>CAVUBF010000021.1:0-38585 GCA_963739565.1 uncultured delta proteobacterium | reverse complement strand
CCGGCTGAGGCGCGGCGCACGGGCGCAGGACCCGATCCGGCCTGCGCGCGAGGCAACGGATTGGTGCCGTCGATGGGGGCACCCCAGCGCTTCCGATCCGCCTCCGGGGCAGCGCCGTACGATGCGCCATTCACTCGGGGAGCCAGTCATGACCGACGATCTCGGCGTGCCGAAACCCACGGGCGTGGCCTGCGCCCCCACCGACTCCGCTCCGAAGCTGACCCGCGCAGCCATCGACGAGGTCCTGCGAGCCGGAAAGCACCTCCTCGGCAGGGGGCGATGGGCCTCCACGTCTCCGATGGCCTCGCCGGGAAGGTGGCGGCGGCGAGGAGCACGCGCTTCGTCACGGCCGGAACCGTGTCGGGCGTCGGGAAGACGACCGAGATGCTCCGGCGCGAGCTGCGGCGCGCCCGCGCCGAGGCGCCCGGCGGGTACGTGGGCGTGAACCTCATGGCCGCCATCCACCACTCCGACTTCGAGCGGCTCGCCCGGACCGCGCTCGCGGAGGGCGTGAGCTTCATCGTGCAGGGGGCCGGCATCTCGCGGGAGGTGATCCGCTGGTGCCACGACGCCGGCACGCCGTTCGCCGGGATTGTGTCGTCCGGGCGCCTCGCCGCGATGTACGAGAAGTGGGGCGCCGACTTCCTCGTCGCGGAGGGCGCGGAGGCGGGAGGTCACATCGGCGACATCGAGCTCCCGCTCGCCGCGCTCGTCGAGGAGGTGAAGCACCACTCCTCGCTGCCGATCGTGGCGGCGGGCGGCATCGTGGCGAGCGACGTCGCGGAATTCCTCGCGCACGGAGTCGCCGGGGTCCAGCTCTCGACGCGCTTCATCGCCTGCACGGACGGCGACAGCCACCCGGCGTTCAAGACGATGCACCTCGGCAGAGGGGAGGACGACGTCGTCGTCATCACGAGCTGCGTGAAGGGCATGAAGGCGCGGGCGGTCCGGAACGCCTTCACGGACGCGCTCGCCGCCGGCAGCCACTTCCCCCCGCGCTCGAAGGAGTGGTTCTTCGGCAAGGGAGGCTACGAGGGTCGCACCAAGGCCTGCGTCGAGTGCCTGGGCGCCGGGCTGTGCAAGTGCCGCGCGAGCGACTTCCGCGAGAGCTTCTGCATCACCGACGCGCTCCTGCGAGCGGCGATCCTCGGGGACACGGAGCGTGGCCTCTTCTACACCGGGCAGAGCGTCACGCGGATCCCCGAGCGCACCGTGCGGGAGCTCGAGTCGGTGCAGGAGCTCGTGCGCGACCTGGACCGGGTGGTCGAGCGTGGCCCGTGCCGGGCGCCCGCCTTCTCGGACGCGGGCGCGAGCGCGCCGGCTTGAGCCGCGCTCCTCGCGCTCCGTCGTGATGTCGGCATGAGCCGACGCGGGAAGAACGTTCGTGCGCGAAATGTCCGCGGGTGCGCGATCATGCACCCGGAGGGACGATGCCCGTCCTCGTCGAGGGGGCCACCTGGATCGCACGGGAGGGGACGCTCGCGGAGCGCTTCCCGGGGGGCGCCGCCGCGTTCGTCGCGCTGGTGTCGCCCGAGCGCCGGTGCGCGGACGGGGAGCTCGTCGCGATCTCGTTCGAGGTGCTGCCCCAGAGCCGCGCCGCCGCCCGGGCCGTGCAGGACGGCGGCCTCGCGCTGTTCCGGGAAGACGGCGCGTTCGAGGACGCGGCGGTGTTCCATCACCGGATCCAGCCGGAGGACTGGTGCCCCTGGCTCGAGCTCGCCGCGGTGACGCTCCCGTCGGGCGGGCGCGTCCTCGCGGCGCGCGCCTCCGGGACGACGTCGACCGAGGTCGCGGTCCCGCCCGGCTGGCGCTTCGAGGGCTCCGCCTCCGCGCGCGAGGGGCTGGTCCGGCTTCGTCCCGCGAACCGGCCGCTCCGGTTCCTGCATCGCGATCCGGACGCCGCCGTCTACCTGGACCGGTTCGCCGGGGAGGAGGTGCGGGTGGAGCTTCCGGGCTCTCCGGTCCGCGTCGTCGTCGAGACGGCGGCGGGCGCGCGCCACGAGCTCGTCGCAGACGTGGTCCGGACCCCGAGCGCGATTGAGCTCGGCCTCATGCACCGCGAGCGGCTCGAGCCCGACGCCGGGATGCTGTTCGAGCTCGGACGGGACGGCTGGAGGTCGTTCTGGATGAAGAACACCCTCGTCCCGCTCGACCTCCTGTTCGTCCGCTCGGACGGCGTCGTCGTGAACGTCGTCGAGCGGGCGCAGCCGCTGACGCTCTTCCCGTGCCGGTCCGGCGCGCCGTGTTCGGCGGTCCTCGAGGTGAACGGCGGCTGGGCGGCCGCGCACGGCGTCGCGGCCGGGGACCGGGTGAGGGTCTAGAGGAGCGCAGCGCGTCGCGATTGAACCGGGGACGCCAGGGGCCGCCGCGTGCACGCGAGCACGCCGACGAATCCCGGGAACGACCGCCGGATCCCACGGATCGTCCCCCCGCTCGGCACGAGGTCTGCGCCGCACCTGGCGACGAACGGGCGCCACGCGTCGTCGAGCGGCGCGAGCGGCCACTCGGCCGGGTCGGCGGGGCCGTTCTCGGGCAGGCAGCTCAGGCCGAGGGTGTCGACGGTGAGGCCGAGGCCCAGGGCCTTGAGCACGGCTTCCTTCGCACCCCAGATCAGGTTCGCGCGCAGGCTGCGTTCCAACGGAAGGGCGTCGCGGACGAAGCGCTGCTCGTCCTCGGTGAAGAACGTGGCGACGAACTCGCGGGAGCGCGGCTCGACCACGCCGAGGTCGATGCCGAGCGTCCGGCGCGAGCCGCCGGCCGCCGGCGCGGACCAGGTCGCCGCGCACAGCGCGTGCCCCCCGGCGTGGCTGATCGAGACGCTGATCGGCAGCCGCTCGCCCGGCGCGAAGCCGGCCACCGGCCCGGCCTCCGGCGCGAGCCGCGCCCAGGGCATCCCGCTCGCGTCGCTCGGGATCTCGATCGCGCGGAGCGGCCAGTCGCCCGGGACGACGTCCGCCATCGCCGCGGCGACCACCGACTTCGCCGCGATCCGGCCGATGAGCCAGTCGGCGCGGCGCTTCGGCACGCGGAACCCGGCGAGCCGCGCGCGCTCGGCGACGGTCAGCGACCCGTCGCCACGAGCGCACGCGGGTGGGCTCCGGCACGAGCCCGCGAGGAGCGACCAGTGGATCACGCCGGGGCGGCCTCCCCGAGGGATCCGAGCAGCTCGGTCATCCCCTCCGGCTCGGGGACGGAGATCGTGCGATAGCCAGACAGCTCGACGAACACGTTCCCGCCGGCATCCACGACGCGCGCATCGAAGCCGTCGTCCTCCTCTCTGGCAGGACCTCCGCGAAGAGCGGGCCGCCGCCGGCGTCGGGCGTCCGGAGCACGCGCAGCGACTCGAGCCCCGCCGGCAGCCCGAACACGTGGCGATGCGCGATGTCGAAGATCCCGGCGGTCTGGAAGCAGAGCTCGACGAGCCGGGGCAGGACGAGCTCGGCCGCGTCCACCTGCCGGGCGTTCGGGGGAAGCTCGGGCCGCAGGACGCCGACCGCGCAGCAGTCGTCGAGCCGCACCCCCTGGAGGACCTGGTAGGCAGGCCCGTGGAAGTAGACGCGGTAGATCGAGGAGTCGTCGACGGTCACCTCCGCGGGCGGACGGAAGGTCACGGTCTTCCGCGGGACCGCCGCGCGGTCGACGAGGACGCGCCCGCGGAAGTGCAGGCGCTCCTGCACCGGCATCCCGGGGCCGGGCTGCAGCCTCGACGAGAGCTGGACCTCGACGACCAGCGTGTCGCCTGCGCCAGGCCGACCGACGGCCGCGAGGTGCAGAGTGGCCGGCTTCATCCGGTGGAACTTGAAGGGCAGCAGGAACTCGAGGTCACGCAGGCCCGTCACGACGTGGTGGGGGCAGAGGAGGCTCGCCACCTGCGCGAAGGCCTCCATTCCCATCACGCCCGGCAGCACCGGCACCCCGTCGATCCGGTGATCGGCGAGGAAGGGCTGCTCACCGGGATCGAGGCGCGTCTCGACGGTGAGCCCTCCGTACAGCGGGGCGCCCGTCACCTCGCCGACCATCGTCAGGTGGTGCGCCCGCTCGGCCAGCCGCGCCTGGACCTTCTCGAGGTCGAGGCCGCCCGTCGCGTCCCACTCCTCGACGAGGGTCCCGAGCGCACCGCCGACGACGAGCTCGTCGGCGGCTCCCGCGAGGAGCTCCCGCCGGACCGTCGGGATCCCGACCTCCGGCGCGAGCAGGTCGATCCCGGCGGCTGCCATCATCTTCGGGATCGAGCCGCGCGCGGCCATGCCGATCCCGCCCCAGGCCGTCCAGTCGATCGCGATCGCGCGCGTCCCCGGACGCGAGCGGCGCAGCGAGCGCGACATCGCGCAGAGCAGGGCGTTGGCCGCGCTGTAGTCGGTCTGGCCGCCGTTGCCGAACCGGCCGGCGACCGAGCTGAAGACGACCGTCGCGCCGAGCGGCAGGTCGCGCGCGGCGCGGAGCAGCGAGAAGAAACCGTCCGCCTTGACGTCGAACACCCGCGCCCACTCGTCGTCCGGCTTGTCCGGGAGCATCCGGCTGATCTCGATCCCGCCGGCGTGGACGAGCACGTCGATGCGGCCGCTCGTCGCGCGGATCGCGGCGACGGCCCGGTCGACCGACGCCGCGTCGAGCAGGTCGACGGGGTGCCAGTGCGCGGTGCCGCCCGCCGCCTCGACGCTCGCGAGCGCGCGCAGCGCCGCCTCCTGGCGCTCGACGACCATGAGCTGCCTGTCGATGGCGACCGGAGTCGGCTTCTCGCCGCGCGCCTTGGCCTCGGCGATCAGCGCCTCCTTGAGCTGCTCGCGGCCGGCGCGGAGGAGGGCGACGTGCGGATCGTCGGCCGCGGGCGGGGCGACGAGATCGAGGAGGTGGAACGTCCCACCGCTCGCGGCGGCGAGGTCCGCGACGATCGCGCTCGTGATCCCGCCGGCCGCGCCGGTGACGACGAAGACGCCGTCCCGATCGAGCCGGATCGCGGGGGAGGGCGTGACCGGCCGGACGTCGAGGCCGATCGACCAGCGCGTCCCGGCGCGCCGGCCGACCTCGACGATGCCGGGGTCGGCGAGCGCCTCGGCGACGAGCGCGTCGGCGACCTCGGCGTCGCTCGCTTCGTCCCCGAAGTCGACGACCTTCACGAGGGCGTCGCGGCGCTCGCGCTTGTAGGCCTTGACGAACCCCTGGACGGCCCCGCCCAGCGGCGCGGCGGTCCCCTCCTCGCCGAGCCCGAAGAGCCCGCCGAGGCGCGTCGCGGCGACGAGGAACGTGCCGGTCGGGGCGATGCTCTCGTACAGGACGCGCATCGCCGACGCGAGGTTCTTCACGACCCGGCGGGTCGACTCGCGGAAGGCGTCGATCGACAGCTCCTCGAGGCGCGGTTCCGGGTCGAGCGACGGCAGCCAGAAGATGCCGGCGACGGGCCCCTCGCCGAGCCACCCGCGCAGCGTCTCCTCGATCGCCGCAGCGGGCGCGCGCACGTCGAGCTCGAGCACCGTCGCGCCGAGCGCCGCGAGCTTCCGCGCGAGGGTCTGCTCGCTCGCGCCCCGTGCGACGACGACGCGCACGCCCGCTCCCAGGCGGACGCCGGTCGGCTTGCACAGGTCGAGCGGGGGACGCAGGACGGGCACGGCGACGCGCCGGGGCACCTGGTCCGCGTTGGCGAGCGGATACGCCTGCGGTGCGTTCGGCGTCGCGGATGCGGGCGCGGGCGACACGGGTGGGGGCGAGAGCGGAGCGGGTGCAACAGCGATCTCCCTCTCCCCGCGAAGCGGGGGAGGGTCGGGGAGGGGGGCACGGGCGCGGCCAGGGCCGGCGCCGCCGCGAGGTCCGGCCGATAGGTGCGGACGAAGCCGACGACGTGGCGCAGGGTCGGGAAGTCGCGGAGCCTCAGGCTCTCGACCCGCGCAATGGACCACTCCTCGCGCACGGCGGCGAAGGTCTCGGCCTGCTTCACGGTGTCGACGCCGAGGTCGGCCTCGAGGTCGAGGTCGAGGTCCAGCAGGTCGGGCGGGTAGCCGGTCTTCTCGGCGACGATCGCGACGACCCGTGCGGTGACCGGATCGGCACCGGTGCTGTCAGCGGCGGATGAAGGCGCGCTGGTAGCCGGGAGAGCGGGAGAGGGGGAGAGCGGAGCGGGTGCATCCCCGATCTCCCTCTCCCCGCGAAGCGGGGGAGGGTCGGGGAGGGGGGCACGGGCGCGGCCAGGGTCGCCGCCGCCGCGAGGTCCGGCCGATAGGTGCGGACGAAGCCGACGACGTGGCGCAGCGTCGGGAAGTCGCGGAGCCTCAGGTTCTCGATCCGCGGGATGGACCACTCCTCGCGCACGGCGGCGAAGGTCTCGGCCTGCTTCACGGTGTCGACGCCGAGGTCGGCCTCGAGGTCGAGGTCCATGTCGAGCAGGTCGGGCGGATAGCCGGTCTTCTCGGCGACGATTGCGACGACGCGCGGCGGTGATTGGGTCGGTGCCGATGGGGTCGCGGTCGCGGTCGCGGTCGGGGTCGGGGTCGCGGTCGGGGTCGGGGTCGGGGTCGCGGTCGCGGTCGGGGTCGGGGTCGCGGTCGGGGTCGCGGTCGGGGTCGCGGTCGGGGCCGGGGTCGGGGTCGGGGTCGGGGTCGCGGTCGCGGTCGCGGTCGCGATCGCGGGTGCGACCCTGATCTCCCTCTCCCCGCGAAGCGGGGGGAGGGTCGGGGAGGGGGGCACGGACGTCATCGCCGGTACGACGGTCCGGTCCACGACGGACGGCGGAGGCGCCGGGGCGCGGCGCGTCGGGGCCGTTCCCCACGCCCAGGTGGCCGGCTTCGGTGTCCGCGAGGGCGCGCCGGTCGAGACGACGCGCAGCGTGCGCAGCACGGTCTCGGTCTCGGCCTGGTCGAGGCCGGTCACGTCGTCCAGCCAGCGCTGGTAGACGTCGCGGCGATCGATCCGCTCGCTCCCGCCGGGGATGCGGCGCGTGAGCGTCAGCGCGATCTGGGAGCCGAAGCCGGCGGCGAGGTGGATCGCGTAGTCGACCGGGTAGCGGCCGCCCCGGCTCAGGTTCAGCAGGCCGAGCTCGGGATCCTCGTCGCGGAAGTTCGGGACGGGCGGGACGATGCCGTGCTCGAGGACCTTCACCGCGATGACGTCCTCGACCCCGACGCCCAGCGGGTGACCGGTGAACCCCTTCGTGTTGGCCACGACGATCTCGCTCGCCGCGCCTCCGAAGACGCGCCGCAGCGCCGCGACCTCGGCGGACGCGCTCCCGCCGCGGGCGGGAGTGAACGTCTCGTGCGACATGAAGACCGTCGCGGGCGCCATCGCGCGCCGGTCGAGCCCGAAGCGGCGCTCGGCGGACCGGACGAGGCTCTCGACGACGGCCGTCACGTGGTCGAGGTCGAGCCGCGTGGCGTGGAAGGCGCTGTTGCGCGTCTCGCTCGAGAGCAGCTCGACGATCCCGCGCATGCCGCGCTCCTCGACGGCGTCCTGGCTCTCGAGCACGAGCGCGGCCGCGCCCATGCCGACGATCGTGCCGTGGCGGCGCCGATCGAACGGGACGGCGGCCTCCTCGACCTTGTCGTCGGTCGCGGCGGCGCCGGTGGCGAGGAAGCCGGCGCCGACCCACTCCATCAGGTTGTCGCTCGTCGTGTTGTCGGCGGCGATCACGACGACGCGGCGGCAGCGGCCCAGGCGGATCCAGTCCTCCGCCATCGCGATGCCCTGGGCCGTGCTCGCGCAGGCGGCGTTGGCGAGCGCGTTCGGGCCGCGCGCGCCGACGTACTCGGCGAACTGGCTGTGTCCCATCGGCAGCACGCGCAGGAGGAAGCGCCGGTCGAAGGCGTACGGCTCCCGGCGCAGCTCGTCCTCGAGCTGGCCGAGCTGGCGCTGGAGCTCGCGGAGCGTCGCGGGATCGCTCGTCCGGACCCTGACCTCCTCGAGCGCCGCACGCCGCGCGAGCCGTGACTCGTTGGCGTAGTAGCGGCGCAGCTCCTCGGCGAAGCGGTCGACGCCGGGGAAGGCGGAGCAGAAGATCACGCCGGTCTCGTCGCGCATCGACTCCGGCAGGAGCCAGCGGTCGGGGAGGAAGGTCCCCTTCGACGTGCGCCGCCAGGTCTGGACGAGCGGCACGCCCGCCTCGCGCAGGGCGTCGATCCCGGCGGCCATCGCGAGCTGGGTGGTCGTGTCGAGCGCCTCGACGAGCTTGCCGGGCACCCCGTACTCGGCGGCGAGGTCGAACGGACCGGCCCGCCCCGCGAGCTTCAGCACCTCGGCGGAGTCGTCGATCGTCTCGAAGCGACCGTCGCCCTCGGCGGTCTTCACGACCCGCGTCACGTGCTTGCGCGCCATCAGCTCGCGGAAGCGCGCCGGCAGCAGGTCGATGAGCTGGTCGCCGCGGAGGATCCGCTCGACGTTCTGCGGGTCCATGACCGACTTCTCGGGGCCGGGGAGCCCGAGCCCGCAGCCGGTGATCACGACCGAGCCGGACGGCGGGCTGTTGCGGTCGAAGGCCTCGTTGCGGGGCTCGCGCGCCGCGGGCGTCGCCGACATGGCGGCGATTGTGCGGGTGAGGACGTCGGTGAGCGCCTGGAGAGATGAGTTCGACACGAGCTCCTCCGGAGTGCCGTCCGTCGGGGCGGCTGGGTAAGGGGTGGCGGGGGTCGCGTCGTGAAGCGCGACGACCGGGGTCGGCTCGGCGAGGACGCCGTGCCCGGCCGCGTAGAGGCCGCAGAGCGCCTGGTTGAACGCGGCGAGCTCCCCGACCTTCGGATGATTCGTGTAGAGCGAGACGAGCCCGTCGCGCCCGCCGAGGACGTCGTCGACGAACCCCTTGAGCGCCTTCTTCGGGCCGACCTCGACGAACGTCCGCACGCCCTCGCGCCAGAGCGTCTCGAGGCCACGGACCCACTGAACCGGCGAGGAGATCTGCGTGACGAGCATGTCGCGGATCTCCCGGCGGCTCGTCGGATACAGCCCTCCCGTCACGTTGGCGACGACCGGAAGCTGCGGCGGACCGATGCGGAGGCGGTCGAGCAGCTTGCCGAACGCCTCCGCGGCGGGGGCGACGATCCGGGTGTGGAACGCGTGGCTCACCGGCAGGCGGACGGTCTCGAGGCCGAGCGCACCCAGCGCTTCCATCGCGCGCCGGACCGCCGGCGTCTCGCCGCCGATGACGGCCTGGGTGCCGCTGTTGAGGTTTGCGGTGACGACGTAGCCGTCGATCGTGGCCAGCGCCTTCTCCACGACGTCGAGCGGTCCCATGACCGCCGCCATCCAGCCGTTGTCGGCGAAGCTGACCCGCGTCATCTCGCTGCCGCGGGCGGCGGCCGCCTCGAGCGCGTCGGCGAACGGCATCGCGCCGGCGGCGACGAGCGCGCCGTACTCGCCGAGCGAGTGACCCATCACGTAGTCGGGCTTCATCCCGTACTCCGCGAGCAGGGCGCGGAGGGCGTTGTCGACCGTCAGCACCGCCGGCTGCGTGATCGCGGTCTGGCGAAGCTCCTCCTCGGCGCGCGCCATAGCGGCCGCGTCGGTCGGGTCCGCGAACAGGAACGACGTCAGGGTCCGCCCGAGGATCGGCGCGAGGACCGCGTCGGCCTCGTCGAACACCGCCCGGACGACCGGCTCGCGGTCGCGGAGCGCGCGCCCCATGTTGACGAACTGGCTCCCCTGGCCCGGGAACAGGAACGCGATCCTGCCGGCGGGAGGGTTCGCGCCGCGGAAGATCCCCTGGCTCGCGAGCGCCTTCCACGCCATCGGCGCGTCCGCCTCGAGCGCGCGGCGGGCGCGCTCGAGCTTGTCGACGAGGTCGCGGCCGGCCTCGAAGTCGACGACGATCCGTTCGGTGGCGGTGAGGTCGGCGCGGGCAGGGTGGACGAGCGGGGGCACCACGCCTGCCTTCACGCGGGCGAGCTCCTGGTCGAGCCGCACGCGCAGCTCGGCGACGGTCGGCGCTCCGAGGGCGAGGATCCCGCGCAGCGGGGGCCTCGGCGTCGCGGCGACCGGCGCGAGCGGCGCTGCGCGGGCCGCTCCACCCGGGGACGGCACGCCGGCCGGCACCGAGACCATGTCCCTTCCCTTCGACTCGAGCAGCCCGGGGACGTGCTCCTCGAGCACGACGTGGAAGTTCGTCCCGCCGAACCCGTAGGCGGAGACGGCCGCCCGGCGGGGAGTCCCGTTCGCCCGCGGCCACTCGCGCAGCGCGTGGGCGAGGGTGAACGGCGAGGCCGAGAAGTCGATGCTCCGGTTCGGCCGCTCGGCGTTGAGCGTCGGGGGCAGCTGCTTGTGGTGCAGCGCGAGGACGGCCTTCAAGAGCCCCGCCGCCCCGGCGCTGGCCTTCAGGTGGCCGATGTTGCTCTTCACCGAGCCGAGCGCGATCGCGCCTCGCCCGGCGGAGGCGAAGCACTCCGCGAGGCTCTCGACCTCGACGACGTCGCCGACCTTGGTGCTCGTCCCGTGGGCCTCGATCATCCCGAC
The DNA here is from genome assembly GCA_963739565.1 of uncultured delta proteobacterium. Taxonomy (GTDB): domain Bacteria; phylum Myxococcota; class Myxococcia; order Myxococcales; family Anaeromyxobacteraceae; genus Anaeromyxobacter. The sequence goes on along the minus strand of CAVUBF010000021.1, from coordinate 28,160 downwards.
GGTCGCCGGGTCGAGCCCGGCGTCCTGCCAGGCGCGCCGCACCGCGAGCTTCTGCCCGGCCGGGTTCGGGGCGGTGATCCCCTTGCCCTTGCCGTCGCTCGAGCTGCCCACGCCGCGGACCACCGCGTAGATCCGATCGCCGTCGCGCTCGGCGTCCGCGAGGCGCTTCAGCACGAACGCCGCGGCGCCCTCGCCCATCACGAAGCCGTCGGCGCCGTCGCCGAACGGCCGCGTGCCGGTGGCGCTCAGCGCGCCGATCTTGCAGAACTTCACGAACGACGACACGCCCATGTTGCGGTCGACGCCGCCCGTGATCACCGCGTCGCAGTGGTGGTCCACGCAGCAGGTTCGTCGCCGCCTCGAGGGCGGCCAGGCTCGAGGCGCACGCCGCATCGGTCGTGAAGTTCGGCCCGCGGAGGTTGAGGACGTTCGCGACGCGCCCGGCGATGATGTTCGCGAGCTCGCCCGGCATCGTGTCCTCGCTGATCGGGGGCAGGGTCGTGCGCACGACCTCCTGCCAGCGCTCGACGATCGTGCGGCGGAGGTCGGACGGAAGCTCCGAGAACGCCGCGACCTCCTCGAGCCTCCGCCGGAACTCCGGGAACGACATGCGCAGGACCGTCAGGTACTGCTGCTCGCCGCCGATCGCCGCGCCGAGGACGACGCCGGTGCGCTCGAGGTCGAGCGCGCGGCCGGGGAGCCCGTAGTCGCGCGAGCGCCTGCGCCGCGATCGTCACGGCCCACTGCTGGCCCTGGTCCATCGCGCCGACGACCCGGGGCGGGATCTTGTAGCGCTGCCAGTCGAAGGAATACCCGCGGACCCAGCCGCCGATCTTGCTGTAGGTCTTGTCGGGGGCCGCGGGATCCGGGTCGTAGTACTCGTCCACGCTCCAGCGCTCGGGCGGCACGTCGGTGATCGAGTACCGACGCTCGCACAAGTTCTTCCAGAACGACGGAGCATCGGGAGCGTCCGGCAGCAACGCCCCCACCCCGACGACGGCGACAGCTCGTGCTCGGCGATCCGACATGACGATCCCCCTCCATCGCGCCGAGACGCCGGAGCGCTCGGCGCGGGTACCCGGCCCGGGTGCTGTCCGGGCCGCCCCGCCTGCTCAGGCGGGGAACGTCTGCGCCAGGCTCCCCGCGATGACGTCCATGTCCTCGATCGCGCCGGCCTGTCCGGCGAGGACCTCGTTCCAGTCGACCGAGCGCAGGAAGTCCGGGTCGGTCTGGCCGGCGGCGATCGCCCACCGCGCGCCCTCGAACGCGACGCGCCCGGCGGCCTCGCGGGCGAACACCCGCGACATCGCGGCGATCGTCGCGGGCGGCAGCGGGATGGCCGTCGTCGGCGCGGTCGCCGCGCGCTGCGCGAAGACCGCCGCCCCCTCGGCCAGGGCGACGAGCTCGCCGAGCCGGAAGAGCACGTGCTGGTGCCGCGTGAGCTTGTCGGCGCGGCAGCGCTCCAGGACCGCCGCGAGGCAACGCAGCGCGAGCGCCGCGCTCTTCGCCCCGACGTCCGCGCGCTCGGCGTGGAGTGCCTCGGCCCGCTGCGCCCAGTCGAGGTAGTGCGCGCCACGCGACTTGAGGTGCAGCTGCCAGCGGTCGCGCGCCGTCGTCCACTCGAGGATCTCCGAGGTCCCCTCGTAGATGGTGGTGATCCGCACGTCGCGCTTGATCTTCTCGACCAGGTACTCGCGGGTGTAGCCGTTGCCGCCGAGCGCCTGGATCGCGTCCTCGGCGGCGCGGTTGCCGGCCTCGGTCGCCAGGTACTTCGCGATCGCGCCCTCCGTCGCGAGGTTCGGCTCGCCGGCGTCGATCCGCTCGGCGGTCCACTCGATGTACGCGCGGGCCGCCTCGAGGCGCACCGCGTTCGGCACGAGCAGCTTGTGCGTGAACCCCTGCTTGCGCATCAGCGGGCCGCCGCCCACCACGCGCTCCTGCGCGTAGCGGATGGCCCGCTCGAGCGCGCTCCAGCCGCCGCCCAGGCCGAAGGCCGCGACCATGAGGCGCGTGTAGCCGAAGACCGCCTGGGCCTGCGCGAACCCGAGGCCCTCGACGCCGCCCACGAGGTTCTCGGCCGGGACGATGACGTTGTCGAGGAAGAGGGAGGTGGTGTTGCTCGCGCGGATGCCGTGCTTGTCCTCGTGCTTCCCCGACGTCAGCCCGGGGTTCCCGCGCTCGACGACGAACCACGAGGCGCCGCCGGGAGCGTTCGCGAGGATGAGGAAGATCGCCGCGACGCCCCCGTTGCTGATCCACTGCTTCTGGCCGTTGAGCGCGTAGCAGGGCGGCCCTCGTGGCTCATCGGCGTCGCGCTCGTCCTGAGCGAGGTGAGGTCGCTGCCGGCCTGGGGCTCCGTCGCGCCGTAAGCGACGAGCAGCCCTTCCTTCGCGATCCGGCCCATCCACCGGGTCTTCTGCTCGGGCGTGCCCCCGACGGTGATCGGGTCGGTCCCGAGGAAGGTCGCGAGGACGCCCGTCGCGAGGCCGAGGTCGATGCGCGCGAGGACCTCGGAGACGCGGTAGATGTCGTGGGCGCCGCCCCCCATTCCTCCGAACTCCTCGGGGATGAAGAGGAGGTGGAGGCCGAGCTCGCCGTAGAGGTCGCGATGGACCTGCTCGGGGAACTCGTTCTTCCGGTCGAGCTCGAGGAGCCGCTCGGGCTTCAGCTCGCGCTCCGCGTACTCGCGCAGCGTCCCAATCACCATCTCCAATGTGTCGGCGTCGATCCGGCTCATGGCGTGTCAGATCACGCCGCGAGGCGGGAACCGCCCATGACCTAGGTCAGGGGTGGGCGTGCTTTGTGGGGGGCCAACCCGCACGAAGCGTGCGGCCAAAGTGCATCGCACTCGCAGTGTCAGCGGGATTGTCGCACGCCTGCTCGGGGACCGGAGGCGCGCTCGGGCAGGCGGATTGACGCGATTGCGAAATCAGTCTCGTCCGCGATCCCACGGCCCCGTCCATCTAGTCACCGAACTCCGTCCGCCCGCCCGGCGGCCTGAGCGCCGCGATGTAGTGCTGCGGGCCGTGGTCGAGCTCGTGGTGGACGGGAAACGTCGGACATGCAGGGCCCCTCGGCGAGGCGAGCCGCGACTCCACTTGGGCGTCACCCAAGTTGGAGCGGGCGCCGGCTCCGGCGTCGAGCATCGACCGGGGCGCACACATAGAGGTTACGCGGCGGTGCAGCGGTCGTTCGTGGGTGAGCGCTCGCACGCCGCCCCGCCGGACCTCCAGCGAGGGCGCCGTGAAGCACTGGCAGGAGACGGCCGAGATCCTCTCGCAGATTGCCGAGCAGGCGCGGGCGGGTCGGCCCGCTGCGCTCGCGACGGTGGTGCGGACACGGGGCTCCGCCTACCGGCGCCCGGGCGCGAAGTTCCTCGTCCGGGCCGACGGCACGACGAGCGGCGGCGTCAGCGGAGGTTGCCTCGAGGCGGACGTCCGGGAGCGGGCCCTGGCCGTCCTCCGGGACCGGGGGTGTCGCCTCGTCCACTACGACACGGGCGGCGACGATTGGCAGCCGTTCGCCCTGGGGCTCGGCTGCAACGGCGCCGTCGAGGTCTTCCTTCAGCCGGCGACGACGCCGGCGTTCGTCGCGGCGGCGGCGCGGCTCCGCGAGCTCCTCGCGGGCGAGGCCCCGTTCGCGATTGCCACCGTCCTCGCTGGCGGGTCCGCCGGGCACGTCTCGATCCTCGCGGCCGGGGATGCTCCTCCCGAGACGGTCGTCCACGCGCCCGACGGCGTCGAGGTCTTCGCCGATATTCTCCGGCCGCCGCCGCACCTCGTCGTGTTCGGCGCGGGCGACGATGCCCTCCCGCTCGTGCGCTACGCAGCGGAGGCCGGGTTCCGGGTCGCGGTCGTGGACCACCGCCCCGCGTACCTGTCGTCCGAGCGGCTCGCCGGAGAGGTCCGCCGGTTCCCGCTGCGCGCGGAGGACGGCGTCGGTTCGCTGCCGCTCGGGCGCGACGCGTTCGCGGTCGTGAAGACCCACTCCCTCGCGCAGGACCGCGAGTGGATCCCGGCGGCTCCTCGGGACCGAGGTCGCCTACATCTGGGTGCTCGGCCCCCGCGCGCGCGTCGAGGAGCTCCTCGGCGCGGTGGGCGCGGAGGTCGACGGCCGCGTCTTCGGCCCGGTCGGCCTCGACCTCGGCGCCGAGGGCCCGGAGCAGGTCGCCCTGAGCGTGGTTGCGGAGCTGCTCGCGGTCCGGTCGGGCGGGCGCGCCGGGCCACCTCCGCGCGAGGAGGGGAGCGATCCATGGCTGAGCGGACCGGCCCGATTGCCGCCGTCCTGCTCGCCGCCGGGTCGTCCGCGCGGATGGGCACGAACAAGCTCCTCCTCCGCTGGCGGAGAGAGCTTGCTCCGGCGCGCCGTGCGACGCGCCAGCGAGGCCGGCCTCGACCCCCTCGTGGTCGTGCTCGGTCACGACGCGGGCGCTCTCCGGGGAGCTGGCCGGCTTCGCGTGCCGCACCGTGCTGAACCCCGACTGGGCGCTCGGGAAGAGCGCGTCGGTCCGCGCCGGGATCGCCTCCGTTCCACTGGAGGCCGTCGCCGCGGTGGTGATCCTCGCGGACATGCCGCTCGTCACCGCGGCGATGCTGGGCGAGCTCGCGCGCGTCTACCGCCAGGGCTCCGCGCCAATCGTCGCGTCCCGGTACGGCGACGTCCACGCTCCCGGCCCATGCTGTACGACCGCGCGCTCTTCGGCGAGCTCGTGGCGATGGAGGGGGACGGCTGCGGCAAGCAGGTGGTGAAGCGGCACCGAGCCGAGGCCGCGGTCCTGTCCTGGCCGGCGGAGGCGCTCGTCGACCTCGACGTCCCCTCCGACTACGAGCGGGTCCAGGCCGCGCTCGAGGCCCGCTGAGCGGCCGTCGCCGCGAATGCACGAGAGACGTTCGGGATACGAAGGTCACGGGGAGGGGACGTCGTCGCCGAGGAACGCCTCGACCATCGGGATGAGCCAGCCCGCGTGGGCCTGCACCACCGGCCTGGTGATCCGTGAGGGGCAGGACGGCGAGGCGCGCGTGGGGCAGGACCCGCGCCAGCTCGACCGCGTGCTCGGGGCGGACAACGTGCGTCCGAGATCACCCGCGTCTGGGCCGCGATCAATCTCGCAGTGGCCCTCCGGCCAGTCGCGAAACCCGAGCATCCAATCGACCGACTTGCGGAAGAACGACGGGAGCCGGTCCGGGTGCGGGGAGGTCTTCCGGTACACGTCGACGAAGTGCGGCGGCATGTCCTCGAGCTTCGCGTTCTGCATGCCCGACCAGAACTCGGGCCGGAGCCCGTCACGCTTCACCATCCCCGAGGCGACCACCAGCCGGCGCACGACCTGCGGGTGCCGGATCGCCACCTGCATGGCGATGTTCGCGCCGTTGCTGAAGCCCATCGAGATCGGCCTTCGAGACCGTCAGGAAGGCGAGGAGCGCGGCCGTGTCGTCGGCGGAGCCCTCGAACGTGAAGGGCCGATCGACGTCGGCGGTGCGCCCGTGGCCCTGCTGGTCGAACGCAATCACCCGGTGCGTGCGCGCGAGCACCGGCAGGATCCGCTCCCAGGAGGTCTCGATGGCGGGATCGCCGCCGTGCAGCGGCCCAATCGGCGTGCCGCCTTGGGGCCCGTGGACCTCGTAGTAGAGGCGAAGGCCGTTCACCGGCGCGTACCCGCGCGCGGCGGGCCGGGCAGACGCGATGGCGGGAGGCGGGAGCGCGGCCTCCCCGCCCGCGCCGGGTGACGGCGGGGCGGCGAGCACGAACGAGGCGGCGAGGGCGAGCGCGAGCGCGGACGCGAGGGCCTTCATGTGGGCTCCTGCTCGAGGGGGGCGGCAGGACGATACGTAGCGGCGCCAGGTCACCGGCGCCTGGATGCCCGGAGCGGCTCGGCGCGCCGCCGGTGGCGGGCGGAAGCGTGGCCGCGGGAGACGCGATCACGGTCCCGGAGCAAATCGAGCGTCTGCAGTCGAGTGTGTCCGGCGTTCAGTCGACAGGCTCGTCAACCAGTACTCGAGCTGCCCGTCGACCGTCGATCTCCGGCAGTAGGTGCAGTCGTCGCAATCGCACCGAGCGTGAAGGCGGAACCCGCATCGCGGGCACGGCTTCCACGTCTCCGACTCTGCGATCTCTTCGCGACACGCGGTGCAGAACGTGAGCTCGCCCCGCGGATCCGTGAAGGCGAAGCACCCTCGCGTGGTGTCGTAGCACGTGACGAAACGGATCATCGCGCTCCCCCTGTTCACCGAGAGCCGCCGTGCGATCGGGCGCTCGGTCAGGCAGGGTAGGCGAGCGAATACACGTTGCGACCACCTGAACGGGGACGCCGGATGGGGGTTTCGCTCCGAGTCATCCCGGGCCGAACCTGAAGGGGATCACCCCAACGGCCAGGCCACCCGCATCGCCACGCGCTGACATGGGGTGGGCATGACCGCGAGCGTGCGGGTCCAGGACCTGGAACCGCTGGTGCGGCTCTTCGATGAGGCCTCCGGCGAGCCGCTGCCCCTCCCGCCCGAGCTGTTCGCGCTCTACGGCCCACTCCGCCTGGCCTCCCGGCCGGACCGCCCCCGGTGTTCGCGAACTTCGTCGCGAGCGTGGACGGGATCGTCGCCGTCGACCCGCCGCGCGGGAACGGCGCGGAGATCAGCGGCGGGAACGCACAGGACCGGGCGATCATGGGGCTCCTCCGCGCGGTGGCCGATGGAGTGGTCGTCGGCGCCGGGAACCTGCGCGCCGAGGGAGACCACGTGTGGACCGCCGAGGGCATCTGCCCGGAGCTGGCCGGACCGTACGCGCGGCTCCGGGCCGCGCTCGGGAAGGGACCCGCGCCGCTCCAGGTCGTCGTCTCCGGCAGCGGGAGCGTGGACCTCTCCCGGCAGGTGTTCTCCGGAGCCGTGCCCTCGCTCGTGGTCACGACCGCTGCCGGCGAGGCGCGGCTCCGGGCCCAGCGCCCCGCGGTCCGTGTGGCGGTCGCGGAGCCGCGCGGCGGGTGGCTCTCACTCGCAGCGGTGCTGGACGCTGCTCATCTCGGCCCTGGCGCGCTCGTGCTCGTGGAGAGCGGTCCGACCTCGACCACGCGCTTCCTCGCCGAGGGCGCCGTGGACGAGCTGTTCCTCACCCGCGCGCCCATCTTCGTCGGCCGCGCGAGCGCGCCCGCGACGCTCGCGCTCGTCGAGGGGCAGGTCTTTCCCCCCGGGGCCCTGAGTGGCCGGCTGCTGTCGGCGCGTCGCGGAGGCGACTACCTGTTCCTGCGGTACGCGATCACCTAGAGCCAGCCGCGCGCCCGATACCAGGCGACGGTGCGCGCCGCCCCCTCGACCACGTCGTGCGCTGGCGCGTAACCGAGCTCGTCGCGCGCCTTCCGCCACGACACGACCCGGTCCTGAGAGAAGAACGCGACGCCGCTGGGCGTCAGCGGCGGCCGCATCCGCGTGGCGCGCCCGGCGAGCTCGAACCCTCGCGCCGCCAGCATCACCGGCCAGCGGGGGAGGCTCAGCCTGGGGGGCCGGACCGCCAGCGCACCCGCAATCGCGTCGGCGAGCTCGCGGAAGCTCACCGCGCGCGGGCCGACGAGGTGGTACGCCTCTGCGGCTCGCCCAGCCGCGAGGCACGCGAGCATCCCGGCCACGGCGTCGTCCACGTAGGTCGGCTGGCAGAGGCGCCGACCGCCGTCGATGAGGAAGAAGCGGCCGCGCTGGATCGCCTGGAACAGCTTCAGGACGTGCCGGTCGCCCGGACCGTAGATGAACCCCGGGCGGGCGAGGACGACCCGGAGGCCGCGGGCGGCGAAGGACCGCGCGACCGCCTCTGCGGCCGCCTTGCTCCGCTCGTATGCGTTGGTCGGACCGTAGGGAGCGTCCTCCGGTGCGCCGTCCGCGGTCGGCCCGAGGACGCCCGGGCTGCTGAGGTGGAGCACGCGCGGCGCGGTCTTCGCCTCGAGCGCCACCGCCATCACGTTGCGCGTCCCGTCCACGTTGGCCGCGACGTAGGCGGCCTCCGCGACGTTCGCCTCGCCGAGCCGTCCGGCGGCGTGGATGACCCACCGGGCGCCGGCGAGGAACGGGACGAGGCTCGCCGGAATCCGTGACGTCCCCGTCGTGCCAGGTGACCCGGACCCCCTCGAGCGCCTCGTCGTGGAACGAGCTCCGCCGGAGGGCGTGCACGTCGGCGCCGGACGCCACGAGGGCGCGCGAGAGCGCTCCGCCGAGGAATCCCGTCGCGCCCGTGACGCACACGCGCCCGTCGAACCGGATCATCGCAGCTCACCCCGCCCGCCGGGCCCAGCGCGGTGCGGCTCGCCCGACGCGCCGGCGCGATCCGGGGGCGCGTCCGCGGCCCCAGGGGTTCCCGCCGCGGCGCACAGCGCGGCCCCGAGCCGCGCGCCGACGTGCCGCCACAGGAAATACCGGCTCACGCGGTCGCGGCCGCGGGCCCCCATCGCCCGCGCACGCCCCGGGCTCCGGAGCAGCTCGACGAGCGCCGCGGCGAGCGCGTGCGGATCGGCGGGCTCGACGAGCAGCCCCGCGTCGCCGTCGAGCACAATCTCCGGGATCGCCTCGATGCGCGTCGCGACGCAGGGAACGCCGCATGCCATCGCGTCGAGGAGCGCGAGGCCGAAGGGCTCGCGCAGCGTGGGCAGGGCGAACACCGTCGCCTGCGCGAGCAGGCCCGGGATCGCGGCGAGCGGCACCGGGCCGAGGTGCTCCGCGCCCGGCGGCAGCGCGAGCCGCTCGCGCGGCCCCGCGACGAGGAGCCTCGCGTCCGGGACGAGGCGCCGCACGGACGCGAACGCCTCGAGCAGCACCGGCCCCCCCTTCCGCTGGAACTCGCGGCCGAGGAACAGGATCGTCCGGCCGTCGTCCAGCCGCTCGATGGACGGCGGAAACACGTTCGCGCCCGCGCCCACGACCGTGATGCGGCGCGGATCGACGCCGTAGTCGGCGACGAGCGAGGTCGCGACGTGTCGGGAGAAGGTCGCGAGGAGGGCGGCGTCCCGGTACACGCGCTCCTCGCGCGCGCGCCACCCGGCGCCGTAGTCCGCGGCCGGCCCGAGCCCGTAGCGCGGAAGGGGCAGCGGGCGCTCCGCCAGCGCGCGGGTGTGATCGAGCAGGAGGGCGTAGCGCGTCCGGGCGGGCGCGCCCGGCGCGAACAGCGCGCCGTTCTGGAGCACGATCTCCGGCGCGCAGGGGAGCGCCGCGAGCGCCTCGCCGGCCACGCGGGAGTGGAAGTCGAACGCGAACGCCGTGTTCCAGCGGTGCGCGAGGGCGCGCCGCCCGAACCGGAGCGCCGCCGCGGCCAGGTGGACGAGGCCCTCGGGCGTGAGCCGCAGCCGGCCCGTCCGCGGATCGCGGGGCTCGAGCCTCCCGACGGGCGTGACGAGCGCCACCTCATGCCCAGCATCCTCGAGCGCGCGAAGCACGTGCGGCGTCACCTCGCTCTGCGCGCCGTAGTGGACGTACGCGATCGACAGACGCCCGGCCGGCCGTGCCTCGATCGGCTCCCGGCCCGCTGGAAGGGATGTGGGGCCGCCGGACGCCTGTGGAGCGGGCGCCCGGAGCGGCGGCGGGCAGGCGAGGTCGGGTTCGGCGCGCACGAGGTTCCTCCGTCGGGCTTCACTCTGCGCGCACCGCCCGCCACACGGAACGCGCCGGGCGGGTCAGCGACGAGAGTGGCCCCACGTCCTCGGCGCGCGAGCGGGTTCCACCCTTCGTGACACCCCGTGCGCGCGATGCCGCGAGCCGCGGCGGCCCCCACCGTGTGGGGCGAGCGATGAGCGTGCACGAGGAGCTGGGTGGTTCGGGCGGCGCGTTGCACGTCGTGCGCCGGAGCGCCGCGCTCACGCAGGGAGGCCCGGGGGCGCCCGCCGCCAGGGAGCCGGAGCGCATCCGGTGCTCGGTGGGAGTGATGGCGCACGACGAGGCGGCGAACATCGGGACCCTCCTCGAGTCCATCTCCGCCCAGCGGGGCGAGGTCGCCGAGGTCACCGAGGTCGTCGTCGTCGCGAGTGGATGCACGGACCGGACCGAGGACGTCGTCCGCGCGTCCGCGGAGCGGGACGCCCGCATCCGCCTCCTCGTCCAGCCCGCGCGCGAGGGGAAGGCGTCGGCCGTCAACCTGTTCCTGTCGAACGCGCGCGAGGGCGTCGTCGTCCTCTGCAGCGCAGACCTCATCGCCGTCGCGGACACGCTCGACCTGCTCGTCGCGCCCTTCGTCGAGCCCGAGGAATCGGCATGACCACGTGCCGACCGGTCCCGGTCGACAATCCGCGCCGCTTCCTCGGGTTCGCCGCCCACCTCCTCTGGACGCTCCACCACGAGGTGAACCTCGTCGCGTTCAAGGCGGGCGAGATGATCGCGTTCCGGAAGGTGTTCCACCGGATCCCGTACAGGACCTCGGTGGACGAGGCGTCGATCGAGCCGGTGATCCGGGGGCAAGGCTACCGGGTCCGCTACGTGGGCCAGGCGATCGTGTTCAACAAGGGACCGGAATCGGTCCGGGACTTCCTCACCCAGCGGCGCCGGATCTACGCGGGCCATCTCGCGCTCGAGCGGGAGATCGGATACCGCGTGAGCACGATGAGCAGCATCGGCGTGCTCCGGCTGATGCTGCGGACGATGGAGTGGCGCCCGGTCCCGCTCGTCTGGAGCTTGGGCGTCGCCGCGCTCGAGGCGTCCGGCAGGTTCCTCGGCGCCCTCGACTACCGCAGACGGCGCGACCACTCGATATGGCGGATGGCGAGGAGCACGAAGCAGGTCGGGCCGGTCCCGCGCAGCGCGTCCGCGGCGGGTCGCGAATGAACTCGATGGCCGGTGTCCTCGCGCGGATCCCGCTGTTCCAGCTGTACCGGCGCATGGGGTGGCCGCGGCTCCTCCCGCTCAACGTCACAATCTCGCCGTCCCCGAAGTGCAACTCGCGCTGCCTCACGTGCAACATCTGGATGAAGCGCGAGGACGAGCTCACGCTCGACGAATGGGACAAGGTGCTCGCCTCGCTCGGCCGCGCGCCGTTCTGGTTCACGATCAGCGGCGGCGAGCCCCTCATGTACCCGCACGTGGTCGAGCTCGCGCAGCTCGTCCACGACCGATGCCGCCCGGGCGTCATCAACATCCCGACGAACGGGATCCTCCCGTCGATCCCCGAGCGCGTGGAGCGCATCGCCCGCGGCTGTCGGGACAGCCAGCTCATCGTGAACCTGTCCCTCGACGGGGTCGGCGAGAAGCACGACCGCATCCGCGGCGTGCCGGGCAACTTCGCGAAGTTCGAGCAGCGCCTCGCGGAGCTCCTCGCGCTCCGCGATCGGCTTCCGAACCTCGTCGTGGGAATCCACTCGGTCGTGTCGACCTTCAGCGTCGGGCACCTCGACGAGCTCATCGCGTACGCCGAGCGGTCCGGCGCCGACCAGTTCATCACCGAGATCGCGGAGCCCCGCGTCGAGCTCGACACGGTCGGGCTGCCAATCACGCCGTCGGCCCGCGACTACGCGCGCGCCATCGACCGGCTCGTCGCCTACGTCCGCGGCAGGCAGTTCAAGGGCATGGCCCGCGTCACGGAGGCGTTTCGCGTCGAGTACTACGAGCTCGTGAAGCGGATCCTCGACGAGCAGGACCAGTCCATCGCCTGCTACGCGGGCTGGGTGAGCGCGCACATCTACGCGGATGGGACCGTGTGGCCGTGCTGCGTCCGGGCGGACGACCTCGGAAACCTGCGCGCGCACGGCTACGACTTCAGGTCGATCTGGTTCGGCGAGAAGATCGCCGCGGTCCGGCGAAGCATCGCCGCGCGCGAGTGCCATTGCCCGCTCGCGAACGCGGCCTACACGAACATGCTGCACGACCTCCCGACGCTCGTGCGCATCGGCCGGAACCTCGTGGGGGGAGGGCGGCGGCGCGGCGCCCTCCGCCGCGACGGCGGCAGTGACGAGGTGACCACCGAGCGGCGGCGAGGGGGCGGCGATGGCGTTCGAGTGGCTGGACCGGTTCCAGCGTGAGGCGGGGAAGGCCCCGAGGTACGCGGAGAAGGCGCTCGCGGCGTACCGGCTCGGCAAGAAGGGCGGCGGGGCGCTCGCCGGAGTCGCCGTCCGCGGCGGGCCCGGCTGCTGCGGCGCGGCCGCGCGCCTCGAGCAGGAGGCGCCCCGGGACCCCGGGGAGGCGCCCGTGCTGCCGCTGCCGGAGTGCGATCGGCGCGGTGCGTGCCGGTGCGTGTACCGCCCGGTCATGACCTACGAGGTCGCGGAGGCGAGCGGGACGGCCGCGGGGGACGGCGCCGCGCCGAGCCCCGGGGCGGCGCCGGGTCGCGTTCAGGACGCCGCGCGCGACGGCGCGGCGCCCGGGGGGCTCGTCGTCGTGGTCGGCGCGGATGGGTTCGTGGGCGGCGGCCTCGCGCGCGCGCTCGGGGCCGAGCGCGTCGTCTACCGCGAGCCGAGCGCGGGCGAGGTCCACGTCTCGCGCTCCGGCGCGCTGCTCGGCGCGGCCGACGTCGTCGTCACTGCGCACGGGTTCCGCGTCCGCCCTGGCTGCGGGTACGAGGAGTACCGCCGCTCCCACGAGCACGCGACGGCCGCGTTGCTGCCGGAGCTGCGGCGAGGGGCGCTCCTGCTCCACGTCTCGAGCGCGTCCGTGCTCGGGACCGGCGTCGGCCTGGGGAACCGCGCGGTCCCGAACCCGGCGACGTTCCCCTCTCCCGGGTACGCCACCGCCAAGCTCGAGGAGGACCACTTCGTCGCGCGCGCGGCTGCGGAGCGCGGCCTGCGCGCGATCTTCCTGCGCCCGGCGGTGCTGTACGCGCCCGGCGGCGCCGGGATGGTGGAGACGCTCCTCAAGCTCGCCCGGCGCGGCGTGACGCTGCGCCTGTATCCGCGCGCGGCGCGGCACCACCTCTGCCACATGGACCTGCTCGCGGACGTGGCGCGGCGGGTGATCGCGCGCCCGGAGCTCCCGACCCTGACGACCCTCGTCGTCGCCGATCCGTACACGGTGACCAACGCGGAGCTCGAGGCGATGACGGCCCCGGCGCGCCGGCGCGCCGGCGTGACCGTTCCGCTGCCTCTCCCCTGGATGAGCGCGCTGCTGCGGCGCTCGCCTGCGTCGACGAACCCGCGGCTCGACCTCCGGACCCGCGGGGAGATCCTCGGCGTGCTGCACATGGACACGGTCTACGACCCGTCGGACACGTTCGCGCTCCTCGGGATCGACCCGGCGGAGTACTCGCTCGAGAGGACGCTGCGACCGGTCATCGCGGAGGCGCTCGCGTCATGAGGCAGGTGCTCGTCGTGGGGGGCGCAGGTGGGCTCGGCGCCGCGGTCGTGCGGCAGCTCGCCGACGACGGCGTCGGCGTCGCGGTCGCCGGACGGAGCGGAGGCACGGATCGGCGGGTCCGCTGCGCACGGGTGATCGACGCGACCGCGGTCGACTGGCAAGAGCTGTACGCCTCCGTCGAGGCGGAGGGCGGGGCCCGGCTCGACGGCATCGTCTTCGTCGCGGGCGCGGCGGTGTTTGGGCGGACCGCGCGTGTCCCCGTCGAGCGCGCCCGGCGGATCTTCGAGCTGAACTTCTGGGCGTGCACCGCCGCCGCCACCGCGGCCGCGCAGCACTGGAGGGACCACGGCCGGAGAGGGACGTTCGTCGCGGTGCTGTCCGTCGTGGCGCGTCGCGCCGTGCCGTTCGAGGCGCACTACGCGGCGAGCAAGGCTGCGGCGGGGCGCTTCGTCGAGTGCCTCCACCTCGAGCACGAGGCGGACGGCCTCCGGTTCCTGTCCGTCTACCCGGGGATGCTGCGGACGCCGTTCCGGACGGCGGCGGAGTGGTTCGGGCTCGCACCCACCGGCGGCGGCGGGGCGGACGCGCGGGCGGTGGCGCGCGCGATCGTCGCGGTGCTGAGGGGGCGGCGCCGGAGCCGCGTGATCGGGTGGCGCGAGCGCGTCATCGATCTCGCCGACCGCGTCGCGCCGGAGCTGTACGACCGCGCCGTGCTGCGGCGCCGCGTCCTCCGGACGCGCGCCTGACGCGAGCGGGGACGCCATGTCGACACCACCGAACAGGCTCGCGCTGCCCGACGGGGCCTTCCTCCGCCCGGGCGCCCTGCTCAGGTCCGCGGGCGCCCGCCACGGGCTCGTTCTCGGCGCCGCGATGCTCGTCGCGGGCGCGCTCGACTACGCGGTGAGCGTGGTCGCAGGGCGGTGGCTCGCCCCCGCCGAGTTCGGGGTGTTCGTCGCCGTCACGGCGCTCCTGCAGGTCCTCCTCTCGGTCGCGACCGCCATCCGCATGGTCGTCGCGTTCTACACGGCGGACCTCGCCGCCCGGCCGACGTCCGCCGGCTCCGTGGGCCCGTTCCTGCGGCGGACGGCGCGCTGGTGCGGGCGGTGGGGCCTCCTCGCCGCTGCCGCCCTGGCGCTCGCGAGCCCCGCGGTCGCGGCCGCGCTGCACGTCCCCGGGCCGGCTCCACTCTGGGCGGCGTCGGCGATGGTCCTCATGCTGTTCGTGCGCGAGCCGGTGCTCGGAGCGCTCCAGGGGCTGCAGGCGTTCGGGCCGCTCGGGCGCGTCCAGGTGAGCCAGGCGGTGTTCCGCCTGCTCCTCGCCATGGCGCTGATCCTGGCCGGGTGGCGCGCCGCCGGGGCGGTCCTCGCCCAGCCCCTCGCGGCGCTCGCCGCCGTCGCGATCGCGCTGCCGCGGCTCCGACCGACCCTCGCGAGCGCTCCCGGCGGCGCGAGCCCCCGCGTGAGCCGCTCGTACGCGGTCCTGACCGTGGTCGGCCTCGCGCTCTTCGGGGTCCTCACGAACGTCGACGCGCTCTTCGTGAAGATGGCGTTCGCGCCGCGGATCGCGGGCAACTTCGGAACGGTCGTCACGTTCGAGAAGATGAGCCTGTTCCTGCCGTGGGCGATCTCGTTCGTGCTCTTCCCGAAGGCGACCCTGCGCAGCGCGACGGGCCGGGATCCGCGCCCGCTCCTGCTCATGGCGCTCGGGGCGGCGCTCGCGCCGGGGTTCGTCCTCAGCGCGGTCTATCTCGCCGCCCCGGGGCCGATCGTGCGGGCCGTGTTCACCGGCGCGTACGAGGACCCCGGCGCCGTCCTCGGCCTCATGAGCCTCGCCGGGACGCTGTACGCGGGCGTGAACATCTGGCTCAACTTCGCGCTCTCGATCCGGCGCACCGGGTACGTTCGCGTCCTGCTCGCGGTGGTCGTGCTGCAGGCGCTGGCGCTCTGCGTATTCGCCCGGGGCAGCTTGACGGCGGTCGCGATCACCATGATCGCGGCGGGCATCGGCGCGAACGTCGGCGGCTTCCTCACGGCCTGGTCCGCGCTGCCGGCGCCCGCGCGCGCACCCGCGCCGCGCGGCGCCGCGGCCGACGCCTCACCCCGCCGCGCGCGGCCCCGCTCGGCCACGCGCGTGCTCGCGATCGCGGGAGGGGCGCTCGCGGCCGGGTACGTGCTCCTCCTCGGATCTTCTCGACGGCCTGCCCTTCCAGGACGTCCCGAACCACGTCGCGCGCGCGGTGATCTCGGCGGACCTCCTCTTCGACGGGGGGCGGCGCTTCGGCGAGTACTTCTCGTTCCACCCCATGATCTCGCCCTACATCCTCCACGACCTCTCCCTCGCGTGGCTCGTGCACGTCCTCGGTCCGTACGCCGCGGGCCGGGCGTGGATGGGGATTCGCGCTCTTCTCGCTGCCCGCGGCCGTCGCCGTGTTCCTGAGAGCGTACCGATGCTCGGGGCACGCGATCCTCCTCGCCTCCGTGCTGTCGCTCTACCTCGGGACGGACTTCACGTTCATCATCGGGTTCACGAGCTACCGCCTCGCGGTCGCGCTCACGCTCGTGACGCTCGCCGCCTGGCACGTCTTCCTCGAGTCCGGCTCGCGGCGGGCGTTCGCGGCGTTCGCGGCCGGGGTCGGGGTCGGCTTCCTCACGCACCTCTCCGCGACGTTCTTCACAGCGATCGGGGTCGCCGTCCTGACGGTGCTCGCGATGAAACGCCGCGACGGCGCGATCATCGTTCCGACGGCGGTGCTCCGCCGCGGCGCCGCAGGGCTCGCCCCCCTCCTCGCGGTCGTGGCCTGGCAGGTGTCGACGGCCGGCGTCGCGCCGGCCGGAGGCACCGAGTGGGCGAAACCGCTCGTGAAGGTGACCGGAGTGTTCCTGCCGTTCCATCGGTACGATCGGGCGACGGAGGCGGTGCTCGTCGCGCTCTTCGCGGCGACGGTCGTGCTGCTGGTGCGCCGGCGCGACGCGGCGAGCACGCGGCGCGCGCTCGTGCCGGCCACCCTCGCCGCCGTGTGCTTCGCCCTGTACGCGGCGCTCCCGTTCAGCCGCTCGTACGTCGCGTACATCGACCTGCGGGCGCTGCCGTTCGCCTGGCTGTTCGTCGCGATCGCGGCGGTCTTCTCCGCCGAGCGGGCGCGCCCGAGCTGGGCCGCGACGCTCGTCGCGCTCGGCCTCGTCGCCGCGAACCTGGGAGTGCTCGCGCGCCACCTCCTCCGTCACGACGCCGTGATGCGCGAGTACCGGCAGGTGGCCGCGCAGATGCCCGTCGGCGTGACCTTCGCGCCCGTCGCGACGCGCCTCAGGGACGGCACCACGAATCCGTACCTGCACGCGGGCAACTTCGCGACGATCGAGCGCGAGGCGCGGTCGCCGTATCTGTTCAGCGGCGGCGTGACGCCCTACTTCAGGTCGAGGTACCTCATCACCGGTCCGAGCGAGTTCTGGTACCAGCAGGGCTGGGAACCCGAAGCGGGCGCCCGGCTCGCGGACGCGTACCGGTACCTGCTCGTGATGAAGCCCTTCGACGATGCGCGAGTGCCCGCGGAGACGAGGGTCCTCGCCGAGAACGGCACGGCGGAGATCCTGGAGGTGGAGCGACCGGCGACGGCGGGCAGGGAGGAGCTTCGCACGTCAGCTGGACGCTGACGTTCCAGCGATTGTACCGGTGCTCGTGGGACGGCTCGCGCCAACGAGGCGAGCGACGGAGCCGGCGGGCAGCTAAGTTCGCGGGATGTTCATCGCCATGAACCACTTCCGCGTGGCCCCGGAACGATGCGAGGAGTTCGAGCGGGGCTGGCGCGAGCGCGAGACGTACCTGAACGAGGTGCCCGGCTACGAGGCCTTCCACCTCCTCAAGGGCCCCGAGGAGGACGGCGCGCGGCTGTACGCGTCACACACGGTGTGGCGCGACGAGGACGCGTTCAGGAGGTGGACCGAGTCCGAGGCCTTCCAGAAGGCGCACCGGCAAGGCCGCTCGACCGCGGGCACGATCCTGGGGCCGCCGAGGTTCGTGGGGTGGCAGGTGGTGCTGTAAGCCCGGGGCGAACGCTCCCGGACGTGCTCGCGCCCGGGCTGCGCGTCCTGTTCGTGGGCATCAACCCGTCGCTCGAGTCGGCGCGGGTCGGGCACCACTTCGCGAGCCCGGGGAACCCGTTCTGGCGGCTCCTCCACGCGGCGGGGCTCACGCCGGAGCTGCTCCCGCCCGCCGACGACCGGCGGCTCCTCGAGCTCGGCCTCGGCCTGACGAACGTCTGCCCCCGCGCGACGCGGGGCGCGGCGGAGCTGACGCGGCGCGACTACGAGCGCGGCGTCGCCGAGCTCGTACGGAAGGTGGAGGCGGCGCGGCCGGCGGTGGTGGCGCTCGTCGGCGTGACGCTCGGGCGGATCGTGCTCCCCGGGAGCCCGGAGGCGGGACCGGGGCCGCGAGGTGCGGCAATTGGCGGCGCGCGGGTGTTCGTGCTGCCCAACCCGAGCGGTCGGAACGCGGCGTTCCCGAGCTTCGAGCGGAAGCTCGAGTGGTTCGTCAGGTTGAGGGAGTACGAGGCAGCACCTCCGGACGCTCCGCCGGCTCCGCCTCCGCCTCGTGAGCCGACGGCCCGAGGAGCAGGTCTTCGCTCCTCGCCCAGGCGCGCTCGAACTTCGCGCGCTGGGCGGCGGTGAACGCGCCCCGCAGGGCCCGGATCGCCTGGGCGACCGCGATGATCTCCTCGCACCGCCGGAGCTCGTCCTTCCCGGGCGCGGGAAGGTCGAGCCGGTCGAGCGTCGCGTAGAGCTGCGGGAGCGCTCGCCGGTCGCCGTGCTCGGCGAGGTAGCCCGCGCCGCTGACCGGGTCGTCGGCGAGCATCGTCACGAAGGCGGCGCGGACCCGCTCGTCCCGTAGCGCGCCGAGGAGCGCACGCCCGATCCAGGCTCGTCCCTCGGGTGTCGTGCACCGGCCGAACGCTGCGAGGAGCGGGGACATCGCCTCGGCCCGCAGCTCCCCCAGCGCGCGCATCGAGGCGTTCGCGACGGAGTCGAACTCGGACAGCCGCTCGAGGCAGCCGACCAGCGCGGGAACGGCGCCGACGAGGCGGAGCCGCCAGGCGAGGTCGACCGCGCGCTCGCCGGTGGCGGGGTCGCGGCCCTCCTCGTAGCCTTCGAGCAGGGTGGTGACCGCCTGCGCCGCGAGCTCGGGCCCGAGCGCGCGGGCCTCGGCGAGCGCCTCGGCAGACGCGGGCGCGAACATGAGGCGGTCACCGGGTCCGCGCATCGAGAGGAGACTGCGGAGGCGGCGGGTGCGGCAGAGACCGTCGACGGGGTCGTTCATGAATCCTCCAGGAGCATGGGCGTGGCCGCGGCCGCGCGGCGGTCGGGTGGCCGGAAGGCGGACCCGCGAGCCGCCTGGAACGCCGTGGAGACACCGGGGCGAACGCGCATGGTGAGCGCTGGAGCAAGAAGGAGGCCGCTCCCGCCGCCCTCGGTTCCTGGGTTCAGCGCCGATCCGACAGCAACCGCTCGAGCGCGAGCTCCGCGTAGTCGTGCGCGCCCTCGGGGATCCGGCCCTGCATCGCCGCGGAGAGGTGCGCGCAGGATCCGACGAGCGCCACGTGGCTGAACGCCTGCGGGAAGTTGCCGAGTGCCTCGCCCGTGGCGGGGTCCACCTCCTCGAAGAACAAGCCGACGTCGTTCGGGGGAG
Source organism: uncultured delta proteobacterium (assembly GCA_963739565.1). Taxonomy (GTDB): domain Bacteria; phylum Myxococcota; class Myxococcia; order Myxococcales; family Anaeromyxobacteraceae; genus Anaeromyxobacter. The sequence continues at coordinate 9,246 of CAVUBF010000021.1, read as the reverse complement.
CCAGCGCCTGCGGGGTTGCTCGCCTCGGCGCCCGGGCAGCGGCCGCGCCGTCCCGGTCAGACCGGCCACGTCTCGCGGCGCCCTCCCGCATCCCAGAACATCCACTCGTAGCGTGCGGTCGTCACGACGTGCTCGCGCAGGGCGGCCTGCTGCGCCTCTTCGGGCGTTCGGGCGCGGGTGGAATCAGGGGTCGTGCGAGCTCCTGCGTGTTCGTCGGATGCGTCCCGCCGCGCCGACGCGCATCGTTGGCTCGGATGACGTCGTCGGGAACACGCCCCTCGGTGATTCGTCTGTGTTCCGAACGGCCGTACCCGAGCCACAGGCGGCGTGACCCGGGTCGAGGGAAGGGCTACTGCGATGCGGTGCGAACAGATCATGAAGAAGGACGTGGAGTGCATCTCGCCGCGTGACTCGGTGCAGGAAGCCGCAGCGCGCATGAGGGACGACGGCATAGGATTCCTGCCAGTGTGCGATCAGTCGAAGAAGGTCCTCGGGACCGTCACGGATCGCGACATCGCGATCCGGGTGGTCGCCGCGAACAAGCTGGGGAGCACTGCGATCGAGGACGTGATGACGCACGAGGTCATCGCGTGCTGGCCCAGTGACGATATCCGGGACGTAGAGCGCACGATGGCGAGGGATCACAAGTCGCGGATCATGTGCGTCGATGACGGCGGGCGGCTGCTCGGGGTCATCAGCCTCTCGGATATCGCTCGGCACGACACCCAGGACCGCGCGTCCGAAACGCTTCGTGGAGTCAGCGAGCGCGAGACGTAGTGTCCCCCGGCTGAGCTGCCGGGACCTCGTCCTCGAGCGCCGTCCGCCACCTCACCGGGACGCGGGTGAGCGAGCTCGAGGGCGGGTCCGCGGCCGTCGACTCAACCCTTCGTCTTCACCACGACCTTCAGCGCCTTCTCCTTCGCGGCGTTCCCGAAGGTGTCATAGGCCCTGAGGATGTCGTCGAAGGCGAACTCGTGGGTGATGAGCTGCTTCGGCGCGAGGCGGCCCGCGACGACGATCTTGAGGAGCATCGGCGTGGTGTTGGTGTCCACGAGCCCCGTCGTGAGGGTGATGTTGTGGATCCAGAGCTTCTCGAGCTTGAGCGAGACGCTCTTTCCGTGAACGCCCACGTTGGCGACGTGGCCGCCCGCCGTCACGACGTCCTGGCAGACGTCGAAGGTCGCGGGGATGCCGACCGCCTCGATGGCGACGTCGACCCCCTTTCCGCCCGTGAGCGCCATGACCTTCTCGACCGCCTTGCCGTCGCCGCTGTTGACGGTCTTCGTCGCGCCGAGCTTCTTCGCGACCGCGAGCCGGTTCTCGTCGAGATCCACCATGATCAGCTCGGCCGGCGAGTAGAACTGCGCGGTGAGGAGCGCGGCGAGCCCGACCGGCCCGCCGCCGACGATGGCGACGGTGTCGCCCGGCTTCACCGCACCCTTCAGCACCCCGACCTCGAAGCCGGTGGGGAGGATGTCGCTCAGCATCACGAGCGCGTCCTCGTCGACGCCGGGCGGGACCTTGTACATGCTGTTGTCCGCGTGCGGGATCCGGACGTACTCGGCCTGCGTCCCATCGATCAGGTGGCCGAGGATCCAGCCGCCGTCGACGCAGTGCGAGTACATGCCCTTCTTGCAGGCTTCGCACTTGCCGTCCGACGTGATGCAGGACATCAGGACGTGGTCGCCCTTCTTGAAGGTCGAGACGCCGGTGCCGACCTCCTCGACGACCCCGACCCCCTCGTGGCCGAGGATCCGTCCGTCGGTGACGGCGGGGACGTCCCCCTTCAGGATGTGGAGATCGGTCCCGCAGATGGTGGTCCTGAGCACCTTCACGACCGCGTCGGTCGGGGCCTTGAGCGAGGGCTTCGGCTTCTCCTCCCAGGCCTTCCTTCCGGGTCCGTGATAGACGAGCGCCTTCATGTGAGCCTCCTCTGTCGCAAGGGATGGCGAGAGGATCGCGTCATTCCAAGAACAAGGATGCGATCCCGAAGCCTCGCCGGCGAAGGCGCGGCTCTCCCTGTGGACCGCCGCCCGAGCGGCAACCCGCTCCGAGGCAGAGCTCGTGGCTCGCGGCTCGACGCCCCTCACGACACCGGCACGAGGCGCCGGACGCCGGGCTCGGCGCCCCCACTGCGCGCGCCCGCCGGAGGATCGACCTTTGCTCCAGCCCGCCGAGCGCGGCGCCCGGCGACGATCGTCGCGGGCCGACGCGCCTCGGGCGAGGGGAGAGCCATGTCCAGGCGTCGTCACCGGAGCAACCTCGTCCTCGATGCGACCCTCGGCGCGGTGAGCGGTCTCGTCGCGAGCTGGGTGATGGAGCAGGCGCAGCCGCGGATCATGGCGGCAGGGAGCGAGAAGACGAAGGAGCGCGAGAAGCGGGCCCAGGGCGACCTGGAGCCGGCGACCTACCGGACGGCGGAGGCCGCGGCTCGCCTCTTCGGAGCGTCGATCCCGGAAGATTGCAAGGACGTGGCCGCGGAGATCGTGCACTACGCGACCGGAGCGGCGTGGGGCGCACTCTTCGGCGTGCTCGCGTCGCGGGCGGCGGTCCCCGTGATCGCCGCGGGCGCCGCGTGGGGGTCGGTCGTCTGGCTCCTGAGCGACGAGCTGCTGGTCCCGGCGCTCGGGCTGAGCGGGCGTCCGACCCGGTACCCGCTCTCGACCCACGCGAAGGCGCTCGCGTCGCACCTGGTCTACGGCGCCGCGACGGACGCAGGGTACCGAGCGCTCCGCGCCGCCACGCGCTGACCGCTACTTCGGGAGCGCCGGGTTGTAGACCGCCGCCAGCGTCGCGGAGAGGACGTCGAACGCGAAGCTCGGGTTGTGGACGCCGCGCGAGCGATCGAGCGTCAGCAGCCGCGCGTTCCAGCTCGCCTTGGAGAAGGTGCCCTTCAGCACGTCGAACACCTTCGTGGTGGCGCCGGCGTCCGTGTAGAAGTTCCCGAGGGCCGCGCCGCTTGTCGGCGTGCCGAGCGTCATCACGGTTCCGCTGGTGGCGTTCGGGTCGGAGATCGGCGACGAGAAGGTGAGCGCGAACCCGGGGCTGAGGCCGGTCACGAACACGGCGACCGCGTCGTTCGGGATCTGCACGGTCTGCCTCGTCCCCTTGTAGTACGTGCCGCGCACCGTGGCCTGACCGACCGAGCTGAGCGCAGCCGCCAGGTCGCCGACGGCGGCGTCGAACTGGCCCTGGAGCGCGACCCCGTCGACCGGAATCTTCGCTCCGCCGTGGCAGCTCGCGCACACGGTCGAGTCGATGCGCCAGGTGTGGTTGCTCCCCGTCCCGTCGAGGCCCGCGGCGTAGCTCCGCATGTGGCAGCCGACGCAGGTGTCCTCGACGCCGAGGTGGGCCGAGGGACGGTACGCGCCGACGAAGAACGCGTTGCGGCCGGCGACCACGTCGCCCTGGGCCGCGTCGTGCGGGGAGCCGATTGAGGTGACCGCGACGGGCGTGCCGGGATTGCTGTTGTTCGAGTACACCCCGTTGAGCTGGTCGCTGCGGGCGCCGTTCCGGGAGTTGTGGCACACGAAGCAGATGGCGCCCTTGCCCGCGCCGACCACGCTGAAGCCAGCCGGGAGCATCGGCGTGGCCCCCTCGATCCGGAGCGCGGCGGTGTGGGGGTCGTGGCAGGTCTGGCAGGTCTGCGGCTGCACGCCGTCGGCGGTGATGCCGAGGCCCTGGAGGTAGGCGACGCCGGCGTCGGCGAGGGGTGAGGTCGCCGGGTCGACGAGGCTCCCCGGGTAGCTGCCCGCGATGGGCGTCCCGTCGCTCTTCGTCAGGGTCCCGGTGAGCTGCGCGAGGTACCTCAAGAAACCCTGGGCGGAGTGGCAGCGGTTGCAGCTCGCGCGCGGGGCCCCGGGAGAGCCCGGCGAGGAGACGCCCGCTCCCACGGACACCGCGCGCGCCAGGTCCGAGTGCGTCGACTGCCGCCACAGCCGGACCTCGTCCCGCTCGCCGGGCCGGTCGTGACACACCGCGCAGACCGCCGCGGCGAATTCCGCCACCGGTTTCACGGCGGTCGTGCCGTCGACGAAGGTGGCGCCCGCGAGGTGGCCGCCGAGCGGACCGTGGCAGCTCTCGCACGACCCGCCGGCGGAGGTGCCGAGGGTGCTGTGGGCCGAGCTGGCCCATTCGTCGAACGCCAGGGCGACGCGGTCGATCTTGTACTGCGGGAGGGTCGAGTGGCAGCTCGTGCAGCTCGGAACTGCGCCGGTCAACGCGCTGGCCGCGACCTCGAGGACGGTGGGCCCGGCGGTGATCACGTAGCTCCCCGCCACGTCGGGGATGAACCATGGGTTGGGCGTGGCGGCCTCGTGCAGGACCGCGGCGCTTCCGCCGGGACGGGTGAGGCCGGCCGGGGAGGCGTTGCCGGGGAGGTTCGCGACGACGATCGGTCCACCGGGACGACGCCGTTCCCCTGCGCCAGCGTAACCGCCGGGATCGAGACGATCGCGCTCTTCACGAAGCCGGTCGCGTCCGTGACCGTGACCGTGAACTCGTACGTCAGCTGCGAGAGCTGCTGAGCGCTGATGCCGAGGAACCCGACCTGCGGGTTCGCCGGGAAGCTCAAGGCGTCGTTCGTGTCGAGGCTGGTCACCCGGCCGAAGCCGGCGACCCTGCCGCCCGCGAGGACGGCCGCGAGCGACCCCGTGGTGAACGTCGGCGCCGCCGCCGAGCTGTCGCTCAGGGTGATGTCCGTCGGGTTGGCAGACGACGCGACCCACGCGTAGGTTAGGGCCCGGTCCCGCCGGTCACGGCGACCGCGAGGGCCGCCGGGGCGCCGAAGCCCGCGGGAGCGGCGGAGACGTTCGGGACGACGACGAGCGGGTTGAGCGCGGTCACGGCCCCGTCCACGACCGAGGTCCTGGCCGCGAGCACGGAGACGCCGTCGACCTGGAGGGTGACCCAGCCGGTCCCCGAAAACCTGAGGGAGTGGATGCCGACCGGAACGTTGCCGAGCGTGAACTTGCCGGTGCCGTTCGTCACGGTCGAGACGACCGAGTCGCCGATGGAGAGGTCGGTGACGGTGATGCCGGTGGCGGGGAGGGGAGCCGCGGCCGGACTGGCCGATAGGTCAGGGTGCCCGTGATCGAGCCGGTCGGTCCGGTCGGGCCGACGTCCCCCTTGTCCCCCTTGTCGCCCTTCCCCCCGGCACATCCCGACGAGAGAGCTGCCATCCATGCCGCACAGAGGACCGTGGCCGGCAGACGAGAGAGTCGAGTCATGGCTTCCCCCAGGACCTGGTGGCCCTGCTCGCCGGGATCGCGGGCGCGAGGCGTGGATCCGGCGTTCGTGGGCTGCGCGCGCCGGCTCCCCGGTGCCCGGCGCGCCGGCAGCGTAGCAGAGCGTGATGGGGGGCCGCGCGGACCATGTGTCTGGGATGACCAGGAGTTCAGTACCCGCATGCCACGGCGCGGCGCGGACGGAGCGGGACGGTGGAGCGCACCCGAAGTGGCTGCCCTTCCTTCCGGCATCCGGGGCGGGCGAGCGGGCGCGACACTCCTCCCATGCCGGTGGCGATTGGAGGACCGCATGAGCCACCTCGTCGAATCGCTCGTGGCGTCCTTGCTGCTGCTCGCCCCGCCGTCCGCGCTCGCGCAGAACGCTCCACCGCAGGGCCGGCCCGAGCCGGAGCCCGAGGTGCTCCTGGGGGGGACCGGGCACAACGGCGGCTGGGGCGCGCCCGTCGTCCACGTCACGACCGTGCGCGATCGTGCGGCGGTGTTCCTCGGCGGCCGGGGCGGATGGCTCCTCGACGGGCGCGTGACGATCGGCGGCGGAGGGTTCGGCCTCGTCACGCCAGTGCCGGCGCCGCCCGAGGCGGGAAAGGCGGGTGAGGACCTCGACCTGGCGATGGCCTACGGCGGCGCATGGATGAGTACACGTTCACGCCGTTGCGGCTGCTCCACGTCTCCCTCGGGACACTCGTCGGCGGAGGGGAATCTCGCTGAACTGGCACGGTGGCGGGTCCTACGGGTCCGGGAGCGACGGCTTCTTCGTGATGGAGCCGGCGCTCGTCGCGGAGCTCAACCTCGCAAAGAACATGCGCGTGAACGTCGGCGCCGCGTACCGGTGGATCGTGGGCGCACAGATGCCGGGCCTGTCGTACTCCACGTCGCCGGGTTCAGCCTGGTCGTGGCGATGAAGTTCGGAAGGTTCTGAAGGGCGCCGAACCCCTCGATTCTCCTTCGATCGCAGCTGGCCGAGTCCGGCGAGGGATTTCGTCGGCGGATTTTCCAGCCACCACCATTCGTCGAGTGCGGGAGGAGAGCTGGAAATCCGCCTCCTGATCGTCGCCGTTTCCGTCGCTGCTGCTTGGATCGGTGACCTCGACCGACGCCCAGGTCAGCGTCCCCATCGGGCTCCCCGCCGTGGACATCGGCATCAACGTGCAGGTCTACCGGCCACTGGTGCAGGTGCCGGGCTATCCCGTCTACTACGCGCCTCGAGCGAGCCAGGACTTCTTCTTCCGCGACGAGTCGCATACTGGGTATTCCACGGAGACAGCTGGTACATGAGCAGCTCGTACAACGGCCCGTGGCACCCGGTGGCCCCCGAGTACGTCCCGGTGTACGTGCTGCGGGACCCGGTGCGCTACTACCGGACCCCTGCGCCGTACTTCCGTGGCTGGCGCGCCAACGCGCCGCCGCGCTGGGGTGAGCACTGGGGCCGCGACTGGAAGCGCGCCGGAACGGATGGGCCCGGTGGACCGTCGCGCCGTCCCCGCTCCGCGCCGTTGCCGTCCTACCAGGGTCGTACTCGGGGAACCGCTACCCTCGCGCGCCGGAGCACCAGCAGGCGATCCGCTCCGAGCGGTACCGCTACCAGCCGCGTGAGGAGGCGACGCGGCAGCACTTCGGCGAGCGGGGCAACCCGGGCCACGATAACGGACGCGGGGACCACGGCAATCCGCACGATAACGGTCGGGAGCACGAGAACGAAGGGCGCGGCCGCGGGCACAGGTGAGGCCGGCGGTCCGGTCAGACCGGCCACGTCTCGCGGCGCCATCCCGCATCCCAGAACATCCACTCGTAGCGTGCGGTCGTCACGACGTGCTCGCGCATGGCGGCCTGCTCCGCGGCGCTGGCGCTCTCGCCGACCCGGTCCACGAGGGCGAGGACGTCGGCGACGATCTTGCCGAACTCCTCCCCGCCATACGTCGCGATCCAGCGCGCGTACAGCCGATCCGGCGACGAGCGGGCGAGGAGCGCGGTGCCCACCTCGGCGTAGATCCAGTAGCAGGGCAGGACCGCGGCGAGCCCCTCCGCGAAGGAGCCCTGGTGGCAAGACCGGAGGAGATACGAGGTGTACGCGAGCGTGGTCGGCATGACGGGCGTGGCTCGGACCTCGTCGTCCGTGATGCCCATCTCGCGGAACAGGCCGGCGTGGAGGGAGCGCTCGACCTCGAGCGCGCCGCGAGCGTGCCCGGCGAACATCGCGATGGCGTGCTCGTCCGGCGCCTTCGCGCCGACGAGCGCGAGGGCGCGGGCGTAGTCCACGAGGTAGTGCGCGTCCTGCACGACGTAGTAGGCGAAGGCGTCGCGTGGAAGCGATCCGTCGGTGAGTCCCGCGACGAACGGGTGCGCGAGGATCCGCGTGAAGAGGTCCTGCATCGCGGTCCACATGCGAGCACGGAACGTCGTCGAGTCCATGGTGGCGCTGCCTCCAGCCGCATCGTGGAAACCAGGGCGGACGCCACGTTCGGGGAACGTCCGGGCGCTTGCGCGCTGTTCTAATCGGAGCTCAGTTCGCTGGCGCCCTTGGAATCCTTTCGAGTGTCCCGAGCCCTCTCGCCGCGGGCGAGGTCGCGTCCGAAGAACAACGAGGCGTTTCCGCCGACCGGCGCTCGGCCGGTCGGTTCGGGGAACACCGGCCTGGCGACCGGCGCGTCCGATGGGCAGGCGCTATCTTGAGATCATCGGGATCACCCATGCCCGTCCCGCTCGTCCTCGTGAAACATCCGGCGTGCTTCGCGCACGACACGGGGCAGGATCACCCCGAAGCGCCAGCACGCCTGAGCGCGATCCTGGATGCGGTCCACGCGGATCCCGACCTTGGGCGGGACGTGGTCTTCGAGGTGGACGCCCAGCCGGTCGAGACCGAGTACCTCGTCCAGGCGCACGCCGCCGGTCACGTGTCGTTCGTGCGCGAGCTCGCGGACCGCGCGCAGCGGGAAGGCCGCATCGAGTGGATCGATCCCGACACGGCCGTGTCGGGGAGCTCGTTCGTCGCCGCGGTCGCCGCCGCGGGCTGCGCCGCCACGGCCGCCGAGCTCGTCGCGACCGGGCATGCGCGGACCGCGTTCGCGCTCGCTCGCCCTCCCGGGCACCACGCCGGGCGTGAGCGAGCCGCGGGCTTCTGCCTCTTCAACAACGTCATGATCGCTGCGCGGCGGCTCCAGTCGATGGACCTCGCCCGGCGCATCCTCGTCGTCGACTGGGACGTGCACCACGGGGACGGCACGCAGTCCATCGTGTGGGAGGACCCCACCACCTATTACCTGTCGCTCCACCTGTCCCCGCACTATCCCGGAACCGGCGCCCCCTGGGAGCGAGGCGGCGGCGCCGGTGCCGGGACGATCCGGAACGTCCCGTTGCCGCCCGGGACGGAGAGGACGGATACCGGCGCCGCTTCTCGGAGGCGCTCGCAGCGTCGCTCCGCGAGTTCGAACCCGACTTCGTCCTCATGTCGGCGGGATTCGATTGCCTCGCGCAGGATCCGCTCGGCGGATTCCTCCTCGAGCCGGAGGATCTTCACGCGATCACGCGGGAGGTCGTGGAGCGGACGCGCCCGTCGGTGGAAGGTCGCGTCGTCGCCGTGCTCGAGGGCGGGTACGTCCCGGAGCGGATGGGCCTCGGCGCACGGAACGTGCTTCGCGCGCTCGCGGGGCTCCCCGCCGTCTCGGAGCGCCTCGCGCACGGGCTGCACTCGCCTGCGTGACCGTTCGTTCCCGCTCGACGCGCCGAAGAATGGAGGCTCGCTGCGCGAGTCGCTGCTTCCGCGCGAAAAGGAAAGGAGCCTTCACTGTCGCCGAACGCTGGTAAAGGATTCGACCTCAGCGGAGGACCGGGTGGCCGCGCGCGACCCCCTTTCGGGGTCCGCTTGCCGACACCTCCACCGGCGGCGCCGCGGGATTGCCCCCGCGCCGGCTGGTTTGCAGCGCGGCGAGGTCGCTTCACCGTGTTCGCCGCGGCAGCCGGGACCGGAGTCTCCAGCTCGATCCCAAAGATCTCCGCGAGGTGC
>CAVUBF010000020.1:0-69717 GCA_963739565.1 uncultured delta proteobacterium | reverse complement strand
GGACCCCGACCCCGACCCGACCGCGATGACGGACCCCTGCGCTAGTCTCCGCCCGCCGTGTGGGGCTACCGCTCGCAGGACGTCTCGAGGCTGCTCGACCTGCCCGTCGCCGAGGTGCGCCGCCTCGCGCGCGCTGGCTTCGTCGCGCCGCGCCGGGGCCCCGGCAACGCCCTCCGCTTCTCCTTCCAGGACCTCGTGCTCCTGCGGGCGGCGGCCTCCCTCGTCCACGCCCGCATCCCGCGCGGCCGCATCCGGCGGGCGCTCCGGTCGCTCCGGGCGCAGCTCCCGGCGGGCCGGCCCCTCGCGGCGGTGCGGGTCGCCGCCGACGGCGACCGGGTCGTCGTCCAGGACGGCGGGGCGCGCTGGCACCCGGAGACGGGCCAGGTCCTCCTCGACCTCGACGTCGGCGACCTCGCCCGCAAGGTGGCGCCGGTGGTCCGCGCGGCGGGGCGCGGCCGGCGCGGCGCGCCCCTCGACTGCGACGCCTGGTTCCGCTGGGGGGCGGACCTCGAGAACGCCGTGCCGCGGGAGGCGGAGGAGGCCTACCGCCGCGCCCTCGCCATCGATCCCGGCCACGGCGGCGCGCACCTCGCCCTCGGGCGCCTCCTCCACGGCCGCGGCGACGCGCGCGGCGCGGAGCTCCACTACCGGCGGGCGGCGCTCGCGGGGCCCCTCCGCGGACTCGCGTCGTTGCGGCTCGGGACGGCCCTCGAGGACCAGGGGCTCGCCGACGACGCCCTCCTCGCCTACGCCCGGGCCCTCGAGGCGGACCGCTCCCTCGCGGACGCGCACCACCGCGCGGCGAGGCTCCTCGAGCGGCTCGGCCGCCAGGCCGACGCCGAGCGCCACCTCTCCGAGTACCGCCGCCTCTCGCGGTGACGCGCGGCGGAGGTCGCGACCCCTCGCGCTGCGCGGCGCGAGAGGGCCGAGGCTCAGGTCTCGCGACCCGGGGTCCGCGGCGGCATGCGCGGCGGAATCGGCATCACCGGGCCGGCGTGCGGGCGCGCCCCGGCCGGCGGCGGGACCACCGTGTTCCGCACCGGCTCGTGGTCCTTCCCGGACCGGAGCACGCTCGTCGCGAGGGCGATCATCGAGCCCACGTCGGAGAGGTTCGCCGGGAGGATGACGGTGTTGTTCGTCTTCGCGAGCTTCCCGAACTCCTGCACGTACTGCTCGGCCACGCGGAGCTGGACCGCCTCCGGCCCGCCGGGCTGGCTGATCGCGATCGCGACCTGGCGGAGCCCCTCCGCGGTCGCGCTCGCGACGGCGAGGATCGCCTGCGCCTCGCCCTCGGCCTCGTTGATCTGCTGCTGCCGCGCCGCCTCGGATTCCTTGATCACCTGCTGCTTCTTGCCCTCGGCGTTGTTGATGGCCGCGTCGCGCTCGCCCTCGGAGGTGAGCACGACGGCGCGCTTCTCCCGCTCCGCGCGCATCTGCTTCTCCATGGCGGCCAGCACGTCCTTCGGCGGCGTGATGTTCTTGATCTCGTAGCGCAGGACCTTGATGCCCCAGGGCCCGGTCGCCTTGTCGAGCTCGGTGATGACCATCCCGTTGATGTGGGTCCGCTCCTCGAAGGTCCGATCGAGGTCGATCTTGCCGATCTCGCGACCGGAGGGCGGTCTGCGCGAGCTGCGAGATGGCGTAGTAGTAGTCGGCGATGCCGTAGGAGGCGCGCTGCGGGTCGAGCACCTTGAGGTAGAGGATGCCGTCGACCGCCACCTGCACGTTGTCCTTGGTGATGCAGATCTGCTCGGGGATGTCGACCGCCTGCTCCTTCAGCGTGTGGCGGTAGCGGATCACGTCGATGAACGGGAAGAGGACGTGGAAGCCGGCGTCGAGGACCGCGTGGAACTTCCCGAGCCGCTCGACGACGAAGGCGTTCTGCTGCGGCACGACCACCGCCGTCTTGACCACGACGAAGATGGCGAAGATCGCGACGACGATCGCGATGACGAGGGCGGCGCTGACGGTCTCCATGGGTCCTCCTCCGAACATGACGTGGGGTCCGCTACGCGGCGCGGACCCAGAGCGTGAGCCCCTCGACGCGCTCGACGCGGCAGCGCTGCCCCTTGCGGAGCGCGAGCCCCGACGCCGCGCGCGCGCTCCAGGGCACGCCCCGGAGCTCGGCCTGCGCCTCGCCGCCCTCGGGCAGGTCGCCGAGGAGCAGGACCTCCTCGCCGACGAGCGAGTCGACGGGCGGGCCCTTGCGCGAGAAGAGCCTCTCCTGGAGGGTCCGGCGCAGGGTGGCGAGGAGCACGACGGAGAGGACCGTGAACGCGAGCCACTGCGCGGTCTCCCCGGCCCCCACCGCGGCGAGGATCGCGGTGAGCAACGCGCCGACGCCGAAGAACAGGGCGAAGAGCCCCCCCGGCGTCACCATCTCCACCACGAGGAGCCCGATCCCGAAGAGGACCCAGAGCCACCAGGACATGGGGCATCATACCTCGGACTCGACTCCGCTCGCGGCGTCGGCCGCGAGTCCGAGCGGGAGACGCACCCACGCGCGGTGACGTTCGGTGAATCGGGACGCGTTCCCCGCCCGATCGACGCAGGCTGGCAAGCGCCGCGGCTCCGCCGCGGCGGCTTCCGCCCGGTGACGACGGACGGGGCACGCGGCCCCGTCCACCGGACGAAGCCGCGTCGGGCGGGCGACAGCCGTTCGGCGTCGCGCCCGACGGCGCGACGCCTCAGAGTTTTACCTGCACCTCGTACCGGCGGTTCTTCGCCTTCTTCTGCGGCGTGTCGTCGGGGGTCACGAGGGGCTTCTCGGAGCCCATCCCCACCGACTCGATGTCGCCGCCGGGGATCCCCTTCGCGACGAGCTGCTTCACCATCACCGCCGCCCGGTCCGCGGAGAGCGCCTTGTTCTTCTCGGCGGACCCCGTCGAGTCGGTGTGACCCGAGACCACGAACTTGAAGTTCTGGACCCCGGCGGCGTTCAGCTTCTTCTTCGCGTCGATGAGCGACTTCGCGAGCTTCTGGGCCTTCGCGTCGCAGCCCTTCTCGAGCTCGGCGGTGCCGCTCTTGAACGAGCACTGGTTCTTGCGGCCCTCGTCGAGGAGCCGCTTGTTGACCTCCTTCTCGAGCTGCGCGGTGGAGGACTTGCCGGCGACCTTCTTCGCGGCGTCCCAGGGGTTCTGGGCGAGCGCGAGGGCGGGCACGAGCGCGGCGGCGAGCAGGGTGAGGCGCATGCGGAGAACCTCCGTTCGAGGGACCGCGGATCTTCCCGCCCCGGCCGCGCCGGGGCAAGGAGATCGACGCCGCGGCTGCCGGCCCTGCGGGCGAAAGGGGCGCCCCCCGGATCCCTCCGGGACATTGCGACCGGGGCGCCAGCCCAGCGACCACCCGTCAGCGGGCCTTCACCCAGCTCGAGACGAGGAAGTCCTCCTCGAGCGGCGTGAGGTCGAACCGCGAGGCCGCCTCGGAGATGAGCTTCAGCCGGTCGAGGCCGGGGGCCTCGCGGACCCGCTCGTCGAGCCACCGCAGGGCGCGCCGCAGCGACTCGCCCTGCGGCCCGAGGTCCCGCGCACCACCGCCGCCTTCCGCCATGGACGCCTCCTGAGACGACATGCCCGAGGACGCGGCGCGCGTCACGGGCTCAATCGGGGATGGCGCGCCGCTTCGGCGGCGCCGTCCGGGACGAAGACTCCGGCTTCGAGGAGGGCCGGCTTCCCAGGCTCCCTCGCCAGGAGGGTCGTGGGCGTGGCATACGGGGGCGGGCCCGCTGGTCGGCCCGGGGGAAGAACGTGAGGCTCACCGGCATCGCCGCCGCCGCGCTCGCGACCGCTGCCTGCGCGGCGGTGGAGCCGGCGCCCGCCCACACGTCGAGCGGGTGCGAGGGCTGCCACCGGGCCGCCGCGGCCGAGCAGCGCCGGCTGCCGGTCGTGCACCCGCCGTTCGCCGACGGCGGCCTGCGAATCGTGCCACCGTCCCCACCCGCGCGCCGGCGGCTCCGCGGGGCTCGCGAGCTCGGAGCGGCAGCTCTGCGCCGGATGCCACGAGACCCCGGCGCTCTCCCGCGGGAGCGTCCACGGCGCCGTCGCGAAGGCCGGCTGCCGCGGGTGCCACGCGCCGCACGCCTCCCGCGAGCCCCACCTGCTCGTCGCGTCCGCGGCGGTGCTCTGCGCCCGCTGCCACCCCGCGGGCGCGATCGGCGCCGCGCACGCGGGGAACGTGCCGCCGCCCGGGAGCTGCCGCCGGTGCCACGCGACCCACGCCGGCGGCCGCGAGAAGCTCCTCGGCGACGTCGTGCATCCCGTGTTGCCCGAGTGCGGCCTCTGCCACGTCGCGCCAGGCGGTGGCGCGCCCCTCGCGCGCACCGCGCCGGAGGCGGAGCTGTGCGCCGGATGCCATGCCGGGATCGGCGGCGGCACCGCGGTGCGCCACCCCGCCCCGCCCGCCGCCCCCTGCACGAGCTGCCACGACCCGCACACCGGGGCGGAGCCATCGCTCCTCGCCGGCCGCCCCGGCCCGCTCTGCGGGGGGTGCCACCCCCGCGTCGCCGCCGCCCTCGCGTCGCCATCGGTCCACCTCCCGGCGCGCGAAGGCTGCGCCGGGTGCCACAGCGTCCACTCCGCCCGCGGGTCGCCGCTGCTCTCCGACCCCGCCCCCGTCCTCTGCGGCAAGTGCCACGGCGAGCCGGGGCGCTGGCGCGCCTCCGCCTCGGTTCACGGGCCGGTCCGCGACGGCCGCTGCACGGCCTGCCACGACCCGCACGGCGGCGGGCCCCGGCTCGTCCGCGTCGCGGTCCCCGCGTCGTGCCTCGCGTGCCACCCCGGCCGCGACGGGGGGGCGCGCGGCCACGCCCGCGCCGACTGCGCACGCTGCCACGACCCGCACGCGTCCGACCGCCCCGTCCTCCTCGTCGGCCCTCCCGAGTCCCGCTGCGCGGGGTGCCACGAGGCGACGCTCGCGGCGCGACCGCCGGAGCGGCGCCACGCGCCCTTCGCGCGGGGTGCCTGCCTGACGTGCCACGAGGTCCACGGCGGCGGCCCGAAGCTCGTGAAGGAGCCGCAGGGGGAGGCGTGCCTCGGCTGCCACCCGGGCGTCCGTCGCGCGGAGGTCGCGGGCGGCTCCCTCCACGCGCCCTACCTCGCCCGCGCCTGCGTCTTCTGCCACGACCCGCACGGCAGCAAACGCCCGAAGCTCCTGCGGCAGGAGGCGGCCCTCCTCTGCCTGTCGTGCCACCCCGCCCTGCGCGAGAGGATTGCCCGCGCGGCGGTCCTCCACGACCCGGTCCGCGCCGGCGCGTGCCTCGAGTGCCACCGCCAGCACGCGGCGCCTGCGCCGAAGCTCCTCGGCGCGACGCCGCCCGGGCTGTGCGGAGGCTGCCACCACCTCGGGGGAGAGCGGCTCGCCGCGGCGCACCCCGGCGTCTCGCTGCGCGAGGCCCGCTGCACGACGTGCCACGACCCGCACGTCCGGCGCGACGGCACGGGCCGTTGAAGCGTTTGGCGACGCGTCCTGGCGTCGCCGAGCCGGGCGCGCGAGGAGCGAGCAGCGCAGGCGTACTTCGGTCCGTACGTCGAGCAGCGCAGCGACGAGCCCGCCCGGCGCAGGCAGCCAGGGCGCGTCGCCCTAGACGAGCCAGGCGAGGGCGGCGCCCATCCCGCCCGCGGCGAGGACCCCGAGCTGCGCGGCGAGGACGCGGCGCCCGAACGGCCAGCCCCCCGCCACCGCGGACATGATGCCCTTCACGATCGTGTTCGACGCGGTGCCGAGGAAGATGGTCGTCGCCGCGATCCGGTGCGAGAGCGAGCCGCCCTCGACGGTGAGCTTCGCCATCGAGAGCGTGATGGCGTCCACGTCCGTCGAGCCGGCGACGACGCCCGCGGCGTAGGTCCCGGCGGTCCCGAGGTAGGTCGTCGCGGCCTTCGACCCGAGGAGGATCACCGCGAACAGGAGGGCGAACTCGAGGGCGGCGGTGAGGTCGAACGGGTTCTCGAAGGCGATCTCCTGCGCGCCCGGCCTCGCGCGCCCGGAGCGGAGCCAGAGGGCGAGGCAGGCGGCGACGCCCCCCGCCGCGGCGAAGCCCATCGGGTAGAGGACCTCGCTGCGAGAGGCCGGGGTTCACCACCGCCACGATGACGTAGACCCGGACGAACATCACCGTCGAGGCGAGCATCACGGCGAGGGCGGCGGACTCGGCGATGTCCGGGCGCTCCCGCGCCCGGCGGGCCATCGAGAGGGTGACCGCGGTGGAGGAGACGAGGCCACCCATGATCCCGGTGAGCCCGAGCCCCCGGCGCGGGCCGAAGAGCCGGATCGCGGCGTAGCCGGCGAAGGAGAGCCCCGAGATCAGCACCATCAGCACGCCGATCTGGAAGGGGTTCAGGACCTGGAGCGGGCCGAAGGTGCGGTCGGGGAGGAGCGGCAGCACCACCACCGCCACGATGAGGAACTTGAGCGTCCCGGCGACGTCCTCGGTGGAGACGCGCTTCACGAGCGGGTGGAGGGTGGGCTTCGCGGAGAGGAGGAACGTCGCGACGACCGCGATGGACGCGACCGCGAAGATCTTCTGCCGGGGCTCGATCACGCCGCGGGTCAGGGCGAGGACGCCGAGGAGGAACGAGAGCAGGAACGCCGCCTCGGAGGTGATGCCCCGGTGGACGTTGCGCCAGACCTCGCCGGCGTAGTTGAGGGCGATGAGGACGACGAGGGCGCCGAAGGGGACCACCACCGCGACGACTCCGGTCTCGCGGGCCACCAGCATCGACGCGCCGCCGACGAGGGCGAGGAGGGGGTGGGTGCGGGCGCCGCCGAGGAACGAGAGCCGGGACTCGTCGGAGGGCTTCGACCGCTCGCGCTCGAGGCCGATGAGGAGCCCGGCGACGGCGGCGAGCGCGAGCGACGCGAAGGGCTCGTAGGCTTCCACGCCCGGATCCTACGCGCACCCCGGCCGGGCGCGAGGATCCGGCGCGGACCGATATCGCGGGGGCGAGCGCAGGCGGAGCCGGATGAGGCTCCGCCGGAGCGAGGCCCCCCGCCGCGATGGTCAGCTCAGCAGACGGCCGATGTCCGCGGGGTCCGCCGGCTTCGCCACGTGGGCGTCGAAGCCGGCCGACCGGGCCCGGGCGCGGTCCTCCGGCTGCGCGTACCCGCTCACCGCGACGAGCCGCACGTCCGAGAGGTCGGGCTCGGCGCTGATCGTCCGCGCCACCTCGTAACCGTCCATCCCGGGGAGCCCGATGTCGCACAGCACGACGTCGGGGTGGCGCTCGCGCACCCGGGCGACGGCGGCCGCGCCGTCGTGGACCGCCTCGACGGTGTGGCCGAGGAAGGCGACCACGTCGCAGAGGGACTCGGCGGCGTCCACGTTGTCGTCCACCACGAGGACCCTGCGGCCGGCGGAGGCGGCCTCCTCGCCCCCGGGGCGCTCGAGCCTCGGCGCCGACCGGGCGGTCGCGAGCGGCAGCCGGACCACGAATCTCCGCCCCTGCCCCTGCGCCTTCGCTCCGCGCCTCGACCACGCCGCCGTGGAGCTCCGCGAGCCCCTTCACGAGGGGGAGGCCCAGGCCCAGGCCGCCGCGGGACCGCGCCAGGGTTCGCTCCTCCTGGACGAAGGGCTCGAAGACGCTCGCGAGGAGCCCCGGTTCGATCCCCGCGCCGGTGTCGCGGACCCGGAGCGCCGCGCGATCACCCTCCACGGCGAGCGAGAGGGTCACCCGGCCGCCTTTCGGGGTGAACTTCACCGAGTTCTGCAGGAGGTTCCCGAGGAGCTGGGCGAGGCGCGTCGGGTCGCCGTCCACCGGGACCGGCGCGTCCGGGGCGGAGACCTCGAGCTCGATCCCGGCGCCCCCCAGGAGCAGCCGGTGATCCTCGCCGACCCGCCGGACCAGATCGGCGAGGTCGAGGCGCGAGCGGCGCAGCTCGATTCGCCCGCGGGCGAGGCGCGAGACGTCGAGGAGGTCGTCCACCATCCGCGCCAGGTGCCCGACCTGGCGGGCGATGACCTCGCGGGCGCGGCGCGCGCCGTCCGACGCGGGATCGGCCCGCTCGAGGAGGAAGACCGCGCTGCGGATGGGCGCGAGCGGGTTGCGCAGCTCGTGGGACAGCATCGCGAGGTACTCGTCCTTGCGCCGATCGGCCTCGCGGAGCGCCTCGAAGGCGTGCTTCAGCTCGGTGACCTCGCGGACCGTCTCGGTGACGAGGGTGCGGCCCTCGGTCGAGACGACGGGGACGGCAGAGTAGATGCCAATCCAGCGGCGGCCCGTCTCGACGTCGTGCGCGGAGAGCTCCACGTCGTGGATCGCCTCTCCGTGGAGCGCCCGCGCGAGCGGCCGCTCGTCGACGGACAGCAGGCTGCCGTCCGACCGCTCGAACTGGTAGCGGGCGACGTACGCCGCGTGGGACATGGCGCACTCGCCCGCGCAGCCGTGCAGGCGCCGGCCCGCCGGGTTCATGGACACGACGTTCCCGGCGTCGTCGAACACGATGACCGCCTCGTCCACCGCGTCGATGATGTCGCGGAGCTCCGCGTGGCCGAGCCGCTCGCCGCCCTTCTCCACGGGAGCGCCGCCCCCTTTTCCGCCGTCCCGGCGCACGCGTCCCCCTTCCGTGTCAATCTAGGTCGCGAAAGCAAAGCCGCCCGCCGGTCCGGAGACCGGCGGGCGGCGCCCCCGCGCGAGCACGGCTCGCGCTTGCCAGAGGAGCTAGCGGCTGTCGGCGAGGCTCGGGACCGGGGAGCCGACCGGCGACGTCGCGGGAGCCTTCGCGACGCCCGTCGTCGGGCCGGAGCCGAAGTCGTAGCCGAGCACGCCCATCTCGCGGAGGTCGAGCCCGGCGACCTCGTCCTCGGCGCGGCACGCGGTTCCCCACGAGCTTGCCGATGACGTAGAAGCGACAGCGCGGCGACCGGGCGCGACCCAGAGCGACGTTCGCGGCGATGCCGATGAGCTCGGCGACGAACTGGCCCGGTGTCGCCGTAGAGCAGGCCGGTCACGCCGTAGGCGACGCCGTTCAGGCCCTGGCCGTAGGTGCCGTTCGCGAAGAGGCCGAGGGCGAGGATGCCCCAGGCGCCGTTCACGCCGTGGACCGCCGACGCGCCGACCGGGTCGTCGATCTTGAGCTTCGTGTCGATGAAGACGGCGGCGAGGATGACGAGGACGCCGGCGATGGCGCCGATGAGGGCCGCCGCCCAGGCGGAGACGAAGGCGCACGGCGCGGTGATGGCGACGAGGCCGGCCAGCATGCCGTTCGCGAGCCAGGACGGATCGGCCTTGCCCCACTTCGCCTTGACGTACAGGTAGGCCGAGAACGCGCCGGTTGCGCCGGCGATCATCGTGTTCGTCGCGACGACGGCGAGGCGGGTGTCCATGCCGGAGAGGGTCGAGCCGGCGTTGAAGCCGAACCAGCCGAAGGCGAGGATGAAGGTGCCGAGTCATGACCTGCGGGATGTTGTGCGGCGGGATGGGGTTCACCCGGCCGTCGGCGCGTGTACTTGCCGATGCGCGGCCCGATCATCTTGCCGAGGACGAGCGCCATGACGCCGCCGGTCATGTGCACGACCGAGCTGCCGGCGAAGTCCACGTGGCCGTGGCCGAGGCCGAAGTTCGTGCCGAGCGGCGGAGAGCCAGCCGCCGCCCCAGACCCAGTTCGCGTAGACCGGGTAGATGATGCGTCGAGATCACGAAGCTGAAGAGCACGAACGAGCTGAACTTCCAGCGCTCGGCGCGCGGCGCCGGTCGGGATGGTGCAGGTCGTGTCCATGAAGCACCATCTGGAAGAGGAACATCGCCGCCACGCGCCGGCGTGAACATGCGACGAGCGGGCAGCATGAAGCCCGGTCATGCCGAAGAGGCCGAAGTCCTTCCCGAACAGGTTGACGACGAACTCCTTCGAGAGGGTCGCGTCGCCGCCGAACGTCGCCAGCGCGCCGACGCCGCCCATCTGCAGGCCGAAGCCGACGAAGTAGAAGCCGATGATGCCGATGGAGTAGACGAGGAAGTTCATCCCCATGGTGTGCGCGACGTTCTTCGCGCGGGTGAGGCCGGTCTCGACCAGCGCGAAGCCCGCCTGCATGAACATCACGAGGAAGCCCGCCACCATCGTCCACACGATGTTGAGGGCGGTCTGCGTGTCGGCGAGGTTCTTCGCCAGTTCCGCCAAGGTCGGTGTCATCTCTGCTTTCCTTTCGTCGTACCTGCCGCGCTTGCGCGCGCCGCGGAGCGCGGCGAGCACCGAGGGTCGTCGAGTCGGATTGCAGCGGGCGTGCCGGCTCGCGCGGGACGCGGCGGAGCCGCGGATCGGCCCCTGGAGCACGGCGCGCGGGCAGGCCGCTGCGCGAGGGTCGGGCAGGATGGGGCGAAACGGGCCCGCCAGGGCGATCCGTCGTCCTCCCGGGTGCTCCGGGAGCGGGCGGCGGATGCCGCGGGAACGGGCCGTCGCCGGCGGCGGCCCGCGCGGGAGGCGCGGGGTGCGGGCCGCTCAGGCGATCAGCCGGAGCAGCTCCTTGCGGATCGCGGTCCGGGCCGCGTCGTCGGCGGAGGGCAGCGCGCGCTCGAGGACCTCGGCCGCCTTGCGGCGGAACCCGGCCTCCTCGTAGAGCACGGCGAGGGCGCGGAGCGCCGGCAGGTGCGAGGGGCTCGACTCGGCGGCGTGCTCGAGGGCGGTCATCGCCCCGAAGGAGTCGCCGGCCGCGTGGAGGGCGCGCCCGAGCTGGAACTGCGCGTCGGCCTGGAGCGGGTCGCGCCTCACCGCGTCGGAGAGGAGCTCGACCGCCTCCTGGACCTTGCCCGCCGCGAGGAGCTCCTTGCCGCGGCCGACGAGGGCGGACTGGGGCTCCGCGTCCTCGGCGGGGGCAGCCGGCGCGTGCACCGGGCCGGCGCTGAGGGCGGACTCCATCCGCTGGAGGACGTCCTCCATCCGGAACGGCTTCTCGATGTAGTCGGTCGCGCCGTAGGAGTCGCGCGCGTCCTGCGCGAACCGCCAGCCGCGGTAGATGGCGGTCATCATGATGACCGGGACGTGGCGCGTCCGCGGGCTCGCCTTGATCCGCCGGCAGGCGTCGAAGCCGTGGACCTTGGGGAGCATGGCGTCGAGGAGGACGAGGTCCGGGACGAGCCTGTCGGCGAGATCGAGCGCCTCCTGCCCGTCCACCGCGAGCGCCACCTGGTATCCCTTGCGGACCAGCATCCGCTCCACGAGCTGCCGGATCTCGGGCTCGTCGTCGACGACGAGGACGAGCGGCTTCTCGCGGGCGGCCGCGGGTGCGGCCTCGGGCTCCACCTCGATGACGATCTCCCCGTCCGGGATGAGCTCGGGCAGCTCGGCCTCGACGATCTCCTCCTCCGGCTCGATCCCGGCGAGCACCGCCTCGACGAAGGGCACGGAGCTCGCGCAGGCCCGGCCGCGCCAGAGCGCCGCCCCGCGGGCGCGCTCCTCGTAGGCCTCGGCCAGGGCGCGGAGCAGCGCGCCGCGCACCGCCGCGTAGGGCGAGACCTCCTTGCCCGTGACGAACCGGACCTCGGCGACGACCCGGTCGTCCCACGGGCGCGCCATGGCGAGGTGGATGCGTCCGCCTTCCACCGACAGGGGGAGGATGAGGTCGCCCTCGGCGACGACGCGGGGGACGAGGTCGAGGAGGTCGAGCGGGATCGCGCTGTGGGAGAGATCCACACCGGGGACGCCGTGCTTCTCCGCGAGCACCGAGGCGAGCTCGCCCTCCTCGAGCCCCAGCGCGAGCAGGCGAGAGCAGAGCGGCTCGCCGCGGGCGCGGGCCTCGCGCTCCGCCGCGTCGACGAGCTCGGTCGTCGCGAGACCGCGGGCGACGATCAGAATCTCCGGTCCTCGGCGGCACGCGTCCCTCCCCACGGGTGATCCCTGGAGTGTCGCGCTTCCGCGTCCGTCGCGCCGTCCCACGACGCCGCGACCCCCCGTTGAGGGGGTCCTGCGTGCTGACCGACCGCCGTTGCGCGCTAACCGACCGTGTCGGCGTAGGTCATGACGAGGTACATGACGCTCTCGCCGTCCGCCTTGCTGCGGTAGACGTGCGGCACGTCCGCCTCGAACACCATGGCATCGCCCGCGCCGAGGAGCTCCTTCTTCCCCTCGACCTCGATCTCCACGGCGCCCTTCGCGACCACGATGTTCTCGGTCGTCCCGGGGTTGTGAGCGTCGGCCTTCTCGACGCCGCCGGGCGAGAGGCGGAGCTCGTAGAACTCCACGCGCCGGGGCTCGTCGAAGGGGAAGAGGGCCCGCGAGGTGAACGAGCCGTCGTGGCTGGTGAGGAGCTTCGCCTGCTCGGCGCGGAGCACGTGGACGCCGCCCTGGGTGCGCGCCGAGATGAGGGCCGAGAACGGCACCCCGAGGGCGGACGAGATCTTCCAGAGGACGTTGATGGTCGGCGCGCTCTGGCCGAGCTCGACCTGCCCGAGCATCGCGCGGGAGACCCCCGAGACCTGCGAGAGCTTCTCGAGGGAGAGGCCGCGCTGCCCGCGGAGGCGCCGGAGGTTCGTGCCGACGACCGGGGTCAGGTTCCCGGGCGACGGCGCGGCCTCCGCCCGCTCGGACGGCCTGGGCTCGGACGGGGCGGCGGCCGGGCGGCCGCGCTTGCGAGGCGTCTCTCGGGCGTTCTTCATGGTCGGGATCTTTTCCGCTACAACGGAGGGGTTGTCAACGCAAGCACAGGGCCCCGGTCCATGGCGGCTGACGCTCGTCACCAACCCGGACGACTGCAACCTCGCGTGCGACATGTGCGAGTGCGGAGCGGCGCGGCGCCCCGGGCCGCCGCGCCGGATGGCGCCCGCCCTCGCCGAGGCGGCCGTGCGCGCGGCGGCGGCGATGGGCGCGCGCGAGGTCATCCCCTCGACGATGGGCGAGCCCCTGCTCTGGGCCGGCCTCGACCGGGTCGTCGGGCTCTGCCACGAGCTCGGCCTCTCCCTCAACCTCACCACCAACGGCACCTTCCCAGGCCGCGGCGCCGCGGCCTGGGCCGAGCTCCTCGTCCCGGTCGCCACCGACGTGAAGGTCTCGTGGAATGGCGCGACGCCGGCCACCGCGGCGGCGATCATGCCGGGCCTCGACCTCGACCGCGCCGTCGAGGGCGTCCGCGCCTTCGTGGCCGTCCGCGACGCGCGCGCGACGCGGGACCGCCGCTGCCGGGTGTCGTTCCAGGTGACGGCGCAGGAGGGGAACGTCGCCGAGCTCGCCGACGTCGTCCGGCTCGCGGCGTCCCTCGGGGTCGAGCGGGTCAAGGTGAACCAGCTCCAGCCCAGGCTCCCGGACCTCGCGGGCCGGTCGCTGCGGCGAAGCCCGGAGGCGCTCCGGCGCTGGAACGCGGCGGTCGTCGCGATGCGGGCCGCGGCCGACGAGGTCCGGCTCCCCTCCGGCGGCGTCGTCCTCCTCGAGAACGTGGTCCCGTTCGCCGAGGACCCCTCGGCGCCCGCGCCGGCCGGGCCCTGCCCGTTCCTCGGCCGCGAGGCGTGGGTCCACCCCGACGGCCGGTTCGCGCCGTGTCCGCACCCGGCGGCGGCGCGGGGCGAGCTCGGGGAGTTCGGGTCGGTGGCGGCGCTCCCGCTCGCGGAGCTCTGGGCCGGAGCCGACCTCCGGGACCTCGCCGCGAGCTGGCCGTCCCACCCGGTCTGCGCGGCCTGCCCGTTCCGCCGGCCCGGCGGCGCTTGATCGTCCGTCGTCGGTTCGCGGACGCTCCGTCAGGGGCGCGCGCGCCCCTGGTACGATCGGCGCGGTGACCGTCGAGCCCCTCCCCACCGCGCTCGCCCTCGCCGCGACGGGCGTCCTCCTCGGCGCGAGCGTCCTCGCGTCGCGCGGGTCGGGGCGCGCCGGCGTCCCCGCCGCCCTGCTCTTCCTGCTCGTCGGCATGGTGGCGGGGAGCGTCACCGGGCTCCGGTTCGACGACCACCAGCTCGCCTTCCGCGCCGGGACGGTCGCCCTCGTCCTCATCCTCTTCGACGGGGGCCTCTCCACCCCAGTCGCGTCGATCCGGCGCGTCATCGCGCCGGCGGCGGTCCTCGCGACGGGCGGCGTCGCCGCGACGGCGCTCCTCGCGGCCCTCGGCGCGCGGGCGGTCGGGCTCGGCTGGGGAGAGGCCGGGCTCTTCGGCGCCATCGTGTCCTCCACCGACGCGGCGGCGGTCTTCTCGGTGCTCCGCGGCGCCCGGATCCAGCTCCGGCGCCGGGTCGCGCACGTGCTCGAGCTCGAGTCGGGCGTGAACGACCCGATGGCGGTGATGCTCACGCTCGGCTTCACCGCCGCGCTCGCGGAGCACCACGCGCCGGGCTGGGCCCTGCTCCCCGAGCTCGTCCTGCAGCTCGCCGTCGGGCTCGGGGTCGGCTGGCTCGCCGGCCGCGGGGGCCGCTTCGTCCTGCCCCGGGCGCGCCTCGCCGCCGGCGGCCTCTACCCGGTCCTCACCCTCGCCGTCGCGTTCCTCTCCTTCGGCGCGGCGACCCTGCTGGGGGGGAGCGGCTTCCTCGCCGTGTACGTCACCGCGGTGACCCTCGGGAACGGGCCGCTGCCCTACCGGACCGGGCTCGTCCGCGTGCACGACGCGATGGCGTGGACGAGCCAGGTCGCGATGTTCCTCCTCCTCGGCCTGCTCGCCTCGCCGACGCGGCTGTGGGGCATCGCGCTCCCGGGGCTCGCCCTCGCGCTCTTCCTCGTGTTCCTCGCCCGACCCGCCGCGGTGGTGGCGTCGCTCTTGCCGTTCCGGTTCGCGCCCCGGGAGATCGCCTTCATCGCCTGGGTCGGCCTGCGCGGCGCCGTCCCCATCATCCTCGCCACCTACCCGGTGCTCGCCGGCGTGGAGGGCGGCCGCCGCATCTTCGACCTCGTCTTCTTCGTGGTGGTGGTCTCGACGCTCCTGCAGGGCGCGCCGATCCGCTGGCTCGCCGGACGGCTCGACCTCGTGGTCCAGGGCCCCCCCTCGCCGCGCGCGGTGCTCGAGATTGTCTCGCGCGACCCCCTCGCCGGCGAGGTGCTGTCGTTCTACGTCGAGCCCGCATCGGCGGTGGCGGGGTCTGCCATCGCCGACCTCCCCTTCCCCGAAGGGGCGACGGTGATGCTCATCGTCCGCGGCCACGAGCTCGTCCCGCCCCGCGGGCCGACGCCGCTCGAGTCCCGGCGACCACGTCTACGTCTTCGCGAAGCCGGAGGAGATCGGCCTCGTGAAGCTGCTGTTCGGACGACAGGAGGAGGAGTAGTCACCGAGGACTCGCGCCGCCGGGCGCGAGTCGAGCGGCTGCCGACCGCGCCCGGGGCGACGTCTGCCCGTAGGGTGCGCGTGCACCGGTCGCTTTCCACAGGCGGAGCCGGCGTGGCGGAAGCCGCGACGAGAAGGGGGCACGCGGGTCCGAACGCCCGACCGTCACCGCGCGGCCGAAGGTCTCCCGCGTCGTCTCGCGCCCGCAGGCGCGAGACGACGGCGCTACGTCCGCGACGCCCGGATCGCGTCCTCGAGCTCGTTGCGCGGCGGCCTCGACGCGGAGTCGCGGGGGAAGTGCTCGGCGAGGCGCGCGCCGCACACCGCGATCGCGTCGACGAATCCGCGCGCCGCGTCGCCGGCGCGCAGGCCCGCGACGAGCGCCGCCACCGCCTGGTTCCAGTCGTCGCCCATCTTCGCGTGGATGCCCGTGGTCCCCCAGGACCACCGCCTGCCGCTCGAAGAGGGACGCGAAGACGAGGACTCCGGTCCCCTCCTCGGTCCGCTGGAGGCCGTGCTCGTGGAAGGCGCGGAGCGCCCGCGAGCGCACCGCCTCGTCCCTGGCGCGGCGGCCGGCGAGGAGCCGCTCGACCGGGTCCCACATCGCCACGAGCGAGCCGAGGGCGCCCGCGGCGAGCTGGAACAGGGGGAGCTCCCAGGCCGCGACCGGCACGCCCGAGCCGAGGAGCGCGGCGGTCACGACCGCGACGCGCGAGGAGCCCCCCGCGCCACCGCGCCTCCGGATACGGGTCGCTCTTCCCGACCACGACCGGCACGATCTGCCCGCGGGAGAGCGCCTCGGCGCGCCCGACCGCCTCGGCGACCCGCGCCCGCGCCTGCTCGCCGAACTGGAGCTCGACCGACACGGATCCGCCTTTCACCAGCGCCCGGAGGCGCCGCCGCCCGAGAAGCCGCCGCCGCCACCCGACCAGCCCCCGCCTCCTCCGCCGCCGCCGCCAGCCGCCGCCGCCGCCCCACGCCGCCCCCGCTCCACGGCCCGCCGCCCCACCAGAGGTGGCTGCGCCGGCGCGGGCCGAACCCGCGGAGCACCGCTCCGAGGATCCACAGGACGACGAAGATCCCGACGAGGACGCCGCCCGCCGGAGGGGAGGCCGGTGACGCCGCGAGGCCGTGCGCGCTGGGCGCGCCGTCCGCGCCGACGTGCCGGCCACCTCGGGCGTGGCGACGCCCGCGAGCGTGAGGAGCTGCGCGCCGGCGTCGTAGAGCCCGTCGACGAACCGGCCCTCGCGGAACGCGGGCCGGATGATCTGGTCGCCGATGCGCCGGGCGAGGGCGTCCGGGATCTCCCCCTCGAGCCCGCCGCCGACCTCGATCCGGAACTGCCGGTCCTGCGACCGCGACGGTGACGAGGAGCCCGTTGTCCCGGCCCTTCGTGCCGATCTTCCAGGCCTCCGCGACGCGGATGGAGAAGTCCTCGATGGCCTCGCCCTCGAGGCTCGGGACGAGGAGGTACTGGAGCTGGACGCTCTCCCCGCTCTCGCGGGCGCGGGCGCTGCGGGCGAGATCCTCGAGGCGCCGGCGCCCACCCGCGTCGAGCAGGCCGGCGGTGTCCACCACCGGGCCGGTGAGGCGCGGGACGGGCACCTGCGCGCCGGCGAGGGCCGGCAGGACGAGCGCGAGGGCGAGGAGGCGGGCCAGGGCGCCTTCCGTCACTTCCCGAACTTCACCGCCGGCGCCTGGCTCGCGTCCGGCGTCGTCGCCGTGAACTGGGCCTTCGGCTGCTTGTGGTAGACGAGCGAGTTCGTCCAGCTCGTCGGCGGGACCGTGACGAGGTCGTTGAACCCGCGGATCGACTCGATGTAGCGGCGGCGGGCGATGGCGATCCGGTTCTCCGTCCCCTCGAGCTGCGCCTGCAGGTCGCGGAAGTTCTCGTTCGCCCTGAGCTGCGGGTAGTTCTCGGAGACCGCGAGGAGCCGGCCGAGCGCGCTCCGGAGCTCGCCCTGCGCCGCCTCGAACTTCCGCATGTTCTCGGGGGTGAGCTGGTCGACCGAGAGCTTCACCTGACGTCGCCTGGGCGCGCGCGTTCACCACCGCCTCGAGCGTCTCCCGCTCGTGGGAGGCGTAGCCCTTCACGGTCTCGACGAGGTTCGGGACCAGGTCGGCGCGGCGCTGGTACTGGTTCTCCACCTCGCCCCAGGCGGCGGCGACGGTGTTCTCCGAGCGAGGGGATCGACTGGTAGCCGCACGCGGGCAGGGCGAGGGCCGCGGCGAGGGCGAGGGCGGCGCGATTCGTTCTCATGGCGGAGGAGGCTAGCGCCGCTGCGCCCGGCCGGAAAGGGAATCGTGAGCGCGACGCGTCCCGGAAGGGCTTCAGCGCGGGTCCACGGCGACGATCTGCGCGTGTCCCGACGACGGGCACCAGGTCCCCGGAACGAGGACGTACCCCGGGACGTTGGCCTGGATGACCGACGGGCAGACGTCGCAGCCGGTCACGGTGCCGGGGGCTGGAACGACGCGAGGGCGTCGTCGACCTGCCAGCTCCACTGCTCGTCGCAGTCGCTCCCGGAGCGCACCGTGAGGACCGGCACCTTCGCCGGCGTGGTCGAGCCGACGTACGCCGGCGCCTCGAGGACGAAGTCGGGCTGGGCGATCCAGGCCTTCACGCTGCCGGTGCCGCAGGTCGCGAAGGTGACGAACGCGCCGCCGGTCCGGACCGGGCAGGCCGCCCGCACGTCCGGGCTGCAGGTGGCCCTGCCGCAGAATCTCCCCGGCGCGGCAGGCGAAGGTGCAGCTGCCGCAGTTGCGCCGGTCGGTCTGCACGTCGACGCACTGGCCCCCGCACTCCTTGAGCGGCTCGGGGCAGGGTTGCGGGTTCTTGCACGACGCGAGGGTGGCGAGGGCGAGGAGGGCGGCGGGGCGGACCATCGGTCCGGACCTTACCGGAAAAGGTCGCTGCCGCGGGGCCCCGGAAGCGTTACCCGTGTCGGCGTGGACCTCCCCGCGGAAGCGAAGGCGCTCCTCGCGCTCCCGCCCTCGCGCTTCAAGGGCGCGCGCGACGCCCTCGCGGCGACCCTCGCGGAGCGCCGCGATCCGGCGGCGGCGCGGGTGCGGAAGCTCGGGCGCCCGGTCGGCCTCGCCTGGGTCCTGAACCGGCTCGCCCGCGAGTCGCCGCGGGACGTCGCGGCGCTCCTCGGGGCGGGGGACCGGGTCCGCGCGGGGCAGCGGCGCGCCGTCTCCGGCGCCGGCGGCGGCGCCCTCCGGGAGGCGGAGGAGGTGCTCCGGGACCGCGCGCGGGCGCTGCGGCTGCGGGCGGAGGAGCTCCTCCGCGAGGAGGGCCGCCCTGCTTCCGCGGCGACGCTCGCCCGGGTCGAGCTCCTCCTGCGCGTCGCCGCGACCGGCGAGGATCGCGAGCCGCTCCGGGACGGCGCCCTGCTCCGCGAGCCTGCGCTCGGCGCGGGCGAGCTCTCCGGCTTCACCCTCGTCCCCGGAGGCAGGGGCGCCCTACCGCCCCCCGCCCCCCGGCGCGGGGCGCGGGCCGCCCCGGCACCCCGGGCTCCTCGCGAGGTCCGGGATCGAGCGGAGCGTGCCCGGGAGCGTGAGGCGCGGCAGCAGGAGGAGCGGGACCTGCGCGAGCGCCGGCGCGCCCTCGCCCGGGCGAGGGCCAGCGCGGCGGCGGCGGACCGGCGCGCGGCCGCGGAGGCGCGGCGGGCCGACGACGCGGAGCGCGCCGCGCGCGAGGCGCGGGAGCGGGCGGCGGCGGCGCGGGCCGAGGCGGACCGGCTCCACGCGAGGGCGCTCGAGCTCGAGCGGAGCGGGTAGGGATCGGTTCCGTGCGCTCCGTCCCCGCCGGCTGGTCGACCTTCTACCGGGTCGTCCGCCGCATCCCCCGCGGCCGCGTCGCCACCTACGGCGAGGTCGCCCTCGCCGCGGGGAAGCCTCGCGCCGCGCGGCAGGTCGGCTACGCCCTCGCCGCGCTCCGGGGGGCCGTCCACGACGTCCCCTGGCAGCGGGTGTGCGGCGCGCGCCCGCGGGGCCACGCCGGGATCTCGCTCCTCGATCCGGTGGGCGCGGCGGTGCAGCGGCGCCTCCTCGAGGCCGAGGGGGTCGAGTTCGACGGGCGCGACCGGATCGACCTCGCCCGCTTCGGCTGGAGGCGCCGGCCGCGGGCCGCGCCGCGCCCGCGCCGCGGGCCGGGGCCGGGTCAGTCGTTCGGGACCGGGATGATCCGCCAGATCTCCTCCGCGTACTCGCGGATGGTCCGGTCCGAGGAGAACTTCCCGGTGCGCGCGACGTTCAGGATCGCCATGCGCGTCCAGCGCTCGGCGTCGCCGTAGGCCCGGTCGACCTCCTCCTGGCAGGCGAGGTAGGCGGCGAAGTCGGCGAGGACGAGGTACGGGTCCCCGCCGTTCAGGAGCGAGTCGACGACGGGCCGGAACAGCCCCGGCTCGCCCGGCGAGAAGGTGTCGCCCGAGAGCGCGTCGAGGACGCCCTTCAGCCGCCGATCGTTCCGGTACCACTCCCACGGATCGTAGCCGCGCTTCTTCAGGGCGTTCACCTGCTCGACCGTGAGGCCGAAGAGGAAGAAGTTCTCCGGCCCCACCTCCTCGCGGATCTCGACGTTCGCGCCGTCGAGGGTCCCGACGGTGAGGGCGCCGTTCAGGGCGAACTTCATGTTCCCCGTGCCGGACGCCTCCTTCCCGGCGGTGGAGATCTGCTCGGACACGTCGGCGGCGGGGAAGATCCGCTCGGCGAGCGAGACCCGGTAGTTCTTGAGGAACGCGACGGTGATGCGCCCCTGGCAGGTCCACGTCGTGGTTCACGACGTCGGCGACCGAGCAGATGAGCTTGATGATCGCCTTCGCCATCGCGTAGCCCGGGGCCGCCTTCCCGCCGAACAGGTACGAGCGCGGGTGGGGCCGGTAGGTCCGGTCCTCCTTCATGCGCAGGTACTCCGCCGCGATGCGCAGGATGGCGAGGAGCTGGCGCTTGTACTCGTGGATCCGCTTCACCTGCACGTCGAAGATCGAGTCCACGTCGAGGGTGAGGCCGTTCTCCGCCTTCACGATCTCGGCGAGCCGCGCCTTGTTCTCGCGCTTGATGTCGCGGAAGAGCCGCCGGAACCCGGCGTCCTCCGCGAGGGGCTCGAGGTCGCGCAGCCGCATCGCGTCGGTGATCCACTCCGGCCCGATCACCTCGGTGAGGGCGCTCGCGAGGGCGGGGTTCGACTGCAGGAGCCAGCGGCGCGGGGTCACGCCGTTGGTCTTGTTGTTGAACCGGTCCGGCCAGATGGCGTGGAAGTCCCGGAACAGCTCGCGCTTGAGGAGCTCGGTGTGGAGCGCGGCGACCCCGTTCACGGACCGCGACCCCACCACCGCGAGGTTCGCCATCCGGACCTGCTTCACCGGCCCCTCCTCGATGAGGCTCATCCGCGAGGCCGCCGCCTCGTCCACCTGGTGCTTCGCGCGCACCTCGACGAGGAACCGGCGGTTCACCTCGTAGACGATCTCGAGGTGGCGCGGCAGCACCCGCCCGAAGAGGTCGACGGACCACTTCTCCAGGGCCTCGGGCATGAGCGTGTGGTTCGTGTAGCCGAAGGTCGCCCGGCAGAGCTCCCAGGCGCGGTCCCACTCGATCCCGTGCTCGTCCACCAGCACGCGCATGAGCTCGGCGATCGCGATGGCGGGGTGGGTGTCGTTGAGCTGGATCGCGACCTTGTCCGGGAAGTCGTCGAACCCCTCGTGGATCTTGAGGTGGCGCGCGACGATGTCGTGGATCGAGCAGGCGACGAAGAAGTACTGCTGCTGCAGCCGCAGCTCCTTGCCCATCACGGTGAGGTCGTTCGGGTAGAGGACCTTCGAGATGTTCTCCGAGAGGTCCTTGTCCTCCACCGCGGCGAGGTAGTCGCCGGCGTTGAAGTCCGCGAGGTCGAGCTCCTGCGACGCGCGGGCCCGCCAGAGCCGGAGGGTGTTCACGGTGCCGTTGCCGGAACCCCGCGATGGGCACGTCGTAGGGCATGCCGAGGACGTGGCGCGCGTCGACCCAGCGAGACGCGGAGCCGGCCCGTGGAGTCCACCCCGTGCTCGGTCCGGCCGTAGAAGGCGACCGGCACCACGTACTCGGGGCGGGGGATCTCCCAGGCGTTCCCGAAGCGGAGCCACTCCTCGGGCCGCTCGACCTGGTAGCCGTTGCGGATCTCCTGGTCGAAGATCCCGAACTCGTAGCGGATGCCGTAGCCGTAGGCGGGGTACTGCAGCGTCGCGAGCGAGTCGAGGAAGCAGGCGGCCAGCCGGCCGAGGCCGCCGTTGCCCGAGCCCCGCGTCCGGCTCCTGCGCGAGGAGATCGGCGAGATCGAGGCCGAGGTCCTTGAGCGCCGAGCGCATCGGGTCGAGCATCCCGAGGTTCAGCAGGTTGTTCTCGAGCGCCCGGCCCATCAGGAACTCGAGGGAGAGGTAATAGACCCGCTTCGCGTCGTTCCGGTAGTACGCCTGCTGCGTCTGGATCCAGTGACGCATCATCCGGTCGCGCACGGCATAGGCGACGGCGAAGTATCGGTCGAGGGAGGTGGCGGTGTGCTCGTCCTTCCCCTGGGCGAACTGCAGGTGATCGAGGAACGACCGCTTGAGCGTCTCGACGTCGGTCGCCGTGCGGGCGTTCGGGACGATCCGGGCGCGCTGGAGCGCCTTCGCCTCCTCGCCTCTCGCGGCCGCGCTGCTCTTCCTCGGGGGGACCATGACTCTCCTGGTTCGGGGCGCGACGCGCCGGCCCCGCTCGGGGCGGGCGTACCATCATAATCGGCCGCCCGTCCGGGGGCCTCGACACCGCGCGGGGGCGTGCCGGGCGACGGCGGGCTCAGCGCCGCAGCGCG
This sequence comes from uncultured delta proteobacterium, assembly GCA_963739565.1. Classification (GTDB taxonomy): domain Bacteria; phylum Myxococcota; class Myxococcia; order Myxococcales; family Anaeromyxobacteraceae; genus Anaeromyxobacter. The sequence goes on along the minus strand of CAVUBF010000020.1, from coordinate 47,737 downwards.
CCTGCGAGCTCGGCGTACAGGTGGATGGCCGAGCGGATGGCCTTCTGGAAATCCGCGAGGGAGAGGCTCTCGTTCTCGGAGTGGGCGTTCGAGAGCGGATCCTCCACGCCGACGAGGAGGGCCGGGACCCCCCCGAGCGCCTTCGCGAAGGGCTCCACGAACCCGATCGACCCGCCGCACCCGATGGCGAGCGCCGGCCGCCCGAAGCCGCGCTCGAGCGCGCGGAAGGCGGCGGCGAAGGCGGGGTGCGCGACGTCCGTGATCCACGGCGCGCCCGCCGTCTCGACCTCGACCGAGACCTCGACCCCCCACGGCGCGGCGCCCTTCAGCGCCGCGACGAGCCGCTCCTTCACGTCCGCGGGGTCCATGTCCGGCACGAGCCGCAGACGCCGACCCGCGCCCAGGCGGCGTCGTTCACGATGTTCCGCGCCTCCCGGCGGGAGGAGGCCTGGATCGCGTTCACCGCCAGGGCCGGCTCCCACCAGTTCACCTCCAGCGGATGGCGGTCGCCGCCGAGCAGCTTCACGCCCGGGCGGAGGCGCACCTGGCGGCGGAACTCCTCGCGGGTGACCGGGAGCGCCGCGATGGCCCGGCGCTGCTCGTCCGAGAGCGGCCGGACGCGGTCGTAGATCCCCGGGATGGCGATGCGTCCCTCGCCGTCGACCAGGGTCGCGAGGATCTTCGAGAGGGCCATGGCCGCGTCGGGGATCGGCCCGCCCCACATCCCGGAGTGGACGGACTGCTCGAGGGCGCGGACCTCCACCTCGACGACGACGAGGCCGCGCAGCGCCACCGTGACGCTCGGAACGCCCACGTCGACGTTCCCGGTGTCGGTGAGGACCATGGCGTCCGCGTCGAGCCTCGACCGGTAGCGGCCGATGAACGCGCCGAGGTGCTCGGAGCCCACCTCCTCCTCGCCCTCCACCACGATCTTGAGGTTGAGCGGCGTGCCGTGGGCGCCGCGCACCCAGGCGTCCACCGCGGCGGCGTGGACGAGGATCCCGGCCTTGTCGTCCGCCGCGCCGCGCCCGAAGAGCCGGCCGTCGCGCTCGGTGGGGTCGAAGGGCGGGGACTTCCACTGCTCCACCTCGCCCGCCGGCTGCACGTCGTGGTGGGCGTAGAGGAGGAGGGTCGGGAGCGCCGGGTCCTCGATCCGCTCGCCGAAGACGTACGGGTGCGCGCCCTCGACCCGGAGGACGTCGACGCTCGTGAAGCCGCGCCTCCGCAGGAGCTCCGCCACCGCATCGGCGCTCCGGCCCACCTCGACCTCGGGGAACCCGGGGAACGAGACGCTCGGGATTCGCACGAGCCGCTTCAGCTCGTCCAGGTAGATGGCGGCATTCTTCTCGTAGTGCGCGAGGGCGGATTCGACGGGGCCGGCGGGCATGAAGGCGGTATAACCCCGTTCATGGCGGCCGGTCCCCGTCCCCTTCGGGAGGGCTCGTCCCCGGATCTCCATCGCCCCGCGAAGCGGGGCCGGGGAGGGGGCTCGTCCCCGGACCTCCATCGCCCCGCGAAGCGGGGCCGGGGAGGGGGCTCGTCCCCGGATCTCCATCGCCCCGCGAAGCGGGGCTGGGGAGGGGATCCGCGTGACGCGCTCGCGCGCGCGCTCGGCGTGACCCGGATCGCGTCGCTCACCGGGCTCGACCGGACCGGCGTCGAGGTGGCGAGCGCCGTCCGACCGCGCGGTCACGTCCTGCAGGTCACGAACGGCAAGGGGGCGTCCGCCGCGATCGCGGCGATGGGCGCGCTCTTCGAGGCGGCGGAGCTCGCGGCCGCCGAGTCCGCCTCCGCCGATGCGTGGGGGAGCGCCGCGGAGCTCGCCGAGCGCCACGGCGCGGGCGCGGTGCTCTCTCCGCGGGCCCTCGACGCGGGCGGCGAGGGATGGGACGACGTCCGGCTCGCGTGGCGGGCCGGGTGGGACCTCGCCTCCGGCGCCGCCGTCCTCGTCCCCGCCCACGCGGTCCACGTCCCGCCTGCAGGCGGGCCCTGGCTCGGCCCGGCGCTCGTCCGCTGGACGTCGAACGGGATGGGCGCCTCCCGCGACCCCGCGGCCGCTCTCCTCCACGCGCTCCTCGAGGTCGTCGAGCGCGATCGGGTGGCGCGGGCGCTGCCCGAGGGGCTCACCGCGGCCGAGCTGCGGCGGCGACTCCTCGATCCCGCCGGGCTCGGCCGGCTCGCGCCCCGGACGGCTGGCCTGGTTTCGAGGATCGAGGAGGCGGGCCTCCGCGTGTTCCTGCTCGACCTGACGGATCCGGGTCCTGGTCTTGGACTTGGACCCGGTCGAGGTCGGGGTCGGGGTCGAGGTCCACGTCCAGCTCCACGACCAGGTCCAGGTCTCGAGGTGGATCTCGGCCTTCCCTGCGCCGCCGCGCTCCTCCTCGACGTCGAGGGGGGGCCGGTCCCCGTGGCGGCGGGGTACGCCTGCCGCCTCTCCCGCGACGCGGCGCTCGCCGCGGCCCTCTTCGAGGCGGCGCAGTCGAGGGCGACGGAGATCCACGGCGCGCGCGAGGACGTCCTCGTCGGCGACCGCCACGCGGCCGAGGCGCTGCGATCCGTCCTCGAGTCGGCCCGGCCCCGCCGGTCCGCGGCGGCCCTCCGGGACGTGCCCGCCCGCACGCCCGCCGCGGGCGTCGCCGAGGTGATCCGGCGGCTCGCGCGCACCGGGGTCGACCCGGTCGCGGTGGCGCTCGAGGGCGTGCCCGGCGTCGCCGTGACGAAGGTCCTCGCCCCCGGCCTCCTCCTCTCGGAGCTGCTCTGATGGCGCGGCGGGCGCGGGAGCGCGACGTGGTGGTGTTCCTCGGGCCGTCGCTCCCGGCGGAGGAGGCCCGCCGGCTCGGGCCGTGCCGCGTCCTCCCGCCCGCGCGCGCCGGCGACGTGCTCGCGGTCCTCCCCGAGCGCCCCCTCGCCATCGCCCTGGTGGACGGCCTGTTCGACACGGCGCCGTCGGTCTGGCAGCACGAGCTCCTCCTCGCCCTCGAGGCGGGGGTCGGCGTCTTCGGCGGCGGCTCGATGGGCGCCCTGCGCGCGGCGGAGCTCGCGCGATACGGCGTCGTCGGCGTCGGCCGGATCTTCCGGTGGGTGCAGGGCGGCGTGATCGTCGACGACGGCGAGGTGGCGCTCCTCCACGGCGACGCGGAGCACGGCTGGCGGCCGCTCACGCTCCCCCTCGTGAACGTCCGGGCGGTCGCGGAGGACGCCCGCGCCGAGGGGCTCCTGTCGGCGAGCGACGCCCGGGCGCTCCTCGCCGCCGGGGCGTCGCTCCGGTACGGGGAGCGGACCTGGCCGCGGGTGCTCGCGGCCGCGTCGCTCGGCGAGGCGGCTCGCGCGCGGCTCCGCGCCTTCCTCCCCCGCGCCCGGGATCCGAAGGCCGAGGATGCGTCGGCCTGCGTCGAGGCCGCCCTCCGCTGGGCCGCCGCGCGCCGCGGGGGGGCGCCGCCCCCGCCCCCGCCCGGCGTCCCGACGCCCTCGCACGTCCGGCGCGCGCGGCTTCGCCACGCGTCGACCGTGCTGCCGGGCGGCGTCGCCGTCCCGTCCGGCGCGGTGCTCGCGAGCCTCGCCCGGCGCGCCGACGCCGGCCGCCTCGCCGCGGAGGGGCTCCGGCGCGCGCTCCTCGCCTCCCTCGCCCGCTCCGCCGGGCTCCGCCCGCGCCCAGGAGCGGGAGAGGCCGCCCTCGCCTCGTGGCTCCGCCGCCTCCGCGTGCCGCCGCGCCGGAGGGACGCGTTCCTCGCCGCCTGCGGCCTCGACGACGGCGCGGCCCGGGCCCTCGGGGAGGACCTCGCCCTCGAGGCGGTCGTGCTCGAGGCGGCGGACCGGTTCGCGCCGGACGGACCGGGGTTCGACGAGGGGCTCGCGCTCGCCGCGCGCCTCACCGGCGCGTGGGTCGAGGAGGCGGCGCGCGTCGCTCAGGCCGCCGGCGCGCGGAGCTCATCTCCGGAGATCCAGCCCGCCGCGGCGAAGCCGCCGACGAGCTGGGCCTCGTCCACCACCAGCTCGAAGAAGGTGAAGTCGAGGTTCAGGAGGCCGCGCGCCTCCGGGTGGCGGGCGAGGTAGCGGCCGCGGGCGTCCGCCTCCTCGGACGGCTTCACCCGCTGGATGCGGCCGGCGATCGACAACCGCGGGGCGGTCCGCGGGTCGTCGGCCGCGGCCACCGGATCGTGGACGAAGAGCGACGCGCGGGGGTCGGCCTCGAGGTTCCGGGTGTGCTGCGCGAGCGCGGACAGCAGCAGGAGCGGCTCGCCGCGCGCGGTGACCGCGAACGGCGCGAGCGACGTGAACGGCGCGCCCCCGTGGCGCGTCGACAGGGTGGCGAGCACCGCCACCCGCTGCCTCGACAGGAGCTCGCGGGCGAGCGTCGCTCCGCCCTGCGCCTCCATGCCGGCCTGCGCCGTCTTCTCGACCTCGCCGCGCTCCTCGTTCGACATGGCCTCCCTCCTCTCCCCGTATCCATGGAGGGACGACGACCCCGCGTCCACCCGTCCTGCACGCTCCCCGATGGGGAAGGGCCCCGGGCCGGGGCGGGTCCCGTCACAGCGACACGAGCCCGAGGCGGGCCGCCTTCACGATGGCGGCGGCGCGGCTCTCCGCCCCGAGCTTCGCGAGGATCGCGTTCACGTGGAACTTGGCCGTGTGCTCGGAGATCCCGAGCCGCGCCGCGATCGCCTTGTTCGAGAGCCCCTCCGCGAGCAGGCCCAGCACCTCCGCCTCCCGCGCGGTGAGCCCCTCGTCGGGCGCGTCCTCGGGCGGCCGGATCCATCCCCGCGCGACCGCCGGGTCGAGGACGAAGAGCCCGCGGGCGGCCGCGACGAGGGCGGCTGCGACCGCGTCGGGCCCCGCGGAGCGGGAGAGCACCGCCCGCGCCCCGGCGCGGAGCGCGTCCGCGGCCGCCGCCTCCTCCGGGGCGAGGGCGACGACGGCGACTCCGGCGACGGCGTGGGGCGGCTCACCCCCGGCGGGCCCGAGGTCCCAGAGGACCGCCGCCGGCGCGAGGGTCGCGGCGGCCTCGCGCGCCTCGCCGGCCCCGCTCTCCCCGGCGACGGTGAGGTCGGCACGGCCCGCGAGCCGCGCGACGAGCCCCGCCCTCGCGAGCGGGTCGTCGGAGACGACGAGGATGCGGAGGGGGTCCACGCGAGAGACTTAACGGCGGCGATCGACTTGGACTTGGACCTCGACCTCGACCTCGACCTCGACCCAGACCTCGACCAAGACCTCGACCTCGACCTCGACCTCGACCTCCGACCAAGACCAAGACCAAGACCAGGTCCAAGTCCAGGTCCAGGTCCAAGCAAGGCTCGGTCGGCCCTACCCGTTCGGCCAGGTCCCCACGCCATCCCTCCCGCCGATGTGCGCGGCGGCGCCGCCTCCTACGCTTCCACCCGGAGGAACTCCATGGAAGCCGACCCCCTCGTCGCCCTGTCCCGCCGCATCTCCCAGCTCACCGCGGAGCGCTCGCCGCACGTCGTCCGCGTGGAAGGCCGCCGGCGCGGCCCCGCGAGCGGGGTCGTCTGGTCGGCCGACGGCCTCGTCCTCACCGCCCACCACGTCGTCGAGCGCGACGAGGAGCTGGAGGTGGGGCTCCCCGCGGGCGAGACGGTCGCCGCCGGGCTGGTCGGGCGCGACCCGACCACCGACCTCGCCCTGCTCCGCGTCGAGGCGACCGGCCTCGCCGCGGCGCCCTGGACCGAGGAGGCCCCCGCGGCCGGCGACCTCCTCCTCACCCTCTCGCGCCCGGGCCGGAGCCCGCGCGCCGCGCTCGGCGTCGTCGCCCGCGCGGCCGGCGAGTTCCGCTGCGACGGCGGGGGGCGCGTGGACCGCTGGATCGAGGCGTCCCTCGACCTCGCCCCGGGCCTCTCCGGCTCGCTCGTGGTCGGCGCGGCCGGCGCCGCCGTGGGCCTCGCGAGCGCCGGCGTCGTGCGCGGCGCCGTCCTCGTCGTGCCGCCGGCGACGCTTCGGCGGGTGGCGGGGGCCCTCCTCGCCCACGGCGCCGTCCGCCGCGGCTACCTCGGCGTGACCACGCTCCCCGTCCGGCTCCCCGCCGCCGCCGCGGGCCGCGCCGGCCAGCCGGGCGCGCTCCTCGTCTCCGCCGTGGAGGAGGGGAGCCCCGCCGAGCGCGCCGGGCTCCTCCTCGGCGACGCGCTCCTCGCCCTCGGCGGCGCGCCGGTGCGACACGCCGGCGACCTCCTCCCGCTCCTCGAGGAGGAGCGGATCGGGCAGCCGCTCGCCGTCCGGCTGCTCCGAGGCGGCGAGGTGCGCGAGGTGACCGTCACCATCGGCGTGCGCGGCGAGCGCGGGAGGCGGCCGTGACCGCGCTCCAGGCCTTCTCCGCGGACCTCGCGGACCTCGTCGCGACCGCCGCCCCGTCGGTCGTCGGCATCGAGCACCGGCGTGGCCAGGGCTCGGGCCTCGTGCTCGCGCAGGACGGCTTCGTCCTCACGAACGCCCACGTCGCCGCGGGGGGCGGCCCGCTGCGGGTCCGGCTCCCCGGGGCGCGGGTGGTCCCGGGCGAGCTCGTCGGCGCCGACGAGCGCACCGACCTCGCGGTCCTGCGCGCCGCCGCGACGGACCTCCCGCCGCTCCCGCTCTCCGACCGGCGGCTCCGGGTCGGCGAGGTGGTCGTCGCGATCGGCAATCCCCTCGGCTTCGAGCGGTCCGTGTCGCTCGGCGTCGTCTCCGCGCTCTACCGGAACCTCGGCGCCCCGCGCGGCGAGGTGCTCGAGGGGCTCGTGCAGACCGACGCGGCGGTGAACCCGGGGAACTCGGGCGGGCCGCTCCTCGACGCCCGCGGCGCCGTGGTCGGCGTCACGACCGCGATGCTCCCCTGGGCCCGGGGGATCGGGTTCGCCATCCCCTCCACGACCGCCTCCTGGGTCGCCTCGACGCTCATCCAGGACGGCGCGGTCCGGCGCCCCTTCCTCGGGATCGCCGCCCGCGGCGAGGACCTCGAGGCGACCGCGACGCGGGAGCTCGGGCGCTCGCGGGCGGTCCGGATCCTGGAGGTCGCGGCGGGCTCCCCCGCCGCGGCGGCCGGGCTTCGGGGCGGCGACCTCGTGGTCGGCGCGGCCGGCGCGCCGGTCGAGACGCTCGACGACGTCGTGCGGACCATGGTCCTCGGCCGTCCGCCGGAGCTCGACCTCGAGGTGAAGCGCGGCGGGGCCGCGCTGACGCTGCGCATCCACCCGCGCCCGGCCGAGGCGCGCGCCGCCGCCTGACAGCACGGGCCGGGCGCCCCGAGGGACGCCCGGCCCGGAAGGCCTCCGCCGAGGCCTGCGCGACCTGCGCGCTACTTCGCAGGCTGCTTGCCGGAGCCACTCGAGGTGCCCTGGCTGCCCGACGACCCGGTGCCGGACATCCCGGAGGACGGGGAGCCCGCGTGCCCCTGCTTGCCGCTGGACTTGACGTCCTTCTGGACGGCCTTGGCGTGGTCCAGGTGGCCCTGGATCTCGGTGTGGGCCTGCTGGAGCGTGGAGGCGAGCTCGGTCTGGTGCGCCTTCTGCGCGTCCTTCGCCGCGTCCCCGACCGCCTTCACGTCCTTCTCGTGATCCTTCACCATGCGGGACATGAACTCCTTGTCGAAGTCCGCGCCCTTCTTCGACTGGAGCTTCTTCAGTTCCTTCTGGGCGTCCTTCTGCTCCTTCTGGAAGGTCTTCCCCTCGAGCGACACGCCCATCGTCTGCGCCTGCTGCGTGAGCTGCTGGTCCATCTGCTGATGATCGGACTGCATCTGCTCCGCGAACTGCTTCACCTCGGGCGACTGGGCGCTGGTGGCCCCGACCTGGGCCATCTGAAGCTCGGCCTGGTTCGCCGCGTGGATCTTCTCGAGCTTGTCCTGGAGCTTCTTGTCGACCTTCTGCCCCGCCGACGGCGAGCCGGTGGCGGTGCTGGAGGACCCGGCCGACGCGCCCGCGCCGCCGGTGGCGGTGTCGGACGAGCCGGTCGAGCTGGAGCCGTGCGAGCTGCCGCCCGACTTCGTGTCCGAGCCCGAGCCCGAGCTGCTGCCGGTGGTGCTGCTCTGTGCCTGGGCGGAGCCAAACAGCGCGAGCGCGCCAGCGAGGCCCGCCGCGAGCCCGAAACGAGTGACGTTCTTCATCGGATGTTCCCCTCCCGTGTGGTCTGCGCCTCGGCGAACAAGGTGCGAAGGGAGCGGACGGGTCGCACGGGGCGCCCGGGCGTGGGCCGGGGGCAGGGGCGGAGCGGCGGGCGCCTGGCGCGCCGGACGTGGGGTGCGATGGCCCGCCCCTTCCCGCGCCGCGCGTCGCGTGATAACGCCTTGGGTCCATGAGCCTCGACGAAACCCGCATCGGGGGGGCCGGTCCGCAGGAGACCGGCCGCGCGAAGACGCCCAACGCGGCACTCCTCGTGGTCCACTCGCCGGACGAGGCGCTGAAGGGCAAGCGCTTCCCCGTCGCCGAGGAGGACGTGACCCTCGGCCGCGAGGAGGGGAACACGGTCGTCGTCCCCTCCGACCAGGCGTCGCGGCGCCACGCCCGCATCTTCCTCTCGGGCGGCGCCCACGTGCTCGTCGACCTCGACTCGACGAACGGGACCTTCCTGAACTCGAAGCTCGTGAAGGAGCAGACGCTCCGGCACGGCGACGTGGTCCGGGTCGGGACGACGGTCCTGAAGTACCTCGTGGAGCCGTAGCGCCCCTGGCTGCGGGCTACTGCGCCGTATATCCCCCGTCGATGACGACGGCGGCGCCGGTGATGCCGGCCCCCCGGTCGCTCGCGAGGAACAGCGCGTAGTCCGCGATCTCCCGCACGGTCAGGAGCCGCCGCATCGGGACGAGCGGGTAGATGACCTCCTCGAGGACCTTCTCGAGTGGCACGTTCCGGGTGCGGGCGAGGTCGCCGAGCTGGTTGCGCACGAGCGGCGTGTCGACGTAGCCGGGGCAGAGCGCGTTCACCGTCACGCCGAAGGGGGCGGCCTCGAGGGCGGCCACCTTCGTGAGGCCGATGAGCCCGTGCTTCGCGCTGTTGTAGCCGGCCTTCCCCGCGAAGCCGACGAGGCCGTTGATCGACGCGACGTTCACGATCCGGCCCCAGCGCTGCCTCTTCATGATGGGGAAGGCGTGCTTGATCGCCACGAAGGGCGCGATCTGCATCACCCGCACGAGGAGCTCGAACCGCTCGGTCGGGAACTCCTCGATGGGCGCGACGTGCTGCAGCCCGGCGTTGTTCACGAGCACGTCGAGCCGCCCGCCGCCCGCGGCGGCGGCGCCCTGGATGGCGTCGCGGAGCTGCGGCTCGCTCGTCACGTCGCAGGCGACCCCGCGCGTGACGAGCCCGTTCCGCGCGAGCTCCTCGGCAGCGCGCGCCGCGGCGGCGCCGTCCTTGTCGGCGAGGGTGACCTTCGCCCCCTCGCGCGCGAGCTGCTCCGCGATCTCGCGCCCGATGCCGCTCGCCGCGCCGGTGACGAGCGCGACCCGATCCTGGAGGACTCCGGCCATGGCTCACTCCTACGACGGAGAGGAGGACGACGGCTTCTTCACCCCGGTGAACGACCGCGCCACGAGCGCCCGGACCTCGCCGACGATCCCGCGACGGAAGGCGAGGACGCACACCACGAAGACCCCGCCGGTGATGACGGTCACCCAGGAGCCCACGTCGGCGAGGTAGTTCTCGAGGGACACGACGAGGAGCGCGCCCACCGACGGCCCGACCACGGTCCCCATCCCGCCGAGGAGCGTCATGAGGACCACCTCGCCCGAGACACTGCCAGCGGACGTCGGAGAGCGACGCGAACTGGTTCACGAGCACCTTCAGCGAGCCGGCGAGGCCCGACAGGCCGGCGGAGAGCACGAACGCCACGAGCTTGTAGCGATCCACGTCGTAGCCGAGCGAGAGCGCGCGCGGCTCGTTCTCGCGGACCGCGCGCAGCACGTGCCCGAAGGGCGAGTGGATCACCCGGTGGATGATGAAGAAGGCCGCGAGGAACGCCGCGAACACGGAGAAGTACATGACCAGCGGGCGGTCGAGCGGGAGCACCCCGAGCGCCTTCCCGCGGGGGACGCCCTGGAGCCCGTCCTCGCCCCCGGTCCACCCCATCTGCACGACGAGGAAGTAGACGAGCTGGGCGAAGCCCAGCGTGATCATGGCGAAGTAGATCCCGGACCGGCGGATCGCGAGGCTGCCCACGACCGCGCCCAGGGCGGTGGCGGCCGCCACCCCGGTCGCGACCGCCAGCTCCGGGGGGAAGCCCCAGGCCTTCGCGGCGAGCCCGGTCACGTAGGCCGCCGAGCCGAAGAACGCGGCGTGGCCGAAGGAGAGGAGCCCGGTGTAGCCGAGGAGCAGGTTGAACGCGCTCGCGAACAGCGCGAGGCAGAGCACGTTCATCGCGAAGACCGGGTAGACGACGAAGGGCGCGGCGAGCCCCAGGGCGAGCAGCACGACCCAGCCCCAGGTCTCGAGGGAGCGCAGCCGCGCTCACCGCACCCTCCCGAAGAGCCCGGCTGGACGGATGAGGAGCACGATGGCCATCACCACGAAGATGACGACGGCGGAGGCCTGGGGGTACAGGTACTTGGTCAGCCCCTCGACGACCCCGAGGCCGAGCCCCGTCACGATGGCGCCGGCGATGGAGCCCATCCCGCCGATGACGACGACCGCGAACACCACGATGACGATGTTCGACCCCATGAGCGGAGTCACCTGGTACACCGGCGCGGCCATCACCCCCGCGAAGGCGGCGAGCGCGACCCCGAAGCCGTAGGTGATCGTGAACATGAGCGGGACGTTCACGCCGAAGGCCTGCAGGAGCTTCGGGTTCTCGGTCCCGGCGCGCAGGTAGGCGCCGAGCTTCGTCTGCTCGATGACGAACCAGGAGAGCGTGCAGACGAAGATCGAGACCACCACCACCCAGCCCCGGTAGAGCGGCAGGAACATGAACCCGAGGTTACGCCGCCCTGCAGCGCCTCGGGGACCGGGTACGAGTACCCGGAGTTCCCGTAGAGGTGGTGGAAGATCCCCTCGGCGATGAGGGTGAGGCCGAAGGTGAGGAGCAGGCCGTAGAGGTTGTCGAGCCCGTAGAGCCGGCGCAGCATCGTCCGCTCCACCACCACGCCCACGAGCCCCACCGCGGCGGGCGCGAGCAGGAGCGCCCACCAGTAGCCGATGCCCAGGTAGTTGCGTCATCATCCACGCCGCGAAGGCGCCCATCATGTAGAGCGCGCCGTGGGCGAAGTTCACGACGTTGAGCAGCCCGAAGATGATCGCGAGCCCCAGCGACAGGAGCGCGTAGAACGACCCGTTGATGAGGCCGATGAGGAGCTGCCCCGAGAGCGCCGGCAGGTTGAGGGACATGGGGGAGCGAGGCCGCGCCCGCCCCCGGAGACCGGGGGCGGACGCGAGCGGTGTGGCTACTTCTTCACGAGGGGGCAGGCCTGCTGCTCGACCGAGGGGAACGCCTGGGCGGCGGGGATCGTCTTCACGATCTTGTAGTAGTCCCAGGGGTACTTCGACTCCTCGGGCTTCTTCACCTGGACGAGGAACATCTCGTGCCGGAAGAGGCCGTCCGGCCCGATCGTCCCCTTGCCGAAGAAGTCGTCGACCGGCGTCGCCTTCATCTTCGCGACGACCGCGCCGGCCTCGTCGGTGCCCGCGGCCTGGATGGCCTTGAGGTACTGCGTGGTCGCGGAGTAGAGGCCCGCCTGGACCATCGTCGGCATGGCCTTCTTCGTGTTCCCGGCGTGGCTCTGGAACTTCTTCGACCAGCGGCGCGAGGCGTCGTCGCGGTCCCAGTAGAACGCGGTGGTCAGGTACATGCCCTTCGCGATGTCGAGGCCGAGGCTGTGGACGTCGGAGATGAAGACGAGGAGCCCCGCCAGCGTCTGCTTGGGGGTGACCCCGAACTCCTTCGCCTGCTTGATGGTGTTGATGGTGTCCGCGCCGGCGTTCGCCATGCCGACGACCTTCGCGCCGGACGCCTGGGCCTGGAGGAGGTAGCTCGAGAAGTCGGAGCTGCTCTGCGGGTGGCGCGCCGCGCCGAGGACCTTGCCGCCCGACTCGGTGACGACCTTCGCCGTGTCGGCCTCGAGCGACTTGCCGAAGACGTAGTCGGCGGTGATGAAGAACCAGGTGTCGCCGCCGTTCTTCACGACCTCGCGGCCGGTGCCGTTCGCGAGGGCCCAGTTGTTGTAGGTGTAGTGCACGTTGTAGGGCGTGCACTTCTCGCCGGTGATCGCGGTGGTGGCCGGGCCGGAGAGGAGGGTGACGCGCTTCTTCTCGGCCGCGACGGGCATGACGGCGAGCGCCGTGCCGCTGTTCACGAGGTCGACGACCGCGTCGACCTTGTCCTCGTCGAACCACTTGCGGGCGGTGTTGGAGGCGATGTCCGGCCTTGTTCTGGTGGTCCGCCGAGACGACCTCGATGGGCTTGCCGAGGACCTTCCCGCCGAAGTCCTCGACCGCCATCTTCACGGCGAGGACGGAGCCGGGCCCCGCGAGGTCGGAGTAGAAGCCGGTCATGTCGGTGAGGACGCCGATCTTGACCACGCCGTCGGAGATCTTCGCCTCGGCGGCGAGGGCCCCCGTGGCGGCGAGGGCGAGGGCGAGGCAGAGGGACACGCGAACGGTTCGCATCGTCTCGGTTCCTTTCTCTGGGTCAGACGCCCAGGAAGCGGTGCAGCGATTCCTTCCGTGCTTCGAGGTCCTCGGGTCCGAGCGCGTCCACGATCCGGCCGCGCTCGACGAGGAAGTGTCGGTCCGCCAGCGGGGCGACGAACCGGAAGTTCTGCTCGACGAGGATGACGGTGTAGCCCCGCTCCTTGAGGGCGCGGACCGCGCGGCCGAGGGCCTGCACGATGACCGGCGCGAGCCCCTCGGTGATCTCGTCGAGGAGGAGCAGCCGCGCCCCGGTCCGGAGGATGCGCGCCAGGGCGAGCATCTGCTGCTCGCCGCCGGAGAGGCGCGAGCCGGGGCTCCGCCGGCGCTCCTTCAGGTTCGGGAACATCGCGTAGATCTCGTCGAGGCGACATGCCGCCGGAGCCGACGGTGGGGAGGAGGGTCAGGTTCTCCTCGGCGGTCAGGCTCGCGAAGATCCCCCGCTCCTCCGGGCAGTAGCCGATCCCGAGGTGGACGATCCGGTGGGACGGCATCCCGACCGTCTCGCGGCCGTTCACCATCACCGACCCGGTCCGCCGGTCGACGAGGCCGACGATGGCCTTCGAGGTGGTGGTGCGCCCCGAGCCGTTCCGGCCGAGGAGCGTCACGAGCTCGCCCGTCCCCACGGTGAAGTCGACGCCGTGGAGGATGTGCGACTCCCCGTAGAAGGCGTGGAGGCCGGTGACGCGCAGGAGCTCGGCCGGGGCGGCCCGGATCGCGGCGGCGTCGTCACGCGGGCGCTCCGATGTAGGCCTCGAGGACCGCGGGGTCGCGCGAGACCTCGTCGTAGCTCCCCTCGGCGAGGACCTGGCCGCGCGCGAGCACGGTGACCCGGTCGGCGAGGTCCTCCACGACGGAGAGGTTGTGCTCGACCATGAGGACGGTCCGGCCCTCCGCGACCCGCTGGATGAGGGCGACCACCCGGCCGACGTCCTCGTGCCCCATGCCCTGGGTCGGCTCGTCGAGGAGCATCACCTCGGGGTCGAGCGCGAGGGTGGTGGCGAGCTCGAGAGCGCGCTTGCGGCCGTAGGGGAGCTCGACCGTGACGGTGTCGCGCTGGTCCTCGAGCCCCACCTGGGCGAGGAGCTCGACCGCGCGGGCGTCGAGGGCCTCGAGGCTCTTCTCCGAGCGCCAGAAGTGGAAGGAGGTGCCGAGCTTCCGCTGCAGGGCGACCCGGACGTTCTCCACGGCGGTGAGCGCGGGGAAGACCGCGGAGACCTGGAACGACCGGACCATGCCGCGGCGCGCGATCTCGGCGGGGCGCGCCGCGGTGATGTCCTCGCCGCGCAGCCGGATCTCGCCGCGCGTGACCGGGAGGAAGCGGGTGAGGAGGTTGAAGACGGTGGTCTTTCCGGCGCCGTTCGGGCCGATGAGCGCGTGGATGGTGCCCCGCTGGACGCGCAGGGAGACGCCGTTCACCGCGACGAACTCGTTGAACTGCTTCACGAGGCCGCGGGTCTCGAGGATGAACTCCCCGTTCAATCGCACCTCCACCGTCAGGAAAGCGGAAGCTTAGCCGCGTTTTCGGGCAGATGCGCGGCGGTCGGCCGCAGGCCCCGACCGGGACACGTCCGCGCACCCGGGGCGTCCTCGGCCCGGGGCGAGCCGTCCCAACGGTCGATTCGCCAGCAAGCACGGGACGTTCCTCGAATGGTAAGGTCTGGGGTCCCGATGGGGATTGCCGGGCCGAGGGGACCGAGCACGGACTCCGGGTTCACTCGCGGTCGCCAGCGGCCCCCGGCACCGCCGCCGGCGGGAATCGCCAGCCGTCGGGTGACAGCTCGGAGCGGGGGAGCGGTGTTCCTTTCGTAGGGGGGAGCACTTGAGCGTCGACGTCGCCGCGCACTACCGAACGTACGGGCCGATGGTGCTCCGGCGCTGCCGTGCGCTCCTGCGCGACGAGGAGGCGGCGGTGGACGCCATGCACGACGTCTTCGTCCAGCTGCTCCGGCACGGCGAGCGGCTCGACGAGCGGCGCCCCGCGTCGCTGCTCCTCCGGATCGCGACCCACGTGTGCCTGAACAAGGTCCGGTCCACGCGGCGCCGCCCTACGACGCGGTCGACGCCCAGGTCCTCGCCATCGCCGGCGCCGTGACGCCGGAGGCGGGCTGGCTCGCGCGGCTCCACCTCGCGAACGCGCATGCGCTCGGAGCTCCAGTCGACGCGGATCGTCGCGGTGCTCCACCACGTGGACGGGCTCACCCTCGAGCAGGTCGCGCGGGAGGTGGGGCTCTCGGTATCCGGCGTCCGCAAGCGGCTGCGCGGCCTGCGCGCGCGCCTCGAGGCGCTGGAAGGAGGCCAGGAATGACCAGGACTGAACACCGCCGGGGCACCGAGTACCTGCTCGAGCTCGCCGCCGCGGGCGAGCTCGCCCGAGGAGGAGTCGCCGCCGGGTCCTCGATGCCGCGGCCGCGCGCCCCGGACGGCGGCGATCCGCTCGCGGCACCTCGCCCGCGATCCGGGCCGCGACCCTCGACCGGCACCCGCCGGAGCAGGTCGCCGCCGAGGTCGCCCGGCGCGCCGCCGCGGCGCCCGCGCCCGGGTCGCCGCTGGTGGCTCGTCGTCCCAGTGCTCGCCGGCTTCGCCGCGGCGCTCGTCGCGGCGGTCGCCGTCCCCCGCCGCGCGCTCGCGCCGGGCGCCGGCGGGCCCGAGGGCGCGCGGGACTCGGTGCGCGTGAAGGGGCTCGCGCCCCACCTCCTCGTCCACCGCCGCACGCGGCAGGGCGCCGAGCGGGTCGCGCCCGGCACCCCGGTCAGGCCCGGCGATTCTCGTCCAGCTCGGCTACGTCGCGGCGGGGCAGGCCGTACGGCGCCATCGTCTCGCTCGACGGCGCAGGCGGCGTCACGCGCCACTGGCCGGTCGCGGGCGCCGCCGCCGCCACCCTCGAGTCGGGGCGCGAGGTGCTCCTCCCGGAGTCCTTCCGCCTCGACGCCGCGCCGCGGTTCGAGCGCTTCTTCCTCGTCACCTCCGACCACCCCTTCGACGTCGGCGCCGTCCTCCAGGCGGCGCGCGCCCTCGCCTCCCGGCCCGACGCCCACGACGGCCGCCTGCCGCTGCCGTCCCGGCCTCGCCGAGGTCGACGTCGTCCTCCCCAAGGAGCTCCGCTGAGCATGCGCACCCCTCCCCGCCTTCACGAAGATGCCCCTCCTCGGTCCCTGGAGCTCGACGATGCGACGCGTCCTCGCCGGCTTCCTCCTCCTGTCCCTCGCAGTTCCCGTCCGCGCGGCGGACGGGCCGACCCGACGGTTCGCCGTCGTCGCCGGGGCGAGCCTCGGCGGTGCGGGCCGCACGCCGCTCCGCTACGCGGCGAGCGACGCCCGCGACGTCGCCCGCGTCCTCCGCCGCCTCGGTGGCGTCGCCCTCGACGACCTCGTGCTCGTCGAGGAGCCCGACGCCGACCGCCTCCGCGCTGCCCTCGTGACCGTCGCCGCCGAGGCGGACCGCGCGCATCGCGCCGGGCGGCGGGTCGAGCTCTTCGTCTACTACTCGGGCCACTCCGACGAGGAGGGGCTGCTCCTCGGAACCTCGCGCCTCGCCTACGCCGACCTCCGGCACGAGCTCGACCGGGTCCCGGCCGACGTGCGGGTCGCGATCCTCGACTCGTGCGCCTCGGGCGCCATCACCCGCGCGAAGGGCGGCGTCCACCGACCCCCCTTCCTCCTCGACGAGTCGAGCCGGGTGAGCGGACACGCCTTCCTCACCTCCAGCGCGGCGGACGAGATGGCGCAGGAGTCCGACCGGCTCCGCGCCTCGTTCTTCACCCACGCTCTCCTCACCGGGCTCCGCGGCGCCGCGGACGCGTCCGCCGACGGCGTGGTCACGCTCAACGAAGCGTACCAGTTCGCTTTCCGGGAAACCCTCGCCGGGACCGAGGCACTCGCAGGCGGGCCCGCAGCACGCCACGTACGACATCGGGCTCATCGGGAGCGGCGACGTCGTGATGACGGACCTGCGCCGGGCCGACGCGCTCCTCGTCATCCCGGAGCCGGTGGATGGGCGGGTGTTCGTGCGCAACGCGGCGGGCACCCTCGTCGCCGAGCTCCGCAAAGCCCGCGGGGCGCGGATCGAGCTCGCCCTCGAGGAGGGGCGCTACGACGTGCGAGTGACCCGCGAGCAGAAGGCGCTCGGCGCCATCATCACCCTCGCCGGCAGCGACCGGGTCGTGCTCGACGAGGCAAAGCTCTGGCCCTTGCCGCTCGAGGCGACCGCGACGCGCGGCGAGCCGGCGCCGGGCGTCGCGCCCGTCCGCGCCGCCGCGGTCGCTGCGCCGCAGGCGCCGCCCGCCGCCGCGTCCGATTCGCTTCGTCGCGGTCCGCGGAGGGGCATCGGCGTCCCTCCGCCGGAACCAGCCCCGGGGGTTCCAGGCCGAGGTCGCCGCCGAGACCTGGCGCTGGGGCTTCGTCGGGGTCGAGGTCTCTCGGCCGGGTATGGCCAGGTCTCGGGCGACTCCGAGGGCCGGCTACCGCCCGCGATCTGGGGCACCTGCGTTGGTGCACGACGACGTGACGACCGTCCCCGTGCTCCTCTCGCTCAAGCTCGGACTCCCAGGTGGTGCCGTCCGCCCGTACCTGCTCGGCGGAGCCGGAATGACCTGGGTCCGCGTGGAGCGCCGACCGGCGGCGGAGTACTCCTGGGCCTGGCAGGGATCGGGCTCCCTGTCCGGCGAGGATCTGTTCGTCTCGCTCCACTGCGGCGCCGGCCTCGGCGTGCAGCTCTCGCGGGCGCTGCGGGCGACCTTCGACGCGCGGCTCTCGTTCGGGGCCGCGCACGTCCTCGAGGAGCGCGTCTCGATGCAGGGCGTGCAGCTCCTCGCCGGCCTGGGATTCTCGCTGTGAGGTGGTTCATCGTGAACACGACCACGCACGCGGTTCGAGCGCTGGCGCGGCCGCCTCGGGGCGGCGTTCGTCGTCGCGGCGCTCGCGGTGGCCGGCTGCGGCGACTCGCGCCACCCCGTCGGGCTCGCAGTCTACGGCTCCGCGTACGGCATCTCGCTCACGCAGCCGGCCTGGCTGCAGCGCCTTCGAGGTCTACAGCGACGGCACCTCCCTCGACGTGAGCGCGGCGACGGAGTGGGTGTCCTCGAACCCGACGGTCGCGACGGTGACGAACAGGGGGGGGTACACCGCAGAGGTCACCGCGCTCGAGCCGGGGACCGTCGACATCACCGCGACGTACCGGGACCTGTCCGCCTCGGTGCGGTTCACGGTTCCGCCTCCGTGAGGCGGCGCTACATGAACCCGAGCTGGAGCTTCGCCGCCTCGCTCATGCGGGAGGGGTCCCAGGGGGGGTCGAAGACGAGCTCGACCTCGGCCTCCTTCACCCCCGGGACGCCGAGGACCCGGCGCCGGACGTCGTCGACGATGACCGGCCCGATCCCGCAGGCCGGGGCGGTGAGGGTCATGATCACCTTCACCTTGTGGCCGCCCTCGACCGGCTCGGCGGCGACGATGTACACGAGCCCCAGCTCGACGATGTTGGAGGGGATCTCCGGGTCGTAGACCTGCCGGAGCGCGTCCCAGATCTTCTCCTCCTCGAACGGCCCCTCCGCCGCCGCGGCGCGCTCCGAGTCGTACTTCCTCGCCTCCTCGACGAAGTCCGCCCCGAGGGCGTCGGCGTCCTTCGCGTCGATGCGCACGAGGCCGCCGGTCGGGGTCATGGCGGTGAAGGCGCCGCCCAGGCGCTGCTGGATGATGATGGGCGTCCCCTCGGGCAGCCTCGCGTGGAAGCCGCTCGGGATCCCCATGATGTCGACGTCCCGGAGGACCGTGACCGCCTGCCGTGCCATCGTCGTCACTCCGTGGAGACGGGCTCACCCTGCCCGTCGAGCGCGGCGCGCAGCGCGTGCCAGGCGAGGCTCGCGCACTTCACCCGCGCCGGGTACTCGTGGACGCCGCCGAAGACCGCGAGCTTCCCGAGCGTCTCCTCGTCGCCCGGGCCCGGCCCCTCCGTCACGAGCCGGTGGAACCGCTCGAAGATGGCGTCGATCTCCGCGCGGGTCTTCCCCTTCACCACGCCGGTCATCACCGAGGCCGACGCCTTCGAGATCGCGCAGCCCGAGCCCTCGAAGCGCGCCTCCCGAACCGCGCCTCCCTCGACCTTCGCGTAGACGGTGAAGTGGTCGCCGCAGAGCGGGTTCAACCCCTCGGCGTGGTGGGTCGCGCCCTCGAGCTTCCCGAAGTTCCGGGGACGCTTCCCGTGGTCGAGCACGACCTCCTGGTACAGGTCCGAGAGCTCACTCATGGTTCCCCCGTCGGAGGGCGCGTCGACTCGAGGAGTCACGCGAACACCTCCGCGGCCGCGCGCAGGCCCAAGACGAGCGCGTCCACGTCCTCGCGAGTCGTGTAGAGGGCGACCGACGCCCGCACCGTCGCGGCGATCCCGAGCCGCTTCATGAGCGGCTGGGCGCAGTGGTGGCCGGCGCGCACCGCGACGCCGTGGCGGTCGAGGACGGTGCCGACGTCGTGCGGGTGGACGTCGCCGAGGAGGAAGGAGATCGCGCCGGAGCGCTCCCGCGGCGTGCCGACGAGCCGGAGCCCCGGCACCTCGCGGAGCGCTTCGAGGGCGTAGGCCAGGATCTCCCGCTCGTGGGCGGCGACCGCGGGCATCCCCGCCGCCTCGAGGTAGGCGATCGCCGCCCCGAGCCCCACCGCCTCGGCGATGGCGGGGGTGCCCGCCTCGAACTTGTAGGGGAGCGCGTTGTAGACGGTCTTCTCGAAGCTGACGGAGAGGATCATGTCCCCTCCGCCCTGCCACGGCGGCAGCTCCTCGAGGAGCGCGCGCCGGCCCCACAGGACCCCGATGCCGGTCGGCCCGTACATCTTGTGGCCGCTGAAGGCGTAGAAGTCCGCGCCGGAGGCGGCGACGTCGAAGCCGAGGTGGGGGATGCCCTGGGCCCCGTCGACCAGCACCGGGATGCCCCTCGCGTGGGCGCGGCGGATGATCTCGTCGACCGGGGTCACGGTGCCGAGGGCGTTCGAGACCTGGGTGACCGCGAGGATCCGGGTGCGCGGACCGAGGAGGCCGTCGAGGGCGTCGAGGTCGAGGTCCCCCGCGTCCGTCATCGGGACGACGCGCAGGGTCGCCCCCTTCTCGCGGCAGAGCATCTGCCAGGGGACGATGTTGGAGTGGTGCTCGAGGGCGGTGACGAGCACCTCGTCGCCCGCCCCGACCCGGGTCCGGCCGAAGGTCTGCGCGACGAGGTTCACCGCCTCGGTCGTGCCGCGGACGAAGATCACCTCGCGAACATCCGCCGCGCCGATGAACCGGGCCACGGCCTTGCGGGCGTCCTCGTGGAGCGTCGTCGCCTTCTCCGAGAGCAGGTGGACGCCGCGGTGGATGTTCGCGTTCGTCTCCTCGTAGTACCGGTCCATGGCCTCGAGGACGGCGCGCGGCTTCTGGGTGGTCGCGGCGTTGTCGAGGTAGGCGAGGGGCTTGCCGTGCACCTGCTGGCGCAGGATGGGGAAGTCGGCGCGCGCCCGCACCGGGTCGAAGCGCGCCGGCCGCTCCGCCGGGGCGATCCGGCGCTGCGCGACGCTCCCCTCCGGACCGGTCTTCACCGCCGTCATGCGGCCTCCAGGATGCGCGCGCCGGCCGGGAGCCGGGCGGCGACGAGGTTCTTCGCGCGGGCGCGGAGCGCCGGCGCGGCGACGAGCCCCACCATCTCGCTCGCGAAGGCCCAGATGAGCAGGCTCTTCGCGTCGGACTCGGGGACCCCGCGCGAGCGCAGGTAGAAGAGCGAGGCCTCGTCGAGCTGCCCGACCGTGCCGCCGTGGCCGCACTTCACGTCGTCGGCGAAGATCTCGAGCTGGGGCTTCGTGTCGGCGATCGCGTCGTCCGACAAGAGGAGCGAGGACGAGAGCTGGTGGGCGACGGTCTTCTGCGCGCCGGGCAGGACCCGCACCCGGCCGGAGAAGACGCCGCGGGCGGTGCCGTCGAGGATGCCCTTGAAGGTCTCGGCGGTGGTGCAGCGCGGCGCGGCGTGCTCGACCCAGGAGAAGTGGTCGGCCACCCGCGCGCCGTCCGCCATGTAGAGGCCGTTCGCGGCGATCCGGGCGCCCTCCCCCGCGAGCCGGGCCCAGATCTCCGAGCGCGAGAGCCGCGCCCCGAGGGTGAAGGCGTGGGCGGCGAGGCTCGCCCCGGCGCCCTGCTCGGCGTGGACGGAGCCGACGTGGAAGGCCTCGTTCGCCTCGGCCTGGAGCCGGACGTGCTCGACCTGGGCGCCGTCGGCGAGGACGAGCTCGGTCACCGCGTTCGTGAGCGACGCGCCGCGGCCGACGAACACCTCCTCGATCGTGCCGCGGGCGCCCTCCTCCGCGACGACGAGGACCCGCGGGTGGACCGCCACCGTCCCCGCCGCCGCGTCGGTGACGAAGACGAGGGCGAGGGGCACGTCGATGGCGACGCCGCGCGGCAGGAGGACGAAGCCGCCGTCCTCGAAGAGCGCCGCGTTGGCCGCGACGAAGGCCTGGTGGTCGGGCCGGGCGAGCCGCCCGAGGTGCGGGCGGACCTTCTCCGGGACCTCCCGCAGGGCGGCGGCGAGGCTCGCGAGGATCGCGCCGCTCGGCAGCACGCCGCGGGTCGAGAGGGCGGGGTCGAGCCGGCCGTTCACGAACACGAGCCGGGGACCTTCCGGCGCCGCGCCGCGGGCGAGGAGCGCCGCCGTGTGGGCGGGATCGCCGGCGGGCGCCCGCGCGAAGCTCGTGGCGGAGAGGGCGGCGAGGCTGGTGAAGCGCCAGTCCTCGTGCCGCGCCGTCGGCAGGCCGAGGGCCTGGAACCGCCCGAGGGCGGCGGACCTCGCGTCGCCGAGCCAGGCCGGCTCGCGGAGGCCCGGGGCGAAGGCGGCGACGAGGCTCGTCTCGGCGAGGGAGGCGGTGGCCATCATCACGCCCCCGCGGCGGCGGCCTCGGCCGCTTCCCCGACCCAGGCGTAGCCGGTCCGCTCGAGCTCCTCGGCGAGCTCGGGGCCGCCGGACCGGACGATCCGGCCCCCGGCCATCACGTGGATGCGATCCGGCTCGATGTACTCGAGGAGCCGCTTGTAGTGGGTGACGAGGAGGATGCCGCGGTCGGTGCGGCGCAGGTCGTTCACGCCCTTCGAGACGATCCGGAGCGCGTCGATGTCGAGGCCGGAGTCGATCTCGTCGAGGATGGCGAGGCGCGGCTCGAGGACCGCCATCTGGAACACCTCGTTCCGCTTCTTCTCGCCGCCGGAGAACCCCTCGTTCACCGAGCGGGAGCCGAAGGCCGGGTCGAGCTCGACGAGGCGCATCTTCTCCTTCGCGAGGGAGAGGAAGTCCATCGCGTCGAGCTCCTCCTCGCCGCGGGCGCGCCGGACCGCGTTGAGCGCGGTCCGCAGGAAGTAGAGGTTGCCCACCCCCGGGATCTCCACCGGGTACTGGAACCCGAGGAAGAGGCCGGCGGCGGCGCGCGCCTCCGGCGCGAGGGCGAGGAGGTCCTTGCCGGCGAAGGTGGCGGTGCCGCCGGTGACCTCGTAGGCCTCGCGCCCGGCGAGCACGCCGGCGAAGGTGGACTTGCCGGAGCCGTTCGGCCCCATGATCGCGTGGACCTCGCCCGGGCAGATCTCGAGGTCCACGCCCTTCAGGATCTCGGCGCCGTCCGCGATCCGGGCCGTGAGGCCCTCCACGCGCAGGAGCGCGTTCTCCGCGCAGCCGCTCTTCTTCGCCATCGCTACCCCACGCTCCCTTCGAGGCTCATCCCGAGGAGCTTCTGCGCTTCCACCGCGAACTCCATCGGCAGCTCCTTCAGGACCTGCTTCGCGAACCCGTTCACGATCATCGAGACCGCGTCCTCCTGCGAGATGCCCCGCTGCTTGCAGTAGAAGAGCTGGTCCTCGCTGATCTTCGAGGTGGTCGCCTCGTGCGCGACCTGGGCGGTGGGGTTGCGCACCTCGATGTACGGGAACGTGTGGGCGCCGCAGCGATCGCCGATGAGGAGCGAGTCGCACTGCGAGTAGTTCCGGGCGCCGGTCGCCCCCTTCATGATCTTGACGAGGCCGCGGTAGGTGTTCTGGCCGCGCCCGGCGCTGATGCCCTTCGAGATGATGGTCGAGCGGGTGTTCTTCCCCACGTGGATCATCTTCGTCCCGGTGTCGGCCTGCTGCCGGTGGTTGGTGAGCGCGACCGAGTAGAACTCGCCCACCGAGTCGTCCCCCTGGAGGATGCAGGACGGGTACTTCCAGGTGATGGCGGAGCCGGTCTCGACCTGGGTCCAGCTGATCTTCGCGCGCGCCAGCGCCTTCCCGCGCTTGGTCACGAAGTTGTAGATGCCGCCCTTCCCCTCGGCGTCGCCGGGGTACCAGTTCTGGACGGTGGAGTACTTGATGGTCGCGCCGTCGAGGGCGACGAGCTCGACGACGGCCGCGTGGAGCTGGTTCTCGTCGCGCTGCGGCGCGGTGCAGCCCTCGAGGTAGGAGACGTGGGCGCCCTCGTCGGCGACGATGAGCGTCCGCTCGAACTGGCCGGTGTCCTTCGCGTTGATCCGGAAGTACGTCGAGAGCTCCATCGGGCAGCGCACGCCCTTCGGCACGTAGACGAAGGAGCCGTCGGAGAAGACCGCGCTGTTGAGCGTCGCGAAGTAGTTGTCGGTGTACGGCACGACCGACCCGAGCCACCTCTCGACGACGGCCGGGTGCTCGCGCACCGCCTCGGAGAACGAGCAGAAGACGATGCCGAGATCGGCGAGCTTCTTCTTGTAGGTCGTCGCCACCGAGACGGAGTCGAAGACCGCGTCCACCGCCACCCCGGCGAGGCGCATCTGCTCCTCGAGCGGGATGCCCAGCTTCGAGAAGGCCTTGCGGAGCTCGGGGTCCACCTCGTCCATCGACCCGAGCTGCTTCTTCTGCTTCGGGGCGGAGTAGTAGACGATGTCCTGGTAGTTGATCCGCGGGTAGTGCACGTTCGGCCAGGTCGGCTCCTCCATCGTGAGCCAGTGCTTGTACGCCTTGAGCCGCCACTCGAGCATGAAGGCGGGCTCGCCCTTCTTCTGCGAGATGAGCCGGACGATCTCCTCGGACAGGCCCTTCGGGACCCGGTCCTCCTCGATGTCCGTGACGAAGCCGTAGCGGTACTTCTGCTCCGTCATCTCCTTCAGCTGCTCGGCGGTGCTCATGGCGCGTGGGCTCCGATCCGGACCGGCGCCGGCGCCGGCGCGGCCTCGACGGCGCGGAAGGGGGCGATGGAGGAGAGCGGCAGGTTCCGGAGCGCCTCCTCGATGGCGCGCGAGACCGGATCCCAGCTCGCCTTCGCGACGCAGGTGTCCTCGAGCGTGCAGTCGGTCCCGCCGGGGCGGGCGCACTCGGTGAGGGCGATGGGCCCCTCGAGCGCCTCCACGATCTCGGCGACCGAGATGACGTCGGCGGAGCGGGCGAGCCCGTAGCCCCCGTTGCGGCCGCGGTGGGAGACGACGAGGCCCGCCTTGGAGAGCTCCTTCGCGAGCTTCGAGACCGTGGGCAGGGGGACGCGCGACGCCGTCGCGAGCTCCTGCGCGGTCAGCGTCCCCGGCGCCCTGGCGAGGTGCGCGAGGATCACGATCGCGTAGTCCGTCAGCTTCGACATCCGGATCATCCGTCGCCTCCGGGACCGTCGTCCACGCGGGCCCTCGATCGAAGAGAGCCAACTTAGACTGAAAAGGTCCAGTTACGCTCTGTTCTAACCCGGCGGCGGCGGCTTTCATGCCGATCGATGCGGTCCACGATGCCCCCGGACGGGCACCGCCTCTCTTCGCCTCCTCCCGGCCTCTTTCCTGACTCTTTCCTGACCGAGAGTAGTGGAGTCACTGCCCTGGGTAGGGGTAAAAGCCCGTGGAATCGGTGGGTTAGGTCGAGCCGGCGCGGTGCAGCGGGGCGTCGACCGTGCGGCCGGCCACCTCGACGTAGAGGTGGTCGGCGACGAGCGTGACGGACGCCTTGATGCGCCGCTCCTCTCGGGACCCCAGCTCGCGCAGGAGCCCAGGGTCCGCCGCGGCGAGGTCGGCGGACGCCGCTCGCGCGTACCGCCCCTCCCGCGCCTCGGCGAGGAACGCCTCGAGCCGGCGGGGCGACTCGAACAGGACCGCGACGTCGGCGCCCGCGTTCCGGTTCACGTCGCGCTCGATCCGCTGCGGTTCCGGCTTCCCGACCCGGACCAGCACGGAGATCCGCCCGTCGGGGAGCACGACGGACACGTCGGGCGCGTCCGGCTCGCAGAGCCCCGGCCCGAACGCCATCCCCTCGCGCCACTTCCAAGCGAAGGCGAGGATCCGCAGCCACAGCCGCTCCATCGTCTCCGACGGATGGCGCGCGATCTTGAGCGAGGCCTCGCCGTCCACGCCCGCATCCGCCTGCGAGAACCGGAGATCCAGGTGGTGCAGGGTCGACGGGAGGGCCATGGCGCGAGAGTGATGCCCGAGTTTCGCGCCCTTGGCCAGAGGTCCCTCGATCCGGCGGCTTTCAACGGCGGCGCGGTCCTGTCTACACTTGCGAGGATACCGGCGGGGGCTCCCCTCGCCGGCCGCCGTCCGGAGGCTCGATGCGCCGCTTGCCACTCGCCGCCCTCGCCCTCGCGGTCGCCTTCGGGCCTGCCGCGGGCCGCGCCGACGAGGTGGTCCGGGCGACGCCGGTCTCCGCCGGCGACGCCGCGGCCCCGATCCCAGCTTCCCCCGCGCCGACCCCGACCCCAGGCGGGCGCGGCGGTAACGCCCGCGGACGGGCAGCCGCCGCTCCCGGCCGAGGGCGACTCCGACGCGCGGCGCGCCGCGGACGTCCGCGACGCCGCGGCGCCAGGGGATGGCGAGCGGCGGTCCGGGAGCCGCCCCGCGCTCCCCATGATCGGCCTGTCCGTCGGCGGCGGCTTCCCCGAGGGCTCGGCCGCGAGCCTCCTGTTCCGGCCGCTCCTCTCGATCCGGTTCTTCGGGGGTCCGACCTGGGGCTACTACGCGTGGGGCATGCACGGCGGCGTCGTGCTCGCGCCGTGGAACGGCTGGATCACCCCGACCCTCTCCTTCGAGGCCGGCCAGCTCTTCCGCTCGAACCTGTCCTCCCTCGCGAAGGGCGGCGACAGCGGCACGTCGCAGGCGATGCGCAGCCTCCTCTCCCGGATCGACTACCGCTACGTCGCGGGCGACCTCGGCCTCGAGCTCGGCAGCCCGGGCGGCCTCGCGTTCTTCCTCCGGTTCGGCCTGTCGTTCGTCACGGTGAAGGCGAACGGCAGCGCAACCTACACGAACGACAACGGGACCCGGGTCACCATCACGGACCCGGTGATCCGCGCGACGCTCCCGTCCACGAAGCTCGGCCTGCAGTACTGGTTCTAGATCCCCATGCGCCACGCCCCCGCGACCCTCCTCGCCGCCGCGCTCCTCGCCGGGTGCGGCCAGCCCATGCTCTCGGCGCAGATCGAGATCCCCGAGATCCGGATCGTGCAGGCGCCGAAGGTGTTCCCCGGCGCGAGCATCGACCCGAGCACCGCGTGCTCGTTCGTGACCCCGACGCCCCCGAGCTGCGTCGCCGCCAGCATGGCCTACGACATCGGCGCCGAGGTCCCGATGCTCACGGACCGCGGCGTGAAGGTGGACCTCCGGCTCACCGACGTCGCCCTCGGCCTCGCCGCCGGCGCCGCCTCGGACCTGCGCGGCGTCACGCGCGCCGAGGTGGACCTGCGCGACCCGGGCACCGGCGGGTTCGTCCGGGTCGCGAGCTACGTCCGGCCGGCCCCGACGGCGTCGCCCACGAGCATCTCGGTGAGCGGAGCGTCGAACCTCGACCTCGCGGCGTTCCTGCAGGGCGGCGCCCTCGACGCGCGGATCGCGGTGGAGGTCGACCCGATGGTCCTGCCGTCCGGGTTCACCGCGACCCTCGAGGCGGGCTTCTCCCTGGTCGTGACGGTGGACTACTCGGCGTACTTCTAGTCGCGCGACCGGGTCCGCCGCCGGATTCCGGCGCGGCCGCGTCGCGGCGCCGGCGGCCCGCGGGCCGCCGAGCTCGAGGGACTCCCCGGTGCAGCGATCGCAGGCGTCGCCGCAGGGTGGGATGACCTCGCCGAAGTGGCCGACCAGCCCGGCGTGGCGGCAGCCCTCCTCCTCGACGAGCCGGAAGACCGCCCGGGCCTGCCGCTTCTGCAAGGCGGCGACCCGCGGCTCGTCGGAGCCGTCGAGGATCCGGTCCCAGGAGACCACGTCCGCCCAGGAGTAGAAGAGGAGGCAGGTCGAGGGCTTCCCGTCGCGGCCCGCGCGCCCGATCTCCTGGTACCAGGCCTCGACCGAGCGCGGCAGGTCGCGGTGGACCACGAACCGGATGTCGGGCTTGTCGATCCCCATGCCGAAGGCGACCGTGGCGACGACCACCTCGATCGCCCCGGCCTGGAAGGCGTCCTGCACGCGCGTGCGCGTCTCCGCGTCGAGGCCGGCGTGGTAAGCCGCGGCGCGGACGCCGCTGCGGCGCAGATCGTCCGCCACGTCCTCCACCGACTTGCGCGAGAGCGCGTACACGATCCCGCTCTCGCCCCGGCGCGCGCGGACGAACCGGACGATCGACTCGCGGGCGGGCCGCCCCTCGCCCTTCTTCACCGCGTGGAGCTTCAGGTTCGGCCGGAAGAACGACCCGCGGACGAGGAGGGGGTCGCTCATGCCGAGCTGGCCCGCGATGTCGCGGATCACCTCGGACGTCGCCGTGGCGGTGAGCGCGAGGACCGGCGCCCCGAACCGCGCCCGCAGCCCGGAGAGGTTCCGGTACGCGGGGCGGAAGTCGTGGCCCCAGTGGCTGATGCAGTGCGCCTCGTCCACCGCGATGAGCGAGAGCGGGACGCCCTCGAGGGCGCCGCCCACCGAGGCCTCGAGCCCCTCCGGCGCGGCGTAGAGCAGCTCGAGCTCGCCCCGCCGGAGCGAGCGGATCCGGTCGCGCCGCTCCTCGGCGGCGAGGCTCGAGTTGAGGAACGTCGCGCGCAGCCCCACCCGCGCCATGGCGTCCACCTGATCCTTCATCAGGGCGATGAGCGGCGAGATGACCAGCGTCGTCCCCCCGAGGATCCGCGCCGGGATCTGGTAGGTGAGCGACTTCCCCGCCCCGGTGGGCATGACCCCCACGCAGTCGCGCCCGGAGAGCACCGCCGACACGATCTCGCGCTGCCCCGGCCGGAAGGCGGTGTGGCCGAAGACCTCGCGCAGCGTCGTGTGGGGATCGGGGCGGCCTGCGGCCCCGATCGCAGCGGGACGGACGGGGGGCGCCGCGAGGGCCCGCGCCACGCCGCGGAGCGCCTCGACGAGCTCCGGCTCGAAGAGCGCCGGCGCCTCGCGCCACCGGCCGCGCAGCGCCTCGAGCCGCTCGGCGAGCGCGCCGCGCAGGGCGGCGTCGTCGGGGGCGCCGCCCTCGAGCGCGCCGGCGAGCGCCGCGACCTCGCGCTCGACGGCGGCGCGGGCGGCGCGCGTGGGGTCCAGACCGGTCACGGGGGCGGCAGTCTACATGCCGACCCCGTCGTGGGTCAGCCCCACCGCCTCGCCTCGCTACGTCCGGCCGGCCGCCCGCCACAAACGCGACGGGCGCGACCCTCGCGGATCGCGCCCGTCCGTCGTCGAGGCCGCGCTCTCCCTACTTCGCGAGCTTCGCTTCCTCGACGATGACCGGGTACGAGTACCCGGCGCCGAAGTCCTTGTCGACCTGGACCTTGCCCTTCACGACGACCACGTCGCCCACGGCGGCCTTGTCGGCGCTCGTGACGGTGAGGTCGTTGTCCTTGCCGGCGCTGCCGGAGCCGTCACGGATGTGGAGCCAGTTGCGGCCCATGATGCCCTCGTTGAACTTCACGACCTTGCCGCGGATCGTGACGGCCTTCTCCTTGAGGGCCGCGCGCTGGGCGTAGACCTCGGAGATGGTCCGCGCGTCGGCGCCCGAGGCCTTCGGGACCTTCACGCTGCCGACGTCGCTCGGACCGGCGGCGGCGGCGGCGTGCTGCGCCGCCATGTTGGCGGGCGGCTCGCCGGGGGCGCCGGGCCCGGCGGGCTGCGCCGCGGCGGCGGCGGGCTCGCCGAGCGTGCCGAAGTAGACGAGGGCGAACTTGCGCTTGAGCGTCTTCGACTCGAAGTCGTTCATCGGCATCGCGCCGCTGACGGTGACCTCGGCGCCCGGGCCCTTGTCGGTCTTCGGGACGGCGGCCCAGGTCTCACCCGAGTCGGTCTTCAGCTTGAGGTAGCTGTACGGCTCCGCGTCGAGCCGCTCGAGCACCTTCCCCTTGATGACGGCGGAGGGCGCCGCGTTCTGCGGACCGGCCTGCGCGCCAGCGGCCTGCAGCGGGGCGGCCTCCTTCTTCTTGCATCCCGCGACGGCCAGCGTGACCAGCAGGACGACGGACAGACGACGCATGTCTCTCAACCTCCGATGGTGGGGACCCCGATGCTCGAGGGGGCCGTACCTTACCCCAAGTGGGCTCGAGTTCGATAGCCGAACAGCGGACCGAGAAACCCTGTTCCCGCTCCCCCGGGCGACCGTCCCTCGGGTGCGACAAACCGGCCGGTCCGAGCCTCGAATCCGGCAGGCGCCCGCCTGCTCCCGCGGTCGCCCGATCAACGGCTGCGGAGTCGCCCGAGCACCTGATCCGGCGACGATCCGCGCGACCCTTGCCCCGGCGCCGATCCGCTCGAGAGCCCGAGCCAGTCGAAGGCGACCGCGACCTCCGCCATCCCGAACGGCTTGCGGAGCACCGGCTGCGGCTGCCGTGCGAGGAACGCGCGCACGGAGGGGGACTCGTCCTCCGCCGACACGACGAAGGCCACCCGGGCCTGGAGCTCCGGGGCGCGGAGGAGCAGCTCCTGCCAGAACCGCTCGCCCCCGCCCCCCGGGAGCGCGGCGTCGAAGAGGACGACGTCGAAGGTGCGGTCCCCGATGGCGGCGAGCGCCTCGCGGACGCTCGAGACCGCCTCCACCTCGTGCTCCGCCGAGAGCTCCTGGACGAGCTGCAGGTGGGTCCCGGTGTCCCGGTCGGCGACGAGGACCCGCGCGCGGCGCGGCACCGTCACCGCGCCGGCGGGCAGGTCGACCGGCGACGCCGCCGGCGCGCCGCCCGGTAGCTCGAGCACCGCGCGCGTGCCACGCCCGGGCGCGCGCTCCAGCGTGAGGGTGCCGCGCATCCCCTCCACGAGCCCGCGCGCGACCGCGAGCGCGAGCCCCGCGCCCTGGGACCCCTCGCTCTCGTGGAACGGCTCGAAGGCGTGGACCAGCCACTCGTCCGACGGCTCCCCGCCGTCGTCCTCGACCAGGATCCGGACGCGGTCGCCGGCCGGCTCGCCGCGGACGATCACGATACCCGGCCGTCCTCCGCCGAGCCGCGCCGCGGCGCGGTGCACGAGGGTCGTCAGCACCTCGGCGAGCACCTCCTCGTGCGCCGCGGCGGTGAGGCCCGGCGAGACCGCGACCTCGAACTCGATCCCCGCGGCCGCCCGGGTGCGGGCGGCGGCGATCGCGAGCTCGGCCGCCGTCGCGACCCGCACGTCGATGACCGGGCCGGCCGGCGCCGCGGCCGCGCGCCCGGCCAGGAGGAGCTGGCGAGAGAGGGCGCCGATCCGGGCGAGGCCGGAGAGGGCGTCGGCGAGCCGGTCCCGGACCCGGTCCCGCGGATCGTCGCGCAGCTCGCGCCCGAGGGCGTCGAGGTTGGCCTCGACCACCTTCACCGGCTGGCCCACCTCGCGGGCGAACCCGGCCGCGAACTGGCCGAGGGCGGCGAGCCGCTCGGTGGCGGCGAGGGTCGCCTGGCCGCGCTCGAGGGCGGCGGTCCGCTCCACCACCGCCACCTCGAGGCCGGTCCGCAGCCGCCGGAGGTCCGTCGCGGTGACCACGACCCGGCGCAGGGTCATGACCGAGATGGCCAAGGCGGGGCCGAGGAGCCCGAAGTCGAGGAGGTACGGCGTCGGCGCGGAGAGCCCGCCGATCACCACCGCGTCGTGGAGCCCCGCGGCGAGGATGATCGTGATCACGACGACGAAGGAGCGCCGGAACGGGACCCCGCGCCCGGACAGCGACGCGAGGCGCACCACCCCCGCCACGCCGAAGACCGCGAGGAGCCCGAAGATGAGGAACCCCGGGGCCCGGACCACCGGGTCGTGATAGACGACCCCGAGCCACGGCACGGAGCGCAGGGTCACCGCGTCGCCGAACATGACGTTCGGCACGAGCGCCACGAGCGCCGGCGGCGAGCACCGGAGCGAAGATCGTCGTCCGCCACGCCGTGGGCAGCCGCGGGCTCCACTGCAGCACGTACTGCCACCAGGACGCGACGTGCAGGGCGATGGCGAGGACCTGCACGCGCCCGGCCCACGAGTAGACCTCCGGCGGCAGGTCGAGGGTCGCGGGGAAGTTGCAGGCCGCGACCACCGCGGCGGTGACGCCCGACGCGCGCGAGGGGCCGCACGTCCTCCCAGTCCGGAGCGTACCCGAGCATCCAGGCGCCGGCGCCGCCGATGAGGCTCACGACCGCGCTGAGGAGCGCGGACACCGACGCAGCGTTGAACACGCAGGCGCTCATGTCCGTTGGTCGTGGGACCCCGATCCACTCCTATCACCTGTCGACCGCCCGCTCCGCCGGCGGCGTGTGCCGTGAGCGAGGGACGCGCCCTCGCCGCGCGGTGCGTGTGCCTCGACCGAGGGACAGGCGCGTCGCGCCTTCCGGGTGTCTCGCGAACGCGGGACACGCCGGGCGCGGAGCGGGTCGGCCCGCCGTCACCCTCGGATCAGCCGATCCGCTCGTGGAAGCGCAGGGTGGCGGCGACGAGCACCGCGGTCCCGAGGACCGCGAGGGCGAGGAGCTGCGGCCAGAGCTCGCCGAAGCCGGCGCCGCGCAGGAGCGTCGTGCGCATGACGTCGGCGTAGTAGCGGACCGGGTTCAGGTAGGTGACCGCCTGGAGCCACCCCGGCATCGCGCGGACGGGCGTCACGACGCCCGAGAGCAGGATGGCCGGCATGATGAAGAGGAAGCCGCCGAGGAAGGACTGCTGCTGGGTCCTCGACACGGTGGAGATGAGGAGCCCGACCCCGAGCGTGGTCATGAGGTAGAGGAGCGTCCCCGCGAGCACGACGAGGAGGTTGCCGCCGAGCGGGACGCCGAACAGCCAGGTGCCCGCGGCGAGCAGGAGCGCGACGTCGAAGAGGCCGATCACGACGTAGGGGCCCATCTTGCCGAGGAGCAGGAGCGCCGGACGGATTGGGGTGACGAGCACCTGCTCGAGGGTGCCCATCTCGCGCTCGCGCGAGAGCCCCATCGCGGTGACGATCGTGGTGACGATGAGCAGGAGCATCGCGGCGATCCCGGGGACCATGTACGGCGGGGTCCTCAGCCCCGGGTTGAAGGCGAGCCGGGGCACCACCTCGATCTGGGCGGGCAGCCGGACCCCGCGCGCCGCCATCCGCTCGCGCACGAGCCCCTCCGCGACCTCCCCGAAGTAGCGCGAGGCCGCGCCGGCCGCGGCGCTGGCGCGGTTCGGGTCCGTGCCGTCGATGAGGACCTGGACCGTCGCCGGCCTGCCCGCGGCGAGGTCCGCCTCGAGGCGCGGCGGCAGGATCAATGCGGCCGCAGCCTCGCCCGCGTCGAGGGCCCGGTTCGCCTCCTCCGCCGAACCGGCGGTCCCGGCGCGCAGGAGCGTGCGGTCGGCGAGCAGCCGGCGGGCGTGGAGCCGGCTCTCCGGGGTGCGGTCGCGGTCGACCACCACCGTCGGCACCCGGTCCACGTCGAAGTCCACCGCGAACCCGAACATCACGGTCTGGACGAGCGGCGCGACGATCAGCATGAACATGATGCGGCGGTCGCGGACGGTCTGGCGGACCTCCTTGCGGAAGACCGCGGCGAGCTGGACGCGGGAGGAGGGGGCCCTCACGCGAGCCTCCGCTGGAACCGGGCCGTGGCGAGGGCGATGACGACCACCGCGAACGCCGCCATGGCGAGGAGGTCCGGCCAGAGCACCTCGAGGCCGTTCCCCTTGAGCAGGACGCCGCGCAGGGCGTGGACGAAGTAGCGCGCCGGGATGAGCCGGGAGAGGAGCTGGAGCGGGAGCGGCATGTTCTCGAGGGGGAAGATCATCCCGGAGAGGAGCAGCGAGGGGAGCAGCGCAGAGAGCGCCCCGGCCTGGGTGGCGACGAGCTGGTTCCTCGTCACGACCGAGATGAACAAGCCCTGCCCGAGCATCCCGACGAGGAAGAAGAGGCCGAGGAAGAAGACGAGCGGGACCGAGCCCAGGATGGGCAGCTCGAACGCGACGGCGCCGAAGGCGAGCACGAGCTGCAGCTCCAGCATCCCGAGCACGAGGTAGGGGAGGAGCTTGCCGAGCACGATCTCGAGGCGCCCGACCGGCGAGGCGAAGAGCTGCTCCATCGACCCGCGCTCCCACTCGCCGGCGACGGTGAGGGCGGTGAGGAGGACGGCGCTGATGGCGATGAGGTAGACGGCGAGGCCGGGCACCATGAAGACCGCCGAGCGGGCCTCCGGGTTGTAGCGGGTCCAGAGCCGCACCTCGATGGGCGGCGCCAGGCGCGCCGCGTCCGGACCGGCGAGCCGGCGGGACTCGGCGCGCACGAGCCCGTCCACCTTCGAGAGGACCTGGTTCGCGACCAGGGGGTCGGCGCCGTCGACGACGAGCTGCACTCTCGTCTTCCGCCCGCGCGCGACGTCCTCGCCGTAGCCGCGCGGGACCTCCAGGAGGGCGACCGCCCGCCCCTCCCGGAACAGGCGGGGGCCATCGTCCGGCGCCGCCCGCGGGCCTCGGACGAGCTCGCCCGGCGCGGTGACCGCGTCCACCAGCGCGCGGGACTCGGCGCTCTGGTCGCGATCGGCGATCGCGAGCGGCAGCCGGTCGAGGTCGAAGGAGAGCCCGTACCCGAACAGGATGAGCATCACGACCGGCATGCCGAGGGCGAGGATGAGCGTGCGCGGGTCGCGCCGGATGTGGAGCGTCTCCTTCGACGCCATCGCCCCGATCCGGACGAGGGACCGCGAGAGCCTCCCGTGCGTCATGGCGCGTCCCCGCGCGCGCCGCGCTCGACGACGGCGAGGAAGACGTCCTCGAGCGAGGGCTCCGCCGGCTCCACCCGCACCCCGCGCGCGCCCGCCGCGCGGAGCGCCGCGTCCACGTCCGCGGCGCCGAGCCGGTCCCGGTCCACCCTGAGGTGGAGCGCGGCGCCGAACGGCGCGACCGCCCGCACCCCCTCGCGCCGGCGGAGCGCGTCGGCGGCCTCGAGGAGCCCCTCGCCGCGCGCGACGAGGACCCGGTCCGGCACCCAGGTGGACTTGAGGGCGGCGGGGGTGTCGAGGGCGACGAGCCGGCCGTCCACCATGAGGCCGATCCGCGCGCAGTACTCCGCCTCGTCGAGGTAGTGCGTGGTGACGAAGACGGTCGTGCCCGCCGGCGGCGAGGCCGCGGATGATCGACCAGAAGGAGCGGCGCGCGACCGGATCCACCCCGGCGGTCGGCTCGTCGAGGAAGACGATCCCCGGGTGGTGGAGCACCGCGCAGGCGAGGGCGAGCCGCTGGCGGATGCCGCCGGGGAGGTCGCCGGTGGTCGCGTTGCCCGAGATCGCCGAGCCCCGTGAGCTCCAGCACCTCGGCGGCGCGATCGCGGAGCGGCTTGCCGGAGAGCCCGTACGCGCCGCCGAAGAAGAGCAGGTTCTCCTCCACCGGCAGGTCGAGGTAGAGCGAGAACTTCTGGGACATGTAGCCGATCGCGCCCTTCACCGCGGCGGGCTCCCGCGCGATGTCGTGGCCCGCGACCGTCGCCTCGCCCGAGGTCGGCGCGAGGAGCCCGTTCAGCATCCGGATGGTGGTCGACTTCCCGGCGCCGTTCGCGCCGAGGTAGCCGAAGATCTCGCCCTCCGCCACGTCGAAGGTGACGTGGTCCACCGCGGTGAACGCGCCGAAGCGGCGGGTCAGCCCGCGCGCGCTGATGGCGGGCGCGCTCACGGACCCTCCCCCACCTGGCCGAGGAAGACCTCCTCGAAGCTCGCGTGCCCGCGCATGAGCGCCGCGGGATCGCCCTCGAGGACGAGCCGGCCGTGGTGGACGAGGCCCACCCGGTGGCAGCGCTCCGCCTCGTCCATGTACGGCGTCGTGACGAGGACGGCCATCCCGCCGTGGACGAACTCGTGGAGGAGCGCCCACAGCTCCCGGCGCGAGACCGGGTCGACGCCGTTCGTCGGCTCGTCGAGGAGCAGGACCTCGGGCTCGTGGAGGAGCGCGCAGGCGAGGGCGAGCTTCTTGTACATGCCGCCCGAGAGGGCGTCGGCGCGACGGTCGACGAACGGGGCGAGCCGGGTGATGTCGAGGAGCCGCCTCGACCGCTCCTCGAAGACCGGCCCGGGCAGGACGTACAGGCGCGCGAAGAAGCGGAGGTTCTCGGCGACGGAGAGGTCGCGGTAGAGGCTGTACTGCTGGGGCATGAGGCCGACCCGCTCGCGGACCGCCGCGGTCCCGGGCCGCTCCCCGAGGACCCGCGCCTCGCCGCCGTCGGGCAGGACGAGGCCGGCGAGGATGCGGAGGGCGGTGGTCTTGCCCGCGCCGTCAGCGCCCACGAGGCCGTAGAGCTCGCCGCGCGCGACCTCGAAGGTGAGGCCGTCGAGCGCGGTCACGGCGCCGAAGCGCCGGACGAGCGCGGCACGCCGGAGAGGGCGCGGATCCGGCACGACGCTATCTCCCGGTGCCGGTGAGCGTGACCTGCACCGGCATCCCGGCGCGGAGCTTGCCGTCCCGGTTCACGACCGTGACCTCGACCGGGTAGACGAGCCGGTCCCGGTCGGTGCGGGTCTGGATGTTGCGCGGGGTGAACTCCGCCTCGAGGGACACGGTCCGAACCGTCCCCTCGAACGTCTCCTTCGGCCAGGCGTCGGCCACCACCGTCGCCCGGACGCCCGGCTTCACTGCGCCGATCTCCGCGTTCGGCAGGTAGAACGTCGCCTTGAGCTCCGTGAGGTCCACGAGCCGGACCAGCGTCGCCCCGGGCGAGACCAGCTCGCCCACCTCGTGCGGCAGGGTCTGCGACCTCGGCGTCGCGCGGCGCGCGGAGCTCGCACTCGGCGACGAGGAGCGTCGCCCGGGTCACCAGCGCGTCCCCGGCGCGGACCTGGGCGAGCGCCGCCTCCGCCTGCGCGCCCGCGGCCTCGATCCCGGCCTCGGCGGCGTGGGCCTGCGCCTCGCCCGCGATCGCCTGCGCGCGCGCCGCCTCGGTCTGGCGCGTGAGCCCGTCCGCGCTCGCGCTGCGTCTGGTCGATGCTCGACGCCGCGACGTCCGCCGAGAGCCCCTCGAGCCGCTTCGCCTGCCGCTCCGCCGCCTCCGCGCTGGGCGGCGAGCGCGGCGGCCTGCGCCTTCGCCGCCTGCTCCGAGGCGCGCGCGGCGACCCGGTTGCGATCCGACACCGACAGCTGCGCCATCGCCGAGGTGGCCTGCGCCTTCGCCGCCGCGAGGCGCGACTGCGCCTCCGCGAGCTGCGCCTCGGGATCGGCGCAGTCGAGCCGGACGAGGAGGTCGTTCGCCTTCACCCGCTGGCCCTCCTTCACGCGCTGCTCGAGGATCCGGGCCCCCACCCGCGAGGAGAGCTCGACGGTGGTCCCCTCAATCTCCCCCGACCCGCCGGACGGCGCCGCCAGGGCGCCGGGCCTGGGTCCAGAGCCGCAGGGCGATGAGCCCTCCGAGGATGACGGACAGCACGACGAGGACGGTGACGACTCTGCGCATCGGAACGCTCCCGCCCCGCGCACGCGGGGCCGAGCCCTCCCGGTCGCAAGCCGCGTGCCTGCGCCGCGGCCGCGGCGGGACGCGCCGGGGCTGCGGTTTCGGCCCGGAGCGGGCGGCCAGGTGTCAGGAGATCCGACAGGTCGTTCGGTCTGCCTCACGGTCGAGGCGCTCCCCGGTGAGGCTGTGAGACGGAACCCCGCGGGATCCGGGCGGCCCGCCGCAGGCATCCGGCTTGCTCTTCCACCGGGAAGGGCGCCCGTGTCGCCCGGGAGGACGCATGGCGAGCTTCGGTGTGGTGGGGGTGATCCTGGTGGCGGTGGTCGGGTCGACGACGACGTCGACGCCGACCCCGAAGACGACCGCGACCTCGACCCCCGACCGCGACCCCGACCGCGACCGTCGAGCTGACCCTCGACGCCGCCCTCGCGGAGCTGGACCGGCAGAACCTCACGCTCGCCCAGGCCCGGGATCGGGCGCGGGAGGCGAGCGCGGTGGTCCTCCAGGTCTCGTCTCCCCTCGTCCCCACCGTCACCGCCTCGGGCACCTACCTCCGGAACCGCGACGAGTTCGCCCTGAAGCTCCCGGCCTCCCTCGGTCCGGGCATCGGGCTGCCCCCGGGCGGCGTGACGATCCAGCCGCTCGAGCAGCTCAGCGGGACCCTCGCCGTCCGCGTCCCCCTGGTCATCCCGGCCGCCTGGTTCGAGGTCTCGCAGGCCCGCGGCGCGGCGCGCGCAGCGAGCGCCGGCGCCGAGGCGGTGCGGCTCCAGGTCCGCGCGGGCTTCGCCCAGGCGGCCTACGCCGCGCTCGCGAGCGAGGAGGTGGTGGTCGCGGCGGAGCAGGCCCTCACCGACGCGGCGGAGCTGACCCGCAGCGCGCAGCGGAAGGTCCAGGCCGGCACCTCCGCGCCCCTCGACGCGCTCAAGGCGCGGACCGACGAGGTGTCCCGGCGGAGCGACCTCGTGAGCGCGCGCGCCGCCGTCGATCGCGCCCGGCTCGCCCTCGGCGTGCTGCTCGGGCGCGAGGGGCCGGTGCGCGTGACCGTCCCGGAGGCCGGGGCGGCGACGGCGGGCGCCGCGGGCGAGGAGCCTCCCGGGCGGGACGCGCTGGCGCGCCGCCAGGAGATCCTCGTCCAGCAGGCCCAGGTCGACGCGGCCGAGGCGAGCGTGCGCGCGGCGTGGGCCCGCCTCGCGCCGCAGCTCAGCGTCTCGCGGCGCGGCGTACGTCTCCGACGTCCCCTACCCCACCGGCAAGACCGACGGGTGGCGCGTGACCGTCGATCTCACCTGGGCGATCTGGGACGGCGGCCTCCAGCTCGGCAGGCGGCGCCAGGCGGAGGCGGCGGCGGACGAGGCGCGGGCCGCCGCGGAGGCCGGGCGGCTCGCCGTCCTGCAGGAGGTGCAGGACACCTCCCGCGACCTCGTCGTGGCCCGCGAGCAGCTCGACCTCGCCGGCCAGCGCCGCGGCCTCGCCGCCGAGACCGCGGCGTCTCGCGCGCCGCAGCTTCGAGGCGGGGGTGGCCTCGAGCCTCGACGTGATCGACGCGAACGACCGGCTCTTCACCGCGGGCGTGAACCTGGCGGCGGCGCGCGCCCGCCTGGCGCAGGCGGTCATCGGGCTCGATCACGCCCTCGGCCGCGACGCGGGCCGCTGAGAAGGGAATGGCGGTGCGGACCTCGCGGCTCCGGCGTATGTTGGTCGACGAGGCGCAAGCCGTGCCGCCGCCCCAGGGCCACCGCGAGAATCCAGCAGGAGGAGCTGTCCCGGCTCTTCGGCCGCATGGCCGGGGCGCGGCTCGTCGCGCTGCCGCCCTTCCTCGGCGTCGCGCTCTGGCTCGTGTGGGTGGAGGAGAGCGCCTGGCGCCGCCTCGTCCTCGGCACGGCGGTGGCCGCGCTCGTCGCCTTCTTCGTGGTGGAGTGGGTCCGCTGGCGGCGGCGTGGGTTCGTCCCGGGCACGGTCACGCGGAACCTCACGGTCGGCATCGCAGGGGTCTCGGTGGTCGCCTTCGCGACGGGCGGCCTCGCCTCGCCGTTCCTCTACGTCTCGGCCGTGCTCGGGGTCATCTCCGGCATCTTCGTCCCCTGGCCGGCGAGCGGCGTCCTCGCCGTCTTCCAGATCGCCGCCGCCTGGATCCTCGCGGCGCTCGGGCTCACGGGCGCGATCCCGGACCTGAACCTCGCCGCCTACGGCGGCGGCCCCACCCTCCCGGTCCCCCCGGCGTGGGCGGTGACCCACGCGACGGTCCTCTCGGTCGTCTACGCCTTCGCCGCCGGCGCCGGCCGCGCGGTGCGCTGGTCCTTCGACCGGATGGTGCTGCGGACCGCGTCGGCGCAGCAGGAGTCGCTCCGCAGCCACTCCGATCGCGCCGAGGAGCTCACCGCCCTCTCCGCCGAGATCGCCCACGAGCTCAAGAACCCGCTCGCGAGCGTGAAGGGGCTCGCGGGCCTCCTCGCCCAGCAGCTTCCGGACGGGAAGGGCGCGGAGCGGCTCGGAGTGCTCCGCCGCGAGGTGGACCGCATGCAGTCCGTCCTCGACGAGTTCCTGAACTTCTCCCGGCCGCTCGTGCCCCTCGCGCTCGGCGACTCCGACGTGGGCGCCCTCTGCCGCGAGGTCGCGGCGCTGCACGAGGGGATGGCCCGCGAGCGGTCGGTCGAGATCGCGGTCCGCGCCGGGCCGGTGCCGGTCCGGTGCGATCCCCGCAAGGCGAAGCAGGTGCTCATCAACCTCGTGCAGAACGCCCTCGACGCCTCGCCGGCGGGCGCCGCCGTGGAGATCGAGGCGGAGCCGACGGCCGCGGGCGGCGCGCGGGTCCGGGTCCTCGATCGCGGCCGCGGCCTCGAGCCGGCGCTCGCGGGCGCCGTGTTCTCCCCGGGCGTCACCTCGAAGGCGGACGGCTCCGGCCTCGGCCTCACCATCGCGCGCGCCCTCGCGCGGCAGCACGGGGGCGACGTGGACCTCGCGCCGCGGCCGGGCGGCGGCACCTCGGCGGTCGTCACGCTCCCGGGGCGCGCCGCGGCCGGGAGCGCCCCGTGACGAGCTCCGGCCCCGCGGCCCCGGCCCGCTCCGGCTCGGTCCGGGTCCTCGTCGTCGACGACGACGCGGGGGTCCGCTACACGCTCCGCGAGATCCTGGAGACGGAGGGGCTCGCCGTCGAGGAGGCCGCCGACGGCGCCGACGCGCTCTCCCGCTTCGAGGCCCACCCCGCGCCGCTCGTCGTCACCGACCTGCGGATGCCGGGGATGGACGGGATGGCGCTCCTGCGAGCCCTCGTCGCCCGGCCCCAGCCGCCGCGGGTCGTCGTCATCACCGCCCACGGCTCCGAGCGGCAGGCGGTGGAGGCGATGAAGGCGGGCGCCCACGACTACTTCCGCAAGCCCTTCGAGACGGACGAGCTCCTCGCCGTGGTCCGGCGCGCCGTCGAGGCGGCCCGGCTCGTCGACGAGAACGAGCGGCTCGCCGGCGAGCTCGCCCTGGCGCGGACGATGATCTTCGCCTCGGAGTCGATGCGCCGCCTGGCGGTGCTCGTCGGGCGGGTCGCGCCGCGGGACGTGACGGTGCTCGTCTCCGGCGAGAGCGGGACCGGCAAGGAGCGGGTCGCCGAGGCGATCGTCGCGGCGTCGCGCCGGGCGAACCGCCCGTTCGTTCGCTTCAACTGCGCGGCGCTCTCGCCGGAGCTGGCCGAGGCGGAGCTCTTCGGCCACGTCCGGGGGGCCTTCACCGGGGCGATCCGGGCGCGGCCGGGGCTGTTCGGCGAGGCGGACGGCGGGACGATCCTGCTCGACGAGGTGGGCGAGCTCGCGCCGGATGCGCAGGCGAAGCTGCTCCGGGTCCTGCAGGAGGGCGAGATCCGGGCGGTGGGCGAGGAGCGCGCGCGCAAGGTGGACGTCCGCGTCCTCGCCGCGACCCACCGCGATCTCGCCGAGGAGGTCCGGGCCGGGCGCTTCCGCGAGGACCTCTACTACCGCCTCGACGTGGTGCATCTTCGGGTTCCGCCGCTCCGCGAGCGGCCCGAGGACGTCCCGGCGCTGGCCCGCCACTTCCTCGCGCGGTTCGCGGAGCGGTTCGGGGTGCCGTCGCTCCACGTCGACGACGGGCTCGTCCACCGGCTCGCGGGGCTCCCCTGGCCGGGGAACGTCCGCGAGCTCGAGCACGCCATCGAGCGGCTCGTGGCGCTCTCGCCGCCGGAGGGCCTCGACCTCGCGCTCCTGCCGGGCCTCGGCGCCGCCGCGAAGGGTCCCCTCCCGCTCCGCGAGCGGGTGCAGGCGTACGAGCGAGGGCTCGTCGTCGAGGCCCTGCGCGAGGCGCGGGGGAACCGGAGCGAGGCGGCGCGCCGGCTCGGCGTGTCGCGGGTGACGCTCCACGACAAGCTCCGCCGGTACGGCCTCGGCGGCGACGACGAGCCGCAGCGCTGATCGCCGGATCCGCGCGTAGCGAGCGCAGGGGCAGCCGGATGAGGCTGCCCCGGAGCGAGTGTCCCCCCGCTAGAAGGGTCGCCCGGGCGGCGCGACGCCCACCATCGTTCGCTCGATGTCGGCCCTCGCCCTCGCGCTGCACCTCGTCCTCGCCGCGCCGGGTCCCGGCATGCCCCCCGGCATGTCCCCCGGCCTCGTCCCGCGCCTCGATCCGGGGCCGTTCCAGGGCGGCGAGCTCGCCGCCGCGTCCCTCGGGGTCCTCGCCGGGGACGCCCTCGTGATCGGCGGCGCCTACTACACGCTCCAGCTCATGTCGCGCGGGACGATCAGCCCGTCCGCGGACAACTTCCGAATCCCTGGCGTACGCGGTCGGGGCCGCCTCGCTCCTCATCCCGCCGCTCACCTCGGTGCTCCTCGCCCGCTGGGCGCGGGCGGAGCCCGCGTCGGGGGCGGTCTGGAAGGCCTACCTCCTCGCCCTCGCCGGCGAGGCGGCGGCGCTCGCGGCCGGGTACTACGCGTCCCCCCGGATCTGGGTGGCCCTCCCGGTGCAGCTCGTGGCCATCGGCATCGGGACCAGCCTCGGGCTCCACTGGGGCCGCCATCCCCGCGGCGCCGAGCCGTCCGGCTCCGAGGCCCGGCGGGAGCCGAAGGAGCCGCCGCCCGCGGCCGCCTCCGCGGCGCTCGCGCCAATCTGCCCGGACCCGGCGCTCGCGGCGGCGTCCGCGGGATAGCCCCGGCGCCGGCTGCGCGAGACGCTCGGCGTCACGGCCGGAACACCCCGGCGGCCGGGGTCGCCGCCAGGGCGAGCTCGAGCCTGCCGACGAACGCGTGGGGCGTCGCGGCCACGAGCAGCGACTCGCGGTGCGCGAGCGAGGCCACCTCCAGGGAGGCGCGCACGGCCTCGTCCCCGTCGGCCAGGGCGTCGGCGAGCACGCCGAGGTGCTCTCCGCCTCCCCGGGCGAGATCCTTCTGGACGCTGCGCCAGGTCGCGAGCGCGACGCTCCAGGCCCGCAGCCCTCGCCGGAACTCCGCCGACTCCGCCGACCGCCCCGCCCGGAGCATCTGCACGTGGTAGCTCGTCGGCGCGAACTTCATGAGCGCGCCGGTGAGGACGTCGATGCCGCCGGACGTGGGGATGGAGGTGACGTCCAGGATCGCCACCGTGTTGAACTCGCGGTGGAGCTGGAACTCCTGCGTCTCGTGGCCGGCGCGCTCGAACCTCGCCAGGAACTGCCGCCCGCCCACGAAGTTCCGCGACATGTCGACGGTGAGCGGCAGCTCGCCCAGATACTGCCCGTCCACGCTGAGCCGCACCCCCGGGACGTTCGCCTCGAACGTCAGCCGGTCGGTGGTCCCGGTGAAGATCGTCGCGCACCCCCCGAGGAGGAGGGCGGCGCCGGCCGCCAACGCTGCGCGCGCCCCGGCGAGGCGGGCTGTCGAAGATCGAATCCAAGGCTCCCCCCGAGGTGGATGACCGACGGTGAGATTCCCACGGCCGGGGTATGGACCGCAATCGATCAGAGCCCCAGCTCGACCCGGAACCCGAGCTGGATCCAGCCGTGCGGGCTCTTCTGCTTGATGTCCTTGCCGTCCTGCTCCATCCCCTGGGCGAAGCTGACCAGGAGGAAGGGGCCGACGAGCACGTCGCGCGAGACCGCCACGTCGCGGCCCACCTGCAGGTTGAGGAGCTCGAAGGAGTCCACCCGGATCGAGCGGCCGGCGCGGGACACCTGCGTCTCCTCCCAGCCGAGCCCCCCGCCCACCCAGGTCGAGACGCGGCTCCCCGGCGAGAACCGGTGCAGGAGCTCGAGCCCGGCGCGCACCACCGCGCCCGAGCAGGAGACGCCGGCCGGGCACGACGGGACGAAGGCGTGCCCCCACTCGACCTCGAAGCCGAAGGTGGTGGCGCCCCCGCGGCCGGCGAGCTCGAGCCCGATCGGCAGCGCGC
Organism: uncultured delta proteobacterium; assembly: GCA_963739565.1. GTDB lineage: Bacteria > Myxococcota > Myxococcia > Myxococcales > Anaeromyxobacteraceae > Anaeromyxobacter. Next base: position 5,093 of record CAVUBF010000020.1, on the reverse strand, counting down.
CCGAGACGAGATCGCCGAGCGGCACGTTCGCGCGGGCGTTCCCCACCGGGAGGGCGACCGCGGTGCGGAGCGCGACGATCCCGCGGACGGCCTCGTCCGAGCCGGGCGCTCGCGGGCGCTCGCGGGCCGCCGCGCCGGTCGCGAGGGCGCAGGCGAGGAGGGCGGCGAGTCGCCTCGTCATGGTCAGTACGGGACGCGCCCGGCGTGGGAGACCCACGCCTCGAAGGGCCCGCGCCCCTCGTCGCCGAGGAGCCGCTCCGCCGGGAGCGAGCGCGCCTCGGGCGGCAGCCCCGCCTCGGCGTGGAGCACGGCGTCGTCGAACCCCGCGGCGGCGGCGTCGTCGCGGGTCGCGGCGTAGCGCAGCCGGCTCGCCCGCGACCAGGCGATGGCCGCGGCGCACATCGGGCAGGGCTCGCAGGAGGCGTAGATCTCGCACCCGTCCAGCCGGTGCGTCCCGAGGATCCGGCAGGCCTCCCGGATGGCGACCACCTCGGCGTGCGCCGTCGGATCCCGATCGGCGACCACCCGGTTCGTCCCGGCGGCGACGACGGCGCCGTCCCGCACGACGAGGGCGGCGAAGGGGCCGCCGCCCGCCGCGACGCTCTCCCGGGCGCGCCGGAGCGCCTCCCGCATGAGCTCCTCGGGCGTCACTTCGTCCCGAGCAGCGCGGCGTGGGCGCCGTCCTGCAGCGCGAGCTGCCGGAAGAGGTCGCGGACCGCCGCGTTCCCGTCCTGGGCGATGGCCTGCGCGTGGCACCTCGCGAGCTGCTCCTCGAGGACGGCGAGCCGGGCCTTGACGCTCGCGAGGTCGCTCCCCCACTGGCCCGCGCTCACCTCGGCGAGCGCCGACTCGGCGACGACGAGGCAGGCCTCGATCTCCGGAACCCCCGAGACGTTCTCGAGGAGCCGCTTGTCGTGCTGGTAGCGCGCCGCGAGGAGCCGGACGCGGTTCGCGTGCTGGAGCTCCTCCTGCTCGAGGCGGGCGAAGAGCGCGCGGGTCGTCTCGTCGCCGGCGAACTGCCTCGCCAGCGCCGCGTAGATCGCGGCGGAGATCGTCTCGACCCGCTCCGCGCGCTTGAAGACGTCGAAGGTCGTCACCGGTGGCGCAAGGTAGCGCGGGACGGCGCGCGCCTCAAGGCGCGGCGGGGCGGCCGTTTCGTTGCGGGGTCGCCTCCTTCGCGTAGAGTTCCGCGGCCGGATGTCCCGGCACTCTCAGAGGAGGACCCATGATCTCGAAGACGCTCCGCGCCGCCGCGGCCATCGCCGCGCTCGCGCTCACCACCCCCGCCCTCGCGCAGCAGGCGGTGAAGCAGGACCCGAGGTTCGGCCTCGGCGTCGGCATCACGAGCTCGAGGACGACTCGGCGCGCCCGCCTTCGGCGCGCTGTTCTTCGTGCCCCTGAACCTCGCCCCGAACCTCCGGATCGAGCCGTTCATCGGCTGGGCTCGGTCCGACCTCGATGCCACCCCGCCGGGCACCGGCGGCGAGGCTTCGCGCCGGACTCGGGCAAGGCGTCCGACTTCACCCTCGGCGTCGGCGCCTTCTACGTCGCGCCGCTCGCGACGCAGGTGCAGGTGTACGCGGGCGGCCGCCTCGGCTCGCAGTGGCAGTCGTTCAAGAACACCGGCGGGGGCAAGGCGGAGCGCCGCGAACACGCTCCTCGCCCTCGCGGCGGGCGGCGAGTACCTGCCGGTCCCGCGCGTCGCGTTCGGCGCCGAGCTCCAGCTCGGCTACGTCTCCTACGGAGACACGACGTTCAGCGGCGGCGGCGGATCGGTCGAGGGCGGCGGCGGGTCCGGCAGCGCCACCCAGGCCACGCTCTTCGCCCGCTTCTACCTGTTCTAGGCCTCGCGGGCCGGCTCCCCGGGCGGCGCGCCGCCCGGGAGCCGCACCCGGAACGTCGTCCCCTCGCCCGGCGCGCTCTCGGCGGAGATGGTCCCGCCGTGCGCCTCGGCGATCCGGCGCGCGAGGGCGAGGCCGAGCCCCGTGCCGCCCGTACCCCGCGCGCGGCTCCGGTCGGTCCGGAAGAACGGCGTGAAGAGCCGGGGCAGGTCCTCCGGCGCGATGCCGATCCCGCGGTCCCGCACCTCGATCACCGCCCCGGCGCCCTCCGGGCGCAGGGAGATCCGGATCGGCGCGGGGGCCTCCGAGTACTTCGCGGCGTTGTCGAGCAGGTTCCCGAGCATCCGGCGGAGCAGCGCGGCGTCCCCGCGGAGCGGTGGGATCGCGCCCGCCACCTCCAGGTCGAGGACCCGCCCCTCGTGCGCCGCCCGGAAGCGGCCGGCCGCCTCGTCGACCACGTCGGCGAGGACCACCGGGCCGTCGTCGAGGCGGAGCGCCCCGGCGCCCCGCGCGTCGAGGCGAGCGGCGGCGAGGACGTCCTCGACGAGCCCGTCGAGCTCGGCGAGGTCCTGGCCGATCTCGCCGAGGTAGCGGCGGGCGCGCTCGGCGTCGCCCTCGGCGGCGAGCTCCAGGGCGACGCGGATCCGAGCGAGGGGCGTCCGGATCTCGTGCGAGACGTTGGCGAGGAGCTCCCGCTCGGTCCGGACCAGCGCCTCGAGCCGCGCCGCCATCTCGTCGAAGGCGCTCCCGAGGGCGCCGAGCTCCCCGCGGGCCCGGACGTTGGCGCGGACGGAGAGGTCGCCCGCGCCGAGCGCCCGCGCGGCGGCGGTGAGCCGCTCCACCGGCGCGGCGATGGAGCGGGCGAGGGGGAACGACGCAGCCGCCAGCGCGACCAGGACCACGCCGATGAAGAGGAGGCCGCGGGTGGGGTCGTGGGGCGCGGACTGGACGACGAGCGTCCCACCGCCCTGGAGCGGCACGTGCCAGCCACGCCGCGTGCGGCTCGGGGCGGACGGGCGGCCGCGCCCTCCGGCGCGCTCGTCGCGACGGAGCTTCCCGTCGGCGGCGTAGACCGCGCCTCGACGCCGAAGGCGTCGCGGACGCGGGTCGAGCTCCGCGGGAGAGCGGCGGCGGGGTCACCGGTCAGCTCGCGAGATCCGCGCCGCCGCGTACGCCGGGCGGCCCTCGCCGGCCCCCAGGCGCCGCCGTGCCGGAGCGCCCAGCCCGACGACGGCGACCGCGACCCCCACCACGACGAGCAGCACCACGCCGTGGAGGTAGATCCGCCAGAAGAGCGGGCCGTGCGGGGCGCGGTGACGTGACGCGCTCACTCGCCCTCCCCGGCGAGCACGTATCCGGCGCCCCGCATCGTCTTGATGAGCCGCGGCCGCTTCGGGTCGTCGCCGAGCTTCTGCCGGAGCCGCGAGACGTGCACGTCCATGGACCGATCGAAGGCCTCCTCGGCGCTGCCGCCCGCGAGCTCCATGAGCTGCTCGCGGGCGAGGACGCGCCCCGCGCGCCGCGCGAGCGCCTCGAGGAGCGCGAACTCGTAGCCGGTGAGCGCCACCTCGCGCCCGTCGAGCATCACCCGCCGCGCCGGCGGGATCGACGACGAGCCCGCCCACCCGCACGATCCTCGAGGGCCGGCCGGCCCGCCCCTTCGCGCGCCGGACCACCGCGCGGATCCGCGCGAGGAGCTCCCGCGGCGAGAACGGCTTCGCGAGGTAGTCGTCGGCGCCGAGCTCGAGCCCCATCACCCGGTCCGCCTCCTCGCCGCGCGCGGTCAGCACGACGATGGGGACGTCGGAGCGGGCGCGGATCTCGCGGCAGACCTCGAGCCCGTCCTTCCCCGGCAGCATGAGGTCGAGCAGCACGGCGTCGTAGCGGCCCGTGAGCGCCTCCTCCTGCGCCGCGCCGGCCGTCGCCGACGTGCACCACCGCGACCCCGTGGCCCTCGAGGTACTCGCGGGTGAGCGCCGCGAGCCGGACGTCGTCCTCGACGAGGAGGGCGAGGAGCGGCGTGGTCACGTCCGCGATCATAGCGTCGCCGCTCGGACCTGGTCCTGGTCCTGGTCCTCGACCTCGACCTGGTCGTCGACCTGGTCCAAGTCGAGGTCCTCGTCGATGGTCGAAGTCGAGGTCGAGGTCGAGGTCGAAGTCCAACTCCAGGTCCACGTCCAGCGTCCAGCGTCCACGTCCAGCGCCTACCGGTGCATCCGCTCCACCTTCTTCGCCACCTTCTCGCGCTGCGCCGGCGTGAGCACGTCGTGCGCCTCGGCGCCCGCGTCCACCGCCTCGTGGGCGAGCTTGCGGAGCGCGTCCACCCGCGCGTCCACCAGCGCGTGCAGCTTGGCCGGTCCGGCGTCTCCGCCTTCCACTCGTCCGAGGATCGTCGCGTGGTCCTGGCCGTGGCCGGCGTGGGCAGCCTGCGCGTCGGCGAGGAGCCGGTCGGCGATGGCGTGGATCTGCGTCCGCTGGTCCGGGGTCGCGTCGAGGTCGTCGAGGGTGTCGTCCACCCGCGCGTTCACGAACGCGGCCATCTGGGCGGGATCCCGCGGGTGGCCGCGGTGACCGCAGCCGCCGCCGAACCCGGTCAGCGCCACCACCCCCAGGACCACCGCGAGGGCCGCCGCCGCGCCTGCGAAGAGCTTCCTCATGTTCGCCTCCTCCGGCCTCCGGGGCCGGTTCTGCCCCGCCCGGTGCGGGCGGCGACGGTGGGAGCATGCGGCCGGGCGGTGTCGCGCCCTTGTTCGCCGCTTGAAGAAACGTTAACAGTCCTCCCGCCTCCCCTCCCCCATGAGCCTCGTCGCCGCGAAAGCGCCCTCCCTCGCCTACGGCCCGAAGGTCGTCCTCGACGGCGCGAGCTTCACGATCGGCCCGCACGACCGGATCGGCCTCGTGGGCGCGAACGGGACCGGGAAGTCCTCCCTCATGCGGATCCTCGCCGGGACGACCCACCCCGACTCCGGCGAGCTGGTCTTCCGCCGCGGCGCCCGCGCCGGCTACCTGCCCCAGGACGTGGCGAGCCTCCCCGACCTCCCGCTCGTCGAGGCGGTGCTCTCCACGGTCCCGGGCCGCACGGCCCTCGAGGACCGGCTCCTCCAGACGGAGGCCGGCCTCGCCGCGGCGCGCGAGGCGGCCGAGCAGCTCGAGCTCTCCCAGGCCCTCGCCGAGCTCCACGAGGAGCTCGAGCACTTCGAGGAGCACTTCGGCCGCCGGCGCGCCGAGCGGATCCTGGCGGGCCTCGGCTTC
>CAVUBF010000019.1:0-18379 GCA_963739565.1 uncultured delta proteobacterium | reverse complement strand
GCGAACGAGACGTACGCGAGGTCGTTCGGGGAGAAGGGGAAGCTCGCGATGCCCCCCGCACGCCACTTCGCAATCCTGACCTGCATGGACGCGCGCCTCGATCCGGCCAAGTACGCCGGCCTGCACGAGGGGGACGCCCACGTCGTCCGGAACGCGGGAGGACGCGTCACCGAGGACGCCATCCGATCCCTCGTCATCTCGCACAAGCTGCTCGGCACGAACGAGTGGTTCGTCGTCCACCACACGAACTGCGGGATGGAGACGTTCACCGACGGCGTCATGCGGGGGCTCCTCGAGAAGAGCCTCGACACCGCCGAGCTGGGCGCGTCCGGGTGGCAGGACGTCGGGAAGACGCCGGGCTCCACCGAGGGCGAGTTCATCGACTGGCTCACAATCGAGGACCAGGAGCGGAGCATCGTCCGCGACGTGCGCCGGCTCCGGGACCACCCGCTCGTCCCTTCCTACATCCCATCCACGGGTACCTCTACGACGTGACGACCGGGACCCTGCGCGAGATCGCCGCCGCGACGCGGGCTGGCCAGGGGGCGACGCAGCACGGCACGCGACGCGCCCCCCCCGCGGCGAGCGCGAAGACCGCGGGCAAGGGTCGATAGGCCGCGGTGACGAGGGGCACCGGCCGCCCGAAGGTGCGCCGCCGGTTCACACGATCGCCAGCAGCAGGGTCAGCGTCGGAAGGGACAGCAGCGTCGAGAAGAGCACCGCCGAGGTCACGAACCCGGGCGCGACGTCGTACTCCGTCGCGATGATCGCGACGAGGATCGCGGCGGGCATGCCGGCCTGGAGGATGCCGGCCGCGCGATCGATCCCACCGAGACCGAACGGGGCCGCGAGCGCCCACGCCAGGGCGGGGGCGCCGGCGAGCCGCAGCGCGGAGACCCACAGGACGTCCGCGTTCGGACGGAGCGCCTTCGTCGCGGCGAGCTGCACCCCGAGGACGAACAGCATCACCGGGATCATCGCCGCGCCGAGGAGCCCGACCGTACGCGTGACGAAGAGCGGCAACTCGACGCGCGCCGCCGACACGAGCGCCGCCGGGACGGCCACGACGAGCGCCGGGGTCGCGAACACCGACACGACGGCCGCCGGGACGCTGCCGCCCCGCGTCCAGGACGCGACCCCGACGCACACGACGAAGGAGGTGAGCAGGATCACGATGAAGTAGATTGTCGCGGACGCGAGCGCGGCGTCGCCGAGCCGGAACGTCACGAGCGCGAGGCCGAAGTTCCCGACGTTGCCGAACACGGAGAGCATCACCCAGGCTGCGACGACCTCGCGCGGGCGGCGCAGGAGCCGGGCGAGCACGAAGGCGATCGCGCCGAAGGCGAGGTGCGTCGCGACGGCGTACGCCGCCATGCGCCCGGCGCTCGCGAGCGGCACGCGCGAGCGGCTGATGACGTCGAACGTGAAGGCGGGGACGAACACGTAGTACGCGGCGCGGGAGAGCGTCTTCGGGTCGAGCCCGAGGCGCGGCCCGAGCGCCCAGCCAATCGCGACGATGGCGAACACGGGCGCGACGACGTCGAGGAACACCGAGGGGAGCTGGGAGAGCATGGCGGCGCGACGCCCACATTACCGCCCCCGCGCGCCGCGCGCGCGGCCAGCCTTTGTCCTCCGCGGCGCTCCGAGTGAAGAATCTCGGCCCGCAGCCCACGAACGGTACGGGAGCCGCGATGGACGACCGCGAGACGATGCTGGACGAGGCGGACTACACCACAATCAAGCGCCCGAGCCGCGCGCCCTGGATCCTGTTCTGGCTCGCCCTCGCGGCGGGCGTCGCGGCGGCGATCTTCCTGGGTGCGGCTCCAGGCGGCCCAGGCCGAGCTCGTCGACGTGCAGGCGCTCGCGAAGGCGGAGCAGGCCGCGTCGAGAAGATGGAGGCCGAGAAGGCGGACCTCCTCGCGCTCAAGAACGAGCTGTCCGTCCAGGTCGCAGGCCAAGGAGGAGGAGATCGAGAAGCTCCAGGGGACCTACCAGAAGCTCGAGCAGAAGATGAAGGAGGAGATCGCGAAGGGCGACATCCGCCTCTCCCAGTCGGGCGGCCGCATCAAGGTCGACCTCGTCGACAAGATCCTCTTCGACGTCGGCGAGGCGGCCGTGACGCAGCGCGGCGAGGAGGTCCTCTCGCGGGTCGGCGGCGTCCTCGCGGCGGTCGAAGGACAAGAAGATCCAGGTCTCCGGCCACACCGACGACTCGCCCATCTCGGAGCGGCTCGGGAGAAGTACCCGACGAACTGGGAGCTCGCCGCGGCGCGTGCGATGAACGTGGTGCGCTACCTCGAGGAGAAGGCCAACGTTCCGGGCCGCCGCCTCGTCGCCGCCGCCTACGGCCCGTACGAGCCGATCTCGACCAACCGGACCGCGACCGGGCGCGCGCGCAACCGCCGGATCGAGATCGTGCTGACGCCGCAGCTCGCCCCCGCGCCAATCGACGGCCCGGTCGTCGCGAAGGCCGCGCCCGCGCCCAAGGTCGTCCCGGCCAAGGCGACCGCCAAGGCGGCGGCGGCGCCGAAGAAGACGACGATCACGAGGAAGAAGAAGACCGCGCACTAGTCCGCGTGGCCCGCCCATCGAAGTGAGGAGCGGCGGGCGCCGCCGTGCGGGCGAGCGGCGGCGACACCGCCGCTCACGCCGGCGCGGCGGCCGGTGAGGGGTGCCCCGGCTCCGCGCTTCCGAGTCGCTGCAGAGGAACCTGCGCGTGGGTTCCGGGTGTAGCTATCCATCCACGCGTCCCCGAAGACCTGCCGCGCGGCGAGGAGATTGTGCGCCCTGCAGAGGCAGCGCAGGTTCTCGACGGTCGGACGCCGCGCGCCTTCACGATCCGGTGGTCGAGCTCGACGCACCGCGTGGAGCCGCAGATGCCGCCCGAGGCGAGCGCCCATTGGCACTTGCCGCCGTCGCGCTTCCAGACCGCACGCCTCACGTGCGCGGGGACGTAGTCGGAATCCGAGGACGGCCGCGGCTCGGCGCGCGGCTTCTTCACGAGCCCCTTCCGCTTCGCGTGCCGGTCGAGGAGGAGGTCGAGGCCGGCCTCGAGCAGCTCCTCCATCCCGGCGCCGGGGTGAGAGTGCGAGAGCGCCGCCCGAGCTTCCTCGAGCTTCGCGAGGAACCTGCGCGAGACCGTGACGTGGACCCGGCTCTCCGCGGCGGTGAGCGGCTCGACCGACTCGCGGCGGGCGCGTGGCGCAGCCGGCGTGGCGGAGCGGGCGCGGGCGGTACCTCCTTTGGTTGGTTTTCCAGATGAACCGAAACCTGACCCGGATCAGCTTGCGGCAGCGCGAGGACGAGGGCCGGAGCGGCGGGCGCCCGCACCGTCGTCACGACGTCGCGGCGCGGGGCCGCCTCCGCCGGGCGGATCTCCACGGCGACCTCCTTCGCCTCGGCCTTCGAGAGGTGGAAGAACCTCGGCAGCACCTCGCTCCGGTTCTCGGGCGTGAGGACCTTCGAGAGCTCGACCACGGTCGTGAAGCAGAGCCTGCCGTCCCGGATCGGCTCGACGATCTCGGGGAAGCGCTGGATGAGCTCGGCGGCCGTCTTCCGGTACCAGGCGGCGCCCTTCGAGAGGCCCAGCTCCCGGTGGAGGAAGTAGAAGAGCGAGGTGTACTCCAGCTCGACCCAGAGCCGGGCCCTGTCGAAGTCCGCGAGGGCGACGAGGAACTCGGCGAGGGCGAGGCGCTCGCGGCGGAGGAGGTCCCCTGGAGACGGCGGGTGAAGTCGCGTGCGGTGTCCATGAGTGAAGCATCGCACGCGTTCTCGAGCCCTCCAGACGCACGCATTCGCGTCCTGGCGCGAGCGCGGAGGGGGTGCCGCGACCCCTCGGGCTCGATCCGGACGCGGCGGTGACGAGCTCCGGCGCGCCAGGAGCGGCGTTTGCGCGAGATGCGTCGCGCGCGAGTCATCTCACAGTGAACACGCGTCAATGGATCATTTGGGGCGTTGCGCGCGGCGCTTCGTTGGCTCGCCGGTAGGCCAATCTTGCCGGGACGCTTCGGCGAGCGCGGAGACGCTGCGGCCGCCGGACTCGTCGCTGCCGAACCCGCCGACTCCGACGGTACCGGTCGCCGATCCAGGTGGCCCGCCCCTCTCCCCGGCCCTCTCCCCTGGCGCTGCCAGGGGGAGAGGGGAATCTCAGGGACGACCCCGACCGCGACCTCGACCGCGACCTCGACCACGACTTCGACCTCGCCCCTCTCCCGCTGCGCGGGCGAGGGGGGTCGCGGTCAGAGCGCGCCCGCGGCCTTCCCGAGCGCGGCCGTGAACGACTTGATGTCCTCGGGCGTGGTGTCCCAGGCGCACATGAGCCGCGCGCCCCGCCGATGAAGTCGTAGAAGCGCCAGCCCGCCTCGCGGAGGGCCGCGGCCGCGGGAATCCGGCATCCGGACGAACACGGAGTTGGCCTGGCGCGGGTAGAGCATCTTGACGCCCGGGATCTTGGCGACCTCGGCCTCGAGCAGCGCCGCCATCGCGTTGGCGTGCGCCGCGTGCCGCAGCCAGGCGCCGTCCCTGAGCATGCCGACCCACGGCGCGGCGAGGAAGCGCATCTTGGAGGCGAGCTGGCCGGCCTGCTTGCAGCGGTAGTCGAACTCGTGCGGCCAGGTCGCGGTCGAAGAAGACCACCGCCTCGCCGACGGCCATGCCGTTCTTGGTGCCGCCGAAGCAGAGCACGTCGACGCCGGCCTGCCAGGTGATCTCCTTGGGCGCGACGCCGAGCGAGGCGACGGCGTTGGCGAAGCGCGCGCCGTCCATGTGGAGCTCGCAGGCCGATGCGACTTGGCGCGTCGCCCAGATGGCCTTGAGCTCGTCCGGCGTGTAGACGGTGCCGAGCTCGGTGGCCTGCGTGAGGCTCACGCACGCGCGGCTTGGGATAGTGGATGTCGGTGCGCTTCGTCGACCATGCGCTCGACGCCGCCGGGCTCGATCTTGCCGTCGTCGCCGGCGACGGTGAGCACCTTGGTGCCGTTGGAGAAGAACTCGGGCGCGCCGCACTCGTCGGTCTCGACGTGGGCCAGCTCGTGGCAGAGGATGCTGTGGTAGCGACTGGCACAGCGAGGCGAGCGCGAGCGAGTTGGCGGCGGTGCCGTTGAAGACGAAGAAGACCTCGCAGTCGGTCTCGAACAGCTCGCGGATGCAGGTCGGCGGCCCGCGCGGTCCAGCGGTCGTCGCCGTAGCCGGGCGCGTGGCCGGGTTGGCCTCGGCCAGGGCGGCCCAGGCCTCGGGGCAGATGCCGGCGTAGTTGTCGCTGGCGAAGTGGCGGATCGGCTCGGGTCGGCTCGTCATGGCGGCAGATCATAACCCGAACGGGGCCACGTCCCGGCGGCCCGAACTTCGCCGTCCCGGCCGCGCCGCCACAATCTACCTTTACGGGCCATGGCCGCCTCCCTCCCTCGCAAGCTCGCAATCGGCGTCGCAGCAGTCGTCGGCGCCGTCCTCGTCCTCGTGGTCGCGCTCGTCCTCCTCCTGAACTCGGGCGTCGCGACGAAGCGCGCGGTCGACCTGGTCCTCCCGCGCGTGTCGAGCGCGCTCGGCCGGGAGGTCACGCTGAAGGGCGCGGACCTGAAGCTCTTCCCGAACCCGCGCGTGAGCCTCGCCGGGCTGGCGGTCGCCGGCCGTCCGGGCGAGCCCGCGCTCGTCGAGCTGCAATCGCTCGAGGTCGAGGTCGGACTCTGGCCGCTCCTCCGCTCGCTCGGGAAGGGAATCGACGTCCGCGCGTTCACCCTCGTGCGACCGACGGTGAACCTCGTCCGCGCGAAGGACGGCACCTGGAACTACGAGGGGCTCGGCGCGCAGGGAGGGACGAAGCAGGCGCCGGAGCCCACGCCGGCCGGCGGCCAGGGCGGGTCGGCGGCGGTCGCGGTCCAGTCGGTCCGGATCGAGAAGGCCGCGATCCGCGTGCTCGACCGGAGCCTCGGCAAGGACGACCAGGGGATCGCGCTCTCCGACCTCGACCTCGAAGCGAGCGGCGTCGGGCCCGGGCTGCCCTTCGACGCAAGGATCGCCGCGGCGCTCGCGGACGCGAAGCAGAACCTGCACGCCCAGCTCTCGGTCGCGCGGCTCCCGTCGGGCGTGCCGCAGGCGCCGGAGGACTGGCCCAGGGTGCAGGGACAGGTGCAGCTCGGCGCGCTCGCGCTCGACCGGCTCCGCTCCCTGTTCCCCGCCGACCTCGGCGCGATCGTGCGGGGCGGCACGGTCGGGCTCGACCTGAAGCTCACGACCGCGGAGCCCCGCGCCTACAAGCTCGACGGCAGCGGCGAGCTGAAGGACGTGCGGCTCCGCGGGCAGGCCGCATCCGGCCGCTTCCGCGCCTCGGCGACCTGGTCGCCGGCGAAGCCGGACGCGGCGAAGATCGATCTCGTCGACCTCGCGCTGCGCGGCCCCGGCGTGGACCTCGGCGGCCACGCGTCGATCGAGATGCCGCCCGTGCGCGCCTGGTTCGTCCTCACCGGGCCGCTGCTCGATCTCGACGCCGTGATGGGGCTCCTGCCGGAGTCGCCGGAGCAGGCGAAGGCGCCGGCGACGCCGCCGAACGGGGAGCTCGTCCCGGAGGCGACGCGGCGGCAGCTCCAGGCGGCGACCGCGAGCGGCACGATCGCGATCGGGACGCTCAAGGGCGGTCGGCTCCAGGCGACCGACGTGAAGGCCCGCGCGGTCCTCTCGCGCGGCACGCTGACGCTGCAGCAGATGGACGCGACCGTGTTCGGCGGCAAGGTCTCGGGAGCGGGGACGACGGTCTCGCTCGCGCAGCAAAAGCCGACCTGGAAGCTCGCCGCGAACCTCTCCGGTGTCGACGTCGCGCAGGCGACGAAGGCGTTCGCCGGCGAGGCGCCGCTGCTCGGGAAGCTGGACGGCACGCTCGACGTCGCGGGCGCCGGGACGGACTGGAACGACGTCCGGCCAATCCTCACCGGGCTCGCGGCGCTCGCCCTGAAGGACGGGACGCTCACGACGACCGCCCTCGGCGACCAGGTGCTGGGCGGCCTCGCGAAGGGGCTCCAGGCGGCCGGGCGCGGCGGCGCGGCAGAGAAGGTGGCCGGGGTGGAGGGCGGGAAGACGCCGATCAAGGACCTCGCCGGCAAGTTCACGGTGAAGGACGGCTTCCTCGCCGCGCAGTCACCGTTCAAGTTCGCCACCGACGCGGGCGAGGTGACGCTCGGCGGACGCATCGGCCTCGGCGGCGAGCTCGACCTCGCTGGCGGGGTCGCGGTCCCGAAGGCGATGCTCGCGAAGGCGGTGTCCGGCGTCGCGCTCCCCGAGAAGCTCGACGTGCCCCTCGGCCTCGGCGGGACGCTCACGTCGCCGAAGGTCTCGGTACGGGCCGGAGAGGCGGTGCAGGGGCTGCTGAAGGGGCAGGTGCAGCAGGCGAAGAAGGCCGCGCAGCAGGAGGCGGAGAAGGCCGGGAAGAAGGCGCTCGAGGGGCTCTTCGACCGGTTCAAGAAGTGACGGCGCCGGCCGCGCGCGCGAGCGCCGCCGGCGGCCCGTGGCGCGCGGCTGCTACCGGAAGACCGCGTCGTACCCGCGCTCGAGCAGCTTCAGCCCGCCGGTGCGGATGTCCATCACCACGGCGTGCACCGGCAGGTGCCTTGGGAGGAACGGCGCGGCCCGGATCGCCTCGACCGTCTCGCGGGCCGCCACCTCGACGTCGCCGACCAGGCCGAAGAAGCCGGCGACGTCCTCCGGGATGGCGGCGTCCGTCACGCCGCGCGCCCGCATCACCCGGCGCAGCTCCGCGTCCTTCACCCGCGCGACGCCGCAGTCGGTGTGCGCGACCACCACGACCTCCTGGCAGTCGTTCACGTAGATGGCGGCCGCGAGCTGGCGGAGCGCCTCCGAGTCCGGCTTGATGTGGGCTCCCGGGACCCGGATCGCCACCGCGTGGCCGCGCTCGACCCCGAGCACGTCCGGGAAGAACCGCGTGAGCCGCGGGTCCACGCAGGTGACGATGCACAGGTGCCGGTTCGCGACGAACGTCCCGACCTCGCCGCTCGGCATCGTGTGGGCGCGGTTCGCCTCGAGGATCTCGTCGAGCAGGGCCATACGGGGGCGCCCAACGTAGACAAGCCTGCGACCTCGGGCAAGCGGCCCGGCACCGAAAGCGAGACGGCCGCCCCTTTCGGAGCGGCCGCCGGAACCGAGGCAGGACCGAAGGACCGGCTAGGTCTTCTTCGGCTCCTCCTTCTTCTCGGTCTTCGCGCCGTGGCAGTGCGGGCACTCGCAGTTCGCGCCGCACTTGCACTCCGCGGCGCCCTTGCCGCACGCGCAGGCGGCCTTCGCGTCCTTGGGGGCGTCCTTCTTCTCGGCCTTCTCGCCCTTCTCGGCCGCGGCGACCTTGTCCTTGTGCTGCGGGCAGTCCTTGCAGTCGGGGCAGGCGAACGCCGGGGCGGCGGTGGTGAGCGCGAACGCGGCGGCGGCCGCGAAGAGCATCTTGATCATGGGGTTCGTCTCCTGGGTCGACGGCCGCCGGGCGGCCCTTCGGTAGGTGGTGCGAGGACGCAGCGTACGGAAGCCGCTTGAGCAAAGTCAAGCGTGTGTTGACCTGCGGGACTAGATTGCCCGTTCGATGGCCAGCTTGGATACCGACCGGCTCCTCGCGATGCTCCGCGACCCCAACCGGGAGAGCCGCGAGAATCGCCGAGGCCGCCGGCGTCCCTCGCGAGGAGGCCGGGCGCGCCTCCCGCCTCGTCATCGGGATCGCGAAGGCCAAGCCGGAGGAGGTCGCGACCTTGCCCGCCCCGCTCGCGGCCGCCGTCGCGCGCGCCGCGCTCGCGGCGGGCCGCGCCGACGTGCTCGCCGCGCTCGCCGCGCACGCGAGAAGGACGTCGCCAAGGAGGCGAAGCGCGGGCTGCACGTCCTGAAGACGCGCGGCATCGCCGTCCCCGAGCCGGCCCGCGCGCCCGCGCCCGCGCATGCCCCCCGCCCGAGCCGCCCCTCCCCACCTACGCCTCCGCGCTCGACGGCAGCGGCGAGCGCGCGGTCTGGATCACGCGCAACGTGCCCGGGAAGGGGATCGAGATTGCCCAGGCCGTCGTCTCCGACCGGAGGGGCTCCTCGAGCTGCACCTCGGCCTCGTGGGGCGGAAGGAGTAGCGCGGCCTCGCGAAGGACCTCCTCGAGCACGGCGCCGCGATGGGCGTGGGCGAGATTGATCCGGGCCGCGCGCGCGCGATCGTGGCGGGGGCGCGCGCGCTCAACGACCGTTCCGGCAAGCGGGTCCCGGAGGGCGCGGACCCCTGGCTCGCGCAGCTCGGCCCGGCGGCGCCGCCGCCGGATCCGGCGGCGGGGTTCGCCGCCGCTCCCGCCGGACGAGGAGCGTGCGGCCCTCGCCGCCTCCGCGCGCTCCACGAGCTGCCGCTGGTGCGCGGCTGGCTTGCCGACGAGGCCGACGCTGCGCGCCCTCGCGCGCAAGCTCGACGAGATTGCCGTCTCGCCGCTCTACCTCGACGAGCAGCAGCGCGCCGAGCCGGCGGCGCGCACGGTCGCGGAGGCGGTCGCGGCCACTTCGACGAGGCGGGGCGGCCGCTCGTGCTCGCGGCGCGCCTGTTCACGCTCGCCGACCACCTGAAGCAGCGCGGGCGACGCCGCCCACGCGGCCGCGGCGGCCGCGGCGGCGCGCGCCGTCGCCGGCGGCGCGCCGGCGTCCAGCGATCCCGTTCGCGCGGCTCCTCGTCGAGAAGGCGTTCCCGCCCGCGGGGCCCTCCGCGCCGGCCCGGCACCGGAGCCCCGCCGGCGTCGCCGCTCCTCGTGTCGCCCCGCTGACCGCGCGCACCTCCCGCGCGCCGACCGGGGCCGATTGACCCCTGCCGTCGCGTGGGCTACCTCCGCCCATGCCCCCGCCGCCCCCCTTCGCCCACGGTCGACGTCGTGATCCTCGCTCCCGGGCGACCGGGTGGTGCTCGTCGAGCGCCGGAACGAGCCGCGCGGCTGGGCGCTGCCCGGCGGCTTCGTCGACGAGGGCGAGACGCTCGAGGCCGCGGCGGTGCGCGAGGCGCACGAGGAGACCGGGCTCGACGTGCGCCTGGTCGAGCAGTTCCACGCCTACTCCGACCCGCGCCGCGACCCGCGCGGCCACACCATCAGCACCGTCTTCGTCGGCCGCGCCGCGGGCGAGCCGCGTCGGCGGCGACGACGCCGCCGAGGCCCGCGCGTTCCGCTGGAGCGCGCTCCCCGCACCGATCGTGTTCGACCACGCCGAGATCCTCGCGGACGTCCGCCGCTGCCTCCTCACCGGAGCGCGGAGGCGCCTATGACGCACGCCCGCGCTCGGTCCGCCGACCGAGCGCGGCGCCTGCTCGGCATCGCCCGGGCCGCCATGCCGTCGCGCACCTCGGCGTCGGCGCCCGCCGCCGCCGCTGCCGGAGGCGGGCCCGCTCGCCGAGCCGCGCGGCGCGTTCGTGACGCTGCACCGTCGCGGGCGAGCTGCGCGGTTGCATCGGCACCTTCACGCCGCGGGGCTCGCTCGCGGCCACCGTGGCCGCGCATGGCGGTCGACCGCCGCCACCGAGGACCCGCGCTTCCCCCCGCTCTCGGCCGAGGAGCTGGACGACCTCGACCTCGCACGTCTCCGTGCTCGGGCCGCGCGCGCCGATGCAGGACCCGCCGCCGTCGGAGTCGGTCGCGACGGGGTGCGTGGTCCAGCTCGGCTGGCACCGCGGCACGCTCCTCCCGAGGTCGCCGTCGAGCACGGCTGGGACGCGGACGACCTTCCTGGAGCACACGTGCCTCAAGGCCGGGCTCCCGCCGCGACGCCTGGGAGGACCCGGACGGCGGTGGTCGAGCTCTTCGAGGCGGAGGAGTTCGGTGAGCCGGATGCGGCCATCTGTTCGACCCTCGGCCAGCTCGCCTGGTCGTCCTGGTCGTCGTCGCTCGCCTTCGGCGCTGCTCGTCGTGATCCACGAGCTGGGCCACTTCCTCGCCGCGCGCTGTTCGGGATGCGCGTCGAGCGGTTCAGCGTCGGCTTCGGACCGGTCGTGCTCGCGTCTCCGCCGCGGCGACACCGAGTGGGCCATCTCGGCGCTCCCGCTCGGCGGGTACGTGAAGATCGCGGGCATGGCGCCGGGCGAGGACGTCGACGCCCGACGACCGGCGCGCTTACGCGAACCAGCCGGCCTGGCGGCGCTTCCTCGTCATCCTCGCCGGGCCGGCCATGAACTACGTGGCTCGCGGTCGTGATCGCGGCGGGCTGCTCGCCAGCTTCGGGTTCCGCGAGCCGCCGATCCCGCGCCGCGCGTCGGCGCGCTCGTCCGAGCGGTGCCGGCGCGAGCGCGCCGGGCTCCGGCCCGGGGACCGGGTGCTCCCAGGTCGACGGGCGCCCGTCGACGACCTGGGACGCGCTCGTCCGGCGAGCTGCCGCGCCACCCCGGCGAGCGGATCGCCGCTCGTCGTCGTCGCGCGGCGAGGGCGGCACCGCCGAGCCGTCGCCACCCCCGATGACGCCGGCGGCACCGAGGCGAAGGTCGGGTTCCAGCAGGCGAGCGTCCGGTCGTGCGCGCCGGGCCCGCGAGGCGCGCTCTCGAGGGCTTCCGCCGCACGAACGCCAGCGCGCCGCGGAGATCCTCGCCGGCGCTCGGCCAGATCGTCTCCGGCCGGCAGCGCGCCGAGCTCCGCGGCCCGCTCGGGATCGCCCAGGAGATGGCGCGCAGCGCACGCGCCGGCGCGGCGCCGTTCCTCACGATCGTCTGGTTCATCTCCATCGCGCTCGCCCTCTTCAACCTCCTGCCGTCCCCGCCCTCGACGGCGGCCGGCTCGTCTTCCTCGTGTACGAGATCGTGACCGCGGCGCCGCGTGAACGAGCGGGTCGAGAACATCGTCCACCTCGCCGGGTTCGTGCTGCTCGTCGGCCTGCTGCTCGCCGTGACCCTCTTCGGGGACCTGCCGCGCCTGTTCGGCGGTAGCCCGTGCACGGCCGGGGCGCCGCGGTTAGATCCGCCGATGCGCTTCACGGTGCTCTACTTCGCCGGCGCCCGCGAGGCGGCGGGCACCGCGCGAGAGACGCTCGCCGCCGTGCCCGGCGACGGTGGGCGCGCTGCGCCGCGCCCTCGCCGCCGCGGCACCCGGCGCTCGGCCCGCTCCTGCCGCGCTGCCGGATGGCGGTGGACCAGGAGTTCGCCGACGACGGCGCCGCGTCCGCGACGGCGCCGAGGTCGCGGTGGTCCCGCCGGTCCCGGGCGGCGCCCCGCGCGCTTCGCGGTCGTCGCGACGGCCCGCTCGCGCTCGACGAGGTGGTGGAGGCCGTGCGACGCGCCCGGGCCGCGGGCGGCCTCGTCACCTTCACCGGCGTGCGTGCGCGGCGAGACGCGGCGGCAAGCGGGTCCTGCGGCTGGAGTACGAGGCTTACGTCGTCGATGGCGGAGCGGATGCTCGACGGAGATCGCCGCGGCGGTCGCGGCGCGAGCACGGGGCGAGGTCGCCATCGTGCACCGCGTCGGCGTCCTCGCGCCCGGCGACGCCGCGGTGGTCATCGCCTGCGCCGCGCCGCACCGGACCCCGGCGTTCCGCGCCTGCGAGGCGTGCATCGAGCGGCTCAAGCACGACGTGCCGATCTGGAAGCGCGAGGTGTTCGAGGACGGCTCGGTGTGGGTCGGGGCTCGGCCCGTGAGCCAGGCGCAGTCCGACGTCCGGTGGTATCCTCGCGCCCCGCACCGGGGGTGCCTGTGAAGGTCCTCATCGCAGACGACGACCGGCCCGTCCGGACGATCTCTGCCGACCTGCTGGCGGAGCTCGGGCACGCGGTCGTGGCGGCGGCGAACGGCGAGGAGGCGGTGGATCTCGGCGTCGCGCGAGGCGCCGGACGTGCTCATCCTCGACTTCCTCATGCCCAGCCTCTCCGGGCTCGACGCGCTGCAGGCAGCATCCGCGCGCGGCGGCGTGACCGCCCCGGCGGTGCTCCTCACCGCCATCAGCGACCGGAGCTTCCGCGCGGTGGACGGGGCGGACGCCAGTCGACGTGGTGCTCGAGAAGCCGTTCACGCGCCGGAGCGCTCGAGCGGGCGCTCGCGCGCGCGACGGCGCGCGATGAGGCTCTTCGCGCTCGCTCCTCCTGCTCGTGCTCGCTCGCGAGCGCGGCGCCCACCGCGCTCGCGGCGGCGCTGCTCGTGCGGCGAGCGCGGCGAGCTCGACGGCCGGCGCGACGCGCTCGCCATCGGCGGCTCGCTCGCGCTCGCGCTCGTCGCTCGCCGCGTCCGTCGCGCGCAGCGTCACGCGCCCGCGTCGGCGAGCTGCGTGCGCGGCGCGCTCGAGATCGCGCGCGGCCGGTTCGGCACCAGGTCGCGTCGCGGCGCCGGAACGAGCTCGGCGAGCTCGCCTACACCTTCAACCACATGTCGCGCGAGCTCGCGAGCTACGACCGGGAGAACCGGCGGCTCATCGCGGCGCTCGAGCAGCGGCTACCTCGACACGCATCCGCAGCCTCGCCTCGGCCATCGACGCGAAGGACCCCTACACCCGTGGCCACGCGCAGCGCGTGGCGGAGCTGGCGCGTCGAGATCGGGCGGGAGCTCGGCCTCGACGCGCGAGCAGCTCCAGGCGCTCGAGTACGGCGGGCTCCTGCACGACATCGGAAAGATCGGCATCCCCGACGGCGATCCTCGCGCAAGCGCGGCCCCGCTCGACGCCGACGAGCTGCGAGCTCATCCGCGACCACCCGGCGATCGGCGCCGAGATCCTCGCCGGCGTCGAGTTCCTCAGGGTCGCCGTCCCGGCGATGCGGCAGCCACCACGAGCGCTGGGACGGGGCGCGGCTATCCGGACGGGCTCGCCGGCGAGGCGATCCCGCTCGTCGCACGCATCGTGAACATCGCGGACACCTGGGACGCGTGCACCTCGCGCCGGCCGTACCAGGACGCCATCCCGGCCGACCTGGTCGCGGCGATCCTCGAGGGCCTGAAGGGCACGCAGACGGACCCCGCGGGTGCACGACGCGCTCGTCGCGGTGCTGCACCGCCGCGGCGACCTCGCGGCCGCGGGGGCCGCCTAGGGACCGGCGCCCATCGCAGCATCGCGTCCTTGCCCAAAACTCCAGGCGTCGTAAGCTCCGGCGCATGGCCAAGCGCCTACTCGCCTGCCTCGCGGCCGCCGCCGCGCTGTCTCCCGTGGCCCGCGCCGAAGACCCGACGGCGCGCGGGTTCGACGCGGACCCCACCCGCCAGGCGCTCTCGCTCGACGGCGGGTTCACGACCGAGACCGCGGCGACCGCGCCGAAGGGGACCCGTCGGCGTTCGGCGCCGTCCTCGACTACACGGACGGGCTCCTCGTCCTGCAGAGCGGCGCCACCCGGGACGAGCTCCTCGAGTCCCGGCTCGCGCTCCACCTGCTCGCGGGCTGGTCGCTCGGGCGGCTCGAGCTCGCCGCGGAGCTCCCGCTGGTCCTCCAGCAGCAGTCGGACCTCTCCCTCCTGACCGACCAGGGCGTCACGGGCGACCTCGTCGCGCCCATCTCGGAGACCGCCCTGGGCGACCTCCGGCTCGGCGCGAAGCTCGCCGTCCTCGACGCCGCGAAGTGGCCGGTCGGGCTCGCCGCGATGGTCGACCTGCGCCTCCCCACCGGCGACCCGATGGCGTTCGCGAGCGACGGCCTCGCGCTCGTGCCCTCCGCGGTCGCCACGCGTCCCGCTCGGCGGGCTCCGGCTCGACGGTCAGCTCGGGTACGCGTTCCGCTCCACCGGGCAGTACGCCCAGCTCGTCGTGCACGACGGCCTCGTCTACGGCGCCGGCGCCTCGTACACCCTGCCGCCGGCCTGGAAGTTCCGGCGCTGGAAGGCCATCGCCGACCTGACGGGCTCGGTCCCGCGCGGCTACGGACGTCGCACCGCTCGCTACAACGCTCCGCTCTCGGCGCGCGCGGGCCTCCGCGCGTGGTTCTCGCCGAACTGGTCCTTCGAGGCGGGCGCGGGCGCCGGCATCGGCGAGACCGGCTACGGTCACGAGGGCTGGCGCGTGTTCGCCGGGATCCGCTGGGGGCGCGAGCCGCTCCCGCCGGACGAGGACTGGGACAAGGACGGCGTCCCGAACGCGAAGGATCAATGCCCGCGCGACGCGGGGCCGGCCGAGCTCGACGGCTGCCCGGACGTCGACCTGGACCTCATCCCCGACCGCGAGGACCGGTGCCCGCGCGAGCCCGGGCCCGCCGAGAACGAGGGCTGCCCCGTGTCGGTGGACGAGCCGGTCGTCGAGATCGAGAGCGAGCGGCTCACGCTCAAGGACTCGATCCAGTTCGACACCGGCAAGGACACGATCAAGCGGCCGTCGTTCAAGATCCTGGACCAGGTGGTGAAGCTCATGCTCGAGTCACCCCGAGCTGAAGAAGATCCGGGTCGAGGGGCACACCGACAACATCGGCGGCGCCGCGTACAACAAGGACCTCTCGGAGCGGCGCGCCGCCTCGGTGGTGCGCTACCTCGCCGAGAAGGGCGTCCCGCCGCGCCCGCCTCGAGGCGGCCGGGTACGGGTTCGAGCGCCCCATCGCGTCGAACGGGACGGCGCTCGGCCGCGGCGAAGAACCGCCGCGTCGAGTTCCGCATCCTGCACGCAGTAGGATTCGCGACGTGGCCCGGCTCGCGGTGCTCGATCTCGACGGGACGCTCGTCGACTCGCTCGACGACCTGCACGCGTCCGTGAACCACGCGCTCGCCGCGGTGGGGCTCCCGCCCCGTTCGCGCGACGAGGTGCACGGGTACGTCGGGGAAGGCGCCCGCGTCCTCCTCGCGCGCGCCGTCGCCCCCCACGACCACCTCCTCGAGCCGGCGCTCGCCGCGTGGTGGCCGCACTACGAGGCGCACTGCCTCGACCGGACCCGCCCCTACCCCGGCATCCCGGCGCTCCTCGCCGGCGCCGGCCGCGTGCTCGCCGTCCACACGAACAAGCCGGGCGCGCTCGCCCGCAAGATCCTGGACGGCCTCGGGCTGCTCTCGCGCTTCCTCGTCGTCGACCGGCGGCGACGAGGCGCCGCGCAAGCCCGACCCGACCGGCGTGCGCGAGATCATGGTGCGCGCGGGCGTTGCGCCCCACGAGACCGTGTTCGTGGGGGACAGCAAGGTCGACGTCCGGACCGCGCGCGCCGCCGGGGTGGCGGTGGTGGCGGTCACCTGGGGATTCGGCGCGCGCGAGGACCTCGCGGCCGCCGGCGCCGGCGTCATCATCGATCGCGTGTGCGAGCTGGCGCCCTTTCTGGCCTGAGGCCTCGAAGCATCCCCCCTCTCCCCCAGGCAGCGCCTGGGGGAGAGGGCCGGGGAGAGGGGGTGGGCCACTCGGCCCATTCGCTCGTGCACGCTGGGCCCGGCGGACGCCCTCCGGCGCGCATGCTCGGCGGAAACCGAGCCTTGGCGCGCGCGCGTTCCCGGTCGGATCCGTTCGTCGCGCCGCCGCGACTCGCGCCGGCAGTGCGCTGCTCGCGCTGCCGGCGCTCAGACAGGCAGCGGCGCGACAGCGGTCGACGAGGGCCGCGCGCGCGAGCACGTTGCTCTGATCTGCGCCTGCGCGACGCGCCTCCGGGCGTCCCCCGGGCCTGGCGCTCACGGGTCGAGCGAGGCGGGACCTCTCGGAGAGCCCGTGACGCGCGCTGCCCGACCCTTGGACCAAAGCCGCCGAAAGCGCCCGGCCCCGCCGCAGAGCGGCCGCCCGCAGGCGCGCGAGGTGAAGAAGATGATCGCGCGCGCGGCGTGGATCCCATTCCGCGGAGCCGGTGTCTGAGGCTCCGCGGCGCGAGCGCAGCGAGCGTCCCGCGGAGCCGAGTTGCGGCGGAGCGCCGACGTGGTGAATCAGGTACGCGCGCGCGCCTCTGAATACTGGTCGCGCGCCGAGGACACCGGCCGCGGCGCGGTGGGGCCGGGCGCCGGCGGCGTGGACTCCAGAGCGGAGCCCCCTCTCCCTGGCCCTCTCCCCCTGGCGCTGCCAGGGGGAGAGGGGAGTGACCAACGCGAGCGTGGACTCCGCACGACCCGATATCGCCCGCGAGCGGGCGGAAACTCGAATCGATGTGCGCCTCCGTGCTACCCCGGAGTCATGATCCGCTTCGCGCTGAAGCTCGCGCTCGCCGCGGCGGCCGTCTGGGCGGTCTGGACGTTCGTGCCGCTCGAGGGCCGCACGCTCGCGCAGCGGTGGGACGCGGCGCCCTCCGCGCCGGCGTTCCTCGAGCGCGGCTGGGCGGAGGTCCGGGGCCTGAGCGGGCGGCCGCAGGCGCGGAGCGCGCGGCCCGGCGGGACCGAGCGGCCGACGGAAGGACACACCGAGGCCGATCGGCGTGCGGTCGATTGGCTCCTCTCCGAGCGGCTCGTCGAGCGCCGGTAGGCGGCTCGCGGGTGCCGCAGGGCCGGCGGCCGGCCCCCGGTGCGCCTTCTTGCGCGAGCTCGTGCGCGGTCCCCACCTTGATTCCCGGCAGCATCGCTTCGCGCACGCGCAGCCGCACGCGCCGGGGGGTGGGACATGGTGGTGTGGGCCGGGCTGGTCGCAGCGACGCTGACTCTCGCGGGTCCCGGTGCCGACCGCCCCCTCTACACGGAGGCGAAGCCCGCCGTGGCGCCGCCGTCGCCATCGACGGGGGGTCTGCCCGACCTCACCAGGCTCGCCGAGGGCGCGACCGGGGCCGTCGTCGGGGTGGTGACGACGCAGGCGCCGCCGCCGGGGTCGAACGACGAGCAGCTGAAGGACCTGTTCGAGAAGCTGAACGACGGACCGCGCCGCGGGATTGGCTCGGGGCTTCGTCATCCACCGCGACGGCTGGATCCTGACGAACGCCCACGTCATCGAGGGCGCCGCGACGATCGAGGTCGACCTCGGCGAGGGCGCGCCCAAGCTCCCGGCGAAGGTGGTCGGCTCGGACGGCGAGTCGGACGTCGCGCTCCTCAAGATCGAGGCGGGCCGCGCGCTGCCGGTCGTGCCGCTCGGCGACTCGGACCACCTCGCGCTCGCGGAGTGGGTCCTCGTCATCGGCAACCCGTTCGGCCTCGACCACTCGGTGACGCTCGGGATCGTGAGCCACACGGGGCGGAGCGACATCTCGCCCGTCGGCGCGGCCGGGCTCCTACGACTTCATCCAGACCGACGCGCCCATCAACCCGGGGAACTCCGGCGGCCCGGTGCTCAACCTGCGCGGCGAGGTCGTCGGCATCGCGACCGCCGTGAACGCGACCGGCCAGGGGATCGGGTTCGCCATCCCGATCAACATGGCGAAGGGGATCGTGGCCCGCTCCGCGAACACGGGAAGGTCGTCCGCAGCTGGCTCGGCGTCGCGGTGAAGGACGGCCCGCCGGTCCAGGACGTGCGCGCCGACCCCGGGCGCGGCGTCGTCGTGACCGAGGTGACGGCCGGCGGCCCGGCCGCCTCGGCGGGGTTCAAGATCGGCGACGTGATCACCGGGTTCGAGGGACACGCCATCCG
>CAVUBF010000018.1:0-6933 GCA_963739565.1 uncultured delta proteobacterium | reverse complement strand
TCGGCTCCGCCTGGCTCGTGATGTCGCTCCTCGTCACCGCAGACGTTCCCGCGATGCTCCCGCTCCCCGACGGGGAGGAGGGGATCGGCTTCGACGACCTGCGGTTCTCGAAGGAGCTGCACCGGATCGTGGTCCCGGGCGGCCGCACCGGCCGGGTGGACCTCGTCGACCCGGACTCCGGCGCGGTCGAGTCGGTGCGAGGCTTCAGCCGCAGCGCCGCGGGCCACGCGGGGCGCGGCGACGGACCGACCTCCGCGGACGTGGGCGGGCGGTTCCTGTTCGCGATCGACCGCCGGGACAGGACCGTCGCCGTCGTCAATCCTCGCTCCCTGAAGATCCTGGCGCGGACGAAGCTCGCCGGCGGCCCGGACTACGTCCGCTGGGTCGAGCCCGCGCAGGAGGTCTGGGTGACGGAGCCGGACCGGGAGTCCATCGAGACCTTCCGGTTCCGGGACGGGAGCGCGCCCATGCTGGCGCCTGCCGGGCGGATCTCCGTCCCCCACGGCCCCGAGTCCCTCGTCGTCAATCCGGGGCGTGGCCGCGCCTACACGAACAGCTTCGGCGACGCGACCTTCGCCATCGACGTCGCCTCGCACGCCGTCGCCGAACGGTGGCCGAACGGCTGCCGCGGAGCCCGCGGGATCGAGCTCGAATCCCGCCCGGGGCTGGGCCTTCGTCGCCTGCGCGGAAGGGAAGGTCGTGGCGCTCGACGTGGCGCACGACGGGAAGGTGCTCGGCGAGGGGACGGCCGGCGCCGGAGTCGACGGGATCGCCTACGCTCCCGGGCTCGGGCACGTGTACGCCCCGGCCGCGGGGGCCGCGACGCTGAGCATCCTCGGCGTCGGCGAGCACGGCGAGCTCGAGCGACTCGGCTCAATCGCCACCTCGGCGGACACGCACTGCGCGGTGGCGGACGAGCGCGCGAACGTCTACGTCTGCGACCCGCGGGAGGGGCGGCTCCTCGTGCTCCGGGATCCTTATCCGCCCTCGCGGCCGCGCAGGTGACGGCCTCCGCGCGGCGAACGCGCTCGAGCCGGCCTGACGGGGCGGCGGGGGCGGGGCACCGCCCTCACCCCGCGCGGCCGCCGTCCCGCGCGCCGTCGGCCGGCGGCGCCGCCGCGTACATCGCGTCGATGACGGCCCGGTACTTCTGCTCGACGAAGCGGCGCTTCACCTTGATCGTCGGGGTGAGCTCGCCGCCGTCCTGGGTGAACTCCTTCGGCATGAGCGTGAACCGCTGGATCCGCTCGTAGCGGGGGAGGTGCTGGCAGACGGCGTGGATGCGCGACTCGTAGAGCGCGACAATCTCCGGTCGCGTCACGAGCTCCTCCCGCGAGCCGAAGGGGATGCCCGCGTCCCGGGCGTGCTGCTCCAGCACCGGGAAGGCCGGGACGACGAGGGCGCTCACGTAGTTGCGCTGGTCGCCGATGACCGTGACCTGCTCGACGTAGGGGTCTCCCCCGAACAGCGCCTCGATGTGCTGCGGGGAGATGTTCTTCCCGCCCGAGGTGATGATGATGTCCTTGATGCGGTCGGTGATCACGAGGAACCCGTCCTCGTCGAACGCGCCCACGTCCCCGGTCTTGAACCAGCCGTCCTCGAAGGCCGCCGCCGTCTCCGCGGGCTTGCGGTGGTAGCCCTTCATGACGTTGCCGCCCCGGGCCTGGATCTCGCCGCCCTGCGCGATCCGGAATCTCGCAGTCCAGGACCGGACGGCCGACGGTGCCGAGCTTGAACGCGCCGGGCGCGTTGCAGGTCAGCATGGGGGAGGTCTCGGTGAGGCCGTACCCCTGGCAGATGAGGAGGCCCGCCGAGAAGAAGAACTCCTCGACGTCCCTCGAGAGGGGCGCGCCCCCGCAGGAGAAGAAGTTCTTCTCGCCGCCGACGACGCCGCGGACCTTCGAGAGCACGAGGGCGTCCGCGATCCGGTGCCGCAGCGCGAGGAGCAGCCCGACCGGCCTCCGCTCCTTCCGGCGGTACTGGACCTCCTTGCCGATCGCCATCGCCCACCGGAACAATGCGCGCCTCGCCCCGGACCCCTTCGCGGCGCGATCCAGCACGGCGGCGCAGATCTTCTCGTAGAGCCGGGGGACGCTCACCATCGCGGTCGGCTTCACCTCGGGCATGCAGGTGACGACCTCGCGCGGGTCCGCGAGGTAGTGGTTCGCCGCACCCTGACGGAACACGTAGTACGACCAGGTCCGCTCGTAGGCGTGGCTCAGCGGCAGGAAGCAGAGGCTCCGGTCGTCCGGCCCGAGGTCGAAGCGCTCGTCGATGGCCCGGAACTGGTGGAAGAAGTTGGCGTGGGTGAGGACGGCGCCCTTCGGATCGCCGGTGGTGCCCGACGTGTAGATGAGCGTCGCCACGTCGTCGTTCGTCGCCGACGCGAGGCGCTGCTCCAGCTCCGCGTCGCGGGTCGACGCCGCGCCCCTCCGGACGAGCTCGTCGAAGGAGACCGCGCCGGGGCCCGAGAGCGTCGTCGCCGGGTCGAAGGCGACCACCTGCCGGAGCTGCGGGGTCGTGGACCTGAAGGACGCGACCTTCGCCCATTGATCCTGATCGCCCACGAAGACGAGCTTCAGCCCCGCGTCGAGCGCGATGTACTGCGCCTGGCTGGCGGTGTTCGTGGCGTAGATCGGGACCGACACCGCCCTCACGCTCAGGATCGCGAAGTCCGCGATGGACCACTGCGGCGCGTTCCGGGCGAACACGCCGACCAGGTCGCCGGGCTGGACGCCGGACTCGAGCAGCGCCTTCGCGACCGACCGGATCGACTCACCCAGCTCGGCGTAGCTGATCGACCTCCATGCGGCGGCGTCCTTGTAGCGCATGGCGATCCGCGCGCCGTGCGTGCGGACGCTGTCGCGGATCATCGTCGCGAGGTGATCCCTGGCCATCCCCTCACCTCATCCGGCCCTCGGGAGGCAAGCGTCGGACGACCGGCGCTGGACGCGCAAGCGGCTTCTGGGGGTCCGCGGCGAAGTGGCGGGCCGCCCCGAGCCTGGCCACCGACGGGGTCCGCCCGCGGCCGCGGGCCGGAAGGAGGCCACCCGTCAGGCGGAGCGCCGTCCGCTGGCTGCGTGCCGCCCCGGCGCGCGCAACCGTGCCCTCGGAGCGCACCCGCTCACGGGTGCTCCCCTCCCCTGACTCGAGCTCCCCCGCGGCGCTCCTCCGGGAGGGCGCCGCAGCGGCAGCGGACTCAGGACGCCGTGGTGAGCATCCGCCCGAGCGTCTCGGCCTTGTCGAGCAGCGCGCGCAGCTCGGGGGACGGATCGCGGGTGCGGTCCCCGTGGCGCACGGCGCGGCGAACCGCGCTGACCGCCTGCGCGAAGTCGAGGTTTCCGGTCCCGCGCAGCGA
This sequence comes from uncultured delta proteobacterium, assembly GCA_963739565.1. Lineage (GTDB taxonomy): Bacteria > Myxococcota > Myxococcia > Myxococcales > Anaeromyxobacteraceae > Anaeromyxobacter. The sequence goes on along the minus strand of CAVUBF010000018.1, from coordinate 3,575 downwards.
GAGCAGCTCGTCGAGCTTGCGGATCCGGCCCTTCAGTTCCTTGAAATTGTCGTTCATGGTGAGCTCCGGACGCGGCGCTTCGAGGTCGCCGTGACCTGCAGGAAGCACTCGACGTCGACGAAATCCTTGGCGCCGTGCCGCCCGAGCTCCTCGAGGAGCTGGGTGTACAGGGCGCGCACGGGGGCGTAGGTGGCCCAGGTCGGGGAGGCGTCGTCGCCGACCTCGCAGCCGAGCCGCGCGGCAGCCTCGAAGGTGACCTTGGCGCGGAGGAGGACGTGGCGCCCCGGCGACGCGATGAACGGGAAGAGCGTCGCCACGAGCCACTGGCGGGGCGGTTCCACCGGCAGCCCGCGGGCCGCGGCGAAGAGCTTGTCGAACCGCGCGCGTCCGGGCGACGGGACCGAGAGCAGCTCGAAGAGCGCGGTGAGGAAGGGCCGGGCCGCGTCCTCGTTCGACAGCGCTTCCTTCACGACGCCGGCGTCGAGCTGCAGGGAGGAGATCGCCCGCTCGACCTTCGCAGCGCGCTTCACGAGCTCGTCGAGGTCGTCCGCGGCGAGCAGCCGCCGGGCCTCGCCTTCCTCGAACGCCAGCGCCCATGCGTCGCGCGCCGCGCGCCACCGCGGCGCGCGCGCGTTCTTGCCGCGGACGTACGCCGTGCCGCCGAAGCCGCCCGGGAAGCTCGCGAGGAACTGCGCGACCGCCTCGTCGTGCGTGAGCCAGTTCGCGCGGAGCGCGTAGCGGCCGACCTTCTGGTCGAGCGTGAACGCGGTGAGCCCCTCGAGCCAGCTGTTCCGCTCGAGCTCGCCGGTGCGCAGGAGCACCCGGGCCGCGGGGAGCCGGAGCTTGGCCGCGAACCGCTTGTCGCTGTCCGGGAAGAACACGTGCACCGCGTTCACCTCGACGGCGACGACCTTCCCGAGACCGAGGGTCGCGTGCTGAACCAGCATCCCGTTCTGGAGATCGGCCATAGCCGCCCTTTCGACGTGAGGCGACCGGTCGAGAAATCACGAGCGGAAGCAGTGGGATCCCTCTTGTACTCCGTTCTGCGCACGGGCGCACGCCCGTTCATGGACGGACAGGAAGGCGAGCGTCCGGGCCGCCGGGCTCCACGCCGCGGACCGAGCCTCGCGGCGACCGAGCGGGCGATCGGCGCGGAGCGCGCGGCGCGTTCGATGCGCCGAGGGCGCGATCGGCGGGCACCTGCAGGACGGCGAGGGCGTGCGAATGTCCCGAGCGCCCCCGCGCGTCCGCCTCTATATATGAGGGCGACCTTCACGGGCTCTTCGGGCGATCTCCGCCCGAAGTTCTCAGGTCGGAGTCCGACGTGACGGAGCGCGACGCGTACTCGGAGATCAAGGTCCGCACCCACGTCGTGGGCATCGAGCGCCTCGAGAAGCTCCGCTGGCGCGTGACGGTCGACGGCCGGCCCCTGTTCACGTTCTGCTCCGAGGCGCGGGCACGCGACGCCGGACGGCTCGAGGCCCGCCGCCTCGACTTCGTCGCGTCCGACGCCGCGCGTCGCCGGCGCACGGATCCGTGAACTCCGGGTACCCGCCCCGATGAGCCGGGCGATCCATCCGGGGCGATGCGCGCGAGCGTGCCCGCCCCCACCTCCAGGGTGGCAGCCTGCGCCGGGGCACACCGCCCCTCACCGCCCGCTCCCAGGGAGAGCTCTCGATGGAAGCGCCGGTGCACTTCTACGACACGCGCCTGCACGGCATCCCGTGCGGTGCCACCGGACCCGAGCTGCGCTCGACGAAGCACGCGCGCGCGGTCACCTGCAAGTCGTGCCTCCAGGCGCTCCGCGACAAGCCGCCGGGCGAGAAGGCGAACGTCTCGGAGGCGACTGGCGCGTAACACGCCGCGTCGCGGCATCGGGAACCCTCACGGTGGTTGCAAGTGTTACGGTGGGCGCCACTTTGCGCCTGGCCGGAGCCGGCGCCGTGCAGACGGGAGCCTCGACGTGACACCAGGTAGCGGCAGCACCCTCGGCTCCCGCAGTCCCTCCCCGCCCGGCGCTCCGCCCCGCATCATCCAGGGCGGCATGGGGGTCGGCGTCTCCGACTGGCGACTCGCCAACGCCGTCTCCCGGCTCGGAGAGATGGGCGTCGTCTCGGGCACCGCCATCGACGCGGTGCTGGCGCGGCGGCTCCAGATGGGCGACGAGGGCGGTCACATGCGCCGCGCGATGGCCCGGTTCCCCATCCCCGGAGTCGCCGAGGCCGCGCTGGAGCGCTACTTCCTCCCCTCCGGTCCGCCGCCGGGCCAGCCCTTCGCCGGGCTCCCGATGCACACGCAGCGCGTGTCGGTCGCCCGCGAGGAGTTCACGATCCTGTCGGCGTTCGTCGAGGTGTATCTCGCGAAGGAGGGCCACCAGGGCACGGTCGGCATCAACCTGCTGACCAAGATCCAGATGCCGAACATGGCCCTCCTCTACGGCGCGATGCTGGCCGGGGTGGACTACGTGCTCATGGGCGCCGGCATCCCGCGCGAGTTCCCGGCGGTGCTCGACGCCCTGGCGATCCACCAGCCGGCGCAGATCAGGCTCGATCTGGAGGACGCCGCGCCGGGGCAGGTCGAGTACCTGCGCTTCGATCCGGCCGTTCACTGGAAGGGGACCCCGCCCCCGCTGCGGCGCCCGCGCTTCCTCGCCATCGTGGCGAGCAACACGCTCGCGACCATGCTCGGGAAGAAGGCGGCCCGGCGCGTGGACGGCTTCGTCGTCGAGGGTCCCACCGCGGGCGGGCACAACGCTCCGCCTCGCGATCGGGAGGTCTCGCCGGCGACCGGTGAGCCGCTCTACGGCGAACGCGACGTCGTCGACCTCGAGCAGGTTCGGGCGCTGGGCCTCCCGTTCTGGGTCGCCGGTGGCGCCGGCTGGCCCGGGCGGCTCGAGGAGGCGCTGCAGGCCGGCGCCGCGGGCATCCAGGTCGGGACGCTCTTCGCCTACTGCGACGAGTCGGGGATCTCCGAGTCGCTCCGCCGCTCCGTCCTCGAGGGGGTCGCCCGGGGCGCGGTCCGCATCCGCACCGACGGGCGCGCCTCGCCCACCGGCTTCCCGTTCAAGGTGGTCGCCTGGGACGGCGATCCGGCGGTCGGGGTCTCGCGCAAGCGGGTCTGCGATCTCGGCTACCTCCGGAACGCGTACCGGCGCGGCGACGGAACGATTGGCTATCGCTGCGCGAGCGAGCCCGACGACCAGTTCGTGGCGAAGGGCGGCGCTCCGGAGGAGACCCCGGATCGCAAGTGCCTCTGCAACGGCCTGCTCTCGACGATCGGCCTCGGCCAGCGGCGCGACGCGGGAGTCGTGGAGCCGCCGCTCATCACGAGCGGCGACGACGTCGCGAAGCTGGCCGGGTTCCTGGGCGGCCGCACGCGCTACTCCGCGGCCGACGCGGTCCGGTGGCTGCTGGGCGGCGCGGCGGCCTGAGCGGCCGGCGAAGCCACGCGCAGCTTCCTTCCCGCTCTCCCCCTCTCACCCCTCTCCCCCTCCGGGGGAGAGGGCAGGGTGAGGGGCGGCGCGCTCGCGACTGTTCCCGTAACGGAACACAGTTGTGTTCCGAGCCGCATTGCTC
>CAVUBF010000017.1:0-3566 GCA_963739565.1 uncultured delta proteobacterium | reverse complement strand
CGGCCGGCTGGAGGTCGTCGCGGGGAGGCGCTGACGGCGGCCGCCACGCCGAGCCCCCGACCGCGAGCGATGCCGCCACCCCGAGCTCCCGCGCGACCTTCTAATGATCGGCGCCCGCCGGCTCGAAGACCTCGAGCGGCTGGCCGTCGCGGCCGCGGCCGAGCTCCCACCGGAGTCCGTCCGGCGCCCTTCCGCTCACGCGGACCCAGCCGGCGTGGATGCCGTGGAGATGGTGGGGCGGACAGATCCCGGTGCGGTTCCAGAGCTCTTCGCTGCCCCCGGCGGAGCGGAACTCGAGGTGGTGGGCGTGCGCCGCGGTCCGGCTGCAGCCCGGGACCTGGCAGAGGCCCTGGTCGCGCGCGATCGCCTTCTGCCCTCGGGTGCGCGGCCTCGGAGCGAGCGGCTCCCACGTGGCGACGAAGTGCGCCGCTACCCGGACGAGGCACTCGCCGCCCGTGAGCCAGCGCCCCGCCGCCTCTCGCGCGGCGCGGAACGCCGCCCGCACGAGCGCGCCGACGCGGGTGGGAACCCGGAGCGCCAGCTCCTGCCGCGCACACATCTGCCGGTCCTCGGCGGCCTCGACGAGCCGCCGGAGCGCGATGCAGGTCGATCGCTCGGCCTGGGCGATCCAGCCGGCCTCGCTCTCCTCGTCGGCGACGTCCGCCACGAGCCGGGCCTTCTCGTAGGACACGCGGCCGGACCGGATGGCGTCGCGAAGCGCCGGGAGCGCGTACAGCCGCCGCTCGAGCGCAGTCCGCTGCCGCACGGCGCGGCCCGACATGCCGAGCCGCTCGGAGGCGTACTGATCGAAGCTCGCGAACCCCATGTCCCGCCACAGCCCGCACCCCTGGAGGAGCATCGCGAGGTGTCCGAGGAGCTGGTCCCACTCGGCGCGCATCGCCCCGAGGCGGCGCAGGTCCTCGTCGAGCTGGAGGTGGTCGGCGTGGGGCTCCTGCGCCGCCTCCGGCACCGGCGCTGCGACCGGGGTGAGGGGGCGCTCGGGGAGGTCGCGCGGCCGGGTGACGACCCACGGCCCGCCGTCGCGGTGGATCTCGTCGAGCCAGGCCCAGCGGCCCATCTCCGCCTCGCAGGCGGCCTCGATCTCAGCGCGCCGGTCGGGCGGGAGCGGGTCGCCGCGGAGGTCGTCGTCGCGGGGCTCGACCGGGTGCGCGCCGAGGTACTCCTCGCAGAGCGCCTCCACGCGGCGCCAGCGCGGGGTGGACGCGCCGAGGAGCTGGCCCGCGAGGTCGAGGGCGCGGTCGAGCACGGCGCGGCCGCCCTCCGGGAGCGTCGCCTCGATCCGCTCCCACCGCTCCTCCTCCTCGCCGTCGCAGACGGCGCGCGCCTTCACCTCCGCTGCGAGCGCCCGGACGGTCTCGGCCCGCGCCCGCGCGACCCACTCCTCCTCGGCGGCGCCGACCGCCAGCGGCAGCACCGTCTCGGCCTTGCGCGCGGTCACCTCGCCGGCGACGACCGCGGCGCGCAGGAGCGGCCGCTCGCGCAGCGCCCGCGCGAGCCGGACCATCCCCTGCGCGGTGCGCGGCGCGACCCCGAGCCGCTCGCGGGCGTAGTCGCCGACGCCCGAGTAGCCGAGGCGCAGCACGCGGTCGCCGACCGAGAGCGCCGCGAGCGCCTCGCCGAGGGCGACCTCGATCGCTCCGCGCCCGCGCGCGACGCGCCCGAGGAGCCGGTCGAGGATGAGCCCCGCCGGCTCGCGATCCACGTACCGCCGCTCGTCGGCGGGCGGCACGGCGAGCACCGACGCCTCCTCGACGAGCCACGCGGGCGGCGCGTGAGAGGGCGCGAGGGCCGGGACGGCGTCGGAGGTGGCGGCGGGGGTCGCGGCCATGGAGAGAGCATGGATCGCCGGTCTGACGCTGAACGGGCGGTCAGTCTGCGGGCTCGAGCCGCGGAGCCGGCGCGGCTCGTTTCGGGCGCGCCCGAGCCGTGACCGAGCGGCTGGTCCACGTCGAGCACGAGTGGGCGCGGTCCGGGAGCTTCACGGCACCGGAAGCGCGGAGCGCGAGGGAGAACCTCGAGTCGGAGGGGGCGCGCCTCGCGCGGTGACGGTCTCACCCGGGGTCGCTTCGTGGCGCTTGACCGGTCCGCACGATCGGTGGAACTTGCGGACGAACGTCCCTGGGGGGCGTCCTCGGCGCCCCCGAGGTGTACCTCGCGGGACGGCCGCAGCGGCTGCAAGTGGCGGACGTCACCGGCGACGGCCTCGCGGACATCGTCGTCGCGGGCGGCGGGCCGCGGGTCCTCGTCCAGCAGGGGGCACGTTCGTCGCGCCCGCGGTGGTGGAGGACGCGATCGGCGCACGGGTGTTCCTCGCCGACGTCGATGGCGACGGCCGCGCCGACCTCGTCGGCCCGAGCGGCACCGCCATCGCCATCGCCCGCGGGCGCGGCGACGGCACGTTCGACCCGGTCGTGTTCGTGCCGGCGCCAGGGGGGACCTCGTCGCTCGCGGTCGGCGACCTCGACGGCGACGGGCTCCCCGAGCTCGTCCACGCGGGATCGATCGCCTACGTGCGCCGGAACCTGGGCGGGCTCGTCTTCGGGCCCGAGGAGGAGCTGCCCTCCTGGTGGTACGGGCCGAACGTCGAGGTCCTCGACGTGGACGGGGACGGCGCCCTCGACGTGCTGCTCCTGTTCGAGACGCAAATCAGCAACTTCGACTTCCGCTCACCCGTCGAGGTGCGCCGGAACGACGGGGCCGGCCACCTCACCGCGCCGGTCGTGCTCGCCGGCGGATTCGTTCCCCGGGGCGCCGCCGCGGGCGATCTCACGGGGACGGCCTGCCCGACCTCGCCGTCACGAACCACTTCGACGACACGCTCTCGGTGTTTCGCGGCCTCCCGGGGGCGGGTTCGCGCCGGCGTTCACCGTCGCCACGCCCCACTACCCGACGAACCCGGTGATCGTGGACGTGACCGGCGACGGCGCGCCAGACCTCGTCGTCGCCGGGTGGTGGCCGGGGACGTCGCTCCGCGTCTACCCCGGCGGAAACCCCGCCCTGGGAGCTCCAATCGACGTCGTCCTCGGCACCGCGGTCGCCTACGAGCTGCTCGCGGTCGACCTCGACTCCGACGGGCGGAAGGACCTCGTCGTGGGTGGCTCGTGGGACGCCGCGGTGCTGCGGGCGCTCCCCGGGGGCGGCCTCGCCGCCGCTCCTCTTCGAGGGCGGCGGGCGCGAGGGCTGGGCCGCGGGGGACGTGGACGGGGATCTCCGGCCCGATCTCGTCGCGAGCGGGTGGGGCTACGCCGTGCTCCGGAACCGCTGCCTGCCCTGAGCCAGGCCCCTACTTTCCGAGCCTCGCCTTGATCTCCCCCCCACCGCTCCCCGAGCACCTTCTCGAGGCCGTTCTCCGACAGCTTCACAATCTGCTCGCCCTTGAGCGCGTCCGGCAGGTACTCCTCCGGCACGTAGTTGCCGTCGAAGTTGTGCGGGTACCGGTAGCCGCCGCCGTAGCCGAGCCCCTTCATGAGCGCGGTGGGCGCGTTCCGGAGCTTGAGCGGGACCGGCAGGGACCCGCGCTCCTGCACGAGCCGGCGGGCGTTGCC
>CAVUBF010000016.1:0-8498 GCA_963739565.1 uncultured delta proteobacterium | reverse complement strand
TACACCCCGACGCGCGCCACCGCCTCGCGGAGCTTCGACACCACCGCCTCGGGCGCGTAGGTCGCGAGCACGGCCCTGAGCCCCTCGTCGGCGAGGGAGGCCGCCCGGGCGTCGTCGGCCAGCACGCGGCTCACCGCCTCGGCGAAGTGGACCGCGTCGTCCTCGATCAGGATTGCGCGCCCGGGCTCGAGGAGGAGCCCCTCCGCCCCGACGGTGGTCGCGACCACCGGGCGGCGCATGGCGAGCGCGTTCAGGATCTTGGTGCGGACCCCGCTCCCGTACCGGACCGGCGCGACGAAGACCCGGCCGCGCTTCACGTATATTCGCTCGTCCGCCACGAAGCCGACGCCCTGCACGTGCGGCGCGTGCTCGGCGAACCACTCCGGCGGCTTCTCTCCGACCGCCGTGAAGCGGGCGTCCGGGTGGCGGGCGATGATGCCCGGGAAGACCTCCTTCACGAACCAGGTCACCGCGTCGCGGTTCGGGCCGTGACCCATACCGCCCACGAAGACGATTCCCTTGCCCGCGGGCGGGCCATCGGCGGGGGTGTAGTGGTCGGTGTCGACCGGGGACGGAAACGCCAGCGCCGGCAGCCCGGGGTTGAGCGCCGCAAGCTTCGCGCCGTCGACCTCGGAGATGGGGGGGACGAGGTCACAGTAGCGGGCGAGGTGGCTCTCGATGGCGCGGTACCGGTGGGCGCGCAGCCGCGTCTCGAAGCGCTCAAAGCGCCGGTCCATCTCGGGGGCGAGGCGGGCGTTGAGCTCGTGCTCGACGTTGTGCTCGCGGAGCGCCACCGGGACGCGGTGGCCCGCCTCCTTGGCGAGGCGCCCGTACTCGGCGGCGCGGATGTGGTCGAGCAGGACGAGATCGATCCCGCCGGCGCGCAACGCACCGTCGACCGCGCGCCACATCTCCGGCTGCCAGCGCGGTGCATAGCCGAGGCGGCGGAGCGTGCCGACCCAACCGGCGAGCGGAGGGATGCGCATGCGCGGGCGGCCCACCGGGGTGAAGGTGGTCGAGAGCGAGCGGGCGATTCTCGAGCTTGGCCTCGTCGCAGCGGCGGACGTTCAGGACGAGGTGCACGCCCCAACCGCCCCGGCGGAGCGCCCGGAGCATCCCCATGGTCGCGACCCCCGCCCCGCTCACCGCAGCCGGCAGGATCTCGGTGACGTAGAGGATTGTCTTCATGGGGGCCTCGCCCGCCGCGCGGCGGACGGCGCCTCATACCACGCCCTGGGCGAGGAAGGCGCGTCGCGGAGCGGCTGCGCGTGCAGGACCGGCTCACGCTGGGCCTCCTCGCCCGCGCGTGGCTGCTGGTCCTGTCGTGAGCGCGCCGCTCGGAGCGCGGTCGCCGGGAGACCGCGCGGAGCTACCGGACCGCGGCGGTGCGGACGGCGCCGCCACCGGCGTGGAGGGCGCGGGTCGCGAAGAACGCCTCGAGGGCCTCCCGCGCGACGGTCGGCGCCCTCGCGTGCCAGAGCCGGTCGTTCACGACGAGCGTCGCGATCGCGACCTCGGGCCGGTCCGCCGGCGCGTAGCCGACGAACCAGGAGTAGTCGCGGTAGGGGCGCACGTCGGCGAGCGAGCCGGTCTTGCCCGCCACCGGGATCCCGCGGAGCGGCGAGGCGACGCGGCGGAAGGCCTTGCGGGCCGTCCCCGCGGACACCGTCTCGCGCATCATCTCCGCGAGCTTGGCCGCCACCTGCTCGTCGACCACCCGCGCCGGGGCGCCGGGCTCGGGGAGCGCCGCGCCCTCGACCTCCTCGACCAGGGCGGGGGGCACGTAGACGCCGCCGTTCGCGACGATGGCGGCGAGGAGGGCCCCGTGGAGGGGCGAGAGCCGCACCGCCCCGAAGCCGGCGGCGGTGTTCGCGGCCGCGAACGGGTCGTCCGGCACGTCCGCGGTGGAGAGGTCCACCGGGCGAGGGAACTCGATCGGCACGTTGAAGAGGAACCGCTCCGCGACGGAGCGGAGCGTCGCGGGGTCGAGGTCGCGGTCCGCGAGCTTGGCGAAGACCACGTTGGTCGAGTGGCCGAAGGCGGAGGCGAGCGAGCTGCAGCGGCGGTCGCGGCGCGGATCGTCGCGCAGCAGCTTCGGGTCGAGGCGCCGCTTCCCACCGTGCCAGCAGACCTCGGAGTCGGCGGCCCCCTTCTCGAGGAGCGCCGCGGCGGTGACGATTCTGAACACCGAGGCGGCGGGGGCCATCGCGGTGAGCGGAAGGCCCTTGCGGTTCGGCTCGGCGCGGGAGTGCTCGGCGAGGGCGAGGACCCGGCCGGTGCGCGGCTCGATGAGCACGGTGGCGCCGTACGGGACGCGGTACGCCTCGAGCGAGCGCTCGAGCCGCTCCTGGAGCCGGGCGTCGAGCGTGAGCGTCGCGCGCCCCTCGCCGAGGGACGCCACGTACCGGCCGGTCCTCGGGTCGTAGCGCGGCTCGCCCAGCCGGATCGGGTCGGATCCAGGCGCGAGGTGGGACGCGCGCGGTGCGTGTCTCACCGGCGCGGCCGGCGCGGGCACCAGCGCAGCGGGGACCGGGGCCTCGGGCTGCGCAGCGGAGGGCGACAGGACCGCGGGCTCCGCCGCGGGGCCCGGCGGGGGCGACGCCGGCGACTCGAGGACGGCGGGGACGGCGACCGCGCCGGGGACCTCCGCCGGCGGGAGGGCTGCGCCGAGGTCGTCCTCCGCGCGGGGCGCGGCGACCCCCGCGATGAGGATCGCGACGACCGGGAGGAGCAGCGGCGAGGAGGGGCGGAGCGGCTTCATCACGTGGAGCGGGGGTGACGCGGCGCAGTGTGCACGAAGCACCGCGCCCGGTCAAAGTAGCGTGCCCCGCGGGAGGCGAGGAGCCTCTCCGCGGGGCACGGCTCCCGCGCCGGTGCGCCGGTCCCTACGCGCGGGCTCCGGCGTGCCCGCGGCGCGACTTCGCCCCCTTCCGCGGCCGTGGCGGAGCGCCGTTGACGGCGCGGCGCCCCGTCGACGCGGGGTTCCCCTTCACCTTCACCTTCACCTTGGTCCTCGCCGCCTCGCGGAGCGCCGCCTGCGCCGCTGCGAGCCGGGCGATGGGGAGCCGGTAGGGCGAGCAGGAGACGTAGTCGAGGCCGATCTCGTGGCAGAAGGCGACCGAGGCGGGATCTCCGCCGTGCTCGCCGCAGATCCCGAGCTTGAGGCCCGGCCGCGTGGTCCTGCCGCCGGCGGCGGCGATCTTCATGAGCGCGCCGACGCCTTCCCGGTCGATCGAGACGAACGGGTCGACCGGGTAGATCTCCTTCTCGAGGTAGGACTTGAGGACCGGCCCGGTGTCGTCGCGGGAGAGCCCGAAGGTCGTCTGGGTGAGGTCGTTCGTGCCGAACGAGAAGAACTCGGCGGTCCGCGCGATCTCCGCGGCGGTGAGGGCGCCGCGCGGCACCTCGATCATGGTGCCCACGAGGTAGCGGACCTTCTTCCCGCGCTCGACGAAGACCTCCTCGGCGACCCGCCGCACCACCGCGGCCTGGTCCTCGAGCTCCTTGCGCGTGCCGACGAGCGGGATCATGACCTCCGGCTCGACCTTGGCACCGGCCTCGAGGACGTCGACCGCCGCCTCGAAGATCGCCCGCGCCTGCATCTCGGTGATCTCCGGGTAGGAGATGCCGAGGCGGCAGCCGCGGTGGCCGAGCATCGGGTTCGACTCGGCGAGCTCGTGGACGCGTCCCTGGATCCACTCGACGGTCTTGCCGGTGGCGCGGGCGAGCTCGGCGAGGCCGGCCTCGTCGTGGGGCAGGAACTCGTGGAGCGGCGGATTGAGGGTCCGGATCGTCACCGGCCGCCCGGCCATGGCGAGGAACAGCCCGCGGAAGTCCTCGCGCTGCAGCGGCAGGAGCTTGCCGAGGGCGCGCCGCCGGTCCTCCTCGGTCTCGGCGACGATCATCTCCCGCATCGGGCCGATCTTCCCCTCGCCGAAGAACATGTGCTCGGTCCGGCACAGGCCGATGCCCTGGGCCCCGAACGCGACCGCGGTGGTCGCCTGGTCGGGCTGGTCCGCGTTCGCCCGGACCTTGAGGCGCCGGGCCTGGTCCGCCCACCCGAGGAGCTTCGCGAACTGCTGGTAGACCGGGGCGCTCTTCGGGTCGCGCGACCGCTCCACGAGCACCTCGACGACCTCCGAGGGCCTCGTCTCGAGCTTCCCCTCGAGCACCTCGCCCGCGGTGCCGTCGACGGAGATCCACTCGCCCTCGGCGAACGTCCGCTCTGCGCCCGAGGGCGTCGTCACGATCATCTTCCGCGCGTGGTAGTCGAAGCGGAGCGCCTCGCAGCCCACGAGGGCGACCTTGCCCATCTGGCGGGCGACGAGCGCCGCGTGGGAGGTCATGCCGCCGAAGGCGGTGAGGAAGCCCTCGGCCGCGGCCATGCCGCGGATGTCCTCCGGCGAGGTCTCGTGGCGGGCGAGGAGCACCGTCTCGCCCCGCGCGCGCCACGCCTCGGCGTCCTCGGCGAAGAAGACGAGCCGTCCGCTCGCGGCGCCGGGACCGGCGGGGAGACCGCGGGCGATGAGCTTGCCCGCCTTGATGGCGGCGGCCTTCCGGTCGCCGTCGAAGACCGGGCGGAGCAGGTGGTTCAGCGCCTCGGGGTCGACGCGGAGGACCGCCTCGTCCTTCGTGATGAGCTTCGCGTCCGCCATCTCCACCGCGATCCGGACCGCCGCCAGGCCGGTCCGCTTCCCGGTGCGGGTCTGGAGCACGTAGAGCTTCCCCCGCTCGATGGTGAACTCGATGTCCTGCATGTCACGGTTGTGCGACTCGAGGCGGGCGCGGACCTGCTCGAGCTGCTCCGCGAGGTCGGGCCAGCGCGCCGCCATCTCCCCGATTCTTCTGCGGCGTGCGGATGCCGGCCACGACGTCCTCGCCCTGCGCGTTCACGAGGAACTCGCCGTAGAACTCGTCGACGCCGTTCGCGGGGTTGCGCGTGAACGCGACGCCGGTGCCGGAGTCGTCCCCCATGTTGCCGAACACCATGGACTGCACGCTCACCGCGGTGCCCCACTCGGCGGGGATGCCGTTCATCCTCCGGTAGGCGTTGGCGCGGTCGTTCTCCCACGAGCGGAAGACCGCGGCGATCGCCGCCCGGAGCTGCTCCGTCGGGTCGTCGGGGAAGTCGATGCCCTTGCGCCGGCGGATCTCCGCCTTGAACTCCGCCACGAGCTCCTGCAGCGCCTCCACCGGCAGCTCGGAGTCGTACCTCACGCCCCGCGCGTGCTTCTTCGCCTCGAGGACCTCCTCGAACGGATCGCGGTCCTCCTTCTTCTCGGGCTTCATCCCGAGGACGACGTCACCGAACATCGCGACGAACCGCCGGTAGCTGTCCCACGCGAAGCGCGGGTTCCGAGACCGGGCGGCGAGGCCGGCGACGGTGGCGTCGTTGAGGCCGAGGTTGAGGACCGTGTCCATCATCCCGGGCATCGAGACGCGGGCGCCGGAGCGGACGGAGACGAGGAGCGGGTTCTCGGGATCGCCGAAGCCCTTCCCGGTGAGCGCCTCGACCTTCTTCAGCGCGGCGCGGAGCTCCGGCTCGAGTCCGCGCGGCAGCTTCCTGCCGCTCCGGTAGTACTCCGTGCAGACCTCGGTCGTGATCGTGAAGCCCGGGGGCACCGGGATCCCGATGTTCGACATCTCGGCGAGTCCTGCACCCTTCCCGCCGAGGGTTTCCTTCATGTCCTTGTTTCCCTCGGCCTTGCCGCCGCCAAAGGAGAAGATCCGCTTCTGGGGCATCCCTGCACCTCGAGTGGTACGTCGATGTGAGGGTCTGCGGCCCATGGCTCGCAGCCGGGGGACACGTATTAGCAGAACGCAGACCCGCGGCGGAACCCGCGCGGCGGGGAGACACGCCCCCCCCTTTGACGCGCGCCGCCGCCTTTGACTGCGATCAACGCCCCGGCGGGCCGGCGGCCGGTCCGGCGCCCGGCCATCGACGGACGGTCCGGGCTACTGCCTCCACGCCCGCGGGACCCCTGCATGCGGCTGGCCTGCCTCACCTTCGGGGTGCGGCACGGACGAGTCTCGCGCTCGCGTGACTTTACCCGCCGTACGCGGTGTCGCGATCATCGCGAGGTGACCACCCGCCCGAACCGCCGATCCGTCCGTCTCGCCGCAGTCCTCGTCGCCGCGACGCTCACCGGGTGCAGCAGCAGCCGCGAGGGAGCCCCGTGCCTCGCGGGCTCGGCGCGCTGCGGCGAGACGTGCACCGTCCTCGCGCGGGACCCCGTCAACTGTGGCGCGTGCGGAACCGTCTGCGCGGCGGGGACGGTCTGCTCCGCGGGGACGTGCGCGCTCTCCTGCGTCCCGACGCAGACCGCGTGCCCCGGCGCCGGTGGAACCGGCGTGTGCGCGGACCTCACCCGCGACCCGGAGAACTGCGGGAGCTGCGGGAGCGCCTGCGCACCGGGGACGCTCTGCTCCGCCGGCTCGTGCGCGCTCACCTGCGTCGCCTCGCAGACCGCCTGCCCGACGACGGTCGGCACGGGGGCCTGCGCCGACCTCTCGCGCGATCCGGAGAACTGCGGGACCTGCGGGAACGGCTGCGCCGAAGGCCAGGAGTGCGGCGTGCCGGCGGGCGAGGTGGCCGCGCGCTGCCACTGTCCGGCCTCCCGACCGGACGCGTGCGGCGCGAGCGTGGGCGCGATCTGCACCGACCTCACCCTCGACGCGCGAAACTGCGGGACGTGCGGGAACGTCTGCGCCGCGGGACAGGTGTGCAACGTGCCGGTGGGCGAGGTGGCCGCGCGCTGCCACTGCCCGGCCGCCAGGCCGGACGCGTGCGGCACGGGCGCGGACGCGTACTGCACGGACCTCCAGCTCGATCCGCGGAGCTGCGGGAGCTGCGGGAACATTTGCCCGGCGGCGCACGTCTGCGAGGAGGGCGCGTGCGTCGCTGCCGACTGCCCCGGCGAGGCGCTGTGCGGGGCCACCTGCACGTCCCTCGAGATCGATCCCGAGAACTGCGGGAGCTGCGGGAGCGCCTGCGTCGCCGGGAGCGGGCAGGTGCCGGTCTGCGCGGGCGGCGTCTGCGGGGCGACCTGCGCGCCGGGACGGGTGGACGTGGACGGCGACCCCGGGAATGGCTGCGAGTGCGCGGTCGTCGCGGGGGAGGATCTCCCGGACCTCGCCTTCGCCGACACGAACTGCGACGGCGTCGACGGCGACGCGGCCTCGGCGGTGTTCGTCTCTCCCGGCGGGAACGACCTCTGGCCCGGGACGACGACCCTCCCGATGCGGACGCTCCAGGCGGCGATCGCCGCGGCGGCGGCGAGGCCCTCGGGGGGGCGGGTCCACGCGGCGATTGGGACCTACGCGGGCCCGATCCAGCTCGCGTCGGGCGTCGGCGTCTACGGCGGCTACGACGACGACGCGGGCTGGGCCCGCACCGCGGCGAGCGCCACCGTCATCCTGGGGGGCTCGCCGGCGGTCTCGGCGACGTCGATCGTGGGACCGATCGAGCTGCAGCTCGTCGAGGTGCGCCCGAACGCCGGCGCCACCCCCGGCGCGAGCAGCTTCGGCGTCTCCGTCTCGAACGTCCTCGGCCCTGTGGCGCTCCGCGGCGTGCAGGTGGTCGCGGCGGCGGGCGCGCCCGGCGCGGCGGGGGCGAACGGCTCCGCCGGAGCGAGCGCGGCCGGCGCGACGTCGGCGTGCGGCGCGTACGGCGGCGGGGGCGGATCCGGCGGCTGGAGCAGCTCGACCGGCGCGACGGGCGCGCGCGGCGGGCCGACGGGGTGGTCCATCGCCGGCTGGGGCGGGTCCGGCGGGGGTGGCGTGTACAACGGCAGCTGCGGTACCGGGACGCCGGGCAACGGCTGGAACGGGCAGCCCGGAGGTGCGGGACCGAGCGGCGCCCTCGGCGCCGCCGCGGCCGGCCTCCTCGCGCCGTCCGGCTTCGCCCCCGGGAACGGCGGCGCGGGCGGCGACGGCTCGCCCGGAGGAGGAGGCGGCGGTGGAGGCGGCGGCGGAGGCGAGTACTACTCCTGCTTCAGCTCGTCCTCCTACACCGGCGGCGGCGGCGGCGCCGGTGGGGCGGGCGGCTGCGGCGGGACCGCCGGCGGAGGAGGCGGAGGCGGAGGCGCGAGCTTCGCGCTCGTCGTCCGGAACTCCGGCGTCCTCGTCGAGCAGAGCGCGCTCACGTCCGCGGAGGGCGGCGGGGGCGGAGCGGGTGGCAACGGCGCGCTCGGCGGCGCTGGCGCGGCCGGGGTCGCGGGCTCGACGGGGAGCTCCGGCTCCACCGGCGGGACCGGCGGCACCGGCGCGACCGGCGGCCTGGGCGGCGCCGGCGCGGGCGGCGCGGGTGGCCCCTCCTACTGCATCGGGCGCGTGGGCGGCAGCGTCGCGCTGTGGAGCACGGCCTGCACGCCGGGCGCCGGCGGAACGGGCGGCACCGGCGGGGCGGGGGCCGCGGGCGGCGCGGCGCCGGCGGGCCCAGCCGGCGGGTCCGGGGCCGAGCGCGCCTACTAGCGGCACGCGGGTCCGGGGGTCCCCAC
>CAVUBF010000015.1:0-18327 GCA_963739565.1 uncultured delta proteobacterium | reverse complement strand
GCAGGCCTGACACCCGAGTCCGGCGCCTTCGGGCGCCGGACGAGGCGGGAGACGTCCGGCAGCGCGGGGCCGGCCGCGATACGGCCCCGAGTGCCCCGGCCGCACACGGGGTAGCACCCCCGTCGCGAGAAGAACGGGCGGTCCGGCCCCGCCTCGTACTAGGCTCCGGGACATGGATCTCGTCCCGTTCCTCCGGTCCCTCGTCGCCGTCGACTCGACCTCGACCCGCTCCAACCTGCCGGTCCTCGACCGGCTGGAGGACGCGGCGCGGGCCGTCGGGTTCGAGACCCGGCGCGTGACCTGGGTGGACGAGAACGGCGTCGACAAGGGGAACCTCGTCTGCCGCCGCGGCCGGACCACCTGGGGGGCCTCGCCCTGGTCGGCCACACCGATCCGCGCCCTTCCATCCCGAGTGGAGCGAGGCGCTCGCCGGCGCGGAGCGGGACGGGAAGGTCTGGGGCCGCGGGCGGCCGACACCAAGGGCTTCCTCGCGGCGGCGCTCGTCGCGGCTTCGCGGGCGACCGCGCGCAAGCACCCCCTCGCCCTCCTCTTCACCGCCGACGAGGAGGTCGGCTGCCTCGGCGCGAAGCGGCTCCTCGCCGAGGGGCGCGTCCACCCGCGCCACGCCATCGTCGGCGAGCCGACGAACCTCGTGCCGATCCGGGCGCACAAGGGGTACTGCGCGGTGGAGGTCATCATCGAGGGCGTCGAGGGGCACAGCGCCTACCCCGACGTGGGCGCCTCGGCAATCCACGCGCTGGGCCGGCTCTGGAGCGACATCGAGGCGATCGGCGTGGAGCTGCGCCGCGAGGCGGACGCCTCGTTCTCGCCGCCGTTCACCACCTGGAACGTGGGCGTGGTGCGGGGGGGCAAGGCCCGCAACATCATCGCCGGCGAGTGCCGCTTCACCTACGAGTGGCGGCCGCTGCCGGGGCAGGACCCGCGCCGCGCGCTGCGCCTCCTCGAGGAGGCCTGCGAGAAGCTCGAGGCGGGCGGCGGCGGGAAGCTCTCGGTGGAGATCGCCCCGCTCCGCACCGACGCGGCGGCGGTGACGCCCGCGGAGGCGGACGTGGTCCGATTCCTCGAGGCGGAGAGCGGGAACGCGTCGACGACCGTCCCCTTCGGCACCGAGCTGCCGGAGGTGATCGGGATGGGGGCCGAGGCCTGCGTGTTCGGCCCCGGCGACATCAAGGTGGCGCACCGGACCGGGGAGCACGTCGCCGTGGCGGAGCTCGAGCGGGCGGCGGTGATCCTCGCCAGGGCGATCGAGAGGTTCTGCGGGTAGCACCGTCGTCTGGCGCCGTCGGGCGCCAGACGACGCGGGAGACGTCCGCCGTCTCGGGCGACGTCCGACTCCCCGGTCACGCGTGCTCGCCCGCCCGTGCTGGTCGCGGGCTAGGCCCTATTCCGAATCGTGCACGTGGTAATGCGCGTGCACGTGGTGCTCCCCGCCGTGGCGGTGCACGTGCCGGTGGGCGAGCCCGCTCTCGACGAGGAGCGGCTCGTCGTGGAGCAGCGCGTGGGCGTCGCCGTCGTAGAGGAGCCCCTTGCGGCCGGGCGCGAGGAGCAGGGCGCGGTCGCCGAGCTCCGTCGCCATCGAGAGGTTGTGGGTCGTCGCGACCACGGTGAGGCCCGGGATGTTCGCGAGCACGTCCACGAGCCGGCCCACCGAGGCCGGGTCGAGGCCGGCGGTCGCCTCGTCGAGGAGGAGCACCCGCGGCTCGACGGCGAGGCACGCGGCGAGGGCGACCCGCTTCTTCTCCCCGCCGGAGAGCTCGAAGGGCGCCCGGTCCAGGAGCCCCGCGACGTCGAAGGTCTCCGCCCAGCGCCCCGCGCGCGCGTCGGCGTCGGCGAGCCGGAGCTGCCGCGGCCCGAAGGCGATCTCGTCGCGCACCGTCGGGTTGAAGAGCATCGCGTCGACGTTCTGGAAGAGGAGCGCGACCTCGCGGCGGAAGCGCAGCCGGAAGGCGGCGTCATCGAGGAGCGCCGGCGAGAGCCGCTCGCCGTCGTAGCCCACCCCGCCCATCCCCTCGCTCCCGAAGGCGAGGCCGTCGAGGTGGCGGAGCAGGGTGGTCTTCCCGCAACCGTTCACGCCGAGCACCACCACCCGCTCGCCCGGGAGGACGTCGAAGGTGAGGTCGTCGAGGACGGTCCGGCCGCCCTGGGACGCGGTGAGGTGGTACGCGGAGAGGATCGCCATCAGAAGCCTCGGGCGCGGAGCGCGTCCGCGACGTCGCGGGCGTTCCGCCCGGAGAGGACGACGAGCGTCCCGGTGATCGCGCCGGCGCCGCGCACCACCTCGGTGGTGCGGGGGCGGCGGAGGAGCCGGCTGCGGAGCCCGAGGCGCGACTCGACCGCGAGGAGGCGGAGCGCGTGGATTTGCGCGAGCGCCACCACCAGGACCCGCGTGGCCCAGGGCCACGGCGCCACCGCCCGGAGCACGTCGACGCGCGCGAGGACCGCGAGGGCGAGGAAGGCGAGGAGCGCGGCGCGCAGGTTGAGGGCGAGGAGCGCCTCCCAGCCCGCGCCCGGGCGCCCCGCCAGCCGGTCGAACCCGTAGGCCGCGGCGGACGCGCCGAGGGACAGGGGCAGCACGAGCCGCGCGACGCGTGCGAGGTGGCGCCCCGCCCCGCGGGCGAGCACGGCGAGGGCGACGGCGGAGGCGGCGGCGAGGACGCGCCAGCCGGTCACGCCGGACAGCGCGAAGGACGCGGCGAGCCACCCGGCGAGGAGGGCACGGTCGCGCCGGGGATCACGCGCCGGCATCGAGCCTCGCCCTCCGGACCAGCGTCAGCGCCGCGAGCGTGTAGGCCCCCTCGACGAGCCCGGTGACGGCGAGGCTCGGCACCATCGTCGCGACGAGCACGAGCGCGGGGTCGACGGGGAAGACCCGGGCGTCGAGGGCGTGCTGGAGCGCGAGGACCCCCACCACCGCGACGGACGCGACCTGCGTCGCGAGCCACGCCGCGGCGAAGGCGGCCGGCCCCTCGCCGGCGCCGAGGCGGCGAGCGGCGCGGAAGAGGGCAAAGCCCGCGGCCGGGCCGAGGAGCCCCATGGCGAGGGCGTTCACGGCCAGCGTCGTGACGCCCCCGGCGCCGAAGAAGAGGGCCTGCACGACGAGGACGAGCCCCTCGCACACGAACGCCGCGAGCGGGTGGTAGAGGAGCGCGAGGAGGGTCGTCCCGAGGACGTGGGTGGAGGTGCCGCCCGGCACCGGGATCCGCAGCGTCTGGACGACGAAGGCGAGGGCCGTGAGCGTTCCCATCACCGGGAGCGCGTCCACCGCCCGCGCGCCGAAGTGGCGCCGGACTCCCAGCGCCCAGATTGGCGCCGCCGCGGCGTAGGCGGGGATCGTGATTTGCGGCGAGAGGAAGCCGTCCGGGACGTGCATCGTCACCGCCCCGGTCGGCGCCGCCGCACGAGCCGGAGCGCCGCGAACGCGGCCACGATGGCCGCAGCAGCCACGAGGATCGCGGCGCGGCGACGCGCCCCCCTCGTCGCCGTCCTTCGAGGTCCCGGCCGGGGCTCGACGCTCTTCGGTGATCGTCGCCAGCGGGGGGAGCGCTCCCGTCCGGATCAGGAGCGGGTCCACCGTCGCGACCGTGGGCGCGGGCGCCGGCGGCGTGACCGCCTTCACCTCGACGGCGACGACCTTCCCGTGCCCCGTGTCGTCGGCGACGCGCACACGCCAGGTGCCGGGGATGTCGGGCACGAGCTCGATCCAGCCGTCGGCGGGGGTCTTCCCTTCGCGCTCGACGACGTCCGGCTTTCCGGGGCGGAGCACCTGGAACGTCGCGCCGGCGAGCGGCTTCCCGCCGTGGTACCGGACGCGGACCGCCCAGGCGTCGCCGCGCCGCTCGACCTGCTGCGAGACGCCGTGGGCCCGCGCCGGAGCGGGCACGACGAGGGAGAGGGCGAGGGCGAGCAGGGACGGGCCGGCTCGAAGCGAGGATGCGACGCGGGCGAGGCGCAAGAGGATGGACCTCAGGGGACGACGAGCGCGACCGCGTCGAGCTCGAGCTTGGCGCGGCCGATGGCCTTCTCGACGACCTCGCGGTGCTGGCGCAGCACGGCGAGGGCGCCGTCGACGCGGACCCGCGCCGCGCCGCCCTGGAAGGAGGACTCGACGAGCCGCTCCTCCTCGGCGTCCGCGTGCGAGAGCAGCACCGCCTTCGCCTCGTCGACCCGCCGCGCGAGGACCGCCGCCGCCTCCTTCTCCGCCGCGGCGCGCGCCGCCTCGAGGAGCGCCTGGGGCGCGCCGCCCACCCGGGCCCCCTCGGCCTCGTCGATCTCCTCCTCGAGCCTCGCCGCGCCGCCGCGGACCGGGCGGTTCCCGTCGAGGTCGACGAGCACCGAGATGGGCGCGAGGTCGAGGTAGCGCGAGGCCTGCCGCGAGGCCACCCGGGCCCCCGCGGCGAGATTGGCGCTGGTGGCGAGGGCCGGGAGGAAGCGGGCGTAGAGCGCGCCGCGCCGGGGCGCCCACTCTCGCTTCACCGTCGCGGAGCGGCCGGCGTCGCCGTCGCGGACGAGCCCGATGAGCGCCTCGACGAGCCGGTGGCCGGTCGCGAACCACTGCAGCTCGTCGCGCGCCACCGCCGTCTCGCGCCAGAAGCTGCCGAGGATGGTGAGCGGCTCCTCCGGCAGGTCCATCCCGGGGAGCGCCTCGATCTTCATCCCCGCGCCGAGCGTGAAGGCCGCCTCGAAGGGGTGGACGTTCTGGTCGGTGTCGACCTCCATGCCGACCCGGCGGCCGATCTCCACCGCCACGTCCTCCAGCTCCTCCTCGAGCCAGCGCGACAGCGTGACGAGCGCCTCGGAGATGGCCTCCGCCGCCGCCTCGGGCCCGGCCGCGTCGATGCCGTCCGGGGGCTCCTCGCCGAGCCGGTCGAAGGCGGCGCGGACGAGCCGCGCGAGCTCCGGGAGCGACGCCGAGCGGATGTCGAGGAGCGGGTCGCCCTCGTGCTGCGCCTTGCGGGCGGCGGCGACGCGCTCGGCGAGGTCCTGGCGGAACGCGTCGCGGGTCTTCGCGGAGCGCTTGCGGCGCAGCGCCGCGAGCTCGTCGGGCAGCGAGGCGAGCACCGCGTCGAGGCCGCCCACCGGCTCGTCGAAGATCCCGATCTCCTTCTCGTAGAGGTCGGCGAGGAACGCCTCCTCGCCCTCCTCGACGACGAGGTGGATCTCCACCGGCCGGGTCTGGCCGAGCCGGTCGAGGCGGCCGATCCGCTGCTCGAGCACGAGGGGCGACTCGGGCAGGTCGGCGCAGACGAGGTGGTGCGCGAACTGGAAGTTCCGGCCCTCGCCGCCCGACTCTCCGGAGAGGAGGATTGAGGGGCCCTCGGGGTCGCGGAAGCGCGCCACCAGCCGGTCGCGGGCCTCGATGGAGGGCGCGTCGTCGTAGAGGAGCGCCTCGCGGCCGGCCCCGGCGACGCCGGCCTGGAGGTCGCGGAGCGCCTCGACGTCGTGGCCAAAGACGAGCACCTTCTCGCCGTCCCGGGCGAGGCGGGCGCAGAGCTCGACGAGCGCCGGGCGCTTCGCGCCGGCGGCGACGTCGCTGCGGCGGAGCGCGCGGGCGGTGAACGCGCCGACCTTCACGCGCCGGTTGCGGACGAGCCGGGCGGAGAGGCTGTAGCGGTCGGCGAGGTGTCCGAGGACCACGAGCCGGTGGGGCTGGGGCTCGGCGCGGGAGAAGAACTCGTCGTTCGGGGAGAGCTTGCGGAGCAGCTCCAGCGCGTCGCGCACCGACGCGCCGGCGAGGAGCCCGCGGGCGACGTCGGCGTAGGCGTCGTGCTGGTCGAGGCGGGCGAGGAACTCCTTCTCCGAGGTGGAGGCCACCGGCTCGACGAGCGAGAGGAGCCGGAAGTACTCGCGCGGGTCGAGGCGCACCGGCGTCGCGGTGAGGAGGAGGACGCCGAAGGAGGAGCGGCAGATTGGGGCGACGGCGTCGTGCAGGTCGTCGTCCGCGAGGTGGTGCGCCTCGTCGACGACCACGAGGTCGAGGGCGGTCGCGGCGGCGGCGGCCGCGAGCCCCTCGTCGGCGCGGAGCGCCTCGAAGGAGACGATGGCGTGGGGCGAGCGGGCCAGGGCGGCCTCGGCGCCGCCCAGCTCGGCGATCCGCTCGGTGGAGAGCAGGGTGAAGAGGGCGTTGAACTTGTGGAAGAGCTCGGCGAGCCACTGGAAGGCGAGGTGCTCGGGGACGACGACGAGCACGCGCTCGGCGATCCCGAGCTGGCGCAGCCCGGAGAAGACGAGCCCGGCCTCGACGGTCTTCCCGAGGCCGACCTCGTCGGCGAGGACGAAGCGCGGCATCCGGTCGCCCAGGATCCGGCCGGCGGCGCCGACCTGGTGCGGAAGGACGTGGACGCGGGAGGAGAGGAGCGCGCCCAGCGAGTCCGCGCGGCGGAGCGCCTCCAGGCGGACGACCCGGGTGCGCAGCGCGAAGGCGGCGCCCGGGCCGGCGTCGCCGGAGGCGAGCCGCTCGAGCGGGCCACCGACGGCGCGCTCGATCGGCGTCTCGGGCGGGACCTCCACGAGCGCCGGATCGCGCCCGGAGACCATGGTGACGCCGTCGCGTCCCGCGAATCGGATCGCGACGCGCCGCCCCTCGTCCGCGACCTGCACGACGACGCCCACGCCCCAGCTCTGCTGGGCGCGGTGCACCACCTTCATGCCTGGCTTCCAGACCGCCATGTCGGGCGCAATGAACCATGCCCACTGAGGCCGGTCCAGCGCGACGCAATCCCGCGCGAGGACGGGCGTTTGGGTGGACGCACGGAAGGCAGCCTCGACGTTGACAGCCGATGCGGGGCAAGCTAGAAACCCCAGGCTTTCTCGCCTTGGGCGGATAGCTCAGGGGTAGAGCGTCGCCCTTACAAGGCGAGGGTCCCAGGTTCGAAGCCTGGTCCGCCCACCAGACTTGGGGAGTTAGTTAAGTCGGTTATAACGCCGGCCTGTCACGCCGGAGGCCAGGGGTTCGAGTCCCCTACTCCCCGCCACCTCGGACCCCCGGAACCGAAAGGTTCCGGGGGTTTCGTCTTTCGGGACGGACGGTGGTCAGCCGCTCGCCGGGCGCCCTAGGCTGGACGAGTCCCCCGCGGGCAGTCCTCGGGGAACCTTGACTGTGGCCCTGTGCTAGTCAAGGTTTCCAACTAAAGCTTGACGAGTGCGCTCCACCGGTCGAGGTTCACCATGGATGCCTCGGTTCGAGACCCGCTCCTGGCCCGCAGATCCCACCGCGCCCGGCGGAAGAGCCGAGCGCCGAGCGTTGAGCTACCGCGCCTTCGTCCCGGACCCGATCGCTGAGCTCCAGCTCGCCCTCCCCTCGAACGTCGCCGCCGCGGTCTCGGTCGCCGAGCGCTCCATCGACGCGCTCAACCGCGACCCGCCACGCCTCGCGAGCTTGGAAGTCCTCGCCCGGAGGCTCCTCCGGGCCGAGTCGGTCGCGTCCTCCCGAATTGAGGGCCTCGTCCTCTCGCAGCGCCGCCTCGCGCGAGCCGAGGCCGAGGAGCCCGACGCGGGCGACGAGACCGCGCGGTCCGTTCTCGGCAACGTCGTCGCGATGGAGCACGCTGTCCAGCTTGGCGGCGGGCGCGAAGCCACTTCGGCTCAAGGACGTCCTCGAGATTCATCGCCTGCTGATGCTCGCGACGACGACGCCTCACATCGCCGGCAAGCTCCGCGAGCACCAGAACTGGATTGGGGGGAACGCCTTCAACCCGGGCCGTGCCGACTTCGTCCCGCCCGCGCCCGAACGGGTCCCGGACCTCATGGACGACCTCGTCGCGTTCATGAACCGGACGGATCTCCCGCCCGTCGTCCAGGCCGCCATCGCCCACGCGCAGTTCGAGACCATCCACCCGTTCGCGGACGGCAACGGGCGCGTCGGACGGGCGCTCATCCACGTCGTCCTGCGCCGGCGCGGCCTCGCCCCGCGCTACGTCCCGCCCGTCAGCCTCGTGCTCGCCGCGGACGCGAAGGCGTACGTGGCTGGCCTGACCGCGTTCCGCGAGGATCGCGCCACGGACTGGGTCCTTCTCTTCGCCCATGCGATCGAGCGAGCCGCGGCGAAGGCCAGCGAGCTCGCGCTACGCCTTGCCGAGCTACAGGAGAAGTGGCGAGAGCGTGCAGGTCGCCCGCGCCGCCACTCCAGCGCCGAGGCCCTCATCGTCGAGCTGCCCGCCCACCCTATCGTCACGGTCGCGACCGCGCAGAAGTTCCTCGGCCGGTCCAAGCAAGCGGTGAACGAGGCCATCGCGGTCCTGGCCGAGAAGGGCGTTCTCCACCCCATCACGCTCGCCAAGCGGAACCGCGCCTGGGAAGCCCGCGACCTCTTCGACCTCATCAACGACGTCGAACGCGAGCTCGCCACACCCTCCGACACCGACGAGCCCTCCCGCCCGAGTCCTCGCCAGCGAACGACCTCCCGCCCTCGACGTTGACTTCTCGGCTGGGCGGCGACCGACCGCGTACGCGAATCTGCTGCTCGAGCTGCTCCGGGGCGACATAACCCTGTTCGTCCGCGCCGGAGGAGCGCCGCCAGGACCGGCCCGCTGAGCGAACCCGATGCCCAGATCGCAGTCGCCCGGCACTCCTTCAGTCACCGCCTACGCCGGTACCTACACCGGCGGCGGGAGCCGCGGCATCTACCGCTTCGCGCTGGACGGAGAATCAGGCGCGCTGACCGACCCGATCCTCGCCGCCGAGACCGAGAACCCGTCCTTCCTGACGTTCCATCCCAGCGGCGGGGTGCTGTACGCCGTCAACGAGGTCGCCCGCGGCGCGGTGAGCGCATTCAGGGTAGACCCGGCGACGGGCAACCTCGCGCTGCTCAACCAGCAACCCTCGGCGGGGGCCGACCCGTGCCACCTCGTCGTGGACCGCCAGGGGCGCAACCTCCTGGTCGCCAACTACACCGGGGGAAGCGTGGCCGTCCTGCCGCTCGACGCCGACGGTCGCCTGCGGCCCGCGTCTGCGGTTCGCCAGCACACGGGTAGAGGACCGGTCCCCGCGCGTCAGGAGGGCCCGCATGCCCATGCGGTCGCGCTCGATGCCGCGGAGCAGTTTGCCCTCGCCGCCGACCTCGGGGCCGACCGGATCTTCGTCTACCGCTACGGAGCCGCAGCCGGAACCCTCGATCCGAACGACCCGGCTGCGGCGCCCCTGGAGCCCGGCTCGGGACCCCGTCACCTCGCCTGGCATCCCGCGGGGCAATACCTTTACGTGATCAACGAGTTGCGCTCGACGCTGACGTCCTTCCGCTACGACGCGGCGCGCGGCACGCTCGAGACGCTGCAAACGGTCACCACCTTGCTGGCAGGCGGCTCGCCCGAAACGATCGCGGCGGAGGTCGCGATCTCACCGGACGGGCGGTTCCTCTACGGCTCCAACCGAGGGCACGACAGCCTCGCCGTCTTCGCGATCGACCCCGCCTCGGGCGCGCTCGCTCCCCTGGGGCATGTCTCCTCGGGTGGCCGCACCCCTCGTCACCTCGCCATCGACGCGTCGGGCCGATGGCTCCTGGTTGCCAACCAGGACTCCGACGCGATCACCCTGTTCGGCATCGACGGCGCGAGCGGCTTCCCATGCCCTGCCGCCACGGGCCCAACGATTCCCAAGCCGGTCTGCGTCGTCTTTGCACCTGCGCGTTGAGCGCAGCACCTCGCGTTGAGCGCACCGGGCGCTTCGTGGCGAGGCGAGGCCGGAATTCGTTCCCGAACCGGTCCTCGGGTCCGATCGCCCGAGTCCTCATCGATTCCTCAGGATTTCATCAGAACGCGCACCTGCGCGGGCGCGCACTCTCGCGGCAACGGACGTGCTCGCCCGCCCTCGCGGGCTCCCGGGGGTCCAGATGATCGTGCGCCGACTGGCTGCTCATTGCGTCACGCTGGCTGCTCTCGTGGCAGCGCTCGCCGGCTGCGGAGGGGGCGGGAAGGAGCCCGAGGGCGCCGCGCCGACGCGGACGGTGGGCGGCACCGTCAGTGGCCTCACCGGCAGCGGCCTCGTCCTCCTGAATGGCGGCCAGGACCCGCTCCCGATCGCGGGGAACGGTCCGTTCACGTTCGAGGGGCTCGCGGACGGCTCGCCGTACGACATCTCGATTGGCGCGATCCCCTTCGATCCGACGCAGGTCTGCTCGGTGTCGAGCGGGAAGGGGACGATTGCGGCCGCGGACGTGACGAACGTGACGGTCACCTGCACGAGCAAGGTCGAGGCGTCGGCGATCGCGCTCGGCTCGAGCCAGGTCGAGCTCCGCTGGGCGCCATACGGGCTCATGCCGACCGGCTACGAGGTGTGGGAGTTCCGCCCGAAGACCTTCCCGCCGGAGCAGCTGATCGCCACCGTGGCGAGCACCGTCCGGTCGTTCGTCCACCGCGGGCGCACTCCGTCGAGCGTCTATACGTACCGCGTCGTCGCCCTGACGGCCGGCCCGGCGGTCACCTCGACGTCGTTCACGGTCTCGACGCCGGCCCAGGCCACGTTCCCGTCGCCGCCGAGCGGCCTCACCGCCGAGACGACCGGCGGAGCCGTCACGCTGCACTGGGATCCGTACGGCGGCGCGAATCGGTACGACATCTACCGGACGTCGTTCCCGGAGCTCGTCGGGAGCACCCAGGGTCGCGTGTTCGTCGGCACGACGACCGGCACCCAGCTCTCCGACGGCACGGAGCCCAAGCTCGGAACCCACCAGTACCAGCTGTACGCGGTCCGTACCTCGCCGGCCGAGACCTCGCCGGTGGCGTCGCTGCCCGTGACGATCCCCGCGGGGACGATGGTGCTGGGGATCGAGCGGCCGTGGCTCGACCTGTTCAGGACCCGCGGCGACCGGACGGTCCTGCACCTCTACTGGTACGGCGCCCCGAGCGCGACGGCGCACCACGTGTACGCGAGCACCAACCCCGCGGTGATCACGCCGTCCGAGGGCAGCCTTGCGCCGCCGCTGGACGGCGGGACCACGAACGTCCCGATTGTCGAGGTCGAGCCGGGCAAGTACCGGATGGACGTCCCGCTGACGCTCTTCACGCCGGGGACGACCGTCTGGTTCCGGATCGTGGCGGTGAAGAGCACGTTCTCGGCGGACAGCGAGGAGGCGATGGGAGGGATCATCACCGCGCCGGCGCCGGCCGGCGTCGGCTCCCTCGACGCTTCCGTCCGGAACCCGACGACGGTGCGGCTGACGTGGGGCATGGCGGCGGGGGCGTCCACCTACAACGTCTACCGGCTGCC
Source organism: uncultured delta proteobacterium (assembly GCA_963739565.1). GTDB lineage: Bacteria > Myxococcota > Myxococcia > Myxococcales > Anaeromyxobacteraceae > Anaeromyxobacter. The sequence goes on along the minus strand of CAVUBF010000015.1, from coordinate 7,107 downwards.
GGACCCGACCACCGCGATCGCGCCGCAGTACTGGATTGGCGCGACCGGCGCGCTCGACTTCACCGACGCCGGGCGGACCCCGGGCACCGCCTACGTCTACCGGGTCACCGCCGTGGCGGTGGGAGGCGCCGAGTCGCCGCCCTCCGACTACTTCGCCGTGAGGACGCTCGTGTCCGGCGCGCCGCTGCTGCTCCCGGCGCTGCAGCCGGGGCCGCTGCCGTTCTCGGCCACCCTGGGTGGATCCCGCGCAACGGCGGGACGACCTTCCGCATCTACGGCGGCGACGGGTTCTTCATCCCCACCGACTTCGAGACCCTCGTCTCCACCTCGGTGGTCCCGGTGAAGGTCGTTCGCGCCTCAGCCACGGTCGTCCTCGGCAGCGTGGCGACCGGCGGGACGCTGCCGCCGGTGGGCGGGTACCAGGTGACCGAGGTCTATCCGGACGGGACCGAGTCGGTCCGCTCCAACGTGATGCCGGTGATCTTCTTCTGATCGCGGGGGCGGCGCCCGCGGGGCCCGGGCTGGATCTCCAGGCTCCAGGCACGGGCCCCGGTCGCCGGCCCCGTCGGCGGCGAGCGCCTCACAGCTCCTTCAGCGCCCGGAGATCCAGGTCCGCCACCCGCAGCCGCGCCGCGAGCGCGTGCGCGAGGCGCGCGAACAGCACCGTCTCGAGGTGCGGGTACGCCGCGCTCGCCCGCGTGAGTCCCTCGCGCGAGAGCGCGTAGACGTGCGTCTCGGCCGCCGCGATCGCGGCCGCGGTGCGGGCCTCCCCGTCCGTGAAGCCGATCTCGCCGAAGAACTCCCCGCGCCCGATCGTCGCGAGCGGGTGCATCTTCCCGTTCCCGACCGGCATGAGCATCCGCACCCGCCCCGAGCGGACGAGGAAAAGGTCGGAGCCCGGCTGGCCGAAGTCGAACACGCGCTCGCCCTCCGCGAGCGCGTGCTCCCGGATCTCGCCCTCGAGCGCGCGCAGCGCCTCGGCGGGGATCCCCTCGAGCAGCTCGACCTCCGACAGCGAGAGGATCCCCTCCGCGCCGTGGCCGGACAGCTCGCGCCTGAGCACCTGCTCCTCGACCCACTCGAGGGCGTCGTCGAGGTGCGGGTACACCGTCACCTCGTAGGGCGGCCCGGCGAGGCCGAGCTGCTCGATGTACTTCGCGAGCTGCGAGCCCGGGCGTCCGGGCGGCAGGTCGGACAGGACGAGCCGCGCCCCGCGCTCCGCGAGCTGGGCCGCGATTTGCCGCAGCGTCGTCGCGGCCGTGAGGTCCACGGAGCGGATCGCGCCGAGGCCGAGGACGACCTGGCGGCGCGTCCGGAGGTGCGGCTCGACCTCGCGGAAGAGCCGGTCGGCGGTCCCGAAGAAGAGGCTCCCGTGCAGCTCCAGGACGGCGGTCTCGGCGCCGTGCCGGGCGAGGACCGCCCGCTCGCGCGGCCCGCGGCGGCGCTTCGAGAAGATCGCGTCGCCGAGCGCCGTGCGCCGGACGATGGACGCGCGCACCTGCTCGCGCACGAACAGCAGCACCGACAGCGCCACGCCCGCCGCGGCGGCGGCGGCGAGGTTGAGCTCCATCGCGATGACGATGACCGCGATCACCACGAGGAAGTCGAGCGCGGTATGCCGCTCCCGCACGAGCTCGAACGCCTCGCGCTGGAACATCCGCGCCGCCATGAGGCAGACGATTGCCGCGAGGGCGGGGATCGGCAGCCAGGCGACGAGCGGTCCGAGCGCGACGAGCACCGCGAGCGCGAAGACGCCGGCAAGGACGCCCGACGCGCGCCCCTTCGCGCCCCCGTTCACGTTCACGAGCGAGCCGCTCACGATGCCCGTCCCCGGCGCGCCACCGGCGAGCGCGGACGCGAGGTTGCCGAGCCCTTGCCCGAGCAGCTCGCGGTCCGAGTCGTGGCGGCTCTTCGTGACCACGTCCAGGAGCAGGCACGTCTTCAGCGTGTCGATGGAGACGAGCACCCCGAGCGTCACGCCCGGCACGAGCGCGCGCTGGACGTCCTCGAGCCTCGCGCCGGCGAGGCGCCGCACCCCGCCCCCGATCGCGTGGACGTCTCCGCCGATGATGGGGCCGACGAGGAGCGAGTTTCCGGTGAGCTCGAGCAGCTCCGGCCGGAAGAAGCCGGCGAGCCGGTACGCCGTCATCCCCGCCGCGAGCCCGACGAGCGTCGCGGGGACCTTCCGCGTCACCTTCGGCGCGAGCAGCGCGGCCACGAGCGTGACGACCGACACGGCGACCGCCGGGGCGCTCCACGCGGTCGGCGTGCGCACGGAGGCCCACAGGTTCATCCCGGCCGCGATCCCGAGCATCTTCGGGAACTGGATGTAGAGGATGAGGAGCCCCGCACCGGCGAGGTACCCCGCGACCACCGGGAACGGCAGGAACTTCACGAGCCGGCCACCGCGCAGCGCTCCGAGCGCGAGCTGGACGGAGCCCGCGACCAGGATCACGAGGACGAGCTGAGCCGGCAGGCGGCCCGGCTCGAGGGCGCCGGTGCGGAGGAGGTCCCCCGCGACGACCGCCATGAACGCCGCCGCCGCGGGCGAAGGCGCCGAGACGAGCCGCGGCGTCCCCCCGGCGATGGGCGCGACGATCCCGAGCGCGACCGCGCCGACGAGCCCCGCCATCGCGCCCGCCGCCGTCCCCGCGGCGCCGAGCGGCGCGTACATGACGAGGCCGTTCGCGATGGCGGCCGGGACCGCGACGAGCATCGCGGCGAACGCCGGCAGCGCCTCGGAGGGCCACCCGGTCCCGCGGAGTCCGGCGAGCCAGGAGCGGCGGCGCACGTCACCCGCGGTCAGCACGGGCTCGGCGCCCGGGCCGTGGACGCGTACCCCTCTACCGCGCCCGCTCGAGGCTGCGTGCACATGAGGTCGTTCGAGCCCGCCGCGAGCGTCGGGCGCTGCTCCGAGCCGAGCCGGGTCGCGATCCCGCGGGCGACCACGCGCGCGAGCTCTCTCCGCGTCTCGAGGACGTTTCCTTCCGCCCGGCGGCATTCCCACGCCCAGAGGTGCTCGTCGGTCTCCCCGTCGATGAGCTGCGCGATCACCTCGAGCTCGCCCTCGGAGCGCGCCACCGCGCCCTCGACCACGAGCCGGACGTTCAGCTCCCGGGCAATCTCCGGCAGGAGCTGGCGGGTCTCCTTGTAGCGCGCGACGGAGGTCCGGGAGACGACGCGCAGCGACGGGTCCTGCGCCAGGCGCGCGGTGACGTGCTCGGTCATGGCGGCGGCGAGGTGCTCCTGGCGTGGGTCTCCGGAGAGGTTCTGGAAGGGAAGGACGGCGAGCGAACGGGGGCCGGGCGAGGCGGGCGAGGGGTCCGGTGGGGCGGGCGCGACGGCGGCGAGGAGCCGGTATCCCCTCTTCGGGATCGTCTCGATGTACCGGGGCGCCCGGGCATCGTCCCTCAGGGCGACTCGCAGCTGGAAGACGGCGCGGGTGATCACCCCGTCCACGACGGCGGTGCCGGCCCAGACCGCCGCGAGCAGCTCGCCCTTCGTCACCACGACCCCCGGGCGTCGCGCGAGCGCGACGAGCACCTCCATCGCCTTCGGCTCGAGATGCGTCGTGCCCGCCGGGTCGGAGATCGTCCCCGGCTCGGCGCGATCATCCAGCTTCCCATCCGAAGCCCCGTCATGCCTCACCCACCCGTCTGCGATCGACGGCGTCGTTCGCGCCGTTCGCGAGCCGTAGCAGCGCGCGACTTACGGATGGCTCACCGCTCCGTGAAGCGCGAAGGGCTGCTGCCCGGAATGGCCCGTTGGGCTTAGGGCTTCGGCAGTAGTCACTCTTGCCGCGCGCCAGCGCGCATGCCAGGCTCGCGAGTGGGCGCCGGCGCTGTGCGGCCGTTCCGGGACGCGCTCCGACCCGCTCCTGCCGGGCGAACGTCCCCTCTCAGCGCGGTGACCGATGCCGGAACACGCTTCGATCGCGAAACTGACACGCCCGCGACTGCCGGGGATCTTCACGCGAGACCGGCTCTCGCGCCTTCTCGACGAAGGGCGCAAGAAATCGATCGTCTGGGTGGCGTCGCCCGCGGGCTCCGGCAAGACCACGGTCGTCGCGAGCCACCTCGACGCGCGGAAGCTTCCCTGCCTCTGGTACCAGGTGGACGAAGGCGACGGCGACCTGGCCAGCTTCTTCTACCACCTGGGGCTGGCGGCGAAGGAGGCGGCCCCGAAGCACGACACGCCGCTGCCGCTCCTGACGCCCGAGTACCTCCACGGCGTTCCCGCGTTCACGAGGCGCTACTTCGAGGAGCTCTTCAGCCGGCTCGAACGTCCCTCGGTCGTAGTCTTCGACAATTTCCAGGACGCTCCGGCTCAATCGGGCTTCCACGAGATGATCGCTCACGCGCTGGACGTCGTTCCTGCGGGCGTGACCGCCATCGTCGTGAGCCGCGGCGTCCCGCCGGCGCAGCTCGCGCGCCTCTCGGCGAACGGGAGGGTTCATCGCATCGGCTGGAGCGACCTCCGCTTCACCCTGGAGGAGTCGAGGGCGCTCCTGGAGAAGCGCGGCCTCAGGAAGCCGCCACGGAAGGTCCTGGAGCTGCTGCACGCGAAGGCGGACGGATGGCGGCCGGGCTGGTGCTGCTCATCGCGGGAGCGGGATCGGCCGAGATCGAGGCTCACGCGCTCGACGGCCTCACGGCGGCCGGGATCTTCGACTACTTCGCGACCGAGATCTTCGACCATCGGAGGCGGTCGTCCAGGACGTCCTGTTGAAGACGGCCCTGCTGCAGAAGGTGACGGCGCGCGCGGCGGAACGGCTGACCGGGACCGCCTCCGCGGGCGCGATCCTGGAGCAGCTCAGCCGCGACCACTACTTCACCGCGAAGCACGTCCAGACCGACACGCTGTACCAGTACCATCCGCTGTTCAGGGACTTCCTCCTCGCCCGGGCACGAAGGACGTTCTCGCGGCCCGAGCTGTCCGCCCTCCGGACGAGCGCGGCGACGCTCATGGAGGAGTCGGGGCAAATCGAGGAAGCCGCGCGGCTGTTCATCGACGCCCTCGAGTGGGACGGCCTGGCCCGGGTCATCCTCGCGCACGCGCCCGTCCTGCTGTCCCAGGGCAGGAGCGCGACGCTCGAAGGGTGGCTGAAGGCCCTCCCCCGCGCGATGATCGACGGCTCGCCCTGGATGCTCCACTGGTACGGCATCTGCCGCATGCCGTTCAATCCGGGCGGGAGCCGCGGCCATCTGGAGCGGGCCTTCGAGTCGTTCAGGACCCGCGGGGACATGACCGGCGCGCTCCTCTCCTGGGCGAGCATCATCGACACGTTCCTCTACGAATGGAGCGACTTCTCCCGGCTGGATCACTGGAGCGCGGTGCTCGAGGCGCTGCTCTCGGAACATCCAGTGTTCCCGTCGCCGAGATCGAGGCCCGGGTCGCCGCGGGGATGTTCATGGCGCTGGCGTGGACGCACCCGGAGCATCCCGCCTCGCGTTCTGGGAGGCGAAGGTGTTCGATGTCGTGCTGAACGGCTCCACGTTCAGCTCCGGGTGATGCTCGCCAACCACCTCGCTTTTCATCACCTGTGGAGCGGGGACTTCGCCAAGACGAGGATCGTCCTCGACACCCTGAGACCGCTCGCCAGGATGCCGGACAACGATCCGCTGACCCAGCAGACCTGGTGGGTGATGGAGGCCATGTACTCGTGGGTGATGGCGGACCTCCAGACCTGCCTCGCCGCCGTCACCGAGGGAAACCGGCCCCCCGAGAGGAGCGGGCATCCACCCCTCGACGTGTACCTGAACGCGCAGGGCGTGTACGCCGGCGTGAGCCCGGCGACCCCGAGGCCGCGAGAGGGTGTCTGCGCAGCATGGCGGGCAGGCAACCCGTCGCGCCCGCTCGACCGATCGCTGCATCACGACGTGTCGGCCCAGATCGCCTGGATGGTCGGCGATCGGCCACGCCGAACACGGAGACACGCGGTCAGCATCGCTCGGAGCACGGGGGTCGATCGCGGCGACGCTGTGCGAGATTGAGCTCGCGACGGTCCTCCTCGATGCGGGGCGGGATGAGGAGGCGTGGCGCTATTTCCGCCTGGCGACGGAGTCGGCGACCAGCGGCTACCTTGAGTTCCTGTGCAACCTGCATGCCGCCCGCTTCGCCCACGAGAGCGGACGGGAGGCGGAAGGGCTGGGGTCGTCGCGCGAGGCGACGCGCCTCGGCTCGCGGCAGGGACATCGGAACATTCCGAGATGGACCTCGGTCATGTCCCCGCTCTGCGCTCGGGCGCTGAACACGGAACGAGCCGGAGTACGTGCCCAGGCTCATCCGCGCGCACGACCTCGCCCCGCTGCCCGCGATGGAGGTCGGAGACTTGCTGTGGCCGTCAGGATACGGACCCTGGACAGTCCGAGGTCGTGACGGACGACAAGCCGCTCGCCTTCTCCGGAAGGTGCAGAAGAGCCGCTCGAGCTGCTGAGCGGTCGATTGCCTCGGGGGTGAACGTCGCCGAGGACCAGCGCCGCGGCGCTGTGGCCCGATGCCGAGGGCGACCTGGCATCGGTCGTTCGAGACCACCCTGTATCGCCTGCGGCTCCTGATCGGAAACGAGAAGGCCCTCCGACTTCGAGAAGGTCTTCTGACCCTGGACCGCCGGCATTGCTGGGTGGATGTCTGGGAGTTGAGCGCATCGCGCGGCAGGTCGAGGCAGGCGGTGCAACAGCGCCCCTCGAGCTGACGCAGAGGCGATCGGCTTGTACAGCGGGCATTTCCTGCCCGCCGAGGGTGGCCAGCCCTGGAGCGTGCCTGTCCGGGAGCGGCTCAGGAAGAAGCTCACGAAGCTCATCATCGGAGTGGGGACGCGCTGGGAGGCGGCCGGCAGATGGGAGGAGGCGCTGGCCTGCTTCGAGAGAGGCGTGGAGCTCGACGACGCCATGGAGGATTTCTACCAGCACCTGATGACCTGCCATCTGGAGCTCGGCCAGCAGAGCCAGGCAGCCTCCACCTACGACCGATGCCGGGCGGCGATGGGTCGCGCATTCGGGCTTGCCCCCTCGGCGCGGACGGAGGCCATCCGGACCGCCATGGCGACTCGCAGGCCCTGATTGCGGGCGTCCCGGAGCCGTGGTCCCCGCGTCACGGGGTCGCCGA
>CAVUBF010000014.1:0-48066 GCA_963739565.1 uncultured delta proteobacterium | reverse complement strand
TCGTCGGCCGCGGCGCTTCCGGGCGCCGCCCTTCGCGCGCCCTACCCGCGTCCGCCGGTGTTTCCCATCGTGACCTCCGCCGCGTCTTCCGGACCCGCCTGGCCCTCCCCGGGCGACCACACGCTGTATTCGATCCCGTCGCGCGCGGAACGCACCGTCAGCGTGATCACCTCGCCGCGCGGCAGCGGCGCGGCGACGCGCTGATCCGGCAGGACGAGCAGCTCGTCGTCGGGCCCCTCGGTGCGGATGAACACGAGCCGCACGGGCTCGCCCGGGGTCGCGGCGACGTGGCCGTGCTCTTCGTTCCCGCTCACCGTGACCTGCACCGTGCGGGCCGACTCCGCGGCGCCGCCGGCGGAGACCTGGTCGCCGGCGCGAGCGAGGCCGCCGAGGAGCGCGGCGGCGGTGCCCATCAGGATCCAGCTCATCGAGTACCTCATTTGCGGTCCCTCCCTCAGTGCCGCCCACGAGCGGGTCGGCGTGCTTCTCAGGTGCCGACGCCCGAGGCGGGAAAAGGTTCCACGGGGTACAGGGCGCGCTCCGCGCTCCGCGCGCTCCACGCCCGAGTCCCCGGCGCCGCGCCGGTGGGCCTGGCAGGGGAGCGGGAGGGATGGCGCTGACCGCCCTTTGACGGGCCGCGCCGCGCCGGCGCATCATGCCCGGCGGACGCGGGTCGGGGGCCCGGCGAGCCGGGAGCGGTGCATGAAGCTGGCGGCACAGCTCGTCGAGGCCCTCTGCGTCTTCCTCGTCATCTTCTACCTGTACTGCCGCTCGCCCGCGTTCCGGCCGCTGCGCCCGGACTGGCCGCGCCCGCGCGGCAAGATCCGCCTCTACCTCGTCTTCACCGGCATCGCGATCCTCGGGAACTACCTCGGCGTGCCGGTGGTCGGCGGCCAGGCCATCGTCAACGCGCGCGCCGTCGGCTCCACGCTCGCGGGGCTCCTCGGGGGCCCGATCCTCGGCGGGCTCGTCGGCGCCACCGCCGGCCTCCACCGCGTCACCGCGATGAGCGGCATCGCCGCCCTCCCCGGCGCGATCTCGACGACGGTCGAGGGCCTCCTCGCCGGCGTGGTCCACCTCGCGCTCAAGCGGCGCCCCGAGCGGCTCATGACCCCCTGGGTCGCCCTCGCCACGGCCTTCGTGGGCGAGGTCATCCACATGGTCATCGTCTACTTCATGTCCGGCCCGCAGGCGGGCGAGATCGTGCGGGCGATCGCGCCGCCGATGGTCATCGCGAACCCCATCGGCGCGGCGCTGTTCATGCTGGTCGTGCTCGAGCGCCAGCGTGACCAGGATCGCGTCGCCGCCGCGTCGTCGGCCCGTGCCCTCGAGGTCGCCGAGCGGACGCTGCGCCTCCTCGCCCGCGGCATCGACCGCGGCACCGCCGGCGAGCTCGCCGCGATCATCAAGGAGAAGACCGGCGTCGCCGCGGTGGGCGTGACCGACACCGAGCGCGTCCTCGGCTGGGCGGGGATGGGGGGAGACCACCACCTCCCCGGGAACCCCATCGCCTCGCCCTACACCCGCCAGTCGATTGCCGAGAACGCCGTCGTGTTCGCCGACGGGCACCGCCAGACCTACGACTGCACGGTGTCGCCCGCCTGCCAGCTCGCGTCGATGGTCATCGCGCCGCTCCAGGTCGACGGCGTCGTGGTGGGGACCGTGCAGCTCTTCGAGCCGCGGGACCGCCGGTTCCTCAACATGAACAAGTCGCTCGGGGAGGGGCTCGCGGCCCTCCTCTCGAGCCAGCTCGTCATCGCGCGGTACCAGGAGCAGAAGAGCCTGCTCGTGATGTCGGAGCTGAAGCTCGCGCGCGCCCAGGTGAACCCGCACTTCCTCTTCAACGCCCTCAACACCATCATCGCCATCCTGCGCCGCGACTCCGACCGGGCGCGCGACCTCCTCATCCACCTCTCCAACTTCTTCCGCAAGAACCTGAAGCGTGCGAGCGACGTCTCGACGCTCGCGGAGGAGCTCGAGCACGTGAGCGCGTACCTCGAGATCGAGAAGGCCCGCTTCGAGGGGCGCATCGCCGTCGAGACGGAGGTCGACCCCGAGCTCCTCTCGCTGCGCCTCCCCGCCTTCACGCTCCAGCCGCTCGTCGAGAACGCCTTCAAGCACGGCTTCTCGGCGACGCTCGGGGCGGGGCGAGCCACCATCCGCGCGTACCGCCGGGACGGCGCGGCGGTGGTCGAGATCGAGGACAACGCCGGGGCCTGGACCGCGCCACGGGAGAGCGCCGGCCTCGGCCTGCAGATTGTCGACAAGCGGGTGAAGAACCTCTACGGCGAGGGCTGGGGCGTCTCGGTGGAGTGCGTTCCCCAGGAGGTGACCCGCGTGACCATCCGCCTCCCCGCAGAAGGAGCGACCGCGTGATCCGCGCCCTCATCATCGACGACGAGCCGCACGCCCGCGAGGAGCTGGAGTCGCTCCTCGACGAGACCGGCGCCTTCGAGATCGTGGGGCGCTGCGGGAACGCGGTGGAGGCGGTGCACGCCATCCGCGGCGAGCGCCCGGACGTCGTCTTCCTCGACATCCAGATGCCGGCCATCTCGGGGTTCGAGCTCCTCGCGATGATCGACGACGAGGACCTCCCGGAGATTGTGTTCGTCACCGCCCACGACGAGCACGCGCTCCGCGCCTTCGAGGAGCGGGCGGTGGATTATCTATTGAAGCCCGTCGCCCGGGACCGGCTCGCGAAGACGGTGGAGCGGCTCCGGCGCCCGCGCGGCGTGGCCCCGCCCGCCGCGGCGGCGCTCCCGCGCTCGCCGATCCGGCGGATTCCCTGCCTCGCGGGGCGGGCGATCAAGCTCGTGGACCTCTCCGAGGTCGAGCTCGTGCGCTCGAGCGAGGCCGGCGTCTACGTCGTGACGGCGAAGGCGGAGCTCTTCACCGAGCTCACGCTGCGGGTCCTCGAGGAGCGCGCGGGCCTCGTCCGCTGCCACAAGCAGGTCCTCGTCAACATCGATCAGGTGGACGAGATCCGGCTCGAGGACGGGCTCGCCGAGATCCGCACCCGCTCCGGGAAGAACGCCCCGGTGAGCCGGCGCTTCCTCGCGAAGCTGCGGGAACGGCTCGAGATCTGAATCCCTCCCCGACGGCCTGCGTCCGGTCAGGAGGCCGCCGCCGCCGGTCGCCTCCCCCCTTCGACCGGTCGCCCACCCCGTCTCCGGTTCGCCCCGCGCGCCGTGCACAGTGCGCGTCGCGGGCGTGGCTCGCCCCGCGACTCGAACCCGGAGGTCCCCCGTCATGACGTGGACGCAGGTCTACACGCCCCTCGGCAGCCTTCACCTCTCGGCGCTCGTCGCCGCGATCCCCGTGGTCGTCCTCCTGGGCGCCCTCGCCTTCTTCCACGTGAAGGCGCACGTGGCCGCGCTGCTCGGGCTCCTGCTCGCCCTCGGCATCGCCGTTGGCGTGTACGGGATGCCGCTCTCGATGGCCGCGGCCTCGGCCGGGTACGGCGCCGCCTTCGGCCTCTTGCCCATCGGCTGGATCATCCTGAACGCGATCTTCATCTACGACATCACGGTGAAGACCGGGAAGTTCGAGGTGGTGAAGGACACCATCGGCGGGCTCGCCGGCGACCGGCGCATCCAGGTGCTCCTCATCGCCTTCGCGTTCGGCGCGTTCATCGAGGGCGCGGCCGGATTCGGCACCCCCGTCGCGATCAGCGCCGCGATGCTCATCGGCCTCGGCTTCAAGCCGCTCCCTGCCGCCGGGCTCGCCCTCATCGGGAACACCGCCCCGGTCGCGTACGGCGCGCTGGGCACGCCCATCATCACGCTCGCCAAGGTGACCGGCCTCAACGAGGGCCTCCTCTCCGCCATGGCCGGGCGCCAGCTCCCGCTCTTCTCCCTCATCGTCCCGTTCTGGCTGGTGTGGGCGATGGCCGGCTTCCGGGGCATGCTCGGCGTGTGGCCGGCCTGCCTCGTCGCGGGCCTCGCGTTCGCCGTCCCGCAGTTCCTGGTCTCGAACTTCATGGGGCCGAACCTCGTCGACATCATCGCGGCGGCCTCCTGCATCGTCGTCACCTACCTCTTCCTCAAGGTCTGGCAGCCGAAGGAGGAGTGGCGCTTCCCCGAGGAGCGCGAGGCCGGCGCGGTGACTCCGACGGCGGGCCAGCGCAGGTCGGTCGGCGCCGCCGCCGCGTTCCGCAAGCACTCCTTCGGCGAGGCGTTCATGGGCTGGATGCCCTGGATCGTCCTCTCCGGCTTCGTGTTCGTGTGGGGCCAGCCGGCCGTGAAGACCTGGATGAACGGGATCTTCAACCCGACCTTCGACGTGCCGTTCCTCCACAACCTCGTGCTCAAGGCGCCGCCGGTCGCCGCGAAGCTCCTCCCGGAGGGCGCGAAGTTCAGCCTGAACCTCCTCTCCGCCACGGGCACCGGCCTCCTCCTCGCCGGCCTCGTCGCCGGCCTGTGGCTGAAGCTCTCGCCCCTGACGCTCGCGAAGACCTACTTCAACACGCTGAAGCGGGTCCGGTTCTCGCTGCTCACCATCGCCGCCATGCTCGCCCTCGGGTTCACCACCCGCTACTCGGGCTCGGACTCGACGATGGGGCTCGCCTTCGCCTCCACCGGCGTCCTCTTCCCGTTCTTCTCGCCGCTCCTCGGCTGGCTGGGCGTCGCCCTCACCGGGTCGGACACCTCCTCGAACGTGCTGTTCGGGAACCTGCAGGTGGTCTCGGCCCAGCAGATCGGGATGAGCCCGATCCTCGCCGCGGCCTCGAACAGCTCGGGCGGCGTCATGGGCAAGATGATCGACGCCCAGAGCATCGTGGTGGCGTCGGTCGCGACCGGCCAGGACGGCCACGAGGGCTCGATCCTGAGGTACGTCTTCTGGCACTCCCTCGCCCTCGCCTGCCTCGTCGGCGTGGTGGTGCTCCTGCAGGCGTACTGGCTCACCTGGATGGTCCCGCGGTAGCCCCGCGCCCGAGGAGTCGCCATGCTCGACCTCTTCAAGACCCGGGCGGAGGCGGTCAGCGCCGAGTTCCTCCGGGTCCCCTCCCCCGCGGAGGCGGTCGAGGCGGTGGCGGCGGTCCTCGAGCGCGAGGGCGTCGCGGATTCGCCGGGCGGGCGCGCCGCGTGGTGCGAGGGACATCTCCTCCAGGGGACCCTCGACCGCGGCGCGCTCGTCCGGCGCTTCCCCGGCCTCTCCTTCGACGTCACCCGCGCGCTCGCCGAGGAGAGCCGCGTCGGCGTGTCCGAGTTCGACTGGGCGCTCGCCGAGACCGGCACGCTCGCCCAGGACGCGACCGACCCGCGGCTCCGGCTCGTGTCGACCCTCCCCGAGGTCCACGTCGCCCTGTTCCGCACCGAGACGCTGCTCCCCGACCTGGAGTCCCTGCTCGTCCGCGTGGACCCTCGCCGCGCGCGGTACCTCGCCTGCGTCACCGGCCCGAGCCGCACCGCCGACATCGAGCGGGTCCTCACCATCGGGGTCCACGGCCCGAGGAAGCTCGTGGTGGTCGCGGTCGGCTGACCGCCGCGCTTCGACTCGGGGCCGCGGAGCGGCCCTACGCTCAGGGTGAGCGGGAGGAACGTGACCTCATGGCAGCCACCGACCTGAAGCAGCGCATCGCCGAGGCGCTCGACAACGGCCAGCTCTCCGGCGCGCTCGGCCGGTTCAAGGAGGCCTACGCCGTCTCGCGCGCCCGGGCCTACCAGGGCATCGACTTCGAGCTCCTCCGCGACCGGCTCGTCGCGCTGAAGGACCGGGCCGCCTCGAAGCTCGGCGCGCTCGCCGACCGGTTCGAGGCCGAGGCGACGAAGGCGGGCGCGATCGTCTTCCGGACGTCCGACCCGGAGCAGGCGAGGCAGTACGTCCTCCGGCTCTGCCGCGAGCGCGGCGTGCGCCGGGTGGCGAAGTCCAAGTCGATGGCGACCGAGGAGCTGCACCTCAACGCGGCCCTCGAGGCCGACGGGATCGCCGTCGCCGAGACCGACCTCGGCGAGTGGATCCTCCAGCTCGACGGGCAGCGCCCCTCGCACATGGTGATGCCGGCCATCCACATGTCGAAGGAGCAGGTCGCCGACGTCTTCTCCAAGGAGGTGAAGGCGCCCCTCGCGGCGGACATCCCCCGCCTGGTCGAGGTGGCCCGCCGCGAGCTGCGCGGGAAGTTCCTCGGCGCGCAGCTCGGCATCACCGGCGCCAACGTCGCGGTGGCCGAGACCGGGACGCTCGTCGTCGTGACGAACGAGGGCAACGCCCGGCTCGTCTCGACCCTGCCGCCGGTCCACGTGGCGGTGGTCGGGGTCGAGAAGCTGGTCGAGCGGCTCGCCGACGTCGCGCCGATCCTCCAGGCGCTGCCGCGGAGCGCCACCGGCCAGCTCCTCACGAGCTACGTCACCATGATCACCGGGCCGGCCCCGGGCCCGGACGGCGACCCGAAGGAGCTGCACGTCGTCCTGCTCGACAACCGCCGCAGCGAGATGGCGAAGGACCCGAGCTTCGCGCAGGCGCTCCGCTGCATCCGCTGCGCCTCCTGCCCGAACGTGTGCCCGGTCTTCCGGCTGCTCGGCGGCCACGTCTTCGGCGGGGTCTACACGGGCGGCATCGGGGCCATCCTGACCGCCTGGTTCGACGCCCTCCAGGCGTCGAAGGACATCCAGGCCCTCTGCATCCAGTGCGGCGACTGCGTCGAGGTCTGCCCGACTCGGATCGACATCCCCGGGCTCATCGTGGAGCTGCGGCGCAAGCTCGTCCGCGAGCAGGGCCAGCCCCTGCTCCAGAAGGCCGCCTTCCGGGTGGTGAACGATCGGCGCCTGTTCCACGGCATGCTCCGCGCCGCGGCGAAGGCGCAGAAGCCCTTCGCGAAGGGCGGGATCATCCGGCACCTGCCGCTCTTCCTGTCCGGGCTCACCGCGATCCGCTCCCTGCCGGCCATCGCGGACGAGCCGCTCCGCGACCGCTTCCCCCGCCTGCCCCAGCCCGCCGGGGCGCAGGACGTCGCCGCCCTCTACGCCGGCTGCCTCGTCGACTTCGCCTACCCCGGCGTCGGCGAGGCGGTGGTGAAGGCCCTCCGCGCCGCGGGCGTCGAGATGGTCTTCCCGGAGGGGCAGACCTGCTGCGGCGCGCCGGCGCGCCAGGCGGGCGCCTTCGACGTGGCGGCCCGCAACGCCATGGACAACGTGGCCGCGCTGGAGAAGGCGGGGGCGCGCTGGATCGTGTCGCCCTGCCCGACCTGCACCGTCGCGCTGAAGCACGAGCTCGCCGCGACGCTCCGCTCCCAGGGGCACGAGGCCTGGGCGGCGCGCGCCGACGCGCTCGCGGCGAAGGTCCGGGACTTCTCCACGCTGGTCGACGAGCTCGTCGTCGACGGGAGGCTCGTCCTCACCCCGGGGCCGGGGGGCGAGGCGGCCGTCACCTACCACGACTCCTGCCACCTGAAGCGGAAGCTCGCCGCCACCGAGGCGCCCCGGCGCCTCCTGCGCGGCGCGGGGCACGCGCTCATGGAGATGCCCGAGAGCGACGCCTGCTGCGGGATGGGCGGGAGCTACTCGCTCAAGTTCCCCGAGATCAGCCGCCCCATCCTCGCCCGCAAGCTCGAGAACGTCCGCAAGACCGGCGCGCCGACCGTCGCGATGGACTGCCCGGGCTGCGCCATGCAGATCGGCGGCGGGCTCGACCGCGCCGGCGACGGCGTGAAGGCGCGGCACGTGGCGGAGCTCATCGCGGACCGGGTCGGGCCCGGGCCGCGGGCGCGGGTCTGACGGGTCTGGGGGCGCTCGGTTCGCTGCGGTGTGTTCGCGCGACCGCTCGAACCTTGCGCTGCGCCCCTGCGTCGCCCTTGGCGCGTCGGTGTCGGCGGCGTCGCTCGACCGGACGCGCTCCGCCACCGCGTCGCCATCGGCGCCCCGGCATCGGCGGGCGGCACTCCAGATCGCGCGCGAACCAGAGTGCGATGGGCGCGCCTCCCGAGTGAAACCGGTCGGCGCGCAGTTCCCGGCTGCGAGAGCCGCGCGCGGAGGGAAGGGGATCGGACCTGCGCCTCCGCGAGGGGCGCCTCCGGCGCCGCGGGGCTCCGCGCTGCCGTTCGAGCTCGGGGCACCGCGGCTCCCGCGCAGATGTGCTGGCGCTCGAGTCGAGCATGGCGGCACGCGTGCTCGCAATGCAGGCGCAGGCGCATCCAGCGCCGCCGCCGCGGGACCGGAGGAGCCTCGCCGAGGCGCTGGCTCTACGCCGTTCGTCCGCGCGCGACCGTCATGCCCGTCGCGCGGCGACGCCGGTCGACCGCAGCCGCGCAGCGGCGCTGCGGTCGACCTCGCGAGCCGCGCCACGAGCCGCTCTCGTTCCGCGCGCGCCTCTGCATGCCCTCCCGCCGAGGTCGGCTCCGACGGGCCCGCGGCGGGCGGCGCCCGCGCCTGCGCCGCCTGGTCGAGCCGGACCGCGCTGCCGCCCCGCCTGCCTGCGCCGTCTGGTCGAGCCGGACCGCTAGGGCTCGCCGCGCGCGGAGTCGGGCAGCGTCACCTGGAACGTCGTCCCGTCGCCGGCGCTGGAGCGGACCGAGACCGTCCCGCGGTGGGCACTCACGAATCTGCTTCACGATGTAGAGGCCGAGGCCGACGCCGCCCCAGGTGTTCCCCGCGCCGTCGCCCCGCTTGAATGGCTCGAAGATGTGCGGGAGGACGTCGCGGGGGATGGCGGCCGCCGGCGTTGTGCACGGCGACGATCTTGCGGTCGGGCTCGACCCTGCACGTGAGCGTCACGACCGAGCCGGGGGTCCCGTATCGGACCGCGTTGGTGAGGAGGTTCAGCAGCACCTGCAGCATGCGGTCGGGGTCGACCTCGCCGCGGCCGTCGCCCTCGCCCTGGTAGACGACGCTGCGGTCGGGGTGCGCGGCGCGGATCGCCTCGACCGCGTCCCGGCAGATCGCGTGCAGATCGGCCGCCACCGGGTGGACCGGGAGCCCCTTCCCGAGCCGGGCGCGGGAGTAGTCGAGCAGGTCGTTGATGAGCCGGCTCATCCGCGCCGCCCCGGACTCCACGCGCTCGAGCGGGCGCCGCAGCCGCGCCGGGAGCTCGCGGTCCCTCGACACCGCGCTCGCCGACATCATGATGGAGGTGAGCGGCGTCCGGAGGTCGTGCCCCACGATCCCGAGGAGGTGCGCCTGGACCTCCTGCGAGCGGCGCCGCTCGGTGACGTCGCGTAAGTGCGCGGAGAGCCCGTCCTCGTGGGGGAAGGCGCGGACCTCGAACCAGCGCTCGCCCGGGAACGGCGCCTCGAAGGTCACCGGCGCGCGGCCCTCCGCGGCGCGCCGGAGCTCCTGCTCGAACGGTCCGCCCTGGAGCGCCGGCGCGCGCTCCCACAGGTCGACCCCGATCGCCGCGTCTCGCCGCGTCCCGACGAGGTCCTCGAACGCGTGGTTGACGTAGACGAGGCGCCACAGCCGGTCGACCGCGAAGAACGCGTCCGAGATGGTCTCCAGGATCGCCGCGCTCCGGCCGAACGCCTCGCGGAGCCGGTTCTCCTCCTCGAACTGCCTGCGCCGGAGGAGCGCCGCGATCGCGCGCGCGCAGCACGCCGTCCCCGCCGGAGGTGGCGACGTAGTCGTCGGCGCCGGCCTGGATCGCGCGGAGCACGAGCTCCGGCTCGTCGTCGCTCCCGGCGACGAGCAGCGGGACCTCGCGCCAGCGCCGGGATCGCGCGCAGGCGCGCACACGCGTCGAGCGCCGCCTGGCCCGTGCCCACCGCGTCGACGACCACGGCGTCGACGCGCTCGACCCCGAGGAGCGCGAGGGCCTCGTCCGCGGAGGCGGCGGCGACCGGCTCGTGCCCGACCTGCCGGATCCGCTCGGCGAGCGCCTCGGCGCGGGCCCTCCCCTCCGCGAGCGCCACTACCCGCTTCGGGGCGGTCAGCGCCGCCGGCCCGAACCGGGATGGAGGGGCGGCCGTCCGGAGCAGCGACTCGAGGCGCGCGAGCACCACCTCGTGCCCCTCCTCCTTCCGGACGTAGGCGTCGGCGCCGGCCTCGAGCGCGCGCAGCTCGCCGACCGACTGCGACGCGGTCAGGAGGATGCAGGGCGTCGTCCGCAGGGCGGAGTCGCGAGCGGAGGTGGCGGATGAAGGTCGCGCCGTCCATCCCCGGCATCACCCCGTCCACCACCACCGCGGCGGGCAGGCGATCGGCGGCGACCCGCAGCCCCTCCTCGCCGTCCGAGGCGGTCACGACCTCCAGCCCCGCGCGCTCGAGCTCCGCCCGGAGCTCCTCGCGCACGGTGACGCTGTCGTCGACGACGAGGACTGGCGCCCGCTCCCCGGCGACCGCGTCGCCCTGCGGAGCGCGGCGCACGAGCTCGCGCGCGCGCGCCACCAGCCGCCGAGGCATCGTAGGGTTTGCCCACGTACTCGTCCGCGCCGGTCTCGAGCCCCCGGATCCGGCTCTGCACCTCGGCCGCGGTCGAGAGGAGCATGACCGGCGTCCTGCGATGCCGCGGAGAGCGCCGCAGCTCGGCGAGGAGCTCGAGCCCGTCCACGTCCGGCAGCATCACGTCGAGCACCACCAGCGCGACGCTCGCGGCGGGCGAGGGCCTCCCGGGCGCTCGCGCCGTCCGCGCACGGGACCGGCTCGAACCCGGCGGCGGCGAACGCCTCGACGAGGTCCATCCGGACCGTGAGGCTGTCGTCGACGATGAGGACGGGGGTCATCGCGCGCCCTGCCCTCCCCGCCTGCCGGTGGCGGCGACCAGCGCGGGCGCGATGTCGCGAGAGCGGGAGCACCTGCTCGGCGGCTCCGAGCAGGATGGCCTCCCGCGGCATGCCGAACACCGCAGAGGTGGCCTCGTCCTGCGCGACGGTCGTGCCCCCCGCCCGGCGGATCGCCTCGAGCCCCAGGGCGCCGTCGCGCCCCATCCCGGTGAGGAGGCACGCGACGGTGTCCGCGGCCCGCCTCGAGGGCGATCGACTCGAACAGGACGTCGACCGATGGGATGCAGCTGTGGCGCTCCGGCCCGACGACGAGCCGGAGCGGTTCCGCCGCGAAGGACGAGGTGCTTGCCCGGCGGCGCCATGAGGACCCGCGCGCCGCCCGGACGCCAGAGCGGCTCCCCGTCCTCGCGGGTATCGGACGCGCAGCCCCGACTGGCCGTCGAGCCACTCCGCGAACGCCGCGCCGAACGGCTCGTTGATGTGGATGACGAGGAGGATCGGGGCCGGGAAGTCGGGCGGGAGCGCGCGGAGGATGTCGACGACCGCCGCGGGCGAGCCGGTCGACCCGCCGATCGCGACGAGCCGCGCGGGCGCCGACCGGTCCGGCGCCGCGCCGGGCGGGGCCGCCCGCGAGTCCGCCGCCGCGCCGCGCGGGGCCGCCGGCGGGTCCGCCGCCGCCGACCCGAGGGCGAGCTTGGCCCGGGGGTGGGTGATGACCTTGATGCGCGAGATGAGCTTCACCGCCGAGCGAAGACGCGCCTCCCACGCGCCGTCGGGCTCGCCCCCCGTCGGCTTGTCGAGGACGTCGATGGCGCCGGCGGCGAGCGCGTCGTAGGTCCGGAACAGCTCGCCGCGGTTCGTCGACGCCGAGACGACCAGGATCGGCGTCGGGCAGTACGCCATGATGTACTCGGTCGCCGCGACCCCCGTCATCACGGGCATCATCATGTCGAGGGTGACGACGTCCGGCCGCAGCCGCTGGCACAGCTCGATCGCCTGCTTGCCGTCCGCGGCCTCCCCGACCACCGCGAGCTCGGGATCCTCGCCGAGCACCTCGACGAGGCGCTTGCGGACGGTGAGGGAGTCCTCGACCACGAGCACGCGGATCGCCATGGTCACCCCAGCAGCTCCTCGATCGTCGCGAGGAGCCGCCCCTGATCGAACTCGCTCTTCACGATGTACGCGCTCGCCCCCACCTCCAGCCCCCGCTGGCGGTCCTCCGGCGCGGAGCGCGACGTCACCAGGATGGCGGGCGCCGCGGAGCGCGGGTCGGAGCGCGTGACGCGGACGAACTCGAACCCGTCCATGCCCGGCATCTCGACGTCCACCACGAACAGCCCGAAGCGGCGCGCCCTCGGCCTTCTCGAGCGCCTCCTCGGCCGAGACCGCGACCTCGACCTCGTATCCGGCCGACTCGAGGATGCTGCTGCTCGAGCATGCGCGTGGTGAGCGAGTCGTCCACCACGAGGATGGGCGCGCGCGGGGCGGCCGGGCCGTCGTCGCGGACGGCGGCGCCGCCCTCCACGGCCGCGAGCAGGCCGGCCGGATCGAGGACGAGGCGGGGGTTCCCTTCCGCGTCGAGCGCCGCGCCGGCGACCGCCGGCTCGGCGTCGACCCAGGCGGGCAGCGGCCGCACCACCACGTCGGAGGTGCCCCCCAGCCGATCGGCGCCCACCGCGACGAGCCGCGGGCCCGCCTGGACGATCACCGTGGACCAGAAGCGGCGCCGCCGCCGGGAGCGACCGGCCCAGGACGCGGGCCAGCGGGAGAAACGGGATGACGGTCCCCTCGTGCTCGACGCCCGTGCCGTCCGGCAGGCGGAGCACCCGCTCCGGCGGCACGAACGCGGTGCTGCGCACGGCGTCGAGCGGCACCGCGGCCGCGGCTCCGCTGGCGGTCGACGTGGAGCGCGGTCATGGCCACCACCGACACGGGGACGGCGAGCTCGACGGTCGTGCCGCGGCCCGGCTCGCTGCGCAGGGAGAGCTGGGCGTCGAGCCTCGCGGCGGTGTCGCGCACGACGTCGAGCCCGACCCCCCGGCCCGCGACCGCGTTCACGGTGGCGCTCGTCGAGAGCCCGCCCCGGAGCAGCAGCGCCGCGAGCGCCTCGCCGTCGAGGACCTGCGCCGCGTCCTCCCCGACGAGCCCCTTGCGGACCGCCTCGGCGCGGACGCGCGCCGCGTCGATCCCCCGGCCGTCGTCGCGGCACGAGAACAGCGACCCGGCGCCCCCGCCGCTCCACCCCGATCCGGACCACGCCGTCCGAGGGCTTGCCGGCGCGCGCGCGCTCGGCGGCGGGCTCGATCCCGTGCGCCACGGCGTTGCGCACCACGTGGAGGAGCGCGTCGCGGACCGCCGCGAGCACGCCGGCGTCGACGCGCACGTCGCCGCCGGTCGTCTCGAAGGCGACGCGCCGATCGAGGGCGCGCGCCGCGTCCCGCGCGCCGCGCTCGAGACCGCCGAAGATCGCCCGCGCGGGCAGGAGGCGGAGCCGGTCCGCGGAGGTGCGCACCTCGCCGATCTCCGCGCTCCGCCTGTTCGACGCGGGACGAGAGCGCCCGGCGCGCCTCCCCGAGCCTCCGGCGCAGCTCCTCGACGAGCGCCCGGGCGCGGTCCGGCGCCGGCCCGGCGGGCGCGGCCCGCCGCGGCGAGAGGTGGTCCGACAGCACGCGGGCGAGCTCCTCGACCTGGTCGAGCCCGGAGAGCTGCCGGCGCAGGGTCGTCACCTGCACGCCCGCCTCGACCACCGAGGCGAGGAGCGCGTCCATCTCGCGGACGTCGACGCGGACGCCGTGGAACGGGTCGTCGGGACCGGGCGCTCCGGGGCGCCGGCCCCGGCCGGAGCGGCGGGCTCGAGCGCCGCCACGCCAGCGGCGACGTCGTCCACGATCCGGAGCAGCGCGTCGATGCTCGCCGCCGGCACCGGGGGCGAGCCCGTCGTCGCGGTGCGGGCCGAGCGCGTCCTCGGCGGCGTGGGCGAGGTCTCCGATGACCTGCTGCTGGACCACCCGCGCCGCGCCCTTCAGGGTGTGGGCGAGCCGGAGCAGGCGCGCCACGAGGTCCCTGTCCCCCGGCGCCTTCTCGAGGTCGAGGATCCCGCGCGAGAGCCCGTCGAGAAGCTCCCGCGCCTCCACGCGGAAGTACTGGTAGCGATCCTTCGCCATGCTCCCCTACGCGGCGTCCCGCTGCACGAGCCGGGCGAGCCCGCGGGACATCTCCGCGAGCTGCGAGGCGGTCTGAAGCGTCTGCCCGGAGCTCGCCTCGGACTCGCGGGTCGCCTGGGCGACGTTGCCGATGGCGAGGTTCACCTGCTCGACCGCGGTGGCCTGCTGCTTCGTCGAGAGCTCGATCTCCCGGGCCGCCTCGGTCGTGGTGGTGACGAGCGCGCGCGATCTGCGAGAACGACGACGCGACCTCGGCGAACTGCCGCGCCCCCGCCTCGACCGCCTTCGACCCGCTCTCCGTCGCCATCACCGTGGTGTTCACCGCGGAGCGGACCTCGTCGACGAGGACGCGGATGTCCTTCGTCGAGATCGCGACGCGGTCGGCGAGCTTGCGGATCTCCTCGGCCACCACCGCGAAGCGCCGCCCGGCCTCGCCCGCGCCGGCGGCCTCGATGGTGGCGTTGATGGCGAGGATGTTGGTCTGCTCCGCGAGCTCGTTGACGACGTCCACCACGCCGCCGATCTGCTGCGACTTCCGCCCGAGCTCGAGCATGTGGCCGACGATGAGGTCGACCTGGCGGCGGATGCTCCCCACCGTCTCGTGGCTGCGCTGTACGGTCGCGTCGCCGGAGCGGGCCGCCTTCGCGGTCTCGCCTGCGACGCTCGCGACGCGCTGGGCGCTCTCCGAGATCTGGCGCGAGGTCGCGAGCAGCTCGCTGATGGTCGTCGTGATCTCGGTCATCGCGGTCGCCTGCTCCTTCGCGCCGGTGGCCTGCTGGCCGGCCGCCGCCTGCAGCTCCGACGAGGAGCTCTGGACGTGGCGCACGGCGGTCGAGATCTGGCGCCCGAGGACGCGCGCGAGCAGGAGCGAGAGCACCGCCGCGGCCCCCACCGCGAGCGCCGCGAGCAGCACCACCACCCGGGTCGCCCGGGCGGCCTCGGCGGTCGCGTCGTCCCGCTCGTGGGCGAGCAGCCGCTCCTCGAAGGAGAGGAAGGCGAGGATCGAGGCGTTCAGGGTCTCGCGGAGCGGCCGCACCTCTCGCTCGAGGGCGGCGCCGGTCACCTGCATGGACCGGTCGGTCGCGCTCCGCGCGATGATCGACTCCAGCCCGCGCTGGTGCGCCTCCTCGGCTTCCGAGACCGTGGCGAGGAGCCGCTTCGCCTCCTCCGCCTCGATGGCGCGCCGCAGCTCGTCGATGACCGCCCGCATCTTCGCGCGCGTCTCGCGGAGCGCGTCGAGGTAGCGCGGGTCGCGGGTCATCAGGAACGCGCGCGCGTCGTTCGCCTTCTGGAAGCTCAGGGTGTTGAGGCGCTCGGAGAGCACCACCCGGTGGCGCCGCGAAATCGATCACCGCGTCCTTGCCGCTGACCACCTCGCGGAGCGCGTACACCGCCACCCCGGCGACCGCGAGCGCGAGCAGGACGACGACCGCGAACCCCGCCGCGAGCTTCTGCGCAAACGTGAGACGGCTCTGCATCTTCTCTCCTCCTCGTCAGCGACCCGTGATGATCCGCACGATGGCTGGAATGCTCAGGACCGGCCGCGCCTCGCCGTTCGCGTGCAGCACGTCCCCCGCGCCGGCGTGCGCCGCCGGCCGGACCTCGCCCGGCGGGCACCACCAGGTGGCGCTCGAAGACCGCCGCCGCGAGGCCGACGCGCTCGGCGCCCGCCGCGGCCAGCACGATCCAGCTGGGCTCGCCGTCCTCCCCCCTCCCGCAGCAGCCGCGCGAGGGAGAAGACGGGGACGATCTGGCCCCGGACGCCGCAAATCCCGAGCAGCTCCGCGCGCCGGCTCGGCACCGGCTCGATGCGCCGGGCCGCGATCGAGCCCCGCCGTCTCGAGCACCCGGATCGCCACCGGCTCGCCCGCGACGCGGAGCGCGAGCAGCCCGACGACGTCCGCCGCCGACGCCCGGGCCGGGCGCGCGAAGGCGCCGTCGAACTCGGCGCGGAGCGCCTCGGCGCTCCCCGGGCGGGCGTCCTCGCGGCGCGCGCTCATGCCTCCCCTCCGCAGGCGCGCAGCTCCGACGCGCAGAGCGCGGCGAGCGCCTCACGGCGGAAGCCGCCGCCGAGCAGGAGGAGCCGCGAGACGTCCTCGCCCGCGAGCAGCGCGAGCGCGCGCGCGAGCTCGCGGCGCGCCACCTCGGGCTGCCTCGCCCGGCTCGCCATGAGCCCGAGGTGGAGGCGGGGCATCGCGAAGGTCGGATCGAGGTAGAGCGCGTAGTGGTCGTGGTCCGCGGCGCCCGCGAGATCGCGTGCGTGCTCGCGGCAGAGCGCCATCACGTAGTGTGCCTCCGCGTTCAGCTCGTCGAGCGCGAACAGGCGCGCGCAGACCCGCTCCGCCTCCCGCGGGTCGCCGCTGATGGTGAGGAGCACCGCGCGCAGCAGGAGCGCGTCCACGCCGGTCTCCGCCTCCAGCGTTCCGGTGCCGAGCGCGGCGAGGGCGTCGGCGAACCGCTCCTGCTCGAACAGCTCGTGGGCCGCGGCCGGACTCCCGCCGTCGCGCGCCGCGGGCGCGTGCGAGCGTCGCCCCGATCGGCGCGGGGGCGAGGCGCGGCCCGGTGAGGCGGGCGACCCGCTCCGACGCCTGACGGATCGCCTCGACCCACCCGCCGTCCGGCAGCGGCGCGGGCGCCGCGCCCCGGGCCGCCGCTCCGGCCGCTCGGACCTCCGGCGCCTCGTCGGCCGCGCCCGCCTCGCGCCGCTCGTAGAAGAAGGTCTCGTGCTCGTGGCGCAGGTGGAACCCGGTCGAGACCCCCCGGAGCGTCTCCGCGTGGCCGAGGAACAGGAACCCGCCCGGCGCGAGCACCCGCGCGAAGCGCGCGACGATCCGCCGGGTCACCTCCGGCGAGAAGTACATGAGCACGTTCCGGCAGAACACGACGTCGAACGCCCCGGCGCGCCAGAAGCCGGGGTCATCCTCGATGAGGTTGCGCTCCTCGAAGGTGACGAGGCGGCGGGCCTCCTCCGCGACGCGCACCCCCTTGCGCTCCTCCGCGAAGAACCGGGCCCGCGCCTCGGGCGCGGTCTGGCGCAGCGACCACTCCCCGTACCGCGCCGCGCGCGCCCGCGCGAGGGCCGCCGGGTTGACGTCGAACGCGTCGATCCGGACGTCCCACCCCTCGAGCGCGGGCGTCCCCCGCACCAGCATCGCGAGGGTATACGGCTCCTCGCCGGAGGAGCACCCCGCGGACAGGATCCGCAGCGCGCGCTGCCCGCTGCGCGCGCCCATCCTCGCGGGGAGCACCACGTGGAGGAACGCGTCGAGGTCGTTCCGGTTCCGGAAGAAGTAGGTCTCGCCGACGGTGAGACGCTCGGCGAGGGCGCGGATCTCGTCGGGCTCCTCCCCCGCGGTGAGGCGGGCCAGGTACGCGTCGACCGAGGTGCCGAGCGCGTCCACCCGCTGGGCGGCCACGTCGGCGAGCAGGTCGAGCTTCCCCTCGTCGAAATGCAGGCCGATCCGGGCGCCGACCGCGTCGCGGAAGGCGTCGAGCTGGACGCGATCGAGGCGGGCGCTCATCGGCGCGCCTCGCTGCGCTCCACCGCGGCGATCGCGTCCTCGGGCACGAGGCGCGCCGCCGCCAGGACGAGGAGCAGGTCGTCGTCGCGCGCGCGGAGCGCCGCGAGCGCCCCTGCGCACGCCTCGCCGAGCAGCGGCATCCGCCGCGCCCCCGCGGGATTGAGGCTCGCGACGCCCACCACGCCGGCCACGGCGAGCGCCGCCGCGCGTCCGCCCGCGCGCACCGAGACGAACCGCGCCGGCGCGCCGCGCACGGCTCCGGCGCCGGCGCCGACGCCGACGAAGGCCGCGAGGTCGACGACCGGCACCGGCTCGCCGCGGACGATCGCGACCCCGCGCACGTACGCGGGCGCGTCCGCGAGCGGGGTGACCGGCAGCGGCCGCATCGTCTCGACGACGCTCGCGATGGGCAGCGCGCAGAGCCGATCGCCGGCGCGGACTACGAGGACGGTCTCTATCGGGGTCGGACTCAACGGCGCGGCCTCGCGGGCCGCGAACATAGACCATTGCCGGCGGGAGTGCGGCGCTCGAGGAGGTGAGCGCGCGAGGGGTACCCGTGCGGGACGGTGGCGGTCCTCAGGGCGCTCGGCCGGAGGGTGCTCACCTGCTCGTAGTGCCCAAACTGCAGGCGCGGGCGCGTCCAGCGCCGCCGCCGCGGGACCGGAGGAGCCTCGCCGAGGCGGAGGCCCTCCGCCGTTTATCCGCGCGCGACCGTCATGCCTGTCGCGCGGCGACGCCCGTCGACCGCAGCCGCGCAGCGGCGCTGCGGTCGACCTCGCGAGCCGCGCCACGAGCCACTCTCGTTCCGCGCGCGCCTCTGCGTGCCCTCCCGCGCGAGGTCGGCTCCGACGGGCTCCGCGGCGGGCGGCGCCCGCGCCTGCGCCGTGCTGCGTCGAGCCGGTCGAGCCGGCGGCCCCGCAGGACGCAAGAAGGCCCCGCCGCCTTCCGGCGACGGGGCCTCGGAACGGCAGCTCCCGCGCGCTACTTCCCGGCGGGAACCGGGAGCGCGGCCGGCGCGGCGCTCTCGCGGCGGTTGCCGCCGAACGTGCCGCCGATCTCGAAGGCGAAGTAGCTCGTCGCGAGGTTCGTCTCGACGCGCGGCCCGCCGATGGCCTGGGTCACCATCACGCGATCGCCGCCGAGCAGCTGGGTGTAGGTCACGGCCAGGCGGAAGCCGCCGAGGTTGACGCCGAGCTGCGGCGCGACGCCGAACCCGCTGTACGCGCCGGCGCTCTGCACGATCGCGGCCGACCCGCTGCCCGTCGCAACCGACTGGGACGCCTCGCTGATCTTGTACCAGCCGAGGCCGAGCCCGACGAACGGCCGGACCGCCGAGGTGGTGAGGTAATAGTCGCCCTTCGCCCCGATCCCGAAGACGGCGCGCGCGCCCTGCGACACGCTCGCCTGGCTCGACCCGGCGGGCCCGGCGTTCACGTCCTGGCTCACGAACCCGGAGGCCTCGAGCCGGAGCCCGGCGGAGAGGCGGTCGGTCACGTTGTACTTCGGCTCGAGCGCCACGCCACCGCCCCACGAGGCCGAGTCCGCCGGCGCGTACGCGGCGAAGACGGTGAGGTCCACGCGAACGGCCTGGAAGTTCTCCGCCTGCGCCCGGGCGAGCGGAGCGGCGGCAAGGAGCATCAGGGCGGCGAGTGACTTCACGATCCGGGAGATCATCGAGGCTCCGTCGAGGGCAAGAGGGTCCGGGGCTGGAGGCCCCGGATTGGCCACTAGTACGATGCCCCGCGCGGGTCCGACAGCGCCGCCCGCGCGACTTCTCGCCGCACCCCGAAAGAAGGAGGCCCCGCCGCCTTCCGGCGACGGGGCCTCGGAGCTGCGTCCGGTGGCGGGGGCTACTTGCTCGCGCGCGCCGCCTCGGCGGCGGCGGGATGCGCCCCGGCCGCCTTCTTCTTCGCGGCCCGCTCCTCGAGCCAGATGGTCATCGGGGCGGCGATGAACCAGGTCGAGTAGGTGCCCGAGACGATGCCGACGAGCATCGCGAACGAGAAGTCGAAGATCGTCCCGACGCCGTAGACGAGGAGGCCGACGAGCGAGAGCGCCGTCGCGAACGAGGTGAGGAGCGTCCGGCCGAAGACCTCGTTGATCGAGGCGTTCACGATCTCGCCGAGCGACTTGCCCTTGTACTTGCCCTGGTTCTCGCGGATCCGGTCGTAGACGACGACCGTGTCGTTCACCGAGTAGCCGACCACCGTGAGGATCACGGCGATCGAGGTGAGGTTGAACTCCCGGCCGGAGAAGGCGAAGTAGCCGAGGGTCACGACCGCGTCGTGGACGATGGCGATGATGACGCCCGGGCTGAACCGGAAGTCGAACCGCAGGCCGACGTACACGACGATGAGCGCCATCGCGTAGAGGATGGCCTTGAACCCCTGGTTGCGGAGCTCGCGACCGACCGCCGGGCCGACGTACTCGACGCGCCGCACCTCGGGGCTTCGCGTCGGCGAACCGGGTGGCGAGATCGCGCGTCGATCTTGTCCTGGATGCCCTGGGTGATGACCGCGAAGGAGCGGGTCCCGGCGGTGAGGCCGGCCTCCTCGCGCACCTCGCGGACCTTCACCCCCGCGCCCTCGACCGCCGCCTGGAGCTGGGCCGGGGTGGGCGGGGTCTTGAAGCTGGAAGTCGATCTTGTCGCCGCTCTCGGCGCTGAAGTTCATCGACTCGACGGGGAACTTCGCCTTCACCGCCGCCTCGACCTTCTGCACGTCCTCGGGGGACATGAGGGCGATGCGGCCGACGCGGACGAGGTAGGTGTGCTCGGACTCGGCGCCGTAGGTCTGGACCGAGGCGTCCTTGAAGCCGAGCTCCTCGACCGCCTTGCGGATGGCGCCGGCGTCCACCGCCTTGCCGAAGCGGATCTCCATCTCGGTGCCGCCGGCGAAGTCGACGCCGAAGTTGAGCCCGTGGATGGCGGGGATGCACCAGAGGATGACGGCGAGGTTCACGACGAGCGAGAGCACCACCGCGATGTGGCGCTTCCCGACGAAGTCGAACTTCGTTCCGTGGGGGATGATGTCGAAGGTCTTGAATTGCATCGCTAGACGCTCAGCCGCGCGTGACTCGTGGCGGGTGAAGTACTCCATGATCGCCCGGGTGACGACGATGGAGGTGAACATGGAGGCGACGAGGCCGATGATGAGGGTGACCGCGAACCCGCGCACCGGGCCGGAGCCGTACTGCATGAGGACGACGCCCGCGACGAGCGTCGTCACGTGCGAGTCGACGATGGTCCAGAAGACCTTGTCGTAGCCCTGCTGCACGGCCGGCCTTCACCGACTTGCCGTTGCGGAGCTCCTCGCGGATGCGCTCGTTGATGAGCACGTTCGCGTCGACCGCCATGCCGAGGGTGAGGACGAAGCCGGCGATGCCGGGGAGGGTGAGGGTCGAGCCGATCATCGACATGACGGCGAGGACGAGGAGGCCGTTCAGCACGAGCGCCACGTCGGCGATGAAGCCCGACGCGCGGTAGTAGAGCACCATGAACACGAGCACCGCGACGAGGCCCCACGAGCGCGGCGACGGTGCCCTTGCGCACGAGCTCCGGCCCGAGGGTCGCGCCGACGGTGCGCTCCTCGGAGATGGTGACCGGGGCCGGGAGCGCGCCCGCCTTGAGGACGAGGGCGATGTCGTTCGCCTCCTCGAACTGGCGCTGGCGGTTCGTGCCGGAGCCGAGGGTGATCTGGCCGTTCGAGGAGATGCGCCCCTGGATGTACGGCGCGGTCTCGACCTTGTCGTCGAGGACGGTCGCCATCCGGCGGCCGCATGTTGTCGCCCGTGAGCTTCTCCATGAGGCCGGCGCCCTGCGCCGTCATCTTGAAGGTCACGACCGGGCGCCCCTGCTGGAGCGGGTCGGAGTTGTCGACGCCGACGCCGGCGTCGGCGATGTAGTCGCCGGTGAGCTCGGTCTTCGCGCGGAGCAGGTAGGTCCGGTAGTACTTCGCCTGGAACCCGCCCTGCTGGGCGATGGTCCCCTCGCCGATCCCGACGACGTTCTTCGACGGGTCGAGGAGCGGGTTCGCCTTCTCGTCGATGAGCTTCTCGAGCTCGGGGCGGGTGTTCGCGACGAGCATCGTCACGGCGCGGGACCCGCCGTTCGGCAGCTCGATCGTCTCGGCGGTCCAGCAGCCGGCCTCGGGGAGCGGCATCTGGAGGCCGGCGCGGCCGCCCGGGCACTGCGGGACCGTGGAACGGAGCGGGTCGAGGGCCGGGCTCTCGTCGTCGGTGATCTTGAACTCGAGCTGCGCCGTCCGGCCGAGCAGCTCCTTCGCCTTGCCCGGGTCCTTGAACCCCGGGAGCTGGATTTGGATCTGCGCGTTGGCCTTGCGCTTGATGTCGGGCTCGGTGACGCCCCACTTGTCGACGCGGTTGCGGATCGCCTTCTCCGCCTGCTCCACCGCCTTGCCCTGGAACTCCCGCAGGACCTGGTCCTTGAAGGCGAAGCCCACGCCGCCGTCGGGCGCACCGCCCGGCGAGTACATCTCGGCGTCGTAGGCGTCGAGGACGGTCTTGCGGATCTTGTCCGCGTCCGGCCCCTTCACCTCGATGCGGCGCCCGCCGTCGGTGGTCCGCGCGTCGGTGAACGCGACGTCCTTCGTCTTGAGGAAGTCCGCGATCTCGTCGGCGCGGCGGGCGACCTTCGCCTTCACCGCGCGGTCGACGTCCACGCCCATGGCGAGGTGGATGCCGCCCTGCAGGTCGAGGCCGAGGTTCAGGTGGTGCTTCGCCGCCGGGGCCCAGCGGGGCACCGACTGGTCGTAGGCCTCGCCGTTGCGCACATCGGGCGGGAGCTTGAAGTAGTACCAGCTCGGCACGAGCTGGTAGACCGACAGGAGAGCGACGCCCACGATGAGGGCGACGCGCCAGTACCAGGACCGTTCCATCTACTTCTTCGCCTCCGTCGCGGTCGCCTCGGTGGCCTTCCACGGGCCCGCGACCTGGTTCTTGACCATTCGGAGCTTCGTCCCGCTCCCCACGTCGAGGGTGACTGTCCGATCATCCACGGCGTGGATGGTCCCGACGATCCCCGACTGCGTGACCACCTCGTCGCCCTTCTTGAGCGACGACACGAGCGCCGTGTGCTGCTTCGCCTGCTTCTGCTGGGGGCGGAAGAAGACGAAGTAGAAGACCAGCGCGATGAGGATGAAGGGCAGGAACTGCGCGATCGGGTTCGGCGCAGCCTGCCCCTCCGCGGTCTGAGCGAAGAACGCGTGGAGGAGGGGGGACATTCTGGGTAGCTCCGGTTCCGGGGAGAAGTGCGGAAAAGCGCTGTTTTCTAGCCCGATTCGCGGGGGGTGTCCAGCGATCCCTACCCAGGGTCGCCCGCCCGCCAGCCCTCGACCGACTCCCGCCGGAAGGCCTCGAACCGCCCCGCCTCGATCGCCTCGCGCGCCTTCGCCATGAGCGACAGGTAGAAGTGCAGGTTGTGGAGGGTGTTGAGGCGCAGGCCCAGGATCTCGCCGGCCTTGAACAGGTGGCGGAGGTACGCGCGGCGTGAAGGTCCGGCAGGCGTAGCAGCCGCAGGCGGGGTCGATGGGCCCCTCGTCGTCCGCGTGGCGGGCGTTGCGGATGACGACCTTCCCCCGGCTCGTGAAGAGGAGGCCGTTGCGGGCGGTGCGGGTGGGCAGGACGCAGTCGAACATGTCGACGCCCGCCGCGACCCCCGCGAGCAGGTCCTCCGGCGTGCCGACGCCCATGAGGTAGCGGGGCTTCCCGGCGGGGAGGAGCGGCGCGTCGCGGGCGACCCCCTCCCACATCGTCTCCGGCGCCTCGCCGACCGCGTAGCCGCCGAGCGCGTAGCCGGGGAGGTCGAGGGCCGCGGCGTCGCTCGATGGCCCGGGCGCGCAGGTCGGCGAAGAGGCCGCCCTGCGCGATGCCGAACAGGGCGCAGGGCGCCGCCCCGCCCGCCTTCTCGTCCTCCATCCGCCGCCAGGCATCCCGGCAGCGGACGAGCCAGCGCTGCGTCCGGGCGAGCGAGGCCTCGTGGTAGGCGCGGCTCGGCGAGCGAGGGCGGGCACTCGTCGAACGCCATGATGATGTCGGCGCCCGAGGGCCTCCTGCACCTCGATGGCCCGCTCCGGCGAGAGGAAGTGGCGGGCGCCGTCGAGGTGGGAGCGGAAGGTCACCCCTTCCTCCGCGATCTCGACGAGCCCCGGGCCGGCGCGGTCGCGCCCCGCGGCGCGCTCGCCCAGGCTGAAGACCTGGAACCCGCCGGAGTCGGTGAGGACGCTGCCGCCCCAGGACATGAACCGGTGCAGCCCGCCCAGCCGCTGGATCCGCTCGTGCCCGGGACGCAGGAACAGGTGGTAGGTGTTCGCGAGGACGATCCCGGCGCCGAGCGCCTCGAGGTCCGCGGGGCTCGAGCGTCTTCACCGTCGCGGCGGTGCCCACCGGCATGAAGACCGGGGTCTCGATCGTGCCGCGCGAGGTGGCGAGCCGGCCCCTGCGGGCGGCGCCGTCGCGCGCGAGGACCTCGAACCGGATCACGCGGCGGGTTTCGCCCGCGCGGCGGCGGGTGTCAAGGTCGACGGGCGGCTACGCCGTCCGGCCGCCCGAGCGCGCCAGGCCGTCGACGAGCTTCTTCCAGGCGCGCCCGGCGCCCCCCTCGGCGCGCACCTTCAGGCCCACGGACCGCTCCCGCTCGGCGCCGGGCTGGTTCCAGCAGACGATCGCCTCGAGCTTGCGGGTGAAGAACCCGTCCTTCAGCTTCACCACGAGCTCGTCTCCGACGAGCGGGAGGTGCCCGGGCCAGCGCACCGCGAGCCCGCCCTCCGCGACGTTCACGGTGGTGACCTCCAGGCTCTCGCCGGCGCGCTCCACCACGAGCTTGCGCTCGTGCGGCGTACCGCGGAGCGCGCTCCTGGAACAGTGACCGGCTCGCCCCGCGCCGCGGCGGCGAGGAACCCGCCGGCGGCGAGGCTGTTCTTCTCGAGGTGGAGCTCGACCCCGGGCGGGAGCGCCGGCCGGCCCATGCGCCGGACCATCGCGATCTTCCCGAAGAGCGTCGCGCGGATCGCGTGGCCGTAGATCCCGACGCGCACCGCGACCTCGTCCCCCACCCGGGCCTCGGAGAGCGTCGGGCAGGAACAGCGTGCCGGGCTTCTCCCGCCAGGCGGCGAGGAACTGGGCCGGATCGAGGTTGACGGCGATGCTGTGCACGCGCTCCCCCGCGGTCCGGGCAAGGTATAGCACGGCCGGACAGGCCCCGGACGGAGCGGCTGACGCGGGCCGGCGGGGGGCTTTTACCTTCCGTCCGTGCTCCGGAGGGTCAGCCGCGCCCGAGGAGCATCGCGTCGCCGTAGCTGAAGAAGCGGTACCGGCGCGCGACCGCCTCGCGGTAGGCGGCGAGGACGCGCTCGCGCCCGCCGAAGGCGCAGACGAGCACGAGCAGCGTCGAGCGCGGCAGGTGGAAGTTCGTGACGAGGCGCGTCGACGGCCCGGAAGGCGTGGCCGGGCCGGATGAAGAGCGAGGTGCGCCCCGGTCCCGGCACGACGCGGCGTCCCGTCGCAGGCGCTCTCGAGGGTCCGGACCGTCGTCGTCCCGACCGCGACGACCCGGCCACCCCGCGCGCGGCACGCGGCGATGGCGCCCGCGGCGGCCTCCGGCACCTCGTAGCGCTCCGCGTGCATCCGGTGCCCCTCGAGCGAGTCGCCGCGGACCGGCAGGAACGTCCCCGGCCCGACGTGGAGCGTCACCGCGGTGCGACTCCACCCCCCGCGCCGCGAGCCGCGCGAGGAGCGGCTCGGTGAAGTGGAGCCCGGCCGTCGGCGCGGCGGCGCTCCCCGGCGCGCGCGCCCAGACCGTCTGGTACCGCTCCCGGTCGCCGCGGCGACGGCGCCCGGCGGATGTACGGCGGCAGCGGAACGCGCCCGGCCCGCTCGAGCGCCTCGAGCGAGCGCCTCGCCCTCGCGATCGAGCGTGACGAGGTAGAACCCCTCCCCCTCCACCGCGTCGACGCGTGCGCGCGGAGCCCGTCGAGCTCGACGGCGGCGCCCGCGCGGATCGGCTTCGACGCCTGCCCGAGGGCGCGCCAGCGCCGGCCGAGGCCACCCTCGAGCGGCTCGCACAGCAGGAGCTCCACCTTGCCGCCCGTCGCCTTTCGACCCACGAGCCGCGCCGGGATGACCTTCGTGTCGTTGAAGACGAGGAGGTCGCCGGGAGCGAGGAGCCCGTCGAGCTCGGAGAAGCTCCGGTCTTGCGGGGGCCCGCCCCCGTCCGGCAGCACGAGGAGGCGCGAGGCGTCCCGGGGAGTGACCGGCTCCTGGGCGATCAGGTCCTCTGGGAGCGTGTAGTCGAAATCGGAGAGGGTCACCGTCTACCTGGACGTGGACCTGGACCTAGACTTGGACTTGGACCTCGAGCTCGACCTCGGGCTCGGGTCGTGGTCGAGGTCGAGGTCGGGGTCGAGGTCCAGGACCAGGTCCAGGACCAAGTCCAAGTCGTCCCGCCCACGCGGCTTCAGTACATCCGCACCACCTCGACGCCCGGGTAGTAGTGGCCGAGGATCTCGCGGTACGACTTCCCCTCGCGGGCGAGCCCGGCGGCGCCCCACTGGCAGAGCCCGGCGCCGTGTCCCTGGCCGCGTCCGTCGAACACGAAGTCGCCCCACCACGGCCTGTGGACGTCGAAGGCGAGCGATGGGAGCCGCGAGAACCCGAGCCGCTGCCGGAGATCCGAGGCGGCGAGGACGGCGCGCCGATCGCCGGCGGCGACCTCGATCTTCTCGGCGCGGCCGCTCGGGGTCCGGGACACGACGCGCGCGGCGCTCGCCGCGCCGCCCAGCCCGGCCGCCTTCCCGAGCTCGCCGGCCGGGATCTTCACGGACCAGCTCACCCTCGGCGCCCTGTCGCAGCGCCCGCACTCGACGGAGCGCAGATAGGGCAGGTCGCGCCCGAGCGCCGCGAGGCCGCCCTCGGTCCGGCCGCCGCAGGCCGCGTGGAAGTAGGCCTCCACCGGCTCCATCCCGAGGGCGAGCACCTCGCCGGCGGTCGCCTCGGCGGCGGCGCGGGCGGCGGGCCCGGGCGCCTTCGCGAAGACCTGCGCGAGGACCCCGGCGCCGATGTCCCAGGCGCGACCGGCCGCCTGCGCCTCGATCTTGCGGGTGAGCGCGTAGCTGCGCGCGGCGACCGCCTGCGCCTTCTGCGCCTCGGGCGGGAAGGAGCCCGGCATCTCGCCGGCGACCACG
This sequence comes from uncultured delta proteobacterium, assembly GCA_963739565.1. Taxonomy (GTDB): domain Bacteria; phylum Myxococcota; class Myxococcia; order Myxococcales; family Anaeromyxobacteraceae; genus Anaeromyxobacter. The sequence goes on along the minus strand of CAVUBF010000014.1, from coordinate 21,536 downwards.
CCCGCGACGTAGTCCTCGAGCCGGAGCTCCACCGGCTCCTTCGCGTCGGGGGTGACGAGGACGCGGATCAGCTCCTCGGCCCAGGCGCCCGTCGCGACGGAGGCGACGAGGAGCGCCGCGCACCACCTCCGGATCACGCCTCGTCCGGCGCGGCGCCGGGCTGCGCCCGCCGCTCCGCGCGGTAGCGCCGCGCCTCGCGCACCTTCATCCAGGCGAACGCGACCACCGCGACCACCAGCGCGACGACGATGACGAGCTCGAACCGGTGGTAGAGCGCCTTGAGGCGCGGGTCGGTGTGCCACTCCGCGCCGAGCTTCGCGCCCGCCCAGGCCAGGGCGAGGCACCACGGGTAGGAGCCGACGAAGGTGTAGACGATGAACTTCCCCATCGGCATCCGCGAGACGCCGGCCGGGAAGGCGATGAAGGTCCGGATGATGGGGAGCAGGCGCGCCGCGAGCACCACCCAGTGGCCATGGCGCTGGAAGAGCCGGTCGGCGAAGTCGAGCTCGCGGTGCGAGAGGAGGACGTACTGCCCGTACCGCTCGATGAGCGGCCGGCCGCCGTACTGCCCGAGGTAGTAGGCCGGGATCGAGCCGACGATGCAGCCGAGGGCGCCGGCGAGCGCTGCGCCGTGGAGCGTGAAGCGGCCCTGGTACACGAGGTACCCGGCGAACGGCATGATGATCTCGGAGGGGAGCGGGATGCACGCGCTCTCGATCGCCATGAGCAGGACGACGCCGCCGTAGCCCATGGCCGAGATGGCGCCCGTGGTGAACACCGCCAGCGCCTCGATCACCTTCGAGATCACGCGTTCCCCTTCCCCGGCTCGACGACCGCGCCGCCCGGCCCGGCATCGCCGCCCTCGCGGGCGCCGTAGTAGACCGCCTCGTACGGGCAGGTGCAATCCCGCGCGGGCGGCTCCGGGTAGAAATAGCGCTCGCCGCGCGAGTTGCGAAACCACGTGCCCCGTTCGGCCCCGTCGCGGGGCGGCAGGCGGTAGTCGGGCTGGAGCGTCACCTTCCCCCCGCCGCCGGGCAGGTCCACGGCGAGGTGCGGGATGGCGAGGCCGCTCGTGGTCCCGCGGAGCGCGTCCAGGATCGCGATCCCCGCCTCGAGCGGGGTCCGGAGGTGCCCGGTCCCCTCGGCGAGGTCGCCCTGGTGCAGGTAGTACGGCCGGACCCGCCACCCGAGGAGCGTCTCGAAGAGATCCCGGAGGATCCGCGGCGAGGAGTTCACGCCGCGCAGGAGCACGGTCTGGTTCTCGACCGGGACGCCGGGTCGACGAGCGTCTCGCAGGCGGCGCGGGCCTCCGCCGTGCACTCCTTGGGGTGGTTGAAGTGGGTCACGACGAAGAGCGGCGCGTGCCGGCGGAGGAGCGCCGCGAGCGCGCCGGTCGACCCGCATCGGGCAGGACCGACCGGCGCGCGCGTCGCGAGGCGGAGGACCTTCACGTGCGGGACGGCGCGCAGCGCGGAGAGGAGCCCGTCGAGCCGGTCGTCGTCGAGCACGAGCGGGTCGCCGCCCGAGACGATCACGTCGCGGATCGCCGGGTGGGCGCGCAGGTACGCGATCGCCCCGTCGAGGTCCTCCCGGTGAGAGCGCGCCCTCGCCCGCGACGGTGAGCCGGCGGCGGGTGCAGTGGCGGCAGTAGACGGCGCAGCGGTCGGTCGCGAGGAGCAGGGCGCGGTCCGGGTAGCGGTGGACGAGGGCCCGCGCGGGGCGGCGGACGTCCTCGCCCAGGGGATCGCGCAGGTCGCCGGCGACGCGTCTCGAACTCCGCGGCGGCGCGGGATCGCCTGCATCCGCACGGGGCAGGAGGGGTGGGCCGGGTCGATGAGCGAGGCGTAGTAGGGCGTCACCGCGACGCGGACGCCGCGCTCCGCCGCGAGGGCGAGGCCCCGGCGCTCCGCGTCGGCGTGAGCGGAACGACCGCGCCGAGCGCCTCGGCGCTGCCGAGGGCGCGCCGGTGCTGCCAGCGCCAGTCGCGCCAGTCGGCCTCGCTCGCGCCGAGTCGCATTCAGGACGGGGGACCCTCGCCCCGCGGGAGCCTCCGGCCCGCGGGGCTCGCGCCCCGCCGAGCCCCCCGCTCGCTCCGGGGCAGCCTCTGCCGGCTGCCCCTGCGCTCGCCCACGTGAAATCATGGCGCGCGCACGCTAGCGGGGCGATCGCCGGCGAAGTCAAACCGGGCATGCTAGATCTCCGGGCATGGTGAGCCCCAACGTGCGCTCCCGCGTTCAAGCCGGGCCCCCGCGGGCCGTGGACGAGGACGTCCCCGACACGCTCTGGAACGACTGGCACTGGCAGCAGCGCGAGCGGGTGACCCAGCTCGACCAGCTCGAGAAGGTCGTGAACGTCACCGCGGACGAGCGCCGCGCGGCCGTGGAGACCGCCGCCGAGTTCCAGCATGGGCATCACGCCGTACTACGCGGCGCTCATGGACCCGGACGACCCGACCTGCCCGGTCCGGCTCCAGTCGGTCCCGCACGATGGACGAGACGGTCGTCTCGGCGGCCGACCTCGAGGATCCGCTCGCCGAGGAGCGGGACATGCCCGTCCCGGGCATCACCCACCGCTACCCGGACCGCGTCCTCTTCTACATGACGCACAACTGCCCGGTGTACTGCCGCCACTGCACGCGCAAGCGGAAGGTCGCGGACCCGACGAGCGCCGCCGCGAAGAAGCAGATCGAGGACTCCCTCGAGTACATCGCGAAGCACCCCGAGATCCGCGACGTCGTCATCTCAGGCGGCGACCCGCTCTCGCTCTCCGACGACCGGCTCGACTACATCCTCGGCCGGCTCCGCGCGATCCCGCACGTCGAGATCTTCCGGCTCGGCACGCGCAACCTCGTCACCCTGCCCCAGCGCGTCACCGACGACTTCGTCCGGATGCTCCGCGAGCACCACCCGGTCTTCGTCAACACGCACTTCAACCATCCGAAGGAGTGCACCGCCGAGGCGTTCGAGGCGGCGCGCCGGCTCGCCGACGCCGGCTGCCCCATCGGCAACCAGATGGTGCTGCTCAAGGGCGTGAACGACGACCCGAAGACCGTGAAGGAGCTGAACCACAAGCTCCTGCTGATGCGGGTCCGCCCCTACTACATCTACCAGTGCGATCTCGCGCAGGGCATCAGCCACTTCCGCACCCCGGTCGAGAAGGGGCATCGAGATCATCGAGCACCTGCGCGGCCACACCTCCGGCCTCGCCGTCCCCCAGTTCGTGATCGACGCCCCCGGCGGCGGCGGGAAGATCCCGGTGAACCCGCAGTACGTCACCGGCCGCGACGGGAAGCGGTGGAAGCTGCGGAACTACGCGGGGAAGTCGTACGAGTATGAGGAGCCGTAGCTCCGACGTCCGTCGCCTTCGGGCGACGGACGGAGCGGGAGACGCCCTCCCATCTCGGTGACGCTGCTCCTTCGGCCCCGCGTTCCCCGTCCCCGCCCACCCCCGCCATCGTCTCGTCCCTCGCAATCGTCCGGCGATGGTTCGTGGATCGATCCGATCCGGTTCGGCACCGCGTGTTGCGTCACCTTCTCCCTTGCCCACCCGCACGGATCGTCGCGAACTCGCGCCATGCTCCGACCTGCTCGCGCGTGCCTGCTCGCCGCCCTCGCCCTCCTTGCGTCCGCCTGCGGAGGCGGCGCCGGCGCGACCACGGCGGCCACCATCGTCGACTGCTCGTGGTTCTCCGGGCCCAACTGCTGGACGGACGCCGTCGCGGTGGCGAACGCCTGCACCGACCCCCTCGCGGCAGGCGCGTTCGACCAGGCGACCACGACCTGCGCCTACGCCGACGGGACGATGATCGAGTTCGACCCGTCCGCCCCCGCCACCGCCCGCCTCTACGCGGGCGCGCCCTGGGACTTCACCGTCCGCACCCCCAACGGAGCTGCGTGCGCAACGTACGTCGAGACCTCCAGGTGCCTGGACCCTCACGACGGCCAGCGGCACCGTGACGTGGAAGTTCGGCGCGCCGGGCACGGCGGTCACCTGCGCCGACGGGAGCCGGTTCACGACCGACCCCGCGAGCGACTGGGTGTGCGCCTCTCGGGGCCTTCCAGCCGACTGTCGTCGGGGGCGAGGCGTCCTTCCTGCTCCCGGAGGGGAACGGTCCCCTCTGGCGCTGCGAGTGACCCCCGGCTGAACCGCCGCGTCGCGCGGCGCGGTAGTCTCCACGCCATGCCCCCCACCTGCTCCGGCGGCTGCTGCGGCCCCGAGGCGCCCCCCAGCGTCGTCACGGATCTCGTCATCGCCGACCCGCGCGACGCGCGTGCCGTCGCGGAGGAAGCGACCCCGCGCGCCCGCTGGAGCGGGCTCGACGCGAAGGGCGTCGACCAGGTGAAGCTCGGGACGCTCTGGGCCCTCCTCGCCAGCCATGACTTCCGGGACGACCTCGTGCTCGAGTTCGTCCCGCTCCACGAGGTCTCCGAGGACGGGCCGTGGGTCTTCTCCTTCCCCGAGCCGCTCGTCGCGCTGCTCGCGGAGGTCGACGACGCCCGAGCGTCCCGCACCGCGCAGGCCTGGGCCGGGACCGACGAGCTCGCGATGGACGGGTGGGACGTGGAAGGCGCCGCGGCGCTGATCGGCGGCCTCCGCTCGCTCGCGCGCGCCGCGCGCACGGAGCAGAAGCCGCTCCTGATGCGGGTGAGCCTCTGAACGGCCCCTCTGGCGCCCCCGCCGCCGCCGCCCCAGCTTCACCGGGGTGACCCTCCTCGACGCCCCTCCGCCGTCGCGGCCCCGCTCCGCCTTCGCGGCCGCCCTCTTCGCGAGCGCCACCCTCGCCGCCGGCGCGCTGGGCGCCCGCTCGTCCTCCTCGCGCTCTCCCTGGTACCGCGCCCTGCGGAAGCCCTCCTGGCAGCCGCCCCCCGCCGCCTTCGCGCCGGTCTGGACCACGCTCTACGCCCTCACCGCGGCCTCCGGCTGGCGCGCCTGGCGATCTGCGACGGCCGGGCTACCGCGGCGCGGTCGCCCTCTGGGCGGCGCAGCTCGCCGTGAACGCCGCCTGGTCGCCACTCTTCTTCGGCCTGCGCCGGCCGCGCGCCGCCCTCGTCGACGCCGCCCTCCTCGTGGCGGCGATCGGCGCCTACGCCCGCGCGGCGTCGCGGGTGGACCGGCTCGCCGCGGCGCTCGTCCTGCCCTACCTCGCCTGGAGCGCCTTCGCCCTCGCGCTGAACGGCGAGATTGTCCGGCGGAACCCCCGCCTCCTCGCGCGGCGGTAGCCCCTCCTCTCCGCTTGCGGCGTGGCTCCGGGCGCGGCACATCCCGGCGCGAGGTGACCATGCCCGAGCTCCGCGACGCCCTCCCCCCGCTCTACCGCGAGCTCCTCGGCGAGCCCTTCCGCGAGGAGGTCCCGCCCGAGTCGAAGGCGACCTGCGCCTCCTGCGCGATGCTCCCGGGCGGCTGCGGCGGCGCCACGGTCCAGCCCGTCGACGGGCGGAGCCGCTTCTTCCGCCCCGACACGAAGTGCTGCACCTTCCAGCCACCGTCGCCTGGCTCCCCGACGGCTCGGTCGCCCTCGGCCACTACAGCGAGCTCGAGGCCGTGGCGCTCCCGGGCGAGGCCTACCGGCTCCTCGCGCGGTTCACGGGAGCCGAGCCGGTCGCCGCCGTCCGGGCGCGGCTCCGGGCCGAGGAGCGGGCCGACCTCGCGGACGGCGTGCTGCTCGAGCTGTGGCGGCAGCGGGTGCTCTCGGAGCCGCCCGGGCGCACGTGAGCGGCCCGGCGGAATCACCGGTACCCGGTCGCGTCCGCCGGGCGGCCGGCCTCCTGGACCTCCACGAGGTAGCGCCAGCAGTCCGGGCGCGAGCCGTCGACGTCCGTGAACCCGTACTCCCTGGCGAGCTGCCCGCTCGACAGCGACTGGCCGTTCCACCGCTGGCGCGCGGATCGGCCGCGAGGGCGGCCACCGCCCGGCCGACGAAGCGCGGGGTCTCGGTGATGACGAAGTGGGGCTGGCGGGCGATCGCGTCGCGCCAGTCGGCCTCGGTCACGCCGTAGTGCTCGAGCATCATCTCGGAGCGCATCCAGCCCGGCGTGAGCGCGACCGCGGTGCCGCCGCGCGGCGCGAGCTCCTGGGCGAGCGCCCAGGCGAGCCGCGTCACGGAGGACTTCGCCAGGTCGTAGAACGCCGACAGGCGGTAGTGGCGCAGGTTGTACTCCGCCGTGCCGTCGGTGACCTCGACGAGGAGTCCGCCGGGATTCGCCACGAGGAGCGGGAGCGCATGGTGGCTCGTGACGAGGTGCGTCTCCACCGCGAGCCGCAGCATCCGGAGCCCCTTCTCGAGCGAGTGCTCCCAGATGGGCTTGTTCCACTCCACGAGGTTCTCGCCGCCCCAGATGTCGTTCACGAGCACGTCGAGGCGCCCCTGCTCCCGGCGGATGCGCGCGACGAGCGCCTCGACCTGCGCGGCGTCGAGGTGATCGGTCGGGACCGCGATCCCGCGCCCTCCCGCCCGATCGACGAGCGCCGCCGTCTCCTCGATCGTCTCGGGCCGTCCGTACTCCGACGCGTGCTCGCGGGTGGTCCGGCCGGTGACGTAGACCACCGCCCCGGCCGCCCCGAGCTCCACCGCGATCCCGCGCCCCGCGCCGCGGGTGGCGCCTGCGACGAGCGCGATCCGTCCAGCGAGCGGCCGGCCGACGCCGGTCCCTTCCTGGGTGGTCATCCCGGCGCTCTAATCGAGCACCGCCACCGCGTCGATCTCCACGCGGGCCCCGCGCGGCAGCGCCGCGACCTGGACCGTCGCCCGGGCCGGCGGGTCGTGCGGGAACCGGCGCCCGTAGATCTCGTTCACCCGCGCGAAGTCGGCGAGGTCGGCGAGGTAGATCGTGCAGCGGACCACGTGCTGGAACCCCGCGCCGCCCGCCGCGAGGACCGCGCCGAGGTTCTCCATCACCCGCTCCGTCTGCGTGGCGACGTCCCCCTGGACCAGCTCGCCGGTCGCCGGGTCGAGGGGGATCTGGCCGGAGAGCCACAGCGTTCGCCCACCCCGCGACTCGATCGCCTGGCTGTAGGGGCCGATCGCCTTCGGGGCGCCGGGGCTCGACACGACGGTGCGCATGGGGTGCCTCCGCGCGGGTGCTAGGCCCGCTCGACCGAGGTGACGCCGTCGATCCGCTCGAATCGAGCGCATCACCGCCTTGAGCTGCGTGAGGTCGCCGATGGTGACCTCGAAGTCGTTCACGGCGCGCTCGCCGGGGGACATCGTCCGGCAGCTCGCCTGGGAGATGTTGATGCCCGCCTCGCTGAAGATGTGCGAGATCTCCGCGAGGATGCCCGGCCGGTCGGTGGTCACCACCCGGAGCGAGACCGGGCGCTTCAGGTCGCCCTTCACGTCCCACGAGACGTCCACCCGGCGGTCCGGGTCGATCCCGAGGACCTTGTCGCACTGCACGGTGTGGACCGTGACGCCGCGGCCGCGGGTGATGAAGCCGACGATGACGTCGCCGGGCACCGGATTGCAGCAGCGGCCGTAGCGGACGAGGACGTCCTCGATCCCGCTGATCCGGACCCCCCCGTTCGCCGGGCGGCGCGCCACCTTCCGGAAGATCTCGGTGAGCCGCGAGGTCGGGCCGTCCGGCGCGGACGGCGGCTCGGCCAGCTTCTCCGGCGGCACGATCTGCCGGAGCACGTCGTGGGGCGTCACCTTGCCGTAGCCGATCCCGGCGAGGAGGTCGTCGGCGATCCGGTACCCGAGGGCGTTCGCCGCCTTGTCGAGGGTGCCGTCCTTGTGGACCTTGTTGAGGGTGACGCCGAAGCGACGGAACTCGCGCTCGGCGACCTCCCGGCCGATCTCGATGGAGCGGCGGTGCTCGGCCTGCCGGATGAACTGGCGGATCCGCGCCTGGGCGCGGCTCGTCTTCACGAAGGTGAGCCAGTCCTTCGACGGGTGCGAGTGGGGCGAGGTGAGGATCTCGACGGTGTCGCCGTTCTTGAGCTTGTAGCGCAGCGGGACGAGCTTCCCGTTCACCTTGGCGCCGACGGTGTGCTCGCCGACCTCGGAGTGGATGGTGTACGCGAAGTCCACCGGGGTCGCGCCGCGGGGCAGGCTCTTCACCGCCCCCTTCGGCGTGAAGACGAAGACCTCGTCGGAGAAGAGATCCACCTTCACGGTCTCGAGGAACTCGCGAGGATCGACGACCTCCTTCTGGAACTCGACGAGCTGGCGGAGCCACCCGTAGGACTCCGCGTCGCGCTTCGAGAGCGCCTCGCCGCCCTTCCCGTCCCGGCCCTTCTCCTTGTAGGCCCAGTGCGCGGCGACGCCCTTCTCGGCGACCTGGTGCATCTCGAGCGTCCGGATCTGGACCTCGATCCGCTCGCCGGCCGGGCCGACCACCGTGGTGTGGAGCGACTGGTACCGGTTCGGCTTCGGGATGGCGATGTAGTCCTTGAACCGGCCCGGCACCGGCTTCCACAACGAGTGGATGACGCCGAGCGCCTCGTAGCACTCCGCCACCGAGGCGACGAGGACGCGGAAGCCGACCACGTCCTGGATCTGCTCGAACTCGACGTCGAGCTCCCGCATCTTCCGCCAGATCGAGTAGACGTGCTTCACCCGGCCGGAGACGTCGGCGCCCTTGAGCCCCGAGTCCTCGAGCCGCTTGCGGATCACCTCCACGACGCCCTGGACGAACTTCTCCTTCTCGCGAGAGACCACCGCGACCTTCGCGGCGAGGTCGGCGTAGTCCGACGGCCGCAGGTACTTGAAGGAGAGGTCCTCGAGCTCGCTCTTGATCCACTGGATCCCGAGCCGGTTCGCGAGCGGCGCGTAGATGTCGAGGGTCTCCCGGGCGATGCGCTCCTGCGACTCCGGCTTCATCGCGCCCAGCGTCCGCATGTTGTGGGTCCGGTCGGCGAGCTTGACGAGCAGGACGCGGATGTCCTTCGCCATCGCCACGACCATCTTCCGGAAGTTCTCGGCCTGCTTCTCCTCGTGGGTGTTCGCGGCGCTGTACTGCGACAGCTTCGTCACCCCGTCGACCAGCTCGGCGATCTCGCCGCCGAAGAGCTCGGAGATCTCCTGCTTGGTCGCGAGGGTGTCCTCGATCGTGTCGTGCAGGAGGCCGGTCACGACGGACGACTCGTCGAGCTTCAGCTCGGCGAGGATGCCCGCGACCTCGAGGGGGTGGACGAGGTAGGGCTCGCCCGACTTCCGGATCTGACCCGTATGGACCTTGGCGCTGTAGACGTAGGCCTTCTTGACGAGGTCCAGGTCGGGGTCCGGGTGGTAGGAGGCCACCCGATTGAGGATGTCGTTCAGTCGCAGCACAGGGCGATCCACGAGCGTATCGGCTCGGGTCCGGGGGAGTCCAGTTTGCCCCCTCAATCCGTAACGCAACGCGGCAGCCGGCGCCAGGGCGCGCCACCGCGGGACGGCGGGGCGGGCGGACGGGTGCGGGCCGGACGCCGGCCGCGCGGGGCCGGCCGACCCCCCGCCCGTTCGCTGGTAACATCCCCGCCCGGGATGACCCGCCGCCTCTTCCTCGCCTTCGGGTCCGTCGTCTCGACCGTCGTCATCGGCACCGCGGGCTACTGGCTCATCGGCGGCGGCCACTGGTCCTTCGTCGACTGCCTGTACCAGACGGTCATCGGCATCACGACCGCCGGGTTCGGCGAGATCATCCCCCTCGGCGAGACCACCCTCGGCCGCCCCTTCACGATCGTGCTCCTCTGCGGAGGCATGGTCGCGGCGGGGTGGTTCGTGACGACCGCGGCGGCGTTCCTCATCGAGGGCGAGCTCTCCGGCCTCACCTGGAGGAAGCGGATGGACAGCCGCGTGAAGAAGCTCTCCGGCCACTACATCGTCTGCGGCGCCGGCCAGACCGGGATCCACTGCGTGCGCGAGCTCGCGGCCACCGGCGCCCTCTACGTCGTGGTGGACCGGAGCGAGGAGGTCGCGCGCGCCATCTCCCGCGATCACGGCTGCATCGCGGTCGTCGGCGACGCGACCCACGACGAGGTCCTGCAGGAGGCCGGGATCGACCGCGCCCGCGGCGTCATCTCGGCGCTCACCGATGACAAGGACAACCTCTTCGTCACGGTCACCGCCCGCGCCCTCAACCCGACGCTCCGGATCGTCGCGAAGGCCATCGACCCGCGCGCCGACGGCAAGCTGCGCCGCGCCGGGGCCGACGCGGTCGTCCTGCCCAACATGATCGGCGGCCTGCGCCTCGTCTCCGAGATGGTCCGGCCCGAGGTCGTGACGTTCCTCGACGTGATGCTCCGGGACAAGGACCGGACGCTCCGGATCGAGGAGCTGACCGTCCCTCCGCCGAGCGCCGGCGCCCCGCGCCGGGTGTGCGAGCTCGGCCTCTCCCGGCACAACCTCCTCCTCCTCGCGGTGAAGGAGCCGTCGGCGGGCGAGCCGCGGATCCACTACAACCCGCCGCCCGAGCACCCGCTCGCCGGCGGCGAGACGCTCATCCTGCTCGGCGAGCCGGAGCGCGTCCGGCAGTTGAGCGCCGAGGTGGCGGCGGGGTAGGGTCGGGCCATGAAGTGCAAGAAGTGCGGGGCGAAGCTCGACGTCACCATGACCTCCTGCACTGCGTGCGGCGGCGAGGTGGAGCTCGGGCGGCTCACCGGCATCCTCGGGATCGTCTGCCGCGCCTGCGACGCGTACAACGAGCCGGGCGCGAAGACCTGCATCGCCTGCGGGAAGTCCATCGGCGGCTTCGACACGCCGCCGCCCGTCGCGGCGGTGCCGGAGAAGCCTGCGCCGCCGCAGCCCGGGCCGCCCCCGCCCGGCGCCCCCGTGGTCCGCTCGTTCCAGAGGCCGACCACGGGCGCCGCGACCCGGTTCGTCCCCGCGGCGCTGAAGCCTTCCCCGGCCGCGCCGTCCTCCTCGGCCCCCGGCGTCCGGACCTTCAACCCGCCGCCCCCGGCGAAGCCCGCCGCGCCGGAGGCGCCCGCGAGCTCCGGCGCGCCCATCGAGCTCCAGACCACCTGTCCGCGCTGCGGCGCCCAGGCCACCCAGGGGCGGTTCTGCGCGCAGTGCGGCCAGGCCCTCGGGGCGCGTGGCACGCAGGTCACCATGAAGCCGCCGGCGCCGGGCCGCACCGCGACGCAGGTCTTCGGCGCCCTCGCGCCGGGCCGCGCGAAGCTGGTCCTCGAGGGCGGCGACGCCTTCGAGGGCGCGACCTTCCGGCTCAACGCCGAGTCGGTCGAGGCCGGGCGCAGCAAGGGCGCGGTCCTCTTCCCCGACGACGCGTGCCTCGCGCCGCACCACGCCACCTTCTTCTACCGGAGCGGCGCGCTCCACGTCCGCGACGAGGGCGCCCCGGGCGGCGTGTACCTCCGGCTGCGGGGCCTCTCGGTCCCGCTCCGCGCCGGCGACCACTTCGCCGTGGGCGAGCGGCTCCTCAAGTTCGCGGGGCTCCTCCCGAACGCGCCGACCCCCCCGCCCGACGGGACCCGCCGGCTCGGCACGCCGCGGCCGGCGCACCCGGCGGTCGTGATCGAGGAGTGGCTCGAGGGCGGCGCGGGCGGCCGCGTCTTCGTCCGCTCGGGTCCGGCGGTCACCATCGGCCGCGCCGGCTGCGCGGTGAACCTCGGCGACGACCCCCGCCTCTCGCAGTCGCACGCGGAGATCGTGGTCGAGCAGGACGGGACCGCGCGGCTGCGCGACCTCGGCTCCTCGAACGGCACCTACGTGAAGATCCCGCCGCACGGCGAGCGGGAGCTGCGCGACGGCGACTACGTGCGGATGGGGCGCGAGGTCCTTGCGGGTGGCCATCTCCGCCGCGGAGTGACCCATGGCCGTCGTGTTCCTCACCATCGCACCCCTCGGCACCGGCACCCCGAGCGTCTCGAAGTACGTCGCCGGGGTGGAGAAGATCCTCCGCGGCACGGGGCTCACGCACCAGCTCACCGCCATGGGGACCATCATCGAGGGCGACCTCGACGAGATCCTCGCGGTCGTCCGCAAGATGCACGAGCACCCGTTCACGATGGGCGCGGTGCGGGTCTCGACGCTCCTCAAGATCGACGACCGGCGCGACAAGGAGCACACGATCGCCGGGAAGATGCGGTCGGTCGAGGAGAAGTTGAAATAGGCCCGCCTCGAAGGCACAGCCGCGGTGCGGCTGGGCTGCCGCTCCTCGAGCCGGCCGGGCACGCGGGGCCGATATCGACGTGGCCGAGCTTAGCGGACGACAGCCGCTCGGACTCGCGCCCGGCGGCGCGAGTCCTCGGTGCTATTCCAGCGTCGACAGGATCGCCTTCACCCGCTCGGCGTCCGCCGGCTTCGTCGCGAGGTACTTGCGGTAGCGATCCGCCGCCCTCCTCGTGTCGCCCTTGAGCTGGTAGCAGAGCGCGAGCTTCTTCTGGACGTCGGGGAGCTCCGGGTCGGATGCCTCGGCGGCGAGGTAGAGCTTGATGGCGCCGTCGACGTCCTGATTCGAGCGCTTCGCCTCGCCCTTCCTGTAGAGGGCGAGGGCCTTCTCGGGATCGCGCCTTCCCGCCGTCGCGACCTTCTTCGCCGAGAGCTTGGCCGGCTTCACCTTCGCCGGGGGCGGCGGGGCCGGAGGCTCCGGGGCCACGGTCGGGGTCGCGGTCGGGGTCGGGGTCGCGGTCGGGGTCGCGGTCGGGGTCGCGGTCGGGGTCGCGGTCGGGGTCGGGGTCGGGGTCGGGGTCGCGGTCGGGGTCGGGGTCGGGGTCGCGGCCGTCGGCTGGACCTGCTGCGACGGCGCGACGAGGTCGGGCGCGCCCTTGCGGCTCGCCGCGTTCTGCCGGGCGAGGAAGGTGACGGCGCCTCCCCCCGCCGCGGCGACGACGATGACGACCGCGAACGCCCAGAAGATCCTCCTCGAGCCCTCTGCGTGGCGGGCGCGGCCGCAGGCCTCGCCGCCTGCGCCGCCGCGGTCTTCGCGGGGGTCGCCGCCCGCGGACCCGGCGCCGCCGCGCGGGCGCCGGACGGGCCCGGCTGGGCGAGCGCCGCCGGGTCCACCGCGAGAAGGGCGTCGCGCATCTCCTCGGCGGTCTGGAACCGGCGCGAGACGTCCTTCTCCATCGCCTTCGCGATGACGGCGTCGAGCGCCTCGGAGACGTCGCTCCACTTCTCGCGGGCCGGGACGGGCGCCTCGGAGAGGTGCTTCGTGATGAAGCCCATCGGCGTGTCGGACTCGAACGGCAGCTCGCCGGTGGCAGCTCGTACAGGATCACGCCGAGCGCGTAGAGGTCGCTGCGCGCGTCGAGCTCCGCGCCGCGCGCCTGCTCCGGGCTCATGTAGTCCGGGGTGCCGCAGACGAGCCCCGCCTGCGTCAGCTTCGGCTCGCTTCGCGCCGGGCGCGGTGATCTTCGCGATGCCGAAGTCGAGCACCTTCACGAAGTCGGGCTCGCCGCGCCGCGGGTCGACCATGACGTTCTCGGGCTTGAGATCGCGGTGGATGATGCCCTGCGCGTGGGCCTCGGCGAGCGCCGCGAGGATCTGCGCGACGATGCGGACGACGCGCGGCTGCGCGAGCGGGAACTCGTCCGCGATGATCCTGCCGAGCTAGCGCCCGGCGAGGAACTCCATCGCGATGTAGAGCGCCCCGTCCTCGGCGGCGCCGAAGTCGAGGATGGCGATGGAGTTCGGGTGGTTGAGCCGCGAGGCGGCGCGCGCCTCGCGGTGGAACCGCTGCACGACCTGCGGGTCGCCGGAGAGATCGGGTGCAGCATCTTGAGCGCGACCGGCCGGTCGAGGGTCGACGTGCTTCGCCCGGTAGACCTTGCCCATCCCGCCCTGCCCGAGCATCGCCTCGATCCGGAACTTGCCGTTCACCACCTGGCCGATCCACGGATCGGCGGCGTCCTGCGTCGCCGTCCAGGCGGCGCCGCAGAACGGACAGAACCGGGCCGCGTCCTCGATCTCCTTCCGGCACTCGGGGCACTCGCGCATGGCCTCGCATCTTACTGGATACCCCCCGTCTCGCGCGCGACGTCGCGCGGCCCGCCCCGGGCCGCGTTGACCGGGGGCTCCGCCCGTGGCGAAATGCCGGGGAATGTCCACGCCGAACCGATGTGCGCGCTGCGGCCGGGAGAACGAGCCGAGGTTCGCGTTCTGCCTCGACTGCGGCCAGCCCCTCACCCCCGGGAGCCGGCGCCCGCCGCCGCGGCGGCCTGCGGGTCGTGCGGTGCGCCCCTCCAGCCGGGCTTCCGGTTCTGCGGGGTCTGCGGGAAGCCGGTCGCGGCCGCGCCGCCGCAGCCCGCCGGGCCGATCCGGTGGCGCCATCCCGCCCACCGCCGCGGTCCCGGCGGTCCCCGGGCCTCCGAAGCGCGCGACGCGGATCCGCCTCGCCCTGGTCCGGAACGACGGCCAGCCGGGGCCGGTCCTCTCCGTGGACGAGGACGAGGCGGTCTGTGGCCGGACCCAGGGGGCCTTCCTGCTCGCCGACGACCCCACCGTCTCGCCGCGCCACGTCCGCTTCACCGTCGCGGGCGGGGTGGTGCGGGTCGAGGACCTCGGGAGCGTGAACGGAACCTTCATCCGCCTGAAGGAGCCCCGCCGTCTCTCCATCGGCGACGAGTTCCGCGTCGGGCACCAGCTCCTTCGGCTCGAGCCGCTCGCCCGCCCGTCCCACGGCGAGGAGCACGGGGCACGGCCGTGGGGGACGAAGGACCCGGGCTACCGGTTCCGGCTCTCGCAGCTCCTCGAGGGCGGCGGGCTCGGCGAGATCTTCCCGCTGCGCGACGGCGAGAACCTGCTCGGCCGTGAGGCGGGCGAGGTGACGTTCCCCGGGGACCGGTACGTGTCGGCGAGGCACGCGCGGCTGCGGGTGGCTGGTCCCGAGGTCACCCTCACCGACTCCGGCAGCTCGAACGGGACCTACCTGAAGCTCGGCGGCGCGACGGAGCTCGCCCTGGGGGATCAGCTCCTGGTGGGGGCGCAGCTGCTCAGGGTCGAGTAGGGGCCGGCGAGCAGGGCCGCGCGCGGCTGCCGCTCCGGGGCGAAGAGCGAACGGGGCACGCGGCCCCGTCAGACCGGCGTCACCGAGAAGAGGTGATGTCTCCCGCTCCGACTCGCGCCCGAAGGCGCAAGTCGTCGGAGCTAGCCAAAAGACTTCTCCTTCTGCTCCTGCTCTTCCTTGCAGCGGATGCAGAGGGTGGTCACCGGCCGCGCCTCGAGGCGCTTCGCCGAGATCTCCTCCTCGCACTTCTCGCAGATGCCGAAGGTCCCGCCCTCGATGCGGGCGAGCGCCTTGTCGATCTTGGCGAGCAGGAACTTCTCGCGGTCGCGCAGCCGGAAGATCATCGACTGGGTGTACTCGCTCGAGGCGAGGTCAATCTCGTCCGGCAGGTCGTCGGTGTCGAAGCTCGACTCCTCGGTGAGGGTCTTCTTCGCGGCGACGAGGAGCTGTCGCTTCGACTCCTCGAGCATCGTCTTGAACCGCTTGAGTCCTTCTTGTTCAAGCGACCACCTCGCTCGCCCCGGGAGGGGTGGGGTGAAAAAAGAGCGGTGAACCTAGTCCGCGCCACCCCTGTGTCAAGGCAGCCAGCCGGACGGCGAGGCCTCATAACCCAGCGACACGAAAGCTTTACTGGGCCGGGCCGCCCGCGGCAGACTCGCCCCATGCCCGAGGGAAAGTTCGACCGTGAGTTCCTGCGCGGGGCACTCGTCGCTGACCGGCCGCTCGAACGTGGACCGGCTCCTTCTCGTCTCCGATCACCCGCTCTCCCCGGGCGAGATCCGCGGGCCGGCCGATCAAGAAGAAGCTCGTCTACGCGGTGACGACCGGGGCGCTCGCGAACCAGCTCCGGGCGAAGAAGTACCTGGCCGTCCTTTCCCCTTACCCCTGGACCTGCGAGACGTCGATCTTGCCCTCGCGGATCAGGCGGTCGATCAGCGCACTCTTGCCGATGGTGCCGGCGATCACTGCGTTGGCTCCCAGGCCCTTGTCGTCGTGCACCTGCGCTGCGGTGGCGCCGGTCACGCGCGTCCACGTCCGACGCCAGATCGGCGGCAGCGCGCGCTACGCCTGCGTGATCGGCACTGTCGACGTAGATCGCCGCCGCGGCCTTGTTGTGCACCAGCGGGAAACTGCCCCGCGGCGTTGACCTTAGGCAACGTAGCGCGGCTGGCCGAGCGCAAAAGCGTTGACCGCGAGACAAATGCCCAGGAGGATCCGCATTACTTGCCTGCTTTCTTCGCGGTGGCGACAACAGACTGGAATACCAGGCTTGGGTTTGCCCTTGTCGAACAATAGGGGTAGCTGGTGCGGCCGCGAACCGGCCAGTTGTTCAGCCA
This sequence comes from uncultured delta proteobacterium, assembly GCA_963739565.1. Lineage (GTDB taxonomy): Bacteria > Myxococcota > Myxococcia > Myxococcales > Anaeromyxobacteraceae > Anaeromyxobacter. The sequence continues at coordinate 5,314 of CAVUBF010000014.1, read as the reverse complement.
GCTATCGGAATCGGCCACGCCCCAGAAAGTGATGCGCGAAATCGTGCCGGGGTATTTGCAGAACACGGCGAACAGTTCGGCATAGCGTTTGGCGAGCGCCTGTTGCATTGCGTCCGGCAGACCGTCCTTATACGGATTGAGTTTGGCCTGCGCTTCGACGTTGAGTCCGACATCGGCCGTGCGCTGCTGCGTGGCCGCGGGGAGCACGTCCACGTCCAGTTCGGTGATTTGACCTTGATGCCGAGTGCTTTGAATGCCTCGATGGTTGCCGTCTGCTGCTCCAGCGTGGGCCACTCCATCTTGTCGTGCCCCTGCAGGCCCATGGCGTGCACCTTGATGCCGGAGTCCTGAAGTTTCTTGATCAGGCGCACGGCGCCGTCGCGCTTGGGCGGATTCTCCACCGAATAATCGTTGTAATAGAGCTCCGCGTTCGGGTCGGCCTCGTGGGCGAACTGGAACGCCTTCGCGATGTAGTCTTCGCCGATGATCTTGAGCCACGGCCTCTGGCGCAGCGTGCCGTCTTCGTTGAGCGCTTCGTTGACCACGTCCCAGCCGCTGATGCGCCCCTTGTAGCGGCCCACGACGGTGGCGATGTGGTCGCGCATCCGCGTAGCAGGGCGTCGCGGTCAGCGGCTCGCCCTCTGTCCGTTCTGGAACACCCAGCGCGGCACCTGACTGTGCCACACCAGGGTGTGGCCGACGATGAACATGCGGTTCTTCTCGCCGAATGCCACGTACTTATCCGCGGCCTCGAAAGATAGACGTCGGGACGCGGGTGGACCATCTGCCACTTGAGAACGTTCTCCGGGCTGATGGTGTTGAAATGAGTGGGACAAACATTTCCAGGATCGGGCTATCTGGCTGTGGGAAAAGATCGCCGAACGATATCGGGGCAACCCGTGGGTCGCCGGTTACGACCTGCTGAACGAACCATCCGATCCATCCGGGACAGCCATCGGTCCATTCTACCAGCGCATAGTCGCTGCAGTCCGCAAAATCGATCCGGATCATATTATTTTCCTGGAAGGGAACCGTTACTCTCAAGACTTCTCCGGGCTCGGCCCACCGTTCCCGAATGTCGTCTATACCATCCACAACTATGCCGTCCCTGGCTTCATCAACAGTGGCGCTTATCCCGGCATATCTCGAGGAGAATATTATCGATAAGAACGTGCTGCGGCAAAAGATGCTGGATGCCTGTCAGTTTATGCTGGAAAACCAAACTCCCATTTGGGTCGGTGAATTCGGACCGGTCTACACCGGTTACCCGGCCGAAGACGCTATGCGTTACCAGTTGTTGGAAGACCAAATCTCAATTTACCAGGAGCTGGGTGCCAGTTGGACGCTTATGGACGTATAAAGACCTTGGTCTGCAGGGCATGGTCAGCCTGGGACAGGATACCAATGGGTGCAGAAGATCCAGCCGGTATTAGATAAGAAAGCCATCCTGGGCGTCAACTCGTGGGGAGGTCTGGATAAACGCATCCGCCATATTATGGAGCCCATCGAAAGCACTTTTGCGGAATTCTTCCCGCATTATCAGCCTTTCCCGTTCGATGCCCAATGGCAGATCAACCGCACGGTCCGGCACATCCTCCTGGCGGAGCCGATCATCGAGGATTTCTACCCGCTTCTGCACGGTCTGGATTTCGAGGAGATTGATGAGCTGGTGGCCAGTTTCCGTTTACAAAACTGTGATCCGCGTGAACACCTTTGCCAGATTATCAAGAAAGAGCAGAACGTCGACTTTATTAGGTATGAGATTATGGGAATAACTAACCACGACGCAGCAGAGAGTTAAACAGGGATTTCCAAAAAATCCTGCAAGTGTTGGAAGATTGTCCTGAGGTTGACAAGGACCTCAGCGTGCCCCCCAGCAGAATTCGAGCGCCGCCAGAAGGCTGCCTGGCAGGCGCTAGAACAAGCCGGCCTGGAAGTTGGTTTTGTATTCTCGGATGAGCACTACGACGGCGATGTGCCCTACCTGGGAGGTAACACCAATATCACCATCGAGCAGGTAGCTGGGGTGATCGGCAGCCAGGGTTTTCATCTGATCGCCGGCCTGGAAGGTGGTTACGTTTCTGAGCAATTGGCAGCACGCGCCAATGCCAGTGTTCATAAAGTGGAGCTACTGCAACTGGCCGACGAAAAATATCCCATCCGGGCCGAGCGCATTGAAGACGTGCTCGAGGCTGCAGCCGGCAAACACGTCCGGCGGATTGGACTGCTAACTCCCCGCCAGGTTATTCCGGACGGAGTTGTAACCCAATTGGAAAAGACCTTCGGTCAGGAAAACGTGATCGATGCGCAGGAACTCTACCAACGCATTCGCTACGAAAAATCGGATATCGAGATGGCGCTCACTCGAGACGCCTCCCTGATTGGCGATGCAATGATGCGCTGCATGCTGGCAGTCCTTCGCCCTGGCCAGTTGGAAACCCAGGTAGCGGGCTGGGCTTACTGGGCTGCTAAAGAGCTGGGTTCGGAAGAAAATGGCTGGGATGTGATGGTCACCTCCGGAGAGGCAAACCGGACGTTGATTGGTAAGGCGCTCAACCGGCCAATCTTAGCAGGTGATTGCGTACATCTGGGGGTAGCCCCTAAAAGAGATGGTTTGAATGGCTGTGTGCGCCGGTCTCTGGTAGCTGTCGATACGCCAGCTAAGGTAACCTGCCAGTCAGCAGTACTGGTTCGATTTTATCGAGCAAGCTTACCAGGTAGGGGAAGAGGCCTACCGTAGGGTCGCGGCAGAGGGACTTCCCGGCATATTTGCAAGAAAAAGCCCTGGTGGATTTCTTCGCGCAACACAGCCTCGAAGTGTCACAGCGCTATGGCTAGACCAGTCCACCTGGAATCCCTCAAGCCTTACACCGGCACCCATAACTCCGGTTATACCGAGTGCCAGGAATTTTTCGGCGCGATCACGCTAAACTCGAAGGAGCCTTTGGGGAGACAGATCGTCACGATGCTGGATGTAGCCATCCGGGGGATTGGAGATCACTGGAATGATGTTGTCCTGCCCGGCCTGGATTACATGGTGATCGAGAACACCCTGGGTAAGTTTGGCAAAGAAGTTGAGAATCTTCAACCATTTGCCGATCAACGTGCAGTCTCTGGTCGGCAACTTATAGGTCAAATTGGCAATTGACCAGCTAAAATTAGGAGGCTAACATGGTCGATCATATTCATGTCAATACCCGCTTTTACCGTCTCTTTCCATCCACCGGTTATCTCGGATATGGATTTGAAAATTATGAAGCAGAATATGGTCGCTCGGCTTTCCTGGTGATTGACGTCTATGGCCTGGGTTTTCATCCGGATGATCCCGTCCCCGCTTACAACAAGGACGGGCACGGCTACAGCAGAACGGCCCGCGCTTGCCTGGCTGGAAAGCTCAATGCATGAGGACCGCATCATCAAAACTGCCCTCCTGCCGGCATTGAACGCCGCCCGGGAAATCAACCTGCCGGTCATTTATCTGAATAACAGCGCCCCTAAAATCGGGTTAAGGTTTTCCGAATTTGGTAAGGTGCTGAAGCGGCAGCTCAATACCGATATGGAGCATATGTTTGCTGAGGATGAAGTTGACCCCAAAGAATATCATTATGGGGATTCAGACCACGTTAAGATCTCCAAGCTGCTGACGCCGCGCGAAAACGAATATTTTATTCGTAAGCATGTTTATAGCGGTTTTGTGGGGACGCGGCTGGATCTGTTGCTGCGCTACCTGGATATCAAAAACCTTTTCATCGTAGGTTTTTCTGCCGATGCCTGCCTGATGACTACCATCATCGACGCGCTATGGCGTAATTATAAAGTGATTCTGCTACGTGACTGTACCCTGGCGAATGACTTCCCTGAAGAACAGGCCGAACTATTGGGCACCCAGCGCATGGTGAAGATGCTCGAAAGCCTGTACTGCGTGTCGGTCACCTCACAGGAATTTGTTGCAGCAACCAAAGTTTTTGCAGCCCAGCAAGATAAAGCCACGTTGAGGCTAGATTAATCAACGCTCAAGGCCTGGCCGGAAGAACAATGAGCTGCATAAAAGTCTCGAGTTACAAAGGAGTGATGCCCGGTGCCTGAAGGTCCATAGACCAAAAACTACACAGTTTTTGTCATCCCACATACCCACTGGGATCGTGAATGGTATGCCACCTTTCAGCAATTTCGGGTTCGACTAGTGCATGTGATGGATGCCCTGCTCGATTTACTGGAACGAGATCCATCCTTTACCCATTTCAACCTCGATGCCCAGACGGTTGTACTGCAGGATTATCTGGAGATCCGGCCTGAGAAACGCGAAATCCTTCAAAAATTCATTCGTGATCGTCGCCTGGGAGTCGGTCCCTGGTATGTGCTGCCAGATGAATTCCTGGTCAGCGGCGAATCGCTTGTACGCAACCTTCTACTGGGGCACCGCCTTGCCAACGATTTTGGACATGTCCAAAAAGTTGGTTATATCCCTGACACTTTCGGGCACATCTCCCAACTGCCTCAAATCTTGAGAGGGTTTTGACATTCCCTTCGCCATGCATTTCCGTGGCCTGGATGAAGGTGACTTGAAGTCCGAGCTTTGGTGGCAATCGCCGGACGGAAGCCGTGTACTGTTGCGCCATTTACCAACGGATTTGGGCTATGCCAACGCTTCTGCTCTGGCGGATGAAATTCAGGCCGCCGCATCTGACCTGCTGGCAATCGCTCGCTACGAAGCCAGCGCGCCGCCTCATCCGTGCTATTGGCTCTAAACGGTATGGACCATCTGCCCGCCCGCGAAGATCTCCCTGCAATTTTTGAGGCAGCCAACAATACTTCGCAAGGGTGATTCCGCTTTCGCCAGGGTTCCTTGGAAGAGTATTTTGCTGCATTGCGGAGCGGCTTTGGGGATCAGCCGCTTCAGACTGTTATGGCGAGTTGCGGGACGTCAATCGGACGCCGGGCCGGGACAATCGCCTTCTGCCGCATATCCTTTCCGCACGGATCTATAACAAAATGCAAAATGAGCGTACCCAGAACTCTGCTCGAACGCTGGGCAGAACCCTGGTCGGCCTTGTTATGGTCGCAGGGCGAAGAATATCCGTCAGCCTTTCTGTGGAAAGCCTGGGAATGGCTGCTTCAAAACCATCCCCATGATTCCATTGGCGGCTGCAGCATCGATGCCGTCCATTCTCAGATGGAAACGCGCTTCGCCTGGGCATCCGAGATCGCCGAGGAGATCATTGGCGAACGGTTCGAATTACTGAGCCGCCAGATTGATTTATCGGGACTGAAAGAGGATGAAGCTGCCCTGATTGTGTTCAATGGCCTGCCCTGG
>CAVUBF010000013.1:0-12835 GCA_963739565.1 uncultured delta proteobacterium | reverse complement strand
CCTCCGCGCGCTCCCGCCCGACTTCCCGGCCCCCATCCTCCTCGGAAGTCATCCACATCAACGAGCCGTTCGGCGCGGCGTTCGCGGAGTGGCTCGACGCCCCAGTCGGGGCTGCGCGTCCGATACCCGGAGGATGTGGGGAGCCGCTCTGGCGTCCGGGCGGCGGGCGGGTCCTCATGGCGCCGCCGGGCAAGCACCTCGTCCTTCGCGGCGGAACCCTCCGGCTCGTCGTCGGGCCGGAGCGCCACAGCTGCATCCCATCGGTCGACGTCCTGTTCGAGTCGATCGCCCTCGAGGCGGGCCGGACACCGTCGCGTGCCTCCTCACCGGGATGGGCCACGACGGCGCCCGGGGCTCGAGGCGCTCGCCGGGCGGGGGGACGACCGTCGCGCAGGACGAGGCCACCTCTGCGGTGTTCGGCATGCCGCGGCAGGCCATCCTGCTCGGAGCCGCCGAGCAGGTGCTCCCGCTCTCGCGACATCGCGCCCGCGCTGGTCGCCGCCACCGGCAGGCGGGGAGGGCAGGGCGCGCGATGACCCCCGTCCTCATCGTCGACGACAGCCTCACGGTCCGGATGGACCTCGTCGAGGCGTTCGCCGCCGCCGGGTTCGAGCCGGTCCCGTGCGCGGACGGCGCGAGCGCCCGGGAGGCCCTCGCCCGCCGCGAGGTCGCGCTGGTGGTGCTCGACGTGATGCTGCCGGACGTGGACGGGCTCGAGCTCCTCGCCGAGCTGCGGCGCTCTCCGCGGCATCGCAGGACGCCGGTCATGCTCCTCGCGACCGCGGCCGAGGTGCAGAGCCGGATCCGGGGGCTCGAGACCGGCGCGGACGAGTACGTGGGCAAACCTTACGATGCCTCGGCGTTGGTGGCGCGCGCGCGCGAGCTCGTGCGCCGCGCTCCGCAGGGCGACGCGGTCGCCGGGGAGCGGGCGCCAGTCCTCGTCGTCGACGACAGCGTCACCGTGCGCGAGGAGCTCCGGGCGGAGCTCGAGCGCGCGGGGCTGGAGGTCGTGACCGCCTCGGACGGCGAGGAGGGGCTGCGGGTCGCCGCCGATCGCCTGCCCGCCGCGGTGGTGGTGGACGGGGCGATGCCGGGGATGGACGGCGCGACCTTCATCCGCCACCTCCGCTCGGACTCCGCCCTGAGGACGACGCCCTGCATCCTCCTGACCGCGTCGCAGTCGGTCGGCGAGCTGCGCGCGCTCGACGCCGGCGCCGACGCCTACGTCCGGAAGGAGGAGGGGCACGAGGTGGTGCTCGCGCGCCTCGAGTCGCTGCTCCGGACGGCCGCCCCTCCATCCCGGTTCGGGCCGGCGGCGCTGACCGCCCCGAAGCGGGTAGTGGCGCTCGCGGAGGGGAGGGCCCGCGCCGAGGCGCTCGCCGAGCGGATCGGCAGGTCGGGCACGAGCCGGTCGCCGCCGCCTCCGCGGACGAGGCCCTCGCGCTCCTCGGGGTCGAGCGCGTCGACGCCGTGGTCGTCGACGCGGTGGGCACGGGCCAGGCGGCGCTCGACGCGTGTGCGCGCCTGCGCGCGATCCCGGCGCTGCGCGAGGTCCCGCTGCTCGTCGCCGGGAGCGACGACGAGCCGGAGCTCGTGCTCCGCGCGATCCAGGCCGGCGCCGACGACTACGTCGCCACCTCCGGCGGGGACGGCGTGCTGCGCGCGCGGATCGCGGCGCTCCTCCGGCGCAGGCAGTTCGAGGAGGAGAACCGGCTCCGCGAGGCGTTCGGCCGGAGCGCGGCGATCCTCGAGACTATCTCGGACGCGTTCTTCGCGGTCGACCGGCTGTGGCGCCTCGTCTACGTCAACCACGCGTTCGAGGACCTCGTCGGGACGCGGCGAGACGCGGCGATCGGGGTCGACCTGTGGGAGCGCGCGCCGGCGCTCCAGGGCGGACCGTTCGAGCAGGAGCTCCGGCGCGCCGCGGAGGGCCGCGCGCCGGTGACCTTCGAGGCGCCGTTCCCGGGCGAGCGCTGGTTCGAGGTCCGCGCCTTCCCCCACGAGGACGGGCTCTCCGCGCACTTACGCGACGTCACCGAGCGGCGCCGCTCGCAGGAGGTCCAGGCGCACCTCCTCGGGATTGTGGGGCACGACCTCCGGACGCCGCTCACCTCCATCATGATGTCGGCGAGCGCGGTGTCGAGGACCGCGAGCTCCCGGCGCGGCTGCGGCGCCCGCTCGAGCGCGTGGAGTCCGGCGCGGCCCGGATCAGCCGGCTCATCAACGACCTGCTCGACTACTCCCGCGCCCGGCTCGGGAAGGGGCTCCCGGTCCACCCGGTGGCGGCCGATCTGCACGCGATTTGCCGGGACGCGGTCGAGGCGATCCGCGCCGCGCACCCCGACCGCAGCGTCGTCTACCAGGGCGAGGGCGACGGCCGCGGCGAGGTCGACCCCGACCGCATGCTGCAGGCGCTGCTGAACCTCCTCACCAACGCGGTCCGATACGGGACCCCCGGCTCGGTCGTGACGCTCACGTGCAGGGTCGAGCCCGACCGCAAGATTGTCGCCGTGCACAACGCCGGCGGCCCCATCCCCCGCGACGTCCTCCCGCACATCTTCGAGCCATTCAAGCGGGGCGACGGCGCGGGGAACACCTGGGCGGCGTCGGCCTCGGCCTCTACATCGTGAAGCAGATTGTGAGCGCCCACCGCGGGACGGTCTCGGTCCGCTCCAGCGCCGGCGACGGGACGACGTTCCAGGTGACGCTGCCCGACTCCGCGCGCGGCGAGCCCTAGCGGTCCGGCTCGACCAGACGGCGCAGGCAGGCGTGGGCGGCAGCGCGGTCCGGCTCGACCAGTCGGCGCAGGCGCGGGCGCCGCCCGCCGCGGGGCCCGTCGGAGCCGACCTCGGCGGGAGGGCATGCAGAGGCGCGCGCGGAGCGAGAGCGGCTCGTGGCGCGGCTCGCGAGGTCGACCGCAGCGCCGCTGCGCGGCTGCGGTCGACCGGCGTCGCCGCGCGACGGGCATGACGGTCGCGCGCGGACGAACGGCGTAGAGCCAGCGCCTCGGCGAGGCTCCTCCGGTCCCGCGGCGGCGGCGCTGGATGCGCCTGCGCCTGCATTGCGAGCACGCGTGCCGCCATGCTCGACTCGAGCGCCAGCACATCTGCGCGGGAGCCGCGGTGCCCCGAGCTCGAACGGCAGCGCGGAGCCCCGCGGTGCCGGAGGCGCCCCTCGCGGAGGCGCAGGTCCGATCCCCTTCCCTCCGCGCGCGGCTCTCGCAGCCGGGAACTGCGCGCCGACCGGTTTCACTCGGGAGGCGCGCCCATCGCACTCTGGTTCGCGCGCGATTTGGAGTGCCGCCCGCCGATGCCGGGGCGCCGATGGCGACGCGGTGGCGGAGCGCGTCCGGTCGAGCGACGCCGCCGACACCGACGCGCCAAGGGCGACGCAGGGGCGCAGCGCAAGGTTCGAGCGGTCGCGCGAACACACCGCAGCGAACCGAGCGCCCCCAGACCCGTCAGACCCGCGCCCGCGGCCCGGGCCCGACCCGGTCCGCGATGAGCTCCGCCATGTGCCGCGCCTTCACGCCGTCGCCGGCGCGGTCGAGCCCGCCGCCGATCTGCATGGCGCAGCCCGGGCAGTCCATGGCCACGGTCGGCGCGCCGGTCTTGCGGATGTTCTCGAGCTTGCGGGCCAGGATGGGCCGGCCGATCTCGGGGAACTTGAGCGAGTAGCTCCCGCCCATCCCGCAGCAGGTGTCGCTCTCGGGCATCTCCTGGAGCGCGAGCCCGGCGCCGCGCAGCAGGCGCCGGGGCGCCTCGTGGCGGCGAGCTTCCGCTTCAGGTGGCAGGAGTCGTGGTAGGTGACGGCCGCCTCGCCCCCCGGCCCCGGGGTGAGGACGAGCCTCCCGTCGACGACGAGCTCGTCGACGAGCGTGGAGAAGTCCCGGACCTTCGCCGCCAGCGCCTCGGCGCGCGCCGCCCAGGCCTCGTGCCCCTCGGCGCGGAGCGTCGCGGCGAACTCGTGCTTCAGCGCGACGGTGCAGGTCGGGCAGGGCGACACGATCCAGCGCGCCCCCGCCTCCTCCAGCGCGACCATGTTGTCCATGGCGTTGCGGGCGGCCACGTCGAAGGCGCCCGCCTGGCGCGCCGGCGCGCCGCAGCAGGTCTGGCCCTCGGGGAAGACCACCTCGACGCCGGCCGCGCTAAGGACCTTCACCACCGCCTCCCCGACGCCGGGGTAGGCGAAGTCGACGAGGCACCCCGCGTAGAGGGCGGCGTCCTCCTTCGCCCCGGCGGGCTGGGGCAGCCGGGGAAGCGGTCGCGGAGCGGCTCGTCGGCGATGGCCGGCAGGGAGCGGTCGCTGGTCAGCCCGGACAGGAACAGCGGCAGGTGCCGGATCATCCCCTCCTTCGCGAACGGCTTCTGGGCCTTCGACGCGGCGCGGAGCATGCCGTGGAAGAGGCGCCGGTTGTTCACCACCCGGAAGGCGGCCTTCTGGAGCAGGGGCTGCCCCTGCTCGCGGACGAGCCTGCCCCGCAGCTCCACGATGAGCTCGGGGATGTCGATGCGCGTCGGGCACACCTCGATGCAGGCGCCGCACTGGATGCAGAGGCACTGGATGTCCTTCGACGCCTTGAGCGCGTCGAACCAGGCGGCCAGGATGGCGCCGATGCCGCCGGTGTAGACCCCGCCGAAGACGTGGCCGCCGAGCAGCCGGTAGACCGGGCAGACGTTGAAGCAGGAGGCGCAGCGGATGCAGCGGAGCGCCTGGGCGAAGCTCGGGTCCCGCGCCATCTCGGTGCGCCGGTTGTCGAGGAGGATGACGTGCAGCTCCTTCGGGACGCCGTCCGGGCCCGGGGCCGGCCCGGTGAACATGGTGACGTAGCTCGTGAGGAGCTGGCCGGTGGCGCTCCGCGGCAGCGCCTGCAGGATGGGCCCGACGTCGGCGAACCGCTCGACCAGCTTCTCGACGCCCACCACCGCCACGTGGATCGGCGGGAGCGTCGAGACGAGCCGGGCGTTCCCCTCGTTGGTGACGACGACCAGCGTGCCGGTCTCGGCCACCGCGATGTTGGCGCCGGTGATGCCCAGCTGCGCGCCGAGGAACTTCTCGCGCAGCTCGCGGCGGGCCACCGCGACCAGGCCGGGGATGTCGGCCGCGAGCCGCTCCTTCACCTCCCTGGAGAAGATCTCGGCCACCTGCTCCTTCGACATGTGGATGGCGGGCATGACCATGTGCGAGGGCCGCTGCCCGGCGAGCTGGACGATCCACTCGCCGAGGTCGGTCTCGTCGACGTCGATGCCTTCGGCCTCGAGGAAGGCGTTGAGGTGCATCTCCTCGGTGGCCATCGACTTCGACTTCGCCACCCGGCGCACGCCGCGCTCGCGGCACAGCCGCAGGATGTACTGCCTCACCTCCTCGGGGTCGGAGGTCCGGAACACCTTCGCGCCCGGCCTCCGTGGCCTGCCTCGAACTGGTCGGCCAGCTCGTCGAGCTGCGAGGCGGCCCGGCCCTTGAGGGCCACCAGCTGGTCGCGGAGCGCCTCGAAGTCGATGCCCTGGTAGGCCTTGGCGCGCGAGACGGCGTAGGCCTCGCTGAACCGTCCGAGCGCGCCGGCGAGCTGCCCGTTCTCGAGCGCCGCGGCGACCTGCTGCCTGAGTTCGGTGGGTGCCATGATGCCACGTCCTCCGGTACGAGCGTGGGTCGCCCGCGGCGCCGATCGCGCGCGTCACCGATCGCGACGATGACGAGCTTCCTCGGCCCGTGGACCCCGATGGTGAGCACCCGCTCGATGTCGGCGGTGCGGCTCGGGCCGGTGACGCAGGCCAGGTAGCGCGCGCGGCGAGGGTCCACGCGGGCGAGCAGGGAGCCCAGGCTCGGGAGCAGCGGCGTCGGTCCGGAACAGGGCGACGTGGGTCTCGGGGAGCGTCGAGGCGAGCCGGAGCCGCGGGTCGGTCGCGTCCTGGGCGAGGGTGCCGGTGTCGGCGAGCGCCCAGTCGAACTCGGTCACCCCGACCCGGCTCTCCGCGGCGCGCGCGCGGGTCACCTCGAAGGAGAGCCCCGGGAAGCGCCGGACGAGCGCCCGCGGTCGAGGGCCCCCGGAGGAGATGGCCCTCGCACCACGCGGCACGCCCGCCCGGCGCATCCGCGACGCCCTCGCGCCCGAGCACCGACACCATCGCCTCGACCGCCTCCGCCGGGGAGGGGACCCGGTGGACCTCGGCGCTGACCGCCTCCGCCTTCGTCTTGAAGAGGTCGAACATGGCGACCTCGGGCGCGGGGCTAGTGCGGGATCATCCAGCTGAACCAGTAAGCCTGCAGGAACACCAGCACGCCGACCAGGCAGGCGAGGACGAGCGAGTGCCAGAAGACGTACCGCAGGATCTAGCCCTCGTGGCCGTGCTGGCCGGTGGCGACCGCGGCCACCACGATGCTCTGGGCGTCGATCATCTTGCCCATGACGCCGCCCGAGCTGTTGGAGGCCGCGGCCAGGATCGGCCACATGCCGATCTGCTGGGCCGAGACCACCTGCAGGTTCCCGAAGAGCACGTTGGAGGAGGTGTCCGACCCGGTCAGGGCGACGCCCAGCCAGCCGAGCATGGGCGAGAAGAACGGGAAGAGCGCGCCGGTGGAGGCGAAGGCGAGCCCCATCGTCGAGTCCGAGCCCGAGTAGCGGGTGGTGAAGCCGAGCGCCAGCATGGCGGCGATGGTCAGCAGCGAGAACCGGACGCGCTTCAGCGTGTTGAAGTAGGTCTTCGCGAGCGCCAGGGGCGAGAGCTTCAGCCACAGGCCGGCGACGAGGCCGGCGAGGAGGAGGCCGGTGCCCGTGGCGGAGAGGAGGTTCAGGCTGTACTTCGCGCCCTCCGGGAGGGGCTTCGCGGCGACCGGCGGCGCCTTCAGCACGAGGTTGTGGAGCCACGGCACGTCGAAGGTCGGCTTGAAGATGCCGTTCATCCAGGTCTTCACGGCCGGCTGGCCCCAGACGAAGACGAAGCCGGAGAGGACGATCCAGGGCATCCAGGCCATGAACGCCTCGCCGGAGGAGTGCTTGCGGACGCGGCGGCGGCGCCGACCGACGCGCTTGCCCGCCGTCGCAGTCACCGCGCCGGCCTCGCGCTCCTCCGGGAAGCGCCACTCCTCCTTCGGCTGCCAGAACTTGAGGAAGAGGTAGGTGACGACGATGCAGGAGGCCGCCGCGACGATGTCGACGAGGTTCGGCCCCATGAAGTTCGAGACCAGGAACTGCGGGACGGCGAACGCGAGGCCCGCGACGAGGCAGGCCGGCCACACCCCGAGCATGCCCCTGAAGCCGGCCATCGCCCACACCAGCCAGAACGGGACGATGAGGGAGAAGAGGGCAGCTGGCGCCCGACCATGGCGGAGAGGAGGCCCTCGTTGAGGCCGGTCACCTTGGCGAGCGTGATGATGGGCGTGCCGAGCGCGCCGTACGCGACCGGGGCGGTGTTGCCGATGAGGGCCAGCCCGGCGGCGGCGAGCGGCTTGAAGCCGAGGCCGATGAGCATGGCGGCCGCTGATCGCGACCGGCGTGCCGAAGCCGGCCGCGCCCTCGATGAACGCGCCGAACGCGAAGGCGATGAGCAGCACCTGGATGCGCCGGTCGCCGGCGAGCCCGCCGATGGTGTCCTTCACCACCTCGAACTTCCCGGTCTTCACCGTGATGTCGTAGATGAAGATGGCGTTCAGGATGATCCAGCCGATGGGCAAGAGCCCGAAGGCGGCGCCGTACCCGGCCGAGGCCGCGGCCATCGAGAGCGGCATCCCGTACACGCCGACGGCGACGCCGAGGGCGAGCAGGAGCCCGAGCAGCGCGGCCACGTGCGCCTTCACGTGGAAGAAGGCCAGCGCGCCCAGCAGCACGACCACGGGGATCGCGGCGACGAGCGCCGAGAGGTGAAGGCTGCCGAGGGGCGTGTAGACCTGCGTCCACGTCATGACGGGGACCTCCGGGTTCGAGTCGCGGGGCGAGCCACGCCCGCGACGCGCACTGTGCACGGCGCGCGGGGCGAACCGGAGACGGGGTGGGTGACCGGTCGAAGGGGGGAGGCGACCGGCGGCGGCGGCCTCCTGACCGGACGCAGGCCGTCGGGGAGGGATCTAGATCTCGAGCCGTTCCCGCAGCTTCGCGAGGAAGCGCCGGCTCACCGGGGCGTTCTTCCCGGAGCGGGTGCGGATCTCGGCGAGCCCGTCCTCGAGCCGGATCTCGTCCACCTGATCGATGTTGACGAGGACCTGCTTGTGGCAGCGGACGAGGCCCGCGCGCTCCTCGAGGACCCGCAGCGTCAGCTCGGTGAAGAACTCCGCCTTCGCCGTCACGACGTAGACGCCGGCCTCGCTCGAGCGCACGAGCTCGACCTCGGAGAGGTCCACGAGCTTGATTGCCCGCCCCGCGAGGCAGGGGATCCGCCGGATCGGCGAGCGCGGGAGCGCCGCCGCGGCGGGCGGGGCCACGCCGCGCGGGCGCCGGAGCCGCTCCACCGTCTTCGCGAGCCGGTCCCGGGCGACGGGCTTCAGCAGGTAGTCCACCGCCCGCTCCTCGAAGGCGCGGAGCGCGTGCTCGTCGTGGGCGGTGACGAACACGATCCCCGGGAGGTCCTCGTCGTCGATCATCGCGAGGAGCTCGAACCCCGAGATGGCCGGCATCTGGATGTCGAGGAAGACGACGTCCGGGCGCTCGCCGCGGATGGCGTGCACCGCCTCCACCGCGTTCCCGCAGCGCCCCACGATCTCGAAGGCGCCGGTCTCGTCGAGGAGCGACTCCAGCTCCTCGCGGGCGTGCGGCTCGTCGTCGATGATGAGGGCGCGGATCACGCGGTCGCTCCTTCTGCGGGGAGGCGGATGGTCACGCGGGTCACCTCCTGGGGAACGCACTCCACCGAGACGCCCCAGCCCTCGCCGTAGAGGTTCTTCACCCGCTTGTCGACGATCTGCATGCCGAGGCCGGCGCTCTCCCGTGGCGCGGTCCAGGCCCCGGCGTTGTCCTCGATCTCGACCACCGCCGCGCCGTCCCGGCGGTACGCGCGGATGGTGGCTCGCCCCGCCCCGAGCGTCGCCGAGAAGCCGTGCTTGAAGGCGTTCTCGACGAGCGGCTGGAGCGTGAAGGCGGGGAGGCGCAGCGAGAGGAGCTCGGGGTCGACCTCCGTCTCGACGGCGATGCGCCCCTCGAAGCGGGCCTTCTCGATCTCGAGGTACGCGCTCACGTGCTCGAGCTCCTCCGCGAGCGTCGAGACGTCGCTCGCACGCTTCAGGTTCTTGCGGAAGAAGTTGGAGAGGTGGATGAGGAGGTCGCGCGCCCGGTCGGAGTCGCGGCGCAGGATGGCGATGATGGTGTTGAGGGCGTTGAAGAGGAAGTGCGGGTTCACCTGGGCGCGCGCGAGCTTCAGCTCCGACATCACGAGCAGGCTCTTCTGCTCCTGGTACCGCGCGATGACGAGCTGGCTCGAGAGGAGGGCCGCGAGCCCCTCCCCGAGCGACTTGTTCATGTTGAGGAACCGGCGGTCCCGCGGCTCGAAGAGCTGCACGGTCCCCACCACGACGCCGTCGACCTGGAGCGGCGCGATGACCATCGACGCGAGCTGGCAGGCGGGCGACACCGTGCAGTCGTAGGTCTGGCGGTGCCCGTCGGCGAACACGACGGCGTTCTCGGCGATCGACTGGCGGGTGTAGGGCGAGGCGATGGGGTTCCCGGGGAGGTGGTGGTCTCCCCCATCCCCGCCCAGCCGAGGACGCGCTCGGTGTCGGTCACGCCCACCGCGGCGACGCCGGTCTTCTCCTTGATGATCGCGGCGAGCTCGCCGGCGGTGCCGCGGTCGATGCCGCGGGCGAGGAGGCGCAGCGTCCGCTCGGCGACCTCGAGGGCACGGGCCGACGACGCGGCGGCGACGCGATCCTGGTCGCGCTGGCGCTCGAGCACGACCAGCATGAACAGCGCCGCGCCGATGGGGTTCGCGATGACCATCGGCGGCGCGATCGCCCGCACGATCTCGCCCGCCTGCGGGCCGGACATGAAGTAGACGATGACCATGTGGACGACCTCGCCCACGAAGGCCGTGGCGAGGGCGACCCAGGGGGTCATGAGCCGCTCGGGGCGCCGCTTGAGCGCGAGGTGGACCACGCCCGGCGAGGAGCCCCTCGACCGTCGTCGAGATCGCGCCGGGCAGGGCGGCGATGCCGCTCATCGCGGTGACGCGGTGGAGGCCGGCGGTGGCGCCGACGAGCCCGCCGAGGATCGGGCCCCCGAGGAGCCCCGCGAGCGTGGAGCCGACGGCGCGCGCGTTGACGATGGCCTGGCCCCCGACCACCGGCACGCCGAGGTAGTTCCCGAGGATCGCGATGCCGGTGAAGACGAGGTAGAGGCGGATCTTGCCGCGCGGGCGCGGCCAGTCCGGGCGCAGCGGCCGGAACGCGGGCGAGCGGCAGTACAGGTAGAAGATGACGAGGAAGACGCAGAGGGCCTCGACGAGCTGCGCCGCCAGCTTCATGCACGCTCCCGGCACGCCGGGCCCCCGACCCGCGTCCGCCGGGCATGATGCGCCGCCGCGGCGCGGCCCGTCAAAGGGCGGTCGCGCCATCCCTCCCGCTCCCCTGCCAGGCCCACCGGCGCGGCGCCGGGGACTCGGGCGTGGAGCGCGCGGAGCGCGGAGCGCGCCCTGTACCCCGTGGAACCTTTTCCCGCCTCGGGCGTCGGCACCTGAGAAGCACGCCGACCCGCTCGTGGGCGGCACTGAGGGAGGGACCGCAAATCAGGTACTCGATGAGCTGGATCCTGATGGGCACCGCCGCCGCGCTCCTCGGCGGCTCCGCTCGCGCCGGCGACCAGGTCTCCGCCGGCGGCGCCGCGGAGTCGGCCCGCACGGTGCAGGTCACGGTGAGCGGGAACGAAGAGCACGGCCACGTCGCCGCGACCCCGGGCGAGCCCGTGCGGCTCGTGTTCATCCGCACCGAGGGGCCCGACGACGAGCTGCTCGTCCTGCCGGATCAGCGCGTCGCCGCGCCGCTGCCGCGCGGCGAGGTGATCGCGCTGACGGTGCGTTCCGCACGCGACGGGATCGAATACAGCGTGTGGTCGCACGGGGAGGGCCAGGCGGGTCCGGAAGACGCGGCGGAGGTCACGATGGGAAACACCGGCGGACGCGGGTAGGGCGCGCGTAGGGCGGCGCCCGGAAGCGCCGCGGCCGACGAGCCAGACTTGATTGGCGGCCGTAGCCGGCCGGGGCGGTAGGCGCCTGCGGTTCCGCGGGGATGTGCTCGGCGCGCCCGTAGGGCGCCGCCGAGCACAAATTCGCGGCCCCATCTCGACTCAGGGTACGAAACAGGTGCGGCGGCGATCCTTGCCGATCGCCGCCGCGGGTGCTGCTGGCTTGGGAGCCTGGCACTGCAACCAACCCCGAGATCGTATGCGAGGAGATTGATGAGGGAAAGGGCGGTGAGGAGGATGGTGGGGCTGCTCAAGGCGAGGCTGCCGGAGTTGAGCCTCGAGGAGGTGCCCGACCCGCGGTCGCGGGAGGGGCGCTGGTCGCTCGGGCAGATCCTCCGGGCGACGCTGGTGGGGCTCATGGCGGGGTGCCGGAGCCTGTACGAGGCCGAGGTGCTGACCGCGACCCTCGCGCCGGCGATGCGGCGCCGGCTCGGACTGCCGCGGCGACTTGCGGACACGACCGCGCGGGACGCGCTCTGCCGTGTACCGCTCGATGGCTTGCGGGCGGCGCTACACCGCGCTGTGCGTGCGGCGTGGCGCCGGAAGGCGCTCGAGCCGGTCGGTCTGCCGATGAGCGTCGTCGCGCTCGACGGCAAGGCGACGGCGCTGCCGACGCTCAACAATCCGCTCGTGCAGAACCAGCATCCCGAGTTCGGCCTGCCGTTCGGCCTCGTGCGGACGGTGACCTGCTCGCTCGTCTCAGCGCCGGGGCGGCCGTGCATCGACGCGATCCCGATCCCCGGCGACACGAACGAGGCGGGCCACTTCCAGGCCGCGTTCCAGAGCCTCGTCGAGACCTACGGCAACCTCTTCGACGCGGTCACGTACGACGCCGGCGGCTTCTCCCGCGCCAACGCGGATGCCGTGGTGGCCGCGGGAAAGCACTACCTCTTCGCGCTGAAGGACGAGCAGCGGATGATGTGTCGGCTCGCCGTCGAGCTGCTCGCCGTCGAGACCGTCATCGCTCGCACCGAGGACGTGCTCGACAACGACACGACCGTCGTCCGCTCGCTCCGGCTGCTCCGCGCCGACCCGAGCTGGTCGTACGGCGACGGCAAGAAGCCCGAGCAGTCGGTCTGGCCGCACGCCAAGGCGTTCCTCGCGGTCGAGTACGTGAAGGTCCAACGCGGCGTGATCGTCGAACGGGACGAGCGGATGTTCGTGTCGAGCTACGACCCGACGCGGCTCACGCCGGCGCAGTGGCTCCTGCTCGTCCGCAGCCACTGGGGCGTCGAGAGCAGCCACCACACGCTCGACACGGCGTTCGCGGAGGACAACCGGCCGTGGATCGAGGCCGACCCGCACGGCATGATCGCAGTGCTGCTGCTGCGCCGGATCGCGTACACCCTGCTCGCGCTCTACCGGGCCGTGACGCTGCGGTCGGGCGAGAGTCGCGCCACGCGGTGGAAGACGCTGCTCGTCACGGTGCGCGACGTGCTCGTCGCCGCTACCGAAGACCACCTCGCAGGACTTCGCGAGATCGCCGCCGCCACACGCTGAGATCGCCGGGCTCCCAACCCGCGGCGGGCGACATCGCAGGGACCTGAGGCGAGCGGCTGGCGCGACCGGCGCCGGCCGCCGCGATTGCCGCTCGCCTCGAGGTCCAGCCGAACCAACCGCTCGGCGCCCCGGGCGGAGGGCGTAAGCCCGGGATTCGCCAGACCGATCATTCGT
>CAVUBF010000012.1:0-1208670 GCA_963739565.1 uncultured delta proteobacterium | reverse complement strand
TTCGCGCGTTCTGCAGTCCCGCTTCTCGCGTTGTACTCGGAGTTGCTTGGCGTCCCCCTCCGACCGTGTGCTGCTCGCTCGAGCCGGAGCGTAGGAAACGGGCAGCTACCTTCTCTATCCCATTCCCGACCGGGTGTTCGTCGATCGCGCCGGTGAGCTGCGCCTCCGTCCATTGGCCGCGCGGTTGCGTTGCGCCGGTGGACGTTCTTCCGGTCATTCCAGCTCGGCGTCATCGGCTCATCGTGGCGCCCGTCCGGTCCGGCGTGCACGAGATCCCGAGGACCTGAGCCATTGTGGCGATCGGTTTCATCGGTGCTGCCTCGCCCGAGGCTCCCGTCACCAGACGAGCTCCGCGCGATCGGGAGGGCAGTTCGTCGCCGTCAAGGCGCGCCTCGACGGCGCGATCGCCGTGTACACCGATTCTGCCGCGGGCGCCGCGTGCTACGTCCGCAGGTCTCCACGGCCGGCATATCGCCACCGACGACCTACCCACGATCCTCATGCATCGCCGGGAGCCGCTCGGGCAGGTCCATCAGGAGCAGGTGAACGCACGGGCGCACGCGCAGGTACACCTTGGCCGAACGGCACATTTCCGAGAACTTGAAGAAGATTCCGCCGAGCTCCACCGTCGTGATCCAGGTAGGCGCGCGCCAACCTCGCGTTTGACGTAACGAATGATTGCTCGGGGGAGGGCGAGGACGATGGCCGTTCGTTTCATGACAGGCTCTTGGCGACGCTGGACGCGCTCCGCGATCTTCCGGCGGCACCGATCCTATGTCTCTCGGGCGGCGTGGATCGACATGCTCGGCGCTGCTCCTGGCGGAGGCAGGGTATCCGGTTCGGTGCCCGTGTTCTTCCATTCCTCCACCGTCGATCCGGCGTGGAGCGGCGCTCGCGAAGGCGGCCGCGGGCCGCGAGGCTCGGGGAAGAACTCGCACGGTACTGCCCGTTCGAACGGAGTCCGCGATGTCACTTCTCGGGACCGGGTATACGAATTCGGCTTTTCGACCGCCATTTCGGCGCTGCTACACCTGGGCGGGTTCGACGTGGCCTCTCGCGCAGCGTTCGGTGATAGAGCGGTCGTGAACGGACAGACTCGGATAGCGTTCCGTCGCTCGGGCCGTCGTCGTTCTCGCCGCAGGATTGCGTCGTCCCGTCTGATTGCTCGACGACCCGTGGCGCCCGGTGGCTTGCCTTGCTGATGGTTCCGCCGTATCGCGACTGTTCGGCCTCGGGGATGCTGCTTTCCGACCTCACGGGCAGCGGCGGGCGCGCTCGATGGCGACGTTCGACCGGTATCGCTGTACTCGAGACCGAGGACTCGCGGTGCTCTCCGATTCGGCGGTAGTTCGAATAGCCGCCACGTTGCGATCCTCTCCTTCGCCGACATGCCGCTATGGATCAAGCGGCGCCCCGTTCCGTGGTGGGGTCCGACAACGAGGTCGTGCACCGGGCCGCGAGCGCTTTTGGGTTCGACCGGGTCTTGCTGCCGTTTGCAAAGCCCGGAATCATCTCGTGGGCGGCGCGCCGCCGGAGACGCTGCTGGATCTTGTGTATCCGAAATACCCGGTTCCGGCGGCTCCATCGCCGACCGCTGCTCGAACGCGCCAAGCGGCTGATTCGGGGCGGCGCAGCCGACCGCATCCCTTCGCTCCCGACATCCCGATGATGACGGCTGCGCAAGAGATCTCCGCCTGATCGCACGTGAGCGGCGCCTCGATGGGCTCGGGAATCGACGCGCGGCGTCCCGCGGAGCTGTTCTGCCGCTGTGACTCCGGACGATGTTGCGATCGGGCTCAGCGCTAGTGCAGTTCCCCCGCGAAGAAGTTCGCCCGAAGCGGTTCGCGCCGATACGTCGTCTTCGCTCCGCCGGGCACCTGCGCTGTCACGAACACCCGATCTCCTTCTTGGAGCGAGATCACGGGACAGTCGATGCTCACGAACTGGAACTGCGGATCGTTGCTGATCAGTCGCCTCGTGCAGAGATACTGCACAAGCGCCGGCTTCCGCGCGACGGCGAGGCCGATGTAGCACGTCGAGCCATCGGGGCGCCGAAGGTCAGCCCCGCTCGAAGATCGTAGGTCCCGGTCACCGGAACCGTGAAGAAGCCCGACGATAGTTCGTACAGATGTCGTCCATCACGGACCCTGGTGTCGAAACGAACCTTCCACCCCTCCGCGCCGAATCCCGTCGCGGCGATGGACGACGGGGCCACGGCAGCCATGTGGAATTCGTTCTTGTAGGGAGACGCGTAGAGTCGGCGTTCGCCGGTCCAGACGTCGACGTCTGCGGTCTGCGCGAGGTTGTTCCACATCTCTGCATCGGTGAACCCGAACCGGGCATCGTCCCGGATCCTGATGTTCAGCCGAGTTGCGTTGAAGTTTGCGGTCTTCGAAGGTCTGCCGCAACAACGCCGAGGTCCGACTTGGTTCCCCCGGACGCGATCACGTGTTCAATCGTGAATGTCCCCGCGCTGATCGTGGATTGTCCGAGCCGAGCTACCGCACTGCGAGGCCAGTAGACCCCGTCGTTGCGGCGGAACCTGTGCACCAGCCTCACATCGCGGAGCTCCCACCACGTCCCGTTCTTGATGCGCACACCGTAGCGGCAACCGTCTAACTCGGCGGACTGCACGAGGACCCGATGAATGGATCCGGGGTGGCTTTCGGGGGAGTCGATCGCCCACGAGGTCGATCCCGCGACGGAAACGTATCCGAGCGTCACGCCGGCTCCCCCGCCAAAAAACCCCCCAGCCGACCCGGCGGAGAGGATCGCGTACGTCGGATCCCGTGAAGCCTGCGCCGTTGTCATTCCTGAGAGCGTACCCACTGCACTGCTCCGCCCAGATCGTGCCCACGTGGACGCCGTACACCTGAAAAAGGTCGGGGTTCATCGCGACCGTCGCTTCGGGGATGTTGACGACATCGCCGTGAATTCCCCGCCCTTCGATGAAGGGAAACTCGTACCCGGCGATCGACTTCAGCGACAATGCATGGCGCCGCGTCGCGGAGCGCGCGACTCGTCTACCACCGTGAATGGGCCCAACGAGCCACCGCGGATGAATAGCGTTCTCACTGCCGTGGATCCTGAGCACGGGAGCATCCGAGACGCCGCGCGCCTTGAAGACCACCCGTCCCGACGTCCGGATGTGCGGTCCCGCGCCACCTTCGGGCATCACAATCCCGAACTCACCTTCCCGGACGGAGTACGTTCCACGATCGATATCGCCCCGGCCGACGACCATCGCCGCGGCGAAGAACCGGGAAAGGGCATCGGTATCATCGGTGATTCCGTCCCCAACGGCGCCCCACCAGCGCGCATGAACGGTCTCGGTGCGCCCGGAAAACAGGAGGGTGCCGCCATTCATCCGAAACACATGATGCTGCCGAGCCTCGAATGTGCCCACGATGTGGACGGTCCCGCCGGGTTGGAGTTCGAACGCACCGCCGTCCTCCACGCGCAGCGGTGCCTTGACGTCGGGCACGCCGCTCGCGATCCGGAGCGGGCACGTCGCCGCCGACGATTCCATGGTCGCCCGCCGCTCTGTTTGCGGCGGCAAGCGCGGGCGCGTCGTCTGTCGCTCCGTCGCACACCGCCCCCGTGTGGAATCGGATTCACCAGCGCGGTGCGGCAGCGTGCGCCCGAACGACTGCCGTCGAGGCGAACAACGCGACAAGCAGGAATCGCACGTGCATGCGTGCAATATAGCGAACCCTCGGGGTTTCACGCAGCGCACGGCGGCCAGCAACACGACATGCCCTCGGTGGACCGAACCGCAATCGGGCGCCGCCGCGCGAGAAGCCGCGCCCACGTCACCCCGGGGCGGGCGACGTGGGCGCGTCCATCGCTCAGCGCTTAGAACAGCGAGAATTTCGCCGTGGCCTGTGCATCAGGGCCACCGGTCGGGTTCGTGCGGACGTACACCAGGACCCGGTAATTGCCAGCCGGCGTCGTCCCGGGCAGCGGCCAGCTCGCGTTTTGGCTCCAAGGCTGCACCTCCGTCCAGGTGGTGCCGTTATCCTTCTCCAGGAAGAACCGGTACCAGTAGTTCGAGGAACCCTGGCCCTGCGCGATGAAGGTGACCGGAGTCCCTGCAGGCTGCGGGCTCGAGGCGGGCTGGGTCGTGATCGTCACGCCTGTCGCTGGCGGGTACTTATAGGTGAACGTCGCGGTTGACTGCGCGTCCACCGGACCATTCGCAACGGTGCGGGTGTCAGCGAGCACTCGGTACTGCGCGACGGTCGCCGAGTTCAGCGTCCGCCTGTTGGAGCTGCTCCAACCCTGGACCTGTGTCCACGTGGTCCCGTTGTCCGTGCTCAAGAAGAACCGGTACTGGTACGCGGTGGCGCCCTGGAGCTGCGTCGTGAACACCACCGCCGTCCCGGGCGCCTGCGGGCTCGCCAGACTGGGCGTGAGCATCACCGCGATCCCGGTGCCGGTGATCGGGGCGCTCACACTCGGCTGCCCGGGCTCGCTCGTCTGCACGGTCACTGTGGCGGTGCGAGGCCCGGTTGCGGTGGGGGCGAACCTCACCGTGACCGTGCAGCTGCCACCGGGAGCGACCGCTCCACAGGTATTGGTCTGCGTGTAGTCGCCCGGGTTCGTACCGATCGTGGTCACGGACGTGACGGTGAACGCTGCCGAGCCGACGTTCGACACCGTGAACTGCTTTCCTCCGCTTGTCGTTCCCACCTGCTGGATCGGGAAACTCAGCGTGCCCGGCGTGATCGAGATCGCCGACTGCCCGGACCCGTTTAGCGGGACACGTTCTGGGTGTACGCGTTCGCCACGACGAGGTTCGCGCTGCTCGCGCCCATCGCGCCCCGCGTGAACGTCACGTTGACGGTGCAGGTCGAGCCCGCCGGCGATCGTCCCGCAGTTGTTGGTCTGCGAGAAGTCCGCCTGGTTCGTCCCCGAGAACCCGACGCCCGTCACCGTGAACGGCGCGGCGCCGATGTTCGTGACCGTGACCGGCAGGGTCACCGGCGTGCCGACCTGGACGTTCCCGAACGCGATCGGCGACGGCGAGATCCGCAGCGGCGGCGGCATGAACGCCGAGACGGCGTTCGACCAGCCGGAGACGGCCGGGTAGGTCATGCCGGGGATGGCGGGCGACGTGAGCACCTTCTCCGCGCGGACGCGGTAGAAGTAGGTCGTCCCCGGCGCCGCGCCGGAGTCGGAGAACGTCACCGTCTGAGGACCGACGCCCGGGCTGACCGTCGAGAGCGTCGCGACCGTGCCCGGATCGAAGCTCGCGGTGGTGGACCGCTCGATCCCGAACGTGAGGGCGCTCTTCGAGTTGTCCGTGAACCCGAGGGCGACGGGCGGCCCGACACTCGTCACGGCGAGCCCGGACGGCGCCTCGGGCGCCACGACGAACACCTCGCCGCGGAGCATGTCATTGTCCTCGTGGCCGAGCAGGTGGCAGTGCCACACGTACTCCCACCCGAAGTTCGCGACGTCGTTCACCACCGGGATGGGGTTGTTGTTGATGTCCACGCCGGTGAAGTCCGTGTTCGCGCCGAGCGGCTTCGTGACGTCGATCGGCCGCCACATGTCGGGGAGCGGCCACGGCAGGTTCTGCCGGACCGGGCGGAGCGCGAGGTAGATGTCCTCGAGCGGGTTCATCCGCACGCTCTCCTTCCAGCCGACCTCGTTCGCGTCCGGCGGCCGGATCTGCCCGTCCCATCCCACGCGGTTCAGGACCTGCGCGTTGAGGAGGTGGAAGTGGATCGTGTGCGTGTCGACGCCGTTGTGGGTGATCTTCCAGATCTGCGGCTTGTCGTCGGCGATGAACTCGGTCGTCGGGTCGAATCGAGAAGTACGGGATGGTGGTCTGGTTCAGCCAGCTCGTCAGCGGCACCTCGACCCCCAGGACCGAGTTCATGCGGCCGTAGTCGGGGTCGAAGAGCTCGTGGATCGCCTTCCACGCCAGGGGGACCGTCTGCGGCGCGTTCGGATCGGCGCAGGTCGGCGGGTTCGTCGATCGCGCAGACCGGCGTGAACGTGAGCTCACGCGCCTGGATCGGGAGGTACGTGTCGGCGAGCGTGGTCCCGTACACCGGGCTGAAGGCGGACTCGGGGACGATGGGCGCGGGCTGCGAGATCGCGAACCGGGCCGCCAGCGCCTGGGTGGCGGCGGCGGTGTCGAAGGCCGGCCGCGGGGTGACCGCGGTCGCGCGCACGACGACCTGCATCACCGTGCGGGTGTTCGGACCGTACCCGGGCAGCGTGGTCGGCGCGCCGCCGGAGAGGGTCTGGTCGGGGGCGCCGGTGAAGTAGTCGATCCGCGGATCCGCCGCAGGGACCGGGGCGGGCGCGTCGTTGTAGAGGATGAGGGTCTTGCCGGCGAAGGCGGAGAAGTCGACCACGATGTCGGCGCGCTCGGCCGGACCGATGAAGAGGCCCTTCGAGGAGACGTTCAGGACGACGATGTTCCGCCGGTTGTACTCGAAGTCCACGGGCTGCGCGCGGGATGACGGCCGGAACGGGGAGGATGCCTCCCTCGCTACCGATCTGGACGATGGCGGGGCCGGCCGCCTTCGGATCCGGGACGCCGCCGTAGCGGCCGTCCACCGGCCACTTGATCGGCCAGCAGCCGTTCGGAAGCCCCGTCGCCGGGTCCACCGGCCGCGTTCGCCTTGCAGAGCGGCGGGTTCGCGGCCGGCGAGTGCGGAACCGCGTCCACCATCGGGACCTCGGTCCCGGACGCGTCTGCCTTGAAGAAGCTGAGGTTCAGGTTGCGCTCGTTCGCGGCGTTGAGGATCTGGAACCGATAGGCGACCGGATCCACGGTGACCGTCGGATAGGCGGTGCCGTTCACGACCATCGTGTCGAAGAACGACTCCGGGACGAGCGAGACGTCCGGGAGGGTCGGGCACTCGGTCGCGCCCGACGGGTTCGTGTCGGTGACCGCGGCGGCGCTCCAGCACGGCTTCGTCAGCGGACGGTTGACGCCGTCGGCGACGAGGGTCGTCTGCGGCGGCCAGAACCAGGGACCGTAGTCCCAGCGGCCGAAGGGGTTCGTCCCGGAGATGTCCGGGTTCCCGGGCCACTGGTTCGGCGTGTAGACGTGCGGGAACCAGAAGTTGCCCTCGGGGCCCCAGGCGGTGGTGTCCCAGGTCGGATCCTGGGAGGCGAGCTGGGTCGCCGGCGGGACGAAGGTCTTGTCCTGGATGACGAGCGGGATCATGTGGTCGAGGTCGGTCGTCGCGCCGCTCGAGCCGATCGTCCCAGGCACGGTCGCGGCGGCGAGGGCGTCCTCGTCGGGCGGGTTCACGAGCAGGTACCCCGCGGCCTCGCCGGCGTAGACGTTGAGGCGCGTCATCCCGTACACGTGGTCGTGGTAGAACATGAGCCGCCCGCTCTGCTGGTTCGTCCAGTAGAACGTCAGCGCGCCCTCGCCCGGATCGTTGGTGGCGCCGGCCACGGGACACGTGGTCAGCCCGCCGCAGCGCGGGGAGGTGGTTCCCGCTCGCGTCGAACCACATGTCGGGCACGTAGCCGACGGTGGCGCCCTTCTTGTACGGCGTGGCCTCGCCCTTGGGGGCGGTCCACTGGTGCTGGGTGCCGTCGCTGATCCACGGGGTGTTGCCGCCGTGGAGGTGGATGGTCGCGCGATTGTGCGTGTACGAGTCCTGCCCGTTCGGTCCGAGACCAGCGCCCTTGATGGTGGTGTCGGTCGGGATGAAGAGCTCGCCCGCGGGACCGGTGGCCAGCTCGTTCACGAAACGGACCCGGACGGGGCGGTTCGTGGTCGCGACGATGATCGGGCCGAGGTAGTGCGGGGCGTTCGCCTCGCCGGTCGCGTTCTTCTGGTAGTAGCCGCGGATCTGGGTGGTGGCGGGGAGATCGCTGTGGAACTGGGCGGGGTATTGCGCGAGCCCGATCTCGTAGTAGTCGGCGTCGGCGTAGGTCGTCTTGTCCGGGACGGCGACGGGGAGGCACTGACCGAGGTTGTTCTTGCCGCCGTTCGGCTTGTTCGCGTCGCAGAGGCCGGGGAGCCCGTCCACGAACTTGCGGATGCCGCCGGAGAGCACCGGCCCGGTGCAGGTCTCGCCGCCCGGATAGAGATAGATTCCGGCCGCGATCGGCGGAGCGTACCCGGGGCAGTCCGCGTCGGACATGCACGGGTCGCCGCTGATCGAGCACGACGCGGTGGGGAGCTTCGAGTTCGCGTAGTTGGGGACGGAGAACAGATCCGCGGCGCCGGCTGCGAGCGTCAGGTCGAGAAGCGCGGCCGCCGCGCGCTTCACCGCGCCGCCACCGCTGGCGGGCTGACCGGCGGGAGAGTCCTTGCGCACGGGGGGGGTCGCCGCGCCGCCGCGGCGCGCGCTCGCAGGGAGCATCGACCGCGGCGCACCGTGGCGCTTGTAGGCCCGGAGGGCCGCCTCGGCCCGCTCCTGGTTCGCCTTGACCCGCATCGGCGTCACCTGGACGCCGTCGGGCGAGAGCATCGAGCCTGCCGGGTGGGCTGGGAGCTTGTCGTCCGCGCCGAGCCGCGAGCGCGGTGCCTGCGACTGCGAGGGCGACACCGAGAGAGAGGAATCGTGCCACCGCGCTGAGCTTCGACGTCGTCATGGGTTGCCCTCCGGGCGCCGACCGACCGCCGGACGCGAACGCGCACCCTGGGGTACGCGGTTCGGCCACACTGGTGACGGGGGCCGGACAGGTCACGTCCCCCGTTCACGGGTCGTGACTTGCGCAGCGGCTTTCGGTAGCCGCCGCGCGACGCGGTGGCCCACACTCAGCGTGACTTCCGCCGAGTCTGACGAATGGCGAGGTTGGGTCCCCTCGCTTGACGGCGATCAGTGCGGACTCGGACTCAGGGTCCTGGCCAGACCCGGGGTAGCTAAGCCGGGGAACGTTCGCTCACGCCCCAAGAAGAACCTGCGCTACTGGCCGGACGAGAGCGCCGCGCCCCGGCTTCCGGGCCGCGGCGGGTCGCGCGGGGGCCGCGCGCCGGCGTCGGACGGGATCCCGCCGCGCTGCGCGTTCCGGCGGTTGAGCCGGTCCATCTGGTCGGCGAAGCGCTTGCGCCGCACGTCGAGGATCGCGTCCTCGCGCCTCGCCGGCTCCGCCGGGAGCCCGCGCGGCGGCTTCGCCGCGATCGGGGCGGCCTCGTTCGGCACCGGCGCCGGGATGGTCGGGTGCTCCTTGCGCCACTCCGGGGGCGGCGTCTCCGCCGGACCGGCGAGGCGAGGGAGCTCCGGCGGGATCGCGGGGGGGACGAGCGAGACCGCGGCCTGCGGATCGGCGGCGGCGAGGGCGGGCGGCAGGATTCCGTTGCGCGCGCTGCGCGCGTCGCGCGCGTCCGGCTCCGTCGCGAGGTAGATGCCGACCATCACCGCGCCACCGAGGAGCACGATGGCGAGCGCGAGCAGGCCGATCCGGTTCATCCGCACGCTTCCTCCTGTCCCGGATCTCGCGATCCGCGCGGGTCCCGGGGTCGATTCTGGCACGGCGAGCTGCGCACCGGAGCCCCCCGGTCGAGTCGTGCAGCCGTGGGGCTTTCCTACCGCCGGGGTGCGCCCCCGAAGCTCTCGACCGCCGAGCGCATCCGGCTCTCCGAGTCGACGAGGAAGCTCGCCGTGGTGACGACGCGCTCCCCTTCCGTGACGCCCGCCACGATGGCGGCCCTGCCGTTCTCGGTCCAGCCGACGGTCACCGGGCGCGGCTCGAAGCGCCCCGCGCCCTGGGCGACGAAGACGTAGCTCGCCTCGCCGGTGTCCACAATCGCCTCGGTCGGCACGACGACGGCGAGCGACGTCCCGACCTCAATCGTCACGTCGCCGTACATGCCCGGGCGCAGCCGGAGCCCGGGGTTCCGCACCTCAATCCGCGCCTGGAGCGAGCGCGTGCTCTGCGCCATGGCCGGGGAGATGAACGCGATCTTCCCGGCGAACCGCTCGCCGGGCCAGGTCGGCACCTCGAAGCTCGCCTTCTGCCCGACCCGCACGCGCGCGATGTCCCGCGCGGACACGTCGAGGATGACCCACACCGACGAGAGGTCCGCGATCTGGAACATCTCGGTGCCGGGCTGGACGAACCCCCCTGCCAGCACCGACTTCTTGCCGACGAACCCCCGGACCGGCGCGCGGATCTTCATCGTCCGGTTCGGCGCGCCGCTCGCCACGAGCTCGTCCACGTCCTCCGGGGCGAACCCGAGCAGCTCGAGCTTGGCGCGGGCCTCCCGCTGGTAATCGGTGGCCGGAGGCGGTCGCGTCCCGGGCGTCTTCGGAATCCGACCAGCGCGTCACGGCGAGGAGCTGCTGCTGCGCCGCGACGGCGTCCGGGCTGTAGAGGAGCGCGAGGACGTTGCCCTTCTCGACCAGCTGCCCGACGTTGCCCCCTCCAATCCCCTCGATCCACCCGGAGAAGCGCGCGCTCACCGCGACGAGCCGGCTGCCGTCCACGCCGACGAACCCCGGCGCGCGGATCGTCGCGCCGAGCGGCTCGCGCACCGCCACCGCCGTCCGCACGCCCATGAGCTGGACCCGCTCCCGGCTGAGTCTCGACGGGCCCGAGCCCTCCCGGACCGCGCTCCGGCGCCTTCCCGTCGGCGAGGTCGGCGCTCCGGGGGACGAGCTTCATGCCGCACTCGGGGCAGCGGGCCTTCGCGTCGCCGGTGACGAAGGCGGGGTGCATCGGGCAGGTGTACGCCGCCGCCGCGGCGGCGGCGGGCGCGGCCTCGGCGGCGCGGCTCGGCGGCGCGTCCGGCGCGCGGCTCGGCCGGAGCGACACCCAGGCGCCGGCCGCGACGAGCCCGGCGGCCGCCCCGAGGCCCCACCACGCGAGCGCCGCACGCCGCACCGGGCGCGGCGGGTGTCCGTCATTTCCCTGCTCGTCGCCTCCCATGCACACGCCAGTGTACCGCACCCGCGGCGGACGCCCGCCCCGCTCGCCGGGACCGACCCGTCGGGCGCGCCGGTCGCGCCGCGGCGCGCGGAGGGGAGCCCCGCGCCGCCGGCGACGTCGATTTGACTCGCCAAAGCGGCCCGTTTAACTTCCGCCGGAATCATGTCACTCCACTGGCCGAGCGAGCGCATCGTCGTCACCGGCGGCGCCGGATTCCTTGGCGGCTTCGTCCTCGACGAGCTGCGGCGCCGGGGGGCGAAGGAGATCTTCGTCCCCCGCTCCAGGGATTACGACCTCGTCGAGATGGAGGCGGTGAAGCGGCTGTACCGCGACGCGCGGCCGACGCTCGTCATCCACATGGCGGCGCGGGTGGGCGGAATCGGCGCGAACCGGGACAACCCGGGCAAGTTCTTCTACGACAACCTCATGATGGGCGTTCAGCTCATCGAGGTCGCGCGGCAGGTCGGCCTGAAGAAGCTCGTCGCCCTCGGCTCGATCTGCGCGTACCCCAAGTTCTGCCCGGTGCCGTTCAAGGAGGACGACCTCTGGAACGGCTACCCGGAGGAGACGAACGCGCCCTACGGCATCGCGAAGAAGGCGCTCCTCGTCCAGAGCGACGCCTACCGGCGGCAGTACGGGACGAGCTCCGTCGTCCTCTTCCCGGTGAACCTCTACGGTCCGGGCGACAACTTCGACCTCCACACCTCCCACGTCATCCCGGCGCTCATCCGCAAGTGCGTCGAGGCGCGGGAGCGGGGGGAGTCGAAGATCGTCGTGTGGGGCACCGGCGCGGCCTCCCGGGAGTTCCTCCACGCCCGCGACGCCGCGGAGGGGATCGTCGCCGCCTGCGAGCGGTACGACAAGAGCGAGGCGGTGAACCTCGGCGCCGGGTTCGAGATCACCATCCGCGACCTCGTCGCGCTCATCGCGCGCCTCTGCCGGTTCGACGGCGAGATCGTGTGGGACCCGAGCAAGCCCGACGGGCAGCCGCGGCGCATGCTCGACACCTCGAAGGCGCTCCGCGAGTTCGGCTGGAAGGCGCGGATCGGGTTCGAGGACGGCCTGCGCGAGACCATCGCCTGGTTCGAGAAGAGCCGGCGCGGCGTAGAGGCGCGCGGCCGAGCCCGTGCGCGGCACGGTCGCGCACCCCCCGTTGGCCCAGCGGTCGACACCTTCTCGCTCGCCGGGTGTACGGATGGACGAGCTCGTTTCCTCCGGAGGCGCCATGCGCACGCTCGCCGTCGCCCTCACCCTCGCCGCGCTCGTCCCCGCCACCGCGCAGGCCACCAGCGACGGGTCCCTCCGCTGCGCCGGCGGCCTCGTCTCGGTCGGCGACGCGACCGTCGACCTCCTCGGAAAGTGCGGCGCACCCAAGCTGCGCGAGGTGCGCGCCTACGAGGCCGGCGCGGTCGGCACCCTCGGCCCCCGCTCCGGGCGGGCCTCCGTCCTCACGACCGAGAAGTGGACCTACGACTTCGGTCCGCAGCAGTTCCTCATGTTCGTCACCGTCGACGGCGGCAAGATCGTGGCCATCGATCGGGGCGGATACGGCTACGTCCGGCCCGAGGAGCCCAGCGTCCCGATCCGCAGGGCCACCTGCGAGACGAACGCGCTCCACGTCGGCGACGCGAAGGTCGACCTCCTCGCCCGCTGCGGCGAGCCCGCGCTCATGGAGATGCGCCTCGACGACCTCGCGCTCGCCGATCCCCACGGCGGGCTGCTCGGGGGCCGCGCGGCGCCGCGGGAGGTCGAGGTCTGGACCTACGACTTCGGCCCGCAGTCGTTCGTCCGCTTCGTCATCCTCGCCGACGGCGTCGTGGTCCGGATCGAGACGGGCGGCCGCGGGTACGCCCGCTAGCGCCAGCAGGCTCGCCCCCACCCGCCGCGGCGTTGACTCGTCCATGCCGTCCGAGGTCTATTCGCCCCCCATGAAGAAGGCGCTCATCACCGGCATCACCGGCCAGGACGGCAGCTATCTCGCCGAGCTCCTCCTCGAGAAGGGGTACGAGGTGCACGGCATCATCCGCCGGGCCTCCACCTTCAACACCTCGCGGATCGACCACGTCTACCAGGACCCGCACACGCCCGGGCTGCCGCCTCTTCCTGCACTACGGCGACCTGAACGACGCCTCGTCGCTGAACCTGCTCCTCAAGAAGCTCCGCCCCGACGAGATCTACAACCTCGGCGCGCAGAGCCACGTGAAGGTCTCCTTCGACGTGCCGGAGTACACCGGCGAGGTCACCGGCCTCGGCGCCTGCCGGCTCCTCGAGGCGGTCCGCGAGCTCGACCTCGCGAAGACCCGGATCTACCAGGCCTCCTCGTCGGAGATGTTCGGCGCCTCGCCGCCGCCCGCAGAACGAGAAGACCCCGTTCTACCCGCGGAGCCCCTACGGCTGCGCCAAGGTCTACGCCTACTGGATCGGCGTGAACTACCGCGAGGCGTACGAGCTCCACGTCTCGAACGGCATCCTCTTCAACCACGAGGGGCCGCGCCGCGGCGAGACCTTCGTCACCCGCAAGGTCACCCGCGCCGCCGCCCGCATCAAGCTCGGCCTCCAGAAGAAGCTCTACCTCGGCAACCTCGACGCGAAGCGCGACTGGGGCTTCGCCGAAGGACTACGTCGAGGCGATGTGGCTCATGCTGCAGCAGCCGGAGGCTGACGACTACGTCATCGGGACCGGCGAGTCGCACTCGGTGCGCGAGCTGTGCGAGCTCGCCTTCGGCCACGTCGGGCTCGACTACCAGAAGTACGTCGAGATCGATCCGCGCTACTACCGCCCGACCGAGGTCGACTTCCTCCTCGCGGACCCCTCGAAGGCCAGGAGCAAGCTCGGCTGGTCGCCGCGGACGTCGCTTCAAGGACCTCGTCCGGATCATGATGGAGTCCGACCTCTCCCTCGCCGAGCGCGAGCAGCGCGCCGGCGCGGGACCGGCGGTGAGCCGGCACGGGTAGGGCCGGAGCGGCGCGCGCCTGACCCCGGCCGCCCCGGGAGCTCGCCGGCCCGATCCGGGCGGGCCCCGCGTCGTTGACACCCGCACGCGGGGGCGCATAACGTCCGCGCGTGCCGAAGACGTCCCTCACCGTGCTCGTCCCCGTCTTCGACGAGCAGCACCTCGTCGCGACCTCCCTCGCCCGGCTCGAGGTCCTCGCCGGCTCGCCGCACCTCGAGCGCGTCCAGGTCGTCGTGGTCGACGACTCGTCCCGCGACGCGACGCCGGCGGTCCTCCGCGCCTTCGCCGCCGAGCGCGGCATCTCCCTCGCCCCCGCCCTCCCGCCCGCGCCGCGGGCGTCGGGCTCGCCGCGCGCCACGCTCCTCGGCCGCGGCAGGCACGGCGGGATCGACTGGCTGTTCCTCCAGCACGAGCGGAACGGCGGCAAGGGCGCGGCCATCCGCAGCGCCCTCGCGCACGCCGACGCCGAGGTCACGGTCATCCACGACGCCGACCTCGAGTACCACCCGCGCGACCTCCTCCGGATCGTGCGGGTCTTCGTGGAGGACGGCGCCGACGCGGTCTTCGGCTCGCGCTTCGCCGGCGGCGAGGCCCGCCGCGCCCTCCTCTTCCGTCACGAGCTCGGGAACCGCCTCCTCACGTTCCTCTCGAACCTCATCACCAACCTGAACCTGACCGACATGGAGACCTGCTACAAGGCCGTCCGCACCGCGCTCCTCAAGTCCATCCCCATCGTCTCGAACGACTTCCGGCTCGAGCCCGAGCTGACGATCAAGCTCGCGAAGCGCGAGGCCCGGATCTTCGAGGTGCCGATCAGCTACTCCGGCCGGACCTACCAGGAGGGGAAGAAGATCGGCTGGCGGGACGGCTTCCGCGCCCTCCTCGCGATGCTGCGCTTCTGGATCTCCGACGACATCTACGTGCAGGACGAGCACGGCTCGCAGATCCTCGGCCGCCTCGCCCGGGCGCCGCGCTTCAACGCCTGGATGGCCGACTTCATCCGGCCGTTCTGCGGACGGCGCGTCCTCGAGATCGGCAGCGGCACCGGGAACATGACGCGGCACCTCGTCCCGCGGGACGCCTACGTCGCCTCCGACATCAACCCGCTCTACCTCCAGACGCTGCGGACCCTCACCTCCGACCGGCCCTACCTGGACGTCCAGCTCACCGACGTGACGCGGGGCGACTCGTTCCCCGAGCTGCCGGGCGGCTTCGACACGGTGGTCTGCCTGAACGTCATCGAGCACGTCGCTCGACGACCTCGGGGCGCTCCGCAACATCCGGGCGGCGCTCGGGCCCGGCGGACGGGCCATCGTCCTCGTGCCGCAGCGGCCCGGGGCTGTTCGGGACGCTCGACGAGGTGCTCGGCCACCGGCGCCGCTACACCGAGGCCACCCTCCGGCGCCTCGCCCTCGACGCGGGCTTCGAGCCGAAGGAGATCCTCCCCTTCAACCGCGTCGGCACGCCCGCCTGGTGGCTGAACGGCAAGCTCCTGCGGCGCCGCCACTTCGGCCTCGCCCAGATCGCGGTCCTGAACCTCCTCACCCCGCTCTTCCGGCGCCGTGGACCGCGCGCTGCCCTTCCCGCCGCTCTCGCTCGTCGCGATCCTGGAGAACCCCGGATCGGACGCCGCCGCAAAGACCCGCATCCTTCCCATCGTGGCCGAGGCCGCGGCGGTGCGGGGCGAGCAGGCGACGTCTTAGCCGAGTCTCAGGGCTGGTTCGCCCCCGGCGCGGTGGACCCCGGCGGGCTCGCGCCCCGGAGCCCCGTCTGCGTGGTCTGGCGGAGGCGCGCCGCGACCCCGCGGTAGCCGTGGAGCCGGTCCTCGTGGGGGACGAGCTCGACCCGGCCGCCGCCGGCGAGGGTCCGCGCCACGAGCGCCTCCCGGAGGTTCTGGACGGCCCGCAGATCGCCCGCGCAGAACGGGCAGACCTCCGCCGACTCGACGTCCGCGCCCAGGGCGCCGCAGTTGTCGCAGTGGAAGCCGCGCTGCTCGAAGTCCTCCTCCACCACGAGCGCGTGGACCCGCCCCTCGTTCACCGCCAGGACCACGTCCTCGGGGCCGACCACCGCGGTCTTGCCGCGGAGCGCCTCCCCGACCACCGTCTCGACCTCCCGGGCGGCGGCCTCCGCCCCGTCGCCGAGGACCTCCTGCGCGAGCTCCCGGACGCCGGTCCGGCGGATCCCGCCGGAGGAGGACCAGGCCCGCGGCAGCGGCACCTTCGCGGCGATCGCCTCCTCGACGCGCTCGGGCAGCTCGCGGACGAAGGCCGCGGCACCCTCGGCGGTCCCGACGAGGATGAGCCGCGCCCCCGGGAGCCGGTCGAAGAGCGAGGTCACCTCCGACGCCGCCGCGCGCCGGTAGCGCAGCGCCCACGCCTGCGCGCGCCGCTCGTTCTTCGCCTCGCGCTCGTACTCGCGGCGGGGCTGGCCGGTGCCGGGGTTGAAGTTGTCCGTGTCGTTCCGCGGCACCGCCCCGCGGACGCTCTCCTCGACGCCGACGTCCCCGAGCCGCACCTCGAAGAGCTCCGCCCCCTCGAGCGACGGCACCACCACGATGGCCGGGCGCTGCCGCTCGGCGAGCCGGGCGAGCTGCCCGAGGTGGGGGATGCCGTCGGCGCACAGCTCCTCGGCGAAGGGCCGCGCGAAGAAGAGCGGCCGCCACAGCTTCAGCCCCTCGTGCGCGAAGAGGGCGGCCCCGGCGCGGCTCTCCTCGTACGCCTGGGCGGCGAGCCCCTCCACGAACCCGGAGATCTTCTCGAGCGTCCGGGCGAGCGCCGGCTTGCCCGGCGCGCCCGCCGCGTAGTGCCCGACGATCGCGCGGGCGCGATCCCGCACCGAGACGCGCACCCGCTCGCGCTGCTGCTCGTCGTTCCAGCGCACATCGAGGTAGAGGCTGACGATGGGCTCGCTCCCGCTCCGGAGCTTCGCGAGCTCCCCGAGGACGCCGTCGAGTTCGGTCATGGTCGCTCCTTCCCTCCGAGGTTCACCCGAACCTGCGCACTTGGCCGGACCCCGGACCGCCGACGCTCGGCCGCTCGCGCCGCGGCGCCGCCGCGGGTGTCCCCCGCTACAAGACGCCGGCGGTCTGGACTAGGATGTCCGCGCCTTGCGCACGTACCTCCGACTGCTGGCCTACGCCTCCCCCTACAAGCTGCGGATCGCCTTGGCGATCCTCTGCATGGTCGTGCTGTCGCTCTCCACGGCCATGTACGCGAACCTCATCGGGCCGGCGCTCGAGTTCCTCTTCACCGGTCACGTGAAGTCGCTCGCGTCGCTCCGCAGCTTCCTGCCGGGGAGCGTGGACCTCGACGGGTTCCTCGCCGGCCTCGACCGCCGCCGGGTCCTCGGCGCCCTGCCCGCCGTGATCATCGCGGTCTCGCTGCTCAAGGGGTTCGCGGCGTTCGGGCAGCAGTTCCTCATCGGCATGGTCGGGCAGCGGATGGTCGGCGACATCCGCCGCGCCGCCTTCGACAAGCTCCTCGGGCTGCCGCCCGCCTACTACTCGACCCACAGCACCGGCGACATCCAGTCGCGCGTCTCAGGCGACGTCTGGGCCGTCGACGCCGCCGTCGCGAACGCGATCCCGAGCTACGTCCGGGACGGGCTCACGCTCGTCATCATGCTCGTGAACTGCTTCGTCCTCGACTGGCGCATGTCGCTCGTCGTCTTCTGCGTCGTGCCGGTCACGCTCTTCCCGGTCGTCCGGCTCGGCAAGAGGCTGAAGGGCGTCACCACCCAGGCGGCGACCACCGCGGGCCGCCTCGCGGCGATGATCCAGGAGGTCCTCGGCGGGATCCGCGTGGTCCAGGCCTTCGGGACCGAGGCCTGGGAGTCGCGCCGCTTCGCGGACGGGGTGCGCACCTACATTCGCGCCAACCGCCGCGGGTTCCTCCTGCGCGCGATCTCCTCCCCGCTCATGGAGGTGATGGCGGCGTCCGGCATCGGCCTCGCGATCTGGTGGGTCGGCGGGCGGATCCTCGCGGGCGAGATCGAGGCGGCGAAGTTCTTCTCGTTCATCGCGGCGGTGATGCTCCTGTACCAGCCGGTCAAGCAGCTCGGCCGCGTCGGGCAGACCGCCATCGCCGGCGCGGCGGCCGCCGAGCGCATCTTCGAGATCCTCGACGCGCCGACGACCGTCGAGGACCGCGGCACCCGGATCCTCCCGCCGCTCCGGGACGCCATCCGCTTCGAGCGGGTGGGCTTCTCCTACGACGATCAGCGCGCCGTGCTCCGGGACTTCGACCTCGAGATCCGCAGCGGGGAGACGGTGGCGCTCGTCGGCTCGACCGGGAGCGGGAAGACCACCGTCGCGAACCTGCTCCCGCGCTTCTGGGATCCCACCTCCGGCCGGATCACCATCGACGGCGTGGATCTGCGCGACGCGACCCTCGCCAGCCTGCGATCCCAGATCGCGCTCGTCGCCCAGGAGAACGTGCTCTTCGACGACACGATCCGGGCGAACATCGCCTACGGCCGCCCGGAAGTGCCCCTCGCCGAGGTCGAGCGCGCCGCGCGCCTGGCGGAGGCCCACGACTTCATCCTCGCGCAGCCGCAGGGGTACGACACCCCCGTCGGCGAGCGCGGCTCCCGGCTCTCCGGCGGGCAGCGGCAGCGGCTCGCCATCGCCCGCGCGTTCCTGAGGGACGCGCCCATCCTGATCCTGGACGAGGCGACGAGCGCCCTCGACGCGGAGACGGAGCGCGAGGTGCAGCGGGCCCTCGACCGGCTCGTCGCCTTCGAGCGCGAGCGGCTGCGGACCACCCTCGTCATCGCGCACCGGCTCTCGACCATCCGGAACGCCGATCGGATCGTGGTGGTCTCGGGTGGACGGGTCGTCGAGGCCGGGAGTCACGACGCGCTGCTCGCGCGAGACGGCGAGTACGCCCGCCTGCACCGGGTCTACGAGGGTGAGGACGCCGGCGAGGCGCGGACGGTCGCCGCGCGCGCCTGACGGTCGGAGTCGGGAGAGGACGGAACATGAAGATCGCGGTCGTCGGCACGGGGTACGTCGGGCTCGTCACGGGCACCTGCTTCGCGGAGTCCGGGCACGAGGTCCGCTGCCTCGACGTGGATCGCCGGAAGATCGACCTGCTCAACGCGGGCGGGATCCCCATCTACGAGCCCGGGCTCGAGGAGCTCGTCCGCCGCAACGTGAAGGAGCGCCGCCTCTCCTTCACGACCTCCTACCCCGAGGCGATGGCCGGCGCGGAGGTGGTCTTCATCGCGGTCGGCACGCCGCCCGGCGAGACCGGCGAGGCGGACCTCTCCTACGTCCTCGCCGCGGCCGGCGACATCGGACGGACCCTCACCGGGTACGCGGTGGTCGTGAACAAGTCCACCGTGCCGGTCGGCTCGGCCGACAAGGTGGCGGCGGTCCTTCGCGACACCGCGAAGCACCCCTTCGACGTGGTCTCGAACCCCGAGTTCCTGAAGGAGGGGGCGGCGATCGAGGACTTCATGCGCCCCGACCGCGTCGTCGTCGGCGTCTCCTCCGAGCGCGCCCGCGCGGTGATGGCCGAGCTGTACGCGCCGTTCGTCCGCGCCGAGCAGCCGGTCCTATTCATGGACGTCCGCTCGGCGGAGCTCACGAAGTACGCCGCGAACGCCATGCTGGCGACCCGGATCTCGTTCATGAACGAGATGGCCACCCTGTGCGAGCGGCTCGGCGCCGACGTCGACCAGGTCCGGCGCGGCATCGGCTCGGACCGGCGGATCGGCCACCCGTTCCTCTTCCCCGGCGTCGGCTTCGGCGGGTCCTGCTTCCCGAAGGACGTCCGGGCGGTCATGACGATGGCGCGCCAGATCGGGCTCGACTTCGACCTGCTGCGCGCGGTCGAGCGCGTGAACGAGCGGCAGAAGCGCTGGCTCGTCGAGAAGGCGACGAAGCACTTCGGCTCGCTCGCCGGGAAGACGCTTCGGCGTCTGGGGGCTCGCCTTCAAGCCCAAGACCGACGACATGCGGGAGGCCCCGGCGCATCACCGTCATCGAGGGGCTGCTCGGGAACGGGCGCGAAGGTGAAGGCGCACGACCCGGTCGCGGCCGAGGTCGCGGAGAAGCTCTTCGCGGCCGCGGCGGTGGAGCTCGCCCCCGAGCCCTACGCGGCGGCGCAGGGCGCCGACGCGCTCCTCCTCGTCACCGAGTGGAACGAGTTCCGCAACCCCGACTTCGCGCGGCTGAAGGCGATCGATGCGCCAGCCGGTGCTCTTCGACGGCCGGAACGTCTGGGACGCGGCGAAGGCGCGCGCGGCGGGGTTCACGTACTACGGCGTCGGGCCGGTCGCTCGCGCCCTGAGGGGCGCGGGAGGGGCGGTCACTTCGGGGGCTCCCGCGCGCTTGCCCGGACGGGCGCGCCGCGTTAC
Organism: uncultured delta proteobacterium; assembly: GCA_963739565.1. GTDB lineage: Bacteria > Myxococcota > Myxococcia > Myxococcales > Anaeromyxobacteraceae > Anaeromyxobacter. The sequence continues at coordinate 1,188,496 of CAVUBF010000012.1, read as the reverse complement.
TGCTCGCGCGGTGCCCCTCCTTCAAGCCCTCCGCGTGCTGACCTCCTTCTCGCCCCCCGACGAGCTGCCGGAGTGCGACCCCGGGCTCCTCGGCGACGTGCTCGAGGCCCACGGCCTCGCCGCCCTCGCGTCGTACCAGCTCGAGCAGCGCCGGCTCGGAGCGCGGGCGCCGGAGGCGCTCCGCGACCGGCTCCTCACGTCCTTCCAGGGGATCGTGAACGACAACCTGCAGAAGCTCATGACCCTCCGGACGCTCCTGCGGGAGGTGGAGGGGCTCCACGTCGTGGTGCTCGACGCCGCCGCGTACGTGGACTGGCTCTACCCGCACCTCGCCTTCCGACCGCTCGGGGACCTGCGGCTCGCGGTCCCGACCGCGGAGGGCCAGCGGTTCGTGGACGCGACGAAGGCCGAGTGGTCGATGCTCCGGACCGAGCACGAGGGGCGGACCGTCACCTTCACGAACGGGAAGGCGACGGTCTCGATGCAGGAGGGGCTCTGGCCGTCCGGGCCGGAGGACGCGCCGCTCTTCGCGCGCGCCACCCCGTACCCGGTGTTCGGCCCCTCGGCGCACCGGCCCTCCCCGGAGGACGCGCTCCTCGGCACGGTCGCCGAGCAGGCGCTCCTCGGCCTGCACGCGCCGCTCGTGACGTTCGTGGACGTCCGCGAGCTCCTCTCCCGGCCCCTCGACGTACCGTACGTCCTCGCCCGGGCCGCGACGCTCCGCCTCGAGCGGGCGCTCCACGGCGCCATGCTCCTCGTCGCCCACTTCTTCCCGGAGAGCGCCGAGGCCGCGACGCCGCTCCGGCCCGCCCTCGGCGTCGCCGAGCGGCTCGCGGTGGAGCGGGTGGTGGAGGCGGCGAAGGATCCCGCCCGGCTGCGCACGCTCCGCGGCGCGGATGCCGCGGCGCGGCTCGTCGTCGCGCCGTAGGGTGGTCGGGCGCGCGCGACGCTCTGCGTCGTCCCGACCGTCCGTCACGGTGATCCCGCGCGGCACGCGTACCTCGGTGCGTGCCACCTCGGGAACCCCCTCCCTCGCGAGCGGGCAGTTGAGGTATGTTCCGCGGCCGACGCGCGCCCGCCGTGCTGCCTGCGCGCACACGAACATGAGCCTCACCGACCACAGCTTCTCGACGGTGACCCTCATCTGCTGCGGTCTCCCGCCGCCGCGTACGTAGCCCTCGGAGACCGTCATCCGATACGTCGACGCATGCGTGGGGTGCGGCTCGCGGGACCTCGCCCGCTACGCCACCACCGTCGCCGGGTTCGTGGCTGCGCGCGTCCCCGCGCTCGCCGGCCGCGGCGCCGCAGCTCCTCCGCTGCCGAACCTGCGAGCTCGCCTTCTTCGACCCCAGGCTCGACGACGCGGAGATTGTCCCGCTGTACCGCGGGTACCGCGACGCCCGGTACCAGGGCGAGCGCCAGCAGCACGAGCCCGGCTACACCCCAGAGGTGAACCGCAGCCTCGGCGGCGACGCCGAGGTGGCGGCTCGCACGGAGAACATGCGGGCCTTCCTGGCGGCCCACCTCCGCCTCGACGACGTCCGGAGCGTCCTCGACTACGGCGGAGACCGGGGTCAGTTCATCCTCGACGAGCTCTCTTCTGCGCGACGGATTGTCTACGAGGTCTCGGGCGTACCGACCCGCGCTGGCGTGATCGCCGTCTCGGACTGGGACGTCGCCGCGCGAGAGCGGTACGACCTCGTGCTCTGCAACCACGTCCTCGAGCACGCCTCGGACCCGAGCGACGTCGTCCGGCGCCTCGCGAGCGTCGCGCACCCGCGGACGCGGCTGTACGTCGAGGTCCCCGCGGAGGACCCGTTCGCCCCGCGCCGGCCGAGGTCGCCGTTCTCCGCGCTGCGCAGGCTCGTCCTCGCCGTCCCGGCCCTCGCGGACGCGTACTACCGCCGCCGCAGGCTGCCGCTCCTGCACGAGCACGTGAACCTGTTCTCGGTGCGTTCGCTGGCCCGGATGCTCGAGCACCACGGGCTCGTCGTCGAGGACGTCGCGCGGCGCGAGCTCGTGATCGGCGCCGCCCGGATTACCGGTTATCTCGTGCGTCGCGAGGCGAGGGGCGGACGACGCGGTCCGCTACCCGGGCCCTCCGGCGTCAGCGGGCGGGCCGTGGACGGCGGCGCGCAGCTCCCGGACGACGTAGGCCCGCATCGGCGCGGTGAGCCCGGGGTAGACGCCCATCCAGAACGCGCGGTTCATGACCGTCGTCCGTGGCCGCGAGCCCGCCCGAGACGCGGAACGGCGGCGACCGCCCGGCCGCCCGCGCCTGCCGGACCAGGTCGGTCATGGCGGGCTGGCGGACGAGGTTCCCGGCGAAGAGCATGCGCGTCTGGATCTTGCGCGCCTCGAGGTGCCGCACGATCTCGTCGCGCGTGAACGGCGCCCCCTCCCGGACCGTCATGAGGAAGCCGAACCACGACGGCTCGGAGCCCGGCGTCGCCTCCGGGAGCACGAGCACGTCCTCGAGGTCGCGAGCGCGCTCCGGTAGAAGGCCCAGTTCTGCCGGCGCGCCGCGACGAACCCGTCGAGCCGCGCGAGCTGCGCCACGCCCGACCGCCGCCTGCAGGTCCGTCATCTTCAGGTTGTAGCCGAGGTGGCTGTACACGTACTTGTGGTCGTAGCCCGCGCGGCAGCTCGCCGAGCTGCCACTCGAAGCGGCGCTTGCAGGTGTTGTCCACGCCCGAGGCGCACCAGCAGTCGCGCCCCCAGTCGCGGAAGCTCTCGACCGCGCGCTGGAGCGCGTCGTCGGAGGTGAGCACCGCGCCGCCCTCGCCCGTGGTCATGTGGTGCGGCGGGTAGAAGGAGAGCGTGGCGAGGTCGCCGAAGGTGCCGGTCTTCCTGCCCTGGTAGCGCGAGCCCGCCGCGTCGCAGTTGTCCTCGACGAGCCAGAGGCCGTGCGCTGTCGCAGAAGGCCTTCACGGCCGCCGAGGTCGAAGGGGTTCCCGAGGGTGTGGGCCACCATCACCGCGCGCGTCCGCGGGGAGCGCGCCGCCTCGAGCTGCGACGGGTCGAGGTTGTAGGTGGGGAGCGCTCACGTCGACGAAGACCGGCACCAGCCCGAGCTGGACGATGCGGCGCGACCGTGGTGGGGAACCCGGCCGCGACGGTGATCACCTCGTCGCCCGGCCGCAGCCGCCGCTCGCCGAGCAGGTGCGAGGTGAGCGCGGCGACCGCCACGAGGTTCGCCGACGACCCCGAGTTCACGAGCCGGGCGTGCGCGACGCCGTACCAGGCGGCGAGCTCCTCCTCGAGCCGCCGGTGCCAGCGCCCGCTCGTGAGCCAGAACTCGACCGCGCTCTCGGCGAGGTTCGCCATCTCCTCCTCGCCGTAGACGCGGCCCGCGTAGCGCACCGGCGAGCGGCCCGGCACGAACTCCGGGCTCGGCCTCCTGGCGGAGCCGCGCGATCTGCGCGCACCCGCTCCAGGATCTCGGCCGTCAGCTTCCGCTCCAGCTCCTTCGGATCCGTCACGATGCTCAGGTACTCCTCGATCTGCCGGCAGGCAGAGCGCGGCGAGCGTCGTCCCGCGCGCGCCGGCGTGGAACGCGCGGTACCACTCCACCGTGCGGCGGAAGGTCTGCGTCGAACCGCCAGCGCGGCGCCCAGCCGAGCCGGTGCTGCGCCTTCTCGATGCGAGAGCCGCAGCAGCCCCGCCTCGTGGGGCGCGGCGGGATCGCGGCGGTCCTCCCAGCTCCCGCGACGCCCCAGCGCCGCACCAGCGCCTCGACGACGTCGCGCACCGGCGCGGGCGTCCTCGGCGGCGGGCCCGAAGTTCCAGGCCTCGCAGAAGCGCGCCGCGTCGCCCGCCGGCCGCGAGCCGCGCGCCGAGGAGGAGGTAGCCGCCGAGCGGCTCGAGGACGTGCTGCCAGGGACGCACGCCGTTCGGGTTGCGGACCGGGATGGGCCGGCCGGCGGCGAGGGCGCGCCACGGAGTCCGGGACGATCCGGTCCTTCGCCCAGTCGCCGCCGCCGACGACGTTGCCCGCCCGCGCGGTCGCGAGCGCGACGCCGTGCCGCTCGAGCTTCGCCGGCGGGAAGAAGCTCCGCCGGTACGCCGAGACCACGAGCTCGGCGGCGCCCTTCGACATCGAGTAGACGTCGTGGCCGCCCATCGGCTCGTCCTCGCGGTAGCCCCAGAGCCACTCGCGGTTCTCGTAGCACTTGTCGCTCGTCACGACGACGACGGCGCAGGGCCGGCCCTCCTGCCGGAGCGCCTCGAGCACGTGGGCGGTCCCGAGCACGTTCGTCGCCACCGTCTCCACCGGCTGCTCGTAGGAGAGCCGGACGAGCGGCTGCGCGGCGAGGTGGAACACGAAGTCGGGGCGCGCCTCGCGGAGCACCGCGCGGAGCCGCGGCGAGGTCGCGGACGTCGGCGACGACGTGCCGGCAGGCGCGCTCGACCCCGGCGACCTCGAAGAGCGACGGGGTCGGTGTCGGGCGCGAGGGCGTACCCGGTGACCTCCGCGCCGAGGCTCGCGCAGCCAGAGCGTGAGCCAGCCGCCCTTGAAGCCGGTGTGCCCGGTGAGGAGGACGCGCTTCCCCGCGTAGGCGCGGCGGAGCTCCTCCGGCGCTGGGTGCGACCGTCACCATGTCTTCCAGGGCGCCTTCCCGGTCGCCCACAGGTCGTTCAGGAGCCCGTACTCGCGCGGCGGTGTCCATCGGCTGCCAGAAGCCGGTGTGCGGGAACGCGACGAGCTCGCGGTCCTTCGCGAGGCGCTGGAGCGGCTCCCGCTCGAAGATCGTGCTCGGGCTCGCGGGCCGAGGTACTCCCAGATCCGCTTCGCGTCGAGGACGAAGAAGCCGCCGTTGATGAAGCCCTCGGTGGCCTGGGGCTTCTCGTTGAACTCGGTGACCCGGCCGCCCTCGATCAGCATCTCGCCGAAGCGGCCGGGCGGCCGCACCGCGGTCGACGGTCGCGGCCTTGCCGTGCTGCGCGGTGGAACTCGATGGTCTTCGCGATGTCGACGTCGGAGACCCCGTCGCCGTAGGTGAGGAGGAAGAGGTCGTCGCCCTCGACGTAGCGGCGGATCGCGGCGACCCGCCCGCCCGTCATGGTCTCCTCGCCGGTCTCGGCGAGGGTGACCTTCCAGTCCTCCTCGTCGTGCCGCCCATGGAACTCGAGGGCGTCGTGCCGGCCGAGCGTGACCGTGACGTCCGTCGTCATCGCGCGGTAGTTGAGGAAGAACTCCTTGATGAGCCAGCCCTTGTAGCCGAGGCACAGCACGAAGTCGCGCACGCCGTGGCGCGCGTACATCTTCATGATGTGCCACACGATCGGCTTCCCGCCGATCGGCAGCATCGGCTTCGGGAGGAGCTCGCTCGCGTCGCGGATCCGGGTGCCCTGCCCACCGCAGAGGATGACGGCCTTCATGGGCGGACGACTCTAGTGGATCTGCAGACGGGGGTGAAGCTAGGCCCGTCCCTCCTCGACCCAGCGCAGCATCCGCTCGAGGCCGGCCGCGCTGCCCACCTTCGGCACCCATCGGAAAGCGTCCCTCGCCTTCCGGCAGTCCGCCACGAACACCTTCTGGTCGCTCGCCCGCCAGGGGCGCTGCTCGACGACCGGGCGCTGCCCCGTCAGCTTCTCGAGCGCCGCGAACAGCTCCAGGAGCGACAGGCTGTTCTCGGCGCCGCCGCCGATGTTGTAGGCCTGTCCGAGCGCAGCGATCCGCCGCCGCCGCCGCGAGGCGATAGCAGGAGACGAGATCGTCCGCGTGGAGGAGGTCGCGGACCTGCTTGCCGTCGCCGCTCATCGTGAACGGGCGCGGGCTCCCCCCGGCGGCCGCCTCGCGGCGCTGCCGGAGCACCTCGCCGCAGAACCAGCCCACCCAGCCCTGATCGTAGGTGGCGTGCTGCCGCCCGCCGTAGATGCTCGAGTGGCGGAAGACCACCGTGCGGAGCCCGAAGATCCGGTGGTAGTCGAGGAAGTACTGGTCCGCCGCCCCCTTCGAGCAGCCGTACGGGCTGTGGAAGTCGAGCGGGGTCGACTCGTCGAGGCCCGCGCGGGTGATCCGGGAGGGTCCAGCGCGTCGGGGTCTCGGCGTGCCGGAGCGAGGCGAGGTCGCCGTACACCTTGTTCGTCGACGAGAACATCGCGAGGGCGCGCGGCGTGAACTGGCGGATCGCCTCGAGGACGTTCATCGCGCCGAGCGCGTTCACCTCGAAGTCGTAGCGCGGCCGCTCGATGGAGGTCGTCATCGCGACCTGCCCGGCGAGGTGGGCGACCGTGCCGACGCCCTCGCCGTGCCGGGAGAAGGCGTCGTCCACGTCGGTCCGGCTCCGCGTGTCGGCGCGCAGGTGCACGAGGCGCCCGGCGCCGGGGCGCCGCGCGCGCTCCTCGAGCCAGCCCAGGTTCTCGGACGAGCCGAGCCGCACGAGCGTGTCGAGGACGACCACCTCGACCCCGTCCTCGAGCAGCGCTGCGACGAGGTTCGCCCCTATGAAGCCGCACCCGCCCGTCACGATCCACTTCTCAGCCATGGCTCGATCCTCGTTCCCGTTCGCTCCGGACGAGCCCGGCGATCCCGGCTCGCAGCTCGGTCTTCGCCGCCCATCCGGGCAGCGCGGACCGGACGCGGCTGCAGTTCATCACGAGGCGGTGGACCTCGCCCGGCCGGTAGGGCCGCTCGCCCGCCCGGATGAGCGCCGGATCGGCGCCCGCCTCGGCGAAGACCAGCCCGACGACGTCCCGCAGCGCGATCCCCTCGCCCGTCCCGACGTTGACGAGGTCGACGCCGCTCGCCGGCGCCGCCGCCGCGGCGAGGAGCGCGCGGACCGCGTCGGCCACGTGGAGCCACTCGCGGACCTGCGCGCCCGCCGGTCATCGCGAACGGGGTGCCCATCGACCGCCGCGCGGACGGCGCCGGGGAGAAGCTTCCCCGCGTCGTCGCCGGGCCCGTACATCGAGGCGAAGCGGAGATAGCGGAGCGGGAGGCCCATGGCCTGCGCCTGCACGCGGAGGAGGAGCCCACCCGCGGCCTTGGTCGCGCCGTACGGGTCCTCGGGCTCGGCGAGGCTCTCCTCGCCGACGGTCCCGGCGGTCGCGCAGGGAGCGTCCGGGAGGCGGCCGTGACCCGCGTACTCGAGGCAGGTCCCGGCGACGACGACGCGCGCGACGCCTGCCACCCGGGCGCCTCGACGAGCGCGAGCGGCTCGACGACGTTCACCTGCGTCATCGCGCTCGAGGTCGCGGTCTCGGCCCTGGACCCCGAGCGCGGCGAGGTGGACGAGGACGTCGGCGCCGGCGACGAGCGCACGGACGGCCGCGGGATCGCCGAGCGACCCGCGCACGACCTCGACCCCCTCCGGGCGGCGCCGCGCCCGCTTCCGGCAGGACGAGGCCTCGCACCGCGTGGGTCGCGCCGAGGGCGGCGGCCGCGAAGCTCCGGCCGAGGAAGCCGGTCGTCCCTGTGAGCGCGATGCGCAAGCGCGGGCGAGTCTGGCCCGGCTGCGGGAGCGAGGGTCATGCCCGCCGCGTGAACCGCACCCTCATCCAGAAGAGTCGGCCGAGGGTGGCGACGAAGGAGAGCATGAACGTGACGAGGTCGCGCTTCGTGACCCCGAACATCCGCGCCTTGAAGACGAACGGCACCTCCCTGACGCGCAGCGCCGGCGACTCGATCGACATCCGGACCAGGATTCCCTCGATCACGTCGAAGTGCGAGCAGACGAGCGGGAGCGGCTTCAGGCAGTCGGCGCGGTAGAGCTTGAAGCTGTTCGAGACGTCGCGGCACGGGATGCGGAGCACGCGGCGGTACACGATGTTCAGCACCCGGCTCATCCAGATGAGCAGCGCGGGGTTCTCGGTCGCGCCGCCCTCGACGTAGCGGGAGGCGGCCACCACGTCGTGGCCCTCGGCGTGCTCGAGCAGGCGGGGGATGAACTCGGGGGCGTGGGAGCCGTCGCCGTCCATGAAGAGGATCCACCGCCCCGTCGCGCGCGCGATCCCGGTGCGTACCGCGTCCGCGTAGCGATCGCCGCCGGCGCGGGGGAGGTACTCGACCCCGTTCGCCTCGCAGACCGCCCGGGTGTTGTCGAGCGGCTGCGAGGTGTCGACGACGAGCACCTCGAAGGTCCGGCCCGACCCGCGCAGCACCTCGAGGAGGCGCGGCAGGATCACCCGCAGGTTCTCCTCCTCCAGATAGGACGGGACGACCACGCTCAGCTCGACGCTCATCTGCGCTCCCCCCCGGCGCTGGCGCGCCGCCGCTCCACGCCGTGCGCGCGAGGGTTCTTACCACACCACGGCAGATGCTATCCTCCTCGCCCTTGAACGCCAGCGCCCGCTTCGCCTCGCTGCTGCTGCTCGCGTGCTCGCTTGCCGTCGGCTGGTACGTCTGGCGGACCGGCCCCGTCGTGAACGTCCGGTTTGGCCATGACGTCCCCATCGTCCTCGACGGCGCCTGGCGCGTCCTGAACGGCCAGGTGCCGAACGTCGATTTCCACTCGCTGTTCGGGCCGTTGTTCTTCCTCCTCGCCGCCCTCGGTATGGTCCTCGGCGGCCCCTCGTTGCACGCCCTCGTCGCGCTGACCCTCCTCCTGTTCTTCGCCCTCGCCGCTTGGGCGTGGGCCATCGCCTGGCCGCGCGCCCACGTGATCACGGCCATGTTCTTCACCGCGCTCGTGGGCCTCGTCGTGGTCGGGACTTACCATCTCGGGTTCGACCATACCGTCGTCACCTACGCGAACCTGTATAACCGTTACGCTTACGCGCTCCTCTTCATTCTGGTCTTCGAGCGCGTCTTCCCACCGCTGGACGCCGAGGGGCTGCAGGGAACGTTCGGCGCGGCCTCGACCGGGGTCGTCCTCGTCGCCCTGCTCTTCATCAAGTTCACGTTCTTCGTCGTCGCCCTCGGGTTCGTCGTCGTCTGCGGTTTCTCTCGCGGACGAGTCGAGGGTCGGCGTGCCCTCCTGGTCGGCTCGCTCGTGGCCCTCGTGCCGATGGCGCTCTACCTGCGCTTCGGCTTCGGGGCGGTGCTCCAGGATTACCTGGTCCCGATCCAGGTCCGTCGGGAGATTGTCGCGAGCTCGAGCTTCGTGGCGCACAAGGTGCTGCCCTCCTTCGACGCGCTGGCGGCGGTCGGCGCGATGGTGGCGGCGCTCCTCGGCGGCCCCGATCAACCGTGCTCCTAAGCTCCGGGCGATCGCGCTCGTGGGCGCCGGCATCGTGGCCGCGTCGCGCTCACCTCACGAACTACGGCGACAACGACATGCCGCTCCTGGCCCTCGTCGCCCTCGCGCCGAATGAGCATTACCGGCGCGCCCTCGCGGGCGGCCCCGAGCGGCGGCGGGTGCGTCTCTTCACTGCGTGCCTCGTCGTCCTCGCCGCGTGCGCCACGCCGCTTCGTCTTCAAGAACGCGGCGAGCATCCGCTATGCCCGCGTGCTGAAGCGGTCCGCGGCGCCGGCCCTGGAACGGATTGCCGACCACCCCTCGCAGACCTCCTCGTCGTCCGCGCCGACGGGGTGTCGAACGAGCGGTACGCCGCGAAGCTCAACGAAGGGTTCGCGCTCCTGAGAGCGAACACCGCGCCCCTGGATCGGATCGCCTGCCTCAACTTCGAGAACCCCTTCTCCTTCGGGCTCCAGCGCCCGCCCCCGATCGGCGACGTGTCGTCGTGGCACTTCGGCTTTGGCTTCGTCCGCGCGCGGCACTGCCCACCAGCAGATCTTCCGTGACGCCACGGTGCTCATGATCCCCCGCGAGCCGGACTTCGAGGGCGTCACGCCGCTGCTCGCCATCTATGGCGGTTATCTCGCGGCGCATTACGACGTGGTGGCGACCTCGCCGCGGTGGCTGCTCGCCCGCAGGCGCTGACCCCCGAGTCGGAGCCCGGCTGATCGGCCCTATTGGTCGGCCCGCACCTCTGGTATGCTGCCGCGCCGGCGCCGAGCGAGGCGACTCCTCCGCCGACTCTCACTCGAAGCAACAATTACCCCGGGGGTACGACGTGAACAATCTCGAGAAGCGCATGGTCGACGTCCTCCTCGACCTCAAGGCGAACCACCACGTCACGGGCGTGAAGGCCGAGTTCGAGGCCGAGGGCACGCGGATGGAGGAGGCCCTGCGCCTGAAGGACGTCGTCTCGCGCGCCGGCCTCGACCTGACGGTCAAGGTGGGCGGCTGCGAGGCGCTCCTCGACATGTACGACGCCCGCGCGATCGGGGTGACCCCCTCGTCGGCCCGATGGTCGAGACGCCCTTCGCGCTCAAGAAGTACCTGGGCGCGGTGAAGCTCGCGTATCCGCAGGAGGAGCGGGAGGAGGTCAGCTTCCTCGTCAACATCGAGACGATGACGCGGTCAAGAACTTCGGCCGCATGCTCGAGCTCCCGGAGATTGGCGAGCTCGACGGCATCGTCCTGGGGCGAGTCGACCTCACCGGCTCGATCGGGAAGAACCGCGAGTACGTGAACACGCGCGAGATCCTGGCGATCGCGAAGGACGTCCTCGGCCGCGCCAAGGCGCGGGGATGCAGTGCGTGGTGGGCGGCGGCGTCTCGAAGGAGACGGTGCCCTTCCTCCGCGAGCTGCCCCCGGGCACGGTGGACCGCTACGAGACGCGCAAGGTGATCTTCAGCTGCCCTGACGCGCTGAAGGACGGCTACGCGGACGGCATCCTCAAGGCGGTCGGGTTCGAGCTCATGTGGCTCAAGAACAAGCGCGGCTACTACGAGATGATCTTCCGCGAGGACGAGCACCGGATCGAGATGCTCGAGGCCCGCTACAAGAAGCTCATCGCGGAGGCCGGCGGGAAGTACGAGTGAGCGCGGCTGCGCGTGCGTGAGAGCCCTCGGGGGCAGGGCGGCGCCTACTTCGCCTCAATCCCCTGGGCCTCGCGGATCGAGATCGCAGAGCTCGCGGACTGCGCCGCGCCCACCACCCGCGCGCGTCACGTAGTGCACCACGGCGCGCGCCTCGGGCGCGGCGTCGGCGGGCGCTGCCGACAGGCCGACCTTGCGGAGGAGCGGGACGTCCTGCACGTCGTCCCCCATGTAGCAGACCTCCTCGTCCGCGAGTCCAGGTGGGAGAGCTGGGCGTACCCGGCGAGCTTGTCGCGCTGGCCGAAGATGAGGTGCGTGAACTTGAGCTCGTGCAGGCGCGCCTCGGTCGCCTTGCCCGGGCGCCCCGAGATGACGCCGAACTGGATGCGGTCCCGGAGGAAGACGACGCCGTTCCCGTCCTTCACCGAGAACGCCTTCAGCGCTTCGCCCTCGGCACCGTAGAAGACGGTCCCGTCGGTGAGGACGCCGTCCACGTCGAGGAGGACGAGCTTGATCTTCTCGGCGCGGGCGAGGAGCGCGCGTCGCGAGAGGGTGACGCGGCGCGGGGCGCGGCGGGTCGTGGTCACGAGGCCTCCGGCGGGACGAGCAAGTTCTCCGCAAGCTCCTCGCGCGAGAGGAACGGGGCCATGTCCTCCAGGGCGGGGGAAACCATCCGGCCGTCGGGCAGCGACCGCGACGCGAGCTTCGGAGCGAAGGGCGCATCCGGGTCCAGCACCACCTCGAGGAGCGCCGGCCCCTCCGCACCGAGGGCGAACTCCAGCGCCTCCGGAAGCTCGGCGCGGCTCGCGCACCGGCGGGCTGGAAGCCCGAACGCCTGGGCGAGCTTCACGAAGTCCGGAAGGGTGACGCCGTTCGCCGGGCTGAAGCCGATCTCGTTTGGCGCGAAGTAGGCGCGCTGCGTCTGCCGGATCGAGGCGTAGCCGCCGTTGTTCAGGATGAAGACCATGATCGGCAGCCCGTGCCCGCGATCGTCTGCAGCTCCTGGATGTTCATCATCGCGCTGCCGTCGCCGGCGAGGCAGAAGACCTTGCGGCCCGAGCCCTGCTGCGCCCCGATCGCCGCGGGGATGTCGTAGCCCATCGAGGCGCAGCCGGAGTTGGTGTAGAGCCGCGTCCCGGACTTGATCCGCGCGGCCTGAAAGGAGACCACGCAGGCGCTCCCGTTGCCCGTGGCGACGATGGCGTCGTCGGGGAGCGCCTGAACAGGTCGCGCATGAAGACGTACGGGCTGAGCTTGGGCGCCCGCTCGTACTCGGGGAGGACCACCGGGTAGCGGCGGCGCGCGCTCCCGGCACCACTCCGTCCACGCGGCGTGGCGCGGGGAGGGGCTCCGGCTCGCGGTCGCCCGGTCGAGCCTCGCCAGGAATCGCGGACGTCGGCGTGGACCTTCTGGTCGATCCGGAGCGTCGGCTTGTTGAGCTCGGCCGAGTCGATGTCCACCATGACGCGGTAAGCGGCCCGCGCGAAGGCCTTCGGGTTGTAGCTCATCTGGCGGATGTTGAGCCGGCTGCCGAGCACCAGCAGGAAGTCGGAGTTCTGGACGGTGAAGTTTCCCTGGCGATCGCCGACGGTCCCGGGGCGGCCGGCGTAGCAGGGATGGTCGTTCGGGACGATGTCGTGGGCGTTCCACCCGGTGACGAGTGGAACGCCGAGCCGCTCGGCGACGCGCAGGAGCAGTCGCGGGCGCCGGAGAGCCGGACGCCGCTTGCCGGCGAGGAGCACCGGCCGCTCCGCCCGGTCGATCCGCGCGAGGACTCTTTCACCTGCGCGTCAGGGCTCGCCGGTGAGGGCGCCCCCCTCGGCCGGGAGCGCGAGCGGCCGGCCGCCCCCGCCTCCTCCGCCGAGAAGCCGTCGAGCCGATCCGGCTCGACCTGGTCGCCGAGACGTCCATAGGGATGTCGAGCCAGACCGGCCCCGGACGGCCGGTGGTCGCGAGGTGCCAGGCCTTCTCGAGATGGTAGCGGATCGTCTCCGGATCCTGGACGCAGCCGCGTACTTCGTCACCGACCGCGCCATGGCGACGATGTCGATCTCCTGGTCACCGAGCTGTCGGAGCGGGCAGGCCGGTGGTCCCGGCGATGGTCTCGCGCTTCACCTGGCCCGAGACGACGAACATCGGGATCGAGTCGACAAAGCCGCCGAAGACGCCGTTGAGCGCGTTCACCCCGCCGGGCCCGGTGGTCACCTGCACGAGCGCGATCTTCCCCGTGAGCCGGGCGTAGCTCTCGGCGGCGATGGCGCAGGCCTGCTCATGGTGGCAGCAGAGCCACCTCAGCCGCTTCTCGCGCCCGACCGCGTCGTTCAGGTGCATGGCGCCGCCCCCGGTCACCAGGAAGACGTGCTCCACGCCGCGATCGGCGAGAAACTTCATGACATAATCGGCGAGACGCACCGGCTTCCTCCAGGGTTGCGGCGGGAATTGGGAAAGGTATCGTAAGCGCCCGCGCATGGACAACCCGTTCGCCCCCGACCTCGAGCGCGCCTTCCGCTCCCACCAGGCGATCTGGGACGACCTGCGCGGCGCCCGCGTCCTCGTCACCGGCGGCACCGGGTTCTTCGGCGGCTGGCTCCTCGAGGCGCTCGTCCACGCGAACGCGACGTACCGCGCGGACGTGCGGGTGACGGTGCTCACCCGCGACCCGGACGGCTTCCTCCGGCGCCGCCCGCGCCTCGCCGGCGATCCCGCGGTCACCCTGCGCAAGGGGGACGTCCTCGGCCTCGAGCCGCTCGACGAGCGATTCACCCACGTGATCCACGCGGCCACCGCGGCGAGCGCGCAGCTCAACGCGAACGCGCCGCTGGTGATGTTCGAGACGATCGTCGAGGGGACCCGGCGCGTCCTCGAGGCGACGCGCCGCTGCGGCGCGCGCCGGCTCCTCTTCACGAGCTCCGGCGCGGTCTACGGTCGCCAGCCGCCGGAGCTGAGCCACGTCCCCGAGGACCACCCCGGCGGCCCCGATCCGCTATCCCGGGAGCGGCCTACGGCGAGGGGAAGCGCGCCGCGGAGCTGCTGTGCACCCTCGCCGGCGCGGCCCACGGCTTCGACGCGGTGATTGCTCGCTGCTTCGCCTTCGCCGGGCCCTACCTGCCCCTCGACTCCACTTCGCGATCGGGAACTTCGTCCGAGACGCGGTCGCAGGGGGGCCGACCGGGTGGGGGGCGACGGCACGCCTTACCGGTCGTACCTGTACGGGGCGGACCTCGCGGCTTGGCTCTGGACGCTGCTCGCCCGCGGGCAGCCGGCCCGCGCGTATCACGTCGGGTCGGAGGCGGCGATCTCGATCCGCGACCTCGCGTTCACGGTCGCGCGGGTCCTGAACCCGGCGCGGGGGTCGAGATCGCCCGCGCCGCCACCCCGGGCGCGGCGGCGGAGCGGTACGTGCCGTCCACCCGGAGGACGCGCGAGGAGCTGGAGCTGGCCGAGACGTTCACGATCGAGGAGTCAATCGCGCGGATGGCCGAGTTCGCCTGCGGTTAGGGCCGGAGGACCGCCCACCCCTGGCGGTCAGTTGAAGGGCGCGCGGTCGGCGCGGTATATACGGGGTTTTCGAGGCCCCGGGGGACCGGCGGGCCCGCGTCGGGGGAAGCCTTTGACTGCACGTAGGATGGGCGTCGCGGAGCCGGCGCAGGCCGCAGGAATGCGCGCTCGCTCGCGGCAGTGATTCCGTCGCCGCAGTTCATGCGCTTCCTCGTGGTCGGCGCGCTCAACACGGTCGTCGGGTACGGGCTGTTCGCCGCGTTCGTGGTGGTCGGGCTGCACTACGGCGTGGCCGCGTTCCTGGCTACCGTGCTCGGCGTCCTCTTCAACTTCCAGACGAGATCGGCAGGGTGGTCTTCGCGGACCGTGACCCGTCGCTCATGCTCCGGTTCGCGGCGGTCTACGCGACCACCTACGTCCTGAACGTCGGGATCCTGCGGGCCCTCGAGGCGACCGGCGTCCACGTGCTCGTCGTGCAGGCTGCGCTCGTGCTGCCGATCGCGGCGCTGTCGTTCTCGCTCCACCGCCGGTTCGTATTCCACCGGGAGACGCCGTGAAGCTCATCAGCGTCGTCACGCCTTGCCACAACGAGGAGGCGAACGTCCGCGAGCTCCACGCCCGGATCGCGGCGGTGTTCGCGGGGCTCCCCAGCTACGACTACGAGCACATCTTCATCGACAACGCCTCGACCGACCGCGACCGTCGACGAGGCTGAGGCGCTCGCCGCGACCGACACGCACGTGAAGGTCATCGTCAACGCCCGCAACTTCGGGCATGTCCGCTCGCCGTACCACGGCATCCTCCAGGCCACGCGGCGACGCGGTGATCCTGCATGGCGTCCGACCTGCAAGACCCGCCGGAGCTGATCCGCGACTTCGTCGAGAAGTGGGAGGAGGGCTACAAGGTCGTCCTCGGGATCAAGACGGCAGAGCGAGGAGTCGCTCGCGATGTTCGGCCGTCGCAAGTTGTACTACGACCTCGTCTGCCGCCTGTCCGATATCGAGCTGCTCGCGACACTTCACGGCTTCGGCCTCTACGACCGGCGCGTCGATCGACATGCTCTCGCACATCGACGACCCCTATCCGTACTTCCGCGGCCTCGTCTCGCGACATCGGGTTCCACGCGGCAAGTCGAGTTCATGCAGCCCGCCCGCAAGCGCGGCATCACCAAGAACAACTTCTACACGCTCTACGACATGGCGATGCTCGGGATCACGAGCCACTCCAAGGTCCCGCTGCGGGTCGCGACGATGCTCGGGTTCGCGATGTCCGGCCTGAGCCTGCTCGTCGCCTTCGGTTATCTCGTCCCAAGCTGCTCTTCTGGGACCAGTTCTCGGTGGGCATGGCGCCCCTGGTGATCGGCATCTTCTTCTTCTCGCTCGGTCCAGCTCTTCTTCATCGGCATCCTCGGCGAATACATCGGCGCGATCCACACGCAGGTGCTGAAGCGCCCGCTGGTCGTAGAGAAGGAGCGGATCAACTTCGAGGAGCGCAGCGACAGCCCCGTGTCCGCGCGGAGCACCGTCCAGTTCGCGAGGCCGAGGAACGTGCCGCGTGTCGAGTTCGGTCGCGCGGCGCGGAGACGCACGACCACGTTCGCGCTGTACCTGCTGAGGGCAGCGAGGCGATGAGGACGCGGTACACGTGCGTCGTCTGCGGGTCAAAGGCGCTCGACGCGTACCCGGCCGTGCTGTCCCCCTTCATCGCGGAGCGCGTCGGCCGCACGGCCACTGCGTGCTGCCTCGTCGAGTGCCGCGAGTGCTCGCACCGGTTCTTCGACGCGGCGCTCGACGAGGCCGAGATGCGGCGGCTGTACTCGGGATACCGCGACCCCGAGTACCTGCGCATCCGGAACCGCTGGGAGCCCTGGTACACCGAGCGGGTCAACGCCGCGATCGGGAACGACCCCGCCGAATCTCGTCGCGGGCGCAGGCGCTGGGCGAGTACCTGCGGCGGAGGGTGCCGGCCGAGGTGCTCGTGGGCCGCGTGCTCGACTATGGCGGCGATCGCGGCCAGTTCATCCCGCCCGCGGTCGGCGCCACCAAGTACCTGTATGACGTCTCGGGGCAACCGCCCGTCGAGGGGGTCGTCCCGGTGCGCGACGCCTCTGACCTGAAGGATCTTCGCGCCCAATCTCGTGCTCGTCTGTCACGTGCTCGAGCACGTGGCCGCGCCCGAGGAGTTCCTGGCCGCCCTGCAGCGGGAGCTTGGGCCGTGGGCGAGGGCCACTGGCTGTACGTCGAGGTGCCCCCGAGCGGCACGAGATCCTCAAGCGGCGGGTCCGCCCGGACGGGATCGGACGCGCCGAGGCGGGCGCGGCGGTGCGCCGCCGGCTCCCGTGGCTGGTGCGCGACCTCTACTCGACCGCGCTGCGCGTGAAGCTCAACGTGGTGCCGCCCCTTGGCGTGATCAAGCTCCACGAGCACGTGAGCTTCTTCTCCGAGGCGTCGCTCCGTACGCTTCTCGCGCGTGCCGGTTACGCCGTGGTCGACACGACGGTCGGCTCCAACTCGGGGACGGCCGGGATCACCCGGGTGCTGCGGGCCCTCGGCCGTCGTGAGGCGAAGGGCCGAGCAGGCACCGCGTGAGCATCACGCATCACCGTTCACGCCCGCAGCGGAGCAGGCGCCACCCTTTCCTCTCCCCGGGGCTCTCGTCGACCTCGCAGCGGGCCATCCGCTCACCGCCAGGTCGGAAGCGCGCAGGCGTGCCTTCAGGTTGAGCTTGCTGGCGAGATGCAACCGCCCAATCTCAGGGTGACTCTCCTGGATTCAAGGCGGGTATCCACATCCAGGATCGCCTCGTCCGCGAGCACGAGGACGGGCGGTAGCTGCGGGCGGTCAAGTAGCGACGCCCTCTCCAGCTTTCCAGAAGCGTCGGCCATCCGATCGAATCTGGTGCGCTGAAGCCGTTCGTCCGGTCATAGAGGAACGTCACGTACTTGTCGAACGGGGACAGCATGAAGTCGAACCGCGTCGAGGCGGGGAATGCGCGCAGGTACTACGCCAGCGGTTCGGACATGTTGGCCCGGATCACCCGGCCATTGATCGTGAATGAAGCGGCCCGAAAGTACAGCACCCCGAACGAGTCCTTGAGCCGGCGTTCCACCTGTACCGGACGCGCCCGGAGATTGCCCGCGGCCATCGCCGCAAGCACGACGAACCCTGTCGCCGTGGCGCCAGTACGCCACCTCTTCGGCACTGCGATGTGGGATCTGACCCAGTCGCCGTAGCGGTCGACGACAAACCCGGTCAGCGCGACGCCAAAGGGAACGACGTATTCGGCAAACTTGTAGAAGTGAAAACTATGGGCGTGACGAAGAAGTACAGGGACGCAAATAGGGCTACCAGCGCGAAGTACGAATCCAGAACGTTCTGCGGCCGCCCCTTAGGGACGAGCAGGAACACCGAGCGCCGCCACGCACACCGCCCAACGTCCTCCAGACGTACTTTGCCGTGGGGACGACGAGGTCGTCGCCCCGCAACTTCTGTGCGACGTAGGTCAGGTTGCTGGCTCTGCAGCGCCACGACGGCGAGCATCGCGGCCGCCAGGATCACCAGAACGACGACGAAGAAACGCTTGTTGGCCTGGGTGTAGTCGGCGATGGCTCGGTAGTTACCCACAGCACTGCCCGCCACCGCGCAGAAGACCGCGACCAGAAAGAACGTCGGTTCGACGAGCAAGCACAGCATGAGCGCTGCGGCCGCCGCGATGAGCCTCGGCCATCTGGGCGCCTCGACCCCGACGGCTGACCCGCTCGAGGCAGCCTGAGTGCAGTATGGCGGGAACCGCGAGGAGCACGAGCTCGCGATACCAATGGAACCCAGGGGCGAGCAGGAGCGCGAAGGCGCCAATCCCTGGTGAAGAAGTAGACCTTGAGGAGCAGCGCAGCGAGGGCAAGCCGGGGATGGTCGCGGAAGACGTGAAGGAATATAGCGAAATAGGCGAGACCGCAGGCCGCGAAGACGAACCAGGACAGCCGTACGAAGCTGGTCGGACCCAGTGAGGACGACCACTCGAGGATCTTGTGCACGCTCCACGGAATGGCGTAGCCATATTGCGCGTGCGCGCTCCCGCCGAGGCTGCCTTCGTACAGGTGAACCCAGTGATGCAGCACGCTTGCGCCCTTGCTGGCCCAATAGCCCTCGGTGATGCCTCGGTCGATGGGCGGGGCCTCGCACTCCGGCGTAGTACCGATTGGACTCCTCCAGGAACGACGTCACGTGCTTGCGGGAAACCGAGCGCTGGGTCTCCAGCATCCACCAGCTTGGTTCGATCCACCTCCTCGACTCGGTCGAGTGCGATCATCGTTGCTGCTGCGCTCCGAGAAGTAGAGCGAGCTCGACTTCTCGAAGACCCCCCGTGGTATCGGAGCCAGCCCCTGCTCCACCCTCAGCACGGGCGGGGACCTCGCGCTTCCCGGTTGCGTGCCCGGGTCACTGCGCTCGGGAAGGCAAAGGATATCGGCGAAGTAGGCGCCAGGAAGGGATTCGCGGACGTCCTCGGCCGGAAAGGAACCGACGAAGGGAAACAGAGTGACATAGGCCGACAGGAACAGGACGACAATCCCGGTCAGGCCGACGAGGAGGAGCCCGGCGGATCGACGGATTTCGCCTTCAGCGGCCCCGTGTGGTCGCTGGCCTGCCCGGCGCTTCGTGCGGCGTGGTGTTCAACGGATTCCCCTCCATGTCCTGCTGGGGCCGCGTCACCGGCCGCGCCACACGCTCTTCAGCGTGCGGGACCAGTACCGGCGCGTCCAACGGACCGAGGGCGGGACGCCGGTCGCGAGCTTCAGGAAGAGGCCGAGCCCCGCCCGCAGGGGGGCGGGATCGCCGCCATTCGCCGAGAGCGGGATCGCGCCGTGCGTCCGGAACTTGAACGGCCACTCGACACCGTACGACGCGAGCACCCGGGCCCGATCACCCTGGGGATCCAGGCCGGCCGGCCGGCGCCAGGTGCCGCCGCCGATGGGGCGCGAGTGGACGACCGGCGCCGCGTCGATCATCCCAATCCGGTCGCGCGGGCTCCCCAGCATCGTCGGCCAGATCATGTCGAGCCCGAAGGCGGAGCGTGCCTCCAGGAACGACGGAGCGCAGAATCCGCAGCGCGTCCCGGGAGAAGAGCGGGCACATCGCCTCGACGAAGTTCGTGAATCGGACCTCGACGCTGCCGTTCCAGCGGGTCATCTCGTGGGCGACGTACGACCCGTCGGCGAGCGAGGGCTGCGCGAGCAGCATGTTCCGGCGGCGGAAGACGTCGAAGAGCCGCTCGACCCCCGCCGGATCGCACCGGATGTCGTCGTCCGGAAACCAGATCGCCTCGTACCGCGTGAGCTCGGGCAGGAGCGCGACGATGCGCCCGAACTTGTTGGTGTTCGGTCCGTCGGTGAGGTGCGCCGCGTCGCCGGCCCACTGCGACGGGTCGCCGCAATCGCCGTAGTAGTCGAGCCACACGTCGTAGGAGCGGGTCGCCGGGTCGCCGAATCCAGTCCCGGTGCGTGGAGGTGTCGCCCACGCGCAGGAACACGAGGTCCTTCTTGTCGGTGAGCGGCGCGGTCATGTAGGAGGTCCTCGTCCCGGGAGCCCTGCGAGCTTCGTAGCGGACCGCTGGGCCGCGGTCAAACCCCGTGGCCGGGGTCGAGTCCGGTGCGGCGGGCTCAGGCCTTCGGCCCGCGGCCGCCCTTCGACAGCATCAGCACGACGCTCGCGACCTCGCCCATGACGAGCTCGAGGCGGCGGGCCACGTCCGGCTCCTCGAGCACCTTCTGGCGCGGCTCGGGGTCGGAGACCGCGGCGGCCGCGACGAGGTCGGCGACCGCGGAGGGGTCCTTCATCTGCGCCACCGCCTCGGCGAGCTGCGCGGCCCCGGACTCGGAGGGGAGGCGCGTCGAGAGGTCGTACACGATCCGGCGCAGCGCCTCGAGCGGCTGGGCGAGGGCCGAGGCGCCCCCGGGGGGCAGCACGTCCTCGACGAGCTCGGCGCGGAACTCGCGGTAGAGCTTCGTCGGAGGCAGCTCGTCGAGGAGCCGGACCCGGGCGACGCCGCGCAGGACGATGTCGTAGCGGCCGTCCTCGTGCCGCTCCACCACCTCGACGATCCCGGCCCCGCAGATCGCCCGGACCGGGGGCCGCAGCGCGTGGGCGTCGGACTTTCCGAACAGCCCCGGGACCGCGAGGATCCGGTCGCCGGCGAGGGCGTCGGCGACGAGGGCGCGGTAGCGCGGCTCGAAGACGTGGAACGGCGCCGGGGTCCCGGGCAGGACCGCGACGCCGTGGAGAGGAAACACCTTGAGGGCGGCGAGCGCCTTGCGCAGCGCCGCCCTCGGATCGGTCGGGGCGATGAGCTCGGCCACGGCGCGCCGCCCGCCGCCTACGCCGCGTGCTGCGAGGCGGACCGGTCCTGCGCCTGGACGCCCGACTCGATCCGCATCCCGTAGAAGGAGCGGTAGACGAAGACGAGCGCGACGGCGAGGAACACGGCGGCGAGGCCGATCGCGGACCCCGATGGCGCTCATCTTGATCGCGAGCTCGACGGCGAGGAGGCCGAAGAGCGTCGTGAACTTGATGACCGGGTTCATGGCGACCGACGAGGTGTCCTTGAAGGGGTCGCCGACGGTGTCGCCGACGACGCAGGCGTCGTGGAGCGGCGTGCCCTTCGCCTTGAGCTCGACCTCGACGACCTTCTTCGCGTTGTCCCAGGCGCCGCCGGCGTTCGCCATGAAGATGCGCCTGGAAGAGGCCGAAGAGCGCGATGGAGATGAGGTAGCCGATGAAGAAGAACTCGTCGAGGAAGGCGAAGGCGAGGGTCGCGAAGAAGACCGTGAGGAAGATGTTGAACATGCCCTTCTGCGCGTACTGCGTGCAGATCTCGACGACCTTCTTCGAGTCCTCGACCGAGGCCTTCTCGACCCCCTCGAGCTTGATGTTCTTCTTGATGAACTCGACCGCGCGGTAGGCGCCGGTGGAGACGGCCTGGGTGGAGGCGCCGGTGAACCAGTAGATGACCGCGCCGCCCATGATGAGGCCGAGCAGGAACAGCGGGTTCAGGATCGAGAGCTTCTCGAGGTTCGCGGTGAGGCCGGCCGTGAGGAGCACGATGATCGAGAAGATCATCGTGGTGGCGCCCACGACGGCGGTGCCGATGAGCACCGGCTTCGCGGTCGCCTTGAAGGTGTTGCCGGCGCCGTCGTTCTCCTCGAGGAAGTGCTTGGCCTTCTCGAAGTTGAGGTCGAAGCCGAAGTCCTTCTTCACCTCGGCCTTGATGTTCGGGACGTTCTCGATGAGCGAGAGCTCGTAGACCGACTGCGCGTTGTCGGTCACCGGGCCGTAGGAGTCGACCGCGATGGTGACCGGGCCCATGCCGAGGAAGCCGAAGGCGACGAGGCCGAAGGCGAACACCGCCGGCGCCATCATCAGCTCGCCGAGGCCGAGGCGTGGAGACGCCGTAGGCCGACGCCCATCAGGGCGGCGATGACGAGCCCCATCCAGAAGGCGGAGAAGTTGCCGGCGGTGAGGCCGGCGAGGACGTTGAGCGACGCGCCGCCCTCGCGGGAGGCCGTGACGACCTCCTTCACGTGGCCGGAGTTGGTCGAGGTGAAGACCTTGACGACCTCGGGGATGATCGCGCCGGCGAGCGTGCCGCAGGTGATGATCGCCGAGAGCTTCCACCACAGCGTCGCCGTCGCCGAGGGTGCGGGATGAGCAGCGTAGGAGACGACGAAGGTGAGGACCACCGAGACGATCGAGGTGAGCCACACGAGCGTGCGTGAGCGGCGGCTCGAAGTTCATCGTGTCGGCGTCGCTCGAACTTGGCCTTGGCCCAGGCCTCGTTGATCCAGTACGAGGCCGACCGACGCGATCACCATCATGATGCGCATCGCGAAGATCCAGACGAGCAGCTGCACCTGCGTCGACGGGTCCACGATCGCGAGCAGGATGAAGGTGATGAGCGCGACGCCGGTCACGCCGTAGGTCTCGAAGCCGTCCGCCGAGGGGCCGACCGAGTCGCCCGCGTTGTCGCCGGTGCAGTCGGCGATGACGCCGGGGTTGCGCGCGTCGTCCTCCTTGATCTTGAAGACGATCTTCATGAGATCGGAGCCGATGTCGGCGATCTTCGTGAAGATGCCGCCGGCGATGCGGAGCGCGGACGCGCCCAGCGACTCGCCGATGGCGAAGCCGATGAAGCAGGGCCCGGCGAGGTCGCGCGGGATGAAGAGGAGGATGAAGAGCATGATCATCAGCTCGACGCTGATGAGCATCGTGCCGATCGACATGCCCGCCTTGAGCGGGATGGCGTAGGTCGGGAAGGGCTTGCCGCCGAGCGAGGCGAAGGCGGTGCGGCTGTTCGCGTAGGTGTTCACGCGGATGCCGAACCAGGCCACGCCGGAGGAGCCGAGGATGCCGACGAGCGAGAAGAGCAGGATGATCGACGACGCGGGTCGCGCCCAGGCCGGGCGCGCCGTCCGGTCCCGTCGTCAGGAAGCCGAAGTACGCGACGATGACGACCGCGATGAAGCGCCCAGAGGATGCGCGATGAACTTGCCCTGGGTGATGAGGTAGGTCTTCGCGGTCTCGTAGATGAGCTCCGAGATCTCCAGCATCGACCGGTGGACCGGGAGCGCCTTCAGCTGCCTCGCCACGACGAGGCCGAAGAGGAGGCCCAGGGCCGAGACGAGGATGCCCGCGAGGAGCAGCGTGTGGCCGGTGACGCCGAGGAACGACTCGGACGCGAGATCCGGCAGGACGAGGCTGGCCTCGCCTCCGCCATGGGGCGCACCCGCGGCAAGGACGAGCGACTGTGCAATCGAGGACAGGATCATGGCGCTGCCGGCTCCCTCAGGTTTCGGAGAAGTCGTGGAAGATCGGTCCGTTGCGCAAGATTGCGCCGCCGGCCGAAAAAAGGGAGCCCGGATACTACAGATTCGACAGGGTTTTTGGCAAGCGGACGGCGCGTCGGGTGCGCCGCGCCCTGACGCGGGCGGCCGGGTGGGCGCGCGAGGGGTGCGCCGCTACCCGCGCGGCGCCGTCGCGGCCGCGGCGGCGGCCGCCGATCCGGCGTCCAACGTCGCGAAGTTCACGTTGAAATACCCAGCGACCCCGCAGGAGTACATCACCCGCTTCACGATCCGGAAGGGCACGGCCTTGTCTGCCTGGATGTTCACCACCCCGTCCCACTTGGCGCCCGGGTCGGACTTGTGGATGAACTCCCACCGCTTCTTCTCGTCCCGGAGCCGCTCCTCGAGGGCCGGGATGTTCAGGTAGCCGGAGTCCCGATCGAGGTCGGGGATGTCCGCCACCTTCACCCCGGTCACCACGATCTGCTGGGAGCTCACCGCGACCACCGGGGCGATCTCGATCATCTGGCCGTGGCGGGCGTCCGGCAGCTTGATGTCCTTCTGCATGTACAGCACCTCGCCCGTGGACGAGAACTGCTGCAGGAGGAAGATGACGAGCATCGTCATCATGTCGACCATCGGCACGACGTTGAGCTCGGCGTTGGTCGCCTTCTTGCCGCGCGAGATCTTGCCGCCGAGGACCTTCGATTTCTCGAAGCGCTTCGCGGGCCGCTTGCCGGGCATGACGATGGGCATGGTCGCGCTCCGTCAGCCCCCGCTCACCGTCACCGCGACGAGCCCCGCGCCCACGGCGGCGTCGATGACCTGCACGAGGTCGCCGTAGGAGACGGTGTCCTCGGCCTGCACGGTGATGGCGGCGGCGTCGGGGTAGTCGCCCTTGAGCGTCTTCAGGTTGTCGCCGAGCGCCTTGAGGTCGAACCGGATCTCGCCCGTCGGCGTCGCGCCCGAGGGTCGGGATGTCCACCGAGGTGCCGGCGGAGGTCGAGAGGTTGTACCCGCGCTCGCCCATCGCGAGGGTGACGAGGAGCGTCTGCTTCTGCTCGGCGATGGTGGGCTCCGGCGCGCCGGTCCCGAGCTGCTGGACCTGCAGCCGCGAGATCTGGGTCCAGACCGCCGTGAAGAGGAGGAAGGTGATGCAGCAGGAGAGGAGATCGATCGCCGGGACGACGTTGATCACCGCGTCGAGCGACTTCTTCTTCTTCTTTGCCGCCCTCTTCGGGCATCGCGCCGCCGGACATGGCCTACCTCCTTTCCCGTGCGTGCGGGTGGCCTCGGGGGCGCTACTCGTCGACGGCGACCGTCGCCGGCATCTTCATCTTGTCGCGGTTCGCGACGATGAGGTTCAGCACCGCGACCGAGGACTCGTTGATCTCCTCGACCATGTGCTGGGTGCGGCCCTGGAGCACCGAGTAGGCGACGAGGGCCGGGATCGCGGTGAGGAGACCGAAGGCCGTGCAGTTCATGGCCTCGGAGATGGAGGAGGCGAGGATCGTCGCCTTGTCGGCGGGGTTCGCGTTGGCCACCGCGCCGAAGGCGCTGATGAGGCCGACGATGGTGCCGAGGAGCCCGAGCAGCGTCGCGACGTTGCCGATCATCGCGAGGTATCCGGTGCGCTTCTCGATCTTCGGCGACTCGCGCAGGGTCGCCTCGTCCATGGCGGCCTGCACGTCGGCCTCGCCCTTCGGGACGTTGATGAGCCCCGCCTTGATGACGGAGGTGAGGGGCGTCTTCTTCTGCGAGGCGGTGAAGCTGATCGCCTTGTCGAGATCGCCGGCGTAGACGTGCTTCTTGAGCTCCTTGAGGAAGCTCTCCTTGTCCATCGACGCCTTGAAATAGAGCGCGATCACGCGATCGACGATGAGGCCGATCGCGACGAACAGCGACACGAGGATCGGGTGCATCATCCACCCGCCCTCGTGGTAGTGCTTCGCCAGCGTCCCGAACATTTCGCCCATCGCGCGTCGACCTCCGGAGCGGGGAACCGAGCGCGGCGAACCCCCCGCGCTTTCGACCGAATCCTCGATCCCGTACCACGGGGTATCAGAGGCGGTCAACGGAACGGGGTACGCCTGGGACGCACGCGCGGCGCGCGGACGCGCGGGGATCCTCGGCCCCGCGGCGGCAATTGCCCCCCGCCGGACGCCCGTCGTACGCTCCCTCATCGCTCCGAGCGCAGCGTCGTCCTTGGCCCGCCGGAGGACGCGAAGCCGGGGAACCGACCCGTCCGAGATGGCCTCTCCCGAGCCCGCCTTCGCGCCGTACCGCCTCGCGCCAGGGGCCCTCCCGGAGGAGGCCGCGCGCGCGGCCGCCGAGTCGGAGGCGAGCCCCCTCGTCGCCGGCGCGGGCGAGCCGCTCCCCGGACCGCTCGTCAACGCCGCCCTCGCGGACATCCCGGCGGGGCGCGCCGCCTCCCCCGCCGAGGCCTGCCGCGCCGCGGACGGCTCGACCGCCGGCGGCGGGGGCCCGCCGCGCGCCTGCGTCTCGTCGCCCCGGCAGCGCGCCCGCGTCGCCGACGCCGCCCGCGCCGCGGTGCAGGCCGGGTTCGCCGGCGTCTGCCTCGATCGACCCGACGCGCCCCTCGCCCTCGGCCTGCTCGGCGCCGGGTTCTGCCCCGAGTGCCAGCGCGAGCTCGCGCGCCACCTCGCCCGGGAGTACGGCGAGCACTTCCAGCCCGTCGACTACCTCGCCCTCACCCGCGCGGCCATCGCCCAGGCCCCCGGCGCGCTCTCCTTCGAGCAGCTCCCCTTCGGCCGCGACTTCTGGCGGGTCCGGCACGACGCCGTGCCCCGCGCGATCGGCCTCTACGCCCGCGACGCACGCGACGCCGCCCGCGCCGCCGGCCGGCCCTTCGAGGTCGTCGCGCAGTTCGAGGAGGTGGGCGAGGCGCAGCTGCGCGCGACCCGGCACCTCGACGGCGCGATCTTCCCGGCCCGCCCCGCGGCCGGCGCGACGGGCCTCGGCCTCGTCCGGCTCCTCCGCGCCGCCCTGGGGCGCCGGCCCTGCGCCCTCGCCCCGCCCGCCGGGACCTCCCCCGCCGCCCTCGCCCGACTCGCCGCGGTGGCGGCGACCTGCGGGATCGACCTCTCCGGTGTCGAGCCCTCGGGCGACGCGGGCCGCGAGGTCGCGGCGGCCCGACGCCTCGTGCGCCGGCTCCAGCGCCACGGCCTCGGGCCCGCGGCGTGCGACCCGATCGCGGAGTGCGCGATCCTCTACTCGCCGGAGGCCGACCTGTGGACCGGCGGCCGGCACCGGGCCGCGGTCGAGCGGGCCGCCGAGGCGCTCGCGACGCTGCACGTGCAGGCCGCCGTCGTCCTCCGCGTCCAGGACGCGCCGCCCGCGGCGGCGCTCGTCCTCGCCGGCGCGACGGGGATCGCGCCGCACGAGGCGAAGCTCGCGCGGCGCCACCTCGAGGCGGGCGGGGGCCTCCTCGCCTTCGGCGAGCCCGCCCCCGCCGATGAGACCGGGCGGATCCTCCCGGGCTTCCTCCCCGCCGGGAAGCCCGGCGGGGCCCGCGTCGGCGAGGGGATCTCGCGCTCCTGCCGCCGCTGCCGGCCAACGGCGCGGGAGCGGGCCCCGAGCCCGCCCCCTTCGAGAAGGCGCTCGGGGCCGTGCTGGGCCGCGGGCGCCGTGCGGCCCACGTCGTCACCCGCGCCCCGGTGCTGATCGTGCTCCACCGCGCGACCGGCGCGCTCCTCGCGCACCTCGTCGCGGACGGGCCGGAGCGCGTGCAGGGGGCGACGCTCTTCCTCGGCGTGCACGTCGCCGGCGGCGCCAGGCGGGCTCGCTTCGTCTCCGCCGACGGGCAGGACGTTCGGATCCCGATGAACCCCTCGGGCAGCTCGGTCTCGACGGTGCTGCCGGCGTTCAGCGGCTACGCCGTCCTCTCCCTCGGGGCGTAGGGTTAGCGGGCCCGCCTCGCGGGGAGCGACACCGTCACCCGGGTGCCTCGCCCGGCCGCGGTGTCGAGGGCCACGGTGCCGCCGTGGCGCTCCACGATCCCGAGGGCGATGGGGAGCCCGAGGCCGATCCCCTGGCCGGGGCGGGTCGAGAAGAACGGCTCGAAGGCGCGCCCCGCCACCTCCGGCGCCATGCCCGTGCCGTCGTCGGCGACCGTGATCTTCACCGACGGGCCCTCCGCCGCGAGCGAGACGGTGACGTGGCCGCCGTCGCCGATCGCCTGGGCGGCGTTGGTGACCAGGTTCACGACGACCTGCACGAGGCTCGCGCGGCTCCCCTCCACCGGCGGCGCGGGGTGGAGCCGCTTCTCGACGACGGCCGAGTGCTCCTTCAGGGCCGGCTTCGCGAGCCGCACCGCCTCCTCGACCACGTCGACGAGGTCCACCGCCTCGGTGCGCGCGCCGGTCGGGCGCGCGTAGGCGACGAGGTCGCGGGCGAGCCGCTGGATCCGCTGCCCCGCCTCGTGGATCGCCCGGAGCTTCTCGAGGTCCGCCGCGTCGTGCCCGGCGTGGGTGAGCTTCTCGACGAGGAAGTCCGAGTACATGTTCACGGCGGTGAGCGGGTTGTTGAGCTCGTGCACGACCCCCGCGACGAGCCGGCCCAGGCCCGCGAGCCGCTCGGCGTGCTCCGCCGCGGCCTGGAGCGACCGCACCAGGGTGAGGTCCTGGCCGATGGCGATGACGTCGTCCACCTCGCCGGACCCGCCGACGACGGGGGCGGTGTTCACGGCGACGCGGGCCTCGCCGCCGTCCGCCCGGGCGAGCCGCGTCTCGTGCCCGACCACCGCCTCGCCGGCGAAGCCGCGGTCGAGGACCCGGGTCAGGGCGGTCCGCTCCTCCTTCGGGACGAGGGAGACGAGCGGCTCCCCCAGGGCGCGCTGGCGCTCGATCCCGGTGGCCCGCACCAGCGCAGCGTTCCAGACCACCACCTCGCGCTCGCGGTTCACGACCACGACGAGCGCGTTCGCGTGCTCGATGAGGTTCTCGAGATAGGTCTTGAGGTAGGTGAGCTCCTCGATGGACCGGACGTTCCGCACGCCGAGGGCGGCGTGGTTCGCGACGCGGTAGAGGAGCGGCGCGTCGCGCTCCCGGTCCGCGGCGCCGCCGGCCGGGTACTCGAGGTTCACGACGCCGAAGAGCTGCCCGCCCACCGCGAGCGGCACCGCGGTCGCGACCTCGCACTCCTCGAAGAGCGGCTCGTCCACCTCGGTGACCGTGACCCCCGCCTGCTCGAGGAGCGGCCCCGCGAGCCCGGTCCGCTCGACGGCGGAGCGGCGCAGGGCGAGGCGCGCGCGCCCGCCCGGGCGCAGCCGTCCCCGCGCGTGGAACGTGCGGAGCGCCAGCGTCCTCGGGTCGACGAGCCGCACCGCGAAGCAGCGCCCGGGGAAGAGCGCCTGGAGCGCCCGGGCGAGGGCGTCGGTGACCTGCTCCTCGGTGCGGGCCTCGGCGAGGTCGCGCGAGAGCGCGAGGAGCGCGGCGCCGTCGGTCGCGCTCGGGAGGGGGGTGACGCTCTGCGCGTCCCGCCGGGCCGGGGCGGCGGCGGGCGGCGCACCCGGCGCGGTCGCCTTCCGGGGGCGGGCCGGGGCACCCTGGCGCGCGGGTCGGGCCTCCCGCGCCGCGGCGGCGCGGCGGGTCGGCTTCTTCCGTCTCGAGCTCGCCCCCACCGGCCTCGACCTTACCACGGGCCCGGCGCGGGACCGGCAGGCCGCCGCCGGCCGATATCCGTGTCTACCGGCCGCCCCGGTGGGCGGCGACCGCCGCGGCGATCACCTCGCGGAGCGCGACCCCGTGCTTCCGGGCGAGCGCGAGGCAGTCGTCGTGCTCGGGCTGGGCGCCGAGCTCGACGCCGTCCTGGAGCGCGACCTTCACCCGGACCGGCCCGTAGCGGGTCTCCACCGTCCGGACCTCGCGCCCGAGGACGTCGCGCTCGACCCGCCGGCGGCGGACCCCGAGCGTCGTCGTCTCGGCGAAGAGGACCCGCGTCACCGCGGCGCGGCGGGGCTCCTCGACGAGGACCGACACCATCACCGCGGGCCTCCCCTTCTTCATGGTGATCGGCGTCGCCCAGGCGTCGAGCGCGCCCGCCTCCAGGGCGGCGTCGATGGCCCGCGCGACGAGCTGGCCGGTGGCGTCGTCGAGGTTGGCCTCCAGGACGGCGAGGTCCGCCGCCTCGGCGGGCTCGCCGAGAGTGGCGCGGAGCACGTTCGGACGGTCCGGCCAGGTCCGGGTCCCGACCCCGTACCCGACCCGCGACGCCACGATGCCGGGGAGCGGGCCCACCTCGGCGAGCTCGGCGAGGATCGCCGCGCCGGTGGGCGTCACCGCCTCGCCGTTCGGCCCGCCGGGGCGGACGGGCTTGCCGGCGAGGAGCTCGAGGACCGCCGGCGGCGGGATGGGCATGGGCCCGTGCGCGGAGCGGCCGAGGCCGCGACCGAGCTCGGGCGGCGCCGACACCACCCGCGGCCAGCCGAGGAGCTCGAGGGCGACCGCCGCGCCGCACACGTCCACGATGGAGTCGACCGCCCCCACCTCGTGGAAGTGGATCTCGGAGACGGGGACGCCGTGGACCTTCGCCTCGGCGCGGCCGATGCGCTCGAACATCGCGCGGGCGACGGCGCGGGCGCGCGGCGGGAGCCCGCTCCGCGTCGACCAGCCCCAGGATCTCCGCGAGCCCGCGGGCGTGGGGCTGCTCGCCCTCGACGACCACGTCCACGTGGGTCCCGGCGATGCCGCAGTCGGCCTTGCGCGAGACGGCGAGCCGCCACCCCGGGATGCCGAGGGTGCGGAGCGCGGCCTCGAGCGCGGCGCGGTCGACGCCGACGTCGATCGCGGCGGCGAGGAACATGTCGCCGGCGATCCCGCCGATGGGCTCGAGGAGGAGGAGCGTGTCCGTCATACGGTGCACCCGAAGCGTAGCGGCGACGGGGCGGCGGCGCAGTCGAAGCGTCTCATTCGCGAGCCACGAGCCCCGCCACGACCGCCGCGCCGAACCCGTTGTCGACGTTCACGACCGTGACGTTGGGCGCGCAGGAGTTGAGCATCGTGAAGAGCGGCGCGAGGCCGCCGAGGGAGGCGCCGTAGCCCACCGACGTCGGCACCCCGATGACCGGCCGCCCGACGAGCCCGCCCGACCACCGACGGCAGCGCGCCCTCCATCCCCGCCGCCACGATCACGGCCCGGGCCCGGTCGAGGTCCTCGCGCCGGGCGAGCACGCGGTGGAGCCCGGCGACGCCGACGTCGTAGACGCGGATGACCTCGACCCCCATGACGTCGAGGGTGACCGCCGCCTCCTCGCAGACCGGGATGTCCGAGGTGCCCGCGCAGCAGACCGCGACCGGCCCGCGGGCCGGGATCTCCATGCGGCCGCGCCGCAGCGTCCGGGAGACCGGGTCGTAGACCGACCCCTTCACGGCGCGGCGCGCCGGCCCGGCCTTCTCCGGCGCGAGGCGCGTCACGAGGAGCGGCCCCTTCCGCGCGAGCTGCCGCGCGATGGTCGCCACCTGCGCCGCGGTCTTCGCCTCGGCGAGGATCACCTCGGGCAGCCCGACGCGCAGGGTGCGGTGCGTGTCGAGGGTCGCGACGTCCCCGAGCCGCTCGAAGGGCGCGCCCTTGAGCCTGCGGACCGCCGCGTCCACCGAGGTGCCGCCCTCGCGCACGGCGGCGAGGAGCCCGCGCAGCGTCGTCTCGTCCATCCGAGGTGTCTACCGCACCTCGAGGTGCGAGAGGAGCCTCGCGATCCGCTCGGGCTCCGGCATCACGAGGATGAGCCCCTCGAGGACCGAGCCGGCGTCCTCGGCCACAGGCCGAGAACCGGGTGGCGAGGGCGACCGAGCCGGCATGGGACACGAGCTTCTCGACGCACTCGCGCCCGTTCCCGCGGGCGAAGGTCGGGACGGAGAGGAGCAGCTTCTCCCGCACCAGGGCGGCGACCGCGGACACGAAGGCGGAGCCGACGATGTTCCCGGACTCCATGAGGGCGCTCTCCGCGAGGCCGCCCCAGCCCTCGGACGGGGGGAAGCCGAGCAGGGCCGCGAGGTGCTCCGCGTCCCGCTCGGGCAGGGCGAGGAGGAGGTCGCCCGTGAGCGGCCCCTCGAGCTTCACCCCGACCGCGACGAGGTCCTGGCCGAGGCCCCCGAGGAAGGAGGCGATGGCCCCCGGCCCGGCGCCAACCCACGCCTCCGGCACGTCCATGTCGATGCGCCGGCGCGCGAGCTTGCCGAGGGCGGTGATGGCCTGGCCGCAGCCGATGGAGGCGAGCTCCTGCAGGGCGTCGACGTCGCGAGGGCCGAAGGTGGTCATGCCGCATCCTTCGACTCCGCCTCGTCCTTCGGCAGGGTCAGGACCCGGCTACGCTCAGGACGATCGGAAGCTGGAAGGGCGTCGATCATGCCGCAAGGAGCCGCTGGACGTCGAGGATGAACACCGGGCGCCCGTTGCCGAGGACGGTGACCGCGGAGAGCCCCGCGACGAGGTCGAGGGGCGAGCCGAGGGGCTTCAGCACCGCCTCGTGCTGCCCGAGGAGCGCGTCGACCACGAGGCCGATCCGCCCGTCGCCGCCGTCGGCGACGACGACCGCGCGATCCTCCACCGCGGCGCCGGGCAGGCCGAGGAGCCGGTCGAGCTCGTGCACCGGGACGAGCTCGCCGTCGTAGGGGAGCACCGGCGCGCCGCGGCTGCGGTCGAGGCGGGACATCGAGACCTGCGCGGCGCCGTGCACCTTGGCGATGGGGAGCCCGAGCACCTCGCCGGCGACCCGGACGAGGAGCACCGGCTGGACCGCGACGGTGAGGGGCAGCCGCAGCGTGATCCTCGAGCCCGCGCCGGGGATCGAGTCGATCTCGAGGGCGCCGCCCACCCCCTCGACGGTGCGCTTCACCGCGTCGAGGCCGACGCCGCGCCCGGACACGTCGGTGACGGTCTCCGCGGTCGAGACGCCGGGGAGGCACGCGAGGAGGAGCGCCTCGCGGTCGGCGAGGGCGGCGGCCGCCTCGCCGGTGAGCGCGCCCCGGGCGATCGCGGCGGCGCGGAGCCGCGCCGGGTCCATCCCCTTCCCGTCGTCGGCCACCTCGAGGATCACCCGGTCCCGGTCGCGCCGGGCCCGGAGCGAGATCCGGCCCGTCGCGGGCTTCCCGGCGAGGAGGCGCAGGTGGGGCAGCTCGATCCCGTGGTCCGACGGCGTTGCGCAGGACGTGGAGGAGCGGATCGGAGAGCTCCTCGAGGATCGCCCGGTCGAGCTCGATCTCGGCCCCCGTCACCTCCACCTCGACCTGCTTGCCGAGCTTGCGGGCGATGTCGCGGGCGGCCCGGGGGAGCCGCTCGGTGACGAGCGCGAGCGGCGTCATCCGCACCGTCATCACCTTGTCGTGGAGGTCCTTCACGATGGCGTGGAGCCGGTCCACGCCCTCGTCGAGCGCGACCCGGTGGTCGCGGGACAGCCCGCGGCCGACCTCGCGGATGCGCGCCGTCGCGAGGATGAGCTCGCCCACCGCGTCGAGGAACCCGTCGAGGATCTCGGTCCGGACCCGGACCGTGCGGCTCGCCTCGGCGGCGGCCTCGCGGGGCGCCTCGCGCGGCGCGGCGGCGGGCGCCTCCTGCTCCGCCTCGCGGAGCGCGACCGCGGCGATGTCCGAGATCTGGGCGAGGGCGCGCTCCACGACCTGGAGCGTCTCGGGGGTCTCGAGCAGGACCTGGAGCTTCTTCCCCGGGATGCGGCCCGCCTTGAGGTCGTCGACGGACGGGGTCGAGCGCGCGACGACGCCCAGCGCCGCGAGCTTCTTCACGACGAGGAACCCGCGGACCGCGGGCACCGGGCAGCTGCCGGCGATCTCGACGTCCACCAGGACGCGTCGGGTCGCCCCGCGTTGGGGCTCGGCGGCGGGCTCCGCGGGCGGGCGGACCTCGGGGGCGGACGCGACCGGCGCGGGCGCGGGCGCGGCCGCGGGCGCGGGCGCGGGCCCGGCGGCCGGGGGCGAGCCGGCGTCGGAGCCCCGCTCGCCCTCCCGCAGCCGCCGCGTCGCCTCGGCGAGCTTCTCCATCGCGGGTCCGTCGACGCCCTGGACCTCGCCCCGCGAGGCGCCCTGCACCATCTCCTGGAGCCGGTCGCCGGCGCCGAGGAGGAGGTCGACGGCCTTCGCGTCGAGGCGGGACGGGTCCCTGCGGAAGACGTCGACGAGGTCCTCGGCCCGGTGGGCGAGGGCGGCGATGCCCTCGAGCTCCATCGACGCGCTCATCCCCTTCACGCTGTGGGCGTGGCGGAAGCAGGAGTCGATGGCGTCCCTCGCGCCGTCGCCGGCGCCCTGGCGGGCCGCCTCCTCGAGCCGGACGAGGTCCCTCGCGAAGGCGTGGAGGTGGTCGCCCGCCTCGGCGACGTAGAGCGACAGGTACTTCGAGAGATCGAGCGTCACCGCGGGTCCCGGGAGCGGGCGAGCCGGGTCACGCCTCGCCGAGGACCTTCTTCACGACGGAGAGGACGTCCTCGGACTTGAACGGCTTCACGATGAAGTCCGACGCGCCCGCCTCGATCGCCTCCATGACCAGCGACTCCTGGCCGAGGGCGCTGCACATGACGATCACGGCCTTGCGCGTCGGCCTTGATGATCTCGCGCGTCGCCTCGATGCCGCTCTTGAACGGCATCACGATGTCCATCGTGGTGAGGTCGGGCTTCAGCTCCTTGTACTTCTCGACCGCCTCGAGGCCGTTCGCCGCCTCCCCGACGACCTGGAACCCGGACCCGGAGAAGATGTCCTTGATCATGTTCCGCATGAAGATCGCGTCGTCGACGATCAGGACTCGCTTCGCCATCGGTCGCCATCTCCCTGGGGGTTCTGGAGCGCCCCGACGTTACCCCCGTTTCACCTGCCGGACAAGGCGCGGAACCGGGGGACGCGCGCCTCACCGCCCGCCGAACAGCCGCGCCGCCTCGACGGCCAGGGCCTCCGCCCCGAGGACCGTCACCGCCCCGACGGACCCCGTCGCCACTCCGCGCACCAGGCCCGCGCGCCCGTCCTCGGGCGCCTCGAGCCGCTCCACCCCGAGGACGCCGCCGATGAGAAGGCCGAGGGTGCGCTTCCCCTGGTCGAGGATGAGGACGTGGCCCGTCGCCGGCGGCGAGCGGCTGGGGCGAGAGGCCCATGAGCGCCGCGAGGTCCACCACCGCCACCACCCGGCCGCGCAGGTTCATGACCCCGCGCACCGCCTCGGAGACGCGCGGGACCCGGGCGAAGGGCGGCTGGGGGAGCACCACCTCGCGGACCGCGGAGAGCGGCAGCGCGAACCGCTCGCTCGCGACGCGGAAGACGACGTGGCGCACGCCCCGCCTCCCCCGCTAGCCGAGCCGGAACCGCGACACGACCGTCTGGAGCTCGACCGACAGGTTCGCGAGCTCCTGGGCGGCGCTCG
This sequence comes from uncultured delta proteobacterium, assembly GCA_963739565.1. Lineage (GTDB taxonomy): Bacteria > Myxococcota > Myxococcia > Myxococcales > Anaeromyxobacteraceae > Anaeromyxobacter. The sequence continues at coordinate 1,154,018 of CAVUBF010000012.1, read as the reverse complement.
CCATCTGGGCGACCGCCGCCGTCTGCTCGGCGGTCACCTTGCGGACCTGCTCGGTGGCGCTCGCGTTCGAGGAGGCCACGTCGGAGATGTGGTCCATGGCCTGGACCATGTCGGCCGAGCCCTTGAGCTGCTCGCGGGCGGCCTGGGAGATGACGCCGACCTTGTCGGCCCCGACCGCGGCGATCTTCGCGATGTCGGCGAGGGCGCGGATGATGGCGTTCAGGTCCTCGCGGCCGTCGCCGAGCTCGGAGACCGACTCCTTCATGGTCTCGACGACCTTCGCGGCGCGCCCGGAGATGTCGGTGGCGAGCGACGAGATCTGCTCGGCGGAGCGGCCCGCGGACTCGGCGAGCTTGCGGACCTCCTCGGCGACCACCGCGAAGCCGCGGCCGTACTCGCCGGCGCGCGCCGCCTCGATGGTCGCGTTCAGGGCGAGGAGGTTGGTCTGGTTCGCGACCTGGGTGATCGCCTCGACGATCTTCGAGATCTCCTTCGTCCGCTCGCCGAAGGCGAAGACCTGCTCGCTCGCCGCCTCGATCCGGGCGAAGACCTTCTTCACCTTCTCGCCGGCGAGGCGGGCGGCCTCGCCGCCGGAGGCCGCGCCCGAGGAGGTCTCGGCGGAGGCGCGGGCCGCCTCCTCGGCGCTCCGGGCGGTCCGCTCGATGGACGCGGCGATCTCGCCGATGACCTTGGAGGTCCGCTCGACCAGGTCCGACTGCTGCCCGGCGCCCTGGGCGATCTTCTCCATCGAGGAGGCGACCTCGTCGGTGGAGGCGTTCACCTCCTCGGCGGAGGTCTGCAGGTCGTTCGCGGAGTCGGACACCGACTGCGCGGTCCGCTGGATGCGCGAGACGAGGTCGCGCAGGTTCTCCTGCATCGTCCGGATCGCCTCGGTGAGGTCGTCGATCTCGTCGTGGAACGCGTGCTGGCCCTCGGAGACGACCGCCCTCGAGAGGTCGCCGCGGCTGATCTCGACGGCGCTCGCCTTGAGCCGGCCCACGCGGGCCACCCGCGCGATGGCGACGGTCATGCCCTGGCCGAGCGCTGCGGTGAGGATGAGGAGGATGGCGCCGCCGAGGACCCGGCTCTCCACCCGGTCCTGGATGGCGGGGAGGGCGAAGACGAGGATGAAGCCGACGATGAGGTAGGAGACGAGGATCTTCGTCTGCAGGGAGACGTTCATCCCGCCCTGCGGCGGCGCGGCGTGCGTCGGCTCGGCGCCGGCGCGGCCCCGCATCGCCACGAGGTGGGGTGCGTCCTGCCAGCGCGCGCTCGGGCGCGTGGACGTGATCCGCTCATCCCTCGGTGCTCGCGCCACGGTCGCCCTCTCTTCCGGTCATCCTAGACGAGCACCCCCGCGACTCCAAGGTCGCGGGTCGAGATGGTCGTGCCCGGGCGGCGCCTCGAGGACCTCGCCCTGTCCGCCCACCACCCGCACGCCACGCCCGCGGACGAACCGCCCGATCACGGTGAGCGGCGTCCGGGCCCGCGCCGCCGCGGCGCGCGCCGCGGCGAGGTTCGCGGCGGGCACCGCCACCACGAGCTCGTAGTCCTCGCCGCCGCCCGAGGGCGGCCGCGTGAGGATCGGCGAGGCGAGCCGCCGCCCGGCGGTAGGCGGCGGAGAGCGGCAGGTCGAGGACCCCGATCCGCGCGCCGACCCGCGAGGCCCGGCAGAGGTGGCCGAGGTCCTGGACGAGGCCGTCCGAGACGTCGATCGCCGCCCGGACGAGGCCGGCCAGGGCGAGGCCGGCGGCGATCCGCGGCGTGGGCCGCCGCTGGCGGCGCGCCAGGGGCGTGGCGGCGCGGCGGGCGAGGCCGAGGGCGGCGTCGCCGACGGTGCCGGTGACGGCGACGAGGTCGCCCGGGCGCGCGCCGGCGCGGAGCACCGCCCGCCCCTCCGGAACCGCGCCGACCACCGTCACGGTGAGGGAGAGGGCGCCGGCGCGGGTGACGTTCCCGCCCACGACCGGGGTCGCGAAGGCGCGGGCGCAGGCGCCGAGCCCGCGCGCGAGCCCCCGGACCGTCGCCACCGCGGTGCGCGGCGGGAGCCCGAGCGCCACCAGGGCGCCCAGAGCGGGCGCGCGCCCATGGCCGCGAGGTCGGAGAGGTTCACCGCGAGCGCCTTCCAGCCGACGTCGGCGGGCGTCGACCGCCGGTCGAAGTGGACGCCCTCGACCACCGCGTCGACCGTGACGACGAGGTCCTCGCCGGGGGCGGGCCGGAGCACCGCCGCGTCGTCGCCCGGGCCGACCACCACGCCCTCGGCCGCGGAGCGGCAGCGGCGCGGGTGAAGAGGCGCGATGAGCTCGAACTCGCCCGGACGGCGCGGCGGCGGCGCGCCGGGTCACGGCCGGACCGTGAGATGGCCGGCGACGGGCGTCAGGACGGCGCGAGGCGGGCGTCGTCACCGGGAGGACGAGGGTGAAGACCGAGCCCTCGCCCGGCCTCGACCGGACGCGGACCTCGCCGCCGTGCGCCTCGACGAAGCTCTTCACGATGGCGAGGCCGAGGCCGGCGCCGCCGTACTCGCGGGTGGACGAGCCGTCCACCTGGTAGAAGACGTCGAAGACGCGCTCGAGGTGCTCGTCGGCGATGCCGATGCCGGTGTCGGTCACGTGGAGCGCGACCCGGCTCGTCGGCTCGAGCCTCGGCGCTCGACGGTGATCGTCCCGCCGGCGGGGCGTGAACTTCACCGCGTTCGAGCAGAGGTTCACGAGGCACTGGCGGAGCTTGTCGCGGTCCGCACTGGATCCGCGGGATCGTCGGCCGGCTCGCAGGCGACCTTGAGCCCCTTCTTCCGCGCGAGCGGGAGCACCGTCGCGACCGCGTCGCGCATCACCTGCGCCGGCGTCGACCTCGGAGAGCACGAGCCGCACGCGCCCGGCCTCGATCTTGGAGATGTCGAGGATCGAGGTGATGAGCTGGAGGAGGTTCTCCCCCTTCTCCATGATGATGCCGAGGTACTCGCGCTGCTCGGCGGTGAGCGGCCCGCCCAGCCCCTCGAGCATCATCTCGGAGTAGCCGATGACGCTCGTGAGCGGCGTGCGGAGCTCGTGGCTCATCGTGGCGAGGAAGTTCGACTTCAGCCGGTCGAGCTCCTTCAGCTTGGCGAAGCTCTCCTCGAGCTGCCGGTTCTTCTCCTGCAGCTCGCGGTAGCTCTCCGTGCACCGCCTCGATGTGGAGCTTCGCGGCGATGAGGTTCTTGTGCCCGGTGAAGACCATCACGTCGAGGATCTCCATGAAGTGCTTCAGGATCTTCTCGGCGGTGGCCTGCGGCACCCGCCGGATCTTCTGCAGGTAGCGAGGCGGCGAGCGGTCGCGTCGAAGTCGGGCGAGATCGCGGCGGAGCGTCGCCGGGAGCTCGACGAGGTCGTCCGGCACGAACGGGCCGAAGACGACCCGGCCGATGACGTCGCCCTCGTAGAGCACCGGCTGCGACCACGTAGCGGCAGCCGGAGAAGCACTCGAAGGTGGCCGGGACCGCCTCCTCGCCGACGGCCTCGCGACTTCACCCGCCGCACGGTGGCGATGCACTGCTCGCGCCCGTCGGGCTTCGTCCAGATGTAGCCGCAGAAGTCGGCGTTCCCGACCTTCACGTCGACGAGCTTGTTGCCCGCCTCGTCGAAGACCTTCAGCCCGACGCGGTAGAGCTCGGCGAACGACTGGCAGACCTCCGCGAACGCCTTGAGGTCGAGGAGGTCGCCGAGCGGGAGCCGCTGCTGGAGGAAGGACGGCGGGAGGCTCATCGCGGCGGGCCCCCGCCGCCCGGCGGCGCGAGGCGCGTCCCCTGCAGGTCGACGTGGCGAGAAGATCTTGCGAGGAACTCGCGCTCCGAGATCCTCCACTTCGCTCGAGGCCGAGGCGCGCGGTCGAGGCTGCGGTAGCAGAGCTGCAGCAGCGCGTGCAGCGTCTCGACGACCCCCTCGCCGCGGATCGCGACGGCCGGGACGACCGGCGGCTGGATCACCGCGCGCAGGTCGCCGAGCTCGTCGTCGCCGCGCGCGTCCGGGAGGTCGCGCTTGTTCAGCTGGATGACGATGGGCAGGGTCCGGTAGTCGAGCCCGTTCGCCTCCAGGTTCTTCAGCATGTTGTTCCAGTAGGCGAGGGTCGAGGCCGCCTCGCCGCGGCGCGAGTCGGCGACGAAGGCGACCGCGTCCGTGCCCTGGAGCACGATGCGCCGGGTGGACTCGTGCATCACCTGGCCCGGGCACCGTGTAGAGCTTGAGCTTCACCTTCACGCCCGCCTGCGTCTTGAAGAAGACGGGCATCATGTCGAAGAAGAGGGTCCGGTCGTCCTTGGTGTCGAGCGTCATGAGCCGCCCGCGCACCTTCGGGATCGATCTTCTGGAAGAGCGCCTGGAGATTCGTCGTCTTCCCGGACGAGCGCCGGGCCGTAGTAGACGACCTTGACGGCGATCTCGCGGGCCTCTGCGTTGAACTGGACCATGGGAGCCGGGGCCCTCGCACCGGCCCGCCCATGCTACCCCAACTGCCGCCCCCCGCTCGACCCTGGGGGCGCGTCGCGCGGTCGCGGGTTGGTCGCGCCCGGGGCGATCGCGTACACTCCGGCGAGGGCGAAGAGGGGCCAAACGACCGGATGGACGCGAAGAACGCACCGCGATCCGAGGAGATCGGCGAGGTCGAGATCGCCGAGCGGCTCCAGTGGCTGCTCCGGCTGCGGTGGCTCATCGTCCCCGCCTTCGTGGCGGTGGACCTCGCCTACGGGCTCCTCGTCAACCGCCCGGCGCCCTGGACCGCCCTCGTCGTCGGCGCGGTGCTCCTCGCCGCGAACGCCCTCTACTCGCAGCTCCTCTCCCGCCGGCAGAACCTCCGGGCGCTGCTGCGCTGGGCCCGGTTCGAGTCCGCCCTGGTCACCGCCGTCCCCCTCGTGGTGGTGGTGCTCCACGGCGATCCCACGAACGCGCTGCGCTACGGCGTGCTCGTCGGCGTCGTCGGCGCGGCGGTGGTGCTGCCCCGCACCACCGAGGTGACCGCGGTCGGGGTCTGGGCGGTGTCGGCCCTGATCGTGGCGGACGCCGCCTCGATGGGGTTCGACCCGGCGCGCCTCGATCACGCGATCGTCGCCCGCTGGGTGCTGGAGGCGGGGATCATCGTCACCGTCTCGGTGCTCGCCGGCTACCTCCACTCCACCCGCGAGGCGAGCGCGCGGCTCTACCGAGAGGCCGCCGCGGACCTCGAGCGGGCCCGGGCCGAGTGGGAGGCCGCCTTCGACGGGCTCCACGAGATGGTGTTCGTGACCGACGGCGACGGCCGGGTGGTGCGCGGGAACCGCGCCTTCGCGAAGGTCCTCGGCGCCCGCGCCCACGAGCTCGCCGGGCGCAAGCTCTCGGACCTCCTCGTCGGCCATCCGGAGCGGTGGTGGACCGCGACCCGGGACGGCATCCGGGAGATCGAGGACCCGCTCTTCGACACGCTCTTCGAGGTGACCTCGACTCGGCTCGGCGATCGGGTCGTCCACGTCGCCCGCGACGTCGGCGAGCAGCGCCGGCTCTACGCGCGGCTCGTGCAGGCGGACAAGCTCGCGGCGGTGGGCGTCCTCGCCTCGGGCGTCGCCCACGAGATCAACAACCCGACCGCCTTCGTCACCTCGAACCTCACCGAGCTGAAGCGCTACGTCGCCGCCTACGAGGCGGCGATCGCGGAGATGAGCGAGCTCGCCATGCAGGCGGGGCTCGCGGACCGGCTGCGGCTGCTCCTCTCCCGGTCCGACGTCGCCTTCGCCCGGCGCGAGGCGGCGAGCTCCATCGCGGAGAGCCTGGAGGGGATGGAGCGGGTCCGCCAGATTGTCGCGAACCTCCGCTCCCTCGCCCGGCGCGACCAGGCCGGCGAGCCCGCCGCGCAGGTGGACCTCGCCGAGGTCGTCCACACCGTCGTCCGGACCGCGGCGGCGGAGCTGCGCGCCGCGGCGGCGCGGGTGGACGTCCGGGGGCCGCTCCACGTGGTGGGCCACCGCGGCGAGCTCGTCGACGTGGTCCTGAACCTCGTCGTGAACGCCGTCCAGGCGCGCGACGAGGGGCGGCCGAACCAGGTCTCGATCGAGCTCTTCCGCGAGGGCTCGAGCGCGGTGACCCGCGTCGCCGACACCGGCCGTGGCATCTCCCAGTCCCACATGAAGCGGCTCTTCGAGCCGTTCTTCACGACCAAGGCGCCGGGGGAAGGGACCGGTCTCGGCCTCTCCCTCGCCCGGAAGATCGTCCTCGCCCACGGCGGCTCGATCGACGTCTCGAGCGAGCTCGGGGTCGGCTCGACCTTCACGGTCCGGCTGCCGGTCGTGGAGATCGACGAGATCGCCCCCGCGCGCCGAGAATCCGACGTGGCCTAGCCCTTCCCGTCCCACCACCGGCGGGCGTCCTCGACGGACCGGAGCAGCGGGCAGCGCGGCAGGGTCGCCAGGAAGGCGCGGCCGTAGCCCTTCGACACGAGCCGCCGGTCGAGGACCGCGACGAGGCCGCGGTCGTCCCGCGTGCGCACGAGCCGGCCGAACCCCTGCCGGAGCGCGAGGGCCGCGGCGGGGACCTGCAGCTCGGAGAACCCGTCCCGCCCCTCGGCCTCGAAGGCGCGGAGCTTCGCGCGCGACGACCGGGTCGCCGGGCGGCGCGAACGGGAGCCGGTCGATGACGACGAGCGAGAGCGCCTCCCCGGGCACGTCCACGCCCTCCCAGAAGCTAGGCGGTCGCGAAGAGCACCGAGGGCTCCTCGCGGAAGAGCTCGAGGAGCCTCCCCTTGGGCCGCTCCCCCTGCAGCAGGATCCGGTACGGCAGGTCCCGGCGAGGCGCGGTGGAACGCGTGCATGTTCCGGGTCGAGGTGCAGAGGACGAAGGCGCGGCCGCCGGTCACCGCGGTGAGATCGCGGACCGCCGCCGCCGCCGCCTCGACGAAGCCGGGGTCGTTCGGCTCGGGCATCCCGTGCGGCGAGACGAGCGCCGCCTGCCGCGGCGAAGTCGAACGGTCCGTCGAATCGGACCTCCGACGACGTCGAACTCGGGGGCGAGGCCGACCGAGCGCCGGAAGTAGTCGAAGCGCCCCTGCGCCGCGAGCGTGGCGCTCGTGAAGACCACCGTGTCCGTCCGGCGGTAGAGCCGCTCCTGGAGCTCCTCGGCGACGTCGATGGGCGCCGCGCGCAGGAAGACGCCGCGGCCGCGGGTCTCGGCGAAGTAGACGCGGGACGGCTCCTTCATCGCCGTCACCGCCGCGAGCTCGACCCGGAGCTCCCCGGCGCGCCGCGCGAGCTGGGCGAGGGCGGGCCGTGTCGGCGTCGGAGAGCAGGTCGCGCAGCGCGTGGAGCGCCTCGTCCACTCGCTCCTGGTCGCGGGCGAGGGGCGCGAGGATGTCGTCGGTGAGCGGCGCGCGCAGCGCCTCGGCGTTGTCCTGCGGAGTGCTCGGCCCGCTCCGCGCTTCGCGCGCGGGCCGCGCGCCCAGCCGCGCTCGCCGGGGCAGGCCATCCGCCGCCCCGCGCTCGCCCCCGCGAGCCCGTCGGCCACGCCCTGGAAGAAGCGCTCGCCCGCCTTGCGCAGCTCGCCGGTGGCCGCCTTCATGAAGGACACGAGGTCGGGCCGGTCGGCGACGGCGCGGGCCGCGTCGCGGGCGAGCTCCTCGACCCGGTACGACGAGACCTGGAGCCCGAAGTACTCGGTCGCGACCTCCTCGAGGGCGTGGGCCTCGTCGAAGACGACGACGTCGTGCTCCGGCAGGATCTCGACCCCGGCCCGCGAGGTGCGCATGGCGAGGTCGGCGAAGAAGAGGTGGTGGTTCACGAGGAGGACGTCCGCCTCCGCCGCCCGGGCCCGCGCCCGGGTGACGAAGCACTCCTCGAAGTGCGGGCACTCGCGCCCGATGCAGCTCTCGCTCGTGGCGGAGAGGTCCTTCCAGGTGACGAGCTGGTCCGGGCAGGTCGATCTCGCTCCGGTCGCCGGTCGTCGGTCTCGGCGCGCCCACGCCTCGATGCGCGGCCAGAGCGCGGCCTCCTCGCGGACCGCGAAGGTCGGGGCGCGGGCGAACTCCTCGCGCGCGCGCGAGGCAGTAGTAGTTCGACGCGGCCCTTCAGGTACGCGGCGCGAAGACGAGGCCGCAGGCCTCGGCGAGGAGCGGCAGGTCCTTCTGCCAGATCTGCTCCTGGAGCGTCTTCGTGGCGGTCGAGACGATGACGCGGCGGCCCGAGAGCACCGCCGGGACGAGGTAGGCGAGGGTCTTGCCGGTGCCGGTCCCCGCCTCGGCGACGAGGTAGCGCGCGCGCCGCGAGCGCGCGCTCCACCGCGTGCGCCATGGCGAGCTGGTCCGCGCCGGTGCTCGTAGCCGGGCAGGGCGCGGGCGAGGCGCCCGGCGGGCCCGAGCACCTCCTCGACGGTCGGCGCGGCGGCGTCGGGGATCAGGGGCGCTCCGTCATGAGGGCGGGGATTCTAACCCCGCCCCGGGCGCCGTCCCTAGAACGACACCGGGACCGGGACGAAGGTCAGCGCGAACAGGACGAGCGAGCCGATCGCGATCGCGGCGCGCGCGGGGTCGAGCGGCTCCTCCACGAGCGAGGGAGGGTGCCGCAGGCCGATGAGGAACCGCGTGAGCGCCCACCAGACGAGCCAGTTCCAGGAGAGGAAGAACCCGGCGACGAGGAGCCCGGTCGAGACGATCCGGCTCCCCAGGTGAGCCCAGCGACGCCCCACCAGGGCGTAGAGCACGTGGCCGCCGTCGAGCTGGCCGAGCGGCACGAGGTTCAGGGTCGTGACGAGGAGCCCGAGCCAGGCGGCGAAGGCGACCGGGTGGAGCGCCAGGTCGGTCCCCGGGGGCAGCGCCCCGTGGACGAGCCGCGCTGCGGCGAGGTGAGGAGGCTGTCCCCGAAGAACTGCGCGCCGGGGTCGCCTGCGAGGAGCGCCCGCCCCTCGAGGAGCGACCGGACCAGCGCGAAGGGTGAGGCCATCGCCGAGCCGACCGGGGACCCCGACACGGGCTGGAGCTCCGAGTGGGCGAGCCCCCACAGCAGGAGCGGCACCGCCACGACGAGCCCGGCGATGGGCCCCGCCGCGGCGATGTCGAGGGCGGCGCGACGCGAGGGGATCGCCGAGCGCATCCGGATGACCGCGCCGAGCGTCCCGGCGCCGAAGGGGACCGGGATGAAGTACGGGAGCGTCGCGAACACGCCGTGCCGCCGCGCCACGAGGTAGTGGCCCATCTCGTGGCAGAACAGGATCGCGACGAGGGACGCGGCGAACGGGAGCCCGCCCCGGACCACGTTCGGGAGGGTCGGCGCGCGCGTCGCGAGGGGCGAGAGCTGGTACCCGGCCCACAGCGTGGTGGCGACCGTGGCGAGGAAGAGCCCGGCGTGGAGCACCGGGAAGCGCCGCGGCCGCGGGGGCGCGAGGACGTCGTCCATGCGGGGGGAAACCTAAGGGCGCAGCGCGGCCGCCGCACGCTCCCCGCGCCGGCCGGCGCTAGTGCCCACCGGACCCGGGCGCGGCGAGCTCCTGCTTCGTCATCTCGCGCAGCCCCGTCCCGTCCACGGTGAGGAAGAACAGCTCCTTCTCGGGGGTCCGGCGCGCGCTCATCGTGATGTCGCCCGTCGCGCCGTGGAACCCCTTCAGCAACGCGAGCCCGTCCCGCAGGGCGGCGCGGGTGGCCGGCCGCGCCTCGACGAGCTGCCGCGCGATCCGCGCGGCGTCGTGGGCCGACGCCTCGAGGATCGTGGGGGCCTGCCCCGGATACTTCTTCGCGTACGCCTCGACGAAGCGCTTCGTCTCGGGGCGCGCCGACGCGGCGTAGAAGCCGTCGACGAGGACCGCGCAGCGCACGTGCCGCCCCGGGCCGCCGGGCGACATGTCGAAGAGCGACGGATCGTTCCAGCCGTTTCGCGCCGAGGAGCTGCACCGGGGCGAGGTCCGGCCGGCCGGTGGTCTTCCGGATCTTCTCCACCAGCTCCGGCTCGCAGGTCTGGGTGACGACGTCCTCGACCGCGAGGGCGGGCGCGATGAGCCGGACGTTGCTCGCGAAGTCGGGGATGAAGATCGCGTCGAAGTCCGTGACGGGCGGGAGCTTCTCGCGCGCCTTCTCGAGCGCCTTGCGGCGCCGGAAGGGGTCCTTCTCCTTCAGGGCGATCTCCTTCTGCTGCTCCGCCCAGTCGGTCCGCTCGTCGAGGTAGTGCTTGCCCACCATGTCCTTCACGAGCGGCGTGAAGGTGGTCCGGTCCGCGGCGTAGGTCTCCGCGCCGCGCACCTCGCCCCCCCGCGCCTCGACCTCGTCCCAGAAGGCGTTCGCGAGCTCGACCCCGTACGGGATCGACGGGTACATGATCGCGAACCGCTTCATGCCGCGGCGGCCCATGGCGAAGTCCACGAGGGCGCGCGCCTGGGCGCGCGGCGTCAGCATGTTCTGGAAGACGTTCGGACCGGCGTCGGTCACCCCCTCCTGGCGGGAGAGGGAGATGAAGGGGAGCTGCAGCTCCTCCGCGGTCGACGCCGCGCGGTCCGCCTCGGCGTTGGTCACGCCGCCGAGGACCACGATCGCGCCCTCCTCGAGGGCGAGCGACTCGAGGGCGGCGGCGGCGCCGTCGGGCTCGCCGCGGGTGTCGCGCACGGCGAGGCGGGTGGTCGACCCCTCGAGGGCGATCCCGACGCCCTGCAGGATCGCGTCGCCCCAGCGCTTGTACGGCCCGGAGAGCGGGACCGCGACGCCCACGACGTTCGGCCGGACGAAGGTGAGCTTCGCGATCCGCTCGGCGAGCGCCCTCGCGTCGGCCGCGTAGGGGCCCTCGGGCCAGCGCTGCCAGACCTCGCGGGCGGCCTCCTCGGCGCGCGGGTAGTCCCGCAGGTGCAGGTGGATCCGCGCGAGCTTCATCGCGAGCGGCTCCTGGACCGGCGCGTCGGCGGGGAGCTCCTCCCGGAGCTTCGCGACGTCCAGGAAGGAGAGGCGGTCCACCGCGTCGGCGGCGCGCCGGAGCACGCCCGGGCGGGCCTCGGGCGGGGAGACCCGGTGCAGCTCGTTCAGCCAGCGCACCGCGTCGGCGTCGACGCCGAGCGACAGCGCCGCGTCGGCGGCGCGGGCGGCGGCCTCGGGGCGCGCCTCGCCGGGGAGCTTCGAGTAGAGGGAGCCGAGCGTGGCGAGGCCGTCGCGCTGCCGGCCGACGTCGAGGTCGACCAGGGCGAGGAGGTACTTCGCCTCGACCGCGCGCGGGTAGAGCGGGTACTCGGTGAGCAGGAGCTGGAGGTCCTGCGCCGCGCGCGAGGGATCGCGAGCGTCCCGGCGGAGCCGGGCGGCCTCGTGGAGCGCCTCGGCCGCGGCCGGCGCGCCGCGGCGCCTCGCCGCGAAGGACTCGAGCCGCCCTGCGGCCTCGGCGGGAGGGAGGGCGCGGGTCGAGGCGCGCACGCCCTCGAGCTCCGCCGCGGCGGCGTCGCGCTCCGCCGGCGGGGCCGGCGGCGCGGCGTGGGTCGTCGCCTGGGACGGCTCGAGCTCCTGGCCGCTCACCGCGACGCGCTTCGGACAGGCCGAGAGCGTGACGATGGCGAAGACGGCGGCGGCGAGGCGGGACGCGGCGCGCATGGCCCGGGGATCTACTGCGGAAACGCGGGAACAGGAAGGATGTTCCCGGGGTCGACTCGAAACACCCGGGGGACCCGGAGTTGGACTTGGACCTGGTCTTGGTGCTGGTCCACGACCACGTCTCAGGTCACTTCTCTCTCACCAGGTCGTGCACCTTCTCCCAGAAGGTCCGGCCGCGGGGGTGCGTCTCCTCGCCGGAGAGCGAGGCGAACTTCTCGAGGAGCTCGCGCTGCTCCTTCGTGAGGTGGGTCGGGGTCTCGACGAAGATCCGGACGTGCTGGTCGCCCGCGGCCGCCCCCTTGCAGCGACGGGACGCCCTTCCCCTTCAGCCGGAACACCTTCCCGGTCTGCGTGCCCGCCGGGACCTTGAGCTTCGACGGGCCGTCGAGCGTGGGCACGTCGATGGCGGCGCCGAGCGCCGCCTGCGCGAAGGAGATCGGCATCTCGCACAGGATCTCGGTGTCCTCGCGGGTGAAGAGGGGGTGCTCCCGCACCTGGACCACCACGTAGAGGTCGCCCGGCGCTCCGCCGGCGACCGGGGCCGGCTCGCCCTCGCCCGAGAGCTTGAGCCGCGTGCCGGTGTCCACCCCCGGCGGGACCTTCACCTCCACGTTCGCCTGCTCGCGCGTCGCGCCGGCGCCGCCGCAGTCCGGGCACTTGTCGACGATGACGCGCCCCTGCCCCTGGCAGTGGTGGCAGGTCCGGGCGATGGAGAAGAAGCCCTGGGTGAGCCGGACCTCGCCGGCACCGCCGCAGGTCGGGCAGGTGCGGGGACCGGTCCCCGGCTTCGCGCCCGATGCCCTTGCAGGTGTCGCACGGCTTCGGGCGCGGGATGGTGATCCGGGCGGTCGTGCCGAAGGCCGCCTCCTCGAACGGCGAGCTCGAGGTGGTAGCGGAGGTCCGAGCCGCGGGTGCGCGCGCGCGTCCGGCGCGCGCCGCCGCCGAACATCTCGCCGAAGATGTCCCCGAAGATGTCGTTGATGCGAGGCGCCGCGCCGCCGAACCCGAAGTCCTGGAACTGCGGGCCGTTGCGCGTGACCGAACGGTCGTAGCGGGCGCGCTTATCGGGGTCGGAGAGGACCTCGTACGCCTCGCTCGCCTCCTTGAACCGCTCCTCGGCGTCCTTGCTGCCGGGGTTCTTGTCGGGGTGGAACTGGTGAGCGAGCTTGCGGTACGCGGTCTTGATGGCCGCGCCGTCGGCGGCTCGCTCCACGCCGAGGACCTCGTAGTAGTCGCGCTTTTCCACGTGTTTTCAGGTCCTTGGCGGCCGGCGGTGCGCCGGGCGTGCGCAATATAACGCACGAAGGGGCCTGACAATCCGGCGGCGGGGTGCGAGCCCGGGGCAGCCGGATGTGGCTGCCCCTGAGCGAGGGCCGAAGGACGAGTGTTCCTCCGCGCGCCTGGCGTTCCCCTGCTGGGCGTAGATCGCGTCGGCGATGCGGTAGGCGCTCCCCTCGAGCCGGGTGAGCGCCTCCTTGATGGCGGCCGGGTCCTGCCCGGAGAGGATCTCCTTCAGGGCCTCGAGGTCGGCGCGGATCTCCTGCGATGTCGTCCGGCTTCAGCGCGCTCGCGTACTCCTCGAGGCTCTTCTCCGTCGTGTAGATGAGCCCCTCGGCGTTGTTCCGGAGCTCGGCGAGCTCCTTCTTCTTCGTGTCGTCGGCGCGTGTTCGCGTCGGCGTCCTTGATCATCCGCTGGATCTCGGCCTCGCTGAGGCCGGACGAGGCGGTGATCCGGATCTGCCTGGGTCTTCCCGGTGCCGAGGTCCTTCGCCGAGACGTGGACGATCCCGTTCGCGTCGATGTCGAAGGTGACCTCGATCTGCGGGACGCCGCGCGGCGCGGGCGGGATGCCGACGAGCTCGAACCGCCCGAGCGTCTTGTTGTCGGCCGCCATGTCGCGCTCGCCCTGGAGCACGTGGACCGAGACGAGCGGCTGGTTGTCGACGGCGGTGGAGAAGACCTGCGACTTCTTCGCGGGGACGGTGGTGTTCTTGTCGATGATCCGGGTGAAGACGCCGCCCGCGGTCTCGACGCCGATGGAGAGCGGGCGTGACGTCGAGGAGGAGGACGTCCTTCACCTCCCCCTTCATGACGCCGCCCTGGATGGCCGCGCCGACCGCGACGACCTCGTCGGGGTTCACGCCCTTGTGCGGCTCCTTGCCGAAGAACCGCCGCACCACCTCCTGCACCTTCGGCATGCGGGTCATGCCGCCGACGAGGATGACGGTGTCGAGCTGCCGCGACCGTGGAGCCCCGCGTCCTTGAGGGCGACCTTGCACGGCTCGATGGTCTTCTCGACGAGCTCGCCGCAGAGCTCCTCGAGCGTGGTGCGGTCGATGGTCTCGGCGAGGTGCTTGGGGCCGGTGGCGTCGGCGGTGATGAAGGGGAGGTTCACCTCCGTCTCCGCCGCGCGAGGAGAGCTCGTGCTTCGCGCGCTCCGCCGCCTCCTTCAGCCGCTGGAGCGCCATCCGGTCGCTGCTTCAGATCGATCCCGGTCTGCTCCTTGAACCGCTTCGCGAGCCAGTCGATGATCCGCTGGTCGAAGTCCTCGCCGCCGAGGAAGGTGTCGCCGTTCGTCGCCTTCACCTCGAACACGCCGGCGGAGAGCTCGAGGATCGTGATGTCGAAGGTGCCGCCGCCGAGGTCGTAGACCGCGACCTTCTCGGATCCGGCGGCCTTCTGCTTGTCGATGCCGTAGGCGAGCGCGGCCGCGGTGGGCTCGTTGATGATGCGGAGCACGTTCAGGCCGGCGATCCGGCCCGCGTCCTTCGTGGCCTGGCGCTGCGCGTCGTTGAAGTACGCCGGGCAGGTGACGATCGCCTCGGTCACCGGCTCGCCGAGGTAGTCCTCGGCGGTCTGCTTCATCTTCCCGAGGATCATCGCCGAGACCTCGGCGGGCGAGTAGCTGCTTGCCCCCGGTCTCGACCCAGGCGTCGCCGTTGTCGGCGGCGACGATCCGGTACGGCACGAGCCCCGTCGACCGCTTCACCTCGGGGTCCTCGAACTTGCGGCCGATGAGCCGCTTCACCACGTAGATCGGTGGACTCCGGGTTCGTGATCGCCTGCCGCTTCGCGATCTGGCCGACGAGCCGCTCGCCGCCGTCGGTGAAGGCCACCATCGAGGGCGTGGTGCGGGAGCCCTCGCTGTTCGGGATCACCACCGCCTCGCCGCCTTCCATCACGGCGACGCAGCTGTTGGTGGTCCCGAGGTCGATCCCGATCACCTTCCCCATCGCGTGGCCCCCATCACCTCGTCACGTCGCGGACGGTCCGGCGGGCCCGCCCGCGGGCGGCTCCACCGCGACCCCCACCATGGCCGGCCGGACGAGCCGGTCGTTCAGCCTGAACCCGCGGGCGTGCTCGAGCACCACGGTCCCCGGCGGTTGATCGCGCGTCGGGACCTGCATGAGCGCCTCGTGCTGCGCGGGGTCGAACTTCGCGCCGAGGGCGGAGAAGCCCACCACCCCGTGGCGCGCCAGCACCTGCTCGAGCGAGGCCCGCACGAGCTTCACGCCCTCGCGGAGCGGGTCCTCGGCGGGCGCGGCGGCGAGGGCGCGATCGAGGCCGTCCACCACCGGGAGCAGGTCCTTGATGAGCTTCTCGTTCCCGAACTTCTGGACCTCGTCCCGCTCCTTCACCGCCCGCTTCTTGTAGTTCTCGAGGTCGGCGGCGACGCGCAGGCACCGCTCGTGCTCGGCCTTGAGCTTCTCCTGCGTCTCGCGTCCCATCGCCGTGGAGAGCTCGAGCTGGAGCTCGAGCTTCTTCACCTCGGCGGCGAGGGCGGGGTCGGCCTCCGGGGCGGAGGTCTCTACGGCGATCTCCGGCGACTCCCCGGCGGCGGGCGGCGCATCGCCCCCTCCCAAGCCCCGCTCCGCGGGGCTGCGGGGAATCGTCCGGGGACGAGCCCTTCGCAATCCGCTCGACGGACCGCAACGCCTCCTGCACCGCGTCGACGGGGATGTCGGCCTGGAAGCCGCCCTTCTTTTCGGGCTCGGACATGAGAAAGGTCGCGGTCGTCTGGAGCGCCGCGGCGGCTCATCTTGGCACGCGACGCCGGGTCGGACAAGCGTCCGTCGTCGCTGTGGTTATCCGTCGGATAGTGCCGACAGCGCCCGCGAGATGTGCCGCGCGGTCAGGTCGACGAGCGGGATGACCCGGGCGTAGTTCATGCGGGTGGGGCCGACCACGGCGAGCGTCCCGAGGACCTTGTCCCCTCGCCCGTAGGGGGCAGCGACGACCGAGACGTCCGGCACGGAGGCGAACTCGCTCTCCGCGCCGATGAAGATCTGGACCTCCTGCGCGCCGAGCACGCGGTCGAGGACCCGCAGGATCCGGTCCTTCTCGGCGAACGCCTTGAGGAGCGCCCGCGCCTTCTGGACGTCGGCGAACTCCGGGGCGTCGAGGAAAGTCTCCTCGCCGTGGGCGAGGACGCGCTCGAGCCCGGGGCCGGGGGCGAAGGTCAGCTCCGCGAGGGCGAGCGCCTTCTCGAGCAGGTCGCGCAGCGCGCTCTGGTCGGCGCGCATGTCCGCGAGGATCCGGTCGCGCAGGTCCGGCACGCTCGCCGCGGCGGCCTGCGCCTCCTGGATCTTCTCGTTCAGGTAGTTCGCCGCGCGCTCGAGCTCGCCCGGCTCCATCGGGAACTCGAGCTGGACGAGCTTGTTCGTGACGATCCCCGCCGCGGACACGAACACCGCGATCACCCGGTTCTCGCGGAGCCGCACGAACTCGAGGTGGCGGACCGGGTCGGTCTTCGGCCGCGGCGTCGTGACGACCCCGGCGTGGTGGGAGAGGTCGTGGAGGAGGTCGGCGGTGCCGTCGAGGAGCGCGCCGACGCCGTTCGCCTCCGCGGCGAGCCGCTCGATCCGCTCGCGGTCCTGCGGCGACGGCGGGCGGACCTTGAGGAGCGTGTCGACGAAGAGCCGGTAGCCGCGCTCGGTGGGGATGCGCCCCGAGGACGTGTGGGGCTTCTCGAGGAACCCGAGCGCCTCGAGGTCGGACATCACGCTGCGGACCGTGGCGGGCGAGCAGTCGAGGTCGTGGCGGGCGAGCAGCGGCTGGCTCGCCACCGGCTCCCCGGTCTGGATGTAATCGGTGACGAGGGCGCGAAGGATCTCGCGCTCGCGTCGGTCCAGCTCGCCACCTGGCCCGGGCATCCGGTGCTCCCGCTACTCGCCGGCGAGGTGCCTCTCGGCCGCCGCGGCCAGCGCGGCGAAGCGGCCCGTGGCGAGGTCGCGCCATCGCTCCCGCGCCGCCGGGTCGCCCGTCGCCTCGGCGACGAGCGCCTCGAGGTGCACCCGCTCCTCCGGATAGACGTAAGCGAGTCCGGCGCGCGCCGCACCCCCCTCGTCGCGGCGGAGCGCGTCGCGGACCGCCTGGCGGGCGCCGGCGAGGTCCCCGCGGGCGTCGGCGAGCAGGGCGAGGGCGTAGATCGGCTCGGGGCGCTGGGGGTCGATGGACCGCGCCGTCTCGAGGTAGGCGCGGGCGGCGGAGACGTAGCCCTCCTCGGAGTACAGCTCGCCGAGGTTCACCAGGGCCGCCTGCTGCTCCGCCGGGGTGCCCTGCGCGACCACCTCGTCGAGGAGGCGCCGGGCGGCGTCGCCGTGCCCGTCGAGGACGTACGAGACGGCGAGGTCGTTCAGGGCGGAGAGCCGGTCGGGGTCGGCCCCGAGGGCCGCCTCGAACACGGCGCGGGCGCCCGCGAGGTCGCCAGCCCGCAGGCGATCCGCCCCGGCGCCCCCGGGGCTCGCGAGCGTCGCCACGAGCGGCGCGCCGTCGCCCCGGCCGGCCATGCGTGCCTCCGCCCCCCCGCAACCGGCGAGGAGGAGGGCGAGCGCCAAGGCGCTCCGTGGGGTGACGGTCGGGCCTCTTCACGGGTCGGTCGGTGGGTCCTTCCGGCGGGGAGTGTAGCGACCGTTCCCTGGCCGATCAAGGAAGGGCCTGCTCGCGGGTGGACCGTCCGCGCGCTGCTTAGGGTAAACGATGGCGCCGGGGGCGGCGAGGATCGGCGCGGGCGCACCCTCGAAGTCGCGGCCCCGCCCGGGATCGGGCGCGCGTCACGAGGCCGGCGGCGCGGCCGCGGCGAAGGTCGCGCGCACCTGGCGCCGCTTCCGTCCCGGACGGCGCGCCTTCCCGCTTATAAGATGCGCCGCCCCTCCCCTCGCATGACGACCGCGACCGAGACCTCGAACCCGAGCCCGTGGCAGCGCGCCCGCCGCGCCCTCGCCGCCGGGGTCCGCGCGGATGTGACCGGACTCCACGGCGCCGCGCGCGGGCGGCTCCTCGCCGAGCTCCTCGCGCCGGGCTCGTCCCCGGATCTCCGCAGCGCCGCGGAGCGGGGCCTGGGAGGAGGCGAGGGGCGCCCGCCCGCGATGCTCGCGGTCGCGGCCGACGAGGAGGAGGCCGACCGGCTCGCCCGCGACGCCGCCTTCTTCCTCGGCGCCGGCGCGGTGCTCCGCGTCCCCAGCCGACGCGGTCCTCCCGTACGACGATCTCTCCCCGGACCGCGGCGTCGAGCTCGAGCGGCTCTCGGCCCTGGCCCGCCTCCACCTCGCCCCCGAGCGCACCCCCCTCGTCGTCGTCTCGGCCCGCGGGCTCGCCCGCCGCCAGGTCCCGCGCCGGATCTTCGAGGAGGGCGCCGACCTCCTCGGCCCGGGCGTCGAGATCGCCCGGGAGGCGCTCGCGGAGAAGCTCGTGCTGCTCGGCTTCACCCGCGTGCCGCTCGTGGAGGACGCCGGCACCTTCGCCATCCGCGGCGGGATCGTGGACGTGTGGAGCCCCGCCGACGCGGCCCCGGTCCGGCTCGAGTTCTTCGGCGACGAGATCGAGAGCTGCCGCGCCTTCGACCCGCAGACCCAGCGGAGCGAGGGGGAGGTGTCCGAGCTGCTCCTCTGCCCCGCCCGGGAGGCGCTGTTCACCCCGGCGGGGTACGGAAGCCGCCAAGGCCGCGATCCGCGACGCGGCGGAGCGCGTCGACCGCCCCACCTCGCGGGTGCGCGAGGTCCTCGACGCGGTGGACCAGGGGACCCCGTTCTTCGGGATGGAGGCGCTCCTCCCCGGCTTCCACGAGGGCGGCCTCGTCCCGCTCCTCGCCCACCTCCCGCGGGGCGCCGCGATCTACGTCGACGACGCGGCCGCGGTGGAGGAGGCGCTCCACGACCTCGACGCCGAGCTCGCCCGGGAGCACGACGCGGCGGTCCGGCGCGCGGAGCTCGCCCTGCCTCCGGGCGCACATTTCCTCTCGGCGGCCGAGACCCTCGCCGCCGTCGCGGAGCGGCCGGGCGTGACGCGCCACCGGGTGTGGTTCACCCCCGGACCTCCGCCGCCCGGCGAAGCCGGACTGGGGACCGCCGAGCCGATCCGCTTCCCGCTCGTGGACACGGCCGGGCTGCGCGGCGAGATCGAGGCGGCCCACGGCGAGGAGGGCGCCCTCGCGCCGCTCCTCCGCCGGCTCGAGGACTGGCGGCGCCGCGGGCTCGTCGCGGTCGTCGCCTGCGGGACGCCCTCCGCGGCGGACCGGCTGCGGCGGCTCCTCGAGGACCGGCACCAGCACTCCCGCGCCCACCCCGCGCCCCCTCGGCTCCGCGGCGGAGCTCTACGACCCGGCCGTGCACGCCCACCTCGTCCCGGGGGAGATCTCGGCGGGGTTCGTCGACGGCGACGCCCGCCTCGCCCTCCTCTCCGACGAGGAGATCTTCGGGCGGCGGGTCCGCAAGCGGGCGCGCCGGGCGCGGGAGGAGAACGCCTTCGCGGCGGCGTTCCGCGACCTCGACGAGGGCGACCTCGTCGTCCACGTGGAGCACGGGATCGCCCGCTACCTCGGGCTCACGAAGATGCAGATCCGGGGCGTGGAGGGGGACTTCCTCGTCCTCGCCTACGACGGCGCGGACCGGCTCTACCTCCCGGTCGCGAAGCTCCGGCAGGTCCAGAAGTTCACCGGCGCCTCGCCGGAGTCGGTGCGGCTCGACCGGCTCGGCGGCAGCTCCTTCGCGCTGCGCAAGGCGCGCGTGAAGGAGCAGCTCCTCAAGATGGCGGCGGAGCTCCTCGACATCTACGCGGCCCGCGCGGCGCACCCGGGGTTCAAGTTCGGCGAGGCCGACGAGCTCTACCGCGAGTTCGAGGCGGAGTTCCCCTGGGAGGAGACCCCGGACCAGGCGAAGGCGATCGGCGACGTCCTCGCCGACATGCGCAAGGAGCGGACCGGCCCCGGCGGCGGGGCGCCCCCGCCCATGGACCGCCTGGTCTGCGGCGACGTCGGCTACGGGAAGACCGAGGTGGCGATGCGGGCGGCGATGCTCGCGGTCCTCTCGAAGCGGCAGGTCGCCGTGCTCGTGCCCACCACCGTCCTCGCCGCCCAGCACGAGCGGACCTTCCGCGAGCGGTTCAAGGGCTACCCGGTCCGGATCGAGGCGGTCTCGCGGATGCGGACCGCCGACGAGGTGAAGGCGGTCCTCAAGGACACCGCCGCCGGGAAGGTCGACATCCTCGTCGGCACCCACCGGCTCCTCGCCGCGGACGTCACCTTCCAGAACCTCGGGCTCGTCGTGGTGGACGAGGAGCAGCGCTTCGGCGTCGCCCACAAGGAGCGCCTGAAGAAGCTCCGGAAGCTCGTCGACGTCCTCACCCTCACCGCCACCCCCATCCCGCGCACGCTCCACATGAGCCTCGCCGGGGTCCGCGACCTCTCGATCATCGCGACGCCCCCCGAGGACCGGCGCGCCATCCGCACCTTCGTCATGAAGTTCGACCCGGGGGCGGTGCGCGAGGCGATCGAGACCGAGCTGAAGCGCGGCGGGCAGGTCTTCTTCGTCCACAACCGCGTCCGCTCCATCGCCGCGATGCAGAAGTTCCTCTCCGAGCTCGTGCCCCGGGCCCGGATCGGGGTCGCGCACGGGCAGATGGGGGAGGGGAAGCTCGAGGAGGTGATGGCGAGGTTCGTGAACCGCGAGCTCGACCTGCTGCTCGCGACCTCGATCATCGAGAGCGGGCTCGACATCCCGAGCGCGAACACCATCATCGTGAACCGCGCGGACCACTTCGGGCTCTCGCAGCTCTACCAGATCCGCGGCCGGGTCGGCCGCTCCCGGGAGCGCGCCTACGCCTACCTCCTCGTGCCGGCGCGCCGGCCGGTGACGAAGGACGCGCAGAAGCGGCTCGAGGTGCTGCAGCGGTTCTCCGAGCTCGGTGCCGGGTTCAAGATCGCGAGCCACGACCTCGAGATCCGCGGCG
Organism: uncultured delta proteobacterium; assembly: GCA_963739565.1. Lineage (GTDB taxonomy): Bacteria > Myxococcota > Myxococcia > Myxococcales > Anaeromyxobacteraceae > Anaeromyxobacter. The sequence goes on along the minus strand of CAVUBF010000012.1, from coordinate 1,133,249 downwards.
CCGGCAACCTGCTCGGGAAGGACCAGTCCGGCCAGATCGAGGCGGTGGGCTTCGAGCTCTACTCCGAGCTCCTCGACCAGGCGGTGCGGGAGATCAAGGGGGAGGCGCCGCGCGAGGACGTGGACCCCGACGTCCAGCTCCCGGTCCCGGCGTTCATCCCGGATCCCGTACATGCCCGACGTCCACCAGCGGCTCTTCTTCTACAAGCGGCTCGCCCAGGCTGCCGGGGACGAGGAGCTGGAGGAGATCCGGTCGGAGATCGTGGACCGCTGCGGCGAGCCGCCGGAGGAGCTCGAGGCCCTGCTCGACGTCATGTCGGTGAAGGTCCGGCTGCGGGCCCTCGCGATCCGCGCCCTCGAGGCGGGCCCGGGACGGCTCGTCCTCACCCTCGGCGAGACCGCCGCGCTCGACCCGTTCCTCCTCGCGAAGCACGTCCAGGCGTCGGCCGGCCGCGCTCAAGCTCACGCCCGACATGAAGCTCGTCGCCCTGCTCGGCGCGCCCCCCCTCCGAAGCCGGTCAGGCCCGCCAAGGGGGCGGGCCCGAAGGGGGCCGCGGCGCGGGCAGCCGCGGTGCGGGAGGCGGTGGCCAAGGTCTCGGCCCCGCCGCCCACGCCGGCCCAGGAGGCGGCCGCCGGCCGCGAGCTCCTCGAGGCCGCGATGAAGCTGCTGCGGGAGCTCGGCGGCTGCGCCCGGGCGGCCTGATGGTCCGGGGCTCCGGCGGGGGGCTCGTCCTTGATCCCGGCGTCGTTCCGTGCTTTTTTCGTGCCCCTCGACGCGTCGCCCGCGGCCCGCGGAAGAGGAGTCCCACGCCGCGCGTTCGCGCCTCGAGCTCACGAACCCTCTCCAAGGAGCACCCCTCCATGCGTCGCTTCCTCGTCCTCGGCCTGTGCGCGCTCGGCATCGCCTGCCAGCCTCAGCAGGGCCAGAAGAAGACCGGGGCCCCGGTCGCCAGTGGCAACGGCATCCTCATCACCACCGACGAGTTCAAGGCTCGGCTCGACGAGCAGTCGCCGTTCATCCGGGCCCGGTACACGACGCTCGAGCGCAAGAAGGAGTTCCTCGACAACCTGATCCGCCAGGAGGTCCTCGCGGCGGAGGCCGAGCGGGAGGGGCTCGACAAGGACCCGGAGGTCCGCAACACGCTCCGGAAGATCATGGTCCAGAAGCTCGTCCAGAAGCGCTTCGCGCCCGACACGGCCGCGACGGACGTGCCCGAGGCCGACCTCGCGAAGTACTACGAGGACCACAAGGGCGAGTACGTCCGGCCGCGGCGCGTCCGCGTCCACGCCGTCGTCTTCAACGCGGCGCCGGGCACGCCCGAGCGCGCGAAGAAGGTCGCCCTCGCCAAGAAGACCCTCCAGAAGCTCCGCGCCGACGAGAAGAAGAACCCGATGGCCTTCGCCCAGGCGGTCTCCGAGCTCTCGGAGGACCTCGCCTCGAAGCAGCTCGCCGGCGACCTGCAGTTCCGGTCTCAGGAGGAGCTCGAGAAGGCCTACTCGAAGCCGCTCGCCGACGCCGCCTTCGGGCTCAAGCCGGGCGAGCTCTCGAACGTGGTCGAGACGCCGACCGGCGTCTTCATCCTCAAGTTCACCGGCGAGCAGCCGGAGCTGAACCGGACCCTCGACCAGGTGAAGCCGCAGATTGCCGCCAAGCTCTCGCGCGACCGGAAGACGAAGGAGTTCGACGGCTGGCTGAAGTCGCTCCGCGAGAACGCCAAGATCACCGTCGACGAGAAGGCCCTCGAGTCCATCCAGGTCGCCGCGGCCCAGCCGATGCCGGCGATGGGCGGCATGCCGCCGCAGCCGGGCGGGCCGGTCCAGGTCGTCCCGCAGGGTCCCGGCTCGCCGGCGCAGCCCTCGCCGCACCGGTAGCGTGCGTCGCCCGGTCATCACCGCCGGCCACCGCCGCCGCCCTCGCCCTCGCCCTCGGGTGCGGGCGGTGCGGCGGCTCCCGCGACGCGGAGCGGGCCGCCCGCGCGGTCGCGGTGGTGAACGGCGAGGCCGTCTCCGCCGAGGCCCTCGCCCGCGACCTGCGCGAGGCGCGGGCCGGCGCCGGGGAGGGCGAGGGGAAGGACGACCTCCTCCGCCGCCGGGTCCTCGACGAGCTCGTGGACCGGGCGCTCCTCCTCCAGGAGGCGCGGACCCGGTCCATCGTCGTCGGCCAGGACCAGGTCGAGCGCGCGTTCCTCCGGATCCGCGCGGAGTACCCGGGCACCCACTTCGACGACCTCCTCGCCCAGGAGCGCCTCAGCCAGACCGAGCTCAAGGCGCGGCTCAAGGAGCAGCTCGCGATCGAGCGGCTCTTCGAGGAGGAGGTCTTCCCGCGCGTCACCGTGGTCGACGCCGAGATCGAGCGCTTCTACGCGGATCACGCCGCCGAGTTCCAGGAGCCGGACCGCGTCCGGGTCTGGCAGATCGTCGTCGCGACCCGCGAGGAGGCGCTGCAGCTGCGCGACCGGCTCCGCCGCAACCCGCAGACCTTCGCCGAGGTCGCGCGCAAGTCGTCCATCGCGCCCGAGGGGAAGAGCGGCGGGGACCTCGGCTACATCGGGCGCGGGGCCGGGTTCCCCGAGGTGTTCGACGCCTGCTTCACGATGCCGCTCAACGTGGTGTCCGAGGTGACGCCGTCGCCGTACGGGTTCCACCTCTTCAAGGTGACGGACCGGAAGGGCGCCCAGCGCCGGACGCTCGAGCAGGCGAAGGCGGAGATCCGCGAGAAGCTCTCCCGCGAGAAGCGGGCGCGCGCCCAGGAGGAGTTCCTGAGGGGCCTCCGGCAGCGCGCGAAGATCCAGGTGGACGAGAAGGCCCTCGCCGCGGTGACTCCGTGATCCTGCCGACCCTCTCGCTCCTCGTCCTGCTCTCCACCTCCTCCGGCGAGCTCGTCGACCGGCTCGCCGCCACGGTGGACGGCGAGGTCGTGACCTTGTCCGAGATCGAGGAGCGCGCCGCCGGCGAGCTCCGCCGCGCCGACGCCCTCCCGCTCGGGAAGGAGCGCGACGAGGCCCACGATCGCGCCCTGAAGCGCGCCTTCGACCAGATCGTGGCGGAGAAGCTCATCGCCAAGCAGGCGAAGGCGCTGCAGCTCGAGGTCACCGAGACCCAGATCGACGCGGCGCTCGAGGACATCAAGACCCGCAACCACTTCGACGAAGCGCAGCTCGACCGCGCCCTCACCGAGCAGGGGCTCGACCGCAAGGCCTTCCGCGCCCAGGTCCGCCGCGAGCTCGAGGGCTACCAGGTGATGCAGGCGAAGGTCCGCGCCCGGGTGAAGGTCACCGACGACGACCTCCAGAACTACTACCAGACGCACCCGCAGGAGTTCGGCGGCGAGCCCGAGGTCCACGTCCGCCACATCTTCATCCCCCTCCGCGAGGACGCGTCGAAGGGCGACGAGGCCAAGGCGCGCGAGGTGGGCGAGCGGGTCCTGCAGCGGCTCAAGACCGGCGAGGACTTCGGCCAGGTCGCGAAGGAGGTCTCGAAGGGGCCCTCCGCCGCCGAGGGCGGCGAGCTCGGCTGGCTGCGCCGCGGCACGATCCAGAAGGCGCTCGAGGACGCGGCCTTCGCCCTCAAGGACGGGCAGATCTCCGGCCTCGTCCGCGCCGGCCCGGGCCTCCACGTCGTGAAGGTCGAGGGGCGCCGCGTCGGCGGGGCCCGCTCCTTCGACGACGTGAAGGAGGAGATCCGGAACCGGCTCCTCGACGAGCAGGTGACCCAGACCCGCCAGCAGATGATGGACGAGCTGCGCAAGGGCGCCGTCATCGAGGTGAAGGTCCCGGAGCTGCAGCGGCTGATGACGAGCCGTCGGGAGCTCGCGGCGCGGCGGGACGCGCCTCCGACGGATCGGCCGCCCTCGCCTCGGAAGGCAGCCGCTCGGACTCGCGCCCGGCGCCGCGAGTCCTCGAGGCTCGTACGCGTCGCGGTGAGCCTCGGCGATCCTTCCGGCATCGGCGCGGAGGTGACCGCGGCGGCGCTCGCGGCGCTCGGCGACGAGGTCGTCCCGCTCGTGTTCGGCGATCCCCGGCTGTTCGAGCGCGAGCTCGCCGGCCTGGGCCTGCCCGTCGTCCCGGCCGGCGCTCCGCTCCCCCGCGGCGGCGCCCTCGTCGCGGTGACGCGGCTCCCTGCCTCGGCGGTGAAGCCCGGCAGGCCCGTCCCGGCCGCGGGCGCGGCGCAGCTCGCCTACCTCGAGGCGGCGTTCGAGGCCGTCCGGGCCGGCGCCGCCGCCGCCCTCACCACCGCGCCGGTGTCGAAGGCGCAGGTGGCGCGGGCGCTCCCCGGGTTCGTCGGCCACACCGAGTGGCTCGAGCAGCGCTGCGGCGGCGTCCGCTCGGTCATGATGCTCGCGGGCGAGAAGCTCCGGATCGCCCTCGCCACGAACCACGTCGCCTTCATGAAGCTCCGCCGGGCCCTCACCCCGGCCCGCATCGCCGACACCATCGTGGTGACCCACCGGGCCCTGCGCGGCGACCTCGGCCTGGCGCGGCCGCGCATCGCCCTCGCCGCGCTCAACCCGCACGCGGGCGAGGAGGGGACCTTCGGCGGCGAGGAGACGACGCTGCTCGCCGACGCCCTCGCGCGCGCGGCCCGCGCCGGCGCCCGGGCGACGGGGCCCTTCCCGGCGGACTCGATCTTCTTCCGCGCCGCGCTCGGGGAGTTCGACGCGGTGGTCGCGCTCTACCACGACCAGGGGCTCATCCCGGTGAAGCTCCTCGACGCGGTGGGCGGCGATCCGGCGGTGAACGTGACCCTCGGCCTCCCCATCGTCCGCACGAGCCCGGACCACGGCGTCGCGTACGACATCGCGGGCAAGGGGAAGGCGAGCCCGGCCTCGATGATCGCGGCGCTCCGGCTCGCGGCCCGCATCGCGCGGGTCCGCGCCGGCCGGCGCTGAGCCCTCGGCGGGATCACCGCTCGAGCCTTCGCGCTGCGCCCCTGCGCCGCCCTCGGCGCCCCGGCGTCGGCGGGCCGCGGTCCGCTCGCGCGCGCGACCCGCGGACGACCGGCGCGTCCGTGCGCGCGGCCGCTCCCGAGCCGCGAGCCCACTCCGCGAGCCTCGGCGATCGCGACCCGTCGGGTCGGAAACCCGAGCGCAGGCGGAGCCGGATGAGGCTCCGCCGGAGCGAGCACCGGGGGTTCGGGGGTCCCGAGCCCCGCGCCGCCCGGCGCAGGGCGAGGGCCCCCCGAGTCAAACGTTGAAGCGGAAGTGCATGACGTCGCCGTCCTGGACGACGTACTCCTTGCCCTCGATGCGGAGCTTGCCCTTCTCCCGGCAGGCCGCCTCGGTCTTCAGCTCGAGCAGGTCCTCGACGCGGATCACCTCCGCCTTGATGAAGCCCTTCTCGAAGTCGGTGTGGATGACGCCCGCCGCCCTGGGGGCGGTGTCGCCGCGGTGCACCGTCCAGGCCCGGCACTCGTCGCCGCCCGAGGTGAAGTAGGTGATGAGGTGGAGCAGGTCGTAGCCGGCGCGGACCAGCCGGTTCAGTCCCGGCTCGTTCATCCCCAGGCTGGCGAGGAACTCGGCCCGCTCGGCCGGCGGCAGCTCGACCAGCTCGGCCTCGACCTTGCCGCAGATGACCACCACGGGCGCGCCCTCCTCGTCGGCGAGCGCCTTCACCTGGGCGACGTGCGGGTCGTCCGGAGCCAGCTCGGAGTCGTCCACGTTCGCGATGTACAGCACCGGCTTGCCGGTGAGGAGCGCCAGCTCGCCGGCGAGCGCCCGGGCCTCCTCGGAGAGCGCCTGGCGGCGCACCGGCGTGCCGCCGTCGAGACCCGCCTTGAGCTGATCGAGCATCACCAGCTCGGCGCGCGCCAGCTCGCCCGGCTTCCCGGCCGCCTTGGTGTTCTTGACCGTCCGCTCGCGCCGCTTCTCGACCGACTCGAGGTCCTTCAGCATGAGCTCGGTCTCGACCACGTCGCGGTCGCGAGCGCGGGTCGACGGTGCCGGCCACGTGGATCACGTCCGGGTCCACGAAGCAGCGCAGCACGTGGGCGATCGCGCTCACCTCGCGGATGTTGGCGAGGAACTGGTTGCCCAGCCCCTCGCCCTTCGAGGCGCCGGCCACGAGCCCCGCGATGTCCACGAACTCGAGGGTGGTCGGGGTGGTCTTCTCGGGCCCGAAGAGCGCCGAGAGCGCGTCGAGCCGCGCGTCCGGGACCGGCACGACGCCCACGTTCGGCTCGATGGTGCAGAACGGGTAGTTGGCCGCCGCCGCCTGCGCGGCGCCGAGGAGCGCGTTGAAGAGGGTCGACTTCCCCACGTTGGGGAGGCCGACGATGCCGATCGAGAGGGCCATGTGGTCCGGTCCTTCTACTGCGTGGCGCGCGAAGGGGCAGCGGGATGAGGCCGCCCCGGAGCGCGCAAGGGATCGGGGGGGCGCGAGCCCCCGGTGGCCGAAGGCTCGCCGGGGCGAGGGTCCCCCCCGCTCTGAATGAAAACGCTCCGGCGGGCGCGGGGGCCCGCCGGAGCGACGATGCGGGAGGCGGCCGCCTAGGCGGCGCGGTTCGCCGGAAGCTGGGCGATGTACTCCTCGACGAGGGCGCGCTGCGCCTTCTCGTCGAGGTTCGCCTTCACGAGCCGGGCGGCGGCGTCGATGGCGAGATCGACCACCTGCGCCTTGAGCTCGGCCCGGGCCTTCACGATCTCCTCGGCCACCTGGCGCCGCGCGGTGGCGATGAGCTCGTCGGCCTCCTTGCGGGCCCGGTCGGTCAGCTCCTGACGGAGCTTCTCGACCTCCTGGGCGTTGCGCTTCGCGATCTCGGCGGCCTCGCGCTGCGCGCGGACGAGCGACTCCTTCTGCTCGGCCAGCATGCGCTCGGCCTCGGCCCGCTCCTTCTTGGCCGACTCGATCGCGTCGCGGATGGTCCGCTCGCGCTCGACCAGCATCTTGACGATCGGGCCCCAGGCGAACTTGCCCAGCACGACGAGCAGCACGAGGAACGTGATGCCCGTCCAGAGGGTGAGGCCGGGGTTGATGTCGGTGATCCCGCCGGCGGCGAGCACCGGCGCGAGCGTCGTGAAGGAGGCCATCTCGAGCTCCAGTCCGTGGGGCTCCGCGGGAGCGGAGCCGGGTTACGCCTTGATGGCGAGGAGGAGGCATGACGACGATCGCGAAGAGCGTCGCGCCTTCGATGAGGGCGGCGGCGATGATCATCGAGGTGCGGATGTCGCCGGCGGCGGTCGGCTGGCGGGCGGAGCCCTCCATCGCGGCGGCGGCGAGCTTGCCGATGCCGAGGCCGGCGCCGATGACGGCGAGGCCGGCGCCGAAGCCGGCGGAGAGGAAGGCGAGAGCGGACGGATTCATGGGTTCGACTCCTGATCGTTGCGTGTGCGCGGGATTACCGGGCCGCGAGTTTCCCGTGGCGCGTGCTGCGCTCGACTACCCATGGCCGGGGGACGCCCCCGCCACGTGAGAGGCGTGGTGCTCCGAGCCCACCCCGGGCCCGGCGTGGCCGTGCTCGGCGTGCCCGGGGTCCTCGTCGTGGCCGTGGTGCACGAGGCCGGCGCCGATGAACAGGGACGAGAGCATGGTGAAGATGTAGGCCTGCACGAACGCGACGAAGAGCTCGAGCAGGAAGATGGAGAGCGCCATCGGCACCGACGCGAGGGCGATCCACTGCGAGCCCAGGGCGAAGATGAGGCCGAGCAGGGCGAGGATCACGAAGTGGCCCGCCACCATGTTGGCGAAGAGACGGACGGTGAGGGCGAAGGGCTTCGTGAAGAGCCCCAGGAACTCCACCGGGATCATGATGATCCACAGCGGGGCGAGGGACTTCGGCACGCCGCCGGTGAGGTGGGCGAGGTAGCCGCCGATCCCCATCGACTTGATGGCGGCGTACTGCGTGATGACGAAGGTGAAGAGCGCCAGCATCACCGTCACCGAGATGTTCGCGGTGGCGGTGGCGGCGAAGGGCACGAGGCCGAAGAGGTTCAGGAAGAGGATGAAGAAGAAGGCGGTGGTGAGGTACGGCACGAACCGATCCGCGTCCGCGGCGCCGATGTTCTTCACCGCGATCTCGTTGCGGACGAACGCCACGAGCATCTCGACGAAGTTGTAGAGGCCCTTCGGGACGATCGCCTTCTTGCGGAGCGCGCCGAAGACCACGAGGAGCAGGAGGGCGCAGGCGATCCACATCATCACCACGTGCTTCGTCGGCGTCATGTCGAGCTTGCCGAAGACGAGCTTGTCGCCGAAGACCTGCCTGAGGTCGAGCTCGCACTCCCAGGAGAACCCGCCGTCGCAGACGCCGGGGAACTCGAGGACGTAGCCGTCCGCGACGTGATGCATCATCACCGCGCCGAGGCTCTCGTCGTGGGCGCCGCCGTGGCCCGCCGCGGCCGCGCCGTGCTCGCCGCCCGCCGCCTCGGCGTGGCCCGCGTCCCCGTGGCCCGCTGCGGCCGCCTGACCCTCGCCGTGCCCCTCGGCCGGCGTCGAGACGTGGGGCGCCGCGGCCTCGGGCGCGGCCTGCTGCGCCGCGGCGGCCCCGTGGGCCTCCGGCGCGGCGGGCTGGCCGGCGTGCTGTGCGAGCGACAGGCTGAGCGCGACGGTGACGATCGTGGCAGCGGTCATGCGGTCGGTCCCGTTCCCCGGTTGAGGGAGTGAACGAAGAGGCCCTCGACGGTGGCGAAGACGAAGTAGGGCAGGAAGAAGGCGACGACGAAGCCCGGGATGCTCTCGCCCGCGCGCTGGACGAGCACGACCCCGAGCGCGACGAGGAGGATCCGGAGGAGGAAGGTGACGGTCAGGACGGCGAGCGCGCGCTGCACCGGCTTCGGCCCGCGCCCGAACCGGGCGAGGGCGACGATGGAGGCGAGGGCGGTCGCGCCCGAGATCCCGGCGCCGACGACGGCGCCGCGGCGGTGCACCCCCGACGCGAGCGCGACGAGCACGAAGCCGATGGCGAGGGCGGCGGTGACGAGCTGGTGCTTCACTTTCTCTTCCCGAGGACCGTCCTGAAGAAGCTGATGAATCCGCCCGTCATCCCGAGTACGGCGCCGAGGATCGTGAACCAGGGCACCTTCGTGCCGAGCCGGCGGTCGAGCCAGATGCCGGCCCAGGTGAACAACCCCACCGCAGCCACGAGCGTCGTCGAGGCTCCGAGGTACGGCGCGGCCTTCTGGTACGCCGCGGCGTAGCCCGAGAGCCCCTGTTCGTCCGGGCTCCTGCGCTCTCGATCGCCAGGGCCCATCCCGCCGTCTCCGCCGTGCCCGGGACCTCGGGAACCGCCGGGTTTTCCGGGCGTTTCTCTCGATCCAAAGGGCACGCCCGTATAGCAGGCGGCACCCGGAAGGTCAACCGTTGCGGGGGGCCCCGCGCGTTCGGCTCGGGGGCCCCCGAGCCCCCCGTTTCGCTCCGGGGCAAGCCTCATCCGGCTGCCCCTGCGCTCGCCGCGTCAGCGCAGCGCGTCGAGGAGCCGGTCCACGTCCTCGGGAGCGTTATAAAGGTGCGGAGCGACTCGGATCCGGCCGCCCCTGAGCGAGGTCAGGACCTTCGCCGCCCGGAGACGGTCGTGGGCCGCCGCGGTCTCCGCCGGCGACCCGGCCCGAAGGCAGAGGATATGGCTGCGTGCCGCAGGCTCGAGGGGGCTCGCCACCTCGAGCCCGGCGGGCAGCGCCGCGACGATCCGGTCGCAGAGCGCCCGGGCGTGCGCCTGCACGAGCGCCGGGGTCGCCTCGAGGAGGAGCCGCAGCGACCCCGCGAGCGGCATGAGGTTCGCGGGGCTCGCCGGCTCGTGAGCGTCCCACCGCTGCGCGCCCGGCTTCAGCACCACCTCGGTCGGCAGGTGGTCGAAGTCCTCCGCCCCGACCACCGAGCACCAGTTCACGTCGGTGACGGCGATCCGGTCGAGGACCGCCGGCGAGAACAGGCCGAGCCCGCAGCCGTACGGGCCGAGGAGGAACTTGTAGCCGCTCGCCGCGTAGACGTCGATCCCGGAGGCCCCGAAGTCGAAGGGGAGCGCCCCGGCGGCCTGGCTGCCGTCGACGACGGTGACCGCGCCGCCGCGCCGCGCCGCCTCCGCCACCGGCCCCGGATCGATCCGGCCGCCGTGCAGGTACGAGACGTGGGAGAAGGCGACGATCCGGGTGCGCGGGCCGATCGCGGAGGCGAGCTTCGCCGCGGAGACCGCGCCGGTCGGGTGGTCGGGCTCCGCCACCCGCACCTTGACGCCGCGCCGGGCGAGCCACCGCCACGGAAGATCGTTCGCGGGGAACTCGTGGCGGGCGAGGAGGACCTCGTCGCCCTCCCCGAGGTCGAGACCGCGGGCGACGACGTTCACGACCTGGCCCGCGCCGGTGACCACCGCGACGGACTCGTCGCGCGCGCCCAGGAGGCGCGCCGCGAGGGCGCGGACCTCGGCGAGGATCGCGCCGTGCACCTGCGGCCCCATGCGCCAGGGCCGCTCCTTGAGGGCGAGGGCCTCCCGCCCGGCGCGCGCCGAGGCGAGCGGGAGCGGCCCCTTCGACGCGGCGTCGAGGTAGGCGAAGCCCTCGCTCGCAGCGAACCGATCCGCGAACGCGGCGCGACCTTCAGGACGGGGGGTCACTCGCTCCGCCTCCGCGGAGCTCGCGCCCCCCTGCGCGCGCCACCGACCATGTCAGACCTTCGCGGCGGCGGCGAAGGCGACCTTCGCGGCGCGCAGCGTCGTCTCGACGTCGTCGTCGGTGTGCGCGGTCGAGAGGAACGCCGCCTCGAACTGGGACGGCGGGAAGTAGACGCCGTTCTCGAGGAGCGCGTGGAAGAAGGCGGCGAACCTCTTCGTGTCGCAGGCGCGGGCGCTCGCGGCGTCGAAGACCGGGTTCGGCGAGAAGAAGACCGTGAGCATGGAGCCGACCCGGTTCACCTGCACGGCCACCCTGGCCTCGGCCGCCGCGGCGGCGAGCCCCGCCGCGAGCCTCGCCGAGATGGCCTCGAGCCGCTCGTAGGCCGCGGGGGTCATGAGCTTCAGAGCGTCGCGTGCCCCGCCGCCATCGCCATCGGGTTCCCGGAGAGCGTGCCCGCCTGGTAGATCGGCCCGGCCGGCGCGACCCGGTCCATGACGTCGGCGCGGCCGCCGAAGGCGCCCACCGGGAGGCCCGCCGCCGATCACCTTGCCGAAGGTGACGAGGTCGGGGGCGAGGCCGTAGAGGCCGCAGGCGCCGCCGGACCCGAGCCGGAACCCGGTCATCACCTCGTCGACGATGAGGAGCGCGCCGTGCTTGCGGCAGGCGGCGAGGAGCCCCTGCAGGTAGCCCGGCTTCGGGACGAGCACGCCCATGTTGCCGACCACCGGCTCGACGATGACCGCCGCGAGGTCCTTCCCCGTCTTCGTCGAAGCAGCTTCTCGACCGCGGCGAGGTCGTTGAAGGGGAGCGTGAGGGTGTGCTTCGCGAGATCGGCCGGGACGCCGGGCGAGTCCGGGAGCCCGAGCGTCTCGACGCCCGAGCCCGCCTTCACGAGCAGCGCATCGCCCGCGCCGTGGTAGCAGCCGTCGAACTTGAGGATGTCGTCGCGGCCGGTGAAGCCGCGGGCGACCCGGATCGCGGCGGTGGTGGCCTCGGTGCCCGGAGGAGCACGAAGCGCATCTTCTGGACCCAGGGCATCCGCTCGCGGACGAGCTCGGCGAGCTGGATCTCGCGGGGCGAGGGGGCGCCGAAGGACGAGCCGTCCTTCATGCGCGTCCTGCACCTCCCGCATCACCTCGGGGTGGCAGTGGCCGAGGATGAGCGGCCCCCAGGAGACGACGTAGTCGACGTAGTCGTTCCCGTCGACGTCGAAGATGTGCGCGCCGCGGGCCCGGGCGATGAAGCGCGGCGTGCCGCCGACGCCCTTGAAGGCGCGGACCGGGCTGTTCACGCCGCCCGGGAAGAGGTCCTTCGCCTTCGCGAACAGCTTCTCCGACAGCTCGGTCTTCACGGTGCCTCCCGGGGGCTCTGCTTCGACCTTGTTCTGGTCGAAGGCCGCCGCCCGGTCGCCGGGCTTCGCGGTCTTCGCCTTCTCGCGGCGCTCGCGCACCGCCTCGATGTTGGTCCGGATCGCGTCCGGGTTCGGGTGCGCCGGCAGCGCCAGCGCGTAGAGCTCGAGCGCGCGGTCGAGCGCGCCGGCCTGCGCGTGGATGTGGGCCTGCGCCCTCCAGCGCCCGCGCCGCCACGTCCGGCCGCGGGCGCCCGCTCCACCAGCACCTGGAAGGCGCCGCTGCGCCTCGTCGTCCGTCTTCTCGAGCGCCCAGGCCTGGGCGGTGAGGAGCTGCGCCTCGTCGGCGAGGTCGTCCTTCGGCCACCGCTCCCGGAGCAGCCGCGCCTCGGTGCGCGCCTGCTCCCAGTTCCTGAGGTCGAGGTACGCGCGGGCCACCTCGAGCTGGTACCGCGGCGCCTCGAGGCGGCGTCCGAGCGACGCGATGGCGGCGTACTGGGCGATGGCGGCGAGGTGGTCCCTGAAGCCGCTCGCGGTAGATGTCGCCGATGACGGCCCGGGCGTCCTCCAGGCCTCCTTGCCGCCCGGGGCGAGCGAGACGATCCGGCGGTAGTAGGCGAGCGCGGCGACGTAGTCGCCCGAGCTCGAGGTAGGCGACGTCGCCCGCGTACCGGAGCGCCTTCAGCGCACGGCGGCGTCGCCCTGCGGGAGCGGCCCCTCGCCGAGCTCGGCGAGGATCTCCCTGTAGGCGGCGAGGGCGCCCCTCGAGTCGCCCGCGTGGCGGAGCGCGTTCGCCTGCTCGAGCTTCCGCTCCGGCGAGCCGCAGGCGACGAGCAGGGCCAGGGCGGCGAGAAGCCCTGCGCGCTTGAGCGGGGGGCCACTCGCTCCGCGTCCGCGGAGCTCGCGCCCCCCCGGACGTCGACGCTCCGGGGCAGCCTCATCCGGCTGCCCCTGCGCTCGCCCGGTCACCCCTGGTCCTCCGGGACGGCTCGCCGCCCCCGTCCTCCGGCTCCACCGGCGCGCTCTCCACCGGCGCGGCCCCCTCCGGCTCCTCGCGGACGCCGGCCGCCTCCGCGGCGTCGGTCGTCTCGGCGACCCGCGCCACCGCCACCACCTGCTCCTCCTTCGACTCGAGGGTGATGAGCCGGACGCCCTGGGTGTTCCGGCCGATGACGCTGATCCCCTTCGCCGGCATCCGGATGAGCATGCCGCCGTTGGTGATGAGCATCACCTCCTCGGCGTCGATCACCGCGGCCGCCGCGACCACCGGGCCGTTCCGCTCGGTGGTCTTGATGGTGATGAGCCCCTTCCCGCCGCGGGTCTGGACCCGGTACTCGGCGAGCTCGGTCCGCTTCCCGTAGCCGTTCGCGGTGACCGTGAGGATGGTCGGGCCTCGGCGCGGGCTCGCCCCCTTCCGCCCCGCGGCGGCTGGCGGGAGTCGACCTCGGCGCGAGACCACCGCGTCGCCCTCGTCGAGGGTGATCCCCTTCACGCCGTAGGCGGTGCGGCCCATGGCGCGCACGTCCGACTCCTCGAACCGGATCGCCATGCCCTGGGCGGTCGAGAGGAGGAGGTGGCTGTGCCCGTCGGTGAGGCGCGCCGCGATGAGCTCGTCCCCCTCCTCGATCCCGAGGGCGATGATCCCGGCCGCCCGCGGGCGGGCGAACTGCGTCGAGCCGGGTCTTCTTGATGAGCCCCCGGCGTGTCGCCATGAAGACGTACTGGTCCGCGCCCTCGGTCGCCGCGGCCGCCTCGCCCTCGGCGGCGCTCCGGCGCCTCGACGACCTCCTCGACGGCGCTGCCCGGCGGCTCCGGCAGCCGCCGCACCGGGAGGATGGCCGCGACCTTCTCGTCCTGGGCGAGCTGGACGAGGTTCACGATGGGCTTGCCGCGCGCGGCGCGGCCGGCCTGCGGGATCTCGTGGACCTTGAGCCAGTAGACCTTCCCCTTGTCGGAGAAGACGAGCAGGTAGCTGTGGGTGGAGGCGACGAAGAGGCTCTCGAGGAAGTCCTCCTCGCGGGCCACCGCCGCCGGTCCTCCCGCGCCCGCCGCGCCGCTGGGCGCGGTAGAGCGACACCGGGTTCCGCTTCACGTAGCCGGCGTGGGAGACGGTGACGACCATCTCCTCCTCGGCGATGAGGTCCTCGGTGGAGATGTCCTCGGCGTCGCCCAGGATCTCGGTGCGGCGCTCGTCGGCGAAGAGCTGCTTCACCTCCTTCAGCTCCTCCACGATCACCTCGAGGAGCACCTTCTCGGAGGCGAGGATCTCCTTGAGCCGCGTGATGGTCTTCTGCACCTCGGCGAGCTCGTCCAGGATCTTCTGGCGCTCGAGGCCGGTGAGGCGCTGGAGCTGCATCTCGAGGATGGCCTTCGCCTGCAGCTCGGAGAGCCCGAACCGCGCCATGAGCCCCTCGCGGGCGACCTCCCGGTCCGTCGCCTTCTTGATGAGCTCGATGATCTCGTCGATGTGGTCGAGCGCGATCTGGTAGCCGAGCAGGATGTGCTCGCGGTCCCGCGCCTGCTTCAGCTCGAAGCGGGTGCGCCGGGTCACGACGTCGCGGCGGTGCGCGACGAAGCGCTCGAGCATCTCCTTCAGGTTCAGGATGCGCGGCTGGCCGCCGTCGATCGAGAGCAGCGTCACCCCGAAGCCGGTCTGCATCGCGGTGTGGGCGTACAGGTTGTTCAGCACCACCTGCGCCATCGCGTCGCGCTTCAGCTCGATGACGATCCGCATCCCCTCGCGCGAGGACTCGTCGCGCAGGTCGGAGATGCCCTCGATCCTCTTGTCCCGGACCAGCTCGGCGATGTGCTCGACGAGCTTCGCCTTGTTCACCTGGTACGGGATCTCGGTGACGACGATCGACTCGCGCTCGGTCTTCGGGTGGACCTCGACCGAGGCGCGGGCGCGCACCTGGATGTTGCCGCGCCCCGTCTCGTAGGCCTGCGCGGATGCCGTCGCGGCCCCGGATGATCCCGGCGGTCGGGAAGTCCGGCCCCGGGATGAACTGCATGAGGTCCGGCACCGTCGCCTTGGGGTGCGCGATGAGGTGGACGACCGCGTCGACCACCTCGCCCATGTTGTGGGGCGGGATGTTGGTCGCCATGCCGACGGCGATGCCGGCGGAGCCGTTCACGAGCAGGTTCGGGAAGCGGGTCGGGAGGACGAGCGGCTCGACGGTGGAGTCGTCGAAGTTCGGCCCCCACTCGACCGTCTCCTTGTCGATGTCGGCGAGGAGGAAGTCGGCGAGCCGCTCGCAGGCGCGACTCGGTGTACCGGTAGGCGGCGGCGGGGTCGCCGTCGACCGAGCCGAAGTTTCCCTGCCCGTCGATGAGCGGGTAGCGCAGGTTCCAGTCCTGCGCGAGGCGAACGAGCGCGTCGTAGACCGAGGCGTCGCCGTGCGGGTGGTACTTCTTCAGCACCTCGCCGACGACGCCGGCGCACTTGGAGTAGCGCTTGTTGTGGTGCAGCCCCTCCGTGTGCATCGCGTAGAGGATGCGGCGGTGCACCGGCTTCAGGCCGTCGCGCACGTCGGGGAGCGCGCGGCCGATGATGACGGACATCGAGTAGTCGAGATACGACTTGCGCATCTCGTCTTCGATGTTGACCTGCGAGCCGCGGTGGCCGTCCGGGGGCGGAGCGGCGGCGTCGGGCGGGGGCGGAGGTGGCAGGGTCTCGTCGGGCATCGGGCCTGTTCCGGCGCCGGGTGGGCGGCGCGCGCGAGGAGGACGGGCGGAAGGTCGTTTCTAGCGGAATCCCCCCGGAATTTCAATGCTTTTCGCCCGGAAGGGGCGGGCGGGGCGGGCCGCCTCCGGACGGCCTCCCGGACCCCGAAAATGCGACGGGGAGGGCGTCTCCGCCCTCCCCGCGCGCGGCCGGCGATGGCCGGGTCGGCTACCTGCCGGCGACGCCGAGGCGCGCCGCGGCGCGGCGCACGCGCGCCGACTCGACGGGGTGGTTCTCGTCCTGCTCGGTGAGCTTCATGAGCCGCTCCTGCGCCTCCTGGAAGGCGACGCGGGCGCGGTCGACGTCGATGTCGCCCGCCGCCTCGGCGGTGTCGGCGAGGACGATGACGCGGTTCTCGGCGACCTGCAGGAACCCGCCGCCCACGGCGTAGTGGTGCTCGCGCCCGCCCTCGACGTACGTGAGCCGCCCGGGCTCGAGCGCGGTCATGAAGGGCTCGTGGTCCTGGCGGACGCCGAAGCCGCCCAGGGCGCCCGGCGCACGCACCTCGTCGCAGGAGACGGAGAGGACGCGCCGCTCGGGCGTGACGATGTCGAGGGTGAGCGCCATGGGTTACCCCGCCGCGAGCTTCTTCGCCTTCTCCACCGCCTCCTCGATGCCGCCGACCATGTAGAAGGCCTGCTCCGGGAGGTCGTCGTGCTTGCCGTCGACGATCTCCTTGAAGCCGCGGATGGTGTCCTTGAGCTTCGACGTACTTGCCGGCGTTGCCGGTGAACTGCTCGGCGACGTGGAACGGCTGCGAGAGGAAGCGCTGGATCTTGCGGGCGCGCGCCACGGTGAGCTTGTCGTCCTCGGAGAGCTCGTCCATGCCGAGGATGGCGATGATGTCCTGGAGGTCCTTGTAGCGCTGGAGCGTCTCCTGGACCTCGCGGGCGACCATGTAGTGCTCCTTGCCGACGACGAGCGGATCGAGGATGCGCGAGGTCGAGTCGAGCGGATCGACGGCCGGGTAGATGCCGATCTCGGTGAGCTTGCGGCTGAGCACCGTGGTCGCGTCGAGGTGGGCGAAGGCGGTCGCCGGCGCCGGGTCGGTGAGGTCGTCGGCGGGCACGTAGATGGCCTGCACCGAGGTGATGGCGCCCTTCTTCGTCGAGGTGATGCGCTCCTGCAGCTCGCCCATCTCGGTGGAGAGCGTCGGCTGGTAGCCGACGGCGGAGGGGATGCGGCCGAGGAGCGCCGACACCTCCGAGCCCGCCTGCGTGAAGCGGAAGATGTTGTCGATGAAGAGGAGCACGTCGCGCTTCTCCTCGTCGCGGAAGTACTCGGCGATGGTGAGGGCCGAGAGCGCGACGCGGGCGCGGGCGCCCGGCGGCTCGTTCATCTGGCCGTACACGAGGACGCACTGGCTCTTCGACAGGTCGTCCTTGTTGATGACGCCCGACTCGATCATCTCGTGGTAGAGGTCGTTGCCCTCGCGGGTGCGCTCGCCGACGCCGGCGAACACCGAGAAGCCGCCGCGCTTCTTCGCGACGTTGTTGACGAGCTCCATGAGGAGCACGGTCTTGCCGACGCCGGCGCCGCCGAACAGGCCGATCTTGCCGCCGCGGAGGTACGGGGCGAGGAGGTCGATGACCTTGATGCCGGTCTCGAACACCTCGATCTTCACGTTCTGCTCGACGAACGTCGGCGGCCGCGCGGTGGATCGGCATCTTGCGCACGGCCTTCACGTCGGCCCGCGCTCGTCGACCGGCTCGCCGATGACGTTCAGGATGCGGCCGAGCACCTCCTTGCCGACGGGCACGGAGATGGGGGCGCCGGTGTTCTTCACCGGCATGCCGCGGACGAGGCCGTCGGTCGAGTCCATCGCGACGCAGCGGACGGTGTTCTCGCCGAGGTGCTGCGCGACCTCGACGACGAGGTTGTCCTGGCGCGTCGTCGATCGCGGGGTTCGTGACCCGGAGCGCCGTGTAGATCTCGGGCAGCGCGCCGGGCGGGAACTCCACGTCGACGACCGGGCCGATGACCTGGGTGATCTTGCCGCTCTGAACGTTCGTCGGGGTGGCCATGTGATCCTTTCGAAATCCTCTACTTGAGCGCCTCGGCGCCGCTGACGATCTCCATGAGCTCCTTGGTGACGTAGGCCTGGCGCGCGCGGTTGTACTGGAGGGTGAGCGCCGAGATCATCTCCTCGGCGTTCTTGGTCGCGCTCTCCATCGCGGTCATCCGGGCGCCGTGCTCGCGACGCGGCGGACTCGAGCAGCGCGCGCCAGACCTGCATCGCGAGGTGGCGCGGGAGGAGGTCCTCGAGGAGCAGCTCGCGGGACGGCTCGTACTTGAAGTCGATCGCCGCTCGCCGCGTCGCCCGCCGAGCTCGTCTCGATGGGGAGCAGCTGCACGACCACCGGCTTCTGGGAGATGGCGCTCTTGAACTCGTTGTAGCGCGAGGAAGACCGCGTCGACCTCGCCCGCGAGGTAGCGCGCCGCGTACTCGCTCGGCGATCGCCTGGGCCTTCTCGTAGCGCAGGTCGGAGTGGATGCCGCTGTAGTCCTTGCGGACCTCGATCTTGCCGGGCGCGGAAGAAGTCGCGGCCCTTGCGGCCGATGGTGGCGACGCCGGATCGTGCTCGTAGCGGTCGCCGTTCTCGGTGAGGAAGCGCTGGGCGCGGCGGGCGATGTTCGAGTTGAAGCCGCCGGCGAGGCCGCGGTCGCTCGTGAGCACGACGATCTCGACCGCTCCGACCGCGCGGCGTGAGCGAGCGAGCGGATGCGGCTGGCCGCCGCGTCTCCTCGGCTCGCCCGGCGCGCGCGCGGCGACGCGGGCCAGCGCCTGCTCGAGGAGCTGGGCGTAGGGCCGGGTCGTGAGGACGGCTTCCTGGGCGCGCCGCAGCTTCGCCGCGGCCACCATCTTCATGGCCTTGGTGATCTGCCGCGTGTTCTTGACCGAGCCGATGCGGTTGCGGATGTCGCGAAGGGAGGGCACGGGACCCTCGCTTCGCCTTACGCCTGCGGCCTGGAAGATGCCGCGCGAACTCCGCGCAGCGCAGCGTCGAGCGTTCTTCCGGATCCCGTCGTCGAGCGCCTTCTTCTCGGCGATGGATCTTGCGCGACGTCGGGGTGGCGCGCGTCGAGGAACTCGACGAGCTCCTTCATGTAGCGCGTCACCTCCTCGACCGGGATCGTCGCGGATCCAGCCCTGGCCCGTTCTCGTCCTTCATGGTCGCGGCGTAGATCTGGATGACCTGCTTCTCGACCGGCATCGGCTGGTACTGGCCCTGCTTCAGCACCTCGACGAGCCGCTCGCCGCGGGCCAGGGTCTCCTGGGTCGCCTTGTCGAGGTCGGAGCCGAACTGGGCGAAGGCCGCGAGCTCGCGGTACTGCGCGAGGTCGAGCTTGAGCGAGCCGGCGACCTGCTTCATCGCCTTGATCTGCGCCGAGCCGCCGACGCGGGAGACCGAGATGCCGACGTTGATGGCGGGCCGGACGCCCTGGTAGAAGAGGTCCGACTCGAGGAAGATCTGGCCGTCGGTGATCGAGATGACGTTCGTCGGGATGTACGCCGACACGTCGCCGGCCTGCGTCTCGATGATGGGGAGCGCGGTGAGCGACCCGCCGCCCTCCTTGTCGGAGAGCTTGGCGGCGCGCTCGAGCAGGCGGCTGTGGAGGTAGAAGACGTCGCCCGGGTACGCCTCGCGGCCCGGCGGGCGGCGGAGCAGCAGCGAGAGCTGGCGGTAGGCGACGGCCTGCTTCGAGAGGTCGTCGTAGACGATGAGGGCGTGGCGGCCGCTGTCGCGGAAGTACTCGCGCCATCGTGACGCCGGTGTACGGCGCGAGGAACTGCAGCGGGGCCGGGTCGGAGGCGCTCGGCGGCGACGACGGTCGTGTACTCCATCGCGCCGTGCTTCTTGAGCGTGTCGACGACGCGGGCGACCGTCGACTGCTTCTGGCCGATGGCGACGTAGAAGCAGTAGAGGTTGTTGCCCTTCTTGTTGATGATCGTGTCGATCGCGACGGCGGTCTTGCCGGTCTGGCGGTCGCCGAGGATGAGCTCGCGCTGGCCGCGGCCGATCGGGACCATCGCGTCGATCGCCTTGAGGCCGGTCTGCATCGGCTCGTGCACCGACTTGCGCTTCACGATGCCGGGCGCCTTGATCTCGATCTTGCGGGTCTGCTTCGAGGCGATGGGGCCGCGGCCGTCGATGGGGTTGCCGAGGGCGTCCACGACGCGGCCGAGCAGCTCCTCGCCGACCGGCACCTCGGCGATGCGGCCGGTGCGCTTCACCGGGTCGCCTTCGCGGATGTGCTCGAACTCGCCCATGATGGCGACGCCGACGTTGTCCTCCTCGAGGTTGAGCACGAGGCCGCGGACGCCGTGGGGGAACTCGAGCAGCTCGCCGGCGGCGGCGCCGGCGAGGCCGTAGATGCGGGCGACGCCGTCGGCCTGCGGAGAGGACGGTCCCGGTCTCGGCGACGTCGACCTTCTTCCCGTAGTCCTTGATCTGCTCGCGGATGATGCGGCTGATCTCGTCGGCGCGGATTTCCATCGAGTCAGTCTCCGGGGGGCGCTCGTCGAGCGCGGTGGGGAGTGCTACTGCTTGAGCTGCTGCGGAGGTCCTCGAGCTGCGTGCGGACCGAGCCGTCGTAGACGAGGCTCCCGACCTGCGCGACGACGCCGCCGAGGATGGCGGGGTCGACGGCGCGGTCGAGCAGGACCTGCGCCTTGGTGGCCTGCGGAGAGCTTGTCGGCGATGGCCTGCGCCGCCGCGTCCGTCGAGCTGCACCGCGCGAGGTGACCTTCGCGCGCACCCGGCCGAGGTGCGCGTCGGCGAGTCGCGGAACGTCGTCGACGATCGCCGCGAGGTACGGCGAGCCGGTTGCGGTCGCCGAGGAGGAAGAGGAGGTTCGCGCGGCGTCGGCGTCGAGCGACAGGGCGGCCGCGAGCTTCTCGACGATCGCCGCGGCGCTGCTCCTTCGAGTAGACCGGATTCGAGAGGACGTCCCGGAGCTCGGGCGAGCCTTCGATCGCCTGCTGGAGGGCCAGCGAGGCCGGTCGCCCAGGCCTCGACCTTGGCCCTGCTCGACCGCCAGGCCGAAGAGCGCCTTGGCGTAGCGGCGGGCGATGGAACCCATGATCATGAGGGGGCGCCACGTAGCACGGCGGAGGCGCCCCGGTCAAGCCCGAAGGCCCCGCCAACTCCGGGCGCTTTCCTCCAACCTGTCGCACCGTTTGACAGCCTCTCCTGCCTGCTTACGTTCGCCGCGTCTCGAAGGAGGTGAAAAAACCATGGCAATGATGACGAGATGGGAGCCCTTCCGGGACCTTCGCGAGGCTGCAGGACGAGATGAGCCGGCTGTTCGAGGACCGGCGCGTCCGCGCGCCGGCGAGTCGGTGGGCTGGACGCCGGCCTGCGACATCTACGAGGACGAGGAGGCCGTGACCCTCCGGTTCGAGCTCGCGGGCGTCGACCCGAAGGACGTCGACGTCCGCTTCGAGAACGGCGTGCTCACCCTCCGAGGCGAGCGGAAGCTCGAGCGCGAGGAGAAGCGGGAGAACTACCACCGGGTCGAGCTGGTCCTACGGCACGTTCACCCGGTCCTTCTCGCTCCCCGGCACCGTCGACCCGGAGAAGATCAAGGCCGAGGCAAGAACGGCGTCCTCACGGTGCACCTGCCGAAGAAGGCCGGAGGCGAAGCCCCGCGCCATCCAGGTGAAGGTGAGCTAAGGCAGCGCCGTCGGCGCACGCCCGACGACAGCGGGCACCGAGCGGAGCGCGCTGCGCACCTCGCTCAGCATAGCAGGGCCCGTTGCCGGGCCCGCGTTTCGACGGCGCGGACATGCGCCTGGCCCGTCGATCGGAGCGGCCAGCTGCTGGCGCGGCCTGAGCGGCACTACGGCTTGACGGCCGGACGGCGCGGCGCAGCGCCGGCTTCGCGGCCGGCGCCTTGCTCGACGCCCTCCATCTTGCGTCTGGCCCTCGAAGATCACGCCCTTCTCGACCATGAGGGACGGCGTCTCGATGTTGCCGCGCATGCGGGCGGGGTGGTGCAGCTCGACCGCGGTCTTCGCCTTCAGGTTCCCGTTGATCTCGCCGTGGACGATGACCGTCCCGCAGGTGATCTCGGCGTTCACCTTCGCGCCCTCGCCGATGACGAGGACGTCGTTCGTGACGATCGTGCCGGTGAACTTCCCGTCGATGCGGACGGTCCCTTCGAACGTGAGCTTGCCTTCGAACTCCGAGCCGCGCCCGAGCAGGGCGTTCAGGTCGCCCGAGCTCGACGGGACGGAGGTGAGTTCATCGCGCTTCAGCATGGCCATCGGTCAGGGCTCCTGTGCGGTGGCCGTGCGTCGCGGTCCGGGACGCCTCGGGCTGCTCCGACGTTCGGCCTCCTCGCGTGGGGCCGCAGCCCGGACCCCGGGCGGCGAACCCTCTCACTACGCACCGATCTTGGCGAGTATTCCGTCGAGCTCGGCGAGCGAGGTGTACTCGACCTCGAGCTTGCCCGCGACTGCGGACTTGGGGACGACCCGGCAGCGCGCCCCGAGCCGGCGCTGCAGGCGCGTCGCGAGCGCCCGGAGCGCTGGCGTTCTCGCGATCGGGCGCCTGCGCCGGCCGCTCCTTCCTCGTCGAGCGAGCCTGCGACCAGCGCCTCGGTCGCCCGGACGGAGAGCCCCTCCCGGAGCACCCGCTGGGCCGCCCTGCGGATCGCCTCCGCCTCCTCGAGCGCCGAGGAGCGCCCGGGCGTGGCCCATGTCGAGCTGCCCCGTCGCTGCACGTGGTCGCGGACCTCGCCCGGGAGCTTCAGGAGCCGCAGCGCGTTCGCGACGGTGGAGCGCTCCTTGCCGACCCGCTGCGCGATCTGCTCCTGGGTGAGGCCGTGGTCGTCGATGAGGACCTCGTAGGCCTCGGCCTCCTCGATCGCGTTCAGGTCCGCGCGCTGGAGGTTCTCGACGAGCGCCAGCTCGAAGGCCTCCCGGTCGCTCGCCTCGCGGACGACCGCGGGGACCTCCTTGAGCCCGGCGCGCTGGGCGGCCCGCCAGCGGCGCTCGCCGGCGAGGATCCGGTACCGCCCGCCGTCCCGGCGGACGAGGATCGGCTCCACGACCCCGTGCTCGCGGATGGACGCGGCGAGCTCCTCGAGCGCCTGCCTCCTCGAACCGCTTGCGCGGCTGCTTCGGGTTCCGCTCCACCGCCTCGACGGGCAGCGAGAGGAGCGCCCGCCCGGGACGGCGCCGCCGGGCGAGGGCGGCGGCGGCGGCGTTCGAGAGGAGCGCCGCCATGCCGCGGCCGAGGGCGGCCGGCGCTTGTCCGGCCATCGCTCATGCGACCCTCCCGGCGCGCCGAGCCGCTGCGTCACCTCGCGGGCGAGCTCGAGGTAGCTCTGGCAGCCCTTCGACGTGACGTCGTAGAGCAGGATCGGCTTGCCGTGGGTGGGCGCCTCGGAGAGCCGGACGTTCCGCGGGATCACGGTCTTGAAGACCTGCTCCTTGAAGTCGTGCGGATCTCGTCCGCCACCTGGTTCGCGAGGTTGTTGGCCGAGTACATGGTGAGGACGATCCCGTCCACCTTGAGCCCGGGGTTCGCAGCCGCCTGCACGAGCTCGATGGTCTTCAGGACGTCGGCGAGCCCCTCGAGCGCGTAGTACTCGCACTGCAGCGGGATGACGACGCCCTGCGCCGCGACGAGGCCGTTCAGCGTGAGGAGCCCGAGCGACGGCGGGCAGTCGATGATCGACGTACTCGTACTCGCCCGCGATCGCGTCGACCGCCCGCTTGAGCCGCGCTCTCGCGCCCGTCGATCTCGGCGAGCTCGAGCTCGGCGCCGACGAGGTGCTTCGAGGCCGGGACGAGGTCGAGGAACTTGAGCTCGGTCTTCCGGACCGCCTCGGCGAGCGGGAGGCCGTCGAGGAGCACCTCGTAGACGGCTCCGGTCGGACGTCGTCCCGCCGGATGCCGAGGGCGCTCCCGGCGTTCCCCTGCGGGTCGACGTCGACGAGCAGCGTCCGGCGCTCGGCGGCGGCGAGCGAGGCGGCCAGGTTCACGGCGGTCGTGGTCTTCCCGACGCCGCCCTTCTGGTTCGCGATGGTGAGGATCCGGCTCATGGCCTCGGCCCGCATTCCAGGGGGGAGCCCCCCGACCTTCTTCTTCGACACGCGACACCCCTCGGGTTTTGGGCCGCGGCGGGAGCCGCCGGGCGGGGCGAATCTGCCCGATCCATCTGACACCGGTGTTCCACGTGGAACGCCTGCGGTCCCTGCCCCTGGCCGGCCCCGTCCCTGGGACGGGCCGCGGACCCCCTGTTCCACGTGGAACGTCGAGGACCGGGGAGCCGGGAGCCCTGTTCCACGTGGAACACCGGGATCCCCGCGCCGCTTCCGGGCGCGGCGTGCCGGGTGCGTTCGCAGGGGGAGGCGCCCTCGACCGCGGGAACGCGAGGCGAAGCGCCTCGTCCGCCTCGGCCTCTTGGACGCACCCTGGAGCGGACGGCGCAGGCGCGGGCGCCGCCCGCCGCGGGGCCCGTCGGAGCCGACCTCGCGGGAACGCTCTCCGAAGCGCGCGCGGACCAGCGGACGAGAGGGCGCGGCGCCTCGAACTCGGCCCCGCAGAGCGCCGGAGGCGCCTGCGGGGCCTCAGACATGGGTCGCCGCTTTCGCGACCGCAGGGACCGCCGCGCGCGGACGAACGGCGGAGAGCCTGCCGCTCGGCGAGGCTCCTCCGGTCCCGCGCCGGCGGCGCTCGGTGCGCCTGCGCCTGCATGTGGAGCGTGCCAGCCAGTGCGCTCGAACCTGAGCACACCCGATGGTGCATCAGGTCAGCGAGCTCGAACCGCCGCGCGGAGCCCCGCGGCGCCGACGGCGCCCCTCGCGGAGGCGCAGGCCCGATCCCTCTCTCTCCGCGCGCGGCGGTCGCAGCCGGGAACTGCGCGCCGAGCGCTGTCTGAGCCACCGCAGGCGCGTCAGCGCTCTGCGGTGGCGAGTTCGCGAGGCGCGCCAGGTGCCCGCCGATCCGCGCGCGATCCGGAGTGCCGCCCGCCGATGCCGGGGCGCCGAGGCGGCGTCGGGGCGCAGCGCAAGGTTCGAGCGGGGATCCCCCTCGCCAAGCGCTCACCGCTCCGCGCGTGTTTCGAGGGCGCCCGGCGACGCCGGGGCGCAGCGCAGGGTTCGAGCGGGGATCCCCCTCGCCAAGCGCTCACCGGTCCGCGCGCTCCGGGGTCCCGCCGCGACGCTCCAGCGCCCGCAACCTCCGGGCGCCTTCAGCGCCGCCAGGCGGCGACGGCGCGGGACGAGCGGGAGAGCGGCAGCTCGAACGCGTCGAGGCGCTCGAGCCGGAGCCCGGCAGCGGCGCCGAGGGTCTCGAGGCGCGCCCGGTCCGCGTCGCGCCCGAGCATCGCCACGAGGACGCCGCCCTCCGCGAGGTAGCGGGCGCCGAGCGGGACCCAGGCCTCCGGATCCGCGAGGGCGCGCGAGACGACCGCGTCGGAGCGCGGCAGCTTCTCGCGCTCGGGGTCGCCCTCGGCGCGGACCGCGACCGCCCTGACGTCCACGCCCAGCTCGGCGGAGACCGCCTTCACGAACGCGACCTTCTTCGCCACCGAGTCGCAGCAGGTGACGGCGAGGTCGCGGCGGACGCAGGCGAGGGGGACGCCGGGGAGGCCCGCGCCCGGCGCCCACGTCGAGGAGGGTCCGGGCGCCGGCGATGGCGGGGAGGACGAGGAGCGAGTCGACGAGGTGCTTCTCGGCGACCTCGGCGGGCGCGGTGATGGCGGTGAGGTTCACCTTGCGGTTCCAGGCGAGGAGCCGGTCGGCGTACCGCTCGAGGAGCGCCGAGCGCGTCGCCGGGGAGGGCGATGCCGAAGCGCCTCGAGCCCCACCCGCAGCGCGTCGTGGAACGCCGGGTCCATGCGCGTGCGACTCCCGCTACGACGTCCCGCGCCGGCCGATCGCCTTCTCGACCTCGTCGCGGTGGGCGGCGAGGTACTCGTCGACCTCGGCGTCCTCGAGCGCCGAGGTCGCGCAGGACGCCCTCGTAGACGAACCGGAAGCCGCTCCTGGTAGCGCGTCTCCTGCAGCTCGAACGAGCGGCGCAGGACCGCCGCGGAGAAGAGCTTCTCCTCGCTGCGTCTTCGGCCTCGCCACCTACGCCCCGCCGGGCCCGCCGCCCGCCTTGCGCCGGGATGACGAGGAGCTGGCGGAAGATCCCCTCGCCCTCGCTGCGCGTCGAGACGCCCTCGACGTCGACGAGCGCGAGGTGGATCTGCCGCCGCTCGCGGGCGCTGATGGGCGCGATGCGCGATCACCTTGCCGGTCCGCTTCGCGCGTGGCGGCGAGCCGCTCCGCCATCGCCTTCACCGCCGGGTCGCCCTCCTCGCGGAAGCCGCCCACGTCGAGGTTCACCCACTTGCGCCCCTCGGCGCGCGGGTTCACGACGCGGTTCACGAGGTACTGCACCGCCTCGACGAGCGCCGAGGAGAGCTCGACCGCGTTGCCGCTCGCGCGGCTTGAGCGAGACGCCGATCGCCTCCGGCGTCTCCTTCACCTCGACGTCCACCGCCGCGCCGAGCCGCGCGAACAGCTCGCGCGCAGAACTCGCGCGCCCGCTCGACCTTCTCCGGCGCGTCGGCCGGGGGCGGCGGCCTCGTCGTCCGCGTGCGCTCGTCCATGGCTCCTCGTCCTCCGGCTCAGCGCCGCCGCGACGGCGCGGCCTGCCGCTTCATGCATGTACTGCTGCTGGGCGATCGAGAGCACGTTGTTCACGAAGATGTAGAGCGTGAGGCCCGCCGGCACGCAGAGCATGATGAACGGTGAAGAAGATCGGGCATGAAGTAGAGCATCATCTTCGCCTGCGCGTTGTCGGCCGGCTGCGGCGAGATCTTCTGCATCACGAAGCGACGAGACGCCCATCGCGATGGGCAGGATGAAGTAGCGGGTCGTGCCGCGTGAGGTCGTGCATCCAGAGGAACGGCTCGCGGTAGAGCTCGACCGAGGTCTGCAGCGTCGCGTAGAGCGCGAACCAGATCGGCATCTGGAGCAGCATCGGGAGGCACCCGCCGAGCGGGTTCACCTTGTGCTGCTGGTACAGCTGCATCGTCGCCAGGTTCAGCTTCTCGCGGTCGCTCCCGAACTTCGCCTTGAGCTTCTCGATCTCGGGCTGGAGCTTCCGCATCTCGTTCATCGACTGCATCGACTTCGCGGTGAGCGGGTAGAGCAGCACCTTCACGAGGACCGTGAGGAGGATGATCGCGACGCCCCAGTTGTGGACGAGGACTGCGTGGAACCAGCGCATCACGTAGAGGAGGATGCGCGCGAAGAACGCGAAGGGGTCGCGCCATCGCGCCGTAGTCGATGGCGGTGTCGAAGCCGCGGCCGTACCCGCGGAGCATGTCGAGCTCCTTCGGCCCGGCATACACTGTGAGTGACACGCGCCGCGCGCCGCCCTCGACCGGGACCCGCAGCGCGGCGACGCCGGCGCCCTTCTCGGCGACCGCGGGAGAAGACGCACGCGCCGAGCGGCTCGGCAGGGGAGCGCCGCCGCGAGGAAGTAGTGCGGCTCGACGCCGATCCAGGCGACCGCCCCCGCCATCCGCTCCTTGTCCTGGTCGCCGCCGAGGTCGTAGCGCTCGGTCTTGTCGCCGGCGCGGCAGACCGGCGGACCACGTCGAGGCGGCGGCCCGGAGAACATCCCGCCCTTGTGCGCGTCGGGCGAGGTGAAGCCGGGGAAGAGGATCGAGCGCGCCGCCCGCCGCGCTGGCGCCGCTCACCTCGACGTCCACGCGCGAGCTCGTAGGGGCTTGCCGGTGAGCCGGAAGGTCTTCCGCACGTCGACGCCGCCGACCCGCCCCTCGAACGTGACGCTGGCGCGTCGCGCGAGGCGATCCGCATCGGCGCGCGCCGGCGGGATCGGTCGCCGGCGAGGTCCTCGCCCCCGCCGAGCTCCGGCGACGGGACGACCGCGAGCAGGTACGGCTGCCCCTGCGTCGACGCGGACGAGGTCGACCTGGGACGTCGACCTCCCGTTCTCGCTCTCGCGCTGGAACTTGTCGCCCTCGAGCACGAAGCTCTTCAGCGCGCCGCCGTGGCTCGAGAGGACCGCGTCGATGCCCTGGCCGTGCGAGCTTCACCGTCTCCTCGGGGGCGTCGGCCGGCCGGCGGGGAGGCCGGCGCCGGCGCGGCGGCGTGCGCCGGCGCGGCCGGCCACCGGCGGCGGCGCCGGCTCGCCGTCTGCGCCGCCTCGCGGCTTCGGCGGCGGCGGCTGGGTGCTTCGCGGGCGAACAGGACCTGCCAGGCGATCAGGATCGCGACCGAGAGCGACGGTGGCGACGAGTATGCGACGGTTGTCGGGACCCAAGAGGACCTCAGCGGGAGCTTCAGGGCACCGGATCGATGCCGCCGGGATGGAAGGGATGGCAGCGGGCGAGCCGCCGCGCGGTGAGCCAGACGCCCTCGGCCGCGCCGTGGCGACGGAGCGCCCCCGCGGCGTAGGCCGAGCAGCTCGGGTAGAACCGGCAGGCCGGCGGGGAGCGCCGGCGAGACGACGCCGCCGGTAGGCGCGGACGAGCAGGAGGAGCACGGCCCGGATCACGCGCGGCCCTCCGCGAGTGCGCGCAGCCGCCGCGGCGATCGCGCGCCGCGCCGCCGCCGAGGCCCATCTCCGGAGCGCCCCGACGGCGCGATCGACGACGAGGTCCACCGCCGGCAGGTCGGCCTGCGCCGCGCGGAACGCCTCCCGCACCCAGCGCTTCACCCGGTTCCGCACCGACGGCGTTCGCCGACCTTCGAGGACACCGTGATCCCGATCCGCGGCCGCGACCCGCCCGCAGTCCGAGCGCGACGACGAGCACCTCGCCGGCGAGTAGACCCGCCGGCCGCGCTCCTGGACCGCGCAGGAACTCCGCGGCGGCGCAGCAGGCGCGCCGCCTTGGCGAGCGTCACGGGTCCCGGTTACTTCTTCGGCGCGGACTTGGCGTGAGCCGCTTGCGCCCCTTGGCGCGACGGCGCTTGAGGACGTTGCTGCCGCCCGGCGATCTGCATCCGCTTGAGGAACCCGTGCGTGCGGTTCCGGCGCTGCTTCTTGGGTTGGTAAGTCCGCTTCATGGCGCGGCAACCTCCCCGATCGCTCGCGAGATGTCAAGGTTTCCGGCCAGTTGCCTCGCTCGCGCGATCGCTCGCAGGCGCCGCCCGGAGCGGTCACCCGAAACGCCCGTGGTTCCGCGTGCGATCACGAGAGCCTTGATCCTCGCGCGCGACCTTGGCTAACGTCCGCCGCACGCAACACGGGCTCCCCCGCCTCCTGTCGCCCGACCGAAGGAGAAAGAGCTGCGGCGCGAAGGCGCGTCCGCGGCGGGGGACACAGTTTTTCGTCGCGATCGGGCCGAGGGGAAGCACGATGGAAGCAGTAGCGAGAGCGACGAGCCCCGACCGAGCACTGGGCCCGCATCGACGCGTACCTGCGCACCCGCCTGCGGCCCGAGACTCTACGACGCTGGTTCTTCTCGCCGCTGCGCTGCGCCTCGCTCGAGGGTGAGCTCCTCGTGGTCGCCGCGCCCGACAAGTTCCACCGCGACTTCGTCGACGACAACTACCGCGGCTTCTTCGAGGAGTTCGTCCCGGGCCTCGCCGGCGCCGACCGCCGCGGATCAAGTTCGTGGTCGACGAGGCCACGCGCCCCGACCTCGCGCCCGCGCGAGCGCCGGTGCACGCCGCCGCGTCCGCGCCGCGCCTGACGCCGCCCGACCGGACCCCCGCGAGGTCCGGCCGAACCCGCGCTACACCTTCGACACCTTCGTCGTCGGCGAGTCGAACCGCTTCGCCTTCGCCGCGGCGCAGGCGGTCGCCGCGAACCCCGGCAAGACCTGGAACCCGCTCTTCATCCACGGCGACTCCGGCCTCGGGAAGACCCACCTCCTCCACGCCGTCGCCCACGCGATCCTGGAGAAGCACGGCGGCGGGCCGCGTCGCCATCGTCTCCTCGGAGCGCTACACGAACGACTTCGTCGACGCGCTCACGAAGGGCACCCTCGACGAGTTCCGGCGGAAGTACCGCGAGTGCGACGCCTTCATCGTCGACGACGTGCAGTTCCTCGCCGGGAAGGACAAGACCGCCGAGGAGTTCTTCCACACCTTCAACGACCTGCACGACCACCACGTCCAGATCGTCCTCTCGAGCGATCGGAGCCCCAAGGAGCTGAAGGGGCTCGAGGACCGGCTCTGCTCCCGCTTCGAGTGGGGCATGCGCGTCCAGATCGAGCCGCCGGAGTTCGAGACCCGGGCCGCCATCCTCAAGAAGAAGGCGGAGGTCGAGCGCATCGACCTGCCCGACGACGTCACCGACCTCCTCGCCACCCACATCCGGTCGAACGTCCGCGAGCTCGAGGGCGCGCTCATGCGCCTGGCCGCCTTCGCCTCGCTCAAGGCCGAGCCGATCACCGATCGCCCTCGCGCGCGACGTCCTCTCCGACGTCATCCCGCCCCAGGGCTACAGGCCGCCCATCGAGCGGATCCAGGAGGTCGTGGCGGCCCACTACGGCCTCACGGTCGCGAAGCTCACCGAGCCCTCCCGCGAGCAGAAGATCGCGCTGCCGCGCCAGGTCGCGATGTACCTCTGCCGCGACCTGGCCGAGGAGAAGCTCCAGGCGATCGCCGAGAAGTTCAACAAGAAGGACCACACCACCGTCATCTCCGCCATCGACCGCGTGAAGAGCCTCATCGAGACCGAGCCGGTCGTCGCGGTCGCCGTCCAGGCGCTCGTGGCGAAGCTGGCGCCATGACTCCGAGGACTCGCGCCCTCGGGCGCGAGTCCGAGCGGCTGTCCCCACGCCGTCGATCGGTGCGCGTGCCGCTCCGATCGCGCGTGCGCCACGCGCCTCGCCCGGGGACGGCAGTCCCGACTCCGGATCGAGCGCCTGCGTGGAAGGCCCTGTGGACGGGGGCGGATCGGCTGAGGATCCGGTGTGGGCGGCTGTTGACAGCTTTTCTCGCGGCACGCTACACAAACTCGACCCAGACAGATCGGGGTCGTTGTCCAGGTCGAAAACGCGAGACGTTCCGGGGAGTCGGACCGGTTTTCCACACCGATCGCGTCCCCTGCTTCTACGTGCTAAGAGAGAAGAAGAGGATCTCTCCATGGAACTGAAGATCGCCACCTCGGAGCTCGCGAAGGCCCTCGGACGCTCGCAGGGCATCGTGGAGAAGAAGTCCACGATGCCGATCCTCTCGCACGTCCTCCTCGAGGCGAAGAAGGGACGTGCTCGTCGTCTCCGCCACCGACCTCGACCTCGCCGTCTCCTCCGAGCACAAGGAGGGCTGCGAGGTCCTCAAGGAGGGCGGGCTCGCGGTCTCGGCCCGGCACCTCTACGACATCGTCCGCGCGCTGCCCGAGCAGCAGGTCACGCTCAAGAAGGGCCACAACAACTACCTCGAGGTGAAGAGCGGCCCCTCGGAGTTCCGCATCGTCGGCCTGCCGGCGGAGGACTTCCCGGCGCTCCCGCGCTTCGAGAAGGTCCCCTTCGGCGACGTCGAGCCGAAGCTCCTGCTCGAGATGATCGAGCGGACGTTCTTCGCCGTCTCCACCGACGAGACCCGCTACAACCTGAACGGCGTCTACTTCGAGCCGTCGGCCGAGGCGCTGCGCCTCGTCGCCACCGACGGCCACCGGCTGTCGCTCGTCGAGCGCGCCGTGGGCGGCAACTTCGGCCTGAAGCGCGGCGTCATCCTCCCGAAGAAGGGGCTCCAGGAGCTCCGCAAGCTCCTCGCCGAGGCGGCGGAGGCGGGCGCGGACGGCGGCGAGACGAAGCTCGGCTTCGTCGAGAACTCCGCCATCGTCCGCCGCCCGGGCGTCACGCTCTCGATGCGGCTCATCGAGGGGCTCTTCCCGGACTACCGCCAGGTCATCCCGAAGGCGGGCGACCAGCTCCGTGAAGCTCGGCCGCGACCGGCTTCCAGGAGACCCTGCGGCGCGTCTCGCTCCTCTCCACCGACAAGGCCCACGCGGTGAAGCTCGAGCTCGCGAAGGGCATCCTCGCGGTCACCTCGCAGAACCCGGACCTCGGCGAGGCGAAGGAGGAGGTCCCGGTCGAGTACGCCGGCGAGACCCTCAAGATCGGCTTCAACGCCCGCTACATCCTCGACGTCCTCGTCGGTGATGCAGTCGAAGGACGTCTCCTTCGAGCTCGCCGACGACCTCTCCCCCGGCGTCCTGCGCGGCGCCGAGGAGGCCGACCAGGGCTTCACGGCCGTCGTGATGCCGATGCGGATCTGATCGGGACGGGGGACACTCGCGCCGCGGCGCCTTCGGCCAGCGGCGCTCGCGCCCCCCGACCCCCCGCTCGCTCCGGGGCAGCCTCATCCGGCTGCCCCTGCGCTCGCCGACCGGGCCATGCGCCTCGTCTCGCTCAGCATCCGGGACTTCCGGAACCTCGCGGCGGTCGACCTCGTCCCCTCGCCGCGGGCGACGATCCTGCTCGGCGAGAACGGCCAGGGGAAGACGAACCTCCTCGAGGCGATCTACCTCCTCACCACGCTGAAGCCGCTGCGGGCGGCGCGCCTCGCCGAGCTCGTCCGGTTCGGCGCAGGAGCGCGCGCAGGTCGCCGCGGACTTCGACGGCCCCGGCGGCCTGCGCCGGGCGGCCGTGTCAGGTCCAGGCCGGCGGGCGGACCGCCTTCCTCGACGGGAAGCCGCAGGAGCAGCTCGACGCGTACTTCGAGGGGCTCGCCGCGGTCTGCTTCTCGCCGGACGACCTCCTGCTCGTGAAGGGCGGGCCCGGAGGGGCGGCGGCGGTTCCTCGATCGCGCCGCCTTCAACCGCTGGCCGGCCGTGCTCGGCCGAGGCCCGCGAGTACGTGCGGGCGCTCCGGGCGCGGAACGCCGCGCTGCGGACCGTCGGCGCCCGAGGTGGAGGTCGAGTTCCGCGGGCCGCTCGTCCGCGCCGGGGCGCGGCTCCTCGTGCGGCGCCGGGCCCTCGTCGCCGAGCTCGCCCCGCGGGTCGCCGCCGCCTTCGCGGAGATCTCCGGGCCCGGGCGCCCCGGCGGCCCGCGTCGGCTACCGCGCCGGCGGCGGGCCTGCGCGCCGAGGGCAGCGAGGACGAGCTCGCCGACCGGCTCGCGGCCGCGCTCGAGGACCGGCGTCCGGCGCGACCGGGAGAAGGGGCTACACCTCCGCCGGGCCGCACATGGACGACCTCGTCCTCGCGCTGGACGGCCGGGGCGCCCGCCTGTACGGCAGCCAGGGGCAGCAGCGCGCCCTCGTGCTCGCCCTCAAGATCGCCGAGATCGAGAACCTCCGCGACGGCGCTCGGGCCGGCCGCCGCTCCTCCTCCTCGACGACGTCTCCTCCGAGCTCGATCCGGCCAAGAACCGGTACCTGCTCGGCTATCTGTCCGCGCTCACCGGCGCAGGTGTTCCTGACCTCGACCGACCGGCGCCTGCTCGAGCCCGCGGCGGGCCCCGGGAGCGCCTTCTTCCGGGTCGAGAACGGGACGGTCGAGCCGCTCGTTTCGTGAGTGATTTCCGGGATTTGTTCCCCTCACTCGGGCGTTGAATCGGGAGCTGCGCGCCTGCTAGAACCCAGGGGCCCGCCAGCGCGTCCGAAGCCTCCGAGAAGAGCGAGGAAAATCCCCCTGGAAACCGCCGAGAAGACCGCCCCCCGCCCGAACGGTGGGCGAAGAGTACGGGACCGACGCCATCAAGGTGCTCGAGGGGCTCGAGGCGGTCCGCAAGCGTCCGCACATGTACATCGGCGACGTGGGCGAGCGCGGGCCTCCACCACCTCGTCTACGAGGTCGTCGACAACTCGGTCGACGAGGCGATGGCGGGGCGCGCGAACGAGATCAACGTCACCATCCACGCCGACAACTCGGTCACCGTCGTCGACAACGGCTCGGGCATCCCGGTCGGCCCGCACCCCACCGTGAAGGGCATGGACACGCTCGACGTGGTCATGACGAAGCTCCACGCCGGCGGCAAGTTCGAGTCGAACGCCTACAAGGTCTCGGGCGGCCTCCACGGCGTCGGCGTCACCTGCGTGAACGCGCTCTCCGAGTGGCTCAAGGTCGAGGTCTACCGCGAGGGCAAGGTCTTCGCGCAGCGCTACGAGCGCGGCCAGCCCGCCGGGAAGGTGACGCGCCATCGGCGAGACGCAGCGGCGCGGCACCAAGATCACCTTCAAGCCCGACGGCACCATCTTCGAGACGACCGAGTTCTCCTTCGAGACGCTCTCCGGCCGCCTGCGCGAGCTCGCCTTCCTGAACGCCGGCCTCAGGATCACCATCGAGGACGAGCGGAGCGGCAAGAAGCACGAGTTCCTCTTCAAGGACGGCATCCGCGAGTTCGTCGCGTACCTCAACAAGAGCGCGCGAGGTGCTCTTCGACCCGCCCATCGCGCTGCGCCAGGAGGTCGAGACCGAGCGCGGCACCGCCCTCGTCGAGATCGCCCTGCAGTGGAACGACGGCTACGACGAGAAGGTCTTCGCCTTCGCGAACAACATCCACAACCACGAGGGCGGCACCCACCTCATCGGCTTCAAGACCGCCCTCACCCGCACCATCAACGCCTACGGGCGAAGAACGAACCTCTTCAAGGACCTGAAGGAGGAGCTCCCGACCGGCGACGACATGCGCGAGGGGCTCGCGGCGGTCGTGTCGCATGCGGCTCCCCGGCGCGAGCTTCGAGGGCCAGACCAAGACGAAGCTCTCGAACACCGAGGCGAAGTCCATCGTCGAGACGATGCTCAACGACAGGCTCGGGGCCTTCCTCGAGGAGAACCCGAACGTCGCGAAGCGGATCTGCGCGAAGGTGGCCGAGGCGGCGCGGGCGCGCATCGCCGCGCGCAAGGCGCGCGAGACGGTGCGGCGCAAGGGGGCGCTCGACGGCGCCTCGCTGCCCGGCAAGCTCGCCGACTGCCAGTCGCGGGACCCGAAGGAGTCCGAGCTCTTCATCGTCGAGGGCGACTCCGCCGGCGGCTCGGCGAAGCAGGGGCGCGACCGGCGCGTCCAGGCGATCCTGCCGCTCCGCGGCAAGATCCTGAACGTCGAGAAGGCCCGCTTCGACAAGATGCTCTCGTCGCAGGAGATCGCGACGATGATCACCGCGCTCGGGACCGGCATCGGGCCCGAGGAGTTCGACGTCGACAAGATCCGCTACCACAAGGTCGTGATCATGACCGACGCGGACGTGGACGGGAGCCACATCCGCACGCTGCTCCTCACCTTCTTCTTCCGGCAGATGCCGCAGGTGGTGGAGAAGGGCTACCTCTACATCGCCCAGCCGCCGCTCTACCGCGTGCAGAAGGGGAAGAAGGAGCAGTACCTGAAGGACCAGGCGGCGCTCGACGAGTACCTCCTCACCCACGCGACGGAGAAGGCGAAGCTCAACGCCGGGCGACACCGTCATCGACGGGCAGGACCTGAAGCGGCTCGCCGAGTGCGCCCTCGCCTACCGCAGCATCCTCGAGCGGGTGGACCGGCGCCGCGACAGCCGCATCGTCGACGCCGCGATCCAGCTCGGCGACCTCGACCTCGCGCTCCTCAAGAACCACGAGGCGGTGAAGGCCCAGGTCCGAGGCGATCTACGAGAAGGCCCAGAAGCTCCACCCCGAGACTCGAGGTCCGCTTCGCCAAGATCGAGCGGGACGAGGAGCACGGCTGCGACGCCCTCGTCTTCCAGACGACGTGGCGGGGGCGCCGCGGGAGACGCGCCTCGACTTCGACTACCTCTCCGGCGCCGGAGTGGGGCGAGCTCGCCGCGCTCCACGCCGCGCTCGCCGAGATCGGCCCCGGGCCCGTACCGGATCGAGAAGCCGGACGGCGAGGAGGAGGTCGACGACGTCTTCGCCGCGGTGGAGGCGCTCAAGAAGACCGCCGCCCAGGGCCAGAACATCCAGCGCTACAAGGGGCTCGGCGAGATGAACCCGCGAGCAGCTATGGGAGACCACCATGGACCCGGAGCAGCGCAACATGCTCCAGGTTCGGGTGGACGACATCGTCGAGGCGGACGAGGTCTTCTCGGTGCTCATGGGCGACGCGGTCGAGCCGCGCCGCGAGTTCATCGAGAAGCACGCGCTCGACGTGCAGAACCTGGACGTCTAGGTCCGCGGCGCACCGCCCGCGGGGAGGAGAGAGCACCATGCCGCGCACCGCCTTCGTCGCCCTCGGGACGCACCTGCCGGACCGCGTGGTGACGAACGAGGAGCTCACGACGCGCATGGAGACGACCGACGCCTGGATCCGGGAGCGGACCGGGATCCGGGAGCGCCACTGGGTGCGGGAGGGGACCGGGAA
Source organism: uncultured delta proteobacterium (assembly GCA_963739565.1). GTDB lineage: Bacteria > Myxococcota > Myxococcia > Myxococcales > Anaeromyxobacteraceae > Anaeromyxobacter. The sequence continues at coordinate 1,097,419 of CAVUBF010000012.1, read as the reverse complement.
CTCGGACCTCGCCCTCGAGGCGACGAAGAAGGCCCTCGCCAAGGCGGGGTGGGAGCCGAAGGACATCGAGGCGATCGTCTACGCCACGCTGTCGTCGGACCACATGTTCCCGGGCGACGGCTGCTACCTCAACGCGAAGCTCGGGATCCCGGGCGTCCCCGCCCTCGACGTCCGAAACCAGTGCTCCGGCTTCCTCTACGGGCTCGCGGTGGCCGACGCCTGGATCCGGATCGGGATGTACGAGCGCGTGCTCCTCGTCGGGTCGGAGATCCACTCGACCGGCCTCGACGTCTCGACGACGCGGCCGCGACGTCGCGGTGATCTTCGGGGACGGCGCGGGCGCGGCGCTCCTCGAGGCGACCGACGACCCGGGCCGCGGCGTGCTCTCCTGCCACCTCCACGCCGACGGTCGCTTCGCGACCGACCTGTCCTGCGACGCCCCCGGGTCGAATCTACCACCCGCGCCTCCGGCCGGAGATGCTCACGGACGGCTCCATCTACCCGCGGATGGAGGGCACGAAGGTCTTCAAGAACGCGGTGGTGCGGATGCCGGAGGTGCTCCGGGAGGCGCTCGACCAGAACGGCGTCTCCGCGAAGGACCTCAAGGTGCTCGATCCCCCACCAGGCGAACCTCCGGATCGCCCAGATGGTCCAGCGCTCGCTCGAGCTGCGGGACGACCAGGTCTTCAACAACATCGAGAAGTACGGCAACACGACCGCAGCGTCGATCCCCATCGCCCTGGCGGAGGCGGTCGAGGAGCGGGGCATCGGGCGCGGGGATCTCGTGGGGCTGTGCGCCTTCGGGGCGGGCTTTACTTGGGCGAGCGCCCTGATACGCTGGTAGGAGCCTTGGTGAACCGCGGGCGGAGGGGCCGCTCGAGTGGACCGCGCCGGGGGAGCGCACGTGTCGAGCGGGCCACCCGTGCGTCGCAACGGTTCTGAGGCGTCGTCCAACGGCAGGACTGCGGACTTTGGATCCGCGTATGAAGGTTCGAATCCTTCCGCCTCAGCCAGCAGCGCCACCCAGAAGCCGGTGAACTTGAAGGCCGAGGTCCGCCCTCCCGCGCGGCCGCCGCAGGTCCTGCTCGTCGCCCTCGGGGCGGTGGCGCCGAAGCTCGTGCACGCCGCCGCCGAGGCGCTGAAGGAGCTCCAGACCTCGGGGAAGCCCGGTCCCTCCCTCGACCGGCCCCAGTACGCCTTCAACAAGGACCGGGGCCAGTACCACGCCACCTCGATCCTGCGCCGGCTCTCGTCGCTCCGGCAGAAGGACTCGCCCGTCGTCGGGATCCTCGACGGCGATCTCTTCCTCCCCGACGCCCCCTACGTCATCGGCGACGCGGACCGCGACTCCGGCGCGGCGGTGTTCTCTCTCGCTCGGCTCTCCCACGGCGATCCCGAGACCGTGAAGCGCCGCGCCCAGGTGGAGACGGTCCACGCCGCGGGCCACCTGCTCGGGCTGTCGCACTGCGGCGACTTCCGGTGCGCGATGTTCTTCTCGCGCGACGCCGCCGACGCCGATCGCAAGGGGCCGGGGCTCTGCACGAGCTGCCGGACTGCGCTCGGCCTCGCGCCGCGATAGGTCCGATGCCGATGAGGCGGTGCCACCCGACTCCGCGCCGGCAGGTCCGGGCGCTCGCCCCGGGGCGGACGGATGCGGCTCTGCCAGCGTGACGGGGCGAGCTGCGGCGCGTGCTGCGGCCTCTACAACCGGGCGGACCCGTCCCGGGCCGCGGTCCGGGCGGAGCTCCGCCGCCGCACCCGGGCCCTCGCCGGCGTGCCGCGGACGCCGGAGGCCTTCCGGGCCGCCGCCCGGGCCCTCGAGACCTCGGCGCCCCGCGCCGCTGTTCCCGTCCGTGCGGGTGTGCGCGCTCCTCGGCTACCTCGACGCGGCGGAGACCCGGATCGGCTGCCTCGCCCACCCGGCGGTCACCGGCGGGCCGGACCTCCGGGACTGCGGCGTCTACGACGCCTCGATCTGCGAGACGTTCCTCTGCCCCTCCTTCAGCTGGCTCTCCGAGGAGGAGGCCGCCATCGCCGAGGAGGCGACGGGCGACTTCCACCTGTACGGCCTCGTCGTCACCGACGTGCCCTTCCTCCGGGCGGTGCTCGCGGCGGTGGCGGACGGCGGCGGGGCGCGGGTCGAGCGGAGGCACCTCGCCGACGCCCGCTTCCGCGGCGCGCTGCGGCGGCTCCTCGCGCTCAAGGAGGAGCTCGCCCCCGGCTCGGAGGGGCTCTTCGGCGCCTTCGCCACCGGCCCCGGGCGGCGAGGAGGTCCCCCGCCGGATCGACTACGCCGCGATCGGACGCGACCGCTCACGCCACGACGCGATCCTCACCTGCGCCGGGGCGGACCCGCGGAGCGGGAACGACCTCGACGAGTTCGAGGCGGAGGTGGAGCGGCGGCTCGACGCGGCGGTCGCCGTGTTTCCTTGCCCCTAGGCGTGGGCGGCGCGGGCGCGGCCGCAGCGGCCGCGAGGGCCCTCGCGGACGAGCGCCGCGAGGCGGGTACGCTGCTCCGGCCCGAGCGCGGCGTGCACCCGGGCGACCGCCCCGGCGAGGCGGGACCTGAGCTCGCCGGCCTTGCCGAGGCGCGCCTCGAGGGCGGCGGCGACCCGCGGCGCGTCGAGCGACGGCGCGGCGAGCAGCTCGGCGAGATCGCCGCGCAGCGCGCCGGCGTCCCGGCGGAGCGCCGAGAGCACCTCGGCGAGGGCGTCGGTCTCGGCGAGGACGGCCCGCTCCTGCTCCGGCGTCGCGCCGATGCGGCGGAGGAGGCGGCGAGGGCCAGCCCGGCCGTGCCGGGCGAAGCGGTGCCAGGCGGCGCGTCGAGCGATCGCGGCCGCGACGAGGACGGTGAGGGCGCCCAGGGCGCCGGAGACGAACGGGGTCATCGGAAGGCTCCTTTGGTGGGGACGACGGGGAAGAACCTGCGCCGGCGCCGCTGCGCTCGGTTGTCCCGCGCGTGAAGAACCGTGAATCGTGCGGCGGGGCTCGATCTTCCGACGACCAGCCTGCTAGCCGACGCCGGCCCGGCGCGCGACCGCGAGCACCGCAGCGGCGATGGCGTCCGGCGCCTCCTCCTGCAGGTAGTGGCCCGCGGGGACGCGGGTCACGGTCGCGCGCGGGAGCGCCTCGGCGACGCCGCGGAGCGCGCGGCCGAGGACGGGATCGCGATCGCCCCAGACGATCGCCGACGGTCCCTCGAACGACGTCGCGACGGCGAGGGAGCGCCGCAGGCCCGGGACGGAAGGATGGCCCTCGCCGAGCGGGACCATCCGCGCGAGGGCGAGCGGCGCGGTCCGATCGGCGAGGCGGCGGAGCGGCCAGCGGTAGGCGCGGGCGACGTCACCCGAGATCGAGGCCCGGTCCGCCTGGGCGAGGTGGAGGGCGCGCTGCGGGAAGCCGAGGAGCTTGAACGCGGCATCCGACACGACCGGCAGGTTCGCGAACCGGTGGAAGCGGGTGGGCCGCGTCGACGCGCGCGGCGGGCCGACGCCGGTGTTCGTCACGACGAGCCCGGCGAGCCGGCCCGGACGATCGGCGAGCGCCGCGAGGCCGATGGGCCCGCCCCAGTCGTGCAGGACGAGCACGAGCCGGCCCGGCGCCACCTCGTCGAGGAGCGCGCCGACGAGCCGGGCGTGGTTCTCGAGGGTGTGGAAGCCGGGGTCCCGGGGCTTGTCGGAGAGGCCCAGGCCGGCGAGGTCCGGGAGGACGACCCGCAGCCCCGCGGCGGCGAGCGGCGCCGCGACCTTGCGCCAGAGGAACCCCCACGTCGGGTTCCCGTGGAGGAGCACGACCGCCGGACCGGACCCCGCCTCCATCACGTGGAGCCGGAGCCCGCCGACCTCCACGAGGCTCCGCTCGAAGGGGAGGACCCGGGCGATGAAGTCCGGGAGCGGCGGCGCCGGGAGCCGCGGCACGGGGCGCCTAGGCCGGCCGGCTCGGGAGCCCGAGGGCCACGATCTCGGCGACGTCGAGGACCTTCACCGTCTCGTCCTTCCCGGCGTCGGCGAGGCCGTCCTTCATCATCGTGAGGCAGAAGGGGCAGGCGGTCGCGACGGTGCCGCCCTTCGGCCCGAGGGTCGCGGCGGCCTCCTCGGCCCGGTTGCGGTTCACGCGGGTGCCGAGCTTCTCCTCGAGCCAGAACCGCCCGCCGCCCGCGCCGCAGCAGAAGCCCTGGCGGCGGTTCCGCTCCATCTCGACCGGCGCGACGCCGGCGCTCCGGAGGGCGTCGCGCGGCGGCTCGGTGATCCCGTTCCAGCGCGCGAGGTAGCAGGGGTCGTGGAAGGTGACGGCCCCGAGCCCCTCGGCCTTCCCGGTCGAGAGCTTCCCGTCGCGCGACGAGGCGGGCGACGAGGTCGGCGTGGTGGACGACCTCGTAGTGGCCGCCGAACTGCGGGCAGCTCGTTCGCGAGGGCGTTCAGGCAGTGCGGGCACTGCACGATGATCTTCTTCACGCCGTGGCCGTTCAGCGTCTCGGTGAGCGCCTGGGCCTGCATCTGGAAGAGGTACTCGTTCCCGAGGCGGCGCGCGGCGTCGCCGGTGCAGGTCTCCTCCTCGCCGAGGATCGCGAAGGAGACCTTCGCCTCGCGGAGGATCTTCACGATGGCGCGCGAGACCTTCTTCTGCCGGTCGTCGAAGGCGCCGGCGCAGCCGACGAAGAAGAGCCACTCGAAGTCGCCGTCGGCGACGCGCGGGATGGCGAGGTCCTCGCACCACTCGGCGCGCTTGTTCGAGCCGATGCCCCAGGGGTTCCCCTGGGTCTCGATCCCCTTGAAGACGCGGGACGCCTCGTCGGGGAAGGCGGACTCGACCAGCACCTCGTGGCGGCGCATGTCGATGAGCCGGGGCACGTTCTCGATGAGGACCGGGCAGGCGGTCTCGCACCAGCCGCAGGTCGTGCAGGCCCAGAACGTCTCGGGGGGACCACCTCCGTGATCCGCGGGCAGCTTCCCGGCCGCCGCCTCGCGCGAGGCCGCGTCGGGCGCCTTCGCGAGGGCCACGAGGTCCGCCGCCTTGCGCCTGGAGGTGGTGGCGGACGGCGCGGTTCACCTCCTTGTGGCTGAGGGGCTTGCCGGTGACGTAGGTCGGGCAGTGCGTCTGGCAGCGGCCGCACTCGGTGCAGCTGTAGACGTCCCAGCCCTCCTTCCAGGAGAGGTCCTTCACCGTCGCCGTTCCGAAGGAGGCGTCCTCCGCCTCGAGGTCGAGCTTGCGCAGGGCGCCGGCCGGCGGCAGCCGGGCGAACAGGACGTTCGGGAGCGCCGTGATGATGTGGAAGTGCTTCCCGAAGGGGAGGACGTTCAGGAAGACGAGGATGAGGGCGAGGTGGACGAGGAGCGAGGCGAGCGCGATCGCCTGGAGCTGCGCCGGGCCGATCAGGCCGAGGTTCCGCCCGTCCTCCGGTCCGAAGCCGACGAGGAGGCCCGCTCCGAGCGACCCGGCCGGCGCGAGGAACGAGCCTGCCTCGTGCCGCATGGCCCGGAGCGCTCCATCGAAGGAGATCTCCGTGACCATCAGGCCGGCGATGAAGAGGAGGATCACGACGCCCTCGGTGGAGAGCGTGATCCGGTCCGGCTTCGACACGAGCCGCCGCCACAGGAACCCGGCGACGCCGACGAGCGCGCCGAGGACGACGAGGTCCTTCACGAACAGGTAGGCCCGGCCGAGCGGCGCGTCCTCGCGCGAGGAGCGGGAGGTGGAAGTGCTCGGCGAACCCGACGCCGAAGAGCGTGATCGTCCGCAGGCCGAGGACGAGGAACGCCGCGAAGATGACGACGTGGAGGAGGCCGGGGACGCGCTCCTCGGGATCGACGAGCCGCTTCTGGCCGAAGCCGAAGGCGAAGAGCGCCCGGACCCGCTCGCCGATCCGATCGGTGCGGACGTCGGAGCGGAGCGCGCGCAGCGGCGCGATCCGGCGGACCATCGTGTTCGCGAAGACGGCGAGGCCAGCGACGAGCAGCGCGGCGGTCAGGATCGGGCTCATGCGACCCCGACGCTATCACTCCCGTCGCGGCGCCGAATGCCCGGAGCGCTCCGTCCGGATGGCGAAAAAAGGCAGGGCCGCCCGGACTCCCGGGCGGCCCTCGTTCGGACCCTGGCGGGCTCTACCGCCGGCGGTCCGTGTCCTTGTCGTCCTTCTTGTCCTGCTTCTTCTCGTCCTTGCGCGGCAGGCTCCGCTGAGGCTCGCCGCGGCCGTTCTGCTGGGGGGCCGTCACCGGGGGAGCGGCGGCAGGGACGGGCGCGGGAGGCGCCGTCGCGCGGCCCGGCGGCGTGCCGCCGCGGCCGGGCGGGACGTTGCCGTGGCCGGGGGCGTCGCCGCTGCGGCCAGGGGACGAGGCGGGCGAGGGGCCGGGCGAGGGCGGCTGGTACGCGGGGGGCTGGTACGCCGGCGGCGCGGACGGATTCCCCTGACCGGGAGGCGTGCCGCCGCGACCGGGGGGGACGTTGCCGTGGCCGGGGGCGTCGCCGCTGCGGCCAGGGGACGAGGCGGGCGAGGGGCCGGGCGAGGGCGGCGGCTGGTACACCGGCGGCGCGGACGGATTCACGTGGCCGGGAGGCGTGCCGCCGCGGCCGGGCGGGACGTTGCCGTGGCCCGGCGCGTCGCCGCTGTGGCCTGGCCACGACGAGGAGGGCGGCGGGACGACCGGGGGCGGCGTCTGCGCCGGCGCCGGGCCCGGGTGCGGGGCGCCGTAGGGCTGCGTCGCGGGAGCGCCACCGGGACGCCACGGCTGCGAGGCAGGCTGCGTCGCGGGCGGGGGGACGTAGGGCTGCCCCGCGTTCCGAGGCGGAACGTAAGGCTGCGCGGCGGGCGCGGGCTGTCCGGACGGGCGCCAGTCGGCGCGCTGCGCGGGCGGCGGCGCGGGCGGCACCGGACGGGCGCGCGGCGCGGGGCGCGACGGCCAGTACGCGGGCGGCGGCGGGCGGCTCGCGCGGTACGGCCCGACGTAGACGTACCCGCGCTCGCGGCGGTACTCGAAGTCGGGGTGCCGCGGCGGCGCGTACTCGTGCGTGTGCGGGCCGCGGATCATGCACCATCCGCCGCCCGGCAGCGGGTGGCCCTCGTAGTAAGAGAACACCATCGGGCCGCGGTAGATGTAGTAGCCGTTCTCCTGCGAGTAGACGGTGGGCCGCTCGGGGAAGTAGTCGTGGACGTGCGGGCCGGCGTCGTAGCACCACCCGCCCCCGAGGCGATCGGGGACGAAGTGCTCGCCGAAGTACCAGATCTGGGCCGGCATCTGGTCGACGACGACGGGCTCGGGCGCCGGCTGGTACGCCGGGGGCGGCACGTAGACCGGCGGCGGCGGCGCGGGCTCGTAGCTCACCGGTGGGGGACGATGCGCGGGCACCACGACGCAGCCGGCGGCGGCGGCGACGAGCGCGACGATCCAAAAGGCTCGGTTCATGACGTCTCCTCGCGGGGGACCCGCACGATGGGGACGTGCGCGGGGGCGGCCGCATTCACCGGGAGCCTCCGACGCGCTCCCGACGTCCCGCATGTTAGCAGCGGACGTGCCGTCGCCAAGGTCGCGAATCCACGATCCGTCGCCGCCGCACCGCGCCGCGCCGGAGCCACGCCGTGCCGTGGGAGCACAGGCGACGATGTGCGACGGCGCCGCTAATGGACGACGCGCACGTGCTGGAGCCCGAGGCGGGCCGCGGCGTAGCGCTTCAGCACCCGCCGGTACTCCTCCGCGCTCCGGGGCCCCGCGACGAGCCACTCGTCGCCGACGACGAGGGCCGGCGCCGCCTCGATCCCCTTCGCGAGCGCCTCGTCCACCGACGCGAGCACGCGCTTCTCGGTGGCGGGCGCGGAGAGCGCGGTGTCGAAGCGGCCGACGTCGAGCCCCGCGGCCGAGGCGAGCTCGAGGAGGACGTCGCGCCGCGTCGGGTCGAGGCCGCGGACGAGGGCGGCGTCGCGCAGCGCTTCGCGGAGCGCCGTCTCGAGCGCGGCGCCCTGCAGCCGCGCGGCGAGCACCGCGGCGAGGACCGGGAGCGTCGAGTGCGGCGCGTCGCGAGCGAGCCACAGGTCCGGCGTCGTCCCGGCGGCCTCGGGCTCGCGCGACGCCTTGCGCGCCGCGCGGACGAAGGCGCGCCGCTCGCTCGGGGTGAGGGCCCGCGCCTCGGCGCGGAGCGGGAACGGCTCGAGGCGGAGCGGCGCGAACGCCGACTGCAGCTCCTCGAGGGCGGCGCGCACGCGCCGCTCGGCGACGAGGCACCAGGGCGAGAGCGGGTCTTCGTAGAGGACGAGAGAAACGGGCTCTGCGGGGGTCCGGGGCGGCAAGGGGCGCGGATTGTACGGTGCCCAAGCGGGGCAGGACGAGGGACAGGCGCCTGCCTGCCTGCCTGTTGCGGCGGCGCGCTCGGTGGGTCAGGCCAGGTGCCCGGGCGCCGCCCGCGCGAGGCGCGCGTCCGCGAAGTCCACCGCGTGCTGGACGTAGAGCCTCGCGATGTCCATGCCGGTCGCGGCCTCGAGCCCCTCGAATCCCGGGGAGGAGTTCACCTCCATGATCTTCGGCCCGGTGCGGGCCTCGAGCATGTCGACGCCCGCGACCTCGAGCCCCATCACCCGAGCCGCCTTCACCGCGGCCTCCGCGTACTCGCGCTCGAGCGTCAGCGCCTCGGCGACGCCGCCGCGGTGGATGTTCGAGCGGAACTCGCCGGCGCGGGCGGTCCGCCGCATCGCCGCGACCACCCGGTCGCCCACGACGAGGGCGCGCACGTCGCGGCCGCGGGACTCGGCGACGAGCTCCTGCAGGAGGATCTCCTGGCCGAGGGTCCAGAGCGTGTCGAGCATGCCCGCCACCTCCTTCTCGGTGTTGGCGATCATGACGCCGACGCCCTGCGAGCCCTGGATGAGCTTGATGATGCAGGGGAGCCCGCCCACCATGGAGACCGCGCCCTCCACCTCGTCGCGGTAGCGGCACATCACGGTGCGGGGGATGTCGATCCCGAACCGCGCGAGGAGCTGGAGCGCGCGGAGCTTGTCGCGCGACCGCGCGATCGGCACGGCCGCGTTCAGGACCGGGACGCCCATGAGGTCGAGCTGGTTCACCACCGCGAGGCCGTAGCCGGTGATGGAGGCGCCGATGCGCGGGATGACGACGTGGACCTGCTCCGCCGCGATCTCCTCGCCGCGATAGAGGATCCGCGCCTGGTCCCGCCCGACCACCATGTTGCAGCGCAGGGTGTCGAGGACCCGGGGCCGGTGGCCGAGCGCCTTCGCCGCCTCGACGAGCCGGCGGGTCGAGTAGAGCTTCCGGTTGCGGGAGAGGACGAACACGCCGAGCCGCTTCCCGCGCGGGACCCTGACCTTCGCGCGCGCGCCCCGGCGCGGCGGGATTCTCTTCGTCGGCCCCGGCATGGCGCGGCAAGGGTATCGGCCGGCCCCGCCGCCCGCAACGCGGCGCCCCCGCCGGCTTCGTTGATCCCCACCCCCACGGCTGCTAGAACCCTTGTCTTTCCGAGCCTAAGGCGCCCGTGGACTACAAAGACACGATCCACCTCCCGAAGACCGGCTTCCCCATGAAGGCGAACCTCCCGCAGCGGGAGCCGGAGATCCTGCGCGTCTGGGAGGAGCAGCGGACCTTCGAGAAGATGGTCGCGCAGAACGCCGCGCGCCCCGGCGCGAAGAAGTTCGTGCTGCACGACGGGCCGCCGTACGCGAACGGCGACATCCACATCGGCCACGCGCTCAACAAGATCCTGAAGGACGTCATCGTCAAGTACCACTCGATGAAGGGCGAGGTCGCCGACTACATCCCGGGCTGGGACTGCCACGGGCTGCCCATCGAGCTGAAGGTCGACAAGGAGCTCGGCTCGAAGAAGCGCGAGATGGACAAGCCCGCGATCATCGCGGCCTGCCGGGCCTACGCGAAGAAGTGGATCGACCGGCAGCGCGAGGGCTTCAAGCGGCTCGGGGTCTTCGGCCGCTGGGAGCGGCCCTACGAGACGATGTCGAAGGGCTACGAGGCCGCGACGGTCCGCGCCCTCGCCCGCGCCGCCGAGAAGGGGTTCCTCTTCCGCGGCAAGAAGCCGGTCTACTGGTGCACGACCGACCGGACCGCCCTCGCCGAGGCGGAGGTCGAGTACGAGGACCACACCTCGCCCTCCATCTACGTCGCCTTCGACGTCGTCGGGTCGCTCCCCGACCCGAAGCTCGCCGGCAAGAAGGCGCGGCTCGTCATCTGGACGACCACCCCCTGGACGCTCCCCGCGAACCTCGCGGTCTCCGCGCACCCCGAGTTCACCTACGTCGCCTACGACCTGAAGGGGCAGGTGGTGGTGGTCGCGAAGGACCTCCTCGCCCGCTTCCTCGCCGACGTGGCGCCGGACGAGCTCGCGGTCTCGGACGCGCCCTCCCCGCACACGCCCGCGGCCCACGAGGCGGCGACCGGCGGCGGCGGGACCGTGCCCACCGCGCACCTCGCGAAGCCCGAGCGCGTCCTCGCGTACCTCGAGGGCAAGGCGCTCGAGGGCGTCCGCTACGCCCACCCGTTCATGGGGCGCGAGTGCCCGGTCATCCTCGGCGAGCACGTGACGCTCGAGGCCGGCACGGGCCTCGTCCACACCGCGCCCGGGCACGGCCAGGAGGACTACGAGGTCGGCCTCCGCTACAAGCTCCAGGTCCTGAACCCGGTGGACGGCGCCGGCCGCTTCACCGCGGAGGCGGGCAAGTACGCGGGGAAGGAGATCTTCGCGGCGAACCAGGAGATCGTGAACGACCTCCACGCCTCGGGGCACCTCCTCTCGGACCCCGCGGCGAAGCTCAAGCACAGCTACCCGCACTGCTGGCGCTGCCACAACCCGGTGGTCTTCCGCGCCACCGACCAGTGGTTCCTCTCGCTCGACAAGGGGGGGCTCCGCCAGACCGCGCTCCAGGAGATCGACCGGGTCCGCTGGATCCCGCGCTGGGGCCGCGACCGCATCTACAACATGATCGAGAACCGGCCCGACTGGTGCCTCTCGCGCCAGCGGACCTGGGGCGTCCCGATCCCGGTCTTCTACTGCGAGGGGTGCGACGAGCCGCTCGTCTCCCCGGCCATCATGGAGAAGGTCGCCGACGCCTTCGAGCAGGACGGGATCGAGGCCTGGTACCGCCGGCCGGTCGGCGAGTTCACCCAGGGGCACACCTGCGCGAGGTGCGGCAAGGCCACGTTCCGCCGCGAGCAGGACATCCTCGACGTCTGGTGGGACTCGGGCGTGTCGTGGCTCGCCGTCGCCGAGCGCGAGGGGCTCGGGGTCCCGGTGGACCTCTACCTCGAGGGCTCCGACCAGCACCGCGGCTGGTTCCACTCCTCGCTCCTCACCGGCGTCGCCATCCGCTCCGGCGCCCCCTACGAGGCGGTCCTCACCCACGGCTTCGTCCTCGACGGCCAGGGCAAGGCGATGTCGAAGAGCCTCGGGAACACCGTCGCGCCCGACGAGATCATCAAGAAGTACGGCGCCGACGTCCTGCGGCTCTGGGTCTCCGCGGCCGACTACCGGGACGACGTCCGGATCGGCGACGAGATCGTGGCGGGCCTCGCCGAGGGCTACCGCAAGATCCGCAACACCCTCCGCTGGGCGCTCGGCGCCCTCGACGGCTTCGACCCGGCGAAGGACGCGGTGGCCGAGGCCGACCTCCTGCCCCTCGATCGCTGGGTGCTCTCGCGCCTCGTCGCCTGGGAGGAGAAGGTGAAGCAGGCCTACGAGGAGTACGAGTTCCACGTCGCCTACCACGCGACGATGCAGTTCTGCGCGGTGGAGCTCTCGGCGCTCTACTTCGACGTCGTGAAGGACCGGCTCTACACCTGGAAGACCGACGGCAGGCCCCGCCGGTCCGCGCAGACGGTGCTCCACCTCGTCGCGGAGGACCTCGTGCGGCTCCTCGCGCCGGTGCTCTCCTTCACGACCACCGAGGCGTGGGCGTTCCTCCCCGGCGAGCGGGCGGAGAGCCCGTTCCTCGCCGGCCTCCCGGCGCGGAAGCGCCCCGCCGACGCCGACGCGCTCGAGACCCGCTACGGCCGCCTCTCCGAGGTCCGCGCCGTCGTGCAGGGGAAGCTCGAGGAGGCGCGCCGCGCGAAGCTCATCGGCTCGGGGCTCGAGGCGATGGTGACGGTCTTCGCCCAGGGCGACCAGCTGAGGCTCCTCGAGGAGGCGAAGGCGGAGCTCCCGGCGTTCTTCATCGTCTCGAAGGTGATCCTCGCCGACGGCCCGCTCGCGGTGGAGGTGGCGCGCGCCCCCGGCGTGAAGTGCGAGCGCTGCTGGATGTTCCAGGAGGACGTCGGCCGCGACCCGAAGCACCCGACCCTGTGCGGGAAGTGCGCGGACGCCCTCACATGACCGCAAATCGCTCCAAGTGGACGCTCCTCGCCGTCCTCTTCGTCGTGCTGATCGTCGCCGACCAGTGGACGAAGTACCTGGCGGTGGAGCGGCTCACGACGGTGTTCGACCGGAGCGGGGAGGCGTCGCTCCTCACCCGCGTCGAGGGGTTCTACCGGCACCGCCACCTCGAGTCGCTCGCGACGGCGCCGTACTACGTGTGGCAGCCGGTCTGGCGGATGAACTACGTCGAGAACCCGGGCGCCGCCTGGGGGCTCTTCCGCGGCTTCTCCGCCGGGGTTCCGCAACCTCTTCTTCACCCTCGTGTCCCTCGGGGCGGTGGGGTTCATCCTCCACTACTACCGGCGGCTCACGGAGGAGCAGCGCTTCCTCCAGGTGGCGCTCGCCCTCGTGCTCGCCGGCGCGGTCGGGAACTTCATCGACCGGCTCGCGCGCCGGTACGTCATCGACTTCGTCGAGTGGTACTGGTGGAACCGGCCGGACCTGCGCTGGCCCACCTTCAACGTCGCCGACTCGCTCATCGTCGTCGGCGTCGCCATGCTCATCCTCCACCCCGGCCCGCAGAAGAGCGTGGCTGGCGCGGAGTCGAAAAAGGAGGCGGGCGCGGCCTGACCGCGGCCCCGGCCCATGCTCCCGGTCCTGTTCCACATCGTCATCCCGGCGGGCTTCGGCAAGCTCGCCGCCCTCGCCGTCATCGTGCTCGTCGCGGTCTTCCGGGCGGGCCTCTACGTGTGGCGCGCGCGCAAGGAGGGGGAGAAGGCCGCGCTCGTCCCCGCGCTCAAGGACGACGCGACGACCGTCGTCCTCCTCGCGGCCGTCGCGGGCGTGCTCTGGCGCGCCGGGCTCCTCGACGGCGAGCTCCGGCTGCCGCTCCACACCTACGGCCTCCTCATCGCCACCGCGTTCCTCGCCGGGATCTGGCTCGCGCAGCGCGAGGCGCGCCGGCGCGGGCAGGACGCGGAGCGGGTCGCCGACCTCTCCTTCTGGATCCTGGTCGCCGCGCTCGTCGGCAGCCGCGTCTACTTCATCCTCGTCAACTGGAGCGACTACTTCGGCGCCCGGGCGCTGGTCTCGACCTCCTTCGGCCGGATCCCGCGCCTCCTCGCGTTCTGGGAGGGCGGGCTCGTCTTCTACGGCGGCTTCATCGGCGCGGCGCTCACCGCCTGGTGGTACATGCGGCGCCACCGGATGTCGTTCCTCGCCTACGCCGACACCCTCATCCCCTCGGTCGCCTTCGGCCACTTCCTCGGCCGGCTCGGCTGCTTCTCCGCGGGCTGCTGCTGGGGCGGCGTCGCCCACGATCACCTGGCCTGGGCGGTCCGGTTCCCGCCGGAGTCGCTCGCCTACCAGACCTTCGCGGGCCGCGAGAACCCTGCTTCCTTCCTGGCGCCCGACCGGCTCTCGACCCTGCCGCTCCACCCGGTCCAGCTCTACGAGTCGTTCGGCGAGCTCTCGCTGTTCCTCATCCTCGTGCTCCTCGTCCGGCCCCGGAAGGCCTTCCACGGCCAGGTCCTCGCGACCTGGCTCCTCTGCTACGCGGTGCTCCGGACGGTGGTGGAGCTCTTCCGCGCGCGACGTGGAGCGCGGCGTCGTCCGCGGCCTCGGCGTCGGCCAGTGGACGTCCATCGCGATCTTCGCGATCGGCGCGGCCCTCTGGGCCAAGGCGCGCCCGCGGCGAACCGCCCCGGACGTCTCCGCGGCGTGACGTTGCCAGCGGGTCCGAGCGACCGATAGACTCGTCCCGTGCCGGCCCCGCCCAGGACCCCGCAGAAGCCCGGCTTCGGGACGCCGTCGCCGCCCGCGGCCGAGGACTCGATCGCGAAGTCGAGGCGGGAGAAGGACGAGCTCGAGGCGGAGGCGGGGCGCATCGAGGAGGAGCTCGAGGAGCTCAAGGCCAGGTACGAGCAGTACTTCCTCGGCATCGAGCGCAAGGAGCCGGCCCGCTGGCGCGAGGAGCTGAAGAAGCGGGTCCTCCGGGTGAAGGAGGGGTTCACCCGCAACACCGGCCTCAAGTTCCGGATCCAGACGATGTACGCCCGGTTCCTCTCCTACGAGCGGCTCTGGCTGCGGAGCACCAAGGAGAAGGAGGAGGGCACCTACCGGCGCGACCTCTTCAAGGCTCGGCTTCACGCCAAGGCGAAGGAGCAGGTCGCGCCTCCGCCGCCCGAGTCGAAGCCCGCCGCACCGGTCAGGCCCGGCGCCGGCCCCGCCCAGCCCGCGCCGCTCGCCGCGGCGTCCGCGACCGCGCGGCCCGCCGCCCCGCGCGCCCCGGCGCCGCCGAAGGCGCCCGGCGCGATGAGCGAGCCGCAGCTGCGCGCGCTCTACGACGCCTACGTCGCCGCGAAGAAGAGCTGCAACGAGGACACCTCCCGCATCTCCTACGACGCCGTGGCGAACACGGTGTCGAAGCAGATCCCCGAGCTCATGACCCGCTACAAGGCGAAGACGGTCGAGTTCAAGGTCGAGGTGAAGGACGGGAAGGCCGTCCTGAAGGCGATCCCGAAGGTCTGAGCGCCCCGCCTCCCCCGTCCGCGCGCAGCTCCCGCGTGGGGTGGGAAGCCTCCGGACAGAGGGCTGATCCGGGCGCTCAGGGTGCTCAACGTTCCTCCCGCAGCGAACCTCGCGGGAGGGGCCTTTGTCGAGACCGACTGCGTTCCTGCTCGCCGGTTTGATCGCGGCCGCCGGCTGCGCCCCGAAGGACCGGGAGCTGCGGCTCGCCCGGGTCGCCGCGCAGGGGCGAAACCTCGAGGTCACCCTCGATCGGCTCGAGGACCGGCTCCTCGTGAGCCAGGCGCGGGTCCGGCTGTGGCGCGAGATGCGGGAGCGGCACGAGAGCGTCTCGGCGGTCGCGTGCGCGTCCCAGGAGGAGCACGCGGAGGAGATGGCGCTGCACGCCCTCCCCGAGCAGGACTCCCCTGCACCAGGCGCGGGTCGCGGCCGCGGCGCCCGACGGGGTGAAGCCCCAGGTGCGGACGACGGCGAACCGGTAGGTCCGCCGCTCCCCCGCCGCCCCGCCAGACCCCCCATCCTGCGGGGGCTTTTCGGATTTGCGTTCCGCGGCGGTCGATCGTAAAACTGCCCGCCGCGGTGCCCCCCCGGGGTATCGCGGGCAGCACGCCTGGATAGCTCAGATGGTAGAGCAGGGGACTGAAAATCCCCGTGTCCCTGGTTCGATTCCGGGTCCAGGCACTCCATCTCGTCCGACATCGAGGGCCCAGCCAGACTGCAAAGTCTGCTGGGCCTCACTGCTTTTTGGCGCTGCGGCGGTCGCGCGGGTCGGCGTCGGTCGCGGTCCATCCGGTCCACCGGATCCGGCCGATTCCAGCGTCGCTGCTACAAATGCTGCTACAGCCCGCCGGCGCGGGTGCGCGCTCGGGAGCCCCATCGCGCGCGCCATGAGCGCGGCCAGCTGCTCGGGCGTCTGCCGGCCGTAGACCCGCTCCAGCATCCGCGTGTCCTTGTGTCCCATCGCCTGCGCGATCGGGCAAGAGCGGCACGCCGGCCTCGACCTGCCAGCTCGCGAAGGTGCGGCGGAGGTCGTTCGGGCGAGCAGCGCTCGATCTTCGCCGCGCTCGCAGGCGTCGGCGAGGTCGCGGCGGACGTTGCCCCAGGGCCGGAAGAGCGCGTCGCCCGTGCCCTTCGCGTGCTCGAGCGCGTACTCGAGGAGCGAGCTGCTGCGCGCGGGCTCACGATCGGGACGGTGCGGAAGCGGGTCTTCCGCTTCGTCCCCCTGCAGGAGCACCGTCGTGAGCCCCTCGCCGACGTCGGCGCGGCGGGCGCAGCTCGGTCTCGCGCCAGCACGCGGACGTCGCGACGATGAACGCGACGCGCGCGGCGCGGTCCGGGAGGAGCTCGGCGAGGAGCTTCGCGAGCTCGTCCGGCGGTGAGCGCGCGCTTCCGCGGCTCGTACCCGGGCGAGAACGCGATCGGGATGACCTCGTCGACGCGCCCGCGCCAGAGGCCGGCGCGGATGGCGAGCCGGAGCGACTTGCGGAGGACGACCGAGCTCCTTCGACGATGGTCGTGTCGGCGGCGCCCTCGGCGCGGCGGCGCGAGATGTAGCCGTCCACGTCGAAGGCGCGGAGTCGCGCGAGCGAGAACCCGACGTGCTCGCCGCGCTCGTTCGTCTCGAACACGCGGACCAGGTGGCCGGCCTTCGTAGCGGTGGAAGTCGACCGTGTCGGGGCTCCGCCGCCCCGCCGCGACCTCCTCCTCGTCTAAACGCAGGAGGAGCTGCAGCGCGTCCGTCAGCGTCGCGGTCCGCGCGGCTGCGTGATCGGGATTGGCGGCATCGCGCTCCCACTGCCGGGCGACGCGCTCGGCGGCCGCGCGGTCGCGGCACTGCGTGGTCCGGGTGACGCGCCGGCCGTTCTCGTAGAACCAGCCGTACCAGACCCGGCCACGCCTGAAGAGCCGCTGCATGCGAGCACCTCCTTCGCGTACCGCTCCCACACGTCGAGTGGGACCCTGAGCAGGCCGCGCGCGCCCGGCTCGCGGCCCGCGGCGCGGCGCAGGTGCTCGTAGGCGAGCGAGCGCGAGCAGCCGAGCGCGCGGCGGACCTCGGTGCGCCGAGACGAACACGGTGACGAGCACCGAGCGGCGCTCCTCGGTGACCCAGCCCATCGTCAGCGTCCCTTCCTGTCCTTGTCGGGCGCGTCGAAGCCGGCGCCCTTCTCGCGGACTTCCAGGCTGCGCGTGGAAGAGCAGATGCAGCAGGTACTGGTCCCGGTCCAGCCCGAGCGCCCTGCGGTCCGCGCTCCAGCGATGCGCTCGCCGCGTACGGCAGGCCGAAATCCGTGACGTACCCGTGCAGCACCTCGGATGACGAGCGCGGTGAGGTCCAGCCCCTTCCTCGAGGCTTCCTGCTTCCAGGAGCGTCACCGAGCTCCCTCGGAATCCGGAAGGTCTGCATCACCTTCTCGCTCGACAGCATCTCCGGCTGCCTCTCCTCCTGTGCTCGTCGGGGTCATCTCGGTCTCCGTCAACGTTTTGTATAGCTTTCCGTATCCTACTCCGTACAACCGTCAACCGAACCTCCCCGTCCCCGCCTGTCGCTGTTCCTGACCCCTCTCTGCATTCCCAGAAAACGTCCGGCCCCGCCGCCTGCCTCCAGAGCTTGGGCGCCAGCAACCCGACCCCTTCCCCACTGTTGGTCGTGGGGGAGGGGTCGGGCTGATGGCGCCCCGCGCGAGCACGACGTGCGCCGATCTGAGGGCGGCGGGGCCGGACCGAATCATCTCGCGAGGTTTCCGCCGCGAGGGCTGATCCGAACCCTGCGCCCGAGCCTGCTCCCAATCCTGGTGACTCCAGGGCACAGGCCCCGGGATCAGGATCCGCGTATCCGCCAGCCGCTCTCCACGTGGAGAAACGGACCGCGCGGGCCGCTCACAGGTCAGCCGGCGGACCGCCATGAGCAGCTCCTCGAGGACGTGATGAGCTCCTCGCGCTCCTCGGGGCTGACCTGGTTCCGCGCGATGCGCCCGGTGTCGATGAACACGCTGGACGCGTCGCGCGGTGGCGGCGCGCCGGCCGCGTGGCCCGGCGCCTCGGCTCGGGAGACAGGCGCCTTCTGCGAAGCGGTCGCCGGCGCCCGCACGGTCGGACCGGAAGGCTGCTGGGACTTCGCCTCGTCGGCGCCGTCGACCACCTTGCGCGCGTAGTGCTCGAGGCGCCGGATGGACCACCGCCGTTCACGACTCGGTCGATAAGCTCGTCGAGCTGCGCTGCAGCGCGC
This sequence comes from uncultured delta proteobacterium, assembly GCA_963739565.1. GTDB lineage: Bacteria > Myxococcota > Myxococcia > Myxococcales > Anaeromyxobacteraceae > Anaeromyxobacter. The sequence goes on along the minus strand of CAVUBF010000012.1, from coordinate 1,079,367 downwards.
CGCTTCCCGTCGGGCCGGGGTTCTGCGCGAGCTTATTGTGGATGCGGACCAGCTCCAGGGCGGCGCGTGCGTCGACGTGCCCCTGGACGATCGCCTCCCGGATCGTCTGGGCGCGTTGTGGATCTGGATGAGCCTCCGCGCCTGCTGGTAGCTCCGCCCGATAAGTGCTCCCGCGCTCCTGGGCGCCGAGGTCGAAGGCCTCCATCAGGTGCACCAGGACGGCCGCCTCTTCCCCACGACGTTCAGGTCGTCCCGGTGCAGGTTCTCCTCTGCCTGCGCGAAGCCGCTGCTTCGGGTCCGCGAGCCGCTCATCGACGAGGCACGGGATCTCGGCGAGCCCCCCAGCTGCGCCGCCCTCCACCGCCGCTCGCCGGCGACGATCCGGTAACGCCCTGGCGTGGACTCGTCGGGCGTGACGATGATGGGCTCGCGGACGCCAAGACCGCTTCACGCTCGCGGCGAGGTTCTGCAACGTCGCCGGGTCGAAGTGCTGACGGGCCTGACCACCCGGCGCAGGCGACAGGTCCTGGACGGGAAGAGAGACAAGCGGAGTCGCAGAGCGAGCGTTGCTGGCGCTGGTGGGCATCCTTCACTCCCGTGAACACGGCGCGTTCAAGTGCGAGTGTATGAACAGCCGTAAGACGCCCGAGCCGGCCCCGCTTGACCCGCTCAGGGCTCGGGAGGCGGCGCTCCCGAGCCCTGAGCCGCTGTTACCCCTTGAGGACGGCAAGGGGCTCGAGCCGCTGAGCGGTCGTACGAGGTCGGTCTCGTCCTCGAGCACCTCGGTGATGTCCCGATATGCCTCGGGCGCCTCCTCGACGAGCGCCCGGCGCGGCGCTCGTCGTGGACCACACGGCGCATCGCTGCGAGCAACCGGTCCACCGCGATGCGCTCGCGCGCCTCCCTCCGGGTCATCACCCGCCCGGCGCCATGAGAGGCCGAACGTAACGACGTCGCCTCGCCGAGCCCCTCGGCCAGGTACGACGCCGTCCCCATCGAGCCAGGGATCGGCACCCGAGCGCCGGCCGGCGCTGCGATCGCTCCCTTGCGGTGGACCCACACCGTCGTCCCGAGTGCTGCTCCTCGCGACGAAGTTGTGGTGAACGTTGATGCGGCTGGCGCATCCGGAGTCGCTCCGGGCACCTCCGAGACCACCGCGACGCCGCCGCGAGGAGGGCCTCCCGATTGGCAGCCGCGAAGTCGAGCGCCCAGCCGCATGTCCGCGAGGCACGAGCGCCCTGGAGCGGAGGCCACGGCGACCCCAGGGATGTCCCCCAGCCCCGCCACCTCGGCCGCCTTGAGGTGGTGGGCGCCACAGCCGACCGAGCCCGCGTGAGCCGGAATGGACGAGGAGCCAGAGTCTCCCCGCCATGTCGCGGTCGAGCTCGACGAAGTGGTTGCCGCCGCCGAGCGTGCCGAGGTGGCGACGGGCGAGCCGCTCGCGCGTGTGCTCGAGCGCGCCGGTCGAGAGCGGCGAGGCGAGGAGCTCTTCGGGGACCGTCGCGCCCTTCCCGCGCGCACGGCGTCGCCGACGGGGATTGGGCGGACCAGCCCGCCGAGGATCCGCTGGAGATCCTGGCGGCCCAGCGCGCGCGCCGGCACTCGAGCTGGACCGCCGCGACCCCACACCCGAGGTCGCCGCCCAGCGCGGACGGCACCAGCACGCCGTCCGTGGCGAAGACGGTGCCCACCGCCACGCCATGCGCGACGTGGAGGTCGGGCATGCCGCCACGTGGCCCGACGACGTACGGCTGCGCCGCGATGCGCTCGAGCTGCGCAGGCACCCCGGCGGGCGGCGCCTCCCGCCCACACGTGGACCGGGACGCGCGGAGCGTTCCCGGGGGCGGCGATCACCTGCGCCATGGCTCACCTCCCGGCGTCGCCGGCCCCGGGCTCCTGCACGCCCACGAACGTGAACGAGAGCTTCGGGAGCCGCTTCAGGTCGAGCAGCGCCGCGAGGCGCGCGCGCAGGAAGCCGGTCGCCCGGACCAGCGCTTCACGTGAAGCCCGCTCGACCTGCCGCTGCGCCGCGAGCGTGCGCCTCGACCGACGTAGCTGAGGCGCGCGTGACCGCCGTCGACCGACAGGTGGACGGAGACGAGCCTGACCCCGTCGAGCGCGGGATCGGCCGCCTCGTCGCGGATGAGAGTCTGAACCTCCTCGAGAAGGATTCGTTCGAGTCGTTCCTGCCGATGCCCTGCGGCACCGGCTTCGGGATCTCCTGGGTAGAGAGTGGACTGCAGGGCGCGCGACGGCCGCGCGCCCGATCGGTGCGTTCTCTTGGACATTTGGACGGTTCCCTGCCGCGCCCTCGCCAGCGAGGGCGCAGGTACATCGTGTGCATCTGGACGCAGCGCTCCCCGAGGAGCGCGCGAACCGGGAACCCGTCAGTGAGGATCGAGCGGGGAAACGGCTACGCGCACTCCGAGGAGCATCCCGGGACACCGTCGAGCTGAATCGGCATGGGACACCTCCTCCGGCGCGGACACCGCTACAGTTTTGGAGATCTACAGCGCCGACTGCAGCCCGTCGAACGCGATGGGTACGACCGCCGACGTCGGGTCAAGTGCTCAACTTCGGGGATTCCCCTCGTTCAACCACTGCGACATGCGAGTGATTCGCCGCTCAGTCTCGTTGTCGCGAACCGTCCCCAACTCCGGGATGACTGAAGACGTGAACTGGGACGACTCCGAGTCGGAGTCGATCTCAGGCGCGACGTCGTGGAACGTGAGTTGCGCAATGCGATCGAGGGGGTTAACGGCGATCGGCACCTCGCCGACGTTCTTCAACTCGAGCGTGACCGGACCCGCGAAGCCGGGATGCACGACCGCCGCGGTCGCGACAATAAGCCCACGACGGCCCCGGGAGCTCCGGCCCATCGCATACGCAAGAAGGTCGGAGGGAGCCGGACTCCCCTCGAGCGTGCGAGCGAGGACGAGTTGATGCGGATGAATGATCAGCGGCTGACCATACTCGAGCACAACCCGACCGAGCGGCGCGGGTGGGGCCACAGGGCCCCCGCCCTGAGTAATCAGTTCAGCTATTCCGTGAGTCCAAGCCCGCACGACGGAGAAGATGCGTCCGAGGCGGACGTCAATCGCAGCTTGGTTGTTCTTCGGCTGAGTCGAAGGGTCGAGGATCGGAGTGATGACGAGCCGACGAGCCGGATCCTCCTCGGTCAGCGCGGAACGAAGCCGCTCGTAGGAGATGGCACTCATTTCGCCCTGTCCCAAGCCCCAATCGCTTCGGCGCCATCCAGGGAGTCGAGTAGTGCGTCTGAGCAGCGCGCGGAGCAGGGCGGCCAGGTTATGGCCCGCCTCGACGCCCTGATAGTAGGCGGCCCAGACGGATGAGAAGACCCGCGGAGCCATCAACGCCGCCGGGGGCCCTTCGAGCTTGGGCCGCAGTTCTGCCTCGATGGGTGGGATTCGGAGTTGGAGGAGCCGACGGCCCCGTTCAAGGTCGAGTTGGAGCTCACTCGATGTGAGCACCAAGTTACCTAGTCTCCCGGCGGTCTGCGCGACGAGGTGCGAATGGACAGCAGCGCACTCACGGGCCAGTAAGGGAGGAAGCGTTCGAAAGAGTGGCTTCGTATTGGCCGCCGCGTTGAACGTGGAAACTCGCTGCGACTCCTGCTCCCACCCCGCGATGACCTCCCGAGTCTTCGAAGGGAGTGCGTCCGCGAGCCCCCGCGCACGTAGCGCCGCAACGATAAGACAGATCCGCAGTATCGTGGGCGGGTGCGTCTCCGACGCGATGTCACTGCGGAACGCAGTAAACATTCGTGCAAACGACAGAGAAACGCCGGCCCCACGAGCAACATGCCGCTGTTCGTCGCGAACAGCTCTTCAGTCCACTTCAGGGCTGTGAGGGCGTCGAGAATCGGGATGTTCGCAAACGCCTCCCGCCTGCTTCACGAGGTCCGAGCCGCTTGCAAGCACCGCGTGCTCGAGCTCGGAAGGGACGTTGGGGAAGGGAAGGTTTGCCTTGTGGGCGCGGAAGAGCGCGTGCCCGATCTCGTGGAACATCAGCGTATGGAAGAGCGGCCATTCAACGGGGGGGCTCGGAATCCTGAATACGAGCAGAGGCCACGTAACCTCGTCGAGCTGCGCTGCCTCCGAGAAGGGCTCGAAGAACTCTCTCGTGAGCGTCAGCAGCTCGTAGGAATACTCCTCTTGCGCGTAACTGGAGAGGAGTCCGGAGACGGGGACGTTCCCGCTCAGCCCAAGAAGCCCCCGCGGGCACGGGCGGCGGGCACGGGCAGAACAGCGGGCAGAGGAACAGCAGCCGCGAGCTGTGCCTGAATCGCTGGGGTGAGTACGGGATGCAAGGCGGAATGGGAACTCCGCTCGAGCATCCGAATGAGATCTCTAACGAAGAACGCCGTCGCGTTGAGTGCGAGGACTGCGTCGGGGTCTTCGACGCCGTTCTGGAGATCGTCACGGGCGCGAGCGTTCCGCGAGCGAAGGCCGGACAAAGAGGCGGAGATGATCTTCGCGAGGTCGGTCGCCGATCGCCTCGACGTCCGCCCGTGTTCAAGTCGCCAGTGGCCAGCCGCCAGCTTCGAGCTTGTCGAGGGAGATCCGAGTTGCTCGTTAGCAGGTCGGCAACATGGGGCCTTCATGCCGCGCGATGCGCGAACAGGCCCAAGCTGCCAGACGGGCCTGTCGGCGAACTCTCCAAGAAGTAGCAACGGAGCACTGGAAGCCACGCGAACAATCTCGGCCACCATCGCCTTGGAGACGGCAGGCTTCTCGGTCAGCGATGTCCAAAGCTGCCGGACGCGCTCCAACTCACGCCGCAACTCATCCCGCGTCATGCTTTCTTGGAGGAGCGCCGCGATGATCGTCACGGGTGCGGCAGCATCGTCGCTGGCGACGAGCCGACTGTCAGGCTTCGCCGGCGGCACCGGGTAAAGCAAGTCTGTGAACCACCGCCTGTCGTCCACCGACCACGCGGCAAGCTCGTCGGGACTGCGCCTGGCCATGCGGATCGAATCGTCAAGCCGGGACAACACGCCAGCGATCTGCAGGCGCTCCTGGATCTCGGTCATTCCGCCCTCGGTCGGCACGGTGCTTACCCCCGCACTTCGCGTTCCAGCGCGAACGTCTGCGGCTCCGAGCCCGAGATAAGCTCACGCGAGGGGCAGACGCATGAGAAAATTTCGTCCTGATCCCGCGCGGATCGGTCCATGTTCGGGTGGCGCCGATCCAGACTCGGGAGCGTGAGGATCCATCTACGCGGTGTTGTTGGAGGAGCCGCGGTTCGTCCTGATCGGACGCGCCGCGGTCCGGTCACCCACAGGGCCCCCTAATGGCGGGGCCGCAGTCGATGGGCGCCAGCCCGCGAGGCGCGCGGTCGCGCGGAGGAGTTTCGGGTGGGCTGGGTCGTGACGTACTAGTTCGCCGGCACGAAGCGCGGTCCGGGAACTCCGGCCCGCACCTCGCGGGATCATCCGAAATGACCGATATGAACGCGATATGAAGATCATTCCGATGCCGCTCAAGTGGCCGAACGTATGGTCGCTCTGCACATTCGACCTCGACGCTGACGAGGGCGTGCGTCGCTTCGGCGCGTTCCATCGCGAGGAGACCGCTTCGGAGTTTGTCGCCGGTCCCCGAGGAGCACTGGGCCTTCGGGTTTCCGTGCGGCCTCGAAGTTCTGCTCATCCGTCATCGCGCGGTCCAGAACGGCCGACTGTGGGAGTTGGAAGGAAGCGCCCCGAACCGCAGCACGCAATCGAACACCTCGGCCTTACCGCGGCACCCGTGACCTGGCGAGCCGACCGCGTTCGCGCACACGAGACCAGATCCAGATCGAACCCGGTCGGTTCGAGGTGTGGAGACTCGACGACAACGGAAACGAGGCCCTCGTCGACGTTCTCGCGTCGGAGGCCACCGCGAACTGCGTCGTGCGCTCGTACGAGGCGCGACTCCACAAGCAGACGTACTTCGTGCGCGAAGTGTCGCCACACAAGGTGGACTAGATGCGAACCGGACTCGCACCCGAATTCTCGCGAGCGAGCTTCGAATCCGACTCCGACCCGCAGGGGCTCTGCGCCCGACTCGCGCGTGCCCTGACGGGCCGAGTCCGAGCGGCCACGGACCTCCACATGGAGATCGAGTCGATCGTCGCCAATCTCCGGAGCGTCGGCCACGATGTCCAGTGGTGGGACGCGGTGATCGCGAATTGGGACGGACGGAAGCAGGGGATTCCGTATCTCTGGGTCACGCTCCAAGGCGTCGATACGCTCAATCTGAGCAGCAACGGGCCCGATGACATCGCTGGGGCCGAGGTGACCGTTTCGTTCCCGGCCGCGCCTACCACCTCAGGGCGGTTTCAAGTGTCCACTACCTCGACGCGACGGTCGGTACTGCTTCCGCCGAGCGACGCCGACCCGTGCGCGTCTGCACAAACTGCGGAGCCGGCCTGCTTCTGCCTGTCCCCAGCAGGTGAATGGCCATCGCGGTTGGCAGTCGGGGGTCGATAAGCCCGTCGCTCGTTGCAGATGCGCTACACCGCCGGCCCCCGCCGCCTCCGTTCCGAACGATTCCGCGGCCTTGGCCACTTCGCCGCGAGGACTGAAAATCCCGTGTCCCTGGTTCGATTCCGGGTCCGGGCACTTCATCTCGTCCGAGGTCGCTGCGGAGGGCACGCTCACAGCCGCAGCGAGAGCCCGAGCCCGCCGAGCGCGGCGAAGCGCCCGTGGCGCGCCTCGGCTGCGTAGCCCTCGCCGGCGACGGTCGCGACCGCCTCCACGGTCCGTCCGAGGGCCACCGCCGCCTCCAGCACGGGCCCGCCGCCGTAGGCGGCGGCGCCGGGCCAGCCGACCGCGCGCAGGCCGAGCGACACGCGCACCGGACCGCGCCAGAGCGCCCGGAACGCCCCCGTGCGGACGCCAGGGTGAGGTCCGCCGACGCCGAGGACCGCCAGCGACCAGTCGGGAGAGAGGCGCCACGAATCCCGGCCTCGACCCCAATCGAGCCGCGCGCACCGTCGTCGGCGCCCGGCGCATAGCCGAACACCCCCGCCGCGCGCAGCGCGAGGCGCCCCGGCGCGCGGGGGGCCGGGCCGCGGCGCTCGGCAATCACGAGCTGTGCCCGCTCGTCGGGCGGCCGCGCCTCCCGGTACCCCTCGAGGAGTCCACGGCCGGTCTCCGCGATCGCGGCGACCAGCCCGTCGTCGTCCGCGTTCGCCGAGACGCGCGCGACGGCGACGCCGCGCCGCGCGTCGAGGATGCGCCCGGAGACGACGTGGCCCTGGCCGACACGTCCGACGGACGCGGCCGCGACGTAGTCGACGCCGAGCGCGCCCGCGAGCTCCGCGAGGCAGCTCTGGTCGGCCGAGCAGCCGAGCAGCTCCTTCTGCCGCTCGAGCACGAGCGCGGCCATGACGTCGCGCGACGAGATCACCCGGAACCAGCGGGGCTCGTCGATCGCGCTCGCGAAGACGTCGGTGAGGGCGGCGAGGTCGATCGCCTGGCCGGCGCCGGTGGACTCCACGCTGAGCACGGCGAGCGCGGGGCGCGATCCCTCGGGCGGACGCGCTTCGGGGCGGGTTGCGGAGGCGGGGGGAGCGGAATCGAGATTCGCAGCCGGCGCCGCGGTCGGGGTGGCGGGCGCAGCGGGGGTCGAAGATGGGCGCGCTGTCGGCGTCGCGGAGGCGGAGCCCGCGATCCCGACGGCGAGCAGCATGGCGATCGCGGACCGGCGCCGCCGCCAGAACGCGGCGGCGACGAGCGCGAGGAGCGTGGCCGACGACGGCGCGCGGCCCGCGGAGCCGCAGCCGGTCGACCACCCGTTCAGCGGACGCGCCGCGTCCTCGGTCGGAGGCGGGGGCGCCCCGCCACCCTCTAGGTCGCCTCGAGCGCGTACGTGCCCGCCTTCGCGATCTGCAGCTCGCTCCAGGTCGTGACCCCGCTCGAGCCCGCGGAGACGGTGGCGCCCACGAGCACGGCACCGTTCGACTCGACGAGCGTGAGCCGGGGGCTGGCGGCGACGAGGTTCCCGTACCGATCGGCGAAGCGCGCGATCGCGCCGAACGGGGCTCCCGCGACGACGGTCGAGGGCGGGCTCGACCGGAACGAGGGGCTCCCCGCGCCCGGCACGACCTCGAACGCCGGCGTCCCCACCTCCAGCGGATTGCTGCGCAGGACGAGCGCGTACGTGCCCGCCGTCGTGATCGCGAGGTCCGTGAAGTCCGCGACCCCGAGGTCGTCGGTCCGGCGTACCGTGTTCCCGAGGAGCGTCGCGCCGCCGGAGGACAGGGACACGCTCACCGTCGTCGCGTACACCGGGTTGGGCGGGGTCGCACCGTCGACCAGCCTCGCCGACAGCGGGATCGGCTCTCCCGCCACGACGGTCCCGCCGGCCTCCGGCGAGAGCGACGGCGACAGCGACGCGACCGGGCCGGGGCGGACGGCGAACTCGGCGCTGAGCGCCCACGTGGTCAAGCCGAGCGGCGTCTGCAGCATCGCGAGCAGGCGGCAGCGCGGGCTCGCTGACGGCACCGTGACGCCCGCGGAGGCGGCGCCCGACACGACGGGGGTGACCGCTACCGTCGTGGCGACGAGGGCGACGAAGTCCAGCGCCATCAACGTGGCCGTCGCGGTCGGCACTGGGTTCTCGAACCAAGTCACCGCACTACCGGATGAACTGCGACCAGCCGTCGTCGACCTCCGGGATCCACGCCTGCGCGCGACGGGGCGCCGTACGCTGCCGCGCGGCGTGCCGGCCGCGATCACCCCGGTGCGCGGCGAGGTGCTCCGTGCGTTACTCGCCGCAGCGCTCGGAGTAGCAGGAGCGGGAGATGCCCTCGGTTGCGGACCGGTTGCTCAGCTGCTGAGCGGGCATGGGACACCTCCTCCGGCGCGCAGACCGGAAGGGTGCCGCGTACGGGGGCGGTCAGGCGGGGTAGTGCCAGGGGCCTACCCGAGAGTCACGGCCCCTCCCGTTGCAAGCCCAGGCGGCGCTCCGTATCGGAGGAACGGCAGCCGAGGCCCGTAGACATGGAGATCCGCAAGTTCGTCACTCCGGAGATTCTCCACGGAGCGGGCGCCCGCCACCTCGCCGGCCGGTATGCGAGCAACATCGGCGCAGTGCGAGTCCTCGTGGTCTCGGACCCGGGCGTCGTGGCGGCCGGATGGACGGGCGAGGTGATCCGGTCCCTCCAGGCGGAGGGGCTCGAGACCCATCTCTACGCCGAGGTCACCTCCAACCCGCGCACGACCGAGGTGGCGCGGGGCGTCGAGCTGTGCCTCGAGCGCGAGTGCGATGCGATCGTCGCGGTGGGCGGCGGGAGCCCGATGGACTGCGCCAAGGGGATCGGGATCGTCCTCGCCAACCACCGGCCGATCGCGGAGTTCGAGGGCGTCGATCGGATCACGAGCCCCATCCCTCCGCTCCTCTGCGTCCCCACCACATGTGGGAGCGCGGCGGACGTGTCACAGTTCGCCCTCTTCACCGACCTCGCCGAGCGCTCGAAGTTCGCCGTCGTGAGCAAGGCCATCGTCCCGGACGTGACGCTCGTCGACGCGGACACCACCAGCACGTTGCCCCGGGAGCAGCTCGCCTGCACCGCGGTGGACGCCCTGATCCACGCGATCGAGGCCTTCGTCTCGAACGCGAGCTCGCCGCTCACCGACGCGCACGCGGCGGCCGCGGTCCACAGCATCGGCGGCGCACTCCCCGCGGCGCTGCGCGACCCCTCCGACCCCGAGGCGCGGAGTCGCCTCATGATCGCGAGCCTGGAGGCCGGGCTCGCGTTCTCGAACGCGTCGCTCGGGGCAGTCCATTCCATGGCCCATGCGCTCGGGGGTCTCCTCGACAACGTCCACGGCGAGGCGAACGCGATGCTGCTCCCGCACGTGGTCGCGTTCAACTACGGCGCCTGCCCCGAGCGCTACGACGAGATCGCGCTTCGCCTGGGGGCCGACGTTCGCGGGGTCGGGGCGACGGCCCGCTGCGACGCGCTCGTCTCCGCGATCCGAAGCCTCCTCTCGCTGGCCGGCCTCGAGCTCGGGCTGCGGGATCACGGCGTGAAGACCTCCGACATCCCGGAGCTCGCGAGGCGGGCGGTCCGAGACCCGTGCATGGTCACGAACCCTCGCCGCGCGGAGCTCCGGGACATCGAGTCCATCTATGAAGCAGCGCTCTGAGCCGCCGAAGGCACCGGAGGTCCTGCGGGACGAGATTGTCGGCCTCGGGAGCCGCTCGCTCCGCAAGAGCTACTTCGGGAAGCTGCAGCAGCACGTCGCGGACCTCGCGCGATTCCGTGCCCTGCTCGACGTCGCCGGCGACGCGATCATCGTCGCACGGCTTCCGGAGCTCGAGGTCGTCGACGCCAACCGGGCGGCGCTGGCGGCGCTGGGCGCGGTCGGGGAGAAGGCGGAGGGGCGGCCCCTCTCGTCGTTCTTCTCCTCCCCGGTGTGGAGGAGGCTCGAGCCGCTCTTCCGGCGCAGCGCGGCGCCGGGCGCCGGGACACAGCGGCTCATCGTCCGGGTGGGCGGCCACGGCGGTCGAGAGCTCGAGATCGCCTCGCGGGCGGACTCGTTCGGCCGGAGCCGGTACCTGCTCCTCGTCGCGCGCGACGTGACGGAGCGCCGGCGTGCCGCCCGGGCGCTGATCACCGCGAAGGAGGAGGCGGAGCGGGCTGAGCGGATGAAGTCGGAGTTCCTGTCGATCGCGTCGCACGAGTTGCGCACGCCGCTGACCTCGCTCCGCCTGCGGCTCGAGCAGGTCGTCCGCTCGGATCGCGCCGCCGCGCGCATCGCGGAGAGGCTGCTCGGGCCGGTGCACCGCCTGGTGGTCATCGTGGACGACCTGCTGGAGGTTTCCCGCCTCGACCGCGGGGCCTTCCGGCTGAAGCCCGGTCGCGTCGACGTGAGGGCGGTCGTGGAAGACGTGGTCGGCGATCTCCGCGGGCGGGTCGGCTCCCACCGGGTCCACCTCGCTGGCGGGCCCCCCGTCTCAGCCCTGGCCGATTCCGATCGCGTGGGACAGGTCGTCGAGAATCTGCTCGAGAACGCGCTCAAGTTCTCGCCGCCCGAGTCGCGGATCGAGGTCCGCGTCTGGTCCGACCTGGGGTCCGTTTACGTCGCCGTCGCGGACCACGGTCCCGGGATCTCGGCGGCGGATCGTGAGCGGCTGTTCACGCCGTTCTCGCGTCTGGCCGGGTCCCGCACGATCCCGGGGCTCGGGCTCGGGCTGTTCGTCTCCCGCCAGATCGCGCGCATGCATGGCGGCGACGTCGTCGCCAGCGACACGGCCGGCGGGGGCGCGACCTTCACGCTGCGGATCCCGTTCGGGGTCGAGGCGACGTCGTGCGGACCCGGCGGCCCCACCCCGGACGGGACGCCCGCCTCCGAGCCGCACTGACGAACGGCGGGCGGACGCCGCCTCTAGACGGGCCACGCTCCTGGGCCAGCTCGCGTCAGAGAAGAGCACCGCCGCGAGGACTCACGGGGTCGCCGCGGTCCGTTCATCAAGCGGTAGGAACCGCCTCGTCGTAGACCCGACGCACCTCCTCGACGCCGTAGCGTCGTTCGAGGCGGCGCACGGAGAAGTGGCCCCACGCCATGTCCTGGAAGTGATGGATGAACAGTGCGTTGACGGCGGCTCCTCCGAGCGCGCCGATGATGGGTGCAAGCTGCGCGGCGATCTTGTGCGCAACCACAGGACCGAACCGCTCCGCGAGCCGTGCGATGAGGCGCGCCAGGATTGGTGCCGCCTCGTCGGCCGCAACCTCCGCGACACTTCGCGCGGCGAGGTACTCGGCTGCTTCCGCGAGGGCCTTCGACAGCGCGACCCTGACCGCGAAATAGCCAACCTCGGCGGAGTCGTCGGAGGCCGTTCGGCCCCCCAGCGCGAACACGACCAGGCAGTTCAACCTCGCTTCGAGTGAAGAAAGGTCCTCACCCTGGGCGCGCGCATGATTGGCGACCGACCGAAGCATGATGGTCGTCGAGACCGGCAGCTCGAACGGAAGCGTCGCAACTCCGAAGAACCCACCCAGCGCGCCCGCGCCCATGACGGAGAGTCGGTGTGACCAGTTCCTCGGCGCGGGTCTGACTCCCCGCTCCAGGGTCCAGACGGCCACGTCCAGCGCAGCTTCCAGCGCGTTCTTCGTGGAAGAGACGACGATGTCCTGGGCCTTCGGGGGCAGCTTGTCGATGCCCCACTCGACCGGCTTTCCGACGTAGTCGGCGAGCTTCATCGCGAAGCCGGGGTGCTCCAGCAGGTACTTCGCTCGGCGCAGCGCAGCGAGGTCCGCTTGTTCCATGCCGCTTCCCCTCCGGAAGCCATCCGTCCTCGTACGCCCTACCGACCCACCGGAAGCACGCAGCCGCTCCAGGGCCCGGACCCGCCGGAGGCCAACGTGCGCTCGCGGTAGCGTAGCCCTGGGCGATGGACGGCGCATGCAAACCGCGCCGGTGCCACGATCCGAGCGGACCCGGCGGGATCGGCCCGGAGCGCCACCTCCCGCGCGCGCCCTGACCGCGACGGCGGCGCGCCACCGAGCAGAGTGCACAGGCTTTCCGCACGGGAGCGAGGCTCGCTCGACGCTGCGGGTCGTCTGCACGTGACCGTTTGGGGGTCTGCCATGCCGACATCGGAGGGGCTGCGGCTGCGGATCACGCGCCTGCTCGACGCCGCGCCGGCCACCGTGTGGCGGTTCCTGGTCGAGCCGGGCCAGCTCGCGAGGTGGTGGGGGCCGGCCGGATTCGCCTCGCCCAGCATCGAGCTCGACCTCCGGGTCGGTGGCCGCTACCGGATCGAGATGAAGCCTCCGGAGGGCGCCGCCTTCTTCCTCCAGGGGGAGTTTCGCCAGGTCGATCCGCCCTCCCGGCTCATCTACACGTTTCGGTGGGAGCAGCCCGATCCCGACGACCGGGAAACCGTCGTGACCCTGTCGCTCGTGGATCTCGGTGGGAAGACCGAGCTGGCGCTCGACCAGGGCCCGTTTGCGACCGAAGCTCGCCTCGCCCTTCATACGGGCGGATGGTCCGACAGCCTCGACAAGCTGGCCGAGGTCCTCTCCTCTGCGGGCATCCGTACTTAGGAACGGCGGACGGCTTGCTGCGGATCGTGGCCTGCCGGCTCCGCCGTTGCGACCGGCCAGGAGCTCCTCAACGCCGCGGCCCGAACCGGAAAGCGGCGCGCCCGGCTCGTTCGAGGCGCACGGGTTCCTGACCGTGCGCGCGCCCGCGCGCCCGCTAAGAAGCGGTCGATGGCCTTTCCGATCGCCCCTCCCGTCGAGCCGATGCTCGCGAAGGCGAGCGACGCGCTCCCGTCGGGCGACGGATGGCTGTACGAGCCGAAGTGGGACGGGTTCCGGGTCGTAGCCTTCCGCGACGGCGCGACGCTGTACCTCCAGTCGCGCGAGCTGAAGCCGCTCGACCGCTACTTCCCCGAGCTCGCGGCGCCGCTGCGCGCGAGCCTCCCCGAGCGCTGCGTCGTCGACGGCGAGATCGTGATCGCCGGCGCGGCGGGGCTCGACTTCGAGGCGCTGCTCCTCCGCATCCACCCTGCCGCCTCGCGCGTGACCCAGCTCGCGCGGGAGAGCCCCGCGAGCGTCGTGCTGTTCGACCTGCTCGCGACGGGCGACCGGGATCTCCGCGGCGCGCCGCTCGCCGAGCGCCGCGCCCTGCTGGAGCGCGGGTGCTGAGCGGCGGGCCGGGCGGGCGCGTCCTCGTCACCCCGGCGACGCGCGACCGGGCCTCGCGGCCGACTGGTTCTCCCGCTTCGAGGGCGCCGGGCTCGACGGCGTCGTGGCGAAGCGCCTGGACGGGCCCTACCAGCCCGGCGTGCGCGCGATGGTGAAGGTGAAGCACGCCGCGCACGGCGGACTGCGTCGTGGCGGGGTTCCGGTGGCACAAGGACGGACGGGGCACGGAGGTCGGCTCGCTCCTGCTCGGCCTGTACGACGACGAGGGGCGGCTTCAGCACGTCGGCATCTGCGCGAGCTTCACGGCCGCGCGTCGCAGGGAGCTCGCGAGCGAGCTCGCGCCGCTCCGCGCCGGCGCCGCGGAGGATCACCCGTGGCGGGACTGGGCGGAGTGGGCGGAGGCGGGAGCTCCGGGGCGCCGCATGCCGGGCGCCTCGAGCCGGTGGAACCGGGGCAAGGACCTCTCCTGGGAGCCGCTGCGGGTCGAGCGGGTGTGCGAGGTCGCCTACGACCACCTGCAGGGGGATCGCTTCCGGCACGCGACACACTTCGTGCGGTGGCGACCCGACCGATCGCCCGCGGAACTGCACCTACGCCCAGCTCGAGGAGGCCCCCGCCTACGAGCTGTCGCGCATCTTCGGCGTCGCGCCCGCCCACGGGTCGTAGTCGGGGTCGGGCGCCTCCTGACGGCGGCCGCTCGGGCTCCGGGACGTGCCGGAGGTTCACGCGCACGCGCGTCCAGGTGGTGAACCGGCCCCGCATCGCGTCGACGAGCACGTCGTCCGCGCTCGAGGCGCCGGGCGGCCTCGGGGTGGCGCAGCCTGCCAGCGCTCGAGCCCGGCGAGGGCGTCTCCTCGCCGCGGCGGGCCTTCGCGACCACTCACGAGCGGCGCCTTCTCCCGGCGCGCGCGGGTCCCCTTGCGCCGCGAGGGCTGCGACGCGCGGCGGCTCGTCCTCGCCCTTCGCGTAGTGCGGCGGCCACGGCGCGTCCCCCATCCCGTCCGCGCGCTGTCGCGCCGCGAGCTCGAGGAGCGGCGTCGAGCGAGCCCGCCGCGCCCGTCGATCCCCGCGCCCGCGTCGCCGAGCCGCGGCGAAGCGCGCGGGCATGGTGCGCAGCGTGAAGTCGGCGGGGTCGCAGACCGCGAGCTCGTCCCACGCGAGCGGCGCCGAGACGCGCGCGTCGGGCGTCGGCCGCACCGAGTACGCGGAGGCGACGGTGCGGTCCTTCGCGTTCTGGTTGTAGTCGATGAAGACGCCGTGCCGCTCCTCCTTCCACCACGTGCTCGTCGCGAGCGCAGGGACGCGCCGCTCGACCTCGCGCGCGAGGGCGAGCGCGGCGCGCGCGCACCTCCGTGAACGTCCACCGCGGCGCCGATGCCGGACGTACACGTGGATGCCGCGCGAGCCGCTCGTCTTCGGCCAGCCGACGAGCCCGCGCTCGCTCAGGACCTCGTCGGTCACCGCCGCGACGTCGCCGCAGCTGCGTCCCATCCGACGCCGGGACCGGGATCGAGATCGACCCGCAGCTCGTCCGGGTGCTCGAGATCCCCGTCGCGGACGGGGTGCGGGTTCAGGTCGATGCAGCCGAGGTTCACGACCCACGCGAGCTGGGCAGCGTCGCGGACGACGATCTCCTCCGCGGTCCGCCCCGACGGGAACCGCAGCTCGCCACGTCGATCCAGTCCGGCCGGCTGGGCGGCGCGCGCTTCTGGAAGAAGACTCGCCCTCCGCGCCGTGGACGTACCGCTTGAGCGCCATCGGCCGATCGCGCACGCCGCGCAGCGCGCCGTCCGCCGACCGCGAGGTAGTACCGGACGAGCTCGAGCTTCGTGATGCCGGCCTGCGGGAAGAAGACCTTCTCGGGGTGCGAGATCGTGACCTCGCGTCCCTCGATCGAGAGGACCTCCTGGCTCGCCCGGGACGGCGACATGCCCGGGATCTAGGGGGACGCGGAGGCGGATGCCACGTCGGACGCGTGCGAGCGACGGGTCACGGGCGGCGCGGGCCGGACTCCGGCGGCTGGGCCTTCGGGAACGCGCGGTCCGCGCACTCCGCGGTGAGGAGCCCGCGCGCCGCCGCCGCGCGCGCCGCATCGGCGGCGGTCGCGAACAGGACCATGCCCTCGAACCGGGCGGCGTTCGCGCTCCGTCCGACGTCGTGGATGAAGATCGCGGCCACGCGGTCCGGGAACTCCCTCCGGATCAGCGCGTACACCTCGGGGTCCCGCTCGCCGGAGTCGCCGACGAGCACCACGCGCTGCGGGAAGCGCGACAGGAGCGCCCGGATCGCCGGCTCCTTGTATCCCTTCATCGTCCGGGGCCCGAGGTGGCGCAGCACGAGCGCGGCGAACGGGAACTCCGCCTTCGCGAGGAACGCCTCGACGCGCGGCCCGTACTCGAGCGGGGAGCCGCTCACGACCGCGAACCCGGGCGGCGGATCGCTTCCCTCGCGCAGGCACCGGAAGAACGCCGCCATTCCGGCCACCGCCGCCTGGGTCCGCTCGTCGAGGAGGAGCGCCGAGCCGAGGAGACCACGCGTCGACTGCACGTTCGAGACCGCCAGGGTGTCGTCCAGGTCCGAGATGACGAGGAAGGGGGCCGCGTCGGACACGACCTCCACCTGGCCCACGCCGGTGGCGCCGTGCGACTCGGCACGCACGGGGTGCACGCCGGGCGCGAAGGGGGCCTCGGCTGCCGAGGGAAACGACGCCTCGAACAGCCCGTCGTCGCCGGTCGTGACCCGGCGGGTCTGACCCGCGAAGACGACGGAGACGTCGACGTGCTCGCGGCTCTTCGTGAAGAGGCGCCGGGCGTTCCTCTCGAGCGGGGCGGCCGGCTTCTCGGGCGCGCCATGGATCACCCGCCCGGAGACGGTGACGAGGGTCGGACGCCCGAGGGCGGGGAACACGACGACCGAGGTCGCGGCCCGGGGCACCGCGGGCCACGCGAGCCCGAGCAGCAGGGCCACGACGAATGCGCTGCGGAGCGCAGGCATCCCTGCACTGTACGCCGGGACGCGCTCGGGCGTGCATGACGGACGCGTCTCGATACGGCCGAGCTCCGAGGCCCGCTCACCGCGCCGTCGTGCGCGCCCGAGGCGGCGCTGGGCGCCATGGGCCCTGCGCCTCCTCCGCCCGCGGCGGCGCCCGCCCGATCACGACGAACAGCCCGCCCTCTCGCCCCAGCGTGAACGCCCAGGACACCTGGTGCAGGACGTTCTCGAACGCCCAGTCGTCCTCGGCCGGCGTGAACAGCCCGCCGCGCTCGAGGGGCGCCTCGCCAGTGATGGTGCTGGGGTAGGTCCGCACGTAGGCGATCCCGCCGGCGTCGAACCACTGCTGCACCTCGGCGAGCGTGTGCCGGTGCTCCTCCGGGTGCCGGTACTGGTCCCGGAGCCACGCCGTGCGGCGGGCGGGCTCGGCGGAGCGATCGCGGAGCACCGGATCGAGCGGGAACCACCGATGCCCGGTGGCCTGCGCGACCGCCCTCCGCAGCCGGTGCGGGAAACGCGCGTAGGCGTTGTAGACCCCCACCACGACGAGCCCGCCCGGACGCACGAGCCGCGCGATCGCATGGAAGGAGGCCTCGGGGTCGGGGGTGTGGTGCAGCACCCCGAAGCACGTCACCACGTCGAACGCGCCAGGGCGCAGGCCCGGGGCGCGCAGGTCGGTCTCGACGAAGCGCACCCGGGCGACACCGAAGCGCCGCGCTGCCGCCGCCGCGAGCTCGAGCGAGGCCCGGGTCAGGTCCGCGCCGACGACGACCCGGTCGCCGGTGGCGAGGAACAGGCTGAGCTGGCCGGTCCCGCAGCCGACGTCGAGCACCTTCGCGTCCGGCGCGATCGCCTCGTCGAGCAGCCGGGCGAACTCGCTGCGCTCCGCGCGCGCGCGGAGCGTCGCGTAGCTGTCGCGCGGCGGGTACCCGGGAAACGGCGCGACCGAGTAGAACTCCCGGACCTCGTCGACGCGCGCGTCGAGCTCGCGGCGCAGGTGCGGGATCCCGTCGCGGACCTCGTACGCACCGCCGGCAAGCGCCACAGCCCAGCGCGACGGGATCCGCGCGCAGCGGGCCGCCGCACCCGGGGCAGGCGAGCAGCGGCAGCAGGTCCGGCGCGACGGTCGTCATCAGAAGATCGTGTAGATGAACGGCGCGAGCGCCTCGACGCTCGCGGCGAGGAGGAGCAGGACCGCCGTGAGGCAGAGGAAGACCACGAGCGGCACGAGCCAGCGCTTGCGGGCGCGGTCGCTGCCAGAGCGCGCGCACCAGGTCGATGGTGGAGGGCACGATGCTCGCCGCGACCACGGCGCCGCTCCGGAGCTTGCCACGCTTGCGGATCACGAGACGACCTCCTCGGCGAGCTGCACGCCGCTCGCGCGCGCCTTCGAGACGATGCACCTGCCCGCGACGACGAGGTCGATGCCGGAGCGGCGGAAGGTCGAGTACCCCTCGACCGCGCGGGCGACGATGGGCTCGCCGGCGAGGTTGAACGAGGTGTTGAGCAGCACCGGGACGCCGCTCCGCGGCGCCGAAGGCGAGCGAGCAGCGCGTGGAACCGCGGAGCGACCTCGCGCGTCCACCGCCTGCACGCGCGCGGTCCCGTCGACGTGCGTCACCGCGCGCGAGCCGCGAGCGCCACTCGGGGCGGACCGGGAACACCCCGGACATGAAGCGGGCCAGCCGCGCGCCGCCCGGGCGGCAGCTCGAAGTAGCGGTCCGCGAGCTCCGACCGGGACCGCGGGCGCGAAGGGCCGGAACTCCTCGCGGTACTTCACCTCGCGGTTGAGCCGGTCGCGCGTGGCCGCGCTCGCGGGCGCGGCGAGGATGCTGCGGTTGCCGAGCGCGCGCGGGCCGAGCTCGGACCGGCCGTCCATCCAGCCGACGATGCGGCCGCTCGGCGAGCTCCTCCGCGACCCGCTCGAGGAGCGCGCGATCGTCGGAGGCGAGCTCGACGTCGAGCCCGTCCTCGCGCGCCAGCCGCTCGAGCTCGCCGGCGTCGACCGGGCAGCCCCAGTACGGGTGGTCGGGCACCGGGCGGTCCGGCCGCCCGAAGTGGATGCGGTCGGCGTACAGGGCGGCGCCGAGCGCGCAGCCCGCGTCGCCGGGCGCCGGGGGCACGAAGACGCGCTCGAACCCGGACTCGCGCAGGATCCGGGCGTTCGCGCAGCCGTTCAGCGCGACGCCGCCGCCGAGGCAGAGGTCGCCGAGCCCGGTCTCGCGGTGCAGCGCGCGGGTGAGCTCGACGAGGCGCGTCCTCGAGGACGCGCTGCACGCTCGCCGCGACGTCCGCGAAGCGCGTCCCCTCCGGCGTGGCGAGATCGATGGGGTCGTCCGGCGACGCGCGGCGGCCCGAAGACGTCCACGAGCCGCGAGGACCACGCGCGCCGCCCCGACAGGTGGAAGTCGAAGTAGCGCGAGGTCGAGCGCGAACGGCGCCGTCGGCGGTGGGCCGCAGGACCGCGCGCACCTGCTCCGCGAACGCGCGGCTCCCCGTACGCGGCGAGCCCCATCACCTTGTACTCGCCCTCGTTCACCTCGAAGCCGAGGTAGGCGGTGAACGTCGAGTAGAGCATCCCGAGCGAGTGCGGGAAGCGCAGCTCGCGCAGCAGCTCGATCGACGCACGCGCCGTCCGGCGACCTCGACCCGCGCCCCACGGTGAGCGTCGCCCACTCGCCGACGCCGTCCGCGGTCAGGATCGCCGCCTCGCGCGTGGGCGCGGTGAGGAAGGCCGCCGCCGCGTGGGACTGGTGGTGCTCGGTGAACAGGATCTTGCGGGCCGGGCACGCCGAGGCGCGAGGCGATGATGCCCTTCACCCACGCCTTCTCGCCGAGCGTGTTCTTCATCGCCTGCGGGAAGCTCCGCCAGGAGCGCGGAAACGCCCGCAGCGCGGTGACGAGGATCCGCTCGAACTTCAGCATCGGCTTCTCGTAGAAGACCACCGCGTCGAGGTCGCCGGGCTCGAGCCCCGCCTGGTCGAGGCACCACTCGATGGCGGCGAGCGGGAAGGCGGCGTCGTTCTTGCGACGGGAGAGCCGCTCCTCCTGGATCGCGCACACCGGGACGCCGTCCACGACGAGCGCCGCGGCGGAGTCGTGGTAGTGGGCGGAGATGCCGAGGATCTTCATGGCTCAGTACTGGCTCCGCAGGGCGGTGGGCGGCTCGCGCCGCTCGGGCTCGCTCCAGCCCGGGCGCTCCCGGCGCGCGGCGCGCTTCGCGGCGAGCGCGAACAGCGGGCAGGACCAGGAAGTACTGGGCCGAGGAGGACGATCGTGCCGAGCCGGCCCGCGAGCGCCGCCGCGAGCGCGCAGGTAGCCCTTCCAGAGACGGGTCGCGCGCGCCAGCCACAGCTCGCGGCGATGCCGCTCCGGGGCGACGCGCTGCGAGCTGCGTTCGCGTGTAGCGCATGTGGAACACCTCGTCGTCGCAGGATCCGGCGGAACACCTCGCGCGTCTCCTCGTCCGCGACGACGTCGCGGTAGACCTCGAAGCGGCGCGGCCGCGATCTTCTCGGAGAGGTGGAGGAAGGCGAGCAGCGACGCGTCCCCCTCGTCCTCGACGCGCAGGTCGTCGAGTCCGCGCTCGCCGGGGGTGAGCCACCTCGCCTCGAACGAGCCGCCCGTCGCCGCCGAGGGCGGCGAGCAGCGTCGCGCCCGCGCGCGCGGAACAGCTCGGCGTGGCGCTACTCGTCCTGCGCGTGGCGCAGGAACAGCCTGCGCAGGAGCGGATCGCGCGGTGAGCTCGGCCGCGCGCGACAGGTCGCGCCCGCCGTCCGCCTCGGTGGCGGCGAAGCTCATGAGCTTGCGCGCGCAGCGGTGGGCGTCGCGCCAGACCCACCGGTGCACCGGGCGGAGAATGCGCTCCAGCGAGGGCGCGCGGTGCTCGTCCATGGCGCTTAGATGCAGGAGGCCTCCAGAACGGGACACGCTCCGGATGGGCCTCGACGTGCCGCAGACGACCGCTCGGGTGAGGAGAGTGGCCGCACGGGTGCTGACCACCCTCGCGGGCGCAGCCCTCGTCGGCTGGTCCTTCGTCGCCGACGCTCGCTGGGCGGAGCGGCACGTCCTCGGCGTCTACTGCGCGACCAGCCGAGGCTGCCTGGGTCGCCGCGCGCGCGGTCCCGTGGATCGCCGCGGCGATCGGGGTGGTCGCGATCTGGAAGGTCGCGCCCGCGCTGGCGCGCCGGGCCGAGCGCTTCCACCTCCGCGGTCAGGCGTCCGCTCGATCCTGGGGATCGTCGCCGCGATCGCCGCGGCGCTCGGCGTCGGAGAGGTGGTCGCGCGGAGGCAGCACGATCGCCTGATGCTCGGGGCGCGGTCGCCTCCCGGCGCCCGCGACGGCGGCGATGACCCGCTTCGACGCGCGGCTCGGCTGGTCGTACTTCCCGGGCCGGACCACCTGGACGCGCGTCGGCGACCGATCCGTCGCATACGCCATCGACGCCGACGGCGATCGCGCCGCCTCGAGTGACGGCCACGTCGATCCCGCCCGCCCGACCGTGCTCTTCGCGGGCGAGTCGATCGCCTTCGGCTACGGGCTGCCGTACGACGAGACGTTCGTCCACCTCGTCGGCGCGCGAGCTCGGGGTCCAGACCGCGAACCTGGCGGTGGTCGGGTACGGCAACGACCAGGCGTACCGGCGCGTGCTCGATGCGCTCCCGCGCTTCGCGCGTCCGCTCGCCGTGGTCACCGTGTTCGTTCCCGACCAGATCGAGCGAAACGTCGATCGGTGGCGGCCGCGGCTCGGGCTCGCTCGGGACGGCACGCTCGTCCCCGTTCCGCCCTCGAGCGGGCCGAGGCTCCTGAAGCTCCTCGATCGGCTGCCCTATCACGGAGACGAGGCGCTGCGCGTCACGGCGGCGATCCTCCGCGCGACCGCCGAGGCCGCGCGCGCGCGGGGGGCGGTCCCGCTGTTCGTCGTGACGAACTATGGCCCGCCCTGCGTCCGCGACGATGACGGCGAGGCGTGGATCGTGGAGGAGCTCTTCGTGCGTCAGGCGCTGCCGTTCGTGCGCGTGGAGCTCGACCCCGAGGACCTGCTGCCCGGGTTCCTGGAGCGGCACCCCGGCGCCCGTGGCGCGCGGAAGATCGCGAGCGCCGTCGAGCGCGGGCTGTCCGAGCGCCTCGATCCGGATGGGCCGCGCCGCGTCTCGCCTCCCCCCGCGACGTCGGCGCGGACGGGTCGGTCCCGGGCGGAGGGGCGATGATGCGGCGGGGCCACTCCGATGGATCCGCGCGCTCCTGGCCGGCGTCGAGCGGCGCAGGACCGCAAGCGCGCATGCCCGGCGGCGCATGGAGATCATCCGCGTGACCGGCCGTACCCGCGGCCAAGGTCTCCGCGGCCGACTGGGCCGGGCCGTGAGGCTCGGGGCCGTGTCGGCGCGCACCTCCGCGGGGTGGCTCGCGGGCGCAGCAATCCAGGGGCTCGGGCGATCGGACGCCGCCGGGAGGCTGCGCCGCGCCGTGGCCGCGCAGGCCGCCGCGGGCCTCGGGCAGCTCAAGGGGCTGGCGATGAAGGTCGGCCAGATCCTCTCGTTCGCGGTCGACGACGTCCCGGTGGAGCTGCGAGAGGCACTCGCGGGGCTCCAGACGTCGTCGCCGCCGCGGCCCTTCGCGGAGATGTCGCCGGTCATCGAGCGCGCGCTCCGCCGGCCGCTGCGCGACGCCTTCGCCCGGTTCGACCCCGTGCCGATCGCCGCAGCGTCGATCGGGCAGGTCCACCGCGGCCGCCTCGCCGACGGAACGGCCGTCGCCGTGAAGGTGCAGTATCCGGACGTCGCGGCGGCGGTCCGCGCGGACGTCGCGAACCTGTCGCTGCTCGTACCGGTCGGTGCGCCTGCTCGCCCCTCGCATCGACGCCGAGCGGCTGGCGCGGGAGCTCCGCGAGCGGATGCTCGAGGAGCTGGACTACGTCGCGGAGGCACGCCACCAGGCCGCGTTCGCCGCGCGGTTCGAGGGACATCCGTTCATCGCAATCCCACGCGTGATCGCGTCGCATTCCGCCGCGGAGGTGCTCACCTCGGAGTACGTCGAAGGCCTCAGGTTTCAGGACGTGCTCGAAGGCGGCGAGGACGTGCGCTCGCGGCAGGGCGAGATCCTCTTCCGGTTCGCCTACGGGTGCATCTTCGGCTCGGCACGTTCGATGCGGATCCGCACCCCGGCAACTACCTGTTCGACCGCGCCGGACCGCGCGTGGCGTTCCTCGACTTCGGGTGCGTCAAGCACCTCCCGGCGACGGAGCTCCGCGCGTTTCGGAGCTTCGTGCGCGCGCGGCTGGAGGGCGACCGCGTCGCGTCGCGGAGGCACGCGCTGAGCCTCGGATTCGTGGAGGCGGGGCCGGAGGCGCGCGTCGATCGAGTGATCGATGCTCTGACCCGGCTCTACGTTCCGTACCCTCAGGAGGAGCCTCAACGGTTCCCGAGCCTGTGGGCAGGCTTCTCCCTGACGGACGTCTGGGGCAAGGAGCTCGCCGACGTCCGCGCGCACCTGAACGTCCCGAAGGACCTCGTCTTCGTGAGCCGCACGCTGGCCGGCTTGTACATGGTCCTGTCGCGCCTCGGCGCGACGGCGCGCTGGGGGCGGATCGCCCGCGAGTACGTGTGCGGTGGGCCTCCCTCGTCGCCGCTCGGAGTCGCGGAGCAACGGTGGCTCGCTACGCGATCGAAGACGTGACGGCCCATCTCTAGCCAGGCCCTCGGAGGAAGAGCCCGGCCGGGGCCACGGCTTGTCCGCGCACCCCCCGCCGATTAGGGCTCGGGCGACCGGAGGTCCGCATGTCGCTGCGCTCGAGGGTGGTCGCGGTTTCGCTTCGTGTCTCCTGGCCGGCGCGTGCACCGCGCACACCACCACCGCCGGCGGCGGCGGCGGCGCGGCGCCGGGGTTCAGGATCGACGCGAGCTGGCCGCAGCCGCTTCCCAATGGCTGGATCCTGGGGCAGGTGAGCGGCGTCGCCGTCGACGCCGACGACCACGTCTGGGTGCTGCAGCGCCCCGGCAGCCTCTCCGACGACGAGAAGGGCGCCACCTTCAAGCCGCCGCTCTCCAAGTGCTGCGCGCCGGCGCCGCCGGTGCTCGAGTTCGATGCGTCCGGGAAGCTCCTGCGCTCCTGGGGCGGGCCGGGCCCGGGCTACGACTGGCCCGGCAACGAGCACGGCATCCACGTCGACGCGGCCGGCTACGTCTGGATCACCGGCAACGGCGAGCAGGACGGCCAGATCCTCAAGTTCACGAGGGACGGGAAGTTCGTCATGCAGATCGGGAAGCCCGGTCCGCAGACGGGCAACGCGGACACGACCCGCCTCGGCCAGGCCGGCGGGCGGTCGAGGTCGATCCCGTCGCCGACGAGCTCTTCGTCGCCGACGGCTACTTCAACCAGCGCATCATCGTGTTCGACGCCGAACACCGGCGCCTACAAGCGCCACTGGGGCGCCTACGGCGAAGCCGCCCGTCGACGAGAAGCCGAACCTCGCGCCGCACCGAGCCGCCCACCGCGACGCAGCTCGAGCAGCTTCGGGAACCCGGTCCACTGCGCCCGGCGTCTCGAAGCGACGGCTTCGTGTACGTGTGCGACCGCCTGAACGACCGGATCCAGGTGTTCAGGAAGGACGGGACGTTCGTGAAGGAGTTCTCGGTCGAGCCCGCCACCGCCGGCAACGGCTCGGTCTGGGACCTCGCGGTCTCGCGCGATCCGGAGCAGCGGTACCTCTTCCTCGCCGACGGGCGGAACAACCAGGTGCTCACGCTCGCGCGCGACACCGGCGCGGTGGTGTCGACGCTCGGGCGCCCCGGCCGCTACGCCGGCCAGTTCCACTGGGTCCACGACCTCGCCATCGACGGGAAGGGAAACCTGTACGCGGGCGAGGTGGACAACGGGAAGCGCGTGCAGCGGTTCGTGCGCGGCGGCGAGTAGCTCCGGACGTCCCGCGACTGGGTCACGCCCCGGTGGACCCCAAGGAACCCGGTCCGGGTGTGCTACCGAGCGGGCGTGTGCCTGCCTGCGCCTCGCTGGTTCCGTAGTCCCGGCGTCGCCATATTTGCCCGGGATCCAGACGGAGGGGGGAGCGACATGACGCTGCGCCGCACGATGGGGTGGCTCGTGGTCGCCGTCGCGATGACCGCGCCGGGCGCCGCGAGCGCGTTGGACTTGCAGATCGAGGGCTTCTACGGGCTCGAGCGACCGCCGGAGAACAGCTTCAGCGCCGCGGTGAGCAGCACGGGGAGCGCGTCCGACCTGTTCAACAGCTCGCTGCAGCTGGCGGGCGGCGACGTCCTGCTGAACCTCGGCGGGCTCGAGCTGGGCGCGATCATCGACGCCACGTTCGGTCACGACACGGCGTCCCAGACGGCGATCGGCGGCCTCGGCGGGTTCGCCTTCGCGGCCGGCGGCGCCAAGATCGACTTGCTCGGGGAGGCGGGCGGGCACCGCTACGGGAACTTCGCCAGCAATCCGGACATCGTGACGTCGAGCTCGTCGAGCGAGTGGCTCGCCTACGTGGGGCTGAGGCCCGGCATCTCCTTCAAGCTGGGCGGAGCCCTCACGCTCGGGTTGTGGGGTTTCGTCCGCTGGGACGTGACGTCGCAGAACGTGCCCGTGACGGTCGGAAACGCCGGGAGCGCGGGCTCCTACAAGCTCGGCGGCACGACCATCGGGGCGACGGCGCGGCTCGGGTTCGGTCTGTAGACCTTGCGACTCCGTCGCTGGTCGGCCACCGGCCAGTGAGGAGCGACGGTCGGCCGGGGCGCCGTCGCGGGCGCGAGGGCGAGCTACAGCGGCTTCAGCCCGGCGTCACGAAGCCCGACGAGGACCGCCTCGCCGGTCCTGCGGTCGAGGCGGAACTCGCCGAAGCGGGCCGGCGCGAACCTGGGCGCCTCGCCCTCCGGGAAGAAGAAGGCGTTCGTGCCGAGCCAGGGATGGCCGCCGCGGATCCGGTACTTGAACCTCAGCGCCTCGGGATCGCTCGCCGCGGCGAGCGTCGCGACCCCGCGAGCATCGACCCGGATGGCCGCCCACTCGAAGCCGCCCTCGCCGGAGAGCGGCGCGCGCTGGCGGAACGCCCCCGGGTCGGCCGGGGGGACGCCGCTCGCGAGGGCGGGGGCGCCGCGCTCGATCTCCTCGGCGAGGGTGAAGCGGAGCGCCATGTAGTCGCCCTGCATGAGCGAGCGGGGGTCGACCGGGCGGAGCTCGAGGAGCACGACCGCGCCCTCCTCGCGGATCCGCTCCTTCGCGGCGATGGCGTGGTTCACCACCCACAGGACGAGCGCGACGGCGGCGCCGACGAGGACGCGCAGGACGGTCCGGCTCACGGCGTCCCCCTCCGGCCCATGGCCGCCGCGCCGGCGAGAAGCGCGAGCCCGAGCCCGAGCATCACCGCCGACTTCAGGAGGAGCGTCGCCCCGAGCAGCATGTAGAAGTGGAAGACGTGGAGGAGCGCGCCGGCGATGGCGGTCCCGATGAGCGCGCGGCTGCGGACCCGGTGGGCGAGCCAGAGCGCCCACAGCGCCGCCCCGAGGGAGAGGAGCGGCCAGAGGGCGAGCCAGCTCGTGCGGGTGCTCCCGGGCTCCCAGAACGCGAGGCCGTCGAGCGGGTGGGATGCCGGCGACGCGAGGGCGAGGGCGACGAGGATCCCGGTGAGCGCCGGGCGCAGGACGCGCTGCAGCCCGCGCGACATCCAGCGGGCCTCGGTCGCAACGAGCGCCCGGGCCGCGAACGCGAGCGGCACCCACACGACGACCCAGGCGAAGAGCGCGCGCGAAAACGAAAGCCCTTCCCCGTGCCGCGAGCCCTTGAACCCGTCGTCCAGGCCGACGACGAAGCGCATCGCGAGCCCCGCCGCGACGCAGGCGATGACCGTGGAGATGACGCGCGGCACCCGCGCCGGGACGACGACGATCCAGGCGGCGTTGAACACCGCGACCGCCCACGCCGTCGTCGCGCCCGACTCCGTCCCTTCGAACACCGCCGCCCCGAGCAGCGCGTGGCCCGCGATGGAGAGCGCGAGCGCACCCTGCTCGGTGAAGGCCCCCGCGCCGGTCCGGAAGACCGCGAAGGAGATCCCGAGCAGCAGGACGCCGAGGAAGCCGAGCGCGGGCCCCGTCGTCGGCCGGAACGCGAGCGCGACGAACCCGAGGGCGAAGAGGCCGGCGAGCCACCCCGAGATCCCGAGCAGCGCGCCCACGAACCAGGGGCGGCCCGGCCCCGGATCGGCGAGGGCGCGGAGCGGATCGGGCAGGAGCCCGCGCCCGCGCAGGGCGGCCTCGAGCGCCGGGATGGGCGAGGCGGGCGCGGTCACTGGAGCGCCCCCTCGACCCGCCACTGACGGACGAGTCCCATGAGCACGAAGCCAGACCCGGTCGAGCTCGCGACGAGCCAGAGCGCGACCGCGAGGAAGATCCCCTGGGCGCTGCCGGCGTCGAGGGCGCGGACGAGGAGCGCCGTCCCGACGACGATCACGACCGCCGCGATCGCGGCGATCGGGAAGACGTCCCGCCGGCGCCGGAGCGTGTGCCAGGCGACGGCCGCCGCGACGGCGAGAAGGACGACCGCGAGGACTCCGCCGCCGCCGCCCGACGGCTCGTCACCGAGCCAGCGACGCGACCGGTCGGAGAAGACGATGGCGACCACCGCGCCCCACGCGGCGAAGCCGGCGGCCGCGCCGACGAGGAGCCGCCCGAGCCACGGCGTCGCGACCGCGGCGAGGCGGGTCCCGGCTGCCGCCTCGCAGGCGGCCCAGAGGGCGAGGTTCACGAGCGTCGCCGCGGCGAAGAGCACCGGGGCGGAGACGCCCCACCCCCCGAGCAGCGCCCAGAGCACGTGCACGCCGGGGAGCCAGCCGCACAGCAGGGCGAGGGCGACGTCCACGACGAGCACCCACGCGCCGAAGCCCACGGACCAGCCCGACGCGACCACGAGGGGGAGGCCGAGCCCCGCCCACGCGAGGAACAGCTCGTAGACGTCCGCGCCGGTCTGGTACGTCTGGCCGAAGAGCGCGAGGAGCGCCCCGGTGAGGATGAACGCGGCGAGGAGCGCGAGCTTCCCGACGCGATGAGGCGGCGGGCGCACGAGCGCCGCCGCGCCCGAGCCGACGAGCAGCGCCTCGAGGAGCGCGAAGCGTCCGGAGGCGGTGATCGCCGCCCAGTTCGCCGCGACGAAGAAGATCACTCCGGCACAGAGCGACAGGACTCCGGCGAGGCCGAGACCGCGGCGGAGCAGGCGCAGGTCCTCCAAGGGCGTCGGCCGCGCGGCGGCCACCTCGAAGAGGACCTCGATCGCCGGCGCGGCCAGCCGGTGATGTTCCGCGAGGGCGTCGAGCTCGCGCCGGGTCGGGCGCTGCGGCGAGGCGACAGGATCCCCCATGAGGACGAGGATACCTCACGACCAGTGGAGGTCCAGAGGAGCCGCCTGATCCTCGACGCCCGCGGGCGGCGGTGCCTCGGCCGATGTGACGGCCGTCACGCGCCTGTGACCGCAAGCACGTGCAGAAGGGCCACAGGGCGTGGCCAGAAGCCCACGAACGTCGTGGCCCGGCAGAGCGTTCCCTCGGAATTTCGCGGACCTGCGCGCTGGTACGGGGCTCGCAATCACCTGTCCCGTGACCGATGGACGGAACAACGGAGCGACCATGGCCCGCACGACCACCCCCCCGACGAAGAGCCTCCGCGCGCTCGTCCTCGACCCCGACGCCGCCTCGCTCCGCTCGCTGGTGCGCTCGCTCGAGGCCCGCTCCTTCTCGGTCGTCACCGCCAGCGACGGCACCCGCGGCACCGGCCTTCTCCTCGACGAGCTGCTCTCGCTCGACGTCCTCGTCGTCGACGCCGGCCTCCCGGACCGCGACGGCCGGGGCTTCGCAGAGCTCGTGCGCCGCGCCGGCGGCGAGTCCGACCTCGCCCTCGTGGTGGTCGCGCGCGAAGCTTCGCCCGAGCTCAAGGCGTCGCTGCTCGCCCTCGGGGTCGACGCGGTGATCGAGCGGAGCGAGGGGTCGGAGCTCGCCGCCGCGGCCGCGGTGGCCGCGATCGCGGCGCGCGCTCCCCGCACGGACGACCTGGAGCTGGAGGACCCGCCGGCCCGGAGGAGCGCAGAGCCGGTCGCCGTCCCCTCGCCCTTCGACCTCTCCCTCGCGCGGGGGTGGTCGCTCCTCGCCGCCTGACGCCGGGACTCGGATACGCTAACGGTCGGAGGGAACGCCGGCATGACCACCCGCACACGCCTCACGAGCGCGGCCGCCGCCGCCGCGCTCTTGCTCCTGCCCGCCTGCGCGTTCAAGTCGAAGCAGGTGGGCCAGCGCACGCGGAGCGACGAGTCGCTCGTCGTCGTCCACCTCGACCTGTCACGGTCTCCGTCGTACTGGCGGAAGACCGCCATCCTCTGCGACGACGGCAAGGGTGGGAAGCCGTGGTGGCACATGCGCACCGACGGGGAGGGGCTCTTCTACCAGGAGGGCGCGCCGGTCGGACGGTGCTGGCTCACCGGCGGCTTCCAGGACGGCCACGTCACGCGCATCTACAAGCTCCCGGAGACCGCGGACAAGAACCCCACCACCACCGGGATTCGCAAGCCTGGAGTCCAGTACATGGGGTCCTTCAAGTACCAGCCCCAGGGAGACGACTTCCGCCTCGAGCCGACGAAGGCGGTGAGCGAGAAGGAGGCGCTGAGGCGCGTGCTTCCGTACACCGAGGGGACGGCCTGGAACGCCGTGGTCCGGCAGCGCCTCCACGCGCTCTAGCCAGGTCCTCCGCAGGTCCCTCGGCCTCGTCACGGCCAGCAGTCGCCCGGTGCTCAGGCGCCCGCCCGAGCCGGACCGGGCGGCCGTGACGAACCTGTCTGGGAGGGTCCTTCACGGGACCCGTCGCTCACCTGCCGAGGGTCGCCGTGAAGAAGGTCCTGCTCCTCCTCGCGTTCGTCGCCGCACCCGCCGGCGCCGAGCCGGTCACGATCAAGCTCGGGACGCTCGCCCCCTCCGGTTCCGCCTGGCACGAGGCGCTCAAGGAGATGGCCGAGAAATGGTCCCAGGCCTCCGGCGGCCAGGTGAAGCTGCGCGTCTATCCGGGCGGCGTCCAGGGCGGCGAGAGCGACATGGTCCGCAAGCTCGCCGTCGGCCAGCTCCAGGCGGCCGCCGTCACGAACGTCGGCCTCCACGACGTCGTCCCCGAGGCCCAGGCCCTCTCCGCGCCGCTCCTCTTCCACGACGAGGCCCAGCTCCAGTGTGCCTTCGACCGGGTGAGGGGCCGCATCGACTCCGCGCTCCGGGACCGCAACCTCGTGGCCCTCCAGTGGACACGCGTCGGCACGGCGAGCTTCTTCTGCAAGCAGGCGTACCGGACGCCCGAGGAGATGGCGAAGGCGAAGGTGTTCACCGAGGGAGGCGACCCGGCCCTGGTGAAGGCGTGGCGCACCGCGGGGCTCCAGCCGGTGGTGCTGTCGTCGACCGACCTCATCCCTGCGCTCGCGACGGGCATGGTCGACTGCGTGAGCAGCGTGCCGCTGTACATGCTCACCACCCGGGCCTTCGAGCGCGCCCGCTACCTCATCGACCTGCCGCTCGGGTTCCTCACCGGGGCGACCGTCGTGCGCAAGGACGTGTGGGATCGGATCCCGCCGGACCTCCAGGAACGCCTCCTCGCCATCGCTCGCGAGGTCTCGGCGCGCATCGACGCCGACGTGCGGCGCCTGCAGACCGACGCCGTCGGCGCCATGAAGTCCCAGGGGCTCGCGGTCGTCTCGGTCGACCCGGAGGCCTGGCGTGCGATGCTCGAGCGGAGCTGGCCCGTGATCCGCGGCGGGGTCGTCCCGGCGGACTTCTTCGACGAGGTGGTGGCGGCGCGCGACGCCTGCGGGTCGGGCGGCTCGGCCGCGCGCGCCCGGCGTGGGCAGCCCCCCGCCCGCCGCGACCGCTAGTGCCCCATCATCCCGCCCTTCACCTTCCGGGTGAGGAAGACGAGGGGGACCATCGCCAGGCAGAACCAGGCGAGCAGGTAGAACGCGTCGAGGTAGGCGAGGGTCTGCGCCTGCTGCACGAGCTGCCGGTAGACCGCGCCGTAGGCCTGGCGGGTCGCGTCGGCGGCGGTCGCGCCGGAGTGCTCGAGCGTGCGCGCGATCCCGGCGAGGCGCGCGATCACCGTCTCGCTCCCGGGCGTCACCGCCTCGGCGAGGCGCGCCTGGTGGAACTGCGAGCGGCGGGCGACGAGGGTCGTGACGAAGGCGATCCCGATGTCGCCGCCCATGTTGCGCGACAGGTTCACGATCCCGGAGACCGCGTTGTTCTTCTCGGGCGGGACGCCGGCGTAGACCACGCTGTTGATCGGGACGAACAGGAACGCGAGCCCGACCGACTGCATGGCGCGCATGGTCACGGCGGTGCGGAAGTCGATCCCCGGGTAGAGGGTGTGGACCATGTGGAACAGCGCGGCCGAGAGGACCGCGAACCCGAAGGCGATGAGCCAGCGCGCGTCCACCTTCGACACGAGCCGCCCCACGAGCGGCAGGAGCACGATCACGACGATCCCGCCCGGGGAGAGCGCCTCGCCCGCCTGCTGGGCGCTGTAGCCCATCCAGACCTGCATGTACTGCGGCAGGAGGACCGTCGAGCCGAAGAGGGCGATGCCGAGGACGAGCATCATGAGGTTCGCGGCGGCGAAGCTCCGCTCCCTGAACAGCCGGACGTCCACCACCGGGTGCTCCTGCCGCCACTCCCAGACGACGAAGGCGACGAGGGCGAGCGCCGCGACGATCGCGAACTCGGTGATGAGGCCCGAGGCGAACCAGTCCTCCTCCTGCCCCTTGTCGAGGACGAGCTCGAGCGCGCCGAGCCCGACCGCGATGAGGGACAGGCCGATGTAGTCGATGCCGCCCACCCGGCGGCGCGCCTCGGCGAGGTGGGGCGGATCGACGACGACCCGGTTCGTCAGGAGGATCGAGACGATGCCCACCGGGATGTTGACGAAGAAGATCCAGCGCCAGCTGTAGTGGTCGGTGATGTAGCCGCCGAGCGTCGGCCCGATCGCGGGCGCGAGCACGACCGCCATCCCGTACATCGCGAACGCCATCCCGCGCTGCCGCGGCGGGAAGGTGTCGGCGAGGATCGCCTGCTCGCTCGGGCCGAGGCCGCCGCCGCCGAGCCCCTGCACCACCCGGAAGAAGACGAGCGCCCCGAGGTTCGGGGCGACGCCGCACAGGAAGGAGCTCGTCGTGAACAGCGCCACGCACGTCATGTAGAAGCGCTTGCGGCCGAAGCGGGTCGCGAACCAGCCGCTCACCGGGAGCACGATGGCGTTCGAGACGAGGTAGGAGGTGAGGACCCAGGTGCTCTCGTCCTGGCTCACCGAGAGGTTCCCGGCGATGTGCGGGAGCGACACGTTCGCGATGGAGGTGTCGAGGATCTCCATGAACGTGGCGAGGGTGACCGTCATCGCCACGACCCACGGGTTGTGGCCGCCGGTGAAGCCCTGGGGCTCGGCGGGCGGGGGCATGGACGGGACGCGGCCGGCGCGGGCTCACCGCACCTTGACCGACACCTCCACCGACATGCCGGGCCGGAGCCGGTCCACCTCGGGCTGACCCTTCCCGAGCCGCACCCGCACCGGGACGCGCTGCACCACCTTCACGTAGTTCCCGGCGGCGTTCTCCGGGGGCAAGAGGCTGTAGCGGGAGCCGGTGGCGCCCGCGAAGCTCTCGATGACCCCCTCGTAGTCGCGGGAGAGCGCGTCCACGTGGATCTCCGCGCGCTGCCCCGGCTGCATGATGCCGGATCTGCGTCTCCCGGAAGTTGGCCGTGACCCAGAGCTCGCCGGTCTCGGTGAGCGCGGCGAGCTGCTGACCGGGCTGGATCCGCTCGCCCACGTTCACGGTGCGGCGGCCGATGATCCCGTCCGCAGGCGCGACGATCCGCGCGTAGCCGAGGTTCAGCTCGGCCTGGCGGAGCTGGGCGTGCGCGAGCTCGAGGTTCGCCTGGCGCACCTGGACTCCGGCCTGGCGCGCGACGAGCTGGCGCGGCGCGTTCTGCACGACCTCGCGCTGCCGCGTGAGGGCCGCCTGCAGGCGCGCCCGCCGCCCCTCGAGCCGCTGGCGCGCGGCCTGGGCGGTCGCGCGGGCCACCTCCGCGCCGGCGGCGCGCTGGTCGTAGTCGGACGGCGAGATGGACCCGCCCTCCACGAGCTGCTTCGCCCGGGCGAGCTGCGAGTCGGCGAGGCGCGCCGTCGCCTCGGCCTGCTCGGCCTCCCGCTGCGCCGCCTCGAGGTCGGTCCGGGCGGACTCCACGTCGGCCTCGGCGCTCCGCACGGCTGCGATGTTGCTCGTCTCGGTGATGGAGACGTTCGGCTGCTCCGCCGCGAACGCGGCCTCCGCCTGCGCCACCGCCGCGCGCGCCTGCACGACGGCCACCTCGAGGTCGGTGGGGTCGAGCTCCGCGAGGGCGTCCCCCGCCTTCACCCGCTGGTTGTCCTCGACGTGGACCGCCGTGACGGTGCCGGGCACCCGCGAGCTCACCGCGCTCACGTTCCCGTCGATCTGGGCGTCGTCCGTGTCCTCGTACCGGCGGGCGTGGAGCCAGTACAGGACCGCGGCGAGGAGCACCACCGCGGCGCCGATCGCGACGCGCCCCCTCAGCCGCCTGCGCGCCGGGGGGCTACCCGCGTCCGGACCGGGCGGTGCCTTCGCCGGGCCGCCGGCGCCGGGATGCTCTGCGTCCATGCGCACTCCCTCGCCCGGCAGCAGCCGGGGCGCCCTCGTCCCGTGCGTAGGCGCCGGCCCGCGGGCGCGCAATCGGAAGGTGGGCCCCGGAGGAGACGTCCCCGCCAGAGGACCGCGCGTACTCCGGGTTGCCCGGCGAAGGACCCCGGTTAGAGAGGGGATCGCCCGCCCGACGCCCCCCCGGCGCCGCGCCGGGCAGACCATGGGGAAGGGCCGGCTCGAGGCGTTCAGCGACGGCGTGTTCGCGATCCTCCTCACCATCCTGGTGCTGGAGCTCAGGATCCCCCACGGCGACCGGGTCGGCGCGCTCGCCCCGCTCGTCCCGGTGTTCCTCGCGTACGTGCTCTCGTTCACGAACCTCGGGATCTACTGGAGCAACCACCATCACCTGCTGCACGCGACGCTCCGCATCAACGGCCGGATCCTCTGGGCGAACCTCCACCTCCTGTTCTGGCTGTCGCTCTTCCCGTTCGTGACCGGGTGGATGGGCGCGAACCACCGGGCCCCGGTCCCGACGGCGATCTACGGCGCCGTGATGCTCGCGGCCGGCCTCGCCTACTGGAAGCTGCAGGGGGCGATCATCGCCGACGAGGGGCCCGGCTCGCCGCTCGCGCTCGCGGTGGGGAAGGACGTGAAGGGGAAGCTCTCGCCGCTCGCGTACGCGCTCGCGATCCCCCTCGCCTTCCTGAGCCCGTGGATCTCCGACGCGCTCTTCGTCGCGGTCGCGCTCGCCTGGATCGTGCCGGATCCGCGGATCGAGAGGCGGGTCAGCGCGTGAGCCGGCGCGCGACGACGTCGTGGCCGAGCGACCGGACCGGGCCCTCGGGATCCCAGGAGGCGTCGAGCATGAGCCGGCCCACCCCTTCCACGACCGCGCGCGACAGCTCCGCCGCGACCGGGTTCTTCGGATCCGCGCTCATCGCCCCGCACTCCTCGGAGGCGGCGAGCATGGCCTCGAGCTGCCCCGCGCTCGAGTGGTGCGGCCAGGTGGCGAGCTCGCGGAACGACGCCCAGGCGGGGTCGGCGAGGTAGGCGTCGGCGCGCGCGAGCAGCCCGTCCAGCGTGGCGCCCTCCGCGAGGAGGGCGTCGCAGCGGGCCCGGATGGCGCCGGTCGCCGGCGCGCCGGGTCCCTCGCGATCGAGGGAACGGAGGAGCGCGTAGAGCGACACCTCGACCCCGAGGAAGAGCGCGCTCGAGTTGGTCCAGATCTCGGGCGCATCGAACACCGTGACGCGGACGCCCTCCGCCCAGGCCTCCCCGGCGATCTCCTCGAGCCGGAGCTTCGCCCAGCCCTGGAGGTACGGCACGTAGCTCTGCCAGGTCGGCGCCCCGCCGGCGAGCACCTCGCAGCCGTGGTAGCCGAACGCGACGTAGCGGACCCGCCGCGAGCCGGCGCGGAGGGGCGCGGTCGCGTCGACGAGCGCCCGCAGCGTCCCGGCGGTCACCTCCTCGAAGCTCGCGGCGCACAGCCGACCGAGGTGGCTCGCCCAGAAGGCCTCCGAGGAGAGGTACCGATCGCCGGTCCCGCGGAAGAGCCGCGTCATGAGCGGCATGTACACCCGCGCGCGGGGGAAGCCGCCTGCCATGGTGTGGACGAACAGGAGGTTCGCGCCGGCCGGGACGAGGCGCGCGAGGGCGGCGGCGAAGGCCTCCGCGTTCCGGTCGAAGGCGCCGCGGCGCCCGCCTCGCGAGAGCGAGTCAGGAGGTCCCAGTCGAGCGGGGTCTGCCACGCGTCGGGCTTGACGCCCTTCAGCAGCTCGACCGGCGACGGGCCGTCCCCCGCGGGCTCGAGGTCGAACCCGGCCTCGAGGGGCACGTTCACGATCGGACCGCCGAGCGAGGACTCCGCCGACGCGAGCTCGTCCGAGGAGAGCGGCCGGAGCGGGCCGGCGCCGTCGCGGCGCCCGACGGTCGCGCCGACGACGGACATGCCCGCGCGGCGGGCCGCGTCGAGGAGGCCGTTCGCGTAGCCCCGGCCGAACAGCTCGCCGAAGAGGACGAGGACGTCGCCCCGCCTCCAACCGGAGGCGGGCGGCAGGTCGCGGAGCGGGGAGAGGGCCTGGCGGGTCACGCGGCCGCGCGGGGGGGCGCGCGGAACGCCTAGTCGCGCCGGCTACCGAAGAGCCGGAGCAGCGCGAGGAAGATGTTCACGAAGTCGAGGTAGAGCGCCAGGGCGCCGTTCACCGCCATCGACCCCGTCGCGCCGCCCGCCCGGGCGAAGACGCGGAGCTTCTGCGTGTCGTACGCGGTGAGGCCGGTGAAGACCACCACGGACATGCAGGAGACGACGAAGGTGACCATCGAGGAGTGGAGGAAGAGGTTCACGACGCTCGCGATGACGACGCCGATGAGCCCCATGAACAGGAAGCTCCCCCAGGACGAGAGGTCCTTGCGGGTCACGGTCGCGTAGATCGACATCGCCGCGAACGTCCCGGCGGTCGAGACGAACGCCATCGCCACCGACGCGCCGGTGTAGACGAGGAGGACGACCGAGAGCGTCGCGCCGTTCAGCGCCGAGTAGAGGAGGAAGAGGCCGCCCGCGGTCGCGGGCGACATCCGCGTCGCCGCCGCGGAGAGGGCCACGACGAGGCCGAGCTCGGCGAGGATGAGCCCGAAGAAGACGAGCCGGTTGCCGAGGATGAGCTGGAGCGCCTCCTCGGAGCTGGCGACGGAGAAGGCGACGAGCGCGGTGAGGGCGAGGCCGAAGGTCATCCAGCGGTAGACGGCCGCCATGAAGCGGCGCTCGACGTCGGAGGCGCCCTGGACGAGGACCTGCTCGCGAGCAGGCAGGCCCGTGGTGGTGTCGAATGGCATGCGCTGAGGATAGCGCAGGTCGGGACCGCGCGCCGTCTTGTCCAGGGATTCCTCCAACGCCCCGCGCAGCGGGGCTGGGGAGGGGACGCCGCCGGCGCGTCCCTCGATCGGCCGAGCGGGGACCCGGCACGGGCGGGGAGGCTAGGAGCGGTAGCGCGGGAAGTATCCCTCCCGCGGCGCCCAGCCCGGGGACGCCGCCGCGCGGCGGGCCTCGAGCTCCCGCGCCGCGCCCTCGTCGTGGACGAGGCAGGCGACGCGGAACGGGAGCTGGCTCCTCGGCGCGAAGTTGCGCTTGTGCCGGTAGACGCCGTCGCCCGGCTCGTAGCCGCCGCCGAGGACGTACGCGGCGAGCCCCTGCTCCGCGGCCCACGTCACGGTGCGGTGGCGCAGGAGGTCGTTCGGGCGGAGCGGGTAGGCCTCCGCGAGCGTGCCGGACAGCAGCATGTACGCGTGCTCGCGGGAGACGAGGATGAGCTCGGTCGAGACCACCCGCCCCTCGTGCAGCGCGTGGAAGAAGGCGTAGTGGCCGGCGAGCCTCGAGACGAGCGCCTCGAAGAAGCTCCGGGGGAAGAAGTACCAGCCCGTGGCGTGGCGCCGGGTCATGGTGTGCTCGTACACCTCGAGGAAGGCGTCGAGGCGCGCGCCGGTCCGGTCCACCTCGATCGTCACGCCGTTGCGCTCCGCGGCCTTCACGTTCGCGCGCACCGAGCGGTCGTACTCCATCCAGATCGCGGCGAGGTCGGGCCCGAGGGTGCGCACGACGTTCGGCCCGCGCGACTCGGGCGGCGCCGGGAGGCGCGGGAGCTGCCCGTCGAAGAGCGGGAGCCGCGCGAAGCTCGAGACCACGCGGGCCTCGCGGCACCAGGCCTGGTGGGCGCGCCAGAAGGCGGCGTCGTCGCGGGAGCCGTCGCCGAAGGCGAAGGGACCGCCGTAGCCGTAGGGCGAGACGGCGTCGAGGCGGTCCTCGCCCGGTGCGGCCCAGGGCTCCGCGGCGAGAGGGCGGAGCAGGAGCGGGAAGAGGACGACCCCGCCCGCGTCCTCGCCCACCGCGCACACCGCGCGGTCGCAGGCCCGGGCGAAGAGCCGGACGTACTCGGGGTGGGCGAAGACCTCGCGCCCCGGCCAGCGCTCCCACAGCGCGAGCCAGTCGACGAGCTCCGCCGGGACGGCGGCGTCGAGGATCCGGTGGCGCATGACTCAGTCCTCCGCGGCGGCGCGAGCGGGCGGCGCGGCCGGGCGCTCCGCGGGGGCGGAGGCGGGGCCAGGGCCGCCGGGTGGCAGCGGGAAGCCGAGGGAGAGGTCCTCGCTGACCGACACGTCCTTGCGCGCCACGACCTGCGCCAGCGTTCGACCGATGATCCGGAGATCGAGCCCGAGCGACCAGTGGTCGACGTACCAGACGTCGAGGGCGAGCCGCTCCTTGAAGCGGATCGCGTGGCGGCCGTTCACCGCCGCCCACCCGGTGATCCCCGGCCGGACGTCGTGCCGCCGGGCCTCCTCGGGCGTGTAGACGTCGAGGTAGTGCACGAGCAGCGGCCGCGGCCCGACGAGGCTCATCTCGCCGCGCAGGACGTTCCAGAGCTCCGGCAGCTCGTCCAGGCTGGTCGAGCGCAGGAATCGCCCGACCCGCCCGAGCCGCTGCTCGTTCGTGAGGTACCAGACCTCGCCCGCCCGCGGATCCCGCATGGTGCGGAACTTCAGGATCGTGAAGGGCCGCCCGTGGAGTCCCGGGCGCACCTGCCGGAACAGCACCGGCGACCCGAGCGTGGCGCGGACCGCGACCGCTGCGGCGACCAGCACCGGCGACAGGATGACGATCCCGACCGCTGCGCCGGCCACGTCCAGCGCGCGCTTCACCCCGAGCGCGACCCGACCGACCATCCCCATCCTCCCCCCGGCGCGTGCCGCCACCGGCCCCCGACGTTCCGACGTTAGGGACGATCCGGGGCCGCCGCCCAGGCGCGGACGGGGGGAGGCCCCCGCGGCCCGTCGCGGCGGGATGGCGGGCCCGGCGCGCGAGGCCCAACCTTCGCGCGGCGTGATCCTCGCGGTGATCTCCGACCTGCACGGAAACCGGCCAGCCCTCGAGGCGGTGCTCGCCGACATGGGGACGGTCGATGCCGTCGTCTGCTGCGGCGATCTCGTCGGGTACTACCCGGACGCGCCCTGGGTCGTCGATCGCGTGCGCGGGCTCCGGGCGGCGACGGTTCGCGGGAACCACGAGCTCATGGTCACCGGCGCCCGGGAGGTCCCCGCCGCGCGCGCCGCCTACTACCGCATCGCCGACGCGCGGCGCGCCCTGTCGGAGGACCAGCTCGCCTGGCTCGCGGCGCTGCCCGCTTCCGCGACGATCGAGGCCGACGGGGTCTCGGTGGCGGTCAGGCACGCGAGCCCTTGGGACGAGGAGACCTACCTCTACCCGGACTCGGACCTCGGGCCGGTCGCGCTGCCCGAGGGGGGCTGGCTCCTCCTCGGCCACACCCACTACCCGATGCGGCGCCGCGCCGGGCGCGGCACGGTCGCGAACCCCGGCTCGGTGGGCCAGCCCCGCGACTGGGACCCGCGCGCGGCCTACGCGCTCCTCGACACCGCGGCGGGGAGCTGGGAGCAGCGGCGGGTGACCTACGACCACCGGAGCTACCAGCGCCGGCTCGAGGCGCTCGGCCTCGACCCGCTCGCGGTGACGCTCCTCGGGCGCGAGCGAAGCCGGGCCGCCCCCTGACGCGTGGACACGAGAGCCGGAGGAGAGCACGTGGACGAGATCGGGATCATGGTGACGGGGGTGGGGGCCGGGTCGACCGGCGAGCAGGTCGTGAAGGCGCTCCGGCACGGACGGCGGCGGTACCGGATCGCGGTCGCGAACGTGGACCCGGCGAAGACGGTGGTGGTCCCGGGGGTGGAGCGGCTCGCGCTCCCACCCGCGTCGGACCCGGACTACCTCTTCGCCGTCGCCGCCGCCGCGAACCGGCTCGAGGCCCGCTTCGTCGTGCCCGGGACCGACGTCGAGCTGGTCCGGATGACGGCAGGGCACGCGGCCCTCGCGCGGCTGACGCCGGCCATCCTCCTCGCGAACGACGCAGCGGTCGTCGCCACCTGCACGGACAAGGGCGAGACCGCGGCGGCGGTGGCGAGGGCGGGCCTCCGGGCGCCGCGCACCGCCGACTGCGCGAGTCTCGAGGCGACGGTCGCCGCCGCCGGGCGCGGCGGCATCCCGTACCCGGTGGTGCTGAAGCCGCGGCGCGGCGGCGGCTCCGCGGACGTGTGGGTGGCGCAGGACGAGGAGGAGCTCCGCTTCCACGCGGCGCGGGTCCTCGCCTCGGGCGGCGCGGCGGTGCTCCAGGAGTACGTGGGCGATCCCCAGCACGAGTTCACGATTGGGGTCCTCCACGCGCCAGACGGCGCGCTCCTCGGCTCCGTCGCGCTCCGCCGCGAGCTCTCGACGCTCCTCTCGGTCCGCTCCCGGGCGCCGAACCGGACCGGTCGGGCCGAGCTCGGGCCGGCGCTCGTCGTCTCCTCGGGGTTCACCCAGGGGCACGTGGACGACTTCCCGCAGGTCCGGGCCCAGGCGGAGCGCCTCGCGAGCGCGCTCGGCTCCCGCGGCCCGGTGAACGTCCAGGGGCGGCTCGCGGGCGACGACCTCGTCGTCTTCGAGGTGA
Organism: uncultured delta proteobacterium; assembly: GCA_963739565.1. Taxonomy (GTDB): domain Bacteria; phylum Myxococcota; class Myxococcia; order Myxococcales; family Anaeromyxobacteraceae; genus Anaeromyxobacter. The sequence continues at coordinate 1,039,557 of CAVUBF010000012.1, read as the reverse complement.
ACCCGCGCTTCTCCGGGACCGAGGCGATGCGGGCGATGGCGGGCTGGAACGGCCCGGAGGGACTCGTGGACTGGCACCTCGGCACGCCCAACGCCCTCGCGGGGTTCCGCGCCGCGCCGTGCACGTTCATCCGGACCATCGTCGAGCACCGGCTCGAGCGCTCGAACGCCGCTCCGGTGGCGGGTGCGCGCGGCGCCCTCGTCGGGCCGTGAGCACCGTGTCGCAACGGAGGTGCGGCGTGCGCCGGGGTCAAGTCTTGTTCCTGTTCGGCCTCGCGGCGGGAGGCGCCTGGGCGCTCGCCCGTCGGCTCGGTCGCATCGAGCTCGCGGGGAAGGTCGCCATCATCACCGGCGGGTCGCGGGGTCTCGGGCTCGTGCTCGCGCGGGAGCTCGGCCATCGCGGCATGCGGGTGGTCGTCTGCGCGCGCGACGAGGAGGAGCTCGAGCGGGCGCGGGCGAGCCTGGTCGCCGAGTCCATCGACGCCACCGCGCTCCCCGTGGACGTGACCGACGTCGATGGGATGGCGGGGCTCGTCGCCGACGTGGAGGAGAACATCGGCCCGGTCGACGTCTTCGTGAACAACGCCGGGATCATCCAGGTCGGCCCGTCCGAGTCGATGAACCTCGACGACTACCGCCGGGCGATGGACGTGATGTTCTGGGGCGCGCTGAACGGCGCCGAGGCGGTCCTGCCGCGCATGCGGGCGCGCCGGCGCGGGACCCTCGTCAACATCACCTCGATCGGCGCCGCGGTCGGCATCCCGCACCTCGCGCCCTACGACGCCGCCAAGTTCGCGCTGCGCGGCTGGTCGGAGGCGATCGGGGCCGAGCAGGCCCGCCACGGCATCGCCGTCGTGACGGTCGTCCCCGGGCTCATGCGGACCGGGTCCTTCGGCCACGCGCTCGTGAAGGGGAAGCGCTACGCCGAGGCGAGCCTCTTCTCGCTCATGGCGTCGCTCCCGCTCCTGACGGTCTCCGCGGAGCGGGCGGCGCACCGGATCGTGCGCGCCATCGAGTACGGGGAGCGGTTCGTGGTCGTCGGCACGCCCGCGAAGCTCCTGCGGATCGTCCACTCCCTCGCGCCGGGCGGCGTGGTGCGCGCGCTCGGGGTCCTGAACCGGCTCCTGCCGCCGCCCGACGAGGGGGCGCGGGACACGATGCCCCTCCCCGGCGAGATCTTCCGGCGCGGGCTCGCGCGGTCGATCCTGACCGCGCTCGGCGACCGCGCCGCCCGGAAGTACAACGAGGAGCCGGAGCCCGAGTCGGCGTGATTCGGGGCGGCTCCTCGCGATGCTCGGGAGGGCGCTACTTCGCGGCGACGAGGTCCATCCGCCAGTTGAGGCCGAGCGAGAAGATCCAGAGGTTGGTGTTGTAGATGCCGGGCATCGCCTGCGTTCCGGTGGCGGTGACCTCGTCGACCACGGCGTAGAAGACCGTGCCCGAGACCGACAGGTCCGGGGAGAACTTCCACCCGGCTCCGAAGGCGTACCCCCAGGCGTTCCCGTCCGGGATCGTCGGCGAGGAGGTGTCGGTCTTGAAGCCGGACAGATCGCGGAGGAGGCCCGCGCGCAGCGTGAGCTTCGGGGTCGTCTCGTACTCGGCGCCGAGGCGGAAGGTGTGGCCGTTCCCGTAGTTCCGCGGGACGTTGATGGTCGTCCCCTTGTCCCCGACGAAGGTGTCCGCCTCGTAGACGCTGTAGCCGGTCCAGGTGTAGCTGCCCGTGAGCTGGAGCCCCTGCACCGGCGGCCGGTACGCGATGCCCAGGTTGAGGACCGACGGGTAGGTGAGCTCGTGGGTGACCTTCTGGTCCACCGGCGGTGGGGTCCCGCCGAGGAGCGAGTCCGGCACCACGAAGTTCCCGTCGCCCTTGAGCGTCTGCTTCCCCTTGTACTTGAAGTCCACGGCGAGGGTGAACGGCAGCGCTTGGCCCGAGAGCCGCGGGGTCCAGTCGGCGGAGAGGTCGAAGGACGGCGCGCCGCCCTTCGTCGCGATCTCGCCGTACGCGGTCGCGAACGGCTGGATGCCGATCTTGAGGTACTCGGTCGTGTAGTAGTAGACGAAGCCGCCGCCGAGCCGGAGCCCCTCCATCACCTCGACGCCGCCGGACAGGTAGAAGCCGTAGACCTTCCGGTCCACCGTGATGATCCGGCCGCGGCCGGCCCAGTCGTCCTGCCAGTACATGTTCCCGCCTGCGGGCAGGTTCATGCCGAGGCCGATGCCGACCGGCAGCCCGCCGGCGTCGAAGCCGTACGCCGCGTAGAGCGCCACGGGCGGCACCGGCTTGTCCTTGATCGAGGCGCCCGGCGAGCCGGCCATGTTCGAGCCCGCCGGCGCCTCCCAGCTGGAGCTCAGGTCGAGGTAGGAGCCCGCGAGGCTGAGGGAGAGCCCCTTCACCCGCGAGAGCGCGGCCGGGTTCGCGAAGGTCGCGCCGGCGTCGTTCTGGGCGGCGGTCCCCGACCCGACCAGGGCGAGGTCGCGCGGGGTGACGCTCGGGACGTCGTAGCCGTTCGCGACGGCGAGGGCCGGGAGGAGCGCGGCGGCGATGGTGATGATCTTCGTGCGCATGGTCGGCTCCTTACGGGATCGTCACCTGGGTGGGCGGCGCGGGAGGTCTCGTCAGGTTGAACAGGTAGCTCGCGGCGTCTGCCTGCACGGTCGAATCGAAGCCCAGGATCCCGTGCATCTGCGCGGCCGGATAGGTGAGCGACGTGTACTCAACGACGTCGATCGCTCCGATCGTGAACAGCTCCCGGTTGAAGAGGTTCGGGATGACCAGGTCTCCGACGGCGACCTGCCCGAGCACGTCCTTCGCCAGCTGGAGGGCCGGCGTCGGCGAGAGCACGTTCGGGAGGGGCGAGGTCCGGAGGTGGCGGGCGAAGTTGAGCGGATCGCCCGGGTCGAGGATCCACTTCGCCGTCACGGTCGTCTTCAGGTAGGCGGTCGCCACCCCCGCGTTGAACGACGGGCTCGTCCCGTCGACGAGTGCGGGCGAGAACGGGGTCCCCGGAGCGATGGCGTCGAGCTCCGGCTTGAGCAGAACCGTGAACAGCGCGTTGACCTGCGACTGGAAGGCGGGCGCCTTGGTGAAGAAGTCGACGAGGGTGGCGCCCGCCACCGAGGTGACGCCCCGGCTGAACCGGGAGCTGGTCGCGAGCACCTCGGTGCCCGCGATGCCGCCGAGGGAGATTCCCTCCCAGTAGATCTTCGAGGGATCGACGAGGACCCCGGTCGCCGCGATCGCTGCCGTGAAGGGGTCTGTCGAAGCGGGTTGCAGCGGCCACACGGTCGAGGGGGGCCGCGCCAGGGCGAGGACGAGGGCCGCCTGGTCGAGCAGGTTCTGGCGGAAGGTGTCTCGCGTCCGGAAGAAGTTCGCGCTGATGAACGTCTGACCCGAGATGGAGGCCTTCGGGACGCCGACCGTGCAGGTGCCGGGCGGCCTCAGCGTGCCGGAGGTCGGGTCGACGTCGCCCTGGTAGGTGGGCGGGAGGGCCTGCGGGAACGGGGTGCAGGTGCCGTCGAAGCCGCCCGCGTCGCAGTCGGCGTTCTTGAAGCACCAGCTCCGCGACCCGTGCTGCGGGAAGTCGAGGGCCGCGACGACGAAGCCCTTCGCCGCGAGCGACTCGGCGACCGCGAGGACGTTGGAGCGGTTCCCGGAGAGCCCGTGCCCGAACACGACGAGCGGGGCGCACCGGAACGCCGCGGCCGGGGGCGGACAGGCGGCGAGGTTCGGGTTGGCCGACGATGGGACGGCCACGAGCGCCTTGAGGAGGGTCTGTCCCCAGGCGGCTCTGGCTCGGATTGAGCGCGCCCGTCGCCTTGTCGGTCGCGTCGACGCTCGGGAAGGTCACGTCGTAGAACGACGCGACGGACGGGTAGGAGCCGCCGGGGACGGTGGTGGTCGCGGTCGACCGGCACGAACAGCGCCGCCGCGGCGGCCTGCTCGGTGCCGTACGGCGCCGCGGAGAGCTGGAGCGAGGTCCCCGTGATCGACTGGGTACGGAACGTGTACGCGAGCGCCACGTCGCCGGCGCCGAGCCCGCCGGGCAGCGCCGCGATCACCGGCACGAGCTGCTGGCGCATCGTCTGGAGCGCGGCGGCGGTGGCGTCCGGGATGCCGACGAGCAGCGACTGCTGCGTGAGGGGGTGGACGAGGACGTCGAAGCCCGGGTCGATGAGGATCTTCGCGACCGTGGACTTCTGGAGCGGCCGGCCGAACACGTCCTTCACCGCGCTCGTGATGACGACGGCGTAGTCGGCCGCCTCGTCGAGCGGCGGCAGGTAGAACGTGCCGAGCGGCGGGGAGGTCACGGTCACGGGGACGCCGGGCTGCAGCCCGACGATGGGCGAGCACCCGGCCGTCCTTGGCGCACGGTGAGCCCGGGCACGATCGCGATCCCCGACGAGACGTTCATGGGATCGGGCTGAGCGATGTACTCGGCGGCGGCGGCGGCGCCCGGTCCCACCCGTCGCGAGCTCCTGCCGGAACTCCTTGAGGCGCGTCACGGTCCCGCCCGCGAGCTTGAACAGGTGGACCGTCGCGCCGCTCACGGTGCCGACATCGATCAGGCACCGTCACCGGCGCGAAGATCGAGCCGGTCGTAGAGAAGCCGTCGAGGGTGGCGAGCCCGGTGGCGGCGGAGCCGAAGGCCGGGTTGAACGCGATGGTCTTCGCACCCGACGACGCGGCCGGCCCGGTGCGGAGGAGGTCGAGCGGCAGCGGCGCGATCCCGGACCCGGAGTCCACCGGGGCGGTCGGGATCGAGGGCGCGATCTCGAACGTCGCGAAGGAGGCGAGCTCGGAAGCGGGGAAGGCGCCGTCCACCACGGCGTAGGGGCTCGTGCTCGCGCTCCAGGCGCCGGTCGGAACCCAGGTCGCCGCCCGCGCTGCGTCCCCAGTCGAGTGGCAGCCAGAGCGCCTTGCGGACCGTCTCGAGGAGCGCCAGCTTCTCGGGCGGGGTGCCGATGGGGACGTTCTGCGGGTTGTCGAGGGGAACGTTCCGCAGGGCGGAGTCCACCGCCGCGTCCGGGCCGATGGGCTTGCCGTCGATGGTCTTCACGCCGTTCGCGCCGCCGCGGAGCGCGAAGACGTACCGGCCGGTGGGCCAGCGCCGGTTCTGGGCGCCCGGGGTGCCGACCGGCTTGCTCCTGATCGCGAGGGTCCAGGAGCCGCCGTCGGAGGCGGTGACCGAGGAGGTCGGGTCGAGCTCCCACGTGTCGACGCGGGTCACCGTCCCGCCGTCCACCTTGAAGAGCGCGAAGGTCGCGGCCCCGCCCGCCGCGGAGGTGAGCGTCGCCGGGTCGAGCTGGACCGCGTGCGGGACGTACCGCACCTGTCCCGGGTCGTAGACGTACCGGACGATGGGTACCGTCAGCGACACCGCCTGGTCGCTGGGGAAGCCACCGGCGTCGACGAACGCCTGCAGCAGCGCCCGCTGGGCGGAGGCGGGGAGCGTCGGGACCTGCGCGAGGGCGATGTCGTTTGGCGCCGGCACGGACGGCACGCCGAACGCGGCGACGGTGAACTCGCCCTTCGGGTCCTCCTGCGTGACCTTCTTGCAGCCGGAGACGAGCGCGGCGGCGGCGAGTGCGAGGGCGGCGCTTCGGCGGAAGGACATCGCGACCTCCAACACCTATAGTGAAGCAAGCAAATCAGGGGCGGAACCCGGATTGTTCGCGGGGCTCGACTCACAAGTCAACGGCGCCTGCGCTCCCGGGAGGGTCCGTTCTGGCGCGTTGCGTCGGCGCTCCGTGTCGAGACGAGCCCTCGAGCCCGGCGCCGGATGACGGATTGTGAAAAGACGAGGCCCCGACCGACGGCGTCGGCCGGGGCCCCGGTCCTACCCCGCGCTACGGCCTAGAAGAAGTAGTTCGCGGTCGCCATGTACTGGTCGGACGTCGACGTACGGTTCGCGGTGATCGTGCTGGTCGCCGGGTCGACCGTCGTCGAGTACTTCGTCGCAAAGTGGATCCACTCGGCGGAGAGGCCCATCCCGCCCTCGCGGTACATCGCGATGACGTTCGTCGTGTTGCCCTCGTAGGCCGAGTTGGCGCCGTAGCCCGCGCGCACGAAGTCCTTCTTGTCGATCGCCTGGGCGCCGTAGAACCCCCAGAGCGAGAACTCCTTCGTGAGGTTGAAGCCGGCCTGCGCCCACCAGCCCATCGTGGTCACGTCCTCGCCGAGGGGCCCGAGGTTGAAGGCCTTCGCCGCCGTCGTGAAGTTCGCGATGAGCGGGGCCACGTTCTTGCCCGTGAAGCCCGTGCCCGCGATGGAGAGGGCCATGTCGCCACTCACCGGGACCGTGAGCTTGACGCCGCCGTTGAAGGCGGTGGTGTTGACCGAGTGCTTCCCGTTCGTGGCGACGGCGTTTCCGTCGCCGTAACCGGTCAGATCAACCTGCTGCCAGTGCGCGCCGACGAAGGCGGTGAGGAGCTTCGCGTAGCCGACGGTGACGCGGCCCTCGACGGCCGGAGCGCCCGAGGCCTCGCCGAGGTTGATGCCTCCCGGCTGGGCCGACTGCGCGCCGCCGACGGACACGGTCGGTGCGCCAGCGGTCGTCGCCGCGTCGGCCCACTGGCTGCGGCCGACCTCCCAGGCCGCCTCGACCTTGAGGTCGGAGGGGAGCGCGAGGGTGTGGTAGCCGAAGATGCCCGGACGCCGCCAGCCGATGTTGCCGGTGAAGTAGCCGAGCGGGAAGGCGATGTGCGAGAGCGAGGTCGGCGCCATCGCGAAGATGAGGTCGTTCTGCTGGCCGAGCTGGAGCTTGTGGTTACCCCAGTTGAGCTCGCCGTACGCCACGCGGAGCCGGTTCAGCAGCGACACGTCGCCGTAGTTGCCGCCGCCGAAGCCCTGCATGAAGTCGATTTCCATGACGCCGGTCGGCGTCGCGCCCATCAGGACCTTGGGCCCCTGGACGGAGAAGTTGAAGCGCGACTGCCGGACGTCGAAGGTGAGCGAGTCCTTGTCGGCGGGGCTGGTGGCGGAGGCGGCCTTGGTCGCGCTGCCGAGCGACTGCTGGCCCTCGGAGAGGATGAACGACCCGGTCTGGTAGGCGGCCGACATCGACACGAAGCCCTTCAGCGCAAACTTGAACGCCGGAGCGGCGGGCGCGGCCGGAGCAGCGGCCGGAGTGGCGGCCGGAGCCGGAGTGGCGGCGTCGGGGGCCGGAGCAGGGGCGGCGGTCTGCGCGAGCGCAGAGGTCGCGAGCAGCAGTGCTGCAATGAATGCAGTCAGTTTCACGTGGTGCCCTCCAGGGTGGTGAAACCTTCAGTCACGGGGGTCGTGACGAAAAGTCACGGGTACAGCGTCGTACCAAATGGCACGTTCGACGCAACTTTTGCAATGACCCCCGTGCATTTTCGTCGCAGACCCGCAGTGCGTGCGCGGTCCCCGTCCAGTGAGACGGATTCTCAGCGCGCCGCCCCGTCTACGAATTTGCGAGCGATACCGGGCATTCACCCGCGCTTGCTGCGGCGCGGCGTGGCGTGACGCAGATTGGCGACTGCCGTCCCGAGGCGCGCGCCGCCGGGGGCTGCGCGCGGACGCGCAGTCAGCGTGTCCGGCCGAGGTAGGCGGCCTGGACGCGCGGATCGGCCTCGAGCTCCCGCGAAGGGCCCTCGAGGACGAGCCGCCCACGCTCGAGGACGTAGGCGTGATCCGAGATGGCGAGGGCGAGGCGCGCGTTCTGCTCGACGAGGAGGATCGTCGCCCCTTCCCGGTGGATGGCCTGCACCGTCTCGAAGATCTGCTGCACGAGGATCGGCGAGAGCCCCATCGACGGCTCGTCGAGGAGGAGGACCCGCGGCTTCGCGAGGAGCGCCCGCGCGAAGGCGAGCATCTGCTGCTGGCCACCCGAGAGCGACCCCGCGAGCGAGGCGCGCCGCTCGCCCAGGATCGGGAAGCGCCGGTACTGCTCCTCGATCCCGGCCCGGAGCGCCGCCGGGGCCTGCCGCCGCTCACCGGCGAGGACGAGGTTCTCCTCGATCGTCATCCGGCCGAGGATTGCCCGCCCCTCGGGGACGAGGGAGAGGCCGGCGGCGACGGCGTCGTGGGCGGGGAGCCCGGTGACGTCCTTCCCCGCGAGCGTGACCCGGCCGCCGGCGGGCGGGACGAGCCCGGCGAGGGCCGAGAGGATCGAGGTCTTCCCGGCGCCGTTCGGGCCGATGAGCGTGACGATCCGGCCCTCGGGGACGCGGAGCGATACGCCGCGCACCGCCTCGACGTGGCCGTACGCGACCCTGAGGTCAGAGACCTCGAGGAGCGGCGGCGGCGACGGGGACGTGGCCGTCTCGCTCACGCCGGCCCCCCGAGGTAGGCGGTGATGACCGCCGGGTCCTCCGCCACCGTCGCCGGCGGGCCCTCGGCGATCACCTTGCCGAAGTTCACCACCGTGACGGCGTGGCAGACCTCCATCACCAGCCGGACGTTGTGCTCGACGAGGAGCACCGAGTGGCCCTCCGTCGCGACCTTGGTGATGAGCGCCGCCACCGCCTCGACCTCGACGGGGTTCATGCCCGCGGTCGGCTCGTCGAGGAGGAGGAGCTTCGGGTCGGAGGCGAGGGCGCGGGCGATCTCGACTCGCCGCTGCTCGCCGTAGGAGAGGTTCCTCACCCGCTCGCGCATCCGGTCCGCGAGGCCCACCCGCTCGAGGAGGGCCTCGGCCCGCTCGCGGACGCGCTGCTCCGCCGCGCGGGCGGCGGGGAGCCCGAGGAGCCGGGCCGCGAGCGACTCGTCCCGGCGGAGGTGCTCGCCGACGATCACGTTGTCGCGGGCCGACAGCTCGGGGAAGAGCCGGATGTTCTGGAAGGTGCGGGCGACGCCGAGGGCGGCGATCCGGTGGGGCGGGAGCCCGCGGGTGGGCCGACCCTCCACGTGGATGTCGCCGCTGGTAGGCCGGAGAAGCCCCGAGACCACGTTGATGATGGTGGTCTTGCCGGCGCCGTTCGGGCCGATGAGGCCGTGCACCTCCCCCGCGCGCGACCGCGAAGCTCGCGCCGTCCACCGCGCGCACGCCGCCGAAGACCCTCTCCACGCTCTCCAGGGCGAGGCGCACCGTCATGCCGCCGCGCTCCGGGTCCGCCGCCGCTCCCGCAACCGGCGCGGGGAGGGAGACGATGCCGTTCGGGAGGAAGAGGATGACGGAGAGCAGGACGACCCCGTTCACCAGGGTCCGCAGCGGCCCGGGCTCGATGCCCGAGGAGCGGCGCCACCTCGCGGAGCACCTCCGGCAGGAGGGTGAGGAAGGCCGCCCCGATCACCGGGCCGTAGAACGCACCGGTCCCGCCGACCACCGCGAAGACCAGCATGTCCACGACCCGGCCGAAGGCGAAGCCGTTCGGCGCCACCATGAAGGAGAAGTGGGCCTCGAGCGCGCCGGCGAGGCCGGCCAGGGCCGCGCCCAGCACCAGCATGGCGAGCTTGTAGCGGGTGGTGTCGATGCCCATGGTGCGGGCCGCCGGCTCGTCCTCGCGGATCGCCTCGAGGGCGAAGCCCCACTTCGACCCGCGCAGCCGCCCGAGCAGCGAAGAGCGCGGCGGCGACCGCCAGGTAGATCATCCAGACCGAGGTCTTCTGCGGGATGGCGACGAGCCCCTGGGCGCCGTTCACGTAGTCCCAGTTGACGAGGCCGAGCCGGACCACCTCGCCGAAGCGCGATGGTGGCGATGGCCAGGAAGACCCCCCGGATCCGGAGCACCGGCAGGCCGAGGGGCACGGCGACGAGCGCGCGGGAGCAGGATCGTGGCGGCGAGGAGCGCCACCGGGAACGGCGCGCCCATAGTCTGCAGGGTCAGGATGGCGGCGGCGTAGGCGCCGATGGCCATGAAGCCGGCGGAGGCGAGGGCGAGCTGGCCGCAGGAGAGCGTCGTGTACACCGAGAGCGCGAGGAGCGCGTTGATCCCGATGTACGCGATGGTCGACTGGTAGGTGAGGTACAGGCTCCTGGAGCGACTCCATCCGCTCAGGCCTCCCGCAGCGACGGCGCGCCGAAGAGGCCGCGCGGACGCAGGACGAGGATGAGGAAGAGCGCGCGCGAACGAGACGGCGTCCCGGTACGAGGCGCCGAAGTTCGGCGACCACGAAGACCTCGATGAGCCCGAGGGCGAAGCCCGCCACCACCGCGCCCGGCATCGAGCCCATGCCGCCGAGGATGATCACCGCGAGCCCCTTCAGCTCGACGCTGCGGCCCATGTCCGGCGAGACCGAGTTGAAGGCGAGCCCGAAGAGGACGCCCGCGGCGCCGCCGAGGGCCGAGGAGATGAAGAAGGCGGCGGCGATGGCCCGGTCGACGTCGACGCCCAGGACGCGCGCCGCCCGCGGGCTCTCGGCCACGGCGCGCATGTCGCCGCCCGAGCCGGGTCCGCTGGACGAGCCATCAGAGCGCGAGGAAGAGCAGGAGCGCGACCGCGATGATGGTGAGCTGCAGCGCGGGAGACGACCGCGCCGAGCGACCAGGATCGGCTGGCCTGGGGATGGTCCCGAAGGGGAAGCGGGCGACGTTCGGGCCCCAGATCTCGAGGGCGATGGCCTCGAAGATCGTCGGCCATGGCGAGCGACGAGATGAGGCCCGGAGATGTTGGAGTCGGCCCGGCCGCGGAGCGGCCGGAAGGCGAGCCGCTCGAGCACGAGCCCGAGCGATGCCCGCGGCGAGCACCGCCAGCGGCAGCGCCACGAGGATGTGGCAGGTGCAGCGCGGAGACGAGGACCAGCGCCACGAACGACGCGAGCATGAAGACCGCGGCGTGGGCGAGGTTCAGGATGTCGAGGACGCCGAAGACGAGCGTGTAGCCCAGGGCGAACAGCGCGTAGATGCTGCCCAGGAACAGGCCGTTGACGATCTGCTGGCCCACGCCCGCCTCCGGCCCTCGCGGCCGCTACTGCAGGATCTGGAACTTGCCGTCCTTCACGACCTGCACGGCGGGGGCGTGGTTGCCGTCGCGGTTCGGGAGGAAGGAGAACTTGCCGAGCGGGGTCGGCAGGTCCTTCACCTTGGCGAAGCCGGCCTTGATGTCGTCGCGGCCGCCCTTGCATCCCGGCGAGCTTGATCGCCTCGGCGATGACGAGCACGCCGGTGTAGGCCTGGGCGGCAGAACTGGTCGGGGTCGAGGCCCTTCGTCTTCATGAGGGCGAGGAACTTCTGGTTCGCCGCGTCGGTGGAGACGCGGTTCCAGGCGGTGCCGACGTAGACGCCCTCGGCGGCCGGGCCGGCGTTCTTGATGAGCGCGGGTTGTTGAAGCCGTTGCCGCCGAAGATCGGGCCCTGGTCCAGCCGAGCTGGCGCGCCTGGGAGACGATGCCGGAGGCGTTCTCGACGAGCGCCGAGACGACGAGGATGTCGGGCTTCTGGGCCTGGAGCGCGGTGAGCTGGGCGTTGTAGTCGCGGTCCGGCTTCGCGAAGGTCTGCTCGCCGACGACCTGGATCCCTGAGGTCGGCGAGGGCGGCCTTCATGACGTCGTAGCCCGCCTTGGTGAAGGCGTCGTCGTTGCCGAAGAGGACGCCGGCCTTCTTGAAGCCGAGCTTGGCCTGGAGCGGTCTTGAGGGCGCCGGGGATGACCTGCCCCTCGGTGAGGGAGACGCGCCAGATGTAGTCGCCGATGTCGGTGATCCCCTTCGGCGCGGTGTTGGAGACCGGCGACCACCGGGACCTTGCGCCTGCTGCGCGAGCGGGTCGGCGGCGGTGGCGGTGTTGGAGAGGGTCGGCCCGATGATGGCGGCGACCTTGTCCTGGTTGATGAAGCTTCTGGAACACCGCGATGCCCTGCTCCTTCGTCGAGGCGTCGTCCTCGAAGACCGCCTCGAGCGTGACGTCCTTCAGCAGGCCGCTCTTGTTGACCTCCTCGACCGCGGCCTGGATGCCGGCCTTCTGCTGGGCGCCGTAGGACGGCGGCCGGCCCGGTCATGCTGAGGGCGGCGCCGATCTTGACGGTCTGCTTGGCGGAAGCGGAGCCGGCGACGAACGCGAGGGCGACCGCGAGGAACGACCTGCGGACGAAGCGCATGGCGTGATCCTCCTGTGAGGTGCCTGGAACCGGAGCGCTGTAAGTTATGAGAAACCGAGGTTCCTGGCAAGGAACCCGGCGCGCGAAGAGGGCGACCGACGGGCGCCGGGACGCGTCGCGGCGCTGCACCCAGGGTCAGCGACGGGCGGCGGTGATCGAGCACCCGCCGCGCCTTCCCGGCGGAGCGCTCGAGGGTGTTCGGCGCGACCAGCTCGACCGTCATGCGGACGCCGGTGACGGCGTGGATCTCCGCGGTCGATCCGGTCGCGCAGCTCGATGCATCTCGGCGCATCTCGTCGGAGAAGTCGCCGGGGCGGACCTCGACCTGCACGACCACCTCGTCGAGCGTGCCCGGGGCGGGAGACCTCGATGAGGTAGTGCGGCGCGGTCCCCTCGACCCGGAGCAGCGCCTCCTCGATCTGCGACGGGAACACGTTCACGCCGCGGATGATGAGCATGTCGTCGGAGCGGCCGACGACGCGGCTCATCCGCACGCCGGTGCGCCCGCAGGGGCACGGGGCGCCGGTCGAGCGCGGCGAGGTCGCGGGTGCGGTAGCGGAGCACCGGCATCGCCTCCTTGGTGAGCGTCGTGAAGACCAGCTCGCCCGTCTCGCCGTCGCGGCACCGGCTCGAGCGTCGTCGGGGTCGAGGCACTCGACGAGGAAGTGGTCCTCCTGGATGTGCATGCCGGCGCGGGCGCCGCACTCGCCGGAGACGCCCGGGCCGATCACCTCGGAGAGGCCGTAGTTGTTGAAGGCGAGGATGCCGAGCTCGCGCTCGATCTCGACGCGCATCTCCTCGGTCCAGGGCTCGCCGCCGAAGTGGCCGAAGCGCAGCGGCAGCTCGCCGGGGCCGAACCCCTCGGCGCTGCGCGACCTCGGCGATGTGCAGGGCGTAGCGACGGGGTGCAGACGAGCACCTCGGCGCCGAGGTCGCTGGATGAGCATGCACCTGCCGCGGCGTGTTCCCGCCGGCGGCCGGCACGACGCCGGCGCCGACCCGCTCGATCCCGTAGTGCAGGCCGAAGCCGCCGGTGAAGAGGCCGTAGCCGAAGGCGACGTGGACGAGGTGCTCGGAGCGGAGCCCGCCCGCGACGAGGAAGCGGGCGACGAGGCCGGACCAGGTCTCGAGGTCGCGCTTCGTGTAGGCGACGAAGGTGGGCTTGCCGGTGGTGCCCGACGAGCCGTGGACCCGGGCGACCTCGCGCGCGCGGCACCGCCAGCAGGCCGAGCGGGTAGTTCCGGCGCAGGTCGTCCTTCGTCGTGAAGGGCAGCCGCCGGACGTCGTCCGGCGCTCGCGGATCGACGTCGGGGTCCGACCCCCGCCTTCGCGAGGGCCTCGCGGTAGAACGGCACGTTCGCGGCGCGCGCCGACCGCTCGGCGAGGCGCCGGCCCTGCAGGGCCCGGAGCTCGCTCGCGCGGGAGCGTCTCCGCCGGGTCCCAGATCCGGTTCTCGACCGCGAGCTTCGCCACGCGCGCTCCTAGGCCCCGGCCCGGGCGAACAGCTCGCTCGGAGGTGAGCGAGCTTCACGCCCGCGCTCGGCGCAGGAGCCGCGGCGGCGCGCTCGGGGTCCTCGAGGCGGAACACGAGGGTCGCGAACTTGCCGCGCTCGCGGGCCGCGGCGAAGGCGTACATGTACTCGATGCTGAGGCCGGCCTTCTCGAAGGACTCGAGCACCGAGGCCAGCCCGCCCGGCCGGTCGGGCACCTCGACGGCGAGCACCTCGGTGACGTTCACGACGATGCCGGCGCCCTCGAGCACCTCCTTCGCCTTCTCCCAGTCCTTCACGATCAGCCGCAGGATGCCGAACTGCTGCGTGTCGGCGAGCGACAGCGTGAGGATGTTGATGCCGGCGTCGCCGAGCACCTTGCACGGGACCCGGAGCTGGCCGGGCTGGTTCTCGAGGAACAGCGACAGCTGTTGGATCTTCATGGCGGCCTCCCGTCCGTCGTCAGATTTTCCGCTGGTCGATGCACCCGCTTGGCCTTGCCCTCGCTGCGCTCGATGGTGCTGCGGCTCGACCAGGCGCACCTTCGCCCGGATGCCCGAGCGACGTGGTCGATGGCGTGCGCCGAGCTTCTGCCTGCAGCTCCTCGAGCGCGCCGATCGTGTCGCTGAACACCTCCGGCGTCACCTCGACCTGCACCTCCATCTCGTCCAGCCCCTTCTCGCGGGTGAGGACGATCTGGTAGTGCGGCAGCGTCCCCTCGACCTGCCAGCAGCGCCGTCTCGATCTGCGACGGGAAGACGTTCACGCCGCGGATGATGAACATGTCGTCGGTGCGGCGGCCGATGCGGCGGATGCGGCGGATGGTGCGGCCGCAGGCGCACGGCTCCGGGTCGATGGCGGTGATGTCGCGCGTGCGGTAGCGGATCATCGGCATGGCCTGCTTGCGGAGCGTGGTGAGCACCAGCTCGCCCTCCTCGCCGTCGGGCAGCGGCTCGCCGGTCTTCGGGTCGATGATCTCCGGGTAGAAGTGGTCCTCGAAGATGTGCAGGCCGTCCTGGCACGGCGCACTCGATGCCCGACGCCCGGGCCGATGATCTCGGAGAGGCCGTAGATGTCGTAGGCCTTGATGCCGGCTCTCCGCCTCGATGTGCTGGCGCATCGCCTCGGTCCAGGGCTCGGCGCCGAAGACGCCCACCCGCAGCGGCAGCCCGAAGTCGATCCTCGCCTCCTTGGCGCCGCTCGATCAGGTGGAGGAAGTAGCTGGGCGTGCAGCAGATGGCGGTGACGCCGAAGTCCTTCATCACCATGATCTGCCGCTCGGTGTTGCCGCCGGAGATCGGGATGACCGTGGCGCCCAGCGCCTCGGCGCCGTAGTGGGCGCCGAGGCCGCCGGTGAACAGGCCGTAGCCGTAGGCGTTCTGGACGACGTCGCCCTTGTGCAGGCCGCAGGCGGCGAAGGTGCGGACCATCACGCTCGTCCAGACCTCCAGGTCCTCCTGGGTGTAGGCGACGACGATCGGCTTGCCGGTGGTGCCGCTGGAGGCGTGCAGCCGGACGATCTCCTCCATCGGGCTGGCGAACAGGCCGAAGGGGTAGGTGTCGCGCAGGTCGGTCTTCACCGTGAAGGGCAGCTGCGCGATGTCGTCGAGCGCGCGGACGTCGTCCGGGCGTGAGCCCCGCTCCTCCATGCGGCGGCGGAAGAGCGGCACCTGCTCGTAGGCCCGCGCGCACCACCGCCTGCAGCCGCCCGAGCTGCAGCCGCTCGAGCTCGCGGCGCGGCAGGAAGTCCGGGGCGCTCGCCGGGTGGAAGCCGCCGCGGTGCGTCGTTCCACTGGGTCTTCATGCCTGTCCTCCCGCGCGGACTACGTTCGCCAGCGCCGCGGCGTCGCGGCCCATCTGGAACGCCTTCACGTTCACCGCGTGCAGCTGCTCCGGCAGCGCCGCCCGCACCGCCGTCGAGCCAGAGCGCCTCCGGCGAGCTCGAGGTGGCGCGACAGCGCGCCCGAGCAGCGCCACGTTCAGGCTCTTGCGGTTCGGCAGCGCGCTCTCGTCGACGAGCGTCGGGCGGGATGAGCGACGCCGCCCGGCGGAGCAGCGGCCGCGTCGACCTCCACCTGGAGGGCGCCAGCACCACCAGGAAATCGGCCTCGCCCGGCGGGACCATCGGGACTCAGCACGTCGCGCGCCGAAGCGCACGTCGCTGGTGACCGAGCCGCCGCGCTGGCTCATGCCGTGGACCTCGCCCTTCTTCACGTCGAGGCCGGCGCGGAACGCGGCGTCGGCGAGGATGTCGGAGGCCTTGAGGACGCCCTGGCCGCCCAGGCCGGCGACGACGACGTTGATGACCGTGCTACGCCATTCATGCGCTCTCCGGCGCACGCGGCGCACTTGTCCGCGGCGGCCTTCTCGAACTTGCGGATGTCGGCGGCCGCGAGCATGCAGGCGCGCCGCGCACGATCACCGACAGCTCGCGCCTGCGCGAGCCGGTCGACGAGCAGCTTCTCGAAGCCGGCCGGGTCCGCGACCGGGTCGACGACGTCGACGTTCTTCACGCCCGACCGCGCGCGCCGAGCCCCTCGATGGAGACCTTGCCGGTCGGCTCGTGGTCGAGCGTGCGGCCGGTGCCGGGGTGCTCCTGCTGCCCGGTCATGGCGGTGGTGCCGTTGTCGAGGACGATCAGCACGTGGCCGGTCGCGGGCGGGTTGTAGACCATCTCGACCAGGCCGGTCATGCCGCTGTGGACGAAGGTGCTGTCGCCGATGACGCTACGACCACGCGGCGGGCCTGCTCTCCGGCAGCACGTGGCGCAGGCCGAGGCCACGCCGATGCGAGGCGCCCATGCACACGCAGGTGTCCATGGCCTGGAACGGCGGCAGCACGCCGAGCGTGTAGCAGCCGATGTCGCCCGCCACGATGCAGTCGAGCTTGCGGAGCGTCGCGAAGACCGGGTGGTAGCGGGCAGGCCTCGCAGAGCTCGGGCGGCTTGCCCGCGGCGGCGCCGGCTCGGGCGAGGTGTCGCCGGCGAGGATGCGCCGCACGCGGGCGACGTTCAGCTCGCCGAAGCGGTACATCTCCGGCTTCGCCCTCGACCGCGATCCCGGCGGCGCGGATCGGCGTCGGCGAGGTACGGGTCGCCCTCCTCGATCACCACGCAGCGCTCCACGCTGGCGGCGAAGGCGCGGATCGTCTCGAGCGGGCAGCGGGTAGGTCATGCCGAGCTTGAGGACGCTCGCCTCCGGGCGCGGCCTCGCGCGCGTGCAGGTAGGCGACGCCCGAGGTGATGATGCCCGAGCTTCCGGTCGCCCGTCGACGCGGCGTTGAGCGGGCGCGCGTCTCGTTCCAGGCCTGCGATCTCGGCCAGCTTCGCGCGCAGCCGCCGGTGGGCCGGGCGGGCGTAGGCCGGGATCATCACGCGGCCGGCGATGTCGCGCTCGAAGTGCGGGCGCGCGGCGCGGCGAGCGGCGCTCGCGGCGCGCACGATCGATCTTCGAGTGGCAGACCCGCGTGGTCATGCGGAGCAGCACCGGGAGCTTCCAGCGCTCGGACAGCTCGAACGGCGGCGAGGGTGAAGTCGTAGGCCTCCTGCGAGTCGGCCGGCTCGAGCATCGGCAGCCCGGCGGCCACGGCGTAGCGGCGGTTGTCCTGCTCGTTCTGGCTGGAGGCCATGCCCGGGTCGTCGGCGGAGACGACGCACCAGCGCGCCCGTGACGCCGGTGTAGGCGGCGGTGAAGAGCGGGTCGGCGGCCACGTTCAGGCCGACGTGCTTCATGGTGACCAGGGCGCGGGCGCCGCCGAAGGCCGCGCCGAGGCCGACCTCGAGGGCCACCTTCTCGTTGGGCGCCCACTGGGCGCGGCCGCCGAGGCGCGGAGAAGTCCTCCAGGATCTCGGTGGAGGGCGTGCCGGGGTAGCCGGTGCCGAGGTGGACCCCGCCGTCGAACGCGGCGGCGGCGACCGCTTCGTCGCCAGAGACGAGACGTCGTTCCATCGTGCTTCCGCTCTCCAGGGCCCCTCGGGAACGGGGCGAAAAAGGCGCGCATGATAGCGCGTCCCAGCCGCCCCGGGCCACCCCCGACCGCTCGGCAGGCTGGCCGGGTCTCGCGGTCAGTAAAAGGCCTGCACGGCGAGCGTGCCCTCGTCGGCGACCGGGGTGCGCCGCGCCTCGAGCGAGAGCGAGAGCGCCCGGGTGAGGTGGACCCGGAGGGCGGCGCGCAGGTCGAAGGTCTCGCGGGGCGCGGCGTCGGGGAGCCACCGCCACCGCCCGTCGGCGAGGAGGACCACCGACCGCGTCACCCGCAGCCGCAGGAGGCCGCCCGGGCCGATGCCGACGCGCACCGGGCTGCCGGAGGTCCCCTCGAGGTGCGCGGCGGCCTCGAGGGCGGTGTCCACGCCGCCGAAGAGGTCGAGCGGGCCCAGGGACTTCGCGAGCCCCGCGCCGAACTCGACCTGGCCCGCGAGGCACGCCGCGCAGCCCGCGTCCCGTACGGTGGCCGCGCCGAAGCGGAGCCGCCAGGAGGGCCGCAGCTCGAACCGCGAGAGGTCGTTCAGCGACACGATCCGGACGAGCCACGCCTCGTCCACCTCGCCCCGGACCTCCCGCGGCGCGAGGCGGAGCCGGGTGGGGAGGAACTCGATCTGCGCGTGCGGAGGGTAGCCGTCGGTCGGATTGCCGAGGTCGTGGAGCGCGAGGCGAAAGTCGACGACGACGAGCGCCCCGTCCTGGCTCGACCAGCCGCCGCCTGCCGCCATCCGGGCCGAGCCGTGGCCGAGGTCGGGGGCGCGCTCGCGCGGCGGGGCGAGGTCGAGGGGGGGCGAGACGACGCCGAGGGCGCTCCGGCGCTCGAGGAGCGTCTGGCGGGCCCGGGCGGCCGCCGGCGTCTTGCCGGTGACGAGGTCACGGCTGAAGCGCAGGTCGAGGTGGTCGAGGGCGGCGTCGAGGACCGCGGCCTGGGCGTCCTTCCCGAGCGCCTCCGGGAGCGGCGCGTTCGCGTCGGCCCCGAGGGCCTCGACCGCGTCACGACCCGGTCCGTCGAGCCGGTCGATGCGGGCGAGGAACTGGGTCCGGATCGAGGGGCGCCAGGAGACGCCGCGGACGAGGCCCGGGTTCGCGAACAGCGCCTTCACGGTGTCGGCGGGGATCACCACGTTCCGGCCGAGGTGCTCGAGGAGCGTGAGCCGGGGCGCCGCCGCCTCGAGCGCGCCGAGGATGTGGTAGCTGCAGTTCTCGTCGAGGTACCAGTAGTCGAAGTAGGTCCCGCCGAGCTCCCACAGATGCGCGGAGAGCATCGCCACCTCGCCGGGCGAGAGCGAGAGGTCGTACTCCCAGAGATCGCGCGACTCGGCATCCGCGTACTCGCGGACCTTGTAGTAGTAGGCGACGTTGCGGAACTCGCCCTTGAAGAACCCGAGGAGCCCCTTCACCGCGTAGAGGACGGCGTTGCCGGTGTCGACCGTCGCCGAGTAGTCGATCCCGTAGTCGAGGAGCTCCCACTCCTTGCCCGAGCGCGCCGCGTCGTCCTTGTTGAGCCGCAGGAAGGTGTGGCCGAAGGCCGAGGACGGGTTGTTGAGGTAGTAGGACGAGAAGACGACGGTGGCCGAGCGCGGCCGGATCCGGTCGAGGAACGCCTCGAACCGCGGGCAGCGACGGGGCGGCAGCCGGGCGAGGTCGGCCCCGAGCCTCCCGGCGAGGAACGCGAAGCGCGCCGGGAAGCGGCACTGGGCGTCGGAGAGCTCGTCCGCGACCGGCCGGTCGTCGAAGAAGGCGCGGAGCGTCGCCTCGAGCTCGGCGCGGGGCTCGGTCTTCCCGCGCAGCGCGCGGAAGAAGGCCATCCCGTCCACCTCGGACTCGACCCCGCCCACGCGCGTCGGGCGCCAGTGGCCGAGGCGGAGCCAGCCCGGGTCCTCCCACAGCCGCTGGGAGCGGGCGCGGGCGAGGAGCTCCTCGAGGTGGGCCGGGTCCGGGTGCGGGGCGGCCACGCCGTCCGCGGCGGCGGGCGCCGCGGCGGAAGCCAGAGACACGAGGAGCGCGACGAGCACCGGGCCCATCGCGCTCCCGTTTACCAGAGAACCGGGCCTAGGTGCGGCCGCAGCCGACCGACGGGTCCTCGTGCAGCGTCTTCAGGATCGCCTCGGTGACCTGGTCGCTCGTCGCGTTCTCGCTCGGGAAGATCGTCCCGAAGTTCTTCTGGAGCGCCGCGCCGACCTTCGAGGAGTCCTGGCACGCGTTGATCACCGCGAGGGCGCCGATCGCCTCGCCCGTGCCGCGCGAGATGTCCTTCGCGAGGACCTCGCGGTTCGCCTCGACGAAGTTCTTCGTGCCCATCGCGAACAGGCCCGACCCCGCAGTTCGAGGTGCCGGTGGTGATGCCGAAGGTCTGGCTGGCGAAGGTGCCGTTGGTCGTCGCGGCGAGGATCTGGACGCCGCCCGCCTGGTTCCCGAACACGAGGGAGCCGAGGCCGCAGCCGGCGGTGCCGTAGGCGCCGGTCCCCTTGAGGCCGCCGCTGCTGTTCGCGGCGAACGTGGTGGTGGCGCTGAGCAGGACGGCGAGAGCGATCGCGAGGCGCATGCGTACCTCCAAGAGAGGATGTGACGGTGGGAGGACCGTCGGGGTCGTTGAGAAATACACCCGCAGGCACCGCGGACCGAACCGAACCGATCTCCCGGATGGGGTGGGTCAGGAAATGTTTGACGCGCGCGGACGCCGAGCGATCGACGCGCATTCCTCATCTTCGTTGATCCGCCTTGTCGCGCGGCGCAGTGTTCTCGGTCCCGGAATTGACTGGGAAATCCACCGCCGGTGGTGGTCTCGGCACCAGCGCGGGATCGACGGTCGTGCGCGAAAAAGAAGAACGGGGAGGCAGGCGCGCGCCGTGCCTCCCCGCGGTGTCGTCGAAGAGCTGGCCTAGTTGTACGACGCGGAGAACGCGAGGCCGAAGTAGTTGGTGCCCCAGGTCACCGGGTTCGTGCCGGAGTCCTCGTTCGAGCTGTGGGCATACTGGGCGTTGAGGCCGACCCCCCAGTCTTCGCTCACCCACCACTCCTTCCCGACCGCGAGCTTGATCGCGAACCCGCTCTTCGTGCTCCCGGAGCCGCCGTTGCCGTTCTCGGCGCTCAGCGTGGCGAAGGAGGGCACCGCGGAGAGGTAGAGCCCGATCGACGTGTAGTAGGTGACCTCGAGGCCGATCGCGCTCAGCCCGATGGAGCCGTTCGCGTTGCCGACCTCGGTCCCGTTCATCTTCACCGTGGGCGAGCTCGCGCTCATCCCCCAGAGCTGGCCGCCGATGATGAGGTTCGGCGTGACCGCGCCGCCGATGCCGAGCGCGAACTCTCCCCCGCCGCCGGAGAGCTCCATGGAGGTGCCGCCCTGCGAGGCCTTCGCGCCGAGGGAGCCGACGCCGCCCTCGAGGTGCAAGTAGAAGCCGTCGTGCGTGTGGAAGCCGCCTGCCGGTGCCTGCACCGGCATCGGCGTCGTAGGCGCGGCCGGCATCTGCGCCCGAGCGGCGGGCGTGACGAGGAGAGCGGCTGCAGCAACCGCGGCAAGGAACATTCGATTCACGTGAACCTCCGGTCCGAGAAGTCCGCGCCGGGCGCGGAGGCGCACGCTTCGTGCGCGATGACGCGCAGTCTAGAGGGGAGACCCATTCGAGGTCCACCCGAGAGCACGCGGCCGATCGTGGACCTCGCGCGGCGACTTCCCCGGCGTCGCGGGCTTCCGCCGCGTTTGACGCGGCCAGGCAGCCGCCTTGCGCACAGTTCCCCTATTTCGGTTGATCCGTCTTGTCGCGCTGCGTAGTGTTCTCAGTCCCGGAATCGACTGGGAAAAACCCACCGGCAGGTGCCCCGATGCCCCTCAAGATCCTGGTGACGGCGAAGCGGGTCGAGGACCCCGAGTCGAAGATCAAGGTGAAGCCCGACGGCAGCGGGATCGTCACCGACGGCGTCAACTACAAGATGAACCCCTTCGACGAGATTGCGGTCGAGGAGGCGCTCCGGCTGAAGGAGAAGCACGGCGGCGAGGTGGTGGTCGCCTCCATCGGCGGGGACAAGTCGATGACCGAGATCCGGGCCGCCCTCGCCATGGGCGCCGACCGGGGCTCCTCGTGAAGCACGACGGCCCGCTCGACCCGGTGGTGGTCTCGGCCCTCCTCGCCAAGGTGGTCGAGCGCGAGAAGCCCGACCTCGTCATCCTCGGCAAGCAGTCGATCGACGACGACCAGAACCAGGCCGGCCAGTACCTCGCCGAGCGGCTCGGGCTGCCCGCAGGCGACCTTCGCCTCGAAGAAGGAGAGCCTCGAGAGCGAGGCCGAGCAGAAGAAGCAGCCGGGCCTCGTGCTCTCCGCCGACGGCAAGAAGCTCACGGTGGTGCGCGAGGTGGACGGCGGGCGTCGAGACGCTCGAGGTGACGCTCCCCGCCGTCGTCACGACCGACCTCCGGCTCAACAAGCCGCGCTTCGCCTCGCTCCCCGGGATCATGAAGGCGAAGAAGAAGGAGGTGAAGGAGCTCCCCGCCGCCGTCGCTCGGGCGTCGACCTCGCCCCGAAGGTGGTCGTGAAGAAGCTCTCGAGCCCGCCCGCGCGCAAGGGCGGCGTGAAGGTCGCCGACGTCGAGGAGCTCTGGAAGAAGCTCCACGACGAGGCGAAGGTCCTCTAGCCGGCCTGAACGGAGAACGAGACCATGGCCAACGTCCTCATCGTCGCGGAGCAGCACGCGGGCGCCCTCCGGAAGGCGACCCTCCACGCCCTCGCCGCCGGGCGCAGCCGCTCGCGCAGCGCACCGGCGGCAAGCTCCACGTCGCGCTCCTCGGGGCAGGGCGTCGACGCGGCTCGGCGCCGAGCTCGCGAAGCCTACGGCGCCGAGGTCCACGTCGCCGACGCCCCCGTGCTCGAGCACCCCTCGCCGAGGCCTACGCGCCGGTCGTCGCCGAGATCGCGAAGGGCTGCGGCGCGACCCTACGTCGGCGCCGCCGCGACCGCCTACGGCAAGGACCTCCTCCCGCGCGCCGCCGCGCTCCTCGGCGCCGGCATGGCGACCGAGGTGCTCGGCTTCGGCGGAGACGGGCGCGGCGGTGACCTTCCGCCGGCCGATGTGGGCCGGCAACGTCCTCGCCGAGGTGGAGCTCGCGACGCCGGTGAAGGCCTTCACCGTCCGTCCCACCGAGTTCCCGGCCTCGGCCGCCGACGGCGCCGGGACCGTGGTGCGACGCCGCCGGTCGCGGTGGACGCCGGCCGCCCTCGGGACGCGCTACGTCGAGCTTCAAGGAGGTGAAGAGCGCGCGCCCCGAGCTCACCGAGGCGCGGGTCGTCGTCTCCGGCGGCCGCGGCACGAAGGGCGACTTCAAGCCGGTCGAGGCCCTCGCCGACGACGCTCGGCGCCGCGGTGGGCGCGAGCCGCGCCGCGGTCGACGCGGGCTGGGTGCCGAACGACTGGCAGGTGGGCCAGACCGGCAAGGTGGTCGCGCCGGAGCTCTACGTCGCCGCCGGCATCTCCGGCGCGATCCAGCACCTCGCCGGGATGAAGGGCTCGAAGGTCATCGTCGCGGTGAACAAGGACGCCGAGGCGCCGATCTTCCAGATCGCCGACTACGGCGCTCGTGGGCGACCTCTTCAAGGTCGCTCCCGGAGCTCACGCGCGAAGGTGAAGGCGCGAATCGCTAGGTTCGCGCGGACGATGACCGAGGCCGACCTCGCGCGCCTGGGCATCCACCGGATCCCGATCCCGATCCCGTTCCCGCAGGCCGGCGGGCCGGTCAACGTCTACCTCGTCGAGGAGGCGGGGGGCGGCCTCCTCATGTGCGACGCGGGCCTCGGCACGGTCGAGGCCGAGGCGGCGCTCGAGGAGGGCTTCCGCGCGGCTCGGGCGCCGCTTCGACGAGGTCCGCCGGATCCTGGTCTCGCACGGCCACGTGGACCACTGCGGGCGCGGCCCGGTTCGTCCAGGAGCGGAGCGGCGGCGAGGTGCCCGTCTACGGACACCCGGCCGACGCCGGCAAGTACGCGGCGAGGCGGGAAGCGCTGGCGCGAGCAGGCGTCCGCCTACGCCGCGTTCCTCGCGAAGCTCGGCGTGCCGCCCGAGGGGATCGAGCGCTCGCGCTTCGAGGGCGACGCGGTACATCGTCAGCGCGGCGCGTCGCGGAGGTCCGGCCGGTCGGCGAGGGCGAGGTGATCCGCACGCGCCACCTCGAGCTCCGGGTCCTCCACATCCCGGGCCACACCCCCGGCCTGCTCAACCTCCACGCGCCGGCGGAGCGCCTCCTCTTCTCCGCCGACCACCTCCTCGAGAAGGTCTCGCCGAACCCGCTCATCGAGCTCGGCCCGGAGGGCGAGGAGGGCTTCTTCAGGCCCCTCGTCGCGTACCTCTCGTCCATCGCGACGGGTCCGCGCCCTCGACCTCGGACTCGTCCTCCCGGGGCACGCCGAGCCCTTCTCCGGCCACCGCGCCGTCATCGACCGGCTCGTGGACTTCTACGGGAAGCGCCAGCAGCGGATCCGCGAGGCTTCTCGACGGAGGGGCCCGCACCGCCTGGGAGGTCGCCCGGGAGCTCTTCCCCAGGGCGCAGGTCGCCCAGACCTTCCTCGTCATCTCCGAGACGCTCGCGAACCTCGAGGTGATGGAGGAGCGCGGCGAGGTGCGTGCGCAGGCTCGTGGACGGCACCTACCGGTTCGGCCGGAGCATGGACCGGTTGGTCTGAGCGTCGCAGGAGCTCGGTCCGACCGGTCATTGCTCTAAGATGCCGGTCCGTGCTCGCCCTCCTGTCCTCCCCCGAGACGTGGATCTCCCTCGCGACGCTCTCGGCGATGGAGATCGTCCTCGGCATCGACAACATCGTCTTCCTCTCGATCCTGGCGGGGAAGCTCCCGCCGGAACAGCAGCCGGCGGCGCGCCGCCTCGGCCTCGCCTTCGCGCTCGGGACCCGGCTCCTCCTGCTCTTCGCCATCACCTGGGTGATGGGGCTCACCCGCGAGCTCTTCTCGGTCGCGGGCCACGGCCTCTCCGGGCGCGACCTCATCCTGCTCGGCGGCGGCCTGTTCCTCATCGCCAAGGCGACGATCGAGATCCACGACAAGCTCGAGGTGAGGCACGAGGCCGAGCACGGCCGTGCCGCGGGCACGGGCGCGAGCTTCTGGCTCGTGATCGCGCAGATCGGCGTCCTCGACATCGTCTTCTCGCTCGACTCGGTCATCACCGCGGTCGGCATGGCCCAGCACCTCGCCGTCATGATCGCCGCGATGGTGATCGCGGTCGGGGTGATGCTCGTCTTCGCCGGCGCCATCGGCGCCTTCGTCGAGCGCCACCCGACGATGAAGATGCTCGCGCTCTCCTTCCTGCTCCTCATCGGCGTCATGCTCGTCGCCGAGGCGCTCGGGCGGCACATCGAGAAGGGCTACGTCTACTTCGCGATGGCGTTCTCCTTCGGGGTCGAGCTCCTCAACCTGAGGATGCGGCGGGCGCAGGCGGCGCCGGTGGCGCTGCACCGCCGGTTCGAGGTCGACGAGCCCCCGCGCGACAGCGCCGCGTAGGAGGAGCCCCTGGCCGACCTCGCGCTCCTCGTCCTCACGCTCCTGTGGGGCACGACCTTCCACTTCGTGAAGGGCGTGCTCGAGGTGCGCTCGCCGGGGGTCTTCGTCGCGGCGCGGTTCCTCGCGGCGGCCCTCGCCCTCGCCGCGGTCCGGCTCGCCCGGCGCGACCCGGCGTCGGCGGGGCTGTGGCGCGACGGCGGCCTCCTCGGCCTCCTCGGCGTCGCCGGATTCGTCCTCCAGACGGTGGGGCTGCGCTACACGACCCCGGCGCGCTCGGGCTTCCTCACCGGCCTCTCCGTCCTGGTCGTGCCCTTCGTGGCCCGGTTCGCCTACGGGCGCGCGGTGCGTGCCGCCGCCTGGGCCGGCGTCGCCCTCGCGGTCCTCGGGATCGCGCTCCTCACCCGCCCCTTCGGCGAGGGGATGAGCGCGGCGGTCCGGCTCGGCGACGCCCTCACCGCGGCCTGCGCGGTCGCGTTCGCGCTCCAGATCGTCCTCACCTCGGAGTGGTCGCCGCGCCATCCCCTCGCGCCGTTCGTGCTCGCCCAGGTCCTCGCCGGGCTCGGCGGGGCGCTCCTGTTCCTCCCCCTCGACGGACCCCGGCTCGACCCGGGCGGCGTCTCCCGCCTCGTCGCGACCGCCCTCTTCACCGGCGTCCCCATGACCGCCGGCGCCTTCTACGTGATGGCGTGGGCGCAGCGGCGCACCACCGCCGTCCGCGCCGCGCTCATCTTCTCGCTCGAGCCGGTCTCGGCGGCGCTCTTCAGCCACCTCTACGGCGGCGAGCCCCTCGCCGCGGCCGACTGGGCGGGGGGAGGACTGGTGGTCCTCGGGGTCCTCGTGGGCGAGGCGGGGGGCGTCCTCGAGCGCCGGACGGCATAGGCTCCCCTGGCCCCGCGTTCCCGAGCCGAGGTGACGATGAACCTGCGCCGCGCCCCCCTCGCCGCCGCCCTCGCGGCCACCCTCGCCGCCGCGTGCCGGACCCCGGTCGCCCCCGAGCCGGCGAGGACGGCCGATCGCGCCCTCGTCGAGATCACCGGGGACGAGCTGCCCGCCTTCGCCGACGACCTCGACTACGCCGGCCTCGACGACGCGCTCTCCCGGTCCGCCGCGTGGCTCGCCCGCATCGCCGCCGCCGACCCCGGGAGGACCTTCGGGTTCGGCCGCGAGCGGGTCCCGGTGCAGAAGGTGCAGGCGACCCTCGCGCGTTTCCGCGAGCTCGCCCTCGCCCGGCCGTCCCCCGCCGCGCTGAGCGAGGCCCTCCGTCGCGAGTTCCGGGTGTTCCGCTCGGTGGGGGACGGGACCGGGAGCGTCCTCTTCACCGGGTACTACCTGCCCGAGCTCCAGGGGGCGCTCGCCCGGGGCGGCCGGTACCAGGTCCCGCTCCACCGCGCCCCGGACGACCTCGTCGTGGTCCGGGCGAAGGACTTCCCCCAGCTCCTCTCCGACGACCTCGTCGGGAAGGTCGAGGCCGGCCGGCTCGTCCCCTACCCGACCCGCGCCGAGATCGCGGCGGGCGCCGTCGACCCGCGCGCCTCGCTCTGCTTCGTGGACTCCGCGGTGGACGCGTTCTTCCTCGAGATCCAGGGGAGCGGCGTCGTCCGCTTCGAGGACGGCACCTCGCGCGTCGTCACCTTCGCCGGGAAGAACGGCCACCGGTACGAGGCGATTGGCGCGGAGCTCGTGCGCCGCGGCGTCATCCCGCGCGAGCAGGTCTCGATGCAGGCGATCCGGGCGTGGCTCGCGGCGAACCCCGGCGAGCAGGACGGCCTCCTCGCCCGGAACCCCTCCTACGTCTTCTTCCGCTTCGCCGAGGCCGCGACCGGCTCGCTCGGGGTCCCGGTGACGGCGGACCGGACCATCGCCGCGGACGCCCGCGTCTTCCCGAAGGGGGCGCTCGCCTTCGTCGTCGCCGAGCGGCCGGTGGACGCGACGTCCGGGACCATGCGGCCGTTCTCGCGCTTCGTCCTCGACCAGGACGCGGGCGGGGCGGTCCGGACCTCCGGGCACGTCGACCTCTACCTCGGGAGCGGCGCCTACGCGGAGAACGCCGCCGGCCGGATGAAGCAGCCCGGCCGCCTGTACTACCTGCTCCTGCGCTGAGTCATCTCGAGCGCAGGGGCAGCCGGAGGAGGCTGCCCCGCCCCCGCTCGATGGTCGGCCGGGCTTCCGCCGCGTCGGACGCCCGTTGTAGAACGGGCGGCCGATGCGCCGGTCGCCCGTGGAGCTCACGAGGGGGGAGATGAAGGTGGCGGGGTCCTCCCTCCACCTCGACGCCCGCCGTCGCGTGGAGTGCGCCTTCGTCTCCCACGCGCACGGCGACCACATCGGGCGGCACGACCGCACCATCGCGACCCCCGCGACCCTCTCGCTCATGCGCCACCGGCTCGGCGAGCCGAAGCGGCGCAAGACCGAGGCCCTGCCCGCCGGGTTCCGCGAGCCCTTCGGGCTCGGCGAGCTGACCCTCGAGCTCTTCCCGGCGGGCCACGTGCTCGGCTCGGCGCAGCTGCGGGTGGTCCGCGGCGGCATCGCCCTCGGGTACTCCGGCGACCTCTGCACCGAGCCGACCCACGCCGCCGAGCCGGCCGAGGTCATGGCCTGCGACGTCCTCGTGCTCGAGTCCACCTTCGGCCACCCGCGCTACGTCTTCCCGCCGAAGGACGAGACGCTGCGCGCGATCCGGAAGTTCGTCGACGACGCCCTCGCCGACGGCGCGACCCCGGTGCTCCTCGGCTACGCCCTCGGCAAGGCGCAGGAGATCCTGAAGTACCTCGCCGACGCCGGGTACAGATGCGCCGCCCACCCGGTGGTGCACGCGGTGAACCGGGTGTACGAGGCCCACGGCGTGAGCTTCCCGAACGTCCGGGCGCTGCCGCCGGAGGGGCCCGACGCGGGCGAGGTGGTGGTCGCCCCACCCCATCTCGCCCGGAGCCCGGCCATGCGCGGCGTGCGGCGGCGGCGCACCGCGGTGCTCACCGGGTGGGCCGTGGACGGCGCGCGCCACTTCCACGCCGACGCGGCGTTCCCGCTCTCCGACCATGCGGACTTCCCCTCCCTCCTCCGGTACGCGAAGGCGACCGGCGCGTCGCGGGTGTTCACGGTGCACGGCTTCGCCGACGTGCTCGCCGAGGCGCTCCGCAAGGAGGGGCTGCGCGCCGAGCCGCTCGTCGAGGAGCGGCAGCTCGAGCTGCTCTGAGCCCGCCCCGCGGGCGCCCCGCCGCTGCGCGCAGGGGCGGAGGGACTCAGATTCCCCCCGGCCCGCGTCGACCACCCGGTGCGGTGCGCGCCAGGAGGAGATCCGATGAGCGCCCTCTCGCCGCGCGAGCAGCAGGAAATCGGCCGCGCCAACCGGTCCGGCGCCGCGCCCGTCGTGTTCGTGCACGGGCTGTGGCTCCTCGCGAGCAGCTGGGATCGCTGGCGGATCCTGTTCGAGGAGAGCGGCTACGTCACCCTCGCGCCGGGCTGGCCGGACGACCCCGAGACGGTCGAGGAGGCGCGGCGCCGCCCGTCGGTCTTCGCCCGCAAGCGGGTCGAGCAGGTCACCGATCACGTCGCCGACGTGATCCGGCGCCTGGGCGCGCTCCCCGCAATCGTCGGGCACTCGTTCGGCGGCCTCATCGCGCAGCGGCTCGCGGGCATGGGGCTCGCGAGCGCGACCGTCGCAATCGACCCCGCGCCGTTCCGCGGGGTGCTCCCGCTGCCGCTGTCCGCGCTCCGGTCGGCATCCCCGGTGCTCTCGAACCCCGCGAACTACGGGCGCGCGGTCGCGCTGACCTACCGGCAGTTCCGCTACGGGTGGGCGAACGCCGCTGACCGAGGAGGAGGCGCGGGCCCTCTACGAGACCTACTCGGTCGCCGCCTCGGGCGCGCCGCTGTTCCAGGCCGCCACCGCGAACCTCAACCCCTGGACGGCGGCGAGCGTCGACACGGCGAACCCGGATCGCGGGCCGCTGCTCGTCGTCTCGGGCGAGGAGGACCACACGGTGCCGAGGGCGATGGCGCTCGCCGCGTTCCGGCGGCAGCGCCGGAACCCGGGGATCACCGAGCTCCGCGAGGTG
This sequence comes from uncultured delta proteobacterium, assembly GCA_963739565.1. Taxonomy (GTDB): domain Bacteria; phylum Myxococcota; class Myxococcia; order Myxococcales; family Anaeromyxobacteraceae; genus Anaeromyxobacter. The sequence goes on along the minus strand of CAVUBF010000012.1, from coordinate 1,010,542 downwards.
CGCGGTCGCGGACACTCCCTCACCATCGACGGCGGGTGGAGGGAGGTCGCCGACCTCGCCCTCGCGTTCGTGAGGCAGCACCAGCCGGCCCGGTCGCCGGGGGCCGGGGCGGACCGCGAGGGTGCGCCGCGGGCGGGGCCCGACCCCGAATCGGCCGACGGCGTGACGGCGGAGGTTTCTGTCCTCGTCACCGCGGCGGGGGCCCGCGCTCCGCCTCGGGCGCGGCTGCAGGGGCGGGCCCGCGACCGCGCAGTGGATCCGCACGGGGCTCGCGGCGCGCGACTGCGCCGGCTCCCCCGGTGGCGGATGGCGCGGCGCGGCGGCCGCTCGCCCTGGGACGCCCACCGCTGCGATGACCGCCCCCGCGAGGAGCAGCCCGGCGCAGACGAGCATGGCGGTGCGGTAGGTCGGCGCGAGGGTCGCGGGATCGGTGAGGGCCCCGCCCTGGAGGCCCGCGACGAGCGGGAGCACCGCCACGGCGAGGAGCCCCGCGGCCCGCGCCACCGCGTTGTTCACGCCGCTCGCGAGGCCGGCGTGCCGCTCTTCCACGGACCCGAGCGCGGTGGCGGTCAGCGGAGAGACGGTCAGGGACAGCCCGAGCCCCAGCACGAGGACGCCGGGAAGCACCGTGACCGGATACGAGGCGTGGGGCCCCACCCGCGCGAGCAGGAGCAGGGCGCCGGCGCAGGCGAGGGGGCCGACGGTCATGGGCACCCTCGGGCCAATCGACTCGGCGAGGGCGCCGGCGCGGGCCGACAGGAGGAGCATGAGCCCGGTCACCGGCAGCAGGGCGGCTCCCGCCGCGAGCGGCGTGAACCCCGACACCACCTGCAGGTTCAGCCCGAGCAGGAAGAAGACGCCGCCGAGCGCCGCGTACACCGCGAAGGTGACGAGGTTCGCGGCGGTGAAGGCGCGCGACCGGAAGATGCCGAGCGGGAGCATCGGGTGCCGGACCGAGCGCTCGACGAGCACGAACGCGGCGAGGCCGGCGACGCCGGTGGCGAGCGCACCGGCGACGGTGGGGGAGGTCGCGCCGAGCGCCGGCCAGGCGGTGAACCCGTAGGTGAGCCCCGCCAGGCCGACGGCGGCCGCGGTCGCCCCGGCGACGTCGGGGCGGCGGGGCGCGGCGGCGTCGCGGGACTCCGGGACGCTGCGGAGCGCGACCGCCACGGCGAGCGCCGCGAGGGGCACGTTGATGAGGAAGACGAGGCGCCAGCTCCCGGCCTGGACGATCCACCCACCGAGGAACGGCCCGACCGCCCCCGCGATGCCGCCGAGGCCCGACCACGCCCCGATGGCCCTGGCGCGGTCCGCGGGGTGGAAGGAGGTCTCGAGCACGGCGAGGGCGGCGGGCGTCAGGAGGGCGCCGCCGACGCCCTGCGCGAGCCGCGCCGCGACCAGCGCCTCGACGCTCGGCGCGAGCCCGCACAGGATCGAGGCGACCGCGAACCAGCTCACGCCGACGACGAACACGCGGCGGCGCCCGAGGAGGTCGCCGAGGGACCCGCCGAGCAGGACGAGCGACGCGAGGGTGAGCGTGTAGCCGTTCACGACCCACTGCAGCCCGGCCGCGCCCGCCCCGAGGTCCTCGCCGATCCGCGGCAGCGCGAGGTTCACCGCGGTGGCGTCGACGAACGCGAGCGCCGAGCCGAGCGTCGCCGCGAGGAGCACCCGGCGGCCGGCCGGCTGCCCGTAGCGAACGAGGCCCCGAGGGGCTTCCGTCGACCCGGACCGGCGCGGCATCCGCCTTGGCTCCCGCCGGGCGCGGCCGGGGTCAAGGCTCGCGTGGGCCCCGCCCCCGGGCGCGCCGGGACGGCCCGCGCGGGCGCGCCCCCGCGGAACCGTCTACACTCCGCCCGTGATCACCTTCACGGTCTCGGCCGACGCGGCCGGCCAGCGGCTCGACAAGCTCGTTCGCAAGTCGCTGCGCGACGTGCCGCTCTCGCACGTCTACAAGATGTTCCGCACCCGCAAGGTGCGAGTGAACGGCGCGCGCGGGCCGGCCCGAGCAGCTCGTCCAGGAGGGGGACGCCGTCGCGATCCGCGGGGACGAGGAGCGGCTCCTCGCGCCGAAGGCGCCGGCGGCCGGGACGGCGGCGCCTCGGTCGGGCGGCCCGGGCTTCGGCGTGCTCCACGAGGACGACGACGTCCTCGCCGTCGACAAGCCGGCCGGCATCGCCGCCCACCCCGGCACCGGCATCACGGGCGCGACGCTCGTCGAGCTCGCGCGCGGCTACCTCCGCGTCCCCGCCGACCTCCCGCCGACCGAGTTCCGCCCCTCGCCGGCGCACCGCCTCGACCGCGACACCTCCGGCGTCGTGCTCGTCGCGAAGACGCGCAAGGCGATGGTGGCGCTCGGCGAGTCGTTCACGACCGGCGAGGGCGTCAGGAAGACCTACCTCGCCCTCGCCAAGGGGAAGATGCCGCGCGACGGCGGGACCATCGACCTCCCGCTCTCCGAGCACGAGCAGACCGCGCGCTCGAAGGACGAAGCGGGGCGTGAACTTCCAGGAGGCGCTCACGCGCTGGAAGGTGGTCTCGTCGATGAAGGAGGCGTCGCTCCTGTCGGTCGGCATCGAGACCGGGCGCACCCACCAGAATCCGGCGCCACCTCGAGGCGGCCGGGCACCCGGTGGCCGGGGACAAGCGCTACGGCGACTTCGCGTTCAACCGCGCCGCGAAGCAGCGCTGGGGCCTCCGCCGGATGTTCCTCCACGCCTGGAAGCTCGAGCTGCCGCACCCGATCACGGGCGCGCCGCTCCGGCTCGAGGCGGAGCTCCCGCCGGCGCTCGTCGAGGTGCTCTCGCGCATGAACCTCCAGGCGCCGGCCGGGGCGGCGCACGCCTCCCCGCCCGGTCCGGCGCGACGCGAGCGTTGAACTCGGGGCGAGGGGGGGCATAGATTCGCCGCCCGATGAGCGACACCGGCCAGATCGATCCCCCGCCGCCGCAGGACCCCGGCGCGCCACCCCCGGCCCCCCCGGAGGGTGTACCGCCTCCGGTCCGGATGGTGGTCGACGGCCTCCCGCCACCGCCGCCGCTCCTGCGCCGCCTGCTGCGCTGGGTCCTCTTCGCCGCCATCGCCGCCGTCAACCTCCTCGTCGCCGCGGGCGTCGCCGGGTACCTCTACTTCTCGCCGGAACCTCCCCGAGATCCCGACGATCGACCAGTACCGGCCGCCCATCATCACCGAGGCTGGTCTCGTCCGACGGCCAGATCGCGGGCGAGTTCTTCGAGGAGCGGCGCAAGGTCGTCCCCTACGAGCGCATCCCGAGGCGCGTGGTGCAGGCGTTCATCGCCTCCGAGGACAAGAACTTCTTCGAGCACGGCGGCATCGACTGGCCTCGGGACGCTCCGCGCCGCGCTCAACACCTACGTCCTGCGCCGCAAGGTCCAGGGCGGCTCGACCATCACCCAGCAGACCGCCAAGTCGATCCTCATCTCCAGCGAGGGCTTCGCGGCGGGATCGCGCCGGAACCTCGCGCGCAAGGTGCGCGAGCTGATCCTCGCGAGGCGGCTCGAGCGCGCCTTCACGAAGGAGCAGATCCTCTGGATGTACCTGAACGGCGTCTACCTCGGGCACCACAGCTACGGGGTGCAGGCGGCCGCCGAGAACTACTACCGGAAGAACGTCGAGGACCTGACCCTCGAGGAGGCGGCGCTCATCGCCGGGCTCCCGCAGGCGCCGTCGCGCTTCTCGCCGTTCTCCCGCCCGGAGGCCGCGAAGGAGCGGCGGCGGTACGTGCTCCGCCGGATGTCCGAGGAGGGCTTCGATCACCGCGGACGAGCGGGCGCGAGCGGCGGAGGCGGAGGTGAAGGTCTTCGGGGTCGACGACGTCTTCCGCGAGACCGCGCCGTTCTACGTCGAGCAGGTCCGCCGCTACCTCGTGGACCGCTACGGGAACGACCGGCTCCTCCACGACGGCCTCCGCGTCGAGACCGCGATGGACCTCGAGAAGCAGCGGAGCGCGCAGGCGGCGATGCTGCGCGGCCTCATGGAGGTCGACCACCGGCAGGGCTTCAACGGCGCGGTGACGCGGGTCGAGGGGGAGGAGCGCAAGGCGCTCGAGGCCCGCCTCGCCCGCGCCTGGCCGCTCGGCGGCATCGCGCCCGGCGGGTACGTCGTCGGGATCGTGACGAAGGTGGACGACAAGGCCGGCCGTCGCGGACGTCGCGGTGGGCGAGAACCGGGGGCTCCTCCCCATCTCCGGCATGCGCTGGGCGCGCAAGCCGAACCCCGAGGTCTACTACCCGGACTCCCTCATCTCGCCGGCGTCTCGACCGCGCTCAAGGCGGGCGACGTCGTGCTCCTGCGCCGCGTCACCCGGGCCGAGCTGGTGAAGCGCGAGGGCGAGCTCCAGATCGGGAAGCCGAAGGACGTGCCGGAGGCGGACCTGCTCTTCACCCTCGAGCAGGACCCGACGCTCCAGGGCGCCCTCGTCTCCGTCGACCCCTGGAGCGGCTACGTCACGGCCATGGTCGGCGGCTACGACTTCGAGGCCTCCGAGTTCAACCGCGCCTTCCAGGCCTGCCGCCAGCCCGGCTCGGCCTTCAAGCCCATCGTCTACTCCGCCGCCGTCGAGAAGCTCGACTACACGCCGGCCACGATCCTCACCGACGCGCCGCTCGTCTTCCGGGACGACGAGAACAGCTGGAAGCCCCAGAACTACGGCGAGACGTTCAAGGGCGACGTCACGCTCCGCACCGCGCTCGTCAACTCGATGAACATCCCGGCGGTGAAGACCGCCGAGGCCCTCGCGAACAAGTTCGGGATCCAGACCCTGGGCGAGCTGGGCGAAGGGGCTCGGCCTCACGACGCCCGGTGAAGCCCGAGCTCGGCAGCGGCGCTGGGCAGCTCCTGCGTGAACCTCTGGGAGCTCACGAACGTGTACGCGCTCTTCGCGCGGTACGGCGAGAAGCGGCGCGTCGACGTTCGTGAAGCGGGTCGTCGACCGCGACGGGCAACGTCCTCGAGGACCACGCCGACTGGCGCGACCCGTGGGTGCCCCTCGACGACGCGCCTCGCCGCAGGGTTCGCCGAGGTGTCCCGGCCGCGGGAGCGGGCCATGGACGAGAAGACCGCCTACATCCTCGTGCGGCTCATGCGCGAGGTCGCGACCGTCGGCACCGGCGCGCGCGCCGCCGCCGCTCGGCAAGCCGGCGGCCGGCAAGACCGGCACCACCAACGACTCCTTCGACACCTGGTTCATGGGGTTCACCCACGACCTCGCGACCGGCGTCTGGCTCGGCTACGACATCAACGTGACGCCGCTCGGCCGGTACGAGACCGGCGGCCACGCCGCCTTGCCCATCTGGCTCGACTACATGAAGGCGGCCCTCGACGGCCGCGAGCAGCCCGAGTTCGTCGCGCCGGAGGGGATCGTGGAGATGAAGATCGACCCCGAGACCGGCAAGGCGGTGCCCGACGACGCGCGCGGGGTGGTGGAGCCGTTCAAGCTCGGGACCGAGCCCATCCTGCCGGGCGTGCAGGGGGAGCAGCGGGTCGAGGTGAAGGACCTGTTCATGCAGTAGCGAGTCCGCCTCGCTTGCTTCGCCCGGTCCCCGCCGGTAGCATCGAAGCGCCCGGAATCCGGCGCCTTCCGCGCCCTCCGCGACCCTCCATGCTCCAGAAGATCGCCGCGCTCGGGGTGAAGCGGACGCTGTTCCTCTCCATCCTGGTGGCCCTCGCCGTCTCCGGCACCTTCACGGCGCTCGCCGTGACGCGTGAGGTGAAGAAGGCGGTGCACGAGTCGATGCGGAAGCGCGGCGAGGCCGACGCCCGCGTCATCGCCGCCGAGATCTCCGACGCCCTCGCCGACCGCCGCGACGACAAGATCGCCGAGGAGATCGAGGAGGGCTGGGACGAGGGGGCCTTCTCGTACATCGTGGTCCTGCGCGCCGACCGGACCGTGGCCGCGAAGCGCCTCGCCCGGAGCTACCGGCGGACCGCCGAGGAGGCCATCGCGCTCCACCAGGACTCCGGGATGGCGGCGATCGTCCGCAGCGACGGCGAGATCGCCTTCACCCGGTCCGTCTCCGCGGAGGTGGACCGCCCCGGCGGCGGTCGCGAGGACCGGAACGTCGGCTGGGTGCTGCTCGGGCTCTCCGGCGCGGACGTGCAGGACCAGCTCGACGAGGTCCGCAACGTCATCCTCGGCCTCCTCGCCTTCGGGGGCGCCCTCCTCGGCTTCCTCGTCTACGTCTTCGTCCTGCAGCTGCTCCTCAAGCCCCTCGACGCGATGAGCGCGGTGGCGCGCCGCGTCTCCGACTGCGACCTCACCGCCCGCGCCGAGAAGCTCGGGGACGACGAGCTCGGGACGCTCGCCGAGTCGCTCAACCGGATCGGCGAGAACCTCACCATCACCCTCTCCCGCGTGCAGAACGTGACGGGCGGCGTCGCCACCGTGATCGAGCGGATCAGCCAGACCGGCGCCGCCGTCTCCGCCGGCGCCGGCACCGTGACGGCGCGCGTCGTCGACACCTCCGCGTCGATGGGCCAGATGATCGCCTCGCTCAAGGGGATCGCCGACAACGTCGAGGTGCTCGCCCAGAGCGCCGAGGAGTCCTCCTCGTCGATCCTCGAGATGGCGGCGACCAACGACGAGGTCGCCGAGAACATCCAGGCGGCTCGCCGCGAGCGTGGAGGAGACGACCGCCGCCATCGAGGAGATGACCTACTCGATCAAGGAGGTCGCCAAGAACGTCGAGGCGCTCTCGCCGACGGCCGAGGAGACCAGCTCGTCGATGAACGAGATGGACGTCTCCATCGACCAGGTCGAGACGAACGCCAACGAGACCGCGCGGCTCTCCGAGGAGGCGCAGCGCGACGCCGAGCAGGGCGCCGAGGCGCTCTCGCGCACCCTCGCCGGCATCGACCGGATCAAGGAGTCCTCGAGCGAGGCCGCGGACGTCATCGAGACCCTCGGCGCGAAGATCGACGCCATCGGCAAGATCCTCAACGTCATCGACGACGTCGCCGAGCAGACGAACCTGCTCGCGCTGAACGCCGCGATCATCGCCGCGCAGGCCGGCGAGCACGGCAAGGGCTTCGCGGTCGTCGCCGACGAGATCAAGGACCTCGCCGAGCGCGCCGGCGCGTCGACCAAGGAGATCGCCGAGCTCATCAAGACCGTGCAGGACGAGTCGAAGAACGCCATCGCCGCCGTCGAGCGCGGCGCGCACAACGTCGACGAGGGCGTCGGGCTCGGCCAGGAGGCCGAGACGGCGCTCAAGAAGATCCTCGAGTCCTCGCAGAAGTCGACGCACATGGTGCGCGCGATCGCCCGCGCCACGGTCGAGCAGGCGCGCGGCTCGAAGCAGGTCACCGACGCCGATCGACCGCATCGCCGAGACGGTGCAGCAGATCGCCGCGGCGACCGCCGAGCAGGCCCGCGGCTCCGAGCAGATCATGAAGAGCGCCGAGAAGATGCAGACGATCACCAAGCACGTGGAGCGCTCGACGCAGGAGCAGGCCCGCGGCGCGAAGCAGATCACCCGCGCCATCGAGTCGATCTCCGAGATGGTCAACCACCTGAACCGCGCCCAGAAGGAGCAGACCAAGGGGTCGGAGCAGGTGATGACCGCGGTCGTGCAGATCAAGCAGGTGGCCGAGGCGCAGACGCACTCGGTCCGCGACCTCGAGGCGGCCATCGAGGACCTCGCCTCCCAGGCCGAGGTGCTGCGCGGCGAGGTGCGGCGGTTCCGGGTCTGACGCACGATTCCTGCCTGCGACGGGCGGGCTCGTCGCTGCGCTGCTCGGCGTACGGAAAGAAGTACGCCTCCGCTGCTCGCTCCTCGCGCGCCCGTCTCGGCGACGGACTCGTGCGTCAGACGATCGAGCTGATCAGAACCGCTTCGCGCGCCGCAGGCCGCCGGTCTTCGCGATCACGTCCGCGAGCCCCTCGAGGTCGCGCCACTCCGCGGGGGAGAGGGGGACCACGGAGAGGCGGCCCTGCCGCAGGAGCGCAGAGTCCTCGAAGGCCGGCTCGGTCTTCATCGCCTCGAGCGGCACCGGCGCCGGCAGCGGCTCGATCGCGCGGACGTCGACCGCGACGGCATCGCCATCGCCGCCCGGGTCGGGGTAGGCCGCCCGGACGACCTCCGCGACGCCCACCGCCCTCCGCTCCCCGGAGTGGTAGATGACCGCCCGGTCGCCGGGCCGCATCGACCTCAGGTTGCCGACCGCCTGGGCGTTCGAGACCCCCGTCCAGGAGGTGGTGCCCTCCCTGACGAGGTCGTCCCAGGCGTACTCGCCGGGCTCCGTCTTGAGCAGCCAGTAACCCACCGTCGAGGAGGTTAGGCGCGCCGGCCGGGACCGGCAACGGCGGGGCGCGGCCGGCGCGGCGCCGGCGTGCTATATGGGCTTCGCATGTTCGGCCTCTCCTTCGGCGAGATCGCTGATCATCGCGGTCCTCGCGCTCCTCCTCCTCGGCCCGGATCGCCTCCCGGACGCCATGAAGACGCTCGGCAAGGGCCTGCGCGATATCCGCAAGGCCACCGACGACCTGAAGGACCAGGTCGAGCGTGAGGTGTACGCGGACGACGCGAAGAAGATCTCCCGTCCCGCCCTCGTGCCGCCGGTCCCCACGGGGCCGGTCCCGGGACCCGCCGGCCCGCCGCCGCCCGCGACGTCGGAGAACGTCCCCGGCCTCGAGGCGGCGCTCGCGGAGCCGCCGGGCCCGCCGGCCGCGCCCGAGGCCCAGGCTGCGGCCGCGCCGCCCGAGCCCGCGCCGGCGGCGACCACGGGTGAAGGGACGCTGGCATGAGCGAGCCCGTCCGCGAGCTCCCGCCCGCCAAGCCGGAGCCGGAGCAGGAGGTCCGCCTCTCGTTCCTCGACCACCTCCGCGAGCTCCGCAAGCGGCTCGGCCGCGCCCTCATCGGCGTCGCGCTCGGCATGGTGGCGGTCGGCTGGTGCGGTCGAGCTCATCTTCCACCGGCTCATGCAGCCGGTGCTCGACTCGCTCCCGGAGAAGCAGCGGGCGCTCCATTACACGAGCTACATCGAGCCGCTGATGGTGTACCTGAAGGTCGCGCTCTACGGCGGGATCTTCGTGGCGGTGCCGTGGGTGCTCTACCAGCTCTGGCAGTTCATCGCGCCCGGCCTGTACAAGCGCGAGAAGCGGGTGGTCGTGCCGTTCCTCCTCTCCGGGACGATCCTCTTCTACGGCGGCGCCGCCTTCTGCTACTTCCTCGATCATGCCCGCGGCGTTCCCGGCCATGGCCGCGATCGCGAGCGACTCCGCCCTGTCGCCGGTGCTCACCATGAACGAGCAGCTCTCGCTCGTCCTCGCGATGCTGCTCGGGTTCGGGATCGTGTTCGAGGTGCCGGTCGTCATCGCCTTCCTCTCGATGATCGGGCGTCGTCCACTGGACCACGCTCTCGAAGTACCGGCGCATCGCCATCATCGTGAACGTGACGGCCTGGCCGCGATCATCACCCCCACCGGCGACCCGCTCAACCTCGCCATGATGGCCGTCCCGATGATCCTGTTCTACGAGATCGGCATCATCCTGGCGCGCATCCTCGGCAAGAAGCGGCCGGAGGAGGCCGCGGCGGCGGCGACCCGGTGACGCCGCAGACGTCGCTCCACGTCGTCGCCGCCCTCTTCGCGACCTACATCCTCGTCCGCCACCTCCCCGGGGTGTGGTCCCTCGCCCGGGGCGCTGCGCGCGGGCGGCCCCTCGCGGTGGTCTCGGCGGTGAACGTCGTGCTCGCCCTCGTCATCCTCGGTTATGCCGTGAGGGGGCTCCTCGGGAGCCTCGGACCCCGCTGAACAGGAGCGCGCCTCATGAACCGGGCCGGCACGCAGGACGTCGTCATCCTCGCCGCGAAGCGGACGCCCTTCGGCACCTTCGGCGGCACGCTCAAGGACCTCTCCGCCACCGACCTCGCGGTCCACGCCTCGAAGGCGGCGCTCGCGCAGGCGGGGGCGCCCGCCGGGGACTTCGGACACGTCGTCTTCGGGAACGTGGCGCAGACCAGCCCCGACGCGATCTACCTCGCGCGCCACGTCGGCCTGCGGGCGGGGCTGCCCGAGTCGCGTGCCGGCGCTCGTCGTGAACCGGCTCTGCGGCTCGGGGTTCGAGGCGGTCGTCCAGGCGGCGCTGCTCGTCGAGACGGGCCAGGCGGAGGTCGTGCTCGCCGGCGGGACCGAGTCGATGAGCCAGGCGCCGCTCGTCCTGCGCGGGACGCGCTGGGGGTTCCCCTTCGGCAAGACGCCGGCGGTCGAGGACACGCTCTGGTCGGCGCTCACCGACTCCTACGCCGGCCTGCCCATGGCGCTCACCGCGGAGAAGCTCGCCGAGCAGTACCGGATCACCCAGGACGAGGTCGACGCCTACTCCGTCGAGTCGCAGCGGCGCTGGGCCGCCGCGGACGCGGCGGGGCCGGTTCGCCGACGAGCTCGCGCCGGTCGAGGTGAAGGGGAAGAAGGGGCCGGTCCTCTTCGCGAAGGACGAGCACCCGCGGCCGGAGACCACGGTCGAGGGGCTGAAGAAGCTGCCCAAGGTGTTCAAGAAGGACGGGGTGATCCACGCCGGCGCGGCGAGCGGCATCTCGGACGGCGCCGGGGCGCTTCGTCGTCGCCTCCCGGGCCTACGCCGACCGGCGCGGGCATCCGCCCGCTCGCGCGGCTCGTGAACTGGGGCCACGCCGGCGTCGACCCGACGATCATGGGGATCGGCCCGGTCCCGGCGGTGAGGAACGCCCTCGCCCGCGCCGGGGCGAAGCTCGGCGGACTTCGACCTCTTCGAGGTGAACGAGGCGTTCGCGCCGCAGGTCCTGGCCGTCCTGAAGGAGCTCGACCTCCCGCGCGACCGCACCAACGTGGACGGCGGCGCCATCGCCCTCGGCCACCCCCTCGCCGCGAGCGGCGCGCGGATCACCATGCACCTCGTCTACGAGCTCCGCCGGCGCGGCGCCCGGTACGGCATCGGGTCGGCCTGCATCGGCGGCGGCCAGGGGATCGCGGTGGTCCTCGAGGCCCTGTAGCGCTCGACCGGGACGTTGCGCACCGGGCGGGGCGGACGTAGCGTCCCCGGGACGGAGGCAGGATGATCGGCTTCACCGGCATCAAGGTCTTCACGACGACCCTCGCGCGCGATCGCGAGGTGATGGGCGACGCCGTCGGCCGGTGGATCGCCGAGCACCCGGAGCTCGAGACGGTGGACCACGAGGTGCCGGCAGAGCTCGGACCGGCAGTTCCACTGCCTGTCCATCATCGTCTACTACCGCGAGCGGGAGAGGAGCTGACGGTGGCGCGGCGCGGTCTCGGGCTCCCGCGGTTCCTCACCTTCGGCGACCGGGTCCCGCCGTCGGTGGGGCTCGTCCTCGCCCTCATGCTCGCCATGAGCGTGTGGGGCTGGATGGACCCCAGCCTTCAAGTGGTCGCCGCGCTCTCGCCGGTCATGATCCTCCGCGGCCAGGTGTGGCGGCTCGTGACCTGGCCCTTCGTCCAGAACGACCCGTTCACGCTGCTGTTCGGCGCGTTCATGGTGTACTGGCTCGGCCAGCAGCTCGCGTTCGTCTGGAGCGAGCGGCGGTTCCTGCTGCGGTTCTTCGGGTACGCGGTCTTCGCCAGCGTGGCGACGACGCTCCTCGCCCTCGTGTGGGCGCCCGCCTCCGGCGCCCACCTCGGCATCTGGCCGGTCGCGAACGCGCTCATCGTCTCCTGGGCGCTGCTCTACCCGGAGCGCCAGGTGAACGTGTGGGGCGTCCTCCCCATCACCGGCCGGACCGCGGCGTGGCTCATCCTCGGCGGCACGTTCCTCTACGGCATCGCCGCCGGTGGGCTGCGAGGCATCGGGAGCTTCACCCCGCACCTGTGCGCCTTGGCGCTCGCCTGGGCCCTGTCCCGCGGCGTCGGCGTGCGCCCTTGGCGCGAAGCGCGCATGTGGTGGGCGGAGCGCGACGCGCGGCGGCGGGCCCGCCACCTCAAGGTCGTGAAGAAGGACGGCGAGGACGACCGCCCGCGCTGGCTGAACTGATCACCCCGGGGCGTGCCGCCCCGCCCCGACCTAGCTGACCGAGACCTGGCGGATCGCTGCGCGGAACACCCAAATCCGGCCGGTGTTGGTCTTCGTGTCGGCGGGGATCATGAAGAACCCGATCCCGTCCTCGCGGTAGTCCGGGCTCAAGCCGGCGATCTGTCGCCCGTCCCGGAAGGTGACGCGGACCTTCTTCCCCTCCGCCGCCGGCGCCTTCTCGCCCGGCGACAGCATGAAGAAGATCGCCTTCACCTTCTCGGCCGGGATCTCCTCCCCCGGAGCGCCGGGCTGCGGTGCGAGGGAGAGGGCCGGCGCGTCGAGGTCGGGGTCGTCGAGGACGCCGCGCTTCACGAGCCCCTCCACCGTGTGGACCACGACCCGGTGCGAGCCGGGCACGTGGACGGCGGCGGGGCCCGCCGCGGGAGGCGAGGCGGGCGGGGGCGGGGCGACCACGGCTGCAGGAGCCGGCGCAGGCGGCGGCGCGATCACGGGCGCGGCAGGAGGCTCCGGCGCGAGCGGCTCGAACTCGAGCGACTGGGGCGGAGCCGCCGGGACCTCCTCGACGATCTCCTCGAGGATGTCGGCGCCGTCGATGATCGGGATCTCCTCCTCCGCGACCTCCGGCGGCGGCGGCGCGAGGACGACCGGCGCGGGCTCGGCGACGGGCGGCTCCACGGAGACATCGAAGGAGAGGTCGGGCTCGGCGGCGGGCGGGGCCTCCGCCGCGCCAGTCGGAACCTCCTCGGGCGGCAGGAGCCCGCCCGCGAGGTCGGGCACGGCCGCCTCGGCGGCGTCGACCGCGGGGACCTCGCCGGCGTCCGGCTCCGACAGCTCGGGGAGGCCGATGGCCTCTCCCTCGTCGACGGCGGGCGAAAGCTCCGCGGCCGGAGGCTCCTCCAGCGCCGGCGCGGCGAGCTCCGGCGCCATCTCCTCCGAGGCCGGCTCGAACCCGAGCTCGAGCGGTGGGACCGGCGCGGGCGGCTCCTCGGGCGGGAGCTCCGGGAGCTGCTCGGCGAAGGGCGTCGGCCCGGCGCCGGGGTCCGGCTCGGGCTCCTGGCCGGCGGAGAAGTCCGGCTGCGAGAAGTCGAGCTCCGGGCCCGCGCCGGCGGCGCTGCCGGCGGCGGCGAGGTCCTCCTCGGGCGCGAGGTCGCCCTCGGGGGCGCCGAACGAATCGCCGCCCTCGGGCGCGATCGTCCCGAAGCGCTCCGACGCCGGAGCCGGGGCGATCTCGAACCCGGCGTTCGCGGCGGCCGCGGGGTGAGCGGGAGCGCCGTGATCGAGCGGTGGCGCGTCCTCCCACGGCGCAGGGCCCGAGGCCTGGGCCCACTCGGCGTCGGCGGGGTCGGCCCCCGCGCCGAAGGAGCCGCTCGACGCGAGCTCGAACCCACCCTCGAGGGCGGCCTCCGGCTGCCACCCGGCGTCGAGCGCGGGCGTCGGCTCGCGGCCCCCGAGCTCGAGCGCCGGCTCCGCCGCGTCGAGGTCGGTGTCGAGCGAGGCGTCCGCAGGGACCGACGACACGTCGAAGGGGGCCGCGGCGAACCCGGTGGTGTCGTCGTACTCGCCGAGCTCCGGCGGCGGGGCGAGCGGCTCGGAGGTCGGCTCCGCCTCGAGCCCGGCGCCCTCGGAGAGGAGGTCCGCGCCGGTCGCGGGCTCGCCCGCGGCGGCGTCGTACTCGCCGAACTCCGCGCCGGGAGTTGCCTCGGGCGGGGGCGGCTCTGCGTCCCACCCGGCGACGGCGCCCGCGTCGGCCGGGGCGAAGGACCCGCCCTCGGGCGGCTCCGGCGTGCCGGGCAGCGGCTCTGCGTCGCCGAGGGTCTCGACGTCCTCGAGCTCCTCGATGGTCTCGCCCTCGGCGCTCTCGGCGGCCGCCACCTCGGCGGAAGGGGGCGCGCCGGTGTCCCAGGCCTGCTGAGCGTCGGGGGCGACACCCGCGTCCAAGCCCTGCTGGGCGGCGGGAGCGGCGCCCGCGTCCCAGGCCGGCGCGCCCGCGCCGTACGCGGCGTCGGCGTACGCGCCGGTCGCGTCGGCCGCGTACGCTCCGCCGCCTTCCGGTGCCTGGACGTCGACGCCGGAGGCGTCCCAGGCGGGCTGGGCGCTCGGGTCGTAGGCGGCATCGGCCGGGTAGGCAGCGTTCGGATCCGCGGCGTACGCGTTCGGATCGTAGGCCTGAGCGTCGGGGGCGGCGTTGGGATCCCAGGGCTGGTTCGGATCCCACGCCGGCTGCGCGTTCGGGTCCTGGCCGGTGTCGGCGGGATACGCGGCGTTCGGGTCGGCGGCGTACGCGTTCGGATCGTAGGCCTGAGCGTCCGGGGCCGCGTTCGGAATCCCAGGGCTGGTTCGGATCCCACGGCGGCTGCGCGTTCGGGTCGTAGCCGGCGTCCGCGGGGTAGGCGGCGTTCGGATCCGCGGCGTACGCGTTCGGATCGTAGGCCTGAGCGTCCGGGGCCGCGTTCGGATCGTACGGCTGCGCGGGGTCGTAGGGGGCCGGCTCCGTCCCGAGCGACGACGGATCGAAGAGCGGGTCCAGGGGCGGAGCGCCCGCCGAGTCGTCGATGGGCGCGAACGGCGCCTGCTCGTAGACCGATTCGAGGGCGTCGGCCATCTCCGGAGCGGTGGGCTCGGGCTCGGCCGCGGGGGCCGGCGCGGACGGGGTCGGGGGCGGGCGGTTGCGCAGCCCGGCCGGGAGGAGCGACTCCCGCAGCGCGACTGCCGCCGCGTTCACGTCGAACCCGGGCCTCAGGCCCCCGGCGCCGATCTCCGGGCCGATGAGCTCGTGCAGGTGCGCGAGGCGCGCTTCCTCGTCCGGCGTGAGCTCCCCGGCGAGCCGCTTCTCGTCGAGGTACCGGTATTCCTTCATGACGCTGCGCTGGTCGGGCATGCCAGGGACCGCCGGAGGGCGAGAGCGAGGTCGAGGCGAAGCTGCGGAGGGGGATGATACCTCGCAAAGCGGGGGTTCTAGAAGCGGCCGTACTTGATTTCCCCAAGTGCGGCGGCCATGTATGTCGCCGCCCATGGCTCCCCGCGCCGCACCGCTTCCTTCCGACGCACCGCCGACGAGGTGGCGGCGCGCGGCTGGGCCGGGCTCGACGTCCTGCTCGTCACCGGCGACGCCTACGTCGACCACCCGAGCTTCGGGGCGCGGTGATCGGCCGCGTGCTCGAGGCGCAGGGGCTCCGCGTCGGCATCGTGGCGCAGCCGGACTGGCGCTCCACCGCGGACGTCGCCCGGCTCGGCCGGCCGCGGCTCTTCGCCGGCGTCACCGTCGGGCGCGATGGACTCGATGGTGAACCACTACACCGCGCACAAGCGGCCGCGGTCCGACGACGCCTACACGCCGGGCGGCGTCGGCGGGCCGCCGGCCCGACCGCGCGGCGACGGTCTACGCGCGCCTCGCGCGCGAGGCCTTCGGCCCGACGACGCCGGTCGTGCTCGGCGGGATCGAGGCCTCGCTCCGGCGGCATCGCCCACTACGACTACTGGGACGACCGGGTCCTGCCCTCGATCCTCGTCGCCGTCCGGCGCCGACCTCGCTCGTGTACGGCCAGGGGGAGAAGCCGATCCTCGAGATCGCGCGCCGGCTCGCCTCCGGCGAGGACGTCTGCGGCCTCGTCGACGTGCCCGGGACGGCGGTCGCTGCTCGCAGGACCTCGCCCTGGCGAGCCTCGAGGGCCGCGACGCGCGGGACGCTCGAGCTCCCGGCCTACGAGGAGGTCGCGCTCGACAAGCGGTCGCTTCGCGCGAGTTCTAGCCGGCTCTACCACCTCGAGCACAACGCGCGAGAACGCGCGCGTCCTCGTCCAGCGGCACGGCGCCGGCGAGCGGCCGCGGACGCGTGCGTCGTGAACGAGCCGATGCCGTCCGCCCAGCACCGAGGAGCTCGACCGCGATCGCGCGAGCTCCCCTACGCGCGCGAGGCCCACCCGTCCTACGGCGGCGCGCACATCCCGGCGCTGGAGCAGATCCGCTGGTCGATCCAGATCCTGCGCGGCTGCGCCGCGGGCTGCGCCTTCTGCTGCATCACCGAGCACCAGGGGCGCGACGTCGCCTCGCCGCTCGGAGGCGAGCGTGCTCCGCGAGCTGCGCGACGCTCGCGTCGCAGCCGCGAGCTTCCGGGGCACCATCACCGACCTCGGCGGCGCCACCGCCAACATGTGGCGGATGGCGCTGCACGAGCGCCGAGGCCCACGCCGCCTGCCGCCGCGCCTCCTGCGTCTACCCCACCGTCTGCCAGTTCTTCGAGGTGGACCACGGCCCGCTCGTCGAGCTCTACGAGAAGGCGCGCGAAGGTGAAGGGCGTGAAGCACCTCTTCGTCGGCTCGGGCGTCCGCTACGACCTCGCCCAGGCCGACCAGAAGAACGGCGACCGCTACCTGAAGGCGCTCGTCGTCGCACCACGTCTCCGGGCAGCTCAAGGTCGCGCCCGAGCACGTCTGCGAGCCGGTGCTGAAGCTGATGAAGAAGCCCGGGGTGGACGAGCTTCGAGCGGTTCCGGCGGCGACTTCGCGCGCTACTCGAAGGAGGCGGGGAAGGAGCAGTACCTCGTCCCGTACTTCATCTCCTCCCACCCGGGCGCGACGCTCGAGCACGCCGTCGAGCTCATGGAGTACCTCGAGAGAGAACCGGTGGAGGCCGCAGCAGGTGCAGGACTTCATGCCGACGCCGATGACGCTCGCCTCCGACATCTACTGGACCGGGCTCCACCCGCTCGACGGGCGAGCCGGTCCACGTGGTGCGCGACCTCGAGGAGAAGCGGATGCAGAAGGCGCTCCTGCGCTGGGGCGATCCGAAGAACCGGCCCCTCGTCGAGAAGGCGCTCCGGCGCACCGGCCGGCTGCGCCCGGGCGAGACCCTCGGGCCCGACGGGCGCCCCCGCCGCCGCGGACCCGGGGGCGGCGCCCGGCGGGGCGGCGCTCGCTGAGCAGGCGCCGGCGGGGCGAACGTGCCGACGCCGCTTGCCCGGAGCCCGCCCGCGACCGAGGTTCGCGGGGTGCGGTTCCTCGCGCTCGCGCTCGCCGTGCTCCCGGCCTTCCTCGCCGGCCTGGCGGACGCGGGGACGCCGCCGCCCGTCTACGTCGCCCTCGGCGACTCGACCGCCGCCGGGGTCGGGGCGGAGCGGGGCGGGGGCTACCCGGAGCGGCTCGCGCAGCGCCTCGCCGCGGCCGGGACGCCGGTGCGGCTCGTGAACCTGGGGGTCCCGGGCGCGACCGCCGAGGACCTGCGGAAGACCCAGGTCCCCCGCGCCGTCGCCGACGGCCCCGCCCTCGTGACCGTCGGGATCGGGCTCAACGACGTCCTGGGCGGGCGCCCCCTCGCGGACTTCGCGCGCGACCTCGAGATCGCCGCGGACGCGCTCTCGCGGACGAAGGCAGGGGTGGTCTTCTCCGAGCTGCCGGACGTGTCCCGGTCGCCCTCCGGGGCGAGCGCGCCGCCCTCGCTCGCCCGGCGGATCGCGGCCTACAACGCGACGATCCACCGGGTCGCCGAGCGGCACGGGTTCGTCGTGGCGGAGCTCGAGGCGACGTCGCGGCACGCGTTCCCGGGTCACCCCGAGCTCTTCTCGCAGGACGGGCTCCACCCGTCCGCGCGCGGCTACGAGCTGTGGACCGACGCGCTCTGGCCCGCGGTGGCGGGCGTCCTCGCTCCGCGCGTGCAGGCCCGCCGCGGGAGCGCGACGCACTGACGCTGCCGCGCCGCCCCCCGGCGCCTCGCGCCCTGCGCCCGATATCGGGCGCGCGGGCGATCCACGGCGGCGCGCGGGATCCAGTTTTCTGCGCTCTGAGCGAAAAATGGATCGCCCGCGGGATCGATCCTAGAGATCGCGTCGTGCCGAACGTCGTCGATCTCACGCTCGTCTCCCGCGCGCGAAAGGTCCTCCGAGCCGTCCTCGAGGAGCGGGGGCTCGGGTTCTTCCTGCTCGCCTCGTCGCGCACGCCGAGGCTCGACACGCGCCGGATCGCGTGGGTCGTGGCGGCGGCGCGCCGGCAGGCGTCGGCGCGGGCGCGCCGGGACCCCGACGCGCTCTCCCGAACGCGCCGGGTGATCCGCAAGGAGCTCGTCCGCCGGCTCTCCGAGGCGATGCTGCAGGCGGGGCTGGAGAGCTAGGACCCCTTGCCCGCGCTCCGCTCCACGAAGCGCATCCGGAGATCGGTGAGGAGCGAGTCGAGGAAGTGCTCCTCCTCGGGCGTGAGGTTCCCCTTCGTCTTCTCCCGGAGCATCGCGAGGATGTCGATGGTCTGCTTCGCGAGGAGGAGGTCCGGCGGCGCCGGCGCCCCGGTCTCCGGGTGCGGCGCGTCCCCGAGATGGACGAACGCGCTCGAGCCGAGCGACAGGACGAACGTGTAGAAGTCGATCGGCCCCCTCTTCCCCTCGTCGGCCATCGCGCGCCTCCTCCCCTCTTTCTAGTCGAAATCGAAGGCGATGCGCTCGGCGGCGTAGCCGCGCTGCACCAGCAGCACGAGGCGCCCCGAGCGGCGCGCCCGCGCCGCCGCCCGCCGGAGCTCCGCCACGGTCGAGACCTCGGCCGAGTTCACCTCGCGGACGAGGTCCCCGGGCTGGAGCCCGATCTCCGCCGCCTCGGAGCCGCGCGTCACCTTGCGGACCACGACGAAGCTCCGGCCCTGCGCGCGCTCCTCGCCGAGGGTGAGGCCGGTGCGCCGGGCGAGGAGCTCCATCACCCGCTCGGCCGGAGAGGTCCACCGCCTTCACCAGCGACCGAGAGCCGCGCGCCGCTGCGGGAGAGCTCGAGCCGCGCCGTCCTGGCCGATGCCGAGGTCGCGGACGCGGAACCGGAACTCCTCGGCGCGAGGCGGGCTCGAACCCGTCCACCGAGACGACGACGTCGCCGCTGCCGGACCCCGGCGCGCTCGGCGGGCGAGCCCGGGTCGACCGCCGTCACCGCGACGCCCCCGGAGGATCCCTCCTGCGCCGCCCTCGCGGGCGGGCAGGTCCTCGACCGCGACCCCGAGGTATCCCTCCCGCACCTCACCGTGGGCGATGAGGTCGTCGGCGATCCGCCGGGCGCGGTCGATCGGGATGGCGAAGCCGATCCCGGCGCTCCGCTCGCCGAGGATCGCGGTGTTCACGCCGACGAGCCGCCCCTCGATGTCGAGGAGCGCCCCGCCGGAGTTGCCGGGGTTGATGGAGGCGTCGGTCTGGACGAAGTCGAAGAGGGTCCGGTCGCCCGGCCTTGAAGTTCCGGTGCACCGCGGAGACCACGCCGGTCGTGACGGTGTGCGAGAGGCCGAAGGGGTTCCCGATGGCGATCACCGTCTCGCCAGGCAGGAGCCCCTCCGAGCGGCCGAGCGGTCGCGTAGGGGAGCTTCTCCTTCGCGTCGAGCTTCAGGACCGCGAGATCGGAGGAGGGGTCGGTCCCGACCACCTTCGCGAGGAGCTCGCGCCCGTCGAGCAGCCCGACGCGGAACCGCGCCCCGCGCTCCACCACGTGGGCGTTCGTGAGGACGTAGCCGTCGGGCGAGACGATGACGCCCGAGCCGAGCGAGGTGACCTGGTAGCCGCGGCGGTAGCGGGGCCGCTCGAAGAAGTCGCCGAAGAGGAGGTCCGCCATCGAGTCCGCCCGGGAGCGGACGCGGATCCGGACGAGCTCCTCGGCGGAGACGTTGACCACGGCGCCGCGAACCTTCTCCACGGCGACCACGACCGGCGTGCGGCGGGCCGGGGAGGGGCGCTCGTCGGGGCGCGGCAGCGCGCCCCGCGCCGGAAGGGCGAGGAGCGCCGCGGCGAGCGCTAAGGCAGGACGGCGGAGGGGGGAGGCGGCGCCGGGGCGCACGGCCTTCACGCCTCTTCGTCGCCCTCGTCGTCCGGCTCGCCCTCCATCGCAGCCTCGATGGCGATCGCCTGGTCGGCGAGATCGGGGAGGGACTTGAGGTGCTTGTCCCAGTCCTTCTCTTCGAGGACGTCCTTCTTCACGTAGCGCTGGGCGACGCGCTTGTCGACGTGCCTGTTCTCGATCTGGTCGGCCATGGCTCTCTGGGGGTCCGGGGAGGGCGGAAAATAGGCCCCGTCTTGCGGGGCCGTCAAGCGCGTGCTACCCGAACCCCATGCCCGACGGCGCCGCGCGCCGCGCGCGCCTGCGCGGCCTCTACGCGATCGTGGCGTCGCCCCGAGGAGGCCGCCGCCGCGGTCGCGGGGGGCGCCGGCGTGGTCCAGGTACGCGTGAAGGACGCCCCCGCCGGCGAGATCCTGCGGATCGCGCGGGAGATCGTGGCGCCTCGCCCGGGGCCGCGCCCTCGTCCTCGTGAACGACCGGGCCGACCTCGCGCTCCTCTCCGGCGCCGACGGGGTCCACGTCGGCGACGACGACCTCCCGGTCCCGGAGGCGCGCCGCCTCCTCGGCGCCGGACCTCCTCGTCGGCCGGACCACCCGGACGCTCGCCGAGGCCCGGGGCGCGGTCGCGGACGGGGCCGACCACGTCGGCTTCGGCCCGATCTTCGCGACCACCACGAAGGCGCTCGCGGTCCCGCCCTGCGGGCTCGGTCGACTCGCGGGAGGTCGCCGCCGCCCTCGGCGCGCCGGTCGTCGCCATCGGCGGCATCGGCGCGGGCACCATCGGCGACGTCGCCCGCGAGGGCGCGGCGTGCGCGGCGGCGATCGGGGCGATCTTCGCCGCCGGCGACCCGGTGGAGAACGCGCGCCGGCTCGCCGCCGCGTTCGAGGCCGGCCGGAGGGGGGCGTGAGCCGCCCGCGCATCGGCCTCACCCTCGACGCCGACCCGGCCCGCGGCCGGTACGAGCTCCCCGCCGCCTACGTGGACGCGGTGCTCGCCGCGGGTGGGCTGCCGATCCTGCTCCCTCACCTCGCCGAGGCGGCCGGCGCCTACCTCGCGCTCCTCGACGGCCTCGTCGTGACGGGAGGCGCCTTCGACGTGCCGCCGGAGCTCTACGGCGAGCCCCGCCGGAAGGAGTGCGGCCCGACGAAGCCGGAGCGGACCGGCTTCGAGAGGGACCTCCTCGAGGCGGCGCTCGCGGCGCGGCTGCCGGTGCTCGGAGTGTGCGGCGGCATGCAGCTCCTCAACGTCGTGCGGGGCGGCACGCTCCACCAGGACCTCGTCGCCGACGCCGGCCTCTCCGGCCACGAGCAGCCGCCGCCCAAGGACCGGCCGTCGCACGAGGTCCGGATCGCGGCCGGCACGCTCCTCGCGGCGCTCGTCGGCGTCGCGCCCCTGCCGGTGAACTCGACCCACCACCAGGCGGTGCGCGATCCGGGCGCCGGCGTCCTCGTCTCCGGCCGCGCGCCGGACGGCGTGGTCGAGGGGATCGAGCTGCCCGACCTGCCCTTCGCGGTCGGCGTCCAGTGGCACCCGGAGGCGGTGGTCCGCCACGAGCCGCGGCACGCCGGGCTCTACCGCGGCCTCGTCCAGGCGGCTCGGGACGCCCGCCGATGACCGCACGCGCCGGCGCGCCGCGCGTGCTCGTGGTGGCGGGGCTCGACCCCTCGGGCGGCGCCGGGCTCGTCGCCGACCTCGAGGCCCTCGCCGCCGCCGGCGCCCGGGGCTGGGTCGTCGCGGCCGCGCTCACCGCCCAGGGCGCCCGCGGTGCCCGCAGGTTCGAGCCGGTCTCCGAGGCCATGCTCCTCGCGCAGATCGACGCCCTCCTCGATGGCGAGCGGCCGCGAGCCGTGAAGACCGGGATGCTCGGGTCGGCCGCGCTGGCCCGCGCGCTCGCGAACCGCCTCGCCGCGCCCCCGCTGCGCCGGATCCCCCTCGTCGTCGACCCGGTGCTCGCCGCGTCGTCGGGCGCGCTCGCTCCTCGACACGGGCGGCCTCTCGCCGGGGGAGGCGCTCCTCCGCTCCTCACCCGCGCCTGGGTCGCGACGCCGAACCTCCCCGAGCTCGCGGCGCTCACCGGCGAGGACGTCTCGACGGACGAGGCGGCGATCCGGGCGGCGCGGCGGCTCCCCTCGCGCGCCGTGCTCGTGAAGGGCGGTCACCGCGAGGGCGCGCCGGTGGACCTGCTCGTGGAGGGGCGGCGGGTGACGCGCTTTTCCGGCCGGCGGAGGCCCGGGACCGCGCGCGGGACCGGGTGCCGGCTCGCCTCGGCGATCGCCGGCCCACCTCGCCGCGCGGCGCGTCGCTCGAGGCGGCGGTGCGGCGCGCGAAGGCGCTGGTGGGGCGGTACCTGGACGCCTTCGCGCGCGCGAGCCGGTAGAGCCGGCGGCCCTACCCGTCCCGCCTGCGCTCCATCTCGGCGAAGAACGTCGTCGTCCGGAAGAACACGAGCGGGATCGTGCAGGTCGGGCCCTGGCGCTGCTTCGCCACGATGAGGTCCACCTCGAGCGTGTCGCCGGCGGCGGTGCCGGCCTGGGTGTCCTTCGAGTCCTCCTCGTTCCGGTGGAGGAACATGACGATGTCGGCGTCCTGCTCGATGGCGCCGGACTCGCGGAGGTCGGAGAGCATCGGCGGCTCGCCCTTGCGCTTCTCGACGCCTCGGTTCAGCTGCGAGAGCGCGACGACCGGACACTCGAGCTCCTTCGAGAGCGACTTGAGCGAGCGGCTGATGGTCGCGATCTCCTGCTCGCGCGACTGGTTGCTCCGGTCGGAGGGCGAGTGCATGAGCTGGAGGTAGTCGACCATCACGAGGTCGAGCCCGCCGTTCTCGCGCTTCAGCTTCCGGCACTTCGAGCGCAGCTCGACGGGCGTCAGCACGAAGTTGTCGTCGAGCCAGAGACTCGCGGCGGAGAGCCGGTCGCCCTGGGCGGCGATCTTGGTCCAGTCGTAGGTGGAGAGCATGCCCTGCGAGAGCCGGCGCCAGTCGAGCTTCGCCTCGGACGCGAGCATGCGCAGGGCGAGCTGCTCGGACGGCATCTCGAGGGAGAAGAACGCGACCTTCTTCCCCGCCTTGGCGGCGGCGTGGGTCGCGATGTTGAGGGCGAAGGCGGTCTTGCCGACCGACGGGCGCGCGGCGAGCACGATGAGCTGCCCCGGCTGCAGCCCGAGCGTGTTCTTGTCGAGCGTCTGGAACCCGGTGGGGACCCCGGTGATCGGCGACTGCCCGGACTGCACCCGCTGCTGGACCGCCTCGAGCTTCTCGAGCGCCTTCCAGACCGGCTCCTTGATGGGCCGGAGCGTCTCGGTGCCCGAGCCCTGGCCCGCGCTGAAGACCTCCTGCTGGGCGGCCTCGAGGAAGCTCTGGACGTTCGTGCCGGCCTCGTACCCGCGCTCCACGAGGGCCTGGTTCACGAGCATCATGTTCCGCAGGCCCGACAGGTCCTTCACGTTCCGGGCGTAGTGCGAGACGTTCGCGGTGGTGCCCACCGCG
This sequence comes from uncultured delta proteobacterium, assembly GCA_963739565.1. Lineage (GTDB taxonomy): Bacteria > Myxococcota > Myxococcia > Myxococcales > Anaeromyxobacteraceae > Anaeromyxobacter. Next base: position 987,284 of record CAVUBF010000012.1, on the reverse strand, counting down.
CGCTGGAGCGAGTAGGGGAGCTCGCGCGGGACTGCGCCGCCGAGGAGCCCCTTCGCGTCGAGCCGCTGCTGGACCATCACCGCGTCGAGGTTCTTCGCCTCCTTGGCGAGCTCGACGCAGGCCTCGTAGAGGTGCTGGTGCTCGAGCCGGTAGAAGTCGCGCGGCGCGAGGATCGCCGCGACCTGGTCGAAGGCGGTGTCGTCGGAGAGGATCGCCCCGAGGACCGCCTGCTCCGACTCGAGGCTGTGCGGGAGATCGCGTGCGGTGCGCAGCGGGAGCGGCGGGTCGGGGCGGCGAAGGAACTCGTTCTCCGGCATCGGCGCGCACACTAGCAGCGGCACCTGACGGGATTCACCGTGGATGTTCTGTGGACAACGTCGAAATTCACGTGGAACGACGCCGTGGAAACCGTGTGGATGGGGGGTGGACGGAGCGTGGACGGCGGCTGCCTCCCCCGCGCGCGGGACCCCCGGCGTAGGCCGCGCGGCTGGTCCCGTGTAGAAGGAGGGCATGCGGAAGATCGCCCTCGCCGCCCCCCTGCTCCTCCTCGCCGCCTGCGCCGGACTCCAGGAGTACGCCGCCTCGGCGCTGAAGAAGCCGAAGCTCACGTTCCGGACCGCCTCGCTGAGCGCGCTCGACCTCGAGGGCGCGACGATCGACTTCACCTACGACCTCGAGAACCCGAACGGCTTCGGCGTCGACCTCGCGCGCGTGGCCTGGTCGGTCGCGGTGGAGGGGACGCGGATCGCCTCCGGGGACCTGCCCGGCGGCCTGCAGATCCGCGCGAACGCCACCTCGCCCGTGACCTTCCCGGTGCGGGTCCGGTTCCAGGACGTGCCGGGGATCGTCTCGCTGCTCGGCAGCGGCAAGGACAAGATCCGCTACGACCTCGCGGGCAACCTGGGCGTGCGCACGCCGCTCGGCGTCCTCGACGTCCCGCTCTCGCATCGGGACGAGCTGAAGCTCCCCTCGATGCCGCGCTTCGCGCTCGAGGGGATCGCGCTCCGCTCCATGGGGCTCTCCGAGGTCGCCTTCGACGTGCGGCTCCGCGTCCGGAACCCGAACGGCTTCCCCCTGCCGGTCGGGAAGCTCGACTACGCCCTCGCCGTCGCCGGGGCGCCCGTCGCGCGCGCGTCGGCCGTCGACGTCGCGCCCGTGGCGGGCGGCACGAGCGCGGTGGTCGCGATCCCGGTGCGGCTCGACGTCGTGTCGGCGGGACGCGCCGCCGCGGCGCTCGCGGGGGGCGGAGAGGTGGAGGTGGACCTCGGGGGCCACGCGAACCTCGCCGGCATCCCGTTCCCCGTGCAGCTGAAGGGGAAGGTCCCCGCGCGCCGGTGAGCAGGCCCACCCGGGGGTCCCACGTCGTCGCGTCCCGGGATCGCGGGGTGGCAGGAGGGCGCGAATCCCGCCAACGTGCTTGGCGAGCGTCCCAGTGCACGAAGAACTGCCCACCCCCTCGCTGGGCGTCGAGTGGATCGACGCCGAGCACCGGCTCATCCTCCGCCGCGTGGAGCGGCTCGCCTCGGTGGCGGCGGAGGGCAGCCCGGAGGAGCTCCGCGGCGCGCTGCGGCTCCTCACCGCCTCGCTCGAGGATCACTGGCGCCACGAGGAAGAGTGGATGGCGGAGCAGGGCTACACCGCCGCGGGCGACCACGGCCGCCAGCACGCGTTGCTCCTCGAGCGGCTCGGCGAGGCGCGGGCGGTGGCGAAGGCCGGAGGCCCCGCCGCGAGGGCGGCGGCCGACCTCGCGCACGCCCTCCGCGAGCACATGCGGACCGAGGACCTGAAGCTCGCCCGGTTCTTCGCGGCCCGCGAGAACCTCCGGCGGCTCGCCGGCGGAACGGGGGGGAAGGGGCCCGCGCTCACGCCGATCCCCGGGGCCACGCCCGTCCCCGCCGGCGCGAAGCCGACGCGCGAATAGCTCGAGCGCAGGTGGAGCCGGATGAGGCTCCACCGGCCCAGGGGGCCCCCGAGCTGAGCCGCGGCTCGGCGAGCGTGTCCCCCCGCTACATGGACAGCCCGCCGTCGACGTCCACGCAGCGGCCGTTGAAGTAGTCGCACTCGACGATGAACCGGAGCGCGCGCCAGATGTCCTCCGGCAGGCCGATCCGGCCCGAGGGGATCATCGCGACGAGGGCGTCGCGAGCCTTCTGGTTCATCCCCTGGGTCATGGGCGTCTCGATCATTCCCGGCGCGATCGGCGCCGACGCGGATGCCGAACCCGGCGAACTCCCGCGCCCAGGTCACGGTGTTCGCGGCGAGGGCCGCCTTCGCCGAGACGTAGTTCGACTGCCCGCGGTTCCCGTGGCGGGCGATGGAGGAGATGTTCACCACCACGCCCGGCCGCGTGCCGGCGCGGACCATCTCCGCGACCGTCTCCCGGACCATGAGCGTCGCCCCGGTGAGGTTCACGCCGATGACGGCATCCCAGTCGAGCCGCGACAGCGTGGTGACCTCGCCGGTGGCCCGGTCCTTCTTCACGAGGAGGCCGTCCCGGATGATCCCGGCGTTGTTCACGAGGGCGTTGAGGCCGCCCAGGGCGCCGGCCGCCCACGCGACGAACGCCTTCACGTCCCCCTCGTCGGCGACGTCGAGCCGGCGGCGGTGGATCCCCTGCGGGAGCGCGGCGAGCGCCGCCTCGTTCACGTCGCCAGCGGCGACCTGCGCGCCCGCCTCGGCGAGCCGCCGCGCGAAGTGGGCGCCCATCCCCTGGGCGGCGCCCGTCACGATGACCTTCAGTTCCCGGAGCTCCATGGCCTCTGCCACCTCCTGTGGGCGGGATGCTCGCACACCGGGCGCGAGGCGGGCGGGCGAAAGACGGTGAGCGACGGGGCCCGGTGCCCATCGTGAGCGTCGCCCCCGAGGGGGCGGGGGCACGTCCCCTCCGCGCCGTGCCCCGAGCGCAGGGGCAGGCGGATGAGCCTGCCCCGGAGCGAGCGCCGGGGGGTTCGGGGGGTCCCGAGCCCCGCGCCGTCAGGCGCAGGGCGACGTCCCCCTCCGCGCCGTGCCCCGAGCGCAGGGGCAGGCGGATGAGCCTGCCCCGGAGCGAGCGCCGGGGGGTTCGGGGGGTCCCGAGCCCCGCGCCGTCAGGCGCAGGGCGACGTCCCCTCCGCGCCGTGCCCCGAGCGCAGGGGCAGGCGGATGAGCCTGCCCCGGAGCGAGCGCCGGGGGGTTCGGGGGTCCCGAGCCCCGCGCCGTCAGGCGCAGGGCGAGGGCCCCCCGTTAACGAATGGTAAAGTAGATGGCGTCCGGGTGGTGCAGGACGATCGCGGAGGTCGACTGCTCGGGGACCATCTGGTTCGGCCTCGGTGAGGGCGACGCCGATGGTCCGCTCCGGGTCGAGGAGCTTCCAGAGCTGGCGCTGGTCCTCGAGCTCCGGCCACGACGGGTAGCCCGGTGAGTAGCGCTTCCCCTGGCCGTCCGGGACCCCGAGCTCGCGCCGCACGACGCGGTGCCAGTGCTCGGCGAGCGCCTCGGCCGCCTCCACGGCGAGGCCGTGGAGGAAGAGGCCGCGGGTGTAGTCGCCCCGCTCCTGCGCCTCGTTCGGCGAGGCGCGAGGCCTGATCGCCCACCGTGACCACCTGGAACGCGCACACGTCCGACCCGCGCTCCTCCCGGAACCAGTCGGCCAGGCAGAGGTGCCGGCTCGTCGGGCTGGCGCGGGAGGAGGAGGCGGGCGACCTCCTCCTTGCGGTGGACCGGGTCGAGGACGACGAGGTCGTTCCCCTCCGCGTGGCACGGGAAGTAGCCGTAGACCACCTTCGGCACGAGCCAGCCCTTCGAGTTCGCCTCGGCCTTCAGCTCCTCGAGCTTGCGGCCCGAACTCCTCGCGGATCATCCTCTCGTACTCCGCCCCCTTCGCCTTCACGCCCCACTGCAGCTTGAAGAGCTCGTCGAGGTCGAGGTGCGGCCAGAGCTCGGGCAGCGCGATCTGCCCGGCGGGGACGACGCGCGGGCCCCAGAACGGCGGCGTGGGGATTCGAGGGCGCGGGACGGACGTCGGAGCGGCGCGCCGGCGCGGGCGGGAGCGGCGCTCGTCGGGCGGCGCGTCCTTCGCGGCTGAGCGCCTTCTGGAGGACGGCGTGCGCGGAGCTTGTCGCGCTTCTCGGGGATCGACGAGCTGCTCGACGAGCTCGAGCCCCTCGAAGGCGTCCTTCGCGTAGAAGACGCCGCCGGCGTAGGGCGCGCCGTCCGACGAAGTGGGTCTTGTAGCCGAAGCGCCGGTTGATGGCGGCGCCGCCGATGATGACCGGGAACGAGAGGTTCCGGCGCGTCAGCTCCTCGACGCAGAAGGGCATCTGCTTCGAGGTCGAGACGAGCAGGGCCGAGAGGCCGATGGCGTCGGCGTTCACCGCGACCGCCTTCTCGATGATGGTCGGCGACCGGGACCTGCTTGCCGAGGTCGTGCACCGTGAAGCCGTTGTTCGCGAGGATCGTCTTCACGAGGTTCTTGCCGATGTCGTGGACGTCGCCGTAGACGGTGGCGAGGACCACCGTGCCCTTCGACGAGCCCTCCTTCCGCTCGAGGAACTTCTCGAGGTACGCCGACCGCCTTCTTCATCACCTCGGCGGACTGCAGCACGAAGGGGAGGATGAGCTCGCCGGCGCCGAACCGGTCGCCGACGTCCTTCATCGCGGGGAGCAGCACCTCGTTCAGCACCCCGACCGCCGCGCGCCGCGTGAGCGCGTCGTCGATGAGGGCCTCGATGCCCTCGGGCCGGCGGTGGAGGATCTGGAGGTGGATGCCGCTCCTCGGCGCTCTTGCCGGCGAGGAGGTCCTCGGCGGGGAGCTGCTTCTCCGCGCCCTTCGCGCCGAAGTGGGCGATGAGCCGGGCGAGCGCGTCCGGGCGGCGGTCGAAGACGAGCTCCTCGGCGAGCGTCCGCTCCACCTCGCCGATGGCCGGGTACGGGCGGATGTCCTTCGGGTTCACGATGGCGAGGTCGAGCCCCGCCTGGACCGCGTGGTAGAGGAAGACCGAGTTCACGACCTCGCGCGCCGCCTTGGCGAGGCCGAAGGAGACGTTCGAGACGCCGAGGGTCGTGAACACGCCCGGGTTCTCCGCCTTGATGCGGCGGATCCCCTCGAGCGTCTCGACGGCGCTGTGCCGGTACTCCTCGCCGCCGGTGGCGAGGGTGAAGGTGAGCGCGTCGAAGACGAGGGCGTCGGGGCCGATCCCGTAGTCCGGCGGCGACCTGCGACGATGCGCCGGGCGATCTCCGCCTTGCGGTCGGCGGTCTGCGCCATCCCCTTCTCGTCGATGGTCATGGCGACCACCGCCGCGCCGTAGCGGCGGACGAGGGGGAGCACCTTCTTCACCCGCTCGCCCGACTTCTCGAGGTTGACCGAGTTCACGATGCAGCGCCCCGGGTAGACCTTGAGGACGCTCTCGATGACGTCGGGCTCGGTCGAGTCGATCATGAGCGGCGCGTCGACCGCCTGCGCGAGGAGCTTCACGAGGGCGCGCATCTGCGCCGCCTCGTCGTCCCGCTCGTTGAGCGCGACGCACACGTCGAGCACGTGCGCCCCGCGCCTCCACCTGCCCGCGGGCGATCCGGAGGAGCCCGGCGTAGTCGTCGGCGAGGAGCAGCTCCTTCACCTTCCTCGAGCCCTGGGCGTTGAGCCGCTCGCCCACGATGAGCGGGCGCGGGCTCCATCCCGAGCGGCACCGCCTTCATGGCGGAGGAGAGCTCGGCGGCGGGGCGGGGGCGGACCCGGCGGGGCGCGTCGAGCGCGCGCAGGCGCTCCACGACCGCGCGCGAGGTGCTCCGGGGTGGTCCCGCAGCAGCCGCCGACGAGGTCCACGCCGAAGTCCCGCGACGAACTCGGCGAGGGCGTCGGCGAGCGTCTCCGGCGAGAGCTTGTAGACGGCGTGCCCGTCCACGTTCTCCGGCATCCCGGCGTTCGGGCAGGCATCGAGACGTAGTGGCTCGCACTTCTCGGCGAGGTAGCTTCACCGCCGCGCGCATCTCGGCGGGGCCGGTCGAGCAGTTGAGGCCGATGGCGTCCACCGGCAGCCGCTCCAGCGTCGCGAGCGCCGCGGCGATGTCGGTGCCGAGCAGCATGCGGCCGTTCGCGTCGATGAGGGTCGGCTGGGCGATGATGAAGACGTCGCGCAGGCACTCGCGCCGGCAGGCGTCGGCGGCGAGGACCGCGGCGCGGAGCTCGAGGATGTCCTGCTGGGTCTCGATGATGATGGCGTCGACGCCGCCCTCGATGAGCCCCTTCGCCTGCTCGAAGAAGATCCGCTCGAGCGCGTCGGCGGTGATGTTGCCGAGAGCGCCGGGTCGGAGGAGGACGGCAGCATGCCGGTCGGCCCGATCGAGCCCGCGACGAAGCGCGGCTGGTCCGGGCGTGGAGAAGCGGCTCGGCGGCGCGCCGGGCGACGATCGCCGCCTTGAAGTTCACCTCGTAGGTGCGGTGGCCGAGGCCGTACTCGTCGAGCTTGAGGCGCGACGAGCCGAAGGTGTTCGTCTCGACGACGTCGCAGCCCACCGCGAAGTAGCGGCCGTGGATGTCCTCGATGAGGTCGGGGCGGGTGAGGACGAGGAGGTCGTTCGCCCCCTCCTTGCCGCCGAACTCGGAGGCCTTGAGCTGGTGGCGCTGGATCTGCGTCCCCATGGCGCCGTCGAAGACGAGGACGCGCCGGGCGACCGCTTCGCGAAAGGTCATAGGACGGCACCTTAGATAACACCGGGAGGGGTCCCCGGCGAGAGGGGCCTTGCCCGGCCGGCGCGTGCGGTCCCGGGGCCGGGCGGTACAATCGAATCGTGCTCCACGAGGCGCGCTACTGGGAGCCGGCGCCCGGCGGGAAGGTGCTCTGCACGCTCTGCCCGCGGGAGTGCCGGATCGGCGACGGGCAGGACGGGTTCTGCTTCATCCGGAAGAACCGGGGCGGGCGGCTCGTCACCGCCGGATGGGGCACGACCACCGGCTTCGCGGTGGACCCCGTCGAGAAGAAGCCGCTGAATCACTTCCACCCCGGCGCGACGGTGCTGTCCTTCGGGACGGCCGGCTGCAACCTCGGCTGCCGGTTCTGCCAGAACTGGGACATCTCGAAGGCCCGCGAGGACGAGCGCCTCTCGGAGGGCTCGTGGACCCCCGAGCGCGTGGTGGACCTCGCCATCCGGATGCGCGCCCCGGGGCTCGCCTTCACCTACAACGACCCGACCATCTGGGCGGAGTACGCGATCGACGTGGCGAAGGAGGCCCACGCCCGCGGCCTCTTCACGGTGTTCGTGACGAACGGCTACATCGGCCGGGAGGCGCGCGCGGACGTCTACCGGCACATGGACGCGGCGAACGTGGACCTCAAGGGCTTCACCGACCGTTTCTACGCGCACGAGACCCTCTCGCACCTCGAGCCGGTGAAGGAGACGCTCGAGTGGCTCGCCAAGGAGACGGGCGTCTGGGTCGAGGTGACGAACCTCATGATCCCCGGGCTCAACGACGCGGAGGACGAGACCCGCGCCCTGGCCGACTGGGTGGTCTCGCGGATGGGAGCGGACGTGCCGGTCCACTTCACCGCCTTCCACCCCGACTACAAGATGATGGACCGGCCCCCCACGCCGCCGCGGACGCTCTCGCGTGCCCGCGCCCTCGCGATGGAGGCCGGGCTCCGATACGTCTACACGGGGAACGTCCACGACCGGGACGGCCAGGCCACCTTCTGCCCGCGCTGCAGGGCGCGGGTCGTCGAGCGGGACTGGTTCGCGGTGCGGAAGGTGGCGCTCTCGCGCGGCGCCTGCGCGGCCTGCGGCGAGACGATCGCGGGGCGGTTCGAGGGCGGGCCGTTGGTGCCGACGTCCGGCCGCCGGATCCCGCTCGGGATCCCGAGCTGACCCTAGCCGCCGCCGGCGGTGCTGGTGACGAGCTCCGGCTCGGCGAGGCCGCAGGAGATCTTGCCGTTCTCCGTGGAGAGCCACTCGCAGAAGACCGCGCCTATCGGCTCGTGGCAGGTCCCGAGCAGCGCGCTGCAGCGATCGAGGGTGGACTGCGGCGGATCGATCCGCTTGAGCTCCCCCTCGACCTGCGTCTTGCAGGCGTCGCTCGAGAGCCCGCTGCAGTTGCAGACCTTCTCCCCGAGCTCCTGGCACGGTGAGGTCGAGCAGCCGGCGCCGAGGACGGCGGCGGCCGCGAGGGCGAGGGCGAGGGGGCGGCGCATCGAGGCGGGCGAGAATCGCCCGGGGGGGCCGCCGCGTCAAGGTGAGCCAGGGGAGCCGCTCCCCCGGGTGAATGGCCCGGGCGGGCCGCCCGTCGGGATGGTAGGAACGACGCATGAAGGCCCTGCTCGCCACCCTCCTCCTCGCCGCTCCCGCGACCCCCGCCCCCGATCAGGCGGTCGGCCTCGCGCGGAAGGTCCAGGCCTACTACGAGGCGACCCGAGACCTCGAGGCGAAGTTCCAGCAGACCTACACCTACGCGGGGTTCGGGCGCCGCCAGGTCTCCTCGGGGACGCTGCGGGTGAAGAAGCCCGGGATGATGCGGTGGGATTACGAGAAGCCCACCCCCAAGGCCATCGTGGTGAAGGGCTCGCGCCTCGTGCAGTACGAGCCCGAGGAGCACCAGGCCTACGTGGACGAGAAGTTCGACGCGTCCGCGATGAGCGCCGCGGTCACCTTCCTCCTCGGCAAGGGGGACCTCGCCCGGGAGTTCGACCTCTCGAGCGGCGAGGGGGGGACGCTCGTCCTGCGGCCGAAGGAGCCGGACCCCCGGGTGGAGTCGATCGCCCTCTCCGTCGGTCCCACGGGCGAGGTGACGGCCACGAAGGTGGTGGACGGCGCGGGTAACGTGAACGAGGTGAAGCTCACGGCGGTGAAGCGGAACCCCGGGCTGACGGAGTCGGCGTTCGACCTCAAGCTGCCGAAGGACGTGCGCCGCATCGACGCCGCCGGCAGGTAGTATCGCGGCCATGGCGGATCCGATCCTCGTCGCGAAGGGCGTGAAGGAGCTCGCCCTGCTCCCCGCGCTCGCGAACCGGCACGGGCTCGTCGCCGGCGCGACCGGCACCGGGAAGACGATCACGCTCCGGGTCCTCGCCGAGGGGATGAGCCGGCTCGGCGTGCCGGTGTTCCTCGCCGACGTGAAGGGCGACCTCTCCGGCCTCGCGAAGCCGGGAGGCGACTCCGACAAGGTGGTCGCCCGGGCGAAGGAGCTCGGCCTCCCCCTCGTCCCGGAGGCCAGCCCGGTCGCCTTCCTCGACGTCTTCGGCGAGGGCGGCCACCCGCTGCGCACCACCGTGTCGGAGATGGGGCCGCTCCTCCTCTCGCGGATCCTCGGCCTCAACGACACCCAGGCCGGCGTGCTGCAGATCGCGTTCAAGGTCGCGGACGACGAGGGGCTCCTGCTCCTCGACGTGAAGGACCTGCGGGCGATGCTCGAGCACGTCACGCAGAACGCGGCGGCGCTCCGGGCCCGTTACGGCAACGTCTCGCCGACGAGCGTCGGCGCCATCCAGCGCGCGCTCCTCGCCCTCGAGGCGGAGGGCGCGGACCGGCTCTTCGGCGAGCCCGCGCTCGACCTCGCGGACCTCCTGCGCACGGACCTCGGCGGCCGCGGGCAGGTGACGGTGCTCCATGCCGAGCGGCTCTACCGCTCGCCGAGGATCTACGCCGCGGTGCTCCTGTGGCTGCTCTCCGAGCTGTTCGAGCGGCTCCCGGAGGTCGGCGACCCCGAGAAGCCGAGGCTCGTCCTGTTCCTCGACGAGGCGCACCTCCTCTTCGAGGACGCGCCGGAGGAGCTGCGGTCGAAGATCGAGCAGGTCGTCCGGCTCATCCGCTCGAAGGGGGTCGGCGTCTACCTCGTCACCCAGAACCCGCTCGACGTGCCGGAGACGGTGCTCGGCCAGCTCGGCAATCGCGTGCAGCACGCGCTGCGCGCCTTCACCCCGCGGGACCAGAGGGCGGTCCGGGCCGCGGCGGAGACCTTCCGCGCCAACCCGGGCGTCGACGTGACCGCGGCGATCACCGAGCTCGCGGTCGGCGAGGCGCTCGTCTCCTTCCTCGACGAGCAGGGGACCCCGCGGCCGGTGGAGCGCGCGCTCGTCGTCCCGCCCCGCTCCCGGCTGAAGCCGCTCTCACCCGAGGAGCGCGCCGAGGTGCTCCGCGCCTCTCCGCTCCGTGGCCGGTACGACGCTCCGGTGGACCGCGAGTCGGCCTACGAGATCCTGAAGGGCCGCGCGCAGGCGCGGGAGGCGAGCTCGCTCCCGGCCCCGGGCCGCGCCCCGGCGGGCCGCGGCCAGCCCCGGACCGCGGGGTCCGAGGCGGCCGACATGCTCGGGAAGGTGGCGCAGAGCGCCGCCCGCGCCGCCGGGACCCAGCTCGGCCGCGCCATCATGCGCGGCATCCTCGGGTCGATGTTCGGCGGCCGCGGGCGGTAGGAGCGGGCTACTACCCGAGCTCGGCCCCGAGGATCGCGGCGGGCGCACGCGACCCCGTGCGGCGAATCGTCTCCCCCGTCACGAGACGACGGGGAGGCCGCCGCGGCGGGGTTTCGCTCCGCCGTGGGGGAGCGGCCGGGCGGCCCGTCCCGGCTCGCGGGCGACCACCCGGCCGACGAGGTCGTAGTCGGAGGCGTCGGTCACCTCGACGGTCACGATCTCGCCGGGGTACGCGACCCCGTCGTTCACGTAGGTGAGGCCGTCGATCTCCGGCGCCTGCTGCGCGTTGCGGCCGGCGAGGAGGTGCTCGGTCTCCTCCGACTTGCCCCTCCACGAGGACCTCGACCTGCCGGCCGATCCAGGCCTTCTGGTGGGCCCGGGAGATCCCCTGCTGGAGCTCCATGACCTGCTCGAAGCGCGCCCGCTTCACCGCGTCGGGCACCTGCCGCGCCATCTCGGCGGCGGGCGTGCCCTCCTCGGGCGAGTACTCGAAGACGCCGAGCCGCTCGAAGCGCTGCTCCTCGCACGAAGCCGCAGGAGGTCCTCGAAGTCCTCCTCGGTCTCGCCGGGGAGGCCGACGATGAGCGAGGTGCGCAGCGCGAGGCCGGGGACCCGGCGCGCAGGCTGCGCGAGGAGCTCGCGCAGGAACACCGAGTCGCGGCCGCGCTTCATCGCCCGGAGCAGCCGGTCCGAGCTGTGCTGGAGCGGCATGTCGAGGTACTTCACGATCTTCGGCTCGTCGCGCGATGACCTCGACGAGCGCGTCGGGGAAGTCGCGCGGGTAGGCGTAGTGGCAGCCGCATCCAGCGGATCCCGTCGACCTGCGCGAGCGCGCGGAGGAGGTCGTGGAGCGTCGGGCGGCCCGGGAGGTCGTGGCCGTAGGCGGTGAGGTCCTGGGCGACGAGGTAGAGCTCGATCGTGCCCTGCGCGGGCGAGCGCCTCCGCCTCGGCGACGACGTCCTCGACCGGGCGCGAGCGCTGCGGCCCGCGCAGCTTCGGGATGATGCAGAAGGCGCAGGCGTTGTCGCAGCCCTCGGAGATCTTGAGGTAGGCGGTGTGCGACGGCGAGCGAGTTCACCCGCGGCGTCGCGGCGGAGTGGACGAAGTCCGGGTCGGGGACGACGAGCCGCTTCGCCTGCGCGTCGGAGACGATCGACGCGACGTCCGGGTAGGCGCCGGTGCCGAGGAAGTGGTCGACCTCGGGCAGCTCGCGGGCGAGCTCCTCGGGGTAGCGCTGCACGAGGCAGCCGGTCACGACGAGCTTCCGGCAGCGGCCCGCGCGCTTGTGCTCGGCGAGCTCGAGGATGGCGTCGACCGACTCCTCCTTCGCGCTCTCGATGAAGCCGCAGGTGTTCACGACGATGACCTCGGCCTGCTCCGGCTCCTGGACGAGCCGGTAGCCCGGCCTGCGGCGAGGGTCCCGAGCATGACCTCGCTGTCCACCCGGTTCTTCGGGCAGCCGAGGGTGTGCATGTAGACGCGGGTCGGCACGGGCGGCCGCGATCTAACAGACCGGGAGGGCCGGGGCAACGCGCGGGGGCACGCAGAGGCGGCCGCGAAGCGAGCGCAGGGGCAGCCGTATCAGGCTGCCCCGGAGCGAGTGGCCCGCCCGCTCGAAAAGGCGCGTGTCCCCGGCGCCACGCAGCGCGAAATCCCGAGTGGCGCCGGGGCGCTCGGCGCCGGAACGGCGCTTGCTCCTGCCGGGCCATGCGACGACTCCTCGCCATCGGGTTCACCGGCCTCGGCCGCGAGCGCCATCGCACCCGCGTGAAGGAGCAGAAGTTCGACGACGCGACGAAGCGGTACTTCGAGGTCGAGCGGGACGCCGAGGTGTCGACCGAGCGACCCCTCGCCCTCGAGTCGTCGGAACTCGACGTCCGGCTCGGCCTCGAGCACCGGCGCAAGGGGCTCCTCTGGTTCCCGACCTACTCCGTCGCGTTCGCGGGGCGCTACGCGCTCCGGAACGACACGGCCGAGGCGCGCCGGGCCCGGGTCGCCTTCCCCCTCGAGCCGTCCGGCGTCACCTACGACGGCTTCACCGTCACCGGCAGGACGGCGCATCGCAGAGGGGAAGGGGAACGCGGTGCAGATCGACGGGCGTCACCGTGACAGGCGGACGTCTCCCGCGGCGACGGTCGCCCGAAGGCGACAGTCGCCGGTGTTCACTCCCTGAAGTTCTGGAACTGGAGGGGCACGCCGAGCGACGCCGCGCGGATCCGCTGCATGCACGCCTGCAGGTCGTCCCGCTTCTTGCCCGTGATCCGGACCGCCTCGCCCTGGATCGCGGCCTGGACCTTCAGGCCGGCCTCCTTCACGAGGGCGACGATCTTCCTCGCGTCCTCCTGCTTCAGCCCCTTCTTCAGCTTCACGAGCTGGCGCACGTGCCCGCCGGAGGCGGGCTCGAGCTTCTGCGGGATCGAGCCCCTCGAGCGGCACGCCGCGCTTCGCGAGCTTCTCCATGAGGACCCCGAGCGCCGCCTCGGCGCGCCCCTCGGAGCCCGCCTTCACCACCACGTTCCCGTCCTTGTCGCGCTCGAGGTCCGTGGAGGTCCCCTTGAAGTCGAACCGCTGGGCGATCTCCTTCCGCGCCTGGTTGAAGGCGTTCTCGACCTCCATCAGGTCCAGCTCGGACACGACGTCGAAGCTCGGCATCGTCCACCCTCCGTATTCCGTCACTCTACAGCTCGAGCACCACCGGGAGCACCGACGGGCGCCGCCCCACCTCGCGCCGGAACCAGCGCCGCACCGCGAAGCGCAGGGTCTCCTGCACCTCCCCGACGTCGGCGCGGGCGCTGGGCGAGAGCTCGTCGAGGGCCCGCAGGACCTCGCCGCGGATCGCGTCCTCGGACCCCTCGAACCCGGCGACGCCCTTCGCGAACAGGTCCGGGCCGCGCACCACCGCGCCGGTCGCCTTCTCCACCGCGAGGACCGCGATGAGGAGCCCGGCCTCGGCGAGGAGCCGCCGGTCCTTCACCACCAGCGCCCCGATGTCCGCGCCGCCCAGCTCGTCGCGGTCGGTGTAGACGCGTCCCACCGGGACCTCGCCCTTCACCACGCGGACGCCCCGCGTCGGTGAGCTCGAGCACCTGCCCGTCGACGAGCACGTCGCGCCCCGGGACGCCCTCCGCCGCGGCGTGGGCGGCGTGGCGGGCGAGGTGGCGGTACTCGCCGTGGATGGGGACGAAGTGGGCGGGGCGCGCGAGCGCGATGAGCCGGCGCTGCTCCGCCCTCCTGGGCGTGGCCGGAGACGTGGAGCGGCCGGAGCCCCTCGTAGGCGACCTCGGCGCCGCGGCGGCAGAGCTCGTTCACGACCTGTCCGATCGCGACCTCGTTCCCCGGGATGAAGCGCGACGAGAGGATCGCGAGGTCGCCCGGTGCGATGGCGAGGTCCGGGTGCTCGCCCCGGGCGAGCCGGGCGAGCGCGCTCCGGGGCTCGCCCTGCGTGCCGGTGGTGAGGACGCACAGCTCGCGCGGCGGGAGGGTCCGCGCCTCCGGGAAGCCCACCGGCATCCACGCCGGCAGGTCGAGATATCCGAGCTCCCGGGCGAGCCGGACGTTCGCCTCCATGGAGCGGCCGAGCAGCGCGAGGCGCCGCCCGAAGGCGCGCGCCGCGCCGATCGACCTGCTGGACCCGGTGGATGTTGGAGGCGAAGCAGGCGACGAAGACCCGCCCCCGCGCCCGCTCGAAGACCTCCTCGAGCGCGGCGCCCACCTCCGACTCCGACAGGGAGCTCCCGGACCGCTCGGAGTTCGTCGAGTCGGAGAGGAGGAGCCGCACCCCCTCGCGGCCGAGGGCCTCGACCCGGGCGAGGTCCATCCCCGGACCCGCGACCGGGTGCGGGTCGATCTTGAAGTCCCCCGAGTGGAGCACCGTCCCCTGCGGCGTCCGGAGCGCCAGGCCGCAGGCGTCCGGGATGGAGTGGGTGACCGAGAAGAACTCGGCGGCGAGGGGGGAGGCCTCGCCGGCCGGTCGCACGTCCCCCGGCGCGACCTCGCGCAGGTCCGCGGAGACGCCGGCCTCGTCGAGCCGGGGCCGGAGGAGCGCGAGGGTGAAGCGCGTCCCGTACACCGGGACGGGGACGTCGCGCAGCAGGAACGGGAGCGCGCCGAGGTGGTCCTCGTGGCCGTGGGTGAGGAACACCGCCCCGACCTGCTCCCGCCGCTCGCGGAGCCAGGACAGGTCCGGGGCGATGACGTCGACCCCCAGCGGCTCGTTCGGGAACATGATCCCGCAGTCCACGACGGCGATCCGGCCGTCGCACTCGACGGCCATGCAGTTCATGCCGATCTCGCCGAGGCCGCCGAGCGGGACGATGCGGACGGGGGCAGCCACGGAGCGAATCTACCGCCCGGCGAGGTGGGCCGCAGCGGTGGATTCGCGGAGCGGGCCGGGGCGCCGGGGGGCACGCGAGCCGGGTGTCCCCCCGAGCCGGTCGATGTTAGCCTCCCGCGCCGTGCCGCGCCTCGCCGCCGCCCTCCTCGCCCTCGCCCTCGTCGCCGCCCTCGCGCCCGCGACGGAGGCCCTGGCCGACGACGCCCCGCCGCGCGCCGCGGAGGTCGTCCGGCTCCGGTTCGCCTGGCCCGCGCCGGCCCGGGCGAAGGTGACCTACCGCCGGACCCGGGTGCGCGCGGGGAAGAAGCCCGGGACCTTCACCGCGCGCTACGAGACCGCCGCGGAGGCCGGCGGCGAGCCGGGGGAGCTGCGCGTGTCGGTGCGCGGCACGACCTGGCGCGGAGATCTCCCCGTGCCGCCCGCCCTCGCCGCGGAGGCGATCCGCGCCGCCGAGCAGGTGGTGCAGCGGGTCCGGGCCCAGGGGGAGTTCGTGGGGCTCGACGGCGTCGAGGCGCTCCGGCCGGTCCTCGCGCGCGTCCTCGAGGACGCGCGGATCCCGCCGGAGCAGGCGGAGCGGGCCCTCGCCCTCGCCCTCGCGGCGACGCGGGCCGAGGCGGAGGAGATCTGGAACCTCGCGGTGGGCTTCTGGAGCGGGGCGGACCTCCGGATGGGCCAGACCTACGAGATGCAGTCCGAGGCGGAGCTGCCGTTCGTCCCCGGCGACCGCGTGCCGCAGGCGGTCGAGTTCGGGGTCCGCCGCCGCGTGCCCTGCGCGGCCTCCGAGCGGGCCCCCCGCTGCGTCGAGGTGGTGCTCCGCTCGACGCCCGATCGGGTCGCGCTCGACCGCGCCGCGCCGGCGCTCGTCCGTCGGCTGCGCGCCGCGGCGGCCCCCGGCGCCGAGGATGCGCCCGCCGGGCCGGCCCCGATGCTCGCCGCCGAGGCGACGCTCGTCCTCGTCACCGATCCCGCAACCCTCCTCCCGCGGCGCGTGGTCTGGACGAAGGCGGTGACCCTGGGCGGCGGCGACCGCGGCGGGCCGGAGGCCGAGGAGATCGACCGCTCGGAGTGGGACTACCGGTGGCTCCCGCCGTCCCCGCCGCCGCGATCGCCGGCGAGGCGCCGCGCGCCCCCGCCCGCCGCGCTAGATCAGCCGTCCCCGCCGGCATGACCGATCTCCTCGACGGCCTGAACGACGCCCAGCGCGAGGCCGTGCTCCACGGCGACGGGCCGCTCCTCGTCCTCGCCGGCGCCGGGATGCGGGAAGACCCGCGTCATCGTCCACCGGATCGCCCGGCTCGTCGCGCGAGGAGGGCGTCGTGCCCGTGGCACGATCCTCGCCGTCACCTTCACGAACAAGGCGGCCGGGGAGATGCGCGAGCGGCTCGCCGCGCTCCTGGGCGACGACGGCGGCCGAGCTGTGGGTCCAGACCTTCCACGCCTTCGGCGCCCGCTTCCTCCGCCGCGAGGCGGCGCGGGCCGGGCTCTCGCCGTCGTTCGCCATCTACGACGACGACGACCAGCTCCGGCTCGTGAAGGCGGATCCTCGCGGAGCTGGGCGCCGACGACGGCGAGACCCTCACCGCCGCGCGAGCGCGCTCTCCGCGCATCGACCGCTGGAAGAACGCTCGCCCTCCGGCCCGCGGAGACCCGCGTCGGGCGAGTACGACGTGGAGGGCGCAGCGCGCCCGCGAGGTCTACGAGCCGCTACGAGGCGCGCGCTGGCGCGGGCCGGCGCGGTCGACTTCGGGGACCTCCTCCTCCGGCCGGTGCGGCTGCTCGAGGAGGACGAGGGCTGCGCGCGCGCTGGTCGACGCCGGTTCCGCGCACCTGCTCGTCGACGAGTTCCAGGACACGAACCCCGCGCAGTACCGGCTGCTCCGGCTCCTCGCCGGCGCGACGCGGAACGTCTGCGTGGTGGGCGACGACGACCAGGCCATCTACCGCTGGCGCGGCGCCGACGTGGACGAACATCCTCGGCTTCGATCGGGACTTCCCCGGGACGCCGCGTCGTGAAGCTCGAGCAGAACTACCGCTCCACCCGCAACATCCTCGACGCCGCCCACGCCGTCATCTCCCGCGCCGCGCGCCGGCGCGAGAAGCGGCTCTGGACCGAGGCAGGAGGCCGGGCGACCCGCTGGCGCTGCTGGTCGGCCAGGACGAGCACGACGAGGCGGAGCGGCATCGCGCGCGCGGTGGCGGCGGGAGCGCGCCCGCGGCACCGCCGGCGACGAGATCGCCGTCCTCTACCGCACGAACGCGCAGTCGCGGCCCGATCGAGGCGGCGCTCCGGGCCGCGCGGATCCCCTACGTCATCGTGCGCGGAACCAGCTTCTACGAGCGCGCCGAGGTGAAGGACGCGGCGGCCTACCTCCGGCTCGCGCTCGAGCCCGCGCAGCGACCTCGACCTCGCCCGCGTGGTGAACCGGCCGCCGCGCGGGATCGGCGAGAAGACGGTGGAGCGGCTCCAGGCCCACGCCCGGAGCCGCGGCGTGTCCCTCTTCGACGCCCTCGCGCGAGGTGGACGCCGTCGAGGGGCTGAAGCCCGCCAGGCGCCGCCGCGCCCTCGGGTCGCTCCGCGAGGTCCTCGCCGGGCTCGCCCGGGACGTCGCCGAGCCTCGACGCCGGGGTGGCCGTGCAGGAGGTGCTCGAGCGCACCGGGCTGCTCGCGCGGCTCGAGGCGGAGCGGACCGACGAGGCGGCGGAGCGCGCCGAGAACCTGGTCGAGCTCGTCGCCGCGGCCCGCGAGTTCGACGAGGCGACGCGCCGGTCGCCGCCCGCCGCGCGATCCCGACGAGCCGGTCACGCCGCCCCTGGCGCGCTTCCTCGAGCAGATCGCCCTGCTCGGCGAGGCGGACGCGCCGACGCCGGAGGGGCGGGTGGCGCTGATGACGCTGCACGCCGCCAAGGGGCTCGAGTTCGACGCGGTCGTCCTCGCCGGGCTGGAGGAGGGGACGCTGCCCGACGCGCGCCCTGGGGCGACCCGTCCCGAGGCGAGGAGGCGCGCCAGGCCGCCTCGACGAGGAGCGGCGGCTCTGCTACGTCGGGATGACCCGCGCGAAGCGGCTCGGCTCACCCTCTCCCTCGCGCGGCGCCGGATGGCGCTACGGCGACGGCGGCCCGTCCTGGCGCAGCATGGAGCCGTCGCGCTTCCTGGCCGACCTCCCGCCGGAGCTCTTCGGCGAGGCGGTGGCCCGCGAGGTCCGCGCCCGCTCGTCCCCGGACTTCCCCCGCCCCGCGGAGCGGGGCTGGGGAGGGGAGGACGTGGCCGTTCCCCGCGGCCCGGTGATCCGGCGCCACCCCGGGGCGCTGCCGCAGGAGCCGCACATCGAGCTCGACGGCGCGGACGCGCCGCCCGCCCGAGGTCCGGACCGCCCGTCCGAGCCGGTCGTCGACTACGAGTTCGACCAGCGGCCGGAGACGGGGCGCGCCTTCTCCCGGGGCGACCGCGTCGTCCACCCGTCGCTCGGGGAGGGCGTCGTCCTCGGCGCCGACGGGGCGGGGCGCGACGCGAAGATCACGGTCCGGTTCGTGGCGGGCGAGAAGCGGGTGCTCGCGCGGTTCCTCGGTCGCGCCTGACTTCCCCCGCCCGGTTCGAGCCGGGGACGGGTGCCGGGCGTATCATCACTCCATGGCCCCCTCGAACGCCGGACGCCTCCCTCCGGTCACCGAGGAGCTCCTCCGGGCGCTCCCGAAGACCGACCTCCACTGCCACCTCGACGGCTCGCTGCGCCTCGCGACGATCCTCGACCTCGCCGAGCAGCAGAAGGTGAAGCTCCCGGCCGACACGCCCGAGGGGCTCGCCCAGGCGATCCACCTGGGCGAGACCTGCGCGTCGCTCGAGGACTACCTCAAGGCGTTCGACGTCACGCTCGCGGTGCTGCAGACCGAGGAGGCGCTCTACCGCGCCGCCTACGAGCTCGCGAGGACTGCGCCGCCGAGAACGTGCGCTACCTCGAGGTGCGCTACTCGCCGATGCTCCACACCCGCCGGGGCCTCAAGCCGACCACCATCGTCGACGCGGTGCTCGAGGGGCTGCGCGCACGCGAAGCGCGAGACCGGCATCAAGTCGCACGTCATCGTCTGCGGCATCCGGCACATGGACCCGCAGACCTCGCTGCGGCTGGCCGAGCTCGCGGTCGCCTACAAGGAAGGGCGTCGTCGGCTTCGACCTCGCCGGCGCCGAGGACGACTACCCGGCCAGCGAGCACCGCGAGGCGGTTCCAGCTCATCCTCGACAACAACGTCAACTGCACCATCCACGCCGGCGAGGCCTACGGGCCGGAGTCGATCGCCCAGGCGATCCACTACTGCGGCGCGCACCGCATCGGCCACGGCGTCCGGCTGCGCGAGAACGGCGACCTGCTCAACTACGTCAACGACCACCGCATCCCGCTCGAGATGTGCCCGTCGTCGAACGTGCAGACCGGCGTCGGTGGCCGAGTTCGCGAGCCACCCGCTCAAGTTCTACTTCGACTTCGGCCTGCGCGTGACGATCAACACCGACAACCGGCTCATCACCGACACCACCGTCACGAAGGAGCTCTCCATCGCGCACCGGGAGATGGGCTTCACCCTCGAGGACCTCGTGCACGCTCCTCGTCCAGGGGTTCAAGAGCGCGTTCCTCCCGTTCCGCGAGAAGCAGGACCTGCTGAAGGCGGCAAACGCCGAGATCGCCGAGGTCCTGGCGAAGTTCTGCGGTCCCCGATCCGCGGCGGGGTGATTCCGGTAAGCTGGGCCCCATGGGAAACCCATGGCGAGCGCAGGGGCAGCCGGATGAGGCTGCCCCGCAGCGAGCGGGGGGTCCGGGGGGGCGCGAGCCTCGCAAAGCGAGGCGAGTGTCCCCCCGCTGCGAATGACCGCCCGGGTCCGGTACCGCAGCCCGATCGGCGTCCTCGCCGTCGAGACGTCCGACGCCGGCGTCTTCGGTCTCTCCTTCGGTGACCACGGCCCGGCGCGGGCGGCGGTGTCGGCTCGCGCCCGGGCCCACCTCGACACGGCCGTGGAGGCGCTCGACGCGTACTTCGCCGGGAGGCCGCCGCGGCTGCCGCACCTCGACCTGCAGGGGACGCCGTTCCAGCTCGCGGTGTGGGACGCCCTTCGCGCGATCCCCTGGGGCGAGGTCCGCACCTACGGCGAGATCGCGGCGCTCCTCGGCCGCGAGGGGGGCGCGCGCGCGGTCGGGTTCGCGAGCGGCCAGAACCCCGTAGCGATCCTCGTCCCCTGCCACCGCGTCGTGGCCGCCGGCGGTCGGCTCGGCGGCTACGGGGGCGGGACGGAGCTGAAGGGCTGGCTCCTCGCCCACGAGGCCGCCCACGCGCCGGTGTTCCGCGAGTCCCGCTGACCGGCGCACCCCTCTCGGGCCGGGCGGGTCGCGCGCTCGAACGCTTCCTTGCCCCGCTCCGGACGGGTGCGTAGCATCGATCTCGATCCACTCCCACCGAGGTCCCGATGCCGAAGCTGCTCGCCATGATCCTCGCCGGCGGCGAGGGGCGCCGCCTCGACCCGCTCACCCGCGAGCGCGCCAAGCCGGCCGTGCCCTTCGGCGGCCGCTACCGCATCATCGACTTCGTCCTCTCGAACTTCGCCAACTCCGGCCTCCTCAGGATGAAGGTGCTCGCCCAGTACAAGTCGGACTCGCTCAACACCCACATCTAGCGGGCGCTGGCGGCTCACCGCGCTCCTCGACGAGTACGTCGAGATCGTCCCGGCGCAGATGCGCACCGGGCCCGAAGTGGTTCGAGGGCTCGGCCGACGCCATCTACCAGAACCTCAACATCATCACCGACGAGGAGCCGGAGCACATCTTCGTCTTCGGCGCCGACCACGTCTACCGGATGGACGTGCGGCAGATGCTCGACTTCCACCTCGACCGAGAAGGCGGACCTGCACCGTCGCCGCCATCCCGGTGCCCGTCGAGGAGGCGCACGAGTTCGGCATCATCGAGGTGGACGCCGAGGGCCGGATGATCGGCTTCGTCGAGAAGCCGAAGACCGGCGCGAAGACCATGCCGGGCGACCCGACCCGCTGCCTGGCCTCGATGGGCAACTACCTCTTCACGACCGACGCGCTGGTGCAGGAGATCGTCCGCGACGCCGGCGACTCGAAGAGCGCCCACGACTTCGGCAAGTCGATCGTCGCCGTCGATGTACGAGCGCAAGCGGGTCTTCGTCTACGACTTCGCGAAGAACACCGTGCCCGGGCCAGGGCGAGAAGGAGCGCGGCTACTGGCGCGACGTCGGGACCACTCGACGCCTACTACCAGGCCAACATGGACCTGGTGGCCGTGGACCCGATCTTCAACCTCTACAACGACCGCTGGCCCATCTACACGATCCAGCACAACTACCCGCCGGCCAAGTTCGTCTTCAACAACGACCGGGAGAACCGGGTCGGGCGCGCCACCGACTCGCTCGTGTCGCGAGGGCTGCATCATCTCCGGCGGCCACGTCCACCACTCGATCCTCTCGCCCCAAGGTCCGCGTCAACTGCTACGCGTACGTGGAGGAGTCGATCCTCTTCGAGAACGTCAACATCGGCCGCCACTGCCGGATCCGCCGCGCCATCATCGACAAGCACGTCGAGATCCCGCCCGGCACCACCATCGGCTACGACCCGGAGGAGGACCGCAAGCGCTTCCACGTCACCGAGAGCGGCATCGTGGTCATCCCGAAGGGCATGCGGATCGAGGGCGCGCGCGGGTAGCGGCTCAGGCGCCGCGCGACGAACCGCTCCGCCTTGCGGAAGGCGATCGCGAGGTCCACCGGCTTCTCGAGGACGTCCTCCGCCCCGAGCTCGAGGAGGAGGTCCCGCAGGTTCTGGTCGCCCCCGAAGGCGGTCACGACCAGGACCGGGATCCCCGCGGTGCGCGGGTCGGCCTTGAGCTGGCGCAGCACGTCCCGGCCGTCGAGCTTGGGCATGCCCACGTCGAGCATCACGAGGTCGGGCCGGTCGACCGCGACGGCGACCAGCGTCTCCGCCCCATCCCGGGCGACCGTGACGTGGTGCCCGCGGCTCTGCGCGTACGCGACGTAGAGCCGCGCGACGGCAGGATCGTCCTCCGCGACGAGGATGCGCAGGGGTGACACTTCGGGTGACACGCAAGCGAGCATACGCCTCGTCGGGGGTCCCGGGAATCCCACACCGCGAACGGGCGCGGCGCCGCGGCACAGGGGCCCTCGATCGGGACGCAGAACCGGGCCCCTGCCGCGCTCGTCGGGCGTGACGGGGGCCGCGTCCGGGCTTATAAGGCGGCGCCATGATGCCGAGAATCGCTCGCGCTCGCCCTGCTCCTCAGCCTCGCTCCTTCGCTCCGTTCCCCGAGCCGCCCCTCCTGCCCCGGCGGCCCGGCAGCTCTCCGCCAAGGCGCCCGCGGCGGAGACTCCGGACATCCCCTACACGATGTTCAAGCTCGCGAACGGGCTCACCGTGATCCTCCACGAGGACCACACGAACCCGATCGTCGGCGTGCACGTCCAGTACGACGTCGGCTCGAAGGACGAGAAGCCGGGCCGCACCGGCTTCGCGCACCTGTTCGAGCACCTCATGTTCCAGGGCTCGGAGCACCTGCCGAAGGGCGACCGGCCGATCGGCTCGTCGAGGCCGCCGGCGGCGACACGAACGGCTCCACCTCCCAGGACACCGACCCAGTACTGGGAGCAGGTCCCCTCGAACGCCCTCGAGCAGATGCTCTACATCGAGTCCGACCGCATGGGCTTCCTCCTGCCGACGCTCACCCAGGACAAGCTCGACAACCAGCGCGAGGTGGTCCGCAACGAGCGGCGCCAGAGCTACGAGATGCGCCCGTACGGCCTCGCCTACGAGCACGCTCCTCGCGAACCTCTACGAACCCCGAGTTCCCCTACCACTGGCTGCCCATCGGCTCGCACGAGGACCTGCAGGCGGCGACCCTCGAGGACGTGCGGGACTTCTTCAAGCGCTTCTACGGCCCGGAGAACGCGGTCCTCGCCATCGCCGGCGACGTCGACACCGACCCGAAGCCCGCGCCCTCGTCGAGAAGTGGTTCGGCGGCATCCCCGGCAAGCCGCCGCCGGTCCACCAGAAGCCCGAGCCGGTGCCGCTCACGCAGGAGAAGCGGGTCACCATGGAGGACCAGGTCCAGCTCCCGCGGCTCTACGTCGCCTGGCAGACGCCGAAGGCCTTCGCCGCCGGGCGACGCGGCCCTCGACCTCGCTCGGCCAGGTCCTCACCGACGGCAAGAGCGCGCGGCTCGTGAAGCGGCTCGTCATGGACGAGCGGATCGCCCAGGAGCGTCTCGGCCGGGCAGATGAGCCAGACGCTCGGCTCGCATGTTCCTCGTCGTCGGCGACGCCCGAAGCCGGGCGTCACCCTCGAGCGGCTGGAGAAGGAGATCGACGAGGAGCTCGCGCGCCTCGCCGCCGAGCCCGCCTCCGCCGAGTGAGCTCGAGCGCGCCAAGAACAAGATCGAGGCCGGCGCCATCTTCGGCCTCGAGCCGGTGGGCGGCTTCGGCGGCCGCGCCGCCACCCTCGCCGGCTACTACCTGCGCACCGGCGAACCCCGGCTACCTGGGCGAGGACCTCGCGCGCTACCGGAGCGCCACCGCCGAGGACGTCTCGGCCGCGGCGAAGAAGTACCTCCGCAAGGACGCCCGCGTCGTCCTCTACGTGGTCCCGCGCGGCCGCGCCGTCCGCGTCGGCGCCGTCCCCGAAGCCTTCGTCCGCCACGCCCGTCGCCGCGCAGGGGGAGTCCCGATGAGCCGCCGCCTCAGCACCGCCGCCGTCCTCGCCGCTCGCGCTCGCTCGCGCCGCCTGCGCCGGCCCGCAGAAGCAGGCCGCGCCCGCCGCGGCCGCACGCCGCCGCCACGCCGGCCCCCGTCCGCGGCCGCGGACCGCGCGAGCCCGCCGGAGAAGGGGCCGCCGCCTCGAGCTGCGGGTCCCGGAGCAGAAGAAGTTCACGCTCGTCGAACGGGCTCCGGGTCCGGCTCGTCGAGTACCGAGCGGCTCCCCATCGTCGCGCTCAACCTCGTCGTCGACGCGGGGGCGGCGCGCGACCCCGGCGAGCAGCCGGGGCTCGCGAGCTTCACCGCCGCGATGATCACCGAGGGGACGAAGACCCGCAGCGCGACCCAGATCTCCGACGAGGTCGGCTTCCTCGGCGCGTCGCTCGGCGCCGGCGCGAGCGTCGACTCCGCCTCGCTCTCCGGCGGGACGCTCGCGAGGCACCTCGCCGCGCTTCCTCGACCTCTTCGCCGACGTGGCGATGAACCCGGCGTTCCCGAAGGCGCGACTTCGAGCGCGTGCAGGACGAGCGGCTCGTGACGCTGCTCCAGCAGCGCGACCAGCCGCAGGCCATCGCGTCGAAGGCGTTCGCAGCCGGTGTTCTGGGGCGACCCACCCGTACGGCCACTACTCGCTCGGGACCGAGGAGTCGGTGAAGGCGACGACGCCCGACGACCTCGCGGCGCTTCCACGACCGGTACTGGCGCCCGGCGACGCCGAGCTGGTGGTGGTCGGCGACGTCGGCGAGGCCGAGCTCCAGGCCGCTCCTCGAGCAGACCCTCGGGAGCTGGAAGGGCGGCCGCCGCCGCGGCGCCGCTCCCGCCGGTGCCCGCCGCGTCGCCGCACCGGGCCCTGCTCCTCGAGAAGGCCGACGCGCCGCAGTCGTACCTGCTCCTCGGCATGCCCGGCCTGCGCCGCACGTCCGACGCGTACGTCGCCGGCGACGGTCGCGTTCCAGGTGCTCGGCGGCGGGATGGCCTCGCGCCTCTTCCGCAACCTGCGCGAGGAGAAGGGCTACACCTACGGCGTCTACGCGCGCGGCGACGCCCGCAAGCTCGCCGGCGTCTCGTTCGTGGTGGGCAGCGTGAAGGCGGACGTGACCGGCCCGGCCATCAAGGAGATCCTGCTCGCGAGCTCCGGCGGCTCCGCGAGGAGCCCGTCCCGCCGGCAGGAGCTCGAGGAGGCGCAAGGCCTCGCTCGTCCTCGGGCTCCCCGCCGACTTCGCGACCGCCGGCGCCATCGCCGGCCGGATCGCCGACCTCGTCGTCTACGGCCTGCCCGACGACTACTGGAACCGGTACGCCGAGCGGGTGAAGCAGGTGACGCGCCGACGACGTGCAGCGGTTCGCGGACACCTACCTCGACCCGGCGAAGCTCACGGTCGTGATGGTGGCGACCCCGGAGACGGTGAAGGCGCAGCTCGCCGACCTGCCCCTCGGGCCCGTCGAGGTCCGGGCGGCCCCGGCGTCCGCCGCGCCGAAGCCGGCCTCCCAGGCGGTCGAGCCCGCGCCGCCGGCGGCCACGCCCAAGCCCGCGTCGAAGGCCGCGGCGAAGCCGGCCCAGAAGAAAGCCGCCGGGGCGAGGAAGTAGGGCGTCGGCGAAGTCGTCGGCCATCGACCGGCGTCCGTCAGCGATCGCCTGCTGGGGGGCCTCGACGCCCTGGCCCTACCGCACACTTGATTGGCGGCCGTAGCCGGCCGGGGCGGTAGGCGCCTGCGGTTCCGCGGGATGGCTCGGCGCGCCCGTAGAGCGCCGCCGAGCACAATTCGCGGCCCCATCTCGACTCAGGGTACGAAACAGGTGCGGCGGCGATCCTTGCCGATTGCCGCCGCGGGCGCTGCTGGCTTGGGAGCCTGGCACTGCAACCAACCCCGAGATCGTATGCGAGGAGATCGATGAGGGAAAGGGCGGTGAGGAGGATGGTGGGGCTGCTCAAGGCGAGGCTGCCGGAGTTGAGCCTCGAGGAGGTGCCCGACCCGCGGTCGCGGGAGGGGCGCTGGTCGCTCGTGCAGATCCTCCGGGCGACGCTGGTGGGCTCATGGCGGGGTGCCGGAGCCTGTACGAGGCCGAGGTGCTACCGCGACCCTCGCGCCGGCGATGCGGCGCCGGCTCGGACTGCCGCGGCGACTTGCGGACACGACCGCGCGGGACGCGCTCTGCCGTGTACCGCTCGATGGCTTGCGGGCGGCGCTACACCGCGCTGTGCGTGCGGCGTGGCGCCGGAAGGCGCTCGAGCCGGTCGGTCTGCCGATGAGCGTCGTCGCGCTCGACGGCAAGGCGACGGCGCTGCCGACGCTCAACAATCCGCTCGTGCAGAACCAGCATCCCGAGTTCGGCCTGCCGTTCGGCCTCGTGCGGACGGTGACCTGCTCGCTCGTCTCAGCGCCGGGGCGGCCGTGCATCGACGCGATCCCGATCCCCGGCGACACGAACGAGGCGGGCCACTTCCAGGCCGCGTTCCAGAGCCTCGTCGAGACCTACGGCAACCTCTTCGACGCGGTCACGTACGACGCCGGCGGCTTCTCCCGCGCCAACGCGGATGCCGTGGTGGCCGCGGGAAAGCACTACCTCTTCGCGCTGAAGGACGAGCAGCGGATGATGTGTCGGCTCGCCGTCGAGCTGCTCGCCGTCGAGACCGTCATCGCTCGCACCGAGGACGTGCTCGACAACGACACGACCGTCGTCCGCTCGCTCCGGCTGCTCCGCGCCGACCCGAGCTGGTCGTACGGCGACGGCAAGAAGCCCGAGCAGTCGGTCTGGCCGCACGCCAAGGCGTTCCTCGCGGTCGAGTACGTGAAGGTCCAACGCGGCGTGATCGTCGAACGGGACGAGCGGATGTTCGTGTCGAGCTACGACCCGACGCGGCTCACGCCGGCGCAGTGGCTCCTGCTCGTCCGCAGCCACTGGGGCGTCGAGAGCAGCCACCACACGCTCGACACGGCGTTCGCGGAGGACAACCGGCCGTGGATCGAGGCCGACCCGCACGGCATGATCGCAGTGCTGCTGCTGCGCCGGATCGCGTACACCCTGCTCGCGCTCTACCGGGCCGTGACGCTGCGGTCGGGCGAGAGTCGCGCCACGCGGTGGAAGACGCTGCTCGTCACGGTGCGCGACGTGCTCGTCGCCGCTACCGAAGACCACCTCGCAGGGCTTCGCGAGATCGCCGCCGCCACACGCTGAGATCGCCGGGCTCCCAACCCGCGGCGGGCGACATCGCAGGGACCTGAGGCGAGCGGCTGGCGCGACCGGCGCCGGCCGCCGCGATTGCCGCTCGCCTCGAGGTCCAGCCGAACCAACCGCTCGGCGCCCCGGGCGGAGGGCGTAAGCCCGGGATTCGCCAGACCGATCATTCGTGGTGGCCCTACCCGGCAGGGGATCGGCCTGACAGCCGCCTGCGGTACACTCGCCCGCCTGCCGTCCGGCAGGCGCCATGGCCAAGCTCCAGAACGAGTTCTCCTGGTCGAAGTCCCGTCACGAGAAGTTCGCGGAGTGCCGGCGCGCCTACTTCCACGCCTACTACGGCAGCTGGGGCGGCTGGGAGGCGCCAGCGGGCTCGCCGGTCCGCGAGCTCTACGTCCTGAAGAAGCTCTCGTCGCGCTGGCAGTGGGCGGGGTCCCTCGTCCACGACGCGCTGAAGCGGGCCCTCGCCCGCGCCAAGGGGACCGGCGAGCTGCCCCCGCTCGACAAGGTCCTCGAGCAGGTCCGCGCGAAGGCGCGCGGCGAGTGGGCGGGCTCGCGCGAGAAGTGCTACTGGCGCGAGCCGTCGCGGATCGTCGGGCTCGTCGAGCACGAGTACGGCGAGCCGGTGGCGGACGCGGACTGGAAGCGGCTCTACGAGCAGGTGATCGAGGGCTCGCTCCGGGCGTTCTAGGGGAGCGAGGTGCTGGAGGAGATCCGCCGCACGCCGCGCGATCGCTGGCTCACGGTCGACGAGCTCGACTCCTGGCAGTTCGAGGGGACGAAGATCTGGGTGGCGGTCGACTTCGCCTACAAGGA
This sequence comes from uncultured delta proteobacterium, assembly GCA_963739565.1. Classification (GTDB taxonomy): domain Bacteria; phylum Myxococcota; class Myxococcia; order Myxococcales; family Anaeromyxobacteraceae; genus Anaeromyxobacter. The sequence goes on along the minus strand of CAVUBF010000012.1, from coordinate 959,821 downwards.
CGCCGACGGGCGCGTCCACGTCCTCGACTGGAAGACCGGGAAGGAGCGCGGCGTCGATCACGTGCAGGTCGGCACGTACGCGCTCTACGCGCGCGGAAGTGGGGCGTGCCCGTGGACGCGGTGGTGGGCGGCCTCGTCTACCTCGTCGGGAACGGCGGCGCCGAGCGCGTCTCGGTCGCCGCCGACGCGCCCGCCCTCGACGCCTGCACGGCCGCGATGCGGACCTCCATCGCCGCGATGAAGGCGACGCTCGAGGACCCGGCCGGGAACGTCGCGCGCGAGGAGGTCTTCCCGAAGCTCGAGAGCCGGGAGGACTGCCGCCGCTGCCCGTTCCGGCGGCCGTGCGGCAGAATCTGAGGACTCGCGCCTTCGGGCGCGAGTCCGAACGGCTGTCTCCCGTCCTTTGCGGTGCCGGCCGAATCGGGGGGGCGCGTGCCCCGCCCACTCATCGCGGAGCGGCAGCCGCCGCGGCGGAGCCGCGGCGCGCGGTCCGGCATCACAGCCGCTTCGCCATGCGCACCGCGTCGAGCGAGCCGCCGGGGAGCGGTACCCGGACCTTCCGCCCGCCCGCGAACCCCCGAGCCCGGTAGAAGGCGACTCCGCTCCGGGCTGCGTCCGCGCGCAGGACGCGGACACCCCGCCGCCGTGCGACCGCCTCGACGCGCCGGAGGAGCGCGGAGGCGACGCCGCGCCGCGCCGCGGAGGGCCGGACGAACAGCGACGGTGAGCTCGGCGCCGCGCAGGCCGGCGTAGCCCACGACGCGGCCGCGGAGCTCGGCGACGAGGACGGTCTCGCCCCCCGCGGTCATCGCCCACGCGTGGTACAGCGCGGGGAGCGACCCCCAGGCCGCGAGCGTCCGCGGAGGGTAGGTCCCCGGCGCGACGCCGCGGACCGCGGCGCGCATGACCGCGGCGATCGCGGGGGCGTCGGCGGGGCGCGCGCGGCGGACTGCGCGCCCCCTCTCGCCGGCTCACGCCTTCTGGTCCTTCTCGACGAGCCCGTAGCGGGCGAGCTTCTCGTAGAGCGTGGAGCGGTGGATGCCGGCGAGCTCGGCGGCCTTCCCGACGCTCCCGCCCGCCTCGCGGAGCAGGTCCTCGAGGAACTTCCGCTCCCAGGCGTCGCGGGCCCGGCGGTACCGCCCCTCGGCGCCGCCGTTCGACGCCGCATCCTGCGCCGGCACGGACAGCTCCGGCGGGAGGTCGGCGAGGGTGATGCTCGTGCCGCGGGCGAGGAGGAGGCCGCGCTCGATGGCGTGCTCGAGCTCGCGGATGTTCCCGGGCCAGGGGTGGTCGAGGAGCGCCTTCATGGCGTCCGCGTCGGGCCGGAGCGGCGGGCGCGAGAGCCGGAGCGCGTGCTTCTTCACGAGGTGCTCGACGAGGAGCGGCACGTCCTCGCGCCGCTCGCGGAGCGGCGGCAGCCGCAGCGGCACCACCCGCAGCCGGAACCAGAGGTCCTCGCGGAACTTCCCCTCCTTCACGCTCTTCTGGAGGTTCTCGTTCGTCGCGGCCATCACGCGGACGTTCGCCCTGCGGGCCTTGCGGCTCCCGACCGGGATGTACTCGCCGTCCTGCAGGACGCGCAGGAGCTTCGGCTGGAGCCCGGGCGGGAGGAGGCCCGACCTCGTCGAGGAAGAGCGTCCCGCCCTCCGCCTCGGCGAAGAAGCCGGAGCGCGCCTGGTCCGCGCCGGTGAAGGCCCCCTTCTCGTGGCCGAAGAGCTCGGACTCGGCGAGGTTCTCGGGGATGGCGCTCATGTTCAGCGCGACGTACGGCCCCGACGCGCGCGATGACATGGCGTGGGCGGCGCGGGCGAGCAGGTCCTTGCCGGTGCCGCTCTCGCCCTCGATGAGGATCGGGACGTCGGAGGGGGCGATCCGCTCGAGCATCGAGACCACGTCCTTCATCGCCCTGCGACTTCCCGACGATGCCGTGCACGGAGAACTCGCCGGAGAGGGCGCTCCGCAGCCGGGCGTTCTCCCGCTTGATCGCGCCGTGCTCGACCGCGCGGGCGACGACGATCTCGAGCTCCTCGGGCTCGAAGGGCTTCTTGAGGTAGTCGAAGGCCCCCGCCTTCATCGCCTCCACCGCGGTCTCGACCGTGGCGAAGGCCGTGACGAGGATGACCGGGATCTCCGGGACCTTCGCCTTGAACCGGCGGAGCCCCTCGATCCCGTCGATGCCCGGCATGCGCAGGTCGGTGACGATGACGTCGAAGCTCGGCCCGGTCGAGGGCCGGGAGCGCCTCGGCGACCGACGCGAAGTCGTAGACGTCGTAGCTCCGCGCCGAGCACGCGCTTCACCATCTGCCGCGCGGAGTCGAGGTCGTCCACCACCATCAGCTTGGGCTTCGCGGCTTCACGCTCCGCCTCCCGCCAGCGCCGCTCCGGCGCCGGCGCGGCCGGCGCCGGCAGCCGGACCCGGAAGGTCGCGCCCGCGCCCGGCGCGCTCTCCACCTCGACGGCGCCGCCGTGGGCCTCCACGGCCTGGCGCACGATGGCGAGACCGAGGCCGGTGCCGGTCGCCTTGGTGGTGAAGAACGGCTCGAAGACGTGGGCCCGCGTCTCCGCGTCGATGCCCGGCCCGGTGTCCGACACCTCGACGAGGACGCCGTCTCCGTCGCGCCGCGCCCGGACGGTGAGCCGGCCTCCGCCGCCCGGCTCCTGCATGGCCTGGATGGCGTTCACGCACAGGTTGAGGAAGGCCTGGCGGAGCAGCTCCGCGTCCGCGTCCACGAGCGGGAGCCCGTCCTCGACCTCCAGGACCCGCTCCACCCTCGCCTGGGTGGCCGCCGGGCCGACCACCTCGACCGCCTCCCGGACCACGGGCTCGATGGGCTGCGGGTGGGGGTGGGCGGTCCGGGCCCGGGCGAACACGAGGAAGCGCTCGATCAGGGAGGCCGCCCGCCCGACCTCGCGGCGGATCGCCTCGACGTCGGGCCGGTTCGCCGGCGAGTCGGCGGGCACCTCGCGCGCCGCCACGCTGGAGAACCCGCGGATGACGTTGAGCGAGTTGCCGATCTCGTGGGCGAAGCCGGCGGCGATGCCGCCGAGGGTCGCGAGCCGGTCGGCGCGCAGCACCTCGCGGGTCTTCTGGGCGACGCGCTGCCTCGAGCTCGGCGATGAGCCGCTGGTTCTCGTTGCGCCGCTCCTCGAGCCGCGACGACATGTGGTTGAAGGCGCGGACGAGCTCGGCGAGCTCCTGGTCCTCCGGCGGGTCGAGCTGGACGCCCCGCTCCTCGGCGAGCGACTCGGCCGCCGCCGAGAGCCGCACCAGCGGGCGGGTGACCTGCCGGATGAAGATCGCGGTGAGGATCGTGGCCGAGGACGATCCAGAAGACGGCGACGACGCTCGCGCCCCAGGCGAGCTCGCGGGCGTTCCCGACCACCTCCTCGTGCGTGAAGTCGACGAGCACCGCCCCGACCACGAGACCGCTCCCGCAGCACCGGCGCGGAGCTGACGATGCCCTCGGGGTGGAGCAGGCGCATGAGCGCCTGCAGCGGCAGTCCGCCGCGCGGAACTCCGAGGGCGGCGGCGCCGTCCGGGCAGCCCTCGTCGGTGAGGGAGCGGCAGGCGAGCACCTTGCCGCTCCGCGTCGACCATCCAGGCGCGGTCGAGCTGGCGCCGAGCGGGTGAGCCCGCTCGAGCACGACCGTCAGCGCCTCCTCGCCGCCCGGCTCGAGCCCGTCGGGGCGGACCCAGCGCGACGCCGTCGGCGGCGGCGGTCGAGGCGAGGGCGGACCCCTCGCGCGCGAGCAGCTCCTGCCCGCGCTGCACCTCGCGCCAGAGCGCCACCGCGGTGACCCCGGACATCGCGAAGATGATGACCCCCGCGATGAGGACGAAGAGCTTGAGCCGGAGGGTCATCGGCGGCCGTCACCAGGCCGAGACGGGCAGCGGGGGGCGGGGGGCGCCGTCGAAGGAGTGGCACTCGGCGCAGCCCCTGGCCCTTGGCGTGGGCGGCGGCGCGGGCGTGGCACCGGGCGCAGGCGTCCTTCTCCGGCGTCCAGACGTGGGGCTTGTGGCAGTCGAGGCAGCGCCGGTGCCCGGCGCGCGCGTGGAGCCCGCCCTTCGCCATCTGCGCCGGCTTGTGGCACTCGGCGCAGCTCACCAGGGTCCGGCCGTCCTTCGCGTGCGGCTTGTGGCAGGCCGCGCAGGACATCTCCATGGGCGCGCCGTGGTCCTTCATCGGCGCGTGGATCCCCTGGCGCGTGTGGCAGCGCAGGCAGTCGTGGCGCGTGGGGCGGAGCCCTGGCTCGTTCGTGAGGAACTCGTGGCAGGCGAAGCAGTGGAGGGAGTGCATCTTCTCGACGCCCACCGAGTGCTCGCCGTGGCACTCCTGGCACTTCGAGGCGACCGGCTCGAACCCGTGCATCGACGCCGCGTGGCAGCGCACGCAGGCGATCTTCTTCTCCTCGTAGTGGATCCGGTGCCCGCGGGAGCCGCCGACCTGCGGCCAGCGGGGGTCGTGGGAGAAGTGGCACCCGGCGCAGGCGCCCACCTCGACCTCCGCGTGCTGCCCCTTCGGCTTCTTCCCGGCGACGAACGCCCCGAGCATCGCCACGCCCTGCTTCGGCGACGAGTGGTGGCAGCTCTGGCAGGCGACGCTCCTGTGCGTCCCGCCGAGCCAGAGGGCGAACTCCGGGGAGGACCGGTGGCAGGTCGCGCAGAGCCGCGGGTCCTCGTCGACGAACTTCTTGAAGCGCAGGAACCCGAGCACCACCACGAGCCCGAGGGCGACGCCGAGGGCGACGAGGAGGACCTTCGCGTGGCGTCGCGGGCGCTGCATGCGGGCTCCGATTCTACCCTCCGGACGTGCCGCCGGAAGCGGACGGGAAAGGAAAGGGGGGCCGCGCGTCGTCCGCGCGGCCCCCCTCCGAAGCTTCCGGGGCCCCCGCCCCGGTCGACGCGCTACTTGTCGAGGTCCGGCTTCAGCCGGTCGTACTCGAGCGGATGCTCGTGCTTGAGGTCCGCGACCGTGATGCGGCCGGTGAGCCACGCCCAGTTCATCGGGAAGATCGAGGGCTTCAGGTGCACGTTGTAGAAGTGCACCACGAAGAGGAAGAGGATCGCGAGCGTCGCCTCCTCGCCGTGGATGATCTGGGCCGCGGTGATGAGCCAGGCCGGCGCCCAGCTCGCGAACCAGACCGGGAACCAGAAGATGAACCCGGTCGCCGACCATCATGATCACGCCCCAGAACACGCCCATGTAGTCGAACTTCTCGAGGTACGAGTAGCGGTCGAACTTCGGCCGCGTCTTCGTCACGCCGAGCATGAAGAGGATGTTGTCCTTCATGTCGATGGCGTCCTTGGGCATCGGGAGCATCGAGATGGGCAGCCGCTTCTGGGCCGCGAGGAACGTCAGGTAGAAGAGGTGGTAGACCGCGGAGGCGATGATGAGGACCGCGCCGACGCGGTGCCAGATCGCCGTCCCGGCGGCCCCGCCGAACACCTTCATGAGCGACGAGGAGTAGGCGGCGGCCGCCTGCGTCGCCGGCGCCGCGGAGCGGCCAGCCCGGTGACGCCGAGGAGGATGACGCCGGTCAGCATGAGCCAGTGCTGGGCGCGCTGGTGGATGTCGAACCGGATCACGCTGCGGGCGTGATCGGCGGCGTTCACGTGCCCGTGCGGCCTTCGCGGAGAGCCGCTGGCGCAGCTCGAAGATGAAGTCGACGAGGACGTGGAACGCGAAGAACAGGAGGGTGAGCGTCGTCAGGTACGAGAAGCCGACGTGGACGAGGTGCGGGACGATGTGCCCGCCCGTCTCCTGGATCTCCTTGTGGGCGATGAGGCCCGCGAAGTTGTCCGAGGCGCCCTCGTGGCAGCGCGCGCAGGCCAGCTTCTTCGTGCCGGCGGCGACCGCGGAGGCCGGGTCGGTCTTCGAGACGATGGCGTGGGTGCCGCCCTTGTCCTTCGCCGCCGCGTGGCAGCTCGTGCAGACCGGGGCGTACTCGTTCCCGACCCGGGCGAGCCGGCCGTGGATCGAGTCGTGGTAGGTGAGCGCGGCCTCGGGGTTCAGGCCGGCGGCCTTGGCGAACTCCTCGTTGCCGTGGCACGCCTCGCAGCGCCGCGCGATCTCGCGGCGGTCGGCGGGCACCTTCTGGCGCGCGGTGGCCTTCGGATCGTAGGCGGCGAGCTTCTTCACGGCGTGGATCGGGCCGTGGCAGGAGCCGCAGGTCGGGCCGGGGACCTTGGTGTCCTCGCGGAGCCACTTCGAGTGGACCGACTTCTGCCACGCCGCCATCGCGTCGGCGTGCTCCATCTCGTGGCAGCCGGCGCAGGCGAGGTACGCGCGCGGGGCGGAGACCTTCACCTCCTCGCCCTTCGGAGCCTCCTTGCCGTGGCTCGCCTTCGCCGCCGGCTTCGGCCACCGCGCCTTGCCGATCCGGTCCACGACGGCCTGCTCGGCGGGGGGAGCGGCTTCAGCTCGCCGTCGTGCGGCCCCATCGCGTAGCCGGCGTGGCAGTCGGTGCAGGCCGCCTTGTCGCCGTGGACCGACGCGCCGAAGGCGGTCGTGTCGACGGCAGGGGCGTCCTTGCCGTTGTGGCAGTCGACGCACGCGTCCGCACCGCCGGGGAGCTTCGCCTCCGCCCGGGCGGCGGTGGCGAAGAGAAGGGCAATCGCAAGGAAAGTGGCTCGCATAGGCTCAGTCCGCTGGTGCAACGGGCATGCCCCTGCACCGGAATGGGGCTGCATTCTAAGTTCCGGTAATGGCTACGCTTTGATCGGCATCAAGCGACATGGTGCCGCAGTGTTTGCGTCGAAATGCCGCAACCCACCGAAGGACCTGCGCATTTGCGCGCGCGCCCATTAAACGCGCCAAGGTGCGGCTACATGCCGCACCCCGGCGAAACCTTCCGATCGCTGACTACCGCGAGGCGGACTCCTGCGCGGCGGGCTTGCGCACCGTGAGCGTCGTGAGCGCGCCGACCGCGGCGCCGGCGGCGGCGCCGAGCACTGCGAAGAGCGACCCGACGCCGACGACGCCCATCACCATGCCGAAGACGATCAGGGCGCGGGGGAGCAGCGTCGGCTCGACCGGCGTCCCGAAGATCCCGCCCGCGAGCAGGAGGCCCGCGTAGCCGCCGTAGAGCATCGCCGGGAGGAGCCCGATGGCGAGGAAGAGGGCGAGACCGATGCCGGCGCCGACGAGGGTCGGGATCTTCTTGTTCATGACGTTCTCCTGGTGAGGCGTTGTGGGCTGCGGGTCCTTGGGGGCCGCCACCGTGGCGCGCCGCCTTCGCAGGAGCTTCATTGCAGGAGGGCTGCCAGAGTCCGAGCGCGTGGATCTCGCGGGGTTACAGGCAGGGTCGTCGGGAAAGGGCGACGGGGTGGAGGGAGGGGGGGACGGATCTCGATCCCAGCGTCCTGGTCCTGGTCCTGGAGTTGGACCTGGACGTGGACCTCGACCTAGACCTCGACGTCGACCTCGACCAGGAACGCAGCGCAGCCGCGCAGCTCCAAGTCGAGGACCAGGACGAGGACGAGGACCGGAAGAGTCCAGGTCCACGTTGGGAGTGATGCGAGGCGCCGCCGCTACGCGTGCGCAGTAACCTGCCGCAGGATGTCCAGCTCCTCGAGCGCCTTGCCCGCGCCGATCACGACCGACGAGAGCGGGTCCTCGGCGAGGAACACCGGCAGGCCCGTCTCCTCGCGGAGCAGGACGTCGAGGTTCTTGAGCAGCGCGCCACCGCCCGCGAGGACGATGCCGCGGTCGGCGATGTCGCCGGCGAGCTCGGGTGGGGTCCGCTCGAGGGTGACCTTCACCGCCTCGACGATGCCGTTGATCGGCTCGGAGAGCGCCTCGCGGATCTCGGAGGAGGTGACGGTGAGGGTGCGCGGGACGCCGGCGACGAGGTCGCGCCCCTTGATGTCCATCGTGAGCTCCTCCTCGGTCGGGTACGCGGTCCCGATGCCCATCTTGATGAGCTCGGCGGTGCGCTCGCCGATGAGGAGGTTGTACTTGCGCTTGATGTGCTGGATGATCGCCTCGTCCATCTTGTCGCCGGCGATCGCGCACCGAGCGGCTGTAGACGATGCCGCCGAGGGAGATGACCGCGACGTCGGACGTGCCGCCGCCGATGTCGACGATCATGTTGCCGGAGGGCTCGGTGATGGGGAGGCCCGCGCCGATCGCCGCCGCCATGGGCTGCTCGATCAGGTAGACCTCGCGGGCGCCGGCGCTCTCGGCCGCCTCGCGCACCGCGCGCTTCTCCACCTCGGTGATCCCCGACGGGATGCCGATGATGATGCGCGGCTTCACGAAGCTCTTCCGGTTGTGGGCGGTCTGGATGAAGTACTTGAGCATCGCCGCCGTGACCTCGAAGTCGGCGATGACCCCGTCCTTCATCGGCCGGATGGCGACGATGTTGCCCGGGGTTCGCCCGAGCATCTCCTTCGCCTCCTTGCCGACCGCGAGGACCTTGCGGCCCCCCCGTGCGTCCTGCTGCACCGCGACGACCGAGGGCTCGTTCGAGACGATGCCCATCCCGCGGATGTAGATGAGGGTGTTCGCGGTCCCGAGGTCGATCGCGAGATCGCGCGACATGATGTTGTGGAGCCAGTTGAGCACGGCGCGCGGACTATAGCAGGGAGCGTCCCATGGACAAGTGGTCCCGCGGGTGAACGTGCGGAGCGGGGGTCCGCTCGCTCCGGCAGCGGGGCGCGCCGCCCCCCGAACGCGCCGGATTGCCCGGGCGGCCCTCGGCCGCGGCCGTCCGTCCGCCCCCTCCCCCGCCCGGCGGCAGCGCCGCGGCGTGGTAAGCGTTCCCGGTGCCCCTCGCGCCGCACCGCTGCCCACGCTGCCGGTTCCCGCGCCCCGGCTGTCTCTGCTCCGCCATCCCGCGGGTCTCGACCTGCGTCGAGGTGGTGTTCCTCCGCCACGCGAGCGAGCGCGACCGGCTCACCAACACCGGCCACTGGGCGTCCCTCGCCCTGGAGTCGAGCCGCGTCCTCGAGCAGGGCGTCCCGGGAGAGCCCCTCGACGCGTCCGGGCTCGCCACGCCCGGCACCTGGCTCCTCTACCCGTCCCCGCACCCGCCCGCCGACGCGCCGCCGCCCCGGCGCATCGTCGTCCCGGACGGCACCTGGCCCCAGGCGCGCCGGATCGTCCACCGCATCCCGGAGCTCCGGGCGCTCCCCCGCCTCCCGCTGCCGCCCCGGCCGGCGCCCGGCGGGATCCGGCAGCCGCCCCGGCGCGGCGCCGGGGTGGGCGGCCTGTCGACGCTCGAGGCGGTCGCCGCCGCGCTGCGCGTCCTCGGCGATCCGGCCGCCGCCGACCGGCTCGACGCGCTGCTCGCCGAAGGGGTCGCCCTCGTCGCCCGGCTCCGGGGCGTCCCGGAAGCGCACGCCTCCGCGGGATCCCGGAGGGGCCGACCCCGGGCGGCCGCGGGAGGAGGAGACTAAATCCCGGGCATGGCGCGGATCGAGCCGAGCGAGCTGCCGGACCTCCCGGTCCCGTTCATGAACGAGGACCACCAGCGCGAGCTCGCCCTCGTGAACGACCTCGAGGACGCGCTCGCCGCCCATGCCCGCGGCGAGACCGGGACCTTCGACGCGGTGCTCGCGAAGCTCGCCCTGCTCGCGGTCCACACCCGGGAGCACTTCCTCCACGAGGAGGCGGCGATGCGCGAGGCCCGCTTCCCGGCCTATGCCGCCCACAAGGGCGAGCACGACCGGATCCTCGCCGAGATGGACCGCGAGGCGCGCCTGTTCCGCGCAGGCGGCGACGGAGAGCGGCTCTCGCGCTATCTCTTCGAGGCGCTCCCGGCGCGCTACCGGACCCACGTCCGCACCATGGACGTCGTCGCGGCGGAGTTCGTCGCCGACCACGAGGCGCAGCGCGCTGCCCCGGTGGGCGTTCCCTAGGGCCGAGGGCCGCTAGAACCGCCCGCCGAGCCCGACCTCCAGCCCGACGTTCACCGTCTTGCTGTCGGGCTCGAGGATCGCGTAGGTCATGTTCACGTCGCTCCGGCCGAAGGCGTATCCCTCCGCCCACCCGGCGACGACGAGGAGCAGGCCGTTCGGGGACAGCTCGTGGCGGTAGGCCGACCCGAACCGCCAGCCGGTCCGGGGCTTCAGGTCGAGGTCCACCGCGGTGGGCGCGCCGAACGGCGTGAGGTCGACCGAGATCGACGCCCCCGCGGTGCGCACGATGCGCGCCTCGGCGTCCCAGGTCGTCCCGGACCGCTCGAGGAAGGTCCACCGGATTCCGGCCTGCAGCTCGTACCAGGTGTAGACCTCGGACAGCCCGGAGATGCGCACCGCGGCGCCGGTCCGCGAGGTGATGGTGGTCCCGAGGATGTCGCGGCTCCAGCGGCGGGCGCCGAGCGCGCCGAAGATCGCCAACCGGCGCGCGTCGTCGACGAGGCCCCCGACCTGGACCTCGCCCTGCAGGAACGAGGCGTCGCTGTCCGTCTTCACCGCGAGTCCGTCGACGGTCGAGTCCGTCGACTGCGCGTGCCCGTCGTAGCTCACGGTCCCGCCCGCGATCCGCAGGAGGGCCCGGCCGAAGATGCGGTCGCCGCGGAGCTCGGCCTCGCCGGTGAGGGACGGGACCCAGCCCGTCTCGCCGTCGAGGAACGCGCCGTCGACGTCCCGCTCCTCGTAGTCGAAGTGCATGAGGCCGAGGCGGACCTCGGCGAACCCGCGCTGGCCGCGCTCCGCCGCGCGCGCCGGCCCCGGGGCGAGCAGCGCGACCGCGACGAGCGCGCCCGCCACGCACCGCGCTCCCACTCCACCTCGCCGCCCTGCTCCGAGCCGTTCCATCCGCCCCCTCCCAGCGCACCGGGAAAGCACCGACCCTAGGCAATCCCGCTGCCGGGTTCAACCCGCGATTCGCCGCGGGGGCGGCGGCGCGCTACTCTCCTCGCCACCGATGGCACGCAGGCGTTCGTCTCCGAAGGGCGTCGTGACGTGCCCGGCCTGCGGGTACAAGGCGGACACGTCCGCGGGCGCCGTGAACTTCTGCCCCGCGTGCGGGGTCGACCTGCGGCCCCCGCCCCCCGAGCCGTCGCGGTCGGGCGGCTTCGTCCACCGGGTGATCGCGGACCGCTACCAGCTCGTCGCGCTCGTGGGAGAGGGCGGGATGGGCGCGGTCTACCGCGCCGAGCACATCCGGATGGGCAAGGTCCTCGCCCTCAAGATCCTCCGCGGCGACTTCGCCCGGGAGCTCGGGGCCGCGGACCGGTTCCTCTCGGAGGCGAAGATCGTCTCGCGCCTCTCCCACCCCCACACCATCGCGGTCTTCGACTTCGGCGAGATTGAGGGGGTGGGGTCGGGCTTCTACCTCGCCATGGAGTACGTGCCGGGGGAGGACCTCGCGACGGTCCTCCGGACCGCGGGGCCGCTCCCGGAGCGGCGCGCCGCCGAGATCGGGCAGCAGATCCTCGGGTCGCTCGCCGAGGCCCACGACGCCGGCATCGTCCACAGGGACATGAAGCCCGGGAACGTGATGCTCATGCGGACGCGCTCGGGCGAGGACTTCGTGAAGGTCCTCGACTTCGGGATTGCGAAGCTGCGCCACGCCCAGGAGCCCACCGACGCAGCCGGCCCGCAGCTCCACTCGGCGACGGCGACGAGCGCCGGCGCCATCGTCGGCACCCCCGCCTACGTCGCGCCGGAGCAGGCCCGCGGCGATCCGGTGGACGCGCGCGCCGACCTCTACGCCGTCGGGTGCCTCCTCTACGAGCTCGTCTCGGGCAAGCCGCCCTTCGTCGCGCCGTCGCCCCTCGCGGTGATCGCCGCCCACCTCAACGAGGAGCCGCGCCCGCTCGGCTCCGTCGTCCCCGGGGTCTCGCGCGCCTTCGCCGAGGTGATCCACCGCGCCCTGCGCAAGCGCGCCGACGACCGGTTCCAGTCCGCGGACGCGATGCGCGAGGCGCTCGCGGAGGCGTCCGAGCCGACTCGCAGCCGTCCGCTCCGCGGAAAGCGGCCGGAGGTGGACGGCGCCACCGGGATCGCGAGCCGCGAGGACTTCGAGGACTTCGATCGGCACGTCCGCGCGCTCCGCCGCGGGCGGATCCTCGGCCCGGTCACCGCCCTCGCCCTCGTCGCCGCCGGCGCCCTGCTCGCGTGGCGATGGGCCGACGCGTACGCGCTCCTCGCCGCGCGGACCCCGTCGCTCGCCGCCGCCCTGCCCGCGGCGCTGCGGCCCGCCACCGTCCTCGAGGGCGTGGAGCGGGAGCCGAACGACCTGCCCGCCCGCGCGAACCCGCTTCCCATCCCGCCGGGCCCCGACGGGCGGCCGGGGGGCGGGGTCGCCGAGGTGCGCGGGTCCATCGGGGCGCGCCTCTCCGACGCGTCCGGGGACGTCGACATCTACCGCGTCGAGGTCCCGGTCACGGGGTCCCCCAGGCTGCTCGTCGCCGAGTGGCGCGGGGACCGGCCGGGCGAGGGGATCCGGGGCCTCGACGTGGCCCTCGCCCTGAACCGGGAGCGGCCGGCGGCGGACGCGTCGCCCTCCGCGCCCCTCGTCGCGACGGCGAACCGCGGCGGGCCCGGGAGGCCGGAGCGGCTCGTCGCCCTGGTCGAGCCCGGCACCTACTACCTCTCCGTCCGCGAGGTGCACGACGAGGCGACGGGGCCGGTGGAGAAGCCCACCGACCGGTACGTCCTCACGGTCTCGCTCGCCGATCCGCGCCCGGGCGAGGAGATCGAGCCGAACGATCGCCCGGACCGCTCCGGCTCGTCGACCGAGACCTACGCCGCGTGGCGCGTCACGGCGAACCGGAACGTCCTCGCCGAGGGGGCGCCCGTCCGGGGCGACACCGGCCCGGACGACCCGGACCTCTACGCCGTGGCCCCTCGGTCCGCGGGGGACGCGCGGGAGGTGGTGCTCGCCGTGCCCGACCCCGGCCTCGGCCTGTCGGCGCGGCTGTGGCGGCCGGACGAGGAGGACCTGTCGCCGTCCCGCGTCCAGGACCGGGTCCGGTTCGAGGACGGCGGCGCCGCCGCGGCGGGGCAGGTGCTGGTCGTCCCGGTGGCGCCCTGGCCGCGCGCCGACGCGCCGGCGCTCCTGGAGCTCCGCGCCGCGGAGGGGCAGGGGCGGTACGTCGTCGTCGCCCTCGGCGCGGGCGAGGTGTCGGTGCGGACGGCGCTGGGGCTCGTGCGCGAGCTCGTCGCGGCCGGACGGGCGCCGGCCGCCGCGCAGGTCGCGCGGGCGCTCGGGCTCGCGTTTCCGGGCGCCCCGGGGGTCGCGGAGGTGCTCGGAGAGGCGGGCGCCCTCGAGCCCGCCGCTGCGGCGACGGTCGAGTCTGCCGCCGCGCTCGAGCCGGCCGCCGCGACGAGCGCCGCGGAGCTCGCGCCGAGATGAGTGCGCCGAACGCGGCCGCGCCCTGCCGAAGAAGCTCGAAATGAGAAGGGCCGGTCCGATGTGGACCGGCCCTTCGAGCTATCGACGACCGGGGAACGCGGCCCCGATCGACGGGAGACACCGCGTGAGCGGGCGTCTCCCGTGACGTCTCGCGCCCGAAGGCGCGAGACGTCAGACTTCGGCCTCGACCTTCACCTTGGCCTTGCCGACGACCTCGCTGTGCAGCTTCACCGGCACCTCGAAGTCGCCGAGCGTCTTGATCGGCTCGGCGAGGTCGATGGAGCGGCGGTCGATCTGGAGGCCGCGCGCGGCGAGCGCCTCGGCGACGTCCATGGCGGTGACCGAGCCGTACAGCTTGTCCTGCTCGCCGACCTTGCGCTTCAGCGTCACCGGGGTGTCGGAGAGGCGCTTCGCGACCGCCTCGGCGGAGGCCTTGAGCTTCGCGGCCTTGGCCTGCGCGATCTGCTTCTGGTGGTCGAGCTCGCGGACGTTCTTCGGGTTCGCGGACACCGCGAGGCCGCGGGGGAGGAGGAAGTTCCGCCCGTAGCCGGGCTTCACGTCCACCAGCTCGCCGCCCTTGCCGAGGTTCTCCACGTCTTCACGGAGGATGAGCTTCATGGGCGTCTCGCTCCCTCTACATCTGGCCCGACGGTGTAGGGCAGGATCGCCAGCATGCGGGCCCGCTTCACCGCGGTCGCGACCTCGCGCTGGTGCTTCGCGCAGTTGCCGCTGATGCGGCGCGGGATGATCTTGCCGCGCTCGGTCAGGAAGTACTTGAGCTGCCCCTGGTCCTTGTAGTCGACCTTGAGGGCCTTGTCGGCGCAGAACCGGCAGACCTTGCGCCGGCCGAAGCCGCGCCGGCCGCCCTCGTCGCCGCCGCGCTCGTCGCGGTCGCCGCGGTCGCGGTCGCCGCCGCGGCCGAAGCCACCGCCGCCGCCACCGCCGCCGTATCCGCCACCACCACCACCGCCGCCGACCGCCGCCACCGCCGCCGACCGCCACCGCCGCCACCGCCGCCGGGACGCGAGCCACCGAAGCCGCCACCCATCTTCGAACCGCCGAAATCAGGACGCGCCATGGCTACGCCTCCTCCGCCGCTTCGGCGGCTTCGGCCTCGAACGGCTCCTCGACCCGGGCTCACCGCGCTCCTCGCGCGGCTTCTCTTCCTCGACCGGCGCGACCTTCACGTCGGCCTCGACCTGCCGGGCGTCGAAGTCCACGTCGTCGGCGAGCTTCACCGACTGGAACTTCGTCACGGTGTCGATCATCTTCAGGTTCCGCTCGAACTCGCCCACGAGCCCCGGGTTCCCGACGTACAGGCAGTGCATGTACAGCGCCTTCGGGTTCTTCGAGACCGGGAAGGCGGTCTTCCGCTTCCCCTGGTTCGTGAACCGGATGACCTTGCCGCCCTCGCGGTTGACCACCCCGCGCAGGCGCTCCTTGATCTCCTCCACCTGCTCGTCCGGCGTCTCCGCCTTGAGCAGGTAGATGGTCTCGTACTCGCGCACGAGCTTCTGCTGCTTCGCTTCAGCCATGTGTTCACTCCCCTCGGGTTCATGAGCGGCGGTTCGCCCGCCGCGAGGAGTCGCCTTCGCCCGCGCCGGCCCCATGCCGGACGCGCGGTGCTGCTCACTCCGCCGCGCGCTGCCGGCGGTTCACCTGGTTCATCGCCTTCGTGGCGCCGAGCTCCACGCACAGCCGCGCCGCCTCGCAGCGCGCGCTCCACCGCAGCCCTCGAGCTCGCGTCGTCCTCGCCCGCTGCGAACTGGCCGAGCACGTAGTCCGCCGGGTCCATCGCCGGCGGCGGCCGCCCGACCCCGACGCGCACCCGGGCGTAGTCCGGGCTGCCCGACGTGGGCGTTCACGCTCTTCAGGCCGTTGTGCCCGCCGTGCGCCGCCGCCGACCTTGACCTGCACCCGGAACGGGCTCGAGCTCGAGGTCGTCGTGGACCACCACGAGGTCCGTCGAGCCCGAGCTTCCAGAACCGCAGCGCCGCCCCGACCGCCTCGCCGGAATGGTTCATGAAGGTCTCGGGCTTCATGATCCAGACCCTCTCCGGCCCGGCCCGGCGCCTCGGCGAGCTCCGCCGCGAACTTCCGGACGTCGTGAACCGGCGCGCCGAGCGCGAGCGCCAGCCGGTCGGCGACGAGGAAGCCGACGTTGTGGCGCGTGCGCGCGTAGCCTTCGCCCGGGTTCCCAAGGCCGACGACGAGCTTCAAGAGGGCGCCTACTTCTTGCCCTTGTCGCCCTTGCCGGGCGCCGCCTTCGCCGGGGGCCGCGCCGGCCGCCGGGGCCGCACCGGCCGCCGGAGCCGCACCCGCCGGGGCGCCCGGAGCGCCGGGCGCAGCCGCAGCGCCCTCCGCACCGGCACCGCACCAGGAACGGCCGCCACCGGAGCGACGACCTCCTCCTTCTCGGGCACGGCGACGAACGCGACGACGTAGTCGGTCGCGAACTTGAACTTGCAGCCCTCGGGGGCCTTCAGCTCGGAGACGTGGATCGAGCCGCCGATCTTGAGGTTCGTGACGTCGACCTCGATCCGGACCGGGATCTTCGCCGGGAGCGCCTCGAGCACGATCTCGTGGGCGGCGACGGAGAGGATGCCGCCCTCGGTCCGCCCGACCGCGTTGCCGGTGGTGACGACGGGCACCTCGACCTTCACCGGCTGGTCGAGCTTCACCTCGAGGAAGTCGGCGTGGAGCAGCTTCCGGCGTGACCGGATCGACCGTGTAGTCCTTGAAGAGGACGTGCTTCTCGCCCGCCGTCCAGTCTTAAGGTCAGCACCGTGTTGAAGCGGTGCGGGGTCTCGATCGCCTTCATGAGCAGCGGCGGGATCCACCGCGAGGTGGGTCGGCTCGCGTCTTGCCGCCGTAGACGACGGCGGGGATGAGGCCCTGCTGGCGCAGGCGGCGCGCGGGACCCTTGCCCTTCTCGGAGCGATTCTGTGCGGTGACGACGCTAGCCATCTCGTCCTCCCAATGGACTCGGCCGGTGCGAGCGGGTCGCTTTCCGGGGCGAGGGGCCGAACGGTTCGAGTGTCCGGCCCTGGGTGTGTAGGGGGCCCCTCGACCTCCGAGGAGCCACGGGAACGCGGGTGATTAGCGGAAATCCCCGCGAACGTCAAGGCTTCCAGCAAACCTGGACCTGGACGTGGTCCTGGACCTGGTCCTCGACCTGGTCCCGACCGACCTACACCTTCTCGAGCCAGCCGTACTTGTCGGCCACCTCGCCCCGCTGGATGCCGGCGAGGAGGGTCCGGAGCTTCTCGCCGAGGGCGCCGGTGCCCGAGACGCGGATCGCGTCGTTGCCCCAGGCGAGCTCGCCGATGGGCGCCACGAGGGAGGCGGTCCCGGTCCCGAAGACCTCCTCGAGCGTCCCGGCCTTGCCCGCCTGCTGGAGCTCGGCGAGGGAGACCCTGCGCTCCTCGACCTGGACGCCCTCGTCCTTCGCGAGCCGGATGACGCAGTCGCGGGTCACGCCGGGGAGGATCGAGCCCTCGAGCGCCGGGGTGACGAGCTTCCCGCCGATCCGGGCGAAGAAGTTCATCGTCCCGACCTCCTCGACGTGCTTGTGCTCCGCGCCGTCGAGCCAGAGCACCTGGTCGAAGCCGCGGTGCTTCGCGTCCTCGGCGGCGAGGAGGCTCGCGACGTAGTTCGCCGCCGCCTTCGCCTCGCCGATGCCGCCCTTCGCGGCGCGGGAGCGCTCCTGCTCGACCCAGAGCTTGAGGGGGCGCGCCGGGCCGGAGAAGTAGCCGCCCACCGGCGAGAGGATCACCGCGAACAGGACCTGCTTCGCCGGCCGGACGCCGAGGAACGGCTCGGTCGCGAAGATGAACGGCCGGACGTAGAGCGAGGTGCCGGGCGACGACGGCAGCCACTCGCGGTCCTCCCGGAGGAGCGCCTTCACGCCGTCGAGGAAGAGCCCCTCGGGCACCTCCGGCATGCAGAGCCGCTTCGCCGTCTTCGCGAGGCGCGCCGCGTGGGCCTTGGGCCGGAAGAGGACCATGCCGCCCTGCCCGCGAAACGCCTTCATCCCCTCGAAGGCCTCCTGGCCGTAGTGCAGGCAGCAGGCCGCGGGGTCGAGGGAGATGGGGCCGTACGGGACGACGCGGGCGTCGTGCCAGCCCTTTCCCTCGTCCCACTCGGCGAGGAACATGTGATCCGTGAAGATCTTGCCGAAGGCGAGCTCGTCGTCCTTGGGACGCGGGCGCGGCTTCAGGGTGCGCTGGACGGAGATGGCCGTGGACATGGCTTTTCCGACTAGCAGCCCGCGCCGGGGCGCGTCAATGTCGCCGGGCTCCAGCCGGCGTGGACGCCGCGGCCACCCGCGCGCCGGGACCGTCCGGGGTGCGCGCTTGCGCGCGGATGCGCATTTCTGGGGGTGAACGCGCACCCGGCCGGCGAGGGGTCCGGGCCGCTGCGCCCGGCACGGAGCGCGGACATGCGGAACCTCCCGATCAAGCGGACCATCGAGCGAATCCCGGGCGGCATGATGATCGTGCCGCTCTTCGTCGGGGCGATCCTGAACACCCTCGCGCCGAACACCGCCAAGACCTTCGGTTCGTTCACCGGCGCGCTCTTCACCGGCGCGCTGCCCATCCTCGCGGTCTTCTACGTCTGCATGGGCTCGACCATCGAGCTCTCCGCGACGCCGTACATCCTCAAGAAGGGCGGCGCGCTCTTCGCGACCAAGATCGCCATCGCCGCCCTGGTGGGCGTGCTGCTCGGGCGCGTGTGGGGCGAGGCGCCGGTGCAGGCGGGTCTCTTCGCCGGCCTGTCCACCCTCGCCGTCGTCGCCGCGATGAACGACACGAACGGCGGCCTCTACATGGCCCTCATGGGCCAGTTCGGGCAGCCGCGGGACGTCGCGGCCTACTCGATCATGTCCATCGAGTCGGGGCCGTTCCTGACGATGGTGACCCTCGGCGTCGCCGGGCTCTCCGCTTTCCCCTGGCAGGCCCTGGTCGGCGCGATCCTGCCCCTCGCCGTCGGCATGCTCATCGGGAACCTCGACCGCGAGATGCGCGACTTCCTCGCCCCCGCGGTGCCGGTCATGATCCCGTTCTTCGCCTTCGCCCTCGGCGCGGGGATCAACCTCGCGACCGTCGTCCGGGCAGGGCTCCTCGGGCTCGTCCTCGGCGTGTTCGTCGTGGTCGTCACCGGGATCGCGCTCTTCCTCGCCGACAAGGCGACGGGAGGGACGGGGGTCGCGGGGCTGGCGGCGGCCTCCACCGCCGGGAACGCCGCCGCGGTCCCCGCCATCGTCGCGGCGGCGAACCCCGCCTACGCGCCGGCGGCCAGGACCGCGACGGTCCTCGTCGCGACGAGCGTCGTCGTCACCGCCATCCTCGTCCCGCTCGTCACGGCGTGGTGGAGCCGCCGCCTCGGCCGCCGCGCCACGCTCCCGCCGACGGGGCGGGCCGTGCCGGCGGCGAGCACGAGGTGAGCGCGTGCTCGACGCCGCCGTGATCGCCGACGACCTGACCGGCGCGGCCGACTGCGGGATCGCCTTCGCCGCCGCGGGGCTCGCGACCTTCGTCGCCTTCGGCGAGGGGGCTCCGCCCCCGGGCGTGCAGGTCCTCGCCGTCGACACCGACTCCCGCCGCGAAGGGGAGGCCGAGGCGGTCCGGCGCGCCCGTGCCGCGGCGGAGCAGGCCCGGCCGCCGGGGCCCGCGTGCTCTACCGCAAGATCGACTCGACGCTCCGCGGCCACGTCGGCCCCGAGCTGGCGGCGACGCTCCGGGTCCTCGCCGGCGGCCCGCACGCGCCGGTGGCCCTCTTCGCTCCGGCCTTCCCCGGGACCGGGCGCACGACCCGCGGCGGTGAGGTGCTCGTGAAGGGCGTGCTCCTCGAGCGGACCGAGGTCTGGCGCGACGCGCGGATGGGCGTGCCCGCCCGCCCCTCGGAGCTCCTGCGCCACGCAGGCCTGAGGGCCCGGGTGATCCCGCTCGAGCGGATCCGCGGCGGCGAGGGGTCTCTCGAGGGCGAGCTGGAGCGGCGCGCGGCGCTCGGCACCGACGTCCTCGTCTGCGACGCGGAGACCGAGGAGGACCTCGCCGCCCTCGCCCGGGCCGGGGCGCGCCTCGACCGCCCGGTGGTCTGGACCGGCTCGGCCGGCCTCGCGCGCCACCTCCCCGCCGCCCTCGGGCTGCGCCCGGCGACGGCGGGCGCGGAGCGGCCCCGGGCTCCGGTCGAGGGCCCCGTCGCGATCCTCGTCGGGAGCCGGTCGTCGATCGCCCGCGAGCAGGCCCGCGTCCTCGCCGAGGAGCCCGACCTCGACCGGCTCGTGCTCCAGCCCTCGGTGCTCCTCGCCGGCGAGGGGGGGACCGCTGGCCCGCGGCGGCGGTGGCCCGCGCCCTCGACGCCGGCCACGACCTCCTCGCCGTCTTCGGCGAGGAGCCCTGCGGGCCGGAGCGCGGCCCGGCCCTCGCGGCGGCCGCGGCGCGGCTCGTCGTTCCCCACGTGGCCCGGCTCCGCGGGATCGTCGCGACGGGCGGCGACGTGGCGCGGGCCGCCCTCGGCGCGCTCGGCGCGACGGGTCTCCACCTCGAAGGCGAGGTCGAGCCGGGCGTGCCGCTCGGCGTCGCGAACTCGAGGCCGCCGCTCGCGGTCGTCACCAAGGCGGGCGCCTTCGGCGACCCGAGCACCCTGTCCCGCTGCCGGGCCGCGCTCCGCGCGCCGCGCCCCGGCGGGCGGGCGCCCTGAGGAGGAGTCGATGGCGAGGCCGGTGGTGGCGATCACGATGGGGGACCCGGCGGGCGTCGGGCCGGAGATCGTCATGAAGGCCCTGGGGCTCGAGGAGCCCTGGGAGATCGTGCCGCCCGCTGGTGGTGGGCGACGCGGGCCGGCTCCGCGCAGCGGGAAGATTGTCCACGCCGCGCTCGAGGTCGTCCCGGTGGCGGACCCGGCCGTCGGGGACTACCGCCGCGGCCGCGTGGACTGCATCGACGTCGGGCTCGTCCCGCCGGACCTCCCGTGGGGGAAGCTCTCCGCCGCGGCCGGGAACGCCGCGTACCATTACGTCGCGCGGGCGGTGGAGCTCGCGATGGCCGGGAAGGTCCAGGCGATCTGCACGGCGCCGCTCAACAAGGAGGCGCTCCACGCCGGGGGGCACGTCTACCCCGGGCACACCGAGCTCCTCGCGGAGCTCTCCGGGACGAAGGAGGTCTCGATGATGCTCGCGACGCCGAGGATGCGGGTCATCCACGTCACGACGCACATCGGCCTCCTCGACGCGATGGAGCGGATCGAGCCCGGCCTGGTGGAGCGGACGATCCTGCGCGGCCACGAGGCGCTGGTCCGCGCCGGGATCGAGCGGCCGCGCATCGCGGTCTGCGGCATCAACCCGCACGCCGGCGAGCACGGCCTGTTCGGGCGCGGCGAGGAGGAGACGAAGATCGTGCCGGCGGTCGAGGCGGCGCGGGCGAAGGGGGTGGCGGTCGAGGGGCCGCTGCCGGCGGACACCGTCTTCTTCCGGGCGGGGCGCGGCGACTTCGACCTCGTCGTGGCGATGTACCACGACCAGGGTCACGGGCCGGTGAAGGTGCTCGGCCTCGAGGCCGGCGTGAACGTCACCGTCGGCCTGCCCTTCGTCCGCACCTCGGTCGACCACGGGACCGCGTTCGACATCGCCGGCACGGGCAAGGCCGACGAGCGGAGCCTGGTGCAGGCACTCCGGGACGCGGTCGCGCTCGCTCCGGAGTGATTGCCCCCGTCTAAACGAAGAGGCTCGAGAGCGAGTCGGCCTGGTGGATCCGCCGGATCGCCTCGGCGAGGAGCGGCGCGACGGTGAGGGCGCGGATCTTCGGGCACGCCGACGCCGCCTCGTTGAACGGGATCGAGTTCGTGACCACGACCTCCTCGATCGGGCTCTTCATGATCCGGTCGACGGCCGGACCCGAGAGGACGGCGTGGGTCGCGTAGGCGAAGACCTTGGTCGCGCCCTTGTCCATGAGCGCGTTCGCCGCCTGCGTGAGCGTGCCGGCGGTGTCGATCATGTCGTCGAGCAGGACCGCGGTCTTCCCCTGCACCTCGCCGATGACGTTCATGATCTCGGCGACGTTCGGCTTCGTCCGCCGCTTGTCGACGATCCCGAGGGTCGAGCCGAGCCGCTTCGAGTACGCGCGCGCCCGCTCCACGCCGCCCGCGTCCGGCGAGACGATGACGACGTTCTGCGCATCTCCGTCGAACCGCTTGCGCATGTGCTCGAGGAGCACCGGAGCCGCGTAGAGGTGGTCGAAGGGGATGTTGAAGAAGCCCTGGATCTGCCCGGCGTGCATGTCCATCGACACGACGCGGGTCACCCCGGCCGCCTCGATGAGGTCGGCGACGAGCTTCGCGGTGATCGGCACGCGGGAGGCGCTCTTCCGGTCCTGGCGCGCGTAGCCGTAGTAGGGGATCACCGCGGTGATGGAGCCGGCCGACGCGCGCTTCAGCGCGTCCGCCATGATGAGGAGCTCCATCAGGTTCGTGTTCGCGTCCGGGCAGGTCGACTGGACGACGAAGCTGTCGAGGCCGCGGACGTTCTCGCCGATCTCGACCTGGATCTCGCCGTCCGAGAACCGTCCCACCTCCGCCGGCGACATCGGCCGGCCGAGGTCCGCGCAGATCTCCGCGGCGAGCTTCGGGTTCGAGTTGCCCGCGAACACCCGATAGTCGTGCCGGCGTCCGTTCGTGACCATGAGCGCGCTCTCCAGCGTGGTGCTGCGGAGGAAATCTACGGCGGAGCCGTGCCCCGTCCGGCACGATCCCGCCGACTGGCGCGCTTATACCGAATGGGTCCGACGAGGTCGACCCGCGCGAGCGGGGGACACCGGCGGGCGGCCGCTCAGCCGCGCGCCTCGGCCCCATCCTGGCAGGCGCCGCGCGCGACCTCCCGCTCGTACTCCGCGAGGATGACGCGCTCCATCCGCTCGCGGGTCTCCGAGTTGAGCGGGTGGGCGATGTCCTTGAAGGAGCCGTCCTTGCGACGCTTGGCGGGCATCGCGATGAACAGCCCGGTGTTTCCGTGGATGACCTTGAGGTCCCGGATCACGAAGCAGCCGTCGAGCGTGATCGTGACGTAGGCCTTGAGCTTTTCCTCGCTGACCGGGAAGACGCGGACCTCGGTGATCTCCATGGCGTAACCCTCGGTTGCCGTCGCACCGTCCGCACGGCGATGACCTGCACCTTCGGTTCTACGCCCCCTCCCGTGGTCTCGATCTCTCGGGCCGCCCTCCGCGCCTCCTTGCGGTTGTCGAAGACTCCGAAAACGGTCGGCCCGCTTCCGGACATGATAGCAGCCCTCGCCCCGTGCCCGACAAGCCACCCGAGCATGGTCCGGAGGGCCGGCTTGCGGGCGATGCAGGGGGCCTCGAGGTCATTCCCGAGCAAGGACGGCCGGTAAGCCGCGCCGCGTCGCGGCAGCGCGGCCCGCGGAGACCCGCGGTCGGTCGTCGAGCCACCCGTAAGCGTCGCCCGCGCGGATCGCGAGGGCCGGGTCGAGGGGGTAGACGAGGACGAGGTCCTGCGCCGGGACCTTCGCCGGCGAGAGGGCCTCGCCCCGTCCGCGCGCCCAGGCCGGACCCGGGCCGAGGAAGAAGGGGACGTCGGAGCCGACCGACAGCCCCACCTCGGCGAGGCGCGCGCCGGTCGCGCACGCCGAACGCGCGGGCGAGGATGCGCAGCACCGCCGCTGCGTCGGACGAGCCGCCGCCCAGCCCCGCGGTCACCGGGATGCGTTTCGCGATCCGGACCGCGATCCCTCGATCCACGCCGAAGCGCTCGCGGAAGCGGAGCGCGGCCCGGGCGGCGAGGTTCCCCTCCCCGTCGAGGTCCGGCCGCCCGGGGACCCTGCACGTGACCGGGCCCCGCCGCGGTGAGATCGAGACCTCGACGAGGTCGGCGAGGTCGAGCGGCACCATGAGCGAGAGGAGGGCGTGGTAGCCGTCCGGCCGGAGCGGGCCGACCCTGAGGACGAGGTTCACCTTCGCCGGGGCGAGCGTCCTGAAGCGCACCGAACGGTCGTACCACACGGGCCGGCACCGGGCCGCCTCTCCGCTTGTGCTCGGCGCGACGTCCGTGCTTTCGTCCTCGCCCCGGAGTCACCCCGTGCGCGATCGCAGCTACGACAGCGTCCCCTACCGGCTCTCCGAGCTCGAGCACCGGTACGGCCCGAACGTCCACCTCGTCCCGAACCCGCTCCGGCTCGCGCAGCTCGCGACCCTCTGCGCGAAGGACACCCACCAGCCCGCGGTGAACCGGCTCGTCCGGCGCGCTCTACGAGGACCTCGTCCGGACGGTCATCAACGCCGAGTTGCCCGGCGCCGGGTCGTCGGTCCCGACGCGGATGATCGACACGTCGCCGCAGGCGATCTTCGAGGGCGAGATCGTCGACCGGCACGTCCGCGCGGTGACCGTGAACATCGCCCGCGCCGGGACGATCCCGTCGCAGGTCGCCTACGACCTCCTCAACGAGGTGCTCGAGCCGTCGCTCGTCCGGCAGGACCACATCATCATGAGCCGGATGCTCGGGGCGGAGGACGAGGTGGTGGGCGCCGGCATCGGCGGGATGAAGATCGGCGGCGACGTCGACGGCGCGTTCCTGCTCTTCCCCGATCCGATGGGCGCGACCGGCTCGTCGCTCGCCACCGCCATCGACACCTACAAGAAGCAGGTCCCCGGGACGCCGCGCCGGATCGTGAACGTGCACCTCATCGTCACGCCCGGAGTACCTGCGGCACGATGACGCCGGGCCCACCCCGACGTCGTCGTCTACGCGCTCCGGCTCGACCGCGGCCTCTCGCCGCCCGACGTGCTCGCCACCGATTCCCGGCACGCGCTGGGACGAGGAGCGCGGCCTCGACGACCACCAGTACATCGTCCCCGGCGGCGGCGGCTTCGGGGAGATCATGAACAACGCCTATGTCTAGCGCCAGGATCGGGCAGGGACGGCGGAAGCCCGCGATCGACGTGCTCATCGCCGAGGCCGACCTCGCGCGCGCGGGTCGGCGGCGCTCGGCGCGCGAGATCACCCGCGACTACGCGGGCCGGTCGCTCGTGGTCGATCGGGGTGCTGAAGGGCAGCTTCATGTTCCTCGCCGACCTCGTCCGCGCCATCGACCTGCCCCTCACGGTGGACTTCATCGGCATCTCGTCGTACGAGGGGACCACCACCACCGGCGTCGTGCAGATCACGAGCGACCTCACCCGGCCCATCGAGGGCAAGGACGTCCTCCTCGTCGAGGACATCGTCGACACCGGCCTCACCATGCGCTACCTGCTCGACAACCTCGCGACCCGCGCGCCGGCGAGCCTCGAGGTCTGCGCGCTGCTCGAGAAGCCGTCGCGGGCGCGGGTCACCGTCCCGATCGACTACCGCGGCTTCGTCATCGGCGACGAGTTCGTGGTCGGCTACGGGCTCGACTGGGACGGCCGGATGCGGAACCTGCCCTACGTCGGCGTCCCGCGGAGCTAGACGCATGGCGAGCGGACACCACGATGAGCGGCGCGGCGGCGGCACCTTCCGTTCGGCGATCTGCCTGGATCGCGATCCTCGGCCTCCTCGTCATGGTGGTCTGGCTCGCCTCGGAGCGGAACGCGCGCACCTGGTACCTCGTCCCCGACGGACGGGCGGCTCGTGGTGATGCGCGGCTACCTGCTCCCCATCGGGCGCGGCGACCTTCGAGACCTCCGATCCCGGCACGGCCGCGGCCTACGCGCCGATCGTGCCGCCGCCCGGGAAGGCGCTCCCGGCGGAGCGGGCCTTCGACGAGCGCGGCCTCGTGGACCAGGCGCTCTACGACCTCGTCTCCGGCTGGGCGCGCGAGGAGATCGGGAGCGGGCGATCCGGCGCGGCTCGAGCGCGGGCTCGGCTACCTCGCCCGCGCGGAGAGGCTCCCGGGCCTCTCGCCGAGCCAGCGCGAGGATCTCGCCGGGCTCCGGGCCGAGTCGGGGTACCAGGAGGCGATGCGGCTCCTCGGGCGGGCCGTCGACGAGCTGCGCGACGCCGCGGACCGGCTCCGCCGCGCGGCGGGGTCGCGCTCGACGCACGCGGCGGAGGCGGGGCGGCTCCTGCGCGAGCTCGAGCCGGCGCTGGACGCGGCCTCCTCCGCCCTGCGGCGCGCCGAGGCGACGCGTCCGGCGACCGAGCCGGCGCGCGCCAGCCGGGGCCGATAGCGCACGCTAGCGGGCGCTCGCTCGCCCGGCCGCCGGCCGCGTTCTCGGTCGGTTCGCCGGCCCGGTGTAACATCGGGTCGCCATGGCCTCCTTCTTCGCGCGCAACGGCGCGGGCGATCTGCTCGCGCGGTACTCCTTCATCGAGCCCCTGCTCGCGGGCAAGCGGGTGCTCGAGCTCGGCGCCGCGGGCGCGACCGCGGGCGGGAGCGCGCTGTTCCTCGCGGAGCGCGGCGCCGCCGCGGTCCTCTCCCTCGAGGACGACGACGAGGTCGTGGCGGCCGCGCGGGAGGCGGGCCACCACCCCTTCGTGCAGTTCCGCGCCGGCTCCGAGGCCGATCTCCCCTCCGGCGCCTTCGACCTCGTCCTCGTCGCGGACGGCGCCGCCCTCGGGCGGTCGCCCGAGCGCGATCGCCGGCGTCCGCCGGCTCCTCGCCGCGGGCGGCCGCCTCGTCACCGCGTTCCCTGCCGGCGGCGGGGGCCTCGCCGAGATCGCCGGCGAGCCCGCGCCCGAGGACCTCCCGCCCTACGAGGGGACCGTCGGGGCGCTCGCCGATCACTTCCCGCTCGTCGAGGTCGCGACGCAGTCGGCGACCGTCGGTTGGGTCCTCGCGCTCGCCGCCGAGGGCGAGGAGCCGGACGTCGAGATGGACGGCACCCTCGCCGGCACCCCGGAGACGGCGGCGTACGTGGTCGTCTGCGGCGACGAGCCGTGCCAGCTCTCCGGCCTCCACATCTTCGCGCTCCCGGTGCAGCCGCTCCTCGACGCGGCCGGGTCCCTCGGGGTCGCGGCGGAGGGAGCCGACGTGGCGACGCGCCGGGCGGAGGGGGCCCTCGCCGAGCGGGACGCGCTCCAGGCGCAGCTCGCGAGCCGCGCGGAGGCGCTGTACCAGGCGGTGGCCGAGCGGGACGAGGCCGCGGCGGCACGCGACGAGGCGCGGGCCGAGCGCGAGGCGCGCGGCCCAGGGGCGCGAGACCGCCCGGGCGGAGCGCGACGACGCCATCGCGGCGCGGGACGCGGCCCTCGCGGCGATCTCGCGAGGCGCGGGCGGCGCGCGAGGCCGCCGAGGCCGAGCTCGAGGAGGTGCGCACCGCGGGCGCCGCGGTCGACGCGGCGCACCGAGCGGCTCCGGACCGAGGCCGCGCTCCTCGCCGAGCGGGCGAAGGAGCTCGAGGCGCTCCTCGAGTCGGAGCGCGAGGCGTCCTTCGACGCGCGGGCCGCGCTCGACCGCGCGCAGGCGGCCGAGCTCGAGCGGGCGCGCGAGGTCGAGGGGTTCCGGGTCCAGCTGCAGGCGACGGCGGACGGGGCGGCGCGGTTCCAGGCCGAGCTCGCGGAGCGCCGCGCGGCGGCGGTGGAGACCGAGGCCGGGCTGCGTGCCGCCCGGGCCGAGTCGCAGGCCGCGAAGTCGGCCGTCGAGACCGTGCTCGCGCGGGCGGTGCACGCCGAGGGCAAGGTCCAGGAGCTCGAGGAGGCCCTCGACGCCCGCGACCACGAGGAGAGGGACGAGCGGGAGGAGCTCGCCGAGCTGCGGGCGCGGGTCGCCGACGCGGACGGCGCCCGCGCGCGGGACCGGGCCGAGCTGCAGGCGGCGCACGTCGAGCTCGAGCGTGTGGCGCGGGAGCTCGAGGAGGTTCGGGCCGCGACCCGCGTCCTCGAGGACGAGAAGGGGGCCCGGGCCGCGGAGGCGGCCGCGATCGCCGAGGCGCGCGCCGCCGAGGCCGAGGCCCTCGACGCGGCGAAGGTCGAGCTCGCCGCGGCGCGGGCGTCCGGCGCCGAGGCCGCCGCCGACGCGCAGAAGGAGCTCGACGGGCTCCGCGCCCGCGCCGAGGCCGCCGAGGCCCGCGTCCTGGAGGGCGAGGCGGAGCAGGCCGAGGTCACCGGGCTCCGCGCGGCGCTCGCCGAGCTCGCCGCGAAGGCCGAGGCGGGGACCGATGCGGCGGCGTCCCTCGAAGCCCTCGAGGCCCGGCTCGCCGAGGCGAACGCCCGGCTGGAGAGCGAGGAGGAGCGGCTCCGGGCCGCGGAGGCGCGCGCCGCGGAGCTCGGCGCGGCGCGGGACGGCGCCGAGGAGGCGACGCGCCGGGTCGCGGAGGAGGCGGCGCGGGGCGAGGCGGACGAGCGGCTGCGGGCCGAGAAGGACCGCGCCGACGGCCTGGAGGCGCGCCTCGACGCGGCCGAGAAGGAGGCCGTCGCGCGGCTCGATCGCGTGCACCAGGAGCTCGACGCCGCCCGCGGCGAGCTCGGCGTCCTTCAGGCGAAGCTCCAGGACCACGAGCGGACGAGCGCCCTCTCGGAAGAGCTGACCCAGCTCCGGAACGCCGCGGAGGCCGCCGAGGCGCAGGCGGCGGAGCTCGAGGCGGAGCTGCAGGCGGCCCGCTGGGACAAGGAGGAGGTCGAGCAGCGCCTGAGGGAAGCGCAGGGCGGATTCGAGGGGAGGCGCGGGCGCCGAGGCCGCCGTGGCGGAGGTCGCGCGGCTCAAGGACGAGCTCGCGACCCGCGCCGCCGACGTCGCGCTCCTGCGCAAGCAGCTCGCCGACCGGAACGCCGTCGTCGACGAGCTGACGAGCCGCCTCGCCTCGCCCGCGATGACGCCGCTGCCGGCGGCGCCCGACGGCCTCGCCGTCGCCCAGGCCGCCGCCGTCACGGCGAAGGCCGAGGCGCTCGAGGAGCAGCTCGCCGAGGCGATCCGCCGGGCCGCCGACGCCGAGGCGGCGCTCGACGCGGCCAAGGGTTCGGCCGCCGCCGCCCCCTCCACGACCCAGCAGGCCGAGGCGCTCCAGCGCGTCGCCCAGGAGAAGGATGCGCTCGCCGCGCAGGTCACCGAGCGAGACCAGAAGATCTCCCGGCTCCAGCGGGAGGTCGCCGACAAGACCGACCGGCTCGGGCGGCTCGCCAAGGAGATGGGGGAGCTGAAGGCGAAGAAGACCGGGTTCTTCGGCTAGCCCGCTGCGGCGCACGATGCCCGGCCTGCGGCGGGAGTGCTCGCTCCTCCGGCCTGCGGCGTACGGGAAGAAGTACGCCTCGGCCGTCGTCGCTGCGCTTGCCCGCCTCGGCTCGGGCCTCGTGCGCCTCGCCGAGAGTCGCGCACCCCGGAAGCCGTGATATCGTCGGCGGCCATGAGCAGCGAAGGCCGCCGCTACGAGCGGATCGACATCGAGCTCCCCTGCCGCCTCTTCATCCCCGGCGCCGACGGCCTCCGGTTCGAGGCCTACGCCACCTCGCAGAACCTCGGGCTCGGCGGCGTGTTCGTCGCGACGAGCTTCCTGCTCCGCGAGGGGCTCGAGGTCCACGTCGAGCTCGCGCTGCCGGAGGGCCCGCTCCCGATCCGCTCGAAGATCGCGCACTCGGTCCGCCACGACGACCCGGAGCTGTCACCGGGATGGGGATCGAGTTCCTCGACGTCGACGCCCACGGGCGCGAGACCCTGCTCCGCTACTTCACGCCGCTGCGGTACGAGGCGTTCTACGGGGCCTTCATGGAGGAGTTCCCGCACCTCAAGAAGGACCTCCCGCTCCGCGACGTCTCCCTCGTCCTGAACCTCTGGGAGGAGTGGAAGATCAAGAACGAGGGCGGCCCCGCGTCCACCGCGTCGGGCGCGCCCCCCGCGCCGGCGCGCGCCCGCGGCGAGCACACCCCCACCCGCGCCCGGGGACGCCGCTAGCCCGCCGGACCCCGCCGCCGCACCCCCGATGCGGAAGGTCCGCCTCGCCCTCCTCTGGCACATGCACCAGCCTCCCTACCAGGAGGCGGAGACGGGCGAGTTCCTCATGCCCTGGGTGCGCCTCCACGCGACCCGCGCCTACAACGACATGGCGTGGATCCTGGATCGCCACCCGGGCGTGCGCTGCACCGTGAACTTCACGCCGGTGCTCCTCGAGCAGCTCGAGGAGTACGTGGCGGGCCGCGCCCGGGACCGGTTCCTCGAGCTCACGGCGCGTCCGGTCCCG
Organism: uncultured delta proteobacterium; assembly: GCA_963739565.1. Lineage (GTDB taxonomy): Bacteria > Myxococcota > Myxococcia > Myxococcales > Anaeromyxobacteraceae > Anaeromyxobacter. The sequence goes on along the minus strand of CAVUBF010000012.1, from coordinate 930,416 downwards.
GAGCTCGGGCCGGAGGAGCGGCAGGCGATCCTGCGCTCGTTCTTCATGGTCGACTGGGAGCGGCACGTCCGCGCCGCGCCACGATACTGGGACCTGCTGCAGAAGCGCGGGCGCGACAGCCGATCGGTGGACCTCGCGCGCGTCGCCGCGACGTTCAGCGACGAGGAGCTGACGGACCTGCAGCTCCACTTCAACCTCGCCTGGATGGGCTTCGGCGCCCTCGCCGACGACGAGGGGCTCCGCGCCCTCGCCTCGAAGGGGCGCGGCTACTCCCGGGAGGACGTCGAGTACGTCCTCGCCGCCCAGCGGCGGATCATGGGCGAGATCGTCCCGCGCTGGCGGCGGCTCGCCGAGCGCGGCCAGGTCGAGCTCTCGACGACCCCTTACTACCACCCGATCCTCCCGCTCCTCTGCGACACCGACGCCGCGCGCCGCGCCCTCCCCGGCGTCACGCTCCCGCCGCGCTTCGCCCATCCGGAGGACGCGCGCTGGCACGTGCGCGAGGCGATCGCGTCCCACGCGCGGCGTTTCGGCGAGGCCGCCCGCCGGGATGTGGCCGGCGGAGGGATCGGTCTCGCCGGAGGCGGTCGAGGTCCTCGCCTCCGAGGGCGTCCGCTGGGCGGCGAGCGACGAGGGCGTCCTGCTCCACTCGCTGCCCGCCGACGCGCCCCGGCTCCGCTCGCTCTACCGGCCGTGGAAGGTCTCGGCGGGGCCGGCGGGGGAGCTCCCGATGCTCTTCCGCGACCGCTCGCTCTCCGACGTCATCGGCTTCACCTACGCGCAGGTCCCGGCCAAGGAGGCCGTGCAGGACTTCGTCGCCCACGTCGGCGCCATCGGCGAGGCCTGGGCGAAGGACGGCGGCGAGGGGCCCGCGACGGTGGGCGTCTTCCTCGACGGCGAGAACGCCTGGGAGCACTACCCCGAGTCCGGCCGGGAGTTCCTCGACCGGCTCTACGGCGCCCTCGAGGCGAGCGACGCCGTCGAGACGGTCACGCTCTCCGAGGCCACCGCCGGCGCGGCCGGGCCGGCCGTGCCGCGCATCCACTCGGGCTCCTGGATCGAGGCGTCCTACCGGATCTGGATCGGCCACCGCGAGGACCGGCAGGCCTGGGCCGCGCTGGGCCGCGTCCGCGACGCGGTGACCGCCGCCGAGCGCGAGGGGGCCGACCCCGAGCGGATCGCGCGCGCGCGCCGGCACCTCTACGCCGCCGAGGCGTCCGACTGGTACTGGTGGTACGGCGAGGACTTCACGACGGAGCTCGCGGCGGAGTTCGACGGCCTGTTCCGTGGCCACGTCATCCAGGCGGCGCTCCTCGCCGGCGCGAACCCGCCGCCCGAGGCGCTCGAGCCCATCAAGCGCGCGGGCGCCGAGGGCGCGCCGGGCGTCGAGGCGAAGCCGCTCCGCGAGCCGACCTTCCTCCTCACCCCGACCCTGGACGGCCGCGAGACCACCTTCTTCGAGTGGCAGGGCTCCGGCCTCTACCGGCCGGGTCAGCACCGCGGGTCGATGTACGGCGGGGCCCAGGCCTTCCACGTCCTGCACTACGGCTTCGACCTGGAGGCGCTCTACCTCCGCCTCGACCCCGCCGAGTCGCCGGCGCGGGCCGCCGAGGTGGCGAGCCGCGTGCGGGTCGTCGTCCTCGCCGCCGACCGCCAGACCGCGGTGGACTTCCCCCTCGTGCCGGACGGCGTCGTCCGCCCCGGCCGGCGGCGCGGCGACGAGGTCGGCCGTGCCGCCTTCGCCCAGGTCCTCGAGCTCGCGCTCCCCTTCTCCGCCCTCGGCCTCTCGCCGGGGATGAAGCTCGCCCTCTCCGTCCATTCCCTCCGGGGCGAGGTGGAGGTGGAGCGGCTCCCGCGCTACGGCTTCCTCGCCTTCACCGTCCCCGACGCGGACTTCGAGCACGTGAACTGGAGGGTGTGACGTCGTGGTCGAGGAGACCCGGAGCCGGCCACCGGGCGACCCGCAGCGGGGGGGCGACGCCTGCCTCGTGTTCGTGGAGGGGGACGCCGTGCTCGGCCTGCGCGTGCCCCTCGCGAGCGAGGTCGAGCTCGGGCGCGATGCGGCGTGCACGGTGCGGCTCCCGGCGGACGACGTGTCGCGCCGCCATGCCCGGATCGCCGGCGACGCCGAGGGGCACGTCCTCGTCGATCTCGCCTCCACGAACGGCACCTGGGTGAACGGCCGGCGCGTCGAGGTCCACCGGCTCCGGGGCGGGGACCGGGTGCGGCTCGGCGGCTTCGTCGCGCGCTACGTCGCGGCGGGTGACCCCGAGGGGAGCGAGCTCGCGGACCTCGCCCGGGCCTCGCGCCGGGACGGCCTCACCGGGCTCGCGAACCGCCGGGCCTTCGACGAGGAGCTGGTCCGGGAGGTCGCGCGGTCGGGGCGGACCGGCGCGCCGCTCGCCCTCGTGGTCCTCGACGTCGACCGGTTCAAGGCGGTGAACGACGGCCACGGCCACGCCGCCGGCGACGCCGTCCTGCGCGAGGTGGCGGCCCGGGCGTCCGCGGCGCTCCGGCGCGGCGACCTCGCGGCACGGATCGGCGGCGAGGAGTTCGCCCTCGTCCTCCCCGGCGCCGACCTCGCCGGCGCGGCGGAGCTCGCGGAGCGGGTCCGGGTCGCGATCGCCGCGACGCCGATGCCGGCCGGGGGCGCCGACCTCGCCGTCACGGTCTCCCTCGGCTGCGCGACGCTCGCCGCGGGCGAGGCCCCCGAGGCCCTCGTCGCCCGGGCCGACGCCCGGCTGTACGAGGCGAAGCGGGCGGGCCGGGACCGGGTGGTGTCGTAGGGCGAGCGTCCCGCCGCTGCAAATGGCGAGCGCAGGGGCAGCCGGATGAGGCTGCCCCCCGGTCAAGAGTCCGAATCGGCCTGCGTCCCCGGACCGGCCGGGTTAAGCTCGCGCCACCGTGAAGAACCGGTCCGCGCTCGGCATCCTGTTCGTCGTCGTCTTCGTCGACCTCCTCGGGTTCGGCATGGTGATCCCGGTCATGCCGCTCTACGCCGAGCGGCTCGGCGCCTCCGCGGCGTGGACCGGGCTGCTCTCGACCGGCTACTCGGCGATGCAGTTCGTCTTCGCGCCGATCTGGGGCCGGCTCTCCGACCGGATCGGCCGGCGCCCGGTGCTGCTCGTCTCCATCGTGATGACGGCGCTCGCCTTCCTGCTGTACGGGCTCGCCGGCTCCTTCGCGGTGCTCCTCGTCTCGCGGCTCTTCGCCGGCGCCGCCACCGCCAACATCGCCATCGCCCGCGCCTTCGTCGCCGACGTGACGCCGCCCGAGGGGCGCGCCAAGGGCATGGGGATCATCGGCGCCGCCTTCGGCCTCGGGTTCGTCCTCGGACCGGCCATCGGCGGCATCCTCTCCCACCACTCGCTCGCGCTGCCCGGCCTCGCCGCGGCCGCGCTCGCGGCGCTGAACGGGGTGGCGGCGTACTTCATCCTCCCCGAGCCCGAGCAGCGGACGGTGCGCGAGGCCAGGCGGCGCGCAACCGGTTCGCCGCGCTTCTTCGCGGAGATGAGGCGGCCGGGGATCCGGCGGATCGTCCTCGTCTACTTCCTCACCGTCCTCGCCTTCAGCGCGATGGAGGCGACCTACGCGTTCCTCGTCCCGGCAGCGGTACGGGCTCGACGACAGCGCACGTCGTCCTAGCTGTTCGCGTACATCGGCGTCATCGTGGTGATCGTGCAGGGCGGGCTCATCGGCCGGCTCACCCGGCGCTTCGGGGAGAAGAAGCTCCTCGTCGTCGGCCTCGTCCTCCAAGCGATCGCGCTCGCGGCGCTCCCCTTCGCCGGGGCGCTCGCCGGCCTGCTCGCTCGCGACGGCGCCCCTCGCGGTCGGCAGCGGCCTCTCGCAGCCGGCGCTCTCGTCGCTCCTCTCGCGCCTCGCGCGCGAGCGACGACCAGGGCGGCACGCTCGGCATCGGCGAGTCGGCGGCCGCGTTCGGCCGGATCATCGGCCCCGAGGCCGGCACCTGGACCTTCGGCCGCTGGGCGCATGGCCTTCCCGTACCTCGGCGGCGCGGTCATCATGGCGCGTCGCCGCCCTCGTCGGCTCGACCGTCGCCCCCGGACGGGCCGGCCGCGAGCGCACGGCCGAGGAGCTGAGCCGATGCCCGAGCTGCGCAGGGACCCGATCGTCGGCCGCTGGGTGATCATCGCCACCGAGCGCGCCCGGCGCCCCTCCGACCTCCAGCGCTGCCCGCCGCCGCGCCCAGCCGGCGCTGTGCCCGTTCTGCCCGGGCCACGAGGACAAGACGCCCCGCGAGGTCTACGTCTCCGGCCGCCCCCCGTCGCAGCCGCCCAACTCGCCCGGGCTGGAAGGTGCGGGTCGTCCCGAACCGGTTCCCCGCCCTCAAGATCGAGGGCGACCTCGACCGGCAGGCGGAGGGGATCTACGACCGGATGAACGGGATCGGCGCCCACGAGGTCATCATCGAGACGCCCGAGCACGCGCGGACGCTCAAGGACCTCACCGACCGCCGAGCTCACCGAGGTGCTCTTCGCCTTCAAGGCGCGGCTCCTCGACCTCCGCAACGACCTGCGCTTCCGCTACATCCTGCTCTTCAAGAACCACGGCCACCTCGCCGGCGCCTCGCTCGACCACTCGCACTCGCAGCTCATCGCGCTGCCGGTCGTGCCGCGGCAGGTGCATCGAGGAGATCGAGGGCGCGCGGCGCCACTACGAGCTCAAGGAGCGCTGCATCTTCTGCGACATCGTCGGGCAGGAGCGGCGCGACCGGACCCGGCTCATCCACGAGAACGACGAGTTCGTGGTCTTCGCGCCGTAGGCGCCGCGCACGCCCTTCGAGACCTGGATCGTCCCGAAGCGGCACGAGTCCAACTTCGAGGCGGAGCCGAAGGAGCGGCTCGGGCTGCTCGCGGAGGCGCTCGGCACCATCACGCGCCGGCTCGCCGCCGCCCTCGGGGATCCCGCCTACAACTTCATCATCCACTCGAACCCGGTCCGGGACGCGTCGTCGCCGAGCTACCACTGGCACGTCGAGATCATGCCGGCCCTGTCGCAGCGTCGCCGGCTTCGAGTGGGGCTCGGGGTTCCACATCAACCCGGTGCCGCCCGAGGAGGCGGCCGAGTTCCTGCGGAAGGTCGCCGGCTGACCGCCGCGGGCGCGGCGCGCCCGCGGGCCCTCCGGGCACCCGAGATGGAGATCCTCTTCGTCGCCTCCGAGGTGGCGCCCTGGTCCAAGACCGGCGGGCTCGGCGACGTCGCCGGCGCGCTCCCCCGCGCCCTCGCGGCGCGCGGCCACGCCGTCGCCGTGGTGACGCCGCGGTACGGCTCCATCGACCCGCGCAAGGCCGGGTTCCAGCGGAAGGAGGGCGTCGTCCGCGTCCGCGGCGAGGCGACGGCGCTGTGGGTGAGGAAGGGGAAGCCCACCGTCTGGCTCGTCGAGCACGAGCGGCTCTTCGGCTCCCGGCGCGGGCTCTACGGCGAGGGCGGCCACGAGTACGGCGACAACGCCGAGCGGTTCACCTACCTCTCCGCGCCGCCCTCGCGCTGCCGGGCGCGACCGGGATGCGCCCGCGGATCGTCCACGCGAACGACTGGCAGACCGGGCTCGTCCCGTTCCTGCTCCGCCACGAGCACGGGCAGGATCCGCACCTCGCCGGCGCGCGGACGGTCTTCACCATCCACAACCTCGCCTACCAGGGGGTCTTCCCGAAGGCCGTGGTGCCGCACCTCGGGCTCCCCTGGGACGTCTTCCGGTTCGAGGCGATGGAGTTCTACGACCAGCTCAGCTTCATGAAGGCGGGGCTCGTCTTCGCCGACGCGCTCACGACCGTGTCGCCGACCTACGCCCGGGAGATCCGGACCCCCGACGGCGGCCAGACCCTGGACGCGCTCCTGCGCCACCGCGCGGCGGACCTCCACGGCATCCTGAACGGCATCGACGCCTCGGAGTGGGACCCCGCCACCGACCCGCACCTCTCGGCGCACTACTCGGCCCGGGCTCCGGCGGGGAAGGCGCGCTGCAAGGCGGCGCTGCAGCGCGAGGCGGGCCTCCCGGTCCGGCCCGACGTGCCGCTCGCCGCGGTCGTCTCGCGCCTCGTCGAGCAGAAGGGGGTGGATCTCCTCGTCGCGATCATCCCCGAGCTCCTCTCGCCGCGACGTGCAGCTCGTCGTGCTCGGGAGCGGCGACCGCGGCGTGCGAGGACGCGCTCGCGCGCGCCGCGGCGGCGCGCCCGGACCGGCTCGCGGTGAGGCTCGGCTTCGACGAGGGGCTCGCCCACCGGATCGAGGCGGGGGCGGACGTCTTCCTCATGCCGAGCCGGTTCGAGCCCTGCGGCCTCAACCAGATGTACAGCCTCCGCTACGGGACGGTGCCGGTCGTCCGCGCGGTCGGCGGCCTGGAGGACACCGTCGAGGACTACGACGGCTGGAACCGGGGCACCGGCTTCAAGTTCAGCGCCTACCACCCCGCCGCGTTCCTCCTCGCGGTGCGCCGCGCCCTCGAGGTGCACCGGGATCGGCGCGCCTGGCGCGGCCTCGTCAGCCGGGGCATGGCCGAGGACTTCAGCTGGGAGCGGAGCGCGGCGGCCTACGAGGCGCTCTACCGGCACGTCGCCGAGGGGTGACGGCATCTGGGCGGGGGGACCCTGGGGCAGCCTCATCCGGCTGCCCCGGCGCTCGCAAAGCTTCACGCGCTCGAGGACCGGCCGCAGGTTGGGGTCATGGCGCCCCGCGATTGCGATCCCTACGACGACCTCGGGCCGGACGAGCCCGAGCTCACCGCCCGCCCCACCGAGCACGAGAGCGAGGAGCTCGAGCAGGAGGACGGAGAGAAGCTCGTCCCGCTGTCGAACGTGGGCGGCGCCGCGCCGACGCCGCTCGGCATGGACTCCGGCGGCAACCTCCCCGGCCCGCAGGACGATCTCGCGAACCTCTCCGAGCCCGAGCCCCCGGAGCCGCCGGAGGTCGGGGCGGTCCACGTCCGCGACGACGACGACCCGCCGTAGCGGCGCCGGCGGTGGTGAGGGTCGTTCCCCCTCCTGCCACCCCCTCCCTGCCTCCCCCCGCCACGGCGGGGAGGAGCGAAGGAAGAGAGGCGTCGATCGGAGCGGAGCTACTCGAGGCCGCGGGCGCGGAGCTGATCGTCGTCCTCGCCGTGCAGGTGGCCGAGCTCGTGGAGGAGCGTCACCCGGACCTGACGGTCGAGCTCCTGCCGGTCGTGCGCGAAGCGGAGCAGGTTCTTCCGATAGAAGACGATCGCCCGGCAGTGCGGCCCGTCCGCTGCGGTGCAGGGCTCGTCCTCGGCCGGGCCGCGGAACAGCCCCAGGATCGAGGGCGAGAGGGGCGGGTCCACCGCGAGGAGGTCCTCGGCGTCGGGCAGGTCCTGGATCTCCACCGGGACGGCCGCGAGGGACCGCCGCTCTCCCTCGGGCAGCGCCGAGATGGCCGCGCGGACCTCCTTGCGGAAGGTGTCCTCGTCGACGGCGAGGTCCCTCGGGAAGTCGTCGGGCGCGAGCTCGTGGGCGCGGCCCAGGAGCTTGTCCGCCCGGGTCCGGTCGCCCTTGCGCTCCGCGAGCAGCCCGAGCTGGTGGAGCGACCAGGCGTCGTCGGGTGCGAGGGTGAGGGCGCGCGCGAAGGCCTTCTCTGCCTCGTCGAACCGGCAGAGCTCGTAGAGCGCGACCCCGCGCTCGTAGGCGACGTCGGGGTCGGCGCCGAGGACGGCCGCGGCGCGATCCGCGTGCGGGAGGGCGAGGTGGCTGCGGCCGAGGTCGTTCTCGGCCATCGCCGCGACGAGCACGAGGCGCGCCGCGAGGGTCCGGTCCTTCTTCGCGGTGGCCGCGCGGGCGCCGCGCAGCGCGTACTCGAGGCCCGTCTCGAGGGCATCGCGCGCGGGCCCGAGCCGCCGGACGTGGAGCTCGGCCGCGCCGAGGAGCGCCTCGGGGTCGGAGGGGTCGACCGCGAGCGCACGCGCCCAGGCGAGCCGCGCGTCGTCGAGCCGCCCGAGGGTCGCGAGAGCGGAGGCCCGCAGGGAGAGGGCGGGGACGAAGCGGGGCGCGAGCCGCACCGCGTCCTCCGCGCAGGCGAGGGCGCGCTCACCCCGGCTCGCGTCGAGCGCGTCGTGCCCCTCCTCGACGAGGGCGGCGGGGGTGAAGCCCGGCCCGTCGGGGAGGCACGCTGCCTGGCGCGGGAGGATCCCGTCGCTCACCGCTGCGGGCGCGCGGGAGACGGACGCGGGCAGCGGCCCGCGCGCGGACGGCGCGGCTCCCGGAGCCTCCTTGCGCGTGCACGCGGCGACGAGGAGCAGGAGCCCCAGGACGCGGCAGGGCGGGCGAAACATCGACCGCGAGCTTGCCACGTAAGGGAACGGGAGGCCAGGCGGGGGGTGTCGGAGCGAGGGAGCGGGTATGCGCTCGTCCGTTCGATCACTTACCGCATCGAACCACGCCGATCAGGACGGCTCCCCCTCTGGGATCGAGCGCTCCGCGTCCAGCCGGGGAACCATCCCGCCATGCGCCCGCACCTCGCCGCCGTCCTCGCCTTGCTCGCCGCCTGCACCCACCCCGCGCCGCCGCCGCCCGCGCCGGACCTCGCGCTCGCGGGGGAGCGCCACCTTCGCCACGTGCGCCAGCTCAGCTTCGGCGGCGAGAACGCCGAGGCGTACTGGAGCTTCGACGGGACGGAGCTGATCTTCCAGTCGACCCGCGACGGTCGCGATTGCGATCAGGAGTACGTGATGCGCCCCGACGGCACGGGTGTCCGGATGGTCTCGACCGGGAAGGGCGTGGTGACCTGCGGGTACTTCTTCCCCGACGGCTCGCGGATCCTCTACGCCTCCACCCACGAGTCGATGGGGCCGGCCTGCCCGCCGAAGCCCGACCGGTCGCAGGGGTACGTGTGGCCGCTCTACGACTACCAGCTCTACACGGCGAAGCCCGACGGGACCGACGTGAGGCCGCTCGCTCCCGCGCCGGGGTCATACAACGCGGAGGCGACGGTCTCGAAGGACGGCTGGGTCGTCTTCACCTCGACGCGCGACGGCGACCTCGACCTCTACAAGATCCGGCTCGACGGCACCGGCCTCACCCGGCTCACGAACACGCCAGGGTACGACGGCGGCGCGTTCTTCTCCGCGGACGGCAAGCGCATCGTCTACCGGGCGAGCCGTCCGGCGCCCGGCCCCGAGGAGGACGACTACCGCGCGCTCCTCGGGAAGAAGCTCGTCCGCCCCGGCCGGCTCGAGATTCTGGGTGATGAACGCCGACGGGACGGACCCGCACCAGGTGACCCACGTCGGGGCGGCGAACTTCGCGCCCTTCTTCCACCCGGACGGACGCCGGATCATCTTCGCGTCCAACGTGAAGGACCCGCGCGGCCCGAACTTCGACCTCTACCTCGTGAACGACGACGGGACCGGGCTCGAGCAGGTGACGACGTACGACGGCTTCGACGGGTTCCCGATGTTCTCACCCGACGGGCGGCGGCTCGTCTTCGCCTCGAACCGGAACGGGAAGCGGGTGGGGGAGACGAACGTGTTCGTCGCCGACTGGGTCGAGTAGCGGGCGCACCCTCGGTCCGCTCAGGGGGGGAAGCCCCGAGCGAACGGGTGGTCCGCGCCCCGCGCGGTGCATAGCCGTTTCCTGCACGCGTGTGCCGCGCGCGCGAGGGAGTGGCGCGCGCGAACGGGGGAGCGGCGATGGCGAACGAGCGAAAGCCGGGCTGGACCCGGCGGCAGGTCCTGAAGGCGGCCGGGGTCGGCACGATTGCGGCGGCGGCGGGCGGGATCGTCCCGCGCCGGGCCCGCGCCCAGGGCAAGACCCTGAAGATCATGCAGTGGAGCCACTTCGTCCCGGGCTACGACAAGTGGTTCGACGGCACCTTCTGCAAGCAGTGGGGCGAGAAGCACGGGACGACCGTCATCGTCGATCACATCGCGATCGGCGAGATCAACGCCCGGGCGGCGGCGGAGGTCGCGGCGCAGCGTGGCCATGACCTGTTCATGTTCCTCTCGCCTCCCGCGGCATACGAGAAGCAGGTCATCGATCACTCCGAGATCTACCAGGCGGTCGAGAAGAAGTGGGGCAAGGTCATCGACCTCGGCCACAAGTCGACCTTCAACCCGAAGACGAAGAAGTACTTCGCGTTCTCCGACAGCTACGTCCCCGACCCGGGGAACTACCGCCAGGACCTCTGGTCGCAGGTCGGGTTCCCGAAGGGCCCGGACACCTGGGATGACCTCCGCAAGGGGGGCAAGGCGATCAAGGAGAAGGTCGGGAACCCGGTCGGCCTCGGGCTCTCCCAGGAGCTCGACACCAACATGGCGGTGCGCGCCCTGCTCTGGTCCTTCGGCGGCGCGGAGCAGGACGAGCACGGGAAGGTGACCCTCTACTCGCCCCAGACCGTCGAGGCGATCAAGTACATGACGCGCGCTGTTCAAGGAGGCGGAGACGGGCGAGGTCTTCACCTGGGATCCCTCCTCGAACAACCGCGGCATCCTCGCCGGGAAGCTCTCCTACGTCGCGAACGCGATCTCGCGTGACGCGCACGGCGGAGAAGGAGAACCCGGAGATGTCGGCCAAGATCCAGCTCGTGCCGGCGCCCAAGGGGCCCGGTCCGGCGCATCGCGGCCGAGCACGTGATGGACTGCTACGTCGTCTGGAAGTTCGCCGAGAACAGTCCAGGGCGCGAAGCAGTTCCTCGTCGACTACATGGACTCGTTCGGCGACGCCTTCAAGGCGAGCGAGTTCTACAACTTCCCCTGCTTCCCGAAGACCGTCCCGGACATCAAGGCGCAGATCGCGAACGACCCGAAGGCGAAGCCCGCCGGACAAGTACGCCGTGCTCGGGAACGTCCTCGAGTGGGCGACGAACGTCGGCTACCCCGGCTACGCCACCGCCGCCATCGACGAGGCGTTCAACACGTTCGTCTTGCCGACGATGTTCGCGAAGGCGGCGCGCGGCGAGCTCTCACCGGACGACGCCGCGAAGGCCGCCGACAAGGAGCTCCGCCGCATCTTCGACAAGTGGAAGTGAGCGGGCGGGGCGAGGGATGGCGAGCGTCGAGACGCGGGGGCTGACGAAGGTCTTCAAGCGAGCGGCGGAGGGCGCCGTCAACGACGTCGACCTCCAGAGCCGCGACGGCGAGTTCCTCGTCTTCCTCGGCCCCTCGGGCTCCGGCAAGTCGACGCTGCTCCGGATGATCGCCGGGCTCGAGGAGCCGACGCGCGGCGACGTGCTCATCGGCGGGAGAGTCGTCACCGACCTCCCGCCGCGGGCGCGGGGCATCGCCATGGTGTTCCAGAGCTACGCGCTCTACCCGCACCTCTCGGTGGAGCGGAACATCGGCTTTCCGCTCAAGGCCCAGGGGATGGCGAAGGGGCACCGGCGCGAGAAGGTGGAGTGGGCGGCGGGGCTCCTCGGGATCCGCCACCTCCTCGAGCGGCGGCCGCGGGAGCTCTCCGGCGGCGAGCGGCAGCGGGTCGCCCTCGCCCGCGCCATCGTGCGCGAGCCGACCGTGTTCCTCCTCGACGAGCCGCTCTCCAACCTCGACGCGAAGCTCCGCGCCTCCGCCCGCGAGGAGCTGGCCTCGTTCCACAGGCGGGTGAGGACCACCACCATCTACGTCACCCACGACCAGGTCGAGGCGATGGCGATGGGGGACCGGATCGTCGTCCTCCACAAGGGCGTGGTCCGCCAGGTCGGCACGCCGAGCGAGGTGTACGACGAGCCGGCGGACACCTTCGTCGCCACCTTCCTCGGTTCGCCGCCCATGAACCTCGTCGACGCTCGGCGAGGTGATCGCCGGGTTCCGGCCCGAGACGATCCAGCCCGAGCCGTCGGTCCAGGGGCCGAGCCTCCCGGTGCGCCTACGCATCCAGAACGTCGAGTACCTCGGGTCCGAGCGGATCCTCTACGCGGTCGGCGAGGGCGGGACCGCTCGCCGGGAAGAAGGTGGTGGCCCGGCTCACCACCGCCACGAGCGCCGGCTTCGTCGAGGGCGCCATCCACCCCTTCGCGGTCGCGGAGCGGGACCTCAAGTTCTTCGAGAAGGCGAGCGGGAAGCGGACCGCGGCGCGGGGGGTGACGTGGCGGTGAGCGCGACCGCGGCGCCCCCGCTCCCCCGGCGGCGCCCCCACCTGGTCTCGCCGGCGACGCGCCTCGGGATCCTGCTCTTCTCCCCGGCCCTCGTGTACATCGCGGCGCTGGTCGGGCTCCCGCTCGCCCTCGCCTTCCTCTACAGCGTCGGCGACGTCCGGGTCGGCTCCGTCGGCTATCACTTCGTCGGCCTCGACAACTTCCGGTCGGTGCTGGAGAGCCCGAGCTTCCGGCGCGCCCTCCTCAACTCCTTCGTCTTCACGATCTCGACGCAGGTGATCGTGATCGTCTGCGCGAACGCCCTCGCCCTGGCGCTGCGCGACCCCTTCCGCGGCCGCGGGTTCGTCCGGTTCTTCCTGCTCCTGCCCTGGGTGGCGCCCATCAGCCTCGGCGCCATCGGCTGGAAGTGGATCCTCGACTCGATCTACTCGGTCGTGAACTGGATGCTCGCGCAGGTCCACCTCGTGAACCTCTTCGACCCGCCCATGTGGCTCGGCCAGCCCGGGCTCGCCATGGCCTCGGTCATCGCGGTCCACGCCTGGCGGATGATCCCGTTCTCGACGGTGATCCTCCTCGCCGGCCTCACCTCGATCCCGAAGGAGATCCCGGAGGCGGCGGCGGTCGACGGCGCCGGGTTCTGGCGCACGCACTTCCAGATCACCCTCCCGATGATGCGGCCCATCATCAACGTCGCGGTGCTCTTCGGGGTGGTCTTCACCTTCACCGACATGACGGTGGTCTACATCCTCACCCGGGGCGGCCCCTACGACACGACCCAGGTGCTCCCGTCGCTCGCCTTCTTCACCGGGCGTCCTCGGCTCGGACCTGGCCGAGGGGGCGGCGATCTCGGTGTTCCTCGTCCCCATCCTGGTGGTGGTGGCCTGGCTCATGCTCCGGGTCGCCCACCGGGCGGAGGTCGCGTGAGCCGCGGGCGCGCCCGCTCCGGCCCGCGCCGGTCGCTCGCGACCCGCGCCGGGCGCTGGATGATCGTGGCCGGCTTCGCCCTCGCTGCTCGCCTTCCCGTTCTACTGGATGGCGATCACGAGCTTCAAGCAGACCTCCGACCTCTACAACGTCGAGCACGACCCCTTCATCTTCAACGCGGCGCCGACCCTCGACCACCTGCAGGTTCCTGTTCGGCGAGACCCTCTACCTCCGCTGGCTCTGGAACACCACGATCGCCGGCGCGGCGGTCGTCGCCATCACGCTCCTCCTCGCGGTGCCCGCGGCGTAGGCGCTGGCGCGGCTCACCGGCGCGTGGGGGCAGCAGCTCGGCATCGGGATCTTCCTCACCTACCTCATCCCGCCGACCCTCCTCTTCATCCCGATGTCGCGGGTGGTGGCCACCCTCGGGCTGCAGGACACCCTCTGGGCGATCATCGTCACCTACCCGACCTTCACCGTCCCGTTCTCGATCTGGCTGCTCATGGGGTTCTTCAAGGCGATCCCGAAGGACCTCGAGGAGGCGGCGCTGGTGGACGGGCTCGGGCGGTTCGAGGCCTTCGTGAAGCTCATCATCCCGATCTCGGTCTCGGGGATCCTCACGGTCGTGATCTTCTCGTTCACCCTCGTGACGCAGGAGTTCGTCTACGCGCTCACCTTCATCTCCAGCGCGGAGCACCAGACGGTGGGCGTGGGGGTGCCGATCTACCTCGTGCGCGGCGACGTCTACTACTGGGGCTCGCTCATGGCGGCGTGCCTCATCGCGTCGGTCCCGACCGCGGTCGTCTACAACTTCTTCCTCGACCGGTTCATCGCGGGCTTCACCGTCGGCGCGGTGAAGTAGGCTGCGGCGCACGATCCCCGGCCTGCGGCGGGCGTGCTCGCTCCTCGACCGCTCGCCGATCCGGAGCGCCGCGCACGCTCGAACGTGCGGGCGGCGCCGCGCGGGAGCAATGTCAGCCCTTCCGCGCCGAGTAGCGCGCGAGCCGGGCCGGGGAGAACGGGGCGAGGTCCACCGGCGGCGGGCGCCCGAGGACGGTCGCGGCGAGGGCGTCGGCGGTCACCGGCGCGAGCAGGATCCCGTTCCGGGTGTGGCCCGTCGCGTAGAGGAGCCCCGGCACGGTGCCGGCGCCGAGGATTGGCTCGCCGTCGGGGCTCGCCGGCCGGAAGTTCGACCAGGTCTCGACGACCGGGGCGTGCGCGAGGGCCGGCGCGACGCCGATGGCGACGTCGAGGACGTGGCGCAGCCCCCCCGCGGTCACCGCCTTCTCGAACCCGACCTCCTCCATCGTCGACCCGCAGAGGATCCGGCCGTCGGGGCGCGGGACGACGTACCCGTGCCCCGAGAAGACGACGCGCGACAGGAGCGGAGGCCGGGTGTCGACGACCGCGATCTGGCCCCGGACCGGCCGCACCGCGCCGGCGGGGAGGCCATGGCCCTCGACCTGGAGGGACCAGCTGCCGGCGGCGAGGACCACGGTGCCCGCCTCGATCCGGCCGGAGTCGTGCTCGACCCCCACGGCGCGCCCGCCCTCCACGACGATCCGCCGGACCTGCCCGGTGACGAACCGGGCTCCGGCCCGGGACGCCGCGACGTACACGGCGCGGGCGAGGAGGCGGGGATCGAGGGAGCCCTCGTCGGGGAAGAAGAGCGCACCCCGGGCCTCGGGGGAGAGGCCGGGCTCGAGGCGCCGGGCCGCCGCGTCGTCGAGGACCTCGACGGGGAGCCCGTGCTTCAGGATCTTCTCGGCGCGCGCCGCGAGGACCTTCGCGTGATCGTCGTCGAGCGCGACCTCGAGCGTGCCGAGGGTGTGCAGGCCGACCGACATCCCGGAGAGCGCCTGGACCTCGGCGACGAAGCCGGGATAGCGGGCGAGGGAGGCGCGGCAGAGCGCGTAGAAGGGCCCGGGCTCGATCGCCTCGACGCCGGGAGAGAGGATGCCGCCGGCGGCGCTCGACGCCTCCGCGCCGGGCACCGCGCGCTCCAGCACCGCCACCGCGAGCCCCGACTGCACGAGCCGCAGCGCGACCGACGACCCCTGCACGCCCGCTCCGACGACGACGACGTCCACTCGCATGGCGGGAGACTATACCGGCGACACCGCGGACTTCAGCCGGCTTCACGCCGCCGGCTTCAGCCGGCGGAACACGCCTCGGCGGAGCCGAGGCACCCAGGACTGCACGATGACGAGTGCGGAGCGCGGCGGGCGCTGCCCGCAGCCGCGGCTACCTCGGCGAGGGAGGCACGCCGTTCCCGCCGCTCGCCGCCTGCTCCGGCGCATGGGCGCCGTTCGCGCCGGAGGCGGCCGTCGGGTGGCCCGCGCCGCCGCCGCGGGAGAGCCCGTGGATGAGGAGGTCGAGGACGTGCCGCCGCCAGGCCTCCGGATCGGGCGACTCGCCCACGAAGGGCCGGGCCGCCTCGCGGGTCGAGGCGACGAGGGCGGCGACGCCCCCGACGGTCACGACGGCGAGCATCGGGTCGAGGCCCCCGAGCGCGCCCGCGGGGAGCGTCGCGGCGGCGCGGCGGAGCGGCTCCACGATGGACGGATCGTTCGAGGCGAGCTGTCCCAGGAACGGCGCGCCGTCGAGGTACTCGCGGATCAGGATCTGCGCGCCGGTCGGGTCGGCCATCATCGCGTCGACGTACGCGACGACGATCGCGTCGGACGCCATCGAGCCGTCCTCGAGCCGGCGCGCGATCTCGTTCGCGGAGGCGATCCAGACCGCGCGCAGGATGTCGACGTAGAGCGCGCGCTTCGACGCCCAGTGCCGGTACATGAGCGCCACGTTGCACGCGGCGCCGCGGGCGATCCCCTGGACCCGGGCCCCGTGGTAGCCGCGGCGCGAGAACTCCGCGCGCGCCGACTCCCAGATGCGCTCCGCGATACCCGAACGGGGAGGGCCAAACCGACGGCTTGCCACGGCGGCGTCCATCCAGCCCCTGAATACCCGGTCAATTGACCACGGTCAAGTCAAGGTGCGTCGATCTGTCATGCGGCGTGGGAGGCCGTATGTAGAAGGGTCCGTGAGCAGTCCGCGCACCATCCTGCACCTCGACCTGGACGCGTTCTACGCGTCGGTCGAGCAGCTCGACGACCCGTCGCTGCGCGGCCGGCCGGTGATCGTCGGCGGCCCCTCGCACCGGGGCGTCGTGTGCGCCGCGAGCTACGAGGCGCGGCGGTTCGGGGTCCGGTCCGCCATGCCGACCGCTCGCGCCCGCAAGCTCTGCCCCGACGGCGTGTTCCTGCCGCCGCGGTTCGGCCGCTACGGGGAGCTCTCCGAGTCCGTGTTCGGCATCTACCGGCGGTACACGCCGCTCGTCGAGCCGCTCTCGCTCGACGAGGCGTTCCTCGACGTCACCGCGAGCCGGGCGCTCCACGGCTCCGGCCCGGACATCGCGCGGGCGATCAAGGCCGCGGTCCGGGGCGAGTGCGGCCTCGCGGTCTCCGCGGGGATCGCGGAGGTGAAGCTCGCGGCGAAGATCGCGACCGACCTCGGCAAGCCCGACGGCCTCGTGGTGGTGCCCGAGGGCGGCGTCGCGGGGTTCCTCGCGCCGCTCCCCGCCTCGCGGCTGTGGGGGGTCGGGCGCGTGACGGAGGAGGCCCTCCGCAAGATCGGGATCGCCACGATCGGCGACCTCGCCGCCACCCCCGACGTCGCCCTCGCGGCGGCGGTCGGCGCGACCCACGCCCGCGACCTCAAGGCGCTCGCCTGCGGCGAGGACCCGCGCGACGTCGTCCCCGACGAGGCGGCGAGGTCCATCGGCGCGGAGGACACCTTCGGGGAGGACCTCTCCGGCGCGGCGGCGCTCGACCGGGAGCTCCTCTCGCAGGCGGGGCGAGTCGGTCGCCGGCTCCGGGCCGCCGGCGTGGCCGGGCGGGTCGTGACGCTCAAGGTGAAGTACGCGGACTTCACCCTCGTCACGCGGCGCACCACCCTCGAGCGGCCCACCGATGACGACCGGGTCCTCCTCGAAGCGGCCCGTGGCCTCCTCGCGCGGGTCGACCTCGAGCACCCCGTGCGGCTCACCGGGATCTCGGTGTCGGGGTTCGCGGGCGAGGCGGAGCGCCAGCAGCTCGACCTGTTCGGCGGGGCGTCCGCCGCCAGCGCGCCGGAGGAGGACGGCCGCCGCCGCGCCCTGAACGCCGCCCTCGATCGGCTCGCGGATCGGTTCGGTGACGGGACGGTGGTCCCGGCGGACCTCGCCGGCGTGCCGCCCCGGCGGCGCTGACGTCGACTCGCGGCCCGGAGCGCATCCCGCAACCCGGCGCCGCAGCAGGCGTCCTGGGTCATGGGGGCGCTCTAGCCCCAATCGCTCCCCTCGACCGCGGGCGGCGAGGCCGGAGGCGCGCCCGCGGGTTGCGCCGCGGCGGGTGGCGGCACGGCGGGCGGCGGGACGGCGACGTCGACGGACAGCGCCGTCGCGGGGCCGCCCTCGAGGCTCCGGTACGAGGCGCGGACGTCGTCGCCGGCCCGGAGCGCCCGGGGAGACGACCTGCGGCCGCGGATCGTGACCCGCGTGTCGGGTCCGATCCGGAGCGTGAGCTCGGGGCCACCGCCGGTGCGGAGCGTGACCCGGCGGCCGTCCGCCCGCACGATCGACCCCGACACCTCGCGGAGCCGCGGCGCGTGGCGCGCCGCCGCCCGGGCGTGCCGGTCCCCTCGGCGCGCGGCGGGCAGCTCGTCGGGGGGCGCGTCGCCGGAAGGGGCCGTCTCCCCACCGGAAGGCACGGGGCTGCGGTCGTCGCACGCGACGACCGTGGACCCGACCGCGAGCAGCGCCGCGACGAGGGCCGCCGAGGAACGCACCGTCACCCCTCCCGCCGGCAACGTACTACCTCGCGCTCCGCGCGCACCCCACCTTCTGGCCATGGGCTCGATGCACCCCGGCGGTGACGGCGCGCAGGCGGCGGGACGCGATCCCGCCGAGCTCGACGCGCGGGCGGACGCGCTCCGGGCGCTCGCCGGGTCGGACGTCCCGTTCCTCGTCGCCGGCGCCTACGCCTTCTGCGAGTACACGGGGATCTTCCGGGACACGAAGGACCTCGACCTCTTCCTCGAGCGGGAGAGCGTCGATGCGGCCTTCCGCATCCTCGAGCAGGCGGGCTTCCGCACGGAGATGACGGACCCCGGCTGGATCGCCAAGGCCTGGCGCGGCGAGTGGTTCGTGGACCTCATCTTCTCGTCGGGGAACGGGGTCGCGGTGGTGGACGACGCTCTGGTTCGAGCACGCCCGCCCCGGGCGCGTCATGGGCGTCCCGGTGCTCCTCGCGCCGCCCGAGGAGATGATCTGGTCGAAGTCCTTCGTCCTCGAGCGCGAGCGGTACGACGGCGCGGACGTGAACCACCTCGTGCGCGCCGCTGGCGGCGACCTCGACTGGGACCGGCTGCTGCGGCGGTTCGACCGGTACTGGGAGGTCCTCCTCTCGCATCTGCTCCTCTTCCGGTTCTCCTACCCCGGCGAGCGGTCGAAGGTGCCGGACCCGGTGCTCGAGACGCTCCTCGCGCGCGTCGAGGACGAGCTCGGGACCGATCACCCGCGCGCGCTCTGCCGCGGGAACCTCATCTCGCGGGTGCAGTACCGCCACGACCTGGAGCACCTCGGGTACGAGGACGGGCGGGCCTGGGACGAGGCGGAGCGCGGGGAAGGGATGCCTGGCGATGGCGGACGGGATCTTCCGGCTGGCGGCGGTCGCTGACCTCCACGGCCGGGCCGACCAGCACGGGCGGTTCCGCGAGCTCGTAAGCGCCGTGAATGGCGAGTCGGAGGGGCTCGTCATCGCCGGCGATCTCACCGACCACGGGACCGCCCAGGAGGCGGAGACGCTCGCCGAGGCGCTGGCGCTCCTGCGCGTCCCCTGCGCGGCGGTGCTCGGGAACCACGACTTCGAGGGGAACCAGGTGAAGGAGATCGTCCGGATCCTGAACGAGGTGAAGGTGGAGGTGCTGGACGGCGATCACGCCGTCTTCGACCGGCGGCTCGGGATCGCCGGCGTGAAGGGGTTCGCCGGCGGGTTCGAGCGGGGGATGCTCCAGGCGTTCGGCGAGCCGCTGGTGAAGGCCTTCGTCCAGGAGGCGGTGAACGAGGCGCTGAAGCTCGAGGCGGCGCTCGCGCAGCTCGACATCACGAAGAAGGTGGTGCTCCTGCACTACGCGCCCATCGCCGCGACGACCGAGGGCGAGGAGGAGCAGCTCCACCCCTTCCTCGGCACGAGCCGCCTCGCGGCGCCCTGCGAGGCCTTCGGGGCCCTCGCGGTCTTCCACGGGCACGCCCACCACGGGACTCCCGAGGGGCGCACGCCCAAGGGGATCCCCGTCTACAACGTGGCGATGCCGCTCCTGAAGAAGGCGCTCGACCGGCGCTTCCGGGTCTTCGAGTTGTAGCTCGGGCGAGCGCAGGGGCAGCCGGATGAGGCTGCCCCGTAGCGAGCGGCGGAGGAGGCGGGCTCGCCCGCCGACGGGCGGAGGCGAAGCCGGAGCATCGGCGCCCGGGGGCGCGAGGCCCGAGGGCCGAGTGTCCCCCGTAGTCAGTGCCGCAAGGGCGGCGGCCCGGCCGCCTTGCGGACGCGCTCGAGGATCTCGTCCATCCCCACCGACTTCGGGATGTAGCCCTGCGCGCCGAGGAGCTCCGACTCCCACTCGAACCCGTAGGCGGAGAGGATGAGGATCGGGATCGCCGCGCTGCGCGCCTCGCCGCGCATCCGCTCCATCACGCCCCAGCCGTCGAGCACCGGCATCTTGAGGTCGAGGAGCACGATCCCCGGCGCCTCGTCGGCGACGCGCTTGAGCGCGACCTCGCCGTTCTCCGCCTGCTGCACCGGGTAGCCCGCCTCCCCGAGCACCTCGCGAGATCGCCTCGCGGAAGTCGGAGTCGTCGTCGACGACGAGGATGTACTGGCCGGGGGTCATGGCGGGCTCCGCCGCGAGGGACGCCAGCGATCTCACGGGCGATCCGCGCGGCGCGTCGTCGACGCCGGTCCGGCCCGAGGGAGACCGCGCCGACGACGGGGTGACCGCCGCCGCCGTACCGCTCGCACAGCTTCGAGATGTCGTGGGGTCGCGCCGGGCGCGCCCAGGGGTTCGAGTCCGACCGAGACCTTCGCGCGCTTCGGATCGCGGGTGACGACCACCGTGTACGCCGCCTGCGGGAACAGGTCGTAGGTGATGAACTTGTTCGCGCCCTCGATCCCGGAGTCGGCGAGGTCCACGAAGACCACGCCGCCCTCGACCCGGGCGAGGCGTCGGACCACGTCGATGGCGGCGCGGTGGCGCTCGAGCACCGGCCCGAGGGGCGCCGTGACCCAGGGCTCCGCGGCGATCTCCGCGAGGGGCCGGTGCTGCATCGCCTCGATGATCCGGGTGGGGACCTGAGGGTCCTTGGTCGCCTCGAGGAGCGTCATGATCCGGAGCGCCGGCTCCTCGAGCCGGACCGCCACCGCCGGCGACTCGAAGCGGGCGGCGTCGATGACGTCCGCCCAGCGGACGAGGTCCGCGAGGTCGTCCGCGCGCCACCCGTCGCCGCTCGGCGAGGGTGCGGGCGATGAAGCCCGTGCAGCTCGGGGCGGTCGGGTCCCAGAACTTCCTGCCCGGTGGTGTCGCGCTCGAAGGCGGCGCGGTCGGCCGGGGTGGGGAAGGCGCTCGCGTGGTGGTCGAACCACCAGTGAAGCGACGGGGAGGCCGAGAACCGGAAGTCGACGCAGGCGTTCACGTCGGCGTCGAAGGCGTCCTTCGGGAACGGATCGCCCGGGCCGTGGTGGACCGGGACGAAGGACTCCGCCTCGAGGCGCCCTCCCTCGCGCTCGACGAAGAAGCGGGAGAAGAGCGCGGCGGAGGCGCAGCCGTCGAAGCAGTTGCCGTGGTAGAGGACCTTGAGCTGCATGAGGGCGGGGCAATCTAGTGACCCTCGCAGCATAGCGTCAACGCGCTTCTCGGCGCGGCCGCGCGGCGGTCGCGCCCCACCGGGGATCGCGACGCTGGCTTCCGGTCCTGCGCGCCCGGTACACTCGGGGCCCGGAGGAGGTCCCTTGCGCAGGAGAGCCCTCGTCGTCCTTGCCGCCCTGGCGCTCGCCGGGTGTCACGCCGTCCGCTACGACGCGGGCCGGCCGCCCTCGCCCCGGCGGTGGGAGAAGACCATCCACTTCTGGCTGTGGGGCTTCCAGGGCGACGGCCGGGTGGACCTCGACGCCGCCTGCCCGGAGGGTGTCGCGAGCTTCCGATCGGAGGCGACGGCGCTCGGCTGGGTGGCGCAGGTCGTCACGGTCGGCTTCTGGTCGCCGCGGCGGGTGACGGTCGTCTGCGCCGAGGGCGGGCTCGCGCCCCGCGTCGCCGCCGCGCCGATCGCGGGGGAGGGTCGATGACGCGCCGCCTCGCCGCGGCCGCCCTCGCCCTCGCCCTCGCCGGCTGCTACACCATCCGTTACGAGCGCCGGAGCGCGCTCCCGGAGCCGGGGACGCCGCGCGAGGTGACGCACCACGCCTTCATCGGAGGGGATCGTCGCGGGCTCCGCGCCGGTGGACCTCCCGGCGATGTGCCCCGCCGGCGTCGCCTCGGTGGAGAGCAAGATCACCGCGCTCGACTGGCGGGCGCAGCTCCTCACCGCCGTCGGCGCGCTCTTACCGCTCTGGGCGCCGATCTGGGAGCCGACCCAGGTCGCCGTCACCTGCGCGCGCCCCGGCTCGGAGCGCCCGGGGGCGGGGCCGGCCCGCAAGCTCAAGGTCGCGGTCCTCCCCCTCACCGCCCTGGGCGGGGTCCCGCCGGAGACCGCGCAGCTCCTCGGCGACACCCTCGCGGGCGAGCTCCGCAAGCGGCCCGGGGTGTCGGTGCTCACGCAATCCGACCTCCAGGCGCTCCTCGGCGTGGAGAAGACGCGGCAGATGCTGGGCTGCACCGACTCGGGGTGCCTCGCGGAGCTGGGCGGCGCCCTCGGCGCGGACCGGATCGTCCACGGGTCCATCGGGCGGGTGGGGGACTCGCTCGTCGTGAACCTCGCCGCCCTCGACCCGCGCCGGGGCACGACGGTGGCGTCGGTCTCCGAGCGGCTGCGCGGGGCCCGCGAGGAGGCCTTCCTCGACGTCCTGCCCACAATCGCCGACGCGCTCCTCGCCGAGCGCGCGAGTGGCGGCCCGCGTTGACGGCAGGTTAGACTCCGCCCGGCATGGAAGCGATCCGCGTCGGGGCCCTGCTCGACGACAAGAAGTTCGACCTGCGGCTCTCGCTCGTTGCGGGCAGGCAGGGGCTCTCCCGTCGGATCAGCTCGTCCCGCATCCAGAAGCCGGGGCTCGTCCTCGCCGGGTTCACCGAGTACCTGCACAAGGAGCGGGTCCAGGTCTTCGGCAACACCGAGATGAGCTACCTCGCGACGCTGCCGCGGGAGCGGGCGGTCGAGGTGCTCCGGAGCTTCTTCGGCCAGGACGTCGCCTGCCTGGTCGTCACCAAGGGGCTCGACGTGCCGCCGGAGATGGCGGCGGCCGCGGAGGAGCACGGGGTCCCGATCCTCCGCACGGCGCACCTCTCGTCGACCTTCATCGAGTCGGTGCAGAACTACCTCGAGGACATCCTCACCGCGCAGACCTCGATGCACGGCGTGCTCCTCGACGTCTTCGGCGTCGGGATCCTGCTCCTCGGCAAGTCGGGCATCGGCAAGAGCGAGATCGCCCTCGACCTCGTCATGCGCGGCCACCGCCTGGTCGCCGACGACATCGTGGACGTGAAGCGCCGGTCCGCCGACGCGGTCCACGGCGCGGGCTCCGAGATCATCAAGCACCACATGGAGATCCGGGGCCTCGGCATCATCAACATCAAGGACCTCTTCGGCGTCGCCGCCATCCGCGAGCGGAAGAAGATCGAGATCGTCCTCGAGCTGGTGGAGTGGGACCCGAACGTCGAGTACGACCGGCTCGGCGTCGAGGAGCAGAAGTTCCGGATCCTCGACGTCGAGATCCCGATGCTGCATCGTGCCGGTCCGGCCCGGCCGCAACATGACGACCATCGTCGAGGTCGCGGCGCGCAACCACCTCCTGAAGCTCCAGGGCCACCACTCCGCGCGCGAGTTCCAGGAGCGGCTCAACCGCGCCATCGCCCTCGCGCCCGGCGCGCGCGTCGGCGAGATGGACGTCGAATGACCGGCACCGCCGCCCGCGCCACCGGCCCGCAGGTCGTCATCCTGACCGGCGTGTCCGGCTCCGGGAAGTCCACCGCCCTGCGCGCCCTCGAGGACGCGGGCTTCTACTGCGTCGACAACCTCCCCATCGTCTTCCTCGAGAAGCTCCTCGAGCTCTCCGGCCACACCGCGGGCGAGGTCTCCCGCATCGCCCTCGTCGTCGACGCGCGCGAGGGGCGGTTCCTCGGGCGACGCGCCGCGGGTCATCCAGGAGGTCCGGCAGAAGGGGAACGACGTCCAGGTCCTGTTCCTCGACGCCTCCGACGACTCGCTCGTCCGCCGCTACTCCGAGACGCGGCGCCGCCACCCCCTCGCCGGCGACGGCGGGTCGGTGCCGGACGGCATCGCCGCGGAGCGGCGCGCCCTCGCGGATCTGCAAGTCGATCGCCGACGAGGTGATCGACACGACCACCCTCAACGTCCACGAGCTGAAGCGGCTCGTCGCGCGCCGCTTCGTCGCGGGGGGCGGCGCCCGGCTCGGCGTGACGGTGGTCTCCTTCGGGTTCCGCTTCGGGATCCCGACGCACGCGGACATGGTCCTCGACGTGCGCTTCCTGCCCGAACCCCTACTTCATCCCGGAGCTCAAGCCGCACCCCGGGACCGACCCGCGGGTCGCCGGGTTCGTCCTCGGGCAGCCGGACGCGAAGGCGTTCCTCGAGCGGCTCGCCGAGCTGTTCGGGTTCCTGCTCCCCCGCTACCGGACCGAGGGGAAGAGCTACCTGACCATCGCGATCGGGTGCACCGGCGGGAAGCACCGCTCCGTGGCGATCGCCGGCGGCCCTCGCCGAGCGCCTGGAGGCGGCCGGGCAGCCCGTCCGCCTGTGGCACCGCGACGTGGACAAGGAATAGCCGGGCGCCCTCCGGGGCCTCGCCTGACCCGATAGGCGTCCGGGCTGGCCCTCCGAACCGGTCGCGGCTATGGTACGCGCGCCGCGCGGCCAGGGGCCGTGCATCGGGGTACCCAAAGACATGGTCGGACTCGTCGTCGCCACCCACGGCAAGCTCGCGGAGGAGCTGCTCCGGACCGCCGAGGGCATCGTCGGCCAGCTCGAGCAGTGCGAGGCGGTGAGCGTCGGCTCCTCGCTCTCCATGGAGGAGTCGCGCGCCCGGCTCGCCGACGCCCTGCACCGGGTGGACGTCGGGGACGGGGTGCTCGTCCTCACCGACATGTTCGGGGGTACCCCGGCGAACCTCGCCCTCACCTTCCTCGACGAGAAGGTCGAGGTCATCACGGGCGTCAACCTCCCGATGATCCTGAAGCTCTCCACCGCGCGGGCGGACTCCCTCGCGCTCCGCGCCGCCGCCGAGCTCGTCACGAGCCACGGCCAGAAGAACATCACCCTGGCGTCCGAGCTCCTGCGCAGCCGGGCGCGCACGAGCCGGACATGAGGGCGGGGCTCGCTCCGGGGCAGCCTCATCCGGCTGCCCCTGCGCTCGCAGCGAGCCCACCGGCGTGAATCCGGCGACCTCGCCGCGCCGTCCCTCACCCGTGATCTCCCTCGTCCGCGTCGACAACCGGCTGCTCCACGGGCAGATCCTCGAGACCTGGATCCCCCGGCTCGGGATCGACGAGGTGGTGGTCGGGGACGACGAGGCCGCCGCGAGCGACCTCGCCCGGGCCGCCATGACGCTGTGCGTCCCGCCGGACCTGCCGATCCGGGTCCTTCCGGTCGGGGAGGTGCCCTGGGCGGCGCTCGCCCTCGGGCCGCGCCGGGTCCTGGTCCTCCTGCGCGACGTCGCGGCCCTCGCGGCGGCCCGGGCGGCCGGCCTCTCCCCGGAGCTCGCGCCTTCCGTGAACCTCGGAAACCTCCACTTCGGCCCGGGGCGCAGGCCGGTCACCCCCTCGGTGTTCCTCGCGGGCCCGGAGCTCGAGGCGCTGCGGGACCTCGCCGCCGCCGGGTTCGAGCTGGAGGCCCGGGCCATCCCTTCCGAGCCCCCGGCCGGGCTCGCCGAGATCGAACGCCGGTACGGGGCGGCGCCTTAGGTTAGACTGTCGAGTGCCTTGGGCTACCTCGTCCTGGCTCTCATCGCGGGGCTCGCCGCCGTCGAACGCAAGGGCTTCCTCCAGGCCATGCTGTCGCGGCCGATCACGCTCGCCCCGGTGGCCGGGTGGGCGCTCGGCGACCTGCAGGGCGGGCTCCTCGTGGCGGCTCCCCTCGAGCTCTTCTGGCTCGGCGCCGTGAACCTCGGCGCCGCCCTCCCGGTCCACGAGGCCCTCGGGACCGCCGCCATCGCCGGTGGCGCGGTCCTCGCCGGCCGCGCCCTGGGGACCGGCACCACCCCCGAGGTCGCGATCCTGGCCGTCCTCGTCTGCGCGCCCCTCGCCCTCGTCGGCCGGAAGGCCGACCGGCTCGTGGAGGCCTGGAACGAGCGGCTCGCGCTCCGCGCCGAGGCCGAGCTCGCCCATCACCACCCGCGCGCCGCGGTCCGGGCGAACCTCTACGGCCTCGCCCTGCCCTTCGCCATCGCCGCCGTGCTCGCGCCGCTCGGCGCGGCCATCGCCGAGGCGGTCATCCCGGCGCTCCTCCGGACGTTCCCGGGCGCCGCGGCGCCGCTCCGCCTCGGGTTCTTCGCCTTCGCCGGCCTCGCCTGCGCCTCCGGGCGCCAAGGCGCTGCGCGCCCGGCGCGCCCCGCAGTTCTTCTTCGTCGCCCTCGGGGTCGCCCTCGTCGTCACCCTCGCCGCCGGGAGGCTGCACGCATGAGCGCGCCCCGCGTCCCCGCCCCCGTCCTCGCCCGCGTCTTCTGGCGCTGCCTGTTCCTGCAGGCCGCCTGGAACCGCCGCGGCATGCAGAACCTCGGGTTCGCCTACGCGATCGAGCCGGCGCTCCGCGCCCTCTACCTGGAGGAGTCCCGGCGCGAGGAGGCCCTCGCGCGCCACCTCGAGTTCTTCAACTGCCATCCGTACATGGCGGCGGCCATCCTCGGCGGCGCGATCCACCACGAGGAGCGGGTCGCGGCGGGCGCCGAGCCCGGCGCGCAGCCCGTCCAGTACAAGCAGACGCTGCAGGGGCCCCTCGCGGCCCTCGGCGACGGCTTCTTCTGGACCGCGCTCCGCCCGTTCTTCGGAGCCCTCGCCGCGCTCGGGGCGCTGCTCGCCGGGTGGCCGGCCATCGTCGGGGTCCTCGTCCTCTACAACGCCATCCACCTCGCGCTGCGGATCCGGCTCTTCCGGGCCGGGTACGAGCGCGGCGACGCGGTCGTCGCGGACATCGCCAAGCTCGGCCTCCCGGTCGCCGCCGACCGGCTCCGCGCGTCGGGCGCCGCCCTCTGCGGGATCGCCGCCGCGGTGGTCGTCGCGCGCGGCGCCGCCCTCTCCGGCGTGGTCGCCGGCGCCCTCGCCGCCGTCGCCGCCGCCGCCGGCTACGTCGCGCTCGCCCGCGGCGCGCGCCTCCTCCCCACCGCCTACGCCGCCGCGCTCTTCGGCGCGGCCGCGGCCGTCGTGGTGGGCCGACTCCACGGGAGCAGCTAGGGCATGCCCAAGGCCGAGCGCCGCTTCACGATCGTCAACTCGCTCGGGCTCCACGCCCGGGCCGCGGCCCAGCTCGTCCAGGCGGCGAACCGCTTCCACGCCGAGATCCACGTCGAGAAGGACGGGACCCAGGTCAACGGGAAGAGCATCATGGGCGTCCTCACCCTCGCCGCGGCGAAGGGCTCGTGCATCACGGTGTCGGTGGACGGCGACGACGCGGAGCACGCCATGCTCGCCCTCGCGAAGGTGATAGAGAACGGCTTCGGGGAGAAATGACGCCCGCGGGCACCTCCATCCTCGTCGGCATCGCGGCCTCGCCCGGCATCGCCATCGGCCGCTGCTGGTCGGTCGACCGCCGGCGCGTCCGCACGCCCAAGCGCCGGCTCGGCCCGGACGAGGTCGAGGGGGAGCTCGCCCGCCTCAAGACCGCCCTCGAGGTCTCGGACCTGCAGCTCGCAGAGGTGAAGGAGAAGGTCGAGCGCAAGGACGGGTCGGGCGGCACCGCCGAGCACACCGCCATCATCGACATGCACCGGATGATGCTCAAGGACGAGATGCTCGTCCTCGAGGCGCAGCGGCTCGTCCGCGACGAGCGGCTCAACGCCGAGTGGGCGGTGAAGCGGGCGGTCCGCAAGATCAAGAGCGCCTTCCACGAGCAGGCCGACGAGTACTTCAAGGAGCGCCGCGCCGACGTCGACTACGTCGGCGAGCGGATCATCAAGAACCTCCTCGGCCAGGCGCCGGACGTCGACGAGCTGCCGCCGGAGGGGGCGATCATCGTCGCCCACGATCTCTCGCCGGCGGACACCGCGCTCCTGCTGCACGAGCGGAAGGTCGCCGCCTTCGTCACCGACGCCGGCGCGAAGACCTCGCACACCGCCATCGTGGCGCGGGCCCTCGAGGTCCCGGCGGTGGTGGGCGTCGGGAAGATCACCGCGCCTCGTCGAGCGCGGCGACTGGATCGTCGTCGACGGGAGCCGGGGCGTCGTCGTCATCAACCCGACCCCGGGCGAGCGCGCCGACTACGAGGATGCGCAGAGCGCGTTACCGGGCCGCGGAGGCGGAGCTCCTCCGCGACCCGCGATCTCCCGGCCCGGACCCGCGACGACGTCACCGTCCGGGTGGCCGGCAACATCGAGTTCGCCGAGGAGGTCCCGAGCCTCCTCTCCCACGGCGGAGAGGCGGTCGGGCTCTACCGCACCGAGTTCCTCTTCCTCGGCCGGAGCGACCTGCCCACCGAGGAGGAGCACTACCAGAACTACCGGCGCATCCTCGAGGCGCTCGCCCCGCGCCCGGTGACGATCCGGACCTTCGACCTCGGCGGCGACAAGCTCCCCGCCGGGCATGCGGGTCCACGCGGAGAACCCGGCGCTCGGGCTCCGCGCGATCCGCTACTGCCTGCGCCAGCCCGACATGTTCCGGGCCCAGCTCCGCGCGCTGCTGCGGGCGGCGGTCCACGGGAACCTGCGAGATCATGTTCCCGATGATCTCCGGGGTCGCGGAGCTGCGCGCCGCGAAGCGCGCGCCCTCGAGGAGGCCCGCGCCGAGCTCGAGCGCGAGGGCGTCGACGACCCGGCAGGACATCGCCGATCGGCATCATGATCGAGCTGCCGAGCGCGGCGCTCATCGCCGACCGGCTCGCCCGGGAGTGCGACTTCTTCTCCATCGGCACGAACGACCTCATCCAGTACACGATCGGCGATCGACCGGCAGAACAAGGACGTCGCCTACCTCTACCAGCCGCTCCACCTCGCGGTGCTGCGGATGCTCGAGCTCATCTGCAGACGCGGCGCGGACCGGCCGGGATCCCGGTCTCGATGTGCGGCGAGATGGCGGGCGAGCCGGTGAACGCCCTCGTCCTGCTCGGCCTCGGCGTCTCGGAGCTGTCGATGAACGGCCCCTCCATCCCGCTCGTGAAGCGGGTGGTGCGGGCGGCCAAGGCCTCGGACGGGCCGCGCCGCTCGTGCACGGCTCCTCGCCCTCACCACCGCCGACGACATCGAGCGCGAGGTGAAGGCGGAGATGGCCCGGCGCTTCCCCGGCCTGGTCGGCGAGGACGCGGTGCTCGGACCGGTCGGGGGCTGACGCACCCGTCCGCCGTGGCGCGCCGGACGCGCCTCCGCCATGTTGACGGGGGACCGCCGGATTGCGTACCTTGCGGGCCCCGCAGCGAGGACCCCCCATGATCACCGATTACCTGTTCACCTCGGAGTCCGTCACCGAGGGCCACCCCGACAAGATGGCGGACCAGATCTCGGACGCCGTCCTCGACGCCGTGCTCGCGCCAGGACAAGGCGGGGCGGGTCGCCTGCGAGACGCTGCTCAAGACCGGCTACGTCATGATCGCCGGCGAGATCACGACCAAGGCGCGGATCGACTACCCGCGCTCGCCCGCGAGGTCGTGAAGCGGATCGGCTACACCGCCGGCGAGATGGGCTTCGACGGGAACACCTGCGGCGTGCTCGTCGCGGTGGACCAGCAGTCGCCCGACATCGGCCAGGGCGTCGACACGGGCGGCGCGGGCGACCAGGGCATGATGTTCGGCTACGCCTGCGACGAGACCCCGGAGCTCATGCCGGCGCCGATCCAGTACGCCCACGCCGTGACCCGCCAGCTCGCCAAGGCGCGCCGGGCCGGTCTCGACTTCCTCCGCCCGGACGGCAAGAGCCAGGTGACGGTGGAGTACCGCGAGGGCAAGCCGGTCCGCATCGACGCGGTCGTCGTCTCGACCCAGCACGCCGAGGACGTCTCGAACAAGAAGCTCCACGACGGCGATCCGGGAGCAGGTCATCGCGAAGGCGCTGCCGAAGCAGCCTCCTGGACAAGAAGACCAAGATCTACATCAACCCGACCGGCCGCTTCGTCATCGGCGGCCCGATGGGCGACACCGGCGTCACCGGCCGCAAGATCATCGTCGACACCTACGGCGGCATGGGCCGCCACGGCGGCGGCGCGTTCAGCGGCAAGGACCCCTCGAAGGTCGACCGCTCCGCCGCGTACATGGGGCGCTACATCGCGAAGAACGTCGTCGCCGCCGGCCTCGCGAAGCGCTGCGAGGTCCAGGTCGCCTACGCCATCGGCGTCGCCGACCCGGTCTCGGTGATGGTCGACACCTTCGGCACCGCCACGGTCCCGGAGGCGCGCATCGCCCGGGCGGTCCGGCAGGTCGTTCGGGCTGCAGCCCCGGCAGATCATCGAGGGGCTCGACCTGCTCCGGCCCATCTACGAGAAGACCGCGGCGTACGGCCACTTCGGGCGCAGAGGAGTTCAGCTGGGAGCGCACCGACAAGAAGGACGCCCTCGCCGAGGCCGCAGGCGCGAAGGTCCGCGCCGTCGGGGCTTAACACCGGAGCCTCGCGCCGTCGGGCGCGAGGCGACGCGGGAGACGCCCGCCCCCTGCGGAGCCGTCCGAGGGATCGGTTTCGCGTACCCGTTCGAGTTCTCGGAGTTGGCGCTGCCTCACCCGCGTACCCGTTCGGGCTCTCGGAGTGGGCCCTCGCTTCCCGAGGGCCCGGGTTGCGCCGCCGGCCCGCGTTCCGCTATATCCGTTCATCCGGATAACCGGATTGAACGTGACCGCCTCCCTCTCCCCCGCCGCCTCCGCCCGCCGCGTCGACGCCCTCCGCGGCTGGATGGAGCAGCTCGCGGATCCGACCCGGCTGCGGCTCCTGCGCGCCCTCGAGAAGCAGGAGCTCTCGGTCCTCGAGCTGTGCGAGGTGCTGGCGGTCCCGCAGTCCACCGTCTCCCGGCACCTCAAGGTGCTGGCCGGGGCGGGGTGGCTCGCCTCGCGGCGGGACGGCAACCAGAGCCTCTACGGCTGGGCCGAGGGGATCGACGCCGGCGCGCGCCGGTTCTGGCTCCTCGCCCGCGCCGAGACCGAGAGCTGGGCGCTCGTCCGCCAGGACGCGGCGCGGCTCGTCGCGGTGAAGGCCCGCCGCGACGGCGCGCAGCGGTTCTTCGCCGGCGCCGCCGGCGCCTGGGACCGGCTGCGCGCGGAGGTCTACGGGACGTCCCTCGGCAACGAGGCGCTCCTCGCGCTCCTCCCCGGCGACTGGACCGTCGCCGACCTCGGCTGCGGCACGGGCGCCGTCTCCGCCGAGCTCGCGCCGCGCTTCCACCGCGTCGTCGCGGTCGACCAGTCGGGCGAGATGCTCCGCGCCGCGCGCCGGCGCCTCGCCGGGGTCCAGAACGTGGAGATCCACGAGGCGCGCCTCGAGGCGCTGCCGCTCGCCGACGGCTCGTGCGACGCCGCCCTCGCGGTGCTCGTCCTCTCTTACCTCGACGACCCCGCCGCCGCGCTTCGCGAGGCGACCCGGATCCTGCGCCCGGGCGGCCGGCTCGTCGTGGTCGAGGCGACCCGTCACGCCGACGACGGGCTCCGCCGCCGGATGGGCCAGCGCGTCCCCGGCTTCGACGCCCGCGAGCTCGTCGGGCTCTTCCCGGACGGGCTCGTCGACGCGACCTCCCGGACCCTTCCACCCGCGCCGGGCGCCAGGGGCCCCGGCCTCGTCGTGGCGGCCGCTCGCCGCCGCACCCGCTGACCCGAGTCCCCACCCACCCCCGCACTCACCCGAAGGAGAAGAACCGATGGCCGTCTCGACCGCGAAGAAGAAGAAGGGCGCCGCCAAGCGGCCGGCGCTCGTCCCCGGACGTCCTCCGCCCCGCGGAGCGCGGCTGGGGAGGGGGCGCGTCCCCGGAACTCCGTCGCCGCGCGGAGCGCGGCTGGGGAGGGGGCTCGTCCCCATCCCCGAGCTCCGCCTGGAGCACGCCGTGAAGGACCTCTCGCTCGCCGAGTGGGGCCGCAAGGAGATCGAGCTCGCCGAGAAGGAGATGCCGGGGCTCATGGCGCGTCCGCCGCGAGTACGGCGCGAAGCGGCCCCTCGCCGGCCAGCGCATCACCGGCTCGCTCCACATGACCATCCAGACGGCGGTCCTCATCGAGACGCTGCGGGACCTCGGCGCCGACGTCCGCTGGGCGTCGCTGCAACATCTTCTCGACCCAGGACCACGCCGCCGCCGCGGTGGTGGTCGGCAAGGACGGCACCCCCGAGCGCCCGCCGGGCGTCCCGGTCTTCGCCTGGAAGGGCGAGACCCTCGAGGAGTACTGGGAGTGCACCGAGCGCGCCCTCGACTTCGGGGCAGGGCAAGGGCCCGACCCAGATCGTCGACGACGGCGGCGACGCGACCCTGCTCATCCACAAGGGCGTCGAGTTCGAGAAGGCGGGCAAGGTGCCGTCGCGCGGCGACCGCCGACACCGAGGAGTTCGCGGTCGTCCTGACGCTCCTCGCCCGCGAGCTCGCAGCAAGGACCCGAAGCGCTGGACGCGCGTCGCGAAGGACTGCGCCGGCGTCACCGAGGAGACCACCACCGGCGTCCACCGGCTCTACGAGATGCAGAAGGCGGGGACGCTCCTCTTCCCCGCCATCAACGTGAACGACTCGGTGACGAAGTCGAAGTTCGACAACCTGTACGGCTGCCGCCACTCGCCTCGTCGACGGCCTCAACCGCGCCACCGACGTGATGCTCGCCGGCAAGCTCGCGTGGTCTGCGGCTACGGCGACGTGGGCAAGGGCTGCGCCCAGGCGCTCCGCGGCCAGGGCGCCCGGGTGGTCGTGACCGAGATCGACCCCATCAACGCGCTCCAGGCGGCGATGGAGGGCTACCAGGTGGTCCGCCTCGAGGACGTGGTCGCCGACGGCCGACGTCTTCGTCACCGCGACCGGCAACCTGGACGTCATCACCGTCGAGCACATGACGCGGATGAAGGACTGCGCCATCGTCGGCAACATCGGCCACTTCGACAACGAGATCGACATGGCCGGCCTGAAGAAGGTGCCCGGGGTGAAGCGCATCAACATCAAGCCGCAGTACGACGCCTTCGTCTTCCCGGACGGCCACCGCGTGCTGGTGCTCGCCGAGGGCCGGCTCCTCAACCTCGGCTGCGCCACCGGCCACCCGTCGCTTCGTGATGTCGAACTGCTTCACGAACCAGACCCTGGCCCAGCTCGAGCTCGCGACCAACCGCGACGGCGTACGAGAAGAAGGTCTACGTGCTCCCGAAGCACCTCGACGAGAAGGTGGCCGCGCTCCACCTCGAGCAGATCGGGGCGCAGCTCACCAGGCTCACGAAGAAGCAGGCCGCAGTACATCGGGCGTGTCGCCGAACGGCCCGTTCAAGCCGGACCACTACCGGTACTGACCGCTACCGGTACTGATCGAGACCTGGTCTTGGACCTGGACCTGGTCTTGGACCTCGACCTAGACCTCGACGTCGACCTGGAACCCGGAGCCCATCGGTTCCAGGTCGACGACCACGTCCGAGGATCAGGTCCGGGGTCACAACAGCAGCGTGAGCCTGATCCCGCCGCCGAAGAAGCCGTGCATCCCCTTGCTGGCGATCGACGTCGAGCCCGCGTCCGTCTTGCTCGTGCCGTACTCGCCGAAGGCGACCTGGAGGTACGGGCCGAGGGTGAGGCCGCCGAGCTCGTAGTCGACGCCGCCCGAGATCGCGCCTTCCCAGCCGGAGAGGGTGGACTTGACCTTCAACCCGGTCAGGTCCGGCTGCTCGGTCTTGAGCATCTGGTACCCGGCCGACGCCCCGAGCCACACGCCGCCCTCGAGCTTTTCGCTGAAGCGGTACTCGACCACGCCGCCGAATCCGAGGTCGTTCGCGCTGCAGCCGTTGCAGCCGGACTTGAGGGAGGTCGGGGCGAACCGGCCGTAGGCGCCCACGGAGAGCTGCTTGATGACCCGGAACTGGACCGAGGCGTCGAGCGGGAACGCCCAGTCGACGAAGTCGGTCAGCTTCGCGCCATTCCCGATGTCCCCGAACGGCTTGGCGGCGCCGGCGCGGGCGTTGATCTGGATGGACCCGTCCGCGCGGGTCGCGAGCGGGACGGCCAGGACGGACAGGACGACCAGGGTGAGCAGCCTCTTCATGTGACCCTCCGCGGCCCGCCCGAGCGGCGGGGACGGCGTCGAGCGTACGGGACCGGCGCGTCCCCGGAAAGGGCCGAGTTCGCGGGACGGGGACCAGGGGCGCCGTTGCCGATCCGCTCCCCCTCGGCTACGTTCCCGCGCCGGTGAGCCTCCTCTCCGCAGTCCTCCTCGGCGTCGTCCAGGCCGCGACCGAGTTCCTGCCGGTCTCGTCCACCGCGCACCTCCTCGTCTTCGGCGAGCTCCTCGGGAACGACCTCGCGGATCCGCGGTTCCGCGCGTTCACGACCATCATCCAGTCGGGCACGACGCTCGCGGTCCTCGTCTACTTCCGGGCCGAGATCGGGGCGCTCCTCCAGGCCGGCGTGCGCTCCATCGCCCGCGGGGCGCCCCTCGAGACGCCGCAGTCGCGCCTCGGCTGGTACATCGTCCTCGGGACCCTCCCCGCCGCCGTCGCAGGGAAGCTCCTCGAGCGCCGGATCGAGGCGCTCGGCAACTGGGTCATCGCCGGCTCGCTCGTCGCGCTCGGCCTGGTCCTCCTCGCCGCCGAGCGGATCGCCCGCCACGAGCGGCACGTGGAGGACGTCGGTCCCCTCGACGCGTTCCTCATCGGCTGCGGCCAGGCCCTCGCCCTCGTGCCGGGCTCGTCGCGCTCCGGGACGACCATCACGACCGGGATGCTCCTCGGCCTGACGCGGGAGGCGGCGGCCCGCTTCAGCTTCCTCCTCTCCGTCCCGATCATCCTCGGCGCGGGCGTCTACAAGCTGTGGAAGGACATCCCGGTGCTGCGCGGCGAGCCCTCCTGGGCGATCGCCACCGTGGTCGGGACGGTCGTCTCCGCCGTCGGCGGCTACCTCGTCATCGACTGGCTGCTCGGGTGGCTCCGGACGCGGACCACCTACGTGTTCGTCGCCTGGCGCATCGCGGCCGGCGTCGTCATCGCCGCGCTCATCCTGGGCGGCGTCCTGCCCGCCGGCGAGAAGCCCCCGCCGCCTGCGCCCGCGACGACGGCGGCCGCGGGGGCGCGCGCGCCGTGACCCTCGAGCGGCTCCGGGCGGCCCTCGCGGCCCGGGCGCCCGGCGTCGCGCCGGTGGACCGGATCGCCGCCGAGCACCTCCCGCCGGGCGGCTTCGCCCCGGCGGCGAACCTGGTCCTCCTCGACGACCACGGCGGCGAGCCGCACCTCCTCGTCACGCGTCGGCCGCTCCACATGCGGCGCCACGCCGGGCAGCTCAGCTTCCCGGGCGGGCGGATCGAGCAGGGCGAGGACTCCCTCGCGGCGGCGCTGCGCGAGGCGCGAGAGGAGATCGGGCTCGACCCCGCCCGCGCCGACGTGCTCGGGCGGCTCTCCGAGACCCTGGTGCTCCAGTCCGCGTTCCGCTTGACGCCGTGGGTCGGCGTCGGTGCCATATCCGTACCCCTACGTCGCGGACCCGCGGGAGGTGGACCAGATCCTCCACGTCCCGCTCTCCACGCTCCTGCGGCCGGGGGCGCACCGGGTCGAGCAGCGTGAGGCGTATGGCATGAATCTCGACGTGCACTACTTCGAGCTCGGCGGGGAGGTGCTCTGGGGCGCGACGGCCCGGATCACCTGGGAGCTGCTCGGCATCTGGAGGACCGCGTGAAGATCTATCCGGTGATCATGGCGGGCGGCTCGGGCACCCGCTTCTGGCCGCTCTCGCGCAAGAACCGGCCGAAGCAGTTCCTCGCCCTCGCGGGCGACGAGCCGCTCCTCGCCGCGACCGTGACCCGGCTCCCGCCGCTCGCGAAGGCGAAGGAGACCTTCGTCGTGTGCGGGCCCGACCCACGCCGCGGCGGCGCGCCGGATGCTGCCGAAGCTGCCGGAGCAGAACTTCATCGTCGAGCCCTGCGCCCGGAACACCGCGCCCTGCGTCGGCCTCGCCGCGCTCCACGTCGCCGCGCAAGGATCCGCGGGGCGTCATCGTGATGCTCCCGGCGGACCACCACATCGCGCGGCCGGCGGCGTTCCGCGATGCGCTCGCCGCCGCCGCGGAGCTCGCGGAGCGTGGCGCCATCGCCACCATCGGGATCCAGCCCTCGCGGCCCGAGACCGGCTACGGCTACCTCAAGATCGGCCCGCGCCTCGCCGCCCGCGGCACGCAAGGGGAAGGCTCCGCCCACAAGGTGGAGCGGTTCGTCGAGAAGCCCGACGTCGTCACCGCGGCGCGCTACCTCGCCGACGGCGGCTACCTCTGGAACTCGCGGCATCTTCGCCTTCCGGGCCGACGTCATCCTCGACGAGATCCGGCGGGCGATGCCGGTCCTCGGCGAGCAGCTCGACGCCATCGACGCGGCCTTCGGCACGCCCGGGCTACAAGCGGACGCTCGCGCGCATCTTCCCGGAGTGCCCGTCCATCTCCATCGACTACGGCGTCATGGAGAAGTCGAAGCGGATCGCGGTCGTCCCCGCCGACTTCGGCTGGTCGGACGTCGGCAGCTTCGCGGCGCTCCCGGACGTGAAGCCGACGGACCGGCTCGGCAACGTCGCCGAGGGCGACGCGGTGGTGGTGGACGCGCACAACGTGTGGTCCTCGCGCAGGGCGGGCGGCCGGTGGCGGTGGTGGGGATCGACGACGTGGTGGTGGTGGACGCCGGCGACGCCGTCCTCGTCTGCCGCCGCGACCGGGCCCAGGACGTCCGCACAGGCGGTCGAGGAGCTCGCGCGGCGCGGGCGCGACGAGGTCCTCTAGCGGCGACCGGCGGGGCGGGCGGCGCGCGGCCCGCCCCCCTCGACGTGGGCTGTCCCGCGCGCGGCGCAGCACGACATTCCAGGACATGCACGAGATGACGATGCCGATGCTCTCCCCGACCATCTTCCGCGAGTACGACATCCGCGGCCTCGTGGACCAGGACCTCACCGAGGACGCGGTCTTCCTCGTGGGGAAGGCCCTCGGCACCCGGATCCGCGAGGCGGGCGGGCGCAAGGCGGCCGTGGGGCGCGACGCGCGGCTCTCCGGCCCGAGGTTCGCGAAGGCGATGATCGACGGCGCTCACCTCGACGGGGGTGGACGTGCTCGACCTCGGGGTCGTCCCGACGCCGCTCACCTACTTCGCCGCGCACACCGCCGGGGTGGACGGGATCTGCATGATCACCGGCTCCCACAACCCGCCGGAGTACAACGGGCTCAAGGTCGGCCTGGGCTCGGCCACGCTCCACGGGGAGGAGATCCAGGCGCTGCGCCGCCTCGCCGAGTCGGGCCGCTTCGCCGAGGGGAAGGGCACGGTCGACGCCGTACGACGTCGTCGACGCCGTACCGCGACTACGTGCCGCGAGAACCTGCAGCTCGGGAAGCGCAAGCTCAAGGTGGTGGTCGACGCCGGGAACGGGACCGGCGGCGTCATCGCGGTGCCGCTCTTCGAGTCGCTCGGCATCGAGGTCGTCCCGCTCTTCGTCGAGATGGACGGCCGCTTCCCGAACCACCACCCCGACCCGACCGTCGAGAAGAACCTCGAGCACCTCAAGGCCAAGGTGCAGGAGACGCGGCGCCGACGTGGGCATCGCCTACGACGGCGACGCCGACCGCGTCGGCGCGGTCGACGAGCAGGGGAACGTGCTCTGGGGCGACCAGCTCATGATCCTCTTCTCCCGCGCGCTCCTCGCCGAGCAGCCCGGGCGCCGCCATCGTCGGCGAGGTGAAGTGCTCCTTCACCCTCTACGACGACATCGCGAAGCGCGGCGGCCGCGCCATCATGTGGAAGGCCGGCCACAGCCTCATCAAGGCGAAGATGAAGGAGGAGAAGGCGCTCCTCGCCGGCGAGATGAGCGGCCACATCTTCTTCGCCCACCGCTGGTTCGGCTTCGACGACGGCATCTACTCGTCGGCGCGGCTCCTCGAGCTCCTCTCCCGGACCGACGCGCCGCTCTCGACGCTGCTCGCCGACGTCCCGAGGACCGACGTCGACGCCCGAGCTGCGCGTCGACTGCCCGGAGGAGAAGAAGTTCGAGGTCGTCCGGCGCGCCCAGGAGTTCTTCGCGTCGCGCTACGAGGCGGTGACGGTCGACGGCGTCCGGGTCGTGTTCCCCGACGGCTGGGGGCTCGTCCGCGCCTCGAACACCCAGCCGCTCCTCGTGCTCCGGTTCGAGGCCACGACGCAGGCGCGGCTCGGCGAGATCCAGCGGCTCGTGCGCGGCAAGGTCGACGAGCTCATGCGCGAGGTGGGGGCGTGAGCTCGATGCCGCTCGCGCTCGGCGTCGACCTCGGCGGGACGAACGCGCGCGCGGCGGTCGTGGACGTGGACACCGGGCGAGATCGTCGCCGCGCACAAGGAGCCGCTGCGCGACCGCGAGCCCGCGCGGGTGGTCGAGGTCGTCCGCCACGCCCTCGCGCGAGGCGGCGGCGGCCGCGGCCCTCGACCTGCCGGCGGCGGGCCGGATCGGCGTCGGGGTCGCGGGGCAGTGCCTCGGCGCGACGGGCGTCGTGCTCAACGCGCCGAACCTGGGCTGGCGCGACGTCCCCTTCGGCGAGCTCCTGCGCGCCGCGGTGGGCGTGCCGGTGCGGATCGCGAACGACCTCTCCGTCGCCGCCTGGGGCGAGAAGCGCTTCGGCGCGGCGCAGGGGCTCGACGACGTGGTGCTCGTGTTCGTCGGCTCCGGCGTCGGGTCGGGGCTCATCCTCGGCGGGCGGCTGCACGAGGGCGCGCAGCGGCGTCGCCGGCGAGTTCGGGCACGTCAAGGTCCGCCCCTCCGCGCCCGGACACGCCGCGCGCCGCCCGTGCGGCTGCGGCCAGCGCGGGCTGCCTCGAGGCCTACACCTCCGGGATGAACGTGGCGGCGCGGGTCCGCGAGGAGCTCGCGGCGGGGGCGCGCGACGTCGCGTCCTCGCCCTCGCCGGCGGCGACCCGGCGCGGCGTCAGCGCGGCGATCGTCGAGGACGCGCTACCGGGCCGGCGACGCCTACGCCCGCGCGCTCTGGGACGAGGTCGCG
The DNA here is from genome assembly GCA_963739565.1 of uncultured delta proteobacterium. Lineage (GTDB taxonomy): Bacteria > Myxococcota > Myxococcia > Myxococcales > Anaeromyxobacteraceae > Anaeromyxobacter. Next base: position 891,908 of record CAVUBF010000012.1, on the reverse strand, counting down.
GACCTCCTCGGCACCGCGATCGCGAACCTCGTCACGCTCCTCAACCCGGCGCGGCGTCATCCTGGGCGGCGGCGTGCTCCTCGGCTGCCCCGCCCTCGTCGAGCTCGTGCGGGCGCGGTTCGACGCGGCGGTGTCCCGCTCCGCGACGAAGGGGCTCACGGTCGAGCGGGCCTGGCTCGGCGACGACGCCGGCGTGATCGGCGCGGCGGTGCTGCCGCCGTAGCGCTCACGAGTCGCGGCCTGCGGCCGCGACCTCGTGACCGGGAGACGTCTCGCTCCGTGCGCGGCTCACGTCCGGGTGCTCGGCTCCGCGTTCCCCGCCCTGCGTCTCGCCGGCTACGGAAGCTCGAACCGGACCTTGAACCGCAGGGTGGTCGCGACGGCGTCGCCGCCGCGCCGGGCCGGCTCGAACCGGCAGTGGCGGCGGATGGAGCCCTGGGCGGCGGGGCCGAGGCCGTGGCCCGGGTCCTCGACGACGCGCGCGTCGACGATCCGGCCGGACTCGTCCACCGTCAGCGAGAGGACCACGACGCCCTCGAACCCGAGCCGCGAGGCCTCCTCCGGGTACTCCGACGGCGGGACGGCGCACTCGCCCATCGGCCGCGGCAGGACCGTCACCTGCGTGGGAGGGACGTACTTCTCGTTTCGGTACGGCTTCACCTCCGACGGCGCGGGCGCGGTCCTCGGCACCTCGCCGTAGAGCGTGTTCCCCACCGGCGCGGGCAGGCCGCCCGCGGTGGTGGACGAGGACATCGCGATGCCGATCCGGACGGGCGCGCTCGGCGACGGCGGCGGCGCGTCCTCGGGCGGAGGGGCGTTCGGCGGGGGCGGCGCCTCCGTCGTCCGGGGCGGGGGCGGGGGGGCGTCCCTGGGCGGCGCGAGGGGCGTCGAGCGCGGGCGGCGCGCCGGCGCCGGGACCGGCGCGGGCGGCTCCTCCTTCGGCGGCGGCGGAGGCGGCGACGTCTCGACGATCTCCACCGCGACGGTGTCGGCGGCGGGCGGCCGGAGCGCGTCGCTCCGCGAGAGGACGAGGAGCGCCGCGACGTGGACCGCCGCGGAGAGCGCGTACGCCGCGGGCGCCGGGATCCGGAGCACTGCCCCTCACCGCTCCTTGTCGACGTGGATCGCGAAGCGCGTCACGCCGGCGCCCCGGACGAGGTCGATGACCCGCACCACCGAGCCGTGGAGCGCCCCCTTGTCGGCGGAGATGATCGCCCGGGCGTCGCCGTCCTTCGAGACCGCCGCCCTCGTGCGCGCGACGAGCTCGTCCTCCGTCCGCCGGGCGCCGTCGAGCCAGACCTGGCCGTCCTTCGTGACGATGACGGAGAGGATCGTTCCGGTCGCCTCGCCGCCGTGGGCGGCGCGCGGGAGGTCCACCTCGATCGACGCGCGGACGATGTACGTCGCCGTCACCATGAAGATGATGAGGAGGACGAGGACGACGTCCACGAGGGGGGTGACGTTGATCTCGGTGATGAGATCGTCGTCGTCCGCGCCGCCGCTGGCGCCCGCCACGGCTACGCCCCTCCGCCGGGCCGGGCCTCGAGATTCGCGACGGCGGCGTGGCCGAGGGCGGTCGCGCGCTGGAGGGCGCGGCGCAGCGCGCGCTGGAACTGGTTGAAGGCGACGACCGCGGGGAGCGCCACGAACAGCCCGACGGCCGTCGCGACGAGGGCCTCGCTGATGCCCGCCATCACCGTGCCGGCCCCGCTCGCGGCCGGGTTCCGCGCGAGATCGAAGAAGGCGCGGATGATGCCGAGCACGGTCCCGAACAGGCCGACGAAGGGGGCGTTGTTGCCGAGCGTCCCGAGGAACGCGAGGCGGCGCTCGTAGTCGATGCGCCCCCGCTCAATCGTCGCCGCGACGATCTCCCGGAGCGCCTGCGGGCCCTTCGAGGAATGCGCCGAGGCCGCGCGCACGACGTCCGCCTCGAGCCCCTCCCGCCCCTCCACCGCCGCGGCGGCGCCGGCGAGGTCTCCGGCGAGGAGCCGCCGCTGGACGTCGTCCACGCCGCGGAGCCGGCGCGCGAGGAAGAACGCCGCACGCTCGATCATGACGCCGACCGAGAAGATCGACAGGGCGATGAGGAGCCACAGGACCCACTCGGCGCCGAGATGGGTGAGGACGAGGAGACGATTCGAGATCATGAGGGAGCGACCTTCCGAGGCGCGGGGGTAGTTAAGGAGGGGGGCGCCGCGGTGTCAAGGAGCGCGCCGGACGCGAAGACCCATTCACGCTGAGTACACGCGGTGCGTCGCCGCGCGTCCCCCGGCGGTCGCGAGGCGGTCCGCGGCGCGTCCGGACGTGCGCTCGGCGCGCGCCGGTTCCTTGACGTGCAAGATCCCGGCGCGTTAACCTCGCGCCAACTTGTCCATTCAGCAGGTGTCTTCCAGATCGAATGGACGTTCCGAGGAGGGAGCACCGATGGCTGCCAAGAAGAAGGCGACGAAGAAGCCGGCCGCGAAGAAGAAGACCATGAAGAAGAAGAGCAAGAAGTAGCTCCACTCTTCGTGAGTCGAGCGCCGCGGCCGCCTTCGGGCGGCCGCAGCATTTTTGAGGGCGAGATCCTCCGTGTCCCTGACCGCCCGCGAGATCGACGCCGTCGTCGCAGAGCTCGCGCCCCTCGCGGGCGCGAGGGTCGACGAGGTCCGCGTCCACGCCGAGCGGGCGCTCACCCTCGAGCTGTTCGGTCCGCGCGGACCGGTGCGCCTGCTCGTCTCGGCGGAGCCCGACGTGACGCGGATCCACGCCGCGCGGACCCGCCCGGCGCGCGAGGGGAGCCCGCCCGCGTTCCAGCAGCTGCTGCGGCGGGACCTCGAGGGGGCGCGGCTCCTCGCGGTCGAGGCGATGCCCGGCGACCGGGTGGTCGCCCTCCGCTTCGCGGGCCCGCGGGGCGGCGTCGCGCTCGTCGCCGAGCTCACCGGCCGCCACGGCAACGTCTTCCTCGTCGGCGACGACGGGATCATCCGGGCGAGCGCCGGGCGGAACCTCTCCCAGCGCCGCGCCCTCGTCCCGGGCCAGCCCTACGTCGCGCCGGCGCCCCGGCCCGAGACCGCGTCCGCGCCCGTCCGGTTCGAGCCCGTCGCCGGCGCCGACTTCCCGCTCTCCGCCGCGATCGAGGAGGCCTACGCCGCGATCGAGGCGGAGCGGCTCCTCGCCGACCGCCGCCGCCGCCTGCGGGAGCCGGCGCGCGCCGCCCTCGCCCGGGCCGGCCGCGCCCTGGTCCGGCTCGCCGACGAGGCCGCGCGCGTCCCGGCCGCGGAGGCCGATCGCCGCACGGGCGAGCTCCTCGCCCGCAACCTCGGGAAGGTCCGGCGGGGGGCGCGCGAGGTGGTGCTCACCGAGTGGACCGCCGAGGGCCCCCGGGAGGTGACGGTCGCCCTCGATCCCGCCCTCTCGCCCCAGGCGAACCTGGAGCGTCAGTACCGGCGCTACCGCCGGATCGTCGAGTCCGCCGCGCGCGTCGCGGCGCGCGACGCGGAGGTCCGGGCCCGGGAGGCCGCGCTCCGTGCCCTCCTCGCCGCCATCGACGTCGCGGGTCCGGGCGACCTCGACCGGCTCGAGCGCGAGGCGCGCCGGCTCGGCGCGGCGCCGCGCCCGGCCCCCGCGGCGCGCCGGAAGCGCGACGAGCCGGCGCCCCCGTACCGGACGTTCCGGTCGGCCGCCCGCCTCGTCATCCTCGTCGGCCGCGGCCCGGAGGAGAACGACGCCCTCACCGTCCGGGTCGCGCGCGGGAACGACCTCTGGCTCCACGCGCGCGGCCTCCCCGGCGCCCACGTCGTCGTCCGGGTCGAGAAGGGCCGCGCGCCGGACCAGGAGACCTTCCTCGACGCCGCGCACCTCGCGATCCACTTCTCCGACGCCCGCGGAGCGCCGCAGGCGGAGGTGGCGGCGACGCGCGCGAAGCACGTCCGCAAGCCGAAGGGCGCGGCACCCGGCGCGGTCACCTACAGCCAGGAGAAGGTCACCTTGCTGAGGGTCGAGCCGGCGCGCATCGAGCGGCTCCTCGCCGAGGAGGAGCAGGCGCAGGGATGAGCGGCGAGCGCAGGGGCCGGTCGACCAAGGCCCTGCCCGGAGCGAGCGGGGGACCGGCGGCGCGAGGCTGCGGCCGCGAACATGGTGGCAGCCGAGCGCCCCCCGCAGAAGGGGGGTGCCCCTTGATGGGCGGGACGCCCCCTTCGTAGGATCGGGCCCGCGTGCCGCGCCCCTCCGAGTCGAGCCGACAGCTGAGCCTCTTCGACGCGCGGCGCGCTCCGCGCGCCGCGAACGTGTCGTCCGCGCGCCAGCTCGCCGATGCGCTCTCCGACCTCCTCGCCGAGCGCGTGCGCCTCACGGTGCACGACAACCGCTCGACCATGGTCTCGTTCCGCCGCGACCCGGGCGAGATCCACTACCGCGTGCACCACATGTTCCTCGAGGCCCCGCACGAGGTCGTGGCCGCCCTCGCCTCCTTCGCCGGGCCGCGCCGCGGCGCGGCGGCGCGCCGGCGCGAGGCGGGGTCGCGCATCGACGCGTTCGTGAAGCGCAACCGGGCGCGCATCGCGATGCCCCGCGCGGACCGGCTCCTCACCCGCGGCCGCTACCACGACCTCCAGGAGATCTTCGACCGCGTGAACGCCGTTCACTTCGAGGGGAAGATCGAGGCCCGGATCGGCTGGGGACCGGTCCGGCCGGGTCGACGCCGGCGCACGGTGAAGACCGGGGTCTACGTCCAGGACGCCCGGATCATCCGGATCCACCCGACCCTCGACCGCGCCCAGGTGCCGGAGTTCTACGTCGCGGCCGTCGTCTTCCACGAGATGCTCCACCAGGCGGTGCCGGCGCGCGAGGTGAACGGGCGCCGGATCGTCCACGGCGCGGAGTTCCGCACGCGGGAGCGGAGCTACCCGGACCACGCCCGCGCCCGGGCCTGGGAGGACCGCCACCTGTCGCTGCTCCTGTCGTCCCCGGCGTGACGCGCGGGACGATCCCGCCCGAAAGACTGCCGCCCCGCGCCCCCGCGCGTGCCAATATCCGCGGTGCCCCGCATGGACCGGAGCGCCGTCGTCGTCCTCGCCCTCGCATGCACCCTCGGCGCCGCCGGCTGCCTGCGCGCGCGCGGGACACCCGAGGAGCCCATCGTCGTCGACCTCCGCTTCGAGGGGGTCCACGCCGTGGACGCCGGCGCGCTGCGCGCGAAGCTCGCGACGCAGCCGTCCGGGCGGTGGTCCTGGAGCGAGGTCTCCCGCCTCGACCCCGACGCCCTCGCCGCCGATCGGCGGCGCATCGAGGCCTACTACCGGGAGCGCGGCTACTACGAGGCGCGGGTGGTCGCCGCGGACGAGATCCCGGTCGGCGGCGATCGCGGCCGCGTCACCGTCGTGATCAAGGTCCTCGAGGGGCGGCCGGTCCGCGTCTCGCGCCTCGTCGTGAACGGGCTCGACGCCGCGCCCGAGGCCCGGGCGCGGGCGGGACGCCTCCCGCTCAAGGAGGGGGACGTCTTCACCACCTCGGCCTACGACGGGGCGCGCGGCGCCATCGCGAACGCCCTCGCCACGACCGGGTGGGCGACCGCGCAGGTGACGCAGCAGGCGGTGGTCCTCCCGGAGACCGCGACGGCGGAGGTCACCTACGACGTGACGGCGGGCCGGCGCTGGAAGTTCGGGCCGGTGGACGTCGCCGCCGGGCGGCAGCTGCCGCGCGGGAAGATCCTCGACCAGGTCTTCGCCGTCGTCCACCCGGGCGACTGGTGGGACGAGTCGAAGCTCGCGGTCGCCCAGGCCCGGGTCTTCGACCTCGGCGCCTTCGGTGGCGTCCGGATCGTACGGCTCGACCCGGACCCCGCCCGCGGCACCATCGGCCTGCTCGTCCAGATTCAGCGGGCGCCGTTCCGGACCGAGCGGATCGGCCCCGGGTTCGGGGTCCAGGCCATCCGCTGGGACGCCCACCTCCTCCTCGGCTGGCAGGACCGCAACTTCCTCGGCGACTCTGCGGCGACTCGACGCCTCGCTCACCGGCGGGTACGCGTGGCTTCCGACCCTGCTGCGGCCGACCAAGGAGGGAACCGTCGGGCTCGCGGCCATCGAGTTCTCCCAGCCCGGCGCCTTCACCCGCTGGGTCGACGCGAGCGCGCGGGTCGAGCTCGAGAAGGGGATCGAGCAGGCGTACGACTTCTACTCGCAGCGCCTGAAGCTCAGCCTGCCGCTCCGGATCAAGCCGCGCTGGCGACTCGTCCCCTCCTACAACCTGGAGGTGTACCAGCTCTCGAACTACGGAGGGGTGGTGGTCCCGGGCACGACGAGCACCACGAGCGGCGCGACCCTGGACAACTGCCGCGGGAGCGTCTGCCTGCTCACCTACCTCGAGCAGACCATTGGCTGGGACGGGCGCGACGATCCGCTGAACACGCGGCGGGGGCTGTACGTCGCCCTCTCCGTGCAGGAGGGCGTCGACGTCGCGAGCTACGGGTACCGCTACCTCCGGTTCCTCCCAGAGGCCCGGTACTTCCAGCCGTTCGGCGAGCGCACCGTGCTCGCGCTCCGCGGCCGCGTCGGCGCCCTCATCCCGGTCTCGGAGAGCGGCGCGCCGCCCATCGTGGCGCGGTTCGCGGCGGGCGGGCCGCTCTCGATGCGCGGCTACTACACCCGGCGCCTCGCGCCGATGGAGCTCCAGGGGACCGAGTGGGTGCCGGTCGGCGGCAACGGGCTCGCCGACGGGACGGTCGAGCTGCGCTTCGGCGTCTTCGGCAACCTCGGGGCGGCGGTCTTCCTGGACGGCGGCGCGGTGTCCGACGCGTCCTCGGTCCCGACCGCCTGGCAGGGCGCCCTCGACCTCGGCGCGATCCAGTGGGCGGCGGGCTTCGGGCTCCGCTACCGGACCCCCTTCGGGCCGATACGCCTCGACGTGGCCGCGCGCCTGCCCGATCGCTGGTCCACGGATCGCGCCGCCTTCCCCGCCGTGCCGTTCACGCGCTATCCCGACGGCGCCCTCCACCGCGAGCCCATCGTCGCCGTCCACCTCTCGCTCGGCGAGGCGTTCTAGTGAGCCTCCTCGCCCGCATCCTCAGGTGGCTCGGCTGGGCCCTCCTCGGCGCCCTCGCCCTCGCTGGCCTCGCGCTCTCGGCCGTCGCCTTCCTCGCGGCCGCGCCGTTCACGCGTCCCCTCGTCGCCTCGGCGGCGATCCACTTCGTGGACGAGGCGATCGCGGGCCGGCTCGAGCTCAAGGGCGTGAGCCTCCTCCCCCAGGGGGACATCGAGCTCCTCGGCCTCGAGGTGTACGACCCCGACGACCACCTCGTCCTCGCGGTGGGGCGGGCGCTCCTCTCGGTGGACGTCACGGAGCTCCGGTCGCGCACGGTGGGAGTCGCCCTCGAGCTCGACCAGCCGTCGGTCCTCGTGGAGCAGGAGGCGGACGGCGGCACCTCGCTCGCCCGCGCCTTCGCGCCCACCCGTCCTCCGGGCGTCGCGGAGCGGCGCCGGGGTGGGAGCGGGGATCGCGGCGCCGACCTCGGCGGCTGGACGATCCACGTCTCGCGGCTCTCGCTGCGCGGCGGCGACCTCTGGTGGAAGGACGCGGCCGGGACCACCCGGATCGAGGCGACCGGGATCGACCTCGTCGCCCGGGGCACGGCCGGGTCGCGGAGGGCGCGGGCGGAGCTGAAGGTGTCCGGGCAGCTCCGGTCGCCCATCGCGACGCCGGTCTCGGTCGAGCTCCTCGGCACGCGGGCCGGTGACTCGGTCCGGATCCCGGTCCTCCGGATCGGCGCGGGCGGGACGACGCTCGCGGCCATCGCCGAGGGCGACCTCGCGCGGCGCTCCGGGCGGGTGGCGCTGACGCGCCTCGGAGTCTCGCGCGAGCAGGCCCGAGCCCTCGTCGCGGAGGTGCCGCTCGGGGCCGACCTCGCCGCGACCGGGTTCGCCGAGGCCGACGGCGTCACGCTGAGCGCCGCCCTCCGGTTCGAGCCGGTGGACGCCGCGGGCGCGGGCGGCCGCGGCGACGCCGCGGTGGCGGTCCGGGAGGGCGCCCTCGGCCGCGCGGCGGGCTTCGACGTCGCCCTCGAGCGGCTCGACCCGTCGCGCCTCGCCGCGTCGCTCCCGGTCGGCGCCGTGACCCTCGCCGCGCACGGCGCCGCCGCGGGCTCCACCCTCGACGACCTGCGCTCGCGGCTCGCCCTGTCCGTCTCGCGCTCGCGCCTCGGGCGTGGCGAGCTCTCCCGCGCCGAGGTCTCGCTCCGGAGCTCGCGTGGGACCTACGAGCTCGAGCGGCTCTCCGCCGCGGTCCCCGGCGCGACGGTCGAGGCGCGGGGCCGGTGGCGCCGCGGCGGGCCGGTCGCCGGGACCGCGACCCTCGACGCCGCCGACCTCGCGCTCGCGACCCGGAACGGGGCGCTCCTCGCAGGGGCGGCGCCGCCGCGGCTCGGGGGCCGCGCGCGGCTCGAGGCGACGCTCTCCGGGACCGCGGAGGCGCCCGCCGTCTCGGGGCGGCTCGACGCGCCGGCGCTGCGGACGGGAGCGGTCGCGGTCGACGGGGTGCACCTCCTGGTGCGTGCGGCGGGACCGAGCGCCGACGCCTCCGGCGACGTCGAGGGCCGGATCGCGGCGCTGCGGAGCGGCGCGGTGGAGCGGGCCCGCGGGATCGCGCTCCGCGCCCGCTTCGCCGGCGGCGAGGGCACCGTCTCGGTCACGGCCTCCGTCCCCGCCGCCGGGACCGAGCCCGTCACGCTCGACGCGCGGGGGGTGCTCGACCGGATCCGAGAGCGGATCGAGGTCCGGCGCCTCGCCCTGTCGTACCCCGGGACGCGCTGGGGGCTCGTGCGCCCGGCGTCGATCGACCTCCGGGGGCCCTCGGTGGACCGGCTCGAGCTCGCCGACCCGCCCCAGCGGCTCGCCGTGGAGGGGGGCGTGGGGGCACGCGGCGCGCTGGCGGGACGGGTCGCGCTCTCGCGCGTGGACCTGGCGCGGCTCCCGCCCGGGCTCCTTCCCGACGCGGGCGTGCGGGGGCAGCTCTCCGGGCATCTGGACGCGAGCGGGACGATCGAGCACCCGGTGGTGGCGGGGCGGCTCTCGGTGGAGGAGGGCGGGTTCGGGCGGATCGGGGGCCTCACGGTCGGGGTGGACGGCCGCTGGGACGGCGAGCCCCGGCGCGTGACCGGCACGATCTCGGTGGCGCGCGCCGCCGGTGGCACGGTGGACGCAGAGGTCGAGCTTCCGGTCCCTTTCGCGGGGCGCCCCGCGGAGCCGATCCGCGCCCGCATCCGCGGGGCGGCGCTGCCGGTGGCGGAGCTCGCGGCGGCGACGGGCCGGTCGCTGCCCGCCGAGGGCACCCTCGGGCTCGACCTCCGCGTGGTCGGCACAGCCGGCGCGCCGGCCGCGACCGCGGAGCTGACGCTCGCCGACGGGGCCTGGGCGGACCTCGACGGGCTCGGCGCCGCCGTGAGCCTCGAGGCGCCCGGCAGCACGGCGCACCTCGTCGCCTCTGCGACGCTCGCCGGCCGCCGGGTCGCCGCGGTCGACGCGACCACGCCCCTCGACCTCGGAGACCTCGTGGCGCGCCCGGCCGAGACGCTGCGCGCCCTGCGGACGACCCGGCTCCAGGCCACCGCGTCGATCCTGTCGCTCGACCTCGCCGCGATCTCCGGACGCGCCGGCGCGCCGCCCGGCCTCGCGGGGATCCTCGAGGCCCACGTCGAGCTGACCGGCACGCCGGCTGCGCCGCGGGCCCGGGCGACGGGGGCCCTCTCCGGCGGCGCCTACGGCGCCTGGCGAGGGCTCGGCGCCACCCTCGAGGCCACCGCCGCGGACGCGGGGCTCGCCGCGACCGGCCGGGTCACGGTGGCCGGGGAGGAGGCCCTCCGGGTCCGCGCGAGCCTCGCCGTTCGCCCGGAGCGGCTCGGCGAGCGAGGCGCGGTCGCGGCGGCCGCGCTCCAGGTCGACGCCGAGGTCCCGCGGTTCGCCCTCGCCCGGGCCGCCGGAGAGGCCCTGCCGCTCGAGGGGACGCTGCAGGGCCGCATCACGGTCGCCGGGACCCCCCGCGCACCCGAGCTGCACGTCGACGTCGCGGGGGCAGGGGTGGCGGTCAAGGGGCGGCCACTCGGCGACGCGACCGCCTCCGCGCGATACGCACGCGGACGCGGCGAGGCCGACGTGTCCCTGCACCCGCCGTCGGGCGGCGCGCTGCGCGGCCACCTCGCCCTCCGGGCCGAGCTCGGGCTCGGCGCCGGCGGGCCGCGGCTCGCGGACGCGCCGGCGGAGGCGCGCCTCGTCGCCGACGGGCTCGACCTCGGGTTCCTGCCCGCGCTCGCGCCGGGGGTGATCCGGACCGCCGGCGGGAAGGTGGCGCTCGACATCCGGGCGGCGGGGCCGCTCCGGCGGATGTCGCCGAAGGGGACGCTGCACCTCGCCGGCGGCCGCCTCGCCGTGGCCGAGCTCGGGGAGTGGACCGACGTCGCCTTCGACGCGCAGGTGACGGACGACGCCGTCGAGGTCTCGCGCCTCGACGTGCGGCGGGGGAAGGGGACCCTCTCCGCCCGCGGCGCGCTGCGGGGGCTCCGCGGCGACCACGCGAAGCTCTCGGCGAAGCTCGACGCCTCGGCCTTCACGGTGTCGCGGGCCGGCATGGAGCTCGCGACCCTCGACGTGAACGCGGAGGCGTCCGGGACCTGGAGCGCCGGCGAGCTCGACGCGGAGCTGACCTTGCCACGTGCGACGGTGCGGCTGCCGAAGCGCACGCCGCGAACGCTCCAGTCCCTCGACCCCCGCAAGGACATCGTGATCGGCCGCCGCGCCGAGCGGCGGCGCGAGGAGGACGCGCCGGTCCCGGGCGGCGCCGGCGCGGAGAAGCCGCAGACGATCCGGGTCCACGTCGTCTCCCCGGGGAAGTTCTTCGTGAAGAGCGACGATCCCAGGATCGACGTGGAGCTGCGCGCCGACGTCCAGTACGAGCGGGAGGAGGGTGGCGACTACCTGCGGGGCTCGGTGGAGGTGGTGCACGGCGCGGTGGAGCCCATCGGCGGCCGCAACTTCACCATCGAGCACGGCGTCGTCCGGTTCACGAACGGGCCCCCGGGCGCCGCGCTCCTCGACGTCCAGGCGAAGTACGTGAACCCCGCCGCCGTCGTGACCGCGAAGGTGACGGGGACGGTCCGCTCGCCGGACCTGAAGCTCACCTCCTCGGTGCCGCAGATGTCTGACGCGGACATCGCGCTCTTCCTGCTCACCGGCCGCACCGAGGCGAAGGCGGGCGGCGGCGGCGTCGGGTCGATCACCGGCGGGGAGGCGGGGATGGCCGTGCTCGGCGTGTTCGCCACCCAGGCGTTCCGGAACCTCGTCCAGAACAAGCTGCCGCTCGACACCGTCGCCCTGGACGCGGGCGGGTTCCGCGCCGGGAAGTACGTCACCGACCGGATCTACGCTGGCCTACGTCCGCCGCTGGGACGCCGACCCGACGAAGGCCCAGAACGCCGACGAGGTGCGGGTCGAGTATCAGATCTCGCCCCGCTGGATGTTCGAGTCGAGGTACGGGACGGCCCAGACGGGCGCGGCGAGCCTCATCTGGTCGCGGGACTACTGATGGGGCGGGGGGACGCTCGCCTCGCCTCCGCTCGGCTCGCGCCCCCCCGAGCCCCCCGCTCGCTCGAGATCAGTACCCGCGGCGAAGCCGCGCTCAGCTTCGGGGGCCCCCTGAGGGGCCGGGGCAGCCTCATCCGGCTGCCCCTGCGCTCGCACGGCCGGCGCGCGCGAGGCGCGCCAGAGCGCCCGCGCGATCCAGGCGGCGAGGGCGAGCCACAGGAGGGCCCGCGCCACGTTCGCGGGGTGCCACACGCCGTCGCGGAAGCCCGGCTCCCAGCCCCGCGCCCGGACCTCGAAGGCGAGGTGGAAATCGATCACCGACGCCGCCGAGAGCACGAGGAACAGCGGCAGCGGCGCGGCGGCGAGGGCGCCGGCGAGGAAGCCGTAGAGCGCGTACTGCGGGCTCCAGATCTTGTTCGTGGCGATCCACACGACGATCGAGAGCGCGGTGGCGAGGGACGCCGCCCGCCCGCCGTCGCCGCCCCTCCGCGTGATCCGGAAGGTGGCGAGCCCGCCGAGGAGCGCCGCCGCGGCGAGCGGCGCCGCGGAGAGGACCTCGAGGAGCGGTCCGGCCCGCACCCCGAGGGCGTCCCAGAGCGAGTTCTCCGCGCCGCGCGCGGCGTTGAACCGGAAGAACCAGCTCCAGGCGTCGAACCGGGCGAGGGCGAAGGGCAGGTTCACGGCGAGGAGCACGGCGACGAGGGCGGCGGCAAACCGGAGGGCCCGTGCCCGCGGCGGCGCGGCGGCGAGGAGCGCGACCGCGGGCGGGACGAGGGCGAGGGGGAAGAGCTTCGCCGAGGCGCCGAGGGCGGCGAGCGTCCCGGACGCCGCTGGCCTCCCCGCGGCGAGCGCGAGGGCGCCGCCGGCGAGGAGCGCGATCGGCAGCAGGTCCCAGTTGAGCCCCGCGTAATGGACGAGCGCCGGGGTCGCGCCGAGCCACCACGGCGCCGCGCCGGGGGTGCGGAACAGGGCGGTCAGGGCCGCGGCGAGGCAGAGCGCGAGGAACAGGTACGTGATCGTGAAGTGGACGAGCGCACGCGCCGGCCCGCCCGGGGCGAAGGTCGGCGCCCAGAGCGCCAGCCCGAGGAGGACCGGGTACTCGATCCGGTCCTCGAGGTACGGGGCCGGGCGAGCGCCGTGGAGGTACCGGTCGCCGTGCAGCGCGAGCACGTCCGAGTAGCAGTGATGCCGGAAGGCCCAGGCCCGGTATCCGGGCCCGGCGTGGGCCGCCCCCCGGGCGACGTTCAGGTAGCCAGCCGCGAGCCAGAGGACCGCGAGGGCGACGGTGAGGGCAGCGGCCGGGCGGCAGGGCACGCGCTGCGCACGTTAACCACGCGGGGGCGCAGGCGCCCGGCGGACCCGTGCAAGGAGGCCCGGCCGGCACGACCTTCCGGTGAGGAGGGAACCCATGCTCTGGCTGCTCGCCTCAATCTTGCTGCTCGCCTGGATCGTCCTGCTTGCGTTCAAGATCACCGCGGGGGCGATCCACATCCTGCTCGTCGCCGCCCTCGCGCTGTACATCTTCAGCGCCGTCCGGGGGCGCCGCGCCCACGGGACAGTCTAGGCGGGGGGGACACTCGCCCCGCGGAGCCTGCGGCCCGCGGAGCTCGCGCCCCCCCGAACGTCGATGCTCCGGCTTCGCCTCCGCCCGTCGGCGGGCGGAGCCCGCCTCCTCCCCCGCTCGCTCCGGGGCAGCCTCAGCCGGCTACCTGCGCTCGCCGCCGCGCCGGGCGGCGGGCCTACCGCTAGAATCATCGGAGGGTGACCTCCCTCGAGCGCCTCGCCGCCGCGATCACCGACGCGATCACCCGCACCGGGCCGCTCGCGCCCTTCATCCTCTTCGGCGCGAGCTTCATCGAGTACATGTTCCCGCCGTTTCCCGGGGACCTCGTGGTGGTCCTCGGCGCCTGGTACGCGGTCCAGGGCCAGATCTCCTGGACCGCCACGTTCGCCGCCACCACCGCGGGCGCCGTCCTCGGCGCGTGGGTCGACTGGCAGATCGGGGCGGCGCTTGGCCGGAGGCTGGAGCGCCGAGCCCACGGAACGACCGTCGTCCACCGGCTGCTCACGGCGGAGCGGCTCGCCCGGTTCGAGGCGAGCTACCGGCGCTGGGGCGCCCTCCTCCTCGTCGCGAACCGCTTCTTCCCCGGTATCCGCGCGTTCGTCTTCGTCGCGGCGGGCGCCTCCGGGATCCCACTCCGGACCGTCCTCCTCCTCGGCGGGATCTCCGCCGCCCTCTGGAACGTCCTCCTCCTCGGGGCGGGCGCCCTCGTTGCCCGAAACGTCGACGAGCTCGTCGCGCTCCTGGACCGGTACACGCAGGCCGCCTCGACGGTGCTCGCCGGCGTCGCCGTGGTCTGGGCCGCCGCCTGGCTCCTCCGCCGGCGCGCCGCGCGGCGGCGGGCGGGGGCGCCTTGATCGCCGCCCTCGTCCTCGTCGCGGCGGCCGCCGCGCTGCCGGAGGGGACCGCCCGCTACCGGGCCGAGCTCGGCGCGGTCGCCGTCGGCGTCGGCGAGGTCCGGGTCACCTGCGCGGGGGCGCGCTGCCAGGCAAGGTCGGCGTCCACGCTGCGCCTGCCGGAGGAGTCGGGCGGGGGCCTCGTCGACGAGGCCGTCGACGTCGAGGTCGATCGCGATGGGCGATACCGGGGCGGCCCGCTCACGGTGCGCCGGAGCGGCGTCACCTCCGCGCCCGCGGGGATCGAGGGCGCCGTCCCCGCCGCGGTCGCGGAGGTGGTGCTCGCCGGCGAGGCGGCGCGCGGCTCCGCGGAGACCTGCGTGGCGTTCTTCGTCGAGGGGCAGCCCTCGTCGCGGCAGGCCTGCGTCCGCCGGCTGTCGACGGGGCGCCTGCGGGCGGTGATCGGGCAGGTCGCGACCGAGATCGCCCCGGGGCCCGGCGGCTTCCCCGCCGAGGTCCTCGTCGCCGGCCGGTTCCGGTGGGTGCGCGACGATCGCGCCCGCGTCCCGGCGCAGGCACCCCGCCTCGCGGGCACGACCGTGTCGGGTCCGGCGGAGCCGCGGGAGGCGCGCTGGTTCTGCCGCGTTCCGGTCGATCCCCCCTCGGACGAGGCCCGCGCGGCAGCGCTCCCGCCGCCGCACGCGGAGGGGAAGAGCTGCCGCGAGAAGACCGCGGCGTGGCTCGTCGTCGCCCGCGCCCGGGGTCTCGAGGGGCGCACGGCGGTCGGCGTCGCCTGGGACGGCCAGCGGTTCGCGTGGCACGCCTGGCCCGAGGTCCGTGCCGGCGCCGGGTGGATCGCGGTCGACCCGTCCTTCGGGCAGCGCCCCGCGCGCGGCCCGCGATTCACGGTCGCGAGGTACGGCGACGGCGACGCCGCCGGGCGCGAGGCGGCGGGCGCCGGCATCCTGCGCTGCTGGGGGAGCGCGGTCGAGCCGGCACCGCTGCGTCTCACCCGGGAAGTAGCGGCGCCGGGGCGATCCATGTTGTCGGGATGGACCTCCTCCCCATCTACGAGCGGCTGAGCCGATCGCGGGCCGCGGACCGCTACCGTACCGGCGCCAGCCCGCTGATCCTCGGCTCCGCCCGCCCCGCGAGGAACCGGAGCAGCGCCTGAGCCTTGGGGACGAGGGAGGCGAGGTCCACCTCCTCGCGCGGCGTGTGGTAGCCCGCGCCGCGCGGGCCCAGGCCGTCGATCGACGGGATGCCGGCCTCGGCGGTGGTATTGGCATCGGACCCGCCGCCCGCGAGCGGCGCCTCCCCGGCGCCGAGCCCGCAGGCGCGCTGACACGCGCCGTACTCGGCGGCGAGGGCCGCGGACGCCGCGGTGCGCTCGAGAGGCGCGCGGACC
This sequence comes from uncultured delta proteobacterium, assembly GCA_963739565.1. Classification (GTDB taxonomy): domain Bacteria; phylum Myxococcota; class Myxococcia; order Myxococcales; family Anaeromyxobacteraceae; genus Anaeromyxobacter. The sequence continues at coordinate 876,557 of CAVUBF010000012.1, read as the reverse complement.
GACCCCAGGACGAGCTCGATCGTCGTCCCGGGGAGCGTCGCCTCCCGCGCCGCGTCGCGGACCGCGTCCTCGAGGGCGCGCCCGTCCGCGGCGGACTCGAAGCGGAGGTCGACCTCGCAGGTGGCGTGGTCCGGGACGGTGTTCTTGCTCGTCCCGCCGTGAAACGTGCCGACGTTCACCGATCGTCCATGTGCCGGATCGGAGAGGGCCTGGACCCGGTCGACGAAGCGGGCGAGGGACCAGATCGCGCTCCGGCCCTTCTCCGGCTCGTTCCCGGCGTGGGCGGCGACGCCGCGCGCGTCGCCCCGGAGGGAGGCGACCCCCTTGCGGCGCGTGACGACGAGATCGCCCGGGCGGCCCGACTCGAACACGAGCGCGCAGGCGGCCCCGCGGGCGCGCTCGCGCAGGAGCGGCTGGGACTCCGGCGAGCCCACCTCCTCGTCCGACACGATCATCCCGGCGACCGGGACGCGGCCGAGCAGGCCGGCGCGCCCCGCCGCGGCGAGGCCGAACGCCATCACGGCGAGGCCACCCTTCATGTCGAACACGCCCGGGCCGGAGGCGCGATCGCCGTCGCGACGGAAGCCCTCGAAGCTGCCGCGCGGGAAGACCGTGTCGGAGTGGCCGACCAGGAGCACCGGCGCACCCGGGGCCGGTCCGCGGAAGGCGAGGTGCGGGCCGAAATGGGCGCTCGCGACCACCTCGGTCGCGACGCCGCTCGCGGCGAGGGCGGGCTCGAGCGCCGCGACGACCGCGGCGACGCCCCCGGGGTCCGTGGTGGCGGAGCTCGCCTCGACGAGCGTCCGGAGCAGGTGCTCCAGCTCGTCGCGGCGATCGGCGAGCCAGGCGAGTCCGTCCTCGAGTGCGTCCACGCCGGGCTCCTCCCCGCCCCGGGGGCGCGCTGGCGGGCCCGGGGACGTCCCGGTATATGGGCGCCGCATGAGCGCCGGCAAGCGCTACCGCGCCGCGATCGTGGGCGGTTCCGGGTACGGCGGCGCGGAGCTCACCCGCCGCCTCCTCGTCCACCCCGACGTCGAGCTCGTGCGGGTCGCGTCCATCGACCTCGTGGGGGAGCCGCTCTCCGCGGCGGATCCCGCCCTGGAGGGGCGGACCGAGCTCGTGTTCGAGGCGCTCGCCCCCGCCGAGGCGGCGCGGGGCGTCGACGTCGTCCTGCTCGGGCTTCCTCACGGGGTCTCGGCGACGAAGGTGCCGGAGCTCGCCGCCGTCCCGGGGCTGCGGGTCGTCGACATGAGCGGCGACTTCCGGCTCCGCGACGCGCCGGCGTACCAGCGGTGGTACGGCAGGGTCCACCCCGCCCCGGCGCTCCTCTCCGAGTTCATCTACGGCCTGCCCGAGCTCCACCGCGACGCGATCCGCCGCGCCCGGCTGGTCGCGGCGCCCGGCTGCTTCGCGACCACCATCGAGCTCGCGCTCCTCCCCCTCGCTCGGGCGGGGCTCCTCGAGGGGGTCGTGCACGTCCAGGGGATCACCGGCTCGTCGGGATCGGGCGCCGCGCCGTCCCCCGGGACGCACCACCCCGTGCGCGCCGGGAACCTCCGGACCTACAAGCCGATGGAGCACCAGCACGTCCCGGAGATCGAGCAGACCCTCCTCGCCGCGGGCGCCCGCGAGCTCGCGCTCCGGTTCGTGCCGGTCTCGGCGCCGCTCGGCCGCGGGATCCTCGCCACCGCGTTCGTGGAGCTCCCCGAGGCGTGGACGCAGGAGCGGCTCGAGGCGCTCTACCGCGACGCCTACGCCGGCGAGCCCTTCGTGCGCGTGCCCCGCAGGCGCCTCCCGGAGGTCGCGGCCGTCTCCGGCTCCAACTTCGCGGAGGTGGGGGTCGTCGCCGGTCCGGCCCGCAACGGCCAGCGCACCGTCACCGCGCTCGGCGCCACTCGACAACCTCGTGAAGGGCGGCGCGGGCCAGGCCATCCAGGACATGAACCTCATGCTCGGCCTCGACGAGACGGCCTCGCTCGCGGACCCGGGCCCCTGGCCCCCATGAAGACCATCGTGCTGAAGCTCGGCGGCGAGATCGTCCACTCGCCCGACCTCGACGTCATCGCCCGCGACCTGCGCACGCTCGTGGACGGCTGGCACCGCGTCTGCGTCGTCCACGGCGGCGGCCCGCAGGCGACGGCACTCCAGAAGACCCTCGGCCTCGAGACGCGCATGGTCGCCGGCCGGCGCTACACCGACCCGGCGACGCTCGAGGTGATGAAGTACGTCGTCGCAGGGCAGCTCAACGTCGACCTCTGCGCGCGCCTCCTCGCGAACGGCGTCATGCCGGTCGGCCTTCACGGCGCGAGCGGCCACGTGGTCCAGGCGGTGCGCCGGCCTCCGAAGATCATGCAGGGCGCCGGCCCCGACCCGGTCGACCTCGGGCTCGTCGGCGACGTGACCGGCTTCAACCTGCCGCTCCTCGGGGACCTCTTCGAGCGGCGCTACGTCCCGGTCCTCGCCTGCCTCGGCTGCGACCGGAACGGGCAGGCCCTCAACATCAACGGCGACACGGTGGCGAGCCAGCTCGCCGGCGCGCTGCGCGCCGACGCCCTCGTCCTCGTCACGTCCACGCCCGGCGTCCTGCGCGACGTGAAGGATCCGGCGAGCCGGATCCCGCGGATCGCCCGGCGCGAGTTCGAGTCGATGGTGAAGGACGGCACCATCTCGGGCGGGATGATCCCGAAGCTCGAGGAGTCCTTCGACGTCCTCGCCGGCGGCGCCCAGTCGGTCGTGATCGTCGGGAAGCTCGGCGAGGGCGACCTCGTCCGCGCGGTGCTCCAGCCCGGGAGCGCCGGGACGGTCCTCGTCCGGGATTAGAGTGCTTCCCGTGACCCGGCGCCGTCGCAGCAGGCGTCCCGGGTCATGGGATGCGCTCCACGCCGCCTCTCAGGGAGCCGTCGCCTTCGCAGGGACCGGCCGGGCCTCGACCGGGCTCGCCGGCGGGGGCTGGGGCGCGTCCTGCGCGTCGCCTCGCAGGGCGCGCATGATCCGGCCCGCGCTCCTCGCCATCCGGACCGGGCCGTCCGGGAGCGGGCGGTCCTCCGGGTCGGTGATCGAGGCGGTGCCCATCCCCGCGTACATCGTGACCTTGAGGTCCTTGCCGATCACGGCGTACAGCGGCTCCCAGCCGACGGTGGAGGTGACGAACCGGTCCGGCGGCGCCGTGAACATCGACTGCCCGTCGGCGTAGAGGGACGGCGGGTGGTCGTCGCCGAGCAGCGCGAGGAGGGTCGGGACCACGTCGGAGTGGCTCGTCGGCTCGTCGTGCACGCCCTTCGGCACGCCCGGGCCGAGCCAGATCGCGGGCACGTGGATCTGCTCGGAGGTCACCGCCGAGCCGTGGCCGATGTGCCCCTTCTGCCGGAACTCCTCGCCGTGGTCGCCGGTGAAGACGACGAGCGGCGCGCGCCCGCGGTCGCGCTCGAACTCGGTGAGGAACCCCTCCACCAGCCGGTCCACCTTGTGGGCGGCGTTGCGGGCGCGGTTCTTCACGAGCTCGCCGGGCGCGGCGGTCGCCTTGAGGGCGTCGGCGCCGTCCCACTCCGGCAGGTAGAGGCGGTCCTGCTCGTCGTGGAAGTAGTTGAAGTGCGTCCCGAAGAAGAACATGAACAGGAACACGGGCCGGTCCGGGTCGGCGCTGCGCGCGAAGGCGTTCGCGTCGCGGATCATGGCGTCGTCGCGGAACGGCGGCTCGACCCCCACGCACCAGGTCTTGAGGTCCTCCGCCGGGACGCCGCCGAACACGGTGTCCTTGAGCTCCATCCAGTCGACGCAGGAGGCGGCGAGCACCTTCACCTGGTAGCCGTTCGCCGCGAGGGCGGGGAACAGGATGGGCCGGCGCCCGGCCCCGACCGTCGCCTCGAGCTTCTGCGCCTGCAGGCCGTACATCAGGGTGAAGAGCGTGTAGCTCGTCGAGGAGGCGCCGGAGTAGTGGGTCTCGAAGCGGGCGCCGTCCTGCGCGCGGCGCCAGAGGTTCGGCATCGTGGTCGCGGAGAGGTGATCGACCGGCAGGCTCTCGGTGACGAGGAAGAGGACGTCGGGCTTCCGCGCGAGGCGGATCGCCTCCGGCGCGACGCCGGCGGGCAGGCGCTTCGAGGCGGCGCTCCCCTGGAACGGATCGCCGCCGCGGGCCCCGAACACGCGGCGCGCGATGGTCCCCATCCGGACCGGCGGCTGGAGCGGCAGCACCGTCGAGGCCGCGAAGATCGCCGGCCCGCCGAAGTGGACGAGGAAGGCGCCGTAGACCCGCTCCGCGCCCGAGGCGAGGGCGAGGACGAGGGCGAGGGCCCAGGCCCGGCGCGACGAGGGGAACCGCCGGATGAACCAGGCGCCCGCGGAGACGTCGACGAGGGCGAAGACCGCGATCGCGGCGAGGAAGAGCAGGACGCTCCGCATCGGGACGCCCGCCTCCTTCAGCGCGTTCGCCTGCAGCATCACGCGGAAGAAGAAGCCGTTCAGGTGGAACCCGACCGACCCGTAGATCTGCGCGTCGAGGGCGACGACCGCGGTGACGAGGGCGGTGGCACCGGGCGCCGCCCACCGGTAGCCCCGCGGGACGAGGGAGAAGGGCAGGGCGAGGACCCACGCCGCGAAGGCGAGGAGCGTCGCCTGGGGCAGGAAGGTCGGCCAGAGCCAGAGCCGGAACTGCTCCGGCGTCGCGTGCACCGCCGCCTGGATCCCCGGCCCGAAGAGCGCGAGGAAGAGCGGAGCGTGGAGGAGGGACCAGACGAGCGCCGGGAACCGCTGACCGGCCCTCACGTCGTCGTCCCGGTCGAGCAGCCCGGTGAGCGGTGCGAACATCGGCGCGGGAACCTAGCACCCCCTGCCCCCGGCGGGCAAAGCCGGGCGGGAGCGGGGGCTCGGGGGGCGCGAGGTCTGAGCCCGTCGAAGGCCGGGTGTCCCGCCGGGGAGGCGACCGCCTGCCGGGTTGCGGTCCGGCCGCGGGGGGCGTTAGACGAGCTCCATGTCCGACGGACCGCGCCACGACTTCGAGGAGACCTACCGGGCCGGAGCCGCGCCCTGGGACATCGGCCGGCCCCAGCCCGAGATCGTGGCGCTCGCGGCCGAGGGCGAGATCGTGGGGGACGTCCTCGACGTGGGCTGCGGGACCGGCGAGAACGCGCTCCACCTCGCCTCCCTCGGGCGCCGGGTGGTCGGGATCGACGCGGCGCCCACCGCGGTGGCGAGGGCGCGGGAGAAGGCGGCGGAGCGCGGGCTCCCGGCCGCGTTCCTCGTCGCCGACGCCCTCGACCTCGCGAAGCTGCGGCGCCGCTTCGAGACCGTGATCGACTGCGGGCTGTTCCACACCTTCGAGCCGGAGCAGCGCCGGCCCTACGCCCACTCGCTCTGCGAGGTGCTCTCGTCGGGCGGGACGCTCCACGTCCTCTGCTTCTCGGATGCGGAGCCGCCCGGGCCCGGGCCGCGCCGGATCGCCGAGCACGAGCTCGGCGACGCGTTCCGGGGAATCTCGTCACGACCCGGATCCGGCCGGGCCGGCTCGAGAGCACGCTCCACCCCGGCGGCGCGAAGGCGTGGGTCGCGACGCTGACGCGGATCTGAAGGAGCGCCTGGTCTTCGTCCTGGACCTAAGCCTGGACCTGGACGGACCTGGACTTGGACCTGGACTGGACCTGGACTGTTTCGAGACCAAGACCAAGTCCAAGACGAAGACCAAGTCCAAGTCCAAGTCGACGCTTCAGAACGGGATGAGGTCGATCCGCTCCCCGGGCTTCACGCCGAGGAGCCGGCGCGCCGCCGCGGGAATGGAGACGCCGTCGCGGCCGTGGCGCGCCGGGCAGCGGACCGCCCGGAACCGATTCGGGCCCTCGCCGCGACTCCACCGCGACGAGCGCCTCGGCGCCCTCGCCGGAGAGCGGCGCCGCCGCGAGACGACCGGCGCGGTGCGCGCGGACGAGGGTGATGTCGTCGAGCTTCGCCTCGTAGTGCGGTCCGCCGTCGAACGGGTCGATGCGCGATCACGAAGCGGAACCCGATCGCGGAGAGGAGGCGCCGGACCGGCTCCGTCGCCGGCCCCACCGCGCCGAGGCGCGCGCCGGACGTGGGTCGGGAAGAGCGTCGCGTACACGTCCACCGGCGGGAAGAGCTGCTGGATGAACTCCTTGTTCTCGCGAGAGAGCCGGTCGGCGGTCCGGTAGTCGAGGTCCGTGAAGCGGCGGCCGAACGCCTCCCAGAACCGGCTCCTCCCGCCTGGCCCGAGGGGCGGCATGAGCTCCGCGAGGACCGTCTCGCGGAAGCGCTCCCGGTGCATGGCGAGGTAGAGGAACCGGACGAAGGCGAGCTGCTTGCCGGGGTGGCGGGGCCCGCCGCGCGCCGAGGGCAGGACCACCAGCCCGCCGATCTCGGTCGGGCCGTCGAAGTGGAAGCCGAGGGACAGCACCACGTGCCGGAAGTGCCGGTCGAGGGTGGAGGAGTAGTGCTCGCGCTCCGAGACGTCGAAGAAGGTGCACGGCGACTCGCGGGTGCCGTGCTGCGCGACGATCATCGACGTCCCCACGACCCGCCCAGCGATCCTCGGCGACGAAGACGTAGCGCCGCGCGAGGGGATCGCGGATCGACGCGGAGAAGCTCCGGACCGACCCGTCCACGATCGACGCGAGCGCGATCCGCTCGTGGGGGAGGTTCACCGTGTCGAGCACCCGGGCGAGCCGCGCGAGGCTGGGGAGGTCGGACGGGCGGGCGTCCCGGAGGAGGAGCACGGGCCGCGTCCTAGCGCGGCGCCGCGCCCCCGGCACGGCCGGCGCGGGCAGTCCCGGACGGGATCGCGGACCGCACCCGAAGCAGAACACCGCCGTTGAAGAACCGGCCGCCGCGTGCCATGAGAGGCCCGTGCGCGCGGTCGTGCAGCGGGTCTCCCGGGCCGAGGTGCGGGTGGACGGGCGGGCGACCGGAGCGGTCGGCCGGGGCCTCGCCGTGCTCCTCGGCGTCGCGCGGGAGGACGGGGACGAGGACGCGCAGCTCCTCGCCGACAAGGTCGCCGCGCTGCGGATCTTCGAGGACGCCGCCGGCAAGATGAACCTCGCCCTCGCCGAGGTGGGCGGGGGCGTCCTCGTCGTCTCGCAGTTCACGCTCCTCGGCGACGCGCGCAAGGGGAACCGCCCGAGCTTCGTCGAGGCGGCGCCGCCCGAGCGGGCGAACGCGCTCTACGAGCGGTTCTGCGGGCTGCTCCGCGAGAAGGGGCTGCACGTCGCGCACCGGCGTGTTCCGCGCGACCATGGAGGTCGAGCTCGTGAACGACGGGCCGGTGACGATCCTGCTCGACTCGAGGAAGCTCTTCTAGACCGCCGGAGGTGCACCCATGTCGGACTGCCTGTTCTGCAAGATCGTCGAGGGGAAGATCCCCTCGAAGAAGGTCTACGAGGACGAGGACGTCGTCGCGTTCGACGACATCCAGCCCCAGGCGCCGATCCACGTGCTCGTCATCCCGAAGAAGCACGTCGCGACGCTGAACGACCTCGCGCCGGAGGACGACGCCGTCGCGGGGAAGCTCCTGCGCGTCGCGGCGAAGATCGCGAGGGAGCGCGGGATCGCGGATCGCGGCTGGCGCGCGACCGTGAACGTGAACCGCGACGCCCACCAGCTCGTCTTCCACGTGCACCTGCACCTCATGGGCGGCCGCCCCTTCGGCTGGCCGCCGGGCTAACACCGGCGGCTTCGGCCTTCGGGCCGAAGCCGCCGCGGGAGACGCCCGCCGACCGCGGTCACGTTCGTCTCTCGGCGCCGCGTGCCCCGCTCGATCTCGAGGTGGTTCGAAGGTCGAACGCCCCCGCGACGCCGATCCCGCCAAAAAGGTTGCAGATCGTGCCAACCCGGGCCCGACGGGGGAGGTGTTGACGCGAGCCGACGAGCGGGCGCAGAAAATTCTGCGCTCGCGCTTGAGTGGCAGGCGGTTCTTTGCGACGATTCGTCGCACACCAGCGGCGAGAGGTTCCGTGGCCCTGCTCGAGGCAACCGGCATCATCCTCAGCTTTCGCGGCGTCAACGCCCTCTCCGACGTGAGCTTCTCCGTCGACGCAGGGAACAATCCACGCCATCATCGGCCCGAACGGCGCCGGCAAGACGAGCCTGCTCAACTGCATCTCGCGGCGTGTACCGGCCGCAGCGCGGGACGCGTCCGCTTCGACGGGCAGCGACATCACCCGGCTCGCGCCCGCTCGGCGCGGACGCGCCTCGGCATCGCGCGCACCTTCCAGAACATCGCGCTCTTCCGAGGGCATGACCGTCCTCGACAACCTGCTGCATCGGCCGCCACGTCCACCAGAAGACCGGCGTGCTCGCCGGCGGGCTCTACTTCGGCCCCGGCCAGCGCGAGGAGATCGCGCACCGCGAGCTCGTCGAGGACATCATCGACTTCCTCGAGATCCAGCACATCCGCAAGAAGGTGGTGGGCACGCTCGCCTACGGCCTGCAGAAGCGGGTCGAGCTGGCGCGCGCGCTCGCGCTCGAGCCGAAGCTCCTGCTCCTCGACGAGCCGATGGCCGGGATGAACGCCGAGGAGAAGGAGGACATGGCGCGCTTCATCCTCGACATCAACGAGGAGCGCGGGCACCACCATCGTCATGATCGAGCACGACATGGGCGTGGTGATGGACCTCTCCAACCGGTCACGGTGCTCGACTTCGGCGAGCAGATCGCGGACGGGCACGCCCGAGGAGGTCCAGCAAGAACCGCGAGGTGCAGCGACGCCTACCTCGGCGAGCAGCACGACGCTGGAGCGTCGAGGGCATGAGCGGCGCGCGACGAGCTGGAGCGCGCTCGCGCGGCGACGACACCTTCCCGAAGCTCCTCGTCCGCAACGCACGGCACGATTCGGCGACCGCGTCGCGCTGCGCGAGAAGGAGTTCGGCATCTGGCAGTCCTTCACCTGGCGCGAGTACCACGACCACGTCCGGGACTTCTCGCTCGGCCTCGTCGCGCTCGGCCTGAAGCCGCGGCGACAAGGTCGCGATCATCGGCGACAACCGCCCGGAGTGGGTCTGGCCGAGCTCGCCGCGCAGGCGGCCGGCGCGGCGTCGGTCGGGCTCTACCAGGACTCGAACCTCACCGAGGTCGCCTACGTCATCGACCACTGCGACGCCTCCTTCGTCGTCGCCGAGGACCAGGAGCAGGTCGACAAGATCCTCGACATGCTCGACAAGCTCCCGAAGGTCCGCCACGTCGTCTACACCGACCCGCGCGGCCTGCGGAAGTACGAGCACCCGGCGCTCCTCTCCTTCGAGGACGTGGAGGAGCAGGGGCGCGCGCTCGCACCGGGCGCGAGCCGGCGCTCTTCGAGGAGAACGTCGCGCCGCGGCGACGGCCGACGACCTCGCCATCATCTGCTACACCTCCGGGCACGACCGGGCATCCCGAAGGGCGCGATGCTCTCCTTCCGGAACCTGCTCACGATGGCGCTCGCCCTCGACGAGGTGGACGCCAAGCAGCCCGACGACGAGTTCGTCTCGTTCCTGCCGCTGCGCCTGGATCGGCGAGCAGATGATGTGCGCTCTCCGCGGCGCTCGCGATCGGCTTCACCGTCAACTTCCCCGAGGAGCCCGACACGGTGCACGGAGAACATCCGCGAGATCGGGCCGCACGTGATGTTCGCGCCGCCGCGGATCTGGGAGAACGATGATCTCCACCGTCCAGGTGAAGATCATGGACACCACGCCCGTTCAAGCGCTTCATGTACGAGCGGCTGCATGCCGGTCGGCGAGCGGCTCGCCGACCTGCGCTTCGAGAAGAAGCCGATCGCCGCCTGGGCTGGCGGCTCGCTGTACTGGCTCGGCGCACGTCGCTCCTCTTCCGGGCGCTCAAGGACCGGCTCGGGCTGTCACGACCTGCGCACGCGCCTCCACCGGCGGCGCCGCGCTCGGCCCCGACGTCTTCCGCTTCTTCCACGCCATGGGCGTGCCGCTCAAGCAGATCTACGGCCAGACCGAGATCTCCGGCATCTGCTGCATCCACCGCGACGGCGACATCGCACTTCCACACGGTGGGCAAGCCCATCCCCGGCACCGACGTCCGGATCGCCGAGAGCGGCGAGATCCTCTCGCGGAGCGCGTCGGTCTTCCTCGGCTACTACAAGAACGACGACGGCCACCGCCGCGACGCTGAAGGACGGCTGGCTCCACTCCGGCGACGCGGGCTACCTCACCGAGGACGGCCAGCTCGTCGTCATCGACCGCGTGAAGGACGTGATGCAGCTCGCGCGACGGGACGCAGTTCTCGCCGCAGTTCATCGAGAACCGGCTCAAGTTCTCCCCCTACGTGAAGGAGGCGGTGGTGATCGGGACAGGACCGGCCCTACCTCACGCGCGATGCTCTGCATCGACATGGGCGTCGTGGGGAAGTGGGCCGAGCGGAACAAGCTCTCCTACACGACCTACACCGACCTCTCCGCGAAGCCGGAGGTCTACGACCTCGTGCGAGCACGAGGTCGACGAGGTGAACGAGACGCTCCCCGCCGCCGCCCGCATCGAGAAGTTCGTGCTCCTCTACAAGGAGCTCGACGCCGACGACGAGGAGCTGACCCGCACGCGCAAGGTGCGCCGCGGCTTCGTGGAGCGAGCGCTACGAGGTCGTCATCGCAGGCGCTGTACGGCGACGCCCAGGAGGTGCGCCATCGACACCACGATCAAGTTCCAGGACGGCAAGACCGCGCGGATCCAGACCACGCTCGCTCGTCCGCCGCCTCGAGCACGGGAAGGCGGCGTAGCCGGACATGGAATTCCTCCTCCAGCTCACGCTCAACGGCGTCGTCATCGGGAGCGATCTACGCCCTCGTCGCGCTGGGCTTCGTCATCATCTACAAGTCCTCGTCGATCCTGAACTTCGCCCAGGGCGAGTTCCTGATGCTCGGCGCCTACGTCTGCCTGGCCCTGGTCGATGCAGCTACCGGGTGCCGCTCTGGGCGGCCTTCCTCCTCACCCTCGCGTTCTTCGCGGTGCTGGGCGTGCTCATGGAGCGGCTGCTCCTGCGCCCCATGATCGGCGAGCCGATCATCTCCGTCATCATGCTCACGCTCGGCCTCGCCTCGATCCTGAAGGCGATCGTGCAGGGCATCTGGGGCACCGAGACGATCGCGTACCCGACGATCTTCCCGAGCGCGCCGGTGATGATCGGCCCGCTCCCGGTCTCGCAGGGCTACCTCTGGAGCGTCGGCAGCGTCGCGCTGCTGCTCGTCGTCTTCTCGGCTCTTCTTCAAGTACACCCGCGCCGGCATCGCCATGCGCGCCACCGCCTTCTCGCAGCAGGTGGCGCTCTCGATGGGCATCTCGGTGCAGCACATCTTCGCGCTGGCCTGGTCCATCGCCGCGGTGGTCTCCGCCATCGGCGGCGTGCTCCTCGGCGGGATCCGCGGCGGCGTGGACGGCGCCTTCGCCTTCTTCGGCCTCAAGGTCATCCCGGTCGTGATCCTGGGCGGGCTCGACTCGATCCTCGGGCGCCATCGTGGGCGGCCTCATCATGGGCATCCTCGAGAACCTCGCCGGGCGGCTACCTCGACCCGATCTTCGGCGGCGGGGTGAAGGAGGTCGCGCCCTTCATCGCGCTGGTCGCGATCCTGAGCCTCAAGCCCTACGGCCTCTTCGGCAAGGTCAAGATCGAGCGGGTCTGAGCGCGCCCGGGAGAACTCGATGAACTGCGGCGACTTCCGCGAGACCTACCGCGAGGACATGGCGATCTTCGAGACGCCCTTCGCCCGCGGCCTGCTCGCGCTGTTCCTGGTGGCGCTCTGCTTCGCGCCGGCCTTCGCTCCCCTTCTTCTGGATGGACGTGCTGAACCGGATCCTCATCGCGGTCATCGCCGCGACGGGGCTCAACATCCTCACCGGCTTCACCGGCCAGATCTCCCTCGGCAACGCCGCGTTCCTCGCCGTCGGGGCCTACGCCACCGCCTTCTACGCGGGGAGGCTCGGGCTCCCGTTCCTGCTCGTCATCCCGCTCGCCGGGCTCACGGCGGCGCTCGTCGGGATGGTCTTCGGCGTCCCCTCGCTGCGCCTCAAGGGGCTCTACCTCGCGGTCGCCACCCTCGCCGCCCACTTCATCATCGAGTTCACGTCCTCGCACTGGGACGCGGTGACCGGCGGGGTGAACGGCATCTCGGTGCCGGCGGCCAGGATCGGCGGCATCGAGCTCGACGGGCGATCGGAGGATCTTCTACCTCGTCCTGCCGATCACGGTGGTCCTGCTCTTCTTCGCGAAGAACCTCTTCCGCACCAAGACCGGCAAGGCCTTCGTCGCCATCCGCGACCAGGACATCTCCGCCGAGGTCATGGGCGTCAACGTCTTCAAGTACAAGCTGCTCAGCTTCGGCGTGTCGTCCTTCTACGTCGGCGTCGCGGGCTCGCTCGTCGCGTACCAGGCGCACATCATCAGCCCGGAGAACTTCCCGATCACCGTCGCGATCGATCAGCTCGGCATGATCATCATCGGCGGCCTCGGCTCGATCCTCGGCTCGATCTTCGGCGCGGTCTTCATCACCCTGCTCCCCGAGCTGCTCCGCGTCGTCACCGGGTCGCTCGGCGAGTCGTTCCCGAAGCTCATCGACCTCTTCGCGCCGCTCAAGCAGGGCGTCTTCGGCCTCGCCATCGTGCTCTTCCTGCTCTTCGAGCCGGACGGCATGGCGGCGCGGTGGCACCACATCAAGCAATTACTGGAAGCTCTACCCGTTCTCGTACTGACGGTCGGAGCCGAGCGAAGCACGGCAGCACGCAGCACAACCCTGGAGGAAGCATGAAGCGGACGGTTCGGACGATCGCGCTCCTCGTGGCGGCGACTCTCGCCGGAGCGGCGCAGGCGCAGGAGATCAAGGTCGGCGGCATCTTCGACCTCACCGGGCTCACCGCCGACGTCGGCAAGCCCTTCGCCGCGGGGGTCCGCGACGCGGTGGCGTGGACGAACGCGAACGGCGGCATCAACGGCAAGAAGATCAAGCTCATCGACGCGGACTACGGGTACAAGATCCCCGAGGGCGTCGCGCTCTACAAGCGGCTCGTGAACGACGAGAAGGTCGTCCTGATCCAGGGCTGGGGCACGGGCGACACCGAGGCGCTGAAGGACGTCGTGACGAAGGACAAGATGCCGTTCTTCTCGGCCTCGTTCTCCGCGCACCTCACCGACCCGGCGAAGACGCCGTACAACTTCTTCGTCCCGCCCTCCTACTCCGACGCGCTCCGCGCGCTGGCTGCAGTGGGTGAAGGAGGACTGGAAGGACAAGAGCCGCAACCCGCGCGTCGCCTTCTTCTACGGCGACAACGCCTACGGCAAGTCGCCCATCGAGGCCGGCCGCCGCTACGCGAAGGAGATCGGCGTCGACCTCGTCGACGAGGAGATCCTCCCCGGCCTCGTCCAGGACGCGACCAGCCAGCTCCTCAACATGAAGCAGAAGGGGGCGGACTACGCCTACACGCAGTGTCACCACCACCGCCGTTCTCGGTGGTGCTCCGCGACGCGAAGAAGCTCGGCCTCACCACCAAGTGGGGCACGAACGTGTGGGGCTTCGGCGAGCTCCTCATCGCCGTGGCGAAGGACGCGCGCCGAGGGCGTGGTGGGCGCGCTGCCGCAACCCGCCGTTCGGCGACAACGTCCCGGGGATGGCGAAGCTCGTCGAGTGGCACAAGAAGAACCACCCGAACGACACGCACGACACGAACTACGTCCGCGGCTGGTCCTACGTGATGGTCTGGTCGGAGGCCCTCAAGCGCGCCGACAAGGCCGGCAAGCTCAACGGCCCGGGGTCAAGGCGGCGCTCGAGACGCTCAAGGACTTCGACCTCGGCGGGCTCTCGCGAGCCGGTGACCTACACGAGCACCGACCACCGGCCGACCACGAAGGTCATGCTGTACCAGGTGCAGGGCGGGAAGCTCGTGAAGGTGAAGGAGACTACGAGCATGCCGCGCAGGCCGGATGGCTCGGCCTGTAGCGTTCCCCGGGGAGGCGGGGCGGGCCCTCCCGCTCCGCCTCCGCCCTCCTCCGCCTCCGCCCGTCCAGCCCGGGAGCTCCATGCTCGTCCTGAAGAACGTCGAGGTCGTCTACGACGACGTGATCCTGGTCCTGAAGGGCCTCTCGCTCGAGGTCCCGAACGGCAAGATCGTCGCGCTGCTCGGCTCGAACGGCGCCGGGAAGTCGACCACGCTCAAGGCCATCTCCGGCCTCCTCCACGCCGAGGAGGGCGAGGTGACCGACGGCGTCGATCGAGCTCGAGGGCGAGCGGATCGACAAGCTCGGCCCCGAGCAGATCGTCCGACGCGGGCATCTTCCAGGTGATGGAGGGGCGCCGCGTCTTCGAGGACCTCACCGTCGACGAGAACATCGTGATGGGGGGCTACACCCGGAACGACCGGGCCGGGCTGCGCCGCGACCACGACCTCTGCTTCGACTACTTCCCGCGCCTCAAGCGAGCGCCGGAACAAGCTCGCCGGCTACCTCTCCGGCGGCGAGCAGCAGATGCTCGCCATCAGCCGCGCGCTCATGGCGCGCCCCAAGCTCATCCTCCTCGACGAGCCGTCCCTCGGCCTCGCCCCGCTCCTCGTGCGGGAGATCTTCTCGATCATCAAGCGGGTGAACCGCGAGGAGAAGACCGACGTTCCTCCTCGTCGAGCAGAACGCGAACCTCGCCCTCTCAGATCGCCGACTACGGCTACATCATGGAGAGCGGCCGGATCGTCCTCGACGGCGAGCCGGAGAAGCTGCGCGCGAACGAGGACGTGAAGGAGTTCTACCTCGGCGGCGGCGGGGCCACGAAGCGCTACCGCAACCTCAAGTTCTACAAGCGCCGCAAGCGCTGGCTCTAGCCGGCGGGCGGCGCCCGGAAGGAGCCGCCATGCCGAACCTGCGACCCGGCGGCGTCCTCGACGCGCGCCTCGAGACGCTCCCCGAGGCGGAGCGCCGCGCCGACCTCGGCGGCCGCCTCGCCGCCACCGTGCAGCACGCCTTCGCGAACGCGCCGCGGGTGCGGCGCACGCTCGAGGCGGCGGGGCTCGGCCCCGCCTCGATCCGCGGCCTCGACGACCTCGCCCGGCATCCCGGTGACGCGCAAGGACGCCCTCCCCGCGCTTCCAGGCCGAGGAGCCGCCCTTCGGCGGCCTCGCCGGCGTCCCGGTGGAGCGCCTCGCCCGCATGTTCATGTCGCCCGGCCCCATCTACGACCCGCAGGGCGCAGGGCGACGACTTCTGGCGCTTCCGCCACGGGCTCGCCGCCGCCGGCTTCCGGCGCGGGGACGTCGCCCTCGTCTCCGCCTCCTACCACCTCACGCCGCTCGGCTTCATGCTCGACGACGGCGGCCCGGGCCCTCGGCTGCGTGACCATCCCGGGCGGCGTCGGCCAGACCGAGCTCCAGATCAAGGTCGCCTCCTACCTGAAGGCGCACCGGGTACATCGGGACGCCGAGCTTCCTCCTCACCCTGCTCGAGAAGGCGCAGGAGACCGGCGCGCCGCTCTCCTTCGAGGTCGCCTTCGTCATCGCCGAGATGCTCCCCGAGTCGCTCCGCGCCGAGCTCGAGGGCCATCGGCGTCCGCGTGCTCCAGGGCTACGGCACCGCCGACCTCGGCTGCCTCGCCTACGAGTGCGTCGAGAAGGGCGGGCTGGCACCTCCACCCCGAGTGCATCGTGGAGGTGCTCGACCTGGAGACCCGGGCGCCGGCGGCGCCCGGGCAGCCCGGCGAGGTGGTGGCGACGATCTTCGACGACGCCTACCCGCTCCTGCGCTTCGGCACCGGCGACATCGCCACCCTCGCGCCCGCCGACCCCGTGCCGCTGCGGGCGGACCACCCCGAAGCTCGCGGGGCTGCTCGGTCGCGTGGGCGACGCCGTGAAGGTCCGCGGCATGTTCGTGCGCGGCGCGCAGGTGGAGGGGGTCGCGAAGCGCTTCCCGGAGATCGCGCGGGTCCAGGCGATCGTCACCCGCGACGGCCACCACGACCAGCTCGAGGTCCTCGCCGAGGTGGCGAGCCCCGGCGCGGCCGGCGACCTCGTCGCCGCGCCTCGGCGAGGCGCTCCGGGAGGAGCTCAAGGTCCGCGCCGAGGTGCGCCTCGTCGCGACCGGCGCCATCCCCGCGGGCGCGAAGCGGATCGACGACCGGCGCGTCTGGAAGTAGGGCGAGCGGCGGCGATCAGTAGCCGCCCATGCCGGGCGCGGCCGAGCCCGTCCCCGTGGCGCCGGTCCCCGCCGCGCCGGTCCCCGCGCCCCCGAGGGGGGCCGCCCCCCCGCCTGGGCCTGGGCCTGGGCAATCGCCACCCGCGCCTGGAGGAGGTCGCCGCGGGCGAGCGCGTCACGAGCGGCCGCGATCCAGCGAGCCGCCGCGTCCGCCCGGAGCGCCTGCTGCGGGTCGTTCTGCGCGGCGGCCGAGCCGCGCGCCCGCTCCAGCGTCTGGAGCTGGGCGGCCAGGGCGGCGTCGACCGAGGTCGTGTCGCCGCGGGCGAGGGACTGCTGGGCGCCCGCGAGGGCCTGGGTCGCACCGGCGGTGTCCAGCGCGCTCTGCGTCCGCTCGGCTGCCGCCTGGTCCGAGGCGCGCGCCCGGGCCTCCGCGTCTGCGGCCTGGGCCTGCTGGACCTGCTCGAGCTGGCGCTGGAGCGCGTCGGCGCGGCTCGTCTCGCCGGCGAGCTGCGCCTTCGCGTCGGCGAGCTCGCGCTGCATCGCCTCGAGCTCGGCCCGGAGCGCGGCGATCTCCTGCCGCGAGCGCTGGAGCTCGCCCTCGGCGCCGGTCGCCCGGGCCGCCGCCCCCGCCGTCCCGGCGGCCGCCGGATCGGGCGCCGGGGCGGGCGCCTGCGCCGCGGTCCCGGCGTAGTTCGGGTCGTCCTCGGCCACGCGAGCCGCGGGGCGGGATCGAGAACGCCCGCTGGGCGAGGAGGAGGGCGAGCGCCGCGGAGGAGACGGTCACGACTAGAGGGTCGTGCCCGGCCGGGCGCGCCGCAACCGGCTTCCTTCCTCCGCGGGCGTCTGGCACCCTCGGCGCACCGCGAGGCCGCCCATGATGACGACGCCCGTCCGTCCCCGCCGCTCCCTCCTCTACGTCCCCGGCTCGAACGGACGCGCCCTCGAGAAGGCGCGGGCGCTTCCGGTGGACGGCCTCATCCTCGACCTCGAGGACGCGGTGGCGCCCTCGGCGAAGGAGGAGGCCCGGCGCGCCGTGGGCGAGGCGCTCCGGGCGGGCGGCTTCGGCCACCGGGAGGTGGTCGTGCGGGTGAACGGCCCGGGGACGCCGTGGGGCGCCGAGGACCTCGCCTTCGCCGCAGGGTGCGGCGCGGACGCGGTGGTCCTGCCGAAGGTGGAGTCGGCAGAGGAGGTCCGGGCGGTGGAGCGCGCCCTCGCCGCCGCCGGCGCGCCGGTGGCGCTCGCGCTCTGGTGCATGATCGAGACGCCCCGGGGCGTGCTCGCCGCGCCCGCCATCGCCGCGGCGACGCCGCGCCTCGCCGCTCTCGTGATGGGGACGAGCGACCTCGTGAAGGACCTCCGGGCCCGGCACACGGCCGGCCGGGCCGAGGTGCTCGTCGCGCTCGGGACCGTGCTCCTCGCCGCGCGGGCCCACGGCCTCGTCGCCCTCGACGGCGTGCACCTCGACCTCGCCGACGACGCCGGGTTCGAGGTCGCCTGCCGCCAGGGGCGCGATCCTCGGGTTCGACGGCAAGACCCTCATCCACCCGAAGACCGCCCCGGTCGCGAACCGGATCTTCGCGCCGACCGAGGCCGAGGTCGCCGAGGCGCGCCGGATCATCGCCGCCCACTCCGAGGCGGAGGCCGCCGGCCGCGGGGTCGTCGTCGTCGACGGGCGCCTCGTCGAGGCGCTCCACGTCGAGGCGGCGCGCCGGATCGTGGCCCTCGCGGAGGCGGTCGCGGGCCGCTGAAATGCGGCCTCGCCCCGGCGGGCCTCTCCCCCGCGTCGGACTCGACCCGGACGGTCCGGACCATTACACTCCGTCCCCCATGCGCGGGCTCCGCGGCGCGACCCAGATCTCGGCGAACACCATCCAGGCCATGGAAGAGGCCGTGGTCGAGCTCGTCCGCGAGATCGAGACCCGGAACGCGCTCGGCCCGGAGGACATCGTCTGGGCGATCTTCACGGTGACCCACGACATCGACGCGGACTTCCCCGCCCGCGCGGCGCGCGTCGCCGGGTGGACCGACGTCCCGATGATCTGCTCGCGGGAGATCCCGGTGCCCGGCTCGATGCCGCGCATCGTCCGGGTCCTGCTCCACGTCGACTCGAACGGGCCGCGGAACCACGTGTACCTGCGCGGCGCGCAGGCGCTGCGGCCCGACCTGCACGTCGGAAAGCCCTAGCCCATGACCACGCTGCCCCGCACCGTCGGCATCGCCGGCCTCGGGCTCATGGGCGCCTCCCTCGCCCGCGCGCTGCGCGCCGCCGATCCCGCGGTCCGGATCGTCGCCGTCGAGCCGAGGGAGGACGTGCGCGAGCGGGCGCTCGCGGAGCGCGTCGCCGACGAGGCCCTCGCCGCTCCCGGCCCGGCCCTCGGCGCCTGCAGCCTCGCCGTCCTCTGCACGCCGGTCGCGTCCATCGAGGCGCTCATGGCGCCGGTGTCGCGCCTGCTCCCCGACGGCGCCATCCTGACCGACGTGGGCGGCGCGAAGGAGCGGGTGGTCGCGGAGGCGGCGCGGGCGGTCCGCTCCGGCGTCCGGTTCGTCGGCGCGCACCCGATGTTCGGCGGGCACGGCGGGTACGCCGCCGCGAACGCCGAGCGGTGGAAGGGCGGGACCGTCGCGGTCTGCACCGACGGCGACCCCGCGGCGGTGGAGGCGCGTCGCCGCGCTCCACGCCGCCCTGGGCGCGAAGGTGGTCCGCTGCGCGGCCGCGGAGCACGACGCCGCGGTGGCGATGGTCTCGCACCTCCCGTACCTCCTCGCGTCGCGCGCTCGCCGCGGCGGCGAAGGAGGCCGGGCCCGCTCGCGGCGCGCCTCGCCGGCCCGGGGCTGAAGGACATGACCCGGCTCGCCGTCGTTCCCCTTCGACATCCAGGGCGAGGTCGCGCGGCGCAACGCGCACCTGCCCGAGGCGGCCGCGCCGCCTCGAGCGTCCACCTCGGCCCGGATCCTCGGCGCCATCGCCGACTCGCCCGAGGCGGCCCGCAGCGCCCTCGAGGAGGCGCGCGCCGCGCGCGAGGAGCTCTTCTCGTGACCGCCGCCACCTCCGGACCGCTCTCCTGCCGCCGCACGGGTCCGCTCCGCGGCGCCCTCTCGGTGCCCGGCGACAAGTCGATCTCCCACCGGTCGCTCCTCTTCGGCGCGCTCGCCACCGGCGAGACCCGCGTCACGCGGCCTCCTCGACGCCGAGGACGTCCACTCCACGCGGAAGGCGGTCGAGGCGCTCGGGCGCGACGGTCCGCGACGAGGGGAGCGAGCGTGGTGGTCGTCCCGCCGGAGCGGCTGCGCGAGCCGGGCGACGTCATCGACTGCGGCAACTCCGGGACCAGCCTGCGGCTCCTCACCGGCGTCCTCTCCGGCGATCCCGGGCCTCTCGGTGCTGACCGGCGACGCGTCGCTGCGCCGCCGCCCGGTCCGCCGCGTCATCGACCCGCTCCGGCGGATGGGCGCGAACCTCTCCGCGCGCGACGGCGACCGGCTGCCGCCGGTCGTGGTCCGGGGCGGCGCGCTGCGCGGCGACGGCGCCACGTCCTCGAGGTGGCGAGCGCGCAGGTGAAGAGCGCGATCCTCCTCGCCGGCCTCTTCGCCGACGGCGAGACCACGCGTCGACCGAGCCGGAGCGGTCGCGCGACCACACCGAGCGGATGCTCGCGCGGGATGGGCGTCGCCGGTGCGCGTCGACGGGCTCACCGTCACGCGTCCGCGCCGGCGCGGCCGCGGGGCGGGCGGGTCGACGTCCCGGGCGACATCTCCTCGGCCGCCTTCTTCCTCTGCGGCGCCGCGGCGCTGCCGGGCTCCGAGGTGACCGTCCGCGGCACTGGGCACGAACCCGACCCGCACCGGCCTCCTCGACGTGCTCGCGCGCCATGGGCGCGCGCGTGACCCTCGCCGGCGAGCGGGAGGTCGGCGGGCGAGCCGCGCGCCGACGTCACCGTGCCGCGCGCGGAGCTCCGCGGCACCGAGATCGAGGGTGCGCTCGTCCCGCGGCTCATCGACGAGCTGCCGGTGCGTGATGGTGATGGCGACCCAGGCCCGCGGCCGGACCGTCATCCGCGACGCGAAGGAGCTCCGGGTGAAGGAGTCGGACCGGCTCGCGGCGATGGGCGAGACCCTCGCCGCGGCGGGCGCGCGGATCGAGCTCTTCGAGGACGGCTGCGCCATCGAGGGGCCGACGCCGCTGCGGGGCGTCACCGTCCGGACCCGGCTCGACCACCGCATCGCGATGTCGCATGGCGATCGCCCAGCTCTTCGCGGGCGGGGACGAGGTGGTCCTCGACGACGTCGCCTGCGTCGCCACCAGCTTCCCCTCCTTCTTCGACGCTGCTCGACGCGGCTGTGCGCGGAGGCGGACGCGGTGATCACCGGCCGCACCGCGCTCTACGGCGTCGCTCGGCCATCCGGTCGGCCACAGCCGCTCGCCCGCGATGCAGAACGCCGCCTTCGCCGCGGCCGGGCTCGACGCCGTCTACGTGGCGCTCCCGGTCGCGCCGGACCGGCTCGGCGAGGCGCATCGCCGGCGCCCACGCGCTCGGGCTTCCAGGGCTCAACGTGACCGTGCCGCACAAGCAGGCGGTCGCTCGCGCTCTGCGCGACGGCTCGACCCGGTCGCCGCCGCGCGTCGGCGCCGTGAACACGCTCCGGCGCGCGGCGCCAGCGGCTGGGAGGGCTTCAACACCGACGCCCCCGCCTGCCTCGCGCGCTCGCTCGAGGCGGCGGGCGTCGGCCGCGGCGCGCGGGCGCTCCTCCTCGGCGCCGGCGGCGCGGCGCGGGCCGCCGCGTGGGCGCTGCTCCGCGCCGGGCGCGGCGCTGCGGATCGCGGCGCGGCGGCCCGAGAGCCGCCGCGGAGCTGGCCGGCGGCGCTCGCGCCCGCGGACCGCGCCGGCGTGCCGATCCCGCGCGCCGGTCGCCTGGGAGGACGCTCGCCGCCGAGCTGCCGAGCGGCCGACGTCGTCGTGAACGGCACCTCGGTCGGCCTCGCCGGCACAGCCCCGGCGAGCTCCCGGCGCTCGCCTTCCGGCGCGGGCCAGGTGGCGGTCGACTTCGTCTACGGCGACACCGCCTTCGTCCGCGCCGGCGCGCGCCGCCGGCGCCCGGCTCGTCACCGGCGAGCAGCTCCTCGTGCGCCAGGGCGCGCTCGCCTTCACCCTCTGGACCGGGCGGCCCGCGCCCGAGGCGGTCATGGCCGCCGCGGTGGCGCGCGCACCGGGGAGCAATGACGCCATGACGCATCCGCTACCTCACCGCCGGCGAGTCGCACGGCCCGGGCCTCGTCGCCATCGCCGAGGGCTTCCCCGCCGGCCTCACGGTGGACTTCGCCGAGGTGAACGCCGACCTCGCCCGCCGCCAGAAGGGCTACGGCCGCGGCGGCCGCCAGAAGATCGAGAAGGACGAGGCGCAGTTCCTCGCCGGGCTGCGCGGCGGGGTCACCCTCGGCGCCCCCATCGCCCTCGTGGTCTGGAACAAGGACCACGAGAACTGGAAGGAGCTCGTCTCCCCCACGACGCGCGGCGGCCGGAAGTTCACCCAGGTCCGGCCCGGGCACGCCGACCTCGCCGGCGCGCTCAAGTACGGGTTCGACGACGCGCGCGACGTGCTCGAGCGGGCGAGCGCGCGCTCCACCGCGGCGCACGGTGGCGCTCGGCTCGCTCGCGAAGCAGCTCCTCGCGCCGGTTCGGCGTGCGAGGTCGTCGTCGCGGGTCGTCGCGATCGGGCCCCGCGCGCGCTTCGCCGGGCGCGCCGCCCACGGCGCGCCGAGCGCGCCGCCATCGAGGCCTCCGACCTCCACGTCGACGACGAGGCCGTCGCGGCCGAGTGGCGCGCCCTCATCGACGCCGAGCAGGCGCCGCGGCGGCTCCATCGGCGGCGCCTTCGAGATCTACGCGATCGGCCTCCCCATCGGCCTCGGCAGCCACGTCCACCCGGACCGCCGCCTCGACTCGCGGCTCGCCGGCGCGCTCTGCGGGATCCAGGCCATCCGCGCCGCGGAGATCGGCGACGGCACGCAGGTGGGCCGCCCCGGCGCAGGAGTTCCACGACGCGATCTACTACGTCGAAGGAGCAGGGCTTCCACCGCGACGACCAACCGCGCCGGCGGCCTCGAGGGCGGGATGACCGACGGCATGCCGGTCCGGGTGCGCGGCTACATGAAGCCCATCCCGACCATGCTCACGCCGCTCGCCGACCGTGGACCTCGCGACCCGCGAGGCGACGCAGGCCCGCTACGAGCGGAGCGACGTCTGCGCGGTCCCGGCCGCGGCCATGGTGGGCGAGGCGGTGGTCGCCTGGGAGCTCGCGAACGCCCTCCTCGAGAAGTTCGGCGGCGACGCGATCGTGGACGTGGAGAGGGCGCTGGAGGCCTATGCCGCTCGGATCCGCTGAGACCGCTCGCCCTCACGGGCATGATGGCGTCGGGGAAGTCCACCGTGGCCCGGCGCCTCGGGCGCCTCCTCGGCCGGCCGCGTGGTCTCGCGTCGACGACGCAGATCGTTCGGCGCCGCCGGAAAGCCGATCCCCGCGATCTTCGAGGAGGACGGCGAGCCCGCCTTCCGCGCCCTCGAGCGCGCACGCCGTCGCGACCCTCCCGGCCGGCGTCGTGGCGGACCTCGGCGGCGGCGCGTTCTGCGACCCCGCGAGCGCGGCGCGGCTCCTCGCCACCGCGCGCGTCGTGTTCCTCGACGTCTCCGCCGCGGAGGCGGCGCGCCGGATCGGCGCCGGCGAGGGCCGCCCGCTCGCGGCGCACTGGGAGCCGCTCCTCGCCCGGCGCCGCCGCTCTACCGCCGGGCCCACCTCCGCGTGGAGGTGGACGGGCTCTCCGCCGAGGCCGTCGCCCGCCGGATCCTGGAGGCCCTGTGACCCCGCGCGTCCGCTCCCGCGAGTCCTTCGTCATCCCGGCGGTGCAGGGCGCCGCGCGCTACGACGTCCGCGTCGGCGCCGGGGCGGCCGACGCCCTGCGTCGGCTCGTGTCGCGATCGCGACTCGCGTCGCCATCGTGACGGCGCGCCCGGTGCTCCGGAGCCCGGTCGCCCGCCGGGCGGTGGCGCTCCTCCGGCGCGAGGCGCAGGTCGCGGCCCTGGTCCTGCTCCCCGACGGCGAGCGCGGGAAGACCCTCGCCGAGCTCGAGCGGGCGTCGGTGAAGCTCCTGCGCGGCGGGTGCACGCGCCGCAGCCTCGTCGTGGCGGTGGGCGGCGGCGCGGTGACGCGACGCGGCGGGCTTCCTCGCCGCCACGTTCATGCGCGGGGTCCCCTGGGTCGCCGTGCCGACGACCCTCCTCGCGATGGTGGACGCCGCGATTGGCGGCAAGACCGCGGTGAACCTCCCCGTGGCGAAGAACGCGGTGGGCGCCTTCCACCCGCCCGTCGGCGGTGCTCGCCGACCCGGCGCGCCCTCGCCACCCTGCCCGCGCCGCGAGCTCCGCTCCGGCCTCGGCGAGGTGGTGAAGTACGCGGCGCTGCGGCCGGCGCTCCTCGGCCGCGTTCGCGCGCGCCGGCGCGCGCGCTGCCCGACGCGGCCCTCGTCGCGGACTGCGCGCGGGCGAAGGTCGAGGTCGTCGCGCGCGATCCCGACCGAGCAGGGCGAGCGCAAGCTCCTCAACCTCGGCCACACCTTCGGCCACGGCGTCGAGGCGGCGGGCCGGTTCGAGACGCTACACCCACGGGGAGGCCGTCGCGGTGGGGCTCGCCTTCGCCTTCCGCCTCGCCGCCGCCATGGGCCGGATCGGCCCGCTCGCGGTCGCCGAGGTCGAGGACGCGATCGCCGCCGCGGGGCTCCCCGTCCGCGTCCCGCGGCGACGGCACGGCGGGCGGCCGCGCTCATGGTGCACGACAAGAAGCGCACGGCCGCCGGGCTGCGCTGGGTGCTGCCGCGCGCGCAAGGGGCCGCCTGGACGGTGGAGTGGGACGTCGTCGCCCCGGCGGGGGCCGTGGCCACCGCGGTGGCCGAGATCTCCGCGTTCGACTCTCGGGCACACCGGGCGTAGGCTCTCGCCCGGACGCGCCGGGACGGGCGCGGGAGAGCCTCCACATGATCCTCCTCGTCAACGGCCCCAACCTGAACCTGCTCGGCGAGCGCGAGCCGGAGATCTACGGGCACACGACCCTCCGCGAGATCGAGGAGATGGTGCGGCAGGCCTGCGCCGGGTGGAACGTGAACGTCACCGCGTTCCAGTCGAACCACGAGGGCGCAGCTCATCGACTTCATCCAGGAGCACCGCAAGAGCGCCCGCGGCATCATCGTCAACCCCGGCGGCCTCACCCACTCGAGCGTCGCGCTCCACGACTGCATCAAGGCGGTCTCGCTCCCGGCCATCGAGGTCCACCTCTCGAACGTCCACGGGCGCGAGGAGTTCCGCCGGACGAGCGTGGTCGCGCCGGCGTGCCGCGGCCAGATCGCGGGTCTCGGGCCGCGCGGGTACCTCCTCGCCGCGGAGTGGCTCTGCGCCGAGACCGCCCGTCCGGTGTCGCTCGTGAAGGAGCCGCCGCAGCGGGCCCGCAAGCGCGCCGCGCGGCGCGCCCGCTAGCCCGCCGGGGCGGCGCGAGCCTCATGCCGCGCGTCGCCGTCCTCCTGCCCGCCCGCGACGCTCGTCCACCGTCCACGCGGCGGTGACGTCGATCCTCCGCCAGACCGAGCGCGACCTCGCCGTCGTCTGCGTCGACGACGGCTCGACCGACGGGACGGCCGCCGTCCTCGACGGGCTCGCCGAGTCCGACCGGCGGGTGGTCGTGGTACGCGGCCCGGGCGAGGGCATCGCCCGCGCCCTCGGGCGCGGGCTCGCGCGCTGCGACGCCGAGCTCGTCGCCCGGATGGACGCGGACGACGTCGCCCACCCGGAGCGGCTCGCGCTCCAGCTCGCCGCCCTCGAGGCGGAGCCCTCCCTCGCCGCGGTCGGCTCGCAGGTGGCGCTGTTCCCGCGGGCCGCGGTGCGCGCCGGCATGGACCGGTACGCGGCGTGGCTGAACGGGCTCGTGACGCCGGCGCTCGTCGCGCGCGACCTCCTCGTCGAGGCGCCCCTCGTCCACCCAGCGGCCACCCTCCGACGGGCGCCGCTCGAGGCGGCGGGGGGCTGGCGCGACGGCCCCTTCCCCGAGGACTACGACCTGTGGCTCCGGCTCGCCGCAGCGGGCGGCGCGCTCACGAACCTCCCGCGCACGCTCCTGCGCTGGCGCGAGTCGGCGGGCCGGCTCACCCGCACCGATCCGCGCTACGCCCTCGAGCGCCACGTCGCGCTCAAGTGCGCCTTCATCGCGCGGGTCCTCTGGCCGGGCCGCACCGAGGTCGCGGTCTGGGGCGCCGGCGAGACCGGGCGCGCCTTCGCCGGCGCCCTCGCGTCCGAGGGGATCCGGGTGGCGCTGTTCGTCGAGGTGGACCGGAAGAAGATTGGCCGGACCGTGCGCGGGGCGCCGGTCATCTCGTACGAGGAGGTCGGCCGCGTCCGGGGCCTCCCGCTCCTCGTCGCGGTGGGGGCGCCAGGCGCCCGTCACCTCATCCGGGCCGAGCTGGAGCGGGCGGGGTTCCGCGAGCCGGACGAGTTCCGCTGCGTCGCGTGACGGGCGGCGGGTGACGGGGCGCCGCGGCGCGGCTATCGTCGGGCGGTGGAGCGCGCCTTCGACCTCGCCACGTTCCGCCGGGACCTCGCCCGGCGGACCGCCGACGCCGTGCAGGACCTCCGCCGGCGGATCGGCTCCGAGACGCTCTACGGCTTCGCCCTGGTGACGAGCGGCGAGTCCGGGTTCGCCTGGGTGCGCGCCTCCGCCAACACCGAGGAGGGGCTGGCGCGCCGGGCGGACCAGCGGGCCGAGGCCGATCCGCGGTTCCGCGGGGAGTCGGGGCGAAGGCTGCTGCGCTGGGCCGCGCCGGAGTGGGCCTACCACGACTTCGCCGAGGGGGTCCGCGCACTCGCGGTCCCGGAGCCCGCCGGGCGCCGCCCGACCCTGGACGCGGCGCTCTACGACGCCTTCATCGGGGCGCTCAAGGCGGTCGACCGGGCCGGCCTCTTCGGGCGCGGCGCCGAGCGGGCGTTCCTCACGGTGAACGTCGTCTGCGCCCACCCCTCGCCCGCCTTCTTTCGCCGCGGCCTGGTGAAGCTGAATCCCGTTCCCACCGTGGAGCGCCACCGCCACGAGGCCGACCCGGCGCCGTTCATCCGTTGCGTGAACCGCGCGCCGCGCCGCGAGCGGATGCGGATTTGGCTCGCGCTCTACGAGGACCTCTACATGGAGTGGAGGACCGCCATCGCCGAGGAGGCGCGGGTGCGCGGGTTCTCGCCGTGGGAGGTGGAGGAGGAGCTCGCGCGCTTCGGGCCGAAGGTGGTGCCGAAGCTCGTCGACCTCGTCGCCCACTACGGCTTCGCCTCGGCCTTCGACCACAATCGCGGCCTCGAGACCCGGGAGGTGTGGCTCGCGGGGAGCGCGCTCTTCCTCGCGCGCCGGGTCGGCCTCGTCTCGGAGCGGGAGATCGCACCGGCTCCAGAAGCTCGTCGGGGACTTCGTCGAGCGCGACCGCCGGCTGCGGGTCGCCTCGACGCTCGCGGAGAACACCGCCCGCGTGCTCCACGAGCTCCGCCCCCGGCGCTTCCCGCCGACGGTGATGGACCCGCTGACCTACAAGCTCCTCAACCCGGACCCGTACCTGCTCAGGGTCCGGGCGTAGCCGGTCCGGCTACGCCGGCACGAGGAGCCGCTCGACCGCGAGGAAGTCCTCGGGCACCGGCGCCTCGAGCACCAGGGCGGCGCCCGTCACCGGGTGGCGGACGACGAGGCGCCGCGCGTGGAGCATCACCCGGGGGATCGCCACCTCCCCGACCCGGCGCGGCCCGCCGTAGCGCGCGTCGCCGAGGAGCGGCGCGCCGAGGTGGGCGAGGTGGACGCGGATCTGGTGGGTGCGCCCGGTCTCCGGACGCGCCTCGACGAGGGCGCCGCCCGGCGCGGCGCGCAGGGTCCGGTAGGACGTCGCCGCCGCGTCGCCCCGCGCATCCACCCGCCGCAGGCCGGCGCGGGCCGGGTCCTTCCCGAGGGGCGCGTCCACCCGGCCATCGGGCGGTGCGGGCGGGCGCGCGGTGAGGGCGAGGTACGTCTTCTCCGGGGTCCCGTCGCGGAACGCCGCGGCGAGCGCGGCCGCGGCGGCCTTCGTCCGCGCGAGGACCGTGACGCCGGAGGTCTCGCGGTCGAGCCGGTGCACGAGCATCACCGGCGCGCCGAGCAGCGCGCCGACGAGGTCGGGGAGGGTGCCGAGGTCGGTCGTGAGGGTGGGCTGGGCGGGGACGCCGGCGGGCTTGTCGACCGCGGCGACGTCCTCGTCCGCGTAGATCAGCCGCGCCCGCTGGAGCGCGGCGGGAGCCTGCGCCGTCCGCCCTCCCTCGGAGAGGTTCACGACGACCCGCTGCCCGGAGCGGACGATCCTGCCGGAGACCTTGCAGCGGCGGCCGTCGACGAAGACGCCGCCGGCGTCGAGCGCGCGCCGGGCCTCCCCGCGGGAGATCCCGCCGCGGGCGGCGATGAACCGGTCCATCCGCTCGCCCGCGTCGGCGGGCGAGACGGGGAGCGAGAGCCGCTTCAAGCGAGCGGGACGACCGGAAGGCCCGGGCGGCGCAGCAGCTCGGGCCGGCGGGTCATCCCCCTCACGCCGCGGTCTTGCCCGCGGGGCAGCTCGCGCAGGCCGGGGACTTCGGCGAGGCGTCCTTGCACTCGGCCTTCTTCTCCGACTTCTCGGCCTTGTCGGACTTCTCGGCCTTCTCGCCCTTGCCGGTGATCGCCGCGGAGTTCCGCCCGTTGTAGTCGGTGCTGTAGAACCCGGAGCCCTTGAACGCGAAGGCGCTCGCGGACATGACCTTGCGTACCTTCGAGCCGCAGACGTCATGGGTCTTCAGCGCCGGGGCGGACATCTTCTGGAGGGCGTCGAACCGCCCGCACTTCGGGCACTCGTACTCGTAGATGGGCATACGCGCGCTTCTCCGACCGGGAAGCTAAAGTCCTGGAGCCCGCTGTCAAGCGAGCGGGGCCCCTGGAGGCGCCGGCGGTGTAGGGTCGGCGCCGGGTGGGTGGCCCCCGGCCGGGGGAGGAGACTTCTACCATGGATCGCGGGGATTTGGATCGGGTCGGGCAGGAGGTGGACGCTCTCGGCGCCGCCCTCGACGAGGAGCGGTTCCGGCACGTCGCCGGGCTCGAGCTCGAGCCGGCGCTCGCCCGGCTGTTCGCCTCGCGGTCGCGGGCGGCGCACCGCGAGACCGCGAAGGCCCTGCGGGACCGGGGCGACACCGGGCTCGGCGATCGCGTGGCGGCGCTCCGCGCGGAGCGGGCCCAGGCCGAGGTGGAGGAGCGCTGGCGCGCGGCGGAGGCGGCCGCCGCCGCGATCGGCCCGGCCGGGAGCGCGTCCCTCGCGGCGCTCGAGCTCGCGGTCCCGCGCGAGCGGGACCCGGAGCGGCGGCGCGCCCTCGCCGCCGCCGCCGAGGCCGCCCTCGGCCCGGCCGCGGCGGCGCGCGAGGAGGCGGTGGAGGTCCGGGCCCGGGCGCGCGCCGAGGTCGGCCTCGCACCGGACTGGCGCGCGGTGGTCCTCGGCGACGCGAGCCTCTCCGTCTCGGACGACGCCTGGCGCGACCTCCTCCCTTTCACCGCCCGCCGCGAGCTCGGCGGCCTCCCCGGCGCGGGGCTCTCCCGCGCGGACCTCCTGCGCACCGTCGCCCTCGCCCGCTGGGACGGCCTCTTCCGAGGGGGCATGCTGTCCATCGCGACGAAGCTCACGCTCGAGGGGCTCGGGCTCGACGCGGGCCGGGTCCGGGTGGACGACGCCGACCGGCCGGCGAAGTGGCCCGGCGCCCACGCCGTGGGCCCGCGCATCTCGTTCCGCCCCCGCGGCGGCGGGGGCGACTGGCAGGACCTGCTCGCCGCGGTCGGGCGCGCCCTCGCCGCGGCGGCCGCGCCGCCCTCGGCGCGCGACGCCGACCTCGGCGAGGCGCTCGCCTGGGTCCTCGGATCGCTCCTCCTCGAGCCGCGCTGGCTCGCCGACCGCGCCGACGCGGACCGGAAGCTCGCGCCCGACCTCGTCCGGGACCTCGCGCTCCGGCGGCTTTTCGCGCTGCGGGCCGACGGCGCCGCGCTTCGGGTCGCCGCCGAGGTGGAGCGCGGCCTCTCCGGCGCGGCCTGGCGCGACGCCTACCGGGCGGCGCTCCACGCCGCGACCTCGGCGGCGTGGGAGGCGGTGCGGGCGCCGCGCGACGCCGACGCCGACCGGCTCGCGGTGCGAGTCCGCGGGGCGGAGGCGGGCGAGGCGCTCCGGCGGACGCTCGTCGAGTCGTTCGACGAGGACTGGTGGCGGAACCCGCGCACCGCCGGCCACGTCGCCGGGCTCCTCGCTGCCGGCCAGCTTCCGCCGGTGGAGGCGCCGCCGGAGGGCGGCCTCGCCGCGCGGGCGCTCGTCGAGAAGCTCGACCGTGGCGGGTAGGCGCAGATCGGGACTTCGGAGGAGGGGGAACGCGGGTCCGAGAGACGGGCGTCACCGAGACGAAGGAGGTCTCCCGTGGCGTCTTCCGCCCGAAGGCGGAAGACGCCAGTGCTAGGAGGCGGCGCGGCCGACCGCCTCGCGCAGGCGTTCCGGCTCGAACGGCTTCTCGAGGCAGCGGGCCCGGGCGTCGGCGACGAACCGCGCCGCTGCCTCGGTGAAGGCCCCGCCGGTCATGAAGAGCATCCGCCTCGCGAGGGCCGGGTCCCGTGCCGTCACCCGCGCGTGGAGCTCCATCCCGGTCATCTGCGGCATCATGAGGTCGCAGAGCACCGCGTCGAAGCGCTCCCCCGCCTCGATCCGCGCGAGGGCGTCGGTGGCGGAGGTGGCGGTCGTCACCTCGAACGCTCCCGCCAGCGTCCGGACCACCGCGCGGGCGACCAGGGGATCGTCGTCCACCACCAGCACCCGGCGCGCGCCGTCCCCGGGCGCGGGCCCGGTGCGGGGCGGGGCTGCGGGCGCCTCGGCCGCGGCGGGCGCGGCGGGCAGGATCACGTGGAAGACGCTCCCGCGGCCGAGCTGGGTCTCGACCTCGATGCGCCCGCCCGCGTCCACCACGATCCGGTGGGCGATGGCGAGCCCGAGGCCGGTGCCGACGCCGAGTGGCTTGGTCGTGAAGAACGGCTCGAAGATCCGCTCGAGGACCTGGGGCGGGATCCCGACGCCGGTGTCGCGGATCCGGATCGACGCGGCGCCGTCCTCGGCGCGCCCCGCCTCGACCTCGATGACGTTCTCCTCGGCGCGCCCCTCCGGGATCGCCTGGGCGGCGTTGAGGAGCAGGTTCAGGAACACCTGGCCGAGCTCGTGAGCGCCGGCCTCGACGAGCGGGAGGTCCGCGATCCGGACCTCCAGCCGGGCCCGATGGCGGATTTCGTTGCGCGCGAGCCGGATCGCCGCCTCGAGCTCGACGCGTACGTCGGCGGGGGCCCGGCCGGGCCCGCCCGGGCTCGAGATGGCGCGCAGCCCGCGGACGACGTCGCGGACCCGCTCGGCGCCGTCCCGGGCCTCGGCGACGACGGCGGCGAGCTCGCCGTCCTCCGCGAGGGCGCGGGCGAGCCAGTCGAGGTTCGCCGAGACCGAGGCGAGCGGGTTGTTGATTTCGTGCGCGACGCCCGCCGCGAGCGTGCCGAGGCCGGCCATGCGTTGCGACAGCTCGAGCTGCGCCTGCATCTGCCGTCGCTCGGTGACGTCGGAGACGACCGCCGCGAACCGGAGCGGCCGGCCGTCTTCGTCGCGGCGGCTCACCCGGCCCCGGATCCGGATTCCAGGTCGGGCCGGCACGGCCCGCCGGGATCCGGTGCTCGGACTCGAGGAGCGGGGTCTCGCCGCGCAGGTGCGCGTCGAGGCGCGCCCGCACCGCCGGCGCGTCGTCGGCGTGGGCGATCCGCGGCAGGATCTCGTCGGTCGTCCCGGAGATCGACGCGACGGGCGCCTCGCCGGCGACCGCCCAGGGGGGGTCGAGGTGGAGCGTCCCGCGGTCGAGGTCCCAGTCCCACACCGAGTGCGTCCCGGTGACGGCGAGGGCCAGCCGCTCCTGGGCGTCGCGGAGGCGGGCGTCGAGGGCGGCGCGCGCGCGCTGCTGCCGCGAGGAGAGGGCGAGCATCACCGCCGCGGCGGAGAGGAGCGCCCCGCCGAGCCCGTAGATGATCCCGAGGGGCCGGCGCAGCGGCGCCTCGATCTCGGCGACCGCGATCTTCGCCTGGACGCGCCAGGGCGTGCCGGGGACCTCGCTGCTCGCGACGAAGATCGGCACGCCCTGGAAGTCGAGCCCCTCGATGAGCCCGCGTGCGCCCTGGAACGCGAGGATCACCGGGCGCCGCGCGTCCGCGAGCGGGATGGACTCGACGCGAGGGATCCCGTGCGCCACCGAGATGCCCGGGACGAGGAGCTTCACTCGATTGCCGTCGCGGAACCCGATCGAGCCCGCGGCGGTCTTGCTCGGAACCGGCCAGCGTTCGAGCACCTCCTCGAAGAGCGGCCCGCCGTCGGCCCGGGCGACGAGCGCGTACCGCCGGCCCCCGGCGATCGCGATGGCCACGTCGAGGTACGGCCGATCGCGCGGCGTCGAGGCGCAGGTCCGACGCGGCGCCTTCCCGGGACGCGAGGGCGGCGGCGAGGAGCTCCGGCGCGGGCCGGCCCGGCGCGGTCGCGGGCGCGGTCCAGCCCGCGAGCTCCCGGCCGCCCGCGTCGACGACGGCGATCCGCACATGGGATCTGGAACTGCGCCGACCTGCGCGAGCACCTCCGAGACGTGAGCCGCGAGGGCGGGCTCGAGCGGCCCCTGGCGCGCCGCCTCGACCGCACGGCGGACCGAAGGGTAGGCCGCGGCGAAGCGGACGGCGCCCACCTGCGCGGCGCGCCACTGGGTGATCTGCCGGGCCTTCAGCTCCGCGATGGCGCCGAGCTCGATCTCCGCCCGGCGCCGCGTCTCCGCGCGCAGCGATCCGCTGAGGAGCGGGGCCGCAACGAGGAGGCCGACGGCGACGATTGCGAACGCCGCGATCGGCAGCGCGTGAGGCGGCGGCGTGAGGCGGCGACCCAACGATTCCCCCTCCGGGCGACGCCCGGTCGTGGCAACCATTCTGGCGCAACCGGCCGCGCGACAAAAGGTCGGAGCGCCCTCCCGGGGGGTCTCCGCGACCAGGCGCCGCGGTGGGTCAGACCTTCTTGCGGAGCGCGCGGATGATCTTCTCCTTTGCGCGCGACGGGGCGGCGACGGCGGCGGGGCGGGTGCGCTCGGCGGCGTGCGCCTTCCACTTCATCCAGGCCTCGATCTCGGCGGCGCGGACCTCGATCTCGAGGTCGGAGGGGCCCTCGAAGCTCCGCTCGAGGGGCGCGGTGCGCGGCGGCGCGGCGCCGAGTCGCATCCGCATCACCTTCTCCTCCTCGGGCGAGAGCTCCTTCGCCGGGGCGCGGCGGAGCGCGGCGTGCGCGCCCCCCTCCGTCACGACCCCGACACCCGCGTTCTTCTTCGTCGCCATGGCAGCCATCGTAGGCGCCACGGCCGGGCTGTCCATTTTTCGCGAGCCCGCCGGTCTCGCGGCCGGGCGTCCCTGGAAGCGCTTGCGCTTTCAGGCGATTTCGCCAGGACGCGAGAGGTCCACCCGGGACGGTTGCGCCGGGCCGCCGGCGGGCTCTAACAGGGGGAAGGAGATTCCCTCACATGACCGACTGGCGCGAGAACCTGCTCACCGACGACGCGAAGATCCGGGACCTGCTCGCCACCACGCGGCGCGTGGCGGTCCTGGGCATCAAGACCGAGGGGCAGGGGGACCAGGCGGCGTTCTACGTCCCGAAGTTCCTGCACGACCGCGGCGTCGAGGTCGTCCCGGTCCCGGTCTACTACCCCGAGGTGAAGGAGATCCTCGGGCGCCCCGTCTACCGGAAGGTCGCCGACGTGCCCGGGGACGTCGACCTCGTCGACGTCTTCCGCAAGCCGAGCGACGTGACGGGCCACCTGACGGACCTCCTCGCCAAGCGGCCGAAGGCGGTCTGGCTGCAGCTCGGGATCCGGAACGACGCGGCCGCGGAGGAGCTGGCCAAGGCAGGGATCCGGGTCGTCCAGGACCGTTGCCTGATGGTGGAGTGGCGCCGCCTGGGACCTCGATGACGCCTGACGAGCGAGGGGCAGCCGGATGAGGCTGTCCCCCCGCTCTACTGCTCCTCTTCTTCTGGCTCGGCGCCGCCCTTCTTGTCCTCGCCGCGCTTCTTGAGGCCGGCCGCCTCCAGCGCGTTCGCGACGCCCGCGGGCTTCCGGTCGTCGGCGAGCGCGCCCTTCGGCGTCGCGACGGCGGCGACGTCGCCGCCGATCGACCTCACCTGCGCGACCACGTCGACGGTCGCCCGCGCGGCCGGGTCCCCCTCCACGGAGAACGCGGCGGTGAGCTTCACCCTGAGGGGCGCGCCGGTCGCGGCGTCGAGGAGGAGCTCGCCCGACGCAGACTGCGGGCGCAGCCCGTCGAGAAAGGCGCGGCGGCGCTTCGTGTCCTCGTCCGGCGGCGGATCGGCCGGGCGCGCGGGCGGGGGCGCCGGCGCGACGCCCTTCGCCAGGGAGACGGCGACGCGGCGGGCCGGGCGCTTCAGCGCCTCGCCGTCGCCCGCGGCGCGGAGCGTGAGGGCGGGGCCGACGAGCCGCGCCACCGCCCTGGCGGACAGGAAGCATTCGTCCCGGAAGCGGCGGGCGTCGCGCCCGCGGTCGGTGGGGCGCTCGCGCCACGGCGCGTGGCGCGCCCGCGCGTAGGTCATCCCGCCGGTCCAGACGAGGTCCTTTCCGGAGTCCGAGCCGGGCCCGAGGCCGGGGTCCACGTCGGCGTGCACCTCGAACTCGCCGGTCGCGGTCTGCCGCACCCGGTGGTGCTCGACGGCGTGGACGCGGCGGGCGTCCTCGCCCTGGCGCTCCACCGTCCACTCGACGGAGGCGGTCCACTCGAACGAGCCGAGGAGCGCCGCGACGTCCTCGGGGCCGAGGTCGAGGGCGGTGACCGGGTGCTCCCAGTCGAACGCGCCCGGCGCGGAGCGGCCGCCCCCCGCGCCCAGGGCGCGCGTGGGATCGCCGCGCCGCGCGAGCAGGACGCGAGGAGCACGGCGAGGGCGACGGCGAGGGCGCGCATGAAGGCGGCAATCTAGACTGGACGGGGGCGCCGGGAAAGCGCCTCCGGGCGGGGGAGCGCTCCCGCGCCGCCGTCCTAGGAGACGCGGCGGAGCGCCGACGGGAGGAGGCGCGGCGGCTCCGGCTCCCGCGGCGGCTCCGGGGAAATCGCGGCGCGGCGCGCCGGCGCGGGCGCAGGCTCCGGCGCGGGCCCCTCCGCGGGGGCGGGAGCGCCGGCGGCGACGTCGGCGAAGGCGACGCGGCCCTCGGCCCAGAGGAGCCGGTCGCAGGCGTGGAGCAGGTCCGGGATGCCCTGCGCGGGTCGCCGCGGAGATCGCGACCCCGCCGCGCGCGGTGGGCGAGCGCGGCCCCCTCGCCCGGCGGGCAGCCGGTCGACCTTGTTCAGCACGAGGACGCGCGGCTTCTCGGCGAGCCCGAGGTCGCCGAGGATCCGCGTCGACCGCGGCGATCTGCTCGTCGTGGCGCGGGTCGGACGCGTCGACGACGTGGAGGAGCAGGTCGGCGTCGCGCGAGCTCCTCGAGCGTCGCGCGGAAGGCGGCGACGAGGTCGGGGGGCAGGTCGCGGATGAAGCCCACCGTGTCGGTGATGATCACCTCGCGGTCGCGCGGGAAGCGCAGGCGGCGGCTGGTCGGGTCGAGGGTGGCGAAGAGCTTGTCCTCGGCGAGCACCGACGAGCCGGTGAGCGCGTTGAGCAGCGTCGACTTGCCGGCGTTCGTGTAGCCGACGATCGAGAGCACCGGGAGCCCGCGGTCGTTGCGCTGCTTGCGGCGCAGGTGCCGGCTCTGCGCCGAGCGCCTCGATGCGCCGCTCCAGCGCGGTGATCCGCTCCCGCACGCGCCGGCGGTCGATCTCGAGCTTCGTCTCGCCGGGGCCGCGCCCGCCGATGCCGCCGGCGAGCCGCGAGAGCGAGTCGTCGCGGCCGACGAGGCGCGGGTAGAGGTACTTGAGCTGCGCGAGCTCGACCTGGAGCTTGCCGTCCGACGACTGCGCCCGCTGCGCGAAGATGTCGAGGATGAGCTGGGTGCGGTCGAGGATCTTGAGGCTCGTCGCCTCGGCGATGTGGCGCGCCTGCGACGGCGAGAGCTCCGCGTCGAAGACGATCAAGGTCGCCATCCGCTGCATGGAGCGGAGCACGATGTCCTCGAGCTTCCCCTTGCCGATGAGGTAGCGCGGGTCGGGGTCGCGGCGGAGCTGCAGCGTCGCCTCGAGCACCTCGACGCCGGCGGTCCGCGCGAGCTCGCGGAGCTCCTCGAGCGAAGCCTCGGCCTCGGCGCGGCCGCGGCGACTTCCCGCCGAACCCGACGAGGATGGCCCGCTCGCGCCCCGCCGGTCCGGCGGAGCGAGCGCGCCCGCGCGAACTCCTCCTCGAGGGCGAGGGGGCCGGCGAGGGCGTCGTAGTCGAGCTCGTGGACGCCCGGCGCGGTCTCGTCCTTCCACATGGCGCCCTGCGGGTTCTCCGGCAGCAGGTGCGCCCAGTGCACCTTGCCCGGCAGCCCGTCGGGCCGGACCTCGAGGGCCGCGACGAGGTCGAGGCGGAGCAGGGCGAGGTCGGTGTGGTCGTCCCGGGAGAGCGGCTCGCCGTCGAGGTGGGTGTGGACGAGGCGCAGGCCGCGCAGGCGGCTCTCCCCGGCGCGGCCGCGGCCGACGTCGGGCAGCTCGAGCTTGCGGGCGTCGCCGACGATGACCGCGTGGACGTCGCCCTTGCGATCGAGGAGGACGCCGATCTGCCGGTTCGTCTCCACCGAGATCTCGCAGAGGTGCCGCGCCAGCTCGGAGGAGACGACCGAGCGGGCGTCGACCCGGCGGCGGTACGTGCGGCGGAGGGCGTGGAGCTGCGAGGGCTTGAGGCCGAGGGTGTTCCCGAGGACGTCCTGCATCCATCTCCCGTCCGCATGATAGCGACGGCGCCGCCGAGGATCGAGCCGATCGGGGAGGTGGCCCGCCGGGCGTCCCCCCGCGGGGGCGGCCGCCTGCCGGACGATCAGCCGAGCGCGATGAGGAGCTGGACGAGGACGAGCTTGGCGAGGGTCGCGGCCGGGTAGACGGACGCGTACCCCGCGTTCGGAATGTCGTTCCCGGTCTCCTCGAGGGCCCAGCCGAGGACCGCAGGCTGGGTGTGGATCCCCGCGACCATTCCCAGGACGAGGCTCATGGGGACGTGGAGCACGCGGTGCGCGGCCCACGCCGCGGCGAGGGCGGAGACGATCGTGACCGCGGCGCCCGCGAGGAGGAGGAGGAGGCCGCTCGACGAGCCGACCGCGGCGAGGAAGCCCGAGCCGGCCCGGGTGCCGATCCCGGCGAGGAACAGCACGAGGCCGATCTGGCGCAGGGCGACCCCCGCGCTGTACGGCGGGGTCCAGACCATGGGCCCGGTCCGCTCCACCGCGCCGAGCGTGAGCGCGACGAGGAGCGGCCCGCCCGCGAAGCCGAGGGAGACCGGAGAGGCCGCCGGGGAGGGGGATGGGGACGATGCCGAGGAGGAGCCCGAGGGCGAGGCCGAGAGCGAAGGTGAGGATGTCGACCTCGCTCGCCGCGCGGTAGGAGTCGCCGAAGAACGCCGCGGCGGCCGCGAGCTGGCGCACCGGCGCGAGGACGCGGACGCGGTCGCCGAGCTCGAGCTTGAGATCGTCGTCGGGAAGCAGCTCGAGGTCGCCGCGCCGGACGCGGGTCACGACGACGCCGACTCTCCGGAACAGGTCCAGCTCCCGGAGCGGCCGGCCCGCCACCTCCGGGTTCGAGACGAAGATGCGGCGCAGGTCGAACTGGCGCCGGTCGGCGTCGAGCCGCTCGGGCGCGAGCGCCCCGAGCCGCTCGACCACGCGGGCGATCTCGGCCTCCGTCCCGACGACGGTGACGAGGTCGCCGGCCCGCAGCCGCGCGTGCGGCGACGCGAGCTCGGTCCTGCCGTCGTGGCGGTGCCGGCCGAAGATGACTCGCCAGCGCAGGCCGCGCGCGAGCTCCTCGCATCCCGAGGTCGCCCATGTCGCTCCGGACCACCACCGTCGCCGACGCGAGCGGCGCGTTCGCGCCGCCGAGCTCGGCGAGCGCGACCGCCTCCGCGGCGAGGTCGGCCCGCCAGAGGACGCGCGCGAGCCGGAGCGCGAGCACCACGCCGAGGACCCCCATCGGGTAGCAGATCGAGTACGCCACGACCGGATCGGCGAGGGGCGCGCCGTGGGCCGCCTGCTTCAGCGCCTCGATGGCGGCGGCGAGGGCGGGGGTGTTGGTGGTGGCCCCGCGAAGATCCCGGCGGCCTGCGCGCGGGAGAGGCCGAGGAGCCGCGCCGCCGCCCAGGAGAGCGCCGCCGCGAGCGCGACGGATTCCCACCGCGAGCCCGCCGAGGCGCAGCCCGTCCCGGCGGAACGATGCCGCGAACGCGCGGCCCGACGAGAGGCCGACGGTGTAGACGAAGAAGGCGAGCCCGAGCATGTAGATGATCTCGGGGAGCGCGAGCGACGGGTCGAGGGCGCCCGCGGCGAGGCCGACGAAGAGCACCGAGGCGACGCCCACCGGGCTCCCGCGCACCCGGACCCGGCCGAGCGGGTACCCGACGGCGGCCACCAGGAAGAGGAGGAGGAGGGGGTTCCTCGCGAGGAGGTGGACGAGCGCGTCGCGCATGCCGCGCCGCGCCCCGGACTAGACGAGCTCGACGCCGGCGGTGAGGTTCGCTCCGCCGCACTCGATCCCGAGATAGCGCAGCAGGCGCAGGTGGTGCTCCTGGAGCCCGAGGACCGCCGTCGGCGCGCGGCGGCCGGCGATGGTCTGCGCGAGGAGCGCGACGCCGAAGTCGTGGAACTCGCGCACCCGGGTCATGTCGATCCGGACGTCCCCGTAGCGGGCTTCCTCGAGCTCCTCCGCGAGGCGGCGCGCCGCAGGGACGTCGAACACTCCGTCGAGGCGGATGACCGTGCGCTCGCGCTCCATCGTGACCGTCATGACGAGCGTCCCTCCCGGACCTGAAGGATTGTCCCGCGTCGGCAAGAGGAGATCACCACCCCGACCGCGGGAGCCCGTGTGGTCGATGTGGGCAAGGTGAAAATTTCGAGACGATCCGGGCAATCCCGGATCCTGCGGCATCGGATCGCGCCCCTTCGTGGGCAGGGCCCTCCGGGGCTCACTCGGAGTGCGGACACGAAGACGCGTACGGACGGTCCGCGCCCGAGCGCGCCGGCGATGCCGCTGCACGGAGCGTGAACGTCGCGCGGGTCCCCTCCGCCGCGCTAGAACCCCGCCATGTCACTCTACGTGGTGGACGTCGAGTCGGACGGCCCGATCCCGGGCAAGTACTCGATGGTCTCCTTCGGCGCGGTGCTCGTCGAGCCGGGGCTCGGCCGCACGTTCTTCGGCCGGACGCGCCCCATCTCGGACCTGTTCCTCCCCGAGGCCCTCGCGATCTCCGCCGTGTCCCGCGAGGAGCACCTGGGCTTCGACGAGCCCGCGCCGGTGATGGAGGCCTTCGAGGCGTGGGTTCTCTCGACGACGCGCGGGAAGCCGGTCTTCTTCTCGGACAACCTCGCCTACGACTGGCAGTTCGTGAACTGGTACTTCCACACCTACCTCGGCCGGAACCCGTTCGGGTGGAGCGGGCGCCGGATCGGCGACCTGTACTGCGGGCTCGTGAAGGACGGCCACGCGGGGTGGAAGCACCTCCGGAAGACGGCGCACGATCACCACCCGGTGAACGACGCGAAGGGGAACGCGGAGGCGCTCCTCGCGCTCGTCGAGATGGGCCTCAAGCTCCAGGTCAGGTGACCCCGCGGCGGCGCCCCGTCGGCGTGCGGCGCTTTCGCCCGCGAAGGGACATCCCTATCTCGATCACGGACCCGGAGGATCACCCGTGCGAATCGCCATCCTGCCCGTCGCCCTGTCCCTCGCTCTCGCGGTCCCCGGCCGGGCCGCCGCCGCCCCTGTGAAGGTCGGCTTCGTCAACTCGGTCACCGGCCCCGAGGCGCCCATCGGCGAGGCGCTCACGAACGGCGTCGACCTCGCCATGGACGACCTCAAGAAGAAGGGGGTCGAGATCCAGCTCCTCCGCCAGGACGACGGCGGCAAGCCCCAGGTCGCGATGAGCGCCCTCGAGCAGCTCGCGAGCGGCGACGACGTCGTGGCGGTGGTCGGGCCGTACGCCTCCGCCCCGGCGAACGCGATCGCGAAGCTCGCCGAGCAGTACAAGGTGCCCCTCCTCATCCCCGTGGCGTCGAAGGAGGACATCACGCGGCAGGGGTACCAGTGGGTGTTCCGGCTGAACGCCCCCGCCCACAACTACGCGGACGACCTCATCGACGCGGCGCTCGCCTTCGGAAAGCCGAAGACCATCGCCTTCATCTACGAGTCGACCGACTTCGGGACCTCGGTCGCGACCCTCGGCAAGGCCTACGCCCAGCAGAAGGGGCTCAAGATCGTCGGCGACGAGGCCTACCAGAAGGGCGCCGCCGACTACCGGTCGACCCTCACGAAGCTCAGGGCGGCGAACCCGGACCTCGTCCTCATGGTCTCCTACGTCGCCGACGCGGTCCTGCTCATGCGGCAGTCGCGCGAGGTGGGCCTCAAGCCCATGGCGTTCCTCGGCGGCGGCGCCGGCTTCGACACGACCCAGTTCCAGAACGAGAAGGACATCTCGAACGACGTCTACTGCGTGACGCAGTGGACGCCGGACAACGGCGCGCCGGGCTCGGCGGACTTCGCGAAGCGGTACGAGGCCCGGTTCGGGAAGCGCCCGACCTATCACGCCGCGACCGCCTACGAGGCGATGATGATCATGGGCGACGCGGTCCAGAAGGCGGGCGGCGACCGCAAGAAGATCCGCGACCTCCTCGCCTCGGGGAGCTGGACCGGGATCATGGGGTCCGTGAAGTTCGAGACCTTCGAGGGCTTCACGAACCAGAACAAGCACCAGATGGTCGTGTTCCAGTACCAGAAGGACAAGACCGTCACCGTCTTCCCGCCGCAGGCCGCGAAGGGGAAGCCGGTCTGGCCGTTCCCGGGATGGGGGCGGTAGGCGCGGGCGAGCGCAGGGGCAGCCGGATGAGGCTGCCCCGCAGCGAGCGCGGGCGGAGCCGAGCTCGCCCGGCGACGGGCGGAGGCGAAGCCGGAGCATCGGCGTTCGGGGGCGCGAGCGCGGAGCGCGAGTGTCCCCCCGCTCGATCGGCGTCCGTGATTTCATCCGCGCGTGCAGATCTTCCTCGAGGGCGCCTGGCTCGGCCTCTCGGCCGCCGCCGCGCCGGGGCCGCTCCAGGCCTACCTGCTCGCGCAGTCGGTCCGGAACGGCGCGGCCCGCACCGTCCCGGTCGCCTGCGTCCCGCTCGTCACCGATCCGCCGCTCATCGCGGTGGTGCTCCTCGTCCTCGCGCAGGTCCCCGCCGGGTTCGTCCGCGCCCTCGGCATCCTCGGGGGCGCCGTCGTCTTCTGGCTCGGCGTCGGCGCGCTCCGCGCGGCGTCCCTGCCCCCCGCTCCCGCGGACGGGCGGGCACCCCCGGCCGGGTTCGTCCGGGCCATGATCGTGAACTTCACGAACCCGAACGCCTGGCTCTGGTGGAGCGGCGCGGCGGGGCCGATCCTGGTCGCGGCCTGGCGCGGCTCGCCCTGGAGCGCCGCCGCGTTCCTCGCCGGCTTCTACCTCCTCCTCCTCGGCGGGAACCTCCTCTTCGTCCTCCTCGCCTCGCGGTTGACCCGGGCCGGCCGCGGCGTCGCGCGCGCCCTCGGCGCCGTCTCGGGCGGCGCCCTCGTCCTGTTCGGCGCCTGGCGGCTGGGCATGGGCCTGCTCGGCGCGCCCTAGGGCGCGTGGTAGAACGGGCCCGTGTCCAGGGTCAGGATCGGTGCGCTCGTCGCCCTCGCCGCGGCCGCCGCCGCCGCGGGCGCCCTCGCCCTCCGCGCCCTCGACCCCGGCGAGCCGGTGCGATCCGCGACGCACGCGGCCCCCGCGTCGCCCGAATACCCCGGCGGCCACCCGGTGGACGCCTCCTTCCTCACGACCGGCCGGCTCGCGCTCGAGCGAATGCCGGTCGAGGTGACGGGCGCTCTCGACCTCCACTCGGCCGAGATCGCGAAGACCGCCGCGGTCCTCGAGTCGAAGCAGGCGCGCGTCACCGGGATCTGCGCGCCGGGCTCCGCGATCCGGGTGGTCGGCGCGGACGGGACGGTGGTGTGCCAGCGGCTCCCCCGCGGCGTCGTCTCCGTCGCGGCCCTCGGCGCGATCCCGCGCTCGTCGGTGACGGGCACGGCGCAGGGGGCGGTCCCGGGCGGCGTCGGGCGCTACCAGACCTCCGGCGAGGACGACTGGCTCGTCGCGCCGGTCCCGCTGCCCGACGGCGCGGTGATCACCGGCTTCTCCTACATCTTCTGGGACTCCGACGTGAAGGTGGACGGCGCGGCCTACCTGTACCGCTCGGACGACACGCCCCTCGCGGCGGTCTCGACCCGCGGCGCCTCGAGCGAGGTCCGGATCGTCGACACCGAGCAGATCGACGGACGAAAGGTGGACGCGACCGCCTTCGGCTACTTCGTGTACTTCCAGGTCTCGTCGAAGGCGGGGGCGGCGCTCATGCCCATCGCGGCGTCGGTCTCGTACCGGCTGCCGTGAGGAGCCGCGGCTTCGCCGCCGCGGTATAAAGCGCCATGCCCCGCAGCCACCTCGCCCGCGCGAAGCGGATCGTCGTGAAGGTCGGGACCGGCACCCTCACCGATCGTGAGGGCCGGTTCGATCGCGCGAACTGCGTCGCGCCTCGGCGCGGAGCTCGCGGACCTCGCCCGCGGGCGCGGGACTCGTCCTCGTCTCCTCGGGCGCGGTGGCGCTCGGCGCCGAGCGGCTCGGCCTCGTGCGCCAGCGCGGGAAGCCCTGGGACATCCCGACGAAGCAGGCGGCCGCGGCGGTGGGCCAGCCCCACCTCATGGCGGCGTGGGGCGAGGCCCTGGGCGCCCACGCCCGCACGGTCGCGCAGGTGCTCCTCACCGCCGACGACCTCGCCTCCCGGACGCGCTTCCTCAACGCGCGCCGCACCCTCGAGCGGCTCCTCGACCGAGGGGGTCGTGCCGGTGGTGAACGAGAACGACACCGTCGCGGTCGACGAGATCAAGGTCGGCGACAACGACACGCTCGCCGGCCTCGTCGCCGGCTGCGTCGAGGCGGACCTCGTCGTCATGCTCACCGACGTCGAGGGGCTCTACGACCGCGCGCCGGGGCAGCCCGGGGCCACGCTCCTCCACGACGTGCCGCGGATCACCGCGGAGGTCGAGCGGATGGCGGGCGGCGCCGGGAACGAGCGCAGCGTCGGCGGGATGGTCACGAAGGTGAAGGCCGCCCGCCGCCTCGCCGCCCAGGGCGTCCCGACCGCGCTCCTCTCCGGCCGGCGGCCCCGGCGCGCTCCACGCGCTCCTCGCCGGGGAGCAGGTCGGGACGGTCTTCGCCCGCGGCGCCGAGCGGCTGCCCGCGCGCAAGGGATGGCTCGCCGCCGCCGCGCGCGGCAAGGGGGTCATCCTCGTCGACGCGGGGGCGCGACGGGCGCTCGTCGAGTCCGGGAAGTCGCTCCTCCCCTCCGGCGTCCGGACCGTGACGGGGCAGCTTCAAGGTGGGCGATCCCGTGGACATCGCGGTCGACCCGGTCCGGCCCTTCGCGCGCGGCCTCGCGGGCTACGGCGCCGACGAGGTCCGCCGGATCGCGGGGCTCAAGACGAGCGAGATCGAGCGCGCGCTCGGGTATAAGTACCTCGACGAGGTCGTCCACCGGGACGACCTCGTCGTCCTGGACCCGCGGGAGTGAGCCGGAAGTGAGCCGGAAGTGAGAAGGATGCCGAGGGAAGCGAGCCCCAGCCTCGCCGCGGACATGCGCAAGCTCGCGCTCGCCGCGCGCGATGCGTCGCGGCAGCTCGGGCACGCGCCGACGACGAGGAAGGACGACGCGCTCCGGTTCGCCGCCGACGCGCTCGCCAAGCGCGCGCGGTCGATCCTCGCCGAGAACGCGAAGGACGTCGAGGCGGCGCGCCGGGCCGGCCAGACCGCCGCGTTCCAGGACCGCCTCGCCCTCGACCCGAAACGGCTCGAGGGGATCGCCCGCTCGCTCCGGGAGGTCGCGGCGCTGCCCGACCCGGTGGGCGAGGTGACCGCCACCTGGCGCCGTCCGAACGGGCTCGAGGTGAAGAAGGTCCGGATCCCGCTCGGCGTCGTCCTCATGGTGTACGAGGCGCGGCCGAACGTGACCCTCGAGGCGGCCGCGCTGTGCGCGAAGAGCGGGAACGCCGCCATCCTCCGCCCCGGCTCGGACGCGCTCCGCTCGTCCCTCGCCCTCGCCCAGGCCTTCTCCGACGGGCTCGCGAAGGCGGGGCTCCCCGCCGCGGCGGCGCAGGTGGTCCCCACCTCCGACCGCGAGGCGACCTTCGAGCTCCTCGCCCTCGACGACCTCATCGACCTCGCGATCCCGCGGGGCGGGCCGTCCCTCATCCGCGCGGTGGCCGAGCGGTCCCGGGTGCCGGTGGTGAAGCACTACCAGGGCGTCTGCCACCTCTTCCTCGACCAGAGCGCCCCGCCGGAGCAGGCGGTGGCCCTCGCGATGAACGGCAAGGTGCAGCGCCCTGGCGTGTGCAACGCCCTCGAGTGCCTCCTCGTCCACCGCGGCGCCGCCGCGAAGCTCCTGCCGCCGGTGGGCCGCGCCCTCGCCGAGGCGGGGGTGGAGCTCCGCTGCGATCCGACCTCCCTCACCGTCCTGAAGCGTGCCGGGGTGAAGGCCGTCGCCGCGACGCCCGGCGACTACGGCAAGGAGTTCCTCGAGAAGATCCTCGCCGTGCGGGTGGTGCCGGACCTCGACGGCGCCCTCGACCACATCGCGCGCTTCGGCTCGCTCCACACCGAGGCGATCCTGACGAAGGACCTCGGGAACGCCCGCCGGTTCGAGCGCGAGGTGGTGGCGAGCGCGGTGATGGTGAACGCGTCGACGCGGTTCAACGACGGTGGCGAGCTCGGGCTCGGCGCCGAGATCGGCATCTCCACGACCAAGCTCCACGCCTTCGGGCCGATGGGGCTCCAGGAGCTCACCACCCAGAAGTTCGTGGTGGCCGGCGACGGGCACGTGCGAGGGTAGGAGCAAGGAGCGGGAATGGCGAAGAAGACCCAGGCGAAGG
The DNA here is from genome assembly GCA_963739565.1 of uncultured delta proteobacterium. Lineage (GTDB taxonomy): Bacteria > Myxococcota > Myxococcia > Myxococcales > Anaeromyxobacteraceae > Anaeromyxobacter. The sequence continues at coordinate 832,247 of CAVUBF010000012.1, read as the reverse complement.
CGAAGGTGGCGCGGCGGTCCCCGGCGAAGGGCAAGTTCGCGGGGAAGGGCAGGCCCGCCGGGAAGGGCAGGCCCCCGGGAAAGGGCAAGCCCCCGGGAAGGGCAAGTTCGCGGGGAAGGGCAGGCCCGCCGGGACGTCCGCGGACAGGTCCGCGGGGCGGTACCAGGGCAAGGCCCAGGCGAAGGCCCAGGGCAGGGCCCACGGCGCCGCCGCGAAGGGCGGCGCGCACGGCGGGCGAAGCGGCACGCCGCGGCGGCAGGAGCGCGCCCCCCGCCCCGCCGCGCCGGCGCCCGCGAGGCGCATCGCCCCGGCGTCGCCCCAGCAGCCCGACGCCGCGCGCCCGACCGCGGTCGCCATCGCGAAGGCCGCCCTCGACAAGAAGGGCGAGGACGTCATGGTCCTCGACGTCCGCGGGCTCACGAGCTACGCGGACTACTTCGTCGTCGTCACCGCCGACTCCGACCGGCAGGCCTCGGCGATCGCCGAGCACGTCGAGTCGACGATGAAGGAGCAGGGCGTCTCGAAGGTGGGCGTCGAGGGCTACGAGTCCGGGCGCTGGATCCTCGTCGACTACGGCGACGTGGTCGCGCACGTGATGAACAAGGAGTCCCGGGGGTTCTACGACCTCGAGGGGCTCTGGGCCGACGCGCCGCGCTTCGCGGTGGACGCCTAGGGCGAGCGCAGGGGCAGCCGGATGAGGCTGCCCCGGAGCGAGCGGCGGAGGAGCCGGGCTCTGCCCGCTAGAATGGCCGGACGAGCCAGGTCGCGACCCCGGCCGCGAGGGCGAGGAGCGCCATCACCGCGTAGCTCGCCCGGCGGCGGCGCTGCACCGGGAACTCCGCCTTGGTGGGGTTGCCCCGCGCGTCGGCGATCCGCGTCGCCTGGAGCGTCGAGAGGTCGAGCTTCGAGAGGGCGACCTCCTCGGTGACGAAGCCGCGGTTCGCGAGGAGCGCCACGATCCGGGCCCGGGGGTGGACGCCGCGCGGGATGAGCCGGGCGGCGATGGCGTCGAGGGCCCGCGCCAGGGCGCCGGCGCTCCGGTACCGGGCGGTGGGCCTCTTCGCCAGGCACCAATCGATGGCGCGGGCGAGGCGGCGCGGGCACTCCGGCGCGACGGAGCGCACCGGCGGGAACTTGCCGCGGGAGATGGCGGAGAAGAGCTCCTCGGCGTTCTTGCCGCGGAACGGCTTGTCGCCGGTGACGAGCTCGTAGAGCGAGACGCCGAGGGCCCAGACGTCGGACATCGGGCCGGCCTCGCCGCCGGCGAGCACCTCCGGCGCCATGTACGAGGGGCTCCCCACCAGCATCCCGACCCGGGTGAGGTCGGAGTCCTCCTCGCCCTTGGCGATGCCGAAGTCCATGAGCTTCACCTCGCCGTCCCGCGAGACCATCACGTTCGCGGGCTTCACGTCGCGGTGGAGCAGGGCGTTGAAGTGGACGTAGTCGAGGGCGTCGGCGACGCGCGCGCCGACGAGGGCGACGCAGTCCGGCGGGAGCGCGCCGCCCTTGGCGAGCAGCCGGGCGAGGTCGGTGCCGTCCACGAACTCCGTGACGAGGAACAGCCCCTCGTCGCGCTCGACGAGGTCGTGGACCTGCACGATCGCCTCGTGCCGGAGCCGGGCGTAGGCGCGCCCCTCCCGCCGGAAGCGCTCCACGATCTCCTTCGACCGGGCGAGCTTCGCGTCGAGGGCCTTCACGGCGACGGGCCGATCGAGCCCCTCCTGGAAGGCCTCGAAGACGACGCCCATCCCGCCGCGACCGATCTCGCGGACGATGCGGGAAGATCCGACCTTTCTGACCATGCGCGCGGGCAGCATCGCAGGGCTTGCGCCCGCGGCTCAAGGTCCGATGACGCCGGGCGGCGGGCGAGCCCCCCGCCGGAAGGCTTCTGGCCTTGCAATCGCAGGTGGGCGATCTGCTACACTCCGCGGGATTTCGCCGTTCCCTGCGAGTGTTCGCAAAAAAAGTTCAGTGCGGCCCTGACCTTGCAGGGACCTGACTGCTCTGGATCAATTTCGCAGGCTTTGCGCCCCTGACGCAGGAGGGGGTGCCGAGCCATTGCGCTTCCCGAGGAGGCCGTAGATGGCGTCAAGGCGGATGGTGACGATGGACGGCAACGAGGCGGTCGCCTCGGTCGCCCACCGGATCAACGAGGTCATCGCGATCTACCCGATCACCCCCTCGTCCAACATGGGCGAGTGGGCCGACGAGTGGTCCGCGAAGGGGAAGAAGAACATCTGGGGCACGGTCCCCACCGTGACCGAGATGCAGTCGGAGGGCGGCGCCGCCGGCGCGGTCCACGGCGCGCTCCAGGCGGGCGCCCTGACGACGACGTTCACCGCGTCGCAGGGCCTGCTCCTCATGATCCCGAACATGTACAAGATCGCGGGCGAGCTCACCGCCGATGTGCATGCACGTGACGCGCGCGCACCCTCGCGACCCACGCGCTCTCGATCTTCGGCGACCACTCCGACGTCATGGCGGTGCGGCAGACCGGCTACGGCCTGCTCTCCTCCGCCTCGGTCCAGGAGGCGCACGACTTCGCCGTCATCGCCCAGCGCGCCTCGATGAAGTCCCGGATCCCGTTCCTGCACTTCTTCGACGGGTTCCGCACCTCGCACGAGGTCGCCAAGATCGAGGAGCTCACCGACGACGACCTCCGCCAGATGATCACCGAGGATCTCGTCGCGGCCCAGCGCTCCCGCGCGCTGACGCCCGACCGGCCGGTCCTCCGCGGCACCGCCCAGAACCCCGACGCCTTCTTCCAGGCGCGCGAGGCGTCAACCCGTTCTACATCGCCGCCGCCGACCACGTGCAGGAGGCGATGGACGCGTTCGCGAAGATCACCGGGCGCAAGTACAAGCTGTTCGAGTACCACGGCCACCCCGAGGCGGAGCGCGTCGTCGTCGCCATGGGCTCGGGCTGCGAGACCGCGCACGAGACCGTCGACGCCCTCGTCGCGCAGGGGCGAGAAGGTCGGCCTCGTGAAGGTCCGGCTCTACCGGCCCTTCGACCTCGGCGCGTTCATGACCGCGCTGCCGCGGACGGTCCACCACATCGCGGTGCTCGATCGCACGAAGGAGCCGGGCTCCCTCGGCGAGCCGCTCTACCATGGACGTCGTGACGGCGCTCCGCGAGGCGGAGCAGGCCCACATCGATCGCTTCCACCACCAGCTGAACGTCATCGGCGGCCGCTACGGCCTCTCCTCCAAGGAGTTCACGCCGGCGATGGTGAAGGCGGTCTACGACGAGCTCGGCAAGGCCCGCCCGAAGCGCCACTTCACGGTCGGCATCAACGACGACGTGACCCACACGTCGCTCAAGTACGACCCGGCCTTCGACACCGAGCCGAAGGACGTCGTCCGGGCGCTCTTCTTCGGCCTCGGCGCGGACGGCACCGTCGGCGCGAACAAGAACTCCATCAAGATCATCGGCGAGGACACGCCCAACTACGCCCAGGGCTACTTCGTCTACGACTCGAAGAAGTCGGGCACGCTCACCGTCTCGCACCTGCGCTTCGGGCCGCGCCCGATCCGCTCGGCGTACCTCGTGGCGAAGGCGAGCTTCGTCGCCTGCCACCAGTGCGAACTTCGTCGAGAAGTACGAGATGCTCGAGCCGACGGTCCCCGGCGCGACGTTCCTCCTCAACTCGGCGCACGCGCCGGACGCCGTCTGGGACAAGCTCCCGCGCGAGGTCCAGCAGCAGATCCTCGACAAGAAGCTCAAGTTCTACGTGATCGACGCCTACAAGGTCGCGAAGGACACCGGCATGGGGGTGCGCATCAACACCATCATGCAGACCTGCTTCTTCGCCCTCTCCGGCGTGCTCCCGCGCGAGGAGGCGATCGGCCACATCAAGAAGACCATCGAGAAGACCTACGCGCGCAAGGGCGCCGAGGTCGTGCAGAAGAACTTCGCGGCGGTGGACCACACCCTGGCCCACCTCTACGAGGTGAAGACCGACGGCAAGAAGGTGACCGGCGCGCCGCGCCCGCCCACCGTCTCCGAGGCCGCCCCCGACTTCGTGAAGCGCGTCACCGCGCTCATGCTCGCGGGCCACGGCGACCAGCTGCCGGTCTCGGCGTTCCCGGTCGACGGGACCTGGCCGACCGGCACGACCAAGTGGGAGAAGCGGTCCATCGCCCTCGAGATCCCGGTGTGGGAGCCGGCGCTCTGCATCCAGTGCAACAAGTGCGCGCTCATCTGCCCGCACGCGGCGATCCGGCCGAAGTTCTTCGCGCCCGGAGGCGCTCGCAGGCGCGCCCCGAAGGACTTCGTCACCATGGACTTCAAGTCGCCGGACCAGAAGGGCATGAAGTACGCCCTCCAGGTCGCGCCGGACGACTGCACGGGCTGCACGCTCTGCGTGGAGATCTGCCCGGCCGAGTCGAAGACCGAGAAGGGCAAGCGCGCCATCAACATGATGGACGTGCTGCCGCTCCGCGAGAAGGAGCGCCGCAACTGGGACTTCTTCCTGAAGCTCCCGAACGCGGACCGCAAGACCGTGAAGCTCGACGTGAAGGGGACGCAGTTCCTCGAGCCGCTGTTCGAGTTCTCCGGCGCCTGCACCGGCTGCGGCGAGACCCCGTACCTCAAGCTCCTCACCCAGCTCTACGGTGACCGCGCCGTCATCGCCAACGCCACCGGCTGCTCGTCGATCTTCGGCGGCAACCTCCCGACCACCCCGTACACCTCGAACGCGGCGACGGGGCGCGGGCCGGCCTGGGCGAACTCGCTGTTCGAGGACAACGCCGAGTTCGGCCTCGGCATGCGCCTCGCCATCGACAAGCAGGCCGAGCACGCGCGGGAGATCCTCGCGGCGGCTCGGCACCGCCGTCGGCGACGGGCTCGTGAAGGAGATCCTCGAGGCCGACCAGACCGACGAGGCCGGGATCGAGGCAGCAGCGCGCCCGGGTGAAGCTCCTCAAGGAGAAGCTCGGGTCGGTGAAGTCGCACGAGGCGCTCCGGCTCGAAGGACGTCGCGGACTACCTCGTCCGCAAGTCCGTCTGGATCGTCGGCGGCGACGGCTGGGCCTACGACATCGGCTACGGCGGCCTCGACCACGTCATCGCGTCGGGGAAGGACGTGAACATCCTCGTCCTCGACACCGAGGTCTACTCGAACACCGGCGGCCAGGCCTCGAAGGCGACGCCGCATGGGCGCGGCGGCCAAGTTCGCGATGGCCGGCAAGTCGACGCCGAAGAAGGACCTCGCGATGCTCGCCATGAGCTACGGCCATCCGTACGTGGCCCGCGTGGCGCATCGGCGCGAAGGACGCGCAGACGGTGAACGCGTTCAAGGAGGCGGACAGCTACCACGGCACCTCGATCGTCATCGCCTACGCCCACTGCATCGCGCACGGCTACGAGATGTCCGAGGCGCTCGGGCAGCAGGAGCGCGCGGTCGACTCCGGCTACTGGCCGCTCTTCCGCTACGACCCGCGCCGGGTCGCCGGCGGCGAGAGCCCGCTCAAGCTCGACAGCCCGGCGCCGAAGATCGACCTCGCCCGGTTCGTCGAGAACGAGACCCGCTTCCGGCAGGTCGAGCAGGCGAACCCGGTCGGGTTCAAGACCATGATGGACCAGGCGCAGAAGGACGTGCGCGAGCGGTACGCGCTGTACGAGCAGCTCGCCCGGGCGATGAACCCGACGAACCTCGTCCCCGGCGCGGCGCTCCGCCGAAGGCCAAGGCCTAGCGTCAGGCCGGTCCTGGAAGCTCGACGCCCGGCCTCCCCCAGCGGAGGCCGGGCGTCTTCTTTGCTGCGCCGGGTACGCTCGGCGTCCGCGCCCGAACCTGCGCGCTCCGCCCCTCGCGCCGCCCTCGGCGCCCCGGCGTCGGCGGGTGGCACTCAAGGTTCGCGCGCGATTTCGCGGACGCGCGGCGCGCCTCCCGAGTGAAACCGGTCGGCGCGCAGTTCCCGGCCGGTTAGCCGCGCGCGTCACGAACGCGAGGGAGCCCGCGCCTCCGCGAGGGGCGCCTCCGGCGTCGCGGGGCTCCGCGCTGCGGCTCGGGCGCTCTGGGCGCTCGGGGCAGGCACAGCGCGGAGGTCCGGGCGTTACGGCTTCAAGGCGTAGAACCTCGGGTTCTCGAGCCGGATCGTCGCGACGACGCCGGCGTGATCGCTCGGCCAGCGGTTGCCGAGCACGGCGAGCGGGTCGATCCCCACGCGGTACGCCGGCCCGGCGGCGAGCGCGCCGCGCACGAGGACGAGGTCCACGCGCTCGTACAGCGACGACGGCGGGCGCAGGTCGCCCGCGAAGCAGCAGGTGTCGCCGACCGCGCTGGCGGCGTCGCGGAAGGCGCCGGTGAGGAGCTGGTACGGGGTCGGGATCGGCGCCGGCAGGCCCGGGATCGCGTAGGGCGGGTCCCCCGGATCCGAGTTGGTGTCGCCGACCAGGATCACGGGCTCGGAGGTGCCGAAGCGGCCGAGCAGCTCCATCGCCTGCAGCGACTGCAGGGCTCCGAACTCCTTCACCTCGAGGTGGGTCGCGACGAAGGTGAACGCGACGCCCTGGTGCTTCGCCTGCACCGAGACCCACCCGCGCGTCTGCTTCACCGGGATGACGCCCGCGAGCGTCGTCGCGTAGTGGGCGTCGAAGCTCCCGCCCTCGGACGAGCGGACGAGGACCCCGGACCGCGCGAGGACGGCGTCGCGGTCGATCATCGTGATCTGCACCCCCTGATCCGGGAACGGGACCGTGATGGTCGTCTGCGCCTGCGACGCGACCACGCGGTAGGCGGGGTCGTCGTCCCCCGCCGTCCCGGCGAGCGCCCCCTCGAGCGCCGCGAGGTAGTCGAGGTCGAGGTAGACCGGCGCGGAGGCCCCGAGGGGCGTCACGACGAACCGGTACGCCTCCTCGACTCCCACGAGATCGGCGCCGGCGGCGCGGATCTCCCCGGCGACGGCTGCCATCCGGGCGGGCGGGTCGGACGCGAGGATCTCGCCCCAGACCGTGGACGCGGCGAGGAGCGGATCGGGCGACACGAAGGGGAGGAAGAGGTCGCCGCCGACGTAGAGGTTGCGCGTCATGACCGTGAGCAGCTTGTTGCCGCCGGCGTTGCCGGGATCGACGGCGCTCGTCGAGATGGGATCGGTCGACGAGGCGGCACCGGAAGCTCCGCAGGCTGCGAGGAGCGCGGCGGCGAGGGGGGCGAGCAACCTGCGCGTCATGGGAGGCCTCCTGTCGGGTGAGCGTGGACGGCGACGACGCTAGCGCCGCGACGATGCCGGGCGGGGCGGTCCGGCGGGCCTCCTCCATGTGGGTAAGGGTGCGACGCGCCCGCGCCGACCCACCCGGGGATGCGCGGGTCTCTGACCCTGATGGCATAGATCGGGGCTCCCCCGGAGAGACGAGGGGAGCGAGGGAGGTCGCGGTGGATCGGATGGGTCGACGGGGCCGCGCCGCCGGCGTGGCGGTGGCGTTCTTCGTCACGGCGATGGCGATCGCGGTGGCGCCCGGCTGCGGCCGCGGAAAGCCCGCGCCCGCGAGCCCCGCGGCCGAGACCACCCCGGTCACCTTGTCGGAGGAGAACGTCGCGGTCGTCGAGGAGCGGACGCTCTCGTCCGGCCCGGACATCTCCGGCACCCTCCGCGCGAAGCGCGAGGCGGCGCTCCGGGCCGAGGTCGCGGGCGCGGTGCTCGAGGTCCGCGCCGACGCGGGAGAGCGGGTCGCGGCGGGACAGCTCCTCGCCCGCATCGACGACACCGCGCTCCAGCAGTCGCTCGTCGCGGCGCGCTCCGGCGTGACCGCCGCGAAGAACGCGCTCCAGGTGGCGGAGTCGAACGCCCGGCGCGCGCGGACCCTCTCCGAGGCCGGCGCCATCGCCGCCCAGCAGGCCGAGCAGGCGGAGTCGGGGCTCGAGGCGGCGCGGGCGCAGGCGGCCGACTCCGCCGCCCGCGCCACGCTCGCGGAGGAGCTGGCCGCGAAGGCGCGGGTCCGCGCCCCCTTCCCCGGCGTCGTCGCGCTGCGGCAGGTGTCGCTCGGGGACATCGTCGCCTCCGGCACACCGCTCTTCACCGTCATCGACCCCTCGCGCCTCCAGTTCGAGGCGTCGATCCCGGCGGCGCGGCTCGGGGAGGCCCGGCCCGGCGCGCGGGTCGACTTCATCGTGACCGGCTTCCCGCGCCAGGCGTTCGAGGGCCGGATCGAGCGGGTCGCTCCGGCGGTCGACCCGGCCACCGGGCAGGTCCGGCTCTACGTCGACGTGCCGAACGCCGACGGCCGGCTCATCTCCGGGCTCTACGCCCAGGGGCGGGTCGCCGCGACGACGGTGAAGGCGCCGGCCGCCCCGGTCGACGCGGTGGACGCGTCGGTGAGCCCGCCGACCGTCCTGCGCGTGGTGAACGGAAAGATCGAGAAGGTGGAGGTCCGCACCGGGCTGCGGGACGACGTGTCCGGCGCGGTGGCGATCACCGCCGGCGTCGCGCCGGGGGACGTGCTGGTCCTCGGGTCGGCGCGCGGCACCGTGGCCGAGGGCTCCCCGGTTCACGTCGCGCGCGACGGCGGCGAGCGGCCGGCCGCGGGCCGGCCCGAGTAGGAGAGGCGAGCCGCCGTGTTCATCTCCGACCAGGCCATCAAGAAGCCCATCGCCACGATCACGGTGATGCTGGCCATCGTGATCTTCGGCCTCATCGCCCTGTGGCGCCTCAAGACCGACGAGTTCCCGGACATCCAGCAGCCCATCGTGGTGGTCGGCGATCCCGTACCCCGGCGCGTCGCCGGACACGGTCGAGCGGGAGGTCGTCGATCCCATCGAGGACGCCCTCTTCTCCATCTCCGGGCTCGATCCGCGCAAGACCACCGCGAGCGCCATCGACGGCTACGCGCAGTTCATCGTGTTCTTCGACTTCGACAAGGACCCCCAGCAGATGACGCAGGACGTCCGCGACGCGATCAGCGCGAAGCGGCAGGACCTGCCCACCGAGATGGAGGAGCCGATCATCACCCGGTTCGATCCGGCGGACATGCCCATCGTGACGCTCACGCTCACGTCGGGCTCGCTCCCGGTGCCGGCGCTCACGCGGCTCGCCGACGAGGTGGTGAAGCGCGAGCTGCGGGCCGCGCAGGGCGTCGCCGACGTGCGGATCGTCGGCGGGCAGGTCCGGGAGCTCACGGTCGAGCTCCGGCCCGAGGCCCTCGCCGCCGCCGGCGTGTCCGCCGGCGAGGTCGCCGCCGCCCTGCAGACCCAGAACCTCGCCGCGCCGGTGGGGCGGGTGAACGGCCCGCTCACCGAGCGCTCGATCCGGCTCCTCGGCCGGCTCGCCAGCCCCGCCGAGTTCGCGCAGATCGCCATCGCGACCCGGAACGGGCAGGCGGTCCGGCTCGGGCAGGTCGCGACGGTGCGCGACGGCTCCGAGGAGCAGCGCACCCTCGCGCTCTTCGACGGGAAGGAGGCGGTGGGGATCGAGGTCCTCAAGACGAAGGGCTACTCGACGACGCAGGTGGCGGACGACGTCAAGGCGCGGGCGAAGGCGCTCGGGGCGCGGCTGCCGCGGGGCGCGCGCCTCGAGGTGGTGCAGGACGCGGGCGAGCGCGTGCGCCGCTCGGTGGACGACGTCGAGGTGACGCTCTTCGAGGGCGCGCTCCTCACGGTGCTCGTCGTCTTCCTGTTCCTCAACTCGTGGCGCTCGACCGTCATCACCGGCCTCGCGCTGCCGGTCTCGGTGCTCGCCGCCTTCATCAGCGTCTGGGTGTTCGGCTTCACGCTCAACACCATGTCGCTCCTCGGGCTCTCGCTCGCCATCGGCATCCTCATCGACGACGCGATCGTCGTCCGCGAGAACATCGTCCGGCACATCGAGCTCGGGGAGGACCACACCACCGCCTCGTTCCGACGGCACGGACGAGATCGGGCTGGCGGTCGCGGCGACGACCTTCTCCATCGTCGCGGTCTTCGTCCCGATCGGCTTCATGTACGGGGTCGCCGGCCAGTGGTTCAAGCCGTTCGCCCTCACCATCGCGGCGGCGGTGCTCGTCTCGCTCTTCGTCTCGTTCTCGCTCGACCCGATGCTCTCGGCCTACTGGCCCGACCCGCAGGTCGAGGAGGGGAAGCGGACCGGCCGCGTCGCCCGGACCCTCGGCGCCTTCAACCGCTGGTTCGACCGGCAGGCGGACCGCTACAAGGGCGTCGTCGCCTGGGCCCTCGACCACCGGCTCGCGATGTTCCTCATCGCGAGCGGCTCGTTCTTCGGGGCCATCGCCCTCCAGGCGGTGCTCGGCGGCGGCGGCTTCGTCCCGATCTCCGACCGCAGCGAGGTGAACCTCACGGTGGAGGCGCCCCCCGGCTCGTCCCTCGAGTACACGCGCCGCAAGGTGGACGAGGCGGTCGCCATCGCGCGCCGCCACCCGGAGGTGAAGTACGCCTACGCGTCCATCGGGACGCCGCTCATGGGGCAGGTCCCCGGGGTCGACCAGGCGAACGTGTACGTGCGGCTCGTGCCGAAGAAGGAGCGGTCGATCTCGCAGGACCGGCTCGGCCACCTCCTCCGCGACGAGCTGACCCGGGTCGGCGGGGCGCAGATCTCGGTGTTCACGAGCGGCTTCGGCGGTGCCTACAAGCAGATCCAGATGGAGCTCCGCGGGCCGGACTCGCACGTGCTCGCCGCCCTCGCCGACCGCATCCGCGACATCGCCAAGGCGGTGCCCGGGGCGAGCGACGTCGGCCTCTCCACCCGCGGCCAGAAGCCGGAGCTCGAGGTCCGGGTCGATCGCGGCCTCGCCGGGAACCTCGGCGTGACCGTCGGCGCAGGTGGCGCAGTCGCTCCGGGTCGCCTTCGCCGGGCTCCACTCCGGCGACTGGGTCGACCCCACCGGCGAGACGCGCAAGGTGATGGTCCGGCTCGCTCCGGAGGCGCGGAGCCGCGCCGCGCGACCTGCGGCAGCTGCCGCTCGTCGTCCCGGGGACCGGCGCCGGGCCGCCGCGGGTCATCCCGCTCGGCCAGGTCGCGCGAGATCGGCGAGGGGGTCGGTCCCGCCCAGATCTCGCACCTCGATCGGCAGCGCTTCGTCGCGATCCAGGGGAACGCCGCGGGGCGGCCGCTCTCGGACGTCGTCGGCGAGATCCAGGCGCGGGTCGATCGCGAGGTGCAGCTCCCGCCCGGCTACACGCTGCGGCAGGGCGGCGAGTCGGCGGACTTCGCGGAGGTCGTGCTGCGGATCGTCACCGCGCTCGGCGTCGCGGTCCTGCTCATGTACCTCATCCTCGTCCTGCAGTTCGGGTCGTTCCTCGACCCGTTCGCGATCATGCTGTCGCTGCCGCTGTCGCTCATCGGCGTCGTCGTCGCGCTCCTCGTCACCGGCGACACGCTCAACATCATGAGCCTGATCGGCGTGATCCTGCTCTTCGGCATCGTCGCGAAGAACGCGATCCTCCTCATCGACTTCGCGAAGTGGGCGCAGGAGGAGCGGGGCCTCCCGATCCGCGACGCGCTCATCGAGGCGGGCCGGATCCGGCTGCGGCCCATCGTGATGACGAGCGTCGCCATCGTGGCGGGCATGATCCCGGTCGCCCTCGGGCTCGGGGAGGGCGGCGACTTCCGCGCGCCGCTCGGGCGCGCCGTGATCGGCGGCGTCGTCACCTCGACGGTCCTCACGCTCCTCGTCATCCCGACCGTCTACGAGACGATGTACGGGATGCGGGTCTGGGTGCGGGCGCGCCTCGCCCGGCTCTTCCGCCCCGGCCGCGCCGGCGACGGCGCCGCGAGGGCCGCCGCCGCGCCGCGGGCGCCGCAGGATCGCTGACCGGCGCGGGGTCCCTCTCGTCCGGGGTCGTCGACCCGCTCCCGGAGTGCACCCCTGTGTGCGGCCGGACCCCGTCCCGGGTGGACGACGGGCCCGCGAAATCACTGTGCTTTTGGCTCCGCCGAGAGGGGCACCTGCCTTGCAGATGAGAGGACCGGCTCGCCCGCGCGGCGAGTCGACGAGACGCCCAATGGCCTCCTGCCCCCAGCTCTTCGCGTGCGGCCTGCACCGCAACATCTCCATGAAGGAGGCGCTGCGGGTCTGGCAGACCTTCTACTGCGAGGGGGTGTATCGCCGGTGCGAGCGCTTCAAGCTCTCGAGCACGGGCGTCCCCGTTCCGGAGAAGCTCCTGCCGAACGGCCGCCTCGTCGACGCACCCGACCCGGACGCGCCCCGCATCGCCGGGCGCTAGAGCCTCCCCTCACCCCCCGAGGACGTCGCGGAGCGCGGCCCGGGCCGCGTGGTACCCGCACATCCCGTGGACGCCGCCGCCGGGCGGCGTGGACGCCGAGCAGACGTACAGCCCGCGGACGGGCGTCGACCACGGCGACCACCGCGCCACCGGGCGGAAGACCGTCTGCCGGAGCGAGTTCTCGCCGCCGCCCACGTCGCCGCCCACGAGGTTCGGGTCGTCGCGCTCGAGATCGGCGGGCCCGCGCACCGCGCGGGCGAGGACGACGTCCCGGAAGCCCGGCGCGAACCGCTCGAGCTGGGCCTCGAGGACGGCGGTGGCGTCGCCCGCGAAACCGTTCGGGACGTGGCAGTACGCCCAGGCGGTGTGGCCGCCCGGCGGCGCGCGGGACGGGTCGAAGAGCGTGTGCTGCGCGACGAGGACGAACGGCGACCCCGGGAGCTCGCCGCGGGCCACCGCCGCCTCGGCGGCGGCGATCTCCTCGAGCGTCCCGCCGAGGTGGACGGTGCCGGCCCGGGCGCACTCCGGCGCGCGCCAGGGGATCGGGGCGGAGAGGGCGTAGTCGATCTTGAACGCCCCCGGGCCGAACCGGAAGCGCCGGAGCGCGGCGCGGTAGCGCGCCGGAAGCGCCTTGCCCGCGACGCGGAGCACGCCCGGCGGCGCGAGGTCGAGCAGGACCGCGCGGGCCGGCGGCAGCTCGCCGAGCGCCCCGACCTCGACGCCGGTCTCGAGGACACCGCCCCGCGCCCGGAGGACGGCGAGCAGGGCCTCGGCGATCCCGGCCGCGCCGCCCGCCGGGAACGGCCAGCCCACCGCGTGGGCGGCGGCCCCGAGGACGAGGCCGAAGGCGGCCGACGGGGACGCGTCGAGGGGGAGCACCGCGTGGGCGGCGAGCCCGGCGAAGAGGGCGCGGGCGCGCGGTCCGCGGAAGCGCGCCTCGGCGAGGGCGCGCGCCGGGAGCAGGGCGGAGAGCCCGAAGCGCGCGAGGAGGAGCGGGCGGCGCGGGAGGTGGAGCATCGCCCCGAGGGTCTCGTCCATCAGCGCGCCGAACTCGCGGGCGAGGGGCTCGAGGAGCGCGCGCCAGGCCCGGCCGTCGACGCCGAGCCCCTCGGCGGTCTCCGCGGGGGAGCGCACGAGGAGGGCGGCGGTCCCGTCGTCGAAGGGGTGCGCGGCGGCCGCGGGCGGCACGATCCAGCGGAGCCCGTGGGCGGCGAGATCGAGGCGGCGGAAGAGGGGGGACCCGGCGGCGAGCGGGTGGATCGCCGAGCAGTGATCGTGGAGGAAGCCGGGGAGGGTGAGGGGGAGGGTGCGCAGGCCGCCCCCGGGGGTGCCGGACCGCTCGCGCACGAGCACGCGGACGCCGGCCCCGGCGAGCACCACCGCCGCGGCGAGGCCGTTCGGGCCGGAGCCGACCACCACGGCGTCGGGCGAGGTCACCGGAGCGGTCTAGCGGCGGCTCGGGGCGAGCGCAGGGGCAGCCGGATGAGGCTGCCCCGGAGCGAGCGGGGCTCGGGGGTCGCGAGCTTCGCGGGCCGTAGGCTCCGCGAGGCGAGTGTCCCCGTTCAGAAGGTCAGGAGGGTCGGCTCCACCAGGACGATCCGGCGCCACGCCCCCGACCGGAACCGGGCGAAAAGGACGAGGGCGAGGAGCGCGAGGTACGCCGCGAGCCACGCGACGGCGGCGGCATCGCCGCCCCCGAACACCCGGACGGTGACCCAGCTCCCCGGCGCGAAGACGAGCCAGGCGATGGCGAGCCGCGCCCAGAGCGTGAAGGCGGTGTCGCCGGCGGCGCGGAGCGCCTCGGCGAGGACGCTCGCCGCCGCGTCGAAGAGCTGCCACCCCACCGAGAGCAGGAGCATGCGGCGCCCCGCGGCGAGGAGGTCGCCCGCCGAGGCGGGATCGCGGGCGAACCCGGCGAGGACGAGGTCCGGCGCGAGGAGGTAGGCGAGGCCGACCACCGCCTGCCACACCGCGGCGACCGCGAAGGCGAGGCCGACCGTCCCGGGGACCCGGTCCTTCGCCCCGGCGCCGATCGCCTGCCCGACCAGGATCGCCCCGGCGCTCGCGATGCCGAACGCCGGCATGAACGCCGCGGAGTTCACCTGGATGACCGCCATGAGGGCGGCGACCGAGATGGTGCCGAGCCCGGCGACGACGACGTTCGTGAAGAAGGAGAAGGCGAGGAACTCGAAGAACCAGTTGAGCCCCGAGGGCAGGCCGTAGCGCAGGAGCCGCAGGAGCTCCCGGATCCGGAACGGCCCCGGGCCACCCGCCCTCCGGCCGTCGAGGACGAACACCGCGAACAGCCCGAGGAACGCGGCGCCGGTCGCGGCCGAGCCCGCGATGGCGGACCCGCGCACGCCGAGGGCCGGCGCGCCGAGGCGGCCGTCGATGAGCACGAAGCAGCCGGCGACGTTGAGGAGCATCGCCGCGACGCTCGCGCGCATGGGGAGGCGGGTGTTCCCGAGCCCGCCGTAGTAGTTCGCGAGCGCCTCGGTCCCCACCACCGCGCCGGCGGAGAGGAGCCGGATGGCGAGGTAGTCCTCCATCAGCGCGCGGACCTCGGGCGCGTAGGGGAGCGGCGCGAGGACGAGCGGGACGAGGGGGAGGGAGAGGGCGCCGAGGAGGCCCGCCGCGGCGGCGACGGCGAGGCCGTACCAGGCGTACCGGCGCGCGCCGCGGAGGTCGCCCATGCCGAAGAGCTGGGCCGAGAAGGACGAGACGATGAAGACCGTCCCCATCGGGAGGATGAAGAACGTGAAGGCGTTGAACGCGCCGGCGGTGGTCGCGGCGAGGGCGGCGGCGCCGAGGTGCGCGACCATCACGGCGTCGGCGATCCCGACGACGACCTGGGAGGAGCGGGAGACGACGATCGGCCAGGCGAGGGCGAGCAGGGGCCGGAGCCCCGCCGCCCGCCCCCCACGCTCCGCTCCGCCGTACTCCGGGTTCGTCATCGGGCCCCGCACTCTACCCGTCCCGGGCGCCCCCCGGTTGGGGGCGTCAGGAAGTCGCGGTAGACTTGGGGGCTCTTCCGCCCGAAAAAGCCGAGTCCCCAGAAAAGCGCTTCACCCCCCGTCACCCCTCCCGGAGGCGACCAAGATGAAGAAGCTGCTCGCGCTGATCCTCACCACCCTCGCGGCCCAGGTCCACGCCGCGGACACCATCAAGATCGCCCTGACCGGCCCCTTCTCCGGCGGCTCCGCGCCGATGGGCACCTCCGCCCGCGACGGCTCGAAGCTCGCCATCGCCGAGATCAACGCCGCGGGCGGCATCGCCGTCGGCGGCAAGAAGCTGAAGATCGAGATCATCGAGCGCGACGACGAGGCGAAGAACGAGCGCGGCGCCCTGATCGCGCAGGAGCTCGCCGTCGATGGCGGACCTCTCCGGCGTCATCGGCACGCGTGAACACCGGCGTCGTCATGGCCGGCGACAAGCACCTCCAGGAAAAGGGCATCACCAAGATCATCTGCCCCGCCGCCGGCTCCGCCTCCATGACGCAGTGGGCGACAAGCCGGACGCGCCCGGGCCGAAGCACCTCTCGATCTTCCGCTTCGCCGCCCACGACGGCATCCAGTCCGCCATGGTGGTCGAGGAGGCGATCAACCGGAAGTTCACCAAGGTCGCCCTCCTCCACGACGCCACGAACTACGGCGTCTCCGGCCGCGACGACCTGCTCGACCAGATCAAGAAGCAGGGCGACAAGCTCCAGGTCGTCACGCATCGAGAAGTTCAACATCGGCGACAAGGACATGACCGCCCAGCTCCTCAAGGCGAAGTCGCTCGGCGCCCAGGCCATCCTGATCTGGGGCATCGGGCCGGAGCTCGCCGCCGTCGCGAACGGCATGGCCAAGCTCGGCATCAAGGTCGCCGCTCATCGGCGGCTGGACGCTCTCCATGTCGAACTACATCGACAACGCCGGCGCGAACGGCAACGGCACGCTCATGCCGCAGACCTTCATCGAGGAGCCGATCACGCCGCGAGGCCAAGGCGTTCATCGAGGCCTACCACAAGGCCTACGGCGTGACCCGCATCCCCTCGCCGGTCTCGGCCGCCCAGGGCTACGACGCCGTCCTCATCTTCGCCGCCGCGGTGAAGCAGGCGGGAGCGACGGACACGCAAGACGATCAACGCCGCGCTCGAGGACCTGAAGGAGCCGGTGGACGGCGTCATCGCCACCTGGGAGAAGCCGTACTGAAGTGGAATCCGGCCGAACGTCGACGACGCACGAGGCGTTCCGCCGCGAGCAGACCGTCATGGGCATGGTCCAGGACGGCCGCGTCGTCTTCGGCGAACGAGGCCGACCGCGCAGCGCCTCCAGAAGCGCGGCGCCAAGTAGCAGCGCCCATCGCGGCGGGGAGGGGGCCGATGGCCTCCTCCCCGCCGCCTGCCCTCCTCACGCCCGCGCACCGCCCGACGTGCCCTTCTCCGTCCTCGCCCAGATGACCGTGAGCGGTGCGCTGATGGGCCTCGTCTACGCGCTCATCGCGTACGGGTTCCAGCTCACCTACGCCACGAGCAAGAGCATCAACTTCGGGCAGGGCGAGCTGGTGATGGTCTCCGCCTTCTTCGAGCCTCACGCTCACTCAGCCTCGGGCTTCCCTACTGGCTCGTGGTGCCGCTGCGGGCTCCTCTTCGGCGCGCTGCTCGGCCTCGTCGGTGGAGCGCGCCGCGGTGCGCCTCGCGCTGGAGCAGAAGAGCGAGGGCTGGATCCTCCTCACCATCATCGTCGGCCTCTTCCTCTTCTCCGCCGCGGAGAACATCTGGGGGCGCGACGACCGGCCCTTCCCGACGCCCATCTCTCCGACGCGCCGATCCACGTCCTCGGCGTGGACGTCACCCCGCTCGAGCTCTCCGTGGCCGTCGGCGTCCTCGCGGTCATGGCGCTCGTCGAGGTGTTCAAGCGCGCCACCCTGCTCGGCAAGGCCTTCGAGGCGGTCTCCGCCGACCGCGACGCCGGCGGAGCTCATGGGCATCTCCGCGACGGCGGACGGTGATGCTCTCGTACGGCGCTCTCCGGCGCGGTGGCGGCCCTGGCCGGCATCCTCGTCTCGCCCATCACCACCGTCGGCCCGACCATGGCGTCGGCCCTCGTCCTCAAGGCCTTCTCGGTCGCGGTGGTGGCCGGACTCGAGTCGGGGTTCGGCGTCGTCCTCGTCGGCCTCTTCCTCGGCGGCGCTCGAGAGCCTCGCCAGCTTCTACGTCGGCAGCGGCTGGCGCGAGGCGCCCGGCCTCGTCCTCCTCATCCTCGCCCTCGCCGTCCGCCCCACCGGCGTGTTCGGCAAGGCCGTCATCCGGAAGGTCTAGGGCTCCCGTGCTCAAGCGCCTCCTCCTCGTCCGCGGCGCCGAGATCCTCCTCTTCGCCCTGCTCGCGGCCATCCCGCTCGCCGTGCACGAACCCCTACGCGCTCGGGCTCCTCACGCTGCTCGCCATCTACGGGATCCTGCTCATCGGCCTCGACGTGACGGTCGGGCTACCTCGGGCAGGTGAACCTCGCCCAGGCGGCCTTCCTCGGCATCGGCGCCTACGCCGCCGGCATCCTCGCGATCGACGCTCGGCACCGGGATCCCCCTGCGCGCTCGTCGCGGCCGCGGGCGTCGTGCACTCGTGCTCGGCGGGCTCCTCGCGCTGCCGGCGCTCCGCCTCGAGGGGCCCGCAGTTCGCCCTCGCGACCCTCAGCTTCACGGCGCTCGCGACCACGGCGCTGAACGAGCTGGAGGGGCTCACCGGCGGCGCCCAGGGGCTGTCGCTCATCGCGCCCGCCGCTCTTCGGGCACGTGCTCTCGCCGCGCGGGCTTCTACTGGCTCTGCCTGGCCCTCCTGGCGGTGGTCTGGGTGGCGATGCGCAACCTGCTCTCGTCGCAGTGGGGGCGGGCGTTCGAGGCGCTCCGCGACAGCCCCATCGCCACCGACGCCATGGGCGTCGGCACCTACCGGCACAAGGTGGCCGCCTTCGCCTTCGGCTCCGGCCTCGGCGGCCTCGCCGGCGCGCTCTACGCCTTCAACTTCCAGTACCTGCAGCCGCAGAGCTTCGTCTACGAGCTGACGGTCATCCTGCTGCTCGGCGTGGTCCTCGGCGGGCGCAAGAGCCTGTGGGGCGCCTTCGTCGGCGCGACGCTCGTCGCGCTCCTCCCGAACCTCCTCTCGAACCGCTGCGCTCTTCCAGATCTTCGCCGTGCATCGGGCTCGGCTGTCGCTCGCTCGCCGGCGGGCCGCGGGCTCTCGCGCGCAGCACCACGCGGCCGTTCCAGGCGCTCGCGCCGATCGTCGGCGACGGGCCTGCTCGTCGCGGGCGCGCTTCCTCGTCGCAGAACACCGAGGACTGGCGCAAGGCGATCTTCGCCCTGATGCTCTTCTCGGTCGTGGTCGGGCTCCCCGAGGGGCTCATGGGGTTCGCGTCGCAGGTTCCTCTCGCGGCTGTTCCGGATCGCGCCGCCCGCCGCTGCCCGCCGCCCGCGCCCCTCGACGAGGTGCTGCCCAGCGCGCGCGCCGAGGAGGCGCCGCTCCTCGAGGTCCGCGGCCTCCGACGCGGCACTTCGGCGGCGTGAAGGCGGTGGACGGGGTGGACCTCACCGTGCGCGCCGGGACCATCCACGGCCTCATCGGCCCGAACGGCTCGGGGAAGAGCACCCTCGTGAACGTCCTCTCCGGCCTGTACGCGCCGACCGAGGGGACGATGCTGCTGCGCGGGGTGGCCGCTCCCCGCGGGCAGCCTCTTGGGCGCCGCGGGCGCCGGCGTCGCGCGCACCTTCCAGAACCTCCAGCTCTTCGCGGGGATGACCGCCCTCGACAACGTCATGGTCGCGCTCCGCGGCGCCTACCGGCTGCCCGCTGCCGCTCCGTCCTCGCCGGCCTCGGCCGCGGCGAGGAGCGCGCCGCGCAGGCCGGCGCCCTCGCGCTCCTCGAGCTGGTCGGGCTCGGCGACCAGGCCCGCACGCCGGTGAAGGACCTCACCTACGGCGCCCAGCGCTTCCTCGAGATCGCCCGCGCCCTGGCCCGCAGCCCGGACCTGCTCGATCCTCGACGAGCCCGCGGCGGGCCTCGCCGCACCCCGACGTCGCGAAGCAGATGGAGATCATCCGCCGCGTGCACGGCCGCGGCGTGACCATCGTCCTCATCGAGCACCACATGGACGTCGTGACGCGAGCTCTGCGACGTCGTGACCGTGCTCGACGGCGGCCGGGTCATCGCGGAGGGGCGCCCCGGACGAGGTGAAGCGCCACCCCGACGGTGATCGCCGCTTACCTCGGCAGCGTCGAGGCCGCCGCTCCCGCGCCGCGGCGCCGGCGTCCTGAGAGGAGCGACGGAATGCTCGTCGTCAAGGACCTGCACGCCGGCTACGGCGCTCTCCGAGGTGCTCGACGGCGTCTCGCTGGAGGTGAAGCCCGGGACGGTGGTCGCGCTCATCGGCGCGAACGGCGCCGGGAAGACCACCACGATGCGGGCGATCTCCGGGCTCGTCGCGCCGTCGCGCCGGCACGGTCCGGCTCGACGGGCAGCCGGTGCACGGGCTCGGCGCGGCGCGGATCGCGCGGCTCGGCCTCGCCCACTCGCCCGAGGGGCGCAAGGTGTTCGGCCCGCTCTCGGCGGAGGACAACCTCCTCCTCGGCGCCTTCCGCCGGCTGCCGCGCTTCTTCGGCTTCCGGCGCCGCGCCGCCCCGGACCTCGAGCGCGTCTACGCCCTCTTCCCGAAGCTCGCCGCGCGGCGCGCGCAGCTCGCCGGGACGCTCTCCGGCGGCGAGCAGCAGATGCTCGCCATCGGGCGGGCGCTCATGGCCCGGCCGAAGGTGATGCTCCTCGACGAGCCTTCGATGGGGCTCGCGCCGGTGATCGTGCAGGAGGTCTTCGAGACCGTCCGGCGGCTCAAGGCGGAGGGCATGACCATGCTCCTCGTCGAGCAGTTCGCCCGCACCGCCCTCGAGGTCGCGGATTACGCCTACGTGATGGAGCGCGGCCGGATCGTCGTCGAGGGGACGCCCGCGGAGCTCCGCCGGGACGAGCGGGTGCTCGCGGCCTACCTCGGGTAGCCGGGACCTCGCAGGAAGAGGGCGCGCATCGCGGTCGCCAAGAGTCCGAGTCCCGCCCGACGGGCAGGCAACGCGGAAGGCGCCCGCTCACCCCTCCGGCGGAGCCAATCCGGGCTACACTCCCGCCGCAGATCGTTCTCGGGCCTCGTGCGTTCCACCCTCGAGAGGCCCGCGGAGGCCGGCGTTTGGAGAGCGACGAGCGGCTCATGCTCCGGTTCCAGGCCGGCGACGTCCGGGCCTTCGAGGAGCTCGTGCGGCGCCACCGGACCCCCATCTTCTCCTTCCTCCTGAGGCTCACGGGCGACCGGGGCCGGGCCGAGGACCTCTGCCAGGAGACGTTCCTGCGGGTGGTCCGCGCGGCAGAGGGCTGGGAGCCCCGGGCGCTCTTCCGGACCTGGCTCTACTCGGTCGCCCGCAACCAGGCGGTGGACGAGGCGCGGCGACAGGCCTTCCGCCGGACCGAGCCCCTCGACGATCCCGCCCGCGCCGCGGAGCCGTCCCCCGCTCCGGGCCCAGACCGCGCCGCGGAGGGGGCGCTCCTGCGGCCGAAGCTCGAGGCGGCGCTCGCCGCGCTCCCGGAGGAGCAGCGGGAGGTCTTCCTCCTGCGCGAGCACGCCGGCCTCCGCTTCGCCGAGATCGCGGAGGTCACGGGCGTCCCGGAGAACACCGTGAAGAGCAGGATGCGCTACGCCCTCGAGGCGCTGCGGACCCGGCTCGAGGCGCTCGGCCTCGGGCCCGACGCCGACGACGCGGGGGCGAGGAGCGCGAGCCGATGACCCACGAAGAGCTTCGCGACCGCCTCCTCAATCTCGCCTACGGCGAGCTCTCGCCGCGCGACGCGCGGGCCGTGGAGGAGCACGCGACGGGCTGCGAGGACTGCCGGACCGAGCTCGCCCGGATCCGCGGGACCCGGCAGCTCATGTCGGCGCTGCCGGTCGAGCCCGCGCCGGAAGCCGGGGCGCGGATCCTCGTCGCCGCCGCCCGCGAGGCGGTCCGCGGCAAGGAGCCGAGGCGGGCCCTCCCGCGCTGGCTCTGGGCGACGCCGGTGGTGGCGGCGTCGGCGGCCGTCGCCGTCGCGCTCTCGCTGCGGCTCGGGGACGTGCGTCCCCCGTCCGCGGCGCGCGACGATCGGGACGCGCTCCTCGGCGCGTCGCCGTACGCGCAGGCCCCGGCGCCCGCCGCGCCGCTGGATGCGGCGGCAGGGGCGAAGGGCTCGGGCGGCGAGCCCGGCGCGGGGAAGAGCGACGCCGCCGGCGGTGCGGTCGCGGCGGAGGCCGGGGCGGCCCGGGACGCCTCGCGCGCCGAGCGGCCGGCCCTCGCCGAGAAGAAGGCGGCGGCGCCTCGCCGCGAGGAGGCGCAGGCGCAGTTCGCGACCCCTCCCGAGGACGCGGCGCCCGGGGGGAACGCGGCGCCGGAACGGTTCGCGAAGGCTCCCGCCGCGCCGCCGCCCGCCGCGCTCGCGCTGCGCGCCCCCGAGCCGGCCCCGGCGCCCGCGTCCGAAGCGCCCCGGCAGGCTGCGCCCGCTCCGGCTCCGGCGGCGCGTCCGTCCGACCTCGGCGGACCGTCCACGGGGCTCGGCGGTGCGACCCAGGCGCCGTCCGCGGGTGCGTCCCCCAAGGCGAAGTCCACGGCCGCTCCGGCCCGGCGGGCCCAGGCGAACGCCCCGTCGCCGGAGGCGTCCCGCGACGAGGTCGCTCCCTCTGCCGCGACGTCCCCTCGCGAGCGCGCCGTCGCCGCCGCTCGCGAGCGCGCCGCGCGGATTCTCGTTCGACACGAGCGGGATGTGGGTCGACGTCGGGCCGGCGCCGGTGGCGTGGGACCGGTGGTCGAGCGAGCATCCCGAGGACAGCGCCCAGGCGCCGGCGGCGCTCGAGGGGAGGACGTTCTGGGTCGTGAGGTTCCTGCCCACCGGGCACGTGGCCGGCGGGGACCTCACCGTCTTCGTGGAGGACGTCACCTTCCGACCGCTCAGCGAGTACCGCGGGAAGTAGGGAGCAAACGCTTGCTCCGATGCGGCGGATTGTGGCGGAACGGGAGCGTCTGGTAGGTTCCGCGCCCCGTGGACGAGGAAAGCGAAGGATCGGGACCAGGTCGAGGACCAGGACCAGGACCAGGACGAAGTCCAAGTCCAAGTCCAAGTCCAAGTCCAGGTCCAGGTCCAGGTCCAAGGGGAATGGACCCCGGGGTGTCCCGCTGGCGCAACCCGTGGCGCCGCCTCCCCGCCGTCCGTGCGGCCGTGCAGGCGGGCTACCTCCTGTTCCTCGCCCTGGTCGGCCTGCGCTTCGCCCGGTTCTTCGCCGAGGTGCAGGCGGGCGGCTCCGTCACCGCAGCCCGGCCGCCCGCGGTGGAGGGGTTCCTTCCCATCTCGGCCCTCGTCGGCCTGCGGCGCTGGCTCGCCACCGGCTTCTGGGACGAGGTCCACCCCGCCGGCCTCACGATCCTCGTCGCCGCGGTCGGCGCGTCCTTCGTGGCGCGGAAGGGCTTCTGCTCCTGGGTCTGCCCGGTCGGCACGATCTCGCGGGCGCTGGAGTGGGTGGGGCGCAAGACCGCGTGGCGCCGCGGCTTCCCGCGCGTGCCGCGCCGCCTCGACCTCGCCCTCTCCTCGCTCAAGTACCTGCTCCTCGCCTTCTTCGCGTGGCAGGTCCTCGTCGCGATGCCGCTCGAGGGGCTCGAGGCGTTCGTCGCCTCCCCCTTCAACCTCGCCGCCGACGCGAAGATGCTCCTCTTCTTCACCCGGCCGACCGGCACGGTGCTCGCCGTCCTCGGTGGCCTCGCGGCGGTCTCGCTCGTCGTGAAGCACGCCTGGTGCCGCTGGCTCTGCCCCTACGGCGCGCTCCTCGGCCTCGCGAGCCTCGTCTCGCCGCAGCACGTCCGGCGGGACCCGGCGACGTGCAACGACTGCCGCGCCTGCACCCGCGCGTGCCCGGTCGAGATCCCGGTCCACGCCCGCCTGCGCGTGCTCTCGACGGAGTGCACGGGCTGCATGTCGTGCGTCGCCGCCTGCACCGTCCCGGACTGCCTCGGAATCACGCGGCGCGGCCCCCGGACGCTCTCGCCGTGGCTCGTCCCGGCGGGTGTGCTCTCGGTGATGCTCGGCGCGTGGGGCGTGGCTCGGGCGGCGGGCTTGTGGGAGACCTCGGTCCCCGCCGAGGCGTTCCGCTGGGCCTACCGCGCCCTCGGGCTCTGATCGCGCCGGGCGCCCATCCCGCCGCGCGGTAGGATCGTCCCGTGAGGATCCGCGTCGTCGCCATCGGGAAGGACCGCTCCGGGCTGTTCGCCCCGGCGGTGGAGGAGTACGCGGGCCGCCTCGCGCGGTACCTCAAGTTCGAGCTCGTCGAGGTCCCCGAGGCGCGCAAGCACGCCGGCACGCCGCGGGCGAAGGACGAGGAAGGGGAGGCGCTCCTCGCGCGCCTCGGCGAGCGCGAGCGGGTGGTCCTGCTCGACGAGCGCGGCGCAGAGGAGACGAGCGCCGCCTTTGCGCGCCGCATCGAGCGCTGGCTGACGCGCGGGCAGGACATCGCCCTCGTCGTCGGCGGCTCCGACGGGCTCTCCGACGCGATCCGGGCCCGCGGCCAGGAGACGGTGGCGCTCTCGCGGATGACGCTCCCGCACCGGCTCGCGCGCGTCGTCCTCGCTCGAGCAGCTCTACCGCGCCATGACGATCCTCCGGGGCGAGCCGTACCACAAGTAGACGGTCGGAACCTTGCTCGCTCGGGGCTGGCCTGCGGCCGGCGAGCCGCGCTCGCCAAACGATCGTCGCCGGTCCCGTCGCAGACCTCCACGCCTCCCGGGAGCTTGCCGTGCCGAAGACGAAGCCCGTCCTCCTCGTCGTCCTCGACGGCTGGGGCATCCGCAAGGAGCGCGAGGCGAACGCCATCGCGCTCGCCGGGACGCCCAACGTGGACGCCCTCCTGCGCGAGTACCCGTCGACCGCCATCGAGACGAGCGGCCTCTCCGTCGGGCTCCCCGAGGGGCAGATGGGGAACTCCGAGGTGGGCCACACGAACCTCGGCGCCGGGCGGATCGTCTACCAGGACCTCGTGCGCATCAACCGGGCGGTGGAGGACGGGTCCTTCTTCACGAACGACGCGCTCCTCCATGGCCTGCCGCCGCGCGAAGGAGTCGGGCGGCGCGCTCCACCTCATGGGGCTCCTCTCCGACGGCGGCGTCCACAGCCACGTCGAGCACCTCCACGCGCTGCCTCGAGCTCGCGCGGCGCGAGGGGGTCGCGAAGGCCTTCGTCCACGCCTTCATGGACGGGCGCGACACGCCGCCGAAGTCGGGCCTCGGCTACATGGCCGAGCTCGAGAAGCGGATGGCGCAGCGCGGCTACGGGAAGGTCGCCACCGTCTGCGGCCGGTACTGGGCGATGGACCGCGACAAGCGCTGGGACCGCGTGGCGACCGCCTACGCCGCGATGGTCCGCGGGGACGGCAAGCGCGCCGCCTCCGGCGTCGCCGCGATGGAGCTCGCCTACGCGACGCGGCGAGACCGACGAGTTCGTGAAGCCCACCGTGGTCGTGAACGGGGACGGCAAGCCCGTCGGCCCGCGTGCGCGACGGCGACGCGCTCCTCTTCTTCAACTTCCGCGCGGACCGCGCCCGCGAGATCACCCGCGCCTTCACGCGACCCGGGCTTCAAGGACTTCGACGCGGGTCGCGGTGCCGCGCCTCTCCGCCTACGTCTGCATGACGGAGTACGACCGGACCTTCGGGCTGCCGGTCGCCTTCGCGCCCGACCGAGCCTCACCGAGATCTTCCCGGAGATCGTGTCGCGAGGCGGGCCTGAAGCAGCTCCGCTGCGCCGAGACCGAGAAGTACGCCCACGTCACGTTCTTCTTCAACGGCGGGCGCGAGACGGTCTTCCCGGGCGAGGACCGGATCCTCGTGCCCTCGCCGCGCGACGTGAAGACCTACGACCACAAGCCGGAGATGAGCGCGCGCGAGGTGACGGACAAGCTCGTCGCGGCCATCGGCACCGGCGCAGTACGGCTTCATCCTCGTGAACTTCGCCAACCCGGACATGGTCGGCCACACCGGGATCCTCGACGCGGCGGTGAAGGCGGTGAAGGTCGTGGACGAGTGCGTCGGCCGGCTCTGGCAGGCCGCCCGCACGCAGGGGATGGCGATGCTCGTCACCGCCGACCACGGCAACTGCGAGATGATGACGGACCCGGTGACGGGCGAGCCGCACACCGCCCACACCCTGAACCCCGTGCCCTTCATCCTCGCCGACCCCGACTTCAAGGGCGCGAAGCTCCGCTCGAAGGGCGTCCTCGCCGACGTGGCGCCCACGGCCCTTCAGGTCATGGGGCTCCCGCAGCCGAAGGAGATGAAGGGCCTCGGCCTCGTGACGAGGTGATCGTGGGCCCCGTCGCCGTCGCCCGCGCCGCGCTCGCCGCGCTCCTCGACCTCGTCTACCCGCCGCGCTGCGCCGCCTGCGGCGAGCCGGTGGACGCGGAGCCGTTCTGCGCCGTCTGCGCCGGCGCGGTCGACCCGGTCCCGCCGGGCTGCGCCCGCTGCGGCCTCCCCGGGCCGGACTCGCCCTGCGGCGCCTGCCGCGCGTCGCCCCCGGCGTTCGACGGTGTGCGGGCCGCGGGGCTCTTCGGCGGCCCGCTCGCCGACGCCATCCACGCCTTCAAGTACGGCAACCGGCCGGCGCTCGCCCGGCCGCTCGGCGCCTGGCTCGCGGCGCGGGCGCCCCTGCCGTCCGGCGCCCTCGTCGTCTCGGTCCCGCTCGCCCGCGGGCGGCGCATCGAGCGCGGCTACGACCAGGCCGCGCTCCTCGCCGACGCCCTCTGCCGCGCCGCCGGCGCCCGCCGGGCGCGGGCCGCCCTGGCGCGCACGCGGGAGACGCCGCCGCAGGTCGGGCGCTCGCGCGAGGAGCGGGTCCGCAACGTGGCCGGGGCCTTCGCGGCGACGCCGGCCGTGGCGGGGCGCGACGTGGTCCTCGTGGACGACGTCGTCACGACGGGGGCCACCGCGGACTCGGCGCGCCGGCGCCCTGCGCCAGGCGGGCGCCCGCTCCGTCGTCGTCGTCGCGCTCGCCCGGGCGGAGTAGTCTCGGCCCTCCATGCCCGTGCTCCCCGTCCTCGCTGCTGCCGCGCTCCTCCTCGCCGCCCGTACCCCCGCGGCGCCGCGCGAACCGGCCGGCGAGCGGCTGGTGAAGCTCGAGGACGACCTCGCCCGCGACCGGCGCGACGCGCGCGGGATCGCCGACCTGGCCGGCGTCGACGCCCTCGCCGACGAGGCTCCCGACCTCGCCCGGCTCGCCGGGGTCCTCGCGAGGACCGCGGACGACCGCGGCGCCGACCCGGAGGTCCGCGCCCTCGCGCGGTTCCGGCTCGCGGCGGTGGAGCGGGCGCGAGGGAACGTGCAGAGGAGCGCGGCGCAGCGCCGCCGCCTCGGGTTCGTCGAGGCGTACCTCGTCGCGGGCCCCTTCGACGACGAGGGGCGGCGCGGGTTCGACGCCGTCTACCCGCCCGAGCGCGGCGTCGACCTCGCGGTCGAGATGCCCGGGAAGGTCCGGCCGGTGTCCTGGCGCCCGCTGCCGGCCGAGGCGGTGTCCGAAGGGTTCGTCCACCTCGGGGCCACCGTGACCCCCTCGCGCGAGGTGGTCGCCTACGCCCTCGCGGTGGTGGACGCGCCGCGGGACGAGCGCGTGTCGCTCTGGCTCGGCGCGAGCGGCGCGGCCAAGGTCTTCGTGAACGGGGCCCTGGTCGTCGCGGATCGCGCCTACCACCCGGCGCGGCTCGACCAGCGCGGCGCGACCGTCTCGCTCCGCAAGGGGCCGAACCGGATCCTCGTGAAGCTCTGCCACTCCGAGGGGCGGATGGGCTTCTACCTGCGCCTCGCGGACGAGCGCGGCGAGGGGCGGTCGCTCCCCGCCGGCGATCCCGCCGCCGCCCCGCAGGCGCCCGGCGCGGCGCCGCAGCCCATCGCCGGCGCCGTGGTCGCCCTCGAGAGGCGCGCGGCCGCCGCGCGCGGCAAGCGAGACGAGGCCGAGGCGCGGCTCGCGCTCGCCCTCGCCCTCGACGAGCGGCGCGCCTTCGACGTCCGGGAGCCGCGGGCGGCCATCGAGGCGCGCCGGGCGGCCGAGCTCGCGCCGCGATCGGTGCAGGTGCGGCTCGCGGCGGCGCGGCTCGAGGAGGACCGCGGCCGGCGCAGGGCCCAGGTCGAGGCCGTCCTGGCCGTCGCGCCGGGCGACCCGGTGGCGCTCGCCGCCCTCGCGGACGACGAGCTCGACCAGGACCGGCCCCACCCCGCGGTCCGGCTCCTCGAGCGCGCGGTCCGGGCCGCGCCGGGCTGGCCCGCGCCGCGGGTCGCCCTCGCCGAGGCGCTCGCGCGCATGGGCGCCGACGTCCGTGGCGCACGCGAGGCCCGGCGAGGCCGCCCGCGCCTTCCCCACCGTGCCCGACGCGGTCCGGTCCGCCGCCCGCGCCGCCCGCCGGCTCGGGCGCGACGAGGAGGCCGCCGCCCGGCTCCGGACCCTGCTCGCGCTGCGGCTCGACGACCGCGAGGCCCGCGGCGCCCTCGCGCAGCTCCTCGTCGACCGCGGCGACGTGGGCGGCGCCGCGGCGCTCCTCGCCGAGGGGCTCCGCCTCGACCCGTCCGATCTCGAGGGGCGCCTCGGCCTCGCCGAGCTGCTCGCCGCGAACGGCCGGGTGGAGGAGGCGGAGGCGCAGTTCGAGGTGGCGGTCCGGCTCGCGCCCGACGACGCCGACCCCCGGGCCCGCCGCGGCCGGGCGCGCCTCGGCGCTCGGGCGGGTCGCCGAGGCGAAGGCCGACCTCGAGCGCGCCCTCGAGCTGCGGCCCCAGAGCCCCGAGCTGAAGGAGCTCGTCCGCAGCCTCGAGCCCGCGCGCGAGCGGTTCGAGGCGCCCTACGTCCTCGACGCCCGGGCCCTCGCCGCCGCCGCGCCGCCGCCCGCGCCGGAGGACGACGCGGTCGTCCTCGCGGACCTCGAGGTGACGCGGGTCCAGCCCTCGGGGCTCTCCGCGACGTTCGAGCAGCTGGTCGTGACGGATCGTGACCTCCAGGGGCGCGGACGCGTTCCGGCGGCGCTCCATCGGCTGGGACCCGAACCGGCAGGAGGTCCGCGTCGAGCGCGCGCGGATCCACAGGCCCGACGGGTCGGTGGTCGACGCCCACGACGAGTCGGAGCAGAGCGCGAGCGAGCCCTGGTACCGGCTCTACTACGACACCCGCGCGAAGACCCTCTCGTTCCCGTCCCTCGCCGCCGGCGACGTCCTCGAGATCGCCTGGCGGGTCGAGGACGTCGCGAAGGAGAACCTCCTCTCCGACTACTGGGGCGACGTCGCCTCGGTCGACGAGGGGACGAGGAAGCTCCTCTTCGACCGGGTCGTCCTGGTCCCCGAGGGGCGGGCCCTGCACGCCTCCGTCCCGTCCGGCGTGGCGCGGACCGAGAAGAAGCTCGCGGGCGGACTGGTCGAGCACCGGTTCGTCGCCCGGGACCTCCCGCGCATCGTGACCGAGCCGGCGATGCCCGGCTGGAGCGAGGTGGGTCGCACGGTGCACGTCTCGACCTACGCGAGCTGGGACGACGTGGCCCGCTTCTACTGGGGGCTCGTGCAGGAGCAGCTCCATCCGACCGCCGAGGTGCGCGCCTCCGCCGCCCGGATCGGGCTCGAGGCCCTCGCGACCCGCGGCCCCGCGCCGCGCCCGAACGGCGCCGCCGCCGAGGTGCGCCCCGCCGCCCTCGCGCCGCCCGCCGGCGGGTGGGACCCCGCGACGAAGCGGCTCCTCGTCGAGGCGGTCTACGACTTCGTCGTCACGCAGACCCGCTACGTCGGGCTCGAGTTCGGGATCCACGGCTTCAAGCCGTACCGGGTGGACGAGGTGCTGCGCCGCCGCTTCGGCGACTGCAAGGACAAGGCGAGCCTCATGCACGCGCTCCTCGAGGCGCTCGGGATCGACTCGCGCCTCGTCCTCCTCCGCATGCGCCGCCTCGGCGTCATCCCGCCGGAGCCCGCGTCGCTCGCCGTGTTCAACCACGCCATCCTCTACGTGCCCGACCTCGACCTCTTCCTCGACGGGACCGCGTCCTGGACCGGAAGCCGCGAGCTGCCCGGGCGAGGACCGCGGCGCCGTCGCGCTGGTGGTGAACCCGGGCGCGCCGCCGCGGTTCCTCACCGTCCCCGAGGCGCTCCTCCGAGGAGAACCGGACCGAGAGCCGCTTCGAGATCGCCCTCGCCCCGGACGGCCGGGCGACGGTCCGGGGCACCTCGCGGATCGCCGGCGCCCAGGCGCCCGAGTACCGCCGCGCCTACGTCTCCGCCCACGACCGCCGCGCACAGGCCGAGAAGGCCTTCAGCCGGACGTTCCCCGGGCTCCGGGTCGAGTCGGTGACCCTCTCCGACCTCTCGCGCCTCGAGGAGGACGTCCGGATGGAGTTCACCCTCGACGTGCCGCGGTACGCGCAGCAGGACGGCGGGGCGCTCCGCTTCACGCCCTTCGGCGGCGGCGGCGGGGTACCTCGAGACCTACGCCTCCCTCTCCGAGCGACACTACCCGGTCGTCCTGGGCCAGCCGATGGTGAACCGGTTCGAGTACCGCTACGCGCTGCCCGCCGGGTTCTCCGTCGCCGACCTCCCGGAGGACGCCGCGGGCGAGGTGCCGGAGGCGTCCTTCGCGGTCCGCTACCGGGTCGACGGCGGTGCGCTCGTCGTGTCGGGGCAGGTGGTGCTCCGCGCGAGCCGCGTGTCGCCGGAGCGCTACCCGGCGTTCCGGACCCTCATGGCCTCGCTCGATCGGGCCTTCGCGCGGCGCGTCCGGCTCGCGCCGGCGCCGGTCGCGGCAGGGGAGGCCAAGTGACGACCCGGCTCGTGCGCGGCGCCCTCGGCGCCCTCCTCCTTGCCGTCGCGGGCTGCGCGACGACCTCGCATGGCGCCCCCGGCCGCGGCGCCCTCGACGCCGTGGTGGCAGGGCCAGGCGCCCGACGTCGCGAGGGCCTCGGCCGATCCCCGGGACCGCCTCGCCGCGGCGCTCCTCGCGCGCCGCGCGTCGGACGCCGCCGACCGAGGCGGCCGAGCTCGTCGCTGCTCGCCCAGGCCGCGCCGGGCGACCCCCTCGCCCTCGTCGCGCTCCGGCGCCTCGCGGAGCTCGCCGACGAGTCGCCGGAGATCGCCCGCGCCGTCGAGGCCGGCCTCGCGCCGCCCCTCGCCGCCGGTCGGTTCCGCGGCCTCGCCGCCTACCGGGCGCGGGTGGCCCGCGTGGTCGCCGCCGAGGTCCTCGGGGACCACCCGAAGGTCGCCGCGATGCGCGGCGAGAACGGCGCGGTGAAGGCCTGGACCCTGGCCGGGCCGTTCGGCCGCCGCCGCGCCCTCGACTTCGTCGCCACCTGGCCGGCGGAGGCCGGCGTCCTCCCCGAGTCGGTGCCCGCCCCCTTCGGCGGCGCGCCGCGGCCGACCCGGACGCTCCCCGCGCCGGACGGCTCGGCCGCCATCGAGGGCGAGCCGATGGGAGGGGACGTCTTCATCCTCGCGGCGGACGTCACCCTGTCGCGCGGCGGGCGTTACCTCGTCTCCCTCGGGACGGCGATGTCCGCCCGCGTGACGGTGGACGGCGCGCTCGTCCACGAGCGGCGCGACTTCGAGGCGTGGCTCCCGAGCGTCGTCCACGTCCCGGTCGCCCTCGAGCCCGGCGTCCACCGCGTCATCGTGAAGGTCGCGCGCACCGGCGAGCGCGCGACGCTCCACCTCGCCTTCGCCCGCGAGGACGGCGCGCCGTCCGATCTCTCCGCGGCGCCCGCCCCGTCCCGGCGCCCCTCCGCCCGCCGCGCCGCGCCCGGTCGTGGGCGCGCCGGTCGCGGGCGCCCGTGCCCTCGCCGCCGCCCTCGCGCCGGAGGTCGGCCCCGCCGCCGCCGCCCTCCTCGCCGGCGGCGACGCCGCCGGGTTCGACCGCGAGGGCGCGAAGGCGCTCCTCGCCGAGGCGGAGGCTGCGCTGCCGCGCTCGGCGGCGGTCCGGGTCGCCCGGGGCCTCGTCGTCGCCGGCGATCCCCACCCTCGACGAGCAGGTCGCGCGGGCGCGCGCGGAGGCCGAGCTGCGCGAGGCGCTCGCCCTCGATCCAGGCCACGACGCCGCGCGGATCGCGCTCGCGTCGCTCCTGCGCCGCGCCGCCCGCCTCGACGAGGCGGACGAGCTCGTCGCGGCGGCGCCGCCTCGCGACGGCCGGGCCGCGCCCTCTCGCGGGCGCGAGGCGAGCCTCGCGCTCGCCCGGGCGCGGCTCGCCGAGGCCCGCGGCCTCCTCGAGGCGGCGGAGGCCCACGTCGCCGAGGCGATCTCCGGCGGCGCCGGCTGCCGCGCCCTCGAGCTCGGGCGGGACCTCGCCGGGCGCCGGCGGGCCGTCGCGGTCGAGGACGAGCGCGTCCGGGCCGCGGCCGAGTGCCGGGACGGAAGGGAGCGGCTCGCCGATCACCTGCGCCGCCGCGGCGACCTCGCCGGGTCGGCGGCCGCCCTGGCCCCGGTCGTCGCCGCCCGGCCCTGGGCGGTCGAGCCCGGCCCTCGCCCTCGCCGCGACGCGCGTGGCGGCAGGGGACGGCGCCGGCGCGGTGGCGGGGCTCGAGGCGCTCCGGGCCATCTGGCCGCGGAGCCCGCGGATCGAGAAGCGGCTCGCCGACGTGCTGGAGCTCGCCGGGGACGCCAAGGGTGCCCGGGCCGCGCGCGAGCGGGCGCTCCTCGACGACGGCGGCGACCTCTCCCTGCGGCGTCGCCTCGCCCTCGAGGACGGGCACGAGGTCCTCGACGACTGGGCCGAGGACGCGACCTCCGCGATCCGCGCCTACCAGGCGGCGCGCCGGACCGACGACACCTCCGCGGCCATGGTCCTCGACGCGGGCGCGGTGGAGTTCCACCCGGGCGGCGCCTTCACCGAGCGGACGCACCAGATCATCCACGTCCTCGATCCCCACGGGCGTCGAGCAGTACGGCGAGATCTCCGGTGCCCCCCGGCGCGGAGCTGCTCGTCGCGCGGACGCTCAAGCCGGACGGCCGCTCCCTCGAGCCGGAGCGCGTCGCGCGCGACGGCAAGGGGACGGTCTCGCTCTCCGGGCTCGAGCCCGGCGACTACGTCCGGCTGGAGTGGGTCCGCTCGGAGCGCGGCCTCGGCGCCACCATCGCGGCGGACCCGTTCTTCTTCCGGACCGACGGCGCCCGGCTCTTCCTGTCGCGGTACGTCGTCGCGGCGCCGGCGGGGCTCGGCCTCGTCGTGGACGCGCACGGGATGGAGGCGCCGGCCCCCGCCCGCGAGGGCGGGCGCGAGGTGCTCCGCGTCGAGGCGCGGGACGTGCCCGCCCACGTCCGCGAGCCGGGCCAGCCCCCCATCGGCGAGTTCCTCCCGTACGTGCAGGTCGGCCTCGGCGGCGACCGGGCCGACGTGCAGGCCGACCTCGCCGACGTCTTCGCGTCGGTCGCGCGCCCCACCGCGGAGCTCCGCGCGTTCGCCGGCGCCGTCCGGAAGGACGCCGGCCCGGGTGCCGCCCCCGCCGCCCTCGCCCGCGCCGCCTGGGCTCGCGTCGCGCGGGAGATCCTGGGCTCGGGCGGCGACGAGTCCGGGCAGGCGAGCGAGACGCTCTCCCGCGGTCGCGGGAGCCGGCTCCTCGTCCTGCACGCGGTCCTGACCGAGCTCGGGATCCGCTCCCGCGTCGCCCTCGCGCGGCCCTACGGCGCCGACG
Organism: uncultured delta proteobacterium; assembly: GCA_963739565.1. GTDB lineage: Bacteria > Myxococcota > Myxococcia > Myxococcales > Anaeromyxobacteraceae > Anaeromyxobacter. The sequence goes on along the minus strand of CAVUBF010000012.1, from coordinate 799,378 downwards.
CGACCGTCCGCCGGTTCGCCTCGCACGTGACGTGGTCCCACGCGCTCCTCCGGATCGAGGTGGGGGGCGAGACCCTCTGGCACGACCCGAGCTTCCGGCTCGCGCCGCTCGGCACCCTCCCGTCGACCGTCCTCGGCGCCGAGGCGATCGTCCTCCCCGCGCCGGGCGAGCGGCTCGAGGTGGCGCGGACGCCGGAGCGGGCGCCCGTCGAGGACCGCCGCGAGGCCGTCGTCCGGATCGAGCTCCGTCCCGACGGCGGCGCCACCGTCTCCGGCGAGGAGCGCTACACCGGCGCCGCCGCCGCCGCGGCGAAGGCCGCCATCGAGCGGCTGGATCGCTCCGACCGCCGGCAGGTCATCGAGGGGATGCTCGCGCGCACCTTCCGCGGGATCACCCTCTCCGACGCGGAGATGCTCGGCGAGGGGGATCCCGACGCGCCGGTGACGCTCCGGTATCGCGGCGACGTCGCCGCCCTCGCCCGCTCCACGAGCGGCGGCCTCGCCCTCGACGCGCCGCTCCTCCCCGCACGGCTCGGGGCCCGCTTCGGCCAGCTCGCGGTGCGCACGACCTCGCTCCTGATGTCCGCCCCGGAGGTCGCGCTGCAGCGGATCGAGATCGAGGTGCCGCCGGGGTTCGCGCCCGCCGCTGCTCCGGCCGCCACGGTCGAGACGCCGTACGGCGGCTACTCCCGCGCCGAGCGCGTCGAGGGGCGCCGGCTCGTCCGCGAGGAGCGGCTCGACCTGCGGCGCGGACGGGTCCCTCCGGAGCGGTACGCCGATCTCGCCGCATTCGCGGCGGCGGTCGACCAGATCCAGCAGCGGCCTGCGACCTTTTCTCCGGGTGAGGTCGTGGGTGTCGTCCCGGGCCCACCCGCGGGTTCCACGGCACCCTCGCCACCCCGGCCGTGACCGTCCCTGATCCCGGGGGGTTCGGGGGAGGTCCGCGGCCGGTCCGCAGGCACGCGCGCTGCAATTCCTCCGAGCGTGCGCCTCGCTCGACGGATCGCAGAGTGCTTCGCCCGGATCGTCGCTGACGTGTTCGGGTACATCCCCCCCTCCGCAGCGCTCTGTGTCGCCGTCGTCCGGACGAATCGCGGTACGCGCCGATCCCCCCCGGCGCGTTCCGCACCGTCCGCAGCTGACGACGCCGCCGTACGCGGCGCACCCGGCCGGAAGCGTCTCTCTCCCTGGAGGACGCTTCCGGCCACTTTCCTTCCATCGGCTACCTCGACGCGGGGACCCGACGCTCCGCCCAGAGCGTCGCGCCCTGCCGACGAGCGTGCCTCGGAGCCCGCTCTCGGCCTGGAGCGACGTCCCCGCGCGCGCCGGCCGTGGTTGCGGGCGGCCACCACGCGTCCTGAGCGGCGGCGAGCTCCGCGATGCGTACCCGGTGCGCTAGCGCCGTCCGTGAAACGTTGCGGGAGTTCACCCACTTCCTCGACGGGCCTCGGGCGTGGGTGCGTGATTTCGCGCACCTCCCGCCGGTGCGCGGCAAGCAGTCGCGTCGCCTGGGGGCTCGCCCGTCGAATTCATTCGTGGACACGCGTGTTTGGCCGCGTCGCCTCCGATGTCCGGAGGGGGCGTCGAGGCACGGGAGTTGCTGTTATCGGTCCGGGCTTCTTCCCCGCTACAGCGGTACGCCAGGGGCGACAGCAGAGGCAGGGGACGTTCGGGATCGAACTCGGGGGGATGGCTCGGCTAGGCCATCCGACTGCGTGCAAGCGCACGCGGGTCAAGGAGAGCACATGCGTCGCATCTCGATTGCGCTGGCCCTGGTCGGCGCCGTGGCTGCGGCGGGCTGCGGAGGCGCCGGCGGCAGCACGCCCGCGTCGTCCAGCGCGAACCCGGGTCTCGACGAGTCCACGTTCAAGGTCGTCGTCCGCGGCGAGAACGCCTTCTGGGATCCCGCGACCAGCACGACCGTCATCCTCCCGAAGGGCGGCGTCGTCACCTCCGGCGTCGGCGGGATCAGCTGCGGCGTCGACGGCGCAGGCGTGCTCCACAAGGTCTGCAGCTTCGACGCGGTCTACGCGACCACGGTGGTGCTGACCGGGACGTCCAACATCGCCGGCTGGGTCCACGGCTGGGCGGGCGCCTGCGCCGGGACGGCGAACACCTGCTCCGTGTTCGTCTCCTCCAACCGGCTGGCGGTCATCCGGTTCGCGGCGACGACCAGCGCCCTCGGAGCGCACCCGAACTTCACCGATCCGGCCGTCCACGTCATCGAGTACATGAAGTACGGCAAGGCGGGCGCGTTCATCTGCACCGACTGCCATGGCGCGACGCTCCAGGGGCAGGGAATCGCCCCTTCCTGCATGAGCTGCCACGCGCGCCCGGCCTACCCGCCCCCTTTCGACCACCCGACGGACGGTACCTTCGCCGCGCCCGCCTCCCACGGCCCGGGCTGGGTCTCGAGCGCGTCCACGTGCGCCGCCTGCCACGGCGGCGCTGGCCTCGCGGGGACGACGTGGTCCCCCGCGTGCACCGGTTGCCATCCGATCCCGCACGTGCCGGGTGCCTGGGCTGCGCCCAACCATTCCAGCCTGGACGGCGCCGCCCTGGCGAGCTGCGCGCCTTGCCACGAGTCCACCTGGGGCGGGAACGACGTCCGCCTCGCCAAGAGCTGCACCGGGTGCCACACGATGACGCACGAGGCGACGTACACGACCCACGGCCTCGACTACGTCGCGAACACGAACCAGTGCCGGTACTGCCACAGCACCCCCCAGTCCGCCTCCGGGACGCTGAACGGCGGCATCACGGCACCTTCCTGCGCGGCCGCGAACTGCCACAGCGCGGCGGGCACGTTGCCGCACGCCGTCTCGTACCCCGCGGCGGACCACGGCGCGGCGTACGTCGCGAACGCGGTCGACTGCAAGGGCTGCCACGGCACCTTGCTCGACGGCGCGACCCCGCCGCTGACGGCTCCGTCCTGCAGCACGTGCCACGCGGCACCGCACGAAGTCGGCGTGATGGCCGCCCCCGCTCACACGTGGGTCGCGCTCGCCGCCGAGGGGACGGCGACGTGCACCGCTTGCCACGATGCGGCCAGCGCGGCGCGCCTCGCCCCCGGGTGCACGTCCTGCCACACGTTCCAGCACCGAATTCCCTATGACGACATCCCTGGCGAGCACGGCTGGCAGTACGCCGCCGACCAGGCCATCGGCACGATCAGCTGCACGGGCTGCCACGGCGCGGACCTCGCCGGCGCGACAGCGCCGCTGACGGCGCCCTCGTGCACGAACTGCCACGACCTGCCTTCGCAGACCAGCAAGCACTTCCTCGCGACCGAGACCGCGTGGGGCAACCACACCACCGGCTGGGGGCAGTCCTGCCAGCGCTGCCACACGAGCGATGGCTTCCGGGACTACATCGGCGTGATCGGCGACGGGAACAACCTGTCCGGCTCGTTCAACAGCTCCAACACGATCACCGCGGGGACGGGTCTCCCCGGCGCGTACGGGTACGGTCCGCTGACGTGCAACGTCTGCCACAACCCCCAGAGCGAGCCGACCAACGGGTTCACCGGGCTCACGCAGGTCCGGTTCCCGTCGATGAACCTCGTGTCGGTCGACAAGATGTACGGGCTCTGCTCGCAGTGTCACCAGGCGCGGAACTCCACGCCGGGGATCAACTCGTACATCAACACGCTCGTGGCGAGCGGGAAGGGGCTCGGCACCGCCCCGGTCACGGCGACGGGCGGCACCGCCGGCATCCCCGGCACCAGCACCGCGACGCTCACGGCGACCGGCCTCGTCGCGAGCGCGTACAAGGGCTTCACGGCGATCTTCTCGGGTAACGTGACGCAGGCGCTCAACGGTGTGAAGTGCGGCGTCGTCGACAACACGACGAGCGGCATGACGCTCGACTGCGTGCTGCCGGCGACCCCGGGCGCCGACTCCGTCACGCTCTATCCGACCGTGACGGCGGGCAGCTCGACGACCACCCTCGTCGACGCGAACCGCGCGTGGACCGCGGGGCAGTGGGCCGGCTACTACGTGTACTTCTACAACAACCACGGCGCCGTCTCGGCGCCGGCGCCCTACGCGCGGATCACGGGGAACGGCGCGACCTCGCTCTCGTTCGTCGCGACGCCCACCGCTCCGGTGGCGGGCCAGTTCTACCTGATCCTGCCGAACGAGGCCCCGGCGGTCCTCGACACGCAGCTGAGCGGGGCCACCTTCCAGAATCCCCACTACCTCGGGGCGGCGGCGACGATCTTCGGCGCGAACGCGGCCGGGTACTACGAGTACCCGGTGACCTACGACACCGTTCCGGCGACGCGGCCGTACCTCCGCAACGGCAACCACGCGACGAGCCAGGCCTGTATCGAATGCCACGAGGCGCACGTGCTCGAGATCCCGAGCACGTTCAACTGCAGCACCACCGGCTGTCACCACACCCACTCCGGCGCGACCGACCAGACGGCGGCCGGCCTCAGGCTGAAGACCGGCCGCTGGTACATGGACGGTTCGACCGATCAGGGGGTGTATCAGAACTACCTGCAGATGATGGCGAAGCTGTACACGGCCATTCAGCGGTACTCGCTCGCGAAGGGCAACACGTCGGGTGGGACGAGCGTCATCTGCTTCAACGAGCCGGGGGCATCGGGGCAGTACTTCTTCGTCGGGTCTGCCGAGGGCGAGGCGGGCACGAGCTGCCCCACGACGACGACCTGGGGCGCGGCGGGCTCGAGCACGGCCTTCACCCCGCGTCTCGTGCGAGCGACCTACAACTACAAGTTCCTCGCGCAGGACCCCGGGGCGTGGGCACACAACCCGCGGTACGTCGCGGAGATCATGTACGACGCGATCCGGGATCTCAACCAGGGGCTCGCCCCGGCGGCCCAGATCGACATGACGGGCTGGGTGCGTCCGTAGTGCGGAGGCGAGCAGCGCGGCCCCGCCCGCGAGGATGGCTCTCTTCATCGGGTCCTCCGGCGATAGGTGGTAGGTGAGGGTGAGGGCGCCGCGCCACCCGTCGCGCGTCCTCCGTCGTCGAGGACAACTCCGGCGTCGCGTTGCGGTGACCGGGTACTACGCTGCGATCAGCGTCGACGCCCCGCGGGCACGGTGACCGCGAGCCTCGCGGACGCTCGCCCGGCGCGGACGGTCATACACTCGGCGTGACGATTCTCTCTTTCCGTTCGCCGGCCAGGACTTCACCTCGGCGGTCGCGCCGTAGGCGCGGCCGATGGACGTGAAGACGGCGTGGCAACTCGAGCAGCGGGCGCCGCGGCGGGCGCCGCAAACGAGGACGAACGGGCACGAAGAACCGGGTCGCTCGGCGCCTTCTCGTGATTGGGCGGGCGCTTGACGGGGCGCAAGGAAGGGCCGGCACGGCTTCTTGCACCATGCGTGCACCTCGCACCCCCAGGAGATCGATCATGCGCCGCGTCGCCTCGCTCCTCGCCCTCGCCGTGCTCGCCACCGCCTGCGCCTCCGTCCCGAAGGCGCCGCCGGAGGCGGATCAGTTCGCGAAGGAGCTCCGGCCCACCCCCGGCAAGACGAACCTGTACGTCTTCCGGGACGAGAGCCTCGGCGGCGCCGTGAAGATGAGCGTCGCGCTCGACGGACGTCTCCTCGGAGACACGGCGGCAAAGACGTTCCTCCTCGCGACCGTGGACCCCGGCAAGCACGCTCTCGTCTCGAAGGCGGAGAACGACGCGACGCTCGATTTCGTCGCGGCGCCCGGCCAGAACGTCTACGTGTGGCAGGAGGTGAAGATGGGCGTGTTCTCCGCACGCTCCAAGCTCCAGCTCGTGGACGAGGCGAACGCGCGGCCGCGCATCAACGAGTGCTCGCTCGCCGTCGGGGAGATGATGCCGCCGCTCCCAGGCGCACCCGCCGCGCCGGCGCCCGCTCCCGCGAAGCTGCCGGCCGCGGTCCCCGGCACGTAGAGCCGCCGCTCAGGAACGCCGCGCCCTCCCAGAAGGGCGATCCGCTCGTGACCTCCCGGAGCCGCTCGAGGAACTCCGGCCCGCACCCGGGAGCGGACGCGACGGAGCGCCCGTTCAGCTTCGCCGCGTGCCGCGGCGTGGCGACGATGGGGCGGTGCGCCATGGTCGGGGGCACGGGCAAGCAGACGGCGGAGGCGATCTTCTTCGGGTCGTGATCGACCGGCGCTACAGCCTGGCTCAGGTGCCGGAGGCGATCCGCTACCTGGGAAGAGGGGACGCCCGGGCAGGGTCGTCATCACGGTCTAGCGTTCCTCCGTGGAGGATCCGGCCGCAGGCTCCAGACCCGCGCCGCGAAAGCCCGATCGACGGGCTCGCGAGGAGGTGAGGTCGATCCGGCGCTCGCCGCTGGCGGCTCGCCAGGGGTCGTAGAGGGAGGCGGGTGGCGGGTCCCCGGCGCCCGTCACGTCCGATCGGCGCGGGCGGTGACGCCCACGTCCTTCGGGAGTGCCGGCCCGGGGGCGCGGGCGCGTGCCGTCTCGGGTGAGCCTCGCCGGGGGGATGGAACCGCGCCGCCGCGGTCCGTACTCGTCTCGAGCCGGCGCACCGCTCGGCGTGCGGGAGGATTCCATGTCGTCCCTGTTGCGGGTCTCGTCGTCCCTCGCGCTCGTCCTTCTCGCTGCGGGGCCGGTCTCCGCGGGGGCCCGGGGGGACATCGGGCGGGTGAAGCACGTCATCATCCTCGTGCAGGAGAACCACTCCTTCGACAACTACTTCGGCGCGTTGCCGTACGTTCCCGGCGGCCCCTACCACCCCGGCCCCTGCGCCCGGAACGACCACGCGTGCGTCGACGGTCTCACCTGCTCGCGCTCGCCGGCGGGCGCCCTCGAGTGCACGAGCTCGAACCGCGACGACGACGGCACCCGCGTGACGTCGTTCCACTCCCGGAACTACTGCCCCGGGCCGGACCTCCGCCACGACTGGCCGGCGAGCCACCAGGAGGCGAACTTCACGAACCCGGCGCTCACCTTCCTGGCGAGCCCGAACGACGGGTTCGTGCGGGTGAACGATCGCGTCCCCGGTTCCGTCTTCCCGACGATCCTCGACGGCGACGGCGGCCAGCCGGACGCGGCCCTCGGCGGCGAGTCGCGCACCGAGGACGACACGATGGGCTTCTACGATCAGGGGGACCTCCCCTTCTACTACGCGCTCGCCCAGACCTTCGCGATCAGCGACCGGTACTTCTCCTCCACCATCGGTCCCACCTTCCCGAACCGCGCGTACCTGCTCGCCGCGACCTCGTTCGGCCACCTCTCGACGCTCGAGATTGTCCCGCCGCTCCCCCTGGGCTACCGTCCCATCACCGGCACGATCATGGACCTCCTCGACCAGGCGGCGGTCCCGTGGGTGAACTTCGTCTCCGACGTCCCGACCACCGCGATCTTTCGTGGGCTCGACCAGAGCCACGTCCTGCCGGTGACGAGCTTCTTCGACATCGCGTCGGCCCCGATTCTGCCTGCTCCCCGCCGTGTCGTTCGTCGACCCCGCCTTCGGCGACGACACGTTCGGAACGAACCCGAACCACGTCCAGTACGACGAGCACCCGCCCACCGACATCCGGGCCGGCCAGTTCTTCGTCTCGCGGGTCGCGCAGGCGCTCCGGGCGAGCCCCTGCTGGAACGACTCGATCCTGTTCATCACGTATGACGAGCACGGCGGGTTCTTCGATCACGTCGCGCCGCCGCGGGCCCGGCAGGGTGGGCGCCGCACCCCGGACGGCATCGCCCCCGGCCAGTGCGCCGACGCGTCCAACCCGCCCGCCAGCGTGGCGCCGGGGGGCGGCGCGCAGTGCGGCGCGAGCCGCCTCGACGCGGCGGCGATCTGCCCGGGGTTCTCCCCGACCGGCTCCTACCCGTTCTGGTGCGCGAGCTTCGATCAGCTCGGGTTCCGCGTGCCGTTCACGGCGGTCTCGCCGTTCTCGCGGCCGCACCACGTCTCGCACGAGGTCGCCGATCACACCTCGCTCCTCGCCTTCATCGAGAAGCGATTCCTGTCGGGTGACGAAGACGACGACCGCCCCGCCCTCACCGCGCGTGACCGCCACGCCGCGACCCTCGAGGACCTGTTCGACTTCGAACACGCGCCGAGCGCCGACGCGCTCGTCCCGGCCGCGCCACCCGCGTCGGCGAGCGATCCGGGTTGTCCCTTCCAGCCGGCGGTGCCCTAGCTCCGCCGTCGGTCCGCGCCGCGGACGGCGCGCCGGCTGCTCACCGACCGCCCTCGCTCGCGCTCCACGGCCGTACGCCCCCCCGACGCGGCGAGCACCCGCCGCGCCTACCTTCGAGTGAATGCGGCTCGGTCGCCCGAGGTCGACGCGCGGGGCAGCGGTCGCCTGCGTGGCGGTGGCGCTGGCGTGCGGTCGGGAAGCGGCGCCCGCCCCGCCGCCCGCCGCGCCGGACGTCGCGGCGCGAGTCGCAGCGCTCCTCTCGCGGATGACCCTGGAAGAGAAGATCGGGCAGATGACGCAGATCGACCGCGGCTCCCTCGCGTCCGACTCGGACATCGCGACCTACGCCCTCGGCTCGGTCATCAGCGGCGGGGGCTCGACCCCCGACCCGAACACCCCCGCGGCGTGGGCGGACATGGTGGACCGCTACCAGCGAGCGGCGCAGTCGTCGCGGCTCGGCATCCCGATCCTGTACGGGGTCGACGCGGTGCACGGGCACGGCGCCGTCCGCGGCGCGACGGTGTTTCCGCACAACGTCGGGCTCGGGGCGGCACGCGACCCGGCGCTCGTCCAGGAGGTCGCGCGCGCGACGGCGGAGGAGCTCGTAGGGACCGGGATCCGGTGGGACTTCGCCCCGTCCGTCTCGGTCGCGCGGGACGAGCGGTGGGGACGCACCTTCGAGAGCTTCGGCGAGGTCCCCGCGATCGCAGAGTCGTACGCGACCTACGTCACCGGCCTGCAGGGCGCCGCGCTGGGCACGGGACCCGCGTCCGTGCTCGCCACCGCGAAGCACTTCGTCGCCGACGGTGGCACGGCCGGCGGCGTGGAGGGCGGGGACGCGCAGATCTCGGAGGCCGAGCTGCGCGCCCTGCACCTGCCGCCGATGATCGCGGCGGTCCGTCGCGGCGTTGGCGCGGTGATGATCGCCCATTCGAGCGTCGCGGGGGTGCCCATGGGCGCCAGCCGGCACCTCGTCACCGACGTGCTCAGGGGAGAGCTCGGCTTCGGCGGCATCGTCGTCTCGGACTGGGCGGGGACGGCCGACGTCTCCGACGATTACCCGTACGCGGTCCGGACGCTCGTGAACGCGGGGGTCGACATGGTGATGGTCCCGTACGACTACCGCACCTTCATCTCGACGCTGCGCGCCGAGGTCACCGCCGGGCGCGTGCCGCTGTCGCGGATTGACGACGCGGTCACCCGGATCCTCACGAAGAAGGTGCAGCTCGGGATCTTCGAGGCGCCCTACGCGGACAGGACCCTCACGGCCGGCGTGGGATCGGCGCCGCACCGCGCCCTCGCGCGCCGCGCGGTCCGCGAGTCCCTCGTGCTCCTCAAGAACGAGGCCGGGATCCTGCCGCTCGGGAGAGGCGTCCGACGGATCTTCGTCGCCGGGAAGAGCGCCGACGACGTCGGGAACCAGGCGGGCGGCTGGACGATCACGTGGCAGGGGGAGAGCGGCGACATCATCCCGGGCACGACGATCGTCCGCGCGATCCGCGATTGCGCCGGAGCCGGGGCGACCGTCACCTACGCGCGGGACGCGAGCGGCATCGACCGGTCCTACGACGTCGCGGTGGTCGCCATCGGGGAGACCCCGTACGCGGAGTGGGTCGGGGACCGCGACGCGAGCGGCCTCGCGCTCGACGACGAGGACGCGCAGACGCTCGACGCGGTGAAGCGGTCCGGGGTCCCGACCGTCGTCGTGATCGTGTCGGGCCGACCGCTCCTCGTGACGGACCGGCTCCGCGACTGGCGGGCCCTCGTGGCGGCCTGGCTGCCGGGAAGCGAGGCCGGTGGGATCGCCGACGTGCTGTTCGGGGACTACGCGCCCACCGGGACGCTCCCGATCACCTGGCCGCGGTCCGGAGGCCAGCTGCCGGTGCACTCCGGCGATCCGGGGTCCGACCCGCTGTTTCCGTTCGGGTTCGGGCTCGGGTACCCGCACCCTGTCGCCGCGCCGCCTCCGCCGATCGCCGCGGCAAGTGAACCCTGACTTCAAGTCACCCGCAGCGCTCGCCCGTCAGCTCGATCCGGACGCGGGGAGCGCGTCCACGAAGTGGACGGTGCCGAACCCGAGCGTCGCGAGGAGCGCGCGAATCTGGCGCTGGGCCGACGTCGCGCGCACGCTCCCGCAGTCCGCGGTCCGCGTCGACCTCCCGCTCGAACGCCTCCTTCGCGAGGTCGAGCAGGCGAGCGGTCTCCGCCGAGTCGAGGTTCGAGCCGATGATCTCGGTCTCGCCCGGCCTCAGCTCGATGGTGACGCGCACCGGCGGGAGGACGATCCAGACGTCCCGTCCGGCGACGGCGACGCGGCTCGCGTCGAGGCGCGACAGGTCGAGGCCGAGGTGGGCGTCGGCGAAGACGATCGCCTTGCCCCGCGGAGTGCGGAAGGAGTGGCGGAGCCAGCCGGAGACGTCGCGCCAGAGCGTGTCGCCCTCCGTCGGCTCGGGCGCGAAGGTCACCTTCTTGTAGAGGGTGACGTCGAGCGTCTCGAGCCGCGCGACCTCGCGGATCCGGATCGCCACCGCAGGCGGGTCGGGGAGGTCCGGCGTCCGCCGCGCGAGCCGCAGCCCGAGCCCGAGGCCGAGCCCGCCGGCGAGGGCGACGAGGACGAGGAGGAGGAGGCGCCGCACCGGGCGATGCTATCGCGTCCGGCGCCCCGTCGGTATCAGAGCGGGGGGACACTCGCTCCGCCTTCGCGGAGCTCGCGCCCCCCCGAGCCCCCAGCTCGCTCCGGGGCAGCCTCTTCCGGCTGCCCCTACGCTCGCCGCCCCCTTCGCTTCGCGGGGCGCGCCTTCCTCGCCGCGGGCCGGCTTCGCGCGCGGTCGGCCCTTCTCCTTCTTCGCCGCGCGGGCCGGCTTTCGGGTCGCCTTCGCCGCCTTCGCCGCGCGCGCCCGGAGCGCCGCGTCGAGGGCGAGGCGCGCCCAGGGCAGCATCGCCTCGGCGTCCTCGTGGGCGTCGTCTGGCGGCCGGAAGAACCCGGTGTTCTCCATCCGGACCTTCTTGTTCACGTAGGTCCACTGCCGGCAGCCGGCCTCGACGAACCATGCCCGGGTCTCGCCGTCGCTCTTCATGAAGAGCTCGCCGTCGTCGAGGAGGGCGAACATGACGCCCTCCGCGTACAGGCCGTGCCCGCCGAACATCGCCCGGGCGGTGACCGGCCCGACGAGCGAGACGAGGTCCACCGCGAACTCGACGAAGCTGGGATCGCTCGGCACGGATGCCTCCTGACGCTACTCGAACAGCCGTTCCGCGAGGGCGCTGTGCAGGTCCATCCCGCGGCTCGTGAGGACGAGCCGCCCGGCCCGGCGCACCGCGAGCCGCCGCCGGACCGCCTCGGCGGCCTCGCGGGCCTGCGCCGCCGAGAGCGATGCGAGGGCGGCGCCGCGCACCGTGCGGAGCGCGAGCATGAGCGACTCGTTGCGCGCCGCCGGCGGGGAGACCCGGTCCTCCTCCGCGGTCGGCAGGCGCCCCGCGAGCGCCGCGTCCTGGTACTCGCCCGCCGAGCGGAGGTTCCCGTACCGCACCGCGCCCACCTCCCCGTGCCGGCACCCGTAGGCGCCCGCGCCGAGGCCGAGGTAGCTCTCGCCGTCCCAGTAGAGCCGGTTGTGGACCGACTCGCGCCCGGGGCGCGCGTAGTTCGAGATCTCGTAGCGGCGCAGCCCCGCCCGCCGGAGCGCGGCGCGGATCGCCGCGCCCTGCCGGCCCGCGTCGTCGTCGCTCGGCAGCGGCAGCCGCCCCTCGCGGCGCATCCGCGCGAGCGGGACCTCCTCGGCGAGGACCGCGGCGTCGAGGGTGAGCTGGTAGGCGGAGACGTGGACCGCCCCCGCGGACACTGCGCGGCTCGCGTCGGCGCGCGCGATCTCGACGGAGGAGCGCCGCGCGCCGTAGATGAGGTCGACGCTCGCGTTCCCGGTCTCCTCCGCGGCGATCCCGATTGCCCGCTCGGCCGCCTCCGGGGAGTGGCGCCGGCCGAGCTTCGCGAGCACGCCCGGGTCGAAGGACTGGACCCCGATCGAGACGCGGTTCACCCCGGACGCGACGAGGGCGCGCAGCCGGGCCCGGTCGCAGGACTCGGGGTTCACCTCGATGGTGGTCTCGACGCCGGGCTGGAACGAGAAGCGGGTCCGGATCGCGGCGAGCACCTCGGCGACCTCGTCCGGGTCCCAGAGCGAGGGGGTCCCGCCCCCGAGGTAGATTCGAGGCCGGCGCGAGCCCGTCGAAGGCCGTCGCGCGCAGCGCCAGCTCGGCCAGGACGGCGCGAGCGTAGCGCCGCCCGCCCGGCACCGGCTCCGTCGTGACCGCGAAGTCGCAGTACGGGCACCGGTGGGCGCAGTAGGGGAAGTGGACGTAGACGCCGAGCGGCCGCGCCATTCCCCGGTTCTACCTCGCCGCCGCCCCGGGCGCCGCGGCACGCTCGGCGTCGAGGTCGGGCGGCCGGCGGATCCCCACGAGGAGGAGGTAGCCGGCGAGGAGCAGGAAGGGGACGAGCGAGAGGAGGTCCGCGCGCGGCCCCTCGAAGAACGGGTTGTGCGTTCGAGGCCCAGGCGTCGAGGAGGCGGTCCACCGGCTCGAGGAACCCGGCCAGGAAGGCGATGACGATGCCGGCGATCGCGCCGCCGGCGATGTAGCCGGAGGCCAGCAGCACGCCCGGGCTCTTGTCGCCCTCGGCCGCGAGCTGCGTCCTCGTCGAGGTCGCGTGGCGGCGAGGCTCGCGGCGCATGCGCCGGTCGACCAGCCAGCGCACCAGGCCGCCGACGAAGATCGGGCGTCGAGGAGGAGAGCGGCAGGTAGACGCCGACGGCGAAGGCCAGCGACGGGATCGCCGGACAGCTCGAGCACGAGCGCGATCATCACGCCGAACAGCACCAGGCCCCAGGGCAGCTGCCGGTCGAGGATGCCCTTGATGATGTAGGACATCAGCGTCGCCTTGGGCGCGTCGAACTTGCGCACCTCGGTGCCGTCGGGCCGCGTCGTGTGGACGCCGTTGATGCCCGGGTCGACGAGCCAGACCGCCGTGCCCGGCGTCGTCGACGAGGTACTTGCCCGGCGGGCCCGCCCGCGGTCGTCGGTCTTGTGCCAGACGAGGTAGCGCGCGGCGTCGCGCCGCCGCCTGCGCGGCCGCGCAGCGCCTCGCGCGTCCCCGGGCAGCGTCCGCGGGTCGACGTGCAGCCCCGCGGGCGCGACCTCCGCGGCGGGCACGTAGACGGTGGCGGCGTCGTTCAGCTCAGCAGGATCGGCCCGAGCACGAGCGCCGAGACGAGCGCGCCGATCAGGATCGCGATCTGCTGGCAGCCGCGGCGTGGCGCCGACCAGGAAGCCGGTCTTGAGGTCCTGCGAGGTGGTGCCGCCGTTCGACGCGGCGATGCAGACGATCGCCGCCGACCGACAGCGCCGTCACGTAGTAGGTCGCCGCCGGTCCAGCCGACGACGAGGAAGACGAGGCAGGTGAGCAGCAGCGTCGCGACCGTCATGCCGGAGATCGGGTTCGACGACGAGCCGATCTCGCCGGTGAGCCGCGAGGACACGGTGACGAACAGGAACCCGAGCAGCGACGATCAGGAGCGCGCCGAGCGAGGTTCATGTGCAGCGACGGCGCGAGCACGATCGCGAGCGACCAGCGCGACGGATGCCGACGACGACGACCTTCATCGACAGGTCGTGCTCGGTGCCGGTCGCGCCGACCGCGCGCCGCGCGCGCCGCGCGAAGTCGCGCAGGCCCGCGCGGAGGCCGCGCGCGATGAGCGGCAGCGAGCGGAGCAGGCTGATGATGCCGCCCGCCGCCACCGCGCCCGCGCCGATGTAGAGCATGTAGGCGCTGCGGATCTGCGCCGGGCCCATCTCGCGCGATGGGCATCGTGCCCGGCGCGAGCGGCGCCCGGGATGGCGTCGCCGAAGAACTTGATCAGCGGGATCAGCACCAGGTAGGCGAGCACGCCGCCGGCGCACATGATCGAGGCGATCCGCGGCCCGATGATGTAGCCGACGCCCGAGCAGCTCGGGCGAGATCTCGGCCGCGATCGAGCCGCGCCTTGAACGGCGCGCCGAAGACCTTCTCCGGCACGTCCTTCCAGCCCTTGAAGGCGACCATCAGCGGTCTTGTAGACGAGGCCGATCGCCGAAGCCGGTGAAGATGGTGCGCGCGGAGAGGCGGCTCCCGCCCCGGAGCGCCTCCTCGGCGCGCGCGGCGGGCGACGCGGCGGCGCGGGACTCCTCCGAGGCGCCGGCCTTGAGCACCTCGGCGCAGGCGGTGCCCTCCGGGTACTTGAGCTTGCCGTGCTGCTGCGACGATCAGCGCGCGCCGCAGCGGGATCATCATCAGGATGCCGAGCAGGCCGCCGAGCACCGCCACCAGCATCACCCGCGTGATCTCGAGGTCGAAGCCCGAGGATCAGGATCGCCGGCATGGTGACGCCGACGCCGAAGGCGATCGACTCGCCGGCGCGAGCCCGCGGTCTGGACGATGTTGTTCTCGAGGATCGTCGCGTCCTTCACGCCGAGCTTCGACAGCGAGGCGGAACAGCGTGATCGAGATCACCGCGACCGGGATCGACGCGCTGACCGTGAGCCCGACCTTGAGCACGAGGTAGAGCGACGAGGCGCCGAAGACGATGCCGAGGATCGTCCCGAGGACGAGCGCGCGCGGGGTGAGCTCGCGGAGCGTCGCGTCGTCGCCGATGTAGGGGCTGAACTCCGGGGCGGCGCCGCCCGGGGCCGCGCCCTCGTCACGGTTCGTCATGCACTTTCGATCCTCCGTTCACCCTGAGCGTAGGGCCGGCAGCGCCGGCCCGGAGTCGAAGGGCACGCGTCGCGAGGAGACCACGCCTCGATGGGTCTGTCACGGAGGCGGCCGCCGCGCGCGGTCCCGGGAGGGGCACGGAGCCCCGGGTCCCCTCACCTCCGCGCGCATTGCGGGGCCCATACCCCGCGTGACATGATGCGCTCGGAGGGGTACCCATGAAGCGGATTGGGCTCGTCGGCGGCATCGGGCCGGAGTCGACGGTCGACTACTACGAGCGGTTCGTGGCGGCGCTCTCGAGCCGGCCGCCCGCGGCCCGCCCCGAGCTCATCGTGTACTCCGCGAACGTCGACGAGCTCTTCGCGCTGATGGAGGCTCGGGACTGGGACGGGCTCGTGGAGTGGCTCGTCCGGAAGCTCGAGGCGCTCCGTGCGGCAGGCGCGGAGGTCGCCGCCATCGGGGCGAACACGCCGCACCTCGTGTTCGACCGCGTCCAGGCGCGGTCGCCGCTGCCGCTGAGGAGCATCGTCGAGGCGACGCGCGACGAGGCGGTTCGGCTCGGCGCGCGCCGGCTCGCCCTCCTCGGGACGCGCTTCACGATGGCGTCCGACTTCTACGAGCGGAGCTTCCAGGCGGCAGGCCTCGAGATCGTGGTCCCGGATCCGGCGGAGCAGGAGCTCATCCACCGCCGGCTCATGACCGAGATCGAGGTCGGGATCCTGAAGGAGTCCACCCGTGCGGAGCTCCTCGCGATCGCCGAGCGGCTCGTCGGGACGCAGGGCGCCGACGCGGTGATCCTGGGCTGCACCGAGCTCCCCCTCATCCTCGACCGGGCCGCGTACCCGCTCCCGGGCGCGCGCGCGCCGGTCCCGTTCCTCAACACCACCGCGATCCACGTCGCCGACGTCGTGCGGTACGCGACGGCGTAGGATCGGTTCCGATCGGTCGCTGCAGGTGCGGGGCGACCGTGCGCGGACTCCGCGCTCGCCCCGTCGTCGCGTTGATTCACGAGGGTGTTCGCACCGGGTCCTCGGAAGCGCCGATGCCCCGAGGTCGGACAGTCTGCGAGTCACAACGCGTCATTTCACCGCAGGCGAAAGTTCCCTACAGGAGCGCCGGGCTCGCGCGATGTGCCCGAGAGTGCGGGTCATGCGTACCGCCAATCGTTCTTCTCACCGGGAGAGGAACTGACTTAGCGTGAAAACCGTGAGAGCATCACGCGCGTCTGCCCGATCACTCGAAGCTCGCGAGTGGGGCGCCACCTGGAGGACCGCGTGATGAACAAGCTACTGGCCGGAGCTCTCATGGGCTGCCTCGTGCTGACGGGCGGCGCCGTCGCGCGCGCCGAAGACAAGCCCGGGACGGCGGATGAGGCCGTCGCGATGGTGAAGAAGGCGAGCGCCTTCATCAAGGCGAACGGCAAGGAGAAGGCGTTCGCCGAGATCAGCAATCCGAAGGGACGCTTCGTCGACCGCGACCTCTACGTGACGGTCTACGACCTGAGCTCCACCTGCCTCGCGCACGGCTTCAACCCGAAGATGGTCGGCAAGAACATGGTCGACCTGAAGGATCCCGACGGGAAGGCCTTCATCAAGGAGCGGAGCGAGCTCGCGAAGACGCGAGACCAGTTCTGGGTGGATTACCGGTACATCAATCCGACGACGAAGCAGATTGGCAACAAGTCCATGTACACCGAGAAGGTCGGCGATCTCCTCGTGAGCTGCGGCGTCTACAAGTAGCCGCGTTCACGCTCGCGCGCAGCGCAGCGACCCCCTCACCGAGGTACTCGCCATGAAGAGACTCATCCTCGACATGCGGATGTCGAGAAAGGTGATGCTGGCGCCGCTGGTCGCGGTCCTGTGCCTGCTCACCCTCGGCGTCGAGGCGTACCTCGGTCTCGCCCGGCAGCGCGAGGCGGTCGGCAGCATCATCGGGAGGTTCGAGTCGCACGACGCGACCTCGACGACCGAGAACGAGCTCACCTACGTGCACGCGAGCGTCTACCGGCTGCTCGAGTGGACCGCCGCGCGATACGATCAGGCCAAGCTGGAGGCCCTCGGCAAGGAGCAGCTGAAGACGCTCGCCAGGGCGGTGGAGCGCATCAACCGCAGCCTGGAGTCGCAGGCGCTCACGGAAGACGAGCGAGGACGCTACCGGACGCTGCTCGCGCAGACGAAGGAGTATCAGGCGAAGGTCGCCGACGTCGTGGACCTCGCCGCGGGGGACCTGATCACCGCGACGATGTACATGAGCGGCGCGGACGATAAGTTCCTGGCGCTCAATGCGACGCTCAACGAGCTGGAGGAGATCGAGCGAAGACTGAGCAGGGAGGAGCACGAGGCGTCGCTGGCGAGCTTCGGCGGCGTGATGACGATTCTCCTCGCCCTGCTCGCGACCGCGGTGGTCCTGTCGACCGTGGTCGGGTTGTTCGTGAGCCGGATCGTCACCACCTCGCTCATCGAGGCCGTTCGGGTCGCCAACGGGATCGCCGAGGGCGATCTGACGGTGGGCATCGAGAGCTCGTCCAGGGACGAGATTGGCCAGCTGCGGGCCGCCATGAAGAACATGGTGGGCAAGCTCCAGTCGGTCGTGGCGGACGTGAAGGGCGCGTCAGCCAACGTCGCGTCGGGCAGCCAGCAGCTGTCCTCCGGGGCGACGCAGATGTCGCAGGGTGCGTCGGCACAGGCGGCGTCCGCGGAGGAGGCGTCGTCGTCGGTCACGCAGATGAGCACCACGATCAGGCAGAACGCGGACAATGCGCAGCTGACGGAGAAGATCGCGAAGAAGGCGGCTGCCGATGCCGCCCAGAGCGGCAAGGCGGTCTCCGAGACCGTGGCCGCCATGAAGAACATCGCCTCCGAGATCGCGATCATCCAGGAGATCGCCTACCAGACCAACCTGCTGGCGCTGAACGCGGCGATCGAGGCGGCCCGGGCCGGCGAGCAGGGGAAGGGCTTCGCGGTGGTCGCGTCCGAGATCCGGAAGCTCGCGGAGCGCAGCCAGAAGGCCGCCGGCGAGATCGACAAGCTGTCGACGTCCAGCATCGCGGTCGCGGAGAGGACCGGTCGGATGCTGGTCGCGCTCGTCCCCGACATCGAGAAGACGGCGGAGCTGGTCCAGGAGATCAGCGCAGCCTCCAGGGAGCAGTCCTCGGGCGCGAGCCAGATGAACTCCGCCATCCAGCAGCTCAACCAGGTGACCCAGCAGAACGCCGGCGCAGCCGAGGAGGTGTCCGCGACGGCGGAGGAGCTCTCGGCGCAGGCCGAGCAGCTGGAGGTCGCCGTGGAGTTCTTCAAGATGGGCGGAGGCGAACGCGCGCAGCGGAAGACGGCGGGCAATGGCGTGGCGCCCGGTCGAGGGGCTCCTCTCTACCGCCTCCCCGCGGCCGAGGTCGAACGACGGGCCTCCTAGGGTTCGAGAGCGGACAGCGCGTGCCCGTGGCGGTGGCGCGACGAGCGCGACGAGGACGAGCCAGTTGACCGACGACGGCCGGCTTGTGCGACCACGAAGGCGGAACGAGCTGGCGCCGACGCCTCGCTGAGCGAGCGTTTGAAACGGCGCATATGGTCACCGTCCTGCCGGCTCGGCTCACGCGGTCGACCGGCGCACGACGCTCCCGGCGTTCCGGAGAAGCCACCCGCTCGCGTCGGAGGTTGCGGGTTCGGGGAAGAGCGCCGGTTGTTCCGTGCGCGGCTGCTTCTCTGCCGCGGAGGAGTACGGATCGATCCACCCCTTCGTCGAAGCCCGCTCGCCGCGGCGGACGGCGTGGCTCTCGAAGTTCCCGAGGACGTATCGGACCGCGTTGCGAACCTCGGCCGGGGTCCGGAGGACGTGCGCGTGATAGCGATCCTCGAGCACGGGCCCTCTCCGCCCCATCATCCGGTTGAGGCCGCGCGCGAGGCGGACGGAGATGGACCGCATTCCGCCCGCGAGGAGCCCCGGGCCGTCGGCCTCGACAATCAGGTGAAGGTGGTTCCCGAGCACGGTGAAGTGGACGACCTGGAACCCGGTCGCGCCGCGGACGCATCGGATCGACTCGTCGATCACGCGGTAGGAGCGTTCGCTCCGGAGGTTCCAGACGTGGTTCCCGCCATCCGGGACCGACACGTGGACGGGCTACGGCCCTTCCGGAAGGGCGGTCGCGCGCCTCGTGCGATCGCACCGGCGCCGGTCACCCGCAGGCTTCCTCCCCGCGCCCCGCCGCGCGCCGCCGTCCGGTCTTGGTGGACACCGACCGAAAGGCAGTTACGGTGTCCGACATGGACGGGAGGCGAAGAAGCAGAAGCGGCCGCGTAGGGCTTCACCGACGAGTTCAGGGCCGGCGCGGTCCGGCTCGTCCTCGACGAGGGCAAGACCATCCCGCAGGTCGCTCGCGACCTCGACCTGACGCAGTCCGCGTTGCGGAACTGGGTCGAGCGGACGCGGGCGGACCGGGCAAGGGCAAGCCGGGCGTGCTCACCACCGCCGAGCGCGAGGAGCTCGCGAAGCTGCGCAAGGAGAACCGCGAGCTCAGGATGGAGCGCGACATCCTAAAAAAAGCCGCGGCCTTCTTCGCGAAGGAGAACAGCTGAAGTTCGCGTTCATCGCCGCGGAGAAGGCCGAGTTCCCGATGCACGTGCTGTGCGATGCTCGAGGTCTCGCGCGCCGGCTTCTACGCCTGGGTCGACCGCCCCCCGTCGGCGCACGCGTCCGAGGACGAGAGGCTCGCCGTCGCTCGTCCGCGAGAGCGCACGAGAAGAGCCGAAGACCTACGGCAGCCCTGCGCGTCCACGCTGAGCTGGCGGAGGCGCAGGACGTCCACGTGAGCCGCAAGCGCGTCATCCGGCTGATGCAGCAGGAAGGGCTCAGGGCGCGTCCTCGGCAGCGGTTCAAGTGCACGACGATGAGCGACCACGATCAGCCGGTCGCGGCCAACCTGCTCGACCGCAATTCGAGGCGACCGCGCCGAACCAGAGGTGGGTCGGCGACACGACCGAGCTGCTCACCGGCAACGGCAAGCTCTTCCTCGCCGTCATCCTCGACCTGTTCTCGAAGTTCGTCGTCGGGTGGGCGCTGTCGCCGGTGAACGACCGGCACCTCACCATCGGGCGCTCGAGATGGCCATCAGCGGCGCTGCCCCGAGGTCGGGCTGCTCCACCACTCGGACCAGGGCTGCACCTACGCCAGCGAGGACTACCAGAAGCTCCTCGCCGAGCACGGCATCATCTGCAGCATGAGCCGGCGCGGCAACCCGTACGACAACGCCGCGATGGAGAGCTGGAACTCGACGTTCAAGTTCGAGTGCGGCGAGCGGTTCGAGAACAACGAGATCGCCAGGAAGGAGGCGTTCGACTACATCGAGGTGTTCTACAATCAGCAGCGGCGTCACTCGGCCATCGGCTACGTGAGTCCGGCCGAGTTCGAGGCGAGTTCACGGTGAGGAAGGCAGCGTAGTCAAACTGTCCGCCGGAACCGGATCAAGCCCAGCGAACTCGGCATGTGCTACGTCGGCCGCGACGGCACTCGCCTCTACTTCTTCTCGCACGGGGAAATGGGCGGGCCGCAACACTTCGTTGGCGGCTGTACGGCACGAAGTGCTGCGCGTTCTACGAACGACGGTGCGCGCCGGCGGTGGAACGAGCACCTACTTTTGCACCCTGGCGAACTCCGTGTGCAACAGGGTCGAGAAGGGTGACCCGTGGTCGACTGCGTCCGGAAGTGCTTGCAGGACATCAATCGAGCCAAGAGGAACGACTCTGACAAGGACCAGGGTCTGCAAGCCTCTTCCCTACCAGGCTGGCGACTTCACTGCTGATCATGCGCTTGCCTCGCGCAGTGCAAGGTGGACACGAATTCCAACCCGTTCAACCACTCGACGGAGACGAACGACGCCAACTACGAGCACATGAGGAGGACGGCGCCGTGGGATATCTACTGATAGTGGATTTTGCGTTGCCAACCGCCTGCGTCACTCTTGGTTTTTGGCTCCGCAAACGAGGATGGGCGGTCTGGCGCGTCATCGGAGTGTGCACCGCCAGCTCGTGGTACTCGCGAACGTGATGGCGAATCTCATTCTGCGCGGCTACAGCGTGAGCATCTACGCACTCATGTTGACCGGCCTCACTGTCGAGAGTGTCGTGGGGCACCCTCAGCCTGGGAACATCATGGCTGACCCGAAGCGGGTGTTCTTGGTGACCGTGCTCTATCCGGTCCTGAGCCTGTGCGTCCTACCCACGGCGATCGCTTGGGTTCTGTCGAAGCTGAGCGAACGGCGCCACCGAGCTCAAGCCTGATGTTGAGCGCGACTTCCAACCCTCGTTGATCCCTGGGCTCTTCGTGGGGTCTTTAGCACGCTCTGGTCTGGGGGCCGGACCGGTGCAACTACGCGCTAGGCAACCCGTTCTCGAGCCGCTCGTCCGAGGGTGAGTTCCGATTCGATTCACGGCCGCGCCACGTAACCTTCAGAAAGGGTCACCATCGCGCCCCGGATTTCAACCTCCGACGTGCCGGCCCGTCGGTGCGGACCACGGAGGCTCGTTCGCCGCCGATGGCTCGTCTCGGCCATCGCCCTGGCCATATGCGCCGATTCAAACCCCGCAGCGGTCCGCCGCCCGACCCGCGTGCGTCGCGCAGAACCCGGTATCTCGGGGTTCGCCGTCGCCATCCTGCCGCCCCGAAACCGCCGGAAACGCCAGGGCTCCACGGCCCGGCCGCCCCGGCGCGCGGTGGCGCGACGCCCGCGCCTACGTCTCCCGCATGCCCGCGAGCTGCGCCGCGAGGTCCTTGTTCTTCTGGACGTAGCGGGCGACCTCCCCGTTCAGGAAGTCGTTCTCGCTGCGCATCTCCTCGGTCTCCTCGGAGAGCTTCTCGATCTTCGCCTTGAGCTGCTGGACCGCCGCCGGATCGGCGGCGGCCGCGGCGGGGCGGGCCTGCACGGCGCGCTCGAGCTCCTGGAGCCGCTTCTTCATCTGCAGCTCAGCCCGGGCCCGGGCCTCGAGGTGGCGCTCGAGCTCGACCATCGCGTTCTTGAGGCGCGTGACCTCGGCGCCGTGACGCTGCTCCGCCTCGCTCGCGGCGGCGGCGATCTGCTTGCGGCGCTCCTCCGCGTCGTGCCCGGCCTTGCGCAGCGCCGCCTCGCGGGCCGCGCCGTCGCGCTCGAGCTCCTCGACCTTGCGGCGGGCGTTCACGAGCTCCTGATCGAAGCGCGAGACCTGAGCCTGGAGCCGCCCGCTCTCGACCCCGAGCCGCTCGTCGGCGCGCGCCCGCTCGGCGGCGGCGGCCTGGGCCGCCCGGGCGGCGGACTCCGCCGCACCCGTCCGCTGCTGCACGAGCTCCTTGAGCGTCGCGACGTCCTTGCGGAGGCGCGAGGCCTCCTCGGCGACCGGCTCGAGGCGCGAGAGCCGCCCGACCTCGGCGGTGAGCTGTTCGATCCGGTTCTGCGCGGATTGGAGCGCGTCCCGGACGCTCTGGGTCTCGCGGTGGGCCGTGTCGACCTCGCGGGAGAGCTGGTCCCGCTCCGACACGACCTGCGCGGCGCGGCGGTCGGCCTCGGACCGGGCCCCCTCGACGCGGGCGAGCTCCCCGCGGGTCCCCTCGACGTTGGCGCGCCCCTCGTCGAGCGCCGCGGCGAGGTCGGCGATCCGCTGCCCGGCGGAGGCGAGCTCGGCCGCCTTGGCCCGGCACGCGTGCTCCGCCGCCACCGCCTTCTCGTCGTAGGCCTTCGCCTCGGCGCGAGCCTGGCGGAGCTCCTCCTCGACGGCGCCGCGCGCCTCCGCGGCCTTCATCGCCTCGTCCTCGAGCGCGGCGATCCGCGTCCGCGCGTCGGAGAGCTCCCCCTCGAGGGCGTCCCCGCGGCCGGTCGCCTCGTCGATCCTGGCGCGAAGCGCGGAGCGCTCGTCCTCGGCGGCGCGGCCCCGGACCGCGGCCTCGTCCTCGAGGGCCTTCGCCGCGGCGTGGTGCTCCTCCTCGCGCCGCGCGAGCTCGGCCTGGAGCCGGTCGCGCTCGACGCCGAGCGCGATGATCCGCTCCTCGGCGAGGGACTGGCGGGCGGCGACGTCGGCGCGCTCCTTCTCGCGATCCTCGCGCTCCGCGGCGAGGGCGCGGGCGTGGGACTCCTCGGCCTCGGCGCGGGCGGCCTCGGCGCGGGCGCGCTCGTCGGCCCGGTCCGCCTCGAGGGCCGCGACGGCGCGGGCGTGGCTCTCGCCCTCCTCGGCGAGCTGCGCCTCGAGGCGCGCCCGATCGGCGTCGGCCTCGGCGATGCGGCCCGACCACTGCTGCTCGGAGGCCTCGTTCTGCTGCATCGTCTCCGAGAGGACGTCGGAGAGCGACTGGCGCGTGGTCTCGCTGTCCTCGAGCTGGCGCCGCAGGTCGTCGATGCGCGCGGCCTGGGCGGCGGCGTCCTGCGCCGCCTCCTGGAGGCGCCCCTCGAGCCCGGCGGCCCGCTCGCGCTCCTGGGCGAGGTCGTGCTGGAGCAGGTCCCGCTCGGCGGCGAGCTGCGCGAGGGTGCCCTTCGCCTCCGCCATCGCGTCGCGGACCTTGGCGAGGAAGACGTCGCGCGCCCGGAGCCGCTCGCGGAAGTACTCGAGCTTCTCCTCCGGCGTCCCCTTCGGCGGCGCGGGGTCGCGGGGCCATTCCTCGAGCACGAGGAACGGGTCGCGCGCCGGCGCGGCGGCGCCCTTCACGCGGCCCAGCGTCGTCGACGTGGACGGGCGGGGCGGCGGCATCGGAGGCGGCCCCGAGGTCGCGGGCGCGGGCGGCGGGGCCGCGGCGGAAGGGCCAGGCGGGGGCGGAGCCGGCGGCGCCACGGCGGGGATGGCGGGGCGCGAGGTGGTGCGCTTCGGCGGCTCGGACCCCTCGGAGGGCGCCGCGCGCGCGGCCTCGAGGGCGGCGGCGAGCCCGCGGGCGGCGACCTGGCCGGACTCGACGCGCTGGAGGACCGGCGGCGCCTCGGCGGCGGCGCGCTTCCCGTCCGGGCGCGGCGCGGAGGGCGGCGCAGGGGGCGGGGGCGGCCCGGGCTGGTCCGACTGGAGGAGGGCCGCCGAGCGCGCGAGGAGATCGGCGACCTCGAAGGGCTTCTTCACGTAGTCGTCGGCGTGGGTGCGGGTCGCCCGGTGGGCGTCGATGGCCGCGTCCGTCGCCTCGGCGGTGTAGAGGACGAGAGGCACCGAGGCGACCGCCCGCTTGAGCCGGTTGCACACCGAGAAGCCGCTCATGTCCGGCAGCTCGGCCGCGAGGAGGATCAGGTCGGGCGGCGATTCCTTGCAGCGCTCGAGCGCAGGCTCGCCGGCCTGCACGGCCGTCACGGCGAAGCCCAGGGGGGCGAACGCCCGGCGGATCTCGTCCGCGAGCCCGGCGTCCGGCTCGACGAGGAGCACGTGAAAAGCCATTCCGCGACCATCGTACCCTGCCTCCCCTCGGGCACGAAATCGCCGTGGATTCGATATCGACGCGCGCGCTGTTACCATCGGCGCGGATGCCCACCTGGTCGCTCTCGCTCGAGACGGATGCCTCCCTTGCGGAGGAGCGGGCGTCGGATCTGTTCGAGCACGGCGCGAGCGGCGTCGAGGTGCGGGACGGGGAGGGGACGCCGATGCCGGGGGTCGCCCTCCCGCCGCCCGGCCGCGCCCTGCTCGTCGCGTGGTTCCCCGGTCGAGACGACGCGGAGGCGCGCGCGGAGCGCGCTCGGCGGCGCCCTCGCCGAGGTCGCCGACGAGGACTGGGGCGAGGAGTGGAAGAAGCAGTTCCGGCCGCTCGACGTCGGGCGCGTCCGGGTGCGCCCGTCGTGGATCGACGAGCCGCCGCCGGCCGGGTCCGTCGAGGTCGTCCTCGATCCCGGGATGGCGTTCGGCACGGGCACCCACCCGACCACCTCGCTCTGCCTCGCGGCGCTCTCGGACCTCCTCTCGGGCGCGGCCGGGCGCGAGCGTCCTCGACGTGGGCACCGGGTCCGGGCTCCTCGCCATCGCCTCGCGCAAGCTCGGCGCCGGCCGGGTCGCCGGGAACGACGAGACCCCGTCGCGGTCCGGGTCGCCCGCGAGAACGCCGCGCGGAACGGCGCCGCCCTCGAGCTCACCGGGCGATCCGCTCGACGCCATCCCCGGGACGTTCGACGTGGTCGTCGCGAACATCCTCGCGAACGTGCTCGTCGACCTCGCGCCGGCCCTCGCGGCGAAGGTCGCGGCGGGCGGCGTGCTCCTCCTCTCCGGCATCCTCGGTCCTCAGGAGGACGAGGTCCGCCGCGCCCACGTCGCGCTGGGGCTCGTACCCGTCCCGGGCGGCGACCGGCGCGACGGCGAGTGGAGCCTCCTCGCGCTCCGGAGGCCGGCGTGACCCTCCGGCGCGATCCACCTTCCCCCGGACCGGATCGACGGCGCCCGGGGGCTCCTCGGTCCGGAGGCGCGGCGGTACCTCGCCGACGTGCTCCGCCTCGCGCCCGGCGCGTCGATCGAGGTGTTCGACGGGCGCGGCGGCCGCTACGGCGCCGAGATCGGCCCCGGGTTCGAGTGGGTGGCGCTCGGACCGCGCGAGGTCGCGCCGCCCGCGTCCGTCGAGATCGCGCTCGTCGTCGCCCTCGCGAAGGGCGAGAAGATGGACCTGGTCGTGCAGAAGGCGACGGAGCTCGGGGTCGGGCGCGTCCTCCCGTTCGAGGCGGAGCGCTCGGTGGTGCGCCTCGAGCCCGCGAAGGGGGAGGAGCGGGCCGGCCGCTGGCGCCGGATCGCCGAGGAGGCGGCGCGGCAGTGCGGCCGCGCCGACGTCCCGGAGGTCTCGCCGCCGGCCGCCCTGGCCCGGGCCCTCGCCGCCCTCGCCCCGGGGACGCGGACGTTCGTGTTCCACCCCGGCGGTGGCCGGCTCGACGCCGGGGGCGCCGTCCTCGGTCGCGGCGGTGGTCGGGCCGGAGGGCGGGCTCACCGACGCCGAGGTCGCGGCCTGCGAGGCGGCCGGCGCGGTCCGGGCCGGGCTCGGGCCCCGGGTGCTGCGCGCCGAGACCGCCGCGATCGTCGCGGTGGCGCTCCTCCAGGCGAGGTTCGGGGATCTCGCGTGACCGACGTCCGCTGCCCGCGCTGCCACCGCGACGCGCCCGAGGGCACCGCCTTCTGCGCCGGCTGCGGCGCGCCGCTCCTCCTGCGCGACGAGGCGCCGGGTCCGTCCCTCGACGCGCCGCTGGACCTCGATCGCCGGAGCCTCCGTCCGCCCCCCGCGCGCGTCGCGACCCCGATGGAGACGGTGCCTGGCGTCCTGCCTGCGCCGCTCCCCGGCCCCGCCGCGACCCCGCCGCCCCGTCCGCCGCCGGTCCCCGGCGCCGCGCCGGCGCCGGCGGGCTCGCACGCCAACGAGCTCGCCTCCATCGAGCGGTCGCACTGGGATCTCCGGACAATCACCGCCGCGGCCCGGGGCCAGCCGATCGCCGCGCCCGCCATCCCCGCGCTCGCGGCGGCGCCGCCCCCGCCGCCCCCGCCGGCCGCGGCGCGCGCGGCCGCGGGGGGCGCATCGGCACCCGTGCCCGCGCCTGCCGCGGCTCCGGCCGAGGTGGACGACCTCCCCGATGCCGACGTCGAGGAGCTGGAGGTGCACGTCGCGCGGGCGGAGCCGTGGCGGCGCGGGGTGGCGTGGCTCGTGGACGGCGTGCCCTTCGTCGCCGCGGGCGGGGGCTCGGCTTCGTCCTCCTCCGCGAGGCGGCGGCGGCACGGGGCGCGGCGCCGCGCGGGCTCGAGGAGCTCGTCGACCTCGTCGCGCGCGAGCGCGTGATCGCGCTCTCGGTCGCGGCGGCGGTCGCCCTCGCCCTCGTCACCTACGCGACCCTCGCCCACGCCCTCGGGGGCGCGACGCTCGGGAAGCGGCTCGTCCGGATCCGGGTGGTCGGGCCGGACGGAGGGCCGCCCTCGCCGGCGCGGAGCGCGCTTCGCTCGTCCCTCGCCCTCTTCTCGGTCGCGCTGCTCGGGCTCGGATTCCTCCTGGCGCTGTTCACCCGCACGGGCCGCGCGCTCCACGACGTCGTCGCGCGGACGTGGGTGGTGAAGGCTCCTTGACCCTCGGCCTGGGGGGTCCTAGAAACGATCCGTGCCGAAGGATCTCGCCGCGCTCCTCGTCGAGGACGGAGCAGTGTCCGCCGACGTCGTCGAGCGGGCGCTCGCGCGCCAGCAGGCGGCGGGCGGCGCGCTGGATACGGCGCTCCTCGAGCTCGGCGCCATCCCCGAGGAGACGCTGGGCGCCTACCTCGCACGCGCCGCGGAGCTCCCCCCCGCTCCCGCCGCGGCGTGGGCGGCCGGCGATCCGCGGGCGCGTCGGGTGTTCCCCTCGCGCGTGGCGGAGCGGCACGGCCTCGCGCCCTTCGCCCTCGATGGACGCGAGCTCGCCCTCGTCGCGACCTACCCGGTCGACCTCGGCCTCCTCGACGAGATCAGCTTCATGCTCTCGCTCCACCTCACCGCTCACGTCGGGCCGGAGTGGCGCGTCCGCGAGCTGATCCACCGGATCTACGGGGGCCCCCTCGCGCCGCGCCTCGCCGCGATCGCCGCCGCGGCCGGATCCGCGCCCGCCCCCGCGGGCGCCGAGCCTCCGCCCGACGCCGCTCCCGAGCCCCGGCGGACGCCGCCGCTCGCCGCGACCCCCGGCGAAGGGTTCGGCGGCGACTCCGAGGAGTCGATGGAGCCGCTCGCGGCGGCGCTCGCCCAGGCCCTCGAGAGCGTCGAGCTCGAGCTCGAGGCGGAGATCGCGAACGAGGAGGGCGAGGCGGGCGCGCCCGCGGAGCCCGCCGGGGCGGCGCCGGAGGAGGCCGAGGAGGAGCCGCCGCCCGACGAGCCCATCGCCGTCGACCGGACCGCGCCGCCCCACTGGAAGCTCGAGGACGCGCGGGCCGCGATCGCGGCGGCCCGCCACCGCGACGAGATCGTGCTCGCCGCGCTCCGGTACGCCCGCGACTTCTTCGAGTTCGCCGCGGTGTTCGCGGTGGCCCGCGACGCCGTCGCCGGTCACGACGCGCTCGGTGAGGAAGGGGCGCGGGACCGCGCGCGCGGCGTCGCCATCTGGGCGACCGATCCCGGGGTCTTCAAGACCGTCATCGAGACCCAGAGCCCGTACCTCGGCCCCATCGCGGCGGGCGCGGAGGGGACCGACGCAGTGCTCCAGGGGCTCGGGCGCGACCCGCGCACGGTCCTCGTCTTCCCCATCGTCCTCCGCGGCCGGGCGATCTGCATCCTGTACGCGGACAACGGCGAGGCGCCGATCTCTCCGCGCCGGCTCGGCGACCTGCTCATGTTCCTCGCCACGGTCGGCGCGGCCTTCGAGCGGATCATCCGGGACCGCAAGCGCCGCCGCCGCCGGACCGGTTCGAGACCCGCCGCGGCCGTGGCTCCTCCTCCTGCCGAGCCCCCTCCACCGCGGGCGCCCATCGTCGAGGAGCCCCCTCCGCCGCCCCCAGCGCCCGAGCCTCCGCCGCCGCGCCGCACCCAGGCCGCGCCGCGCCCGCCCGCTCCGCCCGCCGCCGCGTCCCGGGTCGACGACCGGGATCGCGAGCTCTCCTTCGCCGACCTCGAGAGCGCCGCCGAGCCCGCCGCAGAGCCCGCCGCCGCGCCGGCTCCGGCTCCGGCGCCGAGAGCCGCACCCGCGGCACCCGCCGGCCGGACCGCGATCCTCTGGCCCGCCCCCTCGTCGCCGTCCGCTCCCGCCGCCGCACCTCCCGCGACCGCTCCGGCGCCTCGCGCGCCGGCCGCCGCGGACTCCCTCGCGGCGCTCGAGGACCGGTTCTTCTCCGGGGCCGAGGAGCCGGCCCCGGCTGCCCCGGAGCCCGCCTCCCCCGCGACGCCCCGGGCGTCGGCGCCCCCGTCGTCGAAGTCGGGACCGCCCCCTTCGGCGGAGGCCCCCGCCGAGGCGCAGGCTCCGGCGAAGCTCCCCCCGCCTGGGCGGACCCCGCCGCCGGTCGCGGCGCCGCCCGATCGGGCCTCGCTGGCGGGCCTCGCCGACCGCGCGCTCGACGCCGACGCGGACGCGGCCGCCGCCGCCTGCGCCGCGCTCGGGAACCGGCGCCGCGACCCCGCGGTTCGCCAGGCGGCGGAGAAGCTCCGCCGCGCGCTCCTCTCCGGCCTCTCGACGCGGGCGGGCCGCGCCGCCCGCGCCCTCGGCGCGCTGCGCGACGGCGAGTCGATCCCGCTCCTCATCCAGGTCCTCGAGACGAGCGACCCCGATACCGCCACCGCCGCCGCCGACGCCCTCGCCGCGATCACGTTGCAGCGGCTCGGTCCGGACGCCCGCAAGTGGCTGACGTGGTGGAAGCAGAACCGGGGTCATGGCCGCGCCGAGTGGCTCTTCACCGGCCTGACCAGCCCCGACCGCGACGTCCGGGTCGCCGCCTCCCTCGAGCTCTCGCACGCGGCGCCGCCGCCCGTCGCCTACACCGCCGACATGCCGGCGGCCGATCGCGACAAGGCCGCCCGGGCGTGGGCCGGGTGGTGGGCGCGCTCCGGGCACGTGCTATGACGGGGCGTCCTCCCACGGTGAACCCATGACCGACCCCATCGACCCCGACCCGGGACGCGCGCGGCTCGACCGCCTGAACGCCGAGGCGGAGAAGGGCGGCGGCGAGGCCCGCGTGCAGAAGCAGCACGAGGCGGGCAAGCTCACCGCCCGCGAGCGGATCGCCCTGCTCCTCGACCCCGGCTCCTTCGACGAGATCGACAAGTTCAAGACCCACCGCTGCTCGGACTTCGGGATGGCCGAGCAGAAGGTCCTCGGCGACGGGGTGGTGACCGGGTACGGCACGGTGGAGGGCCGGCAGGTCTTCGTCTTCGCGCAGGACTTCACCGTGTTCGGCGGCTCGCTCTCCGGCGCCTTCTCCGAGAAGATCTGCAAGGTGATGGACCTCGCCCTCGAGGTCGGGGCGCCGGTCGTGGGGCTCTACGACTCGGGGGGAGCGCGCATCCAGGAGGGCGTCGTCGCCCTCGCGGGCTACGCCGACATCTTCCTGCGGAACACCCTCGCGTCCGGTGTCGTCCCGCAGATCTCGGTCATCCTCGGGCCGTGCGCCGGCGGCGCCGTCTACAGCCCGGCGATCACCGACTTCACCTTCATGGTGAAGGAGACCTCCTACCTCTTCATCAACGGCCCCGACGTCCTGCGAGCCGTCACCGGCGAGGAGGTGACGCGCGAGGAGCTCGGGGGCGCGAAGGTGCACGCGAGCCGCTCCGGCCTCGCCCACTTCGCCCACGACTCGGAGGAGGCCTCGCTCCGGGCGGTGCGGGAGCTGCTCTCCTTCCTCCCGGCCTCGAACCGCGTGGACCCGCCGGCCCGGCCAGGGGCCGACGAGCCCGGCCGCCGCGACGACCTCCTGAAGACCATCGTCCCGCACGTCCCGGATCAGCCGTACGACATGCGGGAGGTGGTGGGCGCGGTCGTCGACGACCGCCACCTGCTCGAGGTGGCCGAGCAGTTCGCGCCGAACCTCCTCGTCGGCCTCGCCCGGCTCGCCGGGCGCACCGTCGGGGTCGTCGCGAACCAGCCGGCGGAGGACGGGGGCGTGCTCGACGGCGACGCCGCGGGGAAAGCGGCACGGTTCGTCCGGTTCTGCGACGCCTTCAACATCCCGCTCCTCACCTTCGTCGACGCCCCGGGGTTCAAGCCCGGGACCGCCGAGGAGTGGGGCGGCCTCGCGAAGCACGGCGCGAAGCTCCTCTACGCCTTCGCGGCGGCGACCGTCCCCAAGGTCACGGTCATCACCCGGCGCGCCTACGGCGCGGCCTACGCGGTCATGGCGTCGAAGCACCTGCGCGCGGACGTGAACCTCGCCTGGCCCACCGCGGAGATCGCGGTCATGTCGCCGGAGGGGGCGGTCGGGATCGTGGCGCGCCGGGAGCTCGAGGCCGCCCGCGATCCGGTGGTGGAGCGGGCCCGCCTCGCCCAGCAGTACCGCGACGAGTACGCGAACCCGTACCGCGCTGCGGCGCTCGGGTACGTCGACGAGGTCATCCGGCCGGAGGACACCCGGCCGAAGGTGATCCGCGCCCTCGAGATGCTGCGGACCAAGCGCGGCACGATCCCGCCGCGCAAGCACGGCAACCTGCCCCTCTAGCGCGAGGAGACGCACATGGCCGAGCTCGTCATGGAGGACCTCGTCGTCGGCACCGGGCGCGAGGCGAGGAAGGGCGACGCGGTCGAGGTGCACTACACGGGCTGGCTCATCGACGGGAAGAAGTTCGACTCCTCGGTCGGGCGGGGCCCGTTCTCCTTCGACCTCGGCGCCGGGCAGGTGATCCCGGGGTGGGACCGGGGCGTCGCCGGCATGAAGGTCGGCGGCAAGCGGAAGCTCACCATCCCGCCGGAGCTCGGGTACGGCAGCCGCGGCTTCCCGGGCGCGATCCCGCCGCAGTCGACCCTGGTCTTCGAGGTCGAGCTGCTCGACGTCCGCTGACGGACGACCTCGCGCCGGCTACGGCGCGGGGGACGGGCTCGCGCCGCTGCGGTCCGCGGCGTGGGTGAGGGCGGAGCGGTCCACCTGCTCCTCGCCCAAGGCGGCGCGCTTCCCGCGGCTGAGCAGCCAGCCGAGCCCGCGCACCGCGTCGCGGGCCAGGCGGCCGGGCGCGGCGGTCGAGAGGAGCGGCGGCGTCTTCGCGGCCGCCCCGCCGAGCGCCTTCACGCCCGCGCCGTGGGTGTAGACGAGCTCGCCGCCGAGGTAGGCGGTGTAGATCGACGCCGCCGACGCCGCGATCCCGGCGAAGGCGGAGGTGAGCGAGGCCCGGTTCGACGCGCGCCAAGTCGCGACGCCGAAGGCGGCCAGCACGAGGCAAAAGTTCCCCATGCCGTGGAGGAACATGACGTCCCGCGCGCGCGGGTCGTCCACCTCGATCTCCTGCGACGCCGCCATGCCGGTGAGGCCGACGAACAGGGCGCCGCCGGCCGTCGCCCACCAGAGCCGGCGCGCGGCGCGGTCGAGGCGCCGATCGAGGGGCCGCAGGGCCGCGAGGAGGTCCACGATCGCGGTGGCGGGGAGGAGGACCAGCGGTGCGTGGACGATGGACGGGTGGAGCTCGTGGGTGCGCAGCGGCATCGGGGATCCCTCCGCGAGACACGCTGCGCCGCGTCCCGCGCCGCCGCAACGCGCCGCGCCTCCCGTCCGGCCCGTCCCCGGATCTCCACCGCCCCGCGCAGCGGGGCTGGGGAGGGGACCCGTCCCGGATCTCCACCGCCCCGCGAAGCGGGCTGGGAGGGGACCCGTCCCCGCATTCCACCGCCCCGCGAAGCGGGGCTGGGGAGGGGAAAAGACGAGAGCCCGGCCCCTCGCACGGAGGGACCGGGCTCGAGGAAGAGCGTCGCGACGGTCTACGCCTTCTTGACGTTCGCGGCCTGCAGGCCCTTCGGACCCTTCACCACGTCGAACTCGACCTTCTGACCCTCGGCGAGGCTCTTGAAGCCGTCGCCGGAGATCGCGCTGTAGTGACAGAACACGTCCTCACCGCCGTTGTCCTGCGTGATGAAGCCGAAGCCCTTCGCGTCGTTGAACCACTTCACGGTACCAGTCGCCATGCCGCGTCTCTCTTCTCGAGCTCGATCCGCCGTCAGTGACGTTCGGTCCACCGGTCCCACGGCGGTGGACCCCTCGATCCGTAGCCGAATTTGATTGAGTGGTCGAGGTGCGTCGAGCCGCGCGCGGCGCCGCGGTTGACGTCCGTCAAGGCGGGGAGGGGTGTCCTCCGCCGGAGCGCGGCGCGACGCTCCGTCAAATCCAGGACTACGCCGCGGCGTGCGAGGCGTGGCCCGCCGGGAGCTTCGCCGCGGCGCGAACCGGCCGCGGCGCGGACGCGAGCCGCTCCTCGAGGTCGGCCAGGATCGCGGCCGCCGTGGGGAGCTCCTCGAGCGTCTTCTCGCCGATCCGGACGAGGCTCATGCCCGTGTAGAAGAGCCCGTTCTCCTTGTCGCCGTGCACCGCGGCCGCGAGGAGCGCGTCGGTGATGCAGAAGCTCTCCTTGTACCCGCTCGCGCGGCACAGGCAGAGCCCGTCGGCGAGGCACTCGATGCAGGCCTTCCGGCGGCCGTTGTAGCCGTCCTTGCCGTACCACCACGCCTTCGCGCGGGGCGGGAAGACCTCGCCGCGGGCGAGCCGGTCCGTGAAGGCGTTGCGCACGGCGCGGGCCTTCATCCCCTTCACGCAGCTCGTGATGATCGTGACGTCCTCGGCGGTCTTGCCGAGGTGCATCTCCTTGAAGCCGGGGTGCACGTCGCCGTCGGAGCAGGCGAGGAACCGCGTCGCGAGCTGGACCCCGGCGGCGCCCGCGTCGATGAAGCGCTGCACGTCCGAGGCGTCGACGCCCCCCGCCGCGATCACCGGCAGGGAGGTGGCCGCGATCACCTCGTCGGTGAGCGACGGGAGCGGGTGGCCGATGTCGCCGATGTGGCCGCCGGCCTCGGCGCCCTCCGCGACGATCAACTCGGCGCCCCACTTCTCGTACATCGCGGCGAGCCGGCCCGAGGAGACGATCCCGACGAACGGGACGCCGCCGTCGCGGCACCAGCGGACGATCTCGCGGGAGATGCCGGCGCCCTGGACGATGAACGAGACGCCCTCCTCGATCGACACCCGCACGTGCGACTCGAAGTCGCCCTTGTGGATGGCGGCCATGATGTTCACGCCCACGAAGCCGTTCGGGGCCTCGGCCTTGGCGCGGCGGATCTCGGCGCGAAGGTGGTCCGGGGTCTTGAGCACCGCGGAGATCGTCCCGGCGCCGACGAGGCGCGGCCCGTGGTGCGCCGCGACCTTCCCGGCGATCCCGTCCGACGCGTGGATGCCCATCGCGCCCTGCACGAGGAGCCGGCGGCCCGAGGAGACGATCTGCTCGATCGCGATGCGGTCCAGGCGGGGCGCCGCGCGGCGCGCGTCGGGGAGGACGGGGGAGGCGGTGAGCATGGTGGTCTCCGGCGCCGGTGGCTCCGGCGCGACGAGGCACCGTACGATCGCCCTGTCATCACCGTGTCACGGGAACCGTGACACGGCGCGGCGATCTGCGACGCGCTGCGACAGGCCCGGGAGGGCCGATTCGGGAATCAGCGTGAACCAGGCGCTCGCGCGCTCGCCGGCGCTGCGCGCCGGGGCTGCCGCTCCGCGAGGGCCGGAAGCGGCACGCGGCCCCGTCGGATCGGACGGGGCCGCGTGAAGGGAGGACAGCCGCTCGGACTCGCGCCCGAAGGCGCGAGTCCTCGGATGGGAAGGCGCCAGTCCTCGTTAGACCGCCGCGATGAAGAGCGCGCGCTCGGCGTCCGTGTCGACGTCCTTCGCGTCGACGTCGTAGAGCTTCTCCTTCGGCGACATCACCACCGCCTTGAGGAGCTCGCCGGTGCGCGCCTTGCGCTCCTTGTCGATCTTCTTCGGATCCGTCGGCTCGAACTTCTCGTCCGGCGTGATCTTGAAGATGGGCTGGCCCTTCTGCACCACCGACCCGTCGGCCCCGGTCATGATCACCTTGTCGATCGTCCCGGCGAACGTCGCGCGGACGGTGTTGAACATCTTCATGACCTCGATGATGTAGAGCGGCTGGCCCTTGTCGAAGTGCTGGCCCTCGGAGATGAACGGCGGCCGGCCCGGCGCCTCCTGCCGGTAGAGCATGCCGCCGTATGGCGCGACGAGCTCGTCCGCCTTCGTCTGCGGCGGCGGACACAGCACCTTCTTCATGCGGGCCTGCAGCTCGGGGTCGTGCAGGTGCGCGGGGATGGTGACCTCGAGGTTCGTCTCGACCCTGAAGTCGAAGAACTTCACGCTCTCCGCCAGCATGAAGAGCAGGCCGAGGAGCTCGTTCCCGGCCTCGAAGCCGAGGTGCGCCTGGCGGATCCGATCCCAGGTGGCCTGGTCGTAGCCGCCCTGGGCCGCCTCGTTCTTCAGGATCTCGTCGAGCTTGTAGAACTCCTCCCGGCGCAGCCCGAAGTTCGCGCGGAGCTGCTGGTAGAAGCGGATCGCGCGCTGGAGCAGCTCGGAGTCGTGCTGCCAGATCACCTCGGCGGCGGGCGCCTTCGGGTCCCACCCCATGTTCAGGTACTCGTAGGTGTCGTGGAGGACGCCGAGCGGGTTGCGGATCCAGATCAGCTTCCCGCCCTCGATCCGGTAGTTGCGGCGGTTGAGGCTGAGCCAGCCCGCGAGCAGGTGCGGGTCGTCGAGGAGCTGGTCCATCGCCCGGGTGAGGAGCGTGAACTTCCGGTCGATGACGTCGCCCATCGCCTTCACGGCGGCCGGATCGTTCGGCGCCTCCGCCGCCATGAGC
Source organism: uncultured delta proteobacterium (assembly GCA_963739565.1). GTDB lineage: Bacteria > Myxococcota > Myxococcia > Myxococcales > Anaeromyxobacteraceae > Anaeromyxobacter. The sequence continues at coordinate 764,301 of CAVUBF010000012.1, read as the reverse complement.
GCGGCGTAGTGCTTCTTCATCTCCAGGAAGGCGTAGGTCGTGTCGAGCTTGTTCCCCTCGTCCTTCAGCTGGCCGACGAGGGTCAGGTACGGGACGACGAACCGGGTGGTCGGCTTCGCCATCACGTTCTGCCCGATGAACCAGTTGACGAGCCCGTAGTGGAACTGCAGGTTCGTCGCGAGGTTCACGCCGCGCAGGCTCGTCTGGCCGAGGACCTTGGACAGGTGGATGTAGCTGTCGAGCCGGTCCTCGCCCTTCGTGAGGAGGAGGGCGATGTTCGAGTCGTAGGCGCCCGCCACGAGGTACCGCATGAACATGCCGGTGTCGGGGTTCGGCATGCTGATGCCCTGGTCGTCGCGGATCTCGCCGTCGATGGGCTTCGACCAGTAGCGGATGAGGCCGCCGGCGTGCGGGGAGAGCGACGAGTCGGTGGCGTTGAGGCGGGCCTCCGCCGCCGCGCCGAACCGGGGGACGCGGGCGGGCTTCGGGAGCCGCTCCTTGTGCCGCGCGAGGAGCGCCATCGCCTCCACCAGGGACTCGACCACGAAGGAGTCGCTCGGGTCCTCCGGGTTCGTGAATCGCAGGCTGTAGCAGAGCTCCGTCACCCGGTGCTCCACCTGGATCCGGGTGTTCACCTCCATGAAGTAGTAGCGGTCGCGGTCGACGATGCACTCGAAGGTCGAGGCGGAGTCGAGGCCCACCGCCGCGCCGAACCGGGCCGCGTCGTCCTCCATCCGCTTCAGGATCTCGAGGTCGGTCTTGAGCGCGGCGACCTCCTCCTTCTTCCCGGCCTTCTCGGCCTTGGCAGATCGCGGCGGCGAGCCCCTCCTGCGTCACCGAGATCTCGAGGAGCTTCTGCTCGTGCATCTGGAGCGAGCAGTCGCGGCCGCCGAGCGAGATGCACCACTTCCCGTTCCCGAGGAGCTGGATCTCGTTGTGGCGGGTCTGCTCGATGTTGAGCTCGATGAGGACGTTCTTGTTGTCGCCGACGCCCGTCGCCTTCACCTCGTTCAGCACCTCGCGGGTGAGGGCGGGGGCCTCCGCCGGCGGCCTCGGCGATCTGGGCCGCGGTGGGGCTCTTCACGGCGAGCAGCGAGCCGCCGAGGATGCGCTGGCCCTTGCCGCCGCCGCCGCCGATCGCCTTGAGGCGGACCCGGCTCTGCGGGAACTTCCTGAACATGTCCGCGACCTCCTTGCGGACCTGCTCGCCGAGCTCGTCGATCGTGTAGAGGTCGAGCCCCTTCGCGTAGGAGGCCATGAGGACGTGGTCGGCGAGGTCCTCGAGGGAGAGCTTCGCGTTCCCGGTGACCTTCGCGTCGAGGGCGAGATCGTTCGGCCCTGGCGAGGGCGAGGATCGCCTCGCGGGTCTTGTGCTTCGCGACCAGGGTCCGGGCGGTGACGTTGTTCACGCCGGGCGTGGTCGAGACGCCGACCTCCACGGCGGTCCGCTTCGCCTCGTCCTTCTTGCCGGCGCGGGCCTGGGTGTTCGAGTTCGGGCCGATGAACTTGAGGCCGGCCCGCTCGAGGGTGGCGACGAACTCCTCGTCCTCGGCCATGAAGCCGTAGCCCGCGAAGACCGAGTCGTACCCGTTGTCCTTCGCGATCTGGACGATCTGGTTCATCCGCTCGACGCGCTCCTCCTTCGACGCGCCGGTGTAGTCGGGGACCCGGTGGACGCGGCTCGTGTCGATGAGCTGCCGGAGCTCGGGGGCGAGGGCGTTCGCGAAGACGATGGAGTCCTTCTCCGAGAGCAGGATCCCGTAGTGGGTGATCCCCATCTCCTCGAAGACGTCCATCGCCTCCTTGCGGATCGGGCCGCGGCAGACGATGAGCGGCTTCAGGTCCTCGCTGGCGAAGGAGCGGACCCACGCGGACGCCGACTTGCCGAGGCGCCGGTCGCGGTGGGTGAGCGGGTTGTGCTTGTACCAGTCCATGGTGGCCATCCGTGTCGTCTCCAGTCTGGAAGCCGGTCGGGGGTCGCGCCGGGGCTAGTGGAACTCGCGCTGCGGGCCGGTCATCGGCGACGGCGTGTAGTGGCGGAGGAAGAAGCGGATGCTCTCGCCGAGCACCTTGCGGAGGTCGGTGGGCATGACGAGGGACGAGATCGAGCCGAGGGCGAGGCCCTCCTTCGGGTTCATGAGCTCCTTCTCGTAGCGGCGGTTGAGGGCGGCCTCCTCGGCCTTGAGCCACTCGCCCGCCTCCTTCTCGGCGTCCTTCTTCGCCGCGGCCGCCGTCCATGCCGGCGGCGGTGCGCGTCGCGGCGCCCTTCTTCACCATCTCGGCGGCCTGGCCGCGGATCTTGCGGAGCTCGTCCTTGTAGACGAACTCCTTGCCGGCGGGGCCCATCACGGCGAGGCGCGTGGTGGGGAGGGCGATGACGAGGTCGGCGCCGGTCGGGTAGTTGTTGTACGAGGCGTAGGCGCCGCCGAAGGCGTTGCGGAGGATGAGCAGGATGCGCGGGGTGCGCACGTCGACGATGGCGTCGAGCATCGACCGGCCCGCCTGCACGATGCCGCGCGTCTCCTGCTCGCGGCCGGGGAGGAAGCCGGTGGTGTCCTCCATGAAGACGATCGGGATGTTGTAGATGTTGCAGAAGCGGACGAACCTCGCGATCTTCACCGCGGAGTCGCAGTCGATCTGGCCGGAGGCGACCGCGCTGTTGTTCGCCACGAACCCGACGACGTGCCCGCCGATGCGGCCGAAGGCGGTGACCGCCTCCTTCGCGCGCTCGGGCTGGACCTCGAAGTAGTCGCCGTAGTCGCAGACCTGCTGGATGATGATCGACACGTCGAAGGGCGTGTTGAACCCGGTCGGCGAGTTGAAGGCCTTCTTGAGGAGGGTGTTGATCTCCCAGGTCTTCCGGTCGATGCGGGTCGCTCGTGTCCTCGAAGGGCGGCGAGACCGAGTTGTTGTCCGGGAGGTAGCTGAGGAGGCGCACCGCCTGGCGGAGCGCGGCCAGCTCGTCGGCGACGGTGAGGTCGGCGACGCCGGAGGCGCCGTGCACCTTCGGGCCGCCGAGATCCTCGGGGGAGATGTCCTCGCCGAGCACCGACTTCACGACGCCCGGGCCGGTGAGGCCGAAGAAGGTGTCGTTCGGCTGGATGACGAAGCTCCCCTGGCGCGGGAGGTACGAGCCGCCGCCGGCGTTGAAGCCGAACATGCACATGATCGACGGCACGACGCCGCTGATCTTCCGGAGCGCGGTGAAGGCCTCGGCGTAGCCGTCGAGCCCGCCGACGCCCGCCGGCACGAAGGCGCCGGCCGAGTCGTTCATGCCGATGAGCGGCATGCCCTTCTCGCCGGCGAGCCGGAACAGGCGCGCGAGCTTCGAGCCGTTGGTCGCGTCCATCGAGCCGGCGCGTACCGTGAAGTCGTGGCCGTAGCAGGCGACGTCGCGGCCGTTGATGTTGAGGACCGCCGTGACGATCGAGGCGCCGTCGAGGTTCTTGCCCCAGTTCGAGAAGAGGACCGTCGGCTCCTTGTCCGTGAGGACCCGGATCCGCTCCCAGACGGTCATGCGGTTCTTCGCGTGCTGCTTCTCGATCTGCTCGATGGGCACCGAGCGGATGGGGCGCTGGAGCGAGGTCGTACCCCTCCTTCATCGCCTCCTCGTAGCCGCCGGTGGCGCGCACGATCTCCCCGGGGATGTTGAACTCGACCTTCTCGGGGGCGTCGAGGGGGTTCTGGAGGATGGGCTTCAGGACCTTCGTCGACATGGCTCGCTCCTCGTCGGGAAGTGAACGTCCGTCTCGCGTTGGATCCGTCGCGCCAGGCCGCCTCTCGGCGAGCCGAGCGCTACTGGAGTGGACGAGTCGAAAAAAAGCGCCGAATTCTCGCAATTTCCCGGGCTGTGGGCAAGCGCATCCCGGTTCCGCACGCGCCCGCTTCACGACGCGGCGCGCCGTCCGGAGGGGCGGCGCCGCGCGGATCCGGCGCAGATCCGGGCGTTCCCGGGGCAAGCGGGCGTTCAGGCCCGGCGGGTGCGGCGGCCGAGGCGGAGCGCGCGGCGCGAGAGGCCGGCGACCGTCTCGTCCCGAAGGGCGGCGAGGAGGCCGCCCTCGGCGGCGCCGGCGGTCTCGGCGAAGGCCCGGCGCATGCCCGCGCCGACGGGACAGCGGACGTTGGGGGCCGCCGGGCTGGCGGCGAGGGGACCGTCCGGCTCCACCGCGCGGTACACGTCGGCGAGCGTGATCTCGTCGGCCGGTCGGGCGAGCCGATATCCTCCGGCCCGACCCTCCCGGGCGTCCACGAGCCCCGCGGCGACGAGCTCGCCGAGGATGCGGCGCAGGAAGACGGCGTGGGTGTTCACGCTCGACGCGACGTAAGCGGATGGATACCCCTCGCGCGACTGCGCGAGCACGGCGAGCGCGTGCACCGCCATCGCGAACCGACCGGAGCCCACAGTTCGGTCCTAATCCCCTGCCGCTGGAACGTCAATCGAGCGGGGGTCGCTCCGGGGCAGCCTCCTCCGGCTGCCCCTGGCTCGCCGGCCCCGCGGGAGCGTCGCCCTTCCCCCGGGACGGCCGCGGGACGACCTTCCCGCCGATGAGCGACGGCTATCGCGTGCAGGGCGGGATGGGCCCGCCGCTCCCCGGGATCGTGGGCCCCGCCGAGCTCGACGGGCGCGCCGAGTGGGTCCCGGTGCGGCGCGGCCCGGACCTCCTCGATCGCGTGGAGGCGCGGCTCGGGTCGGAGGTCGACGCCCGCAAGATCATCCTCGGCGTCCTCGCGCCGCTCTGCCCCGCTTTGGACGGCGCGCCGCTCGGGGCGCTCCTCGCGCACCTCCCGTTCTCCCTCGCCCGGGAGCTCGGAGCCGGGAGCTTCGCCTTCGGGGCGCCCGTGCGCGCGCCGCTCGGCGCGGGCGACTACCTGCTCGAGGTCTCGAGCCTCGTGCTCCACCCGCCGCCCCAGGCCGCGACCTACGTCCGCGCGGTGTTCGCGGCGGCGCGCGCCCACCTCACGCGCGCCGAGGCGGAGGCGATCGCGGCGCGGCTCCCTGCGGATCTCGCCGAGCGCTGGCGCACCGCGACCTGAGCGCGGGTGAGGCGAGCGCGGGTCAGGCGGGCGGAGCGGTCCGGGGAGGCGCACCGAGACGGCCATCTCGCCGTCCGAGGTCCGGGCGGAGATGTCGCCGCCGTGGCCCCGGACGATCTCGCGGCAGATGTAGAGCCCGAGCCCCAGGCCCGAGGCCTTCCGGCTCCGCTCGTCCGGCGGCCGCGAGAAGGGCTCGAAGAGGTGCTCGAGGACCTCCGGCGGGAGCCCCGGGTCCGCGTTCCGTACCGTGAGCGTCACCTCGCCGTCGCCGGCGGCGAGCTCGACCCGCACCGGCGTGCCGGGGTCGCCGTGGTCGACGGCGTTGGAGACGAGGTTCGAGGCGACCTGCTCGAGCCGATCGGGATCCCACGGACCCGACAGCTCCTCCCCCTCCCGCGCGTCGACCGAGATCTCGCGGTCGGGGTTCGCCGCCCGCAGCTCGTCGACGACCCGCCCCACCACGACCCGCAGGTCGGCGCCGGACCGCTGGATGGGGATCCCGTTCCCGAGCCGGGTCCGCGTGTAGCTGAGGAGGTCGGCGATGATCCGGCCCATCCGGCCGGCGGACGAGCGCATCCGCTCCACCGTCCTGGCCTGCCACCCCGCGAGGCCGCCGCGCTTCTGGAGCAGCGCCGCGGACATGTGCACCGCGCCGAGGGGGTTGCGCAGGTCGTGGCCGACGATGCCGAGGATCGTGTCCACCGCGTGCCGCCGGCGCTCCGCGTCCTCCTCCACGCGGCGCGCCCGGTCCGCGGCGTCGCGCGCCAAGGCGACGAGCCGCTCGCGCTCGACGAGGAGCGCGGCCCGATCCGCGGCGACGCGCAGGAGCAGGAGGGCCCCGTCGTCGAGGGGGCCGTCGCGGGTGCCGACGAGCAGCGCGCCGCGCGTGTCGCCGAGCGCGAGCGGCACCGCGGCGCCGAGGCGGGTCCCCGGGGGGAAGGGCGGGCCGGGGTCGGGGGCGAGGCGGAGCGCGCCCGCCGCGAGCGCCTCGGCGGCGAGACCGCCCTCGGCCGGGATGACCGGGGCGTCGTCGTCGAGCCCGACCGCGCCGGCGAGCTCGAGCCGGCCGCCCTCGCCGGCGACGAGGAGCACGGCGCAGGATGCCGAGGGAACGGCGTCCGCCAGCGCGCTCACGAGCCGCCGCGCCGCGCGCTCCCCGGCCTGGACCGAGAGCAGGCGCCCGACGCCGTCGGGGATCGTCCCGCCGTTCGCGGCGCCGGGCGCCGGCTCGCCCCCGACGTGCGCGGCATCCCGGCATCGTGGGGGCGCACCGGGGGCGGCGGAACCCCCCTCCCGGTGCGTGCCGCTCGGCTCGGCGTGCCGCTTCGGCTCGACGCGAAAATCGGCCGGATCCGACCAGGACCGGCGGTGCGCGGAAGCTGGACGGGGCGGTCGCGGCGCGGGTATGGTGCGACCCCGCGGAGCGCGCCAGCGGCGGCGGTCCTGCAGCGGCGCCGAGCGATCGCGAGGCGCGGTTCGGACGAGCGTCCAGGAGTCACCCACATGGCGAACAAGAAGACCTGGCTCGACGGGACGTACGGCAAGGGCGTCAAGAAGGCGCCCGAGCGGCGCGCCAGGTTCGAGACGTCGTCCGGCATCCCCGTGAACCCGCTCTACGACCCGAGCGACGTGAAGCCCGGGCTCGAGGACCGGCTCGGCTTCCCCGGCGAGTTCCCGTTCACCCGCGGCGTGCAGCCGACGATGTACCGCGGCCGGTTCTGGACGATGCGCCAGTACGCCGGCTTCGGCACCGCCGAGGAGTCGAACAAGCGCTACCACTACCTCCTCAAGTCGGGGCAGACCGGCCTCTCGGTCGCGTTCGACCTCCCCACGCAGATGGGCCGCGACTCCGACCACCCGCGCGCGCCGCGGCGAGGTCGGCAAGGTCGGCGTGGCGATCGACTCGATCGAGGACATGGCGACGCTCCTCGACGGGATCCCGCTCGGCGAGGTCTCCACGTCGATGACGATCAACGCGACCGGCCGGCATCCTGCTCGCGCTCTACCAGGCGGTCGGCGAGAAGCAGGGCGTCGCGCCCGGCGACCTCCAGGGCACGATCCAGAACGACATCCTGAAGGAGTACGCGGCGCGCGGGACGTACATCTACCCGCCGCGAGCCCTCGCTCCGGCTCATCACCGACATCTTCGCGTACACGGCGAAGGTGATGCCGAAGTGGAACCCGATCTCCATCTCCGGCTACCACATCCGCGAGGCGGGCTCGACGGCGGTGCAGGAGGTCGCCTTCACGCTCGCCGACGGCATCGCCTACGTCGACGCCGCGGTGAAGGCCGGGCTCGACGTCGACGCCTTCGCCGGCCGGCTCTCCTTCTTCTTCAACGCCCACAACAACCTCCTCGAGGAGGTCGCGAAGTTCCGCGCCGCGCGCCGGCTGTGGGCGCGCATCATGAAGGAGCGGTTCAAGGCGAAGGACCCGCGCTCGATGATGCTGCGCTTCCACACCCAGACCGCCGGCTCGATGCTCACCGCGCAGCAGCCGGACAACAACATCGTCCGCGTCACCCTCCAGGCGCTCGCGGCGGTGCTCGGCGGCACGCAGTCGCTCCACACCAACTCCCGCGACGAGGCGCTCGGCCTGCCCACCGAGGCGTCCGCCCGGATCGCGCTGCGCACGCAGCAGATCATCGCGAACGAGTCGGGCGTCGCCGACGTCATCGATCCGCTCGGCGGCAGCTACGTCGTCGAGTCGCTGACCGACGAGATCGAGGGCGCGCGCCCAGGAGTACATCCGGAAGATCGACGAGATGGGCGGCATGGTCCAGGCGATCTCGAAGGGCTACGTGCAGCGCGAGATCCAGGAGGCCGCCTACGCCTGGCAGAAGCGGGTCGAGTCGAAGGACCAGGTGGTCGTCGGCGTGAACGCGTTCAAGGCGGAGGACCCGCCCGTCACGGTCATGAAGGTCGACCCCGCGCTCGAGGGACAGCAGATCAAGCGGCTCCAGAAGCTCCGCGCCGCCCGGAGCGCCACCGCGGCGAAGCAGGCCCTCGACGCGGTGCGGGCGACCGCGAAGGGGACGGAGAACCTCATGCCGACGATCCTCGCCGCGGTGAAGGCGCAGGCGACGCTCGGCGAGATCTCCGACGCCCTGCGGGACGTCTTCGGGGAGTACCGCGAGACGGTGGTACTCTGATCCGACGGTGAGCGAAGACAAGCCGAAGCCCCCGGCGCCCGCCGCCACCCCGGCGCCCCCGAAGCTCGAGCGGGTTCCACCCGGGTACCGCGCTCCGCCGGTGCGCCCCGCGACGCCGCCGGGCGCCCCCGCGGCCGGCGCGCCAGCGGCGCCACCCCCGCCCGCCGCCGCGCCAGCGCCACCCGCGCCGCCGCCGGCGCGCCCCCGGCGCGTCCACCTACGGGATCGCCGCCCGCGAGGTCGGGGCCGACGCCGCCATCGCGGCGGGGCTCGCGGGCCAGGGGACGCCTCGGCAGGGAGAGCGCGCTCCACGTCTTCGCGCTCGCCGCGGCGCTTCCAGGCGACCGGGCGGCTCACCCTCACGCCGGAGGGGAAGAGCTACGCGCTCTCGTTCCGGCGCGGCACCGTCGAGCACGCCGCCTCGAGCGATCCCGGCGACGACCTCGGCGCGATTCCTCGTGACGAAGGGCGCGCTCTCGCCGCGGCCGGGCTCGCGAAGGCCGAGGCCGCATCGCGAGCCGCCGGCGGCGACCTCGTCACCGCGCTCATCGCCGAGCGGCTCGTGAACCCGCCGACGTCGCCCAGCTCCTCCAGGAGCACGGCGGCGCGGTCGTGCAGCGGGCCCTCGGCGTCGAGGGCGGCGGCTGGTCCTGGAACCCCCAGGCGCCGCCGGCCCCGGGCGCGTTCCCGCTCGGCAACCCCTTCGCGATGCTCGGCGCCGCGGTTCGCGGCCTCGACGCCGCGGCGCTCATGCGGCGGCTCGGCGACCGCGAGCACCGCGCCGCCAGCCGGATCGGCGGGCGGCTCAAGCTCGAGGACCTCCGGCTGACCGCCCACGAGTCCCGGGTGGCGGGGCTCTTCGACGGGACGCGGTGCCCCGCCGAGCTCGCCTCGGCGAGCCCCGGAGACGCCCTCGTCGTCCTGCGGCTCGCGGTGCTGCTCGGCGATCTCCAGCTCCTCGCCTTCGGCGCGTCGCGCAAGGGCGCCGCGCCCGTGGCGCCCGCTCCCGCCCCCGCTCCCGCCCCCGCTCCGGCGCCCGCGAGGCCGGCGGCTCCCGCGGCCACAGGTCCGAAGCCCGGAGCACCGGCACCCGCACCCGCGGCGGCGACGAAGCCGCCCGCGACCCCGGCCCGGCCGCCCGCGCCGGCAGCGCCCGGCGCCTCCCGGCCGCCGGCCGCGACGAAGCCGATGGCCCCCCCCGTGCCCGCGAAGCCCGCCGCCACCCCCGTGCCCGGGAAGCCGGCGATGACGCCCGTCCCTGCTCCGCTGCCCAAGCCAGCCCTCGACCGGGCCTCGCTCGAGGCGCTCTCCACGCGGCTGAAGGGCTCCGACCACTTCGCCGTGCTCGGCGTGAAGCCGGAGGCGACCGGCGCGCAGATCAAGATCGCCTACTTCCAGCTCGCGAAGACCTACCACCCGGACGCCGTGCCAGCCGAGGCGTCGCCCGACGAGAAGAAGCTGTGCGCCGACGTCTTCGCGAAGGTGAGCGAGGCGTGGTCGGTGCTCGGCGAAGAGGGCGCCCGCGCCGCCTACAAGGAGCAGCTCGCCGGCGGCGGCACCGCCGAGGTGGACGTCGCCAGGATCTTCGAGGCCGAGAAGCTCTTCGAGACCGGCACGCTGTTCGTGAAGGCCCGGAACTACGCCGAGGGGCTGAAGAAGTTCGACGAGGCGATCGCGCTCAACGCCGACGAGGCGGAGTTCGTCATGTGGAGGACCTGGTGCGAGTTCGTCCTCTGCGACGACAAGCGCAAGAAGCTCCCGGGCGCCATCGCGGCCATCGACGGCGCGCTCAAGCGAAACCCGCGCTGCGCCCAGGGGTACCTCTTCCTGGGACAGATGGCGAAGATCGCGGGCGACCTCGGGCTCGCGGAGAAGCAGCTCCGGCGCGGCCTCGACGTCGCGCCGGACCATGCGGATCTCGAAGCGCGAGCTCAAGTACCTGAGGAAGTAGAACCGAGGCCCATGCCCTCCCCGACGAACCCGAAGAAGCGCGCCCTCATGCCGTCGTCCCCGCTCCGCAAGGCGCTGCGTGGCGCGGGGCACCACCTGTCGCCCGTCGTCCAGGTGGGCAAGGAGGGAGTGACGGACGCGGTCCTCCGTCAGCTCGACGAGCAGCTCGGCGTCCACGAGCTCGTGAAGGTGCGGGTCGGGACCGAGAGCCCCGAGGACCGCTTCGAGGCGGCGGACCGGCTCGGCGCCGCCGTCGGCGCCCGGGTCGTGCAGATCCTCGGTCGGACGGTGCTCGTGTACCGCAAGCACCCCGAGAAGCCGAAGTTCGAGAAGCTGTAGCCGCCGCTAGTGGAGATCGTCGCGCCGGTCGCCGCCGGCGGCGACGTCGTCGGAGCGGCGGCGCGCGGCCTCGAGGTCCTCCTCGTCCGCGAGCCCCTTCTCGAGCAGCACGGTCTCGGCGACCTCGGTTCGCGCCAGCGCGCCCTGCACGTCGTCCTCCGCGAGGGCGAGGCGCGACGCGAGCCCGTCCACGCGCGCCTGGAGGTCGGAGACCTCCGCCACCAGGGCCCGGACGCGCCGGGCGAGGAGGAACACGACGAGGGAGAGGCCGGCGAGCGCGGCGGCGGGGAGCGGGTCCACGGGGCGCATGCTAGCGGCCCCGGACGGGGCGTTCAAGCAAGCCCCCGCCGAGGCGCGACCCCGCTATCCTCGCGGACGTGCCCCGGCTCAACGTGACCCGCGCGGTGAAGCGGCTCATGCGCGACATCGCGGTCCGCATCCCGGAGCTCTCCCACGTCCGGGCGTCGCGCATCCTCGTGGTCGCGGGAGAGGCTCGCCGCGCCTCCCGCGCCACCATCCGCCCGGCCCACGCCCGCGAGGGGCACGCGCGGGAGCGGCCCGTGATCCGGGTGCGGGGGCGGGAGATCCTGTACGTCGTCACGCTGCGGCCGCTCTGGTTCCTCGAGTCGACGGCGCGGGAGCGGATTCGGGACGATCCTCCACGAGCTCTACCACGCGTCCACCCGCTTCGACGGCACGCTCCACCGCGGCCGCCGCCACTCGCGCCTGCCCCTCGCCACCTACAACCGGCGCATCCGCGTCCTCCTCGATCGCTACCTCTCCGAGGCGCCCGAGGAGATCGTCGCGCCGTTCTCCACGACGGGCACGGTCCGCGTCCGGATGTGGCTCGAGCGGCCGGCGTCGTCGAGCCCCGGCGAGTTCCGCGGGCGCCGGGTCTACACCGAGCGCCAGCTGTTCTACGGCCCGGTCCGGATGGCGACGCGCCGCCGCCGGTCGCGGGTGGTCCCGGTGGACTAGTACGGGGCGCCCAGCGCGGCGGCGGGGTCGTCGACGGGCGCGTGGAGCGTCTCGCCCCGGGAGTCCAGCGTCACGACGGCGGGGAAGTCCTCCACCTCGACGTCCCAGATCGCGTCGGTGACGCCGAGCTCGTCGAGCAGGTGGACCCCGACGACGCGCCGGACGCGGCGGGCGAGCGTGACCGCGAGGCCGCCCGCGGGCTGGAGGTAGACCGCGCCGTGCTCGCGCAGCGCGGCGAGGGTCGCCTGGCCCATGCCGCCCTTCCCGAGGACGCCGCGGACGCCGTACCGCGCGATCACCTCGGCCTCCCACGGCTCGACGGGCCCGGAGGGAGAGGCGCCCGCGGCGAGGAACCGCCAGCCGCCGCCCGGGCCGGGCGCGACCACCGGGCCGCAGTGGTAGACGAACCGGCCCGCGAGGGCCTCCCGCACCCGCGGCTCGAAGCGAGCCGCGAGCCGGCGGTGGGCCGCCTCGCGGGCGGTCAGGATGCGGCCGGTGACGAGGACCTCGTCGCCGGCGCGAAGCGCGCGGATCCGGTCCGCGGTCACGGGGAGCTCGACGTGGATGGACACTGCCTTCACCTCGCGTGGGCCGCCCGTCGCCCGTCGCCCTGCGCCTGCTCGCCTCGCCACCGGCCGGTCCGTCGCGCGGCCGCCGTTCCCGCGCGCCGTGCGTTGCGCGCCGGGGAGGGCGGCCGCTATCTCCATGCGGGACACGGGGGAGGTCCGGTCGACATGAAGGTTGCGATTCTCACGGGCGGCGGCGACTGCCCGGGTCTGAACGCGGTCATCCGCGCGGTGGTCAGGAGGGGCGAGACCCACGGGTTCGAGCTGGTGGGGGTCCGGAACGGGTGGCGCGGGCTCATCGACGGCCACCACTTCGCGCTCACGCGGGACGCCGTCTCCGGGATCCTCCCCCTCGGCGGGACCATCCTCGGGACCTCGCGCACCAACCCGTTCAAGCGCGAGGGCGGGGTCGAGGCGGTGTTCCGGACGGTGGAGCGGGTCGGGATCGACGCCGTCGTCGCGATCGGCGGCGAGGACACCCTCGGCGTCGCGAAGCGGCTCTTCGACGAGGGGCTGCAGCTGGTCGGCGTGCCGAAGACGATCGACAACGACCTCTCCGGCACCGACTACACCTTCGGCTTCGACACCGCCGTCATGATCGCGACCGAGGCGATCGACCGGCTCCACTCCACCGCGGAGGCCCACAGCCGCGTCATCGTCTGCGAGGTGATGGGGCGCCACGCCGGGCACATCGCGCTCCACAGCGGCATCGCCGGCGGCGCCGACGTGATCCTCGTCCCCGAGCGCCCCATCGACCTCGAGCAGGTGTCGAGCTGGGTGAAGGCGCGGCAGGCGCGCGGCAAGAACTTCTCCATCGTGGTGGTCGCCGAGGGCGCCCAGGTCGAGGCGGGGAAGGACGCGACCCTCTCCGCCGACCTCGACGAGTTCGGGCACGTCCGGCTCGGCGGCATCGGCGCGTTCCTCGCGAAGGAGATCGAGCGCCGGACGCGGATCGAGGCGCGCGTGACGGTCCTCGGCCACATCCAGCGCGGCGGTACGCCCACCGCCCGGGACCGGGTCCTCGCCACCCGCTACGGCGTCTTCGCGGCGGACCTCGTCCGCGACGGGCGCTGGGGGACGATGGCCGCGCTCCACGGCGACGAGATCGTGGCGGTCTCCCTCGACGAGGCGACCAAGGAGCTCCACCTCGTCGATCCGAAGCTCTACGCGCTCGCGGAGACGTTCTTCGGGTAGCCTGTCGTGATGAAGCATGAGGTTCGTTTGCCGCTGACGGCGCAGGGACGGCTCGACCGCGCCCTCGCCGACGCCCTCGGGGTCGGCCGCGCCGCCGTGAAGCGCGCCTTCCAGCTCGGCGACGTCCGGGTCGGCGGCCGCCGCGCTCGCGCGAGCGACGCGGTGACCCCGGGCGGCCTCGTCGTCGTCGAGCTCGAGCCGCCCGCCGGGCCGCCCGCGCCGGAGCCGGAGGCGCCGCTCCGGGTCCTCGTCGAGCACCCGCGCCTCCTCGTCGTGGAGAAGCCCGCGGGCGTCGCGGTCCACCCCCTCGCCCCGGGCGAAGGCGGCACGCTCGCGAACGCCGTCGTCGCCCGCCACCCGGAGTGCGCCGAGGCGTCGCCGGACCCGCGCGAGGGCGGGGCGGTGCAGCGCCTCGACCTCGAGACGAGCGGCTGCGTCCTCTTCGCCCGGGACCGCGAGGCCTGGGAGGAGCTCCACGAGGCGCTCCGGGCTCGGCGGGTGGAGAAGCTCTACCTCGCCCTCGTCCTCGGCCGTGTGACCTCGGGTGGCGTGCTCTCCGTGCCGCTCGCGCAGCGCGGCGGGCGGGTGCTGCCCGCGCCGGACGAGATCGCCGTCGAGCGGCTCGCCGCGAAGGGCGCGACCCCGCGGCCGGCGGAGACGCACTACGACGTCGAGCGGAGCTTCGAGCGCTTCACGCTCCTGCGGGTCCGGATCGTCACCGGGGTGATGCACCAGAATCCGCGCGCACCTCGCCCACCTCGGCTACCCGGTGGCGGGCGACACCGCCTACGGCGGCGAGGCCGCGGCGGTCCCGGGCCTCCCGCGGCACTTCCTCCACGCCTATCGCCTGGGCCTCGACGCGCCGGGCGGCGGGCGGATCGAGGTGGAGAGCCCCCTGCCGGCGGAGCTCGCGCGTTTTCTCGCGGGGCTGCGGTGAGCGGGGGCACCTGTCGCTGGTCGCGGTCCGTGCACGCGACGACCGGTCGCGGCCGCTAGAAGGCGAGGCTCGCGGCGGCGAACACCAGCTCCTCGGCGCTGCTCGTGCTCGTGTCCTTCTCGACGCCGCGGCGGGTGTAGACCTGCACCCGCACGCCTGCATGGACGGACGCCGACTGCCGGTGGAGCTGGTATCCGATCGTCCCCTCGAGCCCGAACAGCATGTCGGCGTTCGACCAGAGCTTGACGAAGTCGACCTGGGCCGAAGCCACGAAGCCACCCTCGAGGAACACCGAGTGGCGCAGGCGCGCGGCGCTCGCGGCCGATGGGTGGTCGTCCTCGGACTCCCAGCCGGGGACGTGGGTGATGTGGTCGCGGTCGGTGTACCGGACCCAGGCGAGCTCGACCGGAGAGATGAAGTAGGAGAGCTCCATCGTGTCGCCGGCGAGCGACACGGTTCCGTCGAAGCAAGGCAGGGTCCCCGCCTGGGCGAGGGCCTGGATCGCGAGGCCGGGGTAGCGCGCCACCTCGACCCGGCCGACCACGAACCGGAACTCGGGGCGGCCGATCATGTAGGCGAGCTCGACCTCGCCGTCGGAGGGGACGTAGACGGAGGACTCACGGCCCGTGAACAGCCGGAACCTGAGCCGCACGGCCTGGCCGTGCCCCTCGGCCCACGCCCCGTCGGCCTGGCCCCCGAAGTGCAGCAGGACGGAGTGGTCGTCTTCCGTCGCGGAGGCCTGGCGGCCCCCGAACCGCCCGGCCACGCCGGTGGCCAAGGCGAACCGCCAGGCCGGCGCGCCGTCGCGGGCGAGCGGCGACAGCTGCGCACCCGCCGGCGCGACCGGCCCCTCGGCCACGGAGGCGGGCTGGGCGGCGGCGGCGAGGGTCAGGGCCACGACCGAACCGAGCGCGCTCATGGGCCGACGCTAGCACGGCCCGGCGCGGGCGCACGGAAACGAACGGCGTCGGAAGAGCGTGCCGCCCTCGCCCACACCTCGGCAACCCGGTGGCGGGCGACACCGCCTGCGGCGGCGAGGCGGTGGCGGTCCCGGGTCCGGGGAGAGCTTCGCGGAACGCGTGTCGAGGAATCATCGGCGAGGCGCGGGGGAAGCGCAGCTCGGTTCCGTTCCGCCTCGACCCCGACCGCTTCGCGCCAGCACCTCGCGCTCGTGCCCGAGCAACCACCTCTTGCGCTCCACGCCGCCGGCGTAGCCGGTGAGCGCGCCGCTCGCGCCGATGACGCGGTGGCAGGGCACGATGATCGAGATGGGATTGCGCCCGTTGGCGGCGCCGACGGCCCGCATCGCCTTCGGCTGCTCCAGGCCTGCGGCGATCTCGCGGTAGCTGCGCGTCTCGCCGTAGGGGATCTCCCGCAGCGCCTTCCAGACCGCGCTCTGGAACGGCGTGCCCTCCGGGCGGAGCGGCAGGTCGAACGAGGTCCGCTCGCCGGCGAACCAGGCGGCGAGCTGCCGCGCCGCCTCCTCGAGCACCGGCTCTCCGACGCCGAGGACGGCTGCCCGGACCGTGGAGCGCCCGTGCCCCTCCATGAACACGCCGACGAGGGCGCCGTCCTCGGCGACCAGGCGCAGCCGTCCAATCGGGCTCTCCATCCACCGCTCACGCGCCGCCATTCGAGCCTCCCTTCGTTGCTCCGCTCCACAGGTGCATCACCGCGTAGGCGCGCCAGGGACGCCACGCCTCGGCGCGTGCCTCCGCCGCTCGCGCGGAGGCGACCCCGAGCGCGCGCAGCACGCCCAGATCGCTGCCCGGGTACGCGTCGGGCGCGCCGAGCGCGCGCATCGTGATCACCTCGGCGGTCCACGGACCGACGCCGGGAAGGTCGAGCAGCGCGGCGCGCGTGGTCTCGACATCTCCGCCGCGGTGAAGCTGGAGCCGCCCGTCAGCGCTCGCCTGCGCGATCGCGAGCAGGGTCCGGGCGCGGGCGCCTGGCATGCCGAGCTTCGCGAGACGTCCCTCGTCGGCGGCGGCGACGGCCTCCGCAGCGGCGGAGAGGCGATCGAGGCCGGCGAAGGGCGTCTGGATGTTCCCCCCGAGGGCGGCGGCGAGGCGGCCAGCGATGGTGGTCGCGGCGGCGACGCTCACCTGCTGCCCGATGACGACGCGCACCGCCGCCTCGAAGCCGTCGAACGCGCCCGGTACCCGCAGCCCGGGGTGGCGCCGCAGCGACGGCGCGAGGAGCGGATCCTTCTTCAGCCGCGCCGCAACCGCGTCCGGGAGCGCGTCGAGGTCGAAGAGGCCGCGGAGCCGCGCCACGAGCGGCATCAGGACGCCGGTGAGGGAGGGCGACACCTCGACGCGCAGCGCGGGGCGCGCCGGGTCGTCGGTGACGGACAGCCAACCGTCGTGGGAGCCGAGGTGGACGGTCCGGCGATAGGCGCCGCCCTCGACCTGCTCGACTCCGGCGGTGCAGCGCGCGGCCAGGAACCCGAGCTCGGTCTCCCAGTCGAAGGGCGGCCGGTACTCGAGCCGCAGCACGAGCGGCGCCGACGCGCCCTTGCCGTGATCGCGCCGGATGGCTGAGGGTGCGCGGCCGAAGCGCGCGTGAAAGAGCGCGTTGAAGCGGCGCAGGCTCGAGAAGCCGGCCGCGAACGCCACCTCCGCCATCGGCAGCGAGGTGTCGTGGAGGAGCTGCTTCGCGAGCCCCAGCCGCTTCGTCTGCGCCAGCTCGACGAGCGAGACGCCCAGCTCCGCCTGGACCGTACGGCGCAGGTGGCGCGCCGTGACGCCGAGCGCGGCGGCGAGGTCGTCCACCGAGCCGTCGTTGAGGAAGCCCGCCTCGATGCGGGCAGCGGCCGCCGCGACCAGGCGCGGCACCGCGTCGACCGGACCCGCGCCCGGCGCCAGCTCGGGGCGGCAGCGGAAGCAGGCGCGGTACCCTTCCCGCTCCGCCTCCGCGGCGCGGGCGAAGAAGGTGACGCGATCGCGCCCCGGCGTGCGCGCCGGGCAGATGGGCCGGCAGTAGATGCCGGTGGTGCGCACGGCCACGAAGAAGCGGCCGTCGAAGCGGCGGTCGCGAGCGGCGAGGGCGCGGAAGCAGCTGTCGGGGTCGAGGTCCACGCCTGCTCCCTACCGCGGCCGCCGGACCGCGTCTGGCCGTTTTCGGACACGGGAGCGAGAGCCTCGGGAGCTCGGTTCCCAGCCCCGCGCCCTGGGCGACCCTCGCGACCGAGACCACGGCGACCGCGACGACCGCCAACCTAGCCCGCCCCGTCGGTCCTCCGGCAGCCTCCGGTGAACTGCTCCACCACGAGCGAGTCGGGGCCGCCAATCTGGCTGGAGTAGGTCGCGGCGAGCCGGCCGTCACGGCCCGGCACGGTCGATCACCGCCAGCACCCGGATGTTGTCCGAGCCCACGTCGACGAGCACCACCTGGCTCGGCTGCCGATGGACGCTGGCCGCCCAGAAGTGGGTCGCCGGTGGCGTGTAGCTGCCTGCCAGCGACGCCTCCTTCGCGCCGTCGGTGAGCTTCGCGCGCATGAACCAGACGCTCGCTCCGGGCCTGACGCCGAGGAACTCGGAAGCCCGTTGCGCCAATCGCTCCCAGACCCAGCCGCCGGGCCGCCCGGCGAGCTTCGCCTCGCTCCTGGTGCCCGCGTCGAACTCGCAGGTCAGCTCCTCACCGCGCGCGGCCGAGGCCAGGGAGAGGGCGAGCATCGTCAACGTCCAGCCAGCGACCTGCCTCATGGCATTCCTCCGCTCGGACGGCAGAGCATCCTCATGAAGGCCACCTGTCGGCGGTGCGCGCCCCAATTCGGGGCAGGCCGACCGATTCATCAGCGGATGAAGCCTCGCGCAGGGACCGGCATCCCGCGCGCACGCAGGCCCCCTGGGGCAGTCCCCGGGCCGCTCGTTCTTCGTCTCGAGCCCGAGAGCCGCCGGGACTCAGCGCTCGAGCTTGAACAATCAATCCCTCGAGGAAGAGCTCCCCGCCTGCCCACGAGGGTGACGTCTTCCATCGTGGCCTCCCGCCCGCAGGGCTCGGGGACGCCCGACGCCGCGAGCCGGGCCCGCCCCCGCTCCCAGGCGCCGGCCAGTCGATCCCGGAATCGGCCTCCCTCCCCGCGCACCCGCGGCAGTAGGTCCGTCGGGCCTCGAGGGTCGGCGGCCGTCCGGCGAAGATCGCGGCCGTCGTTCCGTTGAAGTAGAGGGCGCGATCCGAGCACCGCTCGAAGATCCAGCTTCCCCCGAACGTCCCCGAGCACGGCCGCTCGCCGGACAGCGAGAACCGGCCCCCGTTTTGCCAGACCGGCGCGCCGAGCTCGCCACCCTCGTGCTCCGGCGGCGCCCGGAAGTCGAGCGGATCCTGCCCGACGCGCGATCCAGGCCGAGGACTCCCCCGGCGTTCGCGACGAGGATTGACGCGCCGAGCTCGACGACGTCGTAGAGGTGGAAGAACCGGTCCGTTCGCGGGTGGCGCCGGTACGGCCCCACGTCCGCGTTCCAGCATGGCCACGGCTCCTCGACCCGCGCGTGCCGAGGGAGCTCGCGGGTCCAGAGGACCCTCTCCCGGCCGTCCAGCCGGCTCACCGCCACGCTGCGGCAGTGCGGTTGCCCGTCGCCCTGGGGCTCCTCGGCGAACTCCAGGCGGAGGTACGGCTCCATGGGCAGGGGGACCACGCCCGGTGCGGGCTCGAACGCCGCGAGCTCGCGTGGCAGCTGCAGGACGACACGGGTCCGGGACAGGCCCGCCTTCGTCGAGAGCGCGAAGCTGGACGCCGTTCCGGCGCGCAGGCCCCATCGCGGTGCGCCCGTCCCGCGCGTCATCGACCAGAGGCGTCCGTCGCCTGCCAGCGCGTGGACGGAGGTGTCGTCGGCGTCGAGCTGGACCACGGAGTACGGGAGCTCGCGCCGCCAGAGCGTCCGGCCGGACGGCATCGCGATCTCGCTGAGAAAGGCCCGGGGGATCCGCGGCGCGTCGTCCTGGAGCACGACGACGACGGTGCCGCGGCCTGCGGACAGGTGGGTGGCGCCGTGCGGGAGTGGTGCGCTCCAGAGCGTGGCGCCCGTCCCGGGGTCGAGCCAGCGGAGCGTGGGCTCGAAGCCGGCGGCGAGCAGCTGGCCGAAGGAGGCGGAGTGGTCGTCGTACGGCGCGCGCGAGGCGACGGCGATGCCCGAGCCGCCGCACGAGACGAGAGGAAAGGGGGTCTCGGGCCTGTCCGGGAGCGGGACCTGCCAGCGCTCGCGGCCGCTGGACGCCTCGAGCGCGGTCAGGGTGGGCGTCGGCGGGCCGTTCACGCCTTCCCTCCACACGAGCACGAGGTCACCGCACCCCACGATCCGGACGTCGGCGCTGGCTCCCCGGAGGACCACCTTCTGCCACCGGACCTCGCCGCTCGACGGGTCGACGGCCAGGACCTCGCTCTCGGCGGTCCGGACCGGGTACGGGCCCGCGGCACGCGACCGGTCGGGGCGGCCGTGCAGGAACCCGATGACGTCGAGCGAGCCAGCCTGGACGAGCTGGCTCCCGCCCGTACACGGCTCGAGCGTGTCGTGCTCCGCGTCGAAGCCGGGGATGGGCGTACGCCAGAGCGTCCGCCCCGTCTGCAGATCCGTGGCCGACGCGGCGGCGTCTTCGAGGGCGAGGAGGGCGCCGTGGAGCACGGCGTTCCTCCCGGCGCGCGGGTCCCAGTCGAGCGTCTGGACGCCGCGACAGTCGCGGCCCGGGGAATCGCAGCAGCTGCGGGCCCCGGGCACGAGGACGGCTCTCCGCCGGCCGGTCTCGAGATCGTAGCTCGCCACCTCGCCCCTGGCGCCGCGCGCGACGAGCAGGCCGCCGACGACCTCGAGTCCGCCCGCGCCCGCGCCGGCGCCGAGCGGAGTGCGCCACGCCGCCGCCTTGCCGCTCGCGGAGTGCTGCGGGTCGGCGGCGCCGGCCGGCACCGCGAGGAGCAATGTCGTGCCCACGGCGACGACCTGCGCCGTCCGGAGAGCCATTTGCGTGATCATCCGACGCCCCTCCTGGCTTCGATGCGGCGAGCGCGACGTCGCCTCGATTCAACGGTTTGGCGAGCTCCACCCGCGGCCGAGGACGCACGCCGCGGGCTCACCCCAGGGTACAACATCGTCCGCGGTGCCGGATTCCGCGTCCGTCCGTTCCAGTTCACCGAGCGTATCGTGCGCAGCCGCCGCCTCGGGCTCCGAGGCGATGGTCCGCGGGCGGCCCGCGCCCGGCGCCCGAGCGCAGCGCCTCCCGCCTCGCGGCGCGCGCTCGACCACCTGACGGGGCACGCGCTCCGACCTGACGGGGAGATCCCGGGAACGCCCGTCCACCGGCGTCCTCCCGCGCGCCGTTCCCGACTCTGCGCCCGAGGTCCGCGGCTGCGGTTGGCCTTTGCGCGCGCAGCCCCGAGATTACGGACGGCCGGGAGGTCGATTCGTGGAGCTCGTGCTGCTCATCTACGGCGCCGTCTTCGTGGCGACCGCCTTCGCGCTCGGAGTCCAGGCGCGCGCCGCAGCGCCCTTCGAGCCGGTTCCGCCCGCGGGGCTGTGGGCGCTCATGTTGTTCGCCCTCGTCCACGGCGTGAGCGACTGGACCCAGCTCGGCCTGCACCTGGTGGAGCGCGACGGAGCACCGCTGCCCGCCGGCCTCGCGCTCGCCCGGCTCGGGCTGCTCGCCGCGTCGTTCGCGATCCTCGGCGGGTTCGGCCTCCTCCTCGCGACGCGTCGGGACGGCCGGCCGCGCTGGAGCCTCGCGGCCGCGCTGCCGCTCGTCGCCTTCCTCGCGTGGACCGCAGCCGTCGCGGCGCGCCGGCGCGTCGGACCTCTCGATCGCTCGATGATGGAGACGACCGAGGCCGCCACCCGGTACCTGCTCGGCTTGCCGGCCTGCGCCGCGGCGATCGTCGGTCTCGACCGCGTGCGGCGCCGGACCCGCGCGGAGGAGTGGCGGGCGTCCCGGTATCTCGGGGCGGCGTGCCTCGCCGTCGCGGCCTACGCCTTCTTCACGGGCCTGGTGGTCCCGGCGTCCCCGATCGGCGTCGCCCCCGACCTGAACCTCGCCTCCTTCCTGGCCGTCACGCACGTTCCCGTCGAGCTCTTCCGCGCGGGGTCGATCGCGGCGGTCGGGCTCCTCGTCTCGGAGGTGTTCGTCGGCACGACGACCCGGCACCTGCGAAGCGAGGTCGAGCACATGCGGGACGAGTTCATCTCGCTCGTTGCGCACGATCTCAGGACTCCGCTCAACACCGTCGCGACAGGCGCGGGGTTGCTCGAGAAGCTCCCCCGCGATCAGCACGGATCCGACCGCGAGGCGCGCATCCTGCGCGCGATCCGGTCCAGCGCGCGGGCGATGAGCAAGATCGTGAGCGATCTCCCTGGACGCGTCCCGCATCGAGTCGCGCGGGCTCTCGGTCTCGCCGGAGCGGCTCGACCTCGGGTCGATGCTCCTCGGGCTCGTCGAGTGGGCGCCGGCGGAGGCGATGCGCGGCCACACGGTCCGGCTCGAGCCGCCGGGCCCGCTCCCGACGGTCGTGGCCGATCCCGTTCGCGTCGAGCAGGTGCTCACGAACCTGCTCTCGAACGCGGGCAAGTACTCGCCGCCCCGCACCGAGATCGTCCTGGAGGCACGCGTCGGCCCGGGGGAGGTGACGCTCTCCGTCACGAACGCGGGGCCCGGCATCCCGGCGCACGACCTCCCGCGGATCTTCTCGCGGAGCTACCGC
Organism: uncultured delta proteobacterium; assembly: GCA_963739565.1. GTDB lineage: Bacteria > Myxococcota > Myxococcia > Myxococcales > Anaeromyxobacteraceae > Anaeromyxobacter. Next base: position 742,468 of record CAVUBF010000012.1, on the reverse strand, counting down.
ACGAGCGCAGCGCGGGCGGGCCGGGCGCCCGGCCTCGGGCTCGGGCTGTACATCGCGAGGGGGCTCGTCGAGGCGCACGGGGGGCGCATCTGGGCCGAGTCCGAGGTGGGGAAGCGCACGACCTTCTCGTTCACGCTCCCGCGCGCGCGCGAGGAGCGCCACGCGCACGCGCAGCCGCGCGAGGCCATCTAGCCGGGGCGGTCGGCCGGGGGCGCCGGGGACACGCCGTGGCCCGTGCCGCGCCCCACCTCGTAGACCTCGCCGTCGGCCTCGTAGCCGCCGGTGAATGGGTCGCTCGCGAGCAGCCACGCGGTGTCGAGGTCGGTGAGCACCTCGTCGAAGCACGCCGCGAGGCACGCGCCGGCGGACATGCCGAGGCGCGTCTCGACCATGCCCCCCACCATGACGCGGAGGCCGGCGGCCCGCGCCCGGCGCCCGAGCGCCAGCGCCTCGAGGAGCCCGCCCAGCTTGACGATCTTGAGGTTGATGCCGCCGATGCGCCCGCGCCTCGCCAGGATGGCCTCGAGATCGGCCGGGCCGCGGAGCGACTCGTCCGCGACCACCGGCACGCCCGGAACGGACGCCTGCACCGCCTCCAGCCCGTCGATGTCCTCGCGCGCGCAGGGCTGCTCGAAGCACTCGATGCGCAGCCCCGCCGCGAGGCAGGCGCGCAGCAGCGCGATCGCCTCCGCAGCCGTGAAGCCTGCGTTCGCGTCGAGCCGGAAGCGCGCCTCGGGGATGCGGGCGGCCACCGCCAGGAGCGCGGCGGCATCCTTCTCGAGGTCATGGCCGACCTTGACCTTGAAGGTGCGGAAGCCGCGGGCGCGCCACTCGTCGGCCAGCGTCACCATCCGCGCGATCGGCAGGATGGGCAGGGTCACGTCGGAGACGAGCCGTCGCGGGAGCGGGACCGCGGAGTCGAGCAGCGACACGAGGTGGCGCCCCTCGGCCCGGGCCACCGCGTCGAGCAGGGCGACCTGCAGCCCCGCCCGCGCCGACGGGACGCCGTCGAGTCCCCCTCCCACGAGCGCCGCGAAGCCCGCCAGGGTGGGCGAGGCGAGGGAGCGACCCACGAGCGCCGGCGCCATGGCGCGGAGCGCCGCGTGCACCTCGGCCGGCCCCTCGCGCGTCACCGGCTGCAGGCACGCCGCCTCGCCGAGCCCCGCCACCCGGCCTGCCGGCCCCTCCACCTCCACGCGCACCAGCGCCGACGTCGTCGCGTCCACCCGCGCGGTGGCGATGACGAAGGGGTCGACGAGGGGGACCTCGAGGGGCTCGGTGGTGACGGAGAGGATCCGCAGCTTCGCCTCCGGCGCGCGATGGGACGACGGAGCCGTCCGCGCGTCAAGGTGTGGATCGGAGACGGTTGCTCGCGCCGCCGCGGCGAGCCGGGGCCGACCACCTTCGGTGTCCCGAGCGCCGTCGCGCAGGCGCCGTTACGAACCGGGAGTCGACGAGAGGAGGCGCCGTGGAACCGGGAACCTCGGGGTCGGAGCTCCGAATCCTCCACGAGGAGCAGGGAGGCCACGGGAGGTTCTACGTCCCGGGCACCGAGGGGCGGCTCGCGGAGCTCACGTACGCCCGCTCGTCCCTCGAGTCCGTCATCATCGAGGAGACCTGGGTGTCGGACGCGCTCGCGGGGCAGGGCGTCGGCAAGCGCCTCGTCGAGGAGGCGGTCGCCTGGGGACGCCTCACGGGGACGTCGTTGGTACCCGTGTGCCCGTTCGCGCGAAGCGTCTTCGACCGCCATCCGGACCTGCGCGACGTGCTGGAGTAGCTCGCGGCGGCTGTCCGCCGCGAGCCGCGACGAACGGTCCTGGCGAGGCGGCGCCTCGCCCTGGTCGACCCGCGGAGCACGCCGTGCGACTGCGAGGAGTGCGCACGCGAGCTCGCGGGGCGCCCGCCGCGCCCGAGCTGATCGAGAGCGCCGCTCGCCGACTGGACCGCGCGTGCCCGGCCGAGGATCGACGCGCAGAGAGCCCGCTCGGATCCCGAAAAGGACCGCGCCCCGCACCCGGAGGTCCGGGGCGGGGCGCGAAAGCTGCCGAGCTCGAGCTCTCGACTACTGCTTGACCATCCCGGCCGTCTTCGCGACCTCCTCGGCGAGGTTCTCCTGCTTCTTCTCGAGCCCCTCGCCGAGCACGAAGCGGGCGAAGCGGCGGACCTGGATGTTCTCGCCGATCTTCGCGATCGCCTCGGTGACGCACGTCCTGGATCTTCTTCTTGTCGTCCTTCACGAACGGCTGCTCGAGCAGGCAGACCGTCCTCGTAGAACTTCTCGAGCTTGCCCGTCGGCGATCTTCTCGAGGATCGCCTCGGGCTTCTTCTGCTCGCGCAGCCTGCGCCTGCGCGATCTCCATCTCCTTCGCGACCACGCTCGGCGGGGACCTCCTCGCGGCGGACGCACTGCGGCTGCGGCGGCGGCGATCTGCATCGCGAGGTCCTTCACGAGCGCCTGGAAGCCCTCGGTGCGGGCGACGAAGTCGGTCTCGCAGTTCACCTCGACGAGCACGCCGATCTTGCCGCCCATGTGGATGTAGCTGGCGACGGCGCCCTCGGTGGCGGCGCGGCCGGACTTCTTGGCGGCGGCGGCGAGCCCCTTCTTCCGGAGCAGCTCCTCGGCCTTGCGCGAAGTCGCCGCCGGCCTCGGTGAGCGCCTTCTTGCAGTCCATCATCCCGGCCCCGGTCTTCTCCCGGAGCTCCTTCACCATCGTTCGCGCTGACCTCGGCCATCGTCGTTCTCCTGCTTGGGCTTCGATCGTGGACAAAGCGGTGGGCGGGCCTCCGAGGGCCCGCCCTGGAACCGATCGTCGATGTGCCGCCCGGCGGTACGGCCGGGCCGTCGAGCTCCGCCTTCGGCGCGCTCGGCGGCCGGCGGCGGCGGGCGGCGGCGACCTCGCCCTTGCGCGACGACCTCGACGTTCGCGCTCGCGGCCGCGCGCGATCCTCGCGGGGCGCACGGTCGCTCGCCGCGATGGCCGCCACGGCGGTCGCCGCCGGTCGCGGCGGTCGCGTCGGGCCGCGCTCGCTGGCGGCGTCGCGGTCGTCCTCGGCTGCGCGCGTCCTGGCCGCCGTGCTCGGCGACCCAGGCGCCGTAACGGCGCCTTGCCCTCGATGCAGGCGTCGGCGATCTTGCCGGTGAAGAGCCTGATCGAGCGGATGGCGTCGTCGTTGCCGGGGATGACGTAGTCGATCCCGTCGGGATCGCAGTTGGTGTCGACCATGGCGACGACCGGGATGCCGAGGCGGTTCGCCTCGTGGACGGCGATGTGCTCCTTCTTCGGGTCGATCACGAAGAGCGCCGCCGGGGAGCCGCGCATGTCCTTGATGCCGCCGAGGTTCTTCTCGAGCTTCTCGCGCTCGCGCTCGAGCGGCGGCGACCTCCTTCTTCGGGAGCCGCTCGTAGGTGCCGTCCTCCGCCATCTTCTCGATGGTCTTGAGCCGCTCGATGCCCTGCTTGATGGTCTTGAAGTTGGTGAGCGTGCCGCCGAGCCAGCGGTTGGTGACGAAGAACATGCCGGAGCGCGCGGCCTCCTCGCTGGATGACGTCCTGCGCCTGCTTCTTGGTGCCGACGAAGAGCACCGAGCCGCCGCTGCGCGGCCGCGTCCGACGACGAAGCGGAACGCGGCGCGGGCGAGGCCGACCGTCTTCTGCAGGTCGATGATGTAGATGCCGTTGCGGGCGCCGAAGATGTACGGCTTCATCTTCGGGTTCCAGCGCTTGGTCTGGTGGCCGAAGTGGACGCCCGCCTCGAGGAGCTGCTTCATGGTGATGGCGGTCCCGCCTGCGCCGAGGGCGGCGGCCATGGCGTCGCTCTGCTGCGGGGGGGCGGCGGGGGCGGCGGCCTCGGGGGCCGGCGCGGGGGGCTGCTGGGGCTGCGGCTGCTGCTGCGTCTCCATGTGGTCTTCTCCGGTTGTTCCGCCACTCCCGAGTTTCGCGGAGCGCCGAGATCCCGGTACGCGTGATCGCGTGGCCGGGAGCACCGGGGCGCGCCGATGCAGGGAGTGTGAGTATTTGGCTCCTCCGCCCTCGCGGGCGGACCACCGCGCACGTATCCTCGCGGGGGACGGTCACTTAACACAGGGCACGGGGGCTCGCAAGCGTACGCGTGCCGCGCTCCGGGTCACCCGGAACCGAGTCAGTCCGGGCGCTTACGTCCTCACGGGCGCTCCGTCTCGCGCCGCCACCAGGAGAGCGTGACGATCTCGCCGCCGAAGGATCGCCAGGCGACCGGTCGGGAGCCCCTGCCCGGGCAGGGGTGCCGGGCGAGCGTGTCCCCGATCAGCAGCTCTCCCGAGCCGCAGTCCGGGCAGCGGAAGCCCGGCAGCGCGGGGGGCCAGCCGCCGCCCCGCGGCCGCGCCGTCGAGACGGCGCCGAAGAGCCCCCGGGCCCGGTAGGCCTCGAGCTCGGCCACCTCCGCCGCCTCGCCGCCCTTCGCCCGCTCGGCGTCGGCGCGGGCCAGGACGAGGCAGGCGGCGCAGCGGCGGGATCCCGCCGCTCCGGATCGTCACGACCTCGACGCCCTCGGGACCCTCGCGCTCCCACTCCTCCCGCGCGTCCACCTCCACGAACGCGACCGCGGCGGCGGCGAGGGCGGCCTCCTTCTCCGGCTCGACCGCGTGCGTGACCTTCACCTCGATCGCGAGGGCGGGCGACCCGCGGGCGAGGACGAGGACGTCGGCGCGGAGCGGCCCCACCGCCGCCTCGCCCTTCGCGGAGTCGCCGAGCCCGGCGAGATCGAGCGGGAGCGGCCGGCGGCACCCGGGGCACCGCGCGACGACGACCACCTGCCGCGCGCCGGCGAAGGCGCTCGGCGCAGAGCGCGAGGAGCCGCTCCTTCGCGTCGAGGTGGAGGGCGGTCTCGGGCGCGGTGAGCGGGCAGCGCGAGCCCGGGAGGTGGGCGAAGTGCGGGCGAGCGGACCTTGCCGAGGTGCGGGACGAGCACCTCGCCGCAGCCGAGGCAGCTGAAGGGTCCGCGGGTCCGTCGGTCCGTCGCGGCGAGCCGGTCCGCCCGCACCTTCGCGCCCGCGCGGTCCCTCGCCCACAGGAGAAGCACGTCCTTGCCGCCCCCTCCCCGGCCCCGCTCCGCGGGGCGGTGGAGGTCCGGGGACGAGCCCCGCGCGGGAGCCTGCGCCGCGTGCCCCTTCGCGGTACGGCTACGGGTCACGAGGAGGCTCCATGGCGCTCGAGGTGGGCAAGAAGGCCCCGGACTTCGCGCTCGAGGACGAGGCGGGGAACGTGGTGAAGCTGTCCGGCTTCAAGGGCAAGCGCGTCGTCGTCTTCTTCTACCCGAAGGCGATGACGTCGGGTTGAACGCAGGAGGCCTGCGACTTCCGTGACGAGGTCGACGCGTTCAGGAAGAAGAAGGTCGCGGTGATCGGGATCTCGAAGGACACCCCCGCGGCCCAGAAGAAGTTCAAGGAGAAGTACGACCTGCCGTTCCCGCTCCTCTCCGACGCGGACACCGAGGTGCAGCAGGCCTGGGGCGTCTGGAAGGAGAAGAACATGTACGGGAAGAAGGTCATGGGGACCGAGCGGACCACCGTCGTCGTCGGCGCCGACGGGAAGGTGGAGCGGATCTTCCCCAAGGTGAAGGTCGACGGTCACGTGGGGAGCGTCCTGGAAGCGTTGTAGCCCCGACGCTCGCCGCGGGCCTGGCATCCGTCGTACAAGACCGCGATGGCGAAGCGTCCCGACCGCAAGGACCAGATCGACGCCGCCGTGCTCGAGGTCCACGGCCTCGTGCACGACCAGGGCTGGCTCGCCGACCGCGCGCTCGAGCGCGCGCTCCGGCGGGAGCGCGGCCTCTGGGCCTCCGAGCGCCGGGCGGTCGCCGAGGCGGTCTACGGGATCGTCCGCTGGCAGGGGCAGCTCGATGCGCTCCTCGGCGGGCGCCCCGGTCTCGCCGAGCGGTACGCCGCGTGGCTCGCGCGGTTCGGCGGCGTCCCGGCGGTGGACGCCGCGCGGCGGCTCGGCGGTCCCGCCGGCACGGCTCGCCGGGCTCGAGGGCGCGGACGGACGGATCGCCGGCGTCGCCGATCCCCTGGACCGGCTCTCCCTCGAGGCGTCGGCTGCCGCGCTGGATCGCCGAGCGGTTCGCGGCGCAGCTCGGGCTCGAGGACGCGCGGGCCCTCGGCCGGGCCCTGAACGCGCGCGCGCCGCTCACCGTCCGGGCGAACCTGCTCCGCGGCGACCGCGACGCGCTCCGCGAGCGGCTGGCCTCCGAGGGCGTCCGCGGCGAGCCGACCCGCCACTCGCCCTGGGGGCTCGTCCTCGATGGGCACGAGAACGCCTTCGCCCTCGGCGCCTTCCGCGAGGGGTGGTTCGAGATCCAGGACGAGGGGAGCCAGCTCATCGCGCTCGCCTGCGGGGCGCGCCCGGGCACGACCGTGGTCGACGCCTGCGCGGGCGCCGGCGGCAAGTCGCTCGCCCTCGCCGCGGAGATGCGCAACAAGGGCTCGCTCCACGCGCTCGACTCGGACGCGGAGCGGCTCGACGAGGCGAAGCGTCGAGCGCGCCGGGCGGACGTCCACAACCTGCGCGCCCGCCCCATCGCCGCCGGTGCCGAGGCGGAGGCGCAGCTCGCCGACCTCGCCGGGAAGGCGGACGTGGTGCTCGTCGACGCCCCCTGCAGCGGCCTCGGGACGCTCCGGCGCAAGCCCGACGCCCGCTGGCGCCTCGGCCCGGAGGACCCGGCGCGGTTCGCGGCGCTCCAGCGCGAGCTCGTCCGGCGGTTCGCGACCCTGCTGCGCCCCGGCGGCCGGCTCGTCTACGCGACCTGCTCCATCGGCCCGACCGAGAACGAGGAGGTGGCCGAGTTCGCGGCGCGCGAGGTGGGCCTCCGCCCCGCGCCCATCGCCCCGCTGCTCGGCGAGGAGCGCGCCCGGACCCTCGGCGCGGGGGAGGCGCGGCTCACCCTGCTCCCGCACCGTCACGGCACAGACGGCTTCTTCGTGGCGACGTTCGAGCGGCCGAAATAGCCTTCCCGCCGTGCCCGAGCTCCCCGAGGTCGAGATCGCCGCGAGGAACCTCCGGGCCTGGACCCGCGGCCGGACCGTCGTCGAGGTCGAGGTCAGCCCGAAGGCGCGCTACGTCCTCCGGCCCGCGAAGCCCGCCGCCTTCGGCCGTGCCCTGACCGGCGCGCGCTTCGGCCCGATCCGCCGCGTCGGCAAGCACCTCCTCGTGACGCTCGAGAAGGGCGGCGCGCCGGTCGGCCTGCTCGCCCACCTCGGCATGACCGGGAAGTGGCTCCGGCGGCGCGCCGGCGATCCGCCCACCCGCTTCTCCCGCGCGTCGCTCCGGCTCGACGACGGGAGCGTCCTCCACTTCGACGACCTGCGGCTCTTCGGGCGGCTCCGGGTCGTGCCGGGCGCGTCCTTCGACGAGGTCCCGGAGGTCGCCGCGCTCGGGGCCGATCCGCTGACCTCCGGGATCGACGCCCAGGCGCTCGGCGAGGCTCTCGCGCGCTCGAAGCTCCCGGTGAAGGTCCGGATCATGGACCAGGCGGTCGTCCCCGGGGTCGGGAACATCTACGCGAGCGAGGCCTGCTTCCGCGCCCGGATCGATCCGCGCCGCCGCGGGCCGACGCTCGCGCTCCGCGAGGTCCGGGCCCTCGCCTCCGCCATCCTCGCCGCGATGAAGGACGGCATCGCGCGGCAGGAGGGGCCGGAGATCACCTACGTCGAGGAGGGCGGCGAGAACCCGTTCCTCGTCTACGGGCGCGAGGGGGAGCCGTGTCCGCGCCGCGACCGCGGGACGATCCGGCGGATCGTGCAGGCGCAGCGCAGCACGTTCTTCTGCGACCACTGCCAGCGTTGAGACGCTGCGCACCCCGACCTGGACCTGGACCTGGTCATTCCGACAGGACCAGGTCCAAGGCCAAGGCCAGGTCCAAGTACCCTGGCGTTCGCTCTTTCCCGACATGTAGAGTCTCACCGGATGCGCCCCGAGGATCTCGCCTCCCTCTCCGTCGCCGACCTCCGCGCGCGGTTCGTGGAAGGCGCCCGGCCGCTTCCCGAGGAGTGCGAGGCGGCGCTCGAGGCCGATCCGCGCGCCGGGGCCCGCGAGGTGCTGCGGCTCGTCCGCAAGCGTCGCGCCGGGAACCGCGCCGAGGGACAGCGACTCCGGCACCTGCTCCGCTACGAGACCGAACTGTGGGAGCGGGGGGTCGTCCAGGTGGCGGGGGTGGACGAGGCGGGCATGGCGCCCCTCGCCGGCCCGATCGTGGCGGGGGCGTGCCTCCTGCCGCGCGACTACCGTCCGCGGGGGATCGACGACTCGAAGCAGCTCGACGCGCGCGAGCGGGAGCGGCTCGCCGAGGACATCCGCCGGAACGCGATCTGCTGGGCGGTCGCGCGCGCCGAGGTCGAGGAGATCGACGGAATCAACGTCTACCGGGCCGGGCTCCTCGCCCTCATCCGGGCGGTCCGCGGCCTCTCGACGACCCCGGAGCACGTCCTGGTGGACGCCCGGAAGCTGCCGGAGCTCGGAATCCCGCACACGCCCATCATCCACGGCGACGCGCTCTCCCTCACCATCGCCGCCGCGTCGATCCTCGCGAAGACGGCCCGCGACGCCCTCATGGCCGAGCTCGACCTCGCCCACCCCGGGTACGGCTTCGCACGCCACAAGGGGTACCCCACCGCCGAGCACTTCGACGCCCTCCAACGCCTCGGGGCGTGCCCAATCCACCGCCGGTCGTTCCAGCCGGTGCGCGTGGCCCTGGGCCTCGATCCGGTGCAGGTCGAGCTCTTCCTGGAGCCGGTCGAGGAGAGCGACATTTGACGCAGCGGCCCGCCGTGGATTAAACCACGCGACATAGGACGAGCCCGACGGTGCCCCCGCCGGAGTCCCGGAGTCGAAGCGGCAGCACGGCGGGGTCGAGCGGCGCGTTCCCGGTGCGGGGAATCTCCCCTGCGCCCGGGCGCCCCCCGATCCGGCGACGACATGCACGACCCATCCACGAAGCGCCCCGCCTTTCCCGCAGACGCAGACCACGACGAGGCCCGAGGGCCATCACCGGCCGCCCCCGGGGCTCGCCCTCGATCCGCCGGACGAGCCGCCGCCGTCGCACCCGCCGGAGATCCCGGTGGAGCGCCTCGACCCCGACGCGATCCGGGTGATCGCCCGGCTCCGCCACATGCGCCACCAGGCGTACTTCGTGGGCGGCTGCGTGCGGGACCTGCTCCTCGACCACACGCCGAAGGACTTCGACCTCGCGACCGACGCGCACCCGGGCGAGGTCCGGGCGATCTTCCGCAACTGCCGGCTCATCGGCCGGCGCTTCCGGCTCGCCCACGTCTACTTCCGCGGCGGCAAGATCATCGAGGTCGCGACCTTCCGGAAGAACCCCGTCGACGTCGGCGACGACGTCCCGGACGCCGGGCGACCTGCTCATCACCCGCGACAACGTCTTCGGCACCGCCGAGGAGGACGCGGTCCGCCGCGACTTCACGGTGAACGGGCTCTTCTACGACGTCGCCGCCGGCGAGGTGATCGACTACGTCGGCGGCCGCGCCAGGACCTCGAGGCCCGCCGGATCGCGACCATCGGCGACCCGGAGATCCGGATGCGCGAGGACCCGGTCCGCGCGCTCCGCGCGGTCCGGTTCGCGGCGCGCCTCGGGTTCACCATCGAGCCCGGACTGCTTCGAGGCGATGCGGCGCCACGCCGGAGAGCTCGCCCGCTGCGCGCCGCCCCGCGCTGCTCGAGGAGACGTTCAAGATCCTCCGCTGCGGCGGCTCCGCGCGGGCCTTCGAGCTGCTCAGGGCCTGCGGCGCGCTCCCGGTGATCCTCCCCGCGCTCGGCGCGGCCCTCGACGGAGCGGACGAGGCGCGGCGCCGGACGTTCTTCGCGCACCTCGCCGCCCTCGACCGGCTGGTCCGGTCGGGCGAGGAGGTCTCGGAGGCGGTCCTGCTCGGCGCGCTGCTCACGACACCTCCGGGGGCGGACGCCGAGGCGCTCCTCGCGGCGCTCGTCGCGACGTCCCGCCTCCCGCGGAAGATCGCGGAGCGGACCCAGCTCGCGCTCCACGCGCAGCGCGCCTTCCGCGACCCGGCGCGCAAGCGGCGCCGGCGCGGGGGCGGGCAGCACCACTTCGACGCGCTCCAGCTCCTCAGGATCTCCGTCGAGGCGACCGGCGACGGGCGCGAGGTGCTCGAGCGCTGGAACGCGTCGCAGCCCGCCCAGGGCCAGCCGCGCGGCGACGGGGCGGTCGAGCACCGCGAGCCCGTCGATGACGCCGCACCCCGCGGCGGCGAGCGCGGGCGGAGCGGCCGCGGCCGCGGGGCCCACCGTCGCGCCGAGGCCGGCGCGCCGCAGGCGCCACGGGAGGCCGACGTCGAGGCCGAGGGGGAGCTCGAGATCGACGCCGACACCGGGCCGGACGAGGGGCCCGACGAGGCCGACGGCGAGGCCGGGATCCGCACCGTGACCATCTCCGGCTCGTCCGCCGTGGGCGGTTCCGAGGGAGCGGGCGGCCGCCGCAGGCGCCGCCGCCGCGGCGGACGCCGTCGCAGGCGCCGCGGCGAGGGCGCGCCCGCCGGGGGCGGGGCGCCGCCCGCCGGGAGCTAGCGAAGCGGGGCGATCCCGGGCGGGCGCCCGGGGGACGCGAGGTGGGGCGCACTGCGCCGGCGGGGTTCGGGTAGAATCCCGCCGAACCTGCGCCGTTGAAAGAACGGTCACCCTCCGGTAGAACGCGCCGACCATGCCCCCGCCCGAGAAGACCGCCGCGAAGCCCATCTACAAGCGCATCCTCCTCAAGCTCTCGGGCGAGGCGCTCATGGGCGAGGGCAAGTACGGCATCTCGCCGAAGACGCTCACGGCCATCGCGCAGGACGTGAAGGACATCGTCGACCTCGGGGTCGAGGTGGCCCTCACCATCGGCGGCGGGAACATCTTCCGCGGCGTCTCCGGCGCGACCGAGGGCATGGACCGCGCCTCCGCCGACTACATGGGGATGCTCGCCACCGTCATCAACGCGATGGCGCTGCAGGACGCCCTCGAGAAGATCGGCGTCGTCACCCGCGTGCAGTCCGCCATCGAGATGCACCAGGTGGCGCGAGCCGTACATCCGCCGCCGCGCCATGCGCCACCTCGAGAAGGGGCGCGTCGTCATCTTCGCCGCCGGCACCGGCAACCCGTACTTCACGACCGACACCGCCGCCGCGCTCCGCGCGATGGAGATCCACGCGGACGTCCTCCTCAAGGCGACGAAGGTGGACGGGGTCTACACCGACGACCCGAAGAAGAACGCGAGCGCCACCAAGTTCAAGCACCTCAGCTACATCGACGTGCTGAAGAAGAACCTCAAGGTGATGGACTCGACCGCCATCAGCCTCTGCATGGACAACGACCTGCCGATCATCGTGTTCGACTCGACGAAGCGCGGGAACGTCCGGCGCGTCGTGTTCGGCGAGGAGATCGGGACGGTGGTCGGGCGGACGACCGACAAGCGGCCGCCAAGCACGGAGAGGAGCGCGCATGAGCGCCGCCGACGACGATCCTGAACGACCTCCACGCCCGCATCGCGAAGACCCTCGACGACCTCCGCCGGGAGCTCTCGAACGTCCGCACCGGGCGCGCGAACCTCCACCTGCTCGACGGGGTGCGGGTCGACTACTACGGCACGCCCACGCCGCTCAACCAGGTCGCGACGCTCTCGGTCCCCGAGGCCCGGATGATCGTGGTGAAGCCCTGGGAGAAGAACCTCATCCCGCCCATCGAGAAGGCGATCCGGGACGCGAACCTGGGCCTCAACCCGCAGTCGGACAAGGACCTCGTCCGCGTCCCGATCCCGCCGCTCACCGAGGAGCGGCGCCGGGACATCGTGAAGCAGTGAAGACGAAGGGCGAGGACCACAAGATCGCCATCCGCAACGAGCGCCGCGACGCGAAGGAGCTCATCGAGTCGTCCGAGAAGGACGGCGAGATCTCCGGCGACGACGCGAAGAAGGCGCTCGAGAAGATGCAGAAGGAGACCGACGACGGGGTGAAGAAGGTCGACGAGATCGTCGCGGCGAAGGAGAAGGAAGTGATGCAGGTCTGAGGCGCTCGACCGCACGCCTCTCCGTGAGCCGCCTCGACCTCCGCGCCGCCCTCCTCCTCGGCGTCCCCCTCCTCCTCCTCGGCGCGATCTCCGGCGCGCTCCGCGTCCTCGCGCGCCACCCCGGGATCACCCCGCGCCGCCGCCGCACCCTCCAGGCAGCCTGGGTGCTGTTGCTCCTCGCCGGCGTGCCCCTCTGGCTCGTCCTGACGGCGGCGCTCGGGATCTACTGAACCCCGCGGGGTCTGTCCCGGCGCGCGCCGGGTCCGGGTCTCTCCCGTCAAAGGAGATGACCATGACGAACGGAACCCTGAAGGCGCTGTACCAGGTGGCGGTGGGCGTGGCGGCGGCAGGTCTCACGGCGTGTGGCGGCGGCTCCAGTCACGCGCACACGATCGGACCGGCGGGCGGGACGATCTCGGCGTCGGGGTGATCGTCGCCATCCCGGCCGGCGCGCTCTCGAAGGAGACGCAGATTGAGATCACCGAGCTCCCCCGCGACGGGCAGGGCCACAAGGTCCACGTCGGTCCGGACGACGTCGCGCTCGCGAAGGCCGCCTCGATCACGATGGTCTCGGACGACGGCAACCCGGCCGACGAGAAGCTCGTCGAGATCGAGCACGGGCCGGAGGGCGAGGTCGAGGTCCAGATCGAGAACGAGCACGAGGTGGAGGTCGAGCACGGGCGCGAGGTGGAGATCGAGCACCTCGGCGAGTTCGAGCTGCGGCCGGCGAAGGTGTGCACCCCCGCGTGCGAAGCGGCCTCCCACTGCGACGACGGCGTCTGCAAGCCGAACGCGTAGCGCGTCCGGCGCGAGCTTCCCCGGAGCGGGCGCGGCGGCGCCCGCTCCTTCGCGCGACTAGACCGGGGAGACCATCCCGGCGAGGGCGAGGAGCCAGAGCGTGTGGGCGATGCCCGAGAGCATCGCCATCCGCCGCGCCGCCGGATCGCGCGCCTCCACCCGCTCGCCGCGCTCGAGCCGCGTCGCGATCGACCGCCAGGCCCGGCGCATGGCGGCGAGCAGCCCGAGCCGCACCAGGGTGAGCGCGATCCCCACCGTGATCCCGATCCGCGGCCGGCCCATGTGCTCCTCCCACATCAGCAGCAGGCCGGTGACGACCGTCGCGATCCCGGCGGCGGCGTCGAGCCCGAGCTTCGGCCGCACCCGGGCGGCGAGGGCGTCGACGTAGGGGCGGCCGAGCGCGAGGGCGCGGCTCACGTCTCCGGAGACCCAGAGCGCGGCGGCCATCCAGACGGAGATCGCGAGGACGTGGAGGAAGACGAGCAGCGAGTGGAGTGCGGTCACGGAGGGTCCCTCGGCCCGGGATGGTACGACGGCCCGGGTTCGTGAGGTCGTCCCGTACAGGTGCCGGTGTACGATGGGCGGGTGAGGCGAATCCTGCCAGCCCTCGCGGCGGCGCTCGCCGCCGCCTGCGCGACCTCCGCGCCGGACCGGCCGGCCGACGCCGCGCTGCCGACGACGCGCGCGGTCCAGCTCGCGCGCGTGCGCTGCCTGCTCGTCGCGCCCCTCGAGAACGCCTCCGACGAGCCGCTCGTCGCGGAGGCCGCGACCGGCGCCCTCGTCTCCGCCATCGACGCGAACCGGACGCGCATCTACCCCATCGAGGACCTCCGCGGGCTGTTCAAGGACACGCCCCTCGAGCTGCCGGAGGGCGTCTCCGCGAGCCTCGCCCTCGAGCTCGGCGAGCTCGTCGCGGCCGACGCGGTGCTGTACGGGTCGGTCGAGGGGCGGGCGCGCGGGCCCGAAGCGGAGGTGACGCTCACGGTCCGGCTCGCCGCCACCGGGGTGCGTGACACGCTCTTCTCGCGCGCTGTCCGGGTGGAGCCGCGCGCCGGAGAGTCGCTCGTGGACGCGTCGCGCCGGTCGGCGCTCGAGGCGGCCGCCCCGATGCTCGAGCGGATCGGGGTCCCCGGCCGGAAGGTCTGCTTCGAGCGCCAGCGGCTCGATCGCGTGCGGCTCCTCGCCCTCGCCGGCGAGAAGCCCCCGGCCGCGGCGAACCGCGTGACCGCGCCCCTCCCGCCGCCACCGCCGCCGGTCCCCGGGGCGGCGATCGCGGCCGAGGTGGCCCCCGCGCCGGCGGTGCCCGACGCGAGGGCGCCCGCGTCGCCGGCCACCGCAGCCGGGGCGGCGCTCGCCGCGACGGCGACCGTCCCCGGCGCCGCCGCGCCCGCCCCCTCGCCCGCGGCTGCGCCGATGGACGTCGAGATCGTGAGCGGCTCGAACGTCCTCCCCACGCTCCGGGCCCGCCAGGCCGGGCAGGAGGTCGCTTCGCTGGAGCCCACGCCCCCGGCGCCGCCGGTGCGCTCGCTCAACCGCCGGCAGCAGGCGTGGGCCGAGAAGCTCGCAGCGCGCGAGAGGTTCGTCGTCGAGGACGTCACCTTCGTCGGCCGCTCGCCCCGGTTCGAGCGGCAGAGCGGCCTCGTCGACCTCGCGGCCGCGCTCGGCGCGCAGCGGGATGCGCGCGTCCGCGTCGAGGGGTTCGTCGACGCGGGTCCGGACGCCGCGCGAGGACGAGCACGACTCGATGGAGCTCGCCCGCGCGGCGGGGCGGAGGCTCGTCGAGCTCGGCGTGTCCCGGGATCGCGTGACGTGGGCGGGGCGCGGGCGCGACGCGCCCATCGCGCCGAGCTTCACGACCCGCGGCCGGGTCGCGAACCGACGGATCGAGGTGGTGGTCGTCCGTTGAGCGTGGGACGCGATTCAACGTCGATCGACGAACCGCGCCACCCGGGGTCCCGGCGAACCCACGTGAGAATGAACGTTCACGGGAACACCGTGACGACGAGCGCGTCGGAGTAGGAGCCCGCGGCGGCGTCCTGGCCGGCCGGGAGCCGCGCCCAGGCGACGAGCTGCGCGTTCTTGCTGCCGGGGTCCCAGACGTACGTGCCCCCGGTCCCGTCCCCCCAGATCCGCGTGAAGCCCGGGTCGAGGAACACGTTGTACTGGAGGACCTGGGTGCCGGAGTGCAGCTCGCGCGGCGTGTACGTGAGCGAGTTTCCCTTGCTGAGCTGCACCTGCGGGGCGGACGACGCGGGGCACCTGAGCTGGACGACGACGCTCGTCGTCGAGCGGGGTCGTCGAGAACACGTCGTAGGTCCCGAACACGAGGGTGCCGACCACGGTCACGTTGCAGGGCGGCGCGGCGCGGGTGGGTGCGGGTGCGAGGAGGAGCGGCAGCAGCGCCGCTGCGACCAACGCGCGCCGGGACGCCGACACGGCGCACTTGACTCTGAGTGCGTGACGGCCCGCCGTGTGCAGGAGGAGTCCCCCGTTGCTCCCTCTTCGAAGTCCCACGATGAAGGATGGTGTGACCATGATGCGCTCCCTGTCCAGATTGATCCTCGCCGCGCGCGCTGGCCGTGTTCGCCGCGCCGGCCTTCGCCCAGGCCACCTCGCAGCTCAACATCAACGCGCAGGTCAACGCCAGCTGCAAGGTGACCACCGCGTCCGCGAACATCGACATCGCCTACGACGTCTTCACGCCCGCCGCCAACAACGGCAGCGCGACGTTCCAGGTTCGCTGCACGAAGGGGCTCACCGTGCGGGTCGCCGCGGACGGCGGCCTCAACGGCGCGGCCGGCGGGCTCGCCCGCTCCGTGAAGAGCGGGACGCTGCCGCTCCTCGGCTACAAGCTCTCCTTCACGGCCGCCGACCCCGAGCTCGTCCCGAACACCGCGACGGACTCCGGCGTGGTCACCGGCGGCAAGGCGAGCGACGTCCCGGTCCCGGTCTACGTCGCGCTCGACGCGGCGGCGGATCCGGCGTTCGGCACGTACACGGACCAGGTCGTCCTGACCTACACCGCGCAGTAGTAGGATGGGCCGGTGAAGCTCCGGCACCTCCTCTTCGCCGCCGCGGGCGCGATCGCGCTCGGCGGGCGCCCGCGCGCGGCGAACCTCGAGATCTCCCCGGTCTTCGTCGAGCTCGGCAAGCAGGCGCCGAGCGTCGACCGTCACGGTCCGGAACGGCGGCGCGACGCCGGTCCGCTACCAGGTCTCCGCCATGGCGTGGACCGAGCCGGTCGCGGGGGAGCCGAAGCTGACGCCGCGCGAACGACCTCGCCGCCTTCCCGCCCCTGTTCGCCCTCGGCCCGGGCGAGGAGCGGAAGGTCCGGGTCGGAGCGACGGTGCCCCCCGCGACGGAGGAGCGCGCCTGGCGGCTCTTCGTCGAGGAGCTCCCGGCGCCGCCCGACGGCAAGTCCGGCGCGCAGATCGCCATCCGCACGCGCTTCGCCCTCGCGGTATTCCAGGCCCCGGCGAACCCGCGGCCGCTCCTCGAGGCCTCCCTCGCGCCGGGCGGGGCGCACCGTGAAGGCGACGCTCCGGAACGCGGGGAACGTCCACGTGCGGCCGGCCGCGGTGACGGTCACGTTCCTCGCCGCGCCCGGCGAGAAGCTGCACGTCGCCGAGGTCAGCCCGGCGGTGCTCCTCCCGAACCTGGAGCGGACGAGCGACGTTCCCGTCCCGCCCGAGGTCTGCGCGAAGGTGCGCCTCGCGGTGATCGCCGCCGAGCTCGCCGACGGGACGGTCCAGGGCACGCTGTCGCTCCCCGACGGCGCCTGTGATCGGTAGCGCGGTCGCCCTCGCCCTCCTCCTCGCCGCGGAGCCGCCGGTCGCGGTGGCAGCCGCCGGGCCGCAGGTCGTCGCCGCCATCGGGCCGCCGCCTTCGAGCGCCCCCTCGCCCGTCCTCCCGGTCCTCGCGCCCGCCTGGCTCGACCTCGTGGTGAACGGCGAGCCCAAGGGCACGGTCCTCGTGCAGCTCTCCGCCGAACGACGCCTGGATCGCGGCGGAGGACCTGGAGCGCGCGGGAGTGCGCCTCGAGTCCGGCGAGCGGCTGGAGCGGGCGGGGCGCTCCCTCGTGTCGCTCGCCTCGCTCCGCCCCGACGTCACGTTCACGGTGGACGAGGTGGGGCTCGCGGTGCGCCTCGTCGCCGCGCAGACGGTCCTCGGTCAATCGCGGATCGACCTGTCCCGGACCCAGCGCCCGCCGGAGCTGCTCCACCGCGAGCCGGCGAGCGCGTACCTCAACTGGGCGATCTCCGGCGACACGGAGCAGCGGCGCGCGGCGAGCACCGAGCTCGGCGTCGCGGTCGGGCCCGGGCTCCTCCTCTCGGGGACCACGGCCGACCGCGAGCTCGGCGTCGTCCGGGGGCTGACCACCGGCTACTGGGACGACCGCGAGCGGCTCGTGCGCTGGGCGGCCGGAGACTTCGTGCTCTCGCCGGGCGACGCCCTCGGCGGCACCGGCCTCGCGCTCGGCGGATCGGTGGGACGGGAGTTCTCCCTCGACCCGTACCTCGTCCGGCTCCCGTACCCGCGGACGTCGGTCTTCTCTCCCACCCCGGCGACCCTCGAGGTCTGGGTCGACGACGGCCTCGTGCGGCGAACCCAGGTCGCGCCGGGCACCATCGACCTCGAGAACGTACCGGTGAACGCCGGGCTGTCGCAGGTCCGGACCGTCCTGCGCGACCCGTTCGGCCGCGAATCGTCCGCCTCGACCTTCGCGCTCCTCGGCAGCTCGACGCTCGCGCCGGGGCTCGTGGACTGGGGGGCCGCGGCCGGCGTGCGCCGGCGGGACTACGGGACCCGGAGCTTCGACTACGGCGGCGGGCCCCTCGCGCAGGCCCGCCTGCGGGCCGGGATCACCGACCTCCTCACCCTCGGCGGCCGCGTCGAGGCGGGCGACCGGCTCGTCTCCGGGGGCGGGTCGCTCGCCCTCGCCACGCGGCTCGCCGAGATCGAGGCGACCGGCGCGGCCAGCCTCGACGGCGGCGACGCTGGCGCCGCCGCGTACCTGACCCTGCGCCGGGTCGGGCGCCGCGGCGCCCTGGTCGGGCAGCTCCGCTGGGACACCGGACGCTACGCGAACGCGTCGCTCGCGTCGGAGGCCGATCGGGCGCTCCTCCGCGGCGTGCTCACCGGCTCCTGGGCGCTCTCGGCCCGCCTGACCGTGCTCGGCGAGCTCGCTGGCGAGCGGCGCCGCGACCTCGGTCACGACGGCCGGGGCGTCGTGCGGGTGACCTATGCGCTGCCGCCGGGTTGGTACGTCTCCGCCTCGCTCGCGGCGCACGCTTCCAGGACTTCGCGCCGGCGACGACCGAGGTCCTCCTCACGCTCTCGCTCTCGCTCCCGGGTCGCGCCACCGCCGAGGTCCAGGGCGGGGCCGGCTCGCGCGGCGCCGCGGAGTACCGCCAGGCGTCCTTGACGCGCGCGCTCCCGCCCGGCCCCGGGGTCGGGTACCGGTTCGTGGCGCGCGACGGCGACGGCGCGATGGCGGAGGGGGAGCTGCGGGGGCAGAACCGGTTCGCGCGGGCCGAGGTGCTCCACAGCGAGGTCGAGCCCTGGACCGGCGCGCGCAGCGCGTACACCTCGGGCCAGCTCTCGTCCGCCCTCGTCCTCCTCGACGGCCACCTCTACGCGACGCGGCCCATCGAGGGCAGCTACGCCCTCGTCCGGCTCCAGGAGGCGCCCGGGGTCCAGGTCTTCCTCCAGGGACAGGACATGGGGCGCACGAACCGCGACGGCGAGCTCCTCGTCACGGGCCTGCAGCCGTACCTCGCCAACCGGATCGCGATCCGCGACTCCGACCTGCCCCTCGACTACCGCGTCGACGAGGTGGAGCGGACCATCGCGCCGCGGCAGCGGGGAGGATCGATCGAGCGGCTCCGGGTCTCGCGGCAGATCGCGGTCACAGGGCGGCTCCTGCTCGACGTCGACGGGAAGGACGTCCCGCCGGAGTGGGGCGAGGTCGCGGTGGAGGTCCCGGGGCGGCGCGCCGCCTCGCCGGTGGGGCACGGCGGCGCGTTCTGGCTCGAGGCGATCCCCCCGGGCGCCCACGAGGCGCTCATCCGGTGGGAGGGGAAGCTCTGCCGGTTCACCTTCGAGGTCCCGTCGGGCGCGGCGGCGTGGTCGACCTCGGCGAGGTCCGCTGCGCGCAGCTGCTGTGACGCGGACGGCACCGCGAGAGCGGGCGAGAGGCGGCCGCGTCGCCTCCGCCGCGGCCTGTTCCGCGGGCCGAAGCCCGCGGCGTGCTCAGTACCGCCAGCCGTGCGCGATGGGCAGCCGGCGCCCCTCGCCGAAGGCCTTCTCGCTCACCTTCAGCACCGGCGCCGCCTGCCGCCGCTTGTACTCGCTCGCCACCACCATCCGGAGCACGCGCCGGACGGTCTCCTCGGGGTGGCCGCGCGCCACGATCGCCTCGAGGGGGAGCCGCTCCTCGACGTAGGCGGCGAGGATGTCGTCGAGGACGTCGTAGGGCGGCAGCGAGTCCTGGTCGGTCTGGTCGGGCTTCAGCTCCGCGGACGGCGGCTTCGTGAAGGTGCGCTCCGGGATGGCGGCCCGCCCGGCGCGGACGTTCGCCGCGCGCGCCACCCGGTAGACGAGCGTCTTCGGGACGTCGCCGATGACGGCGAGCCCGCCCGCCATGTCGCCGTAGAGGGTGCAGTACCCGACCGCGAGCTCGCTCTTGTTCCCGGTGGAGAGCACGAGGCCGCCGGTGTCGTTCGACAGCGCCATCAGGATCTGGCCGCGGACGCGGGCCTGGACGTTCTGCTCGGCGAGGTCGCAGAGGGGCCGGCCCTGCGCGGCCTGGAGCTGGGCGAGGAAGGCCGCGTGCATCGGCTCGATGGAGATCTCCTGGAACCGGATCCCGAGGGCCCGGGCGAGCTGCGGCGGCGTCCTCGCGGGAGTGGTCCGAGCTGTAGCGCGAGGGCATCGCGACGCCCAGCACCGCCTGCGGCCCGAGGGCCTCGGCGGCGATGCAGGCGGTGAGGGCGGAGTCGATCCCGCCGGAGAGCCCGATGATCGCCGAGCGGAACCCGCACTTCCGGACGTAGTCCCGGACCCCGAGGACGAGCGCGGAGAGGACCTCGTCGGCGAGGGGATCGGGCGCGGGAGGACCGGTCGGCGGGCGCGGGCTGCCGTCGAGGCCCAGGACCGCGAGCGCGCCGCCGCCGAGATCGGCGACCACGAGCGCCTCCTGGAAGAGCGGCGCGCGGGCGAGGACCGTCCCGTCCGGGCCGACCAGCATCGAGCCGCCGTCGAAGACGAGGGCGTCGTTCCCGCCGACCTGGTTCACGTAGGCGATGGGGACGCCGTGCCCGCGGCGCGCTCGCGGCGAGCATCCGCTCCCGGAGCGCCGGCTTGCGGACGGCGTAGGGCGAGGCGGAGACGTTCACGACGAGGGCGGCGCCGGCCCCGGCGAGCTCCGCGACCGGATCCCGGGCATAGCGCGGCCGGTCCCAGAACCGCTTGTCGTTCCAGACGTCCTCGCAGATCGAGAGGCCGAGCCGGACCCCCGGCGCGGCCGCGTCGGCGAAGGTGGAGCGGTCCGCCGGGAGGAAGTAGCGCGTCTCGTCGAAGACGTCGTAGGTGGGCAGGAGCGACTTGCGGCCGACCGCTGCCAGCCGCCCTCCGTCGAGGAGCGCCACCGAGTTGTAGACGCCCGGCGGCGGGGCGCCCGGCGCCGCCTCGGGGAACCCGAGGGCGACCGCGATCCCGCGGGACCAGTCCGCCGGCCGGGCGAGCTCGGCCAGCGTCCGGGCGGCGCGGTCGAGGAACTCGGGGAAGTCGAGCAGGTCGCGGGGCGGGTAGCCGCACAGCGCGAGCTCGGGGAAGACGACCAGGGTCGCGCCCGCCGCGCGCGCCTGGGTCGTGGCGTCGCGGATCCGCCGCGCGTTCCCGTCGAAGTCGCCGACGGTGGTGTCGATCTGCGCGAGCGCGATGCGAGCGGGTGGTGGCACGGGGCGACGATGGTACATTAACGCCTCGATGGCGCGCCGCATCCTCGTCGCGGACGACTCCCGGGCGGTCGTGGCTGCGATCCGCCGCGACCTCGAGGAGCGCGGTCGAGAGGTGGTGGCGGTCTCGCCGGGCGCGGCCGCCGCGTCCGCCTCGGGCGCGAGGTACGCCGCCGCCCTCGTTCGCGGGACCGCCGGGACGAAGGTCGTCGCCGCGGTCCGCGCCGCCGACCCGCTCCTCCCGGTGGTGATCCTGTTCCTCGACCGGGGCGAGGCGGCGCTCCACCCGGGGGTGAAGGGGGACGCGGTCCTCGTCGGGCCGCTCACCGCCTCCGCGGTCACCACGACCTGCGCCCTCGCGGAGGAGCTGCGGGTCCGGGGCGAGCGCATCGCCGAGCTGGAGGCGCGCGCCGGGCGGTCGGGGCGCGCCGGAGGCGATTCCGAGTTCCTGAAGCGGCTGCTCCTCGTCGAGGTGAAGCGCTCCCGGCGTTACGGCTACCCCGTCGCGCTCGCCGTCCTCGCGGTGGACGGCTGGGACGACCTCGCCTCGGACCTCGGCACGAAGGGGCGCACCGCGCTCCTCGCGGAGCTGCTCGGGGTCGTGAGCGGCACGCTCCGGGACATCGACCTCGCGGTGCCCTTCTCGGACGAGCGGCTCCTCGTCCTCATGCCCCACACGAAGGACGACGGCGCGCTCAAGGTGGCGCGGCGCCTGTGCGCCCTGATCCGCGACCGGCCCGGGGGACCGAAGGTGACCGTGAGCGCGGGCGTGGCCGCCCACGGCGGCGACGGCACGGTCTCCTTCGGCGGCCTCGTGAAGCGGGCCGGCGACGCCCTGGGAAGGGCGCGCGCGGCCGGCGGCGACCGCGCCGAGCCGGCCGACCCGCCGAAGAAGCGGGATCGCATCTCGATCGGATAGCGGCCGGCCGGTCGGCGCGCGCCTAGCTTTGCAGGCGAATGCCTCGCGCAGCCCGCGCGCTCGTCGCCGCCGCCCTCCTCGCCCCGTTCGCGCCGCGCCCGGCGCAGGGCGCCTCGCGCCCGCCCTGCACCGGACGCTACGCGGACAACCTCTCCGCGATGATCCCCGCCGCCCGGGAGCGGGAGTCGCGCCCCTCCGCGGACTGGGTCTACTGCCTGCGGGCGACCGCGACGTACGAGCACGTGCAGTACCGGCGCGGCGGCAAGCTCGTCCACGAGTACGTGACGAAGACGCGCCACGGCACCGGGTTCGCGTTCCGGCAGCGGAACGGTGAGTGGCTCGTCGCGACGAACCAGCACGTCGTGGCCTTCCCGGAGGTGACCGGGGACGGCCAGGACCTCGAGGGCGTCCCGGCAGGCTCGCGCCGCGTGCGCGTCGACCTGCGGATCGTGGCGAACGAGTCCGAGCCGGACTCGCCCGAGCAGGTGGTGCTCCGGCCGGTGGTGGTCGACGAGCCGTTCGACATCGCGGTCCTCGCCTCGCGCGTGCCGCTGCGCCTCGTGCCCTACCGGCTCGGGCGGTCCGCCGACCTGCGCGTCGGGAACGCCGTCCTCGCCCGCGGGTACCCGCTCGGCGCCTTCCCCGCCGCGAACGCCGGCCGGGTGATCGGCCTCGGGCAGCGGGACGTGGAGCGCGGGTGGGACCACGAGGACTTCGCGGTCGACGCGCTCCTCAACCTCGGCAGCTCCGGGAGCCCGGTGCTCGCGGTGTCGTGCCAGACCGGCGAGCCGGAGCTCGTGGGCGTCTACCACGCCGGCTACCGCAACGCGCAGGGGCTGAACGTCGTCATCGCCCTCGATCAGCTCCGGGGAGTCCTCGAGGAGCTGAAGGCCCCGGTCCGGCCGGTCGCCGCCGTGGACCCCGCCGGCGATCCCGCCGAGGCCCACGCGGCGCTGGCGCGCGGGCCGGTGCTGTTCCCGTTCGGCGGCCGAGCGGTCCGCGCGGAGCGCCAGGGGGAGTCCGTCCGGTTCGCCGTCCTCGACCCGACCTTCCCGCTCTCGAACCGCGTCGAGCTGTCGGTCGTCGACCGGGGCGCCGCCGCCGACGGGCGCGCCGCCGAGCTCCGGAGCGCGCTCTGGGATCAGCTCGCGCTCGTGCTCCGCTACCGCGCCGCCGAGGGTCCGGAGGCGCTCCGCGTGGCGGGCACGCGCGAGCGGATCGCGGCGCGGCTCCAGCGCACCGAGGAGGACCAGCAGCAGCTCCTCGCGGCGGTGAAGGCCGGCGCCGACGGGTTCGCGTCGATCACCCACGGTGCGCGCGACCCCGCCGCCCGGGGCCGGTCGGAGCCGCCGGATCCCTCCGGACCGCCCGCGGTCGAGGTGATCCTGGGGTCCCGCTGATCACGGCCCCGACCGCCCTCGACGGCCGCCGCGAGCCCTCGCGCACTCATTGTACCCATCAGGGTACATGCGCCCCGATAGGCACGCCCCTTACGGGAATCACTGGGGAAAAAGTTCGGTGCCGCAGGGCGGTTGGCCCGGGCCATGGCGAGGGGGGTGGCAACCGGGCGGGGCGTTATTAACGTCGCTCTGTCGGTGACGGCCGACCAAGCAGGGGCGCGTCGAGGAACCCCCTGCCCGGGCGGAGGCCGCAACACCGGCTAGAATGACCCCCTCACGGGGCATATCCGGGGAAGGACACAGATGGCCCAGATCGATATCGAGATCCTCATGCCGTTCGCCGCCAAGTTCATGGAGGGGACGACGCTCACCCCTGCGGAGCGCGCCGAGGTGCTGCGCATCGCCCAGGGCTTCGCGTGCAAGGACTCCGCCGCCGCCGCCGGCGTCTCGCCGGAGACGATCCGCGCCCGCCGTAAGCGCATCTACCGCAAGCTCGACGTCCCCGGCTCGGGCGAGCTGCTCGCGTCGCTGCTCTCGCTCTCGCTCAAGATGCTCGCGAAGGGCGAGCGGATCGAGCCGCGCCCGGTCGCACCGGCGCAGCCGCAGCCGCAGCAGGGCGCGACGGCCGCCGTCCGGTAGCTCCCGGGCTCGACGCGCGCCC
Source organism: uncultured delta proteobacterium (assembly GCA_963739565.1). GTDB lineage: Bacteria > Myxococcota > Myxococcia > Myxococcales > Anaeromyxobacteraceae > Anaeromyxobacter. Next base: position 718,686 of record CAVUBF010000012.1, on the reverse strand, counting down.
TCCGCGATGGGGGCGCGCGCCCCGGATCCCCTCACGCCGCGCCCTGGGAGCGCAGGGGCAGCCGGAAGAGGCTGCCCCGGAGCGAGCGGGGGGATTGGGGGGGGCGCGAGCGCGAAGCGCGATTGTCCCCCCGCTACGAAGTCAGCCAGTGCTCGAGCCGGTCCGCGACCTTCGCCGGCGTGAACCCGTACTCCTCCGCGAGCGCCTTGTCGGGCGCGCTCGCCCCGAAGCGGTCGATCCCGATCACGAGCCCGTCGCGCCCGGCGAGGCGCCACCACTCGATCCCCCGCGCGGCCTCGACGACCGCGACGGGCAGCGAGCGCGGCAGGACCTCGTCGCGCCACGCCGCGGGCTGCGCATCGAATGACTCGGCGCAGGGCATCGAGACGAGCCGGCCCGTGATCCCCTTCTTCGCGAGGAGGTCGAGCGCCGCCTGCGCGAGCGGGACCTCCGACCCCGTGGCGATCACCGTGAAGCGCGCGCCCGCCGGCGCGTCGACGACGTAGCCGCCCCGGAGCGCCTGCGCGGGGGCGAACCCCGGACCGCGCCGCACCGGCGCGAGCTTCTGCCGGGTGAGGACGAGGGCCGTCGGGCCGTCGCGCCGCTGGAGCGCGTGGGTCCAGGCCGCCGCGACCTCGACGGGGTCGCAGGGGCGCACCACGTGGAGGTTCGGGATGGCGCGGAGCGCCGAGAGGTGCTCGACCGGCTGGTGCGTCGGGCCGTCCTCGCCGAGGAAGATCGAGTCGTGGGTCCAGACGTAGATCGTCTGGAGCTTCGCGAGCGCCGCGAGCCGCACCGCCGGCCGCATGTAGTCCGCGAACTGCAGGAACGTGCCGGTGAAGGGGATGAAGAGGCCGTCGTAGGCGAGCCCGTTCTGGATCGCGCCCATGCCGTGCTCGCGGATGCCGTAGTGGACGTTCCGCCCACCCTGGGCGTCCGGCGAGAAGCCGCCGCCGCCCTTGATGTCGGTGAGGTTCGACTCGGCGAGGTCGGCGGAGCCGCCGACGAGCGACGGGACGAGCGGCGCGATCCGCTGGATGGCCGCCGCGGAGAGCTTGCGCGTCGAGTCCGGCGCGTCGTTCGCCTCGAGGAGCCGCTCCAGGATCCGCTCCGGCACCCACCGCTCGACGTGCACGTCGAGGAGGGCCGCCTGGTCCGGGTGCGCCGCGCGCCAGGCCGTCTCCCGCGCCCGCGCCGTCTCGACCTGCGCCGCCTTCTGCGCCTGGACGTCGCGCCAGAGCGCGCGGACGTCGTCCGGGACCAGGAACCGCGGCTCCTCGGGCCAGCCGAGGTTCCGCTTCGTGGCCTTGAGCTCGTCCTCGCCGAGCGGCGCGCCGTGGGACGACGACTTGCCGGCCTTCCCCGGCGACCCGAACCCGATGGTCGTGCGGACGCGGACGAGGGAAGGGCGCTTCGTCTCCGCCTTCGCGGCCTCGATGGCCCGGTGGATCCCCTCGTGGTCGCGGCCGTCCACGGACTGGACGTGCCAGCCGTAGCCCTCGAACCGCTTCGTCACGTCCTCGCCGGTGAAGGCGATGGAGGTCTTCCCGTCGATGGTGATCTCGTTGTCGTCGTACAGGTAGACGAGCCGGCCGAGGCGGTTGTGGCCGGCGAAGCTCGCCGCCTCCGCCGCCACGCCCTCCATGAGGTCGCCGTCGGAGACGATGGCGTAGACGAAGGCCTCGGCGAGCGGGCTCCCGGGGCCGAGCTTCGCCGCGAGCATGGCGTGGCCGAGGGCCATGCCGACGCCGTTCGCGAAGCCCTGGCCGAGCGGCCCGCTCGTCACCTCGATGCCGGGGAGGTGGCCGAACTCGGGATGCCCGGCGGTGCGCGAGCCGAGCTGCCGGAACTTCTTCAGATCCTCGAGCGTGCAGTCGAAGCCGGCGAGGTGGAGGAGCGAGTACAGCAGCATCGACCCGTGGCCGGCGGAGAGCACGAAGCGGTCGCGGCCGATCCAGCGCGGGTTCTTCGGGTCGAAGCGGAGGTGGCGCGTCCAGAGGACGAACGCCATGTCCGCGGCGCCCATCGGCATGCCGGGGTGCCCGCTGTTCGCCTGCTGGACGGCGTCGGCCGCCAGCATGCGGATGGTGTTCACGGCCTTCTCGACGAGAGCGGGGCTCGTTGGGGGCAAGGGAGGCTCCGGGGCGGGTCGGGGGGGTTCGGGGAGGTGCGCAACATCGCGCAGCGGGGAACCGAGATCAAGGGGGCCGGGGACCCCTCGCCGCGTCGCCGCCGGTCACCCGCGGACGAGCCAGCGGACCAGCCGGCCGAGCAGGCACCAGACCGCCTCGAGGAGCGCCCCGAGCGCATCGAGCACGCTCGAGCCGCGGCCCGATCCGAGCTCCGCGTCGAGCCGCCGGCGCTCCGCCTCGCCCACCTCGCGCGCGAGCCCCTCGGCGGCGCCCCGGCGAGCCGCCGCGTCCTCCGAGTCGGCCCGCGCGCGCAGCTCGCGCCGCTCGGCGGCCGCGGCGGTCTCCCGCGCCGCCTCGGCCTGCCGCTTCGCCCAGAGCGCCTCGTTGAACTCGCGCTGCGGCTCGGTGTCGAGGTTCGCGCCGCACCCGCTGCACTCGGTCGCGAAGACGGTGTGGTCCATCCCGCAGCGCATGCAGCGGGTGAACGGGCGCTCTCCCGCCTCCGTCGCGACGAGCTCGATCGAGGGCGGCGGCGGGGGCCCGAACCGATCGAGGCCCGCGCCGCTGCGGGCCGGCGCGCCGGGGTTCCGTCCCGGCGACTGCACCCCCTCGATCCGCTGTGCCGTCGCGCGCGCCGCGGTCGGCGTCGCCCTCGGGCGACGCGGCCCGGGAGCGCTCGATGTGGAGGAAGCGGCGGAGGCTCGCCAAGGGGTCCCTACGCGTCGCCCGGCGGCGCCGGGATGGGCTCGGGGGGCGCCGACGAGGCGGCGCGGGTCCGGGTGCGCGACCACTCCCGCAGCCTCGCGATCTCCTCGCGCATGGTCACCGAGAGCGGCCGCGCCTCCTCGACGGCGCGGGCGAGGTGGGCGGGCTCGAGCTCGCTCCCCTCGGCGAAGGCGTCGTAGAGCGCCGAGATCACCGCCTGCTCGATCTCCGCGCCGGAGAACCCGTCGGCGCGGCGCGGCGAGCGCGCTCGAGGTCGTAGGCGCCCGGGATCGCGGCCTGCGACGCCGGACGTGGATGTCGAGGATCTCGCGCCGCTCCGGGGCGGAGGGCAGGTCGATGAAGAAGATCTCGTCGAAGCGCCCCTTGCGCAGCAGCTCGGGCGGCAGCTGCTCGATCCGGTTCGCGGTCGCGACGACGAAGACCGGCGCGGTCTTCTCCTGCAGCCAGGTGAGGAGGGTGCCCGAACACCCGGGCGGTGACGCCGCCGTCGCCGAAGGCCGGAGGACTGCGATCCCGGAGAGCCCCTTCTCGATCTCGTCGATCCAGAGCACCACCGGCGCGACGCTCTCCGCCACCTGGATGGCCCGGCGCAGGTTCTCCTCCGACGAGCCGACGAGGCCCGCTGAAGATGCGCCCCATGTCGAGGCGGAGCAGCGGCAGCTGCCACTGCGCGGCGATCGCCTTGGCGGTGAGGCTCTTGCCGCAGCCCTGCACGCCGAGGAGGAGGAGCCCCTTCGGCTCGGGCAGGCCGAACCGCCGCGCCGCCTCGGAGAACGCGGCGCCGCGCCGGGCGAGCCAGGTCTTGAGCAGGTCCAGGCCGCCGACGTTGGCGAGCCGCTCCTCGGTGGGGAAGTACTCGAGGAGCCCGCTCTTGCGGATGACCTGCCGCTTCTCCTCGAGCACCGAGCTGCACGTCGTCGCTTCGAGAGCCGGCCGTCCCAGGCGATGGCCTTCGCGAAGGCGTTCTCCGCCTCGGAGAGGGTGAGCCCGAGGGCCGCCTTGATGAGGGCGTCGGCGTCGTCCTTCGTGAGGTCGACCTTCGCGCGGTCGCCCCTGGCGCAGCACCCCGACGATCTCCTTCAGGAGCTGCAGGAGGTCCCGGTAGGTGGGGAGCGGCACGTCGAGGACCGAGATCTCCTTCTCGAGCTCGGGCGGGATGACGAGCGAGGGCGAGAGGAGCACGACCGTCGTGTAGGTCGACTTGAGGGCGTGGGCGAGCTCGCGCAGGGCGCGGACGACCGCGGGGTCGGAGAGGAACGGGTGGAAGTCCTTCAGCACGACGAGCGAGGGGTCCGGGACCTGGGCGATGGCCTGCACCGCCTCGAGGGGCGTCCGCGCGCCCTCCGGCGCGGCGGTGCGGCTGCCGCCGAGCCGCTTCGCAGCCGCTCGCGACCGACCAGCCGAGGAGCGCCTTCCCGTGGGTCTCGGCGAGCCCGGCCAGGATCGCCTCGAGCCGCTGCTCCTCGGAGGTGACGAGGTAGACGAGCGGGTACCGGGCGCGGACGAGGACGTCGAGCTCCTGCACGAACCTCGGCGCAGACGGGGCGGGGGGCGTCGTCGCGCCGGGGGCGTCCATCCGGGCGAGTCTAGCAGGCGTCGCGAGAGCGTCGGAGCCGCGCCTCGCCGCTGGGTCCGTGGACGCGCCGGGGGGCGTCTGCGCACATGCGATCGTGCCTCCGCCGCGCACGCAACCGAGCGAGATCGCGAGCGGTCTCGCGGCCACCCGGGGCCGGGTCACGCGCCCGGCGCTCGCACCCAGGCCAGCCGGAAGACCCCGCCGTCCGCGTCGACCGCCGCGATCGTTCCCGGCGGGACCGTGATCTCCTTGCCCGCGGCGAGGGCGAGCGCCTCCGCGAGCTCCGGGTTGTGGCCGACGAGCGCGACGCCGCTCCCGAGGGCGAGCCCGAGCCGCAGGATCGCCCGGGCGTTCGACGCGCCGGGCGAGAGCTCCGCGACCTGGTCCACCGGCGCACCGGTCGCCTCGCCGAGGAGCGCGGCCGTCTCGACCGCCCGCGCGAAGGGGCTCGCCACGATCCGCGTCATTCGGAGCTCGGCGGCGAGCGCCCGGGCGTGGGCCGCGAAGGCGGCGCGGCCCTCGGGCGCGAGCCGGCGGGTGACGTCGCCGCCGGGGCTCCGTTCCTCCGCGCGGCCGTGGCGGACGAGGTAGAAGCGAACGGTCGTCATGACGGGTCCTCCGAGACGAGCAGCGCAACCGGGAAGTCCGAGAAGAGCTCGGCGAGCGGGAGGGCCTGCCCCTCGCGCACCGCGCCGGAGACGGCGTCGCGCCAGCGGGGCGGCAGGCCGGGGGTGAGCGGGAGCGCTCCCTCCCAGCGCACGGCGCCGCCGCCGGCCTCGAGCGGCGCGAGGACGAGGCGCGGCACGGCGCACACGAGGGCGCGGCCCGGGACCGCCCGCGAGAAGGCGAAGACGCGGTCCGCGAGCGGCCCGTCCGCCTCGAGCGGCCGGTAGTCGCCGTCCCGGAACAGCGCGGGCTCGGCGCGGCGCAGGTGCAGGGCGACGCGCAGCAGCAGGAGCTTCGCGCGGCCGGTGACGAGCCCGTCGGGCGTCGAGAGCGCGCGGGCGAGCGCGGCGCTGCGCCGCGGGCCCGCGGGCGAGCTCGGCGTCGATCCCCTCGAGCGAGCGCGCCCGGAGGCCGAAGTCCACCGGGCGGCGGTTGTCGGGGTCGACGAGCGAGAGGTCCCACAGCTCGCACCCCTGGTACACGTCCGGCACCCCCGGCGCCGCGCACTTCAGCGCGACCTGGGAGAGCGACGAGATCCGCCCGGCCCGCGCCACCCGGCCGGCGAGGGCGGCGAGCTCGGCGAGGAACGGCCCCGAGGACAGGATCCCCTCGACGAACCCGCGCACGCCCGCCTCGTAGACCTCGTCCGGGCTGGTCCAGCTCGTGTGGACCTTCGCCTCGCGCAGCGCCTTCTCCAGGTAGGCCTGGATCCGGCGCGACGAAGGTCGCGTGCGCGGGCGTCGCCCGAGACGAGCCCCTCGTCCGGGAAGGCGCCGACGAGCGTCTGGTACAGGAACAGCTCGTCGCGCGCGGTCGGGGGCGGGCCGCTCCGTCGTCCCCGCCCCGCAGCGCCGCGTTCATGCCGCCCCCAGCGCACCACCGCGCTCCGCCACTCGGACGGGATCTCCGTGAGCGCGTCGATCCGGACGCGGACGTCCTCGCTGCGCTTCGTGTCGTGGGTCGAGGTCGCCGAGAGCGAGCCCGGGCAGCGCTCCGCGGCGCTCGGCGAGCATCGCGTGGACCTCCGCGGGCGTCGTCCCGAACCGCTCCGGGCTCGCCGCCCGACCTCGTTCAGCGAGACGAGCCGGCCGTACGTGTAGAAGGCGGTGTCCTCCACCGCCTTCGCGGTGACCGGGCCCGGTCACCTGCTGCAGCTTCAGGGTGAACTCCAGCCACTCCGCCTGCTCGGCGTCGGAGAGCCCCTCGGGGTAGCGCTGCAGGAGCACGTCGCGCAGGAACTCGTAGATGGACGGGTCGACGACCGGGCTCCGCCGGCGCGCCCGCGCGACGGTCTGCTCGACCACGTACCGGTCGCGCTCGTCGACCTCGCCGCGCGCGCGAGACGTAGGTGCGGTACACCGGGAAGAGCGACGACGAACTCGACGAGGGCGCGCGGTGAGCTCGTTGAGGGTGAAGTCCCGGGTCCGCCGGTTCGTCTCGGAGATCCGGTTGAGCCGGTGGGCGAGCATGTTCACCTCGCCCGCCATGGACGAGGACATGACGAGCCGCTTCTTGCGCGCGACCGACCTCGCGGAACGTGCTCGCGGTCCCGCCGGTGACGCGCGCCCACATCCCGTCGAAGCTCCGCTCCGCCGCGGTGTCGACGAAGAGCCCGTTCACGAGGGCCAGGAACTCGTACCCGGTGGTGCCGTCCACGTCCCAGCTCTCCGGCATGCCGCTCGGGGGCGACGAGGATCTTCTCGACCACGACGTAGCAGCGGGCGCGCGCGGCAGCCGGCCCGCCTCGAGCCCGTCGAAGACCCGCTCGAGCAGGGCCGCCGCGGTGGGCCGCGTCGAGGGCGGCGCGCCGCGCCGGCGCGCGGCGAGGCGCGCGCCGCTCCACGAGGTGGGCGGCCTGGAGGCGCCGGAAGTAGGCGGCGGGCGCGTAGAGGCCGTCGGGGTGATCGATGCGGAGCCCGTTCGGCCGAGCCCGTCGCGGACCAGCCCGAGGACGAGCCGGTGCGCCTCGTCGAACACGCGCGGATCCTCCATCCGGATCGCCGCGAGCCCGTTCACGTCGAAGAAGCGCCGGTAGTTGATCTCCTCCCCGGCGACGCGCCAGAACGCGAGGCGGTAGGCCTGCGCGTCGAGGAGCCGCTGGAGGAGGTCGAAGCTAGCGCGGGTCGCCGACGCGCCCGTTGAACACCGCGCACGTTCTCGTCGACGAACTGCCGGACTCCGCGGGCTCGCCTCGCAGCAGCGCGGCGAGGCGGCGCTTCGCGACCTCCTTCTCCCGCGCCCGATCCGCGACCGCGCCCGGCGAGGTGTCGGTGCGGGGCGCGAGCTTCTCGAGGGAGACGCACGATGGACTCGAGCTCCTGGAAGTGCGGGTCCGCCGGCCCGAGCCGTGCCGCGAGCTCCTCGAGCCGGTGGCGGAGCACGATGCGGGACGGAGCGCGGCGCCACCGGGAACGGCTGGTCGTAGTAGCGGATGGCGAAGGCGCCGCCCTCGCGGGCGAGGACGCAGCTCGCCGCGCTCGAGGACGCGCGCCGAACTGGTCGCCGAGCACCGGCACGAGCACCTTGTGGTCGAGCTCGGCCTTGAGCGGCGTCCAGTCCACGTCGAAGGCGGGCGCGTAGACGCGAGCGACGGGCCGTTCTCGAGGACGTCCATCCACCACGGGTTCTCGCGGCCCGATCCCCATGTGGTTCGGGACGAAGTCGACGCAGGACCCCCATGCCGCGCTCGCGGCACGCGGCGGCGAGCCGCGCGAAGCGCCTCGTCGCCGCCGAGCTCGGCTCGAGAGCCGGCCGTGGTCCACCACGTCGTAGCCGTGCATCGAGCCGGGCGCGGCGGCGAGGATGGGCGACAGGTAGAGCGTCGGTGATGCCGAGGGCGTGGAGGTAGGGGACGACCCCGCGCGGCGGCGTCGAACCCGAACTCCGCGTGCAGCTGCAGCCGGTAGGTCGACGCCGGGCGCGCGCGTCACGCCCTCGCCGCGCCCGAGCTCGCGCGCGACCTCGTCGAGGAGCGCGTCGGCGAGCGCCGCGTCGCCGCCCGCCCCGCCCCCGTCGCCGTCCCGTGCTCCCCGCCACACCGCCCGCCCCCTCCGTCCTCCAGCTCCGTCCCCGCCTCCCCCGCCGGCCTCTCGCCGCGCTACCCGGCGAGCCTCCCCGCCGCGCGTCGCGAGCGCGCGCAGGCGGTCCCGGCCGCGCGGCGTCGCCGTGCAGCGCCGCGAGGTCCCGCGGGCATCCGGTAGGTCCAGTTCTCGTCGTTCACCGTCCCCGGCACGTTCACCCGCTCGCGCATCCCGAGGCGTCCTGGAACGGCAGGAGCAGGAGGTCGGAGCCGGACGCCGTAGACGAGCGTCGAGGATCGCGTCGCGGACCCCGTCGTCGAAGCGAGCGCGGTCCCGCGGGCCCGGAGCGCCTCCAGCTCCGGGCAGCGCGAGGAACGCGCGTCGCTCGTCGTCCGGCATCGCCTCGTACCAGTCCGCCATCGAGTCGGTGTCGTGGGTCCCGGTGGTCGCGACCGAGACGCGCGGGCCACTTCGCCGGATCGCGGAACGGCTGGCCGGGCTCCTTCCAGTGCCGCTCCCAGCGCAGGACCCGGTAGCCCGGGCATCGCGATCGCGCTCGAGCGACGCGCGGACGAAGTCGGGCACGGTCCCGAGGTCCTCGGCGATCACCCGCGCCCCCTGCGAGAAGAGCTCCGAGCACCGTCTCGCCGTTCGCCGTCTGCGCCGGCCTCGCCGTGCCGGGACGAAGGCGGGCGGCGAGCCGTCGGCGGGGAAGAAGTAGGTCCGGTAGAGCCCGACCACGTGGTCGACCCGGTAGAGGCCGTAGAGGTCGGCCATCCGCCGGCCGCGCTCGGTGAGCCAGGGGAAGCCCTCCCGCTCCATGACGTCCCAGCGGTAGACCGGGAGGCCCCAGTCCTGGCCGGTGGCGCTGAAGGCGTCGGGCGGTACGCCGACCCGCGCGTCGAGCCGGAAGTCGCCGCGCCGCGCCCAGACGTCGGCCGAGTCCGTCGCCACCATGAAGGGCAGGTCGCCGGCGAGCTCCACGCCCGCGCGCGTTCGCCGCGGCGCGGGCGGCGTGCCACTGCTCCTCGAGCTGCCACTGCAGCCAGGTGTGGAACAGGACCGCTCGCGAGAGCCGCGGCCCGGGCCTCGGCGAGCGCGGCGGGGTCGCGGTCGCGCAGCGGCGCCGGCCACTCGGTCCAGGCGCGGCCGCCCTGCTCGACGTCGTGGATGCGCGACGAAGAGCGCGTAGTCGTCGAGCCAGGCCGCCTCCTGGCGCGCGAAGGCCTCGAGGCGCGCGGGCGCGGCTCGGACCGGCGCGCCCACTCGTCGCGCTCGAAGCGCGGAAGGCGAGCTCGAGGGCGCGGCGCTTCAGCGCCCGCACGTCGTTCCAGCGGACGTGCGGCGACGCCCGGACCGCCTCGAGGAGCGCCGCGTCCTCGCGGCGAGAGCGCGCGAGACGCCGCCCGCCGCCTCGAAGTCCTCGAGGGCGTCGACGCCGACGTAGACCGGGTCGACCGCGAAGGCGGAGAGGGCGGCGTACGGGCTGTTCTGCCCGCGCGACGCCTCGTTCACCGGGAGCACCTGCGCGACGGAGAAGCCGGCCGAGGCGCACCAGCGCGCCAACGGCACGAGGTCGGGGATCTCGCCGACGCCCCAGTCGGCGGACGAGCGGAGCGGAGAAGAGCGGGAGGAGGACGCCGGCCTGTCGGGGCATGGAGAGGTACCGTGGTCGGGATCGGCCTCACCCTCAAGTTTTGGGCTTGAGCGCGCGGAGGGCACCGGGATATCAGGACGGGCGCCCATCCGGCATGGCACCTTCCGGGGCTCTCTCGACGTCCGTCCGCGGCCGGTTCGCCCCGTCGCCGACGGGACCGCTCCACCTCGGCAACGCGCGCACCGCCCTGCTCTCCTGGCTCGCCGCGCGCGCCGCGGGCGGGCCGCTACGCCATGCGCGTCGAGGACCTCGACGGGCCGCGGGTCCGGCCGGGGCTCGAGGCCCGGATCCTCGAGGAGCTGCGCTGGCTCGGGCTCGACTGGGACGAGGGGCCGGACGTGGGCGGTCCCTGCGCGGCCCGTACCGGCAGTCCGAGCGGCTCGCCGCCTACGCGGCCGCGCTCGAGCCGCTGCGCGAGGCGGGGCTCGTCTACCCGTGCTTCTGCTCGCGCGCCGAGATCGCCGCCGTCGGCCCAGGCGCCGCACGGCCCCTCGGACGAGGGGCCGCGCTACCCGGGGACGTGCCGCCCGCCTCTCCACCGAGGAGGCGAGGCGGCGGTCGTCGGCGCGCCGGCCCGTCCTGGCGCTTCCGCGCCGCGCCCGGGCCCGGTCCGCGTTCGAGGACGGCGTCCACGGCCCGTGCTCGTTCGACGTCGGCGGCGGAGGTCGGGCGACTTCGTCGTCGCGCGCGCCGACGGCGTGCCCGCCTACCAGCTCGCGGTGGTGGTGGACGACGCCGCGATGGGCGTGACCGACGTCGTCCGCGGCGACGACCTGCTCCCCTCGACCGGCGCGGCAGCTCCTGCTCTACGCCGCGCTCGGCCTCGACGCCGCCGCGCTTCGCCCACGTGCCGCTCGTCGTCGGCGAGGACGGCGAGCGGCTCGCGAAGCGCCACGGCGCGCTCTCCCTCGGCGAGCTCCGCGCCGCGGGCGCCGACCCGCGGGCGGTGGTGGGCCTCCTCGCGGAGCTGTCCGGGCTCCCCGCGCCGGGCGGCCGCGCCACGCCCGCCGACCTCGTCGCGGGCTTCTCGCTCGCGAGGCTCCCGCGGACGCCGGCGGTGCTCGCGGCGGCCCGCGTCGCCGCGCTCGCCGGCCGCTAGGCGCGAACCCGTCGATGTGATCGAGCTCGACCTGATACGTGGAACCGCAGACTCCTCCACCCTCGAGCGGCCACGAGCAGCACCCGCGATCGCGTTTCCAGACCCCGCGCCAGACCTCGGCGGGGACGTGGCGGCTCCGCTCGGGCGGAGGCGGTGTGGCGGGCGGTTGCCGCTGGCTGCTTCGGAGCGCCTTCGCGCGGCTTCGCGCCAATCCCGCGGCGCTTCGCGTGGCGCTGGAGGATGAGGTCCAGTCCGACCTCGAGGATCGTCTCCTCGGAGGCCCCGGGGTGAGAGTGCGAGAGTGCGTCGCGGGCGGCGGCGAGCTTGTCGAGGAGGCGGCGGGAGACGGTGACGTGGAGCCGACGGAGGTCTGCCGTGAGGGGCTCGACCGTGGCCGGCGCGCGCGAAGGAGGCTCGACGGCCCGCTCGGGACGCGGCGGTTCTTCCGGAAGAACTAGCTGAGGGGATGTCGTGGCTGGAGCCGCCGCGATGGCGGGTCGGGCCGACTCCTTCGGGGCGACGGTCGTCACGACGGTTCGCTTCGGCGGAGCTTCCGCCGGCAGGAGCGCGGCCGAGACCTCCTTCGCCTCGCGCTTCGACGTGTGGAAGAAGCGCGGGATGACGTCGTCCCGGTTCTCCGGCGTGATGACCTTCGCGAGCTCGACGAGGCTCGTCAGGTGGAGACGACCGTCGCGGAGCAGCTCGACGATCTCGGGGTAGCGCTGGATGAGCTCGGCCGCGGTCTTCCGGTAGTAGGCGGGCCCCTTGGGAAGGCCCAGCTCCCGGTGCAGGAAGTAGAACAGCGAACTGTGCCCCAGCTCGAGCCATCTCCGCTCGCGGTCGAAGACCGCGAGAGCGACGAGGAACTCCCCGAGCGCGTGGTGCTCGCGGCGGAGGAGGTCGGCGAGGCGGGTGGTCTCTTCGCGCGCGGTCGTCATGCACGTAGAGTCGCATGCGTTCTCGAAGGCCTCCTGGAACGCGCGCGTTCCCGTCCTGGCGCGAGATCCCGAGCGCCCCTCGCGCACCCCCGCAATAGACTCGATCCCCGCGCGCGCGAGCATCCCGTAGGACGGTCCACTCGCCGCGCCAGGGAGGCCCCAGCGCGCGAGCCCCCACACGCCGACCCGCACCGGGAAGCTCGGCAGCTTGAGCGAGAGCCCCGGGCGCGCGCCGCGGAACCGGGAGAGGCCCGAAGGCGCGTCCGCGTAGCCGAGCTCACCGAGGAGCTCGAGCCGGACGAAGGGGAGGAGGTCCGTCACCAGGCCGCCCATCGCGCTGCGGGAGTCGAGGCGGGTGGCGCCCGAGACGGTCCGCTCGGCGGCGACGCCGAACCCGAGGAGCCCGATCCGGACGAGGACGTCGCCGCCGAAGTCCCCCGCCCCCGCGAGCGGCTCGGTCGAGCCGGGCACCCTCGTGACGCCGAGGCGTGGTGCGGCGAGGGTGCCCTCGATCCCGAGCGAGACGTCGGCGCGCACCGCGAGGGGCGCGACCAGGACCGCGACCGCCACGACGAAGCGTCTCATCAGGACCTCCCCGCCCGCGCGGGCGGCGGCGGGAAAGCTGCGCACCGGTGCCGGACCCCGGCTAGACTTCGCCGGGGTGAGGCTCCTGCGCTCCGCGACCGACCCGAGGTGGACCGCCGTCGCGGTCGGCGGGCTCCCGGCGACCCTCGCCGACCATGCGCACTGCGAGAAGAAGGCGGCTGCGAGCGCGCTGAAGCTCGTGGCGGACCACCCGGACCGGCCGGAGCTCGTGCGGGCCCTCGCGAAGCTCGCGCAGGAGGAGCTCTCGCACCTGCTCGCGGTCCTCGCGGAGATGGCGCGCCTCGGCGTCGCGCCGACGCCCGACGAGGGCGACCCCTACGCCCAGGCGCTGGTCCGGCTCGTCCGGAGCGGGGCGCCGGCGCTCGTGGACCGGCTCCTCGTCTCGGCCCTCATCGAGGCGCGGAGCTGCGAGCGGCTCCTGCTCCTCGCCGGCGCGCTGCCCGATCCGCGCCTGCGCGAGCTCTACGCGCGGTTCGCGAGGTCCGAGGGCGGGCACGAGCGGCTCTTCGTCGACCTCGCGGTGGCCGAGGGCGGCGAGGCGGCGCGGGCGCGGCTCGAGGTGCTCGCGGGCGAGGAGGCGCGGATCGTCGCCGCGCTGCCGCTGCGACCGCGGATCCACTGACCCGGCCCCGGTCGGAGCTTCGAGGACGCGCCCGCCGGCGCCTCGCCGAGCGCGCGGACGGGGCTCGCGCGAGGGTCGACCCGGCCCTAGGCCGGAGACCGCTTGCCGGTCAGCTCCCGGATCCGCACGCGCAGCACGCAGGTCCGCGCCAGCTCGGCCTCCGGGAGTGGCCCCTCCGGCGCGCCGTAGCGCGGCGCGAAGAGCGCGAGGAGCCGGGCCCGCTCCGCGGGGTCCTCGACGAACTCCACCTCGCCGGAGCCGATCACGGTCCGGAAGCGCATGCCGGTCTCGCACGCCGTCCTGGCCGGGGCGACCTCGACGCCCTCCTCCACCTCGAAGCAGACCGACGGGTTCCGGCGCAGGATCTCGATCTTCCGCCCCGTCCTCGCCGAGTGGAGGACGAGGTCCTCCTCCCCGTCGAGCGCGAAGGTGAGCGGGACGAGGTAAGGCCGGCCGCCGTCGGACATCGCGACCCGACAGACCCGGGCGTCGCGGAGGATGCGGAGGAGCTCCGCGCGCTCCGCGATCTCCTTCTCGCGCCGCCGCACGGTCAGCGTCCGAGCGCCGCCGCGAGCAGCGCGTCGTTCTCGGCGCGGGTGCCCACCGAGATGCGGATGCACCCCTCGAGCCCGGGATAGTGGTCCTGCCGCCGCACGAGGATCCCCGCCGCGAGGAGCTTCTGGTGCGCCGCCTTCGCGTCGGGCGTCCGGACCAGGATGAAGTTCGACGCCGACGGCCACGGCTTCCACTGCGGGTGCTTCGAGAGCTCCGCGAACAGCCGGTCGCGCTCGGACCGGATCCGGGTCAGCAGCGGGGCGACGTAGCCGGGCGACTCGAGGGCGGTGAGCAGGATCGCCCCGGTGTGCGCCGGGATGCAGAACGGCGGCAGGAGCGCCCGCGCGACGCCGGCGACCTGGGGCGAGGCGAGGAGGTAGCCCGCGCGGATGCCGCCGAGGCACCACGACTTCGAGAAGGTGCGCAGGACCGCGACGTTCGGGTTGGCGCGCGCGAGCGGCCGGGCGTCGGTGCCGGCGAAGGCGTGGTACGCCTCGTCGACGACGAGCAGGGCGTCGCGCTCGCGCGCCCGGGCGCCGAGCGCCTCGAGGTCCCTCGTCTCGAAGAGCCGCCCCGTCGGCCCGTGCGGGTTCGGCACGAAGAGCACGCCCGGGGTCGCGTCGAGCGCGGCGAGCAGCCCGGCGGTGGGGAGGGCGAACCCGTCGCCGAGGGGGATCGGCACGGTAGGGCGTCGCCGACGCGACCGCCGCGCCCTTGTAGTAGGGGAACGCCGGCGTGGTGTCGATGACCGAGGCCGCCGCCTCCGCGAGCGCGAGCACGAGGAGGTTCGATCCCGGCGAGAGGACCACGCCCTCCTCCGGCCAGCCCTCGTGGCGCGCCACCGCGGCGCGGACGTCCTCGGCGTGCAGCTCGGGGTAGCGGTTCCAGGAGAGGGCCGCGATCCGCTCGACCGCGCGCGCCTTGAGCTCGGGCGGGAAGTCCTCCGGGCTCTCGTTCTGATCGAGCTTCGTGCGCGCGTCGAGCTTCGTGTAGGGGTAGTCCGCGACGCTCGCGAGGTGGGGCTTGAAGGCGTTCACGGCGGGGCAGGGTAGCACACGCGTCGCTGCGCGCTCTCGCCGCACCTGGTGTCGGCACGGGCGGCCGACCGTCGGCGTTTCCCGACGGCGCCGGGACGCAAGCTCTCGAAATGAGGCCCCGTCCGGATGGCAGCGGACGTGCAGTAGGAGGGAGCGGGTGGCCGGACGGACGGCCCCGGACGCAGCAAAGGAGAACGCCATGACGACCAAGACCTCGAACAGCAAGCTCCCCGCTCTCGTCGGTGCCGGCATCGGCCTCGCGGTCTTCCTCGCGGTCGCGCTCCTCCCCGCGCTCCTCTACGGCGGCTACGCCGGCGTGCTCCTCGCGAGCGGCATCTTCGGCGCCCCGGTCAGCGCCTCGCTGGCCGTCCGCGCGCTCATCGTCTTCGGGATGGTCCTCGGCGTGACCGCGGTCGGCTCCCTCTTCGCGGTCGCCGGCGCGGCGGCGGGCGCGGCGGTCGGCGCGCTCCTGCGGCTCGCTCCGGAGGGCAAGAAGGCCGACGAGAAGGCGTAGCGCCGAGCGGACCTCCTCGTCCGGCCCCGGGCCCCGGATCGACCGAATCCGGGGCCTCGTCGCGTCTGCCGTTCAGGGTCACCGGCGCCGCCGGGGGTTACACTCCCTCTCCGGAGGTGAACGTGGCCGTCGAGCTCTTCCTCCTCGCCCTCATCGCAGGGGCGGGCATCCCGGTGCAGGCCAGCGTCAACGCCGCCCTCGCGCGCCACGCCGGGCGCGCGGAGTGGGCCGCCCTCGTCAACTTCGCCGTCGGGACGGTCGTGCTCGCGGGCTGGCTCGTCGCCCGGCGCGCGCCGATCCCCGGGGCCGCCGCCCTCGCCCGGGCGCCGGCGTGGGCCTGGGCGGGCGGGCTCCTCGGGGCGTTCTACGTCTCGGCGATCACGCACGTCGCGCCGCGGCTCGGGGTGGCGGTCACCCTGGGCCTCAGCATCGCGGGGATGATGTTCGGCGCGCTCGCCCTCGACGCGACCGGCGCGCTCGGCCTGACGGTGCGCCCGATCACCGGCGCGCGCGCCCTCGGGGCCGCGCTCCTCGTCGCCGGCGTGTACCTCGTGCGGCGCTGACGACTCGCCGAGCGCGCCCGCTCAGGCCCGCGCCCGGACGAGCTCGACCAGGGTCCGGAGCCCGAACCCCGTCCCGCCCTTCGCGACGTACCCGCGCTCCTTCGGGGAGTGGGACGGGCCGGCGATGTCGAGGTGCGCCCAGGGGGCGTCCTTCGCGAAGGCGTGGAGGAAGTGGGCCGCGCTGATGGCGCCGCCGAACCGCTCGCCGGTGTTCTTGAAGTCCGCGCGATCGCTCTTGAGCTGCTCCTTCAGCGACTCGACCATCGGCAGGCGCCACACCTCCTCGCCGGCGGCGCGCGCCGCGGCGAGGACGCCGTCGACCACCGGGCCGTCGGGGCCGAAGAGGCCGGCGGTGGTCATCCCGAGGGCGACCATGCAGGCGCCGGTGAGGGTCGCGACGTCCACCATCAGCGCGGGCTTCCAGCGCTTCGCCGCCCAGGCGAGGACGTCGCCGAGGACGAGCCGCCCCTCCGCGTCGGTGTTGGTGATCTCCACCGTCTGCCCGTCGAAGGCGACGAGGACGTCGGACGGCTTGTAGGCGCGGCCGCCGGGCATGTTCTCGCAGGCGCCGAGGACCGCGTGGACCGGGAACGGCGGGCGGAGCGTCGCGAGGACGCGCATCGCGCCGAGGACCGCCGCGCTCCCGGCCATGTCGGTGTTCATGGTCACCATGCTGTCGGTCGGCTTGAGCGAGAGGCCGCCCGAGTCGAAGGTGATCGCCTTCCCGACGAGGACGACGGGAGGCTTTCGCGCCGCGGCGCCGGGCGGCGTCCAGCTCACCGTGACGAGCCGGGGCTCCTCGGCGGAGCCGCGCGTCACCCCGAGGAACATGCCCATCTTCAGCGCCGCGATCTCCCGCGGGCCGCGGACCTCGCAGCGGAGCCCGGCCTCGCGGGAGAGGGCGCGCGCGGCGTCCGCCAGGCGCGTCGGGGTGCAGTCCGCCGGTCCGAGGTTGACGAGGTCGCGGGCCCAGGACACGGCGGCGCCGACCTCGCGGGCCAGGGCGAGGGCGTCCTTCACCTCGCGCGACCGGGCGCGCCCGCCCGGGACCGCGACGAGGAGCGACCGGAGCCCGGCCGGCGCCTCGTCCTTCTTCGACTTGTAGTGGCGGAACGCGTAGGCGCCGAGGAGCGCACCCTCCGCCGCGGCCCGCGCCGCCGTCGCGACGTCGCTCGCCTCGGCGGGGACGGCCACCGCGAGCGTGCGCGCCCCGGCCTTCACCGCGGCGCGCGCCGCCTTCCCGGCGGCGGCCCGGAGCGGCTCGAACCCGGGGGCGCCGAGGCCGACCGCGGCCTTTGCCCGCGCGCCGAGCCCGAGGAGGACCACGCGCGCCGCCGGGATCCGGCCGAGGGTGACGAGCTGCAGCTCCTGCCCGGACTTCCCCTCGAAGCGCTCGCCGCGCGCGGCGCGGAGGAGCGCGCCGCCGAGCCGGCGGTCGAGGTCGGCCACGAGCCCCGCCCCGCTCCCGGCCACGTCGTCCGAGAAGGCGGGGAGGACGAGCGCGTCCGCCACGACGCCCAGGGGGGCCGCGCCCGTCGCCTCGACCGAGATGCCGTCCCTGCGAGCCATCCGTGCCTCCTGTCCGAGCGGGAGAGCCGCTCGCGGCGGGGGCCCTCTCCGGGCCCCCCGCTCACGTCTCCGGTGCGCGGGTGAATTAGCACGGCGGCGGCCGCGCCGCGACGGAGGCTGCGGGGCGGGGGCGCTGCCGCGCCCTACGGGGAAGGGAGGCGCGAGGCCTCGATCCGCTTCGCGGCGGCGTCCGCGTCGGGCGCGCCGCAACCGGCCACCTGCTTCGCCTTGCCGAAGAACCCACCCTTCACCTCGGTCCTCGCCGAGGCCGCCTTCCGCAGCGCGGGGAGGCCCGCGGGGTCGCCGAGCTCGCCGAGCCGGCGCGCCGCCGCCTTGCGGGTCTCGCACTCGGGGTCGCCGAGGAGCCCGGCGTAGGCCTGGACCCGATTCGATCTGGTCCTCGGCCCCGAGGTCGCGGGCGAGGGTCAGCGCGCGCAGGCGCCGCTCGCCGCTCGCCGCCGTCGCGGCGCGGAGCACCGCCGGGAGGGCCCGCGCCGAGTCCTCGCGGAGGAGCTTCGCCGCCCGATCGGCGAGGCTCCGCTCGCGCCCGAGGTCCGAGACGAGGTTGTCGAAGGCCTCGGCATCGAGCGGCCCGCGGGCGCGGGCGGCGGCGTAGGCCTCGATGGCGTCGGCGGCGCGCGCCGGAATCTTGTGGAGGGCGTGGGCCCGCAGGAGCAGGAGCTCGGGGTCCTCGGGGCGGCGCTCGAGGGCGTCGTCGAGGACGGTGCGGGCGTCGCCGGCGCGGTTCGAGGCGAGGAGCGCGCGGGCCTCCTTCGCGGCCCGCCCGTGGTGCCAGGCGAGGGTGCCGGAGAGCCCCACGACGAGCAGGAGGGCGATCCCGACGGCGGCCGTCGCGCGGGGATGGCGGTGGGAGCGCTGCCGGGTGTCGCGCGTGGCCCTCCGGACGGCGAGCGCGGCCTGCCGCGCGCGAAGGACGATCCGCTCGCGAGATCGCGGGCCACGCGCCGGCGAGCCTCGCGGCGGACCCGCCGGCGGAGCCCGGCCTACCGGCGGGGGCGGGCGAGAGCGAGACGACGGAGATGGCGGGGGCCGGCGTCGCGCCGGGCGGCATCATGAACGCCGGGCCGAGCGCGGCGGCGAGCTCCTCGCGGAGCGCCGCGGCGGACTGCTGCCGCGCGAGCGGCTCCTTCGCGCAGGCCTTGGCGACCGCCGCGACGAGGGCGGGGTGGCTCTCGAGGTCCGGGCGCGGATCGGTGAGGGGCGGGACCGGCTTCGTCGCCTGCATCATGAGCAGGCCGCGGGCGTCGTCCGCCTTGAAGGGGTGGCGCCCGGCGAGCATCCGCCAGGCGATGAGCCCCACCGCGTAGACGTCGGCGCGCCCGTCGACGGCCGCCCCCATCGCCTGCTCCGGCGCGAGGTACTCGGGCGTCCCGACCACGATCCCGGCCTGCGTCGCGGTTCCGCTCGTCGGGTCGGCGAACTTGGCGATCCCGAAGTCGAGGATCTTCGTGACCTCGCGCCCGGAGGGCGTCCTGGCCAGGAAGACGTTCTCGGGCTTGAGGTCCCGGTGGACGACGCCCCGGGCGTGGGCGGCCTCGAGGGCGGCGCAGATCTGCCACAGGATGGGCACCGCGTCCTCGGCCGACATGAACCCCTCGCGCCGGAGCCGCTCGAACAGGCTCTCGCCGGTGAGGAGCTCCATGACGAGGAACAGGTACCCCTCCTCGCTGCGGCCGAAGTCGGAGACCTTGACGATG
Source organism: uncultured delta proteobacterium (assembly GCA_963739565.1). Classification (GTDB taxonomy): domain Bacteria; phylum Myxococcota; class Myxococcia; order Myxococcales; family Anaeromyxobacteraceae; genus Anaeromyxobacter. The sequence continues at coordinate 699,688 of CAVUBF010000012.1, read as the reverse complement.
TTGTCGTGGTCGAGGGCGCTCGCAATCTCCGCCTCCCGGCGGAAGCGCTCCACGAGGTCCGGCGAGGAGGTGAGGTCCGGCCGGAGCACCTTGACCGCGAAGTCCTTGCGGAGGTGGACGTGCTGGGCGCGGAACACCGCCCCCATCCCGCCCGTCGCGAGGTGGCCGGTGAGCACGTATCGACCGTCGAGAGTGGTCCCGACCAGCGAGGCGGGCTCGAAGGAAGACGGATCGGCGGCGGGGGCGGACGACACCGCCGGGGATTCTACCCCGGAGCGGCCGGATCACCGACGGTCCTGGCAGCCCCCTCCCCGTGGGACCCGGTTCCCGATCACGCGGCACGGCCGCGCGTGCCCGCTGCCGCACCCAGGGTCCGCTCCAGACGTGCGGCGACGTGGGTCCAGAGCCCCCCCGCGAAGATCCGGGCGCGCCCGCGGGCGCCCATCGCCCGGGCCCGGGCCGGATCGCACAGGAGTCGCTCCAGCGCCGCCGCGAGCGCGGCGGGGTCGCCAGGGGGCACGAGGAGCCCGGTCTCGCCGTCGCGGATGATCTCCGGCACCGCCTCGATGCGCGTCCCGACGCACGGGACGCCGCACGCCATGGCGTCGAGGAACGCGAGGCCGAAGGGCTCCTGGAGCGTGGGGAGCGCGAAGACCGTCGACTGCGCGAAGAGCCCCGGGAGCTCCTCGGTCGCGATCGGGCCGAGGAAGGTGACGCGCTCCGGGACGGGCTCCGGCGCCGGGGCCCCGGCGACGACGAGGCGCGCTCGCGGCACCCGCCGCCGCAGGAGGCGCAGCGCCTGAAGCAGCACGAGCCCGCCCTTGCGGGCAAAGTCGTACCCGACGAACGTCACGGTGTGGCCGTCGTCGCGCCGCGGCGCCGTCTCGGGGAACACGTTCGCGCCCGCGCCCACCACGTGCACGCGCCGGGGGTCGACCCCGTAGTCGCGGACGAGCGAGCGGGCGGCGTTGGCGCTGAAGGCCGCGAGGGCGGCCGCGCCGCGGTAGACCGCCCCCTCGCGCGCGAACCAGCCGCTCCCGTAGCGGAGCGGCGGCTCCACGCCGGCGGCGCGCCAGCCCGGGCTCGCCTCGGCGAGCGCCCGGGTGTGGTCGAGGAGGAGGACGTAGGGGAAGGGAGGCGGATCGCCGGGGCCGAAGAGCGCGCCGTTCTGCAGCACGACCTCGGGTGCCGGGCGCAGCGCGCGCAGCGCGGCGCCCGCCTCGCGGGCGTGCCGGTCGAAGGCGTAGCCCGTGTTCCAGCGGTGCTCGAGGCCGCGCCGGCCGAACCGGGCGCAGGCGAGGGCGAGGTGGAGGAGGATGTCCGGCCGCGGGCGCGGCCGGCGCGTCACCGGGTCCCGCGGCTCGAGGGCGCCCGTCGCGGTGACGAGCCGGACGTCGTGGCCGCGATCGAGGAGCGCCCGCGCCACCGCGGACGTGACCCCGCTCTGCCAGCCGTAGTGGACGTACGCGATCCCGAGGCCGCCGGTCCCCATGCCCCTCCCCCGGTGGACAAGATGGGGCGCGGGGGGGTGTAGCGGAAGGGTGTGAGACGCGGGCGGGGAGGCGAGCGCAGGCGTGGCCCCCCGTTACACGTCCCTGGGGCGCTCGCCGTGGCGGGCGGTCACGACGGTGTGAATCCCGCCGCGGACGGCGAAGTCGCCGGTGACCTCGAGCCAGCGCGGCTCGAGCGCTCGCGCGAGGTCATCGCAGATGCGGTTCGTCACCGCCTCGTGGAACGTCCCCTCGTCGCGGAACGACCAGAGGTAGAGCTTCAGGCTCTTCAGCTCGACGCAGCGCGTCGCCGGGACGTAGCGGATCCGGATGGTCGCGAAGTCCGGCTGCCCTGTCATCGGGCACACACACGTGAATTCCGGGCACTCCATCGCGATCTCGAACGGCCGCTCGGGCTTCGGGTTCGGGAAGGTCTGGAGGTCTCGGGCTGGCTTCGTCGGCATGATTTCCAGGAAGGGGCCTGTAAGGATGACAGCCTGCGGGCGGAGCGGGGAGGCAAGCCCCTGTAACGCCGTCCCTGTGAGGAAGGCAAGCGGATTGCTAGTGGAGAAGGGGCGGAGCCGCCACCCGGAGGGAATGATGAAGCCCACGCGCCACGGAAAGACCTCGAAGCGCAGCGCCCCCCGCCGCCTCGTCACGACACTCGGCGACCTCATCTCTGCCGCTTACGAAGCGGCGCCGGGGATGGGGACGCAGCGGATCGAGCGCGCCCTGACGCTGCTCACCCGCTCGCCGCTCGCGCGCCACATCTCGCCGCACGTGGAGTTCGTGCGGTAGGCGCCGGTCCGCCCCGCGGACCTCGAGGCGTCAGTCGAACCGCGCCCGGCAGGCCGGGCAGCTCTCCGGTCGCGCGCCGCCCGCGCCGTCGCCGCGCACGCGCCCGCCCGGCAGCGGCGCCCCGCACGCGGGGCAGCGCGCGATCGCCATCGTCCAGAGGAACAGCACGAAGACGAGCCCCACCGCCGCGAGGGCGGCGCCCGCGCGCGGGCCGCCGCCCGCGACCCAGGCGATGGCTCCGCCGCTGAGCGCCGACACGAGCGCCCACGGCAGGAGGCGCCGCGCACCTCGCGCGCGGGCGAGCTCGCGATCGACGTCGCGCCCGCCCGGCGGGCGGCGCGGTGCTCCGGGAGACGGCATGCGCGCGGGAATCTACCGCGCGGCGTCGCGCCGGACCACGCCCGCGTCACGGGGGACGGCGCCGCCGTCGGGCGGGGCCGGAACGTAGAGGTGGTAGCGGCCGAAGGTCCCGGCGGCGCGGTACGCGCGCCGGACCTCGGAGACGAGGCCGGCGCCGAGGTTCCCGCGGGCGTACCACTCCGCGGCGCCCGGCCCGTCCACGTCGGCGAGGAGGACCACCGCCGCGAAGAGGTGCGCGCGCAGGCCGGCCGCGAGGGGCGCGACGAGGGCGGGGTCGGACCCGGCGGCGACCCGCAGCGCGAAGGGGTCGAGCACGATCGGCGAGGCGCCGGCGACGAGCGGGACGAGCGGGTCCTCCGCGAGGATCGGCCCGGCGGGAGGGAGGGCGGAGACGACGGCGCGGAGCTCGGCCAGGCGCGAGGAGGTGCGGTCGGTGCGCCAGAGCCCGATGGCGAGGGCGATCCCGCCCGCCGCCGCGAGGGCGGCGGCGGCCCGCGCGGCCGGCGCGCGGTGCACGCCGGGGAGGCCGGCGGCTCCGAGGAGCGCGGCCGACGCGGCCTCGACCTCGACGAGGTGGTTCACGCCGGTGCCCGGGAGCGCGTACGTCGCGAGCGCGACCGCCCACGCGGCCCCCGCCCAGAGCGCCGGGAGCAGGCGCGGATCGCGGCTCCGCTGCCGCGCCGCGCGAGAGAGGGCGGGGCCGGCGACGGCGCAGGCGACGAGGGCGAGGCCGGCGAGGGTGAGGCCCACGGGATCCTCGCGCGCCGCCTCGCCGGCGAGGCGCACCGGAGCGGAGAGGAGCGAGTCGAGGCCCGCGCCGCCCGAGGCGGTCGCGGCGAGCGAGGCGAGAAACCGGCCTGACGAGGCGGCCTCCGTCGTCGCCACGGCGGCGGCCGCACCGGCGCCGACGAGGCCGGCGAGGACGATCGCGCGGCGCGCCTCGCCCTGGAGGACGAGGAACACGACCGCGGCGGTCGCAGCCCCGAGGGCCGTCGGCTTCGCCGCGAAGGCGAGGGCGAGGAGCGCGCCCGCGGCGGTGATGGACGCGCGGCCCGGGCGCGTCACCGCCGCGAGCCCCCACGCCGACAGGGCGACCGGGAGGAGATCCCCGCGGGCCGAGACGAGGGCGTGCTGCGCCGCGAACCCCGCGAAGGCGAGGGCGCCCGCCGCCGCGGCGTCGGCGCGCGCGGCGCCGAGCGCGCGGAGGAGCGCGGCGATGCCGGCGGCGGCGAGGATCCCTGCCGCGAGGGAGAGGGCGAGGCCCGCGACGAGGAGCGGGACGCCCGCGCGGGCCAGGGCCGCCTCGAGGGCGAAGACGAGCGGGAAGTACCGCGTGCCGCCGAAGGCACCCGTCGCGGCGTGGAGCGGCCGGTAGAGCGTCCCGCGCGCGAGGTCGTCCGCCAGCGCGAGCCACACGCCGGAGACGTGGTTGAGCCCGTTCCCGCTCTCCCAGGCCGCGGGGAGGCGGGCGAGGGTGACCGCGGCGAGCGCCGCGGCGCTCGCGAGCGCGACGCGCCTCATGGCCCGGGGGCCGAGGGGACCGCCCCGGCCCTCCCGCGGAACAGGCCGATCCATCCCGACGGGAGCCAGCCGCGGACCCAGGAGACCCCGAGGTACGCGGCGGCGAAGGCGGCGCCCGTCGCGAGGAGCCGCGCGAGGAGCGGCCCCGGCACCGCGTGGAGGACGAGCCAGCTGGGCGGCATGGCGAACGCCGTCGCCGCCGCGACCCGCGCGAGGGCGCGGACCGGGAGGACGCGGCGGAGCGGGACGTCGAAGAGCGTCGCGGTCCGGACGAGCATCGCGAGGCGCGCGAGCCCCTCCGCCGCGATCCAGCCGGCGAAGGCGCCGATCGGCCCGCGCCAGGCGAGGCCGCCGAGCACGAGGGGGACCGTCGCGGCGAGCTTCGCCGCGGAGAGGAAGAGCACGAACCGGTTCTGCGCGCGCGCACGCATGACGCCGTCGAGGGGCAGCGCCGCGAGGGCGATGGGCAGGACCGAGAGCCGGAAGATGGGGACCGCCGAGAGGTAGAGCGGCGAGAAGACGAGCTCGATGAGCGCCGGCGCGACCACGGCGAGGAGGCCCGCGAGCGGGAGGAAGGCGAAGGCGAGCTGCAGCACGGCCTCGTGGAAGAGCCCGAGGCCCGCGCGCCGCGGCCGCCCGGCGCCCTCCACGTCGGCGAGGCCGATCTGGAGGAGCTCGGAGACCGGCGTGTAGAGCACGTCGACGACCGGCAGCTGGAACGTCCCCACGCTGTAGATGGCGAACGCCGCGGCGGTGACCGCGGCGGAGACCGCGTACTGATGGAACTGCTGCTGGGGGACGACGAGGAGGAAGGCGAGGCCGAAGGGGAGGGCGTAGGCCACCTGGCGGCGGAGCAGCGCCGCGCTGATGCGCAGCCCGTGGCCGCGGGCGAGGAGCGCGAGGTTCGCGGCCGCGCGCGCGGCGGTCGCGGCCGTCATCCCGACGAGCGCGCCGCGCACCGTCCCGGTGGCGACCGCGCCGGCGATCAGCGCGGCGCTCCGCAGGAGCTCGGTGCCGAGGCGCGCGAGCGCGGCGGCGCCGATCCGGCCGGCGGCGTTCCAGGCGACGTCGAGGGGAGCACCCGCGACGAACAGGCCGGTGAAGGCCGCGACCCACCCGAGGAGCGCGTCGAGCTCGGGGTTGTGGAACCGCGCGGCGAGGAACCCGCGCCCGCCGAGGATCAGGCCGGCGGCGGCGGCGCCGAGGAGCAGGTGGGCCCAGACGCTCTGGGCGACGTACCGGTCGCGGTCCCGCCGCTCGCGCGGGACGAAGTAGTAGAGGCTCTGCGTGAGCCCCATCGGGAGGACGAGCGCGATCGTCTGCGAGACGAGCCACGCCTGCTTGAACGTGCCGTAGGACGCTGGGAGGAGGACCCGCGCGAGCACCATCGGTACCGCGAGGGCGAGCACCGCGCCCGCGAGGCGCGCCGCCAGCAGCGGGCGCGCCCGCGTCAGGATCGAGTCGTCCACCGTTCCCCCTTCCCGACCGAGACGATGCGCAGCCCCCCCGGTCCGGCCGAAGGGCCCCTCCGGGAGGACGGTCAACCGGCGCGCGTCTCGCCGCGCGCACCGCCCGCACCGGGGCGCGCCGGCTCCGGGCTCGCCGCGAACCCGCGCTCCGCTCCGGGGACCCCCGGCGGGGCCGGACGGAGCACCTCGAGCATCCGGGCGGCCGCGCGGTCCCACCCGAACTGGACCGCGACGCGGGCCCGGCCGGCCTCGCCCATCCGGCGCGCCCGGGCCGGGTCGGCGAGGAGCGCGGCGCAGGCGGCGGCGAGCGCTGCGGGGTCGCGCGGCGGCACGAGCAGGCCGGTCTCGCCGTCGGCCACGATCTCCGGGATCGCGCCGACGGCGGTCGCGACGACCGGCAGGCCGAAGGCCATCGCCTCGAGGAAGGCGAGCCCGAACGCCTCGCGGAGCGTCGGGAGGGCGAAGATCGTCGCCCGCGCGAGCAGGGCGGAGAGCGCCTCCGCGCCCAGGGGCCCGTGGAACACGGCGCCGTCGGGCAGCCGCGCCGGCGCGTCCTGCGACACGATCCAGAGCGCCGCCCGCGGGTGGGCGCGCCGGACGCGCCGGAAGGCCTCGAGCAGGTCCGGCCCGCCCTTCGGCGCGAAGCACCGGCCGACGAAGAGGACGGCGGGATCGTCGCCGGCGACGCGCGCTGGCGGCGCCGCGGCGGGGGCGACGTTCGGGCCGGCGCCGACGACGGACACGCGCGCCGGATCGACCCCGTAGTCCAGCACGAGCGAGCGGGCCGCGAAGGCGCTCATCGAGAAGATCGACGCCGCGCCGCGGTAGACGAGCCCCTCTCGCGCGCGCCACGCCGGGTCCGGCGGCAGCGGGGGCACGAGGCCAGGCTCGGGCCGCTGGCGCTCCGCGAGGGCGCGCGTGTGGTCGACGTACAGGTGGTAGGGGCGCGAGGGAGGACCCCCCGGACCGAAGAGCACGCCGGACTGGAGGACGGCGTCGGCCCCCTCGGCCTCGACGAGCTCCCCGGCGACGCGGGAGAGGTGGTCGAAGGCCCAGGGCGTGTGGACCCAGTACTCCTTCCAGAACCGCCGGTGGCGCCGCACCGCCTCGGCGAAGGCGCGGAGCGCGGCGGGGCGCACGTTCGGGAGGCGCGAGCCCGGGCGGAGGCGCCAGAGGAAGGCGTCGGTGGGGCTCGCCGCGGCGACGTCCACCCCCGCCGAGGCGAGGGCGCGCGTCACGGCCGCCGTCACCCCCGACTGCGGCCCGTAGTGGAGGTACAGGAGTCGCACCGTCCGAAGAAGCTAGGCCCACCCAGCGCGACCCGGCCCCGCCCCTCCGGCGCGCCCTTGTCAGGCGCCCGCCCGGTCGGCGCCCCGTGCATCACCTACGGCGCGGGCGACCACGGCGCTCCCGACGCCATGTCGGACGAGCCACTGGAGCGCCGGGCGGTCCCTGCGCCGAGCCGAGGATGAACTGATCGACGAGGACCGCGTGCCGGTATGCCGAATCGCCGCCGATGCGATACGTCGCGACGTTCGAGCTCGACCCGAGTCCGGCGAGCTTGCCCGCGAGCGCGCGCGAGGGACGCCTCGAACTCGAGCTGCGGCATCGGCGGGGGAGGGAGCCGAGGCTCGGATCGCCGAAGAAGCGCGCGCATCGTGCCGTCGTACGATCGTCGACAGGAGCGCGAGCCGATCCTCGCCGTGGTTGACCGCGGAGCGGTCGCCACAGCTCGGAGAGATCGCCCTGATTCGCGGGATCACAGGCCGGGCACGTCGGGCCGATGGTCGAGCCGAGGTCCCAGCTCGTCCCACCACGCTGCGAGAGGAGCGCCGACGGGATCGCCGTGACCCGACGAACGTCGGGCCGGAGTCGTCGACGAGCGCCGCCGTCGTCCCGCCCGAAGGGTCCCAGGCCGTGCCGGACGAGGTCGTAGGCCAGCGAGCGCGCCGAAGCCGCCGGCGGAAGAGCCCGCGACGACGAGCTCGCCGGGGCGTGGGCAGGGCGGCCGTCGCGGCCCGTCGACGGCGGCCTGCAGGTTGCGCCAGCCGTGGTGATTCCACGTGACCCCGCCGTAGCTCTGGACCGAGTCCCCGGCGTGGACGTCGCCCGTGCAGTACGGGACGAAGACGACGGTCCAGTCCGCGAACGGATTTCCCGGCGAGCGTCCGGTCGAAGATCGTGCCGCGTCGCGAAGAGCTGGAGCAGCGCCGAACTCGGAGCTTCCGAAGGAGTCGAACGCGAGTCGTTGCACGCGCCGGCGGCGTCGCCCAGCACGCGCCGCCGCCGGCGAGGTACACGAGGACCGCGTCCGAGCGTCCGCGGCGAGATGCCGATCCCGGTGGGCGATCCGTCGGCGCAGCGACATCCCGGCGACATCGGTCCAGCCGGATGGCGCCGGACGCCGAGGCGTGCGATCGCTCCCGCAGGCGGCGAGGGCGAGGGCGAGGGCGGCCGTGGTCGGGAGGCGGCGCACGCTCAGAACCCGAGGACGAGCTTGCCGAAGGAGGCGTTGCGCTCCATCCGCTCGTGGGCCTCGCGGGCCCGCTCCGCGGGGAGGACCTCGTCCACGATGGGCCGGACCCGCCCCGCCGCGACGAGGGGGAGGACGTCGCGCGCGAAGGCGCGGGTCGCCGCGATCTTCTCCTCGAGCGGCCGCATCCGCAGCGTCGTCCCGACCAGCGAGGCCCGCTTGCGCATGAGGGTCCCGAGGTCGGTCGGCGCCTCGGCGCCTCCCATCGAGCCGACCGCCACGAGCACGCCGCGGATGGCGAGGGCGGCGAGGTTCTCCCGCACGTACGCCGCCCCGACGAGGTCGATGACGAGCGGGCACCCGTCGCCGCCCGTGAGCCGCCGCACCTCGTCCGCGAAGCGGGGCGCGTCGCGGGCGACGAGGAGCCCGTGGTCGAGCCCGAGCGTCCGCGCCCGCTCGAGCTTGTCGGCGGTCCGCGAGGTGCCGATGACCGTGGCGCCCGCGGCCTTCGCGACCTGGAGCGCGATCGTCCCGACCCCGGAGCCGACCGCATGGAGGAGGACGGGCCAGCCCGGGCGGAGCCCGCCGAGGGTGAAGAGCGCGTCGTGCGCCGTGATGCCCGCCTCCGGGAGCGCGGCCGCCTCCTCGAAGGAGAGGGCGTCCGGGATCCGCAGGAGCATCCGCTCGTGCACCACCGCGAGCTCCGCCTGCCCCTCGCCCGCGCAGATCGCCATGACGCGGTCGCCGGGGCGCCACGCCGTGACCTCCTCGCCGGCGCGCACCACCTCGCCCGCGAGCTCGAGCCCCGGCACGTCGGCGCGCGTCCCCGCCGGCGGCGCGTACAGGCCTCGCCGCTGCAGGAGGTCGGCGCGGTTCATGGCGGAGGCGCGGACCCGCACGAGCACCTCGCCGCGCGCGGGCGACGGCTCGGGCACGTCGCCGAGGCGGACCACCTCCGGACCGCCGCTGCCGTCGAAGAGCACCGCCCGCATGGATCCTCCGCCAGCCCCGTGGCCAATCCCTTCCTCTCCACGCGCAGCGCGGCGAGGCAAGCGGAGGGGCCGCGGCGGACAGGATAGGCCGGACGGCGCGCGCCCGCACCCGCGGCGGCGCTACCCGCGGAGGGTGCCGTCCACGCCGACGACCACGTCGCGGAACGGCACGGCCTTGCCGGACGCCTCCACGCCCTTGCGCGCCGCCATGGAGATCCCGCCGCAGCAGGGGACCTCCATCCGGACGACCGTGACGCTCCGGAGGTCGTTCGCGGCGACGATCGCGCCGAGCTTCTCGACGTACGCGTCGAGGTCGTCGAGCTTCGGGCAGCCGACGACGAGGGCGCGGCCCGCGAGCAGGTCGTCGTGGAACCGCGCGTACGCGAACGGCACGCAGTCGGCCGCGACGAGGAGGTCCGCGCCGCGGAAGAAGGGCGCCGACACCGGGACGAGGTGGAGCTGGACCGGCCACTGCCCGAGCCGGCTCTCGCCGGAGGGCGCCGGGCCGGCCGCCACCGGCAGCGCGCCGAGACGGCGGGGCAGCGCCATCGGGCGCGAGCCCGGGCACCCGCCGCCCTGGGGGCCGGGTCCGCCGTCGGAGACGATGGAGAGGCGCGGGCGCGCCGGCGGCGCGGCGGCGAGGGGCGCGGGGTGAGCCCGTCGGGAGGACACCTGCTCACCCATCGAGAGGAGGTGCGTCTTCACCGCCTCCTCGTCGAAGGGCGCGGCCTCGCGCTCCTCGACGGTGATGGCGCCGCGCGGGCACTCTCCCAGGCACGCGCCGAGGCCGTCGCACAGGACCTCGGACGAGAGCCGGGCCTTGCCGCCCACGAGGGAGATCGCCCCTTCGGCACAGGAGGGCACGCACTCGCCGCACCCGTCACACTTCTCCTCGTCGATCCGGACGATCTTTCGGCGCATGGGGGCTCGGGTTATCGCACGCCCGCGGTCCCGTCCGGAAGTCAGCAGACGCTTGCACCCCCGGCCGTGACCGCCCCCGCCGTGCTACACGATGGGTATGGCGCCGACCCTGCTGGCCCTCCTCCTCTCCCTCGCCGCCGACGATCCCGCGCTCGCCGCCCGCTGCGACCGCGGGTTCGCCGCCGATTGCCGCGAGCTCGGCCGCGCCCGGCTCGTCGGCCCGGACGGGGCGCGCGACGACCGGCTGGCCGCGGCCCACCTCACCCGCGCCTGCGAGATTGGGGATCCGGCCGCGTGCAGCGACCTCGGCGTCCTCTACACGGTCGGCCGGGGCCTTCCCCAGAGCGACGAGCGGGCGGTCGCCCTCTCGCGGCGCGCGTGCGAGCAGGGGGCGGCGCTCGCCTGCTCGAACCACGGCGCGCTCCTCGCGGAGGGCGTCGCGCCCAGGACGGCGCGGAGCGGCCCGGGGGAGGACCCGGTGCTCCGGCTCTTCCGAAAGGCGTGCGACGCCGGCGTGCCCGAGGGCTGCACGAACCTCGGCACCGCCCTCGACGTCGGCCGCCTCGCGCCCCGGGACGTCCGGGCCGCGGGGCGGGCGCACCGCCGCGCCTGCGACGGCGGCTTCGCCCTCGCGTGCCTGCGGCTCGCCGGGCTCGTCCAGGAGCGGGCCGACGCCGCGCCGGACCTCACCGCCACCGCCCTCTCGGCGAGGGCGTGCCGCGGCGGGATCGCAGCGGCCTGTCTCGCGGTGAGCCAGCCGCTGCCGCCGCCGTCGGCGCGCTCGCCCGCGGCGCGCCTCGTCGAGGATCCCCACGCGCTGCTCCTCGGGATCCCGGGGCTCGGCGGCTTCTCGCCGGGCGAGCTCGCTGCGCGGGCGGCAGCGGGCCGCCCCCGGCGCACCCTCGGCGAGCTGCGCCGCGCGCCGCCCGCCCTCCGGGTCACGGTGCCCGAGCCGCTCTGGGCGCGCCTCGGCCTCGACGGGGCACCTTCGCCCGCGGTCGCCGAGGCGGACCCGGCCGTCGAGGCGCTCCTCGCGTTCCGGCGCGGTCAGCTCGGGCAGTGCTACGAGTCGCCGCGCGCCGCGTCCGCCGCCCGCGCCGAGGTGCACGCGGTCCTGTTCGTCGACGGCGACGGCCGGGCGGCGGAGGTCCGCGTCGCGAGCGAGCCGGCGGACACGCCGCTCGAGGAGTGCGTCAGGAGCGCGGTCGAGGCGTGGGAGTTCCCGGCCTCCGACGAGGGGTTCTCCGGGCCGTTCCACGTCAGCTTCGCCTTCGACGCCGCGCCCGGACCGGCGCCGTCGTACGCCGCCCCGGGGTTCCTCCGGCCGTCGCTGCGCGATCCGGGCTGCGTGGAGCGCGCCCTGAAGGTCCCGGCCGACCTCCGCGGCTCGGCGGGGACGGTGACGGTGAAGCTCGCGGTGGATTCGGCGGGAAAGCCCGCGCTGATCCACGCCCTCTCCCCGGTGCCCGACGGGCTCGTCGTCACGGTCGCCTCCGCGGTGCGCGCCTGCCCGTGGACCCCCGGCGGCGACGCCGACGGGCGGCCGCTGCCGCTCTGGACCACGCTCACGGTGAAGCTCGAGTCGAGGTAGCGCGCATCCAAAAACTGGCTGCCCCGGCGCGTCCGCGTTACGCATGGAAGCGGGCGATATCGCGATCGCGCCGGAGCCGGCCGGGTGCTCGAGACGCAGGAGATCACGTTCGTGGAAGTCCTCCGCGCGGGGCGGGTCCTCTACGGGCCCGCGTTCGCCGCCGAGGGCGGCGCCTGGCGTGAGACGTTGAAGGCGACCTACCGGCGCCGGGCGATGGAGACCCACCCCGATCGCGCAAGCTCACTCGGCCGACCGGAGCGGGAGCTCGCGCGCGAGTTCAAGGCGGTCGCCGCCGCGTACCGGGTGCTGTCGATCGCCGGCAACGGAGCCGTGCCGCGGGTCGCCGCGGCCGCTCCCCCTCCGCCCCGTCCCCGGCCGCAGCGGGCGCGCGCCGCCGACCGGGTACGGGTCGAGTGTCCCCCGGAGCCGCCGCGGCCGCCGCCGTCGCGGCCGGCCGCCCGCACCGGCGGCCCGCGGGTCCGCGTGGGCGTCCGTCCCGAGGACCTCCCGCGGCGCCGCCTGCGGTTCGCCGAGTACCTCTACTACTCGGGGCGCGTCGGCTGGCACGAGCTCGTCGAGGCCATCGCGTGGCAGCGCGCGCAGCGTCCCGCCGTGGGTCGGATCGCGGTCGACTTCGGGTTCCTCGAGCCCGAGGACGTCGCGGTCATCCTCGAACGGCGCCGGCAGGCGGCGTCGTCCGCGATGCCCTTCGGCGAGTGGGCCGTGCGCGAGGGGTTCCTCACCTCGTTCCAGCTCCTCGCGGTGCTCGGGCGGCAGCTCCGGCTGCAGCGCCCCATCGGGCAGTTCTTCGTCGAGCGCGGCCTCATCGAGCGGGACGAGATCGACCCCGTCCGGCGCCGGATCCTCCGGCACAACTCCCGCTTCCTCGACGTTCGGTAGCACGCCTGCCCCCGACCACGCCGAGCCAGCTCGCGGGGCCCCGCCCTCAGCTTCGGGCGCCCGGCGGCGCTCCCCGCCGCAGCACGACGATGAGATCCCCTTCCGCCGGGAGCGGCGAGGGCGGCGCCGCCGCGAGGCCGTGGCGCGCGCCCGCTTCCACGAGGTCCTCGAGGGCGCGGATCCCGAGGGCGGGATCGGCGGCGCGCAGCTCGCGGTCGAACCCGGCGAGGCGGCCGGCGAGCGGCGCGCCGCGGCGGGCGAACGGCCCGGCCACGACGAGCGGGCCACCCGGGGGCAGGACCCGTGCGGCGCCCGCGCAGAGCGCCTCGACGGCGTCCGCCGGCGCGACGTGGAGCACGTTCACGCAGAGGATGGCGTCGGCGGCGCGGCCGGTCCACGCCGGCGCCCGCAGGTCGAGATCGAGGGCCGGCAGCAGGTTCGGGAGCCGGGCGTCCGCGGACCACCCGGCCACGCTCGCGCGGGCCACCGGGTCGGGATCGGAAGGCTGGAAGACGAGGTGCGGGAACGCGCGGGCGAGGTGCAGCGCGTGCTCGCCCGTCCCGCTCCCGAGCTCGAGGATCGTCCCGGACCCCGGGAGCACGTCGCGGAGCGCCGCGCTGAGCGGGGCGAGGTTCGCGAGGGCGGCCGGGCTCGTCCGCTTCATGGGGGGATCCTGCCCGCCTGCGCGCCCGCGCGCGACCCCTGCGATGGCCCCGGGCGGCACGGCCGCAGCGGCTGCCGTCCGGTATCATGCGGCCGATGACCCAGCGAGCCCTCACCCGAGCGACCGCGATCGCCACCGTGTTCCTCCTCGCCGCGTGCGCGCACGGCCGTCCGGCTCCGGCCACGGCGGCGCCCTCCGGCTGGACGACCCGCACCTTCGTCGTGCGCGGTGGGGGTCGCCTCGTCCTCTCGCTTCCGCCGGGCTGGACGGCGTCGGAGGGGGGGGAGGAGGGGGAGGCCTCGGTCCCGGCCATCAAGCTCGGCATTCCGGGGGCGCGCTTCGTCGTGCTCCTGAGCCCGCTCAGGAGCCCGGGCGGGCCCGAGTCGCAGCAGGCCCTGGCGGACACCGCCCAGCTCTTCGCCGAGCTCGGCCGCCGCAAGGCGCTCGGCGGGAGCATCGAGCAGGAGATCCCGCTCGAGGCGCTCACCGGCCCCGGCGGCGTCCGCGGGTCGTACTTCTCGGCCACGGATCGCGAGCTCGTCGGGCGCGAGCCCGGGGAGGGCGAGTACCGGCACGTCCTGCAGGGCGCGGCCGCGGTCGGCCCCGTGATCCTCGCCTTCACCCTGCTCGACGACGGCGCCGGGCCCTGGCGGGATGCGGTCCTCGAGCTCGTGCGGACCGCGCGCCACGTGCCCGACGGCGGGACCGACGAGGGCGAGGCGGCCCTCGAGCCGATGTCGGGGGTCGAGACCGTCCCGCTGCGCGTCGCGCTCCCGGGGAAGAGCTGGGCGATCCTGATCGACCTGCCCGGCTTCGACGTCGCGCGGGTCGCGCCCTCGCACGTGGCCCCCGGCGCGGTCCACGTGCTCGCGCGCTCCCCCGAGACCGAGGTCATCGCCTCCGTCCTGCTCACCCCGTCCTCGAGCGCGAAGGACGCGGCGGGGTGCCGGGAGGAGGCGCTGACGCGGCTGCGCAAGAGCGTCGCCGGCATGCAGGACCTGCGGCGCGCCGACGGCCCCGGCGCCGCCGCCGCCACCTACTCCATCGAGGCGGGGAGCGCGGGCGCGCCGGAGTGGCACGCGCACGCGTTCCTGTGGCGCGACGGCGTGTGCGCGAGCGTCCACGTCTCGAAGGTCGCGCCGGGCGCGGACGACGCCGGGCGCCTCGACGCGATCCTCTCGTCCGTCCGGGTGGCGGAGGACCTGTAGCGTGGAGCCCCGGCTCTCGCGCGCCGCCACGTTCCCTGTCCACAGCTACGAGGTGGATGCCTTCGGGATGCTGGAGGTCCCGGCGATCTCCGGGTACCTCCAGGAGATCGCCGGCTGGCACGCGGCGGAGCTCGGGGTCGGCCTCGACGTCCTGCGCGCCCGCGGGCTCACCTGGGTCCTCGCGCGCCAGCGGCTCGAGCTGCCCGCGCCGGTCTGGCTCGGCGACACGCTCTCGGTCGAGACCTGGCCGTCCGGGATCGAGCGGCTCGCCGCGATCCGCGAGTTCGTCGCGCGGCGCGGCGACGGCGCGGAGGCGGTCCGGGCGACGACGGTCTGGTTCGTCCTCGACCTCGCCACGCGCAAGCCGGTGCGGCCGCAGGAGGTCCTCGACCCCCGCTTCCCGCGGCCGCGCCAGCCCTCGGTGGCGCCCCTCGCCGCCGGCCGGCTCCCCGACCTCGGCGAGTGGGAGCTGCAGAAGCGGTTCCACGTCCGGTACGCCGACATCGACGTGAACCTGCACGTGACGAACGCGAGCTACGTCACCTGGGCGATCGAGGCGATGCCGGTGGACCTCTGGCGCGCCTCGCGCCTCGCCTCGGTGGAGGTCCACTTCCTCGCCGAGGGGCTCCACGGCGCCGCGATCCTGTCGCGGGTCGGGCGGACGGGGCCGGCGAGCTTCGCCCACGCCATCGTGTCCGAGGACGACGGCAAGGAGCTCGCGCGGCTCGCCACGACCTGGGCGCCGCGGGAACCGCAGCCGGCGACGGAATAGGCTCAGATTGTCCCGAGCGCCGCCGCGACCGCCTCGCCGAGCTGGTGGAGACCGATGGGCTTCGACAGCAGCGCCCGCGCGCCGATGGCGCGTGCCTCGGCCTCGTCGAGCCGGGCGCTGTACCCGGTGCAGATGAGGACCGGCACCGTCGGGCGGAGGGCGAGGAGGGCGAGGGTGAGCTCGTCGCCGCCCATGCGGGGCAGGGTCTGGTCGGTGATCACGACGTCGAAGGCGGACGGGTCGGCCCGGAACCGCTCGAGGGCGGCCTCGGCGCTCCCCTCCTCCGTGACGTCGTAGCCGAGGGCGCCCGAGCATCCGGGCGATCGCGCGCGCGACCGGGGGATCGTCGTCGACGAGGAGGACGCGGCGGCGGTCGCCCGCGGGCACCGGCGCCACCGGCACCGGGGGCGGCGCGGGCTCGGCGAGCCGCGGGAGCCAGACCTCGACGCGCGTGCCCGCGCCGGGGGCGCTCTCGAGCTTCACCGCGCCGCCGAGTCCGGTGGCGATGCCGTGGACGACGGAGAGGCCGAGGCCACTCCCCGCCCCCGCCGGCTTCGTCGTGAAGTAGGGCTCGAAGGCGCGGGTCCGCGTCGCCGCGTCCATGCCGTGTCCGGTGTCGGACACGGCGAGGCGGACGTAGGTCCCCGGCGCGAGCCCGGGGGGCGCCGCCTCGGACGGCGCGGTGGGCGCGTCGACCGACACCTCGAGCCGCCCGCCGCGCGCCACCATCGCGTCGCGGGCGTTCGCGCACAGGTTGAGGAGCACCTGGTGGAGCTGCGTCGGGTCCGCCTGCACCGCACCGGCGGCGGGGTCGGCGCGCACCACGATCTCCACGTTGGCCGGGGTCGCGGCGCGCACGAGGGAGAGCTCCTCGCGGACCGCCCGCGTGACGTCCACCGGGGCCGCCTCGGGCGGCCGGCGCCGCGCGAAGGCGAGGATCTGCTGGACCACGCCCTTCGCCCGGCGCGCCGCCGCGGTGATCTGCTCGGCGTCCTCGCGCCCGACGGAGCCCGGCGCGAGATCGCCGGCGAGCGCCTCGGCGTGGCCGAGGATCGCCGCGAGCACGTTGTTGAAGTCGTGGGCGACGCCGCCCGCGAGCGTCCCGAGCGCCTCGATCTTCTCGGACTGCCGGAGCCGCTCCTGCAGCGCGCTGCGCTCCGCCTCCGCGCGGTGCCGGTCGGAGATGTCCCGGGCCACCGTGATGATCTGCCCCTCGCCCATCGCGACCGAGGTCACCTCGGCCGGGAAGGCGCTCCCGTCGAGGCGCAGGAGCAGGGTCTCCTCCGCCGACACGAGCGCGCCGCGCAGGACGCGCGCCAGCCGGTCCGCGGCGGCCGCGCGCGCCTTCCCGTGGACGCGCTCCATCACCTGGGTCCCGATGAGGTCCTCGGCCCGCGCCGCGCCGGTGAGCCGGGCCGCGGCGGGGTTCGCGTAGGTGACGGCGCCCTTCGAGTCGTAGGTGAGGATGCCGTCGGGGAGCAGCTCGAGCAGGTGCCGGTACCGGTCCTCGGAGGCCC
The DNA here is from genome assembly GCA_963739565.1 of uncultured delta proteobacterium. GTDB lineage: Bacteria > Myxococcota > Myxococcia > Myxococcales > Anaeromyxobacteraceae > Anaeromyxobacter. The sequence continues at coordinate 683,012 of CAVUBF010000012.1, read as the reverse complement.
GCAGGGCGGTCCGCGCCGCCTCCTGGTCCGAGAGGTCGCGGGTGAAGGCGACGATGAGCGGAGGCCCCTGGCGGCGCACGAGCGCGAGCCGGGTGTCGACGGGGTAGGTCGTCCCGTCCTTCCGGCGGTGCACCGCGCGGAAGCTCGCGACGCCCGTCGCCTTCATGTGCTCGATGAGCTGCGCGAGGGCCTCGGCCTCGAGCCCGTCCACGAAGCGGCCGACCTGCATGCCCACGAGCTCGTCGTGGGCGTAGCCGAGCTGACGGCAGGCCTCGTCGTTCGCGTCCACGACCACCGCCGCCGCGTCGTGCAGCGTGATCGCGTCGGGCGCGTGGGCGAGGAGCTCGGGGAAGTGGGCCTGCCGTGCTGCCATCCGCGTCCTCCACCGTCAGCGATACCGGCCCGGTGTGCTCCCGGTCAAGGCGACCTCCCGAGGGACTCCGCGGGGGACGTTCAGGGCCCGAGGAGCAGCCGCACGGCGACGACCGCTGCCGCCATCCCCGCGGCGTCGGCGAGGAGCCCGGCGGCGAGCGCCTGGCGGTACCGCGTGACCCCCGCCGCGCCCATGTAGACGGCGAGGACGTAGAACGTCGTCTCGGTCGAGCCCGCCATCACCGACACGAGCCGCCCCGCGTACGAGTCCGGACCCTCGGCCCGGAGCACGTCGCCGACGACGCCGAGGGCGCCGCCTCCGGAGAGCGGCCGGACGAGGAGCATCGGGACGACGCTCGCCGGGATCCCCGCCGCGGCCGTGAGCGGCGAGAGGACGCGGGTGAGGGCGTCCATGGCGCCCGAGGCGCGGAGCATCGCGAGGGCCACGAAGATCGCGACGAGGGGCGGGAGGATGCGGACGGCGGTCTCGAACCCGTCCTTCGCCCCCGCCACGAAGGCCGGATAGACCTTCACGCGCCGGGCGAGGGCGAGGAGCGGGATCCCGGCGAGGAGGAGCGGGATTGCCCAGGTGGAGACCGCGTCCATGACGGCCCGGAGCACGTCAGGCCTCCCGGGCCGGGGCGGGGAAGAACCGGGCGAGCCCCTTCGCGGCGAGCACCGCGACCGCGACCCCGCAGGCCGAGGCGAGGATCGTCGCGCCGACGATCTCGTGCGGCGCACGGGACCCGGCGGCGGTGCGCAGCGTCAGGACGGTCACCGGCACGAGCTGGACCGAGGCGGTGTTGAGGGCGCAGAAGAGCGCCTGCGCGTCGGTCGCCGTGCCGGGGTGGGGGTTGCGGGCCTCGAGGGCCTGCATCGCCTTCACGCCGAACGGGGTGGCGGCGTTCCCGAGCCCGAGCACGTTCGCCGACACGTTCATGAGCATGGCGCCCATGGCCGGATCCTCCGGCGGCACGTCGGGGAAGAGCCGGACGAGGACCGGGCGCGCGGCGCGGGACACGGCGCGGACGAGCCCCGCCTCCTCCGCGACCTTCATGATGCCGAGCCAGAGCGCGAGCCCGCCCGCGAGGCCGATGGCGTAGGTCCCCGCGTCCGCCGCCGAGGAGAGCGCCGCCCGGGTCACCTCGGCCATCCGGCCGTTCACGGCGGCGGCGACGACGGCGACGGCGACGAGGACCGTCCAGATCGCGCCCATGGGCGGGATCGTCGCACGGTGGGTCCCGAAGGCGAGTTTTTGATAGAAGGGCAGCGACCCCCCGGGGACCCATGACCTGTCTCGCCGCCGCCCTCACCGTCGCGCTCGCCCTCTCCCTCGCGGGCTGCCCCGAGCAGCGCCCTGCCCCCCAGCCGCGCAGGCCCCCGCAGGCCTCCCTGGCGGCGGGCGCGGGCGCGCTGCCGGACGCCCTCACCCTGCGCCGGCCCGACGGGGCCGAGTGGTTCGGCCTCTACCTCGTCGGCAAGAAAGCCGGCTACACGAGCACCGAGGTCCGCCGGGAGCTCCGCGACGGCCGGGATCTCGTGGTCGGCCGCACCGAGACCGTCATCCGCGCGAGCGTGGGCGGCAAGGATGTCGAGCGCCGGCAGGAGGAGGAGCGGATCTGGGAGGCGCGGCCGGGCGGCCGCCTGCTCTCGTTCCGGGCGGTCTGGGCCGGCGACGGCGGAGACCGGACCGTCACCGGCACCTGCGAGCGGACCACCTGCCGCGCCCTCCTCGTCTCCGGAATCTCGCGGGAGGAGCGGACGATCGAGGGGGTCCGGGAGACGGTCGAGCTCGCGGACGCCGCCCGCCTCGCGGCGGCGCGGCGCGGCGGCATCTTCGGGACGCAGCTCGACCTCGAGAAGCTGCGGGCCCGCGAGGTGCGCGACCAGTTCGTCCGGCGCGACGTGATCGCCGGCGCCGGCGTCTCGGAGGAGGTCTCGGTCGTCTCCGAGTCGGAGCCCGGCGACCGGCTCGCCGCCGAGTACCGGGTGGCGGACGACGGCCGGATCCTGGAGATCCGGCTCGGCGACGCGGTGGTCGCCCGCCCCGAGCCGGAGGAGAGCGCGAAGCGGCTCGACAAGATCGACCTCTTCGCGCTCGCCCGCGTCGCCCTGCCCAGGCCGCTCCCGCGCGAGGTGCCGAAGACGATCGTGTACCGGCTCTCCGGGCTCCCGCCGGCGTTCCAGAAGGGCGACGGGCGGCAGCGGTTCGAGAAGGCGCCGCCCGGGACCGCGGTGCTCGTCGTGTCCGCGCGCCGCCCCGCCGCCGCCGATCCCGCGAAGGACACGCCCCTCGACCGGGCGAAGGTGGGCGCCTCGCCCGACGACCTCGCCTCGACGCCGCAGGTGAACTACGACGCCCCGGGGCTCCGCGAGCTGGCGCGCCAGGTCGCCGGGAGCTCGCCGGGGCACGTACGAGGTGGCGCGCAAGCTGTCGGCCGACGTCCACGACCGCCTGGAGAAGGTGTACGGCGCGAGCCACGACCGGGCGAGCGACGTCCTCGCGTCGGGACAGGGCGACTGCACCGAGCACACCGTCCTCCTCGTCGCCCTGGCGCGCGCCCTCGGCATCCCCGCCCGCCCCGTCCACGGCCTCGTCTACGCGCGGTACGGCGACGGCCAGGACGCGCTCTACTGGCACGCCTGGGTCGAGATCCGGAGCGCCGGCGAGTGGATCCCGCTCGACCCGACCTTCGGCCAGCCCGTGGCCGACGCGACGCACCTCGCCCTCGGCAGCGGGACCCAGGTCGACACGGTGGGCCTCCTCGGCTCGCTCAAGGTGGTCGGGGTGGAGGTCCGCGACGGGAAGTAGGTAGGATGCCCGTCCCGGACCCCGAACGCCACAGCCTCCAGGAGCCCGCATGAACGGCCTCGACCACGTCGCCATCCTCGTCTCCGACCTCGACGCCGCGGTGAAGCTCTACCGCGACGTGTACGGGCTCGAGCTCGCCGAGATCGAGGAGGTCCCCACCGAGAAGGTGCGGGTCGCCATCTTCGGCCACGGCCGCGGCCGGATCGAGCTCGTCTCGCCGTCCGGCCCGGACAGCCCGATGGCGAAGACGATCGAGAAGCGGGGCGAGGGGCTCCACCACGTCTGCCTCGAGGTGCCGGACGTGGAGAAGGCGATGGCCGCGCTCCGCGCGCAGGGTGCGCCGCTCCTCGACGAGAAGCCGCGCCCCGGCGCCGGCGGGTCGAAGGTCGCCTTCGTCCACCCGAAGGGCAGCCGCGGCGTCCTCGTCGAGCTGAAGCAGGCGAAGTAGGCGAAGCAGCCGAAGTCGCGAAGCAGGCGCGCCGCGCGCCGCCCCCACGCTTGACCGCCCTCCGGGCGCGTGCTGTAAGAGCCCCGGCTCGTCTTCTGCCGTCGCTCCTACGGAAGGGGTCCCGCATGTCCCGCCTCGCCGCCGCGCTCGCGGCCGCCGCCCTCGTGCTCCTCCCCGCCGCCGCGCGCGCGCAGGCGACGTCTGCCCAGCCGGCGCAGGGGGAGAAGAAGGGCGACGAGCTCGATCCGAAGACGAAGGCGGCCATCGACCGCGCCATCGAGAAGGCGAAGGACGACCTCCGCAACGAGGTCCGCCAGGAGCTCCAGGGCGCGCAGGCCGCGGCGGAGTTCGTCGGCGCGGTGTCGGAGGGGCCGAAGCTCCAGTTCCTCCAGATGGAGGGGTACTTCCGCGTCCGCGGGCAGCTCTTCGACAACCTCTCCCTCGGCGGGCGCCGCGACGCGAGCGGCAGGTACGTCTTCCCGGTCCCGCTCGACCAGCCGAGCGGGAGCGGCAACGGGTCGACCCAGGCCACCGCCAACATGCGGCTGCGGCTCGAGCCGACGATGAACGTGTCCGAGCACGTCCGGGTCCGCGCCCAGATCGACGTCCTCGACAACCACGTCCTCGGCTCGTCGACGTCGTCGCTGTATGACGACCCCAACTCGCCGTACCCCTCCACCTTCTTCGGCTCGTCGCGCGTGGTCGCCGCCCCGACCGATCCGCACCTCGACCGGCCCTACATCTCCCCGAAGCGGGTGTGGGGCGAGGTCCAGACGCCGGTCGGCCTGCTCTCCTTCGGCCGCATGCCGTCGGAGTGGGGGCTCGGGGTCATGGCCAACGCCGGGGCGGGGCTCGACGAGGACTTCGGCGACACCGTCGACCGGATCCAGTTCGCGCTCCCGGCGGTGTCGACGCCCATCGGCCGGCTCGTGTTCGTGCCGATGCTCGACTTCGACAACGAGGGCGCCCTGTACCGGCAGCCCTACGCCGCCTCCGGGACCGGGCAGCCCTTCGACGCCGACTCGGGCGACGACGGGCGCAGCTACGGCCTCAAGATCGCGCGGATCGACACGCCGGACGAGATCCGGCGCAAGCTCGACCGGAACGAGGCCTCGGTGAACTTCGGCGCTCTACTACACCTACCGGACGCAGCGCTGGTCCTACCCGGACTGGACCGCCGCGGGCTTCGACGCGAGCTACGCGTCGACGACCCAGACCCCCACCTCCATCCACCGCGGGGGCTACGCCCACGTCCTCGACCTGTGGTTCCGCTGGCTCTCTCCGCGCTGGCGCGTCGAGGGGGAGGTGGCGGGCGTCTACGGCTCCATCGTCGACACGCGCAGCGATCCGAACCTCCAGCCGGTCGTCCCGCCGAAGACGTACCTGCAGCAGTGGGGCGGCGCCCTCGTCGCGGAGTACAAGGTCTCGCCGAACAAGCTCATGATCGGCGCCGAGATCGGCGCGGCGAGCGGCGATCCCGCGCCGGGCTTCGGGAACGTGCCGGCGTACGGCCCGCAGCCCTACGGCTCGATGGAGGGCGCGCAGACCGGGTGCATCCCGGGCCCGACGCCGGGGACCTGCCTGAGCGTCGACCGGACCATCTCGAACTTCCGCTTCAACCCCGCGTACCGCGTCGACCTCGTCCTCTTCCACCAGATCCTGGGTCAGGTGACCGACGCGATGTACGTGAAGCCGAAGCTGCGCTGGGACATCCTCCCCGGCCTCTGGCTCGACGAGTCGATCATCTACTCCCGCGCCCTGAGCAAGTCGTCGACGCCGAGCGTGAACTCTGTCGGGAGCGGCGGGAGCGCGAACCTCGGCGTCGAGCTCGACACGCAGCTCAACTACTCCTCCGGCGACGGCTTCAACGCCTGGTTCCAGTGGGGCGTGCTCCAGACCATGTCCGGGCTCGACATCCAGGGCCACTCCGGCGGCCGCGCCCACGTCCTCGCCGCGGGGCTCGCGACGAGGTTCTAGGGCGGGCGGGCGTGGCGTCGACGGTCTGGCACGTCACGGTCGACGGCGAGCCCGCCTGCACGTCGCCCCTCGTCTCGCCCGACGAGCGGCTCGAGCCGCCCGTCTGCGGCTGCCGCAGCGCCGAGCGCGCCGAGAGCTACGCGGCGCTCCTCCGGTCGCGCCACCCCGGCGCGATTGTCGCGGTCGTCCCGCACGGCTGCCCGATGCGGGGGGAGTAGCGTGCGCCGCCCCTCCACGCACGGTGCGTGTGGCATGATGAGGCGATGCGCTTCGTGAAGCTGGCGGGCGGCCTCCTCGTGTTCGCGACCGTGGCGGTCGTAGTCCCCTTCGTCGGCGGCGCGCGTGCGGACACGATCCGCCCGTACCTTCCGCTCGCCGGCACGGCAGGGATGGTCCTCTTCGGCGTCGGCTTGCACGAGGTGCTGTGGAGGCGGAGCGCATGTCGAGAGCCGGCGGACCCGAGAAGGCGCCCTGACGGTGATTAGAGAGCACCGCCTGGCTCGCGCATACCCCGCGGCTGGTGTGGCAGCTCACCTGCTCGGCGGAGCTCGGGCCGCAGTGGGGCGCGCACGAGGCCGCAATGCGACGTATCGCGGACTCGTTCCGCCTCATGCCTGACGTCGAGCACTGACCGTCGTCTGCCCGGATCGCCGGAACAGGCGCTGGTGGCCTTCGCCGCTGGTTCGTCGGAGCTGAGCGCCGCGGCGATGCTCCTCTGGACCGCGGCATGCCCGTGCAACGGAATCGAAGCGGCGACGGGCGGGGCATCGAGGGAGAGGCTTCGGCCCAGGCGACACCACGCGGGGGAACCCGCTCCGCGTGGTCCGGCTCACCCGCAAACGCGGCGCGCTCGCCGCAGCGGATGCGCTCCGCCCCGTACTGTGCGATCGGCTCCGAGCACACGGGGCCCTTGGGCGTCGTGTAGTTGTTCATCAGGTCGTCCCCGTAAATCCGGCGCGCGGAGACGTCCTGATGCCAGCGGCAAAGGATGCGGCACTCCTCGACCGTGGTTCCCGCGCCGAGCGCCCAGCCCTTGACGTGATCGAGCTCCACCTGGTGCGTGGAGCCGCAGACGCCCCCGCCCTCGAGTGGCCACGCGCAGCAGCCGTGGTCACGCTCCCAGACGCCCCGCCACACGTCGGCGGGGACGTGGCGGCTCCGCTCGGTCGGAGGCGGTGTGTCGGGGGTCGCCGCCGGCTGCTCCGGAGCCTTCGCACGCGGCTTCGCGCCGATCCCGCGCCGCCTCGCGTAGCGCTGGAGGATGAGGTCGAGACCGACCTCGATGATGGTCTCCTCGGACGCGCCTGGGTGGGAATGCGAGAGGGCATCCCGCGCGGCGGAGAGCTTCGCGAGGAGGCGGCGGGAGACGGTCACGTGAAGGCGGCTCTTCTCCGCGGTGAGCGGATCGACCCGCGCCCGCTGCTGGCCCGGGAGTGGCGGCACGACCTCCGGGGCGTCACCCGAGTTCCCGGTCTGGGCCGCCGGGTGTGCAGGAGGCAGTTCTTCCGGAAGAACCTGGAGCGCCGACGGGGGCGTCGGAGCCGTGGGCGCGGAGCGGACCGCCGTCACGATCGTGCGGAGCGGCGGCGCCGCGGCGGGGACGAGCTCCGCGACGACCTCCCTCGCCTCGCGCTTCGACAGGTGGAAGAACCGGGACGGCACCTCGGCGCGGTTCTCCGGGGTGATGACCCGCGCGAGCTGGGTGACGCTCGTGAGGTGGAGCCGGCCGTCGCGCAGGGGGTCAACGAGCTCGGGGTACTTGCGGATGAGCCCGGCGGCGGTCATCCGGTAGTAGGCGGGGCCCTTGGGCAGGCCGAGCTCGCGGTGGAGGAAGTAGAACAGCGAGCTGTACCCCAGCTCGACCCAGCCCCTCGCCTCGTCGAAGGCCGCGAGGGCGACGAGGAAGTCGGCCATGGCGAGGTGTTCACGCTTCAGGAGCTCTGCGAGGCGGGTGGTCTCTTCACGCGCGGTGGGCATGCACGCATCGTCTCACGGAGTTTCGAGACCTCCGGAAACGCTCGTATTCGCGTTCTAGCGCGACCTCGCGCCAAGCCCGCGCGCACCCCTCCCGCGGCTTCGCGGCGCGCGCAGGAGCCCACCCGGCGCGCCCCGAGGCCCCGTCACGCGCGATGCCCGCCGCGGAAACGTCGGCGGCCGAGAAACGCGTCAACTTCCCAGATGGGTCGCGCGTCACCAGTCGTGAACATTCGGCGCGGGCGCGCCCGCGTTCCGGCACACGCGACGGGTGAGCCGGGCCACGCGGAGACGGTTCCCGCGCGCAGGACCGCCTCGGCCCCTTCTCCGTCCTTGCTCTGAATGCCGCCGCCCCCTCGATTCCGCCCACGCGGGCTGCACGGGGCCGCCGCCGGTGAGGTCCGCAGCCGCCTCGGCTCGCGCTTGCTCACCCTCGCGACGAGCAGCTCATGAACCCGTCCCGAGATGTGCGGGATCATGAGCCCCAGCCCTGGCCCAGGGGGCGAGCGGGAGATGAGCGTCGTGCGACGGATAGGAGCGCCTACGGCTGCGCCACCGCGGCGAGCGCGGCCCGCACCGCCCCGAGCCCGACGTGCAGCCGCTCGCCGTCCCAGAGCGCAGGGGTGTCGCCGCCGCCGCGCGCGGCGAGGTCGGCCGCGTGCGACGGGAAGGCGACGTTGCGGAAGGCGACCGCGTCGAGCAGCCCGAGGTCCCGGACCAGGGTGCGGGCCGCCGCGGACTCAGGCTCCGCGAGCCGGTGGAACAGCTCCAGGCTCACGCCGCGCCCGCGCCCGCCCCGGCGTCCGGGAGGGGCGGGAGCTCCGGCTCGGCGGCCGCGTCCGGCGGCGCGCGGAAGATCCAGACCGAACCCGGGGGGAGCCCGATCCACCACGGGCCCGCCCCCGGCGGCGCGGTGCCCCAGAGCCGCAGCCGCGCCCCGCCGGCGCGGAACAGGTAGTCCCAGCGATCGCCGAGGTAGAGCGCTGCCTCGAGCCGCGCCTCGAGCGCGCCCGGGCGCGGGACCATCGAGGAGGCGCGTCGCCTCGAGGCGGACGAGGGCGACCGCGGCGTCGCCGGGCGCGAGGTCCTCCCGGAGCACGCCGGCGACCTCGAACCCCTTGCCGCGGACCCGGGCGGACGCGCCGCTGCGCTCCGCGATGGCGCCCACGAGCCGGTTGTTCGTCCCCATGAACTCCGCCGCGAAGAGCGAGGCCGGCCGGGCGTAGATCTCCTGGGGTGTGCCCTGCTGGGCCACGACGCCGCGCTCGAGCAGGACGATCCGGTTCGCCACCGCGAGCGCCTCGGCCTGGTCGTGGGTCACCATGACGGCCGCGATGCCGAGCCGGTGGATGAGCTCGCGCAGCCACGCCCGCGCCTCCTCCCGCAGCTTCGCGTCGAGGTTCGACAGGGGCTCGTCGAGGAGCAGGAGGCGCGGGTCGTAGACGAGGGCCCGGGCGAGGGCGACGCGCTGCTGCTGCCCGCCCGAGAGCTCGTGCGGCCAGCGCGCCGCGAGGCCGCCGAGCGAGAGCTGCCGGAGGATGGCGTCCACCCGCTCGCGGACCTCGGCGGCGCGGACGCGACGCAGGCGCAGCCCGTAGGCGACGTTGTCGAACACGGTCCGGTGGGGCCAGAGCGCGTAGGACTGGAACACGAGGCCGATCCGCCGCTCCTCGGCCGGCACCGCGGTCCGGGCCGCGCCGTCGAAGAGGACCTCGTCGCCGACCACGATGCGGCCGCGGTCGGGGTGATCGAGGCCGGCGATCTGGCGGAGCAGCGTGGTCTTGCCGCTGCCGGACGGCCCGAGGAGCGCGACGATCTCGCCGTGCTCCATGGTGAACGAGACGCCGCGGAGCACCTCGTTCTCGCCGAGCCGCTTGTGGACGCCCTCGACCGACAGCCTAGCCATGGAGCCTCACCCCGAACCGGAGCGCCGCCGCGAGCCCGGCGGCGACGAGGAGGACGTTGACGACGGAGAGGGCGGCGACGGTGTCCACCGCGCCGGTCGCCCACATCGAGACGATGAGCGAGCCGATGACCTCGGTGCCGGGGCCGAGCAGGTAGACGCCGGTCGAGTACTCGCGCACGAAGGTGAGGAACACGAGGAGCCAGCTGCCGAGGAGGCCGAACCGGATGAGCGGGATCGTGACGTGCCGCAGGACCTGCCCGGGCGACGCCCCGGTGACGAGGGCCGCCTCCTCGAGCTCCGGCCCGACCTGGAGGAGCGACGCCGAGATGAACCGCATCCCGTAGGCGAACCAGACGACGGAGTACGCGAGCCACACGCCGACGAGGCTCGAGCGGAGCGGGCTGAGCGGCTTCACGAACAGGAACACCCACAGGAAGGCGAGGCCGGCCACGAGGCCCGGCATGCCCCGGGGGATCATGACGAGGTAGTCGAGCCACCGCGCCCAGCCGCTGCGCCAGCGGTGGCCGGCGAGCCCCACCGCCGCGTAGACCGCGACCGCCGCGGCGCCGCCGACGACGCCCATGACGATGGTGTTCACGATCCCGCGGACGAGGTTCGGGTACTCGCGGAGGTCGCGGAAGTTGTCGAGGGTGAGCACCTCGCGGAGCGAGATCCCCTCGCCCCAGCTCGTCACGACCGAGCGCAGGAACACGCCGGCGAGGGGGAGGGCGACCGCCACCGCGACGTACAGGAGCACCCCCGCGAGCGCGGGCCAGCGCCACGCGCCGAGCCGGAGCGGCGACTGCCGCTGCCCCTTCCCGGCCACGGTGACGTAGCGGTTCGCGACCCCCACGAGCCGCCGCTGGAGCCAGACGAGCGGGAAGGAGATCGCGACGATGACGACGGCGACCACCGCCATGAGCTGGTAGCTCGGGACGCCGAGCTTGTTCGTCAGCTTGTAGAGGTAGGTCGAGAGCACGAGCAGGCCCTCCGGGTCGCCCAGGATGAGCGGGAGCCCGAAGAGCTCGAACCCGAGGAAGAAGACGAGCACCCCGGCGTAGAGGACCGCCGGCCAGATCAGCGGCAAGGAGACCGTGAGCGCGACGCGGAGCGGGCCCGCGCCGCTCACCCGCGCCGCCTCCTCCAGGTCGGAGGGGACCGCCCGCAGCGCCGACGCGGCGTAGAGGTAGACGTGGGGAGCGTGGCCGAGGCCGGAGATGACGACGAGGCTCGGGAGCGAGTAGACGTTCCAGGGGATCGCGCCGAGCGCCTCCTTCACCGGGATGGAGAGGAACCCCACCGGGCCCGCCGCGACGACGTAGCCGAAGGCGAGCACCACCGGCGAGACGAGCATCGGGACGAGGAGCCAGGGCTCGACGAGCCCGCGCCCGGGGAGATCGGTCCGGACCACGAGGAGCGCGAGGGCGCTCCCGAGCGGCACGGCGATGGCGGTCATCCCCGCCGCGACGATCACCGTGACCCAGGTGGCGCGGTGGAAGTCCGGGTCGGCGAACACGAACCGGAACGCCGACAGGGAGAGCCGCGCCGACGGCTGGAAGAACGGCGCGTCGAGGAACGCCTGGTACAGGACGATCCCGATGGGGACGAGCACGACGAGGCTCGTCCCGAGGACCGCCGAGATGCGGAGCGGGGAGAGGCGCCGCATCTACTTCGGCGCCGGGTGGACGACCTGCTGCCACTCCTTGAGGAACTGGAGGCGCTTCGTCTGGTCGAGGGACTCGAGCAGCGACGGCCCCACCTGGATGGGCTTCAGCTTGTCGCCCATCTGGGCCTGGAGCTGCGCCGCGGTGAACTCGCCGGTGACGCCGGTCCGGATCGCGAACAGGTCCGACTTGCGCGCGATGATCTCCTGCCCGTCCTGCGAGAGCAGGAAGTCGAGGAACAGCTTCCCGGCGTTCGGGTGCTTCGCGGCCTTCGGGAGGATGGCGATGCGGCTCATGACGAGCGTGTAGTCCTTCGGCATCACGAACCCGACGTTCGGGTCCTTCTTCCCCTTCGCGAGGACGTAGGAGCCGATCATGTTGAAGCCGAGCAGGTGCTCGCCCGAGGTGATCTTCTCGAGCATCGCGCCGGTCGACGTGTAGAGCTTCGTCTGCGCGGCGCCGTACGCCGCGAGCGTGCCCTTGAAGCCGGGATCGTTCGCCTGGTCCTGGGTGATGAGGAGGAAGCCGAGGCCGCTCCGCTCCGGGTCGTAGGAGCAGAGCTTTCCGGCCCACCGCCCGGGGTTCGCCTTCACCGCCCTGGCGAGGTCGGCGTGCGACTGCGGGACCTCGTCGGCCTTGAGGAGCCGCTTGTTGTAGGCGAACCCGATCGGCTCGAAGGTCGTCCCGAACGCCTGGTTCTTCCAGACCGCCCACCCCGGCAGCTTCGAGGCGGCGGGGGAGACGTACTCCGCGGCGTAGCCGTCGTTCGCGAGCTTGATCTGGAGGTCCATCGAGGAGCTCCAGAGCAGGTCCGCCGACCCCGCGCCGGCCGCCGCCTCGGAGACGAACCGGTTGTAGACCTCGGTCGAGTTCATGTCGTCGTACTCGACCTCGATCCCGGGGTAGCGGGCGCGGAACTCCCGGAGGAGCGCCTGCGCGGCGACGCTGTCGGTGGTCGAGTAGATGACGACCTTCGCCTCCTTCGTCGCGGCGGCGACGACGGCGGGGGCGGTCTCGGTCGCGCCCTGGGCGGCAGCGGCCGCGGCCCAGACGGCCACGAGGGCGGCGAGGAGGCCGCGGAGCGTTCGGGGAGCGGGCATGTGCGACCTCCGGTGAAGGGCGGCGCGGGTGCGTCGCGCCCATCATGGCGAGCCCGCGCCCGCCGTGGAGGTCACGAGAGGGGCCCTGCCGGACCGGAGGGCCTTACCCGCCCACGACCGCCTTCACCTCGAAGACCGGCTGGGCCTGGATGGCCTTCTTCACCTTGCACTGGTCCGCCACGCGGATCAGGGCGTCGAGGTACTTCTCGGGGAAGCCGGGGGGGACGACGATGTCGAGCTCCACGCGGACGAGGGTGCCCGTCTCGGCGTCGGAGTGGTTCCGCTGGACGATGCGGATCCCGTCGGTGGGCAGGCCGCGCTTCTGGCAGAAGCCCGCGACGTAGATGCCGGCGCAGGTCCCGATGGACGCGAGGAACAGGTCGAAGGGAGCGGGGGCCGAGTCCTCGCCGCCGCCGGCCGCCGGCTGATCCGTCCGGATCACGTGCTTCCCGATCTGCGTGTCCACCCGCTTGCCGCCCGGCAGCGTGACGATCATCTCGCTCGACATGGTCCCTCGGTCCTCCCCGCCTCGGTATGAGCCGCGCGCGGCCCCGGGGATTCCGGGATTCCGGGCCGCGCGCCCACATGCTAGCTTCCCGGCTCCGCATGAGAGCGAAAGAAAAGGCGAAGCCCGTCTCCCGCGCGGCGCTCGCCGGGGAGGCCGATCCCCGGCTGGTCGCGCTGTCCGTGTCGATCCAGGACGATGGCGCGCTGTACGCGGAGGACATCCGCGGCAGCCAGGCGCACGTCACCATGCTCGCGGCCCGGGGGATCGTCCCGAAGGCCGTCGCGCGCCGGATCGTCGCCGCCCTCGACCAGGTCCGCGCCGAGTTCGCCGCCGGGAAGATCCGGTTCGACCCGTCGCTCGAGGACGTCCACACCCACGTCGAGCGGCGGCTCGGCGAGCTCGTCGGGAAGGACGCCGGATACCTGCACGCGGGCCGCAGCCGCAACGACCAGGTCGCGCTCGACGAGCGGCTCTTCGTGGTCGCCGCCTGCGACCGCGCCGACGCGGCCCTGACGCGGCTCCAGCGCGCCCTCGTGGGGCGCGGGCGGGAGCACCAGCAGACGATCCTGCCCGGCTACACCCACCTCCAGCGCGCGCAGCCCGTCTCCCTCGCGCACCACCTGCTCGCCCACGTGGAGGCGCTCGGGCGCGACCGGGAGCGGCTCGTCGAGGTCCGGCGCCGCGCCGCGATCTCGCCCCTCGGCTCCGGCGCCCTCGCCGGCACGACGCTGCCCATCGACCGCGAGGCGACCGCGAAGGCCCTGGGCCTCGCCGGCGTCACCCAGAACTCCCTCGACGCGGTCTCGGACCGGGACAGCGCCATCGAGCTCCTCTTCGCCTGCGCCCTCGCCGCGGTCCACCTGTCGCGGCTCGGCGAGGAGATCGTCCTCTGGACCACGAAGGAGTTCGGGTTCATGACGCTCTCCGACGCCTTCGCGACCGGCAGCTCGCTCATGCCCCAGAAGAAGAACCCGGACGTCGGCGAGCTCGCCCGCGGCCGCGCGGGGCGCGCCCTCGGCGACCTCGTCGCGCTCCTCGCCACGGTGAAGAACCTGCCGCTCTCGTACAACCGGGACCTGCAGGAGGACAAGCGGCCGCTCCTCGGCGCCGCGGACGCGGTGGTGCTCACCGCCGACGCCGTCGCGGGGGCGATCGACACCGCCACCTTCCACGCCGATCGGATGGAGGCGGCGCTCGGCGGCGGCGAGGCCCTCGCCACCGACGCGGCGGAGTACCTCGTCGAGCGCGGCGTCCCGTTCCGGGAGGCGCACGAGGCGGTGGGCAAGGCGGCGGCGCTCTCCACGGCGCAGGGCCGTCCCATGGCGAAGCTCACCCCGGCCGAGTGGAAGAGCTTCCACCCGAGGTTCGAGCGGGACGTGCTCCGCTGCTTCGACGCGCGGCGCTCCCTCCGACGCCGCGAGCTCCCGGGAGGACCGGGGCCGCGGCAGGTCGCGCGCCAGCTCTCGCGCTGGGAGAAGGCGCTCCGGGAGCGGTCGCGGTGAGCCGGCCGCCCGATCCGTTCGCCCTGAGCGTAGGGGCCGCTCCGCGGCCCCGGAGTCGAAGGGTCGCCGCCCTCCTCCTCGCGCTCTGCGCCTGCGGCGTGAAGGCGCCGCCGCGCCCGCCCGAGCGGCACGCGCCGGGGGCGCGGCCGGAGCCCGGCGGCGCCACGACCACCGCGGATTCCTGCGATGGCTGCGCAGCCTCGCGACCTATCCAGAATCGACCTCGCGCCCGGGCGTGGAACGCGTGGCCGATCACCCGACGAGCCCTTCGGGCCCGAACGTACCCCGCGCCGTCTCGCGCCCGACGGCGCGAGACGACGGTGTCGAGTGAACCACTTCCAGCGCAAGGACGGCGTGCTGCACGCCGAGGACCTGCCGATCGAGGCGCTCGCGGAGCGCCACGGCACGCCGCTCTACGTCTACTCGACGGCGACGCTCACCCGGCACTGGCGCGTGCTCAACCGGTCGCTCGCGGGCCTGCGCCACGTGATCTGCTACGCGGTGAAGGCCAACTCCAACCTCGGCGTGCTCTCGCTCTTCGCGCGGCTCGGGTCGGGGTTCGACATCGTCTCCGGCGGCGAGCTCTACCGCGTGCTGCGCGCGGGCGGCGACCCGCGCAAGGTCGTCTACTCCGGCGTCGGGAAGACCGACGAGGAGATCGCCTTCGCCCTCGAGGCGGGGGTGCGGGTCCTCAACGTCGAGAGCGCGCCGGAGCTCGCCCGGATCTCGGTCGTGGCGCGGCGGATGGGGCGCCGCGCGCCCATCGCGCTGCGGGTCAACCCGGACGTCGACCCGAAGACGCACCCGTACATCTCGACGGGCCTGCGCGACAACAAGTTCGGAGTCTCGGTCGACGACGCGCGGCGGCTCTACCCCATCGCCGCGAAGGACCCCGCCCTGGAGGTGAAGGGGATCGGCTGCCACATCGGCTCGCAGATCACGACCGTCCGGCCCTTCCTCGACGCCATCGACCGGGTCCTCGCCCTCACCCGCGACCTCGGGAAGCAGGGGATCCGCTTCGGCCACCTCGACGTCGGCGGCGGGCTCGGCATCACCTACAAGGACGAGGAGCCGCCCCACCCCGACGAGTACGGCGCGGCGATCAAGAAGGCCCTCTCGCGCTGGAAGGGCGAGGTGTTCCTCGAGCCGGGCCGGGTCCTCGTCGGGAACGCCGGCGTCCTCGTCACCCGCGTGCTCTACGTGAAGCGGAGCGGGCGGAAGACCTTCGTCGTCGTGGACGCCGCGATGAACGACCTCGTCCGGCCGAGCTACTACGGCGCGCACCACGAGATCGAGCCCGCCGGCGCCCCGCGCCCGGACGCCCGCGAGATCGTGGCCGACGTGGTCGGCCCGATCTGCGAATCGTCGGACTTCCTCGCGAAGAAGCGGCGGATGCCCGAGCCGCGGCCGGGCGACCTGCTCGTGGTCCGGTCGGCAGGGGCCTACGGCTTCGCCATGTCCTCGAACTACAACACCCGGCCGCGCGCGGCCGAGATCCTGGTGGACGGCACCCGGGCCCACGTCGCCCGGCGGCGCGAGACCTGGGCCGACCTCCTGCGGGGCGAGCGGGCGATCGCGCCCTCGAGGGTCAGGGCGGCGCGCTCCCCCCGGGCCGCCCCTCGGCGGGCCCGCCGGTAGCCGCTCCCGGGATCCGCCGGGATCGGGTACCATCGGCCCACCTTTCCACTCCCTGGGAGAGCCGGACATGGCGCGTCTCGAAGGTTCGATGGTGGCGATCGTCACGCCGATGAAGGACGGCGCGGTCGACCTCCGCACGCTCCGCGAGCTCGTCGAGTGGCAGATCGCCGAGGGCACGGACGGCATCGTCCCCTGCGGCACCACCGGGGAGGGCGCGACCCTCACCGCGGCCGAGCGCCGGGACGTCATCAAGACCGTGATCGAGGTCGCCCGCGGCCGCGTGCTGGTCATCGCCGGCGCCGGGTCGAACGCGACGCACGAGGCGATCGAGTCGGTGAAGATGGCGAAGGAGCTCCGCGCCGACGCCGCCCTCGTCGTCACGCCCTACTACAACAAGCCGACGCCCGAGGGGCTCTACCGGCACTACGTGGCGATCTGGGAGGCGGCCCGCTTCCCGGTCGTCGCGTACAACGTCCCGAGCCGCACCGCCGTCGACCTCATGCCCGAGACCGTGGCGCGCCTCGTGAAGGCCGGCGCCATCGTCGGGATCAAGGAGGCGACCGCGAACATGGACCGTCAGGTCCAGCTCGTGGAGAAGGTCGGCAAGGACGCCATCGCCTACCTGTCCGGCGACGACTTCACGGTGCTGCCCTACATCGCGTGTGGCGGGCACGGCGTCATCTCGGTGGTCGGCAACGTCGCGCCCCGCGCCATGAAGGAGCTCGTCGTCCTGGCGCGCAAGGGCGACCTCGCGCGGGCGCTCGACCGCCAGGTGGCGCTGGCCGAGCTCAACCGGGTGATGTTCGTCGAGACGAACCCCGGCCCGGTGAAGGCCGCGGTCGCGCTCCTCGGCAAGGCGTCCGGCGAGCTGCGGCTGCCGCTCGCGCCGGTCGCCGACGCGAGCCTCGCCAAGGTCCGCGAGGCGATGGTCCGGTTCGGGCTCGTCAAGCTGGCATAGCCGTTCTCCCCCCTCACCCTGCCTCTCCCCCTGCGGGGGGAGAGGGGCGGAGGAAGGGGAACCATTTCGAGGGAGTTATGATCCAGGTGATCGTGACCGGCGCCGCCGGTCGCATGGGCACGCAGATCGCGCGGCTCGTCCGCGCCACCGAGGGGATGGTGCTCTTCGGCGCGGTGGAGCGCCCCGGCGTCGCGGTGGGCCAGGACGTCGGGGTCCTTGCGGGGCTCGGCCCGGTCGGGGTCGTCGTGGTGGACGATCTCTCGAAGGCGCTCCCCGGCGCCGACGTGGTCATCGACTTCACGAGCCACGAGGCGTCGGCGCGCCACGCCGAGCAGTGCGCGGAGCGCGGCGTCCCCCTCGTCATCGGCTCGACCGGGTTCACGCCGGAGGCGAAGGCCCGGGTGACCGCCGCCGCGAAGAGGATCCCGATCGTCCTCTCGCCGAACATGAGCGTCGGCGTGAACGTCCTGTTCGAGCTCGTCCGCCGGGCGGCGGAGGTGCTCGGGGACGGGTACGACGTCGAGATCGTGGAGCTTCACCACAAGAAGAAGCGCGACGCGCCCTCCGGGACCGCCGTCCGGCTCGGCGAGGTGGCGGCGGAGGCCCTCGGGCGCGACCCGAAGGACGCCTTCGCCTTCTCGCGCCACGGCATCATCGGCGAGCGGCCGCCCTGGCAGATCGGACTGCAGACGGTCCGCGGCGGCGACGTCGTGGGCGAGCACACGGTCTACTTCTTCGGCGAGGGCGAGCGGCTCGAGCTCACCCACCGCGCCACCTCCCGCGACCAGTTCGCGCACGGCGCCGTCCGCGCGGCGCAGTGGGTGGTCGGCAAGCCCGCGGGCATCCACGAGATGGCGGCCGTCCTCGGCCTGGGGGCGCGGCGATGAGGATTCTGCCGCTACCGCCACGCCGGGCACGACCGCTACGGCACCATCGAGGGCCCGCTGGTGCGGCCGCTCTCGGCGGCGCCCTGGGCGGGCGGCCTTTCGGACGGCAAGCCCGTCGCGCTCGCCGACGTCCAGCTCCTCGCGCCGGTCGAGCCCTCGAAGGTGGTCTGCGTGGGCCGGAACTACCGCGCCCACGCGAAGGAGCTCGGCAACGAGGTCCCCACCACGCCGCTCCTGTTCCTGAAGCCGCCCTCGTCCGTGGTCGGCCCGCAGGACGCGATCCGCTGCCCCGAGCAGTCGAAGGAGGTCCACCACGAGTCCGAGCTCGGCGTCGTGCTCGGCCGGATGCTCTCGCGGGCGACCGCCGTCGAGGCGAAGCTCGCGGTGTTCGGCTACACCTGCCTGAACGACGTCACCGCCCGGGACATCCAGCGCGAGGAGAAGCAGTTCACCCGCGCGAAGGGGTTCGACACCTTCTGCCCGGTGGGCCCGGTGGTGGAGACCGCGCTCGACCCGATGGACGTGTCGGTGGTCTGCCGGGTGAACGGGGCCGAGAAGCAGCGCGGCCACACCCGCGACATGGTCTTCGACCCGTTCGCGCTCCTCGCCTTCATCTCGAACGTGATGACCCTGTGGCCCGGCGACGTCGTCGCCACCGGGACGCCCGAGGGCGTCGGCGCCATCCAGCGCGGCGACTGGGTCGAGGTGGAGATCTCCGGGATCGGCGTCCTCAGGAATCCGGTGGTCTAGCGGGACACCCGTTCGCCCTGAGCGTAGCGAGGCCGCAGGCCGAGCGGAGTCGAAGGGCCCGAGCGGCAGCCGCGGAACGCCGACCCGGCGTGGCCCGGCGAACTCGAGAAGGCTGAAATGGTCACGGCGCCGCGAGGCGGGGTATTCCGTGAGTTCTACAAGTGGTTCGTCGGAGACGTTCAGGTGGCGCCATGATTCTCCACCGGCCCCTCGGGCTCGATGAGTTGCTACTGGTGTACCGGTCAGGAATGCGGCGCTTCCCGCCACGTCTCCCGGAACAACCCATCTTCTACCCGGTACTCAACGCACACTACGCAGAGGAGATCGCGCGCGCGTGGAACGCGACGAGCGGGACGATGGCCGGATACGTCACCGAGTTTGAAGTCGACGACGCGTACGCCCGTTCATTCGAGGTGCACCAGGTGGGGGCGCGAGTGCACCAGGAGCTTTGGATTCCAGCGGAATCGTTGGACGAGTTCAACGGCAACATCTCGGGGCAGATTCGTTTGATCGCGGCTTACTTTGGGCCGGGGTTTGTAGGGGTCGCTCCCTCCTCCTTCTCGTTGCGGGGAAAGGACGCTCGGGCACAGCTCGCGGTTCTTCGAGGGATCCACGAGTACAGCTTCATGGACTTCCACGGCGAGCTTACGGCGAACCACGAGGCCGTGTTCGCGCACTTTCCATACTGGGAGCAGCTCGCTGGCGATGATGCTGCCGGGTTCAAGCCCGTGATGGCATCCATTCGCCAAGTGTGGTCCGGCGCATTCCCTGAGATTCGGCTCGGGCTTCAGCCATCGATGTCGGCGCCGCAGTGAATCCAGGGTCGAGCCCACGGCGCAGACGCGCCGATAATGCGTCCGCGGCCTCATCACCTCCTGCGTTAACCGAATCCCCCGCAGGCGTGCCCGCCGCGCCGACGGCTGCATGGACCTGCAGCTCGAGACGCCGCGCCTCGTGCTCCGGCCGCTGAGGCGGCGGGCTGCGTCACAAGGTGAGCAGGAAGCTCGCCCCGGCGATGACGCCCGGATGGCCGTGGTCCCACGCGGCGGCGCCATCCAGCTCGAGGTCGACGAGCGGAAGGTGGATCGTGACCCGAGGGCCCACCCACAAGAGGCTGGCGTTCGTGTCGAGCCATGGCCGCGAGGACCCGCCGGCCTCGAGCCCGAGCGTCAGCAACGGATGAACGTCCCAGATGGCCCCCGCGCTCGCGCTGCCTCCAGGGCGCGTCCGGCCGGTCTTCGGCTCGTGGGCGCCCTCGGCCACCAGCGCACCGCGAACCGCGAGGTCGGGCGCGAGCCGCTTGCGCACCTGCGCGCTGACGCCGAACGCCCACACGTTTCCGCGCTCGTCGTGTCCGAACCCGGTGAGGCCGGCGCCGACGGCGAACTCCGGGCGCGTGAGCGCCTCGACCTCGCCGAACGAGAGCCGGAGGAATCCCGGCAGGGCGAGCTCGAGGTGGTCGGTGAGCCCCAGCGCGAGCTTCATCGTTCCCGTGGACTCCCCCGACTCGAGCCAGCGCTCGCTCTCGATTCCCAGCTGGAATCCCCCCCGAGGCAGAGTGAGCGAGCGCCGCGCGAGCCCGGGCTCGAAGCGCTTCGGGAAGTCGTCGGCCCGGGCCGCGGCCCTGACGTGCGATTCGTCGGCGGGCCTGAGCTCGATCCCATCGAGGAGCGTGCGCCACGACTCGGCGAACCACTCTTGCTCAGCGCCGCTGGTGCCGCGTTCCGAGTAGGACACGACGCACGTCCGACCCGGCGCAGCCGGGGACACGAAGGAGACCTGTGCCACCTGGTAAGAATGCTTGCCGAGCAGACCCGCCTTCGCGTCGCTCGACTCCGCCCGGACCGCAACGGTGACGACCGATGGGCCGAACCGCGGCGGCACCGTGACCACGAGCTCCTCGACCGACGCGGCCTCGTCTCCGACCTCGGTCCTTGCCCGTTCCGAGAGCTGCGCGAGGAGGGTCTCTCGAGAGGCGAGCGGCACCACCCCGTCGGTTTCGGAGATCTCGACCCAGCGATCCGGCGCGCCGTCGCGGCCCGTCTGCGCGAGCGCGAACGCGCGCATCGGAACGTCGAATCGACGCCACGCCGTCCAGCCGGTCCCCGCAGGCGCGACGACGACCGCGGACTGGAGCTCGAGCCGCTCGCCGTCGCGTACCGTCCTTCCACGCGGCACCCACGAGCACCCCGCGGCGGCGACGCTGACCGCCACGAGCGCGAGCGCGAACGTGCCCGGACGCCCCTGCCTCGCATGCGCACTCCGACGGCCATCCCTCGAGCTCACGCAGGCCCCCCCCGGCGGACGTCGGAGCAAGAGACGTACCACACCGTCAGGACGAGGCGTACCAGTGCGGGGCAACGAAAACGGGCTCGGGAGTGGGGTTGCCGATCCGTGAATGGTACGCTCGGTGTAGCTCGCCGGCAACGCGAGTCGAGCGCAAGCGCGGTCCGCACCTGCGCCCATCACGCTCCGTCATCTCTGGACAGCCGGCGCGGACCTCACGCGAGACGGGCTTCGCCGTCCCGCACGAGGGACGTCGTCCGGGTCATGCTCCCCCTCGAAGGCGTCAACGGACCGCGAGCGTCACCGTCCGCCCCGTCCGATGCGTCACCCCTGGCGCCGCGGCCGAAGCCGCGTCTACCCTCCAGCCATGCGCGTCCACGTCGGCGTCGGGTCGAACCTCGGAGACCGCTGGAGCAAGCTCGCGCTCGCTGCCCGCGAGCTCCGCGTCACCCCCCGCGTCGCGCTCGTGACGGCGTCGCGGGTGTGGGACGCGGCGCCCCTCGGCCCGCCGCAGCCGCGCTACCTGAACGCGGTGCTGGAGCTCGAGACCGACCTCCCGCCCCTCGACCTCCTCGACGCCCTCCAGCGGGTCGAGAAGACGGGCGGCCGGGTCCGGACCTCCGTGCGCTGGGCGGCCCGGACGCTGGACCTCGACCTCCTGCTGTACGGTGACCTGGTGCTGCGCCAGCCGCGCCTGATCGTGCCGCACCCGGGGCTCGCCGTCCGGCGCTTCGTCCTCGCGCCGCTCGCCGAGCTCTGCCCGGACCGGATGGTCCCCGGCACGGGCCGGACGGTCGCGCAGCTCCTCGCGCTCGTCCCGCCGGAGGACGTGATCCCGGCCGGCCTCTACCCGACCTAGAAGCTGCGCGGGGGGGCGCCCGCCCGCGAAGGCCAGCGTCCCCCCGAGGGATCGCGATCTCTTGCGACTACTTCTTCGGCGCGTCCTTCTTCGGCGCCTCCTTCGACACTCCCGCGTTCGCGAGCACCTTCTTCCAGCGCGGGATCTCGCTCTCGAGGAGCTTGCGGAGGCCCTCGGGCGACGTCGCCGCCTTGTTGGAGAGGTCGGCGCCGAGGTCGAGGAGCCGCTGCTTCACGTTCGCGTCGTCGAGGGCCTTCACGAGCGCCGCGTTGAACTTCCCGACGATCTCCTTCGGCGTCCCCTTGGGCGCGAAGAGCGCGTTCCAGGCGGTGACCTCGAACTCGGGGAGGCCGGCCTCCTTGGTCGTGGGCACGTTCGGGATCGCCGGAGAGCGCGCCGGCAGCGCGACCGCGTAGGCCTTGATCGTCCCCGCCTGGATCTGCGGGACGAGGTTCACGATCTGGTCGCACATGTAGTCGACCTGGCCGGCGACGAGGTCGTTCAGCGCAGGGCCGGTGCCGCGGTACGCGATGCGGGTGGGCTTCGCGTTCGTGAGCGAGTTGAAGAGCGTGCAGGTGGTGAAGGAGACCGAGCCCGTCCCGGCGTGGGCCTCGTTCAGCTTCTCGGAGTCCTTCTTGAGGTAGGCGATGAACTCCTTCAGGTCCTTCGCCGGGAAGTCCTTGCGCGCGACCACGACGATGGGCGTCCCGGCGGCGAGCCCGATGGGCTCGAAGTCCTTGAGCGGATCGTACTTGAGGTCGGGGTAGGCGCCCGGCGCGGCGCCGTGGGTGCCCATGTGGCCCATCTCGATGGTGTAGCCGTCCGGCGCCGCCTGGGCGGCGCGGAGCGAGCCGGTGGTGCCGCCTGCGCCCGCCACGTTCTCGACGACCACCTGCTGGCCGAGGGTGCGGGACATGTGCTCGGCGACGATGCGGGCCACGACGTCGGTCGGGCCGCCCGCGGCGAACGGGACGATCATGGTGATGGGCCGCTCCGGCCAGGCGGCGAGGCCGGCGGAGGGGATGGCGAGGAGGGCGGTGGCGGCGAGGGCTGCGAGGGTCCTTCTCATGTGGGCTCCTTTCATTCGGTGAAGACTTCCTGGCGACCGCGGCGGACGGAGGGGAGGACCGCGATGGCCAGGACGAGGACGGCGACGGCGAGGAGCACCCCGCTGATGGGGCGCTGGACGAAGGAGAGCGGGTTCCCCCGGGAGATTGCGAGGGCGCGGCGGAGGTTCTCCTCCATGAGCCGCCCGAGGACGAACCCGAGGAGGAGCGGGGCGGTCTCGAACTCCAGCTTCGAGAGCGTCCAGCCGACGAGCGCGAAGGCGGCGGAGAAGAGCACGTCCGACGGCGAGTTGTTCACCGAGTAGATCCCGATCCCGGAGAAGAGGAGGATCGCGGGGAACATCAGCCGGTAGGGCACCTCGAGGAACCGGACCCACAGCCGCACGAGCGGCAGGTTGATGATCAGCAGCATGAGGTTGCCGATCCACATCGACGCGATGATCCCCCAGAACAGCCGGGGGCTCTTCGACATGACGAGGGGGCCGGGGACGATGCCGTGGATCGTCATGGCGCCCACCATGAGCGCCATGACCGCGTTGGGCGGGATGCCCAGGGCGAGGAGCGGGATGAACGAGGTCTGCGCGCCGGCGTTGTTCGCGGCCTCCGGGCCGGCGACGCCCTCGATGGCGCCGCGCCCGAAGCGGCGCGGGTCCTTCGCGAGCTTCTTCTCGACGGTGTAGGACGCGAACGGGCCGAGCACCGCCCCGTTTCCGGGCAGGATGCCGAGGATCGAGCCGAGGAAGGTCCCGCGCACGATGGGCCAGAGCGACTGGCGCAGGTCGGCGAGGGTCGGGAGCACCGACCCGATCGCCTTCTTCACGACGTCGCGCTTCTCCACCGACTCGAGGTTCCGCAGCACCTCGGCGAAGCCGAAGAGCCCCATGGCGAGGACCGCGAAGTCCACCCCGTCGGCGAGGGCCTGGAACCCGAAGGTCATGCGCTCCGCGCCCGTGTCGAGGTCGGTCCCGATGGTGGCGAGGAGGAGCCCGACCAGCACCATCGTGATCGCCTTCGGCACCGAGCCGCGGGCGAGGACCACCGCGAAGGCGAGCCCGGCGGTCATGAGCGAGAAGTACTCGAACGGCCCGAACACGAGGGCGAGCTTCGTGAGCGGGACCGCGAGCGCGGCGATGACGAGCGTCGCGACGCAACCGGCGAAGAAGGACCCGATGGCGGCGACGCCGAGGGCGACACCGGCGCGGCCCTGCTTCGCCATCTGGTGGCCGTCGAGGACGGTGACGACCGAGGTCACCTCGCCCGGGATGTTCACGAGGATGGCGGTGGTCGAGCCGCCGTACTGCGCGCCGTAGTAGATGCCGGCGAGCATGATGAGCGCGCCGGTCGGCTCCACGTTGAAGGTCACCGGGAGGAGCATCGTGATCGTCGCGATGGGGCCGATGCCGGGGAGGACGCCGATGAGCGTCCCGACGAAGCAGCCGACGAAGGCGAGCCCGAGGTTCTGGAGCGAGAACGCGACCGAGAACCCGAGGGCGAGGTTGGAGAACAGGCTGTCCATGGCGTCGCTAGACCGTGACGACGCCGGGGATGATGAGCACCGGGATCGGGAGCCCGAGGGCGAACCGGAAGAGCCCGATGCACGCGGCGGTGAGGATGGCGGCGAAGATCACGAGCTCCACCGGGCGGGTCTCGGGGGACGCGGCGCCGCTCACGATGACGATGGCCGGGCCCCGCCACCGCGAGCCCGAGCGTTCGGATGGTGAGGGCGAAGGCGATGAGGGCGAGCGAGATGAAGATCGCGCCACGGAGCGGCCAGCGCCCGAGCGGCTCGCCGCCGCGGATGAGGGCCGCCACGACGAAGCCGAGCCCGGCGGCGAGGACGACGACCGCGAGGCCACGGGGGAGGGCGCCGGGGCCCACGTTGCGAAGCGTCCCACCCGGCAGCCCGGCGCTCGCGTAGAGGGCGAACGCCGAGATGACCACGAGGACGATCCCGGCGAGCAGATCCTTCGAGACCCGGACGCGCGCGTGCGGGCCGGGCTCCGCGGGCGGCGGGGTCTCGACGGCGGGCGGGACGGACTCTTCGGCCAAGACGCCTCCGGGTGCGCGGTGCGCACAGGAAGTGGAGCGGGTACGGTGACATAGGGCTCCGCGGCCCGGCAAGCGTGGTGAACCGAGCCCCGGATGGGGGTTCACGGTGCGTCGCTGGGAACGGGGGCCGGATCAGCGTCGCCGCGGCGGCTTGCCGGCGGCGGCGAGGACCCGCTCGACCGCCGCGAGCGGCATCGGCTCGCAGGACCCGAGGAGCCGGGCGGCGAGGGCGACCCGCGCCACGCGCTCGAGCGTCTCCATCCGGTCGAACGCCTCGGCGAGCGTCCGGCCGAACGTCAGCGCGCCGTGGCGCTCGAGGAGGAGGACGTCGTGGTCCGGGAGGAAGCGCGCGAGCGACGCGGGGACCTCGTCCGTCCCCGGCGTCGCGAAGGGCGCGACCGCGATGGGCCCGAGGGTGACCGCCGCCTCGGGGACCAGGTCCGACGGCGGCGGCACGCCCGCGATGGTGAGGGCGACGGCGGTCACCGGGTGGGCGTGGAGCACCGCGCCGACGTCCGGCCGCGCCGCGTACGCCGCGAGGTGCATGCGGAGCTCGGTCGAGGCGCGGCGCGACCCGGCGACGAGCTCGCCGCGGCCGTCCACCACCACGAGGTCGTCCGGGCCGAGGTGGCCCTTCGAGACGCCGGAGGCGGTGACGAGGAACCGGTCCGGACCGAGCCGGACCGAGAGGTTCCCCTCCGCGGCGCCCACGAGGTCGCGGGCGTGGAGGCGGCGGCCGATCTCGATCACCTCGGCGCGCGCGCGGCGCTCGGCGGCGGCGCCGGAGCGCGGCGAGCTGCTGCGGGTCGTGCGCCGGCGGGGAGGCAAGCGCGCCCTCAGATGATCTTGGCGGCGAGGAGGTCCTGCACGTCGAGGAGCCCGACCGGCCGGCCGTCCTCGTCCACCACCGGGACCTGGTCGATGGCGCCCGAGCGGAGCACCCGCGCCGCGTCGACGAGCAGCGCGTCGGGCCGGACGGTGCGCGGGTTGCGGCCCATCGCCGTCGAGACCGGCCGGGCGAAGTCGGTCTGCCCGTGCTCGACGAGGCGCCGGAGGTCGCCGTCCGTGAAGATGCCGGCGAGGCGCCCCGAGGCGTCGACGACGCTCGCGGCGCCGGGGCGGCCGGGGGTCTCGGTCATCACGGCGACCGCGGCGGAGAGCGGCTGGTCCTCGCGGACCACCGGGTTCGCCTCCGCCTGCCGCATGATCTCGCTGACCTTCATGAGGCCGCGGCCGAGCTTCCCGCCCGGGTGGAAGAGCGCGTACTCCTCGCGATCGAAGGGGCGGTTCGCGAGGACCGTCATCGCGAGGGCGTCGCCCACGGCGAGGAGCACGGCCGTGGAGGCGGTCGGGGCGAGCCCCATCGGGCAGGCCTCCTCGACGTTCCCGATGGTCAGGACGAGGTCGGCGCCGCGCGCGAGGGGGTTCACCCGGTCCTTCGTGAGCGCCACGATCCGCGCGCCCATCTTCTTCAGCGCCGGCAGGAGCCGGAGGATCTCCTCCGTCTCGCCGGAGTTGGAGAGGGCGATCACGACGTCGTCCTTCGCGATCCGGCCGAGGTCGCCGTGGGCCGCCTCGGCGGGGTGGACGTAGAGCGACGGCGTGCCGGTGGACGCGAGGGTGGCGGAGATCTTCTGCGCGACGAACCCGGGCTTGCCCATCCCGGTGACGACCACGCGCCCCTTGCAGTCGAGGATCCAGCGGACCGCCTCTGCGAAGGCGTCGCCGAGGGCGACCGCGCCGATCGCGCGCGCCTCCGCGGCGATCACCGTCCGGCCGTACTCGACCAGCTCCCGGGACGGGCGGCGGGCGCCGCGGGCACCGCCCCGGCGCGCGAGCCGCACCACCGCGGGTCCTCCGCGCGTCGACTCTCCGCGCGGGCGTGCTTTCGGCTGCCGGCTCCCCATGTCCGCGCGGTATAGCACTTTCCCTCCCCTTGCGGCACCGCGCGCGGGTGCGCTATGGACGCGCTTCCCCCTGCCCGGAGGACGCATGCAGTTCTTCATCGACTCCGCCGATCTCGGCGAGATCAAGAAGGCCCTCGCCCTCGGCCTGTGCGACGGCGTGACGACCAACCCCTCGCTCGTCGCCAAGACCGGGCGGGCGTTCGGCGACGTCCTGAAGGAGATTGTCGCGCTCGTGCCCGGCCCCATCTCGGCCGAGGTCACCGCGACCGACGCCGAGGGGATGCTCGCCGAGGCCCGCGTCCTCGCGAAGTACGGCCCGCAGGTGGTCATCAAGATCCCGCTCATCGTCGAGGGGCTCCGGGCGGTGAAGGTCCTCGCCCAGGAGGGCGTGAAGACGAACGTCACGCTCTGCTTCTCCGCGGTCCAGGCGCTCCTCGCCGCCAAGGCTGGCGCGACCTACGTGTCGCCCTTCGTGGGCCGGCTCGACGACATCTCGCAGGACGGGATGGCGCTCATCGCCGACATCCTCGAGATCTACCGGAACTACGGGTTCGACACGAAGGTGCTCGTCGCCTCCGTTCGCCACCCGGTCCACGTCCTCGAGGCCGCCAAGCTCGGCGCCGACGTCGCGACGATCCCGTTCTCGGTCATCGACCAGCTCGCGAAGCACCCGCTCACCGACGCCGGCCTGAAGAAGTTCCTCGCCGACTGGGAGAAGGTGCCCAAGGGGAAGTAGGGCGGGGCCGGGCCGCGCCCGGACCTAGGCGAGCGTCACCCGGAACAGCCGCCGCTCCACGTCGGCGAGCGCCCCCGCGAGGTCCTCGCGCGAGAGCCGCATCGACTCCGCGTGCTCCTTCAGGCCCAGGCACCGCTCGGTGAGGAGCCGCACGAGGAGGTGGAGCGCGGCGCTCTCGGTCGGGGACTGGAGCCGGTGCGCGTCCGCCGCGAGGCGACGATCGACCTCCTCGAACTCCCGGAGGAGGTCGAGCCGGGCGAGCTCCAGCGCGAACCGGACCACGTCCTCGCGGGGCTTCTCGGCCGCCCCCGCCGCGTACCGGGCCCGAAGCTCGTCCGAGACCCAGTCGAGGAACGGCGGGGGCCACGCGCCGAGCTCGGCCGCGAGCTCCTCCGCGAACCGCTCGAGGACGTACGTCTGCACCGGCTGGCGCTGGCGGTCGTAGAGGAAGTCCCAGCGGCGGTCGCGCACGGTGCGGACTCTACCGCGCCGGCGCGCCGCGAAGAGATCGGCTACGCCACGTCGGTCTCGGCGCCGCGCGCCCGGCCGCCAGGCCGGGGAGCGGTCGAGCGACCTCCCGCGAGCCCCGTCAGCGGCCCGCGGACGACCGGCGCCTCCACCTCGGCGGCGCGGAGCTCGCGGAGGACGACCTCGTAGACGGACTTTCGGACGAGGAAGGCGCGGTGGTCGCCCCCGACCTCGATGTTCGCGAGGTGGGGCAGGCCGTGGGTATCGATGAGGCAGGACGGGAACGGAGAGACGCCGTCGTCCCGGGACCAGATCGAGACGAGCCGGACCTGCGCGGGCCATGGCCCGTCCTGGAGCCGCGCGAGGAGGGGGCTCCCCGGGATCATCTGGATGAGGGAGCGGGCGACGAGCGCGATGGGGAGGCCGAGCCAGGCGCGCGGGGTGCCGCGGTGTGGGGTCCCCAGCGTGACGACCGCCCGGGTCCGGCGCCAGCCGCCGAGCTTCTTCACGTAGTAGGTGGCGACGAGGCCGCCTCCGGAGTGCCCGACGATGGTGAGCGGGCCGAGGCCGGGGTACCGCGCGTAGATCCGCTCGATCTTCGCCCGCAGGAGATCCGCGAGGTCGTCGAGGCCGCGGTTGAGGAACGAGCCGCGGGCGCCGCCGAGGTCGAGGGAGAAGACGCCGTAGCCATCGCGGCGCAGGCGCCGCTCGAGCACGTCGAAGGTCCGGCGGTAGCTGAACCAGCCGTGGACGAGCAGCACCGGGCGCGGGTGGTCGCGCAGGTCGGTCCGCTTCTCGACCCGGTTCAGCGGTCCCCGGCTCGAGGTCGCGCGCGATCCGCTCCACCGCCCTCGCCGCCCGACGGATCGCCTTCAGCACGCCCATGACTCCCTCCGCTCCTGGAACATAAGGAGCGGGACGGGCGCGTGAAGGGGGAGCGTGTGAGCGAGCGTGTCCCTTGCCGTGGGGACACGGGGCGCCTGCGTACTCCGGGTCCGGGTCACCTCGGGAGCGCACCCCACGTCCGTGCCGCGCCGCGTCGCCGGCAACTTGAGCGCCCGCCGGCCCGGGGGTAAGACTCGGGGCCTTCCAGGGAGAGTCCCCATGCTCGTCGTGATGAAGCCCCACGCCTCGCAGGCGGAGATCGACGCGGTCGTGGAGCGGATCCGCTCCATGGGGCTTCAGGCCCACACCATCCCGGGGGCGCAACGGGTCGCCATCGGCGTCACCGGCAACAAGGGCGGCCTCGATCCCGGGAACTTCGAGACCTTGCCCGGGGTGGCGGACGCCATCCGCGTGTCTCAGCCGTTCAAGCTCGTCTCCCGCGAGGTGAAGGAGGAGGACACCGTCATCGACGTCGGCGGGGTGAAGCTGGGCGGGCCGGAGATCGTGGTGATGGCCGGGCCGTGCTCGGTCGAGTCGAAGGCGCAGGTCCTCGAGGCCGCCCACGCGGTGAAGGCGGCCGGGGCGAAGATCCTCCGCGGCGGCGCCTTCAAGCCGCGCACGAGCCCCTACGAGTTCCAGGGCCTCGCCGAGGAGGGTCTGAAGCTCCTCGCCCTCGCCCGGGAGCAGACCGGGCTCAAGGTCGTGACCGAGGTGATGGACTCGGAGAACCTCGCCATGGTCGCGGACTACGCCGACATCCTGCAGATCGGCGCGCGCAACATGCAGAACTACTCGCTGCTCAGGCAGCTCGGGCAGGTGAGGAAGCCCATCCTCCTGAAGCGCGGCCCCTCCGCGACCATCAAGGAGTGGCTCATGGCGGCCGAGTACATCGTCGCCGGCGGCAACTACCAGGTCGCGCTCTGCGAGCGGGGCATCCGGACGTTCGAGACGATGACCCGGAACACCCTCGACCTGAACGCGGTCCCGGTCCTGAAGGCCCTCACCCACCTCCCGGTGGTGGTGGACCCCTCCCACGGGATCGGCCTGCGGAAGCACGTCGCCGCCATGGCCCGCGCCGGCATCGCCGCCGGGGCGGACGCGATCATCGTCGAGGTCCACCCGCAGCCCGACCGGGCCCTCTCCGACGGCCACCAGTCGCTCACCCCCGTCGAGTTCGAGGCGCTGATGAAGCAGGCGCGGGTGATCGCGGGGGCGGTCGGGCGGAGCCTCTGAGGGGTCGGCTGAGGGGTCGGCCGCTTCGGGACAACGATCCGGAGTGATCCCGGACGGTTCCAGCGGTCGCTCGCCCGCCCGTCGGGGCGTGGCGGCTTGCCAAACCCCCGGCAGGTGTTACCTCGGAGCCATGAGGCCGGAGCGTGACACCGACGTCGGAACCCGCGACTTCTCGCTGGACGGCGGCTGCCTGCTGTGCGGCGGCGACCTGGAGGTCCGGGTCGGGCCGAACGGGGCCGCCACGTTCTGCGCGGTCTGCCGCTGGATCTCCCACCCGCACATGAAGCCGGGTGAGGGCGGGATCCAGGTGATCCACCCCGCGGGGCTGGTGGCGTAGCCGCGAGCCGCTGCCCCGCGGCGCGGGGCGCCGCCCCGTCAGCGAACGGCGTACTTGAGCGAGCCCGCGGTGTCGTCGCGGTACGCGAGGTGGACGTGCCCCGCGCTGTCCACGCCGATCGCGATCCCGTGCCCGGTATCGTGCGACGACGTGTCGACCGCCTCGGTGCTCCAGGCGCCCGCGCCCGTCCGCTTCGCGTACGACGCGTGATTGCCGAGGCCGTAGTAGGCGACGTGGGGGACCCCCGACGCGTCGACCGCGATCGCGACCGAGACGAGCGCGCTCATGTTGAGCGACGGCTGCGCGACGGTCTCGATGGTCCACGACGTCCCGTTCCAGGTGGCGTACCGGATCCGGTCCAGGGTCCCGTTGTAGTAGGCGATGTGGGGCCGGTCGCTCGCGTCCAGCGCGATCGCGGAGTGCTTCTCCTCGTAGACGCCGGACCAGCCCCTCGGGACCTGCTCGATTTCCCGCACCGTCCACGTCGTGGCGCCGGTCGGCTGCGCCCAGGACATGAAGTTCTTGGAGCTCGAGTCGGCGAGGCCGTTCCAGCTCGTGAAGCTGATGTGGGGCCAGCCGGAGGAGTCCACCGCCACCGCGCAGTCGAGGCCGTGGTGGAGCTGTCCCGACCCCACGTTCGACGGCCCGCTCACCGCGATCTTCGAGCCGCCCGGCTTCCAGTAGCCGAGGGTCTCGTTCGGGTTCGTGCCGTAGTCCCAGTTCACGACGTGGGCCGTGTCTGTGGTCGGGTCGATGGCGATGGCGTTGTGGCCCATGAACGCGTAGGCGGTGCCGGGCGACGGGATGTTCGTCTTCGTCCAGCTCGTCCCCGCCGCGTTCCCCTTGGCGTAGACGTAGGCGACGTCCGCGTCGTGGTAGCTCACGGCCGGGACCCCGACGCTGTCGACGGCGATCGAGCTGAACTTTCCGTAGGTGGGGCCCCCGTACGTTCCGGCGCTCGCGATGTCCGAGCGGGTCCAGACGCCCCCCGCGCGGCGGGCGTAGCGGAACTTCTTGTTCGCCCGGTCGAGGTGCACGACGTGGACGGTGCCGAGGTAGTCCACGGCGATCGCCGGGTTCATGCCCGTGTCGGCGCTCGCGGCGTCCGCGGTCTCGATCGTGAACGCGGTTCCGCCGCCCGGCCCGGGCCCCGGCCCTGGTCCCGGGCCAGCGCCGCCACCACCGCCGCCGCACCCGACCGCGAGCACCGCCAGCACCGCAGCCGCATTCACCTCGAGACGCATATGCCCCTCCGTGGAGAGGCGATCCTAGGCGCGCCGGGCCGGCCAAGTACTGCCAACACGGACTCTGCGACGATCTGCTTCGGGGTGGGTGTACGCAGGAACCGGAACCGCGCGGGAATGCCGTACCGCGAGTCCGTCTCCTATCGGAGCGCGCGCTTCAGCGACGCCACGAACCGCTTCACCCGCGCCGCGCGGGCGGTCCGCGAGCCGCCCTGGGCGATCCGCTGGACGATGGCGCTCCCCACCACGACGCCGTCGGCGAGCGGGGCGAGGGCGCGGGCCTGCTCCGGGGTCGAGACGCCGAAGCCGATCACCACCGGCACCGGGCTCTTCTCCCGCACCGCGGCGACCATCGGGCCGATCTCCGCCGGGGCCGACTTCCGCGCGCCGGTGACGCCCGTCACGGAGACGAAGTAGAGGAACCCGCTCGCCGCCTTCGCAGCGCGCTCGATCCGCTCGGGGCCGGAGGTCGGCGCGAGGAGGAAGACCGTCCGCACGCCGCGCGCCGAGAGCACCGGCGAGACGTCCACCGCCTCCTCCGGGAGGAGGTCCGGGACGATGAGGGCGTCCACCCCGGCCTTCTCGCAGTCGCGGGCGAAGGCCTCGACGCCGTGCGAGAGGATTGGGTTCAGGTACCCCATGAGCGCGATGGGCACGTCGGAGCGCGCGCGGAGGTGGGCGGCGACGGCGAGCACGTCGTGCGTCGACGTCCCCGCCGCGAGGGCCCGCTCCGCCGCGTGCTGGATTGTCGGGTCCGTCGGCGATGGGATCCGAGAACGGGATCCCGATCTCGACGAGGTCGGCGCCGCCCTCGGCGCAGGCGACCGCCATCGCCTTCGAGGTCGCGACGTCGGGGTCGCCCGCCATGACGTAGGTGACGAGGGCGGCCTCGCCGGCGGCGCGGCAGCGCGCGAAGGTCGCCCCGATCCGGTCGGTCGCGGCGCGCGGCGCGCTCAGGGGCTGCTCGGCCATCACCGCTTCCTCCCGTTCGTCTTCTGGCGCCTCGCGGCGGGCCGCCGCCCCCTCCCCAGCCCCGCTTCGCGGGGCGATGGAGATCCGGGGACAAGCGTCGCCTTCTTCCGCGCCGGCTTCCCGGCCAGCTCCAGCATCCGCCGGACCTGGTCCGCGTCCTTGTCGCCCCGCCCCGACACGTTCACGACGACGAGCCCGTCCTTCCCGAGCGCCCGCGCGACGTCCTTCGCCGCGGAGACCGCGTGGGCGGTCTCGAGGGCCGGGATGATCCCCTCCATCCGCGCGAGGTAGCGGAACGCCTCGAGGGCGGCGCCGTCGGTCACCTGCATGAGCTCGAGCCGCCCCTCGTCCTTGAGCCACGCGAGCTCCGGGCCGACGCCGGGGTAGTCGAGGCCGGCGGAGATCGAGTGGGCCTCCGCGATCTGGCCGTACCGGTCCTGGAGCACGTAGCTCCGCGATCCGTGGAGCACGCCGGGGCGGCCCTTCGCGAGGGAGGCGCCGTGCTTGCCGGTCGCGAGGCCGTGCCCCGCCGCCTCCACCGCGACGAGGCGCACCTTCTCGTCCGGGACGAAGGCGGTGAAGACGCCCATCGCGTTCGACCCGCCGCCGACGCAGGCGACGACCGCGTCGGGGAGCCGGCCCGCGACCTCCAGCACCTGCCGCCGCGCCTCCTCGCCGATGACCGACTGGAAGTCGCGCACCATCGCCGGGTAGGGGTGCGGGCCGGCGACGGAGCCGATGATGTAGTGGGTGTCGCGGACGTTCGTCACCCAGTCGCGGAGCGCCTCGTTCATCGCGTCCTTGAGGGTGCGGGATCCCGACTGCACGGGGACGACCCGCGCCCCGAGGAGCTGCATCCGGAACACGTTGAGCGCCTGCCGCTCGACGTCGACGGCGCCCATGTACACGTCGCAGGGCAGGCCGAAGAGCGCCGCCGCGGTGGCGGTCGCGACGCCGTGCTGGCCGGCGCCGGTCTCCGCGATGATCCGCCGCTTCCCCATGCGGAGGGCGAGGAGCACCTGGCCGAGGGTGTTGTTGATCTTGTGCGCGCCGGTGTGACAGAGGTCCTCGCGCTTCAGGAGCACGCGGCAGCCGCCGACGTCGGCCGACATCCGCCGCGCCTCCGAGAGCGGCGTCTCGCGCCCGGCGTACCGGTGGAGGAGCTCGGCGAGCTCGGCCTGGAACGCCGGGTCGGCGCGCGCCGCCCGCCACGCCGCCTCGAGCTCGTCGAGGGCCGGGACCAGGGTCTCGGGGACGAACCGCCCGCCGTAGGCGCCGAACCGTCCGCGCCCGTCCGGTGCTGCCGTGGTGCTCGCCGTCATCTCCCCGCCTCCTTCGCCTGGCGGATGAAGGCCTCCATCCGCGTCACGTCCTTCACGCCGGGCGACGACTCGACGCCGCTCGCCACGTCCACCCCGAGCGGGCGCACGATCCGCACCGCCTCGCCCACGTTCTCCGGCCCGAGCCCCCCGGCGAGGAAGACCGGCAGCTCGAGCGCCACCGCCGTCGCGAGCAGCCAGTCGAAGGTCGCGCCGCTCCCGCCGTACCCCGCCGACGCCGAGTCGAGGAGGAACGCCCGCACCTCCCAGGAGGCGAGCGCCGCCGAGATCGTCGCGACCGCGCACCCGGATCGCCTTGACCACCGGGACGGGCAGGCCGACGGCCAGCGCCGGCGGCTCGTCGCCGTGGAGCTGGGCGACGCCGACGCCGGAGGCCGCCAGCGCCGCCTCGAGCTCGGCCCGCGACGGGTCCACGAAGACGCCGAAGGTCGCGACGCCGGGCGGGAGCCGCCGGACGATCTCGGCGGCCTTCGCCGGCGCGAGGTGCCGCTTCGAGCGCGGCCAGAAGTTGAAGCCGATCGCGTCGGCGCCGAGCCGGGCGGCGGCGAGCGCGTCCTCGAGGCGGGTGACGCCGCAGATCTTCACGCGGACGCCCCGGGCCCGCGAGGTCGGATCGAGGACGTCGTCCGCCGCGGTGCGCGGGGGGATCGAGGCCGCGGGCGGCGGCGCGCGCAGGTCCGGCCCGGTCGTCACGCCGTCATCTCCCGGAGCAGGGCGCCGGGATCGGCGGCGCGCACGAGCGCCTCGCCGACGAGGAGGTTCGTCGCCCCGGCGCGGCGGAGCCGGCGGGCGTCGTCCGCGGTCCGGACCCCGCTCTCCGCGACGCCGCGCACGCCGGCCGGGAGCCGCGGCAGGAGCGCCTCGGAGACCGCGAGGTCCACCACGAAGGTCTTGAGGTTGCGGTTGTTGACGCCGACGATCGTCGCGCCCACCCGGAGCGCGACCTCGACCTCGGCCTCGTCGTGCGCCTCGACCAGCGCCGCGAGGCCCAGCTCGCCGCAGGTGGCGAGGAGCCTGCGCAGCGCGGCCTCGTCGAGGGCCGCGACGATGAGGAGGGCGGCGTCGGCCCCGTGGGCCCGGGCCTCGACGAGCTGGTACGCGTCGACCACGAAGTCCTTGCGGAGGAGCGGCACCTTCACGGCCTCCCGCACCGCGGCGAGGTCGGCGAGAGAGCCGCCGAACCCGGGGCCGTCGGTGAGGACGGAGATGGCCGCGGCGCCCGCGGCGGCGTAGGCGCGGGCCTGGGCGGGGGCGTCGAGTCCGGCGCGCGATCGCGCCGGCGGACGGGCTCGCCCGCTTCACCTCGGCGATCACGCGGACGGGGCCGCCCCGCGGCGAGAGCGACGCCTCGAAGGGGAGCGGCCCGGCCCGATCGCGGAGCCGGGCGCGGAGCTCGACCTCCGGCACGGCGGCGCGGGAGGCCGCCACCTCGTCGCGCTTGCGGGCCAGGATGTCGCCGAGAAACGTCATGTCGGCACGGTGGAGGCGGCGATGAGGCGCGAGAGCTTCTCCGCCGCGCCGCCCCGGTCGATGGACTCCGCACCGAGCCGGACCCCGGCCCTCAGGTCCTTCGCCGCGCCGGCGCAGACCAGGGCAGCGGCGGCGTTCGCGAGCACCGCGTCCCGCGGGCCGCCGGCCTGTCCGGAGAGGACGTCCCGCAGGATCCGGGCGTTCCGGTCGGCGTCGCCGCCGGCGATCTCGGCCTCCGGGTGGCGCTTGAGGCCGATGTCCTCGGGGAGCATCGCGAACCGCTCCGTCGCTCCGTTCCGGACCTCGCAGACGTGCGTCATGCCCGTGATGGCGATCTCGTCGAGGCCCTCGCCGTGGACCACGAAGGCGTGGGCGGCGCCGAGGGCCGCGAGCACGCCGCCGATGACCGGGACCCAGCGCGGCTCGTAGACGCCCATCACCTGGTGCCGGGCGCCGGCGGGGTTCGCGAGGGGCCCGAGGAGGTTGAAGACCGTGCGGACGCCGAGCTCGCGCCGGATGCCGGCGACGGCCTTGAAGGCGGGGTGGAGCCGCGGCGCGAAGAGGAAGCCGATCCCGACCTCCTCGATGCACCGCTCGACGATCTCCTTGGGCGCGTCCACGTTCACGCCGAGGGCCCCGAGCACGTCGGCGGAGCCCGAGCGCGACGACACCGCGCGGTTCCCGTGCTTCGCGACGGTGACCCCCGCGCCGGCGACGACGAAGGCGGCGGTCGTGGAGATGTTGAAGGTGTTCCGGCCATCGCCCCCGGTGCCGCAGGTGTCGACGAACACGTCCCGGTTCACCTGGACGTGGTCGACCCGGGCCCGCATCACCTCGGCCGCCCCGGTGATCTCGGCGACGGTCTCGCCCTTGACCCGCAGCGCCGCGAGGAACGCGCCGACCTGCGCCGGCGTCGCCCCGCCGTCGGCGATCTCCGTCATCGTCTCGGCCATCTCGGGGCGGGTGAGGTCGCCGCCCGCGATGAGCCGCTGGATCGCCTGCTGGATCACGACGCCCTCCGATCCGGTGGACGCGACGCGCGCCGCCGCGGCCGCGCTGCGGCCGTCCCGCCGCCCGCGCGGATCCGCGCGAGCCAGTTCCCGAGGAGCCGCTTGCCCTCGACGGTGAGGATCGACTCGGGGTGGAACTGCACGCCCTCGACGTCGAGCCGCCGGTGCCGCAGCCCCATGATCTCCCCCTCGTCGGTCCAGCAGGTGACGGCGAGGACCCGCGGGAGCGTCGCGCGCTCGACCACGAGGGAGTGGTACCGGCCCGCCGCGAACGGGGAGGGGAGCCCCGCGTAGATCCCGGCGCCGCGGTGACGCACCGGGCTCGACTTGCCGTGGACGATCCGGGCGTTCCGGACGACCCGACCGCCGAAGGCCTGGCCGATGGCCTGGTGGCCGAGGCAGACGCCGAGGATCGGGAGCGTCCCGGCGAGGGCGGAGACGGCCTCGAGGGTCACGCCCGCCTCCGCCGGCGTGCACGGACCGGGGGAGAGGACCAGGGCGTCCGGCGCGCGCTCGCGGATCCCGGCGACGTCGATGGCGTCGTTCCGGAACACCTCGACGTCGGCGCCGAGCTCGCCGAGGTACTGGACGAGGTTGAACGTAAAGCTGTCGTAGTTGTCGACGAGCAGCAGGCGCGGCGCGCTCATGGACGGCCTCCCGCGGCCCGCCTCGCCGGGGCCGCTCCGCGGCGCGACGGAGCTCCGGGGACAACCGCCACCGCGTCGAGGAGCCGCGACTCGGCCTGCGCGACGGCGGTGAAGACCGCCCGGGCCTTGTTGAGCGTCTCCTGGTACTCGAGCTCGGGCACCGAGTCGTAGACGAGCCCGCCTCCGGCCTGCACCGAGACCTTGCGGCCGCGGGCCATGAGCGTGCGGATCGCGATGCACATCTCCATGTCGCCGCGGCGGTCGAAGTACCCGACCGCCCCCGCGTACGGCCCGCGCCGCGCCGGCTCGAGCTCGTCGATGATCTCCATCGCCCGGACCTTGGGCGACCCGGAGACCGTCCCGGCCGGGAAGCCGGCCCGGAGGACGTCGATCGCGCCGAGCCCCTCGGCGAGGCGGCCCTTCACCTCCGACACGAGGTGCATGACGTGCGAGTAGCGCTCGATGGTCTTGAGCTGCGTGACCCGCACCGTCCCGACCGCCGAGACCCGGCCGACGTCGTTCCGGCCGAGGTCGACGAGCATCACGTGCTCGGCGTTCTCCTTGGGATCGGCGCGGAGCTCGGCCTCGAGGGCCTGGTCCTCGGCGGGATCCGCGCCCCGCTTCCGGGTGCCGGCGATGGGGCGCAGCGTCACCTCGCCGCCCTGGAGCTTGATGAGGGTCTCCGGCGAGGAGCCCACGAGCGCGCGGTCGCCGTCCTGCAGGTAGAACAGGTACGGCGACGGGTTCACGCGCCGGAGCGCCCGGTAGATCTCGAAGGGAGGGACCGACACCTCCGCGTCGAACCGCTGGGAGAGGACGATCTGCTGGCAGTCGCCGGCCCTCACGTACTCCTTCGCCCGCTCCACCGCGGCGAGGTAGTCGCGCTTGGCGACGCGCGGGACGAGCTCGGCGGGCCGGGCGGCGCGGCGCGGGCGGCGCTCGACGAGCGGGCGCGCGAGGTCCCGGAGCCGCGCGCGGATCCGGCGCACCGCGCGCTCGTACAGGACGCGCGGGTCGTCGCCCCGGCCGCAGCGAACCTCGTGGATGACGTGGAGGGAGTGGCGGAGGTTGTCGAAGGCCACCACCTCGTCGAAGTCCATGAGGAGGACGTCGGGGAACCCGAGCTCGTCCGGCTTGGAGATCGGGACCCGCGGCTCGAAGAGCCGCACCGCGTCGTAGGCGACGTGGCCGACGAGCCCGCCGGCGAAGGGCGGGCACCCCGGCACCCGGACCGCGCGGTGCGAGGCGAGGGCGGCCCGGACCGCGGCGAGGGGGTCGCCCCGGTCGCCGAGCTTCCAGCGGAGCGCCTTGCGCGGCCCCGCGCCGAGGAAGGAGAAGCGCGCGCTGCGCTCGCCGCCCTCCACCGACTCGAGGAGGAACGCCTGCCGCTTGCCCTGGGCGAGCTTCAGGAACGCCGAGACCGGCGTCTCGGTGTCCGCGTCCACCTCGACGCGCACGGGGACCGCGCGGCCGGGCTTGCAGAGGGAGCGGAACGTCTCGAGGTCTGGGAGCGGCCGCACGTCAGCGGCGCCAAAGAAACACCGTCATGCGAGCACCCGGCGGTCGGGACCCGCGATCTCGACGGCGTCCTTCACGACGATCTTGTTCTGGCGGTCGACGAGCACGACCTTCGGCACGAAGCTGCGCGCCTCGGACTCCTCGAGCTCCGCGAAGGTGGCGAGGATCACCATGTCACCCGGCTTGTTGAGGTGCGCCGCAGCGCCGTTGATGCAGATGACGCCGGAGCCCCGCTGCCCCTTGATGGCGTAGGTCTGGAGCCGCGTCCCGCGGGTGATGTTCCAGATGTGGACCGCCTCGTAGTTCCAGATCCCCGCGGCGTCCATGAGGTCCTCGTCGATCGTGACCGACCCCTCGTAATCGAGGTCCGCCTGGGTCACGGTCGCGCGGTGAATCTTGGACTTGAAGAACGTCCGGCGCATGGGGGAAGGTTTTTTCTACACGCCCGGGGGCGCTCGCGCAAGGCTCCCCGGGGTTAGGAGAGGGAGGCATGCCCTCCACCGTCCGGCTCCCCGCCCCGATCCTGCTCGCCCTCGCCCTCGTCGCCGCGGCCACCGGCTGCGGGCCGCGGCTGGTCACCCATCCCGCGCCGGAGCCCGGGTTCGATCCGTCCCGCGCCCGCGCCGAGGTCGCGTGGCTCGCCGACCCCGCGCGGACCGGCCGGGGCACCGGGACGCCGGGGGGGCCCGCGGCGGCGGCCTGGATCGCGGACCGGTTCGCCGAGGCCGGGCTCCGGCCCGTCGTTCGACGCCGGCTACCTCCAGACCTTCGAGGCCCCCTTTCGCGCGACCCTCGGCGAGCGGAACGGCGTGTCGGTCGGCGGCGTCGCCGTCCCCCCGGACGCGTTCCAGCCCCTCGGGTTCAGCGACGACGGCGCCGCCGAGGGGGAGCTCGTCTTCGCGGGGTACGGGATCACCGCCCCCGAGCTCGGCTACGACGACTACGCCGGCGTCGACGTGAAGGGGAAGATCGTCGTCGTCGCGCAGGACTTCCCGCGGGAGGGCGATCAGGCCTCGCCGTTCCGCGACCCGCGCGCCTACCGGTACGGTGAGTGGCGGTACAAGGCCACCAACGCGCGCGAGCACGGCGCGGCGGCGCTCCTCGCGATCCGCGACCTGTGGGCCCACCCCGGGCCGGACGACCTCCCTCCCTGGCGCGGCCAGGTGAGCTCGCGGGCCGGGATCCTGGCGGCCCGGATGACGCTCCTCGCCCTCCAGCGCGGCGGCGTGGACGCGCGGGCGCTCGCGGCCTCCGGAGAGGCCGACGGCCGACCGCACTCCCGTGCCCTCGGCGTGCGGGCGAGGGTGGAGGCAGAGGTCCGGCACGAGTCGGCGGTCACCTCGAACGTCGTCGCGACGCTCCCCGGCCGCGACCCCGCCGTCGCCGGCCGGTGCGTCGTCGTGGGCGCTCACTACGACCACCTCGGCTACGGCGGCGACGCCTCCCTCGCGCCGGAGCAGGCCGGGACCATCCACCCGGGCGCCGACGACAACGCGAGCGGCGTCGCCGCGCTCCTCGCGGTGGCGCGGGCCGCGGCGGCGGCCGGGCCGGCCCGGCGCACCCTGATGTTCGCCGCCTTCGGGGCCGAGGAGCTCGGGATCCTCGGCTCCGCCCACCTCGTCCGGAACATGCCGCCCGGCTGCTCCGCCGAGACGGTGCAGCTCATGGTGAACCTCGACATGGTGGGCCGGGCCCGGGCCGGGAGGGTCTTCGTGGACGGCGCGACGAGCGCGCGCGGGCTGAAGGAGGAGGTGGAGGCGCTCGCGAGCCGGTCGCCGCCGCTCCGGCTCGAGCTCGCCTTCGGCGGCGACGGCTACGGCCCCTCCGACCACACCTCCTTCCACGCCCGGGGCGCGCCCGTGATCTTCCTCTTCACCGGCGCGCATGCGGACTACCACCGTCCGAGCGACACGCCGGAGAAGCTCGACGACGACGCCCTCGCGCGGATCGCCCGGCTCGCCTGGCGCATCGCCCGCGAGGCGGCGGAAGGCGAGCCGCTCGTGCCGGTCCGGGCCGCCGCGCCGGCGCCGCGCGGCGAGCGGGACCGCGGCTACGGCGCGTACCTCGGCGCGATCCCCGACTTCGCCGAGCGCAAGGAGCCCGGCGTCCTCCTCGGCGGCGTCCGTCCGGGGAGCCCGGCGGAGCAGGCGGGGATCGCCGGCGGCGACGTGCTCCTCCGGGTCGGCGCGACGCGGCTCCTCTCGCTCCAGGACCTCGCCTTCGCCCTGCGCGCCCATCGGCCCGGCGACGAGGTGGAGGTGGAGTGGGAGCGCGGCGGGAAGCGGACCACGGGGAAGGTCCGGCTCGGCGAGCGGAGGTGAGGAGCCTGAGACGTTGTGTTGTCTGGACGCCTCCGGGCGCTTCCAGTGCTTCGCGTTTCGGACCCGGCTCAGGCCGATCCCGTCGAAGAGCATCATCAGCTGCGTGGCGCCGATCTCCGCCGCCGTCGCGCTCGCGTCCGCCTGCAGCGGTCGGAACCGACCCTGCTCTCTTCCCGAATCGGTCTGGCGAAAGGATGAGCCGCTCCGGGGTTCGCGGGCGGTTGCTCGAGGCCGTGAGGCGCGCCGGCATCCGTCGCCGTTCTAACCGAAACCCAAGGGAAGGCGCGGGACGGCTGCGCGAAGTGTGCGGATGCGGCGCTTCAGACGCTCTATGAAAGGCTTCTTCTGAGCAGTGAACATTTCATCTGCTCGGTAACCGAGTCTCCGACACGCTGCGAGATACTCGGCGTGCTGGAACATGTTGTAGTTGCATCCGCACGAGGTCTGGGGACACCGCGCCATGTGGGGCGACATCACGTCCTCGACTCGCGCGAGCGACAACAGGTTCGAGTGTTTCGTTGTCTTCTCGTTGCACCACAATCCGTGCCGGATCACCCCGTCCGATTGAACGAAGAAGTGCGAGTACCCGAGGCAGCAGCGCTTCCCGAGCGAGCTGACACAGTGAGCATTGCTCACTGCGGCGCCGTCGGCGACGCGCACCGCATCGCTCCAGGGGGGGATATACGTCTGAAACGCGATGCGGAGGCCCGTTTCCCGCTGCACGAGAGCCAACTTGGCTCGGTCGTCCTGAGTCAACCCGTGGTCGACCTGGCTCAACGAAATCCGAAGGCGCCGCCGGTATGCCTTGAGGAACGTGACGATGTCAGCCCATTCGCGCTCGCTACGCTGCCCTACGTGCAGACTTCCCGCAATCGATAGGGAAGGGAAGCGCACCAGCGCGTCGCCGACAG
The DNA here is from genome assembly GCA_963739565.1 of uncultured delta proteobacterium. Lineage (GTDB taxonomy): Bacteria > Myxococcota > Myxococcia > Myxococcales > Anaeromyxobacteraceae > Anaeromyxobacter. Next base: position 641,256 of record CAVUBF010000012.1, on the reverse strand, counting down.
CGGGTATCCTCTTCATGTTCGTGATGAGCTGGACGGACACGTTCGGTGCTGCCGCGAGGATGTCGAGCACCTCCACGATGTGATCTGACATCAGGGGCTCGCCGCCCGTCAGGTTGACGATGACTCGGTCGACCTCGCATGCGAGCGAGCCCAGCTTGCGAGCGACATCGAGCTCGCGGCCGGGCACGTACGACATCTGCGCTTTCGTCTTGTGCGACAACTCCCCCTTGTTCACGCAGTAGGGGCAGAGCTGGTTACAGTTGTCGACGACCACCCATTCGAAAAAGAGCAACTCACGCCGAGACATTGCGGGAACGTACCAGTCCCTGACGACGTCGTACCAGTAGCTTCCGTGCCATCGCTGCGCGAGGCCGCCCTCGTTCTCCGAGTACGCGAATCGTTTCACGACGAAGGGGGCCGGGCCTTGGCGGTCTAGCTCCCGGACGCGTTCCGCGCGATCTTGGTCTGCTCGGGAGACCGCCCCCGGAAAAGTTCTTACGCGGCGGCGCTGCCCTGAAACGGTGGAGTGGGAGCGCGGCGGGAAGCGGACCACGGGGAAGGTCCGGCTCGGGCGAGCGGAGGTAAGCTCGCGAAGCCAGTGGTCCCGGTCGCGAGTCACTCGCGGCGTAAGTCGGCAAATGACGAGGTGCGCGGGGCCGCGACGGATTGTCCAGGTCCGGGGCGGAGGGCATAATGCGCCACTGCTCGGAGCAGGACGGATCGCGCCCCCGGGGCGCAGGGGGCGTGCGTGGTTCTCGCAGGGGGCGGAGCGTGCTGGTGCGGCGGCGGGCCGCTCGTGGCCTTCTCGGAGGACTACGAGCGCTGCGCCCGCTGCGCGACGCTGATCGGAATCCGGGGCGCCCCGCGAGCGTCCCACGGTGAGCGACGAGCAGCGCGACCCGTACGGGCTCAACTACTTCGTCGAGCGCCAACGCGAGCTCGGTCTCCCGGACCTCGTCGAGCGGACGACGCGCGATTTGTCAGAGCGCTGCGTGTTCTGGCTGAAGGCGCTCCTGCGCCACCGGCCACCGCCGGCGCGGACGCTCGAGCTCGGCTGCGCCCACGGCGCGTTCGTCGCGGTCCTCGCGTTCGCCGGCTACGAGGCGACCGGCCTGGATCTGAGCCCGGCGCTGACCGACTACGTCCGGAAGACCTTCGAGGTCCCCGTCCTAACCGGACCGGTCGAGGACCAGCGGCTTCCGCCCGGGAGCGTCGACGTGCTCGTGCTGATGGACGTGCTCGAGCACCTCACGGATCCGCTGGGCACGCTCGCCGCCGCCGCCCCGGCGCTGGCAGACGACGGGCTCCTGCTCATCCAGACGCCGAGGGATCCGGCGCTGACGTTCACGCAGCTCACGGAGCGGAACGACCCGTTCCTGGCGCATCTCAAATCCGCGAGCATCTCTTCCTCTTCAGCGAGGGCTCCGTGCGCGAGCTGCTCGCGCGCGCCGGCTTCGGGCACGTCGCCTTCGAGCCGGCGATCTTCTCGCAGTACGACATGTTCCTCGTCGCGTCGCGCAGGCCCATCGCCACCGTCGATGGGTGGCGGGAGGCGCTCCGCCGTAGTCGCTCGGGACGCATGGTGGAGGCGCTCATCGACGCCTACGACGAGGCCTGCGCCGCTCGCGCGGCCGGCGACCGGGAGCGGCAGGAGACCCAGCGCCTCCAGGGCGTGATCGAGGATATCGAGCGGGACCGCGCGGCGCGGCTCGAGGAGATCCTGAAGCGCGACAGGATCCTCGCCGGATTGAGCGGGCAGGCGGCGGAGCTGGAGCGCCTCCGCGAGGTCGAGCGCGCGTATCGCGACGTCCAGCGGCGCCTCGGCCCGCTGAGGCGACTCTTCGGCGCGGGGCGTCCTGTGAGGACGCCGGAGGGAGAGACGAAGTGAAGGTCGCGTTCATTGGCCACTCGTATCACCGCACCACCCGTTCGACCGCGTTCTTCATCGAGGAGCTTCGGCGGCGGGCGGAGGTGGAGCTCCTCTGGGACGAGTCCTGGCTCGGCAAGCCCGAGGTCGACCTGGGGCAGATCCTCGACCGAGCGTTCGACGCGGTGGTGGTCTTGCAGGTCCAGAAGGTCGCTCCCGTCCTCGCCCGCGCCGGCCAAAGAACGTCACGTTCGTTCCGATGTTCGACGGCTGCCACGCCTTGCCGGACGCCTACTGGCAGCGGTGCCGAGACCTCAAGGTGCTGAGCTTCAGCAGCACGCTGCACGAGCGCCTTCAGAAGCTCCGGGTCCGGAGCCGGTACGTGCAGTACTTCCCGGACCCCGTGGCGGCCCCGCCGGCGCGTGAGGGCGACGAGCTCCACGGCTACTTCTGGCAGCGGAAGAGCGACATCACCTGGGCGACGCTGCAGCCGCTCCTGGGGGACACGCGGTTCCGGCGGTTCACGCTGCACAAGGCCGTCGATCCGGACGGCGGCGCATTCGTCGCGCCGTCGGCGGAGGAGGCTCACCGGTTCGGCATCAGGACGACGGAGTGGTTCCCCGACCGGGCCGCCGCCGCGGCCAATCTCGCGTCGCACAACGTCTACTTCGCGCCCCGCCTGCGGGAGGGGATCGGGATGTCCTTCCTCGAGGCGATGGCGATGGGCTTCCTCGTCGTCGCCCCGGACCACCCCACGATGAACGAGTACATCGTGTCGGGGGTGAACGGGCTCCTCTACAATCCGCAGCGCCCCGTCCCTCTCGATTTCTCGAAGCGTGCCGAGATCGGGGCCCGGGCACGTCGCACGGTCGAGCACGGGCACGCGAAGTGGCGGCGGTGCGTCGACGCCGTCATGGAGTACGTCTTCGCGCCGACCGCGGAGGTTCCGGTCCTCGCTCCGTGGGACACCTTCAATCCGCGGGCGATGGATGGCGCGAGACGCACGCCCCGCTCACCAGCGTCGAGTGACCGGCCAGCGGGCTCCGACGTGCGCATCGAGGGCGGGCGCCGTTCGAGAGGGGCCGGACCGGGCGGCGATCCTCGCGTCACGGTCGCGATCGTCACGAGAAACGCGGCGCAAGCCTTGAGATCGACGCTGGACAGCGTCCTCCGGCTCGACTTCCCCGATCGCGAGCTCGTGGTGATTGACGGCGCCTCGGACGACGGGACCGTCGACATCCTCCGCGAGCACGAAGGGGAGATCGACTACTGGAGGAGCGCGCCCGACGGGGGGCCGTTCGAGGCCATGAATGCGGCGGCCCTCGAGGCTCGAGGCGAGTACGTGATCTTCATGAATGCCGGCGACCTGTTCCAGGCGAGGGACAGCTTGTCGCTCGCGCTCGACGGGGCGCCCGCGGACGCGGACGTCATCTTCGGCGATCACGTGTACCGGCACGTCGACGGCCACGAGGAGCTGCACCGGGCCGCCGAGTTCGGCGAGACGTGGCGGGCCCTTCGCGACGGGAACGTCGGCTGGCGGTGGCAGTCGCGCGGTTCCCGGCCACCAGGCGACGCTCACGAGGACCGAGCTCCTGCGGCGCTTCCCGTACCGGACCGAATTCCGGTTCGCCGCCGACCACGACGCGCTCTACCGGTTCGCGAGGCAAGGGGCCCGATTCCACCACTGCGCCGCGGTGCTCGCGACCTACGCCGGAGGCGGCCTCTCGTGGCAGAACCAGCAACGCTGCTTCGAGGAGTGGCGCCGCATCGCGCTGGAGCACACGGAGCGGCCGGAGGAGGTGCGGCGCACCTTCGACGGGATGGACCTGGACGTGCGGCGCCAGGTGGTCTCTCGGCTCCCGATCAAGGAGCTGCTGCGCCTCGCTCCCCGCGATCCGGTCGCCCGCTCCGCGCTCCGGAAGCGGCTGCGGAGAGGGCTCAAGGAGCAGCTCCGGCGCCTGCTGCGCGTCCCGAAGCGAGGCGTCGTCGTCGAGTTCGGTGACGCGGAGCTCGGCGGGGTCCAGTCCGCCGAGGGGCTCTCCGGGGCCGAGTGGTGGGGGCGCTGGACGGTCGGCAAGCGCGCGATCATCGAGCTCGCCGAGCCCGTGGTGAGGCCGGTCCGGCTCTCGCTGCGCATGCGCGAGGCGTTCGGGCCCAACGTGGGGAGGCCGCTCGTGATCAGGCTCGAGGGCGGCGAGTACCAGCACGTCCTCCGCGCGGGGGAGCAGGTGTTCACCGTGAAGCTCCGCGGGGCGGCGCACGCGCCGCTCAGGCACATCGAGCTCGGCATCCCGGCGCCCGCGTCGCCGACGGCGCTCGCCCTCGGCGCCGACGATCGGCTCCTCGGCGTCGCGGTGTGCCGGCTCGAGGTCGACACGGCGCCGTGAAGCCCGCCCGGACCGCAGACAGACGGAGACGAACAGTGACGAGCTTCTTCATCGCAGTCCCCACCTTGGACTCAGCCGAGTTCCTCGGGCGCACGCTCGCGTCGCTCCTCGAGGCGCAGCCGGGGGCCTTCGACCTCCACGTGCGCGTCCAGGACGGCGGGTCGCGGGACGGAACCGTCGCCGTCGCGGAGGAGTGGGCCCGCCGGATCGCGGCCGGCGGCGTGCCGGACGCCGGACGCCGGCGGCTGTCGATCGCGAGCGCGAGGGATGGCGGCCTCTACGACGCGGTGGCGACCGCGTTCGACTCCGTCGCCGAGGAGGGCCACGACGTGCTCACGTGGCTGGGGAGCGACGATCTCCTCATGCCGGGCGCGCTCGCGACCGTCGCGAACGTGTTCGAGCGCTTCCCGGAGATCCGGTGGCTCACGGGGCAGATGCAGGTGATCGATCACGAAGGCGCCTGGTACACGGGGGGGAACCTCCCGGGCTTCGCGCGGCGGGACCTCCAGCGGGGACTGCACGACGGGCGCGCGCTGGGCTTCGTCATGCAGGAGGGGACGTTCTGGAGGACCACCCTCTACCGCGCCGCGGGCGGGCTGCGCCGCGACCTCCGCCTGGCGGGGGATTTCGACCTGTGGCGCAGGTTCGCCCGGACCGACGACCTCGTGATGTGCTCGTTCCCGCTCGGCGCCTGGCGGCAGCGGAGAGGTCAGGTGAGCGGCGATCGCTCCGGGTACCACCGGGAGGTCGAACCGAATCCTCGCCGAGGATCCGACTTCCCTGTCCATGGAGGAAGAGGTCGGGCGGGACGACGTGACGCTGCGCTACCGGCCTGTCGTTCTCGCATCGCCGCTTCGGCAGCGGACTACGCGCTGCGCGCCGAGGGGCTCCCGTTCCATCCGCTCGAAGGCTTCGGGCCGCAGGAAGGAACCCGCGCCGGCCTACGGCCTGCATTCCTCCTTCGTCCGGGTGCCTCGAGCCGACGGCCACGCTTCGGCTGCCCGTTCTTCGAGATGGGGGTGCCGTACCGGATCGCGATCCGCTTCCGGAACGCCCACCCCGGCCTGTGGCTCACGATCCGCATGGGCAAGGTCGTGGTGCACGACGCCGCGATGACGTGCTGCGACGCACGCGCGGCGCAGGTGGTCGCGTTCACCTGCGCCGCCAGGGGGAGTCAACCCGAGCTCACCATCGAGTGCCGTTCCGACACGGCGCGTCCGGCGCGGCGCGGGCTCCTCGATGGCCTCCGCCTGCGCAGGGGTCCCCCGGTCGCGGCGCGCGGGCTCCTCGTCGAGGACGTCGCCTTCGACCGCGCGGCCGAGCGCAGCGCCCTGGCTGCTGCGGGTAGCGGCCGATGACGGTGGCGCTCGGGATGATCCCCGCGCTCGCCCTCGCGGGCGTGATGGGAGTGATCGCGCTCCGGCGTCCGGCGCCTGGCCTCCGGGAGGCCATGATCGAGGCGACGATCCTTGCGGCCGCTCTGGCTCGTGCTCGGCACCGAGCTGCTGAGCCTGCCGCCGGCGCGCTTCGGTCCGGACCCGTCCTCGCCTGGTGGTCGATCCCGGCCGTCGCCGCAGCTCGCGTACCTTGCGCGTCGAGCGGCGCGACCTGCTCGGGCGCGTCCTCGCCCCGCCGCCGGCGCCATCCTTGCCGGGATGCCTGCCCGTGCTCGCTGCCCGTCGTCGTACTCGCGGCCCTCGCGCTGCTGTCCGCCGCGTTCGCCCCTCCGAACAACTACGACTCGCTCATCGTATCACCTGCCCCGGATCGTGTTCTGGCTCCAGCAGGGCAGCGTCCATCACTACTCCACGAACAACGTCCGGCAGCTCATGATGCCGCCGTTCGCGGAGTACGCGGGCGCGCACCTCATGGCGCTCGGCGGCGGCTCGGACCGGCTGCTGGGGCTCACGCAGTGGTTCGCGCTCGTCGTGACGCTGGCCGCCACGTCGCTGCTCGACCAGAGCGCCTGGGCGGGACCCGGCGCGCGCAGTGGCTCGCGTGTCTGTTCGTCGTCTCGTGCCCGATCGTGTTCATGCAGGCGTCGAGCACGAAGAATGACCTCGTCGCGGGCATGTGGCTCACCGTCTCCACCTGGCTGGCGCTGCGCTCGTGGGATGAGACCACGACGCTCCGCGTCGGCGGCGCTCCTCGGGGCGGCCTCGGAGCGTGCGCCCTGACCAAGGGGACCGGGATCCTGTTCGCCGTACCGGTGGCGCTGACCGCGGCCGTGGGGATGCGCGCGCTCCTCGGGGCGCCGCGCCGTGGGCCCCGGTCGGAGTCGTCGCGGCCACGGCGTTGGTCCTGAACGCACCGTTCTGCGGTCCGCAACTTCCGCCAGTTCGGCCGTCCGCTCGGGCCCTCCGGGACGAGCGAGGGCGGTTACGACCTCGTGAACGAGCGGCGTGACCTTCGAACCCTGTGTCGAACGCGACGAGGAGCCTGGCGCAGGAAGCCGCGCTGCCGAGCGGTGCGTACAACGCGGCGCTCCGGCGGGGTGTGATCGCGCTGCACGAGCGGGTCCTGAAGGTGCCGGTGAACAATCCGGCGACCACGACCCCGTACTCGAAGTTCGGGGAGCTCAGTTCTGGCCGACCCACGAGGATCTGGCCGGCGCCCCGGCGCACGTGCTCCTCGTGCTCCTGCTCCCGCTCGGGGTGCTCCTGCGGCGGCCGCCCGCGAGAGTCTCGGGCGCCGCCTCCTGCTCGTCCTCGGGATCGCCGGCGGGGCGTTCGTGCTGATCTGCCTCGCGCTCAAGTGGCAGGAGTGGAACGTCCGGTTCCTGGCCTCGCTCATCGGGGTCCTCGCCCCGGCCGTCGCCGCCTCGCGACGGGCGAGCGCTTCGGGAAGGCCGCCGCGGTCGGCGCCAGCGCCCTGCTCTGCGTCGTGGTGATCCCGACGGTTCGCTCGAATCCGCGGCCGGTGTTCTCGAAGGCGAGCGTGTTCCGTCGCGACGCGACGCGGCGCGGTTCCACAGCGTGGGCGGCCTGCCAGGACGTCGCCTCGATCGGCGGAGCTCGCGTCGTTCCGGCGGGCCGTGGTCGTCGGGTTCGCGACCCTCGACAACGATCCGGACTACCTCCTCCTCCGGGGATCGTGGATCGCCTCCCGTGGAGGCCCGCGTTCGAGTACGTGAACCCGAACGTCCTGGTGCCGGGGACGCGGCACCTCCGCGCCGACCTCGTCATCGCGCCCGCGAACGTCTCGGGCTGTCGACGGCACCTCCGGGATTCGCTACCACGTCGAGCGCACCTACGCGCGCTTCGCGGCCCTGGTGCCGGACGCGGAGGCGCCGACGCCGTCCGGTCCGGGGACTCGAGGCACGTCCGCCTCGAGGTGAGCCCCGGGAATGCTCGGGGTGGCGCGGCCCGGTCTGCGCTCTCGTCAGAGGATCGCCTTCAATTGCGCCGCGGCCCGGGTGCGCGACGAGGCGCGCCCAGCCCCTCGTGGCCTTCACCCCGCCGCGAGCTCCCCCTGCGGAGCGCCCTCGAACAGCCGCCAGAGCCGGGCGTACTCGCCGCCGAGCGCGAGGAGCTCGTCGTGCGTCCCGGCCTCGAAGGCGCGCCCGCCGCACATGACGACGATCCGGTCGGCGTTGCGGATCGTCGAGAGCCGGTGCGCGATGACGAGCGTCGTCCGGTGCCCGCCGCCTTCGAGCCCCATGAGCCTCTCGAGCGCGCGCTGCACCTCGCGCTCGCTCTCGGCGTCGAGGGCGCTCGTCGCCTCGTCGAGGATGAGGATCGGGGCGTCCTTCAGGAACGCGCGCGCGATGGCGATCCGCTGCCGCTGGCCGCCGGAGAGGAACACGCCGCGCTCGCCGACCCGGTGTCGTAGCCCTGCGGCAGCGCGACGATGAAGTCGTGGGCCTGCGCCATCCGGGCGGCGCGCTCGACGTCGGCGGCGGACACGTCGGGACGCCCGTAGGCGATGTTCGCGCGGACGGTGTCGTTGAAGAGGAGGTCTCCTGCGTCACGATCGCCATCTGGGCGCGGAGGCTCGCGAGTGTCACGTCGCGGACGTCCACGCCGTCGATCGTGATCCGCCCGCCGGTGACGTCCCAGAACCGCGGCAGGAGGTTCGCGGCGGTGGACTTCCCGCACCCCGAGGCGCCGACCAGCGCCACCACCTCGCCCCGGCGGACGGTGAAGTCGAGGCCCTCGAGCACGGGGTAGTAGCCGTACGTGAACTCGACCGTTCTCGAACCGGATCTCGCGCGCGAACGGCGGCAGGCGCTCGCCGTGCCCGCGTCCGGCACGCGGCGACGGCGCGTCGAGGATCTCGAAGATGCGCTCGCCGGAGGCCGCGCCGAAGATCGCGGTCTGCCCGACGCGGCCGAGCTGCTTCACCGGCTGGTAGAGGAGGAGCACCGCGGCGACGAACGAGAAGAACTTCCCGGCCTCCAGCTCTCCCGAGAGGATCCGGCCGCCCACCCACGAGGAGCGCGGCGGAGAGGCCGACCGCCGCGAGCACCTCCATGAGCGGCGACGAGAGCGACCGGACCGCCGCGATGCGCCGCTCGAACCGGAGGAGCTTGCGGCTCGTGGTCCGGAACCGCCCGACTCCCACTGCTCCATCCCGAACGCCTGGACCACCGGATGCCCGCGAGCGTCTCGAGCGCGATCTCGTTCACCTGCCCGAGCGTCGCCATCGAGTCGCCGCTCGCGCTCCGGATCCGCCGCGCCGACCGAGGACGGGCAGGATCGTGACGGGCACGGCGCAGAAGGCGATGAGGGAGAGCTTCCAGTCGAGGAGGAAGCAGTTCATGAGCATCACCACGACGGTGATCCCGTCCCGGGCGTAGCACGACACCGCCTCGGCGACCGCGGTCTGCACCATCGCGACGTCCGCCGAGAAGCGGCTCAGGAGGTCGCCGGAGTGGTGCCGGGTGTGGAAGGCCGGGGAGAGGGCGACGAGCTTGCTCGAAGAGCGCCTGCCGGACGTCCGCACGAGCCGCGAGGAGGCGAGGCTCATGAGGTACGACTGGCCGAAGAAGGCGAGCCCCTTCACGAGCGCGACCGCCATGATCACGAACGGCAGGAGCCGCAGCATCTGCCGCCGGTCGACGTGCGCGAGGTACTCGTCGAGGCGAATCCCCGGGAGCATCCTCGACATCGCCGCACCCGCCGTCGTCTTCCCGGTGAAGAGGAAGTCGAGGACCGGGCCGAGGAGGTTCACGTAGGCGGTCGTCGCGAGCGCGAGGACGACCATGCACGCGAGCGCGCCGGCGAACAGCCAGCGGTACGGGGCGCCGAAGCGGAGGATGCGGAGGTAGGTGCGCACGTCAGGTCCGGATGAGCGCGAAGGAAACCACGGGACGGGGGGCGAAGGGTAGTCCGGGTCAGCCCCACCGCCCGGCCCGCTTCGTCCCATACGAACAGCCGCGGGTTGAGCCGCTTGCGCCCCGCGAGCGAGAGGGTCCTCCACCGGCGCCGCTCCCACTTCGCCCGGAGCGGGTCGAGCGCGCGAGGCGGGTCGGCCAGCGTCCCCATCTCCGCCCGGTAATCGGCGAGATCGCCCGAGAGGCTCCCCCGGTGACGGGTGAACCCGCCGAGGTAGCTCGCGACGATCGCGGGCTCCTCGGCCTGGGCGAAGCAGCGCCACAGATAGTAGTCGCCGGCGAGGCGCTGCGACGCGAGCACGTCGAGCTCGACCGTCGCGAGGAGCGACCTCGCCCAGAACGTCGCCTCCTGCTGGAGGAACGGCAGCCCGCGCCCGTACAGCCCGCGCAGCATGAAGTCGCGCCGGTAGCGGAACGGGACGCTCGCCGCCGTGACCTGCAGGGCCTCGTTGCAGTGGACCTGCATCCCGGTGAGCCACCGGACCCCGTGGGCCTCCATCACGTCCGCCACCACGTCGAACGCCGACGGGTGGTACACGTCCCCGGCGTTGAGGTAGCTCACGACGTCGCCGTCGGCGATCCGGAGCCCCTTGGCGAGCGCGTCGTACATCCCGCGATCGGGCCCATTCAGGACGACCACCGCGTCGCCGAGCTCCCGCCGCAGGAGCTCGCCGGTCCCATCGGACCCTCCGTCGCACACGACGTACTGCAGCGTCACCCGCCCCGAACGGACCGCCCGCTGCCGCAGGATCGACTCGGCGGTCGACAGCGCGCGGGCCGACGCGTCCTTGCAGGGTGTGACGACGGTGAACCTCGCGACTCGCATCCCCCTCCTTTGGTCCGCTCGGCCGCGGAGTCCCACGAACCGCGGGTACGTCATTTCCGCAAAAGCTCCTCACCCGAAGTGATACCTTGTTGGCTTGCTTCGGGAGCCGTAGGATGCGCGCTCATCATCGGCGTCCACGGGGGTGGGCCATGAGCGTCGCCGTCTCGATAGTAACCGTTTGCCTGAACGACAGTCGCGGTCTCGAGCGCACCATCGAGAGCGTCCGGCGGCAGGGGTTCGCGGATCGCGAGCTGCATGTGGTGGACGGCGGATCGACCGACGACACCCTCGAGGTCCTCCAGCGCAGCGGAGACGTCGTGACCTCGTGGACCTCGGCGCCGGACGGCGGCGTCTTCGACGCGCAGAACAAGGGGGCGCAGCGCGCGACGGGCACCTGGCTCGCGTTCCTGAACGCGGGCGATTGCTTCGCGTCCGACGATGCACTGAGCGTCGCCCTCGAGCGCGCGGCCGACGCCGACGTGCTCTACGGCGACGTGATCTGGGAGAAGCCCTCTGGCGAGCGGTGGGCCTGCCCGCAGCCCGACCCCCTCACGCTCGAGTTCTTCATGCGCACGGCGCTCCCACACCAGGCGACGCTCGTGCGCCGCGCGCTCTTCGAGCGCGTCGGACCGTTCGACACCTCCTTCCGGGTCGCGGCGGATCACGCCTTCTTCCTGAAGGCGATCGTCGTCCACGCCGCCCGGGCGAGGCACGTCCCGGCATCGCTGGCCGTCCAGGCGTTCGGGGGGCTCTCCACCAGCGATGCGTGGTATCCGACGCTCCGCGTCGAGCGTCAGCGGGCCAAGGACGAGGTCCTCTCGCCGGCGCTGCGCGCGAACTGGGAGGCGTACCTCAGCGCGCGGCGCGGTCCGGTCGTGTACTACCTGCGGAACGCGCTCCGGCCGGTGGCGCGCCGGCTTCGCGGGTTCTCGCGGCGGCTCCGGAACAAGCCCGACTGCTACGTCTGAGCGTCAGCCGGCCCGCGCGGCCGGGCCGTACGCTCGCCGAGTCGAACTGAGGTAGCGTCGGGGACGTGCCGACGCCGCTCGCCGCCCGCCGCCTCGAGATCCACGCCGCCGCGCGCCTGGACCCGTCCGGCTTCCTCCGGCTGGAGCGGGAGAAGCTCCGGTTCTCCCTCGGCACCTCCCTCGCGGACGTGGCCGTCCCGGTGGAGGTTGCGGCGGACGCCCGCGCGATTGTCCGCGGCGCCGCGACGGAGATCGCGCTCCTCCTCTCGACCCACCACCGCGCCTTCGTCCCGCCGGACGACGTGGACCGGCTCATCCTGCGCGAGGGCTACTCGGAGCTCCCGCCGGTCGAGGGGCGGCTCGGGGCGGGCGGCGGCGGTCCCGATCTCCGCGCCGCGGCCCAGCTCGGCCCGGCGATCGACCCGGCCCTCACCGGCGGCCTCGTCGCCGCGTGGATGGGGAAGGGCGGGCGGGGGCGCTCGCTGGTGGCGCTCTGGATCGAGCTCCTCCGGCGGGCCTTCGGGGAGATGGCCGAGACCGGCGGCCGGGAGGAGACGCCGCTCCTCGTCGCCCTCGCGCTCTCGGCGGAGCTCTCCGCGGCCGAGCGCGACGTGCGGGAGTGCCTCCCCCACGCGCCGCTCGACCGGTACGTGCGCGGGGCCGCCCTCGCCGCCACCTGGCTCGCGGCGCGGACCGGCCTCGCCCGGGCCTGGCGCGACGCCGGCCGGACCGCGGACGATCCGCTGCTGCTCCGGATCGAGGCGGCGCTCTCCCCCGGCGCGCTCCTCGGCGGGCGCCAGGCCGTCCCCTCCGGCGGGACGACGCTCTACGGCTGCGACCTCTCTCCCGGGATCCCCCGCGCCGACGACCTCGCGGCGCGCCTCGTGCAGGGAGCGGATGCGGACGCGATCATCGGCGAGACCGCCACCGCGCTCGGCGCGGACGACGACCTCGCCCGCCGCGCCGAGCTCTCGGTGGCGCTCGCCCGCGTCCGCGACGTGGTGGGCGCGGCGGTCGCGGCCGTCGAGTCGGCGGGCGGGCCGCGCGGAGCCGCTCCGGAACCTCCTCTGCGCCCCCGGCGCCCTCGCGGCGGCGGTGGGGGACGACGCCGAGCGCAAGGGACTCGCGGCGCGGATCGGGGGCCTGGTCCCGGCGGCCGGCGCCGCCGCGGAGCGCGCCGTCCAGGTGCTCCGGGCGTGGAAGCCGAAGGACCCCGCGCAGGCGGTCGGCCTCGACCGGCGCGCCGCCCGCGCCGAGTACGCCGCCGCCGCCGTGGCGCTCCTCGCCGACCTCGCGGTGGACCGGCTCGCCGCGCCGGCGCGCCGCGCCCTCTCCTTCCGCACCGGGCACGAGGCGGAGGGCGGCACCGACCTCGAGTGGGAGGCGGGCCAGCTCTACCGGCTCTCCGCCCGGGGTGGGGCGATCCTCCGGCAGCGGGAGGACCGGCCCGCCGGCCACCTCTTCGCGGACGTGAAGGACTTCACGCGCCGCACCGGGCTCCTCGGGCAGGCGACGATGGCCGAGTTCCTGCGCCGGGAGTTCTACGTCCCGATCCTCGTCGCCGCGAAGGAGCACTTCGGGGGGATGCAGCACCTCGCCGACCGCGGGGGCGTCCTCCTCAACAACCTCGTCGGCGACGCCGTGAGCTTCAGCGGGCGGATCGACGAGATGGTCTCCCTCGCCCAGGCGATCCGCGCCCAGTTCGCGGCCTACGCGGCCCGGCTCTCCCGCGAGATCTCCTCGGACGTCGTCGCGAAGCAGATCGCCGCGATCGAGGCGCAGGGCGCCGAGGTGCTCCGGCGCGCCCGCGACGCGCGAGCGGCGGCCGACGCCGCCCTCGCCGGCGCCGCGGCGGGCACCCCGCAGCAGGCGGCCGCGGCGGCGCTCCTCGCGCGGGCGCGCGCCGAGGAGGCGCGCCTCGAGGTCGAGCGCGAGCGCGCCATCGGCCGGGCCCGGGGCGAGGTGCTCGAGGCCGGCGTGTTCGTCTCCTACGGCCCGGCGCCACTCGTGGTCGTGATCGAGGACGAGGTCTTCGGCAAGAACCGCGTCGCGATCGCCGAGAAGATCAACGAGTCCGCGCGCGGGACCGCCCGCGCCCCGTCGGCGCGCGTGCGCGCCGACGCGGGGCTGGCGCGGGAGCGGGCGCGGCGCGGGGCGCCGGGGATCGAGCACGCGTGGTCGGTGTTCATCGGCCAGCCCATGTCGGTGGCGGTGCCGCCCGAGTCCGAGGACCACGCCGTCCGGCTGTTCCGGGCGGGGGATGGCGCCGGCGCGATGCGCGCCCTCGCGGCGGCGGTGCGGGACGCGGTGGAGGGTGCTGCGCGCGGCGGCGACCGCGCCGGGGACGTGTACAACAGCGGCGCCGCGCTCTCGGAGGAGGCCCTCGAGGCGTTCCTCGCCGAGGTCGGGCGGACCCGCGAGATCCGCCGCGTCGGCGTGGCCCCGGGGGAGATCCCGGAGGCGTGCCGGGCGCGGTTCTTCTACGGCGACGGACCGCTCGCGATCGTCGCCTGCTTCCGCCCTGACGGCCGGATCGCCGAGCTGTTCCGGCGCGTCGGGGTCGCCGCCTTCAAGGGGATGGGCGACGTCGTCGTGTGGGAGCTCTGCCCGGACGGCGGCGGCGCGGGCGCGCTCGCCGCCGCCCTCGGCCCGGCGTGGTTCAGGGCCCGGTAGTCGGCTCCGGGCCCGCCCGTTCCAGACGACCGAGACGAGGACCGGAGAACGCGGCCCCGATGGATCAGACGCCAGCGCGAAGCGCGGGCGTCCCCCGCGACGACGGTCGGCCGAAGCCGACCGTCGTCGGTGCTAGAGCTTGCGGTCGATGACGGCCTTGAGCGTCGCGAAGGGAACCGCACCCTCGACCTTCTCGCCGTTCACGAACATCGTCGGGGTGCCCTGCGCGCCGACCCGGGCCGCGAGCCGCTGGTCGTCCTCGATGCGGGCCTGGCTCTTGCCGGACCGGATCGACTCCTGGAACCGGCGGACGTCGAGGCCGAGCTCCTTCGCGATCCGCTCGTAGGCGTCCGGCGACAGCTCGCGCTGCGACGCGAAGAGCCGGTCGTGCATCTGCCAGAACTTCCCCTGCTCGCGGGCCGCCTCGGCGGCCTTCGCCGCGGGGAGCGCGTTCGGGTGGAAGCCGAGCGGCTGGTGCTTCCAGACGATCCGGACCTTGTCGCCGTACGTCCGCTGCGCCTCGTCGAGGGTCGGCCCGACGCGGGCGCAGAACGGGCACTGGAAGTCGGAGAAGAGGACGATGGTGACCGGCGCCTTGGGGTTGCCGCGGACGGGGTCGTCCGGCCGGACGGCGATGGCGGCGGCCGGGGCCTGGCCCGTCAGGGCGGCCGGGACCACGCCGGCGAGGTTCGCCTTGCAGAGCCGGTCGTAGGCGCCCGGCCCGCCCTTCCCGGCGAGCACCTGGTCCGCCTTCCGGAGCTCCTCCTCGGCGACGGCGCGGAGGCGCTCGAAGGGCTGCGCTCCGACGACCTGGCGGCAGTTGAAGAACATCGTGGGCGTGCCGTTCGCGCCGACCTGCGCCGCGAGCTTCTGGTCCTCCTGGACCCGCGCCTCGCCCTTGCGCGCGGAGACGGCCTGCTCGAACCGGCGGAGGTCGAGGCCGGCCTCGCGGGCCGCCTTCGAGATGGTGTCGGGGGAGAGCGCGGCCTGGCTCGCGAAGAGCTTGTCGTGCATCGGCCAGAACTTGCCCTGCTCGCGGGCCGCCTCGGCGGCGAGCGCAGCGGGGACGGCCTGGGAGTGCATCGGGAGCGGCTGGTGCTTCCAGACGATCCGGACCTTCCCGGGGAAGGCCTGCTCGAGCTGCTGGAGCGACGGCTCGACGCGGGCGCAGAACGGGCACTGGAAGTCGGAGAAGACGACCACCGTGAGCTTCGCGTCGGCGGCGCCGCGGATGGGGTCGTCGGCGCGGACCGGGACCGCGCGGAAGTCGGAGGGCGGCGGCGCCGCCGGCTGCTGTGGGGCCTGCGCCTGCGCGCTGCGGCTGCGGCGCCTGCGCGGCGGCGCCCTCGCCGCCCGCGGACGGCACGTACACCGTCGCGGACGCGCCCCGCTCGGAGATCTTCGCGTACACCGACGCGGCGGGCGTCCCGGCCCGGACCATCTCCTCGGCCTTCCGGAGCTCCTCGTCGACGAGGGCCTGGAACGCCGGAAGCGGCTGGGCGCCCGTGAGCTTGCGCCCGTTCACGAAGAAGGAGGGCGTCCCGGAGGCGCCGAGGGACTGGACGAGCTTCTGGTCGCGCTCGAGGCGCGCCTTGTACTTGCCCGAGGCGATGGCGTCCTTCACCTTCGCGGGATCGAGGCCGGCGTCCTTGGCGGCCTGGAGGATCGCGGCCTCGTCGAGGGAGGCCGCGGCGAAGAGCGCGTCGTGCATCGCCCAGAACTTCGCGTCGCCGCCCTGCGCGCGCGCCTCCTCGGTGGCGAGCGCCGCGGGCGTCGCGCGGGCGTGGAACGGCAGCGGGTTGTGCTTGAAGACGAACCGGACCTTGCCGCGGTACTGCTCCTCGAGCGCCTTGAGCGTCGGGGCGACGCGCTTGCAGAACGGGCACTCGAAGTCCGACGACTCGACGATCGTCACGAGCGCGTCCGCCGGCCCCTTCACCGGAGAGTCGTCGAGGGGCACGCGGTAGACCGCGCGCGGATCCTCGGTCGGCCTCGTGGGCCGCTGCGCCTGGGCCTGCGCGGCCGCCGCCGCGACCCGCGGCGCGGGGCGCCCGGTCGTGGCGCCGTTTGCGACCCAGCCGAGTGCGAACCCGATCACCAGTGCGAGCGTCCAGCTGACGTGCTTCATGGCGCGACGACTCCTGTTTTCGGGATCCTGGCGGTGTAGCAGGAAGGCCGGGGTGTCCACAAGGCGCGGGCCCGCTGGCCGGCGCGGCCTGCGTCCGCTCGGACGGCCGGCAGCTAGAGCCGGAAGGAGGCGCCCACGCGGATGAGGAGCGGGAGCCCGGCCCGGGACGAGAGGCGCGCCCCGGTGTCCGCCTCCGCGTACAGCCCGAGCAGGCTCGTCCAGCGGACCTCCGCGGCGACGCCGACGAGGAGCCAGCGCCAGTCGAGTCCGCTCGCTCCACGGGAGTTCGAGGCGTCGAGGGCGAGCGCGGAGCTGGATGGGGAGGTTCGGGAGGCCGAACCGGACGCCGGGCCGGATCGCCACGTTGCTGTCGGGCGCGACCCCCAGGGCCGCGGCGAGCTCGGGCCGGATCATCCCGCCCGAGAGCTCGTACCCGACCGCGCCCTCGAGCTCGAACACCCCGGCCTTGCCGGAGTCGAGGCCGAGCTCGCCGCCCGCCGCCGAGCGAGGCGGTCACGGTCGAGGCCGGTGGGCGCCCCGGCGGGCCCGCCATCCTGGGCGTGAACGGCGAGGGGCAGGACGGCGACGAGGGTGGCGAGCGAGGCGGCGCATCTCGGACGCAGGGTACCGTCGCCCCCCGCGGCGGGCAAGGAGCCGGCCGGGCTCGGCCGCGGCGGGGCGCCGTTGCCCCGCACGCCGGGAGGGGCTAAACGAGTGCGCGTGACGCCGGCCGACATGCCCGCTCCCGCGCGGACGATCGACACCTCCGGGCGCCTGTGCCCCTTCCCAATCGTCGAGACGGCGAAGGCGGTGCAGGCCGCTCGACGCCGGCGCCGTGCTCCTCGTCATCGCGACCGATCCCGGGATCGCGCACGACATGCCCATGTGGTGCAAGGCGACCCGCAACGAGCACCTCGGCACGTTCCGCGACGGGCGTCGCCTGGAAGAGCTTCGTGCGGAAGGCGCCGTGACAGGCCCGTGACCGGCAAGGCCATCGCGATGATCTCGGGCGGGCTCGACTCGACGCTCGCGCTCGCGCTCGTGCGGCGGCAGGGGATCGAGGTGAAGGCGATCAACTTCTACACCGGGTTCTGCATCACCGAGACCCAGCGCCGGAAGGGCGGCCGCGCCGACGGCACCGTGCCGCGCAACGAGGCGCTCCGCGCCGCCGCCGACCTCGAGGTCGACATCGAGTACGTCGACATCTCCGGCGTCCGAGTACCTCGACATGCTCGTCCACCCGCGCTACGGGTACGGCGCGAACGCCAACCCCTGCGTCGACTGCCGCATCTTCATGATGCGCAAGGCGCGGGAGATCATGCGCGCGCGAGGGCGCGGACTTCGTCTTCACCGGCGAGGTGCTCGGGCAGCGCCCGAAGAGCCAGCGGCGCGACACGCTCCGGATCATCGAGCGGGAGAGCGGGCTCGACGGCCGGCTGCTGCGCCCGCTCTCGGCGAAGCTCCTGCCGCCCACGATCCCGGAGCAGGAGGGGATCGTCGACCGCGAGGCGCTCCTCGACATCAGCGGCCGGTCGCGGCTGCGGCAGATCGCGCTGGCGCAGGAGCTCGGCGTCGCCGACTTCCCGCAGCCGGCCGGCGGCTGCTGCTACCTCACCGACGAGAGCTTCGCGCGGAAGTTCTTCGACGTGCTCGACGCCCGCGAGGCGGCGGGCGACGAGCGCCGGCTCGCGCAGGACGACGTGGTGCTCCTCTCGACCGGCCGCCACTTCCGGCTCTCGCCGCGCGCGAAGCTCGTGGTCGGCCGGACCGAGGTCGAGAACGCGCTCCTCGAGCACCACGTCGAGGGGCGCGCCCGGCTCGAGGCGAAGGGCGTCCTCGGGCCGGTGGCGGTCGTCGAGGGCGTGCCGACCTGGGAGGAGCGCCTGCTCGCCGCCGCGATCGTCGCTCGCTACGGCAAGGGGAAGGACCTCCCGAAGGTCGAGGTCGAGTGGCGCGAGGGCGACCTCGTCGAGAGCTACGAGGTCGCGCCCGAGCACGACGAGGCGCGCATCGAGGCGATGCGGGTCTGAGGCGGTGCCACCGCGCTTGCCGCGGGGGCGCCGATCGGCTTTCCTCTCCGGGTGGATCCCGGGAGCGCGACGCGGGCGGCGCCCGTCCTCGACCGCTGCGGCGCCTGCGGCCAGGCCTCCGGCGCCCCTTCGCGATGCCCGCACTGCGGGTCGAGCCTGCTCGTCGACGTCCTCCTCGAGCCGCCGCTGTCCGAATCCGCGACTCGCGTACGGCGCCGCGCGCGCCGCGGCCGACGCCCGGATCCCCGGCCTCGACTTCGCCGCCGCCCGGGCCGCCCTGGCCCACCCGGGCGCGCCGCTCGCCGCGGCGATCCCGCGCGACGCCGCCCGCGCCCTCGTCGCGGCCCTGGCGGAGGCGGGGCTCGCCGCGGTCGTCCGCAGCGCCGCCACGGCGCCCCCTGCGCGGCGGCTCTCGCCCGTCCTCGCCGCCGGGGTGACGCTCGCCGCGGCCGCCCTCGCGGCCGCCGCGCTCCTCGCCGTGCGCGGCCGGCCGTCGCCGTCGCCCGCCCCGGCGCCCCACGCCGCCGAGGCCGTCGCCCCCGCCGCGGCGCCGCACGCGGCCCAGCCCGCGCCGGGTGCCGGGTCCGCGGTCGCCGTCGAGGGCGGCGCGACGCCGCGCGAGCTGTCGGTCGAGGAGCTCGCCCGCGCCGCCCGTCCCGCACTCGCGGTGCTCACCTGCGGCGGTCGGCTCGGCTCGGGGTTCTTCGTCGACCCCGAGCGGCTCCTCACGAACGCCCACGTCGTCTGCGGTCCGTCCGTCCCCGTGGACGTGAAGCTCGCCGACGGCCGCAAGCTCGCCGGGCGCGTCCGCGCGCTCGACGAGTGGCTCGACTACGCGGTGGTGGACGTCCCCGGCGCGCGGGCGGCGCCGCTCCCGCTCGGCGACTCGACCACGCTCGTCGCCGGCGCCCCGGTGGTCCTGGTCGGGACCCCGGTCGGCCTCGAGGCCACGGTGCACGCCGGGAAGGTGAGCTACGTGGCCCGCGACCTCCAGGGCGTCGCCCACGTCCAGCTGAACGCGGACGTGAACCCGGGCAACAGCGGCGGTCCGGTCCTCGACGCCCAGGGCCGCGCCGTCGGGATCGTGACGCTGAAGCAGGAGGGGGCGGACGGCGTCGGGTTCGCGCTGCCAGTCGAGTACGCCCGCGACGCCCTCGAGGCGCCCATCCGTGACGAGCCGCAGCGCCAGCGGTGGGCGGCGACGGCGTCGCGCGTCGAGCAGGACGACGACGCCGAGGCGAAGCGACTCCTCGCCCGGCTCGAGCAGCCGCTCCTCTCCGGCGCCGGCGCCGTCGGCGGGAAGCTCGCGGTCGTGGTGCTGCGGCGATGGGCGAGCTCGAGCCCGTGGCCGGTGCCCGTCACGGTCGAGGTGCGCGAGGGCGCGAAGGTGCTGTGCGAGGCCTCCGGGGTGGTGAGCGAGTGGCAGTCGGTCGAGGAGAAGTACCGCGAGGCGAGCGCGCAGGACCGCGCCACGCGGACCGCGCGCTGGATGCTCCGCCGCAAGATCGCGGCGGGGACGTGGGCCGGGGTCGTCCTCCTCGACGTCTCGTCGTGCCCTCACGAGTCCTCGCAGTGGGCGGTCGTCGCGCTCCGGGGCGGCGGGGACGAGACCGCCGGCTACCCGGCGCGCGAGCTCGCCGAGGGGCGCCGTGCCGCGGCGGATCGGGCCGCGGCCACCGCCCGGCGCGAGGAGGCGACCCGCGCGAGCCGGAGGCGACGGCGCCCCGCCTTCCAGACGCTCCGCGAGCGGGTGGCGAAGCTCGAGGAGGAGCGCAGGAACGTACGGGACGCGCTGGGCCGCCGGACCGACACGCAGCTGCTCGAGAGAGCCCGGCGGGTAGAGGCCGAGCTGGAGCGCCGGCGCGCGGAGCTCGAGGCCTGGAGCGGCGAGCTCGCACGAGGGGTCCCGCGGGAGTGGCGGCAGTAGCCCGGACCGTCCGTCGATGGCCGGGCGCCGGACCGGCCGCCGGCCCGCCGGGGCGTCATCGCAGTCAAAGGCGGCGGCGCGCGTCAAAGGGGGGGGCGTGTCTCCCCGCCGCGCGGGTTCCGCCGCGGGTGTGCGTTCTGCTAATACGTGTCCCCCCGGCTGCGAGCCATGGCGCCGCAGACCCTCACATCGACGTACCACTCGAGGTGCAGGGATGCCCCAGAAGCGCATCTACTTCTTCGGCGGCGGCAAGGCCGAGGGCAACAAGGACATGAAGAACCTGCTCGGCGGCAAGGGCGCGGACCTCGCCGAGATGACGAACATCGGCATCCCGGTGCCCCCGGGCTTCACCATCACCACCGAGGTCTGCACCGAGTTCTACGCGGAGCGGCAAGAAGCTGCCCGCAGGAGCTCGACGCCGAGCGTCGCGCGCCGCGCTGAAGAAGGTCGAGGCGCTCACCGGGCAAGAAGTTCGGCGACCCGACGAACCCGCTGCTCGTCTCCGTCCGCTCCGGCGCGCGCGTCTCGATGCCCGGGCATGATGGACACGGTCCTCAACCTCGGCCTCAACGACGAGACCGTCGCCGGCGCTCGCCGCGCAGTCGGGCAACGAGCGCTTCGCCTGGGACAGCTACCGCCGCTTCGTCGCCATGTACGGCGACGTCGTGCTCGGGCTGAAGCCCGAGAAGCAAGGAGGACCACGATCCGTTCGAGGTGATCCTCGAGCGCGAAGAAGCAGCGCGCGGCGTGAAGCTCGACTCCGAGCTGCCGGTCGACGCGCTCAAGGAGCTGGTCGCGGAGTTCAAGGCGGAGATCAAGCCGCGCAAGGGCATCGACTTCCCCGACGACCCGATGGAGCAGCTCTGGGGCGCGATCGAGCGCCGTGTTCCAGTCGTGGGAGAACGACCGCGCCAACGTCTACCGCAGCATGAACAGCATCCCGGCCGACTGGGGCACCGCCGTCAACGTGCAGGCCATGGTGTTCGGCAACATGGGCGACGACTCCGGCACGGGCGTCGCCTTCACGCGCGACCCGGCCACCGGCGAGGACGTGTTCTACGGCGAGTTCCTGGTGAACGCGCAGGGCGAAGACGTCGTCGCCGGCATCCGCACGCCGCAGAAGATCGCGGAGCTCGGCGGCGCGCTGGCCCGACAGCGCTGCAAGCAGCTCGAGGCAGTCCGCACGAAGCCTCGAGAAGCACTACAAGGACATGCAGGACATCGAGTTCACGATCGAGCGCGGCAAGCTCTACATGCTGCAGTCGCCGCAACGGCAAGCGCACCGGCTTCGCCGGCGTGCGCATCGCCGTCGAGATGGTGGACGAGAAGCTCATCACGCAAGGAGGAGGCGGTCCTGCCGCGTCGAGCCCGAGGCGCTGAACCAGCTGCTGCGCCCGGTCTTCGACGGCGGCCAAGAAGGCGGCCGTCGCAAGGCGGGCAAGCTGCTCGCCAAGGGCCTGCCCGCCGGCCCCGGCGCCGCCACGCGGCAAGGTCGTGTTCTTCGCCGACGACGCCGAGGCGTGGCAGCGCGCGGGGCGAGACGGTGCGTCCTCGTGCGCCACGAGACCAGCCCGGAGGACATCCGCGGCATGAACGCGGCGCTAGGGCTTCCTCACCGCCTTCGGCGGCATGACCTGCACGCGGCGCTGGTCGCCCGCCAGATGGGCAAGGTCTGCATCGTCGGCTGCGACGCGCTCCGTTCGACTACCACGCGCGCACGATGACGGTGAGACGCCGCGGGCGCCGACGGTCTTCGCGCGAGGGCGACTGGATCTCGATCGACGGCTTCGCGGGCGAGGTCATCGAGGGCAGCTCGAGACGAAGCCCGTCGGAGGTCGTCGCAGGTGCTCATCGAGAAGACGCGCGACCCGAGGAGGCGCCCGGTCTACCAGCAGTTCGCGAAGCTGATCGGCTGGGCCGACGAGGCCCGGCGCCTCAAGGTGCGCGCCAACGCCGACCAGCCCGACCAGGCGACGGCCGCGCGTCGCCTTCGGCGCCGAGGGCATCGGCCTGTGCCGCACCGAGCACATGTTCTTCGGCGAGGGGAAGATCGGCCCGATGCGCGAGATGATCGTCGCCGAGACCGAGGAGGACCGGCGCGCGCGCGCTGGCGAAGCTGCTGCCGCTGCAGCGCGAGGACTTCGCCGGCCTCTTCCGCGCGATGGCGGGCGGCCGGTCACGATCCGGACCCTCGATCCGCCGCTGCACGAGTTCCTGCCGCACGACGAGGCGGGCATGCCGAGCTGGCCGCGCGCGACCGGCAAGACGGTGGAGCAGATCCGCGGCGCGCATCGAGGAGCTCGCACGAGTCGAACCCGATGCTCGGCCACCGCGGCTGCCGCCTCGGCATCTCCTACCCGGAGATCACCGAGATGCAGGCGCGCGCCATCTTCGAGGCGGCCGTGCGACGTCGCGGCGAGGGGCATCAAGGTCGAGCCCGGAGATCATGATCCCGCTCGTCGGCACGAGGAAGGAGCTCGACCACCAGGCGGCGGTCGTGCGCGAGGCGGCCGACGAGGTCTTCGCGGAGAGCGGGCAGCAAGGTGCAGCTACCTCGTCGGCACGATGATCGAGGTGCCGCGCGGCGCGCTCACCGCCGGCGAGATCGCCGAGACGGCCGAGTTCTTCTCCTTCGGCACGAACGACCTCACGCAGACGACGTTCGGCCTCTCGCGCGACGACGTCCGGCACGGTGCTGCACGACGTACCTCGAGCAGGACATCTACCACGGTCGACCCGTTCGTCATCGATCGACCGCGAGGGCGTCGGCGCGCTCATGAAGATCGCCGTCGAGCGCGGCCGCGCGACGCGGCCCGACCTCAAGCTCGGCATCTGCGGCGAGCACGGCGGCGACCCGCGCTCGGTCGAGTTCTGCCACGAGATCGGCCTCGACTACGTCTCCTGCTCGCCGTACCGGCTCCCCATCGCGCGGCTCGCGGCGGCGCAGGCCGCGCTGCGCGACGCCGCCGCGCCAGGAGAAGGCGCGGCAAGGGCGGAGAAGGCGGCCGGAACGGCGCGCAGGCCGCGAAGGCGCGCGCGGCGCGGCGCCGGAAGGCGGCGAAGGCCGCGCGCGGGCGCGCCGGCGCCTGCGCGTAAGAGCGCGCCCGCAAGCGGGCTCGTGCCCGCGGAGAGGCCCGCGCCTCACGCGGGGCACGCGTACTTTGACGCGGCGCGGTGCATCGTGCACACTGCGCCACGTCACCGCCCGCTCCGATGAGCGCGCCGCTTCCTCTCGACGCTGCCGGTAGTCGCGAGCCTCACGGCGCTCGCTCGCGTCCCGCGCCGCGGTCGCCGCGCGTTCCTCGCACTGCGTGGTCCTCGGCACCGTCCCTCGCCGTCCCCGGCGCCGGCGCATCCGCGCCTCGCGGCGGCGACCCCGTCCGCCGCCGCGAGCCGCTCGCCGCCGAGTCCGCGGCGCCTCGCTGCCGGCGGCCGAGGCGCGCCCGCTCCGGGCTCCGCCGCGGCGGCGGCGCCGGCTGCCACCGCGACGCTCGCGCCCGCCGCGCTCCCGCGCCGAGCCCATCGCCTGGGGGACGTGCGCGCTACGATCGCGAGCGCGGCCGCTACGTCGCGACGCTCGGCGAGGGCCGCGCGGTGCTGACCGCTCGACCCACGGCTCCAGCAGCGCCTCGAGAAGCTCCTCGCCGGCTACCGCGTGCCCGTGCGGCGCCGCCGTCCTCCTCGAGCCGAGCACCGGGCGGGTGCTCGCCCTCGCCGAGCACTCGGAGCGCGGAGCCGCACAGGCGCGGCTCGCGCTCACGGCCCATCGCCCCCGCCGCCAGCATCTTCAAGATCGTCACCAGCGCGGCGCTGCTCGAGCGGGGCATCGGCCCGACTCCGAGGTCTGCTTCCACGGCGGCAAGCACCGGATCGAGCCGAAGCTGCTCGCGCGACAACCCGCGCCGCGACCGCCGCTGCCTCTCGCTCGCCTCCGCCTTGGCAAGAGCGCCAACGTGGTCTTCGCCAAGCTCGCCGACCGCGACCTCGACGCCGGACGCTCCGCGCCGAGGCGCGAGCGCTTCCTCTTCAACGCGCCGATCCCGTTCGCATGGCCGGTCGAGCCGTCGCCGGCGCGCATCCCGGACGACGCCGTTCGCGCTCGCCACCACCGCCGCCGGGTTCGGCGCCGGTCCGCCTGTCGCCGCTCCACGGCGCGCTCCTGGCCGCCATCGTCGCGAACGGCGGGAGTCTCGTGCCGCCGCGCGTCGTCGAGCGGGTCGAGGGCGTGCCGCTGCCCGACGCCCGGCGCCCCGGCGCGGCTGCTTCGGACGAGCAGGTCGCGGCCAAGCTCGCCGACATGATGCGGAACGACCATCACCGAGGGCACCGCGCGCAAGGCCTTCCGCCGCGCCGCGGCTCGTCGCTCCGCGGCGATCACGGTGGCCGGCAAGACCGGCTCGCTCGCCGAGGCCGCCCGTCCGCGACTACTCCTGGTTCGTGGGCTTCGCGCCGGCGGACAGGCCCGAGGTCGCCGTCGCGGTGGTGGTGGTGAACGACCGGCTCTGGCGCGTGCGGGCGCCCGCGTCGCGCGCGAGGCGCTCGAGGCCTGCTTCGCGACCCGCGCCCTGCGACGCCGCGCGGCCGGCGCGGAGCCGCGGACCGCGCGCCGCGCGGTAGCGCCCGTCCGGCCTAGCGCGGCGTCAGCCAGCTCGACCAGCTCCGAGTCCGCGAACCGCTGGACCGCCTTCAGCACGTCGAGCTCGCGCAGCGGCGCGAAGGCGGCGAGGGCCTTCACGTCGCGCTTCCCGTCGCAGCGCGACAGCAGGTACTTCTCCGCCGACGAGAGCCGCAGCTTCGCGATCTCCGCGGGCGGCACCCGCAGCCGCGGCACGCGTGGCCGCTCGAGGAGCGCGCTCCGGAGCCGCGTCCCGAGGATCCGCTCGACCTCGACGAGCACCGAGCGCGCCGCGTCCGAGCCCGGCGCCAGCTCCACCGCCTTCGCCGCCACGAGCTCCGCGTCGGCGGCGCGGCCGTCGGCGAGGAGCCCGCGGGCTCGATCGATGAGGTCGGACGCCGCGACCGTCTCGGCGGACGCGACCGCGGTCGCCGCCTGCGCCGACGCGCGGACGATCCCCTGGCGCGCCAGCGCGTAGAGCCGCTGGTAGAGGTGGAAGTCGGTGGCGTGGAGGGCGAGGCCAATCTCGTCGATGGTCTTCCCGTCGCGGGCGAGGGCGAGGACGCGGTCGTCGACGGTCGCCGGGGTCATCGCGGCCGGCACCTTCGACTCGTCGACCTCGAGCGCCGCCGCGCCGCTCGGGAACTCGCCGCGGAAGGCGCTCCAGGCGGTCGCCCGGAACTCCGCCTCCCGGGAGAGGTCGCCGAGCGCGATCTCCGCGTCGTCCTCGTCGGCGCTCGGGGGCGCCTCGTCGTCGAAGGAGAAGAGCCCCGACTCCCACAGGAACACGTCGAGGAGGGTCTCGCGGATCTTGATGGCGAGGACGTCCCGCAGCGTCTCGCGCGCGACGAGCCCGACCTGCACGAGCACCCGTCCGAGGCGGATCTTCGTCTCCTCCTGGGTGCGGAAGGCCTGGGTGAGCTGCTCCTCGGTGAGGTGGCCGAAGTTCACGAGGAGCTGCCCGAGGTACTCGCGCGGATCGTTCGAGGACGCCCCGACCGCCGCGCCGCCCCGCAGGAGAACGGTCTTGCGCACCGTCCCGCGCTCGCAGGTGAGCGATCCCGTCGACTTTCGCCGCGCGAGGAGCTCGACGAGATCGGCGAGGGGGAGGACCCCGAAGCTCCCATCAGGCCGCGCACGCCGCAGGAGTCTCTCCCGCGGGCGCCGGTGGCGGCAAGCGCCAGGGTCGTGTAAACAAGCGGCGCATGGACCGCAGCGGGAAGCTCTGGGTCTCGGCGGCGGCCGCCGCGGCCATCGCGGCCGGCGCGTACTTCGCCTGGGACGTCTACCTGACCCGGCCGAGGATCGAGCGCGCGCAGCGCGACCCGGCCAAGGTCTTCGGCATCGATCGCACCCGGATCGCGGCGCCTCCCCTCGAGCTCTCGGCGATGGACGGCTCGAAGGTCTCGCTCTCGGGCCTTCGAGGCCAGGTCGTGTTCGTGAACTTCTGGGCGACCTGGTGCCCGCCCTGCCGCGATGAGATGCCCTCGATGGTGCGGTTCGGGCAGGAGCTCGCTCGCCGCCATCCCGGCAAGTTCAAGATGCTCGCCGTCTCGGTCGACGATGGCTGGGATCCCGTGAAGGAGTACTTCGCGGCGCCTCCGTTCAGCGGGCCGCCGGGCGGCCTCACGGTCGCCCTCGACAGCTCCCGGGCGTCGGCCGAGGCGTACTACTGCTCGGCGCGCGGATTCTGCCCGGACATCAAGTTCCCCGAGACCTACATCGTGGATCAGCAGGGGCGGCTCGTCGGCTACGTGGTCGGGCCACGCGACTGGTCGGATCCTGCCGCGCTCGAGTATTTCGACCGGCTCCTCGGCTCCTGACCCCAAGAATCCTGCGGGGTTCGGGCGGCTTGACGCACTGAGCCATTCATCGGCTGCGTCACCGCCGAACCCCCGCCCGCGCGCCCCCTCCGGCTTTCTTCACTTGTGAGCCCTTGCAGCCGTGACATATAAAGGCGCGTGAATCTTCGGGGATCCGGCGGATCGGGGGTAACGTGGCTCCTCCGGAGCGAAGCGTGAGCCAAGGCGGCATCCCGGTGGTGCTGTTGGGCCTCGGCGAGATCGGGCAAGCGATCGCCAGGGCGGCCCTCTTGCGCCCGGAGCTTCGGATCGTCGCGGCGGTCGACGCGTCCCGCGCGGGCCGCACGCTCTCCCAGGTCCTCGGCGAGCCCGCCCCCGACGCGACCATCGCGCGCAGCCTGCGGGACGTCGTCGCGTCCGCGAAGGGCGGCGTCGTGCTCGCCGCGACCCAGAGCCGGCTCGAGGAGGTCCTCCCCGATCTCGAGGAGGCCGTCCGCGCCGGGCTCCACGTCGTGTCGACGTGCGAGGAGCTCGCCTGGCCCTGGCTCAACCACGCGGACGAGGCGGCGGCCCTCGACCGGCTCTGCCACGAGAAGAACGTCGCGGTGCTCGGCACCGGCGTGAACCCGGGCTTCGTCCTCGACCGGCTCCCCTCGCTGCTCGCGCAGGTCACCGGTCCGGTGCGCCACCTGCACGGCGTCCGCGTGGTGGACGTCTCCCGCCGCCGGGCCGCGCTCCAGAAGAAGGTCGGCGCGGGGCTCGACGAGAAGGAGTTCCACGACCGCGTCGAGCGTGGCGAGATCGGGCACGTCGGCCTCGCCGAGTCCGCCGCCATGGCGGCGGAGGCCTGCATCGGGGTGGACGAGTACGAGGTGGACGAGGAGATCGTCCCCCTCCTCGCCGAGGAGGAGGCCGAGGGACCGGTCCCGGTGCGACCCGGCCAGGTGGCCGGCCTCCACCACGAGGCCCGGGTCTTCGCCGGGGGCCGCGAGGTCGTGCGGCTCGAGCTGACCATCGCGGTGGGCGCCGAGGATCCGCGCGACGAGGTGGTGCTCGACGCGGACCCGCCGGTGCGGGTCATCGTGCCCGGCGGGATCGCCGGCGACGCCGCCACCGTGCACGCCGTCGTGAACGCGGTTCCCGCGCTCGTCGAGCTCCGGGGGCTCGTGAGCGTGCTCGACCTTCCCGCGGGGCGCTGAGGAGAGACGTGATGCTCGACCGAAGCCTCATCGGACGGGAGAGCGAGCCCGTCGTCCACGAGGTGGAGAAGAACCAGGTGCGGAGGTTCGCCGAGTCGCTCGGGGACCCGAACCCGGTCTCCACCGACGAGGCCGCGGCGCGAGCCGCCGGCTTCCCGGCGCTCGTGGCGCCGCCGACCTTCGCGATGGCCCTCGCCTCGAACGAGCGGTTCCGCCACTCGCTCGACCTCGGCACGCGCAACATCCTCCACGGCGAGCAGGCGTTCGAGTACGCCCGGCCCATCTTCGCCGGCGACCGGATCACCGTCCGGTCGAAGGTGGCCGACGTGCAGGAGCGCGCCGGCGCGAGCGGCCCGATGGACGTCATCGTCATCGAGGACGAGGGGCGGGACGACAAGAACGAGCTGGTCTTCCGCACGCGGGCGACGCTGATCCTCCGCCGCTGAAAGGGACCCGGATGCTGACCGCACGGCAGCTCTACTTCGAGGCGGTGAAGGTGGGGGACGAGCTGCCCCCGCTCGTGAAGCCGCCCGTCGATCGGCTGCAGATCGCGCGCTACGTCGCCGCCGCACAGGACTGGAACCCGCTCTTCATCGACGAGCCGCTCGCGAAGAACGCGGGCTTCCCGAGCGCGCTGGCGCCCGGGATGATCGCGATGGGGTTCCTCGCCGAGCTCGCCACCGAGTGGGTGCGCGGCGCGCGCCTGCGCAAGTTCGGGGCGCGGTTCGTGAAGATCATCTGGCCGGGCGACGTCCTCACCGCGCGCGGCCGGGTCGTGGACCGCCGCTTCGAGCAGGGCGGGCGTTACGCCATCGATCTCGAGCTGTGGGCGGAGAACCAGAAAGGCGAGCTCGCGGTGAAGGGCTCCGCCACCTTCCAGCTCTACTACAGCGCGGACGACGAGGCCCGCCAGCGCCAGGGGCAGCCGCCGCTCGTGGTCACCCGCGAGGAGGAGGAGGCCCGGCTCGCGAAGCTGTCGCGGGCGATGCCGCAGCGCGCCGCCGCCCCGGTGAGCCGGCCGCTCGCGCCGCCGCGGCCCATCGCCCCGCCCCCCGGGAAGCAGCCGGGTCCGGCGCCCCTGCCGCAGCCGCCGCGGCCGGTCTCCGCGCCCGCCAGGGCGGCGAAGCCCGCCCGGGCCGAGAAGCCCAAGGCCGCCGCCCGGGCCCGCCCCGCCGCGAAGAAGACGCGGCCGAAGCCGCGGCCGGCCAAGCGCGCCGCCCGCGCGGCGCCCGCGTCCCGCGCCCGCGCCCGCCGCCCGGCGACGAAGCCGACGGGCAAGAAGAAGCGGCGCTAGCCCGCGCCGCCGGCGAGGTCCAGGGGTCCCGTGCGCACCGCGCTGTCCGTCGCGCTGTCGCTCGTCGCGGCCGCCGCCGCGACGCCCGGCTGCCGCCGCGCCGCCGACGTCCCCGCCGCGCCCGCCGCGCGCGAGGTGGCGCCGGAGCGGCTGGACGCGCTCCTCGCCGAGGGGGACCGCGCGTTCGCGCAGCGCGGCGACCCGGGCCGGCTCGAGGCCGCGCTCCGCGCCTACTCCGCCGCAGCGGCGCAGCGCCCGCCCGACCCCGGCGCGGAGGTCCGGCTCGCCCGCGCCGAGGGGTTCCGCGCCCTCGCCGCGACCACTCCCTCCGTCTCGCGCGAGGCCTGGGAGGCCTCGGCCCGTGCCGCCGAGCGGGCGCTCCGGCGCGTCGTGCCGGCCTGGGCCGAGGCGATCGACCGGGGCGAGGACCCCGCCGCCGCGGCGGCGCGCGTGGACGGACCCGGCGCCGAGCCGCTGTACTGGCTCGCCCTCGGCACGATGCGGGCGGCGCAGGCGACCGGGTACGCCGCGGTCCTCGCGGTGAAGGACGCCGCCCTCGCGATGATGTCCCGGGCGGCGGAGCTGGACGAGCGGATCGACGCGGCCGGGCCGCACCGCGCGCTCGGCGCCTGGCGGGCGATGCTCCCCGTCGCCGCGGGCGGCGGGGCCGCGGCGTCCCGCGCCCACTTCGACCGGGCCCGCGCCCTCGCTCCGGACGATCCGCTGGCCCGGGTCGCCGAGGCGGAGACCCTGGCGGTGCTCGTGCAGGACGAGCAGCGGTTCGACGCGCTCCTCGGCGAGGTCCTCGCCTGGGACGCGTCCCGCGCGCCCGCCCGGGCCCCCGAGGTCGCCATCGCGAAGCGCCGCGCGCGGGAGCTCCTCGACCGCAGGGCGCGCCTGTTCTGACGATGCGCGCCACCCGCAGACTCGCCGCCGCCCTCGGCGTCCTCGCCGCGTGCACGCCGCGCGTGCCGCCCGCGGACCTCTCCCTCGACCCCGCCGCCCTCCTCGCGCAGGTGCAGGCGGCCGGCGTGGTGACCCACGCGCAGGGCGACGCGCGGCTGCGCATCGACGCCCCGGGGGCGAAGGGCGTCGTGACCGCCTGGGTCGCGGTCGAGCGCCCGGACCGGCTCCACGTCGAGGCCCTCGACTTCTTCGGGAACCCGGCCGCGACCCTGGTCTCCGCCGGTGGCCGCCTCGTCATCTACGACGCCCGGGCCCGGACCTTCTACCGGGGCGCCGCCACGGCGGCGAACCTCGCGCGGCTCGTGCCGCTCCCCCTCTCGCCGGAGCGGCTCGTCGCGGCGCTCTGCGGGACCCCGCTCCTCGCCGGCGAGCCGGTCGGGGCAGAGCCGGGCCGCGGCTACGTCACCCTCGAGCTCCGGGACGGCCACCGCACCACCACGCTCCGCGTCGGCCCGCGCGCCGGGATCCTCCGCGCGACCTTCCGCGGGGGCGGGCCCGAGCTGCCGGACCACGAGGTCCGCTACGGCGCGTTCCTCGAGCTCGAGCGCGGCCGGTTCCCCGCCCAGGTGGAGGTCGCGTCCTCCAATCCCACGGTGCGGGTCGAGCTCGGCTGGAAGGAGCCGGACCTCGCGGGGGTGCCCGACCCGGCGCTCTTCCGGATGGAGCCGCCGTCCGGCGCGCGCATCGTAGATCTCGACCAGGCTCCGGAGGCGCCGGCCCCGCTCCCGCTCCAGCCGCTGCCCCCGGACGCGGCCGGGGACGGGCGGCCGTCCGGGCGGCGCGTCGCCGGGCGGAGCTGGCGGTCCGGCGTTAGACTCGCGGCTCGACGGAGAACATCTTGGACAACAGCTTCGTAGGGATCCTCAAGGCCGGCAGCGCATCGATGTGGGTCATCGTGGCCTGCTCGATCGTCGCGCTCGCGGTCGCCATCGAGCGCGCCATCGCGCTCTGGGGCTTCACCGAGGGCGCGCGCCGGCTCGCCGACGCCGTCTCGCGGGCGCTCTACCGCGGGGACGTCGAGGACGCGCGCGCCCAGTGCGATCGCTCCGGGTCGCCCGCCGCCGACGTCTTCCTCGCCGCGCTCGTGACCCGGTCGCGCGCCGGCGGGCGCGCCGGGCCGCCCCCGCCCGAGAAGATCGCGGCCGCGGTGGAGCGCGAGCGGCAGCAGGTGAACCAGAAGCTCCGCCGGAACCTCTGGATCCTCGGCACGGTGGGCGCGACCGCGCCGTTCATCGGCCTCCTCGGCACGGTGGTCGGCATCATGCACGCGTTCCGGCAGATGGCCCTGGCCGGCCAGGGCGGCTTCGCGATCGTCGCCGCCGGCATCTCCGAGGCGCTCGTCACCACCGCGGGCGGCATCGCCGTCGCCATCGAGGCGGTCGTCATCTACAACTTCCTGAACGTGCACGTCGGGAAGCTGGCGCTGGAGCTCCGGCTGCTCACCGAGGAGTTCCTCGAGCTCGTGCGCGAGGCGCTCCCGGCCACGGCGGCGCCGGCCGCGGCGCCCGGGCCCGGACCCGACCCCCTCCCCAGCCCCGCTCCGCGGGGCGCCGGAGATCCGGGGGCGGGCGCGCCGTGGGCGGGC
Organism: uncultured delta proteobacterium; assembly: GCA_963739565.1. Classification (GTDB taxonomy): domain Bacteria; phylum Myxococcota; class Myxococcia; order Myxococcales; family Anaeromyxobacteraceae; genus Anaeromyxobacter. The sequence goes on along the minus strand of CAVUBF010000012.1, from coordinate 609,654 downwards.
GGGGAGCGCTAGCCATGGCGATGGGCGGCCCCAGCGGTGGCCGCGGCGGCGACGACGAGCTCGAGTCCGGCGGGATCTTCGCGGACATCAACATCACGCCGCTCACCGACATCTTCCTCGTCCTCCTCATCATCTTCATGGTGACGACCACCGCCATCGCGGAGGCGGGCAAGGACGAGGGCGGCTTCAAGGTGAACCTGCCGAAGGGCGGGAAGGGCGACGTGGCGGGCGTCTCGCGCGACCTCACCGTCGCGATCCTCTCCGACGGCCGCGTGGTGGTCGGCGGGAAGGTCCTCGATCCGGGCGGGCTCGCGGCCGCCTTCGCCGAGGCGAAGGCCCACGGCGGCGAGCCGCTCGTGCTCTTCCAGGCCGACGAGGGGGTCCCCCACGGCCGGGTCGTGGAGGTGATGGAGCAGGCGCGCGAGGCGGGGCTCACCCGGCTCGCCATCGCGACGCGCGCCGAGCGGCGGTGATCCCCGTCACTCGACCCCGCCTCGGGCCCGGGAGTAGGATGGCGCCCACATGGCCGCCGTCCCGAAGAAACGCATCGGGGAGATGCTCCTCGAGGCGGGCATCATCGACGAGACGCAGCTCAAGGCCGCGCTCGGCCATCAGCGCCAGTGGGGCGTGCGGCTGGGGCAGGCCCTCGTCGACCTGAAGCTCGCGACCGAGGCGGACATCGTCCGCGCCCTCTCCCTCAAGTTCGGGTTCGAGGTCGCGAAGCTCGAGACCCTCGAGCCCTACGGCCACGAGCAGGCGCTGAAGCTCTTCCCCCGCGAGTTCGTGGTCCGCAACAACGTCTTCCCGATGTGGACCGACCCGGCGAACGTCACCGTCGCGATGAGCGACCCGACGAACCTCGCGGTGGTGGACGAGATCCGGTTCCGGACCGGGCGGCGCGTGAAGGTCTGCATCGGCGGCGACAACGAGGTCGCCGACGCGGTCAAGCACCACTACCCGGGCGAGGGCGGCGAGGTGCAGGCGATCGCCCTCGACCTCGACGGCGACGCGGGGATCGCCGGCGAGGCCATGTTCGACCCGTTCGGCGGCGGCTCCAAGGACGCCCTCGACGCGTTCTTCGGAGGTGGCCCCGAGGCCGCCGCCGCCGCGCCGGAGCCCGCCGCCGCGCCGCCTCCCGCGGCGCCGCCGGCGCAGGTCCCGGCCCCGGCCCAGGCCGCGCCGGCTCCTGCGGCTCCGCCGCGCTCCGCGGCCCCGCGCACCGCCACCGCGATCCCCGCCCAGACGGCCCCGCACGCGCCGGTCCCGGCGCGCCCGGCCGCGCGTCCCGCGGTGCAGCCGGGTGCCGCGCCGAGGCCCGCGGCCGCCGCTCCGCCGGCTGCCGCCGCGCCCGCCGCGGCTCCGCGGCCCCCCGCGCCCAGATCGAACGGGCCGGGCGCCGCCGTGCCCCGCGCGGCCCCCGCGCCCCGTCCCCCCGCACCGGCGGCCGCGCCGCGGCCGACGCCGGTGCCCGCTGCGCCCGCGCCCCGCGCCGCCGCGGGCGGCCCCCTCGATCTCGAGCTCGAGGAGAAGACCGACGAGCACGGCCCGGCGCAGGTGCTCGGTCCGGCCGACGGGCCGCAGGGCGAGGCGGTCCTCGCGACCGACCTCGCGCCGGAGGACGGCGCGGAGGACGGGCGCGAGGCCCAGCGCGAGCTCACGGACCAGGAGATCGCGATCCTCGAGTCGCTCGACCGGCTCGCGAGCGGCGCCCCAGCCCAGCCGGAGATCGTGAAGCCCGCGCAGGCCATGGCGGCGCTGATCCGGCTCCTCATCCGCAAGCGGATCGTGACGGAGCTCGAGTTCCTCGACGAGCTGTCGAAGAAGTGAGCCGACGTCAGTTCGCGGCGCCGGGGACGAGGAGCGGGAAGGGCGCGATCCGCGCCTCGAAGCTCGACCCGTCCTCGCGGACCATCCGGTAGGTCCCGCGCATGGACCCGTGCGGCGTCCTCAGGACGCAGAAGCTCGTGTACTCGAACTGCTGCCCGGGCTCGAGCCGCGGCTGGTGGCCGACGACGCCCTCGCCCACCACCTCCTCGCGGTTCCCGGACGCGTCGGTGATGATCCAGTGCCGCGCGAGGAGCTGGGCCGCGCGCTCGCCCTCGTTCGCGATGCGGACCGTGTAGGTGAACAGCCACCGCCCGTTCCCGGCTCGGACCGCTCCTGCCGGAACGCGCCGTGGACGTCGACCCGGATCCCGTCGGTGACGGCGGAGGACACGTGCCCTTGCTTAACCGGGCACGCCATCCCGCGCACGCCTGCGGTATGACGGAAGGGATGGAAGAGAAGCTCGCGAGCATCCTCCGGTCCGTCCGCGAGCGGCAGGGCCGGGTCGTCGTCGCTCACGGGAGCCGGGATCTCCGCCGAGAGCGGGATCCCCACCTTCCGCGGCGAGGAGGGCTACTGGGTCGTCGGGTCGCGGAACTACATGCCGCAGGAGATGGCCACCCACGAGATGTTCCAGGAGGCGCCGGACGAGGTCTGGCGCTGGTACCTCCACCGGTTCGGCATCTGCCGCGACGCGAAGCCGAACGCCGGGCACGACGCGCTCGTCGGGCTCGAGCGGGCGATCGGCGATCGCTTCACCCTCGTCACGCAGAACATCGACGGGCTCCACCGCCGCGCCGGATTCGCAGCGGCTCTACTGCATCCACGGCGACGCGGCCTGGGTCCGCTGCGCGCGCGAGTGCGGCCTCGGGCGGGTGGACCTGCCTTCGGCGGTGCCGCTCCCGCGGGGGCCGCACCCGCTCACCGCCGAGGAGCGCGCCGCGCTCACCTGCCCGCGGTGCGGGGCGTGGCTCCGCCCGCACGTCCTCTGTTCGACGAGTTCTACGACGAGGAGAACTACCACCTCGACAGCGCGCTGCGCGCCGCCGGCCGCGCCGACCTGCTCCTCGTCGTGGGCACGAGCGGCGCGACCAACCTCCCCATGCAGATCGGGGCAGCTCGCGTGGCGGCGCGGGACCGCGATGGTGGACGTGAACCCCGAGCAGAACCCGTTCTCCGAGCTGGCGGAGGAGCTCGCGAACGGCTTCTTCGCGCGCGGGACCGCCTGCGAGCGGCTCCCGGCCATCGTCGCCGCGCTGGGGCCTAGCGCCGAGGTCGGTTGATTCGAGCGTGTGCGAGGTTCCGGCCGCGTCGTAGCCCGCGACCGGCTCGGAGCAGCGCCCACCCTTCGGCCGCGTGTAGAGATTCATGAGGGCGTCCCCGTAAAGCTGGCGAGCGGAGACGTCCTGGTGGACGCGGCAGAGGAGCCGGCACTCGTCGATCGTGGTGCCCGCGCCGAGCGCGAACCCGTCGATGTGATCGAGCTCGACCTGATACGTGGAGCCGCAGACTCCGCCGCCCTCGAGCGGCCACGAGCAGCATCCGCCGTCGCGCTTCCAGCACCCCGCGCCAGACCTCGGCGGGGACGTGGCGGCTCCGCTCGGGCGGAGGCGGTGTCGCGGGGGTTGCCGCTGGCTGCTCCGGAGCCTTCGCACGCGGCTTCGCGCCGATCCCGCGGCGCTTCGCGTGGCGCTGGAGGATGAGGTCGAGGCCGACCTCGAGGATCTCCTCCTCCGACGCGCCCGGGTGCGAGTGCGAGAGGGCGTCGCAGGCGGCGGCGAGCTTGTCGAGGAGCCGGCGCGAGACCGTCATGCTGACGCGGGCGCGCTCCGCGTCGAGAGGCTTCACCGCCGGACGGTCAGGGCGGCTGGGGCATAGCGGCGGCGATGCGCCGGGTGCCGCCGCCTTCGCTCCGTCCGCCGCGGGCGTTTCGGGCGCCCGAACCTCGAAGCGACCCGGGCGGGCCGGCCGGCGTCTCCGGACGGTCGCTCGACGTCGTCGCGACCGCGGCGACGGCCCGCACCGGCCTCACGAGGAAGTCGCGCCGGGGAGCGTTCTCGACCGGGCGGATGGACGCGGCGACGAAGGCGGCGTCCCGGCTCGAGAGGCCGAAGAACCGGGGGAGAACCTCGGCTGCGTTCTCGGGCGTGATGACCTTCGCGAGCTCGATGACGGACGACAAACACAGCCGACCGTCCCCGAGCGCCGCCTGGATCTGCGGGGTACTTCTGGACCAGCTCCGCCGCAGTCTTCCGGTACTGCGCCGCGCCGGCCGAGAGCCCGAGCTCCCGCCGGAGGAACGAGAAGAGGCTGGCGTGCCCGAGCTCCACCCACCTCCGCTCGCGGTCGAAGACCGCGAGGGCGACGAGGAACTCCGCGAGCGCGTGGTGCTCGCGGCGGAGGAGGTCGGCGAGGCGGGTGGTCTCTTCGCGGGCGGTCGTCATGCACGTAGAGTCGCATGCGTTCTCGAAGCCTCCTGGAACGCGCGCATTCCCGTCCTGGCGCGAGATCCCGAGCGCCCCTCGCGCACCCCTCGCGCATCCCGCGACGATCACGGCGCGGCCGGCGGGGCTCGCTGGGAGGCATCCGGTGGCGACGTCCGGAACGGGAGCGCCGCCTCACCAGAAACGCGTCAACTTCCCAGTTGGGGCGCGGCAATCACGTACAGTGAACGGCGGCGCTCGCGGCGGCGGTCCCGGCCTTCAGCGTGACGCCGCGGACCGCGGGTCGGCCAATCTCGCCGGAACGTTTCCCTCGTGCGGCGCCGCCCCGCCCGCCACCGCCGTCGATGCCCCGAAGCGCGCTTCCTCATCGGAACCGCCGCCCCGGTCCCGCCGGACCGCCCCGTCGGCAAGTCTTCGCCGTCTCGACCTGCGCACCGGCGGACGATCGATTCACGGACGCGTCCTTCGACTCCGCGTCCTTCGACTCCGCGTCGCCTGCGGCGACGCTACGCCCAGGACGACCGGACGACGCCAGGACGACCGGACGCCGTCGCCACGCTCAGGACGACCGGATCGCAGGTCAGCGCACCGCGATCTCCACCGCCCGGGTCTCTCCGGGGGCGACGCGGAGCTCCGCGGCCCCGCGGCGACCGTCATCGGCCCGCACGACGAGCCGCAGCGGCTCGGGCGGGAGGTCGCCGATCTCGAACCGCTCGCCAGCGAACCGGTGGACGTCGAGGGTGCGCCAGCCGTCCGCAGAGGGCCGCGACGAGACCTCGAGGGTGAAGCCGGCGCGAGCGCCGCGCACGACCCCCTCCACCGCGCCGCCCGGCGCGAGGTGGATCGCGACCGTCCCGGCGTCGGGGAGCGTCAGCGTGGCCGAGCCGGCCCGGCCGCCGTTGCGCGCCCGGATCGTCACCGGGCGGCCGGAGACGCCCATGCGCGCGTCGAGGACGACGCGGCCGTCCTCCCCGGCGGAGGTGGCGAGGGCGACGCGCCCGTCGTCGGGGCGGGAGAGCGTCACGGTCGCGCCGGGGGAGGGAGCGCCGCCCGGCTCCAGGACGAGGATCTCGACGCCCGACTCCCGCGCCGTCGACGCCACGGTCAGCTCGAGCCGCGTCGTCCGGGCCGGCTCGACCCGGACGAAGGCGGGCGCGACGCGCAGGTCCGCCGGCGTGGCGGCGGCGGCGGCCGCGTGGACGCGGTACTCGCCGGCGGGGAGGAGCACCTGGAAGTTGCCGGACGCGTCGGTCGCGGTCCGCGCGACCTGGAGCACCCCCGGCCCGCCGCGGAGCGCGACCGCGAGCACGGTCGTCCCCGGGGGCGGCGCCCGGCCGCCGTCCGAGACGCGCCCGGAGAGGACGCCGGCCTCGGGGAGCACGAGGTCGACCTCGGCGGCGCGCCCCTCGCCGACGCGCACCGCGCGGGCCGCGCCCACGGCGACCGCGGCCTCGCGGGCCACGAGCTCGGCGCGCCCCGGCTCCAGCCCCTCGAGCCGGAACCGCCCCGCGAAGTCGGTCCGCGCCTCGGCGGGCCGCGGGGCGACCACGCCGTCGCCGCGCGTCACGGCGCGAACGAGCACGCCCGCGAGCGGCCGTCCGTTGCCGTCGCGAACGGTGCCGGCGACGGCGCCCGTCCCCGGGAGCGCGACGGACGCCGCGTACGACTCGCCCGGGCCGACCGTCACGCCGCCCACGAGCGCGGGCGAGGCGCCCGCCGCCGCGGCGCGCAGGTCGTAGGCGCCCGGGGCGAGGGGGCGCAGCGCGAACCGGCCGTCCGCGCCCGCGACGGCGCGCGACGCCAGCTCCCGCGTTCCGTGGACGAAGAGCGCCACCTCCGCGGCCTGCGCAGGCGCGCCGGCGCCACGCGTCACGCGTCCCTCGATGGCGGCCGAGGCCCCCAGCCGGATCGCGGCCGCGTGCGCGGTCGCTCCGGCGGCCACGGCGACCGGGCCCTCGCCCACGCCGCCGCGCTCCCCGAGCGTCGCGAGGAGGAGGTAGCTCCCCGCGGGCGCGGACAGCCGGAACCGGCCCTCGGCCCCGGTGACGCCGGAGGCGCCGTGGTCGACCGAAGCGGCGCGGACCGCGGCGCCGACCGCGGGGCGTCCGTCCGGAAGGAGGACCACGCCCTCCACCGCGCCGAGCGGCTCGACCGCGAGGGCGAGGGCGTCGCCCGGCACGGCCACGCGCGGCACGAGCACCGGGTGGTAGCCGGCGGCCTCGAGGGCGAGCGCGAAGAACCCCGGCGCGAGCCCCGCGACCCGGAACGCCCCCGACGCGTCGGTGAGGACCTCCGCGGTCTCCTCCGGTGGCGCGGACGGCGCGGAGAACCCCGGCCACCGCGAGACGAGCGGGACGAGGCGGAGCCGGGCGCCCGCCACCGGGCCTCCCCCCGGCCCGGTGGCGCGGCCGTGGAGGTCCGCCGGGGGCTCGAGCACCACCTCGGCGCGGGCGGGATCTCTCCCGCGAAGAGAGCACGACCTCGCCGCGGCCGGGTGCGAGCCCCGGGGCGCGTGCCGCCGCGAGGTAGGCGCCGGGGCGCGCGGCGATGCGGAGGGTGCCGTCGCGATCGGTCCGGCCTTCGCCCGCCCGGTGCCAGGGCGCGCCGGGGGCCTGCGGCGCGGCGTAGAGCCGGACCTCGGCGCCCGCGAGCGGCTCGGGCCCTGCGGTGACGCGGACGACCACCGTGCCGTCCGACGGGCTCGCCGGGGCCGCGGCGGGAGAGGTCTCGGCGGGCGTCGCCGTCACGGGCGCGGGCGGGAGCGGGCTCACCTGCCCCTCGCGCGGGAACTGGCTCACCACGAAGGCCGCAGCGCCCGCGGCCGCGGCGAAGACCGCGAGGATGAGGGCGAGGTTGCGGGTTCGCATGGCGGCCTCCGGATCGCCGAGCGTAGACCGCGCGGCGGGCGCGCAGGACGTGCCCGATGGGGCGGGGCGCGAGCGGGACGCGCGCCCGCGCCGGGTCACCGCGTGAGGACGAGCTTCGCCACCTCGGGCGGCGACCCGAGGCGGAGCGGCGGACCCCAGTAGCCGGTCCCGCGCGACACGAACACCTGCCCGGTCCGGCCGTCCTCCTCGTGCCGGTAGAGCCCCTTCACGTACGGGAACACCGCCGCGACCACCAGGTTCCACGGCGCGATCTGGCCGCCGTGGGTGTGCCCGGAGATCTGGAGCTCGACCCCCGACCGGACGGCGTCGGCGACGGCGGCGGTGCGCGGCTGGTGCGCGAGGAGCACGAGCGAGCGGTCCGGGTCGCGGTTCGCGACGGCGCGGGCGAGGTTCGCGGCCGGGCCGCGGCCCGGCGCGGAGTAGTCGTCCACGCCGGCGAGGTCGAGGGACGCGCCCCCGTCGCCGATCGGGACCGACTCGTTCCGGAGGACGCGGACGCCGAGCCGGCGCAGCTCGGCCATCCACTCGTCGGCGCCGTACGCGCCGGGGTGCTCGGCCGGGGTGTAGTACTCGTGGTTCCCGGTCACGAAGTAGACGCCGTGCCGCGCCCGGAGGTCGCCGAGGTGGGCGATCGCGCTCCGGAGCTCCCCGACGCCGCCGTCCACGAGGTCGCCGGTGATCGCGATGACGTCGGGCCTGAGGCCGTTCACCTGCTCCACGATCCGCCGCACGTCGCGCTCGCCGATGGTGGGGCCGACGTGGAGATCGCTCACCTGGGCGAGGGTGAGCCCGGAGAGCCCGGGCGGGAGCCGCTCGAGCCGGATCGCCACCTCGTTCACCTCCGCGGGCCCGGTGGCCTTCCGGAACGCGTAGGCCGAGATCCCGGCGGTCGCGACGACCGCCGTGCCGGCCAGCGCCCGGGCCACGAACACGCGGCGCGCGGGATCGGCGGGCGGGTCGGGCTGCTGGCGGAGGTAGTCGGCGAGGAGCGTCGCCCCCTCCGCGGCGAGACGCGCGAGGTCGAGGGCGAGGACCGCGACGAAGAGCAGGAAGCCGACCCCGAGCCAGGTGAACGCGGCCGCGGGCACGAGGCGGTCGAGCGGGCGCGGCGCGAGGCGGAGCGCGATCATCCCGATGGGCAGCGAGAAGGTGAGGACGACGAGCGCGACGGACAGGAGCCGCCGCCACGGGTCGCCGAGGCCGGGATCGCGGACGAGCCGCATCCACAGGTACCAGTGCATCCCGCCGAGCAGGCCGACGGCGACGGCGAGGAAGAGGGTGAAGGACAGCGCGCGGGTCACCGCACCCAGATAACCCCGTTCGGGCGGGAACGCCACGGGGGACGCGGACGTGGACGCCGAGCTGCGCGTCCACGTCCGCTCACCTCGCGAGCTCCGCTACCGCCAGGCGAACCGCTCGAGCTCGTGGCAGCGCCGCTCCAGCTCCGCGCGGCGCTCGAGGTACCGGCGGTCGTACCGGCGGAGCTGCCCGGGCCGGTGGGCGTACCGCGCGTGGAGCTCGGCGCGCTCCGCGTCCAGGCGCTGCAGCTCGGCGCGGGCCGCGGCGAGCTCGCGCTCGCGACGCTGCTCGCGCCAGCCGCGCTCGCGGCGCTCGTCGCGCGGAGCCGGCGCGGGCACCCAGGGCGCCGGAGCGACGACCACCGGGCGGCCGTCGCGGTCGCCGTCACGGGCGGCGGCGGCGGCGGGGATGGAGCCGGCGAGGACTGCGGCGAGGGCGAGCTTCGAGACGATGCGGGACGTCATGGTTCCTCCGTTTCTTGCCTTCCGGAGGAGGGACGTGCCGCCGCGTCCCCGCATTCAACGTCTCGCGGCGCTGGCCTCGGGGAGCCGGTCCAGCTTCGCGGCCACGATGAGATCGTTCTCGGAGAGGCCGCCGATGGCGTGGGTCCAGAGCGTCACGTCCACCGTGTTCCAGTGGACGGAGAAGTCCGGGTGGTGTCCCTCCCCCTCAGCGACGGCGGCGAGGGCGTTCACGAACCTCATCGCCTCGACGAAGTCCCGGAACCGGTAGTGCTTGTGGATCCGGGTCCTCGCCTCCCGGGCGTCCCAGCCGTCGAGCGACCGGAGCGCCTCGTCGACCGCCGCGGGGCCGAGCGCCGGGACGCCGCCCTCGCAGGGGACGCACTTCCTCTCCGCATAGTCCATGCGGGATCGGTGGGCGCGTCGAGGAGCGGACGCAAGCCACGCGCGGGGCGCACGCGCCGGAGAGCGGGCGGAGCGACCCCCCGTCCGGTAGACTCCATGGCCCCATGGACCGGATCTTCCTCGCCCTCGGCGCGCTCTCCGCAGGGATCTCGGTCGCGGCCGGCGCGTTCGGCGCCCACGCGCTCCGCGCGCGGCTCGCGCCCGACCTGCTCGCCGTCTTCGAGACCGGCGCGCGTTACCAGATGTACCACGCGCTCGGCCTCGTCGCGGCGGCGTGGGCGGCCTCCCGCGGGGCGGCCGCCCACGGCGCTGCGACGTGGGCGGGGTGGCTCTTCGTCGTCGGGACGGTGCTCTTCTCGGGGAGCCTCTACGCGCTGACGCTCAGCGGCGTCCGAGCCCTCGGCGCCATCACGCCGTTCGGCGGCCTCGCCTTCCTCGCCGGCTGGATCGCGCTCGCGATCGCGGCGCTCCGGGCCTGACCCGGGCTCCCGCGTGCTCGACGGGCGGTCGAGCTTCGCGACCCGTTCACGCCGTCGTTCCCCGTCGCGGTCCGGCAGGTCGTCGACCGGCGCTCTTCGTGCGTGGGCCGCGCGGCGGTCCCGTGGCAGACTGCGGGCGCATGTCGGCCCCCGAGTCGCCCCCGAGCCCCCTCCCCGGCCCCGCTCCGCGGGGCGATGGAGGTCCGGGGGCGAGGGCGGTGGCGGGGTCCGTGGCGGCCGAGGCCCTCGAGCGTCTCGCCTTCCACGGCCTCTGCGCCGTCCTCGTCCTCTACCTCAACCAGCACCTGCTCTACGCGGAGCGGGAGGCCCGCGGCCTCTTCCACCTGTTCCTCGCGGCCACCTACCTCGCGCCCGTCGCCGGCCGCGCCCTCGCCGACCGGATCGGCCGGCTCCGCACGGTCCGGTGGGCATCCGGCGCTCCACCTCGCGGGGCTCGCCCTCGTCACGGTCGTGGAGGCGCGCCCCGGCCTCGCCCTCGGGCTCTTCCTCGTCGCGGCCGGCGCCGGCGGGGCGATGCCGGCGACCTCGTCGCTCGTCGGCGAGGCGCTCGGCGCGGGCGGACCGGGCGAGGCGACCCGCGGCCGCGCCGGGCTCTACCGGGCGGTGACCGCCGCCTCGCTGCTCGCGAAGCTCGTCGTCCCCGTCCTGCTCGTCGTCGCCGGTCCGCGCGCCGCGTTCGGCGCGGCGGCGGCCGCCCTCGCCGCCTCGATGCTCGTGGCGCGGGCGGCACGCCGGGACGTCGTCGACGACCTGCCGCCGGGGGCGAACCGACACGGGTTCCTCCGCGTCCTCGCGCGGGCCGTGGCGCGCCTCGGGACCGGCCACCCCGGACAGCCCTGGCTCGAGCTCGCGCGGGACGTGCACCCGCCGGAGGCGGTGGAGGGCGCGCGCGCGGTCCTGCGCCTCGCGCCGGTGTTCGCCGCCCTCGCGCTCTTCTGGGCCCTCTTCGACCAGCGCGCGTCGGCGTGGGTGTTCCAGGCGCGGCAGCTCGACCTCGCCCTCGCCGGCCGGACCCTCTCGCCGGCGCAGCTGCAGGCCCTGAACCCCCTGCTCGTCCTGCTCCTCGTCCCGCTCCTCGGGCGCGTCCTGCTGCCCGCGCTCGAGCGACGCGGCGTCGCCCTCCCGCCCCTCCGGAAGATCTCCGCCGGCCTCTTCTTCGCCGCCGCGGCGTTCGCCGCCGCGGCGGTCCTCCAGGGAACGATCGCGCCAGGGTCGACGCCCCCCGCGCTCTGGCAGCTCCCGCAGTACCTGCTCCTGACGGTGGGGGAGGTGCTCGTGTCCGTGACGGGACTCGAGCTCGCCTACGCCCAGGCGCCGCCCGCGATGCGCGGCACGATCATGTCGCTCGGCTTCCTCACGGTCGTCGCGGGCAACCTCCTCACCGTCCTCGTGGGGACGCTGTTCCGCCTCGACGGCGCGGCCTGGTACGTCGCCTTCGCCGTGCTCGGCCTCGTCGCGGCGCTCGGGTTCGGCGCCGTCGCGCGGGCGTGGCGGGTCGAGGCGCCGGCCGGGGCGCGGGCGCGGGTGGCAGAGTAGCGGTGCCGCGCGCATGCGCACCCACATCGCTGAAATGCGTGGCTGCGAACGCGATCCGCACATCCGGACGTGCTAAGACGAGAAGCGCGACCCTGGGTCGGTGAAGCTCCGGAGCAACCCCCCGCCGAACCGGGCTCGCCGCTGGCCGCATCCTTGCGGAGAGAGTGGATACGATGAAGATCGCCCTCGCCCTCATCGCCGCGTTCTCGCTCGGCGCCTGCGCCACGGCGGAGACGCAGAAGTCGTACACGCCGAAGACGCAGGTGATCGTGAAGGCCCCGAAGACCCGCACGGCCCAGGCGAACTACCAGGTCGGCCCCGAGGACTCGAGGCTCACCGGCTCGGGCGGCTCGGCGAAGTAGGCGACGATCCCTGGCTCAGGCCGAGCGGGCGCGCGATCCTCGCGCGCCCGTTTCGCTTTCTGGGACCGGGACGCCGTCGACGAAGGCCACGCGCTGCCCGAGGACCGCCGGGACGCGCGCGCCGGGCGTGAGCGATCCCGACGAGGTTCAGCGGGTCGGCGCCGCAGACCTCCACGCGCTCGGTCCCCTCGCGCGGCGCGCGACGGACCGCGCGCAGCGCCTCCACCGCCTCCGGCAGCGCGAACTGCTCGCCGGTGAACCCCGCCACGAACCGGCCGCCCCGGATCGCGCCGCGCGCCTCCAGGGTGCGGTAGACGCGGAGGAGCTCCCGCCAGGGCGGCGGCGCCGCCTCGCGCGAGAGGAGGTCGCGGAACACCACGCCCCAGCGCCGGAGGTACTGCGCCGCGACCCTCTCGAGGGGGTCGTCCGGAAGCGCTCGAGCCGTGGGCCTGCGCCCACCGGGCCGCCCGCGCGCTCCGGGGCCGCGCGGTCCACCCGCTCGCATGGCAGGCGGAGCAGCGACCAGCGCCCGCCGGCGAAGCCCGGGCGGCGCGCGGGCCGGCCGCGCGGCGCCGGCTCGACGAGCGCGCGCAGCCCGGCGAAGCCGTCGCAGGTCAGGTAGCCCGCCGAGACGAGCTCCCAGAGCGCCTGCTCGACCTCGCCCGGGAGCCGCCCCGTCGCCGCGGCGAGATCGGGCAGGAAGGAGGCGCCGCGGCGGGCGAGGACGTCGACGAGCCCCTGCGCCGACGGCCCGAGGGGCGGCGGCGAGCCCGCCGCGGCGGCGAGCAGCCAGGGCAGATCCTCGCGGAGCGCGAGGGACACCGGGGCGTTCCGGGTCGGCGCGTTCCGGCGGCGCGGCGCCTCGCCCTCGGTCGCGACGACCGCGAGCCGCCCCCAGGCGACCTCGCCCCCGAGGCACAGCTCGTCGAGCAGCCCGCGCTCGTAGCCCGCCAGGCGGGACGCGAGGAGCTCCCGCTCCCACGCGCCGGCGGCGGCGTGGAACCCCTGCAGCTGCCCCACCACCTCCGCGAGCCCCCGCGCGCCGTGGAGCCGCGTGCCGGGCGCCACGTGCTGCCACCGCGCGAGGAACCGCAGGAGGTCGGCCGCCGAGGCCGGCTCGATCTCGCGGCGGAGCCGGCCGATGGTGAGCCGGTGGATCCGGGCGAGCACCGAGCGCTCGCACCAGTGCGGCGCCTCGTGCGACCACGGCGCGCCCGGGAGGAACCGGCCGCGCAGGACGAGCCCCTCGGCCTCGAGCCGGGCGAGGGCGGACTCCACCCGGATCGGGGCGAGGCCGATGCGGGCGGCGAGGGAGGCGGCGGTGAACGGACCGACCCGCGGGACCCAGCCGCGGACCACGACGAGCCCCGCGGCGTCGTCGTCCTCGGGGACCCGCTCGGAGGGGAGCGGCGCGAGGGCGGGCGCGAGGGTCGCGCGTCGGTCGGCTCGCGGCCGCTGATCGCGGCCGTCGACTCCGCGTCCGTCGGCGTCGGGGTCCTCGAGTCGCGGTCGCGGTCGGGGTCGACGTCAGGACGCGGGTCGGGGTCGGGGTCGCAGGTCGGGGTCGAGGTCGGGGTCAGAGCGCCGGCCCGATGACCCTCGCCAGCCCGACCCGCTCCGCCGCGACCCACCACTCTGCGGCGCCGGAGGAGAGCACGCGCCGCCCGTCCCGCGGCGACGAGCGGCCCGAGGAACGCCGCGGACCGGCCTCCCTCTGCGGCGGGGAGGACGCCGAGGTCGAGCAGGGCGTCGTGGAGCTCGTCCTCGTCGCGGACGACCGGCCAGACCTGCTCGGTCACCTCGGCGATGGCCGCGGGGTCGAGGGCGCCGAGGCCTTGTCGCCTCCGCCGCGGGGAGGGCCCGGCGGAGGGCGACGGCGCGCGCGCGCCGCTCCTCGAGCGGCGCGTCGTCGAGGTAGGCCCAGGGCCGCGCGCCGACGATCTCGTGGGACATCGGCGAGGGCTCGGCGGTGTCCACCGCCACGAGCCGGATGTCGCCCCGGGCGATGGCGCCGATGACGCCGCGCAGGCCCGGCGCGTCCATCGCCTCGCACAGGCAGTCCCGGATCGTCTCCGCGACGAGCGGGTGGTCCGGCAGCTCGATCGGACCGGCGGGCGGCGTTGTCCTGGCAGGCGACCTGCGCGGGGAACACCGCGGCGAGGAGGTCGTCGGAGCGCATCCGCGCGATGGGCGCGGGCATGCGCTTCCCCTTGAAGAGGCGCGGGATGGCGAGGGCGCGCGTCGCGTTCCACCGCCACCGGACCCGGAACATCGGCGCCTGGATCGCCGCCTGGGCGAGCACCTCGTCGACGTCGGACTCGGAGACGAGCTCGAAGATCGACTCGAGGGGGAAGGAGTGCTGCGGCCCGAGGGACAGGAGCACGCCCTCGTCGGTCGCCGCCGCCTGGAGCTCGAAGTCGAACCGCCGGCAGAACCGCTTGCGCAGGGCGAGGCCGAGGGCGCGGTTCGTCCGGGCGCCGAAGGGCGCGTGCAGCACGAGCTGCATGCCGCCCGCCTCGTCGAAGAACCGCTCCGCCACGAGGGTCCGCTGGGTGGGGACCGCGCCGAGCACGGCGCGCGTGGCGGCGACGTACTCGACGACCTGCCGCGCCCCCTCGGCCGGGACCGCGCCCTCCTCCGAGAGCCACGCCGCGGTGGCGGCGGGATCGTGGAGGCGCCGCTCCAGCTCCTCGCGGAGCAGCGAGACCTCGGCCGACAGCTCGCGGCTCCGCCCCGGCGCCTCGGCGACCCAGAACGGGATCCCCGGGGCCTCGCCGTGCGCGTCCTCGACCCGGACCGAGCCCGCTTCGATCCGCCGGATCCGCCAGGAGGTGTTCCCGAGGAGGAAGACGTCGCCCGCCATGGACTCGACGGCGAAGTCCTCGTCGACCTGCCCGACCGGGATCCCCTCCGGCTCGGCGACGACCGTGTACTGCGAGGTGTCGGGGATGGCCCCGCCGCCGGTGAGGGCGGCGATGCGGGCGCCGCGCCGCCCCTTCACGACGCCGTGGACGGCGTCGCGGTGGAGCAGGGCGGTGGTGCGGCCCGGGCTGCGTCGCGATCCCCTCCGCGAGCATCTCCACGACCGCGTCGAACTCGGCGCGGGAGAGGTTCCGGTAGGGCCAGGCGCGCCGGGCGAGGGCGTGGAGGCGGTCGAGGTGGATGGGGGCCGCCGCCGCCTCCGCCACGATCTGCTGGGCGAGGATGTCGAGGGGCGCGGCGGGGATCCGCACCTCCTCGAGGGCGCCGCGGCGCAGGCCGCGGACCACCGCCGCGCACTCGACGAGCTCGTCCCGGCTCATGGGGAAGAGCCGCCCCTTCGGCACGCCGCCCTTCACGTGGGCGGCGCGGCCGACCCGCTGCAGGGCCACGTGGAGCGCACCCGGCGTCCCGAGCTGCACGACGAGGTCCACGTCGCCGACGTCGATGCCGAGCTCGAGCGAGGCGGTCGCGACCACGGCGCGCAGCCGGCCGGCCTTGAGCCGCTCCTCGGCGTCGAGGCGCCGCGCGCGGGAGAGCGAGCCGTGGTGGGCCGCCACCGCGCCCTCCCCGAGTCGCTCCGCGAGGGCGTGGGTCGCGCGCTCCGCGAGCCGCCGCGTGTTCACGAAGACGAGGGTCGAGCGGTGGGCCCGGACGAGCTCGGCGACCCGGTCGTAGGTCTCGCGCCACAGGTCGTTCGACGCGACCGAGGAGAGCTCGTCGTTCGGGATCTCGATCCCGAGGTCGAAGGTCCGGCGGCGCCCGGTCTCGATCACGGTGCAGCGCGGCCGGCCGGCGGGATCGACCCGCTCGGTGCCGACGAGGAAGCGGGCCATCTCCTCGATGGGGTTCACGGTCGCGGAGAGGCCGATCCGCTGCGGGCGCCGCCGGGCGAGGGCCTCCAGCCGCTCGAGGGACAGCGCGAGGTGGGCGCCGCGCTTGTCGCGGGCGACCGCGTGGATCTCGTCCAGGATCACCGTCTCGACGGAGGCGAGCGCGGCGCGCCCGCGCTCGGCGGTGAGGAGGAGGTAGAGGGACTCGGGGGTGGTGACGAGGACGTGGGGCGGCACGCGCGCCATGGCGGCCCGCCGGGAGGCGGGGGTGTCCCCGGAGCGGACCGCGACGCGGAGGTCCGGCGGGGGGAGCCCCTCGGCGCGTGCGGCCTCGGCCAGCTCGGCGAGCGGGCCGCGGAGGTTCTTCTCGACGTCGTTGCCGAGGGCGCGCAGCGGCGAGACGTAGACGACGCGGATCTCCGCGCCGAGCCGCCCGGCCAGGGCCTCCCGGTAGAGGCCGTCGATGGCGAAGAGGAAGGCGGCGAGGGTCTTGCCGGAGCCGGTCGGAGCCGAGACGAGGACGTCGCGGCGCGCGGCGATCTCCGGCCAGGCGAGCGCCTGCGGCTCGGTCGGCTCGCCGAAGCGGCGCTCGAACCAGCGCGCGACCAGGGGATGGAACGTCTCGAGCACGGCCCTCCCTCATAAGGCCCCCGGTGGGGCGACGCTCGCCGCCCCGGGGGTGCCCTATCATCGCGCGGATGCTCTACCGGGAGACCGCGCTCCTCAGGCTGCTGGGCCTGCGCATCCCCATGATCCTCTTCACCGGCCCGAGGGTCCTCGCCCTCGACGCGGAGGGGTGCGACCTGGAGATCCCGCTCACCTGGCGGACCCGGAACCGGCTCATCGGCGCGATGTACTTCGGCGCCCTGTGCGTCGGCGCCGACCTCGCGGGCGGCCTCCCCGCGGCGAAGCTCATGGTCGCCCGCTACCCGAGGATGAAGCTCGTCTTCGCCGACCTGAAGGCCGAGTTCCTGAAGCGCGCGGACGGCGACGTGCTGTTCCGCAACCGCGACGGACGCCGCATCGTCGAGGCGGTCGAGCGGGCGGCCGCGACGGGCGAGCGGGTCACGATCCCGCTCGAGGTGGTCGCGACGGTTCCGGGGAAGCACGGCGACGAGCCGGTGGCCCGGTTCACGATGAGCCTTTCGCTCAAGCTCGCCGGCACCGCGACGGCGACCGCCGGCGCGACGAAAGCGTCAGCGGAGGGGTGATGGACGGCCCCTGTCTTGGACCTGGACCTGGTCCAACACGAAGTCCAAGTCGCCGCCGCACGCGGTAGCCTCCGCCAATGGACCGCGAACGGGTCGCGCTGTACGCCGGCACCGTCGCCGCGTACTCGGACATGTACATCACGCAGTCGATCCTCCCGGTCCTCTCCCGGGACTTCGGCGTCGGCGCGGCTCGGGCGGGGCTCACGGTCTCGGTGGTGGTGCTCGCCATCGCGGTCTCGTCGACGGTCTACGGCCCGCTCTCGGACGCCCTCGGGCGCCGCCGGGTGATGGCCGGCGCGACCGCGCTCCTCTCCCTCGCGACCCTCGCCTGCGCCTTCGCCCCGAGCCTCGGCGCGCTCATCGCGCTCCGCGCGGTCCAGGGGATCTTCGTGCCCGGCATGACGGCGGTCTCGATCGCCTATGCCGGCGACCGCTTCGGCGCGCGCGGCCTCCCCTCCGTCGTCGCGGGGATCATCGGCGCGTCGGTCGTCGGCGGGCTCCTCGGGCGCGTGCTCGCCGGCGGCATCGCCGCCCACGGCGGCTGGAGGGCGCCGTTCGTCGTCTTCGCGGTCCTCACCGCGCTCGCGGCGGTGCTCCTCGCCCGCGGCCTCGCCGAGAGCGCCGGCCGCCGCGGCGACGGGATGGGGGCCGCCTGGGCCGGGATGATCGGGCACCTGCGCGACCCGCGCCTCGTCGGCGCCTACCTCGTCGGCGGCGCGCTCTTCTTCGCCTTCATCGGCATCTTCACCTACCTGCCCTACCGGCTCTCCGCGCCGCCCTACGCGCTGCCGACCGGCGTCGTCTCGAGCGTCTACCTCGTCTACGCCGCGGGCGTCCTCTCGTCGCGGGTCGCCGGGCGGCTGTCCGGCCGGGTCCCGCCGCGGCGCCTCATCGCGGTCGGGCTCGCCGTCGAGGCGGCGGGGATGGCGCTCACGCTGGCGCGGCCGCTCCCGGTCGTCGTGCTCGGCCTCGTCGTGATGGTGATTGGGACCTTCGTGGCGCAGGCGGTCGCCCCCGCGTTCGTCAACCTGACGGCCGAGACCGCCAAGGGCGGCGCGAGCGCGCTCTACCTCACCGCCTACTACGTCGGCGGGACCCTCGGCGCCGCCCTCCCCGGCCTCGCCTTCCAGGCGATCGGGTGGCCCGGGGTCGTCGCGGCCTGCATCGCGGCGACCGTCGTCGCGACCCTCGCGAACGCGCTCCTGTGCGGGAGGGTGCCGCGCGCCCGGGCGCCGGGGTAGAGTCTCGCCGCATGAACGGACCTGCTGCGCTCGGGATGGTGCTCGCGATGCTCGTGGACGCGAAGGGGAAGATCGTCCGCGGCGGCGCGGGGAAGGGTCAGCTCTACGTGAGCCGGGACGGGCTCGTCGTGCTGAAGCCGACGGCGACGCAGGAGATCTTCCACCGGCTCATGACCGCCTCGCTGCTCATGTCGGTGGTGCTCGTCGTCGTGAACCTCTTCACGCTCAAGGAGCCGGCGGCGCTCTGGATCGGCGTCGCGCTCCAGGCGGTCTACTGGCTCACGCTGCCGGCCCGCCGCCGATCGATGCTTCCCCAGCCGCTCTCCGCGGACGCCCTCGCGACGGCGGCGCGGAGCCGCGCCCTCGTCCAGCTTCCGCCCGGCGACATCGTCTCGGCCGTCCCGCCGGAGCCGCCCCGCAAGGGGTTCCGCAAGCCCGCCCGGTTCGTCCTGGCGGACGGCGCCCTCGAGGTCTACCTGTCCGAGGGCCAGTTCCGCGCCGCCGTCGCGGCCCTCGGCCGGCCCGGGTAGGACGCGTCCGCCGCCGGGCCCGAGCACCGAGATGCGCGCTCTCCGCCTCCTCGCCGTCGCCGCGGCGCTCGCCGCGGTCCCGCCTGCGACGCGCGCCGCCCCGGCGTCCGCCCGCGCCGTGGTCGAGGAGGACTTCGCCCGCGCCTTCGCGACGGCGAAGGCGAAGGGCGCCCTCGTGCTCGTCGAAGTCTGGGCCCCCTGGTGACCGACCTGCCGCTTCATGCGGGCCCACGTCCTCGGGGACGCGCGGCTCGGGCGGCTCGCCGGGCGGTTCGTCCGGCTCGACGTGAACACCGAGGAGCCCCGGAACGCGGCGTTCCTGGCGCGGTTCCCCATCGACGCCTGGCCGACGCTGCTCGTCGTCGACCCGGTCGCCGAGCGCGCCGTCGTGCGCCGGGCGGGGACGGCGACGGTGGCGGAGGTGCTCGCCCTCGCACGCGAGGCGGAGGGGATCGTCCGCGTCGCCGGGACCGACGCGGCCGGCGTCGCCCTCGCGCGCGCCGAGGGGCTCCTCGCCGAGCGGCACCACGCCGCGGCCGCCGCCGCGTACCGCGAGGCGCTCGCCGCCGGGGGTCCGCGCTGGCCCGGCCGCGAGCGGGCCGGCGTCGCGCTCGTGCAGGCGCTCGGGTTCGCCGGCGATCCCGGCGGCTGCGTGGAGGGGGCGCGCGGCGTCCTCCGGTGGCTCCCGAACGGCCCGTCGCGCACCCGCGTCGCGGCCCAGGGGCTCGCCTGCGCCCTCGAGGTGGACGAGGGCCCGGGCCGCACCGCCGCCCTCGACGCGCTCGAGCCCGCGGCGCGCCGCGCTCTCGGCGCGGAAGGGGCCCTCGCCGACGACCGCTCCTGGCTCTACGACGTCCTCTCCGAGGCGCGTGCCGCCCGCGGCGACGACGTCGGAGCGCGGGCGCTCGCCCGCGCGTGGCTCCGGTTCCTCGAGGGGGAGGCGGCCCGGGCGCGCACGCCGCTCGGCCGCGCCGCGTTCGACTCCCAGCGGCTCGACGCCGCGATCCGGCTGGGCGAGCCCAAGCGCGCGCTGGCGCCGCTGCGCCAGTCCGAGCGCGACCTCCCGGACGACTTCGTGCCGCCGGCGAGCCTCGCGACGCTCTACCTCGAGCTCGGCCGGCCGGTGGAGGCGCTCGACGCCGCCGACCGGGCCCTCGCCCTCGCCGACGGTCCCCGCCGGATCCGGGTGCTGGTGGTCCGCGCCCGGGCGCAGGATGCGCTCGGCCATCGCGCCGGGGCCCGCGAGACGCTCCGGCGCGCCCTGTCCGAGGCGGCGGCGCTCCCGGACGCGACGCGGCCGGGCCGGCCCGTGGCGGCGGCGGAGGCGCTGCTGCGCCAGCTCGGTGGCGCGGGCGAGTGAGCGAGGGCGGCCGGCTCAGCCGCAGGGATAGAGGCTCTCGGTGAACCACCACCGGCCGTCGCGCTGCTCGAAGCAGAGCGGCGCGAGGGGGGACGTCACCCCCTTCGCCCGGAACTCGAGGCACGGGCGGCCGAGGGGCTGGGCCCGGGGGTCCTGCACGAAGGAGATTGCGATGGCGACCTCGGTCGAGGTGCGGAGGAGCTCCGCGACGGACCCGAGCGGCGCCCCGCGCGTCCCGCGGGCGCCCGGCGCGCCGAACAGCGTGTCGTGGAGCCAGCTGCCCGGCGTCGAGAGATCCCGCTGCACCCGTCCGCGCGGGACGACGCGCCCGGCGCAGCGCAGGCCGTCGGGCGGAACCCGGCCTGCGAGGGCCGGCGCGTCGTCGGCGAGGATCTCCCGCCGCAGCTCCTCTCCGAGCCGGAGGAGGTCGCGCGCCACCTCGGCGCGCCGCTGCTCCAGGGCGTCTCCCGCGGGCGCCTGCGCCGCCGCCGGGGCTGCGGTGGAGGCGGCGAGCATGGCGGCGAGGAGGGTGTGCACCACACCCGCACGGTAGGTCGCCTGTGGGGATCCGGCAACGACGCTGCTACGGCATTCGCCACTTCAAGAGCCGGACCTCGAGCGGCCCGTTCCACAGCTTGTGATCGACCTCGGGCCTCAGCCGCACGGCGTGGGAGAGGGCCGGGTTGCCGGAGAGGAGGACCACCGTCCACCCGGAGTGCCGGAGCATCATCTCGGCGAGGCCGCGGTAGAACCCGGCGATCTTCCGGTCCTGCGTCCGATCCTGCGCGCGGTCCTGCAGCCGGTCGTGCGCGCCGCCTCCACCCCCGGACATCATCCGCTCGCCGTAGGGAGGGTTCGAGACGAGGAACCCTCGCGGGAACCGCGGGACGAGCTCGCGCGCGTCCCCCTCCTCGATGACGACGTCGGCGACGAGCCCGGCGACCTCCACGTTCCGGCGGAGCGCGGCGAGCGCCTTCGGGTGGAGGTCGCGGGCGACGATGGGCGCCGGCGCCCGCGGCAGGATCTCCGCCCGCGCCGCCTCCTTCATCCGGTCCCACTCCGACTGCGGGCCGCCGCGGTACGCGGGCCAGCGCTGGAACCCGAAGGCGCGGCGCAGCCCCGGCGCGATCCGGCGGGCGCGCAGGGCGTGCTCGATGGCGAGCGTGCCGGAGCCCGCCATCGGGTCCACGAAGGGCAGCTCCGGGTCCGCGCCGCCGAGGGCGAGGATCGCCGCGGCGAGCGTCTCCTTGAGCGGCGCGACGGTGGTGATCGCCCGCATCCCGCGCCGGTGGAGCGGCTCGCCGGCGAGGTCGAGGGAGATCGCCGCCTCGCCGCGCGCGAGGTGGAGCACGATGGCGAAGTCGGGGTCCTTCGGGTCCACGTCGGGGCGCGAGCCGAGCTTCTCGCGCAGCCGGTCCACCACCGCGTCCTTCACCTTCAGCGCGGCGTAGCCGGAGTGGGTGATCGCGGAGGAGCTCACGCTCGCCTCGACGGCGAGGGTGGTCTTCGGGGTGAGCCACTCCTCCCACGGGATCGCGCGGACGCCCTCGTAGAGCGCCTCCTGGCTCGGCGCCGCGAACCGGCCGAGCTCGAGGAGGATCCGCATCGCCGTGCGGGAGTGGAGGCAGGCGCGCATCCCCGCCTCGAGGTCCCCCTCGAAGGCGACGCCGCCGCGGTCACCCCGGACGCGCGGGAGGCGCAGCGCCACGAGCTCGCGCCGGAGGGCGCCCTCCGTTCCCTTCGCGCAGGTCGCGAAGAAGCGCATCGTCACCGCCGTCCCGACGCGCCCGCGGCGGCGTCCGCCCTGGCGGGCCCGGCCCCGAACGCCGCGATGCGGGTCGCGCCCTTTCCGCCACGCTTCGCGGCGTACATCAGCTCGTCGGCGCGCGCCATGAGCTCGTCCGCGGACAGGGGCGGCGAGACGAACACCGCGGCGCCGATGGAGAAGCCGACCTTCCAGCCGCGGCGCGCCGCGGCAGCGAGGAGCGAAGCCCGCACCCGGCCGAGGAGCGGCTCGAGCTCCGCCGCCGGGGTCTCGGGGAGCAGGAGCGCGAACTCGTCCCCGCCGAGCCGGGCCACGTGGTCCACGGCGCGGGTGGCGCCGCGCAGCGTCTGGGCCACGGTCACGAGGAGCGCGTCGCCCTGCGCGTGCCCGAGGACGTCGTTCACGTCCTTGAAGTCGTCGACGTCCACGAAGGCGAGGGCGACGGGACGGCCGCTGCGCCGGGCCCGCTCGATCTCGAGGGCGGCCGCCTCGAAGAAGGCGCGCCGGTTCGGGATCTGGGTGAGGGCGTCGGTGCGGGCGAGCAGCTCCTCGCCCTCGAGCCGGCCGCGGAGCGCGGAGAGGACGAGGACGAGGGCGAGAAAGGTGCCGAGCTGGATGACGCAGTTCCAGGCGATGATGGCGAGGGGGAGCGTCGAGTGCTCGCTGGTGATCTCCCCGACCTCGTGGAGCGAGTCCGCGCCGGTGGAGACGGCGGCGCTCAGGATCGCGAGGGCGATCCCGCCGCGCAGGCCGGCGTACCACGTCGCGAACCCGATGGGCGCCAGGTAGAAGAGGATGAGCGCGACCTCCCGCCCGGTGAGGTAGTCGGCGATCCCGACGCAGACCACGATCCCGGCGCCGGCGACGAGGAGGCCTGCCGGGGATCCCAACGGCGGCGCCGGGGTGGGCGACGGGGATCCGCCGAAGGATGGGGCGGGGGAGGCCACGCTGGCCCCCACATGGCCGACGGGCGAGCGACGTGTCAAGCGCGCGGTGTGCGCTACTTGACGACCACCGCCTCGAGGCGGCGGTTCGTGGCCCGGCCCCGGGCGGTGAAGTTCGGGAGCAGCGGCGCGTCGCCGCCGCGGCCGGCCCCGCTGATGCGGGTGTGCGCCACCCCGAGGGCGAGGAGCCGGTCCACCGCGGCCCGCGCCATCGCAGCGGAGAGCCGCTCGTCGCCGGCGCGGTCCGGGGTCGTGTCCACGAAGCCCTCAATCCGCAGCGCGCCGCCCGGGAGCGACGCGAAGGAGATGACGAGGTCCGCGAGACCCCCGTCGCGCTGGAGCTCGGCGGTGCGCCCGGCGAAGGCGACGTCCTCGAGGACGATCCGCTCGCCCGCGGCGAGCTGGCTCGCCCACTCGAGCTGGCGCGGCGTCCGCGACGGCCGCGTCGGCGTCGCCGCGGCCCGCGCCGGCTCCGGGGCGGGAGCGGGCGCGGCCGGCTTCGCCTGCTGCCCGAGGGCGAGGCGCCGGAGGACCTTCGCGTGCTCGGGGTCGTAGCAGCGCCGGAGGGTGAGGTCGCCGAGGCGGGACAGCATGGGGCGCGCCGCCGCGAGCACCTCGCGCCGGACCGCGTCCTCCAGCTTCTCCCCGGTCCGGGGGCGGACCAGCACGGTCCGCGCGAAGAGCATCTCGCTGCTCGCCGCGGCGAGCCGGATCGAGACGAGGAGCTCGGGGTTCGCGTCCCTGGAGCGCCCCTCCACCGCGCCCGACAGCGCGGCGTCGGCGCCGACGACCCGGGCGAGCTCGTGGGCGAGGGACGGTCCGAAGCCCGGGGGCAGCTCGAGCGGCGTCCCGCGGAACGTCGCCCGGAGCTCTGCGATCGGGTAGACCTGCGCGCGCTCCGGGTCAATCCCGGCGACGAGGGCCGCGGTGGCGGCCTCGCCCGCGCGCGGCGAGTCCGAGCCGTTCTCGAAGGGCGCGACGAGCAGGCAGCGGACGCGGGCGAGCTCCGGGGCGCGGAGCACCTCGGGCTCCTGGCTGAGCTGTTGCGCGGGCGCGGCAGGCCGCTCGCCGGCACAGGCGAGCACCGCGCAGACGGGGAGGAGGAGCGCCGGACGTCGCACCGCGCCATCGTACCCTCAGGGCGCGGGGAGGGAAGAAACGGGCGAGCGGCCGGGCGCTCACCCGGTCCGGCGGGAAGGCGCGAGCACGAGGCGGCGCGCGAAGACCCGCTGGAAGAGCGTCGCCTCCCGCGCCGCGTCCCACAGCTCGAGGTCGATCGGGCCCGACGCGGCGAGGCGGAG
The DNA here is from genome assembly GCA_963739565.1 of uncultured delta proteobacterium. Lineage (GTDB taxonomy): Bacteria > Myxococcota > Myxococcia > Myxococcales > Anaeromyxobacteraceae > Anaeromyxobacter. The sequence goes on along the minus strand of CAVUBF010000012.1, from coordinate 585,771 downwards.
CTCGACCGCGCCGCGGCGGAATCTCGGCGCGGAGGGAGCGCACCGGCTGCTGGTGGCTCCGGTCGAGGGCGTCCGCGACGCGCAGGATCGCGACGAGCTTGCGGACGAGGCCGAGCTCGGCGGCCGAGAGGGCGTCGAGGTCCTTCCGGCCCCGCCCGGGGTGGCTGCGGCGGTGGTAGCGGGCGACGAGGGCGACGAGCTCCCGCTCGCGCTCCGGGAACCCGGGGAGGTCCGCGTTCGCCACGAGGTAGTAGGTGTGCTTGTGGTGCGACTGCACCGACACGGCGTGCCCGACGTCGTGGAGCAGCGCCGCCGCCTGGAGGATGATCCGGGCGCGCGGCGGGAGGCCGTGCAGCTTTCCCGAGCCGATCGTAGAGGACGAGGGCGAAGGTCGCGACCTGCGTCGCGTGCGCCTCGTCGAAGTGGAACCGGCGGCCCAGGCTGAGTGCCACCTCGGCGCGCTCGCCGTCGGGCCGCGGCTCGTCGGCGCGCGACAGCTCGACCAGGATCCCGTTCCGGAGCCCGGTCCCGACCGCGGTGAGCGAGGCGACGCCGAGGTGGCGCAGCGCGGCCTCGAGGACCGCCGCCCCGGCCACCACGATCTCGGCCCGGCGCGGGTCGAAGTGCCGGCGGCGGTCCGTCGCGCTCATGGCCGCGAGCTGCTCCACGGCACGCGTGATCTCCTTGCGCGTCGCGCGCCGCTGCTGCGACGCGAACCCGACCACCGCCTCGATGGTGCCGGAGCTCCCCAGGCAGGCGAGCTCGCGCCGCGGGAAGGGCGGCATGGCCTCGCGGAACGCCTCCGCGGCGAAGCCGCGCAGAGCCGCGAGCCGGGAGTCCGAGACGCGGCCGCTGGTCGCGAAGATCTGGGTGAGCCGCACGGCGCCGAGCGGGACCGACCAGAGGTCGGTCGGCTTCTCGCCGACCGCGGTGGCGACCTCGGTCGACCCGCCGCCGATGTCGAGGAGCATCGATCGCGCCGACGGCGGCCGGCCCTGCAGGACGCCGACGCAGATGAGGCGCGCCTCCTCCTGGCCCGAGACGATCTCGAGGTCGATCCCGGCCGCGGACGCGGACCCGCCGGACGACGTCGCGTCCATTCTTCGCCTCGCGCATCGCGCTCGTGGCGACGGCGCGGACGCGCGCGTGGTAGCGCCGGCAGAGCGCCGCGTATCGCCGCATCGTCGCCACGAGCCGGTCCTCGACCTCCCGCGAGATCCGTCCGGTGAGGAACACGCCCTCGCCGGGCCTGATCGGATCGCGCTCCTGGTGGAGCGTCTCGATCGAGCCGTCGGGGTGGACCCGAGCGATCTCGAGCCGGGCCGCGTTCGTCCCGACGTCGATGGCGCCGATGATCCTGTGGTGCGGTCCGTACAAGGTGTCGCGACTCCAGCCCCTGCCGGGTGCCAGCGCTCCCGAACGGGGGCGGTTGCAGGTCGCATCGAACTTGTCACAGAGCGGGCGGCCGCGCTGGCCATGATTGGGGCGGCCCGCGAACCTCCCGCCGCCGCGGCACGACGGCGGACGGCCCACCGCCCGCCGCCCGGGAACGGCGAGGCCGGGCAGCCCTTCGCCGGGGTAGCCACCACAGGGGTCCGCGACACCGTCACCGTTCCGTCGCGATCCGGCCGCGCGACCGTCACGCGGGCCTGCGTTAAGGTGTCCCCGTGCCGTCGGTGCTCCTCGTGGATGACGAGCGGGACCTCCTCTCCCTCGTCGACTTCAACCTCCGGGCGGCGGGGTTCGAGACCCAGCTCGCCACCACGGGGGAGCAGGCGCTCGCGCACCTGCGCCGCCGGGTCCCGGACCTCGTCCTGCTCGACCTCATGCTCCCGGACCTGCCGGGCACGGAGATCTGCCGCCAGATCAAGTCCGATCCGCGCACGCGCCACGTCCCGGTCGTGATGCTCACGGCGAAGGGCGAGGAGGTGGATCGGGTGGTCGGGTTCGAGCTCGGCGCCGACGACTACGTCACCAAGCCGTTCAGCGTCCGCGAGCTGGTCCTGCGCCTGAAGGCGGTGCTCCGGCGCGCCGGGGCCGCCAAGGTCGCCGAGCGGCCGCGGGACGCGGTCGGTCCGATCCGGCTCGACGTGGACGCGCACAGGGTGTTCGTGGACGAGGCCGAGGTCCAGCTCACCCCGCTCGAGTTCAGGCTGCTCGCCACCTTCATGGCGCGGCTCGGGCCGGGTCCAGTCGCGCGAGCAGCTCCTGGAGGACGTCTGGGACATGTCGCTCGGAGCTCGAGACGCGCACGGTGGACACGCACGTGAAGCGGCTTCGTGAGAAGCTGGGCTCGGGTCGCGAGCTGCTCGAGACCGTGCGGGGGGTGGGTTATCGCCTGGTGGAGCCGGAGGAGAAGCGCTGAGGGGTCCGGGACCGGCGCGCCGCTGCGGGAGGCGATCCAGGGGCTGCGCCTCGAGCTCGAGGGCGGCCCGCGCGGCGCACCTCTCGCGCGAGGTGCGCGACCTCGCGGAGCTCCTCACCCGCCGCGAGCGGAGGCACGGAATGCTCGAGCGCGATCCGCTCGAGCACGAGCTCCTCGCGGCGATGCCGGACGCGGCGGCGCTCGTCTCGAAGGAAGGGTGGGTCCGCGTGTCGAACGCGGCCTTCGACACCCTCGCGGTGGACGGCCGCTCGCTGGGGCTCACGCCGCTCGAGATCACCCGGAGCGCCGAGCTCTCCGAGGCGGTGAAGCGCGCGCTCGAGGGGACGAGCCGGAAGCTCGAGCTCACGATCGGGCACAGCATCTACCGCGCGCACCTCGCGCCGCTGCTGCGCGGCGAGGTGCTCCTGCTGCTCCGCGACGTCACCGAGCCGAAGCGGGCGGAGGCCACCCGCCGCGACTTCGTCGCAGAACGCGAGCCACGAGCTCAAGACCCCCATCGCGTCGATCCGGGCGGCGGCCGAGACCCTCGCCCACGGGGGCGGGCTCGACGACCGCGCCGCGGCGCGGGGTTCGTGGAGATCGTGGAGCGGAACGCGGTGCGCCTCTCGCGCCTGGTCGACGGACCTGCTCGACCTCTCGCGGATCGAGAGCCGGCAAGTGGACGCTTCGACATGGCCGCCGTCGACGCGACCGCCCTCGCGGCGCAGGTGGTGGCGCTGCTCTCGGCGGCCGCCGCCGACAAGCGGCTCCGGCTGCGCTCCGAGCTGCCGGAGGGCGTGACGGTCCGCGCCGACCCGCGCTCGCTCGAGCAGGTGCTCGTGAACCTCGTGGACAACGCCGTGAAGTACACGGCGAAGGGCGAGGTCGTCCTGCGGGCCGAGCGTGACGGCTCGACCTGGGTGCTCTCGGTCGTCGACACCGGCGCCGGGGATCGAGCGCCACCACCTGCCGCGGATCTTCGAGCGCTTCTACCGCGTCGACGAGGGGCGCTCGCGCGAGCAGGGCGGCACGGGGCTCGGCCTCGCCATCGTGAAGCACCTCGTCCAGGGGATGAGCGGCGACGTCGGGGTGGAGAGCGGCCCAGAGGGGAGCCGCTTCTGGGTGCGGCTCGCGGCCGCCTGACGGCCAGCCCTCCGGGCGCCTGGACGGCGCGCGGCCGACACGGAATCGTCACGATCGCGCCCCGGGCCCGCCACCGCCCGGCGGCAGGATTCGCCCGTCAAGCCACGAGACGAATCCGAAGAGAGGTCACCCATGAGCAAGCTCCTCGCCGCGACCGCAGCCCTGGCGCTCGCCGGCGCCGCGACCGCGTCCGACTCCCTCCTCATCAACGGCGCGGGCGCGACGTTCCCGGCTCCCGCTCTACTCGAAGTGGTTCTCCGAGTACAACAAGCTGCACCCCGAGTATCGCGCTTCAACTACCAGTCGATCGGCTCCGGCGGCGGCATCCAGCAGATCACCGCGGGCACCGTCGACTTCGGCGCCTCCGACGCGCCGATGAACGACGAGCGAGCTGGCGAAGGCTCCCGGACGTCGTCCACGTCCCGACGGTGCTCGGCGCGGTGGTGGTGACCTACAACGCCCCCGTGCAGGGCCTGAAGCTCACGCCCGAGGTCGCTCGCCGACATCTTCCTCGGCAAGATCACGAAGTGGAACGACCCCGCGCTCGCCGCGCGTCAACCCGGGCGCGAAGCTGCCCGACCTCGCCATCACGGTCGCGCACCGCTCCGACGGGTCGGGCACGACCTACGTCTTCACCGACTACCTCGCCAAGGTCTCGCCCGGAGTGGAAGGAGAAGGTCGGCGCCGGCAAGAGCGTGAAGTGGCCGGTCGGGCTCGGCGGCAAGGGCAACGAGGGCGTCACCGGCCTCGTGAAGGCGACGCCCGGCGCCATCGGCTACGTCGAGCTCGCCTACGCCAACCAGAACAAGCTCGCCGCTCGCGGCGCTCCGGAACAAGGACGGCAACTTCGTGAAGCCGTCGCTCGACGTCGACCTCCGCGGCCGCCGCCGGCGTCGACGATGCCCGCCGGACTACCGCGTCTCGATCACCGAACGCCGACGGCAAGGACGCCTAGCCCATCGCCTCCTTCACCTACCTCCTCGTCTACAAGGACCAGGCGGACGCGAAGAAGGGCGAGGCGCTCGTGAAGTTCCTCTGGTGGGCCACCCACGACGGCCAGAAGCGACGCGGCGCCGCTCGACTACGCGCCGCTGCCCGAAGGCGGTCGTGGCGATGGTGGAGAAGACCATCCAGTCGCTCACCGTCCAGGGCAAGCCGGCTCACCTTGCCTCCAAGTGAGCTCACGCCGAGGCCCCGCGCGCACCCTGCGCCGGCGGCGCGGCGGCCGGCAACCCGGCGATCGCGCCTGGAGCGCCGGGCTGCACCTGCTTCGGCGGCAGCGTCCTCGTGCGTCGCGGGCCTGATCGTCCTCGAGCTCGAGGCCGTCGCCCGCCCGGCGCTCGCGCGAGCTCGGGCTGTCCAGGTTCCTGCTTCGACGCGACTGGGACCCGGTCCCGGGGTCGTTCGGCGCGCTGCCGTTCATCTACGGCACGCTGGTGACGAGCGGCGTCGCCATCGTGATCGCGGTGCCGGTGTCGGTGGGGCTCGCGCTGTTCCTGTCCGAGATGGGGCCGACGAGGCTCCGGCCCGTGGTCGGCTTCGCCATCGAGACGCTCGCGGCGATCCCGAGCGTCGTCTACGGCCTGTGGGGCCTCTTCGTCCTGGTGCCGCTCCTCCGCGAGCCCGTCGAGCCGCTGCCTCGGGACGACCCTCGGCTTCCTCCCGCTCTTCAAGGGGCCGCCCATCGGCCTCGGCTTCCTCGCGGCCGGGCATCATCCTCGCGATCATGATCCTGCCGACCATCGCCTCGGTGACGATCGAGGTCCTGCAGACCGTCCCGGCAGCCGCTGCAAGGAGGGCGCGCTCGCGCTCGGCGCGACGCGCTGGGAGGCGATCCGGATCGCGGTGCTCCCCTACGCGCGGCCCGGGATCCTCGGCGCGGCGCTCCTCGGCCTCGGCCGCGCGCTCGGCGAGACCATGGCGGTGACCATGGTCATCGGGAACTCGCCGGAGATCCACGCCTCGCTGTTCGCGCCGGGCTACTCGCTCCCGGCGGTCATCGCGAACGAGTTCGCCGAGGCCGTCACGGCAGACGTCCACACCGGCGCGCTCGCCGGGCTCGCGCTCGTGCTCTTCGGCATCACCGCTCCTCCTGAACGCGCGGCGCGCGGCTCCTCGTGCGGCGCGGTCGCCCGCGGCCCCGCGAGGGCGACGGCATGACGAGCTACCGCTGCGCGGAAGGCCGTCGGAACCGCCTCTGGACCGCCGTCTGCGCGGCGCGGCCGTCGTCGTGGCCCTGCTCCCGCTCGCGCTCGCTCCTGTGGCTCGTCGTCTCGCAGGGCGCGCCGGGGCTCTCGCCCTCGCTTCTTCACTCGAGCTGCCCGACGCCGGTCGGCGAGCCGGGCGGCGGCGTCGGGAACGCCATCGTGGGCACGTTCCTCATGGTCGGGATGGCGTGCCTCGTCGGCGCTGCCCGTCGGGGTCGGCGCCGGCGTCTTCCTCGCCGAGAAGGGCGACGGCAGGTTCGGCTCGGCGGTGCGCTTCACCGCCGAGGTGCTCTCGGGCGTGCCGTCGATCGTCGTCGGCATCGTCGCCTACGGGCTGCTCGTCGCTCCCGATGAAGCGCTTCTCGGCGCTGGCCGGCGCCGTCGCGCTGGCGATCCTCATGGTCCCGCCGCTCGCCCGCGCCACCGAGGAGTTCGTCCGGCTGGTCCCGCAGCACGCTGCGCGAGGCCTCGCTCGCCCTCGGGGTCGCCCGCCTGGAAGACGAGCCTCCGCGTGGTGCTCCGGACCGCGCTGCCGGCGGCATCCTCACCGCCGTCCTGCTCGCCGTCGCCCGCGCCGCCGGCGAGACCGCGCCGCTCCTCTTCACGGCGCTCAACAACCAGTACTGGAACACGCGGCCCGATCAGCCGACCGCCTCGCTGACGGTCCAGATCTTCAACTACGCCATCAGCCCCTACGACGACTGGCACCAGAAGGCCTGGACCGCGGCGCTCGTGCTGCTGCTGCTCGTCGGGGGCTGAACCTGCTCGCCCGCGGACTCGCCCGCGGGCGGCTCGGAGGTGCACGATGATGCCGTCGACTCGCCCATCCACCCAGGAGGCGCGGCCGCGCCGCGCGCCCGGCCGCACCGGCGCCGTCGAGGAGGCGAAGCCGATGTCGATCGTCCCGACTGCGAAGCTGGTGGTCGATCATCTGGCCGCGGGGTTCGGGAAGGCGACGATCCTGCGCGACGTCCAGCTCGTCGTGCCCGAGAACAGCGTGCTCGCGGTCATCGGCCCGTCCGGGTGCGGCAAGTCGACCTTCCTGCGCTGCCTGAACCGGATGCACGAGCTCATCCCCGGCGCGCGGGCGAAGGGGAAGCTCGCTGCTCGACGGCGAGGACCTGACTCGCGGCGCGACGTCGATCCGGTCCGGCTGCGACGCCGGGTCGGGATGGTGTTCCAGCGCCCGAACCCGTTCCCCACCATGTCCATCCGCGACAACGTCGCGGCGGGGCTGCGCCTGAACGGCGTACCGGGCGACCACGATGCCGATCGTGGAGCGCTGCCTCCGCCAGGCGGCGCTCTGGGACGAGGTGAAGGACCGGCTCCGCGCGTCGGCCGCTCTCGCTCTCCGGCGGCCAGCAGCAGCGGCTCTGCATCGCCCGGGCGCTCGCCGTCGAGCCCGAGGTGCTGCTCATGGACGAGCCGGCGAGCGCCCTCGATCCCATCGCCACGGCGAAGATCGAGGACCTGATCCACGAGCTGAAGGCCACGCTACACCATCGTGATCGTCACCCACAACATGCAGCAGGCGGCCCGCGTCTCCGACCAGACCGCCTTCTTCTACATGGGCGAGCTCGTCGAGGTCGGATCCGACCGAGCAGATCTTCACGAACCCCACGCGAGCAGCGGACCGAGGACTACGTCACCGGGAAGTTCGGCTAGCCGCGCGGACGCGCTACGCTGTCCCGGTGTTCGGGCGACACATGACGAGCCATACCGACAAGTCCTACGAGGCGGAGCTCCGAGCGCTCCGCGACCGGCTCCTCGAGATGGGCGGGCTCGTCGAGAAGGCGATCGCCGCGAGCGTCCGCGCGATGATCGAGCGCGACGCCACCGCTGGCCGATCAGGTGAAGACCCGCGACCGGGTGATCAACCGGATGGAGGTCGAGATCGACGGCGCCTGCCGGCGGCTCCTCGCGCTCCGCCAGCCGGCCGCGTCCGACCTCCGCTTCATCACCACCGCCCTCAAGATCGTGGTGGACCTGGAGCGGATGGGCGACCTCGCGGTGAACGTCGCCGAGCGGGCCCTCGACCTCCAGCAGGCGCCGCCCCTCGGCCCCTTGCACGACCTCGCCCGGATCGCCGAGCTCGCCGAGGAGCAGCTCAAGAAGGCCCTCGACGCCTTCGTGACCGGCGACGTGACGAAGGCCCAGGCGGTGATGAGCGCCGACGACCTCGTCGACGCGCTCTACCTCAAGATCTTCAACGACATGGTCCTCCTCATGATGGAGGACCCGAAGAACATCCGCCGCGCGACCTCGGTCATGTTCGCCGCGAAGCACCTCGAGCGGTTCGCCGACCACGCCGTGAACGTCGGCGAGATGGTGATCTTCATGGTGCGCGGCAAGGACGTGCGGCACCCGAAGAGCCGGGCGCCCGAGGACCCGTAGCGCGGCGGCGCCGGCGCCGCGGCCCGTTCACGACTGCAGCGCGGGGCGGCCGGCCTCGTGCACGCCGCCGCCTGCGTCGTCGCCGCGGGCCGCGAGGGCGACGGCGAGCCCCCGGGTCTCGTCCGCGAGCGCCTCCATCCCTCCCCCGCGCCACGTGTCGTCGAGGCCCGCGAAGAGCGCGTCGCGCTCCTCGCGCACGAGGCGGACGAGCGCGAGCAGGCCCGGCCGCGGGCTCCCCCCGAGCCGCCGCCGCAGCGACGCGTGCTCCGCGCCGAGCGCGAGCAGCGCCGCGTGCACGCCCCGCGCGCGCTCCGCCGCGACCTCGACGAGGATCGGGCCGAGGCCCGCCGCGAGCACGTGGGCGTCGTGGAGCTCGCCGAGCAGGTCCTGCAGCCGCTCGAGCCCCCGGATGACCGGCGTCGCCTCGGCGCCGCGGACGCCCCGGAGCGGCTCGAGCAGGTACCTGAGCCGCTTCGCCGCGATCCGCGCGCGGTGCGCCGCCTTCACGTCATCGGCGCTGCGGATCGCGCCCACCCGCGCGGCGAGGCGCGCCTGCTGCTCGATCACGAGCGCGGCCATCACCACCCCGAAGGTCGCGCCCTCCGCCGCGCCGTACCCCCGTCCGTCCCGATCGAGGCGGCGCCGGAGCTTCCGCTCGACGCGCCGGAAGTCCGCGCCGAGGCGGGCGGGAGCCGGGCCGGCATCGCGGCGGGAGGCGAGGCGTGAGACGGCGAGCGCGTACCCGGGACGCCGCGAGGGGGAGGAGAGCTGCTCGTGCCGCGCGGTCACCCAGGCGAGCTGGACCTCCGCGTCCCGCGCCTCGTTGGTCGAGCGGGCGAGCCGACGGAGCCGCTTCTCGTGCCGCGGGCGGACCACCCCGCCGAGCCACGGCCGGAACGTTCGCAAGGCGCTGCGCAGGCGCCGGACCGCCACCCGGAAGTCGTGCAGGGGCTCGTCGCCCTTCCCCGCCGCGAGCGACTCGGCGGCCTCCTCCGCCTTCGTCAGGAGCCCGCGCACGACGACCCGGGCGCCCTCCGGCGCGGCGAGGTCGAGCGTGTCGCCGTCGATCCGCATGGCGCCATCATCGCCCACGACGACGAGGAGCGCGGCCCCCGCACGGGTAGGCGATCCGGTCCGCCACCTCCGGGCGAGGGCGGCCGGCGCGCGGAGCGAGAATGATTGGTGCGGCGCACGCGGAAGGGCGCCGCTCCGGAGAGCCCATGGACCTGCTCGTCGTTCGCCACGCCATCGCCGAGGAGCGGGCCGCGTTCGCGCGGTCCGGGAAGGGCGACGGCGAGCGGCCGCTCACCGACGCGGGGCGCAAGCGGTTCGTGAGGGGCGCCCAGGGCCTGCGCCGGCTCGTCCCCGTGATTGACCTGCTCGCGACGAGCGGGCTCGCCCGCGCTGCCCAGACGGCGGAGATCCTGGCGGACGCCCACGGCGGGCTGCGGACGGTCCGGCTCGCCGAGCTCGAGCCCGGCGCGAACCCGGCCACCCTCCTCCCATGGCTGCGTGCCCAGCGGCGGCGCGGGGTCGTCGCCGTCGTCGGGCACGAGCCGCACCTCTCGGCGCTCGTCGAGCTCCTGCTCACGGGCCGGCAGCAGCCCGGCCTCCTCTCCCTGAAGAAGGGTGGCGCGTGCCTCCTCTCGCTGGCGAAGCCCGCTCGCGCGGCGGGGGCGGAGCTCCGGTGGCTCCTCACCGCGAAGCAGCTGCGCCGCATGGCGAGCGGCGGGACCCCGTCCACCGGGTGAGACCGCACCCCGGGTGGATTCGCGCCGTCGCCTCAGGCCCGTCACCACACGTTCACGTCTGGCCCGCAGGATGCATTTCGTGAAGGCACTCGAGGATCGGAGCGAGGGTGGCGGGGCGGGTGGAACGGGTCCTCCGGGGAGGGTCGGGCGATGACCGTCTCGCAGCTCTACTCGCTGTACTGCGCAGGGCACACCGCGGCGCGGAGCGTCGTGGATGTGGTCGGCGACCCACTCGAGCTCACAGTGCGCGCGGACGGCGTATCCGCGCTCGAGCGCCTCATCCTCGAGCTCGCGCTCCTCGACGCGACGAACGGGACCGCGGCGCGGTCGCTCCGCGCCTTCGAGCGGGCGCTCGCGCAGGGCGCGGACATCCTCGCGCCGCTCGGGCTGCTGCTCGTTCCCCGCGCCGCCGCCCTCGACGAGGCGGCCTGAGCGAGAGGCGTGAGCGCCTACCGGGTCGGCGCGCCGACCCCGCCCGTCCCGGTCCCGGGCTGCTGACCGCCCGCGGGCGGGCTGAGTCCGCCGGGTGTCCCCGCGCCGGTCGTCCCCGGCGTCCCCGCGCCCGTCGACCCCGGCGTCCCCACGCCCGTCGATCCCGTCGATCCCGTCGTCCCCGCTCCGGTCGAGCCGGTGGTGCCGGGGGTCACGCCGCCCACCGGGACGCACCGCACGCCCGTTGCGGTGGAGCCCCCCACCGCCCCCGCCGAGGAGCCCGTCCCGCCCGACGTCCCGCTGCTCGATCCCGTCATCCCACCCTGGCCCATGCCGGCGGTCGAGCCCGTGTCCGGCACCGTGCCCGGCGGGCACACCGTGACGCCGGGCGCCGTCGTCGACCCGGGGCCGGACGCGCCGGACTGCTGATTGGTCGCCATTCCGGGCGTGGAGCTGCCGGTTCCGCCCACGCCCGTGCCGATCTGGGACCCCGGCGATCCGGCGCCAGGCGAGGTGCCGGTCGGCCCGGTGGTCGTCTGCGCGGCGACGAGGAGCGGCGCCGCGAGCGCCGCGAGCGCGGCGAGGAACACGAGCTTCTTCATGGCATGCCCCCTCGCACGTACGGGTGCGCATCCGCGCGAGGCGAGGCACGGGCGGGTGGAGCGACCGCCGGCCCGGAGGCGCCCTCAGGCGACGAGGAGGCGCGCGGCGAGCCCTGCGAAGACGCCGAGGATCCCGCCCGCGGCGACGTCGAGCGGGTAGTGCGCGCCGAGGTAGACGCGCGAGAGCCCGATCCCCGTCGCGAGGAGGAGCGCGAGCGGCCCGAGCGCTCCGGGCTCGCCGGCGAAGGCCACCGCGACCGCGAAGGCCGCGGCGCTGTGGCCGGACGGAAAGGAGAAGCGGTCGGGGTTCGTCGCGAGCGGCTCGAATCCGGCGATGGCCGCGTCGGGCCGCGCGCGGGTGAGGCTGCGCTTCAGGGTCTGCGAGAGCGCGGTCGCGCCGACGGTGGCGGCGGCGATCCGCAGCCCGAGGTGCGTCCCGAGCGGCGTGCGTGCGGCGAGGCAGGAGAGCCCCGCGACGGCCCAGCTCTCTCCGTCTCCGATGCGTGTCAGGGCCCGGGCGATCGCCGTGCGGATCGGCGAGTGGAACCGGCGCATCCCGAGGAGCAGCGCCTCGTCGAGCGAGAGGATTCGCTGGAAGCGGCCGTCGCGCAGGACGACCGTCTCGGTCGCGGGATCGAGCGTGAGGGTCGCGCCGGAGGCGTCGAGCCGGAGCCCGGGCTGGTCTGGTGGTGTCATCGCCCCGAGTCCTACCGGGCGCGCGTGTCGGACGCCCGGACCTCATGCAACATCGGCGTGACGATCGGGCCGGGCAAGGGGGCGCCGGGTACCCGTCGTGCGCCGGAACCCGCCGGAGACGGCGACGAGCGGGACCTGGCGACCGCGGCGGGGCCGCCGCCCTGCGAACCGCGGGAGCGTTGCCGCCGCGTCCGACCGGTCGAAGCGTTCGACCGTGAGGCTCGATCGGATCCCCCGCGCGCGGAGAGGGAGGGTTCCACGTCGTCGTCGAGACGCCGCGGGGGTCGGCCATGAAGCTGAAGCTCGACCCGGGGCTCGGCGTGCTCGTCCTCAAGCGGCCGCTGCCCGCCGGGTTCGTGTGGCCCTACGACTTCGGGTTCGTCCCGTCGACGAAGGCGCCGGACGGGGATCCGTGGACGCCCTCGTCTACTGGGACGCGGCGTCACCGGCGGGCGTCGTGGTCGCCTGCCGCGCGCTGGGGGTGCTGCAGCTCGACCAGGACGACGGGGGCCGGCGCGTGCGGAACGACCGGATCGTCGCGGTGCCGCTCGCCTTCGAGCGGGGCGAGCCGCTCCGGACCATCCAGGACCTGCCCGCCCGGCTGCGCGACGAGCTCGCGCTCTTCTCGACGTCCTCGGTGTTCTTCGAGGAGAAGGACGTTCGTGTCCTCGGCTGGGCCGGGCCGAGCGCGGCCGAGGCGCTGATGGCGAGTGGTAGCGGCTGACCCGGCCGGGGCCGCGTGGCGAATCGTCACGGTCCGGCGGGTGCGGGCCGGAGGGCACCGCGCTACGCTCGAAGCGACGGCGCGGAGCTTCGCGCCCGGAGACCGGATGCGAGACCCTGCGGACCCGATGGTTCCCGAGACGCCCCTATCGGCGAGGGCAGGGGCCGTCGCCCCCGGCGCGGTGACCGCCGCTGCGGGGGCCGCTGCGGGGGCCGCTGCGGACGCCGCGGCCGCCGTCGCGCAGGAGCGGGCGGCCGAGCCGCCGCGGCTCGACCCTACCCTGGTCATCAACCGCGAGCTGTCGCTCCTCGCCTTCCAGTGGCGGGTGTTCGAGGAGGCGGGCGATCCCACGAACCCGCTCCTCGAGCGGGTCCGCTTCCTCGCCATCGTCGCCTCGAACCTGGACGAGTTCTTCATGATCCGCGTCGCCGGGCTCGAGCAGCAGGTCGCCGCCGGCGTCGGCGAGCCCTCCGCGGACGGCCTCTCCCCGGTACAGCAGCTCGCGGAGATCCGCAGGGAGGCGCTCCGGCTCACCCGCGCGCTCTCGGCCCGATGGCACACGGAGCTCCTGCCGCAGCTCGAGTCCGCCGGGATCCACGTCCTCGACTTTCCCCAGCTCGACGCGCGCCAGGTCGCCTCCGCCCGGGCCTTCTTCGACGAGATGGTGATGCCGGTGCTGACGCCGCTCGCCTTCGATCCGGGCCGGCCGTTCCCGCACATCTCGAACCTGAGCCTGAACCTGGCGGTGATCGTCGATGACGCCGGGGTCGAGCGGTTCGCCCGGGTGAAGGTGCCGAGCACGCTGCCGCGCCTCGTGCCGCTCGGCCGCGTCGCGGGGCTCGAGAGCGTCGCCGGGGTGCGGCGGCCTCACTCGTTCGTCTGGCTCGAGCAGCTCGTCGCCGCCAACGTGGACCGGCTCTTCCCCGGCATCGCAGTGAAGGGCGTCTTCCCGTTCCACGTCACGCGCGACGCCGAGGTGGAGATCCAGGAGCTCGAGGCGGCGGACCTGCTCGACCTCGGTGGAGCTCGGAGTCCGGGAGCGGCGCTTCGGCTCGGTGGTCCGGCTCGTCGTGACCCCATCGATGCCCGACGCGGTCCGCGACCTCCTCGTCCAGAACCTGGAGGTCGACCCCCGGGACGCCACCTCGGTGGAGGCGCCCCTCGCGCTCCCCGGCCTCGCGGCGCTGGCGGCGATCGACCGCAGCGACCTCAAGTTCCCGCCGTTCGTCCCCGGGCTCCCCGCGCGACTCCAGCCGGGCGACGAGGACCTGCTCGCGGCGATCCGACGGCACGACGTGCTCCTCCACCACCCCTTCGATTCCTTCGTCCCGGTCGTCGACTTCCTGCGGGCGGCCGCGCGCGACCCGGACGTGCTCGCCATCAAGATGACGCTCTACCGCGTCGGGCGGAACTCGCCCGTCGTCGAGGCGCTCCTCGAGGCGAGCGAGAACGGCAAGCAGGTGGCGGTGCTCGTCGAGCTCAAGGCCCGCTTCGACGAGGAGAGCAACATCGGCTGGGCGCGGGCGCTCGAGGCCGAGGGCGTCCACGTCGTCTACGGCCTGCTCGGCCTCAAGACCCACTCCAAGATCGCGCTCGTCGTGCGCCGGGAGGGCGACCGGCTCGCCCGCTACGTCCACCTCTCGACCGGCAACTACAACGCCGTCACCGCCCTCGCCTACACCGACCTCGGCCTGTTCACCGCTGACCCCGACGATCGGCGAGGACGCGACCGAGCTCTTCAACTACCTGACCGGCTACGCGCACCCGCGGGAGTACCGGAAGCTCCTCGTCGCGCCGGTCAACCTGCGCGAGCGGCTCGTCGAGCTCGTCGACCGCGAGGTCGGCCCACGCGCGGGCGGGGCGAGGCGGCCACCTGATCTTCAAGATGAACGCCCTCGCGGACGAGCGGATGATCGAGGCGCTCGTACGCGCGGCGCAGGCCGGCGTGCGGGTCGACCTGCTCGTGCGCGGCATCTGCTGCCTGCGCCCGGGTATCCCGGGTGCGACGGAACAGGTGTCGCGTCACGAGCATCGTCGGGCGCTTCCTCGAGCACAGCCGCATCTTCTAGTTCCGCAACGGCGGCGACGAGGAGGTCTACCTCGGCAGCGCCGACCTCATGCCGCGCAACCTCTAGCGCCGGGTCGAGGTGCTCTTCCCGGTGCGCGATCCCGCCCTCGTCCGCGACCTGCGCGAGGAGGTGCTCGCGACCTACCTCGCCGACAACGTCCGCGCGCGCCGCATGCGGCCGGACGGGAGCTACGAGCGGGTCCGCCCGCGCCCGGGCGAGGAAGGCACCGACGCGCAGCTGCGGCTCCTGCAGCTCGCGGGGACGGGAGCCGACGCCGCCGACCGGGGGTGACCGGGCGCGGAGGGCCTCGTCCGCGTCACCGCCGATTGACCTGGCGAAGCGGCGTCGCGTCCACCAGGCCCGACGGGTCGCCGCGCGGCGCGAACCCGAGGTCCTGCGCGTGCCGCGCCATCTCCCCGAGCTGGGACGCCATCGGGTCCGCGACCGGCTCGAGCCGGGAGAGGGCGTCGCGGAGGACCGCACCCTTCAGCGGCTTCCCGGTCCGGCGGCCGTAGGCCTCGTTCGCGAGGCGGCCGAAGCCCTCGGGATCGTCCCGCCACCGCCGCGTCAGCTCGAGGTGGGCCCGGAGGAGCGCCTCCACGTCCGCCGGCCGCCGCTCGAGGGCGCGGCGCGCGCACGACGAGCACGGTGGTCGGGAACCGGCCGCCCTCCCAGAGCGTCCTCTCGTCGACGAGGATCCTCCCGCCCGCCTCGGCGACGAGCCGCGCGCCCCAGGGCTCGGGCACCCACGCGCCCGCGAGCTCGCCCCGGCGCGAACATGGCGAGGTTGTCCGCGTTCGAGAGCGGCGTCACCTCCACGCCGCGGTCGCCGCCGCGGTCCGAGAGCCCCTGGGCGCGCAGCCAGGTGCGGAGCGCGACGTCCTGGGTGTTCCCGAGCTGCGGCGACCCCACGCGCTTCCCGACGAGGTCCGCCGCCGACCGGGCGTCGCGCACGACGAGCACCGCTCCGCCGGAGACCGCACCGGCGACGACGCGGAGCCCCCCCTCGGATCGGAACCACGCGATCACGGCGGGTCCGGCCCCGACGTAGGAGGCGTCGAGGTCGCCCACGAGGAGCGCCTCCATCGCGGCGGGGCCGGCGTTGAACAGCCGCGGCTCGAACTTCCCGCCGAGGGCGCGGGCGAAGGTGCCGTCGTCGACGCCGACGAGCGCCTGGCGCATGGGTGACGTTGGGGAAGTAGCCGAGCCGGAGCGGCCGACCGGGATCGGGGTCCCGCGCGCAGCCCGCGGCGGCGACGGCCGCCGCGGCGAGCAGGGCGGCGCGGGTGGCGCGACTCACGCGACCGCCTCGAGGAGCCCCCACCGGCGCCGGACCCGCAGCTCGATCACCCGGAAGAGGAGCCGGTCCACCGCGGTCCCCACCGCCACGATTGCGACCATCACCGCCATCACCTGGGCGGCGTCGAGGAGCTCGCGCCCCGGCCTGGAGGAGCTGGCCGAGCCCGCCCGCCACGAAGAGGAGCTCCCCCGCCATGAGCGCGCGCCAGGCGAAGCTCCAGCCGAGCTTGAGGCCGGTGAGGACGCCGGGCAGCGCCGCCGGGAGCAGGACCCCGAGGTGGAAGCGGACCCCGCGGATGCCGAGGGTGCCCGCGGCGCGCAGCAGCATCGGGTCGACGCCGAGGACCGCGTCCTCCGTGGCGATGGCGACGGCGAGCATCGACCCCATCACGACCACGAACACGATGGCGATCTCGGAGAGGCCGAACCAGAGGATCGCGAGGGGCAGCCAGCAGATGGACGGCAGCGCCTGGAGCCCGAGCACGGCGGGGCGGACCGCGCCGCGGACGAGGGCGCTGCGCGCCATCGCGACGCCGAGCGGGACCCCGCAGAGCACCGACAGGCCGTATCCCTGGGCGAGCCGCCCCAGGGAGCGGAGCACGGCCGCGCCGAGCCGCCCGTCCGCGGCCAGGGCGCCCAGGCTCGCCGCGACCGCGCCCGGTCCCGGGAAGAGCCACCGGGGCCAGGGCCCGAACCTAGAGAGGAGCGCCCAGATCCCGACCGACACCGCGAGCAGCGCCGCCCCCCTCGCCCATCCGGCCATGGTCGTCCTCCTTCCCGGGCGGCGGCTCGGGCTCCGCCCGCTCCTGCGCCGCCACCTCGGTCCGGCGAAGCTCGGAGCGGATCCACCGCGACAGCTCGACGAGCTTCGGATCGTCGGGATCGCGCGGCCGCGGCAGGCTCACGTCGAGGTCGTGCAGCACGCGCCCGGGGCGCGCCGCCATGACGACGACCCGGTCCCCGAGGACGAGCGCCTCCCGGACGTCGTGGGTGACGAAGACCACCGTCTTCCGGTCGCGCAGCCAGATCCGCTGGAGGAGCTGGTGCATGGCGCTGCGGGTCTGGGCGTCGAGCGCGGCGAAGGGCTCGTCCATGAGGAGCACCGCCGGATCGAGGGCGAGGGCCCGGGCGAGCTGCACCCGCATGCGCATGCCGCCGGAGAGCTGGTGCGGGAGCGCGTCCTCGAACCCCTCGAGCTGGACGAGCGGGACGTAGGCGCGGGCGCGGGCCTCCGCGTCCGGCCGGGAGAGGCCGCGGGCGCGGAGGGGGAACACGAGGTTCTGGCGCACGCTGAGCCACGGGAAGAGGGCCGCCTCCTGGAAGAGGAGGAGCCGGTCCGGGCCGGGGCCCTTCACCTGGACGCCGTCGATCGAGATCCGGCCGCCGGAGGGCTCGAGGTGGCCCGCGAGGGCGTAGAGCAGCGTCGTCTTCCCGCAGCCGGACGGGCCGAGGAGGCAGACGAACTCGCCGGCGTGGATCTCGACGTTCACGTCGCGGAGCGCGACCACGCGCTCGAACCGGTGACCGACGTCGCGGACGTCGATCTTGGGCAGGCCCATGCGGGCGCGGCGGGGGACGAGCCCCGTCCCGTGGCCCCGCGGGCGATCGCGCGCGGGTGCGAGGAGCCGGGCGAGCAAGTCCCTCCACATGACGCCACAGCATGTGTGCGGACCTGGGAGGCCGCCTGCTCGGCGGGCCGCCGCCCTCACGTGCTCTCAGGGCCCGTAGCGCAGGAGCCGGCACGCGATGCCGCCCGGCCTGAGCGGGAGCGTCGCCGCGGGCGGGCGGGGGAGCAGGCGCTCGAAGCCGCGGTCCGGCCCGAGCACACCGACCTCCCAGCCGGCGAGGCGGGGCCACAGGGTGGCGAGGGCGAGCCACGCCTCCCGCGCCGCCTCGTCGAGGCGGACGCCCCAGGGCGGGTTCGTGACGCACAGGCCCGGGCCGGGGGGCGGGACGACCCGCGCGGCGTCCTCGCGGGAGAGGTCGATCGCGTCGGCGACGCCCGCCGCCTGCGCGTTCTTCGCGGCGAGCCGGAGCGCGCCGGCGTTCCGGTCGGAGGCGTGGATCGGGACGCGGATCGGCCGGGCCCGGGCGGCGAGGCGGGCCCGGACCTTCTCCGTCCGCGCCGGATCGTGGCCGGGGAGCCCCTCGAAGGCGAAGGTCCGGCCGAGGCCGGGGGCGCGGCGCCCCGCGGCGAGGGCCGCCTCGATGGCGATCGTCCCGGAGCCGCACATCGGGTCGAGGAAGGGCGACTCGCCGTCCCACCGGCAGGCGAGGAGGATCCCGGCGGCGACGGTCTCGCGGAGCGGCGCCGCGCCCACCCGCGCTCGCCAGCCGCGCCGGAAGAGCGGCGACCCCGCGGCGTCCACCGAGATCGAGGCCGACGCCCCCTCGGTGCGGATCCGGAGCTCCGCGGCCCCCCCGGCGCGCCGCGTCGCCCGCTTCGCCGCGGGGAGGTCCGCGGCGGGCCCCTCCCACAGCCGCAGGAGCACCGCGTCGGCGCCCCGCGACCCGATGCAGGCGAGGGCGGCCGCGTCATCCCCCTCGGCGTCGACGCCGCCGGGGACCGCGCGCGACGAGAGGCCGAGTCCGGCGAGCTCGGCCGCGAGGACCGGCTCGAGCCCGGGGGTGCAGGCGCAGAAGATCCGCTCCCCGCGGGGCAGGCTACGGCTCCAGCTGGAGCGTGAGCTTCACGAGCGTGTCGGGGCGGCACGCCACCTGGCGGCGCACCGGGCGGAACCCGGGCCTGTCCGCGCGGACCTCGACCTTCTCCGTCGCGCGGCAGGTGACGTTCGCGAGGACCGGCGCCTCGCCGCGCACGACGCCGCCGATGGTGACGACCGCGCCGGCGGGATCGGTCTCGATCGAGACCGCGAACCCGGTGAAGGGAGAGGTCTCCTCTCCGCCGGCGGCCTTCTGCGTCGTGATGGGCGGGAGGTAGACCGAGAAGTCCATCTCCGCCGTCTCGTGCGGCTTCGGCCGGGAGAGGCGGGGCGCGACGAGCCAGAGGAGGCCGGTGCCGAGCGCCGCCACGGCGACGATGAAGGCGATCCGGCGGTACCGCGAGGACGGGTCGTCGTGCCGGTTCGCGAGCAGCATCGCGGCGAGCTCGGGCGACCTCCCCGCGGCCTCGTGGAGCTTCCGGTCGGCGCCGTTCCGATCCATGGCGGGCATCGTAGAGGAGCCGACACGCCCGGGCCAGCCCGCTCCCGGGCCCGTCGAGCCCGCGGACGCGCGCGGTCCGCTTGCGCGGGTGCGGGGCGGGGCGGTAAAGCTCGCGCGGACCCCCTCCCTACCTTCCCGCTGGAGCGGCGGGGAGCGGGCCCGCCATCGGATGAACATCGGCTTCGACGCGAAGCGCGTGTTCCACAACGCGACCGGACTCGGGAACTACTCCCGGGACGTGCTGCGCATCCTGCACCGGCTCCGGCCGGAGCACGCGTACTTCGCGTACACGCCGCGCCCGGGGAAGCTCCCCTTCGAGCTCGCCGAAGGGCGCTTCGAGGTGCGCGGGCCGAGTCGCCTCCTCGGCCGCGCCTTCCCGGCGCTCTGGCGGACGCGCGGGATCGTCGGCGACCTCCGCCGCGACGGGATCCAGGTCTTCCATGGCCTCTCGAACGAGCTGCCCCTCGGGATCGAGTCGAGCGGCGTCGCCTCGGTCGTCACCCTCCACGACCTCATCTTCGAGCGGTTCCCCGAGCTCTACCCGCCGCTCGACCGGCGCATCTACGCGGCGAAGGCGCGGAGCGCGGTGCGGCGGGCCGGGGTGATCGTCGCGGTCTCGGAGCAGACCGCCCGCGACCTCGTCGACCTCTACGGCGTCGACCGGGCGCGGATCCGCGTCGTGTACCAGACCTGCCACGAGGCGTTCCGCGCGCCGGTGCCCGAGGAGCGGCTCCGCGAGGTCGTGGCGCGCTACGAGCTGCCGCCGCGCTTCCTCCTCGCGGTGGGGACCATCGAGCGCCGCAAGAACCTGCTCCTCGCCCTCCGCGCCCTCGAGGGGCTCCCCGGCGTCCCGCTCGTCGCGGTGGGGCGCCCGACGCCCTACGCCGAGGAGCTCGTGGCGTTCGCGCGGTCGCACGGCCTCTCCGGGCGGGTCCGG
This sequence comes from uncultured delta proteobacterium, assembly GCA_963739565.1. Classification (GTDB taxonomy): domain Bacteria; phylum Myxococcota; class Myxococcia; order Myxococcales; family Anaeromyxobacteraceae; genus Anaeromyxobacter. Next base: position 565,987 of record CAVUBF010000012.1, on the reverse strand, counting down.
CTCCTCTCCGGCGTCTCCACGCCGGACCTCGCGGCGATGTACCGGCTCGCGACGCTCGCCCTCTACCCGTCGCTCTTCGAGGGCTTCGGGATCCCCATCGTCGAGGCGCTCTTCTCGGGGACGCCGGTGGTGACGACGCGGGGCGGGTGCTTCGGCGAGGCGGGCGGGCCGGGGTCGGCCTACGTGGACCCGCACGACGCCGACGGGCTCCGCGTCACGATCGCCTCGCTCCTCGAGGACGACGCCGCCCGGGCGCGCATGCGCGAGGAGGGCCTCCGCCACGCGGCGCGCTTCTCCGACGAGGCCATCGCGGGCGGCCTCGCGGCGGTCTACGACGCGGCGGTTGCTTCGCGCTGACTCGATGGCGAGCGGAGGGGCAGGCGGCGGAGCCTGCCCCGGAGCGAGCGGGGGGCTCGGGGGGGCGCGAGGCCCTGAGCCTGTCGAAGGGCCGAGTGTCCCCCCGACTCAACGTCCGGCGCGCTCGCCGCGCCAGGCGGCCCAGGTCCAGATCACCCCCGCCACGAGCACCGCGACGGGCACGATCAGCACCGCGCGCCCGAGCGAGGACCGATCGGAGAGGAACCCGATGAGCGCCGGGGAGGGGACGTCGCCGAGCAGGTGGATGGTGAGGATCGAGAGGGCGACCGCGCTCGCCCGCTCCGAGGGGGCGACCTCGGCGACGATCGCGGCGTTCACGGGGCCGGTCGAGGCGAACAGCAGCAGCTGCCCCGCGATGAGCGCGGTCAGGTAGTAGGCAGGCCGCCAGGCCATGAAGGCCGCGAGCGCGAACGGGACGGCCGCGAGGGTCGAGAGCCCGCACACCCACAGGTCGGCCTCCTTGAGCCGCCGCCGGAGGGCGTCGGCGAGATAGCCGCCGGCGAAGGTGCCGAGGAAGCCCGTCGCGACGACGATCAGGCCGACGAGGCGTCCCGCGCCGCGCACGCCCCGCGTCCGCTCCAGGAACGCCGGCATCCAGATGGCCATCCCGCCCACCGCGAAGGTGTAGGCGGCGTACCCGAGCACCGTGAGGACGTAGGGGCGGTTCGACAGGAACCGTCGATACGTCGCGGAGATCCCCGCCTCTCGCACCCCGGCCCAGGGCCGCTCGGCCGCGCCGCGCGGCGGGTCGGCGAGCCGCAGGCAGAGCAGCGCGAGGAGCAACCCGGGCGCCCCGGCGACGAAGAAGGCCGAGCGCCAGCCGAGCGTCGCGTTCACGACGTCGCCGATGACGTACCCGAGGCCGGCGCCGACCGGGATCGCGGCGAAGAAGAAGGCGTACGCGCGCCCCCGCGCCTCCGGCGCGAAGTGGTCCGCGAGCAGGCCCGGCGAGATGGTGCCGTACGCCGCCTCGCCGATCCCGACCGCCGAGCGCGACGCCAGCAGCGTCCAGAACCCGCGGGCGAACCCCGAGAGCACCGTCGAGATGCTCCAGATGCCGACGCCGAGCGCGAGCAGCACGGGTCGGCGCCGGCGGTCGCCCACGAACCCGAACGCCGGCGAGGCGAGCATGTAGACGATGATGAACGCCGTCCCGAGGGAGCCGAGCCGCGTGTCGGTGAGCCAGAGCTCGGCCCGCAGGCTCTCGAACAGGGCCGTGACCACGTACCGGTCGACGTAGTTGAGGAGGTTGACCGCCGTGAGCACCGCGAGGGCGCGCCCGGCGGGACCCGCGAGGAGTCGGGCGCGGGGTGCGTCCGGCGGCGGCGCGTTCACGGTCGGGGAGCCTAGCCCGGGGGAGCGATCCGGTCGAGCGCGACCCGCGCGCGCCCGCTCGCCTCCCCGGCGGGCTCCGGCGACGCCGGGGCCCCCCGCGTCCGTCCGGGAGGCGACCGGCCCGGCGGTGGCGTCCCCGGGCGCGGCGCGTTACAAAGGCGCGCCCATGATCTCCGTACAGAACGTCACGAAGGCGTTCGGCCCGAAGAAGCTCTTCGAGGACGTCGACGTCTCCTTCGCCCCCGGCAACCGCTACGGCCTCACCGGCCCGAACGGCGCCGGCAAGACCACCTTCATGAAGATCCTCGCCGGCGACGAGGAGGCCGACACCGGCAAGATCCTGCGGCCGAAGAAGCTCGGGATCCTGCGGCAGGACCACTACAAGTACGAGGACAACCGCGTCCTCGACGTCGTCCTCATGGGGAACGAGACCCTCTGGGCGGCGATGAGCGAGAAGGAGAAGCTCCTCGCGAAGGACCCGATCACCGACGCGGACGGCCACCGGCTCGCCGAGCTCGAGACCACCATCGGCGAGGAGGACGGCTACTCCGCCGAGGCCGACGCGGCCGAGCTCCTCCAGGGCCTCGGGATCGAGGAGCCCTGGCACGACCAGCCGATGCGCGCCCTCACCGGCGGCTACAAGCTGCGCGTCCTCCTCGCGCAGGCCCTCTTCGGCAAGCCCGCCGGGCTCCTCCTCGACGAGCCCACGAACCACCTCGACATCGAGTCGATCCGCTGGCTCGAGAAGTTCCTTCACGCCTTCGACGGCGTGCTCATCACCATCTCGCACGACCGCCACTTCCTGAACGCGATCTGCACGCACATCGCCGACATCGACTACGAGACGATCATCACCTACCCGGGCGGCTACGACGCCATGGTCCGCCAGAAGGGCCAGGTCCGGTCGCGGATCGAGTCGGAGAACGGCGAGAAGGCGAAGAAGATCGAGCAGCTCCGGGAGTTCGTCGCGCGCTTCCACGCGGGCACCCGCGCCTCCCAGGTCCAGAGCCGCATCCGCTCGATGCAGAAGCTGAAGCTCGAGGACATGAAGCGGTCGAACATCGCCGCCCCGTTCATCAAGTTCGAGCAGAAGGCGCCCTCCGGCAGGCAGACCCTCACCATCGAGTCGATCGCGAAGCGGTACGGCGCCGGGCACGAGGTGGTCCAGCCCTTCTCCGCCCTCGTGACGCGCGGCGAGAAGATCGGGGTCGTCGGCAAGAACGGCGTCGGCAAGTCCACCCTCGTGAAGATGATCGCGGGCGAGACCCAGCCGGACGCGGGCCACGTGAAGTGGGGGCACCAGGCGCAGGTCGGGTACCTCCCGCAGGACCAGGCCGGCGTCATCCGCCCGGGCACCACCGCCTTCGGCTGGCTCCGCGAGCTCGAGGACAAGATGTCGAACGAGGAGATCTCGGGCCTGCTCGGCCGGATGCTCTTCTCCGGCGAGGAGCGGATGAAGCCCACCGCCACCCTCTCCGGCGGCGAGACGGTCCGGCTCCTCCTCGCGAAGCTCATGCTCTTCAAGGACAACGTCCTCGTCCTCGACGAGCCGACGAACCACCTCGACCTGCAGTCCATCGCGGCGCTCTCCGAGGGGCTCCAGCGGTACGAGGGCACCGTCATCATCGTGACGCACGACCAGGAGCTCATCCGCGAGGTCTGCTCGCGGGTCTGGGTCATGCACCGCGACGAGCCGATCCTCGACTTCCCGGGCAACTTCGACGAGTTCGTCGAGAAGCACCCGGACCTCGCGTCACAGCACGCGTAGCGCTGTCCGGCGGCGCCCGTCCGGGTCCGCGCTGTCCGGCCGCGGCGTGCGCCGCGGCGGCTGCCGCGCCGTGGGTGGGCGCTTCCGTGCGGGGCCGGGCAGGCCCCATCCGCCTCGCGTCGCCGGAAGTCGCGACCGGGCGCCGTACTGACGGGAGGGCCGAGAAACGCAGACACCGCGGCACCCCCCTGCGGCGCGCCAGCCGCGCGCGGAGAGCGTGGGGATGGGCGCGCGGGGCGTCCGTGGGCGGGCGAACCGGCGCGACGACGGCTGTCACGCCGGGTGCAGCGCGGCTCCGTGGATCGGGGCGGGTCCGTCCGCAGCGACTCGGCTCCGCAGCGGCGGAGGGGCCATGCCCCGACCCCTGCGGGCGGGGTGTGTCGATGTTCCGGAAGTGCCGCCCTATCTAGCGTCGCTGGAACAACCACCACAGCGTCCAGAACATCGCGGATAGGAACACCCACACCCCGACGGACTTCGCCAGGTGCTTCAGTCGCGGCGGCCAGAGCGAGTAGAAGCCTGCGTGCCGCACGAGATCGCCGCCGCCGCGGCCGCCTGACCATCACGCGCCCGCGCCCGGCCAGACGGACACCGGCGAGGTGTGATCATTGCCGGAGGTAGAGTGCGGGTTGAAAAGGTCTTGGCTGCGGCGGCCGTACGCACGAGGCGGCCGTGCCATTTCTTGAACGGGGAGCGACAGATTGTTCACGGACACCGCGCACCTCGAGCGCGTAATCGAGGCGATCGTTGCCGGGACCGCATTCGCCATCGTGGTCCTGGGCTGGGTGATAGGTCGGATCTTCCCCCGGGCTCGCTTCATCGCCCCCTTCGTGCTGGTGGTGATCCCGGCCTGCATCGTGCTCGGACAGGACCTTGCGTTCCAGCTCGTGACCCTCGGGCCGTGCGTCGTCGCGGCCACCGCCGTCACGCTGTACTGGCTCGTGCGCGCCGGGCGCACGCCCAACGGGCGCAGTGCGGGGACCCGGCCCAACAGTTCGTCAGAACGCCCGTAAACACCGGCTTAGAACTCCGCTGGACGGACCTTTGCGCGCCCCCGCAACCAACTCCGGAGCCCCGGTCGCCGCAAGGTGACCGGGGCTTCGCGTCTTCGGGCGCAGGGCGCCTGCCGAGGTCAGTACCAGCCGCACCCGCCGCAGCACGCGCCCGGCTTCTCGCAGTCGCCCGTGCAGTACGCCTCGCGGCTCCCGATCACGACGACGTAGACGCAGCCGTCGCCTGCCTCGCCGCAGCCGCCGGGGCAGGCGCAATTCATCGAGATACTGTTGTCCCTCGCGATGAGCGTCAGGGTCCGCTGCTTGCCGTCGCCCTGGGCGACGTTCTGCGTCTCGACGCCAGGCTTGAGCCTGATGACCTGCCGCGATAGGGCCGTGAAGAGTTCGGTCTCGGTCCCGGCGACGACGGGCGCGCGACCTCCGGCACCCCCGCCCACGCAGGAGGCGAGCGTGCCGGGTCCGCCCGATGGGGACGGGGAGGGAGTCGGGGTCGCGGTCGACCGGCATGCGCCGGCGAGGACGAGGAGCACGCCGAGGACGAGAGGTCGCGATCGCATGGCGACATCATCGCGGGTTCACGGCGAGCGCGAGGAAGCACCTTGGGTTCCCGCGGAGGCAGGAGCGCTCCTGCCCGTTCCCGCTAGAACGCCCCGGCTGACCACCGTCCACGAACCGGTCGCCCGTAACGCCGATTCCTGGGGGGTTCTAAGCACCCCTCAGGGAGGACGGGGAAGGAGTCCCAGGAGCAGGAGCTGGACCTGCGTCCGGAAGCGAGACCGGCCGTGCGCCGGCAGGGCGCTCGCTCCGCGCCGCCCACTCCAGCGCCCGCAGGGGCCGGGTCCAGGTGCGTCCGCCGCTGCGGAGCCGCGTCGCTGCGGACGGGTCGGTTCCTCCTACGGAGCCGCGCTGCACCCGGCGTGACAGCCGTCGTCGCGCCGGGACACTCGCCCACGGTGACGCACGCGCCCATCCCCTCCGTCCCCCGCGCGCGGCTGGCGCGCCGCTGGGGGGTGCCGCGGGGTCTGCGCTTCTGGGCCCCTCCGACCCACGGCCCCCGGTCGCGACTTGCGGCGACGCGAGGCGGATGCGCCTGCCCGGCCCCACTCGGGAGCGTCCTCCCAAGGCGCGGCAGCCGCCGCGGCGGAGCCGCGGCCGGGAGACACGTGGTCGAAGCTCACCGCCCCAGGACGCGCGCCAGGACGTCCGGGCGGTCCGTGACGATGCCGTCCACCTCGATGGCGAGGAGCGCGCGCATCTCGTCCTCGTCGTCGACCGTCCAGACGTGGACCGGGATCCCGAGCCGGTGGAAGTGCTCGACGACCGGCGGGTCCACGACCGTCATCTCCCCCATGCGCGCGGGGAGGTCGGCGAGGTCGTAGCCGCCGGGGAGGCCCACCGGCTCGGCGCCGGACTTCGCGGCGAGGACGTGGCGGGTCGCCGCGTCCTGGGGGAGGAAGCGGCAGACGCCGGGCAGCAGCGCCCCGAGCCGCTCCGCCTGCGCGTCGAAGAAGGAGCCGACGCACACCCGGTCCTCGGCGCGGGCCTCCCGCACCACGCGGGCGAGGGCGTCGGCGAGGTCGGGGTCCTCGCTCTTCGCGTCGACGTTGAAGCGCATCCGCGGGTAGCGCCGGAGCGCCTCGGCGAAGGTCGGGACGCGCAGCCCCGCGGCGCGGAGCGGGAAGGACACGCCGCCGTCCTCGCTGAACGAGAAGGCGACGTCGAGCCGCTCCACCTCGGCCGCCGTCCGAGCCTCGATGGTCCCGGGCTCGCCCGTGAGCCGGGCGGTGTCCTCGTCGTGGAACACCATCACGACCCCGTCGCGCGAGAGCCGGACGTCGGTCTCGATGGCGTCGGCGCCGAGCGTGTCGGCGCGATCGAAGGCCGCGAGCGTGTTCTCGGGGGCGATCCGGCTCCCGCCCCGGTGGGCGACCAGCCAGGGGGAGGGAAGCTGGAGGTAGGGCTTCGTCGCCATCGAGGTCTTCCGTTACCGGTTCGGAGGCGCGGGCGCCAGTCCCCACCGTCGTCTCGCGCCGTCGGGCGCGAGACGACGCGGGAGACGTCCGCTCCCACGGCGACGGCTCGTCCTTCGGAGACGCGTTTCCCGCCCGCCGAAGCAGACCACGGCACCATGCGCTAGAAAGGTTCCATGCGCAGACAGGTGAAGGGCGACGCGGTTCGCCGGGAGCTCCTCCCCGGCACCTCCCCCGGGCTCCTCAAGGAGCTCCACCTCCTCACGCGCGCCGGCGACCTCAACGCCGACAGCCTGCGGAAGCTGAAGCAGGTGAACCACCTCGCCGGGCTCCTCGCCCCCTCTCTCGACGACGTCCTCGGGCGCTTCGGCGAGCCGGTCGTCGCCGACTGCGGGGCGGGCAAGAGCTACCTCGGATTCGTCCTCTACGAGCTGTTCCTCGCGCCCGCGGGGAAGGGGACGCTGCTCGCCCTCGAGTCGCGCGACGAGCTCGCCCGGGCCGGCGCCGAGCGCGCGGCGCGCCTCGGCTTCGACCGGCTCCGGTTCGTGTCGGGGCCCATCGACGCGGCTGCCGTCCCTGAGCGGCTGCACGTGGTCACCGCCCTCCACGCCTGCGACACCGCGACGGACGACGCGCTCCTCCTCGCCATTCGCCACAACGCCGACCACGTCGCGGTCGTGCCCTGCTGCCAGGCGGAGGTGGCGCGGCAGCTCGCGGAGGCGAAGGCCCCCGCGCCGGCGGTCGCGCCGCTCTTCGAGCACCCCTGGCACCGGCGGGAGTTCGGCTCCCACCTCACGAACGTGGTCCGGGCCCTCGCCCTCGAGGCGAGCGGCTACAAGGTCACGGTCACCGAGCTCACCGGGTGGGAGCACTCGGTGAAGAACGAGCTCATCCTCGCGCGGAAGATCCGCGGCAGCTCCCGGGAGGCCCAGGAGAAGCTCGACGGCCTCCTCGCCGCGACCGGGATCCGGCCCAAGCTCGTCCGGTCCCTCGCCGGCGAGGCATGACCCCGGCGGCGCCTCCGCGCGGGGCGCTTTCCCCGGCGGCCGGGGCGGGCGATGCTGCCGGGATGGCCGTCCGGCTCACCCACGTCGTCTTGAAGGTGAAGGACCTCGACCGGTCCGTCGCGTTCTACCACCTGTTCTGCGGCCTCGAGGTCGTCCGCGACGGCCGGCCCAAGGGCCACACCGTCTGGCTCGCCCCCGCGCGGCGCGAGGCGGGCCCGCCCGCCTTCGTGCTCGTGCTGTACCTCACCCCGGTCGACTGCCGGATCGACCATCTCGGGTTCCAGTGCGCCGAGCGGAGCGAGGTGGACCGGATCGCTGCGGACGGGGAGCGGCTCGGGATCCTGGCGGAGCCGCCCTTCGAGGGCGGCGGCGACATCGGCTACGTGACGATGCTGCGGGATCCCGACGGGCACCTCGTCGAGTTCACGTACGGTCAGCCGCTGCGCGGGCTCTGAGTCCCCTCCCCAGCCCCGCTCCGCGGGCGCCGCGCCCCGGCGTCAGCGGTCCCCGCTCACGTTCCGGCATCCCGTCTCGCGGACGAGGAGCGCCGCGAGGAGGCCGCAGGCCGCGCAGGCGGCGAGGATCGCGAGGGCCGGGCCGAAGCCCGCCCGGTCGAGGACCCATCCGACGAGCGGCTGGTAGACGGTCGGCCCGAGGAACACGCCCGTGTTGACGACCGCCATGGCGGTGCCGGCGAGGGCGGGAGGGTTCACCTCCTTCACGGCGGCCCAGGAGAGCGTGAAGGCCGGCGCCGAGCCGCCCATCACCGCGAAGAGGACGAAGCCGGCGACCGGCGGGAGCGGGACGCCGAGGACGATGGGGACCCAGCAGGCGACCTGGACGGCGCCGAGGGCGACCGCCGGCGCGCGCCGGCGCCCCAGCGCGTCGGAGACCCGCCCGACCGCGAGGGACGAGAGCGCGAAGGCGACGAGCATCACCGTCGTGTGGGCGGTCGCGCGCGTGCGGCTCATCCCGTGGACCGTGGTGAGCCAGGGCACCGCCCACAGCCCCGCGAAGGAGAGGTAGGTGCCGCCGAGCCCGAGGTTCATGAAGAAGCCGGGCCAGGTGGAGCGGTTCCGGACCACCGCCCAGAGCCCCTCCCACCAGCGCCCGCGGTGCGGGACCTCCTCGGCCCGCCCCGCCAGCGCCGACATCGACGGGAGCCCCGCGGCGCGCGGGCCGTCCCGGACGAGGAGCCAGGTGAGCGCCGCGCCGGCGAGGGACGAGAGCCCCACGGCGACGAAGACGTTGCGCCAGGAGGTGAGCCCGACCGCCCAGGCGAGGGGCGCCGCCGAGAGCACCGCGCCGAGGTTCCCCATGAACATCACGATCCCGGAGAGCGTCCCGAACTCCTCCTCGCGGAACCAGGCGGCGACGAGCTTGAGGAGCGAGACGAAGGTGACCGAGACGCCCAGGCCGACGAGGGCGCGGCCGAGGCTCGCGCCCCCCAGGGTGACCGCGCGGCCGAAGAGGATCGACCCCGCGCCGGCGACGACGCCTCCGAGCGCCACGATCCGGCGCGGGCCGAGCCGGTCGACGAGCATGCCGGTGGGCACCTGCGTGACCGTGTAGACGGTGAAGTAGGTCGCCGCGAGGGCCCCCAGCTCCGCGCCCGAGGCCCGGAACGCGGTCCGGAGCTCGCCGGCGATCGCGGCGGGCGCGATCCGGTGGAAGAAGGAGAGGACGTAGGCGCCGGACACGAGGGCGAAGGAGGTCCAGCGCAGCCGCCGCATGCGGGAGAGGTCGGCGGTCGCGAGGTGCGGGGCCAGCACCGCGACATCATATGCTCCCCGTGTCATGACTACCCCCGTGACCCCGCCGACGCAGACGCCCGCGCCCGCCGACGTCCCCGGGGTCGCCGGGCTCGCCGGGCTCGCCGGACTCCGGGTCGCCTGGCGCGCCGTCGTCGCCGCGCTCCTGTTCCGCGGCGCCTGCTACGCCGTCATGATCGCGGCGGCGGTCTGGAACGAGCTCCGGCCGGCGCCGACCCTGCCCGACCTCGTCCTCGCGCACGTGCCCTACCTGCCGTGGGTCGCGCGCACGAACTACCTGCTCTGGCTCGCGGTCTACCTCCCGCTCTCCCTCGGCCTGCTCTGGCGGGCCCCGCGCCTGTTCGCGCGCTACACCGTCACCGCCGGGCTCGTCTCGCTCGCCCGCGGCGCCACGCTCCTGCTCACCGGGCTCGGCGTGCCCGACCCGGCGACCGCCGGGCCCGGGATCGGCGGGCGCCCGCCCCTCGACGCGTTCCTCGCGCTGCTCTCGCCCTGGCAGGTGTTCGCGAAGGACGCCATGGCCGCCTACCTCACGAAGGACCTCTTCTTCTCCGGCCACACCGCGACGACCTTCCTCCTCGCCCTGTACCTCTGGCGGTTCCCGCGGGTCCGCCCCCTCGCGGTCCTCGGTCACCTCCTCGTCGTCGCGTCGGTCTTCCTCTCGCACCTGCACTACGCGATCGACGTCGCCGGCGCCTACGCGGTCGCCTTCGCGGTGTTCGCGCTGCGCGAGGGGTGGCCGCCGTCGCGCGGTGCTACGATCGAGTGATGCCGTTCCCGACGCCGCCGAGGGCGGCTCCGCTCCTCCTCGCCGCCTTCCCCCCGGAGCTCGCGGGGCTCGACGCGACGCCGCCCGCCGGGTGGCGCGTGGCGACGGTGGGGGTCGGGGCGGTCGCAGCCGCGGCCGCGACGGCGCGACTCCTCGCGGCGGCGCCCGCCTCCCGGGTCCTCCTCGTCGGCACCTGCGGCGCGTATGACGGCCGGCTCGCCGTGGGCGATCTCCTCCTCGCGACCGCCGTCCTCGCCACCTCCCTGGACGAGCTGGAGGGCCGCGCCCACCGGCCCGCGATCGAGGTGGTCCGCTGGGACGCGTCCTGGGCGCTCCCGGTTCCGCTCCCCGCGCACGCCGTGGCGGTCCCGCCCGGCATCACGACCTCGCCCGAGGGGGCCCGCCGCCTCGGCGCCCTCGCCGCGGCCGAGCACCTCGAGGCCTCGGGCGTCTTCGCGGCCTGCCACGCCGCGGGCGTGCCGGTCGCGGCGGCCCTCGCGGTCGCGAACCGGGTGGGGCCGGACGCGAGCGCCGAGTGGCAGACGAACCACGCCCGGGTGAGCCGGGCGCTCCTCCAGGCGCTCGCGCCGGTGCTCGCGGCGCCCTGAGGCGTCCCTCGAGCTGCGCCGCTACTTCCGCGCGAGGAGCGACACCACGCCCGTCGTGAGCACCGGCAGGTAGGTGATGGCGAGGACGCCGGCGGACATGATGAGCAGGAACGGGAACGCCTTCCGGTACACCCACGGCAAGGGCTTCCCGAACCGCGAGGCGGAGAGGAAGAGGTTCAGGCCCATCGGCGGGAAGAGGAACCCGAGCTCGAGGTTCGCGAGGAACACGACCCCGAGGTGGATCCGCTCGATCCCGTACGCCTCGCCGAGCGGCGCCACCAGGGGCGCGAGCACCACGATGGCCGAGTAGATCTCGAGGACGCTCCCGAGGACGAGGAGCACCGCGTTGAGCATCAGCAGGAAGAGCGCGGGGCTGTGCACGTGCGCCGTCATCCACTCGACGAGCCGGGTCGGGACCTCCGCGTCCACGAACCACGAGGTGACCCCCAGGGCGCAGCCGAGGAGGATGAGCACCGACCCGACGAGGGCCGCGGCGTGCACGAGGACCCGCGGCAGGTCGCGGAGCGGGTGGATCGAGCGGAAGATGACGCACTCCACGACGATGGCGTAGGCGGCGGCGAGGGCGGCCGCCTCGGTCACCGTGGCGAAGCCGCTCACCACCGCGACGATCACGATGGTGGGGAGGCCGAGGTCCCACTTCGCGTCCCAGAGCGCGGCGGCGGCCTCGCGCGGGCGGATCGACGTCCGGGGCGCGCGGTTCTTGACGCCCGTCCAGACGCCGTACGCCGCGACGAGGACGATCATCAGGAGCCCGGGGAGCAGGCCGCCGATGAAGAGGTGCTCGATGGGCGCCTGGGCCACGACCCCGTACAGGATCACCGGGAGCGAGGGCGGGAAGAGCAGGCCGAGCGAGCCCGCCGCGGTGACGAGGCCGACGGAGAAGTCCTCGGGGTAGTGGTCCTCGAGGAGCGACGGGAGGAGCAGCCCGCCGAGGGCGAGGATCGTGACGCCGGACGCCCCGGTGAACGTGGTGAAGACCGCGCAGACGAAGGTCGCCATCACCGCGACCCCGCCCGGCATCCAGCCGAACAGCCCCTTGTAGGCGCGGACGAGCCGCTTCGCCGCGCCGCCCTCGGCGAGCACGTACCCCGCCGCCGTGAGCAGCGGGATCGCCGGGAGGGTCGGGGACGAGACGAGGTTGAAGGTGGCGGTCGGGACGGCGGCGATCGCCGCCGGCCCCGCGTCGCGGAAGAAGAGCGCCATCGCGACGCCCGCCATCGCCACGAACACCGGGATGCCGAGCAGGAACGCCACCGCGACGAGGAGGAGGAGGACCGTCGAGAGCGAGCCGCCCGGCGTCCCCTTCCCGAGGAGGAACGCCACGGCCGCGACCGCGAGGACGCCGGCGCGGACGATCCACGCGACCCGACCCGCGAGGTCGTCGCCGGCCCGCCAGGCGAACCGGAGCGTCATCACCGCGAATCCGAGCGGCATCACGAGCTGGCTCCAGGCGACCCGGATCCCGAACGCGACGACCCCGAATCCGTTCCACTCCGCCTCGACGAGCTGGAGCGAGGCCCAGGCGAGGAGCGCGCAGGTCGCCGCCGAGACCGCCTGGCCGAAGATCCGGGCGCCGCGGCGCGGCCAGCCCGCGGGGACCACCTCGAGCGTGGACAGGGCGAGGTGGCGCCCGGAGGCGGTCGCGAGCAGGGCGCCGAGGAACCCGACCCAGAGGGTGATGTGCTGGGCGAGGACGGACGAGCCGGGCAGCTCGCGGCCGAGGATCCGGCGCGCGAGCGTGGACGCGGCGGGGAGGAGCACCATCGCGAGGAGCAGGACCGCCACGAGGGCGCGCTCGACGCTGGTCCCGAGCTTCTCGGGCTCGGAGTTGCCGCTGGGGGCGGGAGGGTTCACGCGAATGCCGGTTGACCCCTCTCGGAGGGGCGTCTATGAGTACCATGGAAGCCCGCGCCAGGCCCCGTTTGCGAGTGATGCGCGCCCTCTCAATCTCCACCCTCCTCGCCGCCCTCGCCCTGCTCTCCGGATGCAGGACCGTGGCGGTCAAGTTCGCGGCCGACGTGGTCGCCGCGAGCGGCACGAACTACGCGACCGACGACGACCCGCAGCTCATCCGCGACGCGGTCCCGTTCGGGCTGAAGACGATGGAGGGGGTGCTCGAGGACAAGCCGCGGCACGAGGGGCTCCTCACCGCGCTCGCGGCGAGCTTCACCCAGTACGGGTACGCCTTCGTCCAGATGGACGCGGACCTCGACGACCTCGATGGGAAGCTGGACGCGGCCCGCGCCGAGCGCGACCGCGCGCGCAAGCTCTACGTGCGCGCCCGCGACTACGGCGTGCGGGGACTCGACGTCCGGCGCGAGAAGCTCGGCGCGAGCGTGCGCGCCGGTGGCGCGCAGGCGGCGGGCGCCCTCGCGAAGGCGGAGAAGGGCGACGTCCCGCTCCTCTACTGGACCGCGTCGTCCTGGGTCCTCTCCATCGCCGCGAACAAGGGGGACATGGCGGCGATCGCCGAGCTGCCCACCCCGGTCGCGATGATGGAGCGCGCCCTCGCCCTCGACGAGAGCTGGAACGACGGCGCCATCCACGAGTTCTTCGTCGCCTACGACGCGACCCGGAGCGCCGCCGAGGGCGGCGGCCCCGACCGCGTGAAGGCCCACCTCGACCGGGCCCTCGCGCTCTCGATGAACAAGAAGCTCGGCCCGCGCGTCTCCTTCGCGGAGGGCGTCCTCGTGCAGCGGCAGGACCGTGACGAGTTCGTCCGACTCCTCGAGGAGGTGGTACGCGCGGACCCTGGCGAGGTGCCGCGGTTCCGGCTCGCGAACCTGATCGCCCAGCGGCGCGCCAGGGCGCTCCTCGCCCACGTCGACGATCTGTTCCTCTAGCTGGCTCGCCCCAAGGAGATCTCGTGAAGAAGCTCGCCCTCGCCGCGGTGCTCTCGGTGCTCGCGCCCGTCGCCGCGTCGGCGCAGGTGACCATCAAGCTCGGTACGCTCGCGCCCCAGGGCTCCACCTGGCACGAGCTCCTGAAGGACCTGGCCCAGCGCTGGGAGCAGACGTCCGGCGGCCAGGTGAAGCTCCGCATCTACGCCGGGGGGACCCAGGGCAGCGAGGGCGACATGGTCCGCAAGATGGGGATCGGCCAGCTCCAGGCGGCCTCCATCACCGGCGTCGGGATGCACGACGTCATCCCCGAGCCGCAGGTCCTCTCGGTCCCGTTCCTGTTCGACGACGAGGCGCAGGTCGTGTGCGCGCTCGAGAAGCTGCGCCCCAAGCTCGAGCAGGCCCTCGACAAGCGCGGGCTCGTCGCCCTGCAGTGGAGCCGGATCGGCGCGATCGCGCTCTTCTGCTCGAAGCCCTACCGGACGCCCGCCGACGCCAAGGACGCGAAGGTCTGGGCGTGGGAGGGCGACCCGAAGAGCGTCGACGCCGTACCGCGCCGCCGGGTTCCACCCGGTGGTGCTCTCGGCGACCGACATCGTCCCCTCGCTCCAGACCGGGATGATCGACTGCGTCCCGAACATCCCGCTGTACGTCCTCACCGCCCGCCTCTTCGACCGGGCGAAGTTCATGCTCGACGTGCCGTGGAGCTACATGGTCGGCGCGACGCTCGTCCGGAAGGACGCCTGGGAGAAGATCCCGGCCGACCTGCGGCCCAAGCTCCTCGCCATCGCCAAGGAGCTCGGCAACAAGGTCGACACCGAGGTGAAGCGGCTCAGCGACGATGCGGTCGTCGCGATGCAGAAGCAGGGGCTCACCGTCGTGAAGGGGGACGCCGCGGGGTGGCGCGCCGCGATGGAGAAGTCCTGGCCCATCGTCCGCGGCGGCGTCGTCCCGGCGGAGTTCTTCGACGAGGCGAAATCCGCCCGCGACGCGTGCCGCGCCTCCGCCGCGAAGAAGGGGAAGTAGCCCGGGGTCAGCGCCCGGCCGCCGGCTCGCGGAGGAAGGCGGCGAGATCGCGCCGCAGCGCGCGGCAGCCGAAGAGGAGCGTGAGGTGGCCGCGCGGGTAGACCCGCGGGGTCGCGCCCCAGGCGCGCGCGAGCGCGACGGCGCCGCCGGGGAGCGCGATCCGGTCCTCGGCTCCCACCGCCACGAGGAGCGCGCCCGCCGGCGCCGGGCGCAGGTCCGGCCGGAACGGCGCGAGGAGCGGCGCGAGGGCGTCCTCCGGCGGCAGCGGTTCGCCCGCGCGCGCCGCGAGCCGGCGGTAGCGTCGGCCGACGGGCGTCGCCGCGAGGACCTCCGCGAGATCGGCCGGCGGCGCGAGCAAGGCGACCCGGTCCACCCGCTCTGGCCCGGTCGCCGCGAAGGCGGCCGCGAGCGCCCCGAGCGACAGCCCGACGAGCGCCGTCTCGCCGCCGCGCGCCCCGGCGAGGGCGGCGAGGGCGCGAAGCTCCACCACCGTCTGCTCGAGCACGGCGCGAAGCGCGCCGACGTCGGCGGAGAGGAAGCCCTCGCCGCTGCGTGCGCCGGGCGCGGCGCGGGCGAGGTGGCGCGGGGGCACGAAGGTCCACACGTCCCAGCCCGCGCGGGCCGCGAGCCGCGCGTAGCCGGCGACCACCGCGAGGGCGGGGACGCCCCACGGCGGGACGACGATGGCGGTGCCGCGCGCGGCGCCGCGGGCCGGGTGGGCGAGCAGCTCCAGGGCCTCGTCGCCGGGTGAAGGGCGCGGGGACGGGGCGTGCCACGTCCCGGCGCGCGGGGGCGATCCCGCGAGGGCGGAAAGCGGCCCGAAGCAGTCGAGCGGCGCGGCGACGGCGGCGCGGAACCCGGCCGGCGCGCGGGGCCGCAGATCCTCGATCCACATGGCGAGGGCGTCGACCGCCCGGTGCAGGAGCGCGGACATCCCTCGCGCATTATCACCCGGGCGCGGCGAGCGCCTGCGTCCCGCGCGGGCGCCGCGCGGAGGAGACATGGCCCGCTGGCGGCCCGGACTTCGAGACAGCGACGCGACGGAGGAGGGGCTGTGGCTTCGCCGCCGCGAGTTCCTCGCCCTCGGTGCCGCGGGCGCGGGCGCGCTCCTGGTGCCCCGGGCGGCGGGCGCCGCCGCGGCCGAGCCGACCGGCGCCGCGCTCGCCGTGGCGCGCCGGGTGGACAAGGCCGGCGGCGAGAAGCCCAACCGCTGGGACGAGGTCACGACCTACAACAACTTCTACGAGCTCGGGACCGAGAAGACGGATCCCGCCGCGAACGCGGCCACGCTCCGGACGCGCCCGTGGTCGGTCCGGATCGACGGCGAGGTGAAGCACCCGCAGACGGTCGCGGTCGACGACCTCCTCCGCTGGTTCCCGCTCGAGGAGCGGATCTACCGCATGCGCTGCGTGGAGGCGTGGTCGATGGTGATCCCCTGGGTCGGCTTCCCCCTCGCCGACCTCGTCCGGCGTGTCGAGCCCACCTCGAGGGCGAAGTACGTCGCCTTCCAGACCCTGCTCGATCCGGAGCAGCTCCCGGGGGAGCGCCGCTCGGTCCTGGAGTGGCCCTACGTCGAGGGGCTGCGGATCGACGAGGCCACCCACCCGCTCGCCCTCCTCGCGGTCGGGCTGTACGGCCGGGTGCTCCCCGGGCAGAACGGCGCGCCGCTCCGGCTCGTCGTGCCGTGGAAGTACGGGTTCAAGGGGGCGAAGTCGATCGTGAGGATCACGTTCCAGGAGGCGCAGCCCAGGACCACCTGGAACGTGTCGGCCCCGAACGAGTACGGCTTCTACGCGAACGTGAACCCGGACGTCGATCACCCGCGGTGGAGCCAGGCGCGCGAGCGGCGCATCGGCGAGTTCCTGCGCCGCAAGACGCTCCCCTTCAACGGCTACGGCGACGAGGTGGCGTCGCTCTACGCCGGGATGGACCTCGCGAAGAGCTTCTGAGTCGCCGTGAGCACGACCCGGTCCCCGACGTCGCCGGCGAGCCCGGCCGCGAGCCCCGGTCCGCCCGCCCCGGCGCGGCGCCCGAGGCGGTGGCCGCTCCAGGCGGCGGCCGTCGGGCTCGGGCTGCTTCCGCTCGTCCGGATCGTGTGGGACGGGCTCGCGGGGCGGCTCGGCGCGAACCCCATCGAGCGGGTGCAGGACCGCCTCGGGTTCTGGACGCTGACCTTTCTCGCGCTGTCCCTCGTCGCGACCCCCGCCCACGACCTCCTCGGCCTCGCCTGGCCGGTCCGCGTCCGCCGCACCATCGGCCTCCTCGCCTTCGCGTACGCGTCGCTCCACCTCGTGTGGTACGTCGGCATCGACCAGGTCGGCGACGTCGGGCTGCTCGTCAAGGACGTCACCAAGCGCCGGTTCATGGCGGTCGGGTTCGTCGCGTGGCTCATCCTGGTGCCGCTCGCCGTGACCTCGACGCAGCGCTGGGTCCGCCGGCTCGGGTACGTCCGGTGGAAGCGGCTCCACCGGCTCGTCTACGCCGCGGCGCTCCTCGGCGTGGTCCACTTCGTGTGGCGGGTGAAGGCGGACCTCCGGCGGCCGATTCTGGTTCGCGCTGGCGATCGGGGCGCTGCTGGCGCTCCGCCTCGTCCGGCGGCGGCAACGCCGCGCGCGGCCGGCCTCGCCCGCGAGCGCCTAGGGTGCGCGCCGGCCTAGTGGATTGTCGCGAGCCGGGCCGGCGCGCAGGCGCGCCGGAGCGCCCCGAGGAGCCGGTCGAGGTCGAAGGGCTTCGCGAGGGCGTCGGCCGCCGCGAGCATGTCGAGGGACCGGCCGTCGGCGTCGAGCGACGCGGAGAGGACGATGGTCGGGATTCCGGCGAGGCGCGGGTCGCGGCGCTGGGCCGCGCGGAACGCCCACCCGTCCATCACCGGCATCGCGAGATCGAGGAGGATCGCGCTCGGCGCCGGGATCGCCGCGAGCGCCTCGAGCGCCTGGCGGCCATCCCCGACCGACGCGACGTCGTATCCGCGCTCCTCGAGCACCTCGGCGAGGGTCGCGCGCAGGGCAGGATCGTCCTCGACGATCAGGATGCGGGGGGGCGGGGCCACGGTTGCCCGTACGGTGGGCATGCGGCCCCGCTGAGGGAACCCAGCGATCCGGCGCGCGACCCAATCGGGACTTCCGTCGGTCCGGAGGGGCGGGTCGAGACGCATCGTTGACGCCCCCGGACACGCGCAGGTAAGCATCGGCAGTTCGTTCGGACCGCCGTCGGCCCCGTCCCGGTCGACGGCCCACGCCCCACCGGAGATCCCGCACCATGGCAGAGCGCGAGGGGAGCACGTCGGGGGGCGCGGTCCACGGCCGCGCTCCGCCGCCCCGCGTCGCGCTCTCCGACCGCGGCGTCGCGATCGGGCTTCGCTGGAGCGGCGTCGAGGGCGCCGGCAACCAGAATCCTGGCCGCGAAGCTCGAGTGCGGGCCGGAGCGGGCGCGCCTCGTCCGGATTCTGGCGCCCCTTCGTCGACGCGCCGGGGCGCAGAGACGTGGTCTCTCGGTTCGCGATCTGGCTCGCCGAGGAGACGCGGTGGGCGGAGGGCCAGCTCGCGATCGGCGTCGACTTCGCGCTCTCCCTCTCCGAGACCCACCTGCGTCAGCTCGGGCTTCTCCGCCAGGCGCTGCGCGGCCCGGCGGTGCTCGGGCGGCACCTCCACGACCGCTTCGTCGGGGCCGGCGGCGACTTCACGGAGGCCGCGGCGCGCTTCCGGGCGGAGATCGGGCGCGACCGGCCGCGCGCCACCGACTGCTACCGCGCCGAGCTCTCGCTGCCGACGAGCTCGCGGACGCACCGCCAGACCTTCTTCGGCCTGTGCGCCATGGCCCACACGCAGGCGTCGTTCCCGCCCTGGGACCCGCCCGCCGCCGGGAAGCCGAACCTCGTCGAGGTGCGCCCCGGCCACGTCGCGCGCGCGCTCGCCGGGATCTGCAGCTACCGCGACGACGATCGCGATGGGGTCGCCCGCGCCTCGACCCGGGCGGGGCTGCTGCGGACGCTCCGCACCTGCGCGCGCGTCGAGTTCGAGATGGAGCAGGCGGCGCAGATCGTCGAGGACGGCCGCGGCGATCACCTCGACGCGGTCCTCTCGGCGACCGCGGCCGCCGCCGCCTGGGCGAACGACTTCCAGGGGGTGCCCGCGAACGTCCCGCGCTCGGAGGGCTGGATCCACTCCATCCCGGAGGAGCCGTGGCGGTAGCGCGGCGGCAGAGCGAGCGGGGGAGGAGGCGGGCTTCGCCTGCCGACGGGCGGAGGCGAAGCCGGAGCATCGACGTCCGGGGGGGCGCGAGGGCGAAGCCCGAGTGTCCCCCCGCCCAGATTGCCCGGATCCGCGCGGTCCACCGGGACATCGCCGCCTTCCGGCCGCGCGGCTTCGGCCCGCCGGTGCACGGGGCCGCGGTGGCGAGCCGCATCTTCCTCCTCGGCCAGGCTCCCGGGCCCCACGAGGCGCGCTTCGGCCGGCCGTTCGCGTGGACGGCGGGGAAGACGCTCTTCCGCTGGCTCGAGCGCGCGACCGGCGCCGACGAGGAGACGGTCCGCGCCCGCCTCTACATCTCGGCGGTGGTCCGCTGCTTCCCGGGGAAGACCTCCGGCGGCGGTGACCGGGTGCCCAGCGCCGACGAGTGCGCGCTCTGGCGGCGCTTCGTCGAGCGGGAGGTCGAGATCCTCCGGCCCCGGCTGGTGCTCCCGGTGGGGCGGCTCGCCATCCAGGAGGTGCTCGGCCACACCGAACCCATCGCGGCGGTGGTCGGGCGGACGATGCGCACGAGCTTCCACGGCGTGGACGTGGACGTCATCCCGCTCCCGCACCCGTCGGGCGCCTCCACCTGGTTCAAGATGGAGCCGGGGCGGACCCTGCTCGAGGAGGCGCTCCAGCTGGTCGCTGCCCACCCGGAGGTCGTGTCCGCGTTCCGGAGGGGGCGCTGAGGGCGCGCCGGCTCGGCGTCGCCGCCGCGGTCGCGCTCGCCGCGGCCTGCGCCCACGCCCCCCCGCCCCGGGAGGCACCGCCGCCCGCGACGGCGATCGTCCCGGGCGAGGTCGGCGTCGCGAGCTACTACGGCGACGAGTTCCACGGCCGCAGGACGGCGAGCGGGGTCCGCTACGACCAGCACGCCCTCACCTGCGCGCACCCCACGGCGCCCTTCGGCACCCGGCTCAAGGTCACCGACCTCGAGAACGGCCGCTCCGTCGTCGTGACCGTCAACGACCGGGGCCCCTTCGCGAAGGGGAGGGTGGTCGACCTCTCGCTCGCGGCGGCCCGCAGGCTCGGGATGACCCAGCGGGGGGTCGTCCGCGTGCGCGTCGAGCGGGTCGTCGAGTGAGACCCGGGCGCTAGCTCTCCCGCGTCCGCTCCGGGACCAGCGGGTCGTCGAGCTCCGGGAGCTCGACGATCGCCCGGGTCCCGACCCCGGGCTCGCTCTCGAGCCAGAGCGCGCCGCCGCCGCCCTCGACGAGGCCGCGGGCCACCGGCAGGCCCAGGCCCGCGCCGCGCCCCTCCGGCTTGGTCGTGAAGAACGGATCGAACGCCCGCCGCAGCACCTCCGGCGACATCCCCGAGCCGTCGTCGGCGACCGTGATGCGGACCATGCCCTCGCGCCGCTCCGCGTCGATCGCGACGGACCCGGCGCGCCCGGCGGGGATCGCGTCGGTGGCGTTCCGGACGAGGGCTCTCGATGACCAGCACGAGGGCGTCGGGGCGCAGGCGCACCAGGGCGCCGCGCGCCGCGCCCGCGTCGACGCGCAGGGCGAGGCGGAGCGGCTCAGGCTGGAGCCCCACCACCTTCTCGACCGCGGCGGAAACCTCCGCGAAGGCGGAGCCCGAGGGCGCGAGCGCGATCCGGCCGGCGTCGACCAGCTTTCGGACGAGATCGGTGATCCGCTCCATCGCGACGCGCGCGTCGGCGAGCGCCTCCGCCGTCTCCGGGGAGAGCGAGGCGCCGGAGGAGCGGGCCTCGTCGGAGACGAACCGCAGGCTCGCGGTGACGACCGCGGCGGGGTTGTTCACCTCGTGGGCGACGCCGTTCGCGAACTGGCCGAGGGCGGCCAGCTTCTCGGCCTGGTGGAGGCTCTCGAGGGCGCTGGAGAGCTCCCGCGTGCGGGACTCCACGTCGCTCACGAGCCGCTCCCGCAGCGCCTCGAGGGCGCGGGTGGACTCGACGAACCGGCTCGCCATCATCGAGGCGACCGCCAGCACCGGGGCGACGAAACCCGCGTCGAGCAGGTAGGGGACCGGCAGGAGCAGCGAGGTCGCGAGGGCGTCGGAGATCGAGAAGGCGAGGAGCGCGCCGAATGCTGCGGCGAGCGGGCCGGCGTGCCGGACCCCGGCGCGCCACGCGCGCGCGAAACGGACCGCCACCGCGACCCCGACGACGACCAGGGCGACGAACACGGCGTTGCCGGTCGCGGTGGGCGTCGGCTGCCGGTACACGACGCCGAGCGGCGCGAAGGCACGGTCCGCCACGATCTCGCTGAACACGACCCCGGGGACGAGCGCGAGGGGAGCGACGAACGGCAGGAGCGACGCCCCGAGCCGCTCGAGGCGGCCGGGCGCGACCCCGAGGAACGCCTGCGAGTAGCGCACCCAGCCCCACAGGTGGACCACCAGCGCGGCGATCTGCAGCCGCGAGAGCCAGACGACCGCCAGGGGCGAGGCGGGCAGCGTCGTCGACAGGTTGCAGAGGGCGTACGCCGCCGAGCTGAACGCGACGACCGAGAACCAGCGCTGCTCGCCTGAGCCGGGCGCGTGGGCGAGCCGCCGCGCGACCAGGCCCACCCCGACGGCGAGCCCGGCGGACACGAGCGCGATGGTGGCGGCGGCGTTCACGGGTCGGACTCGGAGTTGCAGGCGGCGAGCCGCCGCAGCCGCGTGCGATCGCCCGGGAATCCGGGCGATTCGATCGTCGGCGGGGGCGGGTCGCCGCCGCCCCGGGTCCGGGCGGGCGCGTCAGCGCCGGGCGGCGTCGGCGGCGGCGCGGATCGCCCCGATCGCCTGCCGGTAGTCCTTCTGCCCGAACACCGCGGTCCCGGCGACGAGCACGTTCGCGCCGGCGGCCGCCACGATCGCCGCGGTCTCGGGCTTCACGCCGCCGTCCACCTCGATCTCGAGCGCCGGGTTCCGCGCGTCGGCGAGGGCGCGCAGATCGCGGATCTTCTGCGTGCACGCGTCGATGTACTTCTGCCCGCCGAACCCGGGGTTCACGGTCATGACGAGCACCATCTCGGCGTCGCCGATCACCCACTCGATCGACGAGAGCGGGGTGGACGGGTTGAGGGCGATGGCCGGTCGCGCGCCCGCGGCCCGGATCGCCTGGAGCGTGCGGTGGAGGTGCGGGGACACCTCGGCGTGGACGGAGACGAGGTTCGCGCCCGCCTTGGCGAACGCCTCCACGTACCGCTCCGGCTCGACGATCATGAGGTGGGCGTCGATGGGCAGCTTCGTCACCTTCCGGACCGCCTCCACGACGAGCGGGCCGATCGTGATGTTCGGGACGAACCGGCCGTCCATCACGTCGACGTGGACGACGTCGGCGCCGGCGGCCTCGATGGCGCGGACCTCGTCGGCGAGCCGGCCGAAGTCGGCGGAGAGGATTGAGGGGGCGATGCGGATGGGGAGGGGCATGGGTGTCAGCGGCATTCTAGTGGAAACCTGGTCCTGGTCCGGACCGGACTGAGTCCAAGACCAAGACGAAGTCCAAGTGAAAGTCGAAGCCCAGCACGGCGTCACCTCACGAGCCTCGCCGCGTAGAACCCGTCCGTCCCGTGCCGGCTCGGGAGCGCGAGGAGATCGCCGTCCGGCGTGAGCACGTCGGCCGGGAACGCCGCCGGCGGCGGGGCCCGGCGCCAGCCCTCGGCGAGCATCCCCGCGACGATCTCCGGCCCCTCGGCCCGAGACAGCGAGCAGACCGAGTAGACGACCGGGGCGCCGGCCCTCGCGTACCGTGCCATGGCCCGGAGGATGTCGCGCTGGAGCACGGCCATCCGGGGGACGTCCTCGGGCGGCCGGCGCAGCTTCAGCTCGGGGTGGCGCCGCAGCGTCCCGAGGCCGGCGCAGGGCGCGTCGACGAGGACCGCGTCGAAGGACCCCTCCTCGAGCCCGGGGACGGGCCTGGACGCATCGGCGCAGACGACGCGCACCGGGAGCCCGCGCCGCCGGGCCTCCTTCGCGAGCTCGTCCGCCTTGCGCGGGTGGAGCTCGATCGCGACGACCTCCGACCCGGGGCCGAGGAGCTCGGCGAGGTGGAAGGCCTTCCCGCCCGGCGCGGCGCAGGCGTCGAGGACCCGGGCGCGCCGGCCGCGGAGGTCCCCGGCCGTGAAGAGCGTCACGAGCTGGGCCGCCTCGTCCTGCACCTGGAACCGCAGGCCGCCCGCCGCCCGCGTCACGTCGGCGACGGACGCGCCCGCCACCCCGATCCCGTCCGGCGATCGCGGCGCCGGTGACGCGGTCACTCCCGCAGACCGCAGGCGGGCGAGGAGGGCGTCGCGCTCCGGCGCGCGCACGCAGAGCGGCGCGGGGGCGTTCATCGCGCGGGCGAGGGCGAGGGCCTCGTCCGGTCCGAGCCACGCCACCCACTCCTCGGCGAGCCAGCGGGGGAGCGCCTCGGTCGCGGCGACGTGGCCCGCCGGGTCGAGGGCGAGCGGCGGCGGAGGGACCGGCGACGGCGAGCGCGCGAGGGTGCGCAGGACCGCGTTCACGTAGCCGGCGGCGCGGCCGTGCTCGACCCCCTTCACGAGCGCCACCGTCTCGCCGACGGCGGCGTGGGCGGGGGTGCCGAGGTGCAGGAGCTGGTACGCGCCGAGCCGGAGCGCGACGCGGGCGCCCGGGTCCAGGGCGGCGAGGGGTCGCCGCGAGTGCGGGGCGAGGGCGGCGTCGAGCGAGAGGGCGCGCCGGAGCGTGCCGTAGACGAGCTCGGTCGCGAGCCCCGCCTCCCGGGGGTCCACGGCGCCGGCCTGGGCGAGGGCGGCGTCGAGGGCGCGCGAGGCGTAGGCGCCCCCCGACTCCACGCGGAGGAGGACCTCGAAGGCGATCTTCCGGCCGGGGGTCGCGCTCATCGTGGGCTCAGGTCCCCAGGGTGAGCTGCTTCTTGCGGAGGCCGTTCGCGAAGTCGGCGGCGGCCTGAGGCGCCTTGCCCTCGAGCTGCAACCGGCGCACGAGGAGGATGGAGGGATGGGCGCACCAGACCGCGAGACCGCGGCCCGAGATCGGTTCGGCGGTCCCCGGCACCCACGTCGCGGCCTCGGCTCGGGCGTCCTCGCAGCTCGCGTCGAGGATCTTGAGGACCTTGCCGTCGAGCGTCGTCCACGCGCCCGGCCAGGGCGCGAACCCGCGCAGCCGGTCGTGGATCTCCTTCGCGGGCCGCGCCCAGTCGATACGTCCGTCGTCGCGCGAGAGGATGGGCGCGAGGGTCGCCCGCGTCGCGTCCTGCCGGACGGGGACGAGCCTCTCCGCGGCGAGGCCGGCGAGGACCTCGGCGAGGGCGGCGCCGCCGAGGGCGGCGAGGCGCGGCGCGAGCGTCTCCGCGGTGTCGGCCGCTCCGATGGGGAGCACGCGCTGGAGGAGCACGTCGCCGGTGTCGAGCCCCTCGTCCATCTGCATGATCGAGACGCCGGTCTCGGCCTCGCCCCGCGCGATCGCCCACTGGATCGGCGCCGCCCCGCGGTACCTCGGGAGGAGCGACCCGTGGACGTTCAACGCGCCGTGCGGCGCCAGCTCGAGGAGGTCCTTCCCCAGGATCCGGCCGTAGGCGGCCACGCAGAGGACGTCCGGGCGGAGCGCGGCGAGCTCCGCCGCGAGCTTCCCGTCGCGCACCTTCTCCGGCTGGAGCACGGGGACGGACCGCGCGCGCGCCCAGGCCTTCGTCGCCGGCTCCCTCAGCGCCTGGCCCCGGCCGGCGGGGCGGTCGGGCTGCGCCACCACGGCGACGAGCTCGTGGCCGGTGGACGCGAGCGCCTCCAGCGAGGGGACCGCGAAGTCCGGCGTGCCCATGAAGACGACGCGCATGGCGCGGTGTCTATCACGCGGACGCGCCTTCTGCCGTCGCTCTAGGCAGCCTGTCCCCGTATCCGGAACGCGACTGGAGCTGGACCTGGACGTGGTCCTGGACCTCGTCTTCGACCTAGACCTCGACCTCGACCGGTAACCCAGGCTGAGGAACAGGCCTCCTCTGCCTGGCTCCTCGTCGAGGACCAGGACCAGGACCAAGTCCAAGTTGAACCCGGTTACGGGGACGGGCTCCTACTCGACCCCGACGAGCACCAGGTCGCACAGGTGCGTCCCGGTCTCCTCGCGGGGGATTGCCGCGCCGCAGGCGACGGCCGCCGGCCCCGAGCGCGCCTCGGCGAGGGCGGCGGCGAGGTCCACGCCCGCGGCGGCCGCCGCCGCGGCGGTCGCGCCGTCGACCACCGCGCCGGCCTGCTCGGTCGGGCCGTCGCGGCCGTCGGACCCGGCGGCGAGGACCGCGCCGCGCGTCCCGGCGAGCGCGACGGCCTCGAGCAGGGCGAGGTGCTGGGCGCGCCCGCCATCGGGCGCTCGCGCGGCGGGCGGGATCGCGATGGTCGGCTCGCCGCCGAGGGCGAGCAGGCGCCGGCCCCGGCCGGCGTTGATCCGGGCCCAGGTCGTGAGCCGGGCGGCGACCTCGCCCACCTCACCGGTGAGCGGGGCCGGGTCCACCTCCGCCGCGTACCCGAGGGCGCGCGCCTCCTCGGCCGCGGCGCGGGCGAGGTCCACGGGGCCGGCGAGGAGCCGGTGGACGACGCCGGCCAGGCGCGGATCGCCGGGCTTGGGCGTCTCGGCGAGCTCGCCGCGGACACCCGCCTCGAGCCGCGCGAGGGCGGCGGCCGAGACCCGGGCGCCCCGCCCGCGCACGAACCCGAGCACATCGGCGAACGTGGTCGGGTCGGGGGCGAAGGGGCCCGAGGCGATGGTCGAGAGGTCGTCCCCGGGGACGTCGGAGAGGACGAGCACCCGGACGCTCGCGGGCGAGAGGCGCGCCGCGAGCTGCCCGCCCTTGATCCGCGAGAGGTGCTTGCGGAGCGCGTTCAGCTCCCCGATGGTCGCGCCCGCGCGCATGAGGGCGGCCGCGGCGTCCACCTTCTCCTCGAAGGAGACGCCCTCCGCCGGCGCGACCGCGAGCGCGCTGCCGCCGCCCGAGACGAGGGCGAGGACGTGGGCGCCGGCGTTCCGGTCGGCCCAGGCGAGGACCTCGGCGCCCGCCGCCGCCGAGCCGGGGCTCGGCCGCGGGTGGGACCCGACCACCACGCGGGCTCCGGGGAGCGAGGTGCGCCCCCCCTCGGGGATGACGCAGAGCGGGTCGGTCGCGCGGCTCCCCAGCGCGGCCAGGGCCGCCTCCATCATCGGCAGGGCGGCCTTTCCTATCGCGAGCACCCGCACCGGACCCGGCGACGGTGGGTCCGCGGCGAGGGCAGCCCGCACCAGAGGTACGGCCTGGGTGCGACGGAGCGCCCCGCGCCAGATCGACTCCAGAATCCCCTGTGATTCCGGTCCGCGTTCCCGTCATGGCGCCCCCGCGATAGAATCCCGGCCTCGAAAGGGGAGCATCGCATGAGCGAGGCATCCGCCGCAGCGGGAACCTCCGGGTCGCGCCGTCGCTACCTGGTCGACCGCGGTTTCCAGCTCAAGTACGCGCTCCTGATGGCGCTCGCTGGGCTCGTCGTCGCCGCCATCTTCGGCGTCTGGCTGCACCAGGCCCACGTCCAGGCGACCGCCCTCCTCTCGCCGGACGCGGAGACGCGAGCCCTCGTGGAGCGGAGCGATCGCCTGCTCCTCGGGGCGTTCGTGGCCATCTCGCTCCTCCTCGCGGCCGCGCTCGGCCTCCTCGGCGTCGTGATCACCCACCGCGTGGCCGGCCCGGTGTTCGTGATGGGCCACTACCTGCAGGTCCTCGCCGAGGGTCGGTTCCCGCGGATGCGCACCCTGCGCCGGAGCGACGAGCTCAAGGGCTTCTTCAGGACCTTCATCGACGCCATCGACATGATGAAGATCCGCGAGGCGCGCCACACCGCCGTGCTCGAGGACGCGCTGCGGCGAATGCGGGCTGCGGCCGTGGCCGCTCCGGAGCTCGCCCCCGCCATCGAGGCCCTGGCGCGCGCCGCCCAGGAGCGCCGCGCCGCGCTCGCGCAGGACGACCTCGAGCTCACCCCGATAGCGGTCCCCGCCCCCAACCGGCAGACCGGAACGAAGTAGGAGACCCCATGCGCCACGCCGCGATCGTCGCCGCCTGCTGTCTCCTCGCCGCCTGCGGCAACCCCACCGACCCCGAGGGCTGGGCGAAGCGCGCCGCCAGCCGCAGCCGCATGGACGAGAAGCTCCAGGCGCTCGCCGAGGTGCGCAAGGCGCCCGGCGATCGGAAGCCGGCGGTGCCGGCGCTCGTCGAGGTGCTGAGGCAGGCGCCGCGCGCGCGGGCCCAGGCCGCGCTCGCCCTCGGCGAGATTGGCGACCCGTCGGCGGTGAAGCCGCTCGTCGACGCGCTCGACAAGGGGAGCCGCGATCGCGAGGTGCTCGACGCGAACCGGTACATCGCCGACGCCCTCGGCGCCCTCCGGGCGAGGGAGGCGGTCCCGGCACTGAAGGAGCTCGTGACCTCGCCCGACGGCTACGTCCAGGTCGCGGCGGTGGACGCCCTCGGACGGATCGGCGATCCGGCCGCGATCGACACCCTCGTCGCCGTCGCGACCGGCGCGCCCGAGCCCTTCACGGCGAAGAAGGCGCTCCTCGCCCTCGGCCGGATCGGCGACCCGCGCGCCGCCCCCGCGGTCATGAGGATGCTCTTCGAGGAGCGGCCGGGGGTGACCTTCTTCCCCGAGGCCGCCTTCGCGGCGTCGCAGATCGGCCGCCCGATGGCGCAGCCGCTCCTCGCGGTGCTCGAGGGCAAGGACGCCGCCCTCGCCTCCTGGGCGAAGGAGCGGGGCGTCGTGCCCGGCGCGCTCTACGCGAAGTCGGCGCAGCTCCTCGGCGACGTGGGCGGGCCCGAGGCCGTGCCCGCCCTCGTCCAGAAGCTCGGGTACCAGGACGCCGACGCCGGCGTGCAGATGTACGTCCGCGTCCTCGCCGCCGAGTCCCTGGGCCGGATGCGGGCGAAGCAGGCGGTGAAGCCGCTCGCCGACCTCGCCGCGCGGGAGCGGGATCCCAACGTCCGCGACCGCTACTGCGACGCGCTCGCCCGGATCGGAGATCCGGCCGCCGTGCCGGTCCTGAAGGGGGCCGCCGCCGCCGGCGACTGGGACGTCCGCGAGGGTCCGCTCGTCGCGATCTCCCGCCTCGGCGGGGAGGGAGAGCTCGCGTTCGTCTCTGCGGCGCAGGCGAAGGACTGCCCGAAGGGCTGCGACGCGGCGCGGACGGCGGCGTACGCCGGGATGGCGGCGCGCCTCGTGGCCGCGAAGGGCTGCGGCGACGCGGCGTGCTGGGCGGGCAAGCTCGCCGACCCGAGCGCGGCGGTGCGCGATCGCGCGGCCCTCGAGGTGGGGCGCGCGGGGACGGCGGCGAACGCCGGCGCCCTCGGCGACGCGATCGTGCGCCCGGTGGCGGATCCCGTCGAGCTCGCCGCGCGCTACCACGCGGTCCTCGCGCTCGGCTGGATCGCGGGCCGCGAGAAGATCGGCGCCGCGGGCGCCCCCATCGCGACCAGGATCGACGCGATGATTGCCGCCGACCGCGGCCGCACCCTCACCGCGGGGGTGAACGAGGACGCGCTGCGGCTCGCGACGCGGCTGCGGCGCGGCGCCGAGTAAACACCGAGGAGTTGCGCCGTCGGGCGCAACTCCGAGCGGCTGTCTTTCGACCGCGCGGCACCGCCCGATTGACGAGACCGCGTGCCCCGTCCGCTCACGCGGCGCGGCAGCCGCGGCGACGGAGCCGCCGCCCGGTGGGCTACGTCTTCGGCTCGTCCTTCGGGGCGTTCCCCGCCGCGGCCTTCGGGTCGTGGGCCTTGTCCCACGCGCTCGGCAGGAGGTTGAAGGGGAGCAGCTTCGCGAGCAGTGGGAGCAGGAGCATCCCGCCCGGCGCCGCGAAGATCGCGAGGGCCGGCACCGCCTTCGCGAGGTCGATGAGCTGGAGCCGCACCTTCGCGCGCTCCTCGGGGGTGAGCTTCGAGCCCGACGCGGCCCGGGCGAGGAGCTGCCCCAGCTCGCCGGTCTGCCGGATCTCGGTGACGATCGCGCCGAGATTGTCCGACACCGCGGTGGAGACGCGCTCCACGACGGCGTCGGTCGCGGCCTCCCAGTCGCCCGCCAGCGCCTGCCAGTCGATGCCGCCGGCGTCGAGCGCCTCGAACCAGACCTGGTGGTCGCCATGCTGCGCCGCCGCCTCGACGCGGGCGGAGGCGAGGGTCGCCGCGTCGAGCTCCGCCGCCGCGACGAAGGCGTCGACGTACCGGGATGCGCCGTCGCCGGCGAGGCGGGCCCGCAGGCGCGCGAGGTGGAGCTGCTCGACGAGGAACGGCCGAACGCGGCCGGGCGCCGCGGCGGCGACCGCGCCGGGCGGGCGCGGCGTCCCGAGGGCGGCGCGCGCCTCCCGGCTCGCGCCGCGGGAGACGCCGAGCCGCGCGACCTGGCGCTGCCGGACGAGACGGGCGCGCTCGTCGATCGGCTCGTCGGACGCGAGGAGGCCGGCGAGGGCCTCGACGAGGAGCACCGTCTCCGCGTCGGCATACCGGCCGTGCTGCGCGAGCGCGGCGGGCTCGAGGCGCCGGTCGCGGTGGAAGCCCATGGCGATGCGGGCGAGGCGCCGGCGGAGGATCGCGACGAGCCCCGGGTGGAGCGGCAGCCCCAGCACCGGGTCGCCGGGCGGGTGGAACCGCTCCACCAGCGCGCGCTCGGCGGCGTGGAGGGCCTCGTCCACGTCGCGGTCGTCCACCGGCACGGCGACGATCGGCAGGGCCTCGAGGGACGCCTCCACCTCGCCGGCGGCCGCGGCGAGGAAGGCGGCGATCTCCACGCGCCCGTGGACGCGGTCGAAGGGGAGCTCGCGGAGGACCGCGAGGTCGAGGAGCAGGGAGACGTGCCTCCGAACCTCGTCGAGGAACGCCGCCGTCGCGTCGGCCGGCTCGGTCTCGAGCCGGTGGAGTCGGAGCGAGCGCGCGACGAGCAGCCGCGCGGCGGGGGCGAGGTCGGCCGAGCCCTCCCCCGCGGTCCGGACGTCGGCGGGGAGGCGCGCGAGCGCCGCCTGCGGGTCGTGGCGGTCGAGCTCGGCCGCGACGAGCGCGTCCAGCCAGCCTCTCTCGATGGGGGTCCTCGACTTCACGGCCGTTCCGAGACGCGCAGTGTAGCGCGGAACCTCGACGCGGTGGGCCGACCGGACGGGCGAACACCCGGACGGCTGGTGGTCGGGTGCGCGACCTCAAAGTCGTCCGCGAAGTGGAGCCGCAGCGAGGCTGCGGCGGCTGCCGCTCCGCGGGGGCGGGCGGGGAACGCGGGCCCGTAGGATCGGACGTCTCCGCGAGGGACGGGCGGCAGCCGCTCGGACTCGCGCCCGGCGGCGCGAGTCCTCGGTGGGAAGGCGCGAGTCCTCGGTGGGAACTCGGTGCTGACTACTTCGCCTTGCGCCCCTTGCGCTCCTCGACCTCCTCGGCCTCGGGCGCGGGGGCGGGGACCGGCACGGGGCCGCGGTGGATGCCGAACTTCTCGAAGAGGCGCCCCTCGATCTGCTGCAGGATCTCGGGGCGGTCGCGGAGGAACGCCTTCGTCTGCTCGCGCCCCTGGCCGATCCGCTCGCCACCGAAGCTGAACCAGGCGCCGCTCTTGTCGACGATGTTCTCCTGCGAGGCGAGGTCGAGGACGTCGCCCTCGCGGCTGATCCCCTGCCCGTACATGATGTCGAACTCGACCTCCTTGAAGGGAGGCGCGACCTTGTTCTTCACCACCTTCACGCGGGTCCGGTTCCCGATGACCGCATCGCCGTCCTTGATCGCGCCGATTCGCCGGATGTCGAGCCGCTGCGTGGCGTAGAACTTGAGCGCGTTGCCGCCGGTGGTGGTCTCGGGGTTCCCGAACATCACGCCGATCTTCATCCGGATCTGGTTGATGAAGATGACGATGGTCGAGGACTTGGAGATGGTGCCGGTGAGCTTGCGGAGCGCCTGGCTCATGAGCCGGGCCTGCAGGCCCATGTGCGCGTCGCCCATCTCGCCCTCGAGCTCGGCCTTCGGGACGAGGGCGGCGACGGAGTCGATGACGAGGACGTCGACGGCGCCGGAGCGGACGAGCGTCTCGGCGATCTCGAGCGCCTGCTCGCCGGTGTCCGGCTGGGAGATGAGGAGGTCGTCGGTGCGGACCCCGAGCTTGCGCGCGTAGCCGACGTCGAGGGCGTGCTCCGCGTCGATGAACGCGGCGATGCCGCCCTTCTTCTGGGCCTCCGCGACCGCGTGGAGGGCGAGGGTGGTCTTGCCGGAGGACTCCGGCCCGTAGATCTCGATGATGCGGCCGCGGGGCAGCCCGCCGACGCCGAGCGCGATGTCGAGCGAGATCGAGCCCGTGGACACCGCCTGCACGTCCTTGACGAGCGCCTCCCCGTTGCCGAGGCGCATGATCGAGCCCTTCCCGAAGGCCTTCTCGATGGACGAGACGGCCAGCTCGATCGCCTTCTCCTTCTCCGGTCCGACGGGCATCGCGTGTCCTCTCCTTGCGGGGGCCGCCGCTGGCGTGCCCCGGCGTCTGTCTTGCGCGGAGGGTTTCGTAGCAGGGCACCCTGACAACACCCGGCCGCGCACCTGAACGGACGTATCCTGAACGTCCGATCCGGCGCAGTCAAGAACGTGGAGGGGACCGGCAAGGGGTCTACGCCTGGGCTCCGCCACCGCCGACCAGGAACTCGCCCGGGTCGAGGCCGAGGCGGCGGACCGCCACCTCCCAGCGCTTCTCGAGGGGGACGTCGAAGACGAGATCGCTCGCGACCGGCATCGGCACCCACGCGCCGGCGGCGATCTCGCTCTCCGCCTGGAGCGGCGCCCACCCCGCGTACCCGAGGAGCAGGAGGAACGGCCGGGGGGCGGGATCGCGGACGAGGGCCTCGAGGAGCTCGCGCGAGCCGCCCAGGGCGAGGTCGTCGCCGACGCCCACCGCGCCCGCGAGGTCGATCCCCGGTCCGGCGCGGAACAGGATCCAGAGCCGCTCCGGCTGGACGGGCCCGCCGACGAGGACGATGCCGCCGGCGCGCCCCGCCACCGCCGCGTCGCGCCGCAGCCCGTCGTCGAGCCCGCCGAGCACGTCGGCCACCGCGATGGGCGCCGGGCGGTTCACGACGAAGCCGAGCGCCCCCTCGCCGTGATGCTCCGCGATGAGCACGAGCGACCCGGCGAAGTTCGGGTCCGTGAGCGCCGGCGAGGCGACGAGGAATCCGGGGGCGAGGCCGGCGGGGGCGGGCCGGGGGGGCATGGCTCTTCTTTCGCGCGCCCCGGCCCCGGGCGCAAGCGATCAGAGCGCGACCCGCGCCACCGCCTCGTAGCGGGGCCCGCGCGGCGACAGGTGCGACTCGAACAGGACGAGCTCGGTCGCGCGCCAGGGCGTCGGCTCGACCTGTCCGGCGCCGGCGAGGGCGCCCGCGAGGCCGGGCGCTCCCCGGCCATCCCGGGCGCGCCCGAGCGTCAGGTGCGGGGAGAACGCGCGCTCCTCGGGCGGAAAGCCGAGCTTCGCGAGCCGGGTCCCGAGCTCCCGGACGAGCTCGGCGAGCGGCGGGACGTCCCCCTCGAGCCCGGCCCAGAGCACCCGCGGACGTCGCGCGTTGGGGAAGCCGCCGGCGCCGTGGAGGGAGAGGGAGAGGGGGCGGGCGCCCGCCGCCGCGTCGCGGAGCGCCGCCTCGATGGCCGGGACGCGCTCCTCCGGCACGGCGCCGAGGAACTGGAGGGTGAGGTGGACGTTCTCCGGCCGGACCCAGCGGACGTCGTCGGCGGCCCGGCCGGCCCCGCGGCGCAGCTCGTCCGCGAGGGCGGCGAGGCGACGCCGGACCGGCTCCGGTGGCTCGAGGGCGACGAAGAGGCGGCGGGCGGCCACGCCCGGGATCTACTCCAGATCCCGGCCGTCGCCGCGAAGACTTGGTCTGGTCCTGGACCTGGACGAGGTCCAAGTCCAAGTCGTCCGCGCGCGCCGCTACTCCACCGTCACGCT
This sequence comes from uncultured delta proteobacterium, assembly GCA_963739565.1. Taxonomy (GTDB): domain Bacteria; phylum Myxococcota; class Myxococcia; order Myxococcales; family Anaeromyxobacteraceae; genus Anaeromyxobacter. Next base: position 533,377 of record CAVUBF010000012.1, on the reverse strand, counting down.
CTTCGCCAAATTCCGCGGCTGGTCCATCGAACCGGGGGGTCGCTACGCGAACCCCCGGACCCCCAGCTCGCTCCGGCGCAGCCTCATCCGGCTGCGCCTTCGCTCGCACCTACTCCACCGTCACGCTCTTCGCCAAATTCCGCGGCTGGTCCACGTCCGTCCCCTTCAGGTCGGCCACGTGGTAGGCGAGGAACTGGAGCGGGATGATCGAGAGGAGCGGCGCGAGGAGCGGCGGCGCCGCCGGGATCGGGAGCGCCACCTCGGCGAGGCTCGCGGCGTGGGTGTCGCCCTCCGAGACCACCGCGTACACGTGCCCGCCGCGGGCGCGGACCTCCTCCATGTTGCCGAGGGTCTTCTCGTAGGCGGGCTCGCGGGTCGCGAGGACGACGACCGGCATGTACTCGTCGATGAGCGCGATGGGGCCGTGCTTCATCTCGCCGGCGGCGTACCCCTCCGCGTGGATGTACGAGATCTCCTTCAGCTTGAGCGCCCCCTCGAGCGCGACGGGGTACTGCGCCCCGCGCCCGAGGAAGAGGACGTCGCGCGCCGCCGCGCAGCGCTTCGCGACGGGCATGAGGGCGGCCTCCTGGAGGATCATCTGGTCCATCCAGGAGGGGACGTGCCGGAGCGCCTCGAGGTGCTCGCGCCCGGCCTCGGCAGAGAGCGTCCCCCGCAGCCGCCCGAGCTTCACGGCGAGGAGGAAGAGCGCCGCGAGCTGGGTCGTGAAGGCCTTGGTGGAGGCGACGCCGATCTCCGGCCCGGCGCGGGTGAGGAGCGTGCCGCCGTCGCACTCCCGGGAGATGGCGGAGCCGACCACGTTGCAGATCGCGTAGGCCCGGGCGCCGCGCGCCTTCGCCACCTTCACGGCGGCGAGGGTGTCGGCGGTCTCGCCGGACTGCGACACGGCGAGGCAGAGGACCTTGTCGGAGACGAGCGGGTCGCGGTTGCGGAACTCGCTCGCGAGCTCCACCTCCACCGGCACGCGGGCGAGGGTCTCGATCATGAGCCGGCCGGAGAGGCCGGCGTGCCAGGAGGTGCCGCACGCGACGATGACGACGCGCTCGAGGGAGCGCGCGTAGGCCTCGGGCAGCTCGACCCCGTCGAGGAGGACGTCGCCCTGCTCGAGGGAGGCGCGGCCGCGGATCGTGTCGGCCACCGCCCGCGGCTGCTCCCAGATCTCCTTGTGCATGAAGTGCTTGTGGCCGTCCTTCTCCGCGGCCACCGCGCTCCACTCGATGCGGCGCGGCTTGCGCTGCACCGGCTCGCCGTCGCGCCCCTCGATGACGATCCCCTTCGCCGTGAGGACGGCGAGCTCGCCCTCCTCGAGGTAGCTCACCTCGCGGGTGTGCTCGAGGATGGCGGGGACGTCCGAGGCGAGGAAGCTCTCGCCGCTGCCGAAGCCCACCACGAGCGGCGAGGCGTTCTTCGCCGCGACGATCTCGTCGGGCCGCTTCGCGGAGACCACCGCGATGGCGTAGGTGCCCTTCACCTGCGCGAGGGCGGTCGCGGACCGCGGCCTGGAGGTCCCGGGCGCCCGCGTCGAGGGCGTCGGCGATGAGGTGGGCGAAGATCTCGGTGTCGGTCTCGGAGGCGAACTTGTGGCCGCGCCCGGCGAGGGCCGCCTTGAGCTCGAGGTGGTTCTCGATGATGCCGTTGTGCACCACCGCGACGCCGCCGTAGGCGTGCGGGTGGGCGTTCTCGTCGGAGGGGCGCCCGTGGGTGGCCCAGCGGGTGTGGCCGATCCCGGTGGTGCCGGGGACCGGCCCCTCCTGCAGGAGCTTCACGAGGTTCGCGAGCTTCCCCTTCGCCCGCTTCACCGCGAGCCCGGACGGGCCCACGACCGCGACGCCGGCCGAGTCGTAGCCGCGGTACTCGAGCTTCCGCAGCCCGCCGACGATGAGGTCCACGCACTGGCGCGGGCCGACGTAACCGACGATTCCGCACATGGTCCGCGCCTTTTACCGCGGGGGCGGCCCCGGCCGCTACCCCGCCTGCCTCGCCGGCGCGCGGCCCTGGCCGGGAGCGCCGGGCGCGGGCGACGTGCCCGCTCCCTTCATCTGCTTCCTCGCCTTCCGGCTGGCCACCCAGCCCTCCTTCGTGACCTGGCGGGCGCGGCCGACGGCGAGGGCGCCGGCGGGGACCGTCTCGGTGATGGCCGACCCGGCCGCGACGTAGGCGCCGTCCCCGATCTCGAGGGGCGCCACCAGGATCGAGTCGGACCCGACGAAGGCCCCGGCGCCGATCCGCGTCGGGTGCTTCTTCTCGCCGTCGTAGTTGCAGGTGATGGTCCCGGCGCCGATGTTCGCGCCCGCGCCGATGAACGCGTCGCCGAGGTACGCGAGGTGGTTCGCCTTCGCGCCCTTCCCGAGCACCGCCTTCTTGGTCTCGACGAAGTTCCCGACGTGGGCCTCCTCGCCGATGGCGCTGCCGGGGCGGACCCGCGAGAACGGCCCGAGCACCGCCCGGGCGCCGATCGTCGCCTCCTCCACGACCGTGTAGGGCCGCACGGTCACCTGCGGGTCGAGGATCGCGTCGCGGAGGATGGCCCCCGCCCCGATCCGGCAGGCTGCGCCGATCCGCGTCCGGCCGAGCAGGCGGGCGCCCGGCTCCACGATGGTGTCCGGCCCGATCTCGACGCCGTCGTCGCAGTCGAACCGGTCGGGATCCTCGATGGTCACGCCCGCGCGCATGAGGGCGCGGGCGCGGCGGCGGAGCAGGACCTTCGCCGCGCGGGCCAGCTCCTCGCGGTCGTTCACGCCCGAGGCCTCCTCCGGCGGGACGTCCACCGTCACGGCGCCGTCGCGGCGCGCGGCGAGGGCGACGAGGTCGGTGAGGTAGAACTCCTCCTGCGCGTTGTCCGCGCCGACCTTGGCGAGCGCCTTCCACAGGAACGTCGCGTCGGCGCAGTAGAGCCCGGCGTTCACCTCGCGGATCGCGCGCTCGGCGTCGGAGGCGTCCTTCTCCTCGACGATCGCCGCGGGCCGGCCACCCGCGTCGCGCACGACGCGGCCGTAGCCGCGGGGCGTCTCGAGCGCCATGGTCGCGAAGGCGAGCGGCGCCCGCGCGCGGGCCCGGGCGCGGACGACCTTCAGGAGCGTGTCGGTCTCGAGGAGCGGGACGTCCCCGGAGAGGATCGCGACCGGGCCGTCGAAGCCCCGGAGGCCGCGACGCGCGGCGAGCACGGCGTGGGCGGTCCCGAGCTGCTTCTCCTGCACGGCGAACCGGAGGGGCGCGCCCGGCAGGGATGCGACGAGCGCCGCCTCGACCGCCTCGGCCTGGTGGCCGACCACGACGACGACCGGGCTCGCGCCCGCGTCGAGGGCGCGCTTCACCGCGTACCACACGAGGGGGCGGCCCCCGATCTCGTGGAGCACCTTCGCGGTGTGCGACTTCATCCGGGTGCCCTTCCCGGCGGCGAGGACGACGGCGGCGAGTGGCGTGCGGGAGCGTCCCATGACGCGGCAGGCTAGGCCCTGCGGGGCCCGCCTTCAAGTACGCCGGCGGGCGCGGAGGGCGCCGGCCCGCCCACCTCCGCGACACACGGGTTCGGAGATCCGCGTCCATGATCAGGGGACAGGCGCGAGCCGGGCGCCGTCCTCCGGCCTGATCCTGGGGGCGCGCGGCGCCCCTTGCTCCAACGACCCACGCGACCGTGTACCGCGGGTCGTGGATTTTACCCGCCGAGATGCCGGTCTAGCGTGGGTCCTGGACCGATCCGCTCCACGCGCTCGACGCCCCGGTCCGACGGAGCACGCCATGACTTCTCCCACCGCGCTCGCCGCCGGGCCGTTCGCCCGTCCCACCCGCTCGCTCCGCGCGCTGCGCCTCACCGCCCTCGCGCTCGCCGTGGCAGCCGCCGCCTGCGGAGGCGGAGGCGGGGCGGCGGAGGCGGCGGACGCGGAGGAGGAGGCGGGACGCCGGCCGCGCCGGCGCTCCAGTCGATCGAGGTGCTCCCGGCGAATGGCTCCCTCGCGAAGGGGCTCACCGGTCGTTCTCCGCGACCGGCCACTACTCCGACGGCTCGACCCAGGACCTCACCTCCACCGCGATCTTCACGACCGGCGACGCGACGGTCGCGACCGCGTCCGGGAACCTGGTGACCGGCGTGGACGTCGGGGTCCTCGACGTCCAGGCGAGCCTCGACGGCATCCTCGGATCGACGTCGCTGGTAGTCGGCCCCGCAATCGTGCTCGCCGTCGAGCTCACGCCCGCCGACGGCTCCGTCGCCGCCGGGACGGGCCTGCAGTACGACGCCGTCGCGATCTGGTCGGACGGCGCGAAGGTCGACGTGACCGCGACCGCGGCCTGGGGAGCGTCGCCCGGCGCGGTCGCCACTGCCGCCGCCGGCGGCCTCGTGACCGGCGCCTCGGCGGGTGGGGCGACGGTCTCCGCGACGTCGGACGGCGTGACGGGCTCGGCGGCCCTCGCCGTCACGAGCGCGACCCTCTCCTCCATCGTCGTCTCCCCCGCGACGCCGCGCGTCCCGCTCGGGATCGAGCAGCCGTTCGTCGCGACCGGGATCTTCTCCGACCACACCGCCCAGGACCTCACCGCGCAGGTGACCTGGACCTCCACCGCGACCGGCGTCGTCTCAATCTCGGGATCGGGCGTCGCGACCCCGCTCTCGGTGGGCGCCGCCACGATCGAGGCGAGACTCGGCGGGATCACCGGGTCCACGACGCTCGCCGTCACGGGCGCGACGCTCGTCTCCGTGGCCGTGATGCCGCCGTCGGCGACCTTCGCGGCCGGGACGACCTTCCAGTACGTCGCGACCGCGACGTACTCCGACGGCTCGACCCAGGACATGACCGGGCTCGCGAGCTGGTCCTCGAGCGACACCGCGTCGGTGACCGTCGCGGGCGGCCTCGCGGCGGGAGTCACCGCGGGCGGCGCGACCCTCGGCGCGACCGTCTCGGGCGTCCACGGGACCGCGGCCGCCACGGTCACGAGCGCGCTCCTGACGTCCCTCGCCATCTCGCCCTCCGGCGCCACGGTGCCCGCCGGCCTCGTCCAGCAGCTCGCGGCGACCGGCGCCTTCTCCGACGGGTCGACGCAGGATCTCACCGCCTCCGCCACCTGGGCCTCCTCGGCGACCACCGTGGCGGCGGTCTCGAACGCCCCCGGGCGCGAGGGGCTCGTCACCGCCCTCGCGGCCGGGTCGGCCACCATCGGGGCGGCCGTCGGCGCGGTGAACGCGACCGCGCCGCTCGAGGTCTCGGCCGCGACCCTCGCATCTCTCGACGTCCAGCCCGTCACCACCACAATCGCCGCCGGCCGGGCCGTCCAGTACCGCGCCACCGGCACCTACACCGACGGCTCGACCCGCGACCTCACGACGCAGGTGGTCTGGTCCTCGAGCGACGTCGCCGCCGCAATCGTCTCGAGCGCCGCCGGCACCGAGGGGCTCGCCAAGGGCGTCGGGGTGGGGACGGCCACGATCACCGCCGAGCTCGGGTCCGTCTCCCGGACCGCGAGCCTCCAGGTGGTCGCGCCGGTCCTCGTGTCCGTTGCGGTCTCTCCGCCGTCTGCCTCCGTCGCGAAGGGGCTCACCCAGGCCTTCACCGCCGCGGCCGTCTACAGCGACGGCTCCACCCAGGACGTCACCGGCACCGCCACCTGGATGGTCCTCGACGCGGACGTCGCGACCGCGAGCGGGAACGTGGTCCGGGGCGTGGCGGTCGGCGTCACGCAGGTCGAGGCGACGTTCGGCGGGCTCACCGGGTCCGCCGGGCTCGCCGTCGGGTCGCCCGTGGTCGTGCAGGTCACCGTCTCGCCGTCGTCGGCGAGCGTCGCCGTCGGGACGAGCGTCCAGTACGGCGCGAGCGCGATCTACTCCGACGGTGCCAAGGTGGACGTGACCTCGTCCGCGGTCTGGGCCGCGACCCCCGAGGCGGTCGCGACCATCACGCCCGCCGGGCTCGCCACCGGGCTCTCCGTCGGGAGCGCGACGGTGTCGGCCAGGGCGCTCGGGGTCACCGCGTTCGATCCGCTGACCGTGACCTCCGCGACGCTGCAGGACCTCGCCATCTCGCCGACCGCGCCCACGGTCCCGGACGCCTCCGTCCCCCAGCAGTTCACGGCGACAGGCCTCTTCAGCGACGGGACCCGCGAGGACCTCACGACGCAGGTCGCCTGGGACGCGTCCGGGCCCGCCACCATCACCGCGGCCGGCCTCGCGACGCCGACGGCGCCCGGCCCCGCAGCCGCCACGATCACCGCGTCCCGCGGCGGGCTCTCGGCCTCGACCACCCTGACCGTGGCCGGCGTCACGCTCTCCAGCGTCGCCATCGACCAGCCCGGCGCGACCGTCGCGACGGGCACCACGTTCCCGTTCACGGCCACCGCCACCTACGGCGACGGCTCCACCCAGGACGTGACCGGGCTCGCGAGCTGGACCTCGCTCGCCCCTGCCATCGTCACGGTGTCGAACTTCGCCGGGTCGAAGGGCCTCGCCACGGGCGCGGCGCCGGGGCTCGGGGACGTCCAGGTCAGCTTCGGCGGGCAGTGGGACGTCGCGACGGTCACGGTGACGGCGGCGGACCTCGTGTCCGTCGCGGTGACGAACGTCCCCACCACCGCGCTGCCCAAGGGGATGACCTGGCCGCTCGCGGCGGTCGGCACCTTCTCCGATGGCTCGACCCAGGACCTCACCGCCGCGGCCGGCTGGACCTCCTCCGTCACGAGCGTGGCGGCGGTCTCCAACGCGGCGGGTCAGGAGGGCGTCGTCACGGCCGTGGGTGGCGGCAGCACCACCATCACCGCGGCCTACGGCGGCTTCGCGGGGACTGCGGCGATCGACGTCTCGAACGCCACCGTCACGTCCATCGACGTGAGCGCGGTCACGACCACCGTCCCCACCGGCTACAAGACGCAGTTCAGCGCGAAGGCGCACTACAGCGACGGCACCACACGAGAGGTGACGTCGCAGGCGACCTGGGCCTCCGGCAACCCCGCCGTCGCCACGGTCTCGAACGCCGGGCTCGCGAGCGGCATCTCGCAGGGGAGCACGACCATCTCGGCGACCCTCTCGGGCACGCGAGGGTCCGCCCCCATCGATGTCTTCACCGCGACGCTCCAGTCCATCGCGGTCACCCCGAACCCCTGGCTGGTTTCCGTGAAGGGGACGCAGCAGATGACCGCGACCGGCACGTTCAGGAACCCGTCGAATGGCGCCCTGTCGACCCTCGACATCACGCGCCAGTGCAGCTGGTCGAGCTCGGCCCGGAAGAAGGCGCTGGTGTCGAAGACCGGGCTCGTCACCGGCGTCGCGGCCGGGACCAGCATCCGGATCACCGCGAAGAAGACCGGAGCGGGAGGCACGTCGGCGTTCGCCACCGGGTCCGTGAACTGACGAAACTCCGGTATCCTCGGGGTCGCGTGCCGACCGACGATCCACGTCGACCCGACGCTCCGCCCCCGCGGACAGCTGCCCCGGCCCTCGCCGTGAGGCTCCCGGCGCTGCTCCTCGACGACGTCGCGCGCCTCCTCGCCGAGGAGGCGGGGATGTCGCTGCGGGACGGCCTCGACCTGCGGCTCGTCGACGGCCTCGACACGGCGGCGCGGGTGGCGGGCGAGCCGGTCCGGTCCTTCGTGCGCCGGGTCCTCGCGCGCGATCCCGCCGCGATCGAGTCCCTCGTCGAGCACGTGGTCGTCTCGGAGACCGCCTTCTGGCGCCACCCCGAGCAGCTCGACGCGGTCGGCCGGATCGCCGCCGCGGCGCCCGGCCCGCTCTCGATCTGGTCGGCAGGGTGCGCCTCCGGCGAGGAGCCCTACAGCGTCGCCATGACCCTCCTCGAGGCGGGGCGGGCGGGGCGCGGCGACCGGATCCTCGCGACCGACGTCTCCGAGCGCGCCCTCGCGGCGGCGCGGGCCGGGGTGTACGGCGTCCGCGCCCTCCGCCGGCTGCCCGCTGCACCTCGGGGATCGGTGGCTGGAGGGGGTGGCGGAGCGGCGGGTGCGCCACGCCGTCCGCGGCCTCGTCGTCTTCGCCCGCCACAACCTCGTCGCGCAGGACCCGGCGCCGGGCGGACCCTTCGACCTCGTCCTGTGCCGCAACGTCCTCATCTACTTCGAGGCCCGGACCGCGACCGCCGTCATCCGGCGGCTCGCGGCGGCGCTCCGTCCCGGCGGCACCCTCGTCCTCGGTCCGATCGAGCTGCCGCTCGGCCAGGAGGCGGGGCTCTCGCCGGTCGAGGAGGGAGCCGCGACGGTGCTGCGCCGGAGCCAGGAGGGCGATCCGCCGGCGACCGGGTAGGATCGGCGGGTGTTCGACGCGCTCCTGCACGCCCGCGCCCTCGGCCCGCGCGATCTCGCGGACCTCCGCTTCTTCGGCGTGACCGGGGGCCTCGTCCCCTCCGACGACGCGGTCCCCGCGTCCACCGCCGCGGCGGTCCGGCGGGGCTGGGAGGAGGTCGTCCTCGCCGTGCGCCGGCTGCGGCGGGCGGGACTCGCGGCGTGGGGCGCCATCGGCGTGCACCCCCGGCGCGTGCCGCTCCGCGGGCTCGAGGCGCTCCTCGCCGACCTCCCGGCCGCGCTGGGGCGCCCAGGCATCGCCGCGGTCGGGGCGGTGGGGCTCGACGCCGGCGGCGAGCTGGAGGAGCGGGTCCTCGTGCGCCAGCTCGAGCTCGCCCGCGAGCTCCGGCTGCCGGTCCTCGTCTCGACCCCCTGGCGCGGGAAGGAGCGGGTGACCCGCCGCGTCCTCGCCATCCTGCGGGAGGCGGAGCTCGAGCCCTCGCGTGTGCTCGTCGCGGGCGCCGACGCGCGCATGGTCCGGGCGATCCGCGCCTGCGGCCACCTCGCCGGGCTCTCGCTCTCCGGCGACGGGCTCGAGCGTGCGGTGGCAGCTCGTCTCGACCCTCGGGCCCGAGGGGCTCGTCCTCGGGACGGACGCCGGGCTCGCGGGCGGCGACCTGCTCGCCCTCGCCCGGGCGGCGGACCGGCTGACGCGGGCCGGGCTGTCGGAGGCGGTCGTCCGGCGGGTCTGCGGCGGGAACGCCCTCGCGTTCCTGGGAGTCGACGAGGCGGCGCTCCGCGCCCCGCGCCCGCGGCGCTGACCCGCGCCGTGCCGCCCGGCCTCGACGTGGCGGCTATCGCGCAGGGACGCTTCGCGGGCGCGCGGCGCGCGCGCCGGGCGGCGCCAGTCGCCCGTGCGGCCCCCGGACTTCTGGAGGAGCTCCACGGCCTCGATCCGCATGCCCCGCTCGTACCGCTTCAGCATGTCGTAGACGGTGAGGCAGCCCGCGGAGACGGCGGTGAGGGCCTCCATCTCGACGCCGGTCCGGTCGACGGTCCGGACCGTCGCGACGAGCTCGACCCCGCCGCGCCGGGGCGTCGCCTCGACCTCCACGCCCGAGAGGGCGATGGGGTGGCAGAGCGGGACGAGGTCCGGCGTCCGCTTCGCGGCCATGATGCCGGCGAGGCGCGCGGCGGCGAGCACGTCGCCCTTCTCCACGTCGCCGCGGCGGATCCGGGCGAGGGTGGCGGGCGCCATGGCGATGAAGCCCCGGGCGACGGCGATCCGCTCGGTCCTGGGCTTCTCGCCGACGTCGATCATTCGCACGGCGTCAGTCCCAGATCTCGGTGGCGTGCTCGCCGAGGAACCGCTCCGCGTCGATGGCGGCCTGGCAGCCGGAGCCCGCGGCGGTGACCGCCTGCCGGTAGCTCGGGTCGGCGACGTCGCCCGCGGCGAAGACCCCCTTCACGCTCGTGGCGGTCGTCGGGTACTTCACGGCGACGTAGCCGACGTCGTTCATCTCGAGCTGGCCGCGGAAGATCTTCGTGTTGGGCTCGTGGCCGATCCCCATGAAGACGCCCTTCAGCGGCACCTCGCGGGTCTTGCCGTCCTTCGTGCTCTTCAGCCGGATCCCGGTCACCGCCTTCCCGTCGCCGACGATCTCGTCGACGGTCGAGGAGAGCTGGAGCTCGATCTTCGGGTTCGTGCGGGCGCGCTCGGCCATGATCTTGGAGGCGCGCAGCTCGTCGCGGCGGTGGACCACGTGCACCTTGGTCGCGAACTTGGTGAGGAAGGTCGCCTCCTCCATGGCGGTGTCGCCGCCGCCCGACCACCGCGACCTCGACCCCCCGGAAGAAGAAGCCGTCGCAGGTCGCGCACGCCGACACCCCGCGCCCCTGGTACTGCTTCTCCGAGGGGATGCCGAGCCACTTCGCCGACGCGCCCGTCGCGACGATGACCGCCTGCGCGAGGACGAGCCGGTCGTCGATCCAGAGCGAGAAGGGGCGCTTCGAGAAGTCGACCCGCGTGACCTCGCCCGCCTCGAACCGCGTCCCGAACCGCTCCGCCTGCTTCTTCATGAGCTCCATGAGCTGGGGGCCCAGGATCGCGTCGGGGAAGCCGGGGTAGTTCTCGACCTCGCTCGTGATGGTGAGCTGCCCGCCGGGCTGCAGGCCCTCGACGAGGAGTGGGTTCAGGTTGGCGCGGGCGGCGTAGAGCGCGGCGGTGTAGCCGGCCGGGCCGCTGCCGATGATGACGACCCTCTCGTTCTGAGCCATGGCCTGGTCGGTCTCCTGATCGGAGGGACACTCGGGCTGCGCCCTCGCGCCCCCCGCGCTCGAATGAGCGGCACTTCAGATATCCGCTTGGAGCCGCGATGTCGATGGGAAGGTTCGTCGCGCGCCCCGACCCGGGACCCGCATGCTATGTTTGGATCCACATGGATCCGCAGGCGCTGCGCGCGTGCGCGCTCTTCCAGTCCCTCCCCGCCGATCGGCTCCGCCGCATCGCCGACATCGCGAGCCACCGCGATCTCCCCGCCGGCGCCATCGTCTTCAGCGAGGGGGAGGCCGGCGACGAGATGTACGTGGTCGTCGCCGGCAAGGTCCGCATCTCGAAGCGCGTCCCCGGCGTCGGCGAGGAGGCGCTCGGCATCCTCGAGCCGGGCAGTCACTTCGGCGAGATGGCGATGGTCGATGACTCGCCCCGCTCCGCGGACGCCTTCGCGCACACCGCCTGCGCCCTCGCCGTCATCCGCCGCGAGGCGCTCGATCAGCTCATGTTCGTCGACAAGGACCTCGCCTACGACCTGCTCTGGACGTTCGTCCGGACCCTGGCGGCGCGGCTCCGGGAGACGAACGACAAGATCAAGGGGTTTTTCGCGATGACGGGCGGCTTCAAGTAGCTCCCACGCGGCGTCCCGCGCCTGCGGGCGGGCAGCCGCGTCGCTGTGCTGCCTTCGGCGCCCGAGAGGAGTGCCGCCCGCGTCTGCTCGGCGCCGCGGGCGCCCGTCTCGGCGCGGCCTCGTGCGTCGTTTCGGGCGCTCGCCCCCACACGAACACCCGGCGGTACGTGTAGAGGAACGGGTGTTCGTCGGGCAGCGCCGCGAGGAGCTTCTCGCGGTAGCGCGCGAGGAACCGCTCCCAGGTCGGGCCGTCGAGCCGCTTCTGGAAGTCGGTGAGGTACGTGCCCCGCACCCACTCGACGACGTCGTCGCGCGCCGCGAGCCGGTGCGCGTAGACCTCGACGCGGACCCGCTGCTCGGACGAACCCGAGCTGGAACAGGAGCCGCGCGTACCCCTCCGGCGCGAGGACCGGCGACTCCCGCACGTGCCCGCCGAGCGGACCGGCGAAGGCCGGCTCGCGCGCGACCTCCCTTGCGACCGCGTGGGAGGGGTGCGCGTCGTTGGCGGGGACCTGGAACGCGAGCTGGCCCCCCGGCGCGAGGAGCGCGGCGAGGCGGGCGACGAGCGCCGGGTGATCGGGCAGCCAGTGGAGCGCCGCGTTCGGAGAGCACGACGTCCCAGCCGCCCGCGGCGAAGGCCCCGATGTCGCCCTGGGCGGAAGGAGAGGCCGCCGCCCGACCTGCGGCGCCGCCTTCGCGAGCATCGCGGCCGACGAGTCGACGCCCACGCGTCTCGCGGGCGGAGAGCGCCCGGTGCGCGAGCTCGCGTGAGCTCGCCCGTGCCGCAGCCGAGGTCGACGATCCGCGGCGCATCCCCCCGGCGGACGAGGGCCAGGAGGTCGTGGAACGGCGCGCTCCGCTCGTCGCGGAATTTTCCGTACTGGTCGGGGTTCCAGACGTCGCCAGGGGTGGGCAAAGCCGTTGACCTCCCCGCGATTTTGGCGGAGATCGCGCCCTCCGGTTCACCACCTCCCCAATCGGAGTCCCATGTCCATCCGTCACCGCCATCCTCGCCGCCGCGCTCGTCGCCGCTGGCGGGTTGCCAGGCGCCCCGCCCCCCGGGCCAGGCGCAGAAGCAGGATCCCGAGCGCTCCGGTCGCCCGCATCGGCGGGCAGGTCATCACCGCCGGCGAGCTCGACGAGGCGCTCAAGAAGGAGCTCGCGCAGCTCGACCAGCAGTACCAGGAGCAGCGCTACCAGATGCGCCGGCAGGCCCTCGAGAACGCTGCTGCGCCGCCGCGCCTTCGAGGCGAAGGCGAAGGCAGAAGAACATGACCGCCGAGGAGCTCGTCACGAAGGAGGTCGCGGACAAGATCCCCGAGCCGAGCGACGAGGAGATCCGCGCCCTGTACGAGCGCGCCAAGGCCGGCGGGCAGCAGCTGCCGCCCTTCGACCAGGTGAAGCCGGACATCGCCCGGTTCATCAAGAGCCAGAAGGGCCAGGGCGCCATCGTCGAGTACTACGACGGCCTCAAGAAGGAGATGGGCATCGAGATCGATGCTGCCTGCCGTACGAGCCGCCGAAGGTCGCGGTGGACGCCACCGGCCCGTCGAAGGGGCCCGGCGAACGCGCCCATCACGATCGTCGAGTTCTCCGACTTCGAGTGCCCGTACTGCGTGAAGGCGGAGCCGACGGTGAAGGCGCTCCTCGCGAAGTACCCGGAGAAGATCAAGCTCGTGTTCCGGGACTTCCCGCTGCCGATGCACTCGCACGCGCCGAAGGCGGCCGAGGCGGCCCACTGCGCCGGCGACCAGGGCAAGTACTGGGAGATGCACGAGAAGCTCTTCGCGAACTCCCAGAAGCTCGAGCCGACCGACCTCAAGGCCTACGCCCGCGACCTCGGGGTCGACGGCGCGAAGTTCGACCGCTGCCTCGACTCCAGCGAGAAGGCCTCGCTCGTCGAGAAGAGCAAGAAGGCGGGCGAGGAGGCCGGCGTGTCCGGCACCCCGGCGTTCTTCATCAACGGCCGGATGCTCTCCGGCGCCCAGCCCCTCGACGCGTTCACCACGATCGTGGACCAGGAGCTCAAGGGCAAGTAGCCCGGCAGTCCTTGGCATCGACGCGCCCCGGGACGGTGCCGTCCCGGGGCGCGCCACGTTCAGGACCCGGCGCCGGCTGGCGCCGGAGCCCGGCGGCGGCTAGATTCGCGGGCGTCCATGGGCGCTTACGGCAAGGGCGAGGGCGCGACCCTCGGAACGCGGCGCCCGACCCGGGCCATCCGGATCGGGAACGTCCCCATCGGCGGCGGGGCCCCCATCGCCGTCCAGTCGATGACGACGACGCCGACCGCGGACGTCGCCGCGACGCTCGCGCAGGTCCGGGCCCTCGCCGAGGCGGGGGCCGACGTCGTGCGGCTCGCGGTCCCCGACGCGGACGCGGCCGCGGCGCTCGCGCGCCATCGTGTCGGCCTCCCCGGTCCCCCTCGTCGCCGACATCCACTTCGACTACCGGCTCGCCCTCGCCGCGCTCGCCGCGGGGGTCCAGGGGATCCGCCTGAACCCCGGCAACATCGGCGCGCGCGAGCGCGTCCGCGAGGTCGTGAGGGCGGCCCGCGAGCGGGCGGTCCCGATCCGCATCGGCGTGAACGCGGGCTCGCTCGAGAAGGACATCGTCGAGCGGCACGGCTGGCCCACCGCCGCCGGCATGGTCGAGAGCGCCGAGCGGCACATCCGCTTCCTCGAGGACGAGGGCTACCGGGAGATCAAGGTCTCCCTGAAGGCGCACGACGTCGCGATGACGGTGCAGGCGAACCGGCTCTTCTCGGAGCGATTCGAGTACCCGCTCCACCTCGGGGTGACCGAGGCGGGGACGCTCCTCGCCGGCACCGTGAAGAGCGCCGCCGGCCTCGGGATCCTCCTCGGCGAGGGGATCGGCGACACCGTGCGCGTGTCGCTCACCGCCGATCCCGTCGAGGAGGTCCGCGTCGCGCGCATGCTCCTCAAGGCGCTCGGCCTCAAGTTCGGCGGCGCCTCCCTCACCTCGTGCCCGACCTGCGGCCGCTGCTCGGTCGAGATGATCCCCATCGCCGAGCGCGTCGAGAAGCGGCTCTCGACGGTGAAGGGCGAGGTCTCGGTCGCGGTGATGGGCTGCGAGGTGAACGGCCCGGGCGAGGCGGCGGCCGCCGACGTGGGGGTCGCCTACGGCCACGGCGGGGTCGGGCTCCTCTTCCGCGACGGGAAGATCGTGAAGCGGATGAAGGCCGAGGAGCTCGAGGACGCCGTCGTGACCGAGGCGCTCGAGATCGCCGCCCGTCGCGCGCCGAAGTAGCGCGCCGCGCTACAGGTTCTTCACGAGGTCGAGGACGCCCGGCTCGAGGTCGTCGCGGTAGGCGGTCCCCGTGCGAAGCCGTCGGCGATGGCCTGGCACTCCGCGTCCGTCCCGTCGGTCGCATGGTCGGACCCGGTCGCGCCCTGCCCGAGCTGCACCACGAAGTGGACGAGCGCGACCTTGCCGTGAGCCGGGATCGTCACGTCGTGCACGATGAACAGGAAGTTGCTCGTCGCGGCGTCGAACGCGACGGTGCCGGCGCCGTAGATGCCGAGGTCGCGGGCGACGCCGGTCTGGTCTCGGGCGACCGTCGCGCGGCCGCCGGCCGCCGGCGTGACCGCGGGGGTGCGTGTCAGGTCGACCCCGCGGAGTCGGTCCGCGCCCCAGAGCAGGCCGCCCGCGAGGGCGACGGCGGCGGCGCCCAGGAGGGCGTTCCGGAGAGGCGGCGTCACTGGGCTGTCGTGTATAACACCGCCACCATGCGCCCCGTCCGACTCTCGAAGGCCTTCGTCCCGACGCTCAAGGAGGCGCCCGCCGACGCCCAGGTCGCGAGCCACAAGCTCCTCGTCCGCGCGGGCTTCATCCGCCAGCTCGGCGCCGGGATCTACGACTACCTCCCCCTCGCGAAGCGCACGCTCTCGAAGGTCGAGGCCATCATCCGCGAGGAGATGGACGCCATCGGCGGCCAGGAGTTCTTCCTCCCCGCCCTCCACCCGGCGGAGATCTGGAAGGAGTCCGGCCGCTGGGACGTCATGGGCGACAACATGTTCCGGCTCAAGGACCGGAAGGGCGGCGACTACGGCCTCGGCATGACGCACGAGGAGATCTTCACCGCCATCGCCCGGGACGAGCTGCGCAGCTACCGGCAGCTTCCCCAGATCTGGTACCAGATCCAGACCAAGTTCCGCGACGAGCCGCGGCCGAAGTCCGGGCTCCTCCGGGTCCGGCAGTTCACGATGAAGGACGCCTACTCCTTCGACGTGGACCGGGCCGGGCTCGACAGGAGCTACGAGGACCAGCGGGTCGCCTACGAGAAGATCTTCTCGCGCTGCGGCCTCGACTTCGTGGCGGTGCAGGCCCACTCCGGCGCGATGGGCGGCTCCGAGTCCTCCGAGTTCATGGTCCGCACCGACGCGGGCGAGGACCTCGTCGCCGCCTGCCCGAAGTGCCGCTACGCCGCCAACACCGAGACCGCGACCTCCCGCCTCGCCGCCGAGCAGGACGGCCCCGGGCTCCCGTCGCCGGAGAAGTTCGCGACGCCGGGCGTCGTCACCATCGAGGCGCTCGAGCAGAAGCCCTACGGCGTCCCGGGGAAGCGCCAGCTCAAGACCCTCGTCTACGTCGCCGACGAGAAGCTCGTCGTCGCGCTGGTCCGCGGCGACCAGGAGCTGAACGAGGCGAAGCTCCAGACCGCCACCGGCGCCCAGGTGGTGCGGCCGGCGCGCCCCGAGGAGATCCCGGCGCTGCTGGGCGCGCGCCCGGGGTCCCTCGGCGCGGTCCGCTTCTCGAAGGCGCCCGTCTTCGTCGATCCGTCCCTCGCCGACCGCAAGGACATGGTCACCGGCGCGAACGAGGACGGGTTCCACCTGCGCGGGGTCGACGTGAAGCGCGACGTGCTCTTCGGCCCGCACGCGAAGCTCGCCGACCTCCGCACCGTGAGGGCGGGGGAGGGGTGCCCGCGCTGCGACGGCACCCTCGACGTCTTCAAGGCCCTCGAGATCGGGCACATCTTCAAGCTCGGCACGAAGTACTCCGAGTCGATGAAGGCGAGCGTCCTCGACGCCGACGGCAAGGCGGTCCCCATCGTGATGGGGAGCTACGGCATCGGGGTCGAGCGGATCATGGCGGCCGCCATCGAGCTGCACCACGACGAGTACGGCATCCGCTGGCCGATGTCCATCGCCCCGTACCAGGTGACGGTCCTCACCCTCGGCCCCGAGCCGGAGCTCAAGAAGGCCGCCGACGAGGTCGTCGACGCGCTGGCCGCCGCCGGGATCGAGGTGCTCCACGACGACCGCGACGAGCGGGCCGGGGTGAAGTTCAAGGACGCCGACCTGGTCGGCATCCCGATCCGGATCGCGGTGGGCAAGAAGGGGCTCGCCGAGGGCAAGGCGGAGTGGAAGCTCCGCGGCTCGAAGCAGGTCGAGCTCGTCCCGCTCGGCGAGGTCGCCGCGAAGGCGGCCGCGGCCGTCCGGGGCGGTCCGTAGGGCGCTCCCCGGCGGCGCCCGCCCCTGCTACTCTGGGACCCGGGCCGTCGCCCGGAGGTGCTCGTTGCGCGCGAAGCTCGAGGTCGGGCCGGAAGGACGGATCGCGGTCCCGCCGCGCCAGGCGGAGTCGCTCGGCCTGGCGGGCGGCGGAGACGTGGACTTCGTCAGCGCGCGCGGCGCGTGCGCGCTCCTCGTCCCGGCGCGCGGCGAGGGCCCCTCCCCGTGGTTCGCCGGCTCGCTCGCCGCGCTCACCGTCCCCGAGGTCGTCCAGTTCGTCTTCTCGTCCCTCAAGACGGGCGTGCTGCTCCTCGCCTTCGGGGACGGCGACGCGCCGCGCGCCGACCGGCCCGCCGAGCTGCGGCGGAAGTCGATCTACTTCCGCGACGGCCAGGTGGTCTTCGCCTCCTCCTCCGAGCCGAAGGACCGGCTCGGCCCCGTCCTCGCCGCCGCCGGCCAGGTGCCGGAGGCCGACCTCGAGCGCTGCTCGCGGCTCGTCCGCAGCGGGCGGCCCCTCGGCCAGATCCTCGTCGACGAGGGGGTCCTCACCGCCGGCCAGCTCTACGAGGCGGTCGGCGCCCAGGTGAAGGAGATCTTCCTCGGCTGCTTCCTCGAGACCGCGGGCGAGTTCGCCTTCCTCGAGGGGCGGCACGACGAGCAGAGCCAGGTGAAGCTGCCGGAGCGGACGCGCGACCTCATCCTCCAGGGCATGAAGCGGCTCGAGGAGGCGGAGGCGCAGCGCGCCGAGGCCGACGCCGCGCGGGGGTTCGGGCCGCCGGTCGACCCCGAGATCACCATCGAGATCGAGGCGCCGGCGCTCACGCCGCCGCCGGGGCCCGGGGGGAAGCCCCGGGAGAAGGTGCCCGGGTCGGCGGGGCCGTTCGAGACCTACCGGCGCATCTTCAAGCACGTGCACGCGGCGCTCGCGAAGGTGGAGCCCGACGCCGCGGTCCGGCTCAACACCTGGTTCGACCGGCTCCCCGACAAGCGCAAGGTCATCTTCGAGAACGTGCGGATGTCGGACGACGGCGAGATCGACGTCGCCGCCATCCTCATGAACGTCACCGTGAGCGGCGCGTACCAGGGCGCCGCGGCGCGGGCCCGCTCCCTCGAGGCGCTCGAGGAGTTCCTCGCCTTCGCCCTCTTCGAGGCGAAGAACCGGCTCGCGAAGCCCGACGCGGACCGGCTCCTCCGCGAGGTCGGGCGGATGCAGGTGGGGAAGGCGTGACGCCCTCGGACCGGATCTGCGCCGCGCTCGACTTCGGGTCCTGGCGGGAGGCGGAGCCCTTCGCGCGGACCATCGCGCCGGCGGTGGGGATGCTCAAGGTCGGCCTCGAGCTCTTCGCCGCGGAGGGGCCGCCCGCGGTCCGCGCGGCCGCGACCCTCGGCCGGCCGGTGTTCCTCGACCTGAAGCTCCACGACATCCCGAACACGGTGGAGGGCGCGGCGCGGAGCGCGGCGGCGTCCGGCGCCTCCCTCCTCACCGTCCACGCCTCGGGCGGGCCCGCGATGGTCTCGGCCGCGGTGAAGGGAGCGGAGGGCAAGCTCCGGGTCCTCGCGGTGACGGTCCTCACGAGCCTCGACGCGGCGGCGCTGCGCGCCATCGGGCTCGAGGGCCCGCCGGAGGCGGCGGTCGTCCGGCTCGCCCGGCTCGCGGTGGACGCCGGCGCGGGCGGGCTCGTCTGCTCGCCGCACGAGGTCCGGGCGGTGCGCGCCGCGGTGGGGCCGGGTCCGCTCCTCGTCGTCCCCGGGGTCCGCCCCGCGGGCGCCGCGAAGGGCGACCAGGCCCGGGTCGCGACGCCGGCCGAGGCGGTGGCGGCGGGGGCCGACGTGATCGTCGTGGGGCGGCCGCTCCGCGACGCCGCAGACCCGCTGGCCGCCGCCCGCGCGATCGCCGCGTCGCTGCCGCGCTCGTAGCTCCGCGCGGGGGCGCCCGCCGAGGTGCGCGCGGTGAGCCTGCCCGAGCAGGCGACCCCGTCGAGGGTCCTTTTGCGAGCGGGATCGTGAGGCTAGCCATGGGGCCGATGGTCCGCGCCCCGATCGCCGCTCTCCTGCTCGCGCTCGCCCCGGCCGCAGAACCCCAGGAATCCGACGCGACGGCGAGCGTCGTCGGGGGTCCCTCGGTCGCCGGGCTGGCGCCCCGCCTCGCGCCGCGCCTCGGGCTCGCGCTCCAGGCGCGGACGGAGCAGCGCTCGATCGGGCTGGAGCCGGGGGTGCTTCACGTCGGGACGGCGGCGCCCTGCCCGCCGGACTGGTGCCAGCCGCGCGTGGACGTCCCCGGCATGGGCGCCGCGCGCCCCAGCGTGAGCCGGGCGGAGCTCGCCGCCACGCTCCTCGACGCGGCGAACCTCGAGCCCCTGTCGTCCGTGGTTTGGCTCGTCGCCCGCACGGGGCTCGAGCTCCAGTGGAAGCCCCCGCGCATCGGCGGGGGCCTCGGCACCGGGGCCGGCGGCTTCGGCGACGTGTTCGTCTGGTGGAAGCTGCGGCTCGACCCCTGGAACCGGCCGAGCTTCCCGACCCGGACCCTGGTCAGCGCCCCGCGCGCCTGAGCAGCACGTAGACCGCGCCGGCGCCGCCGTCGACGGGGCGCGCCGTCGCGAAGGCGAGCACGTGGCGGGCGAAGCGCGCCGTCGAGAGCCAGGTGCGGAGCGCCTCCTTGAGCACCGGGAGCTGGTCCTTCGAGTGGAGCCCGCGCCCGTGCACCACCACCACGCAGCGCTTGCCGGCGCTGCGGGACGCGCGGAGGAAGGCCTCCACCTCTCGCTTCGCCTCGTCGCGGGTCATCCCGTGCAGGTCCACGTGGCCCTGCACGGCGAAGTCTCCGCGCCGGAGCTTGCGGACGAGGTTCGGGTCGAGCCCGGCGACCCGCCCCTCGACGAACTCGTCGCCGTCGGCGAGGTCGAAGGGGGCGTCGCCGCGGACGAGGGCCCGCAGCTCGTCGACCGCGTCGAGGTCCGGGTGCCAGAACGCGCCCGGCGCGCCGCGCGGCGGCGGGGGGGCGATCGTGCCGTGCTCGATCCTCCACCGGGCGCGCGCCGGCGGTGGCGGTCGCCCAGAGCTCCTCCTCGGTCTTCTCCCGGGGCGGCGGAGGCGGCGCCGGGGCGGGGGCCGGGGCGGGGGACGGAGCCGCGCGGCGGATCGCTCGGCCGCGGCCCGCTCCCGCAGCTTGGCGAACGCTTCGTTGAAGGGGCGCGGACTCTTCGCCACGGCCGGACTATAACGGCGGGTGGCGTGGACATCGAGATCGAGTGCCCCTACTGCGGGGAGTGGGTGACGATCTTCGTCGACCCGGGCGGCGGGGAGGAGCAGCTCTACGTCGAGGATTGCCCGGTCTGCTGCCGGCCGTGGACCGTCGCGGCCCGGCAGGAGGAGCAGGGCGGGTTCGCCGTCGCCGTGACCCGGCAGGACGAGTAGGAAAGCCGAGGGGGCGGGCGGGCGGTGGCGGCCGAGCGCAGCCGCGGGGGTGGAGGCGCGCGCTGCGGGAGGCGCTCTTCGGCCAGGCCCATTCGGGCGGACGATCGGTCTGAGGCCGCCCGCTCGCAGCGGTCCATGTCCCGGGTGGCGTGACGCGCGTAGCGGAAGTGCTGCCGGCGGGCCGCGCACGGATAGCCGGGGCGCGGGCCGGTTGCCGCACACCCTTTGCACCGCCGTGGCGGCGTGGCACGAATCCCGCCGCCACGCTTTCGCCAGGAGGGGCGATGCCGGTCGAGGTTCCGTTGGCGCGAATTGCCTGTGCCACGCTCGCGACCGCCCTCATCGCGCTCGCGCCGGGTGCACACGCCGAGGAGGCGCCTGCGCAGGAGCCGTCGCACGAGCACCGTCGATTCGGGATCGGGTGGATGGTCGGGAACGGCCTCGGTCTTCGCGGGGCGGACGTGATTGTCGCCCCGTGGCGTCGGCTCGCCTTCGAGCTCCAGGTCCGCTACCTCGAGACGAAGCTGGACGGCGAACCATCCATGGAGGAGGCGGCCAGCGGGTGGGGCGTCGCCCCCGTCGTCCGCGCATACCTGTGGCCCGACGGTCTGACGGTGCCGTATGCCGCGGCGGGCGGGTTCGTGACGAGGTCGACGTACCGGTCGCTCGCGTGGACCACCACGCGGGCTCTTCGCGACTGCGGGCGTCGAGTGGCGAACCCCGGACCTGCCCTCGCTGCGCATACTGATCGGAGCGGGCGTCGGCTACTCTCCAGCGGTAGCGGCCTCCAACGGGAGCGAACGGATCTGGAGAGATTGCCAGCACCTGGTCAACCTCGAGATCGGCCTGCGGTTCATGTTCTTCTGACGGGTCGTGCGCTCGGTCGTGGTGGTGGCCCGGGGCCGTTGCGCAGGCAGCGCGGCTCGGGCTCGGCGCACGGACCGTCGAGCAGCGCGCGGCGCTCGAGCGGCGGCTCTGGCAGGTTCCGGCCCTGCGCGCGGCGCGCGCCGGCGGCCTCCCGTACGAGAAGGTCCGGCTCCTGTCGCGGCTCCCCGACCGCGACGTCGCGTCCTGGATCGCGAGGGCAGGCGCGCTCACCGTCGTCGAGCTCCGCGCGGCGCTCGACGACCACGAAGACGCGCAGATGCGTGCGGCCCGCCTCCTCCGCGCCCGCGTCCCCTCCCGGGTCGCGCTGCTCCTCCAGGCGGCGTTCCGGGCCGTCCGGGCGGTCGAGGGGCGGCTCCTCGAGGACGGGAGGTGCCTCGTCCGGGTGGCGCGGCACTTCCTCGAGAGCTGGCGCCCGCACGTGAAGAAGGCCCGGACCGCATCGCAGAAGGTTCGGGAGCGGGATCGCTGCCGGTGCCAGGTGCCGGGGTGCAGCCGGCGTGCGGTCCACGCCCACCACGTGGACTGGCGCTCCCGCGGCGGCGGACACGAGGACGAGAACCTCGTCGCGCTGTGCGCCTTCCACCACCTGCGCGGGGTTCACGATGGGTACCTCCGCGTGCGCGGCCTCGCGCCCGGCGCGCTTGTCTGGGAGGTGGGCCCCCGCCACGCGCCGGTGGACCTGCGCCTGTTCTGCCTGTCGCGGGGCGCCGCGGCGGCTGGCAGCGGAGCGTCGCGCGCCGCGTAGCAGGTGGTCGAGGAGCCCGCTCGCGCGCCTCCGGGCGGCCGAGCGCCGCACCCGCACTCGCCCCGCTCCCGCCTCCCGGGTGCGGCGCCTTTGCCCTTGACAGATATATCGCACAGATATATCCCCGCTCCGCGTGAAACCGAAGCTGCCGCCGGCCGCCCGCCGTGCCCCGCGCGAGAGCCGCACGCGCTGGGTGATCCTGGGCATGCTCAGCGCCGCCCCCATGTCCGGCTATGGCCTGCGGAAGGCGATCGCCGGCAGCGTCGGCCACTTCTGGCAGGAGTCCTTCGGCCAGCTCTACCCTGCGCTCCGCCTCCTCGCCGCCGAGGGGCTCGTCGAGGCCCGGGCGACGCAGGGCGGGCCCGGGCGCGGCGGCGCCACCTTCCACGTGACGCCGGCAGGCCGCGCCGCCCTCGCGGCGTGGCTCGCGCTTCCGCCGCTCCTCCCGCCGCAGCGCAACGAGCTCCTCCTCAAGGTGTTCTTCGCCGGCGCGGTCCCGCCGGAGGTGACCTCGCGCAACCTCGAGCGCGTCGCCGCCACGGTCCGGGGCGAGCTCGCCGCGCTCGAGGAGATCGCGCGGGTGCTGGACGCGCCCGGCGCCGGGCGCCACCCCGACGCGCCCTACTGGCGCCTCACCCTCGACTTCGGCCTCTCGTTCCTGCGGATGGCCCTCGCCTGGATCGACCGGACGAAGGGCGTCCTCGCCCGCGCACCCCGCCCCCCGGCCGGTCCCCGCGCCCGGTCCCTCGCGCGTCCCGCGCCCACCCGGAGCCTCCGATGAGCGTCATCGTCTCGGTGAAGAACGTCACGAAGGTCTACATGCTCGGCAAGACCGAGGTCCCGGCGCTCCGCGGACGTCTCGCTCGACGTCGAGGAGGGCGAGTTCCTCTCCATCGCGGGCCCCTCCGGCTCCGGCAAGACGACCCTCCTCAACCTCGTCGGCTGCGTGGACACGCCCGACCTCCGGCACGGTGGTGGTGGACGGGCAGGACACGGGCAAGCTCGCCGAGCGGGCGCTCACCGAGCTGCGCCTGCGGACCATCGGGTTCATCTTCCAGAGCTTCAACCTCGTCCCGGTCCTGTCGGTCTTCCAGAACGTCGAGTTCCCGCTCCTCCTCCAGGGCACGCCTCGGGAAGGCGGAGCGGCGCGCAGCGCGTCGACGCGCTCCTCGACGCGGTCGGGCTCGAGGCCCACGCCCGGCACCGCCCGAGCGAGCTCTCCGGCGGGCAGCGGCAGCGCGTCGCGGTGGCCCGCGCCCTCGTCACCCGCCCCCGCCTCGTGCTCGCCGACGAGCCGACCGCGAACCTCGACTCGCAGACCGGCGAGACCATCATCGATCTCATGCGGGACATGAACCGGCGGGACGGGACGACCTTCATCTTCTCGACCCACGACCCGAAGGTCATGTCGCACGCGAACGCGGTGGTCCGGATCGCCGACGGGCGCATCGCCACCCGCGAGGCGCTCGGCGCCGCGGGAGGCCGCGCGTGAGCCGCGATCTCCACGCCGGGATCCCGTCGCGCTCCCGGCGGGACGCCGTCCGCGTCCTCCTGCGGATCGCGGTGCGGAACCTCACCGCCGCGCCGGTGCGCACCGCGATCATCGGCGCGCATCGTCCTCGTCGGCTCGCTCATCGTGGTGGTCGGGTCCTCGCTCCTCGACTCGATCGACCGCGGGATGCGCACCTCGATCCAGGGGAGCCTGGGCGGGCACCTGCAGGTCTACGACGCGCGCTCGGAGGGCGAGCTCGAGCTCTACGGCGGGCTGCGCGGCGAGTCGCTCCTCGAGCCCATCGAGGACTTCTCGAGGGTGAAGGAGGTCCTCTCGAAGGTCCCGAACGTGAAGCAGGTCGTGCCCATGGGGATCGACCAGGCGATGGTCGCGACCGGCACGACCTTCGACGCGGCCCTCGAGAAGCTCCGCGAGGACGTGCGGCGCATGGAGGCGGGCGACGCGACGCCGGAGCGGCGCGCGGGTCTACGACGCCCACGTCGCCCACGTGCGGCGCATGGTCGGCCTCCTCTCCGCCGACCTCCAGCAGGCGCGGGCCATCGCGGACCTGGACAGCCGGGAGATCAAGAGCCGCAAGGACGAGTACGACGCCCTCGCCCGCGCCGCCTCCGACGCGTTCTGGCGCGGACTTCGACCGCGACCGCTACGGGGCCCTCGAGTTCCTCGAGAACCGGGTGGCGCCCGTCGCGATGGAGAACGCCTTCACCTTCATCCGCTACGTGGGCACCGACGTGGACGGCTTCTTCCGCGCCTTCCCGCTCGCCGAGGTGAAGGAGGGCCAGCGGATCCCGCCCGGCCAGCGCGGCATCCTCGTCGGGAAGCAGTTCGCCGAGGAGTGGCTCAAGAACTCAGAACGCCCGGCGGCTCGACCAGATGAAGGAGCTGCGGGACCGCCGCGGGAAGACCATCGCGAAGGACGAGGAGCTGCAGCGGCTCGCGAAGGAGAACCGGAGCGGGGTCCGGGAGATCGTGCTCCAGCTCGACCCGGTCGACGCCGAGGCGATGGCGGCCGCGCTCCGCGGGCCGCTCTCCGGGGCTGGCGGGGGAGCAGCTCGATGCGCTGCTCGCGCGCCTCTTCGAGACGAGCGACGCCGACTTCGACGCGAAGTACCGGATCTTCTACGACGTGGTCGCGCCCCGGATCCGGCTCTACAAGATCCGGGTCGGGCGACGTCATCACCGTCAAGGCGCCGTCGAAGAGCGGCTACTTCAGCTCGGTCAACGTGAAGGTCTACGGGTTCCTGCAGTTCCGGGGGATCGAGAAGTCCGGCATCGCCGGGATGATGTCCGTGATGGACCTCATGTCCTTCCGCGACCTCTACGGCTTCGTCACCCAGGAGAAGGCCGAGGAGATCCGGCGGCTCAAGGCCACGATGGGCGCCCGCGAGGTGTCCCGCGCGGACGCCGAGGCGGAGCTCTTCGGGGGCGCGGCCGCGACGGCGCCGTCCGAGACCCGCTCCCGGGACATCGACGAGCGGTCGCTCGTGCTCGGCGCCGCGGAGCGGGCGGCGACCGCGAAGGACCTCTCGTCGCGCGTCTACTCGCAGGAGGAGCTCGACCGCGGCGTCGCCCTCAACGCCGCCCTCGTCCT
The DNA here is from genome assembly GCA_963739565.1 of uncultured delta proteobacterium. Taxonomy (GTDB): domain Bacteria; phylum Myxococcota; class Myxococcia; order Myxococcales; family Anaeromyxobacteraceae; genus Anaeromyxobacter. Next base: position 508,620 of record CAVUBF010000012.1, on the reverse strand, counting down.
GGAAGATCCCTCGCGGCTCTCCCGCACCCTGCGGGACGTGAAGGCCGCCTCCGACGCGGCGGGGCTCGGGCTCAAGGTGGTGGACTGGCAGCAGGCGGCGGGGCTGGTCGGCCAGTTCGTGACGCTGCTGCGCGGCGTCCTCTTCTTCGCGGTGGTGATCTTCTTCGCCATCGCCCTCGTCGTCATCAACAACGCCATGGTGATGGCGACGCTCCAGCGCGTGAAGGAGATCGGGACGATGCGCGCCATCGGCGCCCAGCGCCGGTTCGTCGTCGTGATGCTGCTCGTGGAGATCGTCACGGTGGGGATCGCCTTCGGCCTCGCCGGCGCGGCGCTCGGGGGCGTGACCGTCTGGGCGATCCGGGCGTTCGGGCGGGATCCCGGCGGTGACGGACCTCCTCTACTTCGTCTTCTCGGGACCCTCGCTCCTGCCGCGGCTCGGGACCGCCAGCGTCGTCGGGTCGGTCGTCATCGTCGTCGTGGTGGCGATCCTCTCCGCCCTCTACCCCGCCCTCATCGCGATGCGCGTCACGCCCGTCGAGGCGATGTCCACGGAGGACTGACCGATGCTCCTCACGGACCTCGCACATCGCCGGCCGGAACCTCACCCGCCACACCCGGCGGAACCTCTTCCTGGGCGGCGCCCTCGCCGCCGTGACCGGGCTCCTCGTCCTCCTCGGCGCGCTCACGAGCGGCATGGAGGCGGCGATGATGGAGTCCGCCACCACGCTCATGACCGGCCACGTCAACGTGGGCGGGTTCTTCAAGATCACCACCTCCTCCACCGCGCCCCTCGTCTCCGACTACCCGAGGGTGCTCGAGCAGGTGCGCCGCGACGTCCCGGAGCTCGAGTACGTGACGGTGCGGGGCCGCGGCTGGGCGAAGGCGGTCTCCGAGGCGAAGTCGATGGACCTCGTCCTCGCCGGGGTGGACGTCGCGAGCGAGCCGACCTTCCGCCGCGTGCTCCGGCTCGAGGCGGGGTCAGCTCGACGACCTCGCGTCAGCCGAACACGGTGCTCCTCTTCGAGGGGCAGGCGCAGCGGCTGCGGGTGAAGGTGAACGACGTCCTCACCCTGTCCGCGCCCACCGACCGCGGCGTGAACAACACCACCGACGTGCGCGTCGCGGCCATCGCGCGGAACGTGGGGCTGCTCTCGGCCTTCTCCGCCTTCATCCAGGCGGACACCCTCCGGCAGCTCTACGGGCTGAACGCCCGGACCACCGGCGCCATCCACCTCTACCTCCGCGACCCGTCGCGGGCGGACACCGGTCGCGACGCGGCTCCGGGCGACGCTCGCGAAGGCCGGCTGGCGGGTGATGGATCCCGAGGCCGCAGCCCTACTGGATGAAGCTCATGCAGACCGTCCCGGGCCAGGACTGGACGGGCCAGAAGCTCGACGTCACCACCGCCGACGAGGAGATGGGCCAGTTCAAGCAGTTCATCACGGCGCTCCGGGTCGTGACCGGGCTCCTCGTCATCATCCTGATGATCGTGGTGGTGGTCGGGATCCTGAACACCCTCGCCATCGCCATCCGCGAGCGGACCCGGGAGATCGGGACGCTGCGCGCCATCGGCATGCAGCGGCGCAAGGTGCTCTGGCTCTTCCTCCTCGAGACCTCGCTCCTCGGGCTCGTCGGCTGCGCCGCGGGCGCGCTCGTCGCCGCCGCGATCGCCGGCGGGCTCAACGCGGCGGGGATCGCGCTGCCGGAGTCGGCCCAGGTGTTCCTCGCCCAGGAGCGGCTCCACTTCCTCCTCGATCCCGCCGCCATCACGCGGGACGTCCTCCTCCTCGCCGCGGTGACCGTCGCTCGCCTCGGTCTTCCCGGCCCGCCGCGCCGCGCGCCTGAGGCCCGTCACCGCCATGCACCACGTCGGATGATCCCCATGCGCCTCGCTCGCCCTCGCTCGCCCTCGTCCCTCCTCCTCGCGCCCGCCGCGGCGTCCGCCCTGGACGCCGACCGGGACCGCCCGCGTCGTGAAGCGAGATCGACGACCGGCAGCGGAACCAGGGCGACTGGAAGGCGCTCGCGTACATGGAGCAGAAGGAGAAGGACAAGACCGACGTCGTCTACGAGCTGCTCGTCTTCCGCCGCGACGCCGGACGACAAGCAGATGTTCCTGTTCACCAAGCCGAAGGCGGAGGCGGGGAAGGGGTACCTCCGGATCGAGAAGAACCTCTGGCTCTACGATCCCGCCACCGGCCGCTGGGAGCGGCGGACCGAGCGCGAGCGGATCGGCGGCACCAACACCCGCCGCGGCGACCTCGACGAGTCGAAGCTGGCCGAGGAGTACGACGCGAAGTGGGAGGCGGACGAGAAGCTCGGGGTCTACGAGGTCCACCGCCTCCTGCTCACCGTGAAGCCCGGCGTCGACGTCGCCTTCCCGGTCGTGCGCCTGTGGGTCGACCAGACGACCGACAACGTGCTGAAGCGCCAGGAGCTCGCCCTCTCCGGACGGCTCATGCGGACCGTCTACCAGCCGCGCTGGAAGCGGATCTACTCGCCATCGAAGAAGGCCGACGTCTGGTACCCGGAGGAGATCCGGATCTTCGACGAGATCGAGAAGGGCAACTCGACGCTCATCCTCATCAAGGAGATCGACCTGCGCGCCGCTCGACGCGAACCTGTTCACGAAGGCGTGGCTCGAGTCGCGGAGCCGGTGAGCGCCATGGCCCGGACGCACGCACGCGCCGCCCTCGCCCTCGCCGTCGCCCTCGCCGCCGCCCCCGCGGCCGCACAGGATCGGCCCTCCGAGGACGAGCTCTTCGGCGCGCCGCCCGCCCAGGCGCCGCGCGAGGGCGGAGCCCGAGCGTCCCCGTCCCGACGAGTCCGAGATGTTCGGGTCGCAGGCGTCTCCCGCCGCCCAGCCGCCCCCGCCGCGGGCGGAGGTCACGCGCGAGAAGGAGGACCCGCTCAAGGTCGGCGGGATGATCTACCTGCGCGCCGCCACCCTCGCCTTCGAGAACCAGGCCCCCGGCGACTGGGCGCTGCGCGTCCCGAACCTCCTCGACGTGTACCTCGACGTCCGGCCGAACGAGCGGGTCCGGGGGTTCGTCCTCGGCCGGCTCTTCTACGATCCGACGATCCTCCCCCTCGACGTCGCAGCACCGCCCCAGTCCCTCTCGACGCTCCTCCTCCCGCAGCAGCTCGCGGGCACGACGGCCGCGAACCCGCGCGGCGTGCTCGATCAGCTCTGGGTGAACTTCGACGTCGAGCGCCGGGCCTTCGTCACGGTCGGGCGGCAGCACGCGAAGTGGGGGGTGGGCCGGTTCTGGAACCCGACCGACTACCTCCACCCGGTGAGGCGCGATCCCCTGGCCACCTTCGACGTCCGCACCGGCACCTCGATGGTGAAGGTCCACGTCCCCTGGGAGGCGAGGGGCTGGAACCTGTACGGGGTCGTGGTCGCGGAGGACGTCGCCGGGGATCCGCCGCGGAAGCCGGACGGTACGCAGGACGGTCCGGGCCGGCTCGGGCGGCTCGGCGTGGGCGGCCGCGCCGAGATGGTCCTCGCCGGGGTCGAGCTCGGCGCCGACGCGCTCGCGCAGGACGGCCACCGGCCGCGCTTCGGCCTCGACCTCTCGACCGGCCTGTGGGACCTCGACGTCTACGCCGAGGCCGCGCTGCGGACGTCGGTGGACACCCCGCGCTGGCGCGCCATCGCCGGGGCAGACGCGACCTCCTCACGCGCTACGAGCGGCACGATCCGATCGGCTTCATCCCGCAGGTCGTCCGTCGGCGCGACCTAGCGTCGCAGTACTCCGACGAGGACGCCGTCACCTTCGGCGCCGAGTACTTCTACGACGACAGCGGCTACGACGAGCCGCGAGATCTACCCCGCGCTGCTCGCCGTCTCGAGCCTGTCGCCGTTTCCGGCGTTCTCGGCGCGCGGGCGCCGGTCACGAACCCGTACGCGGGCCAGCCGAACCCCTTCACCTCCTTCTACCTGGGCCGCCACTACGGCGGCGCGTTCGTCTCGCTCCCGCGGCCCGGCCGCTGGAACGACACGACGTTCACGCTCTCGGTCCTCGGCGAACCTCTCGGACGAGAGCTTCGTCGCCCGGCTCGACCACTCCGTGCTCCTGCTCACCTACCTCCGGCTCGAGACCTACGCGGCGGGCCACTTCGGCTCACGGGAGGGCGAGTTCCGCCTCGGGTTCGCGATCCCGTCGGGGACGATCGGCACCGTGCCTTTCCCCGGCTTCGCGACCGCCCCCATCGTCTTCGAGGCCGGCATCGCGCTCCGCGTGAGCCTCTGACCGCGCGGAGCCGCACGCCCCGATCCGGGCCGGGCCGCACCGTCGACGCCGGCGTAGGCTCCCACCGTCGCGAGGGAGATCACATGGCCGGCATCGGGATGCGGAAGACCGTGGCGAAGGGGTTCGACGAGGTGCTCGGGCGCCTGCCCGAGGCGCTGAAGGCCGAGGGCTTCGGGGTGCTCACGCGCATCGACGTGAAGGACACGCTCAAGCAGAAGATCGGCGTCGACTTCCGCCGCTACCAGATCCTCGGGGCCTGCAACCCGAAGTACGCACACGAGGCGCTGACCGCCGAGCTCGGGATCGGCGCCATGCTGCCCTGCTCCATCGCGGTCTGGGAGGAGGACGGCGGCAAGACGACGACGGTGAACGCCGTCGACCCGATGCAGACCATCGCCGCCGCGAACCCCGCCCTCGCGCCCATCGCGACCGAGGTGCGGACCCGCCTCGCCCGCGTGCTCGACGGGCTGTAAGCTGGTCCCGGAACCCGATCCGCCCGGCCTGGCTCTCACCGGGCGACCCCCATGACCGACCTCCCCTCCGCGCTGCTCTTCCTCGGCGGCTGGATCCTCCTCCAGTACGTGATCCTGCCGCGCCTCGGGGTGCCCACCTGAGGCGTACCCCATCGCCCCCGGGACGGGGCGAAGGACGGTGACGGGGACGGGCAGGGCTCCGGCCCTCCGCGCGGCTGCTGATCGCCTGCGCCGCCGGGACCCGCCCCCGACGTGGCACGCCGAATCCACGGACGGCGCCGGCGCGATCCGGCATCATCCCCGGCATCGGGGGTGACCGATGGCCGATCCGATCCGGGGAGAACCCAGCGCGACGCCGCTCCAGGGCATCCGCGCCGCCGTCTTCGACGCCTACGGGACGCTCTTCGACGTGGCGAGCGCCTCGGAGCGGTCCCGCGAGGCGCTCGGGGAGCGCTGGCAGCCGCTCGCGGAGCTCTGGCGGGCGAAGCAGCTCCAGTACACCTGGCTGCGCAGCCTCATGGGCCGGCACGCCGACTTCTGGAAGGTGACCGGCGACGCCCTCGACTTCGCGATGGAGAGCCTCGGCCTCCACGACGCCGGGCTCCGCGGGCGGCTCATGTCGCTCTACGAGCGGCTCGGGGCGTACCCCGAGGCGCGCCCCGCCCTCGAGGCGCTCCGCGCCGCCGGGCTCCGGGTCGCCATCCTCTCGAACGGCTCGCCGCGGATGCTCGCGGAGGCGAGCGCGGCAGCCGGGGTCACGCCGCTCCTCGACAAGATCATCTCCGTCGAGTCGGTCGGGATCTACAAGCCGAGCCCGTCGGTCTACCGGCTCGCCCTCGACGAATTGCGGCTGTGGCCGAGCGAGGTCCTCTTCGTCTCCGCGAACGGCTGGGACGCGTGCGGGGCGAAGGCGTTCGGCCTGCGCGTGGCCTGGTGCAACCGGGCGGGCCAACCCCCCGAGCGGATCCCGGAGGAGCCCGACTTCGTCGTCCGCTCCCTGGCCGAGCTGCCGGCCCTCGTCGCCGCGACCCGCTGACGACGCAGGTCCGTCAGCCCGCGCGGACGCCGGGGCCGCGTGAGTCGTCCGCGCGCCCCGCGCCCGGGTCCGCGGGCGGGGCGAGCCGGACGTGCTCCTTGCGGAAGACCACGAACCGGTTCGCGACGAAGTTGAAGGCGGTGCCGGCGACGACGCCCACCATCGCGGCGAGCTGCTTCGTGTCGACCGCGTCCCAGATCGAGAGCGTCACGGCGTAGTTCACCGCCGCGCCGACGGAGGACGCCGCCACGAACCCGGCGAGCTGGCGGAGCATCGAGCGGCCGCGGGCGTAGGAGAAGCTGAAGCGCCGGTTGAGCCCGAAGTTCCAGAGCATCGACACGCCGATCGCCACCGCGATGGCGAGCTTCTCGCGCATCCGGGCGCGGAGCAGCAGCGTCAGCACGGCGAGGTTCACGCCCACGCCGGAGGCGCCGACGACGAGGAACTGGGCGAGGTGCGACCAGGTGCCGAACTTGAAGTCGTAGAGCCGGCGCAGGTGCTGCAGGTACCGGAGCTGCTCCCGGAGGGAGAGCTTGCTCTCGCCGTACCGCCGGTCGTCGAAGTGGATCGGGATCTCGGCGACCAGGGCGCAGCGGCACTTCACGAGGAGCTCGAGGCCGATCTTGTAGCCGACCGGGTTGAGCTCCCGCCCCGCCTCGAAGGTCTCCCGCCGCAGCGCGAAGAACCCGCTCATCGGGTCCTCGATGGACGTGAGCGGGCGGGCGAGGAGCGTCGCCACCCGGCTGTTGAGCCAGCGGAAGAGGCCCCAGTCGTCGTCGGTGGAGCCGCCCTCGACGAACCGCGATCCGATCGCGAAGTCCGCGCCGTGCGCGAGGGCGGAGACGAGCTCGGGGATCTTCTCGGGCGGGTGGCTCAGGTCGGCGTCCATGACCACGAGGACCTCGCCCCGGGCGCGGCGGAGGCCTTCGAGCACCGCCTGGCTGAGGCCGCGGTCGGCCTTGCGGACCACGAGCTCGACCCAGGGGAGGGCGAGGGAGCCGGCGAGCGCCTCGGTGCCGTCCTGGCTGTCGTCGTCCACGAGGAGCAGCTCGAGGTCGAGGCCGGCGGCGCGCACCGCGTCGAGCCGCTCCACGAGGTGCGGGATGTTCTCGACCTCGCGGTAGGTCGGGACGACGACGCTGACGCGAGGAGGGGGGCCGTTCGGCGTCGCCGTCGACATGCGGGCGAAGCTAGCACGCACCGGCCCGGGCACGGGAGGCGCCCTTCCCCGCGCGGGCGCGCCCCGCGTATCATCCGCGCCGCGTGACCGACCCGACCGCGTCGTCCCCCGCTGCCGCGCCGGGCAGGCGCCTGCTGAAGCTCGTGGGCGCCGCGGCCCTCGCCCTCGCCCTCGTCGCGTAGGTCCGCGTACTGCGCCCGCGGCAACGACTTCCTCGCCTTCTACGGCGTCGGGCAGGTCGCGCTCCAGCGGGGCGACATCTACGCGCCGTCCCCGACCAACGGGATGTGGGTCTTCTACGCGCCCCACTTCTCCCTGCTGATGATGCCGTTCGCGCTGCTCCCGGCGTTCGCGGCGGGGTTCCTCTGGTTCGCCCTCAAGATCGGCGCCCTCGCCTGGGTCGCGAGGCAGCTCGCGGGCGAGATCGACGCGAGCGCCGCCGGCGCGCCGCGCCCTTCGCTCTGGCCGGCGCACCTCGTCCTCCCCTTCCTCGTCGCGGTGAACCCCCTCGTCGGCGAGCTGAAGCTCGGGCAGGTGAACCTGTTCGTGTTCGTCCTGACCCTCCTCGCGCAGCGGTCGGTCGAGGCGGGGCGGCCCTGGCGCGCCGCGCTCCTCTTCTCGGTGGCCCTCGTGAAGGTCACGCCCTGGGTGTTCGTGCCCTGGTTCGTCGTGCGGCGGCAGTGGAGGCTCCTCGGCGCGCTCGCCGCCGTCGGCGCGGGCTGGCTCGCGGTCCTCGCCCTCTGGTTCGGGCCGGGCCGGGTCGTGCCGATCCTCGCGACGTGGCTGGAGACGGCCCGGCTCCACAAGCTCGGCATCGCCGAGGTGGCCTACTTCGAGAACCAGTCGCTGCAAGGGGTGTCGGCCCGGCTCGCGACGGTGTTCCCGGCTCTCGCCGCGCCCGTCCTCGGCGTCCCGGCCTACCGGCTCCTGTGGATGCCGGTCGCGGCCCTGCTCTTCGGCGTCGTCCTCCTCGCCGCGTGGCGCGACCGCTTCCGCCCGGCCCTGCCCCGGGCCGAGCTCGCGTTCCTCTGCTGCATCCAGTTCCTGTGCTCGCCCGACTCGCGCTGGGCGCACCAGATGCAGCTCCTCGCGGCGTTCGGCCTGCTCGCCGCCGCGGCCGCGCGGGTCGACCTCTTCGCGAGGGGCGGCGCGGCGGCGCGCGCTCCAGCCGCGTGGCGCCGGGGCGTCGCGGTCGTGGTGGGGCTCGGGCTCCTCGTGCAGGTCGTGCTCACCCGCGACGTGGTCGGGAAGCGGCTCGACAACCTGGCGCGGTGGTGGTCGGCGCAGTTCCTGTTCGCGGTGGCGCTCACCGCGCTCGTGGCGGCCGTCATGCTGAAGCGGCGCGCGCCGGGGGCCGGCGAGGTCGCGGCCGCCGATCCGCTCGGCCTCCGCGCCGCGATCCCGCGCGCCGGCGCGACGCCGCGGCGCCCCGCCGCGGCGGACACGGCCGCCTAGGACGGGGCGATCCCGCGGGCTACGGCGCCCGCAGCAGGTCGTCGGACAGCGCGCTCGTCAGCTTCTCGCCGCCCTGCGGCGTCACGACGAAGGTGTTCTCGATCCCCACGGCGCCCTGGCCGGGGAAGACGAACTTCGGCTCGATGGCGATGGTCTGGTGCTCCCGGAGCGGCGCCTTGAACCCCGGGGCGAGGACCGGGAGCTCGTCGAGCTCGAGGCCGACGCCGTGGCCGACGAAGCGGGCCTGGTCGCCGGGCGGGCCCATGAACCGGTCGCCGAGGCCGGCCTGCTCCGCCATGGCGCGGGCCTGCTCCCACAGCTCGACGCAGGGGACGCCCGGGCGCAGGTTCCGCGCGATCTCGTCCTGGATGGCGCGCGCCACCTTGAAGGCGCGCTCCAGCTCGGGCGGGAGGGTGCCGACCACCGCGATGCGCGTCATGTCGACGACGTAGCCGCCGTGGATCGAGGTGAAGTCGAAGAGGACCGGCTCGCCGGCGCGGACGATCCGCTCCGACGCGCCGCCCGGGTTCGCGGCGGAGAGGCCCGCGCCCACCACCGGACCGTCGAAGGCGCCGGGCACGGAGGCGCCGTCGCCGGAGAGGGCGAGGCCGACGAAGAAGTTCGCGTTGAACGCGCGGAGCCGCGGCGACCCCTCGTTGCCGGCCTTCCGGAGCCGGCACTCGAGCTCCGCCGAGAGGTCGAGATCGCGCTGGCCGGCCCGCAGGAAGCTCGGGATCTGGGCGAAGACGGCGCACATCCGCCGCGCCCCCTCGCGCAGGATGGCGAGCTCGCTGGGCGACTTCACCTGACGCTGGTCGCGGAGGATCGGGCCGGCGTCCACCAGCTCGACGGCCGGGAGGTTCTTCCGCCAGAAGTCGAGCGTGCCCTGGGGGACGACCTCGAAGGCGGCGCCGACCTTGCCGGACGCGCCGAGGGTCGCGGCGAGCTCCTTCGACGGCGGGAACGGTCGCACGTCCGGGAGCCCCGACTCGGCCTTCGCCCGGGCGAAGCTCTTGCGGACGAGGAGGATGGCGGGTCCCGGCGGCCGGCACCCACAGGGCGCCGTTCTGGCCGGTGCCGGAGAGGTAGAAGACGTCGACCGCGTTCAGGAGGAGCGCGCCCGCGAGGCCCCGCTCGGCGAGGGCCTCCTGGTAACGGGCGACGCGGGTCTGGTGCTCGGTCACGGGGATCTCCGCCGGAGGTGAGCCCGCGGCAGCCGAAGAAACGGCGCGGGCGCGCCGCAGTCTACACGGCGCGCCCGCGGATCCGGAACCCGTCGCCGCGCGCCTTGCCGGCGCGCGGCATGGACGATCGGTCCTAGAACAGGAACTCGTCGCCCTGCGCGCGGAGCGCGGTGATGGCGGCGAGGTTCACGATCGACTGCACGCTCGTGCCCATCTGCAGCACGTTCACCGGCTTGTGCATGCCGAGGAGCACCGGGCCGATGACCTCGGCGCCGCCGATCGCCTCGAGCATCTGGTACGCGATGTTGGCCGCGTCGAGGTTCGGGAAGACGAAGACGTTCGCGCTCCTCCTTGAGCGTTCGAGAACGGGAACTCGGGGAGGCGGACCTCCGGGTTCGTCGCCGGCGTCACCTGGATCTCGCCGTCGATCTCGAGGTCGGGCCGGCGCTGCCGGGCGATCTCCGTCGCCTCGCGCACCTTGCGCGGGGACGCGCCCTCGGCGGAGCCGAAGGACGAGTAGCGAGAGCATGGCGACGCGCGGGACGACGTCGAAGTAGCGGGCGAGGTCGGCGGTGGCGAGGGCGACCTCGGCCATCTCCTCGGCGGTCGGGTCCATGTTCACCGTGCAGTCGGCGAAGAACTTGAAGTCGTTCTTCGTGACCACGATGTAGACGCCCGCCGCGCGCTTGCCCGGCGCGGGTGTGGATGATCTCGAGGGCGGGCCGGACCGCGTCGGCGTAGCCGGTGGTGAGGCCGGTGACCATGCCGTCCACCTCGCCCTGCTCGAGCATCAGCGCGGAGTAGTACGCGCGGGTCCGCATCCGGCGCCGCGCCTCCTCGTACGTGACGCCGCGCCGCTGCCGGAGCTCCCAGAGCCGCGCCACGTACTTCGCGTAGTTCGGGCTCTCCTCCGGGTTGACGACGGTGACGCCGTCGAGCTCGTCGAGCCGCTGCTGCGGCGATCGACTCGCGGATGACGTCGACCGGCCCGAGGAGGACCGGCTCGCAGATCCCCTCCTCGCGCAGGATCTGGGCCGCCTGCTGGATCTTCGGGTGGTGGCCCTCGGGGAAGACGATCTTCGCGAGCTTCTTCTTCGCCTTCGTGAAGATCGCGCCCATCACCTGGTGCGAGCGGCTCTGCATCTTGCGGAGCCGGTCGCGGTACTCGTCGAGGTCGAGCTGCACGCGCGCGACGCCGTCGTCGATGGCGGCCTTCGCGACCGCCGGGGCGACCGCAGAGCAGCACGCGCGGGTCGAGCGGCTTCGGGATGATGTACTCGCGGCCGAAGCGGAACTTCTCGCCGCCGTAGGCGCGCGAGACGGAGTCGGGCACGTCCTCCTTCGCGAGGGCGGCGAGGGCCCGCGCCGCCGCCATCTTCATCGGCTCGGTGATGGCCTTCGCGCGCACGTCGAGGGCGCCGCGGAAGATGTACGGGAAGCCGAGGACGTTGTTCACCTGGTTCGGGTAGTCCGACCGGCCCGTCGCCATGATGACGTCCTCGCGCGCCTCCTTCGCCTCGGGGTAGGTGATCTCCGGGTCGGGGTTCGCGAGGCGCGAAGACGATGGGGTTCTTCGCCATCGAGCGGATCATGTCCTGGGTGAACATGCCCTTCACCGAGCAGCCCAGGAGCACGTCCGCGCCCTTCGCCGCCTCCGCCAGCGTGCGCGCCTTGGTGTCGGCCGCGAACTCCAGCTTCCAGGGGTTCATGCCCTCCGTGCGGCCCTTGTAGACGACGCCCTTGGTGTCGACCATCACGACGTTCTCGCGCTTCACGCCGAGCGCCAGGTAGAACTTGGTGCAGGCGATGGCGGCGGCGCCCGCGCCCGAGACCACCACCTTCACCTCCTCGATCTTCTTGCCGGCGAGCTCGAGCGCGTTGAGCAGCGCCGCGCCGGAGATGATCGCGGTCCCGTGCTGGTCGTCGTGGAAGACCGGGATCTGCATCTCCTTCTTGAGCCGCTCCTCGATGATGAAGCACTCGGGGGCCTTGATGTCCTCGAGGTTGATGCCGCCGAAGGTCGGCTCGAGCGCCTTCACGACGGTGCAGACCTTGTCGATCTCCTTCGCGTCGATGTTGATGTCGAAGACGTCGATGTCCGCGAAGCGCTTGAAGAGGACGCCCTTCCCCTCCATCACCGGCTTGCCCGCCGCCGGGCCGATGTCGCCGAGGCCGAGGACCGCGGTGCCGTTCGACACGACCGCGACGAGGTTCCCGCGGGCCGTGTAGAGGTACGAGAGGTCCGGGTCCTTCGCGATCTCGAGGCAGGGCTCGGCGACGCCAGGCGTGTACGCGAGCGAGAGGTCGCGCGCGGTCGCGCACGGCTTGGTCGGGACGACCTCGATCTTCCCCTTGCGGCCCATCGAGTGGTACGCGAGCGCGTCCTCTCGGCGGATCTTCTTCTTCGGAGCGGGGCTGCCGGGGGGGTTCTTCGGAGGGTTCGAGTCGGTGGCCATGGATCTCCTCGCGACCTGTGAAAGCTTCCGGGGGTTCGCGTGAGTGAGTGGGCAAAAAACAAGAGAACTCTCGCGGTGTCAAGCATCCACACGGTCCGGGTACGACTATTGCATTGACGCGCGCAATCCCGCGGCACGTGGTGCGCCAGCTTCACGCCGCGCCGCGCCATGCTTTCCTCCCTCGACGGCGAGATTCCGGGCACTTGACGCACCGTGCGGGCGCTGGACCGGACGGCCGGTGCGGCGCGTGCGACGCACCGCCGCGCAGCGCGCGACGCGATCGCGGTGCTCGCGGGCGTGCGCCGCCGAAGGGTCATGGTCGGGCGCCGGGCTCCGCCGGCAGCTTCAGGCGTGCGCCTCGGCGTTCCATCGCCAGCCCTCCTCGTCGCCTGCGCGGCGCTCGCCGGATGCGGGACGAGCGCGCGGGGAGGCGGGGGCCCGGGCTCCGGCGGGAGCGCCATCCAGTCGGAGAACGCGCTAGCGGGCGAGCCGACCTGGCGCGAGGGCGTCGACTCCAGCGGGCCGCTGCAGGCCTTCCTCGACCGGACCTCGGCGCGCGCCGGCGATGTCGTGGAGGTGAAGGCCTCGTCGCGCGAGGCGCGCGGCGTCCGCTGGGTGCTGTACCGGTTCGGCTGGTACGGCGGCGCGAGCGCGCGCCGGGTCGCCGACGGGGGCCCCGCGAGCGTCGGCCCGCAGCCCCCGTGCCCGATGGAGGCCGGGACGGGCATGGTGCGCTGCGCCTGGGCCACCGCGTTCCGGGTCCCGCTCGCGCGCGACCTCCTCTCCGGCTACTACGCGGTGAAGCTCGTGCGCGACGACGGCTGGGCCGTGCTCGCGCCCCTCGTCGTCGTCGACGATCGCCGCGCCGACCTCCTCGTCGAGGCGGCGGTCAACACCTGGCAGGCGTACAACGCGTGGGGGGGCGAGTCGCTCTACGACGACGCCTCGGGCACGCTGCCCGCCGGGATGGGCTCGCGGGTCTCCTTCGACCGCCCCTACGCGAGCGGGGGCGGGCTCGGGCTCATGGCGCGCTACGAGCTGCCGTTCGCGCAGTTCCTCGAGCGTGCCGGCTACGACGTCACGTACACGACCAACCTCGACGTCGCCGCGGGGGGGCGCGCCCACCTCGCCCGGGCCGGCGCGTTCCTGTCCGTCGGGCACGACGAGTACTGGACCGGCGAGGCGCGCGACGTGGTCGAGGCGGCGCGGGACACGGGCACGCCCCTGCTCTTCTTCGGCGCGGACGCCGCGTACTGGAAGGCGCGCACCGAGTCCCCCGGCGCGGGCGGCGCGCCGCGCGTCCTCACCTGCTGGAAGTCCACCACCTGGAACCCCGACTCGGACCCCGTCTCCGGGCCGGCGCGGACGGGGCGCTTCCGGGATCCGCACATCGATTGGCCGGAGAACGCGCTCGTCGGCCAGATGTACGAGTCCTGGCTCGTGCAGCGGTTCCCCCTCGTGGTCTCGGACCCCGGCAGCTGGCTGTTCGACGGCACCGGGCTTCGGGCGGGGGACGCGCTGCCCCTCGTCGCCGGCGCGGAGTACGACGCGGTCGTCGACAACGGCCGGCAGCCCGAGGGCACCCAGGTCGTGGCGCGGCTCCCGCTCGTCGACGCGTACGGCGTGCCGGGATCCGGGACGACCGTCCACTACCGGGCGGCGAGCGGCGCCCTCGTCTTCGCCGCGGGGAGCATCGAGTGGCCGCTCGGGGTCGACCGCCGCTCGGACGCGTACGACCCGCGCATGGAGCGGATGACCGCGAACGTCATCCGCGAGGCGACCGGGCTCCCGGTGCCGCCGGGGATCGGCGCGGGCGACGCTCCGGTCGATCACGCGACGCTCTCCGCGCCGCCGCAGGGGCCGTTCGCCGCCGCGGTGTCCACCGCGGCCCGGGGCCTCGGCGCGCCGTCCGGCGTCGCGATCCTCTCCGACGGGTCCCTCGCCGTGGCCGTGCCGAGGGAGCACCGGATCCTCCGGGTCGGCGCCGCCGGCGCGGTCGAGGTGCTCGCCGGGGACGGGCACGGCTCGACGAGCCCCGCCTACGACGGGGTCCCGGGGAGCCAGGCGCGCTTCGAGCACCCCACCGCCGTGCTCGCCCTGCCGGACGGCAGCGTCCTCGTCGCCGACACCGAGAACCACGCCATCCGCAGGATCGCACCGGATGCCGCCCGGACGGTCACGACCCTCGCCGGGAGGATCGGCGTGCGGGGCTCCGGCGACGGCCCTGGCGCGGCGGCCAGCTTCCGGTTCCCGCAGGGGCTCGCCCTCGACCCCCGGACCGGCGCCGTGCTCGTCGCGGACTCGGGCAACCACGCCGTTCGCGCCGTGGACGCCCGGGGGAACGTCTCGACGGTCGCCGGCGGACGAGCCGTGGAGCGCGACGGCCCGGCGGCGTCGGCGGGGTTCCTCACGCCGACCGCGGTCGCCGCCGCGCCGGACGGGACCATCTACGTCGTGGCGAGCCAGTCCGGCACGGTGAAGCGGATCGGGATCGATCCGGCCCGCACGGTGACGACGCTCGCGGGGATGGGACCGGGCGCGGTGGACGGGCCCGGGAGCGCCGCGCGCCTCTCTCCCCAGGGGGGCGCGGTCTGGGCCGGCGGGAAGCTGCTCGTCTCGGACGGCGCGAACTTCCGGGTCCGCGCACTCTCGCCGGGCGCGGGCGCCGGCGACACGCGGGTGTGGACCTGGGCCGGCGCCGGGCAGCAGGGGAGCGCGGACGGCTCCGGAGACGCGGCGACGCTCGGCTTCCCCCTCGGCCTCGCCGTGGCGGCGGACGGGCGCGTGTACGTCGCGGACGCGGCCAACGGGAGCGTCCGGGTGATCAGCGCGGGGCGGTGACGACCGCGCCGCCCTCGGCGAGGGGCGCCACCTCGTCCGGCGGCGCCTCGACGAGCACGTCCACGCCGAGGCGCGCCAGCGTCCGCGCCGCCGCGAGGGCGCGCCGGCCGCGGCCCGCGGCGAGGCACCACTGCGCGTGGGAGGCGAGGAGGAGGACCTCGAGGGCCCGGGCGAGGGTCATCGCGACCCCCCGCGCCGAGGCCTCGCGGACGGGCCCTTCGCCCGCGGCGAGCAGGTCGCGCGCGTGGTGCACGGCCCGGAGCGCGACCTCCACCGGCTCCCGCAGCGCGGGGTCGGTGGCCTCGCCGGCGAGCCGGCGGATCTCGGTGGCGAGGGCGTCGGCGGCGCCGTCCGCGCCGAGCGCCCGGAGCGCCTCCAGCGAGAGGACGTTCGTCGTCCCCTCCCAGATCGGCAGGACCTGCGCGTCGCGGAGCAGGCGCGGGAGGCCGGTGTCCTCGACGTACCCGGCGCCGCCGAAGCACTCGAGGGCCTCCGAGGCCACGGCGACCGCCTGCTTCCCGGTGGCGAGCTTCGCGAGCGGCGTCACGACGCGGACGAGGACCCGGCACCGGATCGCCTCCCTCTCCGGCCTCGCGCGCCCCGAGGAGCGCGGCGGCGCGGAAGGCGAGGAGGAACGCCCCCTCGCGCTCCGCCTCGAGGGTCGCGAGGGTGACCGCGTGGAGCGGGCGCGCAGCGAGGGGCGTCCCGAAGGCCACACGCCTGCGGGCGTAGTCGCGGGCGAGGGCGAGGGCGCGCTGCATCCCGGCGACCGCCGCGACGGCGTTCCAGGTGCGGGTGACCGCGAGCATGGGCGCGACGGTGCGGACGCCGTGCTCGAGCCCCGCGACCGGCGTCGCCCGGGCGCCGTCGAGGGTCAGCTCGGCGGTCGGGAGCTTGCGCGTCCCGAGCTTGTCCTTGAGCCGGTTCACGAGGACGCCGTTCGGGGTCCCGTCCTCGAGCCGCGTCTCGACGTGGAACAGGGCGAGCCCGCGGGAGCCGGGCGGGTTCCCCTCGGGGCGCGCGAGCGCGAGGGCCATCTCGGCGGTGGTCGCCGAGCTGAACCACTTCGTCCCGGAGAGCCGCCAGGCGCCGTCGGGGCCCCGGCGGGCGACGGTCTCGGTCCCCGACACGTCCGACCCGCCGGTCCGCTCGGTCATCCACTGGCCGCTCGTCCAGACCCGGGCCGGATCGCGCGAGGTGAGCCGCGGGACCGCGCGCTCGACGAGGGTGGCGTTCCCGGCGTCGAGGAGCGTCCGCGCCGCGCCGTCGCGTCATGGCGAGGGGGCAGGAGTAGACGTCGGTGGACGGGTCGAGGAGGTAGGCGAGGGCGAGCTGGTGGATCCGCGACCGCGCCCCGTGCCGCGCCTCGTAGGCGGTCGCGACGAGGCCGTGGCGCGCAGCGAGGACCGCCGCCTCGCGCCAGAGGGGCGTCGGCTCGATCCGGTCGACCCGGCGGCCCCAGGCGTCCCAGGCGGTGAGCCGCGGCTCGTGCTCGCGCTCCGCGAGCTGCTGCTCGAAGAGCGGCCCCGCGGCGAGCGCGCC
Organism: uncultured delta proteobacterium; assembly: GCA_963739565.1. GTDB lineage: Bacteria > Myxococcota > Myxococcia > Myxococcales > Anaeromyxobacteraceae > Anaeromyxobacter. Next base: position 492,194 of record CAVUBF010000012.1, on the reverse strand, counting down.
GAGGTGGGCGAGCTCCGGCTCGATCGCGGCGAGCTCGCCCTCCGAGAAGGTGCGCGCGAGGAGCTCGCGGAGGAGGGGATCGCCCTCGTACGTGTTCGACAGGCGCGGCGGGTCCTGGAAGAAGGGCATGCGGACCGTTAATCGCGGGCGGGCGGCGGCGCGAGCGCGGATCCGGGTGTGTCCGTCTTGGACTTGGACTTGCTCCTGGTCCTCGTGGTCGCGGGTCGTGGTCGAGGTCGAGGTCGAGGTCGAGGTCGAGGTCGAGGTCGAGGTCGAGGTCCAGGTCCAGGTCCAGGTCCAGGTCCAGGTCCAGGTCCAGGTCCAGGTCCAGGTCCAGGTCCAGGTCCAGGGACTACCGCCCGCCGCGCAGCACCGCGACCGACCCGGGCACGCCGGGCAGGAGCGTCACCGACTCGACGAGGGAGATCCGGTGGAAGATCCCCTCGCGGCCGTCGTACGCGGCGGCGAGCTCCTGGCCGATGACCGCCCGCGGGCCCGACGCGCTCCGCACCGCGATGACCGCGCCGTCGGCGAGGGAGGGCGCCTTCACGATCCCGTCCGGTGAACGCGGGGAGGAGCTGCGCGTGCGGCGTGAGCGAGGACCCCGGGAAGGGCCGGAGCAGCTGGTAGAACCGCGCGGGCGAGACCGCGACCGCGAACGGGCCGTGCCGGCCCGCGGCGTCGAGCCGGGCCAGCGCGCCGAGCAGGTCGTCGGCCGCGCGCCCGGGATCGCTCCAGTCCCCCGCGGAGAGCTCGATGGCCCCCTCGTGGGCGAGGAGCCCCCGCACCCCGGCCGCCTGGTTGCCCTGGAACAGGAGGCGGTCCTCCGCCCGGCCGATCTGCCGCGCCGCCTCTGCGGCCTCGGAGAGGACGAGCGGCTCGCGCAGGGCCTCCCGCGCCACGACGGAACGGGCGCCGAGGGCGAAGGTCCGGTGGAGCACCGGGAGCGCCCGGACGCGCGGAACGTGGAGGTGCGCCTCCTCGCCCTCGTCGGTGCCCCCGACGAGCTCGTCCTCCGCGACCCCTGCGCGGGCCGCGAACCCGAGCGGGCCGACGACGTCCACCAGCCGGCGGGCGGCGCGCACCTCGTCGGCGGCGGCGCGGGCGACGCCGTCGATCTGGTCCCAGACCTCCTGCGCGAAGGGGGCCGCTTCCCGGTCCTGCCAGCTCATCGCTCCTCCCGCCCGCTCTTGGAGGCGCGGTGCTCGACGTCGATCTCCCCGGACGCCTCCTCCGACTCCTCCTCGGTCACGATGGGGCCCGCGTGGCCGGTGTGCATCCGGATCATCCGGGCGAACGCGACGTCGTGCCGGCGGATCCACTCGAGGAGCATCATGGCGTGCTCCTTCTCCTCGTCGCGGTTGTGCTCGAGGATCTCGCGGAGCTCGGGGTCCTCCGTCGCGTCCGCGCGCTGCTGGTACCAGTCGATCGCCTCGAGCTCCTCCTGGAGCGAGACGATCGCGCGGTGGAGGTCCTTGGTGCGCGACGAGAGCCTGCTCTCGTCCTCGTGGAAACCCTGGGAGGCGCCGGCCATGCCAGGTGAGGTGCGCAGGCGCCCCCCGGGACGGAAGGCCCGCACGGGACGGCTCGCGGCCGCTCCCCCATCGGTGCCTCTCTTCCTTCGCTCCTCTCCCCCCGCGCCTGCGGGGAGAGAGGCAGGGAGGGGGGGCGCTACAGGCCGCGGATCCGGGTGGGTGTCAGCTTCACGCCGTGGGCGAGCGCGATCTCCGCGACGATCTCGGCCACCGTCGTGACGATGTCGGTGCAGAACCCGAGCCGCTCCTCCGACTGGAAGATTGGGAACTGGCCGGTGAGGTCGTTGCAGATTCTGCGTCCGCGCCGTCCCGGTGCGGACCCGCCGCTGCACCTCGGTCCGGTAGGTCGCCGCCGCCTGCTGGAGCGCGTCGGTGGCCGGACCCGTCGGATCCGGGTCGCCGAGGAGCTCGCCGAGCAGGAGCAGCCCGCCCCAGATCGCGCCGCAGGTCCCCTCGCCGGTGATCCCGCCCTTCCGCAGCGACTGGTACGCCCGGGTATCGCGGTCGAAGGTCTCCGCGAGGGAGATCCCGCAGCTCCGGTGCGGCGTGAGCTTCCCCTGGTACAGCACGCGCGCCTTCTCCTTCAGCGCGGCGACGATCTCCCGGTCCGTCATCACGTGACCTTTCCTTCCTTCGCCGGCTGCCGCGCGGCGCCGGCTGCGTCCGCGGCGCCGACAGGGCCGGGTTGCGCTCCAGCTCCTCGATGGTCCGCGGCCAGTCCTGCTTGAGGAGCCGCGCGAGCGACCGATCCGACAGGATCTGCCCGCCCGTCTGGCACCGCGGGCAATAGTTCACCTCGTTCTCCGCCCGGACGATCCGCTGGACCAGGGTACCGCAGGCCGGGCAGGGACGGCGGTGCCGGCCGTGGACCGCCATCTCCTCGCGGAACGCCGTCACCCCCTCCGGGAAGCGACCCGCCGCCTCGCGCCGGAGCCGCTCGACCCACTCGGAGAGGACCTCCTGCGTCGCCGCGTGGAGCCGGACCACCTCGTCGGCGTCGAGCCGGGAGGTGAGCTTCACCGGCGAGAGCCGGGCCCGGTGGAGGATCTCGTCCGAGTAGGCGTTGCCGATCCCGGAGAACAGCGACGGGTCGGTGAGGGCGCGCTTCAGCGTGTGGTTCTCGCGCCGGAGCGCGGCCTCGAAGGCCTCGAGGGGGGCGCCGAGCGGCTCGAGCCCGCCGCGGTCGAGGACCGCGAGGGCGGCCTCTCCGCGGACGAGGTGGAGCGCGGCGCGGCGCTTCGTCCCGGCCTCGGTGAGGACGAGGGATCCGGTCGGGAAATCGAGGGCGGCGAGCCCGGCGCGCCCGGGGAGCTTCGCCCCGGGATCGCGCCAGTGGAGTCGGCCCGCGATCATGAGATGAAGGGACGAGGAACAGGTCGTCCTCGAGCGCCAGGACGATCCGCTTCCCGAGCCGCCGGACCGCGAGGACCCGCTTCCCCTCGGCGGCGCGGATGGGCGGGTCCACGGAGCGCAGCAGGAAGGGGCTCCCGAGCCGGACGGCGAGGAGCGGCTGGCCCACCGCTCGCCCGGCGATGGCCTCCACGTACACCTCGATGTCCGGCAGCTCCGGCACGGGGGGATCCTGTCGCGCCGGGGGGCTCCGCGCCAGCCCGCCGCGACCTGCTGCCGCGCCCGCACCGTGAGCTGCGGGGCGCCCTGACCGCGAGCCGCCGCCGTGCTAGAGACGTTCGCATGCGAGACGGACCTTCCGGGTCGGGGCTCCCGCGCCGCAGGATCCTGCGCGCCCTCGTCCTCGCGCCGGCGGCGCTCGCCGGGTGCGCGGGCGTCGCGGCGGAGCGCGTCGACGCGGCGGGCCGCGCCGGCGATCCCTCGCCGGCGACTCCGCCCGCGGCGCCCGCCCCGCCGGGCGGTTCGGTCGCGGTCGTGCGGGGGTTCCGGCTCGCGGCGGACGCCGAGCCGGCGTTCTCCTTCCGCGCCGCGGCGGCGCGGCCGGGGGAGCTGCGGTGAGCGACGGGGCCGAGCTCGCCTTCGCCGGCGTCGTCCCGCTCGGCCGCCGGCTCCGCGCCCGGGAGGTCTCTCCGGTCGCGCTCGTCGAGGCCTGCCTCGCCCGCATCGACGCGCTCGCCGCCCTCGGCGCGTTCGCCTTCGTCGCCCGGGATTGCGCGACCGCCGACGCCCGCGCCGCCGACGCCGAGCTCGCCGACGGGCGCTGGCGGGGGCCGCTCCACGGCATGCCCTTCGCCCTCGCCGACGTCGTCGACACGAAGGGGATCCCCACCGCCCTCGGCGTCTCCGCGCTCGCCGCGCGGACGCCGGAGCGCGACGCGACCGTCGCCGCGCGGCTCGTCGAGCTGGGGGCGGTCCTCCTCGGCAAGGTCGCGGTCCTGCCGCTCGCGGGCGCCGCCGCCGCGCCCGGCACCGGCGGCGGCTGCAGGACGCCGTGGGAGCCGTCTCGCCCGGCCGGCGGACCGTCGCCGGGCGCCGCCGCCGCGGTGGGCGCGGGGCTCGTCCCCTTCGCCCTCGCGGCGCACGGCGCGGGGGCCGACCCGGCCGCGGCGCGGTGCAACGCGACCGCCCTGCGGCCGACCTACGGCGTGCTCTCCCGGCGCGGAGCGACGCTCGGCTCCTACGGCCTCGGCGCCCTCGGGCCGGTGGCGCGCTCCGCCGAGGACGTCGCGGTCATCCTCGACGCCCTCGCCGGGGGCGACCCGCGCGACCCGACCTCGGTCGTCGCGCCCCCCGGCCTCCCTCGCGTGTCCGCGGTCATCCCCGGCGGGCTCCGGATCGGCGTGCTCGAGGTGCCCTCGGCGGCCGACGCGGCCGGGCCGTTCGCGGCGGCACAGGAGACCCTCCGGGGCGCGGGCGCCCTCGTCTCCCCCGCCACGCTCCCCGACCTGCCCTGGGTCGAGGCCGCCGCGATCCTCGAGGCCGCCGAGGCCGAGGTGATCGCCGGCGCGGTGGTCCCCGAGGGGCCGCCGCGCGCGACCGTCCCGGGCGCGACCGCCGCCGACTACGTGCGCGCGGCGCGCGTGCGCGGCGAGGCCCAGCGCACCCTGGCCCGGCTCTTCGAGCGCCACGACCTCGTGCTCTCCCCCGGCGCCGCGCGGCGACGCCCCGGACGCGCTCTCCGCCGCGATCGCCCTCGGCGGCCTGCCCGCCGCGACGCTCCCCGCCGGCCTGGCGGGTGGGTCCCGCCGCGGTGCGGCTCCTCGCGCCGCCCCTCGAGGAGGCCCGCCTCCTCTCGGCGGCGGTGCTCTTCCAGTCCCGCACCGCGCACCACCTGAACCGGCCCCCCGCCTCGGGGCCGCACGTCGCCGCCGTGACGCGCCGGTGACCGAAGAGAAGGAGCATTCCGCCGTGTACGTCCTCATCGCGATCATCGGGTACCCCCTCGCGATCGCGCTCATCGCGATCGGCCTCCCGATCCAGGCGCTGCTGCTCATCCTCACCTTCCCCTTCGACCCGAACCGCGTGGTGACGGGCAAGGTCCTGCGCTTCGTCGGCGCGGGGATGTCGCGCTGCTTCCCGCCGTGGCGGCTCGAGGTGCAGGGGCGCTGGCCGGAGGGAGGTCCGTTCGTGGTGGTCGCGAACCACCAGTCGGTCCTGGACATCCTCATGCTCGCCCGGCTCCCCCGCGAGATGAAGTGGGTGGCGAAGGAGGAGCTGTTCAGGATCCCGTGGGTGGGCTGGATGCTCCGGATGGCCGGGGACATCGCCATCCGCCGCGGCGACGCGGAGAGCGGCGGCGAGGCGCTCGCGAAGGCGAAGGCGTATCTCGAGCGCGGCATGAGCGTCATGATCTTCCCGGAGGGGACCCGGAGCGCGAAGGGGACGCTCCTGCCGTTCAAGTCCGGGGCCTTCCGGCTCGCCATCGACGCCGGCGTCCCGGTCCTGCCCATCGCCGTCCACGGGACCGCCCACGGGATGCCGAAGGGCGGCCCGTGGGTCCGGCCCTGCCGCGCCTTCGCGCGGATCCTCGAGCCGATCCCGAGCGCCGGCCGCAGCGTGGAGGACGCGGGCAAGCTGAAGGAGGAGGTCCGCCGGCGGATCGCGGCGGAGCTGCCGGTGGAGCAGGAGAAGGCCCGATCCGAGATCCAGCGGGCCTGAGGGGCCCCGCGAGACGGCGAGGCCCGGCGACCCCGATCGGTCAGGCGCCCGGCGGCTTCCGCCGGTCGCGCAGGATGATCTCCTCGAAGGCCCGGTCGTGCTCGACCCGGAAGCTCTCCTCGAAGGTCGTCCCCGCGCTCGCGCAGAACGCCTTCGTGAACCGGAGCGTGTGCGCGGGCGCCTCGAGGATGGAGCGCGCCACCGCGAGGGCGCGGGGCCCGAGGCCGTCGGGCTCCACCACCTCGCTCACGAGCCGCAGCCTGTGCGCCTCCGCGGCGTCGATGCGCCGCCCGGTGAGGCAGAGGTCCCTCGCCATCCCGTCGCCCACGATCCAGCGGAGCGGCGTGAAGAGCGGCGGGGCGCCGAGCTTCACCTCCGGGTGGCCGAAGGCGGCCCGCGAGGAGGCGAGGCGCAGGTCGCACAGGCAGGCGAGATCGAAGCCGCCCCCCATCGCCGGCCCGTTCACCGCCGCGACCACGGGCTTCGGGAACGACCAGACGTCGCGATGGTAGCGAGACGACGAGGCGACGAGCGCGTCGAACCGCTCGGGCTGGCGGAACTCGTCGAGGTCGAAGCCGGCGCTGAACGCGGCCCCCTCGCCCGTCACGATCACGGCGCCGACCGCCGGGTCGTCCCTCCAGCCGGCCAGGGTCGCCGAGATCTCCTCGCGCATCTCGATCGAGATGGCGTTCCGGCGGTCGGGCCGGTGCAGCGTGAGGGTCGCGACGCCGTCGGCGACCTCACGGCGGATGGTGCGGGGCTCCATGTCGACCTCCTCCCGGCGCCGGATCGTACCGCACCGGTCGGCCCGGCGCCGCCGCGCGCGTCCTGGTCTCCGCCGCGATGCTAGAGTGGCGGGTCTCCGGGTCCACGCGATGACGATCCTCCTCGGCTACGGTGCGTCGTCGCTCCCGGTCGAACCGGTCCCGGGGGTCCGCTTCCGGGTGGTCGAGGCGCCCCGGCCGGTGCCGGTCCCGGACGTCCGGGCCACCCTCGACGACTCCCTCGCCCACCCGTTCGGCGCCCGGCCGCTCGCGCAGGTCGCCTCCTCCCGCACGCGGGTCGTGGTGGTCGTCTCCGGCGCGGCCCGCCAGGAGCCGCGGGGGGAGCTCTTCGCCGCGGTCCGGAGCGCCCTCTCGGCCGTCCCCGACGATCAGCTCACCGTCGCGATCGCGAACGGGACCCATCACCCCGCGCCGCCGGAGCGGCTCGGGCTCCCGGAGGACGTCCTCCGCCGGCACCGGGTGGTGAACCACGACGCGCGCGACGCCGCGGCGACCGTCGACATGGGGGCGACGAGCCGCGGGACGCGGCTCCGGGTGAACCGCTGCCTCGCCGAGGCGGACCTCGTCGTCTCGACCGGCGCGATCCGGCCGCACCACGCCGCGGGCTGGGGCGGCGGCGCGAAGGGGATCTTCCCCGGCCTCGCCTTCGACGAGGACGTCCGGAAGAACCGGGCCCTCGCCGCCGACCCCGCCTCGGCGCTCGGAGAGGCGGACGCGAACCCCTGCCGCGAGGACTTCGAGGAGGCGGTCCGGCGGCTCGGGCGCGACACCTACGTCGTGAACGTGGTCGCGGTGGGGGCGGCGGTGGTCGGGGCCGTGTCGGGCGACCTCGTCTACGCGCACCGCGAGGGCGTCCGGCTCGGCCGGCCCTGGTGCGAGGTGGAGGCGGAGCGGGCCGACTGCGTCGTCGTCTCGGCGCCGCTCCCGCTCGGCGCGAGCCTGCGGCAGGCGGCGAAGCTCGTCTCGCGGGCGGGCCTGCTCCTGAAGGAGGGGGGCACCGCGATCCTCGCCGCGGAGTGCGCGGAGGGGACGGGCGCCCGCGCCGACGCCGGGCTCCTCGCGACCTCCGCGCGGAAGTGGCTCCCCGCCGGGAGCGCGCTCCTCGTCGTCTCGGCGCTCGACGAGGACACCGTCGCGGCGGCGGGCGGGACCTGGGCCCCGAGCCTCTCCGCCGCGCTCGCCCGGGCGCGCGAGCGATCGGGCCAGGCGGAGCTCGAGGTGGTGCTCATGCCGGACGCGAGCGACTTGGTGCCGCGTCCACCGTCGGCTGTCGCCTTCGGGCGACAGCCGACGCGGGAGACGCCCCCCACTCGCCGGTGACGCCTCGATGCACGGGGACGCGTGCCCCGCCCGCTCGCGCCTCCGCGTCTAGTCGTGCTTGTGGCCGCCCGGGCCGTGCGAGTGCCCGTGCGCGTGGCCGTGATCGTGCCCGTGATCGTGCCCGTGATCGTGCGAGTGGCCCGCGAGCGGCTCCACCTTCACTGCGACGTGGGTCGGGTGACCGTGGGGCTTCGCCTCTCGCGCGCCGGCCGGCGCGACCGCGGCCCGGAGCTCCGCGAGCCACGCCACCCACGCGTCCAGGCCCTGGCCGCTCCGGGCCGAGACCTCGATCACCCTGGGCTGCGGCATGACGCGCGCGAGGGCGTCGTGGACCTTCGCGAGGTCCACGTCGAGGTGGGGGACGAGGTCCATCTTCGTGAGGAGGACGAGGTCCGCCGCCTTGAACATCACCGGGTACTTGAGCGGCTTGTCCTCGCCCTCGGTGACGGACAGCACGACGACGTTCGCCGCCTGGCCGAGGTCGTAGATGGCCGGGCAGACGAGGTTCCCGACGTTCTCGATGAAGAAGACGTCGGTCTTGCGCCAGGGGAAGTCGTGGAGCGAGCGGTGGACCAGCTCGGCGTCGAGGTGGCAGGCCTGGCCGGTGGTGATGGCCTTCGACGGGATGCCCGCCTTCTCGAGGCGCCGGGCGTCGTTGTCGGTGGCGAGGTCGGCGGAGACCGCGCCGAGGCGCCAGCCCTTCGACGCCGCGGCCCGCGCCGTCGCCTCGAGCACCGCCGTCTTGCCCGAGCCCGGCGAGCCCATGAGGTTCAGGGCGAGGACGCCCGCCTCGCACGAAGTGCTCGCGGTTGTGGCGGGCGGCGCGGTCGTTGCCGGCCAGGATCTTCTCGTGCAGCTCCACCGGGACGAGCTCGGTGTCGCCGCAGCCGCAGGTCGTGCACATCAGGGCACCTCCATCTCGATGCCGTCGAGGGTCAGGGCGTCGCCGCCGTCGTCGAGGCGGGCGGGCACGGCGCAGTCCGGGCAGGTGAGGACCCCGCCGCGCGGGATCGGCCGCCTGCAGCGCGGGCACGACCAGCTCGCGGCGACGCGGGTCACGGCGAGCGGCGCCGACGCGCAGATCGTCCCCGCGCGGAAGGTCTCGTAGGCCGTGCTGGAACAGCTCGGCGTCGACGCCGGCGAGCTCGCCCACGCGCACGGAGAGGCCGTGGACCGCGAGGGCGTTCCGCTGCCGCGCCTCCTCCTCCACGCGGCGGACGAGGGCTTCTACGAGGGAGTACTCGTGCAGGTCGATCCGGGCTCGGAGCTCTCGTCCACGTCCAGGTCGTAGCGCCTCAGCAGATCCTCGGCAGGAGCTCGCCCTCGGGCTCGGCGAGCATGCGCCGGCCGAAGCCGGTGTCGAGGATGACCGAGCCGGGCCGGTCGGCGACGGCGGTCGCCGATGATCGCGGCGTCCCGCCCGAGGGGGTGGGCGCGGAGCGCGGCGAGGACCTTCTCGACCGCGGCCGGCGCGCACGCCGATCACCGCCTTCCCCTCGTTCGCGACGAGGAGCGGGTCGATCCCCACCATCTCCGCCGCGGCGCGCACCTCGTCGCGGACCGGGACGGCGCCCTCCTCGATGACCACGCCGACCTTGCCCTTCGCCGCCATCTCGTGGAGGACGCCGGCCGACGCCGCCGCGGGTCGGGTCCTTCATGGCGACCACGTCCGCGCCGCCGGCGCGGAGCGCCTCGCGGACGAGGCCGTTCAGCGGCGCGACGTCGGAGCGGAGGTCGCCCTCGAGCCGGAGGTCGTGGCGCCGCGACATGATCGCCATGCCGTGGTCGCCCACCGTGCCGGTGACGATGAGCCGGTCGCCGGCGCGGAGCCCCGCGTCGGTCACCACCCGGTCGGTGAGGGCGACGCCGGCGGTGTTGAGGACGATCCCGTCGACCTCGCCCTTGCCCATCACCTTCGTGTCGCCGGTGACGATGGGCGCGCCCGCCTCGCGCGACGCCTCGCGCCATCGAGGCGACGATGCCGCTCGAGGTCGGCGCGCGGGAAGCCGTCCTCGAGGACCACCGCGCAGGTGAGGCCGAGGGGCTCGGTCGCGCCCATCATCGCGAGGTCGTTCACCGTGCCGCAGACCGCGAGCCGCCCGATGTCGCCGCCCGGGAAGAAGATGGGCTGCACGACGTGGGAGTCGGTGGTGAGGACGAGCCAGCGGTCGCCGACCCGGAGCGCCGCGCCGTCGTCGAGGGCGGACGAGGCCGATCCCGTCCACCGGCGAGGCGAGCTTGAGGAACGACCTCCTCGATGAGCTGGCGCATCGCGCGCCCGCCCGAGCCGTGCTTGAGGCCGATCCGGCGTCCCGCCTTCTCCATCCCGTCTCCTAGGTCCCCACGCTGCGGAGGTCCGGCGTCCCGCCGTAGGTGTGCCAGATCCGGCACTGCCCCTCGGTCGAGACCATGCAGGCGCCCACCGGCGACTCGGGGACGCAGGCCTTCCCGTAGAGCGCGCAGTCGGTCGGCACCGCGAGGCCGAGCATGATCGAGCCGCAGATGCAGCCCTTCGCCTCCTCGGCCCGCTCCTCGTCCCGGACGCCCGTCGTGTCGATCGTGAAGCGCTTCCGCGCGTCGAGGTGCGCCCACTCCGTCGCGCAGGTCGAGGTTCCCGTCCTTCACCGTGGCGATGCCGCGCCAGGTGCCGGTCACGGGCCGGAACACCTTCCAGAGCGTCTTCTGCGCCGGGAGGTTGCCCTCGCGGCGTCACGCAGCGCGGGTAGGCGTTGAAGACCTCGGGTCGCTTCTCCGTGCATGAGCTCGGTGAGCTTCACGATGGCGGCGAGGATGTCGAGCGGCTCGAAGCCGGCGACGACCACCGGGCAGCCGGTGCGCCGCGCGAAGGGCTCGAAGATCTCCGAAGCCGGTGATGATCGCGGCGTGGCCGGCGGCGATGTAGCCCTCGATGTGCGTCTCGGGGCTCTCGGCGACCACCTCCATCGCGGCGGGGACGTACTTGTGGACCGAGAGGATCGAGAAGTTCCGCGGCAGCTGCCCGAGGGCCACGGCGGCGGTGGCGACCGCCGTCGTCTCGAAGCCGCTCCCGAGGAAGACGACCTCGTCGGCGGGGTGCTTCTCGGCGAGCTCCACCGCCTGGGCGACCGAGTAGACGATCTCGACCTTGCCGCCGTCCGCCTGCGCGTCGGCGAGCGACCGCGCCGTGCCGGGGAGCCGGACCATGTCGCCGTAGGTGCAGACGCGGGCGCCCTGGGCGGCGAGCGCGACCGCCTCGTCCACCTCGGGCGCGTCGGTGACGCACACCGGGCAGCCCGGGCCCATGATGAGCTGGAGCTGCTCGGGGAGGACCGCGCGCAGGCCGAACCGCGCGATGGCCTGCTCGTGGCTCCCGCACACGTGCATCACCGAGACCGGCCGGCCGATGGCGTCGACGTTCCGCGCGGATCGCCTCGGCGAGGGCCCGCGCCCGCGCCGGGTCGCGGAACTTGAGCTCCGCGAAGAGGTCTCTGGTCATGGCGAGGCACCTCCAGGCGGACGAGGTGCGGAGCGCGTCCGGGCTCCGACCGGTCGAAGGATCCGGCTTGTCCTTCCCCGCCGCGATCTCGCCGCGGACGTCGGCGGCCATCAGGTCGTCCTTCGCGCCGGCTGATCCTCGAGGATCTGGTCGAAGAGCGCGAGGGTCTCCTGGACCTCCTCGGGCGGGATGCGCCGGATGGCGAACCCGACGTGGTTGAGGACGTAGTCGCCGACCTGCACCGGCTCGTCGACGATGTCGAGCCGGAGCTCCTTCCTCACGCCGAAGAAGTCGACCGTGGCGTTGAGCCCGTCGATGGCGAGGACCTTTCCCGGGACGCCGAGACACATGACCGTTCTCCTCTGCGATCAGCCGAGCGTGCGCGTCCGCCACGACCGCCTGACCGAGCGCGAGCCCTCCGTCGCCCGGCGGAACGTCGCCAGGCAGGTATACCGGAAAAGCGCCCGAAAGCTCTCCGAGGATCCCCTCGGCGAGCCGGGCGTTCTGGAAGCAGCCGCCCGTGAGCACGACCGGCAGCCTCCCGGTCCGCCGCGGCCGCCCGCCGCACGAGCTCCGCGCCGGCCGCGGCAGAGCGTCGCGTGGAAGCGGGCGGAGACTGGCCGCCGCGGGACGGCCCGCCAGCGACGTCGGCCGCGAGCGGCGCGCCAGGTCGGGCGGAGATCGAGCTCCTCGACCGGACGCGCGGCGTCGACGTCGAAGGGGTAGGGGTCCGCGCGGCCGCCCCGGGCCGCGGCGGCGTCGAGCGCGAGCGCGACCTGCCCCTCGAAGCGCGAGCACCGGCCGGGCGAGGGCGAGCGCGCCGGCGGCGTCGAAGGCGCGGCCGCAGCCGTGCGCGCGCGGGGCGTTCACCCCCGCCGCGACCATCCGCCGGACGACGTCCCGCTCCTTCGCGCCCGACGGCGCGGAAGAGCGGGAGCGCGTCGAGCGGCGCCGCGCCGCCGAAGGCGTCGTCGAGCGCGGCGAGGGCGACGCGCCACGGCTCGCGGATCGCCCGGTCGCCGCCGGCGAGCGGGAGCGGCCGGAACGTGGCGAGCCGCTCGAACCGGCCGCGCTCGGCGAGGAGCAGCTCGCCGCCCCAGGCGGCGCCGTCGGTGCCGAGGCCGGTGCCGTCCCAGGCGAGCGCGAGGACCGGGCCCGTCGAGGCCGTGCTCGGCCATCGCCGCGGCGGCGTGGGCGTGGTGGTGCTGCACCTCGACGAGCGGCACCCCGAGCGCGCGGCCCGCTCCCGCGCCCAGCGACGTCGAGAGGTAGTGCGGGGTGGAGGTCGCAGGCGATGACCTCGGGGCGCAGCGCGAGGAAGCGCCTCGAGCCGCGCGATGGCGGCCTCGAAGGCCCCGTAGGTCTCGAGGTTCGTCGAGGTCGCCGACGTGCGGCCCGAGCACGCGCCTCGTCGCCGCGCGCGAGGCAGAAGGCGTTCTTGAGCTGCGCGCCGACGCCGAGCACCGGGCGCGGCGAAGCGGCGCGCCGATCCGCACCGGGCGCGGCACGAACCCGCGGGAGCGGCGCAGCACCAGCGGCCGCCCCGCCACCACCCGCGCCACCGAGTCGTCGCAGCGCGAGGCGATGGGCCGGTCGTGGACGAGGAAGAGGTCGGCGATCGCCGCCGAGGCGGCGCGAGCGCCTCGTCGTCCTCGAAGGCGATGGGCTCGTCGGAGAGGTTCCCGCTCGTCATGACGAGCGGGCGGCCCGCCTCGGCGAGGAGCAGGTGGTGGAGCGGGCGCGTAGGGCAGGAGCAGGCCGACGAGCGGGCGTCTCGGGCGCGACCTCGGGCGCGAGGCCGGAGCCGTCGCGCCGCGGCGGCAGAGGACGATGGGCCGCTCCGGCCCCGGAGAGGAGCGCGCGCTCGGCCTCGCCGAGGCTCCGCCAGCCGACCGGCCTCGGCGAGGTCGCGCGACCATGACCGCGAGCGGCTTCTCCTCGCGCCGCTTCCGCGTCGCGGAGCGTCCGTCACCGCCGCGGGCGAGTCGCGTCGCAGGCGAGGTGGAACCCGCCGATCCCCTTCACCGCCACGATGCGCGCCTCCGGCGAGGGCGCGCCCCGAGGGCGGCGATGGGCATCCGCGGCCGCGACCGGGCGGCCGGCGCGGTCGCGGAGCGCCACGCTGCGGACCGCAGGCCGGGCAGGCGTTCGGCTGGGCGTGGAAGCGGCGGTCGGCGGGTCGGCGTACTCGCGCCGCGCAGGCGGGGCACATCCGGAACCCCGCCATCGTCGTCGCGGGCGCGGTCGTAGGGCGCGCCGAGCGCGATGGTGAAGCGCGGGCCGCAGTCGGTGCAGTTCGTGAACGGGTAGCGGTGGCGCCGGTCGGCGGGGTCGCGCACCTCGGCGCAGGCAGGCGTCGCAGGTCGCGAGGTCCGGGGGGATCGAGGCGCGCCGCTCCGCGGCGCCTCCGCTCTCGACGATCTCGAACCCGGAGACCGGCTCGGTCGCGATCGGCTCCTCGCTCGAGGGCCGCGATGCCGGGCGGCGGCGGGCGTCTCGGCCCGCAGGCGGGCGACGAAGGCGTCCAGGCGGCGCGCGGGCCGAAGGCGTCGATGGTGACCCCGCGCGCGTCGTTCCGGACGCGCCCGGTGATCCCGAGGTCGCGCGCCAGCCGGTAGACGAACGGCCGGAACCCGACGCCCTGCACCGTGCCGGCGACGGCGATCCGCCGCCCCTCGCCGGGCCCACGCCCGCCTTCTCGCATCTCGCCGCTCATCGGCCGCCGCGCGGAGCCCGCGCGATCCGGGACGAGCATGTCACCCCGAAGAGGTACGGCGCAACGGCCGGCCCGGCGGGCCTCCCGCACCCGAAGTGCAGGCCTTCCCGGCGCACGGGAGCGCGGACGCCATCGCAGGGGCACGCACTGTCTAGTATGGGGATTGCGCCGGCATGTGGTAGGTTCGTTTCGTACGACGGCCCGTGGGGCCCGTGCGAACCACTCCCTGTGGTTGGAAGAGCCCCGAGATTCCCTCCGGGGCTCTTCCTCTTTTCTCCGCTCGCTCAAGCGTCCGGCCGCCGCTCCCACCAGAGGTCCGGATCGTGCGGCGGGTTCGCGCTCGCGCAGCGGGACGCCGATCGCGGCGAGCTCGCGCGCGACCGCCTCCACCGCGCCCGGCACCGCCGCCCGCACCGCCGCGGAGAGCCCGATGCCGGACTCGGCGGTCGCCTCCGCCGGGATCACGCCGACGAGCCGCACCACCGGCGGCGTCACGCCCATGAAGTCGGCGTTGAGGAGCGCCTCCCGGACGCCCGGCTCGTGCGGGCTCATGGCGAGGATGGGCTTCTTCGCGAGGAGCCCCGCCTTGTCGTAGAGCCGGACCTCTCCCGGCGACGCCGCGCGCCTTCACCGCGTCGACGAGCACCACCGCGTCCTGGCCGACGAGGAACGCCGTGAGGTCGTACCCGGGCGTGCCCGCGTCGATCACCGAGACGCCCTCCGGCAGCTCGTAGCGCGCCTCGAGCACCTTCACGACGTGGGGCCCCACGGCGTCGTCGCCGGCGAGGACGTTCCCGATGCCGATGACCGCGATGCGGGCCACGCGCGCTCCTTGCCCCCGAAACGAAGGTCCCGCCCCCCGGGGGGAGGGCGGGACCGGATTGTACGCGTCGACCGGGCTCAGAGCACCTTCACCTGGGCGATCTCCTCGCCGTCGGCGTCGACGGTGTGGATGGCGCAGGCGAGGCACGGGTCGAAGGAGTGGATGGTGCGGAGCGCCTCGAGGGGCAGCTTCGGATTCGGCGATGGGGTTCCCGACGAGCGACGCCTCGTACGGCCCCTTCTGATCCTTCGCGTCGCGCGGCCCGGCGTTCCAGGTCGACGGCACGACCGCCTGGTAGTTCTTGAGCTTCATGCTCTTGCCGTCGGACTCGATGACCGACCAGTGCGAGAGGGTCCCGCGCGGCGCCTCGTGGAAGCCGACGCCCTTGTAGATCCCGGGCTTCAGGTTCTTCATCGGGTCGACGAAGATCGCGATGTCGCCCTTGCCGATGTTCTCGACGAGGAGCTTCCAGTGCTTCTTCGCGAGGTCGGCGAGGACCGCGCACGCGCATCGCGCGCGCGGCGTGGCGGCCGAGGGTCGAGTGGAGCACGGCCGGCGAGAGCTTCACGCCGGCGATCTTCCCGGCGGTGCCGAGCATCCAGTCGCCCCACTTCTTGAAGCCCTCGTGCCCCTGCGCGTAGCCGACGAGGACCTGCGCGAGCGGGCCGACCTGCACCGGCTTGCCCTCGAGGCGCGGCGACTTCACCCAGCTGTACCGCTGCGGCGCGGGGGTCTCGTGCTTCCACTCGCCCCTGAACTTCGGGACGGTCTCGCCCTCCCAGGGCCCCTTCGTCCAGTCGCCGTCGTACCAGGAGCGGGCGATGGACTCGGTGACGTTCTGGCGGAGGTACTCGTCGTTCCAGCTCGTCGACCGGCCGGACCTTGGAGAGGTCGCCGTTCCAGATGATCGCCGCCGGGCAGGTCGAACTGCGTCATCTTCGCGTCGACCGGCATGTCCGGCACCGCGAGGTAGTTCGTGACGCCCGCGCCGTACTTGAGCCAGTCCGGGTAGCTCGCCGCGATGGCCGCGACGTCCGGCAGGTAGACCTGCGTGATGAAGGCCGAGACCTCGTCGAGCAGCGTCTTCACCTGGTACAGCTTCTCCATGTTGAGGGCGGCCGGGCTGTCGAGGTTGATGGCGTTGGCCACGCCGCCCACCGCGAGGTTCTGGATGTTCGGCGTCTTCGCAGCCGAGGATGGCGACGACCTGGTTCGCCTTGCGCTGGATGTCGAGCGCCTGCAGGTAGTGGGCGACGGCGAGGAGGTTCACCTCGGGCGAGAGCTTCATCGCCGGGTGGCCCCAGTAGCCGTTCGTGAAGATGCCGAGCTGGCCCGCCGCGACGAAGTCCTTCACCTTCTCCTTCACCGCGGCGAGGGCGTGCTTCGAGTTGCCCGGCCAGGTGAGGCCGAGGCGAGTCGGCGAAGGCCGCCGCCTTCTCCGGCGATCGGCCTTGAGCACCGTGACGACGTCCACCCAGTCGAGCGCGGACAGGTGGTAGAAGTGCACGATGTGGTCGTGCAGCGCGTGCGCCGCGATGATGATGTTCCGGATGAGCTGCGCGTTGAGCGGGATCTCGAGGCCGAGCGCGTTCTCCACGACGCGCACCGACGCGATGGCGTGCACGGTGGTGCAGACGCCGCAGATGCGCTGGGTGAAGACCCAGGCGTCGCGCGGGTCGCGACCCTGCAGGATGGTCTCGATGCCGCGCCACATGGTCCCGCTGGACCACGCGTTCCGCACCGCGCCGCCGTCGACCTCGACGTCGATGCGGAGGTGACCCTCGATGCGGGTGACGGGGTCGATCGTGATGAGCTTGCCCATGATCTTTGACCTCTCGTGCTAGCGAGCGGCCGCGCGCTTCGCGGCGGCGGTGGAGACGGCGGACGGCGCGTGGGCGTGCTCGACGACCACGACCGGGAACAGACGCGAGACGAACACGAACACCGCGATGCCGATCGCGGCCATGCCGACGGTGACCATCGTCTCCCCGAGCGACGGCCAGTAGTTCCAGCCGGGGGCCGGCCGGTACACCGAGAGGTACGTGTCGACGCGGTAGGCCGCGCCGCCGAAGACCGCGAGGAGCGCCGCGCCGAACAGCCGGCCGCGGTTCGCCTGGACCTTCGGGGAGAGGAACATCACGGCGGGCGCGACGAAGAGCGCGAGCTCGGCGAGGAAGAGGAAGGTGAAGAAGTCGAGGCCGAGGTACCTGAGCTTCCCGGAGACGACCACGTCGCCCACGCGGAGGACCACGTACCCGAGGAGGAACGCCGCGTTCACCTTCGACATGTTCGCGAAGAGCCTCTGGTCGATCTTCACGTTCCAGCTCATCCGGAGCAGGTTCGACGAGCACCACCACCGCCCCGTAGCCCATCGACAGGCAGGACACGAGGAAGAGCAGCGGCAGCAGGCTCGTGTGCCAGAGCGGGTGGACCTTGGTCTCGGCGAGGAGCATGAGCCCGCCGAGGGAGCTCTGGTGCATGGTCGGCAGGAGGATCGCGAGGGCGATGATGAAGGGCATGATCTTCTGCAGCCGGCGTGCCCCAGCGCTTGCCGAGGCCCGCCCAGCGCGGCGAGGTGCTCGCCGCGGCGCCGTCGAAGATCGAGGGGAGGACCTCGATCCAGAGGACGAAGACGTAGGCCATCACGCAGACGGCGACCTCGAGGAGGACCGAGGCGAGGTTCCACCACGGCACCACCGGGAGGAAGACCGCGTTCCAGTACCGGCCGAGGGCGATGACGATGGACGAGCCGCCCAGGCTGTAGGCGATGGCGCCCACCAGCACCGCCGGCCGGACGAGGCCGTGGTACTCGCCCTTGTTGAGCAGGTAGCAGAGGAGGCCGACGCCGTAGGCGCCCGCCCCGATGCCCGTGAACACGACCACGTTCACCGGCTCCCAGATGCCCCAGGTGAACCCGTCGGTCATGTTCGAGACCGCGCCGATGCCGGCGTAGAACCGGTACGCCATGACGATCGACGCGACGCCGAAGAGGGCCAGCAGGACCTTCATGAGCGGATCGAGCAGCGGCCCGCCCACGGCCCGAGCGTTCTCGTGCGCGCTCATCTACTTCTCCTCCCCGCCGTGGCCGGCGGCTTCCTTCTTCTTGTTCCGGTGGATGACGAAGGCCATCCCCGCGTAGAGCGCGATGGGCGTCACGCCGTGCAGGTACGGGGCGTGCGAGACGCTCTCGGAGAACTGCGCGGCCGACCGCTCGGAGAGCGCCGGGAGCCCCATCTCCTGGAACGAGACGCCCTTCGCTGCGAGGTAGAGCACCTGGGTCCCGCCGCCGTCCTTCTCGCCGTACACCGACGGCTCGTAGCGGGCGGGGTCCGCCGCGAGGCGGCGCTTCGCCTCGACGAGGAGGGCGGCGCGCTTCCCGTACACCACCGCCTCGCGCGGGCACACCTCGCAGCAGGCGGGGTTCGCGAGCGCGAGCGGCCCGACGCCTTGGGGTCGGCGCGGTGGCGGCACAGCTCGCACTTCACGACGAGCGGGAACGCCGCGTACCACTCGAACTTGGGGACGTTGAACGCGCAGGCGATCTGGCAGTAGCGGCAGCCGACGCAGGGGAGCTTGTCGTAGAGGACGATGCCGCTGCCCTTCTTCTCCCCCGCGAGCGTCCGCTTCGACTCGCCCTCCTTGTGGAGGGCGCCCATCATGCAGGCGGAGACGCAGGACGGGTCGACGCAGTGCATGCACTGCTGCTTCACGTAGACCGGGGCGCCGTCCTTCGCCGGCACCGCCTTGATGATGTTCTTCGTCGAGCTGTTGAGGTCGCTCGGCGCGTCGTAGACGCCGCCGTTCGCCTCCACCGGCTCGGTGGGCAGCTTGTTCGACTGCTTGCACGCGGTCTGGCAGGCGCGGCAGCCGACGCAGCGGGTGGCGTCGAACAGCATGCCCACCGCCTCGGCGCCGGGCTCCACCTTCTCGCGGGCCTCGGCGCTCCCCGTCACCGCGAGCGACGCGCCCGCGACCGCGGCCCCCTTCAAGAGCTCCCGTCTCGAGATCGACATCGGCGCCTACTCCTTCCCCTGGTCCTTCTCGGCCTCGGCGGTGAGCTTCTTCGTCGCGGCGTAGCCGGCGCCGACCACCGCGCCGACGATCGCGCCGCCCACGCCGATCGCGACCGCGCCGGAGACCCCGCCGAGCACGCCGTGCTCGGGGTGGACGCCCGGGTAGGCCATCGGAGCGGTGGGGTTCTCGATCGGCAGGTTCACGTGGATCGGGACGTTGAAGGCGACGCCCTGCTCGGTGCAGCCGACGCAGGGGTGGCCGATGCCGATGGGCCAGGCGCCGGGGACCTCGCAGAAGTGGAGGAGCGAGCAGTTGGCGTGGGTCTGGGGGCCCTTGCAGCCGAGCTTGTAGAGGCACCAGCCGTTGCGGTGCCCCTCGTCGCCGTAGACGCCGGCGAAGCGCCCGGCGTCGAAGTGCGGCCGGCGCGGACAGTCCTCGTGGATGACGCGGCCGTAGGCGAAGGCCGGGCGCCCCTTCTCGTCGAGCTTCGGCAGCGTGCCGAAGGTGGCGAACTGGAGGACGGTGCCGAGGAGGTTGTAGGGGTTCGCCGGGCAGCCCGGCAGCGTCACGGTGGGCTTGTTGATGCCCTTCTCCTTCAGGATCTGCGGCGCGCCGACGGCGTCCGTCGGGTTCGGCGCGGCGGACGGCACGCCACCCCAGGAGGAGCAGGAGCCGATGCAGATGATCGCGGCGGCCTTCTCGGCGCACTCGACGAGCGACTGCACCGCGGTCTTGCCGCCGACGACGCAGTACTGGCCGTCGAGCTTCTTCGGGATCGCCCCCTCGACGACGAGGACGTAGCCGCCCGCCTTCTTCGCGCTCTCGAGGGCCGCCTCGATCTGCTTGCCGGCCGCGGCGAAGAGGGTCTCGTGGTAGTCGAGCGAGACGAGGTCGAGGATCAGCGCGCCCACGTCGGGGTGGCTCGTGCGGAGGAGCGACTCGGTGCAGCCGGTGCACTCCTGGAAGTGGAGCCACACCACCGAGGGCTTCTTCCCCTTCGCGGCGTTCTCCGCCATCTTCTCCCCCGCCCATGCGGGGAGCCCGACCGCAGCCGCGGCCGCCGAGCAGACCTTGATGAAGTCGCGCCGCGAGACGCCCATCCCGAACGCTTCGAAGCCCATGTCGTTCATTCCGCCCTCCGGATGACGGGCAGACTAGCGGCCTGGCGCCTCTTTGCAACTCAGTGATTTTGCCGCGGATTCCGGGAAACCGGGAGAGCGCAGCCTTTGCGTCGACGGGCGAAAGCGCACGTGGGCAAGAGGCCGCACTGAACCCAAGGGACGTGGCGCGAAACTGACGGCCATCAGGGAATGGCCGATGGGACATCGAGAACCCGTGAGTCATCTGGGCTTTGTGGACTCCATCGGACAACCTTGACCGTGCCGCTCCACTACGAATTTTGCGCGGTCGATTTTTCGGGAAAAAGTGGGGTGCCGGGGGAGCTCGGCGCTCCCGCGCGCCGAAGAACCGCGATCGAGCCTGAGTCTCGCTCCGCGTCCCCCGCCCCCGGGGGAGGCGGGCCGCTCACGATCCGTGAACGTCCGCGGCGCCCGCGACGAGCGCCTCGATGCGATCGAGCGGCGGCGGCTTCGGCAGGTGCGCGTCGAAGCCGGCCTCCGCCGCGCGGCGAGGCTCAGCCGCCCGCGAGGCGGTTCACGACCTCCTCGGTCTCGCGCACGAGGTCGCGGACGAGGTCGCCGGCGCCACGCGCCCGCGCGAGGGGCGCGGCCTGGCCGGCCCAGAGCGAGAGGAGGTCGGGCTTTCCGGCCTTCCCCGCCTCCCGGCGCATGTCGGCGGTGAGGGCGTTCTGCAGGGGGAAGGGGAGGAGCGGCGCCGACGCCATCGCCTCGGTGAAGCGGTTGCGCAGCCCGCGGGCGAGCCGTCCCGAGAAGGCGCGGGTGAGGGTGGTCGGGTCCTCGTCGCTCCTCGCGAGGAGCGCGTCCTTGTAGGCCCGGGCCGCGCCGGACTCGGGGCAGGCGAGGAAGGCGGTCCCGAGGGAGGCCGCCTGGGCGCCGAGCGCGAAGGCGGCGGCGACGCCGCGCCCGTCCATGATCCCGCCCGCCGCCACCACCGGGACGCGCACGGCGTCGACCACCTGGGGCAGGAGCGCCAGGGTCCCGGCGAGCCCGCGTTCCGGCGGGCCGAGGAAGGTGCCGCGGTGGCCGCCGGCCTCGCCGCCCTGGGCGATGACGGCGTGGCACCCTGCCGCCTCGAGGGCCCGCGCCTCGCGGACGTTCGTGGCGGTGCCCATCACCAGCGCGCCGCTCCGGGCGAGGGCGGCGACGTCCTCGGTCGAGAGCGCGCCGAAGGTGAAGCTGAACGCGGCGACGCGCTCCTCCAGCACGACCCGGAGCTCCTCCTCGAAGGACGGCAGCGGCCCGGGCGTCCCCGCGTCGCCGAGCCCGACCTCGGCGCGGAACGGCGCGACCGCCTGGCGGGCCCGCGCGACGTCGTCCGCGGACGGCGCCAGCCCCGCCGGGACCGGGGCGAAGAGGTTCACGGCGAAGGGGCGCGAGGTGAGAGTCCGGATCTTCCGGATCGCGTCCCGGAGGACCTCCGGCGCGAGATAGCCGCCGGCGAACGAGCCGAGCCCGCCGGCGTTCGAGACCGCCGCCGTCAGCTCCGGCGTCGACGGACCGCCCGCCATGGGCGCCTGGATGATGGGGTGGTCGATCTCGAGCCGATCCGCGAGGACGCGTGGCCACTTCATGCCCCGACGATAGTGCGACGCGGGGGGAGGCGCAGCCGTGGGGGCGAGAACGGACCGTTCGGGTCTCGCCTTCACCCCCGCGCGCGCGGGAGCTCCTCGACGTGCTCCGCGAAGCTGGTGCGCGGGCTCGAGGACCGAGACGACGCCGCCCGGTGCGCGCTCAGTCGCCGGCGGGGGAGAGATCGAACTCGCGCACGGTGGGAAGCGCGGCGAGGGCCCGCGCCAGCTCGGTGAAGTTCTTCTCCTCGCCGGTCCGGAGCGTCATCTTGTACTCGAAGCAGCGCCCGTCGTCGGCGAGCCGGTAGGTGACGCCGTAGACCGAGAACCCGTGCTCCGCCAGGAGGGCACGGACCTCGCCCTCGGGCATCACCGCGTCCCGCGGGAACCGGATCCGGTGCTGGGCGAAGCGGTGCGACGGGAGCCGGTTCTCGATCCACCGGAAGGCCGCCAGGATGCCGAGGGTGAGCACGGTCGCCACCGCGGCGGGGTAGTAGAGGCCGGTCCCGACGATGATGCCGATGGCGGCGGTGATCCAGATGGACGCGGCGGTGGTGAGGCCGCGGACCGTCGACCCTTCCTTGAAGATGACGCCGGCGCCGAGGAAGCCGATGCCGGTCATGATCCCCTGCGCCATGCGCTGCGGATCGAGGCGGACCGTGTCTCCCTGCGCCGGGAACCACTCCGGCTGGTAGACGGTGAGCAGCATGAGGAGGCTCGACGCCAGGCACACGAGGGCGTGGGTGCGGAAACCCGCCGGGCGGCCGTGGATGGACCGCTCCATCCCGATCGCTCCGCCGACGACGAGGGCGATGAGCAGGTGGAGGAGGATGTCGACGCGCGCCTCCGCGACGACGCGTCCGAGGGGAAGCCGTCCGGCGATCTCGGCGAGGGTGTGCATGGGGGCCTGTCCCCATCGTGCACCCGGCGGGCGCCGGTTGCACCGTCGCGGGCGGGGTGCGCGATTGGGCCGGGTTCGCGGTACGATCCGCCCGTGCGCCGCGCCGCCCTCGTCCTCGCCGCCGTGCTCCTCCTCTCGCCGGCGACCGCGAGCGCGCGCCGCGGGCGCGCGAAGGGCCGGCCGACGCGCGCGAACATCCTGCTCGGCGGCGGGTGGGCGGAGGTGCGCTGGACCGACGGCGACACCTTCCGGGTCCTCACCGGCCGGCTCGCCGGGCGCACCGCGCGCCTCGCCGGCGTGAACGCCCTCGAGTCCTTCGGGCCGGTCCACCGCTGGGGAGGGCTCCCCGGCGCCTTCTACCTCGCGCTCGCGAAGCAGAGCGCGGCCGTCGCCGCGGCCGCCTCCATCCGATGCGAGACCGAGGGTCGGCCCGACGCCTACGGCCGGCTCCTCGTCACCTGCCCCGAGGTCGCCGAGTCGCTCGTCCGGGCCGGGCACGCCATGGTCTTCGCGGTGGACGCCCCGCCCGACCGGCGCCTCGTCGCGCTCCAGCGCGACGCGCAGCGGCTCGGGATCGGGATGTGGACGGGCGGCGCGCCCCCTCTGGTCCCGACGAGTCTCCACTCCGCGGACGAGCCGGACCTCGGGCCCGGCGGGGCGTACGACCGGGTGGCGGACACCCGCACCGGCGAGACCGTGGCCCGGCCGCACCGGAGCGTCTACCGGTCCTGCCAGGAGGTCTGCGTCGGGGACGGCGATGGCCGCGCCTGCATGACCTACGTCCCCTTCGCGCGGCGCTACCGGGACCGGCCCGCCTGCCTGCGCTGAGTCCGCCGCGCGCCGCCCTTGCGGACGGTCCGGCGGGTCGTCCGGGCGGCGAGGACCGCGCCGAGCGTGTCCTCCTTGCGGAAGGCGGTGCCGCGGAAGAGCGCGATGAGGCTCCCGTCATCGTCGGTGACGCGCACCGTGCAGACCGAGGTCCGCCGGGTCTTCGACTCCTCGATCGCCTCCGCGGTGAGCACGCCGCGAACGGCGGCGCGCGCGAAGGTGATGGAGACGTCGAGCGCCACCGCCACGGTGCCGTGGGAGTTCGAGCAGGCCGCGAAGGCGTAGTCGGCGAGCGTGAAGACCGCGCCGCCCTGCGCGACCTCGACCCCGTTCAGGTGCAGGTCGCGCAGCCGAAGGGTGGTCCGTGCGTAGCCGGGCCGGACCTCCACGAGGCGGGCGCCTGCGACGGCGGCCCAGCGGTCGCCGGACATCACGCGGCGGACGGTGGCGAGGGGGTCGGGGGTCGGCATCGGTCCTCCGGGGATGGGGACCGCGAGTGTACCCGCCCCCGGCGGCGGGCGGCGGTCCCCATTGCGGCGGCGCGCCGCACGCGGCATCATCGGCTCCCCGACCCGGAGATCCTCATGGACGCCGCCACGCTCAACGGACACCTCGAGAAGCACCTGCGCGTGCAGACCTTCCCGGTGGGCGTGCGATCGCTGCCGCCCGGCGCGGCCCTCCCGAAGAAGGCGAAGCGCCCGGCCCAGGACCTCGGCGTGAAGGTGGCCATCTGCCAGTCCATCGGGTTCGCGCGCCGGCACGGGTGGACCCTCGCCTTCGCGGGCGACGACCTCTCCTGCCCCGTCGCCAAGGCCGCCTTCGGCTTCGCCGAGCGGAACGCGTACTACACGTCGGGCGCGCTCGCGGACGGCATGTACGCCTCCTGCCGCGACGCCGGCGCGAGGTTCGAGGACGCGCTCCCGAAGTACCAGCCGGGCGAGGTGGGCGCGGTGGTGGTGGGGCCCCTCTCCCGGATCGACTTCCAGCCCGACACGGTGGTCGTCTACGGGAACTCCGCCCAGGTGATGCGGCTCGTGAACGCCTGCCTGTTCGAGAAGGGCGGGTCGCTCCGGACCGAGACCACCGGGCGCGGCGACTGCACCGAGCTCATCATCCGCGCGCAGCAGTCGAGGCAGCCGCAGTTCATCCTGCCGTGCTACGGCGATCGGATCTTCGGGATGACGGCGGACGACGAGATGGCGTTCACCTTCCCGTTCGACATGGCCGAGCAGGTGGTGAAGGGGCTCGAGGGGACGCACGCAGGCGGCGTCCGCTACCCGATCCCCGTCTACCTCAAGTATCAGGCGGAGTTCCCGAAGTCGTACCAGGAGCTCGAGAAGCTCTGGAGCGGCAAGTAGGCCGCTGCGGCGGCGGACCGGAGGCGGCGTGGGGAGCGACAAGTTCCAGACCCTGTGGTTCTCGGGGGTCGTCCTCGGGGCGAGCATCCTCGCCATCGTGAAGGGCGGCCAGATCGCGTGGAAGCGCGAGATCGACAACCCGTTCGTCGAGCTGCGGGGTGGGCGCGCCGTCGCGCTCGGCGCCGCGATCGCCGCCGTCGGGCTCCTCGGCGTCGCCTTCGCGATCCTCGAGGGCATGAAGCTGCGGTTCTAGGACGCCCCTCTGGTACCCGTCCGGGCCTTGCCTCGGACCCCGCCTCCCGTGAACGAAGGGGTGCGCGAACCGCCGCGCCCCCAGCCGGAGGGAACCCATGGTCGAAGCGCACGCCTGGAACGAGAGGCTCGACCTCTCGCACGAGGCCATGGACCACGAGCACCACCTGCAGATCGCGCTCGTCAGCGGGTTCGTCGACGCGCTCGAGCAACGGCGGCCGTGGCTCGCGCGCCGGGTGGTGGCCCAGCTGCTCACCTACAGCACGGCCCACTTCGGGGGGGAGGAGCTCCTCATGGAGGCGTCGAACTACGCCGAGCGCGTCGCCCACTCGGGCGAGCACTCCGAGTTCATCGCGCACATCCACCAGATCCAGCGGGCCCTCGACGAGGGCGACGAGGAGGTGGCCCTCGAGGCGGCCCTCGACCTGCGCCAGGCCCTCGCCGCCCACATGAACGATGCCGACCGCAAGCTCGCGGCGGTGGCGCAGGCGGCGCGTCCGGCGCGCCCGGTGCCGCCGGTCTAGCCTCGCTCGCCAGCGAGGAGGGCGGCGGCGGCGCGGCTCATCTCGCGGCTCTCAGCCTGAGCACGACGTCGAGCTCGACGTTCTCGTCCACCTTGATGAAGAGGAGGGACGGGCGCTCGATCCGGTGGGCCTCGAGGTTGACCGGGAACCTGGCCTTCACGACCGCGGTCCCGTCCGGGGCGAACGAGATCTTCGCCGGCACCGAGAGCGGCCGCTTCACGCCGTGGAAGTCGAGCTCGCCCTCGAGCCTCGAATCGAGCTCCTTCCCGTGGGCGACCGGGACGGTGAGGCTCGTCACGCCCTTGAACACGACGAACGGGAACTTCGAGGCGTCGAGCGTCTCGCGCATGTGCGAGTCGCGGTTCGCGTCCGCGGTGTCGAAGCTCGCCACCGGGATGCGGACCATCGTCATGACCTTCCCGTCGTCGCCGAGGACCGCCTTTCCCTCGATTCTGCGTCGAGCGTCCGTCCACCTCGTGCATCTTGTGGTGCAGGTGGAACTTCACGACGCTGCCCTCGGGGTCCACGACGAAGGTCCCGGCGGAGAGCGAGGTGGAGAGGACGACGGCGGCGAGGGCGTGGAGCATGTGCGGTTCTCCGGATCAGAAGACGAGGGCACCGACGGCGATGCCCATCACGGCGAGCGTCGCGTACCCGACGACGAGGTGCTTCTTGGCGTAGTCCTGCTGGTCGATGAAGCCCTCGCGGCTCACGGTCTTCACGCCGAGGTAGGCCTGGGTGGCCATCCCGACCGTGGCGAGGGCCATGCCGATCTTGTGGATGGAGGTGCGGCCGAAGGGGCGCTTCGGCGCGTTCTTCTCGGTCGGGGCGAAGAGGGCGATCCCGCCCACCACCGCGAACGCGGCGATGTTCGTGTAGGTGACCACCTTGTGCGTCGCCTTCCACTTGCCGGTGTTGTCGACGCCGAACTTGTCGTTGTAGTTGAGCTGGCCGGTCACGGTGGACGCGACCTGGAGGCCGAGCAGCCCGAGGCCGAGGCCCTGGTGCAGGTTCAGCATCTGCCGCCGCTTCTTGAGCGACGGGTCCTCGGCGGGCGCGGCCGGCTTGGGCGCGTCCCCGAGCAGGTCGAAGTCGAGCGAGGGGCTCGATTTCGAGTCCGGGTTCGCCGGGTCCGACTTCGAGTCCGACTTCGTCCCCGGCTTCGCGTCGCCGAGCGCGACGCGCAGGTCGACGGGCCGGACGTGGTCGAGCGAGAGCGCCCGGTCGAGGAGGAGGCCCTCTCCCCGGGCCACCGCGGGAGCGAGGGCCAGGAGGCCGGCGAGGATTGTCGTCACGACCTTGATTTCGTTGCGGTCCTTCACTCTCTATCCCCCGTCTGGAATCGCGGGGCCACGTTACTAGGGGCCGACTGGCCGGGTGCCCGGAACACCGGGTGTGTGGCGGATTGACACACGGTCGCTCGGCTGGCCGCAACGAACCTTGTGGAGCGTCGGCTGACCAGGGAAGGTGCGACGACCCATCGACGCCCCCGGCCGCCGCGGTCCGGCTGCCCACATTCCCGGCGCGAGGTGGGGCATCGGCGGCGACGGGACAGGCGCGGGAGCGGGGGGCGGGCTCCGGAGACCGGCAGGGGGGCCGCGGGTCCGGGTCGTCCACGTCACGACGGTTCCCGAGTCGCTCGGGTTCCTCTCCGGCCAGCCCGCGTTCCTCGCGGCGCGCGGGTACGAGGTCCACGCCGTCTCGTCGCCCGGTGAGCGGCTCGGCGCGTTCGCCGAGGCGGAGCGGGTACGCTGCCACGCGGTCCCGATGGAGCGGCGCATCGCGCCGGGCCGGGACCTCGTCGCGCTGCTGCGGCTCTGGTGGGTGCTGCGGGAGGTGCGCCCGGACGTGGTGGACGCCCACACCCCCAAGGCCGGCCTCCTCGCCATGCTCGCCGCGCGCCTCGCCGGCACGCCCGTCCGCGTCTACCACGTGCACGGGCTGCGGTACGCGACCGCGACCGGCCCCGCCCGCGCCCTCCTCGTCGCCACCGAGCGGCTCGCCGCAGCGCTCGCGACCCACGTGCTGTGCGTGAGCCACTCGGTCGCCGCGATGGCGGTGGCCGATCGGATTGTCCCCGCCGCCAAGGTGAAGGTGCTGCTCGGGGGGTCCATCAATGGAGTGGACGCCGCGGGCCGGTTCCGGCCCCCCGACGGCGACGCCGGCCGCCGCGCCGCCCGCGCCGCCCTGGGGATTGACCCGGGAGCACGCGTGGTCGGGTTCGTGGGCCGGCTCGTGCGCGAGAAGGGGCTCGTCGAGCTCCTCGCCGCCTGGCGCACGCTGAGGGAGGAGCTCCCGGACCTGCGCCTCGTGCTGGTCGGGCCGCGCGAGCCGTACGACCCGCTGCCGCCGGAGGTCGTCGCGGCCCTGGAGGGCGATCCCCGCGTCCGCTGCGCCGGGCTCGACTGGGACACGCCCCGCTGGTTCGCCGCGATGGACGTCGTCGCCCTGCCGAGCTGGCGCGAGGGGTTCCCGGTCGTGCCCCTGGAGGCGGCCGCGATGGCGCTGCCCGTCGTCGCGACCCGCGTCCCGGGGTGCGTGGACGCGGTGGTGGACGGCGTCACCGGCGCCCTCGTCCCGCCCCGCGACCCCGGGGCGCTGGTCGCCGCGCTCCGGGCCTACCTCGCCGACCCGGCGCTCCGCGCCTCCCACGGCGCGGCGGCGCGGGCGCGGGTCCTCGCCGAGTTCGAGCGCGAGGCGCTCTGGGAGGCGCTCCACGCGGAGTACGAGCGCGCCCTCCTCGCGGCGGGCACCGTCCGGGTCGAGCCGGCGGGGGCCCCGCCCCCGCTGCGGGCCGGGTGACGGATGGGACGGCTCGCCCGCCTCGCGGCCGGAGCCGGCCCCGCGCTCCGCCGCGTCGCGACCGGCGCGGCCTGGAGCGTCCTCGGCGCGGGCGCGGCGCGGCTCGTCGCGCTCGCCGCGGCGATCCTCGTCGCGCGCGTGCTCGGGGTCGCCCCCTTCGGCGAGCTGAACCTCGTGCAGAGCACCGCCGGGATGCTCATGGCGCTCGGGGGGTTCGGGCTCAACTCCACCGCGACGAAGTTCCTCGCCGGCCGCTACCGCGGGGATCCCGAGGGCGCCGGCCGCGTGGTGGTGCTCTCGGGCGCGCTCTCCGCGGGGGTGGGGGCGGTCACCGCGGGGCTCCTCCTCGCCACCGCGCCGTGGGTCGCCCGCGAGCTGCTCGCCGCGCCTCACCTCGCGGGGCCGCTCCGGATCGGCGCCGCCCTCCTCGTGCTCGGGCCGGTGAACGGGACGCAGATCGGGATCCTCATGGGGCTCGAGCGGTTCCGGACGATTGCCGTCGTCGGGACGCTCTCCGCCCTCGCCAGCGTGCCGCTCCTCGTCCTGGGCGCGCGGCTCGGGGGCGTGCCGGGCGGGGTCTGGGGCGTCGTGGCGAGCGCGGTCGTGACCGCCGCCCTGTACGGGGTCTCGGTGCGGCGGGCGATGCGCGCGGCGGGGATCCGCGCGGTGGCGCGGGAGGCGCTCCGGGAGTGGCGGCTCCTCCTCTCGTACAGCCTGCCGACGACGCTCTCGAACCTGCTCCTCGCCCCCGTCACCTGGGCCACCTCCGCCATCGTGGCGCACCAGGCCGGCGGCCTGCGCGAGCTCGGCCTCTTCGCGGCGGCGAACCAGTGGCGGAACGCCATCGTCCTCGTCGCGACCTCCGCGGGCGCGGTGGTCTTCCCGCTCTTCTCCCACCTCCACGACAGCGGCCGGACGCGGTCCTTCGCCCGCGCGTTCTGGGCGAGCCTCGGGATCACCGGGGGCGCCGCGCTCCTCGCCGCCGGGGCCCTCTCCACCGCCGCCCCCCACCTCATGCGGGTCTACGGGGCCGGGTTCGCCGGGGCGAGCCGGATCCTCGTCGTCCTCGTCCTCGCCGGGGCCGTCTCCGCGCCGCTCACGATCGTGAACCACGCCCTCGCCGGCGCGGCGCGCACCTGGACCGCCCTCGCCCTGAACCTCCTGTGGGCCTCGGTCCTGCTGTCCATCGCCTGGCTCCTGCGGGCCCGGGGCGCCGCGGGGCTCTCGGTCGCGCACCTCTCCGCCTACTCGGTGCACCTCGTGGTGGGGGTCGCCTGCGCCGGCGCGGTCGTGCGCGGCGGCGCGCGCGAGGCGCGGGGCGGACGCTCCCCCGCGGCGGCGGGGACGCCCGTCGCCGGCGTGTGAGGCCGAGCTATGGATCGCGCCGGTTATCCGCGGCGGTGACGTTCGACCACGGCCGCTGCGGGACCACCCCGACGAGCCCGCTCGCGTCGAGGCGCAGGTACCGCGCCGCCGGCGTCCAGCGCCCGCGATTGCGGACCACCACGACGTTCCCGCTCCGCGGGGCGGCGCGGTTCCCCTCCGGATCGTGGAGGCTCACCGCTCCGCCGCCGAAGGCGATGGCGGCGACGTCGAACGCGTTGTCGGCGATGGTGACGCCGTCCACGTGCTGGAACCCGAGCGGGTCGGGCTCGAGGTCGATGGCCGCGACGTAGTCGGAGGACTTCACGAGGCGGTTCCCGCGGATGACGACGTTCGACCCCGAGACCACCGCGACGCAGCAGCGGCGCGGCTCCGAGAGGAGGTTCCCCTCCACGACGACGTTCGACGGCGAGAAGGACGCCGGGCCGGCGTAGTGCCCGATGAAGATGCAGTCGCCGTAGGTCCGCTCGATGACGTTGCCCCGGATCGTGACGTTCCGGCTGCTCGCCACCCGGATCCCGTGGGACCACTCGCCCCGCTTCGACGTGCCGTCCCAGCCGCCGTCGAGGCGGAGGCCGCTCACGGTGAGCCCGGGCCCGGTGTAGCCGTCGACGACGAGCAGGTTCCGGGCGTGGCCCTGGTCCGGATCACCGTCGGCCCCCCGCATCCGGAGGGTGGGGAGCGATCCGTCGCCCCGGATTGAGGCGCGGAGCGCGACGAAGCCCGTGAGCACGTAGGCGGCCGGCGGCCGCGGGACGAAGACGTTCCGCCCGGTCGCCGCTGCCGCCCGGAACGCCGCCGTGTCGTCGGCGACGCCGTCGCCCCGGGCACCGAAGGCCCGGACGTCCACCCAGTCGGGGTCGCCGGGGGCGGGTGCCCACGGCGTGGTCCCGTTCCCCGGGGGAGCCGCCGCGGCGAGCGCGGCGACGACGACCGCGGCGGCGACGGAGGGCGCGAGCATGCCGGGAACCTAGGCCGCGGAGGAGGGGCGGCAACGCCCGCCCCGCGGCCAGGGTCCCGCGCCGGGACGGCTCAGTTCCGCACGTTGTTCGAGGCGGTGACGTTGTACCAGGTGAGGTGCGGGACGACGCTGACGATCCCGCCGCTCCCCGCGACGATGTCCATGTACGCGTAGGCCGGCGTCCAGGTCCCGCGGTTGTTGGTGATCGCGATGTCGCCCGAGGCCGGGTTCCCGGCGGGGTTGTTCATGCTGATCGCGCCGGCGCCCCATTCCTGCGTCGCCACGTCGAAGACGTTCCCGTCGATGGTGACGCCGCGGACGTACTGGAACCCGAGGGCGTCCGGCTCGAGGTCGATGGCCGAGACGTAGGTGCTGGTCTTCACGATGTGGTTGTTCCGGATGGTCACCCGGGTGGCGCCGCTCACGGCGACGTTGCAGCGCCGCGGCGTCACGAGGGTGTTGTTCTGGATGACCACGTTGTCGGACATGACGCCCGAGAACTCGCCGACGAACACGTCGTCGCCGTAGGCGCCCTCGATGACGTTGTTCTGGATCGTGACGTTGGAGCTGTTGCCGACGTTCACGCAGTGCGACCACTCGCCGTTCGAGCCGCCGTTCCACTGACCGTTGAGGTGGAGCCCGTTCACGACCAGGCCCGACCCCTGGTACCCGGAGATGAAGAAGATGTTCTTCGCCGTGCCCTGGCTCGGGTCGCCGTCGGCCCCGGCCATCCGGATCTCCGGCATGGAGCCGTCGCCGTAGACCGAGCTCTGGAGCCGGACGACGCCGGTGAGCACGTAGGCGACGGGCGCCGCGGGGACGAAGAGCCGCTTCCCGGTCGCGGCGGCGTTCCGGAACGCGGCCGTGTCGTCGGTGGCGCCGTCGCCGACCGCGCCGAAGCTCCGGACGTTCACCCAGGAGGTGTCGGACGCGGCGGGCGCCCAGGCGGTGGTGCCGTCGGGCGGAGGCGTCGTGGCCGGACCACCCGGCGGGTCGACCGGAGCGTCGTGGCGCACGGTGACGATCGCGGTGAGCTGCACCGCGGCGGACGCGCTCGCGGCGATCACGTGGAACGTCCCCTCGCCCGGGGGGGCGGTGTACTGGCCGAAGCCGTCGATGGCGCCGCCGCCCGGCTCGACCACCGACCAGGCGACGTCGCTGGCGCCCGCCAGGCTGGCGGCGAAGCGGACGGTCCCGCCGGGCGCCGTCTCGGCCGCCGAGGGGAAGATGACCACGTCCGAGCCGCCGCCCGAGGGGTCGGCCCCTCCGTGGGAGCAGCCTGCGACGGTGGTGAGGAAGGCGAGGGCGAGGACCACGAACGTCTTCGTCTTCAAGGTTCTGCCTTTCTCCGAGGGGTTCTCGGGGGACCGGGGGACGGCCCGGGGTGAGGCGCCCGGAGGCCGTGTGCGCGTCGAACCGGCATGGGGGGATGCGCTCCCACACCGAGCGGGGCAGCGAGCCGCTTCTCGCCCTTCCAAACGGCGGGGGTCTCGACGGGTATTCCCGCCTGGGCTCGCCCGGTCGGACGGCCCCGCGCGGCCCGGACCCGAGCGGACCCCCGGCCCGCCTGCGCGCCGATGGCCACCGTGCGTGCGCGGCCCGGGGGCGGGGCGGCGCCGGCGAGGGGTTCACCGATGGCGATGCACGTCGCCTACGTCACCGACCAGCGGTTCTTCCGGATCGACGGTGAGTGGTACACGACCGCGAGCTTCCGGCTCGATCAGGTGGCGCGAGCCCTCGATGTCGCGAGCTGGACGTTCTGGGGACGGCTCGACGACGGCGGAGATCCCGCGCGGCTGTTCCGGATGACGCCACCGCCGGCCCTGGCCGGGCGCGTCCGCTTCGACGGGCCCCGCAATCAGCGCGGGGGCCCGGCCGGCTACGCCCGATCTGCGGCGTTCGCCTGGCGCGGGCTCCGCCGCCTCGTCCGCGCGTCCGACGTGGTCTGGCTCAAGGTCCCGTCGGTCCACGCGACGATGGCGTTCCCCCACCTGCGCGCGTCGCAGGTCGTGGTCACGCAGCAGATGGGCGACGCCGAGGCGGGGCTCGTCCTCACCTACCCGCGCTGGGGGTTCCTGCGCCACCTGCTCCGGCGCTCGTGCTTCCACGCCGCGGCGCGCGCCGACGTCCCGGCCTTCGTCAGCCGGGAGCTCGCGGAGCGCTACGGCGGCGACCGGACCGATCTGGTCGTCGCGAACGAGAGCCAGGTGACCGAGGACCTCGTCCTCGCCGCGCCGCCGGCCCCGGTCGCCGGGCCGTTCCGGGTGATCTACGTCGGCCGCCTCGCCCCGGAGAAGTGCGTCGACGACCTCCTCCGCGCCGTCGCCGCCGTCCCGGAGGTCGCGCTCACCGTGGCCGGCGACGGGTCGCGCCGCCCGGCGCTCGAGGCGCTCGCGTCCGACCTGGGGATCGAGGACCGGGTGACCTGGACCGGGTACCTGCCCTGGGGACCGGCGCTCTTCGACGTGCTGAGGCGCGGCGCGGCGCTGGCGCTCCCGAGCGCGACCGAGGGGCTCGGCCTGGTCGTCGTCGAGGCGATGTCCCAGGGCCTGCCGGTGGTCGGGACGCGGGTGGGCGGCATCCCCGAGCTCGTCCGGGACGGGGTGACCGGGCTCCTCGTCGACGTGCACCGCCCCGACCAGCTCGCCGCCGCGTTCCGCCGGCTGCGGGACGATCCGGCGCTGCGGCTCCGGATGGCGGCGGCGGCCCTGGAGACCGCCCGGCGGAACACGCTGGAGCGGCAGACCGGGCCGCTCCTCGAGCGCGTCACGCGGGCGTGGACGGCGAAGCGGGTCGCGGGGGCGCGGGCGCCCGCGCTCTCGTAGTCGCGCCGGCGACGACCTCGAGGAGGAGCGCAGCGACGGTCCGGGCCTGCCGGTCCGCGGTGAACCGCTCGAGCACCCGCCGCCGCCCCGCGTCGCCCATGGCACGGCGCACGTCGGCCGACGCGACGAGGGGCGAGAGCGCCGCGGCGAAGGCGGCGGGATTGGCGGGCGCGACGAGGCCGGTGACGCCGTGGGCGATCACCTCCGGGATCCCGCCCACCGCCGCGCCGACGCACGGCTTCCCGAGCGCCATCGCCTCGGCGAGGACGAGCCCGAAGCTCTCGGCCCGCGACGGCAGGAGCGCCACGTCCGCCGCGGCGAGCACCGCCGGGAGGTCCGGGCGCCAGCCGAGGAAGACGACGCGCCCGGCGAGCCCGAGGCGCGTCGCGAGGGCGCGGAGCGAGTCCTCGTACCCGGGGTCGGCGCCGGGAGGCGTCGCTCCGCACAGCCAGAGGGTCGCGGCAGGCGGCAGCCGCGAGAGCGCCTCGATTGCCACGTGCTGCTGCTTGTGGGCGCCGAGCACCGCGGGGTGGACGAGGACCACCTGTCCGGCCGCGCGCGGCGGCAGCGGCGCCGTCGGCGTCCGGGAGCGCCGGACCACCTCGTCGAGGTCCACGCCGTTCGGCACGACCTCGATTGACGCGGGGGCCACCCCGGCATCGGAGAGCAGCCGCGCCACCGCCCCGGAGACCGCCACGACCCGGGCGCAGTGACGCCCGAGGCGCGGGCCGCCGCGGATCTCGGCGGCGGAGCCGAAGCCGTGGGCCTGGTAGACGACGGCCGGCCCCGGCGACGGGAGGAAGGCCGGGAAGAGGGACGCGCTCGGCAGCTGGTTGAACCAGATCACGTCGGGGCGGTGCGCCCCCGCCCACCGGCGGAGCCGGAGCCCCGTCGCGAGGAGCCACGGCGCGCGCCGCGCCAGGGCCGCGGCGCGGGAGGCTCGCCCCGCGCCGCCGACGAACCGGCGTCGCGGGGGCCGCCCGAGGGCGACCGGCGCGAGCCCGGCCCCGGCGAGGAGCCGGGCGTAGTCCGGATTCCCGTAGGGGTCGAGGACCGAGACGTCGAAGGAGGCGGCGAGGCGCGGGAGGAGCAGCGCCATCACCTGCTGCACTCCGCCCACCGAGGTGACGAGGTCGAAGACGGCGAGGCGGGGACGGCGGGGCGCCATGGCGGGGCCGTCGACCTCAGGACTCGGCGCGGGCGAGCGCCGCCGCCGCCGGGATCCAGAAGAAGAGCGGCGCGAGGAACACCGAGATTGGGACGACCGCGGCGGTGCCGAAGAGGAGGAAGGCGACGAGCCCGGCCTGCCGGATTCCGGCGGGCGTCGTCGCGGCGGGAGGCGTGGCGCCAGACCGCGGCGAGCAGGCCGAGGAGCGCGGCGAGGCCGAGGAACCCCGCGGCGAGCAGCGTGTCCACATAGACGCTGTCCGAGGTGGTGAAGGCGTAGCGCCGGCGGAGGTTCGCGGTGGCGGGGAGGAAGTTCTGGTATCCCACGCCGAGCGGGTGCGCGACGGAGGCCTGCACCGCGATGGCCTGCGCCTCGAGGCGGGAGGAGACGTTCTCGTCGCCGAGCCGCTGCCGGTAGAACCGCTCGATCCGCTCGTGGAAGAGCGGGCTCGTCGAGAGCCCGGCCGCGATCACGACGCCGGACACCGCGAGCAGGACGACCTTGCTCCGCCAGCGGACGCCCGAGGCGAGGGTCAGGAAGGCGAGGGCGCCGGCCGAGCCGATGAGCCCCGAGCGGCTGCCGGAGGAGACGACGCAGACGGCGGCGCCCGCGAGCGTCGCCGCGAGCAGGGCCCGATTGAGCGGGCCGGAGGGGCGCGGCAGGAACGCCGCGTGGAGCACCGCGAGCGCGACCGAGGCGTAGGCGAGGTCGTTCGGGTTCGTGAGGAGCCCGGTGGGCCGGTCGTCCATCGCCGTGGGGTCCCAGGTCGTGGGGCGCGGGAGGTAGGCCTGCAGCTCCGGGCGCAGCGTGAACAGCACCATCGCCGCCATGCAGAGGACGGTGAGGACCCGCGTGGCGCGGCCGGCCGCGCGCGAGCGGAACAGCGCCGCGGCGAGGGGCAGGACCGCCGCGAAGCCGAAGCGCTTCATGAGGAGGAGCGTCTCGAGCACGAAGGTGCCCTCGTGACCGGCGACCTCGGCGCCGAGGCCGGCGAGCAGGCCGACGACGGCGGCGAGGGCGAGGACGACGAACGGCTCCCCCTCCACGCCCCGGGCGCCGCGCAGGGCGAGCTCGACCCCGGCGACGAGCCACAGCCCGAGGAGCACCACGTCCGCGGCCGCCACGTTGCCGAGCCCGGGCACCGTCGCGACCGGGATCCAGAGCACCGCGAGCGGGACGGACGCGAGGAGGAGCGCCCGACCGGCCAGCGGGACGAGCCCTCGGCGGACGGACGCCCCGGCGATTGCCCGCCCGCTCCCTGCCCCCTCGCCGACGACGCTCACCGATCCCTCGGACATGCCGGCGGAAGCCTAGCCATCGCGCGGCGCGGCGCCCGCCCGCCCGGGCGGAGCGCGATCGCCCAGCGCGCGCGGGGCTCGCCGGCGCCGCAGCCCGTCTCCATGGTCCCGCTGCCGGGCGCTCCATGGACGTGGGAGCCGAGGCGCGGTGGGTGGGGTGGCGGGGAGGCAGGGGGAGGGTCGGCATGCCGGTCGGGGAGGGGTGGGGTCGTCGCCGGGGCGGGGGGAGCTGATCGTGCGCTTCCGGATCCTGGACGCGGCGCGGCCGGCGGAGCGCGCCGCCTGGCTCGAGGCGTGGAGCCGCTGGCCCGAGCGCGAGCCGATGGCTCACCCGGAGTACGTGGCGCTCTTCGCGCGCGAGGGCGACCGCGCCGTCGCCGCGCTCGGCGAGGACGCGGGTGGAGTCATCCTGCTGCCGCTCGTGCTCCGCCCCCTCGCGGCAGAGGCGTGGGCGGGCGACGGCGAGGCCGCGTGGGATGCGACGACCCCGTACGGCTACGGCGGGCCGTTCGCCTGGGGCGACGCGGCCGCCGACGAGGGACCCTCGGTCGACTTCTGGAGGGCGTACGACGGCTTCTGCCGCGAGGCCCGGGTGATTCTGCACCTTCGCGCGCCTCTCGCTCTTCCCCGGGCAGCTGGCGCGCGCGCTCCCGGGCCGGGTCGACGAGCGGGCCCAAAACGTCGTCGTGCCCCTCGCGGGCGGCGTCGACGCCGTCCGGCAGGCCTACGACCGGGACGTGCGGCGGCGGCTGCGGGTCGCGGCGCGCGAGGGGCTCACCGTCGAGGTGGACCGGGACGGCGCCCGGCTCGACGAGTTCCACGCCATCTACGTCCACACCATGGAGCGCCGGGGCGCGGCCCCCTGGTACCGGTTCCCGCGCGCCTTCTTCGCGCGGCTCATCGAGGCGCTCCGCGGGCAGGTCGTCTTCGTGCATGCGGTCGCCGGCGGGCGGGTGGTCTCGTCGGAGCTCACGCTGCTCTCCACGCGCCACGCCTACTCCTTCCTCGGCGGGACGGACGCCGCGTCGTTCCGGCTCTATCCGAACGAGGTCGTGCGCGACGCGACCGCGGCCTGGGCCGCCGCCGAGGGGAAGGACGCGTTCGTCCTCGGCGGCGGCAAGGGAGGCGACGACGGGATCCTGCGCCACAAGCGGCTGTTCGCGCCGCCCGACGGGGTCGTCCCGTTCCGGACCGCGTCCCTCATGCACGACGAGGTCGCCTACCACGTGCTCGCGCGGCGCCGGCGCGCCGCCGAGGACGCGGCGGGGCGGTCCTGGGAGCCCGGCCCCGAGTTCTTCCCGGTGTACCGCGCGTGAAGGAGGGGAGCATGGGCCGCATCCACCTGTCGGTGCCGCACCTCGGCGCCCGCGAGGCGGGCCTCGTGGCCGACGCGATCGCCTCGAACTGGATCTCGAGCGTCGGGCCGCACCTCGAGGCGTTCGAGCGGGCGTTCGCCGCGCGCGCTCGGCCGCCCTGCGGTCGCCGTGGCGAGCGGCACCGCCGCGATCCACCTCGGGCTGCGCGCGCTCGGGGTCGGCGCCGGCGACGAGGTCCTCGTCTCGGACCTCACCTTCGCCGCGAGCGTGAACCCGATCCGCTACCTCGGGGCGACGCCGGTGCTTCGTCGACAGCCGATCCCGAGACCTGGAACACTCGAGCCCGGCGCTCCTCGCGGAGGCCCTCGAGGACCGCGCCCGGCGCGGCCGGCGCCCGAAGGCCGTCGTGGTCGTCCACCTCTACGGGCAGTGCGCCGACCTCGAGCCGATCCTCGCGGCGTGCCGGCGCCACGGCGTCCCGCTCCTGGAGGACGCCGCCGAGGCCCTCGGCGCGACCTACCGCGGGCGGCCGGCCGGGCGCCCTCGGCGACGTCGCCGCCTTCTCCTTCAACGGCAACAAGATCATCACGACGAGCGGCGGCGGGATGCTCGTCTCCGCGCGAGGACCGGGTGACGGAAGGCGCGCCACTGGGCGACCCAGGCGCGCGACGCCGCGCGCCGACTACCAGCACGAGGAGCTCGGCTACAACTACCGGCTCTCGAACCTCCTCGCCGCCCTCGGGCGCGGGCAGCTGCGAGGTGCTCGACGAGCGCGTGGCCGCAGCGGCGCGCGGTGTTCGAGCGCTACCGCGCGGGGCTCGCCGGCGTCCCCGGCCTCTCGCTCATGCCGGAGGCGCCCTACGGGACCTCGACGCGCTGGCTCTCCTGCTTCCTCGTCGACGCCGAGGCCCTCGGCTGCCACCCGGGACGACCTCCTCGCCGCGCTCGCCGCCGCCGACATCGAGGCCCGCCCGGTCTGGAAGCCGATGCACCTGCAGCCGCTCTACGCGGGGTGCGAGGTGATCGGCGGCCGCGTCGGGGCCGACCTGTACGCGCGCGGGATTTGCCTGCCCTCCTCGAGCAGCCTGGCGGCCGAGGACCAGGACCGGGTGATCGGGATCATCCGGGGCGCCGCTCGCGCGTCACGCACCGTCAAGGGCGCGGGGGGGAACGTTGGGTGGGCGGCGGGGCGGGGGGAGCCCGGCGGACCTACCGTTGCGCGGGGTGGGTGAGGTGGGCGAGGGGGGGCCTCGATGCCGCGGGTGTTTGCTGATCCTCTTAGGGAGCGGTTGGGGCGGTACGCGCTGATCCTGGGGCTCGACGCGGTGCTCGCGGCGACGTCGCTGCACGCCGCGATGGGGCTGCGCTTCGACGGGGCGGTCCCGGGGCCGTGGGCCGCGATCATGCCGCGGGCGGTGGCGCTCGTCGTCGCGGTGCGCCTCGCCGCGAACCTCGG
Source organism: uncultured delta proteobacterium (assembly GCA_963739565.1). Taxonomy (GTDB): domain Bacteria; phylum Myxococcota; class Myxococcia; order Myxococcales; family Anaeromyxobacteraceae; genus Anaeromyxobacter. Next base: position 453,679 of record CAVUBF010000012.1, on the reverse strand, counting down.
GGCGCGCCTGCACTGTTGGTCCTTCCGCCTCGCCGGGCTCCCCGACGCGGTCCGGATCGCCACCGGCGCGACCACCGGCTCCGCCCTCCTCGTGCTCCTCGCGCCCTGGCTCATCCCGCCCGGCCTGCCGCGGACCGTCTACGCCCTCGAGTTCTTCATGTCCTCGTCGGCGTTCGCGGTCGCCCGCTTCGGTCCGCTCGTCGCCGCGCGCTGGTGGGGCGAGCGGCGCCGCCGCGCGTCCGGCGCCGCCCCCACCCTGCTGGTGGGCGTGAACTTCGCGGCGGAGCTCCTCGCCCGCGACATCGTCCGCAGCCCGCAGCGGCGCTACGACCTCGTCGGCTTCGTCGGCTCCGACCCGGCGGAGGTCGGCCGCCGCATCGACGGCAAGCCCATCCTCGGGGTGGTGAAGGACCTCGCGGCGCTCATCGAGCGCCACCGCGTCGCGGTGGTCCTCCTCGCGATCCCGCGCCCGGCGGCGGCCAGCCTGCGCCGGATCATCGCGGTCTGCGCGACCCTGCGCGTCCAGTTCAAGATCCTGCCCGCCTTCTCGTCCCTCGCCGATCCGGTCTCCGCGGCGATGCTCGACGACGTGGCCGCCGGAGGACCTCCTGCCGCGCCCGCCGGTGGAGTTCGACCGGGCCGAGCTGCAGCGGCTCGTGGCCGGACGGCGGGCGCTCGTCACCGGCGCAGGCGGCTCGATCGGCGGCGAGATCTGCCGGCAGCTCGTCCACTACGGCGTCCGCCAGCTCGTCATGGTCGACATGAACGAGAACGAGCTGTACCTCCGCGCCCGGCGGCTTGCCGAGGAGCGGCCGGAGGTCGACGTCCGCGCCGAGGTCGCCGACGTCCGCGAGCCCGACCGGATCGCGCGGCTCGGCGAGCGCTACCGCCCCGAGGTCGTCTTCCACGCCGCCGCGCACAAGCACGTGCCGCTCATGGAGGACGCCCCCGACGAGGCGGTGAAGAACAACGTGTTCGGGACGCTCCACGTCGCCCGCATGGCCGACGCCTGCGGCGCGCGAGCGGTTCGTCCTCATCTCCACCGACAAGGCGGTGAACCCGAGCTCGGTGATGGGCGCCTCGAAGCGCGTCGCGGAGCTGGTGGTCCGCCACCTGGCGCGCACCTCCCGGACCAGCATGACCGCGGTCCGGTTCGGGAACGTCCTCGGCTCCGCCGGCAGCGTGGTGCCGATCTTCAAGGAGCAGATCGCCCGGGGCGGGCCGGTGACCGTCACCGCACCCCGAGTGCACCCGCTACTTCATGACCATCCCGGAGGCGGTGGGGCTGGTCCTGGTGGCGGGCCTCGGCGACTACGGCGAGCTGTGCGTCCTCGACATGGGCGAGCCCATCCGCATCGCCGAGCTCGCCCGGCTGATGATCGCCCTCGCCGGCCACGTCGCCGGGGGCGACGTCCGGATCGTCTACACCGGGCTGCGCCCCGGCGAGAAGCTCTCCGAGGAGCTCCTCACCGAGGAGGAGGAGCAGACCCGGGCCGTCCGCGACCGGATCCGGACCGCTCGGTCTCCGGCGCCGCCCGCCGACCTCCCGGCGCGCCTCGAGGAGCTCCGGCGACTCGCCGACGCCGGCGATCCGGAGCGACTCGTCGCGGCCCTCCAGGGCCTCGTCCCGAGCTACCGGCCGCAGCGCGCGCCGGCCCCGCTCCCCGCCGCGGCGGGGCGGGCCGCCGCGCTCGGCCCGGCGCCGGACGCCCGCGTCCGTCCCCACGCGACGCCCGGGCCGACCCCGGTCCCGGCCACCGCGCCGGTGCCGGCCTGATCTCACGTCATCGACCAGAAGGAAGAGAGGAGCACCCCCATGTCCGAGACCCCCCTCCATCCTCCGGGCGCCGCAGACGACCGAAGCGGCGCCGAGCTGTTCCGCACCCTCCTCGAGGGCCGCTGGATCCTCCTCGCCTGCGTGGGGCTCGCCCTCGCGGCGGCGGGCGCCTGGCTCCTCGTCGCGACGCCGCGCTGGCGCGCCGAGGCGCTCCTGCGTCTCGAGGAGCACCACGACCCGCCGCCCCTCGCCGACCCCGTGACGGCCGGGGTCGAGGCGCCCCCGCCCAAGGCGGAGATCGAGGTCCTGCGCGCGCGCACCCTCGTCGCCGGCGCGGTCGCGGCCCTCGGCCTCGACGTCGAGGCGGCGCCGCGGACGGTGCCCTTCCTCGGCAAGGCCCTCGCCCGGCTCCACGAGGGCGCCGGCCCGGCCGAGGCGCGCTTCGGCCTGCGCCGCTTCGGCTGGGGCGGCGAGCAGATCGCGGTCTCGGGCGTGGAGGTGCCCGACGCGCTCCTCGACGTCCCGCTCGTCCTCACCGCCGAGGAAGACGGCGGCTTCCGCGTCGCGGCGCCCGACGGGACCACCCTCGCCGACGGCGGCGTCGGGCGGCCCGCCGAGGGGACCGACGGCGCCGGACATCCGGTCCGGTTCCTCGTCACGAGGCTCGTCGCCCGCCCCGGGACCGAGTTCCTGGTCGTGAAGCACCGGTTCGCGGACGTGGTGGCGGCCCTGCAGCTCCAGCTCTCCGTCGAGGAACGCGGCAAGGACACCGGCGTCGTGGCCCTCCGGCTCGAGGGCAACGACCGTGGCCGCGTCGTCGCCGCCCTCCAGGCCATCCTCGACGCCTACGTGAGGGAGAACGGCGCGCGGACGGTGGCGCGCGCGGCGCGGGCCTCCGCCCTCCTCGACGCGCGGGTCCCGGTGCTGAAGGCCTCGGTGGAGCGCGCCGAGAAGGCCCTCGAGGCGTGGAAGCTCGAGAACCGGATCGTGGACGTCGGCGCCGACGCCAAGGCGCAGCTCGACCGGCAGGTGGACCTCGAGCACCGGATCGCCGATCTCGAGGCGAAGCGGACCGAGCTCGCGCAGCGCTACACCGGCACCCACCCGGCCATCGGGGAGCTCGGCGACCAGATCGACGCCCTCAGGATCCAGGTCCGGCTCGTCGAGGCGCGGCTGCGGACGCTGCCCACCGCGGAGCTCCAGGCCGCGCGGCTCCTCCGCGACCAGCAGGCCACGACCGCGCTCTACCTCCAGGTGCAGGAGAAGGCCCAGCAGTACCGGATCGCGGCGAGCGCCGCGGTCGGGAGCGCGACCCTGATCGACGCCCCGGCCGCCTCCGAGAAGCCGGACTCGCCGCGGGGCGGGCCGATCCTCGCCATCGCGCTCCTCGCCGGGCTCTCCCTCGGCGCCGCCGTGGTGGTGGTCCGCGGGCGGCTCGGCGGCCCCGGCAACCCGGCCCTCGTCGAGGCCGCGACGGGCCTGCCCGTCCTCGGCACCGTCCCGCACACCGCCACCGAGGCGTCCCTCGCGCGGGCCCTCCGCCGCCGGCTCACCGGCGAGCGGGCCGCGGCCCTCTCGGCGGTCCACCCCGGCGACTCGGCGGTGGAGGACCTGCGCACGCTGCGCACCAACCTCGGCGCGGCGCTCCGCGCCGCGCGCAACCACGTCGTCGCGATCGGCGGCCCCGCCCCAGGGGTGGGCAAGTCCTTCGTCTGCGTGAACCTCGCGCTGCTCCTCGCGTCCCCGCGCCGCAAGGTGCTCCTCGTCGACGCCGACCTCCGGCGCGGCCGGCTCCACCGCGAGTTCGGGCTCGAGCGGACGCCGGGCCTCGCCGAGGTGATCCTCTCCGGGGCGACGCTCGACTCCGCCCTCCACCCCACCGGCACGGAGGGGCTCGAGCTGCTCCCCGCCGGCGAGCTGCAGGACGACCCGACCGCGGTCCTCGAGTCGCCGAGGCTGCAGGAGGTGCTCGCGGAGGCGAGCAAGCGCTACGACGTGGTCGTGGTGGACACGCCGGCGATCCTGGCGGTGACCGACCCGGCGCTGGTGGCACGCCACGCCGGCCTGAACCTGCTCGTGCTCCGCGCGGGGGAGCACCCGGTGGAGGAGATCGCCCTCTCGGTGAAGCGGCTCTCGCAGAACGGCGCGCAGGTGAACGGCGCGATCCTGAACGACGTCCGCCCCGGGCGGCACGGCCGGTACCGCCGCTACGAGTACCGCCGCGTCAAGGCGAGCTGACGCCTCGGTCCGGCGCGGGCGGAGCTTTCGCCCGCGCTGGAATGGCGGCCGGGCGCGCCCATGGCGACAGATGGGGCGTCCGGCGACCCCGCCGGTCTTGCCCCCGGATCTCCATCGCCCCGCGAAGCGGGGCTGGGGAGGGGGGCGAAAGGACGCCCATGGCGGACGGCGGCTGGAAGGTGCGGGTCCTCACGCCCCTGCAGTGGGCGCTCACGCTGGGCCTCTTCGTCGAGGTGATTGTCCTCTGCGGCGTCGCCCTCGCGCCGGCGGTGCTCCTCGTCGACTGGGCGGCCTCGCGCCTCCCGCCCGCGGGGATCGTCCGCGCGGTGGGGCTCGGGCTCGCGGGGGCGGCGGGGTACTTCGCCTTCGGCCTCGCGCTCCTCGTCGTGCTCCCGGTGGCGCGCTGGGTGACGCTCGCGCGCGGGACGCCGGTCGGGCGCTTCCCGTACCTCTCCGTCGGGGCCTGGCGCTGGGCGAGCTACAACGCGCTCACGCTCGTCCTGCGGTTCGCCTTCGTGAACTGGATCCGGGTGACGCCGCTCCTGCCGCTCTACCACCGGCTCATGGGCGCCCGGATCGGGCGCCGGGTCCAGATCAACACCGCGGTCGTCGCCGACCAGAACCTCATCGAGATCGGGGACGACACCGTCATCGGCGGCGACGTGACGCTCGTCTGCCACGCCGCCGAGCGCGGGCACCTCGTCACCGCTCCCGTCCGGATCGGCCGGCGCGTGACGGTCGGGCTCATGGCGGTGGTCTTCCCCGGGTGCGTCATCGGCGACGGCGCGGTGATCGCCGCCGGCGCCGTCCTCTCGAAGGGGACGCGGGTCGGCCCCGGCGAGATTTGGGCGGGGGTCCCCGCCCGGCGGGTGGGGCGCAGGCACGGAGGAGGCGGGCTTCGCCCGCCGACGGGCGGAGGCGAAGCCGGAGCATCGGCGGGAGGAGGCGGGCTTCGCCCGCCGACGGGCGGAGGCGAAGCCGGAGCATCGGCGCCCGCGGCGCCCGGCTCCGCCGCGGACCCTCCGCCGCGCTCCGCCGCGGAATAGCCGGGGGGCCGGACGGGCGCCCGCGCGGCGCGCTCGCGCCGGCGCGATCCGGTCCGCACCTTCCGCGGGGAGGGGGCGATGGTCGAGGTCGTCGTGTTCGACGTGGACGGGACGCTCGTGGACTCGGTGGACCTGCACGCCCGCGCGTGGCGGGAGGCGCTCGCCCACTTCGGCGTCGAGGTGCCGTACGAGGAGGTGCGGTCGCAGATTGGGAAGGGGGCGGACCAGCTCCTCCCGGCGCTCGTGCCGCCGGAGCGGCTCGAGGAGATTGCGGAGCCGCTCGTGGCGTTCCGCGAACGGCTCTACCGCGACGCCTACCTGCCCCAGGTCTCGGCGTTCCCGGCGGTCCGGCGGCTCGTCGCGCGGCTGCGGGGGGACGGCAAGCGGATCGCCCTCGCCTCCTCCGCGAAGGGGGACGAGCTCGCCCACTACACGCGGGTCGCCGCCATCGACGACCTCGTGGACGCCGCGACGAGCGCGGGGGACGCCGACCGGACGAAGCCGTTCCCGGACGTGATCGAGGCGGCCCTCGAGAAGCTCGGCCGCCCGCCGCCGGCGCGGTGCCGGGTGGTCGGGGACACCCCCCACGACGCCACCGCCGCGGTGCGGGCCGGGATCGTCCCGGTGGGCGTGCTGTGCGGCGGGTTCCCCGCCGAGCTGCTCCGGCGCGCGGGGTGCGCCGTCATCCACCGCGATCCGGCGGCGCTCCTCGGCGCCTACGAGCGGGAGGGCGACGCCGCCCTCGGCCCGGAGGAGCGCCCGGAGGAGCTCGGGGAGGCGCCGTAGCCCGCCGCCCGCCGGCTACGCGGAGAGCAGCACCGGCGTCGTCATCGTCTCGAGGATCGCGCGCGTCGTCGTGCGCTCGCCCCCGAGGAGGCCGTGGCCGAGGAGGCCGTAGGCGCCGAGCACCGCGAGATCGGCGCCCTCGTCGGAGGCGCGGTTCAGCACCGCGTCGACCGCCGCCAGCTCGCCGACCACCCAGTGGTCGTAGGCCGCCTGGACCCCGTGGACCTTCAGGTGGTCGGTGACGTCGAGGGGCGGCAGCCCGCCCGGACTCGCGCTCTCGGTCGGGCGCTGCAGCGAGAGCACCGTGACCCGCTCGGCGCGCTCGAGGAACGGCAGCGCGTCGTGGAGCGCCCGCGCCGCCTCGCGGCTCCCGGTCCACGCCACCAGGATCCGCTTGCCGGCGTCGGGGTAGCTCCCGACGGAGGGCACGACCAGGATCGGCCGGCCGGCGCCGGCGACCGCGCGCTCCACGAGCCCGTCGGGCACCGGGGCGTCGTCGCCGTGCTGCTGGCCGAAGAGGACGAGGTCCACGCGCCGGCAGCAGACCACGACGGCGTCGACGATCTCCCCGTCCTCGGACCCCTCGAGCGCCCACCACCGCGCCTGGACGCCGGCGGCGGCGCAGGCCGCCTCGAAGCGGGTCCGCGCCTCGGCGGCCGCGCGCGCGACGTTGGCCCGGTCGCGGCGGCCGACGAGGCTCCCGCCCAGGGTGGTGGCCTCGGCGAAGAGGCCGGTGAGCCGCGCCCCGTGGCGGCGGGCGAGAGCGATCGCGAGGCCGAGCCGCTCGGCGAAGCGGGCGCCGGAGTCGACGTGGACGAGGAGGTCCTTGAGGTCCATGCCCCCGAGGAAAGCACGACCGGGCCCGGGCGCGCAGGCCCCGATTTGCCGCATGGGTACCCGGCTGGCGCGGACGCCTCGGCCGAGAGAGATCCCCCCATGCGCATCGACCTGTCCTTCGGGCGCGGGACGCTGCCCCTCGACCTCCCCGACGACCTCGACGTCACCGTGGTCCGCAAGCCGGAGATGCCGGTCCTCTCCGATCCCGCCGCGGCGCTCGCCGCGGCCCTCGCCCGGCCCGTGGGCGCGCGCCCGCTCGCCGAGGAGGCGCGCGGCGCGCGGAGCGCCTGCGTCGTCGTCTGCGACGTGACGCGGCCCGTCCCGAACGGGCTGCTCCTCGGGCCCATCCTGCGGGAGCTGCTCGGGGCTGGGCTCTCCCCCGACCGCATCCGCGTCCTCGTCGCCACCGGGCTCCACCGCCCGAACCTCGGCGCGGAGCTCGCCGAGGTGATCGGCGATCCGTGGGTCCTCTCGACCTTCCGGGTCGAGAACCACGACGCCCGCGACGACGCCGCCCACGTGGACCTCGGCCCCACCGCGGCGGGGACGCCGGTGAAGATCGACCGGCGGCTCGCCGAGGCCGACGTGAAGATCGTCACCGGGCTCGTGGAGCCGCACTTCATGGCCGGCTACTCCGGCGGGCGGAAGGTGATCGCCCCCGGGTGCGCCCACCGGGACGTCATCACCACCTTCCACAGCTCGCGGTTCATGGCCCACCCGCGCGCGGTGAGCTGCGTGCTCGACGGCAACCCGCTCCACGAGGAGCAGCTCGCCATCGCGAAGAAGCTCGGCCGGGTCCGCGCCGCGAGCGTCGTCATCGACGAGCGCCGGCGGGTGTCGTTCGCCGGCTACGGCGACGTGGTGGCGAGCTGGCTCGAGGCGGTGCGCTTCGTCGAGTCGTACGTCCGGGTCCCGGTGCGCCGGAAGTTCCGGACCGTCGTGACGAGCGCGGCGGGCCACCCCCTCGACAAGACCTACTACCAGACGGTGAAGGGGATGGTCGGGCCGCTCGAGATCCTCGCCGAGGGCTCGCGCCTCGTCGTCGCGTCCGCGTGCTCGGAGGGGATGGGCTCGAAGGAGTACGTGGAGGCGCAGCGCCGGTTCGTGGCGCAGGGGCCGGAGGGCTTCCTCGCCGGGATCCGCGAGAAGCGGTTCGCGGACGTCGACGAGTGGCAGACCCAGATGCAGACGAAGCCCATGCGCCTCGCGAGGATCCAGCTGTACGCCCCCGGCCTCTCCGGGGCGGACGCGGCGCTCACCGGGGTCGAGCTGGTGCCGTCGGTCGCCGACGCGGTCCTCGCGGCGGTGCGGGAGAGCGGCGACCGCGCCGTGGCGGTCGTCCCCGAGGGTCCGTACGTCGTCCCCGTCTACCAGCCGGAGGCGTGAGGCCCCGCGGGCGGCACGTCGATCAGGCGAGCGCGTCGCGCCCGGCGCCGGCGCAGGCGGTGTCCTCGGCGGGGAGGGCGCCCGAGACCCCGACGGCGCCGACGATCGCGCCCTCGGCGAGGAGGGGGAGCCCGCCCTGGACGGGGAGGACGCCGGGGAGCCCCAGGATCCCCGGCGTCGCGGCGGCCCGGTCCTCCCACTCCTTCGTCGGACGCTTGTAGCGCGTCGCGCAGCGCGCCTTCCCAATCGCGATCTCGATGCTGGCGCGCTGGACCTGGTCCGTCCGGAGGAAGCAGACGAGGTCACCCGCCGCGTCGACCACCGCGACCGCGACGTTCCACCCGCGCGAGGCGGCGAAGGCGAGGGCGGCCTCGGCCACCTGCCGCGCCGCGGCGAGGGGGATCGGTGGGCCGTAAGGGTTCGGCAGCTGGGGCGAGGGGTTCATCCTCCGGAACCTAGCGCGTCGCGCGCCGGCTCGCCCACCGTGCCGCTCCACCTCGCGGGCATCGGTGCTACGCTCCCGCCCCCGCGCCGTCCGGCTCCCGTCATGACGACCCGCCCGCCCATCGTCCTCGCCGCCTCCGGCTACTCCTGAGGCCCGGTGGCGGGCCTCGGCTGAGGCACCGCCCTCGCGCCCGTGCTGGCGCGGCTCGAGGCCGTCGGGGGGATCGCCGAGGCCCGCGTCGAGGCGACGGGCCGGCTGTTCGCGCTCGTGCTCTCGCCGGGCGCCGACGAGGGGGCCGCGCTCGCGGGCGCCGCCGCCGCGCTCCGGACCACCCCGCGCCGGCTCTCCCCGGAGGAGGCGACCGCGCAGCTCTCCCGGCGCGCCGCCGGCGACCCGTGGGTCTCCCGGCGCGAGGCGGCGGCGCTCTGCTTCCTCGAGGCGCGCGTGGTCGCGTCGCGGGGCGCGGGCGACGTCGCGGCCGCGGCGCGGCTCGACGCCGCCGAGCGCGACGCGGTCGGGGAGGCGCTCCGGGAGGAGCTCTTCACCGCGATGGAGCGGGTCCTCGGCGAGGGCGGCCGCGACTCGTCCGGCTGGTTCTACGTCGAGTGGCCGGCCCTCGCGGCCCGGGCCGCGGCGCGCTGCGCCGGCGCCCTCGCCCCGGGGAAGCGCGAGGCGGCCGCGCTCGCCCTGGCCGCGCTCCACGCCCGGGGCGGCTGCGCCCCGCCGAGGTGACGGTGCGAGCCTACCTGTACCTCTCGCTCGCGGCGCTCTTCTGGTCCGGCAACTTCGTCGTGGGCCGGGCGGTGCACGGCCGGATCCCGCCCATCGGCCTCGCCTTCTGGCGCTGGAGCGTCGCCCTCCTCCTGCTCCTCGTCGCCGCCCGTCGCCCGCTCGCGGCCGAGTGGCGCCGGATCGCCCGCGCCTGGCCGATCGTCGTCCCCCTCGGGATCCTCGGGGTCGGGAACTTCAACATGCTCGTCTACGTGGGGCTGCAGGACACGACCGCGACGAACGCGCTCCTGCTCCAGTCCGCCTGCCCGGCGTTCATCGTGGCGATCTCCGCCGCGGTGGGCGCGGGCCGCCCGGCAGCCCGCCAGCTCGCCGGGATCGCGGTCTCGCTCGCCGGAGTGGCGGTGATCCTGTCGCGCGGCGCCCCCGGGAACCTCTCGGCCCTCGCCGTCGCGCCCGGGGACCTCTGGGTCCTCGCGGCGGTCGTGTCGTGGGCGCTCTACACGCTGCTCCTCGCGCGCCGTCCCGCCGGCGTCGATCCGCTCGCGCTCCTCGCGGTGCTGGTCGCCGTCGGGGTCCTCTGGATCTTCCCCTGGTACCTCCTCGAGATCGCCCGGGGCGGGCGGGTGCGGGTGGACGGGACGACGGTCGCGAGCGTCGCCTACGTGGCGATCTTCGCGTCGGTGGCGGCCTACGGCCTCTGGAACGCCGGCGTCGCCCGCGTCGGCGCGAGCCGCGCCGGGGTGTTCCTGCACCTCATGCCGGCCTTCGGCTCGCTCCTCGCCATCGTCGCCCTCGGCGAGTCCTTCCGCGCCTTCCACGCGGCGGGGATCGCCCTCATCCTCGCGGGCGTCTGGCTCGCCGGGGTGGCGCGGGCGCGGAAGGGGCCAGCGCCGCGCGCGGGGCGCCCGTAGCTCCACGCGCGCCGAGCCGGGCGACCGCGTTCACGGCGGCGGCACGGAGAACCCGACCGACCCGGTGCCGGACCTCGAGTACCCCCATCCCCGGGGTGGCTCCCGCCGCGATCGAGAGGCCGACCGGCGCGTTCGGAGCGGTCGGGGCGGAGAACTCGGTGACGGGTGCGACCGTCCGCCCGTCCGGTGATTGGAACAGGCGAACGACGCCGTTCGCCGCGTCGAAGTACGCGATGTCGAGGTAGCCCGTGGAGGGATAGGCGGCGACCACCGCGTCCAGCCCGGCGTCGGTCGTGGCGGGATCGACAATCGCCGCCGGCGGGTCGAAGCTCCAGCTCGCCGGGACGATCATCGTGGCCTCGGTGAGCTTCGCGACCTTCGCGCCCGAGTCGCGGTACACGATGGCGAGCGGCGCCGCGGTGGGTGGGCCCTTGGGTGGAGCGGCCGGGACCGCCGCCATCGACGCGAACCGGCCGACGTCGGTGGTCGTCGAGAGCTCCACGTCGAACGGGACGAACGTGCCCGTCGCGTTCGTGGAAAAGCGGAGGCCCCGGCGACCGCTGCCGTCGTCGTCGACGTAGTACACGGCGTGGGTCCCGCGCGAGTCCACCACGAGAGAGCTCCACCGGCCGACTCGCGCGCCACCGGCGTCGCTGGCGATGGTCGCGGTCGTGAACGCGCTGCAGCCGGGGCTCGTGCACGTCGCGGACTCGAGCCGGGTGGTGGACGGGGACACCACGGACCAGTAGGACACCACGGGGCTCCCCCCGCTCATCGACAGCGAGAGCCAGCGGCCGAACTCGAAGTTCAGGTACGGCGGTGCGCCTCCCGCCGTGCATCGGTTGAACGGGAGGCTCGCGTCGAACGCGGTCGCGACCCGGGTCCAGCTCACCCACGACGTCCCGTCGTGCCTCGCGAGGGCGACGTCGCAGGGCGAGATCCCGTGGAGCCCGGTGGTCGCCCCCGCGCCGATGCCGGTGAAGTACGCGACGTAGGTGTTGGTGCCGCTCACGGCGATTGCATCGGGCGCGGCTCGTCCTCCGGCGCGAACGTCATCGTCCCGAGGCCGCTGTCGATTGTCCCGAGCGACGCCCAGGTCGGGGTGGCGGTGGCGCAGCTCGCGGTGCACCGCGCGGCCCCCACCGACCCATTCGCGTCGTCCCACCAGGCGACGACCGGGTTGCCCGACGCATCGGTGGCGGTCGCCGTGAACACCGGCCCCGTCGCCGCCGGGGAGGACGTGTACCCTGCCGACGCTATCACCGGCAGCGAGGCGGTCGCGGTGTTCGTCCCGTCGCTCACCGCGACGCGCAGCGAGTACAGCCCCGGGCGATCGAGGACGATGAGCGGGTCGACGAGCGTCGTCGCGCCGAGCGCAGCGGTCGAGCCGGGGGGGACCGAGACGAGCGACCACTCGTAGCGGAGGAGCCGGGGGAGCCCGCACCCGCCGCTCCCGTCCGGCGCGAACGGGATCGCGTCGGGGGACTGGCTGCCGCTCGCGTCGAGCTGCACGGGGGTCCCGGGCGGCTCGACCGGCGTGCCGCTCGCGGGCGACGGCACGGGGCCGGTCACGCGCGCGGCGACCGTCGGCGCGCGGGTACCGCAGGAACCGACCGCCGCGACCTCGGCGCCGGAGGCGTCGAGCGCCAGGGTCGTCCGGCTCGTGCGCCCGAGCTGGTCGGTCAGCACCAGCTGGAGCTCGTAGCTGCCCGGCACGTCGGGGACGAAGCTGGGGGACGGGCCGCTCGCGCCGGAGAGCACCGCCGCGCTGCCGGCAGGAAGCGCGAGGAGGCTCCACGCGTACGTGACCGTCTGCGGGTAGAGGCCGCAGCCGGCGGAGGACTGGGCGGACGGCACGTTCGCCGCGAGCTGGAGGGGAACGCCAGGGTAGAAGGGCGCCGTCGTGGCGGCGCCGACCGGAGCGCCGTCGACGAACGCGAGGTGGCTGGCGAGGGCCGAGCCGCGGGTCAGCTTCACCGAATGGGTCCCGCCCTGGCCGGAGAGCGTGATCCCCCGAGAGGAGCTGGGTGACGGAGAAGTCGGGGACGCCGGAGATGCCGTTCACCAGCGACACGGCGGGCGGGGCGGCGTCGCAGGTCACGGTCACGCTGAGCTGCGCCGAGGCGCCGTGTCCCTGGGGATCGGTGACGAGCAGGGAGAGGACGTACGGCACCGGCGCGCCCGTCGCGTTCGTCGCGACGTCCGGGACGAAGCTCGGAGTCGCAGTGCTCGCGCCGATGAGGGTCGCCTTGCTGCCGGGCGGAAGCTGCGCGAACGACCACTGGTAGGAGAGCGGCTGGGCCTCTGCGACCGTGCACCCACCCGACGCGATCGCGTCGGCATCGGTCGCGGTCGCGGCGAGGGAGATCGGGGAGGCGACGGCCAGCGACGTCGGGGAGGTCTGGGTCGTGACGAGCGCGGGCGTGCCCGGGACCATCTGCGTCCCCGACATCGCCGCGAGGACCGGGGAGGCGGCGCCGCAGGGCGCGGAGAGCGTCACGAGGCTCGTGGACGCGCTCCCGAGGGAGTCGGTGGTGGACAGCGAGAGGGTGTACGTGCCCGGCAGGTCCGGCGTGAAGCCGGCCGTCGCCCCGGTGCCGCTGCCGAGCGAGGCGCGACTTCCGGCAGGCGCCTGCACGAGCGTCCACGCGAAGCCCGCGGGCTGGGCGGGCATCCCGAACCCCGCGCAGGTCGCGCCGCTCGTGTCCGCGTCGCTCACGGTCGCCGCGAGCGACAACGGGACGCCGACGTAGAAGCCACGTGCGCTCGTGGCGGCGCCGCCGGCGGTGAGCGTCGCCCCGGTGGCCGCCGCATCCGTCACCCCGGTGGTTCCGCCTGACGCGTTCGGCACCGCCTGCGACAGCGTGAACGCGCTCGCGACCGGCGGGTACGCACCGCAGCCGCTCACCGCGGCGTTCGACACGGAGCGGAGCGGTGCTGAGCCCGGTGCTCGCCGTCGCGACGACCTGCACCGCGTAGGTTCCGCCCTGCGTCGCGGTGATCGAGGCGCTGCCCCCGCTGCCGGTGATTGACGCGGACGCGCTCGCGGGCTTCGAGACGACCGCGAACGCGTAGGTGTAGCCGGTCGCGCGGAACCGCGCCGGACAGGTCGAGTTGCCGTCCGTGACCACCGGCGCGGTCGCGGTGAAGGCGAGGTTCGCGCGGAGCGAAGGGGAGAACGCGATCGCGCCCGCGCCGAACGACGGCGGGGTCGCGCCGCACGGGCTCGTCGTCACCGTGAAGAAGTACGGCGCCGACGCGTTCCCCTGCGAGTCGCGCACCAGCACGGCGAGCTCGTAGCGTCCGTTCGGGACATCGGCGACGAACGCCGGCGTGGAGGCGTCGCTCGACGCGAGCATCGCCTGGCTCCCCGCGGGTCGCGAGAGCATCGACCACTCGTAGGTCACCCCGGCGCCGCAGCTTCCGGGCAGCAGGCCGCCGCGCGCGCCAGCCGCGACCGGGAGCCCGAGGACGACGCGCGCGCCGGCGTTCACCGTCTGCGGCACGCTCGCGCTGCCGTCCGGCTCGGTGACGGTGAGCAGGTCGGTCGTGGCGAGCGGCTGCGTCGGGCCGTTCACGATTGTGGGGGGGTACAGCTCCCGGCCGAGACGTTCGTCCGGTACACCGTGGAGAAGCCGCCCGAGTCCGTCACGACGAGCTGGGTCGCGTAGGTGCCCGGCACGTCCGCCGTGAAAGACGGGGTCGCGCTCGACGGGTCGCTCAGGACGGCGCCGCTGCCCGGCGGCCTCGACGTGAAGCTCCACGCGAGGGTCGGGGCGCCGCCTCGCACGCAGGTGGAGGTCGGGGCTGCGCCGAGGCCGAGCGTCACCGTCTAGCCTGCGCCCGGCATGGAGGGGGACACCCAGATCGCGGGGGTCGCCGCGATTGCCGGCCCGCAGCTTCCAGGTCGGGATGAGGATTGACGCCGGCTCGGAGACGAGGCCCTGCGGGTCCGCCGTGACGACCTTCCAGACGTAGGTGCCCGCGAGGTCGGCGGTGAAGGAGAGGGTCGCGCCCGGCTGCGGGCCGACGCTCGTCGGGACCGAGCTGCCGGCGGGCGCCGACGCGAGGCTCCAGAGGTAGCTCGCGCCGGTCATCGCCGGGACGTCCGCCGCGCCGCACGTCAGCGTGCTCGCGTCCGCGTCCACGAGCGTGGCGGTCACGTTCACGGTCTCGCCGACCGCCGGCCGCGAGACGATGCTGCCGCTCGTGTCCGTGACGGTGAGGCTCGTGATCGACGGCGGGTGGGTAGCGCAGGCGGAGACCAGGATTGCCGCCTGGGCCGGCGCGCTCCGGATGCCGGTGGCGGCGATCGCGACCGCCTGGACCAGGTAGCTGCCGGGGACGTCCGCCTGGAACCCGTTGCTCGCCGCGAAGGTCGGCGGCGTGGCCCCGCTCGCCGTCGTCGCGGTGGAGGACGTCCCGAGCACCGGGTGCGACCCCGGGGCCTGTCCGACGACGGTCCAGTCGACCGCGCTGACCACGGTCGCGAAGCTCGCGGGGCAGGCCGAGTTGTCCGCGTCGGCGACGACCAGCGAGAGGCCGATCGGCGTGTTCGCGTCGGCAGCGAGCACCGCGGGCTGGAACGAGGCCACGGGCGGGTTCACGCCGCACGACGAGGTCTTCACCAGGACGAACGCCGGGGCGGACTCGTTCCCGAGCGCGTCGACGACGGTGAGCGCGACCTGGTAGACGCCGTTCGGCGCGTCCGCCACGAAGCTCGGGTTGGCGCTGGTCGCCGACGTGAGCACCGCGCCGCTGCCGGGCGGCCGCGCGACGAGGGACCAGCGGTAAGCGTACGACTGCATGGCGAGCCCGCACGTCGCCCGGTTCGCGTCCTCGATCGCCCCCGCGAGCGCGACCGACACGAGGTCCCCCGCGTTGGGCGAGGGGGGGGAGGCCGTGAGCGACGGGAGCACCGGAGACGCGGTGCCGCACGCGCCGACGTCCACGACGGCGAACGCGGGCCGCGAGCTCGAGGCCGACCGAGCTGGTGACGACGAGGGCGAGCTCGTACGGCCCGACCACGTCAGGGAGGAGGGCCGGCCGCTGCGCGGCCGGATCCGAGAGGACGGCGCTGCTCCCGGCGGGCCGGGACACGAGCGTCCACCGGTAGGTGACCGCGCCCGAGGCGAGGCAGTTCCCGTCCGACACCACGGGCGCCGGCAGCGTGACCGGGTTGAACACCGTCCCCGAGCTGGGACCGGACAGCGACACCGTGGGCGCGAGGAGGCTGCACGCGCTCGCGGAGATTGTCACGAACGCCGGCGTCGACTCGAGCCCGACCGCGTCGGTCGCCACCACCTCGAGCTGATAGGCGCCGGGCACGTCGGGCGTGAGCGTCGGCGCGGCCGACGCCTGGATCGGAGACCACCGCCGTGGAGGTCGGCGGGCGAGACTCGATGCGCCAGCGGTAGCTCCGGGGCTGTGGGGTCGCGAGGCACGCGTCGTCGGCGTCCGTGGAGGCCGCCGTGAGCTGCACCGCCGTCGCGGGCTCGACGCTCGTTCGATTCCGGCGGAGGCCGCGACCACGGGCGCGTGTGTCCCGCAGGTCGACGGCGGGGGCGGCGAGTCCTTCTTGCTGCTGCAAGCCGCTGAGACCGCGACGACGAGGGCGAGGGCGATTCGGCGGGCCATCGGGTTCCTCCGGAGGGTGTGCGCTGAATTGCCACGGTATCGCTCTTCTCGTGAACGAGGACTGTCCCTCGGACACGGGACGGCTCGCCGCGGCCGTCCGCGCTCGCTTGCGACCGTGTCGCAGGTAAACGGTGCGCCGCGGAACGAGCCGGCGGTCACGGACGCCGCGCATGCGCGCGGAAGCCTTCACCTCTCGGAGCGGGAGCCCGGGGTGTTCTGTCGGGCGCGAGTCCGAGCGGCTGTCTCCCGCGAGACGCGGTGACGGTCGGTCGTCGGTCGCGCGTGCCCCGGTCCGGTCGCGCGACGCGGTAGCTCCGCGGCGGAGCCGCGGCGGCTGCCGCACTTCGGAGGGGAACGCGGCACGCGTCACCGAGAGACGGACGGGGACGGCGCGCGCGACCGTCTCCCGCGTCGTCTCGCGCCCGACGGCGCGAGACGACGGTATCGTCAGTGCTGCAGCGCCACCTCGCCGCTCTCCTCGTCGTACGAGAAGAGGTCCGCGAAGCGCGCCCAGCCGATGAACGTGTCGCACATCGCGTCGTAGTCCTCGTTCGGCATGTTGAGCGCGATGAGCTCGAGGACGAAGTCACGGTCCACCCGGTGCTCGGGCTGCCGCTGGAGCGTCGCGTCGACCTCGCGGAAGAGCCGCAGCCGCAGGACGTGCTCCCGCCAGAGCGCCTTGCGGTCGGCCGGGCTCGCCCGGACGAGCCGCGCCCCATCCGGCGAGAGGATCACCTGCCGCTTCGGGGTGTCCACGAGGTCGAGGAGCTCCGCCGCGTTCACGACGGCGAAGAGCTTGCCGAATTCCTTGTCGGTGTCGGAGGCGATCTTGAAGACGTCCTCCTGCCCACCGCGGGCGTCGAGGTACTCGAGGAGGCCGAGGACCTCGTTCGGGCCGACGTGCGGGATCGGCTCCCACGCCGCGGCGGCGGCCGCCGCTGGCGGCGCCGCCACGTCCGGCAGCTCCATGCCGGTGATGATGTCGTGGAGCCGATCGACGAGCTGGAGCAGCGCCGGCGAGCGGTAGTCGCGCGGGCGCGGGAGCGCGTTCTCCACCACGGTGCGGACGCGCCCGGGGTTCGCGTCGAGCACGACGATCCGGTCGGCCATGTAGACGACCTCCTTGATGTCGTGACTCACCATGACGATCGAGGAGGGGTTCTTGTCCTTCGCCGCCCAGATGTCGATGACCTCGGCCCGGAGCGACTCCGCGGTGAGCGCGTCCACCTGGCTGAAGGGCTCGTCCATGAAGAGGAGCTCGGGGTCGATGGAGAAGGCGCGGGCCATGCCCACCCGCTGCTTCATCCCGCCCGACAGCTCTCGCGGGTAGGCCTCCTCGAAGCCGGCGAGGCCCACGGTCCGGATGGCGTGCGCAGCGCGCTCGGCGATCTCCTCGCGCCCGAGCCCCTTCGTCTCGAGGACCGCCTCCACGTTCTCGGTGACCGTCATCCACGGGAAGAGCGCGAAGCTCTGGAACACGAACCCGACTCCGGGGTTGAGTCCGGCGAGCGGCGCGCCGTGGTAGGTCGCCTCGCCGCGGGTGGGCGTCGCGAGGCCCGCCAGGATCCGCAGGATTGTGGACTTTCCGCAGCCCGAGGGCCCGAGGAGCGCCACCACCTCGTTCGGCCGGACCGCGAGGGAGATGTCGTGGAGCACGCGGAGCGGCGGCCCCGCTCCCTGGGGGAACTCCTTGTCGACGTGGCGGAGCTCGCAGAGGGCGTCGCGCGCGGGGTCGGGGCTGGCGCTGGGCTCGGGCATGGTCGGGGCTACCGGGCGAGGGAGAAGCGCTCCTCGGCGATCGCGTGGAGGCGGCGCCAGACGAGCCGGTTGAAGACGGCCACCATCGCCGCCATGAAGGTGATGGCGGCGGCGAGGACCGCGTACTCGGCGCCGGCCGCGGCGGTGCTGATGCGCGCGCCGAGGCCGTTCGCGGCGAGGACCTGGCCGCGGAAGCTCATGTACTCGGAGACGATCGACGCGTTCCAGGCGCCGCCCGCGGCGGTGACCCAGCCGGTGACGAGGTACGGGAAGATCGCCGGGAGGTAGAGCACGCGCATGCGCTCGAGGACCCCGAGCCGGTAGATGCGGGCGGCCTCGCGCAGGTCCGCCGGGATCGCCGTCGCGCCGGCGATCACGTTGAAGAGCACGTACCACTGCGTGCCGAGGAGCATGAGCACGACGCTCCCCCAGCCGAGGCCGACGCCGGCCGCGGTGAGCGCCGCCACCACCGCCGGGAAGAGCATGGGCGCGGGGAACGACGCCACGACCTGCACGACCGGCTGGAGGACGCGGGAGAGCCGCGGCGACAGGCCGATGGCGAGGCCGGCGGGGACGGTCCAGAGCGTCCCGAGGGCGGTCGCGAGGAGGACCCGCCCGAGCGTGAGCCCGGCCGCGACCGCGATGCCTCCCCAGGTGCGCGCCGGGACCTGGCGGAGGAGGCCGAGGAGGCCGAGGGCGCCCCAGCCGAGGACGGCGAGGAGGAGCACGAACCCGGCGAGGGAGACGGCGCCGGAGCTCTTCCGCGGGCGGGCGCGGCGGCGCGGGCCTCGGGGGACGCGCCGGGGCGAGCGGCCCGGGTGACGCGCCCGACGAGGCCGGAGATCCAGGGCAGGATCTCGGAGCGCTTCAGCAGGTCGAGGAACCACGACTGCATCTCCTCGGTCTGACCGCTCTCCTCGATCCGGAACTTCTGCGCCCAGACGACGACCGGCCGCCAGAGCAGCTGATCGAGGGCGACGATCATGAGGGTCATCGCCACGACCGCGGAGACCATCGCGCGGCCGTCCCCCTTCGCGACGGCGACGCTCATGTACGAGCCGAGGCCGGGGAGGCGGAAGTCGTGGTCGCCGAGGACGAAGGCCTCGCTCACCATGAGGAAGAACCACCCGCCCGCCATGCTCATCATGCTGTTCCAGACGAGGCCGATGGCGGCGAAGGGGAGCTCCAGCTTCCGCAGCCGCTGCCACCGCCCGAAGCGGTTCAGCGTCGCGGCCTCGTCGAGGTCCGGCGGGATCGATCGCAGCGAGTGGTAGAAGCTGAACGTCATGTTCCACGCCTGGCCGGTGAAGATCATCACGACCGAGGCGAGCTCGAGCCCCACGTTGCTGTGGGGGAAGGCCGCGACGAGCCCGAGGACGAGCCCCGGCATGAACCCGAGCACCGGGATGGACTGCAGGACGTCGAGGGCGGGGATGAGGATGCGCTCGGCCACCCGGTCGCGCGCCGCCCAGTAGCCGTAGACGAGGGTGAACGCGAGCGACAGGACGTACGCCGCGAGGCCGCGCGAGAGCGACAGGAGCGCGTACCCCGGGAGCGCGGCGGGGGAGAGGTCGATCTCCACCGTCGGACGGAGCGCGCCCGTCCACTCGCCGGCGAGGTGGACGATCCCGGAGATCGCGCCCGCGAGGCCGGCCAGGAGGGCGAGGTCGGTCCAGCGGAACCGGCGCGAGCGGTCGAGGAACGCGACCGCCTCGCCGAAGATCCGGTTCACCCGCCCGAGCATCCCCGCAACGTGCCACCGTCCGGGCCTGAGCGCGAGGGTTCCGTGCGCCCTCTTCCGGGCCCGCCCTCGCGTCGCCCGTGCCCGGCGGCCGGCCGGGTGCCGGTGGAGCGGCGGGGGCGCCCCGCGCGCGGTGCGGGGCAGAGCGGGAGCGGCCTGCGGCGACGGCCGGCGCGCGCCGCGGCTGCGGTCAGCGCGCCGCGGATCGGCCGGCGATCGACTTCAGGTACTCGTGGATCTTCCGGCCCTGCGCGTCGGTGATCGCCGCGCCCGGCCGGGCCGCCATCCGCTTCATGTGGAGCCTCCAGCTCCCGTCATCGAGCTCCGAGGAGTAGGAGAGCGACACGTCGTGGCACTTCGCGCACTTGTGCTCGACGAGCAGCCGCCCCTCCTCCGACACGGGCAGATTGCCGTCGGTCGGGGGAACGGACGCGGCGGCCGCCGCGGACGCCGCCGCGGCGGGGGGCGGCACCGGCTCGGGCTTCGCCGCGGTGTGCCTCCCGCCCTTCGGCGCGGGCGGCTTCGCCGCGGCCGCCTTCGCTCCGCTCGCCCTGGCCGGCTCGCCCTTCGGGGCGTCCGCCTTCGCGTGATCGGCCTTGGCGTGGTCCTTCCCGTGCTCCGCCTTCGCGGGGGCGGTCGAGGCCGGCGCGGGCGGCGCCGCACGCGGGGACCCGTCGGCGGTACGCAGGAACATGGCGAGGAGGAGCGGGAGGGCGTTCACGGGCGCGGCATCATAGCCGGCCGGAGCGAGAGCGCCAGCCCACCCCCTGCCCACCTCCACCGACCCGGCCCGCCGCCGGTTCCGGCCCTGCTACACTCTCCCCCACGCGCGGCGGAGGCGCCGCCGGACCACCCTGGGAGGTCGCGCATGCTTCGCAGGAGCCTCGCCGCGCTCGCCGCCGTCATCGTCCTCGCCGCAGGCGGAACCGCTTCCGCCGCCGACAGGACCATCCGGCTCTCGCACGTCACCGCGAAGGGATCCCCGTGGGACAAGGGGGCCGAGCGGTTCGCGGAGCTCGTGTCCAAGAAGACCGGCGGACGGATTGCGGTGAAGGTCTACCCGCAGAGCCAGCTCGCGAACGGCAGCCAGAAGGCGGAGCTCGAGATGCTGCAGTCCGGGGTCCTCGACATGACCTGGGACTCGCCCATCATCCTCGCGCTCTTCCTCGACAAGCGCTTCGACGTCTTCAACCTCCCCTGGCTCTACCCGTCGATGGAGGCCGCGAACCGCGTGGCCGACGGCCCGATGGGCGAGCTCGCGTACAGGTGGCTCGCCGAGAAGGGGGTGGTCGGCCTCGGGATCGGCGTGAACGGGTTCCGCGAGCTCACGAACTCCAGGCGGGCCATCTCGATCCCGGACGACCTGAAGGGGATCAAGTTCCGGGTGGCGGGGTCCAAGCTCTACCTCGAGACCTTCAGGCTCCTCGGCGCGAACGCCGTCACGATGTCCTTCGGCGAGGTCTTCACCGCGCTCCAGCAGGGCGTCATCGACGGCCAGGAGAACCCGACCGCGATCATCGACTCGTCGAGGCTCTACGAGGTCCAGAAGTACCTGACGCTCTGGCACTACTCGTTCGATCCGCTCGTCCTCTGCATCAACAAGCGGCTCTTCGACGGGCTCTCCCCGGCGGACCAGAAGGCGCTCCGCGACGCCGCGAAGGAGGCGGTGGCCTACGAGCGCCAGCTCTCCGCCGACGAGGAGAAGCGGCTCCCCGAGGAGCTCGCGAAGAAGGGGATGCAGGTGAACGCCCTCACGGCGGCGCAGATCGCGGTGTTCCGCGACCGGGTGAAGCCGGTCTACTCGATGGTCGAGGAGTACGTCGGCGCGGACCACATGAAGCTCATGGCCGCCGAGGTCGAGAAGGCTTCCCGCGCCAGGTGAGCGCCGACGCGTCGACGGGTCCGGGGCGCCGCCCCGGGCCGCTCCGCCTGGCGTGGGATCACCTCGAGGAGGCGCTCCTCTGCGTCCTCCTCTCGGTGATGGTGGTGATCACCTTCGTCACCGTGATCACGCGGTACGTCTTCGACCTGCCGCTCTCGTACGTCGACCAGCTCGTCCCGAACCTCTTCGTGTGGGTGACGTTCCTCGGGGCGTCGGCGGCGGTCCGGCGCCGGGCGCACCTCGGGCTCTCCGTGATCTACGACCAGCTCCCCGCCGGCGGTCGGGCCGGCCTCGACGTGGTCATCCTCGCCGGGACGAGCGCCTTCTTCCTCGTGACCGCGTGGTTCGGGTGGCAGGTGGTGTGGCTCCAGGTCGAGAACCGGCTCATGAACACCCTCGGCTACCCCGCCTGGATGGTGGGGATCGCCGTCCCCGCCGGTGCGCTCCTCTTCGTCGTCCGCTCGGTCGAGGCGTGGTGGCACCACCGCCACGGTCACGACGTCGCGTCCACCACGCCGCCGATCGCCTGACCTGGCCATGGATCCGCTCCTGCCCCTCGTCCTGTTCGGGTCGTTCATCCTCCTCCTGCTGCTGAACTTCCCGATCGCGGCGGCGCTCGGGATCTCCTCGGTCCTGACGATCGTCCTCTTCGACCTCGTCCCGCTCCAGCTCGTCCCGCAGCAGCTCCTCAGCGCCACCGACTCCTGGACCCTGCTCGCGGTCCCCTTCTTCATCCTCGCCGGGAACCTCTTCGCGAAGACCGCCATCTCCGGGCGGCTCATCCACCTCGCGCGGGTGATCGTGGGCCGGCTCCCGGCGGGCCTCGCGATGGTGGCGGTGGTCGTCTCGATCTTCTTCGCCGGGATCTCCGGCTCGGGGCCGGCCGACACCGCGGCGCTCGGGGCGGTGCTCATCCCGGCCATGGAGAAGGCGGGGTACGACAAGCGCTCGGCGGCGGCGCTCATGGCCGCGGGCGGTGGCATCGGGATCATCATCCCGCCCTCGATCGCCCTCCTCATCTACGGCGTCGTGGCGAACGCGCCGGTGACGAAGCTCTTCATCGCCGGGATCCTCCCCGGGCTCGTGGTCGGCCTGTCCCTGTTCGTCGTCTCGTGGTGGCTCTTCGGGCGCGACCCGAACATCCGGGCGGAGGCGCGCGGGTCCTGGCGCGACGTCGTGCGCGCCGGGCGGGAGGCGATCTGGGGGCTCCTCGCGCCGGCCATCATCCTGGGCGGGATCTACGGCGGCATCTTCACCGCGACCGAGGCCGCCGTCGTCGCGGTGGTCTACGGGGTGGTGGTCGGCTTCTTCATCCACCGGGATCTGAAGCTCCGCGATCTCCCCGCCATCCTCGTCGACACCGGGGTCACGACCGGGGTCGTGATGCTCCTCGTCTGCACCGCGTCGCTCTTCGCGTGGGTCCTCAACACCTCCGGCATCGCGGCGGAGGCGGCGGCCTGGCTCGCCCGGTTCGCGTCGGGGAAGCTGGGCGGGCTCCTCCTCATCAACGGCATCCTGCTCGTCGCCGGGTGCCTCATGGACGCCATCTCCATCTACTACGTGCTCCTGCCGATCCTGCTGCCGGTCGTGCTCGCCCTGCGGATCGATCTCGTCCACTTCGGCGTGATCATGACCGTGAACATGGCGATCGGGCAGATCACGCCGCCGGTGGGCGTGAACCTCTTCGTCGCCTGCGGCATCGCGAAGATCTCGATGAAGGAGATCTCGCGCGCCGTCGTCCCCATGGTGGTGGCGCAGGTCCTCGCGCTCGCGCTCATCACCTCGTGGCCGGACCTGTCGCTCTGGCTCCCGCGCTTCATGCGGTAGCGCCCGGCCCGCCGGCTGGATAGGAGGCCGCCATGACCACGCCGACGTCGCTCGCCGACCTCCCCGCCTGCGAGGCCGTGGCGCGCCTCCGGACCCGGGAGCTCACGGCCGAGGCCCTGACCCTCGCCTGCCTCGACCGGATCGCCGCGGAGGATGGCGCCCTCGGCGCCTTCGAGCACGTCGACCGGGAGCTCGCCCTCGCCGCGGCGCGCCGGGTCGACGCCCTCGATCCGCTCCCGCCGCTCGCCGGGCTGCCGGTCGCGGTGAAGGACGTCTTCGACACCGCCGACCTCCCCACCGAGTGCGGCACCGAGATCCTCCGGGGCCGCCGCCCGGCGCGCGACGCCGCCGCGGTCGCCCGGCTCCGGGCCGCGGGCGCGGTCGTGCTCGGGAAGACCGTCACGACCGAGCTCGCCTTCTTCCAGCCGGGGAGGACGCGGAACCCCCATGACCTGACGCGCACGCCGGGCGGGTCCTCGAGCGGGTCCGCCGCGGCGGTGGCGGCGCGCCTCGTCCCGGCGGCGCTCGGGACGCAGACCGCCGGCTCGGTCCTGCGCCCCGCCTCCTTCTGCGGCGTCGTCGGGTTCAAGCCCAGCTTCGGCCTCGTCCCGATGGACGGCGTCCTCCCGCAGGCGCCGTCCCTCGACACCTTCGGCCTCTTCGTCCGGGACGTCGCCGCGGTGCCGCTCCTCCTCGCGGCCGCGACCGGCGCGCCGCTCCCGCCCGCGACGCCTCCGGCGTCGCCGCGCCTCGCGCTCTGCCGGACCTCGGAGTGGCCGAAGGCCGAGCCGTCCACCCGCGCCCTCGTCGAGGAGGTCGCGGACGGCCTCGCCCGCGCCGGCGCGGTCGTGGACGAGCTCGTGCTTCCGCCGGACTTCGACGGCCTCGCGGAGGCGCAGCGCGAGCTCCAGGCGCTCGAGGCGGCGCGGTCCTTCGCGGGGCTCCGCGCCGCGCACCGGGACCGGCTCTCCCGCGTCCTCCTCGACCTCGTCGAGGCCGGGGAGCGGGTCGGGGCTGCGCGCGAGGCCGAGATCCGGGCCCAGGTCGATCGGTGCCGGACCGCGCTGCCAGCGCTGCTCGCGGGCGTCGACGCGCTCCTCACGCCGGCGGCCCCGGGCGAGGCGCCGCCGTCGCTCGAGACGACCGGCGATCCGGCCTTCAACCGGATCTGGACGATCCTCGGGACGCCCGCCGCGTCGCTCCCGCTCGGCCGCGGGCCGGCGGGGCTCCCGGTGGGCGTGCAGGTGGTGGGGGCGCCGGGAGCGGACGCCGCGCTCGCGGCGGTGTGCGGGTGGATCTGCGGGGTGCAGGGACGGTGAGGCCGGTGCTGGGCGGAGCGGGGCCCGCGAGCGCAGAAGGGGAAGTCCCGGGCGGTACCGCCGAGCTCGCGGCGCAAGCACAGCCGCGTCGTCTGGCGCGCCGAGACGGCGCGTCGATGGTCTTCGACGGTGCCTTCGACTTCGCCGACTTCGCGTGGGGCCCCTTCGCCGGGCTCGCCTTCGTCTCCTTGGCGGGCGCGGCCTTCTCCTGCGCCTTGGGCTTCGCGGTGGTCGTCGCGGCCTGCGGGTCGTGCTTGGCCGCCGCGTGGTCGGCGGCGAAGGTGGGGGCCGCGAAGCCGACGAGCGCGGCGAGGGTGAGGGTCAGCGGGATCTTCGAGGTCATCTCGGGTTCTCCTGGCAGGGGAGCTTCGTGCTCCTCGTTCCACCGGAGAGACGCCGGACGGCGCGCGCTATTCACGCTCGCGCCGCTGCTCCGCCGCCGCGGGGGCCCCGCCGTCCGCTCGACCGCCCGGGGCGGCGGACCCCAACAGGGTCCTCCGGCCGACTGCCCGGGCCGTCCGCGCCGCGCTACGCTTCGGGCTCCGACTCCGAATCGAACCCATTCACGGAGGGTCACGTGACCGGACCGGTGAGCTACGAGGTGAAGGAGGGCGTCGCCCGGATCGTCCTCGACCGCCCCGACCAGGGGAACGCCCTCGACGTCGCGACGAAGGACGGGCTCGTCGCGGCGGTGGACCGCGCCGGGCGGGACCCGGGCGTCCGGGCCGTGCTGCTCGCCGCGACCGGGAAGGCCTTCTGCGTCGGCGGCGACATCGGAGCGATGAGGGCGGCCGGGCCGCACCTGCCGGAGTGGATCGACGCCATGGCGGGCGCGCTCGGGGAGGTGGTGCTCGCCCTCTCGCGGCTGCCGGTCCCGGTGGTGAGCGCGGTCCAGGGACCGGTCGCGGGCGGCGGCATCGGCCTCGCGCTCTGCGCCGACGCCGTCCTCGCCGGCGAGGCGATGCGGCTCCGCGGCGGCTACACCGGGATCGGTCTCACCCCGGACCTCGGCGTCGCGTGGTTCCTCGCGCGGCGGGCCGGGCCGGCGCGGGCGAAGGAGATCCTGCTCCAGAACCGGACCCTGACCGGCGCGGAGTGCCTGGCCTGGGGGATCGTCGACGCCGTCCACGCCGACCTGCTCCTCGGGGCGGAGGCGGAGGCGCTCGCGCGGCGGCTCGCCGGCGGCGCCACCCTCGCCCTCGGCCGGGCGAAGGCGCTCGTCGACGGGGCGGCGGCGCGCACCCTGGAGGAGCACCTCGGCCGCGAGCGCGAGGCGATGGTCGCCTCCGCCCGCACCGACGACGCGCGGGAGGGGCTCGCCGCGTTCCTGGAGAAGCGGCCGCCGCGCTTCACCGGCCGCTAGCGGGTCCGTTGGTATAAAGGATGGGAGTGCGCCCCCACCCGCTCCAGCGCCTCCTCGCCCCCCACGCCGTCGCCGTCCTGGGCGCGGGCGCCGGCGATCCGGTCGGACCGCGGGTGCTCGAGAACCTGGTCGCGGGCGGGTTCCAGGGGACGATCCACGCGGTGGACGTGCCCGGCGCGGACCGGCTCCCGGGGGTGCGGGTCCGGCGCGCCCTCGCGGAGATCGACGGAGGCGTCGACCTCGCCGTCATCGCGACGCCCGCGGCGGCGCTCCGGGACACGGTCCGCGCCTGCGCCGACCGCGGCTTCGGCGGGGCGGTCGTCCCGGCCGGCATCCCGGGCGCCTCGGCCCGCGGCGCGGGCGACCCCGGCCTCGCCCGGACGCTCCTCGAGGAAGCCGCGCGCGGCGGCCTCCGCCTCGTCGGCCCGAACAGCGTGGGGATCGCGCGCCCGGGCGCCGCCCTGCAGGCGACCCTCACGAACGGCGCCGCTCCCGCGGCGCCCGGCGGCCTCGGGCTCGTCTCGCAGTCCGGCGCGGTCTGCGCCTCGGCCCTCGACTGGGCGGCAGGCCACCGGATCGGGTTCTCCACCGTGGTGTCCCTGGGCGACGCCATCGACGTGGACTTCGGCGAGGTGCTCGAGTTCCTCGCCCTCGATCCGGAGACGAAGGCGATCCTGCTCTACGTGGAGACGGTGCGCTCGGCGCGGGCGCTCCTCTCCGGCCTCCGCCTCGCGGCCCGCATCAAGCCCGTCATCGTCGTGAAGGCGGGGCGCCACGAGTCCGGCGCGCATCGCGAGCCGTCGATGTCGGACGACGCCTTCGACGCGGCCCTCGCGCGCACCGGCGCCGTGCGCGTCCCGACGCTGCGGACGATGTTCGCGGCCGCCTCGCTCCTCGGGACGCCGCGCCCCGTCGCCGGGAACCGGCTCGCCATCCTCACCAACGCCCGGGGGCTGGGGCTCCTCGCGGCGGATCGGGCCTTCGACCTCGGCATCGCGGTCCCGCCCCTCGGACCCGACACCCGCGCGCGGCTCGAGGCGGTGCTTCCCCCCCTCGGCGACCACGCGAACCCGGTGGACCTGCTCGGAGACGCCGACCCGGCGCGCTACGGCGCCGCGGTGGAGCGGTGCCTCGCCGACCCGAACGTCGACGCGGTCCTCACGCTCCTGGCGCCGCAGGCCCTCGCGCGCCCCCTCGAGAGCGCCGAGGCGGTGATCGGCGCGGCGCGTGGCAAGCGCAAGGCGCTCTTCGCCTGCTGGCTGGGCGAGGGCTCCGTCCGCGACGCCCGGGCCCGGTTCGTCGAGGCGGGGGTGCCCGAGTTCGCCTCGCCGGAGAGCGCGGTGGAGGCGTTCGCGATCCTCGCGAGCCACGCCCGCAACCAGGAGCTCATGCGGCAGCTCCCGGGCCCGCTCGCCCCCGACGCGGTGCCGTACCTCGATCGCGCCCGGGACCTCGTCGCGACCGCCCTCGCGCGCCAGCGGGTGGAGCTCACCACCGCGGAGCTGCAGCGGCTCCTCGCCGCCATCGACGTGCGCGACCGGAACGCCTCGGGGCAGAGGGTGCGCGGGACCGAGCTCTACGTGGGCGTCACGCGCGACCCGGTGTTCGGCCCGGTGATCCGCTTCGGCCGCGGGACCGCCTCCGGCCTGGTGGGCGAGCCGGTCGTCGCGATCCCGCCCCTCGACACGGTCATCATCGAGACGCTCGTGCGGACGAGCCGCCTCGCCCCGGTCTTCGCGGCGGAGGGCGGGATGGGGGCGGCGGAGCGCGCCGCCTTCGAGCGGACCCTGTGGGCGCTGTCGGAGCTCGTGAGCGAGCTGCCGGACATCCGGGAGCTCGAGATCTCGCCGCTCGTGGTCGCCGGGAGCGAGGTCTACGCCGGCGGCGCCCGGGTCTCCCTCGTCGCGCGCCCCCCCGGGGCCGGACGCTACGACCACATGGCGATCCACCCGTACCCGAGCGATCTGTCGGAGTCCTGGGAGCTGCCGGGCGGTGTCGTCCTGCGGGTGCGCCCGATCCGCCCCGAGGACGCCGAGATGGAGGCGAGCTTCGTCCGCAACCTCTCGGACCACGCCCGCCACTTCCGCTTCGGGACCGCGATGCGCGAGCTGACCCGCGAGATGCTCGTGCGGTTCACCCAGATCGACTACGACCGCGAGCTCGCGCTGCTGGTGCTCGTCCACCAGGGCGGCCGCGAGACGGAGATCGCGGTGGCGCGCTACGCCCGGACCGGCCCGGACAGCGCGGACGTCGCCATCGTGGTCGCCGACGGGTGGCAGGGAAGGGGCGTGGGCCGGCGGCTGCTCGTGCGCCTGCTCGAGATCGCGCGATCCCGCGGGATCCGGCGGGTCGAGGGCGAGATGCTCTCCGAGAACATGACCATCCGGAAGCTCCTCGCGAGCCTGGGGTTCTCGTTCCGCCGCGATCCGGAGGGCGGGGACATCGTGCTGTTCGACCGGACCTTCGTGGACGGTGCGCCGGTGGTGCCCGCGGCGCCCGGCGCCTGAGCCCCCGCGGGACGCCGGCTTTTGCCAGGCGCCGACGCGCCGCAGTAGGATCGCCCGCCCGTGCGCGCGCTCGAGAAGGACACCGTCTCGATGCACTTCGTCGAGGCCGCGGTCGCGAGCCTCTCGCCGGAGGCGCGCGCCCGGGTCCTCGCCGCGAGCCACGTCCCGGAGGAGCTCCTCGGGACGTCGAGCGCCCGCGTCCCGGCGGAGGCGTTCTCCGCCATCTGGCTCGCGGTCGCCCGGGAGCTCGACGACGAGTTCTTCGGCCTCGACCGGCGCCGGATGAAGGTCGGGACCTTCGCCTTCCTCTGCCACGCGGTCCTGCGCTCGCCGAGCCTCGACGTCGCCCTGCGGCGGCTCCTGCGCGGGTTCGGCGTGATCCTCGACGACCTTCACGGGGAGCTCCGGGTCGAGGGCGGGCGCGCGGTGGTCCGGCTCACGAACCGGATCGCCGACCCGGAGCGCCGGCGCTTCGCCGACGAGACCTTCCTCATCATGGTCCACGGGATCGTCTGCTGGCTCGTGGGCCGCCGCATCCCGATCATCGTCGCGGAGTTCGCCCACCCCCGCCCGGCCCACGCCGCGGAGTACGGCGTCATGTACTCGCAGGCGCTCTCCTTCGACGCGCCGCACACCGCGATCCAGTTCGACGCGGCCCACCTCGCCGCGCCGGTGATCCAGGACGAGGTCACCCTCCGCAAGTTCCTGCGCACCGCGCCGCGCTCGGTGTTCCTCAAGTACAAGAACGAGGACAGCTGGACCGCGCGGCTGCGACGGCGGCTGCGCGGGTCCATCGGCTCGGGGGAGTGGCCGCGCCTCGAGGACGTCGCGCGCGAGTTCCGGGTCGCCCCGACCACGCTCCGCCGCCGGCTCGAGGCGGAGGGGACGAGCTACCAGGGCGTGAAGGACGAGCTGCGCCGGGACGCGGCCGTCCACCAGCTGTGCGGGACGCATCTCAGCATCGCAGACATCGCGAGCGCGCTCGGGTTCCAGGAGACGAGCGCGTTCCACCGCGCGTTCAAGCGGTGGAGCGGCGTGCAGCCCGGGGAGTACCGACGACGCCGCGGGCTTCAGGCGGGGGAGCAGGAAGCCCCCCCGGACGTGACCGAGCGGCAGCCGTGACCGGGGCGTCCCCCTGTAGCGGGAGGCGCCCCGAGGCGTGCCGCGGCTCCGCCGCGGCGTGTTCCGCCGGCTGAAGCCGGCGGCGTCTACAGCTGCTCGTCCTGGATCGCGAGCACCGCGTCGGCGCCGGACATGACGGTGCGGGCGAGCCCCGCGGCGCGGACGAGGACGTGGTCCGCGTAGAACCGCGCCGTGTGGAGCTTGGCCTCGTAGAACGCCTTGTCCTCGGCGCCGGCGGCGAGCCGGCGGCGCGCGGCCAGGGCGGCGCGGGCCGACTGCCAGCCGCCCGCGACGGTGCCGAAGAGCTCGAGGAACGGCACCGCCCCCACCGAGGCGCGGCGGACGTCGGTCCCGTAGTTCGCCACGAGCCACTGCACCGCCTGCTCGAGCGCGACGACGCCGTCGCGGAGCCGGGCGGCGATCGCGGAGAGGTTCTCGTCCTTCTCCTGCTCGAGCGCCGCCTCCACCTCGCGCATCTCGGCGATGACGCCCCGGATCGTCTCGCCCTTGTCGCGCGCGACCTTGCGGCCGATGAGGTCCGCGGCCTGGATCCCGTTCGTCCCCTCGTAGATCGGGGTGATGCGGGCGTCGCGGAAGTACTGGGCCGCGCCGGTCTCCTCGATGAACCCCATGCCGCCGTGGACCTGGATCCCGAGCGAGGCGATCTCGACCGCGCTGTCGGTGGACCAGGCCTTGACGATCGGGATCATGAGCTCGACGAAGGCCTGGCTCTTCGCGCGCCGGGCCGCGTCGGGGTGGCAGCGGGCCACGTCCATCGCCGCCGCGGTCACCGCCGCGACCGCGCGGAGCGACTCGGTCCGGGACTTCATGAGGAGCAGCATCCGCCGGACGTCCGGGTGCCGGAGGATCGCCACCTTCTCCTTGCTCTTCGTGCCGAGCTCGGGGCCCTGGAGCCGCTCCTTCGAGTACTGGAGCGCCACCTGGTAGGCGCGCTCGGCGAGGCCGATGCCCTCGAGGCCGACCGAGTACCGGGCGGCGTTCATGGTGATGAACATGTACTCGAGGCCGCGGTTCTCCTCGCCGACGAGCCAGCCGGCGGCGCCGCCCTGGTCGCCGAAGGCGAGGACGGCGGTCGGGCTCCCGTGGATGCCGAGCTTGTGCTCGAGCGACACGCAGCGGACGTCGTTGCGGGCGCCGAGGCTGCCGTCCGGGTTCACCAGGAACTTCGGGACGAGGAAGAGCGAGATGCCCTTCACGCCCTCGGGGGCGTCCGGGGTCCGGGCGAGGACCAGGTGGACGATGTTCTCGGCGACGTCGTGCTCGCCGTAGGTGATGAAGATCTTCTGCCCCTCGAGCTTGTAGCTGCCGTCGGGCTGCTTCACCGCGCGGGTGCGCACCGCGGAGAGGTCGGAGCCCGCCTGCGGCTCGGTGAGGACCATCGTGCCGGTCCACTCGCCGGAGGTGAGCCTGGGCAGGTACGTCTTCTTGAGCTCCTCGGACCCCTTGAGCTCGAGCGACTCGATGGCGCCGCGGGTGAGCATGGGGCACAGGGCGAAGGAGACGTTCGCCGCGTTCCACATCTCCTCGACGAGCGCCGAGACGAGGCGCGGGACCCCTTGGCCGCCGTGCTCGGGATCGCAGGAGAGGGCGTTCCAGCCGCCGTCGACGAACTGGCGATAGGCGTCCTTCCAGCCGGTGGCGGTCTTCACCTCGCCCGAGACGAGCTTCGCCCCCTCGCGGTCGCCCACCACGTTGAGCGGCGAGAGGACCCCGCCCGCGAGCTTGCCCGCCTCCTTGAGGATCGCCTCGGCGACCTCCAGGTTCACGTCCCCACAGCCGGGGAGCTTCGACACCTCGTCGAGCGGGGCGATCTCGCGGAGCACGAACTGCATGTCGCGAAGCGGTGCGGCGTAATCCCTCATGACCTTCCTCCAGGCTCCTCGGGGAGCCGCGTCCCTGCGTCGGGCGGGGTCCTTCCCCGCTACATGTTCCGCCGGTACTGCCCACCCACCTCGAAGAGCGCGGTCGTGATCTGGCCGAGCGAGCAGACCCGCACGGCGTCCATGAGCACCTCGAAGACGTTCCGGTTCTCGATCACGGCCTGGCGCAGGCGGCGGAGCTGGAGCGGCGCGTCGGCGGCGTGCCGCGCGTGGAAGTCGCGGACGCGGGAGAGCTGCGACTGCTTCTCCTCCTCGGTGGAGCGCGCCAGCTCGATGTGGTCGGGGACCGGCTCTCCGTGCGGGTTGCGGAAGGTGTTCACGCCGATGATGGGGTACTCGCCGGAGTGCTTGAGCATCTCGTAGTGCATGCTCTCCTCCTGGATCCGGCTGCGCTGGTAGCCCGTCTCCATGGCGCCGAGCACCCCGCCGCGGTCCGCGATCTTCTCGAACTCGGCGAGGACCGCCTCCTCCACGAGCTCGGTCAGCTCCTCGACGATGAAGGCGCCCTGGTTCGGGTTCTCGTTCTTCGCGAGCCCCCACTCCCGGTTGATGATGAGCTGGATCGCCATCGCCCGGCGGACGCTCTCCTCCGAGGGCGTGGTGATCGCCTCGTCGTAGGCGTTCGTGTGGAGCGAGTTGCAGTTGTCGTAGATCGCGATGAGCGCCTGGAGCGTCGTGCGGATGTCGTTGAACGCGATCTCCTGGGCGTGCAGCGACCGGCCGGAGGTCTGGATGTGGTACTTGAGCTTCTGGCTCCGCTCGTTCGCGCCGTAGCGATCGCGCATCGCCACCGCCCAGATCCGCCGCGCGACCCTTCCGAGCACCGTGTACTCGGGGTCCATGCCGTTCGAGAAGAAGAACGACAGGTTCGGCGCGAAGTCGTCGATGCTCATCCCGCGCGCGAGGTAGGCCTCGACGTAGGTGAAGCCGTTCGCGAGGGTGAAGGCGAGCTGGGAGAGCGGGTTCGCCCCGGCCTCGGCGATGTGGTAGCCGCTGATCGACACCGAGTAGAAGTTGCGGACCTTGTTCGCGACGAAGTACTCGGCGATGTCCCCCATCACCTTCAGGCTGAAGTCGGTGGAGAAGATGCAGGTGTTCTGCCCCTGATCCTCCTTGAGGATGTCGGCCTGCACCGTGCCGCGGACGGTCTGGATCGCGCAGGCGCGGACCTCGGCCGCCTCCGCGGGGGTCGGCTCCCGGCCCTGCTTCGCCCTGAAGGCCTCGAGCTGCTGGTCGATCGCGGCGTTCATGAACATCGCCAGGATCGCCGGCGCCGGGCCGTTGATGGTCATCGACACCGACGTCGCCGGGTCGCACAGGTCGAACCCGGAGTAGAGGACCTCCAGGTCGTCGAGGGTGGCGATGCTGACGCCCGAGTTGCCGACCTTCCCGTAGATGTCCGGGCGCGGGTCGGGGTCCTGCCCGTAGAGCGTGACCGAGTCGAAGGCGGTGGAGAGCCGCTTCGCCGGCATGCCCTGCGACACGAGCTTGAAGCGCCGGTTGGTCCGGAACGCGTCGCCCTCGCCGGCGAACATGCGGGTCGGATCCTCGCCCTCCCGCTTGAAGGCGAAGGTCCCCGCCGTGTACGGGAAGGCGCCCGGGACGTTCTCGAGGAGGAGCCAGCGGAGCTTCTCGCCGTCGTCCTCCCAGCGCGGGAGGACCACCTTGCGGATCTTCGTCCCGGAGAGGGAGGTCGTGACGAGGCTCGTGCGGAGCTCGCGGTCGCGGATCTTCACGACGTGCTCGTCGCCGGCGTAGGTGCGCTGGAGCTCCGGCCACGAGGCGAGGAGCCGGCGCGCGGCCGGATCCATCTTCTCCTCGCGGGACCGGGCGAGGGGCTCGAGCGCCTCCACCGCGACGGGCTGCCCCGACGCCATCTGCTGCGCCGCGCGGAGCTGCTGGGTCTCGCGGGCGAGCCGCGCCTGGTCCGACGCCTTCCGCTTGTAGCCGCGCACCGCCTCGGCGATGTCGGCGAGGTAGCGGGTCCGGCCGCCGGGCACCACCGCGGCCTGGCTCGTCGAGTGGCGGGTCTTCGCCTCGGGGAGGCGCCCCGGCTCGAGCCGCAGCCCGAGCTCGCGGAGCCGCGGCTTCATCGCCTGGTAGAGCGCGGTGACGCCGTCGTCGTTGAACCGGCTCGCGATGGTGCCGAAGACCGGCATCGCCTCCGGCGGCTGGTCGAAGGCGCTCCGGTTCCGCTGGACCTGCTTCGCGACGTCGCGCAGGGCGTCGGCCGCGCCGCGCCGGTCGAACTTGTTGATGGCGACGAGCTGGGCGAAGTCCAGCATGTCGATCTTCTCGAGCTGGCTCTGCGCCCCGAACTCGGGGGTCATGACGTAGATCGGCAGGTCGACGAGCGGCACGATGGCCGCGTCGCCCTGGCCGATGCCGGGGGTCTCGACGACGACGAGGTCGAAGCCGGCGACCTTCGCCGCCGCGATCACGTCGGGGAGGGCCTTCGAGACCTCGTGGCCGGTGTCGCGGGTCGCGAGGCTGCGGAACCAGACCCGCGGCCCCTTCTCCCACGGCGAGATGGCGTTCATCCGGATCCGGTCGCCGAGGAGGGCGCCGCCGCTGCGCCGCCGGGACGGATCG
The DNA here is from genome assembly GCA_963739565.1 of uncultured delta proteobacterium. GTDB lineage: Bacteria > Myxococcota > Myxococcia > Myxococcales > Anaeromyxobacteraceae > Anaeromyxobacter. Next base: position 419,872 of record CAVUBF010000012.1, on the reverse strand, counting down.
ATGGAGACGACCGCGACGCGCAGGCCGTCGTCCTGGTCGAGCCGCAGCCGGCGGATCACCTCGTCGGTGAGGCTCGACTTGCCCGCGCCGCCCGTCCCGGTGACGCCCACCACCGGGACCCGCCGCGAGCGCGACTGGGCGTGGAGCGCCATCACGAGCTTCGCGTCGGCGGCGCCGTTCTCGAGGGCGGTGACGAGCCGCGCGAGGGCCCGCCAGGCCGCCTCGGAGTGGCCGGCGAGCTCGTCGAGCGCCTTCGGGGCGCGGACCGCCAGGTCGACGTCGCAGCGCTGGACGATCTCGCCGATCATCCCGGCGAGCCCCATCCGCTGCCCGTCCTCCGGGCTGTAGATCCGGGCGACGCCGTACTCCTGCAGCTCGCGGATCTCCGCCGGGACCACCACGCCCCCGCCGCCGCCGAAGACCTGGATCTCCGCCCCGCCGCGCTGCCGGAGCGAGTCGATCATGTACTTGAAGAACTCGACGTGCCCGCCCTGGTACGAGCTGACGGCGATGCCCTGCGCGTCCTCCTGGAGGGCGGCCGTCACGATCTCGTCCACCGACCGGTTGTGGCCGAGGTGGATCACCTCGGCCCCCTTCTCGATCAGGATCCGGCGGACGATGTTGATCGCCGCGTCGTGGCCGTCGAACAGGGCGGCGGCGGTGACGAGGCGGACCTTGTTCCGCGGCCGGTGGTCGGCGACGGGTCCCCGGACCTCCTCCGCCCCGCGGAGCGGGGCTGGGGAGGGGACGGGAGCGAGGTCGGTGGTGGGCTTGCTCATGGAAGGTCCTCGCGCCGGCAGGGCCGGCGCTACGCGCGGAGCTCGGGGAAGTCGTCCTCGAAGAACTCGCGCTCGCCGTGCCCGGGCGCCAGGCGCTTCGCCTTCTCCTGCTTGGAGAGCTCGGTCCGGCGGATCTTCCCGGAGATGGTCTTCGGCAGCTCCGCGAACTCGATGATCGCGGATCCGCTTGTAGGGCGCGAGCGTCTTGCGGATGTGCTGGAAGATGGAGAGGGCGAGCTCGCGGCTCGGCGTGCGGCCGTCGCGCAGCACGAGGAACGCCTTCGGCACCGCGAGCCGCCGCGGATCCGGGCTCGGCACCACCGCCGCCTCGGCCACCGCCTCGTGCTCGATGAGGGCGCTCTCGAGCTCGAAGGGGCTGATCCGGTAGTCGGAGGACTTGAAGACGTCGTCGGTGCGGCCGACGTAGGTGATGTAGCCGTCGTCGTCGACCGATGGCGACGTCGCCGCAGTGGTAGTGGCCGGCGCGCATGAGGTGCGCGGTCTTCGCCGGGTCGTCCTTGTAGCCCGTCATGAGCCCGGCCGGCCGCGGGTCGAGCTTCGAGGCAGATCTCGCCCTCCTTCGCGGGCTGGTCGTCGTCGCCGAGGAGCGCGACCTCGTAGCCCGGCATCGGCCGGCCCATGGAGCCCGGCTTCACCGCCTGGCCCGGCGAGTTGCCGATCTGGCAGGTCGTCTCGGTCTGGCCGTAGCCGTCGCGGATGGTGATCCCCCAGGCCTTCTTCACCTGGTCGATGACCTCGGGGTTGAGGGGCTCGCCCGCGCCCACGAGCTCGCGGATCTTCACCGGGAACTTCGCGAGGTCCTCCTGGATCGAGCATGCGCCAGACCGTGGGCGGCGCGCAGAGCGAGGTGACGCCGCAGCGGACGACGACGTCGAGGGTCGCCTTCGCGTTGAACCGCGCGTAGTTGTAGATGAAGACGGTCGCGCCGGCGTTCCACGGCGCGAAGAAGTTCGACCAGGCGTGCTTCGCCCATCCCGGCGAGCTGATGTTGAAGTGCACGTCCCCGGGCTGCAGGCCGATCCAGTACATCGTGGAGAGGTGGCCGACGGGGTAGCTCTGGTGGGTGTGCGAGCACGAGCTTCGGCTTCGCCGTCGTCCCGGAGGTGAAGTAGAGCAGGAGGGGGTCGCTCGCGTTCGTCGGGCCGTCGGGCGCGAAGTCGGCCGGGGCGCCGCGCGACTGCTCGAGGTTCGTCCAGCCCGGGCCGTCCTTGCCGACCACGATCCGGCCGTAGCCGCCCGGCGAGGGCGTCGAACTTCCCGGTGTCGGCGTCGCCGACGATCACGTGGCGGACGCCGCCGCGCTCGAACCGGTCGCGGAGGTCCTCGGTGTTGAGGAGCGTCGTCGCCGGGATGATGACCGCGCCGAGCTTCATGCAGGCGAGCATCACCTCCCAGAGCGGGACGACGTTGCCGAGCATCATCAGGACGGCGTCGCCGCGCTTCACCCCCTGCGCGCGGAGGAAGTTCGCGACCTGGTTCGACCGCCGCGACATCTCGGCGAAGGAGAGCTTCGTCTCGCCCTTGCCCTCGTCCACCACCCAGAGGGCCGGGCGGTCGTTCCCCTTCGCCATCGAGTCGAAGTAGTCGAGCGCCCAGTTGAACTGGTCGAGCTTCGGCCAGCGGAACTCGCGGCGCGCCTTCTCGTAGTCGGCCCGGTGGACGAGGAGGAAGTCACGCGCTTCGAGGAACGAGCTCAGCGAGGTCGACATGGGCACCTCCGCAATCGACGGGGTCGGAAGCCGCAATGAACTCTACGCAACGCACGACCGGCGTGGCGATGCCCGAAGCCGCCCGGATCGCTGGCGCTTTTTGCCACTCCGGGCGGGGCCTATCGGCGCGGCCCGCGCGAGCTGCGCTCCCCCCTCGGGATGCCGGGAGGAGGCGCTACAGCTTCACCGTGAGCCCGACCCCGGCGTGGTGCAGGAGCGCGAAGTTGTAGACCTCGTCGTTGTCCGAGCCGCCCTCGATGACGCGGTAGCCGGCGCGGACCGCGACGCCCGGGCGCGCCGCCCACTCCACGCCGACGAGCACGTCCTCGGCGCGCCCCTGCGGCGCCGCGAGGGCGTCGCCGTCGATGACGAGCGCGAACGGCTCGGAGAACCGCCACGCCATCCGGAAGGAGAGGAGCGGGGCGAACCCGACGTTCGTCTTCTGGGAGTACCAGGTCCCCTGCATGGAGATGGCGGCGGAGCGGACCAGGGCGGTCCCGCCGACGTCGAGGTCGAGGGATCGGGCGCGGACGGCGGCGTACCGGTAGGTGAGCCGGTACGTGTCGAACTGGTACCGCGCGGTCACCGGCGATCCGGCCGCGAAGGTCGCGCCGTAGAAGGTCACGTCCTTCGCGAGGACGCCGTGGGCCTCGAGCCGGACCGGGGCCCAGGTGCCGAACAGGATGTGGCGCTCGGCGACGGTCACCCCGACCCGGCCGCGCGCGTAGGGCGCGGCCTGCGTGGCGAGATCGTCGACCAGCGAGAACCTCGTGCCGCTGGTCCCCGGGATCCGGACGTCGTTGCGGCTCGCGCCGACGACGCCGAGCTCTGCGTCGGCGAACCACTCCGCCGCCGAGGACGTCGCCGGGGCGAGGAGGGCGGCCGCGAGGGGAGCGAGGAGGGCGAGGCGAGGCGTTCTCATGGACGGTCCGTTTCCGCCGCGGACCTGGCCGCGGGCGCGTGCCACGGGAGGAGAGCGGAAGGCGGCCCTCCTGTCGAGGGCCACCGTCGCGGCGGCGGGGGATTCGACCGGGCCGCGTCGGCTAACGGACGCGGCACTCGATGGACGAGATGCGCCCCGCGGCGTCGTGGTGCACGACGCAGGTCGAGGCGCAGCGGCCCTGCTCGATCACGGCCACGGGGAGCTCGAAGTGGCGCGCGTACTCCGCCACCGCCAGCGCCTCGCCTCGGCCGGGCTTCCGGAGCGGCAGCCGGCGCAGCATCACCAGCGTCCCCGACGTCCCCGCCAGCGCGACGAGCGACATCGAGAGGCCGCTCGCGTCGAGCACGCTCGTCACGCTCGCGAGCCAGGGCGGGGGGTGGAGCGAGAGCCTCGCGAGCGAGCCGCCCGCCTTGAGCAGCGGCGACCAGAGCCACAGCCAGCCGGCCCACAGCGCGGCCGTCGACGCCTCCCAGGCGAAGCGCTGTGCCCACGGGAGCCGGTCCCGTGCGTCGATGATGAGCGAGGTGCTCACGGTGCACGTCTTGCCCGCCGCGAGCGGACGCCCCGGATCCGGGCGCCCGGGCACGACGACGGGTCGGGGCGATGTACACGAAGCGGCCATCCTCGTCCAGAGGGACGCGGCGACCGCCGGTCAAATTCAGGGCCGGATCCCCCGGTCCGGGCTGACCCACCTCGCGCGCTTGCTGCGGCTGCGCGCCAGCGCCCGCGGGTAGGCGACCACCGTCGTCGCGCAGCCGATCATCCAGTAGGCGACGGGGTACCAGATCATCCAGAACAGGATCCGCGCCAGGCCGCGGTCGTAGCGCGCGTCCATCCACGTGCTGAAGCCGAACTGCAGCAGGCAGATGGTGCCGAGCACGACGCCGCCCGCGTGTGGGAGGAGAGGCGACCCCAGGACCGGGAGCGCACCTTTCGGCACCACCAGCCCCGCGAGCCAGACGACGCCGAGGACGACCAGGCCGTAGGCCCAGGCCACGCTCGCGAGGTTCTCGAGCATGAGCGGCCACAGGGTCCGCTGGGCGGGGCGCAGCCACGCGTCGAGGTTCTTGAGCAGCACCTGGGCGCCGCCGGTCGCCCAGCGGAGCCGCTGCCTCCAGAGGCCGCGGAGCGTCTCCGGCATCAGGATCCAGGTGAGCGCGCGCGGCTCGAACCGCACCTCCCAGCCGGCGCGGTAGAGCTTCCAGGTGACGTCGATGTCCTCCGTGAGCACGTCGGTGCTCCAGTAGTCGACCTGGTGGACCGCCGACCGGCGGAACGCCGTGATGACGCCGCTCACCGTGAAGATCCGGCCGAAGGTGCGCTGCGCGCGCTTGATGGTGCCGACGATGCAGGAGAACTCGCCCACCTGCACGCGGCCGAGCAGCGTGGACCGGTTCCGGATGCGCGGGTTCCCGGTCACCGCCGCGACCTCCGGGTGCTCGACGAAGTGGGGCACCAGCCAGCGGGCGGCGTGAGGATCGAGCAGGGCGTCCCCGTCGATGCAGACGAGCAGCTCGTGGCGCGCGAGCAGGGCGCCCGCGCGGAGCGCGAGGGCCTTGCCCTGGTTCTCCGCGAGGTGGACCACCCGCAGGCGCGGGTGGATCGCCGCGAGCCGGTCGAGCACCGCGCCGGTCCCGTCGCGGCTCCCGTCGTTGATCGCGATGACCTCGAACTCGGGGTAGTCGAGGGCGAGGGCGTGGACCACGGTCTCCTCCGCGTTCTCCTCCTCGTTGAAGCACGGGATGAGCACCGAGACCGGCGGCGAGTCCGGCAGCGCCGGCGGCCGATCCCACCGCGGCTCCGGGCGCTCCCGCCTCCACCAGAACACCGCCGCGCCCGCCATCCACGCGAGCGACATGAGGAGCGGGTACCAGAAGACGTACGCGACGAGCCCCTGCAGCGCGATGGCGAGGCCGTCCACGCGCGCTCCTCAGCGGGCCGGCTGCAGGGCGGGGCGGGCGTCGAGCGCGGGCCGGAGCACCCGCGCGTCCGGGTGTTCGCGGAAGAGGACGTCGGGGTAGTAGGCGACGTGCTGGACCCCCAGCCGGTAGAGGGTGCGGATCGTCTCGGCCAGCTCCTCCGTGGGGATGGGGCGGTTCGCGTCGCGCCAGTTCACGGTCTGGAGCTCGAAGACCACCCGCTTCATGGCCCCGCGGCGCTCGACGCTGGCCACGAGGTCGCGGAAGAAGGCGGCGGGATCGGCGGCCCGCTCCATGTAGGGCATCGCCATGATCGCGGTGAAGTCGAAGCGGGCGACGGAGTTGTCGAGGGACTGCGCGTACCAGGACTCGGCCCGGGGCTCGAGCGCGACGCGCGCGTAGAGGTTCCGCGCGACCTTCACCGCGGGCTGCTGCTCGCGCACCACGCCGGCGAGCTCGAGGGCGAGGTCGTCGAGGGCGTTGATCTTGAAGATGGTCCAGCGCCCCACGAGATCGTCGCTGCGCCGGATCTCCTCGACCGATCCGGGCAGGCCCCAGGAGCGATACACGGCGAGGGCAGGCGGGCTCGCGTCCTCGAGGTCGGAGAGGGTGAGGTCGTCGTGGAACAGGAGCCCCTCGAACGGCGCGGCCCGGGCCAGGTCCTCGTAGATCTCGCGCACCGCCTGGCGGGCCCGGGGCGAGAACGGGGAGAGCCGGCGGTACCCCATGTTCACCCGGTCCGGGTGATCGCCCGGGACCGCCTGGACCACGTCCCCCGCCGCCGGATCGCCGGCGGGCAGCTCCCACCCGAGCGCCGGCATCCACGCGTACAGGCGCTTCACCTGCGTGCGCGTCCGGATCTGCCAGGCCACCCGGTTGAAGAGGTCGGCGCGCATCGGCACCCGGCGGCACGGGAAGTACGACGGAGTCGGCGGAGCCGTTGCCGTCCGGGTCCGAGAACCCCTGCAGGAACACCGTCGTCACGCCGAGCTTCTGCAGCCGGTCGAGGAGGTGCCCGAGGTTCCGCTCCTGCTGCGCGGGATCGGCGTCGTACACGTAGTCGAGGTCGACGTGCGCGATGGTCTGCGGGCGGTCCTGGTCGGAGACGTCGTGCTCCCGCGCGGTGAGCTCGCGCGCGAATTCCTGGAGCGACTGGCCGCGCTCCACGAGCATCCGGCGGAGCGCGAACAGCGGCGTGTCCCGGGTGTTCGCGCCGTCCTCGAGCGACAGGCCGATGCGCATCCCGAGCCCCAGGGCGACGTCGCGGGTCACGGCGTTGTAGCGGCCGTAGGGCCACGCGATCACCCGGGGCGCGCGCCCGACCCGGCGCCGGATCACGTCGCTGTTCCGCTCGAGGTCGGCCTGGACCCGGCGCCGGTAGTCCGGCTCGGACTCGTACCGCTTCTGGTCGGGCAGCCACCGGCGCGTCGTGCCCGCCGGCTCCTGGTTGCCCTGCGGGTTCCCGAGGACGCCGCGGTGCAGGTCCCACGAGTGGCTGCCGACCTCGACGAGGCCGCTGCCCACCATCTCCCGCAGCGCGTCCCAGCTCAGGAACGTGCTGCGCGGCCGCATCGTCCCGTCGAAGTCGATGGTGTCCTTCCCCTCGAGCCAGCTCCCCACCACGCTCACGACCGCCGGGATCCGGAACATCCGCAGCACCGGCCAGGCGTACTGATGGAGCGAGCGGTACCCGTCGTCGAACGTGATGAGCACCGCCTTGTCCGGCAGCGGCCTCCGCCCCTCGCGGGACGCCAGCACGTCGTCCACGCTCACGAACCGGTAGCCGTGGTTCCGCAGCCAGTCCATCTGGCGGAGGAAGCTCGTCGGGCTCACCGCGTACGAGGGCGACAGCGCGTCGGTCTCGTTGGCGACCTCGTGGTAGCTGAGGACGGTCAGCTCGGCCGGGACCGACGCGGAGGCGTGCGCGGAGACGGCGAGGAGCAGCAGCAGGGACGGGAGGAGGCGGAGGGGTCGCATCGGCGGGCGGAATCCTACCCCACCCGGAGCCGGGGAACGCCGCTGCACGGGGCGGGGGGCGATGCGCGCCTCGCCCCGGCCGGCGCTCGACCGGCCGGCCGCTCGGCCGCGGTCGCCGAGCCCCCGCGTCAGCGCCCGGAGCGGCGGCGCGAAGACCCGCTCCGGCGGCGCGGCGCCGTCTTGCGGCCTCGCGAGCCGGAGGACTTCCTCCCGCGCGCGGCGCCCGCGACCGGCCCCTTGCGGCCGGCGCGGCGCGCCGCCTCCGCCGAGCGGCGGGTCCTGCGCCCCGCCTGCCCCTTCTTCGGCGGCGCGAGCGGGACGCCCGCGCGGCGCGCCTTCGACAGCCCGATCGCGACGGCCTGCTTGCGGGAGCTCACGCCGTGCTTCCCGCGCTTCACGTGCTCCATCTCCTCGCGGACGAACTCGCCCGCCGCGGTGGTGGGGCGCTTTCCCTTCCGCAGGTCCTCCTTCGCCCTCTCGACCGTCCGCTTCTCCGGCACGCGCGCCTCCCCGGGACCGGCACGGCCCCACCGGAAACGTGCGCGCGCCGGCCCGCGGCGGCAACCGGAGCCCGCTAGAGCGCGCGGGCGCCGAGGTTCGCCACCGGCTGGACCTTCTCGCAGCGGATCCAGCCGTGCGTGTCGATGAGGACCGAGTCCTCGTGCGTCCCTGCCTGCATCAGGACCTTCTCCGAGTGGAGGAACTTCTCGTCCGCGAAGATGGGCAGCCCGAAGACGGAGAGCGCCGGCTCCGCGCCGGCGTCGCACGGGGCGAACCGGCCGGCGAACTCGGCCTCCGGCACGAGCTCCGCCTGCGCCCCGGTCGCCTCCTCGAGCACCCCGAGCGCGACCCGCTCGGCCGCCGAGACCACCGCCAGCGCGAGCCTGCCCCCGAGCTTCACCACCACCGGCTTCGCGACGCGGTAGCCGGTGACGTGATCGGCCGCGGCGAGGTCCTGGGCCGTCATCGCGCTCGGGTGGATGAGGTGCTCGTATGCGCCGTGGTGGCTGCGAAGGTGCGCCTCGATGAGCGACGGGATCATGGTCTCCTCCGGGACGGGGCAACCAGGATCATTGTCGCGCCGGCGCGCTCCGCCGGCGGCGCGCCCGGGCGTGGGCACCCTTCGGGGCCGGGAGTGTCGCGTCCCGCGATCGCGCGACGCGCCTGGGCGCGCGACACGCTTGCTGGCCCACCCCCGTTGGGGTCTTCTGACCGTCGGCGCGGACGGACCGTGTCGCCACGAGGGGGCACCGATGGCCGTCGCGAACGTCGCCCGACGCTTCACCCGCTGGGCGCTCTTCGCCTGCGCGCTCGCCGCCGCCGCGTGCAGCAGCCCGGCCCCGAGCTGCGACGGGTGCCGGGTCGGCGAGGTGTGCATCCCCCAGGGCGCGCCGTGCGACGACGGGCTCTTCTGCACCGACGCGGATCGCTGCATCGCCGGGGCCTGCACCGGCGTTCCGCGGGACTGCGGCGACCGGATCGACTGCAACGGCGTCGAGACCTGCGACGAGGCGACGAGGTCCTGCCGCCCTGGCACCCCGACCTGCGCTGCGGGCGAGGTCTGCGACGCGGCGGCAAACCGCTGCGTCCGGCGGTGCCTCGGCTGCCTCGTCGCGGGGACCTGCTACGGCGACGGCGAGGTGAACCCGGCGGATCAGTGCCAGCGCTGCGACCTCGCGCGCGATCCGTTCGCGTGGAGCGACCGGGACGGGCTCGCCTGCGACGACGGGCTCTTCTGCACGGTGGGGGACGTCTGCTCGGGGACCACCTGCGCCGGGGCTCCGCGCGACTGCAGCGACGGCCTCGCCTGCGACGGGATCGAGACCTGCGACGAGGCGGCGAAGGCGTGCCAGGCCGCGGCGAGCCCGTGCGGCTCCGACGAGATCTGCGACGCGGTCGCCGACCGGTGCAAGCGGCTCGTCTGCACCGACGGCTGCCTCGTCGCAGGCGTCTGCTGGGGCGACGCCCAGGTGAACCCCGCGAACCCGTGCCTCGTCTGCGACGTGGCCCGGAGCGCCACGACGTGGAGCGACCGGGACGGCGCCCGTTGTGACGACGGGCTGTGGTGCACGGTGGACGACACCTGCGCGGGCGGCGCCTGCGCCGGGGCCCCGCGGGACTGCAGCGACGGCCGGGTGTGCGACGGGCTCGAGACCTGCGACGAGGCGACGGACGTCTGCGTCCGCCACGCGCCCCCGAGTTGCGACTCCTCCGCGGTCTGCGCCGACGCGTGCACCCAGCTCGGTCAGCTCCTTCCGTACTTCGTCGCGACCGTCCAGCCGGTGCTGTACCCGACCGCCGGCGGGGTGACCGCGACGCTCCTCGGCTCCTTCGGCGGCGACGTCGCCGGCGCGTCCCTCGTCGACCTCGCCCAGCCGCTCGACCTGACGAGCGGGATCGCGTTCTGGACCTCCGATTGCATGCTCCTCCTCGTGCCGGCGGGCAGCCGCGACCGCGACGTCACCTTCAGAGTGGCGGGTGGGACCCTCGTCCCCCATCTCGCCGAGGTGGTGCAGGGCTGGACCCACTCCTTCGTCCAGCGGCCCACCTTCCCGATCCGGTACCGGCCGCCGACCGTGGAGCGGGTGTCGGGGTGCGTCGACGACACCGCGACGACGGCGGCGTCGTGCTCGGTGACCGGCGGCGAGCGGATCCGCATCCAGGGCCAGGACTTCGGCAACGACGCGGCGGAGATTGGCGTGCGCGTCGGCGGCCGGAGCTGCGGGGGCGTCCGGCTCGAGACGCCTCACACGGCGATCTCGTGCGTCCTGCCGGCGTCGCCGGAGGGCGGGTTCGACGTCGAGGTGGCCGTGTCGGTGGCGGGCCGCGTCGGCACGCGGGCCGGGCTCTCCTACTTCGGGCCGGAGGTCGGGTCCGTCTTCGCGCCCACCCCGGGCGACGCGCGCGGCGCGCCCACCAACCTCGACCCGCAGGGCGGAACGACCCTCGTCGTGGGCGGCCGGTTCTTCGGGACGGTCGAGAGCGACCTGAGGGTGCTCATCGGCTCGGATCCCAACCTCGTCGTGACGACCGTCCAGGTCCTAAGCACGGACCCGACCCTGATCGCGACGATCGCGTTCCGGGCGCCCCCGGGGATCGGCGCCGGCTATCCGGTCGTCGTCCAGGTCGGGCAGCTGCGCACGAAGCCCTCCGCGACGCTCGTGTCCTACCGCTTCCCGGTGATCGTGCCGGGGACGCTCCAGCTCGACGGCTCGTTCGTGGGCTTCGCCCTCACGGCCAGCACGCTCCCGGCCACCCTCTCCTTCGACGTCCAGGACGCCGGACCGCGGGGGAGCGACCTCCAGGTCTGGCTCGTGGACGGGAGCGGCGAGGGGGAGCTCTGCACCGACCCCGTGCTCGCGGGCACCACGGCGACGCGGCGGCTGTCGTGCGGCATCTTCTCGAACCTCTCCACGCGGGACGTCCCGCTCGGCCCGTCCATGGCTCAGATCCAGGTCCCGAACGGCGCGTCTGCTCCCGGCACCGACACCGTCGCGTTCCCGCAGCCGGTCCTGATTGGGACGATGGCCGGCTGCACCGACGTCGGGTCCACCACCACCGCCTGCGCCACCGAGGGCGGCGAGGTCATCCGGGTCGAGGGGGACTACCTCCCGGCCGAAGGCCTCGAGCTCGTGGTGGGCGACCGGTTCGTCGACGTCCGGGTCCTCGACTCCAGGCACCTCCAGTTCGTGCTCCCGCCCGGCGTCGGGTCGGCGCGGGTGACCGCGCGGGTCACCGGAACGCTCTCCCGGCCCTGGACGCTGGAGTACGGGTCGCCCTTCATCTCGACCGTGTCCGGCTGCACCGACTGGCAGGGGACGACCGGGGACTGTCCCATCGCGGGCGGGACGGCCCTCGCGATCGCGGGGGGCAACTTCGGCGCGGCGGGCGCGGAGGTGTTCGTCGGCGCGGCACGGTGCGGGGACGTCGTCCACGACGCCGTCGACCCGCACCACCGGCTCACCTGCGTGCTCCCCCCCGGCCTCGGCGAGCGCCTGCCGGTGATTGTCGTGAACGGGAAGCTCTCGGAGAACGCCGGGTCGCTCTCGTATCACGTGCCGTGAGCGGCCCTTGCGCCCGGCCCCGGGCTACGGCGCGCCGTCGGCGGGCGCGCCGGCGCCGAGCCCCGCGCCGGCGCCCGCGGGACGCGCCGAGGCGGGCGGCGAGGGGCGCCGCACCGTCTCGACGCTGCGCGCCCCGAACGCCCGGCCGAGGGCGGCGACGTCGCGCTCCATCCGCGGGACGGCGGCGCGGGCGTCTCGCCGGACGAGCAGGTCGCCGAGGCGGCTCCACAGGATCGTGCGGAGCGGCGCGACGAGGCCGAGCGAGCGCGGGACGAAGACGTTCCGCCTGCGCGAGCCGATGGCGGAGACGAGGGCGTCGGCGCAGTCGCCGAGGGAGGTGACCGTGGAGAACGGCGGCGGGAGCTTCCGGCGCAGCTCGTCGAACCCCGGGATGTCCCGCACCACGTCCTCCATGAGGTCGGTCTCGATCCAGCCCGGGTAGGCGACGCCCACCGAGACGCCCTCGTGGGCGACCTCCAGCCGCAGCGCGCCGGCGAAGTGCTGCAGGGCGATCTTGGTCGCGGCGTAGACCGCCATGCCCGGGAGCGCGCCGAGCGCGGCGGCCGATGACACGAAGAGCAGGTACCCGCGCCGGGCGCGCAGGTGCGGGAGCGCCGCCTGGGCGGTCCGGATCGCGCCGGTGAGGTTCACGTCCACCACCCGCGCGAGGGCCTCGGGCGGCGAGATCGCGACGGTGCCGTAGGAGGCGATCCCCGCGTTCGCGACCACCACGTCGAGGCCGCCGAGGGCGGCCACCGCGCCGGACACCGTCGCGTCGAGCGCGGCCTGGTCGGTGACGTCGCACTCGTACCACGCGTGCCCGCCGCCGAGCTCGCGCGCGAGGCCTGCGAGCCGGTCCGGCTCGAGCCCGGCGAGCGCCACGCGCGCCCCCTTCATCGCCGCCCGCCGCGCGAGCTCCGCGCCGATGCCGCGCGCCGCGCCCGTCACGAGGATCACCTTTCCGCCGAGGTCCATCGCCGCTCGCTCCTCCCGCTCCCGTGCCGGCGACCTAGCCCCGTCGCCGACGCACGACATGGCCGCGGTGGAGCGTGTCCCCGCACCGTCCGGGGTCCGCTCGCCCTGCGGGGGCGCGAGCAGGGACGCCCCGGTCGCGGCGGACGCGGCCGCCCCCGGAGCGCCCACCAGCCGGGTCAGCGGGGTGAAGGGTCGGGCCCGGCGGCGTGCGGAGGCGTCGAGGCGTCCGCGAAGAGCGCCTCGAGCCGCTCGAGATCCGGAGGCTTCGCGACGTGGCGGTCGAATCCCGCGTCGATTGAGCGCTGGACGTCCTCCGGGCGCGCGTAGCCGCTCAGGGCGATGAGGTAGGTGGAACGGAGCCGCTCGTCGGCGCGGACGGAGCGCGCGATCTCGTAGCCGTCGATCCCCGGGAGGCCGAGGTCGCAGATGAGGATCTCCGGCCGGAACGCGGCCGCCTGCGCGAGCCCGTCCACCGCGCCGTGGGCGATCCGGACCAGGTGCCCGTTCGTTTCGAGGACGTCCTGCAGGCTCGTCGCCGCGTCCACGTTGTCGTCGATGACGAGGATCCGGCGGCGCGGAGCGCCCGTCGCGGCCGGCGCGCGCGGGTCGGCCGCCGGACCCGCGGCCCGCGGGAGCGTGACCGTCACCTCGGTGCCGCTCCCCACGCCCGCGCTGGCGATGGCCACCGTCCCCCCGTGCAGCTCCACGAGGCCCCGCACCGTCGCGAGCCCGAGGCCGAGTCCGCCGGCGGACCGTGCGAGCGACTGGGGCCCCTGGGTGAACGGCTCGAAGAGGTGGTCGACGAGCTCGGGCGCGATGCCGGCGCCGGAGTCGAGCACCCGCAGCAGCACCCGGTCGCCCTCGACGCGCACCACCACCTCGACGCGCGCCGCCTCGGGGCGTGAACTTCAGCGCGTTCCCGAGCAGGTTCCCGACGACCTGCACGAGCCGGGTCCCGTCCACCTCGACGCAGGCGCCGGGGGCGAGCCGCGCCTCGAGGGCGACCCCGGCCGTCTCGAAGGCGGCGTGGTGATCCTCGACCGTGCGCCGGACGAGCTCGCAGAGGTCCTGCACCTGCCGGTGGAGCTCGAGCTTGCCGCGCGCGATCCGCGTCACGTCGAGGAGGTCGTCCACGAGCCGTGCGAGGTGGCTCACCTGCCGGTCGATGACCGCCATCGCCCGCTTCGCCGCGTCGCTCCCGGCCGGCGCGTGCTGGAGCAGGTAGAGGCCGTTCCGGATGGGCGCGAGCGGGTTCCGCAGCTCGTGCGAGAGCGTCCCGAGGAACTCGTCCCTCCGGTGCAGGGCCTCGTGCACCGCGTCCTCGGCCTGCCGCCGGGCGGTGACGTCCTCGACGGCGAGGAGGGCGGTCGGCGACAGGTCGTCGAGGAGGGCGCCCGTCAAGCGCACGCGGAGGACGCCGTCGGCGGAGACGAGCGTGACCTCCACCGGGCCGGTCGGCGGCGAGTCCGCGGTCGACGTGAGGACGCCGGCGGCGAACCGGTCGAAGGCGGCGAGGTCATGGGAGATGAACTCGGCGAGCTTCCGGCCGACGAGCTGCGCGCGCGTGAGGCCGAGGAGCCGAGCCGCGGCGAAGTTGACCTGCCGGATGCTGCCGGTGGCGTCCACGGCGAAGTAGCCGACCGGGGCGAAGTCGAACAGCTCGGTGTACCGCCGGAGCGAGGACTCGAGCGCGCCCCGGGTCGACCGCAGCTCCTCGTTCTGCAGCTCGAGCTCGATCTGGTGCACCTGGAGCTCGTGGACCAGGCGGCGAGCGTCGGCTCCCTCCGCCTCGGTGGGGCGGCGCGCGTCCGACAGCCGGGCCTCCGCCCTTCCGGCGGAGCTCCCCCGTGTGTGGACGCCTGGTCGTCACCCGCACCTCCTCACCCCGCCCGTCCGCCGCCCTCGCCCGGCGGGCGCGGTCGCACGCTTGAGATCGTCCACGTCCGTGTGGATCCCGTACCATCGGGTGACGGCCCCCCGCTCGTCGCAGATGGGGACCGCGCGGGTATGGAACCAGCGGAACGTTCCGTCTTTCCCGCGGATCCGGAGGTCGAGCGCGAGCGGCGAGGCCGCCTTCACCGCGCCGCGCCATGCCTCGCGCAGCCGCTCCCGGTCCTCCGGGTGCACCTGCTCGAGCCAGCCGTACCCGAGCTGCTCGGCCTCGGCCGATGCCCGTGTACTCGAGCCAGCGCCGGCTCAGGTACTCGCACGCGCCGTCCGCGCGGGCCGCCCAGACCAGCGCGGGGAGGGCGTCCGCCATCTGCCTTCAGCTCGCCGGCCTGCTGGCGCAGCGCGCTCCTCGAGCGCCTTCGTCGCGGTCACGTCGGTGAAGGTGATGACGACGCCGTCGATCACGTTCTCGGCGGTGCGGTACGGGAGGATCCGGACGATGAACCAGCGCCCGTCGCGCGCCGGCACGTGCTTCTCCTTGAAGACGAGGGTGCGCAGCACCTCCCGGGCGTCGTCGGCCAGATCCGGGTAGTCGAGGTTCGTCGCGATGTCGGTGATGGGCCGGCCCGTGTCCCCCGGGATGAGCTTGATGATCCTCGAGGTCTGGACCGTGAAGCGCCGCACCAGCAGCTCGCCGTCGAGGAAGAGCGTCGCGACGTCGGTGCTGTTGAGGAGGTTCTTCATGTCGTTGCTCGACCGCGACAGCTCGTCGACCTTGGCCTGCAGCTCGTGGTTGACGGTGTGCAGCTCCTCGTTGATCGACTGCATCTCCTCCTTCGACGTCGTCAGCTCCTCGTTCGTCGACTGGAGCTCCTCGTTGGTGGACTGGAGCTCCTCGTTCACCGACCGGAGCTCCTCCTGGGACGTCTGCATCTCCTCTCGCGTCGTCTGGACCTCGTCCCGCGCCTGCTGCAGGTCCTTCTCGAGCTGCGCCACGCGCCCGGTCGCGAGGGCGCCGCGGCCGCGCGGCGCCGCCGGCCCGGGCGGCGGCGTCGCCACGTCGGCGATGACGATCATCACCGCGTTCCGGAGCTCCTTCGGCTCGGTCAGCTTCTCGACCGTGACGTCGACGGTCTGGGTCCCGCCGTTCGTCCCCACCCGCACGCCCCGCGCCGTCACGGGCCGCTCCTCGCGGAGCGCGGCCGAGAAGGCGGCGGAGAGCTCGTACCGGAGCCCCTCCCGCGCCATCGCGAAGACGTTCAGGTTGGCGCGCCCGACCGCCGGCTCGAGGTACTTGCCGGTGCGGCCGCTCGTGTAGAGGACGTCGCCCTGCTGCGTCGTGAGCACCGCGGTCGGGGCGAAGCGCTGGACGATGATCCGCTCGGCGAGCGCCTGGACGTTGAGGGGGTGCGCCCGCTGCGCCTCGGTCGCTTCGCCCCGCGGCCCGTGCACCGGGACGCTCGGCGTCGAGAACGCCGACGGGAACTCGACCGCCGAGCGCGTCAGGGTCGCCTCGAGGCGGCGGTAGATGCGGGTCTTCCCGTCGACCGGCGCGAAGAGGTCGCCGAAGGACCCGACCGTCTCCGCGCTCCCGAGGAACAGGTAGCCGCCGGGGGCGAGGCTGTAGTGGAAGAGCGGGATGAGCCGCTTCTGCAGCTCGGTCGAGAGGTAGATGAGGAGGTTGCGGCAGGAGAGCACGTCGAGCTTCGTGAACGGCGGGTCCATGATGACGTTCTGCGGCGCGAACACCACGGCCTCGCGGATCTCCTTGCTCACCCGGTAGCCCCGGGGGTCCTGGACGAAGAAGCGGCGCAGCCGGTCGGGCGAGACGTCCGCCACGATGTTCGCGGGGTACACCGCCGCCCGCGCCTTCTCGACGGCGTCGACGTCGAGGTCGGTCCCGAAGACCTGCACCGCCACGCTCCCCTGCAGCTTCAGGGCGGCGACCGCCTCCTTCAGCACGATGGCGAGGGAGTAGGCCTCCTCGCCCGTCGAGCAGCCGGGCACCCACGCGCGCACGACGCGCGCTCCGGCGCGCGCCTCGACGAGCTCGGGGAGCGCGACCGTCGCGAGGTGATCCCAGGCCGCGGGGTCGCGGAAGAAGCTCGTGACCCCGATGAGCAGCTCCTTGAAGAGCAGCTCGACCTCCTTCGGGTTCTCGCGCAGGAGCCGGACGTAGTTCTGCGATCCGGTCGAGCTGGTGGAGCCCCATCCGCCGCTCGATCCGCCGGTGGATGGTCGAGCGCTTGTACTGCGAGAAGTCGTTGCCGGTCTGCGCGCGGAGGATGAGGAAGATCTTCTCGAGGGCGCTCTGCTCCTTCTCCTCGATGACCGCGCTGGCGAGGGCGCCGCGCGGCGCGTGCTCGAGGTAGGAGAGGATCTTCGCGGGCAGCGCGTCGGCGCTCGCGACCACGTCCGCCATCCCGGAGTCGATGGCGCTCCGGGGCATGCCGTCGAACTTGGCCGACTCGAGCGACTGGACGAACGTCGCCCCGGCGCGCTCCTTGATCGCCCGCAGCCCGAGCGTCCCGTCGGACCCCATCCCGGACAGCACGACCCCGATGCCACGCTCCTGCCGGTCGGCGGCGAGCGCGCGGAAGAAGAAGTCCACCGGCAGGTTCAGCCCGCGTAGCGTGGCCCGGGGCAGCAGGTGAAGCACCCCGTGGAGGATGGACATGTCCCGATTGGGAGGGATCACGTACAGGTGATCGGGCTCGACCCTCTGGCGATCGGTGACCTGGACGACGCGCATGCGGGAGTTGCGCTGGAGCAGCGAGACCATCGTGCCCTTGTCGGCCGGATCGAGGTGCTGGACGAGCACCCAGGCGACCCCGCTGCGATCGGGCACGTTCCGGAGGAAGACCTCGAGCGCCTCGAGGCCGCCTGCGGACGCGCCGATGCCGACGACCGGCAGCACGTCGCCGGCGGGCTCCTCGGCGACCCGGTGCGCCGTCGCCTCGACCTTCGGAGCCTTCGCGCGCGGGCGGGGCGGCGTGGGTTGGCTCGTGCGCTTGGAGCGCTTCTGCGGCATCGAGACCTCGAGGGTAAGGCGTCGAGGCTACGCTCGAGGGTAAGGCGTCGAGGCTACGAATGTAGCAGGCGCGCGCTCTGGACCGGGCCGCTCCGAAGGGGCAGGGACGAGTCAGGAGGACGCGCCGTTCGCAACCTCTCGGCATGGAACGGACCGGCATTCGCGAGGGGGAGGCGTCGCTCGATCGCCGGGACGTCGAGGCCTTCGAGGAGCTGGTCGCGGCGCTCCGGCGCGGCGAGCTGGGGCGCGAGCCCGCCACGGCGTGGGGTCCTCTCCTCCCGGGCGACGTCGAGCCGTGGCCGGACGAGGGCTCGCCGCGGGAGCGGGCCCTCGCCGTCCTCGGCGAGGCGGCGCTGGGACGCGGCGAGGTCGCGAGCCTCGTCCTGGCCGGCGGGGCGGGGACCCGCTTCGGCGCCGCCGTGAAGGGGCTCGTCCCGGTCCTCGGCGGGCGGACCTTCCTCGAGCTGAAGCTCGAGGACGCCCGGCGCGCAGCCGCCGCGGAAAGCCGGCCGGTGCCGGTCGCGCTCATGACCTCGGCCGCGACCCACGACCCCATCGCGGCGACGGTCCGGGACGATCCGGACGTCCTCGTCTTCCGCCAGCGGATGCTGCCGCGGCTGACCCCGGCGCTCGAGCCGTTCCGCGACGGGGCCGGGAACCTCTCCCTCGCGCCGGCAGGGCACGGCGACGTGTTTCGCGCGCTGCGCGACTCCGGCGTCGGGGTGGAGCTCGCCCGCCGCGGCGTCCGCACCCTCGCCTTCTCCAACGTCGACAACCTCGCGGCGACCCTCGACCCGGTCCCCCTCGGGGCGCACCTCGCGCTCGGCCGGGCGATGACGGTGGAGGTGACCGCGCGCCTCGGCCCGGGCGGCGCCCTCGACCCCGGCGCGGCGCCGGTGCGGGTCGGTCACCGGATCCAGCTCGTCGAGCAGGTCGATCCGGCCCGCAACCCGCTCATCTCCACGAACACGATCTGGTTCGACCTCCGCGCCGTCCTCGAGAAGGACCTGCCACTTCCCTGGCGCGTGGTCTCGAAGGAGGTCGGCGGCAGCCCGGCGCTGCAGCTCGAGCAGGTCACGGGCGAGGTCACCGGCCTCGTCGGGCCCGACGGTGCGCCGCTCCTGCCGAGCGCCTACCTCGAGGTCCCGCGGGAGGACCCGGCCGACTCGCGCTTCGAGCCGGTGAAGAGGCGCGAGGACCTCGCCCGGGTGGCGGCCCGGCTCCGCGAGCGGCTGTCGCAGTGAGCAGAGGCGGCCCGGTCACCGGTAGTGCCGGCCCAGCTCGGACGCCCACTCGAGCCCGAGCCGGTCGGCGCTCCCGGCGAGCCACTCCGTGAAGCGGGTCGGGGCGGTGGGGGGGCCGCGCGAGACGAGGAGGTTCGCCGTGAGCCCCCCGATCTCGTCGGGCGTGAGGACCACGTCGTGCACGAGGGCGCCGACGGCCCGCGCCGCCCCGAGGAGCAGGACGCGCGGCACCGGGAGGACGACCGCGCGCGAGCCGACGGCGCGGCGGACGAGCCGGACCAGCTCCTCGAACCCGAGCGCCTCCGGCCCCACCGCGTCGAGGACGACGTCCCCCCGGAGCGCGCCCTGCTCGGCGGCGAGCCGGGCGAAGTCGTCGACGTGGATCGGCTGGAGCCCGTAGCTCCCCCGCGCGACGCCGAAGAGCGGCAGGCGCCGCAGGAGCCAGGCGATGTTGTTCACGAGGACGTCCCGCCCCCCGAAGAACACGGCGGGGCGCAGGATCGCGTGGGAGAGCCCGGTCGCGCGCAGCGCCGCCTCGACCTCGGCCTTTCCGCTGAAGTAGGGGAGGGGCGAATCGGGGGACGGGTTCGTGATCGAGACGTGAACGACCCGCTCGACCCCGGCCCCCGCGGCGGCCCGGAAGAGCGCCCGCGAGCGCGCCACCGCCCGGGCGAAGGTGGACGCGCCGTGGTCGAAGCGCACCCAGTAGGTGTTGTAGAGGACGCGGACGTCGCGGAGCGCGTCGCGGAGCGCGGCGGGGTCGTCGAGGTCGAGGGGCGTCACCTCCACCGCGCCCGCGAACGGGTCGGGGCGGTCCGGGTGGCCGGTGAGGTTCCGGACCGGCTCGCCGCGGTCGAGGAGCAGGCGCGCGAGGTGGAGGCCGCTGTAGCCGAAGGCCCCGGTGACGGCGTGGACGGTGCGGGTCATGGCGTCCTCCTTTGTACTAACGTTCAGAATCTACTGAACGCATCGGGCTGAGACATCGGGCTGAGACGGCGAACCGGCGCGGGGGGCGGTCGCCCCTAGCGCTTTCCTCTCTTCCCGTTCCCGATCGGGAATCCGGCGACGAACGCGAGGGCGCTCCGGGAGGACTCGGGGTCCTTCAGGAACCGGCTCGCGACGCCGTCCATCGTGGCGAGGAGGTCCGCCATCTGCTCGAGGCGGCCCCGGACCGGCCCGCTCGCCCCGGGCGCGTCGACGAGGCGCTGGATCGCCTCGAGCGCCGGGTCGAACTCGCGGCGCTTCCGCTCCCGCAGGATCCGGAAGAACATGGTCCAGACGTCGGGCTCGGTGACGTAGAAGTCGCGGCGATCGCCGGGGACCTCCACCTGCCGGACGACGCCGAAGGTGCGGAGCTCCCGCAGCGACATCGAGGCGTTGCCCTTCGAGATTTGGAGCTGGTCGGCGATATCGTCGAGCCCGAGGGGCGCCTCGCTCGCCATGAGCAGCGCGTGGACGCGCGCGACGGACCGGTTGATGCCCCACAGCGAGCCCATGGCGCCCCAGGCCTCGACGAAGCGCTGCACGGTCTCGGGCGGGAGCGGGGTCATTGTGTGTTCAGAATAAAATGAACACACGGAGCTGTCAACCGGGCCGATCGCCGGTCCCCACGGCCTTTCCCTCCCGGGGCCCGTGACGCCGCCTCGCGAGGCGATGGGGCCGCGGTTAGGCCGGCGCCTTCCGGGTCGTGCGGTAGCGCTCGGGGCGCTCCTCCGTGCGCGCGGCGGCTCCCGCGGTAACACCACTGCGCAGGTTTCCCCCCTCCGATGGCTCGCTCCCCGCCGCCCCCGCCGAGACGTTCCCCGACCCCCACGGCGGCGGTCCGGCGCCTCATGACGCTCCAGTCCGCGACCGCCGCGCTCTCCGGCGCGTCGACGCCCTCCGAGATCGGCGAGGTGGTCCTCGACCGAGGACTCGGCCTGCTGGGCGCGAGAGCGGGGTCGCTGTCGCTCCTCGGCGCCGACGGGGGCCTCGCGCGGGTGGACGCGCGGGGGCTCGATCCCGCGCTCCTGCGAGAGATCGACGCCGCCGCGGCGGAAGGCCCTGCGCCGACCGCCGAGGCCGTGCGCACCGGACGGGCGATCTGGGTCGAGTCGCCCCGCCAGCTCGACGAGCGCTTCCCCCACCTGGGCCCGGTGGCCCGGCGGGCGGGGGTGGGCGCGCTCGCCGCGCTCCCGCTCCTCGTCCGCGGCCGCCCGATTGGCGCGATCACGCTCGCCTTCGGGGCGCCTCGCCGGTTCGGGGTGGCCGATCGCTGGTTCGCCCTCGCCCTCGCGGACGCGTGCGCCCTCGCGCTCGAGCGCGCGCAGCTCCTCGAGTCCGAGCGGGCGCTCCGGGCGCGCGCGGAGGAGACGGCGCGGCTCGTGGAGGACTTCGCCCCGTTCCGGATCGTCGTGGATCAGGTGCGGGACTACGCCATCTTCATGCTCGACCCTCAGGGGATCGTTCGGACCTGGAACCGGGGCGCGGAGCGGATCAAGGGCTACCGGGCCGAGGAGATCGTCGGCAGCCACTTCTCCCGGTTCTACCCGGAGGCCGACGTCCTGGCGGGGAAGCCCGGGCGCGAGCTCGAGCTGGCCGCCTCGGAGGGACGGATGGAGGACGAGGGGCTGCGGGTCCGCAAGGACGGCTCGACCTTCATGGCGGACGTCGTCATCACCGCGCTCCGCGATCCCTCCGGCGCGCTCCGGGGCTTCGCCAAGGTCACCCGCGACGTCACGGAGCAGCTGCGCGCCGAGCGGGAGCGGATGCTCCTCGCCCAGGCGCAGGAGGCGACCCGGGCGCGGGACCAGTTCCTCGGCATCGCCTCACACGAGCTCCGCACGCCCATCACCGCCCTCGGCCTGCAGTCGCAGTCGCTGCTCCGGGTCGCGGAGCGAACCCCCGCGACGCCGCTCGTCGGCGTCGCGCCGCGGCTCCGGAGCCTCCAGCGCCAGACGGCTCGGCTCGCCCATCTCGTCCAGGCGCTGCTCGACGTGACCCAGGTCACTGCGGGCAGGCTCGCCCTCCGGCGCGAGCCGGTGGATCTCGCGGCGGTGGTGCGCGAGGCGATGGACCGGTGGCGCGAGGCGCTCGCCCGCGCAGGGTGCCCGCTCACGCTCAGGGTGGACCCGAGCGTCTCGGGCGTGTGGGACCGCGTGCGGCTCGAGCAGGTGATCGACAACCTCGTCGGCAACGCAGTGAAGTTCGGCGCCGGGAGCGCGGTGGAGGTGCTGGTGGACGCGTCGGACGGGAGCGCGCACCTCGCGGTCTCGGACCACGGGATTGGGATCTCGCCCGAGGACCAGCGGCGGATCTTCGAGCGGTTCGAGCGGGCGGTGCCGGATACCCACTACGGCGGCCTGGGGCTCGGCCTCTGGATCGTGCGGAACATCGTCGAGGCCCACGGCGGCGACATCCGGGTCTCGAGCGTGCCAGGGAAGGGTTCGCGCTTCGACGTCACCCTGCCCGCGCCGCACTCGGCGTGACGGGTTACCCCGCCGGCGTCTCGCGTTCCCAGATCATCGTGGTCGTGAACCACTCGACCGGCGAGAGGACCGGCCCCTCCACCCGCGGCCCCGTCCAGATCCACACCTGGCGCCACCCCGGGGGCGGCTCCGGCGGCGCCCAGGTGCCGTCGTACTGCTTCACGAAGACCGTGTCGCCGGGCGCGGGAGCGTCCTTCGCGTGGAGCGACAGCGGACAGGGGTCGCCGAGGAGCCGCGAGCAGGCCTGCTCGAGTGAGCCGTGGTCGAACGCGACGGGCGTCTCCGGGTGCGAGGCGAGGGCGCGGACCACCTGCTCGGCGGCGGACTCGCTCGGCGTGGGGACGTGGTGGCCGAACACGCCCGGCGGCGACAGGACGAGCGGCGCCGCGAGGAGCGCCGCGAGGGCTGCGTGGGAGGACAGTCGCTCGCGGGCCACCCAGGCCGCCGCCGCGAGGCCGAGGGCGGCGGCGAAGAGGGCCCAGATTGCCGCCGAGCCGGGGACGACCTCCGGCCGCCAGGTCCGGCCGGCGGTGGCGGCGGCGGAGACGGCGGCCGCCGCGAGGAGGGCCGGCCCGGCGAGCCGCGGGATCCGGTCCTCGAGCGCCGCGTAGCCCCGCGCCGCGAGGAGCGCGAGGATGGGCGCGATCGAGACGGTGTAGCGGGGCTGGCGCCACCAGTCGTGCGGCCCGATCTTCAGGAAGGTGAGGAGCAGCCAGAGCGCGGCGACCGGCGCGAGCAGGAAGATCGCCCGGCGTCCCCCGGTGCGGAGGACCAGCGCGGCGCCGACGAGCTCGAGGGCGAGGAGCGGCAGCGGCTGCCCCTCCCGGAGGGCCTCGTAGAAGTAGCTGTGGAGGAGCTGCCCCGCCTCGAGCCTGAGGCCGACCGTGTCGCGGTAGGCGTTCCCGTGGACGTACCAGAGGAGGTCGTGGTGGAGCGCGCTCCCGAGGACGACCCACGCGACGAACGGCGCCGCGACGAGGAGCGCCGGCCGCACGCTGCGCGTGCCGGCGACGAGGACGAGCGTCCCCGCGGCGACGAGCACCGGCGCCTCCGGGCGCGCGATCCCGCCGAAGGCGAGCCCGGCGGCGGCGAGCCACGGGCGATCCTCGAAGAAGCCCCAGCACGCGACGGCGAGGCCGGCGCCGAGGAGGAGCTCGGTCATGGTCGAGGAGGCCTGGCCGAAGACGTCGTACTGCACGACGAGGAACACCCCGGCGAGCCAGGGGCGCCGGACCCCCGCGGCGCGCGCCGCGAGCATCGTCGCGGAGAGGGCGATCGCCGCCGGGACGACGCTGAAGAGGCGGGCCGCGGTGAGGCCGAGGCGCGCCGGCCACGCGTAGAGCCACATGAACGCCGGCCGGTCCCACGGATCGAGCAGGAGGTAGGGGTCCTCCCAGGCGCCATGGGCGTGGCGGAAGTGGGTGTAGTGGTCGTGGACGTAGCTCACCGGCGAGGCGACCGCCGAGAGGGCGAAGGCGGCGCACGCCACGGCGAGCACCGCCGCCTCGACCCGCCCGAGGCGGCGCGCGAGGAGCGCGGCGACGGTCACGGCGCCGATTGGGGGGAGGGCGAGGAGGAGGGTGAGCACGGCGCGGGCGCAATCTAATACAGAAGGCACCCGCGCCGCTCGGTCGGGCGCCCCGCCGGCGGGACGCCCGCTCGGGACGGCGACGCCGCGGCGATGGAGCTCGCGCGGTCGCCGTCAGGGCGCCCGGCGCGCCTCCGGCAGGCGGGTCTCGGCCGCGAGGACGCCTGCGAGACGCGCGTGCTCCTCCGCGCCGACGTCCGACACGAGGGCGTAGCCGACGTCTCCCGCGGACCACAGGGACACCGCGAAGCCGTGCCGGCCGAGCTCGAGCGGCGGCGCGTCCTGCGCGGCACGCTCGAGCCCCGGCACGCCCCGGCGCGGGAAGGCGAGCAGGGTCACCCGGTGCCGGCGGAGGCCGTAGGAGAGGACCGCCGCGCGGTGCCCGAGGACGTACCCCACCGCTCCCCCCTGCAGGCGCAGCTCCCCGCGGTCGGCGGGGACGACCGGGGCGAAGTCGAGGCGCCCCTCGAACCAGGGCTTCACCTGGTGCGTGTCGGTGCTCTCGACGTCGTGCGGGTGCGCGCTCGCGAGGGTTCGCAGGTGATCGGCCACCACCTCGTCGGCGAGCCGCTCGCCGCCGGCGGCGCGTCCCTGCACGGCGCGCCCGGCGAGGAAGCCGCCCGACGCGAGGGCGATCCCGGCCGCCGCGGCCGCGGCGAGCCAGGCGGCCGGGGCCCGCCGGCGGCGCGGCGCGGAATCCCGCGTCCCGGCCTCGGCCGCCTCGACCTCCGCGGCGATGCGCCGGCGCAGGGCGGGGGGCGCCTGCACCGGCGGCAGCCGCGTCGCGAGGGCCTCGTCGAGGAGCCGCTCGGCCTCCTCCTCGTGGCGGCAGGCGGCGCAGCCCGCGAGGTGCGCGCGCAGCTCCGCCTCGGTGGCCCCGGCCCGGCCCCGGAGGAGGTCGTGCAGCTCACGTCGGACGCTCGCGCAGTCCATCCCTCGCCTCCTAGCGCCGGTACTCGGCGAGCCGCACCCGGAGCGCCGCGCGCGCCCGGGAGAGCCGTGACTTCACCGTGCCGGGCGCGCAGCTCATCACTTCCGCGATCTCGGCCTCGCCGAACCCTTCCACATCGAGCAGCACCACCGTCCTCGCCTCCTCCGGGAGCGCCCGGAGCGCCTCCTCGATCTCCTCGCCCACCACCCCCCGCAGCCGCTCCAGCTCCGCGTCGCCGCGGAGCCAGCCCTCGCCCGCCTCGGGCACGCCGGCCGCCGCATCCGGGTCGGCCGCCGCGTCCACGGGGCTCCGCCCCTCCTTCCGCCGCGTGTCGAGGAAGGCGTTCCGGAGGACGCGGAAGAGCCAGGCCTTCAAGTTCGTGCCCGGCGCGAACCCGCCCGCGCCGCGCAGCGCGCGGGCGTAGGTCTCCTGCACGAGGTCCTCGGCGTCCGCCGTCCGCCCGGTCAGCCGGCGCGCCACGCGGAAGAGCGCGTCGAGGTGGGCGAGCGCGTCGCTCGCGGGGGCTCGTCGGGGGGTCGCCACCAGCCGGATCGTAGGGACCACCTCGCGCGCGTGCCGCCGCGGTTCGATGCCGCGGACCTTCCTTCGTCTCCTCGCAACGCCGGCGCCGCCGGAAGGTTCCCTGCCGCCCCACCGGGGGCTGCGCCGCGGAATCCGGAACGGAAGGCCGCAAGCGTCGTTGCCATCACCGGAGCCGGCGTCGCGCCGGCGGCCGGGATGGAGGCAGGACCGTGGACCGGATCGACCGCAGGCGCTTTCTCAGGATCGTCGGGATCTCCCTCGGGGCGGGCGCGCTCTATCGGGTGGCGCCGGCCCTCGCCGGGACGGGGGAGGCCGGGGACGTCGCCCGCGCCTCCCGAGCCCGGAACGGCGAGGTCATCCGCCCCTTCTCGTTCGTGCAGCTCTCCGACACCCACGTCGGGGCGGGCGCGCCCATGAACCCCGGCGGCACCGGCGCCTTCGAGCGGGCGGTCGAGGTGGTGAACCGCCTGCGCGAGCCGCCCGAGCTCGTCCTCTTCACGGGCGACCTCACCCACGACAGCGAGGAGCCCGGAGAGCCCGCCCGCCGGATGAAGCGGTTCAAGGAGATCGCCGGCCGCCTGAAGGTGAAGGACCGTCGGTTCATCCCGGGGGAGCACGACGCCGGCCTCGACGGCGGCGTCCTGTTCCGCGAGCAGTTCGGGCAGACCCACTACGCCTTCGACCACAGGGGCGTGCACTTCGTCGCCCTCGACAACGTGTCCCGGGCGAAGCCGGAGGTGGGCGCCGAGCAGCTCGCCTGGCTCCGCGCCGATCTCGCGCGCTTCCCGCCCGCGGCGCCGCTCGTGGTCTTCACGCACCGGCCCCTCTTCGACCTCCGGCCCGACTGGGAGTGGTTCACCTCCGACGGCGACGAGGTGATGAAGGTGCTCGCCCCCCACGAGAACGTGACGATCCTCTACGGCCACATCCACCGCGAGCACGTGCACGACGACGGGCACGCCCGGCACTACGCCGCGCGCAGCCTGTGCTGGGCGTTCCCCGATCCCGCCGCGGCGGAGAAGAAGCCGGCCCCGTTCGACGCCGCGCAGCCGTACCGGAACCTCGGGATCCGGGAGGTGCGCGCGCGGCCCGGCGCCGCGCCGGGCACCGCGGTGCTCGGCGTCGACGAGGTGGAGCTCACCCGCGCCGAGTACTCCGGCACCGAGGGGTTCGCCCAGCTCCTCCGTCCGAGCTCCCTGTGAAGGAGGCCGCCCCCATGCGACGTCACCTGACCGCCGTCCTCGCCCTCGCCGCCGTCTCCCTCGCCACCCCCGCGCCGCCGCCCCGCGCCGACGAGCCGCGCGTCGTCGAGATCACCGCGCGGAGGTTCCAGTACACGCCGAGCGAGGTGAAGCTCGAGAAGGGGGTCCCGGTCGTCCTGCGGGTGCACAGCGACGACGTGACCCACGGCTTCTTCCAGCGCGCCCTCGGCATCGACGCCGAGATCTTCCCCGGCAAGGTGACGGACGTCTCCGTGACGCCCCGCGAGGCGGGTCGCTACACCGTCATCTGCCACCACTTCTGCGGGGCCGGCCACGGCAACATGAAGATGACGGTGGTGGTGGAGTGATGAGCGCGCGGCGCGCTGCCGGCCTCGTGCTCCTCGGCGCCCTCGCCGCGTGCGAGGCCCGGCCGCCGTCGCGGGTGGAGGCGGCGGTCATCGGCCGCGTGAAGCACGCCGCCGTGGGCGGCCGCGGGGACTCGAACCCTCTCCCCGACACGCCGGGAGGTGGCGGCCCGCGGGCGGCAGGCGTTCTCGAACTACTGCTCCGTCTGCCATGGGCTCGACGGGCAGGCGACCGGAGTGCCCTTCGCCGCGGCCATGTCCCCGCCCGTGCCGTCCCTCGCGTCGGGCGAGGTGCAGGCCTACACCGACGGCCAGCTCCGGCGCGTCATCGAGGGCGGCCTGTGGCCCTCCGGCATGCCCGCGGCGCGCGGGATCCTGAACGACGAGGAGATTCTGGTCCATCGTCCGGTGGCTGCGGCACCTCCCGCCGGCGGGGAGCCTCGGCGAGCCGGCGGTCTATGGCGGCGCGACCGCGTCCGTCAACCCAGGATGAACCACCAGGACGATGCTCGCGACCGCCCAGGCCACGAGCGCCGTGTCGTGCGCGCCCCAGGTCATCGCGTCACACCCGTGGCGGCCACGATCTCGGCGACGATCTCGGCCGGGGTCCCATCGATGGAGACGGTGGTCGCGCCCTCGTCTGGCGCGGGCTCCTCCAGGTCGGCGAGCTGGCTGTCGAGCAGGGCCGGCTTGAAGAAGTGGCCCTGGCGGGCGGCCATACGCTGCGCGATGAGCTCGCGCGGAGCGCTGAGGTAGACCACCTGGACCCCCGGCCTGCGCAGCACGTCGCGATACCCGCGCTTCAGGGCGGAGCAGGTGACCACGCCGCGCTCGCCGCGGGCGAGCTGCCCGTCGATCCAGGCGCCGATGGCCTGCAGCCACGGCCACCGATCCTCGTCCGTGAGCGGGTGGCCCGCGGCCATCTTGGCGACGTTGGCCTCCGAGTGAAAGGCGTCCGCGTCGGCGTAGGGCCACCCCAGCCTCCCGGCCAGGAGCGCACCGATGGTGGTCTTGCCGCTGCCCGAGACGCCCATGAGGAGCAGGACCCGAGGCGCCATGCGAGAGTCTCCCGCGTGCGAGCAGCGCCCTGGGGTGCAGGGAGGCGGCGCGCGCTCGCCGGAAACATGCGGCGTCCCCTCGGGCGGAGCTTCGTCCGGGTGGGGCGGCTCCCGCGTCGGCGCCCCGCCGCTCGCCGCACCGAGCGTTCGTGGGAGCTGCCGGCGCGTTCACGCGAGCCCGCCTGTGATCCTCTCGCCACCCTGGACGACAGGTTCACATTCGCCTGGTGCGGGACCGGCTCGACAGACGAGACCCCGGCACCCCTTGAGCGGGCGCGCCGTGGCCGGCAGCACGGGAGCAGGCGGGCGCGCGCCCGCGACGCCGATCGAGCGCCGGGTGCAGTGCACCCGCGTCGCAGCGTCCTCAGCTTGCAAAAGCGTCTCCGGGTCGAGCCTGGCCGCGAGACCGAGACGGCTCAGGCTCGCGGCGAAGTCGAAGTCGAACCGGAAGGCGCGGGGACCTCAGCGGAGGACGCACATGGCCAATGCACACGGGACGGAGGAGCAAGGGCGGCTCGCCGAGGCGCACGACCAGGACGTTCCCTGGCGGAAGTGGGGGCCGTACCTGTCGGAGCGCCAGTGGGGCACGGTGCGCGAGGACTACAGCGAGGACGGCGACGCCTGGAACTACTTCACCCACGATCAAGCGCGCTCCCGCGCCTACCGCTGGGGGGAGGACGGCCTGGCCGGCTTCTCGGACGACCGGCAGCGGCTCTGCTTCGCGCTCGCGCTCTGGAACGGCAAGGATCCCATCCTGAAGGAGCGGGCGTTCGGGCTCACCAACTCCGAGGGGAATCACGGCGAGGACGTGAAGGAGTACTACTTCTACGTCGACGCCACGCCGACCCACTCGTACATGAAGTGGCTCTACAAGTACCCGCAGTCGGCGTTTCCCGTACCTCGACCTGGTGGAGACGAACCGCCGCCGGTCGCGGCAGGAGCTCGAGTACGAGCTCCTCGACACCGGGGTGTTCGGGGACGACCGCTACTTCGACGTCTTGGTCGAGTACGCGAAGGCGGGGCCGGAGGACATCCTGATCCGGATCACCGTCGCGAACCGCGGGAACGAGGCGGCGTCGCTCCAGGTCCTGCCCACGCTCTGGTTCCGGAACACGTGGAGCTGGGGCGAGGGCGCGCCGCGGCCGCGCCTCGAGCAGGCCGCGGCGCGCGGGCACGGCGCCGTCATCGCCGCCTCGCACGACGAGCTCGGGCCGCGCTGGCTCTACTGTGAAGGGAAGCCCGACCTCCTGTTCACCGAGAACGAGACCAACAACGAGCGCGTGTTCGGGAGGCCCAACGCGAGCCCGTACGTGAAGGACGCCTTCCACTCGTACGTCGTTCAGGGGAAGCGCGACGCGGTGAACCCCGAGCGCACCGGGACGAAGGCGGCCGCCCGCTACCACCTCGACGTGCCGGCCCAGGGAGCGCGGTCCTGCGCCTCAGGCTCACCGACGTTGCCCCCGGCGAGCTGGCCAAGCCCTTCGCCGGGTTCGACCGGGCGTTGGCGACCCGGGTGGCCGAGGCCGACGCGTTCTATCGCGCCATCACGCCGCCGTCGCTCGACCCGACCAGGCGAGCGTCATGCGGCAGGCGCTCGCCGGGATGCTGTGGAGCGAGCAGTTCTACATGTTCGACGTCGACCGGTGGCTCGAGGAGCACGGGATCGCGCCCTGGCGCGGCCCTTCCCGCGTCATGCGGAACAGCGAGTGGTTCCACATGGTGAACGAGGACGTCATCTCGATGCCGGACAAGTGGGAGTACCCCTGGTACGCGGCATGGGATCTGGCCTTCCACAGCATCGCGCTCGCCTCCGTCGACCCCGACTTCGCCAAGCAGCAGCTCGAGCTGATGCTGCAGCAGGTGTACCTGCACCCGAGCGGGCAGATCCCGGCCTACGAGTGGAACTTCGGCGACGTGAACCCGCCCGTGCACGCCTGGGCCACCATCTTCCTCCACCGCACGCAGCAAGCGCTCCGCGGCGAGGGGGATCGCGAGTTCCTGAAGCGCTCGTTCGGCAAGCTCCTCGCCAACTTCTCGTGGTGGGTGAACCGCAAGGACCGCTTCGGCAAGAACGTCTTCGAGGGCGGGTTCCTCGGCCTCGACAACATCGGCGTCTTCGATCGCTCGGCGCCGCTGCCGACCGGCGGCAACCTGGAGCAGGCGGACGGGACGGCCTGGATGGCGCTGTTCTGCCAGAACATGCTCGAGATCGCGGTCGAGCTGGCGGAGAACGAGAGCTCCTACGACGATCTGGCCGCGAAGTTCGGCGAGCACTTCCTCTGGATCGCCGCCGCCATGAACCAGGCCGGGCCGGGCGGCATGTGGGACGAGGAGGACGGCTTCTACTACGACGTGCTCCGGTTCCCCGACGGCAGCGCCACCCGCCTCAAGGTCCGCTCGATGGTCGGGCTCCTGCCGCTCTGCGCCACGACGGTGATCGAGCCGTGGCAGCGCGAGCGCATCCCCCGGGCCATGCGCGCGCTCGCCGAGCGCCTGAGGCGCATGCCCGAGCTGCTCGAGACCGTTCACCCCACCGGCCCGGGGCACCTCGGCCACGGCGGACGCGGCATCGCCGCGCTCGTCAACCGCGAGCGGCTCGTGCGGATCCTCTCCCGCATGCTCGACGAGAACGAGTTCCTGAGCCCGTTCGGGCTCCGCTCGCTCTCGCGCTACCACGCGGATCACCCCTACGTCTTCCACGCCGGGGGGCGGGACTTCAGCGTCGGCTACCTGCCCGCGGACTCCGACAGCGGGATGTTCGGGGGCAACTCGAACTGGCGCGGGCCGATCTGGATCCCGGTCAACGCGCTGCTCATCCGCGCGCTCCTCACCTTCTACGGCTACTACGGCGACGATCTCCGGGTGGAGTGCCCGACCGGCTCGGGCCATCTCATGAACCTCTTCGAGGTCGCGAAGGAGATCGCCGACCGGCTGCAGCGCCTCTTCCTGCGGGACGAGCACGGCCGGCGGGCCGTGTACGGCGGGGCGGAGAAGTTCCAGTCCGACCCGCACTGGCGCGATCACGTCCTCTTCTACGAGTACTTCCACGGCGACAACGGCGCCGGCGTCGGCGCAAGCCACCAGACCGGCTGGACGGGGCTCGTCGCGCCGCTCATCCAGATCTTCGGGCGACTCGACGCCCACGCGTTCCTCGAGGGCGGGAAGGCCGCCGCGTTCCGCAGGCGCCGCCCCGAGGTCGAGCGCCCGGGGGAGCAACCCGGAGCCTCGGCGGCCGGCGAGGATCGTCCGGGCGTGCACTAGCCCTTGCCGAAGGGAGCTCGTCGGCGACCCCGTGACGCGGGGACCACGGCTCCGGGACGCCCGCAATCAGGGCCTGCGAGTCGCCATGGCGGTCCGGATGGCCTCCGTCCGCGCCGAGGGGGCAAGCCCGAATGCGCGACCCATCGCCGCCCGGCATCGGTCGTAGGTGGAGGCTGCCTGGCACTGCTGGCCGAGCTCCAGATGGCAGGTCATCAGGTGCTGGTAGTAATCCTCCATGGCGTCGTCGAGCTCCACGCCTCTCTCGAAGCAGGCCAGCGCCTCCTCCATCTGCCGGCCGCCTCCCAGCGCGTCCCCACTCCGATGATGAGCTTCGTGAGCTTCTTCCTGAGCCGCTCCCGGACAGGCACGCTCCAGGGCTGGCCACCCTCGGCGGACAGGAAATGCCCGCGGTACATGCCGATCGCCTTCTGCGCCAGCTCGAGGGACGCTGTTGCACCACCTGCCTCGACCTGCCGCGCGAGGCGCTCGAACTCCCAGACATCCACCCAGCAATGCCGGCGGTCCAGGGTCAGAAGACCTTCTCGAAGTCGGAGGGCCTTCTCGTTTCCGATCAGGAGCCGCAGGCGATACAGGGTGGTCTCGAACGACCGATGCGCCAGGTCGCCCTCGGCATCGGGCCACAGCGCCGCGGCGAGCTGGTCCTCGGCGACGTTCACCCCCCCGAGGGCGATCGCCAGCTTCAGCAGCTCGAGCGGCTTCTTCTGCACCTTTCCAGAGAAGGCGAGCGGCTGGTCGTCCGTCACGACCTCGAACTGTCCCAGGGTCCATATCCTGACGGGCCACGGCCAGTCTCCGACCTCCATCGCGGGCGGCGGGGCGAGGTCGTGCACGCGGATGAGCCTCCGCACGTACTCCGGCTCGATTCCGTGCTCGAGCGCCCGAGCGCAGAGCGGTGACATGACCGAAGCGTCCATCTCGGGACGTTCAGGTATCCCTGCCGCGAGCCGAGGCACATCGCCTCGCGCAACGACGCGAGCCCTTCCTCTTCCCGTCCGCTCTCGTGAGCGAAGCGGGCACCGTGCAGCTTGCAGAGGAACTCGAGGTACCCGCCCCCGGTCGCCGACTCCGCCGCCAGGCCGAAATGCCGGCACGCCTCCTCCCGCCGCCCCGCATCGAGGAGGACCGTCGCGAGCTCGATCTCGCACAGCGTCACCGCGATCGACGCCCCGGTGCTCCGGGCGATGCTGACCGCGATCTCTCCGTGCTTGCGGGCGTCGCCCAGATCGCGGTCCATCCAGGCGACCTGGGCCGAGGCGTAGTGATGCAGGGATCGGTCGAGCGGGCGCGACGGTTTCCCTGCCGCCATGCTGCGCAGACACCCTCTCGCGGCCTCGGCGTCGCCGAGGCTCACGCCGCCGTACACGCCCTGCGCGTTCAGGTACACGTCGAGGAGGTGGATGCCGGTCCTCTCGGCGAGCCGGTTCCCCTCGGTGACGGCGGCGAGGCAGGTCTGGAGGTCCGCCATCACCCACGAGTGCATGGCCTCCATCACCCACCAGGTCTGCTGCGTCAGCGGATCGTTGTCCGGCCTCCGGGCGAGCGGTCTCAAGGTGTCGAGCACGATCCTCGTCTTCGCGAAGTCGCCGCTCCACAGGTGGTGAAAAGCGAGGTGGTTGGCGAGCATCACCCTGAGCTGGACGTTCGAGCCGTTCAGCACGACATGGAAGACCTTCTCCTCCCAGAAAGCGAGGCGCGGATGCTCCGGGTGCGTCCACGCCAGCGCCATGAACATCCCCGCCGCGACCCGCGCCTCGATCTCGGGAGACGGGAACCCTGAATCTTCGGAGAGCAGCGCCTCGAGCACCGCGCTCCAGTGTTCCAGCCGGGAGAAGTCGCTCCATTCGTACAGGAACGTGTCGATGATGCTCGCCCAGGAGAGGAGCGCGCCGGTCAGGTCCCCGCGGGTACTGAACGACTCGAAGGCCCGCTCGAGATGGCCGCGGCTCGCGCCCGGATTGAACGGCATGCGGCAGATGCCGTACCAGTGGAGCATCCACGGCGAGCCCTCAATCAGCGCGGGCGGGAGGGCCTTCAGCCACCCCTCGAGCGTCGCGCTCCGGCCCTGGGACAGCAGGACGGGCGCGTGCTCGAGGATGACCCGGGCGAGGCCGTCCCACTCGAGGGCGTCGATGAACAGCCTCGCGGCTTCCTCGATCTGCCCCGACTCCTCCATGAGCGTCGCCGCGCTCGTCTGGAGGGCGGACAGCTCGGTCCGCGAGAACGTCCTCCGTGCCCGAGCGAGGAGGAAGTCCCTGAACAGCGGATGGTACTGGTACAGCGTGTCGGTCTGGACGTGCTTCGCGGTGAAGTAGTGGTCGCGGCTGAGCTGCTCGAGGATCGCGCCCGCCGAGGCGGTCCCGGTCAGCCGCTCGGCCGCGAGCGCCGTCACCTTCTGCAGCAAGGCCGTCTTCAACAGGACGTCCTGGACGACCGCCTCCGAGCGGTCGAAGATCTCGGTCGCGAAGTAGTCGAAGATCCCGGCGGCCGTGAGGCCGTCGAGCGCGTGAGCCTCGATCTCGGCCGATCCCGCACCCGCAAGGAGCAGCACCAGCCCGGCCGCCCATCCGTCGGCCTTCGCGTGCAGCAGCTCCAGCACCTTCCGCGGCGGCTTCCGCAGGCCGCGCTTCTCCAGGAGCGCCCTCGACTCCTCCAGGGTGAAGCGGAGGTCGTTCCAGCCGATGCGATGAACCCTCCCGTTCGCCGAGAGGCGCGCGAGCTGCGCCGGCGGGACGCCGCGGCTCACGACGATGGCGGTCACGCCCGCAGGAACGACGTCCAGCGCGTGAGCGATCATCTCGTGGAAGCCCGATTGAGCCGGAGCGTCCTGGAAGTTGTCGAAGACTACGACCGAGGGACGTTCGAGCCGGCTGAAGAGCTCCTCGAAGTAGCGCCTCGTGAACGCGGGAACGCCGTGGAGGTACTCGGGCGTCAGGAGCGGCAGCGGCGTGTCGTGCTTAGGGGCCGCCTCCTTCGCCGCCAGCCCCAGGTGGTAGAAGAAGCTGGCCAGGTCGCCGTCGCCTTCGTCCACCTGGTACCAGAGGCAGGGAAGCTTCCGCGCGTCGAGGTGGCTCGCGACGACCGTGGTCTTGCCGGAGCCCGCGGGCGACGCCACCCAGATGATCGGTTTCTTGCGCCCTTCGTCGAGAAGGCGCGAGAGCCGGTCTCGCGTGAAGATCCCCGGCAGTCGCGGGCGTGTCAGTTTCGCGATCGAAGCGTGTTCCGGCATCGGTCACCGCGCTGAGAGGGGACGTTCGCCCGGCAGGAGCGGGTCGGAGCGCGTCCCGGAACGGCCGCACAGCGCCGGCGCCCACTCGCGAGCCTGGCATGCGCGCTGACGCGCGGCAAGAGTGGCTACTGCCGAAGCCCTAAGCCCAATGGGCCATTCCGGGCAGCAGCCCTTCGCGCTTCACGGAGCGGTGAGCCATCCGTAAGTCGCGCGCTGCTACGGCTCGCGAACGGCGCGAACGAGGCCGTCGATTGCAAACGCGGCGGGTGATGCATGACGGGGCTTCGGATGGGAAGCTGGATGATTGCGCCGAGCCGGGGGACGATCTCCGACCCGGCGGGCACGACGCATCTCGAGCCGAAGGCGATGGAGGTGCTCGTCGCGCTCGCGCGACGCCCGGGGGTCGTGGTGACGAAGGGCGAGCTGCTCGCGGCGGTCTGGGCCGGCACCGCCGTCGTGGACGGGGTGATCACCCGCGCCGTCTTCCAGCTGCGAGGCGCCCTGAGGGACGATGCCCGGGCGCCCCGGTACATCGAGACGATCCCGAAGAGGGGATACCGGCTCCTCGCCGCCGTCGCGCCCGCCCCACCGGACCCCTCGCCCGCCTCGCCCTGCCCCCGTTCGCTCGCCGTCCTTCCCTTCCAGAACCTCTCCGGAGACCGGCGTCAGGAGCACCTCGCCGCCGCCATGACCGAGCACGTCACCGCGCGCCTGGCGCAGGACCCGTCGCTGCGCGTCGTCTCCCGGACCTCCGTCGCGCGCTACAAGGAGACCCGCCAGCTCCTGCCGGAGATCGCCCGGGAGCTGAACGTCCGGCTCGTGGTCGAGGGCGCGGTGGCGCGCTCCGAGGGCGAGCTCGAGGTGATCGCGCAGCTCATCGACGGCGAGACCGACGAGCACCTCTGGGCGTGGGATTACCGCCGGACCGAAGGAAACCTCCTCGAGACGCGGAGAGAGCTCGCGCGCGTGGTCGCCCGCGGGATTGTGATCCGGCTCGGCTCCCAGCAGCGCCCGGCGCTCGCGGCGGGCTCGAACGACCTCATGTGCACGCAGCCTCGAGCGGGCGCGGTAGGGGGGTACGCGTCCACGGCCCGGGCGCCGAGCCCGTGCTGACCTCGGGTGACGTGCGCCGCCGCTCCTGGCTCGCCGGGCTCCGCGGGACCGGGTGGCCCTCCGAGGCGCTGCCGGCGTTCGCCGCGATGCTCGTCGCGGTCCCGGCCGCCATCGCGAACGGCCTCGTCATGTACGCGCCGCTCGGCGCCGCGGGGACCGCGGCGGGCGCGATGGCGGGGCTCGTCGGCGCGGTCGCGCTCGGGATCGTCGCGCCCATCGCCGGGGGGACGCCGCGGCTCGTCTCGGCGCCTTCGCCCGCGGCGGCGGCGTTCATGGCGGTCGTCGCGGGGGACCTCCTCCGCACCGGCGCCGTCGAGCCGGGCCGCCTGCCGACTCAGCTCGTCCTCGTGATCCTGGTCGCGGGCTCCGTCCAGCTCGCGCTCGGAGCGCTGCGCGGCGGGCGGCTCGTGAAGTTCCTGCCGTTCCCGGTGGTCGCGGGGTACCTCGCCGGTGCGGGGCTCCTCATCCTCTACATCCAGTTCCCGAAGATGCTCGGGATCGCGGCCGGGATGAACCCGTGGGCCTCCGTGCGCACGCCGTCCGGGTGGAGCGGCCCGGCCGTCGCCGTGTCGGTCGTCACGCTCGGGGCCGCGCTGCTCGCGCCGAAGGTGACGCGGAAGGTCCCCGCGACGCTCGTCGGGCTCGCGGCGGGGATGACGGCGTACCGGCTCGCCGGCTTCTTCCGGCCGGAGCTGCTCGAGCTCACCGGAAACTCGCTCCTCGTCGGCCCCATCCTCGGCGGAGACGTCCACGCGATTGGGGGCGGGGTGCGGCGCCTCGCCGGCGCGAGGCTCGAGGACGTCCAGCGCGCGCTCGTGCCGGGCGTGACGCTCGGGGTGCTCGTCTCCATCGACACGCTGAAGACGTGCCTGCTCCTGGACGTGGTCACGAAGAGCCGCCACGACTCGGACCGCGAGCTGCTCGGGCAGGGGCTCGGCAACCTCGCGTCCGCGCTCGCCGGTGGCGCGCCGGGGACGGGCATCGTGAGCGGCTCGCTCGTGAACGTGAACGGGGGCGCGAAGGGGCGCGCGTCGGGCGTCCTCGCCGGCGTCTTCGCGCTCGCCGTGCTCGTCGCGCTCGGACCCCTCGTCGCCTGGCTGCCGATCCCCGCCCTCGCGGCGATCGTCTGCCTCATGGCGGCGCGGATGTTCCAGCGCGAGGCGTTCGAGCTCGTGCGGGAGCGCCACACTGCGCTCGACTTCCTCGTCGTGCTCGCGGTGATCGTCATCGCGATGGAGCTCAACCTCGCGGCCGCCGCGGGCGCGGGCGTCGCGCTGTCCGTGCTGCTGTTCGTGCGCGAGCAGGTGCGCGCGTCGATTGTCCGGCGCTCCGCGCTCGGCGACGCGATGTTCTCGAAGCGCCGCCGCGGGCCGCGCGAACGAGAGGTCCTCGCCAGGCACGGCGCCGAGACGGCGGTCCTCGAGCTGCAGGGGAGCCTGTTCTTCGGGACCGCCGACCGCCTCTTCCGCGAGGTGGAGCCGCATCTCGGGACGCGCCGCCAGCTCGTCCTCGGCCTGGGCGCGATCCGCTCGGTGGACCTCACCGCCGCGACCACCCTGCGGCAGATTGCGGCCCAGCTCGCGGAGTGTGGAGCGCGACTCGTGCTCTCGGACCTGCCGCCGGGACGGCCGGGCGCGCAGCTCGCGAAGTACATCGAGCAGCTCGGCCTCGTCGAGCCGCCCTACCGGGTCGCGGTGTTCCCGCACCTCGACGACGCGCTCGAGTCGGTCGAGGAGCAGGTGCTCCTGCGCGATTCGTCCGTCCCCGGATCGGTGGGGATCCTCTCGCTCCCGGAGATCGAGCTGCTCGAGGGGATCCCGGCCGAGGCGCTGCGCGCGCTCGAGGGGGAGGTCCAGGAGCACGCGTTCGAGCCGGGCGAGCGCGTGTTCGACTTCGGCCAGCCGGGGTCGGACCTCTACCTCGTCCGCTCGGGGCGGGTGCGGATGCTCATGCCCATCGGTAACGGGAAGATGCACCCGCTCGCGACGATTGGGCACGGCGAGTTCTTCGGCGAGATCGGGTTCACCGACGGCCACGCGCGCACCGCCGCCGCGATCGCGGCGGCCGAGACGCACCTCTACGCGCTCTCGCGTGAGGGGCTCGCGCGCGCGAGCGCGGCATACCCGCACCTCGAGACGGTGGTGTTCGCGCGCCTCGCGCACGCGCTCGCGGCGCGGCTGCGGGTGGCGGACCTGGATCTCCGGGCGCTGAAGGAGATGTGACGGCGACTGCGCCGGGACGGGCTGCGCGCGGGGCTCGTCCCTGGACCTGGAGATCCAGCCCGAGCCCCGCGCGCGCCGCCCCCGCGCATCAGAAGAAGATCACCGGCATCACGTTGGAGCGGTCCGACTCGCTCCCGTCCGGATAGACCTCGGTCATCTGGTACCCGCCCACCGGCGGCAGCGTCCCGCCGGTCGCCACGCTGCCGAGGACGACCGTGGCTGAGGCGCGAACGACCTTCACCGGGACCACCGAGGTCGAGACGAGGGTCTCGAAGTCGGTGGGGATGAAGAACCCGTCGCCGCCGTAGATGCGGAAGGTCGTCCCGCCGTTGTGCGGGATCCAGCTCAACGTGGCCGAGAACGGCAGCGGCCCCGGCTGCACCGCCGGGAGCAGCAGCGGCGCGCCGGACACGAGCGTCCTCACGGCGAAGTAGTCGGAGGGCGGCGACTCGGCGCCTCCCACCGCCACGGCGGTGACCCGGTAGACGTAGGAGGTGCCCGGGGTCCGCCCGGCGTCGGTGAAGTCCAGTGCGCCGGTCGCGCCGATCCAGTGCTGGGGCGCGATTGCCGTGGTCGGGTCCGGGAGCCGGTAGACGTTGTAGGTGGACGCGCCCGCCGCCATGCCCCACGTCAGCCGCACGGTGGTGGGGTTCCGGACGGAAGCGACGAGGGAGCCGACGCCGGCCGGCGCCGGCGCGGTGATGATCCCTCCCATCGCCTCCTCGCTGTCCGCCGAGAACGTGCTCTTCACCGCCACGATCCGGAACCATACGGTCGTCCCCGGCGTGAAGAGCGTCAGCGGGACGTCCATCCGGTACTTGCCCGGCTCGACCTCGACGATCGGGACGTTCGTGGTCCCGGCGTCGAGGGGCGGCGCGAAGCTGCCTTCCGACGGCGTGATGACCGCGGAGTTGGTGCTGGCGTACACGTGGTGCGACGTCGCGCCGGGGGAGCCGTACCAGTAGAGGTGGAGGACCGTCCGGTCGCCGCAGGTCCTGAACAGGTCGAGCCACGGCCGCTCGATCCCCAGCACCATCGTCCCCGCGGGGATCGTCACGGGCAGCGACGCCACCGGCGAGGTCTCAGCCGGCGAGGTACGGACCGCGTACAGCTGGTACTGGTGGGTTCCGAGCTTGGGCTCCGTGCCGTCGGAGAGCTGGGTGCCGGTCGTCGTGCCGACGAACACGCGACCCTGGGTGCTCCCGACGAGCTCCGGGAACGACGTCCGGTAGATGTCGTACCGATTCGCGCCGCCGTACGGATCCCAGTGCAGCGTGACGGCTCCGCCGGTCGTCTCGGCGGTGAGGCCGCTCGGCGGCGACGGGAACGTGGCCTGGGCCGACGTCGAGACCGTGAACGACGTCGAGGTGACCGCCGGGCCGGCCGTCAGGGCGACGACGCGGTACGTATAGACGCTCGACGGAGTGCGCCCGCGGTGGACGAACGACCGGACGGTGCTCGCCACGGTGGCGATCAGCTGCTCGGGCGGGAAGGTCTTCGGGCGGAACTCCCACACCTCGTAGCCGGTCGGCATGAGCCCGTATGGCGCCCAGCGGAGCTCGACCTGGCTCGAGCCGAGCGCGATCGCCGACGCCTCGACCTTGCTCGTGCAGGTGACCGTCACGTTCGTCACGTCCGCGGCCGCGATCGTCCCCTTCCCGCTCGACACCGAGCAGACCTGCGTCGGATCGAAGGGGATCGCGCCGATCGAGATGTCGTACGGCGAGCCGTCCGCGAGCCCCTCGAACGTGAACGGACCGTTCCCCGCGATCGGGAGCGGGTCCTGGCCGCCATTCAGGAGGACGAGGCCGCTGCCGGTGAGGCCGCTGACGGTGCCGCCCACGGTCCGCGTCGGCCCGGCGCCCTCGGGCTCCTTCCCGCCCCCTCCGCAGCCGGCGAGCGCTGCCACGAGAGCAGCCAGCGTGACGCAATGAGCAGCCAGTCGGCGCACGATCATCTGGACCCCCGGGAGCCCGCGAGGGCGGGCGAGCACGTCCGTTGCCGCGAGAGTGCGCGCCCGCGCAGGTGCGCGTTCTGATGAAATCCTGAGGAATCGATGAGGACTCGGGCGATCGGACCCGAGGACCAGTTCGGGAACGAATTCCGGCCTCGCCTCGCCACGAAGCGCCCGGTGCGCTCAACGCGCAGGTGCTGCGCTCAACGCGCAGGTGCAAAGACGACGCAGACCGGCTTGGGAATCGTTGGGCCCGTGGCGGCAGGGCATGGGAAGCCGCTCGCGCCGTCGATGCCGAACAGGGTGATCGCGTCGGAGTCCTGGTTGGCAACCAGGAGCCATCGGCCCGACGCGTCGATGGCGAGGTGACGAGGGGTGCGGCCACCCGAGGAGACATGACCCAGGGGAGCGAGCGCGCCCGAGGCGGGGTCGATCGCGAAGACGGCGAGGCTGTCGTGCCCTCGGTTGGAGCCGTAGAGGAACCGCCCGTCCGGTGAGATCGCGACCTCCGCCGCGATCGTTTCGGGCGAGCCGCCTGCCGGCAAGGTGGTGACCGTTTGCAGCGTCTCGAGCGTGCCGCGCGCCGCGTCGTAGCGGAAGGACGTCAGCGTCGAGCGCAACTCGTTGATCACGTAAAGGTATTGCCCCGCGGGATGCCAGGCGACGTGACGGGGTCCCGAGCCGGGCTCCAGGGGCGCCGCAGCCGGGTCGTTCGGATCGAGGGTTCCGGCCGCGGCTCCGTAGCGGTAGACGAAGATCCGGTCGGCCCCGAGGTCGGCGGCGAGGGCAAACTGCTCCGCGGCATCGAGCGCGACCGCATGGGCATGCGGGCCCTCCTGACGCGCGGGGACCGGTCCTCTACCCGTGTGCTGGCGAACCGCAGACGCGGGCCGCAGGCGACCGTCGGCGTCGAGCGGCAGGACGGCCACGCTTCCCCCGGTGTAGTTGGCGACCAGGAGGTTGCGCCCCTGGCGGTCCACGACGAGGTGGCACGGGTCGGCCCCCGCCGAGGGTTGCTGGTTGAGCAGCGCGAGGTTGCCCGTCGCCGGGTCTACCCTGAATGCGCTCACCGCGCCGCGGGCGACCTCGTTGACGGCGTACAGCACCCCGCCGCTGGGATGGAACGTCAGGAAGGACGGGTTCTCGGTCTCGGCGGCGAGGATCGGGTCGGTCAGCGCGCCTGATTCTCCGTCCAGCGCGAAGCGGTAGATGCCGCGGCTCCCGCCGCCGGTGTAGGTACCGGCGTAGGCGGTGACTGAAGGAGTGCCGGGCGACTGCGATCTGGGCATCGGGTTCGCTCAGCGGGCCGGTCCTGGCGGCGCTCCTCCGGCGCGGACGAACAGGGTTATGTCGCCCCGGAGCAGCTCGAGCAGCAGATTCGCGTACGCGGTCGGTCGCCGCCCAGCCGAGAAGTCAACGTCGAGGGCGGGAGGTCCTTCGCTGGCGAGGACTCGGGCGGGAGGGCTCGTCGGTGTCGGAGGGTGTGGCGAGCTCGCGTTCGACGTCGTTGATGAGGTCGAAGAGGTCGCGGGCTTCCCAGGCGCGGTTCCGCTTGGCGAGCGTGATGGTGTGGAGAACGCCCTTCTCGGCCAGGACCGCGATGGCCTCGTTCACCGCTTGCTTGGACCGGCCGAGGAACCTCTGCGCGGTCGCGACCGTGACGATAGGGTGGGCGGGCAGCTCGACGATGAGGGCCTCGGCGCTGGAGTGGCGGCGCGGGCGACCTGCACGCTCTCGCCACTTCTCCTGTAGCTCGGCGAGGCGTAGCGCGAGCTCGCTGGCCTTCGCCGCGGCTCGCTCGATCGCATGGGCGAAGAGAAGGACCCAGTCCGTGGCGCGATCCTCGCGGAACGCGGTCAGGCCAGCCACGTACGCCTTCGCGTCCGCGGCGAGCACGAGGCTGACGGGCGGGACGTAGCGCGGGGCGAGGCCGCGCCGGCGCAGGACGACGTGGATGAGCGCCCGTCCGACGCGCCCGTTGCCGTCCGCGAACGGGTGGATGGTCTCGAACTGCGCGTGGGCGATGGCGGCCTGGACGACGGGCGGAGATCCGTCCGGTTCATGAACGCGACGAGGTCGTCCATGAGGTCCGGGACCCGTTCGGGCGCGGGCGGGACGAAGTCGGCACGCCCCGGGTTGAAGGCGTTCCCCCCAATCCAGTTCTGGTGCTCGCGGAGCTTGCCGGCGATGTGAGGCGTCGTCGTCGCGAGCATCAGCAGGCGATGAATCTCGAGGACGTCCTTGAGCCGAAGTGGCTTCGCGCCCGCCGCCAAGCTGGACAGCGTGCTCCATCGCGACGACGTTGCCGAGAACGGACCGCGCGGTCTCGTCGCCCGCGTCGGGCTCCTCGGCCTCGGCTCGCGCGAGGCGGCGCTGCGAGAGGACGAGGCCCTCAATTCGGGAGGACGCGGCCGACTCGGCCCGGAGGAGCCTCCGGGCGAGGACTTCCAAGCTCGCGAGGCGTGGCGGGTCGCGGTTGAGCGCGTCGATGGAGCGCTCGGCGACCGAGACCGCGGCGGCGACGTTCGAGGGGAGGGCGAGCTGGAGCTCAGCAATCGGGTCCGGGACGAAGGCGCGGTAGCTCAACGCTCGGCGCTCGGCTCTTCCGCCGGGCGCGGTGGGGTCTGCGGGCCAGGAGCGGGTCTCGTACCGAGGCATCCATGGTGAACCTCGACCAGTGGAGCGCACTCGT
Source organism: uncultured delta proteobacterium (assembly GCA_963739565.1). Taxonomy (GTDB): domain Bacteria; phylum Myxococcota; class Myxococcia; order Myxococcales; family Anaeromyxobacteraceae; genus Anaeromyxobacter. The sequence continues at coordinate 377,677 of CAVUBF010000012.1, read as the reverse complement.
CAAGCTTTAATTGGAAACCTTGACTAGCACAGGGCCACAGTCAAGGATCCCCGAGGACTGCCCGCGGGGGACTCGTCCAGCCTAGGGCGCCCGGCGAGCGGCTGACCCGTCCGTCCCGAAAGACGAAACCCCGGAACCTTCCCCTTCCGGGGGTCCGGGTGGCGGGGAGTAGGGGACTCGAACCCCTGGCCTCCGGCGTGACAGGCCGGCGTTATAACCGACTTAACTAACTCCCCAAGTCATGGTTGGGCGGACCAGGCTTCGAACCTGCGACCCTCGCCTTGTAAGGGCGACGCTCTACCCCTGAGCTATCCGCCCAAGGCGAGAAAGCCTGGGGTTTCTAGCTTGCCCCGCATCGGCCCTGTCAACGTCGAGGCTGCCTTCCGGGCGTCCGACCCAAACGCCCGTTCTCGCGCGGGATTGCTCGTGCTGGACCGGCCTCAGTGGGCATGGTTCAGTGCGCCCGACATGGCGGGCTGGAAGCCAGGCATGAAGGTGGTGCACCGCGCCCAGCGAGCTGGGGCGTCGGCGTCGTCGTCGCAGGTCGCGGACGAGGGGCGGCGGCTCGCGGTCCGCTTCGCGGGGCGCGACGGCGTCACCGTGGTCTCCGGGCGCGATCCGGCGCTCGTCGAGGTCCCGCACGACACGCCGATCGAGCGCGCCGCCGGCGGCCCGCTCGACGCGCTCGCCTCGGGCGACGCCGGCCCGGCCTCCGCCTTCGCGCTGCGCACCCGCGTCGTCCGCCTGGAGGCGCTCCGCCGCGCCGACTCGCTCGGCGCGCTCCTCTCCTCCCGCGTCCACGTCCTCCCGCACCAGGTCGGCGCGGCCGGCCGGATCCTCGGCGACCGGATGCCGCGCTTCGTCCTCGCCGACGAGGTCGGCCTCGGCAAGACCGTCGAGGCCGGGCTCGTCTTCGCCGGGCTGCGCCAGCTCGGGATCGCCGAGCGCGTGCTCGTCGTCGGTCCCCGAGCACCTCGCCTTCCAGTGGCTGGCCGAGCTCTTCCACAAGTTCAACGCCCTCTTCACCCTGCTCACCCCCGAGCGCGATCGCCGAGCTGGGCGGCGCCGAGGCCGCCCTGGCCCGCTCGCCCGCACGCCATCGTCTCCTTCGAGGCGCTGCCGCGCCGACGCGGAGCTCGCCGCCGCCGCGGCGGCCGCGACCGCCCTCGACCTCGTCATCGTCGACGAGGCGCACCACCTCGCCGACGACGACCTCCACGACGCGGTCGCCCCGATCTGCCGCGCCTCCTTCGGCGTCCTCCTCCTCACCGCCACGCCGGTCCGGCTCGACCCGCGCGAGTACTTCCGGCTCCTCTCGCTCGTCGAGCCGGTCCCCTCCACCTCGGAGAAGGAGTTCCTCGCCCGGCTCGACCAGCACGAGGCCTACGCCGAGGTCGCCCGCGAGCTCCTCGCCGGCGGCACGGTGGAGCGACGCGCTGGAGCGGCTCCGCAAGCTCTCGCCCGACGACGAGTTCTTCTCCGCGCGCCGAGCGGCCAGCCCCACCGGCTCGCGGTCCTCGCGCACCTCGCCGACCGCTACAGCCTCTCCGCCCGGCTCGTCCGCAACCGGCGCGTCAAGGTGGGCGCGTTCACCGCCCGCGCGCTGCGGCGCAGCGACGTCGCCGCGGGCGCGAAGCGCGCCGGCGCTCGTCGACGCTCTGCGCCCGGCTCGCCCGCGACGGCGAGAAGGTGCTCGTCTTCGGCCACGACGTCGAGGCGCTCCGCGACCTGCAGGCCGGCATCGCCGGGGCCGGCCGCGAGGCGCTCCTCTACGACGACGCGCCCTCCATCGAGGCGCGCGACCGGCTGGTGGCCCGCTTCCGCGACCCCGAGGGCCCGATGGTCCTCCTCTCCGGCGAGTCGGGCGGCGAGGGGCGCAACTTCCAGTTCGCGCACCACCTCGTCTGCGCCGACCTCCCCGAGTCGCCGCTCGTGCTCGAGCAGCGCATCGGCCGCCTCGACCGGCTCGGCCAGACCCGGCCGGTCGGAGATCCACGTCGTGGTCGAGCCGGGCGAGGAGGCGTTCCTCGCCGACCTCTACGAGAAGGAGATCGGCATCTTCGACGAGCCGGTGGGCGGCCTCGACGCGGTGCTCGCCTCGCTGCCCGACGAGCTCGCGGCGCTGCGCCGCAAGCGCACCGCGAAGACCCGCGACGCGTTCCGCCAGGACCTCGCCGAGCGCGTCGCCGCGGCCCGCAAGGCGCAGCACGAGGGCGACCCGCTCCTCGACATCCGCTCCGCGTCGCTCCCGGAGCTCGCGCGGCTCGTCCGCGCCGCCTTCGACCGGCTCGGCGAGGAGCCCCCGGACGGCATCGACGCGGCCGGGCCCGAGGCGGCGGCGGAGGCCATCTCCGAGGCGCTCGTCACGCTGTCGCGCTGGCTCGAGGAGGAGCTGGAGGACGTGGCGGTCGAGATCGGCCGCCGGGTCGGCATGGAGGTCGACACCGACCAGAACGTCCACCCCTTCGAGGCGGCCTTCACGCTCGGCGCGGGGATGAAGATCGAGGCGCTCCCCGGGATGGACGCTCCCGGAGGAGCCGCTCACCTGCTCGGCAGCTTCTGGCGCGAGACGGCGGTGGCGCGCGACGAGCTGCAGTGGTTCGCGACCGGCCACCGGCTCGTCGAGGCGCTCATCGGGCTCGTCCGCGACGGCGACGCCGGCCGCTCCGCGACGGTGAAGCGAGAGTGGGCGCCCCGGCGCGGCGCGCTCTACGCCCGCTTCCTCCCGGCCCTCGCCACCAGCGCCGATCTCGCGCGCGGGCGCCCGGGTGGCCTCGCGGCAGGCCTCGCGCTACCTCGACCTCGCGCCCATCTCGGTGCTCGTCGACCTCGACGGGAACCGCCCGGTCCGCGGCGGCGCGGCGAGGCTCGAGGAGGAGATCGACGAGGCCGAGGGGGCCCGGGTGGGCGGCGCGCCCCAGGCGCTCCTCGAGGCGGCGCGCGCCGCGGCGGAGAAGGAGGCGGCGGCGGTCCTCGCGCGGCGGGTCGACGAGGCGAAGGCGGTGCTGCTCTCGCACGCGGACGCCGAGGAGGAGCGGCTCGTCGAGTCCTCCTTCCAGGGCGGCGCGGCGCGGGTCCGCGTCGACGGCGCCCTCGCCGTGCTGCGCCAGCACCGCGAGGTCGTCGAGAAGGCCATCGGCCGCGCCAAGCTCGAGCTCGACGCGGTCGCGCTCGTCGTCCCCTGAGGTCCATCCTCTTGCGCCTCGCCCGCGTCGCATCCTCGCTTCGAGCCGGCCCGTCCCTGCTCGCCCTCGCCCTCTCCCTCGTCGTGCCCGCTCCGGCGCGGGCCCACGGCGTCTCGCAGCAGGTCGAGCGGCGCGGCGACGCCTGGGCGGTCCGCGTCCGGTACCACGGCGGGAAGCCGCTCGCCGGCGCGACGTTCCAGGTGCTCCGCCCCGGAAAGCCGGACGTCGTCGAGCGCGAAGGGAAGACCCCCGCCGACGGCTGGATCGAGTTCGTGCCCGACATCCCCGGCACCTGGCGTGTGCGCGTCGCCGACGACACGGGGCACGGGAAGGTCGTCGCCGTCGAGGTGAAGGCGGTCACGCCGCCGGCGCCCGCGCCCACGGTCGCGACGGTGGACCCGCTCCTGATCCGGACGGGAGCGCTCCCCCCGCTGGCGACGATCACCGAAGAGCGTCGAGCCCCGGCCGGGACCTCGAAGGACGGCGACGAGGGGGGCGCGTCGCCGCGCCGGATCCTCGTGGCTGCTGCGGCCATCGTGGCCGCGTTCGCGGCGCTCCGGCTCGTGCGGCGGCGCCGACCGGGGCGGTGACGATGCACGTCCCGGACGGCTTCCTCTCGCCGCAGATCACGATCCCCGCCTACGCCGCGGCGGCGCCGATCTGGGCGCTGGGAGTCCGGCGCCACTTCGGCGCGCGGGCGGTGGACGCGCTCCCGGTGATGGGAACGCTCACGGCCCTCGCCTTCGTCGTCCAGACGCTGCGGATCCCGGTGCCGGGCGGCACCTCCACCCACGTCCTCGGGACGACCCTCCTCGCGCTCCTCTACCACCCGCTCGCGGCGTTCGTGTGCGAGGGGCTCGTCCTCGTCGTGCAGGCCCTCTTCTTCGGCGCCGGGGGCGTCACGACGCTGGCCGTGAACGCCCTCGCCATGGGGCTCCTCGGCCCGGCCGCGGGCTTTGCCCTCTTCCGCGCCGCTCGCCGCCTCGGCGCCGGCGAGGGGCCGGCCGCCTTCGCCGCGGCGTGGCTCGCGACGCAGGTCGCGTCCGTCGCGGTGGTGGGGGTCCTCGCGCTCCAGCACGCCCTCGACGCCCGGGTCTTCCCCGTCGACCCCGCGCTCGTGCTCGTCGCGACGATGGTGCCGAGCCTCGCCGTCACCGGGCTCGTCGAGGGGGCCTACACGCTCGCGGCGCTGACGCTGGTCCGGAGGGCGAGGCTCGATGCCGGCGCGTGATCCCCGGCGCGACCGTGCCCTCCTCGCCGGGTGGCTCGCCGCGTCCTTCGCGCTGTCCGGCGTGACCGGCTGGCGCGTCCTCGCCGCCGCCTCCGCCGTCGCCCTCGCCGTGCTCGCCCGCGGGGCGGGGCGCCACCTCGCACGCGTCGCGCGGCTCGTGCTGCCCCTGTCCCTCGGCGCGTCCGCCGCGGCCTACGGGTTCGACCGGCTGGCGGGGCGCCCGGGCGCGGCGCTGGGAGGCGCTCCTCGCCCTCAACCTGCGCGCCGCGCTCCTCGCCTTCCTCGCCCTCGCGGTCCTCGCGCGCGTCGACGTGCTCCGGGCGGTGGCGCCGTGGCCCTGGGCCACGCGGGTCCTGGTGGTGGCGCTCGCGCAGATCCACGCGCTCCGCCTCCTCGCGGTCGAGTCGCGCCTCGGGCTCCGCAGCCGGCTCCTCCGCCGCCCCCGCACCACCGAGGTGGTGCGCGGCGCCGGCGCGATCACCGGGACGCTCGTCGTCCTCTCCGGGCGGAACGCCCGCGACGTCGCGGACGCGCTCCGCGCCCGAGGCTTCTGATGGCGATCCTCTCCGCGTACCACCTCACCGCGTCCCAGGGCGGCCGGACCGTCCTCGACGACCTCACCTTCGACGTCCTCCCGGGCGAGCGGGTGGTGGTGCTCGGCGTGAACGGTTGCGGGAAGACCACCCTGCTCCGCCACCTCGACGGCCTCGCCTTCGGGAGCGAGGGGATGGGCGGGGTGGGCTACGACGGCGAGCGGCTCTCGCCGGCGCTCCTCGACGACGCCGCCTTCCGGCTGCGCTTCCGCCGCGAGGTCGCGCTCCTCTTCCAGAACGTCGACGCGATGCTCTTCAACCCGACGGTGCGCGACGAGATTGCCTTCGGGCCGCGGCAGCTCCGGCTCGCCGACGCCGACGCGCGCGCGGCGCGCTGGGCGGAGACCTTCGACGTCGCGGGGCTCCTGGACCGGGCGCCCTTCGAGCTCTCCGGCGGGGAGAAGAAGCGGGTCGCCCTCGCCGCGTGCCTCGCCGTCGAGCCGCGGGTGCTCCTCCTCGACGAGGCGACCGCCGGCCTCGACCCGGCCTCGGTGGGCCGGCTCGTGGACGTGCTCGCGAACATCCCGGGCCTCACCGTGGTCGCGACGACCCACAACCTCTCGATGGCGACGGAGCTCGGCGACCGCGCCCTGCTCCTCGCGCCCGGCCGCAAGGGGCTCCTCTACGACGGCGACGCCCACGCGCTGCTCCACGACGAGCCGCTCCTCGTCGAGAGCGGGCTCGCCCACCGGCACGTGCACCGCCACGGCGGGGAGCACCACGTGCACGCGCATTACCACGTGCACGATTCGGAATAGGGCCTCGCCCGCGACCAGCACGGGCGGGCGAGCACGCGTGACCGGGGATTCGGACGTCGCCCGAGACGGCGGACGTCTCCCGCGTCGTCTGGCGCCCGACGGCGCCAGACGACGGTGCTACCCGCAGAACCTCTCGATCGCCCTGGCGAGGATCACCGCCGCCCGCTCGAGCTCCGCCACGGCGACGTGCTCCCCGGTCCGGTGCGCCACCTTGATGTCGCCGGGGCCGAACACGCAGGCCTCGGCCCCCATCCCGATCACCTCCGGCAGCTCGGTGCCGAAGGGGACGGTCGTCGACGCGTTCCCGCTCTCCGCCTCGAGGAATCGGACCACGTCCGCCTCCGCGGGCGTCACCGCCGCCGCGTCGGTGCGGAGCGGGGCGATCTCCACCGAGAGCTTCCCGCCGCCGCCCGCCTCGAGCTTCTCGCAGGCCTCCTCGAGGAGGCGCAGCGCGCGGCGCGGGTCCTGCCCCGGCAGCGGCCGCCACTCGTAGGTGAAGCGGCACTCGCCGGCGATGATGTTGCGGGCCTTGCCCCCCCGCACCACGCCCACGTTCCAGGTGGTGAACGGCGGCGAGAACGAGGCGTCCGCCTCGCGGCGCAGCTCCACGCCGATCGCCTCGATGTCGCTCCAGAGCCGGCCCAGCGCGTGGATTGCCGAGGCGCCCACGTCGGGGTAGGCGCTGTGCCCCTCGACGCCCTCGATGATGACCTCCACCGCGCAGTACCCCTTGTGCGCCCGGATCGGCACGAGGTTCGTCGGCTCGCCGACGATGGCGTGGCGCGGGTGGACGCGCCCCTCGGCGAGGAGCCGCTTCGCGCCGAGGCAGCCGACCTCCTCGTCGGCGGTGAAGAGGAGGGCGAGGGGGTGCTTGCGCGCGGTCGCCCGCGAAGCCGCGACGAGCGCCGCCGCGAGGAAGCCCTTGGTGTCGGCCGCCCCGCGGCCCCAGACCTTCCCGTCCCGCTCCGCGCCGGCGAGCGCCTCGCTCCACTCGGGATCGAAGGGCACGCAGTCGGTGTGGCCGACCAGGGCGAGGCCCCCCGGGTGGTCCGGGCCGCGGCGGCAGACGAGGTTCCCCTTGTCGACGCCGTTCTCGTCCACCCAGGTGACGCGCCGGGTCTCGAACCCGACGGCCCGCGCCGCGTCCTCCAGCCGGTCGAGGACCGGCAGGTTGGAGCGGGTCGAGGTCGAGTCGACGGCGACGAGGGACCGGAGGAACGGGACGAGGTCCATGGCCCTAGGCTAGACGAGGCGGGGCCGGACCGCCCGTTCTTCTCGCGACGGGGGTGCTACCCCGTGTGCGGCCGGGGCACTCGGGGCCGTATCGCGGCCGGCCCCGCGCTGCCGGACGTCTCCCGCCTCGTCCGGCGCCCGAAGGCGCCGGACTCGGGTGTCAGGCCTGCGCCGCGGCCGGCCCGCCCCGGTCCGAGGCCGGCTTCCAGAACCGGCGCGGGAGGAGGGCGATCCCCATGAGCGCGAGCTGCGAGGCGTCGAAGGCGGCGAGGGCCCAGAACGCCTTGTCCATGAAGCCGTAGGAGTGGAGGCCGACGCCGAGCATGTTCACGCCGAACCAGGAGAGCGATGGTGATGACGTTCCCGAAGATCGCCATCGCCATGATGCCCGCGCTCGCGCACGTAGCCGCCCCAGCGGGCGTGGAGGATGATCGCGTTCCAGAGCACGATGAGCAGCGCCCCGTTCTCCTTCGGATCCCAGCCCCAGAACCGGCCCCAGGACTGGTCGGCCCAGATGCCGCCGAGGACCGTGCCGACGAAGCTGAAGAAGAGCGCGAAGCAGATGACCCCGTAGACCATCGACGAGCAGGGCCTTGCCGGTCGCGGGATCGAGGCGCGGCGCGACGTGCTCGCGGATGCGCCCAGCCGATGGCGATGGCGCCGGCGAGGAAGGTGCCGCTGTAGCCGATGGTGATGGTGACGACGTGGGTGGCGAGCCAGAAGTTCGAGTCGAGGACCGCCCGCATCATCTCCATCGTGTCGCCGTCGCGCGGCGAGGTGGTGCGCGACGATGAGCGAGGCGAAGCCCGGAGGCGGCGGCGACCGCGGTGCCGAAGCCGCTTCCGGTAGATCCGCTCGAGGATGACGCCGAGCACGACCGCGGCCCACCCGACGAAGACCGCCGAGGAGTAGAGGTTCGTGACCGGCGGCCGGCCCTGCAGGATCACGCGGGAGACGAGGCCCAGGGTGTGGACCAGCGCGCCCGGCGACGAGGAGCCCGAAGGCGGCCGGCCGGAGCAGGTCGCCCCAGCGCAGCCACGAGACGAAGAGCACGAGCAGCGCGAGCACGTAGAGCACCATCCCCGAGTAGAAGGGCTGGGCCCGGTTGAAGATCACCTCGTGCTCGACCTGGCCGACCGACTCGAGGCGCGTCGAGGCGGCGTGGGCCCGCGTGCGAAGATCCGTGCACGGCGCGCGTTGAAGGCTGGTCGCGTCCTGCGCGAACCAGGCGAGGCCGACCCGCGCCCAGCGCGGCGAGCTGCGCATCCTGCTCGCCCATGGCGGCGGCGCGGAGCGCCTCGCCGGTCGAGCGCCACGCCTCCGGCGGCTGCGCCCTCCGCGGGGAGGATGGGCCGGAAGTGGGCGAGCTCCGCGAGCGCCGCCTGGCGCTGCTGGGCGCCCGGCGCGCCAGCGCGAGGCGAGCTCGATGAGCAGCCCCGGGCTCCGCTCGATCTGGATTGTGTTCTTGAGGCGGAAGTACAGGTACATGCGCTGCGCCAGGTTGTCGACGGCGCCCTGGAACCGCGTGCGCTGCTTCGACTCGATCTTCTCGGCGGCCTGGGCCTGCGCTCGATCTCGCTGGAGGTGGGGCGACGAGGGTGCTGAAGGGGAACCGGCGCTGCGTCGTCTGCGGGAGCCCGATGAGCCCGAGGACGTCCGGGTCGTCGATCTGGAACACCGGCTGGGCGTCGGCCACCTCGGGCCGGAAGAGCACGTCGAGGAGCCACTCGTCGGCGCCGACGGTCCGGCCCTCGTGCTCGAAGGACTGCGCGCCGCGGATCACCAGGAGCGAGTTGCGCGCGATGCGAGTCGATGGGCTTCACGCGTCCGCCCTCGAGGACGGGCAGGCGGCCGAAGGCGTCGAGGTCGAAGCCGCGGACCGGCCGGGCCGGGACGAGGGTGAGGCCGACGCCGAGCGAGGGCGAGGACGCCGGCGATCCACGGCGCGAGCTTCTTCACCTGGTTCATGCGGCCTCCTGCGGCGCCGCCGTCGCAGGCGCCTTCCCGGCGCGGCGCAGCCCGCGCCGGAGCGAGATGGCGAAGTGGACGAGCAGCCCGAGCGTCACGAGCACGCATCGACATGTACGGGATGAGCCAGCCGGGGTTCTGGACGACCTGGAGGATCGAGAGGGTGTCGCCCTTCCCGAAGCTCGCCTGGTAGAACGCCTTCCCGTCGTAACGCAGCGGCTGGTTCATGTAGATGAGGACGTCGCGGTCCTCGCCGCGCGCCGGGGTTCTGGAGCCGGACGAGGCTCGAGAAGTTCTTCGGGATGTCGGTCCCGGGTAGACGTCGTGGCTGAACTTCTTCGAGCGTCAGCGTGTACGGCAGGTACTAGCCGCCGGTCGCGCAGCGCGAGGCGTCCAGGTGCGGCCCGCCGCCATGAACTGCTGCGGCGCGGCGATCGCGTTCGAGGCGAGCCAGGCGCCGATGGGCTCGGCCGCCGTCGAGCGACCTCCACGACCGCCACCGACAGGTCGGCCTGCTCGTCGTTCGTCACCGGGGGCAGCGGGAGGTAGGCGAGGCCGATCCCGGCGCCCTGCGTCGCGCCGGCGTCCGGCGTGCCGGGGGTCGCCTGCCCGAGCTGGGCGTTCCGGAGGTAGTCGAGGACGCGGACCGAGAGCGGCGTGCCGGGGACGGGCACCGACGCCGCCGCGGCCCAGGGCGGACTGGGAGATGCCGTAGACCTCGTCGACCTTCGGGTCGGTCTGGTCGGTGACCGCGAGCTCGACCTCGCGCGGCACCTCGACGTAGTTCGGCGTCTGCCCCTCCTCGAAGGCGAGGCTGCGCGTCGACCTGGAACGCGCTCGTCACGAACTCGCCGACGAAGAGCAGGATGAGCCCGGCGTGGACGATCCAGATCCCGGCCTTGCGCCAGGAGAGCTCGAGGCGGCGGAGCTGGGCCGCGATCAGGTTCGCCATCAGCACGAGGCCGACCGCCGCGCCGCCCGGGAAGATCGGGATCGGACACGGGGCCGAGCGGCATCCAGTAGAACCACGACCGCATGTACAGGTTCACGGCGCCGAGCGTGCCGAGGCGCACCTGCGCGAGCGTGCACGCGACGACCAGGACCATCAGCGCCGCGAGGCAGACGATGGTCAGCTTCAGGGACGTGACGGCGTCCCACAGGCTCTTCGTGGCGCGGTTCATTCGAAGCGGAGGCTCCCGAGCAGCTTCATGAAGTCGGCGCGGGCCGCGCCGACGGCGGCGGCGTCGCCGGTGACCTTGACGAACCAGGTGTCGCCGCGGGCCGAGGTGAGGCCGGCCACGACCCGGTTCCGGGGCTGGCCGTCGGCGGTGAAGTCGTAGACGTGGAGCGGCCCGGCCTTGGTCCGGACGACGGTGCGCGCCTTGACGAGGGCGGCCTCGTCGATCGGCGCAGGCCGATCTGGCCCCGCCAGCGGTTCACGTTCGCGAGCTCGCCGCCGGCGGGGCCGGGGAGCACGACCACGGACGCGTCGATGCGCCCGGCGACCGGCGGCTTCAGGGTCGCGTAGCGCATCTGCCCGCCCGCGGACTCGGTCCAGCCGGTCGGGAGCGTCCAGCGGAGGCCGCCCGCCTTCGCGGACGAGGGGACGTCCATCCCCTCCGGCATCCCGCCCGCCATCCCGGCGGTCATCCCGCCAGCGCCGGCCATCGCGGCGGGGGATGCCGGCAGGGGCGGCGCGGGCTTCGCGACCCGGGAGTGGGTCACGTCCTCGCGGGAGCACCCCGCAGCGGCGATGAGCGCGATCGCGCCCAAGAGTCTCGTTTTCACAGGATGAAACACCCGTTCTCCCTCGCCCGGATCCCGCCCGGGCGCCCGAATATTACCTGACCTGGATCAAACGGACGAGCCCCTCCGGCTATTCGAGCCGCTGGCCGGGTTCGCGTTTCACCGCATGCTCCATGCGTAAGGACCGAGGGTTCTAAGGCGAGGACCCGGGCGGCGCCAGCCTGGCCGGAGAGCGATTCACCGGGCTGCCCCCTCTCCCTTGCCCTCTCCCCCGGTGGGGGAGAGGGGAAGTGAGGAATGGGGCGATCGTAGGCGGTATGATGCGCCGCGTGATGCTCCGGTTCTGGAAGTACCACGGGCTCGGAAACGACTTCGTCCTCGTCGAGGGCCCCCTCATGGACCCCGCGCGGGCGCGGCGCGTCTGCGACCGCCACCGGGGCGTCGGCGCGGACGGGGTGGTCACGATCCTCCCGCCGCGGACCGCGGGCGCCGCCGTCGAGATGCACATCTACAACCCCGACGGCTCGGTCGCGGAGATGTGCGGCAACGCCGTCCGCTGCCTCGCGCGCCACCTCGCCGAGACGCGCGGCCTCGACGGGTCGATCCGCATCGACACCGGCGCCGGGACGAAGGAGTGCACCCTGCACCGGAGCCCCTCGGGGGCGGTCGAGTCGGTGTCGGTCGAGATGGGCCCGCGCGCCTCGAGGGCGAGCAGGACTTCTCCGTCCCCGGCGAGGTCCTCCACGCGGTGCGCGTCTCGATGGGGAACCCCCACGCGGTGATCTTCGACGCGGCGCCGTCGCTCGAGCGGGCGGCCGCGCTCGGCCCGCCGGTGGAGCGCGCGGTCGCCGGCGGCGTGAACGTGGGCTTCGCGCGGCCCCGGGCCGGCGGCCTCGACCTCGTGGTGTGGGAGCGCGGCGCGGGGCTCACCGACGCCTGCGGGACCGGCGCGTGCGCCGCGACGGTCGCGGCGGTACGCCGCGGCGACGTGCGCCCCGGCACGCCCGTGGAGGTCCGGCTCCCGGGCGGCGCGCTCACCATCTCGGTCTCCGCCGACCTCGCGCGGGTCACGATGCGCGGCCCGGCGGTGCGGGTGTTCGAGGGCGAGGCCGAGCTCTAGATGGCGGCCGCCGGGCGCATCCTCGTCGTCGACGACGAGCGGTTCTTCCAGGAGCTCTTCCGGGAGGTGCTGCAGGCGGCCGGTCACGAGGTGCTGGCGGTCGGCTCCGGGACCGAGGCGCTGAAGCGGCTCGCCGAGGAGCACTTCGACCTCGTCCTCACCGACGTGGTCATGCCCGGGCTCGACGGCGTCGCGATGGTCCGCGAGGCGAAGCGGCGGGATCCGGACCTCGAGGCGGTCGCCATCACCGGCCACGACGACGTGCGGCTCGCGGTCCAGGCCATGAAGGTCGGCTGCGCCGACTTCCTCACGAAGCCGGTGGACCGGGACGAGCTCGCCTCGGTCTGCGAGAAGGCCCTCGCCCGGGTGCGGCTCCGCCGCGAGCACTCCCAGCTCGTCAGCGAGAACCTCGAGTTCGCGCGGTCCCAGGCGCTCTACCGGCAGGGGCTCCAGATCATGGGGACGCTCGACGGCGAGCGGCTGCAGGACCTCGCCCTGTCGATCCTGGCCCGGGTGAGCGACGCCCAGGGCGCCGCGCTCTGGATCGCCGACGAGAAGGGGGCGCTCGCGCTGCGCGGCTACCGCGGCCTCGTGGACCGGGCGGCGCTCCCGGCCCGGATCGACCCGAAGGATCCGGAGTGGGCCCCCATGCTCGCCGCCTCGGTCCCGACCGCCGCGCGCGGCGCGAAGGACGTCTCCGAGGCGTTCCACGTCCCGCTCCTCGCCGACGAGGAGCCGGTCGGGCTCGCGCTCCTCTCCGACCGCGCCCGGGGCCGGTTCGAGCCCGAGCACCACGCCGCCGCCCTCACCGTGGCGGACTTCACCGCCATCGCGGTGAAGAACGCCCGCCGGTTCCAGGCGCTCGAGCGGATCGGGCTCCGCGACCGGGACACCGGCGCGTACAACCTCGCCTACTTCATCGACTACGCGGGCAAGGAGTTCTACAAGGCCCGCCGCTACGCCCGCGCCTTCTCCCTCGTCGTCCTCTCCATCGACAACGCCGAGCAGATGCGCAAGGAGGGCGGCCGCGACCTCTACCGCCGCGCCCTGCGCGACGTCGTCACCGCGGTGGGGCGGGTGGTCCGCGACGCCGACATCCTCGCGAAGGTCTCGGAGAGCGAGTACTACGTGCTCCTCCCCGAGACCGACTACTTCGGCGCGCTCATGTTCCTCCGGCGCGCCGCCGACGAGATCCGCCGGGAGGACTCGATCCGGGAGCTCGAGCGCCGCGCGCCGGTGCTCCTCTCCATGGGCGCCTCGAGCTTCCCGAAGGACGGGGAGGACTTCGACGAGCTCCTCCACTGGGCTCGCGCCCGGGTCCAGGAGCAGCGCGGCTCCCTGCTGCGGCGCCTGCACCTCGCCGACGTGCCGGCGAACGCCTTCTGGGAGCTCGCCGACCTGCTCCTCTCCGAGGGCGCGCGGATCCCCGAGAGCTCGCCCTCGACCCGGCTGCCCCTCGACCGCGAGCTCTTCGTCGCGGCGCAGCGCGAGGCGGCGCGGGAGATCGCCCGCGACCCGCGGGCCCGCGGCCTCCTCTACGTCGGAGCCCGGGGCTCGATCGGATCGGCGCCGGTCCTCGAGGCGCTCCCGGCCGGGGACGCCGCCGCGCGGGCGTCGGACCCGACGGTGCGCGTCTACCTCCTCGGCCCGCGCGGGCCGGACCCCACCCGGATCGGCCACCCGCTCGTCACCGAGGTCTACGTGGACGGCGACCCGCGCTTCGCGACGCACGAGTTCCTCCTCTTCATCTCGGAGCACTCCGCCTACGGCCTCCTCGCCGGCCCGGGCGGCCGCATGTTCCACACCTCCGACGGGCCGCTCGTGGACGCCCTCGTCTCGAAGCTCCAGACGCTGTACGACCTCCAGCCGCTCTAGCCCGACCCGCCCCCATGCCCCCGGTCCGGAAGATCCTCATCGCCGACCCCGACCCCGCCACGGTGCGGGCCCTCGCGCCGGCGCTGCGGCAGCGCGGCTACCAGGTCCACGCGGCCCGGGACGGCGCCCGCGCGCTCCAGGTCGCCATTCTCCGGTTCCCCGACGTGGTGCTCTTCGACGAGCGCTGCCAGATGCTCGACGCGCGCACCTTCGTCCGGATCCTCCGGACGAACCCGCGCACCGAGCGCATCCCGGTGGTGCTCACCGGCGAGTCGATCGACGTCGACCGGGCGCGGCTCGGGACGTTCCTGCGCAAGCCCTTCAACCAGGACGAGGTGCTCGCGCGGATCGAGCAGATCTTCCGCCGCGTCGAGGCGTCCCGCGCCGTCTCCGGCGAGAGCCGCGAGATTGAGGGGAACCTCGCGCAGATCCCGCTCGTCGACCTGCTCCAGATCCTCGCGGTGAACCGCAAGAGCGGCAAGCTCGCCCTGGAGCGCGAGGGGGAGCGGGCCGAGATCGTCCTCGAGAACGGGCGGGTCGTCGACGCCCGGACCCGCCACGCCGAGGGGGAGAAGGCGCTGTACCGGCTCCTCACGCTCCGCGAGGGGCAGTTCGCGTTCGTCCCCGGCGCGACGCCCGCGGAGCCCCGCATCGACCGCAAGGTCGAGGAGCTCGTCCTCGAGGGGCTCCGGCAGTCGGACGAGGTCGCCGCGCTCCTGCCCGCGCTGCCGCAGCCGGGGGAGCTCGTCGAGCTCGCGGTCGACCCGAGCGAGATCCCGCCGGGGCTCCACCCGATCACGGCCGAGGTGGTCTCGCTGCTGCGCTCGCCGCGCACGTTCCAGGACCTCGTGGACCAGTGCGCCGCCACCGATCTCGAGGCGATGCGGGCGCTCGCGGCGCTCCTCGAGCGCGGCTACGCCCGCGTCGGCGCCGCGGCGCCGGAGCCCCCGGAGGAGCAGCCGCTCCTCGCCGCCCACGAGCTCCACGCGCTGCGCGCGCGGATCGCGCGGGGGCGCTCGTCGGGGAGCCAGACCGTGGGGAAGATTGTCCTCGCCGGCGGTGGCCCCCTCGCGCGCAAGGCCGCCCTCGCGCGGTTCCACTCGGTCCCGGGCTGGCACCCGGAGCCCTCGGCGCCGGCGGGCTTCGGGACGGTGGGCCGCCTCGCCCTCGGCGACGGCGTCCGGGTGGACGTGACGGAGCTGCCCGGCGACGCGGGGGCGCGGCCGCTCTGGCGGCCCTTCGCGTCGGGCGCGGTGGGGGCGCTCGTGCTGCTCCCCGCCGACGGCGTGGAGCTGCTCCTCGCGGAGCTGGCGCGGACGCTCCGGATCCCGGTGGTGGTGTGCGGGCCGTCGGAGGCGTCGGTGCCGCAGGTGCTGAAGGACGTCCCCGCGGGGTTCGCCTTCGAGGGGAGCGACGCGGCCGAGGCGCTGCGCGCGCTCCTCGCCGGCGCCGGGGCGCGGGCCGGCTAGAGCGTCACTGTGGGTGGGCCCTCAGCCACTCGCCGAGCAGCCGGTCGGTCCGGTAGATGTGCTCGCGCAGCCACTCCGTCACCCGGTTCCCGACCCGGATGATGAACAGGTTCGTCGGCCCCTCGCTCTTCAGCTCGTGGCGGAGGATCTCGAGCTCCTTCATGAACTGGTGGTGCTCGGCGCGGTGCCCCTCCAGCTTGGGATACCGGGTGACCACCATCGTGTGCTCCTCGGCGGCGAAGTGGTCGATGACGTAGCCGCCCAGGAACTCGAGGAGCCGAACCACCTCCTCCCGGCTCCGGCGGTTCCGCGACGCCTCGAGGAGCGCGCCGATCCGCGCGAACAGCTCCCGGTGCTGGGCGTCGATCTCGTCGACCCCCGTGAGGAGGACCGGGTCGAACTCGACGAGCGGCATCAGGCCTCCCCGCAGGCGCGCATCGCCGAGCGCCGCGCGGACCACCGGGCTCCCGCACAGCAGCCGGAACTCGGCGCGGGTGAGCCACGCGATGCGCGAGCCCCGCTTCCCGCGCAGGGTCAACCGCACCCGCTCGGAGTCGTGCGCGACCGTCGCCGCGGAGCCCGCCGCGAGGTCGCGCTCGAGGGAGCGCAGGTGGCGGTGGATGCGCAGCGCGCGCCGCCCCTCGGGCGAGGAGAGGGCGAGGAAGTACCGGTTCCGGCTGAACCGGGGATCCTCGCGGAGCCGCTGCACGGCGCGGGTGACGAAGTCGGCCACGAACGCTCAAGGTTAGCAAAGCCCCCGCGCGCGGACCACGGGGGCGCGCAACGAGCGGCCGCGCCGCTAGGTCGGCACGGCCGTGGTCGTCGCGAGCAGCTTCTCGACCGCGGCGCGCTCGCGCCGGCGCTCCGGCCCGACCACGACGACGACGGCGTTCCGGCGGCGGAAGGTCTCGCGCGCGACCCGCAGCACGTCGGCGGGCGTGACCCGCTCGACGCGCCGGCAGCGCTCCTCGAACCCCTCCGGCGACGAGAGCACCTCGCCGGAGCCGAACCAGCCGGCGAGCTCCGCCGCGCTGTCGAGGGAGAAGGCGAGGGTCATCCGGTGCCGCCGCTGCACGCGGAGGAGCTCCTCCTCGGGGACGGCGCGCGCCGCGAGCCCGCCCAGGACCCGAAGGACCTCCTCGAGGACGCGCGGCAGCTTCGCCGGCGCGCAGGCGCCGTCGACGACGGTCATGCCGGAGTCGGAGAAGCTGTCGATCCCGGCGTGGAGCGAGTAGGCGAGGCCGCGCCGCTCCACCACCTCGAAGGGCAGGCGCGAGGAGAGGCCGTCGTCGAGGATGCGGCGGATGCAGAGGTGGACCGGGTAGTCCGGGTGCGTGCTCGGGCGGGCAGGGGAAGGACAGCGAGAACTCCGCCTGCGCGTCCTCGTGGGCGACGAGCTCGAAGCGGGGGCCGGAGCGGCCACGGCGGCGGCGGCAGGTCCGCCGAGCGGCGGCCGCGCGGCAGCGCCCCGAGGTGCTCCTCGGCGAGATCGC
Organism: uncultured delta proteobacterium; assembly: GCA_963739565.1. Lineage (GTDB taxonomy): Bacteria > Myxococcota > Myxococcia > Myxococcales > Anaeromyxobacteraceae > Anaeromyxobacter. The sequence goes on along the minus strand of CAVUBF010000012.1, from coordinate 361,006 downwards.
GGACCGTCGCCCGGCCGGACCGGCCCGGCCACCGCGAGGACGAGGTTCGCGCCGGTGTAGAAGCGCGCGTGGTGGGCGCGCACGTCGGCCTCGCGCAGCCGGCGAACCGTCTCGGGCGTGCCGGCGATCTTGAACCGAGAGCGGGTGGCCGGCGAAGGCGATCCGCTTCGAGAGGTTGTCGGGGTCGATGTCGCGCCCGTCGGCGTCCACCTCGTCGAGGATCTCCTCGAGGATGACCTCGCGCTCCACCGTCCATCTCCCGCAGCAGCGGGCGGCGGACGAGGTCGCCGAGGATCGCGAGGCCGGTGCCGAGCTCGCCCGGGTGGATGGGGGTGAAGTAGCAGCCGTGGTCGCGCGCGGTGATGCCGTTGAGGCTGCCGCCGGCGCTCTCCACCGCCGCGTTCATCGCCGACCGTGTCGGGCCACCCCTCGGAGCCGCGGAAGAACAGGTGCTCGAGGAAGTGGGAGACGCCGTTCACGGGCGGCGGTCTCGTGGCGCGAGCCGGCGCGCACGTAGAGCGCGATCATCGCGGAGTGGAGCCCCGGCGCGGGCGAGGTCACCACGCGCAGCCCGTTCGGGAGGACGCCGCGCACGACCTCGCCCCAGGCGGCGCGGGGCGCGCCCGTCGCCGGCGCCGCCGCCGTCCTCCGCATCGTCCGCCGCCGCTCGATCCTGGTCGTGCCTCATGGTCCCGCCGCCGCCCTCCGCGCGCTCGTCCTCGCGCCGGGAGGCGCGAGCGTGAACGTCGTCCCCCGGCCCGCCGCGCTGTCGCAGCGGATCGTCCCGCCGTGCTCCTTCGCCACCTGCAGCGCGAAGGCGAGCCCGAGCCCGGTACCACGCTCCTTCGTCGAGTAGAACGGCTCGAAGATGCGCGTCAGGCACCTCCGGGGGGATCCCCCCGCCGGTGTCAGCGACCTCCGCCTCGACCGCCTCCCCGGCCCGCCGGGTCCGGACCGTCACCCGGCCCCCCGCGGGCATGGCCTCGCGGCTGTTGCGCAGCAGGTTCAGGAACACCGCGCGGAGCTGCCCCTCGTCGCCACGGATGGCGAGCGCCTCCGGAGCGAGCTCCCGCACGACCTCGACGCCGGCGGCCTGGAGCTCGGGGCGCGAGGAAGTCGAGGAGGCTCGCCCACCATCTCGTTGAGGTCCTGGCGGCCGAGCGCGGGCCGGGGCAGCCGCGCGAAGCGTCAGGTACTCCTCCGCCACCCCGTTGAGCCGGTCCACCTCGCGGGAGATCGCGGCGCACGAGCTGCCGGGCCTCCGCGGGCGGAGCCGCCGTCGCTCGAGCTCCTCCGCGAGCAGCTCGGCGTTGAGGCCGATGGCGTTCAGCGGGTTGCGGATCTCGTGGGTGATCTGGGCGGAGATCCGGCCGACCGCCGCGAGCCGCTCGGCGCGCCGCAGCTCGTCGCGCTGCCGGTCGAGGGAGGACGCCATGGCGTTGAACTCGCGGGCGAGGAGGCCGAGCTCGTCGCGGCTCCGGACCTCCACCTGGCGCGTGAGGTCGCCCGCCGCGACCGCCTTCACCCCCTCGGTGAGCGTCTGGATCGGGCGCGAGGAGTCGCTGCGAGACGAGGGCGGCGCCGACCCCGATTGCGAGGGCGAGGAGGGAGTAGACGACGATGAGGAGGACGGTCCGTCCCTCCGCGCGCTCCGACGCGTGGACCCGGTCGGCGATCTGCGTCTCGAGGGAGACCTGGAGGAGCTTCACGTCGAGCGAGAGCCCCTTCTCCAGCTGCCGCAGCGCCTGGGCGCGTCGCGTCGAAGGCCGCGCGGGTGCGCGGGTCCTGCCCCTCGCCGGCCTCGAGGGCGTCGAACAGCGCGCGCGCCTCGCCGGTCGTACTCGGTCCAGCGCGCCGCGAGGGCGTCGAGGCGGGCCTCGACCTCGTCGAGGAAGCGGGCGTCGTCGTCCGCGCGCGAGCGCGCGCGCCTCGCGCGACCACCCGGCGCCCCTCCTCGATCTTCTCCCGGACGAACCCCGGGAACTGCGCCCGCGCGATCGGGAGGTAGGCCTGCCGCGCCGTGCGGTCGAGGGCGCTCGCCTCGAGGGCGCGGGCCGCGACCCAGTCCTTCACGTCGAGCTGCGCGGCGATCCGGGTGAGGGCGAGGTACCCGCCCGACAGGAGCCGCAGGTCCCGGCGGATCTCGTGCAGCCGGACGATGCCGAACGCCGCCACCGCCGCGAAGGCGAGCGAGCGCCACCGCGAAGGCGAGGAAGATCTTGGTCGCGACGCGGCGCACGGGAGGGCGATCCTAGTACGGCTGCGCCGGGAACGCTCCCGGGGCGCCAACCGAGCGGTGGGACGCTCGGCTGCGCCTCGCGACCGCCGGAAGCCGAAGCTCCGGCTCGCCTCCGCCCGTCGGCGGGCAGAGCCTCCTCCCCGCTCGCTCCGGGCAGCCTCATCGGCTGCCCCGGAGCTCGCTCCCGGCAGATCAGCTTCCCCCGCCCCGCGATCCGGGATACGAAGGAGCCTCTCCGGGAGCACCTCCATGAACGTCTTCGCCATCGTCGCCCTCGTCGGCGTCCTCGCAGCCATCGGCTTCTTCCTGTCGGCGCGCACCGCCAAGGCGGCGCTCGCGCAGCGCGTCGCGGACGCGGAGAAGGCTCCGCGCCGACTGCGACGCCGCCCGCAAGGCGGCGGCGGAGGCCCGCGCCGAGGCGAAGGAGCGGCGCGAGGAGGCCGACCGAGCTCCGCGCCGACCTCGAGAAGAGCAAGAAGAAGGCGTTCGAGCAGCAGGAGGCCGCGAAGCGGCTCGGGCGGCGCGCAGGCGCTCCGCGAGGACATCGACAAGCTCGCGGCGCGGCTCGCCGAGGCCCGCGCCGAGGCGGACCACCAGGGCGCTCGCGTCCGCAGGCCTCGAGAAGGACCTCGAGAAGGCCCAGGCCGAGCTGGCCCGGGCGAAGGCCGCGCGCGCCCGGAGCCGGCCTCGCCCGCCCCGGCCGCCGGTCGCGGCGCCGGCGCCGGCCGCGCCCGCCGCGCCCGCGGCCGCGGAGGCGGAGGCGAAGCTCGCCGCCGAGAAGGAGCGCGCCGACAAGGCGGAGGCGAAGCTCGCCGAGGCCCGCAAGAAGCTCGCCGACGCTCGAGAAGGACGCTCAAGGCCGTCCCGCGGCCGGCTCGAGACCGAGAAGCGCGTCTTCATCGTGCAGAAGGGCGAGCTCGAGCTCGCGCACGACCGCTACGCCGAGCTGAAGCGGCGCCACGACGCGCTCCGCAAGGACCACGACGAGCTCGTCGAGGCGGTCCGGCAGGCGGCGCGCGAGGAGCGCCGGCTGGCCGAGGCGGCCGCCGCGGCGCCGAGGGCGCGAAGGCAGCCCGCAGCCGACGGCGCCCGAGCGGCCGGCGGCGAGGGCCGCGGGCGCGGCCGGCGCGGCGTGGCCGCGCACGCGGCTCACGCTCGCGTTCGCGAGCACCTTGAGAGCGGCGAGAGGTCGCGGAACACGCCGAGCAGGTCGCCGAGGGAGAGCGCCCGCGCCTCCTCGCGCGTCCAGGCGATCCCGACGTCGATGCCCGGGCCGCCCGGCGCGACCGCCGTCGGCGAGCTCGGTCCAGAACGCCGCGGAGTGCGCCGGCGCGAGCTCGGGCAGCTCCTCGAAGTTCCAGTCCTGGAACTGGCGGAGCTTGCGGAACGGCTTCCCCTTCTTCGCGAGGTTCGCGCGCCTCGCGCTCGAGCGCCTGCTGCATCGTCGTCCGCCGCGGCGACTCGCCCCGGACGCCGACCCGGGCGTGGAGGTGGAGCCGGGTCACCACCACCGCGAGGTAGGGGACGCCGCGCCACCCCTTGGCGCTGTCGCAGAACGCGACGAGGAGCTCCTCGGGCGCCTGCCCCCTTCCGCCGCGCGATCTTGCCGGCGTGGACGAACAGCTCCTTCCCGGCGACCCGCGAGAGCCCCGGCAGGCACTGGTCCGCGAGCGGTCGCGAGCTTCGGGCTGGAGCCGCTCCTCGAGCAGCGTCCGCCCGATCGTCCGGGTCGTCGATCTCGAACAGCGCGAAGTCGGGTGGACCGAGCCCGAGCCCTGCCATGCGACACGCTCCTGCCGTCGGGATGCGGCCGCATCCTACCACGCCTCCTCGCCACGTTGACTTGGACAGGCCGGCCTGCCACGTTCGCGACCCCGATGCAGAAGGACCAGCGGCTGCTCGACCTCGCGGCGCTCCTCCTCAAGGCCGCGGAGCCCGTCTCCTGGCGCGAGATCCAGGAGCAGTTCGCCGACGACTACGCCGGCAAGGGCGAGGCGGCCATCCGCAAGTTCGAGCGGGACAAGGCGGATCTCCTCGAGCTCGGGATCCCGGTCCGCTGGGTCGCCGGCGACGAGGACCTCCCCGCCGGCTACCTCATCGACAAGGACGAGTTCTACCTCCCCGATCTGAAGCTGCCGCCGGAGGATCTCGCCCTGCTGTACCTCGCCGGGTCGGCGGCCCTCGCGAACGGCACCTTCCCCTACGCGCGCGACCTCGCCCACGCCCTGAACAAGCTCTCCTTCGCCGCCCGCTCCCCGGGCGCGTCCGAGGCGGCGGCGGCGGCCGCGCGCCACCTCTCCTCCGAGGACGCCGACCCCGGCCCCGGCCCCGGGGCGGCGGCGGGTCGGCTGGAGGAGCTCTCCCGCGCGGTCGCTCACAAGAAGCGGGTCCACCTCGTCTACCTGGGCGCGGAGCGGCGCGAGCGGACCGAGCGCGACGTCGACCCCTACGGGCTCTTCCAGCAGGGCGGCGCCTGGTACGTCGTGGGCTTCTGCCGGATGCGGAGCGCGATCCGGACCTTCCACGTCGCGCGGATCGAGTCGGTCGATCGTGAACCCCGCCGCGCCGCGCACGCCCGACTTCCAGCTCCGCAAGGACTTCTCGGTCGCCGACCACGCCACCCGCGAGACCTGGGAGTACGCCCACCACCCTCCCGTGCGCTGCCGCGTCCGGCTCCACCCTCCGCTCTCGAGCGAGGTGGTCGCCTCCTTCGGGAGCCGCGCCCGGGTGAAGGAGGAGGGCGGCGGCGCCGTCGTCGAGGTGGACGCGACCAACGCCGAGGGGCTCCTGCGCCACGCCCTCGGCCTCGGCGAGCGGGCCGAGATCCTCGCGCCGAAGGACCTCCGGCAGCGGGCCCGCGACGCCCTCGCCGCCCTCGCGAAGGAGCTCGCGTGACCGCCGCCCGCAAGCGGAAGGCGCCGCGCGAAGCCGGGCGGTGCGCGGAAGCCGCCACCGGCCAAGAAGCCGACGGCCGACCCCCGCAAGCCCGACCCCAGGGACCGGCTCCGCCGGATCCTCTTCCTCGTCCCCTACGCCGTCCGCCACCCCGGCATCCCGGTCCGGGACCTCGCCCGCCGCTGCGGCTGCACCGAGCGCGAGCTGCTCGAGGACCTCGACTTCCTCCTCGGCGTCGGCTCGCCGCCCTTCGCCCCGGACGACTTCCTCGACCTCTACGTGGAGGGCGACCGGGTCTACGTCGCGCTCCACCAGTCTTCTCGCGCCCGCCGCGCTTCACCGAGAGCGAGGCGGCCGCCCTCGCCGCCGCCGCGCGCGCCCTCGGCGGTGAGGGCCGGGAGCGCGCGGTGAAGGCGCTGCGCGACTCGGTCCCCCGCGACCGCCGGGCGAGCTTCGACGAGCTGGTCGAGCGGATCTACGCCGGCGCACCGCCCGCGCCGGACTCGGTGCTCGGCCGGCTGCAGCGCGCCATCGCCGAGCGGCGGGTGGTGCGGCTCGCGCTACCACTCGGCGTCGCGGGAGGCCGAGAGCGAGCGCTCCGTCCACCCGTGGACGCTCGCCCAGCGCTTCGGCCACTGGTACCTGTACGGCCTCGACCCCGCGCGCGGCCGCCCGCTCGCCTTCCGGCTCGACCGCGTCCGCGAGTGCGCGATCACCGCCGAGCGGTTCGACCCGCCCGGCGACGCCGACCTCGCCCGCGCCCGCCTCTTCTCCGAGCCGGAGGGCGACCCGATCCGGATCCGGGTCGGGCCGACGGTCGCGGCCTGGGCGCTCTCGCGGCCGGGCCTCCGGCTCGTGAAGCGCGTGGAGCGCGGCGGCGCGATCGTGGAGGTGCCGGGGGCGAGCGCCGAGTGGACGACCCGCCTCGCGCTCTCGCTCGGCGGCGACGCCGAGGTGATCGGGCCGCCCGCGGCGCGGCGCCACTTCGCCGAGGCGGTCCGGCGGACCCTCGAGCGCTACGGCTGACCCCTGCGGGGGAGGGCTCGGACGCCTGGGTCCGCAAGAGCCGTCCGGGGCGGGGTGCGACCGGGACCCAGGGTAGGGCGGCCGACCACCCGCACCCTCGGAATCAGGGCGCTATTTCCGGCACGTCCCGCGCATCAACGACGGGATCGAACCTGGGAGGCTGCCTTGGCCCGCGTGCTCATCGTCGACGACACCGACATCGTGCGGAAGGCGCTCGAGAAGGCCGTCCAGCGGATGGGCCACTCGACGGTGTCCACGTCGGACTCGGTCGAGGCGCTCGCCATGGCCCTCAAGAACCCGCCCGACCTCGCCCTCGTCGACTACCGGATGCCGAACATGGACGGCGCGGAGCTCTGGGAGGAGATGCGGACGAGCCTCGGCGAGCGCTGCCCGAAGGTGCTCTTCGTCTCGGCGACGCCGCCCGAGCGTGGTGCGCAAGGGCGTCGAGCGCGTCGGGGAGCCGGCGGGGTTCGTGAAGAAGCCGTTCCATCTCGACGACCTCGTGAAGCTCGTCGCGGACGCCCTCGCGCTAAGCCGTAGCGCGGCGGCGCCTACTTCTTCTTCGCCCAGCCGAGCAGCAGGTCCGCCACCGCGGCGACGTCCTGGTTGCCCCGGCCGCTCTCGGCGGCGTCGGCGAGGAGCCGGCGCACGGCCTCGTTGATCGGCACCTTCGCGCCCTGATCGGCCGCCGCCTCCTGCGCGAGCCGCTGGTCCTTCTCGGCGAGGGCGATGGTGAAGCGGGGGGAGAAGTCGCCCTTCTCGACGAGCTCGCCCTTCACGAGGAAGAGCGGCGAGTGGAAGGGCGAGGCCTGGATCACCTCGACGAGCTTCCAGATCGGCAGCCCGCCCGACGCGCCGAGGGCGAGGGCCTCGCCGAAGCCGGCGACCATCGCGCCGCCGACGGCGTTGACGCAGAGCTTCAGGAGCGCGGCCTGGTCCGCCTCCTCGAGATCGATGACCCGCGCCGAGACGGCGTGGAGCGCGGGGCGCGCCTTCTCCCGGGCGGCGGCCGGGCCGCCGGACGAGGATCACGATCTGCGCCTGCTCGGCCGCGGTCTTCGAGCCGAGGATGGGGCGCTCAGGAAGGCGACGCCGCGGTCGGCCGCGCGCTTCGCGACGCTCCGGGCGGACCGGGTGCCTGCGGTGGAGAGGTCGATGAGCGTGTCGCCCCGGGTCAGCCCGGCGAGGGCGCCGTCCGGCCCCTCGAGGACCGCCTCGAGCGCCTTCTCGTCCGAGACGCAGGTGAAGACGAGGTCCTTGCCGGCCGCGCAATCCTTCGGCGTCCGGGCGAGCTTCCCGCCCTTCGACACGATGTGGCTCGCCTTCGCAGCCGTCCGGTTCCAGACCGTGAGCTCGTGGCCGGCCTTGCGAAGGTTGTTCGCGACGGGCTCGCCCATCGTGCCGAGACCGAGGAAGCCGATCCGCATGCGCATGCCCTCTTCTTAGATCTTTAGGCGGCGATCGAGAAGCCGTTCCGGAGGGCCGCGCGGAGGGGCGCAGGGGAGCGCGTTCGGGCTGGCGCGCGGGCCGGTTCTCTGCAAGGCTCGGAGACCCATGGCGGACGCGGACGTGATCGTGGTCGGCGGGGGGATCAGCGGCCTCTCCCTCGCGTGGAAGGCCGCCTCGGCGGGGCGCAAGGTGCTGCTCCTCGAGCGCGAGGACCGGGTCGGGGGCTGCCTCCACACGCCGCGCCGGCCCGACGGCTACTGGTTCGAGCTCGGCGCGCACACCACCTACAACAGCTACGGGGCGTTCCTCGACGTGGTGGTCGGGACCGGGCTCGCCGGGGAGATTGTCGAGCGCGGTCCGGCGCGGGGCCGGTTCGGCCTGCTCCGCGGCGACGACGTGAAGCTCCTCACCCCCCCGAAGGTGCTCCTGCAGCTCTCCTGGCTGGAGGCGGCGGTCCACTTCCCGGCCGGCGTCTTCCGCGGGAAGTCGGGCCACACGATGTACTCGTACTTCGCGGGGCTCGTCGGCCGCCGGAACTACGATCGCCTGCTCTCGGCCTTCTTCGCCGCGGTCCCGTCGCAGAAGGCGGACGGGTTCCCGGCGGAGGGGCCCGGCTCGCTCTTCAAGAAGCGGCAGCGCCGCAAGGAGTTCCCGAGGAGCTTCGGTCTCCGCCGCGGGCTCGAGAGCGTCTGCGCCGCCGCCGCGGCCGCGCCCGGCGTGCAGGTGGTCCGCGGCGCGGCGGTGACGCGGGTCGCGCGGGGCGGGGTCGGGTTCGTCGTGACCACGGCCGACGGCCGCCGCTTCGAGGCGGAGCGCTGCGCCGTCGCCGCGCACGCCGGACCAGGCCGCGGCCGTGCTCCTCGACGACTTCCACGAGCTCGCGCTGGCGGTGTCGCGCGTGAAGACCGTGGCCGTCGAGAGCGCGGGCGTCGTCCTCCCCCGCGACCGCTCCCCGGTGCCCGAGTGCGCCTTCGTGGTGCCGGTGGACGACGTCTTCTTCTCGGTCGTGACCCGCGATCCCTTCCCCGACGCGGGACACCGCGCCTTCGCCTTCCACTTCCGGCCGGGCGTGACGCGCGAGGAGAAGCTGACGCGCATGGCCGCGGTCCTCCGGGTCCCGCGCGCGGAGCTCGGGGAGCCGATCGAGGCGCGCCGGACGCTCCCCGCGCCCGGCCTCGGCCACGGCGAGATCGTCGACGAGATCGACCGGCTGCTCGCCGGCGGGAAGCTCGCGCTCACCGGGAACTACTTCGCCGGCCTCGCGATCGAGGACTGCGTCCTCCGGTCGAACGCGGAGTGGGCGCGGATCTCCTAGCGCGTCCGTGATCGCGCGGGGTGAGCTGCTCGCCTTCGCGCAAGAGCCGTCCGGCTTCCCCCCAGCCGACGACCTCGTGCTGCCCTTGCATCGGAACCGAGGCGGTTGCGGGGGCGGAGCATCGAGGGAAAGGCTCCAGCCGAGGCGGCGCCGCACGGGGGAGCCGGCCCCGCGTGGTCCGGCTCACCCGCAAATACGCGCTCGCCGGAGCCGAGCGGGACGCGGGCCGCGCCGTACTCCGCGATTGGCTCCGAGCACGTTGGCCCCTTGGGCTTGGTGAAGTTGTTCATCAGGTCGTTCCCGTAGAGTTGGCGGGCGGAGACGTCCTGATGCCACCGGCAGAGGAGGCGGGTTTCCTCAGCCGTGGTGCCCGCGCCGAGCGCCCACCCCTTCACGTGATCGAGCTGGATCTGGTCGGTGGAGGCGCAGACGCCGCCGTTCGCGAGCGGCCAGGCGCAGCACCCGCGGTCGCGCTTCCAGACGGCGCGCCAGACGTGGGCCGGGACGTGACGGGACCGTCCCCGGGGAGGGGGCGGGGGTGCGTCGGTGGCCGGCGCGGTCGCGACCGGTGAAGGGGACACCGGACGCGGCTTCGCCCCGAGGCCCCGCCGCTTCGCGTGGCGCTGGAGGATGAGGTCGAGGCCCACTTCGAGGATGGTCTCCTCGGACGCTCCTGGGTGGGAGTGCGACAGGGCGTCCTTTGCCGCGGAGAGCTTCGCGAGGAGGCGCCGGGAAACCGTGACGTGGAGGCGGCTCTTCTCCGCGGTGAGCGGATCGACCTGCGCCCGCTGCGGGCCCCGGAGTGGCGGCACGACCTCCGGGGCGTCACCCGAGTTTCCAGTCCGGGCCACCGGGGGTGCAGGAGCTGGTTCGTCCGGAAGAACCGCGAGCGCCGACGGGGGCGTCGGAGCCAGGGGCGCGGAGCGGACCGGCGTCACGACCGTGCGGAGCGGCGGCGCCGCAGCGGGGACGAGCTCCGCGACGATCTCCCTCGCCTCGCGCTTCGAGAGGTGGAAGAACCGGGACGGCATCTCGCCGCGGTTCTCCGGGGTGATGACTCGCGCCAGCTGGGTGACGCTCGTGAGATGGAGTCGGCCGTCGCGCAGGGGCTCCACGAGCTCGGGGTACTTCCGGATGAGCCCGGCGGCGGTCATCCGGTAGTAGGCGGGGCCCTTCGGCAGGCCGAGCTCCCGGAGGAGGAAGTAGAAGAGCGACCTGTACCCCATCTCGACCCAGCCCCTCGCCTCGTCGAAGGCCGCGAGGGCGACGAGGAAGTCGGCCATGGCGAGGTGTTCACGCTTCAGGAGCTCTGCGAGGCGGGTGGTCTCTTCACGGGCGGTCGTCATGCCGAAAGGATGACACGCGATTTCGGAGCCTCCTGGAACGCGTGCATTCCCTTCTTGGCGCGAGATCCGGAGCGCCCCTCGCGCACCCCTCGCGCGACTCCGCTACGCCCACGGCGGGCCCGGGAGCGCGTCGAGAGGGCGCTTCCTGCGCGTCGCGCCTCTCCGAGTCGTTACTCAGTCAGGAACCGGTCAAGCTCCCAGTTGGGGGCAGTCACTCATCGTGAACAGCGCTTCACGGCAGTGGAGGCACGAGGTCGGCGCGTCACCCCGGACGGCGGGCGGGCCGATCTCGCCGGGACGCTTCCCGCGCGCTGGGCCGCCGCGGCCGGGGCCTCTCCGTCATTGCCCCGGATCCCGTCGCCTCATCGGTTCCGCCAGGCGGGAGATGCCGGTCCACCGGCGGGAGGTCAGCCCGGTCCACCGGCGGAGGTCAGCCCGCGGTCCACCGGCGGAGGTCAGCTCGCGCTCTGCCTGCTAGTGCGCCCGGGCCCCGCCGGCGGCCAGCGCGGAGGGCGTGCCGAGGGCTTCCGCGAGCCGCGCCGCGAGCCGCCTCGGCCTGAGCCCGCCCGCCGGCGCGACGAAGATCGTGTCGTCCCCGGCGATGGTCCCGAGCACCTCCGGGAGCTCCGCGAGGTCGATGGCGCGCGCGATGGCGGGGGCGCTCCCCGGGTGCGTGCGGATGACCACCAGCGAGGCGTTGGCCGTGATCTCGGCGACGAGGCCGCGGAGCGCGCCGAGGCCGCCCGCCGCCGCGCCGGCGCCGTCGGCGAGCTCGTAGACGGTCCCGCCCTCCGGGCGCGACACCCGGCGCGCGCCGAGCCGGGCGAGGTCGCGGGAGAGCGTCGCCTGCGTCGCGCGGAACCCCGCGGCGGCGAGCGCGGCGAGCAGCTCGTCCTGCGTGGCGATCCGGCGGGAGCGGATGATCCGGGCGACGGCGTCGCGGCGGCGGTCGGCGGAGGTCACGCTGCGGGCCCCTTCTGGACGAGCGAGCCGACGCCGCGATCGGTGAAGAGCTCGGCGATGACGGTGTGGGGCTGCCGCCCGTCGAGGACGTGGACCCGCTCGACGCCGCCCCCGAGCGCCTTCAGGATCGACTCGGCCTTCCACTTCATGCCGCCGGTGATCCCGCCCGGCGGCGAGCCGCCGCGTGAGGTCCGGGACGGTGAGCTGCCGGACGAGGTCGCCGTCGGGGGCCGACTCGAGGATGCCCGGGACGTCGGTCAGGTAGATGAGCTTCTTCGCGCCGAGCGCGACCGCGATCGTCGCCGCGACCTCGTCGGCGTTGATGGAGAGGCTCGTGCCGTCGGTCGGCGAGCCCGATGGGCGAGATGACCGGGACGTAGCCGCCCGTCGAGGAGCATCCGCAGGAACTTCTCGTTCACCTCGACCACGTCGCCGACGTGGCCCGAGGTCCCGGCCGCGACTCGTGCACGATCTTCTCGGCCCGGAGGAGCTGGCCGTCCTTGCCGGACAGCCCGACCGCGCCGGCGTTCGCGCGCGTTGAGGAGCGCGACGAGCTCCTGGTTCACCTTGCCGGTGAGGACCATCTCCACGACCGGCAGGCTCTGCGCGTCGGTGACGCGCATGCCGTCCACGAACTCGCTCCGCTCGCCGAGCTTCTCGAGGGTGCGGGTGATCTCCGGGCGCGCCGCCGTGGACCACGACGGGCTTCAGCCCCACCCGCTTGAGCAGGGTGACGTCCTCCGCGAACGCCTCCTTGAGGCCGTCCTTCACCATCGCCGCGCCGCCGTACTTGATGACGGCGATCTGGCCGGAGAAGGCGGCGATGTACTTGAGCGCCTCGGCGAGGAGCGCCTTCTTGAAGGCCGGGGTGTAGTTGGAGACCCGGTCGTCCTTCGCCACCCCGCCGTCGGCCTTCTGGTAGATGAGCGAGGTGTAGTCGGCGTTGATCTTCACGTAGTCGTAGGAGAGGTCGCAGCCCCAGGCGGTCGCCCGGGCGTCGCCCTGCGGCGAGCTCGACGAGGACGTCGATCGCGGGTCTCCCGCATCCGCGCCCGGAGCGCCTCGCGGTCGACGTCGGCGGGCGCGCCCCGCGCGAAGACCGTCACGCCCTGGAGCACGACCCGCGCCGCGAACGGGTCGACGGGCCAGCTCTGCGCGCCCGGCCCGGGCGCCCACGGTGGCGAGGATCCGGCCCCAGTTCGGATCGGCGCCGAAGACCGCCGCCTTGACGAGCGGCGAGCCGGCGATGGCGGGCGCGCAGTCCCGGGCGACGACGTCGGAGGGGGCGCCGGTGACCACCACCTCCATCATGCTTCGTCGCGCCCTCGCCGTCCGCCGCCATGGCGCGGGCCATCTCGCCGAAGAGATCGGTGAGCGCCGCCTCGAGGACCTCGAGGTCCGGGCCGGGCTCGGCGATGCGCGCGTTCCCGGCGAGGCCGTTCGCGAGGGCGAGGACGCTGTCGTTCGTGGACATCTCGCCGTCCACGATGACCATGCTGGAGCGTCTTCTGGACGGCGCGGCCGAGGGCCTCCTGCAGGACGCTTCGGCGTCACCGCGGCGTCGGTGGCGATGACGCAGGACCATCGTCGTCGCGAGCTGCGGGGCGAGCATGCCCGAGCCCTTGCAGATGCGCCGAGACGATGGCGGTCTTGCCGCCCAGGGTCACCTCGCGCGAGGCCATCTTCGGCCGCGTGTCGGTGGTCATGATCGCCTCGGCGGCGAGGTCCGGCGTGGTCCCCGAGCTGCTCGACCAGCGCCGGCAGCGCCGTCGACGATCTTCATGGCGGGGAGCCGCGGCGCCGATGACGCCGGTCGAGGCGGTGAGGACCGCCCGCTTCTGGACGCCGAGGGCGTCCGCCACGGCGCTGCGGATCACCGAGACGTCGTCGAGCCCCGCCGGGCCGGTGAGGGCGTTGGCGTTGCCGGAGTTCGACGAGGATGGCGCGCATCCCCTCCGCCGGGACCCGCGGGCCGCGCGTCCTGCATCGGGCGCGGCCGCCGGCCTTGTTCACGCGTGAAGAGCGCCGGCCGCGGCGGCGGGGTGATCGGAGACGACGAGCGCGACGTCGCGCCGCGACGGCTTCAGGCCGCAGGCGACGCCGCCGAACCGGAAGCCCTTCGGGATCTTCACCCGGTCACCCTCCCAGCAGATCGAGGCCGAGTCGCCTCGGCCCACCCCAGCGCGGCGTTGAGCGCCTGCACCGCCTGGCCCGGCGGCGCCCTTCACCAGGTTGTCGATGGCCGATACCGCGACGACGACGCCGGCGCGGGCGTCGACCGCGACGCCGAGGTGGCACGCGGTTCGTGCGGACCACGTCCTTCACCGTGACCCGGTCCGGCGGAAGCACCCGGACGAAGGGCTCGCCGGCGTAGGCGGCCTCGTAGCGCGCCGCTCGAGCCCGGCGGGCGGCGTCCGCCTGCGAGCCGGAGCGTGCAGGTCGCGAGGATGCCGCGCCGGATCGGGACGAGGTGCGGCGTGAAGGAGATGGGCCGCACCGTCCCCGCGTACCGCGCCACGGTCTGCTCGATCTCGGGGACGTGCTGGTGCTTGCCGATCCGGTAGGCGCGCAGGTCGTCCGTCGACCTCGACGAAGCTGTAGTCCTCCGAGGCCTTCCGCCCGGCCCCGGAGACGCCGCTCATGGCCGGTCACCGCGATCCCGCCGCCGAGGCCGAGCCCCGCGCGTGACGAGCGGCGCGAGCGCGAGCGCGATGGCGGTCGCGTAGCACCCGGGGTTCGTGACGAGCCTCGCGCCCGCGAGCTTCGCGCGCGCGAGCTCGGGCAGGCCGTAGCGGGCCTCGGCGAGGAGCGCCGGGGCGGGGTGGGCGAAGCCGTACCAGGCCGGGTAGGCGGCGGGGTCCTCGAGGCGGAACGCGCCCGAGAGGTCCACCACCCGGACCCCGCGGGCGAGGAGCTTCGGGGCGAGCGCCGGCGAGACCTCGGCGGGCGTGGCGAGGAAGACCACGCTCGGCGTCGGCCGACGCGCCCTCGGCGAGGGGCCGGTAGCGGAGCGCCGCGGCGGGTCCGTCGAGCGGGACCCGGGCGCCGGCGGCCTCGTCGGCCCAGCGGTCGGAGTAGAGCCCGGCGAGCCGGAGGCCGCGGATGGCGGGCGAGGCAGGCGCGTCAGCTCGAGCCCGGTGTAGCCGGAGGCGCCGACGATCGCGACCGAATGGCTATGCATGAGCATGCATGAACATGCATACCGGCGGGGTTGTCAAGGCGGCCGGAAAAGGAGAAGGCCGGCGGTGTCGCCGCCGGCCCTCGGATGCCCAGGAGAGGATTCGAACCTCCACGGTTTTGAGGCCGCCAGACCCTGAATCTGGTGCGTCTACCAGTTCCGCCACCTGGGCGAGCGCCCCTGATTAGCCCCCGCCCCGTGAGGTGTCAAGGCGCGTCCCCGACGTTTCCCGGACGCGCGCCGGGGGGCACGACTAGAATCGCCGCCCCGGAGGCCCCCATGCTCGCATCCCTCGCCGCGCTCCACCTGCTCGTCGCCACCCAGGTCTCCGGGCCGCCCCGGCCCGTCACGCCGGAGGAGGCCCAGGCCCAGGCCGCCGAGCCGCCTGCGCCCGGCCCCGACGCGGCGCCGCCCGCGCCGTCTCCCGCGCCGCCTCCCGCGGAGGCGCCGGCGCCGGCGCCCCCGCCGGCCGCGCAGCCCGCGCCCGGGACCTCGACCCCGCCGGCCGCGCAGCCCGCGCCCGCCACCCCGGCGCCGCCCGCCGCCCCGCAGCGCCCGCGCCTCCCCTCGCTCCTCTCCGCCGAGCCGCTCCGCGGGGCGAGCGCCGCGTTCGCCTGGGCCGGCTGGTCCTCGCTCGGCGCCGCCTACGAGGTGGGGGTGAGCGAGTTCGACGACCTCGGCGGCTTCCTCGACCACGACTGGGCCAAGTCGGAGCTCCTCCTCGGCCTCACCTGGCGGCGCTCGATCGCGTCGTCCGAGGGGTTCGATTTCGCCGGCCGCCTCTCCGGCTCCTGGTACACGAACTTCGGGACGACCTGGATCTACTCGGACAACCACTCCGATCGCGGCCTCCGGCTCGCCCCGGCCCTCGTGATGTCGCGGCGTGCCGGCGACGGCGTCCTCGCGCTCTCCGCGGAGGGCCCGATGACCGTCACCTGGAAGTACGAGAGCGGGTTCCTCTTCGAGCCCAAGGCCACCATCTCGTACGAGGCGCCGCTCTACCCGGGCGTCACCGTCGGCGCGCGGTTCGGCGCCGGGTACCGCGCCGGCGCGGGCGGCGCGCCGCTCCGGACCGGCCGCGGCGAGCTCGAGTTCCTCGTCCTCGCCGGCTGGCAGATCCTGTAGTCGCGCTTCCTACCAGCGCGTCGCGCAGGCGGTGACCGTCGCCACCGGGCGCAGCGGCGCGAGGGGATCGGCCCGGGCGGGCACCGGCCCGTCGCACGCCCCGTCGACGTCGCGGAGCACCCGGAGCATCTCCGGCCCCTCGATCGCGCGCGGTGACCCGCACCGGGACCTCGCGGCCGCGCCCGTCGATGAAGACCACCGTCGGCATGCCGACGATGCCGTACTTCTCGGTGAGGGCCTGGAAGGCGGGCGTGTCGTCGGTGCCGTCGACCTTCACCGCGACGAAGCGCGCCGCCTCCTCGCGGACCTTCGGATCGGCCCAGGCGCGTCCGGTCGAGCTCCTTGCAGGCGGTGCACCAGTCCGCCCAGAAGTCGAGGATCACCGGCCGCCCCGCGGCGCGGGCGAGGGCGAGGGCGGCCGCCTCGTCGTGCGTCCAGGCCACCCCGCCGCGGCGGCCCGGCGGCGCTCGCGGGCGTCCGCGGCGCCGACGGCGTAGACGACGCCGCCGACGAGGAGCGCGACCCCGAGCCCCTTCGCGACGCTCGCGCGCCCGGGGGCCGTGGAAGCTCGCCGCTGGAGCGCCCCGAGCAGCACGCCGGCCGCGGCCGCGGCCGCCGCGGCGAGGGCGGCGCCGCGCGCGCGGCGCTGAAGATCGGCCGCACGGCGGGGAACGCGTTCCTCGAGGAAGACGAGGGCGGCGGCGAGGAGCGCGACGCCGAAGACGCGACTTCACGACGTCCATCCACGGCGCCGCTCTTCGGGAGCGAGACCGAGAAGGCGCCGATGAGGAAGAAGAGGAGCCCGAGGCCGAGGGCGTAGGCGAACATGATCGCCGAAGCCGAAGGCGACCGAGCCCTTCGTCGCGACGAAGGTGAGGGCCGCGGCGAGCACCGGGCCGGTGCACGGCGCGGCGACGATCCCGGAGACGAGCCCCATGGCGAAGGCGCCCGCCCGGCCGGTCCCGCCGACGGTGTTGAGCCGCGCCTGCCACGCCGGCGGGAGCTGCAGCTCGAAGGCGCCGAACATCGACGCGGCCATCGCCGCGAAGACGAGCGCGACGAACCCGATCACCCACGGGTTCTGCATCACGCTCCCGAAGGCCTTGCCGGTGAGGGCCGCCCCGACGCCGAGGCTCGAGTACATCGCCGCGATGCCGAGCACGTAGAGGCCCGAGAGCGCGACCGCGTCGCGGCGGCGACCCGCCTTGCGGGCCCCGAAGATCGAGACCGTGATCGGGATGAGGGGGTAGACGCAGGGGGTGAGGCTCGTCGCGCACCCCGCCGCCGAAGGCGACGACGAAGGCGAGGAGCGAGCCCTGGGCGAGGTAGGTCGCCGAGCCGACAGATCGGACGCCGCGCCGGTCGAGCCCGACGACATGAGCCCCGGCAGGTACGCCACCGCGGAGAAGGTGGCCGCGGCTATCAGGATCCGGACGGCGCGTGACATTCTGGAGTCCTCTGGTACCAGATCGAAATCCGCTGTAGCGGCCCACGCTTGCCGAAAAGGGGTCGCTTGACCGGGTAGCCGTTTTCCTTATACTCGACTCGGGCCGTCCACGTTCAGGCGTCCCGAAGCCCCGCTACATCAGAGGTTCCGGGCGCGATGAAGATTCCCATCTACATGGATTATCACGCGACGACCCCGGTCGATCCGCGCGTGCTCGAGGCCATGCTCCCTATTTCCGCGAGGATTTCGGGAACGCGGCCTCGAAGAGCCACGCCTTCGGGTGGCGCGCCGAGGAGGCCGTCGAGGCCGCCCGGGCGGAGGTGGCCGCGCTGATCGGCGCCTCGGCGAAGGAGATCGTCTGGACGAGCGGGGCGACCGAGTCGGACAACCTCGCCATCAAGGGCGCCGCCCAGTTCTACGCGGGAGAAGGGGCGGCACCTCGTCACCTGCAAGACCGAGCACAAGGCGGTCCTCGACTCGATGCACGCGCCTCGAGCGGCAGGGGTTCGAGGTCACCTTCCTCGACGTCGAGCAAGGACGGGCGGCGTCGACCCGGCGCGCCGTGCGGGCGGCGCTGCGCCACGACACCATCCTCGTCTCGGTGATGCACGCCAACAACGAGACGGGCGTCGTCCACCCCATCGAGGAGATCGGCCGGATCACCCGCGCCGCCGGGCGTCCTCTTCCACTGCGACGCGGTGCAGTCGCGTCGGGAAGATCCCCTTCGACGTCGAGCAGGCGAACGTCGACCTCGCCTCGCTCTCCGCGCACAAGATGTACGGGCCGAAGGGCGTGGGCGCGCTCTACGTGCGGCGCAAGCCGCGGGTCCGCCTCGTCGCCGCAGATGGACGGCGGCGGCCACGAGCGCGGCTTCCGCTCCGGCACCCTCAACGTCCCCGGCATCGTCGGGTTCGGCAAGGCCGCCGCGCTCGCGCTGCGCCGAGCGCGACGGCCGAGGCGCGCGCGCATGCTCGCGCTGCGCGAGCGGCTGCGCGAGGGGCTCGTGGCCGGCCTCGACCTCGTCACCGTGAACGGCAGCCTCGAGCACCGGCTGCCCGGCAACCTCAACGTCTCGCTTCGCCTACGTCGAGGGCGAGGCGCTGATGATGGCCATCAAGGACGTCGCGGTCTCGTCGGGCTCGGCCTGCACCTCCGCGTCGCTCGAGCCCTCCTACGTGCTCCGCGCGCATGGGCGTCGCCGAGGACCTCGCGCACTCCTCCATCCGCTTCGGCCTCGGCCGGTTCAACACCGAGGAGGAGGTCGACTACGTGGTCCGGCTCGTCGTCGACAAGGTGAAGAAGCTGCGCGACATGTCCCCGCTCTACGAGATGGTGAAGGAAGGCGTCGACCTCTCCAGGATCGAGTGGGCGAACCCGCACTAGGAACCGCAGGACCGCGAGGAGGAGGCAAGCGATGGCGTACTCCGAGAAGGTCATCGACCACTACGAGAACCCGCGCAACGTCGGGATCGCTCGACAAGAACGACCCGGACGTCGGCACCGGGCTCGTCGGCGCGCCGGCCTGCGGCGACGTGATGAAGCTCCAGATCAGGGTGAACGACCGAGGGCGTCATCGAGGACGCGAAGTTCAAGACCTTCGGCTGCGGCTCCGCCATCGCCTCGTCGTCGCTCGTCACCGAGTGGGTGAAGGGCAAGACGGTCGAGCGAGGCGCTCACCATCAAGAACACCGACGTCGCGAGGAGCTGAACCTCCCGCCGGTGAAGATCCACTGCTCGGTGCTCGCCGAGGACGCCATCAAGGCGGCGGTCGCCGACTGGCAGAAGAAGCGCGGCCACGCGCCCACCGTGAAGCCGGACACGGTGCAGGGCGACCGCGCCGAGCTCGTGCAGAAGGGCGTCCTCAAGTCGGGGATCTGAGGAGCGAGGCGCGCGCCATGGCCATCGAGATCAGCGAGAAGGCGGCGGTCCGGATCCGGACCCTCTCGGCGGAGAAGAACACCCCGCAGGGCGGCCTCCGGCTCGGCGTGAAGGGCGGCGGCTGCTCGGGCCTCAGCTACTTCATCGACTGGGCGGCCGGGCCCTCGAAGTTCGACCAGGTGATCGAGCGGGACGGCGCCCGCGTCTTCGTCGATCCGAAGAGCGCGGTGTTCCTCCAGGGGACGGTCGTCGACTGGCAGCAGACGCTGATGCAGACCGGGTTCGTGTTCCGGAACCCGAACGTGAAGAGCGCCTGCGGTTGCGGCGAATCCTTCACGGTCTGACCTCGTTCGTGGTACCCGTTCGCGCTCGCACGGCGGCAGCCGGCGGGCGGGACCGGCCCGCGCGCCGCGCGCCGCCCGGAGTCCTGCCGTGACCTGCTGGAGCTGCAGCCAGGCCGACGTGCCGGAGGGGACCGTGTTCTGCCCCTCCTGCCGCAAGATCCAGCCGGTCGGCCGGAACGAGGACTACTTCTCGCTCCTCGGGCTCCCGCGCGAGTTCTCCCTGGACGTGCCCGAGCTGGAGCGGCGCTTCCGCGAGCTCTCGCGGCACCTCCACCCCGACCGCTTCGCCCGCGCCGAGCCGCGGGAGCGGCGCCTCTCCCTGGAGCGCGCCACCCGGCTCAACGACGCGCTGCGGGCGCTCCGGGACTGGCGCCACCGCGCCGCCTACCTCCTCAAGCTCTCCGGCACCGACGTGTTCACCGAGGGGCGCACCTTCGCCGACCCCGACTTCCTCGAGGAGCAGCTCGAGTGGCGGGAGCAGATGGCGATCGCGACCGCGGACGGCGACGCCCAGCGGCTCGCCGCCATCGCCGAGGACGCCCGCGTCCGCCTCCACGGCCTCGAGGCCGAGGTCGCGCGGCGCTTCGCCGACGAGCGCTGGTACTCCGACCTCAACGTCGACATCGCGCGGCGCCTCTCCCGCGCCCGCTACTACGACAACATCGTCGCCGACGCGGAGCGCGCGAGCGCGACCGCGCGGGGGCGTACCGCCTGAAATGGAGCATGGATGCCGCGCGCAATCGGGATCGACCTCGGCACGACCAACTCCCTCGTCGCGCACGTGGACGAGCGGAACCGCCCGCGGGTGCTGCCCGCCGACGAGGGCCGCCGCATCCTCCCGTCCGCGGTCTGGTACGCGGCCGGCGGGGCGGTGGAGGTGGGCGCCGCCGCGAAGGCCCGCGCGCCGGAGCGGCCCCTCGACACCGTCCTCTCGGTGAAGCGGTTCATGGGGCGCGGCCCCGGCGACGTGAAGCCGGAGGACCGCGGGATCTACCGGTTCGAGGAGGGCGGCGCGGTGGTCCGGATCGCCGTCACGGGCGGGACCCGGTCCGTCTCGCCGGTCGAGGTCTCCGCCGAGATCCTCCGGGTGCTGAAGCGCCGCGCCGCACGAGGCGCTCGGGGGCGCCCCGGGCGGCTGCGTCATCACCGTCCCCGCCTACTTCGACGACGCCCAGCGCCAGGCCACCAAGGACGCCGGGCGGCTCGCGGGGCTCGACGTGCTCCGGCTCCTCAACGAGCCGACCGCGGCGGCGCTCGCCTACGGCCTCGACAAGCGGATGGAGGGGACCTTCGCGTCTACGACCTCGGCGGCGGGACCTTCGACGTCTCCATCCTGCGGCTCCAGGGAGGGCGTCTTCGAGGTGCTCTCCACCGGCGGCGACACCCACCTCGGCGGCGACGACTTCGATCGGCTCGTCGCGCGCCGGCTCCTCGACGGCGGCCTCGCGCCGCCCGCGCCGGACCCCTCGCCGGCGGTGCTCCGCGGGGCGGTGGCGGCGGCCCAGAGGATCCGCGAGGCGCTCACCTCCGAGGAGGCGGTCGAGGCCGACGTCGAGCTGCCGGAGGGGCACCGGCTGCGGGTCCGGCTCGGCCGCGCCGAGCTGGAGGCGCTCATCCAGCCGGTGATCGAGCGGACCACCGCGCCCTGCCGCGAGGCGCTGCGCGACGCCGGCTCCCCGAAGATCGACGGCGTCGTCCTGGTCGGCGGCGCGACCCGCACCCCGCTCGTCCGCCGGCACGTCCGCGCCCTCTTCGGGCAGGAGCCGCTCGCCGACATCGACCCGGACAAGGTCGTCGCCCTCGGCGCGGCGGTGCAGGCCGACGCCCTCGACCGGGGCGGTCGCGCGGACGTCCTCCTCCTCGACGTCATCCCGCTCTCGCTGGGCGTCGAGATGATGGGCGGGGTGGTCGAGAAGCTCATCCTGCGCAACTCCACCATCCCGGCGTCGGCCGCCCAGCAGTTCACCACCTACGCGGACGGCCAGACCGGGATGGTCATCCACGTGGTGCAGGGCGAGCGCGAGCTCGCCCGGGACGGCCGCTCCCTCGCGCGCTTCACGCTCAAGGGGATCCCGCCGATGCCGGCGGGGATCGCCCGCGTGGAGATCACCTTCGCCGTCGACGCCGACGGCATCCTCCACGTCTCCGCCCGCGAGCTCACCACCGGGATCGAGCAGCGGATCCAGGTGAAGCCCACCTACGGCCTCGGCGAGGAGGAGGTCGAGAAGATGCTCGTCGAGTCCATCGAGCACGCCGAGGAGGACGTCACCGAGCGCTTCGTCCGGGAGTGGCGGGTCGAGGGAGACCGGATCCTCGCCTCGCTCGCCTCGGCCTTCGAGCTCGACGGCGAGCTCCTCTCGCCGGAGGAGCGCGGGAAGATCGAGGACCGCATGCGCGGGCTGCGCGAGGCGATGGCGGGGACCGACTACCTCGCGGTGAAGGCGTGGATCGAGTCGGTGGACGCCGCCTCGAAGGAGTTCGCCGAGCGGCGCATGAACAAGCACGTCGCGAAGGCGATGGCGGGGCACCGGGTCGAGGAGTTCGCCGAGCACCCGCGCACCACGGGGTCCAAGGAGGACGACCTCGAGAACCAGGAGGGCTGACCGTGCCGAGGGTCACCTTCGAGCCGGGCGGGCGGGGCGCCGACGTCGCGCCCGGGACGACGCTCCTCGAGGCCGCCGACGCCGCCGGCGTCGACCTGCCCTCCAACTGCGGCGGCGTCTGCGCCTGCACCACCTGCCACGTCTGGGTGGAGGTCGGGCTCGTCTCGCTGTCGCAGCCCGAGGACCGCGAGGACGACAAGCTGCAGGAGGCGGCGGGGCTCTCGGCCCACTCCCGCCTCGCCTGCCAGGCCCGGGTCGGGGAGGGGGACGTGGTGGTCCGGATCCCGGGGAACAGGATCAAGGCATGAGGTGGAGAGACGTCCGCGAGATCGGCATCGCCCTGGCGGAGGCCCACCCCGGGGTCGCCCCGCTGTCCGTGCGGTTCACCGACCTGCACCGCTGGGTGTGCGAGCTGCCGGGGTTCGACGACGAGCCCGGCCGGTCCAACGAGAAGGTGCTCGAAGCCATCCAGATGGCCTGGCTCGACGAGGTGGAGTAGGCGCAGGAGACCGGAGCCGAGGCGGGCAAGCGCAGCGACGACCGCCGAGGCGTACTGCTTCCGTACGCCGCAGGCGGAAGGAGCGAGCACGCCCGCCGCAGGCCCGGTATCGTGCGCCTACCGAGCCCACTTCAGGACCTGGGGGGCGATCCGCGGCAGCGGGAGCACCTCGTCGACCCCGCCGCGCGCGATGGCCTCCTTGGGCATCCCGAACACCACGCAGGTCGCCTCGTCCTGCGCGATGGTCCGCGCGCCGGCCTTGTGCAGCTCGGCGAGGCCGTCCGCCCCGTCGTCGCCCATCCCGGTGAGGATGACGCCGACCGCGTTGGAGCCCGCCGCCTGGGCCGCCGAGCGGAACAGGACGTTGACGCTCGGCCGGTGGAGCGAGACGGGCGGCCCGTCCACCACGTCGACGAAGTAGAGGGCGCCCGAGCGCCGCACGACGAGGTGGCGGTTGCCCGGGGCGATGAGGGCGCGCCCGGACACGAGCCGGTCGTTCGTCTCCGCCTCCTTCACCTCGATCCGGCAGCTCTCGTCGAGCCGCCGCGCGAACTGGGCGGTGAACACCTCGGGCATGTGCTGCACGATGGCGAGGCCGGGCGCGTCCGGCGGCATCTCCTCGAGGAGCTCGCGCAGCGCCTCGGTGCCGCCCGTCGAGGCGCCCACCACCACGACCTTGTGCGTCGTCTCGCGGATGACCCGCTCGCGCTTGGGCACGACGGCGTCGGCGCCGAGCTTGGGGACGAGCGGGAGCCGGGTCCGGCGGCGGACCCGGGCCTCGCCCGCGGCGCGCACCACGTGGACGATCCGGCGCGCGGAGTCCTCGAGGAAGCCCTTCACCCCGAGGCGCGGCTTCGTGACGACGTCGACCGCGCCCTCCTCGAGGGCGTGGAGGGCGACCTCGGTGCCGGGGCCGGCGAGCCCCGAGCAGACCACCACCGGGAGGGGCCGCTCCGCCATGAGCTTCTGGAGGAAGGTGAGCCCGTCCATCCGCGGCATCTCGATGTCGAGCACCACCACGTCCGGCGGCTCGCGCCGCATCTTGTCCATGGCGATGATCGGGTCGTTCGCGGTCGTGACGATCATCCCGGCGTGGCCCAGGATCTGGGACAGCGCCTGGCGGACCACCGCCGAGTCGTCCACGACCAGCACGCGCAGGGGCATCGTCGTCAGGCCTTGGGGGTCGGAGGCACGGCCTGGTAGACGGTCGGGAGGACCGGGCGCGCCTTGGTGGTGAAGCCGCCGAGGCTCTCGGCGTGGCCGAGGAACAGGAAGCCGCGCGCGTCGAGCCGGTCGACGAGCCGCTCGACCACGGTGATCTTGGCCTGCCGCTCGAAGTAGATGAGGACGTTCCGGCAGAACACGAGGTCGAAGGGCGGGCCGGCCGGCCAGTCGTCGCCGACGAGGTTCACCCGGGCGAAGCGGACCAGCGCGCGGATCTCGGGCCCCGCCTTCATGAGCCCCTCCTGCGCGCCGAAGCCGCGGAGCATGAACGTCTTGAGGTGCTCCTCCGGGATCTCCTTCGACTTCTCGAGGGGCCAGACCCCGGCGGCGGCGCGATCGAGCACCTTGGTCGAGAGGTCGCTCGCGAGCACCTCGAGCTCCCACCCGGCGGGAAACGCGGAGAGGAGCACCATGGCGAGGGTGTAGGGCTCCTCGCCGGTGGAGCAGGCGGCGCTCCACACCCGGACCCGCCGCGCGCGCTTCCCGGCGTCGGCCTCGGCGCGCCAGGCCGGGAACACCTTGTCGGTGAGGTACTCGAAGTGGCGGGGCTCCCGGAAGAAGTGGGTCTCGTTGGTGCAGATCGCGTCGAGCATCCGGATCCGCTCGGCCGCGTCCTCCACCACCAGCTCGAAGTAGTGGCCGTAGGACTGCAGCCCGAGCTCGCGCAGGCGCCGGGCGAGGCGCCCGACGAGGAGCGCCTTCTTCACCGGCGCGAGCCAGATGCCGGCCTCGCGGTGGATCAGCGCCTGGAATCGCAGGAAGTCGCGCTCGGAGACGGCGAGCGCCGCCGGGACTCCGGGGATCGGCACCCCGCCGTCCACGCCGCGCTTCCGCTCGGTCCCGCCGTCGTCCTCCGGCACGCGCGCCTCACGCCCTCGCGGCGGGGTCCGGCGGCGCCTCGTGGGCCTCGGCAGGGGGAGGGGCAGGGGCCTGGGCCTCGCCCTCCGCCGGCGGGGTGGCGGCGACCTCGCGCGCGAACTCCTTCTCGTCCGCGGAGATCACGCGGTCGAGGTCGAGGAGCAGCACGAAGCGCTTGCCAATCTTCCCGACCCCGAGGAGGAAATCGACCTTCACCTGGGTCCCGAACGCCGGCGTCGGCTCCACGTCGTCCTTGCCGAGCTCGATCACCTCCTGCACCGAGTCGGCGAGGACCCCGACCACCGTCGGCGTGCCCTCCACGAGCGCCTCGACGATGAGGATGCAGGTGAGGCGGGTCGTCGCCGTCTCGCCGAGGCCGAACTTCGCGGCGAGGTCCACGACCGGCACCACCTGGCCGCGCAGGTTGATGACGCCGCGCACGGACTTCGGCGTCGAGGGAACGCGGGTGGTCTGCTCGTGCTGCAGGATCTCCTTCACCTTCAGGATCCCGACCGCGTAGTCCGTCCCCCGCAGGGAGAAGGAGAGGTACTGCGTCCGTGCGCCGTTCTCTTCGGTCGCCGCCATCGTCTTCCTCCGGTTCTAGGCCGCCGCCGCGGCGTCCCGCGCCGCTGCGCGCCGCAGCACCTCGCGCAGGAGCCCCGCGACGTCCAGGATGAGCGCCACCCGCCCGTTGCCCAGGATGGACGAGCCGGCGACGCCGGGGATCCCCTTGAACATGGTGCCGAGCGGCTTGATCACCGTCGAGCTCTCGCCGTGCAGGGCGTCCACCACCACCCCGGCGGTCTGGACCCCGTGCTGCACCACCACCACGTTCTCCCGCGCCGGCCGCTCCCCGTCGAGGCCGAAGTGCTCCCGCAGGCGCAGGTACGGCAGGGGCTTGCCGCGCAGGTTCACGACCCCGACCGCGGTCGCGGAGGCGGTCTGCTCCGGCGGGAGCTCGAGGCACTCCACCACGGAGTCGAGCGGCAGGATGTAGGACTCGTCGCCGATCCCGACCTTGAAGCCCTGGATGATCGCGAGGGTGAGCGGGACGCGGATCGTGATGGTGGTCCCGCGCCCGGGCTCGCTCTCGATGGCGACCGACCCCCGGAGCATCTCGACGTTCCGGCGCACCACGTCCATGCCGACGCCGCGGCCGGAGATCTCGGTGACCCGCTCGGCGGTGGAGAAGCCCGGCTCGAACACCACCCGGGCGAGGTCCTCCTCGGAGAGCCGCGCGCCGTCGGCGGCGAGCCCCATCGCGACCGCCTTCTCGGCGATCCGCCGACGGTCGAGGCCGGCGCCGTCGTCGGCGACCTGGATCACCATCGCCCCGGCCTCGTGGAACGCGCGCAGGGTGAGGCGGCCGATGGGATCCTTGCCGGCGGCGCGGCGCACGTCGGGCGCCTCGATGCCGTGGTCGAGGGCGTTGCGGACCATGTGCGTGAGCGGGTCGCGCACGTACTCCACGACGGCGGTGTCGACCTCGACGTCCTCGCCCTCGACGACGAGCCGCGCCAGCTTCTCCTGGGCGGTGGCGACGTCGCGGACGGTCCGCACGTGCTGGTGGAAGCTCGGCCCGATGGGGACCATCCGGGCCTTCATGATGAGCTCCTGGAGGTCCAGGTAGAGCCGGTCGGTCTCCCGGTGCGCCTCGAGGAGGTCGCCGTGGGTCGCCTCGCCGCGCTCGAGCATCTCCGCGAGGCGGCCCCGGGCGATGGCGATCTCGCCGGAGAGGTCGAGCATCCGGTCGAGCTTCTGCACGTCGACGCGGAGCGAGCGGCCCGAGCCGGCCGGCTGCTGCGGGCCGGGGGCCTCTTCACCACCTCCGCCGCCCGGGGCCGAGGGCGGGGCGCCGGGGACGACCTGCAGCGCGCTCGCGGCCTCCCTGGCGAGGAGGGCGCGGAAGGCGAGGACCGCCTGCGAGGGGTCCTCGGTCCCGCCGGCGCACGCGGTGACCGCGCCCCGGAGCACGTCCACCGACTTGAGGAGCAGCGTGATGAGGGTGTCGTTCACCGCGAGGGTGCGCTTGCGCAGCCGCTCGAGCACGTCCTCGAGGTCGTGGGCGAGGTCCCGGACCGGGTCGAACCCGCCGACGAGCCCGGCGGCGCCCTTCAGCGTGTGGGCGTCGCGGAAGAGGCCGTGGAGCAGCTCTTCGTCGCTCGGCCGCGCCTCGAGCGCGACGAGCGTCTGCTCCATGTGGACGAACGTCTCCTCCGCCTCCGCGAGGAAGGTCTGCATCAGCGCGTCGCGATCGATCTCCAGCTCGTCCATGGTCCCCTCCGTCCCGGTGCCCTAGAGCTGCCGGACCCAGGCGGTTCCCTCGTCCACGAAGAACACCAGCTTGCGCCCGCGCGTCCCGCCCACGTCCTGGTCGAGCACCGGGATCCGTGCCTCCTCGAGGAGGCGCAGGGCGAGGATCGCGTTCTCCTCGCCCAGGCGCCGGCCGCGGGAGATGACGCCGATCACGCTCGCGCCGCCGAAGACCTTGGCGACGAGCCCGCCGCGGGACCCGCCCGCGCGGAGCACCGCCTCGACGAGCTGCGGGACCGCCACCGTCCCGAAGCGGGGCGATTGCTCACGCTCGACGTGCAGCGGCAGGAGGAAGTGGTTCATCCCGCCGACCTTGGCCACCGGATCGTAGAGGCAGACCGCGACGCAGGAGCCGAGCACGGTGGTGATCGCGGTCGGCGCCGACGCGACGTGGAGCTGCCCGGCGTGGAGGTAGACCTGCGCGCGATCCCCGGCGTCGGGGGCGCGCACCGTCACCTGCGGCGGGGCGGGGGCGGCGAGGCGGTTCACGGGTCCCTAGGCGGCGCGGGGCTCGCGGGGCGAGCGCAGGTGGAGCGCGACGCCGGCGTGCGCCGAGATGAGCTCGAAGAGGGCCTGGTCGGTCTCGCCGAGGACCGGCTTGTGGCCGAGGAGCCGGAACACCGCCACGACCCCCACCACGTCGTCGCCGACGCGGAGCGGGATGCAGGCGGTGAGGTCCTCCTCCCCGGCGGCGGGCGGGCCGTCGCGCCCGGCGACGTAGAGCTTCCCGGCGGCGGCGGCGCCCAGGGCCCCCCGGTTCGCGGGCAGCTCGCGCCACGGCTCCGGATCGATGCCGAAGGACTGCACGAGGACGAGCCGGTCGGCGCGGCGCTCGAAGACGGCGAGCTCCTCGGAGCCGACCACGTTGATGACGATCTCCTGGAGCGCGGAGAGGGTCTCGCCGCGGGACAGGCCGCCGTGGATCCGCTCGAGGGCGACGTAGAGCTGGGCGAGCTCGGTGCTCTTCTCCTGGACCGCGACGTACTCGTCGCAGACGCGCTGGTTCTCGGCCTCGATCTCGGCGAGGCGCGTCCGGAGCCGCTCGCGCTCCTCGTTGGCGTGCGCCACCGCCTCGCGGGCGAGGGCGAGCTCGGCGGCGAGCCGCTTCTTCTCGAGGTCGACCGGATCCGGGCCGCGCGGCGGGGACCGGCGTCGTCGCCGGGAGCGGGGCGGGGGTGGTGGCGGGGTGGGCGCCGAGGGTGCGCCCGTCGGCGGAGAGGCGCTCGCGCTCGGTCTTGAGGGACGCCATGAGCTCGCGGAGCTTCTCGTTCACCTGCTTGAGGTCGTGACCGTGGCGCTCGTTGGAGGCGGCAGCGTCGGAGGCGGGCTTGCGGGGGTCGGCCATGGTCGTCGTCTCCGCTACTGCCCGAGGCAGCTCTTCACCTTCGCGAGGAGCTCGAGGCCGTTGATCGGCTTCGTGACGTAGTCGTTGCACCCACTCGCGTAGCCGGTCTCGACGCTCGCGAGCTCCCCGCGCGTCGTCACCATGATGACGGGGATGCCCTTCGTGTCGTCCTGCTCGCGCAGCCGGCGGCAGGCCTCGAAGCCGTCCATCCGCGGCATCACGACGTCCATCAGGATCAGGTCGGGCTTCTCGGAGAGCGCCTTCTCGACGCCCTCCTGCCCGTCCCGTGCGGTCACGACGTCGTACTCGTTCTTCGACAGGATCATCCGCTCCATGAGGAGCACCGTCGAAGAGTCGTCGACGAGCAGGATCTTCTTCCGGTCCATAGGTGGGCCTCCGCCTCCGCCCCCTGGGCTGCAAGGGGAACGCCACCGGTGTCGCAGAAAAACACCTGTCGTCAAGAAGGTGAGCGCGGGCGCCCTCCGGGTCGCCACGCACCCGGGGTGGCTCGAACCGACCAGGCGGTCCCACTTGACCCGGAGTCCGCCGCAGGAGGGCGGGCTGCGGACGGGGGAGCGCCGGTCGGACCGGGGCGCCCCGCCAAGCGCCCGGATCGGCGGTGCGGCGCTGCGGCCCGGAGCGTGCTCCCTCGCGCGTCCATGCTCGTACCCGCCGCCGTCCTGGTCGCCGCGCTCGCCGCCGCCCCGCCCGCTCCGCCGCGCCCCGATCCCGAGGCGACGACGCGGGCCACGGAGCGGGACGCGCTCCGCGCCCTCGTCCTCGTCGCCGCGGGCGAGCCCGGGATCGTCGAGGTCCAGCAGGCGGCGGCGTCCACCGCCGACCGCGAGGTCCCGGAGGCGGAGGGCTTCGCCCGGCGCGCGCGGGCGGCGGCGCTCCTCCCGCGGATCACCGCGGAGGTGCGCCGGGACGAGCGGAGCTACCGCGTGACGGGGCTGCAGTCCGCGGGCGAGGTGGACTATCGCCACGACGCGCCGGGCTCGGCCGTCCTCCTGCGGGCGACCTGGGAGCTCGGCGAGCTCGTCGCGGCGAAGGGCGAGCTCGCCGCCGCGGCGGCCTCCGAGGTCCGCGCCCGGCGCCGCGGCGAGGCGGTGCGCCGGGCGACGGCCGCGTACTACGAGCGGAGGAGCGCGCAGCTCGCGCTCCTGCTCGCCCCGCCCGGCGGCGCCCTCGAGCGGGCCGAGGCCGAGCTGAAGGTGGAGCGGCTCGCGGCGGAGCTCGACGCCCTCACCGGCGGGCTCCTCTCCCGGAGGGCGCGGTGAGCCGCGCCGCCGCCCTCGCCGCCGCGCTCGTCGCCGCGCTCGCCTGCGGCGGGCCGGAGCCGGGGCCGCTCCCGCGGGTGGCCGGCGTTACCCCGGCGGGGAAGGGGGTCGCGACCACGACGCCGGCGGCGATCTCGGTTCACCGATCCGGTGGATCCCGCGGGGCTCGTCGACGGCGCGCGGCTCGTGCTCGTGGAGGCGGCGGGGCTCGACGCCGCCCTCGACGCCGTGGAGAGCGAGCAGGGCGCGCGGGGCGCCGGGCTCGCCGTCGACGTCGCCCTCGAGGACGGCGGTCGGCGGGTGTCGCTCCGGCCGCGCCTGCCGATCCGCGCCTTCACCGGCCACGCCCTCGTGCTCTCGTCGCGCGTCCGCGGCGCCGACGGCCGGCCCGTCCTCGATCCGGCGGGGCGGCGACGGACCTTCGTCGCGACCTTCGAGACCGGCGCCGCCGAGGGGCCGCCGCCGATCCCGGCGCTCACCGAGGTGCGGGTCGACGCCGCGACGCCGGAGGCGGGCGGCGAGTACGTGGAGGTGGTCAACCTCGGCGCGGGGCGGCTCGACCTCGGCGGCTGGCGTCTCGGGAAGCGGACCGCGGCCGGCGCCCTCGCCTGGTGCACGATCTCGGCGGCCGCGGAGCTCGCCCTCGCGCCAGGCGGCGTCGCCCTGCTGGCGGGGGGCGCCTTCGACGGTCGGTACGTGCTCCCGCCCGGCGTCCCCGTCCACGCCTGCGGCGCGACGGCGCTCCTCGGCGGCCTCGCGAACGATCGCGCCCCGGACCTCGTCCTCGCCAATCCCTCCGGCGCGGTGGCCGCGACGCTCGGGGCGCGCGGCGCGCCAATCTGCCCTTCCGCGCTCGAGGTGCTCGAGCCGGGGGGGCCGGACGCGCCGGAGAACCTCGCCTGCGGCGCGGGGACTCCGGGGAGGATCTGACGGAAGCGTGAGACCTGGACCTGGACCTGGTCCTACCTACTCCTCGTCCTAGTCCTAGTCCTCGTCCTCGTCCTGGAACCAGGCTGCGCTGGAGGTCGAAGTCGAGGTCGAGGTCGAGGTCCAGGACCACGTCCAGGTCCAGGACCACGACCAAGTCGGAATCGGACGCGCGGGGGAACTACCCGTTATCCACAATCCACTTCCCCAGGTACTCGTCCTTCGAGATGTAGCCGTCGGCGCCGCACTCGGCGACGAGCTTCTTCATCTTCTCCTTGTCCTCGCCGGAGCAGAAGATGACCTTGATGGCCTTGAACATCTCGTTCTTCTTCACGAAGCGGCAGAACTGCCCGCCGTCCACCTTCGGCATGTTGATGTCGAGGAGGATGATGTCGGGCCGGGTCTGACGCTTCAGGATGACGGAGGTCGCCTTCTCGGCGTCCGGGGCGTACTGGATCTCGAAGCCCTTCGCCTCGAGCTCCTCGCGCAGGAGCCGGGCGACAATCTCGGAGTCGTCGACGATGAGGACGCGGCGGCGCGCCTGGAGGGCGACGGTGATCCGGGCGGCGAGCTCCTCGGCGGGCGAGAGCGCCACCGCCCCGTCGAGCCCCAGCTCGGTCGCCTGCCTGCGGAGGTCCTCCATGATCCCGTCGGAGGCGAGGAGCGCCTTCCCCCGGAAGCCCCGGTCCCGCAGGAGCGCGGAGGCCTGCTTCGCCTTCGCCGTGTCCACGAGGAGCGCGACCGCCCCGCCCGTCTCGCCGGCGAGCTTCGCCGGCTCGCGGTCGACGACGACCTGGTGACCTGCGGCCTCGAGGGCCATCCCGGTCAGCTGCAGGACGATCTCGCTGTCGAAGCAGAGCAGGATCTTCAAGGACGGTTCCTCGTCCCCGGTAGGCGGCGATGTGGGCGGCCGCCATCGGGGTCACGCGAGGCTGGGACGATACCATCGCTTGCCCGCCCGGAGGAGGGTCGCAGATAATCATGCGAGCGATGCCCGACCCCAGACCAGAGCCGCGCGCGGATTCCGCGACGCAGGGAAGCGCGCCGGAAGCCTGGTTTTTCTGCCTGCGGCTCCTCGGCGGGCGGTACGCGTTCGAGGCGCCCCTCGTCACGGAGGTGGTCCGGCTCGGGCCGCTCACCCGGCTGCCCGCCGCGCCGGCGTTCCTCCCCGGCGTCTTCACGCATCGCGGCGAGGTCCTGCCGGTGCTCGACATCGGCCAGCTCGTGGGGCAGCCCGCGGTTCCCATCCGGCCGTCGACGCGCGCGGCGCTCGTGCACTGCGGCCCGTGGAAGGTGGCGGTGGTGAGCGAGGGCGTCGAGGGCCTCGTCGCGATCCAGCGCAAGAACCTCGAGCCCCCGCCCTCGGAGGCGTCGGGCGTCGCCGAGTTCCTCTCCGCCGTCGGGCGCGACGCGCAAGGCCCGGTCGCGATCCTCGACCTGCCGCGCCTCGTCGACACGGCGCGCGCGCGCGCGGTCCCGGCCGGGGGCGGCCCCGCGTGAACGACCCGACCAGCGAGATCCTGATGTTCCAGGTCGGCCCGCGCGTCTTCGCGTCGGTGGTCTACGACGCGGTCCGGATCGGCACGGTCCGCGAGGTCCCGCCGGCCGCGCTCGTCATGGACAGCGCCCTCGGGGTCCCCTTCGGACGCGAGCGCGGCATCGTGGTCGCCGGTGACGACGGCGAGACCACGAGCGAGCGCACCCTCGTCATCGATCAGGTGATCGGCGTCCGCAGCATCCCGGAAGCGGACGTGCACCCGCTCCCCGCCTTCGCCGCCGCGTGCCTGACCTCGGGCGCGGTCACCGGCTTCGTGATCGTGGACGAGGCGCCTATGCTCCTCGTCGACCTGCCCACCCTCGTGCGCGAGCGCTCCGGCGCCGCGACCGTTTCCTGATCCGGAAGAGGCCCCGAAGATGCGCGACCAGACCGAGTCGACCAAGAAGACGGCGGGCAAGCCCGCGCGCAAGCGGAACGGAACCGCCGGCTCCGAGGCGAATCGTGGAGGTGCTCCGCGCCTTCGCGGTGGGGCAGTACGGCGGCCGCGTGGACCTCGCCGGGTTCGCGGGGAGCCCGCTCCTCGAGGTCGCACGCGCGGTGAACGCGTCGGCCGACCACGTCGAGGCGGAGATCCGGGAGGCCCGCCAGCGCATCGACCTCGTCTCGGCGGGCGTCGACGAGGCGATCGAGGCGATGGTCCGGCTGGTCATCCAGGGCGACCTCACCGGCGCGCTCCGGCTGGGCGGGGTGGGCGCGGCCGACCAGGCCCTCGGGCCCCTCATCGCCGGCGTCGGCCAGGTGATGGAGACCCTGAAGAAGTTCGTCACCGAGATCCGCGAGGCGGCGCTCCAGCTCTCCACGAGCTCCGCCGAGGTCCTCGCCGCCGCGACCCAGAACGAGTCGTCGACGAGCGCCCAGGCCTCGGCGATCCACGAGACCACCGCCACCATGGAGGAGCTGAAGGGCGCCTCCCACCAGATCGCGGAGAACGCGCAGATGGTGGCCGCCATCGCCGAGCAGACGCTCTCCGGCGGCCGGCAGGGCGAGGGCGCCATCAAGGCGTTCATGCACTCGATGGAGAAGGTCCGGCACAACGCGGTCGAGGTCGACGACGCCATCGCCAAGCTCTCGAAGCGCGTCGAGCGGATCGGGACGGTGGTCGAGGTCATCGACGAGATCGCCGACCGCTCCGACCTCCTCGCGCTGAACGCCGCGCTCGAGGGCGCGAAGGCCGGCGAGGCCGGCCGGGGCTTCTCGATCGTCGCCGCCGAGATGCGGCGCCTCGCCGAGAACGTCATGGAGTCGACGAAGGAGATCAAGAACCTCATCACCGAGATCCGCGAGGCGACCCACGCCGCGAAGGACGCCTC
Source organism: uncultured delta proteobacterium (assembly GCA_963739565.1). GTDB lineage: Bacteria > Myxococcota > Myxococcia > Myxococcales > Anaeromyxobacteraceae > Anaeromyxobacter. The sequence goes on along the minus strand of CAVUBF010000012.1, from coordinate 327,884 downwards.
GGACGGCAACAAGCGCGAGGCGGCCGAGGGCGAGAAGCTCGGCGGCAACGCCATGCAGAACGTGACGGGGATCCTCGCCGGCATCCAGGAGACGAGCGACGCGGCCCGGGTCATCCACCTCGCCACCCAGCAGCAGCGCACCGCCACCGAGCAGGTCGTGCAGTCGATGTCGGAGATCGAGGAGGTCACGCGGCAGGCGCAGGCGGGGTCGAAGCAGGCCACCGGCGCCGCGGCCGAGCTGACCAAGCTCGCCGAGCGGCTCGCGGAGCTCGTGAAGCGATTCAAGGTCGAGTAGCCCTCCGCTCCCGGCCTCTCCTCCCGCTTCGCCAACCCATCGATGGGCGTCTCCGAAGAGATCCGTCAGAAGCTCCTCCCGAGGTTCCGCGAGACCACCGCGGACCGCGTGGAGAAGATCTCGAACGCGCTCCTCGAGCTGGAGCGCGGGGCGCAGGGTCCGGACACCGAGCAGGAGCTGGCCCGCGAGCTCCACACGCTGAAGGGCGAGGCCCGCATGATGGGCTTCGTCGGGATCTCGTCGGTCGTCCACGCGGCGGAGGACCTCCTCAAGGCGCTGCCGCCGGGGAAGCCGGGCGACCGGCTCGACGCGCTCCTCAAGGCCTGCGACGAGATCGTCCCGCTCCTCGACGCGCCGGCGGACGGCGGCGACGCGGCGGCGAAGCTCGCGGCGGCGCTCCGCGACCTCATCGCCGGCGCGACCCCGCCGCCGGGGGGCGCCCCCGCGCCGGCGCCCAGGTCCGCGGCGGCCCCCGCCCACGCCCCCACCGCCGAGCAGCCCACGAACACCGGCGCCTTCGAGATCGTGAAGCCGGCCGGCACCGGCTCGCAGGAGGCCGTGAAGCAGGACGGCCCGAAGCCGGAGCTCGGCGGGGCGAAGGCGGTCACCTCCATCCGCGTCGACGTCGACCGGCTCGACGAGATCGCCGCCCTCGCCGGCGACGTGCTCGTCGAGGGCGCGCGCTCGCTCCGCCGCTCCCGGGACCTCAACGCGCTCTTCGGGCGCTGGGCGCGCCTGTCCGACAAGGTCATCGCCCTCGCCGAGGCGCTCCGCGACACGCGCGCGACGAAGCTCCTCGAGCAGGTGGAGGGCGACGTGCACCTGCTGCGCTCCGACACCTTCCGCTTCGCCCGCATCCAGACCGAGGCCACCTCGTCGGCCCAGGCGCAGTTCGGGCTCCTCGCCGAGCGGATCGGCAACGCCCGCCTCATCCCGCTCTCCGGCGTGCTCGGCGACTTCCCCCGCGCCGCCCGCGACATGGCGCGCGAGCAGGGCAAGGAGGTCGAGTGCGTCGTGCGCGGCGGCGAGACCGGCGTCGACAAGGCGATCCTGCTCTCGCTCAACGACCCGCTCGTCCACCTCGTCCGCAACTCCGTCGACCACGGCATCGAGACGCCCGACGAGCGCGTCGCCGCGGGCAAGCCCCGCCTCGGCAAGCTCGTCCTCTCGGCGCGGACCGACGGCGACCTCCTCGCGGTCACCGTGGAGGACGACGGCCGTGGCATCAGCCCGCAGAAGATCCGGGCCGCGGCGCTCAAGAAGGGCATCATCGGCGAGCAGCAGGCGGCGAGCCTCTCTGCCCGCGCCGCCCTCGACCTCATCTTCATGCCGGGGTTCTCCACCCGCGACCAGGCCGGCGAGACGAGCGGGCGCGGCGTCGGCCTCGACGTGGTGCGCAAGCGCGTGACGTCGCTCGGCGGATCCGTGGCGGTCGACTCGGAGCCGGGCAAGGGCGCGCGGTTCACGCTGCGCATGCCGCAGTCGCTCTCGCTCATGAAGGTGCTGCTCGTCCGCATCGACGAGGACGTCTACGGCCTCCCCGCGGTGGACGTGGACAGCGTCGGCCGCCTCGACCCGAAGGACGCCACCGAGGTCGCCGGGATCCGGGCGGTGCGCTACCGCGGCCGGCTCATGCCGGTGGTCGCCCTCGGGCCGCTCCTCTCCCTGAACGGCGGACCCCGCACCAAGCGGCCCCTCGTCGCGTACGTCTCGCACGCGTCGGAGGGGGCGGCGGTGGTGGTGGACGGGCTCTACGGCGAGCGCGAGGTGGCGGTGAAGGCGCCCAGCGCGTTCGTGAAGGGGATGCGCTTCGTCACGGGCGCGGCGGCCCTCGAGGACGGGCACGTCGCGCTCCTCCTCTCGACCCCGGACATCGTCCAGGCGGCGCGCCGCCTCGCGGCGCCCGCCATGAGCCGCGGCCGCGAGCGCCGGCGCCTGCGGATCCTCCTCGTCGACGACAGCGCCATCGCCCGCGAGGCGGAGGCCGCGCTCCTGCGCTCCCTCGGCCACGACGTGGACGAGGCGGTGGACGGCGAGGACGGCTGGCACAAGCTCCAGTCCGGCGCCTACCAGCTCCTCGTGAGCGACGTGCAGATGCCGGTCCTCGACGGCATCGACCTCACCCGCCGCGTCAAGGCGACGCCGCGGTTCGTGAAGCTCCCCATCGTCATCCTCTCGTCCCTCTCCGCCCCCGAGGAGCGGCGCCGCGGCGTCGACGCGGGCGCCGACGCCTACCTCGTGAAGGGCGAGCTCGAGGCGGAGAGCTTCGCCGCCACCCTCGAGCGGCTGACCGGGGTCGGCGCGTGAGCCTCGGGCTCGAGCGGCCGATCCGCGTCCTCGTCGCGGACGACTCCGAGCTGTTCCGCGAGCTGCTCGCGCGCATCGTGGTCGGCGAGCCCGGGTTCGAGGTCGTCGCGCTGGCGGAGGACGGGAACGCCGCGGCGACGCACGCCCGCGCGACCTGAAGCCGGACGTCATCACGATGGACCTCAACATGCCCGACGCGGACGGCTTCTCGGGCATCGCGCGGATCATGGCGGAGACGCCCACGCCGATCCTGGTCCTCACCGCGAACCGCGAGGAGGCGGTGGGCTTCCGCGCCCTCTCCCTCGGCGCGCTCGACATCCTCGAGAAGCCCCAGGCCACCACCGACCTCGAGGACTACGGCCGGCTCCTCCGCTCGCGGCTCCGGCTCCTCGCCGGGGTGAAGGTGATCCGGCACGTCCGCGGGCTGCGGGAGCGGATCGCGTCGCCGCCGCGCCGCGCGGCGCGCGCCGACCTCGTCGTCATCGGCGCCTCGCTCGGCGGCCCCCGGGCCCTCGCGACGCTCCTGCGCGGGCTGGCGCCGGCCTTCCCGGCGCCCGTCGCGATCGTCCAGCACATCGCCGACGGCTTCACCGAGGGGCTCGCGGCGTGGCTCGCGGCGGAGACCCGCCTCGACGTGCACGAGGCGCGGGACGGGGAGGCCCTCGCCCCCGGCCGCGTCGTCCTCGCCCCGACCGGCCGCCACCTCGTGGTGGTGGAGGACGGGCTCGTCCGGCTCTCCGACGCGCCGGCGGTGGACACCTTCAAGCCGTCGGTGACGCCGCTCCTCCTCTCGGCCGCGCGGGTCTACGGCACGCGGGTCTGCGGCGTCATCCTCACCGGCATGGGGCGCGACGGCGCCGAGGGTCTCAAGGCCATCAAGGACGCAGGCGGCCCGACCCTCGCCCAGGACGAGGCGACGAGCGCGGTGTTCGGGATGCCGCGCGCCGCCATCGAGCTCGGCGCGGTGGACCGGGTGCTGCCGCTCGAGGAGATCCCCCGCGCCCTCCGGGAGCTGACGCGATGATCGCGCTCCCGGCCGAGCTGCTCGTCGAGCTGGCGGCGCTCCTCAAGGAGCGCGTCGGCCTCCACATCCGCCAGGACAGCTACGCCGCCCTCAAGATCGCCATCGCGGCGCGCCTCGAGGAGCTGGCCGGCCGCGTCCGCGACGCCGCCGCCTACCTCGCGCTCCTCCGCTCGGAGCAGGGCGACGAGGAGCTCCGCCGCCTCCTGCCGCTCGTCACCGTGGGGAAGACGAGCTTCTTCCGCGACGACCGCCAGTTCCGCGCCCTCGACGCGCTCCTCCCCGGGCTCCTCGCGCGGGTCCGCGGCGGCGGCCGCCGGCTCTCGATCTGGTCCGCGGGCTGCGCCACCGGCGAGGAGCCGTACTCGCTCGCCATGGCGCTCGCGGAGGCGGGGTTCGAGCCCGAGCAGGTGGACCTCCTCGCGACCGACGTGAACCCGGAGGCGGTGGCCTACGCCGCGCACGGCAGCTACGACACGCGGCGCGTCCGGGACATCCCGGCCCAGCTCCTCGAGCGCCACTTCGCGCCGGAGGGGGACCGCTTCGTCGTCCGCCCCGCGCTCCGCCGGTACGTCTCGGCGATCCGGCCGCACAACCTCGTCTCGTCGGTGTTCCCGCGCCCGGCCGACGGCGGCGGGTTCGACATCATCTTCTGCCGGAACGTCATCATCTACTTCGACACGCCCACCACGCAGCAGGTGCTCACCCAGTTCCACAACGCCCTCGCGCCGGCCGCGTACCTGTTCCTCGGGTACTCCGAGTCGCTGTTCCGGCTCTTCGAGGGGTTCGAGCTGACCGAGGTCGCCGGGGCGTTCCTCTACCGCCGGCCCGAGACGCCGTTCCGTCCCGCGGCCGCCGGGCGGCCGCGCTCGGTCCCGCTCTCGCCCCCGCCCGTCACCCACGTGGACGTCCGCCGCCCCGCGCACCCGACGGCGTCCGCGACTGCGCGCGGCGGCGTCGCCCCTGCGTCCGCCCCGGCGCGGGCCGGCGCGCCGCACGCCCGCCCGCCGGTCGGCCCCGGCTCTCCTCCCCTCGCGCCCCAGGAGTTCCTCGACGGCGCGGTGGCGCTCTTCGCGGAGGGGCGCTTCGGCGCCGCCCGGGAGCTCCTCGAGCGGCTCCTCGAGCGGGCCGGCGAGGACCTCGCGGTCCGCCTCACCCTCGCGAACCTCTACGGCATCCTCCGGCAGCCGGACCGCGCCCGCGCCTGCTACCAGGCGGCGCTCCAGATGGAGCCGCTCTCCGCGGAGGCCCACCTGTTCTACGGCATCCACCTCCTGCAGGCCGGCGACGCGGACGCCTCGGCGCTCGAGCTGTCCCGCGCCCTCTTCCTCGACCCCGACCTGATCCTCGCCCACTACTGGCTGGGCCGCTGCCGCGAGGCGCAGAAGGACGCGCACCGCGCGCGGCTCGCCTACCGGAACGCCCTCGACGCGTACCAGCGCCGTCCCGCCGGAAAGCGCCAGGCGTTCCTGGGTTACTATCCCGACATCCCCGAGGACGGGGCCGCCTTCGCCCGCGCCGCCGAGTACGCGCTCGCCGCGCTGTAGGTCTCCATGGCCGAGAAGAAGCGAATCCTCCTGCTCGACGACTCGACCATCACCCTCGAGATGGAGAAGGCCGTGCTCGAGGAGCGGGGCTACAAGGTCGCGACCGCCGCGAACCTCCTCGAGTTCCAGTCCCAGCTCGACGCGTTCCAGCCGGAGATGATCCTCACCGACCTGATGATGCCGGACATCTCCGGCAAGGACGTCGTCCGGGTCCTGAAGCAGGACTTCCACACCGAGAAGATCCCCATCATCCTCTTCAGCTCGAAGGCGGACGACGAGCTGCAGGAGATCGCGGAGCAGGCCGGGGCGGACGGGTTCCTGTCCAAGTCGCACGGGATCGACAAGCTCGGCGACATGGTGGACGAGATGGTGGACTCGATCCTCTGGTGAGGGGAAGGTCGTGCGGGCGTACGAGGTGATTCACGCGAAGCGGGACGGGCGGGCCATCCCCGCCGCGGACCTCGCCGCGCTCGTCGCCGGCTTCACGAGCGGCGAGATCCCCGACTACCAGATGGCCGCCTTCTGCATGGCGGTCTTCTTCCGCGGGATGGACGACGCCGAGGTGGCGGCCCTCACCGAGGCGATGCTGCGCTCCGGCGACGTCCTCGACCTCTCCGACGTCCCCGGCGCCAAGGTCGACAAGCACTCCACCGGCGGCGTCGGCGACAAGGTCTCGCTCGCCCTCGCCCCGCTCGCCGCCGCCTGCGGCGTGAAGGTGCCGATGATCTCCGGACGCGGCCTCGGCCACACCGGCGGGACGCTCGACAAGCTCGAGGCGATCCCCGGCTTCCGGACCGACCTCCCCGTCGAGACGCTTCCGCGCGCTCGTCCGCGACGTGGGGGCGTGCCTCATCGGCCAGACCGACCGCCTCGCCCCGGCCGACAAGAAGCTCTACGCGCTCCGCGACGTGACCGCGACCGTGGAGTCGATCCCGCTCATCGCCGCGTCGATCATGTCGAAGAAGCTCGCCGAGGGGATCGACGCGCTCGTGCTCGACGTGAAGGTCGGCTCGGGCGCGTTCATGAAGACGCCCGGAGGACGCCCGGGCGCTCGCGCGGACCCTCGCCGCCATCGGCCGCGGGATGGGCAAGCGGGTCACGGCGCTGCTCACCGACATGGACCAGCCGCTCGGGCGCGCGGTCGGGAACGCGCTCGAGGTCGTGGAGACGGTGGAGCTCCTGCGCGGCGGCGGCCCGCCCGGACCTGCGCGAGGTGACGGTCGCGCTCACCGCCGAGATGCTGCTCCTCGGCGGCGCCGCGCCGGACGCCGACGGCCGCGCGCCGGCGCGTCGAGGCGCGCCATCGCCGACGGCCGCGGCCTCGCCAAGCTCGTGCGAGATCGTCGACGGCGCAGGGCGGCGACCCGGCGGCCCTCCGCGATCCGGGCCGGCTCCCCCGCGCGCCGCGGACCGTGCGACGTCACCGGGCGCCGGCGGCGGGGTTCGTCGCGGCGATCGACGCCGAGGCGGTCGGGCTCGCCGCGGTGGCGCTCGGGGCCGGCCGCGCGCGGGTCGAGGACCGCGTGGACCCGGCGGTCGGCCTCGTCGTGCACCGGAAGCTGGGCGACCGCGTCGAGCCCGGCGAGCCGCTCTGCACGGTGCACGAGGGCGACCGGAGCGAGCCGCGGGAGCGGGTGGCGGCGCGCGCTCGCCGCGCGCCTTCCGGATCGGGGCCGCGCCGCGTCGCGCCGCCGCCGCTCGTCCTCGAGCGGCTGCGACTCGGTGAGGTGAGCCATGACCAAGCGCGCCGATCTCTCCACCCGGCTCTCGTACGCCCTCGCCTGGGTGCGCGGGCAGGCGGACCTCGCCCCGGCGGCGGGGTCGATCCTCGGCTCCGGCCTGGGCGGCTTCGCCGACCGGCTCGAGTCCGCGGCCGTCATCCCCTACGAGGAGATCCCCGACTTCCCGGTGTCGAGCGTGCCCGGGCACCGCCGGCCGGCTCGTCGTCGGCGACCTGCCGGTCGACGGGGGCCGGTCGTGCCGGTCGTCGCCATGCAGGGGCGCGTCCACGGGTACGAGGGCTGGAGCGCCGGAGGACGTCGCCTTCGGCGCGCGCGTGCTGTGCGGGCTCGGGGTCCGCTCCTGCTCGTCACCAACGCCGCGGGCGGGGTGAACCCGTCCTTCGCGCCGGGCGACCTCGTCCGGATCGCGGACCACCTGAACCTCTCCGGCCACAACCCGCTCGTCGGCGAGAACGACGACCGGCTCGGGCCGCGCTTCCCGGACCTGACCCAGGCCTACGATCCCGCGCCTCGGCGCGCTGCCTCGAGCAGGTCGCCGCCGAGCTCGGCGATCCCCCTCCGGTCGGGCGTCTACGCCTGCCTGCCTCGGCCCGTCCTACGAGACGCCCGGCGGAGATCCGGATGCTGCGCGCGCTCGGCGCCGACCTGGTCGGGATGTCCACCGTCCCCGAGGTGATCGCGGCGCGCCACATGGGGGTGCGCGGTGGTCGGGATCTCGGTCGTGACGAACCTCGCCGCGGGCCTCTCCCGCAAGACGCTGTCCCACGCGGAGGTGGCCGAGACCGCCGGGCGGGTCGAGGCGGCGCTCACGTCCCTCGTGACCGGGTTCCTCGCCCGCGCGGTGCGTTGAACCGGCGCGGCCTGCCGCGGTAGCGTCGGGGCGGAGGTCATCCCCATGGCCGACGACCAGCGCAACCCCGGGCCCGCGGAGGACGACCGGCGCGAGAGCCAGCGCGTGCCCATCGAGCTCCTCGTCCGCGACGCGGCGCGTGGGCGGCTCCTTCGAGCCGTACCGCGGGAACCTCGCCCTCGGCGGCGTCTGCTTCGACGCGTACCACCCGCCGGTCGGGAGCCGCCTCGAGGTGCGCTTCCTCGTGCCCGGGCGGCCGCGAGGAGATCCGCGCGGTGGGCGAGGTGCTCCGCGTCTCGCGGGAGGGCTCGCGTTCGGGGCCCACGTGAAGTTCGTCGAGATCTGCCCTCGACGCGGAGCTCGCCATCGCGCGCTACCTGCAGGCGGCGTGACGGTGGCGAAGGGCGGGCGCCGCCGGCGCCGACAGCCGTCGAGGCTCGTCGCGACGGCGCGCGCGGCGCGGCGGCGGGCCTACGCGCCGTACTCGCGGTTCCGGGTGGGCGCCGCGGTCCTCGCCGGGCGGCGCGGTGCACGCCGGGCGCCAACGTCGAGAACGCGAGCTACGGGCTGACCCTCTGCGCCGAGCGGGTCGCGGTGGGCGCCGCGGTCGCGGCGGGGGCGCGGCGCCTCGACGCGGTGGCGGTCGCGAGCGGCACCGAGGAGCCGACGCCGCCCTGCGGCGTGTGCCTGCAGACGCTCGCCGAGTTCGGCGGCCCGGACCTCCCCGTCGTGCTCGCCGGCGCCGGCGGGCGCGCGGCGTCGAGACCACGCTCGGGGAGCTCCTGCCGCGCGGCTTCTCGAAGCGCTATCTCTGCGACCGCCACGTTTGACTCGGGGCGCCGCGGCCTTATGATCGGCGGCGGGATGGAGGTCTTCCGCTCGCTCGAGGAGGTCGAGGCCCGCGGCGCCCTGCGCGGCTGCGCGGTCGCCATCGGCAACTTCGACGGCGTCCACCTCGGGCACCGGCGGCTCCTCGCCCTGGCCCGCGAGCGGGCCGCGGCGCGGCGGCGCTCGGGCGGTGGTCCTCACCTTCGAGCCGCACCCGGTGCGCGTGCTCCGGCCCGCCGCTCGCGCCCCCCCTCCTCACTCCGCTCCCGCGCAAGCTCGAGCTCCTCGCCGAGCTGCGGGATGGACGCCACGGTGGTCCAGCCCTTCGACCTCGCCTAGGCCGCAGACCACCGCCCGGGAGTTCGTGGCGCGCGACCTCGTCGGCGCGCTCGGCGCGGCCGACGTGGTGGTGGGCTACGACTTCACCGCGGGGCACGAGCGCGCCCGGGTCGACGTGCTCCGGCCGCTGCTCGCCGCCGCGGGGAGCCGCCTCCACGTCGTCGAGCCGGTCACCGCCGACGGGCTCGTCGTCTCGTCCACCAAGATCCGCGAGTTCCTGCTCGAGGGGAACGTCGAGGCCGCGGCGCTCCTCCTCACCCGGCCCTACGACCTCGACGGCGCGGTCGGCGCGGGGCGCCGGCCGCGGCCGCGGCCTCGGCTTCGCCACCGCGAACGTCGCCACGGCCGCGCTCCTCCCCGCGAACGGCGTCTACGTCGTCCGCGCCGCGGTGGGCGGCTCACCCGGGTCGCGCGCCGCGGTCCACGGCGGCGTCTGCAACGTGGGCGTGAAGCCGACCGTCGAGGCGGGCGCGGCGGTCGTCGGCGGAGGCGCACCTCTTCGACTTCGACGGCCGCGACCTCTACGGCGAGCCCATCCGGCTCGCGTTCCTCGCCCGCCTCCGCGACGGAGCGGCGCTTCCCGTCCGTCGACGCGCTGCGCGCCCAGATCGGCCGCGACGTCGAGCGCCGCCCGCGCCGTCCTGGCGCGCGGGCCGGGGTAGGTGTAGAGCGCCAGTTTTCCCCGTCGGGACGGGCACTTCCGTCGCGGGCGTTCCTTGACCCTCGCGCGAGCCGCCTGCTAAGGTCGCTCGACGCGCGAGCGATCGCCCGCTCCTCCGCACGACGAGGTCACACGCATGTCCGGACGTCTCGGCGAGCTCCTGGTCCGCGAGAACCTGATCTCCCTGCAGCAGCTCCAGAAGGCCCAGGAGGAGCAGCGCAAGACCGGCGGCCGCCTCGGCTCCGCTGCTCGTCAAGCACGGGCGCCATCGCCGAGCACGAGCTCACCGACTTCCTCTCCAAGCAGTACGGCGTCCCGGCGATCAACCTCGAGGACTTCGAGATCGACGCCGGAGGTCATCAAGCTGATCCCGAAGGAGGTCGCGCGAGAAGCACCAGGTCATCCCGGTGAACCGCGCCGGCTCGTCGCTGATCGTCGCGATGGCGACCCGTCGAACATCTTCGCGATCGACGACCTCAAGTTCCTCACCGGCTACAACGTCGAGCTCGTCGTCGCCTCGCGAGGCGGCGATCGACGAGGCGATCGAGCGCTACTACGACGAAGCAGGCCCCACGCTACGACGAGGTGCATCGGCGACTTCGACGACGACGACGTCGAGGTCGTCGAGCGACGAGCGACGACGTCAACGTCGTCGACCTCGAGAAGGCGCGCCGAGGACGCGCCGGTCGTCAAGCTCGTGAACGTCGATCCTCTCGACGCCATCAAGAAGGGCGCGTCGCGACATCCACGTCGAGCCCTACGAGAAGGACTTCCGCGTCCGCTTCCGCATCGACGGCGTGCTCTACGAGGTGATGAAGCCGCCGCTGAAGCTGCAAGAACGCGATCACCTCGCGCCTCAAGATCATGGCCGAGCTCGACATCGCCGAGCGCCGGCTGCCGCAGGACGGCCGCATCAAGCTGAAGCTCGGCAAGGGCAAGGAGATGGACTTCCGCGTCTCCGTCTGCCCGACGCTCTTCGGCGAGAAGGTCGTGCTGCGGCTCCTCGACAAGTCGAACCTCCAGCTCGACATGACCAAGCTCGGCTTCGAGGAGAAGCCGCTCGAGCGACTTCAAGGAGGCGATCGACCAGCCCTACGGCATGGTGCTGGTCACCGGCCCCACCGGCTCGGGCAAGACGACCACGCTCTACTCGGCGCTCTCCGAGCTCAACAAGATCGACCGTGAACATCTCCACCGCCGAGGATCCGGTCGAGTTCAACCTCGCCGGCATCAACCAGGTGCAGATGCACGAGGACATCGGCCTGAACTTCGCGGCCGCGCTGCGCTCGCTTCCTGCGGCAGGACCCGGACATCATCATGGTCGGCGAGATCCGCGACTTCGAGACCGCCGAGATCGCGGTCAAGGCCGCGCTCACCGGCCACCTCGTGCTCTCGACGCTGCACACCAACGACGCGCCCGTCGCACGATCATCGCGCCTCCTCAACATGGGCATCGAGCCGTTCCTCGTCACCGCGTCGGTCAACCTCATCCTCGCGCAGCGCCTCGCGCGCAAGATCTGCGCCGACTGCAAGCAGCCGGTCGAGAGCTCGACGACGCAGGCGCTGCTCGACGTCGGCGTCACCGCCGGAGCAGATCGGCAAGCGTCACAGCTCATGCAAGGGCGCGGGCTGCCGGACGCTGCAACGACACCGGCTACAAGGGCCGCGTCGCGCTCTACGAGGTCATGCCGCTTCTGGGACGGCGCTGAAGGAGCTGGTGCATCAAGGCGCCTCGGCGGCCGAGCTCAAGCAGGAGGCGATCCGCGCTGGGCATGCAGACCCTGCGCATGAGCGGCGCTCGACAAGGTGATGGACGGGCATCACCACGCTCGAAGAGGTCGGTCGGCAACACCGCGCCGGACCAGTTCTAGACAGCGAGGACGAGAAGACCGATGGCCAACCTGCATCAGCTGCTCAAGGCGATGGTCGAGAAGGGCGCGTCCGACCTCCACATCACCACCGGCTCGCCGCCGCAGCTCCGCATCGACGGCGAGCTCGTGCCGCTCAAGACTGCCGCCGCTCTCGCCGGTCGACACCAAGCAGCTCTGCTACTCGATCCTCACCGACGCGCAGAAGCACAAGTTCGAGGAGGAGCAACGAGCTCGACCTCTCCTTCGGCGTGAAGGGCCTCTCGCGCTTCCGCGCCAACATCTTCATGCAGCGCGGCGCGGTCGCCGGCGCGTTCCGCACCATCCCCTTCAAGATCCTGACCTTCGAGGAGCTCGGGCCTGCCGCCGGTCGTCGACCGAGCTGGCGAAGAAGCCGCGCGGGCTGGTCCTGGTCACCGGGCCCGACCGGCTCGGGCAAGTCGACCACGCTCGCGTCGATCATCGACAAGATCAACACCGAGCGGCACGAGCACATCATCACGATCGAGGATCCGATCGAGTACCTGCACCCGCACAAGAACTGCCTCGTGAACCAGCGCGAGGTCGGCGCCGACACGCAGTCGCTTCAAGAAGGCGCTCAAGTACATCCTGCGCCAGGACCCGGACGTCGTGCTGGTCGGCGAGATGCGCGACCTCGAGACCATCGAGGCGGCGCTGACCATCGCCGAGACCGGCCACCTCGCCTTCGCGCACGCTGCACACCAACTGCTGCGGTGCAGACCATCAACCGCATCCTCGACGTGTTCCCGCCGCTACCAGCAGCCGCAGGTCCGCGCCCAGCTCTCGTTCGTGCTCGAGGGCGTGCTGTCGCCAGACGCTGCTGCCGCAGGCCGAGCGGCCCGGGCCGCGTGCTCGGCGCTCGAGGTCATGGTCCCGAACGCCGCCATCCGGAACCTGATCCGCGAGGACAAGGTCCACCAGATCTACTCGCAGATGCAGGTCGGCCAGGCGAAGTTCGGCATGCAGACCTTCAACCAGTCGCCTGGCCGCGCTGCTACGCGAAGCGGCTCATCACGCTCGAGGAGGCGCTCGGCCGCTCGCTCGGATCCGGACGAGCTGAAGAACATCCTCGCCAGCGGGACGGCGGCGGTGCGCTGCCCGGTCGCACGGCCGCGACGGCCGTCGCCGCCGGTCGACGCCGATGACCGCTCGCGCGACGCTGAGCGAGGACGACGTCATGGCCGGCGCCGCGACCGCTCGCAGAGACCGAGGCCGCGCCGAAGCCGACGCCAGTCTGGCTCTGGGAGGCGAAGACCCGCGCAGGGCGAGGTCGAAGAAGGGCGAGATGGAGGCCGCGCGACGCCGCCGCCGTGGACGCGCGGCTGCAGTCGCAGATGGGCCTCGACGCCGGTCAAGGTCAAGAAGAAGCCGCATGGACGATCAGCTCAGCTCCCGGGCTCGGCAGCGGGGTCACGACGCAAGGACATCCTCGATCTTCACCCGCCAGTTCGCGACGATGATCGACGCCGGCCTGCCGCTGGTGCAGTGCCTCGACATCCTCGGCGACGCAGTCGGACAACCCGGCCTTCAAGAAGGTCCTCGTCGCCGATCAAGGCCAAGGTCGAGGCGGGCTCGACCTTCGCCGACGCGCTCGCAGAGCACCCCAAGGTCTTCGACGAGCTCTTCGTGCAACCTGGTCGCGCGCCGGCGAGGTCGGCGGCATCCTCGACACGATCCTAACCGGCTCGGCGCCTACATCGAGAAGAACGAGAAGCTGAAGCGCAAGGTGAAGGGCGCGATGGTCTACCCGATCATCGTGCTCGTGCGTCGCGATCGGCGTCGTCGTCGTGCTGCTCGCGTCAAGGTCATCCCGGTCTTCGAGAAGATGTTCAAGGACTTCGGCGGCGCGCTGCCCGCGCCCACCCAGTTCGTCATCGACATCTCGAACGGCTTCAGTCGACACCTGGTACCTGTTCGTCGGCATCCCGGTCGCGCTCGTCGTCGGCGTTCAACGCGTCGCTACCGCAACCGCGAAGGGCCGCGAGATCTGGCGACGCGATCGTCCTCAAGGCTGCCGATCTTCGGCCCGCTGCTGCGCAAGGTCGCGGTGGCGCGCTTCACCCGCACGCTCGGGCACGATGCTCTCCTCCGGCGTGCCGATCCTCGACGCGCTCGAGATCGTCGCGCAAGACCGCCGGCAACACGTCGATCGAGGAGGCGCATCCATGTACGTCCGCGCGAAGATCTCCGAGGGCAAGAACATCGCCGAGCCGCTCGCCGAGACCAAGGTGTTCCCGCCGATGGTCGTGCAGATGATCGGCGTCGGCGAGGCGACCGGCGCGATGGACGCGATGCTCAACAAGATCGCCGACTTCTACGACGACGAGGTCGACGTCGCGGTCGCCGCGCTCACCGCGCATGATCGAGCCGCTCATGATGGTCTTCCTCGGCGGCGTGGTCGGCGGCTTCATCGATCGCGATGTACCTGCCGATCTTCAGCATCGCCGGCAACATCAAGTAGCGCGATGCGGGGCGCAGCGCTCGCGGGCGTGCCGGACCGAGGTCGAGGTCGAGCCGGGCGCGCGCTGCACCGGAAGCTCGTCTGGCTGACGCTCTTCCGCCTCGTCACCGTGACGGTCCTGCTCGGCGGCACCGCCGTCGTGACTGGCAGTTCGGCGCCGCAGGCCGCCGAGGCGGTCGCGCCGCTCTACGCGGTCGTCGCCGCGACCTACGGCGCGTCCCTCGCCTTCGCGGTGCTCGCTGCGGCATGCCGGCGCTGCTCGAGCGCGCCATCGCCGTTCGCGCAGATCGTCGCTCGACGTCGCCATCGCCGCGGTGGTGGTCGCTCACCGGGCTCGCGCGAGAGCGTCTTCGTCTTCATGTTCGTGCTCGCGATCGTGAACGGGGCGATCCTGCTCTACCGCGCGGGCGCGGTCGGCGGCGGTGGCCCTCGCGCTCGTCGGCTACGTACGGCCTCGTGCCTCTGGCTCCACCGCGACGCCGGCGGCTCGTCCGCGCGACGCTCTTCGCCCACGGCGCCGCCTTCGTCGCCACCGGCGGCGCTCGCGGGCTACCTCGCCGAGCAGCTCCGCCGCACCGGCGAGCGGCTCGCCGAGAGCGAGGGCGACCTCGCGGCGATCACCGCGCTCCACGAGTCCATCGTGCAGTCGGTGACGAGCGGCCTGCTCACCCTCGACCGCGCGCGGCCGGATCACCTTCCTGAACCGGGCCGGCGAGCAGATCACCGGGCTCTCCCTCGCGCGCAGTGCGCGGCAGACGCCCGGCGCGCGCTGGTTCCCGGCCTTCTGCCGGAGCGGCGGGCGCGACGAGGCCGATCTTCGTCGACGCCCGCCGGCGCAGCGGCTGCTCGCTCGGGTACACGCGTCTTCGCCCTGCGCGGCCGCGCGGCGGCGCGCGATCGGGCACCGCCGTCATCTTCCAGGACCTGACCGAGCTCCGCGCCATGGAGGAGGCGGTGCAGCGCAGTCGAAGCGGCTCGCCGACCTCGGCACGCGTCGCGGCGGGGCTCGCCCACGAGCTGCGCAACCCCCTCGCCTCGATCTCCGGGCTGCGATCGAGCTGCTCCGGGGCGCGCCAGGGGCTCGCCGCCGAGGACGCAGCGGCTCATGGAGATCGTGCTGCGCGAGGCCGGCCGGCTCGACGCAGCTGCGTCACCGCGCTTCCTCGACTTCACCCGGCCGGCCCCGCCGCAGCGCGGCCCGGCGGACCTCGAGCGGGTGGTCGGCGGAGACCCTCGACGTCTTCGCCGCACGATCCGGCCGCCGCGCGGGTCCGCGTGGAGCGGCTCGCTCTCGCCGGCGCCGCGGTCTGCTGCGATCCCGACCAGCTCCGGCAGGTGCTCTGGAACCTGCTCGCCAACGCCGCCCAGGCCATCGCGCGAGCGCCGGGCGGGGCGGGGTGGTGCGGGTCACCTGCGAGGCGACCGCCGACGGCGGCGCGGCCCTGGTCGTCGCGGACGACGGCCCGGGCATCCCGCCCGCCGAGGCCTGGCGCGCATCTTCACCCCCTTCTTCACCACCAAGGCGCGCGGCACCGGCCTCGGCCTCGCGATCGTCCAGCGGATCGTGGACGCGCCACGGCGGCTCGATCGCGGTCGACCGCGGCGCCGGGCCAGCGGGGCCCGCTTCACGGTGCGGCTCCCGCCGGCGACGCCGGACGCCGCGGCGGTTCCGGGCTAGGATTCGCGCCGATGGCCGCGATCCTGGTCGTCGACGACGAGCGCGTCGATGCGCGAGTTCCTGGAGATCCTGCTCCGGAAGCAGGGTCACCGGGTCGCGACCGCCGCCGACGCTGAGCCGGCGCCGCTGGCGCGCGCTCGGCGAGGGCGGGCTTCGACCTCGTCATCACCGACCTGCGCCTCGGCGCGCGACTCCGGGCTCGACGTCCTGCGCGAGGTGAAGGCAGCTCTCGCCGGCGACCGAGGTGGTGGTGGTGACCGCCTTCGCCACCACCGAGAACGCCATCCAGGCCATGAAGCTCGGGCGCCTACGACTACGTGCTCAAGCCCTTCAAGGTGGACGAGCTGCGGCTCGTCGTCGAGAAGGCGCTCGAGCACCGCGCCCTCGTCGCCGGAGAACCGGGTGCTGCGCCACCGGGTCGGGCGAGCCGCGCCTCGCGCGCCCGCGGAGATCATCGGCGCACAGCCCCGCGATCGCAGGAGGTCCGCGCAGCTCGTGGAGAAGGTCGCGCCGACCCGCACCACCGTCCTCGTCACCGGGCGAGAGCGGCGTCGGCAAGGAGGTCGTCGCCCGCGCGATCCACGACCAGGGCGACCGGCGCGACCAGCCCTTCGTCGCCATCAACTGCGGCGCCATCCCCGAGGGGCTCATCGAGAGCGAGCTCTTCGGCCACGAGAAGGGCAGCTTCACCGGCGCGACCGACACGAAGCCGGGCCTCTTCGAGGTGGCCGGCAACGGGACGCTCTTCCTCGACGAGATCGGCGAGCTGCCGCCGCCACCTCCAGGTGAAGCTCCTGCGGGCGCTGCAGGAGCGGCGGATCCGGCGCGTCGGCGGCACCGCCGACCTCCCCTTCGCGGCCCGCATCGTCGCCGCGACGAACCGGGACCTCGGCGAGGAGGTCGCAGGCGGGCCGCTTCCGCGAGGACCTCTTCTACCGGCTCAACGTCATCCAGATCCGGATGCCGCCGCTGCGCGAGCGGCGCGAGGACATCCCGCTCTTCGTCGACCACTTCCTCGCGCGCTTCGCCGCTGGAGCCGGGGAAGGGCGAGGTCCGGCTCTCGCCGGACGCGCGAGCGGCGGCTCCTCGAGTACGACTACCCGGGCAACGTCCGCGAGCTCGCGAACGTGGTGGAGCGGGCGGTGACGCTCGCGCGACGGGCCGGAGCTCCAGGTCTCGGACCTCCCGCCCGCGCTCCGGACCGCCGCGGGAGCGCCGGCGGCGGCCGCCGCGGCCCTGGCCTGCGCCGACCTCCCCGACGCCGGGATGGACCTGCAGGCCCACCTCGACGGGATCGAGCGGAGCCTCCTCGAGCAGGCGCTCGCGCGGACGGGCGGGGTGAAGACCGAGGCGGCCCGCCTCCTCAGCCTCACCTTCCGCTCGCTGCGCTACCGCCTCGCGAAGTTCGGGATCGGCGGGCCCTGAGCCGGGCCCGCCGCGCCCCGTCTACTTGCAGACCCCCGCCGCGGGCTGCGTCGGCGAATGGCGGCACGCGTGGATGTCCTTCGAGATGGGCACCACGCCGAAGCTCGGGGCGGGGTCCTTGCTGACGCCCGCCGAGACGTTCGACGCGCCGCGCTCGGGGTTCACGGCGGTGAGCGCCACCTGGATCTGCCCCTTCTGGTTGACGAACACCGTCGGCTGGTCGCCCATGGCGGGCACGAGCGTCGTCGAGGCGATGGAGCGCATGAGGTTGCCGCTCGCGTCCCTCAGCACCGATCCCCCCGTGACCGGATCCGCGACGTAGTGATAGGCGACGCGGCGGTTCTCGGCCGTGCACTTCGCGAGCTGACACTTCGACGCGCTGCCCGAGCTGCGGACGACCGCGGTTCCGGGCTGGAGGGTGTTCCAGGTGAGCAGGCCGTAGAGCGCGCTCGTCGAGGAGACGCGCTCGTCGTAGCGCGAGACCGCTGTAGTCGTGATCGTCGGCGGTGCGCGTACCGTCGTGGTTGAAGTACATCGCCCACCCGT
Source organism: uncultured delta proteobacterium (assembly GCA_963739565.1). GTDB lineage: Bacteria > Myxococcota > Myxococcia > Myxococcales > Anaeromyxobacteraceae > Anaeromyxobacter. Next base: position 310,295 of record CAVUBF010000012.1, on the reverse strand, counting down.
TGGAGGCCGCGGTCGCGAGGGCGGTCGGGGCGTCCACGCCCCCGTCGATGAGGGTGATCCCGGTGGACGCGGTGGTCGAGTTCGTGACGGTGAGGCGGGCGGTGTCGTAGTCGATCGCCCCCTGAGAGTCGCTGAAGATCGGGCGGCGGGCGGTGTCGAACACCCGGACCGAGAAGTACCAGTTGTGCTTCTGGATGATGTTGTTCGCGTCGTCGAGGTCGAGGAGGGCCCCGGGCGCGTTGATCGCGTAGCCGCACGTCAGCCCGTCGGCCGAGTCCGTGCACGTGTAGCTGCGGTTCTTGGTGGTCGTCTTCACGTTGGTCCCGCTGCCGCCGCAGTCGATCAAGACGTTCGCCTTGCCCTCGAGCATCGCGGTCGCGGGGTCGCAGGTCGGGACGAAAGGCGAGGAGGCGCGGGAGGTCGAGCTGAAGAACGCGTCTTTCGACGAGGAGCAGGCGGCGAGCGCGAGGCCGCTCGTCTCGCGGCCGAGCCCGCTGCACGCGAGGGTGTTCGCGTCGCTCGCCGAGCTCACCGTCACGGTGCAGCCGCGCTGCGCGCAGGCCCGCAGGTTGTCCGGACCGCACTTGCCGCCGTAGGTGTCGAGGAGGTTGTAGCGGTCGCCCGTCCCCGCGTAGGTGCGCAGCCACCCGCCGGTCACCTGCGTGTTCGCGGTGATGTAGAAGAACGGCTGGTTCGAGCAGCCGACCACCTGGAAGGACCGGCCGCCATACCAGTTCGTCACCTTCTCGCTCGTGCTGCCGAGGGTCCCCGGGGCGCTGAAGCGCAGCGTCCAGAGCTGGCCTCCCGTGTCGCCGAAGGTGGCGGTGTCGAAGAAGCCGTCGTTGCCGAACGACGCGTTCGCGGTGGCCGAGGTGCCCCACATCAGCATGGCGACCGTCGCCGCGATCGGGGCGTTGAGCTTGCAGCGCGGGTCCGTGTCCGAGGACGCGCACCCGGTCGTCGGCCGGCTGAAGTCGAAGAGCTCCTTCCCGGTCCAGACGTCCACCATGTGGACACCGCGCCCGCGCAGCCCCTGCGGGTCGAAGCCGCCGGCGAGGAAGGTCACCCACCGCTCGTGGTAATCCACGTTCCCGCTCGCCGTGGGCATGCTTCCGCTCGGCGTGCTCACGCCGAAGAGCGCGTTCGAGGTCGAGTCCGCCGCGATCCGGACCGGCCCGATGGGCGGGCGGCTCGGCAGGTAGTCGTCGTAGGTTTCGCCGAAGTCGAGCGACTCGGGGTCGTCGGTCTGCGGGTACAGCCACAGGAACTTCGGCTTCTCGAACCCCGCCTCGGTGGGCATGTAGGTCGCTTCGGTCACGTCGAGGGCGAAGTAGTGCGTCCCCCCGCGCCGCTCGCCCACGACCGCCACGGTGTGGAACTCGCGCCCCTGCTTCTTGCCGTCGGGGTTCGCGGTCGACGTGGTGAGTCTGTTCTCGGTGTTGTCCACCCACACGTCCCGGACCATCGGCGAGCCGTCCACGAAGAGCTGGTGCCCCGTGGCGAGGAGCGGGATCTTGGCGATGAGATCGGGCGGCAGGAACGCCCAGACCTCCTTGCCGGTGCCGCGGGTGTAGTAGCCGTTGAACGGCGGCTTCGACTCGTCGATCCCGTCGGTCAGCGTGTCGTTTTCGCCGGCGACCCACGTCCCGCCGTCGATCGCGTGGAGGAGCCCGTCGTTCGCCCCGACCAGGATGATCTTGCGCCGGTCCCGGTAGAGCGGGTCCTTCGAGTAGGCGTCGTACGCGTTGGTGTTCGCGGGCAGGTGCGCGGTGGGCGTCTTCCACAGGGACGTGAGGCACTGGCTGTGCAGGCCGTTCTTGCAGAGGACGCCGTCCGACGGGAGCGGCGCATCGACCACCACGGGCGCGGAGTGGAAGACGTCGCCGAGCTTGATGTTGCGCTCGGGCAGCGTGTTCTGCCCGGCGTCCGTGGCGGCCTTGGGCCAGTCGCCCTCATCGAGCTTCGCGCCGTTGTCGTTGAAGACGTCCGCCCCCAGCACGAACCGGATCAGGGTCTTCGTGCAGAAGAGGCGGCTCGCCTTGACCTGGTCCGCCGTGTCCGGGTCGCCGGCCGTGGCGATGGCGTTGCCGACGCTGTTGCAGACGTCGCCCGCGTCCTCGCCGCCGAGGCGGAGGTACGGCATGAGCTTCGTCGCGACGATGTCGTTCGCCTCGAGCTGGAAGGTGAGTGTCCTTCGCGTCGATCTTGCCGTCCGGTGAGCCGCTCGGGCCCGAGTCGTCCACGACGGTATAGACCCGCCGCCCGGTCCTCCAGGTCTGGGTCTTCATCGCCTCTCCGGCGTCCCAGTGCTCCGCGGCCTTCGAGGTCCCGGCCATGGTGCATCCCTTGCCGGCCTTGCCCTTGCAGGCGCTCGCCACGTCGCACGTGATCTGGTGCGGATCCTGGTTCTTCCGGAAGATGCCGTTGTCGTCCTCGGTGATGAAGTCGCCCTGCGAGTCCTGCAGGAAGACGCTCAGGCACTTCCCGTCGCAGTCGAGATCGCCGTCGCCGGAGCCGTCCGGCGTCTCCGTGCAGTCGCTCAGGAACTCGCTGGCGAGCTCGTACCGGAAGAGGTGGCCTTGCCAGAGCCGCTTGGCGTCGCCCGCGGGGTCGAAGCGCGGCACGATCACCGAGCGTCCGGCGGTGGTCTGGAGCGTCGAGACGGTGGCGACGCTGAACGAGGTGGAGCGCTCCGAGATCGTGAGGAGGAGCTGGTCGAGCCCCGTCCGGAGCGCCGTGGGGCTCTCCGCGGAGACGTACTGGCCGCCGCCCATGCCCGCGACGTTCTGGAGCAGCTTGTCGGCCCCCTTGAGCGCGCCCGTGGCGAACCCGACGGTGTAGATGTCGAGCACCTGCTTGCCGTTCATCTCCCGGCAGTCGAGGGTGGACTCCTCGTTCTTCCGGAGATCCAGGTTGTGGAGGTACCAGGCCACCCGGATCGGGTTGTTCTTCCAGTCCTCCTCGACGGGGAAGGTCTCGCACGCGGAGCAGAGTGCCTTCGGGATCCCTCCGGATCGCACCGGGGGGGTCTCCGTCGAGATCGTCGGCATGATGCCGTGGGTCGTGCTCTTGTAGCCGGCGTACTGCGTCTTCACCTCGTCCTCGGTCACGGTCCCGGCCGGGAGGGCGTTGCCGTCGCCCGACTTCGGCATGCCGTCCGTGATGAGGATGATGGTGCTCGACTGGCACGCGTAGCAGAAGGACTGCTGGTTCGTGTTCCCGGCGTCCTTCGTGCTGTTCGACTCGTTCCAGGTCCCGTCGAGGGCGAACCAGTCGAGAGAGGGCGAGTGGTAGTACTGCCCGATGTCGAGGAGCGCCCGCGCCATCGGCGTGCCCTGGTCGAACTTGTAGGTGTCGACCTGGTTGATGAACGTCCCGCGCGAGCTCGTCCAGTTCGACTCCGGGTGGTCGCAGGTGGGCTTGAGGTCGTAATACTCGTTCTTCGTGTGGTCGGCGCCGCCCCCGCCGAAGTGCGCCATGCCCATCCGGACCGCCACCTTGTCCATGACGACGTCCTTCAGGACCTTGCGGGCGACGACGAACTTGGGCGGGTAGAAATTGAGCCAGTTGCCGGTGAACCAGATCGACGCGTAGCCGATGTCGCTGATCCCGTCCTGCGCCGGCCCTCGGAAGAGCCGGCCGTCGAAGAAGAACCCCCGATTGTCGAGGCAGGAGGAGCAGATGTCCCGCTTCAGCGCGCTGCCCTGGCGCGCGGTAGCCGTGTACATGTCCGCGCAGAACTCGGCCACGGTGCCGACCTTGTCGGAGCTCGTCTTCCACGGGCTCACCTGGTCCCAGTTCCAGCCGTCGCCGGGCGCGCCGGTCGCGACGTTCCCGCCCGTGACGGAGTCGTGGAAGACCGGGTTGCGGTCGAAGAGGTTCGGGGCCTTGGCCCCGGTCCCGCCGCAGGAGAGGGTGGGGGTGGTGGAGCTGCTCCCGCAGTAGTGGTCGGGGTCGTACCCGGCCTTGCCGTCGGAGACCGCGGTCTGGACGGCGTCCTTGCCCTGCGAGTAGTACTTGCACGCCGACGCGAGGTCGGCGTAATCGATCGTGCTCCCGCCGTACTTCGCGCCGTAGGAGCCGGCGTCGCTGCACGGGGGGAAGAACTGGCGGTCCCGGAACCAGCCGATGACGGTCCCGTCACCCGAGAAGGCGGCGCCGGCGGAGACCGCGTCGTCGCCGCACCCGATGACCGGGCAGTTCGCGTTGTCCGTCGAGGTCATCGTGGAGCAGTCGTCGGTGTGGGCGGAGAGGCTCTTGTACTGGCAGTTCGGGTCCTTCGTCGGGGCGCCCGCGGGGTCGAAGCTGGCCGGGCACTTGGGGTCGGCGAGGGGCGGGTACTTCCCGGGGTAGAACCCGGGGCCATTGGGCGGGAGCCGGATTATCGACCCGGAGTTGTCGAGGATGAAGAAGATGTTCGGGATGCTGGCCTTCGAGGTGTAGAAGGCGGCGTCCTCGAGGTCGCCGGCGTTCAGCATCGTGTCGACGAGGCTCGAGGAGGCGGCGCCCCTCGCCGAGAGGCCCGTGGAGCAGGTCTGCGCGGCGCCCGTGTCGGCGCGCAGCGCCAGGGCCGAGAGGGCGAGGAGCAGCGGGAGGCGGAGCTTGCGGACGGTCGCGGGGCGCATGGAGCCTCCTAGAACAGCGCGAAGCGCATCGAGAACTCGACCTCGAACGAGTTCTCGCGGGAGTTGGTGCAGCGGGCGGTGATCCGGTACGCGCGGCCGCCGAGGAGCGATTCACCGCCGGGCGCCCCGTTCGTCAGATTGACCATCGGGGCGGGCGCGCCGTCGCTCGTGCCCTTGTCGAACGCGGCCACCACCTGGTCGACGTGCATGGCGGTCGTGCTGTCGTAGTGAGCCGGCGCGGCGAGGTGCCCGTAGCCGGAGAGGTCGATGGGCGCGTCGAGCGCCCGCGCGCTCGTGAAGTAGCCGGGGCCGTACCGCGCCACCTCGGCCCAGACCTGCGCCCGCGCCGCCTGGGCGCAGGCGAGCAGGGCGTCCACCCGCGCCTTGCCCGCCGCGTGCTGGCGCTCGCGCGACGCGAGCGAGACCGCGGCGACGCCCAGGACGGAGAGGACCGCGAGGAGGATGAGCGCGACGATGAGGGTGCTGCCGCGCGCGGGCGGGATTCGGGATCGCATGGCGGCTCCTAGAAGTAGACCATCCCCTGGGTGAGCATGTTGGGGAGGGGGATGGTCGCCTCGATCGACACGCGCTGGTATCCGTCCCCGCTGGTGATCCAGGGCGGCGCCGCGGTCTGGTTGAAGTTGAGGATCGGCGCGACGCTGCTCTGCGTCCGGTCCTGCGTCGGGGACCGCGCGACGAGGGCGAGCCGGATCGCGCGGATGTTCGCCTGGTGGTTGGTATTCCGCTCCGACGCGGGCGGCGGCCCCATGTAGTAGCGGTACCAGCTCGTGGGCGAGTAGATGGACTCGGTCCCTGCCGGCGCCGCGCCGGGGAACTGGAGCGTCGTGATCTTGTTCGCGACGGCGTCGCCCGGCGCGCCCGCCGCGAAGGTGATGGCGGTCCCCGAGGTGGTGCCGACCTCGGTCCCGTTCGCCAGCACGTAGGCGACCTGCATCGACTCGATGCCCGCGGCGATGAGCTGCTCGTCCGCCTCGTCGACGGCAATGCTGGTGTTGGGCGTGTCGATCCCCTGGTCGAGCACGAGGTACGGGTCCTTCTGCCCACCCCCGACGTCCACCGGCCGGACGTGGAGCCGGTAGCGGTCGATCTGGAACGCCCGAGCGCTGCCGGTGGTGAAGCAGGCGTCGGTGGCGGAGTTCTGCCGGCGGAAGGGGTCCGCCGCGGACGCGAGCTGGAGGGCGATGTCCACCGGCCCCCCGCCGCCCGGGGCGGCGACGCTGGTGGACACCGTGACGTAGGCGTACTGGGCGGCCCCCTCGCAGACGACCTGCAGCACCTGGCCCTTGCGGAACGACTGACCCTCCCGGGCCCGGACCGTGATCGCGTTCGACGTCGGCGAGAACGCGGTCACCTTCCAGGCGCGCCCGGCGGGCTCGTAGGTGCTCACGCCCGCCGCGTCGAAGGGCACCCAGTACGAGGGATTCCGCGCATACCACACGAGCTCGTCGGAGTCGTTCGTGCGGTCGCGGGCGCAGCTCGTGCCGGACACGAGCTCGGGCGGGCAAGGCCCCGTCGTGTAGCGGTCGAAGTCGAAGGCGAGGGAGGGCGCCATGCCGTACCCCGCCTCCGGGAGCTTCTGCTCGATGAACAGGATCGCGTTCCGGGCCGACTGCTGGGCGGCCCGGGTCCGCGCGCCGTCGTGGTACGCCTTCTGCTGCGATAGGGCGACGCCGATGACGCCGACGAGGACCACGGCGCTGATCGTCATCGCGACGAGGAGCTCGATCAGCGTGACGCCGCGGGGGCGGGAGAGCGTGCGCATGTCGATCACCGGTAGCCGGACACGAACGACACGGCGAGGCCGGCGTTCGGCTTGTGGGTCAGGACCACGATCTCGCGCGTTCCACGGGGTTGCCGCGCTCCTTGTAGATCACCGACACGGCGATGATCTTCGCGGCGGCCTTCCCCGACGCGGTCGTGGTCTCGTAGTCCCAGACGCTCCAGCGGCGCTTGTACTGCGGCAGGGTCGGGTCGGTGGGATCCCGGAGGAGCGCCGCGTCGGGGCGCACGCCGAGGATCCCCGGGCTGTCGTCCCACGCGTGCACGTGGGACGCGGTGAGACTGGCGCCGATGAGCCGGCCGAAGGGGCTCGGCGCGGTCGTGCCGGACGCGCCGTCGAGCCGACCATCGTCGAACTCGAGCCGCTCGAGCCCCGCCGCGAGCTCCGTCGCGAGCTGGCCGGCGAAGGTCGTCGCCCGGGCGCCGCCGTTTGCGGTGATCCCGAGGATTTGCAGGCGCATCATGCCGACGAGGCCGATGGAGAGCAGGGTGAGAGCGATGACGACCTCGAGCAGGGCGACGCCCCGCGCGCTGCCGGTCCTCTCGCGATTTGGGATCCTGCGCATGGTGGCGCTCCTCACGGGACGGCGTAGGCGCGGGCGACGCCCGCGGGGAACGCGACGACGATCCCCTTTCGATCGGCGGCGCCCGACTGCCCCTGCAGGTCGGTGGTGAGGGCGAAGGCATAGCCGGTCCACGGGCCGGTGGCGGATCCCTGCGGCACCCCGACGACGGAGCCGTCGCGGGCGAAGCGGATCGCGAACCGCCGGACGCCCGCCGTCCGTATAGGTCAGCTCCGAGGGGAAGTACGAGATCGCGGAGAACGGCGGCGGCGGCGACCCGGTCGCGTCCGGGTAGAGCTTCACGCCGCGCGGGAAGTACTCCTGCTCGATGAACAGCGCGTGGTCGCCCGGGGCTCGCCGGGGAGAACCCCGAGAGCGTGAACCCGGCGTCCGGTGACCGGAGGATGAACCAGCGGCCGCAGCTCGCGATTGCGGTCGCGCTGCAAGCGGAGGCGTCCGTGGCGTCGACGACCACGAAGAGGTAGTCCTCCTGCTCGGTGATCGCGGTCGCCTTGAGCCCCGAGAGCCGGGACGCCAGCTCGAAGGTCGCCGAGCTGAGGCTCGCGTTGCGCAGGCCCGCCCGCGACAGGCCGTACGTGGTCGCCGCGAGGATGCCGATGATCGCGATGGTGACGGCAGCTCGATGAGGGTGAAGCCGTGTGCGCGTCTCACGTGGAACCTCCAGAGCAAGTCCCGGGCCGCGCGGCGGCGGCGGGCCCCGCGAGGTCCCGAGGGTTTTCCGTCCGGCCGCGCGGCGCGCACGACACTCGTTGCGCACCCCGCTACTCCTTGCAGGTGGGCGAAGGTGGGGCCGTCAGCGCAGGTCGCGCCGCTCGAAGGCGGCGGCGGCGAGCGCCAGGGCGGCGCCCGCGTACAGGAGGGCGTAGACGACCGCGAGCCACGCGGTCGCGGGCGGCGGCGTCCGGTAGACGACGCTCTCGTTGAGCGAGAGGGCGGAGAGGTTCGGGAGGAGGAACCAGAGTGCCCTCCCGAGCTCCGCGCCCGGACCGGGTCCAGAGCGTCCGCAGGTCGTTCGAGAGCCGCCCCGCGAGCGTGAGCGCGAGGGCGAAGATTCCGCGGCGAGGGTCGTCCGTCGTCACCGCGGAGAAGAGGACCGCGACCGCCGCGATGACCAGGAACTGCACGCCCATCATGGCGAAGGCGGAGAGGAGGGCGAGGTCGAGGGCGGGCCGAGCCGGCCTCGAGGACGAGCATCGCGGAGAGGGTCGCGGCCATGACGGCGAGGTTGAGCAGCAGCGTCGCCCCGAGCCCGAGGTAGCGCCCGAGGATGTACTGCGCGCGCGAGACCGGCTTCGCGACGATTGGGTACACCATCGTCGCTCGACGTCCCCGGCGACGAGGCTCGCCCCGAGGAAGACCGCGATGAGCGACCCCATCACCTCCATGCCTGCGAGGCCGAGGTCCGCCGCGATCCGGTGCATTTCTCGCCGATGGTGAGCTGCGAGAGCACGAGGCTCGCGACGACGAGGAACAGCGCGAACAGCAGGAGGTTGACCTGGACCTTGCGGCGGAGCGCTTCCCGCAGCGTCACGCCCGCCAGTGCGACGATCTTCATCGAGCCGAGTCCTCCAGGGTCTTGAGCCGCTTCCAGGCCTCGGCGGTCGCCGCCTCGCGCCCCGGTCCGGCCGGAGGCCGATTGAAGCGCCGCGGGTCCACCGTCGAGCGAACCCGCCCATCGGCGCCGAGGTAGTAGACGCCGCCGAACGGATCCGGCGGATTCCGGGCACGAGCGCGTCGGCGACGAGCTGCGCGAGGCCGATTGGCGGGACGCCGACGCGCTCCCGGTACGCCTCCGCGGCGAGCTCGAGCGCCGCCGCGTCGCGCTCGAGCGTCGCGCGCTGGATTTGGCTCCGGATCGACCGCCGCGACTCGTCGTCCCCGGCCTCGCCCTCGAGCTGCCGCAGGAACGAGATCGCCCGCGTCGGCCGCGTCGCCCTTGACGTACTGCGCGAGCACGTACTCGCGCAGGTGCGCCGGCGCCCCGGGCGTGCGCGCCGCCAGCTCGAAGTAGCGGCCGGCGAGCCGGTGGTCGCCCTCGTACAGGTAGAACGTGTTCACCGCGCGATGGAACGGCAGGATGTAGCGGTCGGGCACGGCGCGGATGCCCTTCTCGAGGATTGCGTTCGCGTCGCCGACGCGCCCCGCGCTCGAGAGCATGTTCGCGCCGACCTGGTAGGCGTAGCCGTGCCGGGGATCGAGATTGGTGACCACCTCGACGAGCGGCCGGAGCTTGTCCCACCCGCGCTCGTCCGCGCGCTTCTCGCCGACGTACTGCACCGCCCGGAGCCAGGTCAGGTTCGCCGCGAGCGTCGGGTGCCCGAGCGAGAGCCAGCGCAGCCCCACCGCGGAAGGGACGAACGCGACGTCGTAGGGGCGCTCGCCCGCGACGCGGATGCGATGCGCGACGCCGGCGGCGGCGGCGAAGAGGGCGACGGAGAGGGCGGCGTGGGCGAGGGCGCGATGGCGCACGGCGGTCGATGTTATCCCAGGGCGAGGTGCCGGGTCAGGGGCCAGCCGGCGGACGCGGGCGCCGCGATCCGCCGCGCCTTCGGGTAGCCGGAGGAAGCGACGGCCAGGAACCGCCCGAACCGCCCGCGGGCCTCCTCCCGGCGGGCGCTAGTCCACAGGAGCATCGCGAGGTTGAAGAGGGCTTCGGGATCCCGCGGCTCGAGCCGGAGGACCTCGCGGAGCTCGGGCTCGGCCCGCCGGGCCGGCCGACGGACAGGAGCGCTGCCGCGAGCTGCGCCCGGCCGTAGGTGGACGCCGGGTCGAGGGTCACCGCCTGCCGCAGCACGCGGGCGCCGAGCTCCTTCCGGCCGGAGAGCACGAGGGCGGTCCCGAGGTTCAGGAACGGCCTCGGCTTGCGCGGCGCCTTGAGCGCCGCGTCGGACCACAGGGACAGGTCGTCCGCCCAGACCTCGTTGCGGACGCGGGTCGCGACGGAGAGCACGACGGCGACGAGCGCGGCCACGAGGACCGTGGTCCGCGCCGGGACGGTCCCCGAGCCGGCGCGCGAGCGTGGCGAGCCGGTCGCCGCGGCGACGAGGAGCCCGACCGAGGGGAGGTAGACCCGGTGCTCGTACATGAGGTCCGAGATTGGGATGACGGACGACTCGACGAGGAGCGCGAGGAAGAACCAGGCGATCCCGAACCCCGCGAGGCGGGCCGCCGGGTCGAGCGCGCCCGGCGCGTCCGGGCCGGGAGGTCCGGCGGTACAGGAGCGCGGCGAGGAGGGCGAGCAGGGCGAGGACCGCGGCCGACGCCGCCACCCGCGGCTCGAGCAACGAGCGGTACACCGGGACGTCGTGATCGACGCTCTGACCCGCCGGGAAGGCGAGAGCCGCAGGTACTCGCCGACGACGACGAGCTGGGTCGTGAGGTACTCGAGCCGCGGCAGCGGCGTGTCGACGCGGGTGCTCGCCGCGCGGCGCGCGGCCAGCCCCGACGCGCCCCCGGCCCGCTCGGCGAGCGTCGTGAGCGGGATGACCGGCAGCGTGGCGAGGACCGGTGCGAGCCAGGGCAGGCGGCCCGGAAGGTCCCCTCGAGGAACGACAGCTCGTACAGGACGACCGCGAAGGGGAGGGTGAACGCGATCTCCTTGGTCCGCGCGGCGAGGAGCGCGGTCGCGAGCACCGCGGCCCCGACGAGGGCCGCCGCCAGCGCGGCCGGTCCGGACCGTCGCGGAGCCGCCACGCCGCGTAGAGCACCACGGTCGCGAGGTAGAAGGTCGTCGCGAGCGCGGTGAGGCGCTGGACCACGTAGGCCACCGCCTGCGAGTGGAGCGGGTGCGCGACGAACAGCGCGGCTGCGGCGAACGCGATCGCCCGCGACGAGGGGGCGAGGGCGGAGCCGCGCAGGCGGGGTGTCCGGAAGGTGAGCCGGACGAGCGCGTAGACGAGGAGCGCGTTCGCGACGTGCACGAGCACGTTCACGAGGTGGTAGCCGGCCGGGGCGACGCCGCCGACCGGTGGTTGAGGGCGAAGGTGAGGTAGCCGCGTACCGGTTCGCCAGCCCCGTGTAGCTTCCGGGGAGGAAGGCGGCGAGGTCCCGGACGAGCGGGTTGTCGCGGATTCTTGCGGACGTCGTCGAAGACGAACGCGCCGCCGAGGGCGTTCGAGTAGGAGACGAGGCCCAGGACGACGAGGGCGGCGAGGGCGAGCGCGCCGCGGAGCGACTCGCGCGTGCCGGGATCCTTCGCGGCGGGTGGGCGGCGGGGCAGCGAGGTTCATCGCGATCCCGGGCAAACCGGGAGAGGGCCGGCTCCAGGAGCGCTCGATGGTCGCACGTCCCGGGCGCACCTAGAAGACGTTGTCGGGGGTCCACGCGGTCGCCTGCCCGAACGGCGGGGCCGTGACGTCCTGTCCGCAGGCGACTGGCGTCCCCGGGACGATGGCGCCTGTGGAATCGAGGAATGGCTTGAACAGGCCCATGCAGGCGAGATACCCGTCGCCGTCGATGTCCGTCTCCGCCTTGATCGTGAGGGAGGCGCCGCTCGTGGTGGGGGGTGTCAGCGTCGGGATGTTGCCGACCCAGACCGTGTAGCAGCCGTAGGTGTTCCCCTCGATCACCCAGTCGATGGCTCCCGCCGTCTGCAAATCGGTGAGCGTCCACGGGGTCTTCTTCGGCCCGGGGAGGCAGCCGGCCGGGACCAGGCCGAGGGTATGTACAGGCCAGACCCGGAGTTCACCGTCCGGTCGCTGTGGCGGATCGCCTCCTCCGACTTGAACGCCGACTCGACGTTCTCCTTCAGCTCGGAGGACTTCGCGCGGAGCTGGTAGCGCAGGAAGTTCGGGATCGCGATGGAGGCGAGGATGCCGATGATCGCGACGACGATCATGAGCTCGATGAGCGTGAAGCCCTTCGGGACCTTCCTCATGTGCTCTCCGGGGCCGGTCGGCCAGCGCCTCGGCGCCGCCGACCAGGTGGACGGGATGCCTGCGTCCTGGGGCTGCGCGTACCGATCATGCCTCCACTCCAAAGCAGGACGCGTGCCAGCCCGCCGGCGCCGCAATCCCGCCGCCACGGGCGAGGGCGCGAGGCATGACACGGACGAGGATGGGCAGGGGGTCGAGCCGAGGTGACGCTCCGAGGCACTCGACCTGCGAGTCCGCTGGCCCGAGCGCGGCGTGCTCCTCGCCCGCAGAAACGACGAGACGCCCCCGGGTCGGGGGCGTCTCGGACTACGCGGTGCGACGCGGTCCTCGACGTTGTCGGGCGTCACCACGTTCGCCTGCCCGAACGGCGGGGCCGGCGACGTCCAGCTCGCACGCCTTCGGCGTGCCTGCGACGATCAAGCCGCCGGAGTCCAGCATCGGCTTGAACAGGTTCACGCACGCCTTGTCCGCGTCGGCGTCGATGTTCGACTCGGCCTGGACCGCGAGCGAAGCGCCGCTCTTCCGTGGTCGGGGACAGCGTGGGGATGTTGCCGACCGTGATCGTGTAGCAGCCGTAGGTGTTGCCCTCGATCGCCAGTCGATGGCGCTGGCGGTCTGCAGGTCGGCCAGGGTCCACGGCTGCTTCGGGCCCGGGGACGCACTTGTCAGGGAGAAGGCCGAGCGGCGCGTAGAGGCCGGAGGCGTCGCCGAGGACGCGCTCGCTCTGGCGGAGCGCCTCCTCGGACTTGAAGATCGCCTCGACGTTCATCTTCAGCTCGCTGACCTTCGAGCGGAGCTGGTAGCGGAGGAAGTTCGGGATGGCGATGGCGGCGAGGATGCCGATGATGGCGACGACGATCATGAGCTCGATCAGCGTGAAGCCCTGGCGACCTTCTTCATGTGTGCTCCTCCCGCTTAGTGCGTCGGCGCCGCTGACGAGGCGCCGCGTCGGTTCGTGACCGGGCGCCTCTGCGCGAGCCGGACGTCAGTGCGTCGACGGGTCACTAAGCACGAGCGGTGCCAGCGCCGCCGGGCGGCCAAGTGCCGCGATCACGGCGCAGGCCGGTGCGCCAGACGTCAGGGCGGTCGGGCACCGGGTGACGAATTCGGCAGTGCTCCGGGCGCGTCGTGCGGCGCCGAATCGTCGCTTTGACAGGGACGCGCGCCGTCGCGCGATGATGCGCGCGATGATCCTCCGGACCGAGGGGCTCACGCAAGATGTTCGAGGTGGGGGTCCGCGCGCCGCCGCGTCGAGGCGGTCGAGGACCTCACGCTCTCCGTCGAGCGAGGGCGAGATCTTCGGGTTCGTCGGGCCGAACGGCGCCGGGCAAGACCACCACCATCAAGATGCTGATGGGGCTCATCCACCCGACCGCGGGCCGCGCCTTCATCTTCGACGCGCCCATCCCCACCGCAGGCGGCGAAGGCGCGCATCGGCTACCTCCCCGAGCACCCCGCCTACTACGAGTTCCTCACCGGCGCGGAGGCGCTGCGGTTCTTCGCGACCCTCGCCGGCGTGCCGCGTCGCGGCGCAGGCGGACGCGCTGCGCGCGAGCTGCTCGAGCTGGTCGGGCTCGCGCGACGCCGCCGACCGGCAGATCCGCAAGTACTCGAAGGGCATGCAGCAGCGGCTCGGGATCGCGCAGGCGCTCGTCGACGACCCGGCGTTCGTCGTCCTCGACGAGCCGATGAGCGGGCTCGACCCCGTCGGCCGCAAGGAGGTGCGCGACCTCATCCTCGAGCTGAAGCGGCGCGGGAAGACGGTGTTCTTCTCGACCCACATCCTCCCCGACGTCGAGGCGCTCTGCGATCGCGTCGGGCGTCATCCTGCGGCGGGCGGCTCCGCGACGTGGGCCGCCTCGGGCGACCTCCTCTCGCCGCGCGTGCGGAGCGTGGAGCTCGACCGTCGGCTGGCCCCGGGGGCGCGAGCGGCGCTCGCGGCGGGCAGCGTCCTCGCGCGCGAGGGCGAGCGGTCACGGTCGCCTTCGAGGACGAGGCGGCAGGCCGACGCGGCGGTGGCGGCGGTGCTCGCCGCGGGCGGGCGCGTCGTCGCGCTCACCGCCGCACCGCGAGACGCTCGAGGACTTCTTCCTGCGCCGGCTGGAGGAGGCAGCGCCCCGAGCGCCGAGCGGCGCCGCACGCGGCCCGGCGGCTCGGCTGAGCGTGCCGCCGCCGAGCTCGAGGCGCTGCCGGCTCGCCTCGGCTGGTGGCGTCGCCGCTGCTCGGCGCCGTCGTCGGCAGCTTCCTCAACGTCGTCATCGCCCGGCGTGCCCGGCGGGCGAGTCGATCGTCACGCCGCGCTCCGCGCTGCCCGCGCTGCCGGCGCGCCCATCGCGCTGGTACGACAACGTCCCGGTCCTCTCCTGGCTGGTGCTGCGGGCGCGCTGCCGCCGCTGCGGCGCTCGCCATCTCGCTCGCGCTACCCGCGCGTCGAGCTGCTCGGGGCGCGTCGCGGCGCGTGGCGTCGCCTGGCGCGCCACGGCCTCTCCGCTCGCCGGCGCTCGCCGAGTTCGCCTTCGTCGCGGTCGCTCCTCGCGCTCGCCTTCATCGACCTCGACACCTGGCTCCTCCCGCACGTGCTCACCTGGCCGCTCCTCGCCGCGCGGGCTCGGCGCCAGCGGCGCTCGGCGCTCGCGCCCGCGGCCGTCGCTGCGCGCGTCCGCCTTCGGCGCGGGCTCGGCTTCGCCGTGTTCGCGGCTCGTCGCGCGCCGTCGGCGAGCTCGTCCACGAAGAAGGAGGCGCTCGGGTTCGGCGACGTCTGGCTCCTCGCCGGGCTCGGCGCGTGGCTCGGCGCCGCCGCGCTCCTCCCGGTCGTGCTGCTCGCGTCCGTGCAGGGGAGCGTCGTGGGCTCGTGCTCGTCGCGCTCGGGCGGAGCGAGCCCGGCCCGGAAGCGGCCCCGCCGCGGAGGGCTCGGCCGACGCCGATCCGCCGCCCGCCGAGGACGCCGAGCGACCGGCGAGGGACCGGCGAGGTCGGGGCGTCGCGCGATCGCCGCCGAGGAGGAGGACTGGGTGCCGCCGCGCCACGCGGTCCCGTTCGGCCCGTTCCTCGTCGCGGGCGCGCTCGAGTGGCTCTACCTCGGCGGCTCGTCGCCGACCTCGTCCCCGCGCTGGACGTCTTCCGGCTGGATCCGCCCGTGCGCGCCGGCCGCTCCGGCTCCTGCTCCTGCTCGACGTCGCCGCGGTCGGCGGCGGCCGGCGCCGCGCGTCCGTGCTCGCCGTCGGCCTGCCCCTCGCGGCGCGCGGCGGCGCTCCGCGCGCCGCGGTCGCGCTCCTCGCGGCCGCGGTGGCGGCGGTCGCGGTCGCGGCCGCGGCCGCGGCGCTCCTCCTGTGGCGCTCCGTGGCGCGCCCGGTGGACCGGCTCCTCGACGCCGCGGGACGCCTCGGCGGCGCGCGCCGCGGGCGAGCTCCCGCTGCTCGCGCCGCCCGACGAGGGAGCGGCCACGGGCTCGTCCCGCGCCGCGGTCGCGTTCGAGCGCGCTCGGCGCGGCGCTCGGCGAGAGCGCGCGCGGCTCGCCGCCAAGGTGGCGGAGCTGAGCGCGCGAACGGCGCGCTGCGTCCGCGCCCGCGAGTCGCTCCTGCGCGCCGAGCGGCTCGCCACCCTCGGCCGGCTCGCCGCCGGGCTCGCGCACGAGGTCGGGAACCCGCTCGGCGCGATCACCGGCTACGCCGAGCTGGCGCGCGCGCGGCTCCGGGCGGGCGCCGCACCCCGAGGCCGACGACTTCCTCGCGCGCATCGGCGCGGAGGCCGGCCGCATCGACCGCCATCGTCCGCGACCTGCTCGACTTCGCCCGCCCCGCGCCCCGCGTGCTCGCGCCGGTCGCGATCTGGCGCGCGCCGTCGACGCGGCGCTCCGGCTCGCGCGCGTTCAGGCGCGCTTCCGCGAGGTCGAGGTCGAGGTCGACCTCGACCCCGGGCTCCCGGCCGGTCGCTCGCCGACGAGCACCGGCTCTCGCAGGTGTTCCTGAACCTGCTGCTCAACGCCGGCGACGCGATGGGCGGCGCGGGCGGGTGCGCGTCGACGGCGGCGCCGGCGGCCGGCGCGGGGGTCGCGGTGCGGCTCGCCGACACGGGGCCCGGGATCGCGCCGAGCACCTCGCCCCGCATCTTCGAGCCGTTCTTCACGACGAAGGAGCCGGGGCAGGGCACCGGCCTCGGTCTCGCCATCTGCCACGGCATCCTGGAGTCCTTCGGCGGCGCCATCGCGGCGGAGAACGTGCCGGGCGGCGGGGCGGCGTTCCGGCTCGAGCTCGCCGCGCCCCCCGAGGCCGGCCAGGCGGCGCGGAGCCCTCCACGCGGCGGCCGCGCTCGCCCTCGCGCTCGCGGCCGCCGCCTGGGCGCGGGTCGTGGACTTCGAGCGATCCGGGAACCGGCAGGCGATCCCGCTCCTCGACGGCGATTCCGCCTATCACCTCCTCCGCATCCGGTACGCCGTCGAGCGCTTTCCGGACCTGCCGACCTTCGACCCGGGCATGAACTGGCCGTACGGCGCCGCCTGTCCCTGGGCGGACGGCTTCGACCTGCTCGGCGCGGCCCTTGCCCGCGCCGCGGGAGGGCTCGGCGCGCGCGACCGCGCGGACGTCGCCGCCGCGCTGCTCCCGGTGCTCTTCGGGCTCCTCGTGGTGTGGGCGACGATGGATCTCGCGCGCCGCGTCGCGCGCCGCGGGCCCGGCGCGGCCGCAGGGGCGAGCGGCGTCGCCTTCGCGGCGGGGGTGACCGCCGCGCTTTTGCCGCAGGCGGTGTTCGCCTCCCGCTTCGGCCGGACCGACCACCACGTCGCGGAGGCGCTGTCGATGGTGCTCCTCGCGTCCTGGGCCCTCGCTCGGCCGGGCCCAGGCGCGGGCGCCGGCGCGCGGGTCCGCTGGGAGGGCGCCGGCGGCGCCGCGGCGGCGTTCGCGTGCTGGACCTTCACGGGCGGGCCGCTCTACGTCGCGCTCGCGGCGCCGGTCGTGCTGCTCGCGACGCTGCGCGAGCGGCGCCCGCCGTGGCTCGGCTCCGGCGCCCTCGCCCTCCTCGCCGGCGGCGCCGCCGCGGCGCTCCTCGGGTGGCCGGCGCTCCGCCAGCACGGCCGCGTCGTCTCCTTCCAGCACCCCTCGCTCCTGCAGCCGCTCGCCCTCGCCCTCGCCGGCGCCTCGCTGGGGATGGCGGTGATCGTCGCGCGGCGTACTCCGCGGGCGGGCCTCGCCGCGCGCGGCGCGATCCGGCGGGGGGGACCGCCGCGCTCTCCCTCGCCATCGCGGCGGCGTGGCCCAGGGCCGCGCGCGAGCTCCTCTCGGGGCTGGACGGGTGGGTCCTCCGTCGGGACCCGTGGCTCGCGTTCGTCGACGAGTTCCAGCCGGTCTGGGCCGCCGGCCGCGGCGTCGTCGGCGGGCTCAACCTGTTCTTCGGGGCGCCCGGCGTGGTCGCGCCGGCCCTCGTCGTCGCCGGCGGCGCCTGGGCCATCCGCCGCAGCGACGGGCGGGGGCTCTCGTTCGCGCTCCTCTCGGCGGTGCTCGCGGCGATGGCCGCGCTCCAGTCCCGGTTCGGGCGGGTCTTCGCGCCGTTCCTCGCGATCCACGTGGCGCTCACGCTCGAGGCGGGCGCCTGGCGCGCGCTGCGGACCACGAGGCGAGCGCGGCGGCTCGGCGCGGTCGTCGCCGCGGGGGCTATGCTGCTCGCGGCGGCCGATCCGCGCCTGCGCGCGATGCTGCGGCCGAGCGGGAAGCGCGAGCCCCCGGCGGACGCGGTCGCGGCGCTCGCGCTGCGCCCCGCGCCGGGCGCGGCCGCCGAGGCCGCCCCGGGCGTCGCCGCGCCGTGGGTCTCCGGCCACCTCATCGCGCTCCTCTCGGGGAGACCGGTGGTGGTGAACGGGTTCGGCACCTACCTCGACGAGCGGACGTTCTGGGCGCTGCACCGCCTCACCGCCACCGACCCGGAGGCCTTCAATCGCTGGATGGAGGAGCGCCGGGTCGGGTACCTCGTGACCGGCGCCCCGTACGCCGGGCTCGAGGCGTTCGCGCCTTCGCCGGGGGGCTATGTCCTCGCTCCGGACGCGATGGGCGCGCTGCCGCTCTCCCCGGTCGTGATCGCCGGCTCGGGGATCCCGGACCGCGGGATCCGGCACCTCGCGCACCTCATGCCGGTCTTCGCGAGCGAGCAGGTGGTCCCCGGGCTCGCGTTCGCGCTGCCCGCGCTCTGGACGTACGCGCGCGTCCCGGGCGCGCGCCTCACCGGCCGCGGACCGCCCGGTGGGCGGGTGACCCTCGAGCTCCCGTTCACCGAGCGCAGGAGGCCGCACGTCTACCGCGCCTGGACCGACGCCGGGCCCGACGGGCGGTGGGAGATGGTCGTGCCGCTCCCGACCGGGCTCGCGCTGCCGACGGTGCGGACCGCCCCTGCGGCTCGCCTGCGGATCGGTCCGGTTGACGGCGTGCCGGTCGTCATCCCGGAGGCGACAGTCCGGCGCGGCGGCGCCATCGAGGCGTCCGCCCCTGCGGCTGCCGCGGCGCCGCGCCGGAGGTGATCGGCGGGGGCGTGCTACCATCCCGGCGTGTCGCTCCACCACGTGCTCGTCGTCGACGACGACGCGTGTCGATGCGCCACCTGCTCTCCGTGATCCTGGCGGACCACGGCTACGAGGTGCGCGCCGTCGCGACGGGCGAGGACGCGCTGCGCGAGCTCGCGGCCCGCGACTACGACCTCGTGCTCACCGACGTCCGCATGCCGGGCATGGACGGCCTCGAGCTGCTGCGGCGCATCCAGGCGCGCAATCCCGAGCTGACGGTCATCGTGATGAGCGCCTACGGCTCGCACGAGGCCGCGCTCGAGGCGATGAAGGCCGGGGCCTACGACTACGTCTCGAAGCCGTTCCAGCCGGACGAGGTGGTGCTCGTGCTCCGCAAGGCGGAGGAGCGCGAGCGGCTCGCCCGCGAGAACCGGCGGCTGCGCACCGAGCTGGCCGGCGCGTACCGCCCCGAGGCGATCGTCGGCGGCTCGGCCCCGATGCAGGACGTGCTCCGGCAGGTCCGCAAGGTGGCGCCGCAGCACGCGACGGTGCTCCTCCAGGGCGAGTCCGGCACCGGCAAGGAGCTCGTCGCCCGGGCGCTCCACGAGCTCTCGCCGCGCGCGAGCCTGCCCTTCGTGGCGGTGAACTGCGGCGCGATCCCGGCCGAGCTCATCGAGTCGGAGCTGTTCGGGCACGTGCGCGGCGCCTTCACCGACGCGATCGCGCGCGAAGAAGGGGCTCGCGACCGAGGCGGACGGCGGGACGCTCTTCCTCGACGAGATCGGCGAGCTGCCGCTCGGCGCTCCAGGTGAAGCTCCTGCGCTTCCTGCAGGAGCAGGAGGTCCGGCCGGTGGGCGACGTCCGCGCTCGGCAAGGTGGACGTGCGCGTCGTCGCGGCGACCGCGCGCGACCTCGCCGGAGCGACGTCGCGGCGGGCCGGTTCCGCGAGGACCTGCTCTACCGGCTCGACGTGGTCGGCATCCGGCTGCCGCCGCTCCGCGAGCGGCGCGAGGACGTCGTCCCGCTCGCCGACGCACTTCCTCGCGCGCCACGCGAAGCTGCGCCCCGACGCTCACCGGGCTCGCCCTCGGCGACGACGCGCGGGAGGCGCTCCTCGCCCACGCGCTGGCCCGGCAACGTCCGCGAGCTCGAGCACGCCCTCGAGCGCGCGGTGGTCCTCGCGGACGGACCGCTGATCCACGAGCAGGACCTCCCGGACACGGTGCGCGCCCCTGCGCACCCTCCCGCGGGCGGCGGCGCCGTCCCGGGCGACCTCTCGGTGAAGCGCGCGACCCGGGCGCTGGAGGAGCAGCTGATCCGGGCCGCCCTGGAGCGGACCGGCGGGAACCGCACGCGCGCGGCGGAGCTCCTCGACCTCTCGTACCGGGCGCTGCTCTACAAGATCCAGGACTACGGGCTCGGCTCCTGAGCGGTCGCGGAACGATCGTTGACCGCTCTCTGACCTACCAATGACGCATAACTACGTATCGATTTGCACACACGGACCGATATCGAGCCCGGGCGCCTTTCTTGATCCGATCGGGCGGCATGGCTTAGCGTGTCCTTGCATGCCTGCCCGTACTCGCGCCAGGGGAGCGACGCCCGCGTCCGTCCGCGCCGCGCTACCCAACAACGTGCAGCGGCTCCGCGAGGAGCAGCTGCTCACGAAGGCGGAGCTGGCCCGCAAGGCCGGCATCTCGCCGCTCACCGTCTCGCGCATCGAGAGCGGGCTGGACTGCCGCGTCGACACGAAGCGCAAGATCATCTTCGCCCTCGGCCTCACGCCGTCGGACCGCCGCAAGGTGTTCGGCGACCCCGGCCGCGGGCGCATGCGGTCGCTGTAGGGAGCCCCCATGGCGAAGAGCAAGCTCGCCGTCGGCCTCGACATCGGCTCCTCGAGCGTGAAGCTCGTGCAGCTCAAGGAGAAGCGGGGCGGCTACCAGCTGCTCGCCTTCGGCTCGGCGCCCCTGCCGCCGGAGGCGATCGTCGACGGCGCGCTCATGAACTCCGCCGCGATCGTCCAGGCGATCCAGGAGGTCTTCGCCCAGCAGAAGGTGAAGGCGAAGGACGTCGCGATCGGCGTCCGCGGCCACTCGGTCATCATCAAGAAGATCTCGCTCCCGCGCATGACGCAGGAGGAGCTCGACGAGTCCATCCAGTGGGAGGCGGAGCAGTACATCCCCTTCGACGTGAAGGACGTGAACATCGACACGCAGATCCTGACGCCCGAGGCGGACGCCGCCGGGCAGATGGACGTCCTCCTCGTCGCCGCGAAGAAGGACATGATCAACGACTACACCTCGGTCTGCGCCGAGGCGGGGCTCACCGCCACCGTGGTCGACGTGGACGCCTTCGCGGTCCAGAACGCGTACGAGGCGAACTACGACCCGGGCGCCCAGGAGACGGTGGTCCTCGTCAACGTCGGGCGCGGCGGTCACGAACCTCAACGTCATCTCCCGCGGGGTGACCACCTTCACCCGCGACATCACCATGGGCGGCAACGCCTTCACCGAGGAGATCCAGAAGCAGCTCAACATCTCCTACGACGAGGCCGAGGCGCTCAAGGTCGGCGGGCAGGGCGACTCCGACGCGGTCGTCCCGCAGGAGGTCGAGCGGGTGATCCAGGGGGTCGCCGAGCAGCTGGGCGGCGAGATCCAGCGCTCCCTGGACTTCTACGCGTCGACCGCCGCCCGACGGGAAGATCACCCGCGCCTATCCTCTCCGGCGGCACCGCCCGCATCCCCGCGCTCTTCAAGATCCTCGAGGGCCGCGCCGGCGTGCCCGGTGGAGATCCTGAACCCGTTCAAGAACATCGAGATCGACAACAAGAAGTTCGATCCCGCCGTGCTCCTCGCCGCGGCGCCCCGCCGCCGCCGTCGGCGTCGGCCTCGCGCTCCGCCGTCCCGGGGACAAGTAGCCATGATCCGCATCAACCTACTCCCCGTCCGGGTCTCGAAGAAGAAGGCGGCTGGCAAGCAGCAGCTGCTGCTGCTTCGCCCTGCTCGTCGTGCTCGGCTACGTCGGCAACTTCGTCTGGGCGCAGACGCGGGCCGGCTGACCTCAAGTCCCGCGCAGCAGAAGGTGCCAAGACGCAGCGACGAGATCGCCCAGCTCGACCGGATCATCGGCGAGGTGAAGAACATCAAGGCGCAGCAGGCGGCGCTCCGCGAGAAGCTCGACATCCTCGCCGAGCTCAAGGCGGGGCGCTCCGGGCCGGTCCGGGTCCTCGACGCGCTCGCCACGCGTCACCCCGAAGCGGCTCTGGATCACGAAGTTCGAGGAGAAGGGCGGCGCCGTCACCTTCGACCGGCGCCGGCCGCCACCATCGACGACGTCTCGGCCTTCATGACCGCGCTCAAGGCCGAACCCGCACTTCGCGCAGCGTCGAGCTGTCGAAGACCGCCGCCATAGAACGGCACGGGAAGAGCATCGAGCTCGTGGACTTCACCCTCACCGCGCACGCTCAACTACACGCCCGAAGAAGCGCCGCGCCCGGCGGCCCGGCCGCGACGGCGAGGTGAGCGCCATGGACAAGCTCATCGAACGCATCGTGAAGGCGCCCACTCGGCGCGAAGATCGGGGTGGTGGCCGGGCTCATCGCCGTCGCTCACCGTCCTCAACTACTTCGTCGTCGGCATGCGACTTCGGCGCGCTCGATCTCGCGAGACCGAGGAGCAGCATCCGCCGGACCGCCAAGGAGCAGGCGCAGCTCGACAAGGAGTACATCGAGAAGACCGCCATCGCGAACAACCTGAACCAGTTCCGGCGCGAGAAGGAGCTCCTCGAGCAGCAGCTCACGGAGGCGCTCGCCGAGCTCCCGGAGGAGAAGAAGATCGAGGAGCTCCTCCAGCTCTTCCAGGACCGCGCGCTCAAGGCCGGGCTCAAGATCCGCAGCATCGAGCCCAAGGCGCCGAGTGACGGAGCGGTTCTACGCCGAGGATCCCGATCCCGATGACGGTCGACGGGCAACTACCACGAGATCGCCACCTTCTTCGACTCGCTCGGCCGCATGCGCCGCATCGTGAACGTGAACGAGGTCACCCTCGACACGCCCGAAGGACGTGAACGGGAAGATCGTCCTGAACGGGAAGTTCCTGGTGACCGCCTTCATGTTCGTCGACCCGAAGCGACGCGAAGGCGCCGGCCGCGCGGCCGCGGGAGCCCGAGATGACGGCCCGCGCCGCTCGCTCGCCGCTCGCCCTGGCTCGCCGGCGCTCGCTCGCGTGCGAGCTCGAAGCCGCCGCCGCGGCCCGCGGCCGCCGCCGGCGCCGGCCGCCGCCGCGCCCGCCGCGGCCGCAGCCGCCGCCGCCGGCCGCCGCGGCGGCGCCGGCGAAGGCCCGCCGAGCCCGAGTGGTCCTACTCCTCGGCCGGCAAGCGCGACCCGTTCCGCAGCTTCCTCGCCGACCTCGAGACGCGCCCAGGGCGGCCTCGCCACCCGCTGCGCCACGCCGCTCGGCCGGTTCGAGCTCGAGCAGCTGAAGCTCGTGGCGGTCGTCACCGGGCTCGAGGATCCGGTCGCGATGGTCGAGGCGCCGAACGGCGTCGGCTACTCCGTGCGCCGCGGCGCCTGCATCGGCAAGAACGGCGGCGTCGTCGCCGCCGTCCGCTCCGGCGAGGTCGTCGTGACCGAGTGGGCGGTGCGCGCCGACGGCACCCGCGACCGGACCCAGACCGTGCTCCGCCTCCCCAAGGAAGCGGCGCTGAACCTCGAGGAGTAGCCCCATGAGAACGAACCTCAAGCCCCTCGCCGGAATCGTCCTCTGGGGCGCGCTCGCCGCGGCGGCGCCCGCGCGTCGCGGCCGAGCCGAACGTCATCCGCGCCATCGACGTCGCCGAGAGGGACGGCGCGGTCGAGCTCGCGATCCAGGGCACGCGCGCCGCCGTCCTACACGGTCTTCAAGCTCCAGGACCCGCCGCGGCTCGTGGTGGACCTCGCCGGCGCCGACGTGTCGAAGGTCGCCTCGCCGGTCGAGGTCGGGCAAGGCCGGCGT
This sequence comes from uncultured delta proteobacterium, assembly GCA_963739565.1. Classification (GTDB taxonomy): domain Bacteria; phylum Myxococcota; class Myxococcia; order Myxococcales; family Anaeromyxobacteraceae; genus Anaeromyxobacter. Next base: position 286,937 of record CAVUBF010000012.1, on the reverse strand, counting down.
CATCGCGGTCACGACCGCCCAGTACAAGGACGAGCGGAGCGCCGTCGGCCGGGTGATCGTCGCCCTCGACGGGCCGCGCCGGTACGAGGTCGCGCCCCGCGGCGACGCGGTGGTCGTGAAGGTGCTCGGCGACACGGCCGCGGCGACGGCCGTCTCCACGGCTCCGGCCGCGACCCCGACCGCGACCGCCGACCCCGACCCCGACCGCCCGACCCCGACCGCGACCCCGACGCGACGCGTCGGACCGCGAGCGAGGCCGACCGCCCCGACCCCGGCCGTCGCCGCGATCCCTGCCGCGAAGCAGGAGAAGGTCGTCGTCGCCGAGGAGATGCGCCTCGAGGCGCCCCCCGCCGCGGCCGAGGACGACCACGTCGTCGCCCGCCGGGTCGACGAGCCGAAGGGCGCCGCCACCGCCCACGCCCTCACCGCGGTCACCGCCGGGAAGGGCCGGATCCTGCTGCACGCCGACGGCCAGCGTCGGCCGCGTCGAGGTGATCGAGCTGCGCGACCCCGCTCGCCTCGCCCTCGACCTCCACGGCGTCACCCGCGCCCCCGCGAAGCCGGCGAAGGGCGACGCGGGGTTCACGCAGGTCCGCTTCGGGAAGGGCGACGGCAAGGTCCGGGTGGTGCTCGACGCCCCCGGCGCGCTCCCCGCCTACGAGGTGAAGCGCGTCCGGCACGGCCTCGAGATCCTTCGGAGCGGCGGGACGGTTCGACGACCGCTGCGCGGGTCGAACCTCGCGATCCCGCCGCTCGCCAAGGCCGGCCGGAAGCCTGCCGCGAAGGCCCCGGCCGTCGTCCCGACCCCGGCCGCCGAGGCCGCCGCGCCGCCGCGCCGCGCGCACGGATCGCCGACGTGAAGTTCGCCCAGCAGGGCGGCTTCGCCCGGATCGAGATCGCCGGGAAGGCCCGCCACGCGGTGACGCGCCCCGACGAGCGGACGGTGGTCCTCTCGCTCTCCGGCGCCGAGCTGCCGAAGAAGCTCGAGCGGTCCCTCGACACCACCGCCTTCCAGGGCCCGGTCGTGATGGTCTCGTCCTTCAACCAGCCGGCGAGCGGCGAGGTGAAGATCGTCGCGACGCTCCGCGGCGACGCGACCTACGCCGGTCGAGGAGACGAGGTCCGGCCTCGCCTGGACGTTCCAGGCGGTGAAGGGCGCGGCCGGGAAGGGCGGCGAGGCGCCGCTCGTCCGGATCACCGACGCCGAGTCCGCCGGCCTCGCCCAGGAGGCGCCCGGGCTACGCCCTCTCCGGCGCCCCGCAGGCGCGCGGCTACACCGGCCGGCGCATCACCCTCGACTTCCACGACATCGACATCCGCAACCTCCTGCGGCTCATCGCCGACGTCTCGAAGAAGAACATCGTCGTCGCCGACGACGTCACCGGGAAGGTCACCGTCTCGCTCCGCAACGTGCCCTGGGACCAGGCCCTCGACCTCGTCCTCAAGTCGAAGGGGCTCGGCAAGGAGGAGATGGGGAACGTCATCCGCATCGCGAAGTTCGAGCAGATCGCGAAGGAGCAGCAGGCGCGCGCCGACGCCGAGAAGGCCCGCGTGCCCGCTCCTCCCGCTCAAGGTCCGCATCATCCCGGTCAACTTCGCGCGCGCCGGCGACATGGCCGGCCGCGATCAAGGACGTCCTCACCGAGCGCGGCACGGTCTCCACCGACGAGCGCACGAACGTCCTCATCGTGAAGGACGTCGCAGGAGGCGCTGGTCCGGGCCGAGGGGCTCGTGCGCAACCTCGACACCGAGATCCCGCAGGTCCTCATCGAGAGCCGCATCGTCGAGGCCTCGTCCAACTTCAACCAGGCGCTCGGCGTGCAGTGGGGCGGCAACGCCGCGTTCACGCCAGGCCACCGGCAACCCGACCGGCCTCGTCTTCCCGAACAACGCCGGCGGCGACGGGCGGCATCGGCGGCGGCCCGACGCACCGGCACGGCGCGCACCCCGAACTACGCGGTGAACCTCCCGGCCGCGATCGGCGAGGGCTCCGGCGGCGCCCTCGGCCTCATCCTCGGCTCCGCGGGCGGCGCGTTCAACCTGAACCTCCGCCTCTCGGCGCTCGAGAACTACGGGCGTCGTGAAGACCATCTCCGCGCCGAAGATCGCCACCATCGACAACAAGGAGGCGACCATCGGGCAGGGCATCTCCATCCCGTTCTCGCAGGTCTCCGCGTCGGGCGTGAACACCGACCTTCATCGAGGCGAAGCTCGAGCTCAAGGTGACGCCGCACGTCTCGGCCGACGGCTCGATCCTCCTCAAGATCAAGGCCACCAACAACGCGCCGAACCCGCAGCTCACCGGCGCGAACGGCCAGCCCTCCATCTCGAAGCGCGAGGCGGAGACCGAGGTGCTCGTGAAGGACGGCGAGACCACGGTCATCGGCGGCATCTACACCCGCCAGACCTCGCAACCGGCCGCGCCGAGGTGCCGTTCCTCGGCAAGATCCCGATCCTCGGCTGCTTCTTCCGGAACCACGACGGAGCAGGACGACCACACCGAGCTGCTCATCTTCATCACCCCGCGCATCCTAACCGCCAGGCGACCACCGTCGCCGCCGGCGGGGCGAACTAGGAGTCCGCCATGAAGCGCGACCCTCGCCGCTCTGCCTCCTCGCTCGTCGCCCTGCTCGGGGCTGCGTCGACAACCGCGCGTCGATCGCGATCTACGGCGATCTGCGCCTGCCCGACCGACGACTGCACGTTCAGCGGCGGACGTGCGACATCTTCCTCGGCGCCCGGCGTCATCGACGTCGCATCGTCCGCGGACTACCAGCCTGGTCGTCCAGTGACGACCTCAGCTCGATCCTCCAGGTCGCAACCAGCTCGCGGACAACGCCGACGCGCGACCTCGAGCGGGTCAACACGAACGACGCTCACGTCGACCCGAGGAGTACGCGGTCGCGTACGGCCGGCACCCGCCCTGCCGCGCGCGTCTACGACGTCAGCAACGTGCACGCTCGCCCGACGGGCCAGGCCATCGCGGCGACGCGGTCGCGCCGATCTGCCGTGGAGGCGATCAGCGCCGCTCGACGCGCGCCGCTCGCCGCGTGGCGACGCGTGCCGCGGACGCTCGTGCGCGGCGATCTCGGCTGCAGGGCTACGTTCGACGACGGCGTGCAGCTTCGAGACCGGCGAGTGTCCCGGTCGCCGTGAAGGTCTGCAGTCGGCTGCCTGTCGCCCGCGGCCTGCGACCTGCCCGGCACGGACGCGTGTCCGCTCGCAGCGGACCAGATCCGCGTCGCGTGCGCTCGCCAGTGACTGCGCCGCGCCGCCGTTGACGCGGCGCGTCCCGGCCTCGAACCTTGACGCCCGGAGCGCGGGCGGGCTAAGTACGACCCCGCCCGCGCGCCTGCGCCCGGAATGACGGGCGTTTTCCCGCGGAGGCCCGACCCCATGAGCTTCCGAGAGCATCTCCAGGAGGTCTGCCGCAGCGTCGACGGCGCGGTCGCCTGCTCGCTCATGGGGGTCGACGGCATCGAGGTCGAGACCCACGTGCAGGACGGCGGCGGAGCTCGACGTGAAGTCGCTCCTCGTCGAGTACTCCGGCGTGCTCCGCAGCGCGCCGGGAGGCGGCGGAGGCCCACGAGGCGGGCGGCGTCGACGGAGATCGCCATCAGCACCGAGAAGCTGCGGGACGGTGGCCCGCGCTCGTGCTCGCCCGACTACTTCATGGTCGTGGCGCTGCACGCCCGACGGGAACGTCGGCAAGGCCCGCTACCTGCTCCGCGTCACCGCCCCCAAGCTGAAGGCGGAGCTCGTAGCCGGCGCGGCGCGGCACGGCCCGGCGCGGCGCCCGGCGGGCGCCGCGCGGCCGGAACTCTCGAACGGAAGAGATCAGAGGAGCAGCAGACATGGCCGACACCCTGGACACCTCGGCGTTCCGCCGCGGGCTCAAGATCGAGATCGACAAGGAGCCGTGGGAGATCGTCGAGTTCCAGCACGTGAAGCCGGGCAAGGGCTCGGCCTTCGTGCGCACCCGCATCAAGAACCTCCTCACCGGCCGGTACCATCGACAGGACGTTCAAGTCCGGCGACGTGGTGGGCAAGCCCGACATCGAGGAGAAGGAGATGCAGTACCTCTACCAGCGAGGGCGACCACTACAACTTCATGGACAACAAGACCTACGAGCAGACGTTCCTCACCGAGGAGCAGATGGGCGAGGCGAAGAACTTCATCAAGGACAACACCACGACGCACATCCTGTTCTTCAACGGGAAGGCGATCGGCGTGACGCTGCCGAACGCGATGGACCTCAAGGTCGCGAAGTGCGACCCGGGCGTCCGCGGCGACACCGTCTCCGGCGCCACGAAGCCCGCCATGCTCGAGACCGGCTACGTCGGTGAACGTGCCGCTCTTCATCAACGAGGGGGACATCCTCCGGATCGACACCCGCACGGGCGAGTACCTCACCCGCGTGGCCGTGTAGGCTCCGAGGCCCACCGGACAGGAGACCCGCAGACATGGCGACCCGACCGCTGAAGCAGGCCGACCGCACCGAGCGGTCCCGACCGACCGGCTTCTCCCTCGACGACGTGAAGAAGCTCGTCGCAGCTCGTCGAGCGGAGCGACGTGACCCTCATCGCGTGGGAGCAGCGGCCGGAGCAAGGTCGTCATCCAGCGCGGCGGCCCCGCCGCCGCCGCCGCGGCGGCCGCGCCGCGCCCCGGTCGTTCCACCAGCTGCCCGTCGCCGCGACCGTGGCGGCCCCCCCGGCCGCCGGCCGCCGCGCCCGCCCCCAAGGCGGAGGCCAAGGCGGACAAGCCGGGCACCCTCGTCACCTCGCCCTTCGTCGGCACCTTCTACCGCGCGCCGTCGCCCGACTCGCCGCCGTTCGTCGAGGTCGGCGCCGTGGTGAAGAAGGGCCAGGCGCTCTGCATCGTCGAGGCGATGAAGCTGATGAACGAGATCGAGGCCGAGGTCGACGGCGACGTCGCCGAGATCCTCGTCGAGAACGCGACGCCGGTGGAGTTCGGCCAGGCGCTCTTCCGCATCGTCCCGGGCTAGACCCGAGCCTCGCAGGGGCCGACGCATGTTCAAGAAGGTCCTCATCGCCAACCGCGGCGAGATCGCCCTGCGCGTCATCCGCGCCTGCCGCGAGCTCGGCATCGCGACCGTCGCGGTGCACTCGACCGCCGACGCCGACGCGCTCCACGTCCGCTTCGCCGACGAGGCGGTCTGCATCGGCCCGCCGCCGTCGAAGCGAGAGCTACCTCAACATCCCGGCGCTCATCTCCGCCGCCGAGATCACCGGCGCCGACGCCATCCACCCCGGCTACGGCTTCCTCTCCGAGAACGCCGAGTTCGCCGAGGTGTGCGAGAAGCTGCGGGCTCAAGTTCATCGGCCCCCGCCCCGAGATGATCCGGCTCATGGGCGACAAGGTCGCGCGCCCGCGAGGCGACGGAGAAGGCGGGCCTCCCGCTCCTGCCCGGCGCCCGCGGCGTGCTCGCAGGACGCCGACGAGGCGCGAGGCGGATCGCCGACGAGATCGGCTTCCCGGTCATCCTCAAGGCCGCGGCCGGCGGCGGCGGGCGCGGCATGAAGATCGTGCCGCGACAGGCGCCAGGTCCGCGCAGGCGTTCGACACCGCGCAGCACGAGGCGCTCGCCGCCTTCGGCAACGGCGACGATGTACCTCGAGCGCTACGTCGAGCAGCCGCGCCACATCGAGGTGCAGATCGTCGCCGACGAGCACGGCAACGTCATCCACCTCGGCGAGCGCGAGTGCTCGGTCCAGCGCCGGCACCAGAAGCTGATCGAGGAGGCCCCGTCGCCCGGCGGTGACGCCCGAGCCTGCGCCGCGAGATGGGCGAGGTCGCCCTCCAGGCGATGAGGAAGATCGGCTACAACAACGTCGGCACCCTCGAGTTCCTGCTGGACGAGAAGGGGCGCTTCTACTTCATGGAGATGAACACCCGCATCCAGGTCGAGCACCCGGTGACCGAGCTGGTCTACCGGCCTCGACCTGGTGCGGGAGCAGATCCGCCTCGCCGCGGGCGAGCCGCTCGAGCGGACGCAGGAGTCGGTCGTCCCGCGGCGCCCACGCCATCGAGTGCCGCGTCAACGCCGAGGACCCGGTCACCTTCGCGCCCTCGCCGGGGAAGATCACCGGCTACCACCTGCCCGGCGGCTACGGCGTGCGCGTCGACACCATGGCGTACGAGCAGTACATGGTGCCGCCCTACTACGACTCGCTCCTCGCCAAGCTCGTCGTCACCGGCGCAGACCCGCGAGATCGCCGCTGAAGCGCGCTGCAGCGGGCGCTCGACGAGTACGTCATCGAGGGGATCAAGACCAACATCCCTTCCACAAGCGCGTGCTCGCCGATCCGCGGTTCGCCGCCGGGCAGTACGACACCCGGATCGTGGACCAGATCCTGAACCCGCCCGCGCCCGAGGAGGCGCTCAAGACCGCCAAGGCGGCCGGGTAGGGCCTGCGGCGCCCTGTCACGCGGCTTGACCCGCGGGCAGGGGACGCCGGAAAGGTCCCGTGGGTTCGCGGGGTTCCCGGCTTGACCGGCCGGGGACCATCCACTACGCTCGATCGAACCGGCCTCGCGCGGGGCAGGGGCGGATCTGCCCGATGCCGCCGCCCCCGCCGGTCCGGATCCGCCCCCGAGGACCGCCGCCCCGGCCCGATGGCTGTCGACAAGAACAAGATCATCGCCGAGGCGACCAAGCTCGTTCAGAAGGGGGCGCTCGACAAGGCGATCGCGGCAGTACCAGCGGATCCTGGCGGAGGATCCGAAGGACGTCCGCAGCCTGCTCAAGGTCGGCGGAGCTCTACCAGAAGAAGGGCGACGACAAGCGCCGCCGCGCAGTCCTTCGAGCGGGTCGCCGAGACCTACGCCGAGCAGGGCTTCTTCCTCAAGGCCGTCGCCGTCTACAAGCAGGTCCTGAAGCTCGACCCGGACGACGTCCGGGTGAACGAGCGGCTCGCGGGCCTGTACCAGCAGCTCGGGCTCATGAGCGACGCCATGGGCCAGCTCCAGTTCATGGCGGCCGCCTACGAGAAGGCCGGGCGACGGCGCGAAGCTCACCGACGTCGCTCCGGCGGATGGTCGACCTCGACCCCGAGAACATCGCGTCGTCGATCAAGCTCGGCGAGCTCTACGCGCGGTCGAGCCAGCCGCAGCCCGCCCTCGAGTGCTTCCGCCGCGCGGCCGACTACCTCAAGAAGCACAGCCGCGCCGACGAGTACCTGCAAGGTCGCCGAGCGCATCGCCGCGCTCTCGCGCCGAGGACCTCGGCCTCACGCCGCGAGCTCGCCCACATCTACCTCGCCAAGGGCGACACCAAGCGCGCCCTCGCGAAGCTCCAGCTCTGCTTCAAGGCGGACCCGAAGGACGTCGACACCCTCCAGCTCCTCGCGCAGGCGTTCCGCGACCTCGGCCAGACCACGAAGACGATCTCCGTCTACAAGGAGCTGGCCCACGTCCACGCCGAGGCTGGCCGCGCCCAGGAGGCGCGCTCCACCTGGCGGAAGGTCCAGGAGCTCGCTCCCGACGACGAGGACGCCGGGGCCGCCGTGGGCGGGGCGGCCGCCGCCCCGCCGCCGCCCCGCGCCCCCCCGGCCGCGGCCCGGAGCGCGCCGCCTCCCGGGCCGCCCCCCGGCGCCCGCGCCGCGCCGCCCTCGCCGGGTCCGCCGCCGGGCGCGTTCCGCGCGCCGCCGCCGGGGCCGCCGCCCGGAGCCCGCGCCGCGCCCATCGCGCCGCCGACCCCCGCGCCCTCCGCCGGCGGTTCCGACGCGATCCCGAAGCTCCTCGGCGAGACCGACGTCTACATGAAGTACGGGCTCCACGAGAAGGCGCTCGACCACCTCCGCAAGGTCCTCGCCATCGACCCGGACCTCCCGGAGGCGCACGAGCGGGCGCGGGAGATCTTCGTCGCCGCCGGCCGGGCCCAGGAGGCCGGCATCTCCGGCGCCATCGCCGTCCGCTCGCTCCTGGCGCGGGGGCTCCCCGACCGCGCGCGCGAGGCCCTCGCCCGCCTGCGCGAGGTCGCGCCGGGCCACCCCGAGCTCCGCGAGCTCATCGCGACGGTCTCCGGGACGGAGGAGGTCGCCCTCGGCACGGGCGAGGAGGAGCTCGTCGCTCCGGAGGAGCTCGAGGAGTACGCCGTCGTGGCGGACGACGAGCTCGCGCTCGCCGCGGCCGGGCAGGAGCCCGAGGAGCTCGTGATGGACGAGCCGCCGGCGGCGTACGAGCCCCTCGACGACGAGGACCTCGCCCTCGCCGCCGCGCGCGCCTCGGTGGATTCGCCCGAGGAGATCGTGGACGAGGAGCCGGCGCCGCCGCCTCCGCCGCGCGCCGCTCCGCCCGGGTCCGCGCCTGCGCGGGCGCCGCCGGCCCCGATCCCGCCACCGCGCGCGGCGCGGCCGCCGCCTCCTCCGCCCGAGCCCGAGGAGGAGGAGGTCGACCTCGGCGAGGAGATCGAGGAGGCGGAGTTCTTCCTCGAGCAGGGGCTCCTCGACGAGGCGCGCGACGCGCTGAAGAACCTCCTCGCCTTCTACCCCGGCCACCCCGCGCTCCAGGCGAAGCTCGCCGAGGTCGAGCGCAAGGCCCGGGCCGCGACCCGGGCGACGGAGAAGCCCGCCGCCGGCGCGAAGCCCCCGCCGGCCCCGGCCGGTGGCGACGCCGCCTTCGACATCGCGCGCGAGCTCGCCGACGAGCTCGGCCCGCCCGGCTCGACCGCCGTCGAGGAGGAGTTCCAGTACTCGGTCGAGGACGTCTTCAACCAGTTCAAGAAGGGCGTCGAGCAGACGGTGAAGAAGGAGGACAGCGCGACGCACTACGACCTCGGCATCGCGTACAAGGAGATGGGGCTCCTCGATGACGCGGTCCACGAGTTCGAGACCGCCCTCGCCGGCAACGACCGCCGCAAGGAGGTCGACTGCGTGTCGATGATTGGCCTGTGCCGCATGCAGCAGGGCCAGGCGACCGAGGCGGTGAAGGCCTTCCGCCGGGCCCTCGGCTCGGACTTCCTCACCAAGGACGCCGCGAAGGCGATCCACTACGAGCTCGCCGACGCCTACGAGGCGGCCGGGGAGCGCGAGGCGGCGCTCTACTACTTCCACCGGGTCGCGAAGGCGGACGCGACCTTCCGCGACGCCGGCAAGCGCGCCGCCGCCCTCGGGGGCGGCCCGGGACGGCCGCCGGCGGAGGACGCGCGCGCCGCCGCGGCCCGCGCGGCCGCGCCTCGCCCGGCGACGCCGCCCCGCCCGGCCGCCGCCGGAGCGGCTCCGCCTCCCCCGCGGGCGGCCCCGCCGTCGGCAGGCGCCCCCAAGAAGAACATCGGCTATCTGTAAGGCCCAGGACGCCACGTGAACTATCTCGAATTCTACGAGCTGTCCCAGGAGCCGTTCTCGAACGCGCCGGTGTCGCGCTTCTACTACTCGTCCGCCCAGCACGCGCAGGCGCTCATGCGCCTCACGCACGCCGTCGCGGGCATGAAGGGGCTCGCGATCCTGGTCGGCGACATCGGGGCGGGAAAGACCACGCTCGCGCGGCGGATGCTCGACAGCCTGCCCGAGGAGGAGTACGAGGCCGCGCTCCTCGTCATCATCCACTCCGGCATCACCGCGAGCTGGCTCCTCAAGCGGATCGCGCTCCAGCTCGGGGTCGAGAACCCGGCGGAGGAGAAGCTCGCGCTCCTGTCGCAGCTCTACCAGCGGCTCGTGAAGATCTACGAGCAGGGGAAGAAGGCCGTCGTCCTCATCGACGAGGCCCAGATGCTCGCGACCCGGGAGATCATGGAGGAGTTCCGCGGCCTCCTGAACCTCGAGGTCCCCGAGCGCAAGCTCCTCTCCTTCGTCTTCTTCGGGCTCCCGGAGATCGAGCACAACCTGCGGCTCGACCCGCCGCTCGCGCAGCGCGTCGCGCTCAAGTACCGCCTCGAGCCGCTCTCGGGCGAGGCGACCGACGCCTACGTGCGCCACCGCCTCCGGCTCGCCGGCGCGCCCCGGGTGCCGTTCGCCCCGTCGGCGATCACGCGGGTCCACGCCCACAGCCGGGGGACGCCCCGCCTCATCAACACGATCTGCGACAACGCGCTCTTCGAGGGGTTCGTCGGCCGCGCGAAGGAGATCGACGAGCGGCTCGTGGATCGCGTCGCCCGCGACCTGGGCGTCGAGGCCCCCCCGCCGGAGGAGGCGCCCGCCGGCTCGCACGCCGGGCGGGCGGCCGAGCGGCCCCGCCTCGACCTCGCGGAGATCGATCGGTACCTCGACTCGCTCAAGTAGCGCACCGGTGCGCCCGGCGCGGGCTTGGCGCGCCGCGTCGACCACGAGACAATCGCCCGATTGAAGAAGCGGACCGTCGTTCTGGCGTCCCTCGCCGCCGTCCTCGCGCTCGTCGCGGCGACGCTGCTCGCCCTGCGCACGCGCTGGGCGGGGGACCGGATCTGCGCGCTCGCCGCCGCCCGGGCCGAGGCCGTCACCGGCCTGCCCCTCGCCTTCGGATCGTGCCGGGTCGAGCCCCTCGCGCTCGAGGTCCGGGCGGAGGGGGTCCGGCTCGGGCCACCGTCGGCGCCGATCTTCACCGCCGATCGGCTCGGCGCCCGGCTCGCGGCGGTCCAGGCCCTGGGCGGGCGCGTGCGGATCGCCCGGCTCGAGCTCGTGCGGCCGCGGGTGCGGATCCAGGTCCCGCCCCGCGCCGCGGGCGGCGCCCCCGGTGTCTGCGGCCCCGACCTCCTCTCCCGTCTGGAGATCCGGGAGCTCCAAATCTCGGACGGCGCGGTGGACGTCTCCTTCCCCGGCGGCGTGTCCATCTCGGCGGCCCGCCTCGACGTCCGGGCGCGCTCGACGGCGCGCTCGCTCGCCCTCGCGTTCCGGCCCCGCACCCGGGTCGAGGTGGAGGCGGGCGGCGTCCGGCTGGAGGGGCTCGACTCCCGCCCGATCACGACGCCGCGCCTGGTCGTCGCGGGCGAGATCGCCCTCGACCTCTCCGTCGCGGAGATCGCGTCGGCGGAGGCGGTGGTGGACGGGGTCTCGGCCCTCGCCCGCGGCCGGGTGAAGGACCTGTGCTCCCCGATCCTCGATCTCGACGTGACCGCGTCGGGGCCGGGCCGCGAGGTGCTGGCCCTCGCCCGCGCTCACCCCGACGCGCCCGCCACCGGGACGGTCTGGGCGGAGGGGCGGGTCGCGGGCCCCGCGACGCGGCCGAACATCTCGGCGAGCCTGCGGGTCGGCCACGGCCGCGTGGGCTGGTTCAAGCCCGGCGACATGCGCGCCGACGCGCACCTCGCGCCCGACCTCGACGCGCTCGTGGTGGATCGCCTCGAGTGGCCCTTCCCGGGCGGCACGGTGAAGGGGAAGGGGCGGGTGGGCTGGCGCGGGGCCGTGACGCTGGACTGGGAGGTCGACACCGGCGGCTCCGACCTGGCGGACCTCCTCGACACCGTCGGGATCGAGGGCTCCTGGGTCACGGTGCGCCTCGACGGGAAGGGGCGGGTGGCGGGCACCGTCTACCCGACCCTCGCCCTCGCCGGCTCCGCCGCCGGCGAGTTCCGCGACTTCAGGAACTACACCCGCGCCGCGAAGACCGCGAGGCCGGGGACGGTGCCGGTGACGGAGGTCCGGCACGGCCGGTACGACGTCCCCTTCCGCGTCGGGCCCGAGGGGATGACGTACGAGGGCGCGAAGGTGTCGGCCGGGCGCGGCGCGACGGTCGCCGACGGGATCGCCCGGTTCTCCTACCAGGGGGGGTTCCAGGTGCACTGGCGCGGCCAGCTCGACCTCGACCTCCTCGGCCACGTCGCGGGCGTGCCGGTCGCCGGGCTCGCCGAGTTCGAGGCCACCCTCGGCGCGGCGCCCTACGGGAACCCCCGCGCCACCGGCCGGGCCCGGGCGGAGGGCTTCCGGTTCCTCGACGTCGCCCTCGGCAGCGGGAGCGCCGACTTCGACTACGGACCGGACTTCGTGATCCGCGTGAAGGACGCGGAGGGCAGCTACCGCCAGACCCGCTGGCACGGCGAGGGGGCGGTGGATCTCCAGCCGAGCACCCCCTTCGTCCGGCGCATGCGGTTCGACGCGAAGGGGCCGGTGAAGGACCTCTTCGACTCGGTGCAGGACTGGCTCCCCCGCACGCGACAGTTCCGGAGCGTCTTCGACGGCGAGATCGAGGTGACGGGGACCGGGAGCGGCACGGCGTCCCGGATGGACGGCACCTTCGACGCGCGGATGGCCCGCGGCACGCTCCAGGGCCGCCCCTTCGACTCGGCGCGCGCGAGCGGGACCTTCCAGAACGGCGACGAGGCGCGCTTCGAGCGGGCGGAGCTCCGCCGCGGCTCGGGCGCCCTGCGGATGACGGGCCGGTACGGGTTCTCGTCCCCCTTCCCGTGGGAGCTCGACGTCTCCTACGCCGGCCTGTCCCTCGCGGACGCGGGGCTCCCCGGCGGGACCTGGTCCGGGTCGGCGAGCGGCACCGTCGCCCTGCGCGGCTCCTTCGAGCACCCGGACGTGCGCTTCGCCGCGAACGGCGACGGCGTCTCGGTCCGCGGGGTCCCCTTCGGCTCGCTCCAGGCGGCCGGGACGGTGAAGGAGCAGGACCTCGTGCTCACCGGCGGCGCCGACGGGATCCGCTTCGAGGCGGAGGCGAGGCTCGACGGGCGCATGCCCTTCCGGGCGCGGGCGGACCTCGCCTTCGAGGACGTCGCCCGGTTCCTGCCCCCCGGCGCGCCCGCCGGGATCAAGGCGCGCGTCGCGGGGGAGGCGACCGCGGAGGGGGAGCTCGTCGCGCTCGAGCTCGCCCGGGCGCGGGTGCGCCTCGACGAGGTGCAGGCCGGGCACGCCGACTTCAAGGTGAAGGCGGCGGGGCCGGTGGTGGTGACCGCGAGCCGCGGGCGCGTCGAGGTGCAGGCGGCGACCCTGGTCGGGACGAACACCGAGCTCACCGTGTCGGGGTCCCGGGCGCCGTCCGGGCAGCTCGACCTCTCCGCGGCGGGCACCGCCGACCTCCGGCTGCTCGCCGGGCTCGTCCCCGATCTGAAGCGGCCCCACGGACAGCTCGCCGTCGAGGCGCACGTCACCGGCACGATCGAGGACCCGGTGCTCGTCGGCGCGGGGCGGCTCGCCGACGCCGGGTTCCAGCTCAAGAACACCGCGGTCCTCCTCTCGGAGCTCCGCGGCGCCCTCGCCTTCTCGCAGAACCGGGTGCTGTTCGAGGACCTCGCCGCCTCGGTGAACGGCGGTCGCGCGAAGCTGCGGGGAGAGCTCGAGCTCGTCCTCCTTCGTGCCGGTGCGGCTCCGGGTGGAGGCCCAGCTCGACGAGGTGCCGGTCGCGCGTCCCGGCGTACCTCCCCGCGACGCTCTCCGGGCGCGTGGAGGCGGCCGGCACCCCCGACGCCACCACCGTGAGCGGGCGGCTCCACGTGGTCCGCGCGCGTCTACACCGCCGACGTCGCCCTCGAGCGAAATCTCATGGAGCTGCGCCGCCGGCGCCCGCCGCCCCCGCCGAAGCCCTCCGACAGGGCCGGCGAGTGGCTCCGCCTCGACGTGCAGGTGGCCGTGGACGGCGACGTCCGGGTCGAGAACGACGTCGTCGCGCGGCCCGGTGCGCGGGCGAGCTCACCCTGACCGGGACCCTCGCCGCGCCGGGCGTCGTCGGCACGCTCACGATGACGCGAGGGGAGCCGCGCGCGCTTCCGCGGGAACGAGTTCGTCCTCACGCACGCCGTGGTCGACTTCACGGACCGCAACAAGGTCGAGATCGGCCTCGACGTGCACGGGGAGTCGCAGGTCCGCGACTACCAGGTCTTCATGCACGTCTTCGGGCCGATGGCCGACCCCCAGCTGACCCTCACCTCCAGCCCGGCCCTCTCGCAGCAGGACATCGTCACGCTGCTCTCGCTCGGCTACACGCGCCGGGACGCGGGCGTCGAACGCCGGGGTGGGGGGCGTCGCCACCGCCGCCGCCGCCCAGGCGCTCTTCACCGCCTCCGGGCTCGACGAGCAGGTCCGCCGCTTCGTCCCGCGCTCGCAGATGGTGTCGCGACCTCTCCGTCCGGATCACCAGCGCCTACTCGGAGGGCGCGGGCAGGTGGAGCCGCGCGCCGAGTTCGAGTCGCACCTGCTCCGCGACCGGCTCCGGCTGCGGTACCAGGCGCCGCTCTCCGGCGGCCGCGGGCAGAAGGCGCAGGCGGAGATCCGGCTCGGCGGCAAGGCCTCGGTCCAGTACCAGTGGGACAACGACAACCCCGACGTCGCCTCCGCCGGCGACCACGGCGTCGACCTCAAGCTCCGGTGGGAATGGAACGACTGACCGGACGCTTCGCCCTCGCCGCTGCAGCGCGCGCGCGTCGCGGCCGCGTGGTAGCGCGCGGCGCCGGCGCGCCCGTCGCCGACGCCCGCGCCCCGGGTCGTCGAGGTGGAGCTCCGCCTGCCCGCCGGGCGAGGACGCCGCGGCCGCTGCGGCAGCTCGTGGCCGTGCGCAGCCCGGCGAGCCGCTGACGTCCACGCGACCCGCCGCACCGTCCAGCGGCTCTTCAGACTCGGGCGCTGCCGCAACGTGTCGCCGGACCGTGCCCGCGCGCCGCCGGCGGGCGCCGCCGGGACGTGGGTCCGGGTCGATCGTCGAGGCGCTCCCGGTCCGCGCTCCTCGTCCGACGTCAGGCTCCGCGTCGACCCGGCGTCGGGCCGTGGACGAGAAGGTCGTCCGGGGCGCCGCCGGCCTCGAGCCCGGCGCCCGGTTCGACGAGGGCGACCTGGAGGCGGCGGAGGGCCGGATCCGGGCCGCTGCTCGCCCGCCGCGGCTTCCGGGACGCGCGGGTCGAGGGGGCGGCCCGAGGCGACCGCGAGGTCGCCCTCGAGCCCGCCGTCGCGCCGGGCGAGCCGGTCCGGGTCGCCGCGGTGCGGCTCGGGGGCGATCCGGGGCCGCGGGGCGCGTCGATCCGGGCTCGCTCGCGACGCGCCCCGGCGCGGTGCTCGACGAGGACGCGCTCGCCGCCGACGTCGAACGAAGCTCCGCGCCGCGCTCTACGCCGCCGGGCACCGCCGGGCGCGCGTCGGCGCCGCCGGTCGTGAAGGTGGAGGGGCGCGCCGCCACGGTCGAGATCCCGGTGGACGCCGGGCCGCGCATCGCCTTCGTGTTCCGGGGCAACGCCGGAGGTCCCGTCCGCGGCTGCTCGAGCGGGAGCTCGGGCTCGAGGAGGGGCAGCCGGTGGACGCTGCCCGCGATCGAGGCCGCGGCGGACCGGCTCGTCGCGTTCTACCGGGCGCGCGGCTACGCGGCCGCGCGCGTCGAGCCGCAGCGAGGTGCGCCGCGGGCGGGACCTCCTCGTCGTCTTCCACGTGGACGAGGGGCGCCGCTACCGGCTCCGAGCGTCGCGGTCGAGGGGCTCGCCTTCAGGACCCGGACTGCGACCCGGGAGCGGCTCGCGGCGCTTCCTCGACGAGGACGCTGCCGACGCCGCCGACCGCGGCGACGCCGACGCGGCGCGCGCCTCGCGCTCTCCGTGGCCGCCGGCTCGACGCCCGGCGCGCGCTCCGCCGCCCGGCGCTCGCGCCGCACCGAGGTGCTGGAACCCGCCGCCTGGGACCGCGCCGCGCGAGCGGCTCGTCGACGAGTACCGCGCCGAGGGCTTCCTCGAGGCGTCTACCTCGGCGGCACGCGCGCCGCCCTCGACGGCGCGGCGCCGGCACCGCCGAGATCGAGCTGCAGCTTCCGCGAGGGTGCCCAGACCCACGTCGAGGCCATCGCCTTCGAGGGCAACGCGGCGATCGCAGCTCGCCGAGCTGGAGCGGGAGCCGCGCCTCGGCCCGGGCGAACCGCTCGCGTACGCCGAGATCGAGGCGACCCGGCCGCCTTCGCTCACGCTGCTACGCTCGTCGCGCGGCTACCTGTACGCGCGCATCACGGAGGCGAGGAGTTCGCGCCGGACCGCGCACGCGCGGCGGTCCGCTTCCTGGTCGAGGAGGGGCCGCAGGTGCGCGTCGGCCGGATCGCTCGCTGACGGGCACCCGCCGGACGCGCGAAGTCGTCGTCCGCGAAGACGCTCACGCTCAAGGCGGGGGACCTGTACGACCCCGACGCCGCGGCGCGGAGCCAGGCGGCGCTGCTGCGGCTCGGCGTGTTCCGGTCGGTCGGCGCTCCGGCTCGCAGGACCCGGAGGTCCCCGAGGAGACGAAGGACGTCACGGTCGATCTCGCGGAGCGGCCCTGGAGGACGCTCGCCCCGGGCGTCGGCTTCTCGCTCGCGAACGGCCCGCGCGCCTTCGTCGAGTGGGCGCAGCCGAACCTGTTCGGCCGCGCGCTCGAGCTCGTCGCGCGCGGCGAAGGTGAACTACCCGCTCGACGCCTTCCGCCCCGACCTCGCCGGCAAGCCCGCATGGAGCGCATCGAGGGGCGCGCCGACGTCGGGCTGCGCGACCCGCGGGCCTGCGGCTCTCTCGGGATGCCCGGGCGCGCCGCGTCGACGCGCATCGGCGAGATCGGCTCCACCGCAAGGCCTACGACCTGCGGCGCGTCGTCGACCGTGTCCGGCCTCGACATCCCCGCGACCTCGCAGCCACGTCACCCTCTCGCTCCAGTACGAGCTCGAGGTGGACCACATCGCGAAGACCGACGCGCGTCGCCGCGCTCACCTCACGCAGGCCGACGTGGAGCGGCTCCGGCTTCCCGAGGGGGTCACGACGCTCCACGCGATCCGGCCCGTCCGTCACCCTCGACTTCCGGGACAACTCCGCCCACCCGCAGCGCGGCTGGTTCGCCACCGGCGCGGTCGAGTGGGCCCACTCGCTCGGCGGCCCGGGGACCCGATCCTCTTCGGCGCTCCTCCCCGGCTGGGACATCCACACGAACATGCTGAAGCTCTCCGGGACCGCGTCCGGCTTACCTGCCCGTGGGCAGTCACCGTGCTCGCGCTCTCGCTCCGGGCGGCCGCGTCTCCCGCTCGACGACCGGTCCCAGACCATCGTCCCGCGCCGGTTCTTCCTGGGCGGCGCCACCACCATGCGCGGCTACGCCGAGGAGGAGATGATCCCGCAGGACGTGCGCGCCGAGTACCTCGCCGCGAGGCGCGGCAGTGCGCGGCGGCGTCCGGGCTCGGCCGCCTGCCAGGGCGCCGGCGCGCCGGATCGCGCGGCGGCCAGCGGCCGGTCTCGGAGGGCGGCGAGGCGTTCGTGCTCGGGAAGGCCGAGCTGCGCTCCGGCTGCGCGGAGCGCCTCGAGGGCGGGCTCTTCGCCGACGTCGGCAACCTGTGGCTCGACCCGAAGCTCGCGCGGCTCCGGACCTGCGCGCCAACGTCGGGTTCGGGCTGCGCTTCGTCGACGCCGATCGGCCCGGCGGCGCTCGACCTCGGGCTTCAACATCACCCCGGACGACCGGCTCGACGAGCGCGTCGGTCGCGCCGCACTTCACCATCGGGTCCTGTTCGTCACGGGGCGTGCCGCCCGCCCCGCCGCCGAGCCGTCGAAGGACGTCGGCCGCCTACCGGGAACCGCTCCATCACCTCGTCGAAGGTGTCGAAGAGCTCGTGCCGAGCGGCCGCGAGGCGCAGTAGCGGGCGAGGGACGAGCCCCGGCGGGCGAACACCGCGTCGGCGGCGTCGGCGGCGTGCCGGTCGCCGGTCCCGTCGCCGCAGACCGCGACCTGGTGCCCGGCGCGCCTGCAGCTCGCGCACGACGTTCCCCTTGCAGAAGCCGCAGAACCCGCAGTCCGGCGCCGTGGAACGCGACCTCGAGCCCCGCGGCCGCGATCAGGCGCGCGGTTCGCGCGCACCTCGAGGTGGGCGCGGAGCGGCGGCGGGAGCCGGTCCAGGACCGGCTCGATGTAGGCGTCGAGCCCCGCCGAGCACGATGAGGAACGGGCGCGCCGTGCGTGGCACGCCGCGAGGAACCGCTCGAAGCCGGGCCGGCAGCACCGCGGTGCTCCGCGCGAACGCGGCGATCTCCGTCGGCGGCGGCGGTGATGGGGGCGAAGATCCGGGCGAGGAGGTCGCTGAACGGATACGCCCCGGCGCGGTACCCGTCCTCCGCGCGCGCGGTAGTTGTCCTCGCCGGCGAAGCGGAAGCGCGACGTGGTCGCCGAGGTCCTCGGTGAGGGCGGTGCCGTCGAAGTCGCAGACGATCGCCCAGGGCGCGCGCATCGGGACCCCTGCTTAGCGGTCCGCGGCGGCGGGAGTCAACCCGCTCCGGGCCCCGGACCGCCGTCGCCATCACCCCGAAGCCGGAGAGGACGGGCCACGCCCGCGCGCCGCGCGAAGCCGCGCGCGCGGCGAGGAGGGCCGGGAGCGACTCCTCGTCGAAGCGGCGGTGGAGCCGGGACATGCCGCGCCACATCGCCATGGCGAAGCGCGTGCCGCGCGCCCCCGACGGCGAGCGCCTCGCGCGAGCCGCGCCCCGCGGGCGCGCGGCTCGAGGAAGGCGACGCCGCCGCCCGGGCCGCAGCGCGCGGCGGACCTCGGCGAGGCCGCGGGCCGGATCGGCGAGGAGGTAGAGGAAGCTGTGGCCGGTGGCGCCGTCGAGGGCGCCCGTCCCGGAACGGCAGGGCGAGGGCGTCCGCCCGCACGAGCGGCAGGGCGAGCCCGCGCTCCGCCGCGTGGCGCCGGGCGCGCCGCAGCATGGCCAAGGAGCGGTCGAGGCCGAAGTGGCGCCGCGAGGGATCGGCCCGCCACATCTCGAGGGCGCTCGTGCCCGGGCCGATGCCGAGGTCGAGGACCCGCGGGCCGGGGACGAGGGCCGCCATCGCGCGGCAGTCC
Source organism: uncultured delta proteobacterium (assembly GCA_963739565.1). GTDB lineage: Bacteria > Myxococcota > Myxococcia > Myxococcales > Anaeromyxobacteraceae > Anaeromyxobacter. The sequence goes on along the minus strand of CAVUBF010000012.1, from coordinate 268,247 downwards.
GCGCGCCACGCCTCGTGGTCGGTGAGGAGCTCGTACACCGCCGCGGCGCGGCCGAAGGCGAAGGCCGAGTCAGATCCTCCCGGCCAGGGCGCGCATGCCCCCCTCTCCCAGGCCCTCTCCCCGGGGGGAGAGGGGGTGTCGCTACGCGACACGGTCGTAGAGCAGTCCCCAGCGGACGCCGCGGTCCGAGACGGTGAGCCGTCGAAGCCGGTGGCGCGCATCGCCTCGGCGACGACGATCGCGCCGGCGAGGATCACGTCGGCGCGCTTCGGCTCCATCCCGGGCAGCGCCGCCCGCTCCGCGCACCGTGAGGGCGGCGAGGCGTCGCGGCGAGTCGTCTCGATGGCGGCGAGCGCGAGGGCCGAGCCGTGCACCCGCTCCGCGTCGTAGACGCGGCAGCGCCTGGACCACCGCGGCGAGGGTCGTCACCGTCCCGGCGACGCCGACGAGCCGGCCGCCGGGCCGCGCCGCCTCCATCGCGGCGAAGGGGCGGACGCGCCTCGCGCGCCGCCGCGCGGAGCCGCGTGGCAGCTCGTCCGCGGAGGGCGGGTCGCCGCGGACGTGCCGCTCGGTGAGCCGCACCGCCCCGACCTGCAGGCTCGCGCGGCCGCGCGGCGCGGGGCCGTCGCCGAAGGAGAGCTCGGTCGAGCCGCCGCCCACGTCGAGCACCGCGAGCGGCTCGCCGGGGCGCGCCGAAGTCGCGCCACGCGCTCGTCCAGACGAGCCGGGCCTCCTCGTCGCCGGGGATGACCTCGGGCTCGAGCCCCGCCGCGGCGCGGGCCGCCTCGAAGAACTCGGCGCCGTTCGAGGCGTCGCGCGCGGCGCTGGTCGCGACGCAGGCGACGATCGACGCGCCGAGCGCCCGCGCCGAGCGCGGCGTAGCGCGGCGAGCACCGCCACCGTGTCGCGGATCGCCGCGGGGTCGAGCCGGCCGGTGGCGTCGACGCCGCGCCCGAGCCGCGTGATCTCCGCGCGCTCCAGCACCGGGCACGAGGCGCGTCCGCCGCGCCGCTCCGCGACGAGGAGGAGCACGGTGTTCGTGCCGACGTCGATGGCGGCGCAGCGCTCGCCCATCGCTGCCCCCTCGCCCCGTTCCTAGTCGCCGAAGCGGTCCCCACGCCGGCGCGGTGAGCTCGCCGACCCCGCCCGCCACCAGCGCCTGCCGGTCGCCCTTCGGGTCCGAGACCACGAGCTGCGTGGCGCCCCTTCCGGTCGCTCTTGAACGCCAGGAGCCGCCCGTTCGGCGCCCAGGTCGGCTCCTCGTTGGTCCGCCCCTGGTCCTGGGTCACCCGGTCGATCCGCCCGGTGTCCGGCGAGACGACGAAGACGTCGAAGACCTTGCGCTCGTCGCGCGCCGTGAAGGCGATGCAGGTCGCCGCGCGGGCTCCACTGCGGCGTCTGGTTGTAGTTGCCCTGGAAGGTGAGGCGCCGCGGCGCCGGAGCCGTCGGCGTTCATCACGTAGATCTGCGGGGTGCCGGCGCGGTCGGACACGAAGGCGATCCGCTTGCCGTCGGGCGACCACGTCGGCGAGAGGTCGAGGGCGGGGTCGTGGGTGAGCCTGCGCGCGCCGGTGCCGTCCGCGGCCATCACCCAGACGTCGCTGTTCCCGCCCTCGGTGGCGGTGAAGGCGATCCGGGTCCCGTCGGGCGAGTAGACCCCGCCCATCGCGTTCGTCACCTGGCCGAGGCGGCGGAAGGCGCGGTCGGAGAGGCGGAGCGCCCAGAGCTCCGGCCGGCCGGAGCGGTAGGTCGTGAGGAGGAGCTCCTTGCCGTCCGGGCGCCAGGCCGGGGTGAGGAGGATGGCGCGCTCGGAGAGGAGCACGCGCGGGTTGCGGCCGTCGGCGTCGAAGAGGACGAGCTCGAAGAGCCCCTTCGCCTTCCGGATGGCCGCGATGCTGCGTGGAGAAGACGCCCGGCTCCCGGGTGTAGTAGCCGGACCACCTCGTCGGCGATCCGGTGGCCGAGGAGCCGCGGGCTCGTCGCCGGCGGCGCGGACGGTCGCGGCGAGCACCTCGCGCCCGGCGCGCACCTCGTAGAGGTGCAGGTCGGCGACCTGGTCGGCGCCGTCCTTGCGCACCCGGGCGCGTGACGAGCCCCTCCGCGCCGACGTCGGCCCAGCGCGCGAAGCGGATGGAGGAGGCGGCGTAGCCCTCCGACGGATCGGCGAGGAAGCCCTTCGGGATCGAGGACGTCGAAGAGGCCGGAGAGCACGAGGTCGCCGCGGACGACCTCGGTGGCGTCGTGCCCGGCGCGGGCGTCGCCGTCGGCGGCGAACTGCGGCGACGGCGATCGGGAGGGGCTGGAAGTTCGGCGAGCCGATGACGAGCGTCGGCCGCTCGTCGGCGCGGGCCGGGGCGCGCGGACGGCGGCGAGGGCGAGGACGGCGGGGGCGAGGGCGAGCAGGAGGCGTCGGGTCATGATCAGCGGGCCTGGAAGAGGAGGCCGATGCCGTCGTTGCGGTAGCATGTCGCGGAGGCGCTCGGGTGGCGGGGCGACGCGGGCGGTGAGCTTGCAGCGTCCGCTCCACCGCGGCGTCGAAGGCGGGGTTCCCGGACGAGCGCTCCAGTCGCCACCGCGTCACGCGGCCGTCCGGCTCGATCCACAGGATGACCCTCGACTGGAGATACAGCCGCTCTCGCTCGGGGATGGTCGAGGGGGCGACGTAGTTGGCGTGGAGGGCACGGTCGACGAGGGCGAGGTACTGGTCCCCCTCGCCGGTGTCGGAGTCCCCGGCGGCGTCGCCGGAGGGATCGCCCCAGCGCCGGTCGTCTTCCTGGCGCTGCACCTTGGAGAGGACGGACGAGAGGCTCGCGCCGGGCTTCGCGGGCCCGATCGGCACGGCCGCGGCCGCGGCGCGGCGCGCGGCCTGGCGCGCGCGGAGGCGGGCGGCGGGGCGCGGGGCGGCGACGGCCGGCGCGGCCGAGGGGGGCGCGGCGGGGGCCGTCGCCTGGGGCGGGGCCGCCTCCCTGCGCGGGAGCCACTGCTCGGGGCGCTTCTCGCCGAGGCGCACGAGCTTCGCCACGATCGGCTTCTGCTCGAGGTCGATGGCGGGCGCTGGCGTGCGGGCGAGCCCCCATGCGACCAGGACCACGTGGGCGAAGGCCGACGCGGCGACTGCAGGCCAGAGCCGGTCGCGGCGCGAGAGCGCGCTCGGCACCGGCAACGCCGTCACCGCAGCTCCCCCTTCACCTCGCGGACCCGGTCGGGGGCCGGGTTGGTGATCATGCCGAGGTTCGTGATCCCGGCCCGCTGCACGGTCGCCATGACCTCGACGACGAAGCCGTAGGGCAGCGAGCGGTCCGCCATGAGGTACAGCTCGCGCTCCTTCATCGCGCGGGCGTTCGCCTTGAGCTTCTCCTCGAGCTGGTCGAGGGGGATGCGGGCGGCGTCGTCGCCCGCCCCGAGCCAGACGGAGCGGTCGGCGCTGCAGGGAGAGCACGAGCTTCTGCTCCTCGGCGGCGATGGCCTTGGCGCGCGCCTCCGGGAGCTTCACCTCGACGCCCTGCTGGATGAGCGGGCGCCGTCACCATGAAGATGATGAGCAGCACGAGCATCACGTCGACGAGCGGCGTGACGTTGATCTCGGTGAGGGTCTGGCGGCCCGAGCCGCCCGAGGCACGCCATGGGTCACGACCTCCCGCTGAAGAAGTGCCGCCGGACGATGTTGAGGAAGTCGCTCGAGAAGTTCGTCATCTCGGTGTCGAGGACCCGGATCTTCGAGACGAAGAAGTTGTAGGCGACGACGGCGGGGATGGCGGCGAAGAGGCCGACGGCGGTCGCGATGAGCGCCTCGGAGATCGGGCGGGCGACGGTGGCGAGGTTCGCGTTGCCCATCCGGTAGATGTCGTGGAACGCGCGCATGATCCCCCACACCGTGCCGAACAGGCCGACGAACGGGGCGGCGCTCGCGGTGGTCCCGAGGAACGGGACGAGCGCCTCGAGGTGGGTGACCTCCGAGGCGGCGGCGCGCTTCAGCGCGCGCTCGACGTTCTCGAGTGCCGCCGAGCTCCTCGCTGCATGCCGCCGCCCGGCTCGGACTCCTTCTGCTGGGCGGTCACCTTCGACAGCTCGACGTAGCCGGCGCGGAAGACCTGGCTGATGGGCGAGGCGCCGAGCGACTCGGCGGCCTGGTAGATCGCGTCGAGCCGCTTCGACTGCCAGAACGTCTCGAGGAACTTCACCGACTCGTCCTGGGCCCTGCGGATCTGCAGGTACTTCTTGAGGATGATCGCCCAGGAGACCGCGGAGGCGCCGAGGAGGAGGCAGAGGACCGCAATCCCCATCGGGCCCGAGTTGCGCGCGATGGCGAGGTAGTCGAGCCCGTCGCCCGCGGCGGCGGCGGACGTGGCGGCGGACGCGGCGACGGCGAGCGGAAAGGCGGAAGGGAGGACGGCGGCGAAGATCATGGTTTGGACCGGGGTCTTAGCACGGGAGGGGCCCCCTGGAAGAACGCACGGCCGGCGGTCGTTCGTTCCGTTCCGGGAGGCCGGCGGGGCGAAAAGGACGTGTGGGCAGGCGGGCCCTCGCTCGCGGTGTGAGTGTGAAGGCGCGGCGACGAGCGTGCCACCCCCTCACCGGTCCAAACGCCGCCGAGGGCGAAAAAGGCCAGTGACCACGGAGGCCAGGGTGTGGCATGTCGGTTGCTCTACAGACGGGCGTGCAGCGGGACGTGCCCGACAGTGCCCGACACCCAAGGAGATCCCCGATGAAGCGCCTCGCCCTCGTCCTCGCCGCCGGCCTCGCGACCGCCTGCGGCTCGAACCCGCCCCCCTGCGAGCCCACCGCGACGATCGACTGGGGGTCGGGCGCGTCCGGGACGGGGTTGCGGGACCCGGATGGCTTCCGCGTCGATTGCCAGACCGCGGGCGCCACCTGGGTCGACGTGTTCGTGAACGGGGCGGCGGTCGCCTCGTTCGACTGCGGCGCCGGAGCGGGCACGGTGCCGCTCGCGCGCGGCGGAAACGACGTGGTGGTCGAGGCGGGGCGCGGCCAGGCGGACATCCTCTTCCGCGACTTTCTTCCGACGGTGACCGCGGCGGACTGCGGCTTCCAGGGAACGGTCCCGTCGCAGCCGGCTCAGGGCTGGCTCGCGGTGCACTACACGTTCCAGGGCGGCGCCGCCTGCTTTGCGCCCACGAGCTACATGAGCCTCGCGGTGTACGACGACACCGCCGGGCAGCCCGGCTTCTCGGATGACACGCGGTTCTGCTCCACGACCGCGCCTCGGTACCCCGTGGCGTGGGGGGACTACACGCTCGTCGGAATCAACGAGTGGTACTCGAGCAGCATCGTCGCGGCCGACTGCCGCGACTACCTGTTCTCCATCGCCCCGGGGGCGACCACGACCGTGTCCCCGGTGCTGTCGACGACCTCCACGACCGCAGTGCTTCTAGGCGAGGCCGGGGCACGCGCGTATAACTGCCCCGTGTCCCGCATCGGCATCTTCGACTCCGGCGTCGGGGGCCTCACGGTCCAGCGCGCCGTCCTCGACGCCGTCCCCGGCGCCGACACCCTCTACCTCGGCGACACCGCCCGCGTGCCCTACGGCACGAAGTCCGCCGAGACGGTGACCCAGTACTCGCTCCGCAACGCGCGGTTCCTCGCCCGGCACGGCATCGACCTCCTCGTCGTGGCCTGCAACACCGCCTCGGCGGTCGCGCTCCCCGCGCTGCGGGCGGAGCTCTCGGTCCCGATCATCGGCGTCGTCGAGCCGGGCGCGCGCGTCGCCGCCCGGGCGAGCCGCACCGGGTTGATCGGCGTCATCGGGACGCAGGGCACCGTCGCGAGCGGCGCGTACCAGGCGGCGATCCGGCGCGAGCGCCCGGACGCGGTCGTGACCGCCCGGGCCTGCCCGCTCTTCGTCCCCCTCGCGGAGGAGGGCTGGACCGACCCCGACGACGAGGTGGTGCGCGGGGTGGCGCGGCGCTACCTCGCCCCGCTCCGCGAGGCGCGCATCGACACCCTCGTCCTCGGCTGCACGCACTACCCGCTCCTGGCGGGGGCGATCGCGGGCCGAGCTGCCCGGGGTGACCCTCGTGGACAGCGCGGCCGCGATCGCGGCAGAGGTCTCGGCCACCTTCCCGGGGGGCGCGGGTCCCGCGACCCACCGCTTCTTCGTCACCGACGCCCCGGAGAAGTTCCTCGCGGTGGCCGGGCGGTTCCTCGGCCGGGCGGTGGCCTCCGCGGAGCACGTGGACGTCTGAGGCGGGTGCCGCGGCGCTCACCCGCGCTCGCCGCCATCCCCCAGATCCGCTACAGTCGAGGGTCGATGGCCGTCGAAGCGAAGAAGATGGTTGTGGGGTTCAACCACAACATCAAGCACAAGGGGAAGCCGTACCACATCCAGACCGAGGACTCGGGCCTGGAGAATCCCCACATCATCACGCACCTCTTCGTGGGCGGGAACATCCTCGCCTCGAAGAAGACCTCCTACGCCGACATCGTCGGGGCCGAGAACCTCGCCCAGGTCGTCCGCGAGCTGATGGAGGAGCAGCACAAGGAGATGCTGCGGAACCTCATCAACGGCGTCTACGACGACATCGACTCCGCGAACTCCCAGCAGGCCCACTCGTACCAGCCCGGACAGATCGCACGCGGACGGGCGGCACGTGGAGCTGAAGACCGGCGTCGCGATCCCGGAGCGCGCCGCGGCCGGGTCGGAGCTGCCGCCCGAGGTGCTCGCGGCGCGGCAGGAGCCCACCCCCGTGATCCGCAACGACGGCGCGGAGACGCTCTTCGGCGAGGACCTCATCAGCGAGAAGAGCCTCGACGAGGTGATCCTCTCGTACCTGGCGGAGGATCTCGGGGATCGGAAGTAGCCTTCGACTCCGCGTCGTCGCTCGACCGGCTCGCGACTCCGCTCCGCTCAGGCCGAACGGGACCTTGTGATCCAGCTCTTCCACGTCACCAAGGAGTACCCGGGCGACGGGCCGGCGCTCCAGGACGTCTCGCTGGAGATCGAGAAGGGCGAGTTCGTCTTCCTCACCGGCAACTCCGGCGCGGGGAAGTCCACCCTGCTGAAGCTCATCTTCTGCGAGGAGCCCGCCTCGACCGGGCAGCTGCTCCTCTTCGGGAAGAACGTCGCGAAGATCTCCTCCTCCGCCGTCCCCTTCGTCCGCCGGAACATCGGGGTGGTCTTCCAGGACTTCAAGCTCCTCCCCCGGCGCACCGTCGCGGAGAACGTCGCCTTGCCCCTCGAGGTCCGCGCCGTCGCCGACCGCGACATCAAGAAGAAGGTGAAGGCGCTCCTGCGCTCGGTGGGGCTCGAGCACCGGGCCGACAAGTTCCCGCCCTCCCTCTCCGGCGGCGAGCAGCAGCGGGTGGCGGTGGCGCGGGCCCTCGTCGGCGATCCCGCGCTCCTCCTCGCCGACGAGCCCACCGGCAACCTCGACCCCGAGCGGACCCTCGAGGTGATGGACCTCCTCTACGCCGCGAACGCCCGGGGGACGACCGTCGTCGTCGCGACCCACGATCGCTCGCTGCTCGAGCGCTACAAGAAGCGGGTGGTGGTGCTCGAGCGCGGGCGCCTCCTCTCCGACGGCGACTCGATCCGCCGGGCCGCCCCGCCATGAGCCTGCGCCCCGTCCACGCCGTCCGGCGCGCCCTCGGCGCGATGGCCCGCGGCCCGTACGTGGCCCTGGTCGGCACCGCCACCATCTTCGTGGCCGTCTTCGCGACCGGCCTCTTCGCCGCCGCCCTCGGCGGCGCCGAGCGGCTCCTCCAGACCTGGGCCGGCGAGGTCCAGCTCTCGGTCTACCTCGCCCCCGGCGCGGACCTCGAGGCGGCGGCCCGGGCCGCCCGCGCCATCGCGCCCGGGCGCGCCGTCGAGGCGGTGCCCGCCGCCACGGCGCTGCGCCGCCTCGCGGCCGAGCTCGGCGACGAGGCCCGCGTCCTCGAGGGCGTCGGGCCCGGGGCGCTCCCCGACGCGGTGGACGTCCGGGCGCCCGGGATCTCCCTCGCGGGCGCCCGCGAGCTCGCGGCGCGCCTGCGCGCCGGGGTCCCCGGCGCCGCCGACGTGGACTACGGGAACGCCTGGCTCGAGACCCTGGAGCGGCTCGTGCGGCGCGCCAAGCTCGCCGCGCTGGTCCTCTTCGTCGCCCTCGCGGTCGCGACCGCCGTCCTCGTCTCGAACACCCTCCGGCTCGCGGTCTTCTCCCGGCGCGACGAGCTCGAGATCATGAAGCTCGTGGGGGCCACCGACGCCTTCGTCTCCGCCCCCTTCCTCATCGAGGGGTTCCTCCAGGGGATCCTCGGCGCGTCGCTCGCGGTCGGCGCCCTCGCCCTCGCCCACGCCGTGCTGGTCCCCCGCATCGCCGCGTCGCTCGCCGTCGCGGGGGGGCTCCGCCTCTCCGACACGCTCCCCGCGCCGCTCCTCGCCGCGCTCGTGCTCGGCGGCGGCGCGGTGGGGCTCCTCGGCAGCGCCCTCTCCGTCGCCCGGACGCTGCGCAGGTTCCGGGAGGAGTGAATGACGCCGGGCGGACTCCTCCTCGCCGCGCTCCTCGCCGCCGGGAGCCCGCGGGCGCAGCTCGACGCCCTCGAGGCGCGGCGGCGCGCCGAGGAGTCCGCGGTGCGGCTCCTCGTGGAGCAGGAGCGGTCGATCCTCGACACCCTCGCCGAGGCGGAGACGGCGCTCGCCCAGGCGCGCGCGGAGTGGCGGCGGGTCGAGGCGGAGCGCGCCGACGCCGAGGTGCGGCTCCGCCGGGCGCGGGACGCGGAGGTGGCGGCCCAGGCCCGGAGGGCGGCGAAGCTCGCCGAGCTCCGGCCGCGGCTCCTGTCGCGGGCGCGGATGGGGCGGGCCGGCGAGCTGCGCCTCCTCGTCGAGGCCCCCTCGCTCGCGGACCTCGTGAAGCGCCGCTACCTCCTCGACCGGATCCTCTCCCGCGACCTCCTCCTGCTCGGCGAGGCGAAGGCCGCGCTCGCCGAGCGCGAGGTCGCCCGGGCCGAGCGGGACGCGGAGGCGATCCGCCTGCGCGAGCTCGCCCTCGAGGTGGACGATCGACGGGCGCAGGCGGAGGCGAAGCGCGAGGAGCGGGAGACGCTGCTCGGCGCCCTCCGCGGCGCCCGGGCCTTCCACGAGCGGGCGGCGGCGGAGGCGGCGGGGCAGGCCCGCAAGCTCGCCGAGTTCGTCGCGACGCTCCCGCCTCCCCGCGCGGGCGGGGCGGGGCCGGGCGGCTTCGGGGCGCGCAAGGGGAGGCTGCCGGCGCCCGCCCGCGGCCCGATCACCGTCGGCTTCGGCCGGGTGGTGAACCCGAAGTTCAACACCGTGACGGTGCAGAACGGGATCGACCTCGAGGCCGCCGCCGGCTCGCCGGTGCGCGCCGTCGCGCCGGGGCGGGTGGTGCACGCCGGCTGGTTCAAGGGCTACGGGAACCTCGTCATCGTCGACCACGGCGAGGGCTACCACACCCTCGTCGCCCACCTCGCCTCGATGCAGACCGCCATGGGCGAGGAGGTGGACGCCGGCGACGTCCTCGGCACGGTCGGCGACTCCGGGTCGCTGAAGGGGCCGTACCTCTACTTCGAGGTCCGCGAGAAGGGGAGGCCGGTGGATCCCAGGCCCTGGCTGGGGCACTGACCGGGCCGGGGCTGCTATGCTGCGCCCGATGCGCAGGACCTCCCGCCTGACCCGGCTCGCCCTCTCCGCCGCCCTCGCCGCCGCCTTCCTCGCCGGCCTCGCGTTCGACCACGTCGCCTCCGCGGCGCGCCGGAGCCAGGCGCAGCCCTACCGGCCGCTCGACGTCTTCTCCGACGTCCTCGCCCACGTCGAGAACAGCTACGTCGAGGAGGTGGACGAGAAGGACCTCGTCTACGGCGCCATCGACGGGATGATGGCGCGGCTCGACCCGCACTCCATGTTCATGCGGCCGGAGGTCTACCGCGCAGATGCGGGACGACACCAGCGGCGAGTTCGACGGCCTCGGCCTCGAGCTCACGGTGAAGGACGGCGAGCTCACCGTCATCTCGCCGGTGGTGGAGTCGCCCGGCGAGCGCGCCGGCATCCGCCCCGGCGACCGGATCCTCTCCATCGAGGGCGCGCCCACGAAGGACATGACCCTCGGCGAGGCGACCCGCCGGATGAAGGGGGCCGCCGGCACCAAGGTGACGCTCGAGATCATGCGCGAGGGGTTCACCGCGCCCCAGAAGCTGATCGCTCGTCCGCGACCGGATCCGCACGCAGAGCGTGGACGTCGCGGGTCCTCGACCCCGCGCGCCGCTACGCCTACGTGCGCATCCGGACGTTCCAGGAGCGGACGGACCGGAACCTCGTGAAGGCGCTCGACGACGCCCGCGCCGCAGCTGGGCGGGCAGATGCGCGGCCTCGTCCTCGACCTGCGCAACAACCCCGGCGGCCTCCTCGACCAGGCGGTGCGGGTCTCCGACGTCTTCCTCTCGAGCGGGGTCATCGTCACCACCGCGGGGCGCGGGCGGCGCAACGTCGAGGTGGAGCGGGCGCACGAGAAGGACACCGAGCCGGCGTACCCGATGATCGTGCTCGTCAACAAGGGGACGGCGAGCGCGAGCGAGATCGTGGCGGGCGCGCTCCAGGACCACGGCCGCGCGGTGATCATGGGCACCGCCGACCTTCGGGAAGGGCTCGGTCCAGACCATCATCGAGCTCGAGGACGGCTCGGGGCTGAAGCTCACGGTGGCGCGCTACTACACGCCCGAAGAACCGCTCGATCCAGGAGCGCGGCATCACGCCGGACGTCGTGGTCGCCGACGTCGCGCCGCCGCGGGCCGAGGACGTCGCAGCCCGGCGAGCGCGACCTCGAAGCGCCACCTGCGGAACGACGGCCGGCGCCCGCCCGTCGGGCCCGTCGCACGGCGCCGCCGTCCCGCCCCAGCGGCCGCCGCCGGCGAGGACTACCAGCTCCGGACCGCCCTCGACTACCTGAAGGCGGTGGACATCCTGAAGGCCTCCGCCGAGCCGCCGCGCGGCGCCCCGACGAAGAAGGAGTACGTCCCGCTGGAGCGGAGGCGCCGCGGATGGCGCAGCGCGGCGCGAAGCGTTGACATCCCGGACCGTGCCGCTATAGTCCGCGAAATTTCGCGGGGTCCCGCCAGGGGACGCTCCGCGGACCTCTCTCACAGATGAGCGCCCTCGAGCTTTCCGTCGTCGTCGCGTACGCGCTGCTCCTGCTCGTCCTCTCCGTGTACGGCTCGCACCGGTACCGCGATGGCGTACCTGTACTACCGGCACAAGTTCAGGCTGCCGACGCCGAAGGCCCGCTTCGAGCACGCTGCCGCGGGTCACGGTCCAGCTCCCGATCTTCAACGAGATGTACGTGGCGGAGCGGCTCATCGACGCGGTCTGCGCAGCTCGACTACCCGCGCGACCTGCTCGAGATCCAGGTCCTCGACGACTCGACCGACGAGACCGCAGGGCATCGCCCGCGCCTGCGTCGAGCGCCACCGCGCGAGCGGGCGTCGACATCGTCTACATCCACCGCACCAACCGGCAGGGCTTCAAGGCGGGCGCGCTCGAGAACGGCCTCGCTCACCGCCAAGGGCGAGTTCGTCGCGGTGTTCGACGCCGACTTCGTCCCCGAGCCCGACTTCCTCCGGCGCACCGTGCCACTTCTTCACCGACCCGGAGATCGGGCATGGTGCAGGCGCGCTGGGGGCACCTGAACCGCGACTACTCGCGTCGCTCACCCAGGCGCAGGCCATCCTCCTCGACGGCCACTTCGTCATCGAGCACACCGCGCGCAACCGCTCCGGCCGCTTCTTCAACTTCAACGGCACCGCCGGCATCTGGCGGCGCGACCGCCATCGCGGACGGCGGCGGCTGGCAGCACGACACGCTCACCGAGGACCTCGACCTCTCCTACCGCGCGCAGCTGAAGGGCTGGCAGTTCGTCTTCCTGCCCGACGTCGTGTCGCCGGCCGAGGTCCCGGTGGAGATGAACGCCTTCAAGAGCCAGCAGCACCGCTGGGCGAAGGGCTCCATCCAGACCGCGCTGAAGCTCCTGCCGCGCATCCTCCGCAAGGCGAACCTGCCGAAGGCAGGTGAAGCGCGAGGCGTTCTTCCACCTCACCGCCAACGTCGCCTACCTGCTGATGATCCCGCTCGCCATCCTCATGCCGATCTCGGTGGTGGTGCGCGTCGCCCACGGCTGGTACGAGGTGCTGCTCCTCGACATCCCGTTCTTCGCCGCGGCGACGCTTCAGCGTCGTGCGTCGTTCTACGTCGACGAGCCAGCGCGAGCTGGGCCGCAGCTGGTGGGAGCGGGTGAAGTACCTGCCGTTCGTGATGGCGCTCGGCATCGGCCTCTCGGTGAACAAGGCCGCGCGCCGTCGTCGAGGCGCTCATGGGCTACGAGACCGGCTTCACCCGGACGCCGAAGCACGGCGTGAAGGGCGCGGGCGAGTCGGTGGCGCGCAAGCGCTACAAGGCCGCGGTCACGCTTCCAGCCGCATCGTCGAGCTCGCGCTCGCCGCCTACATGACCTACGGCGTCGTCTACCTCATCGAGCGCGAGGTCTACTACTCGCTGCCGTTCCTGGTGCTCTTCCAGGTCGGGTTCGGCTACGTCGGGCTCGCGAGCGTCTACGAGGGGCTCCGCGGGACGGTGCTCCGCTGGTCGCGGGCGCTTCTGCCTGCTCCATCCGTGCGGCGCGAGTATGCCGGACGGCAGGCTCGCGCTGCGCTGCGACGTCGGCTACGTTGCTCGCTCTGCGCGGCTACGACGTGCCTGGCCCTGAGAGCTAGAAGCTAGCCCAGGCTCTTCTCGAAGACGGCCACGCCGCGGTCGAGCCGCCCCACCTCGGCGAAGCCGATCCGCTCCCAGAACGCCCGCGCCTCGGGGTTCTCGTCGCCCACGGAGAGCCGCAGCGTCCGGTACCCGCAGCGGATGAGCGTCGTCCTCGAGCGCGGCGGTGGTCTCCTTCCCGTACCCGAGCCCCTGGCACGACTCGCGGAAGAGGAGCAGCGCCGACGTGGGCGATCCCGGGCTCGGGGTGGTGCAGGTAGACGTCGAGCACGCCGACCGCAGGGCCGCCGACGACCGGGACGAGGGCGTAGACGCGGCGCAGGTCGTCCCCCTCCGCGTCGGCGACCAGCCGCGCCGCGGCGTCGGCCCCGGGCGGCCCGCCCTCGGTGCGGGCGAAGTAGTCGGGTGCGCCCTCGAAGCAGGCCTGGATCTGGGCGACGAGCTCCGGCGTCGCCGTGACGGCGCGGACGCGCGGACCTTCGATGGGGGGAAGCTCCGTCCCGTAGCCGTCGGGAGTGGGTCCGTGTGCGCGCGGCATGGGCTGTGAGTAGCCCGCGCCCGCGCGGCGGGTCAAGGTGCGCGGCGTCGGGTCACCCGAGCAGGACGCGGCGGGCGGAGGCGTGGTCGAGGGAGGGGGCGACGTGGTCGGCGCCCGCCTGGCGCAGCTCGGGCTCGGCGTAGCGGCCGGTGGCGACCCCGAGGACCGGGATCCCGACCGCGTGGGCGGCGGAGACGTCCCGCGGCGTGTCGCCGATGACGAGCGCCTCGCGCGGGGCGACGGGCCGGCCGAGCCGGGCCGACGCGCGGGTCAGGGCCGCGCGGACGACGTGCTCCCGCTCCTCGCCGTCCGCGGCGAACCCGCAGACCGCGGAGGCGCCCCAGTCGAAGTAGCGCGTCGAGGCCGCCCCGGGCGAGCTTGAGGCGCGCCCCCTCGACGACGTTCCCGGTGCACAGGGCGACGAGCGCCCCGCGGTCGCGGAGGGTCTCGAGCGACTCGATCACCCCCGGCAGCACCGCGTACCCGGGGCCGTGGATCTCGGTCCGGAGGTGCTCCACGTACCGGGCGAGGAGCGCGTCGCAGACGGCGTCGTCGAAGGAGCGCCCGAGGAGGCGCAGCGTCTCGCGGACGATGAGCCGGTCGGTCATCCCGTCGAGGCGGAGCCCCGCGAGGCGGCCGTCCGGCGGCTCGCAGTGGTCGCCGACCGCCCGCTCGAAGGCGCGGCGGCCCGCGCCGCCCGCCGAGACGAGCGTCCCGTCGATGTCGAAGAGGTAGACCGCCCAGGGGAGCCCGGTCACGCGAAGAGCGCCTCCACGAACTCCTTCGGCGCGAAGGGCTTCAGGTCGGCGACCGTCTCGCCGATGCCGACGTAGCGAACCGGGATGCGCAGCTCGTCGCAGATCCCGATGACGACGCCGCCCTTGGCGGTGCCGTCGAGCTTCGTGAGCACGATGCCGGTGACCCCGAGCGCCTCGTGGAACTGGCGCGCCTGCGCGATGGCGTTCTGGCCGTTCGTCGCGTCGAGCACGAGGAGCACCTCGTGGGGAGCGCCCGCCGCGGCCTTCCCGATCACGCGCTTCACCTTCTTCAGCTCCTCCATGAGCGGCGCCTTGGTGTGGAGCCGGCCGGCGGTGTCGCAGATGACGACGTCGACCTTCTCGGCGGCGCCGCGCTGGACCGCCTCGAAGCAGACGCTCGCCGGGTCGGAGCCTTCCTTGCCGCGCACGACCGGCGCGCCGACCCGCTCGGCCCAGACCTCGAGCTGCTCGCCCGCGGCGGCGCGGAAGGTGTCGCCCGCGCCGAGCAGGACCGAGTGGCCCGCGGTGCGGAGCTTCGCGGCGAGCTTGCCGATGGTCGTGGTCTTCCCCGAGCCGTTCACCCCCACCACCATGACCACCCAGGGGCGGGCGGGGCCCACCTCGAGCGGCCGCCCGGCGCCGTCGGCGGCGCCGTCCAGGGCCAGGATCCGGGCGATCTCGTCGCGGAGGGCGCCCTTGAGCCGGTCCGCATCCGAGAGCTCCTTGCGCTTCATGCGCTCGCGGGCCGACTCGAGGAGCTTCGTCGCGGTCTTCACGCCGATGTCGGCGGTGAAGAGCACCTCCTCCAGGTCGGCGAGCACGGCGTCGTCCACCGGCTTGCCGCCGGTGAAGAGCGCGTTGAGCCGCGCCATGAACCCGCCGCGGGTCTTCTCGAGCCCCGCCGCGAGGGTCCGGCCCGCCTCCGCCTCGGCCTTCCGGCGCCGCTCCTCCTCCTCCCGGCGCCGCGCCTCGTCCGCCTCGCGCGCGGCCCGCTCGGCCTCGGCGCGGGCGCGGCGCTCCTCCTCCTCGCGCTCGAGCCGGCGGCGCTCCTTCTCCTCGCGCTCCGCCTCCTTCTTGCGGCGGTACTCCTCCCGCCGGTGCGCCTCCTCGGCCTCGCGCGCGAGGCGGGCCTCCTCCGGCGACGGCGCCGGGGCGGCGGGCGCGGGCGGCGCCGGGGGGGCCGCGGCGGGACGGGGCGGCTCCCGGCGGGGCGCGGGGGCCGGCGGCGCGGCCGCGCCGCGCTCGACCCGGCCCTCCACCCGCGGCGGCGGGGGCGCCGGCGGGCCGCGGCGCGCCCGGACCATCCGGACGGCGGCCGCGACGAGGAGGAGCACGAGGACGACGACGACGGCGATGCCGATGGCGTCGTTCGTGGCGAGGGCCAGGGGGAGGGTGAGGGGGAGGGGTTCGGGCAGCACGAAAGCTCCGCGAAAGCGTGAGGATATAGGGACCTCCGCGCGCCGGTGTCAACGAAGCGCAAAGAGACCCGAGGACCCGGCCGGGAACGCGGAGCGTAAGGACGACGGGATTCGCGCGGGCGAGCGTACCCCGCTCGGCCTGGCACCCGAAGGCGCCAGGCCTCGGAGTTGGGCGCCAGGCCTCGGAGTTAGGCTGCTGCCGCCTCGCGCGTCCGCTCCGACAGCCGCACCGAGACGAGCTTCGAGACGCCCGGCTCCTGCATCGTCACGCCGTAGAGCGTGTCGACCATCTCCATCGTCCGCTTGTTGTGCGTGATGAGGATGAACTGCGAGGTGTGGGACATCTCCTTCACGAGGTCGTTGTAGCGGCCGACGTTGGCGTCGTCGAGCGGGGCGTCGACCTCGTCGAGCAGGCAGAACGGGGTCGGCTTGATGAGGAAGATGGCGAAGATGAGGGAGACCGCGGTGAGCGCCTTCTCGCCGCCGGAGAGCAGGTTCACGCTCTGCAGCTTCTTGCCCGGGGGCTGGGCGAAGATCTCGACGCCCTGCTCGCCGTCGCCCTCCGCCTGCGTGAGCACGAGCCCGGCGCGCCCGCCGCGAACAGGCGCGGGAAGACCTGCTGGAACTTCTCGTTGACGCGGTCGAAGGTCTCCTGGAACCGCTCGCGGGAGGCGCGGTTGATCTTGACGATCGCGGCGCTGGAGGTCGGCGAGGGAGCGCTCGAGGTCGCCCTTCTGCTCGCTCATGAAGGCGTGGCGCTTCGCCACGTCGTCGTACTCCTCGATGGCGGTGAGGTTGATGGCGCCCATCCGGTCGGCCTGCCCCTTGAGGTCCTCGAGCTTCTGCCGCTCCTCGTCGGAGGGCGGCTTGTCGAGGTGGAAGCGCGCCACCTCCCACTTCAGCTCGGCCTGGCACCGCTCGCGGATCTGCTCCTCGAGGTGGGAGAGCGCGAGGGCCTGCTCGCGCGCGGTGAGCGCGGCCTCCGCCGCCCGCGGCGCGGATCCCCTCGGCGCGGGTGCGGACCTCGCGCCCCTCGGCGTCGCGGGCGCGGGAGCCCGCGGCGAGCGCCTCGTGGTCGGCGCGCGCCGCCGACAGGTCCTCCCGGCCCTGGGCCAGGTCCTGGGCCAGCCGGCCGAGGTCGACCTCGGTCCCCTCGATGCGCCCGCGCAGCTCCGCGGCCCGGGCGTTCGCCTCGGAGAGCGCGGCGAAGAGCCGGCCCCGGCGCTCCTCCACCTCGCGGCGGGCGTCGTCGATCCGGCGCAGGGCGGCGCCGAAGGACTCGCGGCGCTCGGCGTCGGCGGCCGCCTTGACCTTGAGGTTCATGAGCTCGGCGTTGAGGGCGTCGCCCCGCTGCCGGGTCGTCTCGAGGTGCTCCACCGCCTGCCGGGCGCGCTCCTCCGCGCGGGCCTGCTCGGCGGCGGCGGTCGCCGCGGCGAGCCGGTGCTCCTCCTCCTCGCGGGAGAGGGCGGCGAGCGCCGTCGTCGAGCTGGACCCGCTCGATCTCGAGCTGCGCCACCCGCGTCGCGACGTGCTCGAGCTCCTCGCCGACGCGGGCGAGGTCCTTCTCCTGCTCGAGGAGGGCGAGGTCCTTCGCGCGCCCGTCGCGGTCGAGGGACTTGAGGGCCGCCTCGAGCTGGAGGAGGCGCGCCTGGAGGGTGCGGTGCCGCTCGGTGGCGAGGGCGAACTCCGCCTCGAAGGCGCGCACCGTCTCCTCGAGCTCCTGCACCTCGCGGCGCCGCTGCAGGGCGCCGTGCCCCTCGCCCTCGAGCGGCCCACCGGTCACGACGCCGTAGGGGTCGAGGACCTCGCCGTCGAGGGTGACCAGCGTCCGCCGGCCACCCTGCTCCTGCCAGAGCTCGAGGGCGGCGGGCAGATCGCGGACGATGAGGGCGTCGCCGAGGAGGAAACGGACGACCTTCTCGTACGAGGGCTCGAAGCGGACCACGTCGAGGCACGGCGCGACCACGCCCGGGTGGTTGGCCGGAGCGTCCGCGGTCGTCGCGTCCATCCCGGCGCCGCGCAGGCGGGCGATGGGGATGAGGGAGGCGCGCCCCTCGGCGGCGGTCTTGAGGTAGTCGATCGCCTCGACGCCCTGGGAGTGGCTCTCCACGATGACGTACTGGAGCCGCTCGCCCAGCACCGCCTCGATGGCGGTCTCGTACTCCGCCGGGGCGGAGACCACGTCGGCGACGAGGCCGAACACGCCGCTCTCGCGGGTCTCGCCCTGGCCGGCGCGGGTCATGAGGCTCCGGACGCCGCGGCCGTAGCCCTCGTAGTTCCGGACGATCTCGAGCAGGGAGTTGAGGCGGGAGCGCTTCTCCGCGAGCTCCTCGCGCAGGGTGATGAGCTTCGCCTCGTTCTGGATGAACTCGGCGCGGGTCCGCTCGAGGAGCTCCTCCTGGGCGCCGCGCTGCTCGTCGAGCCGGAGCTTGAGCTGGCGGGTCTGCCCGAGGGCCTCGACGTGCCGCGACCGGCTGCCGTCGAGCTGGGCGGCGCGGTGGGCGAGGTCGTCGGCCTCGGCGCGGTTCTTCTGGAGGCGGGCGCGGACGTCCTGGCGCTGGCGCTCGACCTGGGCGAGCTGGCTCGTGTGCGACGAGACCTCGGACTGCGCGCCGGCGGCGGCGGCGCGGGCGCGGTCGGCGTCGGACTGGAGCGACCCCTGCTCGCGCCCCGCCTCGCGCAACGCCACCTCGGCGTCGGCGAGCCGCCCCTCGTCGGCGGTGACGAGGGACTGCAGCTCGTCGCGCTGACGGAGGAGGCCCTCCCGCTCCGCCACGAGCGCCTCGGCCTGGAGCCTTGAGCCCCTCCACCTCGGCGGCCTGCGCCCGCGTGCGCTCGGCGATCTGCTCCAGCTCGCGAGCGGCGGCCTCCTGCGAGACCTCCGAGACGCGGAGCTGGCTCGCGAGCTCGTGCTCGCGCGCGGACAGCTCGGCGAGGCGGGCCTCGCCCTCGGCGAGCCGGGCCCGGTCCTGGCTCGAGGGCGGCGTCGAGCTCGGCGACGCGCGCGGCGAGCTCGAGCTCCTCGGCCCGGAGCGCCGCCTGCCGCTCCTCGGCGGCGCGGCGGGTGGCGGTGAGCTCGAGGTACCGGGCCGCGGCGGACGCGCAGCTCGAGCTCCCGGATCTGGGCGCTTGCAGGGCCTTGTACTTCTCGGCCTTGCGGGCCTGCCGGTTGAGGGTCTCGAGCTGCTTGCCGAGCTCCTGGACGATGTCGGCGACGCGCGTGAGGTTCTGCTGCGTCGCCTCCATCTTCCGCTCGGCGGCCTCGCGGCGCTTCTTGTACTTCGTGATGCCGGCGGCCTCCTCGATGATCGCGCGCCGGTCCTCGGGGCGGGCGGAGACGATCTGGCCGATCCGGCCCTGCTCGATGATCGAGTACGCGGTGCGCCCGACGCCGGAGCCGAGGAAGATGTCGTTCACGTCGAGGAGCCGGGCCTGCACCCCGTTGACGAGGTACTCCGACTCGCCGGTGCGGAAGAGGCGGCGCCCGACGGTGATCTCGGAGTAGCCCTGGAACTGCGGCGGCAGCTCGCTCGGGCGGTCGTTCTCGAAGGTGAGGATGACCTCGGCCATCGACAGGGGCGGCTTCGACTCCGACCCGTTGAAGATGACGTCCTCCATCGAGCGGCCGCGGAGCTGCCGCGCGGACTGCTCGCCGAGGACCCAGCGGATCGCGTCCGCGACGTTCGACTTGCCGCAGCCGTTCGGGCCGACGACCCCCGTCACGCCGTCGTCGAAGGCGACGACGGTCCTGTCCATGAAGGACTTGAAGCCGACGATGTCGAGCCGCCGGATGCGCATGCTCGGACCCGATATCACGACCCCATGGGCGTTTCAAGCGAAGCCCTTGATCAATGGGGGGAATTCCCGAAACTTGACGGCCGGATCCCGCGCCGCCGCCGGGGATTTCCCCATGGGAATCGGGGCGTTGCGTGACAACACGTGTCACGCCACGAGCAGGCCCCCGGCGGGCAAGGCGAAGCGATACACTCGGCCCCCGCATGCGCTTCCTGGGAAGGCTCCTCGCGTCGGTCCTGCCGGTCGTGGCCGGGCGCGCGCTCGTCGCCTGGTACGTGTACCTCGAGACGCTGCCGCTCGTGCGCGTGCAGGCGTCGGTGCTCGAGACGGCGCTCCTCGTCGGGACCTTCGTCGAGGCCGCGGTCGTCGCGGCCGTGCTCGCCTGGCTCGCCCGCCCCGTCGACGCCGTCCTCGAGCGCGCCGGGGCCCCGGAGGACGCGGTGGCGCGGGGCGCCGAGGCCGCTCACCGGCTCCCGCTCCGCGTGGCCGCGGCCGTGGGGTGCGTCGCCCTCGCCGCCGGCGGCGCCACGGTCCTCGCGCTCCGCCGCCGCGCCCTCGGAGACGACCTCGCCGTCGCGGCCGCGGCGATCGCCCTCGCCGTCGCGATCCTCGCCGCCATGATCGCCTACTCCCTCGCCGCGGCGGCGGGCGCAGCGGCGGTGGAGCGGCTCGGCGCGCGCGGCGACGTCACCGTCCGCGGCACCGTCCGCGCCAAGATCCTGGCGGTCGCCTTCGGCCTCAACACCATCTGCGTGCTGCTCTTCGCGTCGACCGGGTACGTGCGGTACCGGGCCGACCTGGATCGCGAGTACGTCGCGAACGCGGCGCGTGCGCAGGAGGCGACCATCGGCGCGACCGCCGGCGACGACGCCGAGCGCGCCGAGCGCGTCTGGGTCGTCACCGGCGCGCCCTCGGCGGTGGTGGGTACGGACGGCGAGGTCCAGGTCCGGTTCGGGAGCGGGGAGGCACCGTTCCACCGTGCGCAGCGGGCCCTCGCAGGCGCGACCGCCCTCGAGGGCGGCTGGCTCGTCGTTTCACGGACGCCCGACGGCGCCGTCATCGCGTCCTGGCTCGCCGAGGCGCCCCTCCGGCTCCGCCGGCACGAGTACCTGCGGGCGCTGCTCTCGATGGCGCTCGTCGTCTACCTCGCCACCGCGGTCCTCGCCTGGTTCGCGGCGCGCGCGATCACCGCCCCGTTCCGGACCCTCGGCCGCGCCGCCGACCGGATCGCCGCCGGCGACCTCACCGCGAGCCCGCCCTCGGTCTCCCGCGACGAGATCGGCCGGCTCGCCGGCGACTTCCGGCGCATGGCGCAGGGGCTCAAGGGCCTCGTCTCCGACGTGCAGGGCGCGACCAGCGGGGTCTCGGCGGGCGCGCGCGAGGCCGCGGCGATCGGCGAGCGGGTCCGCGCCGGCGCCGTGGACGAGCACGCGGGCGTCGTGGCCGTGCAGGCCGCGGTGGAGGCGATGGAGGACTCGATGCTCCAGGTCTCCCGGGGCGTCGGCGGCCTCTCCGAGTACGTCTCCGCGACGACCCGCGCCATGGGCGAGATGGCGAAGGCCTTCGAGGAGGTGAGCAAGAAGGGCGCCGAGCTCGAGCGGGCCATGGAGACGGCGGTCGCCGACGTCGACACGCTCGGCGAGGCGGGGCGCGACGCGCAGATGCGCATCGGCCACCTCGAGGCGCTCGCCGGGCACGCCGGGAACACCCTCTCCGCGGTGAAGGCCTCGATGTCGACGCTCGAGCGCGCCGCGAGCGAGAGCGAGGCGACCGCGGAGCTCGTCGCGGACATGGCCGAGCGGGCGGGCGGCGTCGTCGAGGAGACCGTGCACGGGATCGAGAGCCTGCGCGCCGCGGTCGCCGACGCCCACCGGAGGGTCGCCTCGCTGGGGCGGCGCTCCGACGACATCGATCAGGTCGTGGACTTCATCTCCGAGGTCGCCGGCCGGACGAACCTCCTCTCCCTGAACGCCTCCATCATCGCGGCCCAGGCGGGCGAGCACGGCAAGCCCTTCGGCGTCGTGGCCGACCAGATCCGCGAGCTCGCCGCCCAGATCGCCCGCTCGACCAAGTCCATCGGAGACATCATCCACGCGGTCCGCGACGACGTGGAGGGGACGGCGGCGCTCATCGACCGCGGCGACGCCCTCGCCGCGGAGGGCGTGCAGCTCGCC
The DNA here is from genome assembly GCA_963739565.1 of uncultured delta proteobacterium. Lineage (GTDB taxonomy): Bacteria > Myxococcota > Myxococcia > Myxococcales > Anaeromyxobacteraceae > Anaeromyxobacter. The sequence continues at coordinate 246,852 of CAVUBF010000012.1, read as the reverse complement.
CGCAACTCGCTCGAGGCGCTCTCGCGCATCCAGCGCTCCACCGTCCACGGCCGCGACACCGCCCTCGCCATCCGGATGGCGGTCGACGCCCACGCGAAGTCCGCCGGCGAGATCTCGTCCCTCGTCGAGTCGATCACCGAGGGCTCGCGGTCGGTGACCGCCGCGGTCCAGCTCGTGGGCCGGAGCGTCTCCGCCGTGAACTCGGTCTCCCGCGGCGTCGACGCGCATGGCCGACGGCGTCGCGCGGGCGCTGCAGGACCAGGCCGGGCTCTCGAAGCGCCAGATCGAGAGCGTGGGCCGGCTGGAGCGGATGATCGGCGACATCCGTCGGGCGGTGGACGCCCACGACGCCGCCACGCGCCGGGTCCGGGAGGCGCTCCAGAACCTCTCCGCGACCGCCGGCGAGCACGAGACGGCGGTGGAGGGGCTCGCGTCGGTGGCGGAGCGGCTCGGCGCCGGCGCCCGCGCCCTCGCCGAGCGCGTCGACCGGTTCAAGGTGAATTAGGCCGTCCATGAGGCCGCGGCGAAGCCGCGGCGGCTGCCGCTCCGTGCTGGGCGCAGGGGCACGCGTCGACCGAGAGATCGCGCGTCACCCCGAGGACGGGCGACAGCCGCTCGGACTCGCGCCCGAAGGCGCGAGTCCTCGGCGGTGAAGGACTCACCCGCGGGTGGCCCACCGACCCGGTGACGGCGAGGTTCCAGGCGCCGTCCGACCCCTTCGACTGCGCCAGGGCCGCCTCGGCGAGCCCCTTGAAGCCCTGCATCCCGCTGCGGCTCCAGAACGCGTCCGCCACCTTCACCTTCGCCTTGCCGGCGAGCGGGGCGAACTCCATCCGCGGCTGCACCACGAAGTACAGCCCCTCGGTCCGGAGCTCCGCGTCCCCGCCCGTCGCCTCGAGCTTCTCGAACGTCGCCTTGCCGTCGGCGAGCTTCACCGCCGCCACCAGGGCGCCGAGGCCGGTCTTCGGGAGCGGGAGACCTCCCGGCATCCCCGGGATCGGGACCTGCCCGCCGGCGATCCCGGCGTCCTTCACCGTGAGGTCCACGCGCCCCGTGGGTCGCCCGTCCGCGGCGGCCGGCACCTTCACCTCGGCCTTGCCGCTCAGGATCCCGACGAGGTCCACGCCGGCGGCCTTCCGCAGCGGGAGCGCCCGGGCGAGGTCCACGCCCTGCACGTCGAGACCGATCTCCCGCTGGTCGCCGGAGAGGTCGGCGGTGCCGCGGACGCGGCCGTCGTAGACGTTCGCGTCGAACGCGACGGAGCGGCGCCCGACGAGGAGCGGCAGGATCCGCAGGGACGCCGTGAGGTCCTCGATGGGGATGGCGAGCCCCGAGGCGGTCTCGAGCTTCACGCCCCGGGCGCGGACGCCGAGGAGGCCGCCGGCCGAGACGCGGTCGACGTCGATCTGCCAGCCTCGCCGCCCCGCCTCCATGATGAGCCGCTCCTTCATCGCCTCCGCCGGGAAGGTCCAGCGGAGCGAGAGGACGAAGGCGAGGGCCGCGAAGCTCGCGTAGGCGGCGACGACGCGGCGGCGGGTCCAGTCGGTCTTCATGGCGGAGCCCCGGTCACGACTTGAGCTGGTAGGTGACGACGACCAGGGTCGCGTCGACGAGCGCCGGGTCGTCGTTGCGGGTCGACACCCGCAGGCGGCGGACGCGCACCACCCCGGAGCCGCGCTCCAGGGACTGGAGGAGCGCCGAGAGGTGGGGGAGGTCGATCCGGACGAGGTTCACCTCCACCGACTCCTCCCGGACCCCGTCGGCCTCGACCGGCGCCGCGGTCGGACGGAGGTCGTTCACCTGCACGCCGAGCGTCGCCCCCGTCTGCGAGATGTGGCTCATGAGGGCGACCGGCGAGCCCTTGAGGCGGGCCTCGAGATCCTTGCGGGAGGCCTCGCGCCGCCGGTAGCCCTCGGCGAGCTTTCCGACCTGCGAGATCACCTTGGTCTTCTGCTCGATCCGGGACTCGCGCGCGTCGATCCCCGCGGCGATGGAGTGGGAGATGAGCCAGATCACGAAGGCGATCACCGACGCGGCGGCGGCCGTCACCATGACGCGCTCGCGGGGCGCGAGCTTCCCGAGCCAGGCCTCGGCGTCGGCGCGCAGCTGCTTCCAGGTCTCCATCGTCATTTCCCTCCGGACGGCTCGCGCCCGGACTCGAGGCAGGTGAGCGAGGCGTCGATGGAGAACTCGAACTTGGCGTCGCTCCCCCGCCGGCGCGCGCCGCCGGAGCGGGCGTCGGCGAAGCAGCGGGAGGCCTTGAGCGACGTCGCGATCCGGTCCACGTTCTCCGCGGCGTCCGTGGTGCCCTGCAGGTGGAGCTTCTCCTTCGTGATCTCGACGCGGTCGAGGCGGACCGGCACGCCCTCCGGGACCCGGGCGGCGAGCTCGGCGTACAGGTCCACCGCCGAGACCCGCGGGATGGACGCGCCGACCGCGCCGCGTCCCCGGAACACCGCCTGGGCCTCCTCGAAGTTCGGATAGCACCGGCCCATGATCTTGCTCTCCGCGTCGCAGAGCGCGCGGTCGAGGGCCGCCTCCTGCCTGGAGAGGGCGAAGACCTTCACCCCGGCGGAGAGGATCGCGACGACGAGGACCAGGGCGGCGTAGGCGCCGAGCCGGGCGATGCGGCCCTTCAGGTGCTCGAAGTCGCGGGTGTAGGCGAGCTCGCCGCGGCGGAGGTTGAGCCGCCCGGCCCGCGCGCCCTGGTGCCCGCGGAGGGCGAGGGCGAGGGCGAGAGCGAGCCCCGGGGCGTCGGCCGGCGCGATCTTCTCGGCGGCGGCGCCGGCGAGGGCGATGGGCGCGACGGCCCCCTCCACCTCCGGGGCGAGAGCCTCCGCCAGGCCGGGGAGCCGCGCGACCTCGCCGGCGAGGTGAAGCCGGGCCACCGGCCGGGCCCCGGCCCGCGTTCGCCAGCCCCGGAGGGTCGCCCGGACCTCGCGGACGAGCGAGACGAGGGCCCGCCGGAGCGCGTCGCCCGCACGCGGGTCCGCGGCCTGCGCCGCGAGCTCCGGAGGAAGGGCGGGGCCACCCGCCGCGGCGGCGACGAGCGCCGCGCCCTCGGCCTCGGGCACGCCGAGCTCCCGGGCGAGCGCGCGCGCGAGGTGGGTGGCGCCGAAGGGGATGGTGCGGGCCGCCTCGCAGGCGCCGCCCGCGATCACGGCGATGCTGGTCCGCTCGTGCCCGACGTCGACGACGACCTCCACGGGAGCCGGCGTGGCCGAGGGGGCCTCGGCGGGCGCGGCGGCCGGGGCGGGAACGGCGCCGGCGGCGGGCGCGGCCTCGGACCCGGCCGGGACGGCCTCGGGCGCCGCCGGGCCGGCGAGGGCGCCCGCGGCGGCGAGGCTCGCGTAGACCGGGCCGGCGGGGAGGACGGCCCGGGGATCGATGTCGACCTCGGCGAGCGCGGCGAGCAGCAGCGCGAGCTCGTCCTTGCGCACGACGGCGACGAGCAGCTCGGTCTTCCCGTCGTGCACCGAGAGCGGCTGCCAGTCCCACGAGACGTCGGCGAGGTCGAAGGGGATCTGCCCCTCCACCTCGAACCCGACGGTCTGCTCGATCCGCCGCGGGTCGCTGAAGGGCAGGGTGATGACGCTCGTCGAGCCGCCGGTGCCCGGGAAGGCGACCAGCGCGGCGTCGCGGCGCCCAGCCGCGGGCCTCGACGAGGGCGCGGATCGCCGCGGCGTGGCGCCCGGGGCCCGCGGGTCCCTCGCCGAGCGGGGCGCGGGCGGCGTCGATCACCGTCCAGCCGCGAAAGGTGCTCTCCAGGAGCACGGCCTTCACCGCGCTCGCGCCGAGGTCGAGTCCGAGGATCCGCTGCGCCATCCCTACTCCTCCCGCCAGTGGACGAGCCGGCCGGGGGCCGCGATCGGTTGGCCCATCGTCTGCTGCTGCGACTCCATCCGTACCACCGCGTCGATCCCGGTCGTGACCGCCCCCGCCGTCCCCTTCGCCCGGATGCGGAAGGTGTCGGAGCGGTCGGTGAGCGCGTCGTTCGCGCCGGTGCCGGTGCCCGTCCCGAGCAGGCTCCGGTTGGTCTTCACCCCCGCGGTATCCACGATGCCGAAGAACTCCGTCGGCGTGATCGAGAGGATCCCGCCCAGGGTCCGATCCATCACCGCCTTCTGGAGCCGGTCGGCGAACGTCGGAGTCCTGGAGCATCGGGTTGAGCGGCTGGTCCGCGATGACTTCGCGAGCCCGGTACAGGAGCTGCTGGCGATCGGTCACGTTCACGTTCCGCTTCGTGTTGCGCGTCAGGTAGACGGTCAGGTTGTCCCGGAACGCCGCCATGAAGGCGTCGCCGACCCCGGCGACGAGGTAGAGCTCGTCGAGGGAGTCCATGCGGGCGTTCTTCGCTGCGGTACCGGTCCTCGCCCTTGTCGTAGGGCTGGTTCTCTGTCCCCGAAGGCGTCCCCGAAGGGCGGCTGCTCCACCACGAGCCCGCAGCTGGCCGCGGTGCTGCCCGCCACCGCGAGCGCGGAGGCCTGAGCGCGCAGGGTGTCCACCCAGTCGTGGAGCCGGACGAGGAGATCGTCGCGGGTGGTCTTGTTCCCCTTCGCGTCCTCGCGGTCGAAGAGCGGGTCCCACCTCGCGTCGCAGACGAGCTGGTAGAGCGCCTGGGTCCTCTGCCAGAGCTTGAGGTCGCCGGTCGAGTCGTACCCCTCGAGCTGCGCGTTCACCTTGGCCCCTCGTCCTCGATCCTCGCGTCGAAGGTGACGGCGCGCGCCGCTCCTTCCCCGGCCCCGGCGTCGCCGGGCGCCGGGGAAGAGCCCCTCGGCGAGTGAAGAGCCGACCGGGACGAGGTTCCAGAGCTGGACGCGCGGGATCGGCAGGCTCCCGGCGAGACCCGCCGCGCCGCCGCCGAGGCCCGCGGTGCCGTCGAGCTGCTGCTGGAACGAGAGCACCAGGCGGGCGAGGGCGACGCCGCTCCGGGCGGCGTAGCTCCCCCGCAGCTCGTCCCGGGCGTTCGCGGCGATCTGGAGCGAGACGCGGCTCGAGTAGGCGAGCTCCACCGCCAGCGCGGTGAGGACCGCGACCGTCACCATGACGGTGAGGAGCGCGGCGCCGCGCTCGCGCCGGACGGGCCGGCCCTGGCGGATCCGGGCGCCCACGTCAGTCGGTCCCCAGGTAGCGGCGCAGCTCGATCCGCGCCTCGGTGACGAACTTCTCGGTCCGGCCGTCGGCGAGCGCCATCTCCAGCTCGACCCGCACGCGCTGCGGCAGCTCCTTCTGGTGCTCGGTCGGGCGGGTGGTCCACTCCCGCACCCAGTCCTTGCGCTTCGCGTCCCAGTACTGGAGCCGGAAGGAGGTGACGTGGTCGGCGACGAGGTCGGTCGTGGCCGCCCCGGTCCGGCTCGTCGTCGAGGCGCGGCTTCTCGCGGCGGAACAGCGCCCGCTCCCCGGAGTGGTCCGGATCGGCGTCGACGCTTGTACTCGACGATCGACTGATCCGACTCCTTCGCGTCCCGGTAGAGCCGGGTGTGGGCCATGGTCGTGAAGAGCAGCTCGTCCTCCCGGCCCGACGAACAGGGTCAGCGGCTCGCGGTAGCGGTTCCTGTCGTAGTTGTCCGACAGGAACGCCATCGAGACCTCGCGCGACAGCCGCGCCAGGGCGACCCGCGCCGCCGGCGTAGCGCTCGTCCTGGAGCTTCGCCGCCTCCGACGCCCGGTCGAGGGACCGGAGCGAGCCGATGGTCATGACCGCCATCGACGCGGTGATGCCGACGGCGATGAGGACCTCGACGAGCGTGAAGCCCCGGCGCGCGCACGCCTCAGATCTCCTCCGGCTGGAGCACGACGAGGTGGGTGACGACGTCGAACGACTCGACCGCCGCCCCGCCCTGCCAGGACACGGTGAGCCGCACCTCCCGGACGCCCTTCTTGAGCTGCTCGCCGATGCGGGTGAGGAGCGCCTGGAGCGACGGCGGTGATCAGGGCCTGGAAAGGCGCGAGCTGCGGCGCCTGGTCCGGCGGGCGGCATGAGGTCCTTCAGCGGTCTTCCCGCCGGTGAGCGCCGCGAGGACCGGTCGGGCGCCGAGCTCGACGCTGGGGCGGCGCACCTCCAGCTTCCAGCGCACCTCGGGGTGGCCCTCGTCCTCGAAGCTCCCCTCGTCCGTCTCGTCGAAGTCGCGGAACCCCTTCCGCTCGTACTTCGCCTCAGCTCGACCATCTTCGCCGCGGGCGAGCGACGTCGCGACGTCGAGCTGGCGGGCGCGCACGTGGTTGCGCAGCGCGCCGCCCACCACCTCGGAGATCGCGACGAGGGAGGCGGCGAGGATCGCGAGCGCGACCATCACCTCGAGGAGCGTGAAGCCCCGGCGCGGCTCGCGAGCCCGGCGTCGCGGGGCGGAGGCCGGGCGGCTCACTCGCTTCACCTCCACCGGCGACCACGACGCGGGCGCGGCCGGTGAAGGGCTCGACGACGATCGTGAACAGGTTCGCGCCGTCCACCACCGGCACGTAGGCCCGCGGGCCCGCCCGCCCGGGAAGAAGTAGACGTAGGCGACCTGCCCCTCGCGCGCGGTCCGCGCCCCTCGACGACGAATCTTCCCGAACGCGGCCCGCCCGGGCAGCTCGCTCTTCCGCACGAGCCGGTCGTTGAAGCCGCCGAAGGTGGTGCGGGCGAGGAGCCGCCGGGTCTCCGCGTCCTTCTCGTCGGGGAAGCGCGCGCGCGAGCTCCTCGTCGTCTCCCGCTCGCGGGCGTCCTTCGCGACGCGTCGCGCGCGCCCCGGCGCGCACTCCGCCCACCACGACCGGTGCTCCGCGTCGAGGGCGATCCGGCAGGTCTCGCGGCGGAGCGCGGCGGTGTCGAACAGGTAGCGCATCGCCCCGGCGAGCTCGCCGGCCGCCTCGCGGGCGTTGGCGCCGGTGAGGGTGCCGAGGGCGGGCGCGGCGAGGCCGGCGAGGAGGGCGATGACGCCCACCACGATGAGGAGCTCGATGAGCGTGAAGCCCTCGCTCGGCGTCGCGACCGCGTGCTCCGCCATCCGTCAGTAGTTCACGATGTCGGCGTTCTCGCCGTCGCCGCCGGGCTGGCCGTCGGCGCCGTAGCGACTTCATGTCGAAGGCGTCGGGGTGGGCCTGCCCCGGGTAGAGGTAGACGTACTCGCGGCTCCCACGGGTCCTTGAGCTTCCCGTCGGCGGAGTTGGCCTTCAGGAACTTCTCGGCGATGAGGACCTTGAGCCCCTCCTCGGTGGTCGGGTAGCGGCCGCGCATCACCTTGTAACGTCGACGCCGTGTTCGCGATGCGCTGGACGTCGGTCTTGGCCGCTTGATCGGTGCGCGCTCGCGCGAGCTGGCCCGACCACGTTCACCGCGACCGCGGTCGCGATGAGGCCGAGGATCGTGATGACGACCATGATCTCGATGAGGGTCATGCCGCGCTGGGCGGCGGTCCGGGCCACGGCGGCGCGGCGGGCGGGACGGGGTTCATCGGTCAGCCTCCGGCGAGGGTGTTGATCTGGAGGATCGGCATCAGGACGGAGAAGACGATGAAGGCCACGACGACGCCCATCGCCACGATCATGAGCGGCTCGAGGAGCGACGGTGAGCGCGGCGACGGTGGTCTCCACCTGCGCCTCGTAGGCGTTCGCGACGTTGCGCGAGCATCTCCTCGAGCGGCGCCGGAGCGCTCGCCGATGGCGACCATGTGGTGGACGAGCGGCGGGAACTCCCCGGACCGCTTGAGCGGCGCGGCGATGCTACTCGCCCTCCTGGATCGCCTCGCGGGCCTGCTCGATCACCTCGGCGAGCCGCACGTTGCCGACGATGTTCTTCACGATGTCCATGGCGGCGAGGAGCGGGACGCCGCTCTTGAGCAGCGTGGAGAGCGTCCGGGCGAAGCGGCCGATGGCGATGCTGCCGGACGAGCTGCCCGAAGATCGGGACGGTGAGGACGAAGCGGTCCCAGCGGGCCCGGCCCGCCGGGCGTCTCGCGCCAGCGCAGGAAGCCCCAGACCGCCGCCCACGACAGGAGCAGGAGGACCCACCAGTAGTCGGTGCACGAACGGTGGAGAAGCCGATGAGCGACGCGGGTGGTCCAGGGCAGCGTCGCCTTGGTGTCCTCGAAGATCTTCGTGATCTTCGGGATGACCACCGTGAAGAGGATCGCCGATGATCGACCGTCCCGATGACCGATCATGGCGGCCGGGTAGGCGAGCGTCCCGATGACCTTCGAGCGGAGCCGGGCCTGGCTCTCGGTGAAGTCGGCGAGCCGGACGAGCACGATCTCGAGCGCGCCGGACGACTCGCCGGCGCGGATCATGTTCACGTACAGCGTCGCGAAGACCTTGGGGTGCGCGGCCGAGCGCGTCGGCGAGCGAGGCGCCCTCGTTCACCCGCTGCTTCACGTCGCCGAGACGACCCGCTTCATGCTGCTCGTGGTCGACCTGCTCGACGAGCGCGCTGAGCGCCTCGACGAGCGGGACGCCGGCGTCGACCAGCACCGCCAGCTGCCGGGTCGCGATGGCGAGGTCGTCGGCGCGTGACCCGGCCGCCCACCCAGCGGCGGACGTTCACGTCGCGGGCCGCCTGCGGCGTCGGCCTGCTTCTGGCCGAGCACCTCGGTGAGGAAGACGCCCGTCGCGCCGGAGCGCGCCGCGCAGGGTCTTCGGGGAGTCGGCCTCGCTGAGCCCCTCGACCGTCTTGCCGGCGGGTCGAGCGCCTTGTACTCGAAGACCGGCATCTTAGTGGCAGGTCCTCCGCGGTGACGCGAGAGACCTCGGCGGCGGTGGTGATGCCCGCGCGCGACCTTGTAGGCGCCGTGCTCGAGCAGCGTCAGCATGCCGCGCTCGACGGCCGCCGCTTGATGCGTCGCCGAGTCGACGTTCTTGAGGATGAGCTGCCGGATGTCGTCGTCCACCAGCATCAGCTCGTAGATGCCGGTGCGGCCCTGGTAGCCGGTGTTCTGGCAGGCGGGGCAGCCCTGCGGCCTTGTAGAGGACGCGCGGGTTGCCGGCCTGCGGCCAGGATCTCGGCGGTGATGCCCGCCTGCGTCGCGCTCCTCGGCGGTGGGCACGTAGGGCTTCTTGCACGCCGGGCAGAGCACGCGCACGAGGCGCTGCGCGAGCACGCCGACGAGCGAGGAGGCGACGAGGAAGGGCTGGACGCCCATGTCGACGAGGCGCGTGATGGCGCCGGCGGCGTCGTTGGTGTGGAGGGTGGAGAGCACGAGGTGGCCGGTGAGCGACGCCTGGATGGCGATCTCGGCGGTCTCGAGGTCGCGGATCTCGCCGACCATGATGACGTCGGGGTCCTGGCGCAGGAAGGAGCGCAGCCCGTTCGCGAAGGTGAGCTCGATCTTCGGGTTCACCTGCACCTGGCCGACGCCGCTTGAGCTGGATCTCGACCGGGTCCTCGATGGTGAGGATGTTGAGGTCGGGCGAGTTGATCTTGCGCGAGCGCCGCGTAGAGCGTCGTCGTCTTGCCGGAGCCGGTCGGGCCGGTGACGAGCACGATGCCGTGCGAGCGGGTGATGAGCCCGTCCATGATCTTGAGCTGCCACGGCTCGAAGCCGAGCTGCGCGAGGTCGAGGAGCACGTTCGACTTGTCGAGGAGGCGCATCACGATCGCGCTCGCCGTGCGCGGTCGGCACGGTCGAGACGCGGATGTCGACGTCCTTGCCGGCGATCTTGATGCGGATGCGGCCGTCCTGCGGCAGCCGCTTCTCGGCGATGTTGAGGCCGCCCATGATCTTCACGCGGCTGGCGATGCGAGGCCTGGATAGCGCTTCGGAGGGCGGATCACCTCGCGGAGCACGCCGTCGATGCGGTAGCGGACCGAGATGTCCTGCTCCTCCGGGTCGATGTGGATGTCGCTCGCGCGCTCCTTCACCGCGCGGAACAGGAGCGAGTTGACGAGCCGGATGATCGGCGCCTCGTCGTCGGCGTCGAGGATGTCGGTCGGCTCCTCGAGCTCGTGGGCGACCGCTCTCGAGGTCCTCGGTCTCGAGGTCCTCCATGAGCTTCGGTCGTGCTCGTCGGCGGCGCGGTCGTAGACGCCGTTGATCGCGTCGAGGACCGCCTGGGCCGGCGCCACCACGGGCGCGACCGGTCGCGCCGAGGAGCATCGACGACGTTGTCCTGCGCCGCGGTGTCGAGCGGGTCGGCCACCGCCACCCGGACCGCGTCCGCCGGCGCCTCGCCGAGCGGGAGCACCCGCGCCTCTTGGCGAAGTTGATCGGGACCTTCGCGGCGAGCTCGGCCGGGATCGCGTCGCGGGTCGATGCGCGGCGAGGAAGGGGAGGTCGAGCTGGATGCGCGAGCGCGCGCAGCACGTCCTCCTCCGCCGACGCGCCTTCATGCCGCACCAGGATCTCGCCGAGCCGCAGTCGCCGGCCTGCTCGCCCGCTGGGCGGCGAGGGCCTCCTCGAGCTTCTCCGGCGCGAGGCCCGCGGTCTGGCGCGAGGATCTCGCCCGAGCGGCCGCCCGCACAGGAACGCGGGCGCGTGCGGACGAGCGACGGTCCGCGCCGCGCGCCGTCGGGCGCGGCGAGGGGGACGATCTCGGTGGTCTGGGCTTGTCGGCCATGGTCGGAATCCCGTGGAACAGCCGGCGGTAGGCCGCGGTCATTCCCTCTGCGGCGGGGCGCCGGGCGGAGGCGCGCCGCGCGCCGCGCCGGGCGGGGCCCCGACGGCGGGGCGCCGGGCGGAGGCCCGCCGGGCGGCGGGGTGGGCTGCGCCTCGGGGGGCGCCGCGGAGGGCGGCTCCTGGGGCGCGCCGCCCGGAAGCGGCACGTCCGGCTGGACGTCGAGGCGATCGACGGGCGTCCCGTCCTCGAGCGACGGGTCGCGGCCGCGGGGACGCGCGGGCGGCGCGCCCGGCGGCGGGCGCCGCGGCCGGCGGTGGGATCGTCACCCGCTCGCCCGGCGCCGGCCCGTGCCGCCGTTCTCGAGCTTGAGGACTCGTCGATGACGCCCGCGCGCAGCTTGGCGAACGGGCCCGCCTTGCGCGCGAAGTCGACGCGACCTCGTACTGCGGGCTGCGGCCGTAGAACTGCTCGATGAACTCCTGCTGCTCCTTCCGCTTCCGCTCGTAGATGCGCCGGTAGTCCGACTCGTCCCGGATGATGTACGGCGTGAGGAAGAGGAGCAGGTTCGTCTTCGTCTTCGTGGTGTCGCCGTGTCGCGGAACAGCCAGCCCGAGCACGGCGATGTCGCCGAGGAGCGGGACCTTCTTCACGCTCCGGACGTGCGCTCCTGGATGAGGCCGCCGATGACGATGGTGGTCTGGTCCTTCGCCGACCACCTTGGTCTTCACGGTCCGCTTGGCGGTGGTGGGGCCGAGCACCGGGTCGTTGCTCGCGATCTCCTCGGTCTGCTCGTCGATGATGAGCCGGACGTTGTCGCCCTCGCTGATCTGCGGCTTGATCTTGAGCCGCAGCTCGACGTTCTGGCGCTGGATGGGCGCGTACAGGCTGGAGATGCCCTGCGTGCCGAGGAGCGAGCCGAGGGTGTTGGAGGCCGCGTTGTTCGCGCCGCTCGCCGAGCGAGGTTCGAGAGCCCCTGCGGCGCGTACCCGGCCTGGAACGGCACGTTCTGGCCGACGGTGATCTCCGACGTCCTCGTTGTCCGTCGGCGAGGATGTGCGGCGTCGAGAGGACGTTCACGTCCGAGTTGGACTGGAGCGCCTGGATGAGGATGCCGATGCGCGGAGATGTTGACGCCGAGCTTCGAGAGCTCGGCCGAGACCGGGCCGGCGAAGCCGGTGAGGAACCCGCCGAGCTGGACGACCGAGCTCAGGTTGAAGCGAGCTGACGCGGCCGGGCTCGGAGGCGATGGGGATGCACGCCGGTGTCGCCCTTGTAGTTGAACGGGACGACGGTGTGCATGCCGACGCCGAACTGGGTCTCGTCGCGGAGGTCCACCTCCATGATCACCGCCTCGACGAACACCTGCCGGCGCGGCCGGTCGAGCTTCTCGATGAGCCGCGAGACCGCCGCGAAGTCGGAGCCGCTCGCCTGGATGAGGAGGGCGTTCTGGGTCTTGTCGGCGGTGATCTTCACGTCGCCGCTGAAGAGCTCGGCGGTGGAGCCGCCCGCCGGCGCCGGCGCCGGCGCCGGCGGGGGCGGCGGGCGCGTTCGGGCGCCCGGGCTGGCCACTGATGGCCGCCGGGACCGCGGCGCCGCCCGACTTCGCCTGCCCCTGCGCGAGGTTCGAGAGCGTCTGGGCGAGGTCCTCGGCGCCGGCGTACCTGAGGAACACGACGTGGATTCCGCCCTCGCCGCCGCCGCTCGGGACGTCGAGCTGGTCGACGAGCTCGACGATGCGCTGGAAGCTCTTCTCGTCGGCGATGATGATGAGCTTGTTCGTGCGGTCGTCCGGCATGACCTTCGAGACCGAGACCGCCTCGCGCCGGCGTCGGCCGCCGCCGGGGCGCCGGGCGGCCGGGGCGCCGGGCTGGCGCCGGCGCCGCCGGGCGGCCGCGCGAGGAGCCGCTTCGCGCCGGGCTGCGGCCGGCCTGCGCCTGGAAGATCTGGTTGAGCTTGTCGGCGAGGTCCTTCGCGGCGGCGTACCGGACCTGGATGATGCGGACGAGGTCGCCCGCGCCCGGCCGGTCGACCGCGTCGAGGATCCGCTCGATGCGGCGGATGTTGAGGCCGATGTCGGTGATGATGAGGATGTCGGGCGGGATGCGACTGGATGTCGGCGCCCTGCGGCGACATGAAGTTGCCGAGGATGCCGCGCAGCTGGTCGGCGTCGGCGTAGTGGAGCCGGATCACCTTCGTGATCGGCTGCTCGTTCGCCGGCGTCTCGGAGCTCGTCGTCCGTGTAGAGTCGGGATCGGGTTCTTCTTCGCGTCCGCGATGCGGATGAGCTTGTAGTACTTGCCGGTCGGCGTAGACGGCGATGTTGTTCGCGTTGAGCGCGGCGAGGAACGCGGCGTAGGCCTCGTCGGCCGTGACCGGCGTCTTCGAGAGCAGCGTGATCTTCCCGCGGGCGATGTCCTCCGTGTAGACGAAGTTCCGGCAGGTCCACCGGCTCGCCTGCTCGAGGATGTCGACGATGTCCGCCTTGTTGAAGGTGAGCATGAAGCGGCCCTGCAGCGGGACGCACTTCGTCTCGGGGCGGAGCGGCTGCGGCCGGCCCGCCCTTGCCGTTCTTCGCGGCGCTCCCTGGCGCGGGCGGGCTCTGGGCCGAGCACGGAGGCGGGGCGGCGACGGCGGGCGCGCCGGTGGGCGGCGGCGCCGCGCGAGGCCGCCGCGCGGCGGGACGGACGGTGCCGCCGGGCGGCACGGGCGCGCGCGGCCGCGCCCCGGGAGACGGGCCGGGCGGGGGCCGGGGCGGCTGCCTCGTGCTTCGGCGTCGGCAGGCGGCGGCGCCTGCGCGAGCGCGAGCAGGGGGAGGAGCGACGAGCGTGGCGACGAGCTTGCGCATGGCGAGCAGCCTTCGGTCCGTACTTCACGGACCGGTGATGTTGTACTCCTTGCGTGATCACCTGGCCCCCGCGCTCGACCTCGATGGTGACGTGCCGGACTCCTCGCAGCTTCTGGTAGAGCTCGAGCGCCTTGTCGGGCGAGTTGATCTCGTAGCCGTTCACCCGCTGGATCGACGTCGCCGTTCTCGATGCCGATCGAGGAGTAGAGCGAGCCCGGCTGGATGGAGAAGAGCTTGAACCCGTTCGCCGACGCCGTTCTTGAAGGACGGGACGATGCGGGCCTGCGTCGCGACCTTGTTGAGGTCGCGAGAGCGTCGAGTCGAGCACGCTGGCGGTCGATCTCGTAGCGGTTGTCCGCGAGCCTGCCGGATCCCCTCCGATCCGCCGCCCGGGCCCCGGGGCCCCCGGGGCGCGGGCCGGGCACGGGCGCGACGCCGAGGTTCGTCCCGGGCGCCTCGGGGCCGGCGCCCGACGCCGGGCTCGAAGTCGAGGTACTCCTTCGTCCCGCCGTTGCAGATGATCGCGACGACCCGGAAGCCGTTGCCGGTCACGTCGCGGTCGTCGCGCACCCGCTCGACGGCGAGCAGCCGGACGGCGCCGAGCTCGTCGCCCGACGCCGAGGACGTGGGTCTCGCGGGTGGCGAGGTCGTTCACCGTCGCGAGCGAGTAGCGCGGCCGGTCGGCGATGACGCCGGCGACGAGCTGCATGCGCAGGTCGCTCTTCGTCGGCGGGGCCGCGCGCGTCGTCGCAGTTCGCGCGGCGTCGGCGGCGCGTTCGAGCCCTGGCACCTCGACCGGCTGCGGGCGGCTGCTGGCCGATGAGCCGGTAGAGCCCGTCGGTGTCGAGGCGAGGCGGGCAGCTGCGCGCGCGGGGGCGGCGCGGTCACCGCGCGAGAGGTCCACCTCCGGGCGCGGGCGGATGAGGACGCCGACGAGGGTGTTCACCGTCTTCGCGGACAGCCACGCCGCCGCGAAGAGCAGCACCAGGTTCGCCGTCCAGGCGTACTTGCGGAAGAAGAGGTCGAGCATGCGATCGTGCCCGCGGGGTGATCGAGCAACCGACGTGCCACGAGAGCGTCGGGGGCGACAGGTCAACCACCTGCGATCACGTGGGAATCCCGCCGGCTCCTCGGCCGCTCCCGGGCGGTACCGCAAGGCGCTGCCAGAATGGCAAACGGGCCCCGACGGCGAGACGGCCAGGTGCCAGAATGTCAGCCGCCGGGCAGGCCCGTGAGGATCGCTACTCCTCGCGGTCGGGGACGCAGGCGCCCCGTCTCGTCGCGGTCGAGCTTCCGGTAGATCGTCCGCGCGGCGATCCCGAGGAGCTGGGCGGCGAGGTTCTTGTCGCCCTTCGTCTGCTCGAGGGTCCGCGGATGACGAGCCGCTCGACCTCCTCCATGGGGGTGCCGAGGGGGATCAGCGATGGCGCCCTGGCGGCGCGACGCCGCCGCCCGGCCCGCGGGCGCGGCCGCCGCGCCGCGGATCGCGTCGGGGAGGTCGCCCACCTCGAGCACCTCGCCGCGCGCCGAGGATCACCGCGCGCTCGACGGCGTGCTGCAGCTCGCGGACGTTCCCCGGCCAGCGGTAGCGCTCGAGCGCCGCGGCGGCCGCGGGGGTGAAGCCGGTCACCCGCTTCGGGAGCCCCTCGGCGATGCGGCGCAGGAAGAAGCTCGCGAGGAGCGAGCACGTCCTCGCGGCGCTCCCGGAGCGGCGGCAGGCGGACCGCGACGACGTCGAGCCGGTAGAAGAGGTCCTCGCGGAAGCGCCCGGCCTTCACCTCCGCGGCGAGGTCCTTGTTGGTCGCGGCGACGATGCGCACGTCGACCTGCAGCGGCTCGGTCCCGCCGACGCGCTCGAGGACGCCGTCCTGCAGGAACGCGCAGGAGCTTGACCTGCACCGCGGGCGACATCTCGCCGACCTCGTCGAGGAAGAGCGTGCCGCCGTGGGCGCGCTCGAAGCGGCCCTCCTTGCGCGCCGACGGCGCCGGTGAACGCCCCCTTCTCGTGGCCGAACAGCTCCGACTCGAGGAGCGCCTCGGGGATCGCCGCGCAGTTGATCGGGACGAACGGGCCGCGCGGCGCGCGGCGAGAGGTCGTGGACGAGCCGCGCGGCGAGCTCCTTGCCGGTGCCGCTCTCGCCGACGAGGAGCACCGTGGCGGAGGTCGGCGCCGCCTGCCGGAGGGTCTCGAGGACGGCCCGGAACGCGGGGGCGTCGCCGACGAGGCCGCCGACGCCGGGCGCGAGCTCGGCGAGCCGCGCCTTGAGGGCCCGGTTCTCGGCGACGAGCGACGCCCGCTCGAGCGCCTGCCGGACCGACTTCACGATCGCGTGCCGCTTGAGCGGCTTGGTGATGAAGTCGTAGGCGCCCTCCTTCATCGCGGCGACCGCGGTCTCGACGGTGCCGTAGGCGGTCATGAGGACGACCTCGGTCTCCGGCGCGAGGGTCTTCACCGCCCGCGAGCAGCTCCTCGCCGCTCATCCCGGGCATCATGAGGTCGGTGACGACGACCGACGCCCGCTCCCGGCGCAGCGCGTCGAGCGCCTGCGGCGCCGCTCCGCGCGAGGGCCACGCGCCACCCCTCGCGCTCGAAGATCTTCCCGAGCGACTCGAGGTTCGGCGCCTCGTCGTCGACGATGAGCACGAGGGGGGACACGGCGGTGGGAAGGATAGACCGCGGAACGGCACCCGGGCCAGCGGACGACGGGGCACCTCCCCGCCGCCCCCGCCGCCCGGTGTGACGCCGGGCGCCCGTCCCAGCCTCCGAGCGCTTGCCTCCCCGCCCCGGAAAATGCGTATCATCCGGGATGCGCGTTCTTGTCCTGCTCGCCGCCGCGCTCCTCGCGGCGGCGTCCCCGGTCGTCGCCTCCGCCCAGGCGAAGCCGAAGATCGCGGTCCTCGACTTCGCCGCGAACGGCGCGTCGAAGGAGCTCGCCAGCGCCGCCGGCGGCGTCGCGGCGAACGAGCTCGACCGGATGCAGACCTTCCAGATCGTCACCGCCGACGCGATCCGGAACATGCTCGCCTTCGAGAAGCAGCGGCAGATGCTCGGCTGCGCCGACGCGGGGTGCATGGCGGAGATCGGCGGCGCCCTCGGCGTCGACTGGCTCGTCTCCGGCAAGGTGACGAAGCTCGGGGCCTCCGCCGGCATCCCGGAGACCTTCTCCCTCGACCTCACCCTCACGAACGTGAAGAAGGCGCAGCGCGAGGGCTCGGTCATCGAGACGGCGCGCACCGAGACCGAGCTCGTCCAGAAGACCGGGAAGGCCGCCCAGAAGCTCGTCGCCAAGATCCTCGCCGGCCGCACCGGGCGCCTCGTCGTCTCCATCGCCGAGTCGGGGGCGGTGGTGAAGGTCGACGACCAGGCGAAGGGGACGACGCCGATCAAGGGCGCCCTCTCGCTCCCCGCGGGCCCGCACACCCTCACCGTCGAGAAGAAGGGCTTCGTCTCCTACCAGAAGGACGTGCAGGTCGAGTCCGGGAAGGTCGTCGAGGAGCACGTCACCCTCGTCCCGAGCCCCGACTTCGTGAAGGACTACGAGTCGCGGCAGAAGAAGATCCGGCTCGGCGCCTGGATCTCCACGGGCGTGGCGGTGGCGGGCATCGCGACCGCGGTCGCGCTCCAGGTGAACGCGAACTCGCTGTACGGGAACGAGTCGACCCCGGGCACCTTCCTCTACGACCGGGCGCGGCTCCAGGCCGGCGTCGAGGTCCAGGGCGGGGTCGATCTGAGAGCCGAGGCGAACAAGCTCAAGTCGGACATCGAGACCCGGCAGACGATGTCCTACGTCGCCATGGGACTCGGCGGCGTCGCGGCCATCGCCGCGACGTACTTCTGGATCGCCGGCGAGGATCCGAACCGGTACTCGGGCTTCGTCGAGCCGGCCGCGCGCCTCGACGTGGCGCCGCTGCCCGGCGGGGCGCTCGCCTCGGCGACCTTCCGGTTTTGACCCGCGGGCGGTGCCGCGCCGGCGGTGGGGCGAGCTGCCGCCCGAAACGGCGAACGGGGCACGCGGCCCCGTTCGTCGATCGTGACCGTGCTGGAGAAGGACAGCCGCTCGGGCTCGCGCCCGAAGGCGCGAGCCCTCGGTGTTACGCCTTCGGCGCCTCGGCCTCGTCGGCCTTCGGCGCCTCGGCCGGGGCGGCCTCCGCCTTGGTCGCCGGCTTCGACTTGCCGGCCTTCGCGCGCTTCGCGGCGCGGTTCTCCTTGGGGGCCTCGGCCTTCTTCGCGGCAGGCGCCGGCGCGGCCTTGACGGCCTCGGCGGTCGCCGCCGGCGCCGCCCGGGATCGCGGCGTAGCGGGTCTTGAACTTCTCGATGCGGCCCGCGGTGTCCATGATCTTCTGCTTGCCGGTGAAGAACGGGTGGCAGTTCGAGCAGATCTCGATGTGGAAGTCGCCGCGCGTCGAGCGGGTCTCGATGACGGCGCCGCAGTTGCAGAGGATCTTCGCGGCCTTGTACTCGGGGTGGATCGCTTCCTTCATGACGTCCTCTCGGCCGCTTGCACGGGCGCTCGGTCGCGCCTGCGTGGTCCGGGCCGTTCGATTGTGAACCGCGGGATCTAAACGGATCAGGGGTTTACGTCAAGCACGGACGCCGGGAGCCGCGCAGCCCCGGATCCCTCGCCCCGCGAAGCGGGGAGACGGGTCGGGGTGAGGGGTTCCTCACTTCCCGCCGCCCACCATCATCTTGAAGAACTCGTCGTGGGTCTTCACCTGGCGGAACTTGTCGAGCATGAACTTCATCGCCTCGACGTTGTCGAGCCCGTTCAGGATCGTCTGGCGCAGGATGTAGATCTTGGAGAGCCAGTCCGCCGGGAGGAGCAGCTCCTCCTTGCGCGTGCCGGACTTCCCGATGTCCATGCAGGGGAAGATGCGCTTCTCCATGAGCTTGCGGTCGAGGACGATCTCGGAGTTCCCGGTGCCCTTGAACTCCTCGAAGATGACCTCGTCCATGCGGCTGACCCGGTGTCGACGAGCGCGGTGCCGATGATGGTGAGCGAGCCGCCCTCCTCGATGTTGCGCGCCGCGCCGAAGAACCGCTTCGGCTTGTGGAGCGCGTTCGAGTCGACGCCGCCCGAGAGGATCTTGCCCGGAGGGCGGGACGGTCGAGTTGTAGGCGCGGGCGAGGCGGGTGATCGAGTCGAGCAGGATCACCACGTCCTTCTTGTGCTCGACGAGGCGCCGGGCCTTCTCGATCACCATCTCCGCCACCTGCACGTGGCGGGTGGCGGGCTCGTCGAAGGTGGAGGCGACCACCTCGCCCTTCACCGTCCGCTCCATGTCGGTCACCTCCTCGGGCCGCTCGTCGATGAGCAGCACGATGAGGGTGACCTCGGGGTGGTTCTGCGGTGATGGCGTGGGCGATGTTCTGGAGGAGGACGGTCTTGCCGGCGCGCGGCGGCGAGACGATGAGGCAGCGCTGCCCCTTGCCGATGGGCGAGAAGAGGTCGACGACCCGGGTCGTCATCTCGTCCGGGTCGTGCTCGAGGCGCGAGCCGCTTCGTCGGGTAGAGCGGCGTCAGGTTGTCGAAGAGGACCTTCGTCTGGTTCTCCTCGGGCGGCTCGCCGTTGATCGAGTCGACCTTGAGGAGCGCGAAGTAGCGCTCGCCCTCCTTGGGCTGGCGGACCGTGCCCGCGGACGGTGTCGCCGGTGCGCAGGTTGAAGCGGCGGATCTGCGAGGGCGAGACGTAGATGTCGTCCGGGCCCGGCAGGTAGCTGAAGTCGGGGCTGCGCAGGAAGCCGAAGCCGTCCGGGAGCACCTCGAGCGTCCCCTCGCCGCGCGACCTCCATCTCCTCCTGCTTCTCCTCGGCCACCTTCGACTGCGCCTGCAGGATCGCGAAGATGAGGTCCTGCTTCTTCATCGCGCCGGCGGCCTCGATGTCGAGGGACGCGGGCGAGCTTCGCGAGCTCGGCCACCTTCATGTGCTTCAGGTCGGTGAGGTTCGACGGGGCGGGCGCGGGGGTGGGGCGGCGGCGGGCATGGCGGGTCTCGGCGACGGGGGACCGCGGCGTACGGGCGGTCGGAGCTGCGGCAGGGCGACTGCGCGGTCTTGTTGAAGAGACCGGGAGGGGAGGCCCGGAAGCTATGCGGTCGAAACCGGACGTGTCAACGCCCGCTTCCGCGATCGTGGCGACTGGGTGGGCGGGTCTCCCATCGGGCGGACGAGGGACACGAGCGGGTACCCCCGACGGGGCCGCGCACCGATAACATGCTCCGAGATCGGGCCCGCGGAGGGTGCGCCCGAGCATATGACGCAACCAGCCGAGGGTAGCCGTCATCGCGGGACTCGCAGGAGTTCGCGCTCGCGTTCCTCGCAGCCCCTCGCGGCGTGCGTCGGGACGCGCCCGCGCATCGCGGGCAACCTCGTCGCAGGCGCTCGCGCATATCGCGGCGCGTCGGGCCTCGTCCTGGTCGAGTCTCGACGGGCGACTCGCGCACCCTCGAGGCGCCTCGTCGCGGTCGTCGGCGCAGGCGCTCCGGGTGTCGCGGTGGTCGCCGCGATCCCTGACGGCGCACCTCGCGTGCGCGTGGAGCCGCTCCGCGCGCTCGGGGTGGAGCCCGCGCGCTGGGACGGGGCGCCCACGGCGCCGCAGGCGTCCTCGGCGGCGGTGACGCGCGCGGCGTCGCCGCCGCGGCGCCGTCGCGGACGTCGCGCCCGCCCTCCGGGCAGCGCAGCCGCGGCCGCGCCCGCGGCGACGCGTCGGCGAGGCGATCCCGCTCCCCGCGACCTCGAGCCCATCGACGCCGTCGGCAAGCCGATGGCCGCGACGGTGCCGCATGGCGGCCGCGCGTGGCCGGGGAACGTGCCGAGGCCGGTCGAGGCGGCGGGCGCCATCGGGAGGGGCCTCGAGGGGGAGTTCGACCCTCCCGGCACGCCGCTCGCCGCCGTCGCCGGCATCCTCGGCGGCCTCTCGCCGTTCGAGAAGGCGGTCCTCGCGGACGAGCCGCAGCCGGTCGACTCCGAGCCCATCCGGCGCGCGGTGGTGACGCGCGTCCGGGTGGCGGTCGCGCTCGCGACGGCGCCGCAGGGTCCCGGGGGTTCGCCCGTCGACGCGGCGGCGGTCTCCGCGCTCCTCTCGGACATCGACGCGCTCCTCGCGGAGGTGAACGCGCTCGTCGCGTCGGCGCCGGCCGCCGTTCAGCCGTCGCTCGAGCAGGTCCGCAACGCCCTCGTGAAGGAGGCGATCGACTTCTCGGAGGTGGCGCACCGCGCGGTGCCGCCCGAGCTGGCGGCGGAGGTCCGGCCGAGCGTGCAGGTGCGCAAGGCCGTCCAGACGCGCGTCGTCTCCGTCGCGTCGAAGGCGGAGCAGCAGCTCGAGGCGGAGCAGGCGCGACGGAATCGAGGCCTGTACCTCGTCCTGTCCATCGTGGCGATCGGCGCCGCCGTCTACGGCTACAGCTGGTACCGGGGCGCCGGACGCGACCGGCCCTCCGGCGCTCCGGCGGACGTCTTCGTGATCGCCCCCCGGCTCCCCGGAGGCGCGCCTGCCCCGATCACCATCAAGACCCGCGGTGGGCGCGCCTTCTCACCCGCGGAGCTGACCGAGCTGACGGCGCAGCAGGCCACGCTCGGGAACACCGTGCGGGTGGTCGCGCCGAACGTCGTCGTGGTTTCCGAGGGAGAGCCAGCGTCCGCCGCACCGTCGCCGGTGAGGTGAGCTCATGATCTTCCGTCACGGGGGGTCGCGGTGCTCGAGCCGAGGGTCGTCATCACGCATCGTCGGTCGTCCTCTCCTCCGCCGCGATCCCGAACATGGTCGCCGAGGACCGTTGAAAACTCCGCGCCGCCGCCGTAATCCTCGGGCGTGACCCCGGGAGCCTCCGCCACCGAGCCCGAGCGGCGCGCCTCGGAGCTGCGCGAGCGGATCCGCGCCGCGGACCACGCGTACTACGTCCTCGACCAGCCGGTGCTCTCCGACGCCGAGTACGACCGGCTCATGCGCGAGCTCGTCGCGCTCGAGGAGCGCGCACCCGGAGCTCGCCGCGGCCGACTCGCCCACCCGGCGCGTCTCGGGCGCCCCGTCGGAGCGGTTCGCGCGGGTCGTCCACCGCGAGCCGATGCTCTCCCTCGGCAACGTCCAGACCGACGCGGAGCTCGACGAGTTCGACGCGCGGGTGCGGCGGCTCCTCGGCCTGCCCGGAGGGCGCCACCCCGGCCTACGTCGCGGAGCCGAAGCTCGACGGCCTCGCGGTCGAGCTCGTCTACGAGGACGGCGTCTTCGTCGCCGGCTCGACCCGCGGCGACGGCGTGAACGGCGAGGACGTCACGGCGAACCTCCGCACGGTGGGCGGCCTCGACGCGAACCGGGGCGTCCCCGCGCGCCTCGCGCGGCGCCCCGCCGCGCCGCCTCGAGGTCCGCGGCGAGGTGCTGCTCCAGAAGGAGCACTTCGAGGCGATGAACCGGCAGATCCTCCGCCGCGGCGAGGAGCCCTTCGCGAACCCGCGGAACGCCGCGGCCGGGTCGCTCCGCCAGCTCGACTGGCGCGTCACCGCCACGCGGCCGCTCTCCTTCATCGCCTACGAGGCGCTCGTGCCCGGCCAGGAGCTCGCCTGGCGGACGCACTGGGAGAAGCTCGAGGCCCTCGCCGCCCTCGGCTTCGAGACGAACCCGGAGAACCGGCGCTCCACGGGATCGCGGAGGTGAAGGCGTTCCGCGACGAGATGGCGGAGCGGCGCTTCGCGCTCCCCTACGACACCGACGGCGTCGTCGTGAAGGTGGACGACCTCGACTGGCGCCGGCGGCTCGGCGCGGCCTCGAAGTTCCCGCGCTGGGCGGTCGCCTTCAAGTACCCGCCGCAGGAGGAGGAGACGCAGGTCCGGGAGCATCTGGGCCTCGGTGGGCCGCACCGGCGTGCTCACCCCGGTGGTGGAGGTGAACCCGGTCCGGCTCTCGGGCGCGCTGGTGTCCCGGGCGACGCTCCACAACGAGGACGAGATGCGCCGCAAGGACATCCTCGTCGGCGACTGGGTGCTCATCCGGCGCGCGGGCGAGGTGATCCCGGAGGTCGTGAAGCCGCTCAAGGAGCGGCGCACCGGCGCGGAGCGACCCGTTCGCCTTCCCGTCGACCTGCCCGGTCTGCGGGGCGAAGGTGGTGCGGGAGGAGGGGGAGAAGGTCTGGCGCTGCACCGGCGCCGCCTGCCCGGCCCAGCTCGTCGGCCGGCTCCGGCACTTCGCCTCCGCGCCGCGCCATGGACGTGGAGGGGCTCGGGGAGAAGCTCTGCGCCTGGCTCGTCGACCGCGGCCTCGTGAAGGACTTCGCCGACCTCTACGCGGTTCCCTTCGAGGAGTGGCAGCGCGCCTTCGCCCGTCCCGCGCAAGGAGAGAGAGCCGGGGGAGGAGGTCGAGCTCCCGGAGAAGGCGGCGCGGAACCTCGTCGACGCCCTCGAGCGCTCCAAGGCGACGACGCTCCGGCGGTTCATCTTCGCCCTCGGCGTCCCGCAGGTCGGGCGAGGCCACCGGCCGCGACGCTCGCCCGCGCCTTCGGCGACGTCCGGCGGTTCCTCGACGCCGACCGAGGACGAGCTCCTCGCGGTGCGCGACATCGGCCCGGAGACCGCGCGGCGAGATCCGCGCCTGGACCCAGGAGCCGCAGAACCGGAGGGTCGTCGAGCGGCTCCTCGCCGCCGGCGTCCGCCCGGAGCCCGAGTCGGTGGACGCCCGGGGCCCGCTCGCCGGGAAGACGGTGGTGCTCACCGGCGGCCTCGCCTCGCTCTCGCGCGACGACGGCGAAGGCGGAGATCGAGCGGCGCGGCGGGAAGGTCTCGGGCAGCGTCTCGCGGAAGACCGACCTCGTCGTCGCCGGCGAGGACGCGGGCTCGAAGCTGGACAAGGCGCGGGAGCTCGGCGTCCGGATCGTGGACGAGGCCGGGTTCCTCGTCATGCTGCGGGAGTGAGCGATGGCCGATCGCGTCGCGCGTCCACCTCGTCGTCCGGGGCCGGGTCCAGGGGGTCGCGTTCCGCGCGTACACCGTCGACGAGGCGCGGACGCCTCGGGGTGCCGGCTGGGTGCGGAACCTCCCGGACGGCCGGGTGGAGGCCGAGGCGGAGGGGGAGCGAGCCGCCGTCGAGGCGCTCGTCGCCTTCTGCCGCCGCGGGCCGTCCGGCGCGGCGGTCGAGGGGGTCGAGGTGGAGTGGCGAGCGTACCGAGGCGATCTGGGGGCGTTCTCGATCGAGCACTGACCCTTGGTCCTGGACCTGGACCTGGACTTGGTCCTGGTGTGAGGAGTCCAAGTCGTCCGCCCCGACCGGGCTCCCCGTTGCCCCCGCTCTCCGCGCCGTGCTACACGCGCGGGGCTTCACGACGCTCCGGCGGGCGACACGCGGCTCGAACCCGCGGCCCGGCGAACATGACCCCCGACGCCCTCTCCCGCGCGCTCGACGCGCTCGTCCTCGCGCGCGCAGAAGCCGTCCCGCTACGTCGGGCGGCGAGCTCGGGAGCGTTCGCAAGGACCTCGGCGCCGCCGGCCTCCGCTTCGCCCTCGCGTTCCCGGACACCTACGAGGTCGGGATGTCGAACCTCGGGTTCCGGCTCCTCTACCATCTCCTCAACGACCGGCCCGAGATCGCCTGCGAGCGCGTCTTCCTGCCCTGGCCCGATCTCGAGGCGATGCTCCGCGCCGAGCACGGCTCCCGCTCTTCACCCTCGAGTCGCGCGCGCCGGTGCGCGGCTTCGACGTCCTCGGCGTCACGCTCCAGTTCGAGCTCGCCTACACGAGCGTGCTCGCGCTCCTCGACCTCGCCGGGATCCCGCTCCACGCCAGGGACCGCGGCGACGACCACCCGCTCGTCGTCGGCGGCGGCCCCTGCGCCTACAACCCCGAGCCGGTGGCGGACTTCTTCGACGCCTTCGCCGTCGGCGACGGCGAGGAGGTCGCCCTCGAGATCGCCGACGCGGTCCGGGCGTGCGGCTTCCGCCGCGCCGGCGGGGCCACGCGCCGCGAGGTCCTGCGAGCGCCTCGCGCGGATCCCGGGCGTCTACGTGCCCGTCGCTTCTTCGCGCCGCGCTACGACCCGCGCACCCGCGCGCGCTCGCCGCGATCGAGCCGCTCCTCGCCGGGCTACGAGCGGGTCGAGCGGCGGGTCGTGCCGGACCTGAACGCGCTGCCCACCTCCGCGTACGAGCGGCCGGTCGTGCCGTTCATGCAGACCATCCACGATCGGCTGCCGATCGAGATCCAGCGCGGCTGCACCCGCGGCTGCCGCTTCTGCCAGGTCGGGATGGTGACGCGCCCGACGCGCCAGCGCGACCCGCAGCCAGGTGCTCGCGCCTCGCCGAGGCGGGGCTGCGGGGCTCGGGGTACGAGGAGGTGGGGCTCCTCTCGCTCTCCTCCGGCGACTACGCCTGCCTGAACCCGCTCCTCGACGACTTCCTCGCGCGCTGGGAGCCCGAGCGGATCGCCCTCTCGCCTGCCGTCGCTCCGGACGGAGACGCATGACCGGCGCGCTCGCCGAGCGGATCGCGCGGATCCGGAAGACCGGCTTCACCCTCGCCCCCGAGGCCGCCACGGAGCGGATGCGGGCGGTGATCAACAAGGGGAACCGCGAGGAGGACCTGCTCCGCGCGGTCGAGTCGGTCTTCGCGAACGGCTGGTCGCTCCTCAAGCTCTACTTCATGATCGGCCTGCCCGAGGAGCGGGACGAGGACGTCGTCGCCATCGCGCGAGCTCGCCCAGCGCGCCCTCGCCACCGCGAAGCGCGCCGCGAGAGCGGCCCGACGAGCAGGGGTCGGCCGCCATCCACCTCGCGCGTCTCGCACCTTCGTGCCGAAGCCGTTCACGCCGTTCCAGTGGGAGCCGATGATCGCGCCGGAGGAGACCCGCCGCCGGCAGGCGCTCATCACCGCCGCGCTGGGCGGCCGCCACGGCGCCATCCAGTTCAAGCCCCACGACTCGCGGCAGTCCTCGATCGAGGGCGCGCTCGCGCTCGGCGACCGGCGGGTCGGGCACCGCGGTCCTCGGCGCCTACCGGCCGGGGCCAGCGGCTCGACGGGTGGAGCGAGTGGTTCGACGAGTCGCGCTGGCTGGAGGCGTTCGCCGAGATGCGAGCGCGAGCACGGCGTCGGCCTCGAGTGGTTCGCCCACCGCCGCCGGCCGCATCGACGAGGTCCTCCCCTGGGACCGGATCGACTGCCGGCGTGGCGAAGGCCTTCCTCCAGAAGCAGCTCGCGGCACGCCCGGAACCGGGCCGAGCCCGCCGGACTGCGTCTCGACGCCCTGCTCCGTCTGCGGGGCCTGCGACTACGAGGTCGTGAAGAACCGGATCTACGAGCCGAAGGACTACGTCCCGCCGCCGCCTCCGCCGGCGCGCCCGCCGGTCCCGGAGCGGACGCACGCGGATCCGCGTCCGGTACGCGAAGCTCGGGCGGCTCGTGGCGCTCTCGCACCTCGAGACCATGCACGCGCTCCTGCGGGCGGTGCGCCGCGCGGGGCTGCCGATCGCCTACTCGCAGGGCTACCACCCGAAGCCGCGCGTCGTCCTTCGGCCCCGCCCTCCCGGTGGGCGTCGAGAGCGTCTGCGAGCACCTGGACCTCGACCTCCTCGGGCCGGCGCGACCCGGCCGACGTCGCCGGGCGCCTCGCCCGGCAGCTCCCGGAGGACTTCCGGGTCATGGAGGCGGACGCCGTCGACCCCGGGGAGCCCTCGGTGTCGGAGGCGCTCCGTGCGGTCCACTACCGGGTCCGAGTTTCCCGAGGAAGGCTGGGGGGAAGAGGCCCTGGCGCGCTGCGTTGCGGCGTTCCATCAGGCCGAGCGCTCGGTCGTCACCCGGACGGCGCCACCCGAAGGCACCGGCCGGGAAGCGACAACAGAAGATCGCGGAACGGGCCGGAAGAGAGATAGACTTGAAGGACATCGTGACCCACCTGGCCGTGGAAGGCCCGGGTCGGGTCGCGTTCAGCTTGAGGGCGGATCCATCGGGGAGCGCGAAGCCAGCCGAGGTGCTGGCGGCGATCTTCGGCGAGGGAGCGCCGCCCAGGGGAGTGAAGGTCTTGAAGGAAGGCGTGAGCCTGGCGAGGACGACGCGGCCGGACCCCAGCGGGCCAGCCGCGCGCGCCTCGCTACCTCGACGCCTGAGGACACCAACCCGCCCGCGCCGAGCCGCGACGACAGCGCGGCCGCGGGCGCGAGGAGAAGCGAAGCTTTGAGCCTGCGCTCGACAGCCGATCCAGGACAGCCCGGCCCCACCGGGAGCGTCCGCGATCGTGGCCCGCCGCCTGGCGCCTCGCTCTCCCCGCGCCGACGGGGCAGAGAGAGGTCCAACATGGCCGGCAGCAGCATCCTGGTGATCAACGCGGCGGGCGCGGAGACGCGCGTCGCCCTGGTCGAGAACGGGACGATCCACGAGTACTACCTCGAGCGAAAGCGCGAGAAGGGGATCGTCGGCAACATCTACAAGGGACGCGTGGTCCGCGTGCTCCCGGGCATGCAGGCCGCCTTCGTGGACATCGGCCTCGAGAAGGCCGCGTTCCTGTACGTCGGGGACGTCTACGGCGACCCGGACTTCTCCGAGGAGTTCGAGCTCACCGAGGGCGAGCACGCCACCGAGGTGCCCGAGGTCCCCGACCGAGCAGGAGGCCGAGGCGCAGGAGGCGCGCGCCCATGCCGCTGGCCCGAGGCCGCGGGCCTGACGCCGGTGCCCGCCCCGGGCGACGCCCCGGCGACCGGCGCGGCGACGCCGGAGGCCGCGGCGACCACGGCCGAGGCCGACGCCGCGGTCGAGGCGCAGCCCGCGCCGCGCCCGCGCCCGCGACGGACGCGACGGTCGAGGCGACGCGGGCCGCGGAGGCGCAGCCCGCGGCCCCTCACGCAGCGGGCGCTGATCCGAGCCGCCGCCCCCGCCGCTCACCGCCATCCCGCTCACGAACGCCATCGGCATGGAGCCGGTGCCCGCGGTCCCGGGGCTCCTGGTCCCGCCCATCGCGGACGCCGAGCCGGCGTGGCAGGAGCGCTCCGCCGAGGCCGCCCCGGCCGCCGCGGTCGACGCCGCCCCCGCTTCCGACGCCGCACCGGCCGACGCCGAGAGGGCGCCGGCGGAGCCGCAGCCTGCGACGGCCCCGGTCGAGACGCCGGCCGCCGGCGGTCCGCCCGCCTCCGGGAGCCGCGAGCTTCGCGACCGCGAGGCCGCCCGCGAGGCGCGCCGCGAGCGCGAGCGCGATCGGCGGCGCGAGCGCGAGGAGCGCGGGCGACCGGGACGGTCGTCGAGGCGCGCGGGAAGGCCGCGATCGCGGGGGCCGCAACGGCCGCGACGAGAAGCGCTCGAAGGAGCCGAAGAACATCCAGGACCTGCTCAAGGAAGGGCCAGGAGGTCATCGTCCAGGTCGCGAAGGATCCGATCGGGACCAAGGGCGCCCGCATCACGAGCCACATCTCGCTCCCGGGCCGGCACCTGGTCTTCATGCCGACGGTCGACCACATCGGCATCTCGCCGCCGCATCGAGAAGGAGGGCGAGCGGCGCCGGCTGCGCGAGATCGTCGACCGGATGCGGCCGGAGGGGACCGGCTTCATCGTCCGCACCGTCGCCGAGAACGTCGAGGCCGCGAAGCTCGAGGCCGACATCCGCTTCCTCATCCAGGTCTGGAACGAGATCATCCGGACGAAGGACAAGGTCGGCGGCCCCGGCGCTGCTCCACCCGCGACCTCGACCTCATCCTGCGCGCCACCCGCGACCTCTTCACCGCCGACGTCGAGAAGCTCGTCATCGACGACCGCGACGAGTACGAGCGGATCCTCCGCTTCGTGCAGCGAGCAGGCGCCGCACCTCGAGAAGCAGATCGAGCTCTACTCCGGCGAGGAGCCGATCTTCGACGCCTACGGGATCGAGCAGGAGCTGAAGCGCGCGAGCCAGCGCAAGGTCTGGCTGAAGAGCGGCGGCTACATCATCATCGACCAGGCCGAGGCGCTCACCGCCATCGACGTCAACTCGGGCCGCTACGTCGGCAAGAAGAACCTCGAGGAGACGATCACCAAGATCAACGTCGAGGCGGCGAAGGAGATCGTCTACCAGCTCCGGCTCCGCAACATCGGCGGCATCATCATCATCGACTTCATCGACATGGACAAACCCCAGAACCGCGACAAGGTCTTCAAGGCCTTGCAGGACGCGCTGGGGCGGGACAAGGCGAAGACCAACGTCCTCAAGATCTCCGAGCTCGGCCTCGTGGAGATGACGCGCAAGCGCGTCCGCGAGTCGGTGACCCGGATGATGAACGAGCCCTGCAGCTACTGCGACGGCAAGGGGCACGTGAAGTCGCGCATCACCGTCGCCTACGAGATCTTCCGCGAGATCCGCCGCGAGGCGGCGCACTTCCCCGAGCCGGTGCTGGTCGTGAACTGCCACCCCGAGGTCGGCGCGCATCCTCCAGAACGCGGAGCGCGAGGAGCTGCGCTACCTCATGGACCGCTTCAACAAGACCATCCAGGTGAAGCCGCAGCAGAACTACCACCAGGAGCAGTTCGACATCTACGGCCGGCAGGACCGGATCGACGTCGGCGTGGGTGGTGGCGGCGCGGGCGGCGGCGCGGGCGGCGGCGGGCGGAGGCCAGCCCCGCGGCGACCGCGAGCGCGGCGACCGGGGCGGTGAGCGCGGCGGCGGCGGGCGCGGTGACCGGGGGCGCGGCGGACGCGATCGCGACCGCGGCGGCGGCGGCGGGGCGGCGGCGAGCGGCGGCGGCGGCGAGCGCGGCGGTGGCGAGCGCGGCGGTGGCGAGCGCGGCGGCGGCGAGCGCGGCGGCGGCGAGCGCGGCGGCGGCGAGCGCGGCGGCGGCGAGCGCGGCGGCGGCGAGCGCGGCGGCGGCGAGCGCGGCGGCGGCGAGCGCGGCGGCGGCGAACGCGGCGGCGGCGAGCGCGGCGGCGGCGAGCGCGGCGGCGGCGAGCGCGGCGGCGGCGAGCGCGGCGGCGGCGAGCGCGGCGGCGGCGAGCGCGGCGGGAACGGCAATGGCGGTCAGGGGAAGCGCTCGGACGAGCAGCCGGGGAAGGCCCCGGCGGGGCCCGCGGTGGTGAAGGATCCGGGCTAGACGGAGGCCGGAATGCCCGAGGGTCCGGAGCGGGACGACGAGCGCTGGGTGAGCCGCATGATCCGGACCGCGCCCGACGCGGTCCAGATCGCGCTGCGGATGCTCGGCGGCGAGGTCGTCCAGCTCCGGGCGATGGCCCTCACCTACATCTCGCTGTTCGCCCTCGTCCCGGGGCTGGTCGTCGCCTTCTCCGTGGTCCAGGCGTTCACCGGGATGGAGCGGATCTCGGGCCGGCTCCACGAGTTCCTGTTCGAGAACCTCGCCGTCGGAGCCCGGGCGACGATCGAGCCGTACCTCGATCGGTTCGTCCAGAACACCCACGTCACGTCCGCCGGCCTGGTCGGCGGCGCGCTCCTCGTCTGGTCGTCGGTGAGCCTCTTCCAGAACGTGGACCGGGCCCTGAACGACATCTGGGGCGTCCGCCGGCGCCGCTCCCTCACGCAGCAGGCCACCATCTTCTGGGTCGCGGTGACCCTCGGCCCGCTCCTGCTCGCCGGCTCGGTGATGCTCGGGCACTCGGCCCGCACCGCCCTCGCGAGCTCGCACCTCGGCTTCCTCGGGACGGCGGCGGGCGCGCTCCTCACCTGCCTCTTCTTCGCGCTCCTCTACCTCATCGTCCCGAACACGAAGGTGAAGGTCCGGAACGCCGCCGCCGGCGGGCTCATCGCGGGCGTGGCGTGGGAGGTCGCGAAGTGGGCCTACGCGACCTTCGTCGCGCGGTCGGTCCGGTACTCGGCCATCTACGGCTCGGTCGCGGCGATCCCGATCTTCCTGCTCTGGCTCTACCTGTCGTGGGCGATCCTCCTCTTCGGCGCCCGCCTCGCCTACGTCTTCCAGTACGCGTCCTCGCTCCTGCGCGGTGTGCACGTCCACTCGAAGACCGGGCGCGAGATCGTCGCGGGGCGCGTCGATGCTCGGCATCGCCCGCGCCTTCGACACCGGCGCGCCGGCGCCGGACGGCGGGGAGGTCGCGAGCGAGCTCGGCGCGTCGGCGGACGACGTGAGCGAGGTCGTCCTCGCGCTCAAGGCGGCAGGGCTCGTCGTGCCGCTCGGCGACGGAGGGCTCGTCCCGGCGAGGCCCCTCGAGCGGATCTCGCTCCTGGACGTCCGGCGGGCGATCTCCGGCAAGGAGCCGCCGGTCGGACCGGGGGCGGGCCTCGTCGCGACCCTCCTCCGAGGGGTCGAGGACGAGGCGGCGGAGCGGCTCTCGGAGCTCTCGTTGCGCGCGCTGTGCGACCGCGAGCGCGGATCCGCAGCGGGCGCCCGTTCGGAGGGCCCTGGAGCGGCCGAGCAGGCGGCCGCCGGGCCCGTCCAGAGGGCCTGAGCCGCACGCTGCGACCGGGTCGCCGCCGCATCACCGCGGATCCCTTGCTGAATTCGGGGGGTTCGGCTAGGCTTTTTGGAAGAACCCGCGCGGTCTCGCTGATCGAGGGGCCCGCCGTGCCCGCCGGAGTCCAGATGCTCAAGTCGGACCTCATCAACATTCTCGTCGTGAAGCGCGGCGTGACGCAGAAGCAGGCCGAGGCCACGATCGAGACGATCTTCGACTCGATGAAGGACGCGCTCTGCCGCGGCGAGAACATCGAGATCCGCGGGCTCGGCGCCTTCCACGTGAAGCACTACGACGGGTACCAGGGGCGGAACCCGAAGACCGGCGAGGTGATCCCGGTGAAGCCGAAGCGCGGGATCCTCTTCCGGACCGGCAAGGAGCTGCGCGACCGCGTGAACCGCTCCGGCGACGACACGCCGGAGGGCCAGGGTCAGGGCACGCCGCCCGTCGCCGCCGGCGCCTAGCCGACCGCCGGCGCTCGTCACCGAGGGCCGCGTCCGCGAGGGCGCGGCCCTTCGTGCTCGCGCGTCCCGACTGCCCCGCACGGCGCGGGACGCCCGACGTCCCGGCGGCGGACGCGCGCCGCTCACGCGGCGAGCGCGAGCCGCCCGATGGGCCGGACCGGCAAGTCGGGCGGCAGCTCGTCGTAGGCGAGCACCGCGAGCCGCGGGAACCGCGGCGCGACGCAGCCCGCGCAGCGCGCGGCGGACGTCCGCGCTCGCGAGGACGACCGGTGGCGTCTCCGCGGCGCGGACCTCCTGCGTCGAGCGCGTCGAGGAGCGTCGCGGCGACCGCGGGGTCGAGGGCGAGGGACTCGCCCGAGAGGGCCTCCCGGACTGCGGCCTCGGCCCGCGGGTCGAGGAGGAGCGCGGGGAGCGGCCCGTCCCCGGCGCAGCGGTGGCCGATGTGGCGCCGGAGCGCCCGCCGCGCCGCCTCGGCGAGCGCGGGAGCGCCGCGGGGCGCGCCGCCGGCCTCGAGGAGCGCCTCGAGGATCGTGCGGAGCGGCCGGACCGAGACCCCCTCCTCCACGAGGCGCCGGAGCACCTCGGCGAGGAGGACCGGCGGGAGCTGCCGGCTCGCCTCGCGGACGAGGGCGGGAGAGGCGGCCTCGAGCCCGTCGAGGAGGACCTGCGCCTCCTGGACGCCGACGAGGAGGTGCGCGGTCGACGCGAGCGCGCCCGCGCACTCCGCGAGGACGCGGGCGAGCGGGTCCGCGCACCTCCGCGAGCGCCGCGGCGCGCGCCGCGACCGCGGCGCGGCGATCCGGGTGGCGGGGCGGCCGGTGAGGGGGTCGCGCGTCCGGGACGCCGTCGATGCCCGCGAGGGCCAGCTCGTCGATCGGGGCGAGGGCGAGGGCCTCGCCGGCGGGGGCCCGGCCCGACGCGGCGGGGACGCTCGTCGACGAGCAGGACCCAGGTCCCAGCCGCTCGCGCCGCCCCCGAGCGCGATGACGCGGGGCCGGGACGCCGAGCTCGACGAGGAGCCGGTCACGGACGGCGCGGAGCCCGTCGACGCGGAACCGCGCCCCCTCCGCCGTGGCGAGCGCGAGGAGGTCGTCCCCGAGGCGGAGCACGACCGGACCGCCGGCGGCGTCCGCCGCGTCCTGCGCCGTCCCGGCGCGGGCGTCGGGCGAGACGGGCGGGCCGGGCCGGACCGGGTGGGCCTGCGCGGCGCGCCGGGCCCCGAGGGCGGCGGCCGCGGCGAGGACGAGGAAGGGCGGGGCGGGGAGGCCGGGCGCGAGGGCGAGGCCGGCGAGGAGCGCCGCCACCGCGGCGAGGGCGCCGGGCTCGGCGAGGAGCTGCCGCCCGATCTCGTCCCCGAGCGACTCACCCTCCTCCTCCGCCGCGACCCGCGTCACCGCCACCCCCGCCGCGACCGCGAGGAGGAGGGCGGGGACCTGCGAGACGAGGCCGTCGCCGATGGCGAGGAGCGCGTACCGCCGCGCCGCCGCCGCGACGTCCATCCCCGCGGAGCGCTCCGGCGACGAGCCCGCCCGCGAGGTTCACGAGGACGATGGCGACGCCGGCCACCGCGTCGCCCTTCACGAACTTGAGGGCGCCGTCCATCGCGCCGAAGAGCTGCCCCTCGCGCTCGAGGGCGCGCCGCCGCCGCCGCGCCTCGGTCGCGTCCACGGCGCCGGCGCGGACGTCGGCGTCGATGGCCATCTGCTTCCCGGGCATCGCGTCGAGCGTGAACCGCGCCGCGACCTCGGCGACGCGCTCGGCCCCCTTCGCGACGACGAGGAGCTGCACGAGGGTGAGGATCGCGAACACCACCACGCCCACGACGGCGTTCCCCTGCACGACCACCCGGCCGAAGGCCTCGATGACGCGCCCCGCCTCGCCGCGCGAGAGGACGAGCCGGGTCGAGGAGACGGAGAGCGCGAGCCGGAACAGCGTCGTGAGCAGGAGCAGCGTCGGGAACGACGCGAACCGCAGGGCGCTCCGGGAGAAGAGCGTCACGACCAGGATCGTCGCGGACCCGGCGAGGTTCAGGGCGAGGAGGGCGTCGAGGGCGGCCGGGGGGAGGGGCGCGACGAGGAGGAGCACGACCGCGAGCACCGCGAGGGCGAGGAGCGCGTCGCCGGCGCCGGCGCCGCGCAGCCGCGAGAGTCCCCTCCTCAGCCCCGCCCCGCGGGGCGAAGGAGATCCGGGGACGAGCTGGGCGTGGAGCGGGATCACGGGGCCTCCGGAGGTCCGTAGAGGTGGGCGAGGAGCGCGGCCGCGGCGTCGTACAGCTCCTCGGGGATCTCGTCGCCGACGTCGGCGAGCCGGAGGAGCGCGCGGGCGAGGGGGACGTCGCGGACCACCGGGATCCCGGCGCGCCGGGCGGCGGAGCGGATGCGCGCCGCCGCGTCCCCGGTGCCCTTCGCGAGGACGAGGGGCGCCCCGCCCTCGCGGCGGTCGTGCCGGAGCGCGACCGCGATCCGGGTCGGGTTCACCACGACGACGGTCGCCCGCCCCACCGCCCCCGCCTCGAGGAGCGCGCGGTGGACCCGGCGGCGCTCGGCCCGCCGTGCCGGATCCCCCTCGTCCTCCCTGAGCTCCCGGCGAACCTCGTCCCGGGTCATGCGGAGGGCGCGGCGCACCCGCCGCCGCTCGAGGAGCAGGTCGGCGGCGCCGACGACGACGAGCGCGGCGGCGAGCCGGAGCGCGAGGCCGGCGAGGAGCGGGACGGCGGCGGCGAGCGCCCCCGGCGCGCTCGCCCGCGGCAGCGCGGCGAACGCCCGCGCCGCGCCGGGCCACCACCCGGCGAGGAGCGCCGCGATCACCGCGGCCTTCGCCACGCCGAGGGCGGCGCGCCCGAGCTGGCCCGGGTCGGCGAGCCGGGCGAGGCCGCGGAACGGGTCGAGCCGCTCGAGGCGCGGCCTCGTCACTGCGGGAGAGAAGGCGAACCCGGTCTGGAGCGCGCCGGCGAGCGCTGCGGCGGCGAGCGCGCACGCCGCGGGTGGGAGGGACACCCGGAGGGCGAGGGAGAGCGCCTCCCGGAGCGCGGCGGCGGGCTCCGGGGGAACGGCCGCGCCCTCCACCGCGGCGCGGAGGGCCCGCGCGAGCGCGGCTACGGCGTCGCGCCCCGAGAGCGCGAGCCCCGCGAGACCGCCGGAGAGGGCGGCCGCGGCCCCGAGGTCGGCGCTCCGCGCGACCTCGCCCCGCGCCCTCGCGTCCCGGAGGCGGCGCGGCGTCGGCGCCTCCGTGCGCGCGCCGCTCACGGCGCCCCCGCGAGGATGGCCGGCGCGGTCCCGGCCAGGGCCGTGAGCGCGACGAGCCGTCCCGCCGCCGCGGAGGCGCAGGCGGCGACCGCGAGGAGCCCCAGGGCGGCGCGGGCCGGCTGCGCCACGTTCACGACGCCGAGCCGCGGCGCAACGCGTGCGGCGGCGGCCAGGGCGAGATCTGCCGCGAGGACCCCGGCCGCGGCCGGGGCCGAGACCGCGACCGCCGCCGACAGGACCTCCGCGGCGGCCCGGAGCGCCACCTCGCGCGCGGCGTCGAGGGGGAAGGCGGCGCCGGGCGGGACCGCGGCGAAGGTCCCGATGAGCCCGGTGACCACGAGCCGGTCGCCGCCGGCGACCGCGGCGAGGACGACGACCGCCTGGGCGAGGAGATCGCCCGAGGCGCTCTCGTGCTGCCGGAGCGGTGCGACGTGCAGCTCGGCGAGGGTCGCTCCGCGAAAGGTATCGACGAGCCGCCCCGCCGCGCGCGCCGCCTCGACGGGCGCCGACGCGAGGACCGCGAGGACGGCGCCGAGGGCGAGCTCCCGCGCGCCCGCGGCGGCGAGGGCGAGGCCGGTGGGGACGACGCCGGCCGGGGCGAGGGTGGCGCCGGCGAGGCCGAGGCCGCCCGCGAGGGCGAGCCGGACGATCGGTGGGACGAGCGGGCCCCCGAGGAAGGGAGACGCCATCGCGACCGGCGCGAGCCTGAGCGTGGCGAGGAGCGCCGCCGGGGCTACGGCGAGGAGGTCCGCCGTCACGGGGCGACCCGGGACGCGAGGGCGAAGCACTCCTCGGCGAGCCGGAGCACCCGCGCGCCGATCCAGGGCGCTGCCACGACGAGCGCGCCGAGGACCGCGACGAGCCGGGGGACGACCCCGACGGCCGGGTCCTGGACCTGGGTCACGGCCTGCAGCACGCCGGTGACGAGCCCCACGACGAGCGCCGCGCCGACGGGTGGCGCGGAGACGAGGAGGACGACGGCGAGGACCTCTCGGACGAGGTGGAGGAGGACGGGATCCATCGTCAGCCCGCGTAGGAGAGCGCGAGGGCTCGGGCGAGGAGCTTCCACCCGTCCACCGCGACGAAGAGCAGGAGCTTGAAGGGGAGCGCCGCCGACGTCGGCGAGAGCTGGGTGAGGCCGAGGGCGAGGAGGACGTTCGCGACGACGAGGTCCACGGCGAGGAAGGGGAGGAACACCACGAAACCGATGGTGAAGGCCCGGCGCAGCTCGGAGACGACGAAGGCGGGGGCGAGCACGACGAGGTCGTCCTCCGCGGGCGGCGCCGCGTCGGGCCCGCGGAGCCGGCGGGCGGCGTCGAGGA
Source organism: uncultured delta proteobacterium (assembly GCA_963739565.1). Classification (GTDB taxonomy): domain Bacteria; phylum Myxococcota; class Myxococcia; order Myxococcales; family Anaeromyxobacteraceae; genus Anaeromyxobacter. The sequence goes on along the minus strand of CAVUBF010000012.1, from coordinate 211,101 downwards.
ATGCGGCGCGGTCGTCGGCGCGCGCGAAGCGGGCGAGGAACTCGCGGACCGGACCGGCGGCGCGGGCGAGTCGGGTCGTCGCGCCGGCGAGCCCGGCCTCGCCGGGGCGCTCGGCCCCGAGGGCCGCGGCCCGCTCGACCACCGGCGCCATGACGAGGAGCGACAGCCCGAGGGCGAGCCCCGTGACCGCGGTGCTGGGCGGGACCTGGGGCGCGCCGAGCGCCGAGCGCGCGATGGAGAGGACGACGGCGATCTTCAGGAAGGAGGTGAGCATCACGAGGGCCGCCGGCGCGAGGGCGAGGAGCGCGACGAGGGCGATGAGCTCGGCCGGGCGGTCCGCGACGGGCCCGGCGGAGGGGAGGAGGGCGGCGAGGGCGATCACGGCGCGAGGGTCTCCACGCCGCGTGCCAGGGCGGAGACCCCTCGGAGACCGGGCGTTTCGCCGGCTCCTCGCCGCCGCCCCCGGCCGCGTCGCGACCGGGTGGCCGCGACGCGGACGGCGCTCACGCGAGCCCGAGCTCCCGCATCCGGCGCCAGAGCGTCGTGCGGCTGACGCCGAGCGCCACGGCAGCGGCGCCGCGGCGACCGCGCGCGGTGCGGATCGCCGCGACGATCTCGTCCGCGCTGGGAAAGGCCGCGATCGGCGATGGGGGGGCAGCCGGGGTGGAAGGCGGCCCGAGCGTCGCGACGGGCTCCTCGCCCGCGTGCGGCGAGCGCCCCGGCGCGCGCGGGACGGAGGGGCCGCCCGCCGGGAAGGCCGTGATCTCGGTGGGAAGATCCTCCAGGTGGATCGTCTGGCCGTCGCAGACGGCGGTCGCGTACTCCAGCGCGTTCTCGAGCTGACGGATGTTTCCCGGCCAGTGGTACGCGAGGAGCGGCGCGCAGGGCGCTCGGCGACAGGCGCAGGGCGCGCGATCGCCTGCGTCCGATGCTCTCGAGCAGGCTCCGCGACGAGCGGCTCGATCTCCTCGCGGCGGTCGCGGAGCGGCGGCAGGTTGAGGTGGACCACGTTGAGCCGGTAGAAGAGGTCGCCGCGGAAGCGCTCCTCCTCGACCGCGCGCTGGAGGTCCCGGTGCGTCGCGGCGACGACCCGTCCGCTGAAGGGCTGCGAGCGCACGTCGCCCGACCCGCTCGTACACGCGCTCCTGCAGCACCCGCAGCAGCTTCACCTGGAGCTCCAGCGGGAGATCGCCGATCTCGTCGAGGAACAGGGTCCCGCTCCCCGCCAGCTCGAACCGCCCCGGCTTGTCGCGCACGGCCCCGGTGAACGCGCCGCGCACGTGGCCGAAGAGCTCGGTGTCGAGGAGGTTCGCCGGCAGCGCCGCCGCAGTTCACCGCGAGGAACGGGTGCCCCGCGCGCTGCGAGCGCTCGTGGATCGCCCGGGCGACGAGCTCCTTTCCCGTGCCGCTCTCGCCCGTGATGAGGACGCTCGCGTCGCTGTCCCGGAGCTGGTCGATGAGGCCGAACACGCGCCGCATCGCGGGGGACCGCCCCACCATCCCCGCGAAGTCGCCGCGCGCGCCGCCGTCGCCGACGACCCACTCCGGCGACTCCGGCCGGATCACCAGGAGGTGCGACCCGCCCGCCGGGCCGTCGCACGCTGCCTCGAGCGGGACGGGCGCGCCCGTCACCGAGACCGCGATGGCCGCTCCTCCGCGCGGGATGGTGGCGCGCCACCCCTCGCGCCGCTCGCCGGCGAGCAGGGCGCGCCAGAAGCCGCTCGCCGCGCCGAAGAGCTCCTCGCCGAGCAGCGACGCGGCGCTCCGCCCCTCGAGCTCCTCCACCGCGAGCCCGGCCATCGCGGCGAGCGCCGGCGAGACGCGGCACAGCTTCAGGTCCCGATCCACGATCGCGACCCCGCGGCCGAGCGACGCCATGAGCGCCGCCACGCCGGCCCACGACCCGGCGGCGCCGCAGGCGGTGCTCCCCGCCGCCTCGTCGGCGACCCCGTGCGCCGCGCCGTCGCTGGGCTGGAACACCTCGAGGGCGCCGATCACGGAGCCGGAGCGATCGCGAAGCACCACCGCGCGCTTGCGCACGCGGAGGCGCGTCTCGTCCCGGCGGAAGATCTCGATCGACGCGGCGCCGGAGCGCCCGTGCTCGAAGACGCGGCAGGACTCGAGGCAGCTCGGGCACTTGAACCCGGCGAGGCAATGGCGTCCGAGGACCTCGGCCCTCGAGAACCCGGTGAGGGCCTCCGCGCGGCGGTTGAAGAGGAGGACGTTGCGCTCCGCGTCCACGACGAACACGCCGTCGGACGTCCGCTCGGCGAGGGCGTCGAGCGCCGACGGAGGGCCGGCCACCCGCCGGAGCAGGGACGCGAGCCGCTCCTGGGCGCCCGCCAGCTTCGACCTCGCACCGGGCCTCGACATCGTGGAACACCTCTCAACGATCTGAAACAACCGGTAGCACTTCGAAACGTCGAGCGGCCGAGACGCGGAGTCGCACCCCCGTCCGGCCGCGCGCAATTCGCCTGAATGTGCGGGTTCACGCGGAGTCGTGCCGGCGCCCCGCCGCGTGGCACGGACGCTGCTTTGCAGCGCGCCCGTGACCCAGCGATATAGCGAGATCGCAAGACCACGAGATCGGTACACCTCCCGGGCCGCGGCGAAGGTGGGAGTGGTCAACGGTACGCGGCGCCTGCGTCCAGGCCTCCGCCGTTTCGCCGCCGAGCATCTTCCGCCGCGCCCCCTCCACCGGGGGTGCGCGCCCGCGCGCCGGGCGGGTGCGCCGCACCTTCCGCGACGAACCGGTCCGGCCTCGCCGCTCCGGAACCCGAAGGCGGCCCCCGCGGTGCGCCCAGGGGAAGGCGTCGACCTCGCCGGTCGTCACCCGTGAGCCCTTGGGAGGGGTAACACTTGAACGCACATCTGCTTCGCACGACGCGAGCCATGCTCGCCTTCACGCTCGTCCTGTCGGCGACCGCCGCACGCGCCGAGGACCGGTCGATCCTCATGTCGACCAACCCGCAGCCGGCGATCGTCGGAAAGCCGGTGCGGCTCATCTGCCTCGCCAGGGGCGACTGGAACGACCACCTCACGAGCGGCCGGCTGTCGCTCAACAGCGCGGCGGGCAGCCAGGTGCTCAACGGCGTGTCGATGAGCCTCAGCGCCCTCACCGCGACCTACGACTACACGATCGCGGCCACCGCCGCGGCCGGGCCGTGGAGGTTCACCTGCACCGTCTCGGACGGCGCCCACACCGTCACGCAGACCGCGACCTTCCTCGTCTCGACGACGGGCACGACGGGCGGGTCCGGCGGGACCGGCGGCACGACCGCAATCGCGGCCCACCAGAGCATCGCCTCGTACTCGGGCCCCTCGACGTGCATCGGCTGCCACGCGACCGCCGCCCAGGACATGCTCGGCAGCCTCCACATGAAGTGGTCCGGCCCCACGCCCGAGATCACGAACGCGGGCGGGAAGGTCCTCGGGAAGGCGATCGGCGGCATCAACACGTTCTGCACGTACGCCATGTCGTCGAAGGGCGCGTGCTTCAACTGCCACCTCCGCGCCGACGGGAACGCGCCCCACGCCGCGAGCGCGAACGACGTCGACTGCCTCATGTGCCACAACGACACGTACCAGCGGAAGTTCGTCTCGGACCCGAACGGCGGCCTCACCGTCACGAACGTCCTCGGCCAGACCAAGACGTACTACTTCGGGCTCGTCGAGCCCGACGGCGACTACGTGACGACGGCCGACTTCACGCTCATGCCGCCCGGCACGACGATGGTGACCATCGCCCGGACCGTGCACCGCCCGACGCGCGCGTCGTGCCTCCGCTGCCACGCCAAGGCGGGCGGCGCGGACTGGGCGAAGCGCGGCGACATGGGGCTCAACTCCGTCGACCCCACGGTCGATCAGGACTTCCACATGGCATCGGCCGGCGCGAACCTCGCGTGCACGGCCTGCCACAAGGCCGTGAATCACAAGATCGGCGGCCGCGGCATCGACCTGCGCGAGACCGAGACCCCGAAGCCCACCTGCCAGGGCTGCCACACGTCGGCGCCGCACTCCGACTCCGTCAAGAACCGGCACGCCGCGGGGCGCGTCTCCTGCCAGGTCTGCCACATCCGCACCTTCGGCAAGGGCGGCGCGACCGAGATGTCCCGCGACTGGACGATCCCGAGCTGGAGCCAGCCCTTCTGCAACGGGCAGGGCGGCTTCATCGGCGAGGAGCGCAAGCTCTCGAACGTGCTCCCCGAGTACGTCTGGTTCGACGGGACGTCCTACGTCTACAACGTGGGGGAGACGATCACGCCCGACGCGACCGGCATCTACCGGATGGCGAAGGCGAACGGGAAGATCTTCGACGGCAAGTCCAAGATCGTCCCGGTGAAGCGCCACTTCAGCGTCATGCCGCTGCACTCGAGCGGCAAGATCATCCCCCCGGCGATCATGTGGATGTTCATGACCGGTGACTTCGACCAGGCCGTGCAGAAGGGCATGCAGGACCAGGGGCTCACGGGTAGCTACACCCTCGTGACCGTCGACGCGGAGCTGCTCATCACCCACGGCGTGGACCCGAAGGCGAAGGCGGCGTCGTGCACGCAGTGCCACGCCGCGACCGGCAACACCCCGGACAACATGCTGACGCTGAGCTTCGGGAAGCTCGGCTACCACGTGTGGCCGGCGAAGGTGCAGGGCTGCACGCTCTGTCACGGCCAGCAGAGCGCCTCGTTCCAGTCCATGCACGACCGGCACCGCTCGCTCCTGCGCAGCTGCAACAACTGCCACACGACCCAGCCGAAGGCCCTCGTGAAGCCGACGAGCGACCTCTGCAACGACTGCCACAGCCTCCACACGTGGCAGGGCGCGAGCAGTCACAAGGAGCACGTGACGCGCTACGACTGCACGAGGTGCCACGTCTTCTAGGCGCCGTCCCGCGGAGAGGTCTTCGCGACCAGGAGAGGATGCCCCGGTCCGCCGGGGCATCCTCGTTCCGGGGCAGGGCCGGTCCCCTCCGCGCTCGCTCGCGGCGAGGAGGGCGGCAATCACGGGCGCGCCTCCACCGGGCCGAGGTCGCGGACGAGCCGCACGCCGTCCTTGCCCCAGCCGACGAGGAGCCGGCGCCCGCCGGTCTCGAGGAGCGCGACCCCGAGCCCGGGGCCGAGCGGCGCGCGGGCGAGGACCGCGACCGGATCTGGAGATGCGGTCGTGCGGCGGTGGCGGCGCACGAGGAGCGCGACCGCGGCGACCCCGACGAGGACCAGGACCGCGCGCGCGGCGAGGGCGGTCATGGCGCCCCCTCGAGCGAGAGGATCCGGACCCCCACCGCGCCGTCCACGTCGACGAGCTCGCCGCGGGCGATGGCGCGCTCGCCGACGCGGAGCGTGACGAGCCCGCGCCGGTCGAGCGACAGGGGGAGCGCCGCGCCCGGCTCGAGCCGGGCGATCTCGGCGAGGGTGACCTCGACCCGGGCGAGCTCGATCTCGAGCCGCACCGGGAGCTGTGCGTTCCGTTCGTTCACGTCCACGACCTCCACGTGCAGGGCGCCGTCCACGAGGGACCCGCAGAGCCGGGCCCCGCCGGGGAGGACGAGCGCGTCGGGAGAGCTCCCCGGCGGATCGAGCAGGATCACGTCGCCCGGTCCGAGCGCGTCGAGCTCGTCGGGCGCGAGAACGGCGCCGCCGGAGCGGAGCGAGGCGACCACCGGGATGGTGAGGGCGGGGCCCTCGGCGGCCGGGCCGGCGACGGCGCGGACCGCTGCCGGGGGCAGCAGCAGGCGCGCGCGCCCCGCGACCGAGCCTGCGGACACGTGGAGCTCGATGACGAGCGCGGAGGGCGGGTCCGCGGCGCCGCGGGAGAGCCGCGGTGCGAGCCGCTCCTCGATCCCGGACGCGGCGCAGGCGCCCTCCAGGGCGGCGAGGGCGAAGAGCTCGAGGGCGGCGCGCTCCACCGGGGTGAGCGCCGTCGCGCCGGCCTCGGCCGGCCCCCCGGCGAGGTCCGCGAGGAGGCCGACCACGAGCCCGGGCTCGACCTCGAGGAGCGCGGCCGCGGGGAGGGCCGTGAGGTCGACGGCGAGCCGCGCTCCGACAGCGCGGGGCGCCGGCACGCCGGCGCAGGCCCTCGCCGACACGGAGACGTCGCGGCCGAGGAGCGCCGCGAGCGCCGCCGCGGCCGATTCAGCGACCCGGGCGCCCGCCGCGCACGCGCCGGGCGTCAGGGCGGCGAAGCCGCGGGAGAGGGCGGGGAGGTCGAAGGGGAGCGCCACGCACAGGGGAAGTCCACGGCGCGTGCCAGGCGCGGGGGGCGCGATCTCGCTCGGCAATCCCCCGGCGTGGCGCGGCCGCGCCAGCCGCCAGACGGCAGCGGGTCCGCGGCGCGGACGCAACGGGAACGCGGCCCGCGGATCATGCCCGCGGCCGGCGCGGGGTGGTGCCCCGCGCGCTGCATGTCACGACCCCCGATCGGCCGCAGGCGCTCACGCCAGGATCGCCTCGCGGCAGAGCCGCGCGAGGACGGACGCCGACCGGCCGCGCCCGGCGCCGGCGGGCAGCGCGACGAGGAGCCGCGAAACCGCGGGGCGTTCCAGGGCCGCGGCGGCGTCGGCGCGGGCCCGCAGGACGCGGGGATCCGGCGCGATCTCGGCGGCGAGGGCGCGGAGCCGCTCCGGCCGCGGGGCCGCGGCGAGCCGGCCCGCCAGCGCGGCGGCCGTCCGACGCTCCGGGCGTCGCGAGGTGCGCGAGCAGCGCCTCGGCGCGGCTCCCCGCGAGCGCGGCCGCGACCGCGGCGAGGCGGCGATCGTCCGGCGTCACGGAGCCTCGCTCCGCAGCCGCGCGCGCACCGCCGGGAGCGCGAGGGCGACGGCGGCGAGCATCGCGAGCAGCGCGAGCCCGACGAGGAGCCCGGTCCGCCGTGCGGGGGCGGGGGGCGGAGCGGGCGACTCGGCCGCCTCGGCCACGACCACGGCGACGGCGGAGGGGTCGAGCCCGTCCACTCCGCCCGCGATCATGGCGCGGAGCCCGGGCTCGAGGGATCGCACGGCGGCGCACGCGGCCGCGCGGCACTTGACGAGGACGGAGGCGCGCGGCGCGGCGCGCTCGGACGGACGGAGCGGGTCCGGCTGCCGCAGGCCGAGGTGGACGCGCGCCGCGACGACGCCGTCCACCGCCTCTACGCTGCGGGCGAGCTCGCCCGAGAGCGCATGGAGGAGGAGGGCGTGCTCCTCGGTCGGGGTCGGGACCATCGAGCCCTTTCCGAAGAGCTCCGAGACGCCCGGCGCCCGGGCGCGCGGGAGGTCGCGCTCCGCGAGGATCCGGTGGGCGCGGGTCGCCTCGCCTCGCTCGACCTCCACGCGCCAGCGCTCCTCCGCGCCGTCCTCGCGGAGCTTCGAGGCGGCGACGCCGCGCTCGTCGAGCGCGACGAGGACCTCGCTCGCCTGGCGCTCGTCGAGGCCGTGGAGGAGCTCCTCGCGGGCGCAGCCGCCGAGGGCGGCGGCGAGGACCAGGACGACGGGGGGGCCGAGGGACACGGGCGCCTCCTAGAGCTGCGTGTTCAGGGCCTGCTTCAGCGACTGCGCGCCCGACTCGGCCAGCTTCGCCCCGAGGTCGACGACCTGGGCGCAGCGGTACGTCTCCGCCTGCAGGGTGAGGAGCTCCGCGGCGGTGAAGGTCCGTCCGGCGCGGGCCTGGGCGAGCACCTGGTCGAGGCGCACCTGCGCCCGCTCGATGGGCGCGAGCGCCGCTCCCCACGGGTCCCCGCTGCCGGAGCGCGGCGCCGCCACGGGTGCGGGTCTGGTCCCGACGCAGCGGGGGCGCACCGCGTGCGACGGCGCGTGTGATGGCGCGGCGCGCGACTCCGCGGCGGAGAACGGGGCGCGAGCCGGCGTCGCGGCGCCCGGCGCGGGAAGCGGAGCCGCACCGATGGGGGCGAGGGCCATGGCGGGGCCTAGTGGATGTTGCCGATGGCCGACTTCGCGCTGTCGTGCTTCACGCGCATGACGTTCGAGAGCGCGGTGAACTCCCGGCTCTCGCGCTGCATGTTCTCCTGCAGCTGCAGGTACTGCAGGTTGAAGGTGCGCGCCTCCTGCTGGAGCGAGCGCGTCGCCTCGAGGACGTCGCCCTCCGAGGTGCCGCCCGTCCCACCCGCCGCCGACGTCCCGGCGTCCGCCGCGGTCGCGACGCCGGACGCGATGCTGGACCCGGGTGCGCGCGCCGCCGTCCGGACGGCGGCGGAGAGGACGGTGCCGGCCGGGCACGATGGGCGCGGCGAGCTCGACCGTGCTCGCGACCCCCTGCGCGAGCCCGGACGCGGCGGTGCGGAGCGCGTTCTCGAACCGGCCCGGCTCGGTCTTCTTCGTGGTGGTGGGGGCGACGTGGATGGCCTCGATCCTGTTCATGGGTGCTCCTCCTCGCCGGTCGGAGAGCAACGGGCGTGCCCGACTCCCGTGCGAGCGGAAGCCCGCGGATCGTCGCTTCGGTCGGAGGAGAGCGGACCGCTCGCCGTCCGCTGCGGCCGCCCCGCGGACGGCGCCGCGCGCCGGCGCGCACCTGCACCGCGCGTGTCTCCAATCACATGTGTTCCTCGCTGGCTCGCTTGCTAGGCGCGCAAGCCCGGGGCGCGGCTCCTCCGCGCCGGCGAGGGGGAGAACTCATGAGGCGAACCATTCTGCCGTGTCTCGGAGCCTGTCGCGCTCGCGGCTTGCGGCGGCGGCGGCAAGAAAGAGCAGCCCGCCCCCGGCGACGACCGCGCGCTGCTGCTCTTCAACGGCTCGTCCTTCATCATGGACGCGTTGTTCGTCGCCGGGGGGACCGACTCGTCGATGGGGCGCGACCCGCGGCGTCCTCCGTCGGGCGGCTCGATCACCGTGGGCGGCCTCGTCCCCGGCGACTGGGACGTCCGCGGGATCAGCGTCGGGACCTACACGTACTACTCGGACGCGGCCCACATCCCGGTCGCTGCGGGAGAGACCATCGAGTTGGACGCCGACGACACCTCGTATTCCGGGACGATCAGGTCGTGAACGGCAACGGGACGTACGGCGTGACCGCGATCTACATCGTGCCCTCCCTGAACGGCGGGGGCTGGGGGAGCAACCAGCTCTCGAGCACACTCGGCACCGGGGTCTCGATGGGCCTACGAGGAGATTCCGTCCGCCGCCTACTACGACGTTCGGTGCGTCTGGGCCTACGGCGGCCGTACGCCGCTCGTCACGACCTCGGTGTTCGCGCTCTATCCGCCCAGGTGGTGCGGGATCGTGCCATCGATAATCACGTAGCTGGCGAGGTAGACCTGTGCCCCGACCTGCAGTTGGATGGTGTCGAGGACGAGGTAGCGATTACGGCCATCGGCGGCGACCGTGGGCAGCCGTCGCGGCGAGGTCGCGGCGGTGCCCCCCGTCCGCGAGCCGCCAGGCCGATGGTCTGCGTCTCGCCCGAGCGTGGAGGCCGTGCCGGCCCTGGTTCCTCGTCCCACGCGAACGTCGCCGGCGTCGCGTCCGTCGGGAGTTGCCGGCCGCAAAACAAAGGAGCCTCGAGTGGTCCGGAGCAGACGCCCTCCTCGACGCCGCGCCGAGAGCACCGGTGAAGCCGAGCGATCCTCCGACACCGGCAATGAGCTGCGCGATGCGTGAACCGCTCCGGCGACGACACCGTGAAGCTTGGTATGCGCGTCGGACGTCCCGCCGGGAAACGTTTCGGCGGCGAAGGACCAGTTTCGCTATTCGCAAAAACCTCGTGGCCGTACCCTTAGTTACAAACGAACGCTTGTGTTCTAGGTCGCTTCCATTAGTGTGCCGCACTGTAAGCGAAGAGGCGCATGTCGGGAGGGCTCGCCTCAACTGATGCTGCTCGTGTACATCGCCGCCGAGGTGACGGGGCCGCAGGCACATCAGCACCCCCAACCTCTCAGAGAACACTAGGAGCTCGCGAATGAACCGGTGTGCTGCCGCGACACTCGGGGTGCTGATGTCCGCAACCGTGGCGAGCCCACGTGCCTTCGCGCAAACGACGCCACGAACCGTCTTTAGTTACGACAGCGCGGGCAACCTCACGGCAGTCGCGGACTCAGCGCTTGTCCCGGAAACGCCGACGAATCTCAGCGCGCAGGCGGAGCCGCGTTCCGGGAGCCGGATCAACCTGGCCTGGACGGACGCGCCACCGAACGTAACCGGTTTCACGATTGTGAGGAGGGGAGGGGCCTCCGGCGGCATCTACGTAGTTGTAGCGACAGTGGCGACGAACGTGACGCAATTTGCGGACGACGGTCTCGAGCCGAGTACGACGTACGTGTACCGGGTGAAGGCGCTTGGACAAACCGCGGATTCGGAGTACTCCAATGAGGCGGGCGCAACGACGGGGGAAGCGGGGCCGAACGCGCCGAGCAATCTGACGGCCACCGCAACATACGCAAGCCAAATCGATCTGTGGTGGTCGGACAACTCTTCCGACGAGGTCCGTTTCAGTATCGAGCGCAGGACCGCAGCCGCTGGAGCATGGGTCGCGCTCGCGTCGGCCACGACGGCGGCCTACTCGGATACCGCGATCGCGCCGAGCACCTCCTACGTGTATCGCGTGCGTGCGATCGGCGTCCTATCCGATTCCGCATCCACGAACGAGGCGAATGCGACGACGGCGCAGGGACCCGAATCCAACGGTGCTGTCGGCCCTGAGCGTGGCAGGGTCCGGAATGTCCCCGATCTCGCGTGGACGAACAATGCGCCAACCGCGGGCGGATTCAAGGTGGAGCGAAAGGACGGCGCAACGGGGACGTACGTCGAGATCGCGACGGTGCCGAAGGCGCCGTCGGGCAGCTTCATCACGACGTATACCGATGTCGCGGTGCAGCCCGGAACCCTTTACACGTATCGCGTTCGTGCCTACGGCACGGCGACGGGTATACGGCGTACTCGCTCGAGGTGAGCGGGACGCAGCTGGCGACCTCGAAGCCGACTGCGCTGACGGTGACGATGTCCGGGATGGGACCGACCCTCGCCTGGACAAATAACTCGCCAAATGCGTCCGGGTTCAAGGTCGAGCGGAAGGACGGCGCGACGGGTCTGTACGCTCGAGATCGCGACGTTGCCGAAGACGCCGACGGGGGATCTTCACGACGGCGTACGCCGACGTCGGGGTGCAGCCGGGAGTCACTTACACGTACCAGGTCCGAGGCTACTCCGATGCTGGCGGGTTCACGGCGTCTCGGACCCGGTGAGCGGGACGCAGCTGGCGACCTCGAAGCCGGCTGCGCTGACGGTGACGATGTCCGGGATGGGACTGACCCTCGCCTGGACAAATAACTCGCCAAATGCGTCCGGGTTCAAGGTCGAGCGGAAGGACGGCGCGACGGGTCTGTACGCTCAAATCGCGACGTTGCCGAAGACGCCGACGGGGATCTTCACGACGGCGTACGCCGACGTCGGGGTGCAGCCGGGAGTCACTTACACGTACCAGGTCCGAGGCTACTCCGATGCTGGCCGGTTCACGGCGTACTCGGACCCGGTGAGCGGGACGCGCTGGCGACCTCGAAGCCGGCTGCGCTGACGGTGACGACGTCCGGATGGGACTGACCCTCGCCTGGACAAATAACTCGCCAAATGCGTCCGGGTTCAAGGTCGAGCGGAAGGACGGCGCGACGGGTCTGTACATTGAGATCGCGACGTTGCCGAAGACGCCGACGGGGATCTTCACGACGGCGTACGCCGACGTCGGGGTTCAGCCGGGAGTCACTTACACGTACCAGGTCCGAGGCTACTCCGATGCTGGCGGGTTCACGGCGTACTCGGACCCGGTGAGCGGGACGCAACTCGCGAGCATCACGCCAAGATCCCTCGCCGTCTATGACTACGGAACGTCGCTCAAGCTCGGGTGGACGAACAACGCGACCGGGCAGAGCGGATACAAGGTGGAGCGGAAGACGGGAGCGTCGGGCACGTACGCCGAAATCGCGAAGACCGCGTCGTCTGCCAGTTACACGGATGCGACGCCAGACCTCGGCGTCGTCTACTACTACCGGGTCCGGGCGTACACGGTCGCCGGCGGCAATACGGACTTCTCAAACGAGGCGCCTGGGATCGTGCCTCTTACCGCGACCGCGCTCAAGGAACCCGTCGGAGCGGGAGGCGCATGGTCGAGTTCCAGCGCGAGCGGCGGCTATTCATCTCCGAGTACGAATCCGCCTTCTTCGGGTGGGAACGTATGGCTGCCGTCTGCGCCTCTCGGCGGCGGCGGCGGATGTACGAACTCGGTCTGTAATTAGCGGACGGGGAACTTCGGGCCCGGGAGACGGTATGCCGATCGAGACATGGAAGGACCGCATCTGCGGCACAGGCGCTGAGGATGGCGTGGCGCGTGGGGAACGGCGCGGGGAGCGCCGCGAAGCGCGGAGGAATGGCGACATGGGGTGGATCCGTTTGGCGGCCGCGTTCCTGGCCATGTCAGTCCTCACTGCGGGGCCACGAGTACAGGCGCAGACGGGCACGCCCCTGAGCGACGTGTTTGACCAGTTCTTCCGGTTTCCGGACCCGGAGCGCAAGGTCGTGTTCGAAGAGGTTCCAGGCGAAACGATTGACCTATTCTCGGGAAACCTTTCGCTTATTCAGCGCGACCTCGTGCTTCCCGGGAAGGCGGGCCTCGATTTTGCGGTGACGCGGACGTACGGGAGCAAGATCTGGGGGCGCTCGGATTTGCTCGCGATGGAGCCCCTATTGGCTGAGAAGGAGCACTCCGTCCTCGGGTACGGGTGGTCCTTTCACATGGGACGGCTGAGAAGCCCGAACGCGATTACGCCCGTGGAAGGTTGCGGCGGGGAATTCCCGGTGTTCGAGGCGCCAGACGGTTCGGCGCGGGTATTCTATCCGGTCCCGGGGAACAACAAGGTCTTCCGGTCCAAGGACTTTTGGAGGATGGAGTTGGACTGTACCTCGCTTGGTGGGCCGGGCATGGGCGCTTGCGTTTGGTCGGACGCGGGTGTGCGGTACGAATTGTCGAACTCGAACCAGTTCTTCGTGGGTGTGACGCCGGTATGGCCGGTGAGCCGTATCGTGGATCGGTTCGGGAATCGCATCGGAGTGGACTACCTGAGCCAGACGGGCGCGGTGTGCTCCGTGACGGACACCTACGGTCGAACAATCACGTTCGCCTATACGGACGTGAATGGAATGCCGGCGACGAGACGCCCCGGAGATGGCTTGTTGTATCTGGGCACGATGACGGCGAACGGAAACACGTGGACGTACGTCTACACGACATACACGCCGACGCAGACGGGAGGCGTTGGTCTGTTACCACTTCCAGGGCCGAGGCGTTTTCTGACGGAGGTGAGGCCGCCGGTCGGTCCGCCGTACTACTACACGTACGCGTACGACAAACCGGTGACGCAGAACCAGTACGCACTGACCAGCGTGACCTACCCTGCCGGCGGAAACACGACGTACGCCTACTCGCCGGTGAGCTTTTTTACAGGGCTGGATACTGTGCCGTTTTCGGTGGTGACTCAGCGGACGGTCGCGGGGCGCGCGGTGACGCCGGCGACGTGGACGTACGCCTATGTCTCGCCCGGGCCGCCGCCGCAGGGCGAGGATCCCGAGGACTATCTACACGTTGGAACCGTGGTGCGGCCGGACGGAGTTCAGGAGCAACACAAGTTAATCGGGTTCGGGTTCGTCGCCGGGATGAACCAGAACAACTACACGTATGCCGTGGGATTGCCGGTACAGGTGCTGCGCGGCAACGTCGAGGCGGAGGCGCGCTCGTGGGATCCGAATCAGGTGCCGTTGATCTCATGGGCGCCGTTCAGCGCTCCTGCGTACTCGAGCAACTGTGGCGCTCACCTCGTGTGGGACCAGGCAGTGTTCATTCCGGTGATGACTGAGCGTGGGATTTGGCGGGATGCAGAGGGGGCTGGCGAGTGGGGCGCGGAGTTCGTGACGACGTTCGAAGACTTCGACGCGTACGGCCAAGCGAAGACCGTGAAGGAGTTGGGCGACCAGGGCGCTGGAAGCCTCGCACGCGTGACGACATGGACGTACCTGTCGGTCCCGACGGAAGGTGACGCGACACTAAACCTCGTTCGCGGAATCCCCCTGACGCAGCACGTGTGCGTTGGCAACGGGTGTATTGACCCGGGATACGCGTGCCAGGGTCGGGACTGCTACGACAACAGCTGGTCGTACAAGCCGGAGTTCCACTACGTCCTCGGCAGCGAGTCGAAGTCGGGCGTGACGACAACGTTCGACTATCACCGCGCGGACCCCGAGGGCCCTGGGAACCTCAAATCCATCACGAGCGCGCTCGGGCAGACGCTGACGGCGACTGGCTATGCGGACGTCCCGGGGGGCGTCGGCGGGGGAACGCCAACGGTCATAGACATGAACGCGGCGTTCCGAATCCTCCGGACCCAGTCGTGGGAAGGCCGGGTGACGAGCGAAACGGATGGCCGGCATTACACGACCAGCTATGACTACGATGCGATCGGGCGAATCAAGACGCTCACTCCCCCGGCGCCAAATCTGGCCTCCACGTACACCTACCCCAACGGGTGGACAGTGCGGCTCGACCGCGGGGCTTACTACGAGGAAGGAACGCTAGACGGGCTCGGGCGCGTAACGTCCCTGGTGACGTCGGTTGGCCTGAAGCAGACGAAGGCGTACGACACGATGGGACGGACCTCGTTCACGTCCTATCCGTGGGACGACCGAGAGGTCGGCGTGAAGCTCGAGTTCGATGGTCTCGGCCGTGTCTTGACGGAGAGGAGAGGCTATAGGCCTGCAACAGCCTCATGCGAGACGCCTGGCGCGTGCAAAGTGACGAACGTGTACCGCTGGAATTGCGTCGCTACGACGGTCGAGCGCGGGATCGACGACGCGCCGACGACATGGGGCTGCAAGATGTCGCTCGGGAACCCTGACGAAGGACGGCTCACGCAGCTCTGGGACGCAGAGAATCATTACTGGGAGTACAGCTATACAGCGGCAGGGAAACTGGCGAGCGTCTTCGCTCCGCTCGCGCAGGCCGATCGTTTGTACCGGTACGACGACCGGCAGTACCTCACGAGCGAGACGAGCGGAGAAACCGCGACGATCGTGTACGGCCGAAATGCGCTCGGGCAAATGACGAGCCGATCGGATGAGCGGCCAGTGACGACAACGTACGACTACCACGAAGACCCGCTCAGCCGGCTCAGGAAGACCTGGTACCAGGCTGGAACACCGGATGACGCAAGGACGGACTACGACAACGCGAACAATCTGTGGCGGGTCAGCAGCGCGAACGGCGGCGCTTTCGAGTACCTGTACGATGAGCTCAATCGACCGCTGACGCAGACATGGGCGTACGAGGGCAGACCGCCCTACACGACGGCGTATCATTATGACGACGCGGGCTGTCGCGACTCGATGACGTATCCGAGTGGCGCGACGTTGACGATGACGTGCGATTCCGCGAACCGGCCAACGAGCGTGACGCTCCAAGCCGGGGGCGCCGCGACGACGATCATCAATAACGTGACGTACCACCCGTCCGGCCACGTCAAGGCTATGACGTACGGCAACGGGACGACCACGAGCGTCCAGCAGGACGATCGCACCCGAGTGGCTACGGTGTCGGTGACGCCCCCCGGCGTGCTGGAGCTCAGTTACGCGTACGACGGGGCGGACAATCTTACGACGCTCGTGAACTCAGTTTCGGGCTCGGTCCAGACGATGATGTACGACAATCTCGACCGCATGCTCACTTCCATTGCGCCGAGTCAGTGGGGGACGGCCGTGTATGACTACGACGCCGTCGGCAACCGGATCTTAAACTCGGTTGGAAGCTATACGACGACGTACACGTACGACCCGACGACGAACCGGCTCGCATCGGCGACAGGAGGCCTTGCGCCGCTGATGACGATGAAGCTTGCGTGGGACCCCGCGGGCCACCTGGCCTCCACCTCTGACGGCACGACGTACAGGTACGACGGACAGGGGCGGCGGATCATGAAGTCCGGTCCGGACCGGACGACGCTGTACCACTACGACGCTGCGGGACGCGTGATCGCCGAGACACTCCGCGACGGTACGAAGCTGCGGGACTACATCTACTTCGGGAACGCGCTCGTCGCCGTGAACGGTTGCGTCTCCGGGGACACGCCTCCGTGTACCGAGACGCAGTGGTACCACACGGATGCGCTCGGGAGCCCGCAGGCGCGGACGGACTTGAGCGGCACGGTAGTGGCGCGGGTCGACTACAACGCGTGGGGAGAGCCGTGGGGCAGTGTTGGGGTTGCGGGTGACCGCCAGTACAACGGCCGGATTCTACGACCAGGGAACTGGTTTCCACGACTACGGCGCGCGAATGTACTGGTCGCAGATCGGGAGGTTCATCAGCCCAGATACCGATCCAGGCCATGTGGCGAACCCTGCGTCGCTGAACAAGTACAGCTACGTCTGGAACAACCCGTACAAGTACGTGGATCCAGATGGACGAACACCGCGGGGAACCGCAATCGGTGCCTCGGTGGGCGGCACAGCCGGCGCGATCATCGGGTTCCTGCTCGGCGGAGGCGGAGGAACAGGCGTGGCCGTGGGGACCGGGGGGCTGGGCGTCCTTGCCATCCCGGCTGGAGCAGTCGAGGGTGCGGCGCTCGGGACGGCTGGCGGAGCCGTGATTGGGGCGGCCATCGGGGACAGGGTCAGCGATCTCCTCACCATGAGCATGGCATCGGCTGGCGCTGCCGGCGGGATGCTGGGTGCACAGGGTACGCAGGTAACAAGCAAGACGGTGTGGGGCGGCGGCGGAGGCGGCGCGCCCCGGATCGACGTGGAGAACCCGAATCCGGGGCAACGTCCCGGACAGATTCACTATCAGGAAGGGAATGAGAAGTACCTCTACGACACCGTCAAAAAGGTCTTCAAGGACGCGCCGAAGAGAGTAAATGAAATGCTGAAGTCCCCAGAGGTGCAGAACGGCATCGAGAAGGCCATGAAGATCCTGGGGGAGTCGAAGTGAAGATGAACGCACTGATGGCCCGCTCATGGGCACACATTGAGCGGGCCAAGAAGGACTCTCAGCTGTGCAAGGCGCTGCGCGATTTGGCCGCAAGCCCCCTCGTGGAGCACAAGGGAGCGACGGTGTTCCGCGAGCTTGTCTGCCAGGGGCTCGGGGATCCTTCGCTGGGGGATCTAACGGGATTCGAGGCGCTCACGAACAAGATCCACGTCTCAGACTACGCGGAGTCCGGTTGCGTAGGAGAGGGTCTCGTCGTTCAGGGAACCGTGTTCGCCGAGGTGGTGGCCAACCGCCTCGCGGAAGCCAGGAAGGCCGCGCGGGTCCTTCTGAGTAGGGACGTACAGTCCGGCGAAGTCACCGTTCGCTTCTTCTTGCGGCGGCCCGCGCAACCCTGGGGAACCGACAATCCCGACGACTACCAAGACGAGGAGGTCGTGCAGTGGGATGTGTGATGGCGCCAAGCAGTTAGCGCGGCGCGACGCGCCCTCGGTGACGCATGACTCATCGCGTGGCTGCTTTGCCAGTCGGTCGAGCGTGATAGCCAGCAGGGGTCACGGTTGCTGGGCGGGGCCCTTGTCGCCGCGCTCGCCCACGCGAAACGCCCAGCAGCGCGAAGGCCGGCGAGCACCGGTGCGCCGGACCGCGGGCGGCGGTCGGCCTCACCCGGCGGGTCCGCGCCGGCCGCCCCGCCGGCCGTGCTACCTTCGCGCCGTGCCGAAGGAGTACCTGCGCAGCCTCTGCGACAAGATCGTCCAGGCGCAGAAGCCGATCCGTGTCCTGCGGGCCATCAACTGGGACCCGCACGTCCACGAGCGGTTCTTCAAGGCTGGCGCCCGCGAGCTGCCGCGCCCGGAGTACCCGCCCCTCGGCTTCTCGCTCAAGGACAAGCGGCGCGAGCTCCGGGAGATCAAGGCCGCAGATCCGCGGCCGCAACCCGGTCGAGGAGGCGCTCCGGCGTCGCTGCGACGAGTTCGCCCTGCTCGCCGAGCTCCTCGCCGCCCGCGGCACGAAGCGGTTCTACGAGCTGTCGCGGCGGATCTACGGCGACCCCCGCGATCGCTTCCCCGACCACGACGTCGACAACCTCGCCATCGCCCGGGCCTGGGCCTCCCGGCCCCGCGCGCGGGACGAGGAGCTCGTCTACGACGCCGAGCAGGCGGCGCGTGAAGGTCGCGGAGATCTGCAACCCGCTCCTCGGCGGCCACGTGAAGGTCACCGTGCGCGCGCGGCTCACCGCCAACGCCGCGGCCGGCGCGACCCGCATCACGCTCCGCAAGGGCGCGCGCTTCAGCGAGCGGCAGGTCCGGGCCCTCGCCCACCACGAGGGGCTCTGGCACGTCCTCACCTCGCTCAACGGCCAGCGCCAGCCGGTCCTCACCATCCTCGGCGTCGGGCTGCCGCGCTCCACCGAGTCCCAGGAGGGCGGCGGGATCGTCGCCGAGTTCCTCGCCGGCTTCATCACCGACGAGCGCTACATCGAGCTCGGCGAGCGGACCATCGCCATCGACATGGCGGCGCGTGGCGCCGACTTCCTCGAGGTCTACCGCTACCTCCTCGCCCGCTTCCCGCCGAAGAAGGCGGCGCTCATGAGCGAGCGGGTCTTCCGCGGCGGGGTGCTCGAGGGCGGCGCCCCCTTCACCAAGGACGCGGCCTACCAGCGGGGCTACTGCCGGACCTTCAACTTCCTCCGCGCGGCCCTCGACCAGCGCGACGTCGACCTCGTCCGCGCCTTCCTCGCCGGGAAGATGAGCGTCGACGACGCGGAGCTCGTCCGCGACCTCATCGAGGAGGGGCTCTGCGCCCGGCCGGTGTTCCTCCCGGAGTGGTTCATCGACATCGACCGGCTGAACGCGATCGCCACCCACTCGGTGACGATGAACCGCTTCAACCTGCCGAGCGTGACCCGGTACTACGCGGCGAGGCGGAAGGTCGGCCGGGGCCGCGCCGCCCGCGCGCCGCTCGTCCGCTCCGGGCCGCCGCCCGACACCGAGGAGCGCGCCGACGCTCGCCGGCGCCGACGAGGGCGATCTCGGGGAGTGATCGCGTGGACGTCTCGCCGCGCGGCTGCTCGAGGGCCTCCGCTCTTCGCGCTGGTAGCGTGACGTGCGGGCCCTGCCAGCTTGTCCATCCCCGTGGAGCGAGGCTTGCCATTTTGACATCGGGTGTATTCACGGACGGCGTAACCACGCGGACGCACGGGCGCCGCACGGAGGCACGTCGCTTGCAATGCGGAACGGGTGGCGCGACGCTCGGTCGCGCATTCACCGGGAGGGAACATGACCATCCGAACCGCCGTCCTCGCAACGTTCGTCGCCATCGCCTCGTCCGCCGCAACGACCGCGCAGGCCGAGGAGAGCCCGAAGTGGACCCTCGGCGCAGGGCTCGGGAACGTGACGACCTTCGTTCTTCCCTCCCCGAACGGCAGCCTCGGTGGCCTGGCCGTCTTGGGGTTCGCGTCCGGAGACAGCGTGCCGGTCGCCACGTTCTTCGTCGAGCGCCGCCTGGGGGACCGGACCTGGCTCGTCTTTGGCGCGGCGGGGAGCGTGTCCCGCACCCGCGTCGACCCGTCGCCGACCACCGGAGCCACCGTGCCCACAAAGTTCGACTCGGAGCAGGTCTCGCTGTCCGCGGGGCTCCGGCGCGTCGTCACGCGCCCCGGGGCGCCGGTCGAGGTCTCGCTCCAGGGGACGGTCGAGGGTGGGTATCTGCACGACCAGCAGGAGCTCACGACGACGGGCGCCGTCGCGACGACGGAGATCCGGGACACCGGTGGCTTCGGGATGGTGACCGGCGGGATCGCCCTCGAGCGGGTGCTCACTGGCGATCTCGCGCTGCGCATCTCGACGCCGCTCCTCGGCGGGAGCTGGGCGAAGCTCGAGGTGAAGGACGGCGCCGGCTCGCACGACGCCACGAGCGCGAGAGTGTTCGTCGTGCTGGCGCCGCGGATCGAGCTGCGGCTCGCGTTCTAGCCGCGCCTGCGGTCAGCCGACGCTCGCGCCGAACGCCCGGCCCACCGCGCAGGTGGCCGGTGGGCGCGCGAACCCGGGCGGGTCGCTGGCGGGCGCGGTCAAGAGAAGGGCGCTCCCGGTCAAGACGGTCCGCGGCCGCGGGTCCATCCTCGCGGCGTGGACGCCGAGATCGGGAGGAAGGACCATGAGCGGCACACGGGACGCGGACGCGATCGTCATCGGCTCCGGCATGGGAGGGCTCGCCGCCGCGGCGATCCTCGCCCGCACGCGGGGCCAGCGCGTGCTCGTGCTCGAGCGCCACTGGCGCGCGGGCGGCTTCACCCACGTCTTCTCCCGGCCCGGCGGGTATCGCTGGGACGTCGGGGTCCACTACGTCGGCGAGGACGTGGTGCGGCCGGGGCTCGCCCGCGACGTGTTCGACGTGACGACCGGGGGCGGGCTCGAGTGGACGCGGATGGCGGACCCCTTCGAGCGGCTGGTCTTCCCGGGGCTCGAGTTCGAGATCCGCTCCGGGCGCGAGCGGCTCGTCGAGGATCTCGTCCGCGTCTTCCCCGCGGAGGCGGAGGCGATCCGCGCCTACCTGCGCGACGTCGAGCGGGTCGCCACCGCGACGGTGGCTCTCGGGCTGCGCGGCGCGACGCCCGCGCCGATCGCGGCCGCGCTCCGCTGGCTCTTCTCCGGCCGCCTCCGCCTGGGCGGCCGCACCACCCGCGAGGTGCTCGACGCGCGGTTCCGGGACGAGTCGCTCAAGGCGATCCTCGGCGCGCGCTGGCCCGATCACGGCCTCCCGCCCTCGCAGAGCGCGTTCCTCGTGCACGCGGTCATCACCGCCCACTACCTCGGCGGCGCCTGGTACCCGGCAGGGGGCGCCGGCGTCATCGCCGCGGAGGCGGAGCGGGTGATCGCGTCGGCGGGGGGCGAGGTGCGGGTGCGCGCGGAGGTCGCGAGGATCCTCGTGGAGGGTGGGCGCGCGGTCGGCGTGCGGCTCGCGACCGGCGAGGAGCTGCGCGCGCCGCTCGTCGTCTCCGACGCGGGCGCGCGCACGACGTTCCTGAGGCTCCTCCCGCCGGAGGTGCCGATCCCGTTCCGCCCCGCGCTCGAGCGCGCCCCGCGCGGCATGGCGCACGTCTCGCTCTACCTCGGGCTCTCCGCGTCGCCCGGGTCGCTCGGCGTCCACGGCGAGAACTTCTGGATCCACGACGAGCTAGACCAGGATGCGCTCTGGCGGCGTCGGGGCGAGGCGATGGTGGGCAAGGTGCCGGTGGTGTTCCTCTCCTTCCCGTCGATGAAGGATCCCCGCGCGCGCGCCCACACCGCCGAGGTGAGCGCGCACCTCGACGCCTCGGAGTTCGCGGCCTGGGCGGGCACGGCGTGGAGGCGGCGCGGGCCGGACTACGAGGCGCTCAAGGAGCGGATCTCGGAGGGCCTGCTCGAGGCGGTCGAGCGCCGCCTCCCGGGCTTCCGCGCCCTCGTCGCCCACCGCGAGCTCTCGACGCCGCTCACGACTGAGGCGCTCACCGGACACCCAGGCGGTGAGATTCTACGGGATCCCGTTCGGCCCGGAGCGGCTCGAGATGCCGTTCCTCGGGCCGCGGACGCCGGTCGCCGGCCTCTTCCTCACCGGCGCCGACGCGCTCATGCCCGGCCTCACCGGCGCGGCCATGGCCGGGCTCATGACGGCGGTGGCCGCGACCGGCCCCTCGACGTTCGGCCGCCTGCGCTCGGCGGCGCGCGTGGCGCGCGCGTCCCGAGCCACGCCGTCGGTGGCGCGCCCTTCCACCGCCGGAATGCCCGCGTGAAGGCGCTCTGATCCGAGAAGCCGAGGCGGGCGGCGACGTCGGCGAGCGCCGTCGCGCCACGGAGCAGCCGCTCCGCCTCCGACTCCCGGAAGGCGTCCACGACCTCCCCGAAGGCCTGGCCGGTCGCGCGCAGGCGCCGGTGCAAAGTGCGCGTCGACATCCCGAGGGAGCGCGCCACCGTCGCCGCGTCGGCGCGCCCGTCCGGCAGGAGCGAGCGGAGCCGCGCGCGGACCGCCCGCTCGAGGTCGTCCGCGGCCGGGCCGAGCTCGAGCCGCTCGGCGAGCGCGCGCAGCGTCGCCTGGAGCATCGGGTCGGCGCTCGGGAGCGTCGCCGCGAGGCACTCCGCGGGGATCGAGAGCGCCGCGGTCGCGCACCCGAACTCGACCGGCGCGCCGAGGAGCGCCGCGTGGCGGGTCGGCCGGCGCGGGGCGGCGCGGGTGAGCCGGACCCGCGCGGCGCGGAACGGCGGCGAGATCGGGCGCGAGCGGAACCGGCCCACGATCACCGCGACGGTGAACTCGTCGGTGACCTCGCGGGGGCGCCCGGGCGGCGGCCCGTCCGCGGCGCAGAGCACGCGCACCTCCGCGCCCGCCTCGGTGCGGGCGATCTCGAGCGAGAGGCCCGACGCGACCGTGCGGAACCAGGCGGCGAGCGACTCGAGGGCGGCGGCGACGTCCGCCGAGCTCGCCGCGAGGTAGTCGAGCGGCCCGAACGCTCCGAAGGGGACGGCGAGCCCGACCTCGGTCGGGAGCTCTTCGCGCGGCGCGCGGCGGAACGCCTCCTCCCACAGGCGCGCGAAGGCGTCGCCGGGGAGGATGCCGTCGAGCGGCGCGAGCGCGGCGCGCGAGATCCCGGCGGCCTCCCGCAGCGCCTCGGCGTCGAGCCCCGCGCCGCGGAACCCGGCGAGGAGCGCGCGCGCGGTGGCGGCGGGGAGGAGCGGCGCGGAGGGCATCCTCAATCACCGCGCGAGGTCACCCCACCGTCGCCCCGAACGCCCGGCCCACCGCGTAGGTGACGCCGGCGGCGAGGGTCGGCGAGCCCCGCCATCCGCGCCGCGGAGAGGACGACGCTCGTCCCGGAGAGGAACCCGACGAGCCCGCCGACGCCGGCGAGGACCACGAAGGCGAGCGGCCGCGCTCGCCGCGACGGCGACGTTCCCGGTGGCGACGAGGAACGGGAGGATCGGGATGGTCGCCCCGACCGCGAACATCGCGAAGGAGGAGACCGCCGCGCGCACCGGCGAGCCGAGGTCGGTCGGGTCGAGCCCGAGCTCCTCGCGCACGAGGGTGTCGGCGGCGCTGCTCCGGGTTCTTGAGGAGCTCGGCGGCGGTGCGGCTCGCCTGCTCGGTCGAGAGCCCCTTCTGCTTGAAGATGAGGGCGAGCTCGGCCGCCTCCTCCTCGGGCGCCTCGGCGATCTCCCGCCGCTCCATCTCGACCTGGCGCGCGAGGAGGTCGCGCTGGCTCGCGACCGAGGTGTACTCGCCGGCGGCCATCGAGAAGGCGCCGGCGAGGAGCCCCGCGAAGCCGGTGACGACCACGGTGCGCGGCTCCACGCCCGCCCCGGCGACGCCGAGGATGAGCGAGAGGTTCGAGACGAGGCCGTCGTTCATGCCGAAGATGGCGGCGCGGATCGAGCCCGCCGCCGCCCGCCGAGCGGTGCCACCGCTCGCGGGAGGCGATGAGCTCCCGGGCGTCGGTGGGCTGGCCCCGGCCCATGCCGACGAGGGTCCGGCGGTGCTCCCGCTCCTCGTCGGCGATCGCGACCGCCTCGCCGCCCTGCGGCGTCGTACTTGTCGGCGTCGTCGCCCTCCGCCTGGAGCACCATGCGGGACGACCGCGGCGGTGCCGAGGCGCCGGGCGAGCCAGATGAGGGCGCGGATGCGGGAGGAGGGCCGGTCCGGCGGGAGGGCGACGCCCTCCTTCGCGAGCTTCTTCGCGCCAGATCTCGGCGTGGCGCCGCTCCGCCTCGGCGATCTCGCGGAAGCGAGCGGGCCTTCTCCGGGTCCTTCTCGTGCCGCGCGAGCCCCTCGTAGAGGGCGGCGCCGTCGCGCTCGTCGAGGAGGTTCTGGAGCCAGAGGTCGGTGCGCGGGTTCATGGCCCCTCGAATGTAACAGGCGCGGCCCGCACGGAGCGCAACCGCCGACTCGCCAGGACGGGGCGTCTGGACTATAAATCCGGGCTTCCACAGAGGTTCTCCGTGCAGAAGCTCGACACCCGCGATCCCTCGCTTCCGCGCCGCCTGGGGGCGGCTGTGCGCCCGCGGCTCCGACGAGGACGAGGCGCCCCGTCCGCGAGGCGGCGCAGAGGATCGTGGCCGACGTCCGCGCCCGCGGCGACGCCGCCCTCCTCGAGTACACCCGCCGGTTCGACGGCTGGGACCCCGGCACCGCGGCCGGCGCTCGTGCTCGGCCCGGACGCGATGCGTGCCGCCTACCGGTCGCTCCCGGCCGAGGGCCGCCGCGCCCTCGCCCTCGCGGCGCGCCGCATCACCGAGCTTCCACCGAGCGCGAGCGCGACGCCGAGGTCCCGTCGCGCCGCGACGCCGCCGGCGCGACGCTCGCCCAGGTGGTCCGCCCCCTCGCCCGGGTCGGCCTCTACGTGCCGGGCGGCACCGCCCGCTACCCCTCGTCCGTCCTCATGACCGCCATCCCGGCCCGCGTCGCCGGGGTGCGCGAGGTCGTCGCCTGCTCGCCGGGCGTGCGCGGCACCGGCGAGATGGACGCCTGGACGCTCGCCGCCTGCCACGTCGCCGGGCGTCTCGCGCCTGTTCCGGTGGGCGGCGCCCAGGCGGTGGCGGCGCTCGCCTACGGCACCGCGACGATCCCGGCGGTCGACAAGATCTGCGGCCCGGGGAACGCCTACGTGGCCGCCGCGAAGCGGCTCGTCTTCGGGCAGGTCGACATCGACATGATCGCCGGGCCGAGCGAGATCCTCGTCCTCGCCGACGCGGAAGGCCGACCCCGCCGAGGTCGCGGCGGACCTCCTCGCGCAGGCGGAGCACGACGCGCGGGCGGTCTCGGTCCTCGTCACGCCGTCGACGCTCGTCGCCGACCAGGCGATGGAGGAGGTCGAGCGGCAGCTCGTCGATCTCCCCCGCCGGGAGATCGCGGCGGCCTCGATCCGCGATCGCGGCGCCGTCGTGGTGACGAAGGACCTCGCCGAGGCGGTGACCGCTCGCCGACGAGTTCGCCCCCGAGCACCTCGCCCTCCACGCCCGGAACGCCGCGGCGCTCGTGAAGCGGATCTCGCGGGCCGGGGCGGTCTTCGTCGGCACCTCGACCCCGGAGGCGGTGGGCGACTACCTCGCCGGCCCGTGCCACGTGCTCCCCACCGCCGGGACCGCGCGTTCGCGTCCCCGCTCTCGGTCGCGACCTTCCGGCGCCGGATGAGCGTCCTCGAGCTCACCCCCGCCGCGCTCGCGGCGCTGGCGCCGGCGGTCGAGACCCTCGCCCGCGCCGAGGGGCTCGAGGGCCACTGGCGGGCGGTGGCGGTGCGGGTGACGAAGGCGCCGGCGAAGGCCAAGGTCAAGGCGAAGGCGAAGGCGAAGCCCAGGGTGGCCCGGGCCGCGCGGCCGGTGGCGCGCGCCGTGGGCGGGAGGCGTCGATGAAGGCCCGGCCCGCGGTGGCGCGGAGCGGCAAGGTGGCGCGCCGCACGAAGGAGACCGAGCGTCGAGGTGGACCTGCGCCTCGCACCGGGCGAGGCCCGGATCGCGACGGGCATCCCGTTCTTCGACCACATGCTCGAGCAGATCGGCCGCCACGGCGGGCTGACGCTCACCGTCCGCGCGAAGGGCGACCTCGAGGTCGACGCGCACCACACCGTGGAGGACGTCGGGATCGGCATCGGCGAGGCGCTGCAGCAGGCCGTCGCCGACAAGACCGGGCCTCGCCCGCTACGGCCACGCCGTCGTCCCGCTCGACGAGGCGCTGGTCGAGGCGGTCGTCGACCTCTCCGGCCGGCCGCACCTCACCTTCAACGCGAAGCTCCCCTCCGGCAAGAAGTTCATCGGCGCCTACGACGTGGACCTCACGCAGGACTTCCTCCAGGCGCTCGTGAACCACGCCGCGCATCTGCCTCCACGTGAACGTCCGCTACGGGCGGAACCTGCACCACGTCGTGGAGGCGATCTTCAAGGCGACCGCCCGGGCCCTGCGCGCCGCGACCGCGACGGAGGCGGGCGCGGGGTCCCGTCCACGAAGGGGACGCTGTGAGCCGGCGCCGCCCGGTACAATCGCGCTCGTCGACTACGGCGCGGGGAACCTCCGCTCGGTGGAGAACGCGCTCCGCGAGGTGGGCGCGACGGTGGTCGTCACGCACGACGCCGACGTGGTCCGCCGCGCCGACCGCGTGGTCGTCCCCGGGCAGGGCTCCATGCCCGCCTGCGCCGAGGCGATGCGCAGGAGCGGCGTGGCCGACGCGCTCCTCGAGGCGGTCGGGAGGGGCACCCCGGTGCTCGGCATCTGCGTCGGCCTCCAGATCCTCTTCGAGGACGGGGAGGAGGCGCGGCGGGTCGAAGGGGCTCGGGCTCCTCCCCGGCACGATCCGCGAAGCTGCCGGCGGGGCAGAAGCTCCCGCACATCGGCTGGTCGCCGCTCCGGGCGACGCCGTCGTGCCCGCCGCTGTTCCGGCCGCTCGACGGCGAGTACGCCTACTTCGCCCACTCCTTCGCCGCGCCGGCGGACGCGCGCCGGCGCCGCCCTCACCACCACCCACGGCGTCACCTACTGCGCGGCCCTCGCGAAGGACAACCTGTTCGCGGTGCAGTTCCACCCGGAGAAGAGCCAGAAGGTCGGGCTCGCGCTCCTCGAGCGGTTCGTGTCGACTCTAGGGAGCCCGATGCTCGTCATCCCCGCCATCGACCTCATGGGACGGCGAGGTCGTCCGCCTCGAGAAGGGCGACTTCGCGACGAAGACCGTCTACGCCCGCCGCCCCGCCGAGAAGGCCGTCGGAGTTCCGCCAGCGCCGGCGCGAAGCTGCTCCACGTCGTCGACCTCGACGGCGCGAGGGCCGGCTGGCCGGTGAACCTCGACGCGGTCGCGCGCGATCTGCCGGGTCCCCGGCGTCGAGGTGGAGCTCGGCGGCGGCCTGCGCACCCTCGTCGACATCGAGAAGGTGCTCGCCATCGGCGTGAGGTACGTGGTCCTCGGGACCGCGGCGGTGGAGCGGCTCGGCCTGGTCGAGGAGGCCTGCCGCAAGTTCCCGGGCCGGGTCCGCACCGGCATCGACGCGCGCGACGGCGAGGTGAAGATCGCCGGGCTGGGTGCAGGGGACCGGGCTCACCGCCGTGGACGTCGCCCGCCGGGTGAAGGCGGCGGGCGTGACCCTCGTCGAGTACACCGACGTCGGCCGCGACGGGATGTTCACCGGCGTCGACGCCGACGGCGCGGCGCGGCTCCAGGCACGAGGCCGGCGTCGAGGTGGTCGCGTCCGGCGGGGTCGCGAGCCTCGCCGACGTGCGCGCCTGCAAGGCGGCCGGCGCTCGCCGGGGTCATCGTGGGCAAGGCGCTCTACGAGGGCCGGATCGACCTCGCCGAGGCCATCGCGCGCGGCGAAGGAGGCGTGAGGTCGCATGCCGGCGAAGCGGATCATCCCCTGCCTCGACGTGAAGAACGGCCGCGTCGTGAAGGGCGTGAACTTCCAGAACCTCCGCGACGCCGGCGACCCGGTCGAGGCGGCCGCCCGGTACGACGCCCAGGGCGCGGACGAGGTGACCTACCTCGACATCGCCGCCACCCAGGAGAACCGGGGGACGCTCCTCGGCCTGGTCGAGCGGACCGCGGCGCGCGTCTTCGCGCCCCTCACCGTGGGCGGCGGGGTCCGCAGCGAGGAGGACTTCGTCGCGCTGCTCCGCGCCGGGCGCCGACAAGGTCTGGTGAACACGCGCCGCGGTGAAGGACCCGTCGCTCGTCGACCGGCTCTCGGCCGATCGCCGGCGCCCAGGCGCTCGTGGTCGCCATCGACGTGAAGCGCCGGCCCGGCACGCGCCCCCAGGAGTGGGAGGTCTACGTCGCGGGCGGCACGCCGCCCGACCGGGCGTCGAGGGGATCGCCTGGGCGCGCGAGGTGGCGCGGCGCGGCGCGGGCGAGCTCCTCCTCACCAGCATGGACCGGGACGGGACGCAGGCGGGCTACGACCTCGAGCTGCTGGAGCGGGTCTGCGAGGCGGTCACCATCCCGGTGATCGCCTCCGGGCGGCGTGGGCACCCTCGAGCACCTCGCCGAGGGGCTGCGCGATCGCCGACGCGGCGCTCGCGGCCTCGATCTTCCATGACGGGAAGCACACGGTGGAGCGAGGCGAAGCGCTTACCTCCGCGCGCGGGGCATCGACGTCCGGCCCTGAGCCGGACGAAGGAGACGGCATGGCAGACGAACGCTTCCTCGCCCAGCTCTGGGCCACCATCGAGTCGCGCAAGGCCGACGACGCCGCCGCGAAGAGCTACACGCGCGAGCTCCTCGCGACCCCCTCGCGCATCCGCCGCAAGATCATCGAGGAGGCCTACGAGGTGAACGAGGCCCACCAGGCGCTGGCGGCCGGGCAGGACACCAAGGACCACCTCGCGCACGAGGCGGCCGACCTCCTCTACCACCTGTTCGTCCTGCTCGCGTCGGCCGACGTGACCCCGACCGAGGTCTACGCGGTCCTCGAGCGGCGCCACCGCCCGACCGCCTGGGTAGCTCCGGCGAAACCCCTTGACGGGGGAAGGGATTTCGAGCTACGAACCCGCCTTCACCGCGACGAGAGCCGGCGTCCCGAGGGGCGCCCGGCTCGTTTGCATTTTCGAGCCTGATCGACCCCACCGCCGCGAAGAGCGAGAAAGCTCGAGAGAACCGAATGACCGGTGTGCGAGTGAAGGACGGCGAGTCCTTCGAGAACGCCATGAAGCGCTTCAAGAAGCAGTGCGAGAAGGCGGGGATCCTCTCCGAGATCCGCAAGCGCGAGCACTACGAGAAGCCCTGCGTGAAGCAGAAGAAGAAGGCGCTCGCCGCGAAGAAGCGCGCGATGAAGAAGATGCGCAAGACCTTCTAGCCCGGACCGGGCGGACGCCATGGCGCTCAAGGAACGGCTCGACGAGGACCTGAAGTCCGCGATGCGCGACAAGGACGCAGCTGCGGCTGAGCACGATCCGGATGCTCAAGAGCGCCATCAAGTACCGCGAGATCGAGCTCATGAAGCCGCTCGACGACGCGGGCATCCAGGGCGTGATCGGCTCCGAGATCAAGCGCCGCCGCGACTCGGTCGAGCAGTACAAGGCCGGCAACCGCGCAGGACCTCGCCGACAAGGAGGACGCGGAGATCGTGATCCTCCAGGCCTACCTCCCCGCAGCAGCTCACCCCGGACGAGCTCCGCGCCAAGGTCGACGCGGCGATCGCGGCGGGTCGGCGCGCAGGGCCCGAAGGACATGGGCGAAGGTGATGAAGGCGCTCCTCCCGGAGGTGCAGGGCCGGGCCGAGGGGAAGGTCGTCTGCGAGCTGGTGAAGGCGAAGCTCGTCCGGGAAGTGACGGGCGCTCGCGCGGCCGCGGCGCCCCGGGCGCCGAGGGCGCATCGGCGGACTCGGCGGTCTCGGAGGTGGTGCCTGATCCCGGACGCGGTCATCGACGAGATCCGGGACCGCGTGGACGTCGTGGCGGTGATCGGCCGCCACATGGAGCTGAAGCGCTCGGGCCGGACGTGGAAGGGCTGCTGCCCGTTCCACGGGGAGCGGACGCCGAGCTTTCACGTCTACCCGGAGGACAAGCACTTCAAGTGCTACGGGTGCGGGGCGTACGGCGACGTCTTCGGGTTCCTGCAGAAGCTCGAGGGGAAGGAGTTCCCGGAGGTGGTGAGGGAGCTCGCGCGCGAGGTAGGGGTCGAGATCCCCGAGGTCGAGGAGGAGTCGGCCGAGCAGCAGCGGCGGCGGCAGGAGCGCGAGCGAGATCCTCGCCGCCAACGACGCGGCCGCCCGGTACTGGGCGGCGCGGCTCGCGAGCCGGTACGGCGCCTCGGCGCGGACCTACCTCGAGGGCCGCGGGGGTCGCCGGAGGAGTCGGTGCAGCGGTTCCGGCTCGGCGTCGCGGCGGACGAATGGAACGACCTGCCGCGGCGGCTCGCGGAGAAGGGCATCGAGGCCCCGGCGCTCGAGCGCGCGGGCCTCGTGATCGAGAAGGAGAAGGGCGGCGTCTACGACCGCTTCCGCGACCGGCTCATGTTCCCCATCGCCGCGATGGACGGGCAGATCATCGGCTTCGGCGGGCGCGCGCTCCCGGCGAGGACGAAGGGGCGCGAAGTACATCAACACGCCCGAGACGCCCGCTCTACAAGAAGTCGAAGGTGCTCTACGGCCTCGACCTCGCGCGCGAGACGATCCGCCGGACGCGGCAGGCGGTCCTCGTCGAGGGGTACTTCGACGTGATCGGCCTCCACCAGGCGGGCGTCGCGAACGCCGTCGCGGTGTGCGGCACCGCCCTCACGCCCGAGCACGTCGAGCTCCTCCAGCGCTGCGACTGCCGCGAGGTGACGATCCTCTTCGACGGCGACGCCGCCGGCCTCGCCGCGCCCGCCAAGGCGGCGCAGGCGCTCTTCCCGGCGGGCCTGTCCGGCAAGGTCGCGGTCCTCCCTTCCGACGCGGGGAAGAGCGATCCCGACGAGTTCGCCCGCGCCCACGGCAAGGCCGGGGTCGACGCGCTCCTCGCCTCCGCCATCCCGCTCTCGAGCTTCCTCATCGACCGAGCGGTCGATCGGACGTGCGGCGGGAAGCCGCGCGAGGCGCCGCTCGAGGCGAAGCTCGCCGCCGTCCGCGAGCTGAGGCCCGCTCGTCCGGATGATGCCGGAGGGTCTCGCGCGTTCAGTCTTCGAGGACGCGATCGCGAAGAAGCTCGACCTGGATCTCGCCGCGCTCCGCGAGGAGCTGGCGGGCGAGCGGCCCCGCGCCGCGACGCGCCAGGAGCCCCGCCGCGCAGAGCCCCCGCAGCGGCCGGAACGACGGGCCGCGGCGGCGCCCATGCGGAAGCTCCTGCTCCCGGGTCCCGCGGCAGACGCGCTCGCACTCCTCGCCGTCTTCCCCGATCTGGCGCCCGCGGCGAACGAGCACACCCTTCCGGACATCCTCCCGGCGGGTCCCCTCGCGGAACTGGCGCGGGCGCTCATTCGGGGCGAGCTATCCGCTGAGGAGGCGATCTCCCGGCTGGCGACCGTCGCCGACGACGTGGCCGTCGGCCGGGCCCGCGCGCAGCCGCGCGAGCACGCCGAGCGCGAGCTCCGGAAGGCATCCTCAAGGCCAGGATCGACGGGCTGTCGGTTCGAGCTCGTCGCGATCGGCCGCGAGACGGTGAAGGCGGGGACGGCGGGGGCCGCGGGGAGAGCCGAGGAATATCAGCGGCTCGACCGGATGCGGCGCGATCTCGAGAAGGTCCTGAAGGCAATCGAAGGTCGCGGATGAAAGCGCAGCGCCGAAGGATTGTTGAGTAGCTAGAGCGGGCTCGCCGGACCGGGAGCCGTTACACAGAGCACACCGAGCAGCCGAGCACCGCCGGAGGACGACAGCGACATGAGCACGAAGGGCCAAGAAGAAGGCGCCCAAGAAGGCCGCCGCCAAGGCGAAGACGCCGGTCAAGGGCAAGGACCGCGAGCGGGTCGTGAAGTCGGCGAAGCGCGTGAAGGACGAGGCTGCGCGCGCCGCCGCCGGAAGGCCGTCGCGCGCCGCCCGTCGGGAGGTGAAGCCCGAGAAGGCGCTCCGACCTCCACAAGAAGGGCGAGAAGGCCGCAGGCCCAGCCCGCGCGAGAAGGCCGACAAGGCCGCGAAGGGCGAGAAGGCCGAGAAGCCGGGCAAGGGCGAGAAGGGCCCGAAGCTCCGCAAGCCCGCGCGCCCGTACGACGAGGAGGGCGAGCCCGAGGAGCGCCGCCGCCGCCGCGGACGACGACGACGACGACGACGACGACGCGGACGAGCTCCCCGCCGACGACATGAGCGACATCACCGAGCGGTCCGAGGTGAAGGCGCTCATGGAGCGCGGCCGCGAGAAGGGCTTCCTCACCTACGACGAGGTGAACGACGCCCTCCCGTCGGACATCGTCGCTCCGACCAGATTGACGACGTCATGTCGATGTTCGGCGAGCACGACATCGAGGTCGTGGACGGCGCCGAGAAGAAGATGAAGCTCCCGGACAAGCCGCCGGAGCCGGAGGAGAAGACCGAGGAGAAGGAGGAGAAGGAGGAGGAGGAGGACGCCGGCTACGGCAAGTCCAACGACCCCGTCCGCATGTACCTGCGGAAGATGGGCTCGGTCTCCCTCCTCACCCGCGAGGGCGAGGTCGAGATCGCCAAGCGGATCGAGGAGGGCGAGAAGGAGGTCCTCGCCGCCGTGCTCTCGTCGTCCATCGCGATCCAGGAGATCCTCGACCTCGGCGAGCGGCTGCAAGAAGGGCAAGATCCGGGTCCGCGAGATCATCAAGGACGCCGGCGACGAGCAGCAGGCCGAGCGCGGAGGAGGAGGTCGAGGAGGAGACCGCCGAGGTCGAGGCCGTCCGTCGAAGGCGCCGAGGCGGTCGAGGTGACGCCGGGCGAGCCGGAGAAGCCGCGCGATCCCGAAGGAGGAGGAGAAGAAGGTCGAGCACGTCCTGAAGCACATCGACCGGATCCGCAAGCTCGAGCGCGACGTGACGAAGCTCGCGCGAGACGCTCGCCACGAAGAAGATCTCCGAGGTGAAGCGCAGCGAGCTGCGCAACGACATCAAGGCCATCGAGGCCGCAGATGGTGGAGCACCTCGAGGCCATCCAGCTCAACAAGAAGCAGATCGACCGCATCGTCCTGAAGCTGAAGGGCTTCATCAAGCGGCGTCGAGGAGGCGGAGCCGGAGCTGCTCGAGTGCGAGCGGCGCGTGGACGTGCCGTGGCGCGAGCTGCAGCGCAGCTGCGCGACACGCGCGAGCGACGAGGCCGAGCGCAAGAAGCTCGGCAAGAAGCTCGGGTCTCGGCGCGAGGAGCTCGAGGAGATCGACCGCGCTCGAGTGCCGGCCGAACCGCCGGTCGCGGAAGAGGCCAACGCGTGCGAGGAGGAGGCCGAGGTGCTCGCGCGAGGCTCCGCCGAGGACCTGCGCCGGACCTACCGCGCCATCAGCGAGGGCGAGCGCCGGGCCGAGCGCGCGAAGACCGAGCTCGTCGAGGCGAACCTCCGCCTCGTCGTCTCGATCGCGAAGAAGTACACGAACCGCGGCCTGCAGTTCCTGGACCTCATCCAGGAGGGCAACATCGGCCTCATGAAGGCCGTCGACAAGTTCGAGTACAAGCGCGGCTACAAGTTCTCGACGTACGCGACGTGGTGGATCCGCCAGGCGATCACCCGCGCCATCGCCGACCAGGCGCGGACGATCCGCATCCCGGTCCACATGATCGAGACGATCAACAAGCTCATCCGCACCAGCGCGCTACCTCGTGCAGGAGCTCGGCCGCGAGCCGACGCCCGGAGGAGATCGCCGAGAAGATGGAGCTGCCGCTCGACAAGGTCCGCAAGGTCCTCAAGATCGCGAAGGAGCCCATCTCGCCTCGAGACCCCGATCGGCGAGGAGGAGGACAGCCACCTCGGCGACTTCATCGAGGACAAGACGCATCGTCTCGCCCGTCCGAGGCGGTCATCAACATGAACCTGGCCGAGCAGACGCGGAAGGTGCTCGCGACGCTGACGCCGCGCGAGGAGAAGGTCCTGCGCATGCGCTTCGGCATCGGCGAGAAGAGCGACCACACCCTCGAGGAGGTCGGCCAGGACTTCGAGGTGACGCGCGAGCGCATCCGCCAGATCGAGGCGAAGGCGCTCCGCAAGCTGCGCCACCCGAGCGCGGTCGAAGCGGCTCAAGAGCTTCGTGGAGAGCTAGCGATCGTGGAGAGCTGCGATCTGTGGTAGACGGAGGCGCACCAGGGGCCGCGGGGCCCATAGCTCAACGGCCAGAGCTGTCGGCTCATAACCGATCAGATCCAGGTTCGAATCCTGGTGGGCCCATCTGATGGTCGAGGGAGGCGTGAGCCTTGTCGTCGCTGCGTGAGAAGCTGAAGGCGCTGGAGGAGCTGCAGCAGATCGATCTCGACCTGAACGAGATCCAGGCCGAGATCGCCGCGCATCCCGGCACGCCGGGCAGAGATCGAGGCCGCGGTCGTCGGTCGCCCGCAAGGCGTGGGAGGCGGAGCAGGCCCGCCTCGACGAGAACGAGCGCGAGCGCCGGCAGCTCGAGACGCTGCTGGGGATGGAGCGCGACAAGGTGAAGAAGTGGGAGGGGCGGCTCGGCGAGATCCAGCACCCCCCGCGAGTACGCCGCCCTCTCCCGCGAGATTGACATCGCGAAGAAGACCAACGAGAGCCAGTCGGAGCAGCTGAAGGAGCTCACCGTCCAGGCGGACGAGCTCCGCAAGGGCGTCGAGGCCCGCGAGGAGGAGCTCTCCGAGCGCGAGGCCGCCGCCCAGGCCGAGGTCGAGGAGATCGAGAAGCACAAGGCGGCCGACGAGGAGAAGGCGCGCGGCCTCGAGGTGCGCCGGACCGACGCCGTGAAGCTCGTCGACCCGGGCCTCCTCGCCAAGTACGAGAACATCAAGCGCCGCCGCGCGGGCGTCGCGATCGCGCCGGTGGTCGGGATGACCTGCAAGGGGTGCCACCGCAACATCCCGCCCCAGCTCGCCATCACGCTGCAGCGGGCGGACTCCATCGAGACCTGCCCGAACTGCCACCGCATCATCTACTCGGCCGAGGCGGTGAACCCGCCCGCCCCGTCGCCCGCCTAGGCCGTGGCCGCGAAGCCCGTCCTCGCCGAGCTGCTGCGCTTCATCGCCGCCAACGAGGACCTGCCGCGCACGCTCGCCCGCTACCACGGGTACGACCGCGACACCCTCGGGAAGCTCATCGCCGCCGCCGCCGACCGCGTCGAGGAGGCCGAGAAGGCCGCGCGAGCCCGCGCCCGGCGCCGGCGCGAAGGGGATCAAGGTCCGCAGGCAGACCGAGGTCGAGAAGCGCGGCGCAGCGCGCCGCCGAGGAGATCGACGAGGCGATGGACGCTCTCGAAGGTGGAGCGCGACGCAGCGCCGCCGCGAGCGCGCCGCCGACCGAGCACGCCGAGCGCGAGGCCGCCGACGCGGCGGTCGAGGCCGAGAAGGCGAAGCGCACCCGGCTCTTCACCGACGGGGCCGCCCGCGGGAACCCCGGCCCGGCCGGCGCCGGCGCGGTGATCCTGAACCCCGACGGGCACATCGTCGCGAAGATCGGCAAGTTCCTCGGCGACTCGACGAACAACGTCGCCGAGTACATGGGGCTCATCCTCGGGCTCAAGCGCGCCAAGGCGATGGGGATCAAGGAGCTCGACGTCTTCTCCGACTCCGAGCTCCTCGTGAAGCAGCTCGCCGGCGAGTACGCAGGTGAAGGCCGACCACCTCCGGCCGCTCCACGACGAGGCGACCGCGCTCCTCAAGGGCTTCACGTCCATCCAGGTCCGCCACATCCCGCGGGAGGAGAACGCGGCGGCGGACGCGATGTCGAACCGCGCCATCGACGAGCGCCTGTAGCGGGGCGGGCGGGAACGCGGTCCCGAGGAGGCGACGTGTCTCCGACAGCGGACGTACCCCGCGACGTCCGTCGCCCGACGGTGACGGACGTCGGCGCTGGCCTCCACGTCGTGTTCGGAGCGGGGCAGATTGGTCCGCTCCTCGCGGCGCGGCTCCGCGCCGCCGGCAAGCGGGTCCGCGTCGTGCGGCGCTCGCCCACCCCCGTCGTCCTCGAGGGCGTCGAGGCGGTCCGCGGCGACGCGATGGACGCCGCGTTCGTCGCGGAGGCGTCGCGGGACGCGGAGGCCGTGTACCACTGCGTCAACAGCCCGTACTCCGCGAAGGTCTGGGCGAGGACCCTCCCGCGCATCCAGGAGAACCTCGTCGCCGCGGCGGGCCGCGCTGGCGCCCGGCTCGTCGTGCTCGACAACCTGTACGCCTATGGCCGCCCCGGCGGGCGCCCGATGAGCGAGGAGACGCCGCAGGCGCCGTGCTCGCGCAAGGGGGAGATCCGGGCCCGGCTCCACGAGGCGCTCCTGGTGGCGGCGCGGCGCGGCGACGTGCGCGCCGCGATTGGGAGGGCGTCGGACTTCTTCGGGCCGGGAGCGTGGGCGGGGTCGTTCCTCGGCGAGCCCTTCTGGCCGAGCGTGCTCGCCGGCAAGCCGGGGATGCTCCTCGTGAACCCCGACGAGCGCCACACCTACCACTTCACCCGCGACGTCGCCGCTGGGCTCGCCGCCCTCGGCCTCGATCCGGCGGCAAACGGCCTCTGGATGCTCCCCTGCGCGCCCGCCGAGACGACGCGCGAGCTCGTCGGCCGGTTCGCGGGCGCGCTCGGCCGCGACATCCCGCTCCGCCGCGTGCCGCGCCTCGCCCTCCGGGCGGCCGGCCTCGTCGTGCCGATTGTCCGCGAGCTGAACGAGATGGCCTACCAGTGGGAGGAGCGGTTCGTCGTCGATGACGCCCGGTTCCGGGCGCGGTTCGGCGATCTCGCGACCCCGCTCGACGAGGCGGCGCGGGCGACGGTCGACTTCGCGCGGGCGAAGGTCCGGAAGTAGAGGGAGCGAGAGGACGGACGGCGGCGACCGGGGGCGGTGCTCAGAGCGCCGACTCGTGGCGCGGCGCGCGCTTCACGGCCTGCGCGGACTCCTCGGCGCGCTCCTGCTTCAGCTTCTTCATCCGCTTCCGGATGAGCTCGCGCTTGAGGCTCGAGAGGTGGTCCACGAAGAGCGTGCCCTGCAGGTGGTCGATCTCGTGCTGCAGCGCGATGGCGAGGAGGTCGCCCTCGGCGACGATCTCGAAGGGCTTGCCGTGGTAGTCGAGGGCGCGGACCCGGACCTTGTTCGCCCGCTCCACCTCCTCGGCCTCGCCGGGGATGGAGAGGCACCCCTCGGTGTAGATCGTCTTCCCTTCCAGCTCGACGATCTCCGGGTTCACGAGGTGGATGAGCTTCTGGTCCGGCTCGCGGGGCGAGACGTCGATGACGATGACCCGGCGCCCCACGCCGACCTGGGGGGCGGCGAGGCCCACCCCGTCGGCGGCGTACATGGTCTCGGCCATGTCGTCGAGGAGGCGGCGGGTGGTGTCGTCCACGCGGTCGACCGGGGCGGCGACCTGCTTCAGGACGGGATCGGGCCAGATGACGATTTCGCGGACCATCTCGTGTTCGCTCCGGCCGGAGATTTAACACCGAGCCCCTGCGCGTGCACTACTCCCCGAGCCCCCGCAGGTACTCCGCCCGGAGTCGGTCGTCGGCGAGGACGTCCCGGGCGTCGGCGACGACGCGCTGGATCTCCTCGAGCCGCCCCTCGAGGCCGTCCTCGCGGACCCCCTGGAACCGCCGCGGATCGAACTCGAGCCGGAGCCGCTCGAAGGCCTCGCGGACCTCGTGCGGCGTGCAG
Organism: uncultured delta proteobacterium; assembly: GCA_963739565.1. Taxonomy (GTDB): domain Bacteria; phylum Myxococcota; class Myxococcia; order Myxococcales; family Anaeromyxobacteraceae; genus Anaeromyxobacter. The sequence goes on along the minus strand of CAVUBF010000012.1, from coordinate 174,000 downwards.
AGCCGCCCGACCCCGAGGACGGCGAAGTAGTCGGCCCGCCGGACCTGGTCGAGCTTGTCCCGGACCCGGGCGAGGTCGATGGCCGCCGCCGCCGCCGCCGCCGGCCGTCCCCCCTGGAAGGTCCGGACCGCGAGCGTCCCCACCAGCACCAGGGCGGCGAGGACCTGCCGGGTCGACAGGGGATCGAGGGGGCTCCCCGCGACGATCTCGTCGAGCGTCCTCAGCCCATCGGCGAGGGCGAGGACCCGGCGCTCCTCCGGGGAGAGCCCGAGGTCTGCGGCGCCCGGGCCGGTCGGAACGGGCGCGACGAGGGTGGCGTCGCTGCCGAGGACCGCGTCCACCTCCGGGGCGAGCCAGCGGCGCCGGACGCCCTCCACCGCGAGCTGGAGCGTGGAGCGCTCGAGGGCGGTCGACTCGTCGGGCGGGACCTCCGCCGCAGACCACCGGAACCGCGCGCCTGGGTCGCCGAACGCGCCGAAGACGACCTCCTCCGTGCGGCGGCGGACGAGCGGTCCGAGCTCGGCGGGCTTCAGGAAACCGCGCTCGAGGAGGAGGACCGCGGCGCGGCGCGTCGCGAGGGGCGCGGCGGAGGCGGCGACGAGCCGGTGCTGGTCGCGGGTGACGAGGCCGAGACGCAGCGCGACCTCCTCGATCCGCTCGCCGGGCGCCGAGCTCGTCGCCCCGACGACGCGGCCGTCCTCGAAGTAGATCGAGCGGGCCGCCTCGCCCTCGAGATCCACGCGGCCGGCGAGCCCGGCGCGCGCGGCGAGGGCGAGGAGGCGCGGCATGGGCAGCTCGCCGAGCGTGCCCGACCGCAGCTCGGGCGGCGGGGTGCGGACGGGGGCGCGCGCCGGCTCCTCGGGCGCGGGTGGAGGGGCGGGGAGCGGCGCCGGGGTCCGATCGCGGAGCGCCGCCACGCGGCGGCGCGCGATCTCCTGGGCGGGGTCGGGCGCGGGGTCCTCGACCGGCGGCTGGTAGACCGGGACCTCGAGGGGTGGCGGGCGCGTGGAGGCCTCCGCCTCCCTGCGCTCGGCCTCGCGGGCGAGGCGCGCCACCTCGGCCTCGGCCTCGGCCCGGCGGCGGGACTCCTCGTCCCCGCGGCGGCGGAGCGTCTCCATCTCGGCGCGGGCGCTCTCGATCGCGGCGCGGAGCTGCTCCTCCTCCGCGCCGCTGCTCCTCCGCAGCGCCTCCATCTCCTCCCGGGCGCTCCGGATCGCGGCGCGGAGCTTCTCCTCGTCGGATCCGGACGCCCGCGGGCCGTCCTCCTCGGAGCGGCGCCCCTCGGCGGCCGCCCGGGCGCGCTCGTCCGACGCGCGGCGCTCCGCGTCGAGCTCGCGGCGGAGGCGGGCGTGCTCGCGGGTCTCGCGGGCGCGAGCGGCCTCCGCCTCGAGGCGGCGTCGCTCCTCGCCCTCGGCGCGGCGGCGCTCCTCCGCGGCGCGGGCCGCCTCGGCCTCGGCGTCCGCCTGGGCCTGGGCGGCGCGGCGCGCCTCGTCCCGGCTGCGCTCGGCCTCCTCCTCCTCGGCGCGGCGGCGCTCCTCCGCGGCCCGGGTCGCCTCGGCCTCGGCCTCGGCGCGGCGAATCTCCTCCTCGGCACGGCGGGTCTGCTCGGCGAGGCGCCGCGCCTCGGCCTCCGCCGCGGCGGCGCGCGCGGCCCCGTCGTCCGCGGCCCGCCGGGCACCGCGGCGGGCCTTGGCCTCGGCCTCCTCCGCGCGGCGCAGGATCGCCTCGAGCCCGGGGTCCGTCTCGAGGTCGAGGGCGGGGAAGTCGCCGGGCACGGGGGTCGCGAGCTCCGCGAGGGCGGCGTCCGTCGACGAGACGGAGTCGCCCGGCGTCCCGGAGTCGGCGACCGCGTCCTGCACGGCGGCGGCGACGGCCGCGCTCACCGCGCCGCGTCGCAGCTCGTCCGCGCGGGCGCGCAGGGCATCGGCGGCCGCGCGCCGGTCGTTGGCCGGGCCGCCGGCGGGGGCGGGCACGGGCACGGGCGCGGTCCGGCGGCGCGCGACGGGCGCCCGGGGGGCCTGGGGGGCCTGGGGCGCGGGCGCGGCGGCCTGAGGCGGCTCGAGGCTCGCGGGCGCCGGTCCGGCCCCGAGCGCGGCCGCCAGCCGATCCGACAGGACCGCAGGGTCCACCGGCCGAGGGATCTGCGCCGCCCCGGCAGGCGCGGCGAGGGTCTCGCCGAGGACGACGAAGGGCAGGATCCCGGCGGCCCCGTCCTCCGCGAGGCGGCGCAGCGCCTCGCCGCCCTCGCAGCCCGAGGCGATCGACGATCGCCGCGGGCGGCATCCGGCCCACCGCGGCGAGGGCGTCGGCGCCGTTCGTCGCGAGCACGGCCTGGTGGCCCGCGCGCGCGAGGAGGCGCTTCACGGCCGAGATCTCGGCAATGTCGTCGTCGACGAGCAGGACGCGCGGCACGGGGGATCGATTATGCCCCGCGAGTTGGCGCGGGACCAAGCGCCGGCCGGACCTCTCGTCGAGCGGTATCGCCCCGCTGTCGTGAAACGTGGGGCGGCGCGCCCAGGCGCCTGGCGATGGGCGACCGGGATCGGGCCGCGGCTCAGAGCATCGAGTACGGATCCATGTCGAACCGGACCTGGGCGCCCCCGGGGGGGCGCGAGGCGAGCGGCGCCAGGGCGGCGTGGACGCGGAACAGCGGCGGCGGCGAGGGCGCCCGGAAGAGGAGGTGCCACCGCGTCCGGCCGCGGATCCGCTCGATGGCGGCCGGGGCGGGGCCGAGGAGCGACACCTCGCCCCGGAGCGCCGGGCGCGCGGCGCGGGCGAGCGCCTCGGCCACCTTCGGCGCCGCCGCCTCCGAGCCCTCCACGCGCACCGCGAGGAGGCGCGCGAAGGGCGGCCAGCCCCGGCGGCGGCGCTCCTCGAGCTCCTCCTCCGCGAAGCCCGCGAAGTCGTGGGTCGCGGCGCGAGCCACCGCCCGCGTCCCGGGGTTGAAGGTCTGGACGAGCACCCGGCCCGCGTCGGCGCCGCGCCCCGCGCGCCCGGCGACCTGCGTGAGGAGCTGGAACGTCCGCTCCGCCGGCGCGGAAGTCCGGCAGGGCGAGGCGCGGTGTCGGCGAGCACCACGCCGACGAGCGTCACGCCCGGGAAGTCGTGCCCCTTCGTCACCATCTGCGTGCCGACGAGGACGTCGAGCTCGCGGCGGGCGAAGCGGGCGAGCAGCGCGGCGGTGTCGTCCGCCGAGCCGACCGCGTCGCGGTCGAGCCGCGCGACGCGCGCCCGGGGGAGGCAGCGCGCGGACCGCCTCCTCCACCTGCTCGGTGCCGACGCCCGACGCCGAAGCGGATCCCGCCGCAGCGCCGGGCAGGTCGCGTCCATCGGCTCGGAGTGGCCGCAGTAGTGGCAGAGCAGGACGCCCCGGCGGGCGTGGTGGGTGAGGGCGACGGAGCAGTCCGGGCAGCGGGCCTCCTGCGCCGCACGCCTCGCACACCACCAGCGTCTGGTAGCCGCGCCGGTTGAGGAAGAGGATCGCCTGCTGCCCGGCCGCGACCGTCGCGGCGAGCGCGTCCGCCAGGGCCGGCGAGAGCAGGCCCGGCGCGAGGTCCGGTCCGGGCCGCCGGAGCCGGCGCAGGTCCACGAGCTCCACCGCCGGCATCGGCCGGTCGTCGATGCGGCGTCGGCAGCTCGAGCCGGCGGTAGCGGCCGCGCCGGGCGTTCTCGAGCGGTCTCGAGCGACGGCGTCGCGGAGCCGAGGATCACCACCGCGCCCTCGAGCTTGCGCCCGCACCACCGCCAGGTCGCGGGCGTGGTAGGCCGGGCCGTCGTCCTGCTTGAACGAGCGGCTCGTGCTCCTCGTCGACGACGACGACCGCGAGGTCCTGCACCGGCGCGAAGATGGCGCTCCGGACCCCGACGCAGATGCGGGCCTCGCCGCGCCGGAGCCGCAGCCACTCGGCGTGGCGCTCGGCGCCGGAGAGGCCGGTGTGGAGGAGCGCCACGTCGTCGCCGAAGCGGGCGCGGAACCGGCCGGAGAGCTGCGGCGTGAGCGCGATCTCGGGGACGAGCACGAGGGCGCCCTTGCCGGCGGCGCGCGCCCGCGCGATGGCGTGCAGGTAGACCTCGGTCTTGCCCGATCCGGTGACGCCGTGGAGGAGGAAGGTCGCGAAGGCGCCGAACGCGCCCTCGATCTCGGCGAGGGCCGGCTCGCCTGCGCCGGGGTGAGCGCGGGGGCGGCCGCCGTCGCGGCCGCGTCGAGGAGCCCCGGCGCGCACGACCGGCGTCTCGGACTCGACGCCGGACGAGCCCGCGCTTCGCGAGGGCGGAGAGGGCGGGGCGGCCGTGCGGGGAAGGCCGGCCGCAGCTCCTCGAGCGGGATGCGGCCGCGGGCGAGGAGGTACTCGAGGACCGCGCGCTGGGCGGGGGCGCGGCGAGAGCGAGGCCGGCGCGTCCGCGGCGGCGGGCTCCGGCGCCGCGTACTCGACGCCCGCGCCGCGCCGGCCCCTCGGTGCCGCCCCGCGTGTTGAGGCCGGGCGGCAGCGCGGCGCGGAGCAGCTCGCCGGCGGGGACGAGGTAGTACTCCTCCGCCCAGCGGATGAGCTCGACGAGGCGCGGGCGTGAAGGGCGGGAACGCGTCGAGGACCGCGGCGACGTCGCGCAGCTCGAAGCCGTCCGGGGGCGCCGTGGGGAAGCCGACGACGTAGCCGGTCGCGCGCCGGCTCCGGCCGAACGGGACCGCGACGCGCTGGCCGAGGGCGACCTCGGGGGCGAGGGCCGCCGGGACGCGGTAGGTGAACGTGCCGCGGACCGCGGCGGCGACGGCGACCTCGACGAGCACGGCGGGAGTGTACCCCCCGGCGCCCACGGGCGCCGGGACGCGGGGCGCCTACTCCGGCGGCAGGAGCGTCCCGCGCGTCGCGGCGACCGCGGTCCGGAACGCGATCACCGGCGATCACCGCGTTCGCGACGACGAAGATGGGGAGCGCGAGGGCGCCGGCGACCGAGCCGCGGGCCGCGGACCCCTGGCGCAGCGCGGCCGCGGACAGGGCCGCGAGCGGGAAGGCGAAGGACCAGTAGGCCGGAGAGAACGGGGCCTCGCGGAACCTCGCCCCCAGCCGGAGGAGCACGGCCGCGACGAGGAGCGCGTACCCGAGGAGCCCGCGCGAGACCGCGTCGGGCGCCGCGCCCTCCAGGGCCTGGTACGCGAGGAGCGCGACGGCGGGCGACGCGAGCTCGAGGCCGAGGAGCGGGCGGAGCGCCGGCCGCAGCTCGCCGGCGGAGAGGTGGCGGCCGAGGAGGACGCCGGCGAGGGCGAGCCACGAGACGAGCCCCGCACCGAAGAACACCCAGCCGGCGTCGGACCGGCCGACCGCGCCGGCGGCGACCGCCGCGAAGAGGTTCCCGAGGACGGGCGCGACGTACAGGGCGGGGGTGACCTTCGCGACCGGCGGCGGCGCGATGAGCCACCCGCCCACGAGCCAGGCGGCGTGGACGACCACCGCCGCGGCCCCGACCCAGAAGAGCACCTGCGCGAGATCGGGGAAGCGTCCGGCGACCCCGGCCGCGATCGCGAGGAGCGAGGCGGGCCCGAGGGCGGCGAGGCTCCCCTCCACCGGGTCGAGGAGCTCGGCCCGCAGCCGATCGCGCGCCACGAGCGCCTTCAGCACCAGCGCGCCGAGCACACCCACCCAGAGCGCCGCCGAGACGGCGAGGAGGACGTCGGCGACCCACGGCGAGGTGGCGTAGGCGCGCGCGGCGGTGCGCCAGGCGGTCCCGAGGGCGCCGAGCCCCAGCGGGATCGAGAAGAACGAGGCGGGGATGCGCGCCGCGCGCGGTGGCGGCGGGGGAGGCGGCGAGGCGCGGGGCGGCGGTGGTCACGTGTGCGCTCCTTCGGCGGCCGGACGGGCCGCACCGGGGGCGGACCTTACCGCGCCGGGGTGGGTCCCGTGAACGGCGCCAGGAACGCCCGCGCCTCCGCGAAGATGAGGTCGAGGGAGGCGGCGAGGTCGTGGCCGTCGTCCACCGGGACCAGCCGGGCGCTCGGGCGTCCGCGCCACGAACGCCTCGACGTCGGCGAAGGGGACGGTCTCGTCGCGTCTCCCGGCGATGCAGAGGGCCGGGCACCCGGACCTCGGGGAAGGCGGGGAGCCGCCGCGCGTCGTCGAAGAACTGCCACCCGATGCGGCGCTGGCGGTTCGACGCGTAGTGCATGGTCTCGAGCCCCTCGCGCCTCCACCGCTCGAGCTCGCCCGGGCCGAGCCGGTGCTCCCAGCGCTCGAAGAGCCGGAACGCCGGGGCCATCAGGACGAGGCGCTCGACGGAGGGGTCGCGAGAGGCGGCGAGGGCGGCGAGGTAGCCGCCGAGCGAGCTGCCGATGATCGCGTGGGGCGGGGGGCCGCGGGCGAGGCTCGCCTCGGCGATGGCGAGCATCGACGACGGCGAGGAGGCTCGAACCCGTCCCGTCCCGGCGTGAGGTCGGGGACCTCCATCGGGACGCCGAGGGCGCGAAACCGCTCCGAGAGCACGCGCGCCTTGTTCGAGGAGGGGCCGGAGGCGAAGCCGTGGAGGTACAGGAGCACGCCGGGAACGTAACAGAGCCCCCGCCGCCGCGCGGCGTCGCCTGGCACGCGGCGTGCTCTTCCAGCGCCCGTTCCCACGGGAGGTGGCGTGATGGCGCGGAAATCGCTCGCGGTGTGGCTCGTCGTCCTCGCGGCGCTCGTGTCCTGCTCGACACACGCGGCGGAGCCCGCGCTCGAGAGCGGGGACCTCGTCTTCGAGACGTCGTCGTCGTCGCAGTCCTCGGCGATCCAGTGGGCGACCGCCAGCCGCTGGTCGCACGTCGGGATCGTGGAGGTCTCGGATCGCGGGGAGGTCTCGGTCGTCGAGGCGCTCCGGGTGGTGACGCGGACGCCCTGGGCCGCGTGGCGCCGGCGGGCGCGGCGGGGAGGCGACGTGCTCGTGCTCCGGCCCCGCGGCGCCTCACCGGCGCAGCGGGCCGCGGCGGCCGCGGCGGCGCGGTCGTTCCTCGGCCGGCCCTACGACCCGCGCTTCGGCTGGGACGACCAGCGGATTTACTGCTCGGAGCTGGTCGTGAAGGCGTACGGGCGGGGGGCGGGGATCTCCCTCGGGAAGCGGGAGCGGCTCGGCGACCTGCGGCTCCTCGGCATCGAGAAGGCCGCGGAGCAGCGGTGGGGCGGGCCGGTGCCGAAGGACCTCGTCCTCGTCACGCCGGCGTCGCTCGCCGAGGACGGCCGGCTCGAGGTCGTCTCGGGGAGGCGTTAGGGCCCGCTCACCCAGTGGCCCTCGACGAGCGCGAGCAGCGTCGGCGCCGCATAGCCCGTCGGCATGACGTCCTCGCGCCGAGACCGAGAGCTGGAAGGCGCCCTCGATGGCGGCGAGCACGATGCCGCAGAGGTGCTGGGCGCTCGCGGGCGGTCAGCGCCCGCGCGCGCTCGCGGACAGCCCCTCCAGCAGCGCCTGCTGCGCGCGCATCACCTCCTGGTAGACGGCCTTCACCTCGGGCTGCCACACCGCCTCGGCGCCGAAGGTGACCCAGGCCGCGACCGCGGCTCGGGCTGGCGCCCTCGCCGCGCGCCAGCCGGGCGTCGATGAAGGCGCGCAGCCGCTCCCGCGGGGTCGCCGCGCTCCGCTGCGACGGCGCTGGTAGCCGCTGGTCGAAGAGGCTCGGTGAGCTGCCGAATAGCCTCGAGCAGGATCTCCTGCTTGCTCCCGAAGTGGTAGTGGACGAGCCCCGGCGCGAGGCCCGCCCGCCGCGCGATGGCCTGGATCGAGGCGCCCTCGTACCCGCGCTCGGCCATGACCGAGAGGAGGGCGTCCACGATCTGCTGCCGCCGCTGTTGCGTGTTCGAAGGTCGGGCCACGCGCGCTCCCGCAGCCCGCGAGGGCCGAGTTGGTCGACCGACCAAATATGCCTTGACGCCGCCGGCGCCCCGCGAGCACATTCTTGGCTTGGTCGTTCAACCAAGATTGGAAGGAGCGCGCGATGATCCCCGACCCCCTGGCGCTCGCCGAGCCGCCCCGCCAGCCACGGCGCTGTACGCCTTCTCCGCCGACCCGATCACCTACGGCCACGTCGACGTGGTCGAGCGGGTCAGCCGCGACCTTCGACCGGGTCGTCGTCGGGATCGGCCGCAACCCGACGAAGAAGTACCTGTTCTCGCTCGAGGCGCGCCTCGCGCCTGGCGCGGCAGGCGCCTCGCCCACCTGCCCGGCGTCGACGGTGCTCCCCTTCCACGGCATGGTCGTCGACTTCGCCACCGAGCAGGGCGCCCAGGTGATCGTGAAGGGCGTCCGAACGCCGCGGACTTCGACTACGAGCAGGTCCACCACCTGGTGGGCCTGAGCCAGCGCGCCGGCATCGACACGCACGTCCTCTTCGCCGATCCCCGCGCTGGCCCACGTCAGCTCGAGCGCGGTGAAGGCGATCCAGCTCGAGCACGGGTTCGTCCACGAGCTCGTGCCGCCCATGGTGAAGGCGGCGCTGGAGGAGGTCGCTCGAGCGGCCAGCTCCTCGTCGGCGTGACGGGGGTGGCCGGTGCGGGCAAGTCGACGCTCTGCGCGACAGCTCGCCGCTGGCGGGCCGCCGCGAGGGGCTCGCCGTCCACGACCTGGACCTCGACCGGATCGCGCACGCGGTGCTCGAGGGCGAGGACTCGCCGCTGTGCGCGCGGACCCGCGCAGGCCCTCGTGGAGCGCTTCGGCGCGCGAGATCGGGGGCGCGGCCGGCGTCGACCGCCGGCGGCTCGCGGCGCGCGCCTTCGCCGACCCGGAATCGCTCCGCGACCTGAACCGACCTCATGACGCCGGCGGTCACGGTCGGCCTCCGGAAGGCGCTGTACGCGCTCCGCGGGGTGGTGCTGCTCGACGCCGCGCTCCTCGCCGAGCAGGGGCTCCTGCCGCTCTGCAACGGCCACGTGATCCTGCGTCGAGGTCCGCGAGGCCGACCGGACGGCGCGCCTCGCCGCCCGGGGCCGCGTCGCCGCAGGAGGGCGCGGCGGCGCGTCGAGGCGCAGTGGAGCACCGAGGAGAAGCGCGCGCGTGATCGCGCGGGGAATCGCGCCGCGCCCGGTTCGGGCGGCTCTGGACCTGGGACGGCTCCGCGCCGCCGAGCGACGAGCGGGCCACCGGGACCTCCTCCAGCAGGTCCTCTCCGACACCGGCGCGCGCCTGGAGCGGGCTCCCCGTGCCGCGTGACGAGCTCGAGCAGCGCTGGCGCGCCCTCATGCGCGCGTGTCGGCGTGGACCCGGCGCGGGCGGCGCCGCACCTCGACGCGCTCGTCGCCGCCTACGGCGAGCCCCACCGCGCCTACCACGGCCTCGCGCACGTCGCGCACGTCTTCGCGGAGCTGGACGGCGTGCCGCTCTCGGACCCGGCCGTCGAGTGGGCGACCTGGTACCACGACGCCGTCTACCGCCCGGGGCGACGGGACAACGAGGCGCGCAGCGCGGCGCTGGCCCGCGGCGCGCTCGAGGCGCTCGGGCTCGCCCCACCTCGGACCGCGCGTCGTCGAGCTCATCGCTGGCCACCCGCCTGCACCAGGCGGACGCCGCCGACGTCGCGGCCCTCTCGTTCCTCGACGCGGACCTCGCCATCCTCGGCGCGGAGCCTCGGCCGTATCTTCGCTACGCCCAGGGGCGTGCGCCAGGAGCACCCGCTCCATCCCGCGCTTCCTGTTCGCGCGCGGGCGAGGGGCGTTCCTCCGGGAGCTGCTCGGCAGGCGCTCAATCTTCCACACGCCCCATTTCGCGGAGCGCTACGAGCGGCAGGGCCAGGGAGAACCTCGCGTCCGAGCTGGCGCGCCTCGAGCGCGGCTGACTGGCGTCGGCCGCCCTACTTCCCCAGCTTCGCCTTGATCTCCCGCCACCGCTCCCCGAGCACCTTCTCGAGGCCGTTCTCGGAGAGCTTCACGATCTGCTCGCCCTTGAGCGCGTCCGGCAGGTACTCCTCCGGCACGTAGTTGCCGTCGAAGTTGTGCGGGTACCGGTAGCCGCCGCCGTAGCCGAGCCCCTTCATGAGCGCGGTGGGCGCGTTCCGGAGCTTGAGCGGCACCGGCAGGGCCCCGCGCTCCTGCACGAGCCGCCGGGCGTTGCCGTACGAGGCGATGGCGGTGTTCGACTTGGGGGCGAGGGCGAGGTAGATGGCCGCCTGGCTCATGGGGAGCACGCCCTCGGGCAGCCCGACGAGCTCCACCGCCTGGAGCGCCGCGACCGCGACCTGGAGGGCCTGCGGGTCGGCGTTCCCGACGTCCTCGGCGGCGAAGATCACCATCCGGCGCAGGACGAAGCGCGGGTCCTCCCCGCCCTCGAGCATCCGCACCATGTAGTAGACGGCGGCGTCCGGGTCGGAGCCGCGCATCGACTTGATGAACGCCGAGACGACGTCGTAGTGCTGCTCGCCCCCCTTGTCGTAGAGGATCGTGCGCTGCTGCAGCGCCTCCTCGGCGTCGGCGCGGGTGATCTCGGTCCGGCCCGCGAGCCGCACCGCCGCCGCGCCCACCTCGAGGGCGTTGAGCGCCCGCCGGGCGTCGCCGAAGGCGTAGCGCGCGATCGCCTCCCGGGCGTCCGCGGCGAGGGTCACCGTCCCGCCGAGCCCCTCCGGCGCGGCGAGCGCCCGGTCGAGGAGCGCGGCCGACCTCCTCCTCGGTGAGGCCCCGCAGGGTGACGACGCGGCACCGCGAGAGGAGCGCCGGCGTTCACCTCGAAGGACGGGTTCTCGGTGGTGGCGCCGATGAGCGTCACCGTCCCGTCCTCGACGTGGGGGAGGAACGCGTCCTGCTGCGCCTTCGTGAACCGGTGGATCTCGTCCACGAACAGGATGGTCCGCTTGCGGTTCATGCGCCGGCGGTCGCGGGCGGCGGCGACGATCTCCCGGATCTCCTTCACCCCGCCGAGGACGGCGCTGAAGGCCACGAACTCCGCGCCGGTCCGCTTCGCGACGATCCGGGCGAGGGTGGTCTTGCCGGTGCCGGGCGGCCCCCACAGCACGAGCGAGGGGACCTGATCCGCCTCGATGGCGCGGCGAAGCGCGGTGCCGGGCCCGAGCACGTGCTCCTGCCCCGCGAAGTCCTCGAGGCGGCGGGGACGCATCCGCTCGGCGAGCGGCTTGCCCGAGACGTCCTGCTCGGCGGCGTGATCGAAGAGGTCCATCGCGATTCGCTTATATAATGTCCTGCATGTCCGGCCATCCGTGCCCGGTACCGAAGCGCGTCGGGATCATCCACAAGGTGACCTCGGCGGAGGCGCTCGAGACCGCGGGCCTCGTCGAGCGGTTCCTCGCCTCCAAGGGCGTGGAGGTGATCACCGAGGAGACCGAGGCCGCCCGGACGGCGGACCTCGTCGTCGTCCTCGGCGGCGACGGGACCCTCATCCACGCCGCGTCGCTCCTCGAGGGGCGCCCGGTCCCCATCCTCGGCGTGAACATGGGGAGCCTCGGCTTCATGACCGAGGTGCCCCAGGCGGAGCTGTACACCGCCATGGAGCTGGTGCTCGCGGGCAAGGCGGAGGTCTCGGAGCGGATGAAGCTGCGGGTCCACCTGCACAAGGGCGGCAGGTCGGAGCGGGCCCTCGACTCCGAGGTGCTGAACGACGTCGTCATCTCGAAGTCCGCGCTCTCGCGCATGGCGGAGCTCGACACCCGCTGCTCCGGCGAGAAGGTGACGACCTACAGGGCGGACGGCGTCATCGTCGCGACGCCCACCGGGTCCACCGCCTACTCCCTCGCCGCGAACGGGCCGATCATGTACCCGACGATGCGCGGCGTGATCATCGCGCCGATCTGCCCGCACACCCTCACCCAGCGGCCGCTCGTCGTCCCGGACGACGAGAACATCGAGATCATCCTGGCGAACGACACCGAGGTGTACCTCACCCTCGACGGCCAGAAGGGCCTCCCCCTCGCCAAGGGCGACCGGGTCCAGGTGAAGCAGTCCTACAACCGCGTGCTGCTCGTCCGGAACCCGAACCTCGGCTTCTTCGGCATCCTCCGGGCGAAGCTGCGCTGGGGGGAGCGGTAGCGCTCCGAGGACTCGCCCCGTTCGGCCGACACCGTCGTCGGCGCAGCCGGGCGCCAGACGACGCGGGGTACCTCCGGCGACGCAGCTGCGGTCGATTCCCCGGGACGCGTGCCCCGTCCGCACGCGAGGGGTTCTCGGGCAAGGCGGCGCGCCGGGCAGATCGCCCGTCGGCGCCGCTTGCTCGGCAAGCCGCTGGTACGAGACGAGCTTGCCGTCCGACTGGTAGACCCCGGACCCGAAGACGTTGCACGAGGACCGGAGCGTCGCGCCCTGCGCCGCCGCGGCAGCAGCGTGCCTCCAATCCGGTAGCTCACCGACACCACGTTCGGAGCGGTGTTCACCCACGCGGAATCCACCTCGCCGTCGCCGTCGAAGTCGCCGGCGGCGAGCCCGGTGGAGGTCTGGACGAGCGTGGCCGCCGCGGCCGGGAGGAAATCGCAGGTCCAGCGCGGGACCGTGCTCCCCGCGAACTCGACGCGGTAGACGCCGCTGCCCGCCGCCGCGCAGGCGAACTGCGGCCAGGTGGTCCCCGCGCTCGCCCCGACGCAGGTGCAGCCCGTCCCCGTGTAGAACGTGACGGGGGAGGCCGGCAGCGGGCTGCGCGTCGCCCGCGAGAGTCGCGGGGCCCTCGGCGCGCGCCAGCGTGAGGTTCCCGAAGAGGTCCGGCTCGAGCACGGCGAGCCCGGCCGGGCCGAGGCCGACCACCTCGTCGTGCCCGTCGCCGTCGAGGTCGGCGGCGAAGGTCAGCCCGTTGAGCTGCGCCACGTTTCCGTTCGCGAGCCACGGCGGCAGGCCCGGCGGCATGAAGACCGCGGTGAGCCCCGCCGAGAGGGCGCCGTCGTAGTGCGTGAGCAGGGCGTCGTGCCGGGGGGCGTCGTTGTCCGGTCGGCGGTCGCCGCGCAGCCGCGCCTCGATGACCCGGCCGGTCGCCGCGCCAATCTCCGATCTCGGAGAAGCCGACGGTGAGCGGTTCGGACAGGACGAACGACCCGACCCCGGTCGCGTCCCAGACCGCGAGGAGGTCCGCGGTGCCCTGGTTCGAGCCCGGCGTGTAGATGCCGCTCGCCGCGTTGACGTTGCCGGCGCTCCGGTTGCCGCGTGCCGCGAAGCCGAAGGTGTAGGGCGGCTTCCCGCCGGAGGCGACGAGCTGCTGCGGGATGCCCGGGGAGAGCCCGGTCGCCGGCAGCTCGAGCCGGAGCGGCGCCCCGACCGCGATCGGCCAGGACGCGGAGACCTGCCCGAGCGCGTCGGTCGCGACGATCCCGTCCCAGACGCTCCCGTCGGCGGCGCCCAGCGCGCCCGCGACGTACCGCCCAGAGACCGGGTCGATGACGCCGCCGGAGGGCGCGGCGCCTCCGGCGAACCCGAAGGTGTAGGGCGGCAGCCCGCCGACCGCGAGGAAGTCCACCGTCTCGAAGGGTGGGACCACCGACGGCGCGTTGGCGTAGAGGCGCACCCCGCCGCTCACCTGGACAATCGCCTCCGCGGACGCCGAGGAGCCCGGGAACGCGGGTTCGAAGGTCGCGTCGCGGAGGACCGCCCGCTCGGCCCGGTCGCCGAGCGTGCCCACGGTGATGACGTACTCGTCCGCGCCGGGGCCGGGCGTCAGCGTCGTCCCGGGCTGCGCGTCCTCGAGGGTGAAGGTGTAGGGCTTGAGGCCGCCGCTCGCGACGACGGCGACCTGGCCACCCGGTGCGGTGACCGCGAGGGTCGGAGTGACGCGCAGGCGCGGGCCCACCGAGACGCGCATCGTCACCGCCGCGCCCGAGGCGTCGCGCACCTCCACGAGGTCCTGTGCCGAGCCGAGGGAGCCCGCGTGGTAGGCGAAGGTGCCGGGCGGGCCGGCGGGGACGACCGTCGCGTCGCCTCCAGAGAGCCTCCCGCCCTGCGCGAAGCCTGCCGTGTACGGCGCGACGCCACCCGTCGCGGTGAGCGCGACGCGCTCCCGGGGCGCGGCGGGCGCAAACGTCGGCGCGACGGCGAGCGTCCGCTCGGAAGGGACCGACAGGTCCCGCGAGCACCCGGCGAGCAGTGCGAGGCCACAGGCAATCCAGCTCCGTCTCATGTCTTCCCCCCCCGCTTCACGGACCCCACGCATCGTACCGGGCGTCGGCCCCCGGAAGGGGAGCAAACCCCGGACCTGAACGGATGAACCACTGAATACTTGCGCAGTGTCAGAGGGCCGTGGATCATCGGCCCATGCTCACGACCCTGCGCATCTCCGGCTTCGCGATCGTCGACGCGATCGAGGTCCGGTTCGGTCCGGGGCTGAACGTCCTCACGGGCGAGACCGGCGCCGGCAAGTCCATCCTCGTGAACGCGCTCCACCTCGTCCTGGGAGGACGGATGAGCGGGGAGGTGCTGCGCGACGGCGCGGAGGAGGCGGTCGTCGAGGCGATCTTCGAGCTGCCCGCGGACCACCGCGTGTTCGCGCGGCTCGAGGCGGCGGGGCTCGGCCTCGCGGAGGAGGGCGGCGGGCGACCGGGCCGGGACCCGCGAGCTGCTCGTGCGGCGCGTCGCGACCCGCGGCGGCCGCGGCCGCGCCTTCGTGAACGGCGGGCTCTGCACGGTCGCGATGCTCGAGGAGGTGCTGCGCGGGACCGTGGACGTCTCCGGCCAGCACGAGCACGTCTCGCTCCTCGACCCCGGGACGCACCTCGAGCTGCTCGACGCGTACGCCTGCCTCCGGCAGGCGCAGGGCGAGCGGGAGCCGCCGGATCTCCCGCGCCCCGGCGAGAGCCTGTTCCAGCGCTACCGCGCCGCCCACGCCGCGCTCGCGGCCCTCGCCCGGGAGCGCGACGCCCTCGCCGCGGACGAGGGCGAGCGGGCGCGCCGCGCCGACTACCTCTCGTTCCAGCTCGCCGAGCTCGACCGGGCCGACCCGCGGCCCGGCGAGCTCGAGTCCCTCGAGGACGAGCGGCGCGTCCTCGCCTCCGCGGAGAAGCTCCGCGAGGCGGCCCGGGCCGCGGAGGCCCTCGCCTACGGCGAGGAGGGGAGCGCCTCCGAGCGCGTCGCGCAGGCGGCGCGCGCCCTCGCGGAGGCGGCGCTCCTCGACCGGCGCCTCGAGCCGACCCTGGCGCTGCTCCGCTCCGCGGCGGTCGAGCTCGAGGAGGCCGGGCGCGAGCTCGGGCGCTACGCCGACGCGGCGGGCGGCGACCCCGAGCGGCTCGCCGCCGTCGAGGACCGGCTCGAGCTCCTCCGCGCCCTCGCGCGCAAGCACGGCTCCCTCGACGGCGCCATCGCCCGGCGGGCCGAGATGCGCGAGGAGCTCTCGCGGCTGCGCGGGGGCGGCGAGCGGCTCGCCGAGCTCGTCGAGGAGCTCGCCGCGGCGGGCCGCCGAGGCGGCCGCGCTCGCGCGCGAGCTCTCCGTCGCGCGGGAGAAGGCGGCGCGCGCCTTCGCCGCGGCGGTCCGGGCGGAGCTCGAGGGGCTCGCCATGGGGCGCTGCCGCCTCGAGGTCGCGCTCCTGCCCGCGGAGGCGGGCGTCGAGGTGGAGGGGGCTCGCCTCGGTCCGGACGGCGCCGAGCGGGCGGAGATCCTCATCGCGCCGAACCCGGGGGAGCCGCCGCGCCCGCTCGCGCGGATCGCGTCGGGCGGCGAGCTCTCGCGCGTGCTCCTCGCCGTGAAGCGGACCCTGGCGCGGCGGGATCCGGTGGCGACCTACGTCTTCGACGAGGTGGACGCCGGGATCGGCGGCGCGGTCGCGGAGGCGATGGGGCGCGTCCTCGCCGAGGTCGCGCGGGGGCCACAGGTCCTCTGCGTGACGCACCTGCCGCAGGTCGCCGCCTTCGCCGACCGGCACCACCGCGTCGAGAAGCGGGTCGCGGGCGGGCGGACCCACGCCGCCGTCGTGCCGCTCGAGGCCGAGGAGGACCGCCGCCGCGAGATCGCCCGGATGATGGCCGGCGCGACCATCACCGACGCGGCGCTCGCCCACGCGGGCGCGCTCATCGAGGCGGCGCGGGTGCCTGCGCCCGAGCGCGGGACGCGCAGCGCGCCCGCGCGGGCGGCCGCGCGCCGGGCGAGAGCGGGGGGCCGGGCGGCGGGCTGAGCCACGCCCGGCGGCGCGACCATCGCGCGTCGCCGGCCGCGCAGGCGCGGGGGGCCGTCGGTTTGACCCACCGATATGTGCGAAGGTAGGCTGCCCTCGCTTGCGGGCTCCCACGCTCAGCATCGAGGCGCGCGGCATCACCGACGTCGGTCAGCGCCGCGACCACAACGAGGATGCGTACCTCGTCGACGAGGCGCTGGGGCTCTTCATCGTGGCGGACGGGATGGGCGGCCACGCCGGCGGCGGCACCGCCTCGCGCCTCGCGGTCGACACGATCCGGGCGGCGGTCGCGCGCACCGCAGGTCGAGGATCCCGAGACCTTCGGCGGCCGAGGACGCCGAGGACACCCGCGTCCCGGACCTCCTGCGCCAGGCGGTCGAGGAGGCCTGCTCCGTCATCTACGAGACCGCGCAGGGCGACCCCGAGCTCGCCGGGATGGGGACGACGGTCACCGCCGTCGCTCGTCGACCGACCGGACCGCGTTCGTGGCCCACGTCGGCGACAGCCGCTGCTACCTGCTGCGGGAGGGGCGGATCTACCAGGTCTCCGAGGACCACTCCCTCGTCAACGAGCAGCTCAAGGCCGGCGCGATCAGCGCCGACGAGGCGAAGCACAGCCGGTTCAAGAACATCATCACGCGCTCGGTCGGGCTTCGAGCAGCAGGTCCAGTCGTCGACCTCATGGGCCTCGAGCTCCAGGGCGGCGACGCCCTCGTCGTCTGCTGCGACGGGCTCTCGAACCTCGTCGACGACCCCGAGATCCTCTCCATCGTCGAGGAGAGCCCGCATCGAGCTCGCGCCGGGGCGGCTCGTCGCCCTCGCGAACGACCGGGGCGGCGACGACAACATCACCGTGATCGTCGTCCGCGCCGCGGCGGCGTGACGCGCCGGCCGCCCGGGGTGCCCCGCGCGCGCACCCGCGTGGGTGTGGGGCTTTCTTGACAGGCAAACGGCCGCTCTGCTACCCGTCTGAGCATCCGCGCCGTCCCGGAGCCTCCGGGGCGGGCGTTTCTGTCCGACGGCCGGCGCGCCAACTTTGGCCCCGGCATGACCGAAGCTCGGAGCCCCCACGGGATGGCCGTTCCGCCGAAGACCCAGGTATTCACGGTCATCGTCGTCAGCGACCACTCGCAGGCGGTGCGCAAGTTCCGCCTGCCGCGGAAGTGGCTCGTCGAACGCCGCCTACGCCGGGGTGGGCATCGGGCTCGTCACGCTCCTCACCGTCGGCCACTACTTCGCCCTCCTCGGGGCGTCCTCCGAGAACGCCGTCCTCAAGGAGGAGAACGCGCAGCTCCGCTCGCAGATCCTCCTCGTCCAGGAGAAGGTCGCGCACATCTCGGCGACCCTCGACCGCGTCGAGCGGTTCGACGCGAAGCTCCGGACCGCGGTGACCCAGCTCCAGGACCCCGAGCGGAACCTCGCCATCGGTCCGGTCGGCGACGCCGAGTCGGACGCGGTGATCCCCGGCCCGGCGCCGGCGGGCGAGGCGAACCTCTCGGCGCTCCCCGGGAAGCTCTCCTCCCTCGAGACCGAGGCGTCCCGGCAGGAGCAGAGCCTGCGCGAGCTGCAGGAGTACTTCGACGACCAGCGCTCGCTCCTCGCCTCGACGCCCTCCATCTGGCCGACGCGCGGGTGGGTGACCTCCGACTTCGGCACCCGCATCGACCCGTACACCGCCGAGCGGAAGATGCACCAGGGCATGGACATCGCCACCCCGCACGGGCAGACCGTCTACACGCCCTCCGACGGGACGGTGGTCTTCCTCGGCAGCGAGGGCGGGTACGGCAAGGTCCTCGTCATCGACCACGGCTACGGCGTGAAGACCCGCTACGGCCACCTCTCCGAGGTCACGGTGCACCTGGGCGATCGCGTGAAGCGCGGCGACAAGGTGGCCAACGTCGGGAACACCGGGCGCTCCACCGGCCCGCACCTCCACTACGAGGTGCGCGTGAACGGGATCCCGGAGAACCCGAGGAAGTTCATTCTGGAATAACCGGAGCCTGTCGCCGTCGGGCGACAGGCGACGCGGGATACCTCCGGCTTCCGCGGTTCCGTCCGATCTCACGGACCCGCGTGCCCCGTTCGCCCGCGCGGGGTTTGGACCGCGTCCAGGACCAGGTCGAGGTCCAGGACCAAGTCCAAGTCCAAGTCCAAGTCCAAGTCCAAGTCCAAGACCCCTCCGCGATTTGCCCCGCGCCGGTCTTTCCGCTACTCCGCTCCACATGAAGCGCCTGCTCCTCCTCGCCTCCGCGCTCGCCCTCGCCGCCGGCTGCGCCCACGCGCCGAGGCCGGAGGGCAACCTGCCCCCCGCGCCGCCCTCGCCGGCGACGCAGCCCGCCCCCGCGGCGCCGGCCCAGCCCGCGCAGCCGCCGCTGCCGCCCGCCGGCGCCCGCCCGGACGCGGCGCCCGGCTCCGAGGCCCGACGCTCCCGGCGCCGAACCCCCGCGCCGCCCACGCCCGTCACCTTCGCGGCGGCCGGCGACGTCATGCTCGGCTCCTCGTTCCCCGACGAGACCGGCGGGCTCCTGCCGCCCGAGGACGGGAAGGGGCTCCTCGCCGAGGTGGCCCCACTCCTCTCCGCCGCCGACGTCGCCTTCGTGAACCTCGAGGGCCCCCTCGCCGACTCCGGGCAGTCCGAGAAGTGCGCGCGCTCGAAGCCCGGCCGCTGCTACGCCTTCCGCGTCCCGACCCGCTACGGCAAGCTCCTCGCCGACGCCGGCGTGGACGTCGTCTCCCTCGCGAACAACCACGTGGGCGACTTCGGCGACGCGGGCCGCGACCTCCACCCGCGCCACGCTCGACGCCCTCGGCATCCGCTACTCCGGCGCGCCGGGCGAGGTGGCGCGCCTCGAGGTCCGCGGCCGCCGCATCGCGGTCGTCGCGTTCTCGACCTCCTCCGGCACGAACGACCTGCGCGACCTCGCCGAGGCGGCGCGGATCGTCGCGGAGGCGAAGCAGGGCGCCGACCTCGTCGTCGTCTCGATGCACGGCGGCGCCGAGGGCGCCGATCGCCAGCACGTGCCCCCCGGTCACGAGAGCTTCCTCGGCGAGGACCGCGGCGACCTGCGCGCCTTCGCCCGCGCCGTCGTCGAGGCCGGCGCCGATCTCGTCATCGGCCACGGCCCGCACGTCGTGCGCGGGATGGAGGTCGTGAAGGGCCGGCTCGTCGTCTACTCCCTCGGGAACTTCGCGACCTACGGCGGGATGAACCTCTCCGGCCCGAACGGCCTCACGCTGGTCCTCGACGTGACCGTCGCGCCCGACGGCACGTTCGTGGGCGGGCGGATCCACCCGGCCCGCCAGGAGCGCCCGGGCGGGCCCCGGCTCGACCCGACCGGCGCGGTGATCGGCGTCGTCCGCCGGCTGTCGGAGGAGGACTTCGGCGCCTCCGCCGTCCGCGTCGAGGACGACGGCACGATCGCGCCGCCGGCGCCGGTGGCGCGCTCCATGACCGGTTCGTGAGCACGCGGTCACGTCGGCGCCTTCCCCCGCCTGCGGTGTACCGCCGCTGACGGAGCGCCGACGCGCCGGCTCACGCGAGCGCGCCCGGCCACGGGGGCTCGGGGTCCGGGCGTGCGCCGTCGTCCTCGGTCGCCGCGCCTTCCACGAGCCGCAGGCCAGGGGGAGGCTCTCGCCGAACACGCGCTGCTCGTCGGCGTCGGAAACGGCCACCACCTCGCGCACGGCGCGGAGGGCCTCCTCCGGCGCGCCGCCCTCGGCCAGCGCGGAGAGGACCTCGGCCCGGAGCTCGTCCGGGTGGTCGCGGGCGCGATTGCCGCTGCGGCGCGCGAGCTGGGCGAGGGGGAACGCGAGCGCGGCGCGGGGCGCGGGGGACGCGAGGAGCCGCCGCATCCACGCGGCCGCGGTGTCCGCCGGCACGGCGAGGTGGGCGCTCGCGGCGAACGGGACGCGCGCGCCGATCCGGCCGATCGCCCAGAGGAGGTGCGGCGCGGGGCCGTCCGCCTCGAGCCGCGCGAGGATCCACTCGCCCATCTCTGCCTTGCGAGCGGGGTCGATCCGCTCGAGGCTCGCCGCGAGCCGGATCATCTCGTCGAGCGCCTCGGGCTTCACCCCCGGCACGCGGGGCGGCGGCCGGCGCGGGTCGCGCGGGCGGACGAACGGCGCCAACGCCGCGTACAGCCCCTCCTGGGCCTCGGCGTCGAGGCCGCCGGCGATCCGGCGCCACAGGACCCACCACGCCTGCCACGCGCGCGGGTCGCCCTGGTGCTGCAGCCCCTCCCCGAACACCGCGAACGTCTCCCGGGCGCGCCAGCCGTCCAGGGGCGCGCCGAACCCCGGACGGAGGCAGAACCCGGTGAGCTGGAGCCAGACGCGCTCGTGATCCGCGCTGCGCCGGCGCCGCGCGCGCCCGGCGTGGAGCGCGCCCCACAGCGCGCGGACGAGGGCGGTGGGCCAGCGCTCCCGTGGCCCGAGCAGCCGCTCGAGCTCGCGGAACAGCCCCTTCACCGCCCGCGGATCCACCCCCGCCCGCTTGCCGTAGTAGAGCTCGACGAGCGCATTCGCCTCCTCGAGCCGGCGCGGGACGCCGCTCGCCTCGGCGCGCGCCTCGCCCCGGTCCTCGGGCACGCCGCGCAGCGAGAACTCGAGCTTCCAGCGCGCGTCCAGGCCGACCGCGGCGCACCAGAGCTCGAGGGTGCCGATCTCCGTGAGGACCGCCTCGAGCCGCACCGGCAGCTCGGCCGCGCCACGCGTCGCCGCCGCGCGGGAGGCCTCCTCGCCGCCGAGCACCGCCTCGACGGCGGGCAGCGTCACGAGGTCGTCGGAGACCGGCACGACGTCGCCCGGCCGCTCGAAGCGGGCCGAGGACGCCCACAGCGCGAACCGGACCGGGCGGCCGACGGCCAGCGCGAAGGGGCGCGGCACGGTGATCCGGCTGCCCTCGTCGAGGTGGCGGGGGACCACGCACAGCGCCTGCTCGCCGTCCGGAGTCGCGATCCCGACGTAGTACGCCCGCGGCGTGCCGCCCCCGATGCGGACGCCGATGCCGCGCCGCGCCAGCGCCGCCCAGACCGCGCCGCGGGCCACGGCGAGCTCCGGGGCGGCGCTCGCGAGCAGCCGGACCGGGGGCGTCCCGGGGAACCAGCTCGACACCACCTCGCGGAGCCGCTCGCGGACCTCCGGCGGCGTGAGCGTTCCGCCGTTCACGAGGATCGCGTCGGGCCGGGCGAGCCCACCCACCTCCTCCCCGGACTCGCCCGCGTGCGCCGCGAGGAAGGCGGCCACGTGGCGGGTCACCGCGGGCTCGGTCTCGTAGGGGAGGCCGAGCTCGGCGAGGCCGGCCGTTCGCGGCGCCCGGCGCGGGCGCTCGTCCCGTCCGATCGCCGGGAAGAACCCGTCGAGGAGGACCCGCCGCGCCTCGTCGCGCGCCACCGGCGTCGAGCGGACGCTCTCGAGGAGGTGGCTGCCGCGGCCCACCACCGCCACCGCGACCTCCGGCGGCGCGTCGTCGCGCAGCAGCCGCTCCTTGGCCAGCCGGCAGGCGTGCACGAGGGACGCGAAGCGGGCCGCATCGAGCCGCTCGCCCAGGCGAGACTCGGCGGCGCGCGCGAGCGCGAGATCGACGTTGTCGCCGCCGAGCAGCAAGTGGTCGCCGACGGCGAGCCGGGTGAACGTGGGGCGCCCGTCCTGGAGCCCGGCCGCCACCAACGTGAGGTCGGTCGTCCCACCGCCCACGTCCACGACCAGGACGAGCCGGGCATCCCCGAGCGCGCCGCCGGGGTCGGCGCGGTGCCGGCTCGCCCAGTCGTGGAACGCCGCCTGGGGCTCCTCGAGGAGGGTCACGGCCCCGAGCCCCGCCTCGCGGGCGGCCGCGAGCGTGAGCTCCCGGGCGACCTCGTCGAAGGAGGCGGGCACGGTCACGACCACCTCCTGCTCCGCGAGCGGCGCGTCGGGGTGCGAGTGGTCCCACGCGTCGCGCAGGTGGGCGAGGTAGAGCGCCGAGGCCGCGACGGGGGAGATGCGGGGGACCCCCTCGGGCGCGCCCCACGGCAGGATGGGCGCGGTCCGGTCCGCCCGCGCGTTCGCGAGCCAGCTCTTCGCGGACGTGACGACCCGGCCCGGGACGCGCGCGCCCTGCTCGCGCGCGAGCTCGCCAACCACCACGGCCCGGTCGCCCCAGGGCAGGCGCCTCGCCCCCGCAGCCAGCTCCGGGCCGGGCAGGTAGGCGCAGGAGGGGAGCAGCGTCCGCTCGCGGACGTCGCCCGGCGCGACGAGCTGCGGGACGGGGAGCTCCCTTACGGCCGCCGCGAGGTCGCCGCCGCGCGCCAGGTCGACGGCGGCGAGCGCGCTGTTCACGGTTCCGAGATCGATCCCGACGAGGTGGCGGCGCGCGGTCACGGTCTCTTCTCCCCCTCACCCCGGGCCCTCTCCCCCCCCGGGGAGAGGGAGATCGCACGTCCACTATCCCGGCGCCGCCGCGTCGGCCCCCGGGGCGGCCGGGGGGCCGGCAGGCTCGCCGCCGCGCGGGGAGCGCAGGTTCCACTCGAGGCGCCACGCCTTCCCGCCGCGCTCCACGCACTCCAGCTCGAGGGTCCCGATCTCGGTCACATGGGCGCGGAGCCGGACCGGGACGACGTCGCCCGGCGCGCGCCCGTCCGCGGGGAGCGACGCCTCGACCGGCGGCAGCTCGTCGAGCTCGGCGTCGTCCGGGACGACGTCGCCGGACCGGTCGTCCCTGCGCGCCGACGACGCGAAGAGCCGGAACGAGGCGGGCTCCCCGACGACCAGCCCGACCTCCTCGCCGGAGAGGTCGACCGCGGTGCCCTCCTCCATCCCCATCGGCGCGAGGCAGACCGCGCGCACGGGCGGCGCGACGCCCGGGACCGCCGGCATCGCCGCCTCGACTCCCACGTAGTACGCGCGGGCGGTCCCGCCGCGGATCCGGATTCCGCGCCCGGCGCGGACCCGCCCGTAGCTCGCGGCACCGCGTGCGACGGCGAGGTCGAGGTCCGCCGCGGGCAGCACGCGCGGGGGCGGCGCGCCCTCCGCGGTGAGCCAGGAGGAGACGACCTCCACCACCCGCTCGGCGAGCGGCGCCGCCTTCATCACCCCGCCGTTGAACAGGATCGCGGTCGGGTGGAGGAAGGACCGTGGAGAGGGGGGCGCGGGGAGGTGAGTGACGCTCCCCTCCGCGAGCGCGCCGCGGTGGCGGGCCAGGAACGCGGCGAGGTGGCGGGTGATGGCGGGGTCGGCTGCGTACGGGAGCCCGAGCGTGGTCAGCCCGGCCCGGCGCGCGGCGGTGGGGCGGGCGGCCACGTCCACGCGAGGAAAGAAGCCGTCCACGAGCACGTCGACGAGCAGGTCACGCGGCAGCTCGGTCCGGACGGCGCCGCCCACGAGCGACGAGCCGCGGCCGGGAACGGTGACCGAAGCGGCCGCGAGTGACCCGTCCTGGAACAGGAGCTCCTTCGCCTCTCGCGCGCCGTGGGCGAGCGCGAGGGTCTGCCAGCGGTCGAGCGCGCGCCCGTCCCGCGCGAGCCGCTCGGCCAGCGCGTGCCCGAGCGCGAGGTCCATGTTGTCGCCGCCGAGGAGGATGTGGTCTCCCACCGCGACGCGCTCGAGGCCGAGCTCGCCGGCGCGATCGACCACCGCGATGAGGCTGAGGTCGGTCGTGCCGCCCCCGACGTCGACGACGAGGACGAGATCGCCCGGGTGGACCGCGCGGCGCCAGCCCTCGCCCATGGCGTCGATCCACGCGTACAGCGCCGCCTGCGGCTCCTCGAGCAGGGTGACCTCCTGGAGTCCCGCGGCGCGGGCCGCCTCCGCCGTGAGCTCCCGGGCGACCGCGTCGAAGGAGGCGGGGACGGTGAGGACGACGCGCTGCGCGGCGAGCGCCAGGGCCGGGTCACCCTTCGCGACGTCATGATCCCAGGCGGCCCGCAGGTGCGCGAGGAACGACGCGGATGCGTCGAGCGGCGAGATCCTGGGCACCTCGGGCGGCGCGCCCGCGGGCAGCGACGCGGCGCGCCGGTCGAGCGCGGGATGGGAGAGCCAGCTCTTCGCGGACGCGACGAGGCGCATCGGGGTCTGGGCGCCGAGGGCGCGGGAGAGCTCGCCCACGAGCGGCGGGTCGGAGGCCCAGGGCAGCGCGCGCGCCGCGGGCGGCAGCTCCACCTCGTGCGGGAGGTATCGGAAGGACGGCAGCAGGCGGCGCGCCCGGACGTCGCCGGGCCGGACGAGCTGGGGGATCTCGAGGACGGTCGCCTCCCCGTCCTCGTCGAGGGGGCAGGAGGCCAGGGCGCTGTTCGTGGTCCCGAGGTCGATGCCCACGGACAGGCGCCGGGTCACAGCTCCACCTCCGCGGGGGCGAGGATGGTCGGGTCGATCCCGTCGGCCGGGGCGCGCAGCTTCACCTCGCTCGCGCGCCAGCCGTGGTGCCGCAGGGCGCCACGGAACGGCGGCGCCCCGACGACGCTGCCGGTGAGCCGGATCGCGCCCGGGTCGAACCCGCGGTCGACCGTGACGACGGCCCCCTCGGGCTCGCGCAGGACGGGCTCGAGCCGGAGCAGATCCCGGAGCGCGCGCCTGCACCCCTCGTGCACCGTCCGCGCGGCGGCGCCCACCGTCGCGTCCGGATAGGCGGCCACGTCCTCCGCGACGAAGTCGAGGAGCCGCCCCTCGCGCTGGAGCACGCCGAGGAGGTAGAGCGCGGTGCGCGCGCCGGGGCCGCCACCCGGCTCGGGCGGCGGTGGCGCGGCGGGCGCGCTCGAGGCAGCCGGCAGCGCGGGGGACGCGTCGACCGATCCCCCGGATCCCAGGGCAGCGGCCGCACGGGCCGCGCGGCGCTCCGCGCGCAGCCGGTCGACCGCGGACGCGACCGGCGCGCGGAAGAGGACCGCAAAGAACGCGTAGAAGGCGAGGAACAGCCGCTGGAGGAAGGTCGGGGAGCGCATGCCGAGGGCCTCGCGAGCCGAGCGGCGGCGGGAGGCCTACCCCCGGCCGGGCGTGCGGGTTCGGGGCACAACGTGGAGCCGGGGCCGGCGCGAAGCGACCCCCTCGTCGCGCCCGCCGGGACGCGTGAGCTCGGAGCGCGCACCCGGTACAGGCAGGCGCAGCGCCGGGTCAGCGCGCCGCGACGTCCAGGGCGCGGGGAAGCTGGCGCGGATCGATCCGGCCGTACCCCGCGAAGAGCGCCCCGGCGAGGACCGGGACGCCCTCGAGGCGCGGGTCGCGCTTGCGGATGGGCGAGTTCACGACGAGCCCCTCGACCGTGCCCTCGTCGGGCCGGCGCGGGTCCATCGCGCCGCGCGCCACCGCCTTCCCGCCGCGGTGGATGAAGACGACGGTGCGGTCCACGACGTAGAGGACGATGCCCACGTGGGTGAGCCCGTCGTCGGCGCGGCCGTTCCCGTTCCGGTCGTAGGTGTCGTGCCAGAAGACGAGGTCGCCGGGGGCCGGCCACTCCCCGCGGGGGAGGATCGTCCCGTACTCGGAGACCGTGCGCCACGCGGCGTCGACGCCGGTCCGCTCCTCCGGCGCCGACCTCCGCATGAGCGAGCGGAGCGGGACCCCCTCCGCCTGGTACACCGCCTCGACGAAGCCGGTGCAGTCCGCGGGGAACCGCTCGCCCCCGAACCGGAAGTCGCCCTGCTGACCCACGAGCGACGACGCGCGCGCGGCGAGGCGCGCCTGGAGCTCGAAGACCGAGAGGTCCGGCTCGTCCCCTCGCCCGGCCGTGAAGCCGGCGCAGCCGGCCCCCAGGAAGATGGCGAGGGCGGAGAGGGCCAGGGCGGCCCCCCTCCCCAGCCCCGCTTCGCGGGGCGATGGAGGTCCGGGGACGAGCGGGCGAGCGCTGCGCACGGGCCCATTCTGGACGAGGGCTCCCGGGTGTCAAAAGACGGCCCAAACGTGCGAAGCTAGGCCGATTTGATTTCGTCTGGCGCGGCGTTACCTGAAGGGGGTAAGAGGAGGCGCCCGCCGGGCCTGACGGAGCGGAGGCCGGCCCCTCGGTCGCGCCCCTCCTCCCCGCCGTGCAGCGTGAGGCCCCTGGAACCGACATGGTCGACTACGTCCTGAAGAAGATCCTCGGCACGAAGAACGAGCGCGAGCTGAAGAAGCTCCGCCCGATCGTCGCGCGCGTGAACGAGCTCGAGCCGAGGATGAAGGCCCTCGCGCCGGAAGACTTCCCCCGGCTCGTGCGCGAGTGGAAGGAGCAGGTCCAGCACAAGGGCCGCACCCTCGACGAGCTGCGTCCCGGAGGCCTTCGCCCTGGTCCGCGAGGCGGGCGTGCGGGCGCTCGGGATGCGCCACTTCGACGTGCAGCTCATCGGCGGCACGGTCCTCCACGGCGGCAAGATCGCCGAGATGAAGACCGGCGAGGGCAAGACCCTCGTCGCGACGCTCCCCTGCGTGCCTGAACGCGCTCTCCGGCCGCGGCGTCCACGTCGTCACCGTGAACGACTACCTCGCCCGCCGCGACGCGGAGTGGATGGGGCGGCTCTACCGGTACTGCGGGCTCTCCACCGGCATCATCGTCCACGGCCTCACCGACCAGGAGCGCCAGGTCGCCTACGGCGCGGACATCACCTACGGGCAGAACAACGAGTTCGGCTTCGACTACCTGCGCGACAACATGAAGTTCCGGCTGCAGGACTACGTGCAGCGGGAGCTCAACTTCGCCATCGTCGACGAGGTCGACTCGATCCTCATCGACGAGGCCCGGACGCCGCTCATCATCTCCGGCCCGTCCGACGAGTCCTCCGAGCTCTACTACAAGGTGAACCAGGTCATCCCGTCGATGATCCGCGACGTCGACTTCACGGTGGACGAGAAGGCCAAGACCATCGTGATGAGCGACGCGGGCGTCGAGAAGATGGAGAAGAGGCTCGCGGTCCGGAACCTCTACGCCCCCGAGGAGATCGAGACCCTCCACCACGTCGAGCAGGCGCTCCGCGCCCACCACCTCTACCGGAACGAGGTGGACTACGTCGTGAAGGAGGGCGAGGTCCTCATCGTCGACGAGTTCACCGGCCGGCTCATGCCGGGCCGGCGCTGGTCCGACGGCCTCCACCAGGCGGTCGAGGCCAAGGAGGGCGTGAAGATCGAGGAGGAGAACCAGACCCTCGCCACCATCTCCTTCCAGAACTACTTCCGCATGTACTCGAAGCTCGCCGGCATGACCGGCACCGCCGACACCGAGGCCGAGGAGTTCGCGAAGATCTACAACCGCGACGTGATGGTCATCCCGACCAACCAGCGGAACATCCGCAAGGACTCCGAGGACGTCGTCTACAAGACCGAGGGCGAGAAGTTCGACGCCATCTGCGAGGAGATCCAGAAGCGGAACGAGAACGGCCAGCCGGTCCTGGTGGGCACCGTCTCGGTCGCGAAGAGCGAGGTGGTCTCGACGCTCCTCAAGCGCCGGGGCGTCCCGCACAACGTCCTCAACGCGAAGCACCACCAGCGCGAGGCCGAGATCGTCGCCCAGGCGGGCCGCAAGGGCGCGGTCACCATCTCCACCAACATGGCCGGCCGCGGCACCGACATCATCCTCGGCGGCAACCCCGAGATGATGGCGAAGCACGAGGTCGGGCAGGAGCCCGACGCGCCGATGGAGGGCGAGGAGGAGCAGGCGTTCCTCGCCCGCAAGGACGAGTGGGCGACGCCGGCTCGTGACGCGGACCGAGGAGCTCCGCGCCCAGACCGCGAAGGAGCACGAGGAGGTCGTCGCCGCCGGCGGCCTGCACATCGTCGGCACCGAGCGCCACGAGTCCCGCCGCATCGACAACCAGCTGCGCGGCCGCGCCGGCCGCCAGGGCGACCCCGGCTCGTCCATCTTCTTCCTGTCCCTCGAGGACGACCTCATGCGCATCTTCGGGTCCGAGCGGATCCAGGGGCTCATGGAGATGCATGGGCATGAAGGAAGGCGAGGTCATCGAGCACCGCTGGCTCACGAAGGCGATCGAGGGCGCGCAGAAGAAGGTCGAGGGCCACAACTTCGACATCCGCAAGAACCTCCTCGAGTACGACGACGTGATGAACCAGCAGCGCCGGTCGATCTACCGGCTGCGGCGCATGGTGCTCGGCTTCGGCGCCGGGATCCCGGTGGTCGAGTACGACGAGGATCCCAAGACCAAGGTGAAGTCGCGCTCCGAGCAGACCTTCAGCTGGACCGACTCAGCGCGAGCACGTCCTCGACCTCGTCGAGGACCTCGTCGTGGACATGGTCGGCGCGAAGTGCCCGAACCGGCTCTCCGACTGGGACCTCGACGGGCTCTCGTCGATGGTGAAGGAGCAGTTCGGGATCGAGATGAGGTTCGCGCCGCCGGCCGGCAAGGCCGGCGAGGTCCGCGCCGCCATCGAGGAGCAGGTCTACAACGTCGTCGAGAAGCTCTACCGCGCCAAGGAGGAGGAGCTCGGCGCGGACGAGGACGGCATCTCGGTGCTGCGCCGGTACGAGCAGTGGCTCTACCTGCAGGCCATCGACCAGCAGTGGAAGGACCACCTGCTCTCGATGGACCACCTGCGGCAGGGCATCGGGCTCCGCGGCTACGGCCAGAAGGACCCGAAGCAGGAGTACAAGAAGGAAGGCTACGAGATGTTCGTGCAGATGACCTGGCGCGTGAAGAGCGCGGTCGTCGGCAACATCCTCCGCCTGCAGCTCGTCCGCCAGGAGTCCGCCGAGGAGATCGAGCAGAAGCGCATCGCCGCGCAGCGCCGCGCGCTCCAGCGGATCAGCCAGACCCACGCCGAGGCCGGCGGGGACGGGGACGGCGAGCGTCCGCGCCCGAAGCAGGAGACGGTCGTCCGCACGCAGCCCAAGGTCGGCCGGAACGACCCGTGCCCGTGCGGCTCGGGCAAGAAGTACAAGAAGTGCCACGGGGCGACCGAGGCGGCCGTGTAGCCCCGCCGCCCGGCGCACCCAGGCCCCCTGAGCGAGCTTCGCTCCGCGCCGCCGCCCTCCGCGGTCGCGCGGTCGCGGGATTGACAGCAACCGCCGGACCGCCCCTAGAGTGCGACACTGCGCCGCATTTCTGGGGAGGCCCGCGCGCTCGTGAAGACCGGAACCCACGCCCGACCTCTCTCGCTGGCGGCGCTCGCGCTCTGTCTCTCCGCGCTCGCGTGCCAGCAGCCCATGATCGGGGTGCGCGCCTCGACCGCACACCCGGGCGAGGGCCCTAAGATCGTCGTCGAGGCTGCGGGGATCGACTTCCACGGCCACGCCGTCGCGACCTTCACCGCGACAGAAGAGGACGTTCCGCTGACGCTCGCGGACGTCACCGCCCTCGCGCCCCGCTTCACGCTCGCGAAGCTCACCGATCACCCGGCGGACGGGCAGCGCGCCTGGGAGAGCCTCCTCCCCACCGGTGCGCGCATCGCCCCCATCCTGCGGCCGGGCGGTCCGGACGACCCCCAGGTCCTCACGAGCGTGCAGCAGCCCGGTGCCGAGACCCCCGCGGCCATGGTCGACCTCGGCGAGGGCCGGTTCCGGTACGTCTACGCACACGCGGTCACGGGGTTCAACCCGGACGAGACGATCCGCGTCGGCGTATGGCTCGATGCCGTGGAGAGCGCCTCGCTCCGCACCTCCACCACCTTCGACTTCAGGCCCGACAGCGGTCCGGTCGAGGCGCGCGACGCCGTCCTCGACAAGAACTGCGAGACCTGCCACGGCCACGCCGTCCTCGGCCACGAGCGCCGTGCGGGCGTCCGGCTCTGCCTCACCTGCCACACCTGGCAGGCGGTGGAATCCGCTCACGGTCGATCCCGCGGCGCTCGTGACGACCGGGGCCACCGCGAGGACGAACCCGAACCCGCTCGAGCTCGGGCGGCTCGTCCACCGGATCCACCGCGGGAGGGACCTGCCGACCCTCTACCAGACGGCGTGGGACGGGGTCTCCCCGACCACCGTCCCGTCCCCGACCGGCCTCCCCGGGCCCTTCATGCAGCAGAAGCCGGGGTCGGCGGTGCGCAACCCGCTCCCGGGCCGGAAGTTCAGCGTGATCCGGGAGGACGGGCGCGAGATGGTCTTCGCGCGGGCGGTGAGCCTCGTCCCGACGGACCCGTCCCTCTTGAGCGCGAGCACGCAGCTCCAGCCGGTGGGCGGACTGTTCCCGCGGGACCTGCGCGACTGCGGCGTCTGCCACGGCGACGCGCCGCAGGCCTACCTCGTGAAGTACGGGATCTCCCGGCGCACCTGCTCCGGCTGCCACCCGGAGGTCTGGTTCCAGGCGTCGTCGCCCGCGTCGGACCGCGTCCGCTTCCCGCACCCGGGCGGCCCGCAGCTCGACGACGCGTCGTGCCTCGGCTGCCACGTGACGGGCACGCCGAAGCTCTACGCGCCCCTCGACGACGTCCACCTCCCCCCGGCGAAGGCGGCTCGCTACAACAAGCCGTACCTCCAGAATCCTCCACGTGGACGACCTCGTCCCCGGGAAGCAGCCGAAGGTGAGGTTCAAGCTCTGGGACCGGGTCGGCCCAATCGCGCCCTCGCCGAAGGCGCCGGTGCCGCTCTTCGAGCCGGACGGGCCGAGCTCGAGCCTCGTCTCCCGCGCGTTCGGCGCCGCGGGCATCGTCGTCAAGATCCAGGGGCCCACCTACCCCGACTTCGCGATGACCAGCGGCCTCCTGCTCAACTCCGGCGCGGCCGGGAACCCGGATCCGATGAACCTCACCACGGCCGGGGCGACGGACGAGTACGTCTACACCTTCACCTCGCCGATCCCGCCGGGCACGACCGGCACGTTCCTCGTCGGGATCGAGGCGAAGCGGGCGGCGACCGTCGCCCACTACGACAAGGCGAGCGACACGTTCCGCTGGCCGTACACCGGCGAGGTGGTGAACGAGAGCATCGAGAACACCTGGGTGTTCGTGAACGCGGCGAGCGGGATCTGGCCGCCGCCGCCCGGGACGCCCGCGCCGGTCCCGCGGCGCAAGGTGGTCGCGTCCGAGAAGTGCCTGCGCTGCCACGACCGGATCGAGTTCCACGGCGGAGCCCGCCACGATCCGAACTGGTGCCTCACCTGCCACACCTACGACCTGACCGACCTCGACAAGCGGGTCGCGCCGACCACGGCGGGCAGGCTGTACTCGAACGGCCCGGTGAACATCGGCGCGACCTACGACGGCGTGGAGGAGCGCAGCACCCACTTCAAGGTGAACATGCACCGGATGCACACCGGGAAGCGGAAGGGCGCCTCGACCCTCGAGGCGATCCTCCCGTACGTGCTCTACTTCTCGAAGGCGTACTTCTTCGACGGGGGCGGCTTCCCGGGGGACCTGCGGAACTGCACGCTCTGCCACGAGGGTAAGACCTACCTCCTCGAGAACGTCCCCTCCTACGCGCCCCCGACCCTCGGGAACGAGGACTCGACGATCTGGCACCCGGCGCCGATCCAGACTGGCCCGAACGCGCACGATCCGGACGAGCCGCGGATGCTTCCGCTGCGCGCCGCCTGCACCGGCTGCCACGCCTCGGCCGCCACCTTCTCGCACGTCGCGGCGAAGACGGTGGACGGCGTCGAGACCTGCGGCCAGTGCCACTCGAAGGGGAACCTCTCGGTCGAGGTGGTCCACGGCCTCGCCCCGGCCACCGGCGGCGGCGCGACCGCGTCGTTCTCGTCGATCGTCCAGACCATCCTCGTCCCGCGCTGCGCCACCTCGGCGTGCCACGCGACGGGCGGGACCGCGCCGAACCTCGAGGCCTCGGCGGCCTATGGCGCGCTCGTCGGCATCCAGTCGACCCAGGCATCGCTCAACCTCGTCGAGCCGAACCAGGTGGAGCAGAGCTACCTCGTGCTCAAGCTCCGCGGGACCGGCTCCGTCGCGACGATCATGCCCACCGACGGCGCCCTCTCGCCCGCCGACGTCGCCGCCATCGAGGCGTGGATCTCGAACGGCGCGCCGAACGACTAGGGCGCCACCGTCTAGAACGCCTCGAGGAGCAGGAGGTAGACCTCCGGCCCGGCGGAGCTCTCCGCGACGTCGAACCGGATGTTGGTCCCCTCCGGCGTGAGCCGGAACCGCAGCCCGGCCCCGATCGACGCCCGGAGCGCGTCCCAGCGCAGGCTCGCGAGGCCGGGCGCGACCTCGCCGGTCGAGGCGAAGGCCACGGCGCTGAACCGGTCCCAGATCGGCACCCGCAGCTCGACCTGCACCGCGGTGGCGAGGTGGTCGCGGAAGCGCCCCTCGCGCCAGCCCCGCAGGTAGCCGGTCGAGCCGAGCTTCGGGAGGAGGGTGAAGGGCACGTGCCCGGCCGCCTGCTCGACGTACGCCGCCGCCGCGAGGACGAGGCCGTGGTCGAGGGAGTGGAAGATCCGCCCCTCGAGGCTCGCGGCGCTGAACTCTCCGTGATGCCCGAGCTCCTCCGGGTACCAGAGATACCAGAGCTCCACGAGCGCGCCGTGGTGCGGGAACAGCGGGAGGTCCCGGGTGTCCCACGCGGCGGTCGCCCCCAGCCCCACCGCGGTGAAGCCGCTCGAGCCCTCGATCGTGCCGGAGGCGAGCTGTCCGCCCGGCTGGACGTCCCGGATGTCCTCCGCGCGCAGGTCGAGGCGCGGCCCCGCGCGCAGCTTCTCGGAGCCGAGGGGGAGCTCCGCTCCGAAGATCGCCTGCGTCCACCGCCGCGTGTACGTCTCGCGCGCCGACTCGGGGCTGTCGGGCCCGAGCCCGAAGAACTCGTCGGGGAAGTTGACGAGGCGCACGCGCCCGGTGAGGACGGTCCCGCCCGGCAGGGCGAGGTCCGTCGCGAGGTCGACCGAGCTCTGCGCGTTCAGGGTGTACGCGCCGACGAGGAAGATGTTCGACGCCCGCTTCGTGCCGCGGAGGTGGAACTGGAGTCCGCCGGCCGCCGCGAAGCCGAGCCGCGTCTCGGGCATCCAGAAGACGAAGGGCAGGGCGAACCACGAGGTGCCGGTCGGAGGCGGCGCCGGCGCTGGGGGCGCCGAGGTGGGCGCCGGCGCGGGCGGCCGCGTCGGCGGGACGGAGGAGCCTGGAGGCGCGGCGCCGGCGAGAACGATCGCGACGGCGACGGCGAGGGCGCGGTCCATCCGCTGCCGGGTATAACCTCCGCGCGGCGCGCCGCACGCGTCCCGGACGCGCAGGGAGCTGAGTCTCGGTCTCATTCCGGCTCGCTGGACTGCAACCGACCGTCAAAACCGCGCCATATGGCGCACCTGCCCTGACGCGCGCGCAACGGATGCGCGGCGATCCCGTGCGCACGCGCGCAGGCTCCGCCCCGTCCCTCCGCCGTGTGACTAAAGTGGACAAGTCTGCGGATTGACACCCACAATCCCAACGCACGTAACATGCGTAGTCGGTGCAGCGGCACCTCAGGGTTGACCACTCGTGACGATGGGTCGGAACACGGCGGCGGGGCGAGCGCACGCGCTCGCGTTGGCGGGGCTCTGCCTCGCGGCCGTCGCTTGTCAGCAACCCGCCGTGGGTACGCGCGCCGAGGCCGCAGCCCCGACCGAGGGTCCACGGATCGTCATCGAGTCCGCGTTGCCAGATCTTCACGGCCACGTCGTCGCGACCTTCTCGGTGAGCCAGGACGACGTGCCTCTGCTCCGCGCGGACGTGGAGGCCCTCGACCCGCGCTTCACGCTCGCCACGCTCTCGGCGCACCCCGTGGACGGGCTCCGCGCGTGGAAGAGCCAGCTCCTGAACGGCCCGCAGGTGGCCGTCGCGCTCCCGCCCTCCGGCCCCGGCACGCCGGCGGCGCTCGTCCTCGCGAACGTGCGCCAGCCCGGCGCCGAGACCCCGACGTCGCTCGTGGACCTCGGCGACGGGCGGTTCCGCTACGTGTTCGCCACCGCGCTGACCGCGTTCGATCCCGACGAGACCATCCGCGTCGGGGCCTGGCTCGCCGCCGCCCCGAAGCCCTCGGCGCGCACCTCCGCGACGTACGACTTCCGTCCCTCGGGCGGGCCCGTCGAGCAGCGCGACACCGTCGTCGATGAGAGCTGCGCCAGCTGCCACGGCGCGGCGGTCGTCCACCACCGCACGCGGAGCGGCGTCGGGCTCTGCCTCACCTGCCACACCTGGCAGAACTCCGACCCGAACACCTTCGATCCGGCGGCGCTCGGCACGCCCACGATCTTCACCGACTCCAACAGCAAGAACAACACGGCTCCCAACCCGCTCGAGCTGGGCCGGCTGGTCCACCGGCTCCACCGGGGGAAGCGGCTCCCGACGCTCTACCTGTCGCGGTCGACGGCCTGGGATCCCGACCCCCTGAGCACGACCGGGACGCTGCCGGTGCCCACCCAGTCGACGAGCAGCTCCGGCTTCATCGAGGGGAGGTCCTTCACCGTGGTGGGGGACGGGGGGATCATGTCCCAGTACGGGCGGTTCGTCCGGCGCGCGAGGCTGGACGGGACGACCGTGCTCGCCGCGGAGGGGGTCCAGTTCCCGACCGACCTGCGCGACTGCGGCGTCTGCCACGAGGGCGCGCCGCAGGAGTACGAGGTGACCTACGCGATCTCGCGCCGGACCTGCTCCGGCTGCCATCCCGACGCCTGGTTCGGCCCGGCGCCGATCTCGGACGTCTCCCACGCCCAGCATCCGGGCGGGCCGCAGGCCGACGACTCGGG
Source organism: uncultured delta proteobacterium (assembly GCA_963739565.1). GTDB lineage: Bacteria > Myxococcota > Myxococcia > Myxococcales > Anaeromyxobacteraceae > Anaeromyxobacter. The sequence goes on along the minus strand of CAVUBF010000012.1, from coordinate 139,420 downwards.
TTGCGCAAGCTGCCACATTCCGGGCGTCGGGCCGAAGACCTGGGCCCCCATCAGCGGCCCGGACGCCGCCCACGTCGCTCCCTGGAAGGGCGCGCGATACAACCGGCCGAGGATCGAGATCGTCTCGATCGCCGACTTCCAGCCGGGGCTCCGTCCGACCATCCGCTTCAAGGTCGCGGACCGGGTCGGGACCCTCGCCCCGACCCTCGGCAGCCCCGTCCCCGCCTTCGAGCCCAGCACCCCCGGGCCGGCGAGCCGGGCGCGGCGCGGCTTCGGCTCGAGCGGCATCGAGTTCGAGGCCAACGGCCCCAACTCCGCCAGCGGCGCGCTCGGGCAGGACTTCCTCCGCGGCGCGATCACCGGCAGGCCGGCCGGCGATGTCGAGGGCAGCGGCGCCGAGGGCGACGAGTACCTGGTGACCCTGGGGACCATCCCCGCCGGCGCGACCGGCGCCTGGGTCGTCACGGCGGAGGCGAGCCGCACCCAGAACACGGCGACCTGGTCCGCGGTCATGACGTACGGCGAGGGGGAGCTGGCCACCCGGAGCACCACTTACCGGGCCATCGTGCCGGCGGGCCAGACGGAGAACCTGGGCCACCAGCCGCCCAGCGCGACCTGGTGGGCGCCGCTCCCCACCCCGGCCGCCTGGTCGGCGACGACGAGCTACGCGGCGGGCGACGTGGTCACCACGGGCTCGGGCAGCTCGCGGAAGACCTACGTGAGCCTCCAGGCCGCCAACACGGGCAACGCGGTGACCGACACGGCCTGGTGGGCGACGATCACCAACTCGGCCGCCTGGTCGGCGACGACGAGCTACGCGGCGGACAGGCTGGTCACCCAGACCACCACGTTCCAGAGCCTCCACGACGCGAACGTGGGCCACGACCCGCTGGACGTGAGCTACTGGATGGCGATCGCGACGCCGGCCTCGCACTACTTCAAGGACGAGAACGGGAGACCCGCCTCCTTCATCTGGCCCTACACCGGCGAGGCGATCAGCGAGGTCGCGCCGAACCCGATCGTCTGGGTGGACACGGGGACCGGGACCTGGCCGGACCCCAGGACCGGCGCCGACGCCCCCAACCGGCGCCGCAAGATCGTCTCGACGGCCAACTGCAACAAGTGCCACGGCCGGCTGGTGATGCACACCGATCGCGGCGAGCCGGAGTTCTGCATCGTCTGCCACGCGCCGAACTACGCGGACAGCACCACGACCCTCTCCACGACCTACGACGGCGTCGGGCAGAAGAGCCTCCAGCTCAAGATGATCGTCCACCGGATCCACACCGGCGGGCGCAGGGGCTCCGCCTCGCTCGAGGCGATCCAGCCCGTGCTCACCGGCACGTTCTTCGAGGGGCTCTTCCCGAACGACCTGCGGAACTGCACCGTCTGCCACGCGGGGAAGAGCTACCTCGTCGAGAGCGTGCCCGGGGACGCGGCGCCGACGGTCGCCAACGAGACCGCCGATCCGTCGCTCAACGGCCTCGTCCGGACCCCGCCGGTCCAGGCCGCCTGCGTCGCGTGCCACGCCACCGGCGCGACCTTCGCCCACGTCGCCACCAAGACGGCGAAGGGCGTCGAGACCTGCCCGCAGTGCCACGGCGCGAAGGGCGCGAAGTCGACCGAGGTGGTGCACGGGCTCCTGCCGGCGACCGGTACCGCCGCGTCCGCGTCGTTCTCCTCCATCCTTCAGAACGTCCTCGTGCCCCGCTGCGCGTCGACCGCCTGCCACGCGGCGGGCGGGGCGGCGCCCATCCTCGAGGCGTCGTCGGCGTACGCGGCGCTGGTGGGGGCGCCCTCCGGCCAGTCGTCGCTCCTCCAGGTGGAGCCCTTCGCGGTCGACCGGAGCTACCTCGTCTACAAGCTGCGCGGCGACGCGGGCTCGGTGGGCGGCTCGGTGACGACGATCATGCCCACCGACGGCGCCCTCGCGCCGGCCGACCTCGCCGCGATCGAGGCGTGGATCGCGAACGGAGCCCCGAATGACTGACCGCCACCTCCGCCTGGCGCTCGCCGCCGCAGGGGGGCTCGTCCTCGCCGGCCTGCTCGCCGCCGCCCCGGCGCGCGCCGTCGAGGGGCTCATCTTCTCGGGGTCGGTGTACGTCGACCAGTGGGGGTTCGTCGACGACCAGGTCGCGGCGAAGAAGTCGCCCCAGGGCATGGCGCCGATGACGTCGATGAAGGTCGGCGCCGACGTGAACGACAACCTCTCCTTCTCGGCGAAGGCCTGCATCAGCTGCCACGGCATCGACATGGAGCACGTGGCCCTCGATTTCCAGCCGCGCATGTGGATGAACATCCAGGCCGGCCGGATCGTCGTTCCCTTCGGAGACTTCTCGAACCGCGTGGACCCGTCGTCCTACAAGACCGGCTCGCAGCCGCTCATCTACGACATGGGCCGGATGGCCTACGGCTCGCGGCAGATCATGAACCTGGGCGTCATCCCGATGCCGTACGTCGACACGGGCGTGATGCTGTACGGCGTGAAGTGGCTCGGGTCGCGGATCCAGGCGTGGTGGGGCGGGTACGCCGTCTCCGGCCTGCGCGGCGCGAACGACATCGACTGGATGTCGCTCCGCTCGGTGCCCTACAACGACAACAACGGGGAGCCGGGCTACGGCGGGCGCGTGACGCTCAGCTACTCGTCCGATGCCGGCGACTTCTTCGGCGACGCGAGCCTCGGCGGGTCGTACATGGCCGGGAAGTACGACCGCGACGCGCGGCTCGGCTACGAGGCCTGGGCCGCCGACGCGACCTTCCGGCTGGCGAGGGTGGTGATCCGCGGGGAGTACGCGTCGCGGAAGACCGACCTCGACCCGACCGCGACCGGCTACCCGTACGCGCTCGTCGACCCGTTCTTCGTCAAGGACGGCTTCTACGCCGAGCTGGAGCACCCCTTGGGGAAGTACCTTGGGGTGGTGTATCGATACGAGGAGCTGAAGCGCACCGGCTCGCCGCTGCCCGGCGCTCCGGCGGAGATGACCGCGAACAGCCGGTTCACGCGGTACACCGCCGGCCTCGTGCTGACGCCTGCGGTGAACGTCTTCGTGAAGGCGTCTTGGGAGTACTGGGACACGTCGGACTTCGGAAAGTTCAACACGTATCACGCGGGCATCGGTGGAGCGTTCTGACCATGAAGACCCTCGCCATCGCTGGAAGCGCCCTCGTCGCACTCCTCGTGTCCGCGGAGCCGGAGAAGGACAAGCCGGATCCCCGGGACTTCGGGCCCGACAAGATCGACGTGTCCGGGTACCCGGCGGCGCAGCAGAAGCAGTACGACTCCTACGCGGCCAAGTGCGCCAAGTGCCACCCGCTCGCGCGCTCGGTGAACGCGCGCTTCAACTCGACCGACTGGAAGCGCTACATGAAGCGCATGATCCGGCGCCCGAACTCCGGCATCAACGAGGAGCAGGCGGCGCAGATCTACGAGTTCCTGAAGTACTACTCGGTCCAGCTCGGCATCAAGGACTGACCCCCGACGTGCTCCCACGACTCCTCCACCGCATCCGGACCTCGCTCCGGCTGCGCCTCCTCGTCACGACGCTCGTCCTCCTGGCGCTCGCCCTCGCGGCCGCCGTGTTCGCCTTCGAGCGCGTGGCGCGCTCGGTCGTCGCGGACGCCCTCCACTCGCACCTGTCGGCGCGGGCGAAGGAGGTCCAGGACTCGCTCACGCGCTTCCAGCGGGAGCGGGCCCTCACCGTCCACGAGTGGGCCGCCGCCCGGCCCATGCAGGACACCTTCGACCTCGGCGACCCGAAGTTCGCCGAGGACCACCTGCGGCGGGCGATCCAGGATCAGGGCGGCGCGATCACCGCGGCGGCCCTGCTCTCGGTCGAGGAGCGGATCATCACCCTCGTGCGCAACGCGCCGGGGGGGGCCTGGGGCGTCGCGGCCGACGGGCTCCGGGGGGCCCCGCTCGATCTCGCGAAGCTCCGCGGGAAGGCGGCGGAGGACGAGGTCTCGGTCTCGCTCGCGTCGCTCTCGGCGGTCGACGGCCGCGAGCAGCCGGTGGACACCATCGTCATGACGGCGCCGGTCCGCGACTTCTTCGGCGACCTGAACGGCTGGATCGTCGTCGCCATCGGGCCCGGCGCGGTGCCGCGCCTGCTGCAGGAGGTGACCGGCACCGGCGGGAACTTCGTGCCCATCGTGGCGGACGCGAGCCGGCGGGTCGTCCTGTCGCTGCCCAGCGCGGACCCCACGCGCGGCCCGCGCGGTCGCGATCGCGCCGGCGGGCGCCCCCGGCACCCTCGAGCGGATCGAGCACCGGGACGGCGGCGGCGCCGTCGCCTCGGCGGTGCTCGCGGTGCGCACCGCGGCGGCGACCGTTCCGCCCGGCTGGACCACCCTCATGATGGTCGACGAGGGGGAGGCGCACGGCCGGATCGACCGGCTCCGGCTCATCCTCGCCGCGCTCTTCGCGGCGGTGATGGCGCTGGCCGGGTTCGTGGCGGTGGTCTCGCTGCGCCAGGCCGCGAAGCCGCTCGGCGACGTCGCCGACTCGATGGTCCGCGTGGCCGGCGGCGACCTCTCGACCCGCGTCCGGGCGGAGTACACCGGCGAGCTCGGCGCCCTCGTCACCTCCTTCAACACGATGGTCGAGGAGGTCGAGCGGTCGCGCGACGAGCTGCAGCGGACGGAGGCGCTCCGGCGCGAGGTGGAGATCGCCCACCAGATCCAGACCGCGATCCTGCCGGTCTCGCCCGCCGTGAAGGGGTACGAGGTCGCCGCGCGGATGGAGCCGGCGGACGACGTCGGCGGCGACCTCTACGACATCCTCGCCTTCCCCGACACGTTCTGGGTCCTCGTCGGCGACGTCTCCGGCCACGGCATCAACTCCGGGCTCGTCATGATGATGGCGCAGGCGGCGGCGTACGGCGCCATCGCCGACGACCCTCACTGCGCGCCGGGCACGGTCATCGCCGCGGTGAACCGGGTCATCCACGAGAACGTCCGCCGGCGCATGGGGCGCGACGACTACATGACGCTCATGGCCGCCCGCCACATGGGGGACGGCCGGTTCGTCGCGGCGGGCGCGCACCAGCCCATCTTCGTCGTCCGGGGCCAGGGGCGCGTGGACGTCGTCGAGTCCTCGGGGCCCTGGGTCGGCCTCGGCCCGTCGCTCGAGCCGCCGCCCATCGTGGAGTACGACTTCCACCTCGGCCCCGGCGACCTCGTCTGCTTCGTCACCGACGGCATCATCGAGGCGAAGGACCCCGCCGACGCGCTCTTCGGCGAGCACCGCGTGGTCGAGGCGCTCGCGACGCAGGAGATCCCCTCGGCGTCCCAGGCCCTCGCGACCCTCTTCGAGATCGTGGAGAAGCACTCACCCGAACCCGCGGACGACATGACCGCCGTGGTGCTGAGGCGCAAGCATGATCCCAGCTGAGGACCCGCGGCGCTGCGGCGCCCCCATCCAGCTCTTCATCCGGATGAACCCGCCCTGGGTCTTCATCGACGAGATCCGTCGTTTCGTGGAGTCGTTCTGCGCCTGCGCCGCCCTCGGCCCGGACCGCGAGGCGCAGATCGCCCTCGCCGTCCACGAGCTCATGCAGAACGCGGTGCCGCACGCCCGGGGCCAGGACGTGGAGCTCGATCTCGAGGTCGACCCCAAGGCCGGCCGGGTCACGGTTCGCGTGACGAACGACTGCGCGGAGGAGGAGTACGCCTCCCTGAACGAGCGCGTCGACGCGATGTACCGCGAGCCGGACGCCCTCCGCGATTACCTGAGGACGATGAAGGAGCAGCCGTCGACGGCGCGGGGCGGGCTCGGGCTCGCGCGCGTCCGCTTCGAGGCCCAGATGGACATCCGCGTCCGCCGCAAGTCGGCGGAGCGCATCACGGTGGAGGCGGAGGGCCCGGTCCGGGCGCCGAGCCTGTCCCACGTCGGAGGAAGCCATGGTTAACCCGTCGTTCGCCGCGCGCATGCCCGCGCTGCAGGTCTCGGAGGAGAAGTACTCGGCGCACATCGCGCCGGATCCGCTCGGCATGCGGGTCCACTTCAAGGGGACCATCTCGACCGTGAACCCGGCCGTCGTCCTGAACCCGTTCGTCGACTCCGTGCACCAGCACGTGCTCGACGCCGGCGCGAAGGAGATCCGGGTGGACCTCACCCAGCTCGAGTTCTGCAACTCGTCCGGGTTCAAGTCCTTCATCCACTGGATCGAGCGGATCCAGCAGGCCCCGGAGCCGAAGCGCTACAAGCTCCGGTTCGTCTCGACGAAGGACCGGCGCTGGCAGCGCGCGAGCCTCCTCGCGCTCTCCTGCTACGGCGTGAACACCGTCCTCATCGAGGGCTCGTAGGGCGCCGCGCGGGGGACGGGCGGAGTCAGTCGCCCTCGGCGGTCGGGTGGATCGCGAGCTGCGGCTCGGGCGGGAGGTTCGGATCTCCTCCGGGCAGAGCTCGACCAGGAGGTCGACGAGGTCGCCGCGGTGATCATCCCCGCGGAGCGTCCGGCGGCGTCGACGAGCGGCACGTGCCGGAACCGGCCCACGCTCATCTTGTTGAGCGCGTAGGCGACCGGGTCCTTCGGGCGGAGCGTCTCCGGGGCCGGGGTCATGAACCTCTGGACCGGGGCCTTCGCCCAGCCGCGGACGGGCAGGGCGCGGCTCACGAGGTCGCGCTCGCTGAAGAGCCCGACCACCCGCCGCGTCTTCCTCCGCTCGACGACGACCACCGCCGAGACCTTCTTCGCCCGCATCGCGGCGAGCACCTTCTCGATGGGAGCGTCGGGCGGCACCGTCACGACCGGGCGGCGCCCGACCACGTCGGAGATGGCGGTCCGGAGCAGCTCGCCGCCGACGTCGCGGTGGCGCCCGACCTCCGGCTCGCCCTCGTCTCCCTCCAGCACCTCGAGCTCCTCGCCGCCCGGATCGACGATCATGGTCATCCTCCGTGGAGCCGATGCTCCCCGGGGGCGACCCCGCCGCAACGCCCCGCGCGGGCGGAACCGGGAGTCGGGGCGCGGGGCTGTCCGGTCCCCCTGAGCGGAGGGGCCGCGCAGCGGCCCCGGAGTCGAAGGGCGCAGCAGCGCCGGGAGCGTGCGACGTGGACGTGCCGGAGCCGTTCGACCTCGAGCTCACCGTCCGGAGCCACGGCTGGTACGACCTGCCGCCGTGGTCGTGGGACGGGGAGCGCGGCGTCCTCTCGCGTCCGGTGGTGCTCTCGACCGGCCGCGTCGCGCTGGTGCAGGTCGCGCCCGCGAGCCGAGGCCTCGCGTTCCGGGCCCTCGCCCGCGGGCGGCTCTCGGCCGCCGAGGCGCGCGAGGCGCAGGGCGCGCTCGCGACCTGCCTCGCCCTCGACGAGGACCTCGCGCCCTTCCGGGCCCGGGCCGCGGCCCTCGAGGCCGAGCGGGCCGCGGGGCGGCGCGACCTGCCGGACCTCCGCTGGGCGCTCGCCCGCGGCGCCGGACGGCTCCTGAGATCGCCGACGGTGTTCGAGGACGCCGTGAAGACGCTCTGCACCACGAACTGCTCCTGGGCGCTCACCCGGCTCATGGTGGAGCGGCTCTGCAGCGCCCTCGGCGCGGAGGGGCCGGGCGGGGAGCGCGCCTTCCCGTCGCCGCAGTCGATGGCGGCCCGGCCCGAGGCCTTCTTCCGCGAGGTCGTTCGAGCGGGCTACCGCGCCCCGTTCCTCCTCGCCCTCGCCCGCGACGTCGCGTCGGGCGCCCTCGACCTCGAGGTCCTGCGCGGCTCGGACCTCCCGACCCCGGAGCTGCTCCGGCGCCTGCGTGAGCTCCGCGGATTCGGGCCGTACGCCGCGGAGCACCTGCTCCGCCTCCTCGGCCACCACGACCACCTCGCGCTCGACTCCTGGACGCGCGGGAAGCTCGGGCGACTGCGGCAGCGGCGCCGGCCGCCGTCGGACCGGACGCTCCGCCGCTGGTACGCGCCCTACGGCGAGTGGGCGGGGCTCGCGATGTGGCTCGAGGTGACGGCGGACTGGCACGGCCGGGCGCCCACCTGGCCGTGATGGCCGGGCCGCGGCCGTGGTAAAACCACAGGCGGGAGGTCGCGATGAAGGCTGCGTTCGTCCTCGTGAAGTGCGAGCTGGGACGGCTCGAGGAGGTGGCGAACGCCCTCATGGAGATCGAGGGCGTCTCGGAGGTCCACTCCATCACCGGCGAGCACGACCTGATCGTGAAGCTCTACGCGCCGACGTACGAGGCGTTCGGCGACCTCATCCCGGACCGCGTCCAGAAGGTGCCGGGGATCCGCGACACCGAGACGATGCTGGCGTTCCGCGCCTTCAAGCCGACCGCTTAGCGGGGACACTCGGTCCGCCTACGCTTCGCGAGGCGGACCTCGCGCCCCCCCGACCCCCCCGCTCGCTCCGGGGCAGCCTCATCCGGCTGCCCCTGCGCTCGCCCGGGCTTCGGCATGCGGACCTCGCGCCCCCGACGTCTGAAGCGCGTCGCTGCGCGACGCTGGGGCCCCGCTCGCTCCGGGGCAGCCTCAGCCGGCTGCCCCTGCGCTCGCCGCGGGCTACCTCGCGCCCCCCGCGCTCTCTCCGAACTCGCGCCGGTAGAGCTTCAGCACCGCGACGAGGAAGGTGAGCACGAGCGGCCCGACCACGAGGCCGATCGCGCCGAACACCCCGACGCCGCCGAGCAGCGCGAAGAACACCAGCCCGCCGTGGAGCGCCATCCCGCCCTTCAGGAGGTACGGTCGGGCGACGTTGTCGGAGACCCCCACGACCGCCACGCCCCAGGCGATGAGGAACCCGCCGGCGAGGAGGTGCCCGGTCGCGAGGAGGAGCAGCCCCACCGCGATCACCACGATGGTCGCGCCCGCCGCGGGGACCAGCGCGAGGACGAACGTCACGAACGCGAGGAAGAGCGGGTTGGGCGCGCGCGCGATGAGGTAGCCGGCGAACGCCACGATCGACTGGATCGCCGCAGTCCCGACCGTCGCGAGGAGCACCGAGACGCTCGTCTGCCGGAAGTCGGCGAGGAGCGTCCGGAACTGGCCCGGCCGCATGGGGACGCTCGCGTCGATCCACGAGACGAGCCGCGCCCCGTCGGTGAGGAAGAAGAAGAAGGCGATGAGCATCATCACCGCCTGGAAGACGAGCCCGCCGGTCGCGGCGAGGAACCCGCCCACCACCGCCGCCGCCTCGCCGCCGCCCTGCCCGGCGAGGGCGCGCAGCTGCCGCTCCGGCTCGGGGACGAGCCGGAGCAGCGCCCCGGCCGCGTGCTGGACCACTTCGGGCATGCGCGCGAGGAGCCCGCGGACGCCCTCGCTCTCGAGCACCCCCCGGAGCCACTGGATCCCGCCCGCGATCTGCCCGACCAGGATCGCGCCGAGGCTCGCCACCGGCAGGAGCACCACCAGGAGGAGCCCGGCCGTGACGACCCCCGCGGCGGCCGCCCGCCGCCCCCGGAGCCGTCCCGCGAGCCACTCCATCGGCGCGCGGAGCGTGGCGGAGAGGACCGCGGCGAGGAACAGCGCCTGCCAGAACGGCCGCACGATGAGCGCGGTGAGCGCCACCGCGAGGAGGACGAGCGCGACGAGGAGCCGGCGGGCGTGGATATCGGACATGACGGGCGGCGCCGCCGGGACCCGGCGGGCGCGCCGTCACAAGTTGGCGTGCACGCGCTCCGGCGGCACGCCGGCCGACGCGAGGGTGCGCCGGACGTCCTCCACCATGGCGGTCATGCCCGAGACGAAGGCGACCGCCTCGCCCGGGGTCGCCCCGCCGAAGGCGAGGGAGCGGGCCACCTCCTGCACCCGGCCACGCAGCCCCTGCCAGGCGTCGTCCTCCGCCGAGGGGCACAGCACCACCCGGACGCCGCGCCGTTCCCAGTCGAGCTGCTCGGCGCGGTAGGCGAACTCGGCCCCGTGGCGCTGCCCGTAGAAGAGGGTCACGCGCCCGAACCGGTTCCGGTGGAGCATGAGGTGCTGCACGAGCGCGCGGATCGGGGCGATCGCCGAGCCGGCGGCGAAGAGCAGGACGTCGCGCCCCTCCGCCTCGTCGAGCGGGAACCCCGCGCCGAACGGGCGCGTGAGCTCGATCGTCCGGCCGGGCACCGCGGCGGCGACGAGCGCGTCGGCGACCTTGCCGCCGCGCTTCAGGAGGAGCTCCGCGGCGCCCCCCGGATCGGGCGCGGTGGCGAGGGCGAAGAAGGCCTCTCCGGAGGCGGTGTGCGCCTTCACCACCTGCCCGGGACGCTCGTGGGCGCCGGCGAGGGCCGGTGGCAGCGTCACCCGGACGCCGCGAAAGGCGGCGGTCTCGTCCCAGGCGGCGACCACCGGGACGGGCTCGAACTTCCCCGGACCGAGCATCGACGAAACGTATCACCTCGGGGAGCGCCGGGAGGGGCCGGCGTCAGGACGGGGAGGCCGCCCCCGGCCCGTCCCAACCCACCGCGCCGGAGGCGGGGAGGTCCTCCTCCCGCAGGCACCCCGCCCGGACCCGGTCGAGCGGATAGTGGGTGCCGCGCCAGACCACGCCGCCGCGGACGCCGGCGGCGACGGCGCTGGCGAGGACCACGGCCGAGAGGAGGACCGCGCAGAGGGGCATGAGGAGCCCCTCCACGCCGGACGAGCCGGAGAGCCGGCGCGCCGCCTCGGCGTGGTGGAGGATCGCGATCCCGAGGGCCGCCGCCGCGAGGGCGCGGACGAGCGGCGTCGGGCCGGCGGCGAGGAGCGCGATGGGGACCGCGCCGCCGGCGACGCCCATCGCGGCGGCGGCGACCGCCCGGAGCGGCCGGTACTCGAGGGCGGCGAAGGCGTTCTTCACGAGCCCCAGCATCGACGGCAGGAACCCGTGCTGCCACCGGACGGAGAGGAGGCCGCCGGAGTCGGCGACGCCCTGCGGGACCCCGCTCCGCCGCAGGAGCAGGCCGAGCTTGATGTCGTCCACCACCTCGAGGGGCAGCCGCGCGTGCCCGCCGGCGCGCTCGTAGGCGTCGCGACGGACGAGGTTGAACGCGCCGACGCCGAAGAAGGCGCGGGTGCCGGGGCGGCGCAGCTCCCGCACCCCGACGAAGGGCGCGAGGAGGGCGGCGAAGGAGGTGACGAAGGCCCGCTCGAGGAGCCCGGGCGCCTCGAACCGCGGGATCACCGCGAGGTGGCCGAGGCCGTGGACGAGGGCGGCGGAGACGGCGCGGCGGATGGCGTCGGGGGCGAAGACCACGTCGCCGTCGGTGAACAGGATCCAGGCGCCACGCGCGCGGCCGGCGCCGGCATGGCACGCGTGGTTCTTCCCGAGCCAGCCGTCGGGGAGCGCCGCGACCCGGACCACCTCGAGCCGCGGGTCCCGGGCGGCGAGCGCCGCGAGGAGCTCGCCCGTCGAGTCGGTGGAGCGGTCGTCCACCGCGACGATCCGGAGCCCGTCGAGGTCCTGCGCGAGGAGCGACGACATCGCCCGCTCCACCCCGGTCGCCTCGTTCCGGCAGGGCACGACCACGGTGACGGCCGGCAGCGCCCCCGCGGGCGCGGGGGGCAGGGGGACGAGGGCGCGGCGGTCGGCGTGCCCGAGCCAGGCGAGGCGGACCCACGCGAGGAGCGTGATCGCCGCGGCGGCGGTGGCGAGTCCGGTCACGGACCGGTTCTACCGCGAACCGGCGGCGGGCTCACGAGCGGGACGGCCGCGGGGCGGCGCGTCGGGGAGGGGGTCGAGGGGTAGGAGCCAGCCGTCCCTCGCCGCGACGGTCGGGACGCCGGTCGCCTCGCTCACCGCGAGGGCGACGCGCTCCGGCCCGGCGCGCAGGACCTTCATGCCGAGGTGGGTCAGGATCGCGAGGCGCGGCCGGATCGCCGCCACGAGCCGCTGCGCGTCGTCGGCGCCGAGGTGCAGGAGCCGCCGGTCGCCGCCGGCGACGAGCGTGGTGTTCACGACGAGGAGGTCCACCCCCGCGTAGGCGTCGACGAGCCGGTCGAGCCAGAAGGTGTCGACGACGTGCGCGGCGGCGAAGCCGGGGGTCTCCAGGCGATAGCCGTAGGTCTCGACGCCGTGGTCGTGGGCGAGCGGCGTCGAGAGGACGAGCCCCGGGGCGAGCGCGTGGCGGCTCCCCTCGGACAGCACGGCGCGGCGCGCGACGAACGGCAGCGCGTAACGCTGGACCACCGGCTCGTCGTCGAGGGCGTCGCGGGGCGCGAGGAGCGTGCCGCGCGGGGAGAAGCCGCCGCGGGTCATCGCCTCGACGACCGCGGTCGCGTCGCCGGAGTGGTCGAGGTGGCGGTGGGTGATCACCAGGACGTCGGTCGAGGCCGGGTCGACCTTCGGGCGCGAGGAGAGGGCGCGCACGAGCGCGCCCGGTCCCGGGTCGACCCAGATCCGGACGCCGCCGAGGGTCCAGACGAGCCCCCCGGAGTGCCGGAGCTGCGTCGAGACGACGAACCGCGCCCCGGCGGTGCCGAGGAACTTGAGGGTGTCGGGGCGCGCCGCGTCCGTCACGAGGGAGTGGTAACGCGGCGGCCGGGCCCCGTCCGCCGCCGCGGAGGCCCCGGGGTGTCAGTACTTGACGAGGGCGTGGACCTTGGAGGACCCGAGCCGCCGCGCGCCGTTCAGGAACCCGAGCTCGACGAGGAACGAGTAGGCGACGAGCTCCGCGCCCTGACGCGCCACGAGGCGCCCGACCGCCTCGGCGGTCCCGCCGGTCGCGAGGACGTCGTCGACGACGAGCACCCGCTCGCCCGGGCCGACCGCGTCGATGTGCAGCTCGAGGGTGGCCTCGCCGTACTCGAGGGCGTACGCCTCGCGGATGACCTCCCAGGGGAGCTTCCCGGGCTTGCGGACCATCGTGAAGCCGGCGCCCAGGGCGTAGGCGATGGGCGCGGCGAAGATGAACCCGCGCGACTCGATCCCGACGACCTTCTGGATCGACTCGCCCTTCCACCGCGCGACGAAGGCGTCGATCACCTCGCGGAAGAGCTTCCCGTCGGAGAGGACCGGGGTGATGTCCTTGAAGACGATCCCCTTCTTCGGGAAGTCCGGGACGTCGCGGATCCGGGCGCGGATGGCATGCATGGGCCGGAATCTACCACGCCGCCGCCGAGCGGCCGGGAGGCCGGGAGCGCCCCCGGCGCGCCTCAGGCCCGCCCTCCGAGGCCCGGAGACGGGGAGGCCCGGAGACGGGGCGGGCGCTCGGCGGAGACGACGGGAGGTCAGGGGAGATAGAGCAGCGGGTTCCGCGGCCGGGTCCCCTCCCGCACCTCGAAGTGGAGGTGGGGGCCGGTGGTGCGGCCCGTCTGGCCGACCCGGGCGATGCCCTCGCCGCGCCGGACGCGCGCCCCCTCGTCGACGAGCAGCCTCGAGGCGTGGGCGTAGAGCGTCACGAGCCCGCCGTCGTGCCGGACGATCACGATGGCGCCGTACCCGGTCTGCTCCCCCGCGTAGATGACGGTGCCCGCCGCCGCGGCGCCGACGGTGGTCCCCTCGGGCGCCGCGATGTCGATCCCGTCGTGCCGGTGGCCGGCGCGGACGCCGTAACGCCCGTAGAGGACGCCCTTGAGCGGCCACGCGAGCGGCGGGTCGCCGCCGTTCCGCGCGTGCGGAGCGGGCGCCGGCGCCGGCGCGGCGGCGTGGGAGGGCGGCCCCGGGCTCGGGGCCGAGGCGGGCTCGTGGGAGGAGGGGCCCGGGTCGGGCGCTGCCGCCACCGCCGTCGACCGGGGCGGCGTGGCCGGCGCGTGCGCCCCGGCGGGCGCGGGATCTCCCGCCACCGGCGCCGGCGGGACCTCGACGACCCGCGCCGCGCCGGGGACGAAGAGCTCCGCGCCGATGGCGATCGTGCGCGGGTCGGCGATCCCGTTCGTCTCCATGAGGTCGGCCGGGTCGATGCCGTAGGCCCGCGCGATCCGGTAGACGGTCTCGCCCCGCTTCACGGTGTGGATGATCCCCTCGAGCGCGGGTTCGTCGTGCTGCTCGGGGGCGACGAGCGGGACGGGGGGCGTGCGCGTCCCCGGGGGCGGGAGTCCCCTCCCCAGCCCCGCTTCGCGGGGCGGAGGAGATCCGGGGACAAGTCCCCTCCCCAGCCCCGCTTCGCGGGGCGGAGGAGATCCGGGGACAGCCGGGGCGGGGGTCGCGCTCGCCGCGGGCGGCGGCGCCGGGCGGACGACCTTGCGCGGGGCGGGGCAGGCGGCGAGGGCGAGCGCGAGCGCCGCGGCCCGTTTCCTCACGGCGCGGGCTCCTTCGTGAACCCGGGGAGGGTCCAGCTCCGGAGCTCGGAGAGGACCGCGTCGTGCGTCTGGTCGAGGTGGAGCGGCGTCACCGCGACGAGCCCGTCCTTCAGCGCCGCGTTGCAGTCGGAGCCCGGGATGTCCTCGTTGGTCGGGCCGCCCTCGCCGCCGATCCAGTAGTACTTGCGGCCGCGGGGGTCGGTCTTCTCGACCACCTCGCTTCCGTAGGTCCGCCGCCCGAGGCGGACGAAGCGGTACCCGCGGATCGGCCCGGCCGGCACGTTCACGTTGAGGAGGAGCGGCGCGGGGGGCGGGCTCGTCACGATGCGCCGGGCCAGGGCGGCGGCGAACCGCGCCGCCTCGGCGAAGTCGTGGGGCGGCGGGGCGGCGAGCGAGACCGCGATTGCGTTCACGCCGAGGAGCGCCGCTTCCATCGCGGCCGCGACGGTGCCGGAGTAGAGGACGTCGTTCCCGAGGTTCGGGCCGTGGTTCACGCCAGAGACGACCACGTCCGGGCGCGTCGCGCGGAGCACGAGGTTCAGCCCCATGTACACGGCGTCGGTCGGGGTCCCGTCCACCGCGTACCAGCGCGGGGCGAGCTCGTGCATCCGGAGCGGCCGATGGAGCGAGATGGCGTGGGAGGACGCGGACTGCTCGCGGTCCGGCGCGACCACCCAGACCTCCTCGCCGGCGAACGCCGCGGCGAGCGCCTTCAGCCCGGCCGCGTGGACGCCGTCGTCGTTCGAGAGGAGGACGCGCACCGCGAGAATGTACCAACCGCCCGGCGCCCCTGCTACTCGGCGGGCTGGGCGAGGGCGGCGGTGAGCGCCTCGGCGAGCGTCCGCGCGGAGCGAACCGCCTCGGGCGGGAGGTCCCGGAGCACCTGCCGCACGACCTCCTCGATGGTCCCGGATCGGAGCGCGTCGAGGTCGCGGCCGCGCGCGGTGAGGGCGAGGAGGTGGCGGCGCGCGTCGCCCGGGTCGACGCGCCGGAGGATGACCTTGCGCGCCTCGAGCCGCTTCAGGACCCCGGTGAGCGTCGACGGGTGCACGTGGAGGATCTCCGCCACCTCCCCGGCCGAGATGCCCGGGAACCGCCCGACGATCCGGACCACCAGCCGCTGCGGCGCCGTCACGCCCACCCGCGCCTCCATCCGCTTCGACGCGGACTGGAGGGCGTGGTCGAGCGCCCAGAGCGCGCGCATGAACTCGAGCACGGGGCCGAGGTGACGCATGGACGCATTTTGACCCCGAAAGCAGGCGGGCCGCCACCGCGGCGTCGCGCGCCCGGGCACGGCCGGCGCTCAGCCGATCCGGAACCCCGCCACCAGGACCGCGAGCGCCGCGAACGACGCGGCGACGAGCGACCAGCCCACCTTCGTGAACTGCTGCGGCCGGACCTTGACGATCGCCACCACGACCGCCGCCGCGGCGGTGGGGAGGACGGCGACGGCGGCGGGGCCGGGGAGGAGGCCCGCTGCCGCGAGCCCGAGCGCCCCGAGGCCGATCGCGGCGGCGCCGGCGGCGGCGAGGGGGCGGCGCTCGCGGGCGCCCTTGGTCCGGGCCCACAGGAGCGTCGCCTGCACCGGGAGCGTCGCCGCCGCGAAGGAGAGGAACCAGGTCGCGACCGAGCCCCACGCCCACGCCGGCGGCGCGCCCGAGGCGAGCGCCACCGGGGCGGCGCACGCGGAGAGCGCGGCCGCGACGAGGAGCTCGCCCGCGACGGTCTTCTCGAGTCGCGCCGCGACGAGGGGCAGCACCGGTGCGGCGAGGACCGCCGGGGCGAGCGCCGCGAGCCGCACCTCGGTGGAGGCGAGGGCGAGGGCGACGGCGCCGGCGACCGCGGCGCCGGCCCCGAGGATCACGAGCCGGCGGACCGCGCGCGCGCCGAGCGCGGCCTTCACGCGCCGTCCGCGCTGTCCGATCACGACGAGGAGGGGCTCGTGGGCGAGGAAGGCGAGGACCACCCCGGCGACGAGGAGGAGGGCCACTGCGCCCGGACGGCCGAGGGCGAGGCCGGTGGCGAGGGGCATGGCGAGCTGGCCCCAGGCGCCGTGCTCCCGGGGCAGGAGCGACGGCTCCGGCGGGGGTGCGGCAGCGGGGCTCTGCGGTTCGGATCGCATCGGGGGTCGGGATTCTGTATGGCGGAGGCGAGGGGGTGTCCATGGCCAGCGCGGTCTCGAAGCTCGCGGTCCGCTCGCCGTCGTTCGCCGACGGCGCGTCCATCCCGATCCGTCACACCTGCGAGGGGGAGGACGTCTCCCCGCCGCTCGAGTGGGCGGGGCTGCCGGAGGGCACGAGGAGCCTCGCGCTCGTGGTGGACGATCCCGATGCGCCGGACCCGAAGGCGCCGAAGATGACCTGGGTCCACTGGGTGCTCTACGACCTTCCGCCCACCGTCCCGGGCCTTCCGGAGGCGGTGGCGCGCGACGCGCTCCCGCCCGGCACGCACCAGGGCGTGAACGACTGGAAGCGGACGGGCTGGGGCGGTCCGTGCCCGCCCATCGGCCGGCACCGCTACTTCTTCAAGCTCTACGCCCTCGACGCGGCCCTCGGCGATCTCGGCGCGCCGACGAAGACCCGGCTCGAGGCCGCCATGAAGGGGCACGTCCTCGCCGAGGCGCAGCTCATGGGCACCTACGAGAAGCAGCGCCTCTGACAAGATGGCCGGGAGAGCGGGTCGGGACTGGCAGGCAATTCCCCTCTCCCCCACCGGGGGAGAGGGTCGGGGAGAGAGGGCGGCGCCAAGGAGCCAGCGCCTGCCGACGCGTGTCCTCGACGGCTTCAGCTCATCCAGCGGCCGAGCCCGGTGACCGGGGTCGCGCCCTCGCTCCGGAGCCACGCCTCGGTGTCGAGCTCGATCGCGTCCTCGTGCGTGCCGCCGCGCATCACGATGCGGCGCGCGCGGGCGAGGGCCGCGTCGACGTAGAGCGGCAGCCCGAACAGCCGCAGCGGCGGCTCCGCCCCGATCTCGCACGGCGAGAAGCGTCCCGCGAAGACCGGCTCGGGCGCGACCTCGACGCGCCGGGCGCCGAGGGCGCGGCGGAGCTCCTCGGTGTCGACCTTCTGCGTCGCGGCGACGACCGCGAGGGCGAGCTCGCCGTCGACGGCGACGACGACCGGCTTCGCGCAGCGATCGCCGGTCACGTGCTCCGCCGCCGCGAAGCGCTGCGCGGACACCGCGCGGAGGTGGGTCGTGTGGGTGTACGGCAGGTGATGCTCACGAAGATACGAGTCGATGCGCTCCGGGATCATGGTGGCCTCCGCGGGTCGAGCTCCGGTTTCCCTTCTACGCCCCCGCCGCCCCGCCGGAGCGGGACCTTCGGGCACCGCCCGTGGGTGGTCCCCGCGAGGGTGGGTGCGGCGCCGCGGCACCGCGCCGCGCCGCCGAGCACGCTAGGATCTAACGGGAGGATGCCGCCATGCCGACCGCCGACTGGAAGCGGATCTGCTGCCCGATCGACTTCTCCGACGCCTCGCGCGCCGCGATGGAGGTCGCTTCCGACCTCGCGCGGCGCTTCGGCGCGGGGCTCATGCTCCTGCACGCCTACCCGATCCCCGGCTACACCTTCCCGGACGGGTCGGTGGTCGCGAGCCCGAAGATGATGCAGGACCTCGCGGACCAGGCCGAGAAGCACCTCGAGGAGTGGCGCGTCGAGGCCGAGAAGCTCGTCGGCCCGGGCCGGGTCACCGCCGAGAAGGCGGTGGGCGAGCCTGCGGCCGAGATCCTCGAGGTCGCGAAGGCGCGGGGCGCCGACCTCGTGGTGATGGGCACGCACGGCCGGACCGGCCTCGAGCACGCGCTCATGGGCTCCATCGCCGAGCGCGTCGTCCGCCGGGCGCACTGCCCGGTGCTCACGGTCCGGCCGCAGGGGCGCTGAGCGCCGGCAGGAGCGCCTCGATGACCCGCCGCCGGTGATCGAAGATCCGGTCGAGGGCGCGCGTCACGAAGGCGATCCGCGCGAGCTCGCCGAGCGGGCCGAGGGGCAGCTCGTACTCGACCCGGTCGAGGACGAGCGTGCCGCCCGGCGCGTCCTCGAACCGGTGGAGGTGGCGCCAGCGGCGGTACGGCCCGGAGAGCTGGACGTCCACGAACCGCTCCAAGGCGACGACCTCGTCGATCCGGGTCGACCAGGAGAACGGGAGGCCGAAGAGGGACAGCCGGTAGTCGATGAGCGCGCCCGCGGCCATCGGGACGGGCGCCGGCGTCACGACCCGGAAGCGCAGGAAGTCCGGCGTGATGGCCTCGAGGTTCGCGGGGTCGGCGAAGAAGGCCCACACCTCCGGCCGCGGCCGCGGGACGAGCTGGACGCGCTCGAGGACGTGTGTCCGGCCCACCCGGCTCCTATAATCGCGCCACCGGAGATCCCGCATGGCCGACCTCGCCACGGACTACATGGGCCTCAAGCTCCCGACGCCGCTCGTGCTCGCCAGCTCCGCCCTGTCGAACCGCGTGGAGAACCTCGAGATGGCGGAGGGGCACGGCGCGGGGGCGGTGGTGCTGCGCTCGCTCTTCGAGGAGCAGATCGAGGCGGCCAGCACCGCCCTCGACGAGGAGCTCTCCCGCGGCGCCGAGTCGAGCCCCGAGGCGCGCACCTACTTCCCGCCGCAGCGGGTCGGGCCTCACGAGTACCTCTCCCTCGTCGAGCGCGCGAAGAAGGCCCTCGAGATCCCGGTGATCGCGAGCCTCAACTGCTGCGCCCCGGGGAGCTGGACCGAGTACGCCCGGGACATCGAGCAGGCGGGGGCGGACGCGCTCGAGGTGAACCTCTACTCGGTGGAGGCGGACCCGGCGGTCTCCTCGGCGGAGGTCGAGGCGCGCTACCTCGAGATCGTCCACGGCGTCCGCGGCGCGGTGCGGATCCCGGTGGCGGTGAAGCTCTCGCCTTACTTCACCTCCCTCGCGCACTTCGCGGCGCGGCTCGACCAGGCCGGCGCGAACGGGCTCGTCCTCTTCAACCGGTTCCTCCAGCCGGACGTCTCGCTCGAGAAGATGGTGGCGGTCCCCTCGATGACGCTCTCGGCGCCCTCGGAGGCGCTCGTCCCGCTCCGCTGGATCGCGCTCCTCCACGGGCGCGTCCGCGCGCACCTCGCCGCCTCGACCGGCGTCTACGACGCGCCGGGCGTCCTGAAGCAGCTCCTCGCAGGCGCGCAGGTGGTCCAGCTCGCCTCGACCCTCGTGAAGAGCGGGATCCCGCAGCTCGGGAAGATCCTCGCCGGGCGTCGAGGACTGGCTCGACAAGCGCGGGTTCTCGTCGGTGGACGCGGCGCGGGGCGCCGTCTCGCAGCGCGCGGTGCAGGACCCGGGCGCCTTCGAGCGCGCGCAGTACGTCCACCTCATCCTGTCCCAGAACATCTGATGGGCCGGCACCATTCGCTCCGGGCGAGCTTCGGGTTCGCCTGGGACGGCCTCGTCGACGGCGCCGTCCGCGACCGGAACCTCCGCATCCACCTCGGCCTCGGCGTCCTCTCCGGCGCCTTCGTCGCGCTCGCGCCCCTCGCGCCGGCGGAGCGCGCGGTCCTCCTCGCCTGCACCGCCGCGGTGATCGCCGCGGAGGCGGCGAACTCGGCCCTCGAGGCCGCCGTGGACCTCGCGTCGCCGGGCCCGGACGAGCGGGCGCGGCGCGCGAAGGACTCGGCGGCGGCCGCCGTCCTCGCCCTGGCGGCGGGGAGCGTCCTCGCCTTCCTGGCCGTCGCGGTCCCTCGCGCCGCCGAGCTCGCCGCCCGGCTCCAGGCGCTCGGCGACGCGCGCGCGGGCGGCCTCGCCGCGGCGGCGGCCGCCGCCGCGATCGCGGCGGCGTCGCTCCCGACCCCGCGGGTCCGCCCGGTGGGGGTCGACGTCGCGCTGGGCGATCGCGGGGTTCTGCGGGCTCCTCGCGCTCGTCCCGGCGGCGGAGAGCGTCGTCGGCCTCGCCGCGGCCGGGCTCTGCCTCGCCGTCGGCGCGGGCGGGGCGGTGCGCCGTCGCCGCGGCGCCGATCACGCCGATCACTCGCTGTGATGGGGCGGCGGGGGCAGGACCTGGGCGCGCGAGGCCGCCTCGGATTGCTGCTCGTCGTGCCCGTGCACCCGCGCTGCGTCGGTGTCGTCCTGGTCCTGGGTCCAGGTCGTCTCCGCACCCGAGAGCCCCTCGAGCGGCCGCTCGGAGTGATCCGCCTCCACGTCCAGGTCCTTGAGCTCGTTCTCGCGGCGCCGTTCCAGCTCGCGCTCGCGCATGCGGCCCTCGGGATCGGTCATCTGCGCGCCTCCGCACGCACCCTGATCACCCAACGGGGACGCTGCAACGGGCGGCCGGTCGGATATCCATTGGGCACTCCGATCGGAAGCACGGCCGCTCCACCGGCGCTCGCCGGCCTGGTCGCGACGCAGCTTCCCGGACGAAGCTCACGAGGGAGAGGAGAGGACCATGGCGCAGCTGAAGGGCAGCAAGACCGAGAAGAACCTCAAGGACGCGTTCGCGGGCGAGTCGCAGGCGAACCGCCGCTATCTCTACTTCGCGAAGGTCGCGGACGTGGAGGGCTACCCCGAGGTCGCGATGAACTTCCGCGAGACGGCGGAGGGCGAGACCGGCCACGCCCACGGTCACCTCGACTTCCTGAAGCCGGTCGGCGATCCCGCCACGGGCCTGCCGATCGGCGACACCGTCCTGAACCTGAAGGCCGCGATCGCCGGCGAGACCCACGAGTACACGGACATGTACCCGGGCATGGCGAAGACCGCGCGCGACGAGGGATTCGCCGAGGTCGCCGACTGGTTCGAGACGCTCGCGAAGGCCGAGAAGTCGCACGCCGGCCGCTTCGACAAGATGCTGAAGTCCATCGCCTGATTGATTCGGCTCTTTCCGACTCCGGGGGCGCGAGCGAAGCGAGGGTCCCCCGCGTAGAACGGCCCGGCCCGGCGCACCCCGCGAAGGGCGTTCGCCGGGCCGTTCCCTGCTGGTCCCCGCCCTGGGAGACTCGCCCTCATGAGCACGCCCGACCCGACCTCCGGAAAGCGGATCTCGTACCAGCCCACCCCGGGCTCTCAGCTACGACCCGACCGACGCGCGCTACTGGGATCCGGCGGCGCTCGAGGGAGAGGTCCGGCGCGCCTTCGAGATCTGTCACGGCTGCCGGATGTGCTTCAAGTACTGCGACAGCTTCCCGCGGCTGTTCGACGC
Organism: uncultured delta proteobacterium; assembly: GCA_963739565.1. Taxonomy (GTDB): domain Bacteria; phylum Myxococcota; class Myxococcia; order Myxococcales; family Anaeromyxobacteraceae; genus Anaeromyxobacter. Next base: position 118,143 of record CAVUBF010000012.1, on the reverse strand, counting down.
CCTCGACCACCGGCGCGACGGCGACGTGCACCGGCTCGACGCCGCCGACGTGGCCGCGGTGATGGACGCCTGCTTCCAGTGCAAGCTGTGCGAGGTCCAGTGCCCGTACACGCCGCGCGACGGCCACGAGTTCCAGCTCGACTTCCCGAAGCTCGTCCACCGCTGGCGCGGGGTCCACGCCCGCGGCAAGCCGCGCACGCTCCGGCAGCGCGTCCTCAACGATCCCGACGGCGCCGGGCAAGCTCGCGCGGCTCTCCCTCGGCCTGGCGAACGTCGCGAACCGGACCCGGCCGCTCCGCGTGCTCATGGAGAAGGCGGTCGGCATCCACCGCGACAAGCTCCTCCCCGAGTTCGCCGCCGAGCCCTTCGACGCCTGGGCCGAGAAGAACGGCCACGTGACGCCCGAGCCGGGCGGCGAGGCCGTGCTCTTCCAGACCTGCTTCGTGCAGCACAACCGAGCCCGAGCTCGGGAAGGACGCGCTCTTCGTGCTGAAGCAGAACGGCGTCGACGTCGCGGGTCGTGAAGGGGCTCGTCTGCTGCGGGATGCCGGCCTGGGAGCACGGCGACCTCGAGGCGCTCCGGCGCCCAGGCCCACCAGGACCTCGACCTGCTCCTCCCCTTCGTGGAGAGCGGCGCGAAGGTCCTCGTCGTGAACCCGACCTGCTCGATGATGATGCGCCGGGAGTGGCCGCACCTGCTCGAGGGCGCCGACCGGGTCGCGGGCGGAGCGGCTCGCCCCCGCCGTGATGGACGTCTCCGAGTTCCTCTGGTCGATCCGGAACGAGCCGCGCTTCTCGTTGGACTTCAAGTCCACGCCGCCCGGGCGGGAAGATCGCCTACCACGCGCCCTGCCACCTGCGCGCGCAGGGGATCGGCTTCAAGGGGCGCGACCTGCTCCGCAAGCATCCCGGGCGTCACCGTCGCGGCCACGGTGATGGAGTGCTGCGGGCACGACGGCACCTTCGCGATGACGGTGGAGGGGTTCGAGCCCTCCCGGCGGCATCGGCCAGAAGGCCTTCGACGGGATGCGGGCGGCGGAGGCCGAGACCTGGGCCACCGACTGCCCGCTCGCGGCGCTCCAGTTCGAGCAGCACGCGGGCCGGCGGCCGCTCCACCCGGTGACGATCCTCGCGCGCGCCTACCGCGGCGAGGGCTTCGGCGTCGGCGGAGGCGAAGTCATGAGGCGGGTGCGGCGCGAGGAGCTCCTGGACCTCGCCGACGTACGAGCGCTCCCGCGCGGAGATCCGCGCAGGCGATCCTCGAGGCGAAGCGGGTGCGCCGGGTGCACGTGGCCGGGGTGCTGACGTTCCTGTTCGAGAACGCGGCGACGATCCGGTACCAGGTCCAGGAGATGGTCCGCGCCGAGCGGATGACCCGCGACGAGGACATCCGCCACGAGCTCGAGACCTACAACGAGCTCCTCGGTGGCAAGGGCGAGCTCGGGGCGACGCTCCTCATCGAGCTGCCCGACCCCGCCGAGCGCGATCACAAGCTCCGGGAGTGGCTCGCGCTCCCGTCGCACCTCTACCTCGAGCTCGAGGGCGGCGAGAAGGTCCGGTCCACCTTCGACCCGCGCCAGGTCGGGACCGACCGGCTCTCGTCCGTCCAGTACCTCAAGTTCGACGTCCGGGGCCGGACGCCGATCGCGGTCGGGCTCCGATCTGCCGGCGCTCGCCGTGCGCTCCGTCCTCACGCCCGAGCAGCGCGACGCGCTCGCGGCCGATTCTCCGGAGCGACGCGGGCTGATCGGCGCCCGCGCACCTGCCCGGCCGAACTGACTCCGACGAGCGACCGCGGACGAGCGCGTCCCGGAGGGCGAACCCGCCCTGAACACCCTTCGTGAAGGTCGCTCCAACAAGGTAGTACGGAGCGTGTAGGCCCCCTTCCTACTGTCGAAGGCCGCAACTTCGCGGCCGACAGCAGCTGACGACGCTCGGCGGCGCCTCGCCGGCCGAGGTCGACTCGAGGAGGGGACTCGTGCTGAGCAGAAGGCAATTCCTGAAGACGACCGCCGTGGCCGGCGCCGCCGTGGTGGGGACGAGCCTCGTGCGTCCGCGCCGGGCGCTGGCGTTCTCGCAGAGCCCCATCCTGACGAAGTTCCAGTTCGGGCTGCCCGGCCTGGGACCGGCCGGGATCCCCCTCGCGACGAAGCACACCGCGAAGGTCAACCAGACCGCCGCCGACTTCTACGCGCTCGAGGTGAAGGAGTTCGCGCAGCAGATCAGCGGGCTCGCGAAGCCGACCACGTTCCGGGGCTACGGCGACCTGAACGGGCAGCACCGGTATCTCGGCGGCGTCATCGTCGCGACCCGGGGCCGGCCGGTCCTGCTCAGCGTCACGAACCGGCTCCCGGACAGCGCGATCATCCCGGTGGACCCGACGCTGGACGCCGGGCCGGGTCTCACGGTCGGGGACCTGCCGCAGAACCGGATTGCCGTGCACCTGCACGGCGGCTTCACCCCCTGGATCAGCGACGGCACGCCGTTCCAGTGGTTCACGCCCGGCGGCCTGACCGGCCCCAGCTTCGCGAACGTGCCGGGGACGAGCCCGCCCTTCGGGACCGCGACCTACTGGTATCCCATGGACCAGAGCGCGCGGCTCGTCTGGTACCACGATCACGCCATCGGCATCACCCGGACGAACGCGTACGTCGGGATCGCCTCGGCCCTGGTGCTCACGGACGACTTCGAGTCCTTCCTGCTCGCGAGCGGCCTGCTCCCCGACCTCGTCGGGATCCCGCTCATCATCCAGGACAAGACGTTCTTCGACGCCGCTCGCGATCCGAGCTACCCCGTCCCGGCGCGGTCTCCGGCGGCTCGCTCTGGTACCCGTGGGAGTACGAGGCGAACTCGCTGCCGAACGGGAAGGGGCGCTGGGACTACGGTCCGGACGTCGTCCCGCCCGCGGCTGTCGTCGGTCCGCTGCCCCCCGTCTCGATCGTGCCCGAGTTCTTCGCCGACACGGCGATGGTCAACGGCCAGCCGTATCCGGTGGTGAACGTCACCGAGGGGACCTTCCGGTTCCGGCTGCTCAACGCCTCGCAGGCCCGCTTCTGGCACCTCAACCTCTACGAGGAGTCGGCGAGCGCTCCCGGCGAGGCGGACCCGCAGAAGCCGGGGCCGGGGCTGTACCAGTTCGGCACGGAGGGCGGGTTCCTCCCGGCGGTCGCGCTGCATCCGAACGGCATCCCCATCCCGCTCGACCCGTCGGATCCGACCGGCAACACGGCCGATCCCGCCGGGCCGTTCAACCTGCTGCTCGGGCCGGCGGAGCGCGCGGAGGTCCTCGTCGACTTCACCGGGTTCTCCGGGAAGTCCCTCATCCTCTTCAACGACGCGCCCGCGCCGTTCCCGGGGGGCGATCCCCGCAACGACTACTTCACGGGCGATCCGGACTTCACGAACGCGGCGAACAACGGGTTCGGGCTGAGCGGCGGCGCGCCGACCACGACCCAGGGCCACGGCCCCAACACCCGGACCATCATGAAGGTGGTCGTCGGGCCCGGGACGAACGGGTTCGCGCTCGCCGGCAAGCTCGCGGCGCTCGACGACGCGCTGAGGCGGAACTTCACCGGGGGGAACCCGGTCGCGCCCCAGCAGCCCCCGCTCCTCTACGCGGGCGCCGACGCGGCGACGCCCGGACCGGTCCCGTACACCGGGCCGGTGCACCGCAAGCTCACCCTCAACGAGGACTTCGACGAGCTCGGGCGGCTCATCCAGCGCGAGGGCACGTTCACGAGCCAGTCCACCAACTCCCAGGGCCTGCCCACCTGGGCGCTCCGGTACCTGGACTCGCCGACCGAGACGCCGACGGTCGGCGCGACGGAGGTGTGGGAGATTCTACAACCTCACCGGCGACACGCACCCCATCCACTTCCACCTCGTGAACGTGCAGATCATCCAGCGCTGCCCGTTCACCGGCGATCCCGCCACCGGCGTCACGCTCGGCGTCCCCCGCGGACCCGACGCCAACGAGGTCGGGTGGAAGGAGACGGTGCGGATGAACCCCGGCGAGGTGACCACGGTCGTCGCGAAGTTCGACCTCCCCAAGGTGCCGTTCCCGATCCACCCGAGCGCGAGGGACTCGATCAACGGAAACGAGTACGTCTGGCATTGCCACATCCTCGAGCACGAGGAGCACGACATGATGCGGCCGCTCGTCGTGGTCGGTCCGAGCCCGCTCGCCGTCGTCCCCGAGGTGGAGACCATCCGGAAGGACGAGAAGGCGGTGTTCACCATCGTGAACGGCGTGCCGCCGTACCGGATCACCTCGAGCGACCGCAAGGCGCCGCCGCACCCGGCGAGGGTGCAAAAGAACGGCGGGACCTTCACGGCGCAGCCGGATCGCACGACGACGTACACCATCACCGACCACGTGGGCACGCAGGTGACCGCGATTGTGATCGTGAAGGGCGACGACCACGACCACGACCACGACCACGACCACGGCCACGACCACGGCCACGACAACGGCCACGACAACGACACGGCAACGGCAACGGCAACGACCACGACCCCGACCACGACCGCAGCGGGAAGGCAAGGGACTGAGAACGTCACGGAGAGGCGGGGGGGGCCGCTCGCACCCCCGCCCCGCCGTCCCGCGTGCATGGGGTTGCCCTCCGGCCCCCCGGACGTTACCTCGTGATCCCAGGCGGGCCGCACGCCCGCCCTGGAGGCGGACATGCAGCGAGCACCCCGGATCACCCGCGCCCACGCCATCGCCCTGCCGCGGCCGCAGATCACGGTCCCGGCGGACTGGCTCGTCGCCGGTGTCGCCCTCGCGCTGCTGCTCTTCGGCCTCCTCGCCCCGTAGCGCCCCGGAGCTGCTCCCCGGTCGCCGTACGGCCCGTCACCGCAGATCGCGAAGCGTCCGCGCGCCCACCCGCTTGCGCAGCACCAGGAACAGCTCCGCCGCGGAGACCGCGTCGATGAGCGCGTCGTGCGCGCCGTAGTCCGGCAGGCCGAGCCGGCGGCGCGCCTTCGAGAGGTTCAGCTCCGGCTCCTGCTCCGGCGCGTCCGGGTCGACGAAGCGGGCGCGCTTCGCCGCCTTGATGAGGAGCGCGACGGTGTCGACGACCGGCGGAGAAGGCCAGCGCAGCCCCGAGCGCTTGTAGGCGAGGCGCAGGAACGGGACGTCGAGCGCGGCCTGGTGGACGAGCAGCGCCCCCTCCCGCACCCGGCGGTCCACCTCGGCGAGCACCGTGGCGATCGGCGGCGCCTCGCGGACGTCGCCCGGCAGCAGGTGATGGGCGCGGATCGAGTCGGGGTTGATGTCCCGCGCCTCCTCCGGCTGGACCAGGGTCGAGAAGGACTCGCCGAGCCGGATGCCGCCCTTGCGGACGGGCACCATGCCGACCGAGAGGATGGGGTCCGAGCGAGGGTCCAGCCCACCGGTCTCCAGGTCGAGCGCCCAGTACGTCACTGAATCCCAGGGCGGGGAGGGCCAGAGCACCGTCGTGTGTTTAGCACGGTCGGCATGTGGCACGATGTAGGTTCGCGAGGTACAAGGGGCGGTAGGAACGCCGCATCCTGCGGCGGCCGGTGGTCACCGGTCAGCGTGTCCCACGGAGATAGGACTGACGGTGCGCGTCCGGTCTGACAGGCTGCGGGAGGTGAGTCCCCCCGCGCTCAAGGTCGTACCAGCGGCGGCGCCCGATCCGGCGCCCGCGGCCGACGGCGCGCCGGCCGGGCCGGCCGGGCCGAGCCCGACGCCGATCCCGTTCGACGTCTTCGCGGAGCATCAGAGCGTCCGCCAGCCCCGCCGGTTCGACCTCGCCGAGGCGCGGACGATCCTCGACCAGGGGCGGTTCTGGACCGAGTACCAGGCCATCGTCCAGGCGCGGACCGGCAAGACGGTCGCCTACGAGGCGCTCGCGCGCTTCAACCGCCGCGACGGTCGCCCGGTGCCGCCGGCCCGGATGTTCGCGGTGCTCCACGCCGATCCGGGCCTGCTGCTCCGGGCGGAGCTGACGCTGAAGCTGCACCAGGTCGAGCACGGTCCGCGGCTCCCGCTCTTCGTGAACCTCGACCCGGACAGCTGGGTCCGGGCCGGCGACCGCCACCGGAACCCCTTCCTCGCCCTCCTCGCCTCCTCCGGCCGGCGGATCGTGGTGGAGGTGACGGAGGCGATGGCGATCGCCGACGTGACGCGGGCGCAGCAGCTCATCAGCGCGCTCCGCGGGCGGCGGATCCCCATCGCCCTCGACGACGTCGGCGCGGCGAACGGGATCCTCTCCTTCGACGCCCTCGCCGACGCCGAGGTCCTGAAGTTCGACCGGACGCTGATCCCGCGCCTGCGCAACTCGCGGTGCCGCGCGCTCGTCCAGGCCCTCACCCGGATGGCGCGCGAGACCGGCGCGCACACGGTGCTCGAGGGCGTCGAGACGACCTCGGACTTCGTGCTCGCCCGCGACGTCGGCTTCGACCTCGTCCAGGGCTTCCTGTTCAAGGACCGCTCGCAGCACGCCAGACGCTAGGGCCGAGACGACGGAGGGGCACGCGTTGCCGGTGCCCGGGCGTTGCGGTGACTGCGGGCGTCTCCCGTTCCGACTCGCGCCCGAAGGCGCGAGTCGTCAGAACAGATCAGTCCGGTAGTGGTACGCCGCCCGCTCCTGCCAGACCTCGATCGCACGGAAGGCGTCGCGCAGGCGGCTCCGCTCCATCGAAGACAGGTCCGAGAGCGACACGAGGTTCGAGGGCGGCTTGCCCTCGGAGATCGCGCGGATCTGGACGCGGAGCCGGACGCGGAGCAGGAACCGGTACGCCTCGGAGAGCGTCTCGCAGGTGTCCTGCGAGATGAAGCCGCCCGCCACCGCGGCGCGGAGCCGGTCGAGGGTGTTCGACGTGCGCGCCGACGACTCGAGCCCGTAGACGCGGGACAGGAACACGATCGGGCTGATCCCCTTCAGCTTCATGTCGAATCGCGCGGAGTCGCTCCGCAGCCGCAGCCCGAGCCCGCTCGGCGGGTGGAAGGTGACGGCGCTCTTCGCCATCGCGCTGAGGAACGTGCGGGCGCCGGCGGCCCTCGCGATGACGGCCCGGAGGCGAGAGACGTCGAGGTGGCCGTGCACCGCGCGGAAGTCGAAGAAGATCGAGGCCTCGAGGAGCGCCTGGGGGGTCGGCTTCTCGAGCCAGCCCCGGAACCGGTCCTCCCAGCCCGCGAGGCCGCCGAGCCACTTCGTCGACATGTAGCCGCCGGGGCAGCGCGGGAACCCCGCCGCCACGAGGTCCGCGATCGCCTTCTCGGCGAGCGCCGCGAAGTACTCCTGCGCCCCGGGGACGTCCTCTCCCCACACGAGCGCGTTGTCCTGGTCGGTGAGGACCATCTGCTCCATCCGGCCCTCGGAGCCGAAGACGAGCCAGGCGTAGGGCGTCGGGGGCGGGCCGAGGTCGGCCTCGGCCCAGCGGAGGATCCGCGTGAGGAGCGTGTCGTTCAGGCGGGCCACGAAGCCGCCGATCACCGTCGGCTCGAGCCCGCCGTTGAAGAGCGAGGACGCCATCTCGGCGACCTTCTCCGCGTAGCCGGGGAGGGCGTCGCGGCCCCCGAGCCGCTCGACCCGCTTCATCACCGCCACCGGGCCGGCGGCGGTGCACTTGAGGAGGTCGGTCGCGGAGAGGACGCCGATGATGGCGCCGTTCTTGGTCACCGGCAGGTGGTGGCAGCCGGCGTCGAGGAGGATGCGCCAGGCCTCGTAGATCGGGCACTCCGCCACGACGGTCTTGAGCGGCGAGGACGCGACCTCGAGGACGGGGGTCTCCGGGCCGCGCCCCGCCGCGAGCACGCGCCGGCGGAAGTCGCGGTCGGTGACGATGCCGGGCGGGTCGGACTCGACGAGCACCGACGACACCGACCGGTCCGCCATGATCCGCGCCGCCTCGCCGACCTTGGCGTCGCGGGGGACCCACACCGCCAGGCCGCGCAGGAGCGTCTGCACCGGCACCGCGAGGTCCGGCTGGAAGCTCACCACCTGCGAGCGCTCGAGGCTGTTCCGGAGCCGCTCGGCGAGACCGGAGGCGAAGTGGCCGGCGAAGGAGCCGTGGGCGGCGAGGAGCGCCTCGAACTCCCGCTTCGGCAGGCGGTAGGCGAGGAGGTCCTCCTCCACCATCACGTCGATGGTCGCCTTGCCCGAGATGAGGGAGGTGAAGCCGAAGATCTCCCCCTCCTCGAGCACCTGGAGGGTCTGGGCGTCGCGCTCGAGCCGGACCGCGCCCTTGCGGATGACGTAGAGGTGCTCCGAGGGGTCGCCGCCGCGCACGAGGAGCCGCGTGCCCGCCGGGTAGAAGACGATCTCGAGCGCCTTCGCGGCGTCCTCGAACACCGGGGGCGGGAGGGCGTCGAACGGGGGCGTCCCCCGGACGAAGGCGACGGGGTCCAGCGAGGCCATTCGCGAGAGGATAGCAGGCGCGTCAGGACAGCGCCGCCACCGCGGCGTCCACCGCCGCGCCGTCCTCGCCGCCGGCGGCGACGACCTCCGGCGCGAGGGGGGGCTCGTAGGCGACCCCGGCGCCGGGGAGCGCCGGGGCCTCGCCTCGCCCCGCCCGGGCCCACAGCCCCTTCGGATCCCGCGCCGCGCAGACCTCGGCGGGCGCCGCCACGTGGATCTCGATGAACCGCGGCGCGCGGGCCCGGACCCGGTCGCGGAAGGCGCGGCGGTGGGCGGTCGCCGCCACGACCGCGACGAGCCCCTCCGCGGCGAGGGTCAGGGCGAGGTTCCCGAGCGTCTCGTAGAACGCGGCTCGGCCCGCCTCGTCGTAGCCCGGCGCCGGCACGAGGGCGGCGCGCACGGCGTCGCCGTCGAGGACGACCGCCGGGCGCCCCGCGGCGCGGAGCCGGTCGACGAGCCGCCGGGCGAGGGTGGACTTCCCCGAGGACGGCAGGCCCGTGACCCAGGCGACGGCGCCGGCCGTCACGGGGCCTCCGCGAGGAGGCGGCCGGGGAGGTCGAGGTCGAGGCGGCCCGCGTCGAGGGCGTGCTCGGCGAGGGTGAGCAGGAGGTCCCGCGCCGGGGCGCCGAGGCCCGGGTAGAAGCGCGGGCTCGCGACGACCAGCGCGCGCCAGGCGAGGAACGGCGGCGCGGTCTCGAGGACCTCGCCGTCGCCGGCGCCGGCGAGGTAGGTCTCCCAGAACCGGGACCACAGCCGCCCGAGCGCGGGCGCCCAGGCGCCGCGGCGCCCGGCGGCGAAGAGGACGTAGTTCACCGAGAGCGCCGTCAGGTCGTCGGCGGGATCGCCCTGGCCCCCGCGGGAGGCGTCGAGGAGCGCGAGTCGCAGGCCGTCGCCGCCGGGGCGGAAGAGCACGTTGAACGGGTGGAAGTCGCCGTGGGTGCGAGCGAGGCGGCGGGAGAGGCCGCGGAGCCGCCAGCGCCACGCGAGGCACCGCTCCTCGAGGGCGCGCAGCCGAGCGGGGGGCGCCGCCGGCGTGTCCTCGGGGTAGCCGTCCACCATCCCGAAGATCCCCTCGCCGTGGCCGAGCAGGTCGCGCACCGCCCGGCGCCAGCCCGGTGGATCGCTCCGTCGCTCGGCGTGGAGCGAGACGAGCCAGCGCGCGAGGGTCTCGGCGCGGGGGAGGTCGAGGGGCCCGAGGGCGCGCTCGCGGGCGGCGCGCCTGAGGTCGTCGGCGTAGAGGGTCCCCTCGATCCACTCGGTGACGAGGTAGGGCTCGCCCGCTTCGCGCAGGGACACGGGCCGGCCGCCCGGCCCGAGGGCCCCCACGTCGAGGGCGCGCACGTGATCGGGGATCCGGTTGAAGAGCTCCCAGGAGACGAGCGCCTCGTCCATGCGGTCGGAGCGGCGGTCGTGGCCGAACTCGTTCGCGGCCTGGGTGCGGAAGACCAGGGTCCGGAGCGCGCCCTCGCCGTCCCGGACGGTGACGCGGACCGGCTCGCCGTAGCCCAGGGCCTTCTCCTCGTCGGCGCCGGCGGCGTCGGGCCGGAGGCGCTCGAACGCGACGAGGCGGCCTCCCGGGACGAGCGACTCGGCGAGCGCCGCGAGGGTGGCTTCGAGGCCGTGCACGGGACCCCCTCGCAGGGAAGGATAAGCCGGTCCCGGCGGGCGGGGCGCGCTTCGCCTGGGGCGCGGCGGGGCGCCGCGCGTTCGGCGCCGGGCGCTGGCGTCCCGGCTGCGCCTTGAGCGCCGCGCGGCGCGCGGGTAATGAACGGGGCCGTGCCGCTCGCCTTCATCCCTTGGTTCCTGCTGCCGTCGCTCTCCCTCGGTCCGATCACCATCCAGTCGTTCGGGGTGCTCTCGGCGCTCGGGATCCTCCTCGCGACGGTCCTCACCTCGCGCGCCGCGCGCGAGCTCGGGAAGGACCCGCAGGTGCCCGTCGACTTCGCGGTGGCGGGAGTCCTCGCCGGCGTCGTCGGCGGCCACCTCGTGCACCTGCTCGCGTACCACCCCGAGGAGCTCCACGAGCCCTGGCGCATCTTCATGCTCTGGGAGGGGCTCTCCTCGATGGGCGGCCTCCTCGGCGGCGTCGTCGCCGCGGTGATCTGGTTCCGCGTGAAGCGGGTGCGGTTCTCCGACTACGCCGACGCGTTCGCCCTCGGCATCGCGCCGGGGTGGGGCGTCGCGCGGATCGGCTGCTTCACGGTGCACGACCACCCCGGCGTGCTGACGTCGTTCCCGCTCGCGGTCCGGTTCCCCGACGGCCCGCGGCACGACCTCGGGCTGTACGAGGCGATCCTGCTGCTCTCGCTGGGGGCCGTGCTCTGGGTCCTCCACCGCCGCGGCGCGCTCCGGGGGCGCTCCTGCCCCTGGTCGCGGTGGTCTACGGCATCGGGCGGTTCTTCCTCGACTTCCTCCGGGCGCGGGACGTCGTCTACGCCGACGCGCGCCACCTCGGCCTCACCTTCGCGCAGTACACGGCGGTCGTGCTCGTCGCCTGGGGGGCCGCCGGCCTGGTCCGGGTCCGCCGGGGCAGCTTCGCCGCCGCCGCACCCCGATGATAGAACGAGCGGGTGCGCGCCATCGTGCCCGCGGGCGGGGCCGCGCCCGACCCGCTCTCCGCCGCCGAGGCGCGGCTCCGCCAGACCGTCGCGGAGGTGACGCGGCTCGACGCCGAGCTCGAGGCGCTCTCCGAGGCCCTCGCCGACTTCTCCCGGCGGTGGGAGCAGGCGGTGGGGGAGCTCTTCGGCGATCTCGCCGCGGCGGAGCGGCTCGTCGGGAGGCTGCAGCGGCTCGAGGATGGGCTCGCCGACCTCGCGACGAGGCTCCGGGCCGGGGAGGCCGCCCGGGCGAGGCCGCGGCGCCGGCGGGGCCCGGGCGTCGCGGAGGCGCCCGGAGCTGCCGGAGGACGACGGGGACGAGGTCGCCGGGTCCGCGCCGGCCGAGCCCGGGACGGCGGACGACGTCCCGGAGATCCTGCCGGAGGAGGTCGCGCTCAAGCGGATCTACCGGCGCCTCGCCCGTGTCCTCCACCCGGACCTCGCCCAGGACGACGCCGAGCGCGTCCGGCTCGGCGAGCTGATGGCCCGCGCGAACGCCGCCTACGACAGGGGAGACCTCACCGCCCTCGAGGTGATGGCGGCGAAGGTCGGCGCGGGAGAGCCGCCCGGCGAGGTCGGCCCGGAGGAGCGGCGCGCTCATCTCGAGCGGCGCGCCGCGACGCTCGCGCGGATCGCGGCGTCGCTCGCCCGCGAGCGGGACCGGCTCGTCCGGAGCGACACGCACCGGCTGCGCGAGGAGGCGCTCCGCCGCGAGGCGGCGGGCGAGGACTTCTTCGCCGTCACCCGCACGGAGCTCGCCGAGGAGGCCGACGCCGCGTACGCTGACGCGCGCGCCCGGCTGGCCCGGCTTTCGAAGGCGGCCCGCGACGTGACGCGGGCGAGGAGCGTCGCCATGAAGTCCCTGGAGAAGCGCGGGCCGACGGGAGCGCGGCGCGCTTTCGACCCGCTGCAGGAGGCGGAGCTCGTGCGGCGCGGCGCGGCGCGGCTCGAGCGGAGCCGGGCGACGGCGGAGGCGCGCGAGCTCGCGCGGACGCTGGAGGCGCGCGCCGGGGAGGCGCCCGCGGAGGTCGGGCTCACGCTCCTCGCCTTCTTCGCGGAGGACGCCGGCGGGCGCCCGCCGGACGGGCTCGCGACGGCGGACGGGTGGGTCGCGTCCTGGGACCGGCTGCGGGCGACCTGGCCCGGGACGCCGGAGCTCGCGCGGGCGCTCGCGCGGCTCCCCCGCTGGCTCGGCGTCGGCGCGCGGGCGCAGGGGGACGAGGTCGTCGCCGGCGTGCAGCTCGCGGGCGCCGACCTGGCGGCCGGCGTGCGAATCGCGCTCCAGCGAGACGCGGTGGCGCGGCTCGCCCGCGACGTGCTCGCCGCGCTGGGGCCGGAGGGGGCCTGCGAGGCGTGCGGCGCGCGCGGCCCGGGGGTGCACCTCCTGCGGACGCGCGGCCTCGACGAGCTGCACGGGATCGTCTGCGCCGGGTGCGGGGCGGTGCTCCGGAGCTACTGGCGCTACGGCGAGGCCGACGGGCTCGAGGCCCTCGCCCCGCACGCGCTGCGGCTCGGGCTCGTCGGGGAGGCGACCGCGCAGCTCGCGGGGACGGCGATCGGGTTCCAGATGCTGCCGCTCGAGCGGGAGGGGCTCACCGCGGCGCAGCTCCGGCGCCGCTTCGCCGATCTCTACCTCGCGCCCTACGAGGTGGACCTGCCCGCGGGCGCCATCGGCCTCGCGTCGGGGCGGGCCGAGCTCTCGCCGTCGGCCCGGGTCGGCCCGGGCGACCGGCTCCGCCTCACCGTCGCCCGCGAGGCGGGCCTCACCGCGGAGGAGCTGCTCGAGCGGCTCCGCGCCCGGATCGAGCGCAGATTCCGGCCGTGATCGTGCGGCGATCGGCTCCCGCCTCCCCCTGCCTCTCCCCCCCCGGGGAGGAGAGGAGCCATGGAGAGGGCGCCTGCGGCGCCGTGGCGAGTCGGAGCGGGCCCCGCCCGGGGGTAGACCGGTCCCGGCGGAGCGAACGCGCCGCGCTTACATCGAGTCTTGACGGCGGTCAGCTCCGCCGGTGGAGGCTCCATGAAGCGCGCGTCGCTGGCCGTGTTCACCCTCGCCCTCGTCATCGCGATGGCGTGGCCCCTCTCGTCCGCGATCGGGGCCGCGACCGCGAGCGCGGTCATCCCGGCGATCGACGCCCAGCCGACGGGGTGCGCGGTCCCCGGGCGCGGAGCCGTCGACGGAGGACCTCGGCCTGCCGCCGGGGCACCCGCCCATCGGCATGGACCAGCTGCCGCCCGGGCACCCGCCCATCGGCATGGACCAGCTGCCGCCCGGGCATCCGCCCGTCTCCTCGGGCGCGCCGCGGCTTCCGCCAGGCCATCCCCCCATCCCCTCAGGCCATCCGCCCGTCCCTGCGAGCCCCGGTCCGCTCTTCGGCGAGCCGGTGCTCCTCACCATCTGATCCGGTCCGGCGGCGCGCGCCCGTCGCGCAGTCCGCGGCGGCGGGGGCGCCGACTGCGGTATACGTTGGCGCGCGTGAACGGCGCCCCGCTCATCCTGCTCGTCGAGGACGACGTCGCGATCCGGGAGACCGTCTCGGAGTGCCTCTCCGGCGAGGGGTACCGCGTGCACGCCGCGGCCCACGGCGCCGAGGCCCTCGCGTGGCTCGCCCGCGGGGAGCGCCCCGCGCTCCTGCTCCTCGACCTCGTCATGCCCGTGATGAACGGCGCCGAGCTCCTCGCGCGCGTCCGCGCCGACGCCGCGCTCGGCGAGCTCCCGGTGCTGCTCATGACCGCCGCGATCACCTCGAGCGCCTCGCCGCTCCCCCGCGCCGACGCGACGCTCGTGAAGCCCTTCGACCTCGACCAGCTCCTCGGGGCGGTCTCGCGTCTCGCGCCCAGGGCGTGACCCGCCGCCCTGACTCAGGGCGGCGGCGGAGGCCGGACGTCGGGCTCGTGCGCCGGCGACACCGACGGCCGGGGCCTCAGGCGGACGATGCGCACCACCCGGGGTGACGCCTCGAGCACCTCGAGCTCGGTCCCGTCCGGCGTCTCGAGCCGCGTGCCGCGCTCCGGCACCGACCCGGCGAGCGCGATGCAGAGCCCGGCGATGGTCGTGTAGCCCTCGCCCTCGGGGAGGTCGAGGTGGAGGGCGCGGTTCAGCTCGCGGATCGGCGCGTCGCCGCGCACGAGGGCGGTCCCGCCGGGCTCCGGCTGGAAGAGCGCCTCGGGCTGCTCGCGCTCGCCGACGATCTCGCCGACGAGCTCCTCGACGAGGTCCTCGAGCGTCAGCAGGCCCGCGACGCCGCCGTGCTCGTCGACCACCACCGCGAGCTGCGTGCGGCGGCGCTGCAGCTCGCGGAGCACCTGGACGGCCCGCGCGCTCTCCGGCACGAAGTGCACGGGGCGGATGAGGTCCTGGAGGACGATGAGCTGGCGCTCCCACGCCATGGCGGCGAGGTCCTTCGCGACGACGTACCCGACGATCTCGTCGAGCGACCCGTCGTAGACCGGCATCCGCGAGTGTCCCTCCTCGAGCAGGAGCCGCTTCAGCTCCTCCGGAGTCGCCGTCCGGGGCAGGGCGACGACGCGGCTGCGCGGCACCATCACGTCGGCCGCGGTGAGGTCGCGGAAGGCGAGGGCGCGCGAGGCGATCTCCGCCGTGGGGGCGTCGAGGGCCCCGACCTTGCCGGCCTCCTCCACGAGCTGCTCGAGCTCCTCCACCGAGAGCCGCGCCTCGGTGAAGGTCGTCCGGTCGCCGAAGGGGCGGAGGAGCGACGTTCGACGCGGCGGTGAGCAGCCAGACGACCGGGCGGGCGAGCGACGACAGGGCGAGGAGCGGCCGGCCGACCAGGAGCGCGTACCGCTCGGCCGCCCGCAGGCCGATCGACTTCGGCACGAGCTCTCCGACGACGAGGGTGAGGAAGGACACGATGGCGACGACGAGGGCGAGGGCGATCGGCTGGGCGTGAGCGCCGAGGAGCGGGACGCGGGCGACGTAGGGCTCGAGGCGCCCGGCGAGGGCGGCGCCACCGAACGCGGCAGCGGTCGCTCCCACGATGGTGATGCCGACCTGGACGGTGGCGAGGAACCGCTCCGGGTGGTCGCGCAGCGACTTCACGGCGCGCGCGGAGCGGCGGCCCTCGTCGACGAGCTGCTCGAGCCGGGTCCTGCGGAGAGAGATGATCGCGATCTCCGCGCCGGCGAAGATCCCGTTCGCCACGACGAGCGCGAGGATGATTCCGATCTCGACGAGGATGTCGTTCAGCGCGGGTCCCTCCGCAGCCCAGCGTGCACGCGGTAACCCCCGGGAAGCGAATACCACCGGGCGGGGCGGTTCGCCGCGACCCGTCGGGTTTGACCGTCGGGGTACTCCCCACCGCCCCGCACGCGGACTTACGTGAGTGCTCCCCGGAGAGATTCACTCTTAACGCGGAGCGTCACGATGTCGGCCGAACGTTCGGTGGGCAGCGAGAGCGGTGTGGAGCGCACCCTGTCGGCGGCCGCCGGAGCAGCGGAGCGGCTCCGCTTCTTCCTCCAGTGGGCGGTCCTCGCCCCGTCGCGGAACAACACGCAGCCCTGGGTCTTCGAGATCGCGGGCGACGAGCTCCGGATGTACGCGGACACCTCCCGGACGCTGCCCGCCGCGGATCCGGATGGCCGGCAGCTCCTGATGAGCTGCGGCGCGGCGCTCGTCAACCTGCGACTCGCGGCCGCACACTTCGGCCACGCGACGTCGCTCGAGCTCCTCGCGAGCCACCGCCAGGACGGGCTCCTCGCCCGGGTGCGGCTGGAGGAGCGGAGCGCCTCGAGGCCGGAGCTCGAGGAGATGTTCCGGGCGATCCCTCGCCGGCGGACGAACCGGCTCCCCCTCGACGGACGGGAGCCGCCGGAGGGGCTCGTGACGCTGCTCCTGCGCGAGGCGCGGCGGGAGGGCGTCACGCTCCGGCCCGTCGAGCCGAACCAGCGGCGGGTCGTCGCCGAGCTCGTCGCGGAGGCGGACGATATCGCCTGGTCGTCGGCGCGGTACCGCTCCGAGCTCGCGGGGTGGGTCCGGTCGAACGGCAGCCCGCGCCGGGACGGGCTGCCCGGGTTCGCCCTCGGGATGAGCGACGTGGCGGCGCTCGTGCACCCGCTCGTCATGCGGTGGCGCAACCCGGCCCGCGCGGAGGCCGATCGCGACCGGCGGCGCGCGCTCGGGACGAAGGCCCTCGTCGTCCTCTCGACCCCGCGCGACGGGAAGGCGGAGTGGATCCAGGCCGGCGGGGCGCTGCAGCGGGTGCTGTTGCGCGCGACCGCCGCGGGGCTCTTCGCGTCGTACTTCACGCAGGCGATCGAGGCGCCCGCGGTCCGGCGGAAGCTCGCGGATGCCGTCGGCGACCCGGGCGCGCCGCAGGTCATGTTCCGCCTCGGGTACGGGCTCGAGCCACGCCCGACGCCGCGCCGGGCGGTCGAGGACCTGCTCCGGCGGATGGAGCGGGAATCGCCGTGCGCCACCCCGCTCGCGCTCCGGCGCCCCGCTGCGGCGGCGTCGATCGCGCGGGCGCAGCCCGAGCCGCAGCCCGTGCCGGTCCTCGGCGTGCCCGCCGCCGCCGCCGAGCGGACGCGCGTCGAGCTCCGGTAGGTCGCTGCCACCCCCCTCTCCCCCGGCTGTCGCCGGGGGCGAGGGAGAGGTCGCCGTGGGCGAGGGGAGGCCCGGGTAGACGTGGACCTGGACCTCGACTTCGACCTCGACCTCGACCATCGACGAGGACCAGGACCAGGACCAGGACCAGGACCAGGACCAGGACCAGGACCAGGACCAGGACCAGGACCAGGACCAGGACCAGGACCAGGACCAGGAGCTGCTCGTCGCGACGGTGAGCAAGCGCGAGCCGAGGCGGCCGCGGACCTCACCGGCGGCGGCCTCGTGCAGCCCGCGTGGGCGGAATCGAGGTGGCGGCGGTATTCGGAGCAAGGACGGAGAAGGGGCCGAGGCGGTCCTGCGCGCGGGAACCGTCTCCGCGTGGCCCGGCTCACCCGTCGCGTGTGCCGGAACGCGAGCGCGCCCGCGCCGGATGTTCACGTTTGGTGACGAGCGACCCAATCTGGGAAGTTGACGCGTTTCTCGGCCGCCGACGTTTCCGCGGCGGGCATCGCGCGTGACGGGGCCTCGGGGCGCGCCGGGAGCGCTCCTGCGCGCGTCGCGAAGCCGCGGGAGGGGTGCGCGCGGGCTTGGCGCGAGGTCGCGCGAGAACGCGAATACGAGCGTTTCCGGAGGCCTCGAAACTCCGTGAGACGATGCGTGCATGCCCGCCGCGCGTGAAGAGACCACCCGCCTCGCCGACCTCCTCCGCAGGGAACACCACGCCCTCGCCGAGTTCCTCGTCGCCCTCGCGGCCTTCGACGAGGCGAGGGGCTGGGTCGAGCTGGGGTACAGCTCGCTGTTCTACTTCCTCCTCCGCGAGCTCGGCCTGCCGAAGGGCCCCGCGTACTACCGGATGACCGCCGCCGGGCTCATCCGGAAGTACCCCGAGCTCGTTGACCCTCTGCGCGACGGCCGGCTCCACCTCACGAGCGTCACCCAGCTGGCGCGGGTCATCACCCCGGAGAACCGCGCCGAGGTGCCGTCCCGGTTCTTCCACCTGTCGAAGCGCGAGGCGAGGGAGGTCGTCGCGGAGCTCGTCCCCGCTGCGACGCCGCCGCTCCGCACGGTCGTGACGGCGGTCCGCTCCCCGCCCACGGCTCCCACGCCCCCGTCGGCGCTCCAGGTTCTTCCGGAAGAACTGCCTCCTGCACACCGGGCGGGCCAGACCCGGAGCTCGGGTGACGCCCCGGAGGTCGTGCCGCCACTCCCGCGCCAGCAGCGGGCGCAGGTCGATCCGCTCACCGCGCAGAAGAGCCGCCTTCACGTGACCGTCTCCCGCCGCCTCCTCGCGAAGCTCTCCGCGGCAAAGGACGCCCTGTCGCACTCCCACCCAGGCGCGTCCGAGGAGACCATCATCGAGGTCGGTCTCGACCTCATCCTCCAGCGCTACGCGAGGCGGCGGGGCATCGGGGCGAAGCCGCGTGCGGTGGCCCCGAAGAAGGCAGGCGCGAAGGCGCCACCCCCCTCGACGCCGCGCAGCCGCCACGTCCCGGCCCACGTCTGGCGTGCCGTCTGGGAACGCGACCGCGGGTGCTGCGCCTGGCCCCTCGCGAAGGGTGGCGTCTGCGCCTCCACCGACCAGCTCGAGCTGGATCACGTGAAGGGGTGGGCGCTCGGCGCGGGCACCACGGTCGAGGAGTGCCGCATCCTTTGCCGCTGGCATCAGGACGTCTCCGCGCGCCGGCTCTACGGGGACGACCTGATGAACAACTACACGACGCCCAAGGGCCCCGTGTGCTCGGAGCCGATTCGTAGAGTACGGCGCGGCGCGCATCCCGCTACGCTCCGGCGAGCGCGCCGCGTTTGCGGGTGAGCCGGACCACGCGGAGCGGGTTCCCCCGCGCGGCGTCGCCTCGGCCGAAGCCTCTCCCTCGATGCTCCGCGCCCGCCACCGCTTCGGTTCCGTTGCAGGGGCATCACGAGGTCGCCGACTGGGGGAAGGCAGGCTGCTCCTGGCGAGAAGGCGAGGAGCTCACCGGCGGCTCACCGAGGATGTGATCAATCATGAGGCGTCAGCGGGGGAGGGTCGGGGTGGGGGTCGCGACCAGCCGGAACAGCCGCGTGCGCTCCGCGGAGCGGAAGGCGTGCAGCGGATCCTGCCGCGTCGGTCGCGCGCGGGTGCGATGGCCGGGTCTCGCGGACGTCGGCGACGCGCAGCCCCGCGCGCCGCGGCGAGCGCCTCGAGCTGTGCCCGGCGGCCGGAGCCCGAGCCGCTCGGCGAGGTCGGAGATCACGATCCACGCCTCGCCCCCCGGCGCGAGCCGCCGGGCGAGGCCCTCGACGAGCCGCGCGAGGAACCGGCCGCACGGATCGTAGACGGCGCGCTCGAGCGGCGTGCGCGCCACGTCCGGCAGCCACGGCGGGTTCGAGACGACGAGATCGAAGAGGCCCGCGGCCTCGTCCGGGAACAGGTCGGCCTCGACCACCTCGACGCGCGCCTCGACCCCGAGCCTCGCCGCGTTCTCCTTCGCGCAGGCCACGGCGCGTCGGCTCGACATCCGTCGCGACGACCCGGGCGCCCGCGCGCGCGAGGACGAGGGCGAGGACGCCCGTGCCGGTCCCGGCGTCGAGGGCGCGCTTCCCCGGCGACCGGCCAGGTCGACACCGCCTCCGCGACGAGGTCGACGTACTCGCCGCGCACCGGCGCGTAGACGCCGTAAGTGGGGGTGGACGCGCGCCCCGAGCGCCGGGACGGCACCCCCTTCCGCCGCCACTCGTGCGCGCCGACCATCCCGAGGAGATCGCGGAGCGGGAGCAGCCCGGGAGCGGTCGCCTCCGGGCCGAGCGCCTCGGCGAGCGGCTGCGCCGACGTCCGGAGCGTGCGCGGAGGGGTAGCCCGAAACCCGCCTCGATCGGGACGAGGATCCGCGCCGAGCAGGTCGTGCTCGCCGCCGCCGCTGCTCTCGCTCCGCTCGCCACAGCGCCGCCGGATCGGTGCCCGCGGCGCGCCTGCCGCCGAGCCGCCGGCCCATCGCGGCGAGGAGCTGGCGTGCGTTGCGGAAATCACCGCGTGTAGACGAGCGCTTCGCCGCTGCGAACGCGTGCGAGCGCGGCCGCGGCGGTGGTCTGGTCGTCGGCCTCGCCAATCCGGGCGGGCGCCGCCGACGTGGTCCCGAGCCAGTGGCCCGAGCGCTCGGCGCCCCGCTCCCGCCAGGTCACGGCCGGGGTCATCCCGTCACCCCACGGCGCGACCCCGCGTCCCGCGCGTGCGGACGGCTTCGACCAGGAGTCGCTCCGCGATCGCGACACCGTTGCAGGGGGCGCCTCCCGCCCGGCGCGTTATCTCTAACGGAGCATGCCATCCGAGCAGGAACCCCGGCTCGAGGTCCCGACCCCGAGCCTACCGAACCTCGCCTTCGTCGAGGATCTCTACTACGCCTGGCTGCACGACCCCGGCGCGGTCGACGAGGCGTGGCCGCGCTACTTCGAGTCCCTCCCGGCGGTCCCGGGGAGCGCCCCGGCGCCCGAGGCGTTCGCGCCCCGCCGCGCCCGACGGCCACGCCGTCGAGCGGCACGGCGCGCGAGGCGGACGCCGCCTTCCAGGCGAAGCGTCGACCGGCTCGTCACCGCCTACCGGGAGTACGGCCACCTCCGCGCCGACCTCGACCCGCTCGGCCTCACGCAGCGGGCGGAGCGGTTCTCGCTCGCGGCCTTCGGCCTCTCGGACGCCGACCTCGACCGCCGCTGCGCCGATCCGGAGGGCCGCCCCGAGCGCACGCTGCGCGAGCTCGTCGACCGGCTCGAGGAGACCTACTGCCGGACCCTCGGCGTCGAGCTCGCGCACATGCACGACGCCGAGCTCCGCGGCTGGCTCGAGCAGCGGATGGAGCGGACGCGGAACCGCTGCACGCTCACGCCCGAGGCACCGCCGCCGCCTCCTCGAGCAAGGTCGTCGAGGCGGAGACGCTTCGAGCAGTTCCTCGGCACCCGCTTCCTCGGCGCGAAGCGCTTCTCGCTCGAGGGCGCCGAGGGGCTCCTCCCGCTGCTCGAGCTCCTCCTCGACCGCGCCGTCGGGCCACGGCGTGCGCAACGTCGTGCATCGGCATGGCGCACCGCGGGCGCCTCAACGTGCTCGCGAACGTCGTCGGCAAGCCGCTCCGCGACGATCTTCGCGGAGTTCCGCGACGCACGCCATCGTGAACGCCGGCGGCGGCGACGTGAAGTACCACCTCGGCTACTCCTCCGACCGCGAGACGCCGGACGGCGTGCCTCGTCCACCTCTCCCTCGCCTTCAACCCGAGCCACCTCGAGTGGATCGACACGGTCGTGCAGGGCCGGGTGCGGGCGAAGCAGGACCGCTACGCGCGACGGCGACGCGGGCGCGCTCCGTCCCGGTGCTCATCCACGGCGACGCCGCCTTCGCCGGGCAGGGGATCGTCGCCGAGTCGCTGCAACATGTCGGAGCTCGAGGCGTACACGGTCGGCGGCACCATCCACGTCATCGTGAACAACCAGGTGGGCTTCACGACCTCGCCGCACGACGCGCGCTCGACGACCTACGCGACCGACGTCGGCGCGCATGCTGCAGATCCCGATCTTCCACGTGAACGGCGAGGACCTCGAGGCGGTCGCGCAGGCGGTGCTGCTCGCGGTCGACTTCCGCCAGCGCTTCCACAAGGACGTCGTCATCGACCTCTGGTGCTACCGCAGTCACGGCCACAACGAGGGCGACGAGCCGCGCTTCACGCAGCCGGTCATGTACCGCGCCATCGCGCGCAAGCCGACCGCTGAAGCAGGTCTACGCGCGAGGAGCTCGTGCGCGAAGGCGTCGTGTCCGCCGGCGGACGTCGACGCGCCTGACCGCCCGGTACCGGGCGCGGCTCGAGGAGGCGTACCACGGCCTCGGCGGCCATCGCGGTGCACCGCCGGCGCCGCAGGCGATGAGCGGCTTCTGGAAGGCATACCGCGGCGGGCGCGCTCGGGCGGAGCGCCGCGAGGTCGCGACGGCGGTCGCGCCGGAGACGCTCGAGCCGGTCGGCGAGACGCTCGTCGCACGTGCCCGCAGGGCTTCCGCGTCCACCCGAAGCTCGCGAAGGTCCTCGAGGCGCGCGCCGAGATGGTGCGCGGCGCAGCGCCCGCTCGACTGGGGCATGGGCGGAGGCGCTCGCGCTCGGCACGCTCGCCTGGGAGGGCACGCGGGTCCGGCTCGTCGGCCAGGACGCGCGGCGCGGCACCTTCAGCCACCGCCACGCGGTGCTCGTACGACCAGGAGACGCGGCACGCCCTACGCGCCGCTCGCGCACCTCCGCGACCGGCCAGGGGCCGGTCGAGATCCGCGACAGCCTCGCTCTCCGAGGCGGCCGCGCTCGGGTTCGAGTACGGCTACTGCCTCGAGCATGCCGGAGGCGCTCGTCGTCTGGGAGGCGCAGTTCGGCGACTTCGTGAACGCCGCGCAGGTGATCATCGACCAGTTCCTCTCCTCCGGCGAGGCGAAGTGGAACCGGCTCTCGGGCCTCGTCCTGCTCCTGCCCGCACGGGATGGAGGGGCAGGGGCCGGAGCACTCCTCGGCGCGCCTCGAGCGCTTCCTCGAGCTCTCGGTCGACGACAACTGGCAGGTCGTGCAACCTCACCACGCCCGCGCAGCTACTTCCACGCGCTCCGGCGGCAGGTGCTCTCGCCCTGGCGCAAGCCGCTCGTCGTGATGTCGCCGAAGAGCCTGCTGCGCCACCCGCAGGCGACCTCGCCGTCTCGCGAGCTCGTCGGAGAACGGTTCCAGCCGGTCATCGCGGACGAGCGTCGCAGCCCCGGACGAGACCACCCGCGTCGTCCTCTGCTCGGGCAAGCTCTACTACGACCTCGCGGCGGCGCGGCGCGCGGGCGGGGCGAGCCACGTCGGCGCTCGTCCGGCTCGAGCAGCTCTACCCGCTCGCGGTGGACGAGGTGCTCGCCGCGATCGGACGCTACCGTCCGGGGCGTGGAGCTCGTCTGGGCGCAGGAGGAGCCGGAGAACATGGGAGCGTGGACCGCGATCCAGGCGCGCCTCGCGCCGCTGCTCCCGGGGCCGCTCGCCCTCGTCTCTCGCGCGCCCTCGGCGAGCCCCGGCGGCGGGCTCGGCGACCCGCCACAAGCTCGAGCAGGAGCAGCTCGTCCGCGAGGCGCTCGGCGAGCCGGTCTCGCGGCTCGCGCGCGGCGGCTCGCGCGTCGCGCAGGACGCTGACAGGAGGAGCGATAGGCCATGCCGATCCGCTCAAGGTCCCGTCGCTCGGCGAGTCGGTGACGCAGGCGACCGTCGGCGCGTGGCTGAAGAAGGAGGGCGACCCGGTCCAGGCGGACGAGCCGCTCGTCGAGGTCGAGAGCGAGAAGGCGACGGTGGCGCTCCCCGCGCCCGCCGCCGGCGTCCTGCGTCGCGTGCTGAAGCGGACGGGCGACAGCGTCGCCATCGGCGAGGTGCTGGGCGAGCTCGAGGAGGGCGCCGCGGCGCAGGCGCAGCCTCCCGGCCGGATCGGGCCCGGTCCCGGCGGCGTCGTGCCCTCCGCGAAGGGGAACGGCGCGGCGAAGGCGGCCGGCGCGACTCGCGTCGACCGCGACCTCGACTCCGACCGCCGCGACCGCGGCCGCGACCCGACCGCGCCCGCGGCGCCGAGCGAGAGCGCGCTCGGCGACCGCGGCTCGACCGGAGCTCCCGCCTCGGCGCGCGCCACGCGCGCGCCGCCCTCCGCCCGCCGCCTCATGGCCGAGCACGGCGTCGCCGCCGAGGCGGTCCGCGGCTCGGGTCCGGCCGGGCAGGTGCGCAAGGAGGACGTGCTCCGCGCCCTCGAGGCCCCGCAGCCCGAGGCGCCGCGCCGCCCGCCCCGGCGCCCGCCCCGGCGCCGCCGGCCCGCGACGGCGCGGCGGCGCGCGAGCGGGTGGTGCCGATGACGCCGCTCCGCCGCACCGTGGCGCGGCGGCTCGTCGAGGCGCAGCACACCGCCGCGATCCTCACGACCTTCAACGAGGTGGACATGTCGCGCGTCCTCGCGCTCCGCGAGCGGCACGGGGAGCGCGTTCCTCGCGAAGCCACGGCGTGAAGCTCGGCTTCATGTCCTTCTTCGTGAAGGCGGCGGTCGAGGCGCTGCGCGCCTTCCCGGCGGTGAACGCCGAGGTGCGCGGGCACGGACATCGTCTACAAGGACCACTACGACGTGGGCGTCGCGGTCGGCGGCGGGAAGGGGCTCGTGGTCCCGGTGGTCCGCGACGCCGACGCGCTCTCCTTCGCCGAGATCGAGAAGACGCATCGGCGAGCTGGCGAAGAAGGCGCGCGAGAACCGGATCACCATGGACGACCTCGAGGGCGGCACCTTCACCATCTCGAACGGCGGCATCTACGGCTCGCTCCTCTCGACGCCCGATCCTGAACCCGCCGCAGTCCGGGATCCTCGGGCTCCACAAGATCGAGAAGCGCGCCGTCGTCGGCGACGGCGACCAGATCGTGGCCCGGCCGATGATGTACCTCGCGCTCTCCTACGATCACCGGATCGTGGACGGGCGCGAGGCGGTCTCGTTCCTCGTCCGCGTGAAGGAGGCGATCGAGGACCCGGAGCGGATGCTCCTCGAGGTGTGATGGGGGCTCTCGAGGCGCTCGGCTTCGGCCCGATGTTCGAGGCGCAGGTCTCCGCGGAGGAGCGCGTGGCGCTCCGGCCGGGGCGGGCCGTCGCCGACCGGGGACGGCGGCTCCTCGTCCGGTTCGAGGAGGGGGAGGCCCTCGTCACGATCCCGGGCCGGTTCCGCGCCCGGGGCGAGACCGCGCCGGTGGTCGGCGACTTCGTCCTCGCCGAGGGCGGGCCCGGGGAGGAGCCGCGCGTCGTGCGCGTCCTGACCCGCCGCACGGCCCTCTCGCGCCGCGTCGCCGGGCGGCGCAGCGACGAGCAGGTCCTCGCCGCGAACGTCGACCTCGCGTTCCTCGCCCACGCGGTCGACGCCGGCGTGAAGCCCCGCCGGATCGAGCGGACCATCGCGGCGGTGCGCGCGAGCGGCGCCGAGCCGGCCGTCCTCGTCACGAAGATGGATCTCCTCGACCTGCCCGAGGACCGGGAAGCCGTGCTCGAGGAGGCGCGGGGCGCGGCGGGGTCGGCGCCGGTGATCGCCGTCTCGGCGGCGCACGGGGAGGGGCTCGAGGCGGTGCGCGTCCTCCTCGCGCCGGGGCGCACCGCGGTCTTCATCGGCGCGTCGGGCGCCGGCAAGTCCACCCTGGTGAACACGCTCCTCGGCGCCGACGTGCAGGACACCGAGGACGTCCGCTGGTGGGACGCGCGCGGCCGGCACCGGACCACCGGGCGTCGGCTCTTCCTCGTCCCCGGCGGCGGCGCGGTCATCGACGGCCCCGGCGTGCGCGAGCTCAAGCTCTGGGATCCGGAGGGGATCGAGGCGGCCTACGGCGACGTCGCCGCGGTCGCGGCGGGTTGCCGGTTCAGCGACTGCCGCCACGAGGACGAGCCCGGCTGCGCGGTGCGGGCCGCGGTCGGGGAGGGAACGCTCGACCCCGAACGGCTGGCCGGGCTGCGGAAGCTCGGGGCCGAGGCGCGCGCCACGGCCGCCCGTCTCGGGAGCCCCTCCGGGCCCGAGCAGCGGCGCCGGGCGAAGGCGGTCTCCCGGTCCGTCCGGCGGTTCTACGACCCGGAGGCCGACGGCGACGACGACGAAGGAGAGGACGAGGAGGACGACGTCGACGCGGACGACGGCTAGCGGACGACGGCTAGCGGACGGGGCGGGCGGCGGGACGGCGACCCTCCGGGCGCCAGGGCGGCGGGCCGGTGCGGTCAGCGCCGGGCCGTGGGTACGTTCGTCCCGTGGGCAGGCGATCGCCGTTCTCGCGCTTCGCGCTCGCGGTCTCGGAGGCGACCGGCTCTCCCCGGGCGTTCGCCCTCGCGGTCGCGATCATCGCCACCTGGGCCCTCACCGGCCCCCTGTTCGGCTGGAGCGACAGCTGGCAGCTCGTGGTCAACACCGGGACGACCATCGTCACCTTCCTCATGGTCTTCCTCGTGCAGGCGACCCAGAACCGCGAGTCCCGCGCGCTCCACCTGAAGCTCGACGAGCTCATCCGCTCGCAGAAGCGCGCGCGGAACATCTTCGCCGACCTCGAGCACGCGACCGACGAGGAGCTCGCCGAGCTCGAGGGCGAGTTCCGGAAGATCCGGGCGCGGGCCGAGGCGCGCGGCATCGCGAACGACGCGGAGGGCGCAGGCCCGAGCGGCGCCGCCGCGGAACGGCACTGACCGCGGGCGCCGGGGACGTGACGCGTCAGCCGAGCCGGGCCGAGAGCCACCCGCGGACGTCGTCGAGCGACGCCGCCGTGATCTCGTGGGCGGCGTCGTGCTCGGCGTAGAGCATCCGTTCCCCCAGGATCGGCTCGAGGAAGTCGCGGATCTCGCGGCCCCGATCGACGGGGAGGACCGGATCGTCGGCGCCGTGGAGCACGAGGGCGTCGAGGCGGGCCAGGGCGGCGGCGGGCGCGATCCGGGCCGGGAGATTGGGGATGAGCCGCCCCGAGTGGACCACCACGCCGCGCACGAGGTCGGGCCGGGTGAGGGCGACGGAGAGCGCCATCGCCCCTCCCTGGCTGAAGCCGAGGAGGAAGGTCCGGGCCGGGTCGGTCCCGCGCCGGCGCACGAGCTCGGGGACGAGCGCGGCGACCGCGGCCCGGCTCTCCTCGGCCTGGACGAGGTCGTAGGACGGCGGCGACGTCGACCAGTCGATGTCGAACCAGGAGTAGCCCATCACCGGGTACTCGTGCGGCGCCCGGAGCGACACGCAGAGGAGCCGCGGGTCGAGGTGGGCGGCGAGAGGCAGGAGGTCGTGCTCGTCGGCGCCGACGCCGTGGAGCAGCACGAGGAGGGGAGGGCGCTCGGAGGGGGTCGCGGGGCCGCGGGTGACGGAGACGAGGTCCACCGGTCATCCGTAACCCGCCGAGCGCGGCCGGTCACGCGCCTTCCCGGGTCACGGCGCGGCGAGCTCGGGCCGGTCCTCGCCGACGAGGGCGCGGAGGTCGAGGGCGTCGCGCACGGCGTGGCCGCCCAGGTCGTTGTTGAAGTAGACGAAGACCGGCACCCCGCGCGCCGCGGAGGCGAGGTAGCTCCCGGCGAACGGGCGGAGCGCCTCGCCGCCGTAGCGCCCCGAGTACCTCCCGGTGGCCCCGTGGAACCGGACGTAGCGGAAGCGGCCGGTGAGGCGCGGCGGCGGGCGCCTCACGTGGTCGTGCTCGCAGAACGCGGCGCCGTGGCGGTCGAGGACCTCGCAGGTCTCGTCCGAGTACCAGGCCTCGTCGCGGAACTCGACCGCGTGGCGCCCCGGCGGCAGCGACGCGAGGAACCGCTCGAGGCGCGGGAGATCGGGCTTCATGTGCGGGGGCAGCTGCCAGAGCACCGGGCCGAGCTTGGGGCCGAGGTGGGAGACCGGGCGGAAGAACCGGCGCAGCCCGGCGCCGGCGTCGAGGAGCCGCTTCATGTGCGTGAGGTAGCGGCTCCCCTTCACCGCGAAGGTGAACCTCGGCGGCGCCACCTCGCGCCAGCGGTCGACCGCCTCCGGCGAGGGGAGCCGGTAGAAGGTCGCGTTCAGCTCGACCGTGTCGAAGTAGGTGGCGTAGAGCGGGAGCCACAGCCGCTGCGCGAGCCCCTCGGGATAGAGGACGCCGCGCCAGTGGCGGTACTGGTAGCCGCTCGTCCCGATCCGGATCCTCGCCATGAACGGCCCTCCGTGCGCGCGTCACGTGGACGTCGACGTGGTCGTGGACGTGGTCGTGGACGCGAGCCGGCCGACGTCGAGCCGCCCCCGGGCCGCCTCGTACCCTGCCCACGGGTCCGAGCCGAGGGAGCGCAGCCGCCTCGGCACCGTCGTCAACGTGAACCGCTCCGGGCGGAGCCGCGCCGAAAGCTCCTCCCAGGCGAGCGGGACGGACACCGGCGCGCCGGGGCGCGCCCGCGTCGAGAACGCCGCGACCGAGGTGTTCGTCCGGTTGTTCCGGAGGTAGTCGACGAGGATCTTCGCCTCGCGCCCCGCCTTCGCGAAGGAGACGGTGAACCGCCGGGGGTCGTGGCGGGCGAGGGCGGTCGCGACCGCGCGCGAGAAGCCGAGGCAGGCCTGCCACGGCGCGGGGACGAGCGGCGCCACGACGTGGAGCCCGGCCCCGCCGGTCGTCTTCACGAACGACGCGAGCCCCACCGCGCCGAGGGCGTCGCGGACGAGCCGGGCGGCGCGGACCACCTCGGCGAACCGGACCTCCGGGCCCGGGTCGAGGTCGAGGACGATCCGGTCCGGCTCCTCGAGCCGGTCCACGGTGGAGTTCCAGGTGTGCAGCTCGAGGACGTCCATCTGCGCGACCGAGAGGAGCGCGCGGGCATCGTCGACGACGAGGTACTCGCCGATCTTGGTCTTCTCGGGGATGCGGACGCGCCGGACCGCCTCGGGCGCCCAGACCTTCGAGTGCTTCATGAAGCGGCACTCGCCCCCGAGCCCCTCGGGGCAGTGGAAGAGCGTGAGGGGCCGCCCGCGAAGATGCGGGACCATGACGTCCGCCACCGCCTCGTAGTAGGCGGCGACGTCGCGCTTCGTGAGGCCGAGGTCCGGGTACACGACGCGAGAGGGGGAGGAGATCCGGACTCCGGCGATCTCGATGTTCGACTTGGACTTGGACTTGGCGGTCGAAGGACGCTCAGGGCGAACGGGCGTGCGGGGCCGCTCCCTCACCACCTCCTCCGCCTTCTTGTCCTCCCGGAGCCCCTGGAAGCTCGGGTGGCGGATCTTCCCGTCGCCGGTCCACTCGGTGAACGCGACCTCGCAGACGAGCACCGGCCGCACCCAGTGGGCGTTCCGGCCGAGCCACCCGGCCGGCCTCGGGGTGAATGGGCACTCCCGGGCGACGAGGCCGTCGAGCCGCCCCCGGAGCGCCCGCGCCGACGCGTTCGTGAAGCCGGTCCCGACCTTCCCCGCGAACCGCAGGGCGCCGCCCTCGTGGACCCCGACGAGGAGCGCGCCGATCCCGTCCCGAGCGGCGCCCTCCGGCTCGGTGAAGCCGCCGATGACGAGCTCCTGCCGGAGGATGCACTTCGTCTTCACCCAGCTCGCGTTCCGCCCCGGGCGATAGGCCTGGTCGGCGCGCTTCGAGACGATCCCCTCGAGGCCGAGCCGGCACGCCTCCCGGAACACCGCCGCGCCGCCCCCGGCCACGTGGGGCGCGTACCGGAGGACGCCGTGGCGGCCGCCGAGGAGCGCCTCGAGCGCCCCCTTCCGCTCGAGGAGGGGGCGGCGCGACAGGTCCTCGCCGTCGAGGTGGAGCAGGTCGAACACGAAGTAGGCGAGCGGTGCGCGCGCGCCGCCCGCGAAGGCGTTCTGGAGAGCCTGGAAGCTCGTCCGGCCGTCGGGGAGGACGGCGGCCACCTCGCCGTCGAGGAGGGCGGAGCGGACCGGGAGCGCCCGCGCCGCCCCGGCGACCTCGGGGAACTGGGCGGTCCAGTCCTTCCCGCTGCGGCTCCAGAGCGTGACCTCCCCGCTCTCGATGGCGCAGCCGATCCGGTAGCCGTCGTACTTCACCTCGTGGAGCCAGCCGTCGCCCTCCGGCGCCTCCGGGACGAGGAGGGCGAGCTGGGCGCGGAACGGCGGGACGGGCGAAGCGCGGCGGGCCACGCCGGAAAGGTCCGCTCGCGGCCGGCGGGCGGCAAGCGACCGGGCGATCGGGCGGGGTTCCGCCTGCCGCCTACCGCCTCCTGGGCACAGGCGGCGCCGCGGTGCGCGGGTCCTCGGGCCAGGCGTGGCGCGGGTAGCGGCGCATGAGCTCGCGGCGGATCGCCGGGTAGTGCCGGTCCCAGAACCCGGCGAGGTCGGTCGTCACCTGGACCGCGCGCTGGTTCGGCGCGAGGAGGTGGAGGACGAGCGGCACCCGGCCGCCCGCCGCGGTGGGGCCGGCGGTCATCCCGAAGAAGTCCTGGAGGCGGCTCTCCACCCACGGCGGCTTCCCCGCCTCGTAGTGGATGCGCGTGGAGCGCCCGCCCGGGAGCGTGACGCGGTCCGGGGCGAGCCGCTCGAGCGCCGCCCGCGCCCGCGGCTCGAGCCGGGCGAGGAGCGCGCCCGGGCAGATCGCGCCTCGCGCAGCTCCGCGAATGACCGGCGGCCGGCGCACAGCTCCCGGAGCGCCGCCGCGAGGTCCTCCTCGGTGGGGCGGGCGAGGCCGCCGTCGGGGGCGTGCTCCGCGGCGAAGCCGAGGCGCGCGACGACGCGGTCCACCGCGCCCTCCTCGGCGAAGCTGCGCGCCCCACGGGAGAGGGCCTCGTCCGCGAGCCTCGCCGCGACCGCCTCCGGATCGGCGCGCGGCGCCCGGGACTCCTCGAGGACGAGGTCCTCGTAGAGGAGCCGCTCCGTCGCCTCCACCCGCTCCGCCTGCGCGTTCCAGGAGAGCGCCTCGTCGTAGCGGAGGGCGTCGGGGAAGAGATCGAGGAGCATCTCCTGCGTGACCGCGCTCGCGATCCGGACGCGCGCCTCCGCGGTCCGCGCGCCCGGGATCCGCCGGTCGCCGCGCCGCTCCTCCGCGTCCACCGCGACGAGGAGGGGCGCCTCGCGGACGACGCTAGACGGGGTCGAGCCGGGCGGAGCCGCCGCCGACGAGGACGATCTCGTCCGACCCGGCGCTGCGCCGGCGGGCGACGCGGTCGGGATAGGCGGCGAGCGTGGCCATGAGGAGGGCCTGCTCGGTCCGGGTCGCGGTCGACGGTCGACGTCGACGTCGAGGTCGGCTTGGCCCGCTCCGATCTCCCGTCGCCACTCGCTGCAGCTGCCTCCGGCTCCGCTCCACCGCCTGCGCCGCGCCGGGCGCGACGCCCAGCCGGCGGAGCCGCTCCGGCGCGAACCGCGCCCGCGCCGCCTCCTCGAAGACCTGGGCGAGCTCGAGCAGGTCGGACGGCCCGGTCGGCGGCAGCGCGGCGCCCTCGAGCCCGCGCCGATCGCGGAGGTCCCGCTCGCCGAGGAGCGCCGCGAGGAGCGCGCCCTCGTCCGCGGCCCCTCGCCGGGCCGCCTCGACGACGAGCCGGCCCGCCCGCGGGTGGACCGGGACGCGCAGCACGAGCCGGCCGACCTCGGTGATGACGCCCGCGCCGTCGAGGGCGCCGAGCCGGCGGAGGAGCGGCGCGGGCGGCGTCGAGGGCGGCGGCCGGGCGGGGGCTCGAACCACTCGAGGTCGTCCCCGGCGCCGAGCGACGCGAGCGACAGGATCGTGTCTGCGAGGTCCTCCCGGAGCACCTCCGGCACGTCGAACTCGGGCCGCCCGTCGTGGTCGGCCTTCGTGTAGAGCCGGAGCGCGCGGCCGGGCCGCGTCCGGCCGGCGCGGCCGGCGCGCTGGGCGGCGGAGGCGCGGGAGATCTTCTTCAGCTCGAGGGTGGGGAGCCCCGACCAGGGCGAGTGGGAGGCGACGCGGGCGAGCCCGAGTCGACCACCGCGACCACCCCCTCGATCGTGACCGAGGTCTCGGCGACGTTGGTCGAGAGGATCACCTTGCGGCGCGGCCCGGGGCGAGACGGCGCGGTCCTGCTCCTCCGGCGGGAGGTCGCCGTGGAGCGGGAGGAGGTCGACGCCGCCGCGGCTCGCCCAGTCGGCGAGCGCCTCCGCGCGCGCGGCGGATCTCGGCCGCGCCGGGCAGGAAGACGAGCACGTCGCCGTCCAGGCCCTCGCGGTGGAGCCGCCGGACCGCGCGGGCGACCTGCTCCTCGAGCCGGTCCTGCCGCGCCGCCTCCTCCGGCGAGAGGTACTCGACGGCCACGTCGAAGCGGCGGCCCTCCGACCGGAGCGACGGCGCCCCGAGGAACCGGGCCACCGGCGCCGCGTCGAGCGTCGCCGACATCACGACGAGCTTCAGGTCGGGACGGGAGGTCCGCTGGAGGCGGCGCAGCAGCGCCAGCGCGAGGTCGCCCTGGAGGTGGCGCTCGTGGAACTCGTCGAGCACCACGGCGCCGACGCCGGGCAGGGAGGGGGAGGCGAGGAGCCGGCGCGTGAGGAGCCCCTCGGTGACGTAGCGGATCCGGGTCGCCGGCCCGGCGACCTCCTCGAACCGGACCTGCCAGCCGACGGTCTCGCCCGGGCGCTCGCCGCGCTCCTCCGCCACGCGCCGCGCGGCCAGGCGCGCCGCGAGCCGCCGCGGCTCGAGCACGACCACCTCGCCGCCGCCGGCGAGCCCCGCCTCGAGGAGCGCGGGCGGGACGCGCGTCGTCTTCCCGGCGCCGGGGGGCGCCTCGATGACGACGCGACGGCGAGGCGCGGAGCGCCGCGACGAGCTCCGGGAGGAGCGGGTCGATGGGGAGCGGGTCGCGCGGCGCCACGGCGGGGTTGTACCCGACGCCGGGCTCCGCGGCGACCCCGCGCCGCCGTCAGGCGATCTCGAGCACCGCGCTCCAGCTCCGCCAGACCTCGGGCCCGGGCGACCTGCGGAGCCCGGCCCGCGCTGCCGCGGCGAGGCTCTCCTCGAAGGCCGCCGCGGAGACGTGGCCGCGGGGCTCGACGAAGAGCACGCGGCCGCCCGGCGCGAGCGTGGCGCGCAGCTCGGCGAAGAGCCGTGGCGCGTCCGGCACCTCGTGCACCATGAGGAGCGCGAGGACGAGGTCGACCTTCCCGGCGAGGTCCTCGACTCCGAGGCTCTCGGGACGCGCCTCGCGGGCCTCGACCCGCGCGGCGAGCCCCGCCCGCGCCGCCCGGCGGCGGAGCGCCGCGAGCATGCGCGGCTGCACGTCGACGGCGACGACCCTGCCGCGCTCGCCCACCCGCCGCGCCGCCTCGAGGGTGAAGTAGCCCATCCCGGGCCCCGGCTCGAGCACGGTCATCCCCTCGGACACGAGCGGCGCGAGGAGCTTCGCGGGGTCCTGCACCACCCGCCGGAGCGGGTTCACGAGGAGGTAGCCGAGCCACCAGGGGCAGACGAACGGGGCCATCCGGTGGAGATAGCTCCGGTGGCGACGCGGCGGGGGCGGCGCGTTGCCGCGCCCCGCTCCATCCCGCTCCGCCAACGCTACGCCGGGACCGGCGCCGGCGTCGTCGCGGGGGTCACGATGAGCTTGAGCTTCTGCCCGCCGTCCTCGACCTCGACGCGGACGGTCCCGCCGTCGCGCAGCTCGCCGAACAGGATCTTCTCGGCGAGCGGCTTCTTGACCTCGTTCTGGATGAGCCGCGCCATGGGGCGCGCCCCCATCTTCCGGTCGAAGCCGCGCTCGGCGAGCCAGCCGCGTCCCTCGGCGGTGAGCTCGATCCGGACCTTCTTCTCGAGCGAGCTGCCCCTCGAGCTCCTTCACGAGCTTGTCGACGACCTTGAGGATCACCTCGGGCGGCAGCGAGTCGAAGGCCACCCAGGCGTCGAGCCGGTTGCGGAACTCGGGGCTGAAGGTCCGCTCGATGGCGTTCTTGGCGTTGCCCGGATCGGACGAGGTCGGTGCCGAACCCCACGCGCCGGGCCGAGAGCTCGTGGGCGCCGGCGTTGGTCGTCATGATGAGGATCGACGTGGCGGAAGTCGGCCTTGCGGCCGTTGTTGTCGGTGAGCGTCGCGTGGTCCATCACCTGCAGGAGCAGGTTGTAGATGTCCGGGTGGGCCTTCTCGATCTCGTCGAGGAGCAGGACCGCGTAGGGCGTCTTGCGGATGGCGTCGGTGAGCAGCCCGCCCTGGTCGAAGCCGACGTACCCCGGCGGCGCGCCGATGAGCCGCGAGACGGTGTGCTTCTCCTGGTACTCGGTCATGTCGAAGCGCAGGAACTCGACCCCGAGGATGCGGGCGAGCTGCTTCGCGAGCTCGGTCTTCCCGACGCCGGTCGGGCCGGAGAAGAGGAAGTTGCCGATGGGCTTCTCGGGCGAGCCCAGGCCGGAGCGCGAGAGCTTGATGGCCGAGGCGATGGAGTCGATCGCCGCGTCCTGGCCGTAGATCACCTTGCTGCAGCTCGGGCTCGAGGTTCGAGCAGCGCGGTCTGGTCGTCCGCGGAGACGGTGCGCTCGGGGATCTTCGCGATCTTCGCCACGACCCGCTCGACGTCGCGGCCGGTGACCCGGTGGCGGCGCTGCGCCTCCGGGCGCATCCGGTCGGCGGCGCCGGCCTCGTCGAGCACGTCGATCGCCTTGTCGGGGAGCTGCCGGTCGTTGATGTGCTTCGCCGAGAGCTCGGCGGCGGCCCGGAGCGCCTTGCGGCGTGTAGACGACGCCGTGGTGCTCCTCGTAGACCTTCTTCAGGCCGCGCAGGATCTTGACCGTGTCCTCCACGGTCGGCTCGTGGATCTCGATCTTCTGGAAGCGCCGCGCCAGCGCGTGGTCGCGCTCGAAGGTCGCCTTGTAGTCCTGGAACGTCGTCGAGCCGATGCAGCGCAGCTCGCCGGAGGCGAGGCCCGGCTTGAGGAGGTTCGAGGCGTCCATCGAGCGGCCGGTGGTCGCGCCGGCGCCGACGATGGTGTGGATCTCGTCGATGAAGAGGATGGCGTGCGGCGTCTTCTTCACGCCCGCGATGACGCCCTTGAGCCGCTGCTCGAACTCGCCGCGGAACTTGGTCCCGGCGAGCAGCGCGCCCATGTCGAGGGAGAAGATCGCCGCCTTCTCGAGGATCGTCGGGACCTTCTTCTGGTGGATGCGGAGCGCGAGCCCCTCGACGATGGCGGTCTTGCCGACGCCCGGGTCGCCCACGCAGCACCGGGTTGTTCTTCCGGCGCCGGCAGAGCACCTGGATGGTCCGCTCGACCTCGAGGTCGCGGCCGATGAGCGGGTCGATGAGCCCCTGCGCCGCCCGCTCGACGAGGTTCACCGTGAACGTCTTGAAGGGGTCCTTCACCGGGCGCGGCGCGCCCTCCTCGCCCGGCTCCTCGCCGCCCTCGCCCTCGTCGCCGCCGTCCTTGCCGATGCCGTGGGAGATGTACTGGAGGATGTCGAGCCGGCGCACGCCCTGCTTCTCGAGGAGGTAGACGGCGTGCGAGCCCCGCTCCCGCGTGATCGCGACGAGGACGTCGCCCGCGTTGAGCTCGGTGCGGCCCGAGCCCTGCACGTGCCAGGCCGCCCGCTGGAGCACCCGCTGGAACGCGGCGGTCTGCTCGGGATCCTGCGTGGACGAGAGCGACTCCAGGGTCCGATCGAGGTACTCCTCCAGCTCGCGCTCGAGGACCTTGAGGTCCGCGCCGCAGGCGAGCAGCACCTCGGACGCCACCTTGTCCTTCGTCATCGCGTTGAGCAGGTGCTCCAGCGTCACGTACTCGTGGCGCCGCCGGCGGGCCTCGCCCACCGCGTTCTGGAGAGTCTGCTGCAGCTCCTTCGACACCGTCACCATCTCGGCTCCACGCTACTCCGGCTGGGCTCCAGTCACTCCGGCTCGAGGGTCGCGAGGAGCGGGTACTCCGCCTCCCGCGCGAGCTCCATCGTCTTCTGCGCCTTCGTCTCGGCGATCTCGCGCGGATAGATACCCGCGACGCCGACTCCGTGCATGTGAACGTGCATCATGATGCGGTGCGCGGACTCCGCGCCGTGGTTGAAGACGTTGATGAGCACCCAGTCCACGAACTCCTGGGTGGTGAAGTCGTCGTTGTGCAGCAGGACCTTGTAGAGCGGCGGGCGCCGCGTCTCCTTCTCTGCCTTGGTCTTGGGGACCACGACGGCAGTGTCCCCCTCCCTCGCCCCGCTACGCGGGGCAGTGGAGATCCGGGGACGAGCACCGTCGCGGCGCTGGGGGCCCGCCATGACCGGAGATTGTAAACGGAAGCGGACACGATGGCGCGGCGGGCCGCCCCCTCGCGGGGGGCCAGGCCGGGGGGCGCCCGGGTGGGCGTGACCTCGACGGCGGGCCGGAGAGGCTGCCGTCAGCCCGCCGACGAGGCGTCGCGGAGGACGTCGTCGAGCCGTCCCGCGAGCTGCCCGCGGGAGAGGACCTCGTCGACGCCTGCCTCGCGCGCGGCGGCGGCGAGGTCGGTCTCGAGGTGGCCGAGGAAGCCGATGACGCGCACCCCGCCGGCCGCCTTGAGCCGCCGGATCTCGTCGAGCACGCGGGGCTCGGCGAGGTCCACCAGCGCGGTGCCGCCGCCGAGGTCCCGGGCGGCGTCGGAGAGAGGGACGCCGCGGGGCGCGAGGCGCAGCGGCACCCCGAGCCGCTCCGCGGCGGCGGAGATCTTGGAGCGGAAGAGGAGGTCCCGGACGGCGACGAGGACGGGCATGGCGGTCATCTAGCGCCGGGCCCGGGCCGCGGTCAGGTCCCGACGGTGACCTTCCGGACCCCGCGCCGCTCGAGCCAGCGCGCCACCCGGTCCCGCTGGTCCCCCTGCAGGACGAGGGCGCCGTCCTCCACCGCGCCACCGCAGCCCAGGGCGCGCTTCGCCTCGTCGAGCCAGGCGGCGAGCGCCGAGGGGGACAGGCCGAGCTTCTCGATCACGGTGGCCTCCTTGCCGCCGCGCCCCTTCCGCTCGATCCGGACGACGGCCCGGGCTGGCCCCTCCCCCGACCCCTCCCCCGCTTCGCGGGGAGAGGGGAGTCCGCGTCGGCGCGCTGCGCCTGGGGCGGGGTCCAGCCCGCGGGCAGCCGCTCGCGCAGCTTCGCGAACGGATCGTGGAACGGCCGGGCCGGGCCGGCGGGACCGGCGTCCGCGGAGCGCTTCTTCCCCATGCGCACCATCCTAAGCTGGGCCATACTCCCGCCGCGACCGCGACCCGCGGTCCTCCACCCTCCCAGCCCGGAGAGCTCCCCATGACCTTCCGCCGCGCCCTCGTCGCCCTCGCCGTCCTCGCCCTCTCCACCGCCGCCCGCGCCCAGGATCCCGGCGCCGCGTTCGCCGAGAAGGCCGCGAAGGAGAAGGGCGCCGTCAAGACCGCCTCCGGCCTCGTCTACCGCTCGCTGAAGGACGGCAGCGGCGAGAAGCCCTCGCGGACGAGCACGGTCCAGGTGAACTACAAGGGCACCTTCATCGACGGAAAGGTGTTCGACGCGTCCGACAAGCACGGCGGCCCCGCGACGTTCCCGCTGAACCGGGTCATCCCCTGCTGGACGGAGGGCGTGTCGATGATGAAGGTCGGCGGCAAGGCGCAGCTCGTGTGCCCGCCGTCCATCGCCTACGGCGCGGGCGGCGCCCCCGGCGCGATCCCGCCCAACTCGACGCTGGTGTTCGAGGTCGAGCTCCTCGCGGTGAAGTAGCGATCATCTGAGCGGGGGGCCACTCGGCCCGCAGCGCCTTCGGCCTGCGGACCGAGTGGCCCCCCGATTCAATCGACGCTCCACCGGCCCCGCAGCGTCGCGGCCCCGAGCCCGGCGGCGACGCGCGCGAGGAAGTCGGCCCGCGGGATCTCCCGGGCGCCGAGCGACAGCAGGTGCTCGGTGCGGACCTGGCAGTCGACCAGCTCGACGGAGCGGGACCCGAGCCACTCCACCGCGCGGGCGAAGGCGACCTTCGAGGCGTCGCGGGCGTCGGCGAACATCGACTCGCCGAAGAAGATCGCCCCGAGCGACACGCCGTAGAGCCCGCCGGCGAGTGACGCGCCCTCCCACGCCTCGAAGGAGTGGGCGAAGCCGAGCCGGTGGAGCTCGCAGTACGCCGCGATCATCTCCTCGGTGATCCAGGTTCCGCGCTGGCCGGGGCGGCTCTTGTCCGCGCACCGGCGCATCACGGCCTCGAAGGCCTGGTCGGCGGTGATCCGGAACGTGCCGCGCCGGAGGGTCCGGGCGAGGGAGCGCGAGACGTGGAGGTCGCCGGGCTCGAGCACGAGCCGCGGATCGGGCGACCACCAGAGGATGGGGCTCTGGTCGTCGTACCAGGGGAAGATCCCCGACCCGTAGGCCTCGAGGAGCCGCTCCGGGCGGAGATCGCCGCCCACCGCGAGCAGCCCGTCGGGCTCGGCGAGCGCCGGGTCCGGGAAGGCGATGGGGCGCCCGAGGCGGAGATCGGCACCCCCGGAGTCTAGCCCGACCGCCCCGCACCCGGTCCAACAGGGGCCCCCGACCCGGGGCGGATCCCGGAATGGAAACTGTCGGTGAATGCCGGCGGGCGAGGGTCCGCCCCGCGGCCACCCCGGAATACGCTCGCTCGCCCCTTTCGAGACCTACCGCCCGACCCCCGTGTCCGACAATTTACGCCCCCAGCGCGGATCGGCTCCGAAGTGGGAGGCGGAACCCTTGGTGGACATCTCGACCGAACTCCTCCGTGACGGGGGCACGCCACGGCCATGAGCGCTCTGTTCACACCCAAGGCGAACGCGGTCTTCAAGGCGGTCCTGATCGTGCTCGCGGCAGGCGGGGCCGGGACGGTCGCGGCGCTCATGACCTACCCGCGGATCCCGTACGGCACCGGCCAGCAGGACCAGGTCGACGCAGCCGATCCAGTTCGACCACCGGCACCACGTCGTCGACGACCTCATCGACTGCCGGTACTGCCACCAGACGGTGGACCGCGCGCCCGAGCGCGGGCATCCCGCCGACGGAGCTCTGCCTCAACTGCCACTCGCAGGTCTGGAACAAGAGCCCGCTGCTCGACGTGGTGCGCGCGAGCTGGTTCTCCGGGCAGCCGATCCCGTGGATGCGCGTCCACCGGCTCCCCGGCTTCGTCTACTTCAACCACGCCATCCACGTGAACAAGGGCGTCGGCTGCGTCGAGTGCCACGGCCGCGTCGACCAGATGGCCGGCGATCGAGCAGGTCGCGCCGCTCAACATGGGCTGGTGCCTCGACTGCCACCGGAACCCGTACCCGCGCCTCCGCCCGCTCGGAGGAGGTCACCAACATGACCTGGAAGCCCGACGGCGACCCCGCGGCGGCTCGGGCAGGGAGCTGGCGAAGAAGAACGACGTTCACCCGCGGACGAGCTGCTACACATGCCATCGCTAGGCCCCTCCCCATCTACGGACAGCAGAGCGGGCTCGACGCCCGGCGGTGGCGCACGCTCGACGAGCACGACGTCGCGCGCCCCGCCGCCGCGCAGGCGAGTTCCCGGAGGGCGCGGCCGCCGAGCCCCCCGAGGGCTGTCGCGCCGCGGCTTCCTCCAGATCCTCGGCGCCTCCGCGGCGCTCGCCGGCCTCGAGGCCTGCCAGCCGCCGCGCGAGAAGCGTCGTCCCGTACGTGCGCAGCCGCCCGGCGGTGACGCCGTCGGTGCCGTCCGCCTACGCGACCGCGGTCGATCGCGGCGGCTACGCGATCGGCGCTCGTCGTCGACGAGCTGGGAGGGCCGGCCGACGAAGGTCGAGGGGAACCGCGAGCACCCCGCGAGC
This sequence comes from uncultured delta proteobacterium, assembly GCA_963739565.1. GTDB lineage: Bacteria > Myxococcota > Myxococcia > Myxococcales > Anaeromyxobacteraceae > Anaeromyxobacter. Next base: position 79,447 of record CAVUBF010000012.1, on the reverse strand, counting down.
CTCGGCGGCAGCGACGCGCTCCGCCAGGCGACCATCCTCGACCTCTACGATCCCGCCCGCCTCGCGGGGTTCGCGGCAGGGCCGGCAGCTACGGCACCTGCCGCGGCTGCTCGCCGAGCTCGCCGCGCTCGCCCGCGACGCACGCCGCGGACGGCGGCGCGCGGCTCCGCTTCCTCGTCGAGCCCACCGCCTCGCCGACGCTCGCCGACCTCCGCCGGCCGGATCCTGGCGCGCTTCCCGAAGGCCCGCTTCGACACCTGGTCGGCGGTCGCCGACGACGCGCGCGCGCCGAGGGCGCCGCGCGTCGCCTTCGGGCGGCCGCTCGAGCCGCGCTGGCACCTCGCCGACGCCGACGTGATCCTCTCCCTCGACGCCGACTTCCTCGTCGTGGAGGGCGAGCCGCTCCGCCAGGCCGCGCGAGTTCGCGGCGCGCCGCGAGCCCGGGCCGAGATGAACCGGCTCTACGTCGCCGAGGCGGCCTACACCGTCACCGGCGGGATGGCCGACCACCGCTTCCGGATGCGCGGCGCCGAGGTGCTCGCCTTCGGGCGCGCGGTCGCGGCCGAGCTCGCGGCGCGCCACGGGCTCTCGCAGCTCGCGCCGCTCGGCGCGCCGGTCGAGGGAGCGCGCGCGAAGGCCGCCGCGGCGGTGGCGAAGGACCTCGCCTCGCGCCCGCGGCCGGTCGCTGGTCGTCGCCGGGCTGCGGCAGCCGCCGGCGGTCCACGCGCTCGCCGCCGCGCTGAACGACGCGCTCGGGAACGCCGGGAAGACGGTGACCTACCGCGCCGAGCCCGCTGCGTCGATCCCGACGCCGGGCCCGACGGGCTCGCGCGCGCTCGCTGGCGGAGATCGAGGCGGGGCAGGTCGACACGCTCGTCGTCACCGCCTGGAACCCGGTCCACACGGCGCCCGCCGACCTCGACCTGCGCCGCGCCTTCCGCAAGGTGCCGCGGCTCGATCTGTCCTCGCGCTGCGGCCGGACGAGACGGCGCGCGCCGCGCAGCTGCGCCTCGCCGCGACCCACTCCCTCGAGGCCTGGGGCGACCTGCGCGCCCGCGACGGCGCCGCCTCGGTGGTCCAGCCGCTCATCGCGCCGCTCTACGAGAGCGTGACGCGAGGTCGAGCTCCTCGCCGCCTTCGTCGACGACGCCGACGCGCGGCGGCTGGCGCATCGTCCGCGACGGCTGGCGGGCCCGCGCCGGCCTCCCGCCGCCGCCGCCCCTCGCCGTCGGCACCGCCGGCTCGACCGCGCCGCCGGACACGAACCGGACGCTCCGGGCCGATCCCTTCGACCGCCGCTGGGACGAGTGGCTCGCGGCGGGGCTCGTCGCCGGCACGGCTGCGGCGGCGGAGACGCCGAGGCTCGACCTCGCAAGGTGGCCGAGCTCCTGCGCGCGCTCCCCGCGCCCGGCGCCGGGATCGAGGCCGGCTTCGCCCCCGACTACAAGGTCTGGGACGGCCGCTTCGCCGAGAACGCCTGGCTCGCCGAGCTGCCCGAACCCGGTGACGAAGCTCACCTGGGACAACGCCGCGCTCCTCTCGCCGGCGACCGCGAAGCGGCTGGGGCTCTCGAGCGGCGACGTGGTCGGAGCTCGCGCCTCGGCGGGCGGCGCCTCGAGGCGCCGGTGCTCGTCGTCCCGGGCCACGCCGACGACGCGGTGACGCTCCCGCTCGGCTACGGCCAGCGACGGGCCGGGCGCGATCGGCAAGGTCGGCGTGCGGCTTCGACGCGTACCGCCTGCGGACCGCCGGGGCGCCCTGGTTCGCCGCCGGGCTCGACCGTCGCGCCGCACTGGACGGCAGGCCGACCTCGCCGTCGCCCAGGGCCACTTCTCCATGGAGGGGCGGGCCATCGCCCTCGGGATGGACGCCGGCGAGCTCGCCGCACGCGAGGAAGGAGCTCGACGAGCACCGCGGGCCCGCAGCCGACGATCCAGCCGCCGGTCGACTACTCGCAGCAGGAGTACCGCTGGGGCATGGCGATCGACCTCTCGCGAGTGCATCGGCTGCGGCGCGTGCACCATCGCCTGCCAGGCCGAGAACAACATCCCGGTGGTCGGCAAGGAGCGAGGTGCTCCGCAGCCGCGAGATGCACTGGCTCCGCGTCGACCGCTACTTCGAGGGCACGCCCGAGGAGCCGACCTCGGTCTCGCAGCCGCTGCCTGCGTCGCACTGCGAGACGGCGCCCTGCGAGTACGTCTGCCCGGTGAACGCCACCGTCCACTCCGACGAGGGGCTGAACGAGATGGTCTACAACCGGTGCGTCGGCACCCGGTACTGCTCCAACAACTGCCCGTACAAGGTCCGGCGCTTCAACTTCTTCGACTACAACGACTCGAAGCCGACCGACCCTCCAGATGCTGCATGAACCCGGACGTCACGGTCCGGGCCCGCGGCGTCATGGAGAAGTGCACCTACTGCGTCCAGCGCATCGAGCGGACGCCGCATCGGCGCGCGCGTCGGCGGGCCGGAAGATCGGGGGCGACGAGGTCGTGACGGCCTGCCAGCAGGCCTGCCCGGCCGAGGCCATCGTCTTCGGCAACCTCAACGACCCGGCCTCGCGCGGTCGCGCGCAAGCACGCCGACGAGCGGCGCTACGACCTCCTCCACGAGCTCGGCACCCGCCCGCGCACCGCCTACCTCGTCAAGCTCCGGAACCCCAACCCCGAGCTCGCATGAGCACGACCACCTCGAACCCAGGCCGCCGCCGATCCCGCTCGAGACCGCGCCGGTCCTGGTCGGGCAGGCCCGACGACCGCGCGCTCACCGAGAGCCTGCTCGCGGCCGGTGCTCGAGCCGGTGCGCAAGGGCTGGCTCGGCCTCTTCGCCGTGCTGATGGCCGGGATGGGCTTCTGGTGCTCTGCCTCTACGACCGTGCTCTTCAAGGGCATCGGCGCCTGGGGCAACAACATCCCCGTCGCCTGGGCCTTCGACATCACCAACTTCGTCTGGTGGATCGGCATCGGCCACGCCGGCACGCTCATCAGCGCCATCCTCCTCCTCTTCCAGCAGAAGTGGCGCACCTCCATCAACCGCTTCGCCGAGGCGATGACCCTCTTCGCGGTGGCGATGGCCGGGCATCTTCCCGCTCCTCCACCTCGGGCGGCCGTGGCTCTTCTGGTGGCTCATCCCGTACCCGGCGACGACCCAGCTCTGGCCGAACTTCAAGAGCGCGCTCCCCTGGGACGTCTTCGCGATCTCCACCTACTTCACCGTCTCGCTCCTCTTCTGGTACCTGGGGCTCATCCCCGACCTCGCGTCGCTGCGCGACGCGGCGAAGGAGCCGGACCCGGCGGATCGTCTACGGGATCATGTCGCTTCGGCTGGCGCGGCTCGGCCCGCGCACTGGCAGCACTGGCGCATCGGCTACCTGCTCCTCGCCGGGCTCTCGACGCCGCTCGTCGTCTCGGTCCACACCATCGTCTCCTTCGACTTCGCCATCTCGCAGCTGCCGGGCTGGCACACCACCATCTTCCCGCCCTACTTCGTCGCCGGCGCCATCTTCAGCGGCTTCGCGATGGTGCTCACCCTCATGATCCCGGCGCGGAAGGCGTTCGGGTTCGAGCACGTGGTCACCCTCCGCCACCTCGACAACATGGCGAAGGTGATCCTCGCGACCGGCCTCATGGTCGCCTACGGCTACGTCATGGAGTACTTCATCGCCTGGTACTCGGGCAACCCGAACGAGTGGTTCGCGTTCTTCAACCGCGGTGGTCGGGCCGTACGCGCCTCATCTACGCCGTGCAGATCTTCTGCAACGTGGTGGCGCCGCAGATCCTCTGGATCCCGCGGGCGCGCACCAACATCCTCGTCCTCTTCCTCGTCGCGATCCTCGTGAACGTCGGGATGTGGGCGGAGCGGTTCGTCATCATCGCCGTCTCGCTCACCCGCGACTTCCTCCCGTCGTCCTGGGCCAACTACTCGCCGACCTGGGTCGACTGGGGGCTGCTGCTTCGGCTCGATGGCCACCTTCGGCGTGCTGTTCCTCCTCTTCCTGCGCTTCATCCCGGCGATCCCGATCTCCGAGGTGAAGGAGCTGCGCCAGCGAGCTCGAGCACGAGGACGCACCACGCAGGCCGCCGCGCGCCGCGGAGGGCGCATGACGAGCTGGGTCCTCGGGGAGTTCGCGGAGCGAGGCGGCCCTCCTCGACGCCGCCCGGGCGCTGCGGGCGAAGGGCGTCGGCTCGCCTCGACCTCCACTCGCCGTACCCGCTCCACGGCGCGGAGGAGGCGCTCGGGCTCAGGAGGTCGACCGTGCCCCTCGTCGCCCTCGTCGCGGGCGTCACCGGCGCCGTCTCCGGCTACGTCCTCCAGTGGTGGACCGTGCGGCGTCGACTGGCCCCTCAACGTCGGGAACCGGCCGCCGCACAGCCCGCCGGCGTTCATCCCGGTCACCTTCGAGCTCGGGCGTGCTCTTCGCCGTCGCTCGCCATCTTCTTCGGCCTGCTCTTCGCCTACTTCCGCTTCCCGCGGGTCCACCACCCGGTCTTCGAGGTGGAGGCGTTCCGGTCCGCGAGCATCGACGGCCTGTGGCTGTCGGCGGCGGTGGGGCGGACCGAGGCGGACACGGTCGCCGCGGACCTGCGCCGGCTCGGCGCCCGCGAGCGTCTCGATCGTGCCGGAGGAGGGGACGCCGTGAGGGCCCGCCTCCTCGTCCTGCCGGTCCTGGGGCTCGCCGCTCGCCGGCTGCCCGCGCCTCGACCCGATGCAGCGGCAGCAGAAGGTGAAGGCGTACCAGGCGAACGGGTTCTGGGCGGACGGCCTCGGGATGCGCCCGCCGCCCGAGGGGACGGTCCCGTACGGCAAGCTCGCTCCCGGCGGAGGTGACGAGCGGCCTCGGCCCGGACGGCACGGCCCGTCGCGCTCCTGCCCATGCCGGTCGACGCGAAGCTCCTCGCCCGCGGACGGGCCCGCTTCGACGTGACCTGCGCGGTCTGCCACGGCGTCCTCGGCGACGGCGAGAGCCAGGTCGCCCTCAACATGTCGCTCCGGCCGCCCGCCGTCGCTGCACGCCTACCGCGACGTCCCCGACGGCCACTTCTACCGCGTCATCTCCGAGGGCTTCGGGCTCATGCCGTCCTACGCCGCGGAGCTGCCGGTCGAGGACCGCTGGGCGATCGTCGCCTACGTGCGGGCGCTCCAGCTCAGCCAGTACGCGACGCTGGACCAGGTCCCGCCGGACGCCGCGCCGCAAGCTCGAGGAGGAGGGGCGATGAAGCTCGGCCCGTGGGAAGGGGGCGTGCGCGCCCGGAACCTCGCCGGCGCGGTGGGCGCGGCCGGCCTCGCGCTCACGCTCGTCGGCGGGATCCTCGGCGACCCGCGCCGCGCGCTCTACGCCTACCTCGTCGCGTTCGTGTACTGGCTCGGGATCGCCCTCGGCGCGCTCATCCTCCTCGGCTCGCTTCCACGCCGCGAGCGCGAAGTGGCCGGTGGTGCTCCGCCGGTTCCTCGAGAGGTCCCGGCCTCGCTGCCCATCTTCGTCGTGCTCTTCGTCCCCATCGCTGCTCGGGATGAGGCAGCTCTTCCCCTGGGTCGACCCGGGCGCCCTCGAGGGCGAGCTCCGCCACACCGTCGAGCACAAGCGCCCGTACCTCAACGTCGCCGTTCTTCGTGATCCGCGCGGGCATCTACTTCGCCGTCTGGATCGGCGGTCGCGCACCTGCTCCGCGGCCTGGTCGCTCCGGCAGGACGAGCGGGGCGGCCTCGACCTCACGCCGGTCGCAGCGCCGGCTCGGCGCGGGCTCGCTCCCGTTCCTCGCCCTCACCATGACCTTCGCGGCGTTCGACTGGATGATGTCGCTCGACCCGCGCTTCTACTCGACCATCTTCGGCGTCTACTGGTTCGCCGGGAGCTTCCTCGGCCGCGTTCGCGTCATCGTCATCGCCGCCGCCGCGACCCGCGCCGACCCGGCCCAGTTCGGCGCGCACATGAACGCTCGAGCACTTCCACTCGCTGGGCAAGTTCATCCTCGCCTTCGTCGCGTTCTGGGCCTACATCGCGTTCTCGCAGTTCATGCTCATCTGGATCGCGAACGTGCCGGAGGAGGTGCCCTGGTACATCACCCGCGTCCGCGGCGGGTGGCTGCTGGATGGGCGTGTTCCTCGCCGCTCTTCCAGTTCCTGGTGCCGTTCTTCATGCTCCTCTCGCGGCCGCTCAAGCGCGACCCGCTGCGGCTCGCCCGGATGGCGGCCTGGCTGCTCCTCGTGCACTGGGTGGACCTGTACTGGGTGGTCATGCCGTCGCTCCACCCGGACGGTCCGCACGTCGCCCTGTGGGACCTCACCGCCTTCGTCGGCGTGGGCGGCATCGCCGTCGCGTTCACCCTCTGGCGGATGCACGGCGTCGCGGCCGTCCCGCTCCGCGACCCCTACCTCGCCGACTCGCTGAGGTACCTGCCGCCATGAGCGACCCCCACACCCAGGCCGGCAGGGCGTCCGAGCCTCACGGCCACGGCGTCCGCCAGGAGGAGGATCGGATCCCGTCGATGCCCATCGTCGCCGTGGGCGTCGGCGCCCTCGTGCTCTTCTTCCTCGCGTCCTTCGTCACGATCTCGTACCTCCGCGTGCAAGGCAGGGGGACCGGCCGCCACTCCCCGTCCCGCAGGAGCTCGGGCAGTCGAAGATCGGCCTCGTCGAGCAGCAGCTCTTCGAGCCCGCGACGCGCGGCCGCCGCGACTTCGAGGTCGCGGCGCGAGCGGCTCGGCTCGTACGGCTGGGTCGATCGCCAGGCAGGCGTCGTCCACCTCCCCATCGACCGCGCCATGGAGCTCTCCGCCCGGGGGGTGAGGCCCCGCGTCCAGGCGCCGGGCGGGCGCACCACGGAGGCGCAGCCGTGAACCGCCTCCTCCGCGCCCTCACGGCCGGGCTCGTCGTCGCGACGCTCGCCTCCGCGACCCCGGCGCGCGCCCAGTTCTGGCGCTCGAAGGGCGGCGGGGCGCCGCCGCCGAGCGACGTCGCCCCGGTTGCCCTCGAGGACGTCCGGATCGAGGAGAAGCTCGGGAGCCAGCTCCCGCTCGACTCCGTGCTCGAGGACGGGAGCGGCGAAGCCGTACGCGCTGCGCCAGGCCTTCGACGGGAAGCACCCGGTGGTGCTCGCCGCTCGTCTACTACGACTGCCCGATGCTCTGCGGCCTCATCCTCTCCGGGATGGCGAAGGCGATGCGGGAGAACGGCCTCGAGCTCGGCAAGGACTACCAGGCCGTCACGATCTCCTTCGACCCGGACGAGAAGCCGATCCAGGGCGCGGAGCGCCGGCGCGGCTACCTCCAGTCGATCGGCGCGGACCGACGCCGGCGCGGAGTGGCCGTTCCTCGTCGGGCCGGAGCGACGCCACCCGGACGCTCGCCGACGCGGTCGGCTTCCACTACAAGCGCGACGCCGGTCACCGGCGAGTGGGCGCACCTCGCCGCGATCTTCGTCCTCACGCCGGACGGCAAGGTCTCCCGCTACCTCTACGGCATCGAGTACCCGCCGAAGGACCTCCGGCTCGCGCTGGTCGAGGCGGGCGACGGGAAGGTCGGGACGAGCTTCGACCGGTTCCTGCTCACCTGCTACCGCTACGACCCCGCCTCGCCGGAAGTACGAGCCCTACGCGCTCGGGATCGTCCGCGCGGGCGGCGCGCGCTCGCGCTCCTCGGCGCTCGGCGGCGCTGATCGTCGGCGCTGGTCTGGCGCGAGCGGCGCGACCGCGGGCGAGGCAGACGACATGAACGAGCTGCTCCGCAGGCTCCTGTTCCTGCCCGAGCAGGCGTCGGACTACGCGCGCCGGGTGGACCACCTCCACTACTTCGTCATCATCACCACGATGATCGCGGCGGCCGGGGTCGTTCGCTCACCGCCATCGTCTTCTTCGTGAAGTACCGGCGGCAAGCACCGACGCCGACCCGACCCCGCACGTCGAGCCGCAGGCTCATCCACGAGGTCCTCTTCATCGGCGTGCCGCTCGTCGCTTCTTCCTGCTCTGGTTCGCCATCGGCTTCCCGCTCTACGTCGAGCTCACGCCGCCGCCCAAGGACGCGATGGACGTCTACGTCAAGGGCAAGAAGTGGATGTGGAAGTTCGCGTACCCGGGCGGCCCGAACTGCGCTCGACGCGCTCCGCGTGCCGGCGGGCCGGCCGGTGCGGCTCCTCATCACCTCGCGCGACGTCATCCACTCCTTCTTCGTGCCCGCAGCTCCGCGTCAAGCAGGACGCGCTGCCCGGCCGCTACACCCAGACCTGGTTCACCGCGCGACCGGCCGGGCCGCTACGAGATCTTCTGCGCCGAGTACTGCGGGATCGGGCCACTCGGCCATGCTCGGCGAGCTCGTCGTCATGCCCGCCGCCGAGTTCGACGACTGGCTCGCGCAGCAGCGGCGCGGGCTCGCCCTGGCCGCCGACGGCGCGCCGGTGCCCGGCGAGCGGCGTGCGACCCGCGGCTCGAGCCTCGTCGAGGAGGGCCGCGCGCCTCGCGGCGGAGCACGGCTGCCTCAAGTGCCACACCCTCGACGGCACGCCGCCACATCGGCCCGACCTGGCTCGACCTCTACGGCAAGACCGAGCGGCTCGCAGAACGGGAAGACCGTCGTCGCCGACGAGGGCTACCTCACCGAGTCGATGATGGATCCCGGCGCGGACGATCGTCGCCGGGTACCAGAACGTGATGCCCACGTTCCAGGGCCGGCTCGCGCCGCCCGAGACCGCGGCCATCGTCGAGTTCATCAAGTCGCTCGCGCACCGCAGCGGTCCGCACCGGGCCGTCGGAGGGCCCGGCCTATGAGTCCCAGTCCCGCTCGCAAGTGACGCGCCCGCGTACGACCCGCGGAACTACCTGAACGCCCCGGAGACGGGGCTCAGGTCCTGGCTCCTCACCCGCGACCACAAGCGCATCGGCGTGATGTTCCTCGTCGCGCACCACGATCGCGCTCTTCCTCGGCGGCGCTCTTCGCGCTGCTCATCCGGATCGAGCTGCTCACGCCCGGCCCGACGATCATGGACGCGATGACCTACAACCGCATGTTCACGCTCCACGGCGTGGTCATGGTCTTCCTGTTCATGATCCCGGCCATCCCGAGCGGCTTCGGCAACTTCCTCCTGCCGCTCATGCTCGGGCGCGAAGGACGTCGCCTTCCCGCGGCTCAACCTCGCTCAGCTTCTACCTGTACCTCGCTCGGCGCGGTCATCGCGCTCTGGGGCATGATCCACGGCGGCGCCGACACCGGCTGGACCTTCTACACGCCCTACACGCACCACCACCGTCACCAAGGTGGCGCCGATCCTGCTCGGCGCCTTCATCCTCGGCTTCTCGTCGATCCTCACCGGCCTCAACTTCATCGTCACGACCCACACGCTGCGCGCGCCCGGGCATGACCTGGATGCGCATGCCGCTCTTCGTCTGGGCGATCTACGCGACGAGCATCATCCAGGTCCTCGCGACGCCGGTGCTCGGGATGACGCTGCTCCTCGTCGCGGTCGAGCACGCCTTCGGCTCGGGCATCTTCGACCCGGCGCGCGGCGGCGACCCGGTGCTCTTCCAGCACCTCTTCTGGTTCTACTCGCACCCCGCCGTCTACATCATGGTCCTGCCCGGCGATGGGCGGTGATCTGCGAGGTGGTCTGCGCCTTCGCCGCAAGAACATCTTCGGCTACAAGGCCGTCGCCGTACTCGTCGCTCGGGCATCGCCTTCGTCGGCTTCTTCACCTGGGGCCACCACCTGTTCACGTCGGGCCAGTCGGCGCTTCGACGCCGGCGATCTTCGGCGTCCTCTCGATGTTCGTGGGCATCTTCACGGCCATCAAGGTCTTCAACTGGGTCGGCGACGCTGTACAGGGGCTCGATCTCGCTTCAACGACGCCGCTTCGCTCTACTTCTTCGGGTTCCTCTTCTTCCTCGTGTTCGGCGGGATGACCGGCGTCGCCGCTCGCGACGGTCTCGCTCGACGTCCACTGGCACGACACCTACTTCGTCGTCGCCCACTTCCACTTCATCATGGTGGGCGGCGACGCTCATGGCGTTCCTCGCCGCGCTCCACTACTGGTTCCCGAAGATGTTCGGCCGGATGTACCCCGAGCGCTGGGGGCTCGTCGGCGCGGTGCTCGTCATCCTCGGCTTCAACTTCACGTTCATCCCGCAGTTCCTGCTCGGGAACGAGGGCATGCCGCGCCGCTACTACTCCTACCCGGAGCGGTTCTGGCCGCTGAACGTCGCCTCCACCGCGGGCGCGTCGGTCCTCGCGGCTCGGGCTCGTCCTCATCCTCGTCTACCTGCTCGTCGCGCTCCGGTACGGCCCGGCGCTCCGGGCCGAACCCGTGGCGGTCGCGCGGGTACGAGTGGGACGTCGCCGACGCCGCCGCCGCCCGAGAACTTCGAGGAGACGCCGGTCTTCACCCGCGGGCCGCACGAGTACGACGACGCGGTCGAGGCCCCGCCGCCACCCGTCCGCCGAGCCGACCCATGTCAGCTGAAGCGCACGCGCACCTCGCGCACCACTTCGAGAGCCTCGAGAAGCAGGCAGCACGCCGCGCGGCTCGGCATGTGGCTGTTCCTCGCGACCGAGGTGCTGCTCTTCACGGCGCTCTTCGCCGCCTACGCGGTCTACCGCTTCCTGTTCCACGCCGACTTCGCCGAGGCGAGCCGCCACATCGAGACCTGGATCGGCGTCGTCAACACGGTGGTGCTCGTGACGAGCTCCTTCACCGTGGCCCTCGGCCTCGACCGCGCGACGCGGGGGGACGGGCGGGGGACGGCGATCTTCTTCGGCCTCTCGGTCCTGCTCGCCCTGACCTTCCTCGGGTTCAAGGCGATCGAGTACACGCACCACTTCCAGGAGGGCCAGCTCCCCGGCCGCTTCTACACGTACGAGGGGGTGCGGGGGCCGGGCGCGGCGATGTTCTTCGCGCTGTACTTCCTCATCACCGGCCTGCACGGCGTCCACGTGGTCATCGGGATGACGGTCCTCATCGTGGTGGGGATCCGGCGCCGCGCGCGGCAGCTTCGACGCCGAGTACCACACGCCCGTCGAGCTCGGGGCGCTCTACTGGCACCTCGTCGACCTCATCTGGATCTTCGTCTTCCCGCTCATCTACCTGATCTGACCGAGGCGACGCCCATGGCGGACCCGCACGCGCCAGCACACGACCCCACCGGCGGCCACGCCCACTCGCACGTGGCGCGGTACGCGATCGTCTGGGTCGCGCTGCTCTTCTTCACCTTCCTGACCTACGGGCTCTCGCGCCTCCACATCCCCGGCGGCTGGGGCGTGGTGGTCGCGCTCGGGATCGCGTCGGTGAAGGGGGCGCCTCGTCGCGCTCTTCTTCATGCACCTGTGGGACCAGCGCGGCGCGAACCGGCTCGTGTTCCTCACCTCGCTCGTGTTCGTCTCGCTGCTCATCGGCCTCGTCCTCCTCGACAACGCGACCCGCTTCCCGCTCGCGAACCCGCCCGGCTCGGACGGCGCGCTGCCGGCCGGGGGCGCGGACGCGCCGCCGCCGACGAACTTCGGGCAGCGGCGGTAGCCGCCACGTCGTCCTGGGCGTAGCGTCGCCCCCCATCCGTTCGTCCTGAGCGTAGCGTCGCCCCCACCCGGTCGTCCTGAGCGTAGCGTCGCCGTAGGCGACGCGGAGTCGAAGGACGCGGAGTCGAAGGACGCGGAGTCGAAGGACGCGAGGGCAGCCAGTCCGCGGTCTGACCGCTCGAACCTTGCGCTCCGCCCCGCGTCGCCGTCGGCGCCCCGGCATCGGCGGGCAGCACTCCGGATCGCGCGCGACTCCGCGCGATCGGCGCGCCTCCCGAGTGAAACCGGTCGGCGCGCAGTTCCCGGCTGTGCCGCCGCGCGCGGAGAGCGAGGCGTCGAGCCGGCGCCTCCGCGAGGGGCGCCTCGGCGCCGCGAGGCTCCGCGCAGCGGTTCGAGCTAGCGCCGAGGTCGGTTGATTCGAGCGTGTGCGAGGCGCCGGCCGCGTCGTAGACCGCGACCGGCTCGGAGCACCGCCCACCCTTCGGCCGCGTGTAGAGATTCATGAGGTCGTCCCCGTAAAGCTGGCGAGCGGAGACGTCCTGGTGGACGCGGCAGAGGAGCCGGCACTCGTCGATCGTGGTGCCCGCGCCGAGCGCGAACCCGTCGATGTGATCGAGCTCCACCTGATACGTGGAGCCGCAGACTCCGCCGCCCTCGAGCGGCCACGAGCAGCACCCGCGGTCGCGCTTCCAGACCCCGCGCCAGACCTCGGCGGGCACGTGGCGGCTCCGCTTCGGGGAGGAGGCGGTGTCGCGGGAGGTGCCGCTGGCTGGCTTCCGAGCCTTCGCACGCGGCTTCGCGCCGATCCCGCGGCGCTTCGCGTGGCGCTGGAGGATGAGGTCGAGGCCGACCTCGAGGATCTCCTCCTCCGACGCGCCCGGGTGCGAGTGCGAGAGGGCGTCCCGGGCAGCGGCGAGCTTGTCGAGGAGGCGGCGCGAGACCGTCATGCTCGACGCGGCGCGCGCGTCCGCCGTCGAGCGGCTCGACCGACGGTCGAGGCGCGGCACGTAGGCGGCTCGGACGGCGCCGCATCGGACGCCGCCGCTTCCTCTTCCGGACAGTTGGCGGCCGAAGTGCGAACGACCCCGACGGGCCGGCCGGCGCCGGACGGTCGGTCGTCGTCGTCCGACCGCGACGGGGCCCGCACCGGTCTCACGAGGGTCGCGCCGGCGGAGCGTTCTCGACCGGGCGGATCGAGACGCGGCGACCACGTTCGGCTCGCGGCTTCGAGAGGTCGAAGAAGCGCGGGAGGACCTCGGCCCGCGTTCTCCGGCGTGATGACCTTCGCGAGCTCGATGACGCTCGTCAGACATAGGCGACCGTCCCGGAGCGGCTCCTCGATCTCGGGGTAGTTCTGGACCAGCTCCGCCGCGGTCTTCCGGTAGTAGCGCCGCGCCCTTCGGGAGCCCCAGCTCCCGGTGGAGGAAGGAGAAGAGGCTGGCGTGCCCGAGCTCCACCCGACCTCCGCTCGCGGTCGAAGACCGCGAGAGCTACGAGGAACTCCGCGAGCGCGTGGTGCTCGCGGCGGAGCAGGTCGGCGAGGCGGGTGGTCTCTTCGCGGGCGGTCGTCATTCACGTAGAGTCGCATGCGTTCTCGAGGCCTCCTGGAACGCGCGCATTCCCGTCCTGGCGCGAGATCTCGAGCGCCCCTCGCGCACCCCTCGCGCATCTCCGCGACGATCACGGCGCGGCCGCCGGGGCTCGCTGAGAGGCATCCGGTGGCGACGTCCGGAACGGGAGCGCCGCCTCACCAGAAGCGCGTCAACTTCCCAGTTGGGGCGCGGCAATCACGTACAGTGAACGGCGGCGGTCGCGGCGGCGGTCCCGGCCTTCAGCGTGGCGCCGCGGACCGCGGGTGGGCCGATCTCGCCGGGACGTTTCCCTCGCGCGGCGCCGCCCCGCCCGCCCCTGCCCTCGATGCCCCGAACCCCGCCTCCTCGTCGGAACCGCCTCCTCCGGTCCCCAGGGCCGCCCTGTCGGCAAGTTCCGACCGTCAACTCGGGTCTCGGGCGGTGACCGAGGATGCGAGGACCGGGTGCGGGCCAGCGCACGACCTCCGGAACGGAGACGCGCGGCGGCGGGCCGGGTCCTCGCCCGAAGGGGCACGCGCAACCGGCCGCCACGAGGGTGAGCAGGACCGCGGCGCCTCGGGCACCGGGTCCGCCACGAGGGCGAGCAAGGACCGCGGCGCCTCAGGCCCCGGGCCGCCACGGCTCACCCCGGCGTCTCGCCACGCGAGGCGCGTCCGAGGAGCGCGCCTCCGCCCGCGTTCGGCGGATGGGGATGGTGCTGGTCCTCCTCGAGCTCCCGCAGCTGCAGCGCCCGCGCGAGATCGAGCTGGGTGAGGACGCCGATCGCGGCCCCGCCTTCCACGACCGGCACGAGGGCCGAGCGGGCGCCCGCGAGCACCCGGACCGCCTGCGAGGCGGCCTCGCCCGCGTCGATGGGGGGGACGCGGCGGACGACGTCCGCGACGCGAGCTCGGGGGCGCTCGTCGACGGGGACCCTCCGCACGTCCTCGAGCGCGACGGCCCCGATCACCGTCCCGTCCTCCACGACCGGGAACGCGACGCGGCGCTCCTGGAGCATGCGCTCGCCGAGGTCGTAGAGCGTCGTCGAGCCGTCGACGGCGCCGGTCCGGGAGATCACGAGGTCGCGGACCCGGATCCGTCCGAGGAGGGTCTTCACGAGGACGCCGCGCCCCTCCGCCTCCGCGCCGAGGTAGACGAAGAACGCGACCACGACGAGGAGGAGGTCGAGCGAGGCGAGCCCGACCGCGGCGAACAGGGCGGCGAAGACCTTCCCCGCGCCGACGGCGACCCGGGTCGCGCGGAGCTCGCCCCAGCGCTCCGCGAGGAGACCTCGCAGGATCCGCCCGCCGTCCATCGGGAACGCGGGGAGGAGGTTGAAGACCCCGAGCAGCACGTTGAGCGACGCGAGCTGGAACGCGACGAACCGGAGATCGAAGGAGCCGGTCGCCGCGAGCGCCCGGAAGGCGAGGTAGCACGCCGCGCCGAGGACCAGGCTCGTCACCGGCCCCACGAGCGCCATCAGCGCCTCGTCGCGCCCTCGCCGCGGGGCCTCGGTCAGGGACGAGACGCCGCCGATCATGGTCAGGGTGATGGCGCGGACCCGGCCGCCCTTCGAGAGAGCGTACAGGGAGTGCGCCAGCTCGTGAGCGAGCACCGACGCGAAGAGCGCGAGCGCGACGATCAGCCCCCACGCCCACGGGGGCCCGTGCAGCTCGCTCGGCGGGACGCCGGCGAGCCGCGCCGCCTGCGAGAACACCCGGCCGAACCCGGCCGCGAGGAACGGGAGCACGAGCAGGAACGTGAGGTGGATCCGGATGGGAATGCCCCGGACGCTCCCGATTCGCACCGCTCCGTTCACGGCGGCCCCCGGCTCGAACCTCGTCCTCCGGAGCGGCGTTCGCCAGCGCGGGCGCGGGGCCGCGCGCTCGCCCAGCGCCCCGGCGAGCGGCGGCGCAGACGGAGACCGATCGAGCACGACCTGCATCCCGTTCGAGCCGTCCACACCGTAGGGGCGTCACCGCGCGAGACGCCCGCGCCAGGTCCCGCGGGGCGTCGACGTCGCGAGCGTGCTCGCCTCGGACGTTCCGGTCGTCGTGCAGCACACGAGGCTCGACGCGTGCAGGGGCCGGGGCGCGCTCATGACGTCGCTCGCCTGGGCGGCGGGGGAGGGGACGTGACGGTCGGTGAGTACCTGCTGCGGAGGCTGGTGGCCTGGGGTGTGCGCCGCGTGTTCGGCTACCCGGGCGACGGCGTCAACGGGATCTTCGCGGGGTTCGAGAAGGTGAAGGAGCTCGAGTTCGTGCAGGTCCGCCACGAGGAGATGGCGGCCTTCATGGCCTGCGCCCACGCCAAGTTCACCGGCGAGGTGGGCGTCTGCATCGCGACCTCCGGCCCCGGCGCCATCCACCTCCTGAACGGGCTCTACGACGCGCGCATGGACCACCAGCCCGTGGTCGCGGTGGTGGGCCAGTCGGCCCGGGCCGCCATGGGCGGCGACTACCAGCAGGAGGTCGATCTCCCGAACCTCTTCAAGGACGTGGCCCGCGAGTACGTCCAGACGCTCATGGTGCCGTCGCAGGCCCGCCACCTCGTCGACCGGGCGGTCCGCATCGCCCTGGCCGAGCGGACCGTGACGACCCTGATCGTCCCGAACGACGTCCAGGAGGTCGACATCGAGCAGCCGCCCCACAAGCACGCGACCATCCACAGCGGCGTCGGCTGGTCCGCGCCGCGGGTGGTGCCGGCGGAGAAGGACCTCCGGCGCGCGGCGGACGTCCTGAACGCCGGGCGGCGGGTGGCGATGCTGGTCGGCGCCGGCGCGCTGCGGGCCACGCAGGAGGTGACCGACGTCGCCGACGTCCTCGGCGCCGGGGTCGCGAAGGCGCTCCTCGGCAAGGCGGTCCTCCCCGACGACCTGCCCTGGGTGACCGGCTCCATCGGCCTGCTCGGCACGAAGCCGTCGTGGACCCTGATGAACGACTGCGACACGCTCCTCATGGTCGGATCGAGCTTCCCGTACCCCGAGTTCCTGCCGAAGGAGGGGCAGGCGCGCGGGGTGCAGATCGACCTCGACGGCCGGCTCCTCTCGATCCGCTACCCGATGGAGGTCGCGCTGGTCGGCGACGCGGCGGAGACCCTCCGCGCCCTCCGCCCGCTCCTGCAGGCGCAAGGACGACACGACCTGGCGCGAGAAGATCGAGAGCGACGTCCGGCGCTGGTGGAAGGTGCTCGAGGCCAGGGCGATGAACCCGGCGAACCCCATCAACCCGCAGCGCGTGTTCTGGGAGCTGTCGCCCCGCCTGCCGGACCGGGCCATCCTCGCCGCGGACTCGGGGTCGTCGGCGAACTGGTACGCGCGGGACGTGAAGCTCCGGCCCGGGATGATGGGGTCGCTCTCCGGCAACCTCGCCACCATGGGGCCGTCGGTCCCGTACTCCGTCGCCGCCAAGTTCGCCTTCCCGGACCGGGTGGTCATCGCCCTCGCCGGCGACGGCGCCATGCAGATGAACGGCATGGCCGAGCTCATCACCATCTCGAAGTACTGGAAGGAGTGGAAGGATCCGCGGCTCCTCGTCCTCGTCCTCGCGAACCAGGACCTGAACCAGGTGACCTGGGAGCAGCGGGCGATGCTGGGGGACCCGAAGATCGAGGTCTCGCAGGATCTCCCGAGGGTGGACTTCGCCGCCTTCGCCGAGTCGCTCGGCCTCGCCGCGGTCCGGATGGAGCGCCCGGAGGACGTCGGCCCGGGGTGGGACCGGGCCTTCGCGGAGCGGCGCCCCTGCCTCGTGCAGGCGCAGACCGACCCGAGCGTCCCGCCGCTGCCGCCCCACATCACCTTCGAGCAGGCGAGGCACTACGTCTCGTCGATCCTGAAGGGCGACCCCGACCGCGGCGCCATGATCGTCCGCTCCTGGCGCGACGCGATCGAGAGCTACATCCCGCACAAGTGAGGTGCGCGTGCCCCCCGCGGCGACCATCGAGTCCGTCGAGGCGCGTGCCTACCGCATCCCCACGGACGGGCCGGAGTCCGACGGCACCATCGACTGGGACGCGACCACCCTCGTCGCCGTCTGGGTCGAGGGCGGGGGGCGCCGCGGCTTCGGGTACACCTACGGCGACGCCGCCGCGGCCGGGATCGCCCGCGGAGTCCTCGCCGACGCGGTCCGGGGCACCGACGCGCTCGACCCGCCCGCCGCCCACCTCGCGATGGCCCGCGCGATCCGCAACGTCGGCCGGCCCGGCGCGGGGGGGATGGCGCTCTCCGCCGTCGACCTCGCGGTCTGGGACCTCAAGGGCCGGCTCCTCGGGCTGTCGCTCGGGACGCTCCTCGGGCGGGTCCGCCACGCCATCCCGGTGTACGGGAGCGGCGGGTTCTGCACCTACGGCCCGGAGCGGGTCGCCGAGCAGCTCGGCGGCTGGGTGGCCTCGGGGATGGCGGCGGTGAAGATGAAGGTGGGCCGCGACGCGCGGGCGGACGCGGCGCGGGTCCGGGCCGCCCGCGACGCGATCGGCGGGGCGGGGCTGTTCGTCGACGCGAACGGCGCCTGGGGGCGGAAGGAGGCGCTCGGGGAGGCGGTCCGCCTCGCGGAGCTGGGCGTCTCGTGGCTGGAGGAGCCGGTCTCCTCGGACGACCTCGCCGGCCTGCGCCTCGTCCGCGACCGGGCGCCGCCGGGGATGGACGTCGCCGCGGGGGAGTACGGCCACGACGTCCTCTACTTCCGCCGGATGCTCGAGGCCGGCGCGGTCGACGTCCTGCAGGCCGACGCCACCCGCTGCGGCGGCGCGACCGGGTTCCTCCGGGCGGCGGCCGTCGCGGCGGCGTTCTCCACCCCGCTCTCGTCGCACTGCGCCCCGTCGCTCCATGCCGCGCTCCTGTGCGCCGCGCCGACGGGCGTCCACGCGGAGTGGTTCCACGACCACGTCCGGATCGAGGCCATGCTCCTCGACGGCGCGGCGCGCCCCTCGGGCGGCACCATCGCGCCGGACCTGACGCGCCCGGGGCTGGGGATCGAGCTCAAGCGAGAGGACGCGGAGCGGTGGGCGGTTCACTGAACGGAGGGGACATGGAGCAGGGCGGAACGGAGCGCCTGGACATCCCGGGCATCGGCAAGTCGGCGGAGCCGCGGTCGCGCCTCGAGCACGAGGAGACGCCCTTCGGCGCGGCGGCGCCGGTTCCCCGCGACGTGTCCGAGGCGCTCGCCGCCGACCTGCGCCGCGCCGTCGAGGGCGAGGTCCGCTTCGACGCCGGCTCCCGCGCGCTCTACGCGACCGACGGCTCCAACTACCGGCAGGTGCCCATCGGCGTGGTGGTGCCGCGGACCGCGGCCGACGTCGTCGCGACCGTCGCGGCCTGCCGGCGGCACGGCGCGCCCGTCCTCTCCCGCGGCGGCGGGACGAGCCTCGCCGGTCAGTGCTGCAACGTCGCGGTGGTGATCGACTTCTCGAAGTACCTGAACCGGATCCTCGACCTCGATCCGGAGCGGCGCGTCGCGCGGGTCCAGCCGGGGATCGTCCTCGACCTCCTCCGCGAGGCGGCGGAGCGCCACCACCTGACCTTCGGCCCCGACCCCGCGACGCACAACCACTGCACCCTCGGCGGGATGATCGGCAACGACTCCTGCGGCGTGCACTCGCTGATGGCCGGGCGCGACCGCCGAGAACGTCGAGCGAGCTGCGAGGTCCTCACCTACGACGGCCTCGAGACCTGGGTGGGCACGATCGGGCCCGCGGAGGTCGAGGACGCATCATCCACGGCGGCGGCCGCCGCGGCGAGATCGTCCACGCGCTGACGCGACTCCGCGACCGCTACGCCGACCTGATCCGCGCCCGCTACCCGAAGATCCCGCGCCGCGTCTCCGGCTACAACCTCGACGAGCTCCTGCCCGAGAACGGCTTCCACGTCGCCCGGGCGCTGGTCGGGCAGCGAGGGCACGCTGCGTGACGCTCCTCGAGGCCGAGGTGCGCCTCGTGCCGAGCCCCGCCGGGCGCGCCCTGGTGGTGCTCGGCTACCCCGACGTCTTCGCCGCCGCCGACCACGTGCCCGAGATCCTGGCGCTTCGGCCCGATCGGCCTGGAGGGGATCGACGACCTGCTCGTCGACGACATGAAGAAGAAGAAGCTCCACCCCGAGCGGCTGAGGCTCCTCCCCGACGGGCGGGGCTTCCTGCTCGTGGAGTTCGGCGGGCGACGATCGCGGCGAGGCGGTGGCGAACGCGCGCCGCGCTGATGGCGGCGCTCGGCCGCCGGTCGCGCCCGCCGGCGATGAAGCTCTACGACGACCCCGCGGAGGAGCAGCATCGTCTGGAAGGTGCGCGAGTCGGGGCTCGGCGCGACCGCCCGGGTCCCGGGCGAGCCCGACACCTGGGAGGGCTGGGAGGACTCGGCGGTCGCGCCGGAGAAGCTCGGCGACTACCTCCGCGAGCTCCGCGCGCTGCTCGACCGGTTCGGCTACGAGGGCGCGCTCTACGGCCACTTCGGCCAGGGCTGCGTCCACACCCGCATCACTTCGACCTCACCACCCGCGGCGGCATCGCGCCGCTACCGCGCCTTCGTCGACGAGGCGGCCGACCTCGTCGTGTCGCTACGGCGGCTCGCTCTCGGGCGAGCACGGCGACGGCCAGTCGCGCGGCGAGCTCCTGCCGAAGATGTTCGGCCCGGAGCTGGTCGCGGCCTTCCGCGAGTTCAAGGCGATCTGGGACCCCGAGTGGAAGATGAACCCGGGCAAGGTGGTCGAGCCCTACCGGCTCGACGAGAACCTCCGCCTGGGCGCGGACTACGACCGCGGTGAGGCCCCGGACGCACTTCGCCTTCGCCGACGACGACGGCAGCTTCGGCCGCGCCGTCACGCGCTGCGTGGGCGTGGGCGAGTGCCGCCGGGACCACGGCGGCGTCATGTGCCCGAGCTACATGGTGACCCGCGAGGAGAAGCACTCGACCCGCGGCCGCGCGCGCCTGCTGTTCGAGATGCTCGAGGGCGAGCCGCTGCGCGACGGCTGGCGCACCGACGAGGTCGCCGACGCCCTCGACCTCTGCCTCGCCTGCAAGGGCTGCAAGAGCGACTGCCCGATGAACGTGGACATGGCCACCTACAAGGCCGAGTTCCTCTCCCACTACTACGAGGGCCGGCTCCGGCCGCGGGCGGCGTACGCGATGGGGCTCTGATGTGGTGGGCGCGGGCGGCGGCCCTCGCCCCGGGGCTCGTGAACCTCGCCGGGCGGACGCCGGGGCTCTCGCGCGCCGTGAAGGCGGCGGCGGGGATCGCGAAGCAGCGCGCGCTGCCGCGCTTCGCGCCGGTCACCTTTCGTCATTGGTTCGAGCACCTCCGGGGGCGAACGGGGAACGCGCAACCGAACGTTCGGGGGTCGCCGAATCCGCGAACGTCTCCCGCGCGCTCTGGCGCCCGAAGGCGCCAGACCGCGGTGTTGTTCCCGGACACCTTCACCGACTTCTTCCACCCCGAGGTCGGGGTCGCCGCCGTCGAGGCGCTCGAGCGCGCGGGGTACTCCGTGGAGATCCCGCGGCGCCGCCTCTGCTGCGGCCGGCCGCTCTACGACCACGGGATGCTCGACCTTGCCCGCTCGTTCCTGCGTCGCGATCTCGACGCGCTGATGCCGGCGGTGGACCAGGGCGTCCCGATTGTCCTCCTCGAGCCGTCCTGCGCCGCGGTGTTCCGGGACGAGCTGCCGGACCTCCTCGGGTCCGATCCCCGCGCGAGGAAGCTCGCCGGGGCGACGAAGATCCTGTCGGAGGTGGTCGACGAGGACCCGGGCTTCCCCCTCGGGAGGCTCGACCGCCGGGCCCTCCTCCAGGTCCACTGCCACCAGCACGCGGTCCTCGGCGCCGAGGCGGAGAAGCGGGTCCTCGGACGGCTCGGCCTCGACGTCGACGACCCCGACGCGGGCTGCTGCGGGATGGCGGGCTCCTTCGGGTTCGAGGCCGGCGACCGGCACGACGTCTCCGTCGCGGTCGGCGAGCGCGCGCTCCTGCCCGAGGGTGCGCGCCGAGCCGAAGGGGACGCTCCTCCTCGCGGACGGGTTCTCCTGCCGCACGCAGATCGAGGAGGGCACGGGCCGGCGCGCGCTCCACCTCGCCGAGGCCATCCGGCTCGCGCAGGAGCCGGCGCCCCCTCGGGACGCCGAGCGCTGGGCGCGGAAGCGGCGGCTGCGCGCGCCCGGGTCGCTCCTGCTCGCCCGCGCCGCCGCCGTGGGCGTGCTGCTCGGGGCCGTGGCGCTCGTCGTCCGGCGGCGGGCGCGACGCTAGGGTTGCGCGGCCTCGCCGAGGACCGCCTCGTAGACCTCGCGATCGTCCGCCGAGAAGCAGCAGAAGACGACCGACTCGACGCTCGTCGGCGCGGCGAGCGCGCGCCGCACCTCGGCGACCGCGATCCGCGTCGCCCGCTCGAGGGGGAAGCCGTAGACGCCGGTGGAGATCGCGGGGAAGGCGATGGTCCGGACCCCGTGCTCCGCCGCGAGGGCGAGGGCGTGGCGGTAGCAGCTCGCGAGCGCCGCGTCCTCCCCGTCGCCGCCGCCGCTCCAGACCGGGCCGACCGCGTGGAGGACGAACCGCGCCGGGAGCCGGTGGCCGCGCGTCAGCTTGACCTCGCCGGTGCGGGCCCCGCCGAGCGTGCGGCACTCGGCGAGGAGCTCCGGCCCGGCCGCCCGGTGGATCGCGCCGTCCACGCCCGCCGCCGCCGAGCAGCGACGCGTTGGCCGCGTTCACGATGGCGTCCACGTGGAGCCGGGTGATGTCGCCGAGCGCGACCTCGATGCGGCCGCCGTCGAAGGTCCGACCCATGCCGGCTCAGTAAACCGGGTCGCCGGCGTGCGCAAGCACGGCCTCGAGGCAGTGGTCCCGGCAGGCGCACGCGCCCGAGCGAAGCCGCTGCGAGGCGCACGCACGGCGGCAGGGCTGCGCGGCCCTCCGCCGGCCCATCGGGCAAAATCGTCACGGACGTCGGAGGGTTGAGCGCGGCGGTGGTGGCGAGGGCCGTTTCGCGGCGCGACGCGCCGCGCAATTCATGCACGTTTTCATGCGCCAAACCCGGGTACGGCGCTTGCTATTCGCCCGGGCCGGAGATGAAGCGCGAAAGAGTTCTCATCGTGGATCCGAACCCGCTCGACGGCGCCGCGCTCCGCGCGTCGCTGTGCGAGGCGGGCTTCGACGCCGTCGAGGCGTCGTCGACCGAAGGCGCCCTCGCGCTCGTCCCGAGCTTCCAGCCCGCCGCCGTCCTCGTCGACGGCGCCCTCGCCGACGCGGAGCCCGCGGCGGTCGTCACCCGGCTGCGCGAGCTGCGCTGCGACGCCGCGGTGGTGGTGGCGACGGCGGCGGACAAGCTCGACGCGGCGGTCCGGGCGCTGCGCGCCGGCGCCGACAGCTACGTCGTCCGGCCGCTCGACCCGGCCCAGGTGCTGCTCGTCCTCGAGCGGGCGCTGGAGAACCGCGCCCTGCGCAAGGACGGCGCCTCGCTCCGCGACGCCATCCGTCGCCGGCTCGCCATGGTGGGCTCCGCCCCGGAGCTCCAGGCGATCGTCGAGGTGGTGAGGCGCGTCGCCCCGACGAAGGCGACGGTGCTCGTGCACGGCGAGTTCGGCGTGGGCAAGACCCACGTCGCCCAGGCGCTCCACGAGGCGTCCCCCCGCCGCGACCGCCCCTTCATGCGGGTGAGCTGCGCAGCGCTCTCCGAGTCGCTCCTCGAGTCCGACCTGTTCGGCCACGAGCGCGGCGCCTTCCCCGACGCCGAGGCGCGGCGCGCCGGCCGGTTCGAGGAGGCGCACGGCGGGACGGTCTACCTCGACGAGGTCGGGCGGATCCCGCCGGTCCTTCAGGTGAAGCTCCTGCGCGTGCTGCAGCAGGGAGAGTTCGAGCGGCTCGGCGGGCGCGAGACGGTCCGCGTCGACGTCCGGGTGGTGGCGGGGTCGCAGAGCGACCTCGCCGAGGAGGTCCGCGCCGGGCGGTTTCGCGACGACCTCTACTACCGGCTCAACGTCGTGTCGTTCTCGCTGCCGCCGCTCCGCGCCCGCAAGGCCGACATCCCGGCCCTGGTGTCGCACTTCATCGAGCTGCACGCCCGGGCGGCGCAGAAGGAGATCTCCGGGGTCAGCCCCGGCACGCTCTCCGCGCTCTTCGCCTACGACTGGCCGGGCAACGTCCGCGAGCTGGCGAACGTCGTCGAGCGCGCGGTCGCCTCGGCGCAGGGCCACGAGATCACCGCCGACGATCTGACGCCGGTGCTCCACGGCGCGCGCCCGGAGGAGAGCACCGCCTCGGCGCTCATCCCGGGGGCGACGCTCTTCGAGATCGAGCGCGAGGCGATCCTGCGCACCCTCGACCAGTGCGGCGGCTCCACCGCGCGCGCCGCCGAGGTGCTCGGCGTCTCCATCCGGAAGATCCAGTACCGGCTGAAGGAGTACCGGAGCGGCGCCTCGGGTCGACGGGTGGAGGCGGGGAGGTAAGCTCCTCCCCGGACGTGGATTGGACCTGGTCTTGGTCCTCGTCCTAGACCTCGACCTGGTCCTCGACCGACGGGTCGAGGTCTAGGTCTAAGTCGAGGTCTAAGGCGAGGTCCAGGACCACGACCAGGTCCAGCTCCAAGACCAGGTCGCCACCTACTGCGCGCTGTACACGTGCGCGCTCTCCTCCGCGGTCGGGAGGAGGTGCATGCCGAGGTACGTGAACATCACCACCGCGAAGCCGGCGATGAGCAGCCACGCGCCCTTGTCGCCCCGCCAGCCGCGGACGCGCCGCAGGTGCAGGTAGCCGCCGTAGACGAGCCAGGTCACGAGGGACCAGTTCTCCTTCGGGTCCCACACCCAGAAGTCGCCCCAGGCGCTCTTCGCCCAGACCGAGCCGACGAGGAGGCCGATGGTGAGGAGCGCGAAGCCGAACCGGACGAGCTCGTAGGACATCGTCTCGACGTCGAGGGGCTCGCCCGAGGTGATGGTGCCCGCCTTGAGGGTGAGGAGCTTGCCGACGAGCGCGACGCGCGGCGCGAGGAGCTGGATCCCCGCGAGCACGAAGGCGATGGCCACCGCCGCGTACCCGACGAAGTAGACCATCACGTGCGGGACGAACCAGGGCGACTGGAGCGCCGGCGGGAGCTTCACGATCTCCGCGTCCCACTTCGCGAGGGCGTACACCATGCACCCGAGCGACAGGACCATCGCCGGGACGCCGAAGACCCGCGTCCGGTAGATGAACTCGAAGAAGAGGTACACGAGGGTGATGCAGAGCGCGAAGAAGACGAGCGACTCGAAGAGCGACTTGAACGGCGCGCGCCCGGCCTCGACCCAGCGCTGGGCGATGATCCCGGCGTTGAGGACGAGGGCGACGGTCATGAACGCCGTGGCGGCGCGGCCGACGACCTGCTTCGTGGACTTCCAGGCGGCGGCGTAGAACGCGACCGAGGTCGCATAGAGGGCGCCGGTGGCGACGAAGAACGGGTGCTCGGCGAGGACGTACTGGAGCATGGGGTCGTCTCTCCTTCCTACGCCTTCGAGGCGGCGGGGGCGCGCGCCTTGAGGCGCGGCTCCAGGTAGAACATCCAGAAGACGCCCAGGCAGATGAGGGCGAAGCCGAGGAACACCCAGTTGACGCCCGGGTCGTAGACCGCGTCGAGGCCGGAGTAGGTCGGGTCCTCGGGGTTGTAGTTCACCTGGTACAGCGTCCAGCCGTTGTGGACCATCGGCTCGTTCACCGAGATGGTCCGCTGGACACTGCCCGATCCCTGGGCCGCGGTGACGTGGGAGATGTACGCCTTCACCTCCTTGTCCCGCTTCTCGAAGATCAGGGCGCGGGTGGGGGTGAGGAAGACCGGGGAGGGGCGCGAGACGCGTCAGGAGCGCGGTCTTCGGGAGCCCGCTCGCCTGCACCTCGATCTCCACCGCCGGGTTCCGCCACTCCTGCGAGGCGGTGCCGTAGCCGACGGTCTGGGTCCGCGGATTGGGGACCGGGCGGAAGTCGGGGTAGACGCCGGTGAGCCGGAAGGAGTCGCCGCTCGGCAGCCGGTGCTTCTCGAGGTCCGGGTCGAAGCTCGCCTTGAGCCGCCACTGCGAGCGGATGCCGCCCTCCTCGTCCTGGACCTGCGTCTGCTCGTAGAAGCCGATCCGGTACTCCGGCTCGTAGTTCACGAGCTCGAACCGGTCGAGGTGGAGGTCGAAGCCGAGGGCGGCGAGCTCGCCGGTGGGCTGCCCGCCCTTGTTCCGGACGACGACGTGGGTCGCGGTCTCGCCGCCGGCGTGCATGTCGATGCGCCCGCGGATCGAGAGGGTCGCCGACGCGCCGGCGCCGGCGAGGGAGGTCAGGAGACCGACGTGGGCGATGAAGAAGCCGAGGTTCTTCACCTTGGGCGGGAAGCGCAGCGTCGCCGAGGCGATGACCGACGCGCCGAAGAGCGCCATGAGCAGCGCGAAGGGGAGCCCGTGGAAGATGTCGTCGAGCCGCAGCGCGACGATGAGCTTCCCGGCGGCGCCGTAGCGCGCGAGGTAGAACTGCGCCGGCTTGAGCTGCAGGATCAGCGTCCCGAGGATCGCCTCGACGGAGAGCACGAACAGCAGCGTCGAGATGAAGCGGAACCCGCAGACGGTCTGGCGCAGGCGGCCCGGCACGAGGTAGCCGACGCCGACGACCACCATGCTCGCGAGGAACGCGGCGGCCACGAGCGTCCAGGCGCCCGGCGGGATCCAGACCTGGAGGACCAGCCCCGCGAGCAGCGCGCCCACGACGAGGTAGGTCGTGAGCTTCACCTCGCGCTCGGCGACCGACGGGCCCCCGGCGGGCGCCTCGGGCGCGGCGACCGCCGCGGCGGGAGAGGATGCAGAAGGATTCACGTGTGACCTCCGTTCCGGCGGGGGGCCGGAGAGCAAGGGCTATGCCCCACGAACTGACCGAAAACCGGCGTGATCCGGGACAATCCGCCGCGTGTAGGCGCCCGCTGCCCCGCAGGAAAAGCGATCCGCTCCTGGATCAGCGCAAACGCTGCGCACGGTCTCACCGTCTCGGCTCCCGGCTCGCTCCCGGCGAGCCCTCACTTCTCCACGGGCGCGCTCGCCCGGGGTTGAAACGCTCGACCCGGCGGCGCCCTTCCTGGGGGCGCGCGCCGGGCCGAGTACTTGCCACGGGTGACGAGGCGGAGGCTACATCATTCCGCCGCCCATCCCGCCGCCGCCGGGCATGCCCGGGGGCGTCGGATTCCGGGTTCTGGAGCTGGCTCGCCGTGGACGGGCAGGCCTCGGGCATGAGCCCGACGTGGTCGGCGCCGTCCTCGTCGCGCTCGTCGTTCTCGTCGCGCGGATCGAGGCCCGGCGGGACGAGCTCGTCGGGCTCGGCCGCGCCGCCGTGCGCAGCCGGGTTCCACCAGCAGGTCGTGTCGGACCAGTGGGCGAAGGCGGTCGCGACGTCCGGGGCGACGGTGCCCTGGTGCGACCCGGCCACGACCGGCGCGTGGAGCACGCACGTCGCGGGCGTCGGGTCCGCCGTCCGGTCGCACTCGAACCACTCCTTGTACGAAGGCGTCGTCTGGCCGGGCGGGTAGCAGGCGCGGGCGAACCAGTACTTCCCGGCGGTCACGTCACCTCCGCCGATGACCGTGAACGCCCGCCCGCCGAGCGCCGGCGCCCACACCGCGCGCCAGAGGCCGAGCTCGGCCGCGGCGCCCGGGTAGAGGTCGGCGCCCAGGCCCGCCACGCGGGCGCGGACGATGCCGGCGCCGTTCTTCCAGCCGCTGAACGCCGCGGTGACGGCGGGGTGGAGGCCGGGGTCGCGGGTGAAGTCGATCATGCGGTAGGTCGCGCGCTTCGCGACGGGGCCGGCGGCGAAGCCCGCGGCGAGGTAGCCCGTGCCCTTGAAGCCCGCGGCGGCCTCGCGCAGGTTCTCGTGGTTCACGAAGAGCTTGCCGGCGCCGCGGTGATCCATCGGGCCGCGGATGAGGTAGCCGGCGACGACCGGCTTGAAGGTGTTGCCGGAGACCGACGTCGCGAGGACCACGAAGTCGCCGAGGTTGTCGCTCCACCGCCGGGCCCGCAGGACGAGCTTCGCGTTGTTGGCGTCCGAGGCGCAGCCGCCCGCGGCGGACGGCTCGACGCAGCGGACCGCGGGCCCCCACTGCTTCACGTCGCCGGGGAGCGCGGTGCCGCCCGAGGAGGTGAGGGCGGAGACGTGGGCGAAGGCGTCGCGGATCGCCTCGTTCATCGCCTCCGCCTTCGCGTGGACGAGGGCGAGGTCGTCGGCGAGCGTCGTCACCGGCGCCGGATTGGCGAGGACCCCGGTCACCCCGGCGGGCGCGGCGGGGCTCGTGTCCATCGTCAGCGCGGCGGCGTCGGGGAGGTTCTGGAGGTACGGGTCGGGCTTGCCCTTCTCGCCGCACGCGGTGAGCGCCAGCGCGAGGGCACCGGCGGCGGCGAAGCGGAACGCGGTCTTCATGTCGTCGTCTCCTCGGGGCGGGGATCATCCGGCGCCCTCGCACGACAACAACCCGGCGCACGCCTGCGGGTTGCGGTGCGTGACGGCGATCACGCGCTCGGGGGGCGGGTCGGGGTGAGGACGTGAGGGCGGGCACCCCTCCGCTCGGGCCTTGGTGAAGGCGAACGGGGGAGCGATTGGCAGGTCGAGCGTGGGCCACGGCCCGGGCACCTCGTTTTCACGGTGCGAGCGACCGCCCCGGCGCCGACCGGCGCACCTGCCCGAATTCCGGGCACGGTGCGCGAAAACCACGCGTTTACACGCGCTTGACGCGGCGGTACGGTTCCACCAAAGTGATCGGTCTCACATGATAGAAGTGCGGCACCCGCGGCCGGATCTCACCGGACGCGGGGCTGGAGAACCGGGCGGAGGAGCCATCCGTCCGAGGGCGAAGCGGCGACCCCGAGCCTACATCCAGCCAGCGCGTGATCTCCGGGCGGGAGGCCCGCCACGGGGCGGGACCGTTTTGCGAAGGACGAAGGGCAGATGATCGAGACCGGGTATCCCCAGAAGCAGGGCCTCTACGACCCCGCAGCACGAGCACGACGCCTGCGGCTTCGGCTTCGTCGTCGACATGAAGGGGCGGCCGTCGCACGACATCGTCGCAGAAGGCGCTCACGGTGCTCGTGAACCTCGAGCACCGCGGCGCGGCCGGGCGCGGAGAAGAACACCGGCGACGGCGCCGGGCATCCTCCTGCAGACGCCGCACGCGTTCCTGCGCGCGGAGGCGGCGAAGCTCGGGATCTCGCTGCCGCGACGCCGGGCCACTACGCCGCCGGGCATGGTCTTCCTGCCCGCCGAACGACGGCGAGCCGCGCCGCCTGCGAGCGAGATCTTCGAGGAGGTCGTGCGCGGAGGAGGGGCAGACCTTCCTCGGCTGGCGCGACGTCCCGACCGACAACGCGACGCCTCGGCCCGACCGCGCAGGCCTCGCCAGCCGGTGATCCGCCAGATCTTCGTCGGCGCGCGGCGCGAACTGCCCGGACGCGATGAGCTTCGAGCGCAAGCTCTACGTGATCCGCCGCCTCGTGGAGAAGAAGGTCTCGCGCTCGGCGATCCCGGGCCGGACGCACTTCTACGTCCCGTCGCTCTCCTACAAGACCATCGTCTACAAGGGGATGCTGAACGCGCGGCCAGCTCCGCGAGTTCTACCCCGACCTCGACGACCCGCAGCGTCGTCGTCGGCCATCGGCGATGGTCCACTCGCGCTTCTCGACCAACACCTTCCCGTCGTGGTCGCGCGCGCACCCGTACCGCTACATCTCGCACAACGGCGAGATCAACACGCTGCGCGGCAACATCAACTGGATGCACGCGCGCCAGTCGATGATGCGGTCGACGCTCTTCGGCGACGACCTCAAGAAGATCCTCACCGTCGTCGACACCGAGGGCTCCGACTCGGCGATGTTCGACAACGTCCTCGAGCTCCTCACCCTCGCCGGGCGCTCGCTGCCGCACGCGATGATGATGATGGTGCCGGAGCCGTGGAGCCGGCACGAGTCGATGAGCGCCGGAGAAGAAGGCGTTCTACGAGTTCCACTCCTGCCTCATGGAGCCGTGGGACGGCCCGGCCTCCATCGCCTTCACCGACGGCATCCGCGTCGGCGCGATCCTCGACCGCAACGGCCTGCGCCCGTCGCGCTACTACGTGACCAAGGACGGCCTGGTCGTCATGGCGTCCGAGGTCGGCGTCCTCGACATCCCGCCGGAGCAGATCCAGCAGAAGGGCCGGCTCCAGCCGGGCGCATGTTCCTCGTCGACACCTCCGAGGGGCGCATCGTCGCCGACGACGAGCTGAAGGAGCGGATCGCGACAGCAGCACCCGTACCGCGAGTGGCTCGAGCAGCTACTCGGTGCCGCTCCGCCGACCTCGGCAAGCCGCCCGAAGGTCCACGAGCCGGACCACGAGACCGTGCTCCGCCGCCAGGAGGTCGTTCGGCTACACCGCCGAGGACGTGAAGATCCTCATCACGCCCATGGCGACCGACGGGCACCGAGCCGATCGGCTCGATGGGCACCGACACGCCGCTCGCGGTGCTCTCGGAGAAGCCGCAGCCGCTCTTCGACTACTTCAAGCAGCTCTTCGCGCAGGTGACGAACCCGCCGGTCGACGCCATCCGCGAGGAGATCATCATGGCGGTGGAGACGGCGGTCGGGCCGGAGGGGAACCTCCTCGAGCCCGCCCCCGAGTCCTGCCGCCAGCTCTCGCTGCCGACGCCGGTGCTCCGGAACGAGGAGCTCGAGAAGATCCGCGCGCTGCGACGGCGGCCAGGCCTCCCGCGGCCTCAAGTCGATCACGCTGCCGATCCTGTTCCGGGTCGCCGACGGCGGCGCGCGGCCTCCGCAAGGCGCTCGAGGACCTGCGCTGGTCAAGGCCTCGGAGTGCATCGCCGAGGGCCACAACATCATCATCCTCTCCGACCGCGGCCACGACGCGGACGACGCGCCCATCCCGGCGCTCCTCGCCGTCGCGGCGGTGCACCACCACCTCCTCCGCGAGGGGACGCGCACCCGCGTCGGCCTCGTCCTCGAGTCGGGCGAGCCGCGCGAGGTGCACCACTTCGCGCTGCTCATCGGCTACGGCGCCGAGCGCCGTGAACCCGTACCTCGCCTTCGAGACCATCCACGACCAGGTGACGCTCGGGCTCATCCCCGGGCCGGCCGAGGACGGCCGAGAAGAAGTACGTCAAGGCCGTCAACAAGGGGATCGTGAAGGTGATCTCCAAGATGGGGATCTCGACGATCCAGAGCTACCACGGCGCCCAGGTGTTCGAGGCGATGGGCCTGAACCAGGACTTCATCGACGAGTACTTCACCTGGACGCGCGACGCGCATCGGCGGCGTGGGCATCGACGTGGTCGCGAAGGAGGCGCGGCTCCGCAACGAGCGCGGCTTCCCGCCCAAGCGGCCCATCGTCCACACGAGCCTCGGCACGGCGGCCAGTACCAGTACCGCGCGGACGGCGAGCACCACCTCTTCAACCCGGAGACGATCCACAAGCTCCAGTACGCCTGCCGGACCGGGCAACTACGCAGCTCTTCAAGGAGTACACGGCGCTCGTCGACCAACCAGTCGAAGAACCTCTGCACGCTGCGCGGCCTCATGGACCTCAAGCCCGGCGCCGCAAGCCGGTGCCGCTCGACGAGGTGGAGCCGGTCGAGGCCATCGTCCGGCGCTTCAAGACCGGCGCGATGAGCTACGGCTCCATCTCGCAAGGAGGCGCACGAGGCGCTCGCCGTCGCGATGAACCGCATCGGCGGCAAGTCCAACACCGGCGAGGGCGGCGAGGACCCGGCGCGCTACGCTGAAGGAGACGAACGGCGACTCGAAGAACTCCGCCATCAAGCAGGTGGCCTCGGGCCGCTTCGGCGTGACGAGCGAGTACCTCGTCGAACGCCCGCGAGCTGCAGATCAAGATGGCGCAGGGCGCGAAGCCGGGCGAGGGCGGACAGCTCCCCGGCTCGAAGGTCTACCCGTGGATCGCGAAGACGCGCCACGCGACGCCCGGCGTCGGCCTCATCTCGCCCGCCGCCGCACCACGACATCTACTCGATCGAGGACCTCGCGCAGCTCATCCACGACCTCAAGAACGCGAACCACCGGCGCGCGCGTCTCGGTGAAGCTCGTCGCCGAGGTCGGGGTCGGGACCATCGCCGCGGGCGTCGCCAAGGCCCACGCCGACGTGGTGCTCATCTCCGGGCACGACGGCGGCACGGGCGCCTCGCCGCTCACCTCCATCAAGCACGCGGGCATCCCCTGGGAGCTCGGCCTCGCCGAGACGCACCAGGTGCTGGTGATGAACGACCTGCGCTCGCGCATCGCGGTGGAGGTGGACGGCCAGCTCAAGACCGGCCGCGACGTCGTCATCGGCGGCGCTGCTCGGCGCCGAGGAGTTCGGCTTCGCCACCGCGCCGCTCGTCGTCCTCGGCTGCATCATGATGCGCGTCTGCCACCTCAACACCTGCCCGGTGGGCGTCGCGACGCAGGACCCGAAGCTGCGCGCAAGTTCACGCGGCGACCCCGCCCACGTCGTCAACTTCATGCGCTTCGTCGCGCAGGAGGTCCGCGAGCTACATGGCCGAGCTCGGCTACCGCACCATCGACGAGATGGTGGGCCGCTCCGAGCGGATCGAGATGCGCCGCGCCGTCGATCACTGGAAGGCCCGCAACCTCGACTTCACCCGCATCCTCTACAAGCCCACGGTGCCCGAAGCACTACGGCCGGACCTGCCAGATCCCGCAGGACCACGGGCATCGAGCGAGACCCTCGACGCGACGACGCTCCTCGAGCTCGCGCAGCCGGCCATCGAGGAGTGCAAGCCGGTCGCAGGCGACGCTGCCCATCCGCAACACGAACCGGGTGGTCGGCACGATGACCGGCTCGGAGATCACCCGCCGCTACGGGCGCGGTGGGGCTCCCCGAGGACACCATCCGGCTCCACTTCCAGGGCTCGGCGGGCCAGTGCTTCGGCGCCTTCATCCCGCACGGGCATGACGCTCATCCTCGAGGGCGACGCGAACGACTACATCGGCAAGGGGCTCTCCGGCGGCAAGATCGTCGTCTTCCCGCCGCGGGAGGCGACCTTCGTCGCCGAGGAGAACGTCATCATCGGCAACGTCGCCTTCTACGGCGCGACCGGCGGCGAGGCGTACATCCGCGGCGTCGCCGGCGAGCGCTTCTGCGTCCGCAACTCCGGCGTCCACGCGGTGGTCGAGGGCGTCGGCGACCACGGCTGCGAGTACATGACCGGCGGGCGCGTGGTGGTGCTCGGCGCGACCGGCCGCAACTTCGCGGCGGGCATGTCGGGCGGCGTCGCCTACGTCCTCGACGCCGGACGGGCGACTTCGCCAAGGCGCTGCAACAAGGAGATGGTGGGCCTCACGGTCCGCTCGCGGTCGAGGACCCGGAGGAGGTCGCTCGCGGTCCGCGGCGATGGTCGAGCGCACGTGCAGCTGCACCGCAGAGCGCCCGCGGCCGCCGGATCCTCGAGCGCTGGACGGAGCACGCTGCCCGACGTTCGTCGCGCGTGCTGCCGAACGACTACCGCCGCGTGCTCGAGGCGCAGGCCAGGATGCGCGCGAAGGGGCTCTCGCCGGAGGAGGCGGAGATGGCGGCGTTCGAGGAGAACGCGCACGACGAGGCGCGGGTGGGCGGGAACTAGGACGGGAGCATGAGGAAGATGGGAAAGCCGACCGGATTCATGGAGTACCCGCGCGAGGCGACGCACGACCGCGCCCCCGCGGAGCGGATGAAGGACTGGAGCGAGTCGCACCCGCCGTACGGCGAGGACGTCCTGCGCAAGCAGGGCGCCCGCTGCATGGACTGCGGCATCCCGTTCTGCCACACCGGCAAGCTCATCGCCGGCATGGCCTCGGGCTGCCCGGTGAACAACCTCATCCCGGAGTGGAACGACCTCGTCTACCGCGGGCAGTGGGAGGAGGCGTACATCCGCCTCCACGAAGACGAACAACTTCCCCGAGTTCACCGGGCGCGTCTGCCCGGCGCCGTGCGAGGGGTCGCTGCACGCTCGGCATCAACGACGCCGCCGGTCACCATCAAGCCCATCGAGCGCGAGATCATCGACCGCGCCTTCGAGCGAGGGCTGGGTGAAGCCGCAGCCGCCGCCGGCCCGGACCGGCAAGCGGGTCGCGGTGGTCGGCTCCGGCCCCGCCGGGCCTCGCCGCCGCCGCGCAGCTCAACCGCGCCGGCCACATGGTCACGGTCTTCGAGCGCGCGGACCGCGTGGGCGGGCTGCTCATGTACGGCATCCCGAACATGAAGCTCGACAAGGCGATCGTCGAGCGCCGCGTGAAGCTGATGGCCGACGAGGGCGTCCGCTTCGTCACCGGCACCGAGGTGGGCAAGCACGTCCCGGCGCGACCGGCTCGCCGAACGACTACGACGCGGCGGTGCTCTGCTGGCGGCGCCACCGCAGGCCCGCGACCTGCCGGTGGAGGGCCGGCAGCTCGCGGGCATCCACCTCGCGATGGAGTTCCTCGCACGCGAACACGAAGTCGCTCCTCGACTCGAAGCTCGCCGACGGCCGCTACATCTCGCGCGAAGGGCAAGGCACGTCGTCGTCATCGGCGGCGGCGACACCGGCACCGACTGCGTCGGGACCTCGATCCGCCACGGCGCGAAGAGCGTCACGCAGCTCGAGATCCTCCCGCGCCCGCCCGACGAGCGCGCCGCCGACAACCCGTGGCCGCAGTGGCCCAAGACCCTACAAGACTCGACTACGGCCAGGAGGAGGCGAAGGCGCTCTGGGGCAAGGACCCGCGCGACTTCGCGGTCCTGACGAAGCGGTTCGTCGGCGACGGCCAGGGCCGCGTGAAGGCGCTCGAGGCCGTCCAGGTCGAGTGGAAGAAGGGCGCCGACGGCCGCTTCGGCCCGCACGAGGTGCCGGGGACGCGAGCGGGCCATCCCGGCCGACCTCGTGCTCCTCGCGCTCGGCTTCGTCGGCCCGGAGAAGCCCGCGCTCCGAGCAGCTCGGGCGTGAAGCTCGACGACCGCGGCAACGTCTGGACCGACGACGAGAAGATGACGAGCGTCCCCGGCGTCTTCGCCGCGGGCGACATGTCCCGCGGCCAGTCGCTCGTGGTCTGGGCGATCCGCGAGGGCCGCCAGGCGGCGCAGGCGGTGGACCGCTACCTCGAGTACGGCGAGACGGTGCTGCCTCCGTAATCGGGCCTCGTATACAAGGGTCGAGGAGAGGGGGCGCGCCGGCGACTACACCCGCGAGGCGTCGCCGACGCCCGGTTCCCGCGAGGGGCCGGGCGTCGTCGATCCCGGGGAGGAGCCTGCCGCGCTATGAGCGCCGCAGCGCGATCCGCGCCTTCGCACGATCGAGCGCGTCGCCCCAGACGTCCACGCGGGAGCCGTCCTTCCCATCGACTCGACGAGCCGCTCCTTGTCCGGCGCGAGGTGCCCGATCACGTGGAGGACGTAGTTCGCGAAGAGCGTGTCCATCGGCCCCCACGTCGCGATGCGATGTCCATCTTGAAAAGGCGGATATGGTCAACCGGTGAACGAGTCGCAGTTCCAATCGTGACATGTGCGCACGCGCATCATGCATCAGGTGCCGAATCGCGCAGGTCACCTTCGGCGGCATCGTTCGTGTCGTTGGCCTCTGCCGTGTCGTGTTCACGACGGAGGAGCCTGATACGGACGGTGGTGCCGCGCCCTTGGACGGATTCGAGCGCGACGGTCCCGCCATGCCCCTCGACCAGCCGGCGGACCGTCGCGAGCCCGAGTCCGAAGCCGCCGGGGTAATCCGATCCTCGAGCGAACGGATCGAACACGTGCGGCAACGCTGATGGCGGGATGCCCGGCCCCTCGTCCCCGACCTCGAGGCGCACCCACCGCTCTTCCACGCCGGCTCGGATCGCGACGGGGCCGCCGTACCGCACCACTCCGTACCGGAGAGCGTTCACGACGAGGTTGCGCACGATCGCCCGGAGGTGCTCGGGCGCCATGCCCACGCGAGCACCAGTCTGGACGTCGACATGGACGACCGCGCGCTGCTTCTCGATCAAGGGCGCGAGATCTTCTTGAACCTCATTCACGACTGTGCCGACATCCGCCAGCGCGTCCGCCCTCGGAGCGGCGCCCGCACGGGAGAACTCGAGCAGTGCCTCGATCGTGCGGCTCATCCGATCCGCGCTCCGGCGAGCGCGATCGAGGGCCGATGGACTGCCGGATGCGAGCGCGAGCGTGAGCGTCTGCAGCGGAGTTCGCATCTCGTGCGCCGCACGCGCAGCGAACGCGTCGATGTCCGTGAACCGCGTACTCCACGTCTCCTCGTGAGCCTTGAGACCTCTCGTCGCAAATCGAAGCAGGACGTACGCTCCCGCAGCCGCGGCGATGGACAGGCCGATCATGGCGAGAGCGAGGACCCAGATCGCTCGTTGAACCCGGTGGGACGATCGCTCGACCTGGACGGCATTGAATCCGAGAATCGCATCGGCAGCGTCGTTCGCCTCCCCGCTGACTTCGAGGAACGCAGCGACCCGGTCCCGAGCTCCGTCTCGATCTCCGCTCGCGATGCGGTTCTCGATCGCGTCCGACTCCGCAGCGGACCGGACCAGTGCGGCGCGGAGAACCTCGAGCTGCTCCACCTCGAACGAGGAGTCGCAGACAGCCGCGAGCTCCCTCAGCGGCTCCTCGAGCTCGCCGTATAGCCGGGAAGCCCGGGTCGCCGGGATCCCAGCGACCGGGGTCGAGGCCTCGGCCAGGACCGTCCGCCGGGCGTTCGACATGGAGGAGCGGATTCTCGCCGTGAGCCGAACGGCGCGCCCGTGGTCGTCAGCGATGGCCTCCAAGGTCCGCAGCGGGCCGTGCACGGCGATCGCGAGCGCCGTCCCGACGCTCGTCAGTGCCGCGACGACACCGATGAACGTGGCGACGAGCGCCCTTCGCATCCGGCGCGTATCAGGCGTAGCCGCATGTGAACGGGGGGCCACGGTCATCCACCTCGAGTGTCGCGCCTCCGTGCGATGCCGCAACGATCGACCTGGCTCACCGAAACGTATCGCACTCTTCGGGGGGGCGGCGTTTCCCTCAGACGCCTCCGGTACGAGCCCATCGCGCACCGATGGGTTCCCTCCTGGCGCCAGATGCGTCAGCCTGCCGCGGAAGCCGGTTGGCCCTCGGCGGGAAGTAAGGTCATCGGGCGCACGACTGAAGCCACCGGCGCGCTTTCGAGCCCCGACTCGCGGTCGCCGCGGCTCCGGCGGCGACCGGGGCCGCGCCGCTCCTTCCGCCCCGCCTCGACGAAGCTTTAGTAGCCACCCGCCGCCTCGATGACGTGGTCGCGCGCCACCACCCGACGACCTCGTCGCACGCGCGGAGCCGCTCCACGGCGCTCCCAACCCTCGTTCTTGCCATTCCGTTCTCTCGGAGCAGGGCCTCTCATCGGCCCGCTCGCCCCCGGGCCAAGGGTACGCCCCCGCGCGGCGCGCAGCAGCGGAACGGAAGCCCGCGTCCATCGGGCGGTGTGCGGCGGCGGAAGTGACGGTCGCGGGGGCGTGGAACGTCTGCCAGCGCGCCGTGGACGATCGCGAACGACCGCTGGCTGCGAAGGTTCCAGACGTGGCTCGCCATCCGGAGCGTGACGTGGGCGGACTCCGAAGCCCGGAACTCCTCGCGCGGGCGGGTGCGGTATCCCGGGTCGCACACGGCGACGCTCCCGACCGGAACCCCGCCGCGCGCCGCCCCAGGTGCGGAACTCGAGGTAAATCTGGCGCCTCGTGGCCATGGGTGCCCCCTATTGCCCATCGGAGAAGACGGCGCGACGACCTCCGCTCGCGCGCACTCGCGCCCGCCGGACCGCACGCCCGGGCGACGGGCCTGCATCCGGCCGGGAAGAGTCCGGTGGGCTGCCCGTGCCGTGATCACCGAGCGGTCCGCCTGCTCCGCGCATGCAGGGACCGCGGCCACCGACTAAGGACCCCTCCGCTCTCAGCGGGGCGGAAGGAGGAGGGGACCATGCTGACGGAGGCGCTGTTCGTTCGGCTCGAGGCGAAGCCGGGCAAGGAGGACGCGGTCGAGAAGTTCCTGAAGGAGGCGCTGCCGGTGGTCGAGGCCGAGCGCACCACCCCGGCGTGGTTCGCGATCCGGATGGGCCCTTCCACGTTCGCGATCTTCGACGCCTTCCCGGACGAGGCGGGGCGGCAGGCTCACCTCTCGGGCCAGGTCGCCGCGGCGCTCATGAAGAACGCGCCCGAGCTGCTCCGGGAGTCGCCGCACATCGACAAGGCGGACGTCCTCGCCGCGAAGCTGCCGCACTAGCGAACCGCGCGTGAAGGTCCCGGTCGCTCGCGGCGGCCGGGCTCGCGTCGGCATCGATGGGGACCGCGGCGGGGAGAGCGCGGAACGTCGACGGCGATTGGGGCGCTACGCCTGAACGGACGCCGGGCGCCGGTGCACGCCCCGCAGCAGGCCGTGCAGCTTGTGGAACCAGCCGGCGTCCGGCAGCGCCATGAACGGGCAGAGCTCGACGATGGGCTCGATGCCAGCTGCCCGGCAGCGGGCGACCGCCTCGGGAGTGGCGGCGCCGGGTCCTCCGCCGCGGTGCATCCAGACGTGGCGCACGCCGGCCGCGAGGCACGCGGCCACCGCGTCGTCGGTGCGGGGGGCCGCCGTCATGAGCAGCGCCGCGTCGACGGGGGGCGTGACGTCCCGGACCTGCGGGAAGCAGCGGCGCCCCTCCATCTCCGCCACCGACGGGTTCACCGGCACGACGTCGTACCCGCGCCGGAGCAGCTCCCGGAGCACGTACCGGCTGAAGCTCTTCTCGTCGCGCGACGCGCCCACGAGCGCGAAGCGTCCCCGGGCGAGGAACTCCCGCCCTGCGTCCCGCATCGTCGTCGTCATGGCTGCCTCCTTCGCCGCCACGATACCGCGGCCGGCGAGGGCGGAAGCCGACAAGACGGGGCCTCGAAGAGGCAGAGCGGGCCGGGGCCCGGCGGGCGGCCGGGTGTCGCTGCCTCATGCCGAACAGCGGCTCCGGTCCTCGCCGGGCGAGCGGTCGCCTCAGCCTCGGCTCGGGACGGCCACCGCCAACATCGCGGCGCCGGCCCGCGGCGCGAGGAGGTCCGCGCGGCGGCGCGAGGCGGATCGCGTAGAGCTCACACCATCCGAGCGATTCTCGATCGACCGACGACTGTTGCTCATCGCGAACGTGTAGGACGTGCGCCCTCGCACTGGCCATTGCCCTGCACCGAGCGGTTCTAGGCCGGCGACGGGCTGCGAGGACACCGTCGAGGTGGGCTGCGAGGAGAAGCTGGCGGCGCCCTCCCGGTGGTTCACGAAGGCGCGTCGAGCGACCACCGGCCCATCCTCCCTCCTGGGGTGCGGCGATCCTCCGCGGTCCGTACGCTGCCAGTGACGAGCAGACTCGGTGCTCGGGGGTTTGCCATGCGCTTCGCTACGGTGCTGATCAGCATGCTCGCGCTCGGGCTTCCGGGCTTCGCTCTCGCGCACGAACCTGAGCATGGCCACGGTGATCACGGCGGATGCTCCTGCTGCCAGCACGGGGACGGGCACCACGCTGACGATCAGACGGCCAAGACCGATGCGGACAAACCGGCGAAGGGGAAGGCGGCGGCGGCCGAGAAGGACGTGAAGCCGCCCCCGGAGAAGCCCGCAACCGCCGCGCCGAAGCAGTAGCCGCGGCCCGGCCGCGCGGGCGCGCCACCTCACCCGGCGACGAGCTGCGTGGAAGCCTGGGTTGGGAGTCCGGTCGCGCGAACGGCGGGGCCGATGGGCCAGACTCTCCACGGAGGGTCCGAGGGGGAGGGCCCGGACCCAGAGCAATCGCGGGCCGACCGCTCACCCGCTGCCGGCGCGTCATGGCGTCTGTGCGCTCGGCTCGTCTTCTCGCGGGTTTCCGGTAATCGCACATCCACTCCGCGTCACTGCCCCCAGAATGCGAAGGGGCGCGCGACGCGGCTTTCCACCGCCTTCAGGGCGCCTGCCAGTGCACCTGTCCGTGGAGCGCCGGCGTCCCTCCCTCGCAATGCTGCTCGAAGCGGACGTCGATCGACGTCAGCGTGGCGCCCGAGTAGGTCAATCCGAAGACTACAGGCTTGCCACCAGTCCCGCCGGGCTCTCCATGCCTCTCAGCCTGCGCGCCGCTGGACCCAGGCCTTCGGTGATTCCGCGAGAGCAATCAGCGGTGACCGATCCTCCCGCCTACTCATCCGCCGTCGACCCCGCTTGCCTCGCCTGCTCCGCCACCATCTCATCGATATCCTCCGCAGGCACCGGACAGAACTCGTACGTGACCACGTCCGTCTTGAGCCGCAGCTCCTGCGACTCGTCGCTGCTGATGCAGGAGCGGAACACCTCGGGGCTCATGGTCGTCTTGTCCGCTCCTGCGTTGCGCCAACCGTCGAGTACGTCGCTCTGGTACCGCTTCACCTGGTCCCAGCCCTTCGAGACGGCCTTGTCGTTGTTGGGCTTGATCTCGATGACGTTGCACCAGCCACTTTCGACCTTGACGCAGTCGATGCGCCCGCTCGACACCTGGACCTCACTGCCGGTGCAGTTGGACGAGCTGCTCTGGTAGTCCTTGTGCTTCTTCGACCCGATCTCGATCCGCGACCGCACCTTCGCGTTCGAGACGCCCTGCAGGATGCCGCCGTCCGTGAGCACCTTGGTGAGCCGGGTCTTCGCGCCGCGGAACACGCCCCGCCACTTGCGCGCGTCCTCGCCGACGGTCTTGTCGCCCTCCAGCTTGTCCGCGCGCTCGATCAGCTCGTCGAGCTCCTTGTCGAGATCCCTGTAGCGACCCTCCAGGTTCCCCTGTGCCGCCTTCTCGGCATCCTCCACCCGGCTCACGATCTGTTCCTCGTCGCCGTCGCAGATGGCCATGCGCACCTTGTCGACGTTGACCACGTAGCTCGCGGCGAGCTCCCTGCGAAGCTCTTTCCACGCGCCCCAGTCCTTGAGGATCTCCTCCATCGCTTTCTTGGACGCCTCGGGGTCGTCGTCGGCGCGCGCGTTTCGAGCGGTGTGAATCGAAAGCGCGGCGCACCAGAGCACGCCGAGCGCGCGAGCCATCGTGTATCGCTTCATCTCCCCCCCGCTCGAGCCGAGGACTCACAACCCGTGTACCAGGGGAAGAAAAGGCCTCGCGGCGTGACAATGCGATTGCCGCGACGGGGCGCAAGGGCTGGTGAGCCCGAGCACCCGGCGGGCCTCCGCTCGCTTCGTCGCTCGAGCCCTCGCTACCCCGCGGCGACGAGCTCGCGCGATTGCACGAACGACCCTGACCCGCGCGGCCCAGGGCCGGTCCCGACGCTCTCCGGGAGGACGATCCGCCCGAGCGTCACGCCGACGAGGACGACCACGACGGGCCGGACCACCTCGGTGCGGCGCACGAGCTCCCACGGGTGCTGGCGCCGCGCGTCCTTCGTGGGGCTTCGACCTGCATCTTCGGGCCGGTACTTCCAGGCTCCCGACCGAGAGTAGTTGCTCGGAACCGAGACGACCCTCCCTCAGCCCTTCTCACCCCGCCACCCGGGCGCCACCTCGATCGCCACCACCTCCGCCCGGGCGCACTCCTTCCCGCCGGAGGTGACCGTGCACTCCACGAGGCGCTTGCGCCCCTTCGTCTCGCGGACCCGGGCCCGCAGCTCCATCGGCTCCGAGATTGGCGTCGGCGCGAGGTAGTCCACCTTCAGCGACGCGGTCACGCACCACAGGAGCGGCTCCGAGCCGAGCTCGCGCCCGGCGACGCGGTACGCGTCGGCGATCGCGGTGCAGATCGTGTGGCAGTCGATCACCGTCGCGATGACCCCGCCGTTCACGACGTGCGTCGGGCCGGCCATGTGCGCGGGGGAGGGCTGGAACCGGGACACGGTTCCGTCGCCGTCCGGGTAGCTCTTGATCTGCAGCCCGCTCGAATTCAGCGGGCCGCAGCCCCAGCAGTGGTTCCGGGGGATGCAGTCCTGGATCGCCTTGGGCATGTCCCAGGCTTACTCGCCGCCACGCGCTCTCGCCCCGAATCTCGCGATGCTCATCGCCGTCACGGGCCGCGGTCGGCGGGCAGCTTCACGATCGCGCTCTGGTCGGCGCCCGCGGGGAGCTCCAGCGCCGTGACGGCGCAGCGCGCCGGATCGTCGAAGCTCCGGGCGACGATTGTGTAGGGACCCGGGGGCAGATTCTCGAAGCGCTTCTCGAGATCGATGCCGCCGGTGTGGTGCGGCCGCTCGATCTCGCCCCGCTGCCCGATGGCGTCCGGCGGGACGGCCCCCGGGACGACGCCGGCGAACGCCCGGGTGAACGTGCCATCCGACCCCACGACGGTCCCCGCGGGCGAGGATCCGGTGCTCGCCGGGGACGAGCCCGGAGAGCACGAACGTTCCGTCCTGGGACGTCGGGGCTCCGCCACGGTTCTCGCGCGCGAGGCGGCGGGTCGACGGAGCGATGCGCTCACCCTCGCTCGAGCGCGTCCGCGAGCGCGCCCAGGAGCTTCTCCCCGTCGCCCGCCCACGCGCTCCCGTGCATGCACGCCAGGGTCCGCGGCTTCGCGGCCGCGAGCTTCGCGAGGAGCGTCCGCGCGTTCTTCGTGTGCGAGAAGTAGTCCATCGGGGCGCGCATCGCCTCGCTCGGCCCGAGGATGTCGCTCTGCGTGACCGGCTCGTTGTACGCACCTGCCTGCGTGAAGAGGTCGCCGCACAGGAGCGTCGCCGTCGTCACGTCGAACGCGTAGCCGCACTCCCACCCGTGGGGCAGGTGGGGGGCGTCGTACCAGCGGACGCGGTGCTTCCCGAGCGAGAGCTCTTCGCCCTCGCGCAGCGCTCGCGGGGCGCGGATCGCCTGGTCCTCGATCGACGTGAGGGCGGCGACGAAGCTGCACGCGGCGGTCGCCCGCGGGGCGGCGGCGAGGAACTCGTTCAGCGCCCCGCACTCGTCCGCCTCGTAATGTGAGAAGGCGATCCAGCGGAGGCTCTCGACCGGCAGCACCGCCGCGACCGCCTCGCGGGTCAGCGGGAACACCCTCCGCGGCCCGGTGTGGAAGAGCAGCGGCTCGTCGTCCGCGAGGAGGAACTGGTTGAAGCTGAAGCCACCCGGGACCGGGACCGCGGCGGGCGGCAACGGCGTGCTGATCCGGTAGATGCCTGCGGCGATCTCGTCGACCCGGGTCCCGGAGTGCGCGTTCGTGATCATGGGGTCCCGAGTGCGGCGGCGCGGCGGACCGCGCCAGGCGGAAATTCGGGGAAGCCGGCGGCCAGCCGCCGCGCTCCTGGCTCGCCCGCTCGTGGGGCTCGGCGTTGCGGTGGGCCCGGCCGCGGGATGGATGGCCGTCCTCGACGCGGGCGCGGTCGAGCGAGCTCTCGGCGCTGGCGCTTCTCGATGTTGCCGTGGGGCTGCACCCCGCTCGGGTGCTCGGGTTGTGCCCGGAGGAGCCGCCTCGCATCATCCCCGGACGGTGCCCACGCCGCCGCCGACCCCCGGTCCCGAGCCGGCGCTCCCCGCGCTCGAACGCCTGCGACGCCGGGGCGAGGAGGAGCGATGACCGGCGCGCCGACGCGCGCGGTCGCCCGCGAGCTCGTCGCCGCGGTGGGGCGGCTCGCGGAGGCGACGCCGCTGCCGCGGGTGCGGGCGCTCCACCTGCCGCCGCCGGACGCCGACCGGACCCGGGCAGGGGAGTTCTGCGCCCTCGAGCTCGAGGGGGGCGCCCTCGGCCTCTCCTACGTGCTCCTCGGCGACACCCTCGCGCGGCTCCGGGAGGGCGGCGGCGCCGCCGCGGTCGCCGGCGTCGACGCGCTCGAGCTGGCGCGCGGGTTCGCGGAGGGCGAGGGCGTCGACCGGGTGGTCGGGTTCGCGGCGGTGAACGCCCTCTCCGCGCTCCTCCTCGAGCGCGCCGGCTGGAGGCCGGGCGCCGCGACGGACACCATCGGCCACCTCGCGCCCGGCCCCGGCGACCAGGTCGGGATGGTCGGCCTCTTCCCGCCCCTCGTGCCGCGGATCGTCCGGACCGGCGCGTCGCTCACGGTGGTGGAGCTCCGCCCCGAATCTCGCCCGCGAGCACGACGGCTGGCGCGTCACCCTGGACCCCGAGGCGCTCCGGTCGTGCGGGAAGGTGCTCTCCACGAGCACCGTGCTCCTCAACGACACCCTCGACGCGCTCCTCGCCCGGTGCGCGGGGGCGTCGGCCTTCGCCCTGGTCGGCCCGGGCGCGGGCTGCCTCCCCGACCCGCTCTTCGCGCGCGGGGTCACCCTGCTCGGCGGCACCTGGCCCGTGGACCGGCCGGCGCTCCTCGCCGCGATCCGGGAGGGGACCCCGTGGGGAGAGAGCGCCCGCAAGTTCGCCCTGACGCGGGGAGACTACCCGGGCCTCGACGCGCTCCTGGACCGAATCGGTCCGGCATGACGTCCCGGGTCGGCGCGCCGCGTCGCGGCGGCTCTCGGTCCCTGACGCCCCTTCCGGCCCGGGTCCTTTCGCCGCAGGACCGGCCTATGCTGGCGATTCTTGGACTTCGCGGAGGCCTGACATGCAGAAGTCGCTCCTCATCAATCCGGCCAAGTGCACCGGCTGCGTGCAGTGCGAGCTGGCCTGCAGCTACGAGAACTACGCGGTCTTCAACCCGTCACTCTCGCGCATCAAGGTCTTCGACTTCCACCAGTCCGGGAAGAAGGTCCCGTACACCTGCACGCAGTGCGACGAGGCCTGGTGCATGCGCGCCTGCCCGGTGGACGCCATCAAGGCGGACGCGGCCACGGGCGCGAAGGTCGTGAACGAGGCGACCTGCGTCGGCTGCAAGGTGTGCACGATCGCCTGTCCCTTCGGGACCGTGAACTACGTCGTGTCCACGGGGAAGGTGCAGAAGTGCGACCTCTGCGGCGGGAAGCCGGCCTGCGCGGCGGCGTGCCCGACGGGAGCGATCACCTTCGTGGACGCCGGGTGGACCGGCCTCGACCGCATGAAGCAGTGGGCCTCGAAGACGGGCGAGCAGCCGCGCGCGTGAGGAGAGCGACATGTCCTGGGCACGAAAGATCCTGCGCGTCGACCTGACCAGGGGCACCTGCACCGCGGAGCCCCTCAACATGCAGTGGGCCCGCGAGTACATCGGGAGCCGCGGCCTCGCGACCAAGTACCTCGCCTCCGAGGTGGATCCGAAGGTCGATCCGCTCTCGCCCGCGAACAAGATCATCTGGGCGACCGGTCCGCTCACCGGCACGATGGCCTCCACCGGCGGCCGCTACACCGTCGTCACCAAGGGCCCGCTCACCGGCGCCATCGCCTGCTCCAACTCGGGCGGCCACTGGGGCGCCGAGCTCAAGATGGCCGGCTGGGACATGATCGTCTTCGAGGGCAAGTCCCCGAAGCCGGTCTACCTGTTCGTCGAGGACGACACCGCCCAGCTCCTCGACGCCGACTGGCTGTGGGGCAAGTCGGTCTGGGAGACCGAGCCCGCCCTCAAGGCCCGGCACCAGGACGAGCTCCTCCGCGTGAGCTCCATCGGCCGCGCGGGCGAGACGGGCTGCCTCTACGCCGCCGTGGTGAACGACCTCCACCGCGCCGCCGGCCGCTCCGGCGTCGGCACGGTCATGGGGTCGAAGAACCTCAAGGCGATTGCCGTCCGCGGCACGAAGGGCGTGGGAAACGTCCGC
Source organism: uncultured delta proteobacterium (assembly GCA_963739565.1). Classification (GTDB taxonomy): domain Bacteria; phylum Myxococcota; class Myxococcia; order Myxococcales; family Anaeromyxobacteraceae; genus Anaeromyxobacter. The sequence continues at coordinate 34,844 of CAVUBF010000012.1, read as the reverse complement.
GACCCGGCGGCCTTCATGAAGGCGGTCGACGCGGGCAAGAAGGTGCTCGCAAACCACCCGGTCACCGGGCAGGGGCTGCCGAAGTACGGCACCCAGGTCCTCATGAACGTCATCAACGAGATCGGCGCGCTCCCGACCCGCAACCACCAGGCGGTCCAGTTCGACGGCGCGAAGAACATCTCCGGGGAGGCGATGCACGAGCCGCGCAAGAGCGACGGGAAGCCGAACCTGGTGACGAACCAGGCCTGCTTCGGCTGCACCATCGCCTGCGGGCGCATCTCGAAGATCGACGAGACCCACTTCACCGTGAAGAACGCGCCGCAGTACTGGGGCGCGTCCGGAGGCCTCGAGTACGAGGCCGCCTGGGCCCTCGGCGCCGCGAACGGCGTCAACGACCTCGAGGCGCTCACGTACGTGAACTACGTGTGCAACGAGCAGGGCATGGACCCCATCACCTTCGGCGCCACCATCGGCGCCGTGATGGAGCTGTACGAGATGGGCGTCCTCACGAAGGAGCAGCTCGGGACCGACGCGAAGTTCGGCTCGGCCGAGGCGCTCGCCTTCTTCGTGCAGGCCACGGTGAAGGGGGAGGGGTTCGGCAAGGAGATCGCCCTGGGCTCGAAGCGGCTGTGCGCGAAGTACGGCCACCCCGACCTGTCGATGACCGTGAAGGGGCAGGAGTTCCCGGCCTACGACTCGCGGGGCATCCAGGGCATGGGGCTCGCCTACTCGACGTCGAATCGCGGCGCCTGTCACCTGCGCGGGTACACCGTGGCCTCGGAGGTGCTCGGGATCCCGGTGAAGACCGACCCGCTCGCCACCGAGGGGAAGCCGGCGCTCGTGAAGGCGTTCCAGGACGCCACCGCGGTGTTCGACTCCGCCGGGATCTGCCTGTTCACCTCCTTCGCCTGGTCGCTCGCCGACGTGCAGCCGCAGCTCGCCGCGGCCTGCAGCGACGAGTTCACGATGGAGGAGGTGGGGCTCATCGGAGAGCGGATCTGGAACCTCGAGCGGGACTTCAACAACCGCGCGGGCTTCACCGCGAAGGACGACAACCTCCCGAAGCGGCTCACCACCGAGCCTGCCAAGACCGGCCCCGCCAAGGGCAAGGTGAACGGCCTCGCGCAGATGCTCCCCGAGTACTACAAGCTCCGCGGCTGGGACGAGAACGGGCAGCTCAAGCCCGAGACCCGCGCCCGGCTGAAGCTGTGACGAGATCCGAACCCCGCGGCGAAGCGGCGCTCCGCTTCGGGGTCTTCTGAGGGACGCAGCGGCACGTGGGTGAGGACGGGGAGCGGCTCGATCCTTCGACTCCGCCTCGCCTTCGGCGAGGCTACGCTCAGGAGGCCGCCCCTCGCGCATCGGAGGCCGACATGAGGCACGTCATCCTCGGAAACGGGCCGGCGGGGGTCGTCGCCGCCGAGACCATCCGCAAGCACGCCCCCGGCGACGACATCGTCGTCGTCGGCGAGGAGCCGGGCCGTCCCTACGGCCGGATGGCGATCCCCTACCTCCTCGCCGGGAAGATTGAGGAGGCCGGGACCCTGCTCCGGAAGGACCCGGACCACTTCGCGAAGCTGCGGATTGGCCTCACGCATGCGCGCGCGACGGGGGTCGACGTGGCGAAGCGGACGGTCTCCCTCGACGACGGCTCCGTCCTCCCCTTCGACCGGCTCCTCGTCGCCACCGGCTCGGTCCCGCTCCGGCCGCCCATCCCGGGGATTGACCTGCCCGGCATCCACAGCTGCTGGACGCTCGACGACGCCCGGAAGATCGCCGCCCTCGCGCGGCCCGGCGCGTCGATTGTCCAGATGGGCGCCGGGTTCATCGGCTGCATCATCATGGAGGCGCTCGCCGCGCGCGGCGCGAAGCTCGCGGTCGTCGAGATGGGCGACCGGATGGTGCCGCGCATGATGGGCCCGGGCGCCGGCGGGATGATCAAGCGCTGGGTCGAGAAGAAGGGCGTCGAGGTGCACACCTCGGCGCGCGTCGAGCGCATCGCGCAGACGGGCAAGGCGCTCGAGGTCACCCTCTCGACCGGCGCGGTCCTCCCCGCCGATCTCGTCGTCTCGGCGACCGGCGTCCGGCCTCAGCGTCGCGTTCCTGGAGGGCTCGGGGATCACGGTGGGGCGCGGCGTGCGGGCCGACGACCGCTGCCGGACGAGCGTCCCGGACGTGTATGCGGCGGGCGACTGCGCCGAGACGTTCGACGGCCTCAGCGGCGGGTACGTGGTCTCCGCCATCCAGCCGAACGCGACGGAGCAGGCGGCCTGCGCGGCGCTCAACATGGTGGGGCGCGAGACGCGGCTCAAGGCGGTCCCGCTCATCAACATCCTCGACACCCTCGGGCTCGTCTCCGCCTCCTTCGGGCGGTGGGAGGGGGTCCCGGGCGGGCAGCACGCGGAGCTCTCCGACGAGGCCCGCTTCCGCTACCTGCACCTCGAGTTCGACGGCGACGTCCTCGTCGGCGCGAACGCCATCGGGCTCATCGATCACGTGGGCGTGCTCCGCGGGCTCGTCGAGGGGAAGGTCCGGCTCGGGGCGTGGAAGGACCGGCTCATGAAGGAGCCGACCCGCCTCGCCGAGGCCTACCTCGCCACGGCGCAGCGCCAGGACGCGTGGGCGCAGCCCCGGCTGCACTGAGACGCGGGGGGCGAGCCGGCGTGCGGATCACCTTCAAGGCCTTCGCGACGCTCGGGGAGTACCTCCCGCGGGAGCACGAGGGGCACGTCCGGATCGGGAACGAGCTGCCCCTCGAGGTCCCGGAGGGCACGACCCTGCAGGCGGTGGTGGATCGCTTCCCGTTCCCGCGCGCCCTCGTCCACCTCGTGCTCGTGAACGGCGAGTACATCCTCCCCGCCGCGCGGGATCGCCACCTCCTGCGCGACGGCGACGCCGTCGCGATCTGGCCGCCCATCGCGGGCGGCTGACCCGCCATGCCGGCGCCCTCCGTCCTCGACCGCGAGATGGGCTGCACGCGGGAGGAGCTCCTCCGGTGGCTCCCCGCCGCGAGCGGACACGTCCCGGTCCGGGAGGAGGGCGGCGTGCTCGTGCTCACGGTGGGCGGGGGCGAGGTGTTCATCTCCGCCGAGGAGCGGCCGCCCCGGCGCATCGCCGGCGTCGTCCTCCCGGTCCTCGCCGTCCGCTTCCGCTTCGAGCGGCTCGACGACGCGGCGCGCGCCGCCTTCCTCGCGCGGTTCGACCTCTACACGCACCGCGGCGGCGGGTGAGCCCGCCGGCGGCGGTCAGTCGACGGCGCGCCCGTGCCGGATCGACCACTTGCGCACGGACTTGGGCGCATGGCTCCCGGCCGCGCCGATCACGAGGGCCAGGGTCGTCGCGGTCCGGCCGGCGCCGGGTGCGGCGAGCAGCCCGAGCGCCGCCACGTGGGCGAGGACGGCGAGGCCGCGGACCTGCCAGGGCCAGCTGCGGGGGCCGTGGCTCACCTCGGTCGCGAGGAGCGCGATCCCCGTGACGACGGCGAGCAGGCGCCAGGGCCGGACCGCGGCGTCGGCGACGCCGAGCTGCACCCCGCCCACGAAGACCGCCATCGTGAGGAGGTGCGCGGTGCGGAAGAGGATGGCCAGCGTCCGCGCCGGGCGGGAGTAGGGGTCCATGCCGGCTCCTCAGGTCGACGCGAGGTCGGGGGTGAGGACCTGCACCTCGATCGTCGCGCCGGGGGCGAGGTCCCCCTGATCGGCGGGGACGATGGCGACGCCGTCGGCGCGGAGCATGGTCTTGAGGATCCCGGTCTCCTGGTTCCCGGCGCTCCACGCGAGGAGGACGCCGCCGCGCGACTCGAGCCGGACGCGGACGAACCCGGTCCGCCCCGGCCTGCGTCGGAGCGGCTCCTGGAGGATCGCCGACACCGTCGGGCGGAGCGGCTGGCGCCGCCCCGCCATGCGGAGCAGGGCCGGGCGCACGAACTGCTCGAAGGTGAGGAGCGTCGAGACGGGGTTGCCCGGCAGCGAGAAGACGAGGGTCCCGCCGCGGACCGCGAAGGCGGTGGGGCGGCCCGGCTTGATCTCCACCTTCCAGAAGACCTGGCGCACCTCGAGCGCCGCGAGCACCTCCCGGACGTAGTCGCGATCGCCCATGGAGACGCCGGCGGTGGTCACGAGCACGTCGGCGCGCAGCCCCTCCGCGAGCCGCTCGCGCAGCGGCTCGCGGTCGTCGCGCGCGATGCCGAGGAGGAGCGGCTCGCCGCCGGCCTGGCGGACCGCCGCGGCCACGGCGACGCCGTTGCTGTCGTGGATCTTCCCGGGGCCGAGCGCCGCGCCGGGAGCGACGAGCTCGTCGCCGGTCGACAGGATGGCGACGCGCGGCCGGCGGTGGACGGGGACGAGGAGCCGGGAGGAGGTCGCGCACCACGAGACCTCCGCCGGCCCGATGACGGTCCCGGCCCGGAGCGCGACCTCGCCGGCGCGCAGGTCCTCGCCGCGCCGCCGCACGTGCGCGCCCTGCGGGACCGGCCCGAGGGCGCGGACGGCGCCGCCCTGCTCCTCCGCGTCCTCGAAGGGCACGACCGCGTCGGCTCCCGCGGGGAGCGGCGCGCCCGTCAGGATCTTGGCGGCGGTGCCCGGCGCGAGCGGCTCGCCCGGCGCCGAGCCGGCGGGCACGTAGGCGGCCACCGGGAGCGGCGCGCCGCCCTGCGCCTCCGCGGCGCGCACGGCGTACCCGTCCATCGCCGAGTTGTCCCAGGCGGGGAAGTCGGAGGGCGCGACGAGGTCCTCGGCGAGGACGCGGCCGAGCGCGTCGAGGAGCGGCACCGACTCGGCGCCGAGGGGCGAGACGTGATCGAGGATGATCTTCCGGGCTTCTTCGAAGCTGGGCAATGGACCTCCGGGGCAGAGATGGAACCGGGTCGACCGGCCGCGCGCAAGGGGGATCCGGCGCCGTCACCGCCCGTCGGGCGCGGCCCGCCCGAGCGGCGCCGGCGCCGGCGGGGCCGCGGCCTCCGCGGCGCGGGTGCGGCGGATCACGTGGATGGCGGTGGCCTTGAACATCGCGTTCACCTCCCGCCCCGGGCCGAGGCCGAGGAGGGCGTAGGACTCCGCGGTGACGTGGGCGACGAGGGGGAAGCCGCAGTCGAGGCGGAGCTTCAGGTACGGGCCGATGGACGCGACCCCGGTGATGCGCGCCGGGTAGACGTTGCGGGCGCTCGTCGCCCGGGCCGGGGCCCGCGGCTCGAGGACCACGTTCTCCGGCCGGATGCAGAGGTGGACCGGGTCCCCCGGCTCCGCCTCGCCGACCGCCGCGACCACCGCGTCGCCCACCCCGACCTCGAGCTCCCAGCCCGAGCGGGCCCGCACCTCCCCCTCGAGGATGGTCTCCATCCCCACGCAGCTCGCCACGAACTCGTTCACGGGATGGTTCAGGACCGCCGAGGGCGCGCCGGACTGGACGATCCGCCCCTCGTGCATGACCACGATCCGGTCCGCGAGCCGGAGCGCCTCGCCGGCGTCGTGGGTGACGAGGACGGCGGCCATCCCGGCCTCGCGGATCGCGCCCTCGAGATCGTCGGTGATCGCCTGCCGGGTCGGCGCGTCGAGGTGGGAGAAGGGCTCGTCGAGGAGCACGACCTCCGGATCGACGACGAGGGCGCGGGCGAGGCTCACGCGGCGCGCCTCGCCGCCGGAGAGCGTGCGCGCGGCGCGCCTCGCCAGGTCGCCGAGGCGGAAGCGCTGCAGGGACGCGCCGACGCGGCGCCGGACCTCGTCGCGCGGGGCGCCCCGCAGCCTCAGCCCCGCCGCCACGTTCCCCTCGACCGTTCCGTCGAAGAGCAGGCACTCCTGGAGGATCATCGCGAGCCGCCGCCGCCGCTCGATGAGCCGGCCGCCCGCCTCGAGCACCTCGCCGTCGAAGAGGACCGACCCCGCCGCCCGGGGCAGGAGCCCCATGAGCGTGAGGAGGAGGGTGGTCTTGCCCGAGCCGTTCGGCCCGATGAGCGCCACGATCTCGCCCGCCCCGAGCCGGAACGACGGGACGTCGAGCACGAGCTGCCCGCCGCGCTCGACGCGCACGTCGCGCAGCTCGAGGACGGAGCGGGACCCGCTCATCGGGGCCGCTCGCGCTGCTGGATGATGGTGAGGAGGTAGTTCACGCCGAGGGAGGCGGCGAGGAGGATGAAGGAGAGGGCGATCGCCACGTCGAAGTTGCCGCGGCCGACCTCCATCACCGTCGCGGTGGTGAGGACGCGCGTCGATCCCTTGATGTTCCCACCCACCATGATCGACGCGCCGACCTCGGAGATCACCCCGCCGAAGCCCGCCATCACCGCGGCCATGAGCGGGAGGCGCGCCTCGCGCACGAGCAGCCAGAGGTGCTGCGCCCGGGTGGCGCCCAGGGCGAGGATCTGGAGGTGGAGCGCGGGGGGGAGGCTCTGGACCGCGCTCACCGTGATGCCCATGACGATGGGCGTCGCGATCACCGCCTGGGCGATGACGATGGCGGTGGGGGTGTAGAGGAGCCCGAGGCCGCCGAGCGGGCCGCTCCGCCAGAGCAGGATCGAGACGAAGAGCCCCACCACCACCGGCGGGAGGCCCATCCCGGTGTTCACGAGGCTCACCACCAGCCGCTTCCCCGGGAACCGCGAGAGCGCCACCGCGACGCCGGCGGAGATCCCGACGAGCAGGCTGAGGAGCGTGGCGGTGGCGGAGATCTCGAGGGACAGGGCGGTGATCCCGAGCACCTCGGGATCGAGGTGGACGAGGAGGGAGAGCGCCCTCCAGAGGCCGTCGAGGACGACGTCCATCAGCGCGCGACCTCGAGGCGCTTCCCCGCGTCCGGGACGAAGAGCGGCTCGCCGAGCCGGTCGACCCCGAAGCTCCCGATGACGGATCTGGGTGGCGGGCGCCACGAGGAAGTCGGCGAAGGCCTTCGCCCCCGCCGCGTTCACCTTCGGCCAGCGCGCCGGGCTCACCTCGATGACGTGATAGACGTTGAGGAGCAGCGGCTCCTTCTCGACCACCACCGCGAGCGCGAGCGGCCGGGCCCTGCGGCGCGCGAGAAAGGTCCCGCGGTCGGTGAGGGTGTAGCCCGCCTTCTCGGCGGCGACGTTCAGCGTGTCGCCCATGCCGAGACCGGTCTGCTGGTACCAGGGCTTCCCCTCCGGGTCGAACCCGGTCGCCTTCCAGAGCCCCTTCTCGCGGGCGTGGGTGCCCGAGGAGTCGCCGCGGGAGAGGAAGGTCGCGCCCGCCGCCGCGATCCGGCGGAGCCCCTCGGCGACGGAGGGCGCGCCCCGGACCTTGGCCGGGTCCGACGGCGGCCCGACCACGACGAAGTCGTTGTGCATCACCGCCCGGCGGTTCACGCCGAAGCCGTCGGCGACGAGCTTCTGCTCGTCCTCCGGGGAGTGGACGAGGAGCACGTCCGCCTCTCCCTTCCGCCCGAGGGCGATCGCCTGCCCCGACCCGACCGAGATTGTCTTCACCACGTAGCCGGTCTGCTTCTCGAACGCGGGGACGAGGACGTCGAGGAGCCCCGAGTCCTGGGTGGAGGTGGTCGTCGCGAGGAGCACGATCCTGGCCGGATCGGCCGCGCGCGCCTGCGAGGCGGCGACGGAGAGGAGCGCGGCGGCGAGGGCGCTGCGGATCCATCCGAGGCGGGGAGCCATCGGAACCTCCTGGGTCCCACGACCATAGCGGATCTCGGTCCGTCGGGCAGGGGGCGGGACACCTGCGGGACGCCTGGCAGGACGTCCTTTCCTTCCCGGGCACGTGCGGGCCGCGGGTCCCCTGATGGGACGCCGCCGGCGCCCGGCCGCGACCGGCGCGTCCGGGAGCCGCCGGCTAAGCCGGAACGCATGGCGACGCTCACGCGCACGAAGATCACCCCCACCTCTGGTTCGCGGAGAAGGCGACGGAGGCGGTGAACCTGTACGTCTCGCTCTTCCCCGACTCGCGGATCGACAGCGTGTCGCCGGTCCCGGCCGACACGCCGAGCGGCCCCGCCGGCTCGGTGAAGGTGATCGAGTTCACCCTCGCCGGGCAGTCGTTCATGGCGCTCGAGGCGGGACCCCTCGATCCCTTCAACCACGCCATCTCGTTCCTCGTGCACTGCGCCGACCAGGCCGAGGTCGACCGGTACTGGAACGCGCTCTCGGCGGGCGGGACCATCGAGCAGTGCGGCTGGCTGAAGGACCGCTACGGGCTCTCGTGGCAGATCGTGCCGGACGCGCTCGGCGAGCTGATGCGCAGCGGCGACCCCGCGCGCTCGAAGCGCGTCATGGAGGCGATGCTGAAGATGAAGAAGCTCGACGTCGCCGGGCTCGAGCGGGCGGCGCGGGGGTGAGCGCAGGGCGCGGGGTGATCCCCGCTCGAACCTTGCTGCGCTCGCCACTCGCCATCCGCCGTTCTCGGATCGACCGCTCGAACCTTGCGCCCCGCCCCGCGTCGCCATCGGCGCCCCGGCATCGGCGGGCAGCACTCCGGATCGCGCGCGACTCCGGGCGCGATTGGCACGCCTCCCGAGTGAAACCGGTCGGCGCGCAGTTCCCGGCTGCGAGTGCCGCGCGCGGAGGGAGAGGCGTCGAGCCGGCGCCTCCGCGAGGGGCGCCTCCGGCACCGCGGGGCTCCGCGCGGCGGTTCGAGCTCGCGACCTGATGCACCGTCGGGCGTGCTGGAGACTCGAGCGCGTCTGCGACCGCGCTCGAAAGGCAGGCGCAGGCGCATCCAGCGCCGCCGCCGCGGGAGCGGAGGAGCCTCGCCGCGGCGGCCCCTCTCTCCAGCGCGCCCCCGCCTGCGCCGGCTACTCGGCGCGTGAGCAGCGGGCGGGCAAGTGGGTCGTAGCTCGCGCGTGCCCGGAGATCCTCTTGCGAAGCGACCGGCGGCAAGAACCCGGACCGTGGGATAAGGGCGCCCACCCTTCGCGACAGATGCCCCTACGGCAGGTCGCCGCACCTGCGTGACGACGGCGGCGCGGCTCGTACGTCCTTGTCCTTCGCTCTCGTCACCGTCAGTGAAGGTAGGAGCCGATTTGCGCCACGCTCAGGCCATTCACTGACCGAGATCAAGGCGTTCAACCCTGGGATAACCCCTGATGGGCGCGGGGGTGTTCATGGGAGGACGCATCGCCGCGGCGGCGCTCGCGCTCGCCGCGGCGGCCTCGGCGGCCCGGGGGGAGGAGTCGGTCGCCGCGCGCGCGGCGGATCCCGTCCCGCCCGCGTCGCTCGCACCTTCACCGGTGGTCTCACCCGCGCCGCCCCCGCGCGACTGGTCGGTCCGCGCGGGCGCGCGCGAGGAGTGGCGCCTGCGCCAGGGCTACGGGCCGGACGCCACCGACCAGAAGGCGCACCTCGCCCTCGACTTCGGCGCCTATCACCCCGACGATCGCCTCTCGATCACCGGCGCCGTCGACGCGTGGTGGGACCTGGACGGCCGGCCGCCCGCGGGCGCCACCGCCAACGGCCTGCAGACGGTCTGGGACGGGAGGAACCCGTGGGTGGACGTCCTCGCCCTCGCGGTGGACTGGCGGCCCGACGGCGCGCTGCGAAGGCTCCGCGCCGGGCGCCAGGAGACGGGCTACGGCCTCCCCACCACCTTCGACGGCGTCTCCGCGGTGGTGCGCCCCGGCGGACCCGACCTGGAGGTCTTCGCCCTCGGCGGCCGCGCGATCCACTTCTTCCAGGTGGAGGCGGGGGACTTCGAGGACTGGATCGGCTCGGCGGGCGTGGCCTGGCGCGTGACGCACGCCCTGCGGCTCGAGGCCGACTACCGGTTCACTCGCGCGAGCGCGGTGGTCCCGGGTGCCCCGGAGGCCGTCTCGGTGAGCCACGGCTACGGCCTCGCCGCGCGCTGGCGCGGCTCGGACGCGCTGCGCGGGCGGGTCTACGCCCGCGGCCTCGACGGGCGCGTCGCCCACGCCGGCGCCGCGGTCGGGGCGGACCTCCCCTTCGAGCTCGTGCTCCAGGCGAGCGCGCTCGTGCAGCCGGTCGCGTTCCGGGCCGACGTGAGCGAGCTCCAGAACCCGTACTTCGTGACGCTGGGCGAGAGCCGGCCGTATGCGCGCGGCGGCCTCGACCTCTCACGCACGTTCACGTCGGCCGCGGGCGTCTTCGGGCTGCAGGCCGGCTGGCAGGGGCGGGCGGTCCTCTCCGGGCCGGAGGGGCCGTTCAACCGGTCCTTCGGCCGGGTCTTCGTCCTCGCGAGCGGGACGGGCCTCGCGGGCACGGGTCTCTTCGCGTCCGCGTCGGCGGAGCGCCTGGGCGACGACGCGGCGCTCTCCGGGAACGGGCTGTGGGCGGCGGACGGCGCCGCCGGCTGGGAGCGCGGCGGGCTGCACGCCGAGCTCGGGACGGGCTACCAGCGCTACCAGTACACCTACTACCAGACGGCAGCGGAGGTGGCCGACGTCCGGTCCTTCTGGGCCGAGGTCCGCTGGAGGGCGACCCGCGCCCTCTCCTTCCGCGCCCGCGCCACCCGCGACGTCTCGTCCTCCGTGCTCCACGGCGTGTTCGTGAGCGCGGCGCAGGCGTTCGAGTGAGGAGCCCGTGACCGCCCTGCGCCTCCTCGCCCTCGTCCCCCTCCTCGCGGCCGCCGGCCCTGGGCTCGCCGCCGAGGTCCGCTTCCTCCATGCCCGGCACCTCGAGTTCGTCGGCCGCCTCGTCCCGCCGCTCGAGGGCGACGCGCGCTGCCGCGCGTGCCACGGGGTGGCCGAGCCCTCGCCGGTGCTCCACCGGAGCTTCTGCACGACCTGCCACGAGGGCTCGGTCCCGGCCTGGGCGCCGTCGCCGCTGTCGAAACCGCCCAAGGCCGCGAGTGCGCAGGCGGTGCCCTTCGCGCACGACCGCCACGCGGGCTCGCCGGGCCTCGCCTGCGGCGCCTGCCACCGCCCGGCAGCGGGCTCGATCTCGCTCACCGCGGACCGCGACTGCGTCGCCTGCCACGCCCGGGCGCAGGTCGACCGCCGCCCCTGCGCCGCGTGCCACCCGGGGGATTCCGAAGGGCACCCGCCCGGCGGACCACCGCGACGGCTGGCGGCGCGGCCACGGCGAGGAGGCGCACTGGGCCGCGGGCCGCCACGGTCGCGACTGCGTCACCTGCCACGGCGCCGACGCCTGCGCGCGCTGCCACCGCGAGCGCGAGCCGCGCGACCACACCCCCATCTTCAGGATCCGGCTCCACGGGACCGCCGCGGCGTGGGAGCGGGAGCGGTGCGCCGCGTGCCACGAGAGCGGCACCTGCGTGCGCTGCCACACCACGACCCGCCCCGCGAACCACGGTCCGGCCTGGCGGTCGGTGCACATGCTCGCCGCAGGCTCGGTCGGGAACGAGTCCTGCGCGGTGTGTCACGCTCGCTCGTTCTGCAACGCCTGCCACCTCGGGGCGCCATGAGACGCACGATCGGGGCGGCGCTCCTCCTCGCCGCCGGCGCGTGCAGCAAGAGCGCGCCGCTCGGCGACGGCCTGCCCGCGCGGATCGACTGCGCGAGCTGTCACGGCGACGCGACGTCTCCCGCGCCGCCGCGCGGCGTTCACGGCGAGGGCGCGCCGTCGGAAGTCGCGGTGGGCGCGCACCGGCTGCACCTCGGCGACAACCTGGTCCGCAGCGCGGTCGCGTGCGCCGACTGCCACGTGGTGCCCGCGACCGTCGACGCGCCCGGCCACGTCGACGCGCCGCACGCCACCGTCACGTTCTCGGCGCTCGCGCGCGGCCCCGCCGGCCCCGGCGCCCTCTCCCCCGCCTGGAACCGTGAAGACGCCACCTGCGCGCAGGTCTGGTGTCACGGCGCCGGGCTCGCGGGCGGCACCGTCCCGGCGCCGCGCTGGACCTTCTTCGTCGCGCCCGACCCCGGGCGGCCCGGGATCTGCGGGACGTGCCACGGGGCGCCGCCGCCGCGCCCGCACCCGCAGCTCGGCCCCTGCGCCGCCTGCCACCCGACCACGGTGCGCTCCGACGGGACCATCGACATCGCCGGCGGGCACCACGTGAACGGTGTCGTCGAGGCCGACCCGGCCGCGGCGGCGTGCGGCGCCTGCCACGCGGTCCCGGGGACGAGCGGCGCCCACGCGGTCCACCACGCCGCGTCCCCGGCCGCCCCGGTTGCGAGCTACGGCGACCTCCGCGTCTGGGCGGACTACCCGCCGACGGCGTGCAGGGCTACGTCTACGGCTGCGGGCACTGCCACCCGCTCGACCCCGTCCGGCACATGGACGGGACCCTCGACGTCGAGCTCGTCTCGAGCGGCGCGCCGGCGGCGTCGCTCAAGGCGCGGAACGCGGCCGGTGCCGGCTATGCGCCAGGACGGGACGTGCAGCGGCGTCGCCTGCCACTCCTCGGGCCAGGAGGCCCCCGCCTACCGGACGACGCCGTCCTGGGGCTCGGGGACGAAGCTCGCCTGCGACGGCTGCCACGGGATGCCGCCGCGCTACGCCTCCGGCCCGGCGGGGAGCGCCACCGCCAACACGCACCTCGTGCCGCGCTCCACCACCAACCTGGGCACGGTCTACACCGGCGCGTACGGCCACTTCGCCTGGCACAACCGGACCCGGACGTTCTACACGCAGTGGATCAGCGGACAGCACGGCGTCACCGACTCCACCACCGGCACCGAGGTGGCGGACGGGACGTTCGGCGCGGCGCCGATGACGTGCCAGACCTGTCACTTCGAGACGGTGGATCCGGCCGCGACCGGGCCGTCGGGGTTCTGGTGGCTCAACACCACCGGCAACTACCTCGCCGACGGCCAGAACTACGCCGGGTTCGGCTGCGCGACGACGAATTGCCACGACGACCAGCCGAGCCGCGCGCCGGCAGGGAGCGGCGGCGTCCTGCCGAGGCGCCACGTGAACGGGAGCCGCGACGTGAGCTTCGATCCCCGCACGGCCACGACGAGCTACCGCGCGCCGGTCGCGCCCGCGGCGCCGACGTTCCCGTACTGGATCACCGTCGTCGAGTTCAAGGACGCGAACCACCTGCCCCCGGGAAGCGCGTTCTCGCCCTCGCCGCCGCCGCCCGACGGCACCGCCGCCGCGGGGACGCTCTCGTTCGAGCTGACGGGCGCGACCTACGACCCGCTGACCAAGACCTGCGGGACGGTCGCGTGCCACCTCGCGCAGGCGAGCGTGCAGTGGGGCGGGACCGGCCTCGGGACGTTGTCCACCTGCTTCGGCTGCCACAGCATCCACTGACGGCCGGAATCGGCGGGCCGCAGCCCGGACCGGGTGCGGGGCGGTGAGCGTCCGCCATCCGCTCGTCCTCGGATTGACCGCTCGAACCTTGCGCTGCGCCTCGGCGTCGCCATCCGCTCGTCCTCGGATCGACCGCTCGAACCTTGCGCTCCGCCCCGGCGTCGCCATCCGCTCGTTCTCGGATCGACCGCTCGAACCTTGCGCTCCGCCCCGGCGTCGCCATCGGCGCCCCGGCATCGGCGGGCGAGCACTCCGGATCGCGCGCGACTCCGGGCGCGATTGGCGCGCCTCCCGAGTGAAACCGGTCGGCGCGCAGTTCCCGGCCGCGAGTGACGCGCGCGGAGGGAGAGGCGTCGAGCCGGCGCCTCCGCGAGGGGCGCCTCCGGCACCGCGGGGCTCCGCGCGGCGGTTCGAGCTCGCGACCTGATGCACCATCTGGCGTGCTCGAGCTCGAGCGCATCTGCGACCACGCCCAACATGCAGGCGCAGGCGCATCCAGCGCCGCCGCCGCGGGACCGGAGGAGCCTCGCCGAGGCGGCCCCTCTCGGCCGGGCTCTCCGTGCGCGGCGGGCCAACGCGCCGGCGCGGCGACGCGGGCGACCGCAGGCGCGCAGCGCCACTGCGGTCGCCCTCGCGAGCCGCGCCCGTGAAGGCCGCGGATCCGCGCGCGACGCTCGTCGCTCTCCCGCCGAGGTCGGCTCCGACGGGCCCCGCGGCGGGCGGCGCCAGCGCCTGCGCCGCGCATTCCCGCGCGGCGGACGGCCGCCCGCGCCTGCGCCGTCTACTCCAGCGCGTGTCCTTCCGGGGGCCGGCGAGAACGAAGCCGCCGCCCCCGCGCGTTGCGGGAGCGGCGGCGCGTACTGCGAGTGACGTCCGAACGGGCGGGCGCGCTACGCGCCTACCCGGGCCCGCCGAAGGAGCCCCCGGTAGAACGGGCCGGTGCGCTCGGTCGGCTTGTGCGTGACGATGGGCAGGATCATCGACACGACGAGCATGATCGCGATGACCGGCAGCGCGCCGGAGAAGGTCCCGGTCCGGTCCTTCACGACGGCGACGAAGATCGGCCCGACGATGCCGCCGACGCCCCAGGCGAGCAGGATCCACCCGTAGTTCACGCCCATGTACTTCGTGCCGAAGTAGTCGGCGGTGAAGGACGGCATCGTGCCGAAGCCGCCGCCGTAGTCGAGGAGGACGATCGCGAAGAGGATCGCGACCGCCGCGAGCGAGTGGACCCCGCCCACGACGAAGAAGATGACGACCTGCGTGCCGTAGATGAGCAGGTAGGCCCAGTTGCGGCCGATCCGGTCGGACACCGCGCCCCAGAAGAAGCGGCCGAGGCCGTTGAAGAGCGCGATGAAGCCGTAGATCGACGAGCGCGGTCGCCGGCGCCGCGCCGGTGAGCTCGCGCATGATCGGCACCGCGTTCGAGATGAAGAGGATCCCCGCCGTGACGTTCAGGAAGAGCATCGCCCAGAGCGCCCAGAACTGCGGCGTGCGCATCGCCTCCGACGGCGGGTAGTCGTGCTGCGCCGCGGCCGCGGCGGTGCGTGCGGCGCCGACGGAGATGGAGCAGCCGGGTCGGGGCGGCCGCTCGGGCCGGGGCGGCGGCGGGCGGCGGCGGCGTGGGAGCGGCGGCCGGGTTCCTGACGAACGAGGCGCAGATCCCGCCGATCACCGCGAACACGACGCCGGACCAGATGAACGTGGACATGAGCGTGCCGGTGGCGTCCGGCGAGAGCATCGCGCCGGCGTCGCCCGCGGCCCGCGCCGCGAGGACCTTGCCCGCCTCCGCGCGCGGCGGCGGCGAAGGCGGGGACCGCCTTCAGGATGTTGTTGTAGAAGAACGCGCCGAGGCCGAACCCCATCACCACCATGCCGCTGCCGAGCCCGCGCTTGTCCGGGAACCACTTCGTCACCGCCGCGACCGGGCGTCACGTACCCGAGCCCGAGCCCGATGCCCGCCGAGGACCCCGTAGGTGAGGTAGATCCACGGGCGCGCCGAGCTGGCGCGGTGCCGAGCCCGGCGAGGACGTTCGCGATCCCCCAGAGCACGACCCCGGTCATCGCCACCGGCCGCGGGCCGCGCCGGTCCTGCCAGCGCCCGCCGATGATGGCGCCGACGCCGAGGAAGAAGATCGCGAGCGCGAACGTCCAGGTCGTCGTCGTGTTGGACCAGCCGAACGCCGCGATGAGCGGCTGCGTGAAGAGGCTCCACGAGTAGACGGTCCCGAGGCAGATCATCGCCACCGTGCCCGGCGACCGCGATCGCCCACCGATTCGTCGACATCGTCCTCCCCTGCGTCCGGCCGCCTACCCGCCGATGCCTCGCATCGGCAGCAGCGACCAGCCCGCCCTCCGCATCGCTCCATCCGGTGCCGCGGCGCCTTGCGGACGAGCGCGCCGCGGACCGCCTCGACGAGCGGCGCCGTCGGGCGCGCCCTCGCGCATGCAGGTCGCGGAGCGGCAGCCGCTCCGTCGCC
This sequence comes from uncultured delta proteobacterium, assembly GCA_963739565.1. Lineage (GTDB taxonomy): Bacteria > Myxococcota > Myxococcia > Myxococcales > Anaeromyxobacteraceae > Anaeromyxobacter. The sequence goes on along the minus strand of CAVUBF010000012.1, from coordinate 19,235 downwards.
GCCGAGGCACGCCTGGAACCCGCCGTCGGCGGCGACCCGGGCGCGGTTGCAGTCCTCGCAGAAGTTCTCGCGTCATCGCGCCGATGAGGCCGACGAGCCCCTCGCGGCCGTCCGGCGCCGTCGCCGCGCAGGTGGCGGGCCGGCCCCCAGCCGCGCCACGGATCCGGCGCGCAGGGCGATACCCCGCGCCCGACGAGCCGCGCGCGGACCTCGGCGAGCGGCACGACCGCGCCGCGCGCCGGCGAACGGCATCTGCTCGATGAAGCGGGGGAGGGCGCCGCGGTCCCAGGCGTAGCGACACGAGGGCCGGGAGCTCGTCCTCGTTCACGCCGCCGCATCACGACGGTGTTGAGCTTGAGGGAGCGGAACCGCCCGGCGGCCGCGTCGATCCCGTCGAGGATCCGGTCGAGGCGGGCGCCGCGCGCCCGAGACGCCCGGGGAGCCGGGCAGGGCACGAGCGTGTCGAGCGAGACGTTGAGCGACCCCGAGCCCCGCCTCGCGCAGCGGCGCGGCACCAGCTCGGCGAGCCGGTGGCCGTTGGTGGTGAGGGCGACGTCCTCGATCCCGGGCGTCGACGCCGCGTCGGCCGACGATCTCGACGACGTCCTTGCGGAGCGTCGGCTCGCCGCCGGTGAGCCGGATGCGCCGGACGCCGAGGCGAGGCGAAGAGCCGGAAGAGGCGGGCCAGCTCGGCCCGCGTGAGGAGCCCATCGGGCGGCTCGTTCTCGGCGGGCGAGCAGTAGGTGCACTTGAAGTTGCAGCGATCGGTCAGGGCGACGCGCAGATAGGCGATGGCGCGGCCCTGCGCGTCCAGCAGGGAGGGTGCGGGGAGCGTTAGACGCCGGGGCCTGCAACGGACGACTCCTTCCCGGTCGCTTCCACCCCCGCGACCGTCGGCATCTGGGCGACCCCCTGCTTCTTAGCCTCCTCCCGGCCCCCGCGCCCGCGCCGCTGCATCTCGAAGGTCGCGTGGGGGTCCCGCGCCGAGGCGCGGCCCGCCTGGACGACGCCGAATCGCAGGAGGAGCGTCCCCGCCATGGCGAGGGCCCCGGAGACCGCGGTGAGCGTCCGGCGGGTCGACCGCCGCCGCCGCGGCAAGAGGTCGAGGACGAGGGACGCGGCGACGAGGCCGCGGGCGGCCTGGAGCATCGCCCCGGAGACCCCCCGGTGGAGCGGCCGCGCGACCCGCGGCGCGTGGCCGGCGGCCTCGCGGTCGAGGGCGAAGGAGACCGCGAGCTCGGCCGCCTTCGCGACGCGGCCGAACCGGAGCGCCATCTCCGCGCCGGCGTGGCGCGGCAGCGGGCGCCCCCCCGCGCGTGCAGCTCGCCGGGCGCCCAGAGCTGGAGCAGCGCGCCGGCCGAGACCGCGCCGGAGAAGGCGAACAGGATCGGGAGCGTGTTCCGCGTCCCCTGCCAGACCGGGACGGCGGTGTCGGCGATGAGGACGCCGGTGTAGCCGACGAGGGGCAGGCCGAGGAGCCCGGCGCCGTAGCCGGCGAGCGCGGCCGCTCGCGCGAGCGGCGCGGGCGCGTCGGGGACGACCTCCGGCAGGGCCGAGAGCCCGGCGAGCGCGCCGAACCCGGAGAGGATCCAGGTCCCCATGTTCATGGGCGACGTCGGCCGGAACACCCGCAGCATGTAGACGAACCGGGACGGACGGCCGAGATCGGCGATGAGCAGCGCCGGCGCTCGCGGCGGCGCCGGAGACCGCCGCGAGCCGGCAGCGCCGGACGAGCCCGCTCGCGTGCCGCGTCCGCCCGCCGCCTGCGCCGCCGCCCCCAGCACCGCGCAGGCGCCGGCGAGCCCCCCCGTGAAGAAGTACGCCGGGATCATCCACTTCCACACGGGCTCCTTCAGGACCGGCAGCCCGTAGTAGCTCCGCCCCTCGCCCGGCTCCTCGCCCGCCCCGGGCCGCGCCCGCTCGTGGGCGGACTCGCCCCACGGCTCGTGGACTCGCTGCAGCGCCCCCTCGCCGGCGAGCGCGCCGAAGTCTCCGCCGACGTTGCGCCCGTCGTGGCGCCGCTCGGCGTCCAGGGTGGGATCGAACGCGCCGTTCCTCATGTTCATGTCCGCCTCGCCGAGATCGCCGACCCGACCGCGAGCGCCGCGAGCGACAGGACGCCGGCGGCCATCGACCACCAGCTCCGCACGATCTTCGCGGTGGGCACGACCGGGTCGGGCGGCAGGTTGTAGGTCTCGGGCTCGTCGCACAGCAGGAAGAACGCGTGCAGCCCCTCGGTGCCGGGCTGGCTCGCCGCGTCCTCGCCGTACAGGTACGCCTGCTCGACGCCGCGGCTCCGGAGCTGCTCGACCCGGGTCCGCGCCCGCGTCGCGCAGCTCCGAGAGCTCGCCGAACTGGATCGAGGCGGTCGGGCAGGCCTTGGCGCAGGCCGGCACCATCCCGCCCTTCAGCCGGTCGTAGCAGAGCGTGCACTTCCAGGCGCGCCCGTCGTCCTCGCGGCGGTCCACGACGCCGAAGGGGCACGCCGACACGCAGTAGCCGCAGCCGTTGCAGACGTCGGGCTGGACGTAGACCGAGCCGAACTCGGTGCGGATGATGGCGCCGGTCGGGCAGGCCTCGAGGCAGCCCGCCCGCTCGCAGTGCTTGCAGACGTCGCTCATCATGAGCCACGAGAACTTGCCGAGCGCCCGCTCGGTGGGGCCGAGCGGGACCGGGGTCTCGACGTGCGACGGGGAGATGTCGCGCAGGAGCGAGGTCGGTCCGGGCTGGCCCGCCGGGAAGAGCTCCGCGAACGGCCGGGTCGCGGCGGCGGCGCCGTCGCGCGGGCTCCCCTGGCCCGGGAGCGGCGTCGTGCGCTCGACGAAGGCGACGTGCCGCCAGGTCGAGGCGCCGAGCTGCCCGGTGTTGTCGAAGCTCATCCCGGTGAAGGCGAAGCCGTCGTCGGGGAGCTGGTTCCACTGCTTGCACGCGACCTCGCACGCCTTGCAGCCGATGCAGAGCGTCGTGTCGGTGAAGAAGCCGCATTGCTCCATCGCGCGCCCCCTCTCAGCGCCGCCTCGCCGGATCGGCCTCGGGCCGTCGCGGCTCGACGGGCGGCCCGCGGCGCACGGTCCGGATCCCCGGCAGATCGCGGGGCGGCCCCGCGCCCGGATCGGGGACCGCGGAGCTCCGCGCCGTCGGTCACCGAGCGCCGCCCGCAGCGAGTGGCGGCCCGCGACGATGGTGCAGGTGAGCGCCTTCGACTCCTGGATCGAGACGTTCGGGTCGGCGACGAACGGGATGAGCTCGTTCGCGGGATCGCCCCGGTCGCGGCCGACGTAGCTCCAGTGGTACGGCAGCGCCGATGGTGTGGACGGTCCGCCCACGCACCCGCAGCGGCCGCATCCGCTCGGTGACGAGCACGCGCGCCTCGATCTCGCCGCGCGCGGTGCGGATGCGTCGCCCAGCCGCCGTTGCGGAGCCCCCGCTCGGCGGCGAGCTCGGGCGACACCTCGCAGAACATCTCGGGCTGCAGCTCCGAGAGCCACGAGAGCCACCGGCTCATGCCGCCCGCCGTGTGGTGCTCGGTCAGCGCGGTAGGTGGTGATCACGTACGGGAAGCGCGGGTCGCCGAAGGCGAGGTGGTACGGGTTCTCCCGCCGGTTCCACTCCATCCGCGCGGGGTTGCACTGCTGCGGGTAGAGCGGGTTCTCGATCACCGACTCCTGCGGCTCGTAGTGCGTCGGCAGCGGCCCGTCGAGCAGGCCCGAGGGCGCGAACAGCCAGCCCTTCCCGTCCGCCTGCATGATGAAGGGGTCGACGCCCGAGATCGTCGCCGTGCCCTGCGCGTCCGGGCGCGGGCCGGTACGAAGGCGGCCGGTCGACGATGAAGTCGGGCACGTCGAAGCCGGTCCACTTGCTGCTGCCCCTCGTCCCACCAGACGTACTTCTTCCGCTCCGACCAGGGCTTGCCCGTCCGGATCGGCGGAGGCGCGGTTGTACATGAGCCGCCGGTTCATCGGCCACGCCCAGCCCCACTCCGGCGCGACCCAGCGTCTGCTCGCGGCCGGACTTCCGCCGCGCCGGCTGGTTCACGCCGTCCTTGTAGCAGCCGGAGTAGATCCAGCAGCCGCACGCGGTCGAGCCGTCGTCCTTCAGCGTCGGCGAACCCGGCGACCGGCTTCGCCGCCGGCGACGCGTGTAGCCGCTCACCTCCGACAGCACCGCCTCGGCGGACGGGTCCGCGCAGCGGCCCGTGCGTCGCCGTAGTCCCAGGTGAGCGCCTGGAGCGCGCGGTCGCGCTCGAGCGCGCGAGCCCGCGTACAGCGCCTTGAGCCGCTTGCCGAGGTGGTACGCGAACCAGAGCTCGCTGCGGCAGTCGCCCGGCGGCTCGATCGCCTTGTGATGCCACTGCAGCAGGCGCTGGGTGTTCGTGAACGAGCCGTCCTTCTCGGTGTGGGCGGCGGCGGGGAAGAAGAAGACCTCGGTCCCGATGTCCTCGCGTCCGCACCTCGCCGCGCTCGATCTCCGGCGCCATGCGCCAGAACTCGGCGGTCTCGGTCGGCGCGAAGTCCCGCACGACGAGCCAGTCGAGCTTGCGCAGCCCCTCGCGGTGGAGGGCGCCGTGCATCGACCCGACCGTCGGGTTCTCGCCCATGACGAAGTAGCCCTTCACCTTCCCGTCGGCCATCAGCCCCACCGTCACCATGTGGGAGTGGTTGCCGGAGAGGCGCGGCAGGGTGTCGAAGAGCCAGTCGTTCTCCCGCGTCGCCGCGTCGCCGAACCAGGCCTTCTGGAGCGAGACGGCGTACTTGGGGAACTCGCTCCACCAGCCGGTCGCCGAGGCGTTGTGCGTTGACGTACGCCTCGAAGCCCGCGGTCGGGCAGCGAGGCGTGCGGCATCGGGAGGTAGCCGGGGAGCAGGTCGAAGAGCGTCGGGATGTCGGTCGAGCCCTGGATCGAGGTGTGGCCGCGGAGCGCCATGATCCCGCCGCCCGGCCGCCCCATGTTGCCGAGGAGGAGCTGGAGGATCGCCGCGGTGCGGATGTACTGCACGCCGATCGAGTGCTGCGTCCAGCCGACCGCGTAGCAGAACGCGCCGGTGCGCTCGCGCCCGGAGTTCTTGCACAGCGTCTCCGCCACCTGCAGGAAGAGCGCGCGCGGGATGCCGCACGTCTCCTCCACCACCTCCGGCGTGTAGCGCGCGAAGTGGCGCTTCAGGATCTGGAAGACGCAGCGGGGGTGCTGGAGCGTCGGGTCCGGTCTTCCGCGCGAGCATCTTCGTGCCGCGCGGGTGCTCGCGCGCCGGGCGGCCCGCGCCCTTCTCCGCGTAGACCTCCTTGTGGCCCGCCGCGGGCACGGCCCCGTCCACGCCCTCGTAGCCCCAGGTGTCCCACTCGTACTTGTTCGAGCTCGGAGTCGCAGCCGCTGAAGAGCCCGCCGCCGTCCTCGGCGTCGCGGAATCTCTCGTCCACGATCGTGGCGGCGTTCGTGTAGTGGAGGACGTACTCCTTGAAGTACCGCTCCCCCTCGAGGATGTGGTGGATGATCCCGCCGAGGAACGCGATGTCGGTGCCCGGCGCGGATCGGGACGTGGAGGTCCGCGACCGCGCTCGTCCGGGAGAAGCGCGGGTCCACGTGGATGATGGTGGCGCCGCGGTTCTTCGCCTCCATCACCCAGCGGAAGCCCACCGGGTGGCACTCCGCCATGTTGGAGCCCTCGACGACGACCCAGTCCGCGTTCTGCAGGTCCTGCTGGAACGTCGTGGCGCCGCCGCGGCCGAACGAGATCCCCAGACCGGGGACCGTGGAGCTGTGTCAGATCCGGGCCTGGTTCTCCACCTGCACGATGCCGAGGGCGGTGTAGAGCTTCTTGAGGAGGTAGTTCTCCTCGTTGTCGAGCGTCGCGCCCCCGAGGTGCGCGATCCCGAGGGTGCGCCGGACGAGCGCGCCCTCGTGCTCGGCGCCCGGCTCCTCGATCCGCTCCTGCCACGTCTCGTCGCGCGCGCGCCGCACGCGCTCGGCGACCATGTCCATCGCCTGCTCGAGGGGGATCCGCTCCCACTCCGTGCCGCCGGGCCTGCGGTAGAGCACGTGCTCGGCCCGATGCGACCCGGTGACGAGCTGGAACGTCGCCGCGCCCTTCGGGCAGAGGCACCCCTGCGAGATCGGCGAGTCGGGGTCGCCCTCGATGTCGGTGATCTTCTCGTCCTTCACGTGGACGAGCTGACCGCAGCCGACCGCGCAGTACGGGCAGATCGAGCGCGCGACGCGGTCCGACGACGCGGTGCGCGGCTGGAGCTCCCGGGTGCGGGCGCTCGCGGCCGTCGCGCCGAGCCCTCCCACGTCGCCCGTCGCGATCTGCCGCAGGACCGGCCACTCCGAGAGCACCGGGAGCTTCGCCATGGCGTCTGTTCCCCCCGAGTGGAGGATGGGGACCGGGGGGCGGTGGAGCAAGGACGCAACGGCCAGGAGCAGGGGAAGGAGACTACGGGACGAGCCGCCCCGCGTGCGCGTAGACGTTCATCGCACGGCCCCGGACGAAACCGGCGAGGGTGATCCCGGCGAACGCGGCGAGGTCGACCGCGAGCGACGTCGGCGCGGAGATCGACGCGACCGCCGGCACGCCCGCCGCCGCCGCCTTCTGGACAATCTCGAACCCCGTCCGGCCGCTCACCGCGAGGACGGCCGGACCGGCGCCCGCCGGCGCGCCCGCCCCGAGGCGGCCTGCGCGGACGAGGGCGCCGATCACCTTGTCGACGGCGTTGTGCCGGCCGACGTCCTCGGCCGCGGCGAGGAGGACGCCGTCGTCGCCGACGAGCACGGCGGCGTGCAGCCCGCCGGTGCGCACGAACCCGGGCTGCGAGCGCGAGATCGCCTCCACCGCCTCGACGAGGAGCGCCCGGTCGACGGACCGGGCCGGGTCCAGCGGCCGGACCCGCGCCGCGAGGTCCTGGATGGACCGCCGCCCGCAGACGCCGCAGGCCGACGAGATGGGCGCGACCCGGTGGCCGTCGAGGACGCGCTCGGGATCGAGGCGGATCCCGGCGGCGGACCGGACGTCGATCACGTTCCCGAACCCCTCCTCGCCCGGGCGGCCACAGTGCGCCACCGAGGACACGTCGGGGGCGCCGGCCAGGATCCCCTCGGCGAACAGGAACCCGAGGGCGAGGTCGGCGTCCGCGCCGGGGGTCCGCATGGTCGTCGCGACCGCCTCGCCGTCCACGCGGATCTCGAGGGGCTCCTCCACGGCGATGGAGTCGGGGGACGCGACGCCGTCGCGGACGACCTCTCGGATGGTGACGCGGGGGTCGGGACGTTCCACGGGACGCAGGATAGCGTCGATGCGACCCGCGCGCCCGCTCGAACGGGCGGGCGTCGATCGCGCTCGTCCACGGGCCACGAGGTGGGGCGGGGAGGATAGGATGCGCGGCCCGCGGGAGCGGCGGCCGTGCGGCCGCCGGGGCGCGGGCTTATTGAAGGCGACTTGACCAGGAACCCCACAGACGCCGCCGAGCGGCTCGCCGCGCTCACCCCGGGGGAGCGCGCCATCGTCGCCGAGGAGGAGGCGCTGCTCGTCCGCGTGCGCGCGTCCCTCGTGGCGCGGCAGGGCGGACGCGGCGACGGCGACCTGGTCGGGCGGCTGCGTCAGCTGCGCGACGAGGCCCTCGAGTCCACCTCGAAGGACCTCCCCACCGTCTTCCAGGAGATGGGGGTGGTGCGTGCGGTGATGGAGCGGGTCCGGCCCGGCGAGCTGCCCGACCCCGCCGCGCCCTACTTCGCCCACCTCCGGATCCGGGAGGACGGGGTCGAGCGCGACTACTGCCTCGGCCGGCACACCTTCGTCGACCGCGAGTCCGGCGTCCGGGTGGTGGACTGGCGCTGGGCGCCGGTGGCGGCCCTCTTCTACCGGTACCGTGAGGGCGAGGAGTACGAGGAGCCGTTCCCGGGGCGGGTCTCCCGGGGCATCGTCGCGATCCGCCGGGTGGTGGTGGTCGACCGCGAGGGGCTCGCGCGGGTGGCGGCAGACGGCGTCGCCCTCGCCCGCGGCCCGGGCGGCGCGTGGCGCGCGGCGCGCGGCCCCGGCGCCTCGCTCGGCGGCGGCGAGGCCACCGCGGCGCGGGCGGGTGCCCTCGGGGTGGGCGCCGGCGCCCGGGACCGGGCCGCCGCGCCCGAGGTCACGGCGCTCCTCGACGCCGAGCAGTACGCGGCGGTCGCCGCCCCGCCCGACACGCCGCTCCTCGTCCTCGGGAGCGCCGGGAGCGGGAAGACCACCGTCGCCCTCCACCGGCTCGCCCGGATCGCCTTCGCGGACCCGCAGCGGTTCCCGCCCTCGCAGCTCCGCGTCATCGTCCCCGAGACCGGGCTCGCGCTCCTCGCGGCGCGGCTCCTCGAGCCCCTCGGCCTGGACCGGGCTCAGGTCCGGACCGTCGACGCCTGGGCCCGCGGCGCGTTCCAGAGCGTGTTCGGCGTCCCGCCGCCGCGGCTCACCGAGGAGACGCCCCCGCTCGTCGCCCGGCTGAAGCGCCACCCGGCGCTCTACGAGGCCCTCCGCCGCCGGCCCCGCCTCGCCGCGGTGCGCTCCGCGTTCGGTCCGCTCCGGCGCGAGCTCGGCGACCTCCTCGGGGACCGGCCGTTCCTCGAGCTCGTGGTGGCCGCCGCGGCGGGTGGGCTCCCGACCACCGCCATCGACGAGACGCTCCGGCACACCCGCCTCCAGCTCGCGCCGCCCTCGGAGGATCTCTCGGGGATCGATCCGGACCGGCGCGAGGCGCTCGACGGCCGGCCCATCGACGAGGACACGCCCCAGGCGCTCTCGGGCACGCTGGACGCCGAGGACCTGCCCATCCTCCTCTTCCTCGCGACGCGCGGGGGCGGCGCCGCCGGGAAGAAGATCGCCCACCTCGTCGTGGACGAGGCGGAGGACGTGTCGCTCTTCGAGCTCGCGGTGCTCGGACGCCAGCTCGCGGGGCGGAGCGTCACCGTCGCGGGCGACGAGAGCCAGCAGACGTTCTCGTCGTACGCCGGCTGGCCGGAGGCGCTCTCCGCGCTCGGGGCCGAGCGGGCGGGCACGGTACGGCTCGAGACCACCTACCGCTGCCCTCGGCCGGTCGCGGAGGTCGCGCATGCGATCCTCGGGCCCATCGCCCCCGCCGCGCCGCCCCGGGCCGGGAAGGACGGCGCGCCGGTGGCGCGGTTCGACTTCCCGACCGAGGCCCACGCCCACCTGTTCCTCGCCGGCGCCATCCGCGACCTCGTCGAGCGGGAGCCGCGGGCGTCGGTGGCCGTGGTCGCCCACGCTCCGGAGGTGGCCCGCTCCCTCCACCGGCTCCTCGAGGACATGCCCGAGGCGCGCCTCGCCCTGGACGGGCGCTTCACGTTCCGGCCGGGGGTCGACCTCACCGACGTCGCGAGCGTGAAGGGGCTCGAGTTCGACTACGTGGTGGTTCCGGACGCCTCGGCGCGGGCCTATCCCGACGACCCCGACGCGCGCCGCCGCCTCCACGTCGCCGTCACCCGCGCCGCCCACCAGCTCTGGATCGCGGCGCCCGGGACCCCGTCGCCGCTGCTCGCCAGCGTCCCGGTGATCTCGAGCACCCGATCCCGATGGGGTGCCCCGAGGAGGGACGGCAGGCGCCCGGCGTCCCTTCTGCTTAGATACGGGCGGCGGCCCGGAGGGGGCCGATCCGGTCCACTCCCACGAAACGACCCGCGCGCGGCCGCTCGCGCCGCGCCCACGAGGAGATCCATCGATGGCCCAGGTGACGCTCAAGGGGAACCCCATCCACACGAACGGCGACCTCCCGGCGGTCGGCGCCAAGGCGCCGGACTTCAAGCTGACCGGCGGCGACCTGAAGGACGTCTCGCTCGCCGACTACAAGGGCAAGAAGAAGATCCTGAACATCGTCCCGAGCCTCGACACCCCGACCTGCGCGACCTCCACGCGGAAGTTCAACCAGTCCGCGGGGCAGCTCCCGAACACGGTCGTGCTCGTGGTCTCGGCGGACCTGCCCTTCGCCTCCAAGCGGTTCTGCACGACCGAGGGGCTCCAGAACGTCGTCCCGCTGTCGCTCATGCGCGACAAGAGCTTCGCGAAGGACTACGGCGTGCTCATCCAGGACGGCGGCCTCGCCGGCGTCTGCGCCCGCGCCGTCGTGGTCGTCGACGAGAACGACAAGGTCGTGTACCGGCAGCTCGTCCCGGAGATCGGCCAGGAGCCCGACTACGACAAGGCCCTCGCCGCGGTGAAGTAGCCGGCGCGAGCGCGGAGTCCCGGGGGCGCGGTCGCCGAGGTGGCCGCGCCCTCCGCGCATCCAGCGGATGGGCGCGGGGGTCCGGGCGCCGCCACCGTCCCACGATCAGGTGAGCCATGGACGCGGGACGGCTCGACCTGCCCTGCGACAAGTCGGGTTCACGCTGGGTTTCGGACACTCGGCGGAGCCTTGACCGCGCCGAGCCACCTCCGTTCCATCCGGCTCACCGCGAGCGCGGCGACGTTCACCTGGACGGGCGTCGTCGTCGTCTCGTTCATCCTCTACGGCCGCCTCGCGCACGAGGGGATGGTCGCCCTCGCTGCGGCCCAGGCGCGGGCGTCCTTCCAGAAGGACCTCGCGTACCGGCGCTGGGCGGCGGAGCGGGGGGGCGTCTACGTCGCCGTCGACCTGCGGACGCCGCCGAACCCGTATCTCCACGTCGCGGAGCGCGACGTCGTCACCCCCGGTGGACGCCGGCTCACCCTCGTGAACCCGGCGTACATGACGCGCCAGGTGCTCGAGCAGGAGCGGGTCCGCGGCGGCGCCGCCGCGCGGATCACCAGCGCGGAGCCGCTCCGCCCGGAGAACGCCCCCGACGCGTGGGAGGCGGCGGCGCTCGCCCGGATCCGGGAGGGCGCCTCCGAGGTGGTCGAGCAGGTCGGCGACGACGATCGCCCGATGCTCCGGTACATGGGCCGGCTCATGGCGGAGGAGCGCTGCGTCCGGTGCCACGTCACCGTGCGCCCGGGCGAGCTGCGGGGCGGCATCTCCGTCGAGGTGCCCATGACCGAGTTCTTCGCGGTGGCCGACGCGCAGATTGAGCGGGTCGGCGCCGGCCACGCCGTCGCCTGGGCCCTCGGCGTCCTCGGCATCGCTCTCGGCGCGACCCGGGCGTCGCGCCGGGTGCGGGAGCGCGAGCGGGACCGCGAGGCGCGTGTCGCCCTCGAGGGGCAGCTCGCCCACGCCCGGCGGCTCGAGGCCCTCGGACGGCTCGCCGGCGGGGTCGCCCACGACCTCAACAACCTGCTCTCGCCGATCCTCGGGAACGCCTCGCTCGCCCTCGAGCGCGTGCGCGACGGCGAGCTGCGCCAGGACCTCGAGGACATCCAGGAGGCGGCGAAGCGGGCGCGCGGGCTCACCCAGCAGCTCCTCGCCTTCGGGCGCAAGCAGGTCCTGTCCCTCGAGCCGCTCGATCCGACGGAGGCGGTCGAGGGCGTCGTCCCCCTCGTCCGGCGCCTCGTCGGGGACGGGATCGAGGTGGACGTCCGGCTCGAGCGCGGGCTGCCGGCGGTGCGCGCCGACCGGGCCCAGCTCGGCGCCGCGCTCCTCAACCTCGCCGCGAACGCCCGGGACGCGATGCCGGGCGGCGGAGTGCTCCGGATCTCGACCTCGGTCGAGGAGCTGGACGCCGACCGCGCGACGCGCCTCGGGATCGCGCCGGGGCGCCACGTCGCCGTCGCGGTCTCGGACACCGGGCACGGGATCGACGAGGCCACCCGGGCCCGGCTCTTCGAGCCGTTCTTCACCACCAAGGCGGCCGGCAACGGCCTCGGGCTCGCGAGCGCCCACGGGACCTTCCGGCAGCTCGGGGGCGCCGTGGAGGTCGAGAGCGCGCCCGGCCGCGGCGCGACCTTCCGGGTCTTCCTGCCCGCCATCGGCGAGGCCGCCGTGAAGACGCCCCCGATCGCCCGGGCGGAATCGGCGCCGCGGGGGACCGAGACGGTCCTCCTCGCCGAGGACGAGCCGGCGGTGCGGCGGTACGCGACGTCCGTCCTCTCCGGCCTCGGCTACCGCGTCCTCACCGCCGGCTGCGGGGAGGAGGCGCTCTCCGTCGCGCGGAACCACCCGGGGGAGATCCACGTCCTCGTGAGCGATCTCCGGATGCCGCGGGTGGGCGGCCCGGAGCTGCGCGCGCGGCTCGTCGCCGAGCGCCCCGCCCTCGCCACCGTGTTCATCACCGGGTACGCCGGCGACACCCTGGGGCCGGCCGCGGCGGTCCCGGAGGGCACGCTGCTCGTCCCGAAGCCGTTCACGCCCACGGACCTCGGCGCCGCGGTCCGCCGCGCTCTCGACGGTCAGCGGTCGGGCGCGCCGAGCCCGGCGAGCCGCTCCTGAGCGGACTCCCACTCGGCGTACCGCGCCGCGAGCTCCTCCTTCGCGGCGCGCTGGCGGTCGATGAGCGGCTTCGCCCGCGCGAAGTCCTCGTAGATCGCCGGGTCGCCGAGGGCGGCGGTCGCCTCCCGCTCCTCGCCCTCCAGGACCTCGATCCGCGCCTCGAGCCGGGCGATCTCCTCCCGGAGCGGCTTCTCCACCCGGTAGCGGGCGTTCCGCGCCTCCGCCTCGGCGCGCCGCCGCTCGCGATCCCCGCCCGCCGGCGCCGCCGTCCCCGCCGCGCCGTCCTCCCCGGGGCGGGACGCCTCCGCCGCCGCCGCGAGCTGGCGCTGGTGGTACCACCAGTCGTCGAGGTTCCCCGGGAATGGCAGGATCCCGCCGTCCTTCACCTCCCAGATCACCGTGGCGAGCTGGTTCACGAAGGATCGGTTGTGGGAGACGAAGACGAGGGTCCCGGCGTAGCCCCGGAGCGCCTCGATGAGCGCCTCGGAGGAGTCGAGGTCGAGGTGGTTCGTCGGCTCGTCGAGCAGCAGCAGGTTCGCGGGGCGGAGCAGGAGCTTCGCGAGGGCGACCCGCGCGCGCTCGCCGCCGGAGAGGACCCCCACCTTCTTCTCGGCCTCGTCCCCCGAGAAGAGGAACGAGCCCGCGACGCCTCGGACGTACGCCTCCCCCTGGTCGGGGACGAGGTCCCAGAGCGTGTCGAGGACGGTCCGCTCGGGGTCGAGCGTCCCGAACGTTCGGACCGGGCCGTCGTCGTCGTGCTCGGGCCGGTCGAAGTGGTGCTGGGCGTAGTAGCCGGCGACGACGGAGTGGCCGAGGCGGACCTCGCCCGAGTCGGGCGAGAGCTCCCCCGCGAGCAGCTTGAGGAGCGTCGACTTCCCGGCGCCGTTCGGGCCGATGACGGCGACCCGCTCTCCGCGCTGCACCGCCGCGCCGAGGCTGCGGTAGACGGCCTTCCCGCCGAAGGCCTTCGAGAGCCCCTCGACCCGCAGCACCTCGCGGCCGGACCGCGGCGCCTCGGCGAAGCGGAAGCGGAGGGTGGCGCGGTGCTCCAGGGTCCGCACCTCCTCCATCCGGTCGAGCTGCTTCTCCTTCGACCGCGCCTGGGCCGCCTTGGTCGCCTTGGCGCCGAACCGCTCGATGAAGCTCTCGAGCTGGGCCCGCTTCGCCGCCTGGCGCTTCGCCTGCGACTCGAGCCGCTCCTCCTCCTCGGCGCGCTGCCGCCGGTAGTCGTCGAGTCGCCCGTGTAGGTCCGGAGCCCCTCGGGCTCGAGGGCGAGGACCCGGTCGATCTGGCGGTTCAGGAACTCGCGGTCGTGGGAGACGAGGAGGAGCGCCTTGCGCGTCCCCCGGAGGAACGCGTCGAACCACTCCAGGGTCGGCACGTCGAGGTGGTTCGTCGGCTCGTCGAGGAGGAGCAGGTCGGGGTCCTGGAGGAGGAGCCCGGCGAGGGCGGCTCGCATCTTCCAGCCGCCGGAGAAGGTCCGGGCCGGGCGGAGGAGGTCGTCCTGCGAGAACCCTTGCGCGGCCGCAGGACCGGCGCTTACGACGGCGAGCGACAACGCGAGCACGCAAGCGCGGAGAAACGATCGAGGCATGCGGATGGGCATGAGGGCGCGGGCCCCCGCCCGCTTCAGCGCGAAGATTATGCCAATGTCACGGGAAAATCCACCGGAATGGTCCGCATTTCCGATGTGCGGACGAAGGCGGAAAGAACAGAGCCGCCCCTCTCGGCGCGCGAAGGCGCAAAATACGCTCGGCCGCGATTGTCGAGAACAAGTTGTGCTTGTTGGGAAAGACGCGCGTGCACGACGCCGCGGGAAGGCTGGAGCCTGGCCCGCGAGCGACGCGACGGCGATCGAATCGAAGCGGCATCGGGCGAACTTACGACGGCACACGATGACTCCCATTCAACGCTGGACGCTGGCCGCCACGGGTCTCGGCCTCTTCATGATCTTTCTCGACGCGTTGATCGTGAACGTCGGATTGCCCGCGATCCAGGCCGAGTTTCACGTCGGCGAAGCGGGCTTGCAGTGGGTCGTGACCGCGTACAGCCTGGGTATGGCGGTCTTCATCATGTCGGCCGCCACACTCGCCGACCTGCACGGTCGTCGCCGGCTCTACGTCGCTGGCGTCGCGCTGTTCACCGCGGCATCGATCGCTTGCGGCCTGGCGCCGACCTCGCCATCCTCAATGTGGCGCGCGGCGTCCAGGGCGTCGCCGCGGCGACGGTCAACGTGACGTCGCTCGCGCTGGTCAGCGCGGCGTTTCCCGATCCCAAAGCCAAGGCGCGCGCGATCGGTATCTGGGCGGCGATCGCGGGCGTTGCGAACGCGGTCGGCCCGACGGCTCGGCGGCGTGCTGGTCGAGACCATCGGATGGCGCAGCATTTTCTGGGTCAACGTGCCGTGGGCGTCGTGGTGACGCTGCTCACGCTGCGCTATGTCGACGAGTCGCGCGACGACCATCCGCGCACGCTCGATCTCGTTGGGCAGGGCTTGTTCATGGTCGACGGTGGGCGCCTTCGCTTTTGCGGTCATCGAAGGGCCGAAGCTCGGCTGGACGGCGCCCACGATTCTCGCGCTGTTCGCGGTGGCCGCGATCGCCGCTTGCGCGTTCGTCGCCTACGAGAAGCGAACCGCCGACCCGATGATGGATCTGACCTCTTTCGCGACCCCACGTATGCGCTGGCCATCGCCACCATTTTCGTCGCGCTCTTCACGTTCTACGGCATGCTGCTCGTCACGACGCAATATCTGCAGAACGTGCGCGGGTTTTCACCCGTCGATGCCGGCCTCTTCCTGTTGCCGTTCAGCATCGCGATGCTGGTAGGCTCTCCGCTGGCCGGACACCTCGTCGGCAAGATCGGCGCGGTGGTGCCGATCCGGTTCGGACTGGCGATCATGATCGCGGGGCTGGCCGTGCTCATTGTCGGAACTGCGCGCCATCCCGCTGTTTGTCCTCACCGGTCTCGCGCTCATGGGATTCGGTTACGCGCTGTGCCTCACGCCGACGACGTCGCTCGCGATGACCAGCGTGCCTGCCAATCGCGCCGGCATGGCGTCGGGGATCATGAGTGCGCAGCGCGCGATCGGTTCCACGGTGGGGTTCGCCGTAATGGGCTCGGTCTTCGCCGCGTGGCTGTCGGCAACACTCGACGCCGACCTCGCGCGCGCGATTCCCGATGCAGCGGAGCGCCGCGAGGTGAGCGCGGCGATCATCGCGGGCGCCAATCCGCGCGCGAATGTCGCGGAGATCGGTCCCGCACGGCCAATTCATCACGCCAATCCCGCCACGGAAACCGCGATTCTCACAGTCGCCGTCACCGATTTCGTACAAGGCATTCGCGTCGCGCTGGGCGTAGCGATATTCCTGCTGGCCGCCGTGCTCGTCGCGGGATTGATCTGGTTTCCGCGCGGCTCTGGCGCCGCCATGGCGGACGCGCAACAGGAAGCGAAGCGGGTCGACGAACCGTGATCCGCGCCCCGAGCGGCGCCCACGATCCTCTACGTCACGGCTTGCGGCCGGCGCGCGGCGGCCGCGCACGAGCGCGTTGCCGCACCGCTTCCATCAGATGCTCGAATCCGAACGAGACGTCCTGGTAGACACCGTTCACGTAGAACGCGGGCGTGCCCCGCACGCCGCTCGCCACGCCGCTCGCGACATACTCACGGACGCGCTGCAGGTAGACATGATCGCCCATTTCGTAGTCGTACCGCGCGAGATCGAGCTCGAGCCGCTGCGCGTAACCGCGAAGGTGGTTGGCCTTCAGGTGCTGCTGGTTCTCGAAGAGCAGATCGTGCATCGGCCAGAATTTGCCCTGCGCTCCCGCCGCTTCTGCAGCTTCGGCCGCGAGCTCGGCGTGCGGATGGACCTCCACGAGCGGGAAGTGGCGATACGCGAAGCGAACGCCGTCGCCGAAAGTCGTGATAAGCAGCTTCACGGCGGGAAACGCGAGCTTGCAGGACGGGCATTCGAAGTCGCCATACTCGACGAGGGTCACCGGCGCCCGCGCCGGACCCAGCACGTGGTCCAGATGATCATCGACGGGCACCGCGAGCTTGACCGGCCCGTCGCTCCTGGCATTGCGGGGCTGTTGCATGGGTTTCCTCGCTCAAGTAGACCTGCCGCCGACAACACCAACGATCGCTTCTACACCGCCGATCGCAGGTCGAATGCCTCCGCCAGCAATTCGTAGGATCGATGCCGAGGCGCGGAATCGAACGTCCACGTCACGACGACCAGTTCATCCAGTTCGAGCTGGCGCGCGAGATCGGACAAGCGTTCGGCCACCTGCTCCGCCGTGCCGACGATGACTTTGCGCCGCAACGCTTCGATGACTGCGCGTTCGGCTTCCGTGTAAGACCGGGCCGCCGCCTCTTCCGGCGTCACCAGCGCGGTACGGATGCCTTGCTCGAACCCGACGCGCCAATTCTCGCGCGTTTTCAGCAATCGCCGCGCTTCCGCCTCCGTGTCGGCCGCCAATGCCCATACGCAGATCGTCGCCTGCGGCGACGGATGCTCGGCGCTGGGCCGGTAATTCTGCCGATACAGACGCAGCGCCTCCTCGACGCCGCGGCCTTCGCTGAAAAAGTAGGCGAACGCATAAGGCAATCCGAAATGCGCGGCCAGCTGCGCGCCGTAGTCGGAACTGCCGAGAATCCACAACTCGGGATGCGTCGGCCCGGTCGGATGCGCGCGGATCGCGCGAAACGGATGGCCCTCCGCCAGCGGCGATCCGGAAATCCATGCCTGCAGGTCGCGCACCTGCTGCGGAAATTCGTCGGCCGCATTGGCATAGGGGTTGAGCGCATAGGCGGTCAGCCGGTCGGAGCCTGGCGCCCGCCCGACGCCAAGGTCGATTCGACCCGGCGCGATGGCCTCCAGCACCCGGAACTGTTCCGCGACCTTGAGCGCCGAATAATGCGGCAGCATCACGCCCGCGCTCCCGACGCGGATGCGCGTGGTCGTCGCCGCGATCGCCGCCATCAGGACTTCCGGCGCCGTGCCGACGATGCTGTCGCTGTTGTGATGCTCGGAGACCCAGTAGCGGTGATAGCCGAGCGCGTCGCAGTGCCGCGCCAGCGCGAGCGTCTCGCGGATCGCTTCGTCCTGCGTGCGGCCCTGCGCCGCCGTCGATTGATCGAGAACCGAAGAGTCTCACGACCGCAATAGTAACGCGTCGCGCGCGGAAGCGTCATGCCGGCGCGCGCGCGGCCCGGAGCGCAGCGCGCGCGCCAGTACGCGCGACGACGTGCACCGGCTTCGCGCGGGCCGCTCGCGCGCGTGCCGTCGGCGATCTGGTGGCGGCAGCTGGTGCCGTCGGCGACGATCATCGTGTCCGGCTTCCGCCTTGCGCACCGCCGGCAGCAGCGACAGCTCCGCCATCCGCATCGAGACGTCGTAATGCTCCGCCTCGTAGCCGAAGCTGCCGGCCATGCCGCAGCAGCTCGATTCGATCGATCTCGACTGCGAGCCCGGGAATCAGCTCAGCACGACTAGCGCCGGCGCGCACCGCATCGAACGCCTTCTGGTGGCAATGGCCGTGCAGCAGCGCGCGCGCTCGCGGCAGCGGCGCAAGCGGCGAGCTCGAGCGTCCCGCGTCGGCTCGCGCGCCAGGAATTCCTCGAACAGCATGCGCTTGCCCGGCGAGCCGCTGCGCGGCGTCGCCCAGTCCCATCGACCAGAAATTCGTCGCGCAGCGTCAGCAGGCACGACGGCTCCAGACCGACGACGGCGGCGCCGCGCTCGACGTGCGGCAGCAGCGCAGCGACCACGCGGCGCGCCTCGCGCTTCGCTTCGTCGACCAGGCCCGCGGCGAGAAACGTGCGGCCGCAGCACAGCGGCCGCCCGGTTCCGCGTCATCGGCGTCGGGCGCGGCGATCTGCGACGCGATAGCCGGCGGCGCTGCAGCACATCGATCGCCGCGCTGCGCATTTTCCGGTTCGAAGTATTCGCGTGAACGTGTCGACGAACAGCACCACGTCGCGCCGGCTCGCTCCGTCGCGGCGCCGCGATGCTGCGCGCGCGCAGAAACGTGTCGCCGCGCCAGTGCGGCAGCGTGCGGCGCGCGGACAAGCCAGCCATCTTTCGGTGAGCCGCGCCGCACCCGGCAGCGTGTCGCGCAGATTGGCGAGCCACGGCAAGCGGCCGCCCACGGCGCCCAGCGCGGCAGACAGGCGATCGCTCGCTCCTTCAGCGAGAGCCGTGCGCGCGTCTGCCAGTGGTACAGGAACTCGATCTTCATCTTCGCCATGTCGACGCCGGTCGGGCAATCGCGCCGGCAGCCCTTGCAGCTGACGCACAGGTCGAGCGCTTCGTGCACCGCCTCGGACGCGAAGTCCGCGCCGAACTGGCCCGACAGCGCCAGCCGCAGCGTGTTGGCGCGTCCGCGCGTCAGGTGCTTCTCGTCGCGCGTGACGCGGTAGCTCGGGCACATCGTGCCGGCGTCGAATTTGCGGCAATGGCCGTTGTTGTTGCACATCTCGACGGCCTTGGCGAAGCCGCCGGCCGGATCGCCGCCGGTGCCGGGCGCGGATCGGTCTCGGTCATCGGATCGCTCTGACGTTCCACGCCGACCAGTCGAGCGCTGTCGCGACCGGCAGCATCCTGTAGCCGGGCGGAAAGCGGAACAGCGTGCTGTCGTCCATGCGCGCGGGACGCACGATCTTGCCCGGGTTCATGAGGCCGTGCCGGATCGAACAGCGCCTTGATCTCCTCGAAAGCGCGCGTGAGCCGCGGGCCGAACTGCCAGGCCATCCATTCGCTGCGCACGAGGCCGTCGCCGTGCTCGCCGGAAAAGGCGCCCTTGTACTCGCGCACCAGCGCGCGCGGCCTCTTCGGCGATCGCGCGCATCTTGGCCGCACCGTCGCGGCGCATGTCGAGGATGGGCCGCACGTGCAGCGTTCCGACGGACGCGTGCGCGTACCA
>CAVUBF010000011.1:0-6711 GCA_963739565.1 uncultured delta proteobacterium | reverse complement strand
ACGAGCTGCCGCTCGACGAGCCGGCGGTAGATGCCGCCGCTGCGTCCATGAGCGCGGCGTGCGGCCCGCTCTCCACCACCCGCCCGGACTCGATGACGAGGACCCGGTCCGCCCGCGCGACGGTGGAGAGCCGGTGGGCGATCACGATCGCGGTCCGGCCCACCATGAGCCTCTCGAGCGCGTCCTGCACGAGCGCCTCCGACTCGGCGTCGAGCGCGCTCGTCGCCTCGTCGAGGAGCAGGATGCGCGGGATCCTTGAGCACCGCCCGGGCGATGGCGATCCGCTGGCGCTGCCCGCCCGGAGAGCTGCTGGCCGCGCTCGCCGACCTTGGTCGCGTAGCCGTCCGGGAAGGCCGCGGACGAAGGCGTCGGCGTGGGCGGCGCCGCAGGCGGCGACGACCTCCTCGCGCGTCGCGCCGGGCCGGCCGTACCGCACGTTCTCCTCGATGGTGGCCGAGAAGAGGACCGGCTCCTGCGGGACGACCCCGATCTGCGCGCGGAGCCAGGCCGGGTCGAGGTCGCGCAGGTCGCGGCCGTCGAGGAGGACCCGGCCGGCGGATCGGGTCGTAGAGCCGGCCGACCAGCGCGGCGACCGTGGACTTCCCGGCGCCCGAGGCGCCGACGAGCGCGACGACCTCGCCGCGCCGCGACCACGAGGTCGAGGCCGGAGAGCACCTCGAGGTCGGGCCGGCGTCGGGTAGGTGAAGCGGACCTGCTCGAAGGCGATGCCGCGCCCCGTCTCCCCTCTCCCCCACCGGGGGAGAGAGGCCAGGGAGAGGGGGCGCGCCGTCCGGCACCGCCCCCCCGCAGCGGCATCAGCGGGACCCGGTCCATGAGCGCGAAGACCCGGTCCGCCGCGCCGAGCCCGCGCATCGCCTCGGCCCAGATCTCGGCGAGCGCGCCGAGGCTCATGGCGATGAGGAGCGTGTAGACGAGGAAGGCGGTGAGGGCGCCGGGCGTGAGGCTCCCCCGCGCCACGAGCGCGCCGCCGTACCCGAGCACCGCCGCCATCGCCGCGTAGCCGCCCGCGGCGGCCGACCCCATGAACGCGGAGCCGGCGACGGCGCGCCGGCGCGCGGCGTCGTAGGCGTCGTCCACCGCGCGGCCGTAGCGGGCCTGCTCCGCCTCCTCGGCGACGAAGGACCGGACCGTGCGGATGGCGGAGAGCGACTCCTCCGCGACGTGGCTCGCGTCGGCGAGGGCGTCCTGGTAGCGGCGGGCGAGGGCCCGGACCTTGCGGCCGTACCAGACCGCGCCGAGGGCGACCGGCGGGACGACGAGGAGCATCACCACCGTGAGGCGCGGCGAGGTGAAGAAGAGGAGGACGACGCCGCCGAGCGCCGTGATGGCGTGGCGGAAGGTCATCGAGACCTGCGCCGAGACGAGGTTCTGGAGGGTCGCGCAGTCGGTCCCGAGGCGCGAGACGAGCTCGCCCGTGCGCGCGCCGTCGAAGAAGCCGATCTCCTGCGAGACGAGGCTCGCGTAGAGCCGCTCCCGGACCCGCCGCACGCCGCGCTCGCCGGCGAGGGAGAAGAGGAGGTGGCGCCCCGCGATGGCGGCGCCCTGGAGGATCGCGAGCCCCGCGAGGAGGAGCGCGATCCGGGACACCCGGGCCGGGTCGCGGCCCGACACCGCGCCGTCGACGATGGCGCGGATGCCCTGCGGGTAGAGGAGCGAGAGCCCCGCGCCGAGGACGAGGAGCACGGTCCCGGCGGAGAGCGCCGGGAGCTCCTCGCGGAGGAGGCCGAGGATCCGGCGGCCGGCGGCGGTGGGGCGGGGCATCCCCGCTTTCTAACCTGAGAGCGCGCGCCGCGGTTCACGGCGCGCGGCTCCGGGCCCGACTTCACGGGAGCGAACGTCAGTAGATGACGTCCGCGCGGAGGTAGACCTCCTGCTTCTTGTAGTCCACGTACGGGATAGCCCTGGACGTTGCGGACCGTCACCTCCGGCCCGCTGAACATCGCGTCGAGGCAGTTCTTGACCCCCGAGCCGCAGCGGTAGTTGTAGGCGTACCCGGCCCCGAGACGCAGCCACTTCGTGACGTCGGCGTCGAACCTCGGCTCGATGATCCCGACGCCCGTGATCATGTTCGACACGTCGCTGTACACGAGCCGGTCGTAGGAGCCGGTCAGCCGGAACGAGTACCGGCCGCCGAACTTCGCGCGGCCGTCCACGAAGAGCCGGTGGGACGAGTAGACGCCGAACGGAAGCCCCGGATCCGAGCCCATCGAGTGCAGGTACCCGCCGGCCGCGCTCATGCCCGGCAGGAAGGTCCAGTCCAGGCTGACGTTCGCGAGCCCCGTCCCGAAGGACTTGTCGGTGGAGCCGAGGGTGTCGCCGTAACCGCCCTTGATGGTCGCGGAGAGGGAGGGCGTGATGAGGCCGGTGACTCCGGTCTGCACCTCGAGGCGGTTCACCTGCTGGGAGAGCGTCGTGTCGCTCGGGAGCCGGGTCACGTAGGCGAGGTCGAACAGGACCTGAGTGCGCGGGAGGAACTTCCAGCGGACCTGCCCGCTCCCGCGGAACTCCTGGTACGACATCTTCGAGATGTTCGTCGTGCTGCAGAGCGGCCCCCGCGCGCAGTACGTGCCGCTCTGGTAGGCCTCGAACGCCTCGGCGATCCACTGGCCTCCCGCCGAGACCGTGATGGCGCCGCCGCCCGGCCTCCACGGGACCGCGAAGCCCAGGGCGTTGTACGTCGGAGATCGCGCCGTACATGAGGGACAGCGTGCTCGTCCGATCCGACCGGCGGAACTCGTCGAACAGCTCGATCCCCACCTCGCTGTGCCGGTTCGTCCCGAACGCGAGCGTCGCGGCGCCGAAGAGGCGGGACAGCTCGGTGGCCGACGCGTACTGGGCCCAGTCGAGGTTCGCGTTGAGGCCGAACTCGCCGATGTCCTTCGACAGGAGCAGGTTGAACCCGGGCCGGATGTGCGTGATCAGATCCGAGTCCGGGTTTCCGGTCTTGCTCGTGGCGGCGAACGCCGCCGCCGAGTCGTAGCGCTCCTCGATGTTGAGGTACGGCCGGAACGTTCCGGAGCCCGCGAAGACGATGCCGTCGCCGGCCTCCGCGCGCGCGACGAACGACAGCGCCAGCGCCGCGAGCCCCACCGCGAGCCGGTATGCGATCCCGTGTGACATTTCGATTCCCCTCGCAGTTCGACCGGCGCCAGGGCGCGGGCGCCGCTCGGCCGCCCCGGCTCCATCCGAGCGAAAAGTGCTCAGAGAATCCGCAGAGTACCGGGCGGGGTGTCGGGCCGTCAACGAATCGCTCTCCATCAGGTTGCGCCAGATCGTCCCCCGCTACCGGATGTTCGCCAGCCTCCGCAGCTGAGCGAAGGCGGGCTTGATCCGCTCGGTCGCGGCCGAGACATGGTCGCAGAGCAGCTCGATCGCGATCTCGGTGTCGCGGTCGATCTGGGTCCGCCCGTCGGTCCAGGCGAGCTCGATCACGTCGTCCGAGTGCCGCTCCCCGAGGACGCTGTACCGCGCGACGTGCAGCCCAGGATCGTTGGCCGCGACGGGCACCCTGAAGCTGCGCGTCTCCCCGTCCTCGTCGACGAGCTCGAGGCCGACGCCCGCGGCGCCGAGCGCGGAGGCCACCTGGCGGACGGACGCCCAGAATCGCCTCGGGGTCGCGCGCCCGCCTCAGCGCCTCGCCGGCGTGCCGCACGGCGCTCCGCATCCTCAAATTTCGCTCCCGCTCCACCATGAGCTGCTGGACGTTCCCGACCTCGAGGAACCCGAGCTGGCGGAGGGCGAGGTAGACCATCCCGGCGAGCGCGAGGAGGAGCAGCAGCGCCTGCGACGGGCTCGCGTAGGCGATGGCGATCGCGGCGACGCCGAGCATGGCGGAGCCGCCGTACATCACGAGCACCGTCGCCCGGTGGGAGAGGCCGCGGTCGAGGAGGCGGTGGTGGATGTGCCCCCGGTCCCCCGAGAAGAGCGGCGCCCCGCGCGCGGCGCGGCGCGCGATGGCGAGGAGCGTGTCGGCGATCGGGATCCCGAGGGCGATGATCGGCACGAGGAGCGCGACGGACGACGAGGACCGGTGGTTCGCGTGGATCGCGGTGGTCGCGAGGACGAACCCGATGAACATCGACCCCGTGTCGCCCATGAAGATGGTGGCGGGGTGGAAGTTGTGGAACAGGAACCCGAGCAGCGCCCCGGCGAGCGTCCCGGTGAAGAGCAGCATCATCGGATCGGCCTGGACGAACGCCAGGAGGGCGGTCGTGATCACCGCGATCAGGCCGATGCCGCCGGCGAGCCCGTCGAGGCCGTCGATGAGGTTCATCGCGTTCACGACGCCCGCGATCCAGAGCATCGTGAACGGGGCGCCGAGGATGCCCAGCTCGATGGGCGGGCCGAAGGGGTTCGCGATCTCGTCAATCCGGTAGCCGAGCGAGTACATGAGCGCGCGCGGCGCCGAACTGGACCGCGAGCTTGGTGCGCGCGCCGCAGCCGCGCACGTCGTCCCAGACGCCGAGCGCGGCGATGAGGCCGCCGCCCGCGAACAGGGCGAACGCCCTGTTGGGATCGGCATAGAACATGCGCCCCAGGCCGCTGTCTACGAACAGCAGGGCGAAGAGAGGCGCGAAGAACGCCGCCACGATCGCGATGCCGCCGAGCCGCGGGATGGGCTTGCCGTGGATCTTGCGCGACGTCAGGGCGTGGTCGAGCAGCTTCCAGCGGTGGGCGAGGTTCCGCACCGCGGGCGTCAGCACCGCGGCGGCGATCATCGATGACGCGAAGGCGACGCTGGTCGTCTTCACGGGGCGACCGCGAGCGGACCGGCGGTCCGCGTCCTCGTCATCGTCTGGCTCTTCACGAACACTCCCCCGAGCACAGCAACCGACCGCACGGTGTACCGCAAGGGTAGCGGATCGATCAATGTGCGCGGCCGACGGTCGCGATTCATCGCGACAAGGTCGCAACAAGAGGTGCGCGCAGGTGAGATACGGACCGCACGCAACCCTCCGCGACGTCGGGTGCGCCGGGATGCGTCCCGTCCCCGGCGGGTCGACGTGGACCCTTGACGTCTGCTACCTTCCGCCCGGCTCGTGCCCCGGCGTTCCGGGGCCTCGACAGGCTCACCCGTGTTCCAGCGAATCTTGATGGTGTGCACCGGCAACATCTGCCGGAGCCCGATGGCCGAGGCCCTGCTCGCGTCGCGGCTGCGGCAGCGAGGCGTGGACGCGGTCGTGGAGTCCGCCGGGATCGCGGCGCTCGTGGGAAGCTCCGGCGGATCCGACCGCGGTCGAGCTGATGCGCGAACGCGGGCTCGATCTCGCGCAGCACCGGGCTCGGCAGCTCACCCCGACCTCATCCGCGCGTCGGATCTGGTGCTCGTGATGGAGCGCGATCAGGTGCCGGTGGTGGAGGACATGTTCCCGGCCGCGCGCGGGCGCGTTCAGCGCCTGGGGCGCATGGCGGGATTCGACGTCCCCGACCCGTACCGCCGAGGGCGGCCCGCTTTCGTGCGAGGCGCTCGCGCTCATCGAGCGCGGGGTGAACGACGTCGAGAGGACGTTCTGGAGCGATCGACGGTGAAGACTGCGCTGGCGGCGGTACTGGTGCTCGCTTCGGGGTGTGCGCTCGCCCCCGGCATGCGGATGGACGAGGGTGACGCGGTGGCCCGCGGGCGCGCCTCGACGCGGGACGAGCGCTTCCAGGTCGAGCCGATCTCCCCGGAGCTCGTCGCGAGCCTCTCGCGCCAGCTCGCGAGCGAGCGAACCCTGATCCCCGACCCGCAGGCGAACACGCCGCCGCGGCCGTACACGATCGCGCCGTACGACGTGCTCCAGGTCACGGTCTGGGATCACCCCGAGCTCACGACCCCCACCGGCCAGTTCCGGTCGCCCGAGGAGAACGGAAACCAGGTCGACGCCGACGGCACCGTGTTCTACCCGTACGCCGGCGATCATCCCGGTCGCCGGGAAGACGGTCGCGGAGGTGCGACAGATCCTCACCCAGCGGCTCGCGCGGCGCGATCCAGAAGCCGCAGATCGACGTCCGGATCGCCGCGTTCCGCGGCAAGCGCGTCCAGGTGACGGGAGAGGTCGTCGCGCCCGCCCCGATGCCGATCATGGACGTGCCGCTGCGGGTCCAGGACGCGATCGCCTGCGGCGAAGGGCTTCACCCCGGAGGCCGACCTCACGAACGTCACGCTCACGCGCGACGGGCAAGACGTACCAGCTCGACCTCCTCGCGCTGTACGAGCGCGGCGACCTGTCGCAGAACTGGCTCCTCAACGACGGCGACATCATCAACGTCGGCGACCGCAACCGGAACCGGGTGTTCGTGCTCGGCGAGGTGAAGCTGCAGCAGGCGAAGCTCATGGCGAAGCGGCCGGATGACGCTCGCGGAGGCGATCGGCGACTCGCGGCGGGCTTCGACTTCGCCGCCGCGAACACGAGCAACGTCTACGTCATCCGCGGCGACTACGAGGCGCCGAGAATCTACCGGCTCGACGCCAGCTCGGCCGACGCGCTCCTCCTCGCGACCGCATTTCGAGCTGAAGCCGCGCGACATCGTCTACGTCGCGACGAACGAGCTGACCGCGGTGGAACCGCGTCATGTCGCAGATCCTCCCGACCGCGCAGACGCTTTACGACGCCGCCATCGCGGTCGACGTCGCGCGACGCCGAGATGAGTGCCCGCGGTTATTGAAGGATGAGGTCGCTTCCAGCATGAGCTCCGATCCCAAGCGCG
>CAVUBF010000010.1:0-14294 GCA_963739565.1 uncultured delta proteobacterium | reverse complement strand
GGCCTTCGCCGCGTAGTCGATTGTGCTCCCCCCTCGACGAAGAGCTTCCGACGTCGTTGTACCCGTACTTCGTGCCGTAGTAGCCGTCCGTGATCGTGCACGGCGGGAAGAACTGGCGGTCGCGGAACCAGCCGATGACGGTCCCGTCACCCGAGAAGTCGGGGCCGGCGGAGACCGCGTCATCGCCGCACCCGATGACCGGGGATTTCCGCGTCGTCCGTCGACGTCATCGACGGGCAGTCGTCGGTGTGGGCGAGGAGGGTCTTGTACTGACAGTTCGGGTCCTTCGTCGGGGCGCCTGCGGGGTCGAAGCTGGCCGGGCAGTTCGGGTCCGCGAGGGGCGGGTACTTCCCGGGGTAGAACCCGGGGCCATTGGGCGGGAGCCGGATCATCGACCCGGAGTTGTCGAGGATGAAGAAGATGTTCGGGATGCCGCCGGACTTCGTGAAGAACGCGGCGTCCTCGGGGTCGCCGGCGTCAGCATCGAGTCGATGAGGCTCGAGGAGGCGGCGCCCCTCGCCGAGAGGGCCGTGGAGCAGGTCTGCGCGGGCCCTGTTGGCGCCAGCGCCAGGGCCGAGACGGCGAGGAGCAGCGGGAGGCGGAGCTTGCGGACGGTCGCGGGGCGCATGGGGCCTCCTAGAACAGCGCGAAGCGCATCGAGAACTCGACCTCGAACGAGTTCCCGCGGGAGTTGGTGCAGCGGGCGGACATCCGGTACGCGGGGCCGCCGAGGAGCGACTCGCCGCCGGGCGCCCCGTTCGTCAGGTCGACCAGCGGCGCGGTCGCGCCGTCGCTCGCGGCCTTGTCGATTGCGGCCACGACCTGGTCGACGTGCATGGCGGTCGTGCTGTCGTAGTGGGCCGGCGCCGCGAGCTGCCCGTACCCGGAGAGCTCGATGGGCGCGTCGAGCGCCCGCGGGCTCCTGAAGTAGCCGGGACCGTACCGCGCCACCTCGGCCCAGACCTGCGCCCGCGCCGCCTGGGCGCAGGCGAGCAGGGCGTCCACCCGCGCCTTGCCGGCGGCGTGCTGGCGCTCGCGCGAGGCGAGCGAGACCGCGGCGACCCCGAGGACGGAGAGGACTGCGAGCAGGATGAGGGCGATGATGAGGGTGCCCCCGGCGCGGGCGGGATTCGGGATCGCATGACCGCTCCTAGAAGTAGACCATCCCCTGGGTGACCATGTTCGGCAGCGGGATGGTGGTCTCGATGGACACGCGCTGGTAGCCGTCGCCCGACGTGATCCACGACCCGACGACGGACTCGTCGAAGCCGAGGATCGGCGCACGGTGCGTGGGTCCGATCGGGCACGGACGAGCGCGCGACAAGGGTGATCCGCACCGCGCGGATGTTCGCCTGGTGGTTGGTATCGCGCTCCGGGTCGGGAGGCGGCCCCAGGTAGTAGCGGTACCAGCTCGTGGGCGAGTAGATCGACTCGGAGCCGAAGGGCGGGGCGCCCGGGAACGCCAGCGTCGTGATCTTGTTCGCGGCGGTGTCGCCGGGCGCCCCCGCCGCGAACGTGATGGCGGTCCCCGAGGTGGTGCCGACCTCGGTCCCGTTTCCAGCACGTAGGCGACCTGATGGACTCGATCCCCGCCCGCGATGAGCTGCTCGTCCGCCTCGTCGACGGCGCTGCTCGTGTCGGCCGTGTCGAGCCCCGTGTCGAGCACGAGGTAGGGGCCTCAGCCCGCCCCCGACGTCCACCGGCCGGATGTGGAACCGGTAACGGTCGATCTGGAAGGCTCGCTTGTTGCCGAGGGTGAAGCAGGCGTCGGTGGCGGCGTCCTGCCGGCGGAACGGGTTCGCCGCGACCGCGGGCTCGAGGGCGATGTTCACCGACCCCCAGGCGCCGGGGCGGCGATGCTGGTGGAGACCGTCACGTAGAGGTACTGGGAGGCGTTCGCAGACCACCTGCAGCACCTGGCCCTTGCGGAACTGGCCCTCCTCGCCTGGACGGTGAGCGCGCTCGACGAGAGCCCGGTCACCTTCCACGCGTGCCCGGCGGGCTCGGCGTGCTCGCCCCCGTCGGATCCGCCGGGACCCAGTACGACGGGTTCCGCGCGTAGAACACGAGCTCGTCCGAGTCGTCGACGCGATCCCGCTTGCACCCGCTCCCGGACACGAGCAGTGGGGGGCACGGTCCCGTGTAACGGTTGAAGTCGAAGGCGAGCGACGGCGCCATCCCGTACCCGGCCTGCGGCACCTTCTGCTCGAGGTAGAGGGCGGCGTTCCGCGCCGAGTCTGGGCGGCCCGGACAGCGCGCGCCGTCGAGGTACGCCTGCTGCTGGGACTGGCGACGCCGAAGAGCGACGGGATCACGGCGCTGATCGCGACGGCGATCATGAGCTCGATGAGCGTGACGCCGCGGGGGCGGGGGAGCGTGATCATGCGGTCACGGAACGCGGCCAGAACGACACGGCGAGGCCGGCGTTCGGCTTGTGGGTGAGGATCACGAGCTCGCGCGGGATCGGGTTCCCCCGCTCCTTGTAGATCACCGAGACGGCGATGACCTTGGACACCGCCTTGCCGGACGCGGTGTTCGTGTCCCAGTCCCAGACGCTCCAGCGCCGCGCGAACGCGGCTGCGTGGCGTCGGCGGGATCCTTCGGGAGCGCGGAGTCCGGCCGGACGCCCAGCATCCCAGCCGTGGCGCCGTCGCTCCAGGTGTGCACGTGCGTCGCGCCGAGGTCCTGGCCGAGCAGTCGCCCGAAGGGGGTCGGCGGGGTCGTCCCCGAGGCGCCGGTGAGCCGGCCATCTACGACTCGATGCGCTCGAGCGCGGCGGCGAGCTCCGTCGCGAGCTGCCCGCGAAGGTCGTCGACCGGGCGCCGCCGTTCGCCGTGATCCCGAGGATTTGGAGGCGCATCATCCCGACGAGCCCGACCGAGAGCAGCGTCAGCGCGATCATCACCTCGAGGAGCGCGACGCCTCGGGCGGCGCGCTGCATCGGGGACGGGTTTCGGATCGTGCGCATGGTCGCTCCTACGGGACCGCGTAGGTCCGCGCGATGCCGGAGGGGAACGCCACGACGATCCCCTTGCGATTGGCGGCCGGGACGTCCTCGAACTGGTCGGTGGTCATCGCGAAGGCGTAGCCGGCCCAGGGCCCGGTGGCCGAGCCCGCGCGCTCGCCGGTGACGGAGCCGTCGCGGCCGTACCGGATCGCGAAGCGCCTTACCCCGCCGGACGTGATGGTCAGCTCCGCCGGGAAGTAGGTGATTGCCGAGAACGGGGGCGGGGCGAGCCCGTGGGCGACGGGTGGAGTTTCACGCCGCGGGGGAAGTCCCCGCTGTCCACGACGACCGCGTTCGCTCCGGGGCTCCCCGGGGCGAACCCGGCGAGCGTGAACGCGGCGGTTGGCGCCTTGAGCACGAACCACTGCCCGCAGGGACCGCCGGAGCCGCACCCGACCGCGTCCGAGCCGACCACGACGAACAGGTACTCCTCCTGCTCGGTGATGGCGGCGGCCTTGAGCCCCGAGAGCTGCGAGGCCAGCTCGAACGTGGTCGAGCCGAGGTTGGCGTTGCGGAAGCCGGCGCGCGAGACGCCGTACGCGATTGTCGCGAGGATGCCGATGATGGCCATCGTGACGGCCAGCTCGAGGAGGGTGAAGCCGGGGTCGCGTCGCACGTCGATCCTCCTGAGCAAGTCCCGGGCCGGGGCCGCACCCGCCGCGCCCGCGCCGTCACTCGGCTTTCCGTCGCGGCGGGCGTGGCCCGGGCGACACTCGTTGCGCACCCCGCTACTCCTTGCGTGTGGGCGCGGGTGGGGCCGTCAGCGCAGGTCGCGCCGCTCGAAGGCGGCGGCGGCGAGCGCCAGGGCGGCGCCCGCGTACAGGAGGGCGTAGACGACCGCGAGCCACGCGGTCGCGGGCGGCGGCGTCCGGTAGACGACGCTCTCGTTGAGCGAGAGGGCGGAGAGGTTCGGGAGGAGGTACCAGAGCGCCCTCCCGAGCTCCGCGCCCGGACCGGTCCAGAGCGTCCGCAGGTCGTTCGAGAGCCGCCCCGCGAGCGTGAGCGCGAGGGCGAAGATCGCGGCGAGGGTCGTGTCGTCACCGCGGAGAAGAGGACCGCGACCGCCGCGACGACCAGGAACTGCACGCCCATCATGGCGAAGGCGGAGAGGAGGGCGAGGTCGAGGGCCGGGCCGAGCCGGCCTCGAGGACGAGCATCGCGGAGAGGGTCGCGGCCATGACGGCGAGGTTGAGCAGCAGCGTCGCCCCGAGCCCGAGGTAGCGCCCGAGGATGTACTGCGCCCGCGAGACCGGCTTCGCGACGATCGGGTAGACGATCCGCCGCTCGACGTCTCCGGCGACGAGGCTCGCCCCGAGGAAGACCGCGATGAGCGACCCCATCACCTCCATGCCTGCGAGCCCGAGGTCCGCCGCGATCCGGTGCATCTCGCCGATGGTGAGCTGCGAGAGCACGAGGCTCGCGACGACGAGGAACAGCGCGAACAGCAGGAGGTTGACCTGGACCTTGCGGCGGAGCGCTTCCCGCAGCGTCACGCCCGCCAGTGCGACGATCTTCATCGAGCCGAGTCCTCCAGGGTCTTGAGCCGCTTCCAGGCCTCGGCGGTCGCCGCCTCGCGCCCCGGTCCGGCCGGAGGCCGATCGAAGCGCCGCGGGTCCACCGTCGAGCGAACCCGCCCATCGGCGCCGAGGTAGTAGACGCCGCCGAACGGATCCGGCGGAATCCCGGGACGAGCGCGTCGGCGACGAGCTGCGCGAGGGCGATCGGCGGGACGCCGACGCGCTCCCGGTACGCCTCCGCGGCGAGCTCGAGCGCCGCCGCGTCGCGCTCGAGCGTCGCGCGCTGGATCTGGCTCTGGATCGACCGCCGCGACTCGTCGTCCCCGGCCTCGCCCTCGAGCTGCCGCAGGAACGAGATCGCCGCGTCGGCCGCGTCGCCCTTGACGTACTGCGCGAGCACGTACTCGCGCAGGTGCGCCGGCGCCCCGGGCGTGCGCGCCGCCAGCTCGAAGTAGCGGCCGGCGAGCCGGTGGTCGCCCTCGTACAGGAACGCGTTCACCGCGCGATGGAACGGCAGGATGTAGCGGTCGGGCACGGCGCGGATCCCTTCTCGAGGATCGCGTTCGCGTCGCCGACGCGCCCCGCGCTCGAGAGCATGTTCGCGCCGACCTGGTAGGCGTAGCCGTGCCGGGATCGAGATCGGTGACCACCTCGACGAGCGGCCGGAGCTTTTCCCACCCGCGCTCGTCCGCGCGCGCCTCGCCGACGTACTGCACCGCCCGGAGCCAGGTCAGGTTCGCCGCGAGCGTCGGGTGCCCGAGCGAGAGCCAGCGCAGCCCCACCGCGGACGGGACGAACGCGACGTCGTAGGGGCGCTCGCCCGCGACGCGGATGCGATGCGCGACGCCGGCGGCGGCGGCGAAGAGGGCGGCGAAGAGGGCGGCGTGGGCGAAGGCGCGATGGCGCACGGCGGTCGATGTTATCCCAGGGCGAGGTGCCGGGTCAGGGGCCAGCCGGCGCGACGCGGGCCGCCGCGATTCCGCCGCGCCTCCGGGTAGCCGGAGGGAGCGACGGCCAGGAACCGCCCGAACAGCCCGCGGGCCTCCTCCCGGCGACCGCTCGTCCACAGGAGTGTCGCGAGGTTGAAGAGGGTCTCGGCATCGCGCGGCTCGAGCCGGAGGACCTCGCGGAGCTCGGGCTCGGCCTCGCCGGGCCGGCCGACGGACAGGAGCGCTGCCGCGAGCTGTGCCCGGCCGTAGGTGGACGCCGGGTCGAGGGTCACCGCCTGCCGCAGCACGCGGGCGCCGAGCTCCTTCCGGCCGGAGAGCACGAGGGCGGTCCCGAGGTTCAGGAACGGCCTCGGCTTGCGCGGCGCCTTCAGCGCCGCGTCGGACCACAGGGACAGGTCGTCCGCCCAGACCTCGTTGCGGACGCGGGTCGCGACGGAGAGCACGACGGCGACGAGCGCGGCCACGAGGACCGTGGTCCGCGCCGGGACGGTCCCCGGCAGCCGGCGCGTGAGCGTGGCGAGCCCGGTGCCGCGGCGACGAGGAGCCCGACCGAGGGGAGGTAGACCCGGTGCTCGTACATGAGGTCCGAGATCGGGATGACGGACGACTCGACGAGGAGCGCGAGGAAGAACCAGGTGATTCCGGTTGCGGCGAGGCGGGCCGCCGGGTCGAGCGCGACCGGGCGCCCGGCCGGCAGGGCCGGCGCCACAGGAGCGTGGCGAGGAGGGCGAGCAGGGCGAGGACCGAGGCCGGAGGCGGCGACCCGCGGCTCGAGGATCGAGCGGTACACCGCGACGTCGTGGTCCACGTTCGACCGGCCGGGCAGGCGAGCAGCCGCAGGTACTTGACGACGACGACGAGCTGGGTCGTCAGGTACTCGAGCCGCGGCAGCGTCGTCTCGACGCGCGTGCTCGCCGTGACCCGCGCGGCCAGCCCCGCCGGCCCCCCGCCCGCGCGGCGAGGAAGTGAGGGGCACGACCGGGAGCGTGGCGAGGACCGGGGCGAGCCAGGGGAGGCGCGCCCGCAAGGGCCCCTCGAGGAACGCCAGCTCGCACAGGACGACCGCGAGCGGCACCGTGAAGGCGATCTCCTTCGTCCGCATGGCGAGGAGGGCCGAGGCGAGCACCGCCGCCGCGGCGAGGGCGAGCCGCCACGGGGGCGGTCCGCCTCCTCGCGGAGGCGCCAGGCCGCGTAGAGCAGCACGGTCGCGAGGTAGAAGGTGGTCGCGAGCGAGGTGAGCCGCTGGACCACGTAGGCCACCGCCTGCGACTGGAGCGGGTGCGCGACGAACAGCGCGGCCGCGGCGAGCGATCGCCCGCGCCGAGGGGGCGAGGGCGGAGCCGCGCAGGCGGGGCGTCCGGAAGGCGAGCCGGACGAGCGCGTAGACGAGGAGCGCGTTCGCGACGTGGACGAGCACGTTCACGAGGTGGTAGCCGGCCGGCGCGAGGCCGCCGAACCGGTAGTTGAGGGCGAAGGTGAGGTAGCCGACGTAGCGGCCGCGAGTCCCGAGACCGCCGGGGAGGAAGGCGGCGAGGTCCCGGACGAGTGGGTTGTCGCGGATTCTGGCGGACGTCGTCGAAGACGAACGCGCCGCCGAGGGCGTTCGAGTAGGAGAAGAGGCCCAGGACGACGAGGGCGGCGAGGGCGAGCGCGCCGCGCAGCGACTCGCGCGGGCCGGGGTCCTTCGCGGCGGGGGGGCGGCGGGGGAGCGAGGGGCATGCGGTCCCGGGCAAGGGAGAGGCCCGGCTCCGGGGGCGCTCGATGGTCGCACGTCCCGGGCGCACCTAGAAGACGTTGTCGGCGGTCCACGCGTGCCTGGCCGTACGGCGGGGCCGGAGTCCTGCCGCAGGCCGCCGGGGTCCCCGGGACGACGGCGGCCGTGGAGTCGAGGTATGGCTTGAACAGGTCCACGCAGGCGAGATACCCGTCGCCGTCGATGTCCGTCTCCGCCTGGACCGTGAGGGAGGCGCCGCTCGTGGCGGGGGGTGTCTGCGTCGGGACGTTGCCGGCCGAGATTGTGTAGCAGCCGTAGGTGTTCCCCTCGATCACCCAGTCGATGGCGCCCGCCGCCTGCAAGTCGGTGAGCGTCCACGGGGTCTCTTCGGGCCGGGGAGGCAGCCGGCCGGGACCAGGCCGAGGGGGATGTACAGGCCGGCCGCCGGTGTTCACCATCCGGTCGCTGTGGCGCAGCGCCTCCTCCGACTTGAACGCCGACCCGACGTTCTCCTTCAGCTCGCTGAACTTCGCGCGGAGCTGGTAGCGGAGGAAGTTCGGGATGGCGATCGCCGCGAGGATGCCGATGATCGCGACGACGATCATGAGCTCGATGAGGGTGAAGCCCTTCGGGACCTTCCTCATGTGCTCTCCGGGGCCGGTGGCGAGGGCCTCGGCGCCGCCGACCAGGTGGACCGGATGCCTGCGTCCTGGGGCTGCGCGTACCGATGATGCTTCGACGCCAAAGCAGGACGCGTGCCAGCCCGCCGGCGCCGCAAGTGCCCGCCGCCGCGGGCGAGGGCGCGAGGCATGACACGGACGAGGATGGGCAGGGGGTCGAGCCGAGGTGACGTTGCGAGGCACTCGACCTGGGAGTCCGCTGGCGCGAGCGCGGCGCACCCCTTCGCCCGCAGACACGACGAGACGCCCCCGGGTCGGGGGCGTCACGGTCTAAGCGGTGCGAAGCGGTCCTAGAAGACCTTGTCGGCGGTGGCGGCGTCCGGCTGCCCGTACGGCGGGCCGCGACGGTCTAGCCGCACGCGGCTGGCGCGTCCCCGCGGCAATCGGGCCGCGCGGAGTCGAGCGCCGGCTTGAACAGGTAAACGCAGGCGGGGGTCCGCGTCGCCGTCGATGTCGGAGGTGGCCTGGACGGCGAGCGAGCGCGCAGTTCCCCACCGCCGGGCCGGCGGTGCAGCGCCGGCGACGTTGCCCACGTCGAGACCGTGTAGCAGCCGTAGGTGCTTCCCTCGATGGCCCAGTCGATGCGCAGCGCGTTCTGCGAGGTCGGTCTGCGACCACGGCTGCTTCGTGCCCGGGGACGCAGCCCGCCGGGAGCGTGCCGAGCGACTGGTAGACGCCCGGAGCTCGTCGGTGGACGCGCTCGCACTGGCGGAGCGCCTCCTCGGCCTTGTAGATGGACCCGACGTTCTTCTTCAGCTCGCTGAACTTGGCGCGGAGCTGGTAGCGGAGGAAGTTCGGGATGGCGATGGCGGCGAGGATGCCGATGATCGCGACGACGATCATGAGCTCGATGAGCGTGAAGCCCTTGGGACTCTTCATGTGCCTCCCCCATGAGGCGGCGGTGCGAAGGCGCCGCCGCGTCGTGACCGGGCGGCCGCTCGCTGCTCCAGCGTCCGGTGATACGAGGGGCCACTAAGCACGAAGGTGCCAACGCTGCCCCGGGCGCAAGCGCCGCGCGATAAGGCGACGAGGCGGGAGCGGACCAAGATCGGCAGGGGGTTCCGAGGATCCCGGGTGACGAATTCGCGGCAGTGTCCCCCGCGCGGCGCGGCGCCCGTCCGTCCTTTGACACGTCTCGCGCCTCCCGGATGATGCGCGCGATGATCCTGCGGACCGAGGGGCTCACGAAGACCTTCGAGGTGGGGTTCCGCCGCCGGCGCGTCGACGCCGTCGACGACCTCACCCTCTCCGTGGAGGAGGGGGAGATCTTCGGGTTCGTCGGGCCCGAACGGCGCCGGGAAGACGACGACCATCAAGATGCTGATGGGGCTCATCCACCCCACGCGCGGGCCGCGCCTTCATCTTCGACGCGCCCATCCCCACGCAGGCGGCGAAGGCGCGCATCGGCTACCTGCCCGAGCACCCCGCCTTCTACGAGTTCCTCACCGGCCGCGAGGCGCTGCGGCTCTTCGCCGAGCTCGCCGGCGTCCCGCGCGCGGACGGGAGGACCGCTGCGCGGAGCTCCTCGAGCTGGTCGGGCTGCGCGGCGCGGGCGACCGCCAGATCCGGAAGTACTCGAAGGGGATGCAGCAGCGGCTCGGGATCGCCCAGGCGCTGGTCGCCGACCCGGCGTTCGTCGTGCTCGACGAGCCGATGAGCGGCCTCGACCCGGTCGGCCGCAAGGAGGTGCGCGATCTCATCCTCGAGCTGAAGCGCCGGGGGAAGACGGTGTTCTTCTCGACCCACATCCTCCCGGACGTCGAGACGCTCTGCGACCGCGTCGGGGTGATCATCGGCGGCCGGCTCCGGGACGTGGGGACGCTCGCGGACCTCCTCTCGGCCGGCGTGAAGAGCGTCGAGGCGACCTTCGCGGGCCCCGGGGCGAGGGGCCGTTCGCGGGCGCGACCCCCGTCGCCGCCGAGGCGGGCCGCTCGACGTTCGCGTTCGAGGACGAGCGCCAGCGCCGACGCCGCCGTCCGGGCGGTGCTCGGCGCGGGCGGGCGGGTCGCGCGCTCACCGCGCACCGCGAGACGCTCGAGGACTTCTTCCTGCGCCGGCTCGAGGGCGACGACCGAGGCCGGGGGCGCCGCCGCGGTCCGGCGCGCTGGCTGACGTGGCGGGGAGGGGGCTCCGGCTCGCGGTGGGCGCGTGGGTCGTGGTGTTCGGCGCCACGGTCGGCAGCTTCCTCAACGTCGTCATCGCGCGGCTCCCCGCGGGCGAGTCGGTGGTATCCCCGGGCTCCCGCTGCCCTCGTGCCGGGCGCCCATCGCCTGGTACGACAACGTCCCCGTGGTCTCCTGGCTCGTGCTGCGGGGCCGCTGCCGGCGCTGCGGGGTCGCCATCTCGTTCCGCTACGTCGCGGTGGAGCTGGCCGGCGCCGCCGCCGCGTGGCTCGCCTGGACGCGCCACGGCTTCTCCCTCCCGGCGCTCGCGGAGCTCGCCCTCGTCGACGCGCTCCTCGCCCTCGCCCTCATCGACCTCGCCACCTGGCTCCTCCCCCACGCGCTCACGTGGCCGCTCGTCGCCGCGGGGCTCGGGGCGGCGGCGCTCGGGGCGGCGCCGGCGGCGTCGCTGCGGGCCTCCGCCGTCGGCGCGGGCGCGGGCTTCGCCGCGTTCGCGCTCGTCGCCGCCGCCGGCAAGCTCGTCACGAGGAAGGAGGCCCTCGGGTTCGGCGACGTCTGGCTCCTCACCGGGATCGGCGCGTGGCTCGGCGCCCCGGCGCTCCTGCCCGTGGTGCTCCTCGCGTCCGTACAGGGGAGCGTCTACGGCCTCGCCCTCGTCGCGCTCGGGCGGAGCGAGCCCGGGCCCGCCGAGGCGGCCCCGCCGGTGGAGGGCTCGGCCGACGCCGATCCGCCGCCCGCCGAGGACGCCGAGGGGACCGGCGAAGGGACCGGCGGGGTCGGGGCGTCGCGCGATCGCGCGAGGAGGAGGACTGGGTGCCCCCGCGCCATGCGGTCCCGTTCGGCCCGTTCCTCGTCGCCGGAGCCCTCGAGTGGCTCTACCTCGGCGGCTGGATCGCCGAGCTCCTCCCCGGGCTGGACGTGTTCCGCTAGGATCGCCCGTGCGCGCCCGCCGGCTCCGGTTCCTGCTCCTGCTCGACGTCGCCGCGGTGGCGGCGGCCGGCGCGGCGCTCCTCCTCGCCGTCGGCCTGCCCCTCGCGGCGCGCGGCGGTCTCCGCGCGCCGCAGGTCGCGCTCCTCGCGGCCGCGGTGGCGGCGGCGGGGATTGGCCTCGGCGGGGTCCTCTTGTGGCGCTGGGTGGGGCGGCCGGTGAGCCGGATCCTCGACGCCGCGGAGATCCTCGGCGGCGCGGCCGCGGGCGAGCTGCCCCTGCTCGCGCCGCCCGACGAGGGGAGAAGCCACGGGCTGTCCCGCGCCGCGGTCGCGTTCGAGCGCGCGGGCGCGGCGCTCGGCGCGGAGCGCGCGCGGCTCGCCTCCAAGGTGGCAGAGCTGGAGCGGGCGAACGACGAGCTGCTCCGCGCCCGCGAGTCGCTGCTGCGTGCCGATCGGCTCGCGACCCTCGGCCGGCTCGCGTCCGGGATCGCCCACGAGGTCGGGAACCCCCTCGGCGCAATCACCGGGTACGTCGAGCTCGCGCGCGCGCGGCTCCGGGCCGCGCCGCACCCCGAGGTCGACGACTTCCTCGCGCGCATCGGCGGGGAGGCGGGCCGGATCGACGCCATCGTCCGCGACCTCCTCGACTTCGCCCGCCCCGCGCCCCCCGTCCTCGGGCCGGTGGATCTGGCGCGCGCCGTCGACGCCGCCGTCCGGCTCGCGCGTGTTCAGGCGCGCTTCCGCGAGGTCGAGGTCGAGGTCGACCTCGACCCCGGGCTCGGGCCGGTCTCGCCGACGAGCGGCGGCTCTCTCAGGTGTTCCTGAACCTGCTGCTCAACGCCGGCGACGCGATGCGCGGGCGCGGACGGGTGACCGTGACGGCGGCCCCCGCGGCCGGCGCGGGGGTCGAGGTGCGGCTCGCCGACACGGGGCCCGGGATCGCGCCCGAGCACCTCGGCCGGCTCTTCGAGCCGTTCTTCACGACGAAGGAGCCGGGGCAGGGGACCGGCCTCGGTCTCGCGGTCTGCCACGGGATCCTGGCTTCCTTCGGCGGCGCCATCGCGGCGGAGAACCTGCCGGGCGGCGGCGCGGCGTTCCGGCTCGAGCTCGCACGCGCCCCCCGAGGCCGGCCCTGAGGCGGCGCGGAGCCCTCCACGCGGCGGCCGCGCTCGCCCTCGCGCTCGCGGCCGCCGCCTGGGGCGCGGGTCGTGGACTTCGAGCGGATCCTGGGAACCGGCGAGGTGATCCCGCTCCTCGACGGCGATTCCGCCTATCACCTCCTCCGCATCCGGTACGCCGTCGAGCGCTTTCCGGACCTGCCGACCTTCGACCCGGGCATGAACTGGCCGTACGGCGCCGCCTGCCCCTGGGCGGACGGCTTCGACCTGCTCGGCGCGGCCCTTGCCCGCGCCGCGGAGGGCTCGGCGCGCGCGACCGCGCGGACGTCGCCGCCGCGCTGCTCCCGGTGCTCCTGGGCTCCTCGTGGTGTGGGCGACGATGGATGTCCGCGCGCCGCGTCGCGCGCCGCGGGCCCGGCGCGGCCGCAGGGGCGAGCGGCGTCGCCTTCGCGGCGGGGGTGACCGCCGCGCTTTTGCCGCAGGCGGTGTTCGCCTCCCGCTTCGGCCTGGAACTGCCACCACGTCGCGGAGGCGCTGTCGATGGTGCTCCTCGCGTCCTGGGCCCTCGCTCGGCCGGGCCCAGGCGCGGGCGCCGGCGCGCGGGTCCGCTGGGAGGGCGCCGGCGGCGCCGCGGCGGCGTTCGCGTGCTGGACCTTCACGGGCGGGCCGCTCTACGTCGCGCTCGCGGCGCCGGTCGTGCTGCTCGCGACGCTGCGCGAGCGGCGCCCGCCGGTGGCTCGGCTCCGGCGCCCTCGCCCTCCTCGCCGGCGGCGCCGCCGCGGCGCTCCTCGGGTGGCCGGCGCTCCGCCAGCACGGCCGCGTCGTCTCCTTCCAGCACCCCTCGCTCCTGCAGCCGCTCGCCCTCGCCCTCGCCGGCGCCTCGCTGGGGATGGCGGTGATTGTCGCGCGGCGTACTCCGCGGGCGGGCCTCGCCGCGCGCGGCGCGATCCTGGCGGGGGGGACCGCCGCGCTCTCCCTCGCCATCGCGGCGGCGTGGCCCAGGGCCGCGCGCGAGCTCCTCTCGGGGCTGGACGGGTGGGTCCTCCGTCGGGACCCGTGGCTCGCGTTGTTGACGAGTTCCAGCCGGTCTGGGCCGCCGGCCGCGGCGTCGTCGGCGGGCTCAACCTGTTCTTCGGGGCGCCCGGCGTGGTCGCGCCGGCCCTCGTCGTCGCCGGCGGCGCCTGGGCCATCCGCCGCAGCGACGGGCGGGGGCTCTCGTTCGCGCTCCTCTCGGCGGTGCTCGCGGCGATGGCCGCGCTCCAGTCCCGGTTCGGGCGGGTCTTCGCGCCGTTCCTCGCGATCCACGTGGCGCTCACGCTCGAGGCGGGCGCCTGGCGCGCGCTGCGGACCACGAGGCGAGCGCGGCGGCGGGCGTGGTCGTCGCCGCGGGGGCTATGCTGCTCGCGGCGGCCGATCCGCGCCTGCGCGCGATGCTGCGGCCGAGCGGGAAGCGCGGGCCCCCGGCGGACGCGGTCGCGGCGCTCGCGCTGCGCCCCGCGCCGGGCGCGGCCGCCGAGGCCGCCCCGGGCGTCGCCGCGCCGTGGGTCTCCGGCCACCTCATCGCGCTCCTCTCGGGGAGACCGGTGGTGGTGAACGGGTTCGGCACCTACCTCGACGAGCGGACGTTCTGGGCGCTGCACCGCCTCACCGCCACCGACCCGGAGGCCTTCGATTGCTGGATGGAGGAGCGCCGGGTCGGGTACCTCGTGACCGGCGCCCCGTACGCCGGGCTCGAGGCGTTCGCGCCTTCGCCGGGGGGCTATGTCCTCGCTCCGGACGCGATGGGCGCGCTGCCGCTCTCCCCGGTTGTGATCGCCGGCTCGGGGATCCCGGACCGCGGGATCCGGCACCTCGCGCACCTCATGCCGGTCTTCGCGAGCGAGCAGGTGGTCCCCGGGCTCGCGTTCGCGCTGCCCGCGCTCTGGACGTACGCGCGCGTTCCGGGCGCGCGCCTCACCGGCCGCGGACCGCCCGGTGGGCGGGTGACCCTCGAGCTCCCGTTCACCGAGCGCAGGAGGGGCGGCACGTCTACCGCGCCGGACCATGCGGCCTGACGGGCGGTGGGAGATGGTCGTGCCGCTCCTACGGGCTCGCGCTGCTGATGGTGCGGACCGCCCCTGCGGCTCGCCTGCGGATCGGTCCGGTTGACGGCGTGCCGGTCGTCATCCCGGAGGCGACAGTCCGGCGCGGCGGCGCCATCGAGGCGCCCGCCCCTGCGGCTGCCGCGGCGCCGCGCCGGAGGTGATTGGCGGGGGC
>CAVUBF010000009.1:0-186943 GCA_963739565.1 uncultured delta proteobacterium | reverse complement strand
CCGCCCGCGCGTCCGCCTCCGACTCGGTCTTGAGGAGGACGAGCCGCAGCGCGTCGGCGGTGGAGTGGTACAGCTCGCGGAGCGTCTCGTCCGTGGGCTGGTGGCCGCCCAGCTTCTCGACGTACGCCTCCGTCGCGAGCCGGCGCCGCTGTGGTCGAGCTCGCTCGTCACCGCGGGTCCTTGTCGAGGCCAGGCGGCGCGCCTCGGCGGCGAGCAGCGCCTCGTCGACGAGGTCCGCGACGGCCTGCTCGGGCGACACGCCCGGCGCCCGAGGACGCGGAGGCGCTCGTCGACGTCGGCGCGGGTGATCGCCACCTCGTCGACGCGAGCGAAGACGTCCGGGGCGCGGGGCCGCCGTTCCGGCGGCCAGGAGGACGAGGAGAGCGCAGGTCATCGTTCGTCCGGGACCTCAGGGCGCGCAGGCGCGGCGGGGAGCCCGCCGGCGGCCGAGCCGCCCGACCCGCCCATGCCGCTGACCGGGCGGACTTCGGCCGCGCGCGCTCCGTCACGGGCTTCAGGTCGGGCCGGTCCCGGTCTTGTCGCCGTGGCACCAGGCGCACGACTCGCATCGCGTCGTCGCCGAAGTAGAGGAGCCTCGGGCTGTCGGAGCCGTGCGGGTTGTGACAGCTCGCGCACGAGAAGTCGCGCCCCGGGCGGCGCGGGTCGCTCAGCCCGCCGCCCCCGACCACGTGGCCGCTTCGCGGAGATCGGCGTGACGTGTCGCCCGTCCTTCTGGCCCGGGTGGCACGCGGCGCAGAGCGCGTTCACGTTCTTCGGCGAGCATCGACGGGTTCGCGGTGCCGTGCGGATCGTGGCAGCCGGTGCAGCCGTACCGCTCGAGCGCCGCGTGCTTGTTCTTCCCGCCGTCGACGGGCTTGTGGCACTTGTAGCAGCCCGCCTTGCCTCCCGCCCTTGAGGCGCGTTCCGGTGCTGCGCGCCGTGCGGGTCGTGGCACTGGTCGCAGCCCTTCGCGACCGGGGCGTGGACGACCTTCCGCCCGGTGAGGTCGTCCTGGTGGCAGAGGAAGCAGGTCTCCTGGACCGTCGGCTTCGCGACGAGCTTCGGCTGGTCGGAGGAGTGCGGGTCGTGGCAGACCGCGCAGTCGCCGACCAGCACCGCGCTGTGCGGGAACTTGTTCCTGTCCTTCCGCTCGTGGCAGCCGTAGCAGAGGTCGACCGGGTTCTTCTTGAGGAGCTTCAGGTGGTCGGAGCCGTGGCCGCCGTCGTGGCACCCGAGGCAGTCGGTCCGCTTGAACGCCGCGTGGACGACCTTCTTCGCCGAGGTCGATCCGGTAGCCCGGGCCGGGCGTGCCCTTGCCCTGGGGCGCCTTCGCGTCGTGGCACTTGAGGCAGAACGCGGTGCCGCTCTCCGCCTTCACGTTGCTCGGGAGGTTCCCGCCGTGGGCGTCGTGGCAGTCGAGGCAGCGCCCCTCGGCGACGGGCGCGTGCTTCACCGGCTTGAGCGAGAGGCTGTCCGCCTCGTGGCACTCGAAGCAGACCTTCTCGCGCGGCTGGATGATGAGCCCGGCGTACGGGGACGGAGTGCGCCGCGTGGCAGGAGAGGCAGCTGCCCTGCCGGATCACGGTGTGGACCGACTTCGACTGGTCCTTGCGCGCGTGGCAGCCGTAGCAGAGCTCGGGCTCGGTCTTCACGAGCGCCCACTTCGACGAGGTGCGCGACCGGCAGCGGCCCGCCTCGGAGGTCACCGCGCGGTGGCAGGAGCTGCAGTCGTGCTTCTGGAGCGCGCCGTGGACGACGCGGCCCTGCGTGAGCGGGGAGTGGCAGCCGGTGCAGCGCTCCGCGCCGTTCTGGGCGGCGGCGCCGGGCGCGGCGCCGGAGGGGGAGGGCGCCCGCGGCTTCTGCACCGTGCCGGGCGGAGGAGGCGGGAGCGGCACCTGGACCCGCTTCGTCCCGGGGGGCGGCGGCGGGAGCGGGATGCCCGCGGCCGCGGCCAGCGTGGGGGCTGCCGCCCCGAGCGCGAGCGCGGCAAGGACGACGGCGCGGCGCGTCGACGGGGCGGCGGGCGGGTCGGGTTCCGACGGGTCTCGGGTTCACGGGCTCGTCGCTTCTCTCGCGGTTCGCGGCAGGCGTGGGCTGGAGCGGCGGGCTCGTGTGCAAGCGAGGTGCCGCGAAGTCCCTTGAGGGAGGGACAGGTTTCGTTGGAGTGTCCGCTCATTTCAGGCGGTCGCTGTCCCGCTTGGTTACGCGCTTTCGTGGTAGTCAGGTCTGCGCAGGGGCACACATGCAGGCGTTTCGCCGCATGGCCCCAATGTGGTCAAATCACGCAATCGGATGCGGCATTTCACCCGGCAGTTCGACCGACTTTGGCGCTGCTGGCGAGGGGCACGCCGCTTGCTCAGCTTGCCGTGCTGGCGTGCCCGGGCGGGCGAAATCCGCGCGTCGCGGGCGCGGTCGGAGGCGGAGCGGGAGGCGACGTGGCGCGCGAGCACGATCCACTGTGGGTGGAAGTGGGGCCGCAGCGCGGCGCGCCGCGGCGCGAAGGACTCGCCCTCGCCCGCTGTTTCCCCGAGGACGGCCCGCTCGCATCCGCGGATTCGCACGGACGGCGGGTATTCCCCGCGGCCCCCGTCCCTGCGATGATGACGGCTTCCCCTCAAGGTCACTTCCCCGGATGAACCTCATCGAGCGCGCCTTCAGACGGCTGGACTCCAGCATGCGGGCGCGCATCCTGCTCCCGACCGCGCTCCTCTTCGCCGCGACGCTCGCGGCGATGGCGGCCGGCGCCGTCCACATGTACGGCGCCGACATCGAGCGCGGCCGCCGCGAGCGGGCCGAGGTCTTCACCGGCATGGTCGCGGGCGGCGTCTCGAACATCATGCTCGCGGGGCGCCCTCACGAGGTGCCGCTGCTGCTCGACACCCTCCCCGGGCACGGCACCGACCTCGTGGTCGCGAGCCTCGTCTCCCCGAGC
The DNA here is from genome assembly GCA_963739565.1 of uncultured delta proteobacterium. GTDB lineage: Bacteria > Myxococcota > Myxococcia > Myxococcales > Anaeromyxobacteraceae > Anaeromyxobacter. The sequence continues at coordinate 184,011 of CAVUBF010000009.1, read as the reverse complement.
GGCAACGTCTCCGCCTCGTCGTCGCCGCGCCTCCTCGGCACCGTGCCCTGGCGCGATCTCCAGCGGTTCGACAAGAACACCGTCGTCGCGTCGCCGGGCGGGAACGAGACCGAGTACGCCGTGATCCAGCCGATCATGAACTCGGAGTCCTGCGCCCGGTGTCACGGGACGCAGTCGCGGGTGAACGGCTGGCTCGACCTCCGGTTCACGCGCGCGCCGGTGCTCCAGGCGCAGGCCCAGCTCGCGAAGACGCTCTCCCTCGCCGCGGCGGCGGCCTTCTTCGTCCTGATGACCATCATCCTGTGGCTCCTCGGGCGCGAGGCGGTCACCCCGCTCCAGCGGCTCGTCGACGTCGATGCGGCGCGCGGAGTCGGGCGACCTCACGGTGCGCGCCGACGAGGGCCGCCCCGACGAGCTCGGCATCGCGGCGCGCGGCTTCGACGCCACGCTCGCGGCGCTGCGCCGGAGCCAGGCCGAGCTCGAGGCGTTCTACCGCGAGCGCATGGTCCGGGCGGACCGGTTCGCGGCGGTGGGCGAGATCGCGACCGGGCTCGCCCACGAGATCAAGAACCCGCTCGCCGGGCTCTCCGGGGCGCTCGAGCTGCTCGCCGAGGACCTCGCCGAGGATCCGCGGCAGGCGGAGATCGTCGGCGAGATGCGCCACCAGGTGGCGCGGCTCACCCACACGATGGAGAGCCTCCTCAGCTTCGCCCGGCCCGCCCGCGCGCAAGCTGCGGTCCACCGACGTGAACGGCTCGCTCGAGAAGGTGCTGTTCCTCGTGAACCAGCAGTGCCGCGGCCGGAACGTCGACGATCCACCCGCAGCTCGGCGAGGGGCTGCCGCCGGTGCTGGCCGACCCGTTCCAGCTCGAGCAGGTCTTCCTCAACATCTGCCTGAACGCGTGCCAGGCGATGTCCGGCGGCGGCACGCTCGCGGATCCGCCTCGCGCGGCGGCGACGGCAACGTGGTCGTCGAGATCGAGGACACCGGCCCCGGCATCCCCTCCGACCTGCGCGCCCAGGTCTTCAAGCCGTTCTTCACGACGAAGCGCGAGGGGAACGGCCTCGGCCTCGCCATCTCCGCGCGAATCGTGGCCGAGCACGGCGGGCACATCGGGTATCGTTGCCCGCCCGCCGGAGGAACCATCTTCACCGTGACGTTGCAGCAGGCGCGCCCCGGGCGCGCCACGGAGCACGCCGCATGACGAGCAGCACCCCCGCCCGCGTCCTCGTCGTGGACGACGAGAAGCTCATCCGCTGGTCGGTCGCCGAGCGGCTCCAGCGCGACGGCTACGAGGTCCTGTCCGCCGAGTCGGGCGAGCAGGCGCTCGAGATGCTCGCCGGCGACGCCGCCCGACCTCATGCTGCTCGACGTGCGCCTCCCCGGGCATCGACGGGGTGCAGACGCTGCAGCGGGCGCTGGCGCTCCACCCCGAGCTCGCCGTCCTCATGATGTCGGCCCACTCCACCGTGGACATCGCGGTGGACGCGATGAAGCACGGCGCGGTGGACTTCCTCGTGAAGCCCTTCCCGTTCCAGGCCCTCGACGCCGCGGTGGAGCGGGCCATCGCCACCGCCCGCACGCGGCGGCAGATCGCGACGCTCACGAGCGAGCGCCGCAACGGCGCGCGCGCTCGAGGCGATCGTGGGCGCGCTCCGCGATCGATGGAGCAGGTCCGGACGATGATCGGCGCGGCTCGCCGCGAGCGACACGACCACCGTGCTCATCGAGGGCGAGAGCGGCTCGGGCAAGGAGGTGGTGGCCCGCGCCATCCACTTCCGGAGCGCCCGGGCCGAGCGCCCGTTCCTGCAGGTGAACTGCGCGGCGCTCCCCGAGCACCTCCTCGAGTCCGAGCTCTTCGGCCACGAGCGCGGCGCCTTCACCGACGCCCACACCCAGAAGCGCGGCCTGTTCGAGAGCGCCGAGGGCGGCTCGGTGATGCTCGACGAGATCGGCGACCTGCCGCCGGGCGGCCAGGCCAAGCTCCTCCGCCTCCTCGAGAACAAGACCTTCCGCCGGGTGGGCGGCGTGCAGGAGCTCCGCGACCGACGTCCGCGTGATCGCCGCGACCAACGTGAACCTGGAGGAGCGGGTGGCCGAGGGGCGGTTCCGCGCCGACCTCTTCTTCCGGCTCAACGTCGTCCGGATCGCCGTGCCGGCGCTCCGCGATCACCTCGAGGACGTCCCGACCCTGGCGGCGCACTTCATCGCCCGGTTCAACCAGGAGATGAAGCGGACCGTCCACGGCGTCGCGCCGGCCGCGCCATGGAGATGCTCCGCGGCTACCACTGGCCCGGGAACGTCGCGCGAGCTGCGGAACGTCATCGAGCGCGCGTTCATCCTCCACGCCGGCGCCGACGAGATCCGGCCCGAGCACCTCACCCCGGAGCTCCGCAAGTCGGCGCCGCCGAAGCGGCCCGACAAGGTCGTCCCGAACATCACCGAGGAGGGGCTCGTCCTCGACGACGTCGAGAAGAAGCTCATCGCCGAGGCGATGGAGCGGGCGAGCGGGAACCAGTCGAAGGCCGCCCGCCTCCTCGGCGTCTCCCGCGACACGCTCCGGTACCGGCTGAAGAAGCACGGGATGGCCTGACGGGCGCGCGCACGGCCCGTGCGCGCCGCCCCGCCCTCGCGTAAGCTCCCGCGCCATGTCCCGGGCCTCCCCGTGCCGCCGGCGCGCCCTGCTCGCGCTCGCGCTCGCCGTCGCGGCGCCCGCCGGCGCCGCCGACCTCGCCCCCGTCGCGCTCGAGGCGCTCCGCGGCCGGATCGAGACCCCGGCGCAGCACGCCTTCACGGGCCGCGGCCTCGAGATCGTCGTCGAGGGGAACACCAGCGTCGCGCTGCCCTTCGGGGGGCAGGCGCTCGAGCTGGACGTCGAGGCGAGCGGGCCGGTGATGCTCACCTGGGCGTCGCGGTCGGCAGGGAGGCCCTTCCATCCCTTCGGCCCGCCCTGGCGCCACGTGACGCTCCCACGGACCCGGACGTCGCTCCTCCTCGACCTGCGCATCACGGACGGATGGTCCCCCTCGGCGCAGGTCGCCTTCGGCCTCACCGGCGCCGGCGTCGTGGTGATCCACGGGATGCGCCTCCTGCCCTTGGAGCGGGATCCCGCCGAGGCCGCCGCCGCGTACGACCGCGCGCTCCTCTGGGCGCCGGAGAGCATCGGTCACACCACCATCAACCTCCTGACGCCGTCGTACTGGAGCGCGAGCCGCGGGACGTGGCTCTCGGATGTGGTCGCAGCGGTCGCGGCCGCCGCCTTCGCCATCGCCGTCGCGATCTCCTGGTCGCGCCGCCGCCGCCCGGGGCTCGCCCGCGCGCTCGCCGCCGCCGCCCTCGCCGCCGCGGGGCTCTGGAACGTCCACCTCCTCGTCCGGTTCCTGCCCGCGTTCCACCTGCGGCCCACCCCCGACGTGGAGGTGCGGATCCGCGATCACTACGACGTCGCGCCCGACGTCGGCGCGCTGGCGGCCCTCGCCCGCGCGACGCTCCGCCCCGACGAGCGCGTCGGGGCGATGGGGGTCCCGAAGGGCTGGTTCGCGCCGCAGACCCTCTGCTTCAACCTCTTCCCGCGCCCGTGCGTCATCCTCTCCGACGGGGCGCCGGGCCCGGAGCACGCCGGGATCTCCGGCGTGGGGCGGCTGCGCGAGGACGAGCTCGACGCGGTGGTCGCCTACCGCTCCGCGCTCCCGCCCGGCTTCATCCCCGTCGCCTCCCTCGGCCCGAGCGCCGTGGTCGCCCGCCGCCGCCCATGACCTTCGTCATCACCCTCGTCCTCGCCGTCGCCGCCGGGCTCGCCCTCCTGGAGCTCCTGCGCCTGCGCACCGGGTCCGTCCTCCCGGACCTCGCCCTCGGGTGGCTCGTGGGGACCGGCTGGCTCGCCGCGGTCGCGCCCGCGCTCCGGTTCGCCCTCGGCGTCCCGCTCGGGCGCGCCGCGCTCGCCGCGGTGTTCCTCGCGCCCGTCGCGGCCTGGGGCGCGCTGCGGCTCAGGTTCCGCACCGCGCGCGGCGCCGCCGGCCCCGCGCAGCCGGAGGACGGGACGGCCGCCGCCGCGCCCGCCGCGCCCGTCGGTCCCGCAAATCCCGCCGGTCCTGCCGGCGGGAGCGGGGCGGCGACCCGCTGGCTGCCGCGCCCGCTCTGGCTCTTCGCGCCGATGGCGCTGTACGTCGGCGTGGTCCTCGCCATGGTGCTCCTCCAGGGCACCAACATGCCGACGCACACGGACGACGGCGTGCGGGTCCGCGCCTTCGCGCCGATGCTGGCGTTCGACGATCGCTGGGAGCCCGCGGCGCGCGCGATCTTCGCCCAGGCGGCGCCGCTCGCGACCTTCGTGCCGGCGGTGGCCTGGATCGCCACCGGGGTCGTGGACCACTTCCACGTGAACTACGTGGTCCTCACCGAGCTCGTGGCCCTCCTCGCCCTCGTCATCGGCCTGGGATCGGCGCGCGGGAGCCCGGAGCGCGGCTGGGCAGGGGCGTTCGCGCTCCTCTCGATCCCGCTCTTCGTCTACCACTGCACCTCGACCTACTCCGACGCGGTGCTCGCCATGCGCGTCGCCGCCGGAGTGCTCCTCGCGGTCGAGTACGCGCGCGGCCGCGACCGGGCCGACCTCTCGCGCGCCCTGCTCCTCCTCGGGATCGCGGCCCTCGTGAAGCGCGAGGGCGAGCTCGTCGCCGCCGCGCCCGCCGTGGTGCTGCTCGCGCAGGCCGGCTGGGAGCGCTGGCGGGAGGGGCGTCCGCTCCCGTGGCGCGCCGCCGGCCTCCTCGTCGCGCCGGGGCTCCTCGCCGCGGTCGGGAAGGTCGCCGCGGTGGGGCTCGCGGGCGCGTTCCCGATGCTCGGCTTCGTCTTCCAGCAGGCGGCGGAGGCGGCCGGCGCGGGCGGACCCCGCGCACCGGGCCTGGGCGCCGAGGCCGCGGCGCGCTTCTTCGACGGCGCGCTGTTCCGGTCGGGCAACCAGGGGATGCTGTACTGGGTCCTGCTCGCGGTCGTGGTGGTGCGTGCCCGCGAGATCCTCCGGGGCGAGCTCGCCTGGCCGCTGCTCGCCGTCGGAGCCCTCCTCGCCGAGGTGGCGGTGAACTCGATCGTGCTCGTGCCGCAGTTCACCCTCGATCAGGGCACGGTGAACCGCGCGCTGCTCGTCGCGACGGTCCCGGCGGCGCTCTGGATCGCCGCGGCGGTGGTGGACGCGGTCCGCGCCGAGGCGCTCGGCGAGACGGCCGCGCCCGCGGACGGGCCGCGGGCGCGGGGCGGGAACGGGGATCGCGACGACGCGACTACGCCGCCGCGGCGTCGTCGAGCTCGACGGGCGACCCGTCGGTAGGCCAGTCGATCTCGACGGCGAGCGCGTGGAGCTCCGTGCGGAGCTTCTCCTTCGCGCGGATCTCGAGCTGGCGCGCCCGCTCGCGGGAGAAGCCGAAGTGCTCGCCCAGCTCCTTGAGCGTCATCGGGCTCTCGCTCATCACGCGCCGCTCGATGATGAAGCGCTCGCGCGGGTCGAGGTGGCCGAGCGCCGCGCCGACGCGGCCGGAGACCATCGTCTGCTCCTGCGCGCCGGACAGCTCGGCGTCGGGGCCCTGCGCCGGCGTCTCCACGAACTCCACGTGCGTGGCGCCGCCCTCCTCGCCCATCGGCGCGTCGAGGGAGAAGTCGCGCCCCTCCATCCGCTGCGCCATCTCGTCGACCTCGGAGGCCTTCACGCGGAGCTTCGAGGCGACCTTCGCGGAGTCGCGGCCGTCGGAGTCGGCGCCGTGCTCGAGGGAGGTCTTGTCGAGCTCGCGGCGGGTCCGGGCGAGGGAGAAGAACAGCTTCCGCTGAGCCTGGGTGGTCCCGAGCTTCACGAGCGACCAGGACTTGAGGATGAAGTTCTGGATGTACGCGCGGATCCACCACACCGCGTACGAGATGAGCCGGATCCCCTTGTCGGCGTCGAACTTCTGGACCGCCTTCATCAGGCCGATGTTCCCCTCCTGGACGAGGTCGGCCATCCGGAACCCGTAGGAGCGGTACTCGTAGGCGACCTTCACGACGAACCGGAGGTTCGCGGTGACGAGGCGGTGTGCGGCGCGCGTGTCGCGGTGTGCGGCGAACTCGCGCGCGAGCCGCTGCTCCTCCTCGACCGAGAGGAGAGGGAACTTGTTGATCTCAGAGAGATAGAGCTCGAGGGAGCCCGTCATCATCCGGTTCGCCGCGCGCGCCATTCCGCCTCCGCTTTTCCGTGTACCGCCTACATCCCCACCTAAGCAACCCCTGTGCCTCACTGGCCCGTACGGGATACATGCGTTAATACAAGCGGTTGTCTGCAAGGGTGGGAGGCCTTCAACCTGGCTGGGGCCTGTAAGAATGACTGGTCAGGGTCCAACCCGCGTCCCTATTGGGTTTTTTGGCTGTAATTCCTTCCAGCGGACGCTGGAAATAGGGGAGAAGCCCCTTGCGGAAGCCCGCTCGGCTGATCACCGTATTGGGACGGTCCGGAGCGCGAGACGAGCGGGCACACCCGATGGACGAGCGGGCACACCCGATGGAGCGGATCGAGGTTGGAGTGGTGGACGGGGCGCCCGACACCTCGAGATCGGCGGCGGACGAGGCGAGGGGTGGTCACCTCGGCTTCGTGGCGCACGAGATCCGGAACCCGCTCTCGACCGCTCTCTGGACCGCGGAGCTCCTCGCCCGCCTGCCTGCGGAGGACCGCGGCGGGGCCCGGGGCGAGAAGCTCTCCGCCATGTGCCTGCGCTCCGTGGCGCGGGTCCGGCAGCTCGTCGAGGACCACCTGCTCTCCGAGCGGCTCGATGCCGGCGGCCTCCCGACGCGCGTCGAGCCGGTCGGCGTCGCGGACGTCGTGGGTGCCGTCCTCGGCCGCCGCCCTCCGGACGCCGCGCCCGCCACCCTGGACATCGACGCCGCCGTGGCAGTGGGCGCCGACCGCGGGCTCCTCGAGCGCGCGCTCGAGGTGCTCGTCGCAGCCGCCGGAGCGGAGTCGACGCCGGTCACGATCCGAGCCCGGGACACCGAGGGCGAGGTCTCCGTGGTCGTCACCGGGCGGGCGGCCGACGCCTCGGCGCTCGCCGACCCGGTCAAGGGATCGCCCAGCGATCCCACCGGCAGGGCGCTCGCCCTGCCGCTCGCTCGTCGCATCGCCACCGCGCTCGGGGGGGCGCTGGCCGCCGGGGAGGGCGGCTGGCGGCTCACGCTCCCCCGGGCCGCGGCTTATACTCCGCGGCCCTCTCCGGCCGCACGTCCATGATCCGACCGCTGGTTCTCGTCGTCGACGACGATCCCGACATCCTCGAGGCGATCTGCGACATCCTCGAGGCCGAAGGCTACCGCGTGGCGCGCGCGCGCCACGGCGAGGAGGCCCTGACGCGCGTCGAGGCGCAGCGGCCGGACGTGATCCTCCTCGACCTCATGATGCCGGTGATGGACGGGGTCGCCTTCGCCCAGGCCCTGCGGCTGCGACCGGCGGTGAGCGACGTGCCCATCGTCGTCATCTCCGCGGACGGGAACCCGCAGCGGGCGGCCGCCGTCCACGCGACCGGGTACCTCGCGAAGCCCTTCGACATCGAGGCGCTCCTGACGCAGGTCGCCGGGATCACGCGGGCCGGTCCGGCGGCGCCCCCCGCCTCGCCGTGAGAAAAGCCGCAGGCAGGACGCGGACTTCGCTTGACAGGTCCCGCCGCGGCGGGTAGAAAGCCCACCCTTTCACGTGCACGTCCTCCGCGGCCAGTCGCGTCGCGCGGCGGACCAATGCGAGGTGTTCGATGGCTACGGGTCTGTTGGCGAAGAAGGTCGGGATGACGCAGATCTTCACCCCCGAGGGTGACTGCGTCCCGGTGACGGTGCTCGAGGCGGGCCCGTGCACGGTCGTGCGGCGCAAGACCGCCGAGAAGGACGGCTACGACGCCGTCGTGCTCGGCTGGGGCGTCGTCGACGAGAAGCACGCCTACCGGCTCACGAAGCCCGAGCTCGGGGTCTTCAAGAAGGCGGGCACGCCGACCTTCCGGCACCTCAAGGAGGTGCGGGTCAAGGACGCGAAGGCGCTCGGCGACCTCAAGGCCGGGCGACGTCCTCTCCGTCGACAAGGTCTTCAAGGCGAACCAGCGCGTCGACGTGACCGGCATCACCAAGGGCCGCGGCTTCGCCGGCGTCTTCAAGAAGTGGGGGATGAAGGGCGCCGCCCGCGACTCCTCCACCGCGCACGAGCACCACCGGCACATCGGCGCCATCGGACAGCGCAAGACGCCGGGCAAGGTGTGGAAGGGCAAGCACCTCCCCGGCCACTACGGCACCGACAAGGTGACGGTCCAGAACCTCACGATCGTCGGCATCGAGCCGGAGCAGAACGTCATCCTCGTGTCGGGCGCCGTGCCCGGCCACGCGGACGGGCTCCTGTTCGTGAACACCGCGGTCAAGGGCCAGCCGCGCGCGAAGCAGAAGCAGGAAGTCCGCGAGCGCGCCAAGCCGAAGGTCTAACGCCGACGTCTCGCGCCTTCGGGCGCGAGACGGAGCGGGAGACCTTCTCCCGCGGGGTGACGTCCGAGGTCTCGGTGGCGCGTGCCCCGCGCGCCGACTCGGCATTCGACACGAACGCCGCTCCGGGAAACCGGGGCGGCGTTCTCGCTTTTCGGCGATCCAGGCTCGTCGATGCGAGGGCGGCGCCGCAGACCCGGTGGTAGCATGCGCGGGAGATGCGCGCGCTCATCATCGGCGTCTCCGGGCAGGACGGCGCCTACCTGGCGGAGCTGCTCCTCGGGAAGGGCTACGAGGTCTCCGGGACCTCCCGGGACGCGAACCTGTCGTTCGTTCGGCAACCTGGCGCGGCTCGGGATCCGCGATCGGGTTCGGCTGCTTTCCGTCGCCCCGAACGACTTCCGGAGCATCGCTCACGGCGCTCGTCCAGGTCGAGCCGGACGAGGTCTACAACCTCTCCGGCCAGAGCTCGGTCGGCCTCTCCTTCGAGCAGCCGGTCGAGACGATGGAGAGCATCTGCATCGCGACGCTGAACCTGCTCGAGGCGATCCGCTTCACGAAGCGGACGATCCGCTTCTACAACGCGGGCTCGGGCGAGTGCTTCGGCGACACGCGCGGCGCGCCCGCGGACGAGGACACGCCGTTCCGGCCGCGCAGCCCGTACGCGGTCGCGAAGGCGGCCGCGCACTTCGAGGTCGCGAACTACCGCGAGGCCTACGGCCTGCTTCGCGTGCAACGGCATCCTCTTCAACCACGAGTCGCCGCTGCGGCCGGAGCGGTTCGTGACGCGCAAGATTGTCGCGGCCGCGTGCCGCATCGCGCGCGGGCAGCGGCGAGCGGCTGCGGCTCGGCAACACGCCGTGAAGCGGGACTGGGGCTGGGCGCCGGAGTATGTCGACGCGATGTGGCGGATGCTGCAGCAGGAGCGTCCCGACGACTACGTGGTCGCCACCGGGCGAGACCCGCTCGCTCGAGGAGTTCGTCGCCTGCGGCGTTCTCGGCGGTCGGGCTCGACTGGCGCGCCCATGTGGACGTCGATCCGCGCGCTCCTTCGTCCCGCCGACATCGAAGGGAACTACGCCGATCCTGGGAAGGCGGCGCGCGTGCTCGGGTGGAGGCCCGACCGTACGGATGGAGGAGGCGGTCCGGCAGGATGGTCGCCGCGGAGCAGGCGTCCACGGAGGGTGAGGCGCGGTGACATTCGCGGCGCGGTCTGCGCCCCGCGGCCCGGAGGTCAGCGTGCGGTAGCAGGTGCTGCAGAGCAAGGCGGAGGTCGAGCGCGCCCGCGCGCGACTCGTCGAGCGCGGCGTCTCTTGTCTCGGGACTCGAGTTCGGAGGGCGAACCCTGTGGGATCGGGTGCGGCGCGCGCCTCGCGCGCGCGTGGGCGACGAGGTGAAGAGCTGGGATGTCCTCCGGACGCTCGAGTTCGTCGAGCCGACCCATCCGAAGACGGCGCGCGTCCTCGACCTCGGCGCGTACAGCTCCGAGATCCTGTGCACGCTGAACCAGGCGGGCTTCGACTCCCTGACCGGCGTCGACCTCAACCCGCGCGTCCGGCGCATGCCGTTCCCGGACCGGATCCGGTGGGCGGTCGGGAACTTCCTGCACACGCCCTTCGCCGATGGCTTGTTCGACGTGATTACCTCGATCTCGGTCATCGAGCACGGCTTCGATGCGCCGGCCCTCCTCCGCGAGGCCGCCCGGCTCCTCGTGAACGGCGGGAGCTTCGTCGCCTCGTTCGACTACTGGCCCGAGAAGATTGACACGAGCGACACGAGGTTCTTCGGCCTCGACTGGCGGATTTCTCGCGGCAGGAGCTCGAGGCGTTCATCCAGCAGGCCCGCGGTTTCGGTTTCGCTCCCGCTGGAGCGCTGGCCCTGGACGCATCCGAGCGCACCGGTGCGCTGTGCTGGCCGCGACTACACCTTCGGGTGGATGGCGCTGAGGGAGCTAGGACCCCGTCCGTCATGGCCCCCATCCTCGGAACATCGCCGCGAACCTCGCGGGGCAGGGATGGGCCGCGGCGATGAGCCTGCTGCTGGTCCCGTTCTACGTCCGGCTCCTCGGCGTGGAGGCCTACGGTCTCATCGGCTTCTACGCGACGCTGCAGGGGTCGCTCCGGATCCTCGATTTGGGCCTGAGCCAGACGATGAACCGACAGATGGCTCACTACCAGGCCTTCCCCGACAAGGCAGGCGAGGCGCGAGACTTCGTTCGGACGATAGAGCTCGGGTACTGGGCCGTCGGGCATCGCGATGGCGCGGCGCTCGTCGGCGCCGCGCCCGTTCGTCGCGCGGCACTGGCTCGAAGCGGGCGCCGTGCCGATTGAGACGGTCGAGAGGGCGATCGCGGTGATGGGGTCGTGGTCGCGTTCCAGTGGCCCCTGAGCTTCTACGAAGGCGGCCTGCATGGGCCTTCAGCGCCAAGTCCTCCTGAACGCGCTGAAGATTGCGATTGCGACCGTCGGCGGCGTGGGACCGCCCTCGTCCTGTGGCTGTGGTCGCCGACGATCACGGCGTACTTCACCTGGCAGGTCGTGGTGGCGGCGATCGAGCGTCGGACTCCTCGCGCTCTCCCTGTGGCGGTGCTTGCCGCGCGGTCCCGGAGACGCCACGTTCAGGCCCGGTCTGCTCGCCGCTCATTGGCGCCTCGCCGCCGGGATGGCCGGCATCTCCGTTTCCGGGATCCTGCTGTCCCAGCTCGACAAGGTGCTGCTGAGCAAGCTTCTTAGCCTCGAGGCGTTCGGGTACTACACGCTCGCGGGGGTGATCAGCAACGTCATCCCGGTGCTCGCTCGCCGCGCCCGTGTTCAACGGCATTCTTCCGCAGCTCACGACGTTCGTCGCCGCGGGTTCCGAGCAGGAGGTCGCGCAGCTGTACCACCGCGGGACCCAGCTGATGGCCGTCCTCGTCGCGTCGGTCGGCGGCGTGCTCGCCGTCTTCTCCTTCGAGATTGTCCTCGTCTGGACACGAGCGCCGTGACCGCCTCCACGGTCGCTCCGATCGCGTCCGTGCTGGTGCTCGGAATGGCGACTGAACGCGCTCATGACCCTGCCGTATGCGCTGCAGCTTGCGCACGGGTGGACCAGCCTCGGGCTACGCATCAACGCAGGGCTCATGGTCCTCCTCGTCCCCACGATCGCCCTCCTGACGCCCCGGTACGGGCCGATTGGCGGGGCGGCAGCGTGGGTCCTCCTGAACGCGCTCTACATGCTCGTGGGCGTCCCTCTCACGCACCGGAAGCTTCTCAAGGGCGAGATGAGGACCTGGTTCACGGTGGACATCTTCCCGCCGGTCGCCGCGGCGCTGGCGATCGTCTGGGCGGGCCGGGTGCTGGCCCCTCGTGGCTCGGGGTTCTTGACGGTGCTCGTGCTCGGGGTCGTGCTTGTCGCAGCACTCGTCGCGGCGGTTCTGGCCGCGCCGCTCGTCCGGCGGGGCGTCCTCGATCTGATCTCGCGAGCGCGTGCGACGGAGGCCCCGTGAGCGCCGCGCAGGGGAGTCGCCCGCGCCAGGCAAGGCGGGATCCGCGTGAGAGTGCTCCTCATCACGGGCGCGTTCCCGCCGATGGCTTGCGGAGTGGGTGACTACACGGAGGCCCTCGCTCGAGTCTTTCGGAGGTTCCCGGAGTCCAGGTCGCGGTCCTCACGAGTGAGGGGGCCGATCCCGGACGCGGTGGCGGTCGCTACGAGGTCTTTCCCGTCGTCCGCGGGTGGGGCACCGCGAGTTCCGTCGCGTCGAATCTCAGGTGCGGCGGTGGCGGCCGGACGTGGTTCATGTTCAGTTCCCGTCACAGGGGTACCGCGGGAATCTCCCCTGGCAGCTGCCAGTCTTGCTGCACGCCTCTGGCTTCACCGTTGTGCAGACCTGGCACGAATATGTCGCGGCAAGGGTGGGGGTGGCCCTCGGCACCCAGCTCACGTTCGTCGAGAAGCTGCGGTTGGCACTCCCGCAGGCACCCTCGGGGTCGTCCCCGGCGACGTGATTGTCGTGCGCCTGAGTTCGCCGCCCGGATGCCGAGGTGGTACGGGTGCTCCGCGTGCGCGACCGCCTACGTCTCATCCCAAACGGTCCGATGATCCCGCGCGCGGAGGTCGACGATGCCAAGCGCGCGGCGCTCCGCGAGCGCTACGGCGCGCCCGGGAAGGCACTCCTCGCATTCTTCGGGTTCGTCTACGAGCACAAGGGGATTGACGACCTCTTCGCCATGCTCGATTCCGAACGTCACCACCTCGTCATCGTCGGCGAGGTGAAGGAGTCCGATCCGTTCCAGCGCACCGTCCTCCGGCGGATTCACGAACCTCCACTGGAAGGTCACGTGACGCTCTCGGGCTTCCTCCCGGCGATGCAGGCGGCGGAGGTCCTCGCGGCCGCCGACGCGGTCGTCCTCCCGTATCGCGAGGGCGCAGGCACGTGGAACACGACGCTCAAGGCGGCGGCGCTGCAGGGGACGTTCGTCTTGACGACGAGCGTGGAGGCCACGGATTCCACGCTGCACAGAACGTCTACTACGCAAGGCCAGGAGATTTGGCGGACCTGCGCCAGGCGCTGGACGAGCACAGCGGGCTCAGGAACCAGGCGCCTTCCATCTAGCTCGCCGGCCCGAGCGGAGGCGAGATTGCCGAGCGCCACCTCGAGGTGTACGAGAAGCGCGGCCGACGGCCCGCGGCGTCAGTGCCGTGAGCCGACCATCATCCGGGAGAGCGCCTCGAAGCCGACCCTCGGCTCCCACCCGAGCGACCGGATCGTCGTCGGATTGGAGACGAGCCTGGGGTACTCGGGAACGAAACCGCGCCGGACGTCGACGTGGTCGCGCCAACCCATGCCCAGCTCGGAGAAGCACCGCTCGACCCATTCTCCGATTCGTGTGCGCCTCGCCCGAACCGATGGCCGCCTCGAAGACCTCGTCCTGGCGCACGAGCAGGAGCATCGCCCGCGCCACGTCCCCCGCGAACGTCCACTCCTTCTCCACGGACGGGTCGCCGATCTCGAGCTGCTCGCGGCTCCCGGCGGCGATCCGGCGGGCGGCGAGGGCGATCTCATCGCGACGTGCTCGGGCTTCCGGAGCGGGCTCTCGTGATGGAAGAGGTACCCGACGTAGGCGCGGACGCCGAGCGTGCGGAAGTAGCGCGCGGCGTAGGCGGACTGGATGCGGGCCACCGCGTACGGGCTCCTCGCGTCGAACGGCGTCGCTCGGAGATTGGCGCGCCCGTGTTCCCGAACTGGACGCCGCTCCCGGCGATGAACACCCGCGCCGTCGGGCGCGTGGAGGCGGACCGCCTCCAGCACGTTCAGCGCGCCGGTCGAGATGGTCTCGTGATTCTCGAACAGCGCGTCGTGGCGGGTCGTCGAGCGCGCCGCGAGCTGGAACACGTACGCCGGCCGCGTGCTCGCGAACGAGCGCCTCGACGTCTTCCCGGCGGGCCACGTCGCCGCGGACGGGCGCGCCCGAGCGCGAAACGCCGACCGGCTCGATCCCGCCTCGGCCTGCAGTGCTCTCGCTGAGGTAGTGACCGTCCTGCCCGCTCGCGCCGAAGATGAGCGCCTTCATGCGCGCCTGGCGGCGCCTTGCACGACCTCGATGGTCGGCAGCGGGAAGATCATGCCGTCCCGCGGGCGAGCATCTCCTTCTCGCGCTCGAGGAACTCCGCCTTGAAGTGCCACGGCAGCACCAGGTAGTAGTCCGGCTTCATCTCTCGCGACTCCTCCTCGCTGACGATCGGGATGTCGGTCCCGAGGGTGCGCGCGCCGTACTTGTCCGGGTTGCGCTCGGCGGCGAAGTCGATGATCGAGCCGGTCGATCCCGCACCACTGCAGGATCGTGTTGCCCTTGGTCGAGGCGCCGTAGATGTGGATGCGCTTCCCCTCGGCGCTTGAGCTTCTTGAGCAGCGCGATGCAGCTCCTCCCGGTGGACGTTGATCGCGCTCCTGGAAGTTCCGGTAGGGCTTGTCGGTGTCGAGCTCGAGGTCGAACTCTTCCTGCCGCAGGCGCCTGAGGTTGCGCCGCGAACTCCGTCGCGTCGTGTACCGGAAGTTGTCCGCGTGCGTGGCGTAGCAGCGGATGCTGCCGCCGTTGATGTCGTTCATCCCGACCCGCACGACCTTCATCCCCGCGCGCTCGCAGGATGTTCTCGAGCACGGCGAGGCTGTAGTACTCGAGGTGCTCGTGGCAGATCGTGTCGTAGGAGTTCATCTTCAGCATCGTCGGCATGTACGACATCTCGAAGATCCAGATGCCGTCCGGCGACGAGGACCGCTTGATGCTCCGGACGAACGCGACCGGATCCTCGAGGTCGTAGAACATCGCGATCGACGTGACGATGTCGAACGGCTTGCCCGCCGAGGCCAGCTGATCGAGCTCGCTCGGACGGGAAGGTGTCCTGGACGACCGTGATGTCCGCCCTTGACCTCCTGGGCGACGTCGGAGGGATCGACGCCGAACTTCGTGAACGCCGTTCGGGTACGCCTGGAGCAGCGTGCCGTCGTTGCAGCCGATGTCGAGCACGCGCGCGTCGCGCTTGGCCGACCATCGCGGCCGCCTCGTCGGCGATCCCCTTCAGGTGGTCGCGCATCGTGCGGTTCGTGCCGGAGCGATACCAGTAGGCCGAGTAGAGGATCGTCGGGCGGCACCGTGTGCGCCATCTGCAGGAGGCCGCACGCCTTCTCGTCGCGGGTCGGATCGCAGCGGACGAGGATGGTCGGGATCCGCCGCATCGGCGGCAGCTCCTTGCCCGGCTTCACGAACGAGCCCTGGAGGTACTGCTCGCCGAGGTCGATGACCTTCGTGAGGGCGGAGGAGCCGCAGACCCGGCAGGACGTTCGATGGATGAGGTGCATGGTTCCTCGGGAGCAGTGGGGTCGACGACGGACGGGTGAAGGGCCCCTCGCAGGCCTGCGCGACCGTAACCTACCATCGAACGCGCGAGGCTTCGAATGCGGCGACGAGGCGCTCGGGCGTGAGGGAGACGTCCTCCACCATGCCCTCGCCGAACGCCCGCTCGTAGACCGCCCTGACCTCCGGCCACCTGGCCGAGAAGGCGTCGACGGAGGCAAACCGCCGGACGAGTCGTTCGATCGAGAACGCCGCGAGGTGCTCGCGCTGCGCGCCGAAGTAGACCTGAGGGAGCCAGGTGAGGAGGTCCGGGACGTGGTTCGCCCGGAGCGCATCCACCTCGCGGCGGCTCGCGCCCCGCGCCTCCATCTCGTCGAAGATCTCGGGGAAGCGCTCGAGGATGAACAGGGCGGCGTAGCGCATCCACGAGACGTTCATGTTCACGACGAGGCATGGATTGCCGACCCAGCAGGCCGGGCGATCGAACAGGTGGTCGAGCACGTACCGGGTGGTGGGTACGCAGGTCGCGAGGGAAGAGAACGGCGGCCCGCTGCTGTCCTGGCCGTAGGCGCCGCGCGCGTGGTCCTCCCGGAAGACGAGGCAGTAGATTGCCGTGAAGCAGTTCGGCGATCGCGTGCTGATCGTGGCGAGCCGGTCGGCTCGCTCATCGCGGCGCGCGGTGGAGAACGGGACGGCGCCGTGGACGATCTCGTCGACGCGCGCCAGGTCCTGGGGCCGGTCGAACCGCGTGAACGCGTAGTTGAGGTACCGAGCTTCCAGCTCGGGGTGAAGGGCGAGCGCCGCGAGCACCCGCTCGAGCGCGCCCGCGAGCACGAGATTGTCGTCCCCGACGACCCACACGTACCGGCCGCGCGCTTGTGCCGCGCACACCCCGAGGTTCCCGAGCATCCCACGTTCCGCGCGTTCCGGTGGACGCGCAAGTTCGGCCAGCCGGTGAACCGCGACGTCACCGCGGGCGTCTCGTCCGGCGAGGTGTTGTCGACGACGAGCACCTCGACGAGGTCGGGATACGGCCGGGTCTGCTCGAGGAGGACGGGCAGGCTCCGCGCGAGCCACGCCGCCCGGTTGTAGGTGCTCACGCAGACGGAGAGGAGCGGCCGGGGCGCGTCGAATCCCACTTCCGTCCTGGCAGGTGGGGTGGTCACGCGCGGAACCTCCGCGCGCGCAGGCGCGTGAGGACCGCGCCGACCACGAGGCGGGCGAAGGGCGCCCAGCGAACCCGCATCCGGAGCCCGCGCGCGCGCCCCTCACGCGAGAGGCGCACCGCGACCACGGCGATCACGCGCTGCCACGAGTGGCGGGAGACCCGCGCCACCCAGCGCGCCAGCTCCGCATCGGACGCATCCCGGCCGACGACCGCGTGGTGGAGGCGGACGACGAAGCGCTCGGGTGGGAGCTCGAGGAGATTGTTCACCGCGATTGTCCCTGGCGGGACGAGCGCTGCGCCCGCGCCGGGCTTGCGCCACGGGAAGAAGTCCGACCCCTCCACGGGCTCGGCTGGAACGAACGACTGCGGCGCCGGGGAAGGGTCTCCGGCTGCGCGACGTGTCTCGACCACGCGCCTCACGCGCGCGAGCACGTCGACGCGCTGCGGGTCCTCCGGTTCGTGACCCGTCGCGCTCACGAGGACGCCTTCCGACGCGCCTCGAGAAGCTCCTCGAACTCCGCGAGGTACGCGCGCGCCGTCCGGCGCCAGTCGTAGACCCGGCCGACCCGCTCCGCGAGCCGCGCCGCGGTCGCCGCGGTCTCCCCCGGGTTCGAAAGCATCGCCGCGAGCGCTCCGCGAGCGCGTCGGCGCTCCGCGGGTCGAAGATCGGAGCACCGCGCCCCCGAGCAGCCGGTCCTGCTCCTCGAACGGCGGAATCGCCGAGAGCAGCACCGGGCACCGCGCCCGCATCGCCTCGAGGCCCGGCAGGCCGAATCCCTCGTACGTGGACGGGCAGACGAACACCGTCGCGAGCCGGAGGAGCGCCTGGACCTCCGCGTCCCTCACGTACCCGAGCGCGAAGTAGTCCGTCGCCCGCGCGGAGCCCCAGGTCCCGGAGCGCGGCCCGGACCTCCTCGACGAACGGGGTCCTGAACCCCGGCGCGGGACCTTCGCCGAGGTGAGCCGTGTTCGGCCCGACGAACACGATTGGGAGCGGCGTCCGCGCGCACGGAGCCTCGCCGCCGCCTCGACGACGACCCGCTGGTTCTTGTGGGGGACACCCAGCCGTCACGAGCGCGAACCGCTCGGGGAGGCCCGCGGCGCCCGGCGAACCTCGTCGACCGCCTCGCGGAGCAGGAGCGGGCCGGTCGAGGTCGATCCCGAGGTGAACGACGCGAGCCCTTCGCGCGTACTCCGGGTAGAACCGCCGGAGCTCCGACTCGACGGCGTGGCTCGTCAGCAGCAGCCGATCCGCACGCGCGAGCCACGACGCGGGTCCAGCGCTCCTCGAGCCGCCTGCGCGGAGAGCCCTCGGCGAGGAAGAACTTGAAGTTGAAGTCCTGCGGGGTCGTCGACGACCGGCAGCGGACATCCGCGGCGCGCTCATCAGGAAAGGGTAGGGAAGTAGAGGAGATCGAAACGGCGGCTCGCCTGCGAGATGAGCGCTGCCGGGTCGCCCGAGCCATGCCCGCCAGCCCTCCGGTCCGATCCGCCGCGCGGCCTGCGCGAAGGCCCACCCGGGATCCGCGTGGCGCGGACGCCGCCGACGCCCTGGAGGTGCGCGAGGGGGTCGAGCGCCCGGCTGACGGCGCCGTGCTGGCCAAGCCACTCGACGCGCAGGTTCGGGCCGGTGAGCTCGGCCGGCCAATCGCGCGAGCTGCCGCGCCGACGTGAAACGCGATAGGAGGAACGTGATGTCCCAGGAGCGCGCCTCGGGGATCTCGAGGAACGCGCGGGCGAGCCCGCGCAGCACGCGCTCCAGCCCGCCGGCGCTCATCAGGTACTCGACGACGGCGAGCCGCTTCTTCGGGACCGTCATGCGGGCATTGCCCTCCGCTGGACGCCTGCGCGCCCATCGCCCCCCCGCCGCGACCGCCCGCAGCACCTCGAGCGTCCGCCGCGCGCACTCCTCCCAGGTGGACGGCGTCCGGGCGAGGACGGTCGGGCCGGGGCGCCGCAGGGCGGCGAGGAGCGCCTCGGGGTCCGCGAAGTCGATCTGCGCCTCCGGCGGGACGCCCAGCTCGTCGAAGACCGGCAGGCGCGAGGTGACCACCTTCTTGCGGAACTCGACCGCCGCCTCGAGCACCGGGATCCCGAACCCCTCGTAGCGGGACGGGAAGACCACCGCGCTCGCGCCGGCGTACACCCGGCGCGCCTCGGGGTAGGGGAGGTAGCCGAGGTGCACGACGTCCGCCCCGACGCCGAGGTCGCGGGCGAGCCGGGCGAGCCCCTTCCACGCCGGGGTCTGCATCCCGGTGAGGACGAGCGACTCGGCGAGGTCGCCGCGCCGCCGCAGGACCGCGTACGACCGGATCAGCGTCGCGTGGTTCTTGTGGGCGAAGGTCGCGGCCGGATAGTAGAGGTACGGCCCCGCGACGCGGTCGGTGGGCGTGACCGCCGAGGCGTCGCGCGGCTCGTAGCCGAGCGGGATCGCGGTGACGTCCCCGGGCGCGACCCCGCACCGCTCGAGCACCGTCCGGCGCGTGAACTCGGAGATGGCGACGAGGTGGTCCGCCCGCGCCATGCTGGACGGGTAGATGGCGGGCCGGAAGGCCCGCTCGAAGGCCGGGATGAGCTCCGGCTGGTAGAGGTGCTGCACGTCCACGACGGTGAGGACGGCCCGCCCCGGCGCCCGCTTCGGGAAGATCGACTGCTGCGGGAAGAGCGTCACGTCGGCGCCCACCGTCGCGAGGACGGCCTCGACGGCGCGCGCCCGCCACGGCGTGAACGCCTCGAGGATCCGCTCGAGCACGATCGCGCGGGCGGAGCGCGGGACCACGACCCGGTCCCAGCCCGGCGTCTCGAGCGAAGCGGCGACGTCCCGGTCCATCACCAGGGCGAGCCGGTCCTCCGGCGCGGCGACGCCCGGGAGGCGCGCGACGAGCTGCCGGACGTAGGTCTCGGCGCCGCCCACCTGGCCCGGACGCAGGGAGAGCAGGCTCAGCGCGAGCTTCACCGGCGGAGCGCCCTCATGAGCTTGTAGGCGGTCACGATCTGCGCGGAGCGCAGCCGCTTGTGGAGCTGGAGGAGCCGGTCGGGCGGCGCGTGGCGCCGGAACGCCTCGAGGTCCTCCCCGAACTGCCGCTCGAAGTTCGCCCCGCTCTTCGACGACGTGTACCAGCGGAAGGCGGCGAGCCGCTCGGGGACGTAGAGGGGGTCGCCGAGCTCCGAGAGCCGCAGCCAGTACTCGTAGTCGAAGCTGTAGCGGAGCGCGGTGTCGAGGAGCCCGACCCGCTCCATCGCCGAGCGGCGCCAGAACACCGTCATCTGCGAGACGAAGTTCTCGACGAGGAGCGCGCGCCGGCTGTAGCGCCGGCAGCGGAAGTCCTTGTAGGCGGTGACCCAGCGCCGGATGGGCCGGTCCTGCTCGTCCACGATCTCGCAGCCGCCGTGGAGCCAGGCCGCCTCGGGGCGCGCCGCGAACGCCGCCGCCACCCGGGCGAGGGCGCCGGGGTAGAGCAGGTCGTCGGAGTTGACCCAGCCGACGAGGTCGCCCGTGACGGCTCGCAGCCCCTTGTTGATCGCGTCCGACTGCCCCGCGTCCTTCTCCACGCGGTAGGCGAGCCGGCCCTCGTAACGCCTCAGCACGTCGACGCTGCCGTCGGTGCTGCCCCCGTCCATGACGAGGTACTCGAGGTCGAAGTCGCCCTGCTGCCCGAGGACGCTCTCGATGGTGCGGCCGAGGTACGCCGCCTGGTTCAGGGACGGCGTCACGATGGAGAACCTCGGCCGGCTCATCGCTGCGCCTTCTCCTCCGGCTGCGGCGCCGGGCGCCCGCCCTCGACCCGCGCCCGGAGATCCGCGAGCTCCGCGCGGAGCAGCGCGCACTCCTGCGCGAGGCGCCGGACGGTGGTCGTGTTCTGCGACACGCCGATGGTGACCGCGAGGACGTTGAGCGCGAGGTAGAGCAGGCCCGCGCCGAACAGCGCGTTCGCCGGGACCTGGATCCCGAGGAGGCGCGAGGCCCGGACGAGCAGCTCCGGCCAGGCGGTCACCGCGATGGCCGCCGTCGTGGTGAGGAGCCAGATGAGGCTCTCGCGGAGGTGGAGCCGCTGCGTCCGGATGAGCCAGAGCACCCAGGCGCTGAAGGCGAGGAGCACCAGGAGCGAGAGGAGCTGGATCTCGACCGGGAGGATCGCCGGCGTCACGGGTGGGCCTCCGGGGGTGCGGTGCGCGAAGGCAGGAGCACGAGCGCGAGGGAGACCTTCACGAGGTAATACAGCGTGCGGAGCGCGGTGATCGACGACTGCCCGTGGGCCCGCTCGCTCATCCGGACCGGGACCTCGGCGAGCCGCAGGCCGGCCCGCTTGGCGAGGGCGATGGCCTCGGGCTCCGGGTAGTCGGACGGGTAATAGCGGGCGAAGAGCTCGATGGCGCTCCGGCTCGCGGCGCGGAACCCGCTCGTCGCGTCGGTGACCCGCGCGCCGCACCGCAGCCGCAGGAACCACGAGAGGTACCGGATGCCGGCGCGGCGGACGGCGGTGGACCGGAAGCCGCCGTCGGTGAGGAACCGGGAGCCGATGACGAGGTCGGCCTGCCCCGCCTTCACCGGGGCGAGGAGCGCGTCGAGGAAGGCGGGGTCGTGCTGACCGTCCCCGTCGATCTGCACCGCGACGTCGTGCCCCCGCTCGAGCGCCCACAGGTACCCGGCCTGGACGGCGCCGCCGATGCCGAGGTTCAGGGGCAGGCGCAGGACCGTCCAGCCCAGGGACGCCGCCACGGACGCGGTGTCGTCGGTGCTGCCGTCGTCCACGACGCAGATGTCGCAGCCCGCGGCGTGGACGCGGAGCCCCTCCGCGAGCCTCGGAAGGTTCCGGCCCTCGTTGAAGGAGGGGACGATGACGGCGACGCGCATCGGCCGCAGATTTACCACGACCGCCGCACCTTGCCGCCCCGGATCCATCGCGGGCACGACGCCGGCGCGAAGGTCCGCCCTTCCGCTCCGCGGTCAGCGCGCCGGGACACCTTCGTGTGCGCGTACTTCTCCGGGCAGCCGTGCGACGGCAAGCCCGGGTCGACGAGCCCGGGGACGGGCCGCCCGGCGGGCGGCTACGGCGAGACGCCGACGCCCTTCTTCCGGTCGCGCTCCTGCTTGTACCGGGCGTTCTGGTCGAGGAACTTCTTGCGCAGCCGGACCGACTGCGGCGTCACCTCGACGAGCTCGTCCTCCGCGATCCACTCGAGCGCCTTCTCGAGCGACATGTCCCGGGGCGGCGTCAGGATGATGTTCTCGTCGCGGCCCGCGGCGCGGATGTTCGTGAGCTTCTTCTCCTTGCAGATGTTGAACTCGAGGTCGCCGTCGTGGCTGTGCTCGCCCACGATCATCCCCGAGTACACCCGCTCGCCCGGCTTCACGAACAGCGAGCCGCGCTCCTGGCCGTAGAAGCAGGCGTAGGCGACGACGTCGCCCTCGCGGTCCGAGACGATGGCCCCGTTCTGGCGCTTCTCGATCCGCCCCTGCCACGGCTCGTACCCGTCGAACTGCGAGGACATGATCCCCTCGCCGCGGGTGAGGGTGAGGAACTCGGAGCGGAAGCCGATGAGGCCGCGGGCCGGCACCCGGAACTGCAGGCGCGTCCGGTGCGACCCGATGCGGCTGCATGTCCACCATCCGGCCCTTGCGCCGGTTCCCCATGCTCTGGGTGACGCCGCCGACGCCGTCCTCCGGCAGGTCGCAGACGAGGAGCTCCATCGGCTCGTGGACCTCGCCCTCGACGGTCTTGAGGACCGGCTCCGGGTTCGAGACGGTGAGCTCGTACCCCTCGCGCCGCATGTTCTCGACGATCACGGCGAGCTGGAGCTCGCCGCGGCCGACCACCTTGAAGGCGTCGGGCGTCTCGGTCTCCTCGACCCGGATCGAGACGTTCCGGTAGGCCTCGCGGAAGAGCCGCTCGCGGATGTTCCGGCTCGTGATGTACTTGCCCTCGCGCGCCGGCGAAGGGGCCGTCGTTCACCTTGAACACCATCGACATCGTCGGCTCCTCCACGCTGATGCGGGGGAGGGCGACCGGGTTCGCCAGGTCGGCGATGGTGTCGCCGATGCCGATCTCCTCGGCGCCGGCGATGCAGACGATCTCGCCCGGCCCGGCGTCCTTCACCTCGGCGCGCTTCAGGCCGTCGTAGGTGTAGAGGCGGACGATCTTCGCCGGGGCGATCTTCCCCTCCTCGCGGATGACCGCGATGGGCGCGCCCTCGCGCGCGACGCCGGCGGTGATGCGGCCGATGGCGAGGCGGCCGACGTACTCGTCGTAGTCGAGGTTGTCGACCAGCATCTGGAGGTGCTCGCCCTCGCCGACGCGGCGGCGCGGGGATGTGGCTCAGGATCGCGTCGAAGAGCGGCTTCAGCGACTCGGCCTGGAAGGCGCCCTCGACCGTGTGGGCGGCCCGGCCCTCGCGCGCGATGGCGTAGATCACCGGGAAGTCGATCTGGTGCTCGTTCGCGCCGAGGTCGATGTAGAGCGAGTAGACGAGGTCGAGGACCTCCTTCGCCCGCGCGTCCTGCCGGTCCACCTTGTTGACCACGAGGACCGAGGGGAGGCCGAGGGCGAGGGCCTTCGAGAGCACGAAGCGCGTCTGCGGCAGCGGCCCCTCGGCGGCGTCCACGAGGAGGAGGACGCCGTCGACGAGGCGCAGGGCGCGCTCCACCTCGCCGCCGAAGTCGGCGTGGCCGGGGGTGTCGACGATGTTGATCTTCACGCCCTTGTAGGTGACCGCGGTGTTCTTCGCGAGGATCGTGATCCCCTTCTCGCGCTCGAGATCGTTCGAGTCCATCACGCGCTCGACGAGCGTGCTCGTTCGAGCGGAACACGCCGGCCTGGCGCAGCATGAAGTCGACGAGGGTCGTCTTGCCGTGGTCGACGTGCGCGACGATGGCGACGTTGCGGATCTGCTCGCGGGGGGTCATCGGTTCCTTCGGCCCGAAGGCCGGGATTTGCCAAAAGGGCCCGGACTTATATGCGTTTCAGGCCTTCCGCCGCAAGCGGAAGCGGCCGGGCGGACGCCCTGGAGCAGGCGGGCCGGCGGGGACCCCGTGCTAGCATGGCCCCCGTTCCGGCCATTCCGGGTCCGGGGCGGAAGGGGGGTCGCAGGCCGGATGCCGCACGTCATCCTGTTCGTGGACGACGAACCCGACGTGCTCGCCCTGCTGCGGCGCACGTTCTCCTCCGACGATCGCTACGAGGCGCTGAGCGCGGCGGACGGCCCCGCGGCGCTGCGGATCCTCGAGGCCCGGCGGGTGGACCTCCTCGTCACCGACGGGCGGATGCCGGGGATGTCCGGGGTCGAGCTCGTCGAGGCGGCCCGACGCCTGGACCCGGACCTCTGCGCCATCCTCCTCACCGCCTACATCGAGCCGCGGGACGTGGTCGACGCCATCAACCGCGGCCAGGTCTGGCGCTACCTCGTGAAGCCCTGGGAGAAGGCCGACCTGCGGGCCACGGTGATGCGGGCGCTCGAGCAGGTCGAGCTCCGGCGCGAGCGGACCCGGCTCCAGGCCGAGCTCGAGCGGCGCCTCGAGGCGCTCCAGGCCGCGTCCGAGATCGCCCGCGAGGTCGGGGCGGCGGAGGGCCCCGCGCGGCTCCTGGAGCGCGTGGTGGAGCGGCTCCCGCGGGTCGTGCCCTGCGACGTCGCGGCGGCGATGGTCGCCGTCCCGGGCGCCGCGACGGACCTGCTCATCCGGCCGGTCGCCGCGCTCAGCGACGCCGCGCTCCTCGCCGTGAAGGAGCACGCCCTCGCCGCCTGGGCCGAGCACGTCGGCGCGCCGCCCCCCGAGGCGGAGGTGCGCGTCCGCGTCACCGGCGCCGCGGAGGGCCCGCCGGTCGCCGCCTTCGCCTCGCGCCTCACCCTGCCGGTGGAGCTCGGGGGCACGACGGCCGGGATCGTCCTCCTCGAGAGCGCGCGCCCGGACGCCTTCGGGGAAGGCGACGCCCGGGTCCTCGACGTCCTCGTGAACGAGGTCGCGCAGTCGCTCGGCGCCCTCGCCACCCGCCTCGCCGCCGAGCGCGAGCGGCTCGAGCGGGTGGTGGAGTGCCTCGCGGACGGCCTCCTGTACGCCCCCACGGGCTCCGACGAGATCCTGGCCAACCCCGCCGCGCGGCGGATGCTGGGCGCTCCACTGGACGACCGGTTGAGCGTGAAGTGGATGAAGGACGCCCTCGGCTTCTATCCCTTCGACCTCGTGCGCGGGCTCGACGCCAATCCCTCGGGGTGCGCCCTGGTCACCGAGGAGGTCCGCGTCGCCGGGCGCACGCTGTCTTCGGTCGTCTCGCCGGTGCTCGAGCGCGGCGGCCGGCTCGCCGGCGTGGCGGTCGCGCTCCGGGACGTGACCGACCAGCAGGAGCTCGCCGAGCGCAAGGAGGAGTTCGTCCAGGTGGTGAGCCACGAGCTCCGGACCCCGCTCACCTCGATCTCCGGAGCCCTCGACCTCGTCCTCGGCGGGCTCACCGGCGATCTCGGGGCGAAGCAGGCGCACTTCCTCGAGATGGCCCGCGACTCCGCCGGGAAGCTCAACCACATGGTGGACGAGCTCCTCGACGTGGCGCGGCTCGCGAAGGGCAAGCTGCGGATGGAGCCGGACGTCGTGCTCCTCGAGGAGCTCGCGTCCACCACCGTCGAGCGGTACCGCGCCGCCGCCGCCGGCCGGCGCCTGGAGCTGCGCTTCGAGGGGCCGGCGGAGCCCGCCCGGATCGTCGCGGACGCCGGGCGGCTCGGGCAGGTCCTCTCGAACCTCCTCACCAACGCCGTGAAGTTCGCGCCGGAGGGGGGCGAGATCCGCGTCCGGGTGTTCCGGGCTCCCGCGGTCCCGGGCATGCTCGGGCTCTCGGTCTGGAACTCCGGGGAGGGCATCGCGGAGGCGGACCTCGAGCGGATCTTCGAGAAGTTCGAGCAGGCGCGGAGCGAGCGGACGCGGCGGGTGCACGGCACCGGCCTCGGCCTCGCGATCTCCCGCGGCATCGTCGAGGCGCACGGCGGCGTCATCTGGGCCGAGAGCGCGCCGGGGGAGGGCGCGCGGTTCGTCGCCGTCCTCCCCGAGCGGCCGCCGGAGGGCGCGGGCGAGCGCCCGCCGCCTTGCCCCGACGCGCCCGCGGCCCTGGTGGTGGACGCGCCGGACGACTCCGCCATCGCCTGCGGGGTCCTGCGGATGCGCGGGCTGCGGGCGACCCGCGCCTCGGACGTCGACGGCGCCCTCGCCGCGGCCCGCCGGGTCCGCCCCCGCGTCGTGCTCTGGGACCCCGGCGTCCCTCCCCTCGACCGCGTCCCGCTCGCGGAGATCCTCCACCACGACGCGGACACCCGGCGGGCCGCCCTCCTCGCCTTCACCGCGCCCGCGTCCCGCGCCATCGCCTTCCGCAGCGGGGCCGACGAGCACCTGCCGAAGCCCGCGACCCCGGCGGCCCTCGCGGCGGCCGTCGAGGGGCTCGCGCGGCGGGGGCGCGCCGTGGGGAGCCGGGTGCTGGTGGTGGACGACGATCCCGCCATCCGCGCGATCTGCGCCGAGGTGCTGCGCAACCAGGGCTACGAGGTGGACGAGGCCGGGACCTGCTTCGACGCCCGGCGCCTCGCGACCGAGCGGCGCCCGCAGGTGGTCCTCGTGGACGTGGAGCTGCCGGACGGCGACGGGTTCGGGCTCCTCGAGGGCCTCGCCGACCACCGCGCCCGCGAGCCGTTCGCCGCGGTGTTCCTCTCGGCGCGGGGCGAGACGGCGGACAAGGTGCGCGGGCTGCGCCTCGGGGCCGACGACTACCTGACGAAGCCCTTCGACGCGCAGGAGCTGGTCGCCCGGGTCGACGCGGTCCTCCGGCGGCGCGACGCGGCCCTGCAGGCGTCGCCGATGACGCGGCTCCCCGGCGGGCGCGCCATCGACCGGGAGGTCGAGCGGCGGCTCGAGGCCCGGGTCCCGTTCTCGCTCTCCTACGTCGACCTCGACAGCCTCAAGGCCTACAACGACACCTACGGCTACGCGAAGGCGGACGGGATCATCCTCCAGACCGCCGGGCTCCTGCGCGACGCGGTGGCGCGCCACGGCGGCGAGGGGGCCTTCCTCGGCCACGTCGGCGGCGACGACTTCGTGGTCCTCACCCCGCCCGAGCGCGCCGGCGCGGTCTGCGGCGAGGTGGTGGCCGCCTTCGACCGGATCATCCCGCTCTACTACGACCGCGCCGACCGGGAGCGCGGCTCCATCGAGGCGGTGGACCGGTTCGGGACCCGGCGCTCGTTCCCGCTCCTCTCCATCTCCATCGCCACCGTGGACGCGCCGCCCGACCGGTTCGCCCGCCACGCCGACCTCGCCCGCGCCGCCGCCGAGCTGAAGGAGCGGGCGAAGCGGGTGAAGGGGAGCGTTCACCTCGTCGACGGCGGGGAGCCCCGGTGACCCTCCAGCGCAAGCTCGCGCTCTTCGTCGTCGCGGCCGCGCTCGCGCCGCTCGTCGGCGTGGCGTTCGCCGTCCTCCGGAGCTCGGAGGACGAGCTCGCGCGGCGCGCCGACGCCGAGCACGCTGCGCGGGCCCGCGCCGGGGCGGTCGCGGTGGCGGCGGAGCTCGCCGCGGTGGACACCGCCCTCGGCGGCCTCGCCGAGACCTGGCGGCCGGACCGGCTCGTCGAGCAGGAGCTCCGCGGGATGCTGGTCGTCCTCTCGCGGCAGGTCCCCTCGGCGGACGCGAGCGCGGTCGTGGACGCGACCGGGTCCGCTCGCGCGGTGCTGGCAGGCGACCGGCGCCCGTCCACCGACCGGTTCGTCGAGGCGGTCCGCGCCGCGTCGGCGGCGCCCTGGGGGCGGCTCGTCCTCTCCGCCTACGACGACGACGGCAGCTGGCGCCTCGCCGCGATCCGGGCGGTCGCCGCCCGGGACGGGAAGAGCTGGCTCGTCGCGGTGCGCCTCGGGGCGGAGGCGGCGCAGCGGCGCCTCGACGTGGCGGTCCCGGAGGGCGGAGCGGCGTACCTCCTCGACGGCGCGCGGATCCTCCTCGCCTCGACCGGCGCGGGGCCGCTGCCGCCGGAGCACCGGGCCGAGCTCGCCGGCCGGCTCGACCCGGCCCGTGCGGTGGTGGTCCGGGGGGAGCGCGTCCTCGGCGCCTGGGCGCCCCTCGAGGACGGCACGGGGTGGGGCGTCCTCGCCGTGGTCCCCGCCGCGACCGCCCAGGCCCAGCTCGTCCGGATGCGCCGCGGGGTCCTCCTCGCGAGCGTCGTCGTGCTGCTCCTCGTCCTCGGCGCCTCCTTCCTCCTCGGCAGGTCCACGGTGGCCGGCCTCGCGCGGATCGAGGCCGCGGCGCGGGCCCTCGGGGGCGGAGAGCTCGCGGTGCGCCTGCCGGACGGAGGGGACGACGAGATCGCGCAGGTCTCCCGCACCTTCAACGGCATGGCGGAGGAGCTCCAGGCGTCGCGGCAGAAGCTCGAGCGCTGGAACGAGGAGCTGCAGCACGACGTCGAGGCCC
Organism: uncultured delta proteobacterium; assembly: GCA_963739565.1. Lineage (GTDB taxonomy): Bacteria > Myxococcota > Myxococcia > Myxococcales > Anaeromyxobacteraceae > Anaeromyxobacter. Next base: position 156,121 of record CAVUBF010000009.1, on the reverse strand, counting down.
GCACCGCAGAGCTGCGGGCGGCGCAGGCGCAGCTCGTCCAGGCGCAGAAGCTCGCCGCCCTCGGCCAGCTCGGCGCGGGGGTCGCCCACGAGATCAACAACCCGCTCACCGGGATCCTCGGGAACGCGCAGCTCCTCCTCGAGTCGGCGCCCGCGTCCGGTCCGGACCGCGAGCTCCTCGAGCGGATCGAGGCGCTCGCCCGTCGCTGCCGCGAGATCACCCAGAACCTGCTGCGCTTCAGCGAGCAGCGGGCCGACCCGGACTTCCAGGACCTCGACGCGAGCCAGGTGGTGCGGGACGCGCTCTCCCTCGCGGGGCAGGTCGACGACGCGGGGATCCCCTTCACCGTCGAGCTGCCCGAGCCCGGGCCGCGGGTGCGGGGCGACGCCGGCCACCTCGCGCAGGTCGTGCTGAGCCTGCTCTCGAACGCCCGGACCGCCTGCGAGGGCCGGCCCGGGGCGGGGGTGCGGGTCACGGTGTGGGGCGGGGCCGGCGAGGTGCTCATCCGGGTGGAGGACGGGGGGAAGGGGATCCCCGCCGAGAACCTGCCCCGGATCTTCGAGCCGTTCTTCACGACCAAGGACCGGTGGAGCGACGTCGGGCTCGGGCTCTCGGTGTCGTGGTCGAATCGTCGCCGAGCACGGCGGGAGGATCGACGTCGAGAGCCGGGTCGGGGAGGGGAGCGCCTTCACGGTGCGCCTCCCCGCGGCGGCCGCGTCACGGTAGAGTCTGCTCCCGATGATGGCGAGGCAGCGGGCCACGTTCTGGGCCGTCCTGGCGGCGCTCGTCGCGGGCGCCGCGCTCGCGTACGTGCTGCTGCTCGGGCGCGAGCCCGCCCGGCCGGCCGCACCTGCTCCGGTGGCGCCGCCGGTGGTGCGGCTCGCGGTGGGCGCCGTCGAGGGCGAGGTCACGATCGTCCGGGCGGGCGTCCGGGCCCGGGCGGTCGCCGGCGCGCCGCTCCGGCCCGAGGACGCCATCGAGACCGCCGCCGGCGCCCGGGTCGAGGTGGCCGGCGGCGACTACAGCGTCGCCCTCGAGGAGGGCGGCCGGTTCACGGTCGGCGAGATCACCGCCGAGCTCTCCCGGTTCCACCTCGGCGCGGGCCTCGTCTCCGCGCGCGTCCAGGACGACCCGGCGCGCACCGTGGAGATCGAGGGCGGGACCGGCGCCGTCGTCCGCACCCGCGGCGGCGAGGTGAACGTCGCGCGCGACGGCGACGCGGTCGCGGTCGGCGTCCGGCGGGGACAGGCCGAGCTCGCCGCCGGCGGCGCGACGGTCGTGCTCGGCGAGGGGCAGCAGTCGTCCTCGCGGGGCGGCGCGGCGCCGACGCCGCCCGTCCCGCTCCCGCCGTCGCTCCTCCTCAAGGTGAGCTGGCCGACGCCGCGCACCACCAACGAGCGCCGCATGATCGTGACCGGCCGCGCGACGCCCGGCTCCGTCGTCGTCCTCGGGGGCGAGCGCGTCGAGGTGCAGCCCGACGGCCGCTTCACCCACGTCATCGTGCTGCGGGAGGGGCGCCAGACGCTCGGGGCCCGCGCCTTCGGCGCCGCGGGCAAGGCGGCGACCGAGGGGCCCGCGGTCGTGCTCGACACCCGCGCCCCGGACGCACGGTTCGACACCCGGGACCTGTGGGTGAAGCCCCGACGTTGACGCACGTCGCCCCACGAAGACGGTGACCCGCCCCCTTTTCTGGGCTCGGCACGCTTGACCGACCGTTCACGGAACCGGAACATCGTCCCCAGGAAGAAGCGGTCGTCCGGAGCCGGGGAGGGGAACCCTGAGCCGAGTCACCTTCATCGCCGTGCTCGCCGCGCTCGCGGCCGCGCTGCCCGTCGGCGCGGGCGCGAGGCCGGTGGGCTCCTACGCGCTCATCGTGCCGGGCTCCGCCGACCAGACCGATCCGTCGATCGACGCCGAGTACATCGCGTTCGCGTCCCACCCCGCCGGCGGCGGGGACTGGGACGTCCTCCTCTACGAGATCGGCGTGCCCGACGGGAACGTCCGCCCGATCGCCGACGGCCCAGGAGACCAGGAGGCGCCGAGCGTCCACCGCGCCACCATCGCCTATCGATCGTCCGCCGGCATCGTCATCGCGAACTGGCAGAGCGGGCGCGCCTGGCGCACGCCCGACCCCTCGGCGCCCGCGGTGCCGGGACGGCGCTGCGGCCCCGCCGACCGCGTCGCGCAGCCGGTCGTCTCGAACGCCGTCGCGGCGTGGGACTGCGGCGAGGGCGCGGCGCGCACGGTGGTGGTCGCGCGCTACCAGCAGGTTCCCTACGAGGAGTACGACGTCTCCGCCTCGGGCGAGCAGTTCGGCCCGTCCACCTCCGGCGACCTCGTCGCCTTCGTGGACGCGTCCGACGGCGCGGTCTGGCTCCACGACTCGAACCCGCTGTCCCGCGCGACGCTCCGGGTTTGCGAGGGGACCGCCACCGGGGTCTCGGTGGGGAGCGTGGGCGTGCCGGTGGTCGCGGTCGCGCGCTACACCGGGAAGCCGGACGCCGACATCGAGGTCTGGGATCCCACCGGCGGGCTCGGGACCGCGGGGCGCATCGCGACGCTCGTCGTCCCGGGCGAGCAGCGCAACCCTCACCTCTCCGGCGAGTGGGTCGCCTTCGAGGACCTCTCCACCGGGCGCTCGCAGGTCGTCCTGTGGCAGTGGACGAAGGGGCTCGTGTTCCTCCCGCACCCCTCCACGAGCAACCAGCTCCTGAACGATCTCGGGGTCATCGCGGGGCAGGAGGTCCGGGCCGTCTACGCCGACGACGGCGACGGCACCGGGGCGAGCCACGACATCGCGCTCTACCGGCTCCCCTACCTGAGCAACGGGACGATCGCCGACGACGACACCGGGAACCCGGATCCCTGGGCGCCGCCGCCGCCCCCGCCTCCGCCGCCGCCTCCGCCCCCGCCGCCGCCGTCGCAGCGGCCGCCGCCGGCGAGCTGCGACGACCCGGATGCGGAGATCCTCGGGACGCTCTCCCTCGGGCGCGACACCTCGAAGCCGCTCGCCGGCGCGATGATGTTCACCGCGGTGCCGTTCCCCGGCGACCCGGTGCTCCCGGTGCTGATCTGCGTCGACGCGAGCCACGCGAGCTCCGGCTGGATCACCCTCGACGACGCCGCGGTCGCGAGCCCGGCCGACTTCCAGCCCGCGATCGAGCACGTCGAGCTGCGCGCCGTCCTCGAGCCGGGGACGTCCCGCGTCGCGGGCACCATCGCGGGGAAGCCGGGCGCCACGCTCCTCGCCCGCGTCCTCTCCGATGCCGGGCGCTACGATCCCGCCGCCCCCTCGTCGGTGACGGTGACCGGCCCGACCGCCCCCGCGGACGACGCGCCGCGCTCGCCGCCGGCGCCGCGCACGAGCGGGTGCGGGACCGGTGCGGCGGGCCCGCTCGGCGGCCTCGCCCTCCTGCTCGCGCTCCGCCTCCGTCGCCGGTGAGTCCGCGTACGGGGAGATGACCGCTCCGCTCCTCGCGCTCGCGCTCGCCGCCTCCGAGATCCTCCTCCCACCGTGGCCGCTCGCGCCCGACGGGGAGCTCGTCGGCGTCCGCGGCGACGCGCGTCCGGCCGCCGAGGGCGGCGCCATCGAATCCGTCGCCCCGGGGCTGTGGCGCGTCGTGCCGGCGCCCGGAGCGGCGCGCGTCGTCGTCCGCGCCGGCGGTGTCGAGGCGTCCGCTCCGGTCGAGCCGCCGCCGGGAGCCGTGTCGATCGCGCTCTCGACGCCGGCGCCGGTGAAGGGGCGCGACGCCGCGGTGGAGGTGACCCTCGCCGTCCTGCGCGCCGACGGGGCGCCGGACCCCGACGCCCCGACCCCGGTCGTCACGGTGTCCGCCGGGACGGTGACGGACCTCCGGCCGACCGGGTCCGGGCGCTTCCGGGCGACCTACGCGCCTCCCGCGACGCCGCACCCGGACCTCGCCGTCCTCCTCGCCCTCGTGCCCCGCTGCCCGCTCTGCCCGACCCCGCGCGCGGTGGGCTTCGCGGTCGTCCCGGTCTCTGCGGCGGTGGACCTGCCCGGCGAGTCGGACCCCGGCGCGCGAACGACGGTGACGATCGCCGGCCGCACCTTCGGGCCGGTGACCGCCGACGCGCGCCGGCGGTTCACCGTCCCCGTCGTGATCCCCTCCGGGCGCGCAGTACGCGGACGCGGTGACGTCGGACAAGCTCGGAAACCGCCGCGAGACCCGGATCGACCTCCACCTGCCCAGGGTGGACCGGCTCGCGTGTGCCGCCTGGCCGCGCCTCGTCCCGGCGGACGGTCGCGCCGAGGCCTCGGTCTGGTGCGTCGCGTCGACCTCCGCCGGGCTCCCGGCGCAGGGGGCCCGCCTCGTCCTCGGCGCGTCCGCAGGCGACGCCGGCCCCCTCGCGCCCGTGCCGGGCCGGGGTCCGCTCCAGCGGGCGCGCTGGCGCGCCCCGGCGGGCGGCGGGGGCGGGGACGCCGTGCTCCGCGCGACCTACCCGGACGGCGGCTCCTCCTCGCGGGACGAGGTCCGGATCGGCCTCGCCGCCGGCGTGCCCGCCGAGATCGTCGCACGGGTGGCGCGGGAGCCGGTCCCCTACGGAGCGGCCGCCGCGGCGGAGACGGCGGTCCGCGACGGCCACGGCGACGTCCTCGGCCGGCCGTCGGGGCCGCCGGGGGCGACGACCGGGTTCGTCGCGCCGGATCGGTTCGTCGCCGCGGCGGCCGGGGAGGTGCAGGAGGCGGAGCTCTCCTTCGCCCTGGCGCCGGGGAGCGACGCCGCGACGCTCTCGCTCCGCGCCGTCCCGGGGGGCTGGCTCGCCGAGGCGCGCACCGTGGACGCCCGCCCGGCGGCCGGCGTGCCGCTCGCCTTCGGCGGCGGCGGGACCGCCACCACCGATCTCCGCGGCGAGGCCCGGGTGCCCGGCGCGGGCCCGCGCGAGACGGTGGTCGCGCCGTCCGGCGCTCGCGCGACGGGGTTCGCCGGCGCGCCCCCGCCGCCCGCGCCCTTCGAGGTGGCGCGGAAGGTCCGGATCGCGCTGCGGCCGCCGACGGCCGTCGACGTCCTCGCGAGCATCGAGGGCGGCGTCCTGCGCTGGCGCGTGGAGGACGGCGATGGGCGGCCGCTGCCGTCGCGGCGGGTCCTCCTGCGCGCGGCCGGCGTCGAGCTCGGCCCGGTGGAGCGCGACGGCGACGGCGGCCGGGCGGCCGTCCGGCGCGGCCACGGCCTCGTCGCGGTGGAGGACCCCGAGACCGGCGTCGCCGCCCTCGTGGAGGTGCCGTGATCCGGCGGGGCCTGGCCGCGGCCCTCGCCCTCGCCGCGTGGCCGGGCGGCGCGTCGGCTCAGGTCGGGTTCGGGACGCCGGCCCAGCCCGGCGGGACCGTGCTCGGGCGCGTCTGCCTCGATCTCGACGGCGACGGGGCGTGCGGGCCGGACGAGCCCGGGGTCGCCGGCGCCCGCGTCCTCGGCGAGGGCGGGGCGGTCGCGCGGGCCGACGCCGGCGGCCGCTTCCACCTCCTCGAGCTCCCCGGGCGACTCGTCGAGACCGATCGCGCCGCCTACGGCGGCCACGCTCTGGCCGCGGAGGGGCTCGGCGTCCGGCGCGGGTTCGAGCTCCCGGCCGGCGGCGCCGCCCGCGTGGACCTCCCCGTGCCGCCCCCCGCGCCGGGGAGGGTGCCGTCGCTCACCGCCGCGGGCGCCGCGGGCGCCCCGCCCTCCCGGGACCCCGGCGGCCGGATCCGGTGGGCCCTCGCCGGGCGGACCGAGCCCGGCGCGCGGGTCGTCGTGGGCGGCCAGCCCGAGGTCGCGGCGGGCCCCGACGGCGCCTTCGTCGTGGAGGTCGCGCTCGCGCCCGGCGAGAACCGGATCGCCGTCACCATCTCGGGCGCGGGAGGGCTCGCGGTCTACCGCTGGCCCGTGTACCTCGTCGCGCGCGCCGCGGGCGGGACGCTCGTCGCGCCGGCGCCGCCGGAGCGCGCCGGCACCCTCGCCCTCGCGCCCGGCCGCGGCGGCGGCGTCCTCACCTCGGCGGACCTGGGACCCGGGATCGTGCTCCGCGCGGGCGGCCTGCGCGTGGGCACCGGCCGCGTCGTCGCGTGGGCTCCGCCCGGCGAGCCGATTCGAGCTCCTCGACGCCTCGGGCGCCGTGGTCGCCCGGGCGCCGGCGCCCGGGCGGCGCACCGGCACCACCGGCGTCGCCTTCGCCGAGGTCGAGGTCTCGGTGCTCGGGTCTCCCTCGCCCCTCGTCACCGCCCGCGGGGCCGGCGCGGCGAAGGGGGTCGCCGGGCCGGTGGACTGGGAGGCGGGGATCGACCTCGACGAGCGGGATTGGCTCGGGTCGGTCGCCGACCTCGCCCGGCCCCGCGACGCGCTCGTGGCCGAGCACGCCCTCGATCCCTCCCGGACCTTCGCCGCGACCGGCGACGAGGCGGCCGCCGACGACCGGAACGCGCCGCGCGGCCGCGCCTGGGCGCGGGTCGAGGCGGAGGGGGCGCGGCTCGACCTCGGCTCGACCCGGGCGTCCGCCGGGCCGGGGGAGCTCGGCCGCTACGACCGCTCCATCTTCGGGGCGCGGGTGGAGGGCGCCCGCGAGGTCGGGCCGGTGCGCCTGGACGCGGCCGCCTTCGGCGCGACGCTCCGGCGCGACGCGGGCGGCAACGGCCCACCGACCCCGGCCCACGACGTGCTGCGGGCGACGGGCGGGGCCGCGCTCTGGCTCTCGCACGGCGAGATCGTGCCGGGCAGCGAGGCGCTCCGGATCGAGCGGCGCGATCCGCTCACCGGCCGGCTCGTGTCGGGGCGGACCCTGGTCCGGGCGGTGGACTACGAGATTGAGTGGGTGACCGGGCGCGTGGTGCTCGCCGTCCCGCTCGCCTCGGTCGCGCCCCCCGCCGCGGTGCTGACCGGCGATCCCTTCGCCGCGCCGGCGGTCTCGGTCGTCGCCGACTACCTGTTCGCCGCGGCGGCGACCGCGGACGACGACGTCCGCGGCGGCCGCGCAGGCCTCTCCCTCGGGCCGGTCTCGCTCTCGGCCCGCGCCGCCGCGGAGGAGCGCGGCGGCGGCGACGCGTGGGAGCTCGCCGGCGCCGGAGGGGTCCTCGACCTCGGGCCGCTCCTCCAGGTGCGGGCCGACCTCGCCCGGACCCGCGGGCTGCTCTTCGGACGCGGCGGCGCCGAGACGTTCTCGAGGTCCGACGACGCGGGCCTGCGCTTCGCCGCCCCCGCGGCGCCGTCGCGCGCCGCGGACGCAGTGCACCTCGAGGCGAGCGGCGGCGCGGGGCCGGTCCGGGCCGAGGGGTGGTGGCGGGAGCGTGAGCAGGGGTACTCCGACGCCGAGTTCCTCGAGGCGGTGGACGCCCGGGAGCGCGGGGCGAGCCTGGTCGCGGGCGGCGCCGCGGGCGTGAGCGGCCTCGTCCGGGTCGCGGACAAGCGCGGCGCGGATCCACGGGACCCGGCAGCGCTCGCGCCCCTCGAGCAGCGGCAGCTCCTCGCCCGCGCCGCCTGGCAGGGCGAGCGCCTCGGCCTCGCCGCGGAGGGGGTCCGGCTCGAGCAGGAGGGCGCGTTCGCGGGCGGCGCGGCGACCTCCGCCGGCGCCCGCGCGTCCTGGCGGGTCGATCCCGCCCTCGCCCTCGACGTCGCCCACCACCAGAAGCTCGAGCTGTCGGGCGGCGCGCAGGACCCGACCTTCACCTCCGCCGGCGCGACCTGGGCGCGGGGGGCGTCGTCCCTCGGCGTCCGGGGAGGGTGGGGCCCCGACCTCGGGCCGCGGCTCCTCGTCTCCGGGGCGCGGCTCGCGCCCGGCGAGGCGGTCTACGGCACCTTCGGCGCGGACCCGGACGCCCCGGACGTCCTGGGCGGCGGCACCGCCGGGACGCTGGGGGTGCGGCAGCGGACCGGCCCCGCGGAGCTCTTCACCGAGGAGCGGTACGGGCAGGACCTCTTCGGCCTGCGGCAGTCGCGGGTCCTCGGCGCGACGGTGTCGCCCCTCGCCGGCCTCGTCCTCTCGCTCTCCGGCGAGCAGGGCGAGCGGCTCCGGCTCGACGACTCGGTGGTCCGCCGGTCCGCGCTGGCGGCCGCCGCGGGGTACGTGCGCGGCGCGGTGCGGCTCGCGGCGCGCGGCGAGGTGCGCGACGAGGGGGGCGACGGGAACGCCGCCGCGGGCGGCTCGGCGGAGTGGATGGTCGCGCCGGGCGCCTCGCTCGCGGCGCGGGTGTCGTGGACCCGCGGCCGGAGCGCCGGCGTCGAGGGGCTCGGCCTCGACGCGTCGGTGGGAGGCGGCTGGCGCGCCGACCGGATCGCGCTCCTCGCGAGCGCCGCGCGCTTCGTGGAGCAGCGGCCGGGGCAGGTTCGCCGGGACGGTGTCGCCCTGCGGGTCGCGGCGACCGCCGACGCCTCGGCGCGGGTGCGGGCCGGCGCGGCGGTGGGGCTCGCGTTCCAGGAGGTCGCCGGCGCGTCCGACGACCGGCTCGCCGGGAGCGCCCGCGTGCAGGTCCGGATCGCCGGCCCGGTGGACGCGGCGGTCGAGTACGCCCGGCGCGCCCCGCTCTCCGGCGGCGCCATCGGCGCCCTCGACGCGGGGCGCGTCGAGGCCGGGCTCTCCTCGGGAGAGGCCCGCCTCGCGCTCGGGTACCATGTGGTCGGCTTCGGGGGGGACGGGCTCTCCCCCGCGTCGGAGACCGGCCGGCTCTATCTGAGGGCGCAGCTCGCCTACTGAGGTGACGATGTCCCGGACCGCCCGCCTCGCCCTCGCCCTCGCCGCCGGACTCTCCGCGCCGGCGGCGCAGGCGCAGTGGCGGACGGAGCCGATGGTGGTCTGGCTCGAGGCGCCGGGGCAGGACGTCGTCGCCGGCACGCTCGTCTCGGCAACGGGGGAGGACGATCTGCTCGTCGTGGATCAGGCCCGGCGCACCGCCCGGGATCGGCGCCACGGCGCGCTCCTCGCCCCGGAGGTCTCGCCGTTCCCCATCGCGAGCCTCCCCCTCGTCCGCGCCCTCCGCGCCGGCTACCTGGCGCAGAACGGCACCGACGCCCGCGCCGACGTCGCCTCCCACTACGCGACCGGCGGGCTCGGCACGCCGCCCTCGCGCGTGGACGTCGTGTTCGGGAGCGCCCCCGGGACGGTCCGATCCTTCGACCTGCCGGTCCGCACCGACACCGGGGGCCCGAGCGAGGGCGGACCGCCGTACGTCGCGTCGTTCCTGCGGCTCCTCCCGAGGACGCCGCGGGCCGACACCCTCGTCCTGCCGTACTGCCTCGACGACATCTGCGCGGCCCTCTTCGTCGTCGACCCGGCGAGCGCGACCTCCGCCGCGATCCGGACGCTCCCCGCGCCCAACCTCGAATTCATGGAAATGCAGCCCGAGGCGTTCCCGGCGTGGATCTCCACGACCGCCCGGGGGGGAGGGCTCGACGACATCGCGGTCGGCAGCTACGGCACGGCCGTGCTCTGGGTCCACGAGAGCGCCGAGGCGGGGAACCCGACCCTCGACGCGCTCGACCTCTCCGACCCGATCGTCGTCGGGACCACCCGCCACTTCGGCCCGACGCCGGGGTGGCTCCCGCCGCCGCTCCGGTTCGACGAGGTCCGCGGGGTCGCGAGCCTCGACGTGGACCAGGACGGCCTGCCGGACCTCGTGTTCGCGATGGCGAACCCGTCCTTCTCGGCCCCCGGCAGCCTGGTGTGGGTGAGGGGGACCGGGGATCCCGCCGACTTCGCCGACCCCACGCGGGCGACCTGGAACGACCTCGGCGCCCGGCTCGGGCTGCCCGATCCGGTGACGGTCCGGCCGCTGCGCGGGAGCCCGCCCTCGGTCGCGATCTGGGACCGGACGCTCCAGGAGATCGTGGTCGTGACGCCGGCCGGGGGGACCCTCTCGACGTGGCGCGCCCCCGCGCCGGGCCGGGTGGCGAAGGACGTCCGGCTCGCCGACCTCGCCGGCTCGCCGGCCCTGGACCTCCTCGTCGTGATGGACGGCGGCGCCCAGCCGACCTCGGTGCTCGTCTATCCCGATCTCGGCCTCCCCGGGCCGGCGCTCTCCTGGGCGCCGGGCAGCCCGGGCGCCCCGGCGCGCGGCGTTCCGCACCCGATGGAGGTCCTCGCCGAGCCAGCCGGGGGGGCGAGCCTCGCGGTGGACTGGATCTCGGGAGCGCCGACCACCGCGCCCGCCGGCACCGGCCTCTCCCACGTCTTCCCGCCGGACTGCACCACCCCCCCGCCGCCCCTCGTCGTGACGGTGCGCGCGACGGACGCGACCGGCGTCTTCACGGAGCTCCACGCGACGCTCCCCCTCGCGGCGCTCGAGCCGGCGGTCGTCCTCGGCGGGGCGACGTCGCCGGGGCGCCTCGCGCTGCCGCCGGGCGGCACGATCGCCGTCCTCGACGGCACCGCCGCGACCGGCTGCGGCGCCGCCAGCTTCGGCGGGACCCCCTGGCCCGCGGCGGCCACCGTGACCGACGCCTCCGGGCCGACCTGGCTGCGGAGGACCGTCGTCCTCCCCGAGGCGGCCTACGCGGCGCTCCTCGCCGACCCCGCCTTCACCGTGTCGCTCGCGACGTCGGACCCCGGCGCGCTCGCCCCGGTCGCGACCCTCACCCTGGCGCTGGACGCGTCCGGGCTCGTCGAGGTGCGCCAGCGCTCGGACCGCTCGACGCTCGCGGAGGGGGAGGTCGCGGTGGTCCGCACGATCCTCCGCAGCCGCGTCGGCGTGGCGCTGCCCGGCCTCCGGGTGGTGAATGCGCTCTCCGGCCTCGAGCCCGCCGGCGCGCCCCGGGTCTCCGGCGCAGCCCTCCTCGCGACGGCCGCGGGCGGGGCCGAGGTCGTGCTCGACGCGCTCCCGCCCGCCGGCGAGGTGACGATCGAGCTCCCGGTCCGCGCCGTCGGCCGCGGCGCCGCGTCCGCCGCCGAGGCCCGCTCGCCGGGAGGGTGGCTCGTCACCGTCGCGGCCCGCCCGGCTCCCCTCGCCGGGCCGGCGCCGGGGTGCGGCTGCGGGGCGGGATCCGGGCCGGGCGGTTTCGTCCTGGCCCTCGCCGCGGTCGCGCTCCGCCGCCGGCGCCGCGCTACATGAAGCCGATGCGCCGGGTCGAGGCGAGCACCCGCTCCGCCTCGTCGAGGACCCGCATCACCCGGCAGGCCTTGCAGGAAGGCGAGGGCGTCTCGCTCGGGCAGGTCCGAGAGGCGCACGAGGTCGGCGACGCTCTTCGTCCCGTCGGCGAGGGCGAGGAGCCGCGCCTCGCGGGCGCGGAGCCCGAGGGCGTAGAGCTCGAAGGCCGGGATCCGGGCGACGGCGCGAGGTGGAGCTGCGCCGGGAGCTCGGCCTGCAGCCGCGGCAGGGTGGACGCGCGCAGCATCCCCTCGAGGATGAGGTCGCCCATCGCGATCTCGACCGGGACGCGCGAGGCGGGGGGCTTGCCGAGCTGGAACTCGTAGGTCCCCTCGCGCCACTCGAAGGTGGACCAGGCGATCGCGCGGATCTGCCCGGCGACGAGCTCGATCGCGCTTCTCCGGCGGCAGGAGGCCCGCCTCGCCGAGGAGCGTCCGCGGTGCGCGCGGCGGGCGCGACTCCTTGCGCAGCGCCTCGAGCCGCTCCGCGGTCACGATCCCGCGGCGGACGCAGATCGACGCCGAGCCGCTCGGCGCCCACGTTCGAGGCGGCGTAGACCGGCGCGCCCTGCTCGACGACGAGGATCTTCTTCACCGGGCCGCGGCGCGAGCGTGAGGGCGCCGCTCGCCTGCCCGAGGTGGAGCGCGACGAGGAGCCGCGGCACGGCGGTCGACGCGAGGTCGCCCGCGGGGCGGCGGCGAGCCGGCCGGCGGCGGGGTCGGCCGCCTCGGCCCGGCGTCCGGGCAGCGGCGTCGAGAACCCGTCGCGCGTCGCGGGAGCGCCGTGCGACCGGGCCCGTCCATGAGGGCGAACTCCGCGGCGGCGGCGATCCCCTCGGGCGCCTCCTCGGGCGAGAGCGGGACGCGCGCCGGTGACCTCGTCGCGCGCCTCCTCGTCGTCGTCCTCGGCGGCCGCGCCCACCGCGTGGGCGACGGCGCGGGCGAGGGCGTCGACCGGGAAGGGCTTCTCGAAGAAGTCGCACGCGCCGTGCCGGCGGAGCTCGTCCGCGGCGCGCGCGCCGCGGTAGACGCCGGAGACCGCGACCGCCGGGCATCGCGGGCGCGGGCGAGGGCGGCGAGGACCTCGCTGCCGCGGACGTCGGAGAGGGGCACCTCGACGACCGCCGCGTCCGGCGCCGCGCGGGCGACGAGCTCGAGGGCGGCGCGGCCGGTCGCGACCTGCTGCACCCGCGCCCCGAGGCGCCCGAGCGCGCCCTGGACGAGGGCGGCGAGGTCGGCGTCCTCCGCGACGACGAGGAGCCGCTTTCCGGAGAGCGGGGGGCGCACGGGCGTGCAATCTACCACGCGCGCCGCCGCGGCGACGCGCCGCCCGGGACGTTGGCGCGCCCACGCGGCGGGGTTACGCTGCGGGCGTGCGCGCTCGCCTACCACCACGTCGCGATCCAGTGCGCGGACCTCTCGCGCTGCGAGGCGCTTCTACCGCGACGTGCTCGGGCTCGCGGTGCTGCGCCGGTGGCCGCGGGAGGGGGGCGGGGACCGGAGCGTCTGGCTCGCGGTGGGGGAGGGCGAGGCCGGCTTCCTCGCCCTCGAGCGCGCCGACGCCGCCGCCGCGCGCCGCGCGCCGTGGCGCGACGGCACGGCCGGCCTGCACCTCATCGCGCTCCGGATCGCGCCCGGCGAGCGCCACGCCTGGGAGGACCGGCTCGAGGCGGCCGGCGTCCTCGTGGTCCACCGGACCCGGTGGACCATCTACTTCCACGATCCGGAGGGGAACCGGATCGGCCTCACGCACCACCCGCACGACGCCGCCGACGTGGGGGTCCCGTGATCCTCGACCGCCGCCGCTACGGGAAGGACAACTACGCCTACCTCCTCGCCGAGGGGGACGACGCGGCGCTCGTCGATCCCGGGCGATCCCGTCGTCGCCCTCGGGATGGCGGCCGCGCACGGCGTCCACCCGCGCTGGATCCTCCACACCCACGGCCACCCCGACCACACCGGCGGCTCGGCCGTGCTGCGGACGCGGCTCGGCGCGTCCGTGCTCGGCCACGGCGGCGACGCCGGCACGGTTCGCGCCCGACGAGGACCTCGCCGGGCGGAGCGAGGTCGTCCTCGGGGCGCTGCGCGTGAGCGTCCACCACGCGCCGGGCCACACGCCGGGGTCGGTCCTCCTCGAGGCGGGCGGCGCCCTGCTCACCGGCGACACGCTGTTCTGGGCCGGGGCCGGGAACTGCCGGAACGGCGGCGATCCCGCCGTCCTCGCCCGCACCTTCCTCGGGCGTCCTCGCCGCGCTCCCGGGCGCGCTGCGGGTCCACCCCGGGCCACGACTACGCCGAGCAGAACCTGCCGTTCGTCGCTCGGGCTCGAGCCCGGCAACGACGCCGCCCGCCGCCGGCTCGAGGCGGTGCGCGCCGGTCGCGTGCCGGCGGCGAGGAGCCGCGAGGCGCCGGCGCCTCGCCGACGAGCGCGCCGTGAACCCGTTCCTCCGGGCGGGCGAGCCCGCGGTCCGCGACGCGGTCGCGCGCCGGGCCGGGACCTCCGCCCGGCGCGCGCGCCGGCGGACGTCTTCGTGGCGCTCCGCGCGCTCCGCGACCGCGGGTAGGCCGAGGTACCGGCCGCGGCCCCTCCCGGCGTCACACGGACGGTGACCGGGGTCACAGCAACCGCGCGCCGCCCCTGCGTATCCTCGGCGCCGTCGCGATGGCGTAGAATTTCCGCCCGACCCGGTCGGTCGTTCCGAAGCGACGGAGTGGAGGAGGTCCACATGAGACTCGCCCTTGCCCTGGCCGTGGCGTGCCGCGTGCGCCGCCCTGCCGCGTCGCCGCGCGCGCCGAGAGCGGCGTCGACTGGCAGCGGAAGGTCGTGAAGTGCACCGGCAGCGGGGCGGCGAACCTCCGCGACGCGGGGGGCAACCCCGCGGTGGCCCGCATCGGCGCGGAGAAGGCGGCGAAGCTCGACGCGCTGCGGAACTGCCTCGAGGCGCTGAAGGGCGTGCAGCTCGAGTCCGGCCAGACCGTCGGGAACGCGCTCGCCTCCGACCAGGCGCTCTCGGGCAAGGTCGCAGGGGCTCGTGAAGGGCTTCAAGGTGGTCGGCGACGCCGCGCTACTTCTCCGACGGCGGCGTCGAGCTGGACGTCGAGGTGCCGCTCGAGGGCGCCATGTCGGACGCCCTCCTGCCGAGGCCCGAGAAGAAGGGCGAGGCGAAGCCGGAGCCGAAGCCCGCGAAGTCGGAGGGCGCGCCCCTCGGGACCTCGCTCGTCGTGGACGCGCGCGGCCAGAAGGTGGTCCCCGCCCTCGCGCCGCGGATCCTCGACGAGGCGGGCAAGGAGGTCTACGGCCCCTCGAAGCTCGGCGAGGCCGGGCGCAAGGCGGGCGGCGCGGCCGCCTACGCGAGCGACCTCGTCGCCGCCAAGGCCACGCTGAAGGACGCGGCTCGGCGACAAGCCGTACGTCGTGAAGGCCGTCCGCACCGAGGGCGTCGGACGTCGTCATCTCCAGCGCCGACGCCGCCGGCCTCGCCGGCAAGGACCTCGGCTTCCTCGCCGAGGCCAGGGTCGTCATCCTCGCGGACTAGGGAGAACCACCATGAACCGCCGCATCGCCGTCGCTCTCGCGCTCGCCGCGCTCGCCCCGGCGGCCCGGGGCCAAGGACGAGGTCCAGACCACCGAGGCCGTCGGCCAGGCCGCCATCGCGGGGGACCTCCTCGCCGCGAAGGAGCAGGCGAAGGACGACGCCATGCGCAACTGCGTCCAGCAGGTCGCCTCCACGATCGTGACCGCCGTCGACCGAGACGGACCAGGCGCAGCTCCTCTCCGACAAGGTCTACTCGCACTCGGTCGGCTACATCCGGAAGTTCCAGGTCCTCGACGACAAGCAGGACGGGAACACCTGGGTGACGAAGCTGCGCTGCGAGGTCTCGGAGGCGAAGCTCGACGAGGACCTCATGGCCTTCGGCATCGCCTACCGCCGCGAGGGCATGCCGCGCATCTTCGTGCTCATCGCCGAGCAGTCCATCAACGCCACCCAGGCGACCGGGTGGTGGCAGGGCGGCGGGAACACCGCCGACCTGCGCGTGATGGAGAACTCCTTCATGGACCGGATGGAGAAGTCCGGGTTCACCTTCATCGACCCCGAGGTGCTGCAGGGCAAGGTGAAGCTCGAGGCCATCGGCGCGGACCCGAACCTCCAGCAGGCCCGGGAGATCGGCGTGAAGACCGGCGCCGACGTCGTCATCGTCGGCCGCGCCATCGCGAAGCCGCTCGGGGAGATGCAGCTCGACAACGGCACCTTCTACTCCGCCGTCGCGAACGTCTCCGCCCGCGCGGTCCGGACCGACACCGGCGAGGTGCTCGCCGCCGCCGAGTTCACCGGCACCGCCGGGCGCGGCTTCGAGCAGACCACCGCGGGCCGGAACGCGTTCTCCGAGGCGGGCCGGCAGCTCGCCCGCGACCTCTTCGCCAAGATCGGCGCGAAGTGGGCGAAGGCGCAGTCCGGGGCGCGCCGCATCGCGCTCACCGTGAAGGGCGTCGACGACTACGCCCGGCTCGCCCAGTTCAAGAACGCGCTCTCGCAGTCGCGTCCGCGGCGTGAAGGACGTCCAGGAGCGCTCGATGAGCGACGGCAAGGCCGACCTCGACGTGATGCTCGACCGGGCGCTCCAGTCCGACCTCGCGACCGAGCTCGCGACGAAGAAGTTCCCGGGCTTCGCCGTCAAGGTGAAGGCGGTCACGCCAGGGCAGCATCGAGGTGGAGCTCAAGGAGACGAAGTGACCATGCGCGCCCTGATCGCGGCCGCTCGCCGCCGTGCTCGCCGGCGCGCGCTCCTCCTCGCGGCCGGGCGCGGCGGTCGCGGCGCCCACCGCGCTCCCGCCGGCACGGTGACCTTCCTCGCCGGCGACGCGACCCGGACCGCCGGCGGCAAGTCGGAGAAGCTCGCGCGTGGGCAAGCCCGTGTTCCAGGGCGACGTCCTCGAGACCCAGAAGCGCACGCGGCTCGAGGTGAAGCTCGCGGACGGATCGGTGCGTGCGCCTCGGGCCGACGCTCGCGGGCCGAGGTCGCAGGCGGCCGCCTTCGGCAAGACCGTCGAGGACCGGAACGTCTCGGCGAAGCTCCTCGTCGGGAAGGTCTGGGCGAACGTCGCGAAGGCGGTCGGGCGGCGAGCAGCGGTTCGAGGTGAAGACCGAGAACGCCGTCGCCGGCGTGCGCGGCACGACCTTCCGGGTGGACGCCGCGACCGACAAGTCGGTCGTCGTGAAGGTCTACAGCGGCACCGTCGCGGTGGCGGGCGGGCCCATCCCGCGCCCCGAGCACCAGGGGACCACGGGCCCGGGCGGGAAGCCCGAGCGGACGCAGAATCGCCGGGCCCGCAGGAGGTCACCCGGGAGCAGTGGGAGAAGATCGTGACCAACATGATGGAGGTCCGGGTCTCCTCCGACGGCACGCCGAGCGAGCCGGAGAAGTTCGCGCTCGCGAGCCCGGGAGAGGACGAGTGGGAGGAGTGGAACAGGAGCCGCGACGAGGCGAGGTGACCGGCGGGGGCCCCGGCCCCTTCAACCTCGCCAACGCCCTCACGGCGCTGCGGATCGTCCTCGCGCCGGTGTTCCTCGTGCTGTACGTCGAGCGGCGGGCGGCTCCGCGCCCTCGCCGCCTTCGCCGCCGCCGCCGCGACCGACGTCCTCGACGGGCTCGTCGCCCGCGTGCTCGGCCAGCAGACCCGCCTCGGCGCGTTCCTCGACCCCATCGCGGACAAGTTCCTCGCCGCCTGCGCCCTCGTCGCCCTCGCCGCGACGGGGCGGCTCCCGGCCTGGCTCCCGGTGCTCGTCGTCTCCCGCGACCTCGTCGCAGCTCGCCGGCGCGGCGCTCCTGCGCGGGACGCACCACGCCGTCCCGGTCGCGCCCACCCGGATCGGGAAGTACGCCACCGTCGCGCTCGCGATGACGGTGGTCCTCGCCCTCGCCGGCGACTTCGGGGCCGACCCCGGCGGGGAGCTCGGGCCCTTCGTCATCGCCTTCGCGCTGCTCGCCGCGGAGTGCGTCGCGATCTCCTTCGCGCAGTACGCGATCTTCTTCCTGCGCGCGATCCGGACCGCGCCCGGGCGATAGCGCGGACCCGGGGGGCGGGCGCTTCCCGGGCAGGCGGGCGTGCTTACGTTCTCCCATGGGGGCGCGCCGGCTCAAGCTCGTCGTCTCGGACTTCCACCTCGGCAAGGGCCCCTACCGGGACGACGGCAGCGTCAACGTCTTCGAGGACTTCCGGCAGGACGGGAAGTTCGCGGAGTTCCTCGACTACCACTGCGAGGGGGAGTGGCGCGACGCGGACGTCGAGCTCGTCGCGAACGGGGACTTCTTCAACCTCCTCTCGGTGGACCTCGACGGCCGGCTGCAGGACGCGATCACCGAGCGGCTCGCGGTGGAGAAGACCGAGGCGATCCTCCGCGGCCACCCCGTCCGTGTTCGACGCCCTCGCGCGGTTCGCCGCCGGCCCGCGGCGCGGCGTGACGTTCCTCATGGGGAACCACGACCCGGGGCTGCTCTTCGCGGGCGTGCGCGACGCGATCGCGGCGGCGCGTCGGCGGGACGCACCGGTTCGTCCTCGACGCCTACGACTTCGACGGGGTGCACGTCGAGCACGGGATGCAGCGCGAGCCGATGAACGCCTTCAACCCGGCTCGCTACTTCCACGAGAAGGACGGCGGAGCGGTTCCTGAACCTGCCGCATCGGGTCGCGCTACATCATCCACGTCCTGAACGAGGAGAAGGCGCAGCGGCCGTACATCGACAAGGTCGCGCCGTTCACGAGCTACTACCGCTGGGCGATCCTCAACGATCCCGAGGCGGTGCTCCGGATCACCGCGCGGTCCCTCGCCTTCGCCGGGGCCGCCTTCCTCCGGCGGCATCCCGCACCTCGACCCCGAGCCGATCGCCGACGTGTTCCGCCGGTTCATCCGCTTCACCGCCTTCCCGACCCTGGAGCACGAGGCCCGCCACCTCCTCGCCCGCAAGGGGTTCCACACGGTGATCATGGGCCACACCCACGTGCCGCTCTACCGCGAGTACGGGCGGGACAAGGTCTACGTGAACACCGGCACCTGGAACGCCATGACCTCCCTCGACGTGGGCAGCCTCGGGCGGACGGAGCAGCTCACCTACGCCCACGTCGAGTACGTGGACGGCCGCCCGCGCGCGCGGCTCCGGGAGTGGCGCGGCCTCTCCCGGCCGCACGAGGACGTGTTCTTTTGATGATCTGAACGGGGGGCCACTCGCCCCGCGGCGCCTTCGGCCCGCGGAGCTCGCGCCCCCCCGAACGTCGATTCTCCGGCTTCGCCTCCGCCCGTCGGCGGGCGAAGCCCGCCTCCTCCTCCGCTCGCTCCGGGGCAACCTCCTCCGGCTGCCCCTGCGCTCGCAAAGCGAACCGTTGACTCCGGCGGAGGGCGCGCTATAAACGCGCGTCGCTGGAGACGTACAGGCCCGTAGCTCAGTGGTAGAGCACTACCTTGACACGGTAGGGGTCCGCGGTTCGATACCGCGCGGGCCTACTCGGAAATGGAGAGGGGTCAGCCCACCCGGCTGACCCCTCTCTTCTTTGTGAGCGTTCGCTGCGGGTGACACCCCAGATGACAGCTCGGGGCGGCGGAGCGCGCGTGGACCGGGATCCGGACGGCACCACCACCACCGAGGCCGTGACGTTCGTCCCTACGCGCGTGCCGCAGCTCGTTCATGAGCGTCGCCATCGGCGGTCCTTCCGCCGGCGAGTCGCGTCGATCCGGGGACGGCCGCAGTCCTGACGGGCGCTACACGGGCTGCTCGGGTGACGGCTGGGCGTAACCGCCCGTGCTCGCCTCCCCAGGAGGACGCCGGGCGGCGCCAGGCTCCTCGACGACGACCATCATGACGTGCGCCGCGAGGTCGAACCTGAACGAGACCGTCAGCGGACGCCTCGTCTCGTTCTCGACCGCGAATCCCTGTGGGTGGTCGACGTTCGGCGCGAGGGCCTTCTCGCCCGGCCGGACCTCCACTCGCTTGGACGCCACTCGCTTCGCCGCGCGCCACCTCGGCATGGAACACCCCCCGCGAGGCATCCTGCGCACTGGTGACGTCGGCGCCGAGCAACGAGCGGCCGATGAGGCGCCGGCCTGTGCTGCTGGCTCACGTGCGTGGCCCGCCCAGGGGAATGTCCGTGTGCGCGGGTGACGTGAACCGCAACGCCGACGACGAGACGCCCGGGACCGCGCAGCACGCCGCCGAGCTGCTCGCGCAGGTGGAGGGGATGCTCGGCTGCTTCCCGGACGGCGTCCTCCTGTACGACTCGCAGGGGCGCATCGTCAGGTCGAACGGCCGCGCGGACGCCATCCTCGGCTACACGCCCGGGGAGCAGGAGTCGCCCGCGGCCGAGCGGCTGGCGCACGGCTCCGAGTGGCTCGCTGAGGACGGCACGCGAATGTCGTTCGACGACCTGCCCGCGAGGCTCCTCGGCGCGAACGCCTAGCCGAGCGGGCGCCCGTGCCGACGGAAGCGGCGGCGTGATCAGGGCGGGCGCGTGCGGGGAGGGTCCCTGGTCGGGGCGGCCGGCACGCTCCGGCAACCCCGCTGCGTCGCGCCCGGCCCCCCGCTGGCCATCCCCTCGCGCGGCCGCCCCGAGGGCGGCCTTGGCGCGGGGACGCGCGGCCCCGAACGTCAGCGTCGGGGAGGGTGGGACATGGCGCGTGGGTCGACCTTTGCGGTCGCGGTGGGAGCGGTGTGTGTGGCGGCGGCGTGCGGTCCGGGCTCGACCCCATCGAGCCGCCACGCGGACACGGGGCTCCAGCCCCCGGCGGTGATCGGTCACTGGACCTACTACGGGTCGTCGCAGGCGCTCTCGGCCGACGTCCGCGACGTCTCGGCCGACGAGGGCGGGAACGTCTACGTCGCCGGCGGCGACGCGCTCTACGCGAAGAAGAAGGGCGACCCCTACTTCCTCCGCTTCGACGCCGCGAACGCCGGGCTCACCGAGAACTGCAACGACCCGGCGCAGATGAAGAGCGACGCGCCGACCACGCCCTTCCGGCTCTGCCCGGTCATCTCCGTCGCCGGCGCGGCGCCGGGGAAGGTGTTCGTCGGGCTCGAGGGCTTCGGGATCGAGGCCGAGCAGGGTGGGGCGTTCTGGGCGATCCAGTCGGGCGGCGCCGACGTCGTCGCCTTCGACGCGGCCACGGGGGGCGCGTCGCGGAGCCGCCACGTCTTCATCGCCTCGCCGCCGCACGTGGTCTGCGGCACGAACGGCGAGTCCTTCGTCGCGACCTGCGATCCGAACGACCTGTGGTGGCAGAACGGGCGGCGGCTGTTCCGGCAGGTGATGCGGATCGTCGTGAACCACGACCGCTCGAGCGCGATGTACGGCGACGCCTGGATGGGCGGGAACCACGCGACCTTCGCGGCGCTGCTCAACAACGCGGCGAGCCGCGGCTACGCCGACCGGACCGCCGGGCTGGGCCCGCAGTGGGCGGACGCGAAGGACACCTGGGAGCACCTCCACCCGGCCATCTACGGGATCATGGGCGAGTTCCTCGTGGGCGAGACGCACGCGCTCTCCATCGACCCGCGCAGCGGGCAGGTCTGGGGCTCGAACGGCATCCGCACCGCGTACGTGACGACCTACGGTCCGAGCCTCTCGGACCCGCAGTGGTGGATGGGGCCGAACTTCTTCGACCCGACCGCCGTGAACACCGCGGATCGCGTGAGGCCGTACTACGACCTGTGGCCGGACTCCGGCGATCCCTGGTCTGGGCCGACCAACGACTGGGTGCACTCGGTCTCCCACTGCCCCGACGGCTCGCTCTGGGCGGGGTCGCTCACCCATGGTCTCGCCCGCATCGACTCCTCGGGCGCGGTGTCCTTCGTCTCGCTCCCCGACCCGGCGCTCGCGAATGGCGTCGAGACGGTCGCCTGCAATCCCTCCGACGCCTCGCTCTGGGTGGGGCCGGTCGCGGGCGGGCTCCTCCGCTACAAGGACGGGGCGTTCTCGCGGGTCGACGTCGCCGGGGCCCCGGGCTTCGCCGGCCAGCAGGTGCAGTCGATCCAGGTGGACCGCTGGTCGTCGTCGACGCGCGTCCTCTACTTCGCCTTCGGCGCGGCGAAGGACGACGCGGGCCACGTCCTCCGGGGCGGCGGGGTCGCCGCGTACGACGGGCCTTGAGGGCGGGGCCGGCGCGAAACGCGCTGGCCTTTTTTCCGGACGGCGGCTAACTCAACGGGTTCCATGAGCGACCTCGTCCAGGTGACCCTCCCCGACGGCAGCCAGAAGCAGGCGCCGCGCGGCACGACCGTCCTCGACTTCGTCCGGTCCGCCATCGGCGCGGGCCTCGCCAAGGCCGCCTACTTCGCCAAGCTCGACGGCCAGCCGGTCGACCTGTCCCGCAAGCTCGAGTCCGACGCGAAGCTCGAGGTGGTGACGACGAAGAGCCCGGAGGCGCTCGAGGTCGCGCGCCACGACGCCGCCCACGTGATGGCGAGCGTGGTCCAGAAGCTCTACCCGGGGACCCAGGTCACCATCGGCCCCGCCATCGAGGACGGCTTCTACTACGACTTCGCGCGGGAGAAGCCCTTCACGCCCGGAGGATCTCGAGAAGATCGAGAAGGCGACCAACGAGGCGATCGCCCGGACCTCCCCTTCGTGCGCGAGGAGATCTCGATGGCCGGAGGCGCTCGCGCTCTTCGAGTCCCTCGGCGAGAAGTACAAGGTCGAGATCGTCCGGGACATCGCCGCCCGGGCGCGAAGACGCTCACGCTCTACCAGCACGGCGACTGGGTGGACTTCTGCCTCGGGCCGCACGGGCCCTCCACCGGCAGGATCGGCGTCGTGAAGCTCCTCAACGTCGCCGGCGCGTACTGGCGGGGCGACGCGAAGAACGCGATGCTCCAGCGCATCTACGGGACCGCCTTCTTCGACAAGAAGGCGCTCGACGCGCACCTCACGAAGCTCGAGGAGGTGAAGAAGCGCGACCACCGGCCGCCTCGGACCGGCGCTCGGGCTCTTCGCCTTCCACGACGTCGCCCCGGGCTCGGCGTTCTGGCTGCCCGCACGGGACCACGCTCTACAACGTGCTCGCGCGACGCCATGCGCCGCCTGGTCTCGAAGAACGGGTACCAGGAGGTGAAGACGCCGCTCCTGTTCAACAAGAAGCTCTGGGAGCCGCGCGGCCACTGGGGCGTCTACAAGGAGAACATGTTCCTCGTCTCGACAAGGAGGCCGACCCCTCCCTGCCGCTCGACGACCGGCTCAACTCGAGCCTGAAGCCGATGAACTGCCCGTCGCACCACCTCATCTACGGGATGGGGAAGCGGTCGCTACCGCGAGCTGCCGATCCGGTACTTCACGGTGGACGTGCTGCACCGGAACGAGGCTCTCCGGCTCCCTCGGGGGCCTCACCCGGGTGCGGCAGTTCGCAGCAGGACGACTCGCACATCTACCTGATGGAGTCGCAGATCCCCGACGAGGTCGACCGCGCATCGTCGGCCTCATGAAGCATCGTCTACGGCGCCTTCGGCCTCGAGTTCTCGGCTCAGGCTCGCGACCCGCCCGAAGCCGGAGGAGCGGATCGGCGACGACGCCCTCTGGGACAAGGCCGAGGGCGCGCTCCGCGCCGCGCTCGAGGCGATCGGGCTGCCCTGGGAGCTGAACCCCGGCGACGGCGCCTTCTACGGCCCGAAGATCGACTTCGTCGTGACGGACTCGCTCGGCCGCAAGTGGCAGACCTGCACCATCCAGCTCGACTACGCGGCGCCCGAGCGCTTCGACCTCACCTACGTCGGCGACGACAACAAGGAGCACCGGCCGGTCGTCATCCACCGGGCCATCTACGGCTCCTTCGAGCGGTTCATCGCGATCCTCACCGAGCACTACGCGGGGGCCTTCCCGGCCTGGCTCGCCCCGGTGCAGGCGCGGGTCCTCACGGTCTCCGACCGGTTCGACGCCTGGGCGCAGGAGGTCCACGGAGCGGCTCGTCGCGGAGGGGCTTCCGGGTCGAGCTGGACCGGTCCTCGGACAAGCTCGGCGCGAAGATCCGCAACGCCGAGCTCGCCAAGATCCCCTTCGCGCGTCGTCATCGGCGAGAAGGAGGTCGAGGCGAAGGCCGTCGCGCCGCGCCGCCACGGCGGCGCGGACCTCAAGACCATGCCGCTCGACGCCTTCGTCGAGCTGATGAAGAAGGAAGCCACGCCGCCCTACTAGGCGGAGGCGGCAGGCGCCCGCCGGCAAGGTCTGAGGCGCCGCCGCGCCGTCGAGGCTCGGACGCTCCGTGGCGGGTGCAGCGTCGCCGCGCCAGGTGCGAGCCTCGGTGTGAGGGGGCGGGGACGCGTAGCGCCCGCGAGGTCACGCTCTTCACGGGGCGTCTCGGGCCAGTGTCCGCTCCGTTCGTCGCAGCCAGCATCGACTTCTTCGCCCGGCGGGAGAGGTTTCCCGGCCAGGGTAGCTGCTGCGCCGCGACCTCTTCCGCCGAACCGGCCGGAGAGGTTGCCCTCGAGATGGCGACGACAGCTCCTCCGGCCCCGCACTCAGGAGCCCGAGGATCCCGCCATGTCGAACCCCGAGAACACCGGAAAGGCCGTCGTGAGCGAAGCCGCCAGCAGGACCGCGTCATCATCTTCGACACCACGCTCCGCGACGGCGAGCAATCGCCCGGCGCGCAGCATGAACCTCGACGAGAAGCTGGAGGTCGCCCAGGCGCTGCGCGACCTCGGCGTCGACGTCATCGAGGCCGGGCTTCCCGATCGCCTCGCCGGGCGACTTCGAGGCGGTCCAGGCGATCGCGCGCGCAGATTCAGGGGCCGATCATCTGCGGCCTGGCCCGCTGCAACGACGGCGACATCGACCGCGCCTGGGAGGCGCTCAAGGACGCGCCGAGCAGCCGCGCATCCACGTCTTCCTCGCCACCAGCGCCATCCACCGCGAGTTCAAGCTGAAGATGGCCAAGGAGGAGATCATCCGCCGCGCCGTCGAGGGCGTGAAGCGGGCGCGCGAGACAGTTGCGACGACATCGAGTTCTCGCCCGAGGACGCCGCCCGCACCGAGCTCGACTTCCTCGCCGAGGTGGTCGAGGCGGCCATCGAGGCCGGGGCCACGACGGTCAACATTCCCGACACCGTCGGCTACGCGATGCCGCAGCACGTACGCGGAGACGCATCGCGCTACCTGAAGAAGCACGTGCGCGACATCGACAAGGCCGTCATCAGCGTCCACTGCCACAACGACCTGGGCCTGGCCGTGGCCAACAGCCTGGCCGGCGTCGAAGGCGGGCGCGCGCCAGGTCGAATGCACGATCAACGGCATCGGCGAGCGGGCCGGCAACGGCTCGCTCGAAGAGATCGTCATGGCGCTCAGGACGCGCAGCGACTACTACCACGTCACGCACCGGCATCAACACCGCAGCGGCTCTGCCCGACGAGCCGGCTGGTCTCGCACGTCACCGGCATGCAGGTGCAGCGGAACAAGGCGATCGTCGGCCAGAACGCCTTCGCCCACGAGGCGGGCATCCACCAGGACGGCATGCTCAAGGACCGCGAGCACCTACGAGATCATGCGGCCGGAGGACGTCGGCTTCCGCGAGACCGACCTGGTGCTGGGCAAGCACAGCGGCCGGCACGCGCTGGCGAGCGGCTCGTCGCCCTGGGCTACCACCTCGACCGACGAGCAGACTCGACAAGGTCTTCGACGACTTCAAGGTGCTGGCCGACAAGAAGAAGGAAATCTACGACGCCGACATCGAGGCGCTCGTGGTCCACGGCCAGATCCTCGGGAAGGGCAGCGTGCGCCTGGGAGCTCGAGGCGCTCTCCACCACCGCCGGCACCGGCACGCTGCCCTGCGGCGTCGGTCGCGCTCAGGAGCGCGGACGGCGACCGCGTCCAGGAGGTCGCCGCGCGGCGACGGGCCGGTCGACGCCGTCTTCAAGGCCATCGAGCGGATCACCGGCATCGAGCGTGAAGCTCCGCGACTACCAGATCGCAGAGCGTCACGATGGGCGAGGACGCCCAGGGCGAGGTCTCGATCGAGGTCGAGCACCGCGACCGGCATCTACCGCGGCCGCGCGCCTCTCGACCGACATCATCGAGGGCTCGGCCCGCGCCTTCCTGGACGTGATGAACCGCATCGCGCTCAAGGGCCCGCAGCAGAAGCCCGACCTGCGCATGGAGACGCCGTGACGGGAACGACGGAAGGGAGCCGGGGACCCAGGACGCTCTTCGAGAAGGTCTGGGAGGCGCACGTGGTGCGCCCCGAGACCGCGGAGACGCCCGCGGTCCTCTACGTCGACCTGCACCTCATGCACGAGGTGACGAGCCCGCAGGCGTTCTCGACGCTGCGGGAGCGGGGCCTCAAGGTGCGCCGGCCGGACCGGACCCTCGCGACCACCGACCACTCCACGCCGACGCTCCCGCGCCTGCCCGACGGCCGCGTGGCCGTTCTTCGACGCGCAGAACGCGGCGCAGGTCGCGCAGATCGAGCGGAACGCGAAGGACTTCGGGGTCGAGCTGCACGGGCTCGGCGACCCGCAGCAGGGCGTCGTCCACGTGTTCGGCCCGGAGATGGGCGCGACCCTGCCCGGGATGACGGTGGTCTGCGGCGACAGCCACACCGCGACCCACGGCGCCTTCGGCGCCCTCGCCTTCGGCATCGGCACCTCCGAGGTCGGGCACGTCCTCGCGACCCAGTGCCTCCTGCAGCGCAGGCCCCGCTCCCTCGCCATCCGGGTGGACGGGAAGCTGCAGCCGGGCGTCACCGCGAAGGACCTCGTCCTCGCGATCATCGCCCAGATCGGCGTCGGCGGCGGCACCGGCCACGTGATGGAGTTCCTGGGCCCGGCGGTCCGCGGCCTCACGATGGAGGGCCGGATGACCCTCTGCAACATGGCGATCGAGGGCGGCGCCCGCGCCGGCCTGGTCGCGCCGGACGACGTCACGTTCCAGTGGCTCGCCGGCAAGCCCCGGGCGCCGAAGGGCGCGGCCTGGGACGCCGCGGTGGCGCGGTGGCGCGAGCTCCCGACCGACGAGGGCGCCCGCTACGACCGCGAGGTGACGGTGGACGTCTCGCGCCTCGAGCCGATGATCACCTTCGGCACGAACCCGGCCCAGGGCATCCCGGTCACCGGCACGATCCCCGACCCGTCGGCCGCGAAGGACGCGGCCGCGCGGGCGACCCTCGAGGGCGCGCTCCGGTACATGGCGCTCTCGCCGGGGAGGCCCATCCTCGGCCAGAAGGTGGACGTGGTGTTCGTGGGCAGCTGCACGAACGGCCGGCTCGAGGACCTCCGCGAGGCGGCGCGCGTCATGAAGGGCCGCAAGGTGAAGACCCGGACGCTCGTCGTCGCGGGGTCGCACGCGGTGAAGAAGGCGGCCGAGGCCGAGGGGCTCGACCGGATCTTCCGCGAGGCCGGCGCCGAGTGGCGGGAGCCGGGCTGCTCCATGTGCCTCGCCATGAACGGCGACATGCTCCAGCCCGGCCAGTACTGCGTGTCGACGTCCAACCGGAACTTCGAGGGGCGGCAGGGGCCGGGGGGCCGCACGCTCCTCGCGAGCCCCGCGACCGCGGCGGCCTCCGCCGTCTCGGGCGCCGTCGCCGATCCGCGGCGGCTCGTGGAGGGAAGCTAGATGGAGCCGATCCGCGTCATCGAGACCCGCACCGTCGTCATCCCGCGGGAGAACGTCGACACCGACCAGATCATCCCGGGCCGGTTCCTCAAGGTCACCGACAAGAAGGGGCTCGGGAAGGGGCTCTTCTCCGACTGGCGCTACGACGCCGACGGCAAGCCGCGCCCCGACTTCGTGCTCAACCGGCCCGAGGCGCAGGGCTGCCGCGTGCTCGTGGCCGGCGACAACTTCGGCTGCGGCTCCTCGCGCGAGCACGCCCCCTGGGCCCTCGTGGACTACGGCTTCCAGGCCGTGATCGCGACGCGCATCGCGGACATCTTCCGGAACAACGCCCTGAAGAACGGGCTGCTGCCGATCGTGGTCGAGCCGGCCGCCGCCGCGAAGCTCCTCGCCGCCCCCGGCGCGAGCGTACGCATCGACCTCGGCGCGCAGACGGTCACGCTGCCGGACGGGAGCACGGCGAGGTTCCCGATCGACGGCTTCGCGAAGTACTGCCTCATGAACGGCGTCGACGAGCTCGGCTTCCTCCTCTCGCAGGAGGAGTCCATCGCGAAGTTCGAGGCGCGGGGTTAGCGGGAGGAAGACATGGCGAAGGAGAAGGAAAAGATCACGGGCGCGATGGCGGTGCGCAGGGCGCTGGAGGCCGAGGGGGTCGAGTACCTCTTCGGCATGCCCGGCGGCACCATCCTCCCGCTCTACGACGCGCTCTACGGGTGCGAGAAGCCGAAGACGTCCTCATCCGCCACGAGCAGGTCGGCGGCCACGCCGCCGAGGGCTTCGCCCACGCCACCGGCAAGGTCGGCGTGTGCATGGGCACCTCCGGCCCCGGCGCGACCAACCTCGTGACCGCCGATCGCCGACGCGTACATGGACTCGGTCCCGCTCGTCGCGATCACCGCCAACGTCTCGCGCGCGCTCATCGGCACGGACGCCTTCCAGGAGGCGGACATCACGGGCATCACCATGCCCATCACCAAGCACAACTGGCTGGTGACCGAGCCGCAGGACATCCCGCGGGTGATGAAGGAGGCGTTCTACGTCGCGCGGACCGGACGTCCCGGCCCGGTGCTGGTGGACATCCCGAAGGACGTCCTCCAGGCCGAGCTGGAGTGGAACGGCTACCCGGAGACGGTCGACATCCCGGGCTACCACCCGCCGGTCCGCGAGGAGCCGCGGCTCAAGGACGCCGCGCTCGCTGATCCGCGGCGCGACCCGGCCGGTCATCTACCTGGGCGGCGGCGTCCGGGTCGTCGAACGCGCACAAGGAGGTGCTCGCAGTTCTGCGAGCTCGTCGGCGCGCCGGTGGTGACCACCGTCCACGGGAAGGGCGCCTTCCCCGAGACGCAGCCCGCAGTGCCTGGGCATGTTCGGCATGCACGGCTCGCGGTTCGCGAACTACACCGTCCAGAACGCCGACCTCATCGTCGCGCTCGGCGCCCGCTTCGACGACCGCGTCACCGGCAAGCTCTCGACCTTCGCCCCGGAGGCGAAGATCGTCCACCTCGACGTGGACCCGGCGGAGATCTCGAAGCTCGTCACCGCCACCGTCCCGCTCGTCGGAGATCTCAAGCGGCTCCTGCCGCAGCTCACCGAGGAGGTGCGCCGGGCGTTCGGCGAGCACGGGAAGCCCGACCTCTCCGCCTGGTGGAAGAAGGTGGACGACTGGCGGGAGAAGCACCCGCTCAAGTACCAGCAGGAGGGGCAGAAGGACCTCCTCCCGCAGTACGTCGATCGACCGGATCTGGCAGAAGACCGGCGGGCAAGGCCGATCGTCACCACCGGCGTCGGCGAGCACCAGATGTTCGCCGCGCAGTGGTGGAAGACCTCGCGAGCCGCGCCAGTTCATCACCTCGGGCGGCCTCGGGACGATGGGCTTCTGCCTGCCCTCCGCCATCGGGATCCAGCTCGGCCGGCCCGGCGAGCTCGTCATCGGCATCGACGGCGACGGCTCGTTCCAGATGACGCTGCAGGACCTCGCGACGGCGGTGGACCTCGCGCTGCCGATCAAGATCTTCATCCTCAACAACCTGTTCCTCGGCATGGTCCGGCAGTGGCAGGAGCTCTTCTACGACCGCCGCTTCGCCGAGACGCCGCTCACCGATCGGCCCGACCTCGTGAAGCTCGCCGACGCCTACGGGTGCCTCGGGCTCCGGGCCGACACGGTCGAGGAGCTCGACGACGGTCATCGACCAGGCCCTCGCCAACGACAAGGGCCCGACCATCGTGGACGTGCGCGTGCGCCGGGCCGGAGAAGGTGTACCCGATGGTGCCCGCCGGGCGCGCCCCTCAACGACATGATCGACGGCGGAGGAGACTAGCGTGGAAAAGACCGAAGAGCGGCCGAGCCACTCCATCCACACCATCAGCCTGCTCGTCGAGAACAAGCCCGGCGTGCTCCACCGCATCGCCGGCCTCTTCTCGCGGCGCGGCTACAACATCGCGAGCCTCACCGTCGGCCCCACCGAGCGGCCCGAGTACTCGCGCATGACCATCGTCGTCCGGCTCTCGTCGAAGCCGGTCGAGCAGGTCGTGCGCCAGGTGCAGAAGCTCGTCCCCGTCGTCGAGGTCCGGGAGCTCTCCGCGCAGGACCTCATCGAGCGCGAGCTCATGCTCGTGAAGATCCGGACCCCGGAGCGGAACCACGCCGAGCTCCGGGCCCTCGCGGAGACCTACGAGGCGACCATCGTGGACGTCTCTCCGGACGCGCTCGTCGTCGAGGCGAGCGGCACGGCCGGCAAGCTCGACGCGCTGGAGGAGCGGCTGCGCGCCTTCGGCATCCAGGAGCTGTGCCGGTCCGGGCGCATCGCGCTCGAGCGCGGCTTCAAGACCCTCGCACCCCCGAACCTCAAGTAAGGAAGATGACCGACATGGCGACGATCTACTACGACAAGGACGCGAACCTCGACCTGCTCAAGAAGCGGAAGGTCGCGATCATCGGCTACGGCTGCCAGGGCCACGCCCACGCCCTGAACCTCCGCGACTCCGGCGTCGACGTCCGCGTCGGCCTCGCGGCGGGCTCGAAGTCGAAGGCGAAGGCGGAGGGCGCGGGGCTCCGCGTCGTCTCGCGTGGCGGAGGCGGCGAAGGAGGCCGACGTCGTCATGGTCCTCATCCCGGACCAGACGCAGAAGAAGGTCTACGACGCCGAGATCGCGCCCCACATGACGAAGGGGAAGGCGCTCCTCTTCGCCCACGGCTTCAACATCCACTTCGACCAGGTCCGCCCGAACCCCGACGTCGACGTGCTGCTCGTCGCGCCGAAGGGCCCCGGCCACATGGTCCGCCGCCAGTACCAGGACGGCCGCGGCATCCCCGGCCTCATCGCCGTCCACCAGGACGCGACCGGCCAGGCGAAGCAGGTCGGCCTCGCCTACGCCCGCGGCGATCGGCTGCACCCGCGCCGGCGTCCTCGAGACCACCTTCAAGGAGGAGACCGAGACCGACCTCTTCGGCGAGCAGGCGGTCCTCTGCGGCGGCGCCTCGGCCCTCGTGAAGGCCGGGTTCGAGGTCGCTCGTCGAGGCCGGCTACCAGCCGGAGAGCGCGTACTTCGAGTGCCTCCACGAGCTGAAGCTCATCGTCGACCTCATGTACGAGGGCGGCCTCGCCTGGATGCGCCACTCCATCTCCGACACCGCGGAGTACGGCGACTACACCCGCGGCCCGCGGGTCGTGAACAGCCAGACCAAGGACGAGATGCGGAAGATCCTGAAGGAGATCCAGAGCGGCCAGTTCGCGAAGGAGTTCATCCTCGAGAACCAGGTCGGCGGGCCGATGTTCGAGAAGTACCGCGAGACGGAGGCGGCTCACCCGATCGAGGAGGTCGGGCAAGCGCCTCCGCGACATGATGAGCTGGATCCGCGAGGCCAAGAAGGATTCGTCGGATCCGAACGCCCGGTAATCACGGGATTTCGAACGCAGGGACGGCCGGATGAGGCTGCCCCTGCGTGAGCAGGGGGCGTGGGGGAGCGCAGGCTCCGGTCGGCCAGGCCGGACCGGAGCCGAGCACTCCCCCACTCTCATTGACTTCAAGAGCAAAATCCTTATCCTACAGCGTCTTTTTCCGGGCTCCGGAGGAGCATGGCCATTCAGCAGAGAGATCCCCGAGGCGGCAGCAACCGCGACGCCCGCACCAACCGCCGCATCAAGGCGCGCGAGGTGCGGCTCGTCGGGGTGGAAGGGGAGCAGCTCGGGGTGCTCCCGATCGAGCAGGCGCTGGCGCGCGCGCAGGAGCTGGGGCTGGACCTCGTCGAGGTCTCGCCCATGGCGAAGCCGCCGGTCTGCAAGATCATGGACTACGGCAAGTTCAAGTACCTCGAGAAGAAGAAGCAGAACGAGGCGAAGAAGAAGCAGGTCGTCGTCCAGCTGAAGGAAGTGAAGCTCCGGCCGCGCACCGAGGAGCACGACTACGCGACCAAGATCAAGAAGGTCCGCGAGTTCCTCGCCGAGGCCAACAAGGCCCGCATCACCGTCATGTTCCGCGGCCGCGAGATGTCCCACCGCGAGCTCGGCCAGAAGGTGCTGCAGCGGATCATCGAGGACCTCCGCGACGTCGCGGTGATCGAGTCGGCCCCCCGCATGGAGGGGCGCCAGATGTTCATGATCCTCGCGCCGAACCCCAGGATGCTGCAGGCGTCCCGCGACCGCGCCAAGGCGGCGGCCGCCCAGCAGGCCGCGGCGGCGGCGCAGCCCGGCGCGACCCCGGCCGCGGACGCGGACGCGCAGGTCGCCGCCCCCTCCGAGCCCGCCCCGGCGGCGCCGGTCCAGACGACGCCCACCCCGGTGCCGGCCGCGCCGCCGAACCCGGCCGGCCCGCGGTAGACGAATCGAAATCCGCAGCACGCACGCAGACGCAAGGAACCCGAGGAACATGCCCAAGCTGAAGACGAAGAGCGGCGCGAAGAAGCGCTTCCATCCGAAGAAGGGCGGGGCGGTGAAGTTCCGCCGCGCCGGCAATCGCCACCTGGCGACGTTCGGCAAGACGAAGAAGCAGAAGGTCGGCCTCCGCGGCACCAGCCATCTCACCGCGTCGGACGCGAAGAAGATCAAGGAGTGCTTCCCGTACGCCCGGTAGCCCGAGTCGGGTCCAGGCGGAACGCAGCACGTAGTCTGGCAGTACCACGAGCGCCCAAGCGGGGCCCCGAAGAGCGAACGGCCCGTCACCTATCGTGACGGGCCGCGCCGCCTCCCGCCGGCGAGGAGAAGAAGATGCGCGTCAAGAGAGGCTTCAAGGCCCGCCGTCGTCGTAACCGCGTCCTGAAGCTCGCGAAGGGCTTCCGCGGCCGCCGCAAGAATTGCTACAAGCGCGCCAACCAGGCGGTGGAGCGCGCCCTCAACTACTCCACGCGCGATCGCCGGCAGAAGCGGCGCGACTTCCGCGCGCTCTGGATCGTCCGCATCAACGCGGCCGCCCGCCAGAACGGGACCACCTACTCGAAGCTCGTCGCCGCGCTGAAGAAGGCCGGCGTCGCGCCTCGACCGGAAGATCCTCGCCGATCTCGCGCTCGCGCTGCCCGGCGACTTCGCGGCCGTCGTCAAGGTCGCGAAGGCCTAGGGGCTCGCGGGCCCGGTGAGGGCCCCGTACGACCGATGCCCGACCTCCTCTCACAGCTCGAGGCGCTCTCGAAGGGCGCCCGCGACGTCATCGCCCGCGCGGGCGACGAGAAGGCGCTCGAGGAGCTGCGGGTCCGCTTCCTCGGCAAGAAGGGCGAGCTCTCCGCGGTCCTCCGCGGCATGGGCCAGCTCTCCGCCGAGGAGCGCCCGCGCGTCGGCGAGGTCGCGAACCGGGTCAAGGACGAGGTCGAGGCGCTCCTGGAGGCCGCCCGGGCGCGGCTCGGGGCGGCGAAGCTCGAGGCCGAGCTCGCCGGCCCGCCCATCGACGTGACGCTGCCCGGCCGCGGCGGCTCCTGCCGCGCGGCCACCGCCACCCGATCACCCGGGCCACCGAGGAGATCGCCGGCATCTTCGCGCGCCTCGGCTACGAGGTCGCGAGCGGGCCGGAGATCGAGCTCGACTGGTACAACTTCGAGGCGCTCAACATCCCGCCGGACCACCCCGCCCGCGACATGCAGGACACCTTCTACGTGGACGAGTCCACGCTGCGGCACGGCGTCGAGCCCGGCACGGTCCTGCTGCGCACGCACACCTCGCCCGTGCAGATCCGGGCGATGAAGCGGATCGGCACGCCGCCGGTCCGGATCATCTGCCCCGGGCGCGTCTACCGCTCCGACTACGACCAGACCCACTCGCCGATGTTCCACCAGGTCGAGGGGCTCTGCGTGGACGAGGGGATCACCTTCGCGGACCTGAAGGGGACCCTCGCCGCCTTCGCCCGCGCCTCTTCGGCCCGGGGACGAAGACCCGGTTCCGCCCGAGCTACTTCCCGTTCGTCGAGCCGGGCGCCGAGGTCGACGTCTCCTGCTCCATCTGCGGCGGGACAGGCAAGAAGGACGGAAAGCGCTGCGGGACCTGCAAGGAGACCGGCTGGCTCGAGGTGCTCGGGGCCGGCATGGTCCACCCCAAGGTCCTCCAGAACGGCGGCATCGACCCGAAGCGCTACACCGGCTTCGCGTTCGGCATGGGCGTCGAGCGCATGGCGATGCTCCGCTACGGCATCGACGATCTCCGCCTCTACTTCGAGAACGACCTCCGCTTCCTCGAGCAGTTCTGATGCGCATCTCCCTCAACTGGCTCTCGGAGTACGTCGACCTCCCGGCCCCCGAGGAGCTCGCGAGGAAGCTGACCGCGGTCGGCCTCGAGGTCGAGGCGATCGAGCGCACCGGCACCGGCCTCGGCGGCGTCGTCGCCGCGCGGATCCTCTCCTCGGAGAAGCACCCGAACGCCGAGAAGCTCTCGGTCACCCGCGTCGACGCGGGGAAGGGCGAGCCGCTCCAGATCGTCTGCGGCGCGAAGAACTACCAGGTCGGCGACGTGGTCCCGCTCGCCACCGGTCGGCACCCTCGCTCCCCGGCGGCACGAAGATCGAGAAGGCGAAGCTCCGCGGCGTCGAGTCCTTCGGGATGCTCTGCTCCGCGCGCGAGCTCGGCCTCTCGGAGGAGGCGAGCGGCCTGCTCATCCTCGACCGGACCACGGCGCCCGGGCACGCCCATCGCGAAGGCGCTCGCCCTCGAGGACGTCCTCCTCGAGGTGAACGTCACGCCGAACCGGCCGGACGCCCTGAGCCACGTCGGCATCGCCCGCGAGGTCGCGGCCGCCCTCGGCGCGAAGGTGCGGATGCCCGCGCCGAAGCTGCCCGAGGCCGGCGCGCCGGCCGGCGACGCGGTGAAGGTCCGGATCGAGGCCCCCGAGCGCTGCGCCCGGTACGCCGCGCGGGTCATCGAGGGCGTGAAGATCGGCCCGTCGCCGCTCTGGCTGGCCCGGCGCCTCGAGGCCTGCGGCGTCCGCTCCATCTCGAACGTCGTCGACGCCACCAACTTCGTCCTCCTCGAGCTCGGCCACCCGCTCCACGCCTTCGACCTCGACAAGGTCGCGGGCCGCGAGATCGTGGTCCGCACCGCCCGGCCCGGCGAGAAGCTCGTCACCCTCGACGGCAAGGAGCGGGCGCTCTCCACCGAGGACCTCCTCATCGCCGACCGCGACCGCGGCAGCGCCCTCGCCGGCGTGATGGGCGGCGGCGACTCCGAGATCTCCGCGGGCACGACCCGCGTCCTCCTCGAGTCGGCCTGGTTCCAGCCGTCCGGCATCCGCCGCACCTCGCGCCGCCACGGGCTCAAGACCGAGGCGTCGTACCGGTTCGAGCGCGGCGCCGACCCGGGGATGGTGATCCCCGCGGTCGATCGCTGCGCGGCGCTCATCGCCGAGCTCGCGGGCGGGACGGTCCGTCCCGGGATCGTCGACTGCCACCCGCGTCAGGTCCGCGCCCCCGAGGTCCGCCTGCGCTGGCGGCGGCCCGCGGAGGTCCTCGGGATGGAGATCGCGCCGGGACGACGCGCGCACGCATCCTCTCCGGCCTCGGCTTCGCCGAGTCGAAGAGCGACGCCGAGGGGGCGACCTGGCAGGTCCCGTCGCTGGCGCGCGGACGTCTCCATCGAGGAGGACCTCGTCGAGGAGATCGTCCGCACCAAGGGCTACGACGCGATCCCCGAGACGCTCCCGCCACGGCGCGAGCGACACGCCCGCCGAGCCCGCCGAGGCGCGGGCGGTCGGCCGCGATCCGCGCCGCGCTGGAGGCGGCCGGGCTTCGCCGAGGCGGTGAACTTCAGCTTCGTCGCGGAGCGCGAGCTCGCGCCGTTCGAGTACCAGGTGGTCACCGGCGACGGGACGGGGCGCGCCCTGGGGATCGCGCTCAAGAACCCGATCTCCGCCGACCTCTCGGTGATGCGGACGAGCCTCGTGCCGTCGCTCCTCAGGAACGTCGTCGCACAACCTCCGCCAGCGGATCGCGGAGTGCGGCTGTACGAGATCGCGAGCACCTACCACCCGCGGTCCGAACCCGAAGGATCGCCCGTCGGCCGAGTCGGTCGAGGTCGCGGGCGTCATCCTCGGCCGCCGCAGCCCGGCGGGCTGGGCGGCGGGCGCCGACGCCGGTCGACTTCTACGACGCCAAGGCGGCGGTCGCGGGCGTGCTCGAGGCGCTCGGCGTCGAGGTCCGCTGGGAGCCGAAGGGCGAGCACCTGGCTCCACCCGCGCCACTCCGCGCAGCTGCTCGCGGCCTCGGATGACGTCGTGCTCGGCGTGGTCGGCGAGCTCCACCCGCGCGTCGCCGCCGCGTTCGAGCTGCCCCGCGGGCGTCCTCGCCTTCCGGCTCTCCCTCGACGCGCTCCTCCGCGCCGCGCGCCTCGTCCCGCAGCACCGGCCCCTCCCGCGCTTCCCGGCGGTGCTCCGCGATCTCGCGGTGGTCGTCGACGACGGTGTCGCGGCGGCGGCGGTCGAGGCCCTCGGTGCGGGAGGAGCCGCTCGTCGAGGCCGTGACGCTCTTCGACGTCTACCGCGGCGCGCCGCTCCCGGCCGGGAAGAAGAACCTCGCCTTCGCCATCGCCTACCGCGCGCCGGACCGGACGCTCACCGACGCGGAGGCGGACGCGGCCCACGCGTCGATCGTGAAGCGGCTCGCCGGGAAGCTCGGCGCCGAGCTGCGGGGGTAGGGATGCCCGGGAGCAGACCGGCTCCCCTTCGCGGCGCTCGGCTTCGGCCTCGCCGCGGCGCTCTCCTCCTGGAACCCGATCTCCGCCCCCTTCGGCGTCCTCGT
This sequence comes from uncultured delta proteobacterium, assembly GCA_963739565.1. Taxonomy (GTDB): domain Bacteria; phylum Myxococcota; class Myxococcia; order Myxococcales; family Anaeromyxobacteraceae; genus Anaeromyxobacter. The sequence continues at coordinate 120,276 of CAVUBF010000009.1, read as the reverse complement.
CGGAGTCCCGGCGCTCCTGCTCGCGGTCCGCGCCCTCCGCCGCGCCGGCGACCGGCGCGGCGTACCGCTCGCCGCGGTCGCGATCTCGCTTCCTCGCGGTCGTCGCGAGCGGGCTCGTCCTCGCCCTCACGGCCGGCGTCGGACGCGAGCTCGGCGGGACGCCGATCGTCCGGCCGCCCACGCGCGAGGAGGCCTCCACGGAGCTCGACCAGGCCGCCGAGCGCACGCGCGCCGCCCGGGAGCGGGCCCGCGGGGAGCTCGATCGGCTGCGAGCCCCAGGGGCAGCCCGCCCCTTCGCGGGACTCGCGCCGCGCGCACCCGCTGACCCCCGACGACGGTTCGTTGACAGTCGCTGGAAGATCAGCTACCGAATTCGGTACTTAGCGGGACGCGGGACGGGAGCGAGACCGTGACCAAGGCCGACATCATCGAGAGCGTCTACGAGAAGGTGGGCTTCTCCAAGAAGGAGGCCGCCGAGATCGTCGAGATGGTCTTCGACACGATCAAGGAGACGCTCGAGCGCGGCGAGAAGATCAAGATTCAGTGGTTTCGGGAACTTCATCGTCCGCGACAAGAAGTCCCGCGTGGGTCGCAACCCGCAGACCGGCGAGGAGATCGAGATCAGCGCCCGCCGGGTCCTCACGTTCCGTCCGAGCCAGGTGCTGAAGAACGCGCTCAACGGCACGGACACGCCGATCCCGCCCGGCGAAGAGTAGCTCCAGGATCTCCCCACATTCCGGCCACGTGCGCAGGTGCGCCCAGCGCACCGGCGGGCGGTCGCGTCCGGGCGCGCGGGGCCGCCCTCGCCGGGGCGCAGCCGCTCCCACGCCCGGGGGGCGGGGGCTAGCTTCCCTTGGCGGTCCGGGAGGCTCTCGAAAATGAAGCAACGGTGCGATTGCTGCGGAGGCGAGCTCGGTCCCTACCCGGTCGGGCTCCGGTATCGCGGCCGCGAGTCGGTCTTCTGCTCGTTCGGCTGCGCCGTGGTCCAGGCGGCCCCGGCGTGCTGCGCCTGCGGCGCGAAGGTCCTCGGCCACGGCTTCGTCGCCGCGGGGCGGACCTACTGCACGCGGAGCTGCGCGGAGCAGGAAGCCGCGGTGACCTGAGCTCACGTTCCGCGCCGCGCACGGCCCGCCCGTTCGACTATAAGAGGGCCATGGCGGCGATCGACTACGTCGACCGGCGGCGGATGCGCCTCGACGTCGAGTTCCACTTCGCGGCGTCGCACCGGCTGCCCCGGTACGAGGGGCCGTGCTTCCGGCTCCACGGCCACAACTACAAGTTCTTCGTCGCGGTCGAGGGCGACGGTGGACCCGCGCACCGGCATGATCGCCGACTTCGGGGACATCAAGCGGGTCGGTGCAGGAGCACGTGCTCGCCCGCGTCGACCACCGCGACCTGAACGACGTCCTCGAGAACCCGACCGCCGAGAACATCGCGCGCTGGATCTGGGAGTCGCTCGAGGCCGCACCTGCCGGGCCTCGCCGAGGTGCGGCTCTACGAGATCCCCGACTCGCTGCGTGACCTACCGGGGGCCAGGTGGCGGGTAGGGCGGCTGAGGCCCCTGCGTCCGGCGCGGCGCGCGCCGTCCGCGGCCGCCGCCGCGGATGCGACCGCGCGCTTCCTCGACGCCCTCGGCCTCCCCGCTCACGTCCGCGGCGCGGACGACCTCGCCGGGCACGCCGCGGCGCGTCGCGGAGGCGTGGCTCGAGGATCTCGTCGACGGCTACGGCCGCGATCCCGCCGAGATCCTCGCGGGCGCGCATCCCGAGCGCCGGGCGGGACCTCGTGGCGGTCACCGGGATCGACTTCCACTCGGTCTGCCCGCACCACCTGCTCCCGTCGCGCGGCGTCGCGCACGTCGCCTACGTCCCCGGCGGGAAGGTGGTCGGGTTCGGGCAGCTCGTGCGGCTCGTCGACGCCTTCGCCCACCGGCTCGTGCTCGAGGAGGACCTCGCCCGCGAGGTCGCCGACGCGCTCGTGACGCCACCTCGGCGCGCGGGGCGCCGCCTGCGTCCTCGAGGCGGAGCAGCTCTGCATGACGGTCCGCGGCGAGAAGCGCGTCCCGCGCGCGCGCCCACGCGGAGGCCTGGGCGGGCTCGCTCGCGAAGGACGGGCCGGCGCGGCGGCGGTTCCAGGACCTCGTCGCCGCGGACCGCAGGGTCGCAGCCGGACGTGGTCGTGGACGTGGACGTGGCCGGGAGCCACGCAGGGCGCCGTGACCGCTCGCGGCCGCACGGCCATCGTCACGGGCGGCGGGCGCGGCATCGGCGCGGCGGTCGCGCGCGCCCTCACGGCGCGCGGGCGTCGCGCGTCACCGTGTTCGCCCGCACCGCGCGCCGAGCTCGACCGCGTGGTCGCCGAGCGCGCCGCGGCCCTCGCCGTCGCGGGCGACGTCCGGCGCGAGGAGGACGTGGCCCGCCTCGTCGCGGTCGCACGAGTCGCGCCCTCGGCCCGGTCGACGTCCTCGTGAACGACGCCGGGATCCTGGTCCGCGGCCTCGCCGAGGACCTCTCGCCGGCGGCGTTCCGCGAGGTGCTCGACGTGAACCTCACCGGCGCCTTCCTCTGCGCGCGGGCGGTGATCCCCGGGATGAAGGCGCGCCGCCGCGGGCGCATCGTGAACGTCGACCTCGATCTCCGGGCACGCTCGGGACCGCCGGAGGCGAGCGCCTACAACGCGTCGAAGTGGGGGCTCGTCGGGCTCACCAAGTGCCTCGCCGAGGAGCTGCGGCCCGCACGGCGTCGTCTGCGTGGGCGTCTCGCCGGGGAGCGTCGACACCGCGATGCTGACGCCAGACGCCCTTCGCGCCGGTCATGACCGCCGACGACGTGGCGCGGGTGGTCGCCTTCGCCGCCCTCGACGCCCCCGCCGCCGTGACGGGCGCGAACCTGGAGGTGCACGGATGAGCGCGCGTGCGCCGCCGCCCTGGAGGATCTCCGGCCGCGCTTTCCCGCCGGGGCAGCTCCTGGCGGGCGACCGCGAGCGGCTCGAGCCGTACGGCCGCGACGAGTCGGACCTCGGCGTCTTCCCGCCGGACGTCGTCGTGATGGTGGAGTCCGCCGAGGACGTCCGGACCGTCTTCGCCGTCGCGAGCCGGCACCGCGTCCCGGTGGTCCCGGTCGCGGCGCGGAGCGGCAAGTCCGGGGGGTGCCTCGCGGTCCGCGGCGGGATCGCGATCTCCACCGAGCGGATGAACCGGATCCTGGAGGTGAGCCCGGGCGACCTCGTCGCGCGGGTGCAGCCCGGGGTGAACCTCGCCGCCTTCCAGGCCGAGGTGGAGAAGCACGGGCTCTTCTACCCGCCCGACCCGAACTCGCGCGGAGCTGTGCAGCCTCGGCGGCAACGTCGCCGAGAACGCCGGCGGCCCGCGCGCGCTCAAGTACGGCGTCACCCGCGAGTACGTCCTCGGGCTCACCGCCGTCCTGCCCACCGGCGAGATCCTCCGGGTCGGCCACCGGTCCATCAAGGGCGTCGCCGGCTACGACCTGACCGCGCTCCTCGTCGGGAGCGAGGGGACGCTCGGGATCGTCACCGAGATCATGGTGAAGCTCCTCCCGCGGCCCCGGCACGTCGCGACCGCCCTCGTGGCCTTCGCCGTCGGTGGACGCCGCCGCGCGGGCGGTGACGCGGATCCTCACCTCCGGCGGGCTGCCCCGCGCTGCCTCGAGCTCATGGACGACGTCGTCGCTCGCCGCCGCGGCGAAGACCTCGCCCTACCGCTTCCCGGCGGACGCCGGCGCCGCGCTCATCCTCGAGACCGACGGCAACGACGAGGAGCAGGTCTTCGCCGAGCTGGTCCGCATCGCCGAGCTGGTCCGCGAGGACGCGTCCGGCGAGGTGGTCGTCGCCCAGAACGAGGCGCAGCGGCGCGACGTGTGGGAGACGCGCCGCTACCTCTCGCTGAACCTCAAGCTGCTCCACCCGCTCAAGCTCTCCGAGGACATCGCCGTCCCGCGCTCGAGGATCCCGGAGATGGTGGCGCGGGCGAAGGAGATCGGGAGCGCCGCGGCCTCGCGGTCGCGACCTACGGCCACGCCGGCGACGGGAACCTCCACTGCAACGTCCTCTTCGATCGCGCCGGACGAGCGGCCGAAGGTCGAACGAGGCGGTGGCGGAGATCCTCCGCGCGGCGGTCGACCTCGGCGGCACCATCACCGGCGAGCACGGCGTCGGGCTCGCGCAAGCGCGACTTCCTCGAGTACGAGCAGGGCGCGGAGGTCCTCGCCCTCGAGCGGCGGCTCAAGGCGCTCTTCGATCCGCTGGGCATCCTCAACCCCGGGAAGATCTTCCCGAGCGCTGAACGGGACGCCGAGCCACGGCCCCGCGCCGGAGGCGCCTGACGCGTCGGGTCTAACCCACCGAGACCTCACGTGATCCCGCTCAATCCGGGCCACCCGCGAGCGGTGTTCGGGCGTGCCCGGCAACCGGGCATCGGGCCCCTTGCGGGACGTGATCTCGTACGGCCGTGGTCCGCGATAACCTGATTATCCCGCGCACTTGGCTCAGGCCGGCGCCTTGACTTCCGACGGTCGATCGGGCATACAGCAGGCCCCTTTCCCGGGAACGTTGGCTCCCTCCGGCACACCCCTCCCAAGGAGACGCAGGGCGACATGTCCACCCAAGCACTCGCGGCCAAGAAGAAGGTCCAGGTCGAGACCGTCACCATCCGCTTCGTCGGCGACTCCGGCGACGGCATGCAGCTGACCGGCACCGAGTTCACGAAGGCGAACGCCATCGCCGGCACCGACCTCGCGACCTTCCCCGACTACCCCGCCGAGATCCGCGCGCCCGCCGGCTCGCTCGCCGGCGTCTCCGGCTACCAGGTGAACTTCGGGGCGAAGGAGATCCACACCCCGGGCGACGCGCCGGACGTGCTCGTCGCGATGAACCCGGCCGCGCTCAAGACGAACCTCCCCGACCTCAAGGCCGGCGGGATGCTCATCGTCAACGGCGGCGCCTTCACCGAGAGCAACCTCGAGAAGGCCGGCTACAAGTCGAACCCGCTCGACGACGCCGCGGTGAAGCAGAACTACAAGGTCTTCAACGTCGACATGAACAAGCTCACCGAGGCCGCGCTCGCGGGCTCGGGCCTGTCGAACAAGGAGATCGCGCGCTGCAAGAACTACTTCGCGCTCGGCGTCATGTACTGGCTCTACAGCCGGCCCATGGAGCCGCAGCTCGAGTCGATCGCGAAGAAGTTCGCGAAGAAGCCGGAGATCGCCGAGGCCAACCAGAAGGTCTTCAAGGCCGGCCACGCCTTCGGCGAGACCACCGAGGTCTTCTTCGCCCGCTACGAGGTCCCCGCCGTCGAAGCTCGCCCCGGGCACTCTACCGGAACGTCACCGGCAACTGCGCCGCCGCCCTCGGCCTCGCGGCCGTGGCGAAGACTCACCGGCCGGCAGGTGTTCCTCGGCAGCTACCCGATCACGCCGGCGACCGAGATCCTCCAGGAGATGTCGTACTTCAAGGAGTACGGCGTCGTGACGTACCAGGCCGAGGACGAGATCGCCGGCATCGGCTCGGCCATCGGCGCGTCCTTCGGCGGCGCCCTCGCGTGCACCACCACCTCCGGCCCGGGCCTCGCGCTCAAGTCCGAGATGATGGGGCTCGCCGTCATCGCCGAGCTCCCCCTCGTCATCATCAACGTGCAGCGCGGCGGCCCCTCCACCGGCATGCCGACGAAGACGGAGCAGTCCGACCTCCTCATGGCGCTCTTCGGGCGCCACGGCGAGGCGCCGCTGCCGGTCCTCGCCGCGCAGAGCCCGGCCGACTGCTTCTACGGCGCGATGGAGGCGATGAAGATCGCGGTCGAAGTGGATGACGCCGGTGCATCTTCCTCACCGACGGCTACCTCGGGAACGGCTCCGAGCCCTTCCGCATCCCGGAGCGACGGCGAGCTCCCGAAGGTCGAGCCGAAGTACCAGACCACAGCCAACTACGAGGGCCAGTACATGCCGTACCTGCGCGACGACAAGCTCATCCGTCCGTGGGCCGTCCCGGGCACGCCCGGCCTCGAGCACCGCATCGGCGGCCTCGAGAAGGACTCGATGACCGGCATGGTCTCGTACGACGGCATGAACCACGAGAGGATGGTGAAGACCCGCGCCCAGAAGGTCCGGAACGTCGTCGAGGACGTCCCGGACGTCGAGGTCGTACGGGCAGCAGAGCGGCGACCTGCTCCTCGCTCTCCTGGGGCGGCACCTTCGGCTCGGTCCGCGGCGCCGCCGAGGAGCTCGTGCACCAGGGCAAGAAGGTCGGCCACGTCCACCTGCGCTGGCTGAACCCGCTGCCGAAGAACCTCGGCGAGGTCATCAAGAGCTTCAAGAAGGTGCTCGTGCCCGAGGTGAACGACGGGCAGCTCGCCCTCTACCTGCGCGTCGCATGTTCCCGGGCGTCGACCCGCTCCAGTTCAACCGGATCAACGGCAAGCCCCTCAAGATCGCCGAGCTCGCCGCCAAGGTCGCACGAGCTCCTGCTAGGCCACCGGAAAGGACACGACGACCATGAGCAACGAACGGCCAGACCGCAAACACCGCCCTCCCGGTCTACACGAAGAAGGACTTCGAGTCGGGCGTCGACCCGCGCTGGTGCCCCGGCTGCGGCGACTTCTCGATCATCAACCAGGTGCAGAAGACGCTGCCGACCGTCGGGCGTCGAAGCGCGAGAACATCGTCTTCATCTCCGGCATCGGCTGCTCGTCGCGCTTCCCGTACTACATGAACAACTACGGGATGCACACGCTGCACGGCCGCGCGCCGACCTTCGCCTCGGGGCTGAAGGTCTCCCGGCCCGAGCTGATGGTGTGGATCATCACCGGCGACGGCGACGCGCTCGCCATCGGCGGCAACCACTTCATCCACGCGATGCGGCGGAACCTCGACCTCAAGCTCCTGATGTTCAACAACCGCATCTACGGCCTCACCAAGGGCCAGGTCTCCCCGACCTCCGAGCTCGGCAAGAAGACCAAGACCACGCCGCACGGCTCGCCGGACTACCCGTTCAACCCGCCGGCGCTCGCGCTCGGCGCGGGCGCCACCTTCGTCGCGCGCACCATCGACGTCGAGGGCGCGCACATGGGCGGCGTCATCAAGGCCGCCTCGGAGCACAAGGGCAGCGTGTTCGTCGAGGTCTTCCAGAACTGCCCGGTGTTCAACGACGGCGCCTACACCTTCATCACCGAGAAGGCGGTGAAGGCCGACGCGCAGCTCCGCATGGAGCACGGCAAGCCGCTCCTCTTCGGCAAGGACAACAAGAAGGGCATCCGCTTCAACGCGCAGACGGCGGAGCTCGAGGTCGTCACGATCGGCGAGAACGGCGTGACCGAGAAGGACATCCTCGTGCACGACGCGAACCGCGACGATCCGACCATCGCCTTCATGCTCGCGAACCTGGCGGAGAAGACCGGCTTCCCGACGCCCATCGGCATCTTCCGCGACGTGCGGAAGCCGACCGCCGACGAGATCACCTGGGAGATGATCGGCAAGGCGAAGGCGGCGAAGGGCGAGGTCGATCTAAGAAGCTCCTCGCCTCCGGCGACACCTGGCAGATCAAGTAGAGTAGGGCTCGCTCCGGCCCGGCCTCAGCCGGCCGGGCCTGCGCTCGAGGGGTGAGAAGACCGACCGGTTCGGCACGAGCCCTCTCCCGTCCGCGGGCGAGGGCTTTCGTGTTTCCAGGTGGTTCCGCGGCATATCGACGCGCCGAGTCCACGAATCGTCGATTAGTCGGGTCGATAAAATCCTCAAACGTTTCCGGGGCAAATCGGCGATTCCTTGATCTGGATTTAGGTACCGCAAGGGGCCGAAGGTGTAGTGACACGCTCTCTCTCGAGCCCGGTCATTCCGGCCGAGGCTCCCCGAGGAGCTATCGATGACGGAGAAGACTCCCGCCGCTGCGCCGAAGAAGGCGAAGAACTTCACAGGCGTGGTGGTGATCAAGCACGAGCAGTGCAAGGGCTGCGGGTTCTGCGTCGAGTTCTGCCCTCTGGGCGCGCTCGAGCTCGACAAGGGCTACAACGCGAAGGGCTACCACCCGCCGTTCTTCGCCAAGCCCGAGGTCTGCAACGGCTGCGACATGTGCGGCCTCATCTGCCCCGACTTCGCGATCTTCGGGTACCGCGAGAAGCTCGACAACGCGGCCTAAGGAACGAGGACACCACCATGTCGAATGCCGAATCTTCCGGAGTTCTGACCGGCAGCCACTACCTCGACGGCGACCACGCCTGCAGCGAGGGCGCCATCGCCGCCGGGTGCCGCTTCTCCTCGGGCTACCCGATCACGCCCTCCACCGAGGTCGTCGAGCGGCTCTCGCAGCGCTTCCCGCAGTGCGGCGGCCGGTTCCAGCAGTTCGAGGACGAGCTCGCCGCGTCCATCGCGCTCCAGGGCGCGGTCTGGGGCGGGGCGAAGGCGATCACCGTCACCTCGGGCCCGGGCTTCTCGCTCATGATGGAGCACATCGGCCTCGCCGCCATCACCGAGACGCCCTGCGTCTTCGTGAACGTGCAGCGCGCGGGCCCCTCCACCGGCCTCCCCACCCAGCCGGCGCAGGGCGACATGATGCAGGCGCGGTTCGGCTCGCACGGCGACTACCGCCTCATCACCGTCTGCCCGAACTCGCCGCAGGAGTCGTTCGACCTCACCCTCGAGGCGTTCAACCTCGCCGAGGAGTACCGGGTCCCGGTCATCGTGATGCTCGACGAGGTCGTCGGCCACATGACGGAGAAGGTCGTGATCCCGCCGGCCAGCGAGCTCAAGGTCACGGAGCGGCGCTGGACCGCGAAGAAGCCCGGCGAGTACAAGCCGTTCGAGTGCCCCCCGGGCTCGCTCGTGCCGGAGATGGTGAAGGCGGGCGACGGGTACCGGATCCACGTCACGGGCCTCACGCACGACGAGCGCGGCTACCCGAACATGACGATCCCGGCGCACGAGAAGATGCAGATGCGCCTCTTCGACAAGATCCTGAAGAACGTCGACAAGATCGTCCGCTTCGAGGCGATCGACTGCGACAACGCCGAGGTGGTGGTCGTCTCCTACGGCATCACCTCCCGCGTCGCGCAGAAGGCGATCCAGCAGGCGAAGGACCAGGGGCTTCGCGTCGGGTCCTTCCGGCTCATCACGGCGTGGCCCTTCCCCGAGAAGCAGATCATCGAGCTCTCGAAGAAGGTGAAGGCGTTCGTGGTGCCCGAGCTGAACCTGGGCCAGATGGTGCTCGAGGTCGAGCGCCTCGCGAACGGCCGCTGCCGCACGATTCCCGTCCCGCACGTCGGCGGGACCGTCCACGACCCCAGCGCAATCCTCAAGAAGATCCAGGAGGCGGTTCGATGACCACCGTCCGTGAGAATCCGGTCGACAAGTACCTGCGCACGGAGCGCATGCCGTCCATCTGGTGCCCGGGCTGCGGCATCGGCACGACGGTGAACTGCTTCGCGCGCGCCCTCGACGGCTCGGGCTTCGACCTCGACAAGGTGGCGATCGTCTCCGGCATCGGCTGCACCGGCCGCGTGGCGGGCTACCTCAAGCTCGACTCGTTCCACACCACCCACGGCCGCGCGATCCCGTTCGCGACCGGCCTCAAGCTCGCCAACCCCGAGCTGAAGGTGGTGGTCTACTCCGGCGACGGCGACCTCTCCGCCATCGGCGGCAACCACCTGTTCCACGCGGCGCGCCGCAACGCCGACCTCCTCGTGGTGTGCGTGAACAACTTCACGTACGGCATGACGGGCGGTCAGGTGACCCCGACGACGCCGTACCCGGCCATCGCCTCGACGACGCCGTACGGCGCCTACGAGCAGACGTTCAACCTCCCGGGCATCGTCGCCGCCGCGGGCGCGTCGTTCGTCGCGCGCTGGACCACCTACCACGTGAAGCAGCTCGCGAAGACGATGGGCGAGGCCCTGAACAGGAAGGGCTTCCGCTTCATCGAGATCATCGCGCCGTGCCCCACGCTGTACCTCCGCCGCAACCGGCTCGGGGAGGGGCTCGAGGAGATGAAGTTCTACCAGGAGAAGAGCGTCATCAAGAACGGCGCGAATCCGGCCGAGGTCGGCCTCGACTACCGCGAGGAGATCATCGTCGGGAAGTTCCTCGACGGCGAGCGCCCCACGCTCGAGGAGTGCATGGAGAAGCGCATGACCGAGGCGCTCGGTGCGAAGTACGTCCCGTACAAGCAGCCCGGCAAGATGTCGCCGCGCGCGTGATCGTCAAGGGAGACTGACAAACATGGGTCCCACGGAGATCAAGGTCGGCGGCCTGGGTGGCCAGGGCGTCATCCTCGGCGGCATCATCATCGGGAAGGCGGCGGCGCTGTTCGACGGCAAGTACTCCTGCCTCACGCAGGCGTTCGGGCCGGAGGCGCGCGGGTCGGCGTGCAGCGCGCAGGTGGTGGTCGACAAGGACCCCATCCTGTACCCGTACGTCCACAACCCGCACATCATGGTCGCGATGTCGCAGGACGCGTTCAAGAAGTTCTCGCCCGAGCTTCGCAAGGACGGCATCCTCCTCATCGAGGAGGACCTCGTGAAGCCCGAGGGGCTCCCGCCCACCGTGAAGGTGTACGCCGTCCCGGCGACGCGCATCGCGGAGGAGCTGGGCCGGAAGATGGTCCTCAACATCGTGATGGTCGGGTTCTTCACCGCCATCACCGGGGTCATCGGCGAGAAGGCCGCGAAGGAGGCGGTGGCGGACTCCGTCCCGCCGAGCACGGTCGAGCTCAACATGAAGGCGTTCGATCGCGGCTTCGCGTACGGCAAGAAGCTGCTCCCGAAGAACTAGGAAGCCGCTCGCAGCACTCGACGCGCCGCCGGGGCCCTCCCGGCGGCGCGTTGCGTTTGGGCGTCGGAGTCTCCGTTCACCGTGAGCGCCGCTCCGTTCGCCCTGAGCGTAGCCTCGCCGAAGGCGAGGCGGAGTCGAAGGGCGCAGGGCGAGCTCGGATCGACGGCGCAGGCGCTGGCGCCGCCCGCCGCTGGGCCCGTCGGAGCCGACCTCGGCGGGAGAGCGACGAGCGTCGCGCGCGGATCCGCGGCCTTCACGGGCGCGGCTCGCGAGGGCGACCGCAGTGGCGCTGCGCGCCTGCGGTCGCCCGCGTCGCCGCGCCGGCGCGTTGGCCAGCCGCGCACGGAGAGCCCGCCCGAGAGGGGCCGCCTCGGCGAGGCTCCTCCGGTCCCGCGGCGGCGGCGCTGGGTGCGCCTGCGCCTGCCTTTGGGGCGCGGGCGCAGACGCGCTCGAAGTCGAGCACGCGTCACGCTAGCACGTCAATCCCGAGCTCGAACCGCCGCGCGGAGCCCCGCGGCGACGGAGGGCGCCCCTCGCGGAGGCGCCGGCTCAACGCCTCCCCCTCCGCGCGCGGCGCTCGCAGCCGGGAACTGCGCGCCGACCGGTTTCACTCGGGAGGCGCGCCAATCGCGCCCGGAGTCGCGCGCGATCCGGAGTGCTCCCCGCCGATGCCGGGGCGCCGACGGCGACGCCGGGGCGGAGCGCAAGGTTCGAGCGGTCGACCCACGATGGCTGCACTGCCCGGCCGGCGTCCTGCCACTTCGCGTCCTTCGACTCCGCTCGGCCTGCGGCCTCGCTACGCTCAGGACGAACGGATAGGGCAGGACGTCGGGGCGGAGCGCCCTCACTCGCACGCCTGCGCCCCCCGCAGGCTCGTGCGGCAGGCCTGCGCCGCGGGCGCGAGCTCGAGGCACCGCTCGCAGGCGCGGACCGCCTCGTCACAGCGCGCGAGCCGCACGAGGGAGATGCAGAGCCCGTGGAAGGACTCGTGCGACGCGGGCGCGAGCTCCGTCGCGCGCCGGTAGCCCGCCTCGGCGCGGTCCCAGCGCCCCTCGACGTACTCGAGGAACGCGAGGTCGTGGTGCGCGGCGGCCCGGAGCGGGTCGGTCTCGAGCAGGTGGAGGAGCTCGCGGCGGGCGCGCGGCCAGAAGGCGCGGCGGGCCTCGGCCGACTCGAGGCCGCGCCGCAGCAGGGCCCGGGCGAGGTTCTGGCGCGCGTCGGCGAGGTCCGGGTCGACCCGGAGCGCCGCGCGGAGCTCGGCCTCGGCGGCGTCGGGCCGGCCGAGGGCGAGGAGCGTCTCGCCCAGGTTCGCGTGCCCCTCGGCGAACTGCGGCGCGACGCGGACCGCGCGCTCGAACCGCGCGCGCGCCGCCGGCAGGTCGGCGCGCGTCCGCGCCACCACCCCGAGGCCGTTCAGCGCCTCGGGGAGGTCGGGCCGGAACTCGAGGGCGTGCTCGAAGGCGACCTCCGCCCGCTCGGGATCGCCGCGCTCGAGCCAGGTCCACCCGCGCGCCAGCTCCTCCGCGGCGCGCGGGTGGATTGGGGCGTGGGTCGCGCACGCGGCGAGGAGGAGCGCCGGCACGAGGGCCGCCGGGCCGGCGAGGCGGGGAGGGCGGGTTCGCGTCATGCGCCCGCTTCTTGCTCCGGACGTGCCGCATGACCCCGACCCGGATCGCCCTCGCCGCCACCGCGCTCGTTCTCGTCCTCGCCGCGCCGCCCGCCGCGGCCCAGCTCTCGAACCGCTCCATCTCCGCGGAATCGGGCCTCTCCGCGCCCCTGCGGCCGGGCGCGCCGGCCACCGCGGCGTTCGCCCTCACCGCGACCGGGTGGCTCGACGGCTGGGGCGATGCCGACCTCGACGCGGTGGCACGCGTCGCGATGCGGGCCGGCCCCCGGACCGCGGGCCGCGAGGCGGACGGCCTCGCCTGGAGCGGCACCGCCGGGCTCCGGCTGTCGCTCCTTCCGGAGCCGCTGCGCCCGCAGGTCTCGATGGAGATCGGGTGGGCGCGCCTCGACGGGCCCGCTGGCCCGTCCGACCGGCTCGCCCTCGGCGCCGGGGTCGGGGTCGAGTGGTTCGCGGTCCGCGACCTCTCGGTCGCGGCGCGGTGCTTCGTCCGCGGCGCGGGGGACGCCCCGGCCCTGGAGGTCGTCCTCGGGGCGGCGGCCTACTTCTGAGCGGGCGGGGCGCTCGCGGCGGCGGGGGCCGCCCCGGGCTCGGCGGGCGCCGCGGCGGTGGCGCCGGTCTTCCGCGCCTCCCAGCGGTCGACCTGTCCGTCGCCGTCGTTGTCGACGCCGATCCGGTCGATCTCGCCGTTCTCCCAGTACTCCCAGTAGTCGACCTGCCCGTCGCCGTTCGTGTCCCGCTCCTTCCGGACGAGCTTGCCCTTCTCGTAGAAGTTCCAGGCGCGCGGGACGCCGTCGAAGCCGAACGCCATCTCCTTCCGCACGAGCTGGTCCTTCTCGTAGTGGAGGGTCACGTCGGGCTTGCCGTCGAAGTCGAGGTCGTACACGACGAGCGCGAGGGAGCCGTCGGGGTTGTACTTCTCCCAGGTGTCGACCTTCCCGTCGCCGTTCAGGTCCTTCTCCTTGCGGAGGAGGACCTCCTTCCCGGACGGATCCTTGAGCGCGTACTTCCAGACGTCCGGCTTGCCGTCGTGGGTGAGGTCGTATTCGGTGAGGGCCTCGTTCGGCTGGCGCTCGAACCCGGGGAGCGTGAGGGGCGCCGCCTCCACCGCGGTCGCGGGCTTCTGCGGCGAGGGCCCCGTGGTGGCGCACGAGAGGGCCGCGAGTCCGGCGAGGGGGAGGAGGAGTCGGCGCATTCGGGACCTCGGTGGGGCGCCGATTCTAGCGGCGGCGCGCGCGGGTGCTCAAGGAGGTGCGGTATTTGACATGCACTATATATGTGGTCACATCGCTTCGGGAAACGGACCCATGGCCCGCAAGAAGATCTCGACGACCGTCTACATCACCCCCGAGCAGAGCGAGCGGCTGAAGCTCCTGCACGACCGGACCCGGGTCCCGGTCGCCGAGTACATCCGCCAGGGCATCGACATGGTCCTCGACCACTACCGGGGGAACCTTCCCGGTCAGCTGACGCTCGATGATCTGGGCCCGAAGAAGTAGATTCCCCCGGCATGAGCGAACAGAGAGCGGTCATCCTCGGCGCTGCCGGGTTCATCGGCAGCCACCTCGTCGACCGCTTCCTCGCCGAGGGCTGGCGCGTCACCGGCGTCGACAACCTCATCACCGGGACGAGGCGGAACCTCGAGCACCTCGCGCGGGAGCCGCGCTTCGACTTCGTCGAGGCGGACATCTGCAGCCCGCTCGAGGTGCCGGGGCCCGATCCACGCCGTCCTCGACTTCGCGTCGCCGGCGTCGCCCATCGACTACCTCGAGCACCCCTTCGAGACGCTCCACGTCGGCTCCATCGGGGTCGAGAACGCCCTCAAGCTCGCCAAGCGCTCGGGTGCGCCGTTCCTCCTCTCGTCGACCTCCGAGGTGTACGGCGACCCCCTCGAGCACCCGCAGCGCGAGACCTACTGGGGGAACGTGAACCCCATCGGCCCGCGCGCGGTGTACGACGAGGCGAAGCGGTTCGCCGAGGCGATCACCATGGCGTACCGGCGGTACGAGAAGGTCGACGTCCGGCTCGCGCGCATCTTCAACACCTACGGGCCGCGGATGCGGCTCGACGACGGCCGGGTGGTGCCGACCTTCGTGGCGCAGGCCCTCCGGGGCGAGGCGATCACGATGTTCGGCGACGGATCGCAGACCCGGAGCTTCTGCTACGTCGACGACAACGTGGAAGGGATCTGGCGGCTGCTCCGGTCCGGGTACCAGGAGCCCGTCAACATCGGGAACCCCCACGAGCTGACCATCATGGAGTTCGCCCGGGCCGTGCAGCGGCTCGTCGGGACGCGGGTCGACATCGTCCAGAAGCCGCTCCCGGAGGACGACCCCAAGGTCCGCCGGCCCGACATCTCCCGCGCGAAGGAGATCCTGGGCTGGGAGCCGAAGGTCGCCTTCGACGAGGGGATGCGGCGCACCATCGCGTGGTTCCGCGAGCGCGTGTAGCGGACCGGGAGGAGCGGCGAGATGGCGCGGAGGATCCTCATCACCGGCGGGGCCGGCTTCATCGGCTCGACCATCGCCGATCTGTTCCTCGGGGCAGGGTGGGACGTCGCCGTCCTCGACGACCTCTCGACGGGGCGCCGCGAGAACGTCCCGGCCGGCGCGCGGTTCTACCCGGTGGACGTGCGGAGCGCGGCCGTCCACGAGGTGCTCGTCAAGGAGCGGCCGCAGGTGGTCTGCCACCACGCCGCCCAGATCGACGTGCGCCGCTCCATGGCCGACCCGCGCCACGACGCGGACGTGAACGTCGGCGGGCTCCTCAACCTCATGCAGGCGGCGGTCGCGGCGGGCTCGGTCGAGCACGTCCTCTTCGCCTCGTCCGGCGGCGCGACGTACGGCGACACCGAGGTCGTCCCGACCCCCGAGTCCCACCCGCAGCGGCCCGTGTCGCACTACGGGGCGGCGAAGGCGGCGAGCGAGACGTACCTCGGCGTCTACCGCGCGAACTACCGGATTCCCTTCACGGCCCTGCGCTACTCGAACGTCTACGGCCCGCGCCAGGACCCGCACGGCGAGGCGGGGGTCGTCGCGATCTTCTGCGGGCGGCTCCTCGAGGGCCGGCCCTGCACCATCTACGGCGACGGCGGCCAGACCCGCGACTACGTCTTCGCGGGGGACGTCGCCCGGGCGAACCTGCTCGCGGCGGAGCGGCGGTTCGACGGCGCCCTCAACGTCGGGACCGGCGTCGAGACCGACGTCGTCCAGCTCTACGGCCACCTCGCCCGCGCGGCGGGGGTCACGCGGCCGCCGGAGCACGCGCCGGCGCGGCTCGGCGAGCAGCGGCGCTCCTGCATCGATCCCTCCGCCGCGGCCAGCGCGATCGGCTGGCGGCCCGAGGTGGCGCTCGCGGATGGCCTCGCGCGCACGCTCGAGTGGTTCCGCTCGCGGCGCGGCTGAGCGCGCCGGAACGACCCTCGGTTCGTGGCGACGGTGACGGGGCTCACGCTCCGGGGCGCTCGGCGTGACCGGCGTCACAACCGCTCACATCCACTCCCTTTTCGGCGGCCGGCCGGCGCTGTCACTCTTTCCATCGCGCCCGGGTCGGCGTGTCTTCAAGACGTGCGGACCGGAATGGACCGGCCGCGAGACGACGAGGCCGACATGAAGAGGGTGACCTTTGTTGCCGCCGCGCTGACCATCGCCGCGTGCGCCGCCGAGAAGGATCCCGCGCAGCCGTACCGTGACGCGCTGCCGAAGAGCGAAGCCGTCCAGATCGGCGTCCCGAAGGGCGAGGGCGTTCCGGGCGCGCTCACCGCGGGTATCGTGAGCGCGGAGGAGCCCTCCGCTGCGCTGGGCCAGTCGCCGAGCTACGGGTCGGAGTACGCGGCGACGAGCTACTGGACCGCCGTGACCGTGAACCTCGGCGTCTGGTGGACGCTCGAGCTCGTGAGGTTCATCACCGCGTTCCCGCCCACCGGACCGTGCAACGAGAGCTCCTGCACCTGGGGGCCGTGGCTCGGCGACAACGGCCTCAACTACTACAGGCTGCACGTCACCCACGCGAACGGAGCGTACGACTGGACGCTCTCGGGGCAGAGCGCCGCCGCGGGGACGCAGCCGTGGACGGACCTCATCGCCGGCCACGCGGTGCCCGGCCGGGACGCCCACCACGGCAGCGGCGACTTCGAGGCCGCCTTCGACCACTTCGACTTCCTCCAGCACGCGACCACGACCTGGAAGCAGGACTACGGGACGCTCGCGGTGAGCTACGACAACGACGCGGGCCTCCTCATCCACGCCGAGGTGGTGGGCGCGCACAACGACGATCCCGAGCGCCAGGGCAACCTGATGAACGCGGCCTACCAGTTCGACCAGACCGGCACGGACGGCGACCTCCAGATCGCGTTCCAGGACGTCACCGCCGGCGACCAGGTCACGCTCCACACGCGCTGGAAGCGGCTCGACGGGGCGGGGCGCGGCGACGTGCACTACGTCCCCGCGGGCGGCGGCGCGCTCGAGGCGAGCGAGTGCTGGAACGGCCAGCACGCCACCATCCCCTGGGCGGAGGTCTACGACACCAAGATCGCCTTCGGCGCCGAGGGGAACTGCGTGTTCGGCTCCGCCGTGTACGGGACGATCCAGCTCCCCAGGTGAGGCGCTTCGCCGTCATCGCGGGCGGGAGGGTCGGACCGGAGTCCGGCCCTCCCGCGGCGTCGGCGGCCCGCGAGCCCGGGCTGCTCGAGGCGCTCTATCGCCGCCACGCGGCCGCCGTCTACGGCCGCTGCCGCTTCCTCCTGCGCGACGACGACGCCGCGCGGGACGCCGTGCAGGACGTGTTCGTCCGCGCGCTGTCGGCGCTGCCCGAGCTCTCCGCCGCCCGCTCGCAGACCGCCTTCCTCCTCCGCACGGCCACGAACCACTGCCTGAACGTCCTGCGCGCCTCCCGGGCGGGGTGGCGCGAGGAGGTCGCCCGGATCGCGAGCGAGCGGGCCGGGCGCTGGATCGAGCCCGACTCCCGCGAGCTGGTCCGGGCGCTGCTCGGGGCGGCGCCCGCGGAGGCGCAGGAGATTGCCGTGCTGTACTTCGTGGACGAGCTGACGCAGGCGGAGATTGCCGCCGAGACGGGGCGGAGCCTCCCGACCGTGCGCAAGCGGCTCCGCGAGTTCCTCGCCGCGGCGCGCGGGGCGCTCGCCGAGGCGTTCCCTTCCATCGTCCTCCCGGATCCGGAGGAGCTGCCATGACCATGCTGGTCGGAGGCCCGGGCCCCCGGTGCTCGGAGACGAGGGTGCGCCGCCTCGCGGCGGGTGAGCTCGAGGGCGAGGAGCGCCTGCGCACCGAGGCGCACGTCGCCGGGTGCGCCCGGTGCCGCCGCACCGAGGAGGTCCTCGCGGCGGAGCGGGCGCGCCTCGCGGCCGACCTCCCGTTCGACGCGTTCGCGGCGGGGATCGCGGAGCGGCTCGCGCGGGCGCCGCCGCGCCCGGCGCGGCCGCGGGGCGGCTGGCGCGCCGCCCTGGGCGTCGCGGTGGCGGCCGTGCTCGTCGCGGCGATCGCGATCCCGGTGGTCCGGGAGCGCGGCGGCGGCCCCGAGGAGCGCGCGAAGGGCGCCCCCGTCCTCGACGTGTGGGTGCGGGAGCGTGGCGCCGCCGAGCCGCGCCTGCTCGCGCGCGGCGAGCCGGTCCCGGTGGGCGCCTCGCTCCGGGTCGGGCTCTCGCCCGCGGGCCGCCGGTTCGCGGCGGTGGCGCTCGTGGACGCGGACGGGGTCGTCGTCCTCCACGCCGGCCCGGCGCAGGCGGGGGCGCTGCCGGGCGCGTTCGAGTGGACCGGCCGCGGGGAAGGTGCGCTCGTCCTCGTCCTCGACGACGCTCCGGTGGACGCAGGCGGCCTCGCCGACCGCCTCCGCCGGGGAGGCATCGCCGCGGCCGCTGGCGGCGGGGCATCCGTCGTGCTGATCCGCCCGCTCTCGAGGCCGCTGCCGTGAGCCTCCTCCGCCGGGTCCTGCTCCTCGCCGCGCTCCTCGCCGCCCCGGCGGCGCGGGCGGACGCCCGGCGGTTCGCCCTCGTCGCGGGAGAGCCGGACGGCGGGGGCGGCACCGTCCGGCTCCGGTACGCCGAGCGCGACGCCCGGCGCATCCACGAGATCCTGACGCGGGTCGGCGGGGTCGACCCGGCCGATGCGCGGCTGCTGCTCTCCGCGGGCGCCGGCGCGTTCCGGCGCGGGCTCGAGGAGCTCTCTCGCGCGTCGGCCGACGCCCGGGCGCGCGGCGAGCGGACGCAGCTCGTCGTCTACTTCTCGGGCCACGCGAAGGACGAGGCCCTCCGGTTCGGCGGGGGACGCCTCCCCCTCGCGGAGCTCCGCGCCGCGCTCGAGCAGGCGCCCGCCGACGTCCGGATCGCCCTCGTCGACTCCTGCCGCTCGGGCGCGCTGGCCCGCTCCAAGGGCGTCCGCGCCGCGCCGGCGTTCGAGGTCCGGACCGGGGACGACGCGGCGCCGGCCGGGCTCGTCATCATCGCCTCGTCCTCGGCCGACGAGGACTCCCAGGAGTCGGACGCCATCGGCGCGAGCTGGTTCACCCACCACCTCGCGTCCGGCGCTGCTCGGGGCGGGGGACGCCTCGGGAGACGGCCGGATCACGCTCGCCGAGGCGTACGCGTACGCCTACGCCCGCACGGTCGGCTCCACCGCGTCGAGCGCGGGCGGCGTGCAGCACCCGGTCTTTCTCTACCAGCTCGGCGGCGCCGGGGACGTGGTCCTCGCGGAGCTTCCGCCGGCGCGGGGCGCGATC
The DNA here is from genome assembly GCA_963739565.1 of uncultured delta proteobacterium. Lineage (GTDB taxonomy): Bacteria > Myxococcota > Myxococcia > Myxococcales > Anaeromyxobacteraceae > Anaeromyxobacter. The sequence continues at coordinate 101,157 of CAVUBF010000009.1, read as the reverse complement.
GTCCTGCCCGCGCCGTCGGTCGGCTCTACGTCGTGCTCGACCGGTCCGGGCGCGCCGTCGCCGAGGTCGCGAAGCTCGGCGGCGACCGCGCGCCGGATCGCGCTCGCGGACGGGCGGTACACGGTGAAGAAGCGGCTGCACGACGACTCGGGCCTCCTCGTCGCCCGGGTCGACGTCGACGGCGCGCCCGTCGCGGTGGACGACGCGCGCATGGATCGCGTCGCCGCTCGACCGCGATCCGCAGAAGGGGTACGCCGGGCGCAGGGTGGCGCTCGCCGCCGGGCTCGGAACCCAGCGCTTCTTCGTCGCGCCGCCCGCGACGGGCTCTTCCCGCCCGCGACGCTCGGCGGGTTCGAGCTGGCGGTGCGGGACGATCCTCGGCCACGGCCTCGCGTGGGGGCTCGACGCCGCGCTGGGCGGCGGGAGCGGAGTGGTCAGGCTCGCCGGGGGTCGATCCGATCCCCGTCCGGTTCACGCGAGGTCGCAGGGCGGCGTCTCGCTCTGGCAGCGACTTCCACGCCGGGCCGGTCGACGCTCTCCGCCGGCGTGCGGGTCGCGTTCACCTGGCTCGCCCGCACCTTCCCGCGGGAGCTGGGGCTCCCGGATCCAGTACTTCTTCACGATGACGCCCGGGCTCACCGGGGCCGCGGCGTGGCGCTTGACCCCGCGGCTCTCGGCGGTGGCGCGCGCGAGGGTCTCGTACCTCTTCTACAACGTCGACGAGAACCGGAGCCTCGGCTTCGCCGAGGGGCTCCTGGGAGTGGAGTATGCGCTGGGAGACTAGGCTCGCTGCCGCTCGCCGCCGTCGCGCTCCTCGCGGGCTGCGGCAACTACTCGACCGAGGACCTCCGATTCCTCTCGGCGCTGCCGACGCGATTCGACCTGCGCGTCGCGCCACCCGCGGACGGGAACCCCGGCGCGCTCGCCGCCTGCGCCGATGGTCAGGCCGACGTGTGGCTCTGGGCGAAGCCCACCTCCGACGGCCTCAACGCGAGCGTGGACTTCGTGCTCGCGCTCGTGGACTCGGTCCGGCGGATCCCTCCGTCCGCGCGCGAGGACAACCTCCGGCGCTGGGGGCCGTTCCAGGATGACAAGCACCCCGGTCGCGAGATCCAGATCGTGATGACGCGCTGGTTCCCCTACGGCGACGACGCGCGCCCGGCGCACGCCTACCGCTTCGAGGCGCGGGTCGCCGGGACGCCGGGGTTCGATCCGATCCTCATCGGCACGTTCGAGGGCGCGTCGGCCTCCCGTGGCCGCGGCGGGCTCAGCCTCGACTTCGACCGGATGTGGGCCCTCCAGATGACGGATCCCTCGGCCCCCCACGGCGTCCTGCGGATCGCCTACGATCGCGCGGGCGACCCGGTGACGATCGACCTCTCCCTCGCCCAGCAGGGCTTCGGCGTCGAGCAGTTCGACTATGGATACGCGGGGTACCGGGACCGTTCGGGCCGGTTCGACTACCGGGTCCGCACCGCCACGAACGACGTCCTGACCGTCATCACCGGCTTCGACGCGGGCGGCGCCGGTCGGGCGCGCGTGGCGTTCCTCGCCGCGGGGGGCGGAACGGGGAGCTTCGACGAGTGCTGGGACGGCTCCGCCTGCCTGACCTGGCTCGACGATCCGTCGGGGTTCGTGTGCGGCGCGCCGGGGTGCACGCGCGGCGGGGTCGCCGCCTGCGTCGCGGTGAAGCCGCCCGCGCCGTTCTGACGAACGCCTACTTCGGCCCAGGAGCGGCGGTCGGGGTCGCGGACGGGGTCGAGGTCGAGGTCGCGGTCGCGGTCGAGGTCGAGGTCGCGGTCGAGGTCGAGGTCGCGGTCGAGGTCGAGGTCGGGATCACGGCCTCGCTCCTTCGCCCTCGCTCAGAAGCCTGCGGGTCGGGCGCCGGCTCCGGCGTCGCCGCCGCCACGTCCTCCTCCGGCGGCTCGTCCACGTCGTCGACCGGCCTCGGCCCGGCGAGGATCCGCTCGAGCTCGGCGCTCGCCCGCAGGTGCTCCTCGATCCCGATCCGCCGGGCCGCGAGCATCCGATCGACGAGCCGGCGGGAGCGGCTTCGCAGCCACGTCGAGGGGTGGGTCAGGTCGGCGCGGCGGGGCGCCGGCAGCATCGACGCGAGGACCACTGCCTGCGCCACCGACAGGTCCGCCGCGCTCGTGCCGAAGCGGTGGCGGGCGCCGGCCTCGGCGCCGAAGACGCCGTCGTCGAGCTCCACCACGTTGAGGTAGAGCGCGAGGATCCGCCGCTTCGAGAGCGACCGCTCGAGCTTCGCCGCGAGGACCGCCTCCTCGGCCTTCCGCCACAGGCTCTTGCGTGTCCCGAGCCAGAGGTTCTTCGCGAGCTGCTGGGTGATGGTCGAGGCGCCGCGGGCGAACCGGCCGACCCGCAGGTCGTGCTCCGCCGCGTCGCGGACGGCGGTCCAGTCGATCCCCTCGTGGCCGAAGAAGTTCGCGTCCTCGGAGAGGATCACCGCCTGGACGAGGCGGGGGAGAGCCGGTCCGGGGCCACCCAGACCTGGCGCGGCCGGAACGGCCGGCGCTTCTCGCGGGCCTCGGCGCGGCGCTGCTCGATGAGGGCGGTGGTGCGCGGGTTCTCGCGGGCGAGGGGCGCCACGTCCGGGACCGCGGCCCACAGCGCGGCGATCCCCACCCCGGCGAGGGCGCCGAGGGCGAGGACGAGGAGCGCGGCGCGGCGGAGGAGCGGCACGGCCGCAACTTAGCACCGGGTCCCGAGCAGGGAAAACGCGGCCGGACGTGGAGCCGGAGCCGCGAGCCGGCGCGCTCGGCCCGGGCGCGGTCGAGGCCCGGAACAGGACGCGGACGGCGTCGACCTCGCCCGCCCGGCGTTTCCTGACCGTGAAATACGTACCCGGGCGGGGGACCCGTTCGGCGTCTTGACGGTAGGACGGGCTGTGAGTACCTCCCGGGGGCACGCACACGGGGCCGCGAGCCCCCCGGAGGGATCCATGGCCGACGTCAAGAAGTACAGCCCGCGCGACTACTCGAAGGTCCGCGGCCTCACCGGCATCTCCGACAAGCAGATTGAGGAGCACCTGAAGCTCTACGAGGGGTACGTCAAGCGCACGAACGCGCTCACCGAGAAGCTCTTCGCGCTGTGCAACGACGGGAAGGCCGCGGGCGCCGATCCGGTCTACGCCGAGCTCACCCGCCGCCTCGGGTTCGAGTACTCCGGCATGGTGAACCACGAGTACTACTTCGAGAACATGACCGGCGGCGCGCAGGCCGAGCCTCCCGCCGGGTCCAAGTTCCGCAAGGCGGTCGAGGCGTCGTTCGGCAAGTACGAGACCTGGCTCGCCGACTTCCGCGCCGTCGCGACCATGCCGGGCATCGGCTGGGCGATGACGTTCCAGGACCCGTCGAATGGCTGGCTCTCGAACCACTTCGTCTCGCTCCACCAGGACAACGTGCCGGTCGGCTTCAAGCCCATCTTCGTGATGGACGGGTGGGAGCACGCCTTCATGCGCGACTACCTCGCGACCGAGCGCGCGAAGTACCTCGACGCGTTCCTCAAGAACGTCGACGTGGGAGACGGTCGACGGAGCGCGTGAAGTAAACACCCAGCACCGCCGTCTGGCGCCTTCGGGCGCCAGACGGCGCCGGAGACGCTGCTCCACGCGGCGCCGCCCGGGCTCACGGCACCGCGTGCCACGCCCGCTCGTGGGGCAGGTCCCGGTCCAGGTCGAGGTCCAGGTCCACGCGGTAAGCTCCGCCCGTGCCGATCCCTCCCGCCCGCCGCGCCGCCCTGCGCCGGCGGCTCCTCGCCTGGTACGACGCCGGCCACCGCGCGCTGCCCTGGCGCTTCCCGCAGCGGGGGGCGGATCCGTACCGGGTCTGGGTCGCCGAGGTGCTGCTGCAGCAGACCCAGGTCCGCGCCGCCATCCCGTACTACGAGCGGTTCGTCGCGCGGTTCCCGACGCTCGAGGCCCTCGCCGCGGCGCCGCTGGACGAGGTCCTCTCGCTCTGGAGCGGCCTCGGCTACTACGCGCGCGGCCGGAACCTCCACGCGGCGGCGGGCGCGGCCCTCTCGCGCCACGGCGGGCTGCCCGCCTCCCTGGAGGCGCTCCGGGCGCTGCCGGGGTTCGGCCCGTACACCGCGGGCGCCGTCGCCTCCATCGCCTTCGCGATCCCGGCGGCGGCGGTGGACGGGAACGTCGCCCGCGTCCTCGCGCGGCTCTTCCTCGTCGCCGGCGATCCGTCCGCGGCGAGGACCCGCGCCCGCCTCGACGCGCTCGCCGCCGCCCTCGTCCACCCGGACCGGCCGGGCGATCTGAACCAGGCGCTGATGGAGCTCGGCGCGACGGTGTGTGGCAAGCCTGCGCCCGCCTGCCGGCGCTGCCCGCTGACCTCCCTCTGCGCCGCGCGCGACGCCGGGCGCGAGCGCGAGGTCCCGCCGCCGAGGCGGCGGCCGGCCCGCCGCCCGCTCGCGCTCGCCTGTGCCCTCGCCGGGCGGGATGGCGCGCTGCTCCTCGTGCGGCGGCCCGCCCGCGGCCTCTTCGCCGGGCTGTGGGCACCGCCGTCGGTCGAGCTCCCGCCCGGGGAGGATCCACGCCGGGCGCTCGCCGCCGCGGCGCGGCGCGATCACGAGCTCTCGCTGCAGGTCGGGGAGGAGGTCGCCGCCTGCGAGCGGACGCTGACGCACCGGGCGCTCACGCTGCGCGCCTTTCGCTGCAGCCTGCGCGGAAGGCTACGCGAGACCGCCGGGATGCGGCTCGTGGACGAGGCCGCGCTCGGGCGGCTCGGCGTGCCCGCGGCCATCCGCGATCTGCTCTCGAGGGTGGACTCCTCCTGCGGGGGATGATATTCGGGCGCGTCCGTGGTTGAAGGTGTGCGTCGGAACGCGCAGCGGGCGGCGGCAGGGAGCCGCCCGGAGGTGTTCGCGGGTAACCTCGCGAATCGCCTTGACAGGGGAGGGCGCGTCCGTATAATCCGCGCCCTTTACGACGGTTGTCTCCGTTTTCGTCCCGTCCGAGTTTCGACGGGCGTTTTTGTTGGGAAAAGAGCTCGAATGCCGACGATCAGCCAGCTGGTGCGCAGCGGGCGCGAGAAGCTCGCAGACCAAGAAGAAGGCGCCCGCGCTCAAGGAGTCGCCGCAGAAGCGCGGCGTCTGCACGCGCGTGTACACGACGACTCCCAAGAAGCCGAACTCGGCCCTCCGCAAGGTGGCCCGCGTCCGGCTCACCAACGGCTTCGAGGTGACGAGCTACATCCCGGGCGTCGGCCACAACCTCCAGGAGCACTCGGTGGTCCTCATCCGCGGCGGCCGCGTGAAGGACCTCCCGGGCGTGCGCTACCACATCGTTCGCGGCACCCTCGACGCCGTCGGCGTCCAGGGGCGCAAGCAGAGCCGCTCGAAGTACGGCGCCAAGCGCCCGAGCTAAGGACACGGATTCGATGCCTCGTCGTCGCGAAGTCGAGAAGCGGAAGATCCTCCCCGATCCCAAGTTCCAGGACCGGCTCGTGGCGAAGTTCGTCAACAACCTGATGCGCAAGGGCAAGAAGTCGACGGGCGAGCGCATCATCTACGGCGCGTTCGACCAGGTCGAGCAGAAGCTCAAGGACGATCCGCTCAAGATCTTCAAGAAGGCGCTCGACAACGTGAAGCCGATGGTCGAGGTGAAGAGCCGCCGCGTCGGCGGCGCGACCTACCAGGTCCCGGTCGAGGTCCGCCAGGACCGCCGCACCGCGCTCGCGATGCGCTGGCTCATCGACTACTCGAAGGCCCGCGGCGAGAAGACGATGGTCGAGAAGCTCGCGGGCGAGATCATCGACGCCGCCAAGAACCGCGGGAACGCGGTGAAGAAGCGCGAGGACACGCACAAGATGGCCGAGGCCAACAAGGCCTTCGCCCACTACCGCTGGTGAGAGAGGCGGAGGATCGAGGAGTGCAGGGCCGGCTCGGTCGGCCCGGGTCGCGGGAGATAACCCGCTTCGCTCTTTGACAGCTCGGTCGTAGGTCATTCGGCGCCGCTCGAGGCGGCCCGGTCTTGCGCACGCACGAAGGAACTTGAAGGAAGACGAACGATGCCCCGCAACAATCCCCTCGAGCGCTACCGCAACATCGGCATCATGGCGCACATCGATGCCGGCAAGACGACCACGACCGAGCGGATCCTCTTCTACACCGGCGTCACCCACAAGATTGGCGAGGTCCATGAGGGCACGACCGTCATGGACTGGATGGAGCAGGAGCGCGAGCGCGGCATCACCATCACCGTCCGCCGCGACCACCTGCCTTCTGGCGCGAGCACCGGCATCAACATCATCGACACCCCCGGGCACGTCGACTTCACCATCGAGGTCGAGCGGTCGCTCCGCGTCCTCGACGGCGCGTGCGCCGTGTTCGACGCCGTGAGCGGCGTCGAGCCCCAGTCCGAGACGGTCTGGCGGCAGGCCGACAAGTACAAGGTCCCGCGCATCTGCTTCATCAACAAGATGGACCGCGTCGGCGCCGACTTCTTCCACTCGGTCGACACCATCAAGGAGAAGCTCGGCGCGCGGCCGCTCGCCCTCCAGCTCCCCATCGGCGCCGAGGACAAGTTCCGCGGCATGGTCGACCTCGTCAAGATGAAGGGCATCACCTTCGACGACGAGACGATGGGCGCGAAGTACCAGGAGATCGACATCCCCGCCGACCTCGTCGACCAGGCCAAGGAGTACCGGGCCAAGCTCGAGGAGGCCGTCGCCGAGTTCGACGACGCGCTCATGGCACAAGTACCTCGACGGCCACCCCCTCACGAACGAGGAGGTCGTCGACGGGCGTCCGCAAGGGCACCATCGAGATGAAGTTCTTCCCGGTGATCTGCGGGACGGCCTTCAAGAACAAGGGCGTCCAGCAGATCCTCGACGCGGTCGTCGACTTCCTGCCCGAGCCCGCTCGACGTCCCGCCGGTGAAGGGCATCAACCCGAAGGGCGAGGAGCGTCACCCGGGCGACCTCCGACGACGAGCCGTTCGCGGCGCTGGCGTTCAAGATCATGAACGACCCGTTCGTCGGGAACCTCACCTTCTTCCGCGTCTACTCGGGCAAGCTCGAGGCCGGCTCCTACGTCTACAACGCGACCAAGGACAAGAAGGAGCGCATCGGCCGCCTCCTCCAGATGCACGCCAACAAGCGCGAGGAGATCAAGGAGGTCCTACGCCGGCGACATCGCCGCGGCGGTGGGCCTGCGCTCGACGACCACGGGCGACACGCTCTGCGACGAGGACGCGCCGGTCGTCCTCGAGCGGATGGAGTTCCCCGAGCCGGTCATCCACGTCGCCGTCGAGCCGAAGACGAAGGCCGACCAGGACAAGATGGGCATGGCGCTCGCACCGCCTCGCAGATGGAGGACCCGTCGTTCCGCGTCCGCACCGACGAGGAGACCGGCCAGACCATCATCGGCGGCATGGGCGAGCTCCACCTCGAGATCCTCGTGGACCGCATGCTCCGCGAGTTCAAGGTCGAGGCGAACGTCGGCAAGCCCCAGGTCGCCTACCGCGAGACCATCACGCAGGCAGGTCGAGTCCGAGGGCCGCTACATCCGCCAGACCGGCGGCCGCGGCCAGTACGGCCACTGCTGGCTGCGCCTCATCCCGCAGGAGCCGGGCAAGGGCTTCGAGTTCGAGAACGAGACGGTCGGCGGCTCGATCCCGAAGGAGTTCATCAACCCGATCGAGAAGGGCATCGAGGAGGCCATGACGGGCGGCGTGCTCGCCGGGCTTCCCGATGGTCGACCTCAAGGTCGAGGTCTTCGACGGCAGCTACCACGACGTCGACTCGTCCGAGATGGCGTTCAAGATCGCCGGGTCGATCGGCTTCAAGGACGGCGCCGCCAAGGCGCAGCCCCGTCCTGCTCGAGCCGATCATGGCGGTCGAGGTGGTGACGCCCGACGACTTCATGGGCGACGTCATCGGCGACCTCAACTGCGCGCCGCGGCAAGATCCAGGCGATGAACCCGCGCTCCGGCGTCCAGGTCATCGAGGCCCAGGTCCCGCTGGCCGAGATGTTCGGCTACTCGACGGACCTCCGCTCGAAGACCCAGGGCCGCGCCACCTACACCATGCAGTTCGCGCACTACGCGCAGGTCCCGAACAGCATCGCGGAGACCATCGTCACCAAGGCGAAGGGCGCCGCCACCGGCACCAAGTAGCGAGCTCACGGAAGCGACGAGAGAGGAGAGCGACCATGGGCAAGGAAAAGTTCGAGCGCAACAAGCCGCACGTGAACGTCGGGACGATCGGTCACGTCGACCACGGCAAGACGACGCTGACCGCGGCCATCACCAAGTACTGCGCGTCGAAGGGGCTCGCGCAGTTCATGGCGTACGACCAGATCGACAAGGCGCCGGAGGAGCGGGAGCGCGGCATCACGATCGCGACCGCCCACGTCGAGTACTAGACGGAGAAGCGCCACTACGCGCACGTCGACTGCCCGGGCCACGCCGACTACGTGAAGAACATGATCACCGGCGCCGCGCAGATGGACGGCGCGATCCTGGTGGTCTCCGCCGCCGACGGCCCGATGCCGCAGACGCGCGAGCACATCCTCCTCGCCCGCCAGGTCGGCGTGCCGTACATCGTGGTCTACCTGAACAAGGTCGACATGGTGGACGACAAGGAGCTGCTCGACCTCGTCGAGCTGGAGGTCCGCGAGCTCCTCACCAAGCTACAAGTTCCCGGGCGACGAGATCCCGATCATCAAGGGCTCGGCGCTCAAGGCGCTCGAGGGCGACAAGGGCGACCTCGGCGAGCCGTCGCATGCAGCGGCTCATGGACGCCGTCGACAGCTACATCCCGACGCCGAAGCGCGCGACGGACAAGCCGTTCCTGATGCCGGTCGAGGACGTGTTCTCGATCTCCGGCCGCGGCACGGTCGCCACGGGCCGCGTCGAGCGCGGCATCATCAAGGTCGGCGAGGAGGTCGAGATCGTCGGCCTCAAGGCGACGACGAAGACGGTCGTCACCGGCGTCGAGATGTTCCGCAAGCTGCTCGACGAGGGGCAGGCGGGCGACAACATCGGCGCGCTGCTCCGCGGCATGAAGCGCGAGGAGGTCGAGCGCGGGCAGGTGCTCGCGAAGCCGGGCTCGATCACGCCGCACACGAAGTTCAAGGCCGAGGTGTACGTCCTGACGAAGGAGGAGGGCGGCCGCCACACGCCGTTCTTCAACGGCTACCGGCCCGCAGTTCTACTTCCGCACGACGGACGTGACCGGGTCGGTGCAGCTGCCGGCGGGCGTCGAGATGGTGATGCCGGGCGACAACATCGCGGATGGAGGTGGAGCTGATCACCCCCATCGCGATGGAGAAGGAGCTCCGCTTCGCCATCCGCGAGGGCGGCCGCACGGTCGGCGCGGGCGTCGTCGCCGAGGTCATCGAGTAACGGTGTCACCCCCGGCGAACGGCGGAGCGCCTCCTCGCAGACGAGGGCGGGGAGCGGTTCCGCGCAGCGCCGAGTGAATGAAGAGAAGGCTTTTCAATGGCGACTCAGAAGATTCGGATCCGGCTCAAGGCCTACGACTACAAGCTGCTCGACCAGTCGGCCGGCGAGATCGTGGAGACCGCGAAGCGGACCGGCGCCAAGGTCGCCGGCCCGATCCCGCTGCCCACGCAGATCAACAAGTTCACCGTCCTCCGCAGCCCGCACGTCGACAAGAAGTCGCGCGAGCAGTTCGAGATCCGCACGCACAAGCGGCTGCTCGACATCCTCGAGCCGACGCCGCAGACCCTCGACGCGCTGATGAAGCTCGACCTGTCGGCCGGCGTGGACGTGGAGATCAAGTAGTCGAGGCGACCATGGCCAAGTTCGACGTCTACGATCTCGAGAAGAAGAAGGTCGGCGAGCTCGACCTCGCCGACGCCGTCTTCGCGCGGAGAGGTCAACGAGCACCTCTTCTACGAGGTGGTGAAGGCGAAGCTCGCCTCCGACCGCTCCGGCACCCACGCGGTGAAGAACCGCTCCCTCGTCTCCGGCGGCGGCAAGAAGCCGTGGAAGCAGAAGGGCACCGGCCGCGCCCGCCAGGGCTCGACCCGCGCCTCCCAGTGGGTGGGCGGCGGCAAGGCGATCGGGCCGAAGCCCCGCGACTACTCCTACGACGTGCCGAAGAAGGTGCGGAAGGCGCGCCCTGCGCGCCGCGCTCTCGCTCCGCGAACCGGAGCAGAAGCTGGTCATCGTCGAGGAGTGGAAGCCCGGCGACGCCCAAGACCGGCGCCGCCGCGAAGGTCCTCGCGAAGCTCGGGCGCCGGAAGGCGCTCGTCGTCGACGCCGGCGCGAACGGCGCGCTCGCGAAGAGCGTCCGGAACCTCGCGGGCTCGGACTTCCTGCCCGCGAGGGGCTCAACGTCTACGACATCCTGAGGCACGACGTGCTCGTGCTCACCGGCGCGAGACCGCGAAGCACGCTGGAGGCCAGCCTGTCATGACGACGCTCGCTCATCCAGGACGTGGTCAAGCGTCCGCTCATCACCGAGAAGAACGGAGCGCGCCCGCGAGACGCGCGCGGCAGTTCGCCTTCGAGGTCGCACCGCGACGCCAACAAGATCCAGGTGAAGCAGGCGGTCGAGAAGCTCTTCAACGTGCACGTCCTCGCCGTCCGCACCGCGATCGCGCGCGGCAAGAACAAGCGCGTCGGCCGCAGCGTCGGCCAGCGCCCCAACTGGAAGAAGGCCTTCGTGACCCTCAAGGAGGGCGAGACCATCGCCTTCTTCGAGGGGATGTAGGCGGACGGGAGGAACCATGGGCCTCAAGGAATACAAGCCGACCAGCCCGGCCCGCCGCCACATGACGGTCTCGGACTTCGCCGAGATCACCAAGGCGAAGCCCGAGAAGAAGCTGACGCGGCCGATGAAGAAGTCCGGCGGCCGCAACAACCACGGCCACATCACGACCCGCGCACGTCGGCGGCGGCCACAAGCGCCGCTACCGCATCATCGACTTCAGGCGCGACAAGGACGGCGTCCCGGCGAAGGTCGCGGCGATCGAGTACGACCCGAACCGCACCGCGCGCATCGCGCTCCTCCACTACGCGGACGGCGAGAAGCGCTACATCCTCGCCCCGGTCGGCGTCGCGTCGGCGACGTGCTGCTCTCCGGCGAGACGGTCGACATCAAGCCCGGCAACTCCCTGCCGCTCAAGTCGATCCCGCTCGGCACCGTGATCCACAACGTCGAGCGCAGCCGGGCTCCGGCGGCCAAGATGATCCGCTCGGCCGGGTCCTTCGGCCAGCTCATGGCGAAGGAGGGCGACTACGCGCAGATCCGCATGCCGTCCGGCGAGGTCCGCAAGGTCCTCGAGGACTGCAGCGCGACCATCGGCCAGCTCGGCAACGTCGAGAGCTCGACGATCCGCGTCGGGCAAGGCCGGCAAGAGCCGCTGGATGGGCATCCGCCCGACCGTCCGCGGCGTCGCCATGAACCCGGTCGATCACCCGCACGGCGGCGGCGAGGGCAAGTCGGGACAGGGCAACCCGCACCCGTGTCGCCCGTGGGGCCAGAAGACCAAGGGCCTCAAGACCCGCAACAACAGCCGCACCGACAAGTTCATCGTCACGCGGCGCCGGCGGCGTGCGCAACACGCCGCATAGCGTCGGAGAGAGCGACCATGGCGCGTTCAATCAAGAAGGGCCCGTTCGTCGACAAGCACCTCACCAAGAAGGTCGAGGACGCGAACAAGGGCAACAAGAAGACGGTCATCAAGACCTGGTCGCGGCGCGAGCACGATCCTCCCGGACTTCGTCGGCCACACGTTCGCGGTGCACAACGGCCGGAAGTTCGTCCCGGTGTTCGTCACCGAGAACATGGTCGGCCACAAGCTCGGCGAGTTCGCGCCCACGCGCACGTTCCACGGCCACTCGGCCGAGAAGAAGGTCGCGACCGCGGCCGCCCCGGCCCCGGCGGCGAAGAAGTAGCGAGGGACGAACCATGGCGGACAAGAAGAAGACCACCGAGAAGAAGGCGGCTCCGAAGGCCGAGGCCCCCGCGGCCGAGGCGAAGGCGCCCGCCCGCAAGGCGAAGCGGCCAAGCCGGCCGCGCCCGTGGCGGGCCCGCACGCCTGCCTGCGCTTCCTCCGCATCGCGCCGCGCAAGGTGCGGCTCGTCGCGAACCTGGTCCGCGGCAAGAAGGTCGGCGACGCGCTCGCGCTGCTCAAGTTCACGCCGCAGTCGGCGGCGCGAGCCGCTCGCGAAGCTCCTCCGCTCGGCGGTGGCCAACGCCGAGCAGAAGGGCGGGCGGGTCGACGTCGACGCGCTGTTCGTGAAGACGCTGACCGTCGATCAGGGCCCCAAGATGCGCCGGTTCATGCCGCGCGCGATGGGGCGCGCCTACCGGATCGAGAAGAAGACGAGCCACGTCTACGTGGAGCTCGGGACCGCCTAGGCGGACGGACCGAAAGGAAAGAGGAGAGACGCATGGGACAGAAAGTCCATCCGATCGGGTTCCGCCTCGGCGTCATCAGCTCCTGGGACTCGAAGTGGTACGAAGAGAAGAACTACGCGAAGTGGCTGCACGAGGACATCAAGCTCCGTGAGTTCGTGAAGGAGAAGCTCGGCCACGCCGGCATCTCCCGGATCGAGATCGAGCGCGCGGCCAACAAGGTCAAGATCAACATCCACACCGCGCGGCCGGGCATCGTCATCGGCAAGCGCGGCGCGGGCATCGAGACCATCAAGAAGGACCTCCAGGCGCTCACGGCCGAACGAGGTCTTCCTGAACATCGTCGAGGTCCGCAAGGCCGAGACCGACGCGCAGCTCGTCGCCGAGAACATCGCGACCCAGCTCGAGCGCCGCATCGCCTTCCGGCGCGCGATGAAGAAGGCGGTGCAGACCGCGCATGAAGTTCGGCGCCAAGGGCATCCGCGTCGCCTGCTCCGGCCGCCTCGGCGGCGCCGAGATGGCGCGCTACGAGTGGTACCGCGAGGGCCGCGTGCCGCTGCACACGCTGCGCGCCGACATCGACTACGGGTTCGCCGAGGCGAAGACCACCTACGGCAAGATCGGCTGCAAGGTCTGGATCATGCGCGGCGAGGTCCTGCCGCAGTCCGCCGGCGCACGCGCCCCGCGCGCTGCGGGCGGGCCGCGGCCGTAGGCCCGGCGCGAGGAGAGCGAGGAGATCGGGACATGCTGCAGCCGGCGCGAACGAAGTACCGCAAGATGATGAAGGGCCGCATGCGCGGGAAGGCGTACCGCGGCATCGGACCTCAACCAGGGCGAGTTCGGCCTGCAGGCCACGGAGTGCGGCTGGCTCACGGCGCGCCAGATCGAGGCCGCCCGCGTCGCCATCACGCGCCACGTGAAGCGCGGCGGCAAGCTCTGGATCCGCGTCTTCCCGGACAAGCCCATCACGAAGAAGCCCGCCGAGACCCGCATGGGCACCGGCAAGGGCAACGTCGAGTACTAGGTCGCCGTCGTGAAGCCGGGCCGCGTGCTGTACGAGATCGAAGGCGTCGACGACGAGCTCCGCGAAGAAGGCGTTCCACCTCGCGGCCCACAAGCTGCCCGTCTCCACCAAGATGGTGAAGCGCGGCGCGACCCTGTAGGAGCACGAGCCATGGCGACCGTGAAGGAGCTGCGCGAGCTCGACCCGCAAGGAGCTGAGGGCCCGCGCGGTGGAGCTGGAGCAGACGACTCTTCGAGCTCCGGAACAAGCACTCGACCGGCGTCCTCGACTCGACCGCCGATCTTCGCGAAGACCAAGCGCGAGATCGCGCGCATCCTGACCGTGGCCCGCGAGAAGGAGATCGCCGCGGGCCGAGAAGGCGAAGGAGTAGCGACATGGAGCGCGGCAACCGCAAGTCCCGCAGTCGGCGTGGTCGTCTCGAACAAGATGAAGAAGACGGTGGTCGTCCGTGTCGAGCGGCGCGTGGCGGACCGCGAAGTACGGGAAGTTCGTGACCAAGCGCCGAGAAGTACAAGGCGCACGACGAGGACCAGACGTGCAACATCGGCGACAAGGTCCGGATCGTCGAGACGCGCCCGATGTCGAAGGACAAGCGCTGGCGCGTCGCCGAGATCCTCGAGAAGGCGGACGGAGGTCTAGCCATGATCCAGATGCAGACGATCCTCGACGTCGCCGACAACTGCGGCGCGAAGAGCGTCCAGTGCATCAAGGTGCTCGGCGGCTCGCGGCGCACGTACGCCTCCATCGGCGACGTCATCGTCGTCTCGATCAAGGAGGCGATCCCGCAGGCCAAGGTGAAGAAGGGCGAGGTCGCCCGGGCCGTCATCGTCCGCACCGAGCCGCGAGGTGAAGCGCCCGGACGGCAGCTACATCCGCTTCGACGGCAACTCGGCGGTCCTCATCAACAAGGACAACGAGCCGATCGGGACCCGCATCTTCGGGCCGGTCGCCCGCGAGCTCCGCGCCCGGAAGTTCATGAAGATCATCTGCTCGCGCCGGAGGTGCTCTAGGCCATGGCCGAGATTCGCAAGGGCGACACCGTCCAGGTCATCGCCGGCAAGGAGAAGGGCAAGAGCGGCAAGGTCCTCGAGCTCCTGCAGTCGAGAAGGCCAGACGCGCGTGCGCGTCGAGAAGCTCATGATGGTGAAGCGCCACGTAAGAAGGGGCGCAGCCAGCCAACCCCGAGGGCGGCATCGTCGAGAAGGACGGCACGATCGCCATCTCGAACGTGATGGTCGTCGGCAAGGACGGCAGCGCCGGTCCGGCGCGAGAAGATCGGCCGCGAGCTGGGCGCCAAGGAGAAGGCGCGCCACGCGAAGCGGCAGGCGAAGTAGTCCACCCACCGCATCGCCCGGCACGAGCAGCGGCCGGCCGAAGGCAAGGAGAGGCGAGATGGCCGAGGACAAGAAGGAAAAGAAGGACAAGAAGCCCAAGGGCAAGGACGGCGCGCCCGCCGAGGGCCAGGCCGCGCCCGAGAAGGCGCGCGCGAAGGAGCCCCAGGTGCCGGCGCGGCCGGCGCGGCTGCGCGAGCGCTTCGCGAAGCAGGTCCTGCCCGAGCTGATGAAGGAGCTCGGGTTCAAGAACCCGATGCAGGTGCCGCGGCTCGAGAAGATCGTCGTCAACATGGGGCTCGGCGAGGCGATCAACAACGGCAAGATCATCGACGCCGCGGTCGAGCAGCTCGGCTCGATCACCGGCCAGAAGCCGGTCGTGACCAAGGCGCGCAAGTCGATCGCGAACTTCAAGCTGCGCCAGGGGCAGACCATCGGCGCGATGGTCACGCTGCGCGGCGAGCGGATGTACGAGTTCCTCGACCGTCTCGTCACGTCGCGCTGCCGCGCGTCCGCGACTTCAAGGGCGTGTCGCCCAAGGCGTTCGACGGGAAGGGCAACTACACGCTCGGCTCCGCGAGCAGATCATCTTCCCGGAGATCAACTACGACAAGGTCGAGAAGATCAAAGGGCATGAACATCACGGTCGTGACCACCGCCCGGACCGACGAGGAAGGCCGAGCGCTCCTGCGCCACCTCGGCATGCCGTTCCGTCAGCCGTAAACGAGGAGAGGACGATGGCGAAGCTTTCGAAGATGGCGCAGGCGAAGCGCAAGCTGAAGTTCCCGGTGCGCCAGTACAACCGCTGCCCGCTGTGCGGTCGCCCGCGCGCGTTCCTGCGCAAGTTCCAGATGTGCCGCCTCTGCTTCCGCAAGCGCGCGCTGCAGGGCGAGATCCCCGGCGTCATCAAGTCGAGCTGGTAGGAGACCACACGATGAGCTTCACCGATCCCATCGCCGACATGCTGACGCGCATCCGCAACGCGTCCTCGGCCCGGCACGAGAAGGTCCTCGTCCCGGCGTCGGGCCTCAAGGTCGCGGATCGCCGAGGTCCTGAAGGACGAGGGCTTCATCAAGGACTTCGTCGTCCACGAGGACGGCGTCCAGGGCGCCATCACGATCCTCCTCAAGTACAGCGCCGATCGCGAGCCCGCGATCAGCGACATCAAGCGGGTCTCGAAGCCGGGCCTGCGCCGGTACGTCCCGAACGACTCGATCCCCGCGTCCTGAACGGCATGGGCATCGCCATCCTCTCCACGTCGCAAGGGCGTCCTGGTGGACCGCGAGGCCCGCAAGCAGAAGGTCGGCGGCGAGCTGATCTGCACGGTCTGGTAGGAGCCAGGCCATGTCCCGCGTCGGCAAGATGCCCGTCAAGATCCCGGAGAAGGTGAAGGTCTCCGTGGACGGCAACCTCGTGAAGGTCGAGGGCCCGAAGGGCAAGATGTCCTTCCCGTTCAACCCCCAGGTCGCCGTCACGGTGGACAAGGGCGAGGTGCGCGTCACGCGCCCCGACGAGTCCCGCGCTGTCGAAGGGCGCTCCACGGCCTCACGCGCACCCTCGTCAAGAACGCGGTCGAGGGCGTCATCGAAGGGCTACGAGCGCACGCTCGAGATCAGCGGCGTCGGCTTCAAGGCCGAGGTGAAGGGGAAGGACATCCACTTCACGCTCGGCTTCTCGCACCCGGTCGTCTTCAAGCTCCCCGAGGGCATCACCGCCGAGGTGGACGCGAAGCAGACGAAGCTCGACGGTGACGCGGGGTCGACAAGCACCTGCTCGGCCTGACCGCCGCGAAGATCCGCGCGCTCCGCCCGCCCGAGCCGTACAAGGGCAAGGGCATCAAGTACGCGGAAGAGATCATCCGTCGCAAGGAAGGCAAGACCGGCGCCGCGTAAGGCCCGGCCACGCCCAGCTCATGTGGCGGCTGATCAGCCGCCGCCGCAAGGAGGAACACCATGGCGAAGCACGTCACCCCGCGCGAGAAGCGCAAGGCTCGCATCCGCAAGAAGCTCTCCGGCACCGCCGAGCGCCCGCGGCTCACCGTGTTCAAGAGCCTCAAGCACATGTACGCGCAGCTCGTCGACGACACGACGGGCAAGACCCTCGCTCTCGCGTCGCGACGATCTCGAAGGCGCTCAAGGGCGAGGTCGACGGAGGACGACAAGACCGCCGCCGCGAAGAAGGTCGGCGCGGCGCTCGCGAAGGCCGCCCTCGAGAAGGGGATCGAGGCGGTCGTCTTCGACCGCAACGGCTTCGACTACCACGGCCGCGTCGCAGGCGGTCGCCGACGCCGCCCGCGAGGCCGGGCTCAAGTTCTAGGCACCGAGGAACGACGAATGGCTGCTCCCATCAACGCGAACGACCTCGAGCTGCAGGACAAGGTCGTCCACATCAACCGCGTCGCCAAGGTCGTCAAGGGCGGCCGCCGGTTCAGCTTCTCGGCGCTCGTCGTCGTCGGCGACGGCGCCGGCCACGTCGGCGTCGGCCTCGGCAAGGCGAACGAGGTGCCCGAGGCGATCCGCAAGGGCGGCGACCAGGCCAAGAAGAACGCTGTTCAAGGTCCCGCTCGTCGGCACCACCATCCCGCACGAGGTGCTCGGGCACTTCGGCGCGGGCCGGGTGCTGCTCAAGCCGGCCGGGGAGGGTACCGGCGTCATCGCCGGCGGCGCCGTCCGCGCCGTCCTCGAGGCGGCCGGCATCCGGAACGTCCTGACGAAGTGCCAGGGCTCGCGCAACCCGCACAACGTGCTCAAGGCGACGGTGGCCGGCCTGAAGCGCCTCCGCTCCGCGCGACGACGCGGCCCGGCTGCGCGGCAAGCAGGTCGCCGACCTCCAGGCGCGTAGGAGAGACCGAACATGGCTGCCATCCAGGTGAAGCTCGTCAAGCGGGCTCTCTCGGGCTGCCCCGCGAAGCACCGGGCCATCGTCGCGGGCCTCGGCCTCAAGAAGCGCGACTCGACGAAGATCCTCCCCGACACGCCCCAGACGATGGGGATGATCGACAAGGTCTCCTACCTCGTCGCGTGGGAGCGGGTGGACGCCCCCCCGCCGGTTGGCCGGAAGGCCCGCAAGGCGAAGGCCTAGCGATCGACAGCCGCCGCCCGCGTGAGATCCGCGCCGGCGCGGTGATACAAGGGAGACTCCCATGTCGCTCGTCCAACCTCAAGGCGCCCAAGGGCGCAAGCCGCGCCGAAGAGCGCGTCGGTCGCGGCCAGGCCTCCGGCCTCGGCAAGACCGCCGGCCGCGGCGGCAAGGGCCAGAAGGCCCGCTCCGGCAACATGCACTTCGAGGGCTTCGAGGGCGGCCAGATGCCGCTCCAGCGGCGCCTCCCGAAGTTCGGCTTCAACAACATCCTCCGGCGCGAGCTCGAGGAGGTCCAGGTGACCGACCTCGAGGGGCTCTCCGGGCGTCGTCGATCCCGCCGCCCTCAAGGCGGCCGGGCTCGTCCGCGGCAACCGGGACGGGGTCGTCGTGCTCGGGAAGGGCGAGCTCAAGGTCGCGGTCACGGTGAAGGTCGACCGGGTCACCGCCGGGGCGCGCGCCGCGATCGAGAAGGCGGGCGGGAAGGTCGAGCTCATCCCCGCGCCGCTGACGATGCACGCAGAAGGCCAAGGCCGCGAAGCGCGCGGCCGCTGCCGAAGTAGGTCGGGAAGTCGGCGGCGCGATGCGCGCGCCGGAAAGGTGAGCGATGGCGGCGAGCGGGGCGTTCAACATCTTCAAGATCCCGGAGCTGCGCAAGCGGCTCCTGTTCACCCTGGGGATGCTCGCGGTCTACCGGCTCGGCATCTTCGTCACCACCCCCGGCGTCGACCGCGTCGCCATGCGGCGGGTCGTGCCAGTCCGGGCAGCCTCCTCGGCCTCTTCAACTTCTTCTCCGGCGGCGCGCTCGAGCAGCTCTCGATCTTCGCCCTCGGGATCATGCCGTACGTCTCGGCCTCCATCATCCTCCAGCTCCTCACCGTGGTCGTCCCGGCGCTGGAGAAGATGCAGAAGGAGGGCGAGATGGGCCGGCGCAAGATCACCCAGTACACGCGCTACGGCACCATCGTCCTCTCCGCCCTCCAGGGCTTCGGCATCGCGACGTACCTCGAGTCCCTCCGCGACCACGGGCGGCCTGCTCGGTCGTCGCCGACCCGGGCTGGGGCTTCCGCGCTCATCACCATGCTCTCGCTCGCGGCGGGCACCGCGTTCATCATGTGGATGGGCGAGCAGATCACCGAGCGCGGCATCGGCAACGGCATCTCGCTCATCATCTTCGCGGGCATCGTCGCGCGCATCCCGGACGCGGCCTACCAGCACCTGGCTCGCCTTCCGGGCCCCCGGCTCGAGCGTGACGAGCTCATCGGCATGCTCGTCCTCGCTCGCCATCATGGTGGTGGTGATCGCCGCTCATCGTCTTCGTCGAGCGCGGGCAGCGCCGCATCCCGGTGCAGTACGCGAAGCGGGTGGTCGGCCGGAAGCTCTACGGCGGCCAGTCGACCCACCTGCCGCTCAAGGTCAACACCTCGGGCGTCATCCCGCCGATCTTCGCGTCGTCGATGCTCCTCTTCCCGGCGACGCTCGCCGGCTGGTTCCCGTTCCTCGAGCGCATCAACTCCGCGATCCGGCCGGGCTCGTGGATCTACAACGTGCTCTACGTCGTGCTGATCGTCTTCTTCGCGTACTTCTACACGGCGGTGACCTTCAACCCGGTCGACGTCGCGGACAACCTCAAGAAGTACGGCGGCTACATCCCGGGCATCCGGCCGGGCAAGAAGACCGCCGACTACATCGACCACGTCCTCGCGCGCATCACCTTCGGCGGCGCGATCTACCTCGCCGCCATCTGCGTGCTGCCGACGATCATCACGAACGAGTTCAACGTCCAGTTCTACTTCGGCGGCACGTCGCTCCTCATCGTGGTCGGCGTGGCGCTCGACACCGTGCAGCAGATCGAGGGGCACCTCATCACCCGCCACTACGAGGGCTTCACCGGCCCGCGCGGTCCCCGCATCCGCGGCCGCCGCCTCGCGACGGGCCAGGTCGCCAACGCGTGACCGACGAGGCCCAGCCTCCGCGCCCCCCACGGCGTGGCGAGGGGGCGTCTGCGCGCCTCGCCTTCAGGAGACCCAGATGATCCTCATCCTCCTCGGCCCCCCCGGCGCAGGGAAGGGCACCCAGGCGAAGCTCCTCTCCGCCGAGCTACGCGCATCCCGCACATCTCCACCGGCGACATGTTCCGCGACCACAAGGCGCGCGGGACGGCCATCGGCAAGAAGGTCCAGGCGATCATGGACGCCGGCGGCCTCGTCACCGACGACATCACGAACGCGATGGTGAAGGACCGGCTCGGCCGTCCCGACGTCGCCCCGGGGTTCATCCTCGACGGCTACCCGCGCACCGCGGCGCAGGCCCAGTACCTCGACCAGCTGCTCGCGCTCGCTGGGGCGCTCCATCACCGCGCTGCCTCTCCTACGAGGTCGGCGAGGAGCTCCTCGTCGAGCGCATCAGCGGGCGGCGCAGCTGCCCGAAGTGCGGCGCGGTCTACCACGTGACGCCAGAACCCGCCGAAGCGCGACGGCTTCTGCGATCGGGACGACGCCGGCGCTCGTGCAGCGCGACGACGACAAGCCCGAGAACGTCCGCAAGCGGCTCCAGGAGTACGCCGTGCAAGACCGAGCCGCTCCAGCGCTTCTACCGCGACCGGCAGCCTCTCACGGAGATCGAGGGCGTCGGCACGCCCGACGGGATCCTCGCCGTGACGAAGAAGGCGCTCGGGCGCTAGCGTCCGGGGCGGGGCCGTCATGGACGCGAGCGCGCGCGACCGGATCGTCCTCCGGACGGAGGCCGAGATCGCCCGCATCGGCGCGGCCTGCGCCATCGTGCACGAGGTCCTCGACGAGCTCGCCGCGCGCCGTCGCTGCCCGGCGTCACCACCGCGCGAGCTCGACCGGATCGCCGACGGCGCGCACCCGGGCCCGCGGCGCCGAGCCGGCGTTCCTCGGCTACCACGGCTACCCGGCCTCGCTCTGCATCTCGGTGAACGACGAGGTGGTCCACGGGATCCCCTCGGCGCGCCGCGCGCTCGCGGAGGGCGACGTGGTCGGGCTCGATTTCGGCGTCGTGCTCGACGGCTTCTACGGCGACGCGGCGCGCACGGTGGCGGTCGGTCGCGTCGAGCCGGAGGCGACCCGGCTCCTCGAGGTCAGCCGGGAGGCCCTCGCCGCGGCATCGCGGCGGCGCGCCCGGGCGGGACGCTCGGCGACGTCGGCGCGGCGGTGCAGCGCTTCGTGGAGGGGCAGGGGTTCTCGGTCGTCCGGGAGTTCGTCGGGCACGGCATCGGCCGGCGGCTCCACGAGCCGCCCCACGTCCCGAACTTCGGCGCGCCGGGGACGGGCGAGCGCCTGCGCCCCGGGATGGTCCTCGCGATCGAGCCCATGGTGAACGCCGGCGGTCCCGAGGTGGAGCAGCTCGACGACGGCTGGACCGCGGTGACCGCCGACGGCGGCCTCTCCGCCCATTTCGAGCACACCGTGGCCGTCACGGAAAAGGGTCCTGACATCCTGGGTTGCCCGGCGCCGCCGCGGGCCACCCGGAGGAGGGGAGTGAGCGCGGGCCCGTCCCTGCGGCGCGCGGGCGTTCCGACTTGCAGGGGAAATTCCCGTGTGTTATAGGCCCCGCTTCGTCAGCCGCCGACGGTGGGGGCGGAGCATCGGGTAAAGCCCGGAGAATACGGGCGGCCAGGAAGCGGGACGCTCTCGCGCTCCCGGCCGCCAATCCCGCCGGAAGCTCGGCGGGGCTTTTCGTCTCAGGAGCAGCAAACGGAGGCGCGCATGAAGGTCCGCGCGTCGGTGAAGAAGATTTGCGACAAGTGCAAGGTCATCAAGCGCAAGGGAACCGTGCGGATCATCTGCCCGGCCAACCCCCGTCACAAGCAGCGCCAGGGCTAACGCCCGCGCTCGGAGAATACGAATGGCTCGCATCGCAGGCGTCGACCTTCCCCGTGAGAAGCGAATCGAGATCGCCCTCCAGTACATCTACGGCATCGGCAAGACGACCGCGCAGGACATCTGCGAGAAGGCGAACGTCAAGGTCGAGACGCGCACGAAGGACCTGACGGACGACGAGATCCGGCGCATCCGCGAGACCATCGAGCAGAACGTCAAGGTCGAGGGCGACCTGCGCCGCGAGACCTCGATGAACATCAAGCGCCTCATGGACCTCGGCTGCTACCGCGGCCTGCGCCACCGCAAGGGCCTCCCGGTCCGCGGCCAGCGCACCCACACGAACGCCCGCACCCGCAAGGGCCCGAAGAAGGGCCTCGTGCGGAAGCCGGCCGCCGCCGCGCCCGCGCCCAAGGCGTAACGACTTTCAGTGAACGAACGGAGAACGACGAGTGGCCGACGAGAAGCAGACGAAGGAGCCGGCGAAGACGGAGCCGGCCAAGCCCAAGGCCGAGGAGTCCGCCGCCCCGGCGGTGCCCGAACCTCACCGGCATCGAGCCCATCACCGCCTCGCCCGTGACCCCGAAGAAGGGGAAGAAGCGGGTGAAGAAGAACGTCGCGGCGGGCATCGTGCACATCGCCTCCACCTTCAACAACACGATGATCACCATCACCGACGTCGTCGGGGAACGTGATCGCGTGGTCGAGCGCGGGCGCGCGCGGCTTCAAGGGCTCGCGCAAGTCGACGCCGTTCGCCGCGCAGGTGGCCGCCGGCGACGCCGCCGCCAAGGCGATGGAGCACGGC
This sequence comes from uncultured delta proteobacterium, assembly GCA_963739565.1. Taxonomy (GTDB): domain Bacteria; phylum Myxococcota; class Myxococcia; order Myxococcales; family Anaeromyxobacteraceae; genus Anaeromyxobacter. The sequence continues at coordinate 78,715 of CAVUBF010000009.1, read as the reverse complement.
CTCAAGTCGGTCAGCGTCGTGGTGAAGGGTCCCGGCGCGGGCCGCGAGTCCGCGCTGCGCGCCCTCTCCGCCGCCGGCCTCAAGATCACCCTCATCCGCGACGTCACGCCCGATCCCGCACAACGGCTGCCGGCCGCCCAAGCGCCGCCGCGTCTGATCACCTTCCAGGAGACGATACAGTGGCTCGTTACAGCGAAAGCGTCTGCCGGCTCTGCCGCCGCGAGAACCTCAAGATGTACCTGAAGGGCGATCGCTGCTACACGGACAAGTGCGCCATCGAGCGCCGCCCGTACCCCCCGGGCCAGCACGGCCAGGGGCGCATCAAGTTCTCCGAGTACGGCGTCCAGCTCCGCGAGAAGCAGAAGGTGAAGCGGATGTACGGCCTCCTCGAGGCCGGCTTCCGCCACGCCTACCAGAACGCCGCCGCCGCCAAGGGCAAGACCGGCGAGAACCTCCTCCAGACGCTCGAGCTCCGGCTCGACAACGTCGTGTTCCGCCTCGGCTTCGCCGACACCCGCAACGAGGCGCGGCAGCTCGTCCGCCACGGCCACTTCAAGGTGAACGGCCGCAAGGTGAACATCCCGAGCTACCTCTGCCGCCCGGGCGACGTCGTCGAGCTCAAGGAGCGCTCGAAGAAGGTCGTCCGCATCAGCGAGGCGCTCGAGGCGGTGGACCGCCGCGGCGTCCCGGCCTGGCTCGAGCTCGACAAGGGCGGGTTCAAGGGGACCGTGAAGACCGCGCCGGCGCGCGAGGACATCACGATGCCCATCCAGGAGCAGCTCATCGTCGAGCTCTACTCGAAGTAAGCCTCTTCGCCCTCCAGCGACCCCGCGTTCGGGGTGCCGCGGGCGGGCACGTTCGGGAGCGGGCCGGGTGAACCGGCCCGCGCCTTTCAAAGGGTCGCGCGTCCCACGGAGCCCCGCGCCGGTCGGCTGGTCGGATGCGGGGAGGGGACGGCGGCCACAGGGAGACAGCCCATGGCGGATCCGATCGTCACGAAGAACTGGCGCGACCTCATCAAGCCCCGCGGGCTCACGGTCGACCAGGAGTCGCTCTCCAACACCTACGGGAAGTTCGTCGCCGAGCCGCTCGAGCGCGGCTTCGGGATCACCCTCGGCAACTCGCTGCGGCGCGTGCTCCTCTCGTCGCTGCAGGGCGCCGCCATCACCTCGGTGAAGATCGAGGGGGTGGAGCACGAGTTCATGACCATCCCCGAGGTCGCCGAGGACGTCACCGACATCATCCTCAACCTGAAGGAAGTCCTCCTCCAGATCCACACGAACGACGTCAAGACCATCCGCATCGAGGCGGACGGGCCCGCGCGAGATCAAGGCGGGCGACATCATCGCCGACGGCCAGGTCGAGGTCCTGAACCCCGGGCACCACGTCCTCACCATCAGCGAGGGCGGCCGGGTCCGGATGGAGATGACGGCGCGGCGCGGCCGCGGCTACGTCCCGGCGGAGCGGAACAAGGTCCCGGGCCAGCCCATCGGCACCATCCCGATCGACGCGCTCTTCAGCCCGATCCGCAAGGTGAACTACCAGGTCACCAACGCCCGCGTCGGCCAGCAGACCGACTACGACAAGCTGACCCTCGAGGTCTGGACCGACGGCTCGGTGCGCCCCGACCGACGCGGTGGCCTACGCCGCCAAGATCGTGAAGGAGCAGCTCTCGATCTTCATCAACTTCGACGAGACCGAGGAGCCCGCCGAGGAGGTGAAGCCGGTCGAGGAGCAGAAGCTCAACGAGAACCTGTTCCGCTCGGTCGACGAGCTCGAGCTCTCCGTCCGCAGCGCGAACTGCCTGCAGAACGCGAACATCAAGACCATCGGCGACCTCGTGCAGAAGACCGAGGCCGAGATGCTGAAGACGAAGAACTTCGGCCGCAAGTCGCTGAAGGAGATCAAGGAGATCCTGGCCGAGATGGGCCTCTCGCTCGGGCATGAAGCTCGAGAACTGGCCGCCCAAGACCGCGCCGCAGGGCGCGCCCAAGGTCTAGGACCGCGGGGACGGACGAAGGAGATCACGAGATGAAGCACCGCGTCGTCGGCCGCCGGCTCGATCGCACCACCGAGCACCGGACGGCCATGTTCCGGAACCTGGTGACCTCGCTCATTCAGCACGAGCGGATCACGACCACCACCCCGAAGGCGAAGGAGCTGAAGCGCTTCGCCGACAAGATGATCACCCTCGCGAAGCGGGCGACGCCGCACGCCCGCCGCATCGCGAACCGCGACGTCCGCGACGTCGAGGCCCTGAACAAGCTGTTCGGGCCGCTCGGCGGATCGCTTCAAGACGCGGCCCGGCGGCTACACCCGCCTCGTCCGCGTCGGCCGCCGCGCCGGCGACAACGCCGAGCTCGCGGTGATCGAGCTCCTCGACCGCTCCCCCGCCGCCGCAGAGGGCGAGGAGAAGAAGGGCGAGGCCAAGGCGGCCAAGGCCCCGAAGGCGAAGGCCGAGAAGGCCCCCAAGGCCGAGAAGGCCGCCAAGGCAGAGAAGGCCGAGAAGGCCGAGAAGAAGGCGAAGAAGTAGCCCTCCCGCCTCACGAGGCCTCCGGAGGACCGCGCGGGCGCCCGCGCGGTCCTTTCGCTTTTCCGGGGCGCCGGTGAGAATGGACGCGCCCGATGCCGCCGCTCTACCAGGACCCGCTGTCGGCCGTGCCCGGCGCGTGGAGCTGGGTCGACCTCGCCCGGGTCCTCGTCGAGGTCTCGTGCGAGGGGTGGGTGGTCGCGCTCGTCGCCCTCGCCGTCTACTCGTTCCTCGAGGCCGAGGTGAAGGGCGTCCTCAAGGTGTTCCTGCCCCTCGCCCTCGCGCTCCTCGCGGCGGGCGCGGTCGCGTTCCTGGCGCGGGCGGTGGGCGGGCTGCCCGCGGCCGGTGGAGGGCGCTGGCCACGCGGTCGGGGCGCTCCTGCGGCGGGCCTTCCCGACCGCGCAGGTCGCCGCGGTGGCGGTCTTCGCCACCTACACGGCGCTCGTCTACGGCCGGCGCGCCCTCGCCGTCGTCGCCGCGTCGGCGCTCGTGGGCGTCGCCCACGCCCTCGCCGGCGCGCACTGGGCCGCCGATCTCGCGGGAGGGGGGAGCGTGGGCGTGGCGCTCGGGATCGCCGCCTACGGGCTCACGCTGCGGCTCGCCCCGGACGGCCACGTGGCTCGCCGGAGGCCCCGAAGGCGCCCCGCGGCCGCGCCGGCCCGCCCCGGTTCCCCTTGACTCCGGAGCTAAGTTGGCGTAAAGAAACCCACTTTTCGTGGGCTGCCCGCTGCACGCGCGGCGGAAAAGCGCCCGCGTTCCGTGGCTTTAGGAGGCATCAGATGGCGGTGGTTCTTCGGCTCTCGCGCGCGGGCACGCACAAGGCGCCGTTTTATCACGTGGTCGCGACCGACTCGCGCAAGCCCCGTGACGGCAAGTACCTCGAGGACGTCGGCGTCTACGACCCGACCCTGACGCCCGAGAAGATCGAGCTCAAGGCCGAGCGGATCGAGCACTGGCTGAAGGCCGGCGCGAAGCCGAGCCAGACGGTGGCGATGCTCCTGAAGCGGGCGAAGGCGAAGCAGCCCGCGGAGAAGAAGGCGTAGGACCGCGATGCGCGACCTCGTCCTCTGGCTCGCCCAGGAGCTCGTCGAGAAGAAGGACGCCGTCCGCGTCGAGACGATCGAGCGGGACCGCTCGACCGTGTTCGAGCTGACGGTGGATCCCGACGATCTCGGGCGCGTCATCGGGCGCGGTGGCCGGACCGCCAAGGCGTTCCGGACGGTGCTCGACGCCGCGGCGCGGCGCGACGGCCGGCGGGCGGTGCTCGACATCCTCGACTGACGGGCGCCCGTGGCCCTCGTCCGGATCGGGAAGGTGGTCCGCGCCGTCGGGCTCAAGGGCTATCTCGGGGTGGCGGGCTCGGAGGGTCTGCTCGGCGAGCTGGACGAGGTGACGCTCCGGCTCGGAGCGGGTCCGGCGCGGTCGTGGTCGATCGAGGAGGCGCGGCCGCAGGGGCGCGTCTGGGCGGTGAAGGTGGCGGGCGTCGCCGACCGGACTGCGGCCGAGGCGCTCGTCGGCGCGGAGGTGCTGGCGCCGCGCGAGTCGCTGGGGGAGGCCGGCGAGGGCCGGCACTCTGGGCGGACCTCGAGGGGCTCGCCGGTGGTGACCGCGGCGGGCGAGGCGGTCGGGCGGGTGACGGGGCTGTTCGAGACGGGCGCGGTCGACGTGCTCGTCGTGACGGGGCGCGGGGGGCGAGAAGCTGGTGCCGCTCGCGCCGTACGTCACGGTGGACTCGGCAGGCGCGCCGGATCGTGGTGGACCCGCCGCCGAGGGCTTCTGGACTAGAAGGACGGACGGACGACGGAAGGAGGCCGCGAAGGAGGACGAGGTGGCGAAGAAGCTGGAGGTCGAGATCCTGACGCTGTTCCCGCGGATGTGCGAGGGTTACCTCGCCGAGAGCATCCTCGGGAAGGCCCAGGAGAGCGGCCTCCTCGTCGCGCGGGTGACCGACGTGCGCGACTACGCCCCGGGCAAGCACCACGTCACCGACGACGCGCCCTACGGCGGCGGCGCCGGGATGGTGATGAAGCCCGAGCCGCTCGTCGACGCCATCGAGGCGGCGCGGGCGCGGCTCCCGGGCGCGGCGGTGGTGCTGACGAGCCCGCGGGGCGTGCGGTTCGACCAGGCGCTGGCGCGCGCGCTTCGCCGAGCTGGGCAGGCTGATCCTCGTGTGCGGCCGTTACGAAGGGGTGGACGAGCGGGTGAGGGCGGGTGGTGGACATGGAGGTCTCGCTCGGGAGACTTCGTCCTCACGGGCGGCGAGCTCGCGGCGCTCTGCGTCGTCGGATGCGGCGGCGCGCCTCGTCCCCGGCGTCCTCGGCAACGACGCGTCCGCGGGCGCGGAGAGCTTCGCGGGCGAGGACGGGCTCCTCGAGCACCCGCACTACACGCGGCCCCCGGAGTTCCGGGGGATGAAGGTTCCGGAGGTCCTCCTGTCCGGGGACCACCGGCGGATCGAGCGGTGGCGGCGGCGCGAGTCGCTGCGCGCCACCCGGGAGCGGAGGCCCGACCTCTTCGCGAGGCTGGCGCTGTCCCAGGACAGGACCTCCGGCTCATCGACGCCGGAGACGACGAGCTGTAAAGGAGACGAGACGTCATGCTGCGCAAGGCGATTGCCGACATCCAGGCGAAGTACGCTCGGAAGGACATCCCCGAGATGCGGTCGGGCGACACGCGTCCGCGTCCACACGAAGATCAAGGAAGGCGACAAGGAGCGCATCCAGGTCTTCGAGGGCGTCGTCATCGCGTACCGCAAGGGCGCCGCGGGCAGCTCGATGTTCACGGTCCGGAAGGTGAGCTACGGCGTGGGCGTGGAGCGCATGTTCCCCGTCCACAGCCCGCGCATCGACAAGATCGAGGTGCTGGGCCACGGCCAGGTCCGCCGCTCGCGCCTGTACTACCTGCGCGCGCTGCAGGGGAAGGCCGCCCGCCTCCACCAGGAGGCGGGCCCCGTCGAGAGCGCTGCGGCGACGCCGGCGGCTCCCGCCGCGCCGTCCACGCCCGCTACGCCTACCCCGGCGTAGCGGCCCGGCGCCGTTCGTCCTGGTCCTGGACGTGGACTTGGACCTCGACTTCGACTTCGACCTCGACCAGGTCGAGGACGAGGACGAGGTCCAGCGTCGAGGTCCACGTCCAGGGGATTCGCGGTAGGATTGCTCCGCGTGATCCTCCTCGAGTTCGCAGCCCAGGGCATCCGCGGCGTCGCTCCCGCCGGCGGCCGCGCCACGCTCCGTCCCGGCTACAACGTCGTGACGGCGGACGGCCCGACGCTGCGCCGGCTCCTCGAGGCGCTCTTCTACCCGGACCCGAAGGACGGCGACGCGCTGCCCCGGGCCTCCGGCGGCCCCGCCAACGCGCCGCTGCGCGCCGGCCTCACCGTGGTCGGGAACGACCGGGTGACCTACCGGCTCGTCCGCGACTTCGCCGCGGGCGCCCAGCTCCACCGCTTCGACCCCGAGAAGCGCTCCTTCGCCCTCGTGTCGCAGGACCTCGCGGAGATCGCGCGGGTCATGCAGAAGACGGTCGGCGTCCCGCCCGCGGCGCGCCTCGGCGCCCTGCTCGCGCTCTCCGCGGCCGACCTCCCGTCGAAGCAGGGCGGGGCCGGCGGCGCGCTCCCGTCCGCCGCTCCCCAGCGGCAGACGCTCACGCCGGAGCAGTCCCGCAAGCGGATCGATTCGCTCAAGGTCGAGCTCGAGAAGGCGAAGATCGCCGAGAAGCTCCAGTTCGAGCAGGACGGGTTGCAGGCCCGGTTCTTCAAGCTCGAGGAGGCGCTCAAGGCCGGCGCGAAGCTGCGGGAGGAGCTCGCGAAGGCGGAGGCCGCCAGGGCGGAGCTCGACGCCGCCTCGCGCCTGTCCGCGACGCTCGGGGACCCGGAGGCGCGCCTCGCCGCCTACGAGAAGGCGGCGGCGAAGCGGGCCGAGGCGAGCGCGAAGGTCGAGGCCGAGCGAGCGGCCGTCGCCGAGGCGGAGTCCGCCGGGGCGCCGCGCCCGTTCTGGAGGGACCCGCTGTTCTGGGCGGGCGTGGGCGGCGGCGTCGTCCTCGCCGGGGCCGGCGTCGCGGGCGCCCTCGCGCGGAGCGACCTGCGATACGTCGCGCTCCTGGACCTGGCGGCGTTCGGGTGGGCGGCGTGGGTGGCGCTCCGCTGGGTCGGCGCCCTCGAGGGCTGGGAGAAGCTCGCGCGCCGCAAGCGGATCGTCGACGACTGGGAGCGCAAGGTCGAGGCGCAGTGGCAGAAGGACGCCGCCGACGTCCTCGAGGCGGTGAAGGCCCTCGGGGTGTCGAAGCCGTCGGATCTGCGCGAGGTGCTCGCGCGGGCCACCGGCGCCGACGCGTCGGTCGCCGAGGCGAGGACCCGGCTCGCGGAGTGGGAGGCGTCGCCCGACGCGCAGGGCGCCATGGCCGAGAAGGCCCGCGTGGAGGCGGCGCTCGGGGCCATCGATGCGAAGCTCTCGGCGGAGGCGGGCGGGTTCGTCCGCGACTTCCGCTCGGTCGAGGCGGAGCTCCAGCGGCTCGAGGCCGACGCCGCTGCGCCCCAGCCCGCCGCCGCGCCCGCAGCCCCGGTGGCGCCGGCGCGCCCCGCGGGCGAGCCGCTGCGGACGCTGGCCGAGAGGGCTGCCGCCGAGCTCGGCGGGACCCCCACCGCCGCGGTCCGCGGCGTCGCGCAGAAGGCCTCCCAGACCCTCGCCGGCCTGTCGTTCAACCGGCTCCAGGCGGTCCAGGTGGACGACCGCGGGAACGTGCAGGTCCAGACCGGCGGGAAGCCGGTCCCGGCGATGACCCTGTCGCCCGCGGACCGCGACCTCGTCTTCATCGCCCTCAAGCTCGCCTTCGTGGAGCAGGCCCTCGCCGCCGGGAAGGTGGTCGCCGTCTCCGACGACGCCTTCGGCGGGCTCTCCGAGGGGGCCCGCCGGTTCGCGGCGCGGCTCCTCAAGCAGATCGCGAAGCCGGGCAGATCGTCCACGCCACCACCGACCCGAGCTTCAAGGAGGCGGCGGACCACGCCGCGTGACCGTGGCCGATGCCCCCCGGGACGGCGGCCGGCGCGAGCGGGGCCGCGAGGCGGAGGGGCTCGCCGCCGGGTGGCTCGAGGCGCAGGGCTACCGGGTGCTCGGGAGGAACCACGCGCTCCGGCGCGGCGAGGTCGACCTCGTCTGCGAGGGAGACGGGGTGCTCTGCTTCGTCGAGGTGCGCAGCCGCACCGGCGGCGCCCACGGCAGCCCGGAGGAGACGGTCGACCGCCGCAAGGCCCGCCGGGTGGTGCTCGCGGCGGAGGACTGGCTGGCGCGGCACGGGGGCGGGGGCCGGGACGTGCGGTTCGACGTCGTCGCGGTGACGTTCGGGGAGGGCGCCCGCGGATCGTCCACTTCCCCGCGGCGTTCGACGCCGACGGCGACGCCGGGGGTGTTCTGAGCATCGCCGCAGCGGTCAATCCTGGGCTGGAACCTGGTCCTGGTCTTCGTCTTCGGTCGACCTCGACCTCGACCAGAATCTCGACTCGATCGGGTTCCTGGTCGAGGTCCAGGTCCAAGTCCAGGTCCACGTCCAGGTCCACGTCCAGGTCCAAATCCGAGAGGAGCCGCGTGACCGGCACCCTCTACGTCGTCGCGACGCCCATCGGGAACCTCGGGGACCTCTCGCCGCGGGCCGCCGAGGTGCTCCGCTCCGTCGCCGCCGTCGCGGCGGAGGACACCCGCCGCACCCTGAAGCTCTTCGCGCACCTCGGCGTCGCCGCGCCGCCGCTCCTGTCGTTGCCCGCCTTCGACGAGCGCGGGCGGCTCGCGCCGGTGCTCGACCGGCTCCGCGGCGGCGAGGACGTGGCGCTCTGCACCGACGCGGGCACACCGGGCGTCTCCGACCCCGGCGCGGCCCTGGTCGCGGCGGCCTGGGAGGCCGGCGCCCGGGTGGTGCCGATCCCGGGGCCGAGCGCCGCCCTCGCCGCGCTCGCCGCGTCCGGGTTCCCCGCCGACCGGTTCCTGTTCGCGGGGTTCCTGCCGCGCAAGGGCGGCGCCCGCGCCGAGGCGCTCCGGGCCCTCGCCGCCCCGGGCGTCACGGTGGTGCTCTACGAGGCCGGGAACCGCACCCGGGCGACGCTCGAGGATCTCCGCGAGGCCCTCGGCGACCGCGAGGCGCTCGTCGCGCGGGAGCTGACGAAGCTCCACGAGGAGCTCGCCCGCGGGCCGCTCTCGGCCCTCGCGGAGCGGTTCGCGGGAGAGGTGCTCGGGGAGGTGACCCTGGTCGTGTCCGGCGCGGGCGCGAAGCCGGTCGCCGCCGAGCCGCAGGAGCCGCTCGAGGCCGAGCTGCGGCGGCGCCTCGGGGCGGGGGAGCCGCCCTCGGCCCTCGCGCGCGAGGTCGCCCGCGCCCGGGGCCTCCGGCGCGCCGACGTGTACGCGGAGCTCGAGCGGCTGAAGAAGGGCGACCGGGACGGCTAGAACTGCAGCACGCCCCCGACCGAGAGCTCGAACACGCTCACCTCCGAGATCTGGAAGCGGCGGCCCGGCGCGTCGTAGCGCCAGTCGAAGTTCGGGTTCATCTGCGTCGGGTCGGCGGTGCGGCCGTTGCCGGAGGAGTCGAGGACCGGCGTGGAGCCGTTCTTCCCGAGCGACTCGCCCGTCAGGTTGTGCGCGGTGCGGGTCGAGAGCGACGCCTGCGCCTTGAGCAGCACGTACTTCGACGCGCGGAGGTTGAGCCCGACGAGGCCGCCGAGCTCCATGTACTCGCCGGTCTGGAGGATCTTCCCCGTCGCGTCGCTGAGCTCGTTGTAGAAGCGCTGCTTCGAGGTGAGCTCGGCGAAGAACCGGAAGTCGAGCGAGACCTTCTGCCCCTCGCGGACGTCCTCGTAGGGGATGACCTCGGTCCCGAAGATCATCCCGGCGACGAAGGGGAGCTGCGCCTCGGCGTCGGCGCCCCACGAGGCGCAGTTGTTCACGCCATTGAAGTGTTTCAGCGGGTCCGGGTCGTGCGCGTCCGTACCCGATCCCGCGTCGCTGTTCATCTGCTGCACGGTCGCCGAGCTCGCGTCCTTGACGGCGTCGCAGTTCGAGTAGGTCGAGGCGGACTTGAAGGCGAACTGCGCGTGGGCCTTCACGTACGGGTCGACGTACGTGTAGCGCTTGGAGAGGACCGTGTAGAGGTCCCACTTCCAGATCTTCTCGCCGAACGGGCCGGGGTTCGCCTTGAGGAACGGGGAGTCCCAGTTGCCGGGCTGCCGGTTCTTGCCGGGCTCCCACTTCGCGGAGGTGGGGGCGGTGATGTCCATCCCGACCACCCAGGTCGGCTTCGTGTCGTCCTTCTTCTCGTTGAAGACCGCCCAGGCGAGGCCGGCCTTGAGGTCGCCGGCGCGGCCGCCGTGGTAGGCGGTCGTGGACGGGGCGACCGAGAAGATCGGGCAGGGGCGCCGGGGCGCCGGCGCACGGCTGCCCCTGAGCGTCGATGGTGTTCTGCGGGATCGAGTCGGTGCCCGGCCCGGTCGCCTGGCCGTAGAGCATGCCGTACCGCATCTCCCGGTCGTCGCCGAGGACGTAGGGCAGCTCGAAGTGGGCCTCGAGGTCGTGCCACAGGCCGATCGCGACGCGCGGGACGATGGCGTTGCGCGTGCGGGTGTACTCGAGCTCGGTCGCCCTGGACGATGAGGCCGCCGGGGACCGAGGGGGGCAACGCCCCCTTCTCGCGGGTGATGGTCGCGCTCTCGACCGACCGATCCCACCGGACCTCGAGGTCGAGATCGAAGGCGTTCCCGGGCTCGCCGCTGCTGGCGACGCGCGAGATCTCGGCGGCCCGGACGGGGCCGGCGAGCAGGGCGAGAGCGAGGGCGGTGAGGGCGCCGTGAAGCCGCCGCATGAACTCCTCCTCCGGGGACGCAAGCGCGCGAAACGCGCGGAGAATCGACCGAACCGACGCTAGCAGCGGCCCCCCTGCGGGTCAAGGTGAGCGGCCGGTGCAGAGGCCGGTGAGCAGCCGGGGGAGCTACTCCTCGGTGTCCGCCGCCCCGCGCAGCCCGAGCTCCTTCATCTTCACCTGGAGCGACTTGCGGCTGATCTGGAGGCGCTTCGCGGCCCGGGTGACGTTCCCGCCGGTCTCCTCGAGGGCGCGGGTGATGAGCTCCTTCTCGAGCTCGGCCTGCGCCTGCCGGACGATCTCCTTCATCGAGGCGCCGCTCGGCGCGGCGATGGCGCCGAGCGGGCCCATCGCGGCGATGGGCACCGGCGGCTGCGGGCCGCGTCTCGCGGAGCGAGTCGGGGCAGGGCGGCGCGCGTGGATGAGCGGGCCGTCCGCGAACAGCACCGCCCGCTCCATCAGGTTCTCGAGCTCGCGGATGTTCCCGGGCCAGGCGTAGCCGAGCAGGAGCTGCAGCGCCTCGTCCTCGATCCCCTCGACCCGCTTCTCGAGCCGCTCGTTGTACTTGTGCGATGAAGTGCCGCACGAGCGAGCGGGATGTCCTCGCGCCGCTCGCGCAGCGGGCGGCAGCTCGATCGGGACCACGTCGAGCCGGTAGTAGAGGTCCTCGCGGAAGCGTGCCGTCCGCGATGAGCGCCTTGCAGGTCGCGGTTCGTCGCCGCGATGAGCCGGACGTCGACGCGGAGCGTCTTGATGCCGCCGACCCGCTCGAACTCCGACTCCTGCAGCGCGCGCAGGAGCTTCACCTGCATCTCGACGGGGATCTCGCCGATCTCGTCGAGGAACAGCGTGCCGCCGTCGGCGAGCTCGAACCGGCCCGGCTTCGAGCGCCACCGCGCCGGTGAAGGCGCCCCGCTCGTAGCCGAAGAGCTCGCTCTCGATGAGGTCCTTGGGGATCGCGGCGCAGTTGACCTTGATGAGCGGCTTGTCCCGCCGCGAGGAGCCGCGCGTGGAGCGCCTTCGCGATGAGCTCCTTGCCGGTCCCGCTCTCGCCGGTGATGAGCACCGTCGAGGGGGTGTCGGCGACCTTGCCGACGATCTCGTAGATGGCCTGCATCGCCGGCGACTCGCCCGACCAGGGGCGGGCGGTCGCCCGTCGGCGAAGTTCGCGTGGACGTTCTGGCGCTCGAGGTCGTGGGCGCGGGCCGCCTTCGCGATGACCTTCTTCAGCTCGTCCTGCTCGAACGGCTTCGTGATGTAGTCGAAGGCGCCGGCCTTGAGCGCCTCGACCGCGCTGTCGACCGAGCCGTGGGCGGTGATGACGATGACCGGCACGTCGGGGAACTCGGTCGCCGACCGCGCCGGAGCAGCTCCATGCCGCCGAGGCGCGGCATCACGAGGTCGGTGACGACCACGTGCGACCGGCGTCTTCTGCGAGCACCGCCGAGCGCCTGCTCGCCGTCCGCGGCGGTGGTGACCTCGTAGCCCTCGCGCCTCAGCATCGCGGCGAGGACCCGGCGGATGTTCACCTCGTCGTCGACGATGAGGACGTGGGCCACGCGTCTCGTTTAGCACGAACGGCGGAGGGTCGCGCCGTCCGATCAGGCCTGCTGCTTGCGGCGCTTGCGGCGGCGGCGCAGGCGGGCCTCCGCCCTGGCGCGCCGGCGCGCGCGCTCGGCCGCCTTCTCGTCGGGACTGAGGGTCGGCGGGGCGACGTCGGGCGGGCGCTCCTCGCGGAGGCCCGGGAGCGAGATGAGGAGCTCCGCCCCCTCGCCGGGCGGGGAGCGGACGACGATGGAGCCCTGGTGCGCCTTCACGATCCGCTGGCAGATGGCGAGGCCGAGGCCGGTCCCCTTCTCCTTGGTCGTGAAGAAGGGGACGAAGATGTTCTCGCGGGCCTCCTCGGGGATGCCCGGGCCGGTGTCGCGGAACCGCATCTCGACCACGTCGGCGCGCCGCGTCCCCTCGCGCCAGAAGGCGAGCTCGTCCCGGGCGACCCGCGACGAGACGTGCGAGGCGCCCCCCGCCGGGCATGGCCTGGAAGGCGTTCAGGGCGAGGTTCAGGAACACCTGCTTCAGCTGCTCGGCGTCGGCCTGGACCCGCGGGAGCCACGTGGCGAGCTCGAGCTCCACCGCGATGGTCGGCGGGACCTGGGCCTGGAGGAGCTTGAACGTCTTCTCGAGCACCTCGTTCACGTCGGTCGGCGCGAGCGGCGGACTTGAGCGGCCGGGAGTAGTCGAGGAACTGGGTGACGACGCCGTTGAGGCGGTTCACCTCCTCGACCATGATCTCGAGGAACTCCCGGTCCTCGGGCGGCGAGCTTCGACGGGTCGAGGTACTGGGCGGCGCCCTTGATGGCGGCGAGCGGGTTGCGGATCTCGTGGGCGAGGCCGGCGGACATCTCGCCGATGGCGGCGAGCCGGTCGCGCTCCTTCATCTGCTGGTAGAGCTTGGAGTTCTCGATGACGAGGGCGCAGCGGTCCGCCACCTCGATGAGCGCCGCGATCTCGTCGGAGGCGAAGGCCTCCTGGACCCGCTCGTCCCAGCAGGCGAGGAACCCGACCGCGCGGTCGCCGGCGAGGAGCGGCATGCAGATCCCGGCGCTTCATCGCAGACCATCACCGTCGCGCGCGTCGGAGAGCCGCCTCAGCTCCTCGGCGATGGCGGCGGGGGCGCCGCGCCCGCTCCGGGTCTCGGGCTCCGACGGGCCCGGCGGGAGCAGCGCGCGGAGCTCCGCCACGCGCCGGTCGATGTTCTCGAGCAGGATCGCCTTCTGCCCGCTCGACGAGGCGGCGAGGAGCGCGCGGGCGGTGGCGGGCTCGAGGAACGGCGACCGGCGGCGGTCCGCGGAAGTCGAGGAGGCGGTACCCGGGCCGGTCGTCGGCGAGGAGCCACAGCGAGCAGTGGGTCACCCGCCGCGGTCTCGACGAGGCCGTCGAGCACCATCGCGAGCGCCGCCGGCTCGATGACGTTGCCGATCCGGTCGCGCAGCTTCTCGAGCCCCTGCACCAGCTCGTACCGCTCGTGGAAGAGCGTCGCGACCACCCACTCCTCGACCTTCTCCCGCAGCGGCTCGAAGAAGGAGAGGATCACGAACGAGGCGACGACGGTGTTGAAGTAGAAGAGCTCCGGCCGGTCGCCGACCCAGGAGACGAGGCCGCCGTAGATGATGACGAGGACGAGGCCGAGGGCGCTGACGACGACGATCTTCCCGAGGAACTCGTGCAGATCGAGCAGCCGGTGCCGCTGCAGGGTCTGCGACAGGAAGAACATGAAGATGGTGAGGGCGATCGAACCGAGCCCCTCGAGCGGGTAGGGGACGCCCGACCCGCGGGAACATGTCGAGCGGTCGAGAAGCAGGACCGCGAAGAACGCGCCGATGAAGAGGTACAGCAGGCGCGCCCGCTCGATCCGCGTCTGCGAGCCGACCATCTTCCGCCAGAGCACGGAGAGGACGGTGGCGAGGCCGCCGACGACGTAGGCCGCGACCACGAGCTTCGCGGCCTTCACGTGCACGAGGGGGGTGACCGCGACCGCGATGCCCGGTGAGCGATCCGGCGAGCATCGCGTTCCGGGCGCGGCGCGCCGGGCGGCGGGCGACCCCGAGGAACTCGAGGAAGAACGCCAGGGCGGCGGCGGGGACGAGCGCGCCGGAGGCGACGGCGAGCCGCTCCCACCAGACCGCCCCGAAGGACTCGGCCCATCGGAGGAAGAAGCTCGCGAGCGAGAAGAGGAACAGGTCCGCGCAGAAGAGCGCGAACAGCGTGAAGACCCGCGTCCGGTTGTCGCGCAGGAGCGACGCGGCGGCGAGCGCCAGCGTCACGATCGCGGCGAGCAGGGCGGCCTGGGTGCGGATGTCCACCGGGCCGGATCCTAGACCGTTTCCGGGCTCCGGCGCTCGGCGGTCCGCCCCGGAATGACCCGCTCCATCCGCGGGTTACCCAGCGGGCGACCCGCCGTCCACTTGACCCGACCTTCCCCCCCGCGCACTGTTCGCCGAGCCGATGCTGTACGCCCTCGCCGCCGTCCTCCTGGCCGCACCCTCGGCCGCCCCTCCGCTGACCGCCGCCGACCTCGCGCCGCTCCTCGCCGAGGGGACGGCCGCGGACGGGAGGGCCGCCTTCGACGCCGGCCGTTACGCCGACGCCGCGGCGAAGCTCGCCAGGCATCCCGAGCCGGGCGCCGCCTACCTGCGGGCGCTGGCGCTGCTCCGGACGGGACGTCCCGAGGAGGCGCTCGGGGCCTCGGAGGGGCTCGAGGCGAAGCTGCCCGACCTCGCGGACCGGATCGCCTTCCTGCGGGCCGAGGCGCTCGAGGAGGTGGGTCGGGACGAGGACGCGCTCGCGGCCTGGGGCGCGGTCCCCGACGGGTCGCTCCGGGCGGCCGAGGCGAGGCTCGCGCGGGCGCGGCTCGCGGCCGCCCACGGCGACGGCGCGGCCGCGCGCGGCCACCTCGCTGCCGCTCCTCGTCCAGCGGCCGCCGGCCGACCCCTCGCGGCCCGACTTCGCCGCGACCGCGCTCCTCCTCGCCGGCCGCATCGCCGCGAGGGATGGCGAGGGGGCCGCGGCGCGCTCGGCGCTCCTCGAGTGCTGGGCCGGTCACCCGCTCGCGCCGGAGTCGACCGATTGCAGGTCCGCGCTCGGGAAGCTCCCGGCGCCCCACGGCGCCGCGCCGACGGCCGACGACACCCTCCGCCGGGCGGAGGCGCTCCTCGACGGCAACCGGAACGAGGCCGCGCTCGCGCTCCTCTCGCCGCTGCTCCGCGACCTGCCGCCCGCGGGTCCGACGGAGCCGTTCGCCTGCCGCGCCCGCGCCGCGGCGGGGCGGGCCTACAAGAAGGAGCGGAGCTACGACCGCGCCATCGCGACGCTCCGGCCGGTGGCGGGGGCGTGCGCCGATCCGGAGGTCCGGGTCCGGTCGCTCTACCTCCTCGCCAGCGCCGCCTCGATCGCCGGCGACCGGGTGGAGGCGGTCCGGCTCTACCGCCGGCTCGCCCGCGAGTACCCGAGCCACCCGTTCGCCGACGACGCGCTGTTCTTCGCCGCGGACCTGCTCGCCCGGCTCGGCCGGCTCGACGAGGCCCGCGAGGCGCTCGCGACGCTCGTGACGGACCACCCCGCCGGCGACTATCGCGACGAGGCGCGCTTCCGGCTCGCGTGGCTGGCGCGGCGGAGCGGCGACCGGGACGCGGCGGCGGCGCAGCTCCTCGCCCTCGAGGAGGACCGGCGGGAGGACCCGTACGAGCAGGCCCGCGCCGCGTACTGGCGCGCGCGCGTCCTCAGCGAGAACGGGCCGGAGGGCCGGGCGGCCGCGCGGGCCATCTGGGCCGATCTCGTCACCCGCTACCCCGCCGACTACTACGGGCTCCTCTCCCGGGCGCGGCTCTCGGGCGGCGGGCGCGACGCCGCGCTCCCCGCGCCGGTGCTCCTGCCGGTCGCGGTGGCGGAGTCCGAGCTCGCCTGGAACCCGGGCGCGCTCCGGGACGACGCGCACTTCCGCGCCGGGCTCCTGCTGCTCCGCCTCGGGCTCGACCGCGACGCCGCCGACGAGCTCGGGGCCATCGACCCGCGGCGGCTCAAGGAGGCGGGCGCGGAGTCGCCGGACGCCGTCCTCCTCGTCGCGGACCTCCTCGACCGCGCCGGCGATCACCGCGCCGCGCACGCCCTCCTCCGCACCCGCGCCCGCGCCGCCTTCCGCCGCCCGCCCGACGGCGAGA
The DNA here is from genome assembly GCA_963739565.1 of uncultured delta proteobacterium. Lineage (GTDB taxonomy): Bacteria > Myxococcota > Myxococcia > Myxococcales > Anaeromyxobacteraceae > Anaeromyxobacter. The sequence goes on along the minus strand of CAVUBF010000009.1, from coordinate 62,635 downwards.
ACGTGCGCGTCTGGCGGATCGCCTATCCGCCGGCGTTCCGGGACTCGATCCGCCGCTGGGCGCCGCCCGCCGGCGTCCCCGTCGACCTCGTGCAGGCGCTGATGCGCGAGGAGAGCGCCCTCGATCCGCGGGCCCTCTCGCCGGCGGGCGCGATCGGGCTCACGCAGCTCATGCTCCCGACCGCGCAGCAGGTCGCGCGGCAGCTGCGGCTCGGGAAGCCCACGCGGGCCTCGCTCACCGATGCGTCGCTCAACATCCGCCTCGGGGCGCGGTACCTCGGCGACCTCGTCCGGCGCTACGACGGCTCGGTGGCGCTCGCCCTCGCCGCCTACAACGCCGGGGCCGGGGCGGTGAGCCGGTGGATGGAGACCCGCCGCGGCCTCGAGCTCGACGAGTTCGTCGAGGAGATCCCGGTGGAGGAGACGCGCGGCTACGTGAAGCGCGTCCTCCGCTCGTATGCCGCGTATCACCTGCTGTACGGCCAGCAGCCGTCGGAGGTCGAGCGGCCCGCGTCAGGCGTGGCCGCGCGCAGGCCTGCGGCGCGCTTAGCGGCGGTTCGGCTCCGCTCTCACCGGCCAGCCGGACGGGGGAACGGTCCGCGTGCGGGGAGGGGAGTCCCGGTGTTAGGATCTCTGGGAAAGATGCTCGACACCGGGGTCCTCGTACTCAACCGGGTCTATCAGCCGGTCCACATCACGTCGGTCCGGCGCGCGTTCGCGCTCCTCTACCAGGGGGCCGCCCGGGCGATCGACGAGGAGTTCAAGCTCTTCGACTTCGAGAGCTGGGCTGCGCTCGCCGCCGCCGCCCACCACGACGCGGTCGGCACGGTGGGCCGCCGGATCCGGGTCCCCCGGGTGATCGTCCTCCTGGCGTACGACCACCTCCCCAAGGCGAGGGTCCGGTTCTCCCGGTTCAACATCTACGCGCGGGACGACTCGACCTGCCAGTACTGCGGCAGGCGGTTCCGCCGCTCGGAGCTGAACCTCGACCACGTCATCCCCCGCTCGCGGGGAGGGTCGACGAGCTGGGAGAACGTCGTCTGCTCCTGCGTCCCCTGCAACCTGCGCAAGGGCGGGCGGACGCCGGACGAGGCGCGGATGAAGCTCCTTCGGCCGCCGGGTCGGCCGCGCTGGACGCCCATGTTCCGGAGCGCGACGCGCCGCGCATTCTACCGGGAGTGGCGGCCGTTCCTGTCGCTCGCCGACGTGGCCTACTGGAACGCCGAGCTCCTCGAGTAGGAGGTCCCGGGGCGCCGGAGCCCCGGCCTCCGCGGGCGCATGTGCGATACCGGAGCCCCCCGGCTTTTTGGATGCGCCCGCGCGATGGGACTAGGATGCCGTCCGTGGGCGACGCGCCGACTCTGAAGCTCGTACGCACGGTCCCGGAGGAGCCCGTTCGCCGTCCGGCGGCGGCCCCCCATCGCCGCGCCCGTCGCGTCATCTCGGTGGGCGGCGGGAAGGGCGGGATCGGCAAGAGCCTCATCTCCGCCAACCTCGCGATCGAGCTCGCCCGGCGCGGGAAGCGGGTCGTCCTCGTGGACGCCGACCTCGGCGGCGCGAACCTCCACACCACCCTCGGCATCGACCTGCCACGCCGGACCCTCTCCGACTTCATCGAGCGCAAGGTCCAGCGGATCGAGGACGTGGTCACCCCGACCGGCATCGAGAACCTCGGCCTCGTCTCGGGCGCCCTCGACCACCTCGACGCGGCGAACCCGCGGTACGCCCAGAAGATGCGGCTGCTGCGCCACGTCGGGCAGATGGACGTGGACTACGCCATCATGGACCTCGGCGCCGGCACGCACGCGAACGTCCTCGACTTCTTCCTCGTCTCGGATCACGGGGTGCTGGTGCTCGTCCCGGAGCCGACCGCCGTGGAGAACGCGTACCGGTTCGTGAAGGCCGCCTTCTGGCGCCGCCTGCGGAACGTCGCGTCGGTGTACGGGTACGATCCGCTCCTCCGCGCGGTGATGGACGGGGGCACGTTCAAGAGTCCCGTCGAGCTCGTGGCCTCGCTCTCCGAGCGCGATGCCGACGCCGGCCGGAACCTCGCCCGCCACCTCTCCCTGTTCCGGCCACGCCTCGTCGTGAACCAGGCGCGCACGCCCCAGGACGCCGACATCGGCACGGCGGTGGTCGCCGCCTGGCGCAAGTACTTCGGTCTGGAGATGGACCTCCTCGGCACCATCTACTACGAGGAGGACATGTGGCGCGCGGTGCGCGCCCGGCGGCCGCTCCTCGTGGAGAAGCCGGACTCGGTCGGCGCGCGGGCCTTCGCCGCGGTCGCCGACACGCTCCTCGCCCTCGACCTGACCGCGAAGACGGGGGTCGGCGCGTGAAGCGGCTGTCCGAGCAGACCCTCTACGAGATCCTGGAGATCCCCCAGGACGCCTCCGCCCCCGCCATCGAGGCGGCGGTGGAGCGCGCACGCTCCCTCTACGGCCCGGGCTCCCTCGTGACCTACACGCTCATGTCGCCGGACGAGGCAGCGCTCCTCGGCGCGCGCATCGACGAGGCGAAGCGGGTGCTGCTCGACCCCGATGCCCGCGGGCGCTACGACGCCTCCCTCGCGTCCGCCGACGAGGTCCGGGCGGCCGTGAACGGCACGAACGGCGTCGCGACGCCTCCGTTCACGACCCCGATCCCGGTCATCCCCGCCGTCCAGCTTCCGCCCGACGCCGCGACGACCCGCCCGCCCGACGGCCCGGCCGCGCTCGCCCGGGAGGGCGGGGAGGGCGGAGGGAGAGGGAGAGGAGCCACCCGCGTCGGCCGCCCCCGTGCCTGCGCCGGCGGAGGCCCCCGCGCGCGCCCCCATCCGGCTCGACCGCGAGGTCCCGGCCCCCGCGGCGGCGACGCCCGCGCCCGCCGCGCCGACGCCTGCGCCCGCCGCGCCGTCACCCGCCGCCGAGGTCCCGGTCCCCGAGGGCGCGGCCTGGACCGGCGAGGCGCTCCGCCGGGTCCGTGAGGCGCGGGGGATCACGGTCCGGCAGATCGCCGAGCGCACCAAGGTGACGCGGCACCACGTCGAGAACATCGAGGCCGAGCGGTTCGCGGCGCTCCCGGCGCCGGTCTACCTGCGCGGCATCCTCCTCTCCCTCGCCCGCGAGCTTCGCCTCGACGGCCAGAAGGTCGCCCGCGCCTACCTCGACCGAGCTGCCGCTGCGGCAAGCGACAAGCCGAGGTAGCGTCACCGCGCCGGGGGGCGCTCGCTCGCTTCCGCTGCTCGTCCGCCGGTCGCCCGCCTCGCTTCGGCGCGCTGGGGACGGCGCAGAAGCGACCGAGCGGCCCGCCGCCGGGGCGATTCGTTGACCCCGCCAGGGCTGCCCAGTAGCATCCGGCCATGCCGCTGATCGAGGCTCCCGAGGCCGCCATGCGCCTCGCCCGCGCCATCTGCTCCGACGTGTCGCTCTACAACGAGGAGAAGATCGTCCGGGGCATCGAGCAGGACAACTTCTTCGACGTCGTGAGGGAGGAGCTCGAGGAGGGCCGCGAGCTGTACCGGTCCCGCGTCTCGCCCGACCTCTACTCCCGGACGAACTTCTACGACCGCGCGATCATCGACGTGATCCTGAAGTCGAAGGGGCACGTGAAGTCGAGGATCTGGTAGCGGCCCCGGGCCGTGAGCGCGCCCGAGGTCCGCACCTTCGTCGTCCCCCTGGACCTCGCCGGCGTGCGCCTGGACGTGGCGCTCGTGCGCCTCGCGCCCGACCTCACCCGGTCCCGCATCCACCGCCTCATCGAGCGCGGCCGGGTCCTCGTGGCGGGGCGGATCGAGAAGCCCGCCACCCGGCTGCGCGGGGGCGAGCCGGTGGTCCTCGAGATCGAGCCCCCGGAGCCGACGAATGCGGTCGCGCAGGACCTGCCCCTCTCCGTGCTCCACGAGGACCGGGACCTCGTCGTCCTCGACAAGGCCGCCGGGATGGTGGTCCACCCCGCCCGCGGGACGCCGCATTCGACGGTGTTGAACGCGCTGCTGCACCGCCTCGGCGGCGGCGGGGAGCTGCCGCGGCTCGGCCTCGTCCACCGGCTCGACAAGGACACCTCCGGCTGCCTGGTGGTCGCCCGGACCGACGCGGCCCTGCAGGCGCTCCAGGCGCAGTGGAAGGGCCGCACCGTCGACAAGGTCTACCTCGCCCTGTGCCACGGCGCGCTCGCCGACCAGGCCCGGCTCGACACGACCTACGGCCGACACCCGCGCGACCGGACCCGGTACACCGGACGGCTGCGCACGGCGGCGCGCCGGGCGGTCACCGAGTGGCGCGTCGTCGAGCGATTCGGGGAGACGGCGACGCTCGCCGAGGTGACCCTCCACACCGGCCGCACCCACCAGAATCCGGGTCCACCTCTCGGAGACCGGCCACCCGCTGCTCGCCGACGCGCTCTACGGCGGGACGCGGCGCGAGCGCCGGACGCCGGAGGGCCCCGCGGCGCGCGCGGCGGCGGCGATCGGGCGGCAGGCGCTCCACGCCTGGCGCCTCGCCTTCGACCACCCGCGCACCGGGCGGCGGCTGCGGTTCGAGGCGCCGGTGCCGCCGGACCTGCAGCGGGGGCTCGAGGTGCTTCGGGAGGGGTAGGCGCTCAATCCCCGAACGAGATCCCGAGATCGCGACAGGTCAGGATGGTGTCCGAGTCCACCGGCACCCGCTTCGTCTTCGCGAGGACCTCCGGGATGGGCACCGCCACCATCTCCGGCGGCCGGAACGCGACCATCACGTTCCGGTGCCCCTCCGCGATGAGCCGGATCGCGGCGGCGCCGAAGCGGAGCGCGAGGAGCCGGTCGAAGGTGGTCGGCGAGCCCCCGCGCTGGAGGTGGCCGAGGACGAGGGAGCGGGTCTCCCTTCCGGTCCGGCGGGTGATCTCCACCGCGACCTGCTCGGCGATGCCGCCCAGGATGACCTCGGTCCGGCCGTCCGTCGCGGGCGCACGGGTCACCATGCCGCCGCCCTTCGGGGTCGCCCCCTCGGCCACGACCACGATGCCGTAGCGCTTCCCGTGCCGCTCGTTCTCCGCGAACCGCGCGCAGACCTTCTCGATGTCGAAGGGGATCTCGGGGATGAGGATGGCGTCGGCCGACCCCGACGCGCCGCTGGCGAGGGCGATCCACCCGGCGTAGCGCCCCATCACCTCGACCACGAAGATCCGCTCGTGCGACTGGGCGGTGGAGTGGAGCTTGTCGAGCGCGTCGGTCGCGGTCGAGACGGCGGTGTCGAACCCGAAGGTCTGGAGCGTGCCCGGCGAGGTCGTTGTCGATGGTCTTCGGCACGCCGACGACCGGGATCCCCTTCTGCGAGAACTTGTCCGCGATGGCGAGGCTCCCGTCGCCGCCGACGGCGACGAGGACGTCGAACCCGAGCCGACGGAAGTTCTCCACCACCACGCTCGACTCGTCGCGGAACTCGCCGGGCGCGCCGGGGACCGGGCGCCGGAACGGATCTCCGCGATTGGTCGTCCCCAGGATGGTCCCGCCGTGCGGGACGATCCCGGCCACCCGCTCCGGGGTGAGCGGGAACATCTTGGAGGTGTCGAGGAGGCCGCCGTAGCCGGACTGGATCCCGAAGACCTCCCAGCCGCGGCGGTGGGCCGCCATCGTCACGGCGTAGAGGACCGCGTTCAGGCCGGGCGCGTCGCCGCCCCCGGTGTTGATCGCGATGCGAAGCCGGTCGGTCATCGGTTCCCCCTGAAAACCGGAACGCTATCCCGGCGGAGGGCCGCGCGGCAACGCGCTCGCGCCCGCTCACCTCGCCGGATGCGGCGGGTCGCGGGGCTCGGGACGCTGGTCCGCCGCGTTCGGCTCGGGCGCCCGCGGCGCCTCGTTCCCCTGGAACTGCACCTCGAGCCGCAGCGCGACCGACCAGATCCCCCGCCGGCCGATGACCGGCACCCAGGGCCAGTCGTACTCCGGGGCGAGCTCGGTGAAGATCCATTTCCGGTAGACGTCGCGGCGGAGCCGGAGGTAGACGCGGTAGGCGTCCACGTCCACCGGCGCCTTCGTCGCGCCGGAGATGCCGAACCCGAGCTGCGCGCCGATCTGGAGCCGGACCGTGGCGATGAGCGAGAGGTCGCCGCTCCACTCGTAGCCGCGGCTCTTCTCGGTGATGGTCGTCGAGCCGGAGAGGCGCACCAGGCTCGAGTACGCGAGCGGCACCGCGAGAGGCCGCTCGAGCTCGGCGCTCCCGGTCGAGCCGAAGAGCGTGTCGGTGCGCCAGAAGCCGGTCACGGCCTGCCGCGCGAGGACGCGCGCGCCGAGCGACTCGACGAACCGGAGCCGGGCGCGGCCGTAGACGCCCGGCGGGAGCTGCAGGATCACGCCCGCGCCGAGGTCGCCGTGGGTCGCGACCGTGGACGCGAGCGTCTCGAAGAGCCGGAAGCCGACGCCGGCGTCGGCGGTGCCGAAGTTCCCTTCGGTCGTCCCGTCGCCCGTCAGAGCGCGGTCCGGGGAGAAGATGGCGGCGAAGGCGTCCTTGGTCTGGCCGGTGACCTCGACCTGCAGGCGCCGGAGCTGCTTGTTCAGCCCCGGGAACTTGAGGTTCGCCGTGACGGTGGTCGTGTACTTGGGCGACTGCGCGAACTGGGTGAAGCGCAGCTCCTGGCGCCACTGGATGAAGGAGCGCGCCCGCTCCGCCTCGAGGTCGCGCTCGTCGGAGAAGAACCGGTCCACCCGGAGGGCGGGGGCGAAGAGCCGGTGCTCGATGAAGCCGTGGCCGACGTCGAGCCAGGTGCCGCCCTCTGCCGGGGGCGGCGCCCCGGCGGGAGCCGCGGTGGTCGCGCCGGCCCGCGTCGCCGCCCCCTCGGGGTCGGGAGGCTCTGCCCCCGGGGCGGCGGTCGCCACGCCGGACGGATCCATCGCGAGCGCCCGCGCGACGGCGGGGGCGCAGAGGGCGAGCGCGAAGGCGAGGAGGCGGGCGGGCACCTTCCGGGAACGTAGCCCGCCGCGCGCCGGCGGGCGAGCGAACGCTCGCCTACAGCGTGAGCCGCAGGAACGCGACGAGGGCCCGCTCGTCCGCGGTCGCGTCCTCGCCGAGCAGGTTTCGGACCTGGAGCGCGGCACCCAGGGTCAGCCTGGGGCCGCGCCGGAGCCCGGCGCGGTGCGGACGCGGGCTTCGAGGCGTCGCATCGATCCGCTCGCGCGGCGGGTGCCGGGGACGACCTCGAACCCGGCGCGGACGACGGCGGCCTCGGTCTCGCGGTTGGGGCGGCAGCCGCCGGAGAGCGCGGTCCAGGCCGGCTGCACGAGAATCCTGCAGCGCCCCGCGGACGCCGGAGTGGCGCACGTGCTCGAGGAGGCGGAGGCCGCCGCCGGGCCGCAGGACGCGGCGGACCTCGGCCAGGGCGGCGTCGGCATCGTCCACGCTGCAGAGGACGAGCCCGGAGACGACCGTGTCGAAGCTCCCCGCGCGGAAGGGGAGCGCCTCGGCGCGGGCGACGACGAGCGGGACCCCGGGCGCGCGGGCCCGGGCCCGGGCGAGGGCGTCGGGGTGCGGGTCCACCGCCACGCCGCGGGCGCCGGGCGGGAGGAGGGGGAGGTTGCGCCCGGTGCCGCTCCCGAGATCGAGGGTCCGGCCCCGGGCCCCCGCGACGAGCCAGGCCCGCCACCGCCGCAGCCCGAGCGGCTCGAGGACCGAGAGGTAGAGGTCGTAGAGCCAGGGGATCTCCTCGACGCCGCGCACGCCGGTCCCCCTCAGTCCAGGTAACCCTGCGCCTGCAGGGAGAAGAGGTGGGCGTAGCGGCCGGCCCGCGCGACGAGCTCGCGATGCGAGCCGAGCTCCTCGAGCCGGCCGCCGTGGAGCACCGCGATCCGGTCGGCGATCCGCACGGTCGAGAAGCGGTGCGAGATGACGATGGCGGTCCGGTCGGCGGCGAGGGCCTGGAAGCGCTGGAAGAGCTCGTGCTCGCCCTCCGCGTCGATGGACGCGGTCGGCTCGTCGAAGACGAGGAGCTCGGCCTCGTCCCGCATGAACGCCCGCGCCACCGCGAGCTTCTGCCACTGCCCGGCGGAGAGCTCGTGCCCGGTCTCGAACCAGCCGCCGAGGACGGTGTCCCAGCCTCGGGGGAGCGCGGCGACCACGGTGTCCGCGCCGCCGCGGCGGGCCGCCGCCTCGATCCGCGGCCGGTCCTCGACGTGCGTCGGGTTGCCGAGCCCCATGTTCTCGGCGGCGGTGAACTGGTACCGCACGAAGTCCTGGAACACCGCGCCGATCCGGCCCCGCAGGTCCGACGGGTCCATGTCGCGCAGGTCGACCCCGCCCTAGCGGATCGCCCCCTCGGTCGGGTCGTAGAGCCGCAGGAGGAGCTTCACCAGCGTCGTCTTCCCGGCGCCGTTCTCTCCGACGAGCCCGAGCTTCTCTCCGGGGGCGACGCTGAGGGAGAGGTCGCGGAGCGCCCACTCGCCGGTGCCGGGGTAACGGAAGGAGACGCGGTCGAATCTCGAGCACCCGGGGGCGGCCGCGCGCCGGCGACTGGGGCGGCGAGACCCGGGCGGCCTCGCCGCCGGTCGGGATGGCGAGGTAGTCGAACAGGTTCGACATGAAGAGGGCGTCCTCGTAGAGCCCCCCGACGCCCTGGAGCACCGCCTGGATGGCCCCCTGCCCCTGGCGGAAGACCGCGATGTAGAGGGTCAGGTCGCCGAGGGAGATCTCGGCCCGGGCGGCGCGGCCGGCCATGAGCGCGTACATGCCGTAGAACGCGGCGAGGGAGAGCGCCCCGAAGGCGAGGCCGGCGCGCATCCGGCGGATCGCGAGCCGGCGGTCCTCGGCGAAGAACTTCCGGAAGAGGGCGCGGTACCGCCCGAGCACGAGCGGCCCGAGGGAGAAGAGCTTCACCTCCTTCACGTGGCTGTCGCGGGTGAGGATCCACTCGAGGTAGTTGAGGCGCCGCCCCTCGGGGGCCCGCCAGGTCCACAGCCGGAAGGAGTCGGCGGAGAGCCGCGCCTCGGCGAGGAACGCCGGGACGGAGGCGGCGACCACGACGAGGACGCTCGCCGGGGACACCCGGAGGAGCAGGCCGGAGAGCGCGGTGAGGGTCACCGCGTTCTGGGCGATGCCGAAGACCTGCATCACCAGCGAGAGCGGCCGCGCGGAGGCCTCACGCCGCGCGTTCTGCATCTTGTCGTAGACCTCGGCGTCCTCGAAGTGGCGCAGCTCGAGCTCGAGGGCCTTCTCGAGGATGGCCTCGTTCACGCGGTTGCCGAGGGCGCCGCGGAGGAGCTCGCGCCGGAGCGACAGAAGGCGGCCGGCCGAGAGCTGGATCGCCATGAGCACGAGCTCGGCGAGGACGAGGGCGTAGACCCGCTCGCGATCGGCCGCGGCGCCGGTCCGCGCCGCGAGGACGACGCCGTCGACGATGAGCTTGCCCACCCAGGCGATGCCGGCGGGGAGGAGCGCCAGCACCGCGGTGAGGAGCGCGACCAGCACGGTGCCGCGGTGATCCGCCTCCCACACCAGGCGGAGCGTGCCGGGGATCTGCGCGGAACACGGCGCGCGCGCCGCGCAGCCGGTCGCGGAGCGTCCGCCCCGTCGACGCGGGAGGGCGAGGGTGGGAGTGAGGGCCGGCCACGGAGCCCGGTTCCTAACGGAGCCGCGACCGGAAGTCGATCCCGGCGTGGGGAGAACCGGCCGCCTCGACCCCGGCGCGCCCCGCAATCGTCGTGCCTCGGCTTTTTTTCCTGGCCGCGGTGTCGTAGATCAGCGTGCGTGAGCCTCCCCGACCGACGCAGCGACGCGACGACGGCGATTCCGTCTTCGGACTGGTCCATCGAGCGCGCGACCCAGTACTACAACTTGAGCGGGTGGGGAGCCGGCTTCTTCTCCATCAACGACAAGGGGCACGTCGTCGTCCACCCCATGGGCCAGCCCGGCCCCGTGATCGACCTCATGGACGTGGTCGAGGACCTCCGCGAACGGCGGATCGGCCTCCCCTGCGTCGTCCGGTTCCAGGACGTGCTGCGCGCCCGGGTGAAGCAGATCAACGAGGCCTTCGGGAAGGCGATCGCCGAGATGGGGTACGGCGCGCGCTACTTCGGCGTCTACCCGATCAAGGTGAACCAGCTCCGCGAGGTGGTGGAGGAGATCCTCGACGCCGGCGCGCCCTACCACTACGGGCTCGAGGCGGGCTCGAAGGGCGAGCTGCTCGTCGTCCTCGGGATGAACACCGACCCCGAGGCGCTCACCATCTGCAACGGCTACAAGGACGAGGAGTTCCTCCGGCTCGCGCTCCTCGGGCGCAAGCTCGGGCGCAAGGTCATCGTCGTCATCGAGAAGCTCTCGGAGCTGCCGCACCTGCTCCGCCTCGCGGACGAGATGGGCGTCGAGCCGATGATCGGGCTCCGCTCCAAGCTCACCACCCGCGGCACCGGGAAATGGGAGGGCTCGTCCGGCGACTTCGCCAAGTTCGGCCTCACCGTCCCGGAGCTCATCCACGCGGTGAAGCATCCTCAAGGACGCGGGGAAGGAGCACTGCGCGAAGCTCCTCCACTTCCACGTCGGCTCCCAGCTCACCGAGATCCGGGTGGTGAAGGACGCGGTGAACGAGGGCGCCCGGGTGTACGCGAAGCTCCGGAAGATGGGGCTCGGGATCGAGTACTTCGACGTGGGCGGCGGGCTCGGGGTCGACTACATCGGGACGCCGGGCGGTCAGTCGTCCACCGTGAACTACACGATGGACGAGTACGTGGGCGACGTCGTCTACAACGTGCAGCGCGTCTGCATGAACGAGGGGGTCCCGGAGCCGCACATCGTCTCCGAGTCCGGCCGGGCGGTCACCGCCCACCACTCCTGCGTCATCATGAACGTCTTCGGGCACATCGAGATCGGGTCGGAGGAGGAGATCGCCGCCGCGTCGACGGCGCAGCCGAACGAGCCGAAGGTCGTCCGGGAGATGCGCGACATCGTCCAGGGGGTCACGCCGCGCAACCGCGCCGAGGCGTACCACGACGCCGCCGCCAAGAAGGAGGAGGCGCTCCAGATGTTCAAGCTCGGGATCCTCGGGCTGGAGGAGCGCGCGGTGGTGGAGAGCCTCTTCTGGAAGCTCGTCCGCGCCATCGCCGACCTGAATCGCGGCAAGAAGCGGCTCCCCCGCGAGACCCGCGACCTCGGGGACAAGATCGCCGACCAGTACATGGCGAACTTCTCGCTGTTCCAGAGCGCGCCCGACCACTGGGCCTTCGATCAGCTCTTCCCCATCGTCCCGCTCCACCGGATGCAGGAGGTCCCGACGAAGGACACCACCATCGTCGACATCACCTGCGACTCCGACGGGAAGATTGATCGGTTCATCGAGAACGACGGGGTCGAGGGGGTGGACGAGACGCTCTCGCTCCACGCCCTCGCCGTCGGGGAGCCGTACTACCTCGCGATGTTCATGACCGGCGCCTACCAGGACATCATGGGCGACATGCACAACCTGTTCGGCCGGGTGAACGAGATCCACGTCTTCGTGGACGACGAGGATCCCGAGGACTTCTACATCGAGGAGGTCATCCCCGGCGACACGATCGAGAAGGTCCTCTCGCGCGTGCAGTACGAGCCGGCGGAGCTCTTCCGGCGAGTGAAGGGCGCCCTCGATCAGAAGGTGAAGGAGGGCGCGATCCGGCCGAAGGAGGGCGTCGGCCTCTCCGACTTCTACGAAGCGGTGATGAAGGGCTATACCTACCTCTCGGGCCCGTGACCGACGGCGACACGCCCGCTCGCGAGCCCGGCTCGCCTCCCGTCCTCGACGCCGACGCGGAGGCGGACCGCGTGCGCCGGGTCCGCCGCTTCTGGGCCTTCGCCCAGGCGGGCGGGATCGCCTTCCTCGGCGTCGTCTCCCTGGGCCTCCTGCCCACGATCCTCGCCGCGTCCTTCCCGGCCGCCGGCGAGAAGGCCGCGGTCCTCGTCTGGGTCGCCGCGCCCGCGCTCCCCATCCTGCTCCTCGTCGTGGCCGCGTTCCGGCTGCCGCGCTAAATCCGGGGGGTGGCCGACCCCTCGCGCAAGCCCGGCGAGACCCCTGATCGCTACGTCGACCGGATCATCCGGGAGGCGCAGGCACAGGGCGAGTTCGACCGCCTCCGCGGCAAGGGGAAGCCGCTCCCGCTCACCGGCGTCCTCGAGGAGGCCTGGTGGATCAAGGAGAAGCTCCGGCGCGAGAAGCTCTCCGATCTTCCGGAGAGCCTCGCCATCCGTCTCGAGGCGGAGCGGGTCCTCGCCGAGCTGGCGCGCCTCTCCGACGAGCGGGTCGTGCGCGGGCGGCTCGAGGAGCTGAACGCCCGGATCCGGAAGATCAACCGGACCACCGTCACCGGCCCGCCCACGACCCTCGCCCCGGTCGACGTCGAGGCGGCGGTCGCGCGGTGGCGCGCGGCCCGCGGCCGCTGAGGGCCGGGCGAATCCCGGAACGCCCCACGAGGGGCGGGCATCACCGGCAGGGTCCCCGAGCATAGTGACGGAACGTCAATCACCGTCCGGGCGCGCCGCGCGCGTCCTCGAGGGAGGGAGCCATGGCCGGCATCTACAAGAAGATCGAGGTGGTCGGGACGTCCCCGGAGAGCTTCGCCGACGCGACCCGCGTCGCGATCGCCGAGGTGACGAAGAGCGTGAAGCACACGAGCTGGTTCGAGGTCGCGGAGATGCGCGGCGCCATCAAAGATGGCAAGGTTTCGGAGTTCCAGGTGACCGTCCGGGTCGGCTTCAAGGTGGAGCACTGATCCGCGGCACCCATCACGGAGGGAGCACCGACATGAAGCGCATCGCACTCGCCATCGCCCTCGCCACCCTGGCCGGCTCGGCGGTCGCCGCCGACAAGACCTACCAGGTGACCGGCCCGGTCATCGACGTGAAGCCGGACTCGATCGTGGTCCAGAAGGGCGGCAAGGAGAACTGGGAGATCGCCAAGGGCGACGTGAAGACCGAGGTGAAGAAGGGCGACAAGGTCACCGTGCAGTACAAGATGACCGCCACCTCGATCGAGGTGAAGACCGACGCCAAGAAGGCGAAGAAGTAGCGGAGCCGCTCGCTAGTACCGACCGGCGAGGGCGAGCCCCAGGCCCTCGCCGGTCGGCAGCACCGTCAGCCCGGACGCAATCTTGTCGCCGTCCACCCCGAACGCGTAGGCGTCCACGGCGCCGAGGACCCAGACCGCCGCAGCGCCCCAGAGCAGCCGGTTGCGACAGGCGTACGCGTCGTGGGCGTCCGCGCGGAGGGCGGCGGCGGCCGCAGCCAGATCCGGCCCGAGCGCGGCGGGGGTCGCCTTCGCCTGGTAGTCGCGCTCCGCCTTCGCGCCCTCGAGCTGGAACGCGAGCGCGCCGCCGAGGAGCGCGAGCTCGGCGGCGGCGAATAGCCCCGCCTTGACCGGCTGCCGGTTGTAGAGCTGCCCCCAGCCCGGCGCGAGGAGCGAGCGGTAGGCGCGTCGGTCCGCGAGCGTAGGACCACCGCGTCGCGCGACAGCGCGACCAGCGTCGCCGACGCGACCGGCTCCGAGGCGGTGGCGAGCGTCTCGGCGGTCTCGGTGGAGACATCCGGACGTCGAGCAGGTAGCGGTCCCCGGCCTGCGACACCGAGCCGACCACGAGCGCCTGGGCATCGGCGAACTTCCCGAGCCGCGGCGCGTCCTTCGGGTCCACGGCCCATCTCGCCGAGCCTAATCTCGGAGAGCAGTGACGCGAGCCGCGCGCGCTCGACGAGCAGGAGGCCGTGGTCGCGGCGAAGCGCCGGGAGGCTCGGCGACACGATGGCGCCGAGCTCGAGCTTCCGCGCCTGGTCGCCGTGCTCGGCGAGGGGGAGCACCGCGAGCCGGTGGTAGCGGGCGCTGCCAGGGAGCTTCGCGAACCCCTCGACGAGCGTGTCCGCCGCCCTCCGCACCGCCACGTCCACGCTCGCGGGCGCGAGGGCGTCAGGGCGCGCCGCCGAGGGCGGCCGGGTGGCCACCGCGGGAGCGGCCGGGAGCGCGACGCGCGGGCGCGGCGGCGGCGGTCGTGGCCGGTGGCCGGTCGAGCTTCGCGCTCTCCGTCGCGAGCACCGCCTGCGCCGGCACCGACACCACGCGCATCGCGAGCAGGGCGGCGCCGTCCTTCGCGGCGGCCTCGCCGCTCACCGAGCGCGCCGACGTCCGCGACGGAGGCGGAGCGCGGCCCCCCGCCTGGTCACGAGGCGAGCTTCTCGCGCGTCGCTGCCTCATCGCGTACCAGTCCCGGACCGCGAGCCCCGCGCGCCGAAGCCCGACCGCGACCGCGGCGGAGAAGGCGCGGAGCGACTCCGGGGAGATGCCTGGGCCGTCGCGGATCGGCACGACCGCGATGGACGTGACGGGCGGCTTCGCGGCCGCGAGCTGCCGGGCGAGGCCGGCGGCGACGCGGGCGCCCGCGGCGAATCGCTCCTCGGCGCGGGCGGACAGGGTGACGAGGAAGGCGGCGATGACGAAGAGCGGTCTCATGGGTTCGGTCTCACTCCCGGAGGTCGGTCGCGCGGTAGCCCGGCCCCGCGGTGTAGCCAAACGGCCGTCGAGGAGCTGGAGGGCGCCGTAGGTTGCGGTGGGATCGAGGAGCGGCGCCGGCCCGATGGATCTCACAGACATCCGGCCCTGCCAGAGGTCGGTGAGGTCGAAGGGCTGCGGGCGCAGGCCCACCGGGACCAGGAGGCGATCTCCCGCCACCGCCGGCTGGCCGAGCGGCTGGGAGGGGTTCCACACCAGCGACGGGCTGCCGCCAAACTGGGAGATCACGTAGAGCCCCCCGGAATAGGGCGCGGTGAAGAAGACGTACTGGCCTCGCACGCCGACGCCGGCCACGCCGTAGCCCGCCGCGAGGGTCGTCCGGTTGCCCGGCCGCCGTCGTTCAGGTCGAACCGGACAATCCCGGCGTTCGTGGTGCCGACGTAGAGCCGGCTCTCCCAGGCGTCAGCGACGAGAAGTTCGCGACGGGGGGGACGGTGGTCTTGAGCGTGAGCGACTTCACGTCGACCACGCCGATGAGGTCGTTGCACGCGACGTAGACGTACTCACCGTCGGTCGCGATGCCCCCCGGCTGCGGCGCGCCACAGACGTCGACGAACCCGCGCTGCACCCACGCCGACGATCCGACACGTCGTAGATCTGGACGTCGTTTGCGTTGGTGCCGCCCCCGTCCAGCACGAAGAGGAGCCCGCCGTCAGCACCATCCCGTAGACGTCCTCGGTGACCGTCGCGTAGGTCGACGGCATCGTCGGCGTGGCGCCGGCCGCGTTCGTCCGCTCGTCAATCCGGTAGACCCGCCGGGTGAGGGCGTCGTGCGTCGCGACCCAGGTCGTCGCGCCGTCGGTGGCGAGCGCCTTCGCGGAGATCCCGTCGAAGCGCTTCACCGCGGGGACCGCCACGGGATCGGCGACCGCGAACATCATGATGCCGCTCGCCCCGCAGGACGCGTAGTAGGTGGCGCCGTCCGCGACGAAGCCGGCCCCGCCGTACTTGGACGCGACGCAGGTCGTGAAAGGAACCGTGCCCTCGAGGCCACCGGCCGCGGCGACCGCGACGTTCGGCCCATCGGTCTGGCCCGCCTTGCCGAGGCCGGCGAGGTCGACGCCCTGCAGCACGGCTGGACCGGCGACGGTGCCGACGAACGGCGTGACCGGGACGGGCGCGCCGGGTACCGTCAGGTCGAGGACGACGGACCCGCCGGAGTCGCCGATGACCGCGGACGTCCCCTGCCGCCGCACGTAGGCGCGCGACATGGTGATGTCGCCCGGGACGTAGACCGGGCCGGCGCCGAGCGGGGTCCAGGTGTCCGGCGTGCCGCGGCGCCACCCGAAGGCGCGGAACTCGCGGGCGAGCCCGTGCGCGTAGACGACGCCGTCGTAGGTGGTCCCGCCAATCGTCTGCGGCCGCGCGGCAAGCCCCATCGCTCCCGAGGGCGAAGGCGGTGGCCTGCGACGTCCGCGCGACCGGCGAGGCCGGGCTCGAGATGTCGATGGGCGTCACGTTCCCGTCGCCGGCGAGGAAGAGGTACTGCCCGGCGAGCGCGATCGACGTGTTCCCGGCGCCCGCGAGGATCGTGACCGATGCGGCGAGGGTCGGCTCGGCGGCGTTGCCGTACCGGAAGACGTCCACGCCGTGGCTCCCGTTCCCGTACCAGCACCACGTACAGCCAGGGCCCGCGGGTGAGGACCCGCTGGTTGTTGCCCCCCGCATAGGTGTGGCTCGTCGCGGACGGCGAGAGCGGGTTCCCGAAGTCCACGAAGTCGAGGCGGGCGTCGCCGTGCGCGGAGACGACGAAGTCGCCGAAGACCGCGAGCTCACCACCCGCAATCTCCTGGTACGGGTTCGCCAGCAGCGAGAGAACGCCCGCCGTCGCCTTCCAGCGGTCGATGCGGGTCCCGCCGGTGGGGATCGCGAGGAGGCGCTCGACCCCGGCCGAGGTCACGAACGCCGCCACCGCGTCGCTCGTGACCGGGGCGGCCACCGGGGTCGGCGTGAACGCGCCGAGCACCCCCGCGCTCGTCACCGGGACGCGGATCGCGAAGCCGTTCTGGAACGTCGCGTAGAGGGCGCCGGGCAACCCCGTGAGCCGCGCGTAGGCGTTGGAGTACGAGGGACCGTGTCGGTCTCGACGCCAGTCGCTGGGTCGAGCGTCGCGAGCATCGAGGTGGTCGGGCTGGCGTCGGGATCGTCGGGGATCAGCGGCCAGGTCCAGACGATCGCGCCGCTCGAGAAGGCGCTCAGGTACGAGCTGACGTCCACCGGGAGCGACCGCGGGGCGCCGAGGGTCCCCGCGAACAGGCCGGCGAGCGGGTAGAGGAGCACGGCGCCGTCCCGGGCGATGGCGAGGTCGGTGCCGACGACCCCCGCGTCGGTGACCACCGTGGCTGCGGTCACGAAGGTCGCGCGCGCGAGGAGGCGCGGCTGGGCGGGGGTGGTGAGGTCGAACGCCGAGACGCCGGCGAGGTCGACGGCGAAAAGCACCGGGCGCGCGTCGAGCGTCGCGCCGGCCATCCGCAACGGCCGGACCGGGAGGGACGACACGAGGCGACCCGGGCCGCCGACATCCGGGAAGAACACCACCGGCGCGTGGGCGCGGTACGGGTCGGCGGGGCCACGGCTCACGCCCTCGCGCGTGATGCCGGGGACGGACAAGCACTGGCCGACCACGCCGGCGGACGTGCACCTGAGCGCGACGAGCGACCCGCCGGTGAGGGGGATGAGAGTCGGGGGTCGCGGCGCGCCCGGAGACGGTCGTCGCCGAGGCGCCGTCCGCCGTGACGTCGAGCTCGATCATGCCCTCCCGGGCGGCCACGTAGGTGAAGACCCTGGAGAAGGCGCCCTCGGCCCCGGCGACCACCTCGAGCCGCCCGCCGATGGTGCCGAGGACCCGCGGGTTCACGACGTTCGGGACCCCGAGCCGCGCGGCGGAGGGGCCGCTCGGGTTTCCCGCCGCGTCCACCGCCTCGACCGAGACGTAGTAGGGGACGCCCGCGGTGAGCCCGGTCAGCTCGAAGCTCGTCGCGCTGGAGCGGCCCACGGACACGGGCGACGGCCCCTGGGCTGCGTCGCCGCCGGACCGGTCCGCGACCGAGTTGCCGTAGTACACCCGGAAGTTCGCGATGTCCGGCTCGCCACCCGACGTCCAGCTGACGGTGAGGGAGTCGCGGGTGGTACGCACCGCCTGGACAATCGGGGCCTGCGGCGCGAGCGAGTCCTGGGTGACCGTCACGACGGTGCCGGCGCTCGCGTTGCGAGCGGCGTCGCGGGTGCGGACGCCGAGGGCGTTGTCCTGGTTCGGGGCGAGGGGGTAGGTCAGCTTCCGCGCCCCGTCGGGCGCGCAGGGCCTCCACTCGGTGCCGTAGGTGACGCCGCCGATGCACTCGTAGGAGAGCGGTGTCCCGCCCGGGATCCGGCGGGAGCGTCGAGACCGTCGCGACGACAATCGTCGCGTGGGTCGTCTCTGTCGCCAGGTCGTCGAAGCCCGGGTTCGGCGGCGCGACGGTGTCGAGGACGATGCTGGCAGGAAGGGCGGGCCCGACGTTCCCGGCCTCGTCGCGCAGCGCGACGCAGAGCCGCTTCGCCCTATCCCCGCCGGAGAAGACGAAGGTGGTCGCGGGCGAGAGCGGGAGCCAGGAGGGGGCGCCCGGGAGCGTGCAGTCGTCGCTCTCGAACACCGCCATCTCGCTCACCGTCACGTCCCCGGTCGGCCACTGCACGTTGGCGACCACAATCGGCGTCGACGCGTAGCTCCCGGAGGTCCCGCCGTCGGCGAGGGTGCCGGTAATCGAGACCGCCGTCGGCGCCGCCGGCGGGCGCTCGTCGAGGAAGATCGACGCGCTCGCGCCGCCGCCCTCCACCCGCGCGCGGTTCCGGAAGGTCACCGCGACGGTATGGGTCCCCTGATCCGGCATCGGCGCGAGCGTGACGGTCGAGCTCGACGCGAAGGGCTCCCAGCGGCCGGGGTCGCCATCGACGCTGAGCCGCATCTCCTCCGCGCCGGAGGCCTGGAGCGCGGCCGTGACGCGGACGTCGGACACGGTCCGCGCGCCGCCGGCGAGCGTAATAGCCCCGCGGGAGGGCGGCGTCTCGAGGAGCTCGATCTGCCCCTGGACGGTCGAGGAGGCCTTCCCTACCCGGTCGCGAAAGCGGGCGTACACGGACTTCGTGCCGTCGCCGCCCCCGAGCACCCACGGCACCGCCGCCCCGCCGGTGAACGGCTGCCAGCTCGCGCCGGCGAAGGCGGCGTCGTTCGACAGCATCATCTCGGAGATCCCGCTCGTCGCGTCGGACTGGCCGGAGAGGTCGAGCGAGACGCTCGCGGTGGCGGTGATGGCTGCGCTGCGGAGGCCGCGGCGAGCGTGCCCGTCACCGTGAACGCGCTCGTCACGGGCGCGGTGGTGTCGAGCGTGACCGAGAGGCCGGGCACGGAAGTGGAGTTGCCGGCGGCGTCGCGCCAGGTGACGTCGAACGACTTCGCGCCGTCGCCGGCCGTGAGCGAGACCGGGATCGAGGCGCCCGGGGGGGCGAGGACGCCCGACCGGGCGACCACGCCAGGCCGGAGACGTCCAGGGTGGTTTGGCCCGCGTCGGGCGGGACGAGCGTGATGCTCCCTGTGGCGGTCCACGGCGACGGGGTGATCGCCGGGGGGAGCGCGAGCGGCGGGGTGGTGTCGTACGTGACGGTGGCCGACGCGAGCGGCGACAGGTTGCCCGCGTCGTCCGCGTAGCGGACGTACAAGGTCTTCGCCCCGTCGGGCGGGAGCAGCGTCCAGACCGGCCCCGGCGTCAGGTACGGGAGCCCCTTCCCGACGAGGCTCACCACCGTTGCGCCGAGGAGCACCGGGTTGTCGGCCACGAGCGCCTGGACGGCGCCGCCGGCGATCCCGAGCCGGACGTAGACGCCCGCGGACCGCGTGTCCGCGAGGGGAGCGCCACCGGCCGTGACGATCTCGAGCGTAGGGGAGGTGGGGCCGGTGGTATCGAGGGCAATCTGCCCCTGCACCGCGATGGAGCTCGCGTTCCCCGCGGCGTCGCGGAACCGGGCGTACACGGTCTTCGTGCCGTCGCCCGCGGAGAGGGAGAACGGCGCCGCGGCGGCGAAAGGCTGCCAGCTCGCGCCCGCGAAGCCCGCCGACTCGGACACGAGCATCTCGGTGACGCCGCTCGTCGCGTCGGAGATCCCCGCGAGCGAGAGCGTCACGCTCGCGGTCGCAGTGAAGCTCGTGCTCGCCGTGCCGTCGGCGAGGGCGCCGCGGATGGCGAAGCCTGCCGCGGAGGGCGCGGTCCCGTCGAGGATGAGCGCCCCCTGCGAGCGGGCCGACACGTTCCCGGCCCAATCGCGGAAGCGCGCATACACGGTGTGCGATCCGTCCGCGGCCCCGAGGACGAACGGGGGCGAGGGGGAGAAGGGCACCCAGGCCGCGCCGGAGAAGGTGGCGGACTCCGAGAGCTGCATCTCGCCGACGCCGCTCGCCGCGTCCGAGACGCCGGAGAGGTCGAGGGTCACCGCGGGATCGGACGTCACGCTCGTGCTGGGCGGTAGCCCGGCTCGATTCCCGGTGACCGCGAACGTCCCGGGCGCGCCGGCGCCGCGGCGTCGAGGACGACCGTCGCGACCGCCGGGTCCGAGAGGTTCCCCGCGCCGTCGACGTAGCGCGCGTAGACCGTCTTCACGCCATCGCCGGCGGAGAGGGTGAGGACGGGGCCCGTCAGGTACGGGTAGCCGACCGGGCCGAGCGGGACGGTGACCGCGCCGGTGAAGGCGGGGTTCTCCGCCACGAGCGCCCGCGCCGGCGAACCCGCCGCCGAGAGCCGAAGCCGGACGGTCGCGGTCGAGGTCGCCGCGATGGGGTCGCCGAGGGCGTTCACGACCGCGACCGCGGGGGAGGCCGGGCCGGTGGTGTCGAGTCAATCTGCCCCTGGACCGCTCCGGTGGTGGAGTTCCCCGCGGCGTCGCGGAACCTCGCGTACACGGTCTTCGTCCCGTCGCCGGCGGAGAGGGTGAACGGGGCGGCGGCGCCAAGGGCTGCCAGGAGGCCCCGGCGAAGGTGGTGGATTCGGAGAGGGCATCTCCGCGACCCCGCTCGCCGGGTCGGAGACCCCGGAGAGGTCGAGGGTCACGGTGCGCGCGGCGGTGAGGCTCGTGCTGGTGGACCCGTCGGCGAGGGCGCCGCGGATGGCGAACGGGCCCGCCGCCGGCGCGGTGGCGTCCAGGGCCACCGAGAGGCCGCCGACGGTCGTCGTGTTCTCCGCCGCGTCGCGGTACGTGACCGCGAACGTCTTCGTTCCGTCGCCGCCGGAGAGGGAGACCGGGATCGCGACGCCCGCCGGGGCCGAGACGTATCCGGTCGCGACGACGCCGGCCCCGCTCACCGAGAGCTCGTCCTGCCCCGCCGCGGGTGGCGTCAGCGCGATCGCGGCGCTGCGCGTCCAGGGGGTCGGCGCCACGACCGGCGCGACCGCGAGCGGCGGTGGCTGGTCGAGGGTGACCGCCGCCTGCACGACGTCGGAGGTGTTCCTCGCGTCGTCGACGAAGCGGGCGTAAAGGGTCCTCGAGCCGAGGCCGGAGAGGACGTGGGTCGTCCGGTACGGGAGGACCTCGCCCGCGAGGAGCACCGTCTCGGCGGACGCGAACCCGGGGTCCTCGGAGACGAGGGCCAGGGCGGGGGCACCGCTCGCGGAGAGCACGAGGGTCACCGTCGCGACGTTCGTCTGGCCGTTCCCCGGCCGCGCATCGTGCTCCTCGATGGAGAGCGAGGGCGCGCCCGGGCCGGCGGCGTCGAGCGTGATCGAGGCGGCGGCGACGTCGCTCACGTTACCCGCGGCGTCCATGAACTGCGCGTAGACGGTCTTCGGTCCGTCGCCGGGCGAGAGGACCCAGGAGAGGGTCGGCGCGTACGGCTGGAAGAGCGCGCCCGGGAGCCCGGCCGCGTTCGAGATGCGGACGTACAGGGAGGCACCGGACGGGCCGCCGTTCGCGTCCGTCGCGTCGAGCGCGAGGCTCACGACCGGCGTGCGGGTGTAGAGCGGGCGCGCGAGATCGCCTCCGAGGATGCGGAGCGGGGTCGGGCCGAGCGCCGGCCGGACGGTGTCGACGGCGACGGTCGCGCTCGCGGCGGCCGACACGTTTCCGGCGCGATCGACGAAGCGGACCGAGACGGTGCGCGGCCCTTCGCCCGCCGGGAGCGTGAAGGTCTGGCTCCCGTTGTAAGGGAGGGTGACGACGCCGCCGGCCCCGAAGTCGGTGCCGTTCACGAGCTGCATGCTCCCGAGCCCCGAGGTCGCACCCCCGGGACGGCGGGGCGGTCCTGCGCGGAGAGCGTGAGGCTCACGATCCCGTCCGCCGCGCGCGACCAGCCGCTGCCGTCGCCGATGACGACCGACGGATACTGGGGCGCGAGCCGGTCGAGGACCACGGCGGCCGAGGCGAGGGCGGACGGGTTCGTGCCGGCGGTCGAGAACTGCACGTACACGACGTGCTCGCCGTCCGCGTCCACGAGGTCGAACGGCTCGCCCTGGCCCGGGACGAGCGGGCGCCAGGTGGTCGCCGCGTCGCCGCGGGTGGTCTCGGCGAAGCTCGGGTCCTCGCTCGCGTGGAAGTGGGTCACCCCGGACGCGGAGAGCTGGAGCGTGACCCGGCGCGTCGCCGTGAAGGCGCCCTCCGCGATGACGAGGGCGCCGCCCTGCCGCGAGAGCGTGAGCGTCCCGGCGTCGGTCAGGCTGCCGGCCGCGACGGTCAGGCTCCCGCGGCTCGTCCGCTGGTAGCCGTCGCGCCGGGCGGAGACCTCGTACACCCCCGCGACGAGGCCGTCGAACCGGAACTGCCCGTCGGCGCCGGTGACGGCCGCGCGGCCGGTGCCGGTCACCTCCACGACAATCCCGCTCGCGTCCGACGTCCCGGCGAGCTCGGCCGTGCCGGCGAGGGTGCCGCGGGCGACCGCGAGCGAGACCACGCCGACGTTCACCAGGGCGCCGGCGCTGACCCCGAGGACCGGGACCGTGGCGGAGACGTACCCGCCCTTCGCGAGGCGGACGACGTAGCTCCCCGACGGCACGTTGCCGAGGGAGAAGTCGCCCGCCGCGTTCGAGAGCGCGGTGAGCGACGTCCCCTCGAGGCTCACCGTGACGTCGGCGAGCGACCCGATCAGCTCGCCGTCGACGTGGCCGGCGATGGTGGCGGGGTTCGACTCGAGGGTGAGGACGGACAGGTCGTGCTGCTCGCCCGCCGCGACCGTGAACGTCGGGACGGACTGCTCGCTGTACTCCGGGTGCGAGACGCGCAGCAGGTAGGTGCCGGGGATCACGTCGAGCCGGAACGCGCCGGACGTCGTGGTGGTCGCGGAGTAGGAGCGCCCCATCGCCTCGACGAGCGTCCCCGTGTGCTCGGTCCGGCCGGCGAGGAGGACGGTGCCGGTGATGACCGCCGCGCTCGCCCCGGAGAGCGGCTGGAGCCGGATCGTGCCGAGGTCGAGCCGGTCGCCGGCGCGGAGCGCGACGGTGATCGCGACCGGCGCGAACCCGGTCGCCCCCACCTCCACCTCGTAGGAGCCCGGGACGAGCTGGTCGAACACGAACGCGCCGTCACCGTCGGTGGCGCCGCTACGGATGACCCGCCCCGAGGCGCGGATCGCGACCGGCTGCCCCGACGCGGCCGCCAGCCCGCCCGTCGAGACGGCGGCGCGCACCTCCGCCTTCGCCTGGAGCTCTGGCGGCGTCGCGGGGTCGTAGGGATTTCGCGGCGTGATCTCGGTCGAGCACGCCGCGCCGAGCGCGGCGGCGAGGATGGCGATTCGGCGCATGAGGCCTCCCCTCGGTGATCCCGCGAGGGTACCAGCGGGGCGCCCGCTCGATCGTCCGCTGTGCGCCGCCGTCCCACGAACACGGGGGTGCGCGGATCTGGGTAGAAGTGGGTTTCGCCCGCCGCGGACGGTGCGTCCTGGCCCGCAGGCGGAGCGCGCCGGGAGCGTCGTCCGCGGTGCGCGCGGTCGCCCCCGGGGATACATTCGGCGCCATGCTCCCGGAACGGACCGACGTCCTCGTCGTGGGCGGCGGCATCATCGGCCTCACCATCGCCCGCGAGCTGCTCCGCGCCGGGCGCCGCGACGTCCTCATCCTCGAGAAGGAGCCCGACCTCGGCCGGCACGCGTCCGGCCGCAACTCCGGCGTCCTCCACGCCGGCATCTACTACGCCCCGGACTCGGCCAAGGCGCGAACCTGCCTCGCCGGGAACAAGCTCATGCGCGCGTTCTGCGCCGAGAAGGGGCTCCCGGTCCTCGAGTCGGGGAAGGTGATCGTCGCCCGGACCGAGGCCGAGCTGCCGACCCTCGAGGAGCTGCACCGGCGCGCCATCGCGAACGGCGCGCGGGTCCGGTTCGTCGACGAGAAGGAGCTCTCCGCCCTCGAGCCGATGGCCCGCACCGTCGGGAAGGCGCTCCACTCGCTCGACACCGCCGCCGTCGATCCGAAGCAGGTCCTGAAGGCGCTCCGGGCCGAGCTGGAGGAGGCGGGGGTCCGGATCGTCACCGGCTGCCGGTTCCTCGGCCGGGCCGGGCCGGAGCGCGCCCGGACCACGGTGGGGGAGGTCTCCTTCAACCGGCTCGTCAACGCCGCGGGGGCGCACTGCGACGAGGTGGCCCGCGCCTTCGGCGTCGCGGAGCACTACCGGCTCATCCCGTTCAAGGGCATCTACCGCAAGCTCCGGCCCGGCGCGGTGTTCCCTGTGAACGGGAACATCTACCCGGTCCCCGACATCCGGAACCCGTTCCTGGGCGTGCACTTCAGCCGCTCGGTCCACGGCGACGTCTACCTCGGCCCGACCGCGATCCCGGCCCTCGGGCGGGAGAACTACGGCCTCCTCGGCGGCGCGGACGGCGAGGCCTTCTCGATCCTGCTCGCCGACGCGGCGCTCTTCGTCGCGAACCCGAAGTTCCGGACGGTGGCGCTCAGCGAGCCCCGCAAGTACCTGCCGTCCTTCTTCCACCGGGACGCGGCGCGGCTCGTGAAGTCCTACGACCCGGCGCTCTTCGGGCGCGCCGACAAGGTGGGGATCCGGCCGCAGCTCGTCGACTGGCGCACGAAGGAGCTCGTCATGGACTTCCTCGTCGAGGCGCGCGACGGGACGGTCCACGTCCTGAACCCCATCTCCCCGGCCTTCACCTCGTCGATGGACCTCGCGCGCACGGTGGTGAGGGAGCACCTCTCGTGACCCTCCTCGGCGCGCTCGTGGCGGTCTGGGGCGCCCTCGTCCTCGGGCTCGCGAAGACGATGCACGTCCGCTGGAAGGGGATGCTCGCGGAGATGCGCCGGTCCGGGGTCCACGACACCATCCCGTTGACGCGGTGGTTCGCGTCGCCGGAGGGGCTCCGGGGCATGCGGATCGCGGGGGCGGTCGCGCTCGCCGCGGGCGCCGCGATGATCGTCGTGGGGATCATCCGCGGCGGCGGGCCCTAGCCCGCTGCGGGGCGGCGCTCGCTCAGTCGCGGGCCCAGGGGACCGCGTCGAGCCGCCGGTACGGGATCGGCTCGCCGGTCGTCTCGCCGAGGCCGTAGGTGCCAGCGTCGAGCTTGGCGATGGCGCGCTGGACGTCCTCGAGGAGCGCGCCCTCGCGGTCTCGCACGGCGAACCGCTCGGTCGCCTCGGTCTCCCGCTGCGCGACCTCCTCGTACTCGGCCCGCTCGTCGTCGCGCGGCGCGGCCGGGGGCTCCTCCCGGAGGACCCGGAGCAGCCGGGTCCGCTCGTCCTCGAGGCGCCGCCGGAGCAACTCGACCTGAGCCTTCGTGAGCACGCTGGCCATGGTGCACCTCGCCGAGAATGCGACCCTCGCGACGTACCTGCACGCGTCCCGCGCCGCAACGTCCCGGAAGTACCGTCGTCTGGCGCCTTCGGGCGCCAGGCGACGCGGCTGTCTTCCGCCCCTGCGGCGCCGTCCAGTCTTCCGGTGGCGCGTGCCCCGCCGTCCGTCTCGGGTAACTCGTAGGCACCCTGGCGCTCGCTCGAGCGCCCGTGCGAGGGCGAGCTACTTGGCGGCGGACAGGCAGAGCGCCTGGTTCAGCGCGGCGACCGCCTTCTTGTAGTCCCCCCGGTCGATCACGAACTGCATGTTGATCTGCCGGTAGGCCTGGGACACGCAGATGACGTTGATCTTGTTCTCGGCGAGGACGCTCGCGGCGCGGGCGAGGACGCCCGGGATCGCGATGTTCGTGCCGATGACGCAGACGATCGCGGCCGGCATCGTCGTCACCTGCTCGTAGCGCGCCTTGAGCTCGTCGATGAAGGCCGGCTTCGCCGCCTTGTCCGACATGACATGGGTGATCGAGTTCGCGTTCGTCGACTTCAGGATGTACGAGACCCCGTGCTTCCTGAAGATCTCGAGGATGCCGAGGTCGAACCCGATGGCGCCCACCATGCGCGGATCGTGGATGTCGACGATGGTCACCTTCTGCGTCCCGGCGATCACCTCCACCCGCGCCTGCTTCCCGACGAAGGTCTTGGTGATGAGGGTGCCGGGGTGGTCGGGCTCGAAGGTGTTCTTGAGGCGGATGGAGATGCCCGCCATCTCGATGGGCTTCGCCGCCTTCGGGTGGATCGCCTCCATCCCCACGTCGGCGAGCTGGTCGGCGACGTCGTAGTTCGTCTGGCCGACCGGCACGACGTTCTGGGGGCCGCCCACGAGCTCGGGGTCGGCCGAGGAGAGGTGGAACTCCTTGTGGATGATGGCCTCGTCGGCCTCGAGCTCCACCGCGACCTTCGCGAAGGTGATCTCGGAGTACCCGCGGTCGAACTCCCGCATGATCCCCTCGGACCCCTTGGTGTACCCGGTGACGACCACGATCTGCTTCTCGGGGTCGACGTCCTGGAACTTGCGGTGGATCCGCTCGTCGATGGTCCAGGTCTCGTCGTCGTCGAACCCGGTGAGATCCATGAAGTTGGCCTGGTACCCGCGGGCCTTGAGGATCTCGACGGAGTTGAAGGCGCTGTGGGCCTCGCCGATGGCGGCGAGCATCTCGCGCGCGGCGAGGAGCACGTTGTCGCGGCCGAGGTAGCCGCTCGCGAGGACGTGGCGCATCGAGTCGAGGTAGCCCTGCAGCTCCCGGAACCGCTTCTCGAGGAAGCCGTCGGCCTTCACGAGGTCGAGGCCGAGGGGCGCCATCTCCTTGTTGATCCCCTGGAGCTTGCGGAGCAGCGTCTCCATCGCCGCCGCGTAGCCCTCGCCCTGGGCGAACTTCGCGTAGATGCCGGCGGCCCCGGTCTTCTTGTGCTCGAGCAGCTCGTTCGTGACGCCGGAGTAGGCGGACACGACGTAGACGCGCCCGTACACGGTCTTCGCGTCGCGCAGCATGATGTTCTTCACGACGTCGCCGAACTGCGACATCGAGGTGCCGCCGATCTTCTCTACGGTGATCATGTGGGGTCCCGGGAAAGTAAGGTCCGAAAGCGCCGCATCATAGACCAAGTGCCCGCGATCCTGGCAGAAAGCCGCCCGGACGCCTGGGCACGGAGCGGCGTTGCCTGGAGCCGAAGGCCCTGTTAACACGCGGCATGCCCGTAGACCCCGCGCCGGCCCAGGGGAGGGGACACGACCCCCTGGCGGCGGCGCCCCCGGCGCCCGCCGTGATGCTTTCGGCCGCCGCGGTCCGTTACGGCGCGCTGGAGGCCCTCGGGCCGACCACGCTCTCGGTCCGCCGGGGCGAGCGGGTCGCGGTGGTCGGGCCGAGCGGCGCCGGGAAGTCGACGCTCCTCAGGCTCGTCGGGACGATGCTCGCGCCCTCCTCGGGCAGCCTCGAGGTCTTCGGCCGGCCCGTCGCGGCGCTCTCGCCGCGGAGCCTCCGCGCCCTCCGCGCCCGGATCGCCACCGTGCACCAGCAGCTCTGGCTCGTCCCGCGCGCGACCGTCATGCAGAACGTCGTCGCCGGCCGGCTCGGGCGCACCTCGCTCGCGCGGGCGCTCGTCTCGCTGGCGTCGCGCGGCGAGGCGGAGCGGGTCGCCGCGGTTCTCGCCCGGGTCGGGATCGCCGAGAAGCTGTACGAGCGCGTGGATCGGCTCTCCGGCGGAGAGCAGCAGCGGGTGGCGATCGCGCGGGCGCTGTACCAGGAGCCCGATCTCCTCGTCGCAGACGAGCCGCTCTCGTCGGTGGACCCGGCCCGCGCCGCGGAGCTCTCTGCCCTGCTCGCGGCGGCGTTCGATGGGCGCACGGTGGTCGTCTCGACCCACCGGCTCGAGCCGCTCCTCCCCCACGTCGGCCGGGTGATCGGCCTGCGCGCCGGCGTCGTCGCGTTCGACAAGGCCGCGGTGGCGGTGACCCTCGACGACCTCGGCCGGCTCTACGAGGCGACCTCCGCCGCCCGCGCGACCTCGCCGCGGACGCTCCCGGCCGTGGCGCGCGAGGCGCCCGCAGGCGAGGCGAGCGTCTCCGCGTCGACCACCCCCGGCGAGCACCTCCTCCCGCGGGTGCTCCGGGAGTACTGCGCGGCGCACCCGGGGGTGCGCGTGACGCTCGCCGTGAAGGACTCGGCGGCGGTCGCCGCAGACGTCCTCGAGGGACGCGCCGAGGTGGGCTTCCTCGGCGCGCGCACCCCGCACCCCGACCTGCACTTCGAGGACTTCGCCGAGGACGAGGTGGTCCTGGTCGCGGCCCCCTCGCTGCCGGGCGTCCCCGCCGGCCCGGTCGCGCCCGAGGTGGCGGCGCGGCTTCCGCGCGTCGAGCGCGAGCCGGGCTCGGGCACGCGGCGGGTCGTGGAGGAGCACTTCGTCAACGTCGGCGCGCCCCTCGAGCCAGCCGCAATCGTGGCCGAGGTGGGATCGCTTTCGGCGCTCCGCACCGCGGTCGCGGCGGGCGTGGGCGTCGCGTTCGTCTCCCGGGCGGCGGTCCGGGACGAGCTCGAGTCCGGGAGGCTGCGGATCGTGGCGGTCTCGGGGGTGCGGATCCCGCGGCGCTTCTTCGTGACGTGGCGGGCCGACCGCGAGCCCGGCGCCGCCGCGCGGCGGTTCGTCGAGCTGGCGCGGGGGCGCGGGTGAGCGTGGAACGCCCGCCGCTCCCGGCGCTCCTGCGCGCGCCGGGCCTGCTCCTCGTCCTCGCCCTCGCCGCGTGCTGGCGCGCCTCGGGCGGCGACCTCGCGCTCCTCGTCTCGACGGGCGCCCGGGAGTCCCTCCTCGGGTTCGCGCGCGGCTTCTTCCCGCCCGCCCACGGCCGCGAGTTCCTCGCCGGCCTCGCCGGACCGCTCGTCGAGACCGTCGCCATCGCGGTGGTCGGGGATCGCCCTCGCCCTGGTGCTCGCGCTCCCGCTCGCGTGGCTCGCCATCTCTCCGCGGGTCCTCGCGCCTCCCGGCCGGCCCCCCTCGCGGGCTCGCACGGCGGCCTGGGTCGCGGCGCGCGCGCTGCTGAACGTCATGCGCTCGGTGCCCGAGGTCGTGTGGGCGCTCGTCCTCGTCCGGGCGCTCGGGCTCGGCCCCGCCGCGGGCGTGGCCGCCCTCGGCGTCGCCTACGCGGGGGTCCTCGGGAAGGTCCTCGCCGAGATCGTCGAGTCGACCCCGCGCGAGCCGGCGGAGGCGCTCGCCGCCGCGGGCGCGACGCCGCTGCGCGCCTTCGTGTTCGGGACGCTGCCGGCGGCGTTCCCGGTCGCGACGTCGTACGTGCTCTACCGGTTCGACTGCGCCCTGCGCGCCTCCGCGGTGCTCGGGCTCGTCGGTGCGGGGGGGATCGGCGTGCAGCTCGAGCTGTCGCTCAAGATGCTCGCCTATGACGAGGTGGCGGCGATGATCGTCGCGCTCCTCGCCGTCGTCGCGGTCGTGGACGGCCTCTCGGCCCTCGTCCGCGCCCGGCTCCGCCGCGGGGGCGGGCCGCTCCCCTCCGGCGCCGGCGGCCTCGCGCGGCTCGCCGTGCTCGCAGCGGCGGGGGCCGGGCTCGTCGCCGCCTCGGCGGCGCGGCTCGACCTCCCGCTCCGCGAGCTGCTCTCGGCCGGGCCCCTGCGGAGCCTCCTCGCCTTCCTCGCCCGGACCTTCCCGCCCGATCTCGACCCCGCTTTCCTGAAGCGGATCGCCCCGGCGGCCGTCGAGACCGTCGCGGTGAGCGTCGTCGGCACCGCGCTCGCGGCGGCGCTCGGCCTCGTCCTCGCCTGGGTCGCGGCGCGGCCGGCGAGCGCCGTCCCCGACGGGCGCCGGCGCGGTCCGCCGGGCCGTGCGGGCGGCGGAGGCGTGGGCGGCGCGCGGCGTCATGAACTTCCTCCGCACCATGCCGGAGCTCCTCTGGGCGCTCCTCCTCGTCCTCGCGGTCGGCCTCGGCCCGTTCGCCGGCGCGCTCGCCCTGGGCCTCCACACCGCCGGGGTGCTCGGCCGCCTCTACGCCGAGGCGCTCGAGGAGGTCCCCTCCGGCCCGGTCGACGCCCTCGAGGCGGCCGGCGCGGGCCGGGCCGCGTCGTCGCTCTTCGCCGTCCTGCCGCAGGTCTTTCCCCAGCTCGTCGCCTACACGCTCTACCGATGGGAGGTGAACGTCCGCGCCTCGGCGGTGCTGGGTGTCGTCGGGGCGGGCGGGCTCGGCACGCTGCTGCAGCTGTCCCTCGGGCTCTTCCACGTCCACCGGACCCTCACCCTCGTCCTCGTCATCATCGCCCTCGTCACGGCGGTCGACCTCGCGTCGGGCGCCCTGCGCCGTCGTCTCACGGAAGGTTCTTCACCCTCGCAGGAGCCCCCCATGCACCGTCGCGCCGTCGTCGCCGCCGTCGCGCTCCTCCTCCTCGCCGTCCCCGCCCTCGCGAGCGCCGCCGCGCTCCGCGTCTCCGCGATCCCCGACGAGTCGCCGACCGAGCTGCTGCGGAAGTTCGAGCCGCTCGGCGCGTACCTCCACGACGCGACCGGGCTCGAGGTGAAGTTCGTGCCGGTCACGGACTACGCCGCGACGGTGGAGGGGCTCGCGGCGGGCAAGCTCGACCTCGTCTGGTACGGCGGCTTCACCTTCGTCCAGGCGCGCCGGCGGACCGGGACCGCGGTCCCCCTCGTCCAGCGGGCGGAGGACGCCCGCTTCCACTCGAAGTTCATCGTGGGGGCGGCCTCGAAGGCGAGGACCCTCGCCGACCTGAAGGGCGGGTCCTTCGCCTTCGGCGCGCGTGAGCTCCACCTCCGGCCACCTCATGCCGCGGTACTTCCTGCTGAAGCAGGGGATCGACCCGGACCGCGACTTCTCGAGGGTCGCGTACTCGGGGGCCCACGACGTGACGGCGAGGTGGGTCGAGGCGGGGAAGGTGGACGGGGGCGTGCTGAACGAGTCGATCTGGCAGAAGCTCGTCGACGACCGGAAGATCGATCCCACGAAGGTCCGGGTCCTCGAGACGACGCCCGAGTACCACGACTACAACTGGACGGTTCGCGGCGACCTCGACCCGAAGGTCGTGGAGGCGCTCCGGAAGGCGTTCCTCGCCCTCGACCCGGCGAACCCCGCCCACGGAAGATCCTCGACCTGCAGCGGGCGAGCCGGTTCGTGCCCGACCTCGCCGGAGAACTACGCCGCGATCGAGCAGGCGGCGAAGGCGGCGGGGCTGCTGAACGACTAGACGGACGCTGCTGCCGCTCCGTGGCCCCGGAGCGGGAACGCGCCACCGCAGGATCGGGAGGCTGCGCGCTGCCGCTCCGTGACCCCGGAAAGGGGAACGCGGGGCCGTGGGATCGGACGGCACCGCGCGGGGGAACGGCAGCCGTTCGGACTCGCGCCCGACGGCGCGAGTCCTCAGTGTTTACGGCGCGAGTCCTCAGCGTTTAGGAATCGGTCCCGGGCCGGGCTTCTCCGACTGCAGGCCCGACGGGTGGTCGGCGAGGGTCTGCTTCTCGGCCTCCTGCTTGAACCACTCGATGGGCCGGTCGGTCTGGTCCTTGAAGGTCTCGAGCGCCGCGTCCCGGAGCCTCGCCGCCTCCGCGTCGGACTGCGACATGAGGATCTCGTCGACGACCTGCGGGCAGGACGCGACCGAGCCCGGGCGCGCCTCGATCTCCTCGTGGATCGACGGCTCGACCTTCGGGTCCTTCGCCGCGAGCATCTTGAGCTCGATGGAGAAGTTCACGTAGGTCTCGAGCATCCGGAAGATGGCGGAGTCGCCCATCGCGGAGATCGGCTTCTCGTCCGGGAGCGGCGAGACCTTCCCGTTCTCGATCTTCGCCCGGCCGACCATCTCGCAGCCGCGGCCGCCGTCGGTGGTGTAGCCGAGGTTGTCGGTGATGACCGCGAGGACGGTGGGGACGTTCGCGAGGTCCCAGTGGGCGAGGAGCCCGACCTCGCCGTCCGGCAGCGGCTGGAGCGTGTCGACGTGCATCGCGAGGACGCGCGACCAGGGCGGGACCGGGCGCGTCCGCTTCCGGACGGGGAGCCCCTTCACGAGCCGGCGCAGGGAGTCGTCGAAGAGGTTCGTGGCCGTCTCGGCCTCGCCGAGCACGTTCACGCAGTGGCTCTCGGGGATCCCGAGGATCTCCTGCACCATCGCGAAGTAGTCGTCGCGGGAGACCTTGCCGAAGCGGCCGCGATACCCGCCGCCGTCGCAGATCCGGCTCCCCTTCGGCAGCGCGAAGGACATCTTCTTCCGGCGGCAGGCCTGGAAGAAGTAGACGTAGGCCGAGGTCGCGCCGATGAGGGCGATCGGCACGCCGGACGCCTCCGCCTCGCGCAGCGCCTTGAGCAGCCCGTTCACGTCGATGCCGGACTTGCCGAGGAGGAACTGGCTGTCGGCGGTGCCGAAGGCGCGCCGGGTCTGGTCCATCCCGATGGCCATGCCCATCGACGGCGCGAGCTCCGGGCTCGGCGCGAGGATGAGGATGCGGCAGCGCTTCCCGTCCTCGAAGTCCGGGAAGAGGTAGGAGCCGGTCATCTTCTCGTTGGCGCCGAAGACGAGCTTCTTCCCGTCCTCGTCCCGGAAGATGCGGCCGCGCTGGGTGAGGCTGGTCGTGCCGCCGGTGAGGCAGCCGAGGACCGCGTTCTCGACCGGGAACGACGTGACGAGGTGGGTCTTGAAGACGTCGTTGTAGACCATCGGGACGTCCTGCCACCGCGTGAGCTCCCAGGGCCGCACCTTCTTCGCGTCGCAGAACTCCCGGAAGATCTTGTTCGTCGCGTAGTGCATCACCGCCATGCGGAGGCAGAGCCCGTTGAAGTCGGGGACCTCCGCGTCGACGCCCGCCCCGATGAACCCGAGGACCTCCTCGGTGAGGCGGCTGCGCTCGGCGTCCCAGCCGCCGGGGGGAGGAGTGGGGAGGGTGGTCGGCATCGCGTGGCCTCCGGCCGGCGTTCGCGCGGGCACGCGCGGCGTCGCCGCCTGCGGTTGGTCCGCGATTCTGGTAGCACCCGCGCCGACGGGAAGTCAAAACGCGGCGGAGATGGCGCTGCCCGGATGTCGGGCGTCGTGCCGCGATCTCGGGCAACGCGCCGGCGTACCCGCGGCGCGGGGCGGGTCACGCCTTCCGCGGACGCTTCCGCGCGGGGCCACGCCGCCGGCTCGTCGCGCGGGCGCGCTTCGGCTCCGGAGTGCGTTCCGCCTCGTCGAGGACGAGGAGCGTCACCGCGCCATGGGCGAGGAGCCTGCCCGCGGCGTCCTCGACGTTCGCGACGACGCTCGCGGTCCGGCGGCCGAGGTGGAGGAGCTTCGACCGGGCGGTGAGGACCTCCCCGATCCGCGGCGCG
The DNA here is from genome assembly GCA_963739565.1 of uncultured delta proteobacterium. Classification (GTDB taxonomy): domain Bacteria; phylum Myxococcota; class Myxococcia; order Myxococcales; family Anaeromyxobacteraceae; genus Anaeromyxobacter. The sequence continues at coordinate 29,567 of CAVUBF010000009.1, read as the reverse complement.
CGGACGTAGGTGACGGCGAGGGTCGTGGTCGTGACCGCCCGGCCCGAGGGCAGGAGCGGGCGGGGGAAGAAGGAGACCGTGTCCACGAGGGTCGCGATGAGCCCCCCGTGGACTCCGCCGAAGTAGTTCGCGTGCCGCCGCCCGACCCGCACCTGCATCACCGCGTGATCGTCGCCGATCTCGCGGAGCGAGACCCCCAGGGTCCGTAGGAACGGGATCCGGCTTCCGGACCTCAGGGTGGCGGGGGCGATGGGCATGCGCGGCTCCGGGGAGAGGCGCGAACGGTAGCACGCGCCGCGCCGCGACCCGGCGCGGAGCCGGGCCGCGGGGCGGCGGGTCTCAGGGCTCGCGGGGCTGGAGCGGCGTCAGCGGATCGGAGAGCCGGTGGGCGTTCGCGACCGACGCCGTCGCCGCGGGCCCGTGGCAGGCGTCGCAGGACTCGATGGGGCGCCGCCGCCGGGCGGCGACCAGGTCTCGAGCGCGGCGTGAGCGGCCGCCGCCTCCGTGTCGTGGCAGCCGAGGCAGGCGGCGCTCGAGGGCGTCGTCCACGCGGTGTTCCTGCAGCGGCTCGAGACGCAGGACTGGCCGAAGCCGCAGGACTCCGTGCTCGCGCACGACGTCGCGGTGTCCGCGTGGCAGCTCGTGCAGTTCCGCGAGTCCACCGGCAGGAGCCGGTCCGTCAGGTCGACGAAGGAGCCGGTGGATGCGAGGAAGGCGAGCCGACCGGGGACGTCGGAGCGCGCCGCCGAGTAGCCGCCGAGGAGGCGGGCCGCGTGGATCCGGTGGGTCATGTCGGCGAGGGCGACGGACCGACCGGGCGTAGGATCGCGGGTGACCTGGCAGGCGCCGGTCACGCACGCCTCCCAGCCCATACACTGGAAGTCGGTGAAGCAGGTCCGCCCGCGGCTGCCGACGAGGCCGCGGTCCTCGGAGCCGGCGGTGTGGCAGGTCCCGCACCCCCGGACGGTCCGTCGCGTGCCGCCATGGTACTGGAGCTCTCCGTGGCAGGCGTTGCAGGCCGCGTCCGTGACGACGTCGCGGCCTCGCACCGGGCCCGGTGTCCCTCCGCCGGGGACGAACGGGAAGTCCAGGATCGCGGTCGCCGCGTCCCGCACGCTCTTCGCGCCGACGGTCACGGTCTCGGTCACGTAGAGGTAGACGCGGTAGGTCCCCGCCACGTTCACCACCGGATCCGGGGGCGGGTCGACGTTGAACGGAGTGAGCGCGGTCGCGGCGAGGGCGGCGGGCGCCACGTAGCGGTACCGCGCCGTCGTGCCGTCGTACGTGAGCGTCCCGGTGGACTTGATGAGGATCGATCCCAGGACCCGCTGCGGCGCCGTCGTCGGCCCGGCGACGACGAGCGTCGCGGAATAGCACGGAGCTCGTCTTGAGGTCGGGGACCGTCGTCCCGAGCGCCTCGAGCGCGAAGTCGAGGGTCGGCACGTCGCCCACCTGGAACGCGCCGGCGGGGCCGGTGCCGCCCGAGAGCGCGAGCCCCCGGATGGCAAGGCCGCGGATCCGCGTCCGCTCGATGATCTCGTGGCGGCCGCGAACCGGCGACGATCCGGTGGCGTCCGCGGTGTGGCAGCCGGCGCAGGCAGAGTCGTCGGTCTGCGCGGGGTGGGTCTGACGCTCGCAGAGGCCCGTCGCGCCGTTGCAGGTCAGATAGGCGCCGAACGTGGTCGTGTCGCAGTCGGGGTCGACGGTGCAGAGAGGGGAGGTCGGGACGACGCGGGGCGGGACGAGCGTCCCCGAGTCGAAGCGGACGTTGTCGTGGCAGGTCCCGCAGGCGAGGCGCGACGGCGCGGTCGCCCAGCGATCGTCCGAGTGGCACGCGGCGCAGTCCTTCTCGGCGCCGGGCTCGATGGGGAACAGGACGTTGACGAACTCCAGGAGCGTCGTGTCCGCCCCGAGCCCGTAGTCGGCATGGGCCTCGCCGGGCGCGGCCTGGTGCTCGCCCCGGTGGACCGCGTGCACCTTCCGGACGGTGGGGTTCTGGCTGTACCCGGCGGCGTTGTGGCACGCGGCGCAGCCGCCGATGGGAGCGGCGTCGAGCGCCAGGTTGCCCTGCGCCGCGAAGCTGCTGGGCAGCGCGTGCATCATCTGGAGCCGGCCCGAGCCGGGGCCGAGGTGACAGCGCGCGCAGGTCGAGGCGACCCCCGTCCCGCCGAAGCCGTCCGCCTCGACGGTCGCCGTCCCGATCTGGAGGTCGGCGAGCCGGAAGAGCTGCACGGCGCCGTCCGCGGTCTTCGCCCAGACCGCCGCGGTGTACGTGCCGGGCGGCTCCGTCGTCACCTGGGCCAGCGCGTAGGTGACGAGGCCGTCGGGATCGACGGCGAGGTTCCCCTGGCCGGGGTCCGCGAAGTGTGGGGCCCGCAGGTCGATGAAGTGGTGCTGCCGGTCGGGCGCGGCGCGGTCGGTGACGCAGTTCAGGAGGCTCGCCGCCGTCTTGGTCGCGGTCACGCCGCGCGCGCGGCCCGGTGAGGTACAGGTTCGCGAGCGAGACGGACCCGAGGGAGGCGGTCCCACCGCACGGGTCGAGGAACCGGATCGAGAGGACCGGCCGCTCGCCGGACGCGAAGAACTGGCCATTCGACGGCGTCGAGACCTCCACCGCGAGGTCGAGCGCGGGCGCCCCGGGGGAGGGGACGCAGGTCGCGGACAGGCCGTTGCACACGTACGTGGTCCGGTCGATCTCGCCGGTCTCGAGGACGCCGTTCCCGGGCGTGCCGCCGCCGGTCCCGTCGTCGACGCCGGCGTCGACCCGGCTCCCGCCCGCCGCGCAGCGGACGCCCGCGGGCTCGGGCGTCACCTTCACGAGCGCCTCGGCGGCGCCGCAGATCCGGACCGTCGTGTCGATCTCCTGCGGGTCGAGGATGCCGTTCCGCGCGGTGCCGCCCGGCGTCCCGTCGTCCACCCCCGCGTCGATCCGGACGCCGCCCACCAGGCACTCCGGCGAGGGGCCCTCCGCGGTCGTGAGCGTGAGGATCGTGGGCTGCGGCAGCTTCGGCGCGTCCGGGCTCTTGGGAGAGCAGGCGGAGACGACGAGCGCGGCGACGGCGAGTGCGACGGGTCCGGAGAGACGCATGGGGCTCCGTTGCGGCGGGCCCGAGGGCCGGCGGTGGGAGCGGGCGAGCGTGTGCAAACCGCGCCAAGCAGTCAATGACCGTGACCGAGGGACATCGCGCAAGGCGCGCGGCGCCGCGCGTCGCCGGCGGCGTGATCGCGGCGGCGGGGCGGCGTCGGACCTGAGCAGCCGGCTGCGGCCCGGCTGCATGAACCTTCGCGGAGGCTTGGCGTGCGCGGGTCGCGGGCCTCCGTGCGATCGACGCCCTCTCATCCCGGCCCTATCCCCGCCGGGGGAGGGCCGGGACGAGAGGGCCTCAGCTCCCAGACGAGCCGGTCCGGCGCCGTCCCGGAGACCTTCAGATAGCCCCCGTGGATGCCGGCGAGGTGGTGCAGAGTGCAGAGCGAGGTGAGGTTCTCGAGCTCGAGGCCGCCGCCGTGCGAGCGGAACTCGATGTGGTGGGCGTGGGTCGCGGTCCGGCTGCAGCCCGGAGCCGTGCAGCGCCAGTGGTCGCGGGCGAGGGCGCGCCGCTGGGGCGTGGTCCGCTCCCGGAGCTTCTCCTGCCAGACCCGGATGAAGTGCGCGGCGGCCACCGCGAGCGCCTCGCCCGGCGTGACCCACCTCCCGCTGGCCTTCCGGACGGCACGGACCGTCTCCGCGAGCGTCACGCTCACCCGCTCGGGGAGGACGAGGGCGAGCCGGCCGCTGCTGCACACCTGCGCCTCGTCGAGCGCCTCGATCTCCCGACGGAGCGCGATGCAGGTGGACCCCTCGGCCTTCGCGATCCACTCCCCCTCGGTCGTCTCGGTCGCGACCCGCGCGACCTCCCGCGCCTTGCCGTAGGAGACGCGGCCATCGGAGAGCGCCGCCTTCAGCGCCGGGAGCTCGTACAGCTTCCGGGCGAGGGCGATGCGCTGCTCGACGTTGCGCGCCGACAGGCCCAGCCGCTCCTCGAGTACCTCAAGCTTCGCCGCGCCCTCGGCTTCAAGCTGGAGCACGCGGGCTTGTACCTGCCCGACTTCGTCGCCTTCCTCACCGCCCACGGGAGCTCCGTCATCACTACGGCCCTGGCCCTGCGCTGGGCACAGCAGCCGGAGACCGGTCTGCCGGTCTCGTGGGCCGGGAGGCTCGACGCGATCCGCGGTTTCGCCGAGTCCACCACACGCTCTCGACCCTCGCACCGAGGTCCCACCTTCGGACCTCATTCCGCGCTGCCGGCCGACAGCCGCCGAGCCCGTACATCTACCGCGGACCCGAAATCGGCACGCTGATGCAGGCGGCGCGTCGCCTGTCGTATCCGCTCCAGGCCGCGACCTACGCAGACTCGTTATCGGGCTGCTCTCCTGACGGGGATGCGCATCGGGGAGGCGAGAGCTCTCGATGACGGCGACTCGACTGGGCCGTCTCTTTCCTCACGGTCTATCGCACCAAGTTCCAGAAGTCGCGGCTCGTCCCTGTCTATCGCTCCACGCTGGCCGAGCTTCGGCGCTACTCCGCCCAGCGCGATCGCGTGTTCCCTCGCCGCCCGACGACGCGCTTCTTCGTCACGAGCGTCGGCACGCCTCCTCGCTGAAGCAGTACTTCGGCTACGTGTTCAGGCGGCTCGTTCGTACCAGTGGAGTCGGCCGCGACGGCGAACGCCGCCCGCGCATCCACGACCTGCGCCACACCTTCGCGGTCAACACCCTGCGCGACGCTTACCGCTCCGGAAGCGACGCCGAGCACCGGATGCTCTCGCTCTCGACGTACCTCGGTCACGTCAGCCCAGCGCCACGTACTGGTACCTGCACCGCGACGCCGAACTGCTCGCCCTGGCATGCAGGCGGCTCGAGCGCGCCTGGGAGGCGAGGCCATGACCTTGCTCGCTCCCATCCTCGAAGCGTTCTTCTCCGAGCGGCTCCAGCGCCTGCGCAGGGCGAGCCCCTGCACGGTCGCCGCGTACCGCGACACGTTCCGGCTGCTGCTCGGCTTCGCGAAACGCGCCTCGGCAAGTAGCCTATCCGCGCTGCTCCTGCCGACATCGACGTGTCGCTCGTCGGCGCCTTCCTCGACCACCTCGAGAGGCGAGCGCGGCAACAGCGTGCGGACTCGCAACGTCAGGCTCGCGGCGATCCACTCGTTCTTCCGCTTCGCCGCGGTCCGCGAGCCCGCCCACGCGTGGCTGATCCAGCGCGTCCTCGCGATTCCTTCCAGAAGCGGTTCGATCGCTGCCTCGTCACGTTCCTGAGCCGCAGCGAGATCGACGCGCTGCTCGCTTCGCCCGACACTCGCGACCTGGCTCGGACGCCGAGACCGCGTCCTGCTCCTCCTCGCCGTTCAGACCGGCTTCGCCTCTCGGAGCTGCACTGCGCTGCGGGTGCGATGACCTCGTCCTCGGCGCTGGGCCTCACGCTCAGATGCCACGGCAAGGGCCGCAAAGAGCGCTGCACTCCGCTCGTCCCGGGCATACGGTCCGGGCGCTGCCGCGCGCTGGATCACCGCAGTAGTGGGCGAAGGAGGCGAACTGCATGTCGCGCCAGAGCCCGGTCATGCGCAGGAGCATCGCGAGGTGCCCGACGAGGCCGTCCCACCCGGCGCGGCGCGCGGCGAGCTCGCGCAGGCGTGCGTCGAGCGCTCCGGCAGTGCGGTCGGCAGCCGCATCCTCGGGCGCCGCCGCGACCGGCGGGACCGCCTCGAGGAAGGACCAGCGCCGGTGCTCCCGCTCGAGCCAGTCCTTCACCTCCTCCAGCCGCGCTCGGGTCGGGATCCCAGGGCGCCGCACAGCGCCGGTCGGCGTCGTCGGGTTCGACGGGGTGCTCGGCGAGGTACTCGCAGCAGATGACCTCGAGCTTCTGCCACCGCGGGGCGCCGGGCCGCTCGAGGACCTTCCCCGCGAGGTCGAGCGCCTCCTCCACCACGACCCTCTGCTCGGGGGTGAGGACGACCTCCACCCTCGACCAGGGCTCGTCCTCCTCAGGGGCGGAGCCCGCCGTCGCCTTCACCGCGGCGCGAAGCGCGCGGACGGTCGAGGCCTTCGCCCGCGCGACCCAGAGGGCCTCGGCGTCGCCGCGCGCCACCGCGAGGATCGTCTCCGCCTTGCGGGTGGACACCTCGCCGGACCAGACCGCCGCGCGCAGGAGCGGCCGGTCGCGCAGGGCGCGGGCCAGCCGGGCGAGGTTCCGCGCCGTGGACTCGCCGACGTCGAGGACCTCGCGGCCGTAGTCGGCGACCCCCGAGAAGCCGAGCGCGATGACCCGCTGCCCGGCGTCGAGGTCGGCGAGGAGCTCGCCCATCGCGACGTCGACGGCGCCCCGCGCCCGGGCGACGCGGGTGAGGAGGCCATCGAGCAGGAAGGCGCACTCGTCGCGCAGGAGCCCCGGCAGCTCGTACGGCGCCGGGGGCTCGAGGGTGCGCGCGAGGGCGGCGATGCCCTCGTACGTCGAGGGCAGTGGTCCGGCGGGCTGGAACGCTCCGCCCAGGTCGACCGCGTTGACCGAGACCGCCGCCATACACCCACAGTCTGGCACAGCGGTCTGACACGGAGAGTCGATCGCGGGCCCGACGGATCGCACCCCGGCGCTGCGGTTCGTCGTCGCGGTGGCGGTGCCCGCCCCAGCGGATCCAGCAGCGGCATCCGCCCGTCGTCAGTTGAGGGCGTGCAGCCGCAGGCGCAGATCAGGGCCGCGCTTCTCGACGACGTCCCCGACTGCGAAGGTCGCAGCGAGGCGGGCGAGCTCCGCGGCGTCCTTCCGGGCCCACGTCACTCCCTCGGGATCGCCGTCCTTCGTCCAGCCGCCGGCCACCAGCGACGCGTGCACGGCCTTCGTGAGGTCCTCGACGGTCATGTCCTGGTCGACCACCTGGACGGTGGTCGTGGCGCGCGAGGACTCGAGCCCGTTGAAGGAGCGCCTGCACCCGCAGGGTCCGTCGATCGGTTCCCGGGCGCACTCGGACAGAAACCCGACGAGCTCACCCTCCCTCGCGTGGCAGAAGTCGGTCTTCCGCTGCCCCTGCGTCTGCCTGGTCGCGACGAGCACCTTCATGCCCCATCCCTCCCGCTCGCGGCGAGTGAACGGCAGAGCACGGGGATCGAAGACGCTCCGCCGTGCGGGATGATGCCACGCGACGCCGACCTTCTCGACCAGTCGGTCGCAGCACGGGCATGCGTCACGCCCGGTGGGTCGGGTGGGTCGGCGCCGGGCCCGTCGTCCCGTCGCGATTCCCCGACGGAGGCGCGCGTAACCCCGCGGAAACGGTCCGGCGGAAGTTGGCCGCGCTCCTGCAATGAAGCTCCTGCGAAGGCGGCGCGCCACGGTGGCGGCCCCCACGGACCCGAAGCTCCCGACGCACCACCAGGAGAACGCCATGGCTACCCCGAACACGAAGATCCCGACCCTCATCGGCTCCGGCATCGGCCTCGCCACCTTCCTCGCGGTCGGGCTCCTCCCGGCGATGCTGTACGGCGGCTACGCGGGCGTGCTCCTCGCGGGCGGCATCTTCGGGACGCCGGTGCAGGCGACGCTGCTGGCGCGGGCGCTCATCGTGTTCGGGATGGTGATGGGCGTCGCCGGGGTCGGGTCGCTCTTCGCGGTGGTCGGCGCGGTCGCTGGCGCCGCGGTCGGCGCGCTCACGAACGTCACGGTGCGGAAGCCCGCCGCCCAGGAGTCCGCCACGAAGTAGCGGACCTCGAAACCCTCGAACCGCCCGACGGGCCCGGCGACGCGCCGGGCCCGTTCTCGTTGTGGCGCGTCGGCGAGCTCCCGCCGCCGCGTCCCACCCGACGCTCCTTCGACTGTCGCGGGACTCAGCACCTGATGCAGAACTCGTCAGGTCGAACGCCGCCGCGCAAGTGGCGGGATTTCCAGGGGTAGCGGCCGGTCCACCGCGCGCGCCGCTGCACTTGTCACCGATCGGGGTCGCTCCGGTCCTCCCGGTGGGCAGACGTGGGCGAGACGCAAGCGCCCGTAGCGCCTCCCGAATCCGCGCGCGGCGATGTCGCGCTGCGCGTGGCCCCTGGCTTGCGATGGAGAGCGGGTGAAGAGCAGCAGCGCAGCGAACCGCAGAAGCCGAAAAGGAGCACGCCATGATGTTCGCCTTCGTGCTGGCCCTCGTCGGACTCGCCGTCATCGGCAGCCTCAACCTCGCGGCCTCCTCGCACTGAAGCGCACCCGCACCCGGATCAGCGGGAGGACGCCATGACCCACGACTTCCTGAGCATCTACCCGGCAAAGGGCATGGAGTACCTGCTCGCCATCGGCTACCTGCTCCTCTTCATCCCCTTCTGGCGGTTCGTCCAGGGCGGCAGGCACGCCGCCGTCCCGGCTCGGGCGGCGTCGGGTGAGGCGAAGCCGGTTGCCGCCAGGGCCGCCCACGCGCACACGCGGCCGGCGGGCCCCGGTTGGTTCCAGGTGCCGCACGGCGTCTTCCTGCACCCCGGGCACACCTGGGCGCGGCTCGAGGCGGACGGCCTGGTGGCGGTGGGCGCCGACGACTTCGCTCACAAGCTCGTAGGGGCGACCCACGTCGCGCTCCCGCGGCTCGGCGAGCACGTGATGCAGGGCGAGTCGGCCCTCGAGATTGGCGACGGCGAGAAGAGCGTGCCGATGCTCTCGCCGGTCGACGGCACCGTCGTCGCGGTCAACGTCGCGGTGAACGAGCGGGCCAGCGGACTGTCCGACCCGTACGGCGCGAGCTGGCTCTTCAAGGTGAAGCCGCCGCGCCTCGCCGCAAACCTGCGCCAGCTCATGCGGGAGGGACCGGCCCGTCGGTTCATGGCCGACGCCGAGGCGGCGCTCTCGCTCCGGCTCGCCCCCGAGCTCGGCCTCGTCCTGCAGGACGGCGGCACGCCGGTGCACGGGATCGCCCGCGCGCTCTCCGGCGACGGCTGGGAGGACACCGCCCGCCAGCTCTTCCTGACCTGAGGGTCCCGGACGCCTCCTGCCGCATGCCACGGCAGGAGCCCGTCCCCGCTCGAAGCTCGAACGATGTGCCACCCGATGTGACGAAGCAGGAAGGAGCGCGCCATGCAGCCAGTCATCGAGTTCCTCGAGGTCGTCGGGATCTTCTTCACCGGCCAGCTCGCCCGGGAGGGCCTCTTCCTCGCGGGGCTGGCGGTGCTGGTCGTGCCCTCCCTCCTCATCGCGCTCGTCCTCCACGGGGTCGCGCAGCAGCGCGAGAAGGCGCTCGGGCTCCGGCGCATCGCCGGACTGAGCTTCCGGCCCGACGTGCACTACGCGCCGAACCACACCTGGCTGCACCGCCGCCCGGGCGGCGGGACCCTCGAGCTCGGCGTGGACGACCTGGCGCAGCGGCTCATGCCGTCGGTCACCGCGGTCGAGCTTCCCGCGCCCGGCGCGGTGTTCGCGAAGGGCGAGACCATCGCGGTGCTCCACGCCGGCGGGCGGACGGCGCGGATCCCGGCGCCGGTGTCGGGCACCGTCTCGAGCGTGAACGCGGCGGTGCTGCGCGACCCTGCCCTGGTGAAGCGGGAGGGGTACGGGCGCGGCTGGCTCGTCGCCTTCAAGCCCGCCGACCCTTCCTTCGCGGAGCTGCCGCGGGGCGACGCGGCCGAGGGCTGGCTGACGCGCGAATCCGCGCGCTGGAGCCGGCTCGTCGAGGACCAGCTCGGCCTCGCGGCGGCGGACGGCGGCCACCTCATCGCACCGGTGCCGTCGCTCGTGGGCGAGGAGAGCTGGAAGGCGCTGACGAAGGCGTTCCTGGAGCTCCCGCACGCCACCGGCTCCGCGGCGATCTGACCTGCCGCGGGAGCGGCGTGGGCCCGCCGGCGGGGGCGACCCCGCCGGCGCGACCGTGGCGGCCGTCCGGAGGTGCCGCGAGGGCGAGCGAGGCGCGACGCCGCCCTGCACGGACCGGGTCTTCATGAGCACGGGAATCGAAGGCGAGTCCCATCGCGGCGGACGCCCTCACGCCATGTCGTCTACAAGTGCCTGATCATCTCACCCGGCGACGTGCTGGAACTTGCGGAGACGCGCCAGACGCTCTGCGAAGCTCTTCTCGGCCACGCGGGGCTTCGGACCGGCCGGCGTGATCGGGCCGACCGGGAGCCCCGCGAGCGCGGGCGAGGCGACGAACGCAGCACGCGCACCGCCGCGACCGGGCCCGCACGCGGCGGTCGCGGCCGACGGGTCAGTCGTGGGGCAGCGCGCCGCGAGCGACCTCCGCGCGGGCGAGCTCCGGCTCGAGTCCGTGGCCCCCGCGCTCGGCGCGGCGGGGTTCTACCTGTTCGGCATGACGATCTTCTGGCTGTCCGCCTGGCGGGTGAAGCGCATCCTGCGGGAAGTGGCTGCACGGTGAGGGGCAGCGACCGAGCGTCGACGCCTGCCCCGCGGCGCGTCGGCGGAGCGGCTGGACGTACTCGAACGCGCATGTGATCCTCGGTCCATGCGCCGCTCGCTCACGTGCCTCGCGCTCGCACTCGCGCCTCTCATCTCGCTCGCAGCCGCCCCGGCGTCCAAGGGGTCCCCGCCGAAGCCGCCAATCGCCGCGCCGGCGAAGCCCCCGGCCCCGCCGCCGATCGAGACGCCGCCCGCGGCGCCACCGCCCGCGAGGGCCCCGGCCGCGGCGAGGACCCGCGTCGCGGTCATGGACGTCGTCGCCGTCCAGGGCGTGACGCCCGGCACCGCCGACGATCCTCACGAACATCGTGGTGGCCGACGTGGCCCGCAGCGGGCTCGACACCATCTCCCGCAGCGGAATCGCCTCCATCATCGGGTTCGAGAAGCAGAAGCAGATGCTGGGCTGCTCGGCGGACGCGGGCTGCATCGCCGAGCTCGGCGGGGCGCTCGGCGTGGACTTCATGCTGACGGGCCAGGTCGGGCAGATCGGCTCGCAGTTCCACATCGCCCTCCAGCTCGTCGACACGAGGAAGGCGCGCGTCGCCGCCCGGGCCTCTCGCTTCTCCGACAAGACCGAGGACGCCCTCGTGAGGGTCGCGCGCGAGGCGACGGCCGAGGTGATGGCGCCGGCGACCGCGCGGCTCTCGCCCGGCTCGCTCGCGGCGACGCCGCCCGCCGTCGCACCCGGCACCGCCGTCGCGGCGAAGGCCGCCCCGAACCGGCGCCCGGCGTGGATCGCGTTCGGGGTCGGCGCGGCGCTCGCGGTCGGGGGCGCGGCGACCGGGTACGTCGCCCAGACGAAGTACGAGGACCTCAAGGCGAAGCGGGGCACCGCCGGCTACGACGCGGCGTATGCCTCCGAGAAGGGCTCCATCCGGACGACCGCGATCGCCGCCGACGTGATGTACGGCGGCGCGATCGCCGCGGCGGGGGTGGGGACCTGGCTCTGGTTGCGCGGGGACCGGACCACCGTCGCGGTGGTCCCGGTCGTCGCGCCCGGTGCCGCCTCCCTCGCGCTCGTGTCCCAGTTCTAGCCCGGAGCCCGCGATGACCCGCACCCGCCTCCTCCTCCTCGCCCCGGTCCTCCTCGCCGGCTGCAGCGTGATGCTCGACACGACGGAGCTCGCGCCCACCGGCCGGAAGCCGCTCACCGCGACGCTCGCCGCTCCCGGCGAGGGGGCGACCGGCGTCGCCCTCGACGCGACGCTCAGCATCTCCTTCAGCGAGCCGATGAACGTCGGGTCGGTCACGGTCTCGACGAGCCCCTCGCTCGCGCTCGGCGCCCCCGCCTGGTCCGCGGGGAACACCACCGTGAGCTTCGCTCCGGCCGGGCTCGTGGCGCAGACGAACTACACGGTGAACGTGGGCGGCGCCGACCTGGCGGGGAACGCCATGGCCTCGGCCTTCCATTTCCGGACCCTCGACCTCCCCCCGGCGGTCCAGACGACGACTCCTTCGGATTGGGCGACCGGCGTCCCGACGACCACCGCGATCCAGCTCACCTTCTCGGAGGCGATGGACCCCGCGAGCGTGCAGGCGGCCTTCTCCGTCTCGCCATCGATCACCTGCAACTGGAGCGAGTCCACCGCGACGACCGCGACCTGCCGGCCGACGTCGGTCCTCGCGAACAGCCAGCTCTACACCGTGACGCTCGCGGCGACGGCGCACGACACCGGCGGCGCGCCGCTGACCGCGCCGGTCTCGTTCTCCTTCACGACCGCCGCCGTCCCCCACACCCTCGCGCCCAGCATCGTCTCGAGCGTCCCGGACAACGGCGTGAACGGAGTCGGGCGCTCGACGTCGATCCAGATGACCTTCAACGAGGCGGTGGACAAGACGACCGCCGAGCAGAACTTCGGCATCACCAGCCCCGCCGGGTATGGCGGCGGCACGTTCACGTGGAGCGCGGACGGCCTCACGATGACGTACGCGCCGCCCGCCGCGTTCTCGTACGGCGCCACCGTGTCCTGGCGGATGGGGACGGGGCTGAAGTGCCTGGGCGGCATCAACCTCACCTCGCAGGTGAACCGCTCCTTCACGGTCGTACGCCAGGGAACCGTGACCCTCAACGTCGTCGGCGGTCTCTGGGGCTGGATGTACGACAACGACGGGTCGGTCAGGTTCACGAACCCGATGGGCGTCGGGGACACGTCGGCCAACCACTTCGCGCGCGCCTTCATCACCTTCGATCTCTCCGGTCCGTCCCCCGCCGCCGCGGTCCCGGCGAATGCGACGGCGGTGACCTCCGCGACGCTGGTCGTCGCGGTGGCCGAGATCGGGTGGAGCGGAAACCCGTTCGGCGGTCTCGGCAGCCTCCTGGCCCAGAGCGTGGACTACGGGCCAGGGCTCACGGTCGCCGACTTCGACACGGCGGTCCTCACCGTCTTCGGCTGCAAGTGGAGCTGCATCGGCTTTCCAATCTGTCGCCCCACCTGTCTCTGGGGTAACTGGTCGGACGAGTACACCCTCCTCAGCGCCGCCCCGGCGGCCGCGGGCGACCTCCCCGCCGTCGACGTCACCACCAAGGTCGAGGCGGAATCGGGTGGCGCGGGGGACCCGGGGCAACCGCAGCCAGTTCCGGCTCAAGTACGTGACCGACACGGACGCCGACGGGCTCACGGATTTCAGCGCGTTCGATGCGGGGGCGACGACGCCGCGGCTCAGCGTCACCTACGAGTACCCGTAGCGGCGTGGGCGGCGATCGACGGCCGAGCGCCCGCAGCCGCGGTCTCTCGAGCCGCGCGGCGCCATCTCGAGGGCGGACCGTGAGCTCCGCGAGCCGCTGGAGGCAATCGTCGCGTTCGTGAACCTCGTCCGGGGTTACCTCACCGGCCCGTTCGCGGAGCGCGACGCGGCGAACGCGAAGTCGCCGTTCGCGGCGTCGGCGCGCGCACGTTCCGGCGCACGTCGCCCACGAGGTCTGGTAGCGGGACTGCGGACGCCGCCAGCTCCCGATCGGGTCCGGGGGCCTGCGGCTCCACCCGCCAGGTCGAGATCGACCACATCGTCTCGGTGGCGCGGGGACGGCGATCGACAATCGAGAATTGCCGGCTCGCGTGCCGGTTCCACGACGACCTCGCCGCTGTACAAGCGGGCACATGGGTAACGTCTTGGACCGGTACACGCGCGGGGTAAGGGAGCCATCCTTCGACTACGGGGCCGCCAGGTCGAACGGCCGACGGGCGCGGCGGCGCCCGCCGGAGAACGGCAGAGCACGGGAATCGAACCCGCCTGCAGCGCCTTTCAGCACCACACACCGGTTTTGAAGACCGGGCCCGGCACCAGCCTAGGAAGCTCTGCCGCCGTCCGGTGTACGTGCGGGGGCGGGCAGCGTCAAGCGCCGAGACGACGGGCGGTGCACGCGCCGGGATGGGACGAAGGCCCCGCGCGGGCGAAGCGCTTCCCGCGACGGCTCGCGCCCGAAGGCGCGAGCCGCCGGTGCTACCGCGACGCCTTGGACGCCTTGGACGGGCGGTCGCCTGCGACCGGCGCGGCGTGGGCGTCGCCCCACGGCGAGATCCGCACCGGCGCCTCCCGCTCGTGCGGCATCGCCGCGCGCGGCGAGCGGAAGTACTGCATCGGCGAGTAGAAGACGAAGTTCGAGACCCGGCTCGTGTAGAGGCAGGCGTAGTCCTCGATCTGCTCGCCGAAGCGGGAGTTCTCGTTCCCCTCCTTGAACGTGAGCCCCCAGTACCGGTTGAGCCCCTCCTCGATGCCGCGCTCGAGCGCCTGCGACCCGGGCCGTCCGCGTCCCGCGAGCGCCCGCCGCAGGCGTCTCCAGCTCCTGCTTCTCGCGCCGCCGCTCGCTCCTCGAGCGGGCGCGCTCCTCGGGCGTCAGCGGCGTCCGCGCTCGAGCCGGCGGTCGAGCGACGTTGAGCGCGGAGCGGTGGATGGCCACCTCGTCGTCCAGCCGGACCCGCAGCTCCTCGAGCCGGGCCAGCTCGGCGAGCGACCTCCTGGTTCCGCTCGAGCCACGCGAGCTCGCGCTCCAGCTCCTGGACCACCATGCAGGTGCGCCACAGCGAGCTCTTCTTCGACCGGAGGATGTCGCCGTAGATGTGGTCGCCGACGTAGAGGACCCGGTCGCCGCCGATCCCCATGAGCCGCTCGAACGTCGCGAGGTTGCCGCCCTGGTAGACGTGCCCGCGCTCGAGCGAGGTGGCCTCGCCGGCGTGCGCGCCGTCGGGTCCGAGGAGCCAGAGCGGCCGCTGCTCGGAGAAGAACGCCGGCTTCGCGGCGCCGGTGATGATCACGTCGAAGTAGTTCCGCCAGGACGGGTACTCGGGGAGCACGCCGTCGAGCAGGAAGCGCATCACCGCGTCGGTGTAGTCGAAGAGCGAGTTGGTGAGGAGGAACAGCTTCTTGCCGCCGGAGCGGAGCTTGTGGAGCGCCGGGCCGAGCTCGGGGTCCTGGACGACGTAGTGCGCCGAGGTCCTTCTTCACCTCGGCCTTGAGCGAGCCGTCGCGGTGGACCGTGTCGATGCGACTCGCGGATGTCGTCGTAGAGCCTGCGCGTAGTCCACCTGCTCGTCGCCGCGCGCCTCGAGCAGCTCGATGACCTCGGCGAAGAGGCACGCCTCGGGCAGCGCGAAGAGCGTGTCGATCCAGGCGAAGCGCGGCGAGCGAGAGGTGGATCTTCTCGTCCCGGTACAGCCGCTGGACCATCGTCCTCGGGGAGCGGCCGGCGGCCGTGGTAGCGCGCCCCACGTGGTTGTGCCGGTCCATCTTGAAGATGTTGCCGTGCGAGCTTGTCGACCACGAGCCCGCGGATGACGAACTCGGGGTCGTAGCGGAGCCCGCGCAGGGCCTCGGGGTAGCCGCGGTCCGCGATCATCCGCTCGAGGGTCATCCGGAAGGCGAGCGTCTCGAGCCGGACGCAGGTGGTAGATCGCCAGCGTGTAGTCCATGTCGAAGCCGACGGCCTCGACCTCGTCCATCCGCAGGTTGCGGTTGACGAAGATCTCGCGCGTCCGCGGTACCTCGCGATGGTGCGCGTGGGGGGCGGTGAGGAGCGCTCGCACGGCGGGCGCGTCGTATGCGGCGGTGGGGGGGCCGCCGCCGTCGCGGTGCTCGGTGTCCATCGAGCGGCCGAGATAACACGCGCCCGCGCGGCGGCTCAACGAGACTGCGGGGCGCGCGCGGGAGCGGAAAGTTGCATCCGGGCCCGCGCGTGTCACCCTCCGATCGGTGCCGACGCCGAGGACCCCGAGCCTGTCCGTGCTCTCCGCGCGCATCGCGGCGCTCGAGGAGCGCGTCAGGCGCCTCGAGAAGGGCCTGGCTTCGCCGGGCGACGGGCGGGCCGCGGTGCAGAAGCGCGTGCGCCAGGTCACGCGCTGCCCCGGGTGCGGCCTGCCCCTCCGGCAGCGGAAGGGGCGGTGCACGGCGTGCGGCCGCCCGGTCGCCTCCCTGTAGCCCCCAAACGAAAGCGCCCGGCCTCTCGGCCGGGCGCGGATCGGACGTCCCCCCCCAGGGACGTGCGTGTGGGAGCTGCTAATCGTCTGCGACGATGCGGGACGGCGCGACCCCGAGCGCCCGCGCGATGGCGACGACGGTCGTGTAGGGCGGATTCCGGCCACCGCGCTCGATGAGGCTGACGTAGGCGACCGACAGGTCGAGCGCCTCCGCGAGGGCTTCCTGGGTGAGGCCCCGGCTGCGCCGCTGCTCGCGAACGCGCTCGCCGAGGCGGCGGAGCTCCTCGCGGCGCGGATCGCGCTGCGGCTTGGTCTTGTTGGGCATCGGACGTGTCTCTCCGTGTCATCGTGGGGGGAAGTACTGAGCGCAAAGCGTGTATTGCGTGGCGCCCTCACGGTCCACCGACCCTGTGTTGGTGATCCGTTCAGTAAAACGCCAGGGGGGGCGCGGCAGCAAGGGGCCTTCCGGCGGGCGCCCGGAGGCCGTCCCGGTTCCTCCGTGACGCCCGCCCAGCGCGACGCTATGTTCGCGGAGCGCATGCCCGCCCGCCCGCCGACCCCCGTGCTCGACCTCGACCGCGTCCGGGCGCACACGCTCCCGAACGGCCTCCGCGTCCGGCTCCTCCCCGAGTCGTCCACCCCGACGCTCAGCTACTACACGTTCTTCCAGGTCGGCTCCCGGAACGAGAAGCTCGGGCGCGACGGGGATCAGCCACCTCTTCGAGCACATGATGTTCAACGGCGCCGCCCGGTACGGCCCGAAGGAGTTCGACCGGGTGCTCGAGTCGAAGGGCGGCCACTCGAACGCCTACACCTCGAACGACGTCACCGCGTACTACGAGGACTTCGCCTCGGACGCCCTCGGCACGGTGGTGGACCTCGAGTCCGACCGGATGCGGTCGCTCCGGATCACCGACGAGGCGCTCGAGCAGGAGCGCGAGGTCGTGAAGGAGGAGCGCCGGCTCCGGACCGAGAACTCGATCTTCGGCCTGATGGAGGAGCAGCTCGAGGCGCTCGTCTTCCTGGCCCACCCGTACCGCTGGCCGGTCATCGGGTGGATGGACGACATCGCAGCGGATCTCGCGGGCGGACTGCGAGGCGTTCTTCCGGACCTACTACGCGCCGAGCAACGCGGCGCTGTACGTCGTCGGGGACCTCGACCCGGACCGGACCCTCGCCGCTCATCGAGTCGCCACTACGGGGACGTCCCCGCCGGGCC
This sequence comes from uncultured delta proteobacterium, assembly GCA_963739565.1. Lineage (GTDB taxonomy): Bacteria > Myxococcota > Myxococcia > Myxococcales > Anaeromyxobacteraceae > Anaeromyxobacter. The sequence goes on along the minus strand of CAVUBF010000009.1, from coordinate 12,536 downwards.
CCGACCGGCGCCGGTCGCGCCGGGGGAGCCGCCGCAGCGCGGCGAGCGGCGCGCGGTGGTCCGCTACCCGGCCCAGGCGCCGGCGATCCTGGCGGGCTGGCGCGGCCCGGCCGCCACGCAGCTCCGACTCGAGCGCCCTCGACGTCCTTCAGGTGTGCCTGTCGGTCGGCGAGTCGTCGCGCTTGCGCCGCAAGCTCGTCCAGGAGACGGAGCTCGCCGTCTCGGTCTCGATCAGCTGGGGCTGGCGCATCGACCCCGGGGTGTTCCTCGCCTTCGCGGAGCTCGCGCCGGGTGTGCGCCGGGAGCGCGCCGAGGCGCCTCATCTGGGCGGAGATCGAGAAGGTCGCGACCCGCGGCGTGACCGCCGCCGAGGTGCGCCGGGCGAAGGCCCTGCTGCGCAGCTCGGTCCTCCACGAGCTCGCGACCCACCACGGCGTCGCCCACGCCCTCGGCCAGGCCGAGGCGCTCCTCGGCGACTGGCGCGAGGCGGGGAGGGCGCTCGAGCACTACGATCGCGTCACCGCCGCCGACGTCCGGCGGGTGGCGGCCGAGTACCTCGACCCTGGCAGGCGCTGCGTCGTCACCCTCGAGCCGGAGGCGGTCCGGTGAACGGCCCCGATCCCGCTCCCTCCCATCCGACGCGAGCGGCTCGAGAACGGCCTGCAGGTGGTCGTCGCCGAGCGCCCCGGCGTCCCCCTCGCCGCCGCCCGCCTCGTGCTCCGCGGCGGCTCCGCCCTCGATCCCGCCGGCCGTGGCGGCCTCGCGCACCTCGTCGCCCTCGCCGCCCGGCGGGGGACCCGGCGCCGGACCGGACCGGAGATCGACCTCACGGTCGAGTCCCTCGGCGCGGAGCTCGGCGCGGGCGTCGACGAGGATGCGACCTACTTCGGCCTCTCCGCGCCGGCCGAGGTCCTGCCGCGCTGCGTGGAGATCCTCGCCGACGTCGCCACCGCGCCCGACCTTCCCGGTCCGGGAGGTGGAGCGGCTGCGACGGCGCGAGATCGCCTCGCTCGCCCACGATCTGGACGAGCCCGGGGTCATCGCGGACCGCGCGATGCTCCAGGCGGCGTTCGGGCGCCACCCTTACGGCCACCCGCCGGAGGGGCGCGTCCGCGAGCTGCGCGCCGCGACGCGCGGCGAGGTCGTCGCCTTCCACCGCCGGCACTACGGGCCGCCCTCCGCGACGCTCGTCGTGGTCGGGACGGCGCCGGCGCAGGAGGTGCTCGAGCTCGCGCGCCGGCGCTTCGGGCGCTGGCGCGGCGAGGACGGCGCATCCGTCGCCGTCGCCCCCCCGGCGCCGCCCCGCCCGCCTCGTGCTCGTCGTCGACAAGCCGGACGTCACCCAGACGCAGGTCCGGATCGCGTCGGGAGGGTTCGCGCGCCGCAGCCCCGACTACCATGCCGGGATCGTCGCGAGCGCGCTGCTCGGCGGCGGCTTCACCTCCCGCCTCATGGAGGCGATCCGCGTGAACCGCGGCCTCTCCTACGGCGTCCGCAGCCGGTTCGCGACGAGCGGCTCGGGCGGCATCTTCTTCATCTCGACCTTCACCAAGGTCGAGACCACCGCCGAGATCGTCGAGGTCGCCCTCGAGGAGACCGCCCGCTTCTGCGAGGGTGGGCCGACCCCCGAGGAGCTCGAGCGCATGCAGAGCTACCTCTGCGGGCTCTTCCCGCTCTCCCTCGAGACCCACGACCAGCTCGCCGAGAAGCTCGCCGACCTCGCGCTCTTCGATCTGCCCGACACCGAGGTGAGCGCCTTCCGCGAGCGGGTCCGGGCGGTCAGCGCGGACGCGTGCCGGGACGTGGGCCGGCGGTACTTCCCGCTCGCCGACCGGGTGTCGTCGCGGTGGGGCCGGCGCGCAGCATCGCCCGGTCCCTCGAGCGGTTCGGCCCGGTGACGGTGGTGCCCGCGAGGAAGATGGCGTGACCGCGTCGGCGGTCGTGGTGCTCCACGAGGACGCCCACGTCCTCGCCGTGGACAAGCCGGCGGGGCGGCTGGTCATCCCGGGCCGTGGCACCGACGAGACGAGCCTGCGAGAGGAGCTCGAGGCCGGGCACGGCCGGCTCTGGGTGGTCCACCGGCTCGACCGCGGCACGAGCGGCGTCCTCCTCTTCGCGCGGACGGCGGAGGCGCACCGGACCCTGAACCTCGCCTTCGACCGGGGAGAGCCGAGGAAGCGGTACGTCGCGCTCGTGCGCGGGGCACCGCCCCCCGAGCTCCGCATCGACGTCGCCATCGCGCCGGCGCGCCGCGGGAAGATGCGCCCGGCGCGCCCGGGCGATCCCCGCGCCAAGGCCGCGGCGACCGTGATCCGGCTCCTCGAGGCCTTCCCGGCGCGGCCCTGGTCGGGCGGACCGCTGGCGCTCGTCGAGGCGCTGCCCGAGACGGGCCGCACCCACCAGAATCCGGGTCCACCTCGCGGACGCCGGCCTGCCGCTCGTCGTGGACCCGGACTACGGCGACGAGGGGCCGCTCGCCGGCCCCGGCGGCGCGCCGCTCCTCGCGCGCACGCCGCTCCACGCGGCGCGGCTCGAGGTGACCCACCCGGCCGGCGGCCCGCTCGTGGTGGAGGCGCCGTGGCCGGCCGACCTCGTCGCGACGGTGGAGGCGCTCCGGCGCGGGTAGAGGAGGGTCTCAGCGCGCCGGCGGTGGCGGAGCCGGCGCAGGGGCGCTCGCCGGAACGACGGCGCCGGCGGCGGGGACCGGCGGCTCGCCCAGCTCGGTCGCGAGGGCGTCCACGAGGGGGCTGCCCGCGAAGTGCTCCCGGGCGAGGGCCAGCATCTGCTTCGCCTCGTCGGGCTTGCCGTTCCGGACGAGCCAGCGCGCCTTCTCGGCGAGCTTCGCGACCGAGACCTCGCGCTCCGCGGTCGAGAGCCGCTCCGAGAGCACCCAGGCGTTCGGCCCCGAGGAGACGTTCACCTCGCTGAACGGCGGCCTCGACTTCACGACGAGGAGGAGGGTGCCGGCCTCGATGCGCCGCCTCGCGTTCGCGGCGAGGAGGTCCGGGCGGTCGAAGACGTCGGCGGGGGCGAGGACCGTCGCCTCGGCGACGCCGTCGCCCTCGACGAGCGAGGCGCGGCGGAGCCAGCCGTCGCGGTCGTCGGAGGAGCGGACCTTCGCCCACTCCTCGCGCGCCTCCACCACGGTGACCTTCTCGCCGCGCTGGAGCACGGCGAGGGCGTTCGCGACCTCCTTGCCGCCCGGGCCGCGGACCCGGGTCGCGTCCGCCGGCTCCCGGCGGAGCGCGGTCGCGGCGCTGACGAAGGCCTGGGCGGGCGCCGCGACGGCGGGCGCGGCCGCGCCGTCGGGGGCGCCGGCGGGGGCGCCGGGCGCGGACTTCTTCGAGCACGCCGCGAGCGCGACGGCGAGGGCGACGACGGCGGTGCGGCGCATCGGGCGATTCCTCCGGCGAGCACCGTACCGGAAGGGCCGCCGGGGGCCAAGGGAAGCGATCAACCGCGAGCGTGGACGAGCAGCTTCACGTCGGACCGGAACGTGATCTCGACCTTGCCGCCGTCGCGCACCGCCGAGACGAACCCGCGGCCGAACATCGGGTGGTCCACCACCTGGTCCACGGCGAAGGTCTGCTTCGGGGAGTAGGCGCGCGCCGCGGAGACGTCCTTGCCGGCGAGGATCGTCTCGAACCCGACCACCTCCGCCTTGGCCCGGGCCGGCCGCTCGCCCTTCGCGGCGGCGCGCGGCGCCGTGGCGCGGCCGTTCAGGTCCCGGTACCGGTGGACGCCGTGGCAGGTGTTGCACTCCACCTTCACCGGGCGGCCGCCGACGACCGCGTGGATCGTGTGGGCGAGCGTGAGCTCGCACTTCGTGCAAAACGCGTCCACCTCGCCGCCGACCTTGACCATAGGGCGGCGCAGTATAGCGGCAGGTCCGACGTGGTGCGCGGCGATTTCCGGCGCGGCGCGAAACGGGCGTGCCGGCGCCCGCCGTGCGAGAATGCCGCCGCATGCGAAGGGTGACGGCCGCGCTCGAGGACTTCGGGCGCATGATCCTGTTCGCGGCCGAGGCGGTGGCCTGGGCCGTCCGTCCGCCGTTCCGGCCGGAGCTGATCATCGCGCAGATGGCGTTCATCGGCGTCGGGTCGGTGTTCATCGTGGCCGCGACCGGCCTCTCGGCGGGGATGGTCTTCGCCTTGCAGATGAACTACGCCCTCAAGCAGTTCGCCGCCGAGGGCTACGTCGGCGGCTCGGTCGCCTTCTCCCTCGCCCGCGAGCTGTCGCCGGTCTTCACGGCGCTCATGGTCACCGGCCGGGCGGGCAGCGCCATCGCCACCGAGCTCGGCACGATGCGGGTGACCGAGCAGATCGACGCCATGGAGTCCATGGCGGTGAACCCGATCCAGTACCTGGTCGTGCCGCGGATCATCGCATCGATCGTGATGTTCCCGCTGCTCACCATGGTCTTCAACGTCGTCGGCTACGCCGGCGGGTACGTGATGGGGGTCTACGTCGCGCGGATCCCCATCGGTCCGTTCCTCGAGCACACCCGGGAGTTCATGGCAGCCGTCGGACATCCTCCACGGCCTCTACAAGGCGGTGGTCTTCGGCGCCATCGTCTCCGTCATCACGACCTGGCGCGGCTACGCCGCCTTCGGCGGCGCGAAGGGCGTGGGCGAGGGGACCACCCGCGGCGTGGTGATGAGCTCCATCGCCGTGCTCGCCGCGGACTACGTCATCACCTTCATCGCGGTGGGGGCCTGACGTGATCGAGGTGAGAGACCTCTGGAAGTCCTTCGGGGAGAACCAGGTGCTGAAGGGGATCACCCTCAGCATCCCGAAGGGGACGACCTACGTCGTGCTCGGCGGCTCGGGCTCCGGAAAGACCGTGCTCCTGAAGCACGTCATCGGGCTGTTCAAGCCGGACCGGGGCTCGGTGCGTCGTCAACGGCGTCGAGATCTCGAGGCTCGACGGGAAGGCGCTCACCGAGGCCCGGCAGGTGTTCGGGATGGTGTTCCAGGGCGCCGCGCTCTTCGACTCGATGACGGTCTTCGACAACGTCGCCTTCCCGCTCACGGAGAAGACCTGGGGCGAGCGGAAGCCGGCCGACGAGATCCGCGCCCGGGTCGTCGAGAAGCTCAAGGTGGTGGACCTCGGGGAGGACGTCCTGAGCCGCTGGCCGGCCGAGCTCTCCGGCGGCATGCGGAAGCGCGTGGCCCTCGCCCGGGCGCTGGTGTCCGACCCGCAGGTCGTGCTCTACGACGAGCCCACCACGGGGCTCGACCCGATCACCACCGACTCCGTGGACGAGATGATCCTGAACGCGAAGAACAAGCTCGGCATCACCTCGATGGTCATCTCCCACGACATCGCGAGCTCCTTCAGGGTGGCCGATCGCATGGCGGTGCTCTACGATGGCCACCTGGCCGCGGAGGGGACGCCGGACGAGGTCCGGCGGAGCACCGATCCCTACGTGCAGCACTTCCTCTCGCTCTGGTTCGAGAAGCAGTGACGGGACCCGTGACGCGCGAGATCCGACAGCCGTGAAGCCCGCCTGGAACAGGGCCGTCGCCGTGGGCGGCTTCGCCGCCGTGACCGGCGTCGCCTTCCTGCTCGCGCTCACCTTCTTCCGGAAGGGCGGGTACTCCGAGAAGGAGAGCTACCTCGTCCACGCCTACTTCTCCGACGCGACCGGCATCAGCTGGAAGACCCGCGCGCAGATCGCCGGCATCCAGGTCGGCGAGGTGGTGGACATCCAGCTCGTCAACTCGAAGGCGCGCCTCGACATCCGCGTGAAGAACGGGATCGAGCTGCACGCCGACGCCTGCCTCACGAAGACCTTCCCCTCCGCGCTCCTCCCGGACGCGCTGCTCGAGGTGACCCCGGGGAGCGCCGGTCCGCTCCTCTCGTCGCTCCCCGAGGACCAGCGGAACATCACCTGCGTCCGGGAGGCGACGAGCGTCCAGCAGCTCCTCGACTCGATCGCCAAGATCGCCGCGGACGTCCAGCTCGTGACGGGCGACCTCGCCAAGACGGTGGCGGGGAACAAGGGGCTGCGCGAGATCGTCGAGAACCTCGCCTCGGCGACGGGGCGGATCGACGACGCCATCGCCCGGAGCCAGAGCGACTTCGTGGACCTCGTCGCGAACGCGAAGGACTTCACCGCGGACCTCCGCGAGATCTCGTCGCGCGACAAGGACAAGATCGGCCGGATCCTCACGAACGTCGAGGAGCTCTCGGAGCGGCTCAAGGTGGTGTCCGCGAGCCTCCAGGAGATCATCGACCCGGGCTCGAGCGGCCGCACCGGCGGCGCAGCAGGCGCAGGGCCCGCGGCCGGCGCCACGACGAGCGGCGGGGTGGCGGGCGCGGCGCCGTCCGACGTGCCCGGCGCGGTGAGCGGCGCGGTGGCGGCGGCGACGCCGGCGGAGCGCGCGGAGGCGCAGGCGCAGGCACGCGGCGTGAAGCAGGCCGTCGACAAGCTGAGCTCGAGCCTCGAGCGGCTCGACTCGCTCCTCGCGAAGGTGAACGAGGGCAAGAGCGTCGCCGGGCGGCTCCTCGTCGACGAGCGGCTCGGGCGGAAGCTCGGGAACGCCGCCGAGGACATCGCCGATCAGTACGACCGGATCTTCAAGCTCCAGATCCAGGTCCAGCTCCGCTCGGAGTGGCTCCTCAACCAGAGCGGCGCGAAGACCTACTTCGGGGTCCGGCTGCTGCCGCGGCCCGACAAGTACTACCTGCTCGAGATCGTCTCCGACCCGCGCGGCGTCGACACCGTCACGAACGAGACGATCACCACCCGCGACCCGGTCACCGGCGCCGACTCGACCACGGTCTCCACGAAGACGCTGCACGAGCAGAAGCTCACGTTCTCCCTGCAGGTCGCGAAGCGCTACGGGCCGGTCACCTTCCGGGTGGGCGTCATCGAGAGCACGGGCGGCGTCGGGAGCGACCTGCACCTCTTCAGGGACTCGCTCCAGCTCTCGGTCTCGGTCTACCAGTTCTCGCGCCCGTACCAGGACGTGTTCCCGCGCGCGAAGATCTACGTGAACTACTACGCCTTCCAGCACTTCTTCGTGACGGCGGGCGCCGACGACTTCCTGAACACCTGGCGGGCGGGGCGCTACCCGGGTGGCCCGAAGTTCACGGTCGGGAACGACGCCTTCTTCGGCGCGGGCATCTTCTTCACCGACGACGACCTGAAGACGCTCATCGGCGCCGGGGCCGGCAGCGCGGTCTCGCAGCGGTAGGCGCTAGGGCGCCGCCGCGACGTCGTAGCTCACCCACCCGACGCCGCCGCGGCCGTCCCGGACCAGCCCCCACAGCGTGAACGGGCCCGCCGGGCGGACGAAGTCGAGGTGGTCGCCCTGGGCGTTCCCGACGCCCCCCTCGTCCGGGAACTCGCCGCCGGTGACGTACCACTGCCAGCGCAGGTCCTCCGGGACGCTCGTGTAGGTCGTCTTCGGCATCGGGATCGCACACGTTCACGTCCTGGACCGACCCGGAGGTGGAGTGGCCGCAGATGACGGTCTTTCCAGCCGGGAAGGAGGGATCGGCGAGCGATACGCCGCCCGCGCAGAGCGGTCTCGTCGGCGGGGGCGCGCCGGACGTCGTCCGGGATCGGGTTCAGGTTGAGCGCGTAGAGGTCCTGCAGGCCCGTCGGGATCTGGGCGTCGGCCGGCTTCACCCGGACCCGCTTCACCGCCGTCGCGACCTTGCCGCCGGCCTCGACCACCGTGACGACGATGACCTCGGCGTAGAGGGCGCACCGGTAGGAGGGGTTCTTCTCCGCGAGGCCGATGACGAAGTCGAGGGCGTGCTCGAGCGACGTGACGGTCGCGGGGTCCGCGAGCGAGATGCTCACGCTCGCGACCACCGTCGGGTCCGGTCCCGCCGGCGGCGAGGGGAACGTGTTCACGCCGAGGGGGATGACCCCCGGGCTCCCTGCCAGCCGCGCGGGGTCCTGGAGCACCGTCTGGTCCTCGCACGGCACCCGGCCCTCGCTCGCCTGCGGCAGGCAGGCGAACCACTCGACCCGCAGGTCGGGCCGGCGCGCCGGGTTCGCCAGGAGGGCCTCGAGGACGAGGCTCCCGTCGAGGCCCGGGGTGACGTCCGCGGAGGGGAAGGTCACGGCGGCGGGCACCCTCGACCGGACCGCGAGGATGCGCACGTCGGTGACGCGGTACTGCGGGTCGAACCCGGAGTTGCAGCCGGCGAGGACGAGGAGCGCGACGGCGAGGACGAGGCGCATCACGGGGTCACCACTCGGCCCGGAGGCCCAGCGAGGGGAAGATCGGCAGGGACGGGACGATGACCGTCTGCGAGCAGTCGAAGTTCCGGAAGCGGGCCTCGGCGTTCTCGTGGTTCGTGACGTTCTGGACGTCGAGGTAGGTGGAGAACATCCACTTCTCGAACACCCAGCGCTTGTCCACGCGCGCGTCCGCCTGGAAGAAGCCGGGCAGCCGCTGCGAGTAGGGCGCGCCCGGGATGCATTGGTACCGCCCGCTGTCCGCGTCGAGCACCGCCCCCACCGCCGGCGTGTTGGGGTTCCCGCTGACCGCGCGGATCCGGGTGCCCACGATCCACTCGCGCGGGAGGCGGTACGAGAGGATCACCGCGAGGATGTGGGTCTGGTCGAACTGGAAGAGCCGCCAGTGCGGGAAGTAGGGGTTCGTCGGGTCGTCCCGGCGGATGGAGCGCGACCAGGTCCAGGAGATCCACCCGAAGAGCCCGCGGGCGAGCTCGCGCTTGGCGAGGAGCTCGAGCCCGGCGACCTCGCCGCGGCCGGCGTTCGAGTACCGGAGGAGCTGCCCGTCGGGGCCGACCGTCGCGGTGGGCACCACGAGCGACCAGAGCTCCTTGTAGAAGCCGGTCAGCTCGAGCTTCGACGACCAGGGCAGGTCCTGCCGGACCCCGAGCGACAGGTGGAGCCCGCGGTTCGCGTCGAGGGCGGGGTTCCCGAAGGTCTTGCTCGTCTCCGGCGGCTGGGGCGCCGACCCGTAGAGCCCCGCCGCGGCGACGACGGTCGTCCCGGGCCCGACGTCCACGAAGGCGGAGGTGCGCGGGTCGACCCAGGCCCTGGTCACCCCGAACCGCGTCTCGGCGTCGGCCCGGAGCCCCGCCACGAGCCGGAGCCGCGGCAGCGCGCGCCAGTCGGCCTCGACCCAGCCGGCGGGGGAGTACCACCAGCCCTCGGCGGACTCGCCGACGGTGGTCGGGTTCGGCGCGAACTGGTCGCCCACCGTCCCGGGCGCCTGCACCGGCGGCGCGTAGACCGAGTATTTCACCCGGTTCACGAGCGTGTCGACGCCGCCCTCGAGCCGGACGGTGGGGGAGAGGACGTAGGAGAGCCGGTCGCGCAGCGTGAAGTTCAGGATGTCGGTGAGGAGCCCGAAGGTGCCCCCCGCGAGGACGTCGAAGCTGTCCCCGCCCACGGCCAAGGCGAGCTCGTTCGTCGCCGGGCCGACCGGCAGCCGGTGGCTCACCCCGGCCCGCCAGTAGACGGTCGACAGGTAGAAGCTCGGGCGCCCGGGACGGTCGGCGGGCCGCACGAACTCGAGCTTGTCGTCGGAGCCGTAGGCGAAGACGCTCCCCTGGCCGCCGAGGACCGGGTAGGTGAGCTTCGTCTGCCAGTCGTAGTAGCGCGGCGCGACCCGCAGGTCGTTCGCGGCGGTCGGGTTGATCTTCGGGAGCGCCACCGCGAGGACCGCGTCGATCCAGCTCCGCCGGACCGCGGCGTAGACCGACCCCTTCCCGACCGGCCCCTCGACCTCAATCCGCCCGTCGTAGAGGTCCATCTGCGCGGCGCCGTGCCACTCGCGCTTCGGCTCGCGCGTGCGGAGCTCCACCGCGCCCCCGAGGCCCCGGCCGAACCGGGCCGCGTAGTTCCCGGGGTAGAAGTCGATCGCCTCCACCACGTCGGCGTTCACCGTCGCGGTGAGCCCGCCGAAGTGGAAGAGCTGCGGGATGGGGACGCCGTCCACGTAGACGATCGTCTCGTTCGGCTCGGAGCCGCGGACCACGAGCAGCCCGATCCCGAACGGGCTGCGCGCCACGCCGGGGAGCGTCTGGATCACCTTGAGGGCGTCGCCCTGCGTGCCGGGGATGGACCGCACCTCCTCCGTCGTCAGGGTGCGGACCGTGACCTCGCTGCGCGACCGCTCGCCCCGGACCACCGCCTCGTACGGGTCGTAGTGCCGGCGGGACAGCCGGTACTCGACGACCCGCACCTTGCCCTTCTCGACCTGCTCGGTGACGGAGAGCACGAGGTGCTCGGGGGACGCGACTCGCACGGTGACCTGCCCGGGCGCGACGCCGCGGAGGACGAACTTGCCGTCCGGGCCCGTCTCCACCGAGATCCCCTCGGCCTCGACGGTCGCGCCCGCGACCGGAGAGCGGGTGCCGCGCTCGACCACGCGCCCCTCGAGGGCAATCGGCGCCTCCCGGGGCTGCGGGGGCTCCGTCCGCTTCAGGACGAAGTCGTACCGGTAAGAGATCTCGACGGCGGCCGGCTTTCCGTCAATCTCCGCGGGACGGAACCGGAACTGCGCCACCGCGTGGAGCGCCGCCGGGCCGAAGCCGGGGTGCGGTCCCGGCTCCACGATCCGGGCCTCCCGCACCTCCCCGTCCTCGCCGATGACGATGGAGAGCACCACCGAGCCCTGTGGGAGTCCGTGTCGTGGGCGGCGACGGTGATGGACGTCGCGGTGACGTCGGCGTTGCCGATCGAGGCGGTGTTCGTGGCGCCGGCGAAGTTGCCCGCGAAGGCCAGCCCGGCGTTTGCGGTGTTGCCGACCGAGGAGCCGTCGGCGGTCGCGATCGCATCGGAGTCGATATTCGTCGTGACCAGGACCGCGCCGCCAAGAGATGTCAGGGCCGTGTTGTCGGCGATCGTCGCGAGCGAGGTCGGCATCGCGACGTTGACGGCGATCGCGGCGGCGAGGCCGAGCGTCGGCAGCGCGAGGTCGGCCTCGTCCTGGCCGTCGTCCAGGATGTCGACCCAGCTCGGGACCGTCGGGATGTCGCTGTCGTCGATGAACGGGATGTCGATCATGCTTCCGATGTGCTGGTCGAGGAGCAGGCTCCCGAACCCGCCGTCCTGGTTCGCCGTGGCATCGGCATTCGAGGTCACGTCCGACAGGGCGGTGACGTGGACGTTCCCGCCCGCGGTCAGGTCTCGCGCGATGCGGGCGGTCGTCGTGTCGAGGGCGACGGTGACCGCGATCGCGGCTCCCGCAGCGGCGTCGGCGCCCGTCGTCTCCGAGGTGGCGGTGGTCGTGATGAGGTTCGTGTGCGTGGCCACGACGTCGACGGTCGTCCCGACCGAGAGGGCCGTCGCGCCGGCCAGCATCTCGGCGGTGGTCGTGGGCCTCGAGAAGGACACGGCCGCGGCCGCCCCGAACCCGACCTCGGCGTCCGACCCGGCCTCGGCGGTCGTCGTCACCCCGTGCGTCCCGGCCGACTCGATGTCGATCGCACCCGCGCCCGCGACGACACCCGAGCCGAGCGCCGCGCGTGTCGTCGGGAGCACGGTGTTGGCGGCGATCGAGCCGCCGATGCCGATCATCGGGTCGGCCGGGACAGTGGAGAGCGCCCCGGCGGTATTGATGGTCGCGTAGGTCGCTGAGACCGTCAGGTCGCCGCTCGCGACGAGGGTGAGCGACGCGCCGCCGTCCGTGCGCGCCTCGGTCGTCCCGAAGTCGACGTTGATCGCGAAGGCACCTGCGAGATCGGTCTCGGTGAGCCCGGCGCCCGCGTGGCCATGGACCCATAGGTGTGGACGAGGTCGCCGGCCATCCGCGCGTCGATGGCGATCGCCGGGCTCGTCGCCGCGCCGGCGATGAGGGCCTCGGTCGTCGGGCCGGCGACGTTGATGGCGACCGCCGCGGCGATGCCCAGCCCGCCCGACGACCCATCGGCGTTGCGGGCATCCGCGTCGGCTGACGCGTCCACGTCGCTCGCGGCCCGGACCAGCCCGCCGCCCTGCTCGTCACCGCGCCCGAGGCCGCGATCGCGGAGCGAGCCTCGGCCAGGTCGACGTTCGCGGCGACCGCGGCTGCCACGGCGAACGCGCCGTTCGGCAGCTGGGCCTCCGGCAGGCCGATGTCCTCGGTCGCGAAGTCCGACGTCTGGACGTACAACGCGAGCGCCAGCAATGAGGTCTTCACGTCGTCGTCGGCGGGCGAGATGCCTCGGGCGCCGGAATTGCTGGTGGCGCTGCTCACCACGTCCATGTCGGCGAGCACAGTCGTCGTCCCGGTGACGGTGCCGGTGCCGCCCATCGAGGCTCGACCGGTGTCAAGGCCGAGGTTGAACGAGATCGCCACCCCGAGCGCCACGAACAGGCCGACGGCCGTGCCGGCCGAATGGCTGTTGGTGTCCTTGACGTACGTCGCCCGGACGAGGAGGTCGTCACCGACGGTCAGGTTGCCGGTCGTCCCGAACGACTCGCCGCGCGTCGTTGTCGGTGACCTCGATGGCGAAGTCAGGCGCCGCGCTGGCCCCGCCGGCCGAACCGCCTGTCGCCAGCGAGCGGGCCGTGGCGTAGTCCCCTCGGCGACTAACGGTCACGTCGTCGGGCGCG
>CAVUBF010000008.1:0-523339 GCA_963739565.1 uncultured delta proteobacterium | reverse complement strand
CCGTCGACCCGGATGACCCCCAGCTTGAGCGCGAAGCGGACGAGCTCGGTCCGGTTGTGCACGTCGAGCTTCTCCATGACGTGCTCGCGGTGGGACATGGCCGTCTTCACGCTGATGCCGAGCACCTCGGCCACCTCCTTGTTGCTCTTCCCCTCCGCCACCAGCTTCAGGACCTGCTTCTCGCGGTCGGTGAGCGTCTCGTACGGATCGGCCGCCGCCCGCGCGCGCGGGATTCGACCTCCTCCATCGCGGCGCGGGCCACCTCGGGGTCGAGCACGAGCCCGCCGCGGTGGACCGCCCGGATCGCGTTCGCCAGCTCGGCGCCCGCGGACTTCTTGAGGACGTACCCGGAGACGCCCGCCTTGAGGAGCCGGCGCACGTACTCGCGGTCCTCGTACTGCGAGAGGATCAGGACCTTGCGCGCCTGCCCGGCTTCTTCAGCTCGATCGCCGCCTCGATCCCGCCCAGCCCCGGCATCGCGATGTCCATCAGGACGACGTCGGGATCGAGCTTCGCGACCTGCCTCGATGGCCTCGCGGCCGTCGGCGGCCTCGCCCACCACCTCGATGTCGGGCTGGAGCTGGAGCAGCGCCCGCACGCCCTCGCGCAGGATGGCGTGGTCGTCGACGATGAGGACGCGGATCTTGCGTCATGCGGCTTCACCTCCGCCGTGCCGTCGCGCTCCGGCGCCCTCGCCCGCCCCGGGATCGCGGGCAGCGGGACCCGGACCTCGACGCGCGTCCCCTGCCCGGGCGCGGACTCGATGTCGCGCCGCCGCCGAGGATCTCCGCCCGCTCCCGGATGCCCATGAGCCCCCAGTGCTGGCGCCCGTCGCCGTGGGCGACCGCGCTCGGGTCGAAGCCCTTCCCGTCGTCCTCGATGTCGATCGATCACTGCCCGCCCTCGACGCCGACCTGGACGAGCACCGCCGCGGCCTGCGCGTGGCGGGCGACGTTGCTCATCGCCTCCTGGCACGATCCGGAAGAGCGCCGTCTCCATCTCCGGCGGCAGCCGCGGCAGCTCGCCGAACTCGCAGCGGACGGAGATGCCCGCGCGCGCGAGGACCCGCTCGGCGTACCAGCGGATGGCCGAGAAGAGCCCGAGGTCGTCGAGGACCGACGGGCGCAGGTCGAGGATGAGCCGGTGCACGTCCTCGAGCGTCGCGGACCGCGAGCGCCTTCACCTCGTCGAGGCGCGGCACGGCCCGCTCCGGATCGGCGTCCTGCGCCGCGCTCGATCCCCATGGCGAGCACCGCCAGGCCCTGGGTGGTCTCGTCGTGCAGCTCGCGCGCGATCCGCTTCCGCTCGTCCTCCTGCGCGGTGATCACCTTGCGCAGGAGCTGGCCGCGGGCCTCCTCGCGCTCCCTCAGCTGCGACGTTCGCGTCGGCGAGCTCCCGCGTCCGCTCCTCGACGCGCCGCTCGAGCTCCTCGTTCGCCTCGGCGACGTGCGCGATGAGCGCGGCGAGGTTCTGGCGCATCCTCTCGAGGGAGCCGCCGAGCCGGCCGACCTCGTCCGCGCCGAGGCGCCGGGATGGGCCAGGCCAGCTCGCCGCCGGCGATCCGCTCGGCGTGCGTCGGTGAGGACGGCGACGGGCGCGGTGACGCTGCGGGCCGCGCCCCAGGCGAAGACGCCGGCGAGGGCGCACTGCGCGACGAGGCCGGCCAGCGACCACGTACCAGGGGAGCGCGCCCTCGGTCGGGAGCGCCTCCTTCACGGGCTGGCGGAGGACGACGCCCCAGGGCGCGCTCCCGATCGCCGCGAAGGTGAGGTGCTGGTCCGGGCGCAGCTCGACGCCGTACTCCGCGTGGCAGTCCGCGCAGCGGCGGGCCACGGTCTTCTTCTCGGTGCGAGCGGCCGACGCATCCGCCGGCGCACTCGCGCACTGCTGCCCGACCCGGGCGCGGCTCGGTGCTGGCGACGACCGTCCCGCTCGCGTCCACGAGCTCGGCCGCGCCGCTCGGTCCGCGCGGCAGGAGCCGCAGCATCCGCTCGAAGTCCCGCCGCTCCGGCGCGGAAGGACCCGCCGGCGACCCCCACCACCTCGCCGCTGCCAGCTCCGGATCGGGACGAGCTCGTAGACCACCCCGCCGCGCGCGCCCCTCGACGACCCCCGAGAGCCGCGGCCGGCCCGCGGCGAGCACCTCCTCGCACGAGCGGGAGGACGTGGCGGGGGCGCGCTCGGAGCGCGCGCCCGGCGGGCTCCTCCGCGAGCACGCCGCTTCGTCCGCGTCGAGGAGGACATGCCGCGTCGCGGTGGCGGAGCTGCTGGTGCGCCTCGCAGCACCGCGCGCGCGGCGTCGTGCCCGGCTTCGGCGTCGAGCGGGCGCGACCGCGGCGGCGAGCCGCTGGAGCACCTCGAGGTCCTCGTTGAGCTCCGCGTCGAGGTGCGCGGCGACCGCGCTCACCGCGGAGAGGCGGGCGTTCGACGAGCCGCTCGTCGAGCACCTCGAACCAGAAGAAGCCCGCCGCGCCCATGATGAGGAGCGGGAAGAAGACGCCCGACCGCCATGAGCAGGTAGACGCGCCGCCGGAGCGAGATCGCCCCGCTGGCGAGGGTCCCCTCGGCCCGGACCGGGGCGGGGTGCGCCGGCGCTGGCGCCGGCGCGCGGGCGCCGGGCGGCCGCGGGCGCGCTCGTCCCCGGACTTCCTTCGCCCGCGGAGCGGGGCCAGGGGCGGGCTCGTCCCCGGACTTCCTTCGCCCCGCGGAGCGGGGCCAGGGAGGCGGCTCATCGGCCCCCCTGGCGGTGGGAGGTGCGGGCCATCCGGAAGAGCTCCTCGACGTCGTCGCCCGAGGTCCGCAGGATGATGGCCCAGCCGTTCAGCTGCCACGACAGCTCGCGGTGCAGGGTCCCGTCCACGAGCACGTCGGAGAGCGTCGCGGGGATCTTCCCGACCTGGGTCCGGCTGGTGCGGAGCACGGTCCGGTTCCCGAGGAGCTCGGGCGCGATGGGCTCGCCCTCCCGCGTCGCCTGCAGCAGGTGGAGCTCCGGGCCGGTGCGCGCCGCGAAGTCGACGCGGACCGAGCCCCGCCGCCCGCCCGCGACGTGGATCGCCCTGGGCGGCCAGACCAGCCGGTCCGGGAAGTAGCCGGGGACGAGGACGCGGGCGCCGAGCCGCCGCTCGGCGTCCTGGATCGACGACGCCTCGCGGACGATCCCCTTGTCGCCGGTGATCCAGCCCGGCATGCGCCCCGAGGACCGCGATGGCGACGACCGTCGCGCCGGACACCCAGACGAAGGTGGCGAGCATGCGGACGACCTCGAGCCCAGCGCCCCCGCTCCGTGCGGCGCCCGTCGTCGTCACGTGCGCGGTCATACCACGAAGAACAGCAGGGTCGTGAGGGACGCGGCCGCGATGGTGACGCGCGCGCGGAGGTACGGGAGCGGGTGCAGGCGGCCCGTCGAGCAGGCGCCGGCAGCGCGACCTCGACGTCGAGGGAGCGGACGCGCGCGAGCGGCTCGGCGAGGGCCCCGGCGAGGGGGAGCGTCCGGCGGACCGGGAGCGGGCCGGCCGAGGTGGTCGCGCGGTGGAGCTTGATGAGCCCGCTCGCGAGCGCGAGCCGGTCGCCGCAGGCGGCCGCCGCGCGCTCGTCGGCGAGCCACTCCGCGTCCCGGGCGATGGCGCGGGAGAGGACCTGGAACGCCGGGTTGAAGAACATGAGCGCCCGCGCCGCCCATCACGACCCAGCGAGGCGGCGGGGTCGTGGCGCGCGAGGTGGGCGAGCTCGTGGGCGAGCGCGGCGCGGAGCTCCTCGGCGGTCGAGGAGCCGCAGCGCGCCGCGGGAGACCACGATCGCGTGCCGCCGGACGCCCGTGCAGAAGAGGACCGGCTGATCGCGGTCGAGGAACAGGACCGGCGGCGGCGCGCATGCCGAGGGCGGCGGCGAGGGCCGGGACCTGCGGCGAGGGCGGCCGCGGACTCGCGGGTCGGGCGCCGCCGGCGCCGGGCGCGGCCTCCGCCGGCCGCGGACGAGCGGCAGGAGGTCCATGAGGAAGAGCAGCGCGCCGAGGCCGGCGAAGGCGGCGAGCCAGGCCTCGAACAGCCCGACGCCGAGGAGCCGGACCTCCGACCAGCGGACCGCGACGAGGAGCGCCCGGCCGTCGTGGAACGCCTCGCTCGAGCCGGAACGGGAAGAGCGAGAGGAGGGCCGGAACGACGACCAGCGGATAGCCCAGGGCGACGAGCCGCAGGGCCATCCGCTGGCGGGGTTCGGTCACGCGCCAGCTCCGCACCAGCGCCTCCACGAACAGCGAGGCGACGAGGGTGTGGAAGATGGCTTGCGCCGCGATCTCAGCCCACTTCGCGCTTGGCTCCATGCCCGGGAGCGGCGTGCCCGTGGACATCCGGCGGGGCGCCGCCCTCGAGGCGGGCGAGCTCCAGCGGGTGCTCGTGGACGTACCGCTCGCGGGCCATCTTACCAGTGAAGATGGACGCGTCGAAGGGGAACACGTCGGGGTTCAGGTGGGCGTTGAAGATGTGCCAGATGGTGATGACGAAGAAGGCCATCAGGCCCTCGTTCGAGTGCGCGACCTTCGCGGCCGGGATGACCTGGCCGGGGATGAGGCTCGCGGCCTGGACCGGGAAGAAGAGGATGAACCCGGTCATCACCATGATGACGTTGCCGATGACGAGGCCCCAGTACTCGAACTTCTCCTTGTAGGTGAAGCGGTCGTACTGCGGGTGGTGGTCGCGTCATCCCGAGGTAGTACTTGAGCTGCTGGATCGACGTCCTCGAAGTCCTTCTTCGTCGGGACCATGCTGAAGTAGCGTCTTCTTCCCCAGCATGAGCAGGATCGCGTTCGTGAAGTGCACGACCGTCGAGAGCGCCAGCGTCGATCCCGCAGATCCGGTGGATCCAGCGGGTCGTCGTCGATCGCCGCCGAAGACGTCCACGACCGCTGCGCCCAGCCCGTCGTGTAGAACTTCTGCGGCAGGCCGGTGAGGCAGAGCAGCGCGAACACCATCATCGTGACGAAGTGCTCGATCCGCTGCTGCAGGTTGAAGCGAACGATGTAGTCGCTCATCGATTCACCACGACGCGCCAGAGGTGCAGCGCGATCTGGAGGACGAGCCCGCCCACCATGAACGGGATCATCAGCTTGTAGAAGAGCATCACGCCCCAGACGAGCGGCGCCTTCTGCGGCGTCGGCTCGTAGTGCGACAGCCACGCCTTCGGGAAGCTCGCGTTCGCGCCCTCGTGGCACTTCGCGCAGGTCTTCTGGAGGTTCGCCGACATCACGTGCGAGCTCGGGTCCTTCGACTTCTGGATGTCGTGGACGCCGTGGCAGTCGGTGCAGACCGCGGCGAGGCGCACGCCGGGGCCCTTCTTCTTCCCGTGCTGGAGCGAGGCGGCCATGCCGTGGAAGTCGGCGAGGTAGGTGTCGACGACCTTCGTCGAGAGGCCGTACCGCGACATGAGCTTCTCGTCGGTGTGGCAGCGGCCGCAGATCTCGGGCGTGCGCATCGCGAGGGCGCCGTCGCGCGGGTCGGTCGTGTCGTGGGCGCGGTGGCAGTCGGTGCAGACCGGCACGTCGCCGCTCGTCTCGGCGGCGCGGCCGTGGACGCTCTTCGCGTAGATCCTCGGCCTCCTTCGCGTGGCAGCCGGCGCACATCTGCGAGATGCGCGTGCGCGGCTGGCCCGGGCGCGAGATGTCGTGCGCGCCGTGGCAGTCGACGCAGAGGGCGGCCTTGTCGTTGCCCTTCGCCATCACCGCGAAGTGCACGCCGTCGAGGGTCTTCGTGTAGTTCGCGAAGTGGCAGCCCTTGCACTGCTCGTAGTCGGCGCGCGGTGACCTCGCGGCGGTTCTTGAACTTGAGCGAGCCGGTGGCGTGATCGCTCGTCTTGTCCGAGTGACAGTCGGTGCAGCGGAGGCATCTCGCCGTGGACGGACTTCGCGAACGACGCCTGGTCGATGCCGAGCGGAAGCTTCTCGCCGCTCGGCAGGTCGTAGGTCATCGACGCGTCGGTGTGGCAGCCGAGGCAGTCTTCCTGCTCGGCCGGGATCCCCGCCGCGGCAGGCATGGCCGCGGTCGCGATGACGAGCGCGGTAAGGATTCTCTGCATTGAGTCACACCCCTCGAGGTTGTACGGCAATCCGTGGGCAATTCGGACTGCGCACTTCCTACCAGGGTGCGGCACGGATGTCCAACGCTGGCGCGGCTTAAGCGCCAGGGAACTCTCGTCATTCGGCCGACGGCGCCCTCGGGCGCGCGCAAAGCTCGCGGACCTCGCAACCCTCCCCCGGCGCGGGCGCAAATAACGCGACGCGCCGCTTCAGCTCGCCATCAATTGCTCCACGTCATTGCTGCGACAAAACGCCGCGACGTAGGACCGCGAAGGACTCCCGGAAAGAACGCCAGCAAAGCCGCGCGATCCCCTCGGCGATCGACGCAATCCCGCAGATCGGCAGGAGAAGCACGAACACGGCCCCAGCGAGCGCCGCCCCGAGGAGCACGAAGGGCGCCCCGACGATGCGTCCGATCGCGGCAAGCGGTCGCGCGCCATCGCGCCGCAGCCCGGTCTGCTCGATCGAGCGTGCGACGTCGACGGCGGCGAAACTCGTGCGACCCTGGGCGAATCGTCGCAGCATGTGCCTACACCTCGAGGAAGGCGGCGGTCAGAGCCTTCCAGTTCTCCTCGCCCACGAGCCACGGCGCCGGGGCGACGAGCTCCCCGCCGTCCGCGGCGGCGAAGCCGAGCTGGTCCTCGATGAACCGGTCCACCGCGTCGACTCGCGCTTGAGCCACCCCTCCGCCGCCTCACCTCGCGGGAGCTCCGCGAAGGACGGGTCGGACGGGGCCATGGCGACCAGCCAGCCGCGGCCGTAGCCCTCGCGCTTCACCAGGCCGGGGTCGCGCAGGATCGACGACGTTGATGCCGACGATCGTGCCCGCGACCGGGGCCGGGATGCGCACCGCCCGCCCGCCGCCGTGCAGCACCGCGATCGTCTCGCCGCGCTTCGACCGTGGTGCCCGAGCGCGCGCAGCTCCACCGCCGTCACCGACGGCAGGAGCCGCTGGGCGAGGTCGTCGATGCCGAGCTCGACGGCGCCGCCGTTGCGCTGGTGGATCCAGGTGTGGTTCGGCGCGTAGAAGAGGTCGGGCCGGTAGAGCAGCCCGCCCACCCGCTTCAGGCCCGAGGGCGCGCTGGCGGCGCGCCGAGACGGCGCGGAGGACGAGCGCGATGACGAGGGCGGGGACGACGAGCACCGCGAGCATCGCGATGAACACCCCGACGCGGGCGAGCAGGCCGGTGAAGAAGACGCCGACGGTCTGGACGATCTCGATGGCTCCCGACATGGGACGCTCCGCAGCCTTCGAAGTGGTGCTTCTCTCTCCTTCCTTCCCCCTCCCCTCCCCCTCTCCCCGGCGAGAGGGGGAGAGGCCGGGGAGAGGGGGGCGGCAGGGCACTCACATCTTGTGACACATGGTGCAGTCGTCGAAGTTGAACGCGGCCTTGCCGTGGCAGGTGCCGCAGGCGCCGCCCTTCTCCATCGCCTTGTGGGTGATGGGCGTGCGCTTCTCCGTCGAGGACGACCGCCCGAGGATGCTGAAGCTCGTCGGGTGGCAGGACACGCAGTTCGGCTTCGCGCCGTCGACGTGCATGTCGTGGTTGAAGGTCACGACGCCGGGGCTGTCGCCGGTCTGCTGCAGCTTGAGGGCCTGCGGCAGGCGTCGGCATCGGGTCGGCGGCGAGGGCGGTCCCGGCGAGGGCGACCGCGGCGAGCATCGGGGCGAGCTTCCAGGTGGTCATGTCGTCTCCCTCTAGGTCAGGAAGAACTGCCGGGCGGTCTGGTCCCAGCCGTCGCCGGAGAGCGCGCGGGCGATGCCGTTGACCGGGGTGCCGCCGTCCTGCAGGACGCGGCCGAGCTCGGGGGCGAGCCGCAGCGCGAGGCTGCGCCTCGGCGTCCGCCATGAAGCGGCGGGCCGGGCCCTCGCGCATGAGCTGGCGGAGGTTCGCGGCGAGGCGGGGCGCCTTGACCTTGAACAGCCAGCCGCGCCGTACGGATCGGAGAGGCCGTCCGGCCGCTCCTTCGCCGCGGTGTTCACCGCGACGACGGTGCCGTCCACCGGCGACAGCATCGGGACGCTCTTCTCGCCGTCGCCGATCTCCAGGGCGGGCTCACCCTGCATCACGTGCTCGCCGAGGCCGGGGAGCTCGACGTGGGCGGCGCCGACCAGCTTGTGGGCGAAGTCGTCGGCGCCCACCGCCACGAGGCCGTCGGCCTCGAGCCGCGCCCAGGTGTGGCCGGGGTGGAGGTACACGCCCGCCGGCACCTGGAACCAGCCCGGTCCCGCCGGCGCCCGCGCGCCGGCGTGGGTCGTGGCCGCCGCGGTGGCGTGCCGGGCCGCGCCCGTCGCCGCGTGGGCCTTCGCCATTGCCGGCTTCCCGCCCTGGACGAACCGCCAGAAGGGGATGAAGAGGAGGAGGTAGCCGATGGCGAGGACGTACTCGCACGACCTTCGCCGTGTAGATGCTCAGGAATTCGTGGTCCATGGCGTCCTCCTAGTGCTCCTGCGGGAACCGCGGGTCGGCGCGGAGGATGGGCATCCGGTTCGCGATCCAGCGGAACAGCAGCACGCCGATGGTGCACGAGCGTGATGGAGACCCAGACCTCCATCCAGTTCGGCACGTAGCGGGTCGGCAGGTTCCAGTTGTAGGCGATGACCGAGACGTTGAGCCGGTTGAGGACGATGCCGAGGACGCCGATGACCGCGGCGATCCGGACGAGCTTCACCTTCCCGTACCGCGCGCCGTAGCGCGAACAGCAGCGACGGCAGCAGCACGAAGCCGAGGATCTCGACGCAGGAACCAGGCGCCCCAGCCGGTGAGCAGGTAGCCCCAGGCGTGCCCGTCGATGACGCCCTGCAGCTTCAGGAAGAAGTAGGCGAACATCACGAGCGCGCCGGCCTTGCCGAGCCCGAGCTGCAGCTTGTCCGACGTCGATGTGCTGCCCCTCGAACTGCTCGTGGAAGACCTTGTGCGAGATGGTCGCCTCGACGATGACCATGCGAGATGCCGGCGATGACCGCGCTGATGAAGAAGAAGATGAAGATGAAGCGCGAGTACCAGAGCGGGTGGAGCTTCGTCGGCGCGAGGAGGAAGAGCGAGCCGAGCGCGACTGGTGCATCGTCGAGAACATCACCGAGAGCACCGTGAGCCCGATGAGGCTCTTCTTCATGATGCCGTGGAGCTTCTTCCAGCCGAGCCACTCGAAGAGCGGGACGGTGAACTCGAGGAAGAGCACGAGTCTGTAGCAGATCACGCACCAGGCGACCTCGAACAGCGCCGACTGCGTGCCGACCTTCGGGTTGATCGGGAAGAACGCGATGTTCCAGGGCCGGCCGAGGTCGGCCATCAGCCCGATGACCGCCATCACGTAGCCGAGGAAGGCGGTGAGGATCGCGGGCCGCTCGATGGGGTGGTACTCCTTCAGCCCGAAGATCTGGACCGTCGCGCCGATGGTGAACCCGCCCGCGGCGAGCACGATCCCGGTCATCATGTCGAACCCGATCCAGAGGCCCCAGGGCGGCGGTCTGGGAGAGGTTCGTCGTGGCGCCGAGGCCGACGGCGAACCGGTATGACGAGCAGCGGGATGCCGACGCCGAGGATGATCGCGGCGATGGCGTTGGTGAGCGTGCAGCAGCGAGCGCACGTACTCCTTCAGGCTCATGCCGAGGAGGATCTTCTCCTTGAAGAAGCCCTCGGCCGCGGGGCGACGGCGGCGGCGTGACCGTTAGCCATGGTGGTCCTCCTTCTCCGTCCGGACGTGCCCTGGCCGTCTCGCCTTCCTCGCGGCGCTTCGAGAACATGTAGATGCCCATCAGCAGCGGCGGCCAGAGCGTCATCACGAAGGGCGGCGCGCCGAGCGCGCCGGCGACCAGGTCCGGGTACGGCTTGTCCGGGATGCCGTCTGCGGAGCGCGAGCTTCTCGAGCGGCACGTCGCGCGATGTAGAGCCAGTTCGTCCCGCCCGCCTCGTGCTCGCCGTAGCACGTGGTGGACGTACTTGTCCGGGGTTCGTGTAGATGCGGGTCTTGGCGAGCTCGAGGAGCTCGCCGCGGCGCCCGAAGGTGAGCGCGCCGGACGGGCAGACCTCGGCGCAGGCGGGCTTCAGCCCTGGGCCTGGCGGTCCGCGCAGAAGGTGCACTTGCGGACGCGCGGCGCGTTCGAGTCGTACTCGTACTTCGGGACGTCGAACGGGCAGGCGACCATGCAGTACCGGCAGCCCAGGCAGCGCTCGCCGGGTCGTAGATGACCGGCCCCTCGGGCTGTCTTGTCCATGCGCGCGGACCGGGCACGCCGAGGCGCACGCCGGCGCGAGGCAGTGCATGCACTGCTTCTTCGCGAAGCGCTCTCGTCGGCCGCCCTCGACCTTGTTCACCACCGTGAAGGCGGTCTCCGACGTGTCGCGCGCTTCTTCGAGAGCACGTCGTCGCCGTCCGGCGGCGGCGGGTTGCTGGTTCGCTCTCGGCGCACGCCGCCTCGCACGCGCGGCAGCCCACGCAGAGGGTCGTGTCGACGAGCACGCCCGCGCCGTCCGCCTGCGTCTCCGCGCCTGCCCCGACCCGATGCCGTGGCCACGCCGGCTGCTGCCATGCCGGCGCCCACCGCGGCGACCTGGAAGAACCCTCTGCGTCCGATCTTCATGTCCATCTCCCCCGCTTCGTTACGCGCGAGCCGCGATGAGGTTGAGGGTACCGATGACGGCGACTCCGGCCAGAGCCAGCGCGAATGCGAACATCATGGCATCGCTCCTTTCGGTGCTGCGGGAATTGAGCTCTTCTCCTCTGCGTCAACGGACCGCCCTGCGCGCTCGAGCGCGTCCCGGAACAGCGCGCACCCCTTGAAGCCGTCGCCCTCGCAGGTGCTCGCCGTCGTGACCTGGTCGATCGGGACCGGCTTCTTCACGGGGTAGGCCCTGCAGAAGACGACCGAGACTTCCTTCAGGTAGGGGCAGGTCATTTCGTCGTTCTCCTGCCCATTCCCTTTCGCAACGCGCGGGCCACCTCCGAAGGACGAGACCCGTCGGCTGAGTTCATTCGCGTTTACCAATGGTTACAGCGCGTGGCTGCGTCGTGCGCGGTGGCGCGCAGCCCGGCCCCAGCCGCTCACGCGGTGAGAAGCTCGACACCCGACACCGGGGCCGCGGGTGTTCTGCGAGGGAGTACGCGCGGTTGTGCTGGGAGAGAGGCTCGACGTGGTGTTTCTCGACGGGTGTCGAGAATCACCTCAGGGGCGAGAGCGTCATCCGGTCGCAGCCGAGCCACCGCGTCGCACCCGGCGGCACAGGTGCCGCAGGGCGCGCTTCGGGCTCATCGCCCGGCGCCGGCGTGCGACGTCCCCGCCGCGACGTCCCCGGTGCCGTCCCCGCGGCCGCCACCGGTCACGATGCGCTACGAGTGCCCCGGCTGCTCGCCGGACGATCTCCGTCCGCGCCGCGATCGCGGCGCCCCGGGCGTCATTCCGGAGTTCTCGGCCGGGCGCTCCGTCTCCTCCTCGCCGTCCCGCCGGATCCCGTACTTCCGCATCTTGTTGTAGAGCGTGACCCGGTCGATGCCGAGGATCCGCGCCGACTGGCTCACGTTGCCGCCGGTGTGGCCGAGGACCGCGGCGACGTGCCGCTTCTCGACCTCCTCGAGCGACGCGAGCGGTGCCGGGCTTCGGCCGCCGCCTCCGCCGTGTCGAGCGGCAGCCCGAGGTCGGCGAGCTGGATGACCGGGCCCGGTCGCGACCACGGCGCCGCGCTCGAGCACGTTCCGCAGCTCGCGGACGTTGCCCGGCCAGTCGTGGGCCATGAGCGCGGCCATCGCCTCGGCGGAGACCCCGTCGATGCGCTTCTTCATCTCCACCGCGAGCCGCTCGAGGAAGTGCTCGACGAGGAGCGGGACGTCCTCGCGCCGCTCCCGCAGCGGCGGCACGAGTGATGGGGATGACGTTCAGGCGGTAGAAGAGGTCCTCGCGGAACTTCCCCTCGAGCGCGGCCTTGCGCAGGTCGCGGTTCGTCGCCGCGATGATCCGGACGTCGACGTCGATCTCGTCGTTGCCGCCGACCCGGTGGAACTTGCGCTCCTCGAGGACGCGCAGGAGGTCGAGCTGCAGCTTCGGCGCCGATGTCGCCGACCTCGTCGAGGAAGAGCGTGCCGCCGTTCGCCGCCTCGAACTTCCCCTTGCGGCGGGCGGTCGCGCCCGTGAACGACCCCTTCTCGTGGCCGAACAGCTCCGACTCGAGGAGCGTCTCGGTGAGGGCGGCGCAGGAGACCGCCACGAACGGCCCGCCCGCCCGCGGGCTCTCGGCGTGGATGGCGCGGGCGAGGACCTCCTTGCCGCTGCCGCTCTCGCCGAGGACGAGGATGGTCGAGCTGGAGCGCGCGGCGGTCCGCGCGAGCTCGAAGACGCGCTGCATGGCCGGGCTCTTCGAGAGGAGGTCGCGGAACCTGTACTCCTGCTTCAGCGCCTGGCGCAGGACCGCGTTCTCCCGCACCAGGGTCTGCTGGCTGACGATCTTCTGCATCATCAGCGACAGCTCCTCGGGATCGAACGGCTTCACGAGGTAGTCGTAGGCGCCGAGCTTCATGGCGGCGACGGCGGTGTCCACGGTGGCGTAGGCGGTCATGATGACGACCGCCAGCTCGGGCTGGAGCTTGCTTCGCCTCCTCCAGCACCTGCAGCCCGTCCATCCCGGGCATCTTGAGATCGACGATGAGGATCGACCAGCGCTCGGACTTGAGCTTCGCTCGAGCGCGGACGGGCCGTCGGGCAGCGATGGCGACGGTGTAGCCGTCCTTCTCGAGCCAGCCGCCGAGCGACTCGCGGACGATCTCCTCGTCGTCCACCACCAGGATCCGGGTCCTCTCGTTCGACATGGCTACCCCTCCTTCGGAGACTCGAGCCGCGCGCGGCACTCGGCGCACAGCTCCGATGACTTCTCGTCCACCTCGCGGACCGCCGGCGAGCGCCCCATGACGCACCGCTCGGTGTCGCAGTGGACCAGGCCGAAGGCGTGCCCCACCTCGTGCACCGCCTCCTTCGCGAGCCGCTCCACGAGCAGCTGCGGCCCGAGCAGCTCCGACGTCCTCCGACGAGGCGCGCGGTCGAGACCACCGCGGCGGCCCGCCGCCGAGCTGCGCCTCGCCGAACACGTAGGTGAGGATCGGGATGAAGAGGTCGCGGTCGGTGATCGCCGAGCACCTTCCCGACCCGGGCCCGGCCTCGAGGAGCCACTTGAGGATGGCGCCGGAGGCGTGCTGCTTCCGCCGCGGGTCGAAGGCGTGGCGCGGGCGGGCCGGCGCCGTCCCACGGCGAGGACGGGGCGGCCGAACGCGCGCGCGAGGTGGAGGCGAACGTGCGCCATCGAGCTCCGGATCCGACCTCCTCCTCACCGATCCACCAGACGAAGATCGGATCCATGCAAGCACGCTCACTTCGCCGCCTCCGCCTTCCTCGGCGGAAGCCGCATGCATCGACCCGCGTCCCCTTCCCCGACCTCCGTGCTCGAGCTCGATCTTGCCGCCGTGCCGCTCGACGATGCCGTAGACGACCGACAGCCCGAGGCCGGTGCCCTTCTCCTTCGTGGTGAAGAACGGGTCGAAGATCTTCTGCAGGTGCTCCGGCGGGATCCCCGGGCCGGTGTCCTGGAACGCCACCTCGACCCAGCGCCCGTCCTCGACGAGCGAGGTCTCGATGACGAGCGTGCCGCCCCGCGACATCGCCTCGCAGGCGTTCATGATGACGTTCACGAACGCCTGCCGGAGCTGGCCGAAGTCGCCGTCCACCAGCGGCACCGGGGCGAGCCGCTTCTCGAGCGTCGACGCCCTGGATGCTGGATCTGGTTCGCGAGGAGCTGCACCGCCTCGTCGACCACCGCGTGGAGGTTCGTGTCCTTGAGGGCGAGCGGCCGCTCCCGGGCGAAGTCGAGGAGGTTGCGGACGATGGCGGAGCAGCGCTCCGTCTCGCGCTGCGACCATGTGGAGGTTCTTCACGAGCGTCTTGCGCGTCGCGTCGTCGGGCGGCCCCTGGTCGAGGTTCCGGACGATGAGCTTCGCGAAGGTGAGGATCCCCGCGAGCGGGTTGTTGATCTCGTGGGCGATCGAGGCGGAGAGCTTGCCGAGCGACGAGAGCTTCTCGCTGCGGACGAGCTGGTCCTGGGCCGACCGCAGCGCGGCGGTCCGCTCCTCGACCTGCTTCTCCAGGCCGTGCATGAGCGTGTCGAGGTCTCCCTTCGTGCGGCGGAGCGAGCGCGTCATCTCGTTGAACGAGGCCGCCAGGATCCCGAGCTCGCCCGACCAGGTGACCGGGACCTCGAGCTCCAGCTGGTCGCGGGCGACCCGGCGCGTCGCCTGCACCAGCGCCGCCACCGGCCGCACCACGAGGTGGCGGGAGAACGCGTAGAGGAGCACGGCCATGAAGAACGCGGCGAGCGCCGCCGCGAGGAGCGTCCGGAACCGGAAGTCGGAGGTCTCCGCGTCGAGGCGCGCGAGCGAGACGCCGACGTCGATGACCCCGAGCACCTTGCGGTCCGTCGGGTGCGCGTGGCACGCCGCGGTCGCGCAGGCCCCCTCGTTGTAGAGCGGCGTCACGATGCCGAGGACGCGCCGGTTCCCGCTGTAGAAGACGCGGCTGCGGTCCTGGAGCTCCAGCCGGTGGAGCGGCTCCCCCTCGGCGTGGCAGGCGACGCAGGCCTCCGCCCGCCGGTCCACCGACTTGCCAATCTCGCCGCGGTCGGTGGAGAAGGTGATCCGGCCCTCGGCGTCCATCATGCGGACCATCTCGATGCCGGTCTGCCGGCCGATGTCCTGCATGATGAGGTAGGCGTCGCGGCGGCGGTCCTGGAGCATCGCGCGGTGCAGCGCGTTGCTGATGGTGTGGGAGAGCAGGTCCGACTCGGCGACCACCTGCGAGAGCAGGTGGCGCTGGACCGCGATCTCGGAGAAGAAGAAGGCGCCGATGGTCACGAGGGCGACCGCCCCCGCGCCGCCGAGGAGCTTCGTCGAGAGCCGGTGGTGCCACGGGATCGACAGCCCGAGGTCGTCGAGCGAGCCCGGCGCGATCGCGCGGGAGAGCTTCTCGAGGCCGGGGTCCTGCGGCGCGTCGGGCCGCCCGGGGGGCGCCGCCCCACCCGTCGTCCCCTCCTCGGGTCTCTTCGCAGCGGTGGTCATCTCTCCCCCCGCGCGACGCCCTTCACCAGAAGGCGAAGCTTTCTCACCTTATCTCGCCGCACCGGGCAACGGGGCCTTGTCTCCCGTCAACGGGTGTTCATTTCTTCGGCGCCTGTAAGGGGCTGCGCCCGTCCGCACGCGACCGGATGCCGCGCGGCAGCATTGATCGCCCCTGGGATCGTGCGTACCCTGCGCGCCGAATGACCGATCCGCGCGCCATCCTCCTCGTGAAGTGCCCAGACCGCCCCGGGATCGTCGCGGCGATCTCGGGCTTCCTGTTCCGGCACGGCGCGAACATCACCGACTTCGACCAGCACACCTCCGAGGAGGACGCGGGCGTCTACTTCACCCGCCTCGAGTTCCAGACCGGCAAGCTCGACCTCTCCGCTGGACGACCTGAAGTCCGCCTTCGGCCTCGACGTGGCCCGGCCGTTCGCGATGGAGTGGCGGCTCACCCTCTCCTCCGACCGCAAGCGGATCGCGGTCCTCGTGTCGAAGCACGACCACGCCCTGCTCGAGCTGCTCTGGACCTGGAAGCGGGGCGATCTCCGCGCCGAGGTCGTGCAGGTGGTCTCGAACCACCCCGAGCTGAAGGCGGCCGTCGAGACGTTCGGGGTCCCCTTCGCCCACGTTCCCAACTCGAAGGAAGAGCGCGACCAGGCCGAGGCCCGGATGTCCTCGCTCCTCGACGGGAAGGTCGACCTGGTCGTCCTCGCCCGCTACATGCAGATCGTCTCGCCGGCGTTCGTGGCGCGGTGGCCGCACCGGATCATCAACATCCACCACTCCTTCCTGCCCGCCTTCGCCGGCGCCGATCCGTACCGGCAGGCCTACGACCGCGGCGTGAAGATGGTCGGCGCGACCGCGCACTACGTGACGGCGGAGCTCGACGCCGGCCCGATCATCGACCAGGACGTCGCCCGCGTGTCGCACCGCGACTCGGTCGAGGACCTGAAGCACCTCGGCCGCGACCTCGAGCGCCGCGTCCTCGCCCGGGCGGTCCGCTGGCACTGCGAGGACCGGGTCATCGTCCACGGGAACAAGACGGTGGTGTTCGCGTAGAGGCGACCCCACCTTGTCCGGGAGGCGCCCCATGACCGCGCGAACCCTCGGCCTCTGCCTGTCCCTCTGGCAATTCTTCACCGCCTTCGCCTGGCCTCGCTCGCCCGTGTCCTCCGCGAACGCCTGGCTCGTCGGCCTCGCCTCGGGGGTCGCGGCGCTCGCCGGCTTCCGCTCGCCGCGCGCCCGCTACGTCGCCGCGGCGCTCTCGGCGTGGCTCGTCGCGGCGGCGTACGTCCTGCCTCGCGGCTCCGGGCTGGCCTTCTGGAACGACCTCGTCGTCGGGGTCCTCATGTTCGCGGTCTCGCTCGTGCCGGGGACGATGTACCTCCCCGGGCTCGACAGCCGCCGCGCGCATGCCTAGCACCGCCGACTTGCGCCTTCGGGCGCAAGTCGGCGCGGGCGACGTCCTCCCGTCACTGGCACCGCCGTCTTGCGCCTTCGGGCGCAGGCGCCGCGGCGTCACCCGACACGGTAACCTCCGAGCCCACGGGTACGCGTTCCCGCCCGGGTCGACCCCGCTGGGAGGTGCGCCTTCCACGGCGACCGTGCGCCCGGCACGTCCCCGGATGGCGGACTCACCGCCGAGCGGCGCTCCGCATCCACCGCGCCTTCGCCGCCGCGCTCCCCGCCCTCCAGGGCGAGGTCTGCGCCGCCCTCGAGGCCGCCGACGGCGCCGCGACCTTCTCGACCGATCGCTGGGAGCGGCCGGGCGGCGGGGGCGGCACCGCCCGCGTCCTCCAGGACGGCCCGGTGCTGGAGAAGGCGGGCGCGAACGTCTCCGACGTGCGCGGCGCGGTCCCCGACGCCCTCGCGGGGAAGCTCGCGGGGGACGGGCCCGAGTTCCTCGCCGCGGGCCTCTCCGTCGTGGTCCACCCGCGCTCGCCCATGGTCCCGACCGCCCACCTGAACGTGCGGCTCGTGGCGCGCGGCGGGACGGCCTCGTTCGGCGGCGGCTCCGACCTCACGCCGTACTACCTGTTCGAGGACGACTGCGCCCACTTCCACCGGACGCTCCGGGTCGCCTGCGAGGCCCACTTCCCGGGCAGGTACCCGGAGTGGAAGCGGGAGGCGGACCGCTACTTCTTCCTCCCGCACCGGGGCGAGCACCGCGGCGTCGGCGGGATCTTCTTCGAAGGCCTGCCCGCGGACGACGACGCCCTCGCCCTGGCCCTGGCGCTCCCCGCCGCGTTCCTCGCCGCCTACCTGCCGATCGTGGCGCGCCGGGCCGCCGCGCGGTGGGGCGAGGAGGAGCGGCGCTGGCAGGAGATCCGCCGCGGCCGCTACGTCGAGTTCAACCTCGTCCACGACCGCGGCACCCTGTTCGGCCTCGCCACCCGCGGGCGGATCGAGTCGGTGCTGATGTCCTTGCCGCCCCGGGTCCGCTGGCCCTACGACCACGCCCCGGCGCGGGGGAGCCGCGAGGCGGCGCTCCTCGAGGTGCTGCGGGCGCCGCGCGACTGGGCCTGACGCTACTCCGGCCCGACGCCGGCGTCGCGCTCCGAGCCGGCCGCGGCGAGCCGCGCCCGGTTGTGGCGGATCGACGACCACAGCGAGACGGCGATGAACCCCGCCCCGATGAGGCCGGTGAGGGCCTCGGGTACGTGGACGAGCGTCCCGAGCATCATGATGAAGGCGAGGGCGCCGATCGCGTAGAACGCGCCGTGCTCGAGGTACCGGTAGGACGCGAGGGTCCCCTTCTCGACCAGCATGATGGTGAGCGACCGGACGAACATCGCGCCGATGCCGAGGCCGATGGCGATGATGAAGAGGTTGTTGGTGAGGGCGAAGGCGCCGATCACGCCGTCGAAGCTGAAGCTCGCGTCGAGCACGTTCAGGTAGACGAAGCTCGCGAGCCCCGCCTGGTGGAGGCTGACGTGGCGCCCCTCCGTTCCCGCCTCCATCGCGGCGCCAATCCCGTCCACCGCGATGAAGGTGACGAGGCCGAACAGCCCCGCCACGAGGAACTCGCGCGCGTCCGCCGGCGCGAACGCCCGGGAGAAGGCGTAGAGGCCGAGCATCATCACCGCGAGCTCGATCGCCTCGAACTTCCCGAGGTAGACGAGGCGCCGCTCGAGCGTCCCGACCCAGTGCACCTCCTTCTCGGCGTCGAAGAAGTACTTGAGGCAGACCATCCCGAGGAACGCGCCGCCGAAGGCGCCGAGGGCGACGTGCGCGCTCGAGAGCAGGCGCGCGTACTCCTCCGGCTGGAGCGCGGCGAGCCGGACCGCCTCGAAGGGCCCGATCCCCGCCACGACGCTCACCACGACGAGCGGGAAGACGAACCGCATCCCGAACACCGCGAACGCCATGCCCCAGGTGATGAACCGGTGGCGCCAGACCGCGGTCATGTCCTGCATGACCGAGGCGTTGACGACGGCGTTGTCGAAGGAGAGCGACACCTCGAGCACGGCGAGCATCGCCGCGATGAAGACGGTGGTCGCGACGCCGCCCGGCGTGTGGTGGAGGTACCAGCCCAGCCCCGCCGCGAGGACGAGGCCGGCGAGGGTGACCCAAATCGATGCGACGAAGTAGCGGAGGTTCTTCATGTCCGGGGCCGCACCATAGCGCGGGGGTGCGGTACAAGTCCCCCATGGAGTGGCTCAACTACCACCACCTCTTCTACTTCTGGACGGTGGCCCGCGCCGGGTCGATCTCCCGCGCGAGCGAGGAGCTGCGGGTCGCCCAGCCGACCATCTCCAACCAGCTCAAGACGCTGGAGGGGAGCCTCGGGGTGAAGCTGCTCGAGCGGCAGGGCCGCCGCCTCGTGCTCACCGACGTGGGTCGGACGGTGCTCCGGTATGCCGACGACATCTTCCGGACCGGGCGCGAGCTGCAGCGTGCCGTGAAGGGGCTGCCCACGGGGCAGCGGCTCCGGCTGGTGGTCGGGGTGGTCGACGTCATCCCGAAGCGGATGGCCGCGCTCCTCCTCCAGCCCGCGGTGGACGCCCACCCGGACCTCCTCCTCGCCTGCCGCGAGGGGCCACTCCCGCAGCTGCTCGCCCAGCTCGCGGTCCACGAGCTCGACGTCGTCCTCGCCGACGTGCCCGCCTCGGAGCAGGTGAAGGTGAAGGCCTTCAACCACCGGCTCGGCGACTGCGGGACGACCTTCTTCGCGGCCCCGCGCCACGCCAGGCTGCGCAAGGGCTTCCCGCGGTCGCTCGCCGGCGCCCCGATGCTCCTCCCCTCGGAGGGGACCGCGGTCCGCCGGGCCCTGGACGCCTGGTTCGACGCGGCGGGCCTCCACCCCGCCATCGCCGGGGAGTTCGACGACAGCGCCCTCATGAAGGCCTTCGGCGCCCGCGGGCTCGGGGTCTTCCCCGCGCCGACCGTCCTCGAGGAGGACATCCCCGCGCAGTACGGGGTCGCCGCCATCGGGCGCGTCGAGGAGGCGCGAGAGTCCTTCTACGCCATCACCGTCGAGCGGCGGCTCCGGCACCCCGCCGTCGTCGCGATCGTGGAGGCCGCCCGCGACGAGATCTTCGGGCCGCGCGTGCGCAGCTGACGCCGACCGGCTAAATCCTCGCCATGGCCGCACCCAAGGTCACCGTCTACACCAAGCAGAACTGCCCCTTCTGCGTCCGGGCGAAGCACCTCCTCGGGAAGAAGGGCGTGCCGTACGAGGAGGTCTCGGTCGAGGGGAAGGACGACCTCCGCGCCTGGCTCGTCGAGAAGACCGGGCAGATGAC
This sequence comes from uncultured delta proteobacterium, assembly GCA_963739565.1. Lineage (GTDB taxonomy): Bacteria > Myxococcota > Myxococcia > Myxococcales > Anaeromyxobacteraceae > Anaeromyxobacter. Next base: position 503,431 of record CAVUBF010000008.1, on the reverse strand, counting down.
GGTCCCGCAAATCTTCGCCGGCGACCGTTCCCTCGGCGGGTACTCGGACGTCGCCGCCCTGGACGCCGAGGGAAAGCTCGACCCGATCCTCCGCGGCGACGGCTAGAGGCTGCGGCGCGGCGCCGCCCGCGGCGCGATATCGGACGGTGCGTCCGCTGGGCGAACGGGCCCGCCGCCGTACAATGGCGGTCCGATGCCCATCCTCCATTCCCGGCCGGCCCTCGCCCTCGCCGCCGCCTCGGTCGCGGTCGCCCTCACCGCCTGCTCGAACGAGGGCGCCGCCGCCGTGGGGCCGCGCCCCGTGGCGGTCCGCGTCGCGGCGGCGACCGAGCGGGACGTGCCGATCGAGGTGCGGGCGGTGGGCCGGATCGTCTCCGCGGCCTCGGTCCAGCTCCGCGCGCAGGTCACGGGCGTCCTCCTCGCGACGCGCTTCACCGACGGCCAGACCGTCCGGAAGGGCGACGTCCTCGTCGAGCTCGACGCGCGCCCCTACGCCGCGGTCGTCGCCGAGGCGAGGGCCCGCCTCGTCCAGGACCGGGTGCGCGCGGAGAACGCCCGCGCCGACGCCGCCCGGTACGCCGAGCTGGCCGGGAAGGAGTACGTCGCACGCCAGCAGCACGACGCGGCCCAGGCGAACGCCGCGGCGCTCGAGGCGCAGCTCGTCGCGGACGAGGCGTTGCTCGAGCGCGCGCGGCTGAACCTCGAGTACTGCACGATCCGGGCGCCCATCTCGGGCCGGACCGGGAAGCGGCGGGTCGACCCCGGGAACCTCGTCCCCGCCGGCGGCCCCGATCCCCTCGTCACCATCGAGCAGGTGAAGCCGGTCTTCGCCGAGTTCGCCGTCCCGGAGCGGGTCCTCGCTGCCCTGCGCGCCCGCGCCGGCGCGCCGCCCACGGTCCGGGTCCGGACGGCGGGCGGCCCGGAGGTCACCGGCACCCTCACCTTCGTGGACAACGCGGTGGACCTCTCCACCGGGACGGTGCTCCTGCGCGCGCGGCTCCCGAACGAGGACGAGTCGCTCTGGCCGGGCCAGACCATCGAGGTCCGGCTCGAGGTGGGAGAGCGGACCCGCGCCGTCGTCGTCCCGGCCGGCGCCGTCGCCGCCGGGCAGCAGGGCGAGTACGCCTACGTCGTGGGCGCCGACCGCAAGGCGCAGCTCCGGCAGGTGGTGGTGGACCAGGCCGGGGAGCGCGAGGCGGTGATCGGGAAGGGGATCGCCGCCGGCGAGCAGGTCGTGGTCGAGGGGCAGCTGAAGCTCCGGCCGGGCGCGCTCGTCGAGGTGCTGCAGGACGAGGGGAAGCCCGAGAAGGCCGCGGCGCGATGAACCTCTCCGCGCCCTTCATCCGCCGGCCGGTGATGACGACGCTCGTCATGGCGAGCTTCGTCGCCTTCGGGCTGGCCGCGTACGGCAAGCTCCCCGTCTCCGACCTGCCCGCGGTGGACTTCCCGACCATCCAGGTCACGGCGCAGCTGCCCGGCGCGAGCCCGGAGACCATGGCGGCCTCGGTCGCGACGCCGCTCGAGCGGCAGTTCTCGACCATCTCCGGCATCACCGCGATGAACTCGTCGTCGGGCCAGGGCATCACCCAGCTCACGCTCGAGTTCGACCTCGAGCGCGACATCGACGCCGCCGCGCAGGACGTCCAGTCGATGATCGCGGCGGCCTCCGGCCAGCTCCCGCCCAACCTGCCGACCCCGCCCACCTTCCGGAAGGTGAACCCGGCGGACTCGCCCATCCTCCTGTTCTCCCTCACCTCCCCCACCCTCCCGCTCTCCGACCTGAACCGGCTCGGGCAGGACGTCGTCGGGCAGCGGATCTCCATGCTCCCCGGGGTCGCCCAGCTGGACGTGCGCGGGCCGCAGAAGTACGCCGCCCGGATCGAGCTCGACCCGCGGGCGCTCGCCGCGCGCGGGATCGGCCTCGACGAGGCCGCGGCCGCGCTGCGCGCCGCGAACTCGAACCTCCCGACCGGCGTCGTGCAGGGCGGGGCGCGGGCCTTCACGGTCGAGGCGACCGGCGGGCTCGACCGCGCGCGGGACTTCCGGGACGTCGTGATCGCGTTCCGGAACGGCGCGCCGGTCCGGGTCTCCGATCTCGGGCGCGCCCGCGACGGCGTCGAGAACGAGCGGGCCGCCGCCTGGTCCTGGCAGGGCGGCGTGGAGAGCCGCGCCATCGTCCTCGCCGTGCTGCGCCAGCCGGGCGCCAACACGGTGGAGGTCGCCCGCCGCGTCCGCGAGCTCATGCCCGTCGTCCAGCAGCAGCTCCCGGCGGCGGCGCGCCTCGAGGTGCTCTACGACCGGTCGGAGTCGATCCGGGAGTCGGTCCAGGACGTGAAGTTCACCCTCGTCCTCACCCTCGGCCTCGTCGTCCTCGTCATCTTCCTGTTCCTGCGGAACCTCCGGGCGACCCTCATCCCGAGCCTCGCCCTCCCGGTGTCGCTCGTGGGCACCTTCGCGCTCATGCAGGTGCTCGGGTACTCCCTCGACAACCTCTCCCTCATGGCGCTGACGCTCGCGGTCGGCTTCGTGGTGGACGACGCCATCGTCATGCTCGAGAACGTCGTCCGTCACATCGAGCTGGGCGAGCCGCCGCTCGAGGCGGCGTTCAAGGGATCGAGGGAGGTCGCCTTCACGATCGTCTCCATGACGATCTCCGCTCGCGGCGGTGTTCCTCCCGGTCCTCTTCATGGGCGGGATCGTCGGGCGGCTCTTCCACGAGTTCGCGGTCACCATCGGCGCCGCGATCCTGGTCTCCGGGGTCGTCTCGCTCACGCTCACGCCCATGCTCTGCAGCCGCTACCTGCGCCACGGCGGCGGGGGCGGCGAGCGGGGGCGCCTGTACGCCGCCACCGAGGCGGCCTTCGAGTGGTCGCTGCGGAGCTACGACCGCGGCCTCGTCTGGTCCCTCGCCCACCCGCGCACGGTCCTCGCCTTCTCGGCCGTGGTCCTCGCCGCGACGTTCGTGCTCGGCGACCTCGTCCCGAAGGGCTTCCTCCCGGGCGAGGACACCGGGCGGATCTCCGTCACGACGGAGGGGAGCGAGGACGCGAGCTGGGACGCGATGGTGCGGGCGCAGCGCGGCGCGGCGGCGCTCGTCGCCGAGCAGCCCGAGGTCGAGCAGTTCATGTCGAGCGTCGGCGGCCGCTCCACCGCCGGCCAGACGCAGGGCAACATGTTCCTCAGGCTCGGGGACCGGCGCGAGCGGCGCGGGGTGAACGAGATCCTGGCCGACCTGCGCCGGCGCCTCGCCCGCTACCCGGCCCTGAACGTCATCTTCCGCAACCCGCCGCCCATCAACGTGGGCGGCGTCTCGTCCCGCGCCGAGTACCAGTTCACGCTCCAGGACGCCGACGTGGGCGCGCTCTTCAAGGGCGCCACCGCGCTCGAGGCACGGCTGCGCGAGCTGCCGGGGCTGCGCGACGTCACGAGCGACCTGCGCCTCGCCTCGCCCCGGGTCTCGGTCCGGATCGACCGCGACCGCGCCGCCGCCCTCGGCGTCTCGCCCGCCGCCATCGAGGAGGCCCTCTACGCCGCCTACGGCGACCGGCAGGTCTCGACCATCTACGCGCCGGAGGACCAGTACCAGGTCATCCTCTCGCTCCTGCCGGAGCACCGGCTCGAGCCGGACGCCCTCGCGCTCCTCTACGTCCGGTCGACGTCCGGGAAGCTCGTCCCGCTCGAGGCGGTCGCGTCGCTCGGCCGGACCGTCGGCCCGCTCACCGTGAACCACACCGGCCAGCTGCCCGCGGTGACCCTCTCCTTCAACCTCGTCCCCGGGACCTCGCTCGGCGAGGCGGTGGAGCGGGTCCGGAAGGTGGCGGCGGCGGCGCTGCCCGCGACGGTCTCGACGCGGTTCCAGGGCACGGCGCAGGCGTTCCAGAGCTCGCCTCGGCGGCCTCGGCCTGCTGCTCGTGATGGCGCTCCTCGTCATCTACGTCGTGCTCGGGATCCTCTACGAGAGCTTCGTCCACCCGATCACGATCCTGACCGCCCTGCCCTTCGCCGGCTTCGGCGCCCTCGTGACGCTGCTCGCCTTCCGGACCGAGCTCTCCATCTACGCCTTCGTCGGCGTGATCATGCTGGTCGGCCTGGTGAAGAAGAACGGGATCATGATGGTCGACTTCGCCCTCGAGGCGCAGCGCGCCGGGAAGTCGCCGCAGGACGCCATCCACGAGGCCTGCCTCGTCCGGTTCCGGCCGATCATGATGACGACGATGGCCGCGCTCATGGGGACGCTCCCCATCGCGATGGGCTTCGGAGCGGGGGCCGAGTCGCGGCGGCCGCTCGGCCTCGCGGTCGTGGGCGGCCTCGTCTTCTCCCAGTTCCTCACGCTCTACGTGACGCCGGTCTTCTACGTCTGGTTCGACCGGCTCCGGGGCCTCGGCCGCCGCCGCGGGTCGGCGCCCGGCGTCGCGGAGCCCGATCGCTCGGCTGCCGCGCCGCGCCGCGAGCCGTAGGCGAAGGCCGGGCGGCGGTCCGGGCAGGCCCCCGCCCACGCGCCATCTCCCCCGGAGGACCGACGGGCCACCTCGCCCGCGGGTGGTCAACCTTCGCCAGGAAAGGGGAGACCATGAACAAGGACCAGATCAAGGGGAAGATCGAGGAGATCAAGGGCGACATCAAGGAGCGGATCGGTGGCGCCACCAAGGACCGGTCGACCCAGGCCGAGGGCTGGGCGGAGAACAAGAAGGGCAAGGTCCAGGGCGCGGTGGGCGACGTGAAGGAGGACCTCGAGCACGACCGGGACCGGACCACGGAACGGACCGACCCAGAGGAGCCGTAGGGCCGTACGCTCCGAGGGAGGCCGGCGTACAGGATGATCTCTCGATGAGGGCGCGGTGAGCGAGAGCTCGCCGCGCCCTCTGTCGTGTGGGCGGGCGTCTCCACCGCGAGGGCGTCTCCACCGCTACCGGCCCCGTGAGCGGACGGGGCACGCGTCGGCGAAGGACGGCCGGAATCGGGGGTGGCGGGCGTCGTCCGCGCCGGCTCGCGCCCGAAGGCGCGACCCGGCGGTGTCAAGGCTGCGGAGCGTCCCGCCGCTCGTTCGCGTACGAGTTCGCGAAGTCGCGCGGCGCGTCGTGCACCGCGAAGAGCGGGCACTTCTCGCAGGTCCAGCTGTCCCAGTCCGCCTTCACGGCGACGTCGAGGCACGCGTCGTAGTGGAGGCAGTAGAGGTTGCGGTGGCCCGAGACGATGGCCTCGGAGCGGATCAGCTGGAGGAGTGGGGTCGGATAGGGCAGCATGGAATCCGCCTGAGAAGTCGTGGTCGCGCCGGGGCCCCCCGTGCGCGCAGGGCATGAAGGTGGACCGGACGATCACCCAACGGAAAGGGCCCCTGTTGGGCTCATGCGCGGCAATGGACGGAAAGTCCGCCAAGACGCAGGGTTACGGCTCGCCCGGTCGGGCGCTTTTTCCGCGGTCCGTCGGGTTGACCGACCGTCGACGCGCGCCGGAGTCGCGGCATGTCGCCGCAGTAGTACCGGAGGAGCCTTGAGCGCGAACGAACCCTGCCTCGCGTGCGATCTGGTCGGCGGCGCGCGCACCCTGCCCGGCGGGATCCTCCTGCGTGAGGGAGGGTTCGCGCTCCATGTCCTCGCCGATCCCTCGCCCCTCCGCGGGTGGCTCGTGCTCACGAGCGAGCGCCACGCCCGCGCCTGGTACGACCTCACGCCGGCCGAGTCCTCGGCGCTCGGGCCGCTCGCAGCGCGGGTGATGACGGCGCAGCGGACTGCGCTCGGCGCCGAGCACGTCTACGCCTTCGCCATCGGCGACCTGCTCCGCCACTTCCATCTCCATCTCGTGCCCCGGTTCGCCGACACCCCCGAGCGCCTGCGCGGTCGGCGGTGCTTCGAGGGCCTGCCGGAGGATGCGGTGCCCGAGGACGAGATCGCGCGCTGCGCGCGGACCGTCGCGGCCGCGCTCCGGGGGTAGGGCCTGTTTCGACGCGACCTGGTCCTGGAGCTGGGACCTGGACGTGGTCCTGGATCTCGTCTTCGTCTTCGTCTTCGACCTCGACCTGGACCTGGACCGGTAACCAGGCTGTCCATGGACAAGCCCCTCATCTGATAGGTTCCTCGTCGAGGTCGAGGTCGAGGACCAGGACCAGGACCAGGACCAAGTCCAGGTCCAAGTCCAGGTCCAGGTCCAAGTTGAACCCGGTTACGGGGACAGGCTCCTGGCAGAATCCGTTCGTCCTGAGCGTAGCGTCGCCGCAGGCGACGCGGAGTCGAAGGACGCGGAGCTAGGGCACGAGCTGGGCGAGCCCGGCGTCGAACGACGGGTAGCGCAGCTCCACCCCGAGCTCCCTCCGGCTCGCCGCGGAGAGGATCCTCCGGTTCGGCCCGGGCGCGACCCGGTCCGTCCGCGGCGGAGGGATCCCGAGCCGTCCGGCGATCCACTCCACCACCTCGCGCCGCCTCGCCGGAGACGCGTCGCTCCCGTGGTACACCGCGCCCGCCGCGCCGCGCTCGAGCGCCGCCAGGACGAACGCCACCGCGTCGTCCCGATGACAGAAGTTCATCCAGGCGTCGTCACCCGGACCGAGGGCGAGGAGCCCCGACCGGACCCGGCCGAACATCCCGGCGCGCCCCGGCCCGTACAGCCCGGAGAGCCGGACGATCGACGCCCGCGCCCCGCGCCGGGCGGCACCCAGGACGAGCGACTCCGCCTCGACCAGCACCGCGGCGGTGGGGCTCGCCGGGGCGGGAGGGGTCGCCTCGTCCACGTCGGAGCCATCGCGCTGCCCGAAGACCCCGGTCGATCCGGTGTAGACGAGCCGCGCGCCGGCCGCCGACGCGACCTCGAGCAGCGCCGCGGTCGCGTCGACGTACGCAGCCCGGTACGCCGCCGCGGAGTCCTCCGCGGAGGACTGGCAGGCGACGAGGGCGTCGGCGCGGGGGAGCGACGCCGCGGCCCCGGGCGCCGCGAGGTCGACGGCGAGCGGCTCCACCCCGAGCGTGACGAGGGCGGCGGCGCGCGCGGGATCGCGCCGGATCCCGGTCACCCGGTCCCCGCGCGCGACGAGCACCCGCGCGAGCGCCTCTCCCAGCCACCCGCATCCGGCCACGAGCACGTGCATGGCCTTCCGATTATCACCCCGCACGGGCCGGCGCGTGCGCCGCGCGGGGCGGAGGTCGCCATGTCCCTGACCATCACGTCGACGGCGAAGCTGCGAGGTGGCGTCGAGATCCCCCTCCTCGGCCTGGGCGTCTACCAGTCCCGGCCCGGCGAGGAGACGCAGCGCGCCGTCGAGGCCGCCCTCTCGCTCGGCTATCGCCACGTGGACACGGCCCGCGCCTACGGCAACGAGCGCGACGTCGCCGCCGCCATCGCCGCGAGCGGCGTCCCCAGGGACCAGGTCTTCGTGACGACCAAGCTCTGGAACTCCGACCACGGCTACGCCGAGACGCTCCGCGCCTGCGACGCGAGCCTCGCCCGGCTCGGGACCGAGCGCGTGGACCTCTACCTCGTCCACTGGCCGGTGCAGGGGCTCCGCAACGACACCTGGCGGGCGATGGAGCGGCTGCGCGCGGAGGGGAAGGCCCGCGCCATCGGCGTCTCGAACTACACGGTGCGCCACCTCGAGGAGCTGCTCGGCCGCGCGAAGGAGCCGCCCGCGGTGAACCAGGTGGAGCTCCACCCCTTCCTGCAGCAGCGCGAGCTCGTCGAGTTCTGCCGGGCGAACGGGATCGTCGTCGAGGCGTACGCGCCGCTCGTGAAGGCCCACAAGATGGACCACCCGGTGCTCCGCCGGATCGCGGGGCGGCACCGGGTCACGCCGGCGCAGGTCCTCGTCCGCTGGGGCCTGCAGCTCGGCCTCGTGGTCCTGCCGAAGTCGGTCCGGCCCGAGCGGATCCGGGAGAACGCCGAGGTCTACGGCTTCGCCCTCGACGGCGAGGACCTCTCCGCCCTCGAGGGGCTCGACGAGGGCTACCGGACGAGCTGGGATCCGACCGACGCGCCGTGATGCGAGGACCGGGCGGTCTGCGCCACCGCCCGGTCCCGTACACCATCCCGAGGTTCCGCCACTCGCCTACGTGCCGTCGGGCGCGATCCGGACGAGCCACGTCCAGTGGAAGGAGAGGCTGGCGTGGACGGTCACCAGCGCGACGCCGTAGCCGGCGGAGTCGACGGCGAGCTCGACGCCGGTGTCGCCGCCCATGTCACCCCCCGGGATCTGACGCACCCACAGGCGCGTCCCGGCGGGATTCGAGCCGGGTGACGAACGGCTCGCTCGTGAGCACCGCCGGCTGCGCGGGGTCGAGCGTGCCGAAGGCCACGTCGCCGAGGACCCATAGGGCCCCGGTCGCGTCGAACGCGACCCTCCCCGCGCTCGACGTCGCGGGGACCGGGATGCCCGGGGCGTTGGTGGGCCGCAGCACGCGCACCCACGCGAGCGTCCCCGCCGCGTCCCACACCGCGACGAAGGCGTGCGGCCCGTCGAGCGGGGCGCCCCCGTCGAGGGCGGCCATGGTCACGCCGGCGATCGCGACCTGCCCCTGCGGGCCGACCGCGACCCCGTTCACCGCCTCGTCGCCCGGACCGCCGAGCTCGCGGCCCCAGAGCGGCTGCCCCGAGGGATCGAGCGCGACGACGAACGCGTCGAGGCCGCCCGCGTTCGCCTCGCCCGGGAGCGCGGCGCCGGTGCTGCCGGCGACGTACGCATGCCCGTCGGCGGCGACCGCGAGCCCGCCGAGGCTGCCCGCGACGACGATCTGATCCGACACGACCGCGCCCGCCGGCGAGAGCTTCGACAGGTGGACCTGCGGCGGCTGGCCCGCCGGCGCGAGCGCGGCGGCGATGAAGGTGTCGGACGACGCGTCCACCGCGGCGGCGACCGGGCTGGCGAGCCCGCCGGCCCCGGGCGCGAGCCCGTCCACCGCGTGCTCCCAGCGGAGGGTGAAGCTCGGGTCGTAGCGCCGGACGAGCACCGGCGTGTCGCTCCTGAGCACGTCCTGGCGCGCCGCCCCGCTTCCGACCACGACCACGAAATCGCCGTCTTCCCGGTCGAGGGTGAGCCCCGCGAGCAGGTCGGCGGTCCGGACGGTCGCCGCGAGGGCGCCGGCCGCGTCGAACCGGAACAGCGCGTGGAGCGGCTGGCCGAGGTTCGCGAAGTCGGCGCTGAACGCGGTCGCGTAGGTGGAGCCGTCGCAGGCGACGGCGAGGCCCTTGCCGTCGGTGACGCCCTGGAACGGCGGGATCTGCAGGGTGCCGGTCCACGTCGGGGCCGTGCAGGCGAGCGGAGGCGGCGGAGGCACGACCGCGGCGCCGCAGATCACGCGCGCGCGGCACACGGCGAGGTCGCTCTCCGTCGTGACCATGATGGTGTCATCCCGGCTGGGCCCGCACGCGGGCGCAGCCGGCGCGGGAGGGATGGCGACCGCGGCGAGCTGCGCGAGGCAGTCCTCCTGGGACGTCACCCTGACGACCGAGAAGTGGTGGAGCGTGCCGCCTGCCGGGATGGTCCCCGCGAGCGGGTCGCCGAAGGACGAGAGGCGGGCCGCGATCGGCGGACATCGTGTCGGACACCGCGGTGAGGACCGAGGGCGCTGCGGCGAGGTTCCGGATCCGCACGTCGAAGGCGACGAGGGCGGGGTAGCTGTTCACCGTGAGCACAGGAGCCGGCGCGGCGGCGAGGCTCGGCAGCCCGGCGGGATCGAGGAGCGGCCCGGTGCCGTTCGGATCCTGGATCGCGATCGCGGCGAGCTTCGAGCAGTCGACCTCGTGGGCGGACGCGCCGAGCGCGAGGGACCCCACGGCGACGGCGATGAGGGTGCGCGGGATGTTCGTGGTCATGGCGCCCTCTCTAGAAGTAGACCCGGTACTGCGGGATGAACGCGAACCCGCCCGCGGTCGGGACGACCGAGCGGCCGACGTCCAGCAGGATCGTCACCGAGCAGCGGTCGCGGCTGATCCGGGCCGGGTCGAAGGTGAAGTACAGGGTGCTCCCGCAGGTCGAGAGGTCGCCCCGGGCGCTCCCCACCGTCGCGGTCCCGGCCGCGAAGTCCACGCGCAGCGTCATGAGCGCGCCGGGCTGGCCCGGCGGGTACCCGGGCGCGGGGAACCCCGCGGGAGGGTAGTTGAAGGTGACGAGATCGTGGGCGACGGCGTCGGTCGAGAGATTCGATGGGAAGGGTCGCCAGGTTCGTGTTGGAGCACGCCGGCGAGAAGGCGCAGCTCGCGCCCGCCCCGGCCGGGGTGAGCACCAGGGACGCCACGCCGCCCTGGGCGGTCCCGACCATCCGCACGGTGACGCCCTGCGAGCAGTCTCCGGGCGCCGACGCGGGGGGCGCCGGATCCGGCGCCGGCTCCTTCGTCACGAGGGTTCCCTGTCCAGTTACTCCGCCGCGCCCGCACGCCGCCAGCGCCAGCGCTCCGAGGAGCGCCCCTCCGAGCCATCTCATGTGTGCTCCCCCCAGCGGCGCGAGCGCGCCACCCGCGCCGTCGAGGCGCGCACACGAACCTGGGTTCACGCAAAGTGCTGCCGCGAGGCCCCGCTGGGCGGTGGGCCCCACCGGGCGTCTTCAGCGGCCCTGGCGAGCCCTGCGCCCCGCCGGGTCGGCGGGTCGGGATGCTCCCCGGCGCGCCCGCGTGAGGATGACCGTCTCAGCCGTGCACGGCGCGCCCGTACTCGCGCATCCAGGCGAGCTCCGCCTCCGGGAGCGGGCCCTCCCGGACGGCCGCGAGGTCGGCGCGCCACTCTGCCGCGTTCCTCGGGCCGCACAGGGCGACGTCGACGTGCGGACGACGAGAGCACCCAGCGGTAGCAGTCGCCCGGCGTCATGGCCCGGCCGCTCCAGCCCCTCGGCGGCTTCAGGAGCTTTCGCCACGAGGTCGCGGTGTAGGCGACGATCGCCGGCCGCCGCGCGGGCGAGGTGCGGGAAGATCTCCTGCTCCGCGCCGGCGTGCGCAGCGTTGTAGCGGATCATGAGGACGTCGAGGATCGAGTCCTCCGCGAGGCGGCCCGCCCGCGGCCGGTCGTGGATGGAGGCGCCGAGGGCGCGGATCTTCCCCTCCGCCCGGAGCTTCAGGAGCTCCTCCTGCACCGCGCCGGTGAGGGCCGACATCTTCGAGAGCCAGTAGAGCTGGAAGACGTCGAGGTAGTCGGTGCCGAGCTGGCGGAGCCGCCTCTCCGCCGCGCGCCGGACGCCGCCGCGGGTGAAGCCGAGGAGCGGGCCCGTGGCGACGACGTACGCCGCGCGGTCGCGCCGGAGCGCGCCCCGCAGCGCCGGGGTGAGCCCCTTCATCGTCGGCGTCCAGAAGACGTACCGGGCCGTCTCGAGCGCCTCGCGCGCGCCCGCCTCGTCGAGGCCGAAGGACCCCGACAGGCCGAGGCGGAAGACGGGCTTCTTCAGGGCTGGGAAGTCGCGGACGAGGAAGTCGGCGGGCATGTGCGGATTGTACCGCCGGGCCGCCGCGGGTCGCGGACGTCGACGGTGCACCCCGCGGAGGCGTTGCGCGTCCCCGCACGCGGTGCTTTGACACCCGCATGCGTGCCTTCACCCGCTTCGCCTGGTCCGTCCTCGCCGTGAACCTCGTCGTCGTCGCCTGGGGCGCCTTCGTCCGGGCGACCGGCTCGGGCGCCGGCTGCGGCAAGCACTGGCCCACCTGCAACGGCGAGATCGTCCCCGCGGCCCCTGCGGTGTCGACGATGATCGAGTTCGCGCACCGCGCCTCGAGCGGCGTCGCCCTCCTCCTCGTCGTCGCCCTCGTCGTCTGGGCGGTCCGTGCCTTCCCGGGCGGTCACCCCGCGCGCCGCGCCGCCCTCGCGTCGATCGCCTTCATGGTCGCCGAGGCGCTCGTCGGCGCCGGGCTCGTCCTCTACGGCTGGGTCGCGAAGGACACCTCGTCGGCGCGCGGCTGGGTGATGGCGATCCACCTCACCAACACGTTCCTGCTCCTCGCCTCCCTCGCCCTCACCGCCGACTGGAGCGCCCGGCCGGGCGGGATCGTCGTCGCGGGGCGCGCAGGGCTCGCCGGCCTCGTCGCGGCGGCGCTCGGGATGGTCCTCCTCGCGGGGGTCACGGGCGCCATCGCGGCCCTCGGCGACACCCTCTACCCCTCGACGAGCTTCGCGGCGGGGTTCCGGGACGAGCTCTCCGGGAACGCCGCGGTGCTCCTGCGCCTGCGCGTCCTCCACCCCTTCGCCGCCGTCACCGCGGGCGCCCTGCTCCTCGCCGCGGCCCGCTCGGCGCTCCGCGCCCGCCCGGACGACCGGGTGCGCCGCGCCACCGTGGCGATCGCCGGGCTCGTCGCGGTGGAGCTCGCCGCCGGCGCCGCGAACGTCCTCCTCCTCGCGCCGGTCTGGCTGCAGCTCGTCCACCTCCTGCTCGCCGACCTCGTCTGGCTCTCGATGGTCCTCCTCGCCGCCGCGACCCTCGCCCCGGGCGCGGTGCCGGTGCGGGAGCGGGCCGCGGTCGCGGCGCACGCGTAGCGGCTGCGCTACGTCCACCGCGTGGACCTCGTCGTCCTCTCGGGCCTGCAGGGGGCCGGGAAGAGCACCTTCTTCTCCGCGCGGTTCGCCGCGACGCACGCCCACGTCTCGCGCGACCGGTTCCCGAACGCCCGGGACAAGGACCGGCGCCAGCGCGAGCTGGTCGAGGCGGCGGCGCGCGCAGGCCGGTCGGTGGTCGTCGACAACACGAACGTGCGGCGCGAGGAGCGGACCGCGCTCGTCGCCCTCGCCCGCGCGCTGGGGCTCCGGCCGGTCCTCTACTGGTTCCCGCCCGACGTCCGGACCTCGCTCGCCCGGAACGCGAGAAGGACCGGGCGCGAGAAGGTGCCGGTCGTGGGGGTCCTCGCCACCGCGAAGCGGTTCGTGCCGCCCGATGCGGCGGAGGGGTTCGCCAGCGGCGTACGAGGTGCGCGCGACCCCGGAGGCGGCGTTCGAGATCACGGCGCGCCCGGAGCTCACCAACGACGCACAGTCACCATGACGCTGGCCGCGCCTCGCCGGATTGGATAGCGTCTTCGACCGTACGTTCGACGTTGGGTGACGGCCGCTCGAGCTGCGCGTTCCCGCGCGCCGCGCCCCCACGCCGAACCCGAGGCGGGGGTTCCGATGAAGACGCTTCATGCGGTTTCGGTGCAGGTCCTGTTCGCGCTGTGCCTCACCGTGTCGACCGGCTGCAGTGGAAGCAGCAGCAGCTCGCCGCCGCCGCCGCCGTTCAGCTGCCCGGCGCCCAGCGGCGTGGTCCACGTGACCGATCCCTTTCTCACCGCGACGACCACCTGGACCTCCGGCCGCGTCTACTCCGTGGACGCCACCGTCTACGTGAGGGCGCCGCTCACCATCGAGCCGTGCGCGATCGTGAAGTTCGCCGCCGGGACCGGGCTCACCGTCGACGCCGCTGGCGGCAGGATCCTCGCGAACGGCGGCTCGCCCGCCAGCCCCATCGTCTTCACCTCCGTGCGGGACGACACCATCGGCGGGGACACGAACGGCGACGGCACGACGACCGCGCCCGCGCCCGGGAGCTGGCGGGGCGTCAACGTCCAGATGCCCGGGTCGGTCTTCGACCACTGCGTCTTCAAGTACGGAGCCTCCACGAACGCGTCGATGCTCGCCGTCACGAACGACGCATCCGCCCGGATCACGAACTCGGTCTTCGCCCACGCGACGGCGTCGTTCGTGGACTTCCGCAGCGCGGCGGTGAACCTCGCCGCGGCCGGCGTCGGCACCGTCCTCACCGGGAACACGTTCTACGGGAACTCGAGGCCGCTCGTGATCGGGGGCGCGCACGACGTCGACGACACGAACCTGTTCCACGACCCGTCGCCCGGCAGCACCGTCACGAACACGTACGACGGCATCTTCTGGGACGGGAACTACCTGATCACCGGTCACCGCACCTGGTCGAACACCGACGCAGCCTTCGTGCTCGCCAACGGCCCCCTCGGCATCCCCGCGGGCTCGACCCTCACCATCGGCGATCGCGCCATCGTGAAGTTCGCGGCCGGCGAGCGGATCGACGTCAACGAGGGCGCGCTGGTCGCCGACGGAACGGCCGGGATCGTGTTCACGTCCTTCAAGGACGACCTCGGCGGCGACTCGAACGGCGACGGCGCCGCGACGGCGCCCGCGCCGGGGGACTGGAGGGGCATCTACGTCACCTCGGATGGGTCGATCTTCGACCGCTGCCTCTTCACCTATGGCGGGAGCGCCCGCCCCTACAGCGGGGCGCTGGCGGTGTCCGCCGGCAGCACCGCGACCATCACGAACAGCACCTTCGCGCGCAACGCGGGCGGCACGCCGGCCGACAACCGCGCCGCGGCGCTGAACCTCGGGGCCGCCGCGCCGGGGACCGTCGTGACCGGGAACCTCTTCTACGGGAACGACCTGCCGGTGGTGATCAACGGGCTCGTGGAGGTCGGCAGCCTCGAACGTGTTCCACCTCGACCCGACCGGCGCGCCGTCAATCGCGAACACCTACAACGGCATCTTCATGGACGGCGTGCAGCACGAGGTGCACGGGGACGTGACCTGGTCCAACACGGAGGTCCCGTACGTCATGTACGACACCGTGCTGGGGATCGGCTCCGGCGATCCCGGCGACACCGGGCACCTCACGCTCGCGGACGGCGTGATCGTGAAGCTCCGGCTCGCCGGGCGGATCGACCTGAACCAGTACGGGACGCTCACCCAGGGGACGGGGGTCGTCTTCACCTCGCTCCGGGACGACTCGCGGCTGGGCGACACCGGGGGAGACGGCGCCTCGACCCCCGTCGCACGGGGACTGGGCTGGCATCAACCTGTGCCCGGCTCTCTGCTCCTGGGCGACCTGGGGCAACATCCTCTACGCCACGAATCCGTAGGCTCGCGCCGCCCCGGCACGGAGCGCTCCGCGCCGGGGCGGCCGCGTCACGCCTTCAGCGCCGCGGAGACGATCGCCTTCGCCTCGTCGAGGATGCGGGCGAGGTGGGCCTCGTCCCGGAACGACTCCGCGTAGATCTTGTAGACGTCCTCGGTCCCGGACGGCCGCGCCGCGAACCAGCCGTTCGCCGCGACCACCTTGAGGCCGCCGATCTCCGCGCCGTTCCCCGGCGCCCGCGTGAGCTTCGCGACGATGGGCTCGCCGGCGAGCTGCGTCGCCGCCACCGACGACGGCGAGAGCTTCTTGAGGATGGCCTTCTCCGCCGGCGTGGCGGGAGCGTCGACGCGCGCGTAGACCGGCGCGCCGAGGGCGGCGGCGAGCTCGGCGTAGAGGACGCCGGGGTCCTTTCCGGAGCGCGCCCGCATCTCCACCGCCAGGAGGTCCATCACGATGCCGTCCTTGTCGGTCGTCCAGACGGTCCCGTCGCGCCGGAGGAACGAGGCGCCCGCGCTCTCCTCGCCGCCGAAGCCCATCGATCCGTCGAGCAGGCCGGGGACGAACCACTTGAAGCCGACCGGGACCTCGACGAGCCTCCGGCCGAGCCGCGCCGCCACCCGGTCGATGAGGGCCGACGAGACGAGGGTCTTCCCCACCGCGGCCGTCGCGGGCCAGCCCGGGCGGTTCCGGAAGAGCCAGTCGATCGCCACCGAGAGGTAGTGGTTGGGGTTCAGGAGCCCGCGGGACGGCGTCACGATGCCGTGCCGGTCCGAGTCGGCGTCGTTCCCGAAGGCGAGGTCGAACCGGTCCTTCATCGCGACGAGGTTGGCCATCGCGAAGGGAGACGAGCAGTCCATCCGGATCTTGCCGTCGTGGTCGAGGGGCATGAACCCGAAGGTCGGGTCGACGACCGGGTTCACGACGGTGAGGTCGAGGCCGAGCTCCGCCCGCGATCGCGCCCCAGTAGTGGACGTTGGAGCCGCCGAGGGGATCGACGCCGATCCGGAGCCGCGCCCCGCGCGCCGCCTCGAGGTCCACGACGGAGCGGAGGTCCTTCACGTACGGCTCGACGAAGTCCCGGTCCTGGACGTTCGCCGCCTTCCGCGCGCGCTCGAACGGGATGCGCTTCACCTCGCGGTTCCCGCCGGCGAGGAGCTCGTTCGCGCGCTGCTCGATGACGGCGGTGACGGCGGTGTCCGCCGGCCCGCCGTCGGGCGGGTTGTACTTGATGCCGCCGTCCTCCGGCGGGTTGTGCGACGGCGTCACGACGATGCCGTCGGCGAGGGCGGTGGTCCGGCCGCGATTGTGGACGAGGATCGCGTGCGAGATGACCGGGGTCGGCACCGGCTCGCCCCCCCGGGAGATCACGACCTCGACCCCGTTCGCGGCGAGCACCTCGAGGGCCGAGCGCTCCGCGGGCTCCGAGAGCGCGTGGGTGTCCGCCCCGAGGAAGAGCGGGCCGTCGACGCCGGCGCGGGCGCGGTGCTCCGCCGACCGCCTGCGCCACTGCGAGGATGTGGGCCTCGTTGAAGGAGCGGCGGAGCGACGACCCGCGGTGCCCGGAGGTCCCGAAGGCGACGCGCTGGGCGGGATCCTTCGGGTCCGGCGACTCGGCCGCGTACCGGCGGAGGAGGTCGGGGACGTCGACGAGGAGCTCCTTGGGCGCCGGCTTGCCTGCGAGCGGATGGGCCATCCCAGGATCCTGGCATGCCCCCGCCTCTTGTCACCGTCACGGACGAGGGCCGACAATGGCGCCATGCTCGTCCGGTCCTTCGCGGCGGCGCTCGGGCAGGCGCTCGTCCTCGCCGCGGCGACGTCGGCGAAGGGCCACGGCGCGGCCGCGACCCACGCGGCGGCGACCGGGGCGGTGAAGCCTGCGCCGGGCTCCGCGCCCGCCGCGCCGGCGTCCCCCCGGCCCGCAGGGTCCGCAGGCGCCCTGGCAGGCGCTCGAGCCGGGGCTCGAGGTCGTCGAGGTGGGCGGCCCGGAGTCGAACGAGGTGGAAGGGAAGATCACCGTCGTCCGCGTGGACCCGGCCCGGTTCGAGCTCCGGCTGCTGGCGGCGTCTGCGCCCAGCGAGGGGCAGATCCGGACCGCGCGCGCCTGGGCGTACCGCTCCGGCGCGTCCGCCGTCATCAATGCGGCGATGTACCAGGAGGACTACCGCACGAGCGTCTCGCTCATGCGGACCGGCGACCACGTGAACCAGCGCCGGCTCTCCAAGGACAAGGCGGTGCTCGCCTTCGACCCCCTCGTCTCCGGGGTCCCCCTCGTGAGGATCGTGGACCGCGAGTGCGAGCGGTTCGAGGACGCGGCGGCCCGCTACGCCACCCTCGTCCAGTCCATCCGGATGGTCTCCTGCGACCGCCGGAACGTCTGGGCCCCGGCGGACCGGCGCTTCTCCGCCGCCGCGATCGGCCTCGATCGCTCCGGGCGGGTCCTCTTCATCCACTCGCGGACGCCCTGGCCGATCCACGACCTCGTGGACGCGCTCCTCGCGGCGCCGATCGACCTCGCCCAGGCGATGTACGTGGAGGGCGGCCCCGAGGCCCAGCTCTTCGCCCGCGGCGGCGGCAAGGAGCTCGAGCGCTTCGGGACCTTCGAGGGCACCGACGCGAACGCCCGCGCCTGGCCGGTGCCGAACGTGGTGGCGGCGGTCAAGAAGGCGGCTCCGCCGGCGGTGGGGCCGAAGCCGCCTCCCGCGGCGAAGTAGCGGCGCGTCAGCCGAACGCGGCCGCGTACGGCGCCACCGGCTCACGGCCGTCGTTCCCTTCCGCCCGCGCCTCGTGAACCTGTTCATCCAGTCGTCGCCGAAAACCTCGCGCGCGTGGCGAACGTCTGTGTGGCAACGGCACAGGATGCTGCCCGCCCTCGGCGGTCGCGATGCGTCCGCCCTTCCCGACGGACTGCACGTGGTCGAACTCGACCTATGCAGATCAGAATTCGGGGAGGCGACCGCGCAGACGGGCCGACAGCCCCGTCCTTCGACTCCGCTCGGCCTGTCGGCCTCGCTACGCTCAGGACGAACGGGTGGGGACCCCACCCGCCCGCCCTCGAACCCGGTCCCCACGGCGCGGTGGCCGGCACCGCTCACGACACCTTCAGCACGATCTTCCCGAAGTGCCGGTCCTCCTCCATCATCCGGTGCGCCTCCGCCACCTGGTCGATCGGAAACACCTTCTCCACGATCGGCACGATGCTCCGGTCGGCGAACCTCGGCAGGGCGGTCTTCGTGAACTCCGCCACGATCTCGCCCTTGTCCTTCACCGGGCGCGAGCGCAGCACCGAGCCGATGATCTGCTGCCGCTTCACCATCATCAGCGCGAGGTTCAGCTCCGCCTTGATGCCGCTCGTCACGCCGATGACGACGAGCCGGCCGGCGTAGCCCAGCGCGTTCATGTTCGGCCCGAGGTACCTCGCCCCGACGTGGTCGAGGATGACGTCGGCGCCCTTCTTGCCGGTGAGCTCCTTCACCGCCTCGGAGAAGTCCGGCGTCGTCGTGTAGTCCACCACGAGGTCGACCCCGAGCGCCTTCACCCGCGCGATCTTGGCCGGGTTCGCCGTCACCACGATCCGCGTCTTCGGCACGAGCGCCTTGCAGAGCTGGACGCCGGCGGTGTTCACGCCCCCGCCGCCGCCGTGGATGACGACGGTGTTCCCGTCCTTCAGCCCCCCGACCAGGAACAGGTTCAGGAACGCGGTGATGTACGACTCGCAGACGCAGGCCGCCTCCTCGAAGGTCATCGACTCCGGGATCCGCATGAGGTGGCTCGCGTACGCGACGGCGTACTCCGCGTAGCCGCCCCCGCCGACGAGCGACATGACGCGGTCGCCGACCTTCCACCCGGACACGCCCGGCCCGAGCTCCGCGACCGTCCCCGAGACCTCGAGGCCGAGGATTCTCCGAGTCGCCAGGCGGCGGCGGGTACTTCCCCTCGCGCTGCACGAGGTCGGGGCGGTTGATGCTCGTCGCGACCACCTGCACGAGCACCTGACCCTCGGCCGGGCGCGGGCGCTCGGCCTCGCCCACCTTCAGGACGTCGAGGCCGCCGAAGCCGCTCAGCAGGACCGCCTTCATGGGACCTTCCTCCGGGTTCCGTCGAGAGGGCGGGATGTTCGCATGGCCCGACCTCCACCGGGTAGCTTCCGGTGGACTCGCGCCGCCCCCACCCTCGCGGCGCATGCGACCCGGCGCGTGGCTCCTCCTCGCCGCCCCGGCGGCGCTCCTCGCCTGCGCCCGGACCCCGTCCCCGTCGGGCCGCGAGGACCTCGCCCGGGAGCGCGACGAGCTCTCCGCGCTCTGGAGCCTCTACCGGTACGGGCACGTCCGCGACGGCCGGGTGGTGGAGCTCGACGAGGGCGGGATCACGACCTCGGAGGGACAGGCCTACGCCATGCTCCGCGCGGTCTGGGCGAACGACCGGGAGACCTTCGACGCGGTCTGGCGCTGGACCCGCGAGCACCTCGCAGGTCCGCGACGACCGGCTCCTCGCCTGGCGCTGGAAGGACCGGGTCCTCGACCGGAACGCGGCGACCGACGCCGACCAGGACGCGGCGCTCGCCCTCGTCCTCGCGGCGCGCCGGTTCGGCGAGCCCCGCCTCCTCGACGACGCGCGCGGGCTCCTCGCCGACGTCTGGTCGAAGGAGGTGGTGGTCGTCCGCGGGCGCCCGTTCGTCACCGCGGGGAACTGGGCCCCGGCGGAGCGCTGGCCGACGATCCACGTCGCCTACCTCGCCCCCTACGCCTACGAGGTCTTCGCCGGCGTGGACCCGGCCCACCCGTGGCGGGACCTCGTCCGGTCGAGCTACGACCTCCTCCGGTTCCTCTACGTGGACCGGGGCGTCGCCGCGCCGCCGGAGGTCGTCTACCTCGACCCGCGCACGGGCATCATCCTCCTCGATCGTCCCGGCGGCGCGAGCGGTCCCGCGGCGTCGGGGTACGACTCGGTCCCCATCTACTGGCGCGTCGCGGTGGACGCGCGCTGGTTCGGCCGGCGGGGCGAGGCCGACCTGCGCGCCCGGATGCTCCGGTTCCCGCGCGAGGCGTGGCGCGCCGAGGGACGGCTCCGGGACCGGACCACCACCACCGGCCGGCCGCTCTCGGAGCTCGACGGCCTCCCCCTCCTCGCCTCGGTGCAGGCGCTCGCGCAGGTCGCCGATCCGGACCTCGCCGCCGAGCTGCGGACGCGCGCCCTCGACCCGCTCTTCGACCGGGTCCTCGCCGGAGAGGAGACACCCTACTACCTCCACAACTGGCTCTGGTTCGGCCGCGCCCTGGAGCTCGGGGTGGTGCGCCGCTACGACGAGCCGCTCTCGTTCCTGCTCCTCCTCGACTGGTCGCCGTTCCGCGACCGCCTCCCCCTGGTCCCGTTCGCGGCCGGGCTCCTCCTCGCGCCCCTCGCGCGCCGCCGGGCCTGGGCGCGGGCGACGCTCCTCGCGCTCTCCCTCGCCCTCTCGCTCCGGTACCTCGGCTGGCGCGCGGCGCGGACGCTCAACTTCGTCGAGCCGCTCGGCCCCGTCGTCTCGCTCTCGCTCTTCGCCGCGGAGGTCTACGCCTTCTCCACCGTCGCGCTGCTCGCGGTGCAGGTGGGCGTCCGGCGGAGACGCCGCCCCGCCCCCGCGCCCCTCGCGCCGGGCGAGCCCCACCCGTCCGTCGACGTCCTCGTCCCCATCTACTCCGAGTCCCTCGACATCCTCGATCGCACCCTCGCCGCCTGCGCCGCGCTCCGCTGGCCCCGCAAGACGATCTGGGTGTGCGACGACTCCCACCGCGAGGAGGTGGCGCGGCTCGCGGCGGAGCACGGCGCGTCGTACCTGCGCGGCCCGCGGCAGCACGCCAAGGCGGGGAACCTCAACGCTGCCCTCGCGGTCACCACCGGCGACCTCGTCGCCGTCTTCGACACCGACCACGTGCCGGAGGAGCGCTTCCTCGAGCGGACCGCCCCCTGGTTCCGCGATCCCCGGATGGCCGTCGTCCAGACCCCCCACCATTTCACGAACGCCGACGTCTTCCAGCGCGCCTTCGGCGGAGGCGACGCGGTCCCGAACGAGGCCGACCTCTTCAACCACGCCATCCAGGGCGGCCGCGACGGGTGGGGCGGCGCGTTCTTCGTGGGGAGCGGCGCGCTGTTCCGCCGCGAGGCCCTCGCCTCGGTGGGCGGCTTCAACCTGCTCTCCATCACCGAGGACATCCACACGAGCCAGAAGCTCCACGCCCGCGGCTGGCGCTCCGCCTTCGTCGACGAGGACCTCGCGGCGGGACTCTCCGCGGAGAGCTTCGCGGCCTACCTCGTCCAGCGGCGGCGCTGGATGCTCGGCTGCCTCCAGATCTTCCTCCGCGACAACCCGCTCCTCGAGCGCGGCCTGCCGCTCCGGCACCGGGTCGGCTACTTCGCCTCGCTCTGGCACTTCTTCTTCCCGCTCGCCCGCGTCGCCTTCTTCCTGACGCCGCTCTGGTTCCTCCTCTTCCACCTCCACCCGCTCTTCGCCGACCTGCCGGTCCTCCTCGCCTACCTCGTCCCGCACCTCGTGCTCGCGCCGCTCGCGGCGAGCGCCCTCGTACCGGGCTGGCCGCGGCTCCTGTGGGGCGGCGTCCACGAGAGCGCAGTCGCCTTCCCCCTCGCGCGCGCCAGCCTCGACCTCGTCCTGCCCCGCCGGCTCGGCTTCAAGGTGACGCCCAAGGGCATCACCACGAGCCGGCGCAGGTTCGACACCAGCTCGTCGGCCCTCACCCTCGCCGCCGCCGCGGTCGCCGCCGTCGCCCTCGCCAAGGGCACCTTCGAGCTCGCCGCCTTCGGCATCGAGGTCGAGGCCTACGCCTTCAACCTGTTCTGGGCGGGCGCGAACCTCGTCGGGCTGCTCGCGGCGCTCCTCGTCGCGTGGGAGCGGCCGCAGCGGCGAACGGACGAGCGGATCCGGACCCGCGTCCCGATCCGCGTCGGCGGGACCGCCGCGGAGACGGTGGACCTCTCGACCTCCGGCGCCTGCGTCCGGGTCGATCCGGGGGCGCCGCTGGCCGCGGAGGTCGAGGTCGCGTTCGAGCTGCCGGAGGCGCGGACGCTCCAGGCGCGGCTCGTGTGGCGGGAGCGGGTCGGGCGCGAGGAGCGGGCCGGGCTCGCCTTCGTCGGGGCGAGCGCCGAGGATCGCCGCGCGCTCGTCCGGATCGGCTTCTCGCCGCGCGGGCGCCCACCAGGGCGCCCACGATCGTCGGGCGACGACCCAGCTCGGGATGGCCGCGCGCCTCCTCGCCGGGCTCGTCCGGGTGTTCCTCCCGCTCCGGCCGCGGCGGCGCCTCTCCCCGCGCCGGCGCGCCCTCACCCTCGTCGCCCTGGTGGGTCCGGCCGGGCGGGTCCGGGGCGTCCGGCTCGACACCTCGCCGGGGGGCCTCGGGCTCCTCGTCGCCGGCTCGCCGCCGGAGCCCGGCGCCGCCCTGCCGATCGTCCTCCCCGGCGGCGTCCGCTGGACGCGCGTCGTTCACGGCCGGCGCATCGCGCCGGGGCTGTGGCGGGTGGGGCTCGCGTACGTCGCGCCGGTCGCGGACGCCGACCCCGGTGTCTACCTTGCGGCGTAGCACGAGCGCCCGCCCGCTTCGCCGCTGGAGAGCACCCGACCATGCACCGCGCCGTCGTCGCCGCCGCGCTCCTCGTGGCCGCGCTCCACGCGAGCGAGGCCTCCGCCGGGGTCGCCGAGTCGTGGTACCTCGGCCGGGCCCGTGCGAACGCGAAGATCGGGAACCACGCCGCCGCCATCGAGGCCTACCGCAAGGCCCTCGCGGAGGACCCGGGATCGCGCGAGGCGTCGCGGGGCCTCGGCCTGGAGCTCGGGGCGAACGGCGAGACGGACGCCGCCGTCGCCGCCCTCGACCGGCACCTCGCGCGGTTCCCCGACGACTGGGAGCTCGCCTTCGAGCAGGCGCGCGTCCTCCAGTGGTCGAGGTACGCCTACCGGGCGAGGGACGCGATCCGGTACCTCAGGATGGGGCTCGCCGCCCACGACGACCCGGCGCGGCGCAGGGACCTCGCGCGGCTCCTCGGGCGCGACCGTGCGACCCTGGAGGACGCGCTCCGGGAGTACGACCGGCTCCTCGCGGCGAGCCCCGGGGACGCGGCCCTCCGGGAGGAGCGGCTGCGGCTGCTCCTGTGGGACCCGCGCCACCGCGCCGAGGCCCGGGACGAGCTCCTGCGCCGCGAGCGGGAGCGGCCCGGGGACGAGCGCGTCGCGCGGGACCTCGCGCGGCTCACCGCCGAGGAGCCCCGGCGCGCCGCCGAGGCGGCAGACCGCTACGCCGCCCTCCTCGCCCGCCACCCCGCCGACCCCGACCTGCTCGTCGGCCACGCCCGCGCCCTGACCCGCGCGGGCCGCCGGACCGAGGCGCGCGCCGCCTGGCAGCGCGCCGTCGCGGCCCGTCCCTCCCCCGACGCCCGGGTCGAGTACGCCAATCTCCTCGCCTCGTCCCCGGCCACTCGCGGCGCGGCGCGGGCCGAGTACGAGGCGGTCCTCCGCGAGGCGCCGCGGAACCGGAGGGCGCGCCTCGGCCTCGCCCGCGTCCTCGCCGCCGAGCGCGAGACGAGCCGCGAGGCGATCCCGCAGTACGCCGCGGTGCTCGCGGAGGCGCCCCACGACGCCGAGGCCCACCGCGGCCTCGCCCGGGCCTACGCGTGGAACGGCGACGCCGACCGGGCCCTCGCCCACGCCCTCGCCGCCGACGGCGGGCGCGTCGATGGCGACGGCCTGGCGCGCGCTCTCCGCCGCGGCCGCGAGCCCCAGGCCGGCGGCGGCGCCGCCGCGATGGCGCAGCCCTCCGGGACGTTCTCGCTCTCCGGCGTCCGCGGCTGGGTCGCGGCCCGCACGGACCCGACCCCGTTCACCTCCACCTCCGCCGAGGCCGGCGCCGCATCGTACGCCGGCGAGGGGCTCCGGGCCGAAGGGGTGGCCGCGTCCCTCTCCGCGCAGTGGCGTCCCGGTCCGGACGGGCGCGTGGACGGGAGCTTCGGATGGGAGGGGGTCCGGCCCGGAGGCGCCGCGGCGTCCGGCGCGCTGCGGCTCGCGACGGAGGGCGACGGGCGCTCGCTCTCAATCGGCGTCGCGCGCACGCCGCGCCGGGACTCGTTCCGGGCCCTCGCCGGCGTCACCGTCGGGGGGCGCCGGATCGGCGCGGCGTCGGACGACGCGGTCGAGGCTCGAGCGGCCGCCTCCGGCGAGGCGGGGCGGCTCGAGGTGTCGGCGCGGGCCGGCCAGGTCGTAGGCGACGGGTTCCCTGCCACCTTCTTCGCCGCGGCGTCCGCGCGGATCGACCGGCCGCTCCTCCGCGGCGGCGCATGGACGCTCTCGGCGGGCGCGGCGGCGGAGGCGGTCCACCACGCGCGGGACCTCTCCGGTCTCGACGGCGATCCCCTCGCGCCGCGCCTCTTCTCGCCGCCTCTCTTCGCCGCGCTCTCGCCCCGGCTCTCCCTCGCCCGGGAGGCGCGCCCGGCCCGCCTCGCGGTCGACGCGGGCCCCGCGCTGCAGCACGTCTCGGGTCCGGGCGGCGGGCTCCGCGCGGGCGGCGACGTCCGGCTCTCCCTGACGCAGCCGCTCGGAGAGCGGCTGCGGGTCTCGGCCGACCTCCGGGCCGAGAAGATCGCCGCGGTCTACGCGCGCCTCGAGGCGGGGGCGTCGCTCTCGGTGGTGTTCTAGGTGGAGCGGACGCTCGCCGAGGTCGCCCGCGGCGGCGCAACCCTGGAGACCCGGCTCCGGGTCGCGCACGGGCTCGCCCGCGCCGTCCACGACCTGCACCGCCGGAGGCTCGTGCACGGCGCGCTCTCGCCCGCGGTCGTGATCGTCGCGGGGGACGGGGACGCGGTCGTCCTCGCCGCGCCGGCGCCGGCGTTCCCGCTCGCGCTCGCGGGGTTCGCGCCGCCCGAGGTGGTGCGGGGCGAGAAGCCCTCGCGCCGGACCGATGCCTTCGCCACCGGGGCCCTCGCGCAGTACGCGCTCACCGGCCGTGCGCCGTGGGACGGGGCGGAGCCGCTCGAGGTGTCGCGGCGCGTGCTCTTCGAGCCGCCCCGGCCGGCGCGGCTCGACGAGCCGGCGATCCCGGCGGCGGTGGATGAGGTGATCGCGAGGCTGCTGGACCGGAGGCCGGGCCGCAGGGCGAGGCCCGAGGAGCTGGCGAGGGTCATCGAGGCGGCGGTCGCGACCGCGACCCGACCCGACCCCGACCCCGACCGCGACCCCGACCCGACCTCGACCTCGACCTCGACCTCGACCTCGACCGCGACCGCGACCGCGACCCCGACCGCGACCCCGACCGCGACCCCGACCGCGACCGCGACCGCGACCCCGACCGCGACCCCGACCGCGACCTCGACCCGACCCCGACTCGACCGTTCGTCCTGAGCGTAGCGTCGCCGAAGGCGACGCGGAGTCGAAGGACGCAGAGAGCACGCCTCGCCGCCCCCATCGCGCTCCTGGTCCTCGCCGCCTTCGCGCTCGTCCCCCGCTCCGGCGCGGAGCTCGCGCGAGAGGTGGCCATCGCCCTCGAGCACGGCGACGTCGCGGCGGCGCGGGCGCGGCTCGAGCACCCGCCGCGCGGAGTCGACCGGGTCATCGTCGAGAAGCTCCGAGGGGACGTCGCCTGCGCGCGCCGCGCGCCGGGCGAGTGCCTGCGCCGGTACCGGACCGCGCTCGCCGCCCGCCCCGAGCTGCGGGACGACGAGGTCCTCCGCCGGAACGTGCGCGTCCTCCTCGCGCCGGGCGAGGCCTGCGCGACGCGGCGGTCCGCGGCCCTCCTCGCGGGCGAGCTGCGGGATCCCGAGGCGCTGCCGGCGCTCGAGGCGGCGCGGCGCGCGGGGGGCTTGCTCGCGTTCCTGTGCACCGGGGACGCGATCGACCGCGCCATCGCGGCCACCCGCGCGGCGCGATAGCAGGCGCACCTCGACAGGGATCGGGGTGCCCCGCTCGTGAAGCGACCGGGCGGGGGACCCCTGGGTGCACCCACAGTGCGAGCGGGTCAGCCCTTTCCGGATCGTCTCGACGACTGGCGGCCGCGACGGCGGGTGGAGACATTCGCGCCGGCGCAGCTCCCGCAATCCGGAGGTGTCGCCCCTCCTTCGATGGCCCTCGTCCCCCCCGCGCGCCTCTCGAACCCCGGACTGGACGGCGGGGGTCCCAGCCCCGCAGGGAGGGTCCTGACCGCGGTGGAGCCTTCCGAGCCCGCAACGGAGGCGGCTCGCCCGGTCCTGCTCCTGTACCACCGGGTGTGCGAGGACCACGCCTCGACTCCGAGCGAGTTCGTCGTGACCGCCTCGGTGTTCCGGCAGCAGATGAGCTACCTGGCGACGCACGGGTTTCACACCCCGCGACTGGCGAGCGTCCTGCGACCGCGAGCCCCGCTGCGTCCGTCCCGCGCGCGCGAAGTCGTGATCACCTTCGACGACGGATACGCCGACACCCTCGAGAGCGCGCTCCCGATCCTGACCGAGTTCGGCTTCGGCGCCGCCGTCTTCCCGGTGCTCGACCTGGAGCGGCGGTTCAGCTGGTGGAGCTCGGCGGCCGAGCTCCGCGCGCCACTCCTCCAGCCCTCGGACCTGAGGAGACTCGAGACCGCCGGGTTCGAGGTCGGTTCCCACACGCTGACGCACCCCAGGCTCAGCTGCACGAGCGACTCCGAGCTCGTCCGCGAGCTCACCCGCTCCCGCGAGGTCCTCGCGTCGCTCGTCGCGCAGCCACTCCCCGTGCTGGCCTATCCGTACGGCGACGTGAACGAGCGCGTGAAGCGCGCCGCACGGGAGGCAGGGTACGCCGCGGCGCTCGCGGTGAGCTCGGGGCCGCTCGACCCCCTCGCGGACCGGTACGAGATCCGTCGCGAGTGCATGAGGAACCGCGCGAGCGACGTGTACATGGCCGTGAAGCTCTCGCGCGCGCAACGCTGGTACGGCTGGTCCAAGTGGAAGGTGAGGACCGACGTCGAGCGCCTCCGGCGCTGGTTCCCGGGCCGGGGCGCGAGCGGTGCGCGATGACCCTTCCCGACGGAGTCGAACCCATGTCCCTGCCCCGCTCCGAGCCCGCCCGCCCTGGCGCCCCGCTCCCTCCGGTCGCCGACGATCCCCGCGCGAGCGAGACCGCGCTCGCCGTCGCCGTGATCGACGACGTGGAAGGGTTCGGGGCCCTCGAGCGGAGCTGGAACGAGCTGCTCGTCCAGTGCGAAGCGTCCGTGTTCCAGTCGTTCGAGTGGCAACGGACGTGGTGGCACCACTTCGGTGAACGGCGGGACGGGGCTCGGCTCCACCTCGTCACGGTCCGGGACGGGGAGCGGCTCGTGGCCGTCGCGCCGCTGTGGGTGGAGACCTCGCGCGCACCCGGAGCGCTGCGGCTCCGCCGGCTCCTGTTCATCGGGCGGGGCGACTCCGACTACCTGGACGTGATCGCGACGCGGGGGCGCGAGGCCGAGTGCGTCGAGTCGATCGCCGGCGCGCTCGCCCGCGACGCGGACCTGTTCGACGTCGTGGTGCTGGAGGACACGAGCGACCGCTCGCGGACGGGTGCGCTGCTCCACGACGCGTTCGTGCGGCTCGGGTGGACGGCGTCCCGGGTCGCCGCGGAGCCGTGCCCGGAGACGGCGCTCCTCCGGTCGTGGGAGGAGACCGTGGCGACGTTCGGGATCAACCACCGGCGCGAGATCCGGCGCCGGCTCCGCAACATCGCCCGCGAGCACCGGGTCGAGCTCGAGCTGGTGTCCGAGCAGGAGATCGGGCCGGCGATCCAGGAGTTCATCGACATGCACCAGGCGAGGTGGGCGCGCGACGGCCACTGGGGGGCCTTCGCGGATCCCCGCGTCGCCGCGTTCCATCGCGACGCGGCCACCCGCCTGAGCGCCCGCGGGTGGCTGTTCCTCGCCTTCCTGCGCGTCGACGGCCGGCGCTGCGCCGGGAACTACGGGTTCTGCTTCCGGGACGCGCTCGCCACGTTCCAGGGCGCCGTCCGCCACGTCCCCGAGCTGGCGCGCCACTCCCCGGGGCGCGTGCTGCACGCGAGGAGCATGGAGTGGGCGATCTCGCGGGGCCGCACGCGGTACGACTTCATGCGCGGCGCGGAGCCGTACAAGTACGACTTCGACGCGACGGACGTGCCGAACTGGACCACGGTCGCCTACCCCCGATCCGCGCGCCTGAACGCGGCGAGGCACGCCGCCCACCGGGGCCAGTCCGCCGTCCTCCGCCGGACCCGGGGAGAGGCGTACGCCCTGCGCGTCGTCGCCCGGGAGCGAGGCTGGCTCTCCCGCGCCGTCCTCGGCCAGGTCGCGCTCGCGGCGCGCCGGACGATCCGCGACGTGCGGCGCGTGGCTCGACGCCCGGATCCGGCCCCGCCGGGCGGGTAGTGACACGAAACCCAGCGAGCGCTTCGACCGGAGGAACGACGTGAGGCTGCAGAGGCACCTCGCCGCGCTCGGCGCGGCGTCGCACCTGTACGCGAACGCGAGCAACGCGTTCAAGGACTTCCTCGAGTGGCTCGCCGCCGCGTCGGGTCGCGAGCGGCCGACCGTCGTGATGCCGAGCTTCATCCCGGCGAAGCTCCTGCGGGCCGCGCTCGCCGCGGGGTGCGACGTCCGGTTCTACGAGGTGTACGCGCGCTGCCGCTGGGACCTCGCCGACGTCGAGCGGCAGATCGGGCCGGACACGATCGCGCTGCTCCACGTCCACTACTTCGGGTTCCCGGGGCCCGTCGAGGGCATGCGCGCGCTGGCGGCTCGACGAGAGGTGGCGCTCGTCGAGGACTGCGCGCTCACGATCGCCGCCACGCACCGGGGCCGCCCCCTGGGCACGTACGGAGACGTGGCGCTGTTCAGCATGCGGAAGGTGTTCCTGTCCGCCGAGGGTGGCGCCCTCGTCGTCGGCGATCGGTTCCGCGAGTTCCGGCCGAGGTACGAGCGCCGCGTGAGCAGCTGCTACTCGCTCCCGCGCTACCTGCTGCAGCGGGCGAAGTACGCGTACATGAAGGCGACGGCGGGCGCGGACCCGCTCCACCTCCTTCGCCCGGGAGCGCTCGGGTACATGGAACACCAGCTCCCGCAGGTCCTCACCGTGAAGAGGCTCTCGCGGTTCACCGGGAGCCGGCTGCCGTTCATGGACGTCGACGCCGTGGCCGCCCGTCGCCGCGACAACTTCCGGTACGTCCTCGACCGGTTCCCGGCGGCGAGCGGTGTCGAGCCGATGGCGCACGCGCTTCCGGAGGGGTGCACGCCGTACAGCTTCCCGCGTGCTCGTTCGGAACGGCGCACGGGACGCCCTGCGCGACGCGCTGATCCGGGACGGGATCCTCGCGGGGGCGGGTTGGCCGGAGTCGCCCTTCGACCCGCGGCTCGCCAGGACTGCCGCGCTCGCCGACGCCTTGCTCGAGCTCCCCGATCCACCAGGCGATCACGCGCACGCAGCTCGACCGCTCGCTCCGGTGCGTCGAACGCGAGCTGCGGGAGCTGAGGGACTTGCACTCCGTGCGGGCGCCGTCGGGCGCGTAGGGTGCGGGTCCGCTACGCGACGAGTACGTGGGGCTCCGGCGCGACGAGCGAGCCCGCGGCGCGGACCGTGACCCGGTCTCCCTGGACGTCGAGGACGAGGTCCAGGGCGGCCTCGAACCGGATCCGCGCGAGGCCGATGCCGCCGCGGGACTCGGGGTCCTCCCGCATCGCCGCGACGTAGCCCTCGAGCGGATCGGCGTGGGCGAGCATCCTGCCGAGCCGCTCGCGGAGCACCTCGATCTGGTCGGCGCGGGCGTCGTTCGAGACGGAGACGCTCACGCGGTCCGTGGACCGGTCCACCTCGAGCTTCAGCTCGAATCTCGGGGGTCGCGGCGTTCGCGATGGCGTTCTGGACGAGCTCGTGGGTGGCGAGGGCGACCTGCTCCTGGCGCTCCGCCTCGGGGCAGGCGCTCGCGCAGAAGGTCTCGACGAAGTGGCGGATGTCGTCCACGACGACCCACGCCGGCTCCATCCGGAGGAACAGGATCGCGCCGGCGCCGTGCTGGTCGATCGACATCATGCCCGCTCGCCTTCCCGGGGAGCCATTGCCTTCTCCCGCCGGCTGGCTTCAATGCAAGTCGGGCGCCCTCCAGCGCCGCCGACCGCGGGCCTGATTCCGGCATCTTGCACGCGACCCGTCCGGACCCGAGCCGGGGCGACGTACACCCGGGGTACGGTGTGGCGGGGTCGCCGGGCCCGTCGTACCGGACACGGGGCAGGAAGCCGGAGGCGCACCCACATCTCCGCCGACCCGCCTACCGCGACCCGATCACCGCGCCCGGGAAGTAGCGGGCCAGGAGGGCCCGGCGATCCTCGCCCGCGGCCGCGCGGCGCGCGGCGCCCTCCTGGCAGAGGCCAACGCCGTGGCCGTGGCCGGTCCCGCGCACCGTCACGCGCCCATTCCGGTCCGCGAGGTCGAGCCGCGCGCTCCGGACCCGCCCCCGGCCCACCGCCGCGTCGAGCGCCCGCGCGAACGCGTCGCCGGAGAGGAGCCAGGACCGATCCCTCGCCTCCACGCGACCGACCCAGCCGCCGGCGCCGCGGACGAGGACGAGGTCCGCGGCCCGGAGCGCCGGCGGGACCGCCCCGGCGCGCCGATCGCGGGCGAGGGCCCCCCGGACCGCGGCCGCGAGCCGGGCAGGATCGACCTCGACCTGCCACTCCGGTCCGGCGCAGCCGGCGTCCGGGGCGGCCCCGCCGCCGCTCGCCCGGGAGCCGAAGACCTCCCGCGGATCCGCGGTGTGCCCGCCGCAGGCGGCGTGGAACGGCGCCGCCGCGATGGCCCCGGACGGGAGCCGCAGCACCTGCCCCGCGGTCGCGCGCGCCGCCTCCGTCGCGGCGGCGGTGTGTCCGGCCGGGATCCCGCCTGCCCGCAGGAGCTGGCAGTGGGCGAGATCGCAGAGGGCGCCGCCGGAGTGCCGGTGCTCCGCGGCGAGCGCGTAGGACCGGACCACGATCGCGAGCGCCTCGAGGGCCGCGGCGGGTGTCCCGGGGAGCGCCTCCGACGCGACCACGCCCGCGACGTACGGCTCGAGCTCGAGCTCGGCACGGACGCGGAGCGCGCCGCCCTCGACCCGGACGGCGAGTGCGCCCACGTAGGTCCGCGGCGGCTCCCCCGGCAGCTCGACCCGCCACGTGCCGGGCGGGAGCGCGAGCGCCGGGACCTTGCTCCCGTCCACGGCGAGGCCTCCCGCGCCGACGCCGACCGACCGGACCGTCCCCGCGCCGCGGACGACCAGGGCCCGCGGCGCCTGCTTCGAGAGGACCTCCACGGCGACGCGGTCGACCGGCGCGAGCGCGACGGCGACGGCGACGGCGACGGCGAGCGCAGCCGCGATCACGTCCCGCCCCCGCGCACGGTGAACCGCGCCGCCGCCGCGGGGGCCGCCGCACCGGGCAGCCAGAATCTCGAGCCGGTGGGCGCCCGGGCGCGCCACGAGGCGCGCCGCGTCCGGCGGATCGAGCACGACCGGGTCCCCGTCGAGCCGCACCTCGGCGCCGCTGCCGCGGGGGAGCGCCACCCGGACCCGCACCGCCTGGGCGCCGTCGGGATAGCCCGCCTCCACGAGGTACTCGTCGCCGTCGCCGGGCAGCAGAGATCGCCGCGGCACCGCGCGCGATGGGCCGCGCGTCGATCCCCTCCGCCCGCGCCCAGGCGAGGTGCTCCGGCGGCAGCTCCAGCGCGGGCTGGCCGGGGGCGCCGGGGCGGTGGACGTCGCACCCGTCCCTGGGCTCGCTCCCCGGCAGGAAGACCTCGTCGAGCGAGGCCGGGCAGTGCGGACCCGCCCGCTTCCCGGAGAGCGGGCAGACGGCGGCGTGGGCGAGCCGCGTCCGGTCGACGAGCGACGCGGGGGAAAGGCCCGCCATGGCGCGGACCATCACCCGGGCGAAGATCGGACCGGCGCCGGTGATCCCCGAGACGCCGTGCATCGGGCGGCCGTCGAAGGACCCGACCCAGACCGCCACCGTCCGCTCGGCGGTGAACCCGGCGGTCCAGTTGTCCACGTAGGCGCGGGAGGTGCCGGTCTTCGCCGCCACCGGGAAAGGGAGGCGCAGCGCGTTCTGAAGGCCGAAGGCCGGTGCGCGCGCCGGCTCGTCGGCGAGGACGTCGGTCAGCAGCGGCGACGGCGGGCGCGGGCAGGAACCGGCGCGGCGCGAGCTCGGGCCGGGGCGCGAGCGGGCGGCCGGCGGCGTCCGTCGCGCGGCGGACCTCGACGGCGGGCTCGACCACCCCGCCCCGGGCGAGGCCGCGGTAAGCGCGGGCGAGCTCGCGGAGCGTCACGTCGCCGTTCCCGAGCACGAGCCCCGCCCCGTAGACGTCGGCGGACGCGCTCAGGGAGCCGAACCCGGCGCCGCGGAGCACCTTCAGGACGGCCTCGGCGCCGAGCGCCTCCGCGAGCCGGACCGCCGGGACGTTGTAGCTGTTCTGGAGCGCCGCCCGGAGCCGGACCGGTCCGTGGACCCGCCGGTCGTAGTTCCGCGGCACCCAGTCGCCTCCCGCCGCCGCGACGTGCGCCTCCGAATCGGAGAGGACGGTCGCGGGGGTGAACCCGCGGGCCAGGGCGAGCCCGTAGGCGAAGGGCTTCAGCGCCGACCCGGGCTGCCGGAGGGCGCGGACGCCGTCGTTCTGCCCCTGGCGTGCCTCGTCGAGGAAGTCCGCGGACCCCACGTAGGCGAGGACCTCGCCCGTCGCGTTGTCGAGGACCACCACGGCGCCGTTCACGAGGCGCGGATCCGCGCCGAGCTCGCCGCGCAGGATCTCCTCCACGTCGCGCTGGAGCGCCGGGTCGATGGTCGTCTCGACCTCGGCGGCGCCCTCGAGGCCGAGGGCGGGCAGGCCGCGGACCAGCGCGTCGACGAGGTGCGGCGCCTCGAACGGCCGCGGCGGCGGCGCGAGGTCGAGGGGGGCGGCCCGGGCCCGGGCGACGTCCTCGCTCGAGGCGAGGCCCAGGGCGGAGATCCGGGAGAGGACGTGCTCCATCCGGGCGCGCGTCGCGGACGCGTGGCGCCAGGGCTCGTAGCGCTCCGGTGACTGCGATCAGGCCGGCGAGGAGCGCGGCCTGGCCGAGCGAGAGCGTCCGCGCCGGACGCTCGAAGTAGGTGAGCGCGGCGGCCTCGATGCCGTAGACGCCGTTCCCGAGGTACACGCGGTCGAGGTACGCCCGGAGCAGCTCCTCCCGCGGGACCTGCGCCGACAGCCGCAGCGCCCACAGCGCCTCGGTGAGCTTCGCGCCGAGGGTGCGCCGGTGAGGGGCGAGGGAGGGGACCACCTGCCGGGCGAGCTGCATCGGCACCGTCGACGCGCCGCTCACGATCCGCCGGCGCACGAGGACCTGCCCCGCGGCGCGGGTCGCGGCGAGCGGGTCGACCCCGGGGTGGACGTCGAAGCGGCGGTCCTCCGCCGCGAGGATCGCGGCGCGCACGAGCGGCGGGACCGGCTCGCCCCGCGGCAGCGGCACGGAGCGGCCGTCGGCGCGGGAGCGGACCTCGCGCAGGAGCCGCCCGGTCCGATCGGCGAACCGGATCGCCGGCGCCGGGCGGCGCTCGAGGAGGCCGGCCGGGAGCGGCCAGGCGACGAAGAGCGACCCGGCCGCCGCGGCGAGCGCGGCGGCGGCGAGGGTCATCCGGACGGGCCTCCTCATCCTCGTTCCCCGGCGCGGCTACCGCGCCGCCACCGGCTCGTTCGCGACGACCTTGAAGGTCCCGCCGTCGGAGCGACCGAAGGTCTCCGGCGCGTACATCTCCTCGGCGTGGGCCGGGACGAGGGAGAACTCCCCCGGCGTCGTGGCGCGGGCGACGAAGCTCGCGACGTGCATCCCCGGCGGAAGCTGGTCCGCGAAGAGGAGCAGCCGGTCGTCGCGCTTCTCCTCGAAGACGAAGGGCGACCAGAACCGCCCGCCCCAGACCTCCTCGTACCCGTCCTCGCCCTGGGCGACGTCGCCGTACTCCTCGGCGCTCTCGTCCTCGTACCCCTCCCCCGGCCCCTCGGCGCGGGGCGCCGGGTCCTTGCGGGCGGTCGTGGCGAGGGAGGTGTCCACGATTCTCGAGCCCGGCGGGGATCGGCACCGAGACCGCCACGTAGTGGCGCTCCTGGGCCGAGCCGATCCGAACCCGGACGCGGACGAGGTCGCCGGCGCGCACGGTCCGGATCTGCCCGCCGCCCTCGTACGGCTCGACCCAGCGCTGCACGTAGATGCCGCGCTCCAGCGGATCCTTCGGGACCTCCGCCGGCGCGTAGCGCAGGAGCGCGGAGTAGTAGAGGACGCCCGCGGCGCCGTCGCGCCTGAAGTCGAGGGGGAGCGGCTCCTTCCCGCGGGGCAGCTCGGACATGGCGACCTTCGTCACCCGCACGTCGGTGGAGCGGCCCTGGAACGGGACCTCCGCGAGGGCCTTGCCGCCGAGGGTCACGCGCGCGGTGAACGCCGGGACGTCCTTCTCCTTCGTCCGCGCGATCTCGGCGAGCGCCATGAGGGCGAAGGCGGCCTCCTGCGTGTTGCGGAAGCGGCCGTCGGCCTTGCGGACCTTGGCGAGGTACGCCGCCATCTTCGCGACGTGGGGGTGGTCGGGCGCGACGTCGGCGAGCGTCGCGAGGACGATGCCGGTGGTGCGGGTGTCGGAGGACCAGACCGCCGCGTAGGTGAGCGGGTCGGTCTCCTCGAGGTGGACCTCTCCGGCGGACTCCTTCGCGTGGTTCATCACCTCGACGAGGAGCTTCCGCGCATCGGCGCGGTCCCCGCCGCCGACGAACATCGCGTCGGCGAGCATCGCCTGCGCGAAGAGCGGTAGCCCCTTCCGGCGACCGAGGAGCTCGCCGTAGTAGGACGCGCGCGGCGCGGCGGTCCGGGCGAGGGCGTACAGGGCGAAGACCCGGGTCGGGTCGCCGGGGGGCACGCAGCTCCAGGAGCAGCGCGTGCAGCGGCCCGCCGCCACCGTGCCGGCGAGGTAACCCTGGCCCGCGCTTCAGCGCCTCGGCGGTCCACCGGGTAGCCGAGGGCGGCGGCGCGGCCGAGGGCGAGGACCGCGTAGGACGAGGCCCAGTCCGCGGAGCAGCTCGAGGTCGCCCAGTAGCGGTAGCCGCCGTCCGGGTTCTGGAGCCTCTCGATGGCCTTCACGGTGCGCCGGACCACCTCGTCGGGGTCCTGCGTCTCGTGGATCTTGAAGACCTCCTCGCCGAGCCAGGCGCGCGCCCAGGGCGGCGGCTCCGCGGGCTTCGCCCCCGGCTCGTGGCCGAGGCCGAACTTCCCCTGGAGCTCGCGCAGCGCGACGAACGGCACGAGGCGCGAGGAGAGCTGCTCGAGGCAGCCGTAGGGGTACTCGACGAGCTGGCGCATGTTCTCGGCGAACCCGGAGAGCGCGGTGGACGAGAGCGACAGCTCCACCCCGCCCACGTCGGGCCGGACGCCCGCGGGCGGCACGAGCGCCTCGCGCCGGACGTCCTTCGTGTCGCCGTAGGTCGCGACCGCCTCCTGCTCCACCGGCAGCCGGACCGGGATCCGCTGCTCGACCCCGTCCCGCTCGCGGCCGGACGTCGCGGCGAACCGGAGCACCGCCTCGCCGGGGGCGGCGGCGCGGAAGGCGAAGCGGACCTCCCGCGGCCGGTTGCCGTCGAGCGTGACCTTCTTCACGGCCTCGCCCTCGAGGGCGAGCCCGGTCGCCTCGGCCCGGACCTCCACCTCGCGCAGCGTGCCGGTGGGCGCGTGCACGACCACGCCCGCCTCGAAGCGATCGCCCGTCCGCGCCAGGCGCGGGAGCGCCGGGAGCGCCATGAGCGGCTTCGCGGCGGTCACCTTCGCCTGGCCGACGCCGGTCCGGTCGCCGCGGGACACCGCCAGCGCCATGATCCGGTAGGTCGTCAGGTTGTCCGGCAGCTCGAAGGTGACGCGCGCCTTCCCGTGGGCGTCGGTGCGGACCTCGGGCGCGAACAGCACCGTCGTCACGAACCGCGAGCGGAAGCCCGCGCCGGAGCCGTCGCCCCCTCCGCCGCCTCCCGCGGTCTCGCCCTTCGCGCCGTAGCGCCGGCGCTCGACGAGGTGGATGAGCGGCTCGCCGACGCGGACCGAGAGGCCGCGCGGCGGGTGGAGCAGCTCCACCGGATCGGGGGCCTCGTAGGCGGTGAGGCGCAGGACGCCCTCGTCCACCGCCCAGACCGTGACCTCCGCCTCCGCGGGCTGGCCGCGGTGATCGGCGACCTTCACGTCCACCGTGACCCGGTCCCGCGGCCGGCGCTCGGCCCCGTCCGGCGTGACGGTCACGTCGAGCCGCCGCGAGCGCTTCTCGACGTCGAGCCGCACGTAGCCGACCCTCACCTGGGGGCGCCCCGGATCGGCGTCCGCCGCCGCCGCGTCCTTCGTCTCGACGCGGCCGCGCACGAGCACGA
Source organism: uncultured delta proteobacterium (assembly GCA_963739565.1). Lineage (GTDB taxonomy): Bacteria > Myxococcota > Myxococcia > Myxococcales > Anaeromyxobacteraceae > Anaeromyxobacter. Next base: position 467,252 of record CAVUBF010000008.1, on the reverse strand, counting down.
CCGAGGCGAAGACGTTCGGGACGTGCTCCTCGGTGATGGGCACCTCGAGCGTCGTCGCGGCGCCGGTGAGCCGCACCCGGCGCGAGGAGAGGACGCCCTCGCGCTCCACGGTGAGGATCGCGTCCGCCTCCGGGAACGGGCTCTTCACCAGGATCCTCGCGGTCTGGCCCGGCTCGTACTTGCGCTGGTCGGCCACGAGATCGAGCCGGTCGGTCTCCTCGCGCTGCCAGGAGACCCAGCCCGAGCCGGTGACGTAGAAGGGGAAGCGGGTGGACTGCTTGCGCCCCTTCTCGTCCGAGAGGGTCGCCTCGGCGACGTAGAGCCCGGGGCGCGCCGGCGTGAAGGCGCAGTCGACCGGCGTCGCCGCGGTGGTGACGCGGCACCCGGCCGCCTTCTCCTCCTCCACCTCGGTCTCGACGCGCCAGGTCCCGCCCGGCCCCTTCTTCCGGATCCACTTCCACTCGCGGCGCTTCACGGCCACCTCGACGTCCACGCCCGCCTTCCGGCCGCCGTCGGGCGCCGCGGCGATCACCTCGAGGACGTCGGCCTTGCCGGCCTCGGCGAAGCCGCTCGACCGGCGCTTCACGCCGGCATAGGCGGAGGCCGGGTGGACCGTGAGCGAGGTCCGGTTCGCGATCCGCTGCCGGTTCACGTCCGTCACCTCGGCCTCGACGGTGTAGACGAAGGTCCGGCCGCCGGTCGCGTCGGCGGTCCCCGCCTCCACGGCGAGGAGGCCGGTCGCGTCGGTGTCGCCCTGGCCGGAGGCGGCGACGTCGGAGAGGGTCTGCGGGGCGCCGTCGTCCCACCACCACGAGCCGTTGCCGAAGGAGAACCCGGCGTTCCCCGGCGGCTCGAACGCGGTCGACTCCCGCGCCACCGTCCAGCGCACCTGCGCGCCGGACATCGCGCCGCCGAAGAGGTAGCGCGCGAGCACCTGCGCCTTCACGGCTTCGCCGGACGAGAGCGCCTTCGCGGGCGCGGTCACGTCCACCTGGAACTGCGGCGCGCGGTACTCCTCCACGCGGAAGGTGCCGTGCCAGGCGGCGGTCTCGCCCTCGCCGCTCCAGGCCGCCTCCACCTGATGGCCGCCGAGCGGCGCGTCGGCGTCGACCGGCACGTCCGCGGAGAAGGTGCCGAACGAGGTGAGGGGCACGGCGCGGGAGAAGACCTCCTTGCCGCGAGAGCTCGTCACGCGCACCTGGACCGTCCCGGTCGTCGGCGTCCGCATGACGCCGAGCTTGCGGATCCGGGCCACACCCTTCAGGTGCACCGTCTCGCCGGGCCGGTAGATGCCGCGCTCGGGGAACACGCCGCCGAGCGACCGGGGCTGGTTCCCCTCCCAGTCGGACGGGAGGCCGAAGGCGTACGCCTCGAGGCCGCCCTCCCAGGACGAGAGCGTCACCCCGACGTCGCCGCCCGACTCCGCCGCGACGAGGGCGAACGGGACGCCGCCGTGGCGCCCCTCCTCGGCGGAGAGGAGGGTCGCGAGTCCGGGGACGGGCGAGAGCCCGTCCGCGTCGGACCTGCCGGTCCAGCGGACCGCGCCGGTCCGGTCGTGGAGCGCGAGCTTCGCGCCGGGAACCGGCTTCCCGTCCGAGAGGCGCGTCACCCAGACGAGCCCCTTCGTCGCGCCGAGCTTCGCGTGGACCGCGAGGTCGGTGACCTGGCCGGTGACCCGCTTCCAGCGCCGCCACCGGTCCCACTGCTCGCTCACCTGGACGTCGGGCGCGTCGGTGCGGAGGGCGAAGAGCGTCGTCTTCCGGGCGGCGAGGAGCTCGCGAAGCGGCAGCGGCGCGGTCCGCGGCTGGTTCCGCTTCGCGGCGAGGTCCACGATCACCGGGAAGCCCTGCTCGTAGAACGACTCCGCGGGCTCCGCCGCGAGGACGCGGGCGAGGCCGGCGGGGTCGAGCGGCACCACCCGGACCTCCACCTTCGACACGTTGGTCCCGATGACCGGGAGCGCGCCGTCCCCCTTCGCCTCGACCAGGGCGAGGGGGTTCCCGACGTCGTAGACCGGCGCGACGTCGTCGGTCTCGATGGTCGCCTCGAACGGCGCCGCGAGCGGCTGGCCGAACTCGTCGCGGGCGTCGCCCGAGACCGCGATCCGGTACCTCGTCCCGGCGCGGAACGCCGCGGGGAGCCAGACCTCCTCGTGGCCGCCGGCGCGGACGTCGGCCTCCCAGTCGATGTCCACCTTCGGCGTGATGGTGAGCGCCTTCGCGAGCGTCTTGAGGTCGGCGCCGTTGGTGGTGCGCAGGACGACGGGGCCGTGGGGGCACCCCTCGGCGTTGCGCCCCCACGGACACGCCTGGGCGCCCGAGATCCGGAACGGGCCGTAGGTCCGCCAGGTCCAGGACGGGCTGCCCTCCAGCGTGAGCGGCCCCTCCGCCCCGGCGAGCTGCCCCTCGATGGCGAGGCGGACCTCGGAGTCGAGCGGCATCGCCGTCCGCGGCGTCACGTCGTACCGGGTCTGGCGGTTCTTGAACCCGCGCTCCTCGAAGGACTGCCGCGCGAACCGGCGCCCCCGCTCGGCGTCGCGCCGCTCCTCGGCGAAGCTCGTCTCCTTCACGTCGAAGGCCCAGGCCTTGCCGCCGGCCTCGAGGCGGAGGTGCGCGGCGAGGTCCTTCACCGGCTGGTCGAAGGTGAGGACGAGCGGCTGGCGGGGCGTGAGCCAGCGGAACAGGTGGTGCTCGGTGGAAGGCTCGACCCGCTGGATGCGCGGGCGCGGGGTCTCGAACGTGAAGACGTGGTCCTCGGCGAGGACCGAGCCGTCGACGGCCCGGAGCCCCTTCGGCACGGTGACCTTGAACGCGGTGGCGTAAGGGACGAGCCCCTTCGGCACGAGCTCGGTCGTCGCCGACCCGAGCCAGCGCCACTCCCCCTCGATCCTCGGCTCGATCGTGATGGGCGTCGGGAGCCCCTTCTCGTACTCGACCGACCCCAGCGCCACGATGGGCTTCGAGAAGGTGATCGTCGGGCGGACGTCGCCCTGCATCGGCCCCTGCGGCCGGGCGGCCACCACGACGAGCTCGCCGCCGGCGCCCGGGAGCGCCTCCGGCGCGATCTGGAGCGGCGGCGGCTCCGGCAGCGGCGCGAGGTCGATCGGCCCCCCCGCGCGGGGGCTCGGCGCGCAGGCCTTCCCGCAGGCGGTGAGCGCGAGGGCGGCGAGGGCCGCGGCGATGGTGCGAGTCATGGGTGCTCCCCTCAGGCGGGCGACGTCTGCCGCCGCGCCTCACGCCCCGCAATTCAAGGACAGGGCCAGCGACGGATCGGCGGTGCGGCGCGCGCTTGCGGCGACGGCGTGTCCGCCGTGCCGCGTCTCACTGGCAGAGTAGACACACCCGGCGGGCGGGGGGCAACGGCGGTGTGTCGACGTCGCGCGTCGCGGCGTCCGGACGCGGCGCCGCGACGCTGGCCCTACGCGTCCGGCCCGGCGGGGAGGCTCCCGCCGATGTCGGCGAGGGACGGGCCGACGAGCCCGAGCGGCAGGAGGATGGCGCCGAACCGGGCCTCGTCCGCCCAGGACGTGAGGACGCGAGCGTGGAACGGGGCGCGGCGGCGGTCGAGCACCTCGACCTCGAGCAGCGCGCCCTCGCCGAGAGGCGCGGGCCCGGTGACGAGGAGCTGGTGCGGGGCGAAGCCGACGGCGACGTACTCGCGCCCGGCGAGGCGCAGGCGGACGCCGTCGCCCTTCGGCTCGCGGAGCGCCGGCAGCGGCAGGTCGGGGGGCGTCGGCGGGTCGATGGCGGGGGGCGCGGGCCGGCGCTCCAGCGCCGCGACGTGGTCCTGCATCCGCTCGACGGCGAGCGAGAGCCGCGTCGCCTCGACGGCGCTCAGGTCCGCCCCGACCACCGCCTTCCCCGAGTCGGTCCCGTCGACGAGGACCGCCACGAGCGCGTCCACGCTCCGGACGACGCGCAGGAGCGGCGAGGGGTTCTCGACGCGGGTCCGCTCCGGGTGGTGGAACGCCATCGCCTCGAAGAATGCCTTCGGCAGGAGGTGGCGCTCGGCGAGCGCCGCGCCGAGGGCGACGTGCCAGCGATCCGCGAGCGCCTCCCAGCGGCGCACCGGCGCCTCCGCGCCCGGGCGGGTCCCGGCGGAGAGCCGCTCGAAGGCGGCGAGCGCGGCGAGGCGGCCCGCGTCGTGGAGGAGCCCGCAGGCGTACGCCTCCTCGGGATCGACGCCGCGCTCGCGCGCCAGCTCGCGGCAGAGCATCGCGGAGACGACCGCGGCGCGCCAGGCCCGCTCGCGCGCGTCGGCGAGGGGGCCGCCGGCCGGCGAGGGAGCCCGCCGGACGACGGCGCGGACGACCGACACGAACGCGGCCTCGCCGAGCCGGGCCTCGGCGTCGGGCAGCGAGCTCACCGGGTCGACCCCCACCAGGCCGTTCGCCGCCGCGAGCAGCTCGGCGGCGACGGCGGGGTCGGCGAAGGCGTACCGGCGCAGCTCGTCGACGGCGAGGTCTCCCCGCCTCTCGAGCTCCGCGAGCGCGTGCACCGTGGCCGCGGCGGCCGGCACGTCCGGATCTTCGCGGAGGAGGGCGTCGCCGAGCGAGGCATCGAGGTCGAGCATGCTGCTTTCCGTAGCAAGGACGGTTCCATTCGCCGCGCCGGCCGCGTCGCGCCCAGGTCGTGGGACGTCGTCCCACGAGCCGGGGGCAGCGCAGGCGTGCCCGCGTCCCGCGTCGCCGCGACAGGCTGAGACTCGCCGACGGGGAGCGCGACCCGGAGGTCCCGCGAGCCCCGCCCCTGCGCGGGAGTCGTTTCCGCGCGGTGACGTGAACCTGGTCCTGGACTTGGACGCTGGTCCTGGACCTGGTCCGGTCCGGGTCGCTGGTCCTCGTCCGGTCGAGGTCGCGGTCGAGGTCGAGGTCGAGGTCGAGGTCGAGGTCGAGGTCCAGGACCAAGTCCAGGACCACGTCCACGTCCACGTCCGCGTCTAGATCGGCGGTCTCGCCTTGTCCCCGTACCCGGTCAGCTCCACGTACCCCTCGCCCGCCGGCGCGCCGCGCCCGTCCACCGCCCTCACCGGCCCCTCCCAGTAGAAGAGCCCGGGGACGAGCGTCGACCGGTTCTCCGCGTCCCGCACCTCCGGGGCGACCGAGAGCCGGATCCCCTCCCCGGCACCTCGATCTCCCAGCCGGACGGGTACGTCGCGCCGCTCGCCCCACTCCGCCACGACCCGGTCGCGCGCGCCGTCCACTCGGCGGGCGCGAGGAGCCGCACGCTGCCCGTCGCGATCGACGAGCGTGGCGTTGCGCCAGGAGGCGCTCCCGTCCTTGCGCCGCAGGACGTAGAGCGTGAGGTCGCGCCCGTCTCGCAGCCGCAGGCTCCACCAGTCCCAGCCCACCTGATCGGGGGCGAGCTGCGACGATCCGATCTCCCGGTCCATCCAGCTCTCGCCGCGTACGGCGAGCCGCCGCCCCCCACCTCGACCGTCCCGCGCGTCGCGAGGCGGGTCAGCGAGACGTAGAGGCTCGCGTACCCCGCCTCCGCCGACTTGCGCGACAGGCCGTTCGGGCCCTGCAGCGCGGGCGGCTTCTCCGGCGCGAGGGCGAGGTCGAGGGCGAGGCCGCGGGCGTCGTCGCGCCCGGAGAGCCGGAAGCCTTCGCCGTCGAGCCGCAGCTCCCATCGACCGGCCGTCCCGGCCGGCGCCAGGCGCCCAGGCGAGGACCGGGTCCGGCGCCGCGGGGAAGCCGCCGAGGAGCGGGACGGCGCGCCAGAGCACCTCGGAGAAGGCGTGGGTACCGGTGGAGACGTCGGTCACCGCCGCGTGGACCATGACCGCGTCGGCCGTCGCCCAGGCGGAGTCGACGGGCGGCGCCTCCGGGGCGAGCCCCACGCGGAAGAACGTGAGCTGGTAGCCGAGGCGGCGCCCCGGCTCGCCCTCGACCTCGAGCGTGCCGGTGAAGTACCACCACTCGTTCCGGTAGCCCGGGTGGGCGCGGAGGTCGGCGGGGAAGGACCAGCGGTGGTCCGGCGCGGCGGCGCGGAACCCCGCGGGCCCGGCCCCGGCGAGGACGAGGGCGGCGACGACGGTTGCCAGGGCGGCGAGGCTAGAGCGCATCGCGGGAGAGCTCCCGGACCGGGGTCCGGCTGGCGACGAGCGCGGGGTGGACGCTCGCGGCGGCGGCCGCGGCGAGGATCGCGACCGCCTGCCACGCGAGCCGATCCCAGGGCACGTGGACCCCGAGGGTCCAGCCGAAGAACGCCGGGTTCACGCTGAGGACGAGGACGAGGGCGAGCGCGCCCCGCCGCCGAGCGCGCCGAGGGCGAGGCCGGCGAGCCCGAGGGCGAGGCCGCGGCCCAGGAAGAGCGCGGCGAGGCGCGGGCGGGACGCGCCGAGGGCGCGGTAGAGCGCGAGCTCCGCCCGGCGCTCCCGGGCGAGGACGAGGAGCGAGAGCGTGACGCCCGCCGCGGCGATGACGAGCCCCATGACCTGGAGGAGCCGGGTCACCGCGAAGGTCTGCTCGAAGATGGCGAGGACCTCGCCCCGGAGCGTCCGGTTCGAGCGGATCTGGAGCGCGTGGGCCGGCGAGGTCCGACCGCGCAGCCGCGGACCACCGCCTCCGGATCCATGCCCGGGCGCGAGGCAGAGGGCGGCGTTCGACGGCGGCCCGGCGCCGAAGGCGCGCGCGAACGACGAGAGGTCCACGAGCGCCGCGCCCGACTCGGCGCCGTAGTCGCGGTAGACCCCCGCGACCGGGAAGCGCCACCTCGCCCGCCGCGCCGCGGACGGAGAGCGTCGACGCCGCGGCCAGAGCCCGTCCTTGCGCGCGAGCGGCTCGGAGACGAGCGCGGCGCCGCGGCGGAGCGCGTCGCATCGCGGCCGGCGCGTCGCCCGGACACGAGCTCGACCCGCCCCTCGCCTCCCGGCAAGGCCGCGTCGATCCCGCTCACCGAGATCGCGCCGCCCGTCCGACCGCGCCTGGACCTGGCGCAGCAGGTCGAGGGAGACGAGGCCCGGGCTCCGCGCGGAGCCGCGCGACCACCGCGGGGTCGAGCGTCGCCTCGCTGCGCGCCCGCCGCCAGGACGGGGTCGTCACGTAGACGTCGGCGCGGAGCGTGGCGTCGAGCCACCGCTCCACCGAGCCTCGGAACGACTCCGACCATCACCGTCACCCCGACGAGCATGGAGACGGCGACCGCGAGGGCGCCCGCCGCCAGCGCCGCGCCCGACGGGCGCGTCCCCATCGTCCGGATCCCCCAGCGCGCCGCCGAGGCGCGGGGACGCGGAAGGCGCGCGAGGGCGGAGAGCGACCGCCGGCGCGGCGAGCGGGACGGCGACGAGGACCCCGACCGCGAGGCGAACGCCGACGCCGGGATGGCGGACGCCGCGGCCCGCACCACGGCCGAGAGCGCGACGGCGCAGGGCCCCTGCGGCGAGGAGCCGGCCCGCGTTCGCCCGCGACCGCTCCTCGACGCCCAGGGGCGAGAGGAGCGCGCGGGGGTCCTCCCGGCTCGCGTCGAGGGCGGGGAGCGCCGCGCCGGCGACGGCGCCGCCGACCCCCACCGCGACGGCGAGGAGCAGCACCCCGGGGCCGAGGCGCACGCGCCTCGATCCCCTCGAGCAGGTAGACCGTCCGGAGGGTCCCGCTCACCGCCGCCAGGTTGGCGCGGGCGGCGAGCCAGCCGAGCGGGATCCCGAGGGCGGTCCCCGCCGCGCCGAGCAGCGCCGCCTCCCCGAGCACGAGGCCGAGGACCTGGCCGCGGGTCGCGCCGACCGCGCGCAGCACCCCGAGCTCCTCGCGGCGCCGCGCGAGGGACGCCCGCACCGAGGCGTGGACGAGGAAGCCGCCCACCAGGACGCGAGACGAGCGACAGCGCCGTGAGGTTGAGCCGGAAGGCGGCGAGGAGCCCCGCCGCCTCCACCGTCCGCTGCTCGGGCGTCGCGATCCGGGCCCGCTCCCCGACCCGCGCCGCGAGCCGATCGGCCAGCTCCGCGACGGCGAGCTCCGGACGCGGCGCGGACGTCGATCTGGTGGATGCGGCCGCGCCGGCCGAGGAGCCCCTGGGCCTGGGCGAGGTCCATCACCGCGAGGCGGCGGCTCGCGAGCGGCGCGAGCCGCCGGAAGTCGACGAGCGCGCCGACGACGAGGGTCGCCCGCCGCGTACCGAGCGAGACGGGGACGCGCGTCCCCACCTTCCAGCCCAGCTCCGCAGCGAGCTCGGGCGTCACCGCCACCCACCCGGGCGAGACGAGCGCGGCGGAGATCGAGCCCGCGGGCAACGCCCAGGCGGCGCGCGCCGCCGCGAGGAGGTCGGCGCCGACCACCTCGAGCCCCTCCCCCGGCCGCGCCGTCCAGCGCGACCTCCGCGCGCCAGAGCGGGACCGCCGCCGCGACCCCGGGGACCGACGAGCACCTCGGGGAGGAGCGCCTCGTCGAGGCCCCCTGCCCAGGGCAGCACGGACAGGTCCGCGTCGCCGGACACGGCGCGGACCGTCCCGGAGAACGCGCCGAGCGCCCCCTGGTTGAGGAGCTGGATCGAGAGGACCGACCCGACCCCGAGCGCCACCCCGGCCACCGCGAGGACGAAGAGCAGCCGGCCGCTCCGGACCTCCTTCGCCGCGGCGCCGAGGAGGTAGCGCCTCACCGCGTCCGCCCCAGCACGCCGGAGTGGAGGGTCCAGACCGAATCGGCGGCCGCCGCGAGCTCCGCGCTGTGGGTCACGTACAGGACCGCGCTCCCCTCGCCGCGGGCCAGGCCGAGGAGGAGGTCGATGACCGCCCGGCCGGTCTCCTCGTCGAGGTTCCCGGTGGGCTCGTCGGCGAGGAGAAGCTTCGGTCGGCGGAGGAGCGCGCGGCAGAGGGCCACCCGCTGCATCTCGCCGCCGGAGAGCTTCTGCGACGGGCTCGTCGGCGCGCCCGTCGAGGCCGACCTCGACGAGGAGCGCCCGGGCGCGGGTCTCCGACGGTCCGCCCGGGTCGCCGGCGACGAGGGCCGGGACGAGGACGTTCTCGAGGGCGGAGAGGTGCGGCAGCAGGTGGAAGAACTGGAACACGAGGCCCACGTGGTCCCGGCGCAGGCGGGTCCGCTCGCCGTCGGAGAGGGACGCCAGCGGCCGGCCGAGGAGGAGCACCTCGCCGGCGGACGGCGCGTCGATCCCGGCGGCGAGGTGGAGGAGCGTCGACTTGCCGGAGCCGCTCCGGCCGGTGACCGCCACGACCTGGCCGGGCTCGACCTCGCCGCTCGCTTCCCGCAGCGCGCGCAGCACCGCGCCCCCTGCGCTGCGGTACTCGCGGGACACGCCGCGGAAGGCGAGGACGGGCGGAGGCACGTCCCCCCGTTCTAACCGGCGGGGGCGGGCGGCGACGCGGCAATGAGACCGACTCTCGGTCTCCGGCCTGCGACATCCTGCCGCGTCTGCGTGTACGATGGCCCTCTCGATGGGAAGGGACGCGGTCATTTCCGACACGATGGCGCAGACGCCGTCGCCCGGTGGCGCGGGTGAGGAGCGTGGTGCGCCCGCGGGGGCGCCGCCCGGAGCCGCGTCGCGCCTGCGGTGGGAGGCAGCGCCGAACGGCCGCGACCTGCTCGCCGGCATCACCGTCCTCGCGGTCCTCGTCGCGATCCTCGTCGTCTTCACGAGCGACGCCGCGCCGCACTCGCGCGAGGGCTCCGCCGAGCCGCTCCTGCGCCGCGCCGCGGCAACCGAGCCGGCCGCACGCCCCGCCCCCGCGTGGTCGCAGGTCCCGGTGGCCGCCGCGGCCGTCGACCTCGGCCCCGGGGTCGCGGAGCCGGTCGGGGTCGGCCTCGCCGCCGCCCGGGACAAGCTCGCCCGCTGTGCGGCCCTCGACCGGCGGCGCCGCGACCGGGCCGCCGCCCCTGCCCCGTCGCCGCCCGCGGAGATCGTCCTCGACCTCGCCGCCCGCGCCGGGGCCGTGCACGTCGTGGGGGTCGAGGTGACGAGCCCCGGCGGCTCGCCGGAGCTCGTCGACTGCGCCCGGCGCCTCCTCACCGGGGACGCGTTCGCGGCCCCGCAGTCGGTCCCGGGCCGCCGCTACCGGCTGGCCCACGTGCTGGAGTAGCCCGGAGATCCGTCCGTGCCCGGGCCGGGACCGGTCCGTTATGCTCCGGTCATGAAGGTCGCGCTCACGGTGGCGGGGTCGGACTCGGGCGGCGGCGCCGGGATCCAGGCGGACCTCCGGACGTTCGCCGCCCACGGCCTCCACGGCACCTGCGCGCTCACCGCGGTGACGGCGCAGAACTCGGTGGGGGTCACCGCCTGGGCCGCCCTCGACCCGGCCCTCGTCGTCGCGCAGATCGAGGCGGTCGCGACGGACATGCCGGTCGCGGCGGCGAAGACCGGGATGCTCGCGAACGCGGCGATCGTCGCGGCGGTGGCCGGGGCGGTGGAGCGGCTCCGGATCGCGCCCCTCGTCGTCGATCCGGTGATGGTGGCGAAGAGCGGCGACCGGCTCCTCGACGCGGCGGCGGAGCGCGCCTACGTCGAGGCCCTCTTCCCGCGCGCGACCCTCCTCACGCCCAACCTGCACGAGGCGGCCGCCCTCCTCCGCCGTCCGGTCTCCGACGTTCCGGCGATGCGCGAGGCCGCCCGCGACCTGCGCGCCCTCGGCGCCGGCGCGGTGCTGGTGAAGGGCGGGGGGCTCGCCGGTGACGCGGTGGACGTGTTCTTCGACGGCGTCCGGCTCGTCGAGCTCCCCGGCCCGCGCATCGACACGCCCAACGTCCACGGGACCGGCTGCACGCTCTCCGCCGCCATCTGCGCCCGGCTCGCCGCGGGGGCGGAGCTCCTCGACGCGGTGCGCGGGGCGAAGGAGTACCTCGCGGAGGGGCTCCGGCGCTCGTACGCGGTCGGCCGCGGGCGTGGCGTCCCGGATCACCTCCACCCGCTCGCTCCCCGTTAGCGGACCGCACTCGGTCCCCGCCCGTCGCTGATTCGCGGTCCCGGAACGACCGTCGTATCCTCCGCGCTCCGGTGCGCCGCCGGGCGGGAGGTCACGCGGGATGTCGATGCAGCCGAGCTCGAGGACGTGCTTCGTGTGTGGCCGGGAGAACCCCCTCGGCCTCGCCGCGCGGTGGGAGAGCGACCGCGAGAAGGGCGAGGTCCGGGCCACCCTCGAGATCCCCGAGCACTTCAACGGCTTCCCCGGGACCGCCCACGGCGGCGTCATCTCGGCGCTCCTCGACGAGGCGGCGGTCCGGACCGCGCTCCTCGACGGCGGCTTCGACGATTCTCATGGTGACCGCCAAGCTCGAGGTCGCCTTCCGGCGGCCGACGCCCACCCGGACGCCGGTCCTCGTGGTCGCGCGGCTCGTGCGCCGCGCCGGGACCCGGGCGCAGGCCGAGGCGGAGCTGCGCCTCCCGGACGGCACCGTCGCCGCGCGCGCGGAGGCGCTCCTCGCGAAGCCGCCGCGCGAGGTCGCCGCCGCCTGGGAGTCCGAGCGCGCCCACTGGCGCGTCGGTTAGAAGCCTGTCCCCGTATTCGACGCGACCTGGTCCTGGAGCTGGACCTGGACGTGGTCCTGGACATCGTCTTCGTCTTCGACCTCGACCTCGACCTCGACCTGGACCGGTAGCCGGGCTGTCCATGGGACAAGCCCCTCATCTGCCAGGTTCCTCGTCGAGGTCGAGGACCAGGACCAAGTCCAGGACCAAGTCCAAGTCCAAGTCCAAGTCCAAGTTGAACCCGGTTACGGGACATGCTCCTAGCGGGCGTACCCGAGCGCGCGGTAGACGACCCTCCCCGCGAGCTCGCGCAGCACGTCGGTCGACCGGGCGAGCGCCGTCGCCCGCGGGAGCCAGGACTGCCCCCGGCCGTCCCCGGCCCGGCGGTCCACCGGGAGCGCGTCGGGCTCGACCCCCACCGCGCGGAAGCACCCCATGGCCCGCGGCATGTGCGCGGCGCTCGTCACGACGAGCAGCGTCTTCCACCCCCGCGCCGCCGCGACGCGCGACGACTCGATGGCGTTCTCGCGGGTGTTCCGGCTTCGCGCCTCGGTCACGATCTGCGCGGGGGAGACCCCCCACTGCGCGAGGCGGGCCGCGAGGAGGTCTGCCTCCGGCACGTCCCCGGGCTGCGGCGCGAGGACGCCCCCCGAGATGAGCACCGCCCGCGCCCTCCCCGCGCGCAGGAGCTCAAAGGCCCGCAGCACCCGATCGGCATGGACGTCGAGCGCGGTCTCGCCGCTCGCCCGCCTCGCCGCGGCGTCCACCATCCCGCCGAGGACGACGACCGCGTCGTAGACGACGTCGGGGCGATACGTCGTGCGCGCGCCCCCCTCGGCGAACCGGTCGAGCCCGTTCGCCACCGGCTCGAGGGAGAAGACCACCAGGATCCCCGCCGCCGCGCCGGCGAGGGCGAAGGCGCGCCGAGGCCGCGCGCGGGACAGGGCGGCCCAGGCGAGGAGCAGGAGCGCCCAGGAGAGCGGCGCGAGGAGCCAGTCGAGGACCTTGGAGAGGAAGAGGAACACGCGCCGATGATACCTGCGCGGCGGCGCGTCCGGGCGGCCACGCCGCCCGTGTCCGCCCGGCCACGGGATCCGGGATCCCGCGGCATCCCGCGCGGAATCGGATGGGCATGCCGGCTGCACCAGCCTCGTCCGAACCCGCTCCCCTGAGGCCCCCATGCCGCGCGTCTACCTCCCCCTCCTGCCCATCCCCGTCCTCGCCGTCCTCGTCGCCTTCTCCGCCTGCTCCTCGTCCCGCACCGACGAGCCGGCGAGCCGGCTCATCCCGCCCGCCGTCGCCCTCGTCCCCGCCCCCTCGACCCCCGCCCCAGCCGCCGCCGCGACACCGGCGCCGGTCGCGCCGACCGGCGAGAACGCGCCGACGGAGGACGAGATCCGCGTCTTCCGCCGCCCGGTCGCGAAGTGACCTGCGCGCGGCGCCCGATCCGTGCGAAGCTGCCGTCCGCATGGAGTCGCTCGGCCGGCTCAACGCCCGGATCTTCGTCTACGTCCTCGAGCGCGTCCCCGCCGCCGAGGACGGCTGGATGTGGACGTTCCGCGCCGCGCCCGACGCGCCGCCGCAGGTCGTCGCCGCCGCGCCCCTCACCGTCGACCCCGGCGCGGCGGTCGTGCTCACGCTCGGGAACCTCCGCGACCGGGTGCTCGTGACGCTCACGGACGCGGAGCCGGCGCGCATGGCCGAGCTCCTCGCCCGCGTCGAGCGAGAGGCGCCGGTGGGCCCGTCCGCGCCGGCGGACGTCGCGCTCCCCCTCGACGACCCGTTCCTCGCCGCGCACGGGCGCGTCGGCGTCGCCCTGCTGCCGCCCTCGGTCACCCGCTTCTTCCCGCGGCTGCCGGACGCGGTCCGCTTCGACGCCGACGTCTTCGCGTTCTCCGCGGTGGTCTTCCTCAGCGCGGACGAGCTCGCGCTCGCCCGTTCGCACGGGGTCCAGGCGCTCGCAGAGCGCTTCCGGGTCGCGGGGCGCAACATCGTCCGGTTCGCCCACCGCAGCCGCTGAGGCGCTCGCCCTCTCCCCGGCTGGCGGGTAATCTGCCGCGCATGTCTTCGCCCGTCCTCGTCGCGATCGTCGTCGCCTACGTCCTCGCCATGCTCGCGGTCGGCTGGGCCGCGATGCGGCGCACGAAGGACGCCCACGACTTCTTCATCGGCGGCCGCACCCTCGGGCCGTGGATGAGCGCCTTCGCCTACGGGACGACCTACTTCTCGGCGGTCCTCTTCATCGGCTACGCCGGGAAGCTCGGCTGGGGGTTCGGGATCCACACGATGTGGATTGTGCTCGGGAACACCGCGGTGGGGACCGTCGCCGCGTGGAAGCTCCTCGCCGGCCGCACGCGCGACATGACCGCGCGGCTCGACGCGCATCACGATGCCGGAGTTCCTCGCGGCGCGGTACGGCTCGCGCGCCCTCAAGATCGTGGCGGCGCTCGTCGTCTTCGTCTTCCTCGTCCCCTACTCCGCCTCGGTGCTGATGGGGCTCTCGTACCTGTTCGAGATGACGCTCCGGATCCGGTACGAGACGGCGCTCCTGCTCCTCACCGGCGTCACCGGCGTCTACCTCGTGATGGGCGGGTACTTCGCCGTCGCGGTGAGCGACTTCATCCGCGGCATCGTCGAGTTCGCCGGCGTGATGGTGATGGTGTGGCTCCTCGCGCACCGGCCCGAGACGGGCGGCTTCGTCGACGCGGCCGCGCCGCGCTCCTGGGCGATCCCGCGGCGATGGCGCCGGGCCTCGTCGCGACGAAGACGGTCGGGCGCGGGCACGCCGCTCGCGCTCGCCGTGCCCGGGCTGGCTCACCCTCGCGGCCCTCGTCCTCATCACGAGCCTCGGCCCGTGGGCGCTGCCGCAGATGGTCCAGAAGTTCTACTCCATCCGCAGCCGGGCCGACGTCACGCGGGCGCTCGTCATCGCCGGCGTCTTCTCGCTCTTCATGGCCTTCGGCGCGTACTTCTCCGGCGCGCTCACGCACCTCTACTACGGGCCGAAGCTGCCGCCGGAGCTCCTCGGGCCGAAGGGGCCGATCTGGGACAAGATCATGCCGCACTTCATCACCACGAGCGGCCTCCCCGAGGCGCTCGTCCTCGTGATCGTGCTCATGGTCTTCTCGGCCTCGATGTCGAGCCTCTCCTCGCTCGTGCTCGTCTCGAGCTCGGCCATCGCCATCGACCTCTACGGCGCGTTCGGCGGCACCACCGGCGCGCGCGAGGCCGGCCGCTCGGTGCGCGCTGCTCCGCGATCCTGTGCGGCGTGTTCGTCGGCCTGTCCCTCGCCATCGCGCTCGCGAAGCCCGCGGTCATCGTGAACCTGATGGTGATGAGCTGGGGCACGCTCGCGGGCGTGTTCCTCGCGCCGTACGTCTACGGCCTGTTCTGGCGCCGGACGACCCGCGCCGGCGTCTGGGCGGGGATCGCGACGGGGCTCGGCCGCGGCGTTCGTGCTGTTCCCGGCGTGGGGCGCCGGACGGCGTGCCGCTCGCGGGCGCCGTCGCGATGCTCCTCCCGCTCGTCGTGGTCCCGGTGGTGAGCCTGCTCGGGCGGCCCCCGGACCCCGCGCTCGTCCGCGCCGCGTTCGGCGATCCGCCCGAGGCGCCGCCGGCGCGGGGCGAGGCCGTCTCCGCCTGACGCGCGGGGTCGAACCCTGCCCCTCGGCCGTGGGGCACCGGGGCGGAGGCGACCCGGGTACCATCGCCGGCTGGAGGGGACCCGTGACCGACAGCCGGACGCGCTTCATCCGCCATCAGGGCAAGGAGCTCTACCTCATCGACGCCGGCGGGCTCGCGCCCGACGAGGTGCTCGCGCTCGTGGAGCCGGCCGCGCGGGACATCCGCGCCCGCCCCCCGAGCTCGGTGCTCACCATCACGCACGTGAAGGGCGTGAGGCTCGAGAATCGGATGATCGAGCGGCTCCGGTGGCTCGCCGATGGGAACAAGCCGCACGTGAAGGCCGCGGCGATCACCGGGCTGTCGGGGATCCAGCGCGTCGTGCTGAACACGATCAAGATCCTGACGAGCCGCGACTTCCACCTGTTCGAGACGGTGGAGGAGGCGAAGGCGTACCTCGTGTCGCTGCCGTGATCAGCGCGCCGGCTCCGGGGCGAAGGCGGGCGCCGGATCGGCGAGCGGTGGCGGCGGGGAGGCGGAGGCGGCAACGGGAGCGCGGGGTCGTCCGTCGGGGTCGGGGTCGGGGTCGGGGTCGCGGTCGGGGTCGCGGTCGGGGTCGCGGTCGGGGTCGCGGTCGGGGTCGCGGTCGGGGTCGCGGTCGGGGTCGGGGTCGGGGTCGGGGTCGCGGTCGGGGTCGCGGTCGGGGTCGCGGTCGGGGTCGCGGTCGGGGTCGGGGTCGGGGTCGGGGTCGGGGTCGCGGTCGGGGTCGGGGTCGCGGTCGGGGTCGCGGTCGGGGTCGCGGTCGGGGTCGCGGTCGCGGTCGCGGTCGGGGTCGGGGTCGGGGTCGCGCTCGGCTCGGCCACGACCTCCGGCGCCGCGACCGGCCTGGCCGGCGCGTCCTCGAGCCGGATCCCCGCGGCCGCCCGCTTCGCCTCGCGGAGGATCGCCACGAGCCCGTTCGTGTCGCTCGCGAGGGTGAGCCGGACCCGAACGTCGCGGTACACGACCCCGGGCAGGGGGCGCGCCGGGAGGTTCACCCGCTCGGCCCTCCAGACGGCCTTGCTCCCGGCGGAGGCGCGGAGGATCGCCTCGGCGTTCGGGACCTCGTCGAACCGGAGCGTCCTCGCCCGGACGGTCGCCACGAGCTCGATCTCGGGCTCCGTCGCCGCAGTCGCGCTGCCCGGTGGCGGGGCAGCGGCGCCGTCGGGGGCATCGGCGCAGGAGAGCGCGACCGCAAGGGCGATGAGGGTCGCGTCGTCGGCGAGGGGCGGCGGGACCCCGTCCGCCCGCGCGGAGCCCGGGAGGCGCCCCGCCACCAGGAGGACGACCGCTCCCGCCAGCCATCGCCTCGCGCTCGCCATGGGCCGACTCCGCGCCGCGCCGCCGCGGCAGCCCGAGGTTCGGCACGGGCGCCGCCGCCGGCCACGCTCCGCGCCGGGCGTCCCCCCGCGGGCGGCGCTACGATCGTCGGATGCCGTCGCACCTCGCCGTCGTCACCGGAGCGAACCGAGGCCTCGGCCTCGAGACCGCCCGGAGCCTCGCGGCGCGTGGGTGGTCCGTGCTCCTCGCGGCCCGCCGGGAGGCGGAGGGGGCGGCCGCCGCCGCGGCCCTCGTCGCGGCCGGCGGGGACGCGTCGAGCTGGCACCTCGACGTCGCCGACCGGGCGAGCGTCGACCGGTTCGCCGCCCGCGCCGCGGCGGAGGAGCTCCGCATCCACGCCCTCGTCCAGAACGCCGGCGTGTACGAGACCTCCGCCCGCGAGACCCTGGCGACGAACACCCTCGGCCCGCTCCGGCTCACGGATGCCCTGGCGCCGCGCCTCGCCCGAGGCGCGCAGGTCGTCATGGTCTCTTCCGGGATGGGCCAGCTCTCGGGGGTACCCGACGACCTCCGGCGGGCGGTCGAAGGAATCGGGTCGCGCGAGGACGTCGCCCGGGTCGCCGACGAGTTCGTCCGGGGTGCCGGAACCCGCGGTGGCGGCTCCCTCGCCTACTCGGTGTCCAAGGCGGCCCTCAACGCCGTGACCCGGCTCCTCGCGCGTGAGCTCGCGCCCCGCGGGGTGCACGTGAACGCGGTCTGCCCGGGATGGGTGCGCACCGAGATGGGCGGCGCGGGCGCGCCGCGCTCGGTGGAGGACGGCGCCGCCGGGATCGTCTGGGCCGCGACCCTTCCCCCGGACGGACCGACCGGCGGGTTCTTCCGGGACAGCCGGCCGATCCCGTGGTGACCGCGGCGAGCGCCGCCGGCCGCGGGCTCCGCGGCGCGCTCCCCCTCCGAAGACGAACGCCCCGGCCGCTCGCGCGACCGGGGCGTCGGAGCTGCGTGACCTGCTCGGCTACAGCCGGTACATCGTGCCGACGAGGATGTTGAAGGTGTTCTGGCTGCCGTTGCCGGCGCCGCCGGCGAAGCTCCCGCCGAAGTCGCCGAAGATCGGATCGAACTCGAGCATCGCGCCGACCTTGAGCTGCGGGGTCGCCTGGAACCAGGCACCCGCGCCGATCCGCATCATGATGTTGATGGAGCTGTCGGAGACGACTGGGCGGCGAAGAACCCCGGAACGCCCGGAACCTCGACCTTCGCCGAGATGTACGCGAGGCCGAGGCCGGCGTCGCCGAACACCGAGAACTGGGGGTTGAGCGGGATGGTGAACCGCGCCGCCGGGACGACCTTGACCATGTTCGCGGTGAAGTCGACGCCGAACTCCGACCTCGTCAGGTGCGAGTAGCCGAGCGACCCGACCCAGGACATCTTCACCTGCGTGGAGGCGCCGGGATCCGTGAGCGTACGGAACGGGATCTCGCCGTCGAGGCGCAGGGTGACGCCGGAGATGTCGTCGGTCTCGTAGCCGAGGAAGCCGCCGACCTCGAGGCCATTGAGCGGCGAGCCGGCGGTGGACGAGGAGGACGCCGGCGCCGACTTCGCGGCGGGGGTGGTGGACGACCTGGACTTCGTCCCGGACGCGGGGGCGGCGAACGCGACCGCGGGGGCGAGCAGCGCGACGGTGAGCAGCGAACGGACGTTCATGTGCTTCCTCCCTGGAAGAGCCTGCGAAAGAACGCTACGGGGGAATCCTTACACGACTGGGGGTCGCTGAACCAAGCACTCCCTGTCGTTGCCGGGGGCACACATCCCACATGGACGGCACCGCCCGGCGGCGTGGACGCGCCGCGGGATTGATGCTTTTCTCGGTGACGGAGGCGCGCGCTTCGAGATGAGCGACGAGCGGAAGGAGCCGGCCGAGACCCGGCGCATCCGGGCGATCCGCAACATCGGGATCATGGCCCACATCGACGCGGGGAAGACCACCGCTCACCGAGCGGCTCCTCTTCGCCGCCGGGCGCACCCACAAGATGGGCGAGGTCCACGAGGGCGCGGCCGTCATGGACTGGATGGACCTCGAGCGCGAGCGGGGCATCACCATCACCTCGGCGGTGACGAGCTTCGACTGGCGCGGCCACGAGCTCCACCTCATCGACACCCCCGGCCATGTCGACTTCACCGATCGAGGTGGAGCGTTCGCCTCCGCGTCCTCGACGGCGCGGTGGCGGTCTTCGACGCGGTGAACGGGGTCGAGCCGCAGAGCGAGACGGTGTGGCGCCAGGCCGACCGCTGGCGCGTCCCGCGGATCGCCTTCGCGAACAAGATGGACCGCGTCGGCGCGGACTTCGGGGAGACCCTCGCCTCGATGCGGCGCCACTTCCCGGACCACGTCATCGTCGCGGTGCACCGGCCCATCGGCGCCGAGGCGGCGTTCGAGGGGGTGGAGGACCTCGTCGCGCGCCGGCGGATCCGCTTCCCCGATCCGGAGGACCCGCGGGCCGCGGAGGTCGAGGAGGGGCTCTCGCCCGGCGGGCGAGGCCGACCGGGAGGCCCTCGTCGCCGCGGTCGCCGACCTCGACGACGATCATCGGGGACCTCGTCCTCGCCGACCGGGATCTCGGACGAGGCCGCGCTCCGCGCCGGCCTCCGGCGCGCCACCGTCGCCGGAAGGCTCGTCCCGCTCCTCTGCGGCTCGGCCCTGCGCAACAAGGGCATCCCGCAGGTGCTCGACGCCGTCTGCGCCTACCTCCCCTCCCCGCTCGACGTCCCGCCCATCGTCGGGCGTGAACCTCCAGAGCGGCGAGGAGGAGACCCACCTCGCCGACGACAAGGCGCCGCTCCTCGCCCTCGCCTTCAAGGTCTCGCTCCTCGACGAGAAGCGGCGGCACGTCTTCGTCCGCGTCTACTCCGGGCGGATCGCCGAGGGCGACGAGGTCTGGAACGCCGACCTCGGCAAGGCGGAGAAGGTCGCGCGGGTCCTCCTCATGCACGCCGTGCAGAAGAAGCGGCGTCCCCTCCCTCGGCGCGGGGCACCTGTTCGCGGTGGTGGGGCTCAAGGAGACCCGGACCGGCGACACCCTCTCCGACCCGGCCCACCCGCTCCGGCTGGGCGGGATCTCCTCCTACGAGCCGGTCCTCTCCCAGGCCATCGAGACGACCTCCCTGCGCGACCGCGACCTCCTCCTCGAGGCCCTCGCCCGCGATCGCCGACGAGGACCCGAGCTTCCGGTACGGCGAGGACCCCGAGACCGGGCAGCTCCTCGTCTCGGGGATGGGAGAGCTCCACCTCGAGATCGTGGCGGAGCGGCTCCGGCGCGAGTTCAACCTCCCGGTCCGCACCGGACAGCCGCAGGTGCTCATGCGCGAGACCCTCACCGCGGAGGCGGACGGCGAGGGGACCTTCGAGCGCGAGATCGAGGAGGAGGCGGTCTTCGGCCGGGTCGCGGTGCGGGTCGGGCCCCGACCGCGGGGCGCCGGGGTCCGCGTCCGCTTCGCCCCCGAGGCGGAGGCGCTCCCGTTCCTGCGCGACGAGACCCGGCGCCTCGTCGAGGAGGGCGCGCTCGAGGCGGCCGAGGGCGGGGTCCTCGAGGGCTACACGCTGCAGGACGTCGAGGTGGTCGTCACCGGCGCGGAGTGGCGGGAGGGCGAGTCGAAGCCGTTCGCCTACAAGGTCGCGGCGGCGGACGCCGTCCGCGCCGCCGCGAAGCGCGCCCGCCCGGTCCTGCTCGAGCCCATCGTGCGGGTGGAGGTGCTGACCCCGGGCGAGAGCCTCGGGGCGGTCATGAACGGCCTCGACGCCCGCCGCGGGACGATCCTCGACGTCGCGGACCGCGGCGCCGCGACCAAGGTCGTGCAGTCGGAGGCACCGCTCCGGCGGATGTTCGGATACGCGACGGAGCTCCGCTCGGCGACGCAGGGGCGCGCGGTGTTCACCATGCGCTTCGACCGGTTCGACGCGGTGTAAACACCGTCGTCTGGCGCCTTCGGGCGCCAGACGACGCGGGAGACCGCCGCGGTCTCGGCGTCGCCCGATCCCTCCGCACCGCGTTCCCGTCCTCCGTCTCGGTTCCTCCATCTCGGTTCGTCCGTCTCGTTTCGTCGTCGAGGGGAGCGTGCCGGAATCGCCGGCGCAGGCGCTGGCACCGGGCGCATGGTGGAGTCGCCGGCGCAGGCGCTGGCGCCGCCCGCCGCGGGCCCGTCGGAGCCGACCTCGGCGGGAAGGCGACGCGCGTCGCGCGCGGATCCGCGGCCTTCACGGGCGCGGCTCGCGAGGGCGACCGCAGTGGCGCTGCGCGCCTGCGGTCGCCCGCGTCGCCGCGCCGGCGCCGGGCATCGCGCGCGCGGAGAGCGCGCCAGAGAGGGGCCGCCTCGGCGAGGCTCCTCCGGTCCCGCGGCGGCGGCGCTGGTTGCGCCTGCGCCTGCCTGCCGAGCGTCGCCGCCATGCTCGAGCCAAGTCCGCGCGCCGCTTGCTTCCACGCGAGCTCGAACCGCCGCGCGGAGCCCCGCGGTGCCGGAGGCGCCCCTCGCGGAGGCGCAGGCTCGACGCCTCTCCCTCCGCGCGCGGCTACACAGCCGGGAACTGCGCGCCGACCGGTTTCACTCGGGAGGCGCGCCGATTGCGCCCAGAGCCGCGCGCGATCCGGACCGCCGCCCGCCGATGCCGGGGCGCCGATGGCGACGCCGGGGCGGAGCGCAAGGTTCGAGCGGTCACTCCGAGGAAGCGGCGCCGATGGCGACGCCGGGGCGGAGCGCAAGGTTCGAGCGGTCACTCGAGGAAGCGGCGCCGATGGCGACGCCGGGGCGGAGCGCAAGGTTCGAGCGGTCACTCCGAGGAAGCGGCGCCGAAACGCAGAGAGCCCCGGCCGCGCGCGCGGCCAGGGCTCCCGGGGCGCTCCGCGGTGCGCGTCAGCTCGTCGCCGGGAGCTCGGCGACGACTCGCGCAGCGCGGCGCCGCCGGGCCAGCAGGGCGACGACCGCGACGAAGATCACCGGCGCACCGACGACGCCCACCGTGAGGGCGACGGTCACGAGCACCGCGCCGCCGGCGACGAGCGCGGCGGTGAAGAGGGCACCGCTGAAGAACTTGAGGACGTGGTCGATGAGGCGGGTGGGCAGCGTGGGCGAGAGATCCCTCGCCTCGAGCTCGATCGCGGTCAGGTCAGGCATCCGTCGCAGCCTCCTGCGCGCCAGCTGTCCGGCGCGCGGCGTCTCGGTGTGCTGACTTGATACGACGTCCCATCGTGCCTCGCCATGCGACAATTTGTCGCCTTCCTCAATGATTTCAAATGGTTAGCTTCTCAACACCCGTGACGCCGATCAAGTTTCACGGGATTGGGCCTGGGACTTTCCGCCGTGCGTCCGGGTTCGTGGACACGTCCGGTCAACCTGGACTGCTCCGCTCCATGAGGCGGATGGACTAGGCAAACGCGGGCAGAAATGCGGCCTCCTGACGCACATTTCGGGGGATTCTGCGCTCGGTGAACGCCCCAAAAAAGGAAACGCCGCCGGATCGCTCCGGCGGCGCTCGCGTGCCCGGACCGGCTCCCTAGAGGCGGCGGAGGATCTCGTCCGTCATCTGCGTCGTCGAGAGCGTCCCGCCCAGATCGCGCGTCCGGCAGCCCTCGGTGATGGCGCGGTCCACCGCGTCCTCGATGAGCTTCGCCTCGGCGGGCAGCTCGAGCGAGTGGCGCAGCATCATCGCGGACGACAGGATCGTGCCCACCGGGTTCGCGATCCCCTTCCCCGCGATGTCCGGCGCCGATCCGTGGATCGGCTCGTAGAGCCCCGGGCCCTTCTCGCCGATGGAGGCCGAGGGGAGCATGCCCATCGAGCCGGCGAGGACCGAGGCCTCGTCGGTGAGGATGTCGCCGAACATGTTCTCGGTGACGACGACGTCGAAGGTCGCCGGGCTCGTCACGAGCCGCATCGCGGCGGTGTCGACGAGCATGTGGTCGAGGGCGACGTCCGGGTTCTTCGCCCCGATCTCCGGTGGCGATCTGGCGCCACAGCCGCGAGGACTCGAGGACGTTCGCCTTGTCCACCGAGGTGACCTTCTTCTTGCGCCGGCTTCGCGAGGCGGAAGGCGAGCTCGACCACGCGCCGGACCTCGAAGTCCGAGTACTCGAGGGTGTCGACCGCGCGCTCGTGGCCGTCCTTGCGATCGCGCCCCTTCGGCTGGCCGAAGTAGAGGCCGCCGGTGAGCTCGCGGATGACGAGGATGTCCACGCCCGCGCAGCCGGTCCGGCTTGAGCGGCGAGGCGTCGACGAGCTGCTCGGGTGGACGCGCACCGGGCGCAGGTTCGCGAAGACCCCGAGCCCCTTGCGCAGCGCCGAGGAGCCCCTGCTCCGGCCGCACCTTCGCCTTCGGGTCGTCCCACTTCGGCCCGCCCACCGCGCCGAGCAGCACGGCGTCCGAGGCCTGGCACTCCGTCAGGACCTCGTCGGTGAGCGCGACGCCGTGGGCGTCGATGGAGCAGCCGCCCATGAGCCGCTCGGTGAACCGGAGCTCGTGCCCCTTCTTCTGCGCCACCGCCTGAGCACCCGGACGGCCTCCGCGCGTCACCTCGGGGCCGATCCCGTCTCCGGGCAGTACGACGATGCTCGCCTTCATCACGGCTGTCTCCCTGGCTGCGGCGCGCTCCGGCTCCTGCGGCGACGGTGAGGCCGTACTCCACGGCGTCCACCAGCGCGCGCCAGCTCGCCTCGATGATGTTGGTGCTCGCGCCCGACGGTGCTCCAGCGCCGCGTCCCGCCGCTGCGTGTCGACGAGCACGCGCGTGGTCGCGGCGCCGTGCCGTTCGCTGCCGTCGAGGATGCGGACCTTGTAGTCGACGAGGTGCAGCTCGTTCACCTCGCGGGTAGCGGCCGGCGAGCGCCTTGCGGAGCGCGGCGTCGAGCGCGTCGACCGGGCCGTCGCCCTCGGCGGCGGTGTGGAGGACCTCGCCGTCGACCCGCACCTTCACCATCGCCTCGGAGAAGATGCCGCGGCCGGTCCGGTGCTCGACGTTGACGAGGAAGTCGATGAGCTCGAAGGGCGGCTTGTACCCCGCCTCGGCGCGCTTCATCATGAGCGCGACCGACGCCTCGGCCGCCTCGAAGGAGAAGCCCTTCGCCTCGAGCGCCTTGATCTCGTTCAGCACGCCGCCGACGTCGCCCGCGGCGAGGCCGTACTCCTCGGCCTTGCGAGAGGAGGTTCCCGCGGCCCGAGAGCTCGCAGACCACCACGCGCTGCTGGTTGCCGACGAGCGTCGGGGTCGATGTGCTGGTAGGACGCCGCCGTCCGGCGCATCGCCGCGACGTGGATGCCGCCCTTGTGGGCGAAGGCCGACTTGCCGACGTAGGCGAGGTGCTCGTCCGGGGCGAGGTTCGCGACCTCGGCCACGAAGTGGGAGACCTCGGTGAGGGTCTGGCAGGTGGCCCTCGGGCAGGCACTGCTTGCCGAGCTTCAGCTCGAGCGACGGCGATGATCGAGCAGAGGTTCGCGTTGCCGCAGCGCTCGCCGTAGCCGTTGATGGTGCCCTGCACCTGGATCGCGCCCTCGCGTCACCGCGGCGAGCGAGTTCGCGACCGCGCGTCTCGCTGTCGTTGTGGGTGTGGACGCCGAGCGGGTGCCTTCACCGCGGCGCCCACCGCCCGGACGATCTCGGCGATCTGCCAGGGCATCGAGCCGCCGTTCGTGTCGCAGAGCACGAGCGTCTCGGCCCCGCCCCGCGCCGCCGCCTTGCAGCGTCTCGAGCGCGTAGGCCGGGTCGGCCCGGTAGCCGTCGAAGAAGTGCTCGGCGTCGTAGATGACCCGCCGCCCCTTGCGCCTTGAGGTAGGCGAGGCTCTTCTCGATGATCCGGAGGTTCTCCTCGAGGGTCGTGCGCAGCACGTCGGTGACGTGGAGCGTCCAGGTCTTGCCGACGACGGTGCAGACCGGCGTGCCGGCGTCGAGGAGCGCCTGGATGTTGGCGTCGTCCTCCGGGCCGCCGCCGACCCGGCAGGTCGACGCCGAAGGCGGCGATGAGGGCGCGCCGCCAGGTCATGGCCGCGGGCGCGCTCGAAGAACTCGGCGTCCTTCGGGTTCGAGCCCGGGCCAGCCGCCCTCGATGAAGGCGACGCCGAGCTCGTCGAGGCGGCGCGCGATCCGGAGCTTGTCGTCGACCGACAGCGAGATGCCCTCGCGCTGCGTGCCGTCGCGCAGGGTCGTGTCGTAGATCTGGATCATAAGGGGCGGGATTATACGCCCAACTCCGCCGTCTCGCGCCTTCCCCACACCGCCGTCTCGCGCCTTCGGGCGCGAGACGGCGCGGGAGACGCCCGCCCCCCGGGCCGCCGTTCGACCGTCAGCTTCGCGTGCCCCGCCCTCCAGGCACGGGCATTTCTCTGTCCTCCATGCACGGGCACTTCTCGGACCGGGGTCCCGGCCCCGTGCCCGCCCCTGCTACCCCCCGGTCGCCGGCCGGGCCCGCGCCGCCGCGACGAGCGACGAGACCTGGGCGAGCGGGTACCGCCGGGCGCGCGTCTCGAGGGTCGCCGCGACGGTGGCTCGCACCTGCGCCGCGATCTCCGCGGAGCGGGCGCCGTCGACGAGCACCGCCTTGGGATCCGCGATCCGGACCGGCGGGTGGAACACCACGCGCCAGCGGGCGGGCAACGGGAGGAGCGACACCGGCAGGCCGAAGGGCGCGCCGAAGATCGGCTCGAGGAGCCTCACGGTCCAGGCGACCGGCATGCACTCCTCGCCGCCGAGGACCGCGGCGGGGACGATGGGCAGGTCGAGGGCGGCGGCGACGCGGACGAAGCCCCGGTTCCAGGGGCGCATCCGGTAGGCCTGCCAGAACGGCTTCGTGTTGCCGGGGATCCCCTCGGGGAAGAAGCCGCAGGCGCGCAGGCCCGGAGGCAGCCGCTCCGGACGGCGGAACCAGGCCGACGGCACCGCCCCGACGCGCCGGATGAACGGACCGATCACCGGGAGCGCGAGGGCCGCCTCCGCGGTCGCGAAGTAGGGCGTGCGGCAGGGGCCGAGGACGCGCCGGAGCGCGAGCCCGACGAAGAAGGCGTCGAGCGGGAACCAGCCGGCGTGGTTCTGGGCGAAGATCGCCCGGCCGTCCTTCGGGACGTGCTCCGCCCCCTCGACGTCGAACGAGAAGTAGCCCGAGCGGATGAGGGTCTCGACCATCGGCACGAGGCGCCGCTCCCACAGCGCGTCGTCGATGGGTGGCGCCCGCCAGGGCGTCTCGGCCGGCTGTGCCTGCTGGTGTTCCACGTCCCCTCCCCCGATGACTCTGCACCGAAGGCGGGAGCGGGTCTGCGGCCCTGGTGGGCCGTCTGGGAGTCGAGCTTCCGGAGCGCGGAAAGACCCCCGGTCTCGGTCCGGTCCGCCGATTGGCCCCACGTTCCCCTCCTGAGGACTGTGAGTGCGCGCACCCGAAGTGTCGCTCGCCGTCGTTCACGGGATCGCGCAGCCATCGTCCCCGGCCTCTCCATCGATGACGCGGGAGAAGAGCGTGAGCTTCTCGTCGGAGTTGAAGGCGTTCGCGTTGAAGGGCAACGTCGTCGACCTGGCGGTCGGCGTCATCATCGGGCCGCCTCCGCCTCCCGCGGCCCCTCCGCGAGGAGGTGCTCCTGCTCCGATCCGCATGCGCTTCGCAGGTGAGGCGCCGGAGAGGGTCCAGCTCTTCCGCCGGGGCGATGGGGTGTCCCACCCCGACGGAAGGCATGACTCGGCGTAACGTGCGGGCGCGGTCGGGCTAGCTTCAGCCGCGTGGCAATAGACGAACCGCCACACCAGTCGCCGTCGCCCCGCTCGTGCCCCGATCGTATCGGACGCGGATCACCGCGTCGCCGCCGACGCGCGCCGTCTCGACCTTCAGCGCTTCCAGCACCGACGGCAGGCTCGCGCGGTCGAGCGTGCCCGTGGCGGTGACGATGGCGATCTCGGCGAACGGTCCGGGGCTCGGGGCGCCGTCCATCACGACGCGGACCTCGCCGCTGACCGGGGCCCGCGGCTCGCCGGTCAGGACGTGTTCGGCGCGGATGGTCCCGCAACCCGCCAGGACGAAGGCGGCGAGGACGAGGGGTGGACTTCATGGCTTGACTCCTGGCACGAGCTTGAAGGCGCGCCCCGCGAGCGTGAGCGTGGGGACCTCGACCTGGCGCCAGCCGGTGCAGGTCATGGGGGCGGTCTGCGTGCCGCACGAGTAGGTGTAGGTCTCCATGTGCGTCTCGTAGCGCGTCGCAATCGTGTCGACCCGCCCCGCGTCGCCGCCCAGGGAGTCCACCCGGGCGCGGAACTCCTCGGAGACCGCGAAGAGGGTCGCGCGCCGCATGTCACCGTGCGCCTCGACCACCCCGAGCGGCTGCGCGCCCACCGGGTCGCGCGTCGCCGTGAGGAGGACCGGCCCCGTCGAGGCCTCGAGCCTGGGCCCCTTCGCTAGGCGCTGGACCCGACGCCGGTGCAGCCCGCGCAGAGGGCGGCGCCGAGCGCGACGAGGAGGAGAACGCAGCGGCGCATCGCCGTGGAGGATATCAGACGCATGGTGACGGAGGTTATCTGAAGGTGCGGGAGCGAAGAGGGCGTCGCAATCGAGTGCACTACTCGCCCAGCGGCGGGGCTCCGGTGCTCCTCGCCGCGGGCGGGTGCGCGTCCGCTTCTCCGGAGCGTCAGATGCGTGGACGAGCCCACCGATTCATCATCGGCTCGGCTCGCGCGTCATGCACGCCCCTGTCCGTGTCCCCCTCCGACGACGAGGCTGCAACGCCGGAGCGGGAACGATGTGCGCCCTCGGTGGCCGATGGGACGGTCGGCCCGCCTACCCTGGAGCCGCGAGAGCCGAGGTGTGCGTGCCGAGCGTGAGGAAAGCGCGCGTCTTCGGCCCCCTCGATGGTGTACGCTCGGTGCGTGTCGCGGAGAGGGAACCAGATGAAGAGGGCTCTTGCGAGTGCGCTCACCCTCGCCCTGTGCGCCTGTTCCGGGTCCGGGCAGCAACCTCTGCTCTCGCCCGCTCCGCCCGCTCCGCCCGCTCCGCCCGCGCCGACGCCGCCGGCCGCGCCCACCTCGCTCGTGCTGCTTCCGAGCAGCGCCTGGGGGCTGTACGAGCTCACGTGGACACCGCCCGGCGATCCGATCGGAGGGTACGAGCTGCAGAGGCAGGTCGACGGTGGCGGGTTCGGAGCGGTGACTGGTCCCTCGCCGTCGTCCGGGGACACTCGCGCCACGATAGACGCGTGGAACGTGCCCGAGCTCTCCTGGACCGATCTTCGGCTCCGCGCGTT
The DNA here is from genome assembly GCA_963739565.1 of uncultured delta proteobacterium. Taxonomy (GTDB): domain Bacteria; phylum Myxococcota; class Myxococcia; order Myxococcales; family Anaeromyxobacteraceae; genus Anaeromyxobacter. The sequence continues at coordinate 439,644 of CAVUBF010000008.1, read as the reverse complement.
CCGTGGCAATCTGACTTCTGCCTGGAGCGACGTGGTCTCGATCCGGCAGGGGCTGAAGGCGCCGGTCGAGATTTCCACCCTGGCGAGCGGAGCACCACCGAACGCCGCTGCTCCTCCCATCCAGGTGTCGTGGGCGCTTCCCTCGACCGCGCTCGTGACCGACCTCGTGCTCGAGCGCGCGGAGGCCAGCACGGGCGCAGCGCCGGCGTGGCGGTTGCTCCCCGGCGTGGTGCCCGGTCAGACGTCGTACGCCGACTCCAACGTCGAGGACGGCCGGAGCTACCAGTACCGGATTCCGGCGGACCGCCGACGGGCTCGAAAGCCCGGCCGTGGTGTCGAATCCGTCCGACTATCTCACCATCCCCGCCCCGGACGACCTCGTCGTCACCCTCGTGACGAGCGCTACGGCCGAGCCCGCAGGGTTCCGTGTGAGCTGGAGCAACCACAGCGCCACGGCCGACGTCGCGACGATCGAGTGCGCCTCCGTGGACGGCTTCGTCGTCAGGATCGGCACCACCGACGTCGCCGGGCCATTCGACGATCGCGATTGGCCTCAGTGGCCCGGGACCCGCTATCGCGTCCGGGAGGCACGCACGAACGTGCCCGCCACCGGCGGCAGCACCGACTGGGTGGCCGCACCTGGCTTCACCCTGTCCAGCGCCCTCGTGCTGGATGCGAGCGCGGTCCCTGCACCGGGAGGCGACGGGTACGCGCTCGACTCCGGCGGACGGATCCACGTCCTGCGGAAGATCCCTTTCGAAGGCGCGGTCCCCTCGATCCTTCGCGCGAGCGCGGACGGCTGGGACACCCACGCGCTCGACGGGGAGATTGGCGTCTGGGTTCCGCCCGGGCTCGCGCTCGACCCCGACGATCACCCGCACGTCGCCTACGTGCTCGCCCACCCATACGATGCGCTGACGTACACCGTGCGTCATGTCTGGTACGACGGCGCGGCCTGGCAGAGCGAGGACCTCGAGCTGAACGCGGCACAGACCGCCCTCGCGTTCGCTCCGGCTTCAGGCGGTGACGCGCACCTCATCGTCGCGCAGGGGGCCCCCGGCTCGACCCGGCTCTTCCACGCCGAGCGGCAGGAGGGTGCCTGGAGCCAGACCGAGCTCCCGGTGCCGGGGTTCTACGTTTCGCGCGCCTCGCTCCATGCGGGCGCGGACGGGGCCCTGGTCCTCGGCGTCCCTGACTGGAACGGTTTCGCGTTCGCCGTCGGGACACGCCCGTCCGGCGGCACGTGGGCCCTGGAGCAGGTGACCACGGACGTCACCCCCTTCAGCGCGAGCTGGTTCGCGGGAGGGGACGGTGGACGCGCCGCGATGATGTTCCAGCGCTGGGTCGACGGATACGTCGCGTTCTGGGCGGTGCGCCGCGACGACCAGGGGGGCTACTCCTCGCCCTCTCTGGTGGCGTCGGGCCCGGCGGACGGCCCGTACTTCACCGGCGCGCTGGCGTTCGCCGCCGATGGGAGCCGAACCGCCTTTGCGGTCGATCTCCCCGACGACGGCGCGTCCCGGCACGAGGAGCTCTTCGTGCGCGGGGCGACGGGCGGCTGGCATCGCATGCGCATCGGACCGGCGTCGCCGATCCGACCGGACCTCCGGTTCACCCCTGCCGGCAAGCTCCGGTTCCTCGGGGAGATGCCACGGTCGGGACCCGAGACGGGAGCCTTGCCGCTGCTCAGCGAGCGTTAGCCGCTACGGTACGAGCGCCGGATTGGGAGGCGCGATGGCGCAGACGTTCCGGGGACGCGTCATGTCCACCTGGACCCCGGCGCCCCCCGTGATGAACAGTATCCGAGCCGTTCCAGGCGAACGCCGACGCGACGTCTGCGAACGACAGGGTGGCGAGCGCCGGGCGCCGGGGGTCGCGGACGTCGAAGGCGTGCAGGATGCCGTAGCCGCTGTGCGATCCCACGAAGAGCAGGTCGCCCCGGAGCGTCAGCGCGGAGGCCTTCGTCGGGAAGGGAGCCTCGTTCCAGAACCTCGTGTGCTCGGGCTCGAGCTTGACCACTGCCAGCTCGACGGGGCGAGCGGGGTCGCGCAGGTCGACGATCGCGAGACCCGCTTCGCCCGCGGCGACGAGCGCGACGTCTGCCACGACGAGCGCGTCGGCGGCGGGGCCCGCCAGCGGCACCTGCGCCAGGAGCCAGGGCGCTTCCGGGACCGAGACGTCGTAGACGGCGAGGCCGCTCGCGCCGAGGGACAGGAGCAGGAGATCGCCCGCGAGCCGCGCGCGCAGCGGGGTCCCCTGCAACGAGGCGGTGCCGATCTCGACCGGCGCCGAGGGGCTCGTCACGTCGAGCACCGCGAGGCGACCCTGCGACGTGGCCGCGAACAGGACGTCGCCGCGGAGCGCGAGGACGGCTCCGTCGAGCGGCGTGGTCGAGAGAACCGTGGGCGAGGACGGGATCGACAGGTCGTACAGCGCGAGCCCGTGCTCCTGGCCCACGAAGGCGAGGCCGCCGCTGCCGATCACCTGGACCGAAAGCGCCGGGTTGTGCAAGTCGACCGCCAATCCTCGGTATGCCGGCGGCGACGAGCCGAGATCGTCAATCGCCAGCTCGCCGTAGGTCACCACGTCACACTTCGTCTTGCCGACCACGACCAGCGACTCGCCGTCGACAGCCGAATCGCTCCCCAGGAGCCCGAGACAGACACCGCCGTCCAGGCTTGCTCGGGGCTGCGGTCCCCCCGGCGGCGCCACGCCGTAGACCGCAAGCCCTCCGGCGCCGTCCGCCGAGAGGAGCCAGGGTCCAGCCCACGCGTACGACCCGCCGGCGAACATGGAGCCCACCCAGAGCGGAGCGGCGGGCTGCGACAGGTCGAGGATCAGGGTGTTCCACTGGGAGGGATAGATCGCGCGCCCGTCCCCCGCCGCGAGGATCTCAGCTTGGACCCCGATGAGCGCGGGGAGCGCGCCGCCGATGTCGTACATGTTCGGGTCCGCGTACAGATAGGGATCGAGCGCCGAGGCCGAGGAGGCCGGCCCCGCCGCCTCCCCGAGGAGCGCCGGTGGACTGACGGTCGTGTCGTACACCGCGATGGAGGACCCCAGGCCCACGAGGAGCCTCTCACCGGTGGCGAAGATCCCGGCGACTTGCGCGGGGTGGGGCAAGGGTAGGTCGTAGCGAGCGACGGCGGCGCCCGAGGCGAGGTCGCTCTGCAGGATCGAGAGATGGTCCCCATCGCTCGATCCCGGCTCCCACGTGTACACCCAGCGGCTGTCCCGTGTGGACACGCGCCACACGGTGGCCGTCCCCCAGGCGGCGTGTCCCAGCGCCCTCGGCAGCGCGCCGCCGATATCGAACACGGCGAGGGTGGGCGTCCATCCCGTGGCCCAATCCGACCTCGCCCCGGCGACGAGGCGGTCGCCCAGGACGAAGAGAGCGTCGGGATGGGTCAGGGACTCGACCGCGCCGAGCCAGATGGGCTGGAGTGGATCCGTCACGTCGAAGACGTCGATCCAGAAGTAGTCCCGGGAACCCCACATGGCGACCCGGCCGGTCCCGGTCACGTACGCGCGATTCCCGGAGACCGCGACGTGCTCCGCGAACCAGCCCACCGGCGCCGCCACGCGGAGGTCCACGTACTCGTGGACCCGCTGCACGAGGCCGGGTACGAGGCCGGTCACCGCGACCTCCGTCTCCTCGACGAGGCCGCCGACCTGGGCTGCGACGTGGATGCGAGACGCGTCCGCCAGGCGCGAGGGCGCGGTGAAGCGGCTCCCGGCGAAGGAGCCGTTCCCCTCGCTGACGCGCCAGATCGCAGGGACCGCCGCCCCGTCCGGACCGATTGCCGCGAACTCCACGGACTGGCCCGCCGCGACCACCGGAGCGCCGGGCTCGATCCCGGAAGGGACGGAGCGCGAGCAGCACCGATGCGCAGCTCGAGGTCCCGGTGACGCATGCGGTGACGCGAGCCCATCCATCCGCGGCGACGGCGGACGGCGCCGTGTACACGCCGTCCATCACGGAGCCCGCATCGGCCGACCAGGCGACGGGCGCCGGTTCGCCCCCCAGGAACGCGACGGAGATCGAGATGGCCTCGCGGGCCACCGCATCCCGGCGCGCCGGCCAGAGCCGCAAGCGAGGGATCCGGTCGAAATGAACCGTGCTCGCCGGGAAGACCGGGCCCGCCTGGCCCGTCAGGCGAGCGTACAGGTCGCCCGAGGCGGCGCCCATGGGGACCTTGACCTCGAGCCTCGTCGTCGAGATGAGGGTCGCGGGGACGGCGAGCTCGCCGCCGTCGGCCGCCGGGAAGACGACCGCGGTCCCGTAGACGAAACCCGTGCCATTCAGCGTGACGACGTCTCCCGCCGTCGCCGCGATGGACGAGAAGGCGAGGACGGGGGGAGGGACCACGATCTGGACGGTGGTCGCTCCCGACGCGTATCCCGCCGCAGGCGACACCGCCGTGACGCGGTCGGTCGTGACCGACTCGAGGCCATCCGCCGTGTACAGACCGTCCACGCCGATGCTGCCGTAGTCGGCGAGCCAGGCCACGCTCTGGTCGACACTCCCGCGGACGACCGCATGGAACTGGATCGTGCCGCCGCGGGCCACGATTGGCTCGAGCGGCGTCACGTCCACCGCGTAGCGCACGGTCACGGTCGCGCTCCCCGCTCGGCCTGGGTTCGCGGCGCTCGTCGCGACCACCTCCACGGCATGCCCGGGGACGATTCGAAGGAGCGGTGTACAGGCCGGCGGCCGAGATGGTCCCGAGGGTCTCGTCACCCGGAGCAGCCGAGGCGATGGACCAGGTCACGCGATGGTCCGGCTCGCTGCCCTCCACGGCCGCGGTGAACTGGATCGACTCACCGGGCAGCACCGCGGGCGCGAGGGGCGACACGGTGATGAGGTCGATCGTCTTCGATGCCGGATTGGGCCCGCTCCCGCCGCCGCAGCCGGCGACGAGGAGCCCCACCCCGAGGAGGAACGTCCGCGCCGAAGAGGCGGGCCGCGTGGCGGCGTTCACGGCGCCACCTCGAACACGAGATCGTCGTGGTCGTCGCGGCGATACCAGGTTCGCGGATTGCAGGGAGGAGGCTCGCCGGAGGGCTCCACCGCGGTGAGCTCGTGCAGCTTGGCCCTCAGGGCCTGACGCCCGCCCGAGGCGAGCGTGACCGTCGCGTGCAGGACCTGCTCGCCCGCGGGGGCAGGCACGACGCTCGCGACGAACCTCCACGCCGGAGCGGGAGCGTCCGCGTCGGCGGCGTGGAACAGGTCGAGGCGCGTCGCCGCCACCGGGCCGGGGTCCACTCGCACGGCCACCAGGACCTGCTGCCCGGCCGTGAGCGGCGCTCCGTCGAGCGTCGACACGCGGATGCTCGATACGCGGGAGAGCCCTTCGGTGTCCGGGTCGAGGCAAGCTCCGCCCAGCGTGCTGGGCGCGCCCGGCTCGTCCGCGCCGCTGCCCTCCAGCAACCACGTGCTGTCGCACGCGGCGACGGCGCCCGCGCAGGCCGGCGCCCCGAGCGTCGCGTCCCGCGCTGCGACCGAGGCGTTCTGGAACTGGACGGCGAGCGGAGTGACGGCGACGTTCCCGGCGCGGTCTCTCGCGACCACCGTGACGTCGTGCGGACCGTTGGGTGCGCTCGCCGTGTCGAGCGCGAGCTCGAAGGGAGCCCCCTTGGCCGACGAGACGAGGCGCCCGTCGACGAGGGCCGCGACCTCGGCGATTGCCGTCGTCGTCGCTCGCGTCGGCGACGATCACCGCGAGGCCGGAGAGCACCGCGCCCGCGCCTGGAGAGACTATCCGCAGGGCGGGCGCGGCAGAATCCACGAGCACGTCGGCCTCGATCGAGGACGTGTTCCCCACGGTGTCCGTCGCGACCGCGACGAGGTGGTGGACGCCGGGCGGCGCGTTCCACCTGACCTGGAGGCGCGAGGACGAGGCCGCCGCCACGGACGCGCCGTCGGCGAAGAAGCTCGCACCCTGCGACCCCCAGGTTGTCGCGCGCCGCGACCCCCACGACTACCGCCGGGCCCGACACCGCCATAGCGGGCGGCAGAACCGTGGAGGACAGGATCCGCATCGAGACCTGGGCGGGGTCCGGATCGATCACCGGAGCCGACCCGCCGGTCGCCTCCGCGACGTTTCCGGCACCATCCACTGCGCGCGCCACGATCGCGTAGGTCCCGACGTCCTGAGCCGTCCAGGCCGCCTCGTACGGAGAGCTCCAACCCCCAGGCGATCGCCACCACGGCGCCGTTCACCAGGAACTCGACGCTGTTGACGAGCACGTCGTCCGCCGCCGTCGCCTGGAGGAGGACGGTGCGCGGCTTGACGTTGCCGACCCCGGGGAGGCGACAGAGAGATTGTGGGTGGCACGACGTCGGCGATCCCCGGGCCGCACTGCGAAGACGAGGTCGTCGTAGTCTATTCCCTCGCCAGGAGCGCACGTGTCGCCGTCGCCGCTTTCTGCATAGCCCACCACCGAACCACCTGCCAGGCAGTCCGCAGCGTGACCCGGCGCTCGAACTCCCGCCGCTCTATCGCGGCGAGCGGAAGCGACCCGACCAGCCGCCAGTCGGGAGCGTCCACCTCGGCGGCGAGAAACACGTCCGCCCAGGCTGGACCTGGCGCCTCCCCGAGCGCCCGGACCGCGATCGTCGCACCTCGCCCCACCGCGAGGTCCGCCCCGTCGACCGCCTCCACCACGACGGCATCTATCGAGGGGTCGATGCCTGGGACCCCGTACGGTGAGTCGGGGCAACGCGGGAAGATGGTGTTGGGCGCGTTCGGCTCCGGGCGCCGAGCAAGCCGCGGCCGACCAGGAGCGCGCCGCTGTCGCACCGAGGCCCGAATACGCGCAGGCCGGCGCCCCCAGCGTGGGGTCGTACCTGGCCAGACTGACGTTCGCGACCCATATCGTGCGCTCCGCGGAGCGCGCGCTCCGCAGCGCGTCGTCGCGTGCCACCGCGACCAGCTGGTGGTGGCCATCCGATAGCAGCGCGGTCTCGAGCAGCGCTCGCCAGGCGGGGCCATCGCCCCGGCCATCTCCACGCCGTCGATCTCCAAGGAGACGAGCGCGACGCCGACGTCGTCGTCGGCCTCCGCCCGGGCTCGACCGGACCGGCCACGTGGAGGCGTCCTCGGGGGACACGAGCGAGACCGTCGGCGGGCTCACGTCCGCGCTCGGGGGCAAGAAGCCCGAGAACAGGAGACGATCCCGGGGAGCCCGCACCGCGTCCGGAGAGCACCCAACCCGTCGCCTCTCCGGTCAGCGCCGCCGCCACCTCGGCGGGCGCGCCGTCCGGTTGCATGGGTGTGCAGGTACAGGGCTGCTACCCCCGCTGCGTGCGGCGCCGCCATCGACGTGCCGGAGAGGACCCTCATCGCCGTGTCGCTCGTCACCCACGCTGACTCGATGCCCCGCCCCGGCGCGAACAATATCCACGCACACGCCCTGGTTCGAGAAGAACGCACCGCGTCGTCCGAGCCGGAGGCCCCCACCGTCATTGCCGTCGGCTCGCTCGCGGGGGAGCCCTCGCACGCGTCGCCGGCGTCGTTGCCCGCCGCGACCGCGTAGGTGACGCCAGCCGCCACCGAGCGCGCCACGGCCAGGTTCAGTGCCTCGCTTCGTCCGCCACCCAGGCTCACGTTCGCCACCGCGGGCCTCTGGTGGTGCGCGGTTACCCAGTCGATGCCGGCGATGACGTCCGAGACGGTGCCGCTCCCCTCACAGTCCAGCACGCGCACCGCGTGGACCAGCGCGAGCGGCGCCACGCCGACGGTGGAGCCCGCGATGATGCCCGCCACGTGCGTGCCGTGTCCGTCACAGTCCGCCGCCGTCGCCGGAGGTCCATACGCCGAGAAGTCGAGGAACGCGCGTCCCGCGAGCTCGGCGTGCGTGGCGCGTATCCCCGTGTCGACGACGTAGACGTGCACGCCCGCACCCGACGACTCGTGCCCGTAGCGGCCGTCCAGCGGCAGCGTTCGCTGATTGATGCGATCCTGCCCCCAAACGGCGCGGTTCGGTCGCGAGCGCGCCGACGACGGCGTCCTCCTCCACGAACGCGACCTCGGGCTCCGTCGAGACGGCGGCGGCCGCGCTCGCGGAGAGCTCCACCGCGTATCCCCTCAGCGCGGACTCGTAGACGGCGAACACGCGTCCGCCGTAGCGTGCGGCGACGACCGCTGCCTGCGCGTCGATCGTCGCTCGCGTCGCCGCGGAGGCGGCTGGAGCCTGGTCCTTCAGCACCACGATGTAGCGACCGGCGACCGGATACTTGGCTCGGACGAGCTTGCCGGCGCGCGGATTGCGAAGGCCCTCGCACCCCGTGATGGCGAGCGTCAGCGAAAGAACTGCGGCCGCTCTGCGCGACGATGCCAAGCGTGACCCTCCCCTACCCGGTTGCTTGCTTGTAGCATTCTTCTCCGCGTGCGCGCAGGCGCTCCTCGACGCCCACGGCGGCTCGGCGCCGCGCGCCGGGGCGCCGGCGCGCTCCGTGAGTCGGGGACATGGCCTTCGTGCTGGCGAAGGGCGACCATCGGAGGATGCCTGCCTCGCGCAAGGCGCGGCCCCGGTCGCAGGGCGACCGGGGCCGAGCTGAAGCTCCGAGCCTGGAGGGGGGGCACGCGGGGCCGTTCACCGACCGGCACCGTGCCCGGCGAGGTCTCCCGTGACGGCTTCGCGCCCGAAGGCGCAAGACTTCAGATCCCGAGCTTCTTGAAGAAGTCGTTCCCCTTGTCGTCCACCAGGATGAACGCCGGGAAGTTCGACGACCTCGATCTTCCAGACCGCCTCCATCCCGAGCTCGGGGAAGTCGATGCACTCCACCTTCTTGATGTTCTCCTCGGCGAGCACGGCGGCCGGGCCGCCGATGGAGCCGAGGTAGAAGCCGCCGTACTTCTTGCAGGCGTCGGTGACCTGCTGGCTGCGGTTCCCCTTGGCGATCATGACCATCGACGCCGCCCTTGCGACTGGAGCAGGTCGACGTAGGAGTCCATGCGGCCGGCGGTGGTCGGGCCGAAGGAGCCGGAGGCCTTGCCCTTCGGCGTCTTGGCCGGGCCGGCGTAGTAGATCGGGTGCTTCTTGAGGTACTCGGGCAGCCGGCTTGCCGGCGTCGAGGATCTCCTTGAACTTGGCGTGGGCGATGTCGCGGCCGACCACGATGGTGCCGGTGAGGAGCAGCGGCGTCGAGACCGGGTGCTTCGAGAGCTCGGCCAGGATCTCCTTCATCGGGCGGTTCAGGTCGATCTTGACGCCGTGCTCGTGCTTGCCCGTCCGGTACTGCGCCGGGATGAGCCGCGCCGGGTCGTGGTCCATCTCCTCGATCGAAGAGCCCGTCCTTGGTGATCTTCGCCTTGATGTTGCGGTCGGCGGAGCAGGAGACGCCCATCGCCGACCGGGCAGGACGCGCCGTGGCGCGGCAGGCGGACGACGCGGATGTCGTGGGCGAAGTACTTGCCGCCGAACTGCGCGCCGATGCCGAGCTTGTAGGCCGCGTCGAGGAGCTTCTCCTCGAGCTCGACGTCGCGGAACGCGACTGCCGTGCTCGTTCCCCTTGCGTCGGGAGGCCGTCGTAGTACTTGGCCGAGGCGAGCTTCACCGTCTTCAGGCAGGCCTCGGCCGAGGTGCCGCCGATGACGAAGGCGATGTGGTACGGCGGGCAGGCGGCGGTGCCGAGGTACTTCATCTTCTCGACGAGGTACTTCTCGAGCTTCTCCGGGGTGAGGAGCGCCTTCGTCTCCTGGTACAGCATGGTCTTGTTCGCGGACCCGCCGCCCTTGGCGACGAAGAGGAACTTGTACTCGGCGCCCTCGGTCGCGTAGAGGTCGATCTGCGCCGGCAGGTTCGTGCCGGTGTTGATCTCCTCGTACATGTCGAGCGCGACGGTCTGGGAGTAGCGCAGGTTCTCCTCGGTGTACGTCTTGTAGACGCCCTTGGAGAGGAACTCCTCGTCCTTCACGCCGGTCCAGACCTGCTGCCCCTTCTTCCCGACGATGGTGGCGGTGCCGGTGTCCTGGCAGATGGGCAGCTCGCCGCTGCGCGGCGATCTCGGCGTTGCGCAGGAACGCGAGCGCGACGCCCTTGTCGTTCTGCGACGCCTCCGGGTCGGCGAGGATCTTCGCGACCTGCTCGTTGTGCGCGGGGCGCAGGAAGAAGGAGCACTCGCGCATCGCCTCGCGGGCGACGCGCGTCGAGGGCGGACGGGTCGACCTTCAGGATCTCCTTGCCGTCGAAGGTCGCCGTCGAGACGCCCTCCTTGCGTGACGAGGCGGTACTGGGTGTCGTCCTTCGAGAGCGGGAAGGGATCCTGGTACTGGAACGCGGGCGTGGGCATGTCGGGCGCACTCCTCGGTGCAAAGGGTTCCGTTGCGGGGCGGACAGCAAACCACACCTCCCCTCGCCCGGTCGAGGCGCGGAGCGGTCCAGATTCCGGGCCGGCTGCGGGCGCCGGCGCGGCCGTTCGCTCCCCGCCCGGGGCGGGCATTCGGGACCCTGCGACAGTTAGACCCCTCCGCGACGGCAGCAGCTCATTCCCGATCCCCGAGGAGCCTCCCGATGCCGATCGACTTCCGCACCCTCTCCCTGCAGGACGCCCTCGACCTCGCCGTCTCGATCGAGGAGGAGGCGAAGGAGCGCTACGACGTGTTCGTGCGCCAGGTCGGCGGGGGGCGGTACGCCGGAGACGCGGCGGACATGTTCCGGCTCATGGCAGGGTACGAGGCGAAGCACTGCGCCGAGCTGCAGACGCGACGCCGCGAGCTCTTCGGGAACGCGCCCCGCCGCCTCACGAAGGAGGTCCTCGACGACGTCGAGGCCCCGGACCGCGGCAAGCCGCGGGTCTTCATGTCGGCGCGCCAGGCGATGGAGGTCGCGCTCTCCTCGGAGGAGAAGGCGCACGCCTACTTCGACGGCGCGCTCCGGTACGTGACCGACCCGAAGGTGAAGGCGCTCTTCGAGGGGCTGCGCACGGAGGAAGAGGAGCACATCCGGCTCGTTCGCGAGCGGCTCGAGCAGCTGCCCCCCGGGCCGGACGTGGAGGATGACGAGGCCGACGAGCCTGGCTCCGATGGCGGAGACGGCGGGTAGTAGAATCGCCGCCGTGGTCCGGGAGCGCAGCCGGCCCAACGAGGCCGAGAGCCGTTGCGAGGCGTGCGGGAAGACCGTCCCGCGCCTCCAGGCGGCGCGCTGCGCCTCCTGCAAGCGGCTGCTGTGCCGGCTCTGCGTCCGCTGGTACGGTCACTTCATGCTCGTCTGCGAGGACTGCCGCGCGGCAGACTGGTGACCGTGCCTCGCGCGCTCGGCACCCTCGCGTTCTATGCGTTCGCGGCCCTCGTCCTCTCGCTGTCGCTGCCGGTGACGCTCGTCGTCCGCCTCGTCACCTGGCCGTTCGACCGCCACCGGATGGCGACGAGCCGGGCGCTCCGAGGACTCGGGGAGCTCATCGTCTCCGCGTTCCCGTTCTGGACCGTCACGGTCGAGGGGGCGCTCCCGCCGCCGCCGGCCACGTTCGTGGTGGTCCCGAACCACCGCTCGGCGGTCGACGCGCTCGCCATCGCGAAGCTGCCGCGGGAGATGAAGTGGCTCGGGAAGCAGGAGGCGTTCCGGATCCCCTGGCTCGGCTGGGCGTTCCGCCTCGCCGGCTACGTACCGGTGGACCGCAGCGACAAGCTCTCCGGCTCGGCCGCCCTCGCGCGCCTCAGGGCGTACCTCGCGGCGGGGATCCCGGTCGGCCTCTTCGCCGAGGGGACGCGCAGCCGCGACGGAACGCTCCGGCCGTTCCGCGCCGGACCGTTCAAGCTCGCCATCGACGCGGGGGTGCCGATCGTCCCGGTGGCGATCACCGGCGCCGGGGAGGCGATGCCGCCGGACGGGGTCCGGATCCGGCCGTCAGAGATGCGGGTCCGGATCCTCGCGCCGCTGCCGACGGCGGGGCTCGGCGCGGAGGACGTGGACCGGCTGCGGGAGGAGACCCGGGCGCGGCTCGCGGCGGCGCTCGGCGTCGACGCGGCGGGGACGGGCGGCGCTACACCGTCGGGTAGCGATCGCCCTCGTGGATGACCTGCAGGAACGTGCAGGACCGGCGGGTCATCATCGCGTAGAGGCAGCGGAAGTAGGTGGACGGTCCCCACAGGCGGAGGATCGTGATGGAGTGCCGCAGCACGTCCCGGCCGGTGATGAATCCCTGCATTCCACCTCACCACTCCCCCTGGAGCGCGCGCATCTTAGCCGTTCGTGTGGTCACAAGGAAAGCGGTGTGCGCTAGGATCCCACCGTGCCGCGCGATCCCTCCGAGCGGGTCTTCGAGCTGACCGGCTGCTTCGGCGTCCGCCTGGACGACGGGCGAGAGCGGGAGCTCCAGGCGTTCTACGAGCGGTGCCCGGACTACTTCGAGCTCGTCACGGGACAGCCGCCGTCGCCGACCGAGGCGAGGGACCTCATCGCCGCGCTGCCCCGCGGAAAGACCGCCGACGACAAGTTCGTCATCGGCCTCTTCGACGCCCCGGGGCATCTCGTCGGGGTCCTCGACGTCATCCGCGACTTCCCGGGTCCGCGCGAGTGGTACCTCGGGCTCCTGCTCTTCGAGCCCACGCTCCGCGGTCAGAAGCTCGGCGACCGCGTCTACCACCGGCTCGAGGAGTGGGTGGCCGCCCAGGGCGGCACCACCATCCACCTCATCGTCGAGGAGGTGAACCCCCGCGCGCTCCGCTTCTGGGAGCGGATGGGGTTCCAGGTCGAGGGGATGGGCAAGCGGATGCTCAAGGGGCGGGAGAGCGTCTTCCTCCGCATGACGCGCGAGCTCGGGCCGCGATCGGAGCCGACCGGGACGTTCGTCCCGAGCTGGCTGTCCGCCTGGCTCCGGGGCCGGGGCGCGCAGAGCTGACGCCTCGCGCTTTCCCCTCCCCAGCCCTCCCATGAGCTAGCGGTCCTCCCGCGGGCGCTCCCCCTGCGCCTGCTTCTTGCGGTCGCCCTCGCGGCCGTAGGCGTCCTCCGGGTCGATCCCGAGCTTCTTCAGCGTCTCGCGGTCCGGGAAGCCGGTCGCGGCGAGGCCGTTCTCGCCCTGGAACTTGCGGATGGCGGCGGAGGTGGGCGGATCGAGCTCCCCCTCCTGGTGCCCGTGCAGGAGCCCGCGCGAGGCGAGGGCCCGCTCGATCTTCCCCACCGCCCCCTCGGCGAGGAGCGCCTCCGGCCCCGCCGGCTCCCGAGGGCGCCCCGGCGCTGGCGGGACGCCCTTCGCCGACCCGGAGTCGGGCGCCTCGGGCTTCGCCGGCGGGCCGCCGGCCGGGGCGTGGTGCACGTGCCGGCACGCGGCGAGCGCGAGCACGGCGGCAGCCGCCGCGGCGCGGGTCACTTCTTTTCCCCCTCCGGCTGCGCGCGGGGCAGCTTCCCTCGCCCCGGCGTGAGGGCGCGCCGCGCCTGCTCCACCGTGCCCTCCTTCTCCTTCGCCTTGGGCGGCGGGAGCCCCTGGAGCGAGTCCGAGAGTCCGCGCACGAAGGCGTTCCGGACCACCCCGAGAATGGTGGGGAGGAGCTGGAGGTTCGGGTCGTCCACCCGCCCCTCGATCGGGATGGTGGTCGCGACCGCCTTCCGGCCGGGGACGTCGTCCTTGAAGATGTTGAGGCTCGCATCGGCGATGAGCGACTTGAGCTTCGGCCCGAGCCCCGGCTTCGAGGCGCGCATGCCGGCGCCCTTCAGGATCGGTCGGATCCCGCCGGAGAGCCGCCCGTCCTCGGCCCGGAACCGCAGCGACATGTCGAGGGTCCCCCGGTCCGGCGCGACGTCGGACTTCGAGCCGATGAGCTCCCCCAGCTCTGCGAGCCGGAGCCCCTGGAGCCGGCCCTGCCCCGCGAAGGTGAGCTTCTTCGCGAGCGGATCCGCGGTCACGAAGAGCTGGGCGCGTCCGGTCTCCTGGATCGATCCCCCGGGCCGCGAGCACCGTCGGCTCGCCGCGGGAGAGGGCCGGGCGCGAGGCGAAGTTCTCGAGCGTCGCCTCGATGGCGTGAAACCGGAGCGCGGGGTGCTCCGGCTCCCGCGCGTCCACCCACAGGACCTCGCCGCGGCGGGCCTGGACGCGGTCGAGGAGGAACGGCGTGAGCTGGGAGAGCTTCCTCCCGAGGGCCGGGGTCTCGTGGACCTCCTGGCCCGCCGCGTGCGCGCTCTCGTTCGTGATGCCCTCCCCGTGCACGCCGGGCTTCGCCGCCTTCCCCGGGCCCTTCGTCTGGTCCACCTGCACGAGGTTCAGCCGGGGCGACTCGAGGTCGACCCGGCCCACGAGGTGGCCGCGCAGGATCTCCCGCCCGAGGAGCCCGAGCCGGATCGAGCGCGCGGAGAAGAACGGCAGGCCCTTGCCGGCGCCGCTCCGCTTCTCGATCCGCAGCCCCCGGATTCTCGTAGGAGAGGTCGAGGAGGCTCACCGAGACGTCCTCGAACCGGGCGTCCATCCCCTCGAGGCCGGCGAGCACCTCGCGCGTCCGCCAGGTGGCGAGCGGGTCGAGCGCCAGGCGCACCGCGACCGCGATCACGACGATCGCGGCGAGGACGACGGCGAGGGTGCGGCGTGGACCGAGGCGCATGGCTCCCCGCCCAGAAGCTAGGGTCGGGGGGCGCGCGCTCCCGCGCGACTCAGCGGGCGCAGGCCCGCCTGGCCGCCGTGGTCGCCGCGTCGCCCGGATCGAGGGCGAGCGCGGCGTCGAAGGCCTTCACCGCGTCGGGGCAGCGACCCTCCGCGACGAAGACGTCGCCCTCGAGGCGCCAGGCCTCGGCGGACGGCGCGAGGGCGATGGCCTTTCGCGCGCTGTCGTGGGCCTGCGCGTACGCCTTGCCGGCGAGGAGCTTCCGCCCGAACGACAGCTGCCGGTGCGCGACCGCGGCGGGCGAGTCGCCGGGGAGCTGCGAGGTCGCCGGCGCGACGGCCTGCGCGACCTCCGCGTCGCCGATCTCGCCGAGCGCGCGGCGGAGCCGGGCGATGACCACGTCGCAGTACTCGACCTGGTGGTACGGCTCGAAGGCGACGACCTTCCGCGACCTATCCACGATCGCGATGGCGGGGTGCGTCCGGATGCTGGCCGCGGAGTAGACCGCGTCTCCGGCGTCGATGAGGACCGGAAGCTTCGCGCCGGCGGCCAGGGCCGCCACCCTCGCCGCCTCGGCCGAGTCGGCGGGGACCACCCCCACGACCCGGACCGGCTTGCCGGCGAGCTTCGGCTGGCAGGTCGCGAGCATCCGGAGGGTCTCCTCCGAGCGGTCGTGAGGGGCCCGGAAGAACACCACGGCCGTCACCGTCGACGTCCGGTCGAACAGCGGCGCGGAGCCCCCCTCCACGCGCTGGAGCGTCACGTCCGGGAGCACCTGCCCCGTCTCGATGGCTTCGGCCCGAGCCGCAAGGGCCGCCGCGGCGGCGAGCGCCACGAACGGGACGAGCAGCGCGCGGTTCCCCCTCATGTCTCCTCCTGCGGGGCCGGAAGGTCGGGCCGGCCCCTGGAGGTTACATCGGAAGGACGCTGTCCCTCGCGCCGGGGATGTTGCGAATTGTCGCACCCCTCGTATACGAAGGAGAGGGAGCAACGCGATGAGCGAGGTCTTGATCCGCAGGCGTCCAGACGGCGTGACGGAGCTCTCGCCGAAGCTCGCTCCGCTCGCGGTCGGCGACCGCTGGCTCGTCATCTTCACGGTCGTCATCGCCGCGTCCGGCTTCTTCATCACCGGGATGATGCCCGCCGCCGTCCTCGCCGCCCTCATCGCCGCGTGCCTCGCCGGCGAGGTCGTCCTCGGCGCGAAGGCGCTGGTCCTCCTGCTGCTGCGCCGTCCGGCGGAGGTCCACGAGGTCCCGCGCTTCTTCCGCCGCCGCTGAGCGGGCTCTCTGGCGCGGACTCCGACCCGGGTTCGTGATAGACGCGGGGCGTGGCCACCGCGGCGCGCCAATCCCTCACTCCCTTCGTCTGGCTGTCGATCGCCGCGGCGATCGTCACGATCGGCCTCAAGTCGACCGCGTACTGGCTCACCGGCTCCGTCGGCCTCCTCTCCGACGCCCTCGAGTCGCTCGTCAACCTCGTCGCCGCGATCTTCACGCTCGGCATGGTCACGCTCGCGGCCCGGCCGCCCGACGAGGATCACGCCTGGGGCTACAACAAGGCCGAGTACTTCTCGAGCGGCGTCGAGGGCGTGCTCATCTTCGCGGCGGCGATCGCGATCGGCTGGACCGCCGCGCTCCGGCTCATGGCGCCCCGGCCGCTCGAGAGCATCGGCTGGGGCCTCGCCGTCTCCGTCGCGGCGTCGCTCGTGAACTTCGGGGTGGCGCGGGTGCTCCTCGCGCGCCGGCCGGCGGCACCACTCCATCGCCCTGGAGGCGGACGCGCACCACCTCATGACCGACGTCTGGACCTCCGCCGGCGTCCTCGCCGCCGTCGTCGCCGTCGCGGTCACCGGCTGGGAGATCCTCGACCCGCATCATCGCCATCGCGGTCGCGATCCAGATCCTCTGGACCGGCGCGAAGCTCGTCCGGCGATCCGCGCAGGGGCTCCTCGACCGCGCGCTCCCGGCGGCCGAGCAGGAGGCGGTCACCCGGATCCTGTCGCGCCACTCCGGCCCCGAGGTCCAGTTCCACGCCCTGCGGACGCGCCAGGGCGGCGCGCGGCGCTTCGTGACGCTGCACGTCCTCGTCCCCGGCGACTGGTCCGTCCGGCGCGGGCACGAGCTCTGCGAGCAGGTCGAGCTCGGAGATCGCCGCGGCGATCCCGAACGCGAGCGTCCTCACGCATCTCGAGGCCGTCGAGGACCCGACCTCCTTCCAGGATCAGGAGCTCAATCGGCCCTCCCCCGGCCAGCCGGGCGAGGGGTAGGACGCCCCCGACGCGGACGGGTGCTTCGCCCGGACCGTGAGCATGATCCGCGGGCTGGATGGATCGTTCTCCACCCCCGCTCGGGGCCCTGCTGCGGCTCCACGCCACTCCTGCGGCCGTCGCCCTGACGGGCGCGCTCTGCGCGCTCGCCGCGGCGGGCTACGTCTCGCGCGCGGTCGAGGCCCAGCAGGACGCGCGGTTCGGGGCGGAGGTCGCCTCGAGCGTCGACGCGATCCGCAGCCGGATGGACGCGTACACCGCGATGCTCCGGGCGGCGCGCGCGCTCCACCAGGCGATCGGGGAGGAGCCCGACACGACCAGCTTCGCCCGGTTCGTCGAGGGGCTCGAGATCACCCGGCGCTACCCCGGAATCCAGGGGCTCGGGTGGGCGAAGCTGATCCGCCCGCAGGAGCTCGCCGCGCACGAGGCGCTCATGCGCCGCGTCTTCCCCGACTACCGCGTCTGGCCGACCGGGGACCGTCCCGTCTACACGTCGGTCGTCGAGCTCGAGCCGCTCGACTGGAGGAACCGGCGCGCCATCGGCTACGACATGTTCTCCGACCCGACCCGCCGCGAGGCGATGGAGCGGGCGCGCGACACCGGGGAGGTCGCCGCCACGGCCCGGGTCGAGCTGGTCCAGGAGGTCGGCTCGGACCGCCAGGCGGGCTTCCTCATGTACCTGCCGGTGTTCGGCCGGGCCCCCCGCGGCGTCGAGGAGCGGCGGCGGCTCCTCGCCGGCTGGATGTACGCGCCGTTCCGGGCGGCCGACCTCCTCGCCGGGACCCTCGACGCGCGGGACGTCGCGACGGTGCGGCTCGCCATCTTCGACGGGCCGGAGCCGCTCCCGGGGGCGCTCCTGCTCCGGACCGGCGGCAGCGACGAGCCTGCGACCCGGACCCGGACCGAGCGGCTGGAGATCGCGGGTCGCCCCTGGACGCTGGTCTACGACGCGGGCGCCGCCTTCGGGTCTCGTGCGGAGCACGCGCTCCCGGCGGCGGTCCTCGCCGCGGGGCTCGCGATCACCGCGCTCCTCTTCGCGATCACGCGAGCCGACGCGCGCGGCCGGGCGCGGGCCGAGCGAACCGCGCGGCGATCGTCGTTCCTCGCCGGAGCTGGCAAGGCCCTCGCCGCCACCACCGACTACGAGCGCGCGGCCGCGGACGTCGCCCGGCTCGCGGCGGCCTCGATCGCCGACGCCTGCGTCGTGCTCCTCCTCGAGCCCCAGGGCCCGGTCTGGATCGTGGGGCACGAGGACCCCGCGCGGGCCGCCCGGGCGATGGAGCTCCTCCGGGCGACCGCCCCGTCCTGCACCGCGCCGCTCGGGATCCCCGCCGCGATCGCCCGGGCCGTGCCCGTCCGCGGGGCGGCGACCGCCACGGCGCCGCCCAGTGGCGAGGCCGCGCAGGCGGCGCTCGAGGAGCTCGGCGTCCGGGCGTACCTCACCGTCCCGCTCAGCGCCCGCGGCGAGCCCATCGGCGCGATCGCCCTCCTCGCGCGGCGCCCCCACGACCTCGAGCCGGACGACCTGCCGCTCGCCGAGGATCTCTCCCGGCTCGTGGCCGCCGCGGTGGACGCCTCCCGGCTGTTCCGCCGCGCGCAGGAGGCGGTGGCGGCGCGCGACGAGTTCCTCTCCATCGCCTCGCACGAGCTGAAGACCCCGCTCACGTCCCTCATCCTCCAGACCGACGCGCTCCGCGCGGCGGCGCGGCGGGGATCGATGGAGCAGGTGACCTCGAAGGCGGACCTCATCCGCCGCTCGGCCGACCGCCTCTCGCGCCTCGTCTCGAACCTCCTCGACATCTCCCGCATCGGCGCGGGGCGCCTCGACCTCGAGCGGGAGGAGACGGACCTCGCCGAGGTGACCCGCGAGGTGGTGGACCGGTTCGCCGAGGAGGCGCAGCGGGCGGGGTGCGTGATCCGGATGACGGTCGAGCGCGCGGTGGGCTTCTGGGACCGGACCCGCCTCGATCAGGTCGTCACGAACCTGCTCGCGAACGCCATCAAGTACGGGGCCGGGTCCCCCATCGACGTCCGGGTCGAGGCGCCGGTCGGCAGGGCGGTCCTCTCGATCCACGACCGCGGCATCGGCATCCCGGAGGAGGATCAACGCCGGATCTTCCAGCGGTTCGAGCGGGCCGTGTCGCAGCGAAACTACGGCGGGTTCGGCCTGGGGCTCTGGATCGTTCGCCAGATCGTGGAGGCGCAGGGGGGCGCCGTCCAGGTCGAGAGCCAGCCGGGCCTCGGGTCCACCTTCACGGTCGAGCTCGAGACCGGCGCGCGCGTCCGGACCGGCGCGGCGGACGCCCGGCCGCACGTTCAGGGCCCCTGACGAGCCCCTCCCGGCCGGTTCTATCCCGGCGCCGGCTCTGGCAGACTCCCCCCGTGCGCGTCGCGCTGTTCGTCCCCTGCTATGTCGACCAGCTCTGGCCCTCCGCCGCCCTCGGCGCGGTCCGGGTCCTCGAGGCGCACGGCGTCGAGGTCGTCTTCCCCGAGGAGCAGACCTGCTGCGGCCAGCCGATGGCCAACGCCGGGCTCGCCGCCGCCGCGGAGCCGCTCGCGCGCCGCTTCCTCGAGGTGTTCGGCGGGTTCGAGGCGGTGGTCTGCCCGTCGGGGAGCTGCACCTCGATGGTGCGGAACCACTACGATCCGTTCCTCGCCGGCGCGCCGGGGTTCGAGGCCCTCAAGGCCCACACCTACGAGCTCTGCGAGTTCCTCGTGGACGTCCTCGGCGTCCGCGGCGCCCGCGGGAGCTTCCCGCACAAGGTGGCGCTCCACCAGAGCTGCCACGGGCTGCGGGAGCTCGGCCTCGGCGTCGCGAGCGAGTCGATGAGGCCGAAGTCGAACAAGGTCGACGGGCTCCTCCGCTCGCTCGCGGGGATTCGAGCTCGTGCCGCTCACGCGTCCGGACGAGTGCTGCGGCTTCGGCGGCACCTTCGCCGTCGCGGAGGAGGCGGTCTCGTCGCTCATGGGGAAGGACCGGATCGCCGACCACGAGAAGGCCGGCGCCGCGATCGTGACCGGGACCGACGTCTCGTGCCTCATGCACCTGCAGGGGCTCGCGCAGCGCGACGGCCGGCCGCTGCGGTTCATGCACGTCGCCGAGGTGCTCGCGGAGGCCCTGCCGTGACTTCCCCGCGCCCCGCCCCCGCCGGCGGCCACCCCGAGGCCGCCGCCCGCTTCGTCGCGAACGAGCCCCGCACCCACTGGCACGACCAGTCGCTCTGGTTCGTGCGCGAGAAGCGGGACCGCGCCGCGTCGCTGGTGCCCGACTGGGAGGCGCTCCGGGACGCCGGCGCCGCGATCCGCGCGCTCGTCCGGGGCAGGCTCCCGGAGCTCCTCGAGGAGTTCGAGGCGAACGCCGTCGCCCGCGGGGCCAAGGTCCACTGGGCGGCGGACGCCGCCGAGCACAACGAGATCGTCCACCGGCTCCTCGCCGAGCGCGGAGTCACCCGGCTCGTGAAGTCGAAGTCGATGCTGACGGAGGAGTGCGGCCTCAACCCCTACCTCGAGGCCCGCGGCATCGAGGTGGTGGACACCGACCTCGGCGAGCGGATCGTCCAGCTCCGGAGCGAGCCGCCCTCGCACATCATCTTCCCCGCCATCCACCTCAAGCGCGAGGAGATCGGCGAGCTCTTCCACGGCAAGCTCGGCACGCCGAAGGGCCTCTCCGACCCGACCAAGCTCACCGAGGCGGCCCGCGGCCACCTGCGCGAGCGGTTCATGCGGGCCCAGGCCGGCCTCACCGGCGTGAACTTCGCGATCGCGGAGACGGGCGGCGTGGTCGTCTGCACGAACGAGGGGAACGCGGACATGGGGACCTCCCTCCCCCCTCTCCACATCGCGTGCATGGGCGTGGAGAAGATCGTCCCGCGCCTCGAGCACCTCGCGGTGCTGGTCCGGCTCCTCGCGCGCTCCGCCACGGGCCAGCCCATCACCTCGTACACCTCCCACTTCCACGGCCCGATGAGCGGGCGGCGAGCTCCACATCGTCGTCGTGGACAACGGCCGCTCGCGGCTCCTCGCCGACCCCGCGATACGTGGTGCCCTCGCCTGCATCCGCTGCGGGGCGTGCCTCAACACCTGCCCGGTCTACCGGCGGAGCGGCGGCTACAGCTACGGGTGGGTGGTGCCCGGGCCCATCGGCTCGGTCCTCGCCGCCGCGCGCGATCCCGCCTCGCACGCGACCCTCCCCTTCGCGTCCACGCTCTGCGGCTCCTGCGACGCCGTCTGCCCGGTCAAGATCGGCATCCACGACATGCTCCTCGGCGAGCGCCGGACCCTCGCCGCGCGCGGGCTCGTGTCCCCCGGGAAGCGGCTCGGCCTCGCCCTCGTCGCCCTCGTCCTCCGGCACCGCGCCGTCTACGAGGCGGGTGGCCGGCTGATGCGGTTCGCGCTGAGGTGGTTCCCGCGCTTCCTGCTCTACGGGCCCTGGAACGCGTGGGGCCGCCGGCGCGAGCTGCCGCCGCCGCCGAAGGAGAGCTTCCGGGACACCTGGCGCCGGACGCGGGGCGCGGGAGGGAACGGCCGTGGATAGCCGCCGCCGGATCCTCGACGCGCTCCGGACCGCGTCCGCGCCTGCGGCGCCCGCCCCCGACCTCTCCCGCGTGGGCGTGCGCTGGGACGACCCCATCGCGCGCCTCGCCGACGCGGTCGCGGCGGTCGCGGGGCGGCTCGTCCGCGTGCCGGAGCGGGCCGGGCTCGCCGCGGCGGCCGCCGCCCTCGCCGCGGACGTGGGCGTCGCCCGGGTCGCCTCGGCGGTGCCCGAGGTCCCCGGGAACGTCGACCTCGCATCGATCTCGCCGACCCCCACCTGCTCGAGGGGATCGGCCTCGCCGTCCTGCCCGGCGCCTTCGCGGTCGCGGAGAACGGGGCGGTGTGGGTCACCGGCGGCGCCTTCAGCCCCAGGGGGGCCTTCGTGGTGGCCGAGCACCTCGCCCTCGTCGTCGCCGCGACGGACGTGGTCGACGACATGCACCAGGCCTACCGGCGGCTCTCGTTCCCGGGCGCCGGGTTCGGGACCTTCATCGCCGGGCCGTCCAAGACCGCGGACATCGAGCAGGCCCTCGTCATCGGCGCCCATGGCGCGCGCTCCTGCACGCTCTTCCTCGTCGGCTGAGGTCCGGAGGGGACGGTGCCCCGCTTCTCGGCGAACCTGACGCTGCTCTTCAACGAGGTCGCGTTCCTAGACCGGTTCGACGCCGCAGCCCGCGCCGGCTTCCGGGCGGTCGAGTTCGTCTCGCCCTACGACCACCCCCCCGAGGAGGTCGCCCGCGCCGCCCGCGCCGCCGGCGTCGAGGTGGTCCTGTTCAACCTGCCGGCGGGGAACTGGGCGCGGGGCGACCGCGGGATGGCCTGCGACCCCGACCGCGCCGACGAGTTCCGCGACGGCCTCGCGCGCGCCCTCGCCTACGCCGGCGTCCTCGGGTGCCCGCGCCTCCACGCGATGGCGGGGATCCGGCCGCCGGGCGTGCCCGACGAGGCCGTCCACGCCGCCTGGGTGGCCGCGATCCGGCTCGCCGCGCGCGCGGTCGGCACCGAGGCGCGGACGCTCGTGGTGGAGGGGATCAACGTCCGCGACATGCCCGGCTACTTCCTCACCACGTCGCGGCAGGGCTTCGAGCTCATCGAGGAGGTCGGTGAGCCGAACCTTCACTATCTGTATGACGTGTACCACATGCAGATCATGGAGGGGGACCTGGCCCGGACGCTCGAGTCGCGCCTCCCCCGGATCGGGCACGTGCAGATCGCCGACGTGCCGGGGCGAAACGAGCCCGGCACCGGCGAGGTGAGCTTCGGGTTCCTGCTGCGCCACCTCGACCGGCTCGGGTACCGCGGCTGGGTCGGGTGCGAGTACCGCCCGAGGAAGGGCACGGCGGCCGGCCTCGGCTGGATGGAGGAGTTCCGCGATGGCTGAGCTCGGGTTCGTGGGGCTCGGGATCATGGGCCGCCCCATGGCCGCGAACCTCCTGAAGGGCGGGCACCGGGTCTACCTGTCGTCCCGGAGCGGCGTGCCGCGGGAGCTCGTGGACGCGGGCGGGGTCGCCTGCGGCAGCGGCCGGGAGGTCGCCCGCGTCGCCGAGGTGACCTTCTGCATGGTCCCGGACACGGCGGACGTGGAGAAGGTCCTCTTCGGCCCGGAGGGCGTCGCCGCCGGGCTCTCGCCCGGGAAGGTCTTCGTCGACACGAGCTCCATCTCGCCGCTCGTCACGAAGGAGCTGGCGGCGCGGGTGAACGGCCTCGGCTGCGAGTACGTGGACGCCCCGGTGTCGGGCGGCGACGTCGGCGCGCGGGCCGCGACGCTCACCATCATGGTCGGGGCGAGCGACGCCGGCTTCGCTCGCGTGTCGCCGCTCCTCGCGCTCCTCGGCAAGAACGTGACGCACGTGGGGCCGAACGGCGCCGGTCAGACGACCAAGGTGGCGAACCAGATCGTGGTCGCCCTCACCATCGAGGCGGTCGGCGAGGCGCTCCTCTTCGCGGCCAAGGCGGGCGTCGATCCCGCGAAGGTGCGCCAGGCGCTCCTCGGCGGGTTCGCCTCGTCGCGCGTCCTGGAGCTCCACGGCCAGCGGATGATTGACCGGAACTTCGAGCCCGGGGCCCGCGTCGAGCTCCACCAGAAGGACCTCGAGAACGCGCTCTCGGGAGCGCGGGCCATGGGGCTCGCCCTGCCCGGCGACCGCCCTCGCCCAGCAGCTCTTCAACGCCGTGAAGGGGATGGGCGGCGCGCGCTGGGACCACTCCGCGCTGGTCCGGGCGCTGGAGGCGCTCGCGAACCACGAGATCGCGCCGAAGCGGTAGGCCCTACTCGCGCCCGCGGGCTGCTCCGCGCCCCGCGAGCCGCCGCACCATCACCTCGACCTCGGCCTCCTCGACGGCGGCGCGGAACGCGGGCGGCTCGCGCCGCCGACCCCGGCGGAGGACGGCCTCGACCTGCGCGCCCTCCATCGCGACCCACGACGCGGCGCCCGCGGGTGGGTCCTCCCCGGCGACGGCGGAGGCGACCTCCAGGGCGACGGTCGCGGCCGGCGCGATCGACTCCGCGACGGGGGCCTCCCCGGCGGGCGCGACCACCTCCCCGGGCTCGCCGAGCCAGGTCGGGGCCTGGGGGACGGACACGATCCGGCGGGAACGCGACGCCGGGCGGACCCGCTCGGCCTTGCGCGGGAGCAGCCCTCGCCGGGCGCGGGCGGCGTTCTCGGGGGTGAGCGTCGCCTCGAGCCCGCCGCGGGGCGTCCCGGAGAACGCGAGGGCGAGGGCGAGGGCAAGGGTCTCGGCGAGCACGGCGGTCGATCCGGAGCGAGCATGGAGATCGCCTCGGTCGCGGGGAAGCCCGCGCCCCCCGAGCGCGCCGCTCAGCGCCCGCGCGCGAGGAACTCGATGAGCTCGCGCCAGCGCGCGAGGCCCGGACGCCAGTCGAGTCCGTTGTGCGTCGCGCCCTCGTCCACCCACATCGCCTTCCGGCCCGGGTAGGCATCGTGGAGCGCGACCCCGAGGTCCGCGAACACGATCTCGTCGCGTCCGGCGACGAGGAACGCCGCCGGCCCGCGGTACGCCGGGAGCGCCTGGTCGGCCCGCCACGTGTCGCGCAGGGCGAACGCGGGGACCATCGGGTAGTGGCGCCGCGCCACCGCCGGGACGCTCGCGAGCGGCGTCACGAGCAGGACGCCGTCCACCTCGCCCGGCGCCTCCGCCGCCGCGAGAGCCGCGACCGCGCTGCCGAGCGACTCGCCCGCGACGAGGAGCGGACCGCTCCCGTCCCGCCGCGCCGCAGCGATCGCCTGGCGGGCCGCGGCGACGAGGGTCGACTGCGTCGGCCTCCCGGGGCGCGGACCGTAGCCGGGGTACTCGGCGAGGTAGACGTCGAGGGGGATCGCGGGCGAGGCCCGCGCGAGGGCCCGGACGAAGTAGGTGCGGTCGAGGGCGGAGCCGGCGTTCCCGTGGAACACGACGAGCCGCCCGCGGGCGCCCGGCGTCGACGCGCGCCAGCCGAGGAGCTCCCCGCCCTCGATCCACGCCTCGAGCCCGAGCGAGCGGGCCCGCCGCTCCGACTCGGCGCGGCCGGTCCGGTCGGGGAAGTACAGGAGCCGGCGCTGGAGCAGCCAGGCGAGGGCGAGCCCGGCCGCGGCGAGGGCGACGAGGACGAGGAGCGCCCGGAGGAGGCGGAGGAGCATCCGGCGAGTATGCCCGCCGCGACGGCAGGTTGAAATCGGCGCGGCCGGCGTGCTCTCCTCCGCCGCTCGTGAGGGAGACCTGCCACCGCTGCCTGCGCCCGACGACGTTCTGCGTCTGCGCCGACCTGCGGCCGGTCGCCTCGGCGACGCGGGTCGTCCTCCTGCAGCACCCGCGCGAGGCGCGCCTCGCGATCTGCTCCGCGTGGCTCACGCGCCTCGCCCTCGAGAACGCCGAGCTGCACCGCGGCGTCCGGTTCGAGGACCACCCGCGCGTCCGCGAGGTGGTCGCCGCCTCCGGGACCGCCCTGCTCTACCCCGGCGAGGGGAGCGTCCCGGCGGACCGGGTGTCCCCGCCGCCGCCCTTCCTCGTCGTCATCGACGGGACCTGGCTCCAGGCGGACCGCATGCTGCGGGACAACCCGGCCCTGGCGGCGCTCCCGCGGCTCGGCCTCGTCCACGATCGCGTGAGCGGCTATGCCGGCCTGCGGCGCGAGCCCGCCGCCGGCCACCTCTCCACGATCGAGGCGGTGGCCCTCGCCCTCGGGGCGCTCGAGCGGGATCCGGCGCGCTTCGCGCCGATGGGCGAGGCGTTCCGCAAGGCGGTGACGCTCCAGCTCGAGGCCACCCGGACCCGGCGCACCCCGCGCCACCGCGGACGGACCCAGGGTTGATCCACGTCCGCGCCGGGATGCATCGCGGCCCGGGATGGGTTATTTCCTTTGACCCCGCGGTTGGCGGGCCCCCTCCCTAGCCCCGCTCCGCGGGGCGAAGGATTTCCGGGGACATACGGAAGGCCCCATGCCCCAGCGCACCGAAGACCTGAACGTAGCGGCCCTGGACGTGATGCCCTCGCCCGACGAGGTGAAGGCGAAGATCCCCCTCACCGAGGCGGGGGCCAACACGGTGGTGAAGGCCCGGCGGACCCTCGAGGCGATCCTCGACGGCAAGGACCCGCGGATGTTCGTGGTGGTCGGGCCTTGCTCGATCCACGACCCCGTCGCGGGGCTCGACTACGCCCGGCGCCTCGCGAAGCTGTCGGCGGAGCTGTCCGACGTCTTCTACGTGGTCATGCGCGTGTACTTCGAGAAGCCGCGCACCTCCGTCGGCTGGAAGGGATTCATCAACGACCCCTTCATGGACGACTCGTTCCGCATCGACGTCGGGATGGAGAAGGCGCGCCGCTTCCTCCTCGACGTGAACGAGCTCGGCGTCCCCGCGGGCACCGAGGCCCTCGACCCCATCGCGCCGCAGTACTACGGCGACCTCGTCGCCTGGACCGCCATCGGCGCCCGCACCTCCGAGTCGCAGACGCACCGCGAGATGTCGTCCGGGCTCTCCACGCCGGTCGGTTTCAAGAACGGCACCGACGGCGACGTGGATGCGGCGGTGAACGCCATCCTCTCCGCGAGCAGGCCGCACAGCTTCCTCGGCGTGAACGGGCAGGGGCGCTCCGCGGTGGTCCGCACCCGCGGAAACCGCTACGGCCACCTCGTCCTGCGCGGCGGCGGCGGGCGGCCGAACTTCGACACGGTCTCGATCTCCCTCGCCGAGCAGGCGCTCGAGAAGGCGAAGCTCGCGCGGAACATCGTGGTCGACTGCTCCCACGCGAACTCCTGGAAGAAGCCGGAGCTCCAGCCCCTCGTCATGCGGGACGTGGTCCACCAGAATCCGCGAGGGGAACCGCTCGGTCGTCGGCCTCATGGTCGAGAGCTTCATCGAGCAGGGCAGCCAGCCCATCCCGGCGGACCTGTCGAAGCTGAAGTACGGCTGCTCGGTGACCGACGCCTGCGTGTCCTGGGACACGACGGTCGAGATGATGACGACCGCCGCGCCGATCCTGCGCGAGGCCCTGGCGGGGCGCCGCCGGACCTGAGCCGGCGGGCGTGACGCGCCTCGCGCCGTTAGATTGGCGCGGGAGGCGCGACATGCGCGAGAAGATCGTCCTCAGCGACGAGGAGTGGCGCGAGCGGCTGTCCCCCGAGGAGTACGAGGTCCTGCGCGGCCACGGCACCGAGCGCGCCGGGTCCGGCTGTTTCCTCGGGACGAAGGAGCCCGGGACCTACGTCTGCGCGGGCTGCGGGAACCCGCTCTTCCGCTCCGGGACCAAGTTCGAGTCCGGCACCGGCTGGCCCTCGTTCACGGTGCCGATCTCGCCCGACGCGGTGACCGAGCGCGCCGACCACTCCTACGGGATGCGCCGGGTCGAGGTCCGCTGCGCACGCTGCGACGGCCACCTCGGCCACGTGTTCCCCGACGGCCCGCCGCCGACGGGGCTGCGCTACTGCATGAACTCGGTCGCGCTCAAGCACCTGAGGGACGACGATTCCGACCATGTGACGGAATCACCTTGAGCCGGCTGCCGGCCTGGATGTCCACCGAGCCGCCGGGCGGGCCAAGGACTTCCCTCCGGTGGCCGGGCAGCGGCGGCGCTCGTCGATCGTGGTGCCGGCCCTGGAACGCGCGCATTCCCGTCCTGGCGCGAGATCCCGAGGGCCCCTCGCGCGCCCCTCCCGCAACTCCGCGGCGCCCACAGGGCGCCCGCGGGCGCGTCGTGAGGGCGCTTACCAGGGGTCTCTCCGCCCCGAAGCGTCGACCCGCCGTGAACCGGTCAAGCTCCCTCTTGGGTCGCGCCGTCACCTACCGTGAACTATCCTTGGGGGCGACGGCAGCAGGGACCGGGCGCGACACCCCGGACTACGGGTCGGCCAATCTCGCCGGAACGTTTCCCTCGCGCCGCGCCGCCCCGCCCGCCACCGCCCTCGGTGCCCCGAACCCCGCCTCCTCGTCGGAACCGCCTCCCCGGTCCCGCTGGACCGCTCCCCGCCGCCGCCGCTCCCCGCCCGGCGCCTGACGCGCCCCGGCAGACCCTTCGCCGGCCCCCACCGGGATGGCAGCGACCGATCGTATGATGGTCCGCCGCCCGCCACCGCGGGCGCGAGTGATCGGAGGCGGCACCCCATGGGCGACTTCCCGAACGTCGGGCACGCGGACCAGCTCACCATCGGCCGCCTGCTGGAGCGTCCGCTCCGCTGGTCGCCCGGGCAGGCCATCGTCTACCGGAACTTCCAGTACACGTACGCCGACATGGCGCGGCGCGTCCGCCGGCTCGCGAGCCTGCTCGCGGGGCTCGGGGTGAAGCCTGGCGACCCCGTCGGCTTCATGGACTGGGACAGCCATCGCTACCTCGAGGCGTACTTCGCGGTCCCGATGATGGGGGCGATCCTCCACACGGTGAACGTGCGGCTCTCCCCCGAGCAGATCCTGTTCACGCTGAACCACGCGGAGGACCGGGTCCTGTTCGTCCACCGCGACTTCCTGCCGATCCTCGAGAGATCCGCGAGAAGCTCACCACCGTCCGCGCCATCGTCGTGATCTCCGACGGCGCGACCGAGCCGGTCCCGGCGTGGGCGGCGGGGGAGCACGAGGCGCTCCTCGAGGCGGCGGCGCCGCGGTTCGAGTTCCCCGAGCTCGACGAGTCGACGGTGGCGACGACCTTCTACACCACCGGGACCACCGGGGAGCCGAAGGGCGTCTACTTCACGCACCGGCAGATCGTCCTGCACACCATGACGGGCATCGCGACCCTCGCCGCCTTCGCGGATCCGGTCAGCTTCCGCAGCGACGACGTCTACATGCCGATCACGCCGATGTTCCACGTGCACGCCTGGGGCATCCCGTACATGGCGACCGTGCTCGGGACGAAGCAGGTCTACCCCGGCCGCTACGAGCCGGCGGTGCTCCTCGATCTGCTCGTGAAGCACCGGGTCTCGTTCTCCCACTGCGTGCCGACGATCCTGCAGATGCTCCTCACCGCCCCCGGCTCGCCGGGGAAGGACCTCTCCGGCTGGAAGGTCCTCATCGGCGGCTCCGCCCTCCCCCGCGGGCTCGCCCAGGCCGCGATGGCCCGGGGGATTGGGATCACCACCGGCTACGGGATGTCGGAGACCTGCCCGATCCTGACGGTCTCGCACCTCAAGGACGAGATGCGGGACTGGCCGCCCGACCGGCGGACCGACGTCATGGTGCGGACGGGCCTCCCCCTCCCGCTCGTCGAGCTCAGGATCGTGGACCTCGACGGCGCGGAGCTGCCGCCGGGGAAGAAGAACGTCGGCGAGATCGTCGTGCGCGCCCCCTGGCTCACCGGCGGGTACGCGAAGCTCC
This sequence comes from uncultured delta proteobacterium, assembly GCA_963739565.1. Lineage (GTDB taxonomy): Bacteria > Myxococcota > Myxococcia > Myxococcales > Anaeromyxobacteraceae > Anaeromyxobacter. The sequence continues at coordinate 410,512 of CAVUBF010000008.1, read as the reverse complement.
CCGATCGCTCGAAGGACCTCTGGCGCGGGGGCTGGCTCCACACCGGGGACATCGCCTACCAGGACGACGACGGCTACGTCGTCATCACCGACCGGCTGAAGGACGTCATCAAGTCGGGGGGCGAGTGGATCTCGTCGCTCGACCTCGAGAGCGTGATCAGCCAGCACGAGGGGATCGCCGAGGTGGCGGTGTACGCGGTCCCCGACGCGAAGTGGGGCGAGCGCCCCGCGGCGGTGGTGGTCGAGCGCGAGGCGTGGAAGGGGAAGCTCACCCCCGAGACGGTCCGCGAGTTCCTGCAGGGCCTCGCCGAGCGCGGCAAGCTCGAGCGCTACGCGATCCCCGAGAAGATCACGATCGTCGAGGCGATCCCGAAGACGAGCGTCGGCAAGATCGACAAGAAGCGGCTGCGCGGCGAGGTCCCCCCGGCGTAGGCGGCCGGGCCCTGAGGCCCTACGATCGCGCGTGCGCGGCAGGACCGCCGGGACCGGCGGTGGAGCCATCGCGCCGCCGGAGGCGTGGCACGAGGATGAGGGCGCCGCCGTACAGCGCGAAGGCGAGGAAGAGCGTCGCCGGCCGGCTGCGCGGAAGGTCCTCGACGATCAGCTTCACCCCGGCGAGGCCGAGGACCGGCCAGGCGAGCCAGCGCGCCTCGGACCATGCCTCGGTGCGGCCGAGCGCCGCGAGGCCCAGGGCGCCGAGGGCGAGCACGACGGTGCGCACCGTCGCGACGATGCCCGCGTCGGCGCCGGCGCCGGGGACCCCCGCGGCGAGCGGCGCCACGAAGCCGATGATCAGCCCCGCCCCGGCCGCCGCGAGGACGACGAGGAGCGCGACGCGCGGGATGCGGTCGAGGGAGCCGCGGGCGGGTACGACGGCGAGGGCCCAGGACGCCGCCGCCGCCGCCGCCCCCGCGAGGACGGCGGTGACGGTCGCCACCGTCCACGCCTCGTCCGAGGACGCGAAGGCGCTCTCCCAGGCATGGGTGAGGAGGCCGCTCGAGAGCGCCGCGGCGGTGGCGTAGATCGCGGCGTGGCTCGCGAGCGTCCCGCGTCCGGCGCGGCGCGCGCCGAGGGCGGCGGCGACGGCGAGGGCGCCCCAGAGGAGCGCGCGCGGATCGGCGGGGAGCAGGAAGGTCGCGCCGGCGAGGACGAAGGCGGCGCCGGCGGAGGTGTAGAAGTAGAAGTTCGCCGGCGTCCGCTCCCGCTCGACGAAGGCGAAGGCGACGGCGTAGGCCGCCGCGCCGAACACCACGGAGAGGACGCCGAGGGCGAGCGCGCCCGCCCCCATCCCGGCGCGGGCGGTGACGAAGGCGGCGCCGCCGAGGCCGGCGAGGAGCACCGCCGCGGCCTGCACGGTCTCGAAGGCGACGACGCTGCGGCGGAGCCCGAGGGTCCGGACCGCGGTGCTGCCGAGGTACGCGGCGATGAGGGCGAACTGCACGAGGACGGCGGTGACCGGGCCGTCCGGCGCGCCAGGCCGCACCGCCTCCACCGCGAGGAAGAGCACCGCGAGGTCCGCCGCGAACGCGACCGGCCAGCGCAGGCCGTGCCAGTCGAGGACGTACCCGAGCCAGACCGTCCCGACCCCGAGCACGACGAGGAACACGAGGGGCGGCGCCACCCGCCCCTGCGCGAGCATGAGGGCGAAGGCGGCGGGGATCGCCGCGAGGACGACGAGCCAGGCGAGGGTCTGGAACCGGCGACGCGCCGCCACTGCCAGGGCGACCGCGGTGAAGGCGCAGAGCAGGATCGCCGCGATCCAGGTCGGGACGATCTTGAACTTGGAGGTGACCTCGAAGAGCAGCGGGAACCCGATGGCGACCGCCGCCGCGCCGTGGAACCCCGCGCTCGCGAGGCGGCCCTCGGCGGCGGCGCGGTCGGCGAGGGCGATCCAGACTCCGGCGTACACGAACGCCATGCCGACGCCGATCCAGGTCGGGAGCGTCCCGCCGTCGGTGAGGGCGCGCAGGAAGAACCCGCCGGCGAGGACGAGGAGGGTCCGTCCACCGAGCGAGACGGTTCCCGCGATGGATGCGGCATCGTGCCGCAGCATCGCGGTCGCCGCGTCTCCCATCGGCGCCGCCGCCTGCGCGGCAGCGCGCACCCGGCGGGCGGCGGCGGGGGTGAGCCCCCGCTCGAGGAGCAGAACCCGCCGCTCCATTTGATTCAGCGATCCCGAGAGTTCCGCGACCTTCGCTTCGAGCTCGGCCACGCGATCGGACATGTAAGGGAGCAAATCACACTCCCTGCGACAAAAGGTACCAGGTGGGCCTGGATACCCCGAGTCCCGGTCTCAATTACTTGATCTGGATCAATCCGGATCAGCCGCGGCGGCGCTTCACGAACGCAGCGTGGAAGTCGCCGATGCGCCGGACCACCGTCTCGATCTCATCGAGGGGCGGCAGGATCGTCGTGCGGAAGTGCGCGGTCCCCGGCAGCTGGCCGAAACCGGTCCCGTCCACCACGCAGATCCCGGTCTCCTCGAGGAGCGCGAGGCAGTACTCGAAGTCCGTGACGCCCGGCGGCAGGTCGACCCGTGGGAAGGCGTACATCGCCCCGGTCACCTCGTTGCAGCGGATGCCCGGGACGGCGTCGAGCCCCTTCCCCACGATCGCCGCCTTCTTCCGCAGCGCCTCGAGCACCTCGCGCTTCTCGCGGTCGTACCGCTCGAAGGACGGGCTGCCCGGGCGCGGCGGCGCGACGAGCAGGTACGTCACGATCTGCCCGACCGAGTTCGCGCACAGCGCGATGGACTGCAGCTTCGTGATCTCGTCCTGCACCGCGCCGGGGACGTTGCGGCACTCGAGGTAGCCGCCCCGGTGCCCGCACTCCCCGAGGTAGCCCTTCGAGACGGAGTGGAAGCTGAAGAGCGAGACGTCCTTCAGCCCGAGCCGCTCGAGGGTCTTCGCGAAGGAGACGAACCGATCGCCGGGCCGCCAGACGTTGTCCTGGTAGACCTCGTCGGCGAGGACGGAGAGCCCGTGCTCGGCGGCGAACCGGAGCACCATCTCGACATTGCCCTCGTCGAGGACGGCGCCGCTCGGGTTCCCGGGGTTGATGACGCAGATCGCCCGCGGGCGGATGCCCTTCTTGCGCGCGTCGGCGATGGACCGGTCGAGGATCTCCCGCGAGAGCTTCCAGCCGTTCGCCTCGTCGAGGTGGTAGCCGACCTGCGCGCCGCCGTAGAGCGTGATGGTCGCGGAGTAGAGCGGGTACTGCGGGATTGGGATCATGATCCCGTCCCGCTCGTCGGCGACGATCAGCCGGAGCACCGCCTGCACGCCCTTGGACGCGCCGTCGGTGAGGAAGATCGCCTCGGGGTCGGAGGCGATCCCGTCGCGCGCCGCGATGAACCGCGCCACCGCCTCGCGGACGAACCGGTAGCCCTTCGACTCCGTGTAGGCGCCGAGGCCGTGCTTCGTCTCGCGGGCGAGCAGGCGGGCCGTCTCGAGGACGTCCTCGGGGAAGGTGCCGGCGGGGACGGCCGATGCGAGCTCCGCCCACTCGGCGAGGGCGAGCACCTGGCGCACCCAGGTGATCGGGCGCTGCCCGAGCGACTGCGGGTTCCCGATGTTGCAGTAGATGATGCGGCGCCCCTGGCGCTCCAGCTCCTGGGCACGCGCGACGATGGGGCCGCGGACCGCATACTCGCACTCGCGGACCGCGCGACCGATGTCTTCGTGGCGGATCACCGACGTCTCCCTCGAATTGGGTCGGGCATCTTACCAGACCTCCGGGCGGCGACCCTCCCGCCAGAGGCCAGCGGGGGGCGCCTCGCCCCCCCGCTCCGCGCCGGGACGCCCCGGGAGGCGCCTCCCGACCGGGAATGTGAAGCCACGGTGTGCCGGGGCGCCACGAGGCGGACCTCCCACCCCAGCCCGCAACCCCGCGGCAAGACGGAATTTCCGGCGCCCGGCCCCTGGTCCGCGGTATGCATTTCCTGGAGTCATGACGAACGTCCGCCGCGTCGCGCTCCTGGTGCTCCCCGCCCTGCTCCTCGGCGGGTGCGTCGCGACCACGTACCGCTCCCAGACCTGGGGGCAGGACCCGTACGGCGCCGAGTGGGCGCGGTACGGTCACGTGGAGTCGATCCGGGAGAACGTCCGGACGCAGCAGGGCGACCCCGGCGCCGGCGCGGTGGCGGGCGCCCTCATCGGCGGCCTCCTCTTCGGCGGTCACAGCGCGGCGCAGACCATGGTCGGGATGATGGGCGGCGCGATGGTCGGCGCCGCGGCGAGCAGCGGCGGAGCCGAGGACCGGTTCTACGAGATCTTCGTCCGGTTCGACGACGGCGCGCTCGAGCGCTACGTCTACCAGAACGTCCTCCCGTTCCGGGTCGGCGACCCGGTCGCGCTCACGTCGCAGGGGCTCACGCGGCGGTAGGCGGTTCCGCGTCCGCTCCCCCGGCGCCCGCTCCGGAGTCTCGCCGCCCGGCGAGACCGGGACCTCGTCGCTAGGATCCGGGTGTGTCGAAGGCCTTCACCAGCGAGGAGACCCCCGAGGTCGAGCCGGTCGTCCGGGCGTCGCCCCGCCTCGCGCCCGGCGAGCGCCGGTACGTGACGCCGGAAGGGCACGCCGCGCTCCGGGCCGAGCTCGAGGCGCTCGAGGCGGAGCGCGCTGCCGCGCCCGATGCGGCCCGCGCCGACGCCCTCGCCCGCCGCGCCGCGCTCGTCGGTGCGACCCTCGCGACGCTGACGGTGCTCTCGCCCGGCGACGCGCCGGAGGGGCAGGTCGCCTTCGGAACGTGGGTGACGGTGGAGGACGAGGGAGGCGCGCGCAGCACCTGGCGGCTCGTCGGGCCCGACGAGGCCGACGCGAGGCGGGGGCTCGTCTCGGCGGCGTCGCCGATCGGCCGCGCGCTGCTCGGGCGCGAGGCGGGCGACGAGGTCGAGGTGGACCGGCCCGGCGGCCGCGTGACGCTGGGCGTCGTCGAGGTCCGTCGCACGGCCTGACCGCCCCACGCCACATCCATGGCGTTGCGGGACCGGCGCGCAGCAGTAGAAATCCACCATGACCACCGAACGCACCGTCTCCGAGATCATCGAGCCCACGCCCGTCAGCGAAGGGGCCGGCGTCCGGCTGCGGCGCTCCATCGCGACGCGGCACCTCGACTACCTCGACCCCTTCCTGCTCTTCGACCACTTCGGCTCGGAGGATCCCGGCGGACTACCTCGCCGGCTTCCCGATGCACCCGCACCGCGGCATCGAGACCGTCACCTACATGCTCGACGGCAGCGTCGCCCACCGCGACAGCCTGCGGAACGCAGGGGGTCATCGGCGCCGGGCGACGTGCAGTGGATGACGGCGGGCAGCGGCATCCTCCACGAGGAGATGCCGAAGGCGGGCCCGCGGCGCCTCGACGGCTTCCAGATCTGGGTGAACCTCCCGGCGAAGCTCAAGATGACGCGCCCGCGCTACCAGGACGTCGCCGCCGCGAAGATCCCCGAGCTCGTCCGCCCGGACGGCATCTCGGTCCGGGTGGTGGCCGGCGCGGTGGACGGGGTCCAGGGCGCGGTCCGGGAGATCTACGCCGAGCCGGAGTACCTCGACGTCTCGATGCCCGCGCACCGCACCTTCGAGCAGCCGGTCCCGCGCGGCCAAACCGCCCTCGCCTACGTGTTCCGCGGCGCGGTCGCGTTCGGGGAGGGCGGCGCGCCGGTCGCGGCCACCCGCCTCGCCATCCTCGGGGACGGCGACGTGGTCCGCGTGCGCACCGGTGACGAGCCGGGCCGCTTCCTCCTGCTCTCGGGCCGCCCGCTCGGCGAGCCCGTGGCGCGGTACGGCCCCTTCGTCATGAACACCGCGGAGGAGATCCGCGACGCGCTCCGCGAGCTCCGGGACGGCAGCTTCATCCGCGAGGCGGGGTCCCCGCTCGGCGGGTCCCCGAGGTAGCGCCCCTCTCCCCGGCCCTCTCCCCGCGATGCGGGGAGAGGGAGGGAGCGGGTACCTGCGGAGCGCCCCCGCTCCTCGGCCTCACAGCGTCGCGAGGTCGATGACGAACCGGTACCGGACGTCGCCGCGGAGCATGCGCTCGTAGGCGTCGTCGATGGCCTTCATCGGGATGACCTCGACGTCGGCGCCGATCTTCTTCTCGGCGCAGAAGTCGAGGACCTCCTGCGTCTCGGCGATGCCGCCGATGAGCGAGCCCGCCAGCGTCTTGCGCCCGCCGATGAGCGAGAAGGCGTGGACCTTCGCGGGCTCCGGCGGGACGCCGACGAGGACCATCGCGCCGTCCACCTTCACGGTGCCGAGGTAGGCGCCGAGGTCGTGGTCGGCCGAGACGGTGTCGAGGACGAGGTCGAAGCGGCCGGCGAGCCTGCGGAAGGCGCCGGGGGCGGAGGTGACCACGAACTCGTGGGCGCCCAGCCGGCGCGCGTCGGCCTCCTTCGCGGCGGAGTGCGAGAGCAGCGTGACCTCGGCGCCGAGGGCGTTCGCGAGCTTCACGCGCCATGTGGCCGAGGCCGCCGAGGCCGACCACCGCGACCCGGCTCCCCTTCCCCACCTTCCAGTGGCGGAGCGGCGACCAGGTCGTGACGCCCGCGCAGAGCAGCGGCGCGACGCGGGAGAGGTCCTGGCCGTTCGCGACCTTCAGGGCGTAGGCCTCGTCCACCACCACCGACTTCGAGTAGCCGCCGTAGGTCGGGGTCTTCCGGTCCATCTCGGTGGAGTTGTAGGTCCAGGCCGGGCCCTTCGCGCAGAACTGCTCGAGCGCGCCGCGGCAGGGCTCGCAGGTCCGGCAGGAGTCGACGAGGCAGCCGACGCCGGCGAGATCGCCCTCCCGGAGCTTCTTCACCGCGGCGCCCGACGCGGGTGACCCGGCCCACGATCTCGTGGCCGGGCACCATCGGGAACGTCGCGCCGCCCCACTCGTCGCGGACCTGGTGGAGGTCCGAGTGGCAGACGCCGCAGTAGTGGACGGCGATCTCGACGTCGTGCGGCCCCGGCATGCGGCGGGTCACGTCGAAGGGGGTGAGGCGGGCGCCGGCGGCGGCCGCTGCGTAGGCGCGGGTCATCTCGATCCTCCGTGGGGTCCTGACCTTCTGCCTCCGTGGGGTCCCGACGTTCTGCCTCCGCGTGACGACCCCGCGGCTCCGCGTGGCGGAGGAGCGACGACGGGGCGGCCGCGCACCGCGGCGGGCTTGCGCCCCACGATGACGACGTGCCGGACGCCCCCCGCGCCGCCCCGGGCCGGGACGGCGTCCTCCGAGACCTCGAGGCCGGCCCGCTCGAGCCGCTCGCGGTAGCGCTCGTCCGGGCCCGCCGACCAGACCGCGAGCGCGCCGCCGGCGCGGAGCGCGCCCACGCAGGCGCGGACGCCGCGGGCGCCGTAGAGGCTCTTGTTGTCCGCGTGGGCGAGGACGGAGGGGCCGTTGTCGACGTCGAGGAGGATGGCGTCGTACGCCCCCTTGGCCTCGGCGAGGCGCGCGCCCACGTCGCCCTGCTGGAGCCGGACGCGCGCGTCGTCGAGGGGACGGCCGGCGAGCCCCGAGAGCGGGCCGCGGTTCCACGCGACGAGCGCGGGGACGAGCTCGACCACGATGACGCGGGCGTCGACCGGGAGCCGGTCGAGGGCGGCGCGCAGCGTGAATCCCATCCCGAGCCCGCCGACGAGGATCGCCCGGCGCGAGGCGAGGCCGCGCAGCGCGATGGCCGCGAGCGCCTCCTCCGAGCCGTGCACGCGGCTCGACATCAGCGTCCGTCCCGCCACGCGGACGACCCACTCGTCGTCGCGGCGCGCGAGGATGAGCTCCGCGCCGTCGGGCGCGGTGGTCCGTTCGACCGTTTCCCAGGGCTTCACGGGCGCACTCTACCCGGGATCGCGAGCGACGGCTCGGGTGCCGCGCGCTCGGCCCCCTCCCCCGACCCTCTCCCTCGCTGGCGCGGAAGAGAGGGAGGCCCGTCCGCGCTACCAGGGCGTCGGCCGGTAGTCCTTGAAGAACAGGCCGGCCGCGTGCTTCCCGGTCCCGAACCCGTCGAAGATCGGGGCGACGATGCGGGCCGCGCCGTCGACGATGTCGAGCGGGGGGAGAACGCGTGCTCCTCGACCTTGCGCTCGGCGAGGTGGGCCGGGTCCTCGTCGGTGACCCAGCCGGTGTCCACCGCGTTGAGGTAGATCCCGTCCCGCGCGTAGTCCGGCGCGCTCGTCCGGACGATCATGTTGAGCGCCGCCTTCGCCATGTTGGTGTGCGGGTGCCGGTCCGTCTTGTGCTCGCGGTAGAACTGCCCCTCCATCGCGGAGACGAGCACGACGTGCTTCGCCGGGTCCCGGCTCGTCGCCGTCCCGGCCGGCGCCTCGCGGGCACGCAGCATGAGCCCCTTCAGCCGCGCGGTCATGACGAACGGCGCCGTGGCGTTCACGAGGAGCACCTCGAGGAGCTCCAGCGTCGGCACCTCCGCGAGCGTGAGCCGCCAGGAGTTGTGGGCGCGCAGGTCCACCTGCTGGAGGTCCTGGTCGAGGATCCCGTGCGGGAACAGCTCGAGGGCGGTCTTCCCGGGGAGGAGCAGGTCCGCGTCGCTCGCCGCCTGGGAGAGGAGCGCGGGGCTCGTGACGCCCGCGGCCGGGCGGTGGTCGCGGAGCGCCGTCCGCAGCTCCTCGTACTCCTCCAGGATCGCGCCGCTCGGCGGAGGGCACCTCCGAGAGCGGCCCCTCCTCGCCGTGCGACGAGGTGGGCGTAGAACCCGGGCGGGCGGCGCACGGTCTGGCAGGCGTTGTGGACCTGGAAGTCGAGGCGCGGGAGGGTCGCGTCGAGCCGCTGGCAGAGCAGCTCGACGGAGGGCGTGTGGCGGAGGTCCACGCCGTGGACGGTGAGCCGGTCCTTCCATGCCTCGAAGTCGGGCTCGCGGGCGTAGCGGGCCGCGGCGTCGCGGGGAAGCGCGTGAGCGCGACCACCCGGCACCCCGCGCGCAGGAGCAGGAGGGCGGCCTGGAAGCCGATCTTCACCCGCGCGCCGGTGACGAGGGCGACCCGCCCGCGCAGGTCGACCGACGCGGTGCGGTGGGCGAGGTTCTCGTCGCCGCAGGCCGGGCAGAGCTGGTCGTAGAACGGGTGGAGGCGCCGGTACTCGGCCTTGCACACGTAGCACTTGCGCGGCTCGTGGAGCTCGGGACCCACGGGGTCCGTCGCGTCGGTCGGCGGTCGCGTCCGGCGGTCGGCGGTCCGGCAGCCTCGGCCACCACGCCGACGCGTCCGCCCCGGGCGGCGGCAGCTCCGGCAGCGGCGCGCGGAACACCGGCGCGGCGCGGAGCTTGCGAATCCCGGTGCCCTCCCGGAGCGCGCCGTCGCGCGCCTTGCGCGCGTCGCGCTCGCCGCGGGCGAGCGCCCTGCGGAGCTGGCGTCGCTGCCGGGCGTCCGGCCGGGCGAGCTCCCCGGCGATCCGCTGGAGCGACTCGCGCGTCCCCGCGTCGACGGCGGCGAGGGCGCCCCGGTCCTCGGCGACGCGGGCGAGGATCTCCAGCGCCCGCGCCAGCTCGGCGGGGTCGACGGGGGCGGGAGCGCCCTCCTGCCCGGCCCGTGGGTAGCGCTTCTTCGTCATCGGGGCCGTGGTGGTAGCGGAAACCGGGAGGCGGTTCCAGGGGCTACTTGAAGTCCGTCAGCTTCTTCCTCGAGGCCCCGAGCTTCGGGTCCCGCTTCGCCTGGCAGGGGACGCACAGGGTCGCCCAGGGGACGAGGGCGAGGCGCTTCGGCGCGATCTCCTCGTCGCACTCCTCGCAGAGCCCGAAGTCCTCCGGCGCGTCGACCAGCTTCGCGAGGGCCCGATCGATCTGGCGGACCAGCGCGGCCTGGCCCTCGTTCCGCTTCGACGCGAGCACCTGCATCATCTCCGAGAGGGCCTGGGCGTCCTCGTCCGCGACGCCGGTCGTCGCCGGATCCTTGCGGTTGGGCTCGATGCGCGCCGGGCCCGCGCGCAGGGCCTCGGCGCGGAGGCGCTCGAGGGTCCTGCGGTGGGCCTGGCGCTGCTTCGGGGTCATCCGACAGTCATAGCGTCACCGGACGCCCGGGCGCCACCCCGGCGGCGGCTCGCAGTAGGCCGCGTCGGCCCGGAAGGGCGAGGCGGTCTCCCGCCGCCAGCTCTCGTCGCGGCGGCGGTCCCGCCCGTCGACGTCGATCCCGAGGGCGACGAGCCCCTCGCGATCGTCGTACCGCAGCGTGAGCACGGCCTCGGGGCGCGGACTCGCGCGCTCGAAGGTGGTGGACTCGACGCGAGAGGCGTGCTCCTCGCCGAACTCGGTCCCGAGCCCGGACCGGGAGGGGGCGCGCTGCCGCGGGGCGCTCGCCATGGCGCCGGAGTCCGGCGCGGGCGCGGCGCTCGGGGGCGCGGCCTCGGCCTTGCGCTCGGAGCCGTGCGGGGCGCCATCGGCCCTCCGCTCGGCCTCGTCGCGGGCACCACCGGCCCCACCGGCGCCCGGCGCGCCGTCGTACGACGGGTACGGCGACGGCTGGACCGGAGCGGGCGGGGACACGTAGCGCCGCCGCTCGGCGAAGACCGCGAGGCCCACGACGCCCACGTCCCGGGCGTCCCCCTTCCGCGCCGCGTACGACCGCGAGACGGAGGAGAACCGGAACGCCGCCACCGCCTCCTGGCTCACGCGGTAGCCGTCGATGCTGAGCTCGCCCCAGGGCTCGACGACGTAGCCCCGCTTCCCCAGCGACGCGGGCCGGCCGTCCACCACGTCACGCCCGTCCACGGAGGCCACGACCTCGACGCGCCGCCCGGTCCCGTTCCGGAACCGGAGCAGGTACCGCTGGCCGAGGCCGCCGAGGACGTAGGTCCGGCCGCGGTGCTCGAAGGTGGGCAGGGTCCGTCCCGACTCGTCGACCGCCTCGACGGACCAGGACCCCCAGCGGGCGGGGACCTCCTGGGCGGCGGGCAGGCGCGGCGAGCAGGCGACGAGGGCGGCGACGACGGCGGCAAGCGGGAGCGGGCGCATGGAATCTCCTTTCCCTGGTTGAAACGGACCGCCGCCGGAAAGGAATCTGGCCGGCCGGTCGATCGGGCGAACCCGGCCGGAGTTCCATGGGTTCCGCCTCGGGGGACCGCGGAGGAGCGCGGCCGGATCCCCGCCAGGAGCACGACCGGGCCGACGGAGAGTCGAGCGCGCCAGGCTGGTCCGGGGGGCGCCAGGACGATACAGGGAGGGGATGCGCGCGCGCCTCAAGGCCCTCCGCAGCGACGAGGTCCAGGACCTCGCCCGCTTCGCTCCGGCCGACCCCGCCGACTTCGCGGTGCCCCTCATCCTCGAGGTGGGCGCGCTGGGGCTCCGCGGCAAGGAGCGGTTCGAGCTCCTCGTCGTGACGCCGCGCTGGCTCGAGGCGCGCCACGGCCGCCGCGGAGCGGTGCCGGGGCGCGGCCTGCTCATCGTCTTCGAGTGGGACCTCGTCCGCCTCAAGGCCTGGCTCGCCCGAGAGGTGGAGCGCTGCACCGGCCGGACCTGGCCGGAGGTGGCCCGGAAGGTCGGCCGCCTCGCCGAGTGGGAGGGCGAGGGCGGCGAGGTGATCGGGCTGGGCTGACCGGCGGCGCGGGACCGGTCAGCGCGGCGCGGCGAGCGCGCCGCCGGGGAGCGTCGCCGCCCACGCGGCCAGCGTCGCCTGGTCTGCCGCCGACAGCTTCGCGACGGGGTGGGCGAGCACGTAGAGAAGCGGCGGCATGTCGCCCTCGCGGACCTCCTTCGCGATCTTCGAATCCGGCGCGGTCGGCGTGCTTGCCCTTGCCCCACCGCGAGAAGTTGAGCTCGTCGCGCCCCTCGCTCACGTCGTGGGCGACGAGCCAGGAGGCCGGCGCGATCTTCGTCTGCCACCCGTCCCAGACCGTCTCGTTCGAGTGGCAGTCCCAGCAGGAGCGGCGCAGGATCGCCATCACCTCCGCCGGCGCCTTCACCTCGGCCTCGACCGGCGGGTTGGTGCGCGTCACGGGGATCACCTGCGCGAGGACGAGCACGGCGGGTACGGCGATCACGAGCCAGCGGCGCCAGGTCACGGAGGCGCACGTTGTCAAAAGGTGCGGGACGGCGCAAGCGATCGGCCGGCAGGCGCCCTTCCGGAGCGTCCCCGCGGGGGATCCGCACCGCAGGCGCCGTGGTACAACACGACGCGTCCGGAGGCGACGGCATGAGCGAAGCGAAGGCGATCAAGGTCGGGATCCTCGGGCTCGGAAACATCGGCGCGGGCACCGTGGAGATCCTGAAGAAGAACGGCGCGCTCCTCGAGCGGCGCCTCGGCGTTCCCTTCGAGGTCGTGCGGGCCGCGGACAAGGATCCCGCCCGCGCCCAGCGCCTGGGCCTCGCACCCGGCGTCTACACCGCCGACGCGAACGAGGTGGTGAAGGATCCCGAGGTCCAGGTGGTGGTGGAGCTCATCGGGGGCATCGAGCCGGCCCGCAGCCTCATCCTCGCGGCGATGGAGAACGGCAAGCACGTCGTCACCGCCAACAAGGCCCTGCTCTCCACCCACTGGGAGGAGCTCGTCTCGAAGGCCGAGCAGAAGCGGGTCTCCCTCGGGTTCGAGGGGAGCGTCGCGGGCGGGATACCGCTCATCCACACGATCCGCCGCGGCCTCGTCGCGAACCGGATCCGCCGCGTCACCGGCATCATCAACGGCACCTGCAACTACATCCTCACGCGCATGGCGCGGGAGCGGAAGCCGTTCGCCGAGATCCTCGCCGACGCCCAGGCGAACGGGTTCGCCGAGGCCAACCCGGCCCTCGACGTGGACGGCATCGACGCCGCCCAGAAGCTCGCGATCCTGGTGGACCTCTGCTTCGACCTGACGGTCGGGCCGGACGCCATCGCCAGGACCGGCATCACCCAGGTGACGCCCCTCGACCTCGCGACCGCCGAGGAGCTCGGCTTCCGCATGAAGCTCCTCTGCTCCGCCTCGGGCGAGGAAGGCGCCGTGGAGGCGTGGGTCCACCCCGCCCTGGTGCCGATCTCCCACCCGCTCGCGGCGGTGGAGGGCGTCTTCAACGCGGTCTACCTCGAGGACGACAACCTCGGCCCGTCGCTCTACTTCGGCCGAGGCGCGGGGGCGCTCCCCACCGGCAGCGCGGTGATCGCCGATCTCGTCTCCGCGGCCCGCGACATCCTCTCCGGCGCGGTCTCCCGCATGCCCGTGAGCGGCGCCCGGATCCGGACCGGCGTCAAGGGCGCGCTGCGCCCCGCCGGCGAGGCCCGCAGCGAGTTCTACCTGCGCGTCACCGCCCTCGATCGCCCGGGCGTCCTCTCGGCGGTCACCGGCGCCCTCGGCAAGCACGGGGTGTCCATCGAGTCGATCGTGCAGCGCGGCCGCGCCGGCGGCGAGAACCAGTCGGTGCCGATCCTCATCGTCACCCACGAGGCGACCTACGCGCAGATGACGGCCGCCCTCGGCGAGGTGGACGCGCTCCCGTCGGTGAAGAAGGGGAGCTTCCTCGCGCGGATGATCCCTGGTCCGTAACACCGCGGAGCTTGCGCCTTCGGGCGCAATCCGAGCGGCTGTCCCCCGCCCGAGGCGACGCCGCTTCGGATCAACGGCACCGCGTCGCCCCGTCCGCCGGCGCGTCCTCGGGCGGCAGCCCCGCCGCGCAGCGGCGGAACCCCGGGACGCGCTCTCACGGAATGGGTTCGCCCGGCGGCCCCTCCCGCGGCACGAGCGTCCGGCGCCAGAGCGTCCGGCCCGCGCCGCGGGTCCTCGACCGAGAGCACCACCTCCCCGTCCACCCGGTGCGTCAAGTAGAGTCGATCCGCGAGGATCGCGATATCGACGGCCCCCTCCAGCGTCGCGAGCGGACCGGGCGATTCCCCGTCGAGCGCGTACAGATCCACCCGGCGCTGATCCCGAGCTCGGCGGAGCGCGACGTGGCGCCGGTCGAGGGTCGGCCAGATCGCGTCGGCGTCCGCCGGGAGCTCGAGGGCCCGCCCTCGCGCGAGGCCCGGGAGGCTCCACCGGTGGATCCGGACCAGCCCTGGCGCGTGCTCGAACCCTACGAGCGCGCCCTCCGAGACGAGGACCCCCGCGACGTCGGGGGGCGGCCCGCCCATCATGATCCGCTCGTCGGCGGCGCGCGCGTGGAAGCGAACGAGGGGCGGCGCGTCGGGAGGGGGCGGCGCCGCGATCGGCGGCGGCTCCACGCGCCCGTCGGGGGACGTCGACACCGCGCCGGAGATGAGGTCGACGCGCGCGACGACCCGCGCCTCCGGGCCGCGGATGAGCCCGATCCCGCCGAGCGTCACCTGCCTGGCATCGAGCCCCACCTCGAGGGTGTTGCCGTCGCGGCGCGCCGCGACGGATACCGTCGTCTGCACGCGCCCGCCCGACCCGCGGAGCCCCGCCCACGCGGGGACCGCGCCGGCCGGCAGGAGGAAGACGCTTCCGGCCCCCCCCGTGCGGAGGTGGACCGCCGTGACCCGGAGCTTGCCAGGGGCGGTCTCCTCGAGGAGGAACGCCGTCCCGGCGTCGACGAGCAGCGCCCGCGCGGGCGCCGGACGCCGCCAGAGCGAGGATCCCGTCGCACCTTCGACCGCCTCGACGCCGCCCTCGGGCGTCCGGACCAGGACGACCGTGCCGACCGGATCGGCGACGGCGCCGGGCACCCGCGTCGGCAGGACGATGGGGCCGCCGGACGGCGACGCAGGCGCACCGGCGGCGAGCGCGGCGAGCAGCGAGACCGCGTGGAGGGCGAGCGTCATCCCGCGAACGTGGCACGGGCGGCGACGGACTGCGAGGCGCGCGTCACGGATTTGCGGCGGGCTTCGGGGCCGGCGCCGCCGCGAGCTTGGTCTTGAGCTCGCCCCTCGCGTAGGCCGCCGCCGCCACCTGGTAGTACCCGATCGCCTCGTCGAGGAGCCGCCGGCCTTGGTCGTCGAGCTTCCGCTCCTCGCCGGTCGTCGCGTCCACGATCCGGAAGCGGCGATTCGGCTTCAGCTCCACCACGACGCCGTCCTGGTACAGGCCGACGGTCTGGTAGTTCGCCATGAGCGCGCGGGGGTGGGCGGCGCCGTCGCGCAGGACGTCGTGGCCGAAGAAGCGGGAGCGATACGAGAAGCTCAGCATCCCGAGGAGCGTCGGGGCGACGTCGATCTGCGAGGCCACGGTGTCGACGCGGCCGGGCTTCACGTGGCGCGGCGACCAGACCACCATGGGGATGTGGTAGTTCTCGATGGGCAGGTCGGTCCGGCCGCGCGCCCGGTGCGTGTGATCGGCGACGACGACGAAGACCGTGTCGTCGAACCAGGGGCGCTTCCGGGCCTCCTCCACGAAGTGGCCGATGGCCCAGTCGGTGTACTTCACGCCGCCGTCGCGCCCGGTCTTCGAGGGGATGTCGATCCGGCCCTCCGGGTAGGTGTACGGCCGGTGGTTCGAGGTGGTCATCACGTGGGCGAAGAACGGCTTGCCCTCGGCGTGCCGCCGGTCGAGCTCGCGGAGGGTGAGCTCGAAGAGGTCCTCGTCCGCGACGCCCCAGATGTTCTCGTAGTGGATCTGGTCGGAGCGGAGCGCGGTCCGGTCCACGACCGTGTAGCCGTTCCCCCCGAAGAAGGCGTTCATGTTGTCGAAGTAGCCGTAGCCGCCGTAGAGGAAGAGCGGCTCGTACCCCCTCTCCCGGAAGACGTCACCGATCGTGAAGAGCCCGCCGTTGTCGGGCCGCTTCACGATGGAGTGCCCGGGCGTGGGCGGGACCGAGAGCGTGAGCGCCTCGAGGCCGCGGACGGTCCGGGTGCCCGTCGCGTACAGGCGGGTGAACAGGAGCCCCTCCCGCGCGAGCCGGTCCAGGTTCGGGGTGAGGCCCCGGGGGTTGCCGAAGGCGCCGAGGAACTCGGCGGAGAGGCTCTCGACCGAGACGAGGACGACGTTCAGCCGCCGCTCCGGGCCGTCGGCGGTCACCTCGCGCTCGTAGGGCCGGAGCGAGCCGACCGGCGGCGCCGGGTCGAGGTCGGCGGCGAGCGCCGCGGCCGCGCGCTCCGCCGGGAGCGTCCTGTAGAACCGGTCGTAGTCGATCTCGTTCCGCCAGAACGCGTGGCCGAAGCAGAAGTACCCGTTCCCGGCGAGCTCGTTCGCCCGGCTGTCGGCGGAGAACTCCATGAGCCGCGCGTCGAGCCCGACGCCGGCGGCGAGGGCGACGAGGACCCAGGCGCCCACCGCGCGGCCGCGGGCGCCGGCCGCCTCCGGGGCCGACAGCGTCGACCAGGCGCCGCGGGCGAGGAGGGCCCAGAGCACGATCACGGCGGCGCCGACGCCGGTGAGCGCGAGCGGCAGGTCGTAGGACTCGCGGATGTTGCCGATGACCTCGCTCGTGTAGACGAGGTAGTCGACCGCGATGAAGTTGAAGCGCGAGCTGAACTCGTTCCAGAAGACGAACTCGCTGGCGCCCACGAACACGAAGACGCCGCAGAGCGGCAGGAGCAGCCCGGCGACGAGGTGCCTCGTGAAGCGCTCGAGCCGCGCCGGCCAGGCCCACAGGACGAGGGCGAGGGGCGCGAGGAAGAAGGTGGCGACGCCCGCGTCGAAGACGGCGCCGATGAGGAGCGCCGGGCCGAGGCGCCAGGGAGCGAGGAGCGACAGGTCCCGCTCGTACAGGGCGAGGCCGATGCGGACGACCGCGTTGAGCAGGACGAACCCGGCGAGGACGACGCGCAGGGCGCGCAGCCTCCCCGGGAAGAACGTCCGGTCCAGCGTGGCCAGGAATCTCGTGCGCATCGGTTCTCCTGCGGGACGTGCGGGGCCGGCAGGCCACCCGGTCCGCCGGGGGCCCGCGCTCCCGCGCGGTGCGACAATGTGACAGGACCGGCGGCGCACCTCAAGCCCGGGCCCCACGACCGGGGGGCCCCGCCGCGGTCCCCCGGTCCTTGCCGTGCCCGGACGCCGCGCGCTAGGGTCCGCCCTCCTCGCCCGGCACCGCCGGAACGTCCCTGGAGCGGCCGCTGCAATCGATCATCGCCTCCTTCGCCCTCGTCGCCCTCTCGGAGATGGGCGACAAGACCCAGCTCCTCGCCTTCTCGCTCGCGACGCGGTACCGGCGACCGTGGCCGATCATGGGCGGGATCCTCGCCGCGACCGTGCTGAACCACGCCCTCGCCGCGACCGCGGGCAGCTGGATCTCGGCCCACGTGCCGCCGCAGGTGATGGCGGGCGTGCTCGGCGCGACCTTCGTCGGGTTCGGCCTCTGGACCCTGAAGCCGGACACCCTCGACGCGGACGCCCGGACCGACCGGTTCGGCCCCTTCCTCACCACGGCGGTCCTCTTCTTCCTCGCCGAGATGGGCGACAAGACCCAGCTCGCGACGGTGGCGCTCGCAGCGGAGTTCCGGGCGGTCGTGCCCGTCACCGTCGGGACCACCCTCGGGATGCTCGCGTCGGATGGGCTCGCGGTCTTCCTCGGCGACCGGTTCGCCCGGCGCGTGCCGATGCAGTGGCTCCGCCGCGCCGCCGCGGCGCTCTTCTTCGCCTTCGGCGCCGTCTCGCTCTGGGCCGCCGCGCGCGGCGTCCCGGGGTAGCGTCACTCCGTGAAGACGTCCGTCGGCGACGGCGCGCCCGGGTTCGTTCGGGCGTGGACCTCGAGGAGCGTCCGGACCGCGCGGCGGCCCGCGTCTCCGAGGTCCAGCGAGAACTCGTTCACGTAGAGGTCGATGTGCTGGCGCATCACGGCCTCGTCCATCTCCTGCGCGTGGGCGCGGACCCACGGGCTCACGGCGGGGCGCCGCGCGAGGGCGTGCTCGACGCTGGCGTGGACGAGCCGGTCGAGCTGCCGCCGGACCGCGACCGGGAGCGTCCGCCGGGCCACGATCCCGCCGAGGGGGATGGGCGCGCCGGTGGTCCGTTCCCAGAACTCGCCGAGGTCCTGCACGCGCGCCAGCCCCTTCGCCGCGTACGTGAACCGTCCCTCGTGGATGATGACGCCCGCGTCCACCTCGCCGCGGAGCACCGCGTCCTCGACCGCAGAGAAGACGACGAACCGCTTGCGCGTCGCCGCCGGGTACGCGAGCGAGAAGAGCAGGTGGGCGGTGGTGTTCCTCCCGGGGATCGCGACCGACATGGCGTCGGGCCGGAAGGCGCCGAGCCCGGGGCGCGCCACGAGGAGCGGCCCCACCCCGCGGCCCAGGGCGCCGCCGGAGGAGAGCACCGCGTACTCCCCCGCGATGGCCGGGAGCACGCCGTAGCTCACCTTCGAGACGTCGAGCTTCCCCCGGAGCGCCCACTCGTTCAGCGTCTGCACGTCCTCGAGGACCACCTCGAGCCGGAGGTCGCCGGTCGGGACGGCGCCGTTCGCCAGCGCGTCGAAGATGAACGTGTCGTTCGGGCAGGGGGAGATGCCGAGGGTGAGCTTCATCGCGGCCGGGCATCATACACCCGCCCCCTGGTACCCTCGGGGCGTGGACCCCGTCCGCCGCCCGCTCGCCTTCCCGCCTCGGGCCGCCTCCGGAGACGGAGATGCCGCGCGCCTCCCCGCTCCGGCGCGCTGGGAAGCGGCAGGGTGCGCTGCGCTCGCGGTGCTCCTCGCCTGGTCGCACCTCTCCGGTGGCCCGCTCGCCGCGGTGGTCGCCGGCGCCGACCTCGTCTTCCACGAGGCGGGCCACCCGATCTTCGGGCTCGTCGGGTCGCGGTTCCTCGGCTACCTCGGCGGCACCCTCGGGCAGCTCGCCTTCCCGGTCGCCGCCGCGATTGCCTTCCTCCGGCGCCGCCGGACGACCGCGGTGGCGGTCGCGATCGTCTGGCTCGGCTTCAACCTCGTCGACGTCGGGCGGTACGCCGCCGACGCGAGCGACCGTGTCCTCCCGCTCCTCGCCGCCGACGAGGACGCGCACGACTGGTGGAACCTCCTCGGGATGCTCGGCCTGCGCGAACGGTGCGAGGGGATCGGTGGCGCCATCGCGGCGCTCGGGTGGGCGCTCTGGGTCGGCGCGCCGGCCTCGCTGCTGGTCCGGGCCTGGCGGGCGCCGGCGGACGTGCGCTGACGCCGGTCGCACCGGGCTGGGCCCGATGCTGGCTCCGGCGGCCACTCGCCGGTAGGCTCCGCGGGATGGAGCACGTCCTGCAGGACATCACCCACACGATCCAGCTCGCCGTCGCGCCGGTGTTCCTCCTCACCGCCCTCGGCACGACCCTCTCGGTCCTCGTGGCGCGGCTCGCCCGCATCGTCGACCGCGCGCGGCGGGTCGAGGCGCGGCTCCGCGACGAGGCCGGCGCGCTCCGCGAGGCGTCGGTCGTGGAGCTCCGGTCGCTGGAGGGGCGGGCCCGGCTCATCCACTGGGCGCTCACCTCCGGGACGAGCGCCGCGCTCCTCGTCTGCCTGCTCATCGCGGTCGCGTTCGTCGGGTACCTCGCCGGCGCGCGGGTCGGGCCGGTCATGGCGGTCCTCTTCATCGCCGCGATGGCCGCCTACGTGGGCGCCCTGCTCTGCCTGCTGCGAGAGGTCGGGATCGCCGTCACGAACCTCCGGTTCGGGCTCCCCGCAGAGGTGCGCGGGGGTGACGCGCCGGGTCCCGGTTCCGCGCCGGGGGGCGCGGCCCGGTAGCGGCGCCCCGCGCGCGGCCGGTGCGCGCGCCGGCGCCTCGCGCTAGCATGGCGCGCCATGGACCGGACCCTCCTCGCTGCCGCCCTCCTGTCGCTCCTCACCGCCCCCGCCGCCCGCGCCGCGCCGCCCAAGCCGGGCGCCGCCGCTGGCGACTCGTACGCCGTCTTCGTCACCTCGCGCGGCAAGATCGGCGTGAAGCTCCTCCCCGGCGAGGCGCCCAACGCCGTGAAGACCTTCGTCGAGCTCGCGACCGGGAAGAAGGCCTGGCAGGATCCGAAGACGCGCCAGGAAGTGAAGACGCCGCTCTACGACGGCACGCTCTTCCACCGGGTGATCCCGGGCTTCATGATCCAGGGCGGCGACCCGCTCACCCGCGGCGAGCCGGTCGGGAAGAACTACGCCGGGTTCGGGACCGGCGGGCCCGGGTTCCGGTTCGACGACGAGCTCCAGGGCGGCACGACGCCCTTCGCCCTCCCCTGCCAGCTCGCGATGGCGAACATGGGGCCGAACACCAACGGCTCGCAGTTCTTCATCACCGAGGTCCCGACGCCGCACCTCAATCCCCGCCCGTGCGCCGAGTCCCGCACCGGCGTCTGCGGGTACGTCCACCTCGGCCAGGGGGTCTGCGGGTGCGAGCGCGTCGCCGAGATCGCGAAGGCCGGAAACGGCCAGACCCGCCTCGAGCGGGTCGAGATCACCACGAAGCCTCCGTCCTGCCGCTGACGACCACCGAGGAAACCCCATGCCCCGCCGCCTCCTCGCCGTCCTCGCGGTCCTCGCCCTCCTCCCCGCGCTCGCCGTCGCCGCGGACGTCCCTCCCCGCGGCCCCGCGGGCCGCCTCGCCCGCGACCCGAAGGCCGAGGCGAAGGACAAGAAGGAGATCCAGGAGCTGTTCCTCTCCTTCGACGACGCGGGCGAGGCCGGCGACGCCGAGGCGGCCGCCGCGCTCATCGACTTCCCGCTCCTCGTCGCGACCGACGGGGCGAGCGGGGAGGCGGCGGGGCAGCTCTGGTCGCGGGAGAGGTGGCTCGAGACGCTCGCGCCCGTCTACGACGTCCCGCTCAAGAACGCGAAGATCACGCACAAGGCCCAGGTGTTCCTCGTGTCCGACTCCCTCGCGACCGTGAACCTCTCCACCACCGTGACGAAGGGCGGCAAGTCGAGGGTGGAGCGGAGCGCGGCCGTCGTCGTCCGGCGGGAGGGCGAGTGGCGGATCAAGGCCCGGATCGAGAGCGGCTGGAACGACGTGGTCCCGCTCCCGGCCGAGCCGGAGGAGGCGACGGCCGCCGATCCGAAGGAGGCGGGGGGGAAGGAGCCGGGGCCGAAGGAGGACGCCGGGCCCTCGCGGGACGACGCGGTGGAGCCGCCGGGGGCCGCGAAGTAGCGCGGCTCAGGCCGCCCGCACGACGACGCCCGTCGCCGCCTCGGCGAACTGGAGCTCGGGGTGGAACTTCTCCGCGGTGCGGAGCGCCCACTCGCGGTCGAAGAGCACCACCATCCGGTCGCGCACGTCGAGCACCACGAGCCCCTCGATGGCGCCCGTGGAGCGTCTCGACGTCGAGGGGCGCGCCGTCGGCGCGGGTCACCCAGCGCGCGAGCTGGTACGGCACCGCCTCGAGCCGCACCTTCGACGCCGTACTCGGCCTCGAGGCGGTACTTCACCACCTCGAACTGGAGCTGCCCGAGGGCGCCGAGGACGAGCTCGCCGGCGCGCCCGGCGGGCGGCCGGTAGAGCTGGACCGTGCCCTCCTGCGCGAGCTGCTCGATGCCCTTCTCGAACTGCTTGCGCCGCAGCGGGATCGACCAGCGACGAGCCGCGCGAAGTGCTCGGGCGCGAAGCTCGGGATCCCCTCGAAGGCGAACCGCGACCCGCCGGTGAGCGTGTCGCCGATCTCGAAGATGCCCGGGTCGTAGATGCCGACGACGTCGCCGGCGAAGCCGTCCTCGACGACGCTCCGCTCCTGGGCGAGGAACTGGGTCGGGTTCGCGAGCCGGATCTCGCGCCCGGTCCGGACGTGGTGCACCTTCATCCCGCGGTCATCTTGCCCGAGCAGATGCGCACGAAGGCGACGCGGTCGCGGTGCGCCTTGTCCATGTTCGCCTGG
This sequence comes from uncultured delta proteobacterium, assembly GCA_963739565.1. Classification (GTDB taxonomy): domain Bacteria; phylum Myxococcota; class Myxococcia; order Myxococcales; family Anaeromyxobacteraceae; genus Anaeromyxobacter. Next base: position 388,927 of record CAVUBF010000008.1, on the reverse strand, counting down.
ATCTTGAAGACGAACCCGCTGAACTCGTCGCTGCGTCGGGCGAGATCGGCCCCTGGTCGCGACGCGCGGCGCCGGGGCGGCGGCATGAGCTCGCAGAAGGTCTCGAGGAACGCCTCGAGGCCGAAGTTGTTGATCGCGCTGCCGAAGAACATCGGCGAGACCTCGCCCGCCTCGAACCGCTCCCGGTCGAAGCCGTCGCCGGCGGCGTCGAGCAGCTCCGCGTCGTCGCGGAGCCGGTCGTAGCCCCGCGTCGTCGAGCGCCTCGCGGAGCGCGGGGTCGTCGAGGCCGGTCACCTCGACGGGCGGCCGCTCGGCGCCGATGCCGGCGGACGAGCCGGCGTGGTCCGCGTCGAAGAGGTAGACGCGCTGCGCGAGCCGGTGCTAGACGCCGCGGAAGATGCCGCCGCGGAAGATGGGCCAGGTGATCGGGTAGACGCCGATGCCGAGGACGCTCTCCACCTCGCCGACGAGCTCGAACGGATCGCGCCCGGGGCGGTCCATCTTGTTCACGAAGGTGAAGATCGGGATCGCGCGCTGCCGGCAGACGCGGAAGAGCTTCCGGGTCTGCGCCTCGACGCCCTTCGCGCAGTCGAGGAGCATCACCGCGCCGTCGACCGCGTGGAGCGTCCGGTAGGTGTCCTCGCTGAAGTCGGCGTGGCCCGGCGTGTCGAGCAGGTTCATCTGGAGCCCGCGGTACGGGAACTGGAGGACGCTCGTCGTGATGGAGATGCCGCGCTCGCGCTCCATCTCCATCCAGTCGCGACACGGCGCTCGCGCGACCGCGCTTCGCCTTCACCGCGCCGGCGAGCTGGATGACGCCGCCGTAGAGGAGGAGCTTCTCGGTGAGCGTCGTCTTCCCCGCGTCGGGGTGGGAGATGATGGCGAAGGTTCGCCGGCGGCGGATCTCGTGGGCGCTCATGTGGGTGGGGGGCCAGCCGAGGCGGCCGGGGGTCCGCCTTTGTAGTCGAATCTTCTCGGAAAATCACGCGCCGGGCCCGGAGGGGGCGCCCGCTCGCCTGGTCGATGCCTAGTCCACGACGTCCGGCCGCCCGACCACCGTCATCATCGTCGCCGACATGGTCGCGACGAGCTTCTCCTTGCCGCCGTCGACGGCGAAGACCTCGCCCTGGCAGAAGGTGACGTTGCGGCCCGCCTTCACGACGCGCCCGCGGGCGAGGATCGCCTCCCCCTTGCCCGGCGACATGAGGCTCACCTTGAACTCGATCGAGAGGACGCCGGCCCCCGGCGGCATGAGCGTCAGCGCCGCGTACCCGCAGGCGGTGTCGACCGCGGTGGTGAGGGCGCCGGCGTGGACGAAGCCGTGGTGCTGCGAGATGGCCTCGCGGAACGGCACCCGGATGTCCACCTCGCCCGGGGCGACGCGGTCGAGCTGCGCGCCGATGGTCTCCATCATCTTCTGCCGGGAGAAGCTCGCACGGACGCGGGACTCCCAGGTGGGGTCGGTGGGCTCGAAGGGCATGCGCGGATGTTACCGCGACTGCCGGCGCCCGCGCCGCGGTCACTCCACGGAGGTGAGCCGCTCGAGCTCGGCGGCGAGCCGGTCGGGCCGGAACGGCTTCTGGAACGACGTGTCGACGTCCATGGGCGGCAGCTCGTCCAGGTAGGCGCTCGCCACGATCACGTGGCGGTGCTCGTGCTGGGGCTGCGCGCGCATCCACTGCAGGAACTCGCGGCCGCTCATCCGGGGCAGCGAGAGGTCGAGGAGCACGACGTCCGGCTCGAGCCCCGCCTCGAGGAGCTCCACCGCGTCCTGGCCGTCGGCGGCCTGGGTGACGACGTAGCCCTTCGTCTCGAGCCACTGGGCGATGAGCTCGCGCAGCTCGTGCTCGTCCTCGACCACGAGGATCCGGGCGTTGGGATCGATGCGCGGACGAGGCGACTCGGCCTCCCGCTCGCGGTCGCGCTCCGGCGGCTTGGCGCCCGGCTGCACCTGGTCGCTCACCCGCTCCCGAACCTCATGCCGGCCGGGCGGCCGCGCAATGGAGACGGCCCGGAAGGGCGCGCCCGGGGTCCCTCGCCCGAGGAGCCCCGACGGGGCGGGCACACCGGCCCGGCGCGGGCGCCGTGTCCATCGTCCCGGGAGCCGGGCTCTCGCCAGGAGAAGGACCGATGCGTCTCGCCGCCCTCGCCGCCCTCGCCGCCGCGCTCGCCGCGCCGCCGTCCCACCCGCTCGCGCAGGAGCGCGCGCCGGCCGCGCCGAGCGAGGCCACCCCCGCGCCGAAGGCCGACACCCCCGCGCCCGATTCGGCCACCCCCGCGCCGAAGGCGGATGCGGGCCCCGGGGCCGCGCCCAAGGCGGAGCCGGCGCCCAAGGCGGGCGCGACGTCGAAGCCGGGCGCCGCCGCGAAGCCGACCCCCGCCGCGGCGCGCGACCTCGCCCGCGCGCTCCTCTCGAAGGAACAGTGGGACAAGGTCCTCGACAGCTACGCCTCGAGCCTCGCCGAACAGGTCTCGCAGGCCCTGCTCTCCACCGGCGAGCAGGTCCCGGACGACCTCCGCGGCAAGCTGCGGACCGAGCTCGAGAAGGCCCTGCCCTACCAGCAGACGCTCCAGGCGCAGGCCGAGGCGCTCTCGACGGAGCTCACGCCCGACGAGCTGAAGCGAACCGCCCAGTTCTACGGGAGCCCGCTCGGCCGGAAGGTCCTCGAGAAGCTCCCCGAGGCGCAGGCGTCCGTGGCGCAGCAGCTCCAGGGCCGGCTCGCGACCGCGGTGCCGGAGATCGTGAACCGGGTCGCCCCCAAGGCGATGGCGGGGAGTCCCCACGGCGGCGGCGCAGAGGGCGGGACGACCCCGCACGGCGCCCCTGGCTCATCGGGCTCGAGCCCGCCGGTGCAGGGCCGCCGGCCTCCCGCGGAACCCTCGCCGACGCACTGACCGGCCCATGCGACGCCCCGGTCCGTGCGGGCGGCCCGCCGGCCTGATATGCGTCCGGGCATGCTCCAGGGCAGCTGTCTGTGCGGCGCGGTGCGGTACGAGGTCGACGGGGAGCTCGGCCCCATCGTCTGCTGCCACTGCACGATGTGCCGGAAGGCGCAGGGGACGGCCTTCGCGACCAACGCGCCGGTGCCGGCGGACCGGTTCCGGGTCGTCCAGGGCGAGGGCGCGCTCCGCTCCTATCGGTCCTCGGCAAGGAAGGAGCGGTTCTTCTGCGGGACCTGCGGGTCGCCGATCTTCAGCCGTCGCGACGGGGGGAGCGACGTGCGGATCCGGATCGGGACGCTCGACACCCGGATCGCCGCCCGGCCCATCGCGCACATTCACGCTGCGTCGAAGGCGGAGTGGTGGGAGCTCCGCGACGACCTCCCGCGCCACAACGGGTTCGAGCCGGGGCGCGGCGATCCACGGCTTCCCTGAATGAAGCCGGGGCGCCCTGGCCTGCAGGCCAGGACGCCCCGGGTCCGTCGGTGCGGAGGAGCTACGGGCCCACGGCCGTGACGACCGCCTGGAGCTGCGCGTCCGTCAGGCCCTGGGCCATGTTCCTGCTCTTGATGCTCGTGACCGACATGCCCTTCCCCTTGAGGTTGCTCGACGCGAGCGAGCCGTGGCAGCCCGCGCACTTCGAGGCGTAGAGCGCCGCGCCGTCGAGCGGGGGCGTGTAGGTGCACGCCTGCGACGTCACCCGCGTCCCGCCCGTGCAGCCGGACGGCGACGAGGTGAGCACCGTGCGCGTCTGCGTGTTGTTCGACTGGCAGGCGCCCCACGCCGAGTAGGTGAAGGCGCTGCAGGTCGTCACCGGCGGCACGTAGGTGCACGCCTGCGACGTCACCGGCGTCCCACCCGTGCAGCCGGACGGCGACGAGGTCGCCACCGTCCGCGCCTGCGTGTTGTTCGACTGGCACGCGCCCCACGCCGAGTAGGTGAAGGCGTTGCAGGTCGTCACCGGCGGCACGTAGGTGCACGCCTGCGAGGTCACCGGCGTCCCACCCGTGCAGCCGGACGGCGACGAGGTCGCGACGGTGCGCGCCTGCGTGTTGTTCGACTGGCACGCGCCCCACGCCGAGTAGGTGAAGGCGCTGCAGGTCGTCACCGGCGGCACGTAGGTGCACGCCTGCGAGGTCACCGGCGTCCCGCCCGTGCAGCCGGACGGCGACGAGGTCGCGACGGTGCGCGCCTGCGTGTTGTTCGACTGGCACGCGCCCCACGCCGAGTAGGTGAAGGCGCTGCAGGTCGTCACCGGCGGCACGTAGGTGCACGCCTGCGAGGTCACCGGCGTCCCGCCCGTGCAGCCGGACGGCGACGAGGTGGCCACGGTGCGCGCCTGCGTGTTGTTCGACTGGCACGCGCCCCACGCCGAGTAGGTGAAGGCGCTGCAGGTGGTGGGCGCGGGCACGGCGAGGGCGTTGGCGACGGCCTGGACCTCGGCCGCCGTGAGCCCCATCGTCATCCCGGCGCTGGTGATCTGCGCGGCGGTGCGGCCCCGCTTCGAGCTCGTCGCGAGCGGTCCATGGCAGCTCGCGCACTTCGCCGCGTACAGCGCGGCGCCGTCGAGCACCGGCGGCACGTACGTGCACGCCTGGGACGTCGCCGGCGACCCGCCCATGCAACCGGACGGAGACGAGGACGCCACGGCCCGGGTCTGCGTCCCGTTCGACTGACACGCGCCCCACGCCGAGTAGGTGAACGCCGTGCAGGTCGCCGGGGTCGGCGGCACGTAGGTGCACGCCTGCGACGTCGCCGGCGACCCGCCGGTACAGCCGGAGGGGGAGGACGTGAGCACCGTCCGCGCCTGCGAGCCGTTCGACTGGCACGCGCCCCACGCCGAGTAGGTGAACGCCGTGCACGCGGTCGCCGGAGGGGGCGTCGCCGCCCCGGGCATGTTCTCCGGGTGGAACACGCCCGAGTCGAGATCGCTGCGCGGCGCCGTGTAGATGACGCCCCCCGTCACGCGGTTCGTGATGGTGACCGTACCCCAGGACATCGTGATCTTCACCGCGCGGAGCAGCTGGATGAGCCCGGCACCGCGGACGTCGTCGTCCATCTCCATCGGGTTCGACACTTCGTACGCGCTGAAGAGCGGCGCGAGCGCAGGCACCTGCCGCAGCTCGTCCAGGAACGACACGAACCTCGAGACGGCGGCGTCGCGCTCGTGCTCGTGCTCGTCGTCCAGGTTCGTCTTGTCCTCCGGATCAAGCTCCCTCGCCGACGACCTCATGGCGGCGGTGATCTGCGCGCTCGCGGGAGAGTCCGAGGTGCTCGTGCCACCACAGCCGGTCAGGCCTGATCCGAGGAGGACCGCGGCCAGGGCGAGCGTGCTCAACGTCCGGTTCATTCCTGCTCCTGGGCAAGGCCCCGGCGCGCCTGTCCGGCGCCGCCAGGGAAATTGGGAGATGCGCGCGAGGACCGGAGGCCCATCCTCCGGGTGCGACACGTTGGCGTCCCATGAGCATGGGACGTGCCGGAAGTGACCGAAGCATTTTCGGACGGTTACGCGACCAGGCGGGACGACCCGTCGGTGGGATTTCGAGGTGCGACATCCCAATTTCGACGCAGCGCGTTTTGCCTACAATGTCACCCGGACGGCGGGTCGCTGCGAAACACGCGTGCCGGGAGCGCGGCGGCGCCGACGCGGGCGGCGCCGCCCGCCACGAAGACGAGCTTGCGTACCGCGAACCCGGCGCCGCCACGGCGACGGAGAGCGGCAGCTTGGCGGTGAGGACGCCGGTCGCGACCGAGGCCGCCGTGAAGGTGCACGGGCGGGCGGGCGCGCCTCCGGCCCCCGCAGGGGATCGGCCGGTCGCGGTCGGGCGACCCTACGTTGAGGGGTCCCTCCGAGCTGGAGTGCCCCATGAAGACCATCGGCCACCTCATCCACGGCAGGCCCGCCACAGGCGAGAGCGGGCGCACCTCCCCGGTCCATGACCCGGCGACTGGCCGGGTGACGAAGCAGGTCGCGCTCGCGAGCGCCACCGAGGTGGGGGCGGCCGTCGCCTCGGCCGCCGCCGCCTTCCCCGCCTGGGCGGCGACGCCGCCGGCGCGCCGCGCCCGGGCCATGTTCCGATTCAAGCAGCTCGTCGAGGCGCACGTCGACGAGCTCGCCGCCCTCGTCACGTCGGAGCACGGCAAGGTCCTGTCCGACGCGCGGGGGTCCATCGCCCGCGGCCTCGAGATCGTGGAGTTCGCCTGCGGGCTCCCTCACCTCCTCAAGGGCGAGTTCTCCGAGGAGGTCGGCACCGGGGTGGACAGCTACACCCTGCGCCAGCCGCTCGGGGTCTGCGCCGGGATCACGCCGTTCAACTTCCCCGCGATGGTCCCGATGTGGATGTTCCCCGTCGCGATCGGCTGCGGGAACACCTTCGTCCTCAAGCCTTCGGAGCGCGACCCGTCGACCGGCCTGCGGCTCGCGGAGCTGGCGCTCGAGGCCGGGTTCCCGCCCGGCGTCCTGAACGTGGTGAACGGCGACCGGGAGGCGGTGGACGCCCTCCTCGTCCACCCGCGCGTCGCCGCGGTCAGCTTCGTCGGCTCGACGCCGGTCGCCGAGCACGTCCACCGGACCGCCGCCGCGGCGGGCAAGCGCGTCCAGGCCCTCGGCGGCGCGAAGAACCACGCCGTCGTGATGCCGGACGCGGACCTCGACCAGGCCGCGGACGCGCTGCTCGGGGCCGCCTACGGCTCCGCCGGGGAGCGCTGCATGGCGGTGTCGGTGGCCGTCGCGGTCGGCGACGCCGTGGGCGATGCCCTGGTGTCGCGCCTGCAGGAGGCCGTCCCGCGGCTCCGGATCGGGCCCGGAACCGAGCCGGACGCCGACATGGGCCCCCTCATCACGAGGGAGCACCTCGCCCGCGTCCGCGGCTACGTCGAGGCGGGCCTGCGGGAGGGCGCGACGCTGGCCGTGGACGGGCGCGAGGTGCCGGTGCCCGGCGGCGGCGACGGGTTCTTCCTCGGCGCGTGCCTGTTCGACCGGGTGACGCCGGCGATGTCGATCTACAGGGACGAGATCTTCGGCCCGGTCCTGTCGGTCGTCCGCGTGCCGACGGTGGACCGCGCCCTGGAGCTCGTGAACCGGAACGAGTACGGGAACGGCGCGGCGATCTTCACCCGCGACGGCGACGTCGCCCGCGAGTTCGTCGCGCGCGTCCAGGCGGGCATGGTGGGCGTGAACGTGCCGATCCCGGTGCCCGTCGGGTTCCACAGCTTCGGCGGCTGGAAGCGCTCGCTCTTCGGCGACCACGCCATCTACGGTGCCGAGGGCGTCCACTTCTACACGCGGCTCAAGACCGTGACGGCCCGCTGGCCGAGCGCCGTCGCGAAGGGGCCGGAGTTCAGCTTTCCGGACCACCGCTAGCACGGATGCCCCCGCGAGAGAGAAGGCCCCGGCCGCTCTCGCGACCGGGGCCTCTCTTTCGAGCGTGGGCGGGGTACGCGTCGCCGGCGACCGGACCTGGCCGCGCGAGCGAACGTCTCCCGCGACGCGTGGCGCCCGAAGGCGCCACGCGCCGGTGCTTACTTCAGCGTCGCGACGAGGTCCTTCACGGCCTTGACCGACTTGTCCATCATGGCCTGCTCCTCGGCGTTGAGCTTGACCTCGAGGATCTTCTCCGCGCCGCCCGCGCCGATGACGACCGGCACGCCGACGTAGAGACCCTTCACGCCGAACTCGCCGTTCAGGTACACGCAGGTCGGCAGGACGCGCTTCGAGTCCTTGAGGAAGGACTCGGCCATCGCGATCGCCGAGGACGCCGGCGAGTAGAACGCGCTGCCCGTCTTGAGGAGGGCGACCACCTCGCCGCCCGCGCCGCGGGTGCGCTTCACCATCGCGTCCATGACCTCCTTGGCCTTGGCGGCGCTCCCGTACTTCTTCTCCAGCAGCTCCATCACCGGGACGCCGCACACCGAGGTGTAGCGGACGAGCGGGACCATGTCGTCGCCGTGGCCGCCGAGGGTGACCGCGCTGACGTCCTTGACCGAGACGCCCGAGCTCCCAGGCGATGAACGCCGCGAAGCGGGCCGAGTCGAGGACGCCGGCCTGGCCGACGACGCGTCGGTGCGGGAAGCCCGTGATGCGCTGGCAGAGCGTCACCATCGCGTCGAGCGGGTTCGAGATGACGATGACGAACGCGTTCGGGGCGTACTGCTTGATGCCCTCGGCGACCGACTCCATGATCTTGGAGTTGACCGCGATGAGGTCGTCGCGGGACATGCCGGGCTTGCGCGGCAGGCCGGCGGTCACGATGACGACGTCCGAGCCCTTGATGTCCTCGTAGCTGTTCGTGCCCTTGAGGCTTCACGTCGAAGCCGTCGACCGGCGCGGCCTCCGCGATGTCGAGGCACTTGCCCTGCGGCAGCCCCTCGACGATGTCGAAGAGGACCACGTCGCCGAGCTCGCGAAGCGCGCAGAGCTGAGCCAGCACGCCACCGATCTGCCCACCACCAATGAGTGAAATCTTCGGTCTAGCCATATCCCTCTCCTGGGTTGGTCTGCTTCGGTCGGACTACAGCGCGTCGATGATCGCGTTCAGCGTCGGGCTCGGCCGCATCGCCGCGGCCGTCTTCTTCGAATCCGGACGGTAGTAGCCGCCGATGTCCATCGGCTTGCCCTGCGCCGCGATCAGCTCGCCGTCGATCTTCTGCGCGTTCTCGGCGAGCTGCTTCGCCAGCTTCGCGAACCGGCCCTGCAGCTCCTTGTCCTTCGCCTGCGCCGCGAGCGCCTCGGCCCAGTAGAGCGCGAGGTAGAAGTGGCTGCCGCGGTTGTCGATCTGGCCGACCTTGCGGGCCGGGGACTTGTTGTTGTCGAGGAACTTGGCGATCGCCTGGTCGAGGGTGTCGGCGAGGATCTGCGCCTTCTGGTTCTCGAACGACCGGGCGATGTGCTCGAGCGAGGCGCCGAGCGCGGAGAACTCACCGAGCGAGTCCCAGCGGAGGTAGCCCTCCTTCACGAACTGCTGGACGTGCTTGGGGGCCGAGCCGCCCGCGCCGGTCTCGAAGAGCCCGCCGCCGGCGAGGAGCGGCACGACCGAGAGCATCTTCGCGGTGGTGCCGATCTCGAGGATGGGGAAGAGGTCGGTGAGGTAGTCGCGGAGCGCGTTGCCGGTGACCGAGATCGTGTCCTTGCCCGCGCGGGTCCGCTCGAGCGTGTACTTCATCGCGTCGGCGGGCGAGAGGATCTTGAACTCGAGCCCCTTCGTGTCGTGATCCTTGAGGTAGGTCTCGACCTTCGCGATGACCTGGGCGTCGTGCGCGCGGTTCTTGTCGAGCCAGAAGACGGCCGGCGAGTTGGTCGCCCGGGCCCGGGTGACGGCGAGCTTCACCCAGTCGCGGATCGCGACGTCCTTCGCCTGGCACATCCGGAAGATGTCGCCCTCCTCGACCTTCTGCTCGAGGAGCGTCGCGCCGGAGGCGTCGACGACGCGCACGGTCCCGTTCGCGGGGGCCATGAAGGTCTTGTCGTGCGACCCGTACTCCTCCGCCTGCTGCGCCATGAGGCCGACGTTCGGGACGCTGCCCATCGTCGCGGGGTTGAACGCCCCGTTCTTCTTGCAGTCCTCGACGACGGTCTTGTAGATGGTCGCGTAGCAGCGATCCGGGATCACCGCCTTCGCGTCGTGGAGCTTGCCGTCCGGGCCCCACATCTGGCCGGACTCGCGGACGACCACGGGCATCGACGCGTCGATGATGATGTCGTTCGGCGCGTGGAGGTTCGTGATGCCCTTGTCCGAGTCGACCATCGCGAGCGCCGGGCGCTTCGCGTACTCGGCCTTGATGTCGGCCTCGATCTCGGCGCGCTTCTCGGCGGGGAGCGACTGGATCTTCTTGTAGAGCTCGCCCAGGCCGAGGTTCGGGTTCACGCCGGCCTGCTTCAGCGCCGCCGCGTGCTTCGCGAAGACGTCCTTGAAGAAGACCGTCACGAAGTGGCCGAACATGACGGGGTCGGAGACCTTCATCATGGTGGCCTTGAGGTGCACCGAGAAGAGCACGCCGCTCTTCTTCGCGTCCTCGATCTGCTCCTCGATGAACTTGCGGAGCGCGCGGATGCTCATGTGCGTCGAGTCGATGACCTCGCCCTCGAGCAGCGGCGCGTTCTTCTTGAGGACGGTGGCCTTCCCGTCGGCGCCGACGAACTCGATCCGGTACTCGGTCGCCTTCTTCACCGTGAGCGCCGTCTCGTGGCCGTAGAAGTCACCGGCGGTCATGTGGGCGACGTGCGCCTTCGACTCCGGGCTCCACGCGCCGAGCTTGTGCGGGTTCTTCTTCGAGAACGCCTTCACCGCGGGCGGCGAGCGGCGGTCGGAGTTGCCCTCGCGGAGCACCGGGTTCACGGCGCTGCCGAGCACCTTCGCGTAGCGCGCCGCGATCGCCTTCTCGGCGTCGTCCTTCGGGGCCTCGGGGTAGTCCGGGACCTTGTAGCCCTTCCCCTGCAGCTCCTTGATCGCCTCCTTGAGCTGCGGGATCGAGGCGGAGATGTTCGGGAGCTTGATGATGTTCGCTTCCGGCTTCTTGCAGAGCTCGCCGAGCTGGCCGAGGAAGTCGGGGATCTTCTGCGCCGGGGTGAGGTTCTCGGGGAAGTTCGCGATGATTCTCCCGGAGAGGGAGATGTCACGGGTCTCGACGGAGACGCCGGTGCCCTTCGTGAAGGCCTGGACGATCGGGAGGAGCGAGTACGTGGCCAGCGCGGGGGCTTCGTCGATGTCCGTCCAGATGATCGTGGAGTTCTTCGTCGTCATGTCCTCTTCCTTGAGATGAGCGAGACTTCACCAGCTGCGAACCTTCACTCTTCGTTTCCGGCGCCGATCGTCCGGATCGAAGGGCCCTCCGGCAGCGACACCGGGCGCATGCACGGGCCTGGAGGCGGCGTGCGGGTGTGCTCCGGTCGGACCTCGGTAACCGGCGGAAACTACATATTCTGCCCGGAACATTTCTTGATGCCAGTCACGCCCCGAGTGGATCCGGGCGAGGGGGCGGGCGTCGACATCGCGGACCGGTGCGGTCCTCGGATCGCGGACCGGTGCGGTCTGAGAACGACCGTTTAGCCGGCGCGACGGAGCCTTGCGCGCGCACGCTCGCGCGGGCGGCTCGCGCCGGCGACGGAAGGCGGCGCGCCGGGCGAGCGCCGACGCGTGCGGCGGGTGGCGATATGCCGCGCCCGCGCGCCCGCCGATTCGGCGGTCGATCACGCGCCGCGCCGCTCGAGGACGCTCCGCCCGACGAAGTCGCAGGCGAACTGGTAGGCGATGCGGCCGCTGCGATCGCCCTTCTTCTGCGACCAGAGGATCGCCGCCGCCTCGGCCTCCTTCGTCCACGGGACGCTCGTCCCGAGCTTCGCCGCGAGCTTCTCCACCCAGCGCCGCACCACGTCGACGTAGAGGTCCTGGCTGAAGGGATGGAACCCGACCCACAGGCCGAAGCGCCCCGAGAGCGAGATCTTCTCCTCGACCGCCTCGCCGTGGTGGACCTCGCCCTCGACGAGCATCGCGCCGCGGTTGTCGCTCTCGTACTCGGAGACGAGGTGGCGCCGGTTGGAGGTGACGTAGATGAGCACGTTGTCCGGGACGCCGTAGACCGAGCCGTCGAGGGCGCTCTTCAGCACCTTGTAGCTCGCGTCGCCGCTCTCGAAGGAGAGGTCGTCGGAGAAGACGATGAACCGGTACGGCTGCCCCTTCACCTCGTCGACGATGGCCGGGAGGCTGACGAGGTCGTCCTTGTCCACCTGGACGATGCGCAGGCCCCGGCCGGCGTAGGCGTGGAGCAGCGCGCGGACGAGGGAGGACTTGCCGGTGCCGCGCACCCCCCAGAGCAGCGCGTTGTTGGCGGGGAGCCCGGCGATGAACTGCCGGGTGTTCTCCTCGACCATCCGCTTCTGCGGCTCGATGCCGAGGAGGTCCTCGAGGTGGATCGTCTCGACGCTCGGGACGGGCTCCATCGTCCCGGCGAAGGTGGACCGCCGCCAGTTCGCGGCGTGGCAGGTCGCCCAGTCGACCTTCTGGAGCGGGCGCGGCAAGAGCGGCTCCACCGCCGCGAGGACCCGCTTCAGACGCTCCGTCAGCTCCGGATCGAGGCTCACCAGTGACTCCAGTTCGCGTGACTCAGTTCACGTGACTCCATTTCGCGAGCGCAGGGGCAGCCGGATGACGCTGCCCCGGAGCGAGCAGCCCGGGTTCGGGGGCGCCACGCGCCCCCGACGTCATGGAGCGCCCGTTCCCGTCGCGAAGCCGGCGGGAACCGAGCACTCCCCCGGTACGAAGTCGACGGGGCAGAGGCGTCGCCGCCCCTGCCCCGTCCCGTCACGCTTCGACGCTGGCTACGCGCCGGCGCCCGCCGCCGACTTCGGCAGCGCGCCGACCTTGTCGAGGACCAGGGCCTTCACGAACTCCCGGTTCAGTCGGGCGATGAACTTCACGTCGATGCCCTTCGGGCAGGCCGCCTGGCACTCGTAGTGGTTCGAGCAGTTGCCGAACCCGTTCTCGGCCATCGCCTTCACCATCTCGGCGACGCGATCGGCCGCCTCGACCTGGCCCTGCGGCAGCTCGGCGAGCTGAGACACCTTGGCGCCGGCGAAGAGCATCGCCGCGCCGTTCGGGCAGGCCGCCACGCACGCGCCGCAGCCAATGCACTCGGCCGCGTCCATGGCGTAGTCGGCCTCGCGCTTGCCCACCAGGATCGCGTTGCCGTCCGGCACGCCGCCCGTGTGGACGGCGACGTGGCCGGCCGCCTGGATGAGCTTGTCCAGCGCGCCGCGGCTCACGACGAGGTCCTTGATGATCGGGAACGCCCGCGCCCGCCAGGGCTCGAGGTAGATCACGTCGCCGTCGCTGAACGTCCGCATGTGGAGCTGGCAGAGCGTGGTGCGCTTCTGCCCGCCGTGCGGGACGCCGTTCACGACCGCCGAGCACATGCCGCAGATGCCCTCGCGGCAGTCGTGGTCGAAGGCGATGGGGTCCTTCCCCGCCTTGATGAGGTCCTCGTTGACGCAGTCGAGCATCTCGAGGAACGAGTGGTGGGGGGTGATGTTCTTCGCCTCGTAGTGCTCGAAGCGACCCGGCTTGTCCGGACCGTCCTGCCGCCAGACGATCAGCTTCAGGGTCATCGTCTTGTGATCGGAAGCGTGAGCGCTCATTACTTGTAGCTCCGGACCGCGAGGTGGACGTTCTCGAACTTCAGCGGCTCCTTGTGCAGCTCGGGCTCCTTGCCGACGCCCTTGAACTCCCAGGCCGCGGCGTAGCAGAAGTTCGCGTCGTCGCGCTTCGCCTCGCCGTCGGGGTACTGGTGCTCGACCCGGAAGTGCCCGCCGCAGGACTCCTCGCGGTGGAGCGCGTCGCGGGAGAGCAGCTCCGCGAACTCGAGGAAGTCGGCGGTGCGGCCGGCGTTCTCGAGCTGCTGGTTGAACTCGGGGCCGCTCCCCGAGACCTTCACGTTCTTGTGGAACTCCTCGCGGATGGCCGGGATCTTCTGGACCGCCTCTGGTGAGCGACTCCTTGGTCCGCGCCATCCCGACGTTGTCCCACATCGTCGTGCCGAGCTCGCGGATGAACTCGGTGACGGTGCGGGTGCCGTTCGTCTTCAGGAACTTGTCGTTCGTCGCCTTCACCTCGGCGACCGACTTCTGGCACTCGGGGTGATCGTTCGTCACCTTGCCGGGCTTCGTCGTGACGAGGTAGCCGCCGATCGTGTACGGGATGACGAAGTAGCCGTCGGCGAGCCCCTGCATGAGCGCGCTCGCGCCCAGGCGGTTCGCGCCGTGGACCGAGAAGTTCGCCTCGCCCGCGCACGAACAGGCCGGGGATGTTGCTCATGAGGTTGTAGTCCACCCAGAGGCCGCCCATCGCGTAGTGCGGGGCCGGGTAGATCCGCATCGGCCGCTTGTAGCCGTTCTCCGCGGTGATCCGCTCGTACATCTCGAACAGGTTGCCGTACCGCTCGCGGATCTTGTCCTCGCCGAGCCGCTTGATGGAGGCCGAGAAGTCGAGGTAGACGCCGCGCCCGCCGGGACCGACGCCGCGCTGGTCGTCGCACTGCTCCTTCGCGGCGCGGGACGCGATGTCACGCGGGGCGAGGTTGCCGAACGACGGGTACTTCCGCTCGAGGTAGTAGTCGCGATCCTCCTCGGGGATCTCGTTCGGCGGCTTGTTGCAGTCCTCCTTCTTCTTCGGGACCCAGACGCGCCCGTCGTTGCGGAGCGACTCCGACATCAGCGTCAGCTTCGACTGGTAGTCGCCCGCCTGCGGGATGCAGGTCGGGTGGATCTGCGTGTAGCAGGGGTTCGCGAGGTAGGCGCCCTTCTTGTGCGCCTTCCAGATCGCGGTAACGCTGCAGCCCATCGCGTTGGTCGACAGGTAGAAGACGTTCACGTAGCCGCCGGTGCAGAGCACCACCGCGTCGCCGACGTGCGTGCGGATCTCGCCGGTGACGAGGTCGCGGACCGTGATGCCCTTCGCCTCGCCGTCGACGACGACGAGGTCGAGCATCTCGGTGCGCGCGAACATCTTGACCGTGCCGGCCTTGATCTGCCGCGACAGCGCCGAGTAGGCGCCGAGGAGCAGCTGCTGGCCGGTCTGGCCGCGGGCGAAGAACGTGCGCGACACCTGCGCGCCGCCGAAGGAGCGGTTGTCGAGGTAGCCGGCGTAGTCCCGGGCGAACGGCACGCCCTGCGCGACGCACTGGTCGATGATGTTGTTCGACACCTGCGCGAGGCGCCACACGTCGGCCTCGCGGGCGCGGAAGTCGCCGCCCTTGATGGTGTCGTAGAACAGCCGGTAGATGCTGTCGCCGTCGTTCGGGTACGCCTTGGCGGCGTTGATGCCGCCCTGCGCGGCGATGGAGTGGGCGCGGCGGGGGCTGTCCTGGTAGCAGAACGCCTCCACGTTGTACCCGAGCTCGCCGAAGCTCGCGGCGGCGGACGCGCCGGCGAGGCCCGTCCCGACCACGAGGATCTTGTACTTCCGCTTGTTGGCGGGGTTGACGAGCTTCAGGTCGAAGCGGGCCTTGTCCCAGGAGTCCTGGATGCGGCCGGTAGGTGCCTTTCCGTCGAGGATCACGTTCGTTACCCCTTAGCTGAGGACGCCGAAGAGAATGACGGCGGGAATCGAGGCGAAGCCGACGAGGAAGATCACCGAGAGGACCTTCCCCACCGCGCCCCAGCGCGGCAGCAGGAACCCGTTCGAGAGCCCGAGGGTCTGAGCGGTGCTCTGGATCCCGTGGGACAGGTGGAAGAAGAGCGAGAGCATCGCGACGATGTAGACGATGCCGGTCGCGACGCCGCCCAGGGCCTTCACCACCATCGTGTAGACGTCGAACCGGTTCTGGTAGTCGGTCAGGAGGACCAGGTTCGGCGTGACGCGGAAGGTGAAGTGGAGCAGGTGGTAGAGGATGAACGCGCCGATGATCGCGCCCGTCCAGATCATGTTCTTGCTCGCGAAGGTCGCGCGGAGCGAGCTCTGCACCGCGTAGCGGTCCGGCTTCGCCGCCGAGTTCTCGAGGGTGATCTGGATCGACAGGAAGAGGTGCAGCAGGACCGCGACGCCCATCACCACCCGCGTGCCCCACACCACCGGCGCGAGCTCGTGCAGGTGGAACGCGTAGCTGTTGATGCCGTTCGGACCGGCGAAGATCGTGAGGTTGCCCAGCATGTGGCCGATGACGAACAGGACCATCAGGAGCCCTGTGATCGCCATGACCACCTTTCTTCCGATCGAATCCGAGAACAGTCGCATTGAGCCTTTCCCTTCTTCGTGGATGTGCAGCGGCGTCGTTTGCGGGGACGCGAGGTTGCACGGGGTGCCGCCCGCGCGGGGATGCACCATGCCGCGTACCCCGAGGGGACGTCAAGGAGCGGATCCGTCCGAAAATGGAGTGGTTATGTCGAATTTGACCGCGCTCCGGACGGGCGTCCAGCCGGTTGCCCGTGCGACAGCGCCTGCACCCCCCGGTGGCGTTAGAATGGAGATGGGTGATGGAGGCCCATCATGCGCTCCCCGAGGATCCTCATCGTGTGCGCCGCGCTCGCGGCGCCCTTCACCTCGCGCGCGGCCGAGGAGTCCTGGCCGCGCCCCGACCCGGCGCAGGCCGCGACGGCGGCGACGGGGTGGGTGAACGAACCGGCGGGGTCCGCCGACGCGCCGGCGCCGGTGCCGGCGCCGGCGGCCCCCGCGACCCCACCCCCGCCGTCGAGCCCGCCCGCGGGGACGTCCGCGAACGCCCAGCCCGTGCCGGCGCAGACTCCGCCCGGCCAGTGGGTCTACACGCAGCAGTACGGCTGGGTCTGGATGCCCTACGGCGACGCCTACACCTCCGTCCCGGAGTACTCGGGCGGCGAGCCGTATCAGTACGTCTACGGCGCGGGGCTCGGGTGGACGTGGGTCGCGGCGCCGTGGGTCTGGGGCTATGGACCGTCGCCGTGGTTCGGCGTCGCGGGCCCCTGGGGCTTCGGCTGGTACGGCTGGGGCTGGGGCGTGCCGTACCGGTACGGGCCGGCCTACGGGTATCCGTACTATTCGCCACGCAGGCCGTTCCCGGCGTACCAGCCGCACGGCGCCTTTCGCCCGGGCGTGCCGGGGGCCGCGCCGTACCGGGCCGGCGGCGTCGCGGGCGGCGCACCGATGGGCGGCGGCGGGCACGGCGGCGGGCACGGCGGATTCTCGCCGCGCGGCGGCCACCGCTGACCCAGAGACGTTGACGTGGTGCCGCGCGACGGCGGGGCCCGCCGTCGCCGGCGTCCGCTCACCTGGCGTAGGTCCGCGCGTCGAGGGTCTTGCCCTGGTCCTTCCCCTCGACCGCGACGACGTAGGCCTTCGCGCAGGCAGCGGCGGAGATGCCGCCCTTCGGGTCCATCTTCAGCGCGACGAGGGTCTCCGAGATCCACGGGGGCGAGACGACGTTCAGCCGCAGTCCGCGCGGCAGCTCGATGGAGGCGCCCGTGACGAACCCCTCGAGCGCCGCGTTCACGAGGGAGATGGCGGCGCCGCCCGGCATCGGCTCCCGGGCGAGCACGCCGGAGGTGAGCGTGATGGAGCCGCCGTCCCGGAGCCGGCCCATCGCGGCGCGGACCAGGTTCACCTGCCCCATCAGCTTCGACCTCAGGCCGAGCTGGAAGTCGGCGTCGGCGAGCTGCGCGAGCGGCTTGAACGCCGCGCTGCCGGCGCAGCAGACCACCGCGTCGACGTCCTTCACGCTCTCGAAGAGCCGGTCGAGGGAGACCCGGTCCTCGAGGTCCGCCTCGACCGGACCACCCCGCGACGCTCGGACCACCTCGTGGCGCAGCGCGAGGGCGTCGGCGACCGCCTTGCCGATGGTGCCCGTGGCCCCGATGACGACGACCTTCACGGCGACCTCCTCACGTCTTGGGCCGCGACCGCCGCGGCGGCCGAGTCATGGCGTCGGGCGCTGCGACTCGCAACCGTCCGGGCGGGGCGCGGCGGTCAGGACCTGGCGCGTCGCAGGAGCAGCACCACCACGGCGGCGGGCACGAGCACCGGCAGCGCGCGGCGGACGCGCAGCGACCAGGAGTCCACCCGGTCTCCGAGCATCTTGAGGACCCAGTGCGCCGGCGCGTGGTCCGGGTAGCGGTAGGCGAGGCGCCGCACCGCGCCGGAGAGGCCGTGGAGGGGCACCGCCGTCCCGAAGACCGGCGGCATCGTCTTGTTCGGGCGGCCGTGCATGGGCGCGGAGGGCTCGCCCTGCTGGCGCGCCGGCGGGAACCGGGTGTGGGGCCAGGGCTGCGGCGCCCGCATCATGGGCACGCCGGGCCGCCGGGCCCGGTCCCGGTCCACGCCCCACCACGGCGGGCGCGTCACCGGCTGGAGCGACTGGTAGGCCTCGTGCCGCTGCGCGGCCTCGGGCGTCGTCACGACGGGCTCGTCCATGGGGGCTCCGTCCTAGTGGAGGGTCCCGCCCGGCAGCAGCGCGACCTTGATGCAGCCGTCCTGCTTGCGGGCGAAGGTGTGGTACGCGCGGGGCGCGTCCTCGAGCGGCACGCGGTGGGTGAAGACCTGGCTCGGACGGATCCGGCCCGCCTGCACGTGCTCGAGCAGGCGCGGCATGTAGCGCTTCACGCTCGCCTGCCCCGTCCGCATCGTCTGCGCCTTGTTCATGAAGGTGCCGATGTCGACGCCGGTCATGGGCGGGCCGTAGACGCCGATGACGGAGATCGTCCCCGCCTTCTTCGTCGCGTGGATGGCGGTGTCGAGCGCCATGGGCGACCCGGCCTCGACCTTGGCGTAGATGCCGAGGGCGCGGTGGAACGCCGATCCCGCCGCCTCCACGCCGACCGCGTCGATGCTCGCGTCGGCGCCGCGCCCCTCGGTCATCCCCTTCACGATCGTGACGAGGTCGACGTCCCTGAAGTTCAGGGTCTCGACGCCGAGCCAGCGCCGCGCGAACTCGAGGCGGTACTCGAGGTGGTCCA
This sequence comes from uncultured delta proteobacterium, assembly GCA_963739565.1. Taxonomy (GTDB): domain Bacteria; phylum Myxococcota; class Myxococcia; order Myxococcales; family Anaeromyxobacteraceae; genus Anaeromyxobacter. The sequence continues at coordinate 370,575 of CAVUBF010000008.1, read as the reverse complement.
CCGCGATCACCCGCCCCGCGCCCATCGCCCAGGCCGACCACATCGCGAAGAGGCCGACCGGGCCGCAGCCGAGGACGAGGACGGTCTCGCCGCCGTCGAGGTCGCACATCTCCGCGGCCTGGTACCCGGTGGTGAAGGCGTCGGTGATGGGCAGCGCGTCGAGGTCCTCGACGCCCTCCGGGATCTTCTCGGCGTCGACGCCGACGAAGGGGACCCGGACGTACTCGGCCTGCCCGCCGTCGTACCCGCCCATCGTGTGCGAGTAGCCGTAGATGCCGGTGCCCGCGTCGCTCGACGGGTTCGTGCTCTCGCAGCACGAGGTGAGGCCGCGCTGGCAGTAGTAGCAGCCGCCGCAGAAGATTCTGGAACGGCAGCATGACCCGGTCGCCCCTCGCGACCCCCTCCACCTCCGGGCCGACCTCCTCGATCGTCCCCGTGAACTCGTGGCCCAGCACCGAGCCGACGCGGGTGTCGGGGACGAGGCCGTGGAGCAGGTGGAGGTCCGAGCCGCAGATCGCGGCGGTCCGGACCCTCACGATGGCGTCCTGCGGGTGCTCGAGGCGCGGCTCGGGATGGTTCCGGATCGCGACGCGGTAAGGCCCTTCGTACGTGAGCGCTCTCACCCCCGTGACGGTGGGGACGGCGCCGCCTGGTGCCAACGGCGGGGCCGCGGGGAGCGCCCGGGCCGCGGACGGGCGGGCGCGCGGTCGGGGACGCTCACTTCACCGGCTTGCAGCGGTCCCCGGGCTTCGCTTCGGGGCGGTACTCGTGCGTCCCGAGCCAGCCCTGCGCCTCGTTGGGCGCGACGCACACCCCGCACTCGATCCGCTGCTCGCCCTGCACCTGCTCGCAGTCGGAGACCTTCCGGATCCCGGCGTGGGCGCAGCCGGCTGCGACGAGCGCCACCGCGACGAACCTCCTCATGCGTCCTCCCGGCGGGCCGGCGCCGTGCCGGCCTCTCACCCGGAAGCTACTCACGCGCCCCCGCGGTAAGCTCGCGCGCCCGTGCTCGCTCCCCATCCGTTCCGCATCCTCCCTCCCTCCGCCGGCGCCGGCGCGTCCGGCCCGATGGACCTCGTCGTCGGCGCGAGCGCCTTCGGCGGCGGGACCCACCCGACGACGGCGAGCTGCCTCGAGCTCCTCGCCTCGCTCGCGCCCCTCGACGGGCAGCGCGTCGTGGACGTCGGCAGCGGCTCCGGGATCCTCGCCCTCGCCGCGGTGCGCCTCGGCGCGGCGCGGGCGCTCTGCGTCGACGTGAACCCCGACGCGGTCGCGAGCGCCCGGCGGAACGCGATCCTCAACGCCGTGGACGGGCGCGTCGAGCACCTCCAGGGCGGTCCGGCCGACGTCCGCGGCGGCCCCTTCGATCTCGTGGTCGCCAACGTCGGCGGCGAGCTGCTCCTCGACGAGGCCGCGAGCATCGCGCCCCTCGCCCGGCCGGGCGGGCGCCTCGTGCTCTCGGGCCTCCTGCGGGGCTGGGCCGGCGAGCTCGAGGCCGCGTACCTCGCCGCCGGGTGCGCCGTCCTCGCGTCGCGGTTCCCCGGCGCGTTCTGCACGCTCCTTCTCCGCCGAGGGTGAACGCCGCAGGGCCGCCCGCGGCCCCGTCCGGCGCGCGGTACACTGCGGCGTGCCTCCCCGCTCCCGCCGCGAGCGCGTCGCCGCCGCGGCCGTGATCGCGGGCGCCGCCGGCTCCGCGATGCCCGGCGTCCCCGCCGCCGCGGCGCTCGCCGCCGGCGTCGTCATCGCCCTCGCCCTGGGGAACCCCCTCGCGGCGCGCACCCGCACGCTCTCGCGGAGGCTCCTCCCCGCGTCCGTCGTCGGCCTCGGCGGCGCGATGGACCTCGTCGCGGTCGGGCGGGCCGGGTTCCACGGGTTCGCCTACACCGTCGCGACCATCGCCGGCTGCATGGCGCTCGGGACCTTGCTCGCGCGGGCGCTCCGCGTGGAGCGGCGCACCGGGCTCCTCGTCATGGTCGGGACCGCGATCTGCGGCGGGAGCGCCATCGCCGCGGCCGGCCCGGTCCTCGGCGCCGACGACCGCGAGATGTCGGTGGCCCTCGGGACCGTGTTCGTCCTCAACTCGGTGGCGCTCCTCGTCTTCCCGGGCATCGGGCACGCCGCCGGCCTCGCCGAGCCCGCGTTCGGCCTGTGGGCCGCCCTCGCGATCCACGACACGAGCAGCGTCGTCGGCGCGGCGCTCCATTACGGGCCCACCGCGCTCGAGGTCGCGACCACCGTGAAGCTCGCCCGCGCGCTCTGGATCGTCCCGCTCACCCTCGCGCTCGGCGCGGTCGAGCGCGCCCGCGGCGGCGCCGCCGGCCACCGGGGTGGCCACCCGCCCTGGTTCATCCTGGGGTTCGTCGCCGCCGCGGCGCTCGCCACCTGGATCCCGGCGCTCCGGCCCGCCGGCCACCTCGTCGCCCAGATCGCGCAGCGCGCCCTGGTCGTCACGCTGTTCCTCGTCGGCGTCGGGCTCTCCCGCGACGCCCTGCGCGCCGTCGGCCCGCGGCCCCTCGCGCTCGGGGTCGCGCTCTGGCTCGCCATGGGGACGTCGACCCTCGCCGCCGTGAAGGCGGGGCTCCTCGCGATTTGAGACCCGGAGCTCGACCTCGCGCCCGTCGCGCGCAGGAGGTGACGTGCGACGTGCGGCCGCCCTCGCGGCCCCCGGGCCTCCCACCGCCCGGTATGGTGCGCACCTTCCGAGGATGAGCGTGCGTCGCTGGCTTGCCGCCGTCTGCTGCGCCCTCACGTTCGTCGCGTGCGCCGGGCCGAGCGCCGAGGCGCAGGGCGGGGCGCCGCCCGTGCCGCCGCCGTCCGGGGCGCCGCCGCCTCCTCCGGGCTCCGGGCTCCCCGACGGGCAGTGGGTCTACACGCAGCAGTACGGCTGGATCTGGATGCCCTACGACGACCAGTACAGCTACGTCCCGCCGGGCGGGACGGGCGAGCCGCTCGAGTTCGTGTTCCTGGGCTCCTATGGCTGGAACTGGATCGCAGCGCCGTGGGTGTGGGGCTACGGCCCCTCGCCGTACTACGGGCGGCCCGGTCCGCACAGGTTCGCGTGGTACCAGCACGGCTACTGGCGGGAGCCGCATCGGTGGCACTACACCGCCCCGCCGGAGAGGGGTGAGGTCGCGCGGCGCGGCGTCCGGCCGGCGCCGCAGCGCAGCGGACCGCGCCCTCCCGCCCAGGGCGCGCAGCCCGCACAGCCCGCGCCGCCCGAACGGCACGGCGAGGGCGGGGACCGGGGAGGCGGCGGCGAGCATGGCGGCGGCGGGCATGACGGCGGCGGCTTCGAGCCGCACGGGCGCGAAGGGCACTGACGGCGCCCTCCCACGCGGCGAGCAGCTGCGGTGCCGACCTCGGCGCAGACGACCGTCGCGGCGTGCGACGCCGGGCGCTCGCCCCCCGGCCGGCGGGCCGGGCGCGACTCTCGCGGAGCGGGCCGCGCGCGGCGGCGCTGGCGCTGGCTGCGCCGGCAGACGGGCGCGAAGGTGCCGCTCTCGACCCGCACCGCGGAGACGTGAGCCGGGTCAGCTCACGCTCTCGGCGCTGTACCGGGCGATGAGCCCGGTGCGGACCGCGTGGCGGTGGACCCGGGCGAAGACCCAGCCCGCGAGCACGACGTCGCCGAGCGCGAGGAGCGCCGCCCACCCGAGCGCGGCCCAGGACACGGTCCCGCCGGAGAGGAGCGCGCGCAGCGCCTCGAAGACGTACGACGGCGGGAGGGCCCACGAGATCGTCTGCATCCAGGCGGGCAGCGTCGCCACCGGGTAGAACACCCCGGCGAAGGGCGAGAGCACCGCCGGGATCGGCCAGATGAGCCACTCCGCCGCCGGCCCGAGCCGGAGGACGATGGCGCACCCGAGGATCCCGAGCGCGATCCCGAACAGGAAGAGGACGAGCAGCGCGGGGACGAGCACCGCGCCGTAGACGAGGAACGAGAGGCCGAAGGCGGCGGTGGCGAGGAGCACCATCACGAGGAGGCCGATCGCGCTCGTGAGCGACGCTCGAGAGGACGAGCCCGCTGACGTACTCGGCGATGGTGAGGGGCGTCGCGAAGACGTTCAGGAAGTTCCGCGACCAGACGTCCTCGAAGAAGGCCATCGTCACGCCCTGCATCACCCGGCCGAAGAAGTCCCAGAGCAGCACCGCGCCGAGCAGCACCGGCACGAAGTCGAACCCGGCCGCCGACGACCGAGTTCAGGTACCGGGTGATGAACCCCCAGAGCACGATGTCGATGGCGACCCAGGCGAAGAGCGGCAGGACGCGCGCGGGGCTGCCGCGGAGCAGGAAGGCCTGCCGCAGCACGATGGCGGCGACGCGGCGGGGCGCAGGGCGATCACGCGCGCTCCAGGGCGAGCGGCTCGCGCGCGACGGTGATGAAGAGATCCTCGAGCGTCGCGCGGCCGTGCTCGCCCGGCAGCGTGCGCGGATCGCCCTCGAGCAGGATCCGGCCGTGCGAGAGGAACAGCACGCGGTCGCAGACCTCCTCGACCTCGTGCATGTTGTGCGAGGTCCAGAGGACGCCCTCGCGCGTCGCGCGCGGCGACGCGCGGATCCGCGCGCGGACGTCGCGCGCGGTCGCCGGGTCGAGCGAGGCGGTCGGCTCGTCGAGGAGCAGCAGCCGCGGCCGGTTCAGCATCGCCTTCGCGAGCGAGACGCGGGTCTGCTCGCCGGACGAGAGCACGCCGGTCTTCGTGTTCGCGGAACGGCGCCGAGGTCGAACTCGGCGAGCAGCGCCTCGACGCGCGCGCCGACGTCGCGGACGCCGTACAGGAGGCCGAACACGCGCAGGTTCTGGGCGACGGTCAGGTTCCCCGGGAGCGGCGCGTACACCGCCGCGAAGTTCGTGCGCTGGAGGGCCTCGCAGCGCCGCCGCGCGAGGTCGAGGCCGTCGATCCGGATCGTCCCGGCCGTCGGCGCGAGGACGCCGAGGACCATGTTGATGGTGGTGGTCTTCCCGGCGCCGTTCGGGCCGAGGAGCCCGACGATCTCCCCGGGTCCGACCTGGAACGAGACCCCGTCCACCGCCATCGTCGCGCCGTAGGCCTTCTTCAGGCCCTCCACGGCGAGCACCGGCGCCGCCGCGCCGTCGCTCGCCCCCGGCGCGCCTGCGTCCTCCCGCGTCACCGGTCAATCGTCCTGCCCCGCTCCTCGTCGTAGCGCGGGCCGGCGGTCGCGCCGGGCGGGAGCGCCGCGTCGAGGGTCGCCATCGTCGTCGTGCGTGAGCACCACGTCCGGCCGCGGCGACGTTCTCCTCGAGGTAAGCGCCGCCGCTTCGTCCCGGGGATCGGCACGACGTCGTCGCCCTTGCTGGAGGAGCCAGGCGAGCGCGATCTGGCCGGGGGTCGCGCCCTTCCGTGCCGCGATCTCGCGGACCGCGTCGCGCGGCGCGCACGTTCGCGTCGAAGTTCGCGCCCTGGAAGCGCGGGTCGCGGCGCCGGAAGTCCGTCTCCGGGTACTCCTCGGCCCGCCGCACCTGGCCGGTGAGGAAGCCGCGGCCGAGCGGGCGAGAAGGGCACGAGGCCGATCCCGAGGCTCGCGCAGGAGCGGGATGATCTCCGGCTCGAGGTTCCGCTCCCACAGCGAGTACTCGCTCTGGAGCGCCGTGATCGGGTGGACCGCGTGGGCGCGCCGGATCGTCGCTCGCCTGCCTCGGAGAGCCCGAGGAAGCGCACCTTCCCCTCGCGACACGAGCGCGCGCCATCGCCCCGACCACGTCCTCGATCGGCACCGCCGGGTCGACGCGGTGCTGGTAGAGGAGATCGATGCGGTCCGTTCGCAGCCGGCGCAGCGAGCCCTCCACGGCCTCGCGGACGTGGGCGGGCCGGCTGTCCAGCCCGGCGACCTGCCGCCCGCCCTCGATGCGGAAGCCGAACTTGGTCGCGAGGACGACCCGGTCGCGCTTGCCCTGCGAGGGCGCGCCCGAGCAGCTCCTCGTTGCGGAACGGCCCGTAGACCTCCGCGGTGTCGAGGAACGTCACCCCGAGCTCGAGGGCCCGGTGGATCGTCGCGATCGACTCGCGCTCGTCGCGCTCCTCGCCGTGCCGTACGCTGGCTCATGCCCATGCAGCCGAGCCCCAGCGCCGAGACCGTCGGCCCGACGACCCCGAGCTTCCGGCTGGAAACCGCCATCCCGTCCTCCTCCTCGCCTGCCGGCCTTGTATCCGTTCCCGGCCCGCCGCGCAGCGGCCGCGCGGCGGCCGTGCCGCGCCCCGACCCCAGGGCGAAGTTTCGGACGCATGGCGGCGGCGGCACACCCGCGCGGCACCTGGCCGTGGAGTGGAGCGACGTCCCGGGCCGGCTCGACCGGCTCCCGTGGTCGCGCTGGTGCGAGGGCCGAGACGCGCCCTAGAAACGCTGGAACCCGCCGCTCGCCCCGACGCCGTTCCCACGTCGCGTCGTGGCGCCGTTCGCGCCCCTCGCTTCGTGCCCTGCGAGCGCCGCGTGGAGCGCCCCGTGATCCGGGAGCCCCGGCGGCGGCGGCCGCACCTGCGTCCCCGCGGACGGGAGCGCGACGGCGGGGACCGACCGTGACTCGAAGTGGCGGCCCGGAGCCACGTCATCCGCGACCGCGAAGAACTGCATCAGGTGTTGGAGCGACTCGGCCTGGGAGGCCAGCTCCTCCGCCGTCGAGGAGAGCTCCTCGGCCGCCGAGGCGTTCCGCTGCGTCACCTGGTCCACGGTCCCCATCGCCTTCGACACCTGCGCGACCCCGGCGGACTGCTCGGCCGACGCCGCGGCGACCTCCTGCACCAGCTCCGCGGTCCTGCGGATGGTCGGGACGAGCTCGACCACCAGCTTCCCGGATCGCTCCGCCACCTTCACCGACGTCCCGGCCTCGGCCCCGATCTCCTTGGCCGCCCGCTGCGCGCGCTCCGCGAGCTTGCGGACCTCCGTCGCCACCACCGCGAAGCCCTTGCCGTGCTCGCCCGCGCGGGCCGCCTCGATGGCCGCGTTCAGGGCGAGCAGGTTCGTCTGGTAGGCGATCTCCTCGATGATGGCGATCTTCTCCGCGATCGAGCGCATCGCCCGACCGTCTCCTGCACCGCCGCCCCGCCCTCGTCCGCGTTCCTCGCCCCCTCCTTCGCCATCGCCTCCGTCTGGCTGGCGTTCTGGGCGTTCTGGGTGATCGACGCGCTCATCTCCTCGAGCGAGGAGGTCGTCTCCTCGACGCTCGCGGCCTGCTCGCCGGTCCCCTGCGAGAGCGCCTGGGCGGTCGCGGAGACCTGCGCCGACGCGCCGGTGAGGGCGTCCGCGCCGGCCCGGACCTCGCCGATCACCTCGGCGAGCTTCTCCGACATCCGCCGCATGGCGGCCTGCAGCTTGCCCACCTCGTCCTCGCTCGTGACCTCGACCGAGTCCCGCAGGTCTCCCGCCGCGATCCGCTCCGCGACGGACACCGACGCGAGCACCGGGACGGTGATCGAGCGGGAGACGTACGCCGCCACCGCGACGGTGAGCAGCCAGCGCGAGCGCGATCACCGCGATGACGAGGGAGCGCGCGTGCGTGTAGGTCGTCCTCCGCCTCGGCCCTCGCCCTCACCATCCGCTCGCCCTCGTAGCCGGCGATGACCTGCCACTGGGCCTGCAGCTCCTCGAGCGCCGGGGACGACCTCCCCCTTCGCGATGGCGAGCGCCTCGTCGCGGCGCCCCGCGAGGAGGAGGTCGCGGCCGCGCTGGAGGGCGGCCCAGTACGACGACCGCAGCCCGTCGAGCCGCGCGAAGAGCTGCTTCGCCCGGTCCGAGCGGAGCGTCGCCTCGCGCGCCTTCACCACCGCGCCGGCGCGATCGCGGATCTGGTCGATGCGCGCGAGGACCCGCTGGATCTCCGCCCCGTCGGTCGCAAGGAAGAGCGCGTTCACCGCGGCGGCCTGCTCCCCGGCGAGCCCGAGCCCCTGCATGGCCAGGTGGGCCCTGTCCCAGCGATCCCCGGCGATCTCCGCCACGGACGTGTCGAGCGCCCCGATCTCGGCGACGCCGAACGCGCCGACCACGACGAGGAGCGCGCAGAGCGACGCGTAGGACAGGGCGAGACGGACGCCGATCCGAAGCTTCTTCATTTTTTCCTCCGCGCCGAAACCTCGGCGCCTCCCCGGCAGGGAGGGACTGCATCGGGGTGGCCACGGAGCTTGCGACACGGAGCCGCGCGCGCCGGCGCGCCGTCGTCCTCAGTCCGGCCCTCGAATCGCAGAGTTGGGCCGCCACACCGCGGCGGTTATCACCAATCGTGAAGACCCATCCTCCGGGTCGGCGCCGACAGGGGCAAGAACGCCTCAGGTGACGGCGGCCCTGCGACCGAACGTCAGCGGCTCTTCGCGCAGCGGAAGCCGAGATTGGCGAGGCGGGACGACGGCAGGTCCTTCACGCGCCGGCCGGCGGTGAGGTTCTTCGGATCCGTCTCCGCCCAGCCCCCGCCGCGGACGATGTTCGCGGGCGACCCTCCGCGGCCACGGCTGTCCGCGTGGAGCACGTCCTCGGTCGCGGTCCACTCCCAGACGCTCCCGGCGAGATCCGAGATGCCCGATGGCGAGTCGCCCTTCGGGTGACTCCCCACCGGGCAGGTGCCCGTCCGCTTCCCGCCCTCGCTCCCCGGCCCGCTCCAGCACGCGCGGTCCTCCGGAGGATCGCCGCCCCACGGGTACGGGGTCCCCGCCGAGGCGCCCCGCGCCGCCCACTCCCACTCCTCCTCGAGCGGGAGCCGCTTGCCCGCCCAGGCGCAGTAGTCGCGCGCCTGGGACCAGTCCACGCAGTTCACGGGGTGGTCGGCGCGGTCCGGGCTGGTTCCGCGTTGCAGGCGGCCGACCACTTCTTCACGTCCGCCTTGCTCGCGCCCTCCGACACGATGGTCGTGCCGGCGGGAGCGCAGCGGCGGGCGCGCACGCAGGCGGCATACTCCGCGACGGTGACCTCCGTCGCGTCGAGGAGGAAGCCGGCCGACCCGGTACCACGCCGGGTCGAAGTTGTGGACCGACGCGCTCGCTCGCCCGGAAGGTCCCGCCCTCGAGCGCCACCATCGGGCGGGGCGCGGCAGAAACGGGCGCCGCGGTGGTCGCCGCCTGCGGCTCGCCGGAGGCGGGCGCCGCGCGGGCGCCGGTCGCGGCGGACTGCGAATCGACGGGAGCCGCCGGCGCTGCGGCGGGAGGCTGCTGACCGGCGGCGGGGAGCCCGGCGAGCGCGAGGGCGACGGCGAGGGCGGAGCGGGTCGACATGCCCGCTCTCTATCGGATTCCGCCGCCGCTCCGCCTCCGATTTTGCCCGGCGCGGCTGACGGGCGCCGGAGGATGCGGCGGCGCGCCGCCGCTGGCGGAGCGCCTGCCGCCCCGGGGTCAGGCGACGGTCTTGAGGGGGACGGCGCGGGCCGGCGTCGGGACGGGGGCCGGGGCCGGGGCGACACGCTTCGGCGCGTCCGTCAGGTGGCGGATGCGCGCGGCGAGGAGCCGGTCGATCCAGCTGCAGGGGTCGGTGAGCTGGCGCTGCGCCTCGCGCGGCACGGAGAGGAAGGCGATCCCGGCGCTGAGCGTCGGCGACCTGCGAACCCAGGCGACCTGGCCGTGGACGACGAGCGGCTCGGCGCCCTCGCCCATGTCGAAGGCGAGCTGCACGAGCACGCCCGGGGTGAGCGGGCGCTTCAGCTCGATCCCGGCAGCCGCGCGCGCCGACGTCCTCGGTCGAGGTCGTCCAGCTCGCGAGCTTCTCGCGCACCGAGACCTTGAAGCGCCCCGGCAACCGCTCCGACTTCCTCCTCTCGACCTCTCCTGCCACGCGCGACCCCCCGCGACTCGGTTGCGTCGCCCCCGAATCTCGCCGGATGGACGCCGCGGCGAAATCGCACGACGACGCGTCACCGGAGCACGGGGGTAGACGCATGTCCGACAGGTCCGGGGGCGGCCGCGCGGCCTCGGTGCGCCCGCGTGATCCCGGTCACGGCGCCGGGCCGGCGCGGCCGCGCCGCAGGCTGGTTCCGACCTCCGGTCCGGCCTATAAGGGGGCCCTGCTCGCTCCAGGAGACCGCGAAGACATGGCCAAGGAACACACGAAGGAGCTCCTGCTCGACTTCGGGCCGGACGGCCGGACCCTGCTCCCCGTCGTGACGCAGGACGTCCCGCACGAAGGACGTCCTCATCCTCGCGTTCGTGAACCGCGAGGCCTTCGAGGAGACGCGCCGGAGCGGCTTCGCCACCTTCTGGAGCCGCAGCCGGAACGAGCTCTGGAAGAAGGGCCTCACCTCGGGCGACCTGCTCCGGGTGGAGGAGATCCGGATCAACTGCGAGCAGAACTCGCTCGTCTACCTCGTCACGCCGCAGGGCAAGGGCGCCTGCCACGCCAAGCAGCCCGACGGCCTGCCCTACGCGTCCTGCTACTACCGCCGCATCCGGGCCGACGGCACGCTTCGAGAGCGGCGAGACCCCGACCCGCGGCTGAACCGCGACCCAGGAGAACCCCATGGCCCAGCCCACCCAGCTCAACATCGGCATGCCCGCCGGATCGCTGGCGAACGCCCAGCGCGGCGGCAACCTCATCGACCTGCTCGCCGCGGCCGGCTTCCGGACCTCCGGCTACGACAAGGGCGGGCCCGACCAAGTTCACCAGCATCAACCTCCTCTTCGGCTGGGACGGGCGCCCCAGGAGTTCGGCGCGCAGCTCGAGATCGGCGAGCTCGACGTCGCCATCGCGGGCGACGACTGGATCCAGGAGCGCGTGCTCGAGATGAAGCTCGAGTACGGCGTCGACGTCCGCTCGAGCGCGTGATGACGCTGAACCGCGGCGAGGTGCAGCTGGTCGGGATCGTCGCCGACGGCGGCGTTCAAGACCACCGAGGAGTTCCTCCGGCGTCGGCGCCGCGCACAAGCCGCTCCTCGCGGTCGCGTCGGAGATGCCCTACCTGGCGCTCGACTGGCTCCAGCGGAAGCTCGCCGCGGTCGGGCTCGCCGAGCAGGTTCCGCGCCCACTCCGTCCAGAAGTACAAGACCCCGCCGAAGATCCGAGAGGGGATCCTGGTCTACGAGTCGTGGGGCAAGACCGAGGCGAAGGTGAAGCACGGCGCGGTCGACATCGGCCTGGAGATCTCTCAGACCGGCGGCGCCATCAAGAGCTACGGCCTCACCATCGTCGAGACGGTGATGCGGTCGCAGACGAGCATCTACACCCACGCCTCGGTCCAGAAGGACCCCGCGAAGCGCGAGCTGCTCGAGATGTTCCTCCTGAACCTCCACGGCGCGATGAACGCCGAGACAAGGTGATGCTGCTCTTCAACGTGCCGAACGCCGCTCCGAGCGAGGTCGACTCGTACCTCTCGCGAGAACAGCCTCTTCGGCGACGAGCCGACGACCAGCAGCGGCAAGGAGTACACCGAGTACAACATCCAGGTGGACGCCGACGACGCCGAGACAGCCGCTCGCGATGGTGCGCTACGACCTCGCGAAGCTCGGCGCGCGCAGCATCAACACCATCCCGATCACGTCGTCCATCCCCGGCCTCAAGAGCATCCGCCGGTAGGCGGCGCGGGGTCGGCCGCCCCGCTAACATGCCCGGATGGACCTGAACCTCGCCGGCCGCGTCGTCCTCGTCACGGGTGGGAGCAAGGGGATCGGCCTCGCGTGCGCCGACGCGTTCGCGGCGGAGGGCGTCCGGGTCGCCATCTGCTCCCGCGCCGAGGCCCACCTCGCCGCCGCCCGGGGCGCCCTCGCGGCGCGCGGCCACGACGTCCTCGCCCTCCCCGCCGACCTGTCCCGGCGCGACGCCGCCGCCCCACTCGTCGCCGAGGTCGAGGCGAGGCTCGGGCCCATCGACGTCCTCGTCTGCTGCGCCGGCGCCGCGAAGCGGACCGCGCCCGACCAGCTCGACGAGGCGGCCTGGCACGCCGGCATGGACTCGAAGTTCTTCGCGACCATCCACGCGGTCCAGGCGGTGGTCCCGGGGATGGCGGCGCGGCGCCGCGGCGCCGTCGTGAACGTGGTCGGGCAGGGAGGGAAGAGCGCGAACCCGACCCACCTCCCCGGCGGCTCGGCCAACGCCGCCCTCATGCTCGCCACCGCCGGCCTCGCGAGCGCCTGGGGGCCGGCCGGCGTCCGCGTGAACGCGGTGAACCCGGGCACCACCCTCACCGACCGCGCCCAGGCGGCGTTCCGCGCCGAGGCGGAGCGGGCGGGGATCTCCGAGGAGCAGGCGCGCGCGTCGCGGGAGCAGCAGGTGCCGCTCCGGCGCTTCGCGACACCGGAGGAGATCGCGCAGGTCGTCCTGTTCCTCGCCTCCGACCGCGCGAGCTACGTCACCGGCGCCGTGCTCTCGATGGACGGCGGGACCGCCGCGACCGTCGTCTGAGGGTGACCCGGCGCCCGGCGCGGAACGGCGGCGCGCCGCCGGCCTCCTGCGGTAGGGTCCCGCCATGGACCTCGAGCTCGCGGGGAAGGTCGCCGTCGTCACCGGGGGAAGTCGCGGGATCGGGCGCGCCATCGCCCTCGCCCTCGCCCGCGAGGGGGCGCGCGTGGCCATCGCGGCGCGCGGCCGGCCGGATCTCGACGCGGCGCTGCGCGACCTGGAGGCGGCCGGCCCGGGCCCACACCTCGCGGTCCCCTGCGATCTCGGCACCCCGGAGGGCGTCGAGGCCCTCGTCGCGTCAGCGGCCGGGAGCCTCGGCGGCGTGGACCTGCTCGTGAACAACGCCGGGGGCTCGGGGGCGCGGACGCTCGCGGACGCCTCCGAGACCGACTTCCGCACCGTCATGGACCGGAACCTCTGGCCCGCGCTCCGGGTGACGATGCGGGCGCTCCCGGAGCTCCGCCGGCGGGGCGGCGGCGCCGTCGTGATGATCGCGTCGATCTGGGGACGGGAGGCCGGGGGCGGGCCGTCGTACAACGTCGCGAAGGCGGCGGAGCTCGCGCTCTCGAAGGCGCTCGCGCGCGAGCTCATGCCCGAGGGGATCCGGGTGAACACCGTCGCCCCGGGCTCGATCGCCTTCCCCGGCGGCAGCTGGGAGCGCCGGCTGCGGGACGAGCCGGAGGCGACGGGTCGCGTGCTGCGGGAGATCCCGGGCGGCCGGTTCGGCACGCCCGAGGAGGTCGCGAGCGTCGTCGCGTTCCTGCTTTCGCCGCGCGCGAGCTGGGTCAGCGGCGCGTGCTGGGTGGTCGACGGCGGGCAGAGCCGGGCGTTCTAGGGCTCACAGAGGACCCGCCTGATGCGACCGCTGGGGCGCGATCCCGGGTGGTCGGATGGACCACCCGTTCCCGCGGGGCGGTCCTGCGGGACCGGGGAGGCGGTTTTCGACGAGGAGGCGGGGTTCGGGGCATCGACGGGGCGGGCGGGGCGGCGCCGCGCGAGGGAAACGTCCCGGCGGGGCTCGATGGCGGTGTTCCGCACGCGCGAGGCGGCAGAGGCGTTCGTGGACGACGACCCGTTCGTGAAGAACGGGGTCGTCGCGTCGTTCGAGAATCAGGGATTGGAACGAGACGCTGCTCGGCTGAGGTCTCACGCCGCCGCGCCCGCCACCGCGCCCCAGGCCGGGTTCCGGTCGTGCATGGCATCGAGGGCGGCGATCATGCCTCCCAGGGCCCGGGCCGGAGGCTCCGCCCCGGCCACCGCCTCGTAGATCCCCGCGGCCACCGCGTGGGCCGCGTACGTGCCGGCGGCGTACGGTCCGGCCGGAGCGTCGCCGCCCGCCCGGAGCCCCTTCCGCAGCGCCGCCACGACGGCCTCGTCCCGGTCCCGCCAGTCCTGGATCTCGAGGAGCGCGTGCGACTCGAGCGCCGGGACCCGCGTCTTCGCGATGGCCCGGGCCACCACGGCGGCGGAGGCCTTCGCGACGGCCGCGGTGACGGCCACGTCGCCGAGCCGGATCTTCCCGAGGTCCCGGTCGGCCTCCGCGACGAGGCGGTCCGCCCACCGTGCCGCCCCTTCGAAGGAGAGGAGCCGGACCGTCTCCGCGGCGAGGTAGGCGCGTGCGATGTCGGCGGGGTGCGGGTCCTCGGGGGATCCGACGTTCCGCAGGGACGGCGTCCCGCCCCAGGCGCCGTTGAGCCCCCGGAAGTAGCCGATGGTCCCGACCGCCGCGGCCGGCCCCATGTTGAGGACGCCGAGCACGTCGGAGGCCGTCTCGTCGATCCGGTCCGCCCAGTAGTCCGCGATCGCCGGCGCCATCTTCGCGTCGAGGAGCTGGCCACGGACCGCATCGGCGAGCTGGTCCCGGAGGCCCGCGTCCGCCCCGAGGAGATCGTGACCGGCGGTCTCGTGGGCGAGGGCCGCCCAGGCGAGGACCCCGCGGGAGGCGTTCGCCGCCGGCAGGCTCACCACCGCGACCTCGACACCGACCGTCGCCGTGGCGTCGGCGGGCCAGGTGTAGGGGCCGTCGGCGCTCCCCCAGCGCACGAGCGGCGCGAGCACCTCGCCCTCCGGGGGCTTCACGCCCCGGCGATCCTCGGCGGAGAGGAAGCCGTCGTACAGGTCGCTCACCACCTCCTGGAAGGCGCCGGTGGCCCGCGCCTGATAGCCCTCACCGTGCTGCAGCACCGTCTGCGCGAGGTCGAGGAGGAGGCGGGCGTCGCCGGAGCGATCCGGATCCTCGGCGAGGAGCCGGGCGAAGCCGCGCGGGCCGAGCTCGTCGAGCCGGGCGAGGAGCGGGACGGCGACCGCGTCGCGGTACTCCGGCGGGAGCTTCGCCGCCGCGGCCTCGAGCCGGGCCCGCAGCGGCCCGAAGGCGGTCGGGTCCGGCGGTCCGTCGGCGCGCACGAGGGCGGCGGCGCGCGCGTCCTCGACGCAGGCGACGAGCCCCGCGAGCGAGAGCGGGTCGCCGGACGGCGCCGGCGGGACGGCGACGACCGCGGTCACGCCGGCGGCGTCCGGGGGAGCCGCGCCGGCGCGGCGCTCCGCCGGGTGGAGCGAGCCGGGGGGGAGCGGGTCGGGCGACGGCAGGAGCGGGACGGAAGACGGGGAGACGGAGCCTACGGACACGTGGACCTCCTCGGTCGGGTGGACGGGGGAGGCCGGCTGCGACGGCCGTGCCGGCCCGGGCGGCCGGCGTCCGGCCGGATCGCGGGAGGTTGCGGCGCCGCCCGCGCCGGCCCTGGGCCGCCAGCGTCCGCCCCGAGGACGCCCCGTCCGCGCCGCGCGCCGTTGCCGCGGCCGGGTATCCTCGGCGCGGGGAGGCGCGATGTCGCTCTACGCCATGCTGAAGGGACGCGGTCCGAGCGGGTTCGGCTACGGCTCCACCGCCGACGAGGTGACGGAAGGGCTCCCGCTCCAGGGCCGGACCGTCCTCGTCACCGGCTGCACCTCGGGGCTCGGGCTCGAGACGCTCCGGGTCCTGGCGCGCCGGGGGGCGACGGTGCTCGGCACCGCCCGCACCGCGGAGAAGGCGCGGGCCGCCTGCGACGTCGCAGGCGCGGGCCGGGCGATCCCGCTCGCCTGCGAGCTGTCGGACCCCGCGAGCGTCCGAGCCTGCGTCGCCGAGGTGCGGCGGCTCGGCCAGCGGCTCGACGGGATCGTGTGCAACGCCGGGATCATGGCGCTGCCTCGGCGCGAGGTCGCCTTCGGGATCGAGCTGCAGCTCTTCACGAACCACGTCGGCCACTTCATCCTCGTGACGGGCCTGCTCGACCGGCTCGCCGAGGCCGGCCGGGTCGTGATGCTGAGCAGCGACGCGCACCGGCGCGCGCCGCGCGAGGGGATCCGCTTCGACGACCTCGGCGCGGAGTCGAGCTACTCGCCCTGGACCCACTACGGCCAGTCGAAGCTCGCGAACCTCCTCTTCGCGAAGGAGCTGGCGCGGCGCCTCGCCGGGACCCGGCAGACCGCGAACGCCGTCCACCCCGGCGTCATCCAGACCAACCTCGGCCGCCACATGCCGCGGGTCGCCCAGGTCGTCCTCGGGCTCGCGGCGCCGCTCGTCCTCAAGACCGTCCCGCAGGGCGCGGCGACCCAGACCTGGGCGGCCGTCCACCCCGGCGCCGCCGCCGTCTCCGGCGCCTACCTCGCCGACTGCAACGTCGCGTCCCCGCGCCCCGACGCCGAGGACCCCGCCCTCGCCGCCCGCCTCTGGGAGGCCACGGAGTCGCTGGTGGCGCGGCTGCCGCGCGCGTAGCTCGGCGCCCTGGCGGACCGTGGACCGGCCGGGCGCGCCGGCAGCGCGCGGCGGCGCGCGAACGGGCCCGTTATCGCTCCGGGGTGGAGCCGGACCTCGCCTTCCAGCCCTCGCTCTTCGACGGCGCGCCGGTCGGGTTCGACCGTGCCTTCGCGACCACGGAGCGGATCCACCTCGACGCCTCGAGCTGGATCGACCACGCGCCGGGCTGGATGCGCGGCTCGGACGTACTCTTCGCGGAGGTGGTGCGGACGCGGCCATGGGCGGAGCGGACGCGCCGGATGTACGACCGCCGCGTCCGCGAGCCGCGGCTCACGTCTCCGTGGAGCCTCGGCTCCGGCGACGCGCTCGAGCCGGCGGTCCTCGAATCAGCCCGCCTCGCGCTCTCCGCCCGCTACTGCGTCCTCTTCGACTCCGTGGGCTTCAACCTCTACCGGGACGGCCGTGACTCCGTCGCCTGGCACGTCGACCGGATTGACAAGGTCATCCCCGACCCCGTCATCGCGCTCCTCTCGCTCGGCGAGCCACGGAAGTTCCTGATCCGGCCGAAGGGCGGCGGGACGTCCATCGCGTTCTGGCTCGGCCGCGGGGATTCTCCTCGTCACCGGCGGCGCGACCACGCGGACGTGGGAGCACTCGATCCCCAAGGTCGCGCGGGCGGGGCCCCGGATCAGCGTCGCGTACCGGCACGGCCTCGATCCGCGCGCCTACGGTGGGGTGCGCGTCGAGCCCGATCGCTGAAACTACCGCGCGTCCGCCCCCTCTCCCCGGCCCTCTCCCCCGGCTGGCGCCGGGGGCGAGGGAGGAAGGGGCGCGCGAACACACCGCCGCGTGGCCCGGGGGACACGCGGGCGCTCCCGGCGCCGGCGTCCGTGAGGATGCGGCCGCCAACCCCGCGGATCCCCGGGGTTCCCGCGCACGGAGTGGGTCCTGGCTTTCCGGCAAGAGCTCTTGCTGTGCTTCTCCCCGTGCGCGAGACACGCTGGATCCGGTCCGGACGAGCGGCGCGGCGACTCGTGCGCCGCCTCCGGCGGCTCCCGCGCGTCGCCGGGGTCCTCCTCGCCCTCGCCGCCCTCGCGGCGGGCACCGTCGTCTACCAGGTCGCGCGCAAGCCCACCGAGCTCCTCGCGGTCGTCGTGCCGCGGGCGCCGAAGGCGCCCGAGTCGACCTGGGAGGACTACCGCCCGCTCTTCGAGGCGCACGCGACCGCGCTCATCCGCCCCGAGCTGCTCGCGGCGCTCGCGCAGGCGGAGAGCGGCGGCGATCCGCTGGCGAGCCCGCCCTGGCGCTTCCGCTGGAGCGTGAACCCGCTCGACCTGTACGGCCCCGCCTCGAGCGCGGTCGGGCTCCTGCAGATGACCGACGGCAACCTCGAGGACGCCCGGCGGCTCTGCGTCCACGGCCACGAGGTCGCGCGGGAGGGGCCGTGGCACGACCCGCGGGCCTGCTGGCTGAACGGGCTCTACGCCCGCGTGCTCCCCGGGGACGCCGTCGAGATGACCTCGGCGTGGCTCGACGCATCCATCCGGGAGATCTCCGCGCAGCGGCGGATCCGGCGGCTCTCGCCGGAGCAGGTGCGCCGGCTCGCGGCGGTGGTCCACCTCTGCGGGCGGGCGCGAGCGGCCGAGCTCGCCCGGCGTGGGTTCTGGATCCTCCCGGGCGAGCGGTGCGGCGAGCACGACGTGGCGAGCTACGTGGCGCGGGTGGAGGCGCTCGCGCGCAGGTTCGAGCGGGTGTCCGCGCGACCCACATCGACGCCAGTGAGCCTCCATGACGAGCAGGGAGAAGCGACGCGCCGCGCTCACCCGCGGTGATCCAGCGGCCCAAGGCCGGGTGAGCCCTCAGCGGACCTCGGGGAAGTGCCGCTCCAGGCACTCCTGGCAGAGGCCGTGCGTGAACTGGCGGTGCGTCACCGCCGCGACGTAGGTCTCGACGCGCTGCCAGAAGCCGTCGTCGTCGCGGACCTTCTTGCAGTACGAGCAGATTGGGATGAGCTCCCGGAGCTCCCGCAGCTCACCGAGCTCCTTCTCGCGGAGGATCGCGAGGGCGCGCTCGGCCTCGACCCGCTCGGTCACGTCGACGCAGCTCCCGATGTACCCGGCGAACTCGCCGGCTCCGTCCCGGAACGGCGCGCCCCGGTCCAGGATCCACCGCCACACGCCGTCGTGGCGGCGGAGCCGGTACTGCATCTCGAAGGGGCGCCGCTCGCCGAACGCGGAGGTGTAGACGTCGAGGCAGCGCTGGAGGTCGTCCGGGTGGACGCCCTCGGCCCAGCCGTTCCCGCGCTCCTGGGCGAGGGTGCGGCCGGTGAACGCGAGCCAGCGCTCGTTGAAGTAGTCGCAGCCCATCGTGAGATCGGCCCGCCAGATCAGGATCGGGGCCTGCTCGACGAGGGTGACGTAGTCGGACTCGAGCATGCGGCTTCGAGCATGCCAGAGGCCGCGCGGCCCGTCCTCGCACGGTCCGTGACGCCCTCGCCCTTTCACGGGTACCCCAGGGGAGGGGCGCGCGCGGGCGCGACGCGCCATCCCGACCGGCCACCCCGGACGGGGCCCCGGTTGCGCTTCCCCCCGCCGGTGGCTAGTTGCATCGGAAACGATTGCATATGCAACCTTACCCGGGGATCCTCATCGCGGCGGCGCGCCGCGCGATCAAGCAGGCGGTGCTGGCCCGCATCGCCGGGCGGCAGCTCAGCGCGCAGCAGTTCTGGCTCGTGATCGCGGTGGAGGAGAGCCCCGGCGCGTCGCAGGCGGAGATTGCGGCGCGCGTCCGGGCGGACCCGCCCGCGGTCTCGCGCGCCCTCGCGACGCTCGCGGAGCGGGGGCTCGTGCGAGCGGATCCCGCTCCCGGCGACCGGCGGAGGTCCTGCCTCAGCCTCACCCCGGCCGGCAGGCGGCTGGCGCGGGAGCTCGCCCCCCTCGCCCGCGAGATCCGCGACGCGGTGGTCGCGGGGATGACCGCGGAGGAGATCGCGGCGCTCACCGCCGGGCTGCAGCGCGTCGTCGCCAACCTCGACGGCCTCGACCGGCGCGCCAGCGCCCGGGACGGCCGGTCGTCCCCACCTTGAGGTCCTCCATGGAGCCCGTGCCGCATCCTCCCTCCGACGAGCCGGCCCACCCCCCGGGCGCGGCGCGACCCTCGTCCCGCCGCAGGTGGATCCTGGTCGCGGCCGGGATCGTCGCCCTCGGCGCCGCGTTCTGGGCGGTGCGCCGGAGCTCGACCCCGTCCGCGCCGGCGCGGCGCGGGCCCGATCCCCAGGCGACGCGCACGGTCCCGGTGACCGCCGCGCCCGTCGCGCGCCGCGACGTCCCGGTGACGCTCGACGGGCTCGGCAGCGTCGTCGCCTACCGCACCGTCACGGTGCGCTCGCAGGTCGACGGGCGGCTCGACCAGGTCCTCTTCCGCGAGGGGCAGCCGGTGCACGCAGGGCGAGGTGCTCGCGCAGATCGATCCGCGGCCGTTCCAGACCCAGCTCCACCAGGCGGAGGGCGCGCTGGCGCGCGACGAGGCGCAGCTCGCGAGCGCGCGCCTGCAACCTCGAGCGCTACCGCGACGCTCGCCAGCGGAGAAGCTCATCGCGCAGCAGCAGGTCGACGATCAGGCAGGCGCTCGGTCGGGCAGCTCGAGGGCGCGGTCCGGATCGACGACGCGGCCGATCGAGACGGCGCGGCTCAACCTCGACTACGCCGCATCACCTCGCCGATCGACGGCGTCACCGGCGTCCGCCTCGTCGACCCGGGCAACCTCGTCCACGCCACCGACCCGAGCGGCATCGTGGTCGTCACCCAGCTCGATCCCGATCGCCGTGCTCTTCACGCTGCCGCAGGACGACCTGCCCGCCGTCGTCGAGGCAGATGGCGCGCGGGCACGCTCGCGGTCGACGCCTTCAGCCGCGACGGCACGACCCAGCTCGGCACGGGCGAGCTCGCGCTCATCGACAACCAGATCAACCAGGCCACCGCCACGATCCGGCTCAAGGCGGTGTTCCCGAACCCGCGGCGCGTGCTGTGGCCCAACCAGTTCGTGAAGGCGCGCCTCTGCTCGCGACGCGCAAGGGCGCGCTGGTCGTCCGGCGACCGGCGGTCCAGCGCGGCCCGAGCGGCACGTTCGTCTACGTCGTCGGCGCCGACGCGACGGTCGCGCCGCGGCCGGTCGAGGTCGAGCGCGACCAGGGCGATCTGGCGCTGATCGGCCACGGGCGTCGAGCAGGGCGAGCGGGTCGTCGTCGACGGGCAGAACCAGCTGCGGGCCGGGAGCGAAGGTCGCGGCGCGCGAGCCGGGCCAGCGGCGAGAGCCCGGCCGCCGGCCGGGCCGCCGCGGCGGCGTCGAGCGGCCCGGGTCAGACGCCCGGCGGGGCGCCAGGACCCGGTGCAGGGCCGGCCCCGGGCCAGGCGCAGGGCCGATGAGCATCTCCGAGCCGTTCATCCGGCGGCCGGTCGCCACGACGCTGCTGATGATCGGCCTGCTGCTCGCGGGCCTCGTCGGCTACCGGCAGCTGCCGGTCTCGGCGCTGCCGCAGGTCGACTACCCGACCATCGTCGTCTCGACCTCGCTCCCGGGCGCGAGCGCCGAGACGATGGCCTCGGCGGTGACGACGCCGCTCGAGCGGCAGTTCGGGCAGATGCCGTCGCTCTCGCAGATGACGTCGGTGTCGAGCTTCGGCAGCTCGCAGATCACGCTGCAGTTCACCCTCGACCGCAACATCGACGCCGCCGAGCAGGACGTGCAGGCGGCCATCAACGCCGCGTCGAACCTGCTGCCGCGCACGCTGCCCGCGCCGCCCACCTACAGCAAGAGCAACCCGGCCGACACGCCGATCCTCACGCTCGCGGTCAGCTCGGACACGCTGCCCGCTCGACCAGGTCGACGACTACGCCGACTCGATCCTCGCGCAGAAGATCTCGCAGGTCTCGGGCGTCGGCCTGGTCACGATCAACGGCGGCCAGAAGCCGGCGGTGCGCGTCCAGGTCGATCCCGCCGCGCTCGCCGGCGCCGGCCTCGCGCTCGAGGACGTGCGGCAGCGTCGCTGGTCGCGGCCAACGTCAACCAGCCCAAGGGCAACCTCGACGGCCCGCGCCAGGACTACACGATCGCGACGAACGATCAGCTCGTTCAAGGCGCCGAGCTTCCGGCCCGCTCATCCTCGCCTACCGGAACGGCGCGCCCGTCCGCCTCCGGCGACGTGGCGGACGTCGTCGACGGCGTCGAGAACGACGCAGCTCGCCGGCTGGGCCGGGGACGAAGCGCGCCATCATCCTCAACGTGCAGCGCCAGCCCGGCGCCAACGTCATCGAGGTCGCCGAGCGCGTGAAGGCGCTCCTGCCGCAGCTCTCGCCGCCGTGCTCCCGCAGGGCATCGACGGTGACGATCCTCTCGCGACCGCACCGAGACGGTGCGCGCCTCGGTCGACGACGTGCAGTTCACGCTGCGTGCTGACCATCGTGCTGGTCGTGGCGGTGATCTACGTGTTCCTGCGCAGCTGCGCGCCACCATCATCCCCGGCGTCGCGGTGCCGCTCTCGCTCGTCGGCACCTTCGGCGTGATGTACCTGTTCGGCTACAGCCTCAACAACCTGTCGCTGATGGCGCTCACCATCTCGACCGGCTTCGTCGTCGACGACGCCATCGTCATGATCGAGAACATCGCCCGCTACGTCGAGGAGGGCGAGGCGCCCTTCGAGGCGGCGCTGAAGGGCGCGAAGCAGATCGGCTTCACCATCGTGTCCCTCACGGTGTCGCTGGTCGCGGTGCTCATCCCGCTGCTGTTCATGGGCGGCATCATCGGCCGGCTCTTCCGCGAGTTCGCGGTCACGCTGGCGATCGCCATCGGCGTCTCGGCGGTGCTCTCGCTCACGCTCACCGCCGATGATGTGCGCCCACCTGCTGCGGCCGCACGAGGAGCCGAACGCGCTCGCGCGCGCCTTCGAGCGCGGCTTCGACCGGCATGCTCGCGCGTCTACGACCGCACGCTCGCGCTGGGTGCTCGAGCACCAGCGCCTCACGCTCGCCGTCACGCTCGCGACCCTCGCGCTTCACCGGCGTGCTCGCGGTCGTCGTCCCGAAGGGCTTCTTCCCGCAGCAGGACACCGGCCTCATCGTCGGCGTCACGCGAGGCGCCGCCCGACGTCTCGTTCGCGAGCATGATGGAGCGCCAGCGGGCCGCCGCCGAGGTCGTGCTGGCGGATCCCGACGTCGCCACGGTGGCGTCGTTCATCGGCGCCGACGGCACGAACCCGACCGTGAACAGCGGGCGCCTCTCGATCGCGCTGAAGCCGCGCGACCGAGCGCGACGGCGAGCGCCGCCGAGATCATCGCCCGCCTGCAGACGCGAAGCTCGGCGACGGTGGAGGGCATCGCGCTCTACCTGCAGGCCGGTGCAGGACCTGCAGATCGAGACCGCGCGTCAGCCGCACGCAGTACCAGTACACGCTCGAGGACGCCGACCCCGACGAGCTCGCGACGTGGGCGCCGCGGGTCCTCGCGAGGCTGCAGGCGCTGCCCGAGCTCGCGCGACGTCGCGAGCGATCAGCAGACGCGGCGGGCTGCAGCTCACGCTCGACATCGACCGCGACACCGCCGTCGCGCCTCGGCATCCACGCCGCAGGCCATCGACGACACGCTCTACGACGCCTTCGGCCAGCGCCAGGTCTCGACCATCTTCACCCAGCTCAACCAGTACCGGGTCATCCTCGAGGTGAAGCCCGAGTTCCAGCAGGACCCCGACGCGCTCGCGCACATCTACGTGCGCTCGGCGAGCCGGCGACCAGGTCCCGCTCTCGGCCTTCACGCGCTTCGAGCGCGCCACCGCGCCGCTCGCGATCAGCCACCAGGGGCAGTTCCCCGCGGTGACGCTCTCGTTCAACCTCGCGCCCGGCGTCGTCGCTCGGCGACGCCGTCGACGCCATCCACGCGCGCCGAGCGCGAGATCGGCCTGCCGCCCGGCGTCCACGCCGAGTTCGCAGGGCACGGCGCAGGCCTTCCGCGAGTCGCTCGCGAGCGAGCCGCTCCTCATCCTCGCGGCGCTCCTCACCGTCTACATCGTGCTGGGCGTGCTCTACGAGAGCTACATCCACCCGGTCACGATCCTCTCGACGCTGCCCTCGGCCGGCGTGGGCGCGCTGCTCGCGCTCATGCTCGTGCCGCACCGAGTTCAGCATCATCGCGCTCATCGGGATCATCCTGCTCATCGGCATCGTGAAGAAGAACGCGATCATGATGATCGACTTCGCGCTCGAGGCGGAGCGCGACCAGGGGCTCTCGCCCGCGCGAGGCGATCTACCAGGCGTGCCTGCTCCGCTTCCGGCCGATCATGATGACCACGCTGGCGGCGCTCCTCGGCGGGCTGCCGCTCGCGCTCGGGACCGGGCACCGGCTCCGAGCTGCGCCGCCCGCTCGGCATCACCATCGTCGGCGGGCTCCTCATCTCGCAGCTCCTCACGCTCTACACGACGCCGGTCATCTACCTCTACATGGAGCGGCTCGGCGCGCTGCTCCGGCGGCGGCAAGCCGCGCGGCGCCGCCGCGTCGCGCGCGCCGCCGAGCCGCGCCGTGAACATCTCCGAGCCGTTCATCCGGCGGCCGGTCGCGACCTCGCTCCTCGCGGCGGCGCTCCTCCTCGCCGGGCGGCGCCGCCTACACGCAGCTCCCGGTCGCGCCGCTGCCGCGCGTCGACTTCCCCACCATCCAGCGTCAGCGCGGCGCTGCCCGGGCGCGAGCCCGGAGACGATGGCCTCGGCGGTGGCGACGCCGCTCGAGCGGCGCTTCGGCCGCATCGCCGGGCTCACCGAGATCACCTCGGTCGAGCTCGCTCGGCCAGACGCAGCATCACGCTGCAGTTCGACCTCGACCGCGACGTCGACGCCGCCGCGCGCGACGTGCAGGCCGCCATCAACGCCGCCGGCCGGCGACCTGCCCGCCGAACCTGCCGACCCGGCCCAACTACCGGAAGGTGAACCCGGCCGACGCGCCGATCCTCATCCTCGTCGCGTCACCTCGGAGACCCTGCCGCTCTCGCAGGTGTTCGACGCCGCCAACGCGATCCTCGCGCAGAAGATCTCGCAGGTGGACGGGCGTCGGGCAGGTGTTCGTCGGCGGCGGGCAGCAGCCGGCGGTGCGCGTGCAGGTCGATCCGGCGGCGCCTCGCCGGCGTGGGGCTCTCGCCTCGAGGACGTCCGCGCGGTGCTCGGCGCAGGCGACGGTCGACCAGCCGAAGGGCGCGCCTGAGCGGCGCCGCTGCAGGCGCACGCCATCGCCGCGAACGACCAGCTCTTCCGGCGCCGCGGCCTACCGGCCGCTCATCATCGCGTACCGCGAACGGCGCGCCCGGTCCGGCTCGGCGACGTGGCGCGCGTCGTCGACGACGTCGAGAACAACCGCATCGCCGGCTGGATCGACGGCGCAGCGCGCGGTCGTCATGATCATCCGCCGCCAGCCGGGCGCCAACATCCTCGACGTCATCGAGCGGGTGCAAGGCGCTCCTCCCGCAGCTCACCAGCTCGATCTCCCCGGCCATCGACGTGCAGGTGGCGCATCGACCGGCGCCAGACCATCCGCGCCTCGGTGCGCGACGTCGAGGTCACGCTGCTCCTGAGCGTGCTCCTGGTCGTGCTGGTGGTCTTCGTCTTCCTGCGCAGCGCGCGGGCCACCGCTCATCCCGAGCGTGGCCGTGCCGCTCTCGCTCGTCGGCGACCTTCGGCGGGATGTACCTGCTCGGCTACAGCCTCGACAACCTGTCGCTGATGGCGCTCACCATCTCCACCGGGCTTCGTGGTCGACGACGCCATCGTGGTCACCGAGAACGTCACCCGCTTCATCGAGGCGGGCGAGCCGCCGTTCGCGCGCGGCGCTCGAGGGCGCGCGAGCAGATCGGCTTCACCATCGTCTCGATCACCGCCTCGCTGCTCGCGGTGTTCATCCCGATCCTGCTCATGGGCGGGATCGTCGGCCGGCTCTTCCGCGAGTTCGCGGTCACCCTGAGCGTCGCCATCGCGATCTCGGCGGTCGTCTCGCTCACGCTCACGCCGATGATGGCGTCGCGCCTCCTCCGCCCGGCGCGACGAGGAGCGCCACGGCCGGTTCTACCGGGTCTCCGAGCGCTTCTTCGACGCGGATGCTCGAGGGCTACGACCGCGCGCTCCGGCTGGGTGCTCGAGCACCACGGCCTCATGCTGGTCGTGACGGTCGGGGCTGGCGGTGGTCACGGTCTGGCTCTACGTCGTCGTGCCGAAGGGGCTCTTCCCGCAGCAGGACACCGGCGCGCTCTCCGGCATCTCCGAGGCGCCGCAGGACATCTCGTTCCCCGCCATGCGGGCGCGGCAGGAGCTCGTGAACGGGGTCGTGCTGGCACACCCCGCCGTCGCACAGCATGGTCTCGTTCATCGGCGGGTTCGGGTCGATCAACACCGGCAACGTCTTCATCGAGCTGAAGCCCAAGAGCGAGCGCAGGCAGAGCGCCGACGAGGTCATCGGCGAGCTGCGGCCCAAGCTCGCGCAGGTCCCGGGGATCAACCTCTTCCTGCAGTCCGTCCAGGACGTGCGGATCGGGCGGCCGCGCCGTCGCGCACCCAGTACCAGTACACGCTCCAGGACGCGAACCTCGACGAGCTGAACGAGTGGGCGCCGCGGATGCTCGAGAAGCTGCGGACGCTGCCCGAGCTGCGGGACGTCGCCAGCGACCAGCAGACCGCAGGCGCTCCAGCTCCTCGTGACGTCGACCGCGACACCGCCTCGCGCCTCGGCATCACCTCGCAGCTGGTCGACGACACGCTCTACGACGCCTTCGGGCAGCGCCAGGTCGCGACGATGTTCACCCAGCTCAACCAGTACCGCGTGGTGCTGGAGGTGAAGCCCGAGCTCGCGGCGCACCCCGACGCGCTCGACGAGCATCTACGTGCCGACCGCCGTCGGGCGGCCAGGTGCCGCTCGCCGTCGATCGCGACGCTTCACGCCCGGCGCCGACGTCGCTGTCGGTCAACCACCAGGGCCAGTTCCCGGCGGTGACGCTCTCCTTCAACCTCGCGCCGGGCGTCGTCGCTCGGGCAGGCGCTCGACGCGGTCCGCCGGGCGCGAGCAGCAGATCGGGCTGCCCGCCAGCGTCCACGCCGCGTTCGCAGGGCACGGCGCAGGCCTTCGTCGCCTCGCTCGCGGAGCGAGCCGTTGCTGATCCTGGCCGCGCTCGTCGCGGTCTACATCGTGCTCGGCGTGCTCTACGAGAGCTACGTCCACCCCGTCACGATCCTCTCCACGCTGCCGTCGGCGGGCGTCGGCGCGCTCCTGGCGCTGCTGCTGTTCCGGACCGAGTTCAGCATCATCGCGCTCATCGGCGATCATCCTGCTCATCGGCATCGTGAAGAAGAACGCGATCATGATGATCGACTTCGCCATCGAGGCGGAGCGCGACGAGGGGCTGTCCACCCGCGACGCGATCTACCAGGCGTGCCTCCTGCGCTTCCGCCCCATCATGATGACCACGATGGCGGCGCTCCTCGGCGCGCTCCCGCTCGCGCTCGGCACCGGCGCGGGCGCGGAGCTGCGCCGGCCCGCTCGGCATCACCATCGTCGGCGGGCTGCATCCTGTCGCAGCTGCTGACGCTCTTCACGACGCCGGTCGTCTACCTCACGCTCGATCGCTGGTCGCGGCGCCCCCGCTTCACCCGCCCGGCGCCCCAGGCCCGGCGGGCGGAGGCGCGCTGACCGGACGCGCGCCGTGGGCGACGGCGGCGGCGGCGCGCCCCTCGGACCGCCCGCCCGCGAGGTACTCGTGCACGAGCTGGATCGCGATCGCCCCCTCCCCGACGGCGGACGCCACCCGCTTCACCGAGCCGTGCCGCACGTCGCCCGCCGCGAACACCCCGGGCATGCTGGTCTCGAGACGGAGCGGCGGCCGGCCCGCGCGCGGCGTCACGTCCGCGCCGGTCAGGACGAAGCCGCGATCGTCGCACTCCACCGCGCCCGCCAGCCACTCGCTGTGGGGGAGCACTCCGATGAGCACGAGCAGAAGCTCGGCCCGGACGTCCTCGAGCACGGCGCGGGCGCGGTCGCGCACCCTGAGCCCCTCCACGTGGTGGTCGCCCAGGACGCCGACGATCTCGGTGGCGAGGCGCACCTCCACGTTGCCCAGGCGACGGATGGCCTGGACGAGGTAGTCCGACATGTGCTCCTCGAGCGACGGGCCGCGCACCAGGAGCACGACGCGCCGCGCGTACCGGGCGAGGTGGACCACCGCCTGGCCCGCGGAGTTCCCGCCGCCGGCGACCGCCACGTCGCGTCCGGCGACGAACCCGGGATCGCCGGAGACCGTGTAGAACACCCCCGCTCCGACGAACCGCTCGACCTGGGGCGCTTCCAGGCGCCGGTAGCGCGCGCCCGTCGCGACGACGACGGCCCGCGCCGCGATCTCGCGACCGTCCGAGAGCGACACCACCCGGCGCGCGCCGTCGCATGACAGGCGCGTGACCTCGCGGGCGAACACGTACTTCGCGCCGAACAGCCACGCCTGCTGGTAGGCGCGCTGCGTCAGCTCGGCCCCGGAGATCCCGCGCGGGAAGCCGAGGTAGTTGCGAATGAGCACGCTCGAGCCCGCCTGCCCGCCCACGACCTCGCGCTCGACGACCAGGGTCCGCAGCCCCTCCGACGCGGCGTACACCGCGGCGGCGAGCCCGGCGGGCCCCGCGCCGACGATCGCCACGTCGCACTCGAGCTCGCCGGGGCTCTCCCCGACCGCGTCCATGAGCTCCGCGTTGCTCGGGTCGACGAGCACCGAGCCGTCGAGGAGGACCACCACCGGGTCGCCGCGGTCGGCGACACCGGCCTGCGCGAGGACCTCGGAGGCCCCCGGCGTGCCCGAGGCGTAGACCCCGTGCGGCACGCCGTTGCGGGTGAGGAGCTCGCGCAGCGCGTGGGCGCGGGGCGAGCGGTCGGGCGCGACCACCTTCACGAGCTCGAGCCCGGGCCGGAACGCCCGGGTCCACTCCGCCAGGAACTCGCCGACGAGCGGGTAGAGGTGGATCTCGGCGGGCGTCCACGGCTTGTACAGGTAGTTGTCGATCTCGCCGAAGGCGCAGCTCTGGAGGATCGTGGGCGACGCGGTCCGGTCGCCCCAGGCCACGAGGAGCGCGCGCATGGCGGCCGGGAAGATCCGGTGGGCCCGTGCGAGCACCTCGTTCCCGTTCATCCCCGGCATCCACTGGTCCGCGACGACGAGGGCGACCTCCGCCTTCTCCGCCGCGAGCGCCGCGAGGGCGTCGAGGCACGCCGCCGCGGTGAGGTGCGAGATCACGCGGTAGTCCCCGCCGAACCGTCGCGCCAGCGCGTCGAGCAGCGCGCTCAGCGCCACCGGATCGTCGTCGAGGATCACGATCGCTGGTCTCTCCGCCATGAGCCCTCCCCCGCCGCGGGATCGACGAGCCGGCGCAGCGCGGCGCGGCAGCGCTCATGTAGCCCGCGCGGGCACGCGGCGCTCTCAGCCGTCTTGCCGGGGGCGACCCACCGGGCGCGCGCCCGCGCGGCCGTTGAACTCCCGGGCCGGCGTCGTTACGCGGTGGCGAGGAGGCCCTGTCGATCACGAGGTCGTGCTCGAGTCCGGCGCGAGCGTGTTCGTGCCGATGCGGGTCGTCGCGAACGGGGACGGGAGCGAGGTCGTGCTCACGCTCTTCCGGCAGCCCGGGATGACCGACGCGCAGCTCTCGGCCGACGCGGACACCGTGGCCGCCGACCTCCGGGAGCTCCGGCGGCTGCTGGAGACGTGAGGGCCCGGCCTACGGGCTGTCCTGCGCGTGGCACTTGTTGCAGAGCGCGCCTCGGGACGCGCCTCGACGCGAACGCGGTGCCGTCGCGCGAGTCCGCCCTGGTCTTCTCGCTGCTCCTCGGCTGGCAGCTCCCGGCGCCCTGACGCCGGGCGCCAGGGCGCGGGCGCCTACACCGCGCGCAGCCCGCCGGTGCGGCCCCAGCGCTCGGCGAGGTGGGCGTCGCGCTCGACGATCTCCGCGGTGTCCATGGCGATCATGAGCTCCTCGTTCGTGGCGATCACCGCCGCCATGGGGCTCGTGCTGCGGGTGATCCGCCCCTCCGTCATGCACCCGTGGACCGCGTTCGCCGCCGGGTCGAGGGCGAACCCGGCGAACTCGAGCAGCTTCACGATCTGCTCGCGGATGTGGACCTGGTTCTCGCCGATGCCGCCGGTGAACACGAGGGCGTCCACGCGGCCGAGGGAGACGAACATGCCCGCGACGTGCTTCGCGACCGAGTAGCAGAACTTGTCGATGGCGAGCTGCGCGCGCTCGTTGCCCTGCCGCGCCGCGTCCTCGACCTCGAGCATGTCCTTCGAGACGCCGGAGACGCCGAGCAGGCCCGAGGCGCCGTTCAGCTTCTCCATGACCTCCTCGGCGGTGCACCCGAGCGCCTTCTTCATGTGCGCGATGATCGAGGGGTCGATGGTGCCGCTGCGGGTGTCCATCACCACGCCCTCGAGCGGCGTGAGCCCCATCGTCGTGTCCATGCTCTGCCCGTTCCGCACGGCGCACAGCGAGCACCCGTTCCCGAGGTGCGCGGTCACGATGGCGTGGTCGGCGGGGTCGAGCCCGAGCTGCGTCACCGCCTTCTGCGAGACGAACCGGTGGCTCGTCCCGTGGAAGCCGTAGCGCCGGACCTCGTGCTTCTCGAACCACTCGTACGGCACCGCGTAGAGGTACGCCCGCGGCGGCATCGTCTGGTGGAAGGCGGTGTCGAAGACCGCCACCTGCGGGAGCGTGGGGAAGAGCTCGTGCGCCATCTCGATGCCGCGCACGTTCGACGGGTTGTGGAGCGGGCCGAGGGGGATGCACTGCTTGATCTTCTCGATCACCTCCGGGGTGATGAACATCGACCCCGAGAACTTCGCGCCGCCGTGGATGACGCGGTGGCCGACGCCGACCAGCCGATCCGCGAGGTGGAGCTCGCTCAGGAGCTCGAAGGTGAGGCGCAGCGAGTCGTCCGTCGTCTCCGCCCGGACCGTGCGGGCCTTTGACGTCGCCTCGTGCGTGAAGTCGAGGGTGGCGTGCGGGCTGCCAATCGGGTGGATCGCCCCCGAGACGTGCACGTGGCCGTTCGTCGAGTGGACGACCGCGAACTTGGTGGAGGAGCTGCTGCAGTTGAGGACGAGGACGTTCATGGGCCGCGGCCCTCCCGGTGCCCGCGCGCGACGGCGCCGGCTGCGCGACCCTTATACCGGATCCCGCCCCGTCGCGTGGAGCGGCCGCCCCGGTCTTCTCCGAGTTCCGGCCCATCGCGACGAACGACTCGCCGGCGAACCGCAGCCAGAACCGCCGGATCGAGATCGTCCTCACCCCCGCCGACTACGAGCCGCCGGTCGTCGAGGCGCGGTAGGCCCGACGTCCCTTCTCCCCGGCCGCCCGGATGGGCGATGACACCTCCGACGCCACCGGACGCGGAACCCGGTCTCAGTAGTCGAAGGACCAGATGACGCTCGCGTCGCCCGCGGGCGCGTCGCCGTACCGGACCTCCAGCTTCCAGCGCGTGCCGAACCGGTACTCGGCGGTCACCTCGTTCAGGTTCTCCCCGTTCTCCGGCTTCGCGTCGAAGCGGTAGGCGTAGCCGAGGAAGAGCTTGTCGGTGAGGTACTTGCCGGCCCGGACCCGGGAGGTGTCGACCGAGAGCTGATCCACCGGCAGCTTTTCCGCGAGCCCGGTGAAGGCCGCGCTCGCCGCGGCGGCCACCATGGCGGAGCCCGCCTCCTGCGCGGTCATCGGCGCGACGCCGGTCGTGTTGAGGTTCATCTCGGTGCGCCCGGTCGCGATGAGCATGGCGATCGACGCGTCGTCGAGGGGCGGGCGGGACGACATCTGGATGGCGGGCTTCGTCACCGGTCCGGTGAGGGTGACGGTCACGACCGCCACCGGGTTGTCGTAGCGCGCGACCACGTCGAGCTGCGCCCCGGTCACCGCGCCGCCGGGGAGGCTCACGCGGGCACGCTCGACGTGGAAGACGCGCCCGGAGATGGGCTCGACGGTCCCGCGCACCACCTCGAGGCTCCCGGTGGCCGAGAGCTCGCCGCCGGCGAGCCGCCAGGTCGAGTCCCCCTTCACCTCCAGATTCGCCGCCGGCCGCTCGCTCTTCACGAACAGCTTGCCGGGCACGAGGACGCGGCAGCGCACCTCGTAGGGCGCCCCGTCGACGGTGCCGCGGAGCACGATCCGCCGGCGCCGCCGCGCCCGGTCCGCCAGGGCGTCGGCGTCCACGATGTCGGCGCGCTCCTGGACCTGCTGGAGGGCGCCCGAGGACCTTCGCGGCAGCCGGATCGTGCCGGCCCCGATCGTGGCGGTCGCGTCGAGGAGGCTCTCTCCGACGGTCCCCTCGAGCTCGACCGGGAGGTCGAGCACCGCCAGGACCTCACCGTCGCGCGTCAGCGCCAGCTGCTCGAAGGCGATCCGGCCGGCGAGCCGCGCCTGCGCCGTCCCGAGGTCCCGGATCGAGAGCCGGCCCGAGAAGCGGCCTCCCCCGCGGCGCGCCTCGAGCCGGGAGACCTCGACGTCCCGCTCGCCGATCGCCGCGACGAGCTCGATCCCCGACCAGTCGCCGAGCCCGACCACGTCGAGGTGCCCGCCCGCGAGCTTCACGGACCCGCGCGGACGAAGCCCGGCGAGCGGCCCCGA
This sequence comes from uncultured delta proteobacterium, assembly GCA_963739565.1. GTDB lineage: Bacteria > Myxococcota > Myxococcia > Myxococcales > Anaeromyxobacteraceae > Anaeromyxobacter. The sequence goes on along the minus strand of CAVUBF010000008.1, from coordinate 338,853 downwards.
GGCGGCGAGGTCGATGGTGAGCCGCCCCGAGGCGCGCCGGACGAGCCGTGGGGCGACGAGGGCGAGGAAGCCGAGGTCGAGGCGGTCGCTCTGCACGCGGAGCGTGGCCGCGGCCTGGCGCAGCGCCGCCGGCTCCGCGAAACCGTGGGGCGCGGTGACGGTGCCGTGCGCGGCGAGCGCGCCGCCGGACGCCGGGCGCAGGGTGAAGTCGGCGGTGGAGGTCGGGGCGTCGTGGACGATCGTCGCCGAGAGATCGCCGACCGGGTGGCCGTCGAGGGCGATCCCCTTCCCCTCCACCTCGAGCCTGCCCTCGGGGCGCGCCAGCGTGCCCCGCACGGCGATCCGCGCCGTGACCGTGCCCGAGAGCGGCAGCGCCCCGTCCGTGCCGGCCGCGAGCGGGAGCGAGGGGATGGTGGCGTCGAGTCTCAGCGGCGCCTCGCGCCGCGCCTTCCGATCCAGCATCGACTCGAGGGCGGCGCCGAGCGCGCCCTCCAGCCGGAGCGCCTCCGCGGCGCCGAGGGAGCCCCGCGCCGCGACCGCCGTCCGGTTCTGCTCCGCGGTCACCTCGAACCGCGCCGACACGTCGTGGTACCCCGCCCACGCGCCGCCTGCGAGCGTGAGCGTCGCCCGGCCCCGCGGCCTGGAGAGCGTCCCTCCCAGGGCGGCGCTGCCGGTGACGGTGCCCGCGAGCCCCTCGGGGAGCCCACCCTTCCCCGCGATCGAGGCGAGGGCGAGCCCGGGCACCTCGACGGTGCCGGCGAGCGGCGTCCGGGGGAGCGCGCGGAGCTTCGCGACCGGGCGCCGGAGGAGCCCGCCACCGTCCAGCGGGACGCGGACGTCGGCGACGAGGAGCGGCGCCCCGGCGAGCCGGACGGCGCCGGTGAGCCGCAGCGCCCCGCTCGCCGCCTCGAGCGCCACCTCCCCCGCGAGCGGTCCGACGTCCTTCGCGGCGCCGTCCTCCAGCGCGAGCGCCGCGACGAGGCGCGGCGCTCCCGCGGTGCCCGAGAGCGCGAGGCGGCCGCCCAGGGTGCCCGTCACCGGCGTGGCGAGGCCGAGGGCGCCGAGCGCGTCCGTGGACCAGTCGGAGGCCTCGACCGTGAGCGCGACGGGGTCGGCGGAGCGCGCGCCGGCGAGCGGCAGGGGAAGGTCGGCGGCGATCTCGAGGGCGCCGCCGGCGGTGCGGAGGAGCCCGAGAATCCGCGGCGAGCCTCCCCCGGCCGTCCCAGCGGAGGTCCCCGAGGACCTGCAGGCCGGCGAGGCCCCGGACCGCGGCCTCGGTGACCGTGAGGTGGGCGGCGACGACGGGGGCGCGCACGGCGCCGGTGGCGCGCGCGTCGAGGGAGAGCTCCCCTGCGACGCCCGCCGGGAGGAGGGCGGGCGGGAGCCGGGCGAGGTCGAGCCGGACCACCTCGACCCGAAGGTCGAGCCCGCCCGCCGGGGCGAGGCCACCCGAGACGCCGAGCGACCGCGGGCCGTCGGCGAGGACGAGGCGGTCCACCGCCGCCGGATCGAAGCGGACCGCGGCGGGCGACGTCAGGGCATAGCGGACGCCGGGCCAGCGGACCTCGAGCGCCCGCACCTCCGCGCCGCGCCGGTCCGGCGCCATCCGGGCCGCGCCCTCGAACGCCACCGGATCCGGCCCGAGGGCGGGAAGGAGCGCCGTCGCCGAGAGCGTCGCCTCGCCGCCGGCGAGCATCGCGGTGAGCTCCGGGCGGCGGAGCTCGGTCCCGCCGGCATCGGCCCGGGCCGCCCGCGCCGAGAGCCGGAACCGGACCGCGCCGATCGGCCCCGTCGAGTCGATCGCGACGGCCACGGCCTCGGCGCGCGTCGACCCGGCGGCGAGGAGCGGCGCGTCGAGCGCCGCGGAGACGATCGGGGTGGACCCGGTGCCGGCCAGGGTGGCCCGGGCGTGGACCCGGCCCGAGAGCGGCGGCACGGCGGCGCCGGTGAGGGCGGCGAGGTCACGCCCGAGCCGGGCGAGGTCGCCGGAGTCGACGGCGAGCTCGCCGCCGACCGGACCGCGGGGGTTCCAGCGGCCGTGCCCGGAGAGCTCGGCGCCCGAGAGCCGCGCGACGAGCTTCTCGACATTCACGAGCCCGCCCTCCGACGACGCCGAGAGCGTCGCGGGCCCGACCTCCACGTCTTTGAGCCGCGACGCCGAGAGCCCCACGACCACGCGCCCGCTCGCGTCGGAGAGCCCGCGGCCCGCCACCCCGCCGCGGGCGGTGAGCCCGAGCCGCCCCGGCGGCGCCTGCGCCAGCAGCCGCGAGGGGTCGAAGGCCGCGAGCGCCACGTCGAAGCCGACCGCCGCGCGGATCGCGTCGACCCGGAGCGCGACCGCGGCGCGCGCGGTCCCCGGCGTCACCCCGTCGCCCGCGGGCGGCACCTCCAGCGCGGCGGTGGCGACCGCTCCGTCGGACTCGGCGTACCCGCTCGCGACCACGTCGCCGCCCGGGGACGCCGCCGGTGCGAGCTGCCGCACGTCCGACGCCGCGAGGCCGAGGCGCGTCACCGCGGCGCGGAAGGCGCCCGTGGCGAGCTCCCCTCCCCCGAGCCCCCGGAGCGACGTCGCGCCGAGCGCGACCTCGAGCACCGGGACGTCGAGCCGGCCGCCGCTGATCGTCAGCGCCGCCGTGACGGCGAGTGGCCCCTCCACCGGCGTGACGAGGGCCGCGCTCAGCCGGGCCACGACCGTGACCGGCGCACCGAACGTCGCGGCGCCGTCGAGGTCGAGCCCCCTCGCGTGGGCGACGGTGGTCCCGTCGGCCCGCCGCCAGCGCACCTCGGCGCCGCGGGCGGTCACGCGGCGGAGGTCGAGGGTCCACCGCCGGCCCTGCGGTGCCGGCGGCGCCCCCGGGTCCCGCCGCGCCGGACGGGCCAGCGCGAGGGCGCGCGCGACGGAGAGCCCGCCTCCGGGCTCGGAGTCGAGGAGGAGCACCGGCGACTCGAGCTCCACCGCGAGGCCCACCTCGCGACGGGTCGCCCGGGAGAGGTCGACGTGGACGCGCGCCCGCGGCGCCTCGAGCACGAGGTGGCCGTCCGGGTCGTGGAGCCGCAGCCCCCTCACCTCCACCTCTCCGCCGGGCAGGAGCACCATGGAATCGAGCGCGAGTCGCCCCGCGAAGAGCCCATGAAGCTCGCGCTCGACGAGGGCGGCCGCGGCGGCGCCGCCGCGCGAGGAGACCGCGAGCCCGGCGAGGGTCGAGAGGGCGACGCCCGCGAGCGCCAGCGCGCCGAGCACGGCCCAGCCGGCGAGGACGACGAGGGTCGAGGCGAGGCGGCGCACGGCTAGAACGCCTCCCCGAGCGCGACGTGGAGGACGGCGATGGGCTCGCGGTGGCCGGACGTCCCCGGGACCGCGGGGAACCGCTCCTCGAAGGGGACCCCCTTGCTGAGATCGTTCGGGAGCCGCATCGCGAAGTCGGCGCGGAACGGGCCGACCGAGGTCCGGTACCGGACGCCGATCCCGAGCGCGTACTGCAGCTTCGAGAGGTCCAGGACCTCGGCGTACTGCGTGGGAGACCCCGACGCGGTGGAGACGTTGCCTGCGTCGAGAAAGACGGCGCCGACGAGGCTGCCGCCGAGGGTCCGGCGAAATTCCACGGATCCCTCGATGAGGCCGTTGCCGCCGATCGGCACCCACTCGCCCTCCTGGAACGCCATCGGCGAGAGCCGCTCCGACCCGTAGCCGCGCATGGAGCTCGCGCCGCCGGCGGTGAAGAGCGCCACGATGGGCGCCGGGCCGCTCTCGTTCAGGGGGACGATGGCGCCGAACCGGCCGCGCGCGGCGAGGACCGACCCTGCCCCGAGCGATCTGAAGTACCGCGCCTCGGGCAGGAACCGGAGGTAGGTGTAGCCGTACCCGCCCGCCGGGAACCCCTCCTGCACCGCGAGCGAGAGGTACACCCCCTCGGTGGTGATGAGCGGGTGGTCGCGGCCGTCCCAGGAGAAGCGCTGCTCGAGGTACGAGAGCACGCACAGCTCGCTCGGGCAGTTCTGCAGCGGGAGCGCCGAGGGATCGCCGGCCAGATCGCGCAGCTGGTAGATCTCGAAGTTGTAGCTCGGCACCACCGTCCAGCGCGACGCGGGCCGGAACGGCGTGCCGATCCGGAACTTCTCGGACGTGGAGCCGTAGGCCTGCTCGAGGCTCTTCTCGACCTCCACCCTCGCGGTGAGGTCGACCTTGTCCCCGAAGAAGACGCCGGGCTGCGCGAAGTCCGCGGCGAGGGTGCCCACCACGCCCTCGCGGATGGGCCGGACCGGATCGGGGATCCAGGCGTAGCCGGCCCGCGCGTCGAGCCGCAGCCGGCGCAGGTCCCCGAGCCAGTTCCGGTTCGTCCAGGAGGCCTGCCCGACCACGTCGACCCGGCTCGGATCGAAGCCGACGCCGGGGCCGAGGCGCAGCGTGTGAAACGGGGCCTCGCGGACGTTCACCACCACCGGTACCGCGCCGGCCCCGAGGTCCGGGGCGCCCTGGGTGACGCGGACGCCGGAGAAGACCCCGAGCTCGAAGACCCGCGCCTGCGCGCGATCGAGCCGCCGCTCGTCGAACCAGTCGCCGGAGGTGACCTGCCCCGCGGCGCGCGCCGCGACCTTCCCCTCGGGCACGGCGGAGGTGCCGACCACCGAGACCGCGCCGAACCTGAGCCGCGGCCCAGGCTCGACGACGAAGGTCACCTCGGCGGTCCCTTGCGCGCCGTGGACGACGGCGGAGGGGGTCACCTTGCCGGTCGGGTAGCCGGTCTCGGCGAGCGCCTTCTGCAGCCGCGCGCGGGTCGCGTCGAAGGCGGCCCAGGTGAAGACCTGTCCCTGCTTCAGGGCGAGCGCGCCGGCCCGGGCGCGCGCCTCCGGGGCGGCGTCGAGCCCCTCCACCTCGAGCCGGGTGACGTGCACCGGGTTGCCCTCGCGGACGTGGAGCACGATCCGCGCCCGCCCCTCGCCGTCCGGGAGGACCTCCACCTGGTCGACGTCGGCGCGGTAGTAGCCGCGCTCCTTGTAGTAGGCGACGACGCGGCGGCGATCGAACTCGAGGGCGTCGCGGTCGAGCCGGCGGGCGTCGCCCCAGACGAACCGGTCCGAGGCCCGGGTCGCGAGCCGTCCTCGCAGGTCGTCCGCGTCCACCGACTTCACCCCGCGGAGCTCGACCTCGGAGATCACCGGCTGCTCCGCAGTCCCCCGAGCGTGGAGGCAGCCAGCGGTCGCGAGCAGGAGCGCCGCGACGGCGAGGCGGGCCTCGCGCCGTCCGGCCGTCCCGGTAGCGAACCCGATGCCCACGTTCACCCGCGCCCGACGCTCGAATGCACCGTCCTCGCCGTACCTTAACGCGCAGCGGCGCCCCATGGGACCTTCGTCCACGGCGACGGGGCGACCGGGGCTGGCACCCGCTGGGGCCACCATGTCGACCTTCCGTGTGGCCCTCGTGGCCCTCCTCGGGGTGGCGGTCCGGGCGCAGAGCGAGCAGCGATCTCCTCGCGCAGTACACGCTCCTCGCGGGGTGGTGACCGGGAGAGGTCCTCCAGCAGGCCGGCGTGCCGACCAGTATGAGGACGGACATGGCCAGGAGCGGCAGGGCGGAGAAGGGCGTCGAGAAGCGCGTCGAGGAGCGCCCGGAGAGGCTCGAGCGCAAGGCTTACGAGAAGGAGCTCGAGAAGCTGCACGTCGAGCTGGTGAAGCTCCAGGAGTGGGTGAGGCAGGAGAAGCTCAAGGTCTGCGTCGTCTTCGAGGGGCGCGACGGCGCGGGCAAGGGCGGCACCATCAAGGCGATCACCGAGCGGGTGAGCCCGCGGGTGTTCCGGGTGGTGGCGCTCCCGGCGCCGACCGAGCGCGAGAAGACCCAGATGTACGCCCAGCGCTACCTCGGCCACCTCCCCGCCGGCGGCGAGGTCGTGATCTTCGATCGCAGCTGGTACAACCGCGCCGGCGTCGAGCGGGTGATGGGGTTCTGCTCCGAGGCCACGGCGAAGAAGTTCCTGGCCGGCATCCCGCTGGTCGAGCGCGCCATGGTCGACTCCGGGATCGTGCTCCTGAAGTACTGGCTCGAGGTGAGCCCGGAGGAGCAGACCCGCCGGCTGCAGGACCGGATCGACGACGGGCGGAAGGTCTGGAAGCTCTCGCCCATGGACCTCGAGTCCTACGGCCGCTGGTACGACTACTCCCGGGCGCGCGACGAGATGTTCGCCGCCACCGACTCGCCCTTCGCGCCCTGGTACGTGGTCCGCTCGAACGACAAGCGGCGCGCCCGCCTCAACTGCATCCGCCACCTGCTCTCGCGGATCCCGTACCGCGACGTGGTCAGCGACCGGAAGCGGCCGAAGCTCCCCGAGCGCCAGAAGCCGAAGGGCTACGTCGAGCCCGACTACCCGTACAAGTACGTGCCGGAGCGGTACTGAGGTCTCGGTGAGCGCCGCGGGCCCCTCCCCCGCACCCGCGCCCCGGGGCGCCGCGTGGCTCGGGTGGCTGCGCGGCTACGGCCGCGCCACCCTGGCCGCCGACACCGTCGCCGGACTGACCGCCGCGGCGGTGGTGCTCCCGAAGGCGATGGCCTACGCGGCGGTCGCCGGCCTCCCGGTGCAGGTCGGCCTCTACGCCGCCTTCCTGCCACCGATCGTCTACGCCGCGGTGGGGCGCTCGACGGTCCTGAGCGTCAGCACCACCACCACCATCGGCATCCTGGTGGGCTCCGCCCTCGCGACCGCCGCGCCCGGCGCCCCCCCGGCCGGGCTCGTGACCGCCGCCGCGACGCTGTCCGTCCTCACGGGGCTCGTGCTCGTCGCCGCGGCGGCGCTCCGTCTCGGCTTCGTGGCGAACTTCATCTCCGAGCCGGTCCTCGCCGGCTTCAAGGCGGGCATCGGCGCGGTGATCGTCGCCGACCAGGTCCCGAAGCTCCTCGGGTTCCACGTCCACAAGACCGGCTTCTTCCGCGACCTCGTCGCGATGGCCCGCGCCGCGGGCGAGACCTCTATCCCGACGCTGCTCCTCTCCGGCGCCGCCGTGGCGGTCATCCTCGCGCTCAAGCGGTGGCTGCCGCGGCTCCCGGCGGCGCTCGTCGCCGTGGCGGCGGGCATCGCCGCGTGCGCGGCGCTCGGGCTCCCCGCGATGGGGGTCAAGACCCTCGGCACGATCCCGGCGGGCCTCCCCGCCGCGGTCCGGCCCGACCTCGGCCTCCTGGCGGCGCTCTGGCCCGCCGCCGTCGCCATCGCCCTCATGAGCTTCACCGAGACCGTCGCCTGCGGCCGCGCCTTCGCCGGCGCGGACCAGCCCCGCCCCGCGCCGAACGTGGAGCTCCTGGCGACCGGCCTCGGCAACGTCGCCGGCGGGCTCCTCGGCGCGATGCCGTCCGGCGGGGGCACGAGCCAGACCCTCGTGTCCCAGCGCGCCGGCGCGCGCACCCAGGTCGCCGGACTGGTGGTCGGCCTCGCCGCCCTCGCCACGCTGCTCCTCCTCGCCCCCGCCCTCTCGCTCATGCCCGAGGCGGCGCTCGCGGCGATCGTGCTCGTCTACTCCGTCGAGCTCGTGAACGTCCGCGATTTCCGCGCGATCGCCGCGGTCCGGCGCACCGAGCTCCTGTGGGCGCTCATCGCCTTCGCCGGCGTCCTGCTCCTCGGCACGCTGCGGGGCATCCTCGTGGCGGTGATCGCGTCGCTCCTGTCCCTCGCGTACCAGGCGTCGAACCCGCCGGTGTACGAGGTCGCGCGCAAGCACGGCACGAACGTCTTCCGCAAGCGCACCGCGGAGCACCCCGAGGACGAGACCTGGGCCGGCCTGCTGCTGGTGCGCGTGGAGGGGCGGCTCTTCTTCGCCAACGCCGAGCGCGTCCTCGACCTCGTGGCGCCCCTCGTGGCGCGAGCGGAGCCGAAGGTGCTCGTGCTCGACTGCAGCGCGCTCTTCGACCTCGAGTACTCGGCCCTCAAGATGCTCCGGGAGGCCGACGACCGGGTCCGGCGGCTCGGCGGCGAGCTCTGGCTCTGCGCGCTCAACCCCGAGCCGCGACGGGTGGTGGAGCGGTCGCCCCTCGGGAAGGCGCTCGGGCGCGAGCGGACGTTCTTCGACCTCGAGCACGCCGTCGCCGCGTGGCGGGCCCGCACCTAGACCCGGCCCACTACGACCGCGGGGTCCCGGGCCGGCCCGGGCTCAGCGCCGGTCGAACACGTTCAGCACGAGCGCCTTGCGCCCTCCGGAGATGGACCGGCTGGCCCACTGGCGGCGCTCGCGGCGGCGCAGGGCGTAGTAGGCGACGGCGGTGACGATGGCGATGGCGACGGGGAAGAGGGAAAGCAAGGGAGGGCTCGCTCGGGTGGTCTGAAGGTCTGGCCGGGCCGCGCGGGCGGTCCGGCCATTCGTCGCGTCAACGCCCGGGCGCGGCCCGTTCTTCCTCGGATCCGCGACCTGCGCGCCGTTGGGCCATCACTCCGGCTGATGGTCCATCCGTTCTTGCGTCTCACGCCCCGCCCGCGCCGGCCGCACGATGCCGCTCGAAAGGGAGGCAACGTCATGCACGAGTCGAACGGGATGGTTCAGGGGCCGGTGGGACACGGCCAGGTCCTCGCGGCGATCGGGATCCTGGTCGGGCTGGGGGTGTTCGCGCCGCTGCTCGGGCTCCTCATGCTCCCGGGGGTCGCGCTCTCCGGGTTCGCGCGCGCGGTCAGCGCGCGGTAGGGCGTCCAGCCTTCAGCGAGCTCGCGGGGGCCGCTCGGGGAGCGCCCGAGCGCGGGCTCCGCGGCACGCCCCAACCGGCCGGAGCGCCCCCTCGCCGGGACGGGCAATCACCCCGCCCATGAGGGCGATCACGGTCGAGCCCATGAAGGTGGGGAGCGCGCGGCTGGAGGAGGTCCCCGACCCCGATCCGCGCGACGGCGCGGTCCTCGTCGAGGCGATCGCGGTCGGCGTCTGCGGGACCGACGTCGAGATCGTCGAGGGCAAGTACGGCTGGGCTCCGGAGGGGAAGCGCCGCCTCGTCCTCGGCCACGAGTCGCTCGGGCGGGTCCTCGATCCCGGCCCCGCGCGCGGGCTGGCGAAGGGTGACCTCGTCGTCGGGATCGTCCGCCGTCCCGACCCGGTCCCCTGCCCGAACTGCGCGGTGGGGGAGTGGGACATGTGCCGCAACGGCCAGTACACCGAGCGCGGCATCAAGCAGATCGACGGCTACATGTCCGACCGCTGGCGGATCGAGCCGGAGTACGCGGTGAAGGTCGACCGCTCCCTCGGGCTGCTCGGCGTGCTCCTCGAGCCGACCACCGTCGTGACGAAGGCGCTCGAGCAGATCGTGGCGGTGAGCGATCGCGGCTTCTGGGAGCCGCGGATCGCGCTCGTGACCGGCGCCGGGCCCATCGGCCTCCTCGCGGCGATGCTCCTCCGCCAGCGCGGCCTCGAGGTCCACGTCCTCGACCGGGTCGCGTCGGGGCCGAAGCCGGACATCGTGCGCGCCCTCGGCGCCACCTACCACGAGGGCGCGATCTCGCGGCTCGGCTTCGAGCCGGACGTGGTCGTCGAGTGCACCGGGGTCGCCCAGCTCATCACCGGGGCGATCCAGGTCGTCGGTCCCGGCGGCGTCGTCTGCCTCACCGGCGTCGGCGCCGGCGGCCGGACCGGGCACGGGCCCTCGGCTGCGGAGCTCGCGACCGACGCGGTGCTCAACAACAAGGTGGTGGTGGGCAGCGTCAACGCGAACCGGCGCCACTGGTACCGGGCCGGCCAGGCGCTCGCCCGCGCCGACCCGAGCTGGCTCTCGCGCCTCGTGTCCCGCCGCGAGTCTCCCGAGGACTTCCCCCGGGCCCTCGCCCGCGAGCCGAACGACGTGAAGGTCGTGATCCAGTTCTCGGAGGCCTGACCCCGCCCGGTCGGATAGCATCCGCGCTTCCGACCGGCCCCGGGAGGGCGGATGTCGTCTCAGTGGATCCTCTGGCTGCTCCTCACCTGGCTCACGGGCAGCCCGCTCACCGCGTTCGCCGTCCTGCTCGTGCTCTGGTGGCTCGGCGACCGCGCCACCTTCAAGCTCCTTCCCGACCCGCTCCGGGCCCTGAACCGGCGCGGCCGGATCGTGGCGCTCCGCCGGACGCTCCAGGCGAACCCCCACGACCGCCGCGCCCGGCTCGAGCTCGGGAACCTGCTCCTCGACGCGCGCCGGCCCGGTCGGGCGGCCGAGGTCCTGCGCCCCAACGTCGAGGCCGGCGACGACGACGTCCACACGAGCTTCGCCATGGGGGCGGCCCTCGCCCGGAGCGGCGCCTTCGACGACGCCGAGCCGTTCCTCGCCGCCGCCCGCGCGAGGGACCCGTCCTTCCGCATGGGCGAGGTCGACCTCGAGGTCGGGCGGATGCGCGTCCGGCGGGGCGATGCGGCCGGGGCGGTCGAGCCGCTCCGCAGCCTCGTCGCGGCGCGGCCCGGCACCGTCGAGGGGCGCTACTGGCTCGCGCGGGCCCTCGCGGCCCTCGGCGACGCGCCGGGGGCCGCCGCCGCGCGGGCGGAGGGCTGGCGCGAGTACGCCGCCCTCCCCCGCTTCCGCCGCCGGCACGAGCGCGCCTTCGCGTGGCGACTCCGGCCGTCGCGGCCGGTGCTGGTCGCCGCCGTCGCGGTGATCGCCGTCGCGGCCGTGCTGGTCGGGGTCGTCAGCCGCGGACCATGACGGCTGCAGGTCCCTGCCCGGCACCGCGAGCGTGCCGGCCTACTTCTCCAGCTCGAGGTTCCCGTCGACGAACTTCGCGTCGAAGCGGAACCGGTCGATTCGCCAGCGCCCACCTTCCCGGCGCAGGCCGAGGTCGTAGCTCCCGACGAAGGTCCGGGTGTTCCGGCCCGACGGGTTCGGCCGGTAGTGGAAGGCGATCGCGTAGCAGGACGCGTCCGCCGCGTCGCCGCGGAGGGTGACGCGGAAGTTGCCGGCCTGGTGGTGGATCGCCTGCATGGGCGCGAGCCCCCTCTCCCACCCCGCGGCGATGTCCTTCGCAGGGGTGAGGGCGGCGGGGCCACCGCCGATCGAGCTCATGTCGAACCAGACCTCCGGCGCGAAGCATGCCGCGACCGCCCGCCAGTCCCGCCAATCCGTGGCGATGAACAGGTCGGTCACGACGTCGACGATCTGCTGCCTCTCCGAGAGCGTCTTCAGCTCGTCCATCGCCGCCTCCCGCCGGGAACGTAGCAGGGCGGCGAGGCGACGCACGGGAGAGTTCCCTGGACGCCTCGTCCGGGGCGGCAGGCCCGGCCGGCTTCCTACCGTGGGAGGTGGCGCAGCCCGCCGGCGTTCGAGACGTCGGCGTAGCCGGCCTGCTTCAGGATCCGGACGGCCGCCGCGCTCCGGGATCCCGAGGCGCAGTAGACGACCACCGGCCGGTCCTTCGGGATCCGGCGGAGGTTCCCCGAGAGCGCCGGGAGCGGGACGTTGACGGCGCCGCGATAGGCGCCGCCCCGGAACTCCGTCTCGGACCGGACGTCCACGACCGTCGCGCCGGCCTCGAGCTTCTCCGCGACGACGCGCGCGGGCGTCCGCCGCGTCAGCACGAGCTTGAGCACGAGGAACGCGGCGACTGCGGCGATGGTGAGGGTGGTGGCGTCGACGGTCACGGCGGGGGCCTCCGGGAGTGGGCCTCGGTGAGAGCCGGCCACCCTCCGGAGGGTTCGCGCGGGCTTCGCGGGTCGAGACTCGCTCGCGTCGCGTCGGGAGCGTCAGGGCTCAGGCGGCGCCCAGTCGCGCACCGGTACGAAGATCTCGGCCTCGCGCGTCTTCTCGAACGCGCATCCCGCAGGTGAGTCGAGGAGCGGGATGATGCTCGGGTCGTAGTTCGCGATCGTGTTCACGTCGTGGATCGCCAGGTTCGCCGCGTCGTCCAGGTAGTCCTCGTCCTCGAAGCCCGACAGGAACCGCCAGCCGCTGTCCACCTCGTTGTCGGGCGCCTCCCGGTACATGAATCGCACCGGGAGGCCATCCACCGTGACCTGGTCGGAGGCGATGCAGCTGCCGTAACCGTTCACGAGCGGCCGGACCTCGTCCTTCGTCAGCTTGAACTGGCGGGACATGCTCCTCCCCCTATCACACCGAGCCGACGCCACCCGTACACAGCGCACGGCGGACCTGCTCCTGGCGCGTCCAGGCGCGCGACGCGGTCGAGTCCGCGGCCACCTCGGCCTGGACGCCCCCCAGGCGTTCCATGTCTACTGGTACTTTCCGTACGAGCAGGACGGCGCCGGCTCACCCGACACGGACCCACGCGACGACCGCGAGCGCGACGGAGACGACCCGCGCGGCCTCGAGGCGCGGCGCCCAGCGGCGGCCGTCGAGGAGCCCGCCGAGCGCGACGAGCGTCGCGAGCACGAACGCCGCGCCGGCGGCGAGCAGGGCCCGCGCTCCGCCGCTCGCGTGGAGCAGCATGAGGAAGGTCACGACGACCACCGGCAGGAACTGGGCGGCCACGTAGGCCTTCGTCGCACGCGACAGGGGCCGGTCGTACTTCGCGCGCCCGTCGAGCACCGGCGCGTGGTCCGGCTCCGGCGGCCAGTCGGGCCGGGCGACCCACAGACGCAGGCGGTCGCGCCGGCGGGGGAGCGTACCGGCCCTTGCGCCACAGCTCGATCCAGTACGCGAGCTGCGCCCAGACCGGGTTGAAGCTCCCGAGCGGCTTCACCGTGCCGTAGATCGGCGGCTCGTCGCTCCTCGGCGAAGGTGCCGAAGAGCCGGTCCCACACGATGAGCGTCGCGCCGTAGTTGCGGTCGAGGTACCGCGGGTTGACCGCGTGGTGGACGCGGTGGTGGGACGGCGTGTTGAGGAAGGCCTCGAGGGGCCCGAGCTTCCCGACGAGCTCGGTGTGGATCCAGAACTGGTAGAGCGTCGAGAACGCGCTCACCGTCGCGTAGACCAGCGGCGGGACGCCGAGCGAGCGCGAGCGGCAGGTAGAACGGGAGCGAGGTGAAGCTCGTCGCGACCGCCTGCCGGAGCGCCACCGCGAGGTTGTAGTCCTCGCTCTGGTGGTGGACGACGTGCGCCGCCCAGAGGACGTTCACCTCGTGGCTCAGCCGGTGCCACCAGTAGTAGACGAGGTCGACGGCGACGAACGCGACGAGCCCACGGCGCGGCGCTGGACGCCGCGAAGGTGTGGAGCCGGTACCGGTCGTGGAGCGCCGCGTAGACGGCCAGGAGCGCCGCCCCGGCGAAGACGAGCACCACCTGCTGCGCCACCCCGCAGCCGAGATCCGCCACCGCGTCGGCGAGCCGGTAGACGCTGCGCCGCCGCGCCCGCGCGACCAGGAGCTCGATCCCGATGAGCAGGAAGAAGAACGGGATCGCGAGCGCGATGTAGTTGCGGGTGCCCACGGGTCCTCACCCGCCCGTCTTGCCGCCGATCTCGTGGTTCGCGAGGAGCTCGAGGGCGCGGACCAGCGCCGAGTGGTCCCACGCCTTCCCGCCGTGGGCGGCGCAGGCGTTGAACAGCTCCTGGGCCGTCGAGGTGTTCGGGAGCGAGAGCCCGACCTGCCGGGCGTTCGAGAGCGCGAGGTTGAGGTCCTTCTGGTGGAGCTCGATCCGGAAGCCCGGGTCGAAGGTCCGCTTGATCATCCGCTCGCCGTGCACCTCGAGGACCTTGGACGAGGCGAACCCGCCCATGAGCGCCTGGCGCACCTTGGACGGATCGCGCGCCCATCTTGGAGGCGAAGAGGAGCGCCTCCCCGACCGCCTCGATGTTGAGCGCGACGATGATCTGGTTCGCGACCTTGCAGGTCTGCCCGTCACCGTTCTCGCCCACGAGGGTGATGTTCTTGCCGAGCAGCTCGAAGAGCGGCTTCGCGCGATCGAAGGCCGCCTGCGGGCCGCCGACCATGATCGTGAGCGTCGCGTTCCGGGCCCCGACCTGGCCGCCCGACACCGGCGCGTCGAGGTACTGGCACCCCTTCTCTCCGATGCGCTGGGCGAACACCTTGGTGTCCATCGGCGAGATCGAGCTCATGTCGATGACGAGCTTTCCCGGCGAGAGCCCCTCGGCCACGCCGTCCGGCCCGAACAGTGCGGCGGCGACGTGCGGCGTGTCCTGGACCATCGTGATGATGATCTCCGCCCTCTCCGCGACCTCCCTGACGACGCGCAGGCGCGCGCGCCTGCGTCGAGGACGACCTGGGGCGGGGACCTCCGCCCGTAGACCTGGACCTGATGGCCGGCCTTCGCGAGGTGGCCCGCCATGGGCGTGCCCATGATTCCGAGTCCGATGAATCCGACGTTCATGACCGGCTCTCCTGTGTGCTGCGGGTGATGAGCGCGCGCCTCAGCGGACGAGGGACGGCGACCGCGCGGTTCTAGTCGTCGGTCCGGTGGACGACATGCGCCGCCCAGAGGACGTTCACCTCGTCGCTCAGCCAGTGCCACCAGTAATCGACGAGGTCCACGGCGTCGCGCGACACCCCGGGCGGGTCCCACCGTCCGCCCCAGATTCCGGCTACATCAATGCCATGGACTCCCCCCGCGACCTCGACCCCCAGGAGACCCGCGAGTGGCTCGACGCCCTCGACGGCGTCCTCGTGCGCGAGGGGCCCGACCGGGCCCACTACCTCATCGAGCGGCTCATCGCGCGAGCGCGCGGCTCCGGCGCCTACCTCCCGTTCTCGGCGAACACCGAGTACGTGAACACCATCCCGGTGGAGCGGCAGCCCCCGCTCCCCGGCGACTTCGCGCTCGAGCAGCGGATCCGCCACTACATCCGCTGGAACGCCATGGCGATGGTCGTGCGCGCGAACAAGCACACGAACGTCGGCGGCCACATCGCGAGCTTCGCCTCCGCCGCGATGCTCTACGACGTCGGCTACAACCACTTCTGGCGCTCGCCGACCGAGGACCACGGCGGCGACCTCGTCTTCATCCAGGGCCACTCCGCGCCCGGCATCTACGCGCGCGCCTACCTCCTCGGCCTGCTCACCGAGGAGCAGCTCGACCGCTTCCGGCAGGAGGTGGGCGGGAAGGGGCTCTCGTGCTACCCGCACCCGTGGCTCATGCCGACGTTCTGGCAGTTCCCGACGGTCTCGATGGGCCTCGGCCCGCTCATGGCCATCTACCAGGCGCGCTTCATGAAGTACCTCGATGACCGCGGCCTCGCGAAGACCGGCGGGTCGCAAGGTCTGGGCGCTCTGCGGCGACGGCGAGATGGACGAGCCGGAGTCGATGGGCGCCATCGGGATGGCCGGGCGCGAGAAGCTCGACAACCTCGTCTTCGTCGTGAACTGCAACCTGCAGCGGCTCGACGGGCCGGTGCGCGGCAACGGCAAGATCATCCAGGAGCTCGAGAGCGAGTTCCGCGGCGCCGGCTGGAACGTCATCAAGGTCATCTGGGGCCGCCACTGGGACGCGCTCCTCGCCCGCGACACCGAGGGGCACCTGCGCCGCCGCATGATGGAGGCGGTGGACGGCGACTATCAGACCTACAAGGCCAAGGACGGCGCCTTCGTCCGCGAGAAGTTCTTCAACACCCCCGCGCTCCGCCAGATGGTCGCCGACTGGTCCGACGAGGACATCTGGAACCTGAACCGCGGCGGGCACGATCCGTTCAAGGTGTACGCCGGCTTCCACGCCGCCGCGACGCACGTGGGCCAGCCCACGGTCATCCTCGCGAAGACCATCAAGGGCTACGGGATGGGCGAGTCCGGCGAGGCCCAGAACATCACGCACCAGCAGAAGAAGATGTCCGTCGAGGCCATCCGGCGCTTCCGCGACCGCTTCCAGCTGCCGGTGCCCGACGACCAGCTCGAGGAGGTCCCCTACCTCAAGTTCGAGCCGGGCTCGAAGGAGCACGAGTACCTGAGGGCCCGCCGCGCCGCCCTCGGCGGCGATCGCCCGAAGCGCCGCCCGAAGGCGGAGTCGTTTCCCGTCCCGCCGCTCTCGACGTTCAAGCGGCTGCTGGAGGGGAGCGGCGACCGGGCGATCTCCACCACCATGGCCTTCGTCCAGCTCCTCCAGCAGCTCGTCAAGGACCCGGTGATCGGCGCGCGCGTCGTGCCCATCGTCGCCGACGAGTCGCGCACGTTCGGGATGGAGGGGATGTTCCGCCAGCTCGGCATCTGGAGCCAGGTGGGCCAGCTCTACACGCCGCAGGACGCCGACCAGCTCATGTTCTACCGCGAGGACAAGCACGGGCAGATCCTGCAGGAGGGGATCAACGAGGCCGGCGCGATGTCGAGCTGGATGGCGGCGGCGACGAGCTACTCCGTCCACGGCACGCCGACCATCCCGTTCTACGTCTACTACTCGATGTTCGGCTTCCAGCGCGTCGGAGACCTCGCCTGGGCGGCGGGCGACATGCGCTCCCGCGGCTTCCTGCTCGGCGCCACCGCCGGCCGGACCACCCTGAACGGCGAGGGGCTCCAGCACGAGGACGGCCACAGCCACCTCCTCGCGGCCGCGATCCCCAACTGCGTCCCGTACGACCCGGCCTTCGGGTACGAGGTCGCGGTCATCATCCAGGAAGGCCTCCGCCGGATGGTGACGGAGCAGGAGGACGTCTACTTCTACCTGACGATCATGAACGAGAACGTGCGCCAGCCGCCCATGCCGGTGGGCGCGGAGGCCGGGATCCTCGAGGGGATGTACCGGCTCCCCGGCCTCGACGCGGGGCTCGTCCCCGGACCTCCTTCGCCCCGCGAAGCGGGGCTGGGGAGGGGAGGGGCGAGGCCAGGCGCGCCGCGGGTGCAGCTCCTCGGCTCCGGCATGATCCTCCACGAGGTGCTCCACGCGGCCGCGCTCCTCCGGCGAGGACTTCGGGGTCGAGGCCGACGTGTGGAGCTGCCCGTCGCTTCACGCTGCTCGCGCGCGAGGGGCGCGCGGTGGAGCGCGCGAACCGCCTCCACCCCGGCGCGCCGGCGCGCCGCGCCTGGGTGGAGGAGTGCCTCGACGGCGCGGAGGGCCCGGCGGTCGCGGCGACCGATTACGTCCGGGCCTTCGCCGAGCAGATCCGCCCGTGGGTGGGCCGGCGCTACGTCGTGCTCGGCACCGACGGCTTCGGCCGATCCGACACCCGCGAGCAGCTTCGGCGGTTCTTCGAGGTCGACCGGCACCACGTGGTGGTGGCCGCGCTCAAGGCGCTCGCGGACGACGGCGCCGTCCCCACGGCCACCGTCGCCGCGGCCCTGGCGAAGTACGGCATCGACGCGAGCCGGCCCGATCCCTGGACCGTCTAGCCCCTCTCGGAAAGCGACGGCGCCATGAGCTCCATCGAGGTGAGGGTCCCGAACATCGGCGGCTTCAAGGACGTCGGCGTCATCGACGTGCTGGTGAAGGCCGGCGACTCGGTGAAGGTCGACACGTCGCTCGTGACGCTCGAGTCCGACAAGGCGACCATGGAGGTCCCGTCGCCGAACGCCGGGACGGTCCGCGAGGTGAAGGTGCGGGTGGGCGACCGGGTCGGGGAAGGGAGCGTGCTCGTGCTCCTCGAGCCCGCCGGCGCCGCCGCGGGCGCGCCGGTGGCGGCGGCCCCCGCGCCGAAGGTGACCTCGCCCGCCGCCGGACCGGCGGCGGTGGTGGCGGCGGAGCAGCGACCAGCCGCGGCGGTGCGGGAGGACGCCGCGCCTGCGCCCGCGGTGGAGCCGCGGCCGGGGGCGGTGGCGGTGGCCGCGGCGCCGGCCTCCACCTCGACCGCGGCGCTGGCGCGGGCGGCGCAGCCGGGCGAACCGGTGAAGGCCCACGCCTCCCCCGCCGTGCGCAAGGCGGCGCGCGAGCTCGGGGTGGACCTCGCGAAGGTGCCGGGCTCCGGGCCCAGGGGACGCGTGCTCCTCGAGGACGTGCAGCGCTTCGTGAAGGACGCGCTCACCGCCCCGGCCGGCCCGGGGTCGGGGGTGGGCCTCGACCTCATCCCCTGGCCGAAGGTCGACTTCGCGAAGTTCGGGCCCATCGAGAGCCGCCCGCTCTCGCGCATCAAGAAGATCGCCGGAGCGAACCTCGCCCGCAACTGGGTGATGATCCCTCACGTCACCCAGCACGACGAGGCGGACATCACCGAGCTCGAGGCGTTCCGCGTGTCGCTCAACCAGGAGCACGCCGGCGAGGACGTGAAGGTGACGCTGCTCGCCCTGCTCATGAAGGCCTGCGTGGCGGCGCTCCGGGAGTTCCCGGAGTTCAACGCCTCCCTCGACGGCGACGCCCTCGTCCTGAAGCGCTACTTCCACCTCGGGTTCGCGGCGGACACGCCCGCCGGGCTGGTCGTGCCGGTGGTGCGGGAGGTGGACCAGAAGGGCGTCCTCCTCCTCGCGCGCGAGCTCGCGGAGCTCGCCGCGAAGGCGCGGGCTGGGAAGCTCGGCGCCGCGGAGATGTCGGGCGGCTGCTTCTCCATCTCCTCGCTCGGCGGGATTGGGGGCACCTCGTTCACCCCCATCATCAACGCACCCGAGGTCGCGATCCTCGGCGTGTCGCGCAGCGTCACGAGGCCGGTCTGGGACGGGAAGGCGTTCCAGCCGCGGCTCATCCTGCCGCTCTCGCTCTCCTACGACCACCGGATCATCGACGGCGCGGCGGCGGCCCGGTTCACGACGTACCTCGTCCGGCTGCTCGCCGATCTGCGGCGGGTGCTGCTGTAGCGGATCCTGGCGCCCGAGACCGCGAAGCCCCGATCGCCGCGTCGCCGGCGGCGTGAAGCCGCCACGGCCGGTCGGCACGCCGAGCGCTCTCCTGCTACCGTGTGCGGCCTCAGACGGGAGGCGTCATGTCCGCGGTCGCACGTTCACTGGTGGCGTTCGGGTGGTACCTCGCCGGGTTCGGGGCGTTCCTCGTCCTCGCTCCGAACCTCCTGCTCGGAGTCTTCGGCCTGCCGCCGACGAACGAGGTCTGGATCCGCGTCGTCGGCGTGCTCGTGCTCATCATCGCGTACTACAACGTCCGGCTGGGGCGCGCGGACTTCCTCCCGTACGCACGGCTCACGGTGCAAGCGCGCGTGGCGGTGCTCGTCTTCCTGGTCGCGTTCGTCGTCGCCGGGCTCGTGAAGCCGATCCTCATCTTGGTCGGGGTCGTCGACTTCGCGGGAGCGCTCTGGACCGCCGCGGCGCTCCGGAGGACTCCGCGCCCCGCGACCGGGACCCAGCCCCTGGCCGGGTGACCGCCGACGGCGCAGGCCGCCGTCCTCGGCTGCGTCCTGATCGGGGCCCCCGGCGCTCGCTACGGAGCGACCGTGCTAGTGCTCCAGGCTCGCGTGAATAGCCTGTAGCGTCCGGACGTCGCTGTGACGCAGTCCACGAACCCTTTCGAAGGAAGTGACCTCATGAAGCGGATCATCATCGCCGTCGTCGCGCTCGCCTTCGCCTCCGCTGCCCTCGCGGATGGCGCGGAGACCTTCTCGAAGAAGTGCGCCGCGTGCCACGGCAAGGACGCGAGCGGCGGCGGCATGTACAAGTCGTCAATCCGGGGCAAGCCCGAGGCCGAGGTCCTCAAGGCGATCAAGGACGGCAAGGGCAAGATGAAGCCCGTCGCGATCGACAACGCGCCGGAGGTTGCGAAGTACGTGTCCGGCCTCAAGTAGGCCTCGCCGGCATCGCTCACCGAGAGGCCAG
Source organism: uncultured delta proteobacterium (assembly GCA_963739565.1). Lineage (GTDB taxonomy): Bacteria > Myxococcota > Myxococcia > Myxococcales > Anaeromyxobacteraceae > Anaeromyxobacter. The sequence goes on along the minus strand of CAVUBF010000008.1, from coordinate 319,358 downwards.
CGGACCTCCGCTGGCCCCTCGTCGTTTGTGGCGACGCCGGTTGCGCCCCCGGCCCGTGCTCCGGTAGGTTCCGGGAGTCCGATGCGCCTCGCCCTCCTGCTCGCGCTGATCCACGGGCTCGTCCCCGGTCTGGGCGAGCTCGCCGAGACCGCGGTCCACTACGCGCTCGAGGGGCACCTCGTCCACTCCGTCGCGGACCGGGGCGACCTCGGGGACGTCGGGCACGAGCACGGGTGCGGCACCACCGAGCACCTGTGCGGATGCTGCGTCTCGCAGGTGTTCGTCGCGCAGCCCGTCCAGGCGGCTCCGGCCGCGACGTCCTCGCGCGAGGGCCCCCGCCTCGACCGCATGTGGCTCGTCTCGCTGCACGAGCCGGCCCCTCCGCGCCGGCCCCCCATCGCCTCGTAGCGAAGGTCGTCGCCGCCGCGCCTGAACCGCGCGGCCTTCGTCCATTCGCCACGCCACCGATCCGCCCGCCTCGGCGCGGGTGCGGCCGGGGGATCGTGGCCCCGCTTCGAGGTCACCTTGAATCCGCTTCGCCGGAGCAGGCGCTGCCTGCTCGTCATCCTGCTCGCAGCTCCCGTGACCGCCTCGCCCGCAGAGGCGGCTGCGCCACTCAGCTGGTCGGACGTCGCCGCGATCGTCGCGACATCCCCCTCGGTCCGCGAGGCCGACGCCAGGCTCGACGGCGCCTCCGGCTCGGTCTCATCGGCCGCCTCGCTTCCGAACCCCACCTTCACGGTGATGGGCGGCAACGCGGAGGCGCGGAACGGCCCCGAGCGGCGGCGGGAGTGGGGCGTCTCCGTCGAGGTGCCGCTCGAGTATCGTCGCGACCCGAGGCCCCCGGGTCGCCGCGGCGAAGGCGACGGAGCGCGCGGCCGCCATCGAGGCGCAGGGCGCCCGCGTCCAGGCACTCCGCCTCGCCCGCCGCGAGTTCATCGCGCTCGCCCACGGGCAGACCCAGCTCGAGGCCCAGGCCGACCTCGAGGCGCAGGTGGCGCGGCTCGCCGGGATCGTCCGGACCCGTGCCGAGCGCGGAGAGGCGCGGCCGACCGAGGTCCCCCGCGTCGAGATCGAGCTGGAGCGGCTCCGCTTCGCCATCGCACGCACCCGCGCAGGGGTGGAAGCCCTCCGGACCCGGGTCTCGACCACGCCTCGGCGTCCCCGTCGCCCGGGTCGCAGGCCGACCTCGAGCGGGCGATCGACGTCCCGCCGCTCCCGGAGCTCGAGGCCCGCGTCGCTCGGCGCGGCCCCGAGCGTCGAGGCCGCCCGGGCGCGGATCGTGGCGGCGTCGGAGGAGCTGAGCGCCGAGCGCAGGGAGCGCGTCCCGAAGCTCTCCGTCGGCGCCGGCGCACGTCGAGGAGCTCGACCGGAGCGCGACCTCGGTGACCGCCACCGTCAGCTTGCCGCTCTGGAACTGGAACAGCGGGAAGATCCGTCAGGCCGAGGCGGGCGCTCGCCGCCGAGCGGGCGCGCCTCGACGCCGTGGCGCGCGAGGTCCGGGCGAGCGCGAGCGACGCCTGGCACGCCTGCGCCGCCGGCCAGGCGAGCTCCACGCGGTTCCGGGAGCAGGTCCTCCCGCGCGCCGAGGCCGCGGCGCGGACGACGGGCAGGGCGTTCGAGCTCGGCGAGGCCGGGCTCCTCGACGTCATCGACACGCGGCGGGTCCTCCTCGACACCCGCCGCGAGTACCTCGATCTCCTCCTCGACATGCAGAACGCCTGCGGCGACCTCGCCGCCCTGGCGGGACTGGAGCTGCCATGAGCCGTACGATGATGATGCTCCTCGCCGTCGTGGCCGCCGTCGCCGGGTGCCGGAAGGACCCCGCAGTCGCCCCCTCGGGCTCCCGCTCCGCAGCGCGGCGAGCGAGGCCCCGAGGCCGACCAGGAGGACGGGCGCCGCCGGCGAGGCGGCACGCGGACGAGCACGAGGGGCACGGGCACGGCGAGGCCGCGGAGAGGCGGTCGGACCTCGATCGAGCCGGTCGACGACGCTCCTCGCGAGGTCACGTGCGAGCACGGGATGAAGACGTTCGAGTGCGACGGAGTGCCGCTACGGGGTCGGCGTCGTGCGCGTCCCGAAGGCCATGCTGGACGACGGGCTCGTGAAGACGGCGGTCGCCGAGCGCCGCAAGCTCGAGGCGCCGCTCGCGCTCACGGGCGAGATCCGGTTCGACGAGCGCCGCGTCACGCACCTCGCGCCGAGCACCGAGGCGCGCGTGCGAGCGGTCCGGGTCAGCCTCGGGCAGCGCGTCCGCGCCGGCGAGCCGCTCGTCGAGCTCGAGAGCGTCGCGCTCGGCGAGGCGCAGAGCCAGTACCTGGAGGCGCGCGGCGCGCTCGAGCTGGCGCGGCGCGCCGCGCCGAGCGGCCGAGTCGCTCCGCCAGGAGAAGATCGCCTCGGAGAAGGAGTGGCTCCAGGCGCGGGCGGACCACGAGGCGGCCGAGATCCGGGCCCGGGCGGCGCGCGAGAAGCTGCATCCGGCTCGGCCTCTCGCCCGGCGGAGGTCGAGGCACTGCCGCGCGCGGCGGCGCGGGCGGCCGCGGCGGGCTCGTGCTCAGGGCGCCCGCCGCCGGCATCGTCCTCGAGATGCACGCCGTCCCGGGCGAGCTCGTCCGGCCGGACCAGGCGATCCTCACGGTGGGGGACCTGTCGGACCTCTGGCTCTGGGCCGACCTCTACGAGGACCAGCTCGGGCGCGTCGTGCTCCGCGTGCCCGGCGAGCGCTGCGTGCCGGCGATCACGGTGAAGGCGTTCCCGGGCGAGGTCTTCCCGGGGACCGTCGACTTCGTCGGCCCCACGATGGACGAGAAGACCCGCACGGTGAAGGTCCGCATCGCGCGTGAAGAACCCCGACGGCGAAGCTCAGGGCCGGGATGTTCGCCGCCGTCGCAGCTCTACCTGCCCGGCGACGAGGAGGCGCTCGCGGTCCCACGCGCGGCGGTGCTCGACGGACGAGGGGCGCTCCTTCGTCTTCGTCCACCACCACGGCGAGTTCTTCGTCCGCCGGCCCGGTCGAGGCCGGGCCGCACCAGCGGTCGACTGGGTCGAGGTGAAGAAGGGGCTCGCGCGGCGGCGAGACGGTGGTCGCCGAACGGCGCCTTCCTCCTGAAGTCGGACGTGCTGCGCTCGAAGATGGGCGCCGGCTGCGCGGACTAGGGAGCGCCATGCGCGTCATCACCTGGCTCCTCGCGCAACCGCTTCCTCGTCCTGCTCGTCACGGCCGCGCTCGCCGTCGGCCGGCGGCTGGTCGCCTGGACGCGCCTCCCCATCGACGCCTTCCCCGACGTGACGAACACGCAGGTGATGGTCCTCTCGAAGGCGCCCGGGCCTCGCCGCGGTCGACGTCGAGCAGCGCGTGTCAGCTTCCCCATCGAGCAGCGACTGCGCGGCCTCCCGCGCGTGAAGCAGGTCCGGTCGCTCTCGAAGGCCGAGCTGTCGCAGGTGGTCGTCGTCTTCGAGGACGGCGCCGACACCTACTGGACGCGGCAGGTGGTCTTCGAGCGGCTCGCCGCGGCGCGCGAGCAGCTGCCGCCCGGCGTCGAGCCCGGAGCTCGGGCCCGATCTCCACCGGCCTCGGCGAGATCTTCCAGTACACGCTCGAGGGCGACGGGCTCTCGCCGATGGACCTGCGCACGCATCCAGGACTGGATCGTCGCGCCGCTGCTCAAGCCGGTCCCCGGCGTGAACGAGGTGAACAGCTTCGGCGGCGAGGTGAAGCAGTACCAGGTGCTCGTCCGCCCGGAGCGGCTCGTCAAGTACGGCCTCACCGTCGGCGAGGTCGTCGACGGCGCTCGAGCGCGTCGAACGGCAACGCCGGCGGCGGCGTGCTCGTCGAGGGCTGGGAGCAGACCTACCTGCGCGGCGTCGGGCTGCTGCGGGACATCCCGGACATCGAGCGCGTCGTGCTGAAGGCGCACGACGGCACGCCCGTCTACCTGCGCGACGTGGCCGACGTCGTCGATCGGCGCCGAGCCGCGCCAGGGCGCGGTCACGCGCGACGGCGAAGGGCGAGGCCGTCGCCGGCATGGTCATCATGCTCAAGGGCGAGAACGCGCAGGACGTGGTGGCGCGCGTCAAGGACGGCCGTCGCGAAGGCCCAGGACCACCCTGCCGCCAGGGCGCGCGCATCAACGTCTTCTACGACCGCACCTCGCTCATCGAGGCCTGCATCAAGACGGTCGTCGACGCGCTGCTCGAGGGCGGCATCTTCGTCATCCTGGTGCTCTTCCTGTTCGTCGCCGAGCTGCGCACGGCGCTCGTCGTCGTCGTCTCGCTGCCGCTCACCTTCCTCGTCACCTTCATCGTGATGGGGCGCGTCGGGCTCACCTCGAACCTCATGAGCCTCGGGCGGGCTCGCCTTCTCGGTCGGGCATGGTGGTGGACGCCTCCATCGTCGTCGTCGAGAACGTGCGGCGCCACCTCGCGCACCGGACGCGACGGCCGCCGAAGCGGCGCATCGTCGCCGAGGCGGTGCAGGAGGTGGCGCGGCCGGTCGCGTTCTCGGTGCTGGTCATCGCCGTCATCCTCGTGCCGCTCTTCGCGCTCCAGGGCATCGAGGGGAAGATGTTCGCGCCGCTCGCCTCGACGATGCTCATCGCGCTCCTCGTCTCGCTCGCCGTGGCGCTGCACGTCATCCCGGTCCTCTCCGAGCTCGCTGCTGAAGCAGGCGCCGGAGAAGGAGTTCCGGCTTCGTCCGGCGCTTCCACGCCGGCTACCTGCGCGCTCCTCGACCGCGCGATCGCGCCGGCCCGCGCAGGACGATCGGCATCTCGCGTGGCGGTGCTCGTCGGCGCCGGCGGCGCTCGTCCCGCTCGTCGGGACCGAGTTCATGCCCGCCGCTCGACGAGGGGGCCATCGCGATCAACGTCGTGCGGCTGCCCAACGCCTCGCTCGCAGGGCTCGGTCGAGGTGGCGCGCTATCTGGAGAAGCGGCTCAGCGACGTTCCCCGAGGTCGAGACGGTGGTCTCGAAGACCGGCCGCGCCGAGATCTCCGAGGACCCGATGGGCCCCGAGCAGACGGACGTGTTCGTCATGCTCAAGCCGCGGAAGGCCTTCGGCGGCGCGCGCGCCAAGCGCGGAGCTGGTCGATGGCCATGCAGCAGGACCTCGCGCAGATCCCCGGGCCTGCGCTTCTCGTTCTCGCAGCCGATCGCGCTGCGCGTGAACGAGCTGATCTCGGGCGTGAAGAGCGACCTCGCCGTGAAGGTCTTCGGGCCCGACCTCGCCGCTGCTCAAGGGCTTCGCCGACCGGATCGCGGCGGCGCGTCGGCGGCGTCCGGGGCGCGACCGACGTGAAGGTCGAGCAGGTCTCCGGGCATGGCGCAGTTCGACGTCGTCATCGACCGCGAGGCGGCGGCGCGCCACGGCATCGCCGTCGGCGACGTCAACGACACGATCGAGACGGCCATCGCCGGGAAGCGCGCGACGACCGCTGATCGAGGAGCAGCGGCGGTTCGCGCGTCGTCGTCCGCTTCCCGGCGGAGAGCCGCGCGCGACATCGCAGGGCTCGAGCGGCTCCTCGTGCCCGCCCCGGGCGGCGAGCGCGTCCCGCTCGCGCAGCTCGCCGAGATCCAGCTCGTCGAGGCGCCGGCGCAGGTCAGCCGCGAGAACGGCATGCGGCGCGTCGTCGTCGAGGCCAACATCCGGGGCCGGGACCTCGGCGGCTTCGTCGCCGACGTGCAGGCGCGGCTCGGCGCCGCTCGAGAAGGAGCTGCCCGCCGGGCTACTTCCTCGAGCTCGGCGGCCAGTTCGAGAACCAGCAGCGCGCGATGCGGCAGCTCGCCGTCGTCGTCCCGATCGCGCTCGCTGCTCGATCCTGCTGCTCCTCTACCTGGCGCTCGGGTCGTTCGGGGACGCCCTGCTCGTGCTGCTGAACCTGCCGTTCGCGCTGGTGGGCGGCGTCGTCGCCGTCGTGGTCTTCCGGATGCCGGTGTCCGTCTCGGCGGCGGTCGCCTTCATCGTGCTGCTCGGGATCGCGGTGCAGAACGGGGTCGTGCTCGTCGCGTTCTTCGCGCCAGCTCCGCGACCGGGGGCGCACGGTCGCCGAGGCCGTCCGCGAGGGGTGCGACCTGCGCTTCCGGCCGCTCCTCATGACCGCGCTCACGAGCTTCATCGGCCACCTGCCGATGCTCTACGCCAGGGCTCGGGCGCCGACATCCAGAAGCCGCTCGCGGTCGTCGTGATGGGAGGGCTCGTCACCTCGACGGTCGCTCACGCTCGTCGTGCTGCCGGCGATCTACGTCGCCGTCGCAGGGCGGGGCGAGACCTTCTCCCACCTCACCTTCGCGGCCTCCTCGTCTCAGCCGAAGCGCCCCGCAGGAAGCGGCCCGTGATGTAGCGGTCGGACAGCTCCGCCGCTATGGGCCCGCCATGACCCACCGCCTGAAGCTCATCTCCTTCGACATCTGCCCCTACGTGGAGCGGAGCCGCATCGTGCTCCTGGAGAAGGGGCTCCCCCACGAGGTGCAGCTCATCGAGCTGGCGAACAAGCCGGCCTGGTTCCTCGAGGTGTCGCCGATGGGCCGCGTGCCCGTCCTGATCGTCGACGACCGGCCGGTGTTCGAGTCGATGGTCATCAACGAGCTCGTGAACGAGCTCCAGCCCGAACCGCCCCTGTTCCCGGTAGACCCGATCGCCCGGGCCGAGGGGCGCGGCTGGATCGTCTTCGCGAACGACGTCGTCATGCCCGCAGGCGGCGCGGCGATGCTCGCGATCGCAGGGGGCGCGAAGGGCGACGCCCTGGCGAAGCCACTCGGAGCGCTGCGCGACGCGCTCGCCAAGCTCGAGCAGCAGCTCGCCCGAGGGGGCGGGCCGTTCTTCCTCGGGCGGGGATTCTCCCTCGTCGACGCCAGCTACGCGCCGTTCCTGCGCCGCTGGCGCATGGCGGAGGGCTGGGGCGTCCCCGAGGCGTCGCTCCTCCGGTCGTTTCCGAAGGTGTCGGCGTGGACGCAGGCGCTGCTCTCACGGCCGAGCGTCGCGGCGGCCGAGCCCGCCGAGCTCGACGCGAAGGCCCGGCGCTTCTACGCGGACCGCGCGGCGAAGGCGCGCGGCGGCCTGAGCTCTGGCAAGCCGGCCGGGGCGCAGCGTCGAGCCCACCCCGGACCGCCGCTAGCCGTGCGGAGCCCCGAAGGTCCGCTCGAAGAGCGCGCGGATCGCCGCGCGGCCGTCGTCGGACGGGGATCGCGTGCCCGCGCCCGCGAACCTCTCGCACGAGATGACGGGCGGCGCCTCGCCGATCCAGTCCCGCTCGTCCCACCGGAACCAGCGCCTGCTGCTCCTGGTCGAACAGGTGGACCGGCTTCCCCCAGTGCCGCGCCAGCTCGACGGCCCAGCCCGTGCCGCCGTGGGCCGTCTTGTCGGGGTTGAGGCCCCCGACGGCGAACACCTCGCCCGCCGTGCTCACCTGGTGCCAGATGGCCTGGAGCACGCGCCGCAGCTCCGCCGACTCCGGGAAGGCGCCGGTGCATGTGGGCCTTCACGTAGGCGGGGCTGACCTCGCCCACCCTGAGCTCGTCCTCGCTCAGCTCGACGAGCCCGCGCGTCCGGGCGATCTCCCGCGGCCGGCGAACGTGAAGTTCACCTCCCGGACGCCCCACCGCTCGGCGCAGGCGCCGAACTCCTCCTCGGCGCCGGCGGACCCGCTCGCGAGCAGCGTGAACTCCCCCGGGGAGAGCTCGTCCGGCGCCGGCGCCCCGTCGTCCGTCGACAGCCGCAGCGTGCCGCCCTCGAGCACGAGCGCGAGCGTCGGACGCGGGGAACCGCTCGAAGTCCTTCACCAGCTTCACTCGCGCGTGGCGTCCCTGGGGCTCGAGGAGGACGCCGACGTCGACGAGCGCGGCGCAGCCGTCCGGCAGCGAGCCGGCCGGGGCGCCGGTCCCGGCGCGTCGCGCGCGGTCATCCAGAGCTCGGCGCCGACGCGCGCCGCGCTCGCCTTGATCGCGCCGACCGTCGCGGTGGACCCGGGCGCCGTCCCAGTCGAAGCCGTCGACGAGGACGGCGGAGGGCCCGAGCCCGAGGTGCGCCTGGAAGGCGGCCAGCGCCTCCTCGAGCCCTTGCGCGCCGAACGTGCCCTCCACGGACGACCAGATGAGCCGCCGGTGGGCCATCGCCTCGCGCACGCCCCCGCGGTCGGCCAGGCCGACGCGCTCCGCGAGCTCGTCGAAGAGCGCGTCGTAGCGGGCGGAGACGTGCTCCACCGACTGCCCGACCGCGACGTGGAGGACGGAGCGCTCGCGCAGCAGGGCGTCGAGCCCGAGCTGCACGAGGCACGCGGACTTGCCGACGCCCGCCGGCGCCATGATCACGCCCAGGTGACCCTTGCCGAGGCCGCCGCGGATCTCGCGGACGAGGATCCGCAGCGGGCTCTGGAGGATCGCTTCCTGCCGGATCATGGCGCCGGCAGGGAGTCTACTTCTTGCCGGCCGCGGCCGCCTTCTTGGCGGCTTCCTTCTTCATGAGCTCCTCGGACATCGCCGCCGGGACCGGCAGGTACCGGGAGAACTCCATCGTGAACTCGGCCTTGCCCTGCGTCGCCGAGCGCAGCGTCGGTCGAGTAGCCGAACATCTCGGCCAGCGGCACCTCGGCCTCGACGCGGCGAGAAGCCGTCCTCCTCGGTCGAGCCGATGATCGATGCCGCGGCGCTGCATGATGCGTCGCCGAGGATGCCGCCCTGGAACTCGGTCGGGCCCTCGACCGACGACCTTCATGATCGGCTCGAGGATGCTGCGGCTTGGCCGCGGTCGAACGCCTCGCGGAAGGCGCCGCGGGCGGCCTCCTGGAAGGCGATGTCCGACGAGTCGACCGCGTGCGCTGCGCCGTCGTTGATGACGACGCGCACGTCCGATCGACCGGGAAGCCGATCAGCCGGCCCTTCGCGCAGCATCGACTTGAAGCCCTTCTCGACGGCGGAGATGAACTCGCGCGGGATCGCGCCGCCGCGTGACCTCGTCGACGAACTCGAAGTCGCCCTCGGCACGGCTCGATGTAGCCGCCGACCCGGCCGTACTGGCCCGAGCCGCCGGTCTGCTTCTTGTGCGTGTAGTCGAACTCGGCGCGCTGGCGTGATCGTCTCGCGGTAGGCGACCTGCGGCGGCGCCGGTCTCGACCTCGGCGTTGTACTCGCGCTTCATGCGCTCGACGTAGACCTCGAGGTGCAGCTCGCCCATGCCGCGGATGATCGTCTCGCTGCGTCTCCTCGTCGACGCCGGCGCGGAAGGTCGGGTCCTCCTTGGTGAAGCGGCTGAGCGCCTTGGCCATGTTGGTCTCGCGCCTTCGTGTCCTTCGGCTTGATCGGCGAGCGAGATGACCGGCTCGGGCACGTACATCGAGGTCATCGCGACGTTGACCGTGCCGTCGGTGAACGTGTCGCCCGAGTCGCAGTCGATGCCGAACAGCGCGACGATGTCGCCGGCGCCGGCGCGCGTCGATGTCCTCCATCTCGTCGGCGTGCATGCGCACGAGCCGGCCGACCTTGACGTCCTTGCCGGTGCGCGTGTTGACGATGCATGTCGCCCTTCTCGAGCGTGCCCTGGTAGATGCGCAGGTAGGTGAGCTGGCCGTAGCGGCCGTCCTCGAGCTTGAAGGCGAGCGCGACGAGCGGCTTGTCGGGGTCGGACGGCGAGCACGACCTTCGGCCTCGTCCTTGTCGAGGTCGAGCGCGATGTTCTCGACCTCGGTCGGGTTCGGGCAGGTAGTCGCACGACGCCGTCGAGCAGCTGCTGGACGCCCTTGTTCTTGTAGGCCGAGCCCATGAAGACCGGGCGTGAGCTTGCAGCGCGATGCGTGCCCTTGCGGACCGCCGTCGTGGATCAGCTCCTCGGTGACGCTGCTCCTCGAGGATCGCCTCGGTCAGCTCGTCGGAGAACATCGACGACGGCGTCGAGCATCTCCTCGCGCGCCTTCGGCCGCCTCGGCCTGCAGCTCGGCCGGGATCTCGGCTCGCGTCGATGTCCTCGCCGTTGTCGCCGTCGAAGCGGACGGCCTTCATCGTCGACCAGGTCGACGACGCCCTCGAGCTTGTCCTCGAGGCCGATCGGGAGCTGCATCATGCACCGGCGTTGTGGCTTGAGCTTCTCGCGCAGCTGGTCGCGTGACGCGGAGCGGGTTCGCGCCGGCGCGGTCGCACTTGTTGACGAAGGCGAGGCGCGGGACCTTGTAGCGCCGCATCTGGCGGTCGACGGTGATCGACTGCGACTGCACGCCGGCGACGCGCGCACAGCACCAGGATCGCGCCGTCGAGCACGCGCAGCGAGCGCTCGACCTCGATGGTGAAGTCGACGTGGCCCGGGGGTGTCGATGATGTTGATGTGGTGGCCGTCCCACTCGCAGTGGGTCGCGGCGGACTGGATGGTGATGCCGCGCTCGCGCTCGAGCTCCATCGAGTCCATCTTGGCGCCGACGCCGTCCTTGCCCTTCACCTCGTGGATCGCGTGGATGCGGTTCGTGTAGAAGAGGATCCGCTCGGTCAGCGTGGTCTTCCCGCGTCGATGTGGGCGGAGATGCCGATGTTCCGGAGCTTCGAGAAATCCGTGTACACGTCGTACCTCCACCTGCGGGGGCGGTCTGTCGACCGAGCGGCATGGGCGAACCGGTGCGCGGCGCCGCTCGCCGGGCCATCCGGCAGACCAGCATGGACGCCGCTCGCCGAACCCGCCGCGCGCCGCATTGATTCTCGCGAGCGCGGGCCGGGTGCGGAAACGCGCGCCGTCCACCCACATCCACGGCGTCGCGCGGGCGCAAACTCGCACAATCCGATGTCGAGTTGCAACTCGGCGGCGACCGCCGCGCATGGACACGGGCCCGCGCCGGTCCTACATCCCGGCCATGTGCCGGAACATCCGGGTCCTGTACCAGTTCGATCCGCCCACGACCGACGAGGAGATCCGGGCCGCCGCCCTCCAGTACGTCCGGAAGATCAGCGGCTTGCGTCATCCCCCCTCGGCCGACGTCGAGACGTTCGAGCGTGCCGTCGAGGAGGTCGCGGCGGCTTCACGCCGGCTCCTCGGCTCGCTGCACGCCCGGACCCGCGTGAGGACGCGCGAAGGGGAGCGCGAGAAGGCCCGCGCCCGCGGAGCGCGGCGCGAGGCGCCAGCCCTCGGGAGAGGTCCGCCTGGCTGAGCGAGCCGTGGACCGGCCGCCTGCTCGAGCGGCGCGGCGGCTCGACCTCGTCGGCTGCCGTGACACGCCGGAGACCTGCATTACTTAAGGACTCCTTCGCACCCACCCTCCGGAGGAGAGCCATGCCCCTGCTGTACCCCGAGCTGTTCAGGTCCATGGAGCGCGCGCGCTGGAACATGGCCGACGACGTCGCCTGGGACCGGTTCGACCCCGCCGCGCTGACCGATGAGCAGGCGCTCACGATCAAGCACAACGCCATCACCGAGTGGTCCGCCCTGCCCGCCACCGAGATGTTCCTTCGGGACAACCGCGGCGACGACGACTTCTCCGCGTTCATGTCGATCTGGTTCTACGAGGAGCAGAAGCACGCCCTCGTGCTGATGGAGTACCTGCGAAGGTTCCGCCCCGACCTCGTCCCCACCGAGGACGAGCTGCACGCGGTCCGCTTCGAGTTCGACCCCGCCCCGCCGCTCGAGACGCTGATGCTCCACTTCTGCGGCGAGGTGCGGCTCACCCAGTGGTACCGGCGCGCCGCGGAGTGGCACCGCGAGCCCGTGATCCGGCAGATCTACGGGCTCATCTCCGAGGACGAGGCGCGCCACGGCGGCGCCTACCTCCGGTACATGCACCGCGCGCTCGACCGCTCCGGTGACTCGGCGCGCGCCGCGTTCTCGAAGGTCGGCGTCCTCATGGCGAGCAGTGGCCTCAGCGGGAAGCCGCTCCACCCGACGAACCTGCACGTCAACAAGAGCCTGTTCCCGAACGACACCGTGCAGAGCCGCCTCCCCGACCCGGGCTGGCTCCAGCGCTGGCTCGACGAGCAGATCCGGTTCGATTCCGAGTGCGAGCAGCGCGTCGTGCGGGCCGTCCTGCGGAGCCTCTCGGCGCTCTTCGGGGAGACGTTCGAGACGGTCCGGGATCTGAGCCGGTACCGGAGGGCACGGGCCGCTGGGACCGGCGCGTCCGAGGCCGGAACGCCCGCGTGACCGCGACCGGCCCCTCCCTGCTGGCACTCATCCGGGGGCACACCCGGACGGGGCGGACCTCGCGTTCGGGCCGCGTGGTACCTGATCGAGCCGCAGGGCAGCGACCCGCACCGACCCCGCTGCTCTCTCGGGACCATGCGCGTTCTCATCGTCGATGACGATCTCGATCTCCGGGACGCGCTCGGCGAAGTCCTCGCGGCGGAGGGATTCGACTTCGCGGGCGCGGCCAGCGGGTACGAGGCCCTGGCCGAGCTCGACCGGGCACGTCCCGACGTCATCCTGCTCGACCAGGCCATGCCTTCGCTCAGCGGTCCGGCGCTGCTTCGCTTGATCCGTGGCACCCCCGCCCGGGAGCATGTCCCGGTCGTGATGATGAGCGGCTCACGCCCGCTCCCTTCCACGCTCGCGCTCGCGGACGGGTTCCTGCGAAAGCCGTTCGAGATCGACGAGGTGATCTCCCTCCTGCGCCGGGCGGCGAGCGGCCGCCAGGATGCGGATGCGGCTCAGGGTGAGCCCTAGCGGTCGTCCGGCAGGTCGATGATGAACCGCGCGCCGCGCCCGTTGCGCGAGCACTCGACCGCGACTGGCGCCCCCGCCCCGTGCGTGATCGCGTTCGAGTCATCGACGGGCGGTTGCTGGCGGCATCGCCCGATGCGTCGAAATCGCCCACCGGCATGGTGATGCGGTAGAGTCCGGCCCGTGGTGCCCATCGAGAGCCGCGTCCCGCTCCAGCCCGTCGCCCCGTAGCGGGCCCGGGGCGAGTTCGCCCCCAGAGCATCGAGGCACCCTCCCCCTCCGTCCATCGAAGGCGCCCGCCCAGCGCGGGCGCATGGAGCATGCACATGCATCAGTCCGCGTCGTCCGCCCTCTGGAAGCTCCTCCTCGCTGGCCTCGCCATCGGCATCGTCTCGGCCGTCCTGGTCGCGGCAGGGAACCCCGGGAACATGGGGCTCTGCGTCGCCTGCTTCCTTCGCGACATCGCGGGAACCTTCGGCGGCGCACGGCTCGGCCTGAGCGGCGTCGCCTACCTCCGGCCCGAGATCCTCGGGCTCGTCCTCGGCGCTCTGGGAGCCTCCGCCCTCTCGGGCCAGTTCCGGCCGCGCGGCGGCGTCGCGTTCCTCCCGCGGGCCGTGCTCGGGTTCGTGTTCATGGTGTCGGCCCTGGTCTTCCTCGGTTGCACGGTCCGCGTCTGGCTGCGGGTCGGTGGCGGCGACCTGAATGCCGTCGTCGGAGCCGCCGGGCTGATCGCCGGCATCGGCGTCGGGAGCGCGCTGCTCAAGCGCGGGTACTCCCTGCCGAAGGCGCGCGACCTGTCGCGTCCCGCGGGGCTCGGCGTGGCCGCGATCGCCGCGGGCCTCCTCGCCATCGCGCTCGCCACGGGCGGCGCCCCGGGCTTCCTCACGGTCACGCCGGCGCCCGCCGCTGCCGCCGCGTCTTCCCCCGCAGCCGCCGCGGCGACGGCGCCGCCGGTCGCGACCGCGCCGAAGCCGACGCCGCCGGGCGGGCAGCGCGCGCCGCTCGCGCTCTCCCTCCTCGCGGGCCTCGCGGTGGGAGCCCTCGCGCAGCGGAGCCGCCTGTGCACGACCGGAGGCATCCGCGATTCTCATCCTCTGGGGACGGCCGGAGAAGCTCCTCGGGATTGGCGGGCTCGTCGTGGGAGCGCTCCTCGTCAACCTGGCGCTCGGCCAGTTCCGGCTCGGCTTCGCGGGCCAGCCCGTCGCCCACACCGACGCCCTCGCCAACTTCGCGGCGATGGCCGTGGCGGGGCTCGCGGCGGTCCTCATGGGCGGGTGCCCGCTCCGCCAGCTCGTCATGGCGGGCGAAGGAGACGCCGACGCGGGCGGGGCCCTCGTGGGGATGGTCGCCGGAGCGCTCTTCGCGCACGGCGCCGGCTTCGCCTCCTCGCCGAAGGGACCGGCCGCGGGCGCCCTGCCGCTGCTCGCCGTGCTCGCGGCCGCCACGCTCGCGCTCGCCTTCTGGATCCGCGCCCGCGCCGCTGCGGCGGACGCGGCGATCGAGCCGGCGGCCTGACCTCCATGCACGAGCAGCGGTGCGGGGCGGTCGATCCGGCTCCGCCTCCGGCAGTCCCCCCGCCCGGGCAAGACCGCGGCGACCGGGCTCGCCGGCCGGTGACCCACTCGGGCGTCTCGTGCCCCGCGCGGCCGCAGCGGGGTCAGGCGCGATTGAACAGGTTCCGCACGAGCGACTTGCGGCCGCCCGAGATCTTCAGGTTCGCAGCCCTGCGCCGCGCGCGAGACTGCGCCGCCATCGCGACGGAGACCACGGCGAGCACGACGACCGCCACGAGCGCGACGTCCAAGGACACTCCTGCTGCCAGAAATGACGAGGCCGCCGGTCCGGGCGGCCATCGCGGCTCCCCGTCTTCCGGGGAGGAGGGTGCGAGGGCCTGCTGCTGCCCTCGAGGAAACACGGCGTCTATAGCACGTTCTCCGCGGGAGCCCGCGGCCCGCCCGGTTGCGCGCCATGAGGGCGCGCGGAGGGGGAGAGCCCGCCTCCTCGCCCACGGCGCGGCGCCCGGCTCCGTGCATCGAGTCGAGGCCGCGTTATCGAGGTGAGGGACCATCGAGCCCTCGGGAGGGGCCATGCAAGCATCCATTCCAGCGCAGATGAAGGCAGCGGCAATCGACCGGTACGGAGGGCCCGAGGTCCTCCACACCGAGACGCTTCCGGTTCCGCAGCCGGGGCCGGATCAGGTCCTCATCCGGCTGGATTCCGCCGGGATCGGCGTCTGGGACCCGTACATCCGGTCCGGCGAGTTCCAGCTGGGCCAGAGCAGCTTCCCCAAGGTCATCGGCAATGACGGCGCGGGCGAGGTGGTCGCGGTCGGAGACGGCGCGGGGCGCTTTCGCGTCGGCGAGCGCGTCTACGCGTACTCCATGGAGGGTGGGTTCTACGCCGAGTACGTCGCGGTCGACGAGGCGGCGATCGCGCCCATCCCGCAGGGGCTGAGCGCGGAGGAGGCGGGCGCGCTCGGCGCCGACGGCAGTGACCGCGCTGCGCGGCCTCGACGATCAGCTGCACCTCTCGGCGGGACAGGCGCTGATGATCTACGGCGCGAGCGGCGGGATCGGTCACCTCGCGGTGCAGCTCGCGAAGCGGATGGGCGCGAGGGTCCTCGCCGTCGCCTCGGGACCGGACGGCGTCGAGCTGGCGAGGAGGCTCGGCGCGGACGTGGCCGTCGACGGCAAGCGCGACGACGTGGCGCAGGCGGCTCGCGACTTCGCGCCGGGCGGCCTGGACGCCGCGCTCGTGCTGGTTCACGGCGAGAGCCTCGACTCCGCGCTCGCGGCGATGCGGAGAGGCGGCCGCGTCGCGCATCCGAATGGCGTCGAGCCAGCGCCCAGCGCACCCAGGGGCGTGACGCTCCTGGCGTACGACGGCGAGCCGAGCCCCGACGCGTTCGAGCGGCTCAACCGGCTCATCGCCGCGGGGCCGTTCCACGTCGAGCTCGGGCGGGTGTACCCGCTCGACGACGCGGCGCGCGCGCACCGGGAGATTGGACGCCACCACCTCGGCAAGCTCGCGCTGCGGATCCACTAGGCCGGGGCGGCAGGGGCTGCATGTGGGGGCTCGGCCTGCGGCCGGGCCGCCGAGCGCGTCGCCGTCGCGATGTGCACCGTCTTGGATACACCAACGGCCATAGGAGGGAGACCATGAACGTTCGCAGGACGATCCTGCTCGCGGCCGGGGCGATGCTCGCTTCGCGGGCCGGCGCGCAGGCCACGACCGGCGACGCGCAGCAGCCGCCGTCGGACAAGTCGCAGACCTGGTACGAAAAGGATGCGCAGAAGGCCAAGGAGCTCGGGGAGCAGGGCGCGGGTGCGGTGAAGAAGGGCGCGACCAGCGCTGGGAAGACGGTGAACGAGGGCGGCCAGGCGGCCACCGCGAAGGTGGTCGGCACGAAGACCGTCACCGGCCGGATCGCCGACGTCGCGCAGGACGCGGTGACCGTGAAGAAGAGCGACGGGACCCCGATGAGCCTGCGGGTCGTCGACTCGACGAAGGTGACCGTCGACGGCCAGAAGGGATCGGTGGGGTCGCTGAAGCAGGGGGACGAGGTCCGCGCCTCCTACGCCCAGAGCGGCGGGAGCGCCACCGCGATGAAGATTGACGTGACGCGGAAACCGAAACCGTCGTCCTCGAGCCCGGGGGCGACCGGCCCCAGCTCGCCCAGCGACCCCGGCTCGGGCTCGAGCTCGAAGTAGCCTGCCGCTTTGCGCGCGGGGGGCGCGCCCACCAGACACCGCGCTGCGGCGGAGGGCTCGCGCATGAAGCAGCTGCACCGATCCGACCTGTTCACCTGGTCCCGATACGACGAGCCGCTGCGCATCGACTTCAACGGGATCCTCTGGCGGCGCGAGGGCGGCAACGTCCTCGTGGACCCCCCTCCGCTCGCGGATCACGACGTGCGCCACCTCGAGGCCCTCGGCGGGGCGACGTCGATCGTGCTCACCACCTCCGACCACGTCCGGGGAGCCCGCGAGCTCGCGGCGCGGACGGGGGCGCGGCTGCTCGGCCCCGCCGGTGAGCGCGCGTCGTTTCCGGTCGCGTGCGCGGGGTGGCTCTCGGACGGCGACGAGCCGTTCCCCGGCCTTCGCGTCCGTGAGCTCGTCGGCTCCAAGACGGAGGGCGAGCTCGCGCTCGTCCTCGACGAGACGACCGCGATCTTCGGCGACGCGGTGCGCGCGCACCATGCAGGCGCGCTGATGCTCCTCCGCCCCGAGAAGCTCCGCGACCCGGCCCGCCTGGTCGAGTCGGTCCGACGCGTGCGCGCGCAGCACCCGCGCATCGCGCACGTGCTCGTCGGCGACGGCTGGTCCGCCTTCAACGACGGCGGCACGCTTCTCGACGCCCTGCTCGGGTGAAGGTGCGAAGCCCGCTCGTCCTCGAGCTGCGCGACCGGCTCCAGCTCGCCGAGGGAGTCACCGACCCCCGGACGCACCAGGGGCTGATGGGTGCTCCCCCGCTCCACGTGCCCACACGGCCTCACCTCGTCCTTTCTCTCCCTTCACCCTGCGCAAAGGTGCGCCCTCGGCCCCGACCCGCCGGGGGAGCGCGGAATTGCAGGAGGGACGCCTGGTTGCGCCACGGCGGTCTGCGTCCTTGCGTCCACGTCGCGCGGTCTGGCAGCGTCCGAGCCGTGTCCCGCGACCGCGGGACACGGACCCAGGAGACGCCGCATGGCCGACCACCAGAACGACCCGAAGCGCCCGCCGCCGCTCGCTTCGCAGATCGTCACGCGCCGTCCGGGCGTGATGGCCCGGGTGAAGGCATTCCTCGCGATCCGCCGCCTGCACCTCCGCGACACGTGGCGCCGGCTCGTGCAGGTGACCCGCCGGCGCCCGGTCCTGGCGACCGGCGCCGTCGCGGGCCTCGTCGTGGTCGCCGGGCTGGCAGCCGCGGTTGCGCTCGACCTCGACCTCGGCGTCTTTGCGTCGAAGTCGGTCGCGGAGGCCCGCGCGAGCGCCCGCGCCCACCCGGACAGCGCCGTCGCCCAGCGGGACCTCGGCCACACCCTCTGGGCCGCGAAGAAGCGGCACGGGGCCCTGGCGGCGTACGCGAAGGCGCTCCGGGTCGATCCGGGCGTCGCGGACGATGCCATGGTCGCGCACCTTCTGGCGGCGTTCGGCACGCGGGATCAGGCGGAGGCCGAGGCGCTCATCACGAGGCACAAGCTCACCGCGGCCGACGAGGGGCTCCAGAAGCTCACGCGCTCGAAGCAGCGACGCGCTCGCTGGGGCGCCGTCCACACGCTGGATCGAATCGAGAAGGGGAAGAAGACGTACTGGGAGACCGCGTACATCCTCGATCTCGACTCGCCGGATTGCGAGGTGCGCCGGGTGGCGGTCGACCGGCTCGGCCAGATCGGAACGCGCCGGGCGATCGCGGCGCTCCACGAGGTGAAGAAGGAGGACGAGCAGTCCGGAGGGTGGTTCCGGTCGCGCTGCCTGGGCGACCGCGTCGGGGACGCCGAGCAGAAGATCGTCGCTCGGCGCTGATCCCGAAGCGCGGGCGGCCTCGCGCCGTCCGCGCCACCCCACAGGAGCTCTCACATGGCTGGCCCGGGACCGCTCACGATTCAGCACTACAAGGACCTCCTCGCGCGACTCGTCGCGACGTACGACAACCTCGCCGCCACCACGGTCGATGACGCCTCGGCCGCGAAGCTCCGCGCCGGACTCCGTCAGCTCATCGAGCGCGCGCGAGACGCGGCGCGCGAAGACACCTGACGCTCACGCCACGTCCTCGTGCGCGCGTCGAAGAGGCATCTGCCCGGTGACCGAGGTGCCGGACACGCGCAAGCATCACCACCTTGCGCTCGACCGAGCGCGCCTTCTGCACCGTGCGCACGTTCAGGACGTGCAGCCGTCGGCGGAGCAGCCACTCCGGTTGTGCGACTTCCTTCAGCAGCGACAGGACGAGATCCTGACGCACTGGGAGCGGGCGGTTCGCCGCCTCCACAGCGAGGCGGAGCCGCTCTCGGACGCGACGCTCAGGGACCACATCCCAGAGCTCCTGCGCGCGATCGGGGATGTGGTCCGCACGGTCCACGAGGGCCAGCCCGCGTCGCTCGAAGACCTCCCCGACCTGCACGCGCTCGATCGCCTGGCGAGCGGGTTCGACCTTCGCACCGCGGTGGCGGAGCTGGCGCTGCTTCGCGATGTGGCACTCGAGCTGTGGCGTCCGCTGACTGCCGAGCATGACCCCGCGAGCGTCATCGAGGAGATTCGAAGGTTCAACCAGGCCGTCGATGAGGTGCTGGCTCGATCGATGGATCGGTACACGCGCGCCCGAGAGCGAACCCTCGTCGCGCTCGATCGCGTCTCCTCTGCGGCACTGGGCAACGGCCAGCTGGACGTGTTCCTCCCGCGTCTGCTGCAGGTCCTGCTGGAGACGACGGCCACGGCCGACTCCGCGTACCTCGCGCTGTGCGACGAGGATGACCCGAAGGTCCTGCGCATCCGCGCTGCGGCCGGCACGAATGCGGAGCGGAGCCTGGGGTATGTGGTTCGCGTCGGAGAGGGGTTCGCCGGTGAAGTCGCGCGGCGGCGTGAGCCGGTCCTGATCCACGACGCCTCGACCGACCCCCGAGTGCTCAACCCGGCGCTGCAAGGCGACGCCGGCGTCCATGCCCTGTATGGCGTGCCGCTCGTCCACGGCGGCGAGGTCGTGGGCGTGGCGAAGCTCGCGAGCCGGTCGGCGTACGATTTCTCCGGGGACGACAAGCACCTGTTCGTCGCGATGGCCCAGCGTGCCACGACGATCATCGTCGAGGCGCAACTCGCCGCGCGCGAGCGCGTCGCGCTCAACGCAGTCCGCCGCAGCGACGAGGAGCTTCGGCACGTCATGCAGGTCTCCCCCGACATGCTCGCGATCATCGGGGCGGACGGGTACATGAAGCGCATCAACCCAGCGTTCACCGTGGTGCTGGGCTACTCCGAGGCTGAGTTGCTTGCGGCGCCCTACAGCGAGCTGATCCACCCGGACGACAGGGACCGCGTTGCAGCGGAGGTGAAGTCGGTTCTCGGAGGGTCTCCCGCTCATCGTTTCGTGCTCCGGCTGCTGGGCAAGGACGGGGAAGTGCGATGGGCTTCGTTCAACGCCTCGGCGGAACCGGACGCCGACGTCTTCGTGGCGGTCGGGCGCGACGTGACGGAGGAACGCGAGCGTTCGCAGTTCGAGCAGCAGCTCATCGGGATCGTCAGCCACGACCTTCGCAACCCGCTCAACACGATCCTCATGTCCTCCGGCATGCTGATCCGACTCCCCGACGAGATGAACGAGAGGACGTACCGAGCCGTAGGGCGGATCCACTCCGCCGCCGAGCGGGCGTCCGCGCTCACCCGCGACCTCCTGGACTTCACGAAAGCACGAACCGCAGGAGGCATCGCGGTCACGACGCAGCCGCTCGACTTGCACGCGCTCGCGCGGGAGCGCGCGGAGGAGGTGCAGGCGATGTACCCCGATCGCCCGCTCCACTTCGACCAGCGGGGCGACGGCAAGGGGAGCTGGGACCCGGTTCGCCTCGAGCAGGTGGTCGAGAACCTGGTCTCGAACGCCTTCAAGTACGGCTCCCCGGCCGGGCGGATCGTCGTTCGTACGCTCGGTGGAGGTCGGTGGGTGAGGCTGGAGGTGCACAACCAGGGGCCGGCGATCCACCCCGAGCTTCTGCCGCACATCTTCGAGCCCCTGCGTCAGGGGGGACGCACCGAAGGCGTCGGGGGAGTCGCCGGAGTCGGGCTGGGCCTCTACATCGTCGACCACATCGTCCGCGCGCACGGTGGGACCATCGACGTGCACTCGACCGCCGCCGAGGGCACGACGTTCATCGTGCGGCTACCGCGAGAGCCACCGCAGCAGACCGACGCGGTGTAGGTGTCCGCGCCCGGTCCGCGTCATGAACGCGCCCGACCGCTCTCGGTCAGAGGCTGTGTCGGAACTCTGCACCTGTTGCAGTTCTCGTCGGCAGGTCCCAGGGGCGCCTGGCGCGCGCATCGCCGCTCCGAACCCACACCCCCGAGCCAGGTCCCCGAAACGGAAAGGGAATCCCGCGCACGCCGCGAGCCGCGGGGCGGTGGCCTCCGGCTTGCGATGGAGAGAGGGCGAGAGGTGCAGCAGGGGCCCCTCGAACACGCAGCCGGAAGGAGCACGTCATGATGTTCGCCTTCGCGCTCGCCCTCGTCGGAGTCGTGGTTCTCGGCAGCCTCAACGTCATCGCCGCGCACGCTCGGTAACGGCCTCTTCCGCGCAGCGCTCCGTGGCTCAGCTCCTCGCAACCTGCTGGGCCTCGAGCGCCAGCCCCTCCACGACCGAGTGGAAGCCCTTGAACTGCTCGAGCCGGGCGGCCGGGAAGCGAGACCGGATCTCCGCCGCGATCCGCGGCACCTTCGCCGTGCCGCCGGTGCAGCACACGACCCCGATCTCCCCCGGCGGGACGCCCGCCGCCCGGACCGTCGCGTCGAGGCACCGGAGGATCTCCTCCACCTCTCTCCGGCTCGCCTCCTCGAACCCGCGGCGCGTCACCCGCTCGCGGAGCTCGATGCCCGGGTGGGAGAAGGCGATCACGGCGCTCGCGGCGGTGGAGAGCGCGCGCTTCCCGACCTCGATCGCCTCGAAGACGTGGAAGCCCTGCGTCTCGTCGACGAGCGTCGTGAGCTGATCGATCGCCCGGCGGTCCGCCTCCCCGAGGGACCAGGTCCGGACGTCCGCCAGGAAGCTGGCGATGTCCCTCCGGTGGAGGATCGACAGCTGCGCCGGCGAGCAGAGGTACTGCATGATCCCGCGTGGCATCCGCAGCACGTTCTTGCCGAACGGGACGCGGTACTGCACCTCGGCGCCGAAGTGCCGGCTGACGTGGGTCCGCATGAGGGACGCGTCGAGCGCGTCCCCGGCGACCGCCACGCCCCCCACGGCGAGGACGTCGCCGCGCGAGAGCGGGCGCGGCCCGATCCGGAGCACCGTGAAGTCGGAGGTGCCGCCTCCGAAGTCTCCGATGAGCGCCACCTCGTCGCGGTCTGCCACCGCTCCGAACGCACGCGCCGCCGCGACGGGCTCGGGGAGGAAGTGGACCTCCTCGAACCCCGCGAGCGTCGCCGCCTCGAGGAGGCGGGCCTCCGCGAAGGCGTCGTCCTCCCCGTCGAAGTGGACCGGCCGGCCGAGCACGACCCGCCGCACCTCCGCCCCGAGGTGCGCGTCCGCCCGGATCCGCATCTGCCGGAGCAGCGCCGCGACCAGCTCCTCCGGTGAGACCAGGCGCCCGCGGACGATCGTCCCGCGGAACGACCGCGTCCCGAGGTGATGCTTGATGGACCGGAGCAGCCGGGCCTCTCCGCCTTCCGAGACGAACTCCCTGAGCGCGTCGGATTCCGACCCACACGCCGCCACGGTCCGGGAAGCAGAGGATCGACCGCAGGATCGTCGGGTCCGGCGCGCCGGGATCGAGCGGCACCGGCTCGAACACGCGCTCCCGGCTCGCCGCCGCGAGCAGGGAGTTGCTGGTGCCGAAGTCGATGGCGTAGACGGCGGGGACGTCTGGCATCTGCCTCATGGAACGGCGAAGCCCCGATCACCTGGTGGCAACCGGGGCCGGGCGCGCGGCGGCTTCGGGCCTCGACGAAGCCCGGTCTCCATAGCACGTCCTTCTCGCCGGGGCTCCGAGCGCCCCCGTTCAGGCCGAGCCCCCAGGTCGAAGGGCTCGTCGACCCGCTCTGGATTCGAAGCACCTGTCGATCCATGCGCCGGCGCAGCGCTCGGCCGAGGGCCTCGTACGAGGTCATGCCGGCGCTGCACCGGAGTGCGCCTCACCCCCACCGAACAGGAGGTAGGCGGCGTTCACCAGCGCCAGGTGGCTGAAGGCCTGCGGGAAGTTCCCGGTCTGCTGCTTCTCCTTGGGGAGGTACTCCTCCGCGAGCAGTCCGACGTCGTTTTGCAGGTTGGCCACCCGCTCGAACAGCTGCCGAGCATCTTCGTGGCGCCCCATCAGATGGTAGGTGTCGGCGAGCCAGAACGAGCAGGCGAGGAAGACCCCCTCCTCTCCCGTCAAGCCGTCCGTGCTCTCCTCGGTGAGGTACCGGAGCACGAGGCCATCCGGCATCAGCTCCTGCTCGATCGCCGCCACCGTTCCACGAACCCGCGGGTCGTCTGCCGGCAGGAACCCGGACAGCGGAATGAACAACAGGCTCGCATCCAATCCCTTCGACCCGTAGTACTGCGTGAAGGTGTTGCGAACCGGGTCATAGCCCTTCTGACAGACCTCATCGAAGATGGTTTGCCGGAGCGCGATCCAGCGGGCCCTGTCCACCTGGAGGCCATGATCGTCGATGAGGCGGATCCACCGGTCGATCGCCGTCCAGGCTGCGACCTTGGAGGCCGTGAAGTCCTGGGTCGGACCCCGCATCTCCCAGATGCCGTGATCCTTCTGCGTCCAGCTCTGCGCGACGCGCTCGACGACCGCTTCGAACGCGATCCGCGTCCGCTCGGGCAGGCGGCCCAGCGCCTTGACGTAGAGGCTGGCGACATCGGACAGCTCACCGAGCACGTCCAGCTGGAATTGGTCGTACGCGCCATTCCCCACGCGGACGGGGCGGGCGCCACCATAACCCGGCAGCCACTCCAGGGTATCCTCGGTCAGGCGCCGCTCGCCGCGGATGCCATACATGATCTGCAGCTGCCCGGGCGCCCCCCCGACCGCATCCGTGAGCCACCCGCCGAAGGCGCGAGCTTCCTCGGTGCTTCCGGTGGCCATGAGCGCCCTCAACGTCAAGACCGAGTCCCGGACCCAGCAGAAGCGGTAGTCCCAGTTGCGCTCTCCCCCGGGTGTCTCCGGGAGCCCGAAGGTAGGGGCCGCGACGATCGCCCCGGAAGGCCGATAGGTGCAGGCCTTGAGGGTGATCAACGAGCGCAGCACCAGGTCTCGATGCTCCGCGGGGAGCTGGAGCTTTCCCGACCAGCTCGTCCAGTAGGCGGCGGTCTCCTGCAGGGCCACGTCGGGATCGATGGGTCGCGGGATCTCGTCGTACGGCCTGGCCCAGGAGAGGACGAACGGAATCCGTTGGCCGGCGCTCACGGTGAATTCCGACTCGAAAGGTGGAGGGTTCGGCCCGGTCCCTCCACGCAGATAGAGCGCGTCGGGACCGGCCACGGCCGCGAACGTTCCATCCCGCCGGGACACGAGCGGAACCGTGTAGCCGTTGCCGAAGCGTGGGCGCAGCTCGGACCGGACCTTGACCTTTCCCCGAAGGCCCTCGACCCAGCGCACGAGGTGCGGGTTGCGGTCGCGGATCGGCATGAAGTCGACCAGCCGCACCGCTCCCTCGTCGGTGACGAGATCGGTCTCGAGGATGAGCGTGCGGTCGCGGTAGCGCCGGTGGACCTCGCGCACCTGGCCCACCGGCGCGATCTTCCAACGACCATTGGCTGGCGTCCCCAGCAGCGACGCGAAGCAGGCGTCGGAGTCGAAGTCGGGCAGGCACATGAAGTCCACCGACCCGTCCTTGGCGACCAGCGCGGAGGTATGCAGATCTCCGATGAGCGCGTTGTCCTCTATCAGGACCGAGGGCTCGGTCGACTGGGTCGGCGAAGGGGATTCGGTCATTTCGGGCGGTCGCATCGGCGCTCTCCTGTGGCCTTCGCGGGACCCTTCGGGTCCCAGTGCAAAGGTGTGGAGCCGCCGCCTCCTTCTCATCGGGTGATCACCCAGGCACTCTCGCTCGAACCACCACGTGCCGGCCGTCAGGACGGTCGCCACCTGCTCCATGCTCGCCGTTGCGCTCCTGGACGAAAGCCATACGTGGAGGTGCAGCCCTCCGAGACCTGCTCCGCGCGAGTGGACGGCTGTCGCGGGAGCAGGCGCCCCCAGATCGCGCGCCACTGCGGAGCGCTCGCTTACCTCCATCGCGAGGGGGTGGTACCGCCCGGCTCAGCCGCGGATCATCGGGTTGGTTCCCCGCGGCCTCGCCGAGGGTTCAGATCGCCTCGAGCAGCTCGTCGAGGCGGCTCGAGAAGCGAACGAAGCCGCGAAGCCCCGGTCACCTGGCGGCTAGGAAAGCGCGAGCGGCAGCGTGAAGGAGAAGGTGCTCCCTCTGCCAGGCACGCTCGTCGCCGAGATGCGGCCGCGCTGGGCCTCGACCAGGCATCGCGAGATGTTGAGGCCGAGCCCCAATCCCTGACGGTCCGTCTTGACCTGCGTGAACCGCTCGAAGATGTGCTCGAGCTTGGCGGGATCGATGCCGATGCCGGTGTCCGCCACGGTGATCCGCACCTCGGCATCCGCCACCTGGAGCCGCAGCGAGATGGCGCCGCCGCTCGAGGTGAACTTGATCGCGTTCATGATGAGGTTGCCCAGGATCTGGATGACGCGGTCATTGTCGAACACCGCGATCACGGTTTCGGGGGTCTCCTCCAGGTCGAGCGCGATCCCCTTGACCTCGGCCGCGCCGCGGAAGGCCTCTGCGGCGTCCCGGAGGACGCTCGCGACATCTCCCGTCGCCACGTCCACGTGCAACCTTCCCGCCTCGATGGCTGCGACATCGAGGAGGTCGCTGACGAGCCGCTTCATCCCGGCGGTCGCCCGCTGGATGCTTCGTCCGATCCGGGCTGAGTCGTTGCCGACGTCGTCATCGCCCGCCGTCTTGACCAGGACCGCCGCACGAAGCGCGATGTCGGCCATGAACCCGCGCAGATCGTGGGCGACCATGGCGAGGAAGTCATCGCGATGGTTGAGCGCGAGGTCAGCCCGGTTCCGCTCCGCGAGGAGGTGTTGATCGGTGAGCTCGCGCTCCAGCACGAAGAGCGCCGCCATCGCGCGCGTCCGTTCACGGCGCTCCTCGTCCAGCTTCACGTCGGCCGCTGCGCGCTGCTGGTGGATGGCGGCATCCGCTTCACCGCGCGCCTGCGCCTGCGCCTGGTTGGAGGGCGACGGTTCGGCCTGCCGCGCTGACCGGAGCACCTCGTCGGCATCATCCCGTGCCTGCTCGATCACCGCATCGCGACGCATCCGCGACGCCAGCATCACGACCCTCGCGGTCGTGCACCTCGCGATCGCTCTTGTCGCGCTCGTTGCGGAGGCTCTCGTCGGTCTCGTCGCGGGGACCGGTGCTGCGACGGGGACGGGTGTTGCGAGGGGTCGGAGGACTCATCCACGTCGTGAACCATCCTCCATCCCCCGATATTTCCCTACCTGTCGAGGGGGCTGCCGCTGCCCGGGTTCACCAAGCGAGCGGTCGCCGGTCATGTCCGGTGGTCCTGAACGCCGACCCACGGGAGACGGTACGCGGGGCGGCGCATGACCGCTCGCGTCGCTCGAGGGCGCGGACTTCCCCATCGGAGGTGCTGCCGTTCTCGCGGTCGGCCAGTAGGACGAAGTCCCCCAGCGACTCTCACGGGAGCGACGATGATCGAGCACGTCAGCGTGCGATGCAGCGACTCGAAGCGTAGTCGCAGGTTCTACGAGCGCGTCCTGAAGCCGCTCGGGTACGTCTGCGACATGAAGTATGGCGACTCGTTCGGGTTCAAGGATGACGCCGGACGACACGACTTCTGGGTCACGCCCGGCGAGGTCGGAACGCCGACGCACCTCGCGTTCCACGCTCGGTCAAGGAAGGACATCGACGCCTTCCACGCCGCGGGGCTGAAGGGGGGAGGCAAGGACAACGGCGGGCCCGGCCCTCGCAAGGGCTACGCCGCGTACGCGGCCTTCGTCATCGACCCCGACGGGAACAACGTCGAGGCCGTCATCTGGGAGGGGGAGCCGGGCGCCTCCGAACGGAAGCGCTCCTCCGCCCGCATCGAGCGGAAGCCGAAACCCCGTTGAGCATCGCGGCGCCGCACCGCGCGCGAACGTCGCCACGTCCAGCACCCCGCCGCTGTCGAGGCACTTTCAGCGGGATCCGCGTTGACCGGGCGTCGCTTCGCCTTCAAGCCCGTAGCCATCCGCGCCTCGGTCATCGGGCGTGCGCACGGACCCTCGGTTGGGAGGCGAGCGTCCCCGCCGCCTGGTTCCCGCACGAGAGGGACCCCATCACGACGTGTGCGGGGCGTCTATCTGCGCCGCGCCGCCGGCTATGTGAAGCATTCGGCCGCATGGCGCGGGCGAGTCGCAGAGGGGCGGTGTGACGGCCGTTCTGGAGCCGTCGATCTCCGCCGGGACCTGCACCACTGGAGGAGCGCACGTGACTTCATGGAACGGGATCGCAGTCGTCGTGGCGGTGCTCGGTTCGGCGGGTGTCGCGCTAGGCGCCGAGTACGGCACGCGTGAAGAAGCGAAGGCGATGCTCGACAAGGTCGTCGCCGAGATGAAGGCGGACAAGGCGGCGACGCTCGACAAGATCAACAAGAAGGGCTTCAACGACCGCGACCTCTACCCGTTCTGCAGCGGCCCCGACGGGAAGATCACGGCGCACGGGGCGCTCCCGGAGCGGCTCGGCGTGGACCAGGCGACGCTGAAGGACTCCGCAGGGAAGCCGTTCGGTGCCGAGATCCGGAAGGTCGCGAAGCCCGGGAAGGTCGGTGAGGTGAGCTACATGTACAAGCGCCCCGGCAGCACCGAGCAGGAGCCGAAGGTGAGCCTCGTGACGAAGGTCGACGATCAGGTCTGCGCCGTCGGCTACTACAAGAAGTGACGGCCGCGCCGCCGCCGTGCGCCTGCCGTCGGCGTACAGGTCGCGGCTCGGGCCGCCCCTCCCGCTTCAACGCTTCGCGCCCAGGGCCTCGAGGATCCCATGTCGCTCCCCAGGAAGTTCACCGCAGAGTTCATCGGAACGTTGTGGCTCGTGCTCGGAGGATGCGGGAGCGCGGTCCTCGCCGCAGCCTTTCCCGCCATGGGCATCGGCTTTGTCGGCGTCTCGCTGGCGTTCGGGCTCTCCGTGCTGACCATGGCCTATACCATCGGCTTCGTCTCGGGCTGCCACCTCAACCCGGCGGTGTCGCTGGGACTCTGGGCGGGGAAGCGCTTCCCCGCTCGCGAGCTCGTCCCATATATCGTCGCCCAGCTGCTCGGCGCAGTCGTCGGTGCCGGGATCCTCTACCTCATCGCCAGCGGCAAGCCCGGCTGGGCAGACGTGCCGCAGACCCTCGCCGCGAATGGCTACGGGACCCATTCCCCCGGCGGCTACTCCATGATCTCGGGCTTCGTCACCGAGGTCGTGATGACGATGTTGTTCGTGCTCATCATCATCGGCGCTACCGACGGGCGCGCGCCCAAGGGATTTGCTCCAATTGCCATCGGGCTCGGCCTGACGCTCATCCACCTCGTGAGCATCCCGGTCACGAACACATCCGTGAATCCGGCCCGGAGCACCGCCTCGGCCCTCTTCGCGCGTGGATGGGCCCTCGAGCAACTCTGGCTGTTCTGGGTGGCGCCCATCCTCGGGGCGCTCATCGCCGGAGGCCTCTACCGATGGTTCGGCCTTCACGGGGAAGAGGTCACGGGCGACCGCTAGGCTTCGGCGAACCGGCCTACGGCGCGCCGCACGCGACGGAGCGGACGATGCGGCGATGCAGCCGTTCCGTGCGCACCGGCCCCACCGTCACGACGACCACGCCGGCTTCCTCGCGCCGATCGTGCCCGGGTGGTGCGTCGCCTCAGAAGGGGCATGACGAACGCGCGCGTCGGCGTGACTCCCCTGGCGCCGGCGCCCCAACTACTCTCGGTCAAGGGGGGAGGCGGCGGCTCAGGTCGCTTGGCGACGTGGAAGCAGCTCGTGATGCGCCCAGCCGCACGTGGCGGTAGGGAAGGTCGCCAGGTGCGCACGCTTGGAGACCCCCCGCGCGACGACGAACGCAGCCACCGGCTGCTGCAGCTCGGAGTGCTGCTGTTCCTGCTTGGGCTCATCGGGGGCTTCGCGATCCCCGGGCTCGCCAACCCGAGAATGGGCCTCGCGAGTCACCTCGAGGGTGTGCTGAACGGGCTGTTCCTCGTCGTCCTCGGGCTCGTGTGGCCCCGTCTCGTCCTCCGTCGGCGCGCCGCAACCGCGCTCTTCTGGGTCGCGCTCTACGGCACGTTTGCAAACTGGGCAACGACCCTGCTCGCCGCGTTCTGGGGAGCAGGAACTCGGATGCCGCTCGCGGCCGGAGCGCACCGCGGAACTGTCGTCCAGGAACTCGCCATCGACGTCCTCCTCGTCACCCTGTCCGTGGCGATTGTGGCCGCGTGCGTCCTCATCCTGTGGGGACTCCGGCGCGCGCGGACGCCCTGAGCGCGCACGGTGACCCCGAGCACCGTCGCCCCATTGCGTGCTGGAGCCGAGAAGCCTCGACGACGCTGCGCTCGGAACGGAGCGAACGGCCGTGTGACGGACGGCGAACGCGGGTTTGCTCGTGATCGGGTGTCCGGAGCACGGTCGGATCGTCCGCCTTCCGTTCGCTCACCGCCGCACAGCTGGGGTAAGCCGCGCCGCGCGTGACCATCACGGCCGTTTCAAGATGGCCGGCGGCCCGGCAGCCTGCCGGTTTCAAGCCCGAAAACGCGGAGCCCCGGTCACCTTGCGGCGACCGGGGCCTCGGAGACTGGTTGCGGGGGCAGGATTTGAACCTGCGACCTTCGGGTTATGAGCCCGACGAGCTACCTGGCTGCTCCACCCCGCGTCAGGTTGAAAAGTCGTGAAGCGAGGCGGGTTTGTACGCTCCGGGGCTCCGGCGGTCAAGGCCTTTTCGCGGGAGCCTTGCAGACGAGCGAAATCAGCCGCGGGCGAGCCTCCAGAGCGCCCCGGGAACGGCGAGCGCGGCGGCGATCGCGACCATCGTCGCGCCGGTGGGGATCTCCCAGATCCAGGAGACGACGTAGCCGGACGCCGCCGAGAGCACCCCGAACGCCGCCGCGAGCGCGAAGGCCGGCCGGAAGCCGACCCGGAGCATGAGCGCGCCGGCCGCCGGCAGCGTGAGGAACGCGAAGACCGGCAGCGCCCCGAGCGCCCGCGCGGCGGGCGGGATCGCGACCCCGATCGTGAGGAACAGGACCGCGTCCCAGAGCCGCACCGGCATCCCGAGGGCGCGGGCCGTCTCCGGGTCGAACGACGTGAAGGCGAGCTCCTTCGCGAACGCGGAGTGCACGGCGGTCGCGAGCGCCGCCACGATGGCGATCACGACGAGGTCCGACGCCGGGACCGCCACGGCGTTCCCGAACACGAGCCCCTGCAGGTCGTGCGCGGCGTGGACGAGCCGGGACACCCCGAGGACCACCAGCGCGGAGGCGACGACCCAGGTCGCGCCGACCGTCGCCTCGGCGGGCAGCCGCTTCGGGCGGAAGGCGCCGAGGAGGAGCGCGCCGATCGCGGAGACCGCGATGGCGACGGCGAGCTGCTCGGAGGCGTGCTCGGTCTCGATGTGGAGCCGCTCCTCCACGAGGAGCGTCGCGACGAGGCCGAGGGTCGAGAGCTGGGTCAGCGCCGCGGAGACGAACACCGTGCGGCGGAGGACGACGTAGACGCCGAGGGCGCCGAGCAGCGCGCCGGCGACGACCGATGCCGCGAGGGGGACCTCCCAGAATCTCCCGCGCCGCGGCGAACCCCTGGAGGGCGGTCATCATCGCGTGCCCTCCCCCGCCGCCGCGTGCACGTAGCGACGGCCGTTCTCGACCCGGACCTCGACGGGCCGCCGGTAGAGCGCGGCGAGGGCGTCGGGCCGGAGCATCTCCTCCACCGTGCCCACCCGGAACAGCGCCGCCTCCTGGTCCACGAACGCGATGGTCCGGGCGTAGTTCGCCACCGCCTCGATCCGGTGCGAGACCATCACCACCGCGAGCGGCGTCGCCGACCTGGAGGTCGCGGATGAGGTCCATCGTCGCGAGCTCCGCGCCCGGGTCCATCCCGTTCGTCGGCTCGTCGAGGGCGAGGAGCTCCGGCTCGGCGGCGAGGGCCCGGGCGATGAGGGTCCGCTGCCGCTGCCCGCCCGACAGCTCGCCATACCAGCGATCGACGAGGTCCTCGATCCCCACCCGCGCCAGCGAGCGGCGGACGATGGCGACGTCCGCGGCGCGCGGGGAGCGGAGCACGCCCAGCCCCGGCACCCGGCCCATGAGCGCCACCTCGCCGACGGTGAACGGCCAGATCGCGTCCACGTGCTCGCGCTGGGGGACGTACCCGATCCGGAGCTGCCGCGGGCGGACGAGCCGCCCGGCGAGGAGCGGCAGCGCGCCGAGCAGGGTCCGGAGCAGCGTCGTCTTCCCGCCGCCGTTCGGCCCGACGACGGCGAGGAAGTCACCGGGCGCGACGGCGATCGAGAGCGCGGAGAGGAGCGGCCGCCGGCCGTAGCCGATGGCGCCGTCCTCGAGGGCGACGAGGGGCGCGGTCACCGGATCGCCCCGCCGATCCGCCGGACGACGAGGTCCATGTACTTCTCGTAGGTGTCGAGGCCCGGCTCGCCCCCCACGTCTCCGGGGATGAGCACCACCTTCGCCCCGGAGTACCGCGCCACCACGTCCGCCGACTTCGTGTCGTAGAAGTTCTCGACCGTGATCGCCTTCACGTGGTCGCGCTTCGCGATCTGGACGAGGTCGGCGAGGTGGGCCGGCGGCGGCGGGACGCCGGGGCGCGGCTCGAGCTCGCCCACCGAGACGAGGCCGCTCCAGTCGAGGAAGTAGGTCATGGTCCGGTGGCGCGTCATGATGGGCGACCCCTTCACGGGGGCGAGCGCGGCCTCCCAGCGGACCCGCGCCGCGTCGAGCCGCTTCACGAACTCGTCCTTTCGCTGGGCGTAGAAGGCGCCGTTCTTGCCGTCGAGGCTCGCGAGCCTGTCCGCGAGGGCGGCGCCGATCCTCGCGACCCGCCGCGGGTCGGTCATGAAGTGCGGGTTCCCGCCCGGATGCAGGTCGCCCTCGGCGCGGCTCACGGGGCCGGTCGGGATGTCGAGCACCATGACCGCGCTCGCGGCGGTGAACCGGCGCGACCCGCCGGGCTGGATGTCGGCGTTGCGCGACTGGTTCACGAGCGGCGGGAGCCAGCCGATCTCGAGGTCGAGCCCGACGTCCACGAGCAGGTCGGCGTTGCGGAGCTTCACCGCCAGCATCGGGTTCGCGTCGACGAAGTGGGGGTCCTGGATGCCGCGGGAGAGGCTCTCGACCTGCACGCGGTCGCCGCCCACCTCGCGCGCGACGGCGGCGAGCCCCTCGGTGGTGGTCACGACCTTGAGAGCGGCGGCGGCGGGCAGCGGGGCGAGGGCCATCGCCAGCGCGGCCAGGGCGAGGGTCTTCTCGAGCAGGGAACGGATGGTCATGGGAGCTCCTAGAAGGGGTGCGCGCCGTGGGCGCCGATGGCGAACTCGAGGCCGAGGAGCGCCTCGACCCCGTCCTGTCCGCCCGGCCGGGCGTCGTACGAGAGCTGGAGCCGGAGGCGCTGGAACTCGCTCGGGAACCAGCTCGCGCACCGCGGAGTAGCGCCGCTCCCTGCCCGACGCCGACTCGCCCGCGGCGGGCGCGTCATCGTAGCGGACGCCGTATCCCCAGTACGCGTCCTGCCGCCAGAAGAGCTGGGCGTATCCGCCGGCCTCCGTCCCCTGCTCGCCGGCCGCGACGAGGAGCGGGAGGTCCGCGGCGAGGGCGTCGGAGAGCCCGGAGGTCCGGAACTTCCGCGCGAAGACCTCGCCCTGGAGCGCGACGTACGACCGTCGCGCGAGCGGCCGCCAGCGGAGGTAGACGTCGGCGGCGCCGAGATCGCGGAACGCGCCGGTCGCCTCGCCGCGGCGGGCGGCGGAGAGGCCGACCCCGAGGGTGGTCGCGTCGCCGACCGAGAAGTACTGGAGGAGGCGCGCGGTCGCGGTGAGCCGCTCGCCCGGGTCCTCGGGGTTCGGGGTGGGGTCGGTGCCCTGGCCGGCGAGGTGGAGCTCGACGAACCAGGGCAGCGGCGCGAGCCACGCGACGTCCACGCCCGGCCCGGACAGGACGTCGGCGGCGACGATCCGCGTCCGCCCGAGCGGCGCGTCCACGAACTCCCAGATGTGAGGGTGCTGCTGGTTCTGGCGGCCCAAGGGGGTGAAGAACTTGCCGGCCTTGAGCTGCAGTCCCGCAGGCAGGTGAAGGGTCGTCAGGTACGCCTCCTCGACCGAGACGCCGTCCGGAGTGAACGAGATGAAGATGTCCGCCCGCGCGTACGGGTCGATGACCGACTGCAGCCCGAGCTCGACCTCCTGGAAGAGCGGAGTCGGCTTGTCCGCCGGGCCGTAGGGTCCGGTGCGGGGGGACTGCTGGCCGACGTCGTAGGTGTCGAGCGCGCCCGCGAAGCTGCCGATGGCGCTGATGTCGGGGAGCAGCAGGACCCGCGCCATCGGGTTCCCGCCGGTGTTGCCCTGGGCGGCGCCGGCAGCGGGAGCGGCGGGAGCCGCACCCGGGGGCGTGGGGGACGCAGGCTGCGCCTGGCCAGGCTGCGCCCCGAGGTCCCTGGCGATGTCCTGCTCGAGCTTCTTGCGGGCTGCGTCGTCGTCCTGCGCCGACGCAGCGAAGGGGAACGACACGATGGCGGCCAGCGCGGTCGCCACGAGCTGCCGGTGCATGGGGGACTCCTCGGCGCGGACGGCGCGCCAGCGGCACGGAATCGACGACGGTGGGCTGCTCCGGGGCTACGCGCCCGCGGGAGGAGACTGGCCCGGGACCGCGCCGAGCGGCGCACCGCACACCGGCGGCAGGCCCGGCGCGCCCGCGGGATCGCCCGCGACGTGGACGACCGGCGCGGCGTCGGGGATCGCGCTGCCCGGGGGCGCGGTGTGCCGCAGCGTGCAGACCGCGCACTCGTCGCCGGCGGCGGCCGCGTGCGCGTGCACGTGATGCGCCGCGGAGGCGGTGACGAGGGCGAGTGCGAGAACCGCGGCGACGAGCGCGCGCATGGGCCGGGGAACGATGGCGAGAGGCCCCCGGGCTGTCAAGCGAAACGCCCGCCGCCCGCCGGCTCAGGCGCCCACGACCCCGGCGGAGCGGAGCGCGGCGATCTCGTCCCCGGAGAAGCCCGCCTCGCGGAGGACCTCGTCCGTGTGCTGCCCCGCATCGGGGCCCGGGCGCGCCGGCGGCCGGGGCGTCCCGCGCACCCGGATCGGCGTCCCGACCGCCGCCATGGTGCGGCCGGATCTCGGGGAGCTTCACGTCGACGAACGCGCCGCGGGCGGCCAGCTGCGGATCGCGGGTCGGCTCGTCCCCCTCCAGCACCGGCGCGAGGCAGACGTCGTGGCGCGCCGCGAGGTCCGTCCACTCGTCGCGCGTGCGCGCCGCGAAGAGGGCCTCGAGCTCGGCGCGCGGGCCGCGGCCGCCGTGCTCGAGCTGCCGCTCCGCGAGCTCCGGCCGGCCCACCGCGGCGCAGAACGCCTGGAAGAACTTGGGCTCGAGGGCGCCGAAGGCGACGAACCGGCCGTCCCGGGTCCGGTACACGTCGTAGCAGGCGGCGCCGCCGTCGAGGAGCTCGGCCCCGCGGGCGATGGGCGTCCCGCGCGACCAGGCCATCCCGAGGGGGAGCGCGAGCATCGCGAGGGCGCCCTCCGTCATCGAGACGTCCACGTGCGCGCCCTCGCCCCGCCGGTCGCGGCCGAGGAGCGCGGCGAGCACCCCCGCCGCCGCCGGCCACGCGCCGCCCGCCACGTCCGCGACCTGCACGCCGATGGGGGCGGGGCGCGCCGGGGGGCCGTTCGCAGCGAGCACCCCGGCGATGGCGCAGTAGTCGAGGTCGTGCCCCGCGCGCTGGGCGTAGGGGCCGTCCTGCCCGTAGCCGCTGATGGAGCAGAGGACGATCCGGCGGTTCTCGCGCCGGAGCGCCTCGTACCCCACCCCGAGCCGGTCGAGCACGCCGGGCCGGAAGGACTCGACCACCGCGTCGGCGCCGCGGGCGAGGCGGAGGAAGGCGGCGACGCCCTCCTCGCGGCGGAGGTCGATCGCCACCGACCGCTTGTTCCGGTTGAGGGCGTGAAACGCGCCGGACTCGCCGTCGGCGAGGGGCGGCATCCCGCGGAGCCAGTCGCCGCCGCCGGGCTCCTCCACCTTCACGACGTCGGCGCCGAGGTCGGCGAGGACCATCGTCGCGAACGGGCCGGGGAGGAGTCGCGAGAGGTCGAGGACGCGGACGCCGGCCAGCGGGAGGCTCATCCCCCTACCCTACGTCAGAATCTGCTGGAGCTTCATCGCGAGCCCCATGTCCCCCTGGATCTTCAGCTTGCCGGACATGAAGGCCATCTGCGGGTTCAGCTTCCCGTTCACGATGTCGAGGAAGTGCTGCTCCGTCGCCGCGACGGTGCAGCGGGCATTCGCCGCGGCGCCGGCCTGCACCTTGCCGCCGGGCTGGGTGCAGTCCACCGCCCAGGTGCCGCCGCCCGGGCCGGTGATGTTGAACTGGTAGACCGCGTTGATCTTCGCGACCACGTCGGGCTTCGCCTGGAGCTTCGCCGGGATGTGCCGCTCGAAGACGTCCTTCACGTTCGTGACCGCGTCGGCCATGGGGCGCGCGCTCCTTCAGGCGCGTCGACTCCGGAATCGGGGTCGGGCCGACATCTTAAGGGCGTCCGCGCCCCTGCGCGACATCCGCGACCGTCTGGGTGAGCGCGTCCGGGTCCACCGGCTTGATCAGGACCGCGTCGACGTCCCGCCCGCGCGCGCTCGCGATGTCGTCCCGCTCCGCCCAGCCGGTCACCACGACGACCGGGACCTTCGGCGCGATCGCCTTCGCGGCCCGCGCCATCTCGAGCCCGCCCATCCCCGGCATGCCCACGTCGGTGACCACCACGTCGACGGAGTGCTCCGAGAGCTTCCGGAGCCCTTCCTGACCGCTCGCGGCGGACAGGACCTCGCACCCTGAGGACTCGAGCACCTCCGCCATCAGCTCGCGGTTGTCGTCGTCGTCCTCGACGAGGAGGACTCGGAGTCCCGGCATCGGCATCTCCATTCCGATCCCGTCCCACCCGGGCGAGGACCGGAGCGGAGTTATGCACCCGCGGCACCCGGCCGCGACGACCTCGAGGGGCCCCCGCCCGGAAGGCCGGGCTACTCGACGTAGAAGCCGTCGAGCAGCGCCTGGTACTTCTGCGTGACGACCTTCCGCTTGACCTTGAGCGTCGGCGTGAGCTCCCCCGTCTCCTGCGCGAAGTCCTTCGGCAGGATCGCGAACTTCTTGATGGTCGAGTAGCTCGCCTGCCGCTCGTTCAACGCGTCGATCGACTGCTGGAGCCGGGCGATGACGGAGGGGTGGGCGTGGAGCGGCGCCGCCGGCGAGATGCCGTGGTCGGCCGCCCACTTCCGCGCGTTCTCCTCGTTCAGCGTCACGAGCGCGGAGAGGAACTTCCGGCGGTCGCCGTGGACCACCACCTGCGAGATGAGCGGGTCCGTCTTGAGCTCGTTCTCGAGGTTCTGCGGCGCGACGTTCTTCCCGCCCGCGGTGACGATGATGTCCTTCTTGCGGTCGGTGATCTTGAGGTGGCCGCCGTCGAGGTGGCCGATGTCCCCGGTCTGGAGCCATCCGTCCTTCAGCACCTCCGCGGTGGCGCCTGGATCGTTCCAGTAGCCCTTCATGAGCCCCGGGCCGCGGATGAGGATCTCGCCGTCCTCCGCGATCCGCACCTCGGTCCCCGGGACCGGTGGGCCCACCGTGCCGATCTCGGTTGGCGCCGGGGCGGTTCACGAACGAGGCCGCCGAGGACTCCGACAGCCCGTAGCCCTCGAGGATGGTGAAGCCGAGCAGGTCGAAGAACCAGGCGATCTTCGGCGAGAGCGGCGCGCCCCCGGACACGAAGAAGCGCATCCGCCCGCCGAACCGCTGGTCGAGGGCCGCCCGGAGCTTCGGGAACACGAGCCGCTTCCCGACGAGGAGGCCGAGGGACGAGTGGTCCCGTCCGGCGATCCGCGCCTCGGCGTAGGAGTCGAAGCCCTCCATGGCGAGCCTGAAGAGCTTCCCCTTGAGCCCGGGGGTCGCGAAGCCCTTCGAGATGACGGTGTTGTAGGCCTTCTCGAAGATCCGCGGGACGGCGGGCATCACCGTGGGCCGGACCTCCGAGGCGTTGTCCATGATCTTCTCGAGCGACTCGACGAAGGCGCACGAGCAGCCGGTCGCGAGCCACGCCGCCTGGATCACCTTCGCGAAGGAGTGGGCCATCGGGAGGAAGAGCAGGATGACGTCGTCCGTCGAGATGACCCGGATCGACTCGATCGCCGCCGCCTCGTAGGTCCAGTTCCCGT
Organism: uncultured delta proteobacterium; assembly: GCA_963739565.1. GTDB lineage: Bacteria > Myxococcota > Myxococcia > Myxococcales > Anaeromyxobacteraceae > Anaeromyxobacter. The sequence continues at coordinate 282,603 of CAVUBF010000008.1, read as the reverse complement.
GGGTGAGGACGACGCCCTTCGGGTTTCCGGTGGTGCCGGACGTGTAGATGAGGGTCGCGACGTCGTCCGCACCGATCCCCGCCACCCGCTCCTCGTGGGCGCCCGGGTGGCCCTTGCGCCACTCCTGCCCGAGCCGCTCCAGGTCGGCGAGGCTGCGCTCGAAGCCGTCGGCGGCCGGCCCCTGGGCGCGCACGACGCCCTCGAGGGCGGGGAGCCGGTCCTTCACCGCGCGGACCTTCGCGACCTGCACGCCCGAGTCGCAGAAGACGAGGCGCGCGCCGGAGTTCTCGAGGATGTACCGGCACTCCTCCGCCTGGTTCGACTGGTAGATGGTGGCCGTGATCGCCCCGGCGCCGAGGATCCCGAGGTCCGCGATCATCCACTCCAGGTTCGTGTCGCCGATGACCGCCACGCGGTCACCGCGGCGGACCCCGAGGGCGGCGAGCCCGTCGGAGACGTCGCGGGCGCGGCGGGCGAGCTCGGACCAGGAGACCTCCTGCCAGCGCCCATCGCGCTTGTGCCTCACCGCGGCGCGTCCGCCGTTCTCGCGGACCTGACGGTCCACGAGCGAGACGAGGTTCGGCGCGGCCGGCGCCGCACTGAGCTCGGGCTGGGGCATCATCTCACCCTCCTTGGCTGCCGCGTCCGCGCACCGCCTTGAGGTCCGCGACCTTGCGCTTCGCCTCTTCCTGCCACCGCCGCTCCTCCGGCGCATCGTACCGGCCGGGGGGATGCGCCAGGGCGCGCTGCAGGTCGGCGAGCGCCTGGGGGAGCCTGTCCTCCTTCGCGTCGAGATCAGCGAGGTAGACGTACGCCCGCACGTTGTCCGGGTTCATCTTGAGGGCGGTCTCGAGGGCCTCCTTCGACTTCTCCGCCGAGTACTTGGGCCAGGGCAGCTCGTACCAGAACCTCCCCCACGCGGTCTGGATCGCGCCGTGCTCGAAGCCCGCGTCGATGGCCTCGGCCCTGGAGATCCGCTCCTTGAACTTCCCCTCGATCCCCTGCCGCAGCGCGGTCAGGACGCCGATGCCGAGGGCGTAGTTCCCGACGCCCGCGGCGGCGTAGTTCCAGCCCTCGACGCGGTCCGGGTTCGCCTTCGTCGCGCGGTCGCCGTAGTCCCAGGCGGTCTTCCCGAGCCGGCTCTTCTCCTCGCTCTTCTGCTTCGGGTCGTCGGCGAGCCAGAAGTTGAGGCGCGACTGCCGCCAGAGCACCTCGTAGTCGCTCGGCGCGAGCTTTTCGGCGCGCGTCGAGCGCTCGCGCGGATCGTCGCGAGAGCGGCCGGGTCGTCGCGGCGCGGCCAGGCGGCGTCGGCCTCGGCGAGCAGGGCCGAGACGCTCGCACCGCCGCCCGGGCCCGCGGGCGCGCCGCCAGAGCCCGGCGCATCCCGCGCGGGGGCCTGGGCCTGAGCCTGGGCGAAGACGAGGAGCGGGAGGAGGAGCGCGGCGGCGAGCACGGTCCGGGGCATGAAGGAGACCATGCTGGCCACGCCGGGGCGCCGCCGCAACCGGGCGGGTATTCACTATCAGTTGGGCTGCGTCACCCGGCGCAGAGGATCTTGATGTCGATCTGGTCACCGAGTCCCAGGTGGCAGTCGTCCTGGAACGTGAGCGTCGGCAGGCCCCCGGGCGGGGCTGGGGCATAGACGACCCCCGCGCTCTGCGCGCTCGCCGCGGGTGAAGAGGCTGGCTCCATGTGGCAGCCCACGACGGCGCCGCTCGCCTTCAGCACGGAGACGACCATCATCCGGTAGTCCGCCGGCGCCTGGTTGAGGGGCAGGGTCTGCGGGATGATCGATCGAAGCAATCGCCAGGAGCGCATCGCCCGAACGGCTGGCAGATGCTGAGCCGCCGTCGTCCGTCCCGCGTGAGCGGCGTCGAGCCGGTCGAGGAACGCGCCGAGCCTTCGCGGGTTCGCGGCGGAGTCGAACGCGGTCCCGGTGCATCCCGCCGCCGCGCCCGATGTCGTTGAAGCCGGCGATGGCCGCGCCACGATCGGCGGCTGGCCCGAGCGGCCGCCCCCGACGGTGGTGTCGAGGTAGTCGACGAAGTCCGAGATCGGGTCGAAGTACTGATCGTCGATGGTCGTCGTGCTCGCGCCCGTCGCGTGGCACGCGTCGTCGCTCGTGACGTGCTTCGCCGTTCCCGACTCGGAGCAGTCGTCCTCGTCGGTGAGGATCACGACCGCGAGCCGGGCCCCGGATGCGCAGGAATCCGAAGTTCGGCCGCCGGTCGTGACCATGCTCGCGTCGAGGGAGGCGCGCATCGCCCGAAGCGGCTGCTCCTTCCCGCTCCCCCAGTCGCCCTGGTGGACATTGGCCTTGAAGTCGCGAGCGAGGTCCGGTCCGCTCGTGAGGATCCGCGGGCCGCCCCAGGTGCTGGTCAGGTGGGCGGGGTCGTAGGCGGTCCCCCACAGGAAATGGCCGAACTGGCCGACGCCCGACCCGTCCTGCTCGATCGCGACGAGAGTCCCCGCGGGATACGGCGCTCCGCGCGGCCCCGGGTACGCCACGCCGCTCGATGCGTTGCCGTAGGTGCGTGCGGCCGCTGTAGTCGTCGAGAGAGGTGTTCGTCACGCCGACCCGGACATCGCAGCGCGACCGGCGATCCGACCAGCGCGTCGACGAACGCGGCAGGTTGTCGACGAGCGCCTGCTGCTTGTCGGTCATCGACCCCGAGTCGTCGATGACGAACAGGATGTCCGTCGCGGCGCCGCCCGGCACGATCTGGGCGTTGCAGTCGGTGACCGCGTCCGCCGGGACGGTGTCGCACGAGGCGCAGCCCGCGAGCGCCGCGAGCAGGGACGTTGCGAGCAGGTTCCGGGCTCTCACGGCGCGCATCACCCTCCGCTGTTGCAGGTGCAGGTGCCCCATGGCGGGCACTGTGCCCGGGATCAAGGAGCACTGCCAGTCCTTCACCGCGCCGCCGAGCTTGGCCTGGCACTCCGTGCGCCCCGGTGACCGGATCACCAGGGTCGCAGCCGCCGGTCGTGATCGGCTGGTTCGCGAGCGGCTGCGGGACGACGCCGAGGTAGTCGGCGGAGTAGGTCTCGCCGGGGTTCGCGATGCAGCTGCCCTTCGGGTTGATGTAGACGAACTTCGTCGGCACCGCGACGCGCGCGGCCGAGGACGCGCTGTCGGGGTCGTACGGCGCCGCGGGGTCGCCACTAGGGACGAACCACCAATCGGCGTCGGCGCCCAAGCTCTCCGCCTCGGCCCGCGTGTAGTTGTTCGGCCACCGCGGCGGGAGCGGGCGGCCGCAGATCTTCCGGGTCTGGCCGTTGGAGGACGCGATCCGGAGGATCGCGATGGCGCCCTCCGCCGGCAGCGACGGGAGCGTGAGCGTCTGCGGCGGCTTCACGATCTCGGCGACGTCGCGCAAGAGCGGGCGGAAGTCGCCGCACACCGACCCGACCACCACGTCGGCGCCCTTGGACTTGAGCTGCTTCGCGGCCTCGACGAAGCGCGTGCCCGGCGCCTGGCCGCCGCACACGTCGAAGGCGCAGACGTTCGTCAGGTTGTACGGCGGCGAGGAGGTGCAGTCGCGGTCGCAGCAGATGTCGGCGTAGCAGTCGTCGTTCCGGCAGTCCGAGTCGTTGCTGGCGGATTTCGCCGAGACGACGAAGGCCGCGCCGACCGGCCGGCCGAGGCCGGTGAGGTAGTCGACGAAGGACGTCGACCGCGGCCTCCTTCGGACTGGGGTCGGTCGCGTCGCGCGTGCAGGCGTCGTGGCCGGCGGCGTCGGTGTCGAGCATGAGGACGCCCGCGGCGGGGTCCTTCGGCGACGAGCAGTCGTCCTCGTCGCCCACGTAGACGACCACGAGCTTCGAGTTCGGGCCGGGCCAGGCGGCGGGGGCGTCGGCGGACGGGATGCCGTTCGGCACCGTGTACTTCGGCTCCTTCACCGGCGTCGAGTTCTTGTCCGAGCCGAGGGCGCGGTCGTAGGTGTACGTGTCCTTCTGCCCGCCCGAGAGCGCGCGCAGGATCGCCTGGTGCGACGCCTCGAGCCCCTGCTCCTGCGGGGAGCCGCAGGTCCCGACCTTCACGTTCTGCTCGGAAGAACGCCTTGAGCTCGTCCATCGTGAAGCCCTGGCCGTTCCGCCCGGAGCTCGGCGTGGTCGGGGTCCCACGTGTAGTAGAGCCGCTTGTCGAAGTGGAGCACGCGCGGGTTCGCGCTCGGGGTCGTCGTCACCGCAGACCCGACGAAGTCGCCGTCCGGGAAGGGGAGCTCGTCGAAGGCGACGCCCTTCGTGGCGGGGTCGCACATGCCGGCGAAGTGCGTAGTGGGTCTGGAGCTGCCCGCAGGGGAGGCCCGCCGCCGCGCAGCGCAGCGGATCGCCGCCGACCGAGTTGATGGCGTTCGGCGGGTACGAGCCGTTCGCGGCGCAGCAGTAGAACTCGCCCTTGAGGCCGTCGCAGGTGTTCCGGCAGGCGGTCGCCCGGCCACCGGGCACTGCGTCGCCGGCCCGGCCGCCGAGCACTTGCGCGGGCCGTACACCGGGGCCGTGCCCGTGCAGCAGGTGAGCTTCCCGCTCTCGATGCCGCAGGTCGAGCTGCAGGTCTGGGCCCCGAGCGGCTCGCGGTTGTAGAAGATCGACGTCGTCGTGACCGCGACGTGGAAGTCGAGGGGCAGGAGCCCGCCCTTCGCGCGCGCGACGTTCGTGCTGGTGAGGTTCTCGACGAAGTCCGCGAAGGCGAAGGCGAGCCGGTCCTGCTCCCCGGCCATCGACCCCGAGTCGTCCACGACGAACAGCACGTCGGCGCTCGAGATGTTCGAGAGCGTGAAGCGCTGCGAGCCGGGCTGCAGCAAGCAGTGACCGACCGGGTTGAAGTTGTAGTCCTGGCAACCGGCCGCCGCGAACGCCAAGACGACGGCGATCGCGCGGGCCCGGACGGTTCGCGACATCGAGTGGCCTCCGGAGGGCGATGATAGCCCCGTCGGGTCCCACGACCAAGCGACAGCTCGCCTCCAGGGCTGCGGAAACGCCCACATCCGCGCCCCGTCCTGAGCTGCGGCGTCGATGGGCGCAGGCAGAGCTCGAATCGACGGCGCAGGCGCTGGCGCCGCCCGCCGCGGGCCCGTCGGAGCCGACCTCGGCGGGAACGCAGCGCGCGTCGCGCGCGGATCCGCGGCCTTCACGGGCGCGGCTCGCGAGGGCGACCGCAGTGGCGCTGCGCGCCTGCGGTCGCCCGCGTCGCCGCGCCGGCACCCTGGCCAGCCGCGCGCGGAGAGCCCGCCCGAGAGGGGCCGCCTCGGCGAGGCTCCTCCGGTCCCGCGGCGGCGGCGCTGGGTGCGCCTACGCCTGCCTTTTGGGCGTGGGCGCAGACGCGCTCGAACCTCGAGCACGCGCGGTGGCGCATCGGCTCCCGAGCTCGAACCGCCGCGCGGAGCCCCGCGGTGCCGGAGGCGCCCCTCGCGGAGGCGCCGGCTGAACGCCTCTCCCTCCGCGCGCGGCGCTCGCAGCCGGGAACTGCGCGCCGACCGGTTTCACTCGGGAGGCGCGCCGATCGCGCCCGGAGTCGCGCGCGATCCGGAGTGCTCCCCGCCGATGCCGGGGCGCCGACGGCGACGCGGGGCGGAGCGCAAGGTTCGAGCGGTTACTGCGCCTACTCCCACTCGATCGTCGCGGGCGGCTTCGACGAGATGTCGTAGACCACGCGGTTGATGCCGCGCACCTCGTTGATGATCCGCGACGACATCCGGCCGAGGAGCTCGTACGGCAGGCGCGCCCAGTCGCCGGTCATCCCGTCGGTGGACTCCACCGCGCGGATGACGCAGGTGGACTCGTAGGTCCGCTCGTCGCCCATGACCCCGACCGACCGGATCGGCAGGAGCACCGCGAAGGCCTGCCAGAGCTGCTCGTAGAGCCCGGCCTGCCGGATCTCCTGCTGGACGATGACGTCCGCCTTGCGGAGCACCGAGAGCCGCTCCTCCGTCACCTCGCCGAGGACGCGGATCGCGAGGCCCGGGCCGGGGAACGGCTGCCGCTGGACGATCTCCTTGGGGAGCCCGAGCTCGAGCCCGAGCCGCCGCACCTCGTCCTTGAAGAGCTCGCGGAGCGGCTCGACCAGCGCGAGCTTCATCACGTCCGGGAGGCCGCCGACGTTGTGGTGGCTCTTGATCGTGGCGGAGGGGCCCTTGAACGAGACCGACTCGATGACGTCCGGGTAGAGCGTCCCCTGCACGAGGAACTGGGCGCGCTCGCCGTGGACCGCGAGCCGCTCGACCTCCTCCTCGAACACCGCGATGAACTCGCGCCCGATGATCTTCCGCTTCTGCTCGGGGTCGGTGACGCCCGCGAGCTTCGCGAGGAAGCGGTAGGAGGCGTCCACCGTCACGAGCGGCAGGTGGAACATCCGGCCGAAGACCTCCTCGACCTGCTTGCGCTCGCCGGAGCGGAGCACGCCGTTGTCCACGAAGATGCAGCGCAGCCGGTCGCCGATGGCGCGGTGGACGAGGAGCGCGGCGACCGCGGAGTCCACGCCGCCGGAGAGCGCGCAGATGACGTGGCCGTCCTTCACCTGGGCCCGGATCTGCTCGACCGCGATCTCGGCGTAGGCGCGCATCGACCAGGTGCCGGAGCAGCCGCAGACGCGGTACGCGAAGTTCTTGAGGACGTCCTTGCCGCGCGGCGTGTGGACCACCTCGGGGTGGAACTGCACGCCGAAGAAGCGGCGGCGGCGGTCCTCCACCGCGGCGAACGGGGCGGAGGGGCTCGCGGCGATGGGCTCGAACCCGGGGGGCAGCGCCTCCACGCGGTCGCCGTGGCTCATCCAGACGTCGAGCTTCGGCGGCAGCCCGTCGAACAGCTCCGCCCCGGCCTTGGTCTCGATGGTGGCGGGGCCGTACTCGCGGTGAGCCGCCTTGTCGACCCGGCCGCCGAGCTCGTGCGCGAGGAGCTGCAGGCCGTAGCAGATGCCGAGGACCGGGACGCCGAGCTCGAAGGCGAGCCGGTCGACCCGCGGGCTCCCCTCGGCGAGCACCGAGGCGGGGCCGCCGGAGAGCACGATCCCGCGCGGCGCGAAGGCCCGCATCGCCTCGGGCTTCATGGTGCAGGGGTGGATCTCGCAGTAGACGCCGAGCTCGCGCAGCCGGCGCGCGATGAGCTGGGTGTACTGCGACCCGAAGTCGAGGATCAGGATCTTGTCGGAATGGATGTCCACGCGTGTCTCCCGCTCGGCAACGCCGACTTGGACCTGGACCTGGACTTGGACTTGGACCTCGACTGGTCCTAGACCTCGACCTCGACCTCGACCCACAGTGACGGCGGCCCCCGCCGCTAGTCCGCCCTGTAGTTCGGCGCTTCCTTCTCGATGATGACGTCGTGCACGTGGCTCTCGCGGAGCCCCGCCGCGGAGATCCGCACGAACCGCGGCTTCTGCCGGAGCTCGCCGATGTTCTTGCAGCCGAGGTAGCCCATGCCGCTGCGCAGGCCGCCGACGAGCTGGAACAGCGTCATCTCCACCGTCCCCTTGTACGGGACGCGCCCCTCGATGCCCTCGGGGACGAGCTTGTCCGCGTCGGTGACCTCGGACTGGAAGTAGCGGTCCTTCGACCCCTGCTTCATGGCGCCCAGCGAGCCCATGCCGCGGTACGACTTGTAGCTGCGCCCCTGGTACAGGATGACGTCGCCCGGCGCCTCCTCGGTGCCCGCGAGGAGCGAGCCGATCATCGATCGTCCCCGCGCCGGCGGCGAGCGCCTTCACGACGTCGCCGGAGAACTTCACGCCGCCGTCGGAGATCACCGGGACGCCGTACTTCTCCGCGGCCCGGGAGCAGTCGTCGACCGCGGTGATCTGCGGGACGCCGACGCCGGCCACGACGCGGGTGGTGCAGATGGAGCCGGGGCCGACGCCGCACTTCACCGCGTCCACCCCCGCCTTGCAGAGGGCCTCGGCCGCCTCGAAGGTCGCGACGTTGCCGGCGACGATCTCGACCCCCTTGAAGTTGGCCTTGGTGGAGCGGACCGCGTCGATGACGCCGCGGCTGTGGCCGTGGGCGGTGTCGATGGCGATGACGTCGACGCCCGCCTTGAGGAGCGCCTGGATCCGCGCCTCGCGGTCCGGCCCACGCCGACCGCGGCGCCGCAGAGGAGCCGCCCCTTCGAGTCCTTCGCGGCGTTCGGGTGCTTCTGGATCTTCTCGATGTCCTTGATGGTGATGAGCCCCTTCAGCTCGTAGGCCTCGTTCACCACGAGGAGCTTCTCGATCCGGTGCCGGTGGAGGAGGTCCTTCGCCTCCTCGATCGTCACCCCGACGCGGGCGGTGATGAGGTCCTTCGTCATCACCTGCTCGACGCGCTGCTCGAGGTTCTTCTCGAAGCGCAGGTCGCGGTTCGTGAGGATGCCGAGGAGCCGCCCCTTCTGCACGACCGGGATGCCGCTGATCCCGTTCTCGCGCATGAGGCTCACCGCGCGCGCGAGGGGCGCGTCGGGCTCGATGGTGACCGGGTCGGCGACGACCGCCGACTCGTACTTCTTCACCTTCACGACCTCGGCGGCCTGCTCCTCGACCGACAGGTTCTTGTGGACGAACCCGAGGCCGCCCGCCGCGGCCATGGCGATCGCCATGCGCGCCTCGGTCACCGTGTCCATGGCCGCGGACACGATGGGGATGTTGACCGAGATGTTGCGGGTGAGCCGCGAGACGGTCTCGACGGACTTCGGCAGCACGTCCGACTCGGCCGGGAGGAGCAGGACGTCGTCGAAGGTGAGCGCCAGTCGCAAGTCGTCGCGATTGAGCATGCGGACGTATATTCGAGCCCGCGGCGGACCGTCAAGGCGCGCTTGCCCCGACGACCGCCCGTCTGGGAAGATGGCCCTCGGTGGAGGGACCGCACGACAAGCGGAGCGGCCAGCGCGCGCCTACCGGCCTGCTGCTGAAGCTGACGTATGGCTCCGTCGACGAGTTCGTCGATCGGTTCGCCTCCAACGTCTCCCGCGGCGGCCTGTTCATCCGCACCCGCGAGCCCAAGCCCGTCGGCACGCTGCTCGCGTTCGAGCTCCGGCTGTCGAACGGCGAGCCCGCCCTCAAGGGCGAGGGGATCGTCCGCTGGATCCAGCGGGAGGATCCGGCCGCCCACCCCCCCGTGGCCCCCGGGATGGGGGTGCAGTTCACCTCGCTCGACGCGCCGTCGCGGGCGGTGGTGGACCGGATCGTCGCGCTGAAGGAGCAGCGGGCCGGGGGGGTCCCGCCGGTGGTCGCCCCGCGCCCCGCGACGACCCCCCTCCCCACCCGCGCCCCGGGGCCGGTCATCCCCTCGGTGCCGGGGCCGCAGGTCGCAGGGCACCCGCCGCGGCTCACGCCGGCGCCCCAGCCCGGCCGCCGTCCGCGCACACCCCCGCGCCGGGGCGACCGGCGCACACGCCGGTCCCGGGCCGGCCCGCCCAGGCGGACCTCTCGGCGCCGCACCGGGTCGAGCAGCTCGCCGCCGGCCCGATGCGCATCGACATCGGGCTCCCCTCGGCGCCCGAGCCCGTCACGCGGAAGTCCCGGGCCATCGTCGGCATCGACCTCGGCACCACCAACTCCTGCGCCGCGGTGGTGAAGGACGGGCGGCCCTACGTCATCCCCTCGCGCGAGGGCTACAACACGGTCCCCTCCGTCGTCGCCCTCAACTCGCGGAACCGGATCGTCGTCGGCCACCTCGCCAAGGCGCAGCTCCTCACGAACCCGCGGGCGACGGTCTACGGCGCGAAGCGGCTCGTCGGCCGATCCTTCGAGTCGGACGTGGTGCAGGAGATCCGCTCCAAGTTCGCCTACGAGATCGTGCCGGACGCGAACGGGCTCGCCTCGGTGCGCCTCGGCCCGGAGACCCTCTCCCTCGAGCAGATCTCCGCGCTCATCCTCCGGGAGGTGAAGGAGGTCGCGCAGAACCACCTCCAGGAGGAGGTGAACCGGGCGGTCATCACCGTCCCCGCCTACTACAACGAGCGGCAGCGCGCGGCCGTGCGGCACGCCGGCGCGCTCGCCGGGCTCCACGTCGAGCGGATCCTGAACGAGCCGACCGCGGCCGCCCTCGCCTACGCCTTCGGCCGGAACCTGAACCAGCGGGTCCTCGTCTACGACCTCGGCGGCGGCACCTTCGACGCGTCGGTGCTCGAGCTCGCCGACAACGTCTACGAGGTCGTCTCCACCGGCGGCGACACCTTCCTCGGCGGCGTGGACTTCGACAACCGGATCGTCGACCGGCTCCTCGCCGCCTGGAAGGAGCGGACCGGGAGCGACGTTCGCCGGGGACCGCGTCGCGCTCTCGCGCCTCGTCGACGCCGCCGAGCGCGCGAAGTGCGCCCTCTCCGAGCGCGCACGACTTCCCGGTCCACCTCCCCTTCCTCGCCCTCCAGGACGGGCAGCCGGTCTCGCTCGAGACCGAGCCTCTCCCGCGACGACGTGGTCGCGCTCGTCGAGCCGCTGGTCGATCGGACCATCGAGGTCTGCCGCGAGGTGCTCGCCGCGAAGGAGCTCCAGCCCGCCGACATCGACGAGGTGCTCCTCGTCGGCGGGCAGTCGCGGATGCCGCTCGTCCACGAGAAGGTCGCGGCGTTCTTCGGCCGGCCGCCCTCGCGCGCGGTCCACCCCGACGAGGCGGTCGCGGTGGGCGCCGCGCTCCTCGCCTACTCCCTCGGGAGCGCGGAGGGGGTCGTCCTCATCGACGTGCTGCCGATGTCCATCGGGATCGGCCTGCCCGGCGGCCGCGTGAAGGGGATCATCGAGCGGAACACGCCGCTGCCCACCCGCAAGCAGTACGGCCTCGCGACGACGCGGGACGGCCAGACCGAGTTCGAGCTCGTCGTCTACCAGGGCGAGAGCGGCCGCGCGGCGGAGTGCGAGTACCTCGGGACGGTCCGCCTCACCGGGCTGCCGCCGGGGCCCCGCGGGCATGGTGAAGATCGCGGTGAGCTTCGAGCTCGGCCCGGAGTGCCTCCTCACCGTGACCGCGAAGGAGCTGAACAGCGGCCGGCAGGTGCAGGCGGTGATGTCGGCGCGCGAGGGGCCGAAGGCGGCGCGCCGGAAGCTCGAGCAGGCGGGGGCCGACCCGGCCGCGAAGAGCGGCTCGTTCCCGGTGCCTCCGGCGAGCGACGCCCCGGCGCCGCGTCCGGCGGAGCCGCCGCAGGGGGCCGCGGCCCCCGTCCCCGGCGCGTCGGGCGGCGGGATCGGCGGCTTCTTCCGGAGGCTCTTCGGCCGCGGCGAGGCGCGGTAGCCCTAGTCCCGGTCGGGATCCGCGCGCGACGACGGCCGCGGACGCGCGCCGGGACTGGAGCCAGCGCAGCGCGAGCGCCACGACCACCACCGCGACCCCGAGCAGGATGTAGTGGCTGAACCGGCGCGCGACGTGTGCGGCCTCCTCGAGGTCCGAGCCGAACCAGAACCCGATGCACACCCAGAGCGGCGCCGAGATCAGGGCCGCCGTCCCGTCGAAGAGGAGGAACTTCCAGTAGGGCATCCGCGCGTGCCCGACCGTGAAGTAGGTCGGCGCCCGCAGCCCGGGGAGGAAGCGCGCGAACATCACCACGACGTTGCCGCGGCGTGCGGACCTTCTTCTCGACGAGCTCGAGCTTCTCCGGCGTGATGATCCGGCGCAGCGGCCTGAAGTCCGCGACCCGGTGCCCGAACCGCCGTCCGGCGAAGAAGATGACGCTGTCGCCCGCCAGGATGCCGGAGAGGCCCACCAGCCACCATCGCGACGAGCCCCGGGTCGCGCAGCATCCCGGCGAACGAGACCTCGGAGAGGTCGGAGGACAGCCAGGCGAGCACGCCCCCGGTGACGAGGACCACGTCCTCCGGCATCGGCAGGCCGAACCCGCACAGCAGCAGCACGACGAAGACGAAGACATAGCCGATGTCGAGGGAGTTCCCCGCGAGCAGGTCGACCAGCCGTTCGAGCATGCGAGCCCCTCGATACCAGATGAGCCGCGCGCCCGCCACGTCGTGCGCCGGGGCGCGGCGGTACCCGAGGCTACCCCACTCCACCGGAACGGCGCCCGGAGGGTGGCCCTTCCCGCCCCCGCCAGCCCAGGGGGCGCCCCTGCGCTCAGGGGGCCGGCTTCTTCGCGCCCAGATCGCGGAGCAGCTCGCGGGTGTCCGCGACGCGCTGCGCGAGGTCCGCGGCGATGGCGAGCGCGAGCTTGAGGCACGCCTGCGGCTTCTGCGGCTGGAGCTTCGCGAAGTCGCGCTGGGTGATCTCGAGGACCTCGCAGGGGGTCGCCGCGACGGCCGAGACGAGCCGCACGCCCTTCCCGAGCAGGGCGAGCTCGCCGAGGTGCTCGCCGGGGCCCGCGCGTCCGCGAGCTCCCGCTCCCCGTCCGCGGTCTTCTGCGTGATCCGCACGGCGCCGCTCATCACGATGAAGAGCGACTCGCCCACCATGTTCTCGACGAAGATCGGCGAGCCGGCGGGGACCGCCTTCTCCTGGGCGATCGTCGGCGAAGATCTTGAGGCCGGTCTCGGTGAACTCGCGGAAGAGCGGCGCCTTCTGGAGCGCCTCGACGGCCGTCATCGCGTCGCCTCCCCGCGGTAGCGCGCCGCGTACCCGGCGTAGCGCGCCGCCGACGTCGCGGAAGAACGACCCGCTCCTCGGCGGTGAGGTCCCGCTTCACCCGGGCCGGCGCGCCCGAGGACGAGCTTGCCCGGGCGGCACCACCATGCCGGGCGGGACGAGCGCGCCGGCCCCCACCATCGCCTCCTCGCTCGACGACCGCGCCGTCGAGGACGATGGCGCCGATCCCGACGAGGCAGCGGTCCCGGACGGTGCAGCCGTGGAGCACGACCCGGTGACCCACGGTGACGTCGTCCCCGATGACGGTCGGGTGCGTGCCGCCGGTGACGTGGACCATCGAGTGGTCCTGCACGTTCGTGCGCGCGCCGATCCGGATCCGGTTCACGTCCCCCCGGACCACGGTCTGGAACCAGATCGAGGACCCCTCGCCGATCTCGACGTCACCCACCACGACCGCGCCCGAGGCGACCCAGGTCGTGGCCGCGAGGCGCGGCGTGGCGCCGTCGTAGGCGAGGATCACCGACATCGGCGCCGATGCTAGCCCGCGCTCCCGGGCCGTCGCAAGTTACGGAGGCGAGCCGGCTAGGCGAGCTCGGCCGAGAGGGAGCTCTGGCCGGCGCGGGTCACGCGCCCCCGGACCAGGGCGCCCGCCGGCGCCGCCGCCCCGTCGCCCGCGAGGTGCACGAGCCGGTTCTCCGGCGTGCGGCCCCGGACCACGCCGGGCTCGTCCGAGGGGCCCTCCACCAGGATCTCGACCGTCCGCCCGAGCTGGGCGGCGAGCACGCCCGTGGCGATCCGGCGCTGCACCGCCTGGAGCCGCTCGAGCCGCACCACCGCCACCTCGCGAGGGACCTCCTCCCACCCCGGCCCCGTGCCCATCCGCACCGCGGCGATGGTGTGGGGGCGCGGGCTGAAGAGGAAGCTGAAGCTCTGCTCGAAGCGGGCGCGCTCGAGCAGGGAGAGGGAGGCCTCGAAGTCGGCGTCGGTCTCGCCGGGGAAGCCCACGATGAAGTCGGTCGTGATGGCGATCCCGGGGCGCGCCGCCTCGAGCCGGTCGAACCGCTCGAGGTAGCCCGCGACGCCGTAGTCGCGCCGCATCCGGGCGAGGACCGCGTCCGACCCGGACTGAACCGGCAGGTGGAAGTGCGGCATCACCTTGGGCTCGTCCCGGAAGACCTCGACGAGCCGTCGGAGAGGTCGTGGGGGTGGCTGGTGGTGAACCGGATCCGCAGCGACGCCGGGGAGCGCCGCGACCCGGCGGAGCAGCGCGGGGAAGTCGCAGCCGCCGGCGTAGGAGTTCACGTTCTGGCCGATGAGCGTCACCTCGCGGACGCCCACCTCGGCGAGGGCGGCGCACTCGGCGACGACCTCCTCCACCGGGCGCGAGACCTCGCGGCCGCGGGTGTGCGGGACGATGCAGAACGCGCAGACGTTGTCGCAGCCCTTCATCGCGGTGACGAACGCGGTGGTCCGGCCGCGGGCCGCCTCGGGGTCGGCGCGGGGGAACACGTACTCCTCCGAGGCCATCCACCCGGTCTCGGCGAAGCGCTCCCGGCCGACGCGCGCGGGCGAGCAGCTCCGGCAGGCGCCCGATGTGGTCGGGGCCGAAGACGAAGTCGACGTAGGGGACCCGCTTCAGCAGGCGCTCCTTCTCCTGCTGCGCGACGCAGCCCGACACCGCGATGAGCGCGCCGCGGCGCGCCTTCACCTCGCGGTAGCGCCCGAGGGCGGAGAGGAGCTTCTGCTCGGCCTTCTCGCGGACCGCGCAGGTGTTGAGGAGGATGAGGTCGGCGTCGTCCGGCGTCGTCGCCCGGGAGAAGGCGTGGCGCCCGAGGAGCTCGAGCATCCGCTCCGAGTCCGACTCGTTCATCTGGCACCCGAAGGTGTGGACGAACACCTTGCGCGGCGCGGGAGCGGCGGCGGCCGGCCGGGCGGGGCTCGGGGAGCCGAGGGAGACGAGATCGGACATCGCGGGGCGGAACCTAAGGAAAGCGGAGGGGGCGCGTCAACGCCCCCCGGGTCCCGAGGCCCCGGAACGCGCGCGGCGGCGGCCCCGGAGGACCGCCGCCGCGGAGCTTCTCGGACGGTCGGAGACCCCTACCGCGAGGCCTCGTAGTTCGCGAACGAGGCGTCGATGACCTGCTGCGCCACGTCGGCGCCGTCGAACCCGGTGACCTGGATCTCGCCGGGCCCCTTGTAGCTCTCGAACCAGGTCTTCAGGATCGCCGTCACCCCCATCGCCTCGAGGTCGGCGAGCGACTTGCCGTCGAAGTACGACCCCGGGATGACCGCCAGGATCTTGTCGTCGGCGTCGCCGCCGTCGATCATGCGCATGACGGCGACCACCTTCGCGGTGGAGATCGCGCCGCGCCGCTCCATCCCGCCGATGACGAGGACGTCGAGCGGGTCGCCGTCGCCGCCGAGCGACTGCGGGAGCATGCCGTAGTTCGCGGGGTAGCCGAGGTACGCGACGACGCGCGGCTTGCCCTTCTTGAGCTCCCAGAACAGCCGGCCGGTGGTGACGTCGGTCTCGAACTTCCGATCGTCGCCCTGCGGGATCTCGATGACCGCGTTGATCGTGCCGTCGGCGTTCTGCGGGACGATCTGGGTGTAGAGGTTCAGGTGCCTGCGGGGGAGGAAGAAGAGCGTGTCGGGGATCCCGGCCGCGTAGTCGCCCGGCACGAGCTGGTACCCGGGCGCGAGCAGGAACTCGACCTGGTCCTTCCGATCCGTCGCCGCGCCGGGGACAGGCGCGAGGGCGAGGGCGAGGAACGCGGCGGCTGCGGCGAGACGGCGGAGCACTGTCCTTGTCATGTGTTTCTCCTTCGGGTGGAACTGCCTGGGTGCGGTGGGTCCTCAGTCCTTGAGCGCGATCCTCTTCACTCCCTCGGTGGCCGCGGACGCGGCCACGTACCCGACCGCGCCGGGGTTCTCGCGCACGTACGCGACGACGTCTGCGTCCGTCCGCTTCTCCACCGGCGGGACGGCGCGGCCGGAGAAGATCGCCTGGGTCCAGGCCTGGTCGACCTGCTCGACGCTCTTCCCGAGCACCTCGCGGGAGAAGGCCTCGCGCGCGTGAGACGCCTTGGGCTGGTCCACCGGCCGGACGTGCCCGCCGCCGGGCCACTCGGTCTGCAGCTTCATGAAGAGCCGCGAGGCCTCGACGCGGGAGAGCGAGGTCGACGGGACCGACGGATGCGCGACCACCACGATGTCCGACGGGAACGCGCCCAGCGGCAGGGCCGCGAGGAGCACGGAGAGGAGTCGCTTCGGAGATCGTCCTCATGGCTAGAACCCCACCACGGCGGCGACCTTCACCTCGGCGAAGTCGCCGCGCCCGTCGGAGAACCGCGTGTTCGCGCTCTGCGCCTTCGTCTTGTTGAGCTCGGCCTTCAGCACGAGGCCGCCCGGGATCCGCAGGTTGATGCCGCCGATCAGGAGGTAGGCGCGGTCGTTCGGCACGTCCAGGTCGGGATCGAGCGCCTCGGCGCGGACGTAGGGCGTGAAGCGATCGGCGAGGGTCCACCAGATCATCGCGGTCGCCCCCTGCGCCTTGGTCTCGGGCCCGATGACGCTCGACGAGGGCTTCAGGGACCCTCGCACCCACTCCAGCTCCACCCCGGGACCGAAGGTCGACCGCCAGATCGCGTGCGCGCCGTAGGTCAGCTGCACGCTCCGCTTGCCGGTCGGCTCCCCGCCGCCGTCCAGCTCGGAGAGCTCGTCGCGGTAGCCCGACGCCCCGAGCTCGAGCTGGTCGTGAAGGACGAGGCGTACCCGGCCCTGCACCGCCTTCTGCTTGTTGTTGTCCTCCTCGTACGGGTTCGTCTGGGTCTGGTCGCCGTTCGTGGCCATGACGACGTAGTCCCAGGCGATCCCCACCGGCAGGTGGCCGTTGCCGAGGAGGGCGACCCCCGTCCCCCAGCGCGGGTAGAAGCGCATGGCGCTCCCGAACTTGTCGTTCTTGTTGGTGGCGAAGGGCTCCTTCACGGAGAGGTACGTCGGCTTCGCGGTGTGGATCTCGTTGTAGATGCCGAAGGGCGTGAACATCTTCCCGGCCCGGAGACGGGCCCAGTCCGCGAAGCCGTACTCGGCGAAGGCGTACTCGACCGCGACGTTGCCCTGCCCCGCCTCGGTGGCCGCGCCGTGCTCCCAGGTCAGGTCGGCGGCGACGCGGAGCCGATCCGAGCCCCGCCAGTTGATCACGATGTCGAAGAGGTCCGCGTCGAACGAGCCGTTCGGGTCTCCGCGCCCCTTGGACTGGAACTGCTTCTCGAACTCGAAGCTCGAGTAGCCGTCCACCCGGAACGACTCGCCGCTCCCGACGAGCGGCGTCTCTGCGCGCGCGGCACCTGCGGCCAGGATGATGACCGCGGCGATGACCGCGCGATGGATGAGTCTCCTCACGTGTGCGCCTCCTCTCCCTGCGTTCGAACCCTGGGCGGCAGCGTCGCGCCGTTCGCGCCGTGGCGCGCCGCGCCGGTGCTGCGGTCGAGGACGGCGCCCGACCCGCGCGCGGCGCCGTCCCCGACCGTGAAGTAGGACACGAGCTCCCGCAGCCCCTCGGCCTGCGCCGCCAGCTCCTCCGCGGTGGAGCCGAGCTCCTCCGCGGCGGACGCGTTGCGCCCGGTGACGCTCTCGACCACCGCGACCGCGCCCTTCACCTGCGCGATCTCCCGCGCCTGCTCCGCCGTCGTCGCCGCGAGCGCGCGGACCACCTCCTCGACGCCGCGGACGGTCGGGACGAGCGCGCCGACGAGCTTCCCGGAGCGCTCCGCGGCGGCGACCGAGGACGACGCGAGGGACGAGATCTCCCGCGCGGCCTCGGCCGAACGCTCGGCGAGCTTGCGCACCTCCGCGGCGACCACCGCGAACCCCCGCCCGTTGCTGCCGGCGCGGGCGGCCTCGATGGCGGCGTTGAGGGCGAGGAGGTTCGTCTGGTACGCGATCTCCTCGACGACCGCGATCCGGTCGACGATCGACCGCATCGCCTCCTCGGTGCGCGCGACCGCCTGGCCGCCCTCCTCCGCCGCGCGGGCTCCGCCGGTGGCGACGTCCGCCGCGCGCCGCGCCTCTCCGGCGGCCTGCGAGAGCGTCTCCGCCATGCGCGAGAGCGCCCCGGAGGTCTGCTCGGTGCTCGCCGCCTGCTCGCCCGTCCCCCGGGAGATGGCCCCGGCGGTCTGGGACAGCTCGCTCGCGGCCACGTTGAGCGCGTCGGCGCCCGCGCCGATCTCGCCGATGACGCCGCCGAGCCGCTCCGCCATGTCCCGGGTCGCCGTCTGCAGCCGGCCGGTCTCGTCGGTGCGGTCCACCCGGGTGCGCACCGCGAGGTCGCCGGCGGCGATCCGCTCGACGTCGGCGACCACCGCCTGGATCGGGCGCGCGACGGAGCGGGTGATCGCGGCGGCGACGACGACGCCGACCGCGAGGGCCAGGAGCATGATCACGAGCGCCGTCCGCCGGCCCTCCGCCTGCCGGACGCGGGCCTCCGCCTCGCGCCGGGCCATCCGCTCGGCGTGACGATCGGCGAGCTGCGCGGCGGTCTCGCTCACCGCGCGGATGGGCTCGGCGAAGGCCGCCACCACCGTGTTGCCGTGCGCCGGGGACTCGACGGCCCCCTGGTCGATGAAGTCGCGCAGGCGCTGCATGCCCTCGCGGTACCGGGCGAGCGCGGCGCGAGCGGCCTCGATCCGGTCCCGGCCCTCGGCGTCGGCGGCGAGCTGCACGAGCGCCGCGTCGAGGCTCACCGCCTGCTCGTCCCACGCCGCCGCCCAGCGGCCGCGCGCCGGGCGGTCCTCGATCGCGAGGAGGACCTCCCGCTCGGCGTGGCGCAGCGCCGCGCTCGCCGCCCGCGCCCGCTCCGCCACCCGCGCGAGCCGCCCGTCCCGCTCCTGCTCCGTCGCGAGCTGGGTGATCTGACGCGCCGCGGCGTCGCCGACGCCCGCGACCGCCGCGGTGAGCGCGAGGATTGCCGCGAAACCGAGCGCGAGACGAGAGCGGATGCCGAGCGAGGCCATGGAGTACACGCTCCGAGCAACTCGCGTGCCCGGTCATGGCGTTGCCGGTGGGTGAATGTCACCGTCCGAAAAATGGTTACTTCACATGGGGTGCGACCCGGCACCACACCCAAACGTCACCGAAGATCGCGACACTTTGCCGCGGGAATGGGTCCCCCGTTCGACCCTGGGTGTTCGTTGACCGGCTGTGCGTCTTGAACCCACCGTGCGTTTTCACCTCGTGTCCGCCCGCACGATCCGTGCGGCTTCGCGCTCAGCGCAGCGCACGGGGGCACCGGGGTACCCGGCGCCCGCGAGCGTCCGTCACCGGCCCGGCAGTCACCGGCCGGGCAGCAGCTCCCCCGCGAGCGACTCGAGCTCGTCGAGGGTCGCTGCGGTCGCGACTCGGTGACAGCGGGTCGCGTACGCCGGCATCTCGCTGTCGCCGGTCCCCCACACCGTCCGCGGCTCCGGGCAGACCCACAGCAGCCGGCGCGCGCGGCGCCGGACCTCGTCGAGCACCCAGGCGCCGGGCTCGTGGTAGTTGGTCCGGCCGTCGCCGACCACCAGGACCGTCGTGCGGCGGCCGACCGCGCCGAGGAACCGGTCGTGGAAGGTCCGGAGCGCCCGGCCGTAGTCGGAGTTCGCCGAGAGCGGGACGGCCCGGGCGGCGACGGCGAGATCCACCGCGCGCGTGGGATCGACCTCGGCCGCCAGCGCCTCCGTCACCTCGGCGAGGTCCGCCACGAACACGAACGTGCGGACCCGCGCGACCCGGGCCTGGAGCGTGAACAGGAAGAGCAGCATGAGCCGCGTGACGTGGCGGACCGAGTCCGAGACGTCGCAGAGCACCACCACCTCGGGCCGGGCCGGCCGGCGCCCGCGGAACACGAGGCGCGCGGGGACCCCGGGCGCCCCGGCGTTGCGGCGCATCGTCCGGCGGACCGCGAGGGCGCCGCGCCGCAGGACCCGCTCGCGGCGCCCGGGGCGGGCCCGGAGCCGCTCCGCGAGCCGGCGCACCGCGGCCTCCGCCCTGGCCCGCTCCTCCGGCGAGACGTCCCGGCCCGCGGCGAGGGCGTCGGGTGGCGGGAGGGCCCGCGCGCCGGCGTGCGCCTCCGCGAGGAGCCGCGCGGCCTCCTCGACCCTCGACACCGCGGCGCGGAGGGCCTCGTCCACGAGCGCGAGGGTGCGCGCGGAGAGCCGCGACGCGCGGAGCGCCACCGCCAGATGGTCCGCGTCCTCCTCCGCCGCCGCGAGACCCGCCGCTGCCGCGAGCCGCCGCGCCGCGAACGCGGCCCCCGCAGGGGACGCCGCCGCGTCGATCCCGGCCGCTGCGTCGCCGAGGAGCCGCGCGAGGAGGCCCGGCTCGCCCGCGAGCGCCGCGCGCCCCGCCGGGCTCATCCCCCCGAGGAGCGCGCCGAGCGCCGTCGCGACCGCCTCGAGGTCGACCCCGGCGAGCCCCGCGCCCTCGAGCCAGGCGAGGAGCCCGCGCTCCGCGCCGGCCACCGCGCGGCCGAGGGCCCCCGCCCAGGCCTCGAAGCACGCGTCGAACGTGACGGCGTCGCGCGCCCGCTTCGCCAGCGTCGCGCGGAGCGCGGCGCGGAGCGCCCCCCGGTCCTCGACCCCGACCTCGATCGCGGCGCGGACCGCGTCGGCGACCTCGGCCGGGGAGATCCGGATGCCGTTCGCGCGGAGGAGCGCAGCGAGCTCGAGGATCCGGGCCTCCACGCCCGCAAGCTAGGGAGCGGCCGCAGGGGCGGCTCACCCCCGCACCGGGCGCGGCAGCCGCGGAGGTCGCGGCCCGTGACGCACCGCGCCCTCCACGGGCAGGTAGTCGAGCTCCACCCCGGCGCGCGCGGCGCGGAGCATGAGCCCGCCGCGGCTCATGTCGCCCCGCCCCACGAACGCCGCCGGGAAGAGGAGCCGCGGGCCGAGGACGGCGAGGAGCGGCTCGACGTACTTGTCGCTCGCGATCGATCCGAGGAGGACCACGCCGACGCGCGGGGGGAGCCGATCGACGAGGGCCCGCGCGTCGCGCTCGAGCGGGGCGCGGAACCGGGGGTCGCGCGCGTCCACCGGGACCTCGGCGAAGGCTCGCAGGTCCCCCGCCTGGACCACCGCGCGGGGCAGGACGAGCCCGGCGCCGGGGACGATGACGAGCGCCCCGGGTAGGCCGCGCGGCGGGGACGCGAAAGCCTCGGCGTAGGCGAGCTTCCCGCGGAAGTAGAGCCCGCTCGCGAACCGGAACACCTCGCCGAGGGGCGCGCCGCCCCCCTGCACCGCACGCGCGAGGGGGAACCCCGCGCGCGGCGAGAGGACGAGCGCCATCCGCTCTCCGCCCGAGTTCGCGGGGGACAGCAGGAACACCCGGTGCGCGGATCGGCGCCTCGGGGTACGATCTTCACGCATGGAGCGCATCGTCCTCGCGGTGTTCGTCACGTTCTACGTCGTGCAGTACGCGATCGAGACCGCGCTCCTGCTCGTGAACCTGCGCCACGTCCGCCTCTCCGGCGGGGTGCCGCCTCCGCTCGCCGGGCGGCTCGACGAGGAATCCGCCGCGCTGAGCCGCGAGTACACCCTCGCGAACGGGAGGTTCGCGCTCTGGCAGGGGACGTTCGGCGCGGCCCTCACCCTCCTCGTCCTCCTCTCTGGCGTCCTGCCGGCCCTCGACCGGGCGCTCGCCTCCCGGGGGATCGACGGCGCGAGCCGCTTCGTTACGTTCCTCGGGATCCTCGCCGCCGGCGGCGCGATCATCTCGCTCCCCTTCTCCGCGTGGCACACCTTCGTCCTCGAGACGCGGTTCGGGTTCAACCGGTCCACCCCGCGGCAGTGGGTGGTCGACCGGATCAAGGGGACCGCGCTCGAGGTCGCGCTCGGGATCCCGCTCCTCTACGCCGTCTACGGGTTCATGCGCTTCGCCGGCCCGCGCTGGTGGCTGTGGCTGTTCCTGTTCCTCGCGGGATTCCAGCTCTTCATGCAGTGGCTCTACCCGGTCGTCATCGCGCCGATCTTCAACCGCTTCGCGCCGCTGCCCGAGGGGCCGCTCCGGGAGCGGCTCGTCGCGCTCGCCGAGACCGCCGGCTTCGCCCACCGGGGGCTGTACGTGATGGACGCCTCGCGCCGGTCCGGTCATTCGAACGCGTACTTCACCGGGATCTTCCGGCCGCGCATCGTCCTGTTCGACACGCTCGTCGAGGGCCTCGCGGTGGACGAGGCCGCGAGCGTCCTCGCCCACGAGATCGGGCACTACCGCGCCCGCCACGTGCACCGGCGCCTCGCGCTCTCCTTCGCCTCGCTCCTCCTGGCCCTGCTCGTCCTCTCGTGGCTCGTGCCCTGGCCGCCGCTCCACGCCGCCTTCGGCTTCGACCACCCCACGCTCCACGGCGCGGTCGCCCTCCTCTCCCTGGGTGGCGCGGCGTTCGTGTTCTGGGTCCAGCCGCTCGCCTCGCGCCTCTCCCGGCGGCACGAGTACGAGGCCGACCGGTACGCGGTCCGCCTGGCCCGTTCGCCGGAGGCGCTCAAGACCGCCCTCGTCCGGCTGAACCGGGAGAACCTCTCGAACCTCCACCCGCATCCCTGGTACAGCGCCTGGCACTACAGCCACCCGACGCTGGTGGAGCGGCTCGCCGCCATCGACCGCGAGGCCACCGCCGCCGCGGCGGCGTGAGGCCGGGGGCGTGAGCCGGGGGGCGTGAGCCCGGGCGGCGAGCGGCCGGAGCGGCGCCGCGGCGGACCGCCGTGCGCCGAGCCTGGGCGGCCGGCCGTCGATCCCGCGCCGGTTTGCCGTGGGTCCGTCCCGGCCGCAACTTGCATCTGCGCTCGATGGACCCGCCCGCCCGGAACGTCGCCGGCTCGTCGTCACCGCCGTGCTCGTCATCGTGGCGTCGGCGCTTCCGTGGCGCGCACCGCGCGCCGCCGACCCCGGGCCGGCCGCGGCCCGCGCCGCGCCGTCGCCCTCCCGCGGCGGGCCGCTGGAGGCTGAGCTCGCTCACGGTGGGCTTCGCCGACGACTTCCTCGGGTTCCCGAGGAGCCGGCTCAACGACGACAACGGCTTCGTCGCGGACCTCCGGCTCTCCGCGGAGCTGTCGGACGGGGACCGGCACGCGCTCCGGATCGTCGCGAGCGATCAGATGATCACGGAGCGGGGAGGCCCGGATCGCGTGGACGACGGCCGGATCTACGCGACGTGGCTGCGCTTGCCGCCCTCCGGCGCGTCCGGTGGCCTCACGGTCGGCTGGACCGCCGGGGTGGAGATCGTCGGGAACCTCGGCGGCAGCGGCCTGCAGGACTGGGCGCACCGCGTGCTGTTCCGGGGGCGCCTCCTCGGAGGGAACGGCGGCCCGCGGCTCCAGAATCGGTATCCCGGGAGGACCGACGTCCTCGCGCTGCTCGGCGGCCTCGTGCGTCTGGTCCGCCCGCTCTCCGGGCCGTGGTCGATCCGCGGTGGCGCCGAGGGAGGGGATCGGCGCAGGGACGGGCTTCTTCGGCGAGCTGCACCCGTACGTCGCCATCGGGATCGCCACGGCCTTCGCGGATCTCGAGCTCCGGGAGGGGGCCGCGGTCTACGGCACGACCATCCGTGCGCTCTCGATGCCCGGCGGGTACGTGACGACCCTCCTGCACCCGCAGCCCTCCGCGCGCCTGACGCTCGTCGGGCCGCGCCCGGTGCCGCTGACCCTGACGCTCGAGGTCGAGTGGAACGTGGGCGGCACGCGCCAGCACGTCGGGGCGATCAGCCTGGGCACGCGGTTCTAGGCGAGGCGGCGGAACCGGACCTGCGCGGGCGAGGCGGCGGCCGCGTGACCCGGCCCGCCCCCGTCTGACCGCGACGCCCCGCTGATGCGCCGGGTTCCGCCGGGTGAGGCCCATTTCACTGTCCGTCACGCGCCCCAACAGAGCTGTTGACGCGGTCTCGATGAGCCGGAGCCTGCACGTTCGGCGTCGCCCAGGGACACGCCTCTCGCCGCGTATCCGCTCGCGTCGCGCGCGCGGAGAACGCGGGTGAGGGGTGCGCGAGGGGCGCTCGCGATCTCGCGCCAGGAAGCGAATGCGCGCGTTTCAGGAGGCCCTGGAAACGAGTGAGACACTCGGGGAATGACGACCGCACGCGAAGAGACCACCCGCCTCGCCGATCTCCTCCGCCGCGAGCACCACGCGCTCGCGGAGTTCCTCGTCGCCCTCGCTGCCTTCAACGACGCGACGCAGGTGGCTGGAGCTCGGGCACTCCTCGCTCTTCTATTTCCTCCACCGAGAGCTCGGGCTCTCGAAGGGCGCCGCCTACTACCGCAAGACCGCGGCGGACCTCGTCCAGAGATACCCCGAGGTCGTCGACGGCCTGCGGGAGGGCAAGCTCTGCCTACGAGCGTGGTCGAGCTGTCGAAGGTACTCACGCCCGAGAACCGGGCCGAGATCCTCCCGCGGTTCTTCCACGCCTCGAAGCGCGAGGCGAAGGAGATCGCCGCGCGAGATCCTGCCCATGCCGGCGCCGCCCCTGCGGACCGTCGTCACCACCGTCCGTCCAGACGTCGTCGAGCCGGCGCCTGCGCTCGCCGCTGCTTCGATCGACGGAGACCGATGCGCCGCGGATTCGGTTCATCCGGCCAACCGCACTCGTGCCAACCCGTCCATCCCAGGTGGGGCGTCTGCGTCGTCACGGCTGCGTCCGGAACCGGCGAGGTTCCAGCCGCTCACCGCCGAGCTGAGCCGCATCCACGTCACCGTCTCGCGCCGCCTCCTCGACAAGCTCGCCGCCGCCCGCGACGTCCTCTCGCACTCCCACCCGGGCGCGACCGAGGAGCAGATCCTCGAGGTCGGGCTCGACCTCATCCTGCAGCGGTACGCGAAGCGCCGCGGCCTCGGCGCGAAGCCGCGGAAGGCGCTTCCTCCCTCTCCCCCACCGGGGGAGAGGGTCGGGGAGAGGGGGCCGTCGCGCTCACCGCAACGTGCCCGCCGCGGTCTGGCGCGGGGTCTGGGAGCGCGACCACGGGTGCTGCGCGTGGCCGCTCGAGGGCGGCGGCGTCTGCGGCTCCACCTGGAAGATCGAGCTCGACCACGTGCGCGGGTTCGCCCTCGGCGCGGAGACGACCGTCGACGAGTGTCGCCTCCTGTGCCGCGGGCACCAGGTCGTCGCGGCGCGACGTCTCTACGGCGACGCGGTCATGGACCGCTACACGCGCCGGAAGGGTGGGCGCTGCTCGGAGCCGGTTGGCGTCTACGGTCGCGTTGATGCAAGGCGCGCCGGCTCATGGGATCACGCGGGGATGGCGCGGTCCGGAGGGCACTCCCCTTTCCGCAAGGTCGGTTCGCCTAGCGGCCCGGTCGCGGCGAGAGCGGCTCCCGAACCGACGGTAGAAGCCGCGGGGCGACCTCCACCCACTCAACAGGGCGCCGAGCATGGAGGTCGTAGGCGAAGATCTTCGTAGTCTCCGTAATCGCCGCCCGCAAGCCCGCTCGCGCGCCCGTACACGACCTGGCGACGCGAATCGACGCGCAACTCGCTCGGGTAGACGTAGTCGCCAGGCGTGAACATGATCCTCGGGCTGGGCTCGTCAGAGTACTGCGCCACAAACCGGCCCCCGACGCAGCATCGCGCAGAGATGGTGGCCGACACGCGACCGAGATCGATCTGCCCGTTCCACATGGGAGCCGCGGGCGTGATGTCCGGGTTCCAAGTCGGGGTGACGGCCTCGGCCCCCAAGTACGCCCGCACCAGCCGGGTCGTCCGCGTTCTTCACGGTACAGGAACTTGCGGCACCGCCAATGACGACGGCCGCCGCCGCGCTGGCGAGTGAGACAGCCGCCTGTCGCACATGACCTGACCGCATGCTTCCATCCTACGTCACCGACAGTCCAACACGCAGGAGGCTGCCGCTTCTGGCGAGCGCGGTCCCTGCCGCCACGCCGCGCCCCCGAAGCAGCCGATCTCCGGCTACTTCTCCGCAACCAGCAGCACCACCCCCTCGACGTGGTGGGTCTGCGGGAACATGTCGACCGGCTGGACCGCGGCGACGCGGTACCCCGCCTCGACGCAGGCGCGGACGTCGCGCGCGAGGGTGGCGGGGTCGCAGGAGACGTACACCGCGCGCGGCGCGGAGAGCTCGCGGAGCGCCGGCCCGATCCCCTTCGCCCCCTCCCGCGGCGGATTCGAGCAGCACCGCCCCGAACCGCCGCGCCGACGGACCCCGCTCGCGGGCGAGGGCCAGGGCGAGCTTCAGGGCGTCCCCCGCGAAGAACCGGACGTTCCCTGCGCCGGCGAGGTCCTCGCGCGCGAGGTCGAGGGCGGGCCCCTGCACCTCCACCGCCGCGACGGCGCGCGCCCGCGCCGCGAGCGGCGCCGTGAAGTTCCCCGCCCCGCAGTGGAGCTCGAGCACGTCCTCGCCGTCGGGCCGGAGGAGGCCGAGGGCGGTCTCGACGAGCACCGCGTTCCCCGCGCGGTTCGCCTGCTGGAACACGTCCGGCCGGGTCCGCTGCAGCCCCGCCTCTGGCCGCCCCGGGACGCGGGCGAGGCGCAGCACCGGAGCGCCGACCAGGGCCGTCGCGCCGGCCTCGCTGCGGAGCACCACGCCGGCGAGGGCCGGCACCGCCGCGAGGAGCGCCTCGGCGCGGGTCCGCGCCGCGGCGGTCGGCTCGAGGACGAGGAGCGCGCTCCCTCGCCCCTGCTCGTCCGACCACTCGAGGGCGACCTCCGACGGCGTCAGCCTCGCGGCGGCGAGCGCGGGGCCGACTGCGGCGCGGAGCGCGTCGAGCCCGGGCAGGAGGAGGTGGCACTCCTCGAGGCGCACCGGCGCGTGAGAGCGGCGGCGGAAGAAGGCGAGCCGTCCGCTCGCCCGGTCGAGGTGGAACTTGGCCCGGGCGCGATAGCGCAGGGGCGACGGCGAGGGGAGGATGGGCCGGAGCCCGCAGGTCTCGGGGTCGAGCCGCGCGATCCGGCGGAGCGTCTCGGCGAACCCGCGCGCCTTCGCGGCGAGCTGGGCCTCGTAGCGGACGTGGAGCCACTCGCAGCCGCCGCAATCGCCGTCGGGGATCGCGAGCGCAGGGGCAGCCGGATGAGGCTGCCCCGGAGCGAGCGGGGGGCTCGGGGGGGCCTTCTGGCCGCCCTCGCTCGAAAAGTGCCGGCAAGGGGCCGCGATCCGCGCTGCCCCGGGCGCCTTCACCTCGACGAGCACGCCGTGGGCCGGTCCCTCGCCCGCCGGGACGTCGGCGATGACGCGGTCCCCCGGCGCCGTGAACGGCACGAAGACGGGCCGCGCGCCGGATCGCCCCACCCCCTCGCCGCCCGGGGCGAGGCCCTCGATGTCGAGCTCGATGCGCACTGGAAGCGATCCGTTCGTCCTGAGCGTAGCGTCCCCGCAGGGGACGCGCAGTCGAAGGACGCGGGACGGGAGGCTACGCCTCCTCGAACTCCACCCGCAGCCGCTCGACGAACGTCGAGATCTCGCGCCGCTTCTGCTCGTCCACGTCGGTGAACTCGACCCCCATCCCCGGGACCATGTTCGCCTTGTTGTCGAACGCGGTGACGCGCGTGACGCGCCCCGCGAGCTCGAACGGGAACGAGGCGCCGGGGAGCTGGACCAGGATCTTCACCGCGGTCCCCACCGGCAGCGGCTTGCGCGTGTTGATGAACAGGCCGCCGTGGCTGATGTTCGTCGCCCAGTCGGAGAGGAAGCTGCCGACGCTGCGGTACGCGACCGGGATCTCGTGGTGGAGGCGCGCGGCGCGCCGCTGGTTGTTCCCGGGCATCGGGGAAACTCTAGCAGGCGCTCCCCGCGCTTCCAACCAGGACCAGCCGAACCTCGAGCCCCCGCGTGCGACCCAGGAGCGCGGCCGCGCTCGCCTCCCGGACCGCGAGCTCCACCCGGCCGCCGCTTCCGAGCAGGGCGAGGAGCTCACCGGACCGCCCCTCCCCGAAGGTGCGGACCCAGCGCGCCTCCCGGCCGCCCGCCTCCACACGCGCCACGGCGGCGCCGGCGGGGAGATCCGTGTCACGGATCGAGGTCAGCACGTTCCCGAACGAGTCCGCGGCGAGGGTCACGCCGCGCACCGCGCCCGGCGACACGTCCGCGCGGGGCCAGGGGAGGCGGACCGGATCCTCGACCGCGGGCCCCAGGGTGAACGGATCCTCTCCGCGCGCGAGGAGGACCGCGGCCGGCGCGAAGAGGTCGCGGCCGTGGAAGGTGGCGGTGCGCGGCGGCGGGAGGGCGCCGCCCGGGGCGAGGGCGATCACCCGCGATCCCGGGCCGAGGAACGGGGTCAGGAGCCCGTTGTCCGGCGCGACGAACCGTCGTCCCTCCGGATCGACGACGCAGAGCGCCCGGCGCGCCGTGCCGACGCCGGGGTCCACCACGGCGAGGTGGATGGCGGCGCGAGGGAACCAGGGCGCGCTGGCCTCGAGGAGGAGCGCGCCGGCGAGGACGTCGTGGCGCGGGACCTCGTGGGAGACGTCGACGATCCGCGCGTCGGGGAGCGCGGCGAGGAGCACGCCCTTCACCTGGGCGGGATAGCCGGAGCCCGCCCCGTAGTCGGTGAGGAGCGTGAACAGCGGCGGCGACACTCAGGCCTGCATCGGCGAGACGTCCGGACCGACGAGGAGCCGCGCCTCGGTCAGCTCCTGCACGCCCTGGAACGTCTCCCCCGGCGCGATCTCCTTGAGCCTCAGCCCCTCCGGCGTCACGTCGATCCAGGCGCGGTCGGTGCAGATCGCCGAGACGCAGCGCAGCCCGGTGATCGGCAGCGTGCACTGCTTCAGGATCTTGGGCGCGCCGTCCTTCGTGGCGTGGTCCATCATCACGATGACCCGCCGCGCGCCGACCACGAGGTCCATCCCGCCGCCCATCCCCTTCACCATCTTCCCGGGGACGAGCCAGTTCGCGAGGTCGCCCTTCTCGGACACCTCGAGCGCGCCGAGGATGGCGAGGTCGATGTGGCCGCCGCGGATCATCCCGAACGAGTCCGCCGAGGAGAAGTAGGAGGCGCCCGGCACGACCGTGACCGTCTCCTTCCCGGCGTTGATGAGGTCCGGATCCTCCTCGCCCTCCGCCGGGTACGGGCCGACGCCCAGGATCCCGTTCTCGGACTGGAGCACCACCTCGATCCCCGGCGGGACGAAGTTCGACACCAGCGTGGGCATCCCGATCCCGAGGTTGACGTAGTACCCGTCGCGCAGCTCGCGCGCGACGCGCTTCGCGATCTGCTCTCGCGTCAGCGGCATCGTCGCCTCCCCTACTTCGCCCGCGGCCGGACCGTCCGCCGCTCGATCCACTTCTCGTACTTCTCGCCCCGGACGACCCGCTTCACGTAGATCGACGGCGTGATGACGAGGTCGGGATCGATCTCGCCGGCGGGGACCACGTTCGGCGCCTCGGCGACCGTCACCTGCGCCGCCGCGCACATCATCGGCGCGAAGTTCCGGGTGGTCTTCCGGTACACGAGGTTGCCCCAGGTGTCCGCCTTCCACGCCCAGACGAAGGCGAAGTCGGCGCGGAGCGGCAGCTCGAGCAGGTACTCGCGCCCGCCGATGACGCGGGTCTCCTTGCCCTCCGCGACCTTCGTCCCGACGCCGGTGCCGGTGTAGAAGCCGCCGATCCCGGCGCCGCCCGCGCGGATCCGCTCGGCGAGCGTCCCCTGCGGCACGAGCTCGACCTCCAGCTCGCCCGAGAGGTACTGCCGCTCGAACTCCTTGTTCTCGCCGACGTAGGACGCGACGATCTTCCGGATCTGCCGCGCCTTGAGGAGGACCCCGAGCCCGAGCTCGGTGGTCCCGCAGTTGTTGGAGATGAGCGTCAGGTCCTTGACGCCCTTCGGCGGTGCAGGGCCGCGATGAGGTTCTCCGGGTTCCCGCACAGGCCGAACCCGGAGACCATGATCGTGGCTCCGTCCTCGACGTCCTTGACCGCCTCGTCTGCCGACGCGACGACCTTGTTCACCGGTACCTCCCCGAGTCGCTAGCGCTCGACGACCAGCGCGACCGCCTCGCCGCCGCCGATGCAGAGCGACGCGAGCCCGCGCTTCTTGCCGAGATCCTTCATCGCGTACAGGAGCGTCACGAGGATGCGCGCGCCCGAGGCGCCGATGGGGTGGCCGAGCACGACCGCGCCGCCGCGGACGTTCACGTTCTTGCCGTCGAGCCCGAGGAGCCGGTTGTTCGCGACCGAGACGACCGCGAAGGCCTCGTTGATCTCCCAGAGGTCGACGTCCTTCGTGGCGAGCCCGGCCTTGCCGAGCGTGAGCTTCACGGCATCGGCGGGCGCGATGGTGAACTCCATCGGCGCCCGGGCGGCGCCGCCCCAGGCCCGCAGGCGGGCGAGCACGGTGCGGCCCTCCTGCTTCGCGCGCTCGGCGCTCATGAGGACCACCGCCGCGCCGCCGTCGTTGATGGACGACGAGTTCGCGGCGGTGACGCGTCCCGTCCTTCTTGAAGACCGGCTTCAGCGTCGGGATCTTCTCGGGCCGGGCGCCCTTCGGCCCATCGTCCTCGGAGACGACGGTCTTCTCGCCCTTCTTCCCCTCGATCTCCACGGGGACGATCTCCGCCTTGAACGCGCCGGCCTTCTGGGCCTCGATGGCGCGCCTCGTGGACTCGAGGGCGAACTCGTCCTGCTGCGCGCGGGAGATCCCCTGGGTGGTCGCGCAGTGCTCCGCGCAGATCCCCATGTGCTGCTGGTTGTACACGTCCCAGAGCCCGTCGTGGATCAGGCCGTCGATGAGCTCGACGTTGCCCATCCGGACCCCGGCGCGGGCGGCGCGGTCGTAGTAGGGCACGTTGGACATGGACTCCATCCCGCCCGCGACGACGACGTCGGCGTCCCCGAGGGCGATGGCCTGGGCCCCGGAGATGACCGCCTTGAGGCCCGAGCCGCAGACCTTGTTGAGCGTCCAGCACGGGACCTTCTCGGGCAGCCCGGCGAAGAGGGCGGCCTGGCGGGCCGGCGCCTGGCCGACCCCCGCCTGCAGGACGTTCCCCATCACGACCTCGTCGACGGCGGACGGGGAGACCCCCGACCGCTCGAGGGCCGCGCGGATCGCGGTCGCGCCGAGCCGGGGGGCGGGGACGGCCGACAGCGAGCCCATGAAGGAGCCGATGGGGGTACGCGCCGCGCCGACGATCACCACCTCGCGAAGAGCCATGGAATTCCTCTCTGGACGGGGTTCAAGATAACCGGGACCGTCATGATGCACCGTCCGCGACATTCTGCCATCATCGTTCACGGCGGGGCGGGCGAACGCTCGCCGGGTGGCGTCATTTCGGGGGCCTCCGACGACCCGCGCCTCGTCGGGGCGCGAACCGCCTGCGCCGCCGGCGCCGAGGTCCTCGCGCGCGGTGGCAGCGCCCTCGATGCGGTCGAGGTCGCCGTCCGGGTGCTGGAGGACGATCCGGCCTTCAACGCCGGCGTCGGCTCGACCCTCACCTCCGCGGGCGACGTGGAGCTCGACGCCTCGATCATGGACGGCGAGGCGCTCCGCTGCGGCGCCGTCGCGGTGGTGAAGGACGTGCGAAACCCGGTCACCCTCGCCCGGGCGGTGATGGAGCGGACCGCCCACGTGATGCTCGCCGGCCCCGCAGCGTCCGCGTTCGCCCGCGAGGTCGGGATCCCGACCGTCGCGAACGAGCTCCTCGTCACGCCCGGCGCAGCGGGCGCGCTGGGAGGCGGCCCGGGTCGGCGCGGCGGCCGCGACGAAGACCGGCACGGTCGGCGCGGTCGCCCGCGACGCCCGGGGCCACCTCGCCGCCGCGACCTCCACCGGCGGAATGGGCATGAAGCTCCCGGGCCGGGTGGGGGACACGCCCCTCATCGGCTGCGGGACCTACGCCGACGACCACCTCGCCGCGGTCTCCTGCACCGGCCACGGCGAGCGGATCATCCCGCTCACCCTCGCCCGCCACGCGGCGGACCTCGTCGCGGCCGGCCGCTCCGCGATGGAGGCGGCGCGGGAGGCGGTGGCGCTCCTCGGAAGCCGGGTGGAGGGCCAGGGCGGGATCATCGTCGTGTCGCCGTCGGGCGAGGTCGGGTTCGCCCACAACACGCCGGCGATGACGCGGGCGTGGCTGGTCGAGGACGGGACGATCGTGGCCGAGACCTGAGCCCGCGATCGCTGCGTCTCTTCCCCGTTCGCCCTGAGCGTAGCGTCGCCGCAGGCGACGCGTCGTCGAAGGACGGTTCCCGCACCGCGCTGACGCACGTTTCCCGACTGCCCCGCCCGTGACTCCGGCGCCGCGCCGTGGAATCCTCGTCCCGTGCGCACCTCCAGGACGGTCCCGACCGCGACGATGCTCGTCCTCGCCGCCCTCGTCGCCGTCGCCCTCGGTGGCTGCGCGAAGGACCTCGAGCTCCCGCCCGCGAGCACCGCGCCGGTCCTCTCCTCGCTCTCCCCCAGCCGCGCCTGGGCCGGGCAGCTCGTCCGCATCGAGGGGACCGGGCTCGACGTCGATCCCGCCGCGAACGTCGTGAGCTTCGCGGGCGCCAGCGCCCGCGGCCTGCGCTTCGACGGGACCGCGCTGGTCGTGCGCGTCCCCGCCGACGCCGGGAGCGGCCCCGTCATCGTGACGACCGGCCGGGGGACGAGCGATCCCTTCGGAGCGCTCGCGTACCTCGGGCTCGGCGAGCCGCGGCGCCGCGCCGTCGCGACGAGCCGGCCGATCCTCCAGCGGCCCCTGGCCGTCCATGGCGTCGGCCCGGATGTCTTCGTCCACTCCGGCCTCTACGGCGGCCTGCTCAAGGCGGGCGATCCGGTCTTCGCGGCCTCTGCGGTGGGGACCCTCCCCGAGAACGCCGCGCACGCCAGCGTCGCCGCGGCGTGGAAGGGCGCGCTCTACCACTGCGAGCTCTCGCCGGACCGGGCGAGCGCGACGGTGCGCCGCACCGAGGCGGCGACGGGCGCCGCCGCCGGCGCCGTCGCGTACCCCTTCGCGCCTTACCGGCCGTACCTCGTCGCGATGCGCGGCGTGGACCTCCTCGTCGCCTTCGGGGACGACGAGTCCAGCGGCTCCAGCGTCCCCTCCCTCGCCGCCTGGGACCTCGACACGCTGACGACCGTCGTCGCGCCGACGCCGCTCGGCGACCTCAGCTTCTTCGACGGCGCGGACGTCGGCGACGGTCGCGCCGTCGCGCTCGTCTACGACTACGGGTCGTACACCGCCACGCTCGCGCTCCTCGACCTCTCCTCCGCGAGGGGGACCGGCGTCGTCCCGGCCGCGGCGCTCGTCCCGGGCGATCTCTACGACGAGCTGGGCGGCAGCAACCCCGTCGCGGTGGCGGTCGCCGACCGCGCCGACCCCGCCGGCATCTCCACCGGCGAGCCGCTCGCGGCGGTCGCGCTCGCGAGCGGCGACCTCGCCGTCGCGCGGCTCGGGACCGATCCCGCATTTGTCGGCGCGGTCGAGACGTTCTCCCCCTCCACCATCGAGGCGCTCGCCAGCGCCGCGACCCTCCCGATGGTGCTCGCGACGAAGCCCGACGACGGCCTCTCCGTCGGGATCGACCTCGTCTCGCGTACCCTTCTCTGGTCGGTGCCCGGGACCTCCCCGGGCCCGGCGAGCGCGTCGGGCGACCTCGCCTTCGTCGCGGACGCGGCGGACAACGAAGTCTCGGTCGTGAACCTCGCGAGCGGCTCCCGCGTCGCGCGCGTCGACTTCGGCGTCGCCCCCGGCGGCTCGGGGGTCGCCTACGAGAGCACCGTCGCCTACGCGCGGCGGGCCACCGAGGCGGCGGAGGACGCCATCTTCTTCCCCGCCGCGAGCTTCCCGGCGGTCCTCCGGTTCCCGCTCGGCTCCGACGTCCCGACCTGCGTCGGGCGCGGCGCCGAGGTGACCGTCGTCGCGTGGGAGGACGGGGCGCGCAGGGTGTGGGCGGCGCGCGGCGGGACCCCGCCGGCGGCCACCGGCTACCCCGACGCAGGCGCCGCGTCGGTCGCGCCGCTCGGGCTCGGCGACGCGCCCGACCTCGCGGCAACCCTGGGATTGCAGGTCGTCTTCGCTCACTCCGCGGGGCTCTCGCTCGTCGACGGCGGCGCCTTCGCCGGCCACGTCGTGCTCGGCGACGGCACCGAAGACGTCGTGGCGGTCGGGTTCGCGCCGGACGGGCGGATCTGGTCCGCGACCAACGTGACCGACGCCGCGCCTCGCACCTCGCTCTGGCATCCGGCGCAGATCGCGTCTGGCGGATCGGGCCTGGCCGACGCCGAGTGGGTGCCGAGCGGCGGCCGCGCGACGATCCAGGCGGCGGCGTGGCTCGAGGACGGGCTGTGGCTCCTCGGGTTCGAGTCGGAGGGGGTCCTCCTCGGCCCGACCTGGACGCCGGTGCGCCGGGTCCCGCTCGCGGCGGCGACCGGTGAGATCCACGCGATCTCGCCGAACCGCCGGCTCCTCGTGCACCGCGAGATTCTACGGCCCGGCGGGCGAGACCGTCCTCCGCTTCTACCGGGCCGACCCCGAGGCCGGCTTCCCGCAGATCGACCAGATCGTGATCGAGGGGAACGTCGAGGGCCTCGCCTTCGACGAGACGGGCGAGCGGCTCTGGATCGTGACCCGCTCGCCGGACCGGGTCGTCCTCGTCGACTGAGCCGCGCGCTCCCCCGCCGACCGGCCGAGGCCCCGGCCCCGCGCCCCGGCGCTGCCGCGCGGAGGACCGGTGCGCAGCGTTCCCGGAAGGGGGCCCGAGCGGGAGGACGCGTCATGCGGATCGGAATCATCGGGTCGGGCAGCATCGGCGGGACCGCCGCGCGGCTGTTCGTCGCCGCGGGACACGAGATTGCCCTCGCGCACGCGGGCGGCCCCGAGTCGCTCCGCGAGCAGGTGGACGCCCTCGGCCACGGCGTCCGGGCGGCGACGGTCGAGGAGGCGGCCGAGTTCGGGCAGGTCGTGCTCCTCGCCATCCCCTGGCGCAACCGGGGGGACCTCCCCGCGGATCGCCTCCGCGGCAAGATCGTGGTCGACGCGATGAACCCGTACCGCCCCGACTTCGGCCTCTACGACCTCGGGGACTCCACCTCGAGCGAGGAGGTCGCGAAGGCCCTGCCCGAGGCGCGGCTCGTGAAGGCCTTCAATACCCTGCACGCGCGCGACCTCGCGTCCCGCGGCGATCCCGACCTGCCCATCGGCGAGCGGATCGCGATCCTCGTCGCGGGCGACGACCAGGCCGCGAAGGCGGTCGCGGCGGAGATCGTCGACGACATCGGCTTCGCCCCGGTGGACACGGGCTCGCTCCGCGCGGGCGGGCGGCTCCAGCAGGCGGGTGGCCCGCTCTACACGCGGGTCATGACAGGCGGGGAGGCCCGGGTGGCGGTCCGGAGCGCGGCCGGCGAGGGCGCCGGCGCGAGCCCTCCCTGACGGGCTACAGCCCCGCGTCCCCCGGCGCGGGCCAGGACCGCGGGGCGTGGCAGGCCTGGGCGCACGTCTTGAACTGGCGGTTGTAGGCGTCCGGGAGGGGCTGGCCCGGCTGCGGCGTGAGCGCCACGTCGACGGTGCCGTTCACGTGCGACGCCTGCAGGAACGGCCCGTGACACTGGTCGCAGCGGACCCCCGCGTCGAAGTGGAGCGCGTGCCGACCGCTCGGGGGCGGGAGCGCGTGGCAGCTGCCGCAGAGGGCGGCGGCGGGGCCGCCGAGCCACGCCGGCGTGTTCGAGCGGTTCCCGCCCGGGAAGTTCCCGTGGCAGTAGCTCGCGGAGCACCCGTCGCCCTGGTGGTAGACCGGCGCCGCGCCGCCGGTCCGGGCGAGGGCGCCGAACTGGACGGTGGCGGGAGGGATGGCCTCGAGGTGGCCCGGGTCGTTCACCACGCTCCGGGCACCTTGTGGCAGTCGCCGCAGGACAGGTCCGCGGCGAGGTCCGCGTGGAGGTGGGCGTCGTGGGCGCCGACCGTGAGCCGGTGCGGATCGGTGGACCCGGTGTGGTCCCGGAACGGCGGCCCCTCCCCGGGTGCGGTGTGGCAGCTCGCACAATCGCTCTCCCCGGCGAGCGGGACTCTCGGCGACCTGCGACGAGCCGCAGGCGGCGAGCGCGAACGCGGCCGCAGCAGCCGCCCCCCACCACGCGACGCGACCCATGACCCCCTCCCGCCGCGCGTGTGCGCGGACGTGGGAAAGGTCGGGTGGCGGCGAGGCGGGCGCGACCCCCCGGCCGCGACGTGCGACCCCCGCCGCGGCGGCCGCTCGGCCGCCTACTTGTGGTCCAGGAAGGCCTTCACGAGCTCGATGGGGAGCGGGAAGACGATGGTGGAGTTCTTCTCCGCCGCGATCTCGACCAGGGTCTGGAGGTAGCGGAGCTGCAGCGCGCCGGGCGAGCGGGCGATGACGTCGGCGGCCATCCCGAGCTTCTCGGCGGCCTGGTGCTCGCCCTCGGCGGCGATCACCTTCGAGCGCCGCTCCCGCTCCGCCTCGGCCTGCTTCGCCATCGCGCGGCGCATCTCGTCGGGGAGGTCGACCTGCTTCACCTCCACCGCGGTCACCTTCACGCCCCACGGCTCGGTGTGCCGGTCGATGATCTCCTGGAGCTGGCGGTTGATCTTGTCCCGCTGGCTGAGGAGGTCGTCCATGTCGACCTGGCCGAGCACCGACCGGAGCGTCGTCTGGGCGAACTGGCTCGTCGCGAAGAGGAAGTCGGTGACCTGGAGGAAGGCGCGGTCGGCCTGCATGACGCGGAAGTAGATGACCGCGTTCACCTTCACCGAGACGTTGTCCCGGGTGATCACGTCCTGCGGCGGGACCTGCTCCGCCGTGACGCGCATGTCGATGACGATCATCCGGTCGATGAACGGGATGATCCACTTGAGGCCGGCGCTGCGGACCCCGGCGAACCGGCCGAGCCGGAGCACCACCCCCTGCTCGTACTCGTTGATGATCCGGATGCCGGAGAGGAACCAGAAGACGATCAGGGCGACGGGGATGAGCAGGCCGAGTCCGACGATGGGCATGGGTTCCCTCCGAGTGGAGCGACCCCTCGTTCTAGCCCGCCCGGGCGCGCCCGGCCATCTTCGTCTCGTCGCGGCGTGGCAGCGCGACGCGGTCGGGTCCCGCGCCGACCCGGAAGAACGCGACCGCGGTCTGGAGCCACCCGGCCTGAGAGGCCAGCTCGGCGGAGGTGGCGGAGGTCTCCTCCGAGATCCCGGCGTTCCGCTGGACCACCTCGTTGAGCTTCCGGACCGCCCCCTCGATCTGCTCCACCGCCCCGGCCTGCTCCCGCGACGCCGAGGTCATGCGCAGCACCAGCTCCGCGGTCCGCTCGATGTCCCCCACCAGCCGCGAGAGGTCGTCGCCGGCCCGCGCCGCCACGCGGGTGTTCGAGTCGGAGAGCCCCGCGATCTCCACGGCGGCGGCCTGACTCCGCTCGGCGAGCTTGCGCACCTCGGCGGCCACCACCGCGAACCCCCGCCCCTTCTCGCCGGCGCGGGCCGCCTCGATGGCCGCGTTCAACGCGAGCAGGTTGGTCTGGTAGGCGATTTCCTGGACCACCCCGATCCGGTCCGCGATCTCCTTCATCGCGCCGAGCCCGCGCGCCACCGTGGCCCCGGTCTCGCGGGCGGCGCCGGCGGCCCTGCGGGCGATCTGCTCGGTCTCGGTGGCGTCGAGCACGTTCTGGCGGATCGTGCCCTGGACCTGTGCGATGAGCGTGGACGCCTCCTCCGCCGCCGCAGCCTGGGTGGTCGCGCCCTGGGAGAGGTGGACGGCCGCGCCGGCGAGCTGCTCGCTCCCGGCGGCGACCGCCTCGGCGGCCCCCTTCACCTCGGCGAAGGCCGCGCGCAGCTTGCCCGCCATCTGCCGCACGTCGCCGAGGAGGCGTCCGAGCTCGTCCTGCCCGTCCTCCTCCACCTCGATGGCGAGGTTCCCGGCGGCGAGCTCGGAGGTGCCGTGGACGAGCTTCCGGATGGGCCGGAGGATCGCCCCGCCGAGCAACACGGTGAGCGCGAGGCCGGCCACCACCCCCAGCAGCAGCACGGCCGCGCCCCAGAGGACGGACCGCCGGGCGAGCTCGGCGGTGTCGTCGAGGGAGCGCTCGAGGTCCCGGACTCCTTCGGCCTCCAGGGCGCCGATGCGCGCGACGAGGGCGTCGGCCCGGCGCCGGAAGCCGGTCGACGCCGCGCCGATCGCCGCCCAGTCCTGGTTCACCGTGAGCTTCACGAGGGCCCGCCCGGCCTCGAGGAGCCCGTCGGTCTCGGTCCTCACCGCCCGCAGGGCGTCGAGGTCGGCGCGGTGATCTCGGAAGACCACGTCGGCCTGGGCCCACGCCTCGTCGAGCTGGCGCTTCGTCTCGACCGCCTTCTTGAGGCCGTCCTCGGTGCCGCCCTCCACCGACGCGTTCACGTGGGCGACCATCTGCGCCGCGAGCCCCTGGACGCGGC
The DNA here is from genome assembly GCA_963739565.1 of uncultured delta proteobacterium. GTDB lineage: Bacteria > Myxococcota > Myxococcia > Myxococcales > Anaeromyxobacteraceae > Anaeromyxobacter. The sequence goes on along the minus strand of CAVUBF010000008.1, from coordinate 244,791 downwards.
GCAGGAACATCGCCTCGGGGAAGGACTGCTCGCGCACCACCCGCGCGGTCCGGCCGATCCGCTGGAGCGATGTCATCGAGACGGCGCTGACGAGCGTGAGGAGCGCGAAGAGCACGCCGAAGCCGGCGAGCAGCTTCTTGCGGACGCTCAGGTTCCTCAGCCACATGGGCGCCTCCTCGGCGATCGGCCCGCGCCGGCCCTACTTCGCGACGGGGTAGCCGGCCTTGAGCCACCCCCCGACGAACCCGCCGTCGAGCCGGGCCACGTCCTTGAACCCCTTCCACGCGAGGAACCGTCCGGCGACCTGGGTCTGCTTCCCGTGGAGGTCCACGAGGACGATCTTCTTCCCCTGGGGCAGCTCGCCGAAGCGCGCGTCGAGGACCTCGAGGTCGATTCTGCCTCGACCCCGCGATGCGCCCGGCGTCCTCCACCGCCTCGCGATCGCGCACGTCGAGCACGACGAGGTCCTGCTTCCCGTCGAGCATCCGCTTCAGCTCATCGGCGCCGAGCGAGGGCACCTCGATGTTCGGATAGACCTTCTTCAGCTCCGCCGGGTACCCGCGCTTCACCCACTCCGGGAGCCCCTCGTTGTAGACGGAGACATTGGCGTAGCCCATCTTGACGACCAGACCGGCCGCCTTGACCGACTTCGTTCACTTGGGTCCCTTGCAGTAGAAGACCAGCTGGCGCTTGCGGTCCTGCGGTAGCTTGACCTTTCCCGCGTGCAGCGCCTCGTAGGGAACGTTCACCGAGCCGGCGATGTGCTCCTCGGCGTACTCGATGGGGCTGAGCGCGTTCGCGAGGAACACCGGCTCCTTCGCGTCGAGGAGCCGCTTCAGCTCGTCGGTGGTGATGAACGGGATTGCCTGCTCCGCCCTCGCCGCGAGCGGCAGCGCGCAGAGCGCGGCGAGCAGCCAGGTCTTCGCTCTCATCGGGATCTCCCTCGCGGACGGCCGAGCGTTCATGGTCTGACCCCCGCAAGGCATGAGTCGCAAACGCGCGGGGCCGAGTCCATCCAGCGACCTCGTGACGCGCACAAATGCCGCGCGACCGGTTGCCGCGCTCGCGGAGTGAAGGGGCTACGCCGCGTCGAGCGCGACGACCGTGAGCATGAGGCCGTCCACCGCGGCGACCCGCACGCGCGCGCCCGTCGGGATGGGCGTCGCGCTGCGGGCCTGCCAGTACTCGCCGTGGACGAAGACCTGCCCCGCCGTGGGGCCGACCTCGTCGAGGGCGTGCCCCTCGGCGCCGACGAGGGCCGGCGCGCCCAGCTGCAGCGGCGCGCGGCGCGAGCGGGCCACCTTCCAGCCCATGAACCCGAGGACGCCCGCGAGGACGAGCGGCGTCGGCCAGACCATCCAGGGCGAGACGGTGAACGCCCCCGGGTCGAACTGGTAGTCGGGCGAGGCGCGGTCGATGAAGAAGGCGGTGCCGAGGACGATGCAGACGGCGCCGCCCGCGCCGGCGAGCCCGTGGGCGGTGACGTACCCCTCCGCCACGAGGAGGCCGACCCCGGCGAGGACGAGGACCACGGCGCCGACGTTCACCGGGATGACGCGCATCGCGAGGAACGCGAGGAGCAGGCAGAAGGCGCCCACCGCCCCGGGGAAGATCGCGCCCGGGTGGTAGAACTCGATGCCGATCCCGAGCGTCCCGAGGAGCATCAGGAGCGCCACGACGTTCGGATCGGCGAGGAAGGAGAGGAGCCGCTGACGGATCGTCGGCTCCAGCGGGACGAGGGCGGCGTCCCGCGTCCGCAGCGGGCGCGTCCCGCCCGCCACCTTCACCGGCCGGCCGTCCGCGGCGTCGAGCGCCGCCCGCAGGTCGACGGCGAGGAGGTCGACGACGTGGAGGCGGACCGCCTCGGCGGCCGCGACGGAGACGCTCTCGCGGACGGCCTTCTCCGCCCAGTCCTGGTTGCGGCCCCGCTCGGCGCAGACGGAGCGGACGAAGGCGACGGTGTCGTTCACGACCTTCTCGGCCATGTCCTTCCCGGCCTCGGCGGCGACGTCCTTGCCGCCGATCGTCACCGGGTGGATCGCGCCGATGTTCGTCGCCGGGTGCATGGCCGCGACGCTCGCGGCCATCGTGAGGATCGCGCCGGCGGAGGCGGCGTGGGCGCCGGCCGGGCCGACCCACACCACGACCGGCACCTCGCTCCCGAGCATCCCCTGGACGATCTCGCGGGTCGCGTCGAGGCCGCCGCCGGGGGTGTCGAGCGTCACGGCCACCGCGTCGAGCCGCTCGTCCCGCGCCCGCCGCAGCGCCGCCGCGAGGTACTCGGCGGTGCCGCCCGTGATCGCGCCCTTCACCTCGACGGCGAGGACCCGCGGCGGACCGGCGCCGGGCGAGAGGCGCGCCGTGGGCGGGTCGCCCGCGCCGAGGGCCCCCGCGGCCGCGAGGGCGAGGGCGAGGCCGGCGAGGGCCCTGCGCACCGTCCGGATGCGAGTCGCCATCACGACCTCCTCGGCGGCGTCTTCCCGAGCTCCTTCATGACGAGCTGCAGATCATCCCACGCCTTCGCCTTCTCGTTCGGGCTACGCAGGAGGTAGGCGGGGTGGAAGGTCGGCATGAGCCGGACGCCCCCGTACTCGAACCAGCGGCCACGGAGGCGGCTGATGGGCGAGGGGTCCCGCAGGAGCGTCTGCGTCGCGAACTTGCCGAGGGCCACGAGCACCTTCGGCCGGACCGCCGCGATCTGCGCGCGCAGGAAGGGCTCGCACGCCTCGATCTCGTCCGGCTCGGGGTTGCGGTTCCCCGGGGGGCGGCACTTCACGACGTTCGCGATGTAGACGTCGGCGCGGCGGAACCCCATCGCCTCGATCATCTTCGTGAGCAGCTGCCCGGCGCGCCCGACGAAGGGCTCGCCCTGGAGGTCCTCGTCCTCGCCCGGCCCCTCGCCCACGAACATGAGCTCCGCGGCCGAATCCCCGACGCCGAAGACGAGCTTCGTGCGGCCGCGGCCGAGCTTGCACCGGTCGCACTCGCCGAGGTCGCGGCGGATCCCGAGGAGCGCGGGCGAGCCGCAGCCGCGGTCCGAGAGGGCGTACGGGCCCTCGGCGGCGGGCGGAGCGGCGGGGACCGCCGTCGCTCCCGGCGGGGCGGTCGCGGCCCGGGCGGTCGCGGCCCGGGCGGGGGGAGGCGGGCGGGCGTGAGCGGTCAGCGGGGCGGGCGCCGCGGGCGCGAGGGCCGTGGGCGGCGGAGGCTCAGGGATCTCCGCGTACTCCCGCGTCCGAGAGCCAGGCGAGGTGCCGCCGGAGCTCCTCGACCACTTCGGCCCGAACCGCGCCTGGATCGCCCTGACTCACGCCTCTTCTCCACCCGGCCCCGCAGGTCGCGTTGCGACCGGAGGGTGCCGGAACCTACAATCGACCCACATGAGATGGGAGCGCCTGCCGTCGTTGCTGGCCCTCGCCGCGGTGGCGATCGCCGTGCTCGTGGTCCCGACGGAGGCGCTGGCGTGGGGGCCGCTCGCCCACCTCAGCTTCTCGTCGCAGGCCCTCGAGACGATCGCCGTCGTCCAGCCGTCGGTCCGCCACATCCTCCAGGACTTCGCGAACGAGTTCCTGTACGGCTCGCTCGCTGCGGACATCGTGGTCGGCAAGAACATGGCGCGCTACCTGTACCACTGTCACAACTGGCGGGTCGGCTTCAACGTCTTCAAGCACGCGAAGGCCGGCGGCGAGCAGGCCGTCGCCCTCGGGTTCCTCTCCCACCTCGCCGCCGACACCGTCGCCCACAACTACTACGTCCCGTTCAAGACGGTCGCCGCGTACCACAAGCGCAACGCGCAGCACGCCTACTGGGAGCTGCGCTACGACCAGCGCATGGACCGGGACTTCTCGCGCGTCGCGCGAGAGGTGACCAGCCGGGTCTACCGGAACCACGACGAGTATCTGGAGTCGATGCTCTACGGCTCGTCGGTCATCCCCTTCGGCGTGTCGAAGCAGCTGTTCCGCTCGCTCCTCGCGAGCGCCCGCATCGGCCGGTTCCACCACGTCTCGCGCCTCGCCCTCGCCCGGGAGCGGAACCTCGTCCTCGAGCCGGACCTCGTCGTCGACACGAACGAGCTCGCGGTGGAGGCGATCGTGGGGCTGCTCTCGGAGATGGAGCGCTCGAAGGCGGCGCGGGCCGACGCCACCGGCGCCCGGAACATCCGGATCGCCCAGGACCTCCGCCGCTCGCTGCGGCTCCAGACCTCGAGCCGGCGGCTCCACTCGCGCGACGCCCACGAGATCGCCGGCGAGCTGCGCGACTCCTTCCGCGGGGCGATCCAGGGGAAGCTCGTGCTCCCCGCCTCGCTCGCCCGCCTGGGCGCGGACGCGGTCTAGGGCTTCTTCGGCCGGCGCCCCTCCAGCACCGGCAGGATCCAGTCGAGGATCGCCTCGGCGACCTTCTCCTTCGGCCCCTCGATCTCCGCGAGCTCCGTCGTCGAGACGAGCGCGACGCGGTTCGTGTCGCCGCCGAACCCCGCCCCGGGGCCGCCGACCTTGTTCGCGACGACGAGGTCGCAGCGCTTCGCCTTCAGCTTCTCCCGGGCGCGCGCGATGACCTCCTCGGTCTCGGCGGCGAACCCCACCAGCACCGGAGCGTCCCTGGCGCCGGCGAACCGCGCGCCGAGCCCGGCGAGGATGTCGGGCGTGCGGGAGAGCACGAGGGTCTCGTCCCCGTCGCGCTTCTTGATCTTGCTCGGCGACGACGTCTGCGGGCGGTAGTCCGAGACCGCGGCGGCGCCCACGAAGAGGTCCATCCCCCCCGCGGCGGGCTCGACGGCGCGCGCCATCTGCTCGGCCGTCTCGACCCGGACGACCTTCACGCCCGCGGGATTTGCCAGCACGGTCGGGCCGGAGACGAGGGTCACCTCCGCGCCGCGCCGGGCGGCGACGGAGGCGATGGCGTAGCCCATCTTGCCGGAGGACGGGTTCGAGATGAACCGGACCGGGTCGATGGGCTCGCGGGTCGGCCCGGCGGTGACGAGGACGCAGCGGCCGGCGAGGTCGAGGTTCCCGAGGAGGCGCGAGGCGGCGACGGCGATCTCCTCCGGCTCTGCGAGGCGCCCCTCTCCGACGTCGCCGTCGGCGAGCTCGCCCGAGGAGGGGCCGACCACGTGGAAGCCGCGGGCCCGCAGGGCGGCGAGGTTTTCCTGCACCGCCGGGTTCCGCCACATGCGGGTGTTCATGGCCGGCGCGAGGAGGACAGGGCAGGTGACGGCGAGCGCGGTGGTGGTCACCGCGTCGTCGGCCATCCCGGCGCGGAGCCGGGCGACGAGGTCCGCCGTCGCCGGCGCGACGACGAGCAGGTCCGCCTCGCGGGCGAGGGAGAGGTGACCGTAGGTGGCCTCGCTCGCGGGATCGAACAGGTCGACGAGCACCGGCGCGCCGGAGAGGGCCTGGAAGGTGAGCGGCTGGACGAACCTCGTCGCGGCGCGGGTCATCGCGACCCTCACCGTCCCCCGCCCCTTCACGACGAGGCGGGCGAGCTCGCAGGCCTTGTAGGCGGCGATGCCTCCGCCCACCCCGAGGACCACCGTCCGGTTCTGGAAGTTCATGCCGCGGATATTACCCGACCGAACCGGCTTCCCGGCGTCCTCCGACCGGTGCATTGTGCCGCGCGTGGACCCCGTCAGCGAGGAGATCCCCCCGGGGGCCCCGCCCGCCGGGACCAAGAGCGCCCTCGCCTTCTTCGCGGTGCTGCTCGCGCTCTTCCCCCCGGCCCTCCTGGCGCAGTGGGCGAGCCCGGTCGCGGGCCTCGTCGCGACCCAGCTCTTCGCCTTCCTGCTCCCGGCGCTCGTCGCGACGGCCGGCTCCAACCTCCGCCTCGGGCCGTTCCTCCGCCTCCGCCCCCCGCGCCCTGCCCTCCTCGTCCTCGGCGCGCTCTCCGGGGCCGCCGCCTACCTCGTCGCGGGCGTGATCATGACGGTCACCCAGCGGCTCCTGCCGCGGGCGTGGGTCCAGGCGTACGACCTGACGCGCCTCTTCGAGGGGCCACCGTGGGAGAAGCTCGCCCTCGCCGCGGTCGCCGCGGGGCTCGCGCCGCTCTGCGAGGAGCTGACCTTCCGGGGGTACGTCCAGTCGACCCTCTCTCTCCGCCGGCGACCGGCGCTCGCCATCGCCGCGAGCGCGCTGCTGTTCGCCGCGCTCCACCTCGACCCGGTCCGGTTCCCCGCCCTGCTCGTCCTCGGCGGCGTGTTCGGGTGGCTCACCTGGCGAAGCGGCTCGATCTGGCCGGCCATCGCCGCGCATGCCGCGAACAACGGCCTCGCCGCGGGGCTCCTCCTCGCCCTCGGCCCCTCCGACGCCCCGGCCGCCGCCCCCGCCGGCGAGATCGCGACCACCTTCACGGTGGGCGCCTGCGCCCTCGGCCTCCTCCTCGGCGCCTACCGCGCAGCGGCCCCGCCCGCGCCACGCAGGGACGAGCTGCTCGTCCGCGTCGATCCGTCGTCCCCCGATCTGCGCTGGCGGCCCGAGCGCGTCCCGCGGCGCCTCGCGCTGCTCGCCGTGGCCGGCGCCGCCGCGCTCGTCCTGCTGGGCCTCGCCGGGCTCGTCCGCGGGCCGGGCCGCTGATTCCTCAGCCCCGGGCGGTGACCCAGGCGATCACCGCCCGGCCGAGCTGGGGCAGGCCGGACCGGAAGAGCGCGTCCGCGCCGGCGACGACCTCCACCGCGCCCCCCGGTCCGAGCGGCGCCGCCATCGCGGCGGCCTCGGCGGCGCGCTCCTCCGGGAGGACGACGAGGAGCCGCGCGGCGGGGAGCGCGCCGACGGCCGGGATTGGCGGCGCGACGAGCGCCACCCGCTCCACCTCCAGGTGGACGCGGGCGAGGGCGAGGGCCGTGTCGCACCCGGCGCCGAGGGCGGCGATCGCGATGCGGCTCCCGGCGGTCAAGGCGAGGTGGCGGAGGGCCGCCTCGGCGTCGTCGAGGGTGCGGGCCGGATCGGCGTCGCCCTGCGAGGCCCCCACGCCGCGGTGCTGGAACCGGAGCGACGGATGGCCGGCCCGCGCCGCCGCCCAGGCGAGCTCCGCCACGGGCGCCGCGTCCATGCCGCCGCCCGGTCCGGTGGGCGGACAGACGAGGAGCGCCGGGCGTCGCTCGCCCCGGTGGTAGAGCGCCTCGAGCACGAGGCCGCCGGCGTCCACGAGCGCCGGCCGCTCGAGGTACTGCCCCGCGAGGACCATCGGTGGATTGTACCGGCGCCTCGGCCGTCGCGCCCCGCGCGGAACGTGCCGGGGACGGCCTCGGTCCCCATCCCTCACTGGCCCTCGACCGCGCCCGGGGTTCGTGATGGGATCGCGGTCGACCCCTCCGGAGGCCTCGTGATCCGCACCCTCGCCGCCGTCCTCGTCCTCCTCGCGACCCCGACGCTCGCCTCCGCCCGCGGCCCCTCCACGCCCGCCGAGCGCAAGCGCGCCATCGAGCTCACGCGCAAGCTCGAGAAGCAGCCGCTCGCGCGCAGCTCGAACCAGGACCGCGCGTGGCTCCTCCAGTTCATCGTCGAGGCGCCGGACTTCGAGGTGCGGGGGTGCTCGGGGCCGCTCGACGTCCTCGCCAAGGACGAGGAGGGGCCGTACGCGAAGCTGCTCTACGTGCAGTCGGTGTTCGGGATGGCGGCGTTCGTCCTCGAGAACCCGAAGAAGGCCGACGACTGGGCCGCCGTCCAGACGGCGGGGATCGAGTCCACGCTCCGGGCGTACGCGGCGATCCTGAAGGCCGACCCCGACGCGCGCTGGAAGGAGCTCGACCGGCTCGTGGCCGCGCGCGACGCGAAGAAGCTCCGCGCCGTGGTCGAGAAGGAGATGCCGAAGTGCGGCACCGGCGAGGACGAGGGCGGGCTGCCGCCGAGCGACGCGATCTGAGTCTCTAGCCGACCCGCCGGAGCACGAGGCACTTGAGGTAGCGCCCCTCGCGGAACTGCAGCGAGACGGGGTGATCCGCGGGCTGCCGGGTCTCCTGCACCAGCTGGAGGTCCACCCGGGCCTTGAAGGCCGACTCCTTCACCGCGTCGGTGAACGCCTCGGCCGAGACGCGCGCCGAGCAGCTCGCCGTGACGAGGAGCCCGCCCGGCGCGAGGACCGCGAGGGCGGCCCGGTTGAGCGACGCGTACCCGGCGATCGCCGCATCCACCGCGCGCTGCGACTTCGCGAACGCCGGGGGATCGCAGACCACGAGGTCGAAGCGGCGCCCCTCGCGCTTGTAGCGGGCGAGGAGGTCGAAGCAGTCGTCGGTGGCGAAGGCGTGGTCGGCCATGTCGAGGCCGTTCACCCGGAAGTTCTCCCGGGCGAGGGCGATCGCGTCCGCGTCGACGTCCACCGAGACGACGTGCTTCGCGCCGCCCAGGGCCGCGGCCACCGAGAACCCGCCGGTGTACGAGAAGAGGTTCAGGACCTCCGGCCGACCCCTGGCGAGGTCGCGCACCATCCGCCGGTTCTCGCGCTGGTCGAGGAAGTGGCCGGTCTTCTGGCCGCGACGGACGTCCACGAGGACCTTCATCCCGTGCTCGCAGGTCTCGATGTGCTCGGGAGGCTCGGCGCCCCACAGGACCCGCCCGGCGGGCGCGCCGCCCTCGTCCTCGTCGTCGTCGCGGGGGATCTCGTCGCGGCCGTAGACGCCGGCGAGCCCCTCGACCTCGGCGCGGAGCGCCTCGAGGATGACCGGGCGGTGCGGGGTGAGGCCGGCGGAGTAGAGCTTCAGCACGACGAACCGGTCGTACCGGTCCACCACCACGCCGGGGAGCCCGTCCGCCTCGCCGTGGACGAGCCGGAGCCCGGTCGTGTCGTGGACGAGCTCGCGCCGGAGCGCGACGGCCCGCGCGATGCGGCGCCGCCAGAACGCGGCGTCCACCTGCTCCGCCGGCTCGCGGGTGAGGATCCGGACGGTGATGGCGGAGCGCGGGTCGAAGTAGCCGCGCGCCACGAACCGGCCCTCGTCCGTCACGTCGACGATGGCGCCCGCGGCGAGGTCCTTCGGTGCGCGCTCGATCGCCTTGCGGAAGACCCACGGGTGGCCCGCGCGCAGGTGGCGCGCGAGGTCCTTCTGGAGGTTCAGCTCGGCCTCGACCTTCATGCGTGTCTCCGGGCGGGCTTGCGAGCGAAGGCGGAGCCGGATGAGGCTCCGTCGGAGCGAGCGGGGGAGGAGGCGGGCTCTGCCCGCCGACGGGCGGAGGCGAAGCCGGAGAATCGGCGTTCGGGGGGGCGCGAGGGCGACGCCCGCGTGTCCCTCCGCCCAGACGTCCGCTCGGAAGCCACGCGAGAAAAGTTGCCGACGACGAGGCCCGGGCGCGCAGCCCGGAGCGCGGCCACGAGGGCGCGGATGCCGAGGGCGGGGCCGCCGGCGCCGCGGTGGCGCGCGATCTCCATGTAGACGTCGGGATCGATCGCGAGCGGCCGGGTCTGGACCTGGTCCACGCCGGTCCGGGCGACGAGCGCGGCGAGCGCCTCGACCTCCCCCGCGCGGTCCGTCACGCCGGGGAAGGTGAGGAGGTTCAGCGCCACGTAGGCGCCGGCGTCCTTCGCGGCGCGGATCGAGCGGAAGACGTCGGCGAGCCGGTAGCCGCGAGGGCGGTAGTAGGCGTCGTAGAGGTCGGGCGAGACGGAGTTGAGCGAGATCCGGACCGAGTCGAGGCCCGCCTTCACGAGCCGCCGCAGGCCGACCGGGAGCGAGCCGTTCGTGTTGGCGTGGATCGACCCGCGCGCCGTCCGGGCACGCACGAGCCGGATCGCCCGCTCGATCTCCTTCCAGCGCACGAGCGGCTCGCCCTCGCACCCCTGGCCGAAGCTGACCATCACCTTGCCGCGGGCGTCGGTGAGGTGGCGCACCGCGACCTCCGCCATCTCCTCCGCGGTGGGCGGCACCGGGATCCGCTCGTGGCTCGACGGCGGCATTCCCTCCTGCGTCTCGGAGAGGCAGCCGATGCAGGCGGCGTTGCACGCCGCGGAGGACGGGATCGCCCCCTCGTCGCGTCGGTAGAAGGTGTTCTGGGCGGTGAAGCACCGCCACTCGAGGGCGCAGCGCGACAGCTGGCGGTAGATGGGGTTCGCGCTCTCCGCCAGGGTCGCCGCGACGATCCCCGGGAGGTCGGGGGTCGAGTGCGCGGCGGGGCTCCAGTGGCGACGCCGATCGGTGTGGAGCGCCCAGACCACCGGCGCGTCGCCGTCGAGCCCCGCGGCGGTGTACGCCCACTGCGGGAGCACCGGGGCGGCGTTCACGGTCGCGAGCGGCGGGCGCGCGGCGGCGGGCAGGAAGGTCCGGGTGAAGCCCGGCGGCAGCGTCGCGCCGACGGCGTGCGGAACGATCGCGCGTCGGCCGACCTTCACCTCGCGCAGGACGACGACGGAGCCGGTCGCCGGATCGATCCCGACGGGCCGCCGGCCCGGCAGCATCGTGAGGGTCGCCCCCTCCGGCAGCTGGACCGGCCGCTCCGGCGGCGCGGCGAGGTCGTCGCCGCTCCGGACGGCGGCGAGGAGGTCGGGGTGGTCGTAGACCCGCCCGCGATCGTCGGCGAAGAGGAGCCTGGTGCGCATGGGTTGCCCGCGGGAGCGCGGCGGTTCTATCACGGGGGATCCCGTCGCGCCCGGGACACGGCACGGCCGCGCCTTCGTCCCGTCCCGCGCCTTCGCTGCAGCTCCCCACCCGCGCTGCCCGCCGGTGCCTCCTCGGGCGCCTTCGCGGTGCCCTTCCCGGTGCCGGATACCGGGCGAGTGCCGGACACCGGGGCGAGTCCCCGGTGCCGAGTCCCCGGTGCCGGACACCGCGGAGTCCCCGGTGCCAGTCTCCGGTGCCGGACACCGGCGGAGTCGCCGGCGAGAGGTGCCGCGAAGTCCCCGGTGCCCGGCGAGAGGTGCCGGACACCGGCGAGAGGTGCCGGCGAGAGGTGCCGGACACCCGGAAACCGCGAGGAACGCAGCCCGGATGAGCCCCCGCAAGACGCCCGCGAGGACGCCCGTCCGGCCGCCCGCTTCCCCGCCACGACTCCGCCCGCCGGGTCATGACGGACCCGGTCCGGTCGGCTAGGATTCGGTGGTGCGTCGCGCCCGGCCGGCGGGCGGCGCCCCGGCCGCCCCACCGTGGGGAGGAAAGCCGGGAATCACCTCGACCGCCCGGCCGTTCCCTTGCCGGACGCGGGAATTCCATCGGCAGGGAGCGGAGCGTCGGCCTATACCGACGACGGGAGACCAGGGACCCTGATGTTCGATCTGCGACAGACCGATCTCACGCGCGGCGAGTTCGAGGAGCTCGCGCTGAAGCACCTCGATCCGCTCTACGCGGCCGCGCTCCGCCTCACCAAGAACGACCGAGACGCCGAGGACCTCGTCCAGGACACGTTCCTCCGGGCGTACCGCTTCTTCGACAAGTTCGAGCGCGGCACCAACATGAAGGCCTGGCTCTTCAAGATCCTGACGAACACCTTCATCAACCGGTATCGCCGGTCGGTGAAGGAGCGGAACATCGTGGAGGGATCGGAGCGCGAGGCCGTGCACGAGCGGTTCGTCTCGCGAGAGGCGGCGGAGTACGCCGCGAACCCCGAGCAGTACTTCTTCGACCGGCTCCTCTCGGACGACGTCCTCAAGGCGGTGGACTCCCTGCCCATCGACTTCCGGCTCGTGGTGATCCTCGCCGACCTCCAGGAGTTCTCGTACAAGGAGATCGCCGAGATCCTGGACGTGCCGGTCGGCACGGTGATGAGCCGCCTCTACCGCGGCCGGCGCCTCCTCCAGAAGGCGCTCGCGGGGTATGCCGTCCTCTCCGGCGTGTTGCAGGACGTCGGGGAGGGTGGGAGCATCGACCTCGAGACGTACCGGAAGCGCCGCGGGAAGTCCGCCTGACGGCCCGCGGCGGAGCGCCATGACCCTCGAGCCCACCGCGACAGCGGCCATGGAGTGCGGCGACCTCGCCCGAGCGGTCGACGCGTACCTCGACGGCGAGTTCGACGCGCGGGAGCGCGCCGAGGTCGACGCCCACCTCGCGCGGTGCCCCGCCTGCCGCACCCTCGTCGAGTCCCAGGGGCGCCTCCGCGCCGCGGTGCGGTCGAGCCTTCGCGAGGCGATGTCGCCGCCCGCCGCCTCCGGCCGGGCCCCTCCGGCGCTCCGGGCGCGGATCGAGGCGTCCCTCGCGCGGCAACGCCGCCCGCTCTGGCGCCGCCTGCTCGCGCCGCTCCCCGCCGGCGCCCTCGCCGCCTGCGCCGCCGGCGCCCTCCTCGTCCTCTTCACCCATTCCCCGGACGACGGGCTCGTCGTCGAGGCGGTGCGCAGCCACCACCGCGGCCTCCCGCTCGAGGTGATGGCCGCGTCGGTCGGCGAGGCGTCGATCCCGGCGTGGTTCGCGGGCAAGCTCGACTTCCATCCGTCGCCGCCGCCCTTCCACGGCGACGGCGTCCACGTCCTCGGCGCGCGGCTGTCGAACCTCCGCGAGCTTCCCGCCGCGTACATCCGCTACGCGATCCCGCGGGGCCAGGCGGGCCTGTTCATCGTCGATGACCCGCGGCGCACCTTCGAGCCGGCCGGCCGCGAGGTCCAGGTCGGCCCCCGGGTGCTCCGGATGGTGAACGCCCGGGGCTACAACGTCGCGGTCTGGCGCGAGAAGGAGATCGTCTACTCCCTCGTCTCCGACCTCGACGAGGCGGCGCTCTTCGACCTCGTGCGGACGGCGCAGGCTGCGCGGTAGCGGCGCGCTCCGGGGCGGAGAGCGGACGGGCGGGGAACGCGACGCCGATCCTCGACGTCAGCGACGGATCCGGAAGTCTCCCGCGTCGCCTGACGCCCGAAGGCGCCAGGCGCCGGTGTTTTGACAGTGCGCGCTAGCGCCGCGTAAGATTTCCCCGAGCTATTTCCGCGCGGTCCACGCCGACGCGCCCCTTCACGCCGCGCCCGCCGGGATATCCGCCAAGATGGCCAAGAAGATCCTCCTCATCGAGAGCGACCAGGCGTTCGCGGGCCGGCTCACCGCCTCCCTCGAGGCATCGGGGTTCGAGGCGCGCGCCACCGGCGATGGCAAGGAGGGACTCGATCTCGCCCGCGACTGGGCGCCGGAGGCGGTGGTCCTCTGCGTCGAGCTGCCGGGGATGAGCGGCTATCTCGTCTGCCAGAAGCTCAAGAAGGACGACGCGCTGAAGGCCATCCCCCTCGTCCTCACGAGCGCCGAGGCGACCGAGGAGACCTTCGAGAAGCACAAGACGCTGAAGGCGCGCGCGGACGAGTACCTGCTCAAGCCCTACGAGCCCGCCGCGCTCACCGAGAAGCTCGGCGCCCTCGTCGGCCTCCCCGACGAAGCCGGCGCACCCGTCGAGGCGACCGGGGAGGGCGAGGAGGAGCTCGTCAGCCTCGAGGAGGAGCTCGGCATCGGCGCGGCGGAGGGCGAGCCCGGCGCGGAGGTCCCCGGCCTCGACCTCGAGTCGCTCCCCGATGAGCCCTCGGGCGTGGAGCCCGGCGCCGCGGTGGACGAGGACCTGCGGCTCCTCGACGACGCCTTCGACGGCATCTCCGGGCCGACCGCGGGGGCGCAAGAGGCCGCCGCGGCCCTCGACGAGCTCGAGGGCGAGAAGCCCGTGGCGGTCGACGAGGTGGACGCCGCCGCCGCGTCGCTCCCCGACGAGGACGAGGGGGGCGCCCGCGCCGCCCTCCGCGGCCTCGACTCCGACGACGACGCCGACGCCGCCCTCGGCGCGCTGGCCGGCGACGACGAGACGCTCTCCCCCGGGTTCGCGCTGCGCCGCGACGAGCCGCCGGCGCCCGAGCCCCGCGCCTCCGCGGTCGCCGCGGCGGCCGCCGCCGCCGGCGCCGTGCTCGCGGGCGCGGCCGCCGCGACCCGGCCGCTCCGCGGCGCGAGCGCCGACCTGCTCCGCGCCGCCGGCATCAAGCTCCTCGACGAGGAGCCTGGGCCGGACCGGGGCGCCGCGATCGTCCCCCCTCCCCGGAGCCCGCCCCCGCAGCCCGCGGCGGGGCCGACCCGGCGGAGCTGAGCCGCGTCCGCGCCGACCTCGAGGTGGCGCGCGCCGCCGCGGCCCGCGCGAGCGACGAGGTCGCGTCCCGCGACGGCGAGCTGCACGACCTGCGCCGCAAGCTCGAAGCGGCCGGGCGCCGCGCCGACGACGCCGAGGCAGAGCTCTCGTCCGCCAAGGGGCGCGCCGCCGACGCCCAGGAGAAGGCCCGGAAGCTCGAGGCCGACCTCGAGGCGCGCCGCGCCGAGGGCCGCCGGGCCGAAGCGGAGCTCGCCGAGCTGAAGCGGCGCGCCGCCGACGCCGAGCGCCGGGCCGGAGAGGCCGACAAGCGGATCGACGAGGCCGAGACCCGCGCCGCCGCCGCCGAGGAGGACGCCCGCCGCAAGGCGGAGGAGGCCGCCGCGGCCGCCGACTCCGTCGCGCGAGCGGACGCCCTCGAGCACGAGGCCGAGGAGCTCCGGACCGAGCTCCTCGTCGCGCGCGGAGAGGTAGACGGCGCCCGGGGCGAGGTGGAGAAGCGGACCGCCGACCTCAGGAAGCGCGTCGCCGACCTCGAGGCGACGAACGCGAAGAACGAGGAGCGGGTCGTGAAGGCCTACCAGAAGATCAAGGCCGACGAGAAGGTCCGCGACAAGGTCCGCAAGGCCATCGCCATCGCCGGCCAGCTCCTCGAGGAGGGGCTCCCCGCCGAGTCGCCGGCCGAGAAGGAGCGCCGCGCGGCCGCGCAGCGCGAGGACCGCACGTAGGCGGACTACCCCGTCGCGCGGGTCCCGGCTGGCGCGCGGTCGAGCTCCACGCCGAGGTATGCGAGGAGCTTCTCCTGGTGCCGCGACAGTCCGCGCACCACGAGCGACGCGCGCGCCGCGAGGTCCGCGGCGACCACCGCCAGCCCGAGCTCGAGGAAGTCGCGCCCGCCGAACTCGAGGACGAGCGGCTCGTGCGCGGGGATCTCGCGCAGCCAGCCGGCGAGCCGGTCCGCCGCCTTCGCATCGAAGGGGCCGTCGATCCGGATCACGACCTCGCCGCGAGGTCCGTGCGTCACGTCCATCATGTGCAGGTGCTCCCCCGGAAAAGGGCGCCACCTTGCACCCCGGACCCGCCGTCGGTCAAGGTCGCGACCCGGCGCACCCCGAAAAGGCGGCGGCGCGGCGCGAGACGTCCCCCGATGCCGGTACGTCGACCGAGGCGGACGAGAGACACCGCGGTCGCCCGCAGACCGAACGTCCCGGCGGAGGTGAAGCGGCAGCAGCGGCGGCTGAAGCCGCCGCCGTGGCTCAGTGCGCGCCGGCCGCGCCGGGCTCGGGCACCTCGGGCACCTCGTCCCGCGATCCCGCCGCCCGCAGGGCGCCCACCGCGGCGCCCACCGCGAGGAGGTTCGCCGGCGAGAGGGCCGCGCGCGTCGCCGCCTTCACGAAGGGCCGCAGCACCGGCCACAGACCGCCGCCGAGGACGAAGCCGGCCGCCGCCGCGACCCCGAGCACCACCATGGGGGTCTCGCGCATCCGCCGCTCGAGCTCGACCTCCTCGGCGAACCGGTCCCACACCTCGCGCGCCTGCCCCGCGACCGTCCGCAGGGTCTCGTTCACGTCCGCCTCGCCCATCCCGGCCATCCCGCCCTCCCGTCGTCGACCCGCGGCCCCTAGGTGCGGGACAGCAGCCGCCCCAACACGAACCCGAGCCCGACCGCGACGCCGAGGGCCACCATCGGCCGCTCCCGCGCGAGCGTCCTCACCCACTCGCCGGCGTCGTCCGCGTACCCACGCATCCCCTCGAGCCGCTCCTCGACGTCACGCGCCACCCCGCGCGCGGTGTCCCGCGCCTGCCGCGCCGCGTCCCGCGCCTGGCCCTCGAGGTTCGACCCGCTCCCACCGTTCTCTGCCATGGCTCCCCCCGCGCCGTCCCCTCGTGGCAAGGTAGGCCGCGCGCGCCGGGTGCCAAACCCCCGGTTCAGGCGCGGGGGGCGGCCGGGGTGGCTCGGACGCGGGGCGGCCCCCCGGCTCAGGCGCGGGTGCGGCGGCGGCGCAGCGCGCCGCGCAGCTCGTCGAGCTCGCGGATGCCGAGCGCCCGGGCGGCGGCCAGGTAGGCGACCGCCCCCGCGGCGATGGGGCCGAAGGCGAGGACGAGCTGGCGCGGGAGCGTCTTGCCGATCGGGAGCAGGCGGACGAGGCCCCGCTCGGCGAGCCAGGCGGCGACGGCGAGGGCGAGCCCCGCGACCGCCACCTTCCCGAGCTGGCGGAGGATCCCCGAGCCGCCGAGCCCGCCGTAGCGGCTCCGCCAGGCGAGGGCGAGCACGGCGAAGTTGGCGCCCGCGGCGAGCGACGTCCCGAGGGCGACGCCGCGGAACCCGAGCACCGGGTAGAGCGCCACGTTGAGCGCGACGTTCGAGACCATGCCGAGCGCGCTGCCCCACACGGCGACGCGCGCGAGGTCGAGGGCGTAGAGCGCGGGGGCGAAGACCTTCACCCCCGAGTACGCGTACAGGCCGACCGCGTAGAACACGAGGGCCTGGGCGGTGGCGTCGGTGTCGGCCGCGCCGAAGCGGCCGTGCTCGAAGAGGAGCGAGATGATGGGCCGGGCGAGCACGATGAGCCCGATCGCCGACGGGACGTTCAGGAAGGCGACGAGGCGCAGCGCCGAGCCGATGGTCTGCTTCACGGACGCCATGTCCCGCGCCGCGACGCGCTGCGCGACGCCGGCCCCCGCCACCGTCGCGATGGCGACGCCGAAGACGCCGAGGGGGAGCTGCATGAGCCGGAAGGCGTTCTGGAGCCAGGTGTTCGCCCCCACCTCGTGGGAGGCGAAGTAGGTGTTCACGACGATGTTCACCTGGGTGGCCGAGAGCCCGATCACCGCGGCGCCCATCAGCCGGAAGATCCGCGCGACGCCGGGGTCGCGGAGCTCGGCCGACCCGAGCCGCAGCCGGAGCCGGAACCCGACGGCGCGCAGGGACGGGAGCTGCGCCCCGAGCTGCAGGACGCCGCCGAGCAGGGTGCCGATGGACCAGCCCACCACGGCGCGGGCGGGCGGGACCCCGGCGATCCACATCCCGAGCCCCACCGCGATGGCGCCCACGTTGAACAGCGCGGGGGCGAGGGCGGGCGCGGTGAACCGGCTCTGCGCGTTCAGCATCCCCATCACCGCCGCGGCGAGCGAGACGAGGAGGAGGAACGGCATCATGATCCGGGTGAGGAACGCGGCGAGCGCGGCCTGCTCCGCGCCGAACCCCGGCGCGATCCCCGCGACGATCGCGTCGGCGAAGGCGAGCCCGGCGAGCGAGAGCGCGCCCACGACGACCAGGATGAGCCCCACCACCGTGTTCGCGAGGCGGTAGGCCGCCTCCGGACCGCGGTTCCGGTGCGCGTCGGCGAAGGTCGGGACGAAGGCGGAGGAGAGCGCCCCCTCGGCGAAGAGGTCGCGCAGCAGGTTCGGGATGCGGAAGGCGACGACGAAGGCGTCGGAGTACCGGTTCGCCCCGATGAGGATCGCGAAGATCTGGTCGCGGACGAGCCCGAGGACCCGCGACGCCATGGTCGCGGCGGACAGCCAGACTGCGCGGCCGACCTTCACGGGCGGCGAGGCTTCGATCACGGGTCCCCCGGCGCGGCCGCCGCCTAGTCCTTGTCCTGCGAGCTCTTGTGGGCCATCTCCTTCTTCATCATGAAGGACTTGGCCTGGGACTGGATCGTCTGCGGGATGTTTCGGTCGCGGGCGAGGTCCTTCAGGTCCTTCTCCGGGAGCGTGTACATGAGCTTGAGCGCGGTGGGGAGCGGGACCTTCGGGTTCTTCACGATGGCGAATCTTGATCGCGTAGGTCTTGAGGAACTCGCGGCTCGAGTAGACGTAGCGGAGCACGTCCGCGTTCACCGTCCGCGAGTTGGCGAGCAACACGATCTCGCCGTCCGTGATCCGGGGGCTCGTCGCCGCCGCCATGCACACGAGCTTGTTCGAGTCGCGCAGCAGGATCGTGCGCGCCTCCTTGTTGCCGAGGGTCGCGAGCTTGATCTTCTCGGAGACCGACATCTTCATGATGCGCTTCGTGATGCTTTGCTTCTTCGGGTCCTCGGCGGGCGCCTCGGCGACCGGGGGCGCGGCGCCGTCCACCGGCTCGTGCGCCAGCTCCTGCCCGTAGTCCTGGAGGAGCGCCACCGCCGTCTCCTGGGGCTCCGGCGGCTTCACGGTGGGATCGACGCCGTGGACGCGCTTGTGCGCCTCGACCGACTGCGGGACGTCGAGGAGCGTCAGCCCGTTGCGGACGCAGAAGTCGCAGGCGCCGTCGACCGATGAGGCGAGGGCGTTCGGGTTCTGGCAGAGCCCGCGCAGGATCGCCTCGTGCCGCAGGAGGCGGAGCTCGTTCTGCCGGATGATGTCGGCGAGCTTCTGCGAGACCACCGGCGCGAGCCGCGCCATCGTCTCGTCGAGGGTCGACGGGTTCAGGACGACGAGCTCCAGGGCCGCGTCCTTCCCGGGGAGCCGCTCGGCGAGCCAGTCGAGGACGAGGCCGTTCATCGCCTCGCCGCGCAGCGCGACGGACCAGATCTTGTCCGGGAGCCCCGCGGCGGTCTTCGTCGCCGTCTCCCGGACGCCCTCGTCGGCGTCGAAGGAGAGCATGAAGAGGAGCGTGGTCAGGTCCGCCGGCGCGACGGCGGGCACGAGCCCCTTCGCCCCCATCATCCGGAGCGGCGGCGGCGCCTTCGGGTCCGCATGCTTCTGGAGGGGCTTCGGGAGGGTCTCGAGGGGCAGCGGGCAGTCGGCCATGGCGGTCAGCTCTGGGGCTCGCCGCCGCCCTCGGGGGGCACGCCGAGGGCGACCGGCGAGAGCTCGTAGACCGGGCCGTTCCGGCGGGCCCAGCGGTTGCGGAGCCGCCCGAGGAGGCGGTTCAGGGGGTTGTTGCGGGAGAGGAAGGGCAGCACCGGCGCGCGCCGCGTCCCCATGGCGTCCCGCGCCACGCACAGGCGGGCGTCGTCCGGCCACAGCTCGAGCCCGCGGGAGATGGCGCGGACCGCCCGCTCGCGCTGGTTCAGGGCGAGGTGGACGCGGGCGGAGTTGAGGAGCAGCTCCGGGCTCGGCCCGGCGGCGCGGAGCGCCCGGTCCACGAGCGAGACCCCGAGGTTGGAGTTGCGCTCGACCAGCACCAGGGTGACCCCGTACCAGGACATGCAGGTCGGGTCCCGCGGATCGCGCCGGTGGCCGCGCTCGAACGCGGCGTGGGCGCCCGGCAGGTCGCGCGACGCGAAGGCGGCGAGCCCCTCCTCCAGCGCGGCGCGGGCGACGACGTCCGCCGCCCCCTCGATCCCGGCGGGCGCGCTCACCGGTTCCGCTCGTGGAGGATCCGCAGCCCGTCCAGGGTCAGGTGCTCGTCGACCTCCTGGATCGCCTTCGAGACGCCGGCGATGAGCGGCGCGAGGCCGCCGGTGGCCACGATCTTCGGGGTGAACCCGAGCTCGTCCGACATGCGGGCGCAGATCCCGTCCACCAGGCCGACGTACCCGTAGACGATCCCCGCCTGGATCGACGCGACGGTGTTGCGGCCGATGACGTGGGGCGGCCGGGAGAACTCGACGCGCGGCAGCTTCGAGGCGGACCGGAACAGCGCGTCCATGGAGATGGTGATCCCCGGGCAGATCGCGCCGCCCAGGTACTCGCCCTTCTGCGAGACCGCGTCGAAGGTGGTCGCGGTCCCGAAGTCCACCACGATGAGCCCGCACCGCCAGCGCTCGAACGCGGCGACCGCGTTCACCACCCGGTCCGCGCCCACCTCGCGGGGGTTCTCGTAGAGGATGGGCATCCCGGTCTTCACGCCGGGGCCGACGAACATCGGCTTCACCTTGAAGTACCGCACGCTCATCTGCTCGAGGGTGAGCGCCATGGGCGGCACCACGCTCGAGATGGCGACGGCGCTCACCTTCCCGGGATCGAGCCCGGTGAGCTCGAAGAGCTGCCGGAGCAGGATCCCGTACTCGTCGGCCGTCCGGGCCTGGTTCGTCTGGAGGCGCCAGTGGTTGCGGAGGGTCACGCCCTCGAACGCACCGATGACCGTGTTGGTGTTCCCGACGTCGATGGCGAGCAGCACGGCCGCGAGGTTAGCCGCCGGTGACCGCCCGGGTCAATCAGAGCGGGGGGACACTCGCTCGCGCCGGCTTCGCGACGGGGCCGGCGCAGCCTCCGCCGGGTGCCCCTGCGCTCGCCGTCGGCACGGCGGTCACCGGGAGCGGAGCAGCTGCACGTCGCCCGAGATGACCCGCTCCACCCCGGCCCGGGTCCGGACGAGGAGCGCCCCGGTCGCGTCGATGTCCTCGGCCACGCCGACGAGCTCTCGCCCGTCCACCTTCACGGCGACCTCGCGGCCGAGCGTCACGCTCCGCTCGCGCCAGGCCTCCCGCACCGGCGCGAACCCCTCCTCGGCGTGGCGGTCGATCCAGTCCTCGAGGGCGGTGAAGCAGGCCGCCGCGAAGAGCGCCCGCGGCGCGGCCTGCCCGCGCTCGAGCAGCACGCTCGTCGCCTCGTCGCGGACCTCGGCGGGGAAGTCCTCGCGCCGGGCGTTCACGTTCACGCCCACCCCGAGCACGATCCAGTCGACCCGGTCCGGGTCGGCGGCGAGCTCGGTGAGGATCCCCGCGATCTTCCGGCCCGAGACGAGCAGGTCGTTGGGCCACTTGATGCCGGCCTCGACCCCCGCCTGGCGGAGCGCGTCGCAGATCGCGATGGACGCGACGAGCGTGAGCTCGGGGGCGCGGGCGGGCGGCAGCTCCGGGCGCAGGACCAGCGAGAAGTAGAGGTTCTTGCGAGACGGAGACGCCCAGGCGCGCCCCCGGCGGCCGCGGCCCGAGGTCTGGGCCTCCGCCACCACCACCTCGCCGTGCTCCGCGCCGGCGTCGGCGAGCTCCTTGGCTCGGTCGCTCGTCGAGCCGAGCTCCTCGAACCAGTGCACCACCCGCCCGAGGTCATGGGTGTTGAGGAGCGGCCGCAGCTCGAGCGCCGTCAGGCGGTCGGGGACGCCGGCGAGGCGGTAGCCGCGGGCGGGCACCGCGTCGATCCGGTACCCCTGCCCCCGCAGCGCCTCGACGTGCTTCCAGACCGCGGCGCGGGTCAGCCCGAGCTTGTCCGAGATCGCCTCGCCGGAGACGTACTCGTCCCCCGCCTCCGCGAGGAAGGCGAGGACGAGCTCCTCCGACTCGGGCCGCTCAGCGGGCATGGCGCGGCGATCTCATCCCAGCTCGAAGGAGATGTCCACCGCGCGCGCCGAGTGGGTGATCGCGCCCATCGACACGAAGTCCACGCCCGTCGCCGCGATCCGCGGCAGGCGCTCGAGCGTCATGTTGCCGCTCGCCTCGAGGAGCACCCGCCCGGCCGCGCGCCGCACCGCCTCGGTGGTGGTCGCGTCGTCCATGTTGTCGAGGAGGACGATGTCGGCCCCCGCCGCGATGGCGGCCTCGAGGCCGGGGAGGTCCACCACCTCCACCTCGAGCTTCAGCATCGCCCCGGCCCGCTCACGGGCCCGGCGCACCGCCTCGGCGACCCCGCCGCAGGCGGCGACGTGGTTGTCCTTCACGAGGATCCCGTCGCCGAGCGCGAAGCGGTGGTTCTTCCCGCCGCCGGCGCGGACGGCGGCCTTCTCGAGCATGCGCCACCCCGGGGTGGTCTTGCGCGTGTCGAGGAGCCGCGTCCTCCCGCCCCCCGCGGCGAGGGCGTCGACGCAGCGCCGCGTCGCGCTGGCGACGCCGGAGAGCCGCTGCAGGAAGTTGAGGGCGGTCCGCTCCGCCGCGAGGAGCGCGCGGACCGGACCGGCCGCCGCCCCGAAGGTCGTGCCCCGGGTGACCGACGCGCCGTCCTCGACGTCGAAGCGGCACTCCGCCCCGAGCCGGTCGAAGACGCGCCGGGCCACGGCGGTGCCGGCGAGGACGAGGTCCTCCTTCGCGAGGAACCTCCCCTCGCCGCGCGACGCCGCGTCGATGGTCGCCTCGCTCGTCGCGTCGCCGAGGAGGAGATCCTCCTCCAGGGCGAGCTCGACGAGCCGCTCCGCGTGGACCGCGAGCCGCTGCATCCGCCGCCTAGCGGCGCTTCGCGCCCCGGCGGGTCGCCTTGCGCGCGGGCTTGCGGGCCTTGGCCTTCGCGACCCTGCGGGCCGGCTTCTTCGCCTTCGCCTTCTTGGCGGCCTTGCGCGGCGCCGCCTTGCGGGCCGCCTTCTTCGCCTTCGCCTTCACCTTCCGCGCGGGCTTGCGGGCGGACTTCACCCGCTCGATGGCCCGCTCGGCGCCGGCGGCGACCGCGGACACCGCGGCCTTGCCGACCTCGGCGGCGGTCGTGACCGCCTGCTGGACCTGCTCCATCATGGTCTGAACCGGCGTGGCAGGCTGGTTCGGATCGTTGGGGTTGTTCGTCTCCATCGTTTCCCTCCTGGCGGCGTGCGCCGCGGGCGAGCGTTCCGCGCCCGATAGCATGGCACGGTGGGCCTCGAGCTTGCCTCTTTTTCTCGCAGCTCGTCGGCCCGCGCGCGGTCCTTCTCGACCACCTCCGCCGGCGCCTTCTGGACGAAGTTCGGGTTGGCGAGCTTCTTCTCGATCCCGGCGAGGTCCTGCTCCAACTTCGCGAACTCCTTGTCGATCCGCCCGAGCTCCGCCTGGACGTCGATGGCGCCCGCGAGCCCCACCCGCACCTCGAAGCCGGCGCCCACCGCGACGGCGGAGCCGGACTTCTTGCCCGGCGGCGCGCCCGCCGGCCGCACCACCGCGTCCTTCACGTTCGCGAGCCGGTGGATCCGCCCGAGCTCCTCCCGGACGGTGGCCGCGGCGTGGGCGTCGAGGGCGCCGATCTCGACGTCGTCGAGCGGCACCTTGAACGCGACGTTCATCTCGCCGCGGATGTTCCGGATCGCGTCGACGATCCCGATGACCGGGCCGAAGGCGCGCTCCGCCACCTCGTCCACCGGGCCCGTCGCCGGGTACGGCGCGGCGAGGATGGAGTCGGACCAGCCCTCCGCCTTCACCCGGGCGCGCAGGACGTGCCAGAGCTCCTCGGTGATGAAGGGCATGAACGGGTGGAGGAGCCGGTAGCGTGGTCTCGAGGCACTCGACCAGCACCGCCTGCGTCGCCGCCTTGCGGGCGGGGTCGTCGCCGTAGAGCGCCTCCTTGGCGAGCTCGATGTACCAGTCGCAGAGCTCGTGCCACACGAACTGGTAGACGGTGCGAGGCGGCGTCGTTGAACCGGAACGCCTCGAGCGCCGCCACCGTCTCGTTCACCGCCCGGCGCAGCCGGGCGAGGATCCAGCGGTCGGCCGGCGTCGCCGGGGCGCGCGCCCCGCCCTGCCCGACCTGGAACCCCTCGAGGTTCATGAGCGCGAAGCGGGTCGCGTTCCAGAGCTTGTTCGCGAAGGCGCGGTACCCCTCGATCCGCTCCTTCGCGAGCTTGATGTCGCGCCCCTGGGCGCGTGAGGGCGGCCAGGGTGAAGCGGAGCGCGTCGGCGCCGTACTGCTCGGTGATGACGAGGGGGTCGATGACGTTCCCCTTCGTCTTCGACATCTTCTGGCCCTTCTCGTCCCGCACCATCGGGTGCAGGTAGACGGTCCGGAAGGGCACCTCGCCCATGAAGTGGAGGCCCATCATCATCATCCGGGCGACCCAGAAGAAGATGATGTCGTGCCCGGTCTCCATGACGGAGGTCGGGTAGAAGGTCCGGAGCGTCTCGGTCTGGCTCCGGCCAGCCCAGGTCGAGAAGGGCCAGAGCGCCGACGAGAACCAGGTGTCGAGGACGTCCTCGTCCTGCCGGAGCCCGCCCTTGCCGCAGGTGGCGCAGGTCGCGGGCGTCTCGCGGGCGACGGTGACGTGGCCGTCGGGGCAGTACCAGGCCGGGATCTGGTGGCCCCACCAGAGCTGGCGGCTGATGCACCAGTCGTGGATGTTCCGCATCCACGCCATGTAGGTGTTGGTCCAGCGCTCCGGGATGAACCGGGTCCGGCCCTGCTCCACCGCCTCGATGGCCGGGCGCGCGAGCGGCTCGATCCGCACGTACCACTGGTCGGAGAGGAGCGGCTCGAGGATCGTCTCGCGAGCGCTGGCAGCGGCCGAGCGCGAGCAGGTGCGGCTTCGTCCCGCGATCGAGCCCCTTCTCGGCGAGGAGCTCCTTCACCTCCTTGCGCGCCTCGAAGCGATCGAGGCCGGCGACCGGGCCGGCGGCGGCGCTCATCTTGCCCGTCGAGGTCGATGACCGTGAGCTGCTCGAGCCCGTGGCGCTTGCCCGGTCTCGAAGTCGTTGAAGTCGTGGGCGGGCGTCACCTTCACCGCGCCGGTGCCGAACTTCGGGTCGACGAGGATGGCGTCGGCGATGATCGGGAACTCGCGGCCGGTGAGCGGGTGGCGGACCTTCTTCCCGACCAGGTCGCGGTAGCGCTCGTCGTCGGGGTGCACGGCGACCGCGGTGTCGCCGAGCATCGTCTCGGGCCGCGTGGTCGCGACGACGATCTCGCCCGCTGCCGTCCGCGAGCGGGTACGCGAAGCGACCAGAGCTCGCCCGTCTCGGCGTCCTTCGTGCTCGACCTCGAGATCGGAGAGCGCCGTGTGGCAGTCCGGGCACCAGTTGATGAGCCGCTTCTCGCGGTAGATGAGCCCCTCCTCGTGGAGGCGCACGAAGACCTCGCGCACCGCGCGGGAGAGCCCCTCGTCCATCGTGAAGCGCTCGCGCTGCCAGTCGAGCGACGCGCCGAGCGCCTGGTGCTGCTCGCCGATGCGCGAGCCGTACTTCTCCTTCCAGGCCCAGACCCGCTTCAGGAACTCCTCGCGGCCGAGGTCGTGGCGGCTCTCCTTCTCGGTCTTCTTGAGCTCCTTCTCGACGACCATCTGCGTGGCGATGCCGGCGTGATCGGTGCCGGGCAGCCAGAGCGTGTTGAAGCCGCTCATCCGCTTCCAGCGGATGAGGACGTCCTGGAGCGTCGCGGTGAGCGCGTGGCCGAGGTGGAGCGAGCCGGTGACGTTCGGCGGCGGGAGCACGATGGAGAACGGCGGGCGGGTCCGGTCGTGCTCGTCGGCGTGGAAGTAGCCGCGCTCGATCCAGAACGGGTACCAGCGCGCCTCCACCTCGCGGTGCTCGTAGCCCTTCGCGAGCTCGGTGCGGCTCTCTTCGGTCATCTCGTGGTCCTTCGGGGTCTGCATCTCGTCTCTCGGTCGGTGAAAAGGGGGCGCGCGCGGCCGTCCCCGGGGGCGGGCGCGGCAGCCGGTGGAGCTCGGGGTGTGCCGCTGCGGCGCCTGGAGGCGGGCCTAGCCCTGGCGCTGCTTTACGAGCTTCTCGAGGTTCTCGCGGATGATGGTCTCGGCGAGCTGCGGGACCACCTCCCAGACCACCTTCTCGATGACCTCGAGGGAGGCCCTCGAGAGCGCCTCGCGCAGCAGCGCCTCGCCCCCGTCGCGGGCGGGGGCAGCGGGGCGCGCCGCCTCCGGCTTGTGGCCCACCGCGGCGGCGGGCGGCACGAAGGCGTGCATCGGCGCGAGCTCGGCGGCCTCGGGCTCCTCCTCCGGCAGCTCGATCGAGGCGGGCGCCTCGACGGGCGCCTCGGGCTCGGTCTCGAAGGAGATCTCGGGCGAAGGGCGGGCGGCCTGCGGCGGCTCCACGTCGATGTCGCCGAAGTCCTCCTCGGCCTTCGAGACCGGCCGCGGCGCCGCTGCAGGAGCCTTCGCCGGACCGCCGACGCCGAAGCCGAACGGATCGCGGCGGCCCGGAGCGGGGGCCGCGGCGGGCGGCGCCGGCGGCGGGACGGGTCGGGGCGGCGGGCGCGGCGGGGCGCTGCGCTGCGACGGGCGGCGCACCGGGGCCGAGCGGGCGGGCGCCGGCGGGCGGCATCCCGGGGCCGGGCGGACGCGCGCCAGCGGGCGGCATCCCGGGGCCGGGCGGACGCGCGCCGGCGGGCGGCATCCCGGGGCCGGCAGGACGCGCGCCGGGGGGCGGCATCCCAGGACCGGCAGGACGCGCGCCGGGGGGCGGCATCCCAGGACCGGGAGGACGCGCGCCAGGGGGCGGCATCCCGGGGCCGGGCGGACGCGCGCCGGCGGGCGGCATCCCGGGGCCGGGCGGGCGGGCGCCGGCGGGCGGCATCCCGGGACCGGGCGGGCGGGCGCCCGGGGGCGGCATTCCGGGGCCGGGCGGGCGGGCGCCGGCGGGCGGCATTCCGGGCGCGGCAGGCCGGGCGCCGGCGGGCGGCATTCCGGGCCGCGGCAGGCCGGGCGCCGGCGGGCGGCATCCCGGGACCGGGCGGACGGGCGCCGGCGGGCGGCATTCCGGGCGCGGCAGGCCGGGCCGCGGCGGGAGCGGGGGCGGGAGCGGCGGGGCGCGCCGCTGCGGCTGCGATGGCGGCGGCGCCGGGCGCGCCTGCAGGTGCGGTCACCTTGCCGCCGGTGAGCTCCCTCACCTTGTTGATGAGCGCCTGGCTCTCGAAGGGCTTCGCGATGTGGCCGTCGGCGTGCGCCTGGCGCGCCCTCGCCTCATCGAACGCCTCGAACGTGCCGGCGAGAAGGAGGACCGGTGTCGCGCGCAGGGCCGGGTCGCCCTTCACGGCCTCGCAGAGCTCGTACCCGTTCCGACGCGGCATGACGACGTCGGCGAGGATGATGTCGGGCTTGAGCTCGCGGGCCTTCGTCAGCGCGTCCTCGCCGTTGTCGACGGAGGTGACCTTGAAGTCCTCGTTCGCGAAGGTGATCCCCACGACCTTCTGGATCGTGATCGAGTCGTCCGCGAGGAGAAGGGTCTTGGGCATGAGGAGTTCCCGCCGATACGGCGCAGTGGGGAGATCGTACTCAGTAACCCCCGGATCGCACGAATGTCAAGATTTACGGGTGCTTCGACGCTGTCCGGCACCTCGTTTCGGGCGCTGTCCGGCACCTCGTTCCGGCGCCTTCCGGCGCTGTCCGGCACCTCGTCGTTCCGGCGTCTGCCGGCACCTCGTCTCCGGCGCCTTCCGGCGCTGTCCGGCACCTCGCCGTCTCCTCGTCTCCGGCGCTGTCCGGCACCCTGCGGAGCCACCTCGCGAATCAGGCGGCGAAGACGGTATCCCAGGGCGGCCGAGTCACGCCCTCCCCCACCTCGCCGACGCCGATCACCCGGTCAGCCGCGACCGCGACCCCCGCCCCGCCCGCATCGAGGAGGAGGATGGTCCGGACGGGCGAGGGGGCGTCTCCGTAGAGCACCGCCACGTCGAGGACCGGGTGGAGCGCGCGCCCGTGGTAGAGGAGGCCGCGGTGCGAGGGGGCCGTGAGGGGGACTGGCGCGATCCGCGGGCCCTCCAGGACCTGGACCAGCAGCGAGAGCGGCACGCCGAAGGTCCGGCCGCCGCGCGCGAAGCGGAGCTCCCGCTCCGGCGGAGGCTCGACGTCCGCCGGCGCGTCGCCGTGCTCCTCCGCCGGCTCGATGGGCGCGAAGCCGAGGGACCCCACCGCGAGCTCGAGGGCGATCTCGCCTTTCGTCACCACCGCGCCGGAGAACGGCGGCGGCTGCGGCAGGAACGTCCGCACGGGGAGCTGGAAGTACTCGGCCTCGGCGAGGTCGATGATCCCGTGCAGCGCCTCCACCCGGAGCGCCGCCGGGGGCGTTCCCTGCGTCAGGATGGCATAAGGCGCGGCGCCGGCGGCGAGCCCGAGCACGGTCGAGATGAACGCGGTCGCGACGGTCTCGCCACGAGCGCACACCTCGCCCTCGTCGGGGGGAACTGCCACGACCTCCCTCAGGTGGGAGACGCGCATGGCGAAGCGCACCCCGCCCGCCGAGAACAGGAGCGCCTTCCGCTCGGCCGGGAGGGAGTCCACGGGCGCATGATATACAGGTTCCTCGATGGCCCACGCGGTGCTCCTCGTGGACGACGAGCGGTTCGCCCGCACGGTGTACTCCGACTACCTGCGGGCGGCGGGGTACGACGTCGAGATCGCGGATGGTAGCGACGCGGCCCTGTCCATCCTCACGCAGCGCCGGTTCGACATCCTCCTCACCGACGTGATCCTGCCTGGCTCCCGCGACGGGCTCCAGCTCATCGACCTCGCGAAGGAGCAGGACCCGAACCTCGGCGTCATCATCATCACCGCCCTCGACAAGGTCGACCCGGCGGTCCGCGCCATGAAGTCGGGCGCCTCGGACTACCTCGTGAAGCCGGTGACGCCGGAGACGCTCCAGCTCGCCGTCCAGCGCTGCCTCGCCACGCGCTCGGTGCTCGCCGAGAACCTCGCCCTCCGTGCGCACCTCAAGATCTTCGAGAGTGGCCAGCGCATCGCCTCGACCCTCGACCGCGACCGGCTCGTCCCCATGGCGCTCGCGGCCATCGGCTCCGAGGCTGGGCGCCCCGCGGTGGCGCTCTTCGAACGATCCCCGGACGGCACCTTCGTCGCGTCGGGCGCCCACGGGCTCGACTACGCCACCGCCGCCGACCTCCTCGGCCGGTGCGCGCCGACCCTCGAGGGCCTCGACCCCTTCGGTCCGGCGGTGGTCCCGGTCCACCTCGACGCGCCCTTCGGCCCCCACGGCGTCCGCGAGGCGGTGTGCCTTACGGTCGTGGGCGACGGTTCCCTCGTCGGCGCGGTCGTCGCCCTCGGCGAGGCGGCCCTGCCGCCCTCCGCGGCCGAGGGGGCGGCGTTCCTCTGCCGCCACCTCGGCCTCGCCCTCCACAACCTCGGCCGGATCCGACAGGTCGAGCACCTCGCCTACCTCGACGACCTCACCCACCTCTACAACGTCCGCTACCTCGACGTGGCGCTCGAGCGCGAGGTGTCGAGCGGCCGCCCGTTCACGGTCCTCTTCCTCGACCTCGACCACTTCAAGGCGGTGAACGACCAGCACGGGCACCTCTCCGGCTCGCGCCTGCTCGTCGAGGTAGCGCGGGTGCTGCGGGCCTGCGTCCGCGACGAGGACGTCGTCGTGCGGTACGGCGGGGACGAATACGTGGTCCTCCTCGTAGGGATCGACTCCGGCGGCGGGCTCAAGGTCGCCGAGCGCGTCCGGCGCGCCATCGAGGACCACCGGTACCTGTCGCGGGAGGGGGCGCGCGTCCGGGTGACGGCCTCCATCGGGCTCGCCTCCTTTCCGGAGCACGCGAGCTCGAAGGCGGAGACCCTCGACTTCGCGGACCGCGCGATGTACCGGGGCAAGCGCTCGAGCCGGAACGTCGTCTACATGGCGTCGAAGGACCTGCCGCCGGTGCCCGCCGGCGAGCGCGGGTAGCCGATACCGGCGCGGCGTGATGCCGCACCCTCACCCGGTGTCCTCCCCCCCGGTGTCCGGCACTCGCCCTGCTCGCCTTGTCCGGCACCCGGCCCCGTGCTGACTGCTGCCTCGTGCCTCGTGCCTCGTGTCCGGCACCGCCTGCTGTCAGGTGTCCGGCACCTGTGCCAGCGTGTCCGGCACTGCTGCTGCAGGTGTCCGGCACTGCTGCAGCTGCTGCAGGCACCGCGTTGCGCTGCGCGCTGGTGTCCGGCACTGCCTCGTGCCTCGTGTCCGGCACCGCCTGCTCTGGTGTCCGGCACTGCGCGCTGGTGTCCGGCACCGCGCTGGTGTCCGGCACCGGGCAGGCACCGGACAAAAAAACGCGGGGCCACGTTTCCGTGGCCCCGCTGACGACGACTGCCGGGTTCCGCCCGACGATGGCACGTAGTAGCGGCTGCCCTCGTCACCGGAAACGGCCGTGACTTCTGCCGTTTTCCGTTGTGTAAGGATCCTAACCGCCGGGCCGACACCGGTCAATGACGCGTTGCGTAGCCCAGGGATTCCCTGGGGTTCCGCGACCGGCCGGGCGCACCCTCGCCTAGTAATCCATGTCTTCCATGCCGCCGCCCATCCCGGCCGCGCCGGCGCCCGCCTTGCCCTTCTTCTTCGGCTTGTCCGCGATCATCGCCTCGGTCGTGAGGAGGAGGCTCGCGACCGACGCGGCGTTCTGGAGCGCGGTGCGGGAGACCTTGGTCGGGTCGATGACGCCCGCCTTCTCGAGGTCCTCGTAGGTCTCGGTGGCGGCGTTGAACCCGAAGGCGCCCTTCCCCTCCAGGATCTTCGAGACCACCACGGCGCCGTCGACGCCGGCGTTCTCGGCGATGCGGCGGGCGGGCCCCTCGACGGCCCGGCGGACGATCTCGATACCGAACCGCTGGTCCCCCTCGGGGAGCGAGAGCTTCTTCAGGGCCGCGATCGCGCGGAGGTAGGTGACCCCGCCGCCCGGGACGATCCCCTCCTCGACCGCGGCGCGGGTCGCGTGGAGCGCATCCTCCACCCGGGCCTTCTTTTCCTTCATCTCGGTCTCGGTCGCGGCGCCCACGTGGATGACGGCGACGCCGCCCACGAGCTTCGCGAGCCGCTCCTGGAGCTTCTCGCGGTCGTAGTCGGAGGTGGTCTCCTCGATCTGGGCGCGCATGACCTTGATGCGGGCCTCGATGTCGGCCTTCTTGCCCGCGCCGTCCACGACCGTGGTGTTGTCCTTGTCCACGGTGATGCGCTTGGCGCGCCCGAGGTCCTTCAGGGTGAGCTGCTCGAACTTGGTGCCGAGCTCCTCGGCGACGGCCTGCCCGCCGGTGAGGACCGCGAGGTCCTTCAGCATCTCCTTGCGGCGGTCGCCGAACCCGGGCGCCTTCACCGCGCAGACCTGGAGCGTGCCGCGGAGCTTGTTCACGACCAAGGTGGCGAGCGCCTCGCCGTCGATGTCCTCGGCGACGATGAGGAGCGGCTTGCTCGCCCGCGCCACCTGCTCGAGGACCGGAACGAGGTCCGCCATCGCCGAGATCTTCTTCTCGGTGATGAGCAGGTAGGCGTCCTCGAGGACGACCTCCATCCGATCGGGGTTCGTGACGAAGTAGGGCGAGACGTAGCCGCGGTCGAACTGCATGCCCTCGACCACGTCGAGGGTCGTCTCGAGCCCCTTCGCCTCCTCGACGGTGATGACGCCCTCCTTGCCGACCTTGTCCATCGCCTCGGCGATGATGTTTCCGATGGTGGTGTCGCCGTTCGCGGAGATGGTCCCGACCTGGGCGATGTCCTTCTTCCCCTCGGTGGGCTTCGACTGCTTCTTGAGCTCGCCGACGATGACCGCGACGGCGGCGTCGATGCCGCGCTTCAGGTCCATCGGGTTGTGGCCGGCGGCGACGAGGCGGAGCCCCTCCTCGTAAATGGCCCGGGCGAGCACGGTCGCGGTGGTGGTGCCGTCGCCCGCCTTGTCGGAGGTCTTGGAGGCGACCTCGCGGACCATCTGGGCGCCCATGTTCTCGAACTTGTCCTCGATCTCGATCTCCTTCGCGACCGTCACGCCGTCCTTCGTGATGGTCGGGGAGCCCCACGACTTCTCGATGACGACGTTGCGCCCCTTCGGGCCGAGCGTGACCGCCACGGCCTCGGCGAGGAGCTGGACCCCGCGGAGGATCGCCTCCCGGGCGGGCTGGTTGAACGTGATCTCCTTGACCGGCATGGGATCGTTCCTTTCCTGAAAAGGTGAGTGTTCTCGATGACCTGGGCGGACGACCGCGTTGGCAGTCGCCCAGCGCGGCCGCTAACATAAGCCGCCCCGCCCCCCCGTCAAGCGCGCGTTGACGCGGGGGCGCGCGCCGCGTTACTCGCGTCGGCATGGCCCCGCGCGACCGCGACGACCGCGAGTGTCCGGCACCGCCGGTGTCGGAGGTGGAGCGGCTCGTCGAGGCCGCGGCGGAGGCCCTGGAGGACGGCGAGGCCGAGGCCGCCCTGGCCCGCGCGGAGGAGGCGCTCGCCCTCGCCCCACGGTCCATCCCCGCGCTCCAGTACCGCGCCGAGGCGCTCGCGGCGGCGGGCCGCACCGAGGAGGCGCGGGTCGCCTACGAGGCCGCCCTCACCTCGGGGAAGGACGACGTCGAGGTGCTCCTCGGCGCGGCCGACCTCGTCGTGAGCCGGCTGCCGGAGGAGGAGCGCGACCGCGAGGATCTCGAGCGCGCCCTCGACCTCGCCCGGCGCGCCGCGCGGCTCGCCCGGAAGGCCGGGGACGAGGGACTCGCCGGGGAGGCCGCGTGGCTCGAGGGGGCGGCGCTCGACCAGCTCGGCCGTCCCGACGAGGCCCTGCCCCGGCTCGACGCGGCCGCCGAGGCGCTCCCCGACGCGGCGTACGTGCACCTCGAGCGGGGGATCGCGCTCTACGAGCTGTGCCGCTGGGACGAGGCCCGACGGGCGCTCCAGCGCGCCGCGGAGCTGGAGCCGGAGGACGCCTGGACGCAGCACCACCTCGGCCTCATTGCGGAGCGGCGGGGGGACGAAAAGGAAGCTCGCAAGC
The DNA here is from genome assembly GCA_963739565.1 of uncultured delta proteobacterium. Taxonomy (GTDB): domain Bacteria; phylum Myxococcota; class Myxococcia; order Myxococcales; family Anaeromyxobacteraceae; genus Anaeromyxobacter. The sequence goes on along the minus strand of CAVUBF010000008.1, from coordinate 212,626 downwards.
GCTTCGGGCGCGCGCGGCGGCTCGCGCCGGAGGACTTCCCCGCGCCGGTCGTCCTCTCGCAGGCGGAGTTCGACGCGGTGGTGGAGGAAGCGTTCGCGAAGCTACCGGAGAAGGTCCGGCGCTACCTCGCGAACGTCGCGATCACGGTCGAGGACCTGCCGTCGGACGACGACCTCCTCGGCTCGGACCCGCCCCTCTCGCCGACGATCCTGGGGATGTTCCGGGGCCCTGCGTACGGCCGCGGCGGGGCGGATCCGTGGACCCACCTGCCCTCGTCGATCGTCCTCTTCCAGCGGAACCTGGAGCGCTTCGCGCGCGACGGGGAGGAGCTCGCCGAAGAGATCCGCGTGACCCTCGTCCACGAGGTCGGCCACTTCCTCGGCCTCGACGAGGACGAGCTGTACGAGCGCGGGCTGGACTGAGGGGGCGCCGCGCGCTCGGCGGCGGGCGCGGGCCGGCTGCTACCCCGCGGCCGCGCTGAGCTCGGGGAGGTCCAGATCCCTGCCGTCCGGCAGCAGCCGCACCGGGACGGTCACCCCGCTCCTCGCGACCCGGTACCGCGCGCAGGCCTCGCAGGAGCTCCCGCACTGGCTCGCCTGCCAGCCGCGGATCGACGAGCTCATCCGGAAGAGCGGGACGAGCGCGCAGCTTCGGCGGTAGGGGCACTCCACGGGGGCGGCTCCTCGGTTCGGGTGCAGGGCGATTGTGGGCACGACCGCCGCCCCGTTCAACTTCAGGTCCGTCCCACGTTCGACCGTCCCACGAACGACCGTCGCGCGACCGCGGTGGCACCGGCCCGGCACGTGCGTGTGGGAAGGCGATCGCCGAGGGCGAACGCGCGCGGGGGATCCGGACGCGCTAATCGATGCAGGAGTGGCGGGCCCAGCCGAGCCGCTTGCGGAGCGCGTCGTGGAGCCACGCCCCGGCGAGCATGCCGGCGAGGGAGACCACCGCGGCGAGCTTCCCCTCCCCGAGCTGCACGAGGGCGGCGCCGGGGCAGGCGCCGATGAGGGCCCAGCCCGCGCCGAAGAGGATCGCACCCGGGACGGTGCCCGCGCGGACCGGCTTCGCCGGCAGCTCGTCGTGGCGGGCGAGGACCTGGAAGCCGACGATCGAGAGGACGAGCGCGCCGCCGACCGCGAGGACGAGACGGAGGTTGTCGAGGGTGAACCCGCCCTGGCCGATGCCGAGCGAGAACATGCGGTGGACCTCGCCCCAGTCCGACAGGCCGGCGGCGGAGATGACGACGCCGAGGGTGAGGCCGAGGACGGAGATGGAGAGGTACGGCCTCATGCGAGCCTCCCGATGACGAGCGAGGCGGCGACCGCCGCAGCGAAGAAGACCATCGTCGCGACGAGGCTGCCGGGCATGAGGCGGCCGCAGCCGGTGAGCCCGTGGCCGGCGGAGCAGCCGCCGCAGAGCGACGTGCCGAAGCCGACGAGCACGCCGCCCGCGGCGAGCGCGACGAGGGAGCCCGGGCCGGCACCGAGGTGCGCGGCGAAGGCGGTCCCCATCCCGGAGCCGAAGCTGCCGCGCACGAGGGAAGCGAGGAGCCCGCCCGCGGCGAGGGAGACGAGGAAGGTCGCGTGCAGGGCGAGGCTCGGGGTGGGCGCGCAGACGCGCCCCTCGGCGCGAACCGCGGCTGGTCCGGGGGCAGCGGCGGGCCACTCGGTCGACGAGGGCGCGGCCGCGAGGGCTGGACCGTCGGTGCCGGTCGCCGCGATCGGGCCGAACGCCTCGGCGGTCATCTCCGCCATCGCCGCCTCGAGGGCGGCCTGTTCCGCCTGGAGGACGGCGGCGCCGCGGTCGAACTCGGCCTCCTCGTGGATCCGCGAGAAGCGCGCGAGGACTCCGGCGACGCCGAGCGGACGGCGCAGCGCGATCCAGTAACCGACGGTGAGCGACGCCAGCGCCGGCGCGACGATCCAGAAGGGCCAGAACGCCATGGCTAGCTCGCGGCCGGGGTCAGGCCGGCGAGGTTCAGCTGCTTGCCGTTCGGCAGCAGGTTCGGCGGAACGCGAACCCCGGTCTGCGCCATCTTGTAGCGGGCGCAGGTGTCGTACGCGTTCTCGCAGTAGTGGGTCTGCCACACCCCGAGTGACGACTTCATGCGGAACAGCGGGAACAGTGGACAGCCCTGCGTGTTCGGACACTTCACGGCCGTGCTCCTGGGTGTCGGGTACAGTTCATCCTGAGGCCGGGGCGACCCCGTTTCAACTCAGCGTGGGTCCCACGATCGCGGTGATGCGACGCTGTGCGAGTGGTGCCTACGGCTCGGCACGGAGACGCATGTGCGTCCGCGCGCGGGTCGCGCCTCGAGCGCAAGCGCAGCGCGCGAACGATGCGCGGCATTCACGGTCCGTGCGGATTGGCCGGGCGCCGCCGCGGCGATGACTGAGAGGAGGAGCGCTGCGATTCGACGCAATCATCTCAGGTCTCCCAACGGTGCCCCGACTCCCGACGGTGCCGGACAGAGCCGACCCCGACGGTGCCGGACAGCCGACAGCCGACGGTGCCGGACAGCGGTGCCGGACAGCGGTGCCGGACCGGACAGCAGCGGTGCCGGACAGCGGTGCCGGACAGCGAGGTGCCGGACAGCGGTGCCGGACAGCGGTGCCGGACAGTGGATGGTGCCAGTGGATGGTGCCAGTGGATGGTGCCGGACCGCGACAGCGGACCGGACAGCGGTGCCGGACAGAGAGTGGATGGTGCCGGACCGCCGATGGTGCCGGACAATCAGCGCGCGACGCGCCGGAACGCGAGGGTGTCGCCCTCGAGGTCCACGATCACCGCTTCGCCAGCGCCGAGCTCGCCCGACAGGATGCGCTCCGCGAGCGGCGCCTCGACGAGCCGCTGGACCGCGGCACGCATCGGGCGGGCGCCGAGCGCGGGATCCCACCCGCCGTGGTCGAGAAGGTGGGCGACGGCGGCGTCGCTCGCGGTGAACCGGATGCGCCGCTCGGCCTCGAGGCGCCGCGACGAGTCGGCGAGGAGGAGGCGCGCGACCCGCGCGATGTCCTCGCGGGCGAGCGGGGCGAAGACGACGCGCTCGTCGAGCCGGTTCCAGAGCTCCGGCGGGACCGCACCCCGCGCCGCCTCGATCACGCGCTCGCCGCGCGGCGCCGCCCGCTCCTGGGCGCCGAACCCCATCGCGCCGGAGGAGCCACGCGTCCCCTCGGCCGCGCCGAGGTTCGAGGTGAGGACGACGACCGTGTTCGAGAAGTCCACCTGCCGGCCGCGGCCGTCGGTGAGGCGCCCCTCTTCGAGTACCTGGAGCAGGAGCATCTGGACGTCGCGGTGGGCCTTCTCGATCTCGTCGAGCACCACCACCGACGCGGGGCGCCTGCGGACGGGGTCGGTGAGCTGCCCGCCCTCGCCGTATCCGACGTACCCGGGCGCGGCGCCGACCAGGCGCGCGACGCCGGTCTGCTCGGCGCACTCGCTCATGTCGAGCTGCACGAGGGCGTCGCGGGAGCCGTAGAGCGCGTCGGCGAGGGCGCGGGCGAGCTCGGTCTTCCCGACGCCGGTCGGACCGAGGAAGAGGAAGGAGCCCATCGGGCGGCGCGACGCGAAGCCGGCGAAGTTGCGCTTCAGCACGCGGGCGACGCGGGCCACCGCGTCGGCGTGGCCGACGACGCGGGCCCCGAGCGCCTGCTCGAGGCCGAGGATCCGCTCCCGGTCGGAGGCGAGGAGGCGCGACTCGGGGATGCCCGCCATCTTCGCGACGACCCGGGCGATCTCCTGCCTCGCCCACCTCGGCGAGCCCGGCGCGGTGCGCCCGCGAACCGGCCAGGTCGAGGACCGCGACCGCCTTGTCCGGCAGGAACCGGTCGGTGACGTACCGGGCCGAGAGCGAGGCCGCCGCCTCGAGCGCGGCGGGCAAGTACCGGATCTGGTGGTGCTTTTCGTAGCGTGGCGCGAGCCCCCCCAGGATCGTCACGGTGTCCGGCACCGAGGGCTCTCGGACGAGGACCGGGGTGAACCGCCGCTCCAGGGCGGGGTCCTTCTCGATGTGCTGGCGGTACTCGTCGTGGGTCGTCGCGCCGATGCACGGGAACTCGCCCCGGCCGAGGGCGGCCTTGAGCTCGTTGGCCGCGTCCTGGGGGCCGTCGCCGGTCGAGCCCGCGCCCATGATGGTGTGGATCTCGTCGATGAAGACGACGACCCGCCCGCCGGCCTTGCGGACCTCGTCCTTGATGCCGAGGAGCTTCTCGGAGAAGGCGCCGCGGAGCTGCGTTCCCGCCACGACGCCGGCCATGTCGATCTCGACGAGCACGCGGCCCGCGAGAGCGGGCCCGGACCGGGGCGTGGCCTCGCCGCGGGCACCAGCCTCGCCCCGGCCCGCGCCGTCGAGGAGCCTCTGCGCGATCCCCTCGACGATGGCGGTCTTGCCGACGCCGGGCTCACCGATGAGGAGCGGGTTGTTCGTGCGGCGCTTGCCGAGGACGTCGATCGCCTCCTCGACCTCGCGCTCGCGGCCGACGAGCGGGTCGAGCTTCCCGGCCGCGGCGAGCTCGGTGAGGTTCCGTCCAAGCTGCGACAGCCAGGGGAACTCCGTGGGATCGAGGGCGTGGGGGGAGCGGAGCGTCCGCGGGGTGCGCGCGGCGGCGGCCGCGGCCGGGGCCCGGGCCTGCGCGGCCGGGGGGACCGCAGCGGGCCGCGTCGTCGAGCCCGGCGTCCCCGTCGCCGCCGAGTTCGGAGCGTCGTCGTCGAGCGCCTCGCCGTCGAGCCCGGCGGCGGCCTCGAGCTGCTCCATCGCCTTCTCGAGCTGGTCGTCGAGCGCGCGGAGCGACTCGGCGGCGGCGGCAGCGTCCTCGACCGAGCCGGGCGGCCCGGTCTGCGCGCCCACGCGGCGCATCGCGGGGGCCTCCCGCTGGGCGTTCGTGACTTGGACGGGCTGGAGCTCCTTCAGGCGGCGCGGCATGCGCGCAGTGAAGTAGGAGAGCGCGACGTTCCGGAGCGTCGGCAGCTGGAGGCCGCAGGCGGCGAGGAGCTGGTGCGCGAGGCTCGCGCGCACGCGGCTCATGGCGATGAGCAGGTGGAGGCAGTCGACCTCCCGGGCGCCGGTCGACTCCGCGATGTCGCGGGCGCGATCCCGCAGATCGCGGCCGACCGCGTCGGGCTCTTTCGGCTTCTCGGTCATCGCCGCGAGCACCCTGTCCTCGTCGACGCCGCGCTCGCGGAGGAGGATCTCGGCGCGGTTCGGGACGGTGAACAGCGCGAGGAGCTGATGGGCGCTCGTCAGCTTCTGGTTGACGGTGGTCGCGATGTCCGCCGCCTCGGCGAGGACCTGCGCGAGCTCCATCGACTCGATGACCTGGGGCATGTTGCGGCGACGATGCGATATCGAGGGTAACCGGTCAATTTTTCGACTGATCTCAGGTGTCCGGCACTCCGCGATCTTTCCGCGATCTCGGGTGTCCGGCACTCCGATCCGGTGTCCGGCACTCCGGGTGCTCCGGGTCGGGGCAGGGCGACCGGAAGCGCCCCCGGCGGTTACACTCCGCGACCCTACCGGGAGCCCTGCCCATGCGCCGCGCCCTTGCCACCGCCGTCCTCCTCTCCGCCGTCCTCGCGGGCTGCCGCACCACCGCGCCCGCGGGCCCGGCGGCGCCCCCGCCGGTGGCCCCGCCCCCGGCCCCTGAGCCGAAGATCGCGCTCGTGCTCGCCGGCGGCGCCGCGCGCGGGTTCGCCCATGTCGGCGTCATCCGGGTCCTGGAGCAGGAACACATCCCGGTGAGCCTCGTCGTCGGCACGAGCGTCGGGAGCCTCATCGGCGCCCTCTACGCGAGCGACCGGAACGCCTTCGAGCTCGAGTGGGCCGCCTTCCAGCTGAAGCAGGAGGACCTCTTCGACTTCGGCGTCTGGAACGCGGTGCTCGGGATGGGGCTCGCGAGGGGTGAGAAGCTCGAGGCGTTCGTGAAGGGGAAGGTGAAGCAGCAGACGATCGAGGAGCTCCCCCTCCCCTTCGCCGCCGTCGCGACCGACCTGAACTGGGGGACGCGCGTCGTCCTCGACCACGGCCCGGTGGGACGGGCCGTTCGCGCCTCGTCCGCGATCCCCGGCGTGTTCGAGCCGGTGACCTTTGACGGGAAGCTCCTGGTGGACGGCGGCGTCGTGGACAACATCCCGATCGACGTGGCGCGCGAGAAGGGCGCCGACATCGTCATCGCGGTGGACATCAGCGAGGACGTCGGGAACGTCAACATCAAGAACCTCGTCGACGTGCTGCTCCAATCCACGAACATCATGTTCGCTGTGAACGTCGCGCACCGTCGCGCGGGCGCGGACGTGCTCGTCCAGCCGAAGGTGGGCGGGATCGGCATGCTCGACTTCGCACGCCGCAAGGACGCGATGGACGCGGGCATCGCCGCGGCGCGCGAGGCCGCACCGAGGATCCGAGCGGCGATCGAGGCCTGGAAGGCCCGGAAGGTTGCGAAGGCGAGCCCGAGATAGCCGGACGCCCTAGGCGGAGCGGGCCGGCTCAGAGCGGGCGATTCAGCGATTCATCTCCCACGGAAGTTCCGCAGCAGCCACCGGAACGTGTCCAGCCTGACGCCGCTCTCCGTGTGCGTGTTGCCGAACTCGAAGCTGAACGTGTGGCCGCGCAGCCTCACGGTCGGCAGCGTCCCGATCTCGAGGGATCCGTTTCCGGACGAGCAGGCTCCGTGGATGCGGCCTGGTGCCCGCGGCCCGGTGCCGGACACGGCCCGGTGCCGGACACCGGACAGTGCCGGACACCGGACAGTGGTGCCGCGGCCCGGCGCCGGACACCGGACAGTGGTGCCGCGGCCCGGCGCCGGACACCGGACAGTGCCGGACACCGGATACCCGCGGCCCGTCGGCCCGGTACCGGACACCCGGCCCGTGGCAGTGCCGGACACCCGCGGCAGGACGATCGGCGGACGATCAGCGCAAGGAGTCCGCCACGCGGACCGCCCTCCGACGCGAAGTGCTCGACGCTCCTCGAGAAGGAAGCGGCCTGGCGCTTGCGATCGCCCCGTCCATGGCCCGAATCCCGCGCGCGCTGCTCGTCGACGCCGAGTCGGTGAACCACTGCACCTGGCGCGCTCACGACCACGAGCGCGTCCTCGAGGCGGACGGCGCCCGCGAGAAGCTCCTCGAGCTCATCGCCAAGTACAAGAAGCGCCACGGAATCCTCATCCACTCCTACTGCCTGATGGGAACGCACCCTCACGTCGTCTGCACGGCGACGAGGGGCCAGCGCGACTTCAGCAACTTCTGGAAGGTCGTGAACCACGCGTTCGCGTGGTGGTTCAACCGTTGCCACGACCGCCGCGGACAGGTCGTCATGGAGCGACTCTGCTCCCCTCGGATCCAGACGAGCGGCGGACACCAGCTCACCGTCATGAGGTATGGCGACCTGAACCCCGTCCGCGCGGGGCTCGTGGAGAGCCCCAAGGACTGGCGCTGGTCGTCGTACCGCCACTACGCTTTCGGCGAGCGGAACGACCTCATCGATCCCGCCCCGGAGTACCTCGCTCTCGGCCGGACCGGGCCGGAGCGCAGGAAGGCTTACCAAAGCCTCTTTGCCGCGCCGCTCGTGGCCGCATGCCACGAGCGCCGACCGGAGCTGGTCGTCGTCGCGTTCATCGGCGACGCGACCTGGGTCGAGGCGAGGCTGGACGCGGCCGGATTACGGCGTCGCGCGCGATCGCGAACCGGCGCCACGTGAGCGCAGTCGGAACGCTGAAGCGCTCGACTGCCGCGGCGGGCTTGCTTGTTCCATTGGAAGAGCCGCAGGAACCGCGACCCGCGCGCTCCCGGGCCACGGCCCCCCCATGACTCGGCGGGGGGCCGCGCCTATCTGTAGAGCCCCTTCTCCTCCACGTACTCGCGCACCTTCCGCGGTACGAGCCCGGATACGCCCTCTCCTCGCGCGATCCGCGCCCGGATCTCGGTCGACGAGATCGCAGGGAACGTCGGGCTGTCCGGCACCGGCGGGAAGCCCTCGCGACCGACGACCACGACGCGCGCGAGCTCGACCACGCGGTCCCACCGGAACCATTTCGGAGTGTCCGGCACGATGTCGGCGCCGACCACGAGCGAGAAGTCGAGGTCCGGGTGCTTCGCGACGAGGTGCTCGAGTGTCCGCGCGGTCTTCCCGACCTGCGGGTCGTCCGCCAGCTCCCGCTCCGCCGTGCAGACCGCGACCCCGCGCACGCCGCGCGCCGCGAGCTCGCACATCCGCACCCGGTCGTCGAATGGCGCGAGCTCCTTCCCGAACGGGTGTCGATAGGACGGCAGCAGCCACACCTCCCGTACGTCCTGCGTCGCGAGCGCCCAGTACGCCACCATGAGGTGCGCGACGTGCGGCGGGTTGAACGATCCCCCCAGGATCGCGATCCGCTTGCGGCTCCCCGCTCCGGGCCCGGTCCCCATCACCGCACCGACATCTTCCCGGTGACGGACAGCGAGACCCGCTCCTGCCGTAGCTCGGCCGCCTCGTCGGAGAACACGGTCAGCACGAGGTCCCCCGGGGTCACCTCGACGAGCGCGAAGGTGGCCGGCCGCCCGTCCGGCGCGGGCGCGCGGAGGTGCCCCGGTGTGACGAAGCAGCGCGGCCCGATCTGCACGATTGCCGGCGCCGCAACGTTCCCGTGGAAGATGAGCGCGGCGTTCGCGATGTCCTCGCGCTCGAGATCCGCAGTGTCGTGGACGAGGCAGGCGAGCCGCCCGTCGACGAGATCCACCTGCTTCTTCGGCACCTTGCCGCTGTCGTACTCGGGACAGGCCCGGCTCGCCACCCGCACGATCCGCCCGTCGAGGGGGTCCTTCTTCGCCGCGAGCTGGCGCTCGAGTGCCCCGCGCACCGCTGCCAGGAACTCTGCATCGGTGTCCGGCACCGGGGCCTGGCGCGAGCCGCCGGCGCGGCGGGCGAGCACCGCGTCCACGTCCGCGACCCGCCCGCCGAGGAAGAAGATCCGGTCCACCTGCGCGCGCTGGAAAAGCCCGAGGGCGCGCTCGAGCGCCACAAGGTTTCCGAAGGTGTCGCTGGCGAGGCCGATCCGCACGGTGCACCGCAGGTCCGGGGGAGCGTACCTCACCCTTCGTATAGGAGGTAAGGCGCGCGACGCCGCGCGAAGACGCGCTCCTCCGGGCCCATCGGGCGCGCGAGCTCCGCCAGGGTCGCCCCGCCCTCTATCGCCCTTCGCTCCCGGTCAGAACCACACAGGAGATCGAACGCGGGGACGTTCGCCACGAACTCGTACGGCTCGGTGCGCCACGCGAAGCTGTCCGGCACCTGACGGCGGGCGTGGAGCACGACCGCGAGGCCGGTCCGGAAGGGCCTGAACCGCGCGGGGTCGTGAACGTGCAGCTCGACCCCGTGGCAGCGCACCCCCGCGTGCTTGTCCCAGGTCGGCACGAACGAGACAGGCCGGTACCGGACGCCGGGGAGCCGCTCCCGGGCGAGTTCGTCCGCGAGCCGCTGGCCGTCCAGCCACGGCGCGCCCATCAGCTCGAATGGCCGGGTCGTGCCGCGCCCCTCCGACAGGTTCGTCCCCTCGAGGAGGCACATCCCCGGGTAAACCAAGGCGGTTTCCGGCGTCGGCATGTTCGGGGACGGGAACACCCACGGCAGCCCGGCCTCGCGGAAGGACGCTGTCCGGCGCCAGCCTTCGCAGGGGATGACGTCGAGCTCGACCTCGATCCCCCGCTCCTCCCGGAACAGCAGCGCGAGCTCCCCCACCGTCATCCCGTGCCGGACGGCGAGGTCGTGCAGCCCGCAGAAGCTCTCGAACCCAGGCCGCAGCCGCGGGCCCTCCACGAGGACGCCGCCGATGGGGTTCGGCCGGTCGAGCACCACGAACCCGATCCCCGCCTCCGCCGCCGCCTCCATGCAGAGCAGCATCGTCGCCTGGTACGTGTAGTAGCGCGACCCCACGTCCTGGACGTCGAAGACGAGGACGTCGAGCCCCTCGAGCTGCTCCGGGCGCGGCGACAGCGACTCGCGGGTCTCCCCGTACAGCGAGTGGGCGGGGAGCCCGGTCCGCCGGTCGGCCTCGCCCCCGACCGCCGCCATGTACTGCGCGTCGCCGCGGACGCCGTGCTCGGGGCCGAAGAGCGCGGCGAGGCGGACCCGCGGCGTGGCGTGGAGCACGTCCGCGGCGTGGACGAGCGTCCGCGTCACCGCCGTCGGGTTGCAGACGAGGCCGACCGCCGACCCGGCCAGCGGCCGGAAGCGGCGCGCCGCCAGGACCTCGAGCCCGGGGACGACCCCGCGGCTAGCGCTTCGTGAACGAGAAGCCGAACGTGAAGCGGCCCGGCTTGGCCGTCGGGTACGAGGCATCTCGGAGGTTCCAGTAGGCGCAGGCCCGGACGTCGGCGTCGTGGATGGTGTCCTCGAGGAGCTCGACGAGCGTCGCCTCGCCGGCAGGGTTCACGGTCACGCGCAGCTTGAGGTCGCCGGAGAGCGACGGCACCTCGACGAGACGGGTCCGGTAGGTCCGGTCCACGAGCCCCTGCACGGCGCGCTGCAGCTGGCCCACGTCCGGCCGGGAGAGCCGGTCGAGGTTGAGCCGCCGCTCGAGGACCACGAGCTCCGCCTTCCCGGCGTCGCCCGCGATGCGCAGGGCCTCGATCGCCTCCTGGACCTCGCCGCGGTGGACGTGGATCTTCGCCATCGCGGCGTTCGCCGCCGCGTCGCGCGGATCGCGGGCGAGGGCCTTGCGCAGCGCCTTCTCCGCGCCGTCCCAGTCGCCGTTCGAGAGCCGCATCTCGCCGATGCGCCGCCACTCCGCCGCGGAGGGGTCGAGCGCCGAGAGCCGCTCCACCGCCTCGATCTCGGTCCGCAGGTCGTTCGCCGCCCGCGCGGCGTCCGCGAGGAGCACGAGGACCTCCGCGTCCTCCTTCTGATCCATCGCGGCGCGCAGCTGGTCGCGGGCGAGCTCGGGCTTCCCCGCCGCGCGGTAGAGCTTCGCGAGGCGCAGCCGCGCCTTGCGGTCCCGCGGGTTCGTCCCGACGATCTGGGCGCAGATCCCGGCCGCCTCGTCGGTCGCCCCCGCCTCGACCGCGAGGTCGGCGAGCAGCCCGAGCGCGCCGAGGTGGGCCGGCGCGGCGGAGAGGGCCGTCCGGGCCTCCTCCTTCGCCCGCGCGACGTCGCCCTGCTGCCGCGCGATCCGGGCGAGGCCGAGGTGCGCCTCCGGGTTCGCCGGATCCGCGGAGAGGACGGTCCGGTAGTCGATGGCCGCGAACTCCCACTTCTCGCGCTTCTCCGCGGTGACCGCGCGGTAGAGCACCGCGATCCACTCATCCGGCTCGGCCTCGAGGGCGAGCACGATCGCCTTGTCCGCCTGGTCGAGCGTGCGCCACTCGACGTAGGTGCTCGCCATCCCGACGAAGCCCAGGGCGGAGTCGGGGAAGTCGCGGGTGAGCTGCTTGAACCCGCCCCAGCGATCCTCGCCCCGCGGCTGCGCCCAGACCGCGAGGAAGCGCGCCACGGGATCCCCGGCGTTCTGCTCCGCCGCGACCGCCCGCTGCTGCCGCTCGACCAGGATCTCGTCCCCGCCGCGGACCGCGAGCTCCTCGATCGCGACCATCGCCCGCGACAGCGGCACGAGGTCCTGTCGCGGCCGCGTCACCTCCCGCGGAGCGCGGGCGGTGGGGGCGCACGCCGCGCCCACGAGGGCGAAGAGCGCGGCGGCGAGCGTCAGGGGGAGCCTCATCGGACCTCCGGGCGGGGGGTTCCCGTTGTACCGCGGTTCCAGGCCGGCGCGAAGCGCGGCGCGCGCGTCCGGGGGCGCGGCGTCAACGCGCGTCGCGGGCCTCGCGCAGGAGGACGAGCCCCCCCAGCGCGGCGGCGGGCGCGAGGTGCACGACGTGCAGGAGGAGCGCGAAGGCGAGGGCGGGCTCGGCCGCGACGCCGAGGCCAGCGAGCGGGAGCATCGCCGCGAGCTCGAAGGGGCCGGCGTTCCCGGGCGAGACCGCGATGGCGTTCGCCGCGGCGGTCGCGACGACGACGAGCGACGCGAGGGCCACCGTCGGCTCGACCCCCACCGCCGCGAGGGTGGCCCAGGCGATGGCGAGCTCGGCGCCCCACCCGGCGAGCCCCCACCCGAAGGCGCGGGCGAGGGCGAGCGGCTCGTGGGCCGCGGCGAGGCCGCTCCGCAGCCGCGCGACGATTCCGGGCTCCGGCGCGGACCCGTCCGCCGCGGCGTCGACGGCGACCTCGGGGCCGGCGTCCTCCGCGGGCGGGCGGAAGAGGAAGACGAGGGCGATGCCCGCCGCCGCCCCGATGGACGTGACGAGGAGCGCGTGCCGGGCCCAGTCCGGGAGCGGCGTCGCGACGCCGGTCAGGACGATGAGCGGCACGAGAGCCGCCGTCCCGAGCACGTAGTCCACGGCGGCCGCGCCGACCACGGACGCAGTCGAGAGCCCCGCCCCCCGCGCGAGGAGGTGCGCGCGCACGAGGTCGCCGGCGCGGGCGGGGACGGCGATCCCGACGGCGAAGCCCGCCACCATGGCGTCGAAGACCGCCCTCAGCCGGACGCGGCCCGCCGGCGGGCGCACCACCGCGGCCCACCGCGCCGCGTGGAACCACAGGTTCGCGACGCAGGCTGCGGCGGCGAGGGCGAGGTGGCCGGGGTGCGCCGACGCGACGGACGCGCCCACCCGGCGGAGGTCCACCTGCGTCGCGGCGACGAAGGCGAAGGCCGCCACCACGGTGAGCCCGGCGACACGCAGCAGGCGCCGCCGCCCGGGTCGCTCCTCGGGCGGGACGGCGAGCGCACGGAGCCGCTTCCACAGGCCGGACATGGGCGGCGGAGGATAGCCGAAGTCCTGGGGAGGCGCCGCCGACTTGGACTTGGACCGGCGGCCTGGACCTGGACCTGGACTTGGACCTGGACCTGGACTTGGACTTGGACTTGGACTCGGACCTCGACCTCGACCTCGACTCGAGTCGACGTCGAGTCGACTGTAGGCGGTCGAGGACCAGGACCAGGGCCAGGTCCAGGAGGAGTCGACGCTATCCCCTCACCCCGATCGACCGATACAGCCCGAGCACCTCGCGCGCGACCGAGGGCCAGGCGTGGCGCTGCGCCGTGAGGCGCCCGCGCTCACCGTACGCCGCGGCGCGGACCGGCTCGCGAGAGATCCGCACGAGCGCCCGCGCCCAGGCGCCGGCGTCGTCCGGCGAGAGGAGCTCCCCCTCGCGCCCGTGGGTGAGCACGTCGCGGTAGCCCTCGATGTCCGAGGCGAGCACCGGCTTCCCCGCCGCCATCGCCTCGAGGAGCGTCTGCCCCTCGCTCGGCTCCTGAGCCGGCGCGCAGAAGACGTCGGCGGCGGCGAACCAGTCCGGCCGGTCGTCCCCCGCGCGCCCCGCGAACACCACGTCCTCTTCGAGGTCGGAGGGGAGGCGCGCCCGGCACCGGGCGAGCCGCGGCCCGTCGCCGAGCACGACGAGCCGGACGTCGATCTGCTTCCACGCGCGGTGGAATCCGGCCAGGAGCACGTCGAGCCCGTTGCGCCGCTCGATCCGGCCCGCGAACAGCACGTTCAGCTTCCCGTCCTCGTACCGGCGCAGGCGCCGGCCGCGGGAGAAGCGCTCCACGTCGATCCCCCCGGGGATGATCCGGACGTCCGACGGCTGCCGGCCGCCGAGCGGGGCGAGGCACGCCCTCGACGCCGCGACCGTCGCGTCGAGCCGGTCGAGGTACCGCTGCAGGGTCCGGGGCGCGACCCGGAACAGGAGCCCGGGGCGGCTGTGGGCGTGGAACGTCCCGACCACCGGCACCGTCGCGTGGTGCAGCGCGAGCACCGGGAGCACCGGCGTGAGCGGCGCGTGGACGTGCAGCACGTCGAACCGCTCGCGGACGAGCACCTCGCGGAGCGCCGCGGCGGCGCCGGGGGTCACCCGCCCGACGGTGCCGCGCCGCACGATGGTCCGCGCGGCGCCGATCCGGATGACGTCCTCGGCCCGGTCCTCGTCCGTCCGCGGCGGGCCGCCGCCCCCGGTGATGATCTTGACGACGTGTCCGAGCCGGCGCGCCTCGCGGGCGAAGCCGTGCACCTGCTCGGCGACGCTCCCCCAGCTCGGGAAGTAGTCCTCGGTGACGACGCCGATGCGCACGGCGGGACCGCGCGGCGGTGGGCGGTCAGCGCGTGCAGCGCTTCGCGCCCGCGCGGCCGCTCGAAGGGGATGACGCGCGCCTCGCGCGGATGCAGCGGGCGCAGCCGGACGCCGACCGGCGCGCGGCGCCACACGAGCGGCAGCATCGCGACGGCAGCGAGCGTCCACGCGAGGACGGTGAGGGTGGCGAGGACGATCGCCGCCGCGGCGGCGCGGGCGAGGAGCGCAGCACGGCTCTCGGTGACGCGGCGCCGCTCGAGGGGTGGACCGGCCAGCCTCAGGTGGCCTCGGGCGGCGGGTGGACCAGGATGCGGCACGGGGTTCCGACCTCCGGGTCGGAATCTGGGCACCTCGGCGCTCGCCGGCACGCGACCAAGACGTGTCGCCGCGGTCGCGGTGGCGGCGCCGCCCCGACTCCTGCTACACGTCGGAACGCGTGAACGACACGCGGAACCGGGTCTTCGTCGCCACGGCCCTCGCGGGCTTCGTCCACCTCGTCCTCGACGGGGTGACGAGCCGGCTCGCCTGGACCACGCCTCCCTACCTGCTCCTCGACTACGCGAACGAGACCTTCCGCGATCTCCTGAATCTCGACCGCACGGCCATCCTCATTGCCGTGTCCGTCATCTCCGCCGGGGTGAACGGCGCCATCGCAGGGCTCTTCGCGACGGCCCTCGAGCAGTTCCGCTCCCGGACGGTGAAGCTCGGGCTGTCCCTCTCGGGCCTGTGGATCTTCTCGGGGGGGCTCATGACGGTCGTCTACCTCTCGCCCCCGCCGGGCGTCGTCGCCGGGAGCCTCTTCAGCGGCATCCCCCGGTCGTTCGTGGTGGCGTGGCTCGTCTACCGGCTCGCGCCTCGCGACGACGAGCCGGCGCCCGAATCGGGCCACGGGCGCGGACTGACCGACCCGGCAGGAGTCCGGACCCAGGCCGCGCGCCCGGCTCAGCGCGCCGGCTCAGCTCTTCGACGGGAGCAGCGGCCGGAGCGCCCGCTCGGGGCGGACCCCGGCGGTGGCGCGCGCCCGCCCGGCCGCCTCGCGCGCCTCGCGCTGGCGCCCCGTTCGTTCGTAGAACCGCGCGAGGCGGTCCCAGCCAGTGGCCCGCTCCGGCTGTAGCTCCGCGAGCCACCGCAGTTCGGCCTCCGCCTCGTGGAGCCGGCCGGCCGCCTCGTAGAGTTCCGCGAGCCGTCCCCGGGCGACGGGATCGGTGGGGCGATCGGCGCGGAGCCGCTCGAGCTCGGCGACGGCCTCGCCGGGGCGCCCGAGCCGCTCGAGGGCGAGGGCGCGCCGGAGTCGCACGTCCGGATCGTCGGCGACCGCGAGCGCCTCGCCGTACGCGGCGACCGCGCCCGCGTCGTCACCGCGCGCCTCGGCGAGCCGGCCGAGCACGAGGCACAGCCGTCCGTCGCCCGCGTCGCGCACCGGCGCGAGGAGCGCCTCGGCACGATCGAGGTCGCGGCCGTCCGCGACGAGGAGGTCCGCGAGCTCGAGCCGGGCCCCTTCGGACCCGGACGCCACCTGGAGCGCCGCCTCGAGGCGGGCCATGGCACCGGCGACGTCGCCCGCCTCCCGGAGGACGCGGGCGCGGGAGACGAGCACGTCGGCCCGGGCCTTCGCCTGGATCGCGTTCGGGTTCGGCGGCGGTGCGGTCGGGGTCGGGGTCGGCGCGTCGGCGGTCGACGTCGGCGCCGGGGTCGGGGTCGCGGTCGCGGTCGCAGTCGCGGCCGAGGTCGGACCCGGCCGAACGTGGCCGCACGCGAGCAGGAGCGCGGCGGCGGCGAGGGGGAGGAGGGGTCGCACGGGTTTCCGATGATAACCGGAGAGGGACCCGGCGATTCCCACCTCCGGGGGGGAGGTCGGCGGTGGCGCCGCGGCCCGGGAACGGGTACATCGTGCCGCCCATGGCGGCGGACCGTACCCAGACCGAGCTCGGCTGGCCCCTCGTCCTCGGCGCCCTCTCCGACCGGTGCCGGACACCGGCGGGGCGGCGCCGGGCGCTCGCCCTCCCCTTCCAGCCCACCCCGGCCGACGCCCGCGAGGCGCTGCGGCGGGTCGGCGAGGCCCGGACCCTCTCCGAGGCGGCCGTCTCGCTCCCCCTCGGGGGGCTCGGCGAGGTGGAGCCGCTCCTCGACCGCGCCGCCCGGGGCGGGGTGCTCGAGCCCCTCGCGCTCCGCGAGTGCGCGGCCGTGGAGCGCGCCGCCGCCCGCACCCGCGCCGCCCTCGTCGCCCGCGCGGCCGAGGTGCCGCGGCTCTGGGCGGTGGCGGAGCCGCTCTCCGAGCGCCCCTCCCTCGCCGACCGGATCGAGCGCGCCATCGAGCCGTCCGGCACCATCTCCGAGCGCGCGAGCCCCGAGCTCGCCCAGGCGCGCGAGCGGGCCCGCGGGCTCCACCGCGCCCTCAAGACGCAGGTCGAGACCTACCTCGCCGACACCGACATGGAGCGCCACCTCCGGGACCGGTACTTCACCATCCGGAACGAGCGGTACGTCCTCCCGGTCCTCGCCTCGGCGCGGTCGGCGGTGCCGGGCATCGTCCACAACGCCTCGCAGTCCGGCCAGACCCTCTTCGTCGAGCCGGAGGGGATGGTCGAGCTCGGGAACGAGCTCTCCATCGCGACCGCGATGGCGCTGGAGGAGGAGCAGCGGATCCTCCGCGAGCTCTCGGAGGCCCTCGGCGCCGCCGGCCCTCGCCTCGGGGCCGATCTCGCGGCGCTCGCCGCCCTCGACGTCCTCGAGGCCTCCGCCCGGCCTCGCCTCCGACCTCGACGCCCACGCCCCGGAGGTCGCGCCCGCGCAGGACGGGTTCGAGCTCCTCTCGCTCCGTCACCCCATCCTCGTCCTCCAGGGGAAGAAGGTCGTCGCGAGCCACGTCCGGCTCGCTCCCCCGCAGCGCGCCCTCATCGTGTCGGGGCCGAACGGCGGCGGGAAGACCGTCGCCATCACCGCGGTCGGCCTCTCCGCGCTCATGCTCCGGGCCGGGCTGCCGGTGGCGGCGGCGGATGGGTCGCGCCTCCCGTTCTACCTCGAGGTCCAGGCGGCGGTGGACGAGCGCGGCGACCTCGCGAAGGACCTCTCGACCTTCACCGCCCACCTCGCCGCGGTGCGCGAGATGCTCGCCGGCGCCATCCCCGGCTCGCTCGTCCTCGTCGACGAGATCGCGGCGGACACCGATCCGCGGGAGGGCGCGGCCCTCGCCGCCGCGATCCTCGAGGCGCTCGTCGAGCGGGGGGCGGCGGTGCTCGTCACGACCCACCTCGACGAGCTCAAGGCCCTCGCCCTCACCGACCCGCGCTACGCGAACGCGCGGGTGGGCTTCGACGCCGTGAAGCTCCAGCCCACCTACCAGCTCCACCTCGGGACCCCGGGCAGCTCGTCGGCGATCGAGGTCGCCGCGCGGGTGGGGCTCCCGCCCGCGGTGGTCGAGCGGGCGCGGGCGGCGATGGGCGGCCAGGGCGGCGCCCTCGGCCAGGCGCTCCGGGCGCTCGACGAGGAGCGGGCCCGGCTCGAGGTCGAGCGGCGTGGCGCCGAGGCGGAGCGGGACCGAGCCCGGGCTGCCGAGGAGCGCGCCCGGACCGCGGAGGAGGCGGCCCGCCGCGCCGAGCGGCAGGCCGCGGCGCGGATGGGCGAGGCGCTCGTGGACGACCTCGAGGCGGCGCGCTCGGAGGTCGCGGAGCTGCTCGCGGAGCTCCAGGCGAAGCCGTCGGTGAAGGCGGCGTCCGAGGCCCAGAAGAAGCTCGACGCCTGGCGCGCGACCGTCGCGGGCGCTGCGAAGACCGCGTCGGCGAAGGCGGAGGTGGGATCAGACGTCGTGCCGGACGGCGAGGTCCGGCCCGGGGTCCGCGTCCGGATCGTGTCGCTCGGCCAGGAGGGCGAGGTCGTCGAGTTCGACGGCTCGAACGCCCTCGTCCGCGCCGGCCCCCTCAAGATCCGTCGGCCGGTGTCGGACCTCCTCCCCCTGCGCGGGAAGGCGAAGGACGCGGCGCTCGGGAAGAGCCGGTCGGAGAAGCTCGCCGCCGCGGCGGAGGCCCGCCCCGACGCGCCGCGGGCCCCCGAGCGGCGGCTCGACGTCCGCGGGATGCGGGTGGAGGAGCTCCTGCGCGAGGTGGAGCGGTTCCTCGACCAGCGCTACGCCGAGGGCGAGGCCGAGTGCCTCATCCTCCACGGCCACGGGACCGGCGCCCTGAAGCAGGCCCTGCGGGACCACCTCTCCGCGTCGCCCTACGTCGGGGCCTTCCGACCCGGGGACCGCCACGAGGGCGGGGACGCCGTGACCGTCGTCAGCTTTCGCCGGTGACCCGCCCGGTGCCGGACACCGGGCGGTGCCCACCGGGCGGTGCCGGACACCGAGATGTGACAGCTTTCGCCGGTGACCCGCCCGGTGCCGGACACCGGGCGGTGCCGGACACCGCGATGTGACGACGCAGGGCGGACTGACCGTCATCGGCCCTGGCCGTGACCAGCCCGTGACGAGCCGACCGTCAAACGTTGGCGACGGTCCAGTCGGGATCCCGACCGGTACGGTCTAATTCCGGAACCGCCCGGTTTCACTCGCTGAACGCAGAACTGCCGCACCCCCGGGCGGGTGCAAAGTTTGCCATTCCGACGCGAGATTATTTCGCCTGGCAAGCGCTCGTATGGTACACAGTTCTCCCAACCCGTCCGGGCGAACGTCACGACACACCCGGACACACCCGCGCAAGCCACACCTCTCCGGAGGATCTGCATGACGTCTATGAAGAAGCTCATCGCTGTCCTGGCAGTCTCCCTGCCGCTGGCGACCCTCGCCCAGCAGGCGGCGCCTCCGGCTGCGCCGCTGTACCAGATCGTACGGCACCCTGAACGTCAACGGGCAGTACTACGAGGCCTCGAAGCCGACCGGAGCCGCTGGAGCGAACGTCGACCGGCCGCGTCGGCGTCTCGGTCGACTCGTCCAACATCGGCATCCGCGGCACGGCCGACACCGGCCAGTTCGGCCTCGGCGTCGTCTACCAGTGCGAGACCTGCGGCGACCGTCGACGGCTCCGCGCCACGGCGCGCGCGCCCTCCAGTCCTCTGCAACCGGAACAGCCGCCTCGGCCTCACGCACGAGTACGGCACGCTCTTCTACGGGAACTGGGACTCTCCGTACAAGGCGGCCTGGTACGGCACGAAGGCCGACGACGCGTTCGGCAACACCGACATCTACGACGCCGCCGGCCATCATGGGCAGCCCGGGCGGCAAGACCACGTCGACGGCGGGCTCGCACCGCTTCTGGCCCAGCCGGCGCGGCGCGCGAACGCCGCCGCACCTTCGACCGTCCGCGCGGCGAACACCATCGCCTACCACTCGCCGAAGTTCCAGGGCGCGCAGGTCAAGCTGCAGGTCACCCCGAACGAGAACGCCACCGTCGACGGCACGCAGACCGGGAACCTCTACTCGGCCGTCGTGAACTACGACCGCGGGCCCATCTCCGTCCTCGCCGCGTGGGAGCGCCACGACGACTGGGCATGGCCTCGGCGTCATCGGCGCCACCGGCTTCGACGCCGACCAAGAACACGGTCGACCAGGCCTTCAAGGTCGGCGCGGGCTACGAGTACGCCAACAAGTACGGCGCGACCACCCTCGGCGCGGTGTGGGAGTACATGACGCTCGGGTACCAGCACAACGCCGGGCTCGCGGCCGCCGTCGTGAAGTCCTACGACCGCCAGGCGTTCATGGTCAACCTGAAGCACCGGATGGGGAACCACGAGGTCCGCGCTCCGGTACGAGTACGCCGACAACGGCAAGTGCAGCCTCGCCGGCGGCGCGACCTGCAACTTCGACATCGGCAAGGGCGCGCAGAACTACGCCGCTCGGCTACGCGTACTACCTGACCTCCGCGGCTCAGGTTTACGCGTTCGCGACGAAGATCGAGAACGAGCGCGGCGCGACCTACACGTTCGCGACGGCCGGCCCGCCGGCGAAGTCCTCGTTCACGGCTGGCGCGAATCCCTTTGGCGCTGGCCTCGGCCTGCGGTACGCGTTCTAGCCGTCAGCTGAAGCAGTCCTGAAGCACGCGCGGGCGCCCCTCGGGGCGCCCGCGCTGTTTCCGGGTTCCGCCGCGGTGGCGACCCGCCCGCGCCCCTCAGCCATCTCCGCCTCCACGAGCTCCCACAGCCGCTTCGCGGCCGCGTCGTCCCGAGCGTCCGCCGAGGGCTCCCGCTCCTTCCAGCGGAAGAAGTACCGCCCGGTGACGCCGTCGAGGGCGGGGTCGCCCGCGAGCCGCGCCACCGGCGCCGCCCCCTTCTCCGCCGGCGGGAGGAGCCAGTCGAGGAGGAGGCTCCCCGGCCACGGCACCACCCGCCAGATGGCCGTCCCGATCATCCCCGGGTGGACGGCGTTGGCGGCGATGCGCGCCTCCCGCCGGGCCTGCTCCCGGGTGAGGAGCACGAGGGCCAGCTTCGACTGCGCGTACGCCCGCCACGCCCCGTAGCCGCGCCGCAGCTCAGGGTCCTCCCAGGCGATGCGCCCGCTCCGGTGGGCCTCGGAGACGACGTTCACGATTCGCGGCCGCGGCGCGGCGAGGAGCGCCGGCGCGAGGAGCCGGGATAGGAGGGCCGGGGCGAGGACGTTCGTCGCCCAGGTCCGCTCCCGCCCCTCGTCGGTCACGAGCCGCTTCCAGGTGGCGACCCCGGCGTTGTTCACGAGGACGTCGAGGCGCGGGTGGGCCCCGAGGAGCCGGGCCGCGGCGGCGCGGACGTCCTGGAGCCGGGCGAGGTCGGCGAGGAAGGGCTCGGCCCGGCCGCCCTCGCGGCCGACCGTCTCGACCGCGGCGCGCACCCTCCCCTCGTCCCGGCCGCCGACGAGGACGGTGGCCCCCTGGCGCGCGAGGAGCCGCGCCGTCTCGAGGCCGATGCCGCCGGTGGCGCCGGTGACGAGGATCGTCAGGCCCGCTGCGGATTGATCAGCCATCGGTCCTCCCCCGCTACCCCGACCGCGACCGCGACCCGCGGACCCCGACCGCCGACCGCGACCCCGACCGCGACCCCGACCGCGACCCCGACCCCGACCCCGACCGCGACCGCGGTGCTAGTGCTGCAGGATCTTCGACAGGAACGCCTGCGCCCGCTCCGAGCGCGGCTTCCCGAAGAAGTCCTCCTTCTTCGCGTCCTCGACGATGGTCCCCTGGTCCATGAACACCACCCGGTGGGCGACCTTGCGCGCGAAGCCCATCTCGTGGGTCACGCACATCATGGTCATGCCCTCCTTGGCGAGCTCGACCATGACGTCCAGCACCTCGTTGATCATCTCGGGGTCGAGGGCGGAGGTGGGCTCGTCGAAGAGCATGCAGATCGGGTCCATCGCGAGCGCCCGGGCGATGGCGACGCGCTGCTGCTGGCCGCCGGAGAGCTGCCCGGGGTGCTTCGGGGCGTGGGCGCGCAGGCCGACGCGGTCGAGGAGCTTGTAGCCCCGCTCCACCGCCTCGTCCTTGCTGCGGCCGAGCACCTTCACCTGCGCGACGGTGAGGTTGTCGAGCACGGTCATGTGCGGGAAGAGCTCGAAGTGCTGGAACACCATCCCGACGTGGGACCGGAGCTTCGGGAGGTCGGTGCGCCGATCGCCCACCGAGATCCCGTTCACCACGATCTCGCCCCCCTGGAACGTCTCGAGCCCGTTCACGCACTTGATGAGGGTGGACTTGCCGGAGCCGGACGGCCCGCAGACCACGATCACCTCGCCCTTCTCGACGTGGGTGGAGCAGTCCTTCAGGGCCTGGAAGCCGTTCCCGTAGATCTTGCTGATGTTGCGGATCTCGATCATGCGGCCACCTTGAGCCGGTCCTGCCAGCGCTTCACGAGCGTGGACAGGGCGAAGCTGACGACGAAGTAGACGGCGCCGGCGAAGAGCAGCATCTCGACGAGGCGGCCGTCGCGGTTCCCGATGAGGTACGACGCGCCGAAGAAGTCGAGGAGCGCCGACACGTACACGAGGGAGGTGTCCTGGAAGAGGATGACGGTCTGCGTGAGCAGGAGCGGCGTCATGTTGCGGAACGCCTGGGGCAGGACCACGAGCCGCATCGCCTGGCCGAAGGTCATGCCGAGGGCGAGGGACGCGCCGACCTGGCCGGAGGAGACCGACTGGATGCCGGCGCGGATGATCTCCGCGTAGTAGGCGGCCTGGAACAGCGAGAAGGCGACGAGCGCCGAGGTGAGGCGCGTGTCGGAGAACCGCGAGACGCTGAAGATCCGCTCGATGAGCGACGGCACGATGAGGAAGAACCAGAGCAGCACCATGATGAGCGGGATCGACCGGAACGCGTTCACGTACGCGACCGAGATCCACCTCAGGAGGCGGCTCTTCGTCATCCGCATCACCGCGAGCACGGTGCCGAGGGCGATGCCGACCACCATCGCCGTCGCGGTGATGCGCAGGGTCACCTTCATGCCCGTCCAGAGGAACGGGACGGAGCGGGGGATCGGGGTCCAGTCGAAGTCGTACATGGTCCTAACGCCCCCCGCCGCCGATGAAGCCGGGCACCCGGGCCCTCTCCTCGACCCACCGCATGAACCCGAGGATGACGAGGTTCAGGGCGACGTAGAGGAGCGTCACGGCGATGAAGGACTCGTAGGACTGCGCCGTGTAGTCGACGAGCTGGCGGCCCATCGCGGCGAGCTCGAGGAGCCCGATCGTCGAGGCCACCGCGGAGTTCTTGAAGAGGTTCAGGATCTCCGAGGTGAGCGGCGGGACGATGATCCGGAAGGCCATCGGCAGGAGCACGACGTTGTAGGTCTGGCGCAGGCTGAGGCCGAGGGCGAGGCCGGCGGCCTTCTGCCCCTTCGCGAGGGACTCGATGCCGGCCCGGACCTGCTCGGAGATGCGCGCGCCGGTGAAGAAGGCGAGGCAGAGCATCGCCGCGAGGAACTGCTGCAGGAACGGGTCGAGCTGCTTGAACCAGTTCCCGAGCGACACCGGGACGAGCTCGGGGATGACGAAGTACCAGATGAAGAGCTGGACGAGGAGCGGGATGTTCCGGAAGACCTCCACGTAGACCGTCGAGATCCCGTAGAGGAGCCGGTTCGGCATGGTGCGGAACACGCCCATCACCGAGCCCCAGGCGAGGGCGATGAACCACGACGACAGCGACAGCATCGCGGTGAGCTTCAGCCCGCTCAGCACCCAGTCGAGGTAGGTCGCCCCTCCGCCGGACGGCGCCGGGTCGAAGAAGACTTCCCATCGCCAGTGATAGCCCATCGCGGTTCCACTCCTCGTGCGTCCCGGCGCCTCAAACGCGGCGAGGCGGCTCGCGCCGCCCCGCCGGATGCGCCCTGCGGCGAAGTCTACCCTACTGGAACGCCTTGTCGTTCGGGTTCGCGAAGAGCGCCTTCATGTCGTCGCTGAGCGGGAGGTTCAGGTTCACGCCCTTGGGCGGGATGGGCGACTGGAACCACTTCTTGAACTCCTTCTCGCCGTCGCTCTTGAGCGCCGCGGAGATGGCGTCGTCGACCACCTTCTTGAAGCCGGCGTCCCCCTTCCGCAGCATGCAGCCGTAGGCCTCCTTCGACTGCGGCGTGCCGAGGATCACCCAGTCCCCCTGGTTGCGGGCCTTGGCGCGCTCGCCGGCGAGGAGGGCGTCGTCCATCATGAACGCCACCGCGCGGCCGCTCTCGAGGGTCAGGAACGACTCGCCGTGATCCTTCGCGGAGATGATGTTCATCCCCATCTTCTTCTCGTCGTTCATCGCGCGGATGAGCTTCTCCGAGGTCGTCCCGGCGGTCGTCACGACGTTCTTCCCCTTGAGGTCCGCGAAGTCCTTCACGCCCGAGTTCTTCTTCGTGAGGAGCCGGGTGCCGACGATGAAGATTGTCGTCGAGAAGTCCACCTGCTTCTGCCGCTCGAGGTTGTTCGTGGTCGAGCCGCACTCGAGGTCGATGGTGCCGTTCTGGACGAGCGGGATCCGGTTCTGCGAGGTCACCGGCGTCAGCTTGACCTGCAGGTTCGGCAGGTTGAGCGCCTTCTTGATCGCCGCGACCGCCTTCATCTGGAAGTCGTAGGAGTACCCGACCACCTGCTGCTTGTCGTCGTAGTACGAGAACGGGATCGACGACTCGCGGTGGCCGAGGGAGATCGTGTTCGTCTCCTTGATCTTCTTCAGCGTCTCGCTCTCCTGGGCGAACGCGGGCGCGAGGGAGAGGCTGGCGGCGAGCGCCGCGGCAACGAGGCGAATGTGCATGGGTGTCATCCTCCGGTGACGCGTTACGACGGTGAGTGGACGTCGCGAACGGGGTAGACGCTGCCACGCCCATGCGGCCCCGGCAAGCAATAGACGCACCGGGGGCCCCGCGCCCGGGGCGACGCGCGTCCCGGGCGGGGCTCCCGTCAGCGCCGGGGAGCGAGCAGCTGGGCGAGCTCGACCGCCGACCGGACGCCCATCTTCTCGAAGATCCGGGAGCGGTGGACCTCCACCGTGCGGACGGCGATCCCGAGCTCGTCGGCGATGGTCTTGTTGTAGGCACCCGCGAGGACCCGGTCCATCACCTGCCGCTCGCGCGGCGTCAGCTCCGCGAGGCTCGCCGCGAGGCTCGCCTCGCTCTCGAGGCGGCGGCGCTGGGTCGCGTCGTGGGCCACCGCCGCGACGATCCGGTCCACGAGGTCGTTGTCGTTGAAGGGCTTCTCGACGAAGTCGAAGGCCCCCTTCTTCAGGGCGCCCACCGCGAGCGGGACGTCCCCGTGGCCGGTGAGGAAGATCACCGGGAGCCGGGAGCCGCGGCCGAGGAGGCGGTCGAAGAGCTCGACCCCGCTCATCCCGTCCATGCGGACGTCGAGGACGAGGCACCCGCTCAGCTCCTCCGTCCACTCGGCGAGGAACGCCTCGGCGGAGGCCCAGGTCGACGCCGGCACGCCGCGCGACCGGAGGAGCCAGACGAGGGCGTCGCGGATGGCGTCGTCGTCGTCGACGACGTGCACGGTGCCCTCGGTCACGCCGCGTCCACCGGGAGGGAGAAGCGGAAGACGGTCCCGCCCCCGGGGTTGGGATCGACCCAGACTCGGCCGCCGTGCAGCTCCAGGATCGACCGGCAGATGTTGAGCCCCATGCCCATCCCCTCCGCCTTGGTCGTGAAGAACGGCTGGAAGAGGTGCTCGCGGACCTCCGCGGGGATCCCGGCGCCGCGATCGGCGATGGAGACGGTGACCGCGTCCGGCCCGACCTCGGTGGCGACGCGGATCTCGCGCCCCTCCGGCGGCGTCGTCGCCATGGCGTCCATGGCGTTGCGCACGAGGTTCAGCACCACCTGCTGGAGGAGGACCGGGTCGCCCTGCAGCTCCGGGTCGCTCCCCGCGAGCGCCACCTCCACCCGGACCCGACGCCGGCGCGCGTCGGCGTCGGCGAACCCCACCGCCTCCTCGACCACCGCGTTCATGCGGACCCCGCTGCGGGTCGGCTCGCGCTTGCGGACGAAGTCGTGCACGCGCCGGATGATCCGGCCGGCGCGCTGCGCCTGCTGGGCGGTCTTGCGGAGGGCCTCCTCGAGGTCGCCGCGCGGGAGCCCGCCGTCCGCGAGGAGGTTGAGGCACCCGGTGGTGTAGCTCGCGATGGCGGAGAGCGGCTGGTTCAGCTCGTGCGCCATGGTCGAGGCCATCTCGCCGACCGTGACGAGGCGGGCGGTGGCGGCGAGCTTCTCCTGCTGCTGGCGGACCAGCTCGCGGGCGCGCTTGCGCTCGGTGATGTCGAGGACCGAGCCCATCCAGCCGGTCTGGCGCCCCTCGGCGTCGATGAGCGGCGCCTCGTAGAGGAGCACGTCGAAGCGCTCCCCGTTCGAGCGCGCCAGCCGCAGCTCGATGCCCGCCCGCGGGGCGCCTGGCGCCCGCGCGTCGCGGAGGATCTCCTCGATGCGGGGCCGGTCCTCGGGCGGCCAGTAGGGCTGCGGCGGCCGCGAGCCGATGAGCGACTCCGCGGGCACGCCGACCATGTTGCAGTAGGCGGGGTTCACGTAGACGATCCGCCCCTCGAGATCCACCGCCCGCATCCCCGTGTGGAGCGAGTCCTCCATCGCCTTGCGGAAGGCGTGCTCGGTGCGCAGGGCCCCCTCGGTGGCGAGCCGCCGGCGGACGTGGCGCCGGAGCGCCCACAGGTTCCCGAGCACCGCGAGCGCGAGCGTCACGATCGCCGCGGTGAGGACGTTGCGCAGGAGCTTCGTGTCGCCGGCATAGGACTCGAGGTGGAGGATGAGGCCGTGGCCGGGAGGATCGAGCGAAACCTGGTGGGAGAGCTCGGGCTGGGTCGCCTCGACGTTGGACTTCGCGGCGAGGACCGCGCCCGCCGCGTCGCGCACCGTGACGCGGTGCTTCTCGGCGAGCCACCACGGGACGATGGCGGTGAGCATCGACTGCAGCCCGTACACCCCGACCACCGTCCCGGCGATGCGGCCGTCCCGCGAGTACGGCACGAACGCGAGGAAGACGTTCCCCTGCGCGGTGGGCGCGACCGGGCCGTAGGCAGCGGCGCCGGTGCGCAGCGCGAGCTGCCGGGCGGCCTCGCTCGCCGCGTCCAGGACCGGCGCGCCGCCGTCGAGCGGAGCCGGCGCGCTCAGCACGGTCGCGCCGCCCGCGTCGACGAGGAGGACGCGCAGGAGCCCTGGGCCGTTCTGGAGGAGGTACCCGGCCCGCAGGTCGAACCGCTCGCGCCCGGAGGCGGCGTCCGCGGCGAGGTCGGCGAGCTGGTCGGCGTCGCGGTCCAGGGCGAAGCGGACGTTCTGCTCGATCCAGAGGATGTCGCGGATCACCGCGCCACGCTTCTCGTCGAGCTCCTGGCGGTGGAGCACCCAGAGGAGCCCGAGCAGCGCGAACACGAACGCGGCGACCGCGGCGCGCGTCGCGTACCACTGCCAGCCGTGCGCGGCGGAGGGGTGCCTCGTCCCGGCGGGCTCGCTCGACGGCGGGATCACGGTCGGTCCGGATCGTAGCCGGCCGCGCGGTAGACGTCCCGGAGGAGCGCGCGGCCGATCCGCGCCTCCACCTGTCCGTGCACCGGGGCGAGGGCGCGCTTCAGGGCGAGCCGCTCGGCGGGCGTCGGCACGTGGACCACGGTCGTGCCCGCGGCGCGGACGCGGCCGAGGTCCGCCTCGTTCTTCTCCCGCGCGCTCCGGTTCGCGTACTCGGTCGCCTCCACCATGGCGCGCTCGAGCTGGGCGCGGAGGTCGCCGGGGAGCCCATCCCAGAACCGCTTGTTCACGATGGTCGCGTAGCCGAGGTACCCGTGGGAGGTCAGGGTCACGTGGCGCTGGACCTCGTGCATCCGCTGGGTCCAGAGGTTCGAGATCGGGTTCTCCGCCCCGTCGACGACGCCGGCCCGGAGCGCCGGGTAGACGTCGGAGAAGGCGAGGATCTGGGGGAGCGCGCCGAGCGCGCGCATCTGCGCCTCGAGGACCACCGAGGGCTGGATGCGCATGCGCACCCCGCGGAAGTCGGCGGGGGTGCGCAGCGGCCGATTCGCCGAGAAGACCTTGAAGCCGTTGTCCCAGTAGGAGAGGCCGACGATCCCGTTCGCCTCGAGCTTGTCGAGCAGGGCGCGGCCGACCGGCCCCTGCGTCACGCGCCGCAGCGCGTCGTAGTCCGAGAAGAGGAACGGGAGGTCGAAGACCTCGAACTCGGTGACGCCGAGCGGCCCGAACTTGGAGAGGGACGGCGCGAGCATCTGCACCGCGCCGAGCTGCAGCGCCTCGATCTCCTCGCGGTCCTTGTAGAGCGAGCTGTTCGGGTAGACCTCGACGCGCACCCGGCCGCCGGTCAGCTCCTCGGCGCGACGACGGAAGAACTCCGCCGCCTGCCCCTTCGGCGTGTCCACCGCGACGACGTGGCTGAACCGGAGGACGATGGGCGCGGCCGCGGCGCGCGCGGCCCCGGGCGCGAGGAGCGCCAGGGCGGCGAGGGGGGCGAGGGCGCTCGCGAGGAGGCGGGGACGGGGCCGGCGCACGCGCGCGGATTGTCGCGCACCCGCCGGGGCTCCCGCCAGTGGTGAAGCCCCCGGTTACGGTTCTCCACAATGGCGGGCCCGGATCCGGGCGCGGTAGCGTGCGCACCCGATGGCCCGAGCCCCGCTCGTGCCAGCCCCCGCACAGGAGAGGCCCCCATGAAGAAGCTGCTGACGGTCGCCGCCGCCGCGCTCGCCCTCGCGCTCCCCGCCGCGTCGCGCGCCCAGGTGAAGATCGGCTTCATCAACACCATGACCGGCGCCGAGGCGCCGATCGGCGAGAACCTCACGAACGGCGTGGAGCTCGCGGTCGAGGATCTCGCCAAGAAGGGCGTGAAGGTCACGCTCGTGAAGCAGGACGACACGGGCAAGCCGGACAAGGCCATGGGCGCCATGGAGCAGCTCGCGACCGGCGACGAGGTCGCCGCCCTCGTCGGGCCCTACACCTCCGCGAACGCCAACGCCGTCGCGAAGCTCGCCGAGCAGTACAAGGTCCCGCAGGTCGTGCCGGCCGCCGCGAAGGAGGAGATCACGCGGCAGGGGTACAAGTGGGTCTTCCGGCTCAACGCGCCGGCCCACCAGTACGCCCAGTCGCTCCTCGACGCCGCCCTCGCCTTCGGCAAGCCGAGGAGCGTCGCCTTCGTCTACGAGTCCACCGACTTCGGCAACTCGGTCTCCGCCGCCGGCAAGGAGTACGCGAAGGCGAAGGGGCTGCAGATCGTGGGTGACGAGGCCTACCAGAAGGGCGCCGCCGACTACCGCTCCACCCTCACCAAGCTCAAGGCGGCGAACCCGGACCTCGTCTTCATGGTCTCCTACGTCGCCGACGCGATCCTCCTCATGCGGCAGTCGCGCGAGGTCGGGCTCAAGCCCCAGGCGTTCCTCGGCGGCGGCGCCGGGTTCGACACCGCCCAGTTCGAGGGCGAGCGGGACATCTCCACGAACGTCTTCTCCGTCACCCAGTGGACGCCGGAGTCGTCGAAGCCCGCCACCGAGTTCGCCGAGCGCTACCGGGCGAAGTTCGGGAAGAAGCCCACCTACCACGCGGCCTGCGCCTACGCGTCCATGATGGTCGTGGGCGAGGTCGCGGCGAAGGCGGGCGGGAACCGCGACAAGATCCGCGAGGCGCTCGACTCCGGGTCCTGGACGGGGACCATCATGGGCGACGTGAAGTTCGCCGACTACGAGGGCTTCACGAACCAGAACCGGCTCGTCATGCCGGTCATCCAGTACCAGGGCGGCGCCGCCGTGACGGTGTACCCGGCCAAGGCCTCGAAGCAGAAGCCCGTGTACCCGTTCCCGGGCTGGAAGTAGTCCCCGTTCGATCCCGACCTGGACCTGGACTTGGACTGTGGTCCTCGTCCTCGTCCTCGTCGAGGTCGAGGTCGACGGTCGAGGTCCACGACCAGGTCCACGTCCAGGACCAGGACCACGGCGCGATACGGGACGGCGGTTTAGTTACTTGCGAGAGCTAGGAGCAGCGCGATGATGGTCTTCCTGCAGTCGGTGCTGAGCGGGCTCCTGGTCGGCGGCGTGTACGCCCTCATCGGGATCGGGCTCACCATCATCTTCGGCGTGATGCGGGTCATCAACTTCGCCCACGGCGACCTGCTGATGCTCGGGATGTACGCGACCTAGTTCATCTTCACGAAGACCGGGCTCGACCCCTACGTCGCCCTGCTCGTCGACGGCCCCCCTCCTCTTCCTGTGGGGCGCCTTCCTCCAGAAGGTCTTCATCAACCGGGTGCTGAACGCGCTGCCGCAGAACCAGATCCTGCTCACCATCGGGCTCGGCCTCATCATGAGAACACGATGATGCTGGTCTTCACCTCCGACTACCGGATCCTGACCACCACCTACTCCTCCTCGAGCTTCTACGTCGGCGGCCTCTCCGTCTCCCAGCCGCTCCTCTTCTCCTTCCTCATCACCGCGGCGATCACCGCGGCGCTCTTCTGGTTCCTGTCGAAGACCGACACCGGCCAGGCGATCCGCGCCACCGCCCAGGACCGCGAGGCCGCCCAGCTCATGGGGATCAACGTCCGGTCGACGAGCGTCCTCGCCTTCGGGATCGGGAGCGCCCTCGCCGGCGCGGCCGGGGCCCTCATCGCGCCGACCTACTACATCTTCCCGCAGGTCGGCTGCGCCTTCACCCTCAAGGCCTTCGTCATCGTGGTGCTCGGCGGCATGGGCTGCATCGTCGGCGCGACCCTCGGCGGGCTCATCATCGGGGTCACCGAGTCGCTCGCCGCCATCTACGTCGCCTCGGGCCTGAAGGAGCTGGTGGTCTACGTCCTCTTCCTCGCCCTCCTCCTCTTCAAGCCCGCGGGCCTCCTCGGCAAGTCGCGGGCGTAGCCCGGGAGACGACGACCATGACCCGCTCTACGCCACCGCGGCCTCTCCCCGGTCCCGATCATCCTGTTCGTCCTCGCGATCGCCGCCCTCGCCATCTTCCCGTCGTTCGTGAGGAAGCCCTACATCCTGCACATGGGCGTGATGCTCTTCCTCGCCATCATCCAGGGGCAGGCGTGGAACGTGATCGGCGGCTACGCCGGCCAGTACTCGGTCGGCCACGCCGCCTACTTCGGCGTCGGCGCCTACGTCACGATGATGCTGCTCGAGGTGAACCACATCCCGCCGTGGTGGGGGATCTGGGGCGGCGATGGCCGCGGCGATGCTGCTCTCCGTGATCATCGGCGGCATCACCTTCCGGCTGCGCGGACCCTACTTCGTCCTCGCGTCGATCGCCGTGGCCGAGATCATCCGGCTCGCGACCCTGCACTTCAAGGACTTCACCAACGGCGCCGAGGGCTTCCTCCTCTCCGAAATCCCGCCCCTCACCTCTTCGGGTGGGAGATCGAGTTCCTCACGAAGCGCCCTTCTACTACGTCGGGCTCGGCCTCGCGGTGGTGACCATCCTCGCGAACTGGGCTGGTCGAGCACTCGAAGCTCGGCTACTACTTCCAGGCCATCCGCGAGGACCAGGACGCCGCCCACTCCCTCGGCATCAACCTCACCTTCTACAAGAACGTGGCCCTCGCCATCTCGGCGGCCTTCACCGCCGCGGCGGGCGGGTTCTTCGCGATGTACGTGGTTCATCGACCCGAACATCGCCTTCGGCCTCGACGTCTCGGTGCAGATCGTCCTCATCTGCATCATCGGCGGGATCGGCACCATCCTCGGGCCGGTGGTCGGCGCGATGGTGCTCGTGCCGCTCTCGGAGGTCCTGCGGAACCCCCGCGGCCTCGTCCAGGTCGGGATCGTCTCGGCCGACTCCGCGGTGGTGAGGTTCATCGAGACCACCTCTCGAACGCCCACCTCCTCATCTACGGCATCCTGGTGGTCGTGGTGATCCTCTTCGTGCCCGAGGGGATGGTCGGCGTGATCCGCCGGGTCGCCGCGCGGTCGCGCCGCCGCCAGCCCGGCGCCGCGCCGAGCCCGGCGTAGGGCCAGGAGACGACCATGGCGATGCTCGAAATCCAGCACGTCACCAAGTTCTTCGGCGGCCTGGCCGCCAACTCCGACGTCTCCTTCTCGATGGAGGAGGGGATGATCATGGGCCTCATCGGGCCCAACGGCGCCGGCAAGACCACCCTCTTCAACTGCATCACCGGCTACTACCCGCCCTCCAAGGGCGAGGTGCTCTTCAAGGGCGTGCGGCTGAACGGCCTGCAGCCGGACCAGGTCTGCCGGCTCGGCATGGTCCGGACCTGGCAGAAGGTCCGCCCCCTCGCCAAGATGACCGTGCTCGACAACGTGATGGTCGGCGCCCTCGCCCGGACCAGCTCGCTCACGGTCGCCCGC
This sequence comes from uncultured delta proteobacterium, assembly GCA_963739565.1. GTDB lineage: Bacteria > Myxococcota > Myxococcia > Myxococcales > Anaeromyxobacteraceae > Anaeromyxobacter. The sequence goes on along the minus strand of CAVUBF010000008.1, from coordinate 180,808 downwards.
GAGGTCGCGCACGAGCAGCTGAAGGTCGTCCGCCTCGACCACAAGCCCGACGTTCCTCGCCGGCGGGCTCCCCATCGGCGAGCGGAAGAAGCTCGAGGTGGCCCGCGTCCTCGCCACCAAGCCCGAGCTGCTCCTCCTCGACGAGGTCATGGGCGGCCTCAACCCCGCCGAGAGCGAGGAGATCATCCAGCTCATCCTCGACCTCAAGAAGCGCGGCCTCACGCAGATGGTCATCGAGCACGACATGAAGGCCATCATGCGGATCTCCGACCGGATCGTGGTGCTCAACTCGGGCGAGAAGCTCGCCGAGGGGACGCCGCGCGAGGTCGCCAACCACCCGGACGTGATCGCCGCCTACCTGGGCGAGCGGGTCGAGTAGGGAGCGCCATGCTCGCGGATCCGCAAGCTCAACTTCGCCTACGGCGACCTCCAGGTCCTCTGGGACGTGGACCTCGACGTGAACGACGGGGAGATCGTCACCGTCGTGGGCGCGAACGGCGCCGGCAAGTCCACCATCCTGAAGAACGTCTCGCGGCTGGTCCGGCCGACGAGCGGCAGCATCACCTTCGACGACGCGGACCTCGGGAAGCTCCAGTCCCACGAGGTGGTCGAGCACCGGGTCATCCAGGTGCCGGAGGGGCGCCGGATCTTCCCGGAGATGACGGTCGTCGAGAACCTGCGCATGGGCTCGTTCGTGAAGTCCACGCGCCCGGACCGCGAGCGGAACATGGACCGGGTCTTCTCGCTCTTCCCGCGGCTCGGCGAGCGCAAGGGCCAGCTCGGCGGGACCATGTCGGGCGGCGAGCAGCAGATGCTCGCCATCGCGCGCGGCCTCATGGCGAACCCGAAGCTCCTGCTCCTCGACGAGCCGTCGCTCGGCCTCTCGCCGCTCCTCGTGAAGAACATCTTCGAGATCATCAAGGAGATCAACGCGCAGGGCACGACCATCCTGCTCGTCGAGCAGAACGTCTACCAGTCGCTCCACATCTCCACACCGGGCCTACGTCCTGGAGACGGGGCGGGTGGTACTCTCGGGGAGCGGAGCGGAGCTCCTGGGCAACGACCACGTCAGGAAGGCCTTCCTGGGGATGTGACCATGGCGAACCGGCTCACCGTCGCGGACTGGATGACGAAGAACCCGATCACGATCGAGGAGGACGCCTCGGTCATCGAGGCGATCCACCTCCTCAAGGAGAAGAACATCCGCCGCCTCCCCGTGATGAAGCGGGGGAGGCTGGCCGGGCTCGTGACCGAGAAGATGCTCTTCGGCTACATGCCGGCGAAGGCGTCGAGCCTCGACCAGTGGGAGCTCCACTACCTCCTGTCGAAGACCCCGGTGCGCTCCGCGATGAACCCGAAGCCGCACACGGTGACGCCCGAGACGTCCATCGCCGAGGCGGCGAAGCTCATCCACGACCGGAAGCTGAACGGCATCATCGTCGTGAACGAGAACCAGGATCTCGTCGGGCTGCTCACCACGACGAACGCCCTCGAGGCGCTCATCTGGTTCACGCAGCTCGCGGCGAAGCTGGACTAGCCGGGCGCCGGCGCGCGGCGTCACACCCGCAGGAACATCCGCACCGCGGCGTAGAGGCCGACGCAGATCGCGAAGCCCCGCATCCCGGCGGGCGGGAGCCGCTTCGCGAGCACGGTCCCCGCGAGGCCCCCGACGATCGACGCGGCGGCCATCAGGATCGCCTCGGGGTAGTGGACGGCCCCGTGGACGAGGAAGATCACCGCGGCGATCCCGTTGATGAGCAGCGAGAACAGCACCTTGAGCGCGTTCGCGTGCTGGATCGAGGAGGGGAGCATCACGCCCATCGCCGCGAGCATCAGGATCCCGATCCCCGCGCCGAAGTAGCCGCCGTAGATCGCGATGAGGAGCTGCGCCATCCAGAGCGCGGCGGGGTGGTTCGCGTGGCGCACCGACGCGACGATCCGCTTGAGCTGGGTCTGGAGGGCGAGGACGACGCAGGCGAAGAGGATGAGCCAGGGGACGACGATCGCGAAGGTCTTCTCGGGCAGCTCGAGGAGCAGGATCGCCCCGAGGATCCCGCCGAGGAGCGAGGGCACCGAGAGGACCCGGGCCCGGTGCTTCTCCTCGGCGATGTGGCTCCGGTAGGCGACCGAGGAGGCGAGCTGCCCGGGGAAGAGCGCGACGGTGTTGGTCGCGTTGGCGGCGACCGGCGGCACGCCCGTGGCGATGAGCGCCGGGAACGTGATGAGCGTCCCGCCCCCGGCCACCGCGTTCACGATTCCCGCCGCGAAGGCGGAGGCCGCCAGGACGGCCCCTTCGACGATCGTCACGCGCAGGTCCTACCGCACTACAATCGCGGACGCCATGCCTGCCACCACCGATCGAGGCGAGATCATGCACGCCGCCGGGCGCGCCCGGCTCTCGCCGGCCCTCCGCGACGGGGCGCCGGCGCTCCTCCCGCAGGGCGAGACCGCGGGGCGCTGCGGGTGGGCGCCGTTCTTCGCCGCGCTCGAGGCGCGGCGGCTCGCCGTCGCCTGGGACGACGCGGACCCGGGGATTGTCCGGATCGTCCCTCTGTCCGAGGCGTCCGCCGGAGCCGACGCGCACTAGACGCGTCGTGGCGGACCGCTTCACCAGGTGTGCCCGCGAGAGGTCACGAGGGGCACCGCCTTCAGCGGTCCGAGCACGTCGCTCCCCGGATGACCCACCTCCATCACATCCAGCAACTGCTGGGCGCTGACTCCGCGCTCGCCGAGGGCCGCCTTCCTGACCACGACGCCGTAGTGGGTGCTCACGTTCACGAGACGCAAGGGTCACCTCATCGCGCGGCACAAGCGTCCACTTCCTGCGGGGCGAAAGCGCCCTGCGGGGCGCCAGGAAGCTGCAGCCACCAAGCGATGCCTTGCGTTAGCGGTGGCGGCGCCCGCCCCCGCCCTTCCCGCCACCCTTGCGCGGCGCCCCGCTCTTGCCCCCGCCTCCGCCCTTGCGCGGTGTCCCGCTCTTGCCCCCGCCTCCCTTGCGCGGCGCCCCGCGGCCGGCGGCGGCGTGGCCCTTCCGGCCCCGCCCGCCCTCGTCGTGCCCGTGGCCGCGCCGCTCGCCCGCGGCGCGCTCGCGCCGGGGCTGCGCCGGCCGCTCCGCCCAGGCCGGCGCGCGCCGCGGCGGGCGCCCGCGCTCGGCGCGCTCGGGCCCCGCCTCCGCCTTGCGCGCGCGGCCCTCCACCACGAGGGCGAGCTCGATCCGCCGCCGCGCCGGGCTCGCGGAGACGACCTCCACCTTCAGGCGGTCCCCGACGCGGAAGGCGCGGCCGCTCGCCCGGTCCACCAGGGCGTGCAGCACCGGGTCGAACTCCGGCGCGCCGAGGTCCTCGACCCGCACGAGCCCCTCCACGAACCATTGCTCGAGCTCGACGAAGAGCCCGAACTCCACGACCGCCGAGACGACGCCTTCGAAGCGCTCGCCGACCTTGTCCTTCATGAACAGCGCCGCGTAGAAGGAGGCGATCTCCCGCTCCGCCTCCATCGCGGCGCGCTCGCGCTCCGAGGCGCGGACCGCGAGCTCGGCGAGGCGCGGCTCGGAGGTCGTCCGGACGGCGGCGTCGCCGCTCCGCCGCGCCCACTCCTCCTTGAGGAGGCGGTGGACGAGGAGGTCCGGGTAGCGCCGGATGGGAGAGGTGAAGTGGAGGTAGTGCTCCGCGGCGAGGCCGTAGTGGCCGATGTTCTCGGTCTGGTAGACCGCCTGCATCATCGCGCGCAGGAGGAGCTGGTTCAGGGCGCGCTGCTGGGCGTGCCCCCTGAACCCCTCGAGGAGCTCGTTCAGCGACCGGGGGTCGGGCGTCTTCGGGGCCTCGAAGCCGTGGGTCCGCGCGAGCTCGAGGAATGCCGCGAGCTTCTCGTCGTCCGGGAGCCCGTGCACCCGGTAGACGGTCGGGAGGTCGCGGGCGCCGAACCAGCGCGCCACCGCCTCGTTCGCCGCGAGCATGAACTCCTCGACGATCCGGTGGGCGCGGTTGCGCGGGCGCTTCTCGATGGCGACCACGTCGCCCTCCGCGCCCGGCCCGAGGACGATCTTGGCCTCCGGGAGGTCGAAGTCGATGGCGCCCCGGCGCCGGCGCATGGCGGTGAGCTTCTCCTGCAGCTCCGCCATGAGCTCGAACCCCGGCCGGAAACGCTCCCGGTCCGGGACCTTCTCGCCGTCGAGGACGCGCGCGACCTCGGTGTAGGTGCAGCGGGCGGCGCTCCGCATCACCGCCTCGTACACCTCGGAGGAGCGGGTCTCGCCCTCGGCGTCGACGACCAGGTCGGCGACCATGCAGAGCCGGTCCACCTGGGGGTTGAGCGAGCAGATCCCGTTCGACAGCCGCTCCGGGAGCATCGGGAGGACCTGCATCGGGAAGTAGACGCTCGTCGCGCGGCTGGAGGCCTCGTCGTCGAGGGCGGTGCCCGGGCGGACGTAGTGGGCGACGTCGGCGATGGCGACGACGAGCCGGTAGAGCGGCTTGCCCTTCCCCCGGGGCTCGAGCCCCCTCCCCAGCCCCGCTTCGCGGGGCGACGGAGATCCGGGGACGAGCCGCTCCACGAAGACCGCGTCGTCGAAGTCCCGGGCGTCCTCGCCGTCGATTGTGACGAGGGGGAGCGCGGTGAGGTCGCGGCGGCCGCGCCGGTCCTCGCTCCGGACGTGGTCCGGGATCGGTGCGCGCCTCGGCCTGGACCGGCTCCGGGAACACGTCGGCGAACCCGCGCGCGTAGGCGACCTTCAGCACCTCGACGCGCGGCTCGCCGGGCTTGCCGATCACCTCGACGACCTTGCCCGAGAGCCGTCCGGTGCCGGGGTCGAGGGCGACCTTCACCACGTCGCCGTCCGAGGCGACCGAGGTCTCGGGGACGGGGACGTAGGCGTCGAGCTCCGGGTCGACGGGGACGACGAAGCTCTGCTTGCCGCGGGAGTGGTAGGTGCCGACGAGGAGCCGGCGCCGGCGCTCCACGACCTCGAGGATCCGTCCGGCGGTGCGCCCGCCCCGGGCGGGGACGATCTCGAGCCGGACGAGGTCGCCGTCGAGGGCCTTGTCCACCTCGCCGGGCGGCAGGAAGACGTCGTCCCCCTGACGATCGAGGCGCGCGACGAAGCCGAAGCCGTCGCGGTGCTTCTTGAGCGTGCCGAGGATCCCCGCCTTCGCGCCGCCGCGCGTCGCGTCGGGGCCGCCGCGTCCGCTCCGGCGGGCCGGCGGAAGCGAGCCCGCCGGCGCCGCGTCCTTCGGCGCCGGGAGCGTGTACCGCTTGCCGTCCCGGAGGAGGACGCCGTCGTGGGCGAGATCCCGGAGCGTCCGCTTCACGTCCGTCCGCTCGCCCGGGTGGAGCCCCGCCCGCTGCATGAGCTCTCGCAGCGAGAGCGGATGTCCCGCCGCGCGCCGGAGCTGCTCGAGGAGCGCCTCGCGACGCCGTTCCTGGCTACCCTCTCCCACGTCCACCCCCTCAGCGAGGTCCCGGGCGCGACGCAACGTGCGCCGCGGCGGGGTCCACGGAGTGTAACCGGAACCGTGGTGGCGGGGGTGCCCCTCGGCCCGGCCGGGCCTCGCTGCGTCCCGGTCCCGCGACTCGCCGCGCGGTGTGCTATCACGACCCCGTGCTCACTCCGGCGGCGGCCCAGTCCCGGATCCTCGCGGCGCTCGCCGACGTGGCGCCCCTGCCCGCGGAGCGGGTCCCCCTCGCCGCCGCGCTCGGCCGCGCCGTCGCCGCCGACCTCGTCGCCGACCGCGATCTCCCGGCCTTCGAGGCCGCCACCATGGACGGGTACGCCCTCCGCGCCGCCGACGCGTCACGCGCCGGGACCCGCCTGCCGGTCGCCTTCGAGGTCTTCGCCGGGGCGCCCGCGACCGCGCCGCTGCCGCCCGGGACCTGCTGCCGGATCTTCACCGGCGGGGCGCTGCCCGAGGGCGCCGACGCGGTCGAGCAGCAGGAGGAGGTCCGGCGCTCCGGAGCCGCCGCCGTCTTCGCGCGGCCGGCGGTGCGGGGCCGGTTCATCCGGCCGCGCGGCTCGGACGTGCCCCGCGGCCGCGTCGCCCTCGCCGCCGGCTCGCAGGTGGACCCCGGGACGATCGGCCTCGCCGCCGGGCTCGGCCTCTCCGAGCTGCCCGTGCACCGGCGTCCGCGCGTCGCGATCCTCCCCACCGGCGACGAGCTCGTCCCGGTGGGCCGGACCCCCGCCCACGGCCGGATCGTCGAGACGAACGGCCACGCCCTCTCCGCCGCCGTGCGGGACGCGGGAGCCGAGCCGCTGCTCCTCCCGGCGGCCGGCGACGAGCCCGCCGCGCTCCGGCGCGCCCTCGACGCCGCGGCGGGCGCCGACGTCCTCGTCACGACCGGCGGGGTCTCGGTGGGCGCGCGCGACGCGGTCCGCGCCACCCTGCGCGCCGCCGGCGCCCGCCTCCACTTCTGGCGGGTGGCGCTGCGCCCCGGCAAGCCGTTCACCTTCGGCCGGTGGGGGAGGACCGCCGTGTTCGGGCTCCCCGGGAACCCCACGAGCGCCCTCGTCACCTTCGAGCTCTTCGCCCGGCCCGCGCTCCGCGCGCTCGCGGGCCTGCGCGGCACGGGGCGGCTGCGGGTGGAGGCGCGGCTCGGGGCCGCCCAGGAGAAGCCGGCGGCGCTGGAGGTCTACCTCCGCGCGCGGCTCGAGACCGTCCGCGGCGGGCTCGTCGCGATCCCGCTCCGGTCGCAGACCTCCGGCGACCTCTCGTCCTCGGCCGGGCTCGACGCCCTCGCGGTCCTCCCTGCGGGGCGGATCCGCCTCGCGCGCGGCGCTCGGGTGCAGGTGGTCGTCCTGCGACCCCCGTCGGGAGAGTGACGCGCGGTCGACCTCGGGTTCGTGAGGCCAGCCCCGAGTCGTGGTACGAACGGGTCCCGATGGGCCGGAGCCGCTGGGATCACCCGGACGAGTTCGACGAGACCGTCCTCCTCGCCACCGCCGATGGAGCGCGCCGCCGCGCGCTCCACGACCGGATCCTGCGCGTGGTGGGGCGCGAGCGGGTGCGGACCCTGGGGCGCTACCCGCGCTACCGCGTGGTCCTCGCCGGCAGCGGCGCCGAGGCGCGGCGGCGCTCCGCGGCGGCGACCGTCGCCGCGGTGGACCTCGCCCTCCCCGGCGGCCCGGGGCTCGACACCATCCGGGCGCTCCGGGAAGCCCGGCCCGCCCTCGCGGTGCTCGCCTTCGGCGCCACGACCGACACGTCGGACGCCATCGCCGCGGTGATGTCCGGGGCCGACTTCTTCCACGAGCTCGCCGGGGACTCGGCGGCAGGGATCGAGCACGCGCTGGAGCTCGCCCTCGACCGGCGCCGCCTCACTCACGAGGTGGAGCGGACCGAGGCCGAGATGGAGGCGGCACGCGGCAAGCTGGCGCAGCTCTCGGGAGAGCTCGTCCGGGCCGTCCCGGGCTTCCGGCCCCTCCACTCGAGAGAGGACGTCCTCCCGTTCCGGGAGGCGGCGCGCCGGTACCTCCTCGCCGCGACCCAGCTCTTCACCGGCGACCCGCGCGGGCTCGCCCTCGCCCTGGGCGTGTCGTACTTTGCCCTCCGCCGGCTCCTGGCGCGGTACGACGTCCCGTTCCCGGCCGTGCGCCCGCGCCGCTGACCCGCCGATCACCGTCGGTCGATGCGAGCCTGCTCCGCCCCGCGGCGCGGCGCGCCGCGGCGCGGCGCGGCGCCGTCTAACCCATTTCGCGTCGGGGGAGTGCACCGTGCGTACGGGACGCACGCTCAGGGGACACGTACTGCCTGGCTCGGTCGGACGTGAAGTGCTACTTTTCGTCGTGCGGAATCCGCAAATCACAGTTGCGGAATCCGCAACAGCACCCACCGACGCAGGAGCCCCCCGATGCCCGGTCTCGCCGACAAGTTCGCCGTGAACCTCAAGAGCGAGCGGCTCCGCCGCAAGCTCTCGCAGGAGGCGCTGGCCGCGAAGGCCGGCCTCTCGGTCTCGTACATCTCCATGCTCGAGCGCGGGCAGCGGACGCCGCCGCTCGACACCCTCGAGTCGCTCGCCAAGGCGCTCTCGGTCTCGCCGGTGTCGCTCCTGTCCTGAGGCTCCGGAGCGCGGGACCGGTCGCCCGAAGGCAGCCCGCCTCCCCGCGCCGACCTGCCGGAATGCTCGTCCGGCCGCTCATGCGGTGGCGAGCGCGGGGCAGCCGGAGGAGGCTGACCCGGAGCGAGCTGGGGGGGGTTCGGGGGGGGGCGCGAGCTCCGCGGATGCGGAGCGAGTGGCCCCCCGCTCCGAGGTGCATCCGGGGTCGAGATCGCTTATGTTCCCCGCGGCTCGTTCCCGGATCTCCTCCGCCCCGCGGAGCGGGGCCGGGGAGGGGACTCGGCCCCGGACCCCGGAAAGGACGTCGGAATGGCACGCATGGTGATGTGCAAGAAGCTCGGCAAGGAGCTGCCGGGTCTCACCTCCAAGCCGTTCTCGAACGAGCTCGGTCAGCGGATCTACGACAACGTCTCCCAGCAGGCCTGGAAGATGTGGCTCGAGCACTTCAAGATGATCCTGAACGAGTACCGGCTCGCGCCCGCCGACCCGCGGACGAACGAGATCCTGTACCAGCAGGCCGAGCAGTTCTTCTTCGGCGAGGGCGCGCAGCTCCCGCCGGATTACCGCCCGCCGCCCTCGAAGGGCTAGCGCCGGACGGCGCCGCGGACGGCCTCGCGATGCGCGGCCCCGGCGACATCCTCCTCGTCTCCACGTACGAGCTCGGCCACGCGCCGCACGGCGTCGCCGTGCCGGCGGCGCACCTCGAGCGGGCGGGGTACCGCCCGGCCGCCCTCGACCTCGCCGTGGAGGCGCTCGACGAGCCGCGGGTCCGGCGCGCCCGCCTCATCGTCCTCTCCGTCCCGATGCACACCGCGCTCCGGCTCGGCCTCGCCGCGGCGCCCCGGCTCCGCGCCCTCGCGCCGGGCGCGATCCTCGCCTTCCACGGGCTGTACGCGCCCCTCCACGCCGACCTCCTCGTCGCGGCGGGCGCCTCGGCGGTCCTGGGCGCGGAGGCCGGGGACGAGCTCGTGGCCCTCGCCGGCGCGGTGGAGCGCGGCGAGGACCTCTCCCCGTTCGTCCACCGTGGGCCCGGCGCGACGCCGCCGCGGGCGGCGACCGCGGTGGTGCCGAGCCGCGCCGCGCTCCCTCCCCTCGACCGCTACGCGCGCCTCGATCCCGGGGACGGGGACCTCCGCGTCGCCGGGTACGTCGAGGCGACGCGAGGGTGCAAGCACCGCTGCCGCCACTGCCCGGTGGTGCCGCTCTACCAGGGGCGGTTCTTCGCCGTGCCGGAGGAGGTCGTGCTGGCCGACGTGGCCGCCCAGGTCGCGGCCGGCGCCGCCCACGTGACCTTCGGCGATCCGGACTTCCTCAACGGCCCGACCCACGCCCTGCGCGTCGCGCGGGCCCTCCACGCGCGGTTCCCGGCCCTCACCTTCGACTTCACCGCCAAGGTCGAGCACCTGATCCGGCTCCCCGAGGCGGTCGCCGAGCTCGCCCGCCTCGGCGCCGCCTTCGCCACGACCGCGATCGAGTCGCTCTCCGAGCGCGTCCTCGCCGCCCTCGACAAGGGACACACCCGCGCCGACGCCCTGCGCGTCCTCGACCTCTGCCGCACGGTCGGGCTCCCCCTGCGGCCCTCCCTCGTCCCGTTCACGCCCTGGTCCACCCTCGACGATCTCGTCGACCTCGTGGAGACCTTCGAGGCCCGCGGCGTCCTCCCCGCGCTCGACCCGGTCCAGCTCTCGATCCGGCTCCTCGTTCCGCCGGGCTCGCTGCTCGAGGGAGACCCGACCATCACCTTCGAGGGGCTCGATCCCTCCGCCCTCACCTGGCGCTGGCGCCACCCCGATCCGCGCATGGACCGGCTCCAGGCGCGCATCGCCGCCGAGGTCGAGGCGGCGGCCGCGGCGCACGAGGAGCCGCTCGCCACCATCGCCCGGGTCAAGGTGCTCGCCCTCGCCGAGGCCGGCCTCCCCCACGGCCACGTCCGGACCCTCGCCCCCGACCAGCGGCGGGTCCCGCGGCTCACCGAGTCCTGGTTCTGCTGAGCGGAGCCCACCGCCCGGCAGGTGGCCGGGCTCGGAAGCGACCAGGGGAAGTAGGCGGCCCTCGAGGCCGCTGCGGCGGCTCCGCAGAGCCGCGCCGTGGTCGCGGGCCTGTGCCCGGCACGGTCCGTGAACCCCGTTCGACCCGCTGCCACGACTCCGCAGAGCCGCGCCGTTGTCGGGCCCATGCCCGGCACGGTCCTTGGATTCCGTTCGCCCTGAGCGTAGCCGCCGCGAAGCGGCGGCGAAGTCGAAGGGCGCACCTTGAAGCCGTTCATCGTCTACATCCTGCGCTGCGCAGACGGCAGCAACTATGTTCGACGAGCTCGGGACTCGGCTACGAACGGAAGGATGAGCCCACAGCCGGCCGTCACGCGGCGGGTGCCCGCTCGCGTGGTCCGCGCGAGGGGCGGCAGGACGCGGCGGGTGCCCGCTCGCTGGTCCGCGCGAGGGGCGGCAGGACGCGGCGGGTGCCCGCTCGCTGGTCCGCGCGAGGGGCGTCAGGCGACCGGCAGCGGCGCCCGGATGTCGAAGGAGAGCCGCCCGTGCGCCGCCCGGAGCGCCTCCTCGACCGCGGCCGGCGTGTCCCCGTGCGCGAACAGGAACCCGAGGTAGCTGTCGCCCTCGGGGAGCGGCACCACCTCTCGCCCCTCCGGCACCGTCACGACGACGTCGTCGACGCCGGGCACGGCCCGCGCCGCCTCCACGCCGCGGACGCCGTGGAGCACGCCGCGCCGCGGGATGGGGAGCATCATGACGCCGGAGGCGCGGGCCTCTCGCCGGAGCGGCTCGAGGGGGAGCCCCATGGCGTGCGCGACGAGCACCTCCTCGAGCGAGAGCCCCGCGCCGAAGCGCAGCGTCCGCGAGCAGAGCCCGCCGATGGAGCGCGCCGCGATCTCGAGCACCACCGGCCCCTCCGGCGGGAGCCCCCTCCCCAGCCCCGCTTCGCGGGGCGAGGGAGATGCCAGGGACGAGCCCCCTCCCCAGCCCCCTGCGGCGAGGATCCGGGGACGAGCCGCAGCTCCGCGTGGATCGGCCCCTCGGCGAGCCCGAGCGCCCTCGCCCCTGCCGCCGTCACCCCCTCGATCGCCGCGAGGAGCGGCGCCGGGTGGCGGGACGGCGTGACGTAGATGGTCTCCTCGAAGAAGGGCCCATCGAGCGGATCCGGCTTGTCGAAGACCGCGAGCACCTCGAGGGCCCCGCCGCGCAGCAGCCCCTCCACCGCGACCTCCGCGCCCGGGACGAACGACTCGACCAGGAGGGTCGACGCGCCGTCCTCCTCGCGCGCGCGCCGCTCCGGCGCGGTGTCCCGGAGGAGGCGGTCGAATCCGGCGCCACGCGCCGGCGAGCCCCTCGGGATCGTCGGCCCGGATGACGCCGCGGCTCGCCGAGAAGATGAGCGGCTTCACCACGCAGGGGAACTCGACCTCCCGCGCCGCCCGGGCTGGCCCCTCGCCGACCGGGAACGCGCGGAAGCGCGGCACCGGGACCCCCGCGTCGCGGAGGGCGACGCGCATGGCGAGCTTGTTCGCGGCGCGGCGGGCGGCGGCGGGCGGGTTGTGCGGGAGCCCGAGCCGCTCCGCGGCCAGGGCGGCGATGACCGCGGTGGGGTCGCTCGCCGGGATGATGCCGCGGATGGGCCGGTGGCGGGCGGCGTCGACGATCTGGTCCGCCGCGCGCTCGGGGCGGCGGTAGTCGAGGGACAGGAGCTCGCGCTCCTCCCCGAAGTAGTCCTCGATCTGGTGGCAGCGGTCGCTCCCGACCAGGAGCGGGACCCCGAGGCGGCGGGCGGCGGCGCGGAAGTCGTCGAGCCGGTAGCTCGTCGTCGGGACGAGGAGCAGCAGCTCGCCGGGAACGTCCGCCATGGCGGGGTGTTATGCGCGGGGCGGGGGGCGGACGCAAGCCGGCCCGCCGAGGGGCGGCAACGTTTCGCAACGTCCCGGAAATACCGGGTGCGCGGCGGCCGGCTAACTTCCGCCTCGCCCGGGGGTTCTCAGCGGGGAACCGAGGGAGAGCCCGGCGACGCCGGTTGACTCCCCCGGGGATGCGGATTACATGCTAAAGCAAATGTTGCGAGATCAAGAAGAGCCGGTGGGCGTCCTCCTCGCGGCGGTCCGCCGGAGGATCCGGCAGGTGGTCCGGGCCGAGGCGGGCGGGCACCGGCTGTCGCCCCAGCAGTTCTGGTCGCTCGTCGGGATCGACGAGGCGGGCCCCCTCTCGCTCGGCGCGCTCGCGGACCGGCTCCGGATGGACCAGCCCACCGCCTCCCGCGTGGTCGCGTCCCTCACGAAGCGGAAGCTGGTGCGGATGACGGAGGACCCCGCCGATCGGCGCCGGCTCGTCATCGACACGACGCGCGAGGGCACCGAGCTCGCCGCCCGGGTCCGTCCCCTCGCCCGCGACCTGCGCGAGACCCTCGTCGCCGGCTTCACCCCCGCGGAGGTCGCCGCGTTCCGCGGCGCCCTCCTCAAGATCGTCGGAAACCTCGACCGGTTCGAGGCGCGCAAGGCGCGCCGGCCGGCCCGCGCCGTCCCGGCCCGGGAGGAGCACGCATGAAGCCCGCCGAGCGCATCACCGAGCCCACCCCCCTGCCCACCCGCTCCGGACGCGGCAAGAAGCTCATCGCCGCGATCGTCGCGGTCGCGGTGGTCGTCGCCGGCGTCCTCGCCTGGCGGGCCACGCGCTCGACGCCGCCGCCGCGGTACGAGACCGCGCGGGTCGACCGCGGCCGGATCGTCGCCCAGGTCACCGCCACCGGCACCCTGTCCGCCATCGTCACCGTGCAGGTGGGCAGCCAGGTCTCGGGCCGGATCGCGCAGCTGTTCGTCGACTTCAACTGCCCGGTGAAGAAGGGGCAGCTCATCGCGAAGATCGACCCCGAGCTGTTCCGCGCCTCCCTCGACCAGGCGCGCGCGAACCACGCGGCCGCGAGCGGCGACCTCGCGCAGGCGAAGGTCAAGGCGCTCGACGCTGCCCGGCAGCTGGAGCGCACCCGCAGCCTCGCCGAGCAGCAGCTCGTCGCCCAGGCAGGACCTCGACACCGCCCAGGCCAACCGCGACGCCGCGTTGGCCGCCGTCCAGGGGGCGGAGGGGCGCGTCGCGCAGGCCGCCGCCTCGCTCCATCAGGCGCAGGTGAACCTCGCCTACACCGACATCGTCTCGCCCATCGACGGCATCGTCATCTCCCGCAACGTCGACGTGGGCCAGACCGTCGCCGCCTCGCTCCAGGCGCCGACCCTGTTCGTCATCGCCGAGGACCTGAAGAAGATGCAGGTCGACACCAGCGTCGCCGAGGCCGACGTCGGCAAGCTCCGCGACGGCATGGAGGCGACCTTCACCGTCGACGCGTTCCCGGGCCAGAAGTTCCAGGGCCAGGTCCGGCAGATCCGCAACGCGCCGCAGACGGTGCAGAACGTCGTCACCTACGACGCGGTCATCGACGTCGCCAACCCGGACCTCGAGCTCAAGCCCGGGCATGACCGCCAACGTCACCTTCGTCTACGCCGAGCGCCAGGACGTCCTGCGGGTGCCGAACGCCGCGCTGCGCTTCCGCCCGCCCGCCGATCTCCAGGGGCCCGCGAAGGACGGGGCGGCGAGCGGCGGCCGCGGCGACGCAGGGCGGCGCGCAGGGCGGCGGCGGCCAGGCCAGCGTGGGGCGGCCGCAGGGCGGCGGCCGCAGGCCCGAAGCGGGCGAGGCCGGGTCCGACCGGCGCACGGTCTGGGTGCTCCGCGGCGAGAAGCCGGACGCCGGTCCGGATCCGGACCGGCAGTCGTCCGACGGCATCGTGACCGAGGTCGTCGAGGGCGACCTGCGAGAGGGCGACGCGGTCGTCACCGACGCGAGCGCCGCGCCCGGCGCGGCCGGTGGCGCCCAGGGCGGCGGCCCGCGTGGGCCGCGGATCTCTGAGGAGCCCCATGGCCCTCGCCATCATCGACCTCGAAGGGATCACCAAGATCTACCGGATGGGCGACGTGGACGTCCGCGCGCTCCGCGGCGTCTCCCTCGCCATCGAGAGGGGGAGTTCGTCGCGATCATGGGCGCGTCCGGCTCGGGCAAGTCGACGCTGATGAACATCCTCGGCTGCCTCGACCGGCCGACGCTCGGCTCCTACCGGCTCGCCGGCGAGGAGGTCTCGCGGCTCGACCGCGACGAGCTCGCCGAGGTCCGCAACCGGACGCTCGGCTTCGTCTTCCAGAGCTTCAACCTCCTCTCGCGGACGAGCGCGCTCGAGAACGTCGAGCTGCCGCTCCTCTACGCGGGCGTCGCCGCGCGCGAGCGCCACCAGCGCGCGCGCCGAGGCGCTCGAGCGCGTCGGGCTCGGCGACCGGGTCGACCACCACCCGAACCAGCTCTCCGGCGGCCAGCAGCAGCGCGTCGCCATCGCCCGCGCGCTCGTCATCGCAGCCGCAGCATCATCCTCGCCGACGAGCCGACCGGCAACCTCGACTCGCGGACCAGGTCGAGGTGATGGCGCTCTTCCAGGAGCTCGGGCGCGAGGGGCATCACCGTCGTGCTCGTGACGCACGAGCCCGACATCGCCGAGTACGCCTCGCGCGTCGTGGTCCTGCGCGACGGGCTCGTCCGCAGCGACGAGCGCCACGTGGCCCGGATCGCCCGGCCCGGTCCCGCTCCGGCGGAGGAGGCGGTCCATGAACCTCCTCGAGACCCTGCGCGTCGCAGCCGCGCGCCCTGCTCCGCAACAAGATGCGCTCGTTCCTCACCACGCTCGGCATCATCATCGGCGTCGCGGCCGTGATCGCGATGGTGGCGATCGGCGAGGGCGCGAAGGCGCGCGTCGAGGACGCCTTCGCCTCGATGGGCTCCGAACCTCCTCATCGTCATGCCCGGCACGACCACCCGCGGCGGAGCCCTCGGCGGCTTCGGCTCGATGCCGACGCTCACCTGGGACGACCTGCGGGCGATCCAGCGCCGAGGTCCCGTCGGTCCGCTACGCCGCGGCGCAGCTCCGGCGCGACGGCGCAGGTCATCTCCGAGGACCAGAACTGGACCACCTCGGTGACCGGCACGACGCCCGGAGTACTTCGAGATCCGCACTGGCCGATCGGCGCCGGGCGTCGCTCTTCACCGCCTCCGACGTGGACGGCGGCACGAAGGTCGCGGTGCTCGGCCAGACCGTCGTCCGACAAGCTCTTCGGCGCCGCGGTCGATCCCGGTCGGGCTCAGCATCCGCATCAAGAACATCCCGTTCCAGGTGGTCGGCGTGCTCGCGCCGAAGGGCCAGTCGCCGATGGGCCAGGACTACGACGACGCGGTGTTCGTCCCGCAGTCGACGTTCCAGGCGAAGATCCAGGGCGGCCTCCAGAAGTACCTCGCCGGCGCCATCATGGTCGGGGCGCAGCCCGGCGCGACCACCCGCGCGCAGCGGCAGATCGAGGACCTGCTCCGCGATCGGCACCACATCCCGCAGGGCGGCGACGACGACTTCTCCATCCGCAACCTCACCGAGATGGCGAGCGCGCAGCAGCAGGGCGTCGCGACCATCACCACGCTCCTCGCCGGCATCGCCGCCGTCTCGCTGCTCGTCGGCGGCATCGGGATCATGAACATCATGCTCGTCTCGGTGACCGAGCGGACCCGCGAGATCGGCATCCGCATGGCGGTCGGCGCGAAGCCCGCGCGACATCCTCGCCCAGTTCCTCGTCGAGGCGCTGACCCTCGCCACCGCCGGCGGCGGGATCGGCGTCGCTCTTCGGGATCGGCGCCGGGCAGTGGCTCGCCGGCGAACTTCGGCTGGCCGATGCTCATCCGCCCCGACATCGTCGTCATCTCGGTCGTGTTCAGCGCCGTCGTCGGCGTCGTCTTCGGCCTCTACCCCGCACGCAAGGCCTCGCAGCTCGATCCCATCGAGGCCCTGAGGTTCGAGTGATCCGCCCCCTCGCCATCCCCCTCCCCGTCTTCCTCGCCGCGACCCTCGTCCTCGCGCCGTCCCTCGCCCACGCGCAGGGCGCGTCGCCGGCGCCGTCCGCGGCGGCGCCCTCGACCCAGACCGCGGCGCCCGCGGCCCGCGTCCTCTCCCTCGAGGAGGCGCTCCGCATCGGCTTCTCCCGCCAGCCGACGCTCCGGCAGGCGCAGGCCGCCACCGAGGCGGCCAACGCCCGGGTGGAGCAGGCGCGGGCGCCGCTGCTGCCGCAGATCTCCGGGTCCGCCTCGTACCAGCGGCAGAGCCATACGGCGGGGGCGCTCGCCCAGTTCGGCAACACCGCGACCGGCGCCCAGGACCTCTACGGGCTGGGCCTCACCGGACGGCAGCTCCTGTGGGACTTCGGCCAGACCTCGGGACGATGGAGCGCCTCGAAGGCCGCCGCGTCCGGTCAGGAGCTCTCGGAGCAGGCCACGTCCCGCTCCGTCGCCCTCTCGATCCGCGCGACCTACTTCAACGCGGTCGCGGCGAAGTCGCTCGTCAGCGTCGCCCAGGAGACGCTCGCGAACGAGCGGAAGCACATCGACCAGGTGCGCGCGCAGGTCGAGGTCGGGACGCGCCCCCCCGTCGACCTCGTCTCGGAGCGGGTGAACCTCGCGAACGCCCAGGTCCAGCTCATCCAGGCGGAGAACAACTACGCCACCACGCGGGTGCAGGTGGAGCAGGCGATTGGCGCCCCCGACCTCGGCCCCTGGGAGATCGCGGAGGAGACGCTCCCGCCCGTGCAGGGCGAGGAGGCGGCCCCGGAGATCCTGCTCCAGGAGGCGTTCGGCGCGCGCCCGGAGATTGCTGCGGGCGAGGCCCAGATCCGGGCGCAGGAGCTCACGGTCCAGTCGCTGCAGGGCGGCTACGCCCCGAGCCTCGGGGTCCAGGCCACCGTCACCGAGTCCGGCCCGCGCGCGAGCGACCTCTCCTCCGCGTGGAACGCCCAGCTGACCCTCTCCTGGCTGCTCTTCCAGGGCGGGCTGACCCACGGCCAGGTGCGGGAGGCGCGGGCGAACGTGTCGTCGCTCCAGGCGCAGCTCGACCTCCAGAAGCAGCAGGTCCGGCTCGACGTCGAGCAGGCCCGGCTCGGCGTGCGGGCGGCGATCGCGACCGTCTCGGCGGCGCAGGACGCGGCGCAGGCGGCGCGGGAGCGGCTCACCCTCGCGGAGGGGCGCTACCAGACCGGGGTCGGATTCGATCATCGAGCTCTCCGACGCCCAGGTCGCGCTCACGACGGCGCTCGGGCAGCAGGTCCAGTCCCGGTTCCAGCTCGCGGTCGCGCGATCCCAGCTGCTCAGGGCCCTCGGGCGGCAGTAGCCGACTCCCCGTCCGAGCCGGCGCCCCGGACCACCCCGGCGCCTAGACCTTCCGCATGAAGTTCACGATCCCCTCCCGAGGCGTACGATTGCTCCGTCGGCCGGTACGGGCGGGAGCTCGCGCCGCGGTTCGCGGCCTTCGCCGGGATCCCCGCCCTCCCGGCCGGCCCGGTCCTCGACGTCGGCTGCGGGCCGGGTGCGCTCACCGCCTGGCTCGCCGTGCGCGTCGGGGCGGCGCAGGTGGCCGCCATCGATCCCGCCGAGCAGTTCGCAGCGGCCTGCCGCGAGCGCGTCCCTGGGGCCGACGTCCGCGTCGGGAGCGCGGACCAGCTCCCGTTCCGCGACTCGACGTTCCAGGCGGCCCTCGCGCAGCTCGTCCTCCCGTTCGTCCCCGACGCGGCCCGCGCGACCGCCGAGATGGCGCGCGTCGTCCGTCCCGGGGGGGCCGTCGCGGCGTGCAGCTGGGAGGAGAACGGCTTCGCCCTCACGCGGATGTTCTGGGAAGCGGCCCGGCGGATCGATCCGGCGGCGCCGGACGACGAGCGGATGGCGAGCCGCCGCCCCGGGGAGCTCGCCGCGCTCTGGCGCGGCGCCGGCCTCCGCGACGTGCGAACCGGGACGATTGACGTCGAGGTCGACTACGACCGCTTCGACGACCTCTGGACGACGTTCGTCGACGGCGTCAGTCCGGCGGGGACCTGGTTCGTCGCGCAGCCGGAGGAGCGACGCGCCGCGATCCGCGAGGTCTACCTCGACCTCCTCGGCCGGCCACCGGCGGGGTTCTCGCTGCCGGCGCGCGCCATCACCGTCGTCGGGCGGGCCTGAGACCTTCGCCGCGGTGGCCGCGCGCCCGCGCGCGCCCCACCGTGTCAGGCGAGAGGGCCACGACATGACCACCACGGGGACGCGGTGCGGGGCGGCGATCCTGGGGCTGCTCGCCGGGACGCTCGGCGGGTGCGCTCATCAGGAGGGAAAGACGGCCGGCGGTGGCGCGAAGCCGACGGCGGCGCAGCAGTCGCAGCAGACGGCGCAGACCGCGGCGCAGCAAGCGGCGCAGGCGGATCAGCAGCTCGCGCAGGCGCGGCAGCAGCTCGAGGCTGCCCACCAGGCCGCCATCCAGGCGGAGCAGCAGCGGGGGCAGGCGCGGCAGCAGCTCGCGCAGGCGGACCAGCGCGCGACCGACGCACAGCAGCGGATCGGGCTGGAGCAGGCGAACGTCCAGCGGCTCGACCAGGCGGCACGGCTGGCGCACGCGCAGGCGACCGACGCCGCGATGCAGGCGCAGGTCGCCGCCGAGGAGGCGCAGGGGCTCCGGAGCGCGACCGGGTGGATCACGCAGGCGACGCCGTCGCGCGTGATCCTCCAGGTGCAGGGCGGCCAGGCGATGGCCTTCGACATCGACGGGCGGACGCGCGTCCTCGTCGGGACGGAGCAGCGATCCGTCGCGGACCTCCAGCAGGGCGCCGAGGCGCGGGTCGCGTACGACCCGAGCGGCGCGGAGCCCGCGGCGGTCGCGATCCACGTGACGCCGGCCCGCGGTCGGCCGCCCGCGGCGCAGCAGCAGCCGCCGCCGCAGCAGCGCTGACGCGGCGCGGCCCGTCCGGCGGGCGCGCGGCCCTGGAGCTGCGAGCACAGCCCTCGGTGAGGCGGGGACCGCCGGGGACGTCACTCCGCGGGGCCGGACGCTGCCGCGGGCCGCTCGCCGTCGCCGCCCGCAAGCCGGAGCGGCAGCTCGACGCGCACGGGCTCCCCGTCGAAGGGGTCGAACCGGAGATCGCGGGCGAGGCGGACGAGGCAGGAGCCCAGCGCCGTCGCCCCGAAGTCCGCGTCGTCGATCCGCGCGCGGGCGACGCGCCCGGTCTGGTCGATGGTGACGACGAGGTGGAAGCGGCGCCCGCCTGCCTCCGCGACGTCCGCCGGGTGGGCGGCGATGCATCGGTCCATGTCGTCGCGGCGCGTCGCGAGGGCCGCGACGACCTCGGCATCCTCGAGCTGTCGCGCCGGGGCCGCCTCCGGCGGTGTGGGCGCTGGCGCTGGCGCTGGCTCTGGCGCGGGCGCCGCCGCCGTCGGGGCGTCCGCCGGCGGCTCCTCCGGCGCGCGGAGGAACAGGCCCGGGACGACGAGGCCGCGCGTCGCCTCGAGCGAGCGCGGGAGCGGGTCGCGTCGCTTCTCTCTCGCGCGCGCGGCGCGGGTCTCGTCGCGCGCGGCCGAGAGCGGCCTCGCCTCCGGCGCGCGCGGGGCGGGCGGCTCCAGGGCCGCGAGGGAGGGCGCCTGCGCCTGCTCGGCGGCGAGGGGCTCCGCGGGCGGCGCCGCCCCGGTCGAGCCCGACGTCGCCCAGGACACGGCGACGGCGATGGCCGCCGCCGCGACGACGCCGACCGCCGCTCCGGCGAGGAAGCCTCTCCGGCTGGCGCGCCGAAGCACGTCCTCGAACGAGGTGGCGCCCGCGAGGTCGAACTCGTCCGAGGTCTCCGGCGGCGCGTGCGGGTCCCGCTGCGCGAGCGGGCCGATGACGCTCACGCTCGGCTCGACCGAGGTCGCGCCGCTCGACTCGGCCGCGGCCGCGCGGGCGAACGGGTCGTCGCCGGCCTCGGCGCGCTCGGCCGGGACCTCGAAGGGATCGCGCTCCCGGGGCTCCACCTCGCGACGATACCGCGCGGACGGCGGGAGCCGTCAACGGTGGGCCCCGAACGCGCCCACCGCCGCGGGGCGCCGCGCCAACCCGGGCGCCGGGGCGCTCACATCCCGGCGCGGAACGGCTGCCCGCCGATCGTGAGCTCCCCGATCTCGAGCCGCTGGATCCGCGCGGTCTTGATGGCGAGCGCCCGGATGGCGAGCGCTCCGACCGCGACCGCCCCGAGCGCCAGCGCTCCGATGCTCGTCACCGCGAGCGCGGTCGCGATCCGCGCGAGGGCGACCCGCGCCTGCGGCCTCCGGAGCCCCACCTCGTCCCTGCGCCCGAGCGAACGCCACGTCATCGAGGTCCCCTCCCGGCCTCGTAACCTGGGGCCCGGGCCGCGCGTCCTCAACCCCTCGCCGACTCCGATATGCTGCGGCGATGTGGCGGCCGAAGCTCGTCATCCGGCGCGGGAAGCGAGGCCGCGTGTCGTCGCCGACGACGACGACGGGCTACGTCCTGTTCGCCGGCTTCGGGGGGCTGCTGTCGGTCGCCGCGCTCCTCGCCGCGCTCTCGGGAACGCCGCAGCTGCTCCTCGGCCTGCTCCTGACCCCGTTCTTCCTCCGGGATGCCTGGGCATGGTTCGCCGCGAGCACCGAGGAGCGCGACGCCTTCCGGAAGGACGTGATCGCGCTCGGCGGAGGTCCCGATCGGTTCCCGGTCCGCGTTCGATGGAGGGGGTGGCACCTGCTCGGGCTCGCCCTCGCCGCGGCGCTCGGGCTTGCGGTGCTGCCCATCACGGCGTCGCTCTTCCCGGCCGTGATGGTGATCCTCGCCGTGCTCCTCGTCGCGGCGCTCGACCTCGTCCGCGAGGCGTGGCGCGCGCGGAGACGCCCGCAAGGCACCGGATCTCCGCGTCTCCGACCGGCGGAGGAGTTGAAGGGGACCACCCGCGGCGCCGTGAGCAACGGCGCGGGTCGAGCGCCATCCGGCCATCCACTCCCAGGCGGCGGGTACGTCGAGTACCGGTTCGACAAGCCGGATCCGACCGGTCCCGAGGATGGAGTCGAGGTCCGGCGCGGCGAGAGAGATCCTGGCCCGGACCCGGACGTCTACGCTCCAGTGGTGATCTCCGTGTTCCAGGTGAGGTGACCCTCCCCGGCCCCCCCCCGAGGGCCCAGCAGGGGGCTGCGAGGCGCCCGCCGGCGCACCCGCCATCGAGAGTCACGGACCGCCGGCTCGATCGTTCGGGGTGGGCCCGTCCGGTCCCGCGCGCCGCGCCCGTGCGCCCCTTACGTCTCGCCGCCCGAGGAGGCGCGTGGAACGGAGCGGCGCGGAGGACCGGATGCGGAGGATCGTCTCGGTCGCGTTCGCGCGCGTGCAGGACGTCGTCTACGTGGCGCTGGGGCTGTTGCTCGCGCTCACGGTCGCCGGGCTCCTCGTGCGCGGCGGCGTCGATCTCGTCCGGGCGGTCGCGGCGGGCGTCGACGTGCGGGCCATCGTCGTGCTCCTCGATCGCATCCTGCTCGCGCTGATGGTCGTCGAGCTCCTCTACACGCTCCAGGTCTCGTTCCGGGAGCACGCGCTCGTCCCCGAGCCGTTCCTGCTGCTCGCCCTCATCGCCTCGGTCCGGCGGATCCTCGTCATCACGGCGGAGTTCGGCGCGCAGACGCGGCCCGACGAGGTGCAGTTCCAGCAGGTCATGTGGGAGCTCGCGCTGCTCACGGCCTTGATCGTCGTGCTCGTCGCGTCCGTCGTGATCCTGCGGCGGCGCCCGGTCGAGCCGCCCCCGGCCTGAGCGAAGGCGCTCCCGCGGCCTTCGCGCGGACGGGCCACCCCGTCGGACAGGCAGGAGATGGCGCGCCGCGCCGTGCCGGGGATGACGCACCCCGGCAAGCGCGTCTGCGGGTTCCCACAATGCCGCGAGGCGCCGCGATCTCGCTACCGTGACGCGCATGACGACCCCGACCTCCGCGTCCCGTCCCCCGCACCGCCAAGGCGGCACGCCCCGATCGGCCACCCGCCCCGCGCACGGCATCCGCTTCGGGATCCGCGCCCGGACCACCGTGGCGATGCTCGCGGTGGGGCTCGTCCCCCTCGGCCTGTTCGGCGGCATCGCCCTCGTCCAGCAGGCGCGGCAGCTGCGCGGCCAGGCGGAGCGCTCGCTCCAGGCGAGCGGAGAGCGGATCTCCTCGCAGGTCGACGAGTGGTTCGACAAGAACGTGCGCGTGCTCCGGGCCGCGGCGAGCCTCGCGCCCATCGCGTCGATGAGCGCCGAGGAGCAGACCCGCGCCCTCGGCGCGATCCAGCGCGCCTACCCCTGGATGTACCTCGTGTTCACGATCGCCCGCGACGGCAAGAACGTCGCGCGGAGCGACGGGAAGCCGCTCACCGACTACTCCGACCGCCAGTACTACCGGGACGTCGTGACGGGAGGAAAGGACCTGAGCTGGGAGACGCTCATCGGCAAGACGTCGGGGAAGCCCGCGGTGATCCTCGCCGTCCCCATCGTCGCGAACGGCGCGATGGTCGGCGTGCTCGCCGCGGCCATGACGGTCGAGGACGTCTCGGCGATCATCGCGCACTGGAAGACCGGGCAGACCGGCTTCGCGTTCCTGGTGGACGACCAGGCGAAGGTCGTCGCCCACCCGCGCCAAGAGTTCGTCCTCGGGCAGACGCGCCTCGCGGAGCACCCCCTCGTCTCGGCGTTCCGCCGGGACGGGCGACCCCACGCCCTCGCGTTCACCGAGTCGGACGGGAAGGACGCGCTCGGGTACGTGCAGGGCAACCGGTTCCGGTGGGCGGTCGCGATCCAGCAGGAGAAGGACGAGCTCTACGCGCCGCTCCGGCAGATGCTGACCGTGGGGCTCGCGCTCCTCGTCGCCGCCGCGCTCCTCGCGGCGCTCACCGCGCGGGCCGCCTCGGGGCTGCTGGTGCGGCCCATCCTCGAGATGAGCCGCGCCGCGGACCGGATGAGCACGGGGCAGCTCGACGAGGCGATCCCCGCGTCGCGCAACGACGAGATCGGGGTGCTCGCGCGCTCGCTCGAGCGGCTTCGGATCAGCATGCGCGCGGCCATGGCGCGGCTGGGATAGGCGGACCCGAGCCACCGGCGCATCCGGGGCGGCCCGCCGGGGCCCATCGGAGCGCGACCCGCGGCGTGTGCTGCCCCGCGTGCGGGACGCTCCTTAGCCTGCACGGCGTGCGGTGTACGAGGGCGGCGCGGCGCGCCGAAGCCGGTGACCGGGCGGGCGGCGGAGCTGCCGCTCGCCTGCTCGCATGGATCGCGGGGGCGATGCTCGTGGCGGCGTGCCGCGGGGCGCCGGAGGATCCCGCCGCGCTGAGCTGGTACGTGAATCCCGACAACGGCGGGCAGGCGAGGCTCGCCGCTCGGTGCAGCGCCGCGTCCGCCGGGCGCTACCGCATCGCCGTGCACGAGCTCCCGCGCGACGCGACGGCCCAGCGCGAGCAGCTCGTCCGCCGGCTCGCGGCGCGCGACGCCTCGATCGACCTCGTGAACGTCGATCCGCCGTTCCTCCCCGAGCTCGCCGCGGCGGGCTTCATCCGGCCGTTCACCGCGGGCGAGGCCCGCGACCTCGGGGAGGGCATGCTCGCGGCGCCGCTCCGGTCCGCGAGCTGGGACGGGAAGCTCTTCGCCGTCCCGCTCTGGGCGAGCACGCAGCTCCTCTGGTACCGGCGGTCCGTCGCCCGCAGGGCGGGGCTCGACCTCGACGGCGCGCCGGTGACCTGGGCACAGCTCGTCGACGCGGCGGAGCGCACCGGCACGACGGTCGAGGTCCAGGGAAACCGCTACGAGGGGTACATGGTCTGGATCGCGGCCCTCGTCGCCTCCGCCGGTGGCGAGGTGCTGCACGACTCGGCCGCGGGCGAGCAGGCGCGCCCGGGCCTGGACTCGCCGGCCGGACGGGCGGCCGCGGAGATCATCCGGCGCCTCGCCAGGTCCTCCGCGGCGAACCCTGCGCTCGCGACCGCGGACGAGGAGATCGGGCGCGCCGCGTTCCAGGGCCCGCGCGGCGGCTTCATGGTGAACTGGCCCTACGTCTACGGCGCCGCCCAGGAGGCGGTCGCGACCGGCGCGCTCGCTCCCGCGGTGCTCGAGGACATCGGCTGGACGCGGTACCCGCGCGTCCGCGCGGAGCTGCCGAGCCGACCTCCGCTCGGTGGGATCGGCCTCGCGGTGAGCGCGTACAGCCGGCGGACCGCCCTCGCGGTCGAGGCGGCGCGCTGCCTCTCCTCCGCCGAGAGCCAGACCGCGTACATGCTCGACGCGAAGATCCCCGTCGCGCGCGGAGCGGTCTACGACGACCGGCGCATCAGGGACCGCTACCCCATGGCCGACCTGCTCCGCTCGAGCATCGACGAGGCCGAGCCTCGCCCCCGGACGCCCTACTACGTCGACGTCAGCGCCGCGACGGTGCGGGTCTTCCACCCCCCCGCCGCGGTCGAGCCGGACCGGACGCCGGCGGAGGCGGCGGAGCTCGTCGTCGCGGTGCTCCACGACCGCGTGCTGCTGTGAGGGCCGATGGGACCCGGGACCGCCACCCCGCCGCGCACGCCTGCCCGCGGGGGGACCGTGGACGGCGAGCGGCGGACGGGCTGGGCGCTCGCGGCCCCCGCGACCGCGGCGATGCTCCTCGTGACCGCGTTCCCCATGCTGAAGGCGCTGTGGCTCTCCCTGTTCAGCTACCGCCTGACGCACCCTGCCGCGCGAGAGTTCGTGGGACTCCGGAACTACGCCGTCGTGCTGGCGGACCCGCTCTGGTGGCAGGACGTGAGGACGACCGTCCTCGTCACGGTCGTGACGGTGTCGGTAGAGCTCGTCGCCGGCATGGCGCTCGCGCTGGCGATGCACCGGATCCCGTTCGGGCGGCGGACCGTCCGGACCGCGATCCTCGTGCCGTACGGGATCGTCTCGGTCGTGTCCGCGTTCGCGTGGCGGTTCGCGTTCTCGAGCGAGACCGGCTTCGTGAACGGATGGCTGGGGCTCGGCGACTTCGCCTGGTTCGGGCACCGGTGGTCGTCGCTCGCCGCGCTCTGCGCGTCCGAGATTCTGGAAGACGACCCCCTTCGTCTCGCTGCTCCTCCTCGCCGGCCTCGCGCAGATCCCCGAGGAGCTCGGGGAGGCGGCGCGGATGGACGGCGCGACCGCCTGGCAGCGCCTGTGGCGGGTGACCCTGCCGGCGATGAGGCCGGCGGTCGTGGTGGCGGTCCTGTTCCGCACCCTCGACGCATACCGGGTGTTCGACGGCGTCTTCGTCATGACCGCCGGCGCGCAGCGGACCGAGTCGGTCTCGTTCCTCGCGTACCGCCAGGTGATCGTCCGGACCGCGCTCGGTCTCGGGTCGGCGGTCTCGATCCTGCTGTTCCTCTCGGTCCTCCTCGTGGCGGCGGCGATCGTGAAGGTCTCGCGGGTGGACCTCACCGGCGCGCGAGGCGAGCGGTGAGCCCGCGCGGCGCGCGGCTCGGCTGGACGGCGGGGGTCGTCCTCGTCGCGGGGTACGCGCTCCTGCCGGTCGCCTGGATCGTCTCGCTCTCGCTGAAGCGTGGCGACGACGTCTACGCCCGGCGGTTCCTCCCCACGGACTTCACCCTCGACAACTACCGCGCCGTGTTCCGCACCTCGCTGTTCACGGCCGCGCTGCGTAACTCGATCGGGATCTCGGTGATCTCGACCGCCATCTCGGTCGTGCTCGCGGCCCTCGCCGCGTACGCGATCGCCCGGCTCGAGTTTCGCGGGCGGCGCTGGGTGCTCGGGACGGCGCTCGCGGTCGCGATGTTCCCGGTGGTCTCGATCGTCGGCCCGCTCTTCGACCTGTGGCGAACGGTGGGGCTGTACGACACCTGGCCCGGCCTCGTCATCCCCTACCTCTCGTTCACGCTGCCCCTGTCGATCTGGGTCCTCACCGCCCACTTCCGCCAGCTCCCGTGGGAGCTCGAGGAGGCGGCGAGGATGGACGGCGCGACGCGCTGGCAGGCGTTCCGCCGGGTGATGGTCCCGCTCGCCGCGCCGGGGGTGGCGACCGCGGCGATCCTCACGTTCCTGTTCGCCTGGAACGACTTCGTCTTCGGGATCTCGCTCACCTCGACGGACCGCGCGCGCAACGTGCCCGCCGCGCTCGCCTTCTTCACCGGCGCCTCGCAGTTCCAGCATCCCGCCGCCCCGATCGCGGCGGCCGCGGTGGTGGTGACGGTGCCCGTCGTCGCGCTCGTCCTGCTGTTCCAGCGGCGCATCGTGGCGGGGCTCACCGCGGGCGCGGTGAAGGGGTGACCGTGGCGTCGATCACGCTCGACCACGTGGTGAAGCGCTTCGGGCCGGGCCCGCCCCCCGTGGTGGACGACGTGAGCCTCGAGATCGGCGACGGCGAGCTCGTCGTCCTGGTCGGGCCGTCCGGCTGCGGGAAGTCCACGGTGCTCCGGATGATCGCGGGGCTCGAGACCGTCACCGCCGGCGAGATCCGCATCGGCGAGGAGCGCGCGAACGAGAAGGAGCCCCGCGAGCGCGACCTCGCGATGGTGTTCCAGAGCTACGCGCTCTACCCGCACCTGACCGTCTTCGAGAACCTCGCGTTCCCGCTGCGGCTCACCCGGCGCCTCCCCGAGCCGGACGTCCGCCGGAAGGTCGGCGAGGTGGCAGCGCTCCTCGAGCTGGGCGACCTCCTCGACCGCAGGCCGGCCCAGCTCTCGGGCGGGCAGCGGCAGCGCGTCGCCATGGGCCGCGCCATCGTCCGGGCGCCCCGCGGGTTCCTCTTCGACGAGCCGCTCTCGAACCTCGACGCGAAGCTCCGCGGCCAGGTGCGGGTGGAGATCGCGCGCCTGCAGCGCCGGCTCGGGGCGACGATGGTCTACGTCACCCACGACCAGGTCGAGGCGATGACCCTGGGGGATCGGGTCGCCGTGCTGCGCCGGGGCAAGCTGCAGCAGGTGGATCGGCCGCGGGTCCTCTACGAGCGGCCGGCGAACGCGTTCGTCGCCGCGTTCGTCGGCGCCCCCTCGATGAACCTCGTCCCGGCGACGGTGGAGGATGGCCGGGTCGTGCTCCCGTTCGCGCGGGTGCCGGCGCCCCCGGACCTGCGCGCGGCGTTGCCGTCCCACACGCCCGTCATCGCCGGCATCCGCCCCGAGCACCTCGCCGACGCAGCGCTGCTCGCCCCGGAGACCCTGGGGCACGGCACGACCTTCGAGGCGACGGTGGACGCGACGGAGTGGCTCGGCCCCCAGCAGCTCGCCTACGTTCCGTACGCAGCCGCCGACGTCGCGGGCACCGTCCAGGGCCTCGCGCGCGAGCTCGGGACCGAGGCGCTCCGCACCCAGCTCGTCGCGTCCCTCGACCCCGGCACCCGCGTCCGCGGCGGGACGACGGCGCGCCTCTGGCTCGACCCTCGCCGGATGCACCTCTTCGACGCGCGGACCGGCGACAACCTCCGCCCCGTGACGTCGGGCCGCTGAGCGACGAGCCGGCGAGCGCTCGTCGCGCGACCGAGCGGGCGGTCGATGGCGCCGGAGCAGCGCTTGCGGCGTTCGGCACGCGCGTTATGACTGGAAGCCCTTCGGCGAGGAGCAGGTCATGCTGTACGACTTCATCACCAGCGACAAGGCCGAGATCCTGGCGCGCGCCCGCGCGAAGGTGACGGCGAGGCAGTGGCCCAGCGTCTCGGTGGACGAGCTGGAGCACGGGCTGCCGCTGTTCCTGACCCAGCTCGCGGAGACGCTTCGCCTCAAGTCGACGCCCGAGCCGTTCCCGGCGGCGGCCATCGGCGCGAGCGCGGAGGTGCACGGCGGCGAGCTGCTCGCGAGAGGGTTCACCGTGGCGCAGGTCGTCCACGACTACGGCGACATCTGCCAGGCCATCACCGAGGCGGCGGTCGAGAAGAAGGTCGCCATCAGCTCCGAGGACTTCCAGACGCTGAACCTCTGCCTCGACAACGCCATCGCGGGGGCGGTGACGGAGTTCAGCCGCCAGCGCGAGCAGGCGCTCGGGGATGGTGAAGCGGAACAGCTCGGCTACCTGACGCACGAGCTGCGCAACCTGCTCTCCACGGCGATGCTGTCGTTCGGGGCCGTGAAGAGCGGGAGGGTAGCTCCCGGCGGGAGCACGGCGGCCATCATGGAGCGCAGCCTCATGGGCATGCGCGACCTCCTGGACACCACCATCGCCGAGGTCCGCCTGTCGGCGGGGACGCACGAGCTGAAGACGTTGTCCGTCGCGCGGGTCCTCGACAACGCGGAAGGCGCGGCGTCGCTGGAGGCGGCGCAGCGGGAGATGGGCCTGAGCTTCGCCGCCCCGCCGCCCGCGGACGTCGAGGTCCACGCCGACCCGCAGCTGCTCTCGTCGGCGCTCTCCAACCTCCTCCAGAACGCGTTCAAGTACACCATCCCCCACGGCAACGTCGCGGTGCGCACCGTCTGCGGCGACGGGCACGTCTCCATCGAGGTCGAGGACGAGTGCGGCGGTCTCCCGGAAGGCAACGCCGAGGCGCTCTTCACGCCGTTCGGCCCGCGGCGCGGCAAGGACCGCACCGGGCTCGGCCTCGGGCTGGACATCAGCCGCAAGGCGGTGAAGGCGTTCGGCGGCGACATCCGCGTCCGCAACCTGCCCGGCAAGGGCTGTGTGTTCACCATCGAGTTGCCGACGGCTGGCTAGCGCAGCGCATGCCTCCGAATCGACGCCGGCGGACTCGCACTGCTCGCTGATCGTACGCGCGATCGAGCTTCGCCGTGAGGGCCTCGTCGGCCTCACTCCGCGTACCACCACCAGCGGGAACCATCGCACCGCGTCGCCGACCGTCTCGCCGCCGCGGATGGTGAGGCGGTGCCAATGACCCCGCGCTCGCGAGCGCTCACTTCTTCTCGATGACCCCGCAGGCGATGCGGGCACCCGAGTTCCCGGCGGGGTCGGTCTTGCCATCGTCGGGGTCCGCGTGGATCACGATCGCGGTGCCGTCCGGCCCAAACAGCGATCCCTCTCCGTCCCCGAGGGTCGCGTTCCTGGCGGTAAACGTCGCGCTTGCCTTTCCGTCCTTCCCCACCGCGAGGTTCGGCAGATCGCCGGCGTGCGCGCCCTCCGGGTTCTGGAAGCCGTGCTTCTTCCCCTGTGGGTTGAAGTGCCCGCCCGCCGACTTGAACTCAGGCGCCTCACACTTGCCCATCGCGTGGATGTGGATGCCGTGCTGCCCGGGGGGGAGGTTCGCGACCTTGACCTCGACCTTCACGCCGCCACCAGCGGGCGTGAGCGTTGCGGTTCCCACCTCCCTTCCCTGCGCGTCCTTGAGCACCGCCCGCCCGGCGGGAGCGACGGCGAGGACGGCAAGCGGGACGGCGACGGCTGCAGATGCGACGAGAGTGCGGATCGTCATGGCGGGCCTCCTCCGGTGAGACGCAACTCGCGCGAACGCTAACTCGAGAGCACCGGGCGGACGCGTTTCCGAAGGGTCGGCAGCACCGACGCGCTCCTTCGAGACGCGCGGACGGGGCTCGTCCGAAGGGAGCGCTCCACCCCCTGCCTGCAACGCCTGTCCAGGTCTCCGCGAAGGGCGAGCGTTATTGCTCACGGTGCGAACCAGAATCGGAGCGGACGCATGAGCTACAAGGATCTGGGAAGCAAGAGCATCACGCCGCGTACGGAGACCCCCGAGGAGGCGGAGCTGAGAACGCGCGCCGCCGCGAAGCACCGCGCGAAGGAAGAGAAGGCGGCGAAGTGGCAAGAGGAGCACCGGGCAGGCAAGAAGGACCCGAGCTCCGGCGAC
This sequence comes from uncultured delta proteobacterium, assembly GCA_963739565.1. Taxonomy (GTDB): domain Bacteria; phylum Myxococcota; class Myxococcia; order Myxococcales; family Anaeromyxobacteraceae; genus Anaeromyxobacter. Next base: position 151,147 of record CAVUBF010000008.1, on the reverse strand, counting down.
GCCATCCGGCGCGAACCGACGGAGTAGCGGCTCGAGAGCTCGAACTGCAAATCGGCGTCGCCGCGGGATCTTCAGAGCGGGTCGCCCGACGGCTCCGTGTCGGCGACGGGCTCCGCCGCGAGCTGATCCATCGGGCGGGGCACACTGCCGCCCCGGGAAAAGCAAACCCCTGGACGAGCGCGAGACCGAGGCCGAGGCCCCCCTCGGTCCGCGCCAGCGTGCGCTCGCCCTGGAAGAACGGCTCGAACACGCGCGGGAGGAGCGCCTCGTCGATGCCGGCGCCTGTGTCCCGCACGCGAATGACCGCCTCGCCGTCCAGCACTTCGAGGGACAGGGCCACCTCGTCGCCCGTCCGCGTGAACTTCGCCGCGTTGTGGAGCAGGTTCCCCACCACCTGGGTGATGCGCGTGGCGTCGGCGTCGGTCCAGGCCTGGTCCGGGAGCTGCACCCGCGAACGCGACGCCTCGCGCCTCCATGGTGTGGCGGAAGTCGTCCGTCGCCCGCCGGACGACCTCGCGAAGATCGACGCGCTCGCGCCGCAGCTCGATCTTCCCGCGCGCGATGCGGGTCACGTCGAGCAGGTCGTCCACCAGTCGGGTGAGGTGCTCGACCTGCCGCTCGATGACTTCCTGGGCGCGGCGAGCCTGCTCTCCGCCGCTCTCGGCGCGGCAGGGCGGCCAGGTTTCCCTGACCGCCCGTCTCTTCAACTGGTGGACCCGACCGGGATCGAACCGGTGACCTCCTGAATGCCATTCAGGCGCGCTCCCAGCTGCGCCACGGGCCCAATCTTGTCCTGCCGCTACGTCGTGCTCGGGGCCTCGTTCTCGAGCGCCTCGATCTCCCTCTCCTGCGCCTCGATCCGCTGCTCGAGGTCCCGCACCTGCTGCACGAGCGGAGCGAGCTCACCGGGGACCTCCATCCGACCGGTCCGGATGAGCGCGCGGTAGCGCTCGCCCAGCTCCCGGAAAAGCGCGTCCAGCTGCCGCCGCGTCGTGGTGCGGTCGAGCTTGCGCTTCCCGATGAGAGACCGCTGTACGAGCCGATCCCGGATGGCCTCGATGATCTTCACTGCCGTGCTTCCAAGCCCCCCGCGGCCCGTCCGGGCGCCACGAGGAGCCGAGTGATTAACGCGGCGGCGCGCCGCCCGTCAAGGGTCCGCTACTTCTTCGCGGAGGACTTGGTGGCAGCCTTCACGCGCTTCTTCCGGGCCTTCCACTTCTGGCGCCGGGTGCTCTTGGTGCGGATGTGCTTGCTCTTGGAATTCGCCATCCAGCTCCTCCTGGTACGAAAGGGGTCGAAAGACGGGCCCCTCTATAGCACGCCCCGCGCCGCGCGCGAGCCCCCGCGAGCGCCTGCGGGCGCCCGGCCGGCCCCCCGCAAGCGGGCTACGGCTTCTTCGGCTCGGGCGGCCTCTCCGGGGGTCTCTCCGGCGGCTTCTCGGGCGGCCGGTTCGGCTCACCGGGCTTCATCTCCGGAGGCTTCGGCCCGCCCTTCCCCTTCCGGCCGGCGCCGACGTGGCGCACCGCGATCTCCTGCCACTGCGCCACGAGCTCCTTCACGTCCTGGAGCGGCATGGCGCGGCAGACGTTCGCGTTCGCGCCGTCCATGTCCCGCGCCATGCAGAGCGCGTTCAGGATCGCCTCCTCGGTCGCGTCGATGCAGGCCTCGTAGAGCGGGTCGAGGCGCGAGTCGAGGAGGATCTTCACCCGGTAGACCATCTTCCGGGTCTCGCGCGGCACCTGGTTCGCGGTGGAGAACGCGAGGATGATCTCCCCCGAGCCGTGCATCGCGGTGGAGCCCACCCGCCCGATGCCCAGGGCCGACCGCTTCGCGAGCCGGTTCAGCTGGTGGCTGATGAGGGGCGCGTCGGTCGCGACCACCGCGATGATCGACCCGTAGCTCCGGCCGCGCCGCGGGATCTCGCGGTACTTCGCCTCGAGCACCTCGCCCGCCGGCAGGCCGCCGACGCGGAGCTGCCGCATCACGCCGAAGTTGGACATCACGAGGACGCCGACGGTGTAGCCGCCGAGCGCCTCGGGGAGCCTGCGGCTCGAGGTGCCGATCCCCGCCTTGAAGTCGCAGGTGATCATCCCGGTGCCGCCGCCGACGCTCCCCTCCGGCACCGGGCCGTCGCTCGCGGTCCGGAGCGCCTCCGCCACGTGCTCCTCGTGGACGTGCCGGCCGGCGATGTCGTTCAGCCACGAGTCGTCGCACTCGCCCACGAGCGGGATGATGACGTCGTGCTCCGCGCCGATCCCGGGGAACCGCTCCACCATCCACTTCACCGCCGCGTCGGAGACCGCGCCGACCGACAGCGTGTTGGTGAGGAAGATGGGCGTCTCGATGAGCCCCCACTCCATGAGCTGGGTGAGCCCCGAGACCTCGCCGGCGCCGTTCAGGATGAACCCGCCCCCGACCACCCGCTCCTCGAACACGTTCGCGGGGTTCGGGAGGATGGCGGTGACGCCGGTCCGGATCGGCCCGTGGCCCGGGACGAGGGGGCCCGCCGCGCCGCGGATGATGGTCGAGTGGCCGACCTTCACCCCCGCGACGTCGGTGATCGCGTTCCACTTCCCGGGCTTGTACCGGCCGAGGCTGATGCCGAGGTCGCGCGCACGGCAGCGCGTCCCGGTCGGGGGGGCGGTCTCGGACATGGACGAGATGATACCGGAGCACGCCACGTCACACCCGGTTCACTTGGACTTGGACCTGGACCTGGACCTGGACGCTGGACCTGGACCTGGACCTGGACCTGGACCTGGACCTGGACCTGGTTGGACCCCGACCGCTACACCGGCGCGCCGTTCCCGTGCGTGTGCCCGTTCCCGTTCCTCGGTCCGTGCGGTTCGCCGTTCGCCGCCGCCGCCTCGCGCTCCGCCGCGGCCTGGGCGCGCCGGGCGCGCTCCCGCTCGCGCTCGCGCTCCTGGTAGCGCCGGATGGCGTTCGAGAGGATCTCGCCGATGAGCGCCCGGTACTCGATGCCGGCGGCCTGGGCGATGAGGACGAGGTCGGACCACTCCGGGGTGAGCCCCGGGAGCGGGTTGCACTCGATGAAGAAGATCCGGCCCTCGGGGTCGATCCGGAAGTCGATGCGGGCGACGTCGCGGCAGCCGAGCGCCGCGAAGACCTCGCGCCCGGCCCGCTCGAGCCGGTCCACCTCGCGCGCCGCGAGCTCCGCCGGTACGTCGTAGCGGATCTTCTCGTTCCAGTCCTGCTTCATCTCGAACGAGTAGATCGGCGTCGGGTCGGCCCCGTCGAGGAACACGATCTCCATGATCGGGAGGACGCGCGGTCGCCGCTCGCCGAGGAGCCCCACGGTGAACTCGCGCCCGGCGATGTACTGCTCGGCGAGGGCGGGCTGGCGGTACTTGGCGATGAGCTCCCGCGCGACCTCGCGGAGCTCCCCCTCGTCGCGGACGATGGACTTCTTGGTGACGCCCTTCGACGTCCCCTCCGCCACCGGCTTCACGAGGAGGGGGAACCCGAGCTCCCTGGGGAGCCGCTCCTTGCCGGTGTTCAGGACGAGGTAGTCGGGCGTGAGGATCCCGTGCGTCCGCACCATCCGCTTCGCGACCGCCTTGTCGAGGGAGACCGAGAGGGCGGCGGGATCGGAGCCCGTGTAGGGGATGTCGAGCAGCTCGAGGAGCGACGGCACCTGGGACTCGCGGCTGCGCCCCTTGAAGCCCTCGGCGATGTTGAAGACCACGTCCACCGGCGTCGACGCGAGCTGGATCGGCAGGTCCTGCGTCGCCTCGAGGTCGATGACCTCGTGGCCGTAGCTCGCGATGGCCTCGCGGATCGCCTGCAGGGTCTTCGGCGAGTCGTACTCGGCCTCGTCGTCCTGCTCGCCCGCGAGGTCCGGCGCGACGCGCTTCACGTTGAAGGTGAAGCCGACCTTGAGCCGCTCGGTCCGGCGCGGCCGTCCGCGCCGGGTGCGCTGATCGGAGATCCCCCAGCGCGCCATCGCGCTCCGGATCACCGCGCCCAGCACCGCGTCCGCGTGGAGCCCCTCGAGGGCCGCCGCGGCGTAGATCCCGGCCCCGTGCTCCAGCGACGGGAGCGCGTTGATCTCGAGGAAGTGGAGCGCCCCGTCGTCGCCGATCCGGAAGTCGATCCGGCCGAGGTCCCGGATCTGGAGGACCCGGTAGATCGTCTCGGACAGCTCGCGCAGGCGCTCGGCGAGGGGCGCCGGGACCGCGGCGGGCGCCCGCACCGAGACGTGGGCGTCGAGCCTCGTCTTGAGGTCGTAGTCGTAGATCGCGTACTTCCGCCCGGCGGTCGCCTCCGCGGCGATGGCGTACTCCACCGGCTGGAGGATGCCGCGCCGCTCCGGCGCCGCCGCCTCCAGGAACGGGACGGTCACGTCCCGGCCGGCGACGAACTCCTCGACGAGGACGCCCGCCGGGTAGCGGACGAGCGCCGCCTGCACGATCTCGTGGAGCCGGAGCGGGTCCTCGACCACCGAGTCCTGGGTGATGCCCTTCGAGCTCCCCTCGAAGTTGGGCTTCACGATGACCGGGTAGCGGAGCGCGTTCACTTGAAGGCGCCGCGCGTCCTCGACGTACTGCCAGCGCGGCGTCGGGATCCCGTGCTGCGCGAGGACGAGCTTCGTGAGCTGCTTGTCGAGGGTGAGGGAGAGGGCGTACGCGTCCGAGCCGGTGTAGGGCATCCCGAGCTCGTCGAAGAGCGCGGGGAAGAACGCCTCGCGGAACCGGCCGCGGCGGCCCTCGGCGGTGTTGAAGATGAGGTCGGGGCCGTAGGCCTCGAGGCGCGCCACGGTGCGCGAGGCGGGGCCGGAGACCTCGATCCGCTCGACGCGGTGGCCGAGCCGCTCGATGGCGCCGGCGAGGGCGTCGACCGTCTCCCGGGTGTCGAACTCGGCCTCCTCCTCGGTGTCGGCCAGGCGGAGGTTGTGGGTGAGCGCGATGCGCATGGGGCCCGTCAGCGGAACGAGGGGGTCGGGACGCTCACGCGGCCGACCGCGATGCCGAGCCGCTCGTCGCGGTGGGCGTCGTCGGGGGCGCCGGCGCAATGGGCCGGATCCCGTGGGCGATCTCGCCCGCCTTGGAGAGCACCTTCGCGTCCACCACCTGCGTGTCCGCGAAGATGTCGCCGATCCGGATTCCGAGTCGGTCGGTGAAGATCATGTAGGCCTCGAACCCGAGGATCGGGAGGCCCACGACGAAGAGCAACGGCCAGAGGAACGGGACGGCGTAGAAGACGGCGACGAGGGCGAAGGGGGCGTTCCGCAGGAGCGACTCGTGCCACCCCGACGGCGCGCGCCGCGGGACCACCACGGTCCGGACCCCGAAGATCTTCTTGCCGACGGACTGGCCGCTCATGAGCCCGTCCGCCACGAGGAGGTAGAACGCGGCGAGGAGCGGCCCCACCTGCGGCGCGCTCTGGGCGACGACCCAGGCCAGGGTGAAGTCGGCGGCGCGGGCGAGGCCGCGGAGCGTCAGGTCCGCCTTCGGGTACGGGCTCCCCTCTGGCCGCGCGTCGCGCATCGGTCGCTAGGCCGCCGCCCGCGCTGGCGGGCGCCCCCGGACGAAGAACAGGTACGCCAGGGCGGGCCGGTGGGAGCCGTCCCGCATCACGAAGTGCACCGACTCCACCGCCCACCCCTCCGCGGCCCGCTCGTTCAGGGCGCGCTCCAGGGTGTCCTCGCCGACGGGCGAGACCTCGACGACCCGGTAGGTGGGGTCCCCGGCCATCACCGGCGAGTCCCGCTGAGGAGCCCCGCCGCGTCCTTCGCGAAGTAGGTGAGGACGAGGTCGGCGCCCGCCCGGCGGATGCAGGTGAGCGTCTCGAGCACGACCCGCTCCTCGTCCACCCAGCCGCGCTCCGCCGCCGCCTTGATCATCGCGTACTCGCCGGACACGTGGTACGCGGCGAGGGGCAGGTCGTGGCGGTCGCGGATGAGCCGGACGATGTCGAGGTAGGGGACCGCCGGCTTCACCATCAGCATGTCGGCGCCCTCGGCGACGTCGAGGGCCACCTCGCGCAGCGCCTCGCGCCAGTTGCCGGGGTCCATCTGGTAGGCCTTGCGGTCCTTCGGGATCCCCGGCCCCTCCCGCGGCGCGCTCTCGGCGGCGTCGCGGAACGGCCCGTAGAACGCCCCGGCGTACTTCGCCGCGTACGACATGATCGGCACGTCCCCGTAGCCGTCGATGTCGAGCGCCTCCCGGATCGCCGCGACGCGACCGTCCATCATGTCCGAGGGGGCGACGACGTCGGCGCCGGCGCGGGCGTGGGCGACCGCCTCCTTCGCGAGGAGCGGCAGGGTCGCGTCGTTATCGACGCCGAGGTCCTGCCCGGGGCCGCCCGCCTTCGGCGCCTTCAGGATGCCGCAGTGCCCGTGATCGGTGTACTCGCACATGCACACGTCGGTCATCACGACCATGCCGGGCACGCGCTCCTTGAGCGCCCGGATCGCGCGCGGGACGATGCCGTCGGCGTCGTACGCGCCGGTGCCGCCCTCGTCCTTCCGCTCCGGGACGCCGAAGAGGATCACGGACCGCACGCCGGCCTCGTACCCGGCCTGCGCCTCGGCGACGAGCTCGTCGACCGAGAGCTGGAACACGCCCGGCATGCTCTTCACGGGGTTGCGGACCTTCTTGCCCGGGAGGACGAAGAGCGGCCAGATGAGGTCGTCCGGCGCGAGCGTCGTCTCGCGCACGAGGCGGCGCAGCGCCTCGGTGCGGCGCAGGCGGCGGGGGCGTTCCTGGGGGAAAGGCATGAGGCGTTTCTAGCGCAGACGGCGGGGGGGTGGAAGGGAGCGCAGGCCGTTCGGCGGACGGGCGGCCGAGGGGGCCTGGAGGGGGCGCGCGGCGAGGCGCCTCACGGGCGCTCGCGCGGGTTCACCTCGCGCATCACGAGGCCGCTCTGGAGGCGCGGGTAGAACAGCGTGCTCTTCTGCGGCATCGTCTCGCCCGCCTCGCTCACCGCCTCGACCTGCCACATCGGCGTGGGGTTCAGCAGGAAGCCGACCTGGTGCTCGCCCGAGAGCACGCGACTCACCGCATCGCCGGCGTCGCGGGCGTAGGTGACGTTCTCCTGCTTCTCCTGCGAGTCGGGCGAGAGCCCGAGCAGGTGCTGGAGCACGATCGTGTGCAGGACGGTCACGTCGAGCGCGGCGAGGGTCTCGTTCGACGGGAGCCCCGTCGCGGAGAGGTCGACGTCGTCGCGCAGCGTGACGATGCGGGCGCGCCCGTCCTCGGCGGTCACCATGAGGAAGGTGGTGGACTTCCCCGCGTGCTCGCCGAGCTTCGAGATCGCCCAGGCGCGCCCCACCGGGCGGCGCGCGTCCTCCGCGAGCGTCTCGATCCGGAAGAACCGGGAGAGCTTCTCGAGGAAGCCCGCCACCGTGAAGCCTTGCAGGCCGGAGACGAGGCGGTGGGTGGCGAAGAGGAAGAGCCCCGGGTCGTTCATGGGGCAGAGGAAGAACAGGATGTAGCGGTGGCCGCCGTCCTCGGGGAGGCCGGGGACCTGCTCGTCGAGCATCCGCTGGTAGACGAGGGCGGTCTCGTAGCGGTGGTGGCCGTCGGCGAGGAAGATCCGCTGCGTGGCGAGGAGGTCCTGGAGCGGCCTCACGAGCGCGGGAGAGTCCGCGCGCCAGACCCGGTGGTGGATGCCGTCGTCCGAGTCGGTCTCCGCCGCGGGCTCGGAGAGCGCCACCTCGTCGAGGGCCCGCGCCGTCACCCCCGCGTCGTCGCGGTACAGGCCGAAGAGCGGCGAGAGGTTCGCCCGGACCGCCTTGATCACCTCGAGCCGGTCGGCCTTCGGGGCGACGAGCGTCTTCTCGTGGGGGACGATGATCCCCTCGCGGAACTCGTGGAGCCGCACCGCGGCCATGAACCCGCGCCGCCTCAGGTTGCGGCCGTCCGGCGCGAGGTAGCTCTGCTCGAGCGGATAGAGCGCAGGCGTCGGGTCGCGCCGGAGCATGCCCTGCTCGAGCCAGGTGCGCCACGCCTCGCCGGCGCGGACGTACTTGTTCGCGGACGGGCCGTCGCCGGGCCGGTCCTCGCCGAGGGTGACGTGGATGATGTTGGCGGGATCGCGGCGGAGCAGCTCGTCCCGCTGCTGCGGCGTGACGAGGTCGTAGGGCGGCGCGAGGAGCTGCCCGAGCGCGCGGCCTCGCGTGGCGGCGTAGCGGACGGCGCGGAACGGGACGATCTCGGCCATGGGGCGGTGGGGACGCTAGATCAGCGCTCCGGCGCGCGCAAGGCGGCCGCGACCGCCTCGACCGGGACGGGCCCCTCCCGGAGCAGCCGGACCCTCCCGCCCTCGACCGCGACCACCGTGCTCGCGAGCCCCCCGGGTGCCTCGCCGGCGTCGAGGACGAGGTCGAGGAGGGCGCGCAGGGCCGCGTCGAGATCGCCGGCGCGCCGCGGGGCCGGCCCGCCCGTGGGGTTCGCGGACGTCGCCACCAGCGCCCCGCCGGCCTCCCGGGCGAGCGCCCGCGCGACCTCGCCCCCGGGCACCCGGATCCCGACGGTGCCGGTCCCCGCGGTCACCGCGCCGGGCAGCCCGGGCCGCGCCGGGAGGACGAGGGTGAGCGGCCCTGGCCAGAGCCGGGCCGCGACCCGCCGCGCGCCGGCGTCGACCACCGCCACCTCCTCGACCGCCGCGAGATCGGCGGCCAGGAGCGGGAGCGGCTTGCCGTCGGGGCGCCCCTTCGCGCGGGCGAGCCGGTCGACCGCGGCGGCGTCGGTCGCGAGGGCGCCGAGGCCATAGAACGTCTCGGTCGGGTACGCGACGAGCCCGCCCCTCCGCAGCACCGCGGCGGCCTCCCGGATCCGCGCCTCGAGTCCCAGGTCCACGCGGCGAATCTAGCGCGTGGCAGGTCGCCGCGGCGATTCGATCGAAATCGATGGAGCCGCGGGGCCGGGCCTGAAAGGATGCGCCCCGCGTGGCGCGCTTCGGAGTGGACCTCACCTGGCTGCGGCCGGACCGGCTCTCCGGCGCGGAGCGGTACGCCCTCGAGCTCGTGCCGGCGCTGGCGGAGCTCGCGCCGGGGGAGCTCGTCCTCTTCGCGCGCCCGGACCTCCCCGCCGCCGTCGCGTCCCTCGACGTCGAGCGCCGCGTCGCGACCGTCGTCGGCCGGGTCGCGCTCGATCAGGCCTGGCTCCCGTACGCGGCCTTCCGCGCCGGCGTGGACCTGCTCCACACCCTCGCCTCCCCCACCCCGCTGCTCTGGCGTGGCCTCGCCGCGATGACGGTCCACGACGCGACGCCCTGGCTCCACGCGGACGCCGCCGGGACCCGCTGGTACGCGCGCCCGCTCTACCCGCAGGCCTTCACCCGGGCGGCGGCGATCTTCACGGTGTCGGAGGCGGCGAAGGAGGACCTCGTCCGCGCCGCGGGCGCGCCGCGCGACCGGATCTTCGTCACGCCGAACGGCGTCGACCCCCGCTTCTTCGAGCTCCGCGCTCCGGAGGGGCCGCGGGCGCCCTATCTGCTCGCGGTGGGGACCTTCGAGCCGCGCAAGAACCTGCCGGTGCTCCTCGACGCCTTCCGCGAGCTGCGGCGGGACGGGCGCGACCTCCAGCTCGTCGTCGCCGGGCACCAGGCGTTCACCCAGCTCCTCCCCCTCGGCGACCTCGCCCCGCACGTCCGGCTCGCCGGCGTCGTCCCGGACGACGAGCTCCGGACGCTCTACGCCGGCGCGGCCTGCTTCGTCCTCCCCTCGCTGTACGAGGGCTTCGGCCTCCCCCTCGCGGAGGCGATGGCGGCGGGCGTGCCCGCGGTCGCGAGCGACATCCCCGCGCTCCGCGAGGTCGGCGGCGAGGCGGTCCGCTACGCCGACCCGCTGGAACCGGCGGCCTTCGCCGACGCGATCCGCGCGGCGCTCGACGACCGGGAGGGGTCGCTCCTCCGCGTCGCCGCCGGTCGCGGCCGCGCGCGCCGCTTCCGCTGGAACGACACCGCCCGCGCGACGCTCCGGGTGTACCGGCAGGTGCTGCGCGACGCGAGACGCCGCTCGTAGCGTCCCCCGCTCGCTCAGACCACGCGCCGCACCGCCGCGAGCCCCAGCATGACGAAGAGCACGTCGGGCGCCCAGGCGGCGACGGCCGTCGGGACGTGGCCCGAGAGGGCGAGGGCCCAGGAGACCCCCTGCGCGGCCCAGAACAGGAGCGAGACCGCCACCGACTCGCCGAGCGCGGAGGAGACGTGACCCTTGCGGGTTCGCCGCAGCGCGAGGGCGAGGGCGAGGAGCGCGCCCGGGACCGCGGCGAAGGGGTACGCGATCCGGTTGTCCCGCTCGAGCTCGAGCTCGAGCGTCGGGAGGCCGAGGCGGCGGCGGAGCTGGATCTGCTGCACGAGCGTCGCCCACCGCATCTCCGACGGCCGGCCCGGCACGACCTGGAAGGCCTCGGGCGGCTCGTCGAACCGGTAGCGGCGCTGGTCCGCGCTCGCGAGCGTCATGGTGCCGTCCGGCGCGAAGGCACGGTCCTCGACGTCCTCGAGGATCCAGTCGCCGGCGTCGGGGTGCATCCGCTCCGCGTCGATCCGGCGCACCAGGCGGAAGGCGGGGTCGACCTCGAGGACGGTGACGTGCTCGAACCCGCCGCCGGGCAGCTGGCCGCGCAGGTAGTAGATGCGGCGCCCGTCCGCGCCCCGGAACCAGCGCTTCGGCTCGCGCGCCGCGAGGAAGCGGCGCTTGTCGCCGCCCCGGCCGAACCGCAGCGCCCCGAGCTCCTCCGCCCGCTGCGCCGCCCGGACGCCCACCGTGTCGTGGACGACGACGAGGAGCACCCCCGCCCCGAACGCGACCGCGAGGACCGGCACCGCGAGGCGCCAGGGCCCGAGCCCGAGCGCCCGCATCGCGGTCCACTCCCGGGTGGAGCGGAAGCCGGAGACGGCGACCGAGGCGCCGAGCAGGATCGCCGCCGGCGCGACCATGCGCGCCACCACCACCGCCTTGTTCGCGTAGAGCTCGACGGCGGCCTGGATCCAGCCCGGCCCGACCCAGGACGCGGAGTTGTCGACGAAGTCGACGGCGAGGTAGAGCGCGACCACGCCGCCGAGGGCGCCCAGCATGGCGGCGAGCGCCCGGCGCGCGGCGTAGCGGAAGAGGATCACCGGACCGCCCCGGCGCCGCGGCGCGCCTGGAGCACGATGAGGACGAGGGCGAGGAGCGAAAGGGTCACCGTCGGCAGCTGGAGCGCGAACCAGGCGGGGAGGCGCCCGTTCTGCGCCATCACCTCGCCGCTCCGCATGAGGACGTACTGGGCGATGACCACCCCGACATCGTCGCGACCATGGCGAAGGCCCGCCCGACGCGCCGCGAGGCGCCGAAGCGGCACGGCGAGGAGCGCGAAGGGCAGGATCGCGAGGGGCTGGGCGTAGTGGCGGTGCTTGTATCCCTCGAACTTGCGGGCGGCGGCGAAGTCGCCCCGGGCCCGCTCCGCCGCGATCCGCTCGTCGAAGGCCGCCATCGACATCTCGCGGGTCGAGCGCGAGAAGGCGTTCTTGTCGCTGAGCGTCGTGCCGAGGCCGAGGACCACCTCGGCGTGGCGGAAGTCCGCCGCGACGTACTCGTCGGAGCCGGCCTGCTCGCGGTGGAGCTCGCCGCCGTCGAGCACGAGCTGCATCTCCTGACCCGCCCCCACCGGCTCGAGCTTCCCGCTCCGGGCGAGGGCGAGCACCGGCGCCCCCGGGTTCGAGCGGTCGCTGATGAGGACGTTCTCCCAGCTCCCGCCCCGGACCTTCTCGGCGTAGAGCGTGTACCCGGGGATCTGCTCGTAGAAGGTCCCGGGCCGGACGTCGTTCGCGACGTTCCGCTTCACGACCTCGCCGAGCCGCTGCCGCGCGAGGGAGAAGCCCGCCGGCTCGACGTGCGTCGAGAGCCAGACCGCGACGGCGGCCAGGACCACGCCGATGGCGAGCGGGACGCGGACGAGGCGCGTCGTGGAGAGGCCCGCCGCCCCCATCGCGACCACCTCCCGATCCTCCGAGAGCCGGCCGATGCCGATGACCGCGCCGAGCAGGAAGGCGATGGGGAGCACGTACCCGAGGACGTTCGGGATGAGCGCGGCGACGATCCAGGCGATGTCGATGAACGAGACGCCCGAGCCGAAGAGGACGTCGGCCTGGGCCAGGATCTGCGTCGCGAGCAGGAGCTGGGTGAGGAACAGCAGCGCCCGCGAGGAACGGGAGCAGGATCTCCTTCGCGAGGTACCGGTCGAGGATCGACACGCTACCCCTCGTCCCCTCCCCAGCCCGCTCCGCGGGCGGAGGAGGTGCGGGGATGACCCCAGCTTCCCCTGGAGCGCGGCGTCCTTCGCCTCGACCTCCTCGGCCATCCGCTTGCGCTGCGCGCGGACGTTCTCGGCGACCTTCGGGTCGGTCGCGGGCGACGATCCGCGCCGCGAGCAGCCCGGCGTTGCGGGCGCCGGCCTTGCCGATGGCGAGGGTGCCCACCGGCACGCCCGCCGGCATCTGCGCGGTGGCGAGGAGCGCGTCGAGCCCCTGGAGGTCCGACGCGGCGAGCGGGACCCCGAGCACCGGCAGCTCGGTCTCGGCGGCGCACACGCCGGCGAGGTGGGCGGCGGCGCCGGCCCCGCAGACGATCACCTGGATCCCGCGCCCGGCCGCCTCGCGGGCGAGACGCCCGGTCCGCTCCGGCGTGCGGTGCGCGGAGGAGACGTGGACCTCCGACTCGACGCCCATCTCGTCGAGCGCCTTCCGCGCCTCGGACATGACCTCCCAGTCCGAGTCCGATCCCATGAGGATGAGGACCCTGGGCCCGCTCATGCCTTCCCTCCGATGTCCTTGCGGAACTGCATCCCGCGGAAGCGCACCCGCGCCACCGCCTCGTAGGCCCGGCGCGGCGGCCTCGGGCAGCCCGGCCCCGAGGGCGCACACCGTGAGCACGCGGCCGCCGCTCGTCACGAGCCGGCCGTCGGGACCCCGCGCCGTCCCGGCGTGGAAGACCTGCACGTCCTCGGGGAACGGCCCGTCCGCGCCCTCGACGACGTCGCCGCTCGCGACCTGGCCCGGGTAGCCCTCGGCGGCCAGCACGACGCCGACCGCCGCGCGCGGGTCGAAGTCGAGGGTCACGCCGGAGAGGTCGCCCCTCGCCGCCGCGAGCAGCGCGGGGACGACGTCGCTCCGGAGGCGCATGAGGATCGGCTGGGTCTCGGGGTCCCCCAGGCGCGCGTTGAACTCGAGCACCCGGGCGCCCTTCGGCGTGAGCATGAGCCCGGCGTAGAGCGCCCCGCGGAACGGCCGGCCCCGGCGCGCCATCTCCCGCACCGCGGGGAGGATCACCGTCCGCTCCACCTCGGCGAGCAGACGGTCGTCCACGTTCGGGGTCGGGGAGAAGGCGCCCATCCCGCCGGTGTTCGGGCCGCGGTCGCCGTCGAAGATCCGCTTGTGGTCCTGCGGCGGCGGCGAGCATGCGGACGCGCTCGCCGTCGGTGAAGGCGATGCAGCTCGCCTCCGGCCCCTCGAGCCGCTCCTCGACGATGACCTTCCGGCCCGCCTCGCCGTGGGCGCCGCCGACCAGCATCGCCCGGAGCGCCTCCTCCGCCTCGATCGCGTCGGCGCAGACGACGACGCCCTTCCCGGCGGCGAGGCCGTCGGCCTTCACGACGACCTTCCCGCCGCGGGCCCGGGCGTAGGCCACCGCCGGCTCGAGGGACGTGAACGCCTCGTACTCCGCGGTCGGGATCCCAGCCGCCCGCATGACGTCCTTCGCGAACGCCTTCGAGCCCTCGATCTCCGCCGCCGCGGCGGTGGGCCCGAACACCGGGATCCCCTCCTTCGCGATGCGGTCGGCGAGCCCCGCCACGAGCGGAGCCTCGGGACCGACCACGACGAGGTCGATCCGGTTCTCCACGACCCAGCGCGCGACCGACGTCCACCTCGCGCGGGTCCAGGGGGACGAGGGTCGCGACCTTCGCCGATCCCCGGGTTCCCCGGGGCGGCGAAGAGGGCGCGGACGAGCGGGCTCCGCGAGATCTTCCAGGCGAGGGCGTGCTCGCGGCCGCCCGAGACCGACGACGAGGATTCGCATGGGCGACGCGGCTTATATCACGCCGCCACGGCGTCCGGCGGGGCCGCGAAGCCCGCCCTGCGCGTCAGGGCATCCCCTGGAGCGCGAGGAGCGCCCCCCGGGCCTCGGCCAGCCCGGGGTCGTCCCGGAGCAGCAGCTCGAGCAGCGTCGCCGCCTCCCTCCGCTCCCCTCGTCGGACGAGGAGGCGGGCGAGGGCGAGGCGTGGCGTCACCAGCTCGGGGCCGGCCTCCGCGGCGGCGCGGGCGGCCTGCTCGGCGTCGAGGTTCCGGCCGAGCGCCTCGAGGGCCCGGGCGCGCACCGCGAGGGCGAGCGGGTCGCCGCCGCGGCCGTCGAGCGCCGCGTCCGCGTGAGCGAGGCCCCGGCGCGCGTCGCCCCGGTCGAGGGCGATCTGCGCGAGCAGCACGAGCGGCGCCGCGGCCTGGGGCGCGGCCGCCGCCGCCAGCCGCGCGAGCCGGTCCGCGCCGACCGTCCGGCCGAGCAGCGCCTCGCAGGCCGCCGCGCCCGCATAGGCCGTGGCGGCGCCGCGGGGCTCGGCGTGGGCGATGGCCTCCAGCCGGCGGGACGCCTCGACGAGCGGGACGGCGCCCTCCCAGTAGTCGGTCGGCGCGCGGTGGAGCCGCCCCTCGACGAGGTCCCGCTCGAGAGCCCGCCGGGCCGCGTCGAGGGCCGGTCCGCTCGCGCGCAGCCGCGCGAGGGCCCCCGCCGCGGAGAGCAGGGCCGCGGGATCGTGGGAGGCGGCGGCGATGAGCGCGGCGTAGGCCTGCTGCGCCTCCTCGTCGGTGCCGGACAGCTCCGCCGACCGGGCCGCGAGCAGCCGCGCCACGACCGGCCCCGCGCGGTCGCCCAGGACGCCCGCCGACTCGCGGAGCCCCGGCGCGTCGCCGCGGCGGAAGGCGAGGACCGCCGCCTGGAACCGGGCCGGCGCGCTCGCCGGCACGCGCCGGAGCGCCTCCCCCACCGCGGCCTCCGCCGCGACGGTGTCTCCGGAGGCGAGCTCCACCGCGGCGCGGTGCGCGAGGGCGCGGGCAGCGGTGAAGTCGTCGGGGCGGCGCGCCAGGGCGGCGTCGAGGTGCCGCCGCGCGCTGGCGAGGTCGTCGTACCGCTGGTAGGCGAGCCGCGCGAGGAGGAGGTGCGGGAGGGCGGCCGCGGGATCGGCGAAGCTCCAGCGCTCGAGCGCCTCGCGGGCCTCGGCCGGCCGGTCGCTCGCGGCGAGGACGTCGGCGCGGACGGCGAGGGCGCCCGGCGCGCCGGGGTCGAGGGCGAGGCGGCGCCCGGCGAGGGCGAGGGCGAGGGCGGCGTCCCCCGCCGCCCAGCGCGCGCGCGCAGCGGCGGTGAGGAGCCGGCGATCCGCGGGGAGGGCGGCGGCGGCCTCCTCGAGGAGCTTCGCGGCGGCGGCGGGGTTCCGCCGGGCCTCGGCGAGCCCGAGGGCGAGCCGCGCGGACGCGTCCCGCGGCGCCGCGGCGACGGCCCGGGCGGCGACCGCTGCCGCCTCGGCCTCGTTGCCCGGACTCGGGACGAGGAGGAGGAGGCGCGCGAACGCCGCCTCGAGGTCGGGGCGCGGGCCGTCGGCGAGGGCGGCGCGGACCATGTCGTGGGTCGTCCGCAGGTCGGCCCCGCTCGCGTCCTCCCCCGCCGCCTCCGCGAACGCGGTGGCGTACCCCGCGATGGCGGCGTCGGACCGGTGCGGCGCGAAGGCGAGGGCCTCGCGGAACGCGGACAGCGCCTCGGCGGTCCGCACCGGGAGGTCCCCCGCGAGCGCGGCGTTCCCGGCGTCCAGCCGCGCCGCGGCGAGACCGGCGTCCCGGATGGACGTCGGAGGGAGGAGCCCCGCGGTCCGCCACTCGGCGACGCGCAGCTCCACGACCGTGGGGGCTGGGGGGATCTCTTTCCGCGGCCGGCGCAGGACGACGAAGGCCGCGGCCAGGACGGCGACGGCGACCCCGGCGGCGACGGCCGTGCGGAGCGGGCGCCGCGAGCCGCGGACGCGGCGCCCCGGGCGCGCCCCCTCGAGCGGCGCGATGGGGAGCCGGGCCGGGGCCGGCGTGCGCCGGGCGCAGGCGGGGCAGAGCGGCGCCGAGCCGGGGCTCCCGTCCTCCGCCTCGAAGATGGCGAAGCAGCGGCTGCAGGTGACCTGGGCCATCAGTCCGCGAGGGTACCTCAGCTGCGGCGTCGGAGGCGCGGCAGCGTCGGCCGCCGGACCGGAGCGGCATTCCCCGAGGCTGCGGACGGGGAACGCGTCGGAGATCGGCGGGCGGAGCCGCGGGACGAGCGTCTCCCGCGGCGTCCTCCGCCCGGCGGCGGAAGACGCCGGTGCCTCGGCTAATGACGGAAGTGCCGCATCCCGGTCGCGACCATGGCGATGCCGGCCTCGTCGGCGGCCGCGACCACCTCGGCGTCGCGCATCGAGCCGCCCGGCTGGATGATGGCGGTGGCGCCGGCCTTGATGATCTCCTCGACCCCGTCCTTGAACGGGAAGAAGGCGTCGGAGCCGACCGACGGAGCCCTTCACGTCGAGCGCCGCCTTCATCACGGCGGTCTTCACCGACTCGACCCGGCTCGTCTGGCCGCCGCCGATGGCGACGGTCTGGTCGCCCTTCGCGAACACGATGGCGTTCGACTTCACGTGCTTCACGACCTTCCAGGCGAAGAGCAGGTCCTTCCACTCCTGCTCGCGTCGGGGCGCGCTTCGTCATCACCTTGCAGTCCTCGCGGCGGACGCGGCCGAGGTCGCGGTCCATGACGAGCAGGCCGCCCGGGATCGAGCGGAGCTCGCGAGCGTCCTCCGGCGCGGCGCTTCCAGGCGGCGCGCGGCCTCGCCGAGGCGCGGCGCCTCGAGGAGGCGCAGGTTCTTCTTCACCGCGAGCCCGGCGCGGGCGTCGTCGGCGTAGGACGGGCGCGATGACGCACTCGAGGAAGAGGCTCGGGCAGCTCGAGCGACGCCGCGTCGTCCACGGGCCGGTTCAGCGCGACGATGCCGCCGAAGGCCGAGACCGGGTCGCAGGCGCGCGCGCGGGCGAAGGCCTCGGCGACGGTCGGCGCCGAGGGCCACGCCGCACGGCGTGTTGTGCTTGATGATCACGCAGGCGGGCCTCGTCGTACTCCTTCACGGCCGGCGAGCGGCGGCCTCGAGGTCGAGGAGGTTGTTGTAGCTGAGCTCCTTGCCCTGGAGGACCTTCGCGAAGGCGACGGTCGGCTCGTCCGGCTCGCGCCCGGCGCGGTAGAACGCGCCCCGGCCTGGTGCGGGTTCTCGCCGTACCGCAGGTCGCTGCGCCTTCGTGTAGACGGCGGCGATCGTGCCGGGGAAGTGCGCGGGCGGCGCCTCCGGGGCGTCTCCGCGCGCGGTGAGGTACTCGGAGATGGCGGCGTCGTACGCGGCGGTGTGGGCGAACGCCTTCTTCATCAGGCGGAAGCGGGTCGCGTCGGAGAGGGCCTTCGTCGGCCTCGAGCTCGGCGGCGACCTGCTCGTAGTCGGCGGGGTCGACGACGACGCCCACGTGCGCGGAGTTCTTCGCGGCGCTGCGGACCATGGTCGGGCCGCCGATGTCGATCTCCTCGACGCACTCGGCGAAGGGCTTCCCTGCCGCGACCGCCTGCCGGAACGGGTAGAGGTTCACGACGACGAGGTCGATGGGCGGGATGTCCCGCGCCTTCACGTCCGCCTCGTCGGAGGCGAGCCCGCGCCGGTACAGGATGCCGCCGTGGACGCGGGGGTGGAGCGTCTTGACCCGTCCGCCGAGGATCTCGGGCGCCTGGGTGAAGTCGCCGACGGAGACCACCGGGACCTGCGCCTCGGCGAGCGCCTTCTGGGTGCCGCCGGTGGAGAGGAGCTCGACCCCCAGGGCGGCGAGGCGGCGGGCGAACGGGACGAGCCCGGTCTTGTCCGAGACCGAGACGAGGGCGCGGCGGACCATGGTGGGCACCTCCGAAAAGGGTGCCCTTCTAGCGTAAATCCGACGCGTCGCGCCTTCGGGCGCGACGCGGAGCGGGAGACCTCCGCCCTCCGCGGAAGACGTCCGCAGTCGAGCGGGACCGCGTGCCCCCTCCGCTTCGCGGAGCGGGGCGCTCGACCCTTCGCGGGAGACGTCTGCCCCGCGGCCGCTCCGCGGGCGCCGCTACAGGCCGTCGCGGCCCGCCGGCGGCGGGATGCGCGGCTCGTCCTCCGCGATGGCGCGCAGCTTGAGGAGGCCCCGGGTCTCGACCTGACGGATCCGCTCACGGGTGAGGTTCATGATCGTCCCCACCTCCTCGAGCGTGATGCCGCCCTTGTCGGCGACGTCGAGCGCGCAGGTGTCGTCGAGCTCCCAGACCTCCTTGTCCGGGAAGTTGAGCTTGATCGACCCGGTGGACGGGTTCACGTCCAGGTAGAGGTGGTGCTTGCACGAGATGAACATGCACGGCCGCTGGCGCGTTCGCGCAGTCGGCGCGCGACCGCGGCCGCGACGCCTCGATCTCCCGGATCGTCGGCGTCGAGCTCGGGATCGATCAGCCCGAACGCCCGCTGCCTGCGCAGCTCCCGCGCGATCTCCTTGCGCGACATCGTCTTCGAGCGCCGCCGCCCGCGCTTGCCGTCCGCGTCGAGCTCCTCGGTCGCCTCACCCGCCTCGGGCTCCACCACCGGCTCCGCGTCCCGCCTCGCCTCGCTCATCCCCTGCCCTCCCTTCCCACCCTGGGCGCCCCGTGCGCCCCCACCGTCCACCAGGCGCCGGGCAGGCGCCCCGGTCGCTAGCCGACGCCGGCGATCTCCGGCGTCACCGTAGCGACCGCCCCGCCCACCTTCTCCAGCCGCTCCAGCGCGCGGCGCGCCTCGCGCTCCGCCCGCCCCAGCTCCTCCTCGAACTGCCTGCGCCGCGGGTGCACCCGCGCCTTCTTCCCGAGGTCCGCGACGAGCTCCGCGAGCCCCTTCTCGACGTCCTCGAGCCGGTTCGCGACCGTGACGAAGCTGCCGCGGATGTCCTCGACCGTGTAGCCCTCGGCCATCATCCGCTTGATCACCGCGATGCGGCGCACGACCGAGACCGGGTAGAGCCCGGTCGAGCCGGTGTGCTTGCCCTTCCGGCCGACGCGCCGGCTCCGCGGCAACAACCCCACCTGGACGTACTTGCGGAAGGTCGACGCCGAGAGGCGCGCGCCCTTCGACTCGAACAGGCGCACGACCTCACCGCTGGTGATGCCGGCGGCGCGCTCGCGCTCCAAGCGCTCGATCTCGATCAGGTCCAGGTAATCCATTCGATCCATCGTTACAAAATCTTATTTCGAAAACTTGATTTCGACGCTACTGCATTGAGTGGAGATCGTCAACGCGGAAAACCAGCCCCTCGGCGGGCCGCGGGGCGGCCCGTCAGGGATGTCGGGGGTTCGGGGGACGCCGCCGGGCGGCGGCGGGGGAGGCGGCTACCGGAGGATCTTCGTCCGCTTGCCGGCCTTGACCGTCACGGCCTCGTCGACGGCCCGGCGGCCCTTCCGCTCGATCCGGACGCGGTGCGACCCGGCCGGGAGCCTCATCGACTGCGGCGTGTCGCCAATCTCGTGGCCGTTCACGCGCACCAGGCCCCAGGGCGTCGCGTTGACGCTCAGGATCCCCTGCCCGCTCGCGGCGGCCGGCACGGCCAGCGCGTTGAGGCCGGGGGCCGTCTCGAGCGGCGCGGCGAAGATCGCGTCCGCCTCTGGCTCCTCGACCGCGGAGCCGGGCAGCGCATCGGGGACCGGCGCCTGGACCACGGCGGCCTGGGTCGGAGTCGCGGTCGGGGTCGCGGTCGGGGTCGCGGTCGGGGTCGCGGTCGGGGTCGCGGTCGGGGTCGCGGTCGGGGTCGGGGTCGCGGTCGGGGTCGCGGTCGCGGTCGGGGTCGGGGTCGCGGTCGCCGTCGACCTCGCGCGCCGCGCCCCCGCGATCACGATGAGCGCCGCCGCCGCGAGCACCGCCGCTCCGCCCACGATGACGGTCCGGCGCCCTCTGCGCGGCGCCGGGGCGACGGCGGTGCGGGTCGGCGCCTCGCCCGCGGACGCGGCGCCCGCCCCGAACTCGGCGACCGGCTCGCCGGCGATCGGCGGCGGGCGGACCCGGGTCGCCTCGGCGGGCGGCGCCTGCTGCGCCGCGATCTCGTCGGCGAAGAGCCGGTGCATGAGCGTCCCGGAGGTCCACGTCCTCGGGCGACCGCGTGATGCCGAGCAGCACCGACGCGAGCGCGGCCCCGAGCTCCTGCGCCGAGCCGAACCGCCGCGCCGGATCGCGCTCGAGCGCCCCGAGGACGACGCGGTCGAGCGCCGGCGGGACCTCCTCGTTCCAGGCCGACGGGGGCGAGACCGGCTCGCCCTCGCGCACCGCGGCGAGGGTCGCGACGTCGGTGTCGCGGGCGAAGAGGCGGCGGCCGGCGCACAGCTCCCAGAGGACGACCCCGAGCGAGAAGACGTCGGCGCGCGCGTCGACCGCCTCGCCCCGGGCCTGCTCCGGCGCCATGTAGGCCGCCTTCCCCTTGATCGTGCCCGGCTCGGAGAGTCCGGCGCGGTGCATCGCCGCGCGCGATGCCGAAGTCGGTCAGCTTCACCTCGCCCTCGAACGAGAGGAGGACGTTGTGCGGGGAGACGTCCCGGTGGACGACCCCGAGCGGACGCCCGCCCTCCGAGAGCCGGTGCGCGTGGGCGAGGCCGCGCGCCACCTCCACGGCGATCTGCACCGCGCGCGGCAGGCCGAGCCGGACGCCGCGCTCCCGGGCGCGCTCGACCACGCGGCCGAGGTCCCGCCCGCGCACGAGCTCCATCGCGATGTAGTACCGGCCGTCGACCTGGTCGAACTCGAAGACCTGGACGACGTTGGCGTGGCCGAGCCGCGAGGCGAGGCGCGCCTCCTCGACGAACATCCGGACGAAGTCGCTCCGCGCCGCGTGCTCGCCGCGGACGAGCTTCAGCGCGACCTCCTTCACCACCCCGGCCGCGCCGGTCACCTCGGCGCGCCACACGTCGGCCATCCCGCCCGACGCGAGCGGCTCGAGGAGCCGGTACTTGCCGAAGGTGCGCACCCGCGCGGGATTGTACCCGCGGTCGGTGCGCGACGGGCAGCTCGAGTCCGCACCTCGCCCGGGGCGAGCGGGCGGGCGCGGAGCCCCGGCGCCCTACCCCCGCCGCCGGCGCCGCCCGAGGAGGGCGACGACGAGCAGGATCGGGAGCGCGAGGACGGCGCCGCCGCCGAACGCGCCGGCGGAACCGCACCCGGCCTGCTGCGACTGCGGCGCACCGCTGACGAGGATCTGGGTCGTCATGGCGGTCACCAGCCCGGGGCGACGTTGTAGCCCCAGCCGCGGATGTTCCAGTGGTCGCTCGTGATGTACGGCACCATGCCCTGCGCCGTGATCGCGTCGTAGAGCTCCCGCGCCTGCGAGCTCCACGGGTCGAAGTACTCCGCGTCGAAGACGGGCGTGCCGTGGGCGACGACCTGCTTCGCCTCGTTGTACTGCGGCCCCCAGTACCACGGGTCGTTCCAGGGCTGGCACCACGCGTTCGAGGCGCTCGAGGCCGAGAACAGCCCCTCCGTCTCGACGCCGTCGGTGTACTCCGGGTGCGCGAGGGCGAACAGGAACCCCTGGTTGAAGATGAACTTCATGTCGGGGTGCTGCTGGCGGATCCGCCACATCACCATGGCGATGGAGCCGTTCACGTCGTCGCGGGACTTGCCGGGCGCGACGTCCGGCGTCGCGACGTCCCACTTCACGCCACGAGAACCGGTCTGGTAGGCGTAGTCGGCGCGGCGGACGAGCCAGTCCTGCCAGCTCGGATCGGTGACGTCGACGAGGTACGTCCCCCAGTCGCCGTTCTCCCGCAGGATCGGGCCGGTGTAGCGGGCCTCGCCGCGCAGGTCGTCGTGGAGCTCGCCCAGGTTGATGTACGCGAACGGCCGCACGCCGCCGGAGCGCAGCGTGTCGTTCACGCCCGTGTCGCCCGGGTAGCCCGTCTCGAACCAGTCGAAGCCCGCCCTGACGATCTCGGAGGCGGGGACGCCGCCCCACGCCCACCCGCCGAACCTCGGCATCGGTGAGCCGTCGCCGCGGAACTGGCCGCCGGTCGCGGCGCTGCCGCTGGCTTGCGGCGCCAGCCGGCGCCGAGACCGCAGCTCGCGGGATCGGCGGCGCAGGCGGCGGGAGAAGCCCCGCCGCCGCAACCGACGGCCAGGGGGAGGAGGGAAAGCACGGTGGTCAGGAGAGCTTGGCGAACGGTCACGGGTCGGCTCCTTCGTTCGGGTTTTCGCCACCTGAACGAGAGGCCTACCGACCGCATTTCCAGGGAGGGTGCGAGGGAGAGGGTGTAGAGCACTCATGCGCGCACGCCTACCCACGCACGTCGCCACAGTGAGCGAGTGCCTACATCGAGCTCGCTCGCTCGTTGTTTGGCTAGGCAGGCGTGGAGAATCGGCGGGGGGCCGGCTACCCCACGCCAGGGCACGCGAGCGTCTGGTGAGTGGACGTCAGCGCAGGCGCCCCCTCGTCCGCGGTCGAGATGGGGCGTCCCGGACGCGAAGAGGCCGCCGGGCGCGAGGATCACGCGCCGGCGGCCTCCTCAGCGGACCGCTCAGTGGTAGTCGGGACGATCCGGCAGCGGCGGCGGCCACTGCGAGGCGATTGGGCGCGCCCCGGGCAGCGGCGGCGGGCGGACCCCCGGGAGCGGCGGGGGGCGCTGGGTCAGCGTCGAGCCGGGCGCAGCCGGAACGACGGCCGGGCCACGCTCGAGGAGGTCGATCCGGCTGCGGACGCGGTCGAGGCGGTCGAGCGCCGCGGCGAGCGCCTCGTCGAGCCACTCGTCGGCCGCGCGCCGCTCGTCGACGCCGACCACCCGACCGGCCGAGCGCGCCGTGTCCCAGAGCGCGCGGTGCAGGAGCTTGAACTCGCGCGCGACGCGCGCGGGGGACGCCCCGGACCGGACGAGCACCGCGGACCGGAGCGCCCCTTCCAGGGGCTCCGCGCGCGCGGCGGAAGGCGGGCGATCGTCTCGAAGCGCGAGCCCCATCTCCCGGAGCAGGGGACCGACCGCGAAGGCGAGCGCCGCGTCCCCGCCGAGCTCGTCGGCCACCGCGCGCTTCCACGCCTCCGCCACGTCGCTCCGCTGCTCCTCGACGAGGAGCCCCACCGCTGCCGCTCTCACGCCCGCCTCCCGCCTGGATGCCGGAGCCCGGAACCGGCCGGACCCTTCGTGCTCCCTTGAAGCAAGGCGTCTGCCACCTGCGCGCTCCGGTCCCGCGGCACGCAAAGGCAGACGCGGTGGGAAATCCAGTTCCCACCCGGCGAACGGCGCTGGAACGATCGTCGCTCGCCGCGCCCACGGGGATGCCCCGACCGCGCGTCCCCGAAGCGTCGCGCGCGCTGGCCGGTCGCTTGCTAATTCGCTGCGGCAGGGCGCGGCGTCGGGGAGGGCGGAGGCGTGGGCACCATCGGCTACTACGGGTTCCTCGCGACGCGGATCGCGCCGGGGCGGCTCCTCGGAGCCGCCGCGCTCCGGGCCGCACGCACCGCGCTCAACCGGGTCGCTCCGCCGATCGCCCCGGACCGCGATCGGCTCCTCGCCGCGCTCGGGTGCGACGGCGCGGTGACGCTCGCGCGGCTGCTCGCGCGCCCTCGTCCGGGACGGGCGCCGTGGACGCCGGCGTCGCTCCGGGCCGCGCTCGATACCTGGCTCCCCGGCGAGGTCGAGCGGGCGACGGCGCGGGCGGAGGACGCGGCGCGGCGCCGGATCTCCGTCTTCGGCCGGACGGTCGACGTGTCCCGGCCGGGCGGCGGCACCGACTGGCAGCTCGATCCCCTCCACGGCGGCCGCTTCGCGGCGTGGGCGCCCTCGCGCGCGCTGCCGGTCCCTCCCGGGCTGGACCCGCGCCTCGCACACGTCGTCGGACGCGGCGAGCAGTGGGTCGCCCTCGCCCAGGGCGCGGTGCTCGAGCCGCGCCAGCGCGGCGCGCTCGTCGCGGCCCTCTCGGCGTCCCTCGCCGACTTCTGCGCCGAGAACCCGCTCGGGACCGGCGTCCAGTGGACGAGCCCGAGCGAGGCCGGGCTGCGCGCCTGGAACCTCGTCCTCGCGCTGTGGCTCGTCACCGGCGCGGGCGCGCCGCCCTCCCCCGCCCTCGCGGTCGACGCCGCGCGGCTCCTCGTAGGGACGGGCCGGTTCGTCCTCGCGCACCTCGAGGACGACACCGCGGTCCCGGCGTCGGCCCTCGCGGCGGACTGGCTGGGTCTCCTCGCGTGCGCGGAGGGGCTCCCGGAGTGGCCCGAGTCGCCCCGCTGGCGCGCCCTGGCGATCGCCGGGCTCTCCGAGGCGCTGCGCGTGCAGGTCCACGAGGACGGGGCGACCTTCGAGGGCGCCCTGCCCTACCAGCGGCTCGCCTGCGAGCTCTTCGCCGCCGCGGCCCTCCTCCGGCTCGGCGCGCGCCGCGGTGTCGACGCGGCGTCGGTCCGGCGTCTCGCCGCGGCGTTCCGGGCGACCCGCGCTCTCGCCGCGTCCGATGGCACGCTCCCCGCGCTCGGAGACGCGGACGCGCCGCGGGTCTTCGCGCTGAAGGATCGGGCCCCCGCCGACGCGCGGTTCCTCCTCCCCCTGGGCGCCGCGCTCCTCCGCACCCCGGACCTCCTCCCGGGGACGGGGCCGGGCGACGCCGTCGAGGTGGCCTGGCTCCTCGGCCCCGACCGGCTCGCGGCGCTCGCCGGCGCCGGCGGGCGGGGCCGGCCGCGGAGCGCGAGCTTCCCAGCGGCAGGGTTCCACGTCCTGCGGCGCGGCCCCTTCGAGGTCCACCTCTCCTGTGGCCCGAACGGGCAGCGCGGCGTCGGCGGCCACTCGCACAACGACAAGCTCGCGGTCGAGGTCCGCGCCCGCGGCGCGCTCGTCGTCTGCGACTCGGGGACGCCGTCGACCGCGAGCGACCCCGAGCTGCGCGACGCGTTCCGCTCGACGCGCGCCCACGCCACCGTGGTCGTGGACGGCCTCGAGCAGGCGCCGCTCCTGCGCGGCCGGCCGGCCGCGCTCCCCGAGGTCGCCGCCGCGCGGCTCCTGGCGTTCGAGCCGGGCGGCGCCGCGGACCGGGTCGTGGGCGAGCACCGCGGCTTCGCCCGCGCCGGCGTCGTCCACCGCCGCGAGCTGCAGGTCGCCGAGGCCGGGGTGGCCGTCGTCGACCGGCTCGCCGGGGCCGGCGTCCACCGGGTCGAGCTCCGCTGGCCGTTCCCGCACGCCGGCGCGGTCCTGCGGCCGCTCTCGGCGGGAGAGGCGTCGGCCCTCGACCGGCTCGCCAGGGCGACGCGCCTGCGCGTCGCCGTGGACGCGACGCGCGTCGTCGAGGTGCCCCTCGGGGTCGAGCGGCTCCTCGTCGCGTTCGCGCTCCCCGCCGGGCTCGACGTCGAGGTCGCCGCGTCGGTCTGGTCGCCGAGCTACGGCGCCCTCGCCGACGGGTCGACCGCGCTCGTCTCCGGCGGGCTGCGCTGCCCCGCGGCGCTGGCGACGCTCCTCGTCCTGCTGCCCGCGTGAGGCGTGGGGCGGCGCCCCGGCAGCCGGCGTGCTACGAAAGCGGTCGATGGTCACCGCCCTCGTCGCCCTCGCGCTCGCCGCCGCATCGCCGCCACCCGCCCCGGCCGACGACGGGAGGGCCGCCGTCCTCTCCGCGATGACGGCGGAGCTCGCGCGCTCGACGGAGCGGCTGCGGCTGCAGGGGTACGAGGCGCCGTACTTCGTCGCGTACCAGGTGAAGGAGGTCACCCGCGCCGAGATCGCCGGGCGCTACGGGGCCGTCTTCGAGGACTCCTCGCGGCGCGACCGGAACCTCTGGGTCGACCTGCGCGTCGGCGGGTACGACTTCGACTCCTCCGGCCCGGAGGACCCCGGGCTGCTCCTGGGCATGGACGGGCCGACCTGGTACGCGCCCAAGGAGGCGCCCCTCGACGGCGACGTCCAGGCGCTGCGGACCGCGCTCTGGCTCGCCACCGACGAGCGGTACAAGGAGGCGCTCGCGGCGTACTTCAAGAAGAAGTCGCGGGAGGTGTACCGCGCCGCCTCGGAGGCGCGCACCGCCAGCTTCTCGCGGGAGGCGCCGAGCCGGCACGTCGACCCGCCGCGGCCGTTCCCCTTCGATCGCGAGCGCTGGCGGGGGGTCGTCCGGGACGCGACGGCGGCGTTCCGCGCGCACCCGGACGTCTTCGACTCCTCGGCGAAGGTCGTGGCGGAGCGGCACGTCCGGTGGTTCGCCTCGAGCGAGGGCGCCGGCGTCATCACCGATCAGCTCCTCTACGGCGTGCACGTGGCGGCGGTGGCGCGCGCGCCGGACGGCCAGCTCCTCGAGGACGGTCGCGACTTCTACGCCCGCTCCGAGGCCGACCTCCCCTCGCCCGAGGCGCTCCGCGCCGCCGCGGCGTCGATCATCGGAGAGCTCGAGGCGCTGCGGCGCGCCCCCGCCATCGATCCGTACACCGGCCCCGCGATCCTCGAGCCGGAGGCGGCGGGCGTCCTCTTCCACGAGGCGGTGGGCCACCGGCTCGAGGGCGAGCGGCTCGAGGACGACAAGGACGGGCAGACCTTCAAGGGGCAGATCGGCCAGGCCGTGCTGCCGCCCTTCCTCACCATCGTCGACGACCCGACCCTCGCGTCCGCGAACGGGACGTCGCTGAACGGCAGCTACCTCTTCGACGAGCAGGGCGTCGCCGCGCGCCGCACCGTCCTCGTGAAGGACGGCCGGCTCGAGACCTTCCTCCTCTCCCGGCGGCCGGTCCGCCCCTTCGAGGCGTCGAACGGCCACGGACGCAGCCAGGGGGCGCGGGCGCCCATGGCGCGGATGGGCAACCTCGTGGTCGAGTCCTCCCGGCGCGTCGCGCCCGCCGAGCTGAAGCGGATGCTCATGGCCGAGGCGCGGCGGCAGGGGAAGCGCTATGGCCTGGTGATCCGCGACATCACCGGCGGGAACACCAACACCGCGTCGTTCGGGTACCAGGCGTTCAAGGGGACGCCGCGCCTGGTCTACCGGGTGGACGCGAAGACCGGGGCCGAGGAGCTGGTGCGCGGCGTCGAGCTCGTGGGGACTCCGCTCGCGAGCGTGAACAAGGTGCTCGCCACGTCCGACGCCTCCCGGGTGTTCAACGGCTTCTGCGGCGCCGAGAGCGGGTTCGTCCCGGTCTCCACCGTCGCGCCCGCGATCCTCGTCGGCGAGCTCGAGCTGCAGCGCGTCGCCCGGGCCAACGAGCGCGGCCCGATCCTGCCGTCCCCGTGGAGCGAGGCGCCGGCGCCCGCCGGCGCGGAGGCGACGCGATGAGCCAGCCCCTGCCGCTGCCCCCCGCCGCCATGCTCCTGGGCGTGACCCGCCGCGCGGCCCTCGACGCCCTCCTCGGCGCGGGCTGGCGCCCTTACGCGCGCCCCATCGAGCTCGACGCGCAGCGGGCGCGGCTCCTCAACATCGACCTCTCCGAGCCGGAGGTCGCCTTCCTGACGGACGGCGCCCTCGCCGCGGTGGCGCGTGTCGAGACCGACCACGAGGGCCTCGTCACGCACCTCGAGGTGGTCGGCACCGAGCCGGCGGACCCGGTGGCGGTGGCGCTCGCGCTGCTCGGCGAGATCGGCCCGCCGCGCACCGGCGGGAGCGCCGGCGCCCGCGAGTGGATCTGGGGGCCGGAGTCGGGCTCGACGGCGACCGCGGGCGGCGAGCCGGTGCGGGTCTGGATCGGGGCGGAGCGGGCCTACGGCGACCGGCTCTGGCTGGTGGCGTCGCTGGTCCGTCGCTAGGCGCGATAGGCGAGCGCAGGGGCAGCCGGATGAGGCTGCCCCGTAGCGAGCGGGGGGCTCGGGGGGGCGCGAGCCGAAGGCGAGTGTCCCCCCGTCCTAGTCGTCCGCAGGGGCAGCCGGATGAGGCTGCCCCGGTCCCCCCGCTTTAGTCGTCCGCCTTGCGCCAGCCCTGCCAGACGACGTAGCGGCGGAAGTCCGCGGCGAACTCCGCGTCGGTGATCCCGATCGCCTGCTTGAACGCGGTGGGGAACCGCAACCCGGTCCCCATGAGCCGCATCACCTCGAGCACGCGGCCCTCCCCGTAGCGCCGGACCAGGAACTCCGCGGCGTGGTGGCTCGCGCCGTACACGATCCGCCACTGCTGCTGGTAGATGGGGTCCGGGTCGACGATCGGATCGCCGGGCTGCGCCATGAGCGACACGGCCGGACGCGCGTGGCTCGGATCGCCGTAGCCCGCGCCGGACGCCGACTCGACGTAGAACCCCCAGAGGTCCTCGAGCCCGGCGTACCGGCTGGACTGGTGGGCGGTCACGGTGGCGAGCCCCTCGGAGAACCAGCGCGGGATCTCCTTGTACATCCAGGTGAGCTCCCCGCCGGCGAGCTGGTACATCGTGCAGTGCGTGAGCTCGTGGGTGAAGAGCTCCTCGAGCTCGCGGTCCGACGCGCCGAAGAAGCCCCAGGTTCGCGGGGACTGGATGTCGATCGTCTGGAACCGCGCCCAGGCGTGGAGCCAGTCGTAGCCCCGCCGGTCCACCGCGGCCTCGAGCGCCTCGTGGCTCGCGTGGATCGTGACCGTCACCGGGTACCGGAGCCCGCCCCAGCGATCGATCCGCGGCGCCGCGACGCCGAGGACGCGACGGACCTGCGACGCGGAGGAGGCGTCCTCCGCCGAGAAGACCAGCCGGAACCGGGCCGTCCCGAGGGTGAACTCCTCGGCGCGCGTCGCGCCCGTGCCGCCTGCGTGCGCGCACGCGGCAGCGAGGAGGAGCGCCATGGCGACGAGGAGGGCGCGGGCCACGCTGAGGGTCTACCTGCCCTCGGCGGGCGTAAGCAAGCGTCCGTTCGACGCAAGCCGGACGAGGAGGGGGGCGAGATGGGTCAGATCGCCGACTTCGCTCACCGCGGCGGCGGCGCGCCCGAACCCGAGGACCGGGACGGGCGCGCGGGTGTGGTTGCGCGTGGAGAGGTCCTCGACGTTCCCGTGATCGCTCGCCACGACGAGCCCGTCGTCGGGGCCGAGGCCGGCGACGAGGGCGCGCAGCAGCGCGTCGAGGCGGCGGAGGGCGTCGAGGGCGCGGTCCATGGAGCGGGCGTGGCCCGCCTCGTCGGTCTCGAAGAACTCGAAGACGGTGAGGTCGTGGGCGCGGGCGAGCGCGAGGAGGATCTCCGCCGCCTCCTCCGGGGCGCGCTCGGGGAGGTCGGCGCCGAAGGCGCGGGCGCGGATCCCGGTGATGTCGTGGGTCAGGCCGCGGCCGGCACGGGCGTCGGGCCAGGTGCGGAACCGGCCGCCGCCGGCGGCGTACGCCACGGTGGTCGCCGACGCCCGCGCGCGGCGCCGGCCCAGCTCGAACTCGGGCTCGCCCTCGGCCTCGAGCCCGAGGGCGCGCAGGAACGCGACCGGGTAGGCGTTCGCGAACGCGGCGGTGCGGCCGGCCTCGGCCAGGGTGCGGAAGAGCGAGCGGCGGCGCAGCAGGTCGCGGAGCGGCGCGTTCGGGAACCCGAGCAGGTGGTGACCGAGGAGCGCCGGGGCGTTCTCGCCGGTCAGGATCGCCGACTGCCCGGTGGCGGACTGCGGGCGCCCGGGCACGCCGAGGGTCGCATCGGCGAGCGCAGCCCGTCCCCCGGCGGGGAGCGGCGCGCCCGACCCGTCCTCGAACCGCGACAGGACGAACTCACCCCGGGCAAGCGGGTTGCGGTCGGGGTCGGGGGGGCCGGCGCCGACGCCGTCCACGAACACGAAGAGGGTCGCCACCCGGGCAGCATAGCGGGTGGAGCCCCCCACCGCGCCCCGCCGCGGACAGGGGGCCTCCCTAGGTTCCCGGGATGCCCCGGCTCGCGGGCTTCGCGGCGGACGCGACGGTCCGCCTGGACGGTGCCGCCTACCGCGCCCGCGCCGGGGAGCCGCTCGCCTCCGCGCTCCTCGCCGCCGGCGTCGTCGTCCTCGGCCGCTCGCCCAAGTACCACCGCGCCCGAGGCGCGTTCTGCCTCGCCGGCTCCTGCGGCGGGTGCCTCCTGCGCGTCGACGGCCTCCCGAGCCGGCGGGCGTGCCGCATGGCCTGCCACGACGGCCTCGCCGCCGAGACGCAGAACGCCTTCCCGGACGCCCGGCACGACGTGCTCGGTGCGGTCGACCTCGTCACCCCGCGGGGGCTCGACCACCACCGGCTCGGCACCTCCAGCGTGGTCGGGTCCCGGGCGGCGGTCCTCCTCACCCGCCGGCTCTCCGGCGTGGGGCGGCTCCCTGGGTCCGCCGCGCTGCCGCCCCGCCCCGCTCCTCCCGCGGAGGAGGAGATCGACACCCTGGTCGTCGGCGCCGGGCCAGCGGGGCTCGCGGCCGCCGAGGCGCTCGCCGAGGCCGGGCGGCGCGTCCTCGTCGCCGACGGCGCCCCGGCCCCCGGCGGGCGGCTGCGGGCGCGGCTCGGCGCGCCGCGCGAGCCGGACCTCGCCTGGGCCGCGGGGATCGCGGCGCGGGTCGCCGCCGCGGGCGGGGAGATTGCCGCCGGCGTCGAGGTCGCGGGGCTCTGGCACGACGGCGGCTCGCCGCTCGCCCTGCTCCACTCCGACGGGCGGGCGGCGCGGGTCCGCCTCGTTCGGCCGCGGACGATCGTGCTCTGCACCGGAGGGCACCCGCTCCCTCCTGCGATCCCGGGCGGCGATCGCCCGGGCGTCGTCGCCGGGCGCGGCGTCGCCGTCCTCCTCTTCGACCACGGCGTCGCCCCCGGCGCGCGGGCGGCGGTGCTGGGGGCGGGGCCGGAGGCGGAGCGGCTCGCGGCCGCGCTCGGGTCGGCCGGGTGCGCCGCGACGATCGTGACGTCAGCGGAGGGCGGGCGGATCGCGGGACGGGTCCGGGTGCGCGGGCTCGTCCTCCCGGGCGGACGGATCCGGTGCGACACCGTCGCCGTCGCGGCTCCGCCCGCGCCGGCGATCGAGCTCGGTCGCGCCCTCGGCGCGCCGGTGCGCTGGGATCCGGCGAGCGGCGCCCTCGCCCTCGCGGTCGGATCGCGGGGCGAGACGGGGGTGCGGGGGCTCCTCGCCGCCGGCGAGGTGACCGGCGCCGCCGACACCGGGCGGGCGGCGGAGGCGGGCCGGCGCGCGGGGGAGGCGGCGCGTGGGTAAGGCCGTGCTCTGCGCCTGCGAGGACGTGACGCGCGACGAGGTGCGGCGCGCGATCGCCGCCGGGCTCGCGGACGTCGAGTCGCTGAAGCGCTGGACCGGGTTCGGGACCGGGCCGTGCCAGGGGAAGAGCTGCCTCGCGCTGGTCCTGCGGGAGCTCCTGGCCGCCGGCGTCCCCACCGCCGCCCTGGCGCCCTTCACGACCCGGCCGCCGGCCACGCCGCTCACGCTGGCAGCGCTCGCGGCGATCGAGCCGGGCGCGCTGGAGCTGGACGACGGGGTGCCGAGGCACGTCGCCCCCTCTCCCCGACCCTCTCCCCGGCTGAAGCCGGGGGCGAGGGAGGAACCTCGACCTCGACCTCGACCCCGACCTCGACCTCGACCTCGACCTGCGACCTGCGACCTCGGAACCGGTCCTGGGCACGGCCGTTCACCCTGAGCGTAGCTCCAAGACGCCAGCCTCGAGAGCGAAGTCGAAGGGCCCCGACCACGCCCTCGACCCCGCACCGTGCGCCCCCCGTTCGTCCCGAGCGTAGCGTCCCCGCAGGGGACGCGGAGTCGCAGGACGCCGCCGTCCGCCACATCCCTGCCGCCGCGGGCGCCCGGGACGCGACCCCACTCCCCGCCCGCGCCGACGTCGTCATCGTCGGCGCGGGGATCATGGGGCTCGCCCTCGCCTACGAGCTCGGGAAGCGCGGCGTCCGGGACGTCCTCGTCCTCGATCGCGGCCCGCTCGCGACCGGCGCCTCCGGCCGCAACGGCGGCGGCGTCCGCGCCCAGTGGTCCACGCCCGAGATGATCCGGCTGGGCCGGCGCTCGCTCGAGCTCTGCGCCCGCCTCGCCGTGGACCTCGGCGTGAACGTCTGGTTCCGGCGCGGCGGCTACCTCTTCCTCGCGCCGACGCGGCAGGAGGCGGCGCGGCTGGGAGCCTGGGCGCGGATCCAGCGGCGGGAGGGGTTACGGACCGAGGTGCTCACCCGGGACCAGGCGACGGCGCTCGTCCCGGAGCTCGACCGGCGCCGGTTCGTCGCCGCGTCCTGGAACCCCGACGACGGCGTGGTCTTCCCCTGGCCGTTCCTGTGGGGCTACGCGGCGCGCGCGCAGGCGGCGGGGGCGCGCATCGCGACCTTCACCCGCGTCACCGGCTTCGACGCGGCGGGTCCCCGGATCGTGGCGGTGTCGACCGACCGCGGCCGGGTCGCGTGCGAGACGGTCGTCGTCGCGTGCGGCGCCTGGTCGAGGGAGGTCGCCGCCCTCGCCGGCGTCGCGCTCCCGAACCGGCCGGTGCGCCACGAGATCCTCTCCACCGAGCCGCTCAAGCCGTGGCTCGGACCGCTCGTCTCGACCCTCGGCACCGGGCTCTACTTCTCGCAGACGCAGCGCGGGGAGATCGTCGGCGGGATGGGAGACCCGGCCGAGGCCTCCGGGATGGGCCAGGGCTCGACGCTGCGGTTCCTGGCGCGGTTCGCGCGGGCGGCGACCGCCCTCGTCCCGCGCCTCTCGGGGGTGAAGGTGGTCCGGCAGTGGGCGGGGCTCTACGACGTCACCCCCGACCGCCGGCCGATCCTCGGGCCGGCGGGGTTCGCGAACTTCCTCCAGCTCTCCGGGTTCGTCGGGCACGGCTTCATGATGGCGCCGGCGGTCGCGGAGCTGTACGCGGACCTCCTCGCCGGGCGGGGCCGGGACGAGCTCTTCGACCGATTCGGCGTGGAGCGGTTCCTGCGCGGCTCCGGCCCCGGGCCGAAAGAGGATTTCGTCATCGGGTAGCGCTAGATTCGCCCCATGCCACTCGGGAAGAAGAATCGCGTTCCTCGGCGCGGGGAACATGGCCGAGGCCCTCGTGAAGGGGCTCCTCGCCGCCGGCACCGCCTCTGCGGACGAGATCGTGTGCGCAGAGCCGCGGGCGGAGCGCCGCGAGGAGCTCCGCAGGCGCCACGGCGTCGCCGTCACCGCGTCGAACCTCGACGCGGTGAAGCAGGCGCAGGTGCTGGTGCTCTCGGTGAAGCCCCAGGTCATGGACGCGCTCCTCGACGAGATCGCCCCGGCCGTCGACCACTCGAAGCTCGTCGTCTCGATCGCCGCGGGCGTGCCCATCGCCGCCCTCGCGCGGCGGCTCGGCGCGGGCGCGCGGATCGTCCGGACCATGCCCAACACCCCCGCCCTCGTCGGCGAGGGGGCGACCGCCCTCGCCCGGGGCCCGCACGCCACCGAGGCGGACCTCTCCGAGGCGGTGGCGCTGTTCGAGGCGGTCGGTACCGCCGTCGTCGTGGAAGAGCACCTCCTCGACGCGGTCACCGGCCTCTCCGGCTCCGGCCCCGCCTTCGTCTTCCTCGCCGTCGAGGCGCTCGCCGACGGCGGCGTGAAGGTCGGGCTCCCCCGCCACGTCGCCCTCGCGCTCGCCGCCCAGACCGTGGTCGGCGCGGGCCGGCTCGTCCTCGAGACCGGCGAGCACCCCGGGCAGCTGAAGGACCAGGTGACGAGCCCGGGCGGCACCACCATCGCCGGCGTCCACGCCCTCGAGACGGCCGGCTTCCGCGCCGCGCTCATCGCGGCGGTCGAGGCGGCGACGAAGCGCTCGCGAGAGCTGGGCGAGGCGGCGGCCGCGGCGGCGAGGTGATGGCGGCAGCGCCCCCGAGCCTGCAGCACCTGCCCGAGCGGCACACCGACTACGGCGTGCGCTTCGCGATCGACTCGCCGTCCGACGTGTTCGCGCTCCTCGCGCTCGTCGCCCTGGTCGGGTTCGTCATCTGGTGGTTCTTCGTGAGGCGCCGCCGCTAGCTCACAGCGACCACTCGTACACGAGGTCGAGCTCCTCGCGCTCCACCCGCCGGCAGAACTCCGCCAGGTCGGCGAGCGCGGGGCGGAGGTCGTCGGGCGCGGCCGCGGATGGGTGCCTCCTCCGGAGCTTCCGGCGGCGCACCGCCGGCAGGACGAGGATCGTGAGGAGCACGAAGGCGACGCCCACCGCGGCGGAGACGGCCCAGCTCCGCGAGAAGCGGAACGCGACGAGGGGCATCGCCGCGAGCGCGACCCAGTCGCGCCACGACTGGATTGGCCGGGACGCCTGGGCGAGGATCCGCGCGCGGAACGCCCCGTCCTCCTCGAGCTCCTTCTCCGCGAGCCGGCGAGACACCTCGGCCGCCTCCTCGTCGGTGAGCGCGGCGAGCGCCCGTGCGAACCGCGGGGCGAGGCGGACGAGCCAGGACTCCTCGCCGTCGCCGTCGAAGGTGTCGGCGACGTACCCCTTCAGCCCGACGGGGCGCTGGCCGCGGATCATCGCGAGCTCCCGGAGCGCCGCGTCGAGACGGTCGATCGTGAGCCGGTCCAGGCTCGAGAGGCTCACGCTCTGCTCGTGCGTGAGAGCCCCGGGCGGATCCGCCGCTCCAGCGCGGATTGCCTGGACGATCTCGACGGCCTTTCCGGCGTAGAAGGAGCTGATGAGGCTCATGGCGGGCCATCGTACCTCCGGGGCGGCGGTGCCGTCGGTGAGGCTCCGACACCCACTCCTGCTCACGCCTCCGGCGTAGGCGACGTCCCGCCCCCCGTCATCACCTCGGCTCGTGGTGTGGATACGACACCCTCGTGGGCGGCATGAGGTTCTCCTTGATCGCCCGCGGCGACAGCCACCGGATGAGGTTCCACATCGAGCCGGCCTTGTCGTTCGTCCCCGAGGCCCGGGCGCCGCCGAACGGCTGCTGCCCGACCACCGCGCCGGTGGGCTTGTCGTTGACGTAGAAGTTCCCGGCCGCCTCGGTGAAGGCGGCCGAGAGCCGCTCGATGGCGGCCCGGTCGCGCGCGAAGATCGCGCCGGTGAGCCCGTACGGCGAGGTGGACTCGCACAGCCGCACCGCCTCTTCGAGCGAGGCGTCGGGGTAGACGAAGACCGCGAGCAGCGGGCCGAAGATCTCCTCCTGCATGAGCCGGTGGCGGGGATCGCTGACCTGGACGACGGTCGGGTGCATGAACCAGCCGACCGACGGGTCGCACCGGCCGCCGGCCAGGATCGTGGCGTCGCCCGCCCCCCGGGCGAGCTCGACGTAGGACGCGATCTTCTCGAACGCCGGCCTGTCGATGATCGCGCCCATGGAGACCCCGAGGTCGTCCACCGGATCGCCCACCTCGAACGCCGCGACCGCCGCGAGCAGCCGGTCCTTCACCGCGGGCCAGAGCGACGCGGGCACGTAGGCGCGGGAGGCCGCCGAGCACTTCTGCCCCTGGTACTCGAAGGCGCCCTTGCAGAGCGCGGTGGCGAGGGCGTCCGGGTCCGCGGACGGATGCGCGAAGACGAAGTCCTTTCCGCCGGTCTCGCCGACCAGGCGCGGGTAGCCGCGGTAGCGGCCGAGGTGCTCCGCCACCGTCCGCCAGATCGAGTGGAACGTCGCGGTGGAGCCGGTGAAGTGGACGCCGGCGAGGTCCGGGCTCGCGAGCGCCACGTCGGCGATGGGCCGTCCCGGGCCGGGGACGAGGTTCACGACGCCCGGGGGGAGCCCGGCCGCCTCGAGCAGCTTCAGGAGCCACCACGCGGAGAGGAGCGCGCTCGAGGCGGGCTTCCAGACCACGGTGTTCCCGAGGAGGGCCGGCGCGGTGGGGAGGTTCGCGGCGATGGAGGTGAAGTTGAACGGGGTGACCGCGAGGACGAACCCCTCGAGCGGCCGGTACTCGACCCGGTTCCAGACGCCGGGCGGCGAGACCGGCTGCTCCGCGAGGATCGCCTCCGCGAAGGCGCAGTTCCACCGCCAGAAGTCGACGGTCTCGCAGGCCGAGTCGATCTCCGCCTGGTCCACCGTCTTCGACTGCCCGAGCATGGTCGCGGCGTTGAGCGTCGGGCGCCACCCGCCGGCGAGGAGGTCCGCCGCCCGCAGGAAGACCGCCGCGCGGGCGTGGAACGGGAGCCCCGCCCACTCCCGCCGCGCCGCCCGCGCGGCCTGGATCGCCGCCTCGACCTCGGCGGGGCCCGCCTCGTGGAACCGGGCGAGCCGTTGCGCGTGGCGGTGCGGCGCGCGGATCTCCCCGATCCGCCCGGTCCGCAGCTCGCGTCCGCCGGCGACGACCGGGATCTCGAGCTCCTCGGCGGAGAGCTGGCCGAGGCGCGTGCGCAGGTCGGCTCGCTCGGGCGAGCCGGGCCGGTACCCGAGGGGCGGCTCGTTGCGCGGCGGCGGGACGCGGAAGTGGCCGTTCACGGCGACTCCTTCGCGGGCCCCGGCGACGCGACGCGGTCGCGGCGCGGTGAGGCCCGCCCTACCCCTTGCCGCACCCGAGGGCCGGGTCGGCCTGGAGCGTCTCGATGATGGCGTCGGTCACCGCGGCGTCGGAGGCGTCCGCCGAGGGGAAGATGACGCCGAATCGCTTCTGCAGCGCCGTACCCACCGCCCGCGAGTCGGCGCAGGCGTTGATGACCGTGAGGGCGCCGATGGCCTCGCCCTCCCCGCGTGCGATGTCCTTCGCCAGCACCTCGCGGTTCGCTTCCACGAAGTTCCTCGTGCCCTGCGCGAAGAGCGACGGGCCGCAGTTCGACGTCCCGAAGGTGATCCCGAACGTCTGGTTCGCACAGATGCCGTTGAGGGTGGCCGCGATGATCTGGATCCCGCCCTTGTCGTCCTTGAACGCCATCGCGCCGAGGCCGCACCCGGCCGAGCCGTAGGTCCCCGGCTTCCCGGTGAGCCCCTTCTTGATGTCCTCCTCCGCCTTCGAGTCAGCGAAGGCGGCGGTGGCGGCGAGCAGCAGGAAAGCGGCGATCGACGTGCGGACGGTCATGGCCAGGTCCTCCGGGCGTGAGCGGCCGGAGGTTACCGCGGGGGACGCCAGACCGCGGTTTCCCGCGTGGGTGCGACCGGACGGCGCCCCGCCCGGTCCGCGCCGCCCGGTCCGCGCCCGAGCCCACTCCTCCCTCGCCCCGGCGCCAGCCAGGGGTCGGGGAGAGGGACGCGCCCCTACTCGGTGGTCTCGCAGCTCGCCCACCCGCAGCGCGCGCAGGTGCGGCACCCGCCGGAGAGCGCGAGGGGCCCGTCGCACTGGGAGCAGAGCTCCCCGTTGACGGTCGCGCCGGAGGTGAGCACCTGCTGCTCCCGCGAGCCGTCGCGGTAGACGGTGATCCCCTTGCAGCCGAGCTCGAAGGCGAGCCGGTACGCGCCCGCGCACGTCCTCGACGGTCGCGTGGCGGGGCAGGTTGATCGTCTTCGAGACGCCGTTGTCGACGTGGCGCTGGAAGGCCGCCTGCATCCGGACGTGGGCCTCGGGCGAGACGTCGTGGGCGGTCGCGAAGACGCGCCCGACCGCCTCCGGCACCCCGCGGATCCCCCGCGCCCGCCCCATCGTGCGGATGCGTGGGCAGGGCGTCCTCGGCGCCCGCGGCCCGGAGCGCGCCGGGGAGGAGCGGGTGCTCCTCCCGGAGCTCCGAGGCGTCGAGGGCGCGGCGCACGTAGGCGAGGGCGAAGAGCGGCTCGATCCCGGAGGAGCAGCCGGCGATGAGCGCGAGGGTGCCGGTCGGCGCGATGGTCGTCACCGTCGCGTTCCGCCGCGGCGCGCGCCCGGCGCGCGCGAGGGCGCTCGTCGGGAACCCCGGGAACGGACCGCGCTCGCGCGGCGAGCGCCTCGCTCGCCTCGCGGGCGCGTCCGCGGCGACGAAGCCCATCACCTCGTCCGCGACCGCGAGGGCCTCCGGCGCGTCGTAGGGGACGCCGAGCCGGACGAGCAGGTCCGCCCAGCCCATCACCCCGAGGCCGATCTTCCGGTTCCGGCGCGAGATCTCGGCGATCTGCGGGAGCGGCCAGACGTTCACGTCGAGCACGTCGTCGAGGAAGCGGACGCCGTCGCGGACGCAGGCGCCGAGCGCGTCGAGGTCCACCCGCCCGCCCCGCTCGAAGCGCGCGAGGTTCACCGAGCCGAGCGTGCAGGCCTCGAAGGGCAGGAGCGGCTGCTCGCCGCACGGGTTCACCGCCTCGAAGCGGCCCGCGTCCGGCGTCGGGTTGTCGGCCTCCACCCGGTCGACGAAGACGAGCCCCGGCTCGCCCGACGCCCACGCCGCGCCCGCGATCCGGTCGAGCAGCGCCTGCGCGTCCACCGTCCGGACGACCTCGCCGGACCTCGGGTGGCGGAGCGACCACGGGCCCCGCGCCGCGGCGGCGCGGAACAGCGCGTCCGGCGCCGCGACCGACAGGTTGAAGTTCTCCAGGCCGGCGCCGCGCTTCGCGTCGACGAACTCCTCGACGTCGGGGTGCCAGGCCGCGAGCACGGCCATGTTCGCGCCGCGCCGGACGCCGCCCTGCTTGATGATCTCGGTGGCGGCGTCGTAGACGCGCATGAACGAGACCGGCCCGCTCGCGACGCCGTGGGTCGTCTTCACGACGTCGCCCCGCGGGCGCAGGCGGGAGAAGGCGAAGCCGGTGCCGCCGCCGGACTGGTGGATGAGCGCCGCCCACTTGAGCGCGTCGAAGATGCCGGCGAGGTCGTCCTCGACCGGCAGCACGAAGCAGGCGGCGAGCTGACCGTGCGGGCGGCCGGCGTTCATGAGCGTCGGCGAGTTGGGCAGGAACTCGAGCGCCGCCATCCGCGCCTCGAAGCGCTCGGCGGCCCCGGGCCGCGCCGCCTCCGGCTCCGCCTCGGCGACCGCCCGGGCCACGCGGCGGAACAGCTCCTCGGGGCGCTCCACCACCGCCCCGCCCTCGTCGCGCAGCAGGTACCGGCGCTCGAGGACGTGGCGCGCGTTCTGGGTGAGGTTGGGGTTCGACATTCGACCCTCAGACTTATCCGGAACGCCCCCTCGCCGCCTCCCCTTGCCACTCCTCCGGGGGGCTCCCAGATTCGCCACACACCCCACGTGAGAGGAGTCGTCCGTGCCTGACAGGGACAAGGGGCAACGCCCCGGTAGCTCGATGACGGTCCGAGAGGCCGGCCGCCTGGGTGGCGAGGCGCGCAAGGAGCAGCTCGGGTCGAAGGGCTACTCCGAGCTGGGCCACAAGGGCGGGCAGCGGGTCCGCGAGCTCATCGAGGAAGGCAAGAACTCCGAACGGAAGTGACAGGCGTGTACCGGCGGAGGAGGTCGTGAATCAATCCCCGGACCGAGCTGGGGGGTCGAGACGCGAGCAGCGCGAGGCGCGACGACCGAGCATACCCGCAGGGTATGTGAGGGAGGAGCAACGAAGCGATGCGAAGCGGTTCGGCCGCCCGGCGACGGGAGGGGATTGGTTCACGGCCTCCCGGGGCCCGCCGGGTCGCTTGTGCGCCCGTCGGGCCTCTGGCTATGAAGGCGCATGCCCCGCCCCCTGCTCGCAGCCCTGTCTCTCTCCCTCGCCCTCGCGTTCGCGGGCGGCTGCACGCCGCGCGCCGTCATCCCCGACGCCGAGCGGCAGCGCGTCACCTCGGACCTCACGGGCCAGCAGCGCTGGCTGCGCGTCGCAGTCTGGGCGACCCCGTTCTGGGGCGACCGGACGAAGGTGCTCCTCACCGACGTGCCTGCCGAGGAGCTCGATCTCGTGGAGACGGCGGGCGGCGCCCCGGTCCCGCCCCCGCCCGCGGAGCGGATCCTGCCGCCGGGGACTCCGCTTCGGATCCGCGAGGTGGAGTTCCCGACCGGCTGGGTGATCGCGAGCCGCGTCGTGATGTCCCCGCGCTATCACCCGTGGGTGCTCCTCGACCGCGGGGGCGAGGAGCGCACGCAGGTGATCGTCCTGTCGCAGACCGCCGTCACCTTCGACGAGGTCCGCGCCGAGGTCGAGCGCATCCTCACGACCGACGACCCGTCGCCGATCCTCGCGGCGCTGCCGCAGGAGCAGCGCGACGCGATCGGCCGCAAGGAGCTGCTCGAGGGGATGGGGCCGCGCGCCGTCGAGATGGCGTGGGGCCTCCCGGAGCGGCGCCGCATCGACCGCCCCGCCGCGACCGAGGAGTGGATCTGGCCGGGCGGGAAGCGCAAGGCGTTCTTCCAGGAGGAGCGGCTGCTGCGCTGGGAGCGCTGACGTCCTGCACGGCGCGCGTGCAGCCGGTGCCCGGCGCCCGCGCAGCGCGTGCACGCGGAGCGCTCAGTGAACGGTCGCCGCAGGCGCTGCGCGCACATGGTGCGCCGCGGCCCACACCGCGAAGAATTTCGCGCGAACGTCACCGCATCGGGCTCGCGGTGAGGCGCGCGCGGACTTAGATCACGCCCTCACGGAGGTGGCATGGATCCCAAGGCAGAGCGTGTCCGGATGTCGTCGCAGAAGCGCATCGCGCTCATCGCGCACGACAGCCGCAAGGAGGACCTGCTCGAGTGGGTGGGCTACAACCGGGCGGTGCTGCGCGAGCACCAGCTCGTCGCGACGGGCACCACCGGCGGGCTCGTCGAGCAGCGCTGGGATCTCCCGGTGACGCGCTTCAAGAGCGGTCCGCTCGGCGGCGACCAGCAGATTGGCGCCCTCATCGCCGGGGGTGAGCTCGACGTGCTCGTGTTCTTCTGGGATCCCCTCGAGCCGCAGCCGCACGAGCCGGACGTCCGCGCGCTCCTGCGCATCGCGGTGGTCTACAACATCCCGGTCGCGTGCAACCGCGCCACCGCGGACTTCATCGTGGCCTCGCCGCTCATCCACGGCGAGTACGACCGGATGGTGCCGGATCACCGGCCCGCCGCCGTGCGGCACGCGGCGGCGGCGTTGGCGAGGGCGAACCGAGGGGCAATCGGATGAAGCTGCCGGGGCACGAGCCGGAGGCGAGTACCCCCCGCTACGATGCCCCTTGCCGGCGGCGGAACCCTTCCTTCACCTCGTAGACGAACTCGTCGAGCACCTCGGGGTCGATGGGGTCCCCGTTGAGCGAGAGCGTGAGCGACACGAGCCCCTCGCGCTGGCCCACGTGGAAGAGCTGGGCCTCGACGAGCTTGTTCGGCATGCACTCGAGCGGGCCGACGCTGAGGAGGCCGTCGATCTGCTTCTCGCGCCAGCCGCGCGCGCCGAGGCCGAGCGCGAGCACCGCCTCGTGCTCGAGGTCCTGACGCAGGTAGTG
Organism: uncultured delta proteobacterium; assembly: GCA_963739565.1. Classification (GTDB taxonomy): domain Bacteria; phylum Myxococcota; class Myxococcia; order Myxococcales; family Anaeromyxobacteraceae; genus Anaeromyxobacter. Next base: position 110,094 of record CAVUBF010000008.1, on the reverse strand, counting down.
CGACCCCGCCTCGGCGACCTCGGGGATGGGCGCGTGCTCGGGCCAGCCGAGGCCCTTCGCCGCCGCGTGCTGGATCGCGTTCACGATCCGCTTGCGGATGCGGGTCTTGAGGGCGGCCTTGAGCCCCTTCTGCACGCCCCGCCTGAGCTGCACGAGGTCGGAGAACTGCATGTACTCGACGACCGGCTCGATCCGCACCCGGAGGCCGCGCCGCTCGAGCTCGTCGGCGGCCCAGCCGTTCGAGGCCGGGTCGGAGCGGACGTAGATCTCGCCGACGAGGAGGACGGTCGGGTGCGGGCGGGGGTCCTTCGCCGCGCCCATCTCGCGGGCGAAGCCGGCGACGAGCTCGCGGATGCCGTACACGCGGCCGGTGGCCGCCTCCAGCATCACCCGCTTCGCGGAGAGATCGCCCGCCGCCGCGCGCCGCACCGTCTCGTAGAGCCGGCGCGACCAGCGCGCGTGGATCTGGTCGGCCGCCCCCGGCGTCCGCTCCACCGGGCGCGTGTCGCGCAGCCCGTCGGCGAGCATCCCGTAGGCGGCGAGGGCGCCGAGCACGATGGCGCCGAGGCCGGGCGGGACGCCCTGGAAGTAGTCGGAGTCCGGCGGCGAGAAGATGGAGACGCGCCCGGCCTCGCCGATCCGCTCGAGGACCATCTGGTGGAGCTGCCGGTACATGCCGAACCGGCAGGGCCCGTTCGACCCGGGCATGAAGAAGGTGAACGCCCGCCGGGGCTCCTTCTGGATCCGCTCGATGAGCGCGCCCGCCGTGATGGTCATCGGCAGGCACTCCTTCCCGCTCGTGTGCCGCCGGCCGATCCGGATGGTGTCGACCGTCGCCTCCGGGAGCACCTCCACGTCGAGGCCGTAGCCCTCGAGGGCGGCGGCGATGGCGTCCTTCTCCGGCCCCATCGGCGGGATGAGCACCCGGCTCCCCACCGCCGCGATCTCCGGGAGCGTCGTCGCCTCGAGCGACAGGAGCGGCGACGGCTCCGCCGAGAGGCTCGCGCCCGAGCGCAGGTCCTCGCGGACGCAGTGGAGGAACGCCTCGACCCGGGTCTTCGTCCCGGCGTCGCCGGCGTGGCCGTCGGTCTCGATGATCGCGAAGGGCTTCCCCTCCATGATCCGGGCGTAGTGGTGGAGCGTGAAGCTGTCCGGCCCGCAGGCGTAGTTCGAGGTGAAGATCGAGTAGATGCCCGGGGTCCGGCGGATCTCGTGGGCCGCCCGCAGGATCCGCTGCGTGTACGACCAGAAGGCGCCCTGCACGAGCGGCGCCTGGTCGGAGACCGGGAAGCAGTCCACCGGGATCGCGAGCGCCCCCTGCTCGCGGAGGAGCGCAGGGACGTTGGAGTTGAGGACGTCGTCGTGGAGGGTGTAGGCGCGCCCGAGGACGACGACGGGGAGGAGCCCCTCGCGCCGGCAGCAGCTCGACCGCCTCGCGCCCGAGCTCGAGCAGGCGCGCGTCGAAGGCCCGCTGCGCCTCGCGCGCCGCGGCGTGGGCCGCCGCGACCTTCGCCGGATCCGTGACGCCGACCTCCGCAGCCAGGCCGCGGATCGCGGACAGGAACTTCTCCGCCTCGAGGAACCCCTCGCCGGTGCGGATGACCGGGGAGAGGACCCGCGGGCCGAGGGCCTTGCCGAGGTCGTGCCGGACCACGTCCGGCGCCCCCTGCACGATGGGGCAGAGCCAGGTGTGCTTCTCGTCGCGCACCGGCGGGAGCTCGCGGAGCATCGGCAGGAAGACGTAGTCCGCCCCGGTGGCCGCCATCTCCTGGACGATGCCGTGGTACTGCTGCATCGGCGCGCAGAACGGCACGTTCGCCGCCTCGATGCCGCGCCGCAGCGCCTCGCGCTCCACCGGGCGCACCACCTCGATGTCGAGGCCGAGGCCGCGAAAGAGCGTCGCGAAGTACGGGAAGAGCGTCTTCAGCTGGAACGCCTCGGCGAGGGCGACCCGCTTTGCCCCGGTGCGGCCCTCGCCGACCCGGGCGAGGAGGGCCTCCACCTCCTCGGCGCGGGCGCGGAACGGATTCGGCGCGCCGTCCGGCAGCTTCCGGACGCGCGTGCCCTTGTCGTAGAGCGAGCAGGCGCCGCCCCAGGTGAACTGCTGGCGCTGGCCGTCCACCACCGTGCGGAGCCGGTCGATGCGGCAGGAGTTCCCCGCCCCGCCGCAGCCCTGGGTGGACTTGCAGACGAAGACCTCCTTCTTCTCGACGCGCGCCGCGAGGAACCGCGCGGGCTCGAGGGGGAGCGCGCCGGCCGAGAGGGCGCTCGCGGGCGAGGAGCGCGATCCCGAAGGCGCCCACCGTCCCGGGCGAGGGCGGCACCACCACCTCGGCGCCGGTCTGCCGGGCCACCGCCGCGGCGAGGGCGTCGGCGGAGAAGGGCATCCCCTGGCAGAACACGACGTCGCCGACCGATCGCTGCCCCTTCACGCGGTTGAGGTAGTTCTGGATCACCGACTCGTAGAGCCCGGCGATGACGTGGCGCCGGTCGGCGCCCGCGGCCGCGGCCTCGTCGAGGATCTCCGCCATGAAGACGGCGCAGTGCTGGCCGAGGGCGACGCACCCGTCGGCGGCCATGGCCTCGCGCCCGAGCTCCGCCGCGCCGAGGCCGCCGAGGCGGCGGCCCTGCTCCTCGATGAACGAGCCGGTGCCCGCGCTGCAGGCCTCGTTCATGGCGGCGTCGACCACCCGGCCGCCCTCGAGCCGGATGTACTTCGCGTCCTGCCCGCCGATCTCGAAGATCGTGTCGACCCGCGGGTCGTAGGCGCGGGCGCCCTCGGCGTGCGCTGCGATCTCGTTCAGGACGTGGACGCGGTCGGTGCCGTAGCAGGTCGCCATGAGCGACCCGACGATCTCGCGGCCGGAGCCGGTGACGGCGGCGCCGGCGACGGCGCGGGCGCCGCAGGGGCCCTGGACGAAGTCCTGGACGAGGCGCTGCGCCGCCCCGACCGGATCGCCGGAGGTGCGCCCGTAGGCCTCCCACGCCGCGCGGCCCGACGCGACGTCGAGGGCGACGAGCTTCGAGCCGGTGGAGCCGATGTCGAGCCCGAGGATCACCGGGCCCTCGCCCCCGGGCGGCGGCGGCGCCGGGATCCGCCGCACCTTGCCGAGCGCCGACGAGAGCGGCGGCAGCCGGTCGAGCTTGGCGTGCTCGACGGCGCGGAAGAGCGCGCCGAGGGGCGGCCGCGCCGCGGCCCGCTCCGCGGAGAGGGCGGCGCAGCCGAGGGCGTCGAGGAAGAGGGCGTCCTCGCCGGAGTCGAGGAGCGACATCCCGCGACGCTCGAGCCACGCCCGGAAGTTCTCGCGGACCCGCCGCGACTGGCCGACGCCGCCGGCGAGGGTGACGGCCCGCGGCCCCTGCGCCTTCACGAGCACCTGCACGTTCTCGCAGATCGCGTCGAACAGGCCGGCCAGGATCCGGCCGCGGTCCTCGCCCTTGTTGGCGAGGTGGGTCATGTCGGTCTTGAGGATGACCGGGCACCGGCCGGAGAGCGGCGCCGCCGACGCGCCGGCCGCGACCTCGTCGGCCTGCTCCGGCGTGAGGCCGAACCGCTCGACGAGCTGCCGCAGGAAGTTCCCGGTGCCCTGCGAGCACCGCGGGTTCTCGCGGTAGGTGTCCCGTCCGTCCGGCTCGAGGGTGAGGACGCTGAAGCCGTGGGCGCCGATGTCCACCACCGCGGCGGCGTGGCCGTTCCCGCGGAGGAACTGGTGCCCGGCGATGCGCGCCTGCTTGCCCGGGATCCGCTCGACCGCGAGGGTGCGGCCGAGCCGGCCGGTGGCGCAGGCGGCGGCGGCGCCGTCCCAGCCCCACGCGCCGAGGACCTCGCGCAGCGATGCGGCGGGATCCTTCTGGTGGTCGAGGCGCGCGCGACGGGTCCAGGAGAGGCGGCCGGGCTCCCCGGCCAGCTCCACCACCTTCACCGTCTCCGCGCCGACGTCGAGGCCGATGAACCGCTTCGTCATCGCCGGCCGGATCCTCCGCGACCGCGCCCGCCGCGCGACCGCCCAGGCCCGGCTCCCTCGCCCCCGCGCCCGCCGCGTTCCCCACGGTCGCGGTCGCGCCGGTCCCCGCCCCGGCGCTCCCCCCGGTCCCGCGACGGCTCGGCCGGGCCGGGCGTGACGCCCAGCGCGACGCACCAGACCGTCCCGGCGCGGAGCTGCCTCACGACGTCGGCCTCGCTCGCCACCGGATCGCGGAAGAGCGTCGCCGCCTTGCCGACCTCGTCGAGCGACGCCATCGCCCCGGACGCGCCGGTGCACGGGAGGTTCATGTGGTCGGCGGCCTCCACCGCGAGGTCGTTCGTCGGCCCCTTGCGGTGGGCGTTGAGCCCCTCGACGGCCGAGAGCCCGTCGAGGGTGAAGATGAAGTCGCCGCTCGGGCGCTCCACCGTCTTGTCGTACGGATGCGCGGCCACCGCGGCGCCGCCGAGCTCGCGGACCTTCGCGAGCACCTCGCGCACCGGCCAGGGCGTCGCCGACCCGAAAATCTGGGGCGGCGCCGGGACCTTCGCCGGGTCCGGGAAGAAGCAGAGATAATGGCCGTGATCGGTGGCGATCTCGACGCCGCAGAGCGCGAGCACTCCCTCGTCGCGCCCCGCCGCGCGGAACTCGTCGAGGCCGTCGAGGGTGTTGAGGTCGGTGAAGACGACCCCGTCGATCCCCGCCTCCCGCGCGCGCCGGAGCACGTCGCGCGGCGCGAGGGAGCAGCCGCGGGTGTGGTGACTGTGGACGTGCAGGTCGATGAGCATCGGGACCCCCCGGGCTGGGTCCGGTGATTAGCACGCCGGAGCGGCGCTGCGGAAGCGCCCCGCCTCGGGAAAGTGCGCTTACCCCCTCGCGAAACCGCGACGAGGTCGCGACGCCGGCCGCGGCGGCGCGCGGGCTACGCGTGGAGGGTCGCCTGCAGCTCGCGGACGCGCTCCGCCCGCTCCTCGGCGGCCCGGATGAGATAGCCCATGAGCATGAGGCTCGAGGTGTTCTCGACGACGCGCGCCGGGTCGCGGGAGATGAGGCTCGACGCGTAGGACAGGAAGAACTGCGCGAGATCCTCGCCGGCCTCCCGCACGATCATCGCGTTGAGCTCCGCGGCGTCCATCGTCCGGATGCGGTTGATGAACTCGATCGCGAGCCCCTTCTTCGGCTGATCCATCCCTGCCCCTCCGTCGCCCCGCGCCTCTCCGGACGCGGAAAAGGTAGGGCGGCGTGGGAGCGCGGACCAGCGCCCGTGACGAGGGGGGCGCTGCGGGAAAAGCGCGAGGCGCCATCGGGGGTTGAGGCGGTCGCGGGTTTGACACCCCACCCTGCGTCTGGCAACCTTTTCGGGATTTCGGGGTCGCGCAGGAGAGGGTGAGGGCGTGAGTGACGGACGGGAGAGCGCGATGCAGTTCACGGGCGTGAAGGTCTTCTCCGCCACCAAGGCGAAGGAGCGCGAGGAGCTGGGGGACACGGTCACCCGGTGGCTCCGCTCCAACGCGGACCTCGAGATTGTCGACCGCGTCGTCTCGCAGTCGTCCGACGACGAGTTTCACTGCCTCTCGATCGTGCTGTTCTACCGCCAGCGCGCCTGACCGCGGCGCCGCTCCCGGGTCACTTCTGCTGCGTGCCGCCCTCCGGCGGCAGCTCCTTCTTCGGTGCCGGCGGCTCGCCGCGCATCCCATTCTTGAAGCCGCGGATCGCCTCGCCGAGCCCCTTGCCGAGCGCGGGCAGCCGCGCCGCGCCGAAGAGGACGAGGACGATGACCAGGATGATGAGCAACTCACCGAAGCCGAAGTTCATGATCTCTCCCGTGCGGAACGGCTCATACCGCCGATCCCGGCTGGATGCCACGCCCTGGGACCCCTGGCCCGTTCGGCGCCCCCCCTCCGCGCCGCGCGGCATGGTAGGTGACGCCCATGAGGCTCAAGCAACGGCCCGAGGACTTCGAGGTCAGCGAGTCGTGGCGGTTCGACGACGACCCGCGCGGCGGCCACTTCGTCTACCTCATGGACAAGCAGAAGCTGTCGACCTTCGAGGCGGTCGACCGGCTCTGCGTTCGCTTCAAGATCCCGCGCGCCGACGTGAGCTACTGCGGGCTCAAGGACAAGCAGGGGCGGACGACCCAGCTCGTCGCCGTGAAGGGCCGCGAGATCGAGCTGCAGGAGCCGGACCTGCGCCTCAAGCTCCTCGGCCGCAGCCGCACCCCGCTCTCCGCCGAGAACACCACCTCGAACCGCTTCGCGGTGACGGTGCGGGACCTCTCGGAGGAGGACGTCGCCAAGCTCCCCGCCGCCATCGCCGAGGTGCGGCGCATCGGGGTCGTGAACTACTTCGACTCGCAGCGGTTCGGGTCGCTGAAGCACGGCCAGGGCTTCATCGTGAAGGACCTCATGCGCGGCGAGTTCGAGGTCGCCCTGCGCAACGTCCTCGGCCGCCCCTCGGAGCTCGACCGCTCCGACGACGCGCGCGTGAAGGGGTTCTGGAAGGACCACTGGGGCGAGTGGGAGCGCCGCAACCCCTTCCCCGGCGCGGAGCGCTACGAGGCGGTGGTGAAGTGGCTGCGCGCCCACCCGAGCGACTTCCGCGGGGCGATGCTCCGGACCGAGCCGCGCTGGCGCGCGCTCCAGGTGTTCGCCTACCAGTCCTGGCTCTGGAACGAGGGGGTGAAGCAGTACCTGCGAGACGTCGTCGGGGTCGCCCGGCTCACCGCGATCCGGTACCAGGCCGGGACGCTGCTCTTCCCGCGGGAGCTCGATCAGGGGCAGGCGCGCGGGCTGCGCGACCGCACCTTCCCGCTCCTCGCCCCGACGACCCGCTTCGAGGAACCGGCGGTGGAGCGCGCGGCGCTCTCCGTCCTCGGCCGGGAGGACATGGGGATTGCCGACCTCGCGGTGCCCGGCACCCCCGAGATCCACTTCGACCCCGAGGAGCGGCCCCTGCTCGTCCAGCCGGGGCGGCTCGTGGTGGCCGAGGGCCGCCCGGACGAGGAGAACCGCGGACGGCTCCGCGTGAACGTCGCGTTCACGCTCCCGCCCGGCTCGTACGCCACGCTCGTCGTGAAGCGGCTCTTCCACTGGACGCTCGAGCCGAAGGCCTCGAAGGCGACCCGCGACCGCCGTCCCGCCCGCGGGCGGAAGGGCGCCGCGACGCCTCCCCCGGAGGCGGCCGCGCCGCGGTCGCCGCCGCCGGGCACCGCGCTGCCCGCGCCGATCATGCCAATCCTCGCCCCGCCGCGGCCCCCGCCCGCGCCGCCGGAGCCGCCGCGCGGCTTCCTCGCCCGCAAGCGCGCCGAGAAGGAGGCCCGCAAGGCGCGCCGTGTCGCAGCGCGCAAGCCGCGCTGACGTAGCTCGAGCTGCGCTGCCGAGCGGCTACTGGATAGTGAGGGACAGCCAAGCGGCCGTGCAGGAGGGCGCTCTCGACGCGCCAGGCGGCTCGCGGCTCCTTCGATGCCGCCCCCAACACGCCGTGCGCCGGCCGTCGCCAGCCGATACGCGTCCATGGGCGTCCTCGTGCTCCCCAGTGAGCTCACCGCATTGCCGTGGCCGGCGCTCCTCGTCGGCGCGAACGGTGCCGTGCTCGCCGCGTCACCGGAGGCAGTGGCGCTGCTCGGCATGAATCCGAGCGACATCGCCGCGCTGGAAGACCGATTCGAGCTGCTCTCGGCGTCGGGTCAGCCGGTCCCGAGTGAAGCGCATCCTCTGCGCCGGGCGGCTCGAGGCGAGCTGTTCCAGGTCGGCGGGATCTGGCGCGACCGCGACTCCGAGCGCGAGCTGTCGCTCCGCTTCCGGTGTCGAGCCGTGGGACCTTACGGACTCCTGGAGATCGACTCGCTCCTCGAAGATGCGGAGCGGCGCGCGACCGAGAGGTTGTCGAGACTCAACGCAGCGCTGCTCGGCAGGACACCAGGAGAAGGCTTCATCTCGATCCGGGAGCTGCTGCTGCAGCTCGTGCTGCAAGCGTGCGAGATCACCGGGGCGCGGTACGGCGCCCTCGGCGTACTGAACCCCGACGGTGTGTCGCTCAAGGACTTCATCTACGTCGGCGTTCCGGAGGAGCACGGCGAAAGCGATCGGGCACCTGCCGGTGGGGAAGGGGCTGCTCGGTGCGGTGATCAGCGAGGGGCGCACGATCCGCACCCCTCGCATCGACGCCGATCCCCGGTCGGCGGGCTTCCCTGCCTCCCACCCACCGATGACCTCGTTCCTCGGCGTCCCGCTGCGCGTGGGGCAGCAGGTCTTCGGGAACTTCTACGTGACCGACAAGCAGGGCGGCAGCGCGTTCACGGACGACGACGCACGTCACCTCGAGCGGTTCAGCGCGCAAGCATCACTCACGGTCGCATACGCCCGCCAGGCGGAGCAGGAGGAGCGAAGGCTCTTCGAGACCGTCGTCGCAGCAGGCGCCCAACGGCATCGTCTATTTCCCGGCTCATCCCGAGGGCGACGTGCTCGGGAATCCGGCGGCTGAGCGCATGCTCGGCCGGCTCACGCGCGAAGACGATCCGACGCGGACGTATAGCCTGAAGTACCCGGATGGCAGGCCATTGGCGGTGGACGAGCTGCCCTCGACCCGCGCGTTCCGTGAGGAAGCGGTGATCAACGTGGAGGTCGTCATCGAGCGCCACCGCGGGCGCGTGACCCCTGCACTGGTCAGCGCCGCACCGGTCCGCTCCGAGTCCGGAGTGAAGCTCGGAGCGGTGGTGATCTTCCAGGACATCACCGCGCTCAAGCAGCTCCAGCACCTGCGCCAGGACTTCATGGCGCTCGTGGCGCACGACCTGCGAACGCCCCTGCAATCGGTGCTGCTGCAGCTCGAGACCATCATCCAGCGCGCGACGGGAGGGGCGGCATCCGTACCCATCTCCGCGCTGCAACTGATGAAGCGGAACAGCCAGCGGCTCGACCGCCTCGTCCGCGATCTCCTCGACGCATCCCAGGTCGACTCGCACGGCATTCGCCTCGACCTCGTGACGGTGAGCCTGCCGCAGCTGGCGTCTTCCATCGTGTCGCAAGTCGCCGGCGCGCTCGGAAAGCACACGGTGGGCGTCGCCGTCACCGGCGATCCGCCCGCGGTCCTGGCGGACCCGATACGGCTCGAGCAGGTCGTGACCAACCTGCTGGAGAACGCCGCGAAGTACTCCGACGCAGCGACGCACATCCGGATCCTCATCGAGCCGGCCGGTCGCGGGACCGCGCTCGCCGTCGAGGATCACGGACCCGGCATCGCCCCGGAGGAGTTGCCCCGGCTCTTCGACCGCTACTTCCAGACTCAGCGCGCTCGCGCGAAGCGTCGCGGCCTCGGGCTCGGGCTCTTCATCGCGAAGGGGCTCGTCGAGGCCCACGGCGGGACGATCAGCGCCGAGAGTGTGCCCGGAGCGGGAAGCACCTTCAGGATCTGGCTGCCGGCTGCGCCGTAAGGGGCGTTGACCTGGCTTCGCCTCGACGAGCCGCGCGAGCATTCGTCACTGAGCGGGTCCGGGCTCCGGTTCGGAGATCGAGCGCTTGCTCGCGTGCGTCCCTCCTGGTCGCCTCAAGGATCAGCCGCATGGTCGTAGCCTCCGCAGCCGGTTAGGAACGACCGGGCGAGGCGCTTCTGCGCCCCCGATTCGTAGGAGCAGACATGCTGGATGCTCGTGGTCCGAACGGCCCCGACTCGCACGTGGCGACGATGCCGGCGCCGCACGCCGTGACGGTCGCATCGCGCACGGACGCCCACACGCCGCCGGCGGTGACGCGTGTGGTCGCGGTCGGCGGAGCGATGTCGATGCTCATCGGCGGCGTGTACCTCGCGGCGTGGCTGACGGGAGCAGCGCCAGCGTGGTCGGCGGCCGGCCGCATCATCACGATGAAGACGAACATGGCCCTCGCGCTCGTCATGGCGGCGGCCGCGCTCCTCCTGTTGAACGGAAAGAGCCTTGCTCCGCTGCGGCGTGCGGCCGGGATCATCGCCTCAGCCGTCGTCATCGCCATAGGCGTACTGACGCTGGCGCAGCATCTCCTTCGCGTCGACCTCGGCATCGACCAGCTGATCGCCACCGAACCCGCCGGCGCCGCCGCGACGGTGAGCCCGAACCGAATCGGGCCACCCGGTTCGGCGAGCCTGGCACTGCTCGGGTCGGGCCTCCTCGCGTTCGCGTGGAGGCGGCGGATCGCGGTCTACCTGGGCCTCGCGACCTGCGTCATCGTCCTCGTGCCGGCGATTGGCTTACTGTACGGAATCGGGCCGCTCTACGGGACCGTGCGGACGGGCATCGCCTGGCCGACCGTGGTCGCGCTGTTCGTGCTCGCGGGCGGGCTCATGCTCGCGGCCAGCGGTGGAGCCGGCGCTGTGCTGTGGCGCGATGATCCTGGGGGCGTGCTCCTGCGTCGCCTGCTGCTCCCGACCGTGTTGATCCCGCTCGTTCTCGGGTACCTCAGAGTGCAGGGGGAACGGCAGGGGTTGTACGACACCGCCATCGGTACGGGCCTGTTCGCGCTGAGCCTCATCCTGCTCTTCTCCACCTTGCTCTGGAGAAGCGGGGCGCAGCTCAGCGCCACCGATGCGGTCGCGAAGCGGGCAGCGGATGCACTGCGCGAGAGGGAGGGGCGGTTGCTGCTCTTCGTCGAGCACGCGCCCGCCGCCGTCGCGATGTTCGATCGCGACATGCGGTACCTGGTGGCCAGCCGGCGTTATCTCAGTGACTACCGGCTGTCGGTCCAGGACGTCATCGGCCGCAGCCACTACGGGGTCTTCCCGGAGATCCCGGAGCGCTGGCGCGAAATCCACCGGCGCTGCCTCGCCGGCGCCATGGAGAAGTGCGACGAGGATCCGTTCCCGCGCCCGGACGGCACCGTCGACTGGATCCGCTGGGAGATCCGCCCCTGGCACACCGCCGCCGGCGAGATTGGCGGGATCATCCTGTTCAGCGAGGTCATCACCGAGCGCAGGCGCAGCGTGGAAGCGCTGCGCGAGAGCGAAGAGCGCTACCGCTCGCTCTTCGAGCACATGAACGAGGGGCTTGCATACTGCCGCATGCTCTACGATGGCGACCGGCCGGTCGACTTCGTCTATCTCAACGTGAATTCGGCCTTCGAGGCCCTGACCGGCCTGAAGGGCGTCGCCGGGAAGAGGGTCTCCGAGGTCATTCCGGGGATCCTGGAGTCCGACCCGGGTCTCCTCGAGAGATACGGGAGAGTCGCCCGGCAGGGGAATCCTGAAAGGTTCGAGGTTTACGTCGAGTCCTTGCATCAGTGGCTCGCGATCTCCGCGTACTCGCCCGCCAAGGATCACTTCGTCGCCGCCTTCCACATCATCACCGAGCGCAAGCAGGGCGAGGAGCGGCTCCGTGCGAGCGAGGAGCGCCTGCGGCTGGCGCAGGAGGCGGCACGCGTTGGCTCCTTCGAGTGGGACATCCAGACCGGCGTGAACAGCTGGAGCCCCGAGCTGGAGGCCATGTACGGCCTGCCGCGCGGCGGCTTCGCCAAGAGCGAGGCCGCCTGGGAGAGCCTCGTCCATCCCGACGATCGCACCGAGGCCATGCGACGGGTCGAGGAGGCCATCGAAGCCGGAGCGCCGATGGACGCGGAGTGGCGCGTGGTGTGGCCCGACGGGAGCGTCCATTGGATCTCTGGACGCTGGCAGGTGTTCAAGGACGCCTCCGGCAAGCCCTTGCGAATGACAGGCATCAACATCGACGTCACCGAGCGCAAGCGGGGCGAGGAGCTGCGCGCGAGCGAGGCGGCGCTCCGCGAGGGCGACCGCCAGAAGAACCAGTTCCTGGCGATGCTCTCCCACGAGCTGCGCAACCCCCTCGCGCCCATCCGCAACAGCCTCTACATCCTGCAGCGCGCCGCTCCGGGCGGCGAGCAGGCGAGGCGCGCGCAGGCCGTCATCGATCGCCAGATCGGGCACATGACCTGGCTGATTGACGATCTGCTCGACGTGACGCGTATCACGCGCGGGAAGATCCGGCTGCAGCGCGAGCGTCTCGACCTCAACGATGCTGGCGCAGCGCACGGTCGAGGACCACCGCACGCTCTTCGCCAGGAGCGATGTCCGGCTGGAGGTGCTCCCGGCGCCGGCCGAGGTCTGGGTCGACGGCGACCGAGTACGCCTCGCCCAGGTGGTAGCCAACCTGCTTCAGAATGCGGCCAAGTTCACGCCGCAAGGGGGGAAGGCGACTCTCTCGGTCGAGGCAGACCTCGCACGAGGGCAGGCGGTCGTCACGGTGCGAGACACGGGCGCCGGGATCCAGCCCGAGATGCTGCCTCGCCTCTTCCAGGCCTTCACGCAGGCGGATTCCACCCTCGACCGCAGCAAGGGCGGCCTCGGTCTCGGGCTCGCGCTGGTGAAGGGGCTCGTCGAGCATGCACGGCGGCTCGGTGAGCGCAGCGAGCGGCGGCCCCGGCAAGGGCGCAGCATTCACGGTCACCCTCCCTCTCGATGTCACGGCCGCTCGGACCAAGCCTGCCGTCCAGGCCCAGTCCGGGCTCGGCGGCGCTGGCGCACCCCGCCGCGTGCTCGTCATCGAGGACAACGACGATGCCGCGGACACCCTTCGCGAGGTGCTCGAGCTCGGCGAGCACGTCGTCGAGGTCGCATACAGCGGCCGCGACGGCATCGAGAAGGCGCGGGCCTTCCATCCCGACGTCGTGCTCTGCGACATCGGCCTGCCCGAGATGGACGGCTACGAGGTCGCGCGGACGATGCGCGCCGACCCCGAGCTCGGCCGCGTCGCGCTCGTCGCCTTGAGCGGCTACGCGCAGCCGGAGGACGTGGCGACGGCCAGGGAGGCCGGCTTCGACGCGCACCTCGCGAAACCACCCAGCATCGAGACGCTCGAGCGAGCCCTGGCGGAGTTTGGAGGCACGCGCGGGGAGGACCGACCCGACCCGAGCTGAGGCCGCGCGCCACGGCGAAGGCTTCATCGTCTCGAGCAGACGTCGGTGGCCGAGGGGTTCCCGGACGAGGAGAACCGCGGCCGCAAGGCCCGGCGCGTCGCGGCGCGTCAGCGATAGCGCCGGGAATCGGCCGATCGCACCCGAGGGCCTCCGGAGCGCCGCCCGCTTGGTCCTCCCGGCGGTTCCGCACTAAGCTCGCGGGAGCGTCGCGGTCCGCCGCGAATCCGAGGTGCCATGACGTTCGCCGCGAGCGTCGCGCTGCTGTCGTGCGGGATCGCCGTCTATGTCGCGGCGCTCTCGAGGCAGCTGTCGCGAGCCCCGGGCTGGAGCGACCTGCGGTACTTCTCGATCGCCGCCGCGACCGGCGGCGTCTACGCGGCGCTCAACATCCCGACGTCCGCGCCCATCGCGTCCGACGCGACCGTGGTCCTGTTCTCCCGCTTCCAGCTCGCCGCGGCGGCGCTCCACTCGATCGCGTGGCTCCGCTACTCGACGATCCTCCTCGGCCGCCGCCGCTCGCGCCTCGACGCGGCACTGGTCATGGTCCTCTGGACCGTCGCGGCGGTCGGGGTGCTCACGCCGTTCGCCCTGCCGGGCGGGCTCCGGGTCCACGTGTTCGAGCCGCTCGGCACGACATACCGGACCGCGGATCCGTCCGCCCTCGGCTCCGTCGCCTACTTCCTCGCCCTCGCGTCAATCTGCGTGCCCATCGGCCGGCTCGCCGCCGCCTGGCGCCGGGGCGTACCGAACGCGGCCGTCCAGTTCCTCGCGCTCGTCGCGCTCCTGGTCATGGGCCTCAACGACACCCTCGTCGTCGAGGGCGTGTACAGCGCGCCCTACCTCCTCAATCTCGGCTTCCTGATGCCGTCCGCGGCGGTCGGGTACGCCCTCACCGCCCGCTTCGTCGAGGATGCCCGGGCGCACCAGGCGCTCCGCGCCGGACTCGAGCGGCAGGTCGAGGAGCGGACCGCGGAGCTCGGGCGCGCGCAGGAGGCCCTGCACCGCGCCGAGAAGCTCGCCGCGCTCGGCCAGTTCGCGGCGGGCGTCGCGCACGAGGTGAACAACCCCGCCGCGGTCGTGAGCGCGAACCTGCACTACCTCGCGGAGACGGAGCGCGAGTCCCTCAGCGGGCCCGGCCAGGACGCGGTGTCCGAGTCGCTCGTCTCGATGCAGCGCATCGGCGCAATCGTTCGCCAGCTCCTCGACGCCGGCCGGCTCGCGGCCTCCCACGAGGAGCTGAGCAGCGTCTCCCCGAGGGCGCTCGGGGACGCCGCCATCTCCGCGGCCCGGGCGCGATTCGGCAAACGCGTGCTCCTCAGAAACCTGCTGCCCGATCGGCAGTGGGTGCTCGCGCAGGAAGGCGTCCTCGTGCAGGTGCTCGTCAACCTGGTGGTGAACGCATTCCAGGCGATCCCGGACCGCCGCACCGATGGCCTCGTCATCCTCCGGTCCGAGGCGGCCGGCGACCGCGTGCGGCTCGTCGTCGAGGACAACGGCCCGGGCATGGAGCCCGACCTCCTCCGCCGCGTGTTCGAGCCCTTCTTCACCACGAAGCCGTTCGGCAGCGGCACCGGGCTCGGGCTCGCCGTCTCGCGCGGGCTCGTCATCGGTCTCGGCGGCGACCTGCGGCTCGAGAGCCAGCCCGGCCTGGGGACCCGCGCGATCGTGGAGCTCGAGGCGGCGCCGCCGCCCGCGGTGCGCGAGGCCCCGTCCGCCCAGGCGGTGCCGCCGCGCCTGCACATGCTCATCGTCGACGACGAGACGGCGGTGCTCTCGTCGCTGCGCCGCCTCCTCGAGTCCCGCTACGGCGTGGACCTCGCGTCCGGGGTCGACGAGGGGCTCGAGCGGCTGCGATCGAGCTTCTACGACCTCGTCCTCTGCGACCTCATGATGCCCGCGGGCGGCGGGGAGCGACTGTACCGGACGCTCCTCCGGAGCACGCCGGCGCTCGCGCACCGCGTCGTGTTCTTCACCGGGGGAGCCGTGACCGAGGCGGCGCGGCACTTTCTCAGGAACCAGCCGCAGCCCGTCCTGACGAAGCCGCTTGATCTCGATCAGCTCGCGCGTGTGGCCGAGCAGCTCGGTACCACCATCAGTGGTAGCCGATAGCGCGCGCCCACTCTTCCGGGTCAGTCGAATTCTTGACTACTCACCCTTGGTGAGGAGCCCTTTTTCATACACTGGCGCCTTCCGCCCACCCCCCCCCCGGGCGGCGAGAGGACGCAACCATGGACCTGTTCGACAAGTGTTCGCAGATGCACCCCGCCAAGGCCCTCGTGGACGCCGGCTTCGACGCCTTCTACCGCGTCATGCAGTCTGCCCCCGACGCGGAGGTCGTCGCCGACGGTCGCCGGATGATCATGCTCGGCTCGAACAACTACCTCGGGCTCGCGAGCGACCCGCGCGTGAAGGCGGCGGCGATCGCGGCGGTCGAGACGTACGGGACCGGAACGACGGGCTCCCGCCTGCTCAACGGCACCCTCGAGCTCCATGCGGAGCTCGAGCGCAAGCTCGCGAGGTTCCTCCGCAAGGACGACGCGATCTTCTACACGTCCGGGTACCTCGCGAACTGCGGCGTCATCGCCGGGCTCGCCCACCGGGGCGACTGCATCGTGCTCGACCGCCACGCCCACGCCTCGATCGTGGACGGGGCGCGCCTCTCGTACGCGGACGTGAAGCGCTTCCGCCATAACGACGCCCGCGATCTCGAGCGGGTGCTCGCCGCGTGCGGCGAGGCCGCGAAGCTCGTGGTGGTCGACGGGGTCTACTCCATGGAGGGAGACCTCGCGCCGCTGCCCCGGATCGTCGAGGCGTGCCGGACCCACGGCGCGCGGCTGATCGTGGACGACGCGCACGGGCTCGGCGTGCTCGGGCGCGACGGGCGTGGCACCGCGGAGCACTTCGGCGTCGAGGACGGGGTCGACCTCATCGTCGGGACGACGAGCAAGGCGCTCCCTGCGGTGGGCGGATTCGTCGCAGGGCGGCGCGACGTCATCGAGTACCTGCGCTGCACCCACACGAACCGCGCCTTCCATTTCGCCGCGAGCCCGCCCGCCGCGGCCGTGGCGGCCGTCCGGGAGGCGCTCGCGATCCTCCAGGAGCGCCCCGCGCTCCGGACCCGCCTGTGGGCGACGACGCGGCGCGTGCACCACGCGCTGCGCGGGATGGGGTTCGACACGCTCGGGACCCAGACCCCGATCGTTCCGATCCGGGTCGGCTCGCTCGAGCAGACCTTCGAGTTCTGGCGCACCCTGAGCGAGGAGGGGATCTTCGTCAACGTGGCGCTGCCGCCGGCGGTGCACGCGGGCGGCTGCCTCATCCGGATGACCTTCACCGCCGCCCACACCGACGCGCAGATCGGGCACGTGCTCGGGGCGCTCGAGCGGGCGGGGCGCAGGGTCGGGATCCTCGCGGGCGAGGCCGCCCCCGACGCGATGCGCGCGTCTGCGTAGCGGGCGCGACGGACCCGCGGCTCAGCTCGGCCGCGGGTCCGCCCACTCCCACAGCAGCGAGCGGTCCTGCACCAGCGTCTGGAGGAGCTGGGCGACGATCGCGACGTCCACCTCGGGCGGCACGTCGATGGCGACGAGCTTCGGCCGGAGCGCCTCGTGCGTGCACCCGAGCTCGAGGAGCCGCTCCAGCAGCCCCTGGACGGAGGCATCGGCGATCTCCACGCCGGGATCGAGGGCGAGCCGGAGCGTGCGGTGCCCGCCCTTCTCGAGCACGTCCTCGAGCCGTGGCGCCTCGTCCCCGGTGGTCTCGACCGCGTGGACGACGTCGTCGCGGGACACCCCGTAGGCGAAGAAGGGGCAGCTCTCGATCCGGAAGCGGCCGCTCCCGAGCGGCTCCGCCCAGAGCCAGTCGTCCGCCGGACCTGCCGCACCCTCCGCCGGCTCGAGGGCGATGCGGATCCGGACCAGCGCGTCGGAGGTCTCCTGCTCGGTGGCCATTCCCGGGGGCTCCCTTCGCCGAATGTACCCGGACCCGGCGCGGTCCGCGACGGGAGCCGAGGGCCCGCTCCGGGCGGGGCTACCGGCTCAGGTGGGCGGCGATCGCCTCGGCGAGGTCGACGCCCGTGTACCGCGCGGGCTGAACCGCGACCTCCAGGCCGGCCGCCCGCAGCGCCTCGGACGTGGTGGGTCCGATGGCCGCGAGGGGCGCTCGGCTCAGCAGCCCCGCCCGCTCCCCGAGCCCCGCCACGACCGCCTTCACGGCAGAGGGGGAAGCGAACGCCACCGCGGCGACCTCTCCGGCCTCGAGCCAGCCGGCGAGCGGCCGGATGGCCTCCGGCTGCGCGGGGAGCGTCCGGTACGCCTCCACCGCCGCGACGTCGGCGCCGGCCGCGACGAGGCCGTCGAGCAGCTCCGGCCGGCCCTCGGCGGGGCGGGGCAGGAGCACCCGCCGGCCCCGTACGCGCGGCGCGAGCGCCGCCGCCATCGCCTCGCCCGTCGCCTCGGCCGGGACGAGGTCCGGCTCGCGCACCGCCCGGGCGAGGGCGTCGGCGGTCGCGGGGCCGACCGCGGCGAGAGACAGCCGGGCGAGGTCGGCGGGCGCGAGGGCGAGCAGCCGCAGCCGCTCCACCGTCCGCTCCACGGCGGTCGCGCTGGCGAACACGGCCCACTCGAAGCGGGCGAGGTCGCGCAGCGCGGCGTCGAGCGGCCCGGGGTCGGCGGGCGCCGCGAAGGCGATGGAGGCGATCTCCCGCACCTCGGCGCCGAGGTCGCGCAGCCGGGTGGCGAGCGCGTCCTCGCCCCCCTTGCTGCGGGTGACGACGACGGTCCGGCGGTCGAGGCGCGGCGGGGTCATTCCGAGCGGGGGTACACTAGCTCCGCCTGGGCGCCGCGAGGCCGGGCGCCTTGCCCTCGGTCTCGCGCAGGATGACGTCGGCGCCCTTCGAGAGCAGCTCCTCGGCGAGCGCCTCGCCCATGGCGCGGGCGCCCGCGAGCGGGCGCGCTCCGCTCGCCGCGGATGACGTTCTTGCCGTCGAGGGACGCGACGAGGGCCCGCAGGATCGACGGTCTGCCCCTCGACGCGGGCGTGGCCCGCGATGGGCACCTGGCAGCCGCCCTCGATCCGCGCGAGGAACCCGCGCTCCGCCTCGATCCGCACCCGGGTCTCGGCGTGCTCGAGGGCGGCGAGGCGCTTCAGGGTCGCGGCGTCGTCGGCGCGCGCCTCGAGGGCGAGGGCGCCCTGGGCGACCGCGGGGAGCATCTCGTCGGGCGACAGCACGTGCGTCGCGTGCTCGGCGAGGCCGAGGCGGCGCAGCCCGGCGTAGGCGAGGACCACCGCGTCGAGCCCCTCCGACGCCTTGCGGAGCCGCGTCTCGACGTTGCCGCGCACCATCTCGAGCTCGAGGTCGGGCCGGAGCGCCTTGAGCTGCGCGCCGCGCCGCAGGCTGGAGGTGCCGACCTTGGCGCCCTTCGGCAGCTTGTCGAGGGTCTTCCAGCGGGGCGAGCAGAGCGCGTCGCGCGGGTCCTCGCGCTCCGGCACCGCGCCGATGACGAGCCCCGGCGCGAGCACGGCCGGCAGGTCCTTCATCGAGTGGACCGCGATCTCGGCGTCGCGGGCGAGGAGCGCGTCCTCGATCTCCTTCACGAAGAGCCCCTTCCCGCCGACCTCGGCGAGCGGGACGTCGAGGATCTTGTCGCCCCGGGTCACGAGCTCGTGCAGGCGGACCTCGAGGCCGGGCTCGTTCCGGCGGAGCAGGTCGGCGACGTGGTTCGCCTGCCACTTGGCGAGCGGGCTGCGGCGGGTGGCGATGCGGATCATGGTCAGAGGGGCTCCGTGGGGTTCTCTAGCTGGAGTCGGAGGACGCGGCCGCGGCGCGGCGAGCGGCGCCGGGCTGCGCCGGCGCGGCCGGCCGGGCGGCACGCGGCGCGGGATCCGCCGCCTCGATGCCGAACAGCTCCGCGGCCGCGCCCGGCGAGGGCGCCGTCGCCGGAGGAGGCGGCCTCCTTGAGCCGGGCGGTGGGGCCGTGCAGCAGCTTGTTCACGATGGCCTGGGCCATCGCCTCGACGCTCGTGCGGCCGCTTGCTCGTCGAGCTTCGCCGCCGACGGTGGCGAGCGTCCGCTCCGCCTCGGCGCGCGCGATCTGCCTCGGCGCGCCGGCGGAGCTGCGACGAGCACCGGCAGCGCGGCGCGGGTCTCGCGCTCGCGAGCGAAGGCCATGCACCTCCGCCTCGACGATGGCCTCGGCCCGGAGCGCCTCGCCCTGCGCGGGCCTCGTGGGTCGAGTCGACCACCTTCTGCATGTCGTCGACGTCGTAGGCGTAGACGTCCTCCAGCTCGGCGCAGGCGGGGTCGACGTTGCGGGGCACCGCGAGGTCGATGAGGCAGATGGAGCGGTGCCGCCGCGCCTTCATCGCCTTCTCGAGCATGTCGCGGGTGATGACGTAGGTCGGGCGCGCCGGTCGAGACGATGACCACGTCGGCCTCGGCGAGGAGCCGGTGCAGCTCGCTCCCAGTCGCGGAAGTGGCCGTTCACCTGGGCGGCGAGCGCCGGTGCCGCGCTCCGGCGAGCGGTTGGTGACGAGGATCCGGTCGGCGCCGAGCGACGCGAGCGCCTTCGCCGAGAGCGCGCCCATCTTCCCGGCGCCGACGAGCAGGATGGCGCGGCCCTTCGAGGTCGCCGAAGATCTTCTCGACCAGCTCCACCGCGACCTGGGACATCGAGGTCGACGCCCCGGCCGATCTCGGTCTCGGTGCGGACCCGCTTCGCGGTGGCGAAGGCGCGGTTGCAGAGGCGCGAGAAGAACGAGCCGGCCGCCTCCGCGGCGCTGGCGAGGCCGTAGGCCTCCTTCACCTGCCCGAGGATCTGCTGCTCGCCCAGCACCATCGAGTCGAGGCTCGCCGCGACCCGGAAGAGGTGGCGGACCGCGTCCGACCCCCGCCTTCGCGTAGAGGTGCTCGCCGGCCTCGGCGGCGCGGGAGGTGAAGAAGCGCCGGGCGGCGCCGTCGTCGGTCGCCTTCACGTAGACCTCGACCCGGTTGCAGGTCGAGACGACGAGCGCCTCGCGCACGCCCGTCGCATCGGCCGCAGCTCGCCGAGGGCGCCCTTGAGGGCGTCGCCGGACAGCGCCACCCGCTCGCGCACCGTCGATGGGCGCGGTCTTGTGCGAGAGCCCGACGAGGAACAGCTCGCGCGTCGCTCACTTGGGCACCCTCCGGTGACCTTCGTCCCGTAGTCCCCGGTGTGGCGCGTGAGCCCGGGCACGACCTTGAGCGTGACCATCGAGCCGAGGACGAGGGCGAACCCGACGAGGGTGAGGAGCGCGTAGCTGCCGCCCGTGCACGCCGCTGTGCCGGAGCTGGACCATCCCGCCGTAGAGGAGCCAGATGAGCAGCGAGCCGATCTGCTGCGGGTCCCAGGACCAGGCGCTCTTCCAGACCGCGTTCGCGATGATGGTCCCGGCGACGAGGGCGACGGTGTAGACGACGAACCCGAGCGCGGACCAGCCGCTGCGCTCAGCCGGTCGAGGGCGTCGAGCGACGGGAGCCGCGAGAAGAGCGCGCCGAAGCTTCTTCCCCTTCACCTCGCGCTCCTGCAGCAGGTACATGATCGCCGCGCCGAAGGCGATGGCGAAGAGCGCGACCCCGCCCACCGCCGAGATGATGTGGAGGGTGAGCGTCGGGTGACGGACGGTTTCGGGCGGGAGCTCGGGGTGGCCGGGCGTCCCGAAGAGCGCGGGGAGGAGCGTGACGAGGATGAACGGCGTGATGAAGGCGCCGACGGTCGGCAGGTGGTAGAAGCGCTGCAGGAGCAGGTAGGCGCCCGCCGCGAGCCAGACCATGAGCACGAGGCCGCCGCGCAGGCTGAAGAACTCCGCCCCGCCGAACTCGCTGCACCCGACGCCGATGGCGACGCCGTGGACCACGAAGGCGATGGCGAGCAGCGCCGCGCCCGCTCGTCGCGAGCCGCGCGTGCCGCGGGCGCGCGAAGTACACGATGTAGGCGGCGGTGGCGCCCGCGTAGAACGCGGCGGCGATGCGCAGGATGACGATGCTCATGCCTGGTTGGCTTCCTGGGACGACGGGGGCGCGGCGACCGCCCGCACCCGCGACGTCCCCTCCCTCAAGAGAGATTGTCGAGAAGGAAACGGGCGAGAGCCTCCGCCTCCTTCCGCTTCTCCTCCAGATCCTTCGGCATCGGCCCGCTCCCGAGGGGTCTCGAGCGGGCGTCCGCCCCCTTCCCGGCCGGCGCGGCGGGCCCCTGCCCCGCCGCGGCCTTCGCGGGCCCTATCGGCTTCGCGCTGGCGGCCGCCTGCAGGGCCGCCGCCTCGGCGAGGAAGCCGGGCTGCACCTCGTAGGCGACGTCCCCGAGGATACAGGAGTCGCCGGCCGGCTCCGCGCCCAGCTCCTTCAGCTGGACGGTGCTCTTCACCTTGTGGAGCAGGCCGTTCAGGTCCTTCTCCTCCCCGAGCACCTTCAGGAACCGGACGGCGGGCTCGAGGGCGTACGACCGCCCCTTCCCGTCCCCGGCGAGGAGGGTCATGACGTTCCCGACGAAGTCGATCTTCCCTGCTCGGCCCAGGAGTCGAGCATCGCCTGGGATACGAAGAGCAACCCGGACATTCCGTCTCCGGCGGGACTGATACCACGCCCGCCGAGCCCCTTGCCAGGGTCGAACCTCGCGGATAAGAGTCACGACCGAACGAACCCTTGCCTGGAGCCGACATGGCCTCGAACGACGTGCTCATCCTGCAGGACGCGACCTTCGACCAGGAGGTGCTGAAGAGCGACGTCCCCGTGCTCGTGGACTTCTGGGCGGTCTGGTGCGGGCCCTGCAAGGCCATCGCCCCCGCCGTCGAGGAGCTCGCCAAGCAGTACAAGGGCAAGGTGAAGGTCGCGAAGATGGACGTCGACGAGCACCAGCAGGTGCCGCAGAAGTTCGGCATCCGCTCCATCCCGACCCTGCTCGTCTTCAAGGGCGGCCGGGTGGTGGACACGATCGTCGGCGCCGTCCCGAAGTCGAAGCTCGAGGAGAGCCTCAAGAAGGCAATCTCCTGACACCCGCGTCCGGCGCCTTCGGGCGCCGGACGAGGCGGGCGACGTCTCCGTCCCTCGGGACGTTCTCGGTCGGACGTACACGGTCGCAACCGCGGTCTGGACCCTCGGCGAGATCACCACGATGCCCGTCGCGGTCGCGCTCGTCGCGGACATGGCCCCCTCCGACCTCCGCGGCCGCTACAACGGCGCCTGCGCCCTCGCGTTCGGCGCGGCGCGGCGCGCCCGCGCGGAGCGACCCCCTAGTTCACGAACCTTCTCATCCCCACGTTCGCGAGCAGCCCGATCGCCGCGAACACCGTGAGCACCGACGACCCGCCGTAGCTCATGAGCGGCAGGGTCACGCCGACCACGGGCAGGATGCCCGATCACCATCCCGACGTTGATGAAGACGTGCCAGAAGAGCATCCCGGTGAGCCCCACCGCGAGGAAGCTCGCGAAGCGGTCCCTGGCGCCTCCGCAGATGTCGATGGCGCTCGTCACCAGCGCGAAGTAGAGCGCGACGAGGAGCAGGCACCCGACGAACCCGTGCTCCTCCGCCCACACCGAGAAGATGAAGTCGGTGTGCTGCTCGGGGAGGAACGAGAAGTACGTCTGCGTCCCCTGCCCCCACCCCTTCCCGAGCCCCTGGCCCGAGCCGATGGCGATCATCGACTGGGTCGCGTGGTAGCCCGCGCCGAGGGCGTCGCCCTGCGGGTTGAGGAAGGTCTCGACCCGCTTCTTCTGGTACGGCTTCAGGTGCGGGTACGCGAAGGTCGCCCCGCCCACCCCCACCACGACGAGGATCGCGAGGGTCTTCCAGCGCACCCGCGCGAAGAGGATCTGGGTGAACCCCACCGCGCAGATGATGAGGGCGGTGCCGAGGTCGGGCTGCTTCAGGACGAGGACCGCGGGGACGAAGGTGATGAGGAGCGGGACGACGAGCCCGAGGAGCCCGTACCCGTCCTTGCGCTTCTCGGCGTCGACGTGGAGCCAGGACGCGAGGGCGATGGCCACCGCGATCTTCGCGAGCTCCGAGGGCTGGAAGTTCACCGGGCCGACGCCGATCCAGCGCCGCGCGCCCATGACGTAGCGGCCGTGCAAGAGGACGTACACGAGCAGCCCGAGGACGCCGAGGTAGAACGCCCAGGCGAGCCGCTGGAACGTCCGCGTGTCGAAGAGCGTGATGGCGAGGGCGAGGACGATCCCGACGCCCATCCAGGCGGTCTGCTGGATCCAGACCGGCGCGTGGGCGCTCCGCGACGCGGAGGCGAGGTTCCAGATCCCGATCGCGGAGATCGACAGGACGAGGACCGCGACGTGCGCGGGGAAGTGCGCGAAGGGCCTGCGCTGGGGCGCGGCCGCGAGCGAGACGTCAGCCACGGGTCGCCTCCTCGAGACGCGCCGCGTCCACCCCGAGCTTCGGCTTCTCCCGCGGCGGCGCGGCGGCGCGGCCGGCGCGGGCGCGGGGCGCGGAGGAACCGCGGGGGGCTGCTCCGGCGCCGGCACCGGGCCGGCGCGCTCGGCGGCGTCCTCCGCCTTGAGCTCGAGCCACTTCTTCACGACCGCCGAGGCGGTGGGCGCGGCGTTCGACGAGCCGAACCCCGAGTGCTCGTTCAGCACCACCACCACGATCTCGGGGTCGTCGGCGGGCGCGAAGGCGGCGAACCACGCGTGGTCGCGCTCGAAGTAGCCGACCTGGCTCGCCTTGAGCCGGTGCGCCCCCATCTTCACGACCTGGGCGGTCCCGGTCTTCCCTGCCATCACGACGTCCTTCAGGCGCGAGCCGTAAGCGGTCCCGAAGGGCTCGTTCACCGCCGCGAGGAGCCCCTTCAGCACCGTCTCCCGGGTGGACTTCTGGATGTGCGGCCGGCCGCGCTCCTGGGGGGCGAACTCCTGCACGACGTGCCCGTCGGCGTCCTCGATCCGGAGCACCACCTGCGGGCGCCAGAGGACCCCGGTGGCGAGGGCGCCGTAGAAGACGAGCTGCTGCATGGGCGTGACGTTCACGTCGCCCTGGCCGATGGCGAGGTTCACCGGCATGCCCCGCTGGTAGCCGCCCGGGACGTGGCGGTCGTGCCAGGCGATGTCGGGGATGACCCCGGGCACCTCGCCGGTGATCTCGAAGCCGGTGGGGACGCCGAGGCCGAAGACGTTCGCCCACTTCGCGATGGCGTCGGCGCCGAGGCGCGCCCCCGCCTCGTAGAAGAAGACGTCGCAGCTCGCCCCGAGGGCGTGCGTGAAGTCCACCGCGCCGTGTCCGCTCTCCTTGTCGCAGCGCCACACGTGCGAGCCCATCCGGAAGTGGCCCGGACAGTAGACGGTGGAGTTGGGCCTGAGGACGTTCTCCTCCATCGCCGCGATCGCCGTGAGCGCCTTGAAGGTCGAGCCCGGGTGGTAGTGCTGCTGCACCGCGCGGAAGAGCTCGGGCTGCAGCGGGTCGGAGTGGATCGCCGCGAGCTCCGCCGCGCTGATGCGCCCGGACATCTTGTTCGGGTCCGGCGCGGGACGGTCCACCAGGGCGAGGAGGAAGCCGGTCTTCGCGTCCATCGCGACGACCACGCCGGCGGTGGCGGGGAAGGTCTTCTCGGCGAACTCCTGGAGCCGCCAGTCGAGCGAGAGGACGAGGTTCTTGCCGGGCTGGGACGGGACGAGGCGCATCCCGGCGGGGATGAGCTCGTCGGCGTCGTCCTTGCGGCGCCCCTTCGCGTCGACCGGGACGCGCTCCTTGCCGTCGACCCCGCGCAGGTCGCGCTCGAACTTCCGCTCGAGGCCGCGGCGGCCGACGTAGTCGCCGAGCAGGTACTGCCCCTGCTTCGACCCGGTCCGCTGGACCTCCTCGTTGAGCCGCTTGAGCTCGTCCGGCCCGGCCTCGTTCATGTAGCCGATGAGGTGTCCGCCCAGGGGACCGGTGCGGTAGTTCCGGTGCGGCGTCGCGACGACGTCGACGCCGAGCAGGTCCATCTGGTTCGAGAGGTACTGGTCGAGGGCGTCGCGGCCGACGTCGATCTTGACGGTGAAGGGCTGGAACCGGTCGAGCTTCTTCGCCGAGCGGACGAGGTTCCGGGCGCGCTCGACCTCCTCCTCCGAGAGGGAGAGCATCGTCGCGAGCCGGCCGATGACGTCGTCGCACTGCTTGCCGCAGAAGTGCGGGGTGAGCGTGACGTCGTAGGACGGGCGCGAGTCCACGAGGACGCGCCGGTTGCGGTCCATCATCAGCCCGCGGTCGGCGGGCTGCCGCAGCTCCTTCACGAAGTTGTCGTCGGCCTTCTCCTTGTACTCGTCGCCCCGGAGGATCTGGAGCTGGTACAGGCGCGCGACGAGGACGAGGAACGAGATCACCACCGCGCCGGTCGCCCACGCGAGGCGAGGCCGGAGCTCCTTCTGCGCCGCGCCGGGCGCGCTGGGCGGGATGAGCGACATGCGTCAGCGCAGGAGGCCGGGCTCCTCGCGATGGAACAGCCCGTCGAGCCGCCGGAGTCCCAGCGCCACCACCGGCGCCGCCGCCGCGGTGAGGAGCGCCTCGACGATCATCCGCCCGGCGAGCGCCCAGCCGGGCGCCGCCTCGGGGATCGCGGTGCTCCGCAGCAAGATCGTCGCGCCCACGGAGAGGAACAGCGCGCCGAGGCCGGAGAGGAGCACGAACCCCGCGCGCCCGCGCAGGTCGACCGCCGCCGACGCGGCGCGGACCGCGAGGAAGAGCGCCACCGCGAGGAAGGTCATGAGCCCCTTCGGCGTCCCCGCGAAGAGGTCGAGCACGTACCCGATGCCCGCGGCGGCCACCGAGCCGTCGACGTTCCCCGCCTGGAGTCCCGCCCAGACGATGCAGCACGCGACGAGGGCGACGGAGAACGAGCCGCCGCCGACCCAGCGCAGGATCGCCGACTGGAGCGCCGCGAGCAGCAGCGCGAACACGACGTGCCCGAGCGGCTTCACGGGAGCTTCCGGGGGGCGTACGCGGCCGGCAGGACCTCCGCGGGCCGCTCCCAGGACGTGATCACGAGGACCTCCTCGAGCCGCGTCACGTCGACGGCCGGGATGACGCGGGCGTCCTGGAACAGGCCGTGCGCGCGGCGATCGAGCTGGGTCGCCTTCCCGACGGGGAGCCCCCGCGGGAAGATGCCGTCGGTCCCGGAGGTCACGAGCGGATCGCCCTCGATGACGTCCTCCGTCCGGAGGGCGTAGTCGAGCCTGCAGAGGTCCGTCTTCCCGAGCCCGCGCACGTTGGCGCGGGCGCGGGTGCGGTCCACGCGCACCGCGATCGAGCTGTTGAGGTCGGTGAGGACGAGCACGTCGGCGGTCCCCGCGGCGACCGCGTGGATGCGGCCGACGACCCCCTCGGCGACCACCACCGGCATCATCACCGCGAGGCCGTCGTCGCTCCCGCGGTCCACGGTGAGGAGCTGCCGCCCCACGGTGCCGAGCCGGATCCCGATGACCCGCGCGCCGACGTAGCGGCGCTCCCCGGTGAGCTCCGTGAACCCGAGGAGCTTCCGCAGCCGCTCCGCCTCGCCCTGGACCGAGGCGAGCCGCTGCTGCTCGAGCTCGAGCGCCAGGACCCGGGCGGTGAGGGCCGCCGCTCGCTCATGGGATCCGCGCAGCGCGACGTAGCCGTTCCACATGCGGAGGACGCCCGTCGCGCTCCACGCGACGACGCGCTCGACCGGCGTCGCGACCCACACCACCGCGCGATCGAAGCGCGTGCGCTCGCTCGGCTTCTTCGCGTGGGCGAAGAAGACTCCGAGGGGAACGACGAGCAGGACCGCGACGAGGATGAGCTCGCGATACCGCTTGATCAGGCCGAGCACACGAACTCCGGAAGGGGGAAAAGCCCTTGCATTTTAACGCTTTTTGAATAGGGTGTTCAACTTCGCGACGCCCGAAACCGCTCGGGGGTCGACCTTCAACAACTCGGGGCTCCGCTTCATGCTCGACATCCTCCGGGCGAACACGAAGAGCACGTTCACGTGGCTGATCGTCATCGGGATCGTGGTCGTGTTCGCCATCAACTTCGGACCTGGCTCCCTCTCGAAGGGGGGAGGCGGCTGCGCAGGCGGCTCGGCGGCGTACGCCGCGCGCGTGAACGGCAAGGCCATCCCCGCGTCGGAGTGGGAACGCCAGTACCGGCAGCTGTACTCCATGTACCGCCAGCAGGCGGGCGACGCCTTCACGCGGGAGCTCGCCGAGCAGCTCCAGCTCCCCACGCAGGCCCTGGACCAGATCGTGGACCGCGAGCTGGTCGTGCAGGAGGCCCGCCGGCGCGGCCTCACCGTCGGCAAGGACGAGCTGACCCGCGCGGTGCACGCCATCCCGAGCTTCCAGGAGAATGGGGTCTTCAACTTCGCCCTGTACGAGGAGAACGCGCGGGCCATGTACGGGTCCGCGGGCAAGTTCGAGGCGGCGCTCAAGGACGACCTGCTCTACCAGAAGATGATGTCCGCCGTCCGCTCGACCGTGAAGATCTCGGAGGCGGAGGTCCGCGACGCCTGGGAGGCCGACGCGGATCGCGTGTCGCTCCAGTTCGTGCGCGTCCCCCTCGCGGCCGCCGAGGCCTCGGTCAAGGTGACCCCCGACGAGGTGAAGGCCTTCGCCGCGAAGGAGTCCGGCCGGATCGCCAAGTTCCACCAGGAGAACCCCGCCCGGTTCGACCAGAAGAAGAAGGTCCGGGTCCGGCACCTCCTCGCCAGGGTCGACGGGAACGACGACGCCGCGGCGCGGAAGAGGATCTCCGACGCCCAGGCGCGGCTCGCGAAGGGCGAGGACTTCGGCAAGGTCGCCCAGGCGCTCTCGGATGACGCCCGGACGAAGGCCAAGGGCGGCGAGCTCGGGTTCGTCTCGGAGGGGCTCTTCGACGACACCTTCGCCAAGGCCGCCCTCGCCCTCGAGCCCGGGAAGGTCTCCGAGCCGGTGCGCACCGCGGCGGGCTGGCACCTCGTCCAGGCCGAGGAGGTCGTCCCCGCGAAGACCGTCCCCCTCGACGCCGCGAAGGAGACCATCGCGCGCGAGCTCCTCGTGAAGGACCGCGCGGCGGCCCTCGCGCGGGAGCGCGCCCAGGCGGCGCTCGACGCGACGAAGGGCGGCAAGCCGCTCGCCGCCGTGAAGATCGGCTCCCAGACGGCGGCGCCGGAGGAGACCGGGCCGTTCGGCCGGTCGAGCCCGTTCGTCCCGAAGATCGGCGAGGCCGCCGGGCTGCTCGCGGACGCCCTCGCCGCGAAGACCGGCCAGGCGCTCCCGAAGGTCTACGACAGCCCCGCCGGCCCGGTCATCGCGATCGTGAAGCTCCGCGAGACCCCGGACCCGAAGGCGTTCGAGGCCCAGCGCGAGGCCGCCGAGACTCGCCTGCGGAACCGCAAGGAGACGCAGGAGCAGGGTGCCTGGCTCCGGGCGCTCCGCGCCGGGTCGAAGATCGAGACGAACGAGCAGCTGCTCGTGGCGGCGTCGTCCGCGCGCCAGGAGTAGCCTCGCCCACGGCCGCCGTGCCGCCCCGCCTCGTCCTCGCCTCGCAGAGCCCGCGCCGCCGGGAGCTGCTCGGGCAGCTCGGCATCGCGCTGGACGTGCGGCCGGCCCACGCCGACGAGGCGGTGAACCCGGGCGAGCCGCCCAGGGACTACGTCCTGCGCGTGGCCCGGGAGAAGGCGCGCGTCGTCCCGGGCGACCTCGTCCTCGGCGCCGACACCGCGGTGGTGCTCGGCGACGAGGTGCTCGGGAAGCCCGCGGGCGCCGAGGACGCCCGGCGGATGCTCCGCGCGCTCTCCGGCACGGTGCACGAGGTCCTCACCGCGGTCGTCGTGCGCCGGACGGCGCCGGCGCTCGAGCTCGAGGCGGTGGTCGCGACCAGGGTCCGGTTCGCGGCGCTCTCGCCCGGGGAGATCGACTGGTACGTCGCGACCGGCGAGCCCCTCGACAAGGCGGGCGCCTACGCCATCCAGGGAGCGGGCGGCGCCTTCGTCCTCGCGGTGGAGGGGAGCGTGTCGAACGTGGTGGGGCTCCCCCTCGCCGAGACCGCGGCCCTGCTGCGCCGCGCCGGCTTCCCCCTCCCCTGGGAGGTCCAGTGACCGTCGCCGAGCGGCTCGCCGCGGTCCGCGCCGGGCTCCCCGCGGGCGTCACGCTCGTGGCGGTCTCGAAGACCCAGCCGGTCGAGGCCATCCGAGAGGCCTACGCCGCCGGGCAGCGCGACTTCGGGGAGAACTACGCGCAGGAGTGGCGCGAGAAGGCGGACGCCCTCGCCGGCCTCGCCGACCTGCGCTGGCACTTCATCGGCGCCCTCCAGACGAACAAGGTGAAGTACCTCGCCGGCCGCGTCGCGGCGATCCACACCGTCGACCGGGTGGAGCTCGCGCGGGAGATCTCGAAGCGGTTCGCCGCGAAGGGCGCGACCGCGCGGGTCTACCTCGAGGTGAACGTCGGGGGCGAGGCCTCGAAGTCGGGCTGCGCTCCCGCCGACGCCCCCGCCCTCGCCGCCGCGGTCCGGGGGCTCCCCTCGGTGGAGGTGGTCGGGCTCATGACCATCCCGCCCGCGGAGGAGGACCCGCGTCCGCACTTCCAGGCGCTGCGGGCGCTCCGGGACCGGCTCGGGCTCGCCGGCCTCTCGATGGGCATGAGCTCCGACTGGTCGATCGCCGTCGAGGAGGGGTCCACCTGCGTCCGGGTCGGGACCGCGATCTTCGGCGCGCGGTCGCACCGCGCTACGCCTGCTTGAGCTTGAGCCGCCCGGAGTCGTTCACCGCGGCCTTGAAGTCCTGGCCGCAGTAGTAGCAGCGGACCTCGTCCCCGTCGCCGAATCCCGTCGTCGTACGGGTTGTTCGCGCTGCAGTCCGGGCAGTCGAAGTCCTGGAAGCGCCGAGCGCGGCCGAGGTCCTCCGCCGAGGGCTTCTCGTCGTCGTCGTGCTGGTCGATGGGCATCGGGAGCTCCTCCGCGCCCCGAGCCTACGCCAGCCCGGCGCGGGGTGCCTAGCTTCCGCGCGTGTCCGTGTCCGCCGCGACCGCCCTCCTCGCCGCGGCCTGCGCCGCCGCCCTGCCGGGGGCCGGGAGCGCCGCCCCCGCCCGGGTCGAGATCGGGGTCGCGAGCTCCCTCGAGAAGCTCCGCCCCGGAGACGCCACGCCCCGGGGCCGGGCCGTCGACCTCGTCGCCGCGCGCGGCGAGTGCGAGGCGGCCCAGGTCGCGGTCCGCGCCGCCGCCGGGCTCGGCGCGCTGTCGGCGTCCGCCGCGCCGCTCGGCGGCCCCCGCGGCTCGACGGTCCCCGTCTCGCTGCTGCGGGTGGCGACGCTCTCCCTCCCGCGTCCGTCGGGGCCCGACGGCGCCGCGGGCGAGTGGCCCGACCCGCTCGTCCCGGAGCGCGATCCCTTCTTCGGCGAGGCGCGGCGCGCGTTCCCGGTCGCGGTCGGGGCCGGCCGGCTCCAGGCGATCTGGGTCGAGGTCTGCGTCCCCGAGGGCGCGGCGGCGGGGGACCACGCCGGCGTCGTCCGGCTCACCGAGGGCACGAGGCCCCTCGGGGAGGTCCCCGTGCACCTCCGGGTGTGGCCCTTCGCCCTCCCGCGCACCGGGACGTTCGCCGCCGCGTTCGGCCTCCCGACCCGCGTCGGCACCGCCGCGCTCGGGAGGCCCGGCGACCCGGTGCTCGCCCGCGCCCTGGCGGCGGCGGCGCTCCGGCACCGGGTCACCCCGTACGTGCTCTCCGCCGACCCGCCGGAGGGCGACTGCACGGCCCGGACCTGCGCCCTCGACTGGTCGCGCTACGACGCCGAGGTCGGGCCGGTGCTCGACGGGACGCTCGTGCCCGGCGTGCGCGGCGCCTTCGCGGAGGTGCGGATCCCGGGCCGCGTCTGGGACGGCCCGGAGCAGGACCTCGCGGCGACGCTCCGCGCGTGGCGGCGCCACTTCGAGGAGCGCGGCTGGCTCGACCGGCTCCGGCTCTACGTCCTCGACGAGCCGTCGCCGGCGCAGCTCCCCGAGCTGCGCCGCCGGGCCGACCTCGCGCGGGCCGCGGGCATCCGCACCTTCGCGACCACGGTCCCGGTTTCGGCTCTCCGGGGCGCCGTGGACGACTTCGCCCCGAACCTCTCCCTGATCGACGACGGCGCGCGGCCGGCCGGCGTCACCTGGTCCTACGCGTCCTGCCTGTCCCATGGCTGCGACGAGCTGCCGGCCCGGGGGCGCGCCCGGGAGTCGATGGTCCGGGAGTTCTCGGGCTGGCCGGGCTACGAGATCGACCGCCCCGGGACGGCGGCCCGCGCCGTGCCGCTCCTCGGCGTCCGCCGCGGCCTCGCCGGCGAGCTCTACTACGATATGCTCCACGCGTGGACCGGGGATCCCTGGACCGACGTGCGGGCCTTCGCGGGGAACGGCGACGGGACGCTCCTCTACCCGGGGCTGCCCCGGGTCCTCGGCGGCACGAACCCCTTCCCGGTCGGCTCGATCCGGCTCGCGATCGTGCGGGACGCGCTGGAGGACGCCGAGCTCCTGGCGCTCGCGCGGGCGGTGGGCGAGGGGCGCCTCGCCGACCGGTTCCTCGCGCGGCTCGTCCCGTCGGCCCGCGGCTGGGAGCGGAGGCCGGAGCCGTGGCTCCGCGCGCGGCGGCTCCTCGGGGACGCGGTGGCCCGACACGCGCCGCGGGCGGCGGCGAGATGAGGGGCCGGCCGTGATCGGCGCGCTGCTCGCCCTCGCGCTCGGCGCCGCCCCGGCCTGCGCCCTCCCGCCCCTCGCGCCGGGGGATCGCCCGTGGCGCACCGGCGAGGCGCTCACCTACGACCTCGACGTCCTCGGGATGGTGAAGGCCGGGACGATGCAGCTCTCGGTGGAGCGGCCGATGTCCGGCGGGAAGATCGTCCCGCTCCGCGCCCGCGCGAAGACGACCCAGGCGGTGGCGAGCCTGAAGCCCACCGCGGGCGTGGCGCTCTCCTGGGTCGACCCGACGACGCTCCGGCCGGAGCGCTACCGCGACGAGGCGGAGGAGGGCGGCGTCCACAAGGTCTCCGACACGAAGATCGCGCCAGTGGGCCCCGAGCTCGTCATCGAGCACCAGTACGGCGAGACGACCGGGAAGACCGCTTACCCGCGGGAGCGCGACGTGCTCGACGCCGTCTCGACCCTCTACTACCTGCGCGCGGCGCGCCTCGCGCCGGGGGACCGGTTCTGCTTCGACCTCGTCGCGAACCGCCGTTTCTGGCGGCTCGAGGGGACGGTCGCGGCGAAGCGCGAGCGGGTCGAGACGCGGGCGGGGAAGTTCGACACGGTGCGCGTCGACGCGACGACGCGGCGAGTCGACCGACCGCAGGACCGCGCTCGGCCGATCCACCTGTGGTTCGGGACGGACGCGCGCCGGCTGCCCGTGGCGATCGTCTCGGAGATCGACCTCGGCCCGGTGAGCGCGACGCTCTCGGCGGTGCGCGGGACGAGGTGAGAGCGCCCCGACCTCTCCCGAGCTCTCCCCGCTGCGCGGGGAGAGGAGCAGACGAAGAGGAGCGCCCTTTCGAGCGCCGTCCTCTTACATCCTGGCAGCGACCTGCGCGAGGCGGCGGCGGACCGACGCGAGCGCCGACGACAGCTCCTCGATCCGGTCGCCGGGCTTCCCGCCCAGGGCGAGGGCGAGGATCTGGTACTTCGACGGCGCGTCGTCGCCCAGGGCGATCTCCACGTTCGCGAGCCAGGAGGCGACGCCTGCGAGGGCGGTCCGCGCCTCGCGCAGGTCGTCCTCGAGGAAGTCGAGGACCACGTGCTCGCGGGCGGTCCCGCGTCCGAGATGACGGCGCAGGGCGTCGACCGCCCCGACGTCAGCGGGGATGTCGACGGGCGGCGGCACGATCGGCGTGGCGGCGGGCGCCAGGGCGGCGGGCCGCTCGGCGATCTGGAGGACGGTGGCGACGGCGGCCTTGCGGGTCATGGCGGGTCTCCCGCGCCGGCGCGCTGGGCGCGGCGGCGGACGGTCTCGATGCACGCGGCGATGCGCTCCGGCGGCTGGCCCTCGGCGAGGAGCTCGCGGACCTCGCGGAGGGCGTCGGCGACGCCTCCGGGATCGGCGCGGCCGCGGGCGTCGGCGAGGGCGCGGGCGAGGGACGCCTCGGTCGCGACCGCGCGTGGACGCGGCGGCGGGGCGGCGGCGGCGGCGGGCGCGGGCGCGCTGGGGCCGGGCGCGGTGGGCCCGGGCGCGGCCCGCACGACGCGTAGCTCCGCGGCGCGGCCGAGGAGGACGTCTTCGCCGAGCGCCTCCCCCGCGACCTCGCGCGGCAGGTAGACGCGCCAGAGCGTTCCGCGGTTGTCGCGATCGAGGGGGCGGACGTACCGCTTCTCGGCGAGGGCCGCGAGGACCCGGAGCAGCCGGCGCTCCGACAGCCGCAGCCGGTCCATCAGGTCCTTCTTCGCGAGGCGGCACCAGTTCCGCCCCTCGGCGACGGAGAGTCGCAGCAGGTGCAGGTACGCCGCCTGCTCCTCGATCTCGAGATCGGCGCTCGCGCGGTCGAAGGCGTCGAGGGGGATGGCGGCGAAGGCGGAGCGAACGCGCACGGCGCCGAGGAGCTCGCCGGCGAAGGCGACCCGGCGCATCTCCCCGGGCTCGAGCGCCTCCGCCGCCGGCGCGGGCGCGCGGAGCGCCCGTGTCGCGAGCGCCGCGCTGCCACGGACTCCCCGGTAGTACGGGACCTTCGACACGCCGCCGCCTCCGCCCATGAACCCAGGGTGAGCGTAGTCGGGCGATATCGCACGTCAACTTATTGGCAACACACCGTCGTCTGGCGCCGCCGGGCGCCAGAAGACGCGGGTGACGTCCGCTCTCGCGGTGGCGCGCGATCCCTCGGGGGCGCGTGCGTCGCCCGCCATCGCGGCGAGGCGTTCGCGCGCCGGAAACGCCGAACGGCGCCGCCCGTGGAGGGCTGGCGCCGTTCGCGGCTCCTGCGGGCGGTCGGGCTAGATCAGCCCGCGCGATCGGCGCAGCAGCTCGACCGTCTTCTGGTACTCGACGTCCCAGGCGCTGGTGCCCTCCTGCAGGTGCTTCAGGCGGGCGCGCGCCTCGCGATCGATCTCGTCGTCCACGTCGAGGTGCTTCTTGAAGATGCCGAAGACCTTCTTCCGGAGGCCGTGGTCCTCGGAGTAGACCTCCTCGACGTTCCGCGAGATGAGGAGGAACTCGATCATCTGGCCGATGACGTACTCGATCCCCTCGTCCCCCATCTTGAAGCCGCGGACGTCCGCCATCTCGCGCTTCACCTGGTTGAACTTGGAGTGATCGTAGCCGCGGCGCTCGAGCGCCTCGCGCGTGGCCGCGTTCACCCGCTCCTCGGCGGCGAGGTACTCCTTCATGATCGCCGCCATGTCCATCTCGGCGTCGGCGATCCGGAGGGTCTCCACCTCGACGTCGCCGTCCTGCATGAGGGTCTGGACGACCTCGCGGGCGATGGTGGGGATGACCTTGGGGTAGAGCCGCATGAGTTTTCCTCGCGCTCGACGGCCGCGGCCCGCGCTCGGGCCGTGTCGTAGCCGTGCGAAGGTCGCGAAGAAAAAGGGTAAAGCCGTATAAACCCCGGCCGCTCCGGGTGGCAAGGGAAAAAACTCCTGCGCGGCATGTTCCATGCGTCCCCCGGCGGCCGCACCGGCCCCCGTGGGCTCGTCCCCTCGCGGGCACCGCTGCAGGGCCCGTCCGCGGGCGCAAGCGGGACCCTCACGCGCCTCGCCGAGACGCACGAGGGCGGCGCCTCGCGGCACCGCCACCCGAAGTCGCCCGATCGACACGGCGTCCTCCGTCCAGCGTCGCGCGCCGGAGGCGCGACGCGTCGACCAGGTCGCGTAGATCTTCATCACGTCGGAGAGGAGCTTCAGCGCCTCCGCCTTCGGGCGCTGGAACGCGTTGCGGCCCATGATCGACCCGAAGGCGCCGCCGTCGCGCAGCCCGCGGATCTCCTCGAGCACCGCGTCGGTCCCCTTCGCCTCGCCGCCCGAGAAGATCACGATCCGCTTCCCGTTGAACGAGCGACTGCACGACGTGCCGCACGCGGTCGGCGAGGGTCTTCGTGCGGGATCTGCGTACTTCTCGTAGACCTTCTTCGCCTCGGCGTGCTCGACGAGGTCCTTCGGCGGCTTCACCTTCACGATGTGCGCGCCGAGCTGGCAGGCGATCTGCGCCGCGTAGGCGGCGATGTCCACCGCCGTCTCGCCGTCCTTCGAGACGCCGGTGCCGCGCGGGTAGCTCCACACCACGACGACGAGGCCATGGCGCCTTCGCCTCCTCGGTGATGGCGCGCAGCTCCTCGAACTGCGCGTTCCGCGCGTCGGAGGCCGGGTAGATGGTGTAGCCGACCGCGGCGCAGCCGAGCCGGACCGCCTCCTTCACCGACGCGGTGACCGCCGAGATCGGCGCGCCGCCGAGCTTCGAGAGCGAGTCGGAGTTGTTGAGCTTCAGGATGAGCGGGATCTGGCCCGGCGAACTTCCGCGCCCCCGCCTCGATGAACCCGAGCGGCGCCGCGTAGGCGTTGCAGCCGGCTCGATGGCGAGCTGGAAGTGGTACTCGGGATCGTAGCCGGCCGGGTTCGGCGCGAAGGAGCGGGCCGGACCGTGCTCGAAGCCCTGGTCGACCGGGAGGATCACCATCTTGCCCGTGCCGGCGAGCGTCCCGGTCATGAGCATGCGGTGGAGGTTCGCGAGGGTCCCGGGGCTGTCCGACGGGTACCAGGACAGGATCTCCTTCACGCGCGCGGTCGTTCGCTCGGCCATGTGTCTGCTCTCCCGTGTCTCCGTGGTCCGGCGCGCTCGCCGCGCCGTTCGGCGGGGGGGAATCTACGGAGTCGGAAAGGCGCGACGCAAGCGGAAAGGTGAGCCGGAGGCGCGTCCGGCATGACGCTCGGCCGCACGGACGCTCAGCCGCACGGACGACGGGTCGCAGGGCGCGCGCCGAAGCAGCGGCCGACGTAGCCGCACCCCTCGGCCCGGCACCGGAGCTCGTCGCGGCCGAGCGCCGACGGAGGCAGCTCGCCGCCGTCGCCCGCGTGCGCGCCGAGCGCGAGGGCCGGCGCCTCGCGGGCGAAGGCCTCGAGCTCGGGCTCGGTCGCCGCGACCTCCACCGCCCGGAAGTCGCCGCGCAGGAACTGGAGCCGGGCGCGGACGCGGGCGCCGGGGTGCGCGCGGCGCGCCGCGAGGACATAGGCGAGGAGCTGGAGCCGGTAGCGCGCCGCCGCCTCCGGGCGCGGCGCGGCGTACTTGTAGTCCACCACGACGACCCCCTCGCCGCGGCGCCCGACGACGAGGGCGTCGATGGCGCCGACGAGGTAGGCCGAGGCCCCCGCGCCGTCGAGCCGGAGCAGGAACGGCACCTCGCGGGTGAGCCTCCCCTCGCGCGCCGCGCGGGCGAGGGCCAGCCCGGCGTCCGACTCGGAGAAGCGCGCGACCTCCGCGACGATCCGCCGGACGCCGGGGCTCCGCGGGTCGTAGCCGCGCCGCGACGCGGCGGCCTCGAGCTGCGCCCGCCGCTCGAGGGGCGGCGCCGCGAGGTCGCTCTCCGAGAGCATCGCGTGGGCGAGGGTGCCGCGGACGGTGGCGCGCCCGGGATCGTCGTGGGCGCCGCCGCCGCCCGCCCCGCGCAGCTCCGGGACCCGCAGGACGCGCGCGAGGTGGTGACGCCGCGGGCAGCGGGCGAACTCGGCGAGGTCGGTCACCGCCACGCGGACCGCGGCGACCGGGGCAGGCGGCGCGAGGCGCGGCGCCGCGAGCCGGACCGCGCCGACGGGCACCTGCGCGGGCGGCGGCGGGAGGGGCGCGCCGGCGGCGAGCCTGCCGGCCTCGCCGAGCGGGACGCGGAGGACGAGCTCCGGCCGGGCCTCCACGGCCGCCTCGACGAGCCCGCGCCAGGTCTCGCCGCGCCCCGCCTCGCCGGAGAGGACGAGCCGGTCGCGCGCGCGGGTGAGGGCGACGTAGAGGAGCCGGCGCGACTCCGCTGCCGCGGCGCGCCGCTCCGACTCTCGCGCCCGCCGCATCGACTCGGTCTCGACGTGGGCCTCCCGCGCTCCGTCGTACCAGAGGGCGCACAGCCGGCCGTCGCCGTCGAGGAGCGCGCGGCGCCCGTCGTTGCGGCCGGCGGCGCCCAGGTCCGGGACGAGCACGATCGGCCACTCGAGCCCCTTCGCCTGGTGCACCGAGAGGAGCGAGACCGCGTCGCCCGCCTCGAGCTCCGCCTCGGGCTCCCGCGGCGGCCGCGCCGCGAGGTCGCGCAGGTGACGCGGGAGCTCCGGCGCGCGCCCGCCGTCCGCCTCGAAGCGGGCGGCGAGCCGGACCGCCTTCTCGAGGTTGACTGCCCGCCGCTCGCCGTCGGGGGAGGCGAGGAGCGCCGCGTCGAGGTCGAGGGCCGAGACCGCCTGGCCGAGGAGCTCCGCGAGCGGGAGCCGGTCGCGGACGACGCGGAGCTCGCGCCACACGGCGAGGAAGCGGAGGAGCCGGGCCCAGTCGCGGGGGCCGATGCCGGGGGGCGAGATGGGCGCGTTCTGCTCGTCCTGGACCTGGACCTGGACCTGGACCTGGATCTGGTGGACTTGGACCTGGACTTGGACTTGGACTTGGTCTTGGTCTTGGTCTGGGGAAGCGATTTTCGGACCAGGACCAGGACGAGGACGAGGACGAGGACCAGGTCCAAGTCCAGGACCAAGACCAAGACCAGGTGCGTCGTCCGACCTCGCGGCCCCCGCCACCAGCGCCTCCACCTCCTCCGCGATCTTCTCCGGCTCCGTCCTTCCGAGCCTCGCGAGCCCGCCCCGCGCGAGGAGGACGAGGGCGGAGTCCGAGATCGCGCACATCGGCGACCGGAGCACGGCCGCCCACGCGAGGGCGTCCCGCGGATCGAAGAGCGTCGCGACGAGCTCGCCGAGGTCCCGGACCTCCGGCGCCTGGTAGAAGCCGCCGCCCCGCGCGAGCCGGTAGGGGATCCCCGCGGCCCGCAGCGCCCGCTCGTACGGCCCGATCTGCGTGAGGCGCCGGAACAGGATCGCGACGTCGCCGTACCGCGGCCGGCGCTCGGCCTCGCCCCTCTCGCGGACGGAGACGCCCGCCGCGCCCGAGACGATGGCCTGGATCCGCCGGGCGATCCCCTCCGCCTCCCGCAGCCGCCGCTCCGCCGCGGCGCCGGGACCGGCGTCCACCAGGATCTCGCAGGCGGGGCGCGCGCCCTCCGGCCGGCGCGGCACGAGCCGGTCCGCGTCGCCGAACCGGATCTCGTCGTCTCGCGGCGGCGCGCCGGCGGGCGGGACCATGGCGCGCGCGGAGACCTCGTTCACGAGGTCGAGGACCGCCGGGGCCGAGCGGTGGTTCTCCGAGAGGTGGAGCACGCGCCCCTCCCCCGCCCCGAGGCGCCGCACCAGCCGCGCGAACACCGCGACGTCGGCGCCGCGGAACCGGTAGATCGACTGCTTGAGATCGCCGACCGCGACGAGGATGGGGACCGCGCCGCCCGCGGCGTCGCCGCCCGCTCCGGCCTCCCCCGGCGCGGCGAGCAGGTCGAGGAGCTGCTGCTGCAGCGCGTTCACGTCCTGGTACTCGTCGACGAGCACGGCGCGGAAGCGGCGGCGCAGCTCGGCGCGGAGCGCGCCGTCGCGGGCGAGGAGGTCGCGGGCGAGGACGAGGAGGTCGTCGAAGTCGACGACGCGCTCGGCCCGCTTCCGCGCCGCGTAGCGGGCCTCCGCCTCGACCACCAGCCGGGCGAGCTCCTCCTTCTGCGGCCCGGCGAGCGACTCCGCCTCGAGCCGGGCGACCTCCTCGGCGAGCGCGCGGAGGGCGTCGCGCGCCTCCCGGAGCGCGTCGTCGGCCTTCCCGAGGCGCGGGCCCTTCGTCGCCTCGACCAGCGCGACGAGCCGCGCCGGCGTCTCGGGCGAGGCGGCGCCGCCCCGGGCCGCCCCCTCGAGGGAGACCCAGGCGCGGGCGACCTGCTCGAGGAGCCTCCCCGCTCCGGCGCTGCGGCTTGCGCGCGCGAGGCCGAGGAGCTCGCCCGCCGCGGCGCCGAGCCGCTCCCAGGCCGCGCGCTGCGCGCCCTCGTCGGCGACGGCGGTGGGGAGCGGACCCGCATCCCCGCGCGTCGCGCGCGCGCGGACGAGCTCCGCGACCAGCCCCGCGAGGCCGCCGCGGACCTCCGCCGCCGAGGCCCGCCGTGAGGAGCCGCGCGCCGGCCCGGCCCGCGTCGAGGGCCGCGACGACCGACGCCCGCGCCTCGGCGCGGAGCCACGCCGCCGCCCGCTCCTCGTCCACCACGGCGAACTCCGGATCGAGGCCCGCCTCGGGCGCGTGCTCGCGCAGGATCCGGCCGCAGAACCCGTGGATGGTGCCGGCGGCCATGGCCTCGAGGCCGTGGAGCCGGTCGAGCCACGCCTGGGCCTCGGGGGACCCCGGCGCGGCGGCGGCCGCGGCGCGGGCGCGGCCGGAGACCGCCTCCCGCAGGCGCAGCACGAGCTCCTCGGCCGCCTTCTCGGTGAAGGTGATGGCGGCGAGGGCGCCCGGCTCGCACGGCGTGCCCGTCGCCTCCCCGGCGAGGAGCCGCAGGCAGAGCTCGACGAGCGCGGTGGTCTTGCCGGACCCCGCGCCGGCGGAGACCGCGGTCGGCCCGGAGAGCCGGAAGAGCGCCTCGGCGGCCGGGCCGAAGACGACGCCGCCCGCCGGGACGCCGCGGGAGCGGAGCGCGTCCTCGCCGCGACGATCCTCGCTCACGTCCGCTCCTCCTCGCCGAGCGCAGCGACGCCCTCGAACCGGCAGACCGCGCCGTACGCGCAGTACGCGCAGCTCCGGGACGCGATGGGGAGCCTCCCGCGCCGGACCGCCGCGACCGCCGACACCACCGCCGCCGCGAACGGGCGGCGCTCGCCGTCGCCCGACGCCGCCGAGGGGATGGGCGCGGGCGCCACCGGCGCGAGCACCGGGTCCGCGGCGTCGAGCTCCACCGGAGCGAGCCGCTCGGCGCTGCGCAGCACCGCGTAGGTCGCGTCGAGGCGGGGGCGTCCGGGGAGGTCGCGGGCGGCGGCGAGGAGGTAGGTCGGGATCTGGAAGCTCGTCTCTCCGAAGCTCGCGGGATCGAGCCGCTCGGAGAGGCCGCTCCCCTTCGAGTTCTTGTAGTCGAGGACGAGGAGGCGCGAGGGGCCGGCGTCCACCCGGTCGATCCGGCCTCGCAGCCGCACCACCTCACCGCCCGCGGAGAGCTCGACGGGGGGCCGCCCCGAGCGGCCGCCGAAGGCGTGCTCGAGGAGCGCCGGCGCGACGTCGCGGGGCCCGTCCGCCTCGGCGCGGACGATCCGGTCGAGGCGTGCGAGCACCACCTCCCGGCGCGCCGCCCAGACCGCCGGGTCACCGGTGCGGCCCGCACGATCGAACTCGCCGAGGACCTCGGCGGCGGCGGCGCGCGCCTCGGCGAGGTCGGCGGCGTCTCCCGCGGGTGGCCAGGCGTTCCGCGCCGCCCGGGCGCGGACGAACCGCTCCAGCACGGCGTGGAGCAGGCTCCCCTCGTCGCGGGCCTCGATGTCGAGCCCCTCCTCGCCGGGCTCCTCGAGCCGGACGCCGAGCCCGAGGAGGAGCCGGAACGGGCAGCGGGCCCACTCCTCGAGCTGCGTCGGGGACCACTCGGCGGGCAACGCCGCGCGCAGGACCTCGAGGGCGGGGCCGTGGACCGCGCCCGCGTAGGCGTTCGGCCTGCGCGCCACGACGGTCGCGCGCCGCGCCGCCTCGATCATCCCGCGCTCGACCACCTGCCGGGCCCGCGCGCCGAGCGGCGTCGGCGCGAGGAGACGCGCGGAGCGCCACGGGTCCCGCGCCGCCGCCCGGAGCGCCTCGCGCGACGTGCGCGCCGCCGCGAGCGGCGGCTCCGGCGCGAGCGGCGAGGGCGCCACGCCCAGGGCGGCGAGGGCGTCGGAGACGAGCGGCGCGAGCGGCCCCCCGTCCCCCGCCGGACCGGGGGCCGCCCAGACGAAGGCGAGCGCCTCGCGCCCGGCCGCGGCGGCGGAGAAGGCGCGGAAGGTCGCCTCCGCCCGGCGGACCGCGGCGACCGGGAGGGCGGACCGCCGGAGGGTCGCGTTCACCGCCTGACGCTCGGGCTCCCGCAGGAGCGGATCGGGCGACGGCGGCGGGGGCCAGGCGCCCCGGGCGCAGCCGGCGAGGACGGCGGCGCGCGCCGAGAGGCCCGGAGCCTCGTCGAGCCCCCAGAGCTCCACCGCGCCGGCGGCGGGCTCCGGCGGCGGAGGCAGGGTGGCGCCGTCGATGGCGAGGGCGGTGAGCGCGCGCAGCTCCGTGGCGGGGAGCGTCTCCCCTCCCCGCCCGGCGAGGGCGACGGCGCGGGCGAGGCCGTCGAGGGCCTCGTCGAGCGCCGCGAGCGCGGCGAGGTCGCGGGCGGCGACCTCCCGCGGCGCCCGGGCGGCGCGCCGGCGGATCCCGGCCGCCTCGACGAACGCCGCGACCCGCGCCGCGTGGACGCGAGCGGTGCCGGCGCCGACGAGGGGCCGGACCAGCGCGGCGAGCGCGTCGAGCCCAGCCGCCGCCCGCTCGAGGGCGCCGCGCTCCGGCGCCGCGGAGGGGGCGGAGAGCGCCGCGGCGCGCCGGCGGAGCGCCTCCGCGGGCGGGGCGCGACCGTCCAGGGCGCCGGCGCGATCGAGGAGCCCGCCGAGCCCGCCCGGCAGCGGCGGCAGCGCGAGGTAGGTGGAGGCGGCGAGCCGCTCCCCGTGGGTCCGGTCGAGGCCCGGCGCCGCGGCCAGGGCGTCGAGCACCAGGCGGATGGGGGCGGCGTCGGCGAGGGCGGGGCCGCGGCCCGTCGCGAGGGGGATGCCCGACTCGGCGCAGGCGGCGGCGAGGGCGGGCGCCGCGCGCCGCGCCGAGGGCGATACGAGGACGATCTCCCCGGCGGGGACTCCGGACTCGAGGAGCCTCGCGATCACCCGCGCGACGGCGGTCGCCTCCCCGACCTCGCCCGCGCCCGGCTCGGCCACGACCAGGCCGTCCCCGGGCTCCCGCCCCGGGGCCCGTCCGCCGCCGAGGACCGCGAGGAGCGCCGCGACGCGAGGCGCGCGCCCCTCCCCCTCGATCGAAGGCAGGACGACCTCGACCTCCCGGCGCGCCGCGACCTCGTGCAGCGCCTCGACCCGCCGGAGGAGCGGCTCGGCGGCGGCGCACGCGTCGGCCCGTTCCGGGAAGAACGGGACGTGGAACCGGGTCCGCCGCGCCCGCGCCGCGAGGGCGGCGAGGAGGTCCCACTCGGCGGCGGAGGCCGCGGCGAGCCCGTCGACGACGAGCAGCTCGAGCTCGCCGAGGTCCCCGGGAAGCGCGCCGCGCCCCGCGGCGGCCGCGGCGGCCCGCATCGCCCCCGCCCGGTCGAGGACGCCGAGGTCGTCGAGCGCCCGCTCGTGCGCGTCGAGCACGGAGGCGAGCGCGAGGAGCCGCGTCGCGGGGCCGCCCTCGAGCCGCGCCGCCGCCGCCCGCGCCGCGACCGCGTCCACCTCGCCCCGGCGGAGCTCGGCGACGGCGGCGGAGAGGGACGCGGCGAGGCCGCCGTCCGCGGCGAGCCCCTCGAACGGACCGCCCGCGGCGCGCGCGGCGCGGACGGCGAGGAGCCGCTCCGCGAGCGGCGAGAGGACGGGGCGGCGGTCTCCCGCCGCGGCCAGGATCTCGCGGCACCATCCGCTCGAGCGTCGCCACCGCGGGGCCGAACAGGATGCCGCCCTGCGCGTCGCACAGGCGGCGCGATCCCCTCGCCGCGGCGAGCGGCGTACCGACGATGCAGAGGGCGGGCACGGGCCCGAGTATCGGCCCACGATTTGACGGGCCGTCCCGCGCGGGCAGTCCGTGCGGTTCTCAGCGCCGGTGCTCCGCCGCGGCCTTCAGCGGCTCCACGACGTACCGCCGCATCCTCGCGCGCATGAGCCCCTTCACGAGGGGGCTCAGGACCCGGTACGGCCACCTCAGGCGGACGGCCGCGGTGAGCACGTACCGGGTGCCGTCGCCCTCCGGGAGAGAACTCGTTCACGAAGGTCGCCTCGTACCGGCGCTTCGACTCCTCGAGGTCGATCCGCGTCGGCGAGACGTCGCGCAGGACGTTCGGGACCGTCCCCTCGACGTGATCGACCTCGACGAACGTGCGCTCACCGTCCCCTCCGGACGATGCGCGCGCCGCGGATCGTCTCCGGGAACAGCCGCGCCCACCCTTCCGGCCGCTCGTAGAGCGCGCGGACGCGCCGGGCGGGCGCGTCGACGTGGACCGAGATGACGGCGTGGATCATGCGGATCCCCCAGGGCAGCTCGCAGGCGAGAACGCGCCTCGTTTCGCCTCACTCCTCGACGTAGTCCTTCAGGCGCCGGAGCGCCTCGTCCCACCGGCGCGAGAGCTCGTCGATCGTCCGGCGCGCCTCGTCGAGCCGATGGGGCTCGACCGACCACAAGCGCTCGCGCCCGCGCCGGGCGTCGCGGACGAGGCCGGCGCCGGCGAGCACCTCGAGGTGCTTCGTGACCGCCTGGCGCGTGATGGACGTGCCGCCGGTGAGCCGCGCGACCGACCACGGCCCGCCCTCGCACAGCCGCGCGAGCAGGGCGAGCCGGGTCTCGTCGCCGAGCGCGGCGAAC
Organism: uncultured delta proteobacterium; assembly: GCA_963739565.1. Classification (GTDB taxonomy): domain Bacteria; phylum Myxococcota; class Myxococcia; order Myxococcales; family Anaeromyxobacteraceae; genus Anaeromyxobacter. The sequence continues at coordinate 66,704 of CAVUBF010000008.1, read as the reverse complement.
ACCGGGGCGGAGCGCACCAGCCCCGCGGACGGCGGGCTAGCCCGCGACATGGCGCTCGATGTTCTTGAGCTGCTCGGCCCAGCCGCCCTCGTTCATCCGGAACGCCTCGGCGCGTCGCGCCGGAAGGATGCGATCGAAGCCGGACTCGACGACGCCGAGGTCGGTCCCGCCGGGAACCTCGGCGAGGCGGAACTCGACGAGCGTCATCGGCTCGTCTCCCAGCTCGAGCCCCGGCGTCGGGTAGGGGTGCCACCGGTAGGAGAACAGGGTCTCGGGATCCACCCGCTCCACCACGGCCTGGAACCTCCAGTGCTCGTAGCCCGGGTAGGTGATCCCACCCTCCACGCGCGTCGCCGGCCCGAAGGTCGTCCCGGGGTCGAACCGGACGCCGAACCATCGACCGAACTCCTCGGGGATCGTGAGGGCGCGCCAGACCCGCGGCCGCGGCGCGCGAAGGAAGATCCGCTTCTCGATGCGATCGCTGCTCATGTGCAACCTCCTGGTTGCACACTGGGGAGCCGCGCGCGAAAGCGCAACCGGCCGGATGTGGATCCCCCAGCGAGGGAGCGGCGGCGCCGTCACTCCTCGCGGTAGACCGCGAGCGAGCCCTCGTTCTCCCAGACCTCGACGCGGGAGACGCACACCCGGCCGCCCTCCCGCTCGGCGAGGGCCCGGTTCGCCTCCACGTAGAAGAACCGGGCGATGAGCTCGGCGGTCGTGTTCTCCGTGTCGAACGGCGGGACCTCGTTCAGGTTCCGGTGGTCGAACCGCGAGCCGATCTCGCCCACGAGCTTCTGGAGGTCGGCGAAGTCGATCACCATCCCGATCCGGTTCAGCTCGGAGGCGCGGGCGTGGACCCGGACGCGCCAGTTGTGACCGTGGAGCCGCTCGCACTTCCCGCCGTGGAAGCGGATCTGGTGCGCGGCGCTGAACACGAAGTCCTTCGCGATCTCGAAGACGGGGCCGGCCATGCGGGGGGGCAATATAGCCGCGGGCGGGGCGCGGCGCACCCCCACCGTCGCGGCCGGCGCTCACGAGCCGGCGCCGCGCGGGAGGGCGACCGAGAACACGGTGCCGTGCCCCGGCGCGGTCGTCACCGAGATCCCGCCGCCGTGCGCCTCCGCGAGGACCCGGGCGCTGTACAACCCGAGCCCCACCCCATGGGCGCGGCGCCGCGCGGTCCGCGAGAAGCGCTCGAAGAGCCCCGGGACCTCGGCGGAGGGGATGCCGGCGCCGCGATCCGAGACGGTGATGACGACCCCGTCCGCCTCGCGTCTCACCCCGAGCTCCACCTCGTCGTCGGAGTACTTGAGCGCGTTCGAGAGGAGGTTCACGAGGATGCGCTCGAGCCGGTTCGTGTCGGCCCGGACCGGCGGCACGTCCTCGGCCACGTGGACCCGGACGCGCGAGACGGGGAGCGAGCCGTCGAGGTGCGCGAGGAGCTCGGGCACGAAGCGCCGGAGATCCACTGGCGCGAGCTCGAGCGCGAGCTCGCCCCGCTCGAAACGGGCCGCATCGAGGAGGTCCTGGATCATCGCGTTCATCCGGCGCGTCGCGACGAGGATCGCCCGCGCGCGCCCCGAGACCCACGCCGCGTCCCCGGGCCGATGGAGGGCGAGGTTCGCCTGGTGCGCGACGGCGGCGAGGGGGCTGCGGAGGTCGTGCGAGACGACGCGCAGGAGGTCGTCGCGCTGCTCCTGGAGCTCCTTCACCTGCGTGACGTCGACGATCATGGCCACCGCGCGGTCCACCTCGCCGTGGGGACCGCGCACCGGGGCGGCGCTGACGGAGACCCACGTGGGCCGGTGCGGAGCGCCGGCGGCGTCGAGCCGCAGCTCGACCCCGTGGACGATCTCGCCCGTGAGGGCGCGGCCGATCGGCGTCTCGCGCCACGGCAGCGGACCGCCGGCGGGCGTCCGCAGCCGCGCCAGTGCCTCCGGGCGCTCCGGCGAGAGCCGCCGCTCCTCGTCGGTGTAGCCGAGCAGCGCCGCCGCCGCGGCGTTCATCCTCCCGACCGCGCCCGTCGACTCGTAGAGGATGATGGGGTGCGGCGCGGACTCCAGCATCGAGTCGAGCAAGGCCGCCTCGCGCTCCGCCCCCTCGGCGGCGGCCTCCGCCTCGCCGCGCGCCTGCGCGAGCCGGCGCTCGCGCAGCGCGATTTGCCGGCGCTGGCGCGTGAGGGCGCCCGCGAGCGCGCGGATCTCCCGCAGCTCGGGCCGCACCGGGGGACCGCCCGGCGCGCCGCGTGAAGCCCGCCGCGCGAGCGCGAGGAGCGGGCGCGAGATCCGGCGCGCGAGCGCGAACGCGGTGGCGAGCCCCGCGCCCAGGACCGCGGCGAAGACCGCGGCGCGGACGAGCAGCTCCCGCCGCACACCGGCGAGCGCCTCCGCCTCGTTGCGGCTCGCGACCGCCGCCCAGCCCGTCGTGGGGATGGGCGTCACCGCCGCGAGGCGCGGCCGCCCGTCGAAGGCGGACGCGAGCACTCCGGTCGCCTCCCGCCCCAGCAGCCCCTCGGCGACGAGCTCCTGGCCCACGCGCCGCCCCTCCGGCGTGAGGAGCATCCGCGCGTCCCACCCGAGCTCGACCTCCGGGCGCGTGTAGACGATCCTGCCGGTCGAGTCGACGAGCGTCACGGAGCCGCCGCCCCCGGCGCGATCGTGGCGGAGGGTCGTGAACCCGACCCGCGCGGCGGGGATCGCGGCGGTCATGACGCCCGCCGCGCGCCCGTCCGCGCCCTGGACGACGCGCGCGATGAAGAAGACCGGTCCCTGCTCGGTGCTGAAGAGGTCGCTGACCAGGACGCCCGCGGACATCGCGGCCTCGAGGACCGTTCGCGGCGGGCGCGCGGGGGGCGCGTCCGCGTTCGTGCCGTCCGCGTCCGTGCTCGCCGCGAGGAGCGCGCCGTCCGTCCCGAACCAGTCGAACTCGGCGACGCTCGGGTGATCCGCGGCGGCAGCGCCCAGGAGGGCCTCGGGATCGGGGCGCCGGTCGGGCGGCGCCGCGAGCGCGAGACCGAGGGCGCGCAGCTCGCTCTCGACGTCGTGGAGGAAGGCCTGGAAGGCGACCACGCTCGCGCGGGCGAGCTCGAGCCCGGCCTGCAGCTCGAGGCGCCGGTGCTCCTCGAGCTCCCGCTGATGGGCCCTCACCTCGAGCAACGCGGTAGGGGCGGCGATCACGACCGCGACGGCGACGAGGGTCGCGCGCACCGTCCTCGGGAGGAGGGCGTCCACGGCGCGGCGGACTGCGCGTCTCGATGGGTCGAGCATCCGGCACCGTCCCGGGATATCCCCCCCGCCCCCGTGGCGCGCCCGTCCCACTCAGGTCCGCGACGCCCCGCTGAGGAGGGTCCGGTCGCGCGAGCAGCCCGCTCGCCCGTCGACCGGGCGGTCGAACGCGCGAAGCCTTTCGACACCGGCGGGCTCTCACCCGGCATGGCACACGGGGACGGACACGGCCACGGCGGCGGCCGGGCACGGCCACGGCCACGCTCACGCCCACGGCGGCGACGTCCAGCGCGACCGCCACGGGAACCCCCTCGATCTCGACGCCTACCTCGCGAAGCTCGAGGACCCGGAGCGGCTCGCCTGGCAGAAGCCGGACGAGGTGGTCGCGGCGCTCGCGCTCCGCCCCGGCGACGTCGCCTGCGACGTCGGCGTGGGGCCGGGCTACTTCGCGCTCCGGATCGCCCGCGTGGTGGGCGCATCCGGCCGGGTCCACGCCGTGGACGTCGAGCCGCGCATGCTCGAGATCCTCGCCCGGCGCGCCGCCGACGCGGGCCTCTCGAACCTCCGCCCCATCCTCGTTCCGGAAGGGGGCCTCGGGCTCCCCCCCGAGCGGTGCGCCGCGATCCTGACGGTCAACACCTTCCACCACTTCCCGGACCGGCCGGACGTCCTCGCCCGCCTCGCCTCGCGCCTCGCGCCGGGGGGACGGCTCGCCGTCGTGGACTTCCACGGCGGCGAGCTGCCGGTCGGCCCACCGCCGGACCACAAGGTCGCGCGCGAGGTGTTCCTCGCCGACGCCACGGCGGCCGGGCTCGCCGTCCTGCGGGAGGAGACGTTCCTCCCGTACCAGTGGTTCTTCCTCGTGAGCGCGGCGCGCTGACCGCTGAACGGCGGGCCGCGAGCGCTCCGCGGCGACCGGCGGCTAGCGCCGAGGTCGGTTGATTCGAGTGTGTGCGAGGTGCCGGCCGCGTCGTAGACCGCGACCGGCTCGGAGGAGCGCCCACCCTTCGGCCGCGTGTAGAGATTCATGACTTCGTCCCCGTACAGCTCGCGAGCAGAGACGTCCTGGTGGAGGCGGCAGAGGAGCCGGCACTCGTCGATCGTGGTGCCCGCGCCGAGCGCGAAGCCGTCGATGTGATCGAGCTCCACCTGATACGTGGAACCGCAGACTCCGCCGCCCTCGAGCGGCCACGAGCAGCATCCGCGGTCGCGCTTCCAGACCCCGCGCCAGACCTCGGCGGGGACGTGGCGGCTCCGCTTCGGACGGAGGCGGTGCGTGCCCCGGCGGTTGCCGCTGAGCCGCTTCGGAGCCGCCTTCGCGCGGCTTCGCGCCGATTCCGCGGCGCTTCGCGTGGCGCTGGAGGATGAGGTCGAGGCCGACCTCGAGGATCTCCTCCTCGGATGCGCCCGGGTGCGAGTGCGAGAGGGCGTCGCGGGCGGCGGCGAGCTTGTCGAGGAGCCGGCGGGAGACGGTGACGTGGAGCCGACGGAGGTCCGCCGTGAGGGGCTCGACCGTGGCCGGCGCACGCGGAGGAGGCTCGACGGCCCGCTCGGGACGCGCTGGTTCTTCCGGAAGAACTGGCTGAGGGGATTCTCGTGACGGGAGCCGCCGCGATGGCGGGTCGGGCCGACTCCTTCGGGGTGACCGTCGTCACGACGGTTCGCTTCGGCGGAGCTTCCGCCGGCAGGAGCGCGGCCGAGACCTCCTTCGCCTCGCGCTTCGACGTGTGGAAGAAGCGCGGGATGACGTCGCCCCGGTTCTCCGGCGTGATGACCTTCGCGAGCTCGACGAGGCTCGTCAGGTGGAGGCGACCGTCCCGGAGCAGCTCGACGATCTCGGGGTAGCGCTGGATGAGCTCGGCCGCGGTCTTCCGGTAGTAGGCGGGCCCCTTGGGAAGGCCCAGCTCCCGGTGCAGGAAGTAGAACAGCGAGCTGTGCCCCAGCTCGAGCCATCTCCGCTCGCGGTCGAAGACCGCGAGGGCGACGAGGAACTCGGCGAGCGCGTGGTGCTCGCGGCGGAGGAGGTCGGCGAGGCGGGTGGTCTCTTCGCGGGCGGTCGTCATTCACGTAGAGTCGCATGCGTTCTCGAGGCCTCCTGGAACGCGCGCATTCCCGTCCTGGCGCGAGATCCCGAGCGCCCCTCGCGCACCCCTCACGCAACTCCGCGGCGCCCACGGCGCGCCCGCGGGCGCGTCGTAGAGGGCGCTTCCCGCGCGTCTCTCCGCTCGGGAGCGTCGACCCACCGTGAACCGGTCAAGCTCCCTCTTGGGTCGCAGTCACCTACCGTGAACGGCGTGGCTTCACGGCAGCGGACAGCGCTGGGCCTCGGCGCGACACCCCGGACCGACGGGTGGGCCGATCTCGCCGGGACGTTTCCCTCGCGCGGCGCCGCCCCGCCCGCCACCGCCCTCGATGCCCCGAACCCCGCCTCCTCGTCGGAAACGCCCCCCCGGCCCCGCAGGACCGCCTCCCCGCGGGAACAACCAAGCGCCGACCGGAGCCCTGACGGCAAGCCGGGCCGTCAGCTCGGGTCTCGACCTCGCGCAGCGGCGGACGATTGATTGACGGGCGCCCAGGGGAGACGGGGTGGCCCCATCGGCCACCCCTGTTCGCACCCGAGCGATCGAATCAAACGGATCCGGTGCTAGCGCTCGAAGTGGCCGGCGAGGAACTCGCGGCGGAGCAGGAGGCGCCGCCCGCCGATGACGACGAGGCCGCGGCGAGCGAGGTCCGAGAGCGCGCGCGAGACGGTCTCGCGGCTCGTCCCGATCATCGCCGCGATCTCGGCCTGCGTCGGCCGCTGCCGGAGCACGACGCCCTCGTCGCACTCCTCGCCCTCCGCCGCGGCCAGCTCGCGGAGCTTGCCGGCGAGCCGGCCATAGACGTCGAGGAGCGCGAGGTTGCCGATGACGGCGTCCGCCTGGCGGAGGCGACGCGACAGCTCGGTCAGCACGCGGAGGGCGGTGCGCGGGTGCGCCTCGATGTGGGCCTGGAAGTCCCGTCGCGACAGGACGAGCAGCCGCGACCGCTCCGCCGCGATCACCGTCGCGGACCGGGGCTGGTTGTCGAGCAGGCTCATCTCGCCGAAGAAGTCCCCCGGCGTCTTGAACATCGAGAGGATGATCTCGCGGCCCGAGTCGCCGTACAGGACCACCTTCACCCGCCCGGAGACGAGGACGAAGAGCGCGTCCCCCGCCTCGTCCTGCGAGACCACCACCGCGCCGTCGGCGAACTCGCGGATCTCCGCGAGCCGCTCGAGCGCCGCGAGCGCCGGCGCGTCGAGATCCGCGAAGATCGAGACGCTGCGCAGCAGGTTGCGTTCGCGCGCACGGGGCGCTCCGCGGGTCCATGTGGGGCGACCGTAGAACGCCCCGCACGGGATATCAAGACGACCCGAGGAGGGCCCGGACCGCGCCGGCCGGGTCGGCGGCGGCCAGCCAGGCCCGGATGGCGGCGACGCCGGCGGCGCCCGCCGCCCGGGCCTCGGCGGCGCGCGCCGGGTCGATGCCGCCGAGCGCGACGAGCGGGAGCCCGAGCCGGGCGGCGTCGCGGAGCGCCGCGATCCCGAGCGGCGGGCCGTAGGCGCGCTTCGAGGGCGTGTCGTGGATGGGCGAGAACGTGGCGAAGCTCGCGCCGCCGTCGAGGGCGCGCGAGACGTCCGCGGCGGAGTGGCAGGAGACGCCGACGAGCGCGTCCGGCCCGAGGAGCCGTCGCGCGTCCGCCGGCGGGACGCCCGCGGACGGCAGGTGGACCCCGTCCGCGCCGGCGGCGAGGGCGACGTCGATCCGCTCGTTCACCAGGAGCACCTGGCCCGCGGGCGCGGCAGACCGCGACGAGGGCGCGGGCGAGGGCGAGGAGGTCCCGGCCGCCGAGGTCCTTCTCCCGCAGGTGCACGGCGGCGACCCCCGGCGGGAGGCCGGCGAGCGCCGCGCTGGCGCGCGCCGCGAGGTCCGGTGCGAGCCCGCGGTCCGTGATCAGGTGGACAAGCGGGAGGGCCATCTCTAAGCTCCGCTCGGTCATCCTGCTTCGAGGGCCCCGCCGTGTCGAGCGATCCCCGCAGCTTCCTCGAGTTCGTCGAACGGGTGCGGCCGAAGCACGCCGCGCGGTTCCCCACGCTCGAAGGCGGAGCAGGTCCTCGCCTTCATGGGGACGACGAGCGCGCCGGGCACCTTCGCGTCGTGCTCGATCCACCCGCTCCGCGCGATCGAGCGCGGCGCCGCGCCGCGCGAGCTGCGGATCTCCCTCGGCGGCACCCTCCCCCGCCCGCCCGCGCCGGGCGAGTGCGTCACGGTCCACATGACGCGCGTGGAGCGGTACCAGGGCTACCAGGTGAAGACGCGGGCCCTCGTCGCGGGAACATTCGAGAGGGACCTCCTCGAGGTCGCGCCCGGCGGGATCGTGGTGAAGGGCGCGCAGATCTACACCGTCCACCACAGCCCCTACACGCTCCAGTTCTTCGAGAGCGTCCCGTTCGAGGAGGTCGACGAGACGCTCTCCGGGCTCGGCCACGCCCTCGTCGCGGTGGGAGAGACCGCGAACCTCTCGCCGCGGTTCGTCTTCCACCGCGAGGTGAAGGACGGGAAGGTGACCCTGTTTCACGGCGACGGGCTCGCCCTCAAGACCTACATGAACGTGCGCCAGAACCGGTCGGAGACGCGGCTGGTGCTCGATCTCGACGACTTCACCGGCTTCGCCCTGCGCGGCACGGTCGAGGAGTTCGCCCCGCACCAGCACCCGGAGGCCTTCGAGGCGATCTGCCAGGGCTTCCAGGCGGGCGGCTGGGGCAAGCCCTCCCGCGTCTTCAAGTTCACGCCGGCGTCGTACGACCCGATCGCACCGCGGTAGGCCCGGCGACGTCGAGCACTGCCGGGGGAACCCCCGGCGCCGGCCCCCTACAGCGGCTTTCCCCGGCCGTCCTCGCGCACCCCGGCGCTCCGCTCGGCCGCTTCCCCCTCCTCCTGCTGCTCCGCCGCGGAGGGCGGAGGGGCCGTGCGCTCGGGCTCCGCGCGCCGGGGCGCCGCCGTGCCGTCCTCGACGCCCGGGGGCGTCGGGCCCGGGCCTCCCGCGAGCCCCGGGGTCTCGTCGATCTCGCCCTCGCCGGGCTTCAATGGTCGTCGTGCCATGCGACCTCCTCGACGGAAATGTCGGCCCCGCGGCGGCTTGCGGGAAGTGACGGCGTCCGCGGGGCGGCGTACGCTCGCTCCCGTGCTGACGCCGGTCCGGCTCGCGGTCGTCACGGTCGCGGCGCTCTCGTCGAGCGGCTGCGCGTTCCAGCTGACCCACCGCTGCGCGGTGCCCCCGCCGGTCGTGGAGGCGGCCCCCGGCCGCGGGAAGCTCCCCCTCGCCGTCGCGGTGCGGGTCGTACCCCGGACGCCGACGGAGACGTTCGAGCAGCGGGACGAGCACCACCGCTGGGGGGTCGACCCGGTCCCGCCGACGCGGATCCTGGTCGACCGGCTCGCGGCCTCGGTGTTCGAGCAGGTGATCGCGGATCCCGAGGGCGCCGGCAGCGCCGCCGCGCCCATCGACGCCTTCCTCGAGGTCCAGGTCGAGGAGGTCCGGTTCGCCTGGCAGCCCATCGGAGCGGGCCCCTACTCCGCGCGCGTCGCGTACCGCGTCGCGCTCCGCACCCCCGGCGGCGCGACCGTGACCGAGTTCCCGATCCACGGCGAGGGGGCGCGCGGGGCCGTCTACGACGCCTTCACGCACTGCACGGGGATCGGCGACGCGGTGGCGCTCGCGATGCAGTCCGCGGGGGCGAACCTCCTCGCCCGCCTCGGGAGCGATCCCGCGTTCGGCGCGTGGCTCGCCGCCCGGGGGATCGCGGCGACGGTCCTGGCGGCGAGGCCGCCCGAGTCGTACCCGGCGCCCGCGGCGCCGGCTCCGGTGCCGCCGGCGGACGCACCGTACGTTCCACCCGGGATGGAGCTCCCCGGCGGCCCGGCGTCCGGTGCGGCGACCGCCGCCGCCGCGCCGCGCCCGGTCACTGCACCGCCCGCGACGCCGCCGGTGCCCCGCTCGGTCCAGCTCCGCGTCGCGGTCGGCGTGTTCCACCACGGCGACGAGACCGCCGGCGCGCTCGAGCACTCGAAGGACGGGTTCGCGTACACGCTCCTCGGCGCCGAGTGGCGCCCCCGCCCGGCGGTCGGCGTCACCCTCGAGGTCGGCGGGTTCGCCCGCGACTACTCCGGGAAGGTGCTGACGGCGCCGAGCCCGCTCGCGGTGCCGCGCGGGATCTTCCTCGGCACGATGCTCTTCGGGGTGGGCGTGCGCGGGGTCCTGCCCGGGGGCCCGGTCGAGCCGTGGATTGGCGCGACCGCCCTCGCCCTGCGGAACGAGCTCTCCGCGACGTACTCGCTCTTCGGGATCTCCGGGAGCGGGGCGCCGGAGGAGACGGCCTGGAGCGCCGGGCTCGACCTCGGCGCGGGCCTCCTCCTCTACCCCGGCAAGGGCGTCCAGCTCGGGATCGAGGTCCGGCGGATCCTCTCGCGGGCGACCTTCTCCGCCTTGCCGGGGGCGGTCTCCATCGGCGGGTGGACGACGTCGCTCAGCTTCGGCGGCGCCGGCCCGTAGGGCGCCTCAGTTGCCGATGAGCCCCGTCATCGGCGAAGAGGCGGCGGCGTGGAGCTTCATGGGGATCCGGCCGGCGAGGAACGCCTTCCGCCCCGCCTCGATCCCGGCCCGCATCGCCTCGGCCATGAGCACCGGGTCCTTCGCCTCGGCGATGGCGGTGTTCATGAGGACCGCGACCGCCCCGAGCTCCATCGCGAGGGCGGCGTCGCTCGCGGTGCCGACGCCGGCGTCCACCAGGACCGGCACCTTCACCGTCTCCATGATGATCTGCAGGTTGTACGGGTTGCGCAGGCCGAGCCCCGAGCCGATGGGGGCGCCGAGCGGCATCACCGCCGCGCAGCCGACGTCCTCGAGCTTCTTCGCGGTGACCGGATCGTCGTTCGTGTAGGGCAGGACGGTGAAGCCCTCCTTCACGAGGACGCGCGCCGCCTGCACGAGCCCCTCCACGTCCGGGAAGAGCGTGCGGCGATCGCCGATCACCTCGAGCTTCACGAGGTCGCCCATCTCGAGCTCCCGGCCGAGCCGCGCGGTCCGGATCGCCTCGTCCGCCGTGAAGCACGCGGCGGTGTTGGGCAGGAGCCTCATGCCCTTGGGGATCCACTCGAGGAGCGACTCCGCCCCCTTCTTCCCGAGGTCGAGGCGCCGCACGGCCACGGTGACCACCTCCGCGCCGGAGGCGGTGAGGGCGCGCTGCATCGTGGGGAAGTCGGGGTACTTCCCGGTCCCGACCAGGAGCCGGCTCGTGAACGCGTGCTGCCCGATGCTCCAGCCGTCCGCCATGGCTACCCCCCTCCGACGAAGGCGACGATCTCGACGCTGTCCCCGGGTGCGATCTCGGTGGCCCTCGTACCGGTCCTTCGTCACGACCGTCTCGTTCACCTCGACCGCGACGCGAGGCGCCTTCACGCCGAGGTGGACGAGCAGGCCGGCCACGGTGGTGCCGTCGGGGACGTCGCGGAGCTCGCCGTTGAGCCTGACCTGCATGATGGACGCTGACATAGCAACGCGCGGCCGCACGGTCAAACCGCCGCCGGGGCGGGCGCCGCGATAGGCTACCGCCGTGGCGCCGCCCCGTGACCTCTCGATCCGGCCCCTCGGCCTCGGGGAGATCATCGACCGCTCCATCGCGCTGACGCGCCGGCACTTCGGGCCGCTCTTCGCCGCGATGCTCGCCATCGAGGCGCCCGCCCTGGCGCTCGGCCGGCTGCAGCAGGCCCGGCTCGTCGACGCGCTGGGCCTCGTGGCCGATCCCGCGCGGGCCCTCGCGGAGGGCGCGTCCCTCGGCTGGTACTCCCTCGCCTTCGGCCTCGCCCTCGTCGCGCTCCAGCTCGTCGCGACGGCCGCGGCGGCGGCGATTGTCGCGCCGTCCCTCGACCCGTCGGCGGGCGGCGGGCCGCCGGCGGGGCGCCGGGTGCTCGCCGTCGCCACCGCGGGGCTGGTGCAGCTCGTCCTGCTCGTCGTCGCGCCGCTCCTCGGCGCGCTCCCGGGCCTCGTCCTCGCGGTCCGGGCCCGAGGCACCGCGACCCGTTGGGTCGGCCTCGCGGCCGCGGCGGTGGGCGGGCTCGTGCTGTTCCTCGTCACGGTGCTGCGCCTCGTCCTCGTGCCCGCGGTGGCGGCCGTCGAGGGCCGCGGCGGGCCCGCGGCCGCGCTGCGCTCGGCCCGCCTCATGGCGCCGGTCCGGGGCGGCCGGTTCTTCGACCGCCCGGGGCTCCGCGCGTCGCTGGTCCTCCTCGGCACGTTCCTCATCGCGGTCGCCGCGAGCGGCCTCGCCACCCTGCCCCGGGCGATCGCCGCGCGGGTCGCCGGCACGGTGGGGCCCCTCGGCCTCCTCGACGCCACCCTGCCGCTTCCGCTCGAGGTCATCGTCTCGATCTTCGAGGCGGCGGCGACCGCGGCGATCCAGCCCTTCAGCCTGGTGGCGGTGACGGTCCTCTACTTCGACCGCAGGGCGCGGACGGAGGCGCTCGACGTCGAGATCTGGGCGTCGCGCCTGGAGGCCGGGCCGTGAGCCCGCTGCTCGCCCTCGTCCTCGCCGCCGCCCCCGGCTGCCCCGCGGCGCTCGCGAGCGCGGCCGCGACGCCGGCGGAGGCGCTCGGGACCCGGGCTCCGGCCCTCGTCGAGGCGCTCGAGGACGCGGGGGCCGGCGGACCGACGATCGCGCTCGCCGCCGCCGCCCGGGCCGTCGCGAGCGCCGGGCCGGACCCCGCGGCGCGGGACCGGGCGGCCGCCGCCTTCCGCGGCGCGCTCGTCCGCCAGTGTGCCCTCGCAGCCGAACCGGCCGCCCCGGAGGCCTCGGCGGCGGACCGGGCCGCCCTCGACGAGATCCTCGCCCGGCCCGAGCTCGCCCGGTCCCGGAGCGATCCGTACGCGCTGCGCCGGGCGCTGCTGCGGTTCTGGGACTGGCTCACCGCGCTGCTCGGGACGGAGGAGGCGGAGCGGTACGCGAGCCTCGGGCGCGCCCTGTTCCTGGGCGTCGCCGCGGGGGCGGCCGTGCTCGCCTGGGATGCGCTGCGCAAGCGGGTGCGGGAGCGGCAGGTCGCCGCCGCCGTCTCGCGCGGCGGCGGGACCGGCACGGCGTCGCCCGCCGACGAGAGCGCCGCGCGGGCGGACGACGCGCTCCGGCGCGGCGACGGGCACGGCGCGGTGCGGTTCGCGCTGCTCGCGGCGCTCGCCGCGCTCGAGCGGGCCGGGCGCGTTCCGCGCGGGAGGGCGCTCACGAATGAGGAGGTGGTGGCTGCGCTCCAGTCCGTTCGCCCTGAGCGTAGCTCCGACGCGCCAGCGTCGGAGCGAGCTCGGACGACGACCGAGAGCCTCGACCTCGACCTCGACCTCGACCCCGACCCCGACCTCGACCTCGACCTCGACCCCGACCTCGACCCCGACCTCGACCTCGACCTCGACCCTCGACCCCGACCTCGACCCCGACCCCGACCTCGACCTCGACCCTCGCCTCCGACCTCGCCGCCCTCACCCGCGCCTTCGACCGGGCCATCTACGGCGGCCTGCCCGTCGGGCTCGACGACGCGCGGGCTGCGGTGGAGCGGTCCCACCGCATCGCTCTCGCCGCGGGAGGACGGAGGTGAGGCGCGCCCTCTCCTGGCTCGGCCTCGCCGTCGCCCTCGCCCTGGTCGGCGCGGGCGCGGCCGTCGGCCAGCAGCGGGCGCGCGCCCGCGAGGCGTCGCCCCTGCCCTCCGCCTCGAGCACCGGCCCGCGCGGGCTCGCCGCGGCGCGGATGTTCCTCTCGGCGACCGGCCGCCGTTTCGTGCGCCTCGCCGGCGAGGCGGAGGCCCCGCCCCAGGGCGCGGTCATCCTCCTCGCCGCGCCGCGCGCGGCCCTCGACGACGTGGACGTCGCCGCCCTGCTCGCCCACGTCCGGGCGGGAGGGACCCTGGTCTGGATGGCGGGCGGGGTGCGCCAGCCGGCGCTGGAGCGCGCGCTCTCCGTGCACATTCTGCCCGGGCGCGCCGTCCGCACCGCGGCCCCCCTCGCGCCGCACCCGCTCCTCGCCGGGCTCGAGCTCCCTGCCGGCTCGGGCCAGGTGGAGGGAGGGCCGCCACACGCGCTCGCGGTCCTCGGGGCGGGGCCGCTCGTCGCCGGGCTCTCGATCCCGTCCGGCCGCGGCGAGGTGCTCGTCCTCTCCGGGACCGAGCCGCTCGAGAACGAGCGGATCGGCGAGGGCGGCTCGGTCACCTTCCTCGCCCGGCTCGCCGCGCGCGGGCCCATCGTCTTCGACGAGCGGTGGCTCGTCGCCCGCGGCGCGCCGCCGTCGCCCGCCGCCACCGGCCTCGCCGTCGCCGCGCTCCAGGCGCTCCTCGCGGCGGCGGTCCTCCTCGTCGCGCGGACCCGCCGGCTCGGCGCCGTCCGGCCACCGCCGCCCGAGGGAAGCGGCCGCACCGCCCGCGACTACCTCGTCTCGCTCGCGGCGCTCTACCGCCGCGCCGGCGCCGAGGAGGAGATCGCGCGGGCGACCTGGCACCGCGCCCGCCGAGCCCTCGAGGCGAGGACGGGGATCCCGGCGCGGCTCCCGCCGGGCGAGGTCGCCGCCCGCCTCGTCCGGCGATCCCCGGTCGCCGCGGCGGAGGCGTTCGCGCGGGGAGAGGCCGCGCTCCGCTCCGGGCCGGGCGCGCTCCTCGCCGCGTGCCGGGCGGCGGACGACCTCCGCCGCGCCATCCGCGGCGCCGGCTGACCGGTGGCGCTCCTCCCGGGGGGCGCGCCGGAAGGGTCGGAGATCGCTCTCGCCCCCGCGCCGATCGCGCGCGGCGCGGGCACGGAGGCGGCCCCCGGCCTCGGCGCCCGCTAGACTCGTCCGAGGAGGTCCACCATGCGCCAGCACCGCGTCGCGGCGATCCCGGGGGACGGCATCGGCCCCGAGGTGATCGGCGCCGGCCTCGAGGTGCTCGACGCCCTCGCCGCCCGCGACGGCGGCTTCGCGCTGCGCGTGGAGACGTTCCCGTGGAGCTCCGCGACGTACCTCCGCGACGGGCACTACATCCCGCCCGGGGGGCTCGAGCGGCTCCGCCAGTTCGACGCGATCTTCTTCGGGGCGGTGGGCAGCCGGGAGGTCCCCGACCACGTCTCGCTGTGGGGGCTCCGCCTCCCCATCTGCCAGGGGTTCGACCAGTACGCGAACGTGCGCCCGGTGCGCGTCCTGCCGGGCGTGACGAGCCCGCTCCGCGGCGGCGCCGGCATCGACTGGGTCGTCGTGCGCGAGAACTCGGAGGGAGAGTACGCGGGCGTGGGGGGGCGCGCCCACCGCGGGCGTCCGACGGAGGTGGCGACCGAGGTCGCGGTGTTCACCCGGGCCGGCGCCGAGCGGATCCACCGCTTCGCCTTCGACCTCGCGCGCCGCCGGCCGCGGCGACGCCTGACCCTGGTGACGAAGTCGAACGCGATGCGGCACGGGCTGGTGCTGTGGGACGAGGTCTTCGCCGAGGTGGCGCGGGAGTTCCCGGACGTCGCCACCGATCGCGAGCTCGTGGACGCGGTCACGACGCGGATGGTGCTCCGCCCCGGGTCGCTCGACGTCCTCGTCGCGACGAACCTGCACGCGGACATCCTCTCGGACCTCGCCGCAGCCCTGGCCGGAAGCCTCGGCATCGCGCCGACCGCGAACCTCGACCCGCAGCGCCGCGCGCCGTCGATGTTCGAGCCGATCCACGGCTCGGCGTTCGACCTGGTCGGGCGCGGGATCGCGAACCCCATCGCCACCTTCTGGACCGCCGTGCTCATGCTGGAGCACCTCGGCGAGGCGGCCGCCGCCGGGCGGCTCATGGCGGCCATCGAGGGGACCACCGGGGCGGGCGTCCTCACGCCCGACCTGGGCGGCCGCGCGACGACCGCCGAGGTGACCCGCGCGGTGATCGAGCGGCTCGGACGGTGAGCCCCTCGAGAGCGCGAGCGGGGCACGCGTCGCCGAGGAGACGGTCCTCGCCGCGAAGGGCGGACGGCAGCCGCTCGGACTCGCGCCCGAAGGCGCGAGTCCTCGCTCAGGAGTCCGCGACGTGGGCCCGGACGACGCTCGCGAAGTCCCGATCCCCTGCGAACCCGAGCGACTCGGCGCGGGAGGCGTCCCAGCGCGCGGGCCAGCTGCCGACGATCCGCTGCACCACCGGATCCGGCTCCCACCGGATCCGGGCGGCCGCCGCCGGCCCGGCGACGACCTCGAGGGCGCGCACCATCTCGGCGACCGTGACGGACAGCCCGGGAAGGTTCACGGAGCGGACGTCGCCGAGCGCCGCGGGAGGCAGGTCGTGCCCGAGCACGAGCCCCTCCACCGCCCTGCGCGGCGAGAGGATCCAGACGCGGGTGTCGGGGGAGACCGGACAGACCGCCTCGAGCCCCGCGAGCGGCTCCCGGACGATCCCGCTCGCGAACGAGGACGCGGCGCGGTTCGGCTTCCCGGGGCGGACCGTGACGGTCGGCAGCCGCAGCACCCGGCCGTCGACGAAGCCGCGTCGCGTGTAGTCCGCGACGAGGAGCTCCCCCATCGCCTTCTGCGCCCCGTACGACGACTGGGGGCGCACCGCGGTGTCGTCCGTGACCGGATCCGGCAGCGCGCCGCCATAGACCGCGACGGAGCTCGTGGAGACGAGCCGGGGCGGCCGCGACAGGGCGCGGCAGGCGTCGAGGAGCCGCCGCGTGCCGTCGAGGTTCACGCGCATGCCGAGGTCGAAGTCGGCCTCCGCCTGCGCGCTCACCACCGCCGCGAGGTGGAAGACCGAGGCGGCGTCGGCGCCGAGGACGCGCCGGAGCAGCGCCTCGTCGGCGAGGTCCCCCGCGACGACCTCGACGCGGGGATCGTCGAGCCCCTCCGCCGCGACGAGGTCGAGGAGGACGAGCCGCTCGATTCGGGCGCGGCGCCCCGTCGGGACCGGCGAGACTCCCGCGCTCGAGCAGGACGCGCGCGAGCCGGCGCCCGAGGAACCCTGCGCCACCGGTGATGACGACCCGCATCGCGCCTCCCTCGTCCGTCCGGGGCCGGACCTCACTCCTTCACGGCGCCGGTGAGCCCGGACACGTAGTGCTCGACGAAGAACGAGTAGAGGATCGCGACGGGCAGCGAGCCGAGGAGCGCGCCCGCCATGAGCGATCCCCAGTGGTACACGTCGCCCTCCACGAGCTCGGTGATGACGCCCACCGGGACGGTCTTCACCTCGGAGGAGGAGACGAACGTGAGGGCGTAGATGAACTCGTTCCAGGAGAGGGTGAAGGCGAAGATCCCGGCGGAGATGAGCCCCGGGACCGCGAGGGGCAGGACGATCTTCCAGAGCACCTGGAAGCGCGTGGCGCCGTCGATGAGCGCGCACTCCTCGAGCTCGTACGGGATCGTGCGGAAGTACCCCATCAGCAGCCAGGTGCAGAACGGCACGAGGAAGGTGGGGTACGTGAGGATCAGGGCGAGGCGCGTGTCGAAGAGCCCCAGGGAGAAGACCATCGTCGCGAGGGGGATGAACAGGATCGACGGCGGCACGAGGTAGGCGAGGAAGATCCCCATCCCCACGTAGCGCGAGCCCCGGAAGCGCAGCCGCTCGATGGCGTAGGCGGCGAGCACGCTCGCGACGAGCGACATGAAGGTGGAGCTCACGGAGACGACGACGGTGTTCCACAGCCAGCTCGGGTAGCTCGTCTCGAAGAGCAGCTTCTTCACGTGGTCGAGCGTGGGGTGGACCACCCAGTACGGGCTGTAGGTCCGGTAGTCGTACAGCTCGACGTTCGGCTTCACCGACGTGATCACCATCCAGTAGAAGGGGAACAGGAGCACGAACAGGAAGACGAGGAGCGGGACGTAGATCGTCACCACGCGCCGCGGCAGCGACTCGAGGTACTCCATCCCGCCGTCGGAGGCGCGCTCAGGCATCCGCCGACCCCTGCTGCCAGCGCCTGCGCTGGAGGCCGAAGTAGGAGAAGAGGATCGCCGCGACCAGGAACGGGATCATCGCGCCCGCGATGGCGGCCCCCTCCGCGAGCTGCCCGCCCGGGATCGCCCGCTGGAACGCGAGGGTCGCCATGAGGTGCGTCGCGTTCATCGGCCCGCCCCGGGTGATGACGTAGACGAGCTGGAAGTCCGTGAAGGTGAGGAGCACGGAGAAGGTCATCACCACCGCGATGATGGGGGTGAGCAGCGGGAACGTGACGTGGCGGAACCGCTGCCAGGGCGTCGCGCCGTCGAGCGTCGCCGCCTCGTAGAGGGTCGGCGAGATCGTCTGGAGCCCGGCGAGGAGCGAGATGGCCACGAAGGGGATGCCGCGCCAGACGTTCGCCGCGATGAGCGAGAGCCGCGCGTTCACCGGGTCCCCGAGGAAGTCGATGTACTGGTGGATGAGCCCGAGCCGCTGCAGGGTCCAGGAGATGATCGAGAACTGGCTGTCGTAGATCCACCAGAACGCGATGGCCGAGAGCACCGTCGGCACGATGAACGGCAGGAGGATGATCGCCCGGAGCAGCGACTTGAGCGGGAGGTTCCGGTTGAGCAGCAGCGCGAGCCAGAGGCCGAGCGCGAACTTCAGCGCGCTCGCCACGGCCGTGTAGACGAAGGTGTTGAAGACCGAGAGCCAGAAGACCGAGTCGTGGAAGAGGGACTCGAAGTTTGCGAGCCCCACGAATCGCCCGAGCCGGCCGATGGTCGTGTCGGTGAACCCGAGCCAGGCGCCGAGCCCCAGCGGGTAGGTGAGGAACACCAGGAGCAGCGTGGCGGCCGGGAGCATGAAGATCGCCCCCAGCGCGTTCCGGCTGTTCTGCACCTTCGAGAGGAGGGCCAGGCCCGAGATCACGTGCGCTCCGGCCGGCGCGCGCGGGCGGAGCCGTCGCGCGCCGGCCTTCGCCTCCGGTCAGATCTTGTAGTAGCGCTGCGCGCGCTTCTCGGCCCGCTCGGCCGCCGCCTTGGGCGTCTGCGAGCCGGAGGCGGCCTCCGCCACCATGTCGATGAGGATCGCGTCAGCCATCGCCGCCGCGGACGCGGCGCCGAGCTTGTAGGCGTACCCGTTGTCGAGCAGCCCCTGGCAGACGTCGCGGAACGGCGTGTGCTTCGGGTCGACGGTCCAGACCGTGCTCTTCTCCTGCGCCTTGTACGGCCCGGTCACGTAGCCGATGGACTTCTGCATCCACGGATCCATCTGGTCCCACTCCCACATGAAGCGCAGGTACTCCTTCGCGGCGTTCGGGAACTTCGAGTACTTGAAGATCATCGCCTGCGTGACCTGCATGAAGTTGGTCGGCCGCCCCGACTTCCCGATGGGCCAGGCGCCGTGGCCGATGTCGTTGGCCATCTCCTTCAGCTTCGGATCCTGCGAGGTCTTCGCCGCGTAGTAGATCGAGATCCCGTTGTTCGTGAGGCTGACCTGGCCGTCGAGGAAGGCCTTGTTGTTGTGGGGGTCGAGCCAGGAGAGCGTCCCCGGGATCAGCGTCTGGTAGAGCTGCTGCGCGTACTCGAGCGCGGCGACGGTCTCCGGCGAGTTGATGGCGACGTTCCCCTTCTCGTCCACGAGCTTCCCGCCGTGGGCCCAGACGAGCCAGTGGACCCAGTCGTTCCCGTCGCCCACGGCGTGGCCGAGGGCGAAGCCGGCGGGCGTCCCCTTCGCCTTCAGCCCCTGGCAGAGCTTCAGGAAGCCCGGGAGGTCCGCCGGGATCCCGTCGAAGCCCGCCGCCTTCACGTGGCTGATCCGGTGCACCATGAGGTTGCCGATGACGCCGAGCGGAAGGGCGATCCACTTGCCGTCGCGGGTCCCGTAGCGCTGGCAGATGTCGTACCAGCCGCCGTACTTCTTCCCGATGTAGCCGGCGAGATCCGACACGTCGACGAGCTTGTCCGGGTACTGGTGGGGATCGTCGAACCACCCGAGGATGATGTCGGGGCCGCTGCCGACGTTCGCCGCGACCGCCGCCTTCGGGCGCACGTCCTCCCAGCCCTCGTTGTCCACCCGGACCTCGATGCCGGTCTTCTCGGTGAACTTCTTGGTGTTGGCCATCCACTGCTCCTCGTCCCCCTGGACGAAGCGCTTCCAGCGGAGGAGCCGGAGCTTGGCCCCCTTCTCCGGCTTGTAGGTGGGGTCGGCGGCGTCGGCGTGGCGCGGCAGCGTGCCCGCGAGGGCGACTCCGGCGGCGGCGACGGTGGTGGCCTTCACGAACTGGCGTCGGGTGATCTTGGACATCGGTCGGTCCTCCTGCGTCGGGTATCGCGCGGCGCGCCCGCCGCGCGTCCTACAGCCTCGCGCCGCTCGCGGCGTCGAAGAGGTGGGTCTTGGGGGTGTCGGCCCTGAGGTTCAGCCGCTGCCCGGGGGTGAGCGCGTGGCGCTCCCGGAAGACGGCCACGATCACCGCCCCGCCGGCGCGCACGAGCACCTGCGTGTCCGCGCCCGTCGGCTCGACGACCACGACCTCCCCGGTCAGGCCGGAGCCGTCGGTCGCCGGCGCGAGGTGCTCGGGCCGGAAGCCGAGGACGACGCGCGCGCCGTCCGCCGCGGAGGAGGGCGGCGCGGGCACCCGCCCGCCCACGTCCAGCTCGACGGTGGGCGCGCCGCCGTCGCGGCGGTGGACCCCGGGCAGGAAGTTCATCGCGGGCGAGCCGATGAAGCCGGCGACGAAGAGGTTGCGGGGCACGTCGTAGAGGTCGAGCGGCCCGCCGATCTGCTCGACGCGGCCGTCGTGCATCACCACGATCCGGTCCGCCATCGTCATCGCCTCGATCTGGTCGTGGGTGACGTACACCGAGGTGGTCTCGAGCCGCTGGTGGAGCTCCCGGATCTCCGCGCGCATGGCGACGCGCAGCTTCGCGTCGAGGTTGGAGAGCGGCTCGTCGAAGAGGAACACCTGGGGGTCCCGCACGATGGCGCGCCCCATCGCGACGCGCTGCCGCTGGCCGCCCGAGAGCTGGCGCGGGTAGCGGTCGAGCAGCGCCTCCAGCCCCAGGATGTGCGCCGCCTTGGCGACGCGCTCGCGCATCTCCTTCGGCGCGGCCTTCGCGAGGCGCAGGCTGAACGCCATGTTGTCGAAGACCGTCATGTGCGGGTAGAGCGCGTAGTTCTGGAACACCATCGCGATGTCCCGCTCCTTCGGCGCCACCCCGTTGACGACGCGCCCGCCGATCGCGATCTCCCCGTCGGAGATCTCCTCCAGCCCGGCGATCATCCGCAGCAGGGTGGTCTTCCCGCAGCCGGACGGGCCGACGAGCACCACGAACTCGCCGTCCTCGACGGCGACGTCGACACCGTGGATGACCTCCGTGCCGCCGAACCGCTTCTTGACGCCCCGGATCTCGACCGCCGCCATGCGCGTGCCCTTCGCCCTCGCCGCTCCCGCCCCGCGCGCCGCGAGGCGCGCACCCGAAGGGGCTCCCCCCGCCGGCGGCGCGAGCTGCCGAACTTGTATGATGACAATACGACTCGTCTGCCGCCCCGCCTGGGGCATCCCCCGATGACCCCGCACGACGTCCATCGCATCGCCTCGCCCGCCAGCCTCACGGACCGTGTGACCGACGCGATCACCCGGCTCGTCCTGGGCGGCGAGTACCCGTCGCGCGCCCGCCTGCCCACCGAGCTGGAGCTGGCGCGCCGCTTCGGCGTCTCGCGCACGGTCGTCCGCGAGGCGGTGGCCCGCCTCAAGTCCGCCGGGCTCGTCGAGTCTCGCCAGGGCAGCGGCGTCTTCGTCCGCGAGCCGCACCGCGACATGCGCTTCCAGCTCGATCCGGGCGAGGCGCGCCGCTCGCCCGCCGCCGTGCTCGAGATCCTGGAGCTCCGCCGAGGGATCGAGGTCGAGGCGGCCGCGCTCGCGGCCGAGCGCTGCTCCCGCGCCGAGGTCACGGCCCTCCGGCGGGCGCTCGCCGCCATCGCCCGGGAGGAGGCGGCCGGGCGCGACGGCGTCCAGGCGGACATGGACCTGCACCGGGCGATCGCACGCGCGTCGGGGAACCGCCACTTCCCCGCGCTGTGGGACTTCGTGGGGCAGTTCCTGGGCGCCGCCATCCGCGCCACCCGCGCCAACGAGGCGCGCCGGGCCGACTTCGCCGCCCAGGTGCGCGACGAGCATCGCGCCCTCGTCGACGCCATCGCCCGGAGCTCGCCCGCGGAGGCCCGCGCCGCGGCGCTGCGGCACATGGAGCGGGCGGCCGCTCGGATCCGCGAGGCGGGGCCGGAGTTCTGGGCCGAGGGCGGCGGGGAGGACCCGCCGTCGCGCGGCCGCTCCCGCCGGGCTCGCCCGGCGCGCGCCGCGAAGCGAGGCAGGAGGAGGTCGTGATGGAGACGGCACGTCCGGTGAAGGTGGGAGTGATCGGCCTCGGCTCGATGGGGCTCGGCGTGGCGCGGTCGCTCCTGCGCGCGGACCTCGAGGTCCACGGCTTCGACGTGCGGCCGGAGGCGCTCGCCGCGCTCGCCGCGGCGGGCGGCGTCGCCGGCGCGACGCCGGCGGCGGTCGCGGCCCGGGTCGACGCCCTGGTCGTCCTGGTGGTGAACGCGGATCAGACCGACGCCGCCCTGTTCGGGCCGGACGGGGCCGCGGCGGCGCTCCGGCGCGGCGGCGTGGTCCTCACGAGCGCGACGGTGGCGCCGGACCGGGCGGAGGCGCTCGGGGCGCGGCTCGCCGCGATGGGCCTCCTCCACCTCGACGCGCCGGTCTCCGGGGGTGCCGCGAAGGCCGCCGCCGGCCAGCTCACGGTGATGGCGTCCGGTGCGCCGGAGGCCTTCGACGCCGCGCGACCGGTCCTCGACGCGATCGCCGCGAAGGTCCACCGGCTCGGCGACCGCTCCGGGCAGGGGTCGAAGGTGAAGCTCGTGAACCAGCTGCTCGCCGGGGTCCACATCGCCGCGGCCGCCGAGGCGATGGCCCTGTGCCTGCGGGCGGGCGCCGACCCGGCGGTCGTCTACGACGTCATCTGCGGGAGCGCCGGCGCATCCTGGATGTTCCAGAACCGCGTCCCGCACATCCTCGCCGGCGACTACACTCCGCTCTCCGCGGTGAGCATCTTCGTGAAGGACCTCGGGATCGTCCTCGACTCCGGCCGCGAGCTCGGCATGCCCCTCCCTCTCACCGCCACCGCGCACCAGATGTTCCTGCAGGCGGCCGCGGCGGGGCACGGGGCGGAGGACGACGCCGCGGTGGTGAAGATCTTCCCCGGCGTCCCGCTCCCCGCGCCGGGCCGGCGCGAGGGCTGACGTGGCGCCCCTGCTCGGCTGCATCGCGGACGACTTCACCGGGGCGACCGACCTCGCGGGCATCCTCGTGCGCGCGGGGATGCGGACCGTGCAGACCGTCGGCGTCCCGGCCGGCCCCCTCGACGGCGAGGTGGACGCGGTCGTCGTCGCCCTCAAGTCACGGACGATCCCGGCCCAGGACGCGGTGGCGCAGTCGCTCGCCGCGCTCGAGTGGCTGCGCGCGGCGGGCGCGCGCCGCTGGTTCTTCAAGTACTGCTCGACCTTCGACTCGACGGAGCGCGGCAACATCGGCCCGGTGGCGGACGCGCTCCTCGACGCGCTGGGCGTCCCGTTCTCCATCGCCTGCCCGGCCTTCCCCGAGAACGGCCGAGCGGTCTTCATGGGACACCTGTTCGTCGGGGAGGTGCTGCTCTCCGAGAGCGGGATGCGCGACCACCCGCTCACGCCCATGACCGACCCCAACCTCGTGCGGGTCCTGCAGCGCCAGTCGCGCCGGAAGGTGGGGCTCGTGCGGGCCGCCACCGTCGCCGAGGGCCCGGACGTGATCCGGGTCCGCTTCGAGGGGCTCCGCCGCGACGGCGTCGGCCTCGCCGTCGTGGACGCGGTCTCGGACGCCGACCTGCACCGGATCGGGGAGGCCGCCTGGGACCTGCCCCTCGTCACGGGGGGCTCGGGGGTCGCGATGGGCCTCCCCGCCGCCTGGCGCGCCCGCGGGCTCCTCGGCGCCGGCGACGGCGCCGCGACGCTCCCGCCCGCCGCGGGGCTCAGCGCGATCGTGTCGGGCAGCTGCTCGGTCGCGACCCTGGGCCAGGTCTCGGCGGCGCTCCGCGCCGGCGTGCCCGGGTTCCGGGTGGACCCGCTCCGGCTCGCCGCGGGCGAGGACGTCGCCGGCGCCGCGCTCGCCTGGGCCACGCCACTCCTCGCAGCGGGGCCGGTCCTCGTCTACGCGACCGCGGAGCCGGACGCCGTGCGCTCCGCCCAGGACCGGCTCGGCCGCGAGCGCGCCGGCGCCCTCGTGGAGGACGCCCTCGCGGCGATCGCGCGGGGGCTCGTCGCGCGCGGCGTCGGGCGGCTCGTGGTCGCGGGCGGCGAGACCGCCGGCGCCGTCGTGAACGCCCTCGGCGTCCGCATGCTGCGCATCGGGCCGCAGATCGCGCCGGGCGTGCCTTGGACCGCGAGCGTCGGCGCGCGCCCCCTCGCCCTCGCCCTCAAGTCCGGCAACTTCGGGGCGCCCGCCTTCTTCCTCGACGCCTGGAAGGTCCTGCCATGACCGAGACCGCGCTGCGCGACCGCATCTGCGAGCTGGGGCGCTCGCTCTTCGACCGGGGGCTCACCGCCGGGTCGAGCGGCAACCTGAGCGCGCGGCTCGACGACGGGTTCCTCCTCACGCCCACCAACTCCTCCCTCGGGCGCCTCGACGCGGCGCGGCTGTCGAAGCTCGACGCGGAGGGCCGGCCCGTCTCGGGCGATCCGCCGTCGAAGGAGGCGTTCCTGCACCGCGCGCTCTACCTCGCGCGGCCGGCCGCTGGCGCGGTGGTGCATCTCCACTCGACCCACGCCGCGGCGGTCTCCTGCCTCGCCGGGCTCGACCCGGCGGACGCGCTCCCGCCCCTCACCCCCTACTTCGTCATGAAGATCGGGCGGCTCCCCCTCGTCCCCTACCACCGCCCGGGCGACCCGCGCCTCGGCGACGTCGTGCGCGGGCTCGCGGATCGCCACGCGGCGGTCCTCCTCGCGAACCACGGCCCGGTCGTCTCCGCGGCCTCCCTCGACGACGCCGTGAACGCCGCGGAGGAGCTGGAGGAGACCGCGAAGCTGTTCCTGCTCCTGCGCGGGCTCCCGGTCCGGCCCCTCGGGCCGGACCAGATCGAGGAGCTGAGGATCGCGTTCAAGCTGGATCTCTGACCTGCAGGGGAGCGCCCATGCCCCGCTTCGCCGCCAACCTCACGATGATGTTCAACGAGGTGCCGTTCCTCGACCGGTTCGCGGCGGCCGCCCGCGCCGGCTTCGACGCCGTCGAGTTCCTGTTCCCCTACGAGGTCCCCGAGGAGGAGGTCGCGGGCGTCCTCCACACCGCGCGCGTCCAGAACGTCCTCTTCAACCTCCCGCCGGGCGACTGGGGGAAGGGCGAGCGCGGGATCGCGGCGCTCCCCGGGCGCGAGGCGGAGTTCCGCGCGAGCGTCGCGACCGCGCTGCGCTACGCCCGCGCCCTCGGCACCCCCACGCTTCACGCCATGTGCGGCCTCGTCCCGGAGGGCGCCGACCGCGCCGCGGCCCGGCGGACCTACGTCGAGAACCTGCGCTTCGCCGCCCGGGAGCTCGCCGCGGAGGGCCTCACCCTCGTCGTGGAGCCCATCAACGGCCGCGACATCCCGGGCTACTTCCTCCAGACCCAGGCCGACGCCCACCTCATCCGGGAGGAGGTCGGCGCGCCGAACCTCCTCGTGCAGATGGACCTGTACCACGCGCAGATCGTGGAGGGAGACCTCAGCACCAAGCTCCGCCGCTGGATCCGACACGTCGGCCACGTGCAGATCGCGAGCGTGCCGGACCGCCACGAGCCCGACCACGGGGAGCTCTCGTACCCGCACCTGTTCGCGCTCCTCGACGAGCTCGGCTATCCCGGCTGGATCGGCTGCGAGTACCGCCCCGAGCACGGGACGGTGGCCGGCCTCTCCTGGTTCGACCCGTACAGCCGCCGCCCGCCGCGCTAGCGGACCGCGTCGCCGCGCCGGTACTCGGCGGTGAGGGCGTCGAGGCGCGCCTTCAGGTCGGGCGCGAGCGTCACCGCCGCGGCGGCGAGCGCCGGCCCGAGCTGCTCGGGACGGCTCGCGCCGACGATGGGCGACGTCACCACGGGGTTCGCGAGCACCCACGCGATCGCGAGGGTGACGAGCTCGAGCCCCGCCTCCGCGGCGAGGGGCCGGAGCGCCTCGACGGTCGCGAACTCGCGCTCGTGCCAGTAGCGGTCCTGGTACATCGGGCCGGCGGTCCCCAGGGTGAAGCGCGAGCCGGAGGCCGGCGGGCCGCCGTGGTGCTTCCCCGAGAGGACTCCTCCGGCGAGGGGGTTGTACGGGATGACGCCGATCCCCTCGAGCGCGCAGAGCGGGAACAGCTCGCGCTCGCCCTCGCGGAAGAGGAGGTTGTAGCGCGGCTGGACCGAGTCGAACCGCGCCGTGCCGAGGACCTCGCTCCGGCCGAGCGCGCGCGCCACCTGCCAGGCCTGGAAGTTCGAGCACCCGACGTAGCGCGCCTTCCCCGCGCGGACGACGTCGTCGAGGGCGCGCAGGCTCTCGTCGATGGGCGTCTCGGGGTCGGGCATGTGGAGCTGGAACAGGTCCACGTAATCCGTCCCCAGGCGGCGGAGCGACGCGTCGATGGCGTCGAGGACGTGCTTTCGCGAGTTCCCGCGGTCCCACGGCCGCGTCGACATCGGGTTGTGGCACTTGGTCGCGACGATGAGCTCGTGCCGGCGGCCGCGCATCCAGCGCCCGAGGATCTCCTCGGTGCGGCCCGCGGTCTCGATCGTCCCACCGAGCGGGTAGGCGTCCGCGGTGTCGATGAACGTGATCCCGCCGGCGATCGCCGCGTCCAGGATCGCGCGGGAGGTCGGCTCGTCGCACTGCAGGCCGAAGGTCATCGTGCCGAGGCAGAGCCGCGAAACTCGAAGTCCGGTTCGTCCCAGTCGAGTCGAGTCCATCCACCTAGCCTAGCGCGCGGGTCAGCGGGTCGCGACCCACCGTGCGCCACACCGCGGGCAGACGTAGGTCGTCATGTTGCCGACGGACTGCTGGGCGGTCCCGTCGGCGCCGCACTTCGGGCACTTGTTCGTCGGCTGGGTCGGGGCGGGGACGTGAACGGGCATGATGGCTCCACCCTAGCGGGTTCGTGCCCCGAGCGCCGCCGTCGCGTACGGGATCCCCCATGCCACTCGTCCGGATCGACACGACCCAGAGGATCGCCCCCGACCGCCGCCGCGCCCTGGGGGACGCGGTGCACCGAGCGCTCGTCGAGACGATCGGCGTCCCTGCCGACGACCGCTTCCAGGTGATCGTCGGACACGCGGACGCCCTGGTCATCACGCCCGGCTACCTCGGCGTCGAGCACGGCCCGGACGTGGTGCTCGTCCAGGTCACGATCAGCGTCGGCCGCACCGTCGAGCAGAAGAAGGCGCTCTTCCGACGCATCGCGGACGGGGTCGCGGCCGCGGGGAGCGCCCGCCGCGAGGACGTGATCGTGAACCTCGTCGAGGTCGCGAAGGAGAACTGGTCCTTCGGCAACGGCGAGGCGCAGTACGCGCGGTGAGACCTCGACCCCGACCGCGAGGTCCAGCTGTTCTTCCCCTGCGGTGCTACCCTCCCCACCCATGTCCCTCCCCGACGCCGCCGCGCGCCTCGAGGCCGAGATCGCCAAGGCCGTCGTGGGACAGCGCGGCGCGGTGGCCGAGCTCCTCGCCGCCCTCCTCGCCGGCGGCCACGTCCTCCTCGAGGGCGTCCCCGGCGTCGCGAAGACGCTCCTCGCGAAGGCCCTCGCCCGTGCCCTCGACCTGCGCTTCGGCCGGATCCAGTTCACGCCGGACCTCATGCCGGCCGACATCCTCGGCACCTCCGTGTTCCGGGCCCAGTCCGGCACCTTCGAGCTGAGGCGCGGGCCGGTCTTCACGGAGATCCTCCTCGCCGACGAGGTGAACCGGACGCCGCCCAAGACGCAGGCGGCCCTCCTCGAGGCGATGGAGGAGCGGCAGGTCACCATCGACGGCGCGCGCGAACCGCTCCCCGCCGGCTTCTTCGTGGTCGCGACGCAGAACCCCGTGGAGTACGAGGGCACCTACCCGCTCCCGGAGGCGCAGACCGACCGCTTCCTCCTCAAGATCGGGATCGACTACCCCGAGGCGGCGGACGAGGCCGAGATCCTCCGCCGCGCCGCCGCCGGCTTCGACGGCCACGATCTCGACGCGGCCGGCGTCCGGCCCGTCCTCTCGCAGGCCGACCTCGCCGGGCTGCGCGGCCGCGCCCGGGCGGTGCCGGTCGCCCCCGCCCTCCTCGACTACGTCGCCCGGCTCGTCCGGGCGAGCCGCGAGCTGCCGCGGGTCCGGCTCGGGGCGAGCCCCCGCGCGGGCGTCGCGCTCCTCGCCGCGTCCCGCGCGCGCGCCGCGCTCCGCGGCGCCGAGTGGCTCGCGCCCGAGGACGTGAAGGCGATGGCGCCCGCCGCCCTCCGCCACCGGCTCGTCCTCCGCCCGGAGGCGGAGCTCGAGGGCGCGACGCCCGACGACCTCGTCCGCGAGCTGCTCGACTCCGTCGAGGTCCCGAGGTAGGCGTGCCGCTCCCGACGGCCCGCGCCGCCCTCCTCCTCGCCGCCGGCGCGGTCCTCGCCCTCGCGTTCGCCGGCGCCGGCGCGGCCCTCCCGCTCGCCGCCGCCGTCGACGGACTCGTCCTGGTGCTCGTCCTCGCCGACGCCGCGCGCGCCCCCGGGCGCGGCGCGGTCGACGCGACGCGCTCGATGCGCGAGCCCCTCTCCGCCTTCGCGCCGAACCGGGTGACGCTCCGGATCGTGAGCGCCTCGCCCCGGTTGCTCCGGCTGGAGGTCGCGGACGCACCTCCCGCCTCCTTCGACTCCGCCGGCCACCGCGCGAGCGTCGCCCTCGCGCCGGGCGCCGAGGCCCGTCTCGAGTACGAGGTCCGGCCCCGCGCCCGCGGGCGTGCCTCCTTCGGCGACCTCCACCTGCGCGCGACCGGCCCCCTCGGCCTCGCCGCGCGGCAGTGGAAGGTCCCCCTCGCCCGCGAGGTGCGCGTCTACCCGGACCTGCGCGCCCTCGCCTCGCTCCCGGGCGCGACGCGACCGGAGGCGGGACGGACCCGCGCCCGCGGCCACCGCGAGGGGCGCGAGTTCGCCGCGCTCCGCAGCTACGTCCCCGGTGACGACGTCCGGTCCATCGACTGGAAGGCGACCGCCCGGCGCGGCGCGCCGGTGGTGCGCGACTGGCAGCCCGAGCGGAACCAGACCCTCTGGCTCCTCCTCGACTGCGGCCGCCACCTCTCCGCCCGGCTCGCCGACGGGCGCACCAAGCTCGACCACGTGGTGGACGCCGCCCTCGCCCTCGCCCGCGCCGCCGCGGAGCGCGGCGACCGCGCGGGCGCGGTCCTCTTCGGCGCCGAGGTGGACCGGGTGGTGCCGCCGGCGGGCGGGCGCGCCCAGCTCGCGCCGCTCGCCGCCGCGCTGCACCTCGCGGAGGCCCGCGTCGAGGAGTCGGACTACGCCGCGGCGTTCGACGCGCTGGACGCGCGGCAGCGCCGCCGCGCCCTCGTGGTCGTCTTCACCGACCTCGCCGACCCGGACACGAGCGCGCTCCTCCTCGCCCGCGCCGCCCAGCTCCGGCGCCGGCACCTCGTCCTCGTCGCGGCGGTGGCGGACTCGGAGATCGCCGACGCCGCCGCGGCGCGCCCGCGCGACGAGGAGGAGGCCTTCGTCCGGGCCGCGGCGGAGACCATCCTCGACGAGCGGGAGCAGGCGACGCGGCGGCTCCAGGCCAGCGGCGTGCGCGTCGAGAGCGTCCCCGCCCGCGAGCTCGCGGCGGCGGTGGTCGGCCGCTACGCCGACGCGAAGGCCCGCGGGGAGCTGTAGCGCGGCGGCGCCATGCTACCGCGCCGCCGCCCCGGTCACCGTCATCCCGAGCCAGCCCGCGCTCGCGTCCACCGCACGCCGCAGCCCGAGGTCCGCGAGCTCCTCCCGCGGCGCGTGGAGGAAGTCGAGCTCCGCGGTCGCCTCGTGCCACCCGCCCTCCACCCGGCTGGACACGGTGGGGCGGACGAAGCGGAGCTCGGGCGGACGGTCGGGGGCGGTCAGGTCGGCCCAGCCGACGGTCCCCCAGGTCGGGCGCGCGGCGAAGCCGAGCGGCCGGCCCGGGCGGCCCGTCAGCGCGAGGCGCGCCTCCACGAGCCGCCGGTCCTTCACCGCGAGCGTGGCCCCGAGGCGCGTCCCGGCCCGGAGCGGCGCCGCCGCGGGGTGGTCGAGGGGGAGCGAGCGGGTGAGCCAGGTGGACCCGAGCTTCTTCGGCCACCCCTGCAGCAGCCCGCGCAGGAGCGACACGTCCTGGTCGACGTAGATGAGCGGGCAGAAGTTCGCGACGCTTCCGTCCGGCCGGGTCAGGTCGAGCAGGACGATTGTCTCGCGGTACTGGGCCTGGATGGGATCGAGGAGCTCGGTCCCGTCGGTCGTCGCCTGCCAGTCGGCGAAGTGGACCGTGCCACGGCCCGTCGCGGCGCCGACCTCGGCCGGGACGAACGCGGCGGCGCGGGCGGGATCGCACTCGAATGCGACGCTGAGGAGCCACCCGGCGTAGTGCCAGGGGGGCGGGGGGACCAGGGAGGCGGTCCCTCCCGGCGTGAACGGCGGCGTGAAGCCTCGCAGCACGGCGCACCTCCAGACCCACGTTCTCGTCCTTCGACTCCGCTCGGCCTACGGCCTCGCTACGCTCAGGACGAACGGGTGGACATCCCTGAAGCAGAGGATACCGCCGCGTCAGGTGCTCGTGCCCGCTCCGCTGGGACCGGCAGCCCCCTCTCCCTGGCCCTCTCCCCCGGTGGGGGAGAGGGGAGAGGGGCGCGCACGGCCGGCGGCGGGCGCCACCGCGGCCATCGTCCGCGCGAGGTCCTCGAGCGTGTAGGGCTTCGGGAGCACGCCGGCGAAGCCGTGCTCGAGGTGGGCCGCCATGATCGGATCGTTGGAGTAGCCGCTCGTCGCCACCGCCCGGACCCCGGGGTCCATCGCGCGGAGGCGCTTCAGCGTCTCGAGCCCGCCCATTCCGCCGGCGACGGTGAGGTCCATGAGGACGACCGCGACCGGGTGGCCCGCCCGCCGCTCGGCGTCGAATATCTCGACGGCCCTGGCGCCGTCCTCCGCCGAGAGCACCTCGTACCCGAGCGACGCGAGCATCCCCGCGGCGGTGTGCCGGACGAGCGGCTCGTCGTCCATCACGAGCACGCGGCCCCGGCCCTGCGCCACCGGGCCGCGCGCGCCACCTCCGCCGCGGCGGCGCGCCCGGTCGCCGGGAGCCACACGTCGAAGGTCGTGCCGCCGCCGAGGCGCGACGACACGGCCACGTGGCCGCCGTGCTTGCGCACGATCGCGTAGACGGTGGCGAGGCCGAGGCCGCTCCCGGTCTGCTTCGTCGTGAAGTACGGATCGAAGATGCGGGGGAGGTGCTCGGGCGGGATCCCGCTCCCCTCGTCCCGCACCGAGATCCGCACGTACCGTCCGGCGCCGAGCGGCACCGCCGAGCTGGCGCCGAGCTCGACGTTGTCGCAGGTCACGCCGATGGCGCCGCCCTGGGGCATCGCCTGGACGGCGTTGATCACCAGGTTCTGGACGACCTGCGCGAGCTGGCCGGGGTCCGCCTCCACCGCCCAGAGCCCGTCGCCGCTCGAGAACTGGCCGCGGACCGCCGCCCCGCGCAGCGCGAACGTCGCGGCCTCCTCGACCACCGCGCGGACGGACAGCACCTGCTTCACCGGCGCGCCGCCCTTCGAGAAGGTGAGGAGCTGCTGGGTCAGCGCCCGGGCCCGCTTCGCCGCCTGCTCCGCCTCGTCCACGAGCTCGCGGAGCTCGGAGCCGGCCTCCACCTGCTCGCGGGCGAGGGAGAGGTTCCCGAGGATGCCGGTCAGGATGTTGTTGAAGTCGTGGGCGATGCCACCGGCGAGGACGCCGAGCGACTCGAGCTTCCTCATGTTGAGGAGCTCGCTCTCGAGGCGCCGGCGCTCGGTCACGTCGAGGAAGGTGACGACCCCGCCGATGAGGTGACCCTCCCGCCGCACCGGGTAGGACCACACCTCGATCGCGACCGGCTTCCCGTCGCTCCGCCAGTAGACCTCGTCGTCGGCGTGGTACTCGCGCCCGTCGCGCACGGCGCGGCCGATCCGGCAGTCACGCTCCGGCAGCGGCGTCCCGTCCGGCAGCGCGCCGTGGATGAGGCCGTGCAGCTCCTGCCCCACGAGCTCCTCGTGGGAGCGGTACCCGAGGAGCCGCGCGCACGCCGTGTTCGCGAAGGTACAGCGGCCGGCGAGGTCGACGCCGTAATCGCCTCCGCGGTGGAGTCGAGGAGCAGGCGGACGTGCTCCTCCCGCTCGGCGAGCGCCTCCTGCGCCCGGAGCCCCCGCTCGAGCGCCCGGGTCAGCTCGTCCGTGCGGGCCGCGACGGTCTCCTCCAGGCCGGCCTGGGTGACGAGGGTCTCCGAGAGCCGCTCCGCCATCTCGTCGAAGGCGTCGCCGACCTCCGCCACCTCCGCCGTCCGCACGTCGAGCCGCATGCGGTGGGAGAGGTTCCCGGCCGCGACGGCGCGGATCCCCGCGAGCAGCCGGGCCACCGCCCCCCGCACCAGCACCGCCGCGACCACGTGGCCGAGCGTCGCCGCGACCCCCGCCGCGAGGAGCAGCGCGGCCACGGTCCGCCAGACGAGATCGCGCCGCTGCGCCGCGAGCGGCGCGAGGTCGACCCCCAGCGAGACCGCCCCGACCGCCGGCGCGTCGGGGTCGTGGGCCGGACCGAAGGGCTCGCCGCGCCCGGCTCGGCGGGCCGGTCGTGGATGGGGAACTCGTACTCCGAGACCGCGCCGCGCGTCCCCTCGGTCCAGCGTGCGGCGCGGACCTCGCCCTGCGGCGTCTTCAGGACGACGTAGGCGATCTCCGGGTCGAGGACGGTGCCGTAGATGAGCCGGTCGAGCTCCGACGTGTCGGCCCGCGCCCACGGCCCCTCGGACACCGTGGCGAGATAGCCGCCGAGCACGCGGACCCGCGCGGCGAGGGCCGCCTCCATCTCGCGGGTCTGGGCGTCCACGAAGAACGCGCCGAGCCCGCCCCCCATCGCGAGGACCACGAGGGCGACGACGGCGTCGAGCTGGAGCGCGAGCCCGACGCGCCAGTGGCGCCCTTGCCCCCGGGGCATCGGTCACCCTTCCTCGAAGCGGATCGTGTACGCGAAGCTCGTGGGGCGGCAGTAGTCGAGCGGGCTGCCGTCCACCTCGGCGTAGGGGTACATGAAGTAGTTCACCTTGGCGGCGTTCCCCTCGGCGAAGGTGAGCCCTCGGCCGCCGCGCTGGAGGACGATCCGGAACTCGTCCACCCCGCCGAAGAAGTACTCGCGCTCCCGCGCGACCTGCGCGAGCGGCAGCTTCTTCTCGAACATCACCTTGAGGACGTCGGCGGGATCGACCGGAACCCACCCCGTGCCGGGGAGGTAGAACTCCGCCCAGCAGTGGTGGCCGTCGGTGATGTCGAGCTCCCCGGGGCGGCCGAGCCGGAGCCCGAAGATCTCCCGCGCGGGGACGCCGGCGGCGCGCGCCAGCGCGACGTACACCGAGCCGATGTCCGCGCACTTGCCGGATCGCGCCGCGAGCGCCCGGTCGACCTCGCCGGTCCCGCAGCCCGCCACCCGCGGATCGCGCTTCGTGTTGTCCACGACCCAGTCGTAGATCGCGCGCGCCTTCGCGAGCACGGAGGTCTTCCCCGCGACGATGGAGGTCGCGAGCGCCTTCACCTTCGGGTCGTCCGACGGCAGCCAGAAGCTCGACTCCAGGTACCGGCGGACCTCCTGCGGAAACGGCTCGCCCGCCTCGAGGAGCTGCGGGACCCGGCGCTCCTTCGACCGGGCCCGGAACGTGACCCGCAGCCGCCGCTCCGGCTGCTCCTTCGCCCAGTGCGTGTAGAGGTACAGCGCGCCGCTCTGCGGCTCCCGCGCCATCGTGAAGCCGTCGTAGTCGCCGTCGAACCTCAGGTCGGAGATGGCCTGGTCGAGGTCGGAGGTCGGATAGGGAACCAGAGCTTCACGTCCTTCGCGCCGGGCGGCGCCGCGACCCGGATGTCGAAGCTGACGGTGCCGGCGCGGTCGGACCCGCGGACCGCGCGCGCCCCGAGGCCGACCGCGAGCGCCGCGACGATCGCGATCGGCACGAGCGCCGCACGGATCCCGGATCCAGCCATGCCGACTCCCCTGGGACTCCCGGCCCGGCCGCCCCGTCCGGGACGAGTCTGGAACAGAGCGCCGCCCCCGCGCAACCGGGCACCTGGCCAAGTGCCAGAAGTCGCTCTAGAGATTCCGTCGGAACGGTGCGATAACCCCCCGCCGCAGCAGGCGAGCGCAGGGGCAGCCGGATGAGGCCGCCCCGGAGCGAGCGGGCCTCCGCATCGCGAAGCGATGCGGGCGCCGGCCGTGGGGGTCGCAGCCTCACCCCCGAGCGAGAGGGAGAGGGATCCCATGGGACGCATCTTCGAGACCCGCAAGGCCACCATGTTCGCCCGGTGGAACCGGATGGCGAAGGTCTTCACCCGGATCTCCAAGGACATCGCGATCGCGGTGAAGTCGGGCGGCGCGAGCCCGGACATGAACGCCGCGCTCCGGCGCGCCCTCCAGAACGCCCGCGGCGCCAACATGCCGAAGGACAAGGTCGAGGCCGCCATCAAGCGGGCGAGCGGCCAGGAGCACAAGGCCTACGAGGTCGTGATCTACGAGGGGTACGCCCCGCACGGGGTCGCCGTGATGGTCGAGACCGCGACCGACAACGGCACGCGCACCGTGGCGAACGTCCGCTCCGCCTTCAAGGAGAACGGCGGGAACATGGGGACGTCGGGCAGCGTCGCCTTCCAGTTCAAGAAGATGGGGGTCTTCCGCCTCTCCCCGGAGGGGATCGACCAGGACGCCCTGGAGCTCGACCTCATCGACCACGGGCTCGAGGAGATGGGCGAGGGGACCGGCGAGAAGGGCGAGAAGCAGCTCGTCATCCGCTGCGCCTTCGAGAGCTTCGGCCAGATGCAGGCGGCCCTCGAGGAGCGGAAGCTGCCGGTCGTCTCGGCGGAGTCCGAGTACGTCGCCCAGACGCCGGTGCAGCTCCCCGAGGACCAGGCCAAGGAGGTCCTCGAGCTGGTGGACGCGCTCGAGCAGGACGAGGACGTCCAGCGGGTGTTTCACAATCTGGTGTAGGGACGCCGGACCGACCTGGTCGTGGACTTGGTCCTGGACCTGGACCTGGTCCTCGACCTCGACCCGGTCGAGGTCGAAGTCGAGGACCAGGACGACGTCCAGGTCCAGGTTCCCCCGGCGTCACTTCATCGGCGGGACCGGGATCGACCCGGGGAACACGTACGCCTGCAAGAGCGCGATGAGCCCGATCACCGCCGCGCCGGCGATGGAGTGCCACCAGACCGTGCGGAAGATCGGCCCGAGGGCGTGGACGCGCTCCTTCGGATCGTCGTAGCACGCCGCGCAGGCGACCATGATCGACTGCGCGTCGATCATCTTCCCCATGACGCCGCCGGTGGAGTTGGTCGCCACGATGAGGATCTCGTTCAGCTTGAGCTGCTGCGCCGTGATCCGCTGCAGGCTCCCGAAGAGCGCGTTCGACGCGGTGTCGGAGCCGGTGAGGAACACGCCCAGCCAGCCGAGGTACGCGGCGAAGAACGGGTAGGCCGGGCCGGCGCGGGTGAAGGCGAGGCCGAGGACCGCGTCCGTGCCGGCGTAGCGGGTGAGGAACCCGAGGCCGAGGACCTGGCCGATGACGAGGACCGGGGTCTTCATGCGGTGGAGCGTGCGCGAGATCGCCTCGCCCCACTGCGCCGCTGACATCCGGAGGACGAGGCCGCTGAGGAGCGCCGCGACGAACACGCCGGTGCCCGCCGCGGACAGGTAGTTGATGGTGAAGCGGGCCGCCTCGGGCTTGGCGTTCGGCGGCGCGACCGGCGGCATGCGCTGCACCAGCTGGTGGAGCGAAGGCATGTCCCAGTACGGCAGCGAGAGCGTCCCGCCGTACTTCGCGCCGAAGAACTCGCCGCCGAGCTTCACCGAGGCGAAGAGCTCGTTCAGGAACTTCTTGTAGGACGGCGCGCCCCAGAGCGCGCAGGCGCCGATGAGGATCGCCCAGGGGAGCCAGGCGTAGATGGTCTGGCCGACGGTGTAGGGGTACTTCCAGCCGCCCTGCGCGGTGGCCGCCACCGTGTGGCCCTGGCCGGTCGTGCCCGCGGCCTCGCGCTCGGAGCGGAGGAGGAACCGGGTCCTCGGGTGCCACACGAAGCGCAGGAACGCCGCCGTGATGATCACCGAGACCACGCCGGCGACGACGTCCGTCATGAGGTGGAACGACTGGGTCCCGGAGGCCCAGAACTGGGTGATGGCGAAGGAGCCGCCGGAGACGATCGCCGCCGGCCAGACCTCGAACGCCTCCTTCCAGGTCCCGCCCTCCATCTTCACGAAGGTCGCGACGAGCCAGAACGGAACGAGGATGGACACAAAGGGCAGCTGGTGCCCGGCCATCGCCGACAGGGTCACCTGGTCGAGGCCGCTCACCGCCGCGAGGGTGACGATGGGCGTGCCGATGGCGCCCCAGGCGACGGGCGCCGTGTTCGCGAGGAGGTTCAGCACGGCCGACTGGAACGGCTTGAACCCGAGGCCGACCATGACGGCGCCGGCGATGGCGACCGGCGTCCCGAAGCCGGAGGTGCCCTCGATGATCGCGCCGAACGAGAACGCGATGAGGAGCACCTGCAGCCGCCGGTCGAACGAGATGTGGATGATCGACTCCTTCACGATCTCGAACTGACCGGTGATGACGGTCATCGTGTAGAGGAACATCGCCGCGAGGACGATCCAGATGATCCCGAGGAAGCCGGAGAAGACCCCGAGGCCGAAGGCGGAGACCGCCGAGCCGAGCGGCATCCCGAAGGCGAGACACGACACCAGGAACGCGGCGATCACGCCGCCGAAGGCGGCCTGCGGCGCGGGGATGCCGAGGTGCCGGATCCCTTCCTTGTCCCGGTGCGGGTGGAGCGCGATGAGGTAGAGCAGGACGAGGATCGGGATGGCGGCGACGATCGTCGACAGCAGCGCGTTGCCGAAGGGATTGTAGTTCTGATGGTACATGCGGACGCTCCGTGGGCGAGGGCGTTCACGGCTGGTGACGGCGCCGTGACAAGCTAGCAAACGAACGCTCTCCGCGCCCGACCTGTACGGCCCGCGCGCGCGTCCCGCCCCAAGGGGGGACGTGCGGCGCGACGCCCGGCCGTCCGCCCGGTACCCGCCAGGGTTCGGGCGTTGGGGGCGCGGGCGCGGTTGCGCTCGACCGGGACGCGTGGTGAGGTCGCGCCACCATGCTCGCGCTCGCCACCGCCCTGTCGCTCGTCCTCGCTGCGGCTCCCGCGCCGGCCGCGGGCGCGACCGCGCGGCGCGCGGCCGCAGACGTCCTCCCGTACCGCGCGGCGGAGCGGACCCTCGCGAACGGGCTCCGGGTGGTCGTGGTGCCGACGGGCATCCCCGGGCTCGTGTCGCTCCAGATCTCGATCCAGACCGGGTCCCGGAACGAGATCGAGGCGGGCCGGTCGGGATTCGCCCACCTCTTCGAGCACCTCATGTTCCGCGGGACCCGCGCGTACCCGGCGGAGCGGTACCAGGAGATCCTCACGCGGATGGGCGCGCAGCAGAACGCGTACACGGAGACGGACCGGACCGTCTACCACGTGACGATCGCGCGCGAGGACCTGCCGC
Source organism: uncultured delta proteobacterium (assembly GCA_963739565.1). GTDB lineage: Bacteria > Myxococcota > Myxococcia > Myxococcales > Anaeromyxobacteraceae > Anaeromyxobacter. The sequence goes on along the minus strand of CAVUBF010000008.1, from coordinate 29,746 downwards.
GGATGCTCGAGCTCGAGGCGGACCGGTTCCTGAACCTCGACGTCGGCGCCGACGCGTTCAGGACCGAGACCCGCGCCGTCCTCGGCGAGTACGACAAGAACGCCTCGAACCCGTCGGAGAAGCTCGACGAGGCCCAGCGCGCGGCGGCGTTCCGGGTCCACCCGTACCGCCACACGACGATGGGCTTCCTCGCCGACATCGAGGACATGCCGAACCAGCACGAGTACGCCCGGCTGTTCCGCGCGCGGTGGTACCGGCCCGAGCTCGCGACGATCGTGATCGCGGGCGACGTGATGGCGGACCGCGTGCTCCCCCTCGTCGAGAAGGCCTTCGGGGGCTGGCGCCGCGGCGCGCCGCACGTGGAGATCCCGCGCGAGCCGCCGCCCGCCGGCCCGGCCTACGCCCACGTCCCGTGGGCCACGCCGGCCCTGCCGTGGGTGACGATCGCGATCCGCGCCCCCGCGTTCTCCCCCACGTCCCGGGAGTGGGCCGCGGCGCGCCTCCTCCTCTCGCTGGGGTTCGGGGAGACCTCCGACGTCTACCGCCAGCTCGTCGTCGACGAGCAGGTGGTGGATCAGCTCTCGGTGGACTCGTCCCCGACGGTGGACCCCGGGCTCTTCACGGTCTCGGCGCGGCTGCGGCGGGCCGAGGACGCCCTCCGCGTGCGCGACGACCTGCTGCGGGTCCTCGCCCGCGCGCGCGCCGCGCCGCCCGACCCGGGGCTCCTCGCCGACGAGATCGCCGCGACGCGGAGCACCTTCGTCCGCTCCCTCGACTCGACGGAGGCGATCGCCGAGGTGGTCGCGCGCTACTCGGTCTTCGAGCGGTCCTTCGCGACGGCGAACCGGGCGTACCGGACGCTCGCGGAGGTGACGCCCGCCGACGTCCAGCGCGCCGCCCGGACCTTCGCGACCGACGCCGGGCTGGTCGTGACGACGCTCTCGCACGACCCGCTGCCTGCGGGGATCGAGGTCGCCCCACCCCTGGACGGGCTCGCCCCCGCCGCCGCCGAGGGTCCCGACGTCCCGGTGGTGCAGGTCGCGACGCCGCTCCCGGTGGTCACGCTGAAGCTCCTCTTCCAGGCGGGGAGCGCCCGCGATCCCGCCGGCAAGGAGGGGCTCGCGGCCATCGCCGCCGACCTCCTCGCGGGCGGCGGCTCCCGGCGGATGCGCATCGAGGAGATCCGGGCGGCGCTGCACCCGCTCTCGGCCTCCTTCGACGCGCAGGTGGACAAGGAGCTGGTCACGCTCACCGGGACCTTCCCCCGCGAGGGCTGGGAGCGGTTCGTCGAGGTGGCGCTGCCGCAGCTCACCGACCCCGGGTTCCGGGAGGAGGACTTCCGGCGCGTGAAGGACGCGCACCGCGCCGCGCTCGTCCAGGACCTGCGCGAGTCGAACGACGAGGAGCTCGCGAAGGAGCGGCTGCAGGCCAACGTGTACGCGGGGACCGCGTACGGCCACCCGCCCCAGGGCACGGTGGCGGGGATCGACGCGACCAGCCTCGAGGACGTCCGCGCCTTCGTGCGCGAGCGCTACGCGCGGGCAGACGTCGTGGTGGGCGTCGGCGGGGACGTGCCGCCGGGGCTCCTCCCCGCGGTGCGACGCGCCCTCGCCGCCCTGCCCCTGGGCGCGCCGCCGCCGCGGACCGAGGTGAGGGGGCGCCGGCCGAAGGGGCTCGAGGTCGAGATCGTCGAGAAGGACACGCGCGGCACCGCGCTCTCCCTCGGTCACCCGCTCGACGTGCTCCGCGGCGATCCCGACTTCGTCCCGCTCCTCGTCGCGCGGACCTGGCTCGGCGAGCACCGCTCGTCGACCTCCCACCTGTACCAGCGCATCCGCGAGGTCCGCGGCCTCTCCTACGGCGCCTACGCCTACCTCGAGGCCTTTCCTCGGGGGATGTTCGAGCTCGTCCCCGACCCGAACGTCGCCCGGCGCGCGCAGCTCTTCGAGCTCTGGATCCGGCCGGTGACGCCGAGGAACGCGCCCATGGCCCTGCGGATCGCGCTCTGGGAGCTGCGCCGGCTGGTCGAGGACGGGCTCGATGACGCGCAGTTCCGCCAGGCGCGCGACTACCTCGCGAAGAACGTGCTCATGCTCGCGGCGCGGCAGGACGATCAGGTCGGCGCCGCGCTCGACGCGCGATGGTACGGCACGCCCGACTACGCGTCCTACGTCCGGGATCGGCTCGTCACGCTCACGCGGGAGGAGGTGAACGCCGCGGTGCGCCGGCACCTCTCGCCGGACGACCTGTCCATCGTGGCGGTCACGAGGGACGCCCGCGCCCTCGCCGACGCGCTCCTCTCGGACGCGCCGTCCGCGGTCTCGTACGACGTGGACCAGCCGGCGGCGCTCCTCGACGAGGACCGCCGGATCGGAGCGACGAAGCTCGGGATCCGGCCGGGCGCGATCCGGACCACCCCCGCCGACGAGGTGTTTGCGCGCTAGGAGCCTGTCCCCGTAACCGGGTTGGACTTGGACTTGGACTTGGACCTGGACTTGGTCCTGGTCCTGGTCGCTCGACGAGGACTCTGGCAGATGAGGGGCTTGTCCCATGGACAGCCTGGGTACCGGTCGAGGTCGAGGTCGAAGACGAGGTCCAGGACCACGTCCAGGTCCAGCTCCAGGACCAGGTCGCGTCGAATACGGGGACAGGCTCCTAGCTCACTCAGCCGGCGCGGCCCAGGACGAGGACGATCCGGGCGCCGACGTCGTCGCCCGTGAACTGCGGGAACGACATCCGGGCCGCGGCGCGGCGCAGGCACGCGCCGAAGGGCGAGGCGTCGAGGTCTCCGTCCTCGAGGGCGGCCTCCGCCTTCCCGTTCGGCGCGACGAGCAGCAGCAGCGCCGCCTTCCGCCCGGCGAACGACGCGGTGACGGGGTCCTGCAGCGCCTTCTGGACGCAGGAGTCGAAGTCGGGGCGGCTCTTCGTGATGACCGACTGCATCACCGATGGGTCGAGCCCCTTCGTCGGCTTCGCCGGCGGTGCGGCGTGGACCTGCTTCGCGGCAGCCGCCTCCTTCGCCGCAGCCTCGCGCGCTGCGGCCTCGCGCGCTGCGGCCGCCTTGGCGGCGGCGTCCCGGGCGGCGGCGTCCCTCGCCGCGGCCTCTCGCGCCCCGGCCTGCTTCGCGGCGGCCTCCCGGGCGGCGGCGTCCCTCGCCGCGGACTCCCTCGCCGCGGACTCCCTCGCGGCGGCCTCCCTCGCGGCGGCGTCTCGCGCCCCGGCCTGCTTCGCGGCCGCCTCGCGCGCGGCCGCTTCCCTCGCGGCTACCTGCTTCGCGGCGGACTCCTGGGCGGCGGCCTCCCTCGCGGCGGCGGCGGCAGCGGCCGCGGCGGCCTTCCTGTCCCGCGAGGACTGCTTCGCCGCGGGCTCCGCCTTCGCCGGCTTCGTGGGCTTCGCGGGCGACGGCGGCGCCACCGCGACGGCGGGCTTCGGCGGCTCCGGCGGAGGCGCGGCGGGCTCCGGCGGAGGAGGCGTGGCCGCGACGGGAGCCGGCGCGACGGGCGCCGGGGCGGCGGGCGCTGCGGGCTCCGCAGGAGCCGGCGCAGCCGCCTGGACAGGCGGGGGGGCCGCCGGAGCCGGTGCGGCGATGGGCGGAGCGGCAGGACGGGCGGCGACGGCCGGGGGCTCGGGCGCGGGCCGCGACGTGAGGAACCAGGCGCCCGCGCCGCCCAGCACGACCACCGCGGCGGCGGCGCCGGCGATCGCGAAGACGAGCGGGCTCCGCGTCGTCGAGCCGCCCTTCTTCTTGCCCTTGGGCTTCGGGAGCTCGTACTGCTCGGAGACCGACAGATCGATCGCGGTCTCGTCTTCGTGGCCCGTCGTTCCGCCCGGAGGGGCGGCGACGGGCACCGGGGGCGCCGTCGGGACCGAGACCACCGGGACGGCCGGCGCGGACGGGCGCGGTGTCACGATGGGCGCGATGTCGTCGAAGAGCGAGACGCGCGCGGCGTGGGCGGCGGCGGCGGCGAACGGGTCCGGGGCGGGCGGCGCGGCGGCCGGAACCTGCCGCGACGGGGTCCGGGGGACGGGCGCGGCAGCGGAGGCCGGCGCGGGCGGCGCCGGAGGGGTGGCCACCGGCACCTTCGTGGAGGTGCCCGTGCGGGTCGCCCGCGCCGCCTCGGCGGCGAAGGCGGCGAACGGATCGTAGCCACCCGCCGCCGGCGTCGAGGCGCCGCCGCGGACCCGCGCCGGAACCGGGGTCACCTCGGGGGTCGGCGGCAGCTGCGGATCGAGGAGCTCGACCGGGGTCGAGAGCGGGTGCAGGCCGGTGTCCGTCCGCGAGGGGGCCGCCGGTGACTCCGGTCGGCGTGCGGGTCGCGGGGGGCGGCGTCTTCGCAGGGGTCGCCGCGTTCGCCCGGGCGGCCGGCGTGAGGCCGGTGAGGGCGCGCGCCGCCGCGGTGAGCGAGGCGCCGGGGCGCGCGGTCCCGGCCGGCGTCACCGGCTCCGCCCGGTGCGGCGTGACGGGCTGCGCGGACGTCGTGCGGACGGCGGGCTCGGTGCGCCGGGGGACCGCGGGATCGGAGACGCGCGCCGGGGCGTTCGTGGCGTGCACTCGGGAGGTGGCGTCCCCCGCGGAGATCGCGCTGCGCGCCGGCGGCGGGATCGCGGTGCCGGAGGTGGTCGCGCCGGTGATGCGGGGACGGTCGAGCGGCGGCAGGGTGCCGGTCCGCGTCCCCGCGTCGGGATCGGCGTGCGGCGCCGTGATGTGGATGACGTTCCCGCACTTGCACTTGATGCGGTACACGCGTCCCGGCGCGGGACTGTCCACGCTCGCGAACCGTTTCCCGCACTGCTCGCACGTGAACTTCAACGTCACCTCCGGCCGTGGCGCGGCGCTCGCCGGGGGGCGAATGCCTCCCGAGGAGTCCAAATTACCCCGGGAGTGCACCTGGGATCGAGTTGCTGGTAGAGTCTGTGGCGGTATCGAGGGATGCCGGGCGAATTCGGGCCTGGCAGACGGGCGCGCAGGCGCCCCCGGTGGGCGTGGGGAGGCGGCGGGATGGGCGGGGTGTCGCAGGTCGTGCCACGTGCGCGGGCGGATCGCCCGCGGCTCACCGGGTTCCACCAGCGGATCGCCGCGGAGGCGCTCACCGCCCGCGGAGGCGCCGGCGCGTCCGGCCTCGCGCCCGCCCTCGCCCACTCCGCCGTCGACCTGAACCCCCACCAGATCGAGGCGGCCGCCTTCGCCCTCGCGGCCGCTCGCCGACCGGGGGCGCGGTCCTCGCCGACGAGGTCGGGCTCGGGAAGACCGTCGAGGCGGGGCTCGTCCTCGCGCAGCTCGCCGCCGACGGGAAGGGGCGCGCGATCATCCTCGTCCCCGCCTCGCTCCGCGCCCAGTGGCGCGACGAGCTCTCCAGCAAGTTCGGGCTCGAGTCGCGACGTGGTCGACGGCGACTCGGTCCGCGCCGCCGAGCGGAACGGGCTCAAGACGAACCCCTTCGACACCGGCGGGATCGTCATCGCCTCGCACCCCTTCGCCGCGATGCGCGCCGCCGAGGTGGAGCGGGTCCCCTGGGACGTCGCGGTCATCGACGAGGCCCACCGGCTCCGGAACGCCTACCGGCGGGACCACCGGACCGGGCAGGCGCTGCGCAAGGCGCTCCGCGCGCTGCCCGAAGCTGCTCCTCACCGCGACGCCGCTCCAGAACGACCTCATGGAGCTGCTCGGGCTCGCCGCCTTCATCGACGACGCGCTGCTCGGGAACGAGGAGGCCTTCCGGCTCCAGTACGCCTCGGGCGAGCTCGACCGAGGACAAGGCGGCCGACCTCAAGGCGCGCCTCGCGCCGGTGGTGGTCCGGACCCTGCGCCGGCAGGTGAAGGAGTACGTGAAGTTCACGGCGCGCCGCTCGATGGTGGAGGACTTCGCGCCGACGCGCGGAGGAGCAGGCGCTCTACGACCGCGTCTCCGACTACCTGCGGCGCGAGGACGCCCTCGCCATCCCGCCGGCGCGGCGCGCGCTGCTTCGTCCTCGTCTACCGGAAGATCCTCGCCTCCTCCTCCTTCGCGCTCGCCGCGACGCTCGAGCGGCTCGCCGACGCGCTCGAGCAGAAGCTCGCGGGCGTCGAGTGCGCCGCCGCAGGCCGACCTCGCCCTCGACCTCGCCGGCTTCGCCGAGGAGGCGGAGGAGCTGTTCGACGACGGCGCCGCCGCCGCGGCCGCGGGCCGGCGCCGCCGCCGCGCGCGATGCGCGTCGGAGCTCGCCGAGCTGCGCGCCTGCGCCCGGCTCGCCCGCGACGATCAAGGTGAACGCCAAGGGGGACGCCCTCGTGCGCGGCCTCGACCGCGGCCTTCACCGTCGCGAAGGCCTGCGGCTGGCCGGAGAAGGCGGTCGTCTTCACCGAGTTCCGCCGCACGCAGGACTACCTCGCGCAGCCTCCTCGAGTCGAAGGGCTACTCGGTCACCTGCCTCTCCGGCGACGTGTCCGGGACCGACAAGCGCCAGGCGCTCGTCGACGAGTTCCGGAACCGCACCCAGATCCTGCTCATGACCGAGGCGGGGGCGGAGGGGCTGAACCTCCAGTTCTGCAACCTCGTCGTGAACTTCGACCTGCCCTGGAACCCGCAGCGCGTCGAGCAGCGGATCGGCCGGTGCCACCGCTACGGCCAGCAGCGCGACGTCCTCGTCCTCAACTTCCTCAACCGCCAGAACGCCGCCGACGCCCGGCTCTACGACCTGCTCGCGCAGAAGCTCGCGCTCTTCGACGGGGTCTTCGGCTCCTCCGACGAGATCCTGGGCGCGCTCGGGAGCGGCATCGACTTCGAGAAGCGGGTCCTCGACATCTACCAGTCCTGCCGCTCCGGCGACGGAGATCGACCAGGCGTTCGCGAAGCTCGCAGGCGGACCTCGACGGGCGCATCACCGCCCGCCTCGCCGCCGCCCGGACGCTCCTGTTCGAGCGGTTCGACGGCGAGGTCCGCTCGAAGCTGCGGCTCGCCGAGCAGGACGCGAAGGACGCGGTGGCGCGCCGCGAGGCCGACGAGGACGCCCTCGTCGAGGCGGTGTTCGAGGGGACGCCGGCCGCGCTCGAGGTCGCCGAGACGGCCCGCGCGGCGGAGCCGGGCGCCCGCGGTCGGACGAAGCGCGCGAAGCTCGTGAAGGCCGCCGCGGAGAAGGTCCGGGCGCGCCCCCAGGACGCGGTGGCGTTCCTCGACGTCCCCGCCCGCAACCTCCCCGCCTCCGCTCGGCGCCCTGGCCGGACGCGAGGGCTGGTGGTTCGCCTACAAGTTCGCCTTCGACGCCCTCGTCTCCGACGAGAAGGTCGTCCACCTCGTCCTCTGGTTCGACGGCGAGAGGTTCCGCGCCCTGCCGCAGGAGGACGCGGAGCAGTTCGCGGCGCTCCCCGCCAACGAGGTCCGGGCAGGACCGCGCGGCGCGACCATCTCCATCGGCGAGGCGCAGGAGGAGGCGCTCCAGGCCCTCCACGCGCGGCTCCTCGGGGCGGTGCAGGAGCGGAGCCAGGCCACCTTCGACGCGTCCCGCGAGCGGTGGGACCGGTCGGTGGAGGACGCCCTCGCGGCGCCGCGCAAGGCGGTCGAGGAGGCGCGGGTCGCGTGGGGACGGGCCCGCGGCGCGCTGAACGACGAGTCCGCCCTCCCCCTGCGCGACCGCCGCGCGCTCCTCGAGCGCGCCGAGCGCGAGTACCGGCGCAAGCTCGACGACCTGCGGGCCACCGAGGCGCCGCGGTACGCCGAGAAGGACCGCGCCATCGCGGACCTCCGCAAGCGCGCGGAGCCGAAGGAGCGGCGGACCCTCGTCGCGACCGCCTACTGGCGCTGCGGCTGAGGCGGCCCGCCGCAACCGGTCCAGGTCCAGGTCCCCACCTCAGAGGTAGGCGCGCGCGACCGGCCCGGTCACTCGCGGGCGGCGGGGCGCACGGTCCCCGGCGGCTCGAGCTCGAACCGGAGCGGGACCGAGACGCGGCCCTGCGCCGGGGCGAGGGGCGCGAGCACCCTCTGGACGCAGAGCGCGAGCTCCGTGTCCCCGACCGAGTCCGCCGAGATGGCGGGCCGCTGCCCGCCCAGGTCGGCCACGAGCACCCCGTCGAGGCCGGGATCGCGCCGCAGCGCCTCCGCGTAGCAGGCCTCGAGATCGACGGCGCGGGCGAGGACGGCCTTCTTCGCCTCGGGCGGGCCGAAGATGGGCTCGCCCACGTCCACCCGCGGCCGCGCGCCCTGCGCCGCGGTGAGCAGGGGCCGGTCCACCGCGGCGCCGCCGCGGGCGAGGACCGTCTCGCCCTCCATCCAGCGCCAGGAGACCGGCTCCGCCGGGATGGTGAACTTCTTCCCGCGCGCCCCCTTCCCGCAGATCACGTCGTCGGGCAGGTCGAACACGAGGCCGAGCGCGAGCCGTCCAGCGCGCTGCGCGTCGATGATCCGGCGCGCCCCCGCCGCGTCCACCTCCACCGCGAGGGAGCGCTCCTCGGTGGGCCACACCCGGGCGGTGCCGTCGGCGAACGGGAGCTGCACCGGCTCCACCAGGGCGAGGCGCCGCTCGGGGCCGTCGTACGGGGCGAAGGCGAGCCCGGACGCGGGGACGACCACCTCGTACCGCCGGATCACCGCGGCGTCGCGCTCGGAGTCCTGCCGCGCCTCGGCCTCGCCGCGGACGACCGGGTCGCCCTTCGCGCGGAGCCGCTCCGAGGGCTCGAGGGCGCCGCAGAGCCGCGCCACGTCGTCGGCGGTGACGAGGCGCGCCGCGGGCCGATCCGGGCCGGCGCCCTCGGCGCGCACGACCGTCGTCTGCGCGGGCCGGGTCATCGCCTTCCCGGCGGGTGCGCCGGCCGCGGCGAGGAGGAGGAGGGGGAGGACGGACGTCATGGCGCAGATGCTAAGCACGTTCACCTACCCGGACGCGCAGCGCACCCGGGAGGATCGTGAACCGCGCGGGGAGGGTCCCGGGCTGCTCCCCGTCGACGTCGAGGAGCAGGCGCGCGTCCCCGACCGGCTCCGCCTCCACGCTGCGCGCCCGGAGCACGCGCGTGTTCGGGAGCTCGACGTGGGTGCCGTCATACAGCTTCCGCTTCTTCGTCACGAAGTCCGCGAGGCCGAGCCCGGACCAGACCACGACGTCGAAGAGGCCGTCGTCGACCCGGGCGGAGGGCGCGACCTGCATCCCGCCGCCGAAGAACCGCCCGTTGCACACCGAGAGGGACGTGATGGTCTCCTCGGTCCAGGGGCCGCCGTCGGCGCGCCACCGGACCGGCTGGTCGGACCAGCGGAGGAGCGCCTTGGCCGAGGCGAGCATGAAGGAGAGCCGCCCGCCGCCGAGCTTGAACCCGCGGTTCACCTCGCCGGAGACGACGCCCGCGATCCCGAACCCGGCCACGTTCGCGAAGTGACGCACGCTCGGGCGGCCCGCGTGGTCCACGAACTCGAGCCGGCCGAGGTCGCACACCACCTCGCCGCGCCCGGCGAGGCAGCGCACGGCGCCCTCGAGGTCCTCCGGCATCCCCAGCGTCCGGCGCAGGTCGCTCCCGGTCCCGCGGGGGATGAAGCCGAAGAGGGGATTGCGCGTCCCCGGACCTCCATCGCCCCGCGGAGCGGGGCTGGGGAGGGGGGGGTCGCGGGGCCGCGCCGCCGCGAGGCCGTCGATCACCTCGCTCGCGGTGCCGTCGCCGCCCACGGCGACGACGAGGCCGCCCCCGGCCCGGACCGCGTCGCCGGCGAGGCGCGCGCCGTCGCCGGGTGCGCGGGTGAAGGCGCACTCGAAGTCGCCGAGCGACCCCCGGACCGCGCGGGCGATCCGGTCGAAGTGCCTCCCGGTCCGGCCCGCCGCGCTGTGCGGGTTCACGATGAGGTACGCCTTCACCCCGTCGAAGATAGCAGGCGGGCCGGCGCACCGCCGCGTCGCGGCTCCGGGGGGAGACGCCCAGGGCGGGGCGTGCTTTGATGCGGCCCCGCATGAGCTCCCGCCCCGCCCTCCTCCGCGGCGCCGTCGTCGCGGTGCTCCTCCTCTCCTCGACCGTCGCTCACGCCGAGGTGCAGCCGCTGCGCGTCGACCCGAGCTGGGACATCCCGGTCACCGCCGCCGCCGCCGCCGGAGCGCTCGTCTTCGCGCTTCCCTGGGCCGCGCCGACGAAGTGCAAGTGGTGCGACGCCGGGCCCTTCGACACCTGGACGCGGGAGCAGCTCGCCTGGAGCAACCCCACGTCTGCCCGGACCGCCTCCGACGTCCTCGCGGTGGGCGTCCTCCCGGTGGCCGCGCTCGCGAACTCGTGGTTCTCCTCCCGGCAGGGCGGAGAGCCCCGCGCGTTCTGGGAGGACACCCTCGTCATCGCCGAGGCGGTCTCGCTCACCGCCTTCGCCAACGAGGTCACGAAGGACGTGACCGCCCGGCGGCGCCCCTCGGCCGGCCTCGAGGCGAGCGGCGCCGCGGCGAAGAGCTTCTTCTCCGGCCACACCTCGAGCGCCTTCGCGATCGCGGCCGCGGCGGGGACGGTCTCGACGCTCCGGGGCTACCCGAGCGCGCCGTGGGTCTGGGCAGGCGGGATGACGCTCGCGTCGGCGGTCGGATACCTGCGGGTCGCCGGGGACGCGCACTGGGGGACCGACGTCCTGGTGGGCGCGGGGGTCGGCGGGCTCGTCGGGTTCGCGGTCCCCTGGTTCTTCCACCGCGCCGACCGGCCCGGCGCGAAGGTCGCGGTGCTTCCGGCGCCGGGTGGCTTCGCGCTGGTGTACTAGCCGGGCAGGAGCCCGCCCGCGCGGGCCCCTTCACGTCGCTGGAAGGTCGCTAGAAGAAGGTGCCGGTGAGCGCCAGCCCGCCGCCGCCCTGCACCGGGATGGGCAGGATCTGGACGGTCGTCCCACCCTTGCGCCGGGAGGCCTCCTCCGGCGCGCCGGGCCCGTCCACCACCGACCGCCCCCGGGTGACCGCGTGCTTCCCGAGCCCGTACCCGACGGCGATGGCGAGGGGGTAGTCGCTCGCCCAGTGCACGTCGTTGTTCATCATCTGGAACCCGAGGAGCGCCATCATCCCGTAGCCGATGGGCCGGATGAGCCAGACCTCGGGGTAGTCCTCGGCGAGCACCGTCACCGTCACCATCGCCGTCGCCATGTGGCCGGACGGGAACGCGTCGAAGGCGGGGACGTTCTTCTGGTAGTCGAGCGGGTTCGGGAGGGGGCGCCAGCGGCCACCGTCTTCCGTCGAGCGGCTCGGGCTCTGCCGCCCGCTGATGTGCTTGATGGTCTGCGCGACGATGGCCACGCCGACGAGCCCCTCCGCGAGGTGGCTCGTCGTGCGCAGGACGCGGGTGTCCTGCGTCCACAGCCCGTACCCGAGCATGCCGACGGTGATGGCCACCGGGAGCATGCCGTCGCCGAAGTAGTAGATGCCGGAGCCGACGTCGGTCGGATACGGGACCGGGACCCCCGGGACCGTCGCGGTCTTGCCGTTCGAGGAGATGTGGGCCCAGCGGCCGAACCGGTGGGCGCCGTCGGCGAGGCGCTGGTCGTAGACGATGAGGCCGGCGGTGAGGCCGGCGATCCCGAGGGTCCAGGGCAGGTTCTCGACGCGGACCGCGTCGCGGGCGAGGCCGCCGATGTCGCGGGGGGCGTCGAGGAGGAAGCCGAAGACCGACGGCCGCTCGTAGCACGCGACCCGCCCCGCCTGCGCCGAGGGGTAGCAGCTCGAGAGGTCGCGCGCGGGCGGCGCGACGTCCGCGGGGGCGCCCGCGGCCGGAGCGGTCTCGGCCGGCAGCGTCGCCGCGGCTCCCGGCGCCGGATCGGACGGCGGCGCACCGCCGTCGGCCGCGCGGGACGCGCCGGCGCCGGCGATCAGCACGGCGGCCGCGAGGAGGCGGAGGGCGCGCATCGCGCCGTTTCGAATACCACGGGCCCGCGCCGCGACGCACCGCCCCCCTGTCCCCCATCGACCTACCTCGCGCGACGGCCCGTCCGGACGCGGGCCGGGTTTGCCCCGGCGGTCCCCCGCCGTTACATCGCGGGCCGGAGGCTCATCGTGCACGCGCCCTTCGGAAGGACCCCCCGGCTCCCCACGCCCGACCAGGCGCTCCCCGGCCGCCCCGAGCGGATGGACGTCCCCGAGCGCCACTTCGTGAACGGCAACCGGATCGTCCCGCCGTTCCCGGACGGGGTCGAGGTCGCGGACTTCGGGCTCGGCTGCTTCTGGGGGGCGGAGCGGGTCTTCTGGAACGTCCCGGGCGTCTACTCCACCGCGGTCGGATACGAGGGCGGCGCCACGCCGAACCCGACCTACCGCGAGGTCTGCACCGGCCGCACGGGGCACGCGGAGGTGGTCCGGGTGGTGTTCGATCCCGCGCGCGTCCGGTACGAGGACCTCCTGCGCGTGTTCTGGGAGGCGCACGACCCGACCCAGGGGATGCGGCAGGGCAACGACGTCGGGACGCAGTACCGGTCGGCGATCTACGCCCACTCCGAGGCGCAGCGGCGGGCGGCGGAGGCCTCCCGCGACGCGTACGCGGCGGCGCTGCGGGCCGCCGGCCGGGAGGCGCCGACGACCGAGATCCGCGAGGCGCCGCCGTTCTACTACGCCGAGGAGTACCACCAGCAGTACCTGGCGAAGAATCCGGGAGGGTACTGCGGGCTCGGAGGTACGGGCGTGTCCTGTCCGGTCCCGACGGGCGTCGACGCGCCGTAGCGCCGCCGCGCCCTACTGCACCTCGATCCGGACAATCGCCGGGCCGAGCGCGTCCACCGCGGCCGCCGGCGTGAGCGGCGTCGGGTCCTGCCGCGGCAGGCACGCCGCCGCCGGCGCGAGCGCGAGGAGCGCCTGAAGGTAGGGGGTCTTCACCGCGAAGTTCACGCCCTGCGGCGAGGAGCCGGTCGCGGCGAGCATCGCGAGGGGGTTGAGCGTCCCCTTCATCACCCCAATCACCCGACCCTGCTCGTCGAGGAGCGGGCTCCCGCTGCTCCCCGGCTGGATGGGGGCGCTGACCTGGAACGTAGTCGGATCGCCGCGCAGGCCGGCCAGGTTGCTCACGAGCCCCTCGGATACGGAGAGGTGCTTCGCGAGCACCTCGGCGAGCGGGTAGCCGAGCGCGTACACGCGCGCGCCGGCGCGGACGGCCACGGCGTCGCCGAGGGCGAGGCACGCCGCGCGCAGCGGAGCGGGGTCGGCGCCCTCTCGCCGCACCCGAAGGAGCGCGAGATCGTTCGCGGCGTCCTGGAGCAGGATCTCGGCGGGCAGCCGCGCGCCCGCGGCGATGACGGTGACCGACGTCGCGCCGTCCACGACGTGCTCGTTCGTCGCGACGAGGTCGCGCGCCACGAAGAACCCGGTCGCAGAGCCCCGCGCGTGCGCCGACGCGACCCGGGCGCGGACGAGGAGCCCGCGCCCGACCGGGCCGACGAGCTCGACGAGGTTCGGGCTCGACATCATCGCCGTGACGCCCTGCGGCCCGCGCCCCATCGGCGAGACGTAGCTGCCGACATACGCGGACGGCGAGGCGGTCTCCTTGAGGAAGACGATCGTCTCCCCGACGAGGCGCGGCGTCGAGGACGAGACGACGATCCCGTAGAAGTCGAACTCGTTCCGCTGCGAGGGCGGGTAGCGGACGATCGCGACCTCCCCCGAGTCGTCGGGGAAGAGCCACAGCCCCTCGATCGGGGCGAGCCGCGGGGCGGTCGACAGGTACGCAACGTACTCGGGGCGCCTCTCCGGCGGGGCCTGGGAGCCGCCGTGGACGCAGGCGCCGAGCGCCAGGGCGGCGACGCACGCGGACGTCGTGGTGGATCGTGGCTTCATGGCTCCCTCTCTCGCGGCGCCGCTCAGAACCGGACCACGCCGGGCTCCCCGCTGTGCCGGTTAGCGATGATGGCGAGGACGGTCGTCGCCGCGAGCGCCACCGCGGCGCCGCCGGCGAAGGCGTACGCCTTCGTCCGGTCCTCGTCTCCGTATCGTATTCTCCCGTCGTAGTCCGCCTGCGTGAACGGGAGCCTCAGGTTCCCCGAGCCGTCCTTCATGTCGCGCGCGAGCGCGTAGCTCGCCTCCGAGCGTCGCGCGTTGTCGTACGCGCCGTAGACTCCGACGGCCGCCACGGCACCCGTGAGGATCGCCGCCACGAGGTACCCGTTCCCGCCCGACGAGGCCCGCGGCTGCATCGGCGCACCCGGCGCGGGCGGTCCGCCCGGCGCCGCCGGCGGGACGACCTTCGTCGGGGGGGTACGTGGAGCGCGAGCGACGGCCCCGCCGGCGTGGAGACGAGCGCCGAGGCGCGGCCGGTGGCGACGAACGCAGCGAGCGCCCAGATTGCGCCGGGCGGGGGGACGCCGCCCTCCATCCGGATCCGGCCCTCCCGCTCCGCCTTCCCGCCGCGCACCTCGTACGCCGTCGCGACGAGCAGCGTCGCGTCGCCGTCGCGCACGAGCGACGTCGCCACGGCCCGGTCGAGCCCGAGGCGCGCGGCCGCGGTGACGACGCGGAGGGGGCGCTCGGCGGCGGCGACCGCGAGGCCGGGCCCCACCTCGGGCCGCATCGCGGCCGCGGAGCGGAGATCGAGCTCGACGGAGCGGTCGTCCTGCGAGAGGTCGGCCACGACGGCGCGGGTGCGCACCCCGTCCCGCTCGCCGGCGACGCGGTAGCTTCCCGGTGGGAGCGAGACCTCGACTGGGCCCGCCCCGACCTCGCGGCCGTCCACGAACACCCGCACGCCCGGGTCCGCCTCGACCGCGAGGCGGCGCGTCCCGACGGCGCGGAGGCGCTCGCGGGAGCCCTCCACGAGCGCGAGGAAGCTGGGCGGATACCAGCGGCCGTCCGGCTTCGCGTCCGGTGCGGCGCGCAGGAGCCGCTCGAGGTCCGTCTGCGCCTCGACACGTCGTCCGAGCTCCTGCTCCGTGCGCGCCAGCCGGAGCATGGTCTCCGTCCACTGCGCGAACACGTCGGCGCTCTCGGGCAGGGCCTCGAGCGCTTCGGCGACGGCGCGGAGCGTCTTCACGGAGGACTCGAACTCCCCCGCGGTGTAGGCGGCCACCGCGCCCGCGTGGGCGCGCTTCAGCTCGGCGAAGGTCGCGGGCGGCGGCGGGCCCGTCATCCGCTGGCGCAGCTCCGCGGCGCCGACCACGCCGGGCATGCTCCCCGCGAGCGCGGCGCGCAGCTGCTCGGTCGCGGCGGCGAGCTCGGGCGTCGGGCCGGGCGGCTCGCCGACGGCGAGCACGCCGACCACCTCGTCCGCGGCCACCGCGGCGCCGGGGAGCGCGAGGGCGAGGAGGAGAACGGCGGAGGACGCGCGGCGGGTCACGGCGCCTCCCCCTCGGCGAGCTCGAGGTCGTTCACGAGCGTCTCGTTGCTCCACGGCAGCGCCGTCGTGCCGCCCGCCACCACCACCCAGTATCCGCCGTAGAGCCCCGCGATTGCGTGCCCGGTCCGGCCGACGGAGAGCGACGCGTACGGCGACCAGGTCTCCCACACCGGGTTGTACCGCTCGACCGTCTCAGTGACGGCGCGCGCCGACACGGTCCCGGTGAGCCCGCCGACGAGGAGGACCCGGCCGCTCGGGAGCCGGACGCCCGGGGCGACGCGCCCGAGCGCCATCGAGCCGGTGTACGTCCACCGCCCCGTGACCGGGTCGTAGAGCTCCGCCGTCGCGAGCGCGCGCTGCCCGTCGGTGCCGCCTGCGACGAGGACCCGGCCGTCCTCGAGGAGGAGGAGCGCCGCGTCCGCCCGCGGCTCGTTCATGGCGCCGGTGAGCGACCAGTGCCCGGTGCTCGGGTCGAAGAGCTCGGCGCTCGCGAGCGCCTGGCCCGCGGTGCGCTGGCCGCCGGCGACGAGGACCCGGCCGTCGGGGAGCAGGACCGCCGAGGCGTCCCGGCGCGGCGTCGTCATGGACGCGACGCGGGTCGCGTTTGCCGCCCAGGCCTCTCCGTAGCCGTCGGGGGTCCCCGCGTCGAGGACCTCGGCGTCGGCGATCGCGACCGGGCTCGACGCGCTGCCGACGGCGCCGCCGGCGAGGAGCACGCGCCCGTCCTCGAGCGCCACCGCGGCGTGGAGGAAGCGCGGCGTGACGAGGGCCTGCTCGACGTACCAGGTGTGCATGCCCCGGTCGTCGTAGATCTCCCAGGTGGAGAGGACGGCGTCCGTCGCCGGGTCGAGCCCGCCCGCCGCGAGGAGGTGGCCGGGGCCGAATGCCGTCGTCGTGTGGCGGTACCGCGGCATCATCATCCGGCTCAGGGCGTACACCGTGCTCTGGTACCCGCAGACGGTCCCCTCGCACCGCACGACGCCGGGATTGGTGCGGCTCCAGCCGACGCCCCCGGACACGAGGAACCTCCCGTCGCCCAGATCGGAGAGTGCCGGGCCGAGCGCCCCGGGGGTCCAGCCCGCGGGGGTGAACCCCCCGCCCGTCACCTCCGGGACCACGGTCAACGTGACGCCGATCCGGTCCGACGAAGGGGACGCGGGGTCGCCGATGTTCACGGTCCCCCGGTAGACCCCGGCCGCGAGACTCGTGTACCTCGCCGAGACCGTCACCACGTAGGGCTGCGTGGCGGAGAGCGTCGCCCCGAGCCAAGGCGCGGAGACGGAGAGCGCAGGCCGGGTGAGCGTGCCGCCGAGCGCGTCGATCACCGTCACGACCTGGGACGACGACAGCGCCCCGTACCCCTCGTACACCGAGAAGGAGAGCGCGTTGCGCGACGCCTCGGCGAGCTCCGTCGCGGGAGCCTGGACCGCGAGGTCCGCGGAGAGGTCGACGGCGGAGACCCACGGCGATCCGCCGCCCGGGGCGGGGTCGAACGAGAACTTCACCGCGACCGAGACATGGCAGGTCGCGCCCGAGGGGAGCGCGGAGAGCGCCGCGCCGACGGGGGAGAGCGTCAGGGCGTAGCCCGTCCCGCTCGTCGAGACCGCCGCGTCGATCCACTCGCCGCAGGTCTCTTCGGAGAAGGTCACCGCCGGTACGGGGAGCGGGACCGCGACCGTCCCCGGGACCCGCGCGACGAAGACCGTCCGGGGCGCCGGCGCGTCGCCGCCGGGCGCCATCTGGAACCGGACGTGGCGCGTCGAGGCGTCCACCGCCGGCGCCGCGACGTTCGCGTACACCGCCGCCCAGGAGGGCGCCGTGCCCTCCGCCTGGAACACGACGGAGGCCGCGTAGCTCCCGGGCCGAGTGAACGCGCCCGGCTTCGGGCGCAGCACGACGCCATACGGCTGGTGTCCGAAGGGCTCCGTCTCGACCGAGAGCCACTCGCCCCCCCACCAGATTGTCGTGGTGAGGCCGAGGTGTTTCGGGTCCTCCGGCTTGGTCCGGGTGAGCCACAGCTGGTACTCGGGTGCGGGGTCCCTCGTCACGTTCATCGTCACGGACTCCGCCGACGACACGAGCCTGACCGGCTGCGGCTGCGGCCGGTCGCACGCGACGAGGGCGGAGAGGGAGAGCAGGGCGGCTACTGCACGACGCATCGAGGCTCCTCGACCGGTCCGGTCATACCGCGGGAGCACCCTGCTCCCGCAAGGTGTGGATTGGACGAGGCGCCGGATGTGACATGAGCAGCGGGAGGGATGTGGGGGCGGGTGCGCCGGGAGCCGATCTCGGTCTATCACGCGCCGCGGCAGACGAGGAGCGCCTCGAGCCAGGCGCCGCCGTCGCGCGGCCGGTTCTCCGGATCCGGGGAGAGCGCGGCGGCGACGACGGCGCCCAGGGCGGGGGGACCCGGGAGCGAGGGCGCACCCGGCTCGGCGAGGCTACCTGTCAGCATCTCGTGGAGCACGACCGCCGCGCTGTAGACGTCGTCGCGCGCGTCGGGTGGCTCGTGGCGCCGCTGCCCCGGAGACGCGTAGCGCGGCGTGCCGCCCGCGATGGGCTCCGCGCCGAAGACGTGGGCGAGCCCGAAGTCGAGGACCTTTGCCCAGCCGGCAGCGGTGAGGAAGACGTTGGACGGCTTGAGGTCGCGGTGGACCACGCCGGACCGATGGGCGTGGGCGAGCGCCCGGGCCACGTCGAGGGCGACCCCGAGCGCCTCGTCGACGTCGAGCGGGCCACGCGCGAGCCGCGCGTCGAGCCCCTCGCCCTCGAGGAGCTCCATGATGAGGTAGGGCCCGCCCTCCCAGCTTCCCGCGTCGAACAGGGTCACGATGTTCGGGTGGTTGAGCTGGGCGGCCGCCTCCGCTTCCGCCTGGAGCCAGGCCTCGCGGAGCCGCGCGGGCTGCTCTCCGGGGCGCATCGCCTTGAGCGCCACCCTGCGCCCGAGCTGCCGGTCCCGCGCCTCGAACACGACGCCGAACCCGCCGCGCCCGAGCTCGCGCACGAGCACGAACCGTCCCACCGCGAGCCCGGGCCGCAGGCTGCGAGCCCACGCGTCGGCGGGGTCGAACTCGGGGGTGCGGGCGAGCGCCTGCATGAGCTCGCTCAGGGCGCCCGGGCGGACGGCTACGCTGCGCCTGGAGTCCTCGCCCGCCGCCGTCTCCTCGCCCCGCGAGAAGGAGAGCCGCAGGGGGCCGATGCCGAGGCGCGCCTGCGGGACGACGGCCGCCGCGGCGCCCGCCGCGATGGGCGCGCCGTCGAGCGTCGAGCCGTTCCGCGAGCCGAGGTCGGTGTACCGGACCGCCCAGGCGTCGAACTCGACGATCGCGTGCCGCGCCGACACGAACGGGTGGCGGAGCACGAGGTCGGCGTCGTCGCCGCGCCCGATCCGGACCGGCGAGCGCAGGAACGCGTGACGCCGCGTCGTCCCGGTCCCGGGATCCTCCACGTCGACGACGAGCGGGCGCACGCGGGCATTGTACCCGGCGGCCCCGGCGGGCGGAGCGCGTGCCGCCGCGTGCTACCATCGCTCGCGCATGGTCCCCTCGGACGCCGACGCGCAGGCGCTCGTCGGTACCACCATCGCCGGAAAGTTCTTCGTGCACGAGCTGCTCGGGCGCGGCGGCATGGGGGACGTCTACAAGGCGACGCTGCTCGGCCCCGACCGGCCGATTGCGCTGAAGCTCGTGGGCGCGGCCCGCGTGCGCGCCGATCCCTCGCTCGCGCGCCGGTTCGAGCGCGAGGAGGAGGCGGTCTCGCGGCTGCGCCACCCCCACGCCGTGGAGGTCGTGGACTTCGGGACCGCCGCGGACGGTGGCCTCTACCTCGCGATGGAGTTCGTCCCCGGGCGGACCCTCGCCCAGGTCCTCGCGGACGAAGCCCCGCTGTCCCCGGCGCGCGCCGTCCACCTGACGGGGCAGGTGCTGGCCGCGCTCGGCGCCGCTCACGCCGCCGGCATCGTCCACCGGGATCTCAAGCCTGCCAACGTCATGATTGACCCGCTCCGCGATCCCGCCGGGTTCGTGAAGGTGGTCGACTTCGGCATCGCGACCCTCGCCGCCGACCCGGCCGCGAGCGAGCGGGTGACCTCGAGCGACGTGGTCTTCGGCACGCCCGCGTACATGAGCCCCGAGCAGATCCGCGGCGAGCCGCTCGACGCGCGCAGCGACCTCTACTCCGCCGGGGTGATGCTCTTCGAGATGCTCGCGGGCGCCCTCCCCTTCGAGGCGGCGACCCCCATGGCGCTCGCGGCGAAGCACCTCTCGGAACGGGCACCCCGCCTGTCCGAGCGGCGGCCGCGGCTCGCGGTCCCGCGGGCCCTCGAGGACGCCGTCGCCCGGGCGCTGGAGAAGAATCCCGCCCGGCGCCCCGCCTCGGCGCAGGAGCTGGGCGCGGAGCTCGACGCCGCCGTGGCGACCGGAGTCCCGCGTGCGACGCTCCCCGCGGCGCCGACTCTGCCTCCGACCGTCCCCCTGCGGGCGATGGCCGCGCCACCCCCGCGCCGGCGCTGGGGACGGATAGCCGTCGGGGGAGGACTCGGAGGCGCCATCGCGGTCGCGGCAGCGGTGCTGCTATTGGCCCGCTCTCCCCGGCCGACCGCGACCGCGACCGCGACCGCGAGCGCGAGCGCGACCCCGACCACGACCACGACCACGACCGCGACCGCGACCACGACCACGACCGCGACCACGACCACGACCGCGACCCCGACCGCGACCGCGACCGCGAGCGCGAGCGCGACCCCCTCTCCCCGACCCTCTCCCCCGGCTGCCGCCGGGGGCGAGGGAGGATGGAGGCGCCCTGCTCCGCCACGGACCGCATCTCGCCGAGCTCCGTCCTCGCCCGCCGCGGCCGCAGCGCCCGCGATCCGGCTCGTGCGCGGCGAGCTCGGCTCCATCGCCACGCCTCCGGCCGCGAGCGGAGAGGGCGTCCTCGTCCTGGTCGCGACGCCGTGGGCGGAGGTGGAGCTCGGCGGGACCGCGCTCGGCGAGACTCCGCGCGAGGTGCGGGTCGTTGCGGGGACCTACGCCATCCGGGCGGTGCACCCGGAGCTCGGCGCCCGAGACGAGCGCGTATCGGTCCGCCCCGGTGAGCGCAAGCTCTGGGCGGCCCGCTTCGAGCCCTGACCCCCGTCAGCGGAAGAGGCCGCGCTCGCGCGCGAGCTCCGCGAGCCGCAGCTTCACCCGCTCGAACCGCTTGCGAAGGGCGGCCTCGTCCACCGCCTCGCCCTCCGCGCGCATGACGTCGGCGACCTCGCTCCAGGAGAGCCGACGATCGACCCGCAGGACGAGCAGGCTCCGCTCCTCGGGGCGGAGCGCCGACCGCAGCCGCTGCATCTCGTCGGGCTCCGCCGTACCCCCCGGCGTGCGGCTCAGCACCTCGGCCGCGATCCGCGAGGCCATCGAGGTGCGCAGCCGCTCGCGCCGGCGGCGCCAGCCGTCCTCGGTGACCCGCATCGCCGCGGTCCACGCGACGCGGTAGGCCCACACGCGGACGGAGCTGCGCCCCTCGAAGCGGCCGATGCCGCGCCAGAGCTTCTCCGAGAAGAGCGAGAACGCGTCCGCCGCGTCGTCGGCCGAGCCCAGGACGCGGGTCAGGTACCCGAGGATCTCCGGGCCGAGGCCGCGGATCGCCTCGGCGGCGGCCTCGTCGGCATCGCCGCGCGCGAGCGCCTCCCGGATCCGTGCCTCGCGCGGCATCTCAGCCGGAGGAGCGCGTGCCGGGCTACTTCGGCTCGTACGTCGACTTCACGTACAGCTCGCGGAGCTGCTTCGCGTCCACGTCGCCGGGGGCGCCGGTCATGAGATCGGTGCCCTTCTGCGTCTTCGGGAAGGCGATCACGTCGCGCAGCGACTCGGCCCCGGTGAGCAGCATGACGAGGCGGTCCATGCCGAGCGCGATGCCGCCGTGCGGCGGCGCGCCGATCTTGAGCGCGTCGAGGAGGAAGCCGAACTTGGCTTCGCGCGTCCTCGTCGGAGATGCCCAGCGCCCTGAAGACCCGCGCCTGCACCTCCGGATCGTGGAGGCGGATCGAGCCGCCGCCGATCTCGAAGCCGTTCAGCACGAGGTCGTAGCGGTAGCAGTAGACGCGCCCGGGGTCGGTCTCGAGGTACTGGAGGTCCTCGTCGTGCGGGCGCGTGAAGGCGTGGTGCGCCGCCGCCCAGTGGCCGCTCTCCTCGTCGTACTCGAAGAGCGGCGGGTCGACGACCCACAGGAACCGCCACTGGCCGCCCGAGCCGTACTCGGGGATGAGCCCGATGCTTCTTCGCCAGGTGCACGCGCAGGTTGGCCATCACCGTCTGGACGACCGACTCCTTCCCGAACTGGAAGAAGAGCAGGTCGCCGGGCTTGCGCGCCGGTCGCCGCGTTGATCGCCGGCGCGCAGCTCCGGGGTGATGGTCTTGGCGAGCGGCGACTGGGTCCACTCGCCGCTCTCGCCCACCTTGGCGCGGGCGAGCCCCTTCGCGCCCATGCCCTTCACGTACTCCTCGAGCTTGTCGATCTCGGTGCGCGAGAAGTTGGCCGCTGCGGGGACGCGCATCGCCTTCACGATGCCCTTCGCGGCCACCGCCTCCGCCATGAGCGGCACGCCGCCGCCCTCGTGCTCCTTCACGAGGTCGGTGAGGTCGACGTGCGGCATGTCGAAGCGCAGGTCCGGCTTGTCGTTGCCGTACTTCGCCATCGACTCGTCGAAGGGCATGCGCAGGAACGGCCGCGGGATCTCGACCCCGAGGACCTCCTTCCAGAGGCGGACGATGAGCCCCTCGATGACGTCGAAGACGTCGTTCTGCTCGACGAACGACATCTCGACGTCGATCTGGGTGAACTCGGGCTGGCGGTCGAGCCGCAGGTCCTCGTCGCGGAAGCAGCTCACGATCTGGAAGTACCGGTCGAAGCCCGCCACCATGTAGAGCTGCTTGAAGAGCTGCGGGCTCTCGGCGAGCGCGTAGAACTTGCCCGGGGTTGAGGCGCGACGGGACGAGGAAGTTGCGCGCGCCGCCGGGCGTGTACTTCACCATGAACGGCGTCTCGAGCTCGAGGAACCGGTTGTCGGTGAAGTAGTTGCGGGTGAGGTGGTTCACCCTCGCCCGCGTCATGAGGGTCTTCTGGAGCGGCGGCGCGGCGCAGGTCGAGGTAGCGGTACTGGAGCCGCTTCTCCTCGCCCGTGTCGATCTTGTCCTCGATCTCGAACGGCGGCGGCTCGGAGCGGTTGAAGATCTCGAGGTCGGTGGCGTGGACCTCGATCTCGCCGGTCGTGAGCTTCGGGTTCACGTTGCCGCCGCGCGAGACGACCTTGCCGCGGATGCCGACGCAGTACTCGAGCCGGAGCTGCCCGGCGAGCTCGTGGACCTCGGGCCGCACGTCCTCCTCGAAGACCACCTGGGTGATGCCCTCCCGGTCGCGCAGGTCGATGAAGACGCGCCGCCGTGGTCGCGCCGGTTGTTCACCCAGCCGAAGAGGACGACCTCCTTGCCGATGTCGGCCTTGGTGAGCTCGCCACAGGTGTGGGTGCGCTTGATCTCGGTGATGAAGCGGGCCAAATGGGCTCCCTCCGGGAAGAACAGGGCAGCTAACACTCCGGAACCTCAGGCGTCAAGGAGATGCGCACCGTCCGGGCTCGCCACGCGTGGGACCTTCGCGCGGGCGCTCCGGCTGACGATCGTCAGGGTGGGTCGGGAGGGCGGCCATGGCCGAAGGCGGGGTGTCGATCGATCCCATCTGCGGGAAGCCCGTCGTCGAGGACGACGGCGAGTCGTTCGAGTACAAGCGCCGGACCTACTACTTCTGCTCGCCGGGGTGCCGCGGCCGCTTCGAGCGGAAGGCGGAGCGGTTCCGGGTGGCGGAGCTGGCCCGGCTCGGGGTGCTGTTCGAGTCCAAGAAGGCGCGATGGGGCGTCGCCTAGCGCCGACGTCAGGGGCGGGCGTCCGCGACGTCGCGCAGCTTGAGCTGGATCCGCCGCGCGCCGTCCCACTCGTCGAAGCCCACGGTGAAGGCGGCCTCGACGGACCCCGCGCACAGGGCGAGCCGGTCGCCCATCCCGAACCCGATCGCGTCGAGGCCGGCCGAGGGCGAGCTTCAGGTGCGCGCCGCCGGCGCCGACGGTCCGCGCCCGCCCCGGCGGCGCCGCGCAGCGCGAACACCGGCTCGGGGTGGCCGGCGCCGTAGGGGCCGAGCCGCGCGAGGTCGGCGCCGGCGCGGTCGGAGACGTCGCGCTCCGTCGATCCAGCCCTCGATCCGGCAGCGCGGGACGAGGTCCTCGTCGCGGAGCGCGGGCGGCGGCGTGGGCCTCGAACGCCTCCCGGAAGGCCGGCACGCGCCCCGCGCGTCGATGGTGACGCCCGCCGCGTGCCGGTGGCCGCCGAAGCGCAGCGAGGTGGCCGCGCGCAGGCGCGCGAGCGCGTCGTGGAGGTGGAACCCCTCGATGGACCGGCCGCTCCCCTTCCCCTCCTCGCCGTCGGCCGGGAGCGCGACGAGCACGGCGGGCCGGTGGAACCGCTCGACCACCCGGGAGGCCACGATCCCCACCACGCCGGCGTGCCACCCGTCGCGGGCGAGGACGAGGCCGCGGGCGCCCGCCGCGACCCGCTCGGCGGCGTCGTGCGAGCGCCTCCTCGAGGATGGTCCGCTCGATCTCCTGGCGCGACTGGTTCTCGCGATCGAGCTCGCGCGGCGAGCGCGTCCGCCTGCGCCTCGTCGGTCTCGAGCAGGAGCCGGACGCCGCGCCCGGCGTCGTCGAGCCGCCCGGCCGCGTTGATGCGCGGCGCGAGCCGGAACCCCACCTGCCCCGCCGTCACCTCGCCGCCCTCGGGGATGCCGGCGACGCGCTTCAGGGCGCGGACACCCGGGCCGGCGGGACTTCGCGAGCGACCTCGAGCCCCCAGCGGACCAGGATCCGGTTCGCGCCGACGAGCGGGACGACGTCCGCGACGGTGCCGAGCGCGACGAGATCGAGCGGCGTCCTTGCAGGTTCGGCTCGGGCCGCGTCCGGGCCGAAGCGGCCGCGCTCCCGGAGCGCCTTCCGGAGCGCCATGGCGAGCGTGAAGGTGACGCCCACCGCCGCGAGGTCCTTCGACGGGTACCCGCAGCCCGGGCTGGTGCGGGTTCAGGATGGCCGCCGCCGCCGGGCAGCTCCACCGGCACCGTGTGGTGGTCCACGACGACGCGTCCACGCCGAGCGCGGTCGGCGGCGCGGACCTCCGGCGCACGCGGTGATCCCGCAGTCGAGCGTGACGAGGAGCCGGGCGCCCTCGCGCGGCGAGCTTCTCGACCGCCGCGGTGTTGAGGCCGTAGCCCTCGACGAGCCGGTGCGGGACGTAGGTCGACGACGTCGGCGCCGCTCGCGCGGAGGAAGCCGGCGAGGAGCGCCGTCGAGGTGACGCCGTCCACGTCGTAGTCGCCGTAGAGCGCGATCTGCTCGCCCGGCCTCCACCGCGCGCACGATCCGCGCCACCGCGGCCGTCCATCCCCTTCATGGCGAAGGGGTCGGGCAGATCGGCGAGCCGCGCCGCGAGGAACGCCTCGCGCGTCGGCGGGCTCGGCGAGGCCGCGGGCGGCGAGGACCCGGCCGGCGAGCGGGTGCAGCCCGAGCGCCTCGGCCAGGCGCGCCGCGCGAGCGGCGTCCACCTGCGCCTCAATCCACCGCCGCCTCGGTCCGCCGCCCTCCACGCGGGTGGAGCGGTAGCACGGTGGGCTGACAGCCCACCCCGCGGACGGCTCGTCGGCCCGCGGCGCTTCCGGGCGCCGCCCTTCGCGCGCCCTACCCGCGTCCGCCGGTGTTTCCCATCGTGACCTCCGCCGCGTCTTCCGGACCCGCCTGGCCCTCCCCGTGCGACCACACGCTGTATTCGATCCCGTCGCGTGCGGAACGCACCGTCAGCGTGATCACCTCGCCGCGCGGCAGCGGCGCGGCGACGCGCTGATCCGGCAGGACGAGCAGCTCGTCGTCGGGCCCCTCGGTGCGGATGAACACGAGCCGCACGGGCTCGCCCGGGGTCGCGGCGACGTGGCCGTGCTCTTCGTTCCCGCTCACCGTGACCTGCACCGTGCGGGCCGACTCCGCGGCGCCGCCGGCGGAGACCTGGTCGCCGGCGCGAGCGGAGCCGCCGAGGAGCGCGGCGGCGGTGCCTCAGGATCCAGCTCATCGAGTACCTCATTTGCGGTCCCTCCCTCAGTGCCGCCCACGAGCGGGTCGGCGTGCTTCTCAGGTGCCGACGCCCGAGGCGGGAAAAGGTTCCACGGGGTACAGGGCGCGCTCCGCGCTCCGCGCGCTCCACGCCCGAGTCCCCGGCGCCGCGCCGGTGGGCCTGGCAGGGGAGCGGGAGGGATGGCGCTGACCGCCCTTTGACGGGCCGCGCCGCGCCGGCGCATCAATGCCCGGCGGACGCGGGTCGGGGGCCCGGCGAGCCGGGAGCGGTGCATGAAGCTGGCGGCGCAGCTCGTCGAGGCCCTCTGCGTCTTCCTCGTCATCTTCTACCTGTACTGCCGCTCGCCCGCGTTCCGGCCGCTGCGCCCGGACTGGCCGCGCCCGCGCGGCAAGATCCGCCTCTACCTCGTCTTCACCGGCATCGCGATCCTCGGGAACTACCTCGGCGTGCCGGTGGTCGGCGGCCAGGCCATCGTCAACGCGCGCGCCGTCGGCTCCACGCTCGCGGGGCTCCTCGGGGGCCCGATCCTCGGCGGGCTCGTCGGCGCCACCGCCGGCCTCCACCGCGTCACCGCGATGAGCGGCATCGCCGCCCTCCCCGGCGCGATCTCGACGACGGTCGAGGGGCTCCTCGCCGGCGTGGTCCACCTCGCGCTCAAGCGGCGCCCCGAGCGGCTCATGACCCCCTGGGTCGCCCTCGCCACGGCCTTCGTGGGCGAGGTCATCCACATGGTCATCGTCTACTTCATGTCCGGCCCGCAGGCCGGCGAGATCGTGCGGGCGATCGCGCCGCCGATGGTCATCGCGAACCCCATCGGCGCGGCGCTGTTCATGCTGGTCGTGCTCGAGCGCCAGCGCGACCAGGATTGCGTCGCCGCCGCGTCGTCGGCCCGTGCCCTCGAGGTCGCCGAGCGGACGCTGCGCCTCCTCGCCCGCGGCATCGACCGCGGCACCGCCGGCGAGCTCGCCGCGATCATCAAGGAGAAGACCGGCGTCGCCGCGGTGGGCGTGACCGACACCGAGCGCGTCCTCGGCTGGGCGGGGATGGGGGAGACCACCACCTCCCCGGGAACCCCATCGCCTCGCCCTACACCCGCCAGTCGATCGCCGAGAACGCCGTCGTGTTCGCCGACGGGCACCGCCAGACCTACGACTGCACGGTGTCGCCCGCCTGCCAGCTCGCGTCGATGGTCATCGCGCCGCTCCAGGTCGACGGCGTCGTGGTGGGGACCGTGCAGCTCTTCGAGCCGCGGCACCGCCGGTTCCTCAACATGAACAAGTCGCTCGGCGAGGGGCTCGCGGCCCTCCTCTCGAGCCAGCTCGTCATCGCGCGGTACCAGGAGCAGAAGAGCCTGCTCGTGATGTCGGAGCTGAAGCTCGCGCGCGCCCAGGTGAACCCGCACTTCCTCTTCAACGCCCTCAACACCATCATCGCCATCCTGCGCAGCGACTCCGACCGGGCGCGCGACCTCCTCATCCACCTCTCCAACTTCTTCCGCAAGAACCTGAAGCGTGCGAGCGACGTCTCGACGCTCGCGGAGGAGCTCGAGCACGTGAGCGCGTACCTGGAGATCGAGAAGGCCCGCTTCGAGGGGCGCATCGCCGTCGAGACGGAGGTCGACCCCGAGCTCCTCTCGCTGCGCCTCCCCGCCTTCACGCTCCAGCCGCTCGTCGAGAACGCCTTCAAGCACGGCTTCTCGGCGACGCTCGGGGCGGGGCGAGCCACCATCCGCGCGTACCGCCGGGACGGCGCGGCGGTGGTCGAGATCGAGGACAACGCCGGGGCCTGGACCGCGCCACGGGAGAGCGCCGGCCTCGGCATGCAGATCGTCGACAAGCGGGTGAAGAACCTCTACGGCGAGGGCTGGGGCGTCTCGGTGGAGTGCGTTCCCCAGGAGGTGACCCGCGTGACCATCCGCCTCCCCGGAAGGAGCGACCGCGTGATCCGCGCCCTGATCGTCGACGACGAGCCGCACGCCCGCGAGGAGCTGGAGTCGCTGCTCGGCGAGACCGGCGAATTCGAGTCGTGGGGAGCTGCGCCAACGCCGTGGAGGCGATGCAGGCCATCCGCGGCGAGCGCCCGACGTCCTCTTCCTCGACATCCAGATGCCGGCCATCTACGGATTCGAGCTCCTGGCGATGATCGACGACGAGGAGCCTGCCCGGAGATCGTTTTTGTCACCGCGCATGACGAATACGCGCTCCGGGCCTTCGAGGAGAACGCGCTCGACTATCTGCTCAAGCCGGTCGAACAGGACCGGCTCGCGAAGACCGTGGAGCGGCTGCGGCGCGCGCGCGGCGTGCCCCGCGGCCGCCGCGCTCCCGCGCCCGCCGATCCGGCGGATCCCCTGCCTGCGGGGCGGGCGATCAAGCTCGTGGACCTCGCCGAGGTCGAGCTCGCTGCGCTCGAGCGAGGCCGGCGTCTACGTCGTGACGGCGAAGGCGGAGCTACTTCACCGAGCTCACGCTGCGGGTCCTCGAGGAACGCGCGGGCCTGTCCGCTGCCACAAGCAGGTCCTCGTGAACTCGACCAGGTCGACGAGATTCCGGCTCGAGGACGGGCCGCCGAGATCCGGACCCGCTCCGGGAAGAACGTCCCGGTGAGCCGGCGCTTCCTCGCGAAGCTGCGGGAACGGCTCGAGTTCTCAAGATTCCCTCCCCGAGGCCTGCGTCCGGTCAGCATGCCGCCGCCGCCGGTCGCCTCCCCCCTTCGACCGGTCGCCCACCCCGTCTCCGGTTCGCCCCGCGCGCCGTGCACAGTGCGCGTCGCGGGCGTGGCTCGCCCCGCGACTTGAACCCGGAGGTCCCCCGTCATGACGTGGACCCAGATCTACACGCCCCTCGGCAGCCTTCACCTCTCGGCGCTCGTGGCCGCGCTCCCCGTGGTCGTCCTGCTCGGCCCGCTCGCGTTCTTCCACGTGAGGGCGCACATGGCGGCGCTCCTCGGGCCTCGCGCCGCCCTCGGCGTCGCGGTCCTCGTCTACGGGATGCCGCCGGCGCTGGCGCTGCCTCGGCCGTGTACGGGGCGGCCTTCGGCCTCTTCCCGATCGGCTGGATCGTCCTGAACGCGATCTTCATCTACGACATCACCGTCAAGACCGGGCAGTTCGAGGTCGTGAAGCAGACCATCGCCGGGCCTCGCCGACGACCGCCGCATCCAGGCGCTGCTGATCGCCTTCTGCTTCGGCGCGTTCATCGAGGGCGCGGCCGGCTTCGGCACGCCGGTCGCGATCTCGGCGGCGATGCTGATCGGCCTCGGCTTCCGGCCGCTCCAGGCCGCCGGCCTCGCCCTCATCGGCAACACCGCCCCGGTCGCCTTCGGCGCGCTCGGCACGCCGATCATCGCCCTGGCGCGGTCACCGGCCTCGACCTCGACGCCCTCACCGCCATGGCCGGCCGGCAGCTCCCGCTTCTTCTCGCTCATCGTCCCGTTCTGGCTGGTCTGGGCGATGGCCGGCCGCAGGGCGATGTCGGAGGTCTGGCCCGCCTGCCTCGTCGCCGGGCCTCAGCTTCGCCGTCACCGCAGTTCCTGGTCAGCAACTACCACGGCCCCTGGCTCGTGGACATCGCCGGCGCCATCGTCTCGATGGTCGCGCCTGGTCCTCCTCCTGCAAGTTCTGGCAGCCGAGAAGATCTGGCGCTTCGACGCACGAGAACGCGCGGAGCGCGGCCGCGCGAGGCCGCGAACCGGCCGCATCCGAGCACGCCGAAGCGGGCGCTCATGGCCTGGATGCCCTGGATCCTCCTCTCGGTCTTCGTCTTCGCCTGGGGCCTCCCGCAGGTCAAGGACGTCCTGAACGGCGGCAAGAAGACGCCCGAACTTCCTCAAGGGCGTCTCGATGCTGAAGTGGGAGGTCCCGGCCTCCACAAGGCTGGTCATCAAGGCGCCGCCGGTCGTCAGGCCGAAGCAAGCCGGAGGAGGCCGTCTTCACCTTCAACTGGCTCTCCGCCACCGGGCACGAGCCTCCTCCTCGCCGGCATCGTCAGCGGGCTCCTGCTCGGGCTTCTCGCCCAGCGAGCTGCGTCGCAGATCTTCTGGCAGCACGCTCATGCGGGTGCGGATCTCGCTCCTCACCATCGCCGCCATGCTCGCGCTCGGCTTCTCGACGCGCTACGCGGGCCTCGACGCGACGATGGGCCTCGCCTTCGCCTGCACCGGCGTGCTCTTCCCGTTCTTCTCGCCGCTCCTCGGCTGGCTCGGCGTCGCGCTGACCGGCAGCGACACCTCGTCGAACGTCCTCTTCGGCAGCCTGCAGATGGTCAGCGCCGAGCAGCTCGGCATCAACCCGATCCTGACCGCCGCGGCCAACAGCTCGCGGCGGCGTCATGGGCAAGATGATCGACGCGCAGAGCATCGTCGTCGCGAGCGTCGCCACCGGCCAGGA
>CAVUBF010000007.1:0-208156 GCA_963739565.1 uncultured delta proteobacterium | reverse complement strand
TGTTATGTCCTGTTGCTCGACTCGTCAGTATTGCTGGTACGTGAAAATCGATCCTGGCGCGGGGACTACGAATGTCAGCTACTTTGCGGATCACTGATATCTACAGCGAGCAGTTCGGCGCGTGGGTGAAACGGCGGACCGGCTCGTCTTCTACGGCGCCGCGTCGGTCGCCCACGGGATGGACGGCATCGACACTGCGCTCGCAGAGGCGCTGGCGAGCCGGAGACGCTCCACTCCGTCCGAGGAAAGGAGGCGCGGTACTTCGAGCAGGACCCCAGGCTCGCCCGCAACTGCGAGCCGGCGTTCGAGCGAGCGTACACCGCGAGCCGGCACGCCTGGAAGCACGGCGTACTCTCATATCCGAGAGGCGATTCACGAGCGGAAGGCGTCGGGGCCCAGGCACAGGCGTTCATCATCGGCGGTGGCTCCGCGGTCGAGGTCCTGTGCGGCTATGTCGGGCGGCTGCCGGGCCGTGACGAGCCAGCTCGCGCCCGCTCAGCTTGACGTGCCGACCAATCTCTTCTTCCAGAACCGGAAGTTCACCGGCCGTGGCCTTCAGCGCTTCGTCGCGGTGGCATACGGGCTCGCTAACGCCGAGCCGCTCAAGGCCATCGCGCCGACGGAATTTGATTCGGTGCGGCCCCGCGGACTCCGACGGCGCCACCGAGTTGGTACGCGGGGAATCTGCAGAAGTAGGAGGACAGCGGAGCAAGCCCGCCCGCTATGTCGACCTTGAGCCTCGGGTCAATCGACCTCGCCCCCGCCTCCCTTCGGCGCCTGCGGCAGGATCTCCCATCGCAACGGCAAGAGTGGTCTCGACGAGGACGTCGAGAGCCAGTCGTCGCTCAATGTCTTGCTGTGCTTCAGGCGCGTGGAGGTACCAATCAGGGATGCTTCTCGAGTGTCTGAGACGGTGGGTTGGTGACAACCAGATCGACGGACGCGTCCGGAAGCGACTGGAGCCGCGCCACTCGACCGCGTCGATGACGCGACCTGGACGGGATTACTGCGCGACATGGTCCGCGGCGCTTCGAGAACCCCGCACTTACGGGACTGAGCGCTGCTCGAGGTGTAATTGTCGTCGAGCAGACCTCCCCGTCGCAGGTTACGTTGGCGCAGCGGCGGCCGAACTACCGTCTTCCGGCCGCCTTCCGCTTCGGGGCCCGGGGAGCGGGCTTTGACTTCTTCGCACAGGTCCGAAACGCCAGAGGCGTGGGTCTCGATGCTCATCGGAACACGCAGAAGTTAATCCTTAATGAGCTTAACCGTGTCGGGTTTCAGAGTGCCACGGTGATCCGCGGGCGCGCTCACTGCGGACGAGCGTCGTATGTGCAATGCCGGAGGTAGTTCAGCACGCCCTGAGTCTGCAAGTGGTTGGTGCGGGTGCTGAACGTTTGATCACGACAATCACCGCGCCCTTCTTCGCGGACTCAACGGTGACGTAGGAATGGTCTGAGAACCCTGGCGGAGATAGCCCTTGACCGTAACGCTCCGGTGCTTCGTCTCGAAGACCGGCTTGTCCATCTCGGCGGCGGATATAATCTCTTCTTCCACTCGCCGAGGGCGGCGGGGTCCGGGACCTCCGTACAACGTGATGGTGCCGAACAAGTTCGGCGACTCCAGTTCCTTCTTAAAGTGGTCAACGGCGGTATCAACCTGACCTCCGGAGGCCCACGCTCGTCGTCATCGCCCTTACGCCGATTGCGCAACTTCGCGATACTCCTCGCAAGCTTTGCGGAGCTTCTTCTGAACCTCTTCTTCCTCCTTCCCGTACCACTGGATGTCGTCCTTCGTGTGGCTGACATCGAAGTCGTTAAGGGAGAGCCGCCGACCAGGCGCTGGTTCACTAGGTCGTTCGACCCCTGAAGCTGACCGAAGATTGACTCAGGGCGCCAGGAATCAGGCCAGCCCTTCACGACTCAATCGCGGTGCAGGGAATCGAGAAACCCGCATCCCCACGTCCGCCGGTATCGAGGACGCCGACCCAGCCCTCAACCTTCTTTCTTCCGACGAGGAACTTGAACTTCTTCTTGTAGGGAGACCCGTCCTTGGCTTTAAGGAGGCGGCCGTCCATGTCAGGCCAATCCAGCGGATCACCTTGCCATTCCAAGTTCAGCACCTTGTCCCGGAGATCGATTCGGTAGAAGGACATGAGGAACTGCCGCACCTTCCCCAGGGTGCGGCCAAGCCATTCCCGGTGGTGCTTCCGAATCTCAATGATCGTGTAGTGAGTGCCCGCGTCCTTCTTCTTCCGGGACGCGTACTTCAGGCCGCCCTTACCCTTGGCGAAAGCGGGTACATCGAGCTGGATTTCGTGTTCTTCCAACTCGCCAAGCTTCTTTGTCCTGACCGACCACTGGTCCCGAATCCAGCAGGCCGAAGTCTTGAGGCCCATGCCGAACTGGCTGCGGCCCGACACGTCATCCGGCCGACGGCCGACGATCAGCGCCTTCTCAAGCTCGGTGTACGACATGCCCATAGCGACTATCACTAATCCGGAGCAGCCCGCCGCGGCCGCAATCGTACGTCACTTCGACGGACAGCCCAGCCTTCTCCTGGCGGAAGGCGGCATCGAGTCGCTTGCGATTGTTGAAGTAGCACTGCGTCGAGTTGTCGACGAACTCGGCAACCGCATGCCAGGGCGTGTCCGAGAGCCGCTTGTACGAAGTGATAACTTCAGGAGCGATCGCAGAGTTCACTGGGTCGACTCCGGGTTAGTTGGACGCAACCTGAAGAGCAAAGCCGCTGACACCGGTGCGCAGCAGCTTGTACCGCTTGGCATCGAAATGCGGGGATGCTCCGCCAACGGGAACCGGGTACACCTTGTCTGCGATGTCGCGCCGAGCCCACTCTCCGACCCCGTCCTGTGTGCGAATCCGGAGGGTCTGGCCGCTGCGCTGTTCAAGTGAGGCGGGGCTCTCCACGCAAAGAAAGCCTGAAAGGTACTTCGCCGGGACGCAGTAGCTGAGGACGGCTTCGTCTTGCGGCAACTCGTCTCCATTCCGATCCGAAAGATGTGCCGATTGCGATCGGAGCGGAAGCCTTGCGCAATGGCCACGCGCGCGCCGAGCATATGCAGTCGCGCCGCCCACTCGGGCTTCGGCTCGTCGAGCACAACCAGTACGCCCAGGCGCTGCACCTTCACCATGTCGCGGACCTTCTTCGCGTCGAGGAGTTCGCGCCGCGCGGGCGAGATAGTCGGCGTCGCTCTTGCCAAGGAGATCGAGGAGAGCCGCTGAACTTCGCTGGAGTCTGAAGGAGTGAACAATCATCTCGACTTCGACAACCCACCATTCGCGATATGAACGGTGAATCAGAACGAGGTCCGGCTTCGTTCGGCCGAACCGGAGTGTGGCGAGCTCACGCTTGAACTGGGCCGCGACGTAGGTAGGGAACCACTTCGCGGCATGCCGCAGTACTAGGCGCTCGTATTCCGCTTCGGATAGTGCTGTGAGCAAGCTCTTCGTACCACTCGCCATCCGAGTAGAGTAGCCATTCGCGCTAAGTCCCCCGCGCGACCATCGTACCTTCGCGACCCCCTGAAGGCGGGGAGCTGCCTCTTCCGCCAGGCGGCGCCTTTCCTCGGCCGACCAATAGAGCGTGTATACGGTCGCTAGAGTCTTACCGGGTGCGGACCGCAGAGCGCGACCGAGGCGCTGGATGCGTTGCCGGGTGCTTCGGGTGGCAGCCGCGATGATGGCGACGTTCGTATTCGGGACATTGATGCCTTCGTCCAGCGCGCGGCAGGAAACGAGTGCGTCGAGCGCGCCGTGCCTGTAGAGGCGGAGATTGTTCTGTCTGAGCGCCGCGCCCATCTTCGAATGGTATGGGGCGGCAGTCATGTTGCGCGCAATCAGCTGGGCCACGATCTCTTCCGCGGAATCGACCTTTTCGTGAAAGACGAGAATGCGGGCACCCCCGGTTTGACTCCGCGATGCGCACGGCCACGGGGATCGCGAGCGCCGCAGCAGTGAGCTTGGAGGCTCGATGCGTCGGCGAGGGCCGGCGCCCGCAGCGAAGCGTCGTGCATGCGTGTCCGTTTCAAGCTCGACGTTCGTGATCTCGAACGGAGAGATAACCTTCTCTTCGGCGGCGCGGTCGTAGCCGTACTCGTAGATTAGCGGCCCCAGGCTCGGGACCATGACCTGAGAGAACGCGTCGTCGCCTTCGCGCTCGGGTGTCGCGGACAGTCCGAGCACCTCGGCGTAGGCCAGGCTGAAGCGTTTTGGAATTCTCCGAGCCTGCCGGAGCGGTGGCACTCGTCTGCGATAAGCAGAGTCGGCGCCACATCATAACCTTGCGGAGATAGGAGCGCGCGGAGTTCAGGACGGCGACGTTGATCGGCGTACCGCCGATCCCCGCGCACCACCACCCAGCGTCGCGATCAGGTGCTCGGGAACGCCTAGGTCCTCTTGCAGTGAAACAACCCACTGGTCGAGCAGCGCAACAGTCGGAACCGTTACGACAACGCGGCCACGGGGACTCGCAAAAGGAAATCCGCGATACACATTAACCCGAGCGCGGTCTTCCCGCGCCGGTGACGACGCTAACGATCCCTCGCCGATCCTTGCGCCAGGCGGCGGGTTGTCGCTGCCAGTCGCGTGGGCGGAACTGCAGACGCAAGCGCGGGGATCGAAGTGTCATTGGTGCGTTTTGACGTAGGCGAACCGGCCCTTGGAACCCTTCTTCTGCATACTCGTCGTTCGGTTCCACCGCGACCGAGCGGCGGCCGAGGCGCTCGGCAGCGAATCCGGTCGTGTTGCTTCCGGCGAACGGATCAAGAATCGAGATCACTCGGTCGGTGAGGAACTTGATGAAGAACTCGGCGAGCGGGAGCGGCATGCGCGCGGGATGCATTGAGATCTTACTGGCACGACGATGCTTCTGGTACTCGTCCGCTGATCCCGTGTTTGAGAATTCAAGGACGCTTCCTGGCGGAATCGCGCCGCCGTTGTCCTTCAGGAATGACTTCTCGCCGATGCGGTGCTCAGAGGGTCGGACGCCGTGGTTGTACCGCTTCTTATCGATGAGCGAGCGCATCGAGTCGCTGTAGGGCTTTAGAACGTTTCGGTTGGTCGCCTTCGGCTTGTCGACCTTGGAGAACCACCAGATGCGTGAAGGAGTCCTTCAGGCGCGACCGTTCTACGTTCACCCACTGAGAGGGGCTCGGGAGTCTTAGGGATTGTGCCAAACGAACTGCTGGCAAACGCGGAGGTCGGCGGCGTCCGCGAAGGCGACGAGAGCCTTGACCGGAACCACGGACATAACAGGCCGCCGAGGTTCCCCGACGTTACCATGTCCATGACAATGGAGCCTGTAGGTGCAAGCAGGGACCGAAACAGCGGTGCGAACGCAGCCAGCCAGTGAATGTAGGCATTGCCAGAACGTTCCCCGTAAGCCTTCTTCCGGTGAAGCGCGAACGGGGGCGAGCAGGTGTGGAGAATCAAGTTGACCTTGCCGCGATAGCGCTGGGCGATGGGCGCTGTCAGAACCTGCTCTGCGTACCCCTGGTACATGTGGCCGGCGCGGGTGTCGTACCCGGACGGTCTCGTCACGCGGCGAGGCGCGGCCTTCGCTGGTTTTTGCGCTAAGTCGCTGAGTTTGCGTCGGATGCGGCAGCTTACCTCACAGGTCCGTCAGGCGCGATGGGCTTGGCGGCTGGGGAAGAAGAACACGACCGCGGACACGCCGCGAGCGCTGCACCGCGTGTCGCCGAGGACCGTGACGGGCCCGAGGCTAACCGGACCCGGAGATATGAGGACCGCGGCGGCCACCGCCCGTCGGCAGCGAGCTAGCCGTGAGGGCGCACGGGCGCCGGGACCACGGCCTCGCACATAGGCAGAGATTGTCGCCGACGTGCATGCAGTCCGCGGAGGCGACCCGCCGATTGAATCGGCTCATGAACATGTACATGGCTTGCTGCACAGAGCGGATTGAAGCGGGCGAGGCCCGGCTTCATCGCGTCCAGGCTCACTGCTCGCGCAAGGACGCGCACCAGGTCCGTTTGGTCCTTATAGGAAGCGCCGGGCGCGAATTCCAGCACGCGCAGGAACCCGAGCGTGTTCGAGTCGATCACCACGAACGCCGTTGAATCGATGCCAACGGCCCAGGGCGGCCTCGTCCCTGGGGAAAGGTCGGGATTCGTCAGTGCGGAAAGATACATCGCCGCGATCTTTCGGCTGATCCGCCACACGCGCGTCGCCGTGGCCTCTAGAGCGGCCGCGCGATCTGCCGGGGACTCGTACGCACGAACGACGCGCCGATGAGTCCGGGAAGGCCACCCGCGCCCCCCTCGCTGACCGTCAGGGCCGCAGAAGTGGGGACCTTTCCGAAGTCCCCGTAGCGCTCAGCAGCACCGCATGGTTTTTCGGCGCGCATCCGACACGCGGGGCGAACCGGCAGGTGCCCTGCTTCGTTGTCGGGTCCTTCAAGACGTCGCAGATGTGCATGAAGCATCTCGGAGGACTTGATCGCGGTGCCCGCGCATGACTGCGTTTCCGGACTAGCCGGGGCAAATCCGTCATCCGATCAACATCGGGCTTCGCGATTCGGCTGAGGATGCGAAAGACTTGTAGATCCTGACGCCTCTGAAATAGCGTGCTCGCGATCAGCATCCACATTAACGCGGAGCCGTTCCCGAGACGGAAGTGGCGCGGGCTCACCGCGAAGTGCCCGAACTTCGAACGGTCGCAGAACATCGCCGCCCCACCAGAGGTCGTCTGGCTGCCGTGGTAGTGCCGGAGGTACCAGCGAACCACGGCTCGGGTGCTCGATGTCGCCGCACGATTCATCTGGGGTGCTAGTCTAATCCAGAGAAGCGAAGCAACTGCGGTCGCAACTCGATCAGCGATCCGACGTAGACGGCGCTACGACGCGCTACGCCGCTTCTCCGGAAACAACCCCGGCATCCAACGCGGTGCGACCGCGGCCGGAAACGCCAGCCGTAGCGGAGCGCGCGGGCCGTCGGACGCGACGACCCCGTGGGCCACCAATGCCGACACGATGCGCCGCGCATGCCGATCCGTGGTGCCAAGGACGCGGGCCACGTCGCCCCGCGGTAGAGCGCCGCGAAACAGGACCGCTTCGAGCACGTCGCCCGCTTTTGCGGGGATCTGGCCGAGGCGCGCTTCTTCCTCCGCCCAGAGCAGGATGCGGGTCCTCAGCCGGTCGGTTGATCGAGCCCCTCCATGAACGTCACCTGGTCGATGCAGGCCTCTCGAGGAAGAAGCTCGGTGAACGCGCCAGGGCCTCCTCGCTGAGCGTTCCGCGCCCGTCGAGATCGTTTCGACGCGGAAATCGCAGATTCGCGAGGTGCGCCTTGTACGACTTGCGACATTGCGGGCGAGCCCGCGCGGAACCGACCACACGCCACCCGTGTCCAGTACCTCCAGCATCTGGCATGCGACATGAGACAGGCGACGCGCCCGTTCCCGTCGAGGAACGGGTGATCCAGAGCAGACGATGATGTGCAGCCGAAAGCCGCGACAATATGCGTCCGTCTTGCCGACGCTCCTCGGTACACATCTTCAAATCGAGCAAGGAAGCGAGGAAGCGGCGCCCGGGCTCACGGGGACATGGTCGCCAACTCGCACGTCCCGCCGCCGCAGTTCTCCGGGGATCACGTCGAGCGACTCACGCGTAACAGGGTCCTCGACCCGGAGCAGTCCTCCGGCAAGTGGCTGCAGAATCGCTGGTGGATCGCGCGTAGCGAGTCCGACGTCGCAGGGCCGCCGGCGAGTCCACCCTGGTCGATCCAGCGCTGGACCTCGAT
The DNA here is from genome assembly GCA_963739565.1 of uncultured delta proteobacterium. Classification (GTDB taxonomy): domain Bacteria; phylum Myxococcota; class Myxococcia; order Myxococcales; family Anaeromyxobacteraceae; genus Anaeromyxobacter. Next base: position 200,385 of record CAVUBF010000007.1, on the reverse strand, counting down.
GTGAGCTTTGGCCTCGAGCTGCAGGTCGCGCTTGTGGCGATCTCTGCTGTAGTCGCCGCGGAGCGCGCGCTCGATGTCGACGGGATGTGTATCGTGCCCCTCGATGAGATTGCTGTAGTAGCAGTTCATCGAACGGACGAGATCGGCCAGGGCCGTCCGGATGCCCTCAGGAAGGCTCCGCCTGAAGCCGGCCGACCGGGCAGCCAGGTCGACCGCGAGATCCGACAAGGGACCACGGTAGCGCGAGCCCTCCTCGATCAGCGTCGGTTCCATCGACGCGGGTGATTCGCCGCGATCGACGCTCGGCGCGACGTCCGCTCCAATGTCCGGATCGATGTCCGCATTTCGCGTCATCGAAATGACGACATATCGGACACTTACGGCTACGTCAACTTGCCGGGCGCCGGAACTCGTGTCCGCTTTGGTGTCCCCACCGAATCAACGCCCGTATGTCCCCAGAAACACGAAGGCCCCACGGCTAAGTCCCCGTGAGGCCTTCGGTTTCTAGCGGGCCCTAGAGGATTTGAACCTCTGGCCTTCGGATTCGTAGTCCGACGCTCTATCCAACTGAGCTAAGGGCCCAACTCTTCACCTGCGTGCTGCCAACCAAGACCACGACCTGCGGACTGGCGGAAAGGCAGGGATTCGAACCCTGGATACGGTTACCCGTATACTGGTTTAGCAAACCAGCGCCTTCGGCCTCTCGGCCACCTTTCCTAAACTCCGTCTCCTTCACCGCCTGGCGGAGGAGGAAGGATTCGAACCTTCGGAGGGCGTGAACCCTCAGCGGTTTTCAAGACCGCCGCCTTAGACCGCTCGGCCACTCCTCCCGAATCCGTCCTCGTCCCAAGACCCTTGCAGCCCCGGCTGCCGACCCTCCGGCGCGCTGCGAGTCGCCCCATATACGGCACCGTCGGCCGGGGATCAAGCGGCAGATCGCGGGGTTGGCGATGTGGGGTCGGGGTCGCCACGAAACACCCCGGGTTCCGGGCCACCCGACCCCAAGCCGGGGACACCTCCGGGCGAAGCCCTCGGCATCTCAGGTGTTTCCGCCTGGCTCCCCGCGGCCCGCCGTGTGAACTGCGTCACTCCATGCCTCACGACGTTCCGGGCCACTACACTCGGAGGATGGCGTGCTGACCCACAGCGAGCAGATGCCGGTCTACACTCCAGCGCCGATGGAAGTCCCCGCCGCCGATCCCGTCTACGTCCCGCCTGGCCGGCTCCTCGCCTCCCGGGACGGGAAGCCCATGACCACCATCGTCTCGACGGGCGCGGTGGTCTGCGTGTGGGACGCGGTGAGCGGCGCCGGCGGGATGGTCCACTTCCTCCTCCCTCAGGCGGGCAGCGCGCCCCCGGCGACCCGCTTCGGCGACGTCGCCCTGAGGACCCTCTTCGAAGAGCTCCTGAAGCTCGGCGCCTCCGAGAAGCGGCTCCGCGCCCGCGTCATCGGCGGGAGCGCTCCCCCCCTCATCACCAGCGGCGGCCACCTCGGCGACCGCAACGTCGAGGCGGCGCTCGACTTCCTCAAGACCCGGCTCGTGCCGGTCATCGAGAAGCAGACCGGCGGGAACACCGCGCGGAAGGTCATCTTCACGCCGGCGGGCGGCTTCGCCACCGTCACGCGCATCGCCCCCAACTAGCGACCCGCGGCGCGCCCGCGACCCCGCGTCCTTCGACTCCGCGCCGCCTGCGGCGGCCTGTCGGACGAACGGGCGAAGGTGGACCTCGCCGCCTTCGACGCTCGCCACGCTCAGGACGAACGGATCGGGCTCAGGACGACCGGGTAGGACGGCGGCCTACGCTCAGCGTGACCGGATGAGACCTCGGCGCGTTGCCGGACCGCGTCAGGCCCGCCCGCCGGTCCATCTGGCCCGGGACTGTGCGAACCCGATTGGCCGTGAGCACAGTCACAGCCTCCGCATCCCGCGTGACTCCAGAATCAGCGCGCAGGTGAGGTGGCGGGGGTGGGGCGCCGTCGGTCCAGGGCCGGCGGCGCTCCTTTTTCGTGGAGCCCGCGGGCCCGGCCGTCGGCGTCGGGCCGCCCCGCCCGTCTACGGCGCGATGGTCGCGAGCCCCCACGTCGCCGCCGCCGGATTCGAGACCACTCCGTTGACGTCGCAGTAGACGAACGGCGACAGCGTGCCGGTATCCGGGTCCCGGAGCGCGGCGCGGGCTCCGTACGCATACGAGCCCGGCGCCGGGATCGAGAGGGGCAGGTAGAGCTCGTCGTTGTTGGAGGGTCCGGCAAACGCCAGGTTGAGCTCGGCTGGCGCCCACGTCCACGCCGTCGGGTCGTTGCCGCTCCCGTAGCCGATCTCGACGACGAGGTGGGGATACCCGTCGTCCCCGGCCAGGTTCCGGGTCGTGACGTCGGGCTCGTACACCTGGGCGAAGACCCACGTCGCCTGGTTCGGCGCCGCGGAGAACGTCGCCGGGTAGCTCGTCCGGCACCAGTCCACCGGCGGAGCGGGCGCGAGCCCGCAGCTCCCGTTCGCGCCGCCGGGCGTGCCGAACCCGGAGGCGTCCGGCAGGGCGGCGGTCCCGCAGCACCAGTACCAGGGCCGCTGGTTCGCGCCCTTCGCGTGGGCGGCGGACGAGAGCTGCAAGGAGGTGCTCGTCGGAGAGGGGACGACCCACGACACCTCCTCGAGATTGTTGGCGCCACCCCAGAGCTGAAGGCGGGCGGTCCCCGCCGGGAGCGAGAAGGTGGCGGGCCAGACCTGGTCGACGGGGACGAGCAGGATGGGCGCGGAGGCAATCACCGCCCGCGCCCGGCCGAGGAGGACGATGGACCCGAGGTAGAACGACTGCCCCGTCTCCGGGACCTCGACCTTCATCGCCTCGAGCGTGATCGGGTGGCTCGCCAGGTTCTGCACCTCGAACCACTGCGTCCCCGGGGTCCTGAGCATCAGCTCCGTCACGAGGACGTCCGCCGAGCACGGGCGCCTCCACCCGGCGGCAGGCGCCGCCGTCGGCGACGTATCCCGTCGCGCAGGCGGCGCAGGTCAGGTCCGGCGTAGCCTTCGGGGCACGGCGCGGTGGTCCCCAGCGAGATCGCGAACGCGGCGTTCCCCGCTCCATCCACGACCCGGAGCCCCAGCTCGTAGGTGGTGCCGGGATCGAGGCCGGTGACGTCCACGCTCTCCGGGAGGCCGGCGGCGCTCGCGGCCCCGGTGGCGACGAGCGTGGCGGCCGCGAACGAGTCGAGCGTGATCGGGCTCGTGCTGCGCCGCAGCTCCCACGCCGCCGCCGTCCCGAGGAAGCCGTCGTCGCCCGTCGCCGTCCACGACACGTGCAGGCCGTGGATCGTCGGCAGGGTCGCGGCGAGGTCGACCGGCGAGGCGGGGGGCAGGTCGTCCACGACGGCGAAGGTCGGGGAGAGCGCGGGATCGAGGCTCGCGGCGGTCGCGGCGAGCCGGTACGTCCCCTCGTCCGCGAGCGACAGCCCGGCGAACGTGGCGTTCCCGCCCGGCGCGGTCCGCGTGGTCGTCCCGGAGAGTGGGGCGGGACCGTCCTGCGCCGCGAGGGTGATCACGGTCGCGAGGGCCACGTCGTTGCCCAGGGCGTCCCGCGCGATCACGAACGGCGGAGGCGTGAGCTCCGCGCGAACGGTGGCCGCCGTCGGCAGGCCCGCGAAGGCGAGCGCGACCGCCGGTCCCGGCGAGACGACGAAGGGGTCGCTCGTCGCCGCGGAGAGCCCGCCGGCGTCCGCGCGAAGGCGGTGCGTGCCGGCGCGGGGGTAGGCGAGCGTCGGGAAGACCGCCACGCCGTTCACGCTGCGGACCGTGACCGTCCCGAGCATCGCCGCGTCGACCGGGCCGGACGAGATCGAGACCGTCACGTCGAGCGCCGCCGGGACGGGCGCGCCGGAAGAGTCGACCACGCCGACGGCCACGGGCGCGGGCTGCGTCGCGCCCGCGGTCACCGCCGCGGGCTGCACCTGGAAGACGAGCGCGGCGGCGCGGGGCTGTGTCCGGTCGCTCGACGCGGACGAGCTGCAGGCAGCGGAAGCGATGAGGCAGAGCGAAGCGGCGAGACGGCAGCGCGGGCTCGAGCGGCGCTCGGACATGGCGGGACCCCTCCCGGGAGGGGAGCATATCTGAAAGCGAAGGCCGCGCGGCGACGCGCGTCCCGCTACCGCTCGACGCCCCGCGGGAACTGCTGCGCCACGATCCGCTCCTGCCCGCCCATGTACGGCCGGAGCGCCTCGGGGATGAGCACGCTCCCGTCCGCCTGCTGGCACTGCTCGAGGATCGCGACCACCGTCCGGCCGATGGCGACGCCCGAGCCGTTGAGCGTGTGCGCGAGCCGGGGCTTGCCGCCCTCGCCGCGGTAGCGCACCCGGATCCGCCGCGCCTGGAAGTCCTCGCAGTTCGACACCGACGAGATCTCGCGGAACTGGTCCTGCCCCGGGCACCACACCTCGAGGTCGTAGGTCTTCGCCGACGCGAAGCCCATGTCCCCGGCGCAGAGGAGGACCACGCGGTGGTGGAGCCCGAGCCGCTTCAGCACCTCGGAGGCGTCCTCCACCATCTTCTCGTGCTCGGCGTAGCTCTCCTCGGCCTTCGCGAACTTCACGAGCTCCACCTTGTGGAACTGGTGCTGGCGGATGAGGCCGCGGGTGTCGCGCCCCGCCGCGCCCGCCTCGGCGCGGAAGCACGGCGTCCACGCGCAGTACGAGATGGGCAGCGCCCCCGCCTCGAAGACCTCGTCCCGGTGCATGTTCGTCACCGGGACCTCCGCCGTCGGGATGAGGTAGAGCGGCGTCTCGTTCGCGGTCTTGAAGAGGTCCTCCTCGAACTTCGGGAGCTGGCCGGTGCCGGTCATCGTCTCCCGCGTGACGAGGTAGGGCGGCAGCACCTCGGGTACCCGCGCGACCCGTGCACGTCGAGGAAGAACGCCGCGATGGCCCGCTCGAGGCGCGCGCCGGCGCCCTTGTAGATGGTGAAGCGCGAGCCGGAGAGCTTCGCCGCCTGCTGCCACTCCAGGATCCCGAGCGCCTCGCCCAGCTCCCAGTGCGGCTTCGGCTTGAAGCCGTACTCCTTCTTCTCGCCCCAGGCGCGCGTGACGACGTTGTCCTTCTCGTCCTTCCCGTCGGGCACCGAGTCGTGGGGCAGGTTCGGCACGAGCAGCAGGAGCCGCTCGATCTCGGCCTCCACCTGCGTCAGCTCCGCCTCGCTCTTCTTCACCTCGTCGCCGAGGGCGCGGAGCTGGGCGCGGGCGCCCTCCACCGCGCCCTTGTCGGTCTTCGCGAGCTCGCGCATCTTCGCGTTCGCGTCGTTCTGCTCCTTCTTCTGCCGCTCGATCTGGACGTTCAGCTCGCGGCGGCGGGCCGCGAGCGGCCGCACCGGTGCGAGGGCCTGGACGGCCGCCTCCCCGCGGCGGGCGAGCCGCCTCTCGAAGCTCTCGTAGTCCTGTGCGACGGCCTTGAGGTCGAGCATGCTGTCTCCAGCGGGGTAGACTTCACCCGTCCGTCCTGAGCGTAGGCCTCGCGAAGCGAGGCCGGAGTCGAAGGGAAACCCGCGCCAGGATTAGTCTTTAACCTCCGGCCGGGCAAGGGGTCTTATCGGACGTGACCCCGGCGAACCGCATGGACGACGACAGCCAAAGGCCGCCACCGCTCCGGCTCGTCGCAGGCGGGGCCACCCCCGCGCGGCGGGAGGAGGAGGCGCTCGTCGCCGCCTTCCTCGTCGGCGACGACGACGCGTTCGGGGAGCTCGTCCACCGCCACGAGGGGATGGTCCTCGCCATCGTCCGCCGCTACGCGGCGACTCCAGACGACGCGAAGGACCTCGCCCAGCGCACCTTCCTGCGCGCCTTCGAGGCCGCGCGCCGCTCCCTCAGCCGGGGGCCCCGCCCCGCCGTCCCGTTCCGGCGCTGGCTCGTCCGCGTCGCCGTGAACCTCGCGAAGAACCACCGGCGCGACGCCCTGCGCATCGTGCGCGCCCCTCTGGAGGAAGCCGATGCCGAGCGCCCGGGCGCCGCCGCCGGCGCCGCGGAAGGCGACGCCCGCGACGCGCTCCTCCGCCGCGAGGCCGAGCTGAGGATGCGGGCAGCCGTGCTCCGGCTCCCGAAGCGCCAGCGCGAGGTGCTCACCCTCCGCATCGACGCCGAGCTCCCCTTCGCCGAGATCGCCGAGGCGCTCTCCATCACCGAGAACGCCGCCAAGGTGAGCTTCCACCACGCGACGCGCGCGCTGCGCGACACCCTCGCCGGGGAGGACCGGTCGTGACCACCTGCCAGGACTTCGCCGTGCTTCTCTCCCTCCGCGCCGCGGGCGCCCTCGACGCCGACGAGGCGACCCGCGTCGAGGCCCACCTCGAGACCTGCGCAGGCTGCCGGGCCGAGGCCGAGGCCGCCGCCGCGGCGCTCCGGCTGGCGGCGCTACCTCCCGCGACCGACGCCGAGCTTCGCGCCACCGCCGGCCTCGCCAGCGAGACCCTCGCCGAGCTGCACCGGCGCGAGGGGCGCGCCTCCTCCTGGAAGCGCGCCAGCGCCGCCTTCGGCGCCGCCGCCGCGGTCCTCCTCGCGGTCCTCGCCCCGGCGATGCTCGGGAAGCGGACCGTCTACCCGCCGCCGGCCGCGTCGGATTCCGTCGTCGCGACGGCTGCAACCTGGCAGGAGCCGGACCTCGACACGCTGTGGAGCGACTCCGGCGTCCTCGACTTCGACGGCTCGAGCTCGTCCGCCGACGCCGCCGACGCCGCGCTCTCGTCCATCGACCTCTAGTGCCCTTCAGTGACGGAAGGAAACGCAGCACAAGGAGAAGCCATGAGAAAGCTGGTCATCGCAGCACTGCTCGCCGCCGGGCTCCCGCTCGCGGTCCACGCCCAGGGCGGCCCGCCCGCGGGCGCGCAGGGCCCGCAGCAGGGCCAGGGCGCCGGTCCGCGTCACGATCCCGCCCGGATGGAGAAGCGCATGCGCCTCGCGCGCACCCTCGGCCTCGCCGAGGCGCTCGACCTCGACGCGCCCGCCGCGCTGAAGCTCGGCGAGACGATCGGCAAGTTCGACGACCGCCGCGTCGCCGCTCGCAAGACGATGCACGACTCCCGCGAGGTGCTCCGCCGCGCCGCGCAGGGCGAGAAGGTCTCCGCCGCCGAGGTGGACGGCGCGATCCAGAAGGCGCTCGACGCGCGCGCGCAGCTCGCCGCCGTCGACCGCGAGACCGTGACCGCCGTGACGCAGGGGCTCTCGCCCGAGAAGAAGGCGCGCGCGGTCCTGTTCCTCGCGAAGTTCCAGCACCGGTTCCCCGGCGGCCCCGGCGGCATGCGCCCCGGGATGATGGGGCCGGGCGGAAAGGGGATGGGCCCGGGTCATCACGGCGGCCGCGGTCCGGGCGGCGGCCCCGGCGGCGAGTGGGGCATGGGCCCGGCGCCGACGGCCCGATGATGGGCATGGCTCCCCCGGTTCCCGGCGGCGACTTCGACGACGAGCCGGAGGACTGACCAGAGCGCGCGCCGTGACCCGGCGCCGTAGCAGGTGCCCGGGTCGCGGCGAGCGCTCAACCTTCCGTCCGACCTCCGGTCGCCGTCCGCTCCCCCGGCACCCACGCCGGGGGAGCGTCTTACTTTTCGGCCCCTGCGCACCCACCGGCGCTACACTCCGTCCGTGAGCAGCCGGCGGCGCGGACCGAAGGACAGGGGCACGGGCGCGCCCGCGGGGATCGCGCCGGTCTACGAGGGGCCCGAGGTGCTGACGGCGCTCCTCGCCCGCGCCGGCTCCCCCCACGACGCGGCCGCCGTCGCCGACACCTTCCGCCGCGCGCAGGAGGCGGGCGAGCCCCGCGCCGCCGTCATCCCCGGCCTCTTCGCCGAGGAGCCGAAGTTCGAGTCGCCCGACGCCGCGCGCCGGCTCTACGCGAACCTCTTCGGCCTCTGGGCCCGGCTCGCCGCCGGCCTCGGCCCCCACGACGACGCGCCCGAGGTCGCCGCGGAGCCGCCCCCGGCGCCGCCGCTCCCCGAGCGCGGCGCCGCCCCCGGCACCGTGGTCCCCGGCGACGTCGTCGAGCTGGTCTGGCGCCACCTCGCGGCGGCGCCGCCCCGGGAGGTGCAGCGCCGGCGCGACCGGTTCCAGAACGTGCAGCCCGACCTCGCCGCGTGGCTCGACGCGACGCCGCTCCCGGAGTCCGGCGCCCTCGCCGCTCTCGACCTCATGTTCGAGAGCTGGGCCATGTTCGACCAGGCCTTCGGCGAGCGGCTCGGGCCGGTGGAGTTCTCGGCGCTCCGGGCCGTGCAGGAGGAGCCGCCGCCGGCCGAGGAGACCCAGCCCGCCCTCGCGGCCTACGCCGCCGAGCAGCTCGACACCGTCGCGGACGAGGACGCGACCTTCGGCGAGTCCGAGCGCGCGCAGGTGGAGCGGGCCCTCGCCGCGGCCTTCGCCGCGCTCACCGGCGCCGTGCGCGAGGTGGACTGACGCGCCGCGCCGGATCCGCTGTGCGACGGGCGCGCACCTCGACCGCTTGAATCCCCGAGCCATCCCGGCCGTCGCAGGACAGAAGCGGCCCTCCCGCGGTACGCTCGGCCTCTCCCCCGAACTCCGAAGGAGCACGTCCCGATGCGCCGGATCGCTCTCCTCCTGCTGCCCCTCGCCCTGCTCGCCGCCTGCGCCAACGCCCAGAAGGTGGGCGACCAGGCCGCCGCGACCGGCGACTGGAAGACCGCCGAGGCGAACTACGCGAAGGTCCTCCGCGACGAGCCGAACAACCCGGAGAAGCGCGCCCGCTGGCAGAACGCGCGGACGCAGGCGCTCCAGGGCGCCATCTCGAAGTGCCAGGCCTGCCAGGTCGCGCAGGACTGGGAGTGCGCCTTCTCCGAGGCCGACTACCTCGTCCGCATGGAGCCGGGGAACGCCCCGTACGCCGCGCTCCGCGCCGACGTCGGCCGCCAGGCCGCCATCGGCCGCCTCCGGCGCGCGAGCGAGGCCGCCGCGCAGCGGAACCACCGCGCCGCCTTCGACCTCCTCGCCGCCGGCCGCGCGGCGTCCAACGACCCGGCCGTCCAGGTCGAGGCGAACCGCATCCAGCCGACCATCGTCTCCGGCGCGGTGAAGGACGCGATGCAGCTCCGCGCCCAGCAGCAGTATCCGCAGGCCCTCGACCTCCTCACCGCCGCCGCCGCGGTGGACGGCTCGGTCCGCCCGACCCTCGACCAGGTCCGCGGCGAGTACGACCGCTGGCTCGACGCGCAGTACGAGGCCCAGGCGCGGGTGGGCGACGGGCTCATGCGCGAGCGCCGCTTCGGCGAGGCGGTCGTCGCCTACGACGCCGCGCTCAAGATCAAGCGGGGCGGCCGCGCCGAGCCCCTCGCCCGCTACGCCCGCGCCCTCCAGGCCGGCGAGGCCGCGGTCCAGCGCAAGGACTGGACGGCCGCGACCCACGCCTACGACGACGCGGTCCGCAGCGGCATGGACGGGACGAACGGGTACGCCCAGCAGATGCTCGACAAGGTCGCGCTGCGCCCGTACGCGATCCGGCTCCGCTCCGCGCTCGTGCGCCCCATCCGCCCCGACGGGCGGCCGTGGGCGGGCGGGCCCGGCCCGGGCTACCAGCGCGTGGTCGGCCTCCTCGCGAACGCCGCCATGGACGGCAGGGGCAACGCCCTCGTCGCCGGCATCGATCTCTACGACGCGCTCCCGCACGAGAACCGGCCGAACCTCGTCGCGACGATGACGCTCCCCGACGGGCGGCAGTTCTCGACCGCGCCGCAGCGGGCGCTCCGGGCGCGGTTCGAGTCGTACATCGTGTTCGCGACCAACACCCTCGACGACCGGCCCCTCGCGATCCGGATTGTCCACCTGGACGAGGCGGGCGAGGTGGAGGTCGGCGCGGTGACGGTCCGCATGAACGACCTCCTCGCCGGCGGGGAGCTCAGGCTCACCGACCGCTCCGTCGTCGAGCTGAAGCTCGTCACGGAGAGGTCCGGCCAGGCCGACGGCTCGGTCCAGGGCTTCGCGCCGGGTGGCGTCCCGAAGCAGCAGACCGCCGCCGCGCCGCAGCGCTCGCCGGCTCCGCCGCAGGCGCCCCCCGCGCCTCCGCCGCGGCGCTAGGTCTCGGCGGCCGCGGACGCGTCCGCCCCCCGACCGCGTCGGAGGGCGGCACGCTCCGCGGCCGTCGCGGTCCCGAGCCCCGTTCGTCCTGAGCGTAGCCTCGCCGCAGGCGAGGCGAAGTCGAAGGACGCAGCGCGCCGTCTACGTCGGCAGCGCGTCCAAGAACTCGGACAGCGCGCGGTTGAACGCCTCCGGGTTCTCGATGTTGGACAGGTGACCCGCGCCGGGGACGCGGACGAGCTTCGCCCCCTTCGCGGTCTTCGCCATCTTCTCCGCCTCGGCGGGCGGGATGAGCGAGTCCTCCGCGCCGGTCACGACGAGGATCGGGCACTGCATCCCCGCGAGCGTCGCGGTCGAGTCGGGCCGGCCCGCCATCGCGCGCTGCGCCGCGGCGACCCCCGCCGGCGTCCCGCCGGTGATGAGGGAGCGGACCTCCTTCACGACCGCCGGGTCCGGCTCCGGCCGGAGGAGCTTCGGGACCATCTCGTCCGCGACCCAGCCGAGCCCCTTCTCGATGGCGGTCTTCGCGAACTTCTCCCGGTTCGCCTTCCCCTCGTCCGTGTCCGCCGCCGCCTTCGTGTCGCACAGCGCGACGCCTCGGAAGAGCCCCGGCAACTGGCGGTACAGCTCGAACGCGAGGTAGCCGCCCATCGACAGCCCGACGATGCCGGCGCGCTCGATCCGGAGGTGCGCGAGGAGCGCCCGGACGTCCTGCGCGAGGAGCTCCATCGTCCAGCCCTCGGGCGGCATCCCGCTCTTCCCGAGCCCGCGGTAGTCGAGGGCGACGACGCGGTGGCGCTTCTCGAGCACCGCGAGCTGCCGCGTCCACATGCCTGAGTGGAGCGGGAACGCGTGCAGGAGGAGCACGATGTCCTTCGAGGCTCCGCTGTCCCGGTAGCTGAGCTCGGTGCCGTTCACGGGTGCCTTGGGCATGCCTCGATCATTAGCACCCCGGCGCGTCGCGCAGCCGGAACAGATGATCGGCCCCCGGAGGGGCTGTCACGCGGGCGTGGCTTCCTCCACCGCCCGACCGAGGCGGCAGCGCCCGGGCGCGAGGCCTCCGGCCGGCGGGTGCGCCCGTGTAGGCGGCGACCCGTTCCGGGGGCGCACCACTCCCGGTATGATGCCGGATTCCGCACGGAGCGGGCCGGAGGAGAAGGCCTTGGGCCAGGTGGTCGGGATCGATCTCGGGACGACGAACTCGCTCGTCGCGGTGCTGCGCGACGGCCGCCCGGAGATCGTGCCCAACCGGAGCGGCCGGCGGATGACGCCGTCCGTGGTCGGGCTCGACAAGGCCGGGCGCCTCGTCGTCGGCGAGGCGGCGCGGGCGCAGCTCGCGAGCGCGCCGGACCGGACCGTCGCCGAGGTGAAGCGGCTCATGGGCTCGGGCGAGAAGGTCCGGGTCGGCGACCGCACCTACGGCCCGCAGGAGATCTCCGGGCTCATCCTGCGCGCCCTGAAGGAGGACGCGGAGCACCACCTCGGCGGCGCCATCGAGGAGGCGGTCGTCACCGTCCCCGCCTACTTCACCGACGCCCAGCGCCAGGCCACCAAGGACGCGGGCGAGCTCGCCGGCTTCAAGGTCGAGCGGATCCTGAACGAGCCGACCGCCGCCGCCCTCGCCTACGGCCTCGACCGGCTCGACGACGAGGAGCTCGTGCTCGTCTACGACCTCGGCGGCGGCACCTTCGACGTCTCGGTCCTCGAGATGTTCAAGGGCGTGCTCGACGTGAAGGCGTCCGCCGGGAACAACCGGCTCGGCGGCGGCGACTTCGACCGGCGCGTCGCGACCCACCTCCGCGAGGTCATCGAGGCCGAGCACCGGGTGGACCTCGCCCGCGACCCGGTCGCCCTCGCGCGGCTCGTCGTCGCGGCGGAGCAGGCGAAGGCGGACCTCTCGGCCGCCGAGGTCGTGACCGTCTCGCTCCCCTTCCTGTGCGCGAAGGCGGGCGCCCCCGTCTCGCCCGAGCTCGAGCTCACCCGGGCGAGGCTCGAGGAGCTCATCGGCGACCTCGTCCGCTCGACCCTCGGCCCGGTGGACCAGGCGCTGAAGGACGCGAAGGTGGACGGGAAGGACGTCTCGGCGGTGGTGCTCGTCGGCGGGTCGTCGCGGATCCCGCTCGTCCGGCGGCTCGTCGCCGAGCGGTTCGGGAAGGACCCGCGCGGCGGCGTCCACCCCGACGAGGCGGTGGCGCTCGGGGCGGCGGTGCAGGCGGGGCTCAAGTCCGGCGCCCTCTCCGCCAGGACGGGCATCATGATCACCGACGTCTGCCCGTACACGCTCGGCGTCGAGGTCTCGACCCGCGCCGGCTCGCAGCTCGTGGACGGGATGTTCTCGCCCATCATCCCGCGCAACTCGACCATCCCGATCTCGCGCACCGAGATCTACTCGACGACCGCGGACGGGCAGACCCAGGTCGACGTCAAGGTCTTCCAGGGCGAGACCGGCTCGTGAAGAACGACATCTTCCTCGACCAGTACCGGGTCGACGGGATCCCGCCCTCGCAGGCCGGCGCCGAGCGCGTCGCGGTGACGTTCACCTACGACGTGAACGGCATCCTCCACGTGAGGACGAAGGTCGTCTCCACCGGCAAGGAGGCGCTCCTCCGCGTCGACCGCAGCGCGCAGCGGATGACGCCGCCCGAGCGCGCCGCCGCGAAGGCCCGCATCGACGAGGAGTGGAAGCAGCCGGCGGCAGGAGGAACCGTTCGTCCTGAGCGTAGCCCGGCCGCAGCGTCCGAACTCTCCGTTCGTCCTGAGCGTAGCCCGGTCCTGAGCCCGTCGAAGGACCGGGCGGAGTCGAAGGACGCAGCGTTTGGCCTCGACCCCACCGCCGCGAACGAGACCGCCGAGCTCCGCGCCCTCGCGGCCGCCGCCCGCTCGCGCCGCGACGGCGCCCCGCCCGCGGTCGCCGACCGGCTCGCGACGCTCGCCGCCGACCTCGACGGCGCCCTCGACCGCGGCGACGCGGTCCGCGCCTCGGCGGTCGCCGCCGAGCTCACCGACGTCCTCTTCGACCTCGGCTAGCCGTGGACTCGCTCCGCGAGCTGAAGCGCAGGGCGATCCTGCACCCGGACGACCCCGCCGCGGCCTTTTCCCTCGCCGAGGCCCTGGTCGGCGCGGGAGAGCCCGCCGAGGCGCGCCGGATCGCGGAGAAGGCGCTCGCCGCCCACCCGGCCCACGGGAACCTCGTCCGCATCGCCGTCGCCTGCTGCCGGCGCGAGGGCCGGACGGCGCGGGCGCGGGAGCTCCTCGACGCCGCGGTCGCCGCCGCGCAGGAGGACGCGGGGCTCCGCGACGAGCGGGCCGCGATCCTCGACGAGGAGGGGCGCCCCGACGACGCGCTCCTCGAGCGCGAGGTCGCCGACCGGCTCGCCCCGGGCGACGAGAACCGCCTCCTCGAGCTCGCGCACGGCTACGCGCGCCGCGGCCTCGCGACCCGCGCCCTCCAGGTCCTCGCCCGCGTCTCGACCCCCGACGCGACCCAGCTCGCGGCGAGCCTGCGGGAGCGCCACCCCATCCTCGCCGGCAGCCTCCTCGACCGCGCCGCCGCGGCGCTCCCCGCCGGCGCGACCGCCCTCGGCGACGCCCTCGACCGGCTCCGCCGCGGCGACGACGCCCTCGCCCGGCGCGCCCTCGCTCGCGCCTCCGAGGCCGAGCGCGTCTCCATGAGCCACGCGCTCCTCCGGGCCGAGCTCCTCCGGCGCGCGGGGCGCGACGCGGACGCCGCCGTCGCCCTCGCCTCCGCGGGGGTCTCCGAGTCGCCCGCCGGGGCGCCGGTGCCGGATCACGCCGCGGTCGGCTGGATCGGCGCCCTCGGCTGGGCGCCCGGCGCGGGCTGCGTCTCGCCGGTGCAGGCGGTGGCGGTGGCGGGGGAGGGGAAGCTCTCCTTCAGCGGCAACGTCGGGGCGGTGGGGCGCGAGGCGAGCGAGGTCGCCTGGACCTGCCTGCGCGCCGTCGCGGCGCGGCTTGTCCCCGGATCTCCACCGCCCCGCGAAGCGGGGCTGGGGAGGGGGCTTGGCCTCGCCGAGGCGCTCCGCGGCAAGGACCTCCACCTCCACTTCGTGGACACCGAGATCGCGAAGGACGGGCCGTCCGCCGGGATCGCGCTCTGGCTCGCCGGCGCGTCGGCCCTGACCGGGCGGCCGCTGCGGGGCCGCCTCGCCGCGAGCGGCGAGCTCACCCTCCACGGCGAGGTGCGGCCCGTGGGCGGGCTCCACGAGAAGCTGGTCGCGGCGCGGCTCGCCGGCGTGACGCGGGTGGTGGCGCCGCGGGCGAACCGGCGCGAGCTCGCGGCGTTGCCGGCAGAGGTCACGCGGGCGGTCGAGATCGTGCTGGTGGACGAGGTGGCCGGCGCGCTCGAGGCGGCGCTCGCCGGCGGATCGACGGCGAGGACGGATCGATGAGCGAGGAGCAGAAGGCGGATCCCTACGAGGTGCTCGGCGTCGCGCGCGACGCGGACGCACGTGCGGTGAAGGCGGCGTACTTCGCCCTGGTCCGGAAGACCCCGCCGGAGACCCACCCCGAGGAGTTCCAGCAGCTCCGCCAGGCGTACGAGGTCCTCTCGGATCCGGAGCGCCGCGAGCAGCTCGACGCCGCCCGCGACGCCTACTCCGACCTCGGCGCCGAGCAGGGCGCGCTCCTGCGCGCCGCGAACGCCGCCTTCGCCGGGGGCGACGGGGACGGCGCGGAGGCGCTCCTGCGCCGCGCCATCATCGACTACCCGGACCTCCTCGCCGCCCGCGAGCTCCTCGGCCTCGCCCAGCTCCGGCAGAAGGCGTGGGGTCCCGCGGTCGGGAGCTGGACCGACCTCGTCGGGCGCGAGCCGGGCAACGCCCGCTACCACCTCCACCTCGGGTACGCCCGTCACGGCATGGAGGACCACGACGCCGCCGCGACCTGCTACCGCAAGGCGCTCGAGCTCGGCGCCGGCCCGCCCGCGCGCGGGGCCCTCGCGGACGCCCTCGCCGACCGGAAGGACTGGAAGGGCGCCCTCGCCGTCCTCGACGAGGGGATCGGCGCCGCCGGCGCGAAGGCGCCGCCGCCCCTCGTCCGCCGCAAGGTCGCGCTCCTCCTGCTGCACGGGAACGCGCGCAAGGCCTGGCGGGCCTTCGACGAGCTCGCCCGCGCGGTGGCCGACGCGCCCGAGGAGCGGGCCGGCCACGCCGACGAGCTCGCCTCGCTCGCCGCCTGGCTCTTCGCGAAGGGCGAGCACCGGAAGGCGAACGAGCTGCTCCGCCGCCTCGCCGTCATCGACCCGAACCGGCGGCCCGACCGGCTCTTCCCGGAGCGCTCCACCGTGGCCGTGAAGGAGCTCCCGCCGGCGTCGGTCGACTGGATCGCCGGGCGCGCGGCCGGGCCGCGCCGCGTGGTCTTCACCGACCGTGGCCGGCTCACCGGCGCGCTCGTCTCGCTCCTGCCGGGCGCCCTCGCCACCTGGGCGGCGGTCTGGCGGTGCACGAGCGAGTCGGAGTGGGAGACGGGCGACATCGTCTTCACCGCGGTCCTCTTCGCGACGGCGACGCTCCTCCTCGCCTTCGGCGGGCGCCGCTTCCACGCCGCCCTCACCGCGCCGTTCTCCCGGATGCGCGTCCTCCACCCGGTCCACTACCTCGAGGTCGACTTCGACCGGATCCGGGTCTTCCCGCTCGTGAACCTCCACGACGTGAAGATCGTCCGGCACAGCACGAACGGCATCTACACGCACACCGTCGTCCACCTGCCGTTCGGGAAGAAGACCCGGCTCGTGTCGTACCGCTCCGAGGCGGACGCCTCCGCCTTCGCCGACGCGCTCCTGCAACGGCGCCGCCGGGTCCTCGAGCTCCTCGCGAGCGGCCTCCTCGAGAACGAGGACGGGATCGATCTCGTGCCGTCGTCGGTCCTCGCCGCGGGCGCGCGCCGGCGGGTGAAGGAGCCGCTCCGGCTCGCCGGCGGCGCCCTCGCCGCCGCGGCGCTCCTCGTCGCCGTCGCGGTGGGCGTGAACCGCCGCGCCGTCGAGGCCCGCACCTGGGCCGACGCCCGCGCGACGGGCCGGCCCGCCCCGCTCCGCGCCTGGGCGGAGCGCCACCCCGGCGGCGCGGCGCGGGTCCGGACCGAGCTCGACGCCTGGGTCGCCGGCCTCGAGCGCGGCCCCGACGCGCTCCCCCCGGGCGACGGCCGCGCCGCGGCGCTGGCGGTCGCGCGGTCGATTGCCGGCGGAGGCTCGCACCGCGTGCAGCTGGAGTTCGCGGTCGCGCCCCTCGAGCCGCTACCACTTCCGGTGGCGCCGGCCCCGGTGCTCGTCTCGACGCGGCGCGGGAAGAGGAAGCCGCCCCCGCCCCCGCCACCCCCGGCGTCGCTCCCCAATCCGTCGGGCGCCTGGAGCGCCACGAGCCCATCGCCGTACGCGGCGCGAGTCGCGGCGGCACTCCAGGCCGCCTTCGATCGCGCCCTCGGCCCCGGCAGCGTCCGGGTCGAGCAACCCGGGAAGAAGGACGGCGGGAAGCAGGACGGCCTCTCCCTCGCGGTGGCGCTCGCCCCGCGGCCGGCGGGGACGTTCCAGGACGCCTCCGGCCCGGCCCTCGCCGCGGTCGCGCTCGACTGGGCCGCGTCCCTCTCGGTCCCGGGCGCGGAGCCGCGCCGGTTCCAGGGCCGGATCCCGCCGCCGCCCGACCTGATCGCGGCGCCGGGGTGGCGAACGGGGAAGGGCCCCGACGGCCTCTACCGCGCGGCGGCGGAGGCGCAGGTGGACCGCGCCGCTCGCGAGATCGCGGCCGCGCTCGGGCTCACGCCCGCGCTCCCGAAGGAGGTGACGCCGTGAACGTCTCCACGCGTGCGAAGCTCGCCTGGATGGCCGCGGCGGCGCTGATCCTCGCCGGCGGCGTCGCCATCTGGATGTTCGAGGCGCAACGATCGGTGGTGTTCGTGAACGGCTTCGACGAGCCGCTCACGGTGCGGATGGGCTCGACGACCGTCACCGTCGCGCCGCACGCCCGCGCCACGGCCCGGGTCCGGGCCGGCGGCGTGGACGTCGAGGTGCACGGGCAGGACGGCCGGCTCCTCGATCGCCACGCCCTCCGCATCCCCTCGGACGGCGGCGGGACGCCGATCTACAACCCGCTCGGCGCGGCGCCGCTCTACCAGGAGAACATCGTCTACCGGCCGGCGGCGAGCAGCACCGGCGGCCCCCCTCCGAACTATCGGCCGCTCGCGGGCGAGCGGTTCCTCGTGGTCCACGCCAACTACGTCCTCGAGGACCCGCCGAAGTCGATCAGCGTGAAGCAGTCGTCGGGCTACACCGTGCACCAGCACGTCGGGATGCTCGACGGCGGCTGGAAGGCGGCGATCGGCGCGATCGAGGACGTCCCGCAGGGCTACGAGCGGGCCTACGCCCTCGCCCGCCGGATCGCCGCCGCGCTCCCGGGCGACCAGGCGGCGGGGTGGTGGGCGCTCCGCGCGACGATGATCCTCGAGGGACCCGAGGCGGCGGGCGCGGCGGCGGTGGCGGTGCTCGCGCAGGGCGAGAAGGGGCGCTGGGCGGAGTACGCCTTCCTCAACGCCATGCGGCGCGCGGGGCGCAGCGCGGAGCTCCGGCCGCGCTACCGCACCCGGCTCGAGAAGGAGAACAGCGCCGCGGCGGCGGTCGACCTCTCGCGGGTGCTCCCGGCGGCCGAGGCGGAGGGGGTGCTCCGACAGGGCCTCGCCGCCCACCCCGAGACGGAGCTCGTCCGCATGCTGGCGCGCCTGCTCGTGAAGACCGGGCGGACGCAGGAGGCCCTCCAGCTCTACGCGCGCATCCCGGAGAAGGAGCGCGAGGGCGACGACCTGGTGCAGCTCGCTGCGCTGATCCGGGCGCGCCAGACGACCGAGGCGCTGAAGCTCGCGCTCGACGCCGCCTCGCGCCCCGACGCGAGCGCGCCCACGGTCGCGCGGTACGTCCGGCTCGCCCGGGTGGCCGGCGCGAAGGCGCCGCGAAAGCCGGAGGAGATCGTCGCCGCGTGGGCGAAGGGCCGCGACGGCGCGACGGAGTGGCTCGCGTCGCTCGTCGGCGAGGACCCCCCGGCGAAGCACGCCGAGTTCCCGCCCGCCCAGCTCGCCACCCTCTCCATCCAGCGGGTCGCGACGCGAGATCCGGAGAAGGCGCTCGCGCGCTGCCGGGACGCGGGAGTGGAGGGCCTGGTCCAGCTCGAGGGCGAGATGGCCGTCCTGCTCGCCGCGGAGGCGTGGCGCGCCGGCGACGCCCCGCTCTTCGACCGGCTCTACGCGGTCACGAGCCTGCCGCTCTCGGCGCAGGCCGTCCGCGGGTGGATTGACCGGGGTGAGGAGCCGCAGGACGGCTGGCGCCTCGACCCGGGCGAGCGCGCGGGGATCCTCCTCGCCCGGGCTCGCCGGCTCGCCGCCGCGGGGCAGGCGTCCCCGACGGATCTCGCCGCGGCCCTCACCGAGGATCCGCTCCTGGGGTCCGCGACGCTGGCAGCCGCCCGCTGGCCCGCTCCCGCGCGCTCCGCGGGTCCCGTTCGGCTCGTCCTCGCCCCCGCCGCGAATCCCTGATCCGGCCGGACGCCCCACCCGACCCGGGGGCGCCCGGCCGCGCGCCGGGTTAGAAGGGTCGGATGCAGATCCGGTACTTCGCGCCGCTTCGGCGTCACCGAGGCGATCATCCGCCGAGACGCTCGGCGCCGCCCTCTCCCGCGGCGGCGACTACGCCGACGTCTTCTTCCAGCACCGCGTCGCCAACGACCTCGGCGCTCGAGGACGGCGCGGTGAACCGCGCCTACGCCAACGTCGAGCTCGGGCGTGGGCGTGCGGGTCGTGAAGGGCGACCAGACCGGCTACGGCTACACCGAGGACCTGACGCCTCGCCGGCGCTGCTCGCGTGCGCCCGCACCGCCGCCGCCATCGCCGACGGCCCCGCCCGCCCGGCGCCGGTCGCGGCTCCACGTCGGCGCGCGCCTGCCCGCGCGCTACCCGCTCGACCGGCGCTGGGAGGACGTCCGGCCCGGACGAGAAGCTGCCCCTCCTCGCGCGCGCTCAACGAGCGCGCCTTCGCCGCCGACCCGCGGGTGCAGAAGGTGAACGTCTACCTTCGCGACGAGTCCGGGCGCGGTCCTCGTCGCCGACTCGAGCGGGCGGATCGTCGAGGACGCTGCAGCCGATGACGCTCCTCTACCTCTCGCTGCCTCGCCGAGCAGAACGGCCGCGCGAGCAGAACGGCTACAACGTCGCCGGCCGCGCCGGCTTCGACTTCTACTCGCCCGAGCGCCTCGACCGCATCGTCCGCGAGGCGGTGGCGCGCACCACCATCCTCTTCGAGGCGGTGCCCGCCGCCCGCGGGCGAGATGCCGGTGGTGCTCGCCGCCGGGCTCCTCGGGCATCCTCCTCCACGAGGCCATCGGCCACGGCATGGAGGCCGACTTCAACCGCAAGAACGTCTCGATCTACGCCGACAAGATCGGCAAGCCCGTCGCCAAGCCGTTCGTGAACATCGTGGACGACGGCACCCAGGAGGGCGCCCGCGGCGCCATCAACGTCGACGACGAGGGCAACGCCGGCCGGCACGACCATGCTCGTCGAGAACGGCGTGCTCGCCACCTACCTCCACGACGCCATCTCGGCGCAAGCACTACGGGGTGAAGCCCACCGGCAACGGCCGCCGCGAGAGCTACCAGTACGCGCCGCATGCCCGCGCATGCGCTCCACCTACATGCTGCCCGGGCCGCACAAGACGGACGAGATCATCGCCTCGGTGAAGAAGGGGCATCTACTGCACCGAACTTCACGAACGGCCAGGTGCAGATCGGCGCCGGCGACTTCACCTTCTACGTGAAGAACGGCTGCCTCATCGAGGACGGCAAGCTCACGCGGCCGATCAAGGACGTGAACATCATCGGCAACGGGCCGAAGGTCCTCGAGCAGAGTCGACATGGTCTCGGACGACCTCGCCATCGACGAGGGCGGCTGGACCTGCGGCAAGGACGGCCAGTGGTGCCCGGTCTCGCAGGGCCTGCCCACCGTGCGCGTCGCCTCCATCACGGTGGGCGGCAGCGGAACGAGACGAACGGGCCTGAGCGAGAGCGACCATGAGCACGAGCCAGACGCGAGCATCCGCGAGATGACGCCCACGCGCTCGCCATGCACGCGACGCGCCCTCGCCCGAAGAAGGGCGCGCAGCGAGGCCGCCGCCGGCGCCTAGCAGGCCCGCCACGTCGAGCGTGCAGTGGCGCGACGGCAAGATCGAGAAGATCAACGAGGCGACCACCCGCGGCCTCGCCCTCGAGCTCTACGTCGACGGCCGCTACGCCTCGGTCTCGACGAGCGACCTGCGGCCCGAGGCGCTCGACCGGTTCATCGAGCGACTCGTCGCGCTCGACGCGGAAGCTCGCGCCGGACCCGTTCCGCACGCTCCCCGAGCCGGCGCTCTACGCGGGCCAGGCCGACGTGGACCTCCAGCTCGAGGACCCGCGCTACCCCGACCTCGACGCCGCCGACGCGGCGGCGCATCGCCGAGGAGCTCGAGGACGCGGCCCGCGCGGTCCCGGGCGCGGAGGCGATCCTCTCGGTCACCACCGGCGTCGCCGACACCCGCGCCGAGAGCGTCCGCGTCCACTCGAACGGCTTCGAGGGGGCGCGCCGGGGCACCGACTTCTGGATCTCCGCCGAGGTCAGCGTGAAGGACACGGACGGCCGGCGCCCGGAGGAGTCCGCCGCGTCCGGCGCGCGCTTCCGCGCCGACGTGGAGCCCGCCGGCGGAGGTCGGCAGGCGGGCGGCCGAGCGGGCGCTCTCGCGCCTCGGGACGACGAAGGGCGAGCTCCGCGGTGCTGCCGATGGCGATCGAGAACCGCGGTCCGCCGGCCGGCTCGTCGCGGCCCTCCTCGGGCCGCTCGGTGCCGCCTCGATCCAGCAGAAGCGGTCGTTCCTCGAGGGGAAGGCTCGGCGCAGGCGGTCGGCGAGCGCGCTCCTCGACCTCTCCGACGACCCGCTCGTCGCCGCGCGGCCTCGGCTCGCGGCTCTACGACGGCGAGGGGATCGCCGCGCGGCCGTTCCCCGTCTTCGAGGGCGGGCGTCCTGCGGAACTACTACGTCGACACCTACTACGGCCGGAAGCTCGAGATGGCCCCCACGACCGCCCGGACCGTCGAACCTCGCCTGGAAGCTCGGCGCCACGGTCCCAGGCCGAGCTCCTGCCGGGAGCTGGGCGACGGCATCCTCGTCACCGGCTTCCTCGGCGGGAACTCGAACGGCACGACCGGCGACTTCTCGCTCGGGGTGCAGGGCTTCCGCATCCGCGGCGGCAAGCTCGCCGAGCCCGTCGGGGAGATGAACGTCTCCGGGAACCACCTCGAGCTGTGGAAGCGGCTCGTCGGCGGTCGGGAACGATCCCGTACCGCTACTCCGTCGATGCGCACGCCCACCCTCGTGTTCGAGGGCGTGCAGTTCGCCGGGACCTGACCGCCCCGGACGCCCTTCGACTCCGGCCCGCTCCGCGGGCCTACGCTCAGGGCGAACGGGGGGGCCGGGGAGCGGCGCGCCGGGTGGGGCCTCCCCGCCTTCGGCCCGTGCCCTGGTTTGCGGCAGCGCCGCCGGGTGCGTACCCCTTATCGTCATATGGCCGGGTGCATCCTCGTGGTCGACGACGAACGCGACCTCCGCGACTCGATCGCGGAGCTGCTCGTCGACGAGGGCTACGACGTCGAGGAGGCGGGCGACGGCGCGGAGGCCCTCGCCAAGGCCCGCGCCTGCCACCCCATCGTGGTCCTCCTCGACCTCATGATGCCGGGGATGAGCGGGTGGGAGTTCCGGGCGCAGCAGCGCGGCGATCCCGAGCTCTCCGAGATCCCGGTCATCGTGGTCTCGGCGCTCGGCAAGACGCCCGGCCTCGACGCGGCCGGATATCTGCAGAAGCCGTTCGACCTCGAGGACCTGCTCAGCGCGGTCCGGCGCCACGCGCACGCCGCGTAGCGGCCGGATCCGAGTGGAGCCGCACCGCGAGGACCCCCGGCGGGCCCGCCGCGGACCCGAGGGTGCGGACGCCGCCGCGCGCGATCACGACGGCGCGCTTCATCCATTCGACCGGCCCGTCCCCGGCGTCGAGGGCCCGCAGCGCCGCCGCGAGCACCTCCTCGACGAGGTCCCACTCCGCGTCGAGCTCCTCGCGCGTCCGCCGCGCGTCGCGGGGGAGCCGCACGACGCCGGTCGTGGCGGACCAGACCAGGGCCGGGTCGCGGCCCTCGGCGAGCGCCGTCCCGGCCACCGCGAGGAACGACTCCACGACGCCGTCGAGGAGCCCGGGGAACGCGTGGGGCCGCGCCCCGGCGCGCCCCGCGCGCCAGACCCGCGCGAGGTCGATCGCGGAGGTGACGAGGGCGTCCCCGGCGCGGCGGGGGTCGAGCGTCACGGCCCACCCCCGGGCGGCGGGGGGAGGAGCCACTCGAGCGCGGCCTCCGCCTCGCGCTGCAGCGCCGGGAGGGCCTCGACGAAGAGGTGCGTCCCCCCGGGGACCACCGTGAGCCGCCGCGGCCCGCGCGAGCCGGCGAGGGCCTCCTCGATCTCCCGGGGGGGGCCGAGGGTGTCGTCCGCCGCCTGCACGATCGCGACCGGCTTCGTCACCTCGCGGATCCGCCCGGTGCGCCGGAAGTCCTCGAGCCCCTCGGCGCGGACCGCGACGCCGGCGAGGAGGAGCCCCGCGACGCGCGGGTCGTCGCCGCCGGCGAGCACCGCCATCCAGGCGCCGAAGGAGAACCCGCAGGCGAGGAGCGGGACGCCGGGGTGCGCCGTGGCGAGCCACGAGAGGGCGGCGCGCGCGTCGTCCGCCTCGCCCCGCCCCGCGTCGTAGGTCCCGGCGGACCGGCCCGCGCCGCGGGTGTTGAACCGGAGCGCGACCCCGCCCCGCGCGACGACCGCCTTGGCGAGGCGGTAGGTCGCGTGGTTGTGCATCGTGCCGCCCATCGCCGGGTGCGGGTGGCAGACCAGCGCCGCGAACGAGGCGTCCTCGGGCCCCTCGACCAGGGCCTCGAGCCGCCCGGCCGGTCCCACCAGGTCGACGTGCACGGCGCCCCCCGGCCCGCTCAGTGCGCGAGCAGCGCCTCGAAGAGACGCTTCCCGTCCTCGCGCCCCAGGATCGTCTCCGCGGCGCGCTCGGGGTGGGGCATGAGCCCGACGATGTTGCGCTTCGGGCCGCCGGAGATCCCGGCGATGTCGCGGGAGGCGCCGTTCGGCGCGCCGCCCACGTAGCGGAACACGACGCGCCCCTCGCCCTCGAGGGCGTCGAGGGTCTGCGGGTCCGCGAAGTAGTTCCCCTCGGCGTGAGCGATGGGCATCGCGAGCGTCGCGCCGGCGAGGCCGCGCGTCACGGGCGTCTCCGCCCCCTCGATCTTCAGCGTGACGTCGCGGCAGATGAACTTGAGCGACGCGTTCCGCATGAGGACGCCGGGCAGGAGCCCCGCCTCGCACAGGATCTGGAAGCCGTTGCAGATGCCGAGGACCGGCCCGCCCGCCTTCGCGAAGGCGACGACGTCCTCCATCACCGGCGAGAAGCGGGCGAGGGCGCCGCAGCGCAGGTAGTCGCCGTAGCTGAAGCCGCCGGGGACGACGACCGCGTCGAGCCCGGAGGGGAGCCGGTCCTTGTGCCAGACGTAGGCGGCGTCCGCGCCGGAGACGTGCTTCACGACGTGGTAGACGTCGTGGTCGCAGTTCGACCCGGGGAAGGTCAGGATCCCGACGCGCATCACAGCTCGATCCTGTAGTCCTCGATGACGGTGTTCGCGAGGAGCTTGCGGCACATCTCGTCGAGGCGCGCCCGCTCCTGGGCCTCCGGGACCTTCTCGTCGAGGGTCACCTCGATGAGCTTCCCGAGCCGCACGTCGGACACCTCGCCGTACCCCATCGCGTGCAGCGCCCGGTTCACCGCGGACCCCTGCGGGTCGAGGACGCCGCGCTTCAACGTGACGAACACGCGAGCCTTCTTCGCCATGCGCGGCCTTATAGCAGATCCCCTTCCGCGGGGCTTCCCGCGGTTTGGTAGGGTGGGCGCGATGGGGCCTGACGCCAGGGAAATCGCCGCGCTCGCCGCGCTGTCGCTCGCGCTGCTCGTCCTCCGGGCGATCGCGGCGGCGTTCGAGTCGTCGCTCGTCGCGACGGGGCAGCCGCGGGCGCGGGAGCTCGGGACCGAGACCAACGCCCGCGGCCGGGCCCGGGCGCTCGCGTCCCTCTTCGACGACCCGGAGGCGACCGCCTTCACCGGGCGGGCGGTCGCGACCCTCTCGACGGTCCTCGGCGGCTTCCTCGCCGGCTACGTCGGCGCGGTGCTCACGCCGGGCGCCCGCTGGGCGGGCGGGCTCGTCACGGCGCTCGCCGCCTCGCTCGTCTCGCTGCCGCTCGCCGCCGCGGCGCGCGGGGTCGGGGCGGCCTACGGCGAGCCGGTGGCCCTCGCCCTCGCCCCGCCGTTCCGGGCGCTCCGGATCCTCCTCGGGCCGCTGCGGCCCCTGGTGCGCGCCATCGCCGGCCGCCGCGCGCGGTTCTCGCTGCCCCCGCCGCCGCTCGACGAGATGGAGCGGGCGCTCGCCGAGTATGCGCGGCGGGCCGGGGCGGGGTCGGACGCGACGAGCGAGCTCATCCACAACGTCTTCGAGTTCCGCGACAAGGTCGCCCGCGACGTGATGGTCCCGCGCACCGACGTCGTCGCGGTCGAGGTGGACACCCCGATCCCGGAGATCATCCGGGTCCTCGCGGAGGAGGGCCACTCGCGGATGCCGGTGTTCCGCGAGAACCTCGACCGGATCGAGGGGGTGCTCCACGCCCGCGACCTCGTCCCGCTCCTCGCCCACCCCGAGCTCATCCTGATGCGCGGACATCCTCCGGCCGGCGCACTTCGTCCCCTGGTCGAAGCCCATCGAGCACCTCCTGCGGGAGATGCAGAAGAGGCGGCTGCACATGGCGTTCGTCGTGGACGAGCACGGCGGCGATCATGGGCCTGTGCACCATCGAGGACGTGCTCGAGGAGATCGTCGGCGACATCCGGGACGAGTTCGACGAGGTCGGCAAGGCGGTCGAGGCGCACCCCGACGGAACGTTCACGGTGCAGGGCCAGGCCCAGGTCGCGGAGTTCAACGCCGCGGCCGCCGCGGACGTCCCGGAGGACCAGGGCTACGAGACGATGGCGGGGTTCCTGAACGCGGTCGCCGGCGCCATCCCGTCGAAGGGCGATCGCTTCTTCTGGAAGGGCTGGGTCTTCACGGTCGCGGACGCCGACCCGCGCCGGGTGACGAAGGTCCGCGCGGCCCGCGTGAAGCGGTAGGAGCGCCCGCCCGCTCGGCGGGTCCCCGCGCTGCGCGCCCTCCACGCCCTTACGTTTCCGGCATGCGGGAACGGAACGGCGTGTCGATCGGGCAAGGCGTCGTGGACCTCGACGGGACCTCGCTCGGGCGGGTCGTCGCGCTCTACGCCTGGGGCTTCAAGGCGCGGCGCGGGCTCCCCATCCTCTCCCGCCGCGAGCACGTCATCCGCTACGACGAGGTGCGGGGCGTCCGCGACGGGGCCCTGCTCGTGTCGCGCTCGCGCCGCGATCTCTTCGACCTCGCGGCGGGCGAGGTGCCGCGGTCGTGGCGGATCCCGACGCCGCCCGCCTTCCCAGCGATCGCGACGCCGTCCGAGGCGCGGTACCTGCTGGAGGACGTGGCCCGCGGCCGGGTTCCGGGCGCGCAGCCGGACGCCGATCGCGCGTCGCCCGAGGTCCCGCCCGCGGAGGTCGCGCCGGTGTCCGACGCGGAGGTCCGCGACTTCGCCGACCGCCGCGGCGAGGCGCTCGCGCCGGAGCAGAGCGACCGCCGGTGAACGCCGGATCATCGACCCGCGCCGGCTGTCAAATATTTGCCTCGTCGATCCCGGTGTCGTAGGCTGCGATATCGGCCGCAAGATCGCAGGATCAGTCGGGATCTCCACGGGGCGGCGGGCGGGCAGGGCGGGTATGGACGGCTGGCAGGGCAGCTCGAGGCACATCCACGATCCGGAGGGCCTCCTCCGGAGCGCCCTCGAGAAGATCGTCTTCTTCGAGTGCCGGGTCTCCCAGCTCGAGTCCGAGCTCGGCGCCGCCGTGGCCGCCGCGGAGCGCGCGCGCGGCGAGGCGACGGTGGCCCGGCGCCGCGAGGTCGAGCTCGAGCAGGCGCTCGCGGGAGAGCGGGGCGCGCGCGCCGACGCCGACCGCCGCGCCTCCGAGTCCGAGGACCGGGTCCGGCTCCTCGAGGCCGAGCGGGAGCGGCTCCTCGGCGGGCTCGTCGAGCGGGCCCGCCTCGAGGGCGCGCCGGGCTCGTCGGGCGCGCCGGCGCCGGACGAGGACCAGGCCGACCTCGCCGGGTTCATCGCCGAGCTGCGGGCCGAGATCGAGACGCTCCGCGCGTTCCGCGCCTCCGCCGTCGCGGCGGGGTTCGGGGACGGCGCGCCCGCCGTCGAGCAGAAGGGCGAGCACCGCGCGACGAGCGTCGCCGAGCTCGGCGGCCGGTTCGACGCCCAGGGGCGGTTCGGGGTCTCGGGCGCCGACCGCGTGCGCCTCGGGGATCTCCTCGCCACCCGCGCCGACCGCGCGCTCTACGAGCGCTCGATGGACGACCTCTCCGCGCCCGACCCGGGCAAGCGGCTCCGGGCGGTCCGCGCCCTCGAGGCGCTCGGCTCCCGCGCCGCGGCGCCGCTCCTCGCGGCGGCGCTCTCCCGCGAGCCCGAGGCCGAGGTGAAGGCCGCGCTCCTCCGCGCGCTCGCGCGCTTCAAGGAGCCCTTCGCCGCCGATCTCGCCGACCGCGAGCTCTCCGATCCGCGTCCGGCGGTCCGCGTGGCGGCCCTCGAGGCCCTCGCGACGGTCGGCCCCGACCGCGCCGCCGACCGCCTGGCGTCCGCCCTCTCCGATCCGAGCCCGGTGGTCCGCCGCCGCGCCGCGCTGCTCCTCGGGTTCACGTCGGGTGATCGGGCGGTCGAGTCGCTCGCCGTCGCCCTCTGCGACCCGGACCGCGGCGTCGCCCGCGCCGCCGCCGCGGCGCTCTCGGGCCGCCCGAGCGCCCGCGCCCAGACGGCCCTCGCGCGTGGCCTCGAGCACCCGGAGCCCTCCGTCCGGCGCGCCGCCGCGATCGCCCTGGGGCGGCTCTCCGGCGAGGTCGTCGACGCCGACGGGACCGCCTCGTCGCGTCGGGCCTCCTCGCGTCGGATCGCCGAGCGGCTCGCGTCGATGGACGGCGAGGAGCTGCGCACGGCGGTGCTCCGTTCCGCGGAGACCGCCCGGGCGACGGCAGTGCGCGTCATCGCGGCGACCGCGCACCCGACGCGCCAATCCCGTTCTCCCCCGTTCGTCCTGAGCCGCGCGAAGCCGTTCGTCCTGAGCGTAGCGTCGCCGCAGGCGACGCGAAGTCGAAGGACGCAGAGCGCCAGCTCGATCGACGCCGTCTCGCACCGCCGTCGCGGTCCTCGACCCCCCCGCGCCGCCTGCCAACCCCGACCTCGAGCCCCGGGTCGTCGCCGAGCTGCGCGCCGCGCTCCGCGGCGGCACCGAGGCCGGCCTCTCCTCCACCCTCGGCGCCCCCCAGGCCCGCATCGAGGGCGCGCTCGCCGCCCTCGCCGCGCGCGGCGCCGTCGAGCGCCGCGGCACCCGCTGGTTCGTGAGCTGACCGAGGACACGCGCAATGGACAACGTCCGCTACTCCGCGAAGCGCCTCGCCGAGATCGTCGGTGCGACCCCCAAGCAGGTGGAGGGCGCGCTCGGGCGCAGGGACGGCTTCGGCCCCGACGATCTCCCGGTGCTCCGGGAGAAGCTCCGGCGTCCGCCGGAGCCGTACCCGGCCCGCGTCCAGCTCTTCCTCAACTTCAAGGGCGGCACCGGGAAGACGAGCCTCTCGTCCTCCTACGCGTACCGGCTCGCCGAGCGCGGCTACCGCGTGCTCATGATCGACCTCGACAGCCAGGGGCACGCGACCAAGTGCCTCGGCAAGGAGGGCGGGTCGTTCGAGAAGACGCTCCACGACGTGCTCATCCGCAAGGTGCCGCTCGAGGAGGTCACGGTCCGGACCGGGATGCCGAACCTCTCCCTCGTCCCCGCGAACCTCGCCATGAGCACGATCGACCTCGCGCTCATGCCCCTCGCCGGTCGGGAGTTCCGGCTCCGGAACGCGCTCCAGGGCTTCACGGCGCGCTACGACTTCGTGGTCCTCGACGCGCCGCCGTCCTTCGGGCTCCTCAACCTGAACGCCCTCATGGCGGCGAACGACCTCGTCATCCCGGTCCTCGCCGACTTCCTCTCCTACGACGGGCTGCGGCTCCTCTTCGAGACCGTGCAGGGGCTCGAGGACGACCTCTCGCACCAGCTCGAGAACATCTTCATCGTGCGTGAACGCCTTCAACCAGACCTTCAAGATCGCCCGCGAGGCGCTCGACGCGCTCAGGACGCACTACTCCGACTACCTCCTCGACACGGTGGTCCGGCAGTGCACGAAGTTCGCCCAGGCCTCGAGCGAGGGCTGCCCGATCTTCGGGTACGACGCGGACTCCAAGGGGGCGCACGACATCGACGCGGTCCAGACCGAGATCCTGGGCCGGATCCGCAAGGCGGCGAAGGCCGCCGCGGGAGCGTGAGCCCATGCGAAAGGCCTTCGACGCCAACGTTCCGAAGCTGAAGCCGAGGCTCAAGCTCGGCGGCGCCGCCGCGGCGGAGGTCGTGGAGGAGGCGCCCGAAGCGATCGCGACGGCGGTCTCGGCCGCGACGTCGACCGCCGACCCCGACGCCGACCCGGACCCCGACCTCGACCCCGACGCCTCGACCCCGACCCCGACCCCGACCGCGGCCGCGGCCGCGGTCCGGGCTGCGACCACGAGCACGACCGCGAAGCGCACGCCATCCGTGGTTCGCGCCGAGCCCCGATCCGTTCGTCCTGAGCGTAGCGCGGCCGAAGGCCGCGCGGAGTCGAAGGACGCGAGCGCGAAGGCGGAGCAGGCTGTCCGTCCACGACCACGCCCACGACCACGTTTCCGAGGCCGATGGTCGCGTCGCGGACGTCCTGTCCCGCCGCGACCGGCTCGAGAAGATCAAGCGCAAGGTCGCCGAGGCGTCCCGCCCGCAGCCGCGGGTGAACCCCATCCCCGCCGACCCCGCCCGCGCCGCCGAGAGCGTGCTCGGGCTCGTCCGCGACCTCGAGCTCGAGCTCGTCCGCGCCCGCGAGCGCGAGGAGGCGCTGCGCGGGGATCTCGAGGACGCCCGGCGCGAGCTGGGCCGCGCCGCGACCGAGGGCCGGACCGCGGTCGAGCGGCTCGCCGTCACCGAGAAGGAGCTCGAGGAGAAGCGCACCGTGCTCGGCGAGCTCCTCGGCGAGATGCAGTCTCTCGAGGAGGAGCGCGACGAGTCCGTCCGCCGCGCCCAGGCCCTGGCCGCCCTCGACGAGGAGCGCGCGAAGCTCCTCGAGGACCTCGGCCGCCGCGCCGACGAGGAGGCGAAGCTCCGCGCCGAGCGCGAGGCGGAGGTGGAGCGGCTCTCGGAGGAGCTGCGCCTGTCCGGCACGGAGGGCGCGCGGCTCCGCGCCGCCGTCGGCGACCTCGCCCGCGAGCGTGACCAGCTCGGCAGCGACCTCGACCGCGCGTGCCGCGAGCGCGACGAGCTCGCCGAGGCGAAGAACGCGCTCGAGGCGGTCCATACCGCCCTCGCCCAGGCTCGCGCCCGGCTCGGGTAGGCGGTCCCTCGACGAACGGACCGGCGGCTCGGACGACGAGCACGGATGTCCGCTAAGCTCCGCGCATGCCCCCCGACAGCCCCCGCGAGGTCGCGCCCGGCGTCGTCCTCGTCGACACCGGCTACGTTCGCCCGAAGCTCGCCGCAGCGTGGATCGTCCGCGGCAAGTCCTCCGCCGCGGTGGTGGAGACCGGGCACGGTGGCGCCGTCCCGCGCATCCTCGCGGCGCTCGACGCCTTCGGCCTCCGCCGCGAGGACGTGAGCCACGTCGTCGTCACCCACGTCCACCTCGACCACGCCGGCGGCGCGGGCGCGCTCATGCGGGAGCTGCCGCGGGCGAAGCTCGTCGCCCACCCGCGCGGCGCGCGCCACCTCGTCGATCCCTCGAAGCTCGCCGCCGCGACCGCCGCCGTCTACGGCGAGGAGGCGTTCCGGTCGCTCTACGGCGAGCTCGTGCCGATCCCGGCCGATCGCGTCGTCGAGGCGCCCGACGGGTTCTCCCTCGACCTCGGCGACCGGCCGCTCCGGATCCTCGACGCGCCCGGCCACGCGAAGCACCACTTCGTCGTCCTCGACGCGGCGACGCGGGGCTTCTTCACCGGGGACGCCTTCGGCCTCTCGTATCCCCTCCCCAGCCCCGCTCCGCGGGGCGACGGAGGTCCGGGGGCAAGCCGCGAGACCGACGGCGCGGCCGGACCGTTCATGTTCCCGACCACGACGCCGGTGCAGCTCGACCCGCCGGCGTACCACGCGACGCTCGACCGGATGCTCGCGGAGCGCCCCGCGCGCATGTACCTCGCCCACTTCGGGATGGTCGAGGGCGACATCCCCGCCCGCGCCGCCGCGCTCCGCCGCGGCCTCGACGAGCACGTGCGGCGCGCCCTCGCGGCGCCGTCCGGCCCCGGCCGCCACGAGGCGCTCCGCGCCTCGCTCCAGGGCCAGCTCCTCGAGGACCTCGCCCGCCACGGCTCGACGCTCGGCCGCGCCGCCGCCCTCGACCTCTTCGCCGGCGACCTCGAGCTCAACACCCAGGGGCTCGAGGTCTGGCTCGACGGTCGGCCCGTCCCGCGCGCCTGAGCCCGCGACCCCGCCGGGGAAGGCGCGCCGCCGCAAGCGCGGCGGATTGACACCGGGGAATTCACGATCCGTCCTGTGGGATGACCGCCTCTGAGCCACGTCCGGGGGGCGATTGCGCCCCTACACGCAATCCGCCGCGCAACGCGTGCGTTCAGCGCCCCGTAAGCCGGTGCGTTTCCGGGAGTTTGCGACCACATGCCGCAGCGCCGCCGCTCACGCTGCGCCGCGCCCGAGGACTAGAATCCGCGCGAATCGAGGGTCAATCGGGGAACCTCGAACGCTTTAGCAGGAACGGGATCCGGCGCACCGGGAGAGGGAGCGCCGGATCTCCGCAGTCTCAGAGGGCGGGGAGGGGAGGCGGGACGGGCGACCGTCCCGTCATTTCTTTCGGGGGACACGCTCGCTCCGGGGCAGCCTCCTCCGGCTACCCCGCGCTCGCCCTCGCGAGCTCACTTGGACGCTGCGCCGCGCTCGATGGGCGTGACCCGCCGCTCGCGCATCCGGTCGAGCGCGTCGAACGCCGCGTACTTGTAGGCCTCGCCGAGCGTCGGGTAGTTGAACACCGCCTCGGAGAAGTAGTTGATGTCGCCGCCGTGGGCCATCACCGCCTGGCCGAGGTGGACGAGCTCGGAGGCGTGCGGCCCGATGCAGTGGACGCCGAGGAGCTTGCCGTCCTCCGCGTCGGCGAGGAGCTTCAGGAACCCGACCGCCTCGCCGATGAGGTTCGCGCGGGCGTTGCCGACGAGCGTCGAGCGTCCCGCCACGTAGCGGCGCCCCTTCGCGCGGAGCGACTCCTCGGTCTCCCCGACGCAGGAGACCTCCGGGATCGTGTAGATGCCCACCGGCAGCATGCCGGTGAGCACCCGCCGGGCGACGCCGCAGGCGTGGCTCATGGCGACGCGTCCCTGCTCCATCGAGACCGACGCGAGCATGGGGAAGCCGACGAGGTCGCCCGCCGCGTAGATGTGCGGCACCGCGGTCTGGTAGTGCTGGTTCACCTCGATGAGCCCCTTCTCCGTCGCCTGGAGCCCGGCGGCGGGGAGGTTCAGGAGCTCGACGTTCCCGGTGCGGCCCGCGGCGACCAGGATCTTCTCGGCCACGAGGCGCGAGCCCTCCGACAGCGTGACGAGCACGTCGCGCTCGCCCGCCTCGAGCTTCTGGGCCCGGAGCTGCTGGTGCAGGTCGATGCCGCCCATCGCGAAGAGATCCTGCATCGCGCTCGACAGCTCGACGTCGAGCCAGGGGAGCAGCCGGTCCTTCGAGTCGATGAGGGAGACGTGGACGCCGAGCGCGGCGAAGAGCGACGCGTACTCGCAGCCGGCGACGCCGCCGCCGAGGATGGCGAGCGAGCGCGGGATCCGGTCGAGGAGGAGGATCGAGTCGGAGTCGTACACCCTGACGTTGTCGATGGCGTACTGCGGCGGGTGGACCGGCCGCGTCCCGGTCGCGAGGAGGAACGTGTCTGCGGTCAGGTCCTGGAAGATGCCGCCGCCGCCCGGGATGTTGATCCTGATGGTGTGCGGGTCGGCGAAGCTCGCGGTGCCGCGGAACTGCTCGACCCCGGCGCGGTTCAGCGCCTCCCGGATGCGCGAGTGCTCGCGGGAGGTGACGAGGCCGCGGCGGCCCATGAGCTCCGGGACCGTGACCGTGCCCGAGACCCGCACCTCGATGCCGTGCGCGTCGCGGCTGCGCGCCTGCTGGATCGCGAGGGCGGTCTCGCGGAGCGCCTTCGACGGGATCGTGCCGGTGTTGGCCGACGCGCCCCCGGGGTAGGCCTCCTTCTCGATCAGCGCGACCTTCTTGCCGGCGTTGGCCGCCGTGACCGCGCCGTTCTCGCCCGCCGGACCCGAGCCGATGACCGCGACGTCGTAGTGGAGCATGCGGGTCCACATATAATGCATGGGCAACCGCAGTTCGATTATTCTTCGCAGTCCCCGTGCAGAACGCCCCGAAGAACCCGGTCCTCGGCCAGATCCAGAAGAACCTCATGGTGGAGCTCGACGAGCGCCGCCGCGCCCTCGTCGCAGGCGGCAAGCGGCTGTTCGACTTCGGCCTCGGCGATCCGAAGGAGCCGACCCCGGAGCTTCGTGAAGGCCGCGCTGCGCGCCGCCGTGCCGGACGTGCTCGCAGTACCCGAGCGCGTTCGGCTCCGCGGCGCTGCGCAAGGCCGCCGCCGGCTACCTGCAGCGGCGCTTCGAGGTCGCCGTCGACCCCGAGACCCAGGTGCTCGCCTGCGCCGGCGCCAAGGAGGCGATCTTCCACCTGCCCCTCGCCTTCGCGGGCGATCCCCGGCGGCGCAAGGTGGTGATCCCCGATCCCGGGTACCCCACCTACGAGGTGGGCGCCCGGTTCGCGGGGCTCGAGCCGGTGCTCGTCCCGCTCACCGCGAAGCGCCGCTTCCTCCTCGACCCGGAGGACGTCGGCGAGGACGTGCTCCGCGAGACGCTCATCTTCTGGGTGAGCTACCCCCACAACCCGACCGGCGCCGTCGCGCCGCGGGACTACCTGCGCCGCGTCGGCGACGCCGCGAGGCGCTACGGCTTCATCGTCGCCTCCGACGAGTGCTACGCGGACATCTACTTCGGCGCGCCGCCCGCCTCGATGCTCGAGGCCCAGACGGAGAACGTCCTCGCCATCCACTCGTGCTCGAAGCGGAGCGGGATGACCGGGTACCGCTCCGGCTTCCTCGCCGGCGACCCGGACCTCGTGGCGACGCTCCGCAAGCTGCGGAGCCACCCGGGCGTCGGCTCCCCGGAGTTCGTCGGGCCGGCGGCGGTGGCGGCCTGGAGCGACGACGCGCACGCGGCGGAGCGCCGGGAGATCTTCCGGAGGAAGCGGGACCGGTTCCTGCGCTTCTTCGCGGAGCACGGCCTCGAGGCGGACGCCTCCGAGGCGACGCTGTACCTGTGGGTGAAGGTCCCCGCGGGCGAGACCTCCGGGAGCTACGCCCGGCGGCTGCTCGAGGAGGGGATCGTGGTCGCGCCGGGCACCGCCTTCGGCGCGGGCGAGGGGTACGTGCGCGTCGCGCTCGTCCCGACCCTCGCCGAGTGCGAGGAGGCGGTCAACGCGTGGGCGAGGGTGAAGGTGAGGACATGACCGACTTCCAGGACGTTCGACGGCGGATCGAGACGGCCTTCGCGGATCGGACGAAGCTCGCCGAGCCGCCCTACCAGGCCGCGGTGCTCCAGGCGATCCACGCCCTCGACCGCGGCGAGCTGCGGGTCGCCGAGAAGGTGGACGGCGAGTGGAAGGTGAACGCCTGGCTCATGCAGGCGGTGAACCTCTACTTCGCGGTGACCGGGATGAAGGTCGACCGAGTTCGGGCCCGTTCCAGGCGCGCGACAAGATCCCGCTCAAGAACGACCTCGAGAAGGCGGGCGTGCGCGTCGTCCCCGGCGGCGTCGCGCGCTTCGGCTCGCACCTCGAGCCGGGCGCGGTGCTCATGCCCGGCTTCGTGAACATCGGCGCGCGCGTCGGCGCGAACTCGATGGTGGACACCTGGGCGACGGTCGGCTCCTGCGCCCAGGTCGGCGCGAACGTCCACCTCGCCGGCGGCGTCGGGAATCGGCGGCGTGCTCGAGCCGCCCGGCGCGCGGCCGAACATCATCGAGGACGGCTGCTTCATCGGGAGCCGCTGCATCATCGTGGAGGGCGCGCTCGTCGAGGAGGAGGCGGTCCTCGGCGCGAACGTGGTCATCACCGCGTCGACCCCGATCATCGACGTGACCGGGCCGAAGGAGGTCGTCTACAAGGGCCGGGTCCCCGCCCGCTCGGTGGTGATCCCCGGCACGCGGCCGAAGCAGTACCCGGCGGGCACCTACCAGATCCCCTGCGCCCTCATCGTCGGGCGGCGCAGCCCGTCCACCGACAAGAAGGTCTCGCTCAACCAGGCCCTCCGCGACTTCGAGGTCCAGGTCTGAGCGACGGGACTCGCAGAGGCGCTGGCGCGCCGCACCGAGGCGCTCTGCGCCCGGCTCTCGCCCATCGGTCACGAGCGCGCGCTCGCGGACGACGTGGAGGCCTGGGCGCGCCCGCGCTTCGCCACCGTCGAGCGGGTGCTCAACTCCGTCGTCGTCCACGTGGATCCCATCCCCCCTCTCCCTCCGGCGCAGCCGGGGCGGAGAGGGGGGCCGCAGGCCGGTGGTGGCGCTCTGCGGCCACCTCGACACGGTCCCCGTCCACGACGAGGACCGGCGGCCGCCGCGGCGCGAGGGCGGGAGGCTCGTCGCCCCCGGCGCGTCCGACATGAAGGGCGGCGTCGCGGTGATGATGGAGCTCGCCGAGAGGCTCCCGCGGGCGGCCCGCTTCTGCGACCTCGTCCTCGTGCTCTACGCCCGCGAGGAGGGGCCGTACCTCGAGAACGAGCTCGGCGAGGTGCTCCGCGAGCCGGCCCGCCTCGGCCGGCCCGACCTCGCCCTGTGCCTCGAGCCGACCGACAACGTGCTGCAGCTGGGCTGCGTCGGGTCGATCCACGCGACCTTCACCTTCATGGGCCGCGCCGCCCACTCCGCGCGGCCCTGGCACGGCGAGAACGCGGTTCACCGCGCCGGCGCGCTCCTCGTCGAGCTCGCCGCGCGGACCCCGCGGGAGGCCCGCTCCGGGGGCCACGTCTTCCGGGAGGTGATCTCCGCGACGCGCATCGAGGGCGGCCGCGCCCGGAACGTCGTGCCGGACCGCTGCGCGGTGAACGTGAACTTCCGCTTCGCCCCCGACAAGACGCTCGAGGCGGCGGCGGACGAGCTCCGCGCCGCTCGGCGAGCGCCACGGCGCCGAGGTGGAGCTCGTGGACCTCGCCCCGGCCTGCCCCGCCTTCGGGGACCACCCGCTCGTCCGGCGGATCCTCGACCGGACGGGCGTGACGGCGGAGCCGAAGCAGGCCTGGACCGACGTCGCGCGCCTCGCCGCCCACGGCATCCCCGCCGCGAACCTCGGCCCGGGCGCGACGTCGCAGGCCCACCAGCGCGGCGAGTGGATCGAGCTCGAGGCCCTCGCCCGCGGCTACGCGCTCTACGAGCGGTTCCTCTCGACGTAGCGCGCTCGCGCGCTCCGCAAGGAAAGCCCCGTGATCCCGACCCTCCTCGCCGCCGCCCTCGCCGCCGTCGCCGCTGGCTCGACCGGGCCGGGCGCGGCGCCCGCCGCCGCGGACCTCCACCCCGCCGCCGCGCCGCTCCGGCTGCAGCAGGGCTGGGACGAGCAGCAGTGGGACGACGAGCAGTACCAGGAGGAGGAGCGGCACCCGCACCTGCTCCTCTCGGTCTGGGGCGGCGAGGCCTTCGCGAGCGGCGGCTCGGGCCGCAGCTCCGGGTTCTTCGCCGCGGAGGCGGACTGGGTCTTCTCGGGCCTCGACGTCGGCCTGCAGGGCGCGCGCTACCGCTCGCTCAGGGACTCGACCCGGCTCTGGACGCCGGTCATCCTCACCCGGGTCACCCAGCGCTTCAGGACGGGCCGCGGGGTCGAGGCGGCCTTCACCCTCGGGCTCGGCGCGGGGCGCCCCGCCGGCTGGATCGCCTGGTACCAGGTGGCGATCGGGATGCGCGTGCCGCTCGGCCCCGTGTTCCTCGCCGGCGAGCTCGCCTTCGAGCAGTACGACATCCTGCGGCTGGGCGGCGGGCTCGGGGTGGCGTTCTAGAACCAGCTCGGTTGCAGTCCCCCGCGCACCCGGCGCCGCCCGCGGTTCGGCGCGACGGGATCGCATCTAGAACCTCGGAAGTTGCAGCTCTTCTCTTGCGCCCCAACGGGGACGCGCGGCCGGCTTGCCCCTCGCTCCTCGGGCGTTACATCGACGGCGGTCGATATGTCCGCCGAGTCCCGAGAGTCCGCAGCCATCCGCGTCGCCAGGGCGCTCGCCGATCCCACCCGGTTCCGGCTGCTCCGGGAGATCGCGGCGCACGGCGAGATCTCCTGCCGCGAGCTCGTCGAGCGGCTCCCGGTCTCGCAGGCCACCGTCTCGCACCACCTCAAGGTCCTCGCCGACGCGGGGCTCGTCTCGGCGCGCCAGGACGGGACCTTCCACCGCTACAGCGCGGTGGAGGGCGCGCTCGACGCCTACGGCCGCGAGGTCGCGACCCTCGCGGGCGCCGGCCGCGGCCGCAAGGGAGGAAGCCGATGAACCGCGCCCCCGTCCTCTTCGTCTCCCACGGCGCGCCCACCGTCGCCGTCGAGACCGGCGGCCTCGACGTGGCGCTCGGCGCGTTCGCGGCGTCGATCGGCCGCCCCCGGGCCATCGTCGTCGTCTCCGCCCACTGGACGGCGCGGCGGACGCTCGGCGTCACCGCCGCCCCGCGCAACCGGCTCGTCTACGACTTCGGCGGCTTCCCCCCGGCGCTCTACGCCCTCGAGTGGCCGGCGCCGGGCGCGCCCGACGTCGCCGCGCGGGCCGCCGCGCTCCTCGAGCAGGCGGGGTTCCGGACCGCCCTCGACCCCGCGCGCGGCCTCGACCACGGCGCCTGGATCCCGCTCCGCCTCGGCTGGCCCGCGGCGGACGTCCCGGTCGTGCAGGTGGCGCTCCCGGAGGCCGAGCCGGCCGCGCTCCTCCGGATGGGCGCCGCCCTCGCCCCGCTCCGCGACGAGGGGATCCTGCTCGTCGCCTCCGGCGGCGTGGTCCACAACCTCGGCCGCGTCCGGTTCGGGCCGGAGGGCGAGCCGGATCCGTGGGCGGTCCGCTTCGACGGCTGGGTCCGCGACCGCGTCGCGGCCCTCGACGTGGGCGGGCTGACGCGCTGGCGCGACGACGCGCCGGACGCCGCCCTCGCCCAGCCCACCCCGGAGCACCTCGACCCCATCTTCGTGGCGCTCGGCGCGCGCGCCCCCGGCGACCGCGTCGAGGAGCTCTTCGAGGGCATCCGGTACGGCAACCTCTCCATGCGGAGCTTCGCGCTTCGCCCCGGCGGTCATCCGGCCGCCCCCACCCGCAGCTCGACGTAGACGACGAAAGGACCCCCCATGAAGCGCCTCCTCGCCCTCGCCCTCACGCTCGCCGCCCCGGCCTCCGCGCTCGCGCAGTCCAGCTGGAACCTCGACGCGAGCCACACCCACTCCTCGTTCACCATCCGTCACCTCGTCATCTCGAACGTCCGCGGCGAGTTCGGGAAGACCACCGGCACGCTGAAGCTCGACGAGAAGGACGTGACGAAGTCCACGGTCGAGGCGACCATCGAGACCGCGACCATCGACACCCGGGTCCCGGACCGCGACACCCACCTCAAGTCGGCGGACTTCTTCGACGTCGCGAAGTACCCGACCATCACCTTCAAGTCGACGAAGGTGGAGAAGGCGGGGGAGGGGAAGCTCAAGGTGACGGGCAACCTCACCATCAAGGACGTGACGAAGCCGGTCGTCCTCGAGGTCTCCGGCCCGACCGCGGAGATCAAGGACCCGTGGGGCAAGACCCGCCGCGGCCTCTCCGCCACCACGAAGATCAACCGCCGCGACTTCGGCCTGACCTGGTCCAAGGTCATCGAGGCCGGCCCGGTCGTCGGCGACGAGGTGGCGATCGAGATCGAGACCGAGCTTCTCAAGCAGGACGCGAAGCAGGCCGCTAAGTAACGAGCTCCAGGGGTCGACGGGTCGGGTGGGAGCGCTCCGGCGCTTCACCCGGCCCGTCGTTTATTCCGGCGGGAAGTGTTCGTTCGCCCTCCGCCGCGGCTCGCGTCGGCCTCTCGGGCCCGGGTCGTGGAGCCGCCCCGGCCGGCTCGCGGCCGGCGCGGCCGGCGCGCGACCGCCCTGAAATCCGGCTCGTACGCGAATCCCGCACTGAACGCGTGTCCGTGTCCGCGGCACGGCGGTTGCTCACCCCGCCCCCATGTCCGAGCCGACCGGCGCCGCGCCCGCCGTGGGCCGCCCGCGCGAGCGTCTCCTCGCCGAGGGGGCGCGGTCGCTCTCCGACGCCGAGCTCGTGGCCCTGCTCCTCGGGACCGGCACGCCCCGGGTCACCGCCCGGGCGGCCGCGCTCGGGCTCGTCGAGGCGATGCCGATCCCCGAGCTCGCCTGGGCGCCGCCCGACGCCATCGCCGCGTTCCCGGGGATCGGGACCGCGCGCGCCGCCGCCCTCGCGGCGGCGTTCGAGCTGGGTCGGCGCGGGGCGTGGGCACCGCCGCGCCGCGGCGAGCGCTGCCTCGATCCGCGCCGGGTGTTCGAGCTCATGCGCCACGCCGCCCACGCCGAGCGCGAGGGGTTCCACGTCATCCTCCTCGACGTCCGCGGGCGGCTCATCCGCGCCGCGCAGGTCGCGGAGGGGTCGCTCTCGCAGTGCCCGGTCTCGCCGCGCGACGCGCTCCGGCCCGCGGTCCGCGAGGGCGCGCACTCGATCGTCCTCTGCCACAACCACCCGAGCGGCGATCCCTCGCCGAGCGCCGACGACGTGGACCTCACCGAGCGGCTGCGCGTCGCGGCGGAGCTCGTGGGCGTGCTCGCCCGCGACCACGTCATCGTGGCGGCGGGCGGGTACTACAGCTTCGTCGAGGCGGGGCGGTGGAGGCGGTGAGAGAGCGGGTCAGCCCGGTCACCGCGTCAGGGGCTCCGGCGCTGCACCCGATGCGGAGCCCTCGATAGGGGGCACCTGTACTTCTCGTTGAGTGCGTCACGAGGTGGACGAGAGAGTGCCGGGACCGACGCGCAGTGAACTCGAACCGAGGCGTGGCGATGAAGGTGCTCCTCGTCAGTCCGCCCGTGATGGACTTCGTGGGCGGCCGGCTCCGGGCCATCGCGATGGACGCCGGCCGCGAGTGTCCCCCGTACGGCGTGTACCTGCTCTCCAGCGTACTCAAGCGAGCGGGTCATGACGTGACGCTCGCAGATCTGGTCGCGACCGGAACGCACAGCATCGAGCCTTACCTGGCCGATCTCCGGGATTGCTCGTTGGTGGGCATCGGCGCGACGACGCTCTCCTGGCCGACCGCGGTCCAGGTGCTTCGGGACATCCGGCAGGCCAGGGCGGACGTGCCGATCGTCCTGGGCGGCATCCACCCGAGCATGTTCGACCGCTACGTCCTCAGGACGTTCCCGGCGCAGTACGTCATTCGAGGCGAGGCCGAGCGCGCGCTGCCCGCGCTGTGCGAGGCGCTCGAGAAGGGGACGGACCTGTCCGGCGTGCCCAACCTCACGTGGGCTCGCGCGCCTGGCGACATCGTCCGCAACCCGGCAGCCCCGCTGCTCTCCGGGGAGGAGCTGGCGTCCTTCCCGCTCCCCGACTACGCGGTCCTGCCCTCCGGCGCCTACAAGTCGCTGTCGCTCGAGTCGTCCCGCGGCTGCGCGTTCGACTGCTCGTTCTGCAGCACCTCCTACCGCCGGAGCTGGCGCGCGATCCCGCCCGAGCGGTTCGTGGACCGGCTCGAGCAGCTCCTGCCCTACCTCCCCCGGACCGTCGGCGGCCTCGTCCACGTCGTGGACGACGAGTTCTCCACGAGGCCCCGCAGGGCCATCGAGATCGCGCAGGCGCTCCGGAGGCGCGGTCTCTCGCCGGGCCTGGTTTTCAATGCGAGGGCGACGGACGTGCTGGCTCCGGGCTTCACGGAGAGCGTGGCCGGGTTCACGCGCCAGTTCCTCGTGGGCGCCGAGAGCGGCTACGACGCCTGTCTGAAACGCATCGGGAAGGGCACGACCTGCCGGATCCTCGAGGACGCCGCCCGGACGCTCGAACGGCATGGCATGGCGCACAAGGCGGACTTCTCCTTCATTCTCGGGCTGCCATGGGAGGAGCTGGAGGACGTCAAGCGGACCATCTCCTTCGCCATGCACCTCCTGTGCAGCTATGGCGTCCGTGTGGTGCTGCAGTGGTACACGCAGATTCCGGGCTCGCGGCTGTGGGACGAGGCCCGCCGCGCCGAGCGGGTGCACGAGTCGATGTACGACGAGTTCGGGTTCTTCCGGAACCTCTACCTGACCCGCGGAGGCATCCGGCTCTCCCCGTCGGAGATATGGGAGGTGTGGGAGATCCTCCGGCAGACCGGGTGGCTCGTGAGCCATCTCCACCCTGGGGAGACGGTGATGCGGTTCGGCCTCCCGCCTCCGATCGCCCAGTACTTCCCGCTGGACCGTCTCCAGATCGACGGCGGGCTGTCGACACTGCGCGAGCTCTCCAGGCCCGGCGCGAAGGTGAGCGCGTAGCGGACGTGCTCGGAAGGGAGGTCCTGCACGATGGCGACGAAGCGGAAGAGCGGCAAGGCGAGGACGAGGGGGGCGAAGGCGACGACAACGAGGGCGACGAAGGCGCGGAAGGCGGCACCGAGGCTTCCGGAGAAGATCGAGATCTGGCGGACGACCGAGGGGAGGGAGCAGGTCACCGTGGTGCGAGCGGGGGGGATCACCACCCGGATCGTCCGCAAGAAACTGTACGAGGCGATGCAGGGGATCATCCGCGATCCCGCGGCGCGCGCCCGGCTGGAGGAGAACCCGGCCAAGGCGATGGCGGCGATGGGTATCCGCATGGACGACAAGGAGAAGCTGGCCCTCAAGGGCAAGCGGCTCTCGGACGTCCTGGCCCGGATGGCGAGCGGCGAGGAGGCACGGCTCGGGGTCGGCTTCTTCCCCCAGACGGTGGTCGAGAATGTCGCGTCGGTGACCGCGCGGGTGACTTCTCAGCCAGAAGCCAACGCTGGGGTCACCGCCGACGCCACCAGCACGGCCACGACCGAGGTGGCCGGCGAGGTGACGGCGGGCGCCGCCATCACGACGGGGGCCGAAGAGACCGTGGCCGTCGCGGTCGTAGCGTTGTGATCGACGGGGTCTCGCCGCCGCGCCCGGGGTCGAGCGGAACGAGCAGTGCCTGCTGGAGGCGAGGAAGCCGGAGCGCAGTCCGCGCGCGAGCGCGCGCAGGCCGAAGCGTCACCGCTTCCGCGGGAGCTGCCCCAGGGCGAGCCGGCGGGCCTCGTCGCGATCCTGTGCGGCCGCGCCGGCCTTGAGGGCCTTCGCGCCGAGCTTCTTCGCTCCGACGATGTCGCCGGCGGCGGCGGCGGCGCGCCCGGCGGCGAGGAGCACGGCCGGGTCCTTCGGCGC
Source organism: uncultured delta proteobacterium (assembly GCA_963739565.1). GTDB lineage: Bacteria > Myxococcota > Myxococcia > Myxococcales > Anaeromyxobacteraceae > Anaeromyxobacter. The sequence continues at coordinate 158,599 of CAVUBF010000007.1, read as the reverse complement.
GGCCGCCACGGCGCGATCGGCGGCGCGGCGCGCCTCGGCCGGCTGGCCCTCCGCGAGCCAGGCGGCAGAGAGCGTCCGGAGCGCCGCCACGTCCCTGGGCGTCGAGAGGAGCACGAAGTCGAGGTCCGCCCGCGCGGCGGAGGGGTGTCCGGCGGCGAGCCGCGCCTCCCCGAGCGCGCGCCGCGTCGCGAGGTCCGACGGGTCGAGCTTCACCGCGCGCTCGAGCGGCGCGACGGCGTCCTGGCCCCGGCCGGTGGCGAGGAGGAGGCGCCCGAGCGCGGCCGGCCCCTCCGGCGCGAGCGGCTCGCGATCCGCCGCGGCGCGGTACGCGACCTCCGCGTCTCCCTTCCTCCCGACCGCCTCGAGGGCGCGGCCCTGGGCGTAGGACGCGAGGGGCGGAGGGGGACTCGCCTGCAGGAGCTTCTCGAGGAGCGGAAGCGCGCGGTCGGCGCGGCCGCTCGCGACGTCGACGAGGGCGAACCAGACGGCGGCGTCCGCGGGGAGCTTCCCGTCGCGGCCGGTCCGCTCGAGCTCCGCCTTCGCCTCGGTCCACTGCCCGAGGCGGTAGCGGGCGATGGCCCGCTGCACCCGGATCGCGCGCCCCTCGAACCCCTCGGTGGCCTGGAGCGCCTCGACGTACCGGCCGCGGCCGATCCGGGCGCGCGCGAGGAGGACGCGGAGCTCGGGGTTCTTCGCGTCGCGCACGACCGCGCGGCCCGCCGCCGCGTCGGCCTGGGCCCAGGACCGGGACTGGAGGAAGACCTCCGCGAGCGCCGCCGAGAGGCGGGCGGACTCGCCCTCCTTCTCCGCGGCACGGGAGAGCCGGACCGCGGCGTTGCCGGGATCGCCGAGCGCCGCGAGGACCCGGGCCCGGGCGATCTCGAACCGCACCCGGACGTCCCGCGGCGGAGCGCTCCCGGGGTCCGCGTCGATCGCGTCGAGCTCTCGCCTCGAGACCTCGAGATCGCGCCCGAGGGCGAGGCGCGCCTCGGCCGCGCCAATCGCCGAGCGCGGGTGGGTCCCGTGCGCGGCGAGGGCCGCGCCGTAGTAGGCGAGGGCGCCCTCGGGATCGCCCGCCGCGAGGGTCAGGTCGCCGAGCTCGGAGAGGGCGCGCAGGAGCGGCGGGTTCGCGCGCGCGGCGATCTCGAGCCGCCCGCGGCCGCCCTCGACCTCGCCGCGCGTGACGAGGATCCGTCCGGCGAGGAGCTGGAGCAGCGCACCCTGCGACGGCCGCGCCGAGAGGATGGGCGCCTCGGCGGCGGCGCGGGTCGCCGGTTCGTCGGCGAGGAGCCAGGCGACGGCGAGCGCGCCATCGCCCGCCGCGCCGGAGTCGACGAGGGCGCGCGCGGTCGCGCGGGCCTCGGAGTCGCCGTGCTCGGCGGCGAGCACCGCCGCGACCTCGGCGGCGAGGGCGCCCACCTCCGGATCCGCGGAGCGCCCGCGAGCCTCGACCAGGAGCCGCTGCGCGTCCCGGAGCGACGCGACGGTGTCGCGCGCGAGGCCGGCCCGGCCCCTCGCCGCCGCACCCGCCGCGGCCCGGGCGGCGTTCCGGCCCGAGACGAAGAGGTAGACGCCCGCTGCGGCGCCGAGGGCGGAGGCGACGATCGCCGCCGCGACGAGCCGGCGGTGCCGGTGCACGAACGAGGGCGGCGGCTCGGGCGTCGACATGAGCCGATCGCGCACCTCGCGCTCGTACTGGGCGGCGGCCCGCTCAGCCTCGGCGGGATCGGCGCTCGCCGCGGGCATCGCCGTCGCCGTCGCGTGCACCGCGGGGATGTTGAGGCGCGACGCGAGGGACGGCAGGACGTCGCGCGCGGCCTCCTCGGGGATCATGTGCAGGACCGAGCGCGGGCCGCGCGCCGCCGGGATCGGCGGCGGCATGGAGGGGGGGGCCTGAGGCGGCGCGGCGGCGCGCTCGAGGCGCGGCGGCGCTGCCGAGGTCTCGGTCGCGGTCTCGGTCGAGGTCGCGGTCTCGGTCGAGGTCGAGGTCGAGGTCGCGGTCTCGGTCTCGTTCGCCCCCGCCGCCGGCGTCGCGGTCGGCGTCCGCCGGGCGGGCCCCGCGCCTCGGGGCCCGATGGGCTGCGTGACATCGAGGGAAACGGGCTTGGCCTTGCCCTCCGGCGCGGTCGACCCGGCGGCGGCCGCGGCGGGCGCCGGAAACGGCCGCGTCTCGTCGCGGCTCGGCGGCGCGGCGGGCGTGGCCTCCGCCTTGGGGGCGGGGAAGCCGTACGACGCGGTGTGCTCGTCGTCGAAGTCGGGGGGCGGCGTCGGCGTCTCCGCGACCGTCGCGGGCGTCGCGCGCCGCTTCGCCTCCTCGAGCCAGCCGCGCACGCGCGCATCCGCCGGCTGCAGCTCGGCGGCGCGCGCGAGGACGGGCAGCGCCTCGCGGTGGAGCCCCTTCGCGAGGAGCACCTCCCCGACGTGGTTGTAGGCGTACGGGCTCGCGGGCTCGAGGCCGATGGCGATCTCGAACTGGTCCATCGCGCCCTTGAGGTCGCCCCCCTCGAGCAGGGCCCGGCCCCACACGACGCGGCCCAGGATCGAGCTCGGGTGGAACTCGAGGCCGCGGCTGCACACCTCGATGGCGCGGGCGTGCTCGCCCCGGTCGACGAGGGCCTTCGCGAGCTCGACGAAGATCCGCGATCGCGGGTCGGCAGCGAGGATCTGCTCGTATTTCTCGACGATCGAGGGGGCCATGCGGAGAGCGAGCGGAGCGTATCACGCAAGCTCGGGCCGCCCAGCGGCGCGTGGCAAGGGGGTGCGAGGGGGTGTCCGGCGCTGTAGGACGCCGTCCTCCCCGGTGTCCGGAGGGGTTTCCAGGCACCGCCGCCGGGGCCGTCCCGAGGCCGGGTCTCAGGTCGATTCTCGCTCGCTTCGCCACCGTCCGACATGGAGCCGCTTCGCATCGTCGTCGCCGAACACGGCCGCGACATTGTCGACGTCCGCGGTGATCGAGCCATCGGCGGCCCAGGCGCCCGCCGTGAGGGTGACCGCAAGGCCCCCGTCGAAACGGAGCTCCCATGCAGAGGGCGTCCAGTGGATCCTGGACTCGATGACGACTGGGCCGAGCAAGGGACCCCACCCTCCCCGAGCACCCGCGTCGACGACCTGGGTCCCGCCGAAGGGACAGGACCCCTCGTAGATCGAGAGGCCGTCCACCCCGAGCTCGTCGGGGTCCGTGGAGACCCGCAGCACGGCCCCATCGTCCAGCGTGAGCTCGACGAACTCGAGGTGTGCCCCCGGCTCCTCGGGAGCCTGCCCCCACGCTCCCAGGTACCGGACGCGCGTGATCGCGTGCCCGACGAGCAGCGCGGCGGTCGCTTCGAGGGCGCGGCGATACTCGTCGTTCGTCATCGCTCGCTCCGCGGACAAACTAGCCCAGATCACGCGCAGATCGCCCGAATCGTCGCCGCCTGCTCCGTGGGCGTGCTGAGTCGCGCTCCAGAACCGTACGCGATCAGAGTTGACGTCCATTCGATGCCATGACGCCGGCGTAGAACCGGGCGCTGCTCTTCGGCGTCCGCCGCTGCGTCGCGAAATCGACGTGCACGATCCCGAACCGCTTCGAGAAGCCGTGCGCCCACTCGAGGTTGTCGAGCAGCGACCACACGAAGTAGCCGCGCACGTCGCAGCCCGCCGCGAGGGCATCGCCGCAGGGCGCGCAGGTGCTCGCGGAGATAGGCGACGCGCAGCGGGTCCTCCACGCCGCCGGGCGGCGCCTGCGCCGGGTCGGGAAATGCCGCGCCGTTCTCGGTGACGTACAGCGGCACGTCGCCGTAGCGCTGCTTGACCCATGACAGGGCGTCCTCGAGGCCCTGCGCGTACACCTCCCACCCGGTCTCGGTGTAGATCGCCCCGTCCTGCCGCACCGCCGACGCCGGCAGCGGCCAGCTCTCCGCGTCGGCGCGCGTGACGCTGCGCGTGTAGTAGTTGACGCCGAGGAAGTCGATCGGCGTGCGAAGGGCCGCGACCTCCTCCGGCGACCAGCCCGGGCCAGGCCTCGCCGAAGACGTCCCGGAGCTCCTCGGGGTACCGGCCGAGCAGCGCGGGGTCGAGGTACTGGCGGTTCATGTAGGCGTCGGCGCGCTGCGTGCGGCCGCGACGTCCTCCGCGCCGCGCGAGGCGGGATACTTCGGCTCCAGGTTCACGACGAGCCCGATCCGGTGCCGTCCCTCGGCGCGGTACGCCGCCACCGAGGCCGCATGCGCCCGCAGCAGGTTGTGCGAGGCGCGCGGCGCCTCGAAGGGGCTGCGGTGACCGGGCGCGAGCACGCCGTGCAGGTAGCCGCCGTCGGCCACCACCCAGGGCTCGTTGAGGGTCGCCCACAGCCGGACGCGATCGTCGAGCCGCCGGAACACCGCGCGCGAGTACTCGGCGAACCAGCTCGACGATCTCGGGGTTGAGCCAGCCGCCGCGGTCGTCGAGCGCCGCGGGAAGGTCCCAGTGATACAGGGTCGCCATCGGCTGGATCCCGTTCGCGAGCAGCTCGTCCACGAGGCGCTCGTAGAAGTCGAGCCCCCTGGAGTTGACCGCGCCCGTGCCCGTCGGGGAGGACGCGCGCCCAGGCGATGCTGAAGCGGTACGCGCTCAGCCCGAGCTCGCGCATGAGCGCGACGTCCTCTCGAAAGCGCCGGTAGTGGTCGCAGGCCACGTCCCCGGTGTCGCCGTCGCGGATCCATCCCGGGCGTGTGCGCGAAGCGGTGCCAGATGCTCGGCCCCGCGCCGTCGGCCAGCGGAGAGCCCTCGATCTGGTACGCCGAGGTCGCCGCGCCCCAGAGGAAGTCCTGCGGAAAGCGCTCCGTCGTGGGCCATGCTCAGCTCAGCTCCACGCGCAGGACGTCGGGCGGATCCGCGCGCAGCTGCGCGGCCCACGCGGCCAGCGGGATCGCCGCGCCACCGGCGCGGTACGGGTTCTCGACGCGATCGAAGGTCAGGCGCCGTCCGTTGAGGACGACGGCCCGTGGGGAGTACCCGTGCCGCTCGACGAGGTACTCGACCTCCACTCGGCGGCCCAGCACGGATACCCCGGCACGCAGCCCGCTCAGCTCCGGCGCGATGACCGGGTCGACGATCAGCGCGTCCGCCTTCGCGGCGCATCGCCGAGCAGGCTCGTCACGATGAGCGACAGCGCGATGCCCGGACCGCTCGAGTACACGCGCCAGCCGCCATCCAGGGCGACGGTGCCGGCCGCCACCCGTCGCATAGCCCTCCTGGGCCTCGTAGCGATCGCGAAACGCCGCATCGGAGCTGGAGAAGTAGCAGTTCGCCTGCCGCAGGCTGGCCTGAGGCAACCGCTCGCGGAGCTGCACCGGGTGCGCCAGGGCCAGGGACTCGCAGCAGGCCACGCGCATCGCCCACGTGCGCCTGCATCTGCGCGTAGCGGAGATGGGCGTGCGTGTACATGAGGCCGATCTCGCGCCCGAAGAAGGCGCTGGTCTCGGCACGCTGGAACAGGCGCGCGATCCCTCCGCGATACGGCAAGGGGCGATCGAACAGGCGCGCACCATCCGGCCCCCACAGGTGCTCGCGCATGAGGGCGCGGTGCGCCGTGGCCTCCTCGGGCGTGCACAGGTCGTCCAGGATGGCGTGCATCATGGGCAAGAGGCTGTAGCGCACGCCCGTCCGCCGGTCGCGCGGGTGGAGCAACGGCTCGGGAGCGGCGCCCGGGGAGAACACGGCGTAGCCCGCCAGGACGCCGTCCACCATCAAGCTGTCGCGAAGGTCGCGCCGGATGCGCGCGGCCTCGGACTTCCAGCGTCGTCGCTCGCGCGGCATCCGGCCGGCGAACTTCATGGCCCTGGCCAGGGTCGTCAACGTCTGATGGTGCAGGATCACCGTCCAGGCGCTGCACAGCCTATCGCGCATGGCCGGGTCGACGGGTTGCAGGGAGTCGTTCCAGTCCCCGTGGCCGTAGGCGGCCAGCGTCGTGCCGGCCACGAGGCGCCGCCCGACGACGCGGAGCGCGCGGTCCACGTGACCCCCGATCGTCGCCGACGTCCTCGGCTGGCCGGGCTCGCAGTGGAACGGCACCTCGGCATCGAGCAGGGACGTGTCGCCCGTGCCCAGCACGTACTGCGCCGCGGCGAGCAGCGGCCAGAACACGATGTCGCCGTGCGAGTCCGGCCCCCGCAGCTCCCGCTCGCGCTCGATGAACTGGAACCACTGCGGCCAGTCGCCGTCCTCGTCCTGCGCCGCGAAGACCCGGAGCAGGAGATCGCGCGCGGCTTCGGGGCAATCCAGCGCGAGCAACATCTCGAGCGGCCCCTGGCACACGTCCCGGGTGCCCCAGGCGCCACCGGAGTACTGCTCGAGCCCGCGTGGCGAGAGGTGGTGCACCTGCGCGTCGTGCAGAAGCCATGGGAGCATCTCGGCGAGCCGGCGCACCTCCGCCGCCGCGGCACCCTCCCCCGATACGCGCAGCGTGGGCAACGGCGGGGGAGAGGATGACGTGTACACGTCCGGCACCAGCCTGCCGAGCAGATCCAGGCCGAAGGCGCTGCACGCCCGCCCTTCCAGGACGAGGAACGGTAGCCCTCGTGGCTTCCCGATCCGGAAAGAGCCGCCTGTCGCCGTGGACGCCTGCCACCGCGGTGTCGGCGTGCGGCGCGACCACGAACGCCCCCTGCGGAAAGCGCGCGTGCAGCTCGCTTCCTTCCGGCATGCCGACGACGACGTCCTTCCCCTCCAGGTGCCAGGGGATGCGCAGGAGCGCATTGCCGTCGTCGCCGCCCAGCGCGACGTGCAGCGTCACGAGCCACGCCACGGGCGAACCCTCCAGCACCCGCCCCCGCAGGCTCAGGGCGTGCGCGCCCTCACGCGCGGCGCTCGTGAGCTCGATCGCTCCCTGGGCGTGCCGGTAGACCCAGCGGCAGGAGCCCGGCCGCATCTCGAACGCGGAGGGCACCCCCAGGAGCTGCCAGCGGCCGTCCATCCGCACGAGCACCCGCAGCCCGTGAGAACGGAACAGCCCCAACCCGCCGTGCGCGGTGGACAGGAACCGATTGATGCTGACGTGCCCCTGCGTGACCATCGAGTGGAAGACGCCGGACATCCACGCCGTCGACGCCAGCGACGACTTCCTCCGGCACCCGGGCCTGGCCCGTCCGCAGGATGTGGCCGTGCGGTCGCTGCGTCCGCGCCTCCTTCGCGCGCAGCACCACGTGAGCGTCCTCGCCGCAGAAGAAGGACAGCAGCCGGGCGCCGTCGCGCTCCTCGTGTCGCCATGCTGGCGGAAAGAGCCGCCGCAGCTCTGCCTCGTCCAGGTCCCGGCACGCCGAGCACGGGGGCCGATGTCGAAGAGCGTGGAGTCGGACCGGCCACCCTCGCCGGCCGAGGCCACGCCGCCCGAAGGCATCGGCAAGGAACCGGCCCACGACAGCGCCGCGTCGACGGCTGCGAGGTCGTCCGCGGAGGTGGCTCAGGCGGATGATCGGCTTCGAGGGCGACGAAGAATCCGCCGGCCCAGGCGGCACCGGGAGCGAGCGTGACCGCTTCGTCCTGAACGGCGGCCATGGCGTGCTCGTGCTGCAGCCGCCGGGACGGGCAGCCCGTCTCGTACGCCGGCGGGGACGCCGCCCAGCCGCTGAGCGAGTCCGAAGAGCTGCAGGGCGTCGGTGGCAAAGGCGCGTGGCCCGCCGCAGCGACCCCACCACCGCCCAGGGATGCCGCCCGTCCTGCGTCGAGGTTCTGCCGCGCCGCCACCACCCAGCCGCAGCGCGCGTGCTCCAGCGGGCTGAAGTCGACGTAGTGGCTGACGTAGTGCTCGTTCAGGCGCACGGCGCCATGGCTCGCGAGCGCGAGGTCCTGGCCGTACAGCAGGTCGACGGTCCGCTCCTGCGACGAGCGGTTCTCGAGCCGCACCTGCCAGCACCAGGTGGCCTCCTGCTCGGCGAGCACGAGACGCAGCGCGATGCCCGAGCCCCTGCCATTCCCCGCGGCTCTCGAAACGTCGCCGCGACGCCGCGAGGCGCTCGCCCGCAGCGGGGACTGCGGCCCGAGCAAGGGCACTGCCTCGACCTCGGTCGCCGCGGCGCAGCCGCAACCAGACGTTGGCGGGCCCGGGCTCCATGCCGTTGCCCATGAACAGGTTCACCACGTCGTCGCCGAGCTGGATGCGCCGCACGCCGCCGTCGCGGTTGAGCTCCAGGCTCAGGCCGGCCGCGTTGGCCAGGTGCCGGGGGGCGTCCCTAGCCATGGCCTCCGCGCCCCGGATTCCAGACGGATCGTCGCGGGCCCGGGCGGCAGGACGAGCTCGCGGCCGACTGCCAGTGCAGCTCGCCGCCTTCGGAGGTTGCACGCGGCAGCGGCCCCGGCAAGGGCCAGGCGAGGCGCACCCCGCCCGCGGGCGGCACGACTCCGCCCGGCACAGCTCCAGGACGTGGCCCCCCGGGACCGGCGAGAGGCGGTAGCTCAGCAGACCCGTGGCGCGTGGACAGGTTCTTCACGGCGACCCCGGCCGCCATCCACGCCTCGGTCAGCCCGGCGCCCAGGACCAGCGCGTCGTCGGCCTCGCGCTCGTAGGCGAACATGTCGAGCACCGAGCGGACGTAATCCGAGGCCACCCACGCGTGCGGCATGTCGCCGAGGAAGTGCGGCTCCCGCGCGTCGGCCATCACGACCTCGGCCCACTGGTTCCATGCCGTCCGGCCGGCGGCCGCGCAGGAACCACTCGCAGCATCGCGTGCGCCCGCTCGGGTTGGCCGAGCCGCACCAGCGCACCCACCGTGCGCAGCTCGTAGGGCGTGTAAGTCCTTCCAGGCGCGCGCGCCCGAGCGGCGCTGCGTCCGCACTCCTGCCAGTAGCGATCGAAGGTGCGCTGCAGGAGCAGCGGTGAGACCCGCGCCTGCGCGGGATTCAGCGCGATCGTCGTCGAGGTGGGATCGAAGTCGCCGCGGTCGGCGGCGCCGGCGAGCGTGTCGATGCCGAATCGCGCCGCGGTCGCCTCCACGGAGCGCGCCAGGTCGTCCTGAAGCTCGTCCCGCCACTGCGCCCACTCCGTCGCGATCTGCGGCTGGCCCATGCGCCCGCGCGATGACGACCGCGTCCTTGTAGCCGCGCAGCGCCCAGAAGTCGTCCCAGTAGGAGTAGGCGGGCTTGTCCGAGTAGCCCTCGTGGCTGATCGAGGGGGGCAACAGGCCCCACGACGTTGGCAGGGTGCGCGGCCTTGAACTCCGCGGTGCGCGTGCTCGCTCCGCAGGCTCTCGAGGTGCGCCACGACGCGCTGCGACCACCGGCCAGTGCCGCGCGAGGAACGCCGCGTCTCCGGAGTGCCGCCAGACCTCGGCCACGGCGTGGAGGTACTCGCCGTCGCTGTCGTTCTCGGGCACCGGGTCGGCGCCGCGGGCGTCCACGCAGCACGGCACCTTCCCCGAGCGGAACACGTACCCGGCGAACCAGTCCACGAACGCGCGCGCGACGTCGACCTCGCCCAGGCGGACCAGGCCGGCCACCATCATCGCGCCGTCGCGGATCCACGACCGTGCATAGGAGCGGGTGCCGGGCTTGAGCGCGGGGCCGTCGCGCGACATCAGGATCTGCGCGAGGGCCGTCCGCAGCGTGTCGGCTCACCTGCCGCGAGGTCGCGGGCACGCTCGAGCTCGACCCGGTTCAGGCGCGCGCGCCAGCCGGCGGCGACGCGCTCGAGGCGCTCGTCGATCGCCGTGGCCGAGGGAGCCCCGGGCCGCCGCCGAGCCTCCCCAGCCCCGTTCGCGGGGCGACGGAGGTCCGGGACGAGCCCCCTCCCCAGCCCCGCTTCGCGGGGCGATGGAGATCCGGGGACGAGCGGCGCGGTCCAGGCCACCTCGCGCGTCTCGCCGGGCGCGAGCCACAGCTCCCACTGCAGCAGGGCGGAGGCCTGGCCCTCCTCGTCCGAGAGCTCGCGCAGGGCCGGCGCTTCCCGCAGCGCATGCAGCGCGATGCCGCCCGCCCCCGGCAGGGCGGTGACCCGGCTCGGCACCTCGGCGAAGGCCGGTCCCGCGCCACCGTTCACGGCGAGCCGCGGCGGCGCCCACTGCAGGCGCTCGATGCGGCGTGCTCCGCCGGGCGTGCTGAGGAACTGCTGCGGCGGGTTCACCTGCCAGGGGCGGACGGCGAGGAGGAGCGTGAACCGGCGCGCCGCGCTGCCCGTGTTCGTGAGCCCGTACCGCACCAGCGCCTGCGGCGAGCCGGCCGGCCCGTCGGCCGCTGCCGCGATCCGGAGGCCGAAGTCGTCGTGCTGCCAGCGCACCTCCGGCATGGGCAGGTAGCCCTCCCGCAGCGCATGCGAGAGCTGGACGTCGGCCCAGGTGACCAGCCGACCCTCCTCCGTCAGGACGGCGGGCTCCACGCTGAAGCCCTCCGCGCCCGACCTCCAGCGCCCCGTCCTCGCTCAGGAGCGCCGACCGCCCGCCACCCCCGTCCACGCCCACCAGCGTCCAGTAGCTCTGCTCGCCGAGGAACGCCCGCGGCACGTCTCCGCGCGGCGCGTGTCGGGCGAGCTCGGAGAGGACGGCGTTCTGGTCGGGCCACTGGGTGGCGTCGCGCAGCTCGACCTGCGGCGCCGCCGCCTCGCCTCGCACGCGGATCTGCAGATAGCGGGCCTCGCGCTCCGGCAGGAACAGCGCCTCGAAACCGCCCGAGCTCCGCTCGCACCCGCCGCAGGAGCCTCCAGCCCCGGCCGTCCTCGGAGGCGAGGACGTCGTAGCTCTCCGGGCGCGCTGGACCCGGGCCACCGCAGGACGATCCCGTTGAGCTCGCGGGTCCGCCGGTAGTCGAGGTCGAGCGTCCCCGCATGCCTGCGCACCTGCGGCTCCGGCCAGACCGACGGGTCCGGCTCGCGCTCCTCGACGCGCACCCCGCGACACGCACAGCGCCCCCTTCCCGCCCTGCCGCGCCGCGACGACGAGCTCCAGCGTCTCGGTGCGCGTGAGCGTGCGATTGGCGGTGGGCCCCCAGGCGAAGCTGAAGTGGCGGTTGCGGAGGATCACGTCGGTGGAGGTGGCGCGGGAGCGGGAAGCTCGGCCGGTTCGCCCACCACACGTTCTCGCCGCTCGCGTCCACGAGCTTCACCTGGAGGTCGTTCCCGGCGCCGCGCCCCTTCAGGCGCAGCCGCAGCGCGAACGCGGCGGGCCACTGCACGGGGAGCGCGTGCCGCAGGACCGCGTAGCCGGAGACCGAGTGGAAGTCGTACTCCAGGCACACGCCGCCGTCGGGGTCGCGCCGGAGCGCGGCGCCGACCTGCTCGGACGCGTCGGCCTGCCAGCCGCCCGGGTCGCGGAGGTCGACGCTTCACGCGGTCCGGCGCGGCCTGGGCGCTGCCTGCCAGCATCGCCAGGAGCAGAGCCACCCTCTTCATCCCTTCACGCTCCCGACCAGCAGGCCGCGCACGTAGTACCGCTGCAGCGCGACGAAGAGCAGCAGCACGGGCAGCACGGTGATCACGGCCCCGGCCATCATCAGCTCAGCGTCCTGCACGTGCTCGCGCGAGCAGCGCGGCGAGGGCGACCGGCAGCGTCTGCAGGTCGTGATCGGTGAGCACGATGAGGGGCCACATGAAGTCGTTCCACGCGCCCAGGAACGTGAGCACGGCCAGCGTCACGACGATGGGCTTGAGCACGGGCAGCACCACCGAGACGAAGATGCGCAGCTCGCCGGCGCCGTCGATGCGCGCCGCCTCGAGCATCTCGTCGGGGATCGTCAGCGCGTACTGCCGCACCAGGAAGATGCCGAACACGCTCGCCAGCCAGGGCACCAGCGCGCCGGCGTAGCTGTTCACGAGCCGCAGCTCCTTGAGCATCAGGAAGAGCGGCAGCATGGCCACCTGCGCGGGGACGATCAGCGCGCCCAGCAGCAGGCGAAAGACCCGCTCGCGCCCCGCGAACCGCAGCTTCGCGAACGCGTAGCCCGCGGTCAGGTTGAACGTGAGCGACAGCGCGGTGGCGAGGAGCGCGATGACCAGGCTGTTCGCGACCTGCCGCAGCAGCCCGTGCTCCGCGAGCAGCAGCCGGTAGTTCGCGAGCGTCGCCGCATGCGGCACGAGGGGCGGCGGGTAGGTGCTGGCCTCGCCCGGCGCCATGAGCGACGCGGACACCATCCAGCCCAGCGGGAAGAGCGTCGACTGCCGCGACGAGCGCCAGCGCGACGTTCACCGCCACCGCCGCGAGCGGGCGCTTCACGAGCCCACCCCGCGCGGCGGGCCACGCGCCCTTGCAGCAGCGAGGTGCCCAGCATGAACAGGAAGAGCACGAACGCCACCGCGGACGCCGAGCCGAGGCTCCACCACCTGAAGCCGTCCTCGTACATCAGGTACAGCACCGTGACCGTGCGCTCGGCCGGTCCGCCCTGCGTCATCACGTAGGGCTCGGCGAAGAGCTGGAAGTGGCCCGCCATGGTGAGGATGCTCACCATCAGCAGCATGGGCGCCAGCGAGGGCACGGTGACGTGCCGAAACGTGGCGGCCGGCCCGGCGCCGTCCAGCTGCGCGGCCTCGTAGAGCTCGCCCGGGATCGCCTGCAGGCCCGCGAGCAGGATGACCATGTTGTAGCCGAAGTTCTTCCACACCGAGAGCAGCACGATCGCCGGCATCGCCCAGTGCGGGTCGCCCAGCCAGTCCACCGGGTGCAGCCCCAGCCACGACAGGGCGTAGTTGAGCAGGCCGTAGCGGGAGTGCAGCAGGAAGACCCAGACCACCGCCACCGCCGCGAGGGTGGTCACCACCGGCGCGAACAGCGCGGTGCGAAAGAAGCCCTTGAAGCGCGCCAGGGGCGAGTGGAGCAGCAGCGCCGTCCCCAGCGACACGCGCGATGGAGAGCGGGACGCCCACGACCACGAAGAAGAGGGTGTTGAGCAGCGCCCGCCAGAACAGCGGCCGTCTGCAGCAAGTGGAGGTAGTTGCTCGAGGCCGACGAAGCGCAGGTTGCGCAGGTCTGGCCAGGGCGTAGATGTCGAAGTCGGTCGCGCTCATGACCAGGGCGGCCACGACCGGCACGACGAAGAACACGGCGATGGCGATGAGGGCTGGCGCGGCGAACAGCCAGCCGGCGCGCGATGGCTTCATCCCTGCGCCCTCCGGTCGAGCATCCAGCGGCGCTTCTCGAGGATGCGGTCCGCGCGCGCGTCGAGCTCCTCGGCCACGCCCGCCGCCGGGAGCTCGCCGCGCACCACCTTCTCCATCACCAGCCTGAGCTCGGTGGCGATCCGCTCCCACTCCGGCACCTTCGGCACCGCGCGCACGCGGTCCAGCTGGTCGCGGAAGGCCCGCGCGTGCGGATCCTGCGCCAGGCCGGGGTCGGCCTGTCCCCGGACTACCTTCGCCCCGCGAAGCGGGGCTGGGGAGGTCCAGGCCGACCGCCGCGCCGGCAGATTGCCGGTGAGCCGGTAGAACTGCTGCTGCACGTCCGGGCGCGAGAGGAACTCCACCAGCTTCCAGGCCTCGGCCTTGCGCGGCGAGCGCCGGAAGATCGCGAGGCTCGACCCGCCGGCGATCGACGCGCCGGGGCCGGTGGGGCCAGGGAGGGGCGCCGTCATCCAGGCCGACTGGAGCTCGGGAGGGAGCCGTCTCCTGAACTCGCCCATCTGCCACGGCCCGGAGACGTAGAAGCTGAAGTAGCCGCGGGCGAACTCGTTCCAGACGTTGGCGATCTCGGTCTGCGCGATCGGCGGCGCCAGGTGTCGCTCGAACATCGAGAGGTAGAACCGCAGGGTGCGGGCGAAGCCGTCGCCGCGGAAGTTCCCGAAGCGACCGCCGTCGCGCAGCAACGGCTCGCCCTGCTGCAGCCAGAGCGCCACCATGGGCTCGTACTCGTTGAGCGGCAGGATGCATCGCGTAGCGATCGCGGCCCACGCGCTCCTTCACCGCCGTGAGCATGCGGACCCACTCTTCCCAGTCGCGCGGCGGGGCGTCGTAGCCCGCCCGGGCGAGCAGGTCGCGGCGGTAGAAGAGCAGGCGGGTGTCCACGTACCAGGGCACGCCGAACAGGCGCCCCTCGATCACGTTGGTGTCCAGGATTCCGGCGTCGTAGTCGGCCGGGTCCACCTGGCCGCGACGCGCGGACCGTCGGGTCCAGCGGCTCGAGCGCGTCCAGCGCGACGAGCTCGGGGAGCCAGGTGTTGCCCATCTGGGCGACGTCCGGCGTCGCCTCCCCGGCGAACGCCGTGAGCAGCTTCTCGTGCGCCGCGCTCCACGGCAGCTGCTCCACCCGGACGTGCAGGCCTGGGTTCTCGCGCTCGAACTCCCTCAGGAGCTGCGTCGCGACCTCGCCCTCGCGGCCCATGGCCCAGAAGCGCAGGGAGCGGTCCTCCCAGCGGGGCGTGCAGGCGGTGGCCGCGCACAGGCCCGCGGCCGCTCGGAGGAATTCACGGCGCGACCACGACGACGGGTGAGACACGGACGTTCCTCTACCGGCTGGCGGACCATCGACGCAACGAAGGGGCGTGCGAGTTCTCGCAGCGCTCGCCGCTTCGGTCATCTATCCGCTGACCACCCGGCCCGCCATTCGAGGCCGTCGAAGGCAGCCAGGGACCGGGCAGGCCCTTGCCCGCCTGATCCCGCCCGGCGCACCGGCACGAGGTGCTAGCGCGAGGGGCTGATCGTCGCGCGCACCGCGGTGTTTATCCCGTCCAGCCATCCCCCCGTGAACCCCGCCTTCCTCAGGCCGGCCGCGACGTACGGGTTCCTCTTCATGAGCTCCCACACGAAGCCGGTCCGGTAGTTCTCGACCATCAGCAGGATCGGTCCCGAGTCGATCGCGAGGTACTGATGGTCGAACCAGCCTTCCCCGCCGGCTGGCGCCGGATACGAGAGGTTGAACGCGTCCGTGAAGCCATAGGATCCGTAGACCCGATCCCCGAACCGTTCCCGGAGGTGCATGAGCGTCGGGATCGTCACCTCCGGCGCGAACGGGACGGAGCCGCCGACCGCCGTGGGCGCGATCGTTCCGTCGTCGGCTGCGCCACCCGCGCCCGCTCCGCGCGCCCAGTACGAGTGGAACCCGGCGCCGTCCACGGCGCCCGGCCGGCCCGGAAACGGCCCGTCCGAAGCCGTGAGCCCCCACACCAGCGCGCCGTAGCCCTTCCACCCCCGGGGGTTGGCGATGCAGTGGTCGCGATTCGCGTAGGTGGCGCGCATGGAGTTGGCGAAGTAGTCGCTCCCCTTCGACCGCATGTACGAGTCCTGAATCTTTCGGAAGTCGATCCAGACGTGCGAGTACTGGTGCCCGAACAGCGGGCCGAAGGCCACGTGGGCCGACTCCGGGTCGCCTTCCCAGCGGTACGAGCGCGTCCACTCCTCCCACGCGCGTGCATCGATCGCGTGCGTCGGCGACCCGAGCGCGAGGACGTACAGGATCATCGCTTCGTTGTAGCCGGACCAGTCTGCCTCGATGAAGCCGCCCTCCGGCGTCCACCCCATGCTGATCAACGGTGAGGCCCGCGGCGACGACGCCCACGCCCAGTCGACTCTCCGGTAGAGGCGGTCCGAGATCTCGCGGATCGATCGCTCCACGGGGTCATCCCGATCGAAGTACACCTGGGCCGACAGCACCCCGGCCATGAGCAACGCGGTGTCGATCGTGGAGAGCTCCGAATCCCATGCCCGGAGGCCCTGACGGCCATCGACGAAATGATAGAAGAGGCCGTGATGGCCGCCGACCCCGCTCGCGGCCGGGCCCTGCGGCGCGTTCCACAGCGTCTCGAGGGTCCTCAACGTGCGCGCCGCTGCATCGGCGCGGGGCACGTACCCTCGCTCGACGCCGACCAGGTACGACGTCAGGGCGAACCCGACCGCTGCCACGCTCGATACATCCGAACCCGGCGAGCGGTCGGGCGTGAGCCCGGTCTCGGCGGGCGACGCCTCCCAGAACAGGCGGAACGTGTCGCGCTCGAGCTGGTCCAGGAACGCCTGCTGCTGCGGCGAGGCGCGGAACGAGGCCGGCGCGGGCACACCCGGCCCGACCGTGGTCGTGGCTCGCACGCCGGCTGGTGCGAGCGCGATGAGCGCCGATGCGCACCATGCGCGCAGGGCCCAATGAGTGGTCTTCGTGCACACGCCCGGTCGTCTGACGGTCATTGAACGCTGGAACGATCCGCGCGCGGGGCCAATTTCATGTCCCGCGCCGCCTCCTCGGGAGGCGCCCTCCCTCGCGGGCCTCCTGGCAGCGGTTTCGCCAGCCCGGACCGCGACAAACGCACCGGCGGCCACGAGCAGGGAGGGGGGCTGGCGGTCCCTCGCCCGCGCCTGGGGTCGCCGCGCCGGCGGCAAAGCGGGTAGCTTTGCGCGGGCCGGGGGTGGTGCGGAGCCTTTGACGGTGCCGGGCCACGCTCCGCTCGCTCGTGCGGTCCTCGTCGCCGTCACAGTCCTGACGGCGTGTCGGAGCGAGGCCGCCGCGTCAGCGGCACCGTTCAGCCTCGATGACGTGGCGGAGCGCGCACGGACGCTGGCGCGGAGCTCGTACCGGGAGCCGAGCGGTACCCTGCCCGATCCCATTCGGCGGCTCGACTACGATCAGTACCGGGACATCCGGTTCCGACCGGAGCGGGCCCTCTGGCGCGGCGAGGGTCTCCCGTTCGAGGTGCAATTCTTTCACGAGGGCCTGTCCTTCACGGAACCGGTCGCGATCCACGAGGTCACGCCGCAGGGCGTGCGCGACGTTCCATTCGACCCGTCGTCCTTCGACTACGGGCACAACGCGGTCGATCCGGCGCAGCTCCGAGGCCTCGGGTTCGCAGGGTTCAAGGTCACGTCCCTCTTGAACCGGCGCGACCGCCGCGACGAGGTCCTCTCGTTCCTCGGCGCGTCCTACTTCCGCGCGCTCGGCCGCGGGCAGCGCTACGGCGCGTCGGCGCGGGGGCTCGCGATCGACACCGGGTCGAGCACCGGCGAGGAGTTCCCCCGATTCGTCGAGTTCTGGATCGAGCGCCCGGCGCGGGGGGCCCGGCAGCTGACCGTGCTCGCGCTGCTCGACTCGCGGCGGATGACGGGGGCGTATCGGTTCGTCCTGACGCCGGGCGTCACCACCGCCGTCGAGGTGCGCGCGATCCTGTTCGCGCGGGCCCAGGTCGGGACGCTCGGTGTCGCGCCGCTCACGAGCATGTTCTTCTTCGGGGCGAACGAGCGCGCGCCCTCCGAAGATTACCGGCCCGAGGTCCACGACTCGGATGGTCTCCTCGTCCACTCCAGCACCGGCGAGTGGCTCTGGCGGCCGCTGGTCGACCCGAAGCGCCTGCTCGTCACCTCGTTCGCCATGGACGACGGCCCGCTCGGCTTCGGCCTCATGCAGCGCGAGCACCGGTTCGAGCGGTACGAGGATCTCGAGGCGCGTTACGAGCTCCGGCCCTCGGTCTGGATCGAGCCGTTGGACCGCTGGGGCCCGGGGCGCGTCGAGCTCCTGGAGCTGCCGGTCAAGGACGAGATGAACGACAACGTCGTCGCGTACTGGGTACCGTCGCGCGCGCCCTCGCCCGGGGAGCGCGTCGAGTACCGCTGGCGCGTCCTCTGGGAGCGAGAGGCCGAGACGCGGCCGCCGCTCGCCTGGGTGAGGCAGACGCGGCGGGGCAGGGGCTTCTCGCGCTCGCAAGATGATGCGGTCGAGCTGCACGTGGACTTCGGGGGCCCGGCGCTCGCGCGCCTGCACTCCGGCGCCCGGGTGGAGGGCGTGGTCTCCAGCGACGCCAATGGCCAGATCGTCGAGCAACACACCTTCCGCAACGATGCGACGGATGGCTGGCGCCTCGTCGTGCGGGTCCGGCGCCGCGACAGCGGGAAGCCGGTGGAGTTGCGCGCGTTCGTCCGAGAGGGAACGAACGCGCTCTCGGAGACATGGAGCTACGTCCTTCCCCCGGAGTGATTGGCGAGGCGTCGTCGAGCGGCCCGCCTGGCGTCGTGCGCCTCCCGCGGGGGCTGCCCGTCGCCCCGCCGCCGCGGCGCACGCCGATGGCGCCGGCGAGGCCCGGAGCGCGCGAGGCCGTTCCCGTGCTCCTCCCTCGCTCCGCAGCCGGGACGCTCCGCCGCGCGATCCTGGTCCTCCTGGTCCTCGGGCAGACGGTCCTCGGGGCGGATCTCATGAAGGCGGTCCTGCCCTATCACGGCGGCCGGCCGCTGGAGCTCGCGATCCTCGCGGTCTCCACGCTCCTCCTGACCTGGGTGTCCTGGGGGTTCTGGACCGCCGCGGCCGGCTTCCTCGCGCTCGCGACGAGGGGGGAGACCGCCTCGCCATCGGCCGGACCCTGGCGACGCAGCGGAGATCCCTTGCGGCGCCCGCACGGCGGTCGTCATGCCGATCCGGAACGAGCACGTCGCGCGGGTGTTCGCCGGGCTCCGCGCGGTCTACCTGTCCGTCGCGCGGACCGGGGCGCTCGAGCGGTTCGACTTCTACGTCCTGAGCGACAGCAGCGACCCCGACGCCCGGGCGGCGGAGACCGCGGCGTGGTTCGAGCTGTGCCGCGACTTCGGCGCGTTCGGACGCATGTACTACCGGTGGAGGCTCCACCACATCAAGGGCAAGAGCGGGAACGTGGCGGACTTCTGCCGCCGCTGGGGCAGCGAGTACCGGTACATGATCGTGCTCGACGCCGACAGCGTGATGAGCGGGGAGTGCCTGACCTCGCTCGTCCGGCTGATGGAGGCGAACCCGACGACGGGGATCATCCAGACGGCGCCTCGCGCGGCCCGGCGCGAGTCGCCGTTCGGCCGCATGCAGCAGTTCGCGATGCGCGTGTACGGGCCGCTGTTCGCGGCGGGCATCAGCTACTGGCACCTCGGGGAGTCGTATTACTGGGGGCACAACGCCATCCTCCGGGTCGCGCCGTTCATGCGCCACTGCGCGCTCGGACGGCTGCCGGGGAGGGGTGCGCTCTCGGGCGAGATCCTCTCGCACGACTTCGTCGAGGCCGCGCTCATGCGCAGGGCGGGCTGGCGCGTCTGGATCGCCTACGACCTGCCGGGGAGCTGGGAGGAGGTCCCGGCGACCCTCGAGGACGAGCTGCGGCGCGACAGCCGGTGGTGCCGGGGCAACCTCATCAACGCGCGCTTCTGCGTGGCGAAGGGGATGCATCCTGCCCATCGGGCCGTGTTCGTGGCAGGGGTCCTGGCGTACGTCTCGGCGCCGCTCTGGCTGATCTCGCTGGCGCTCGCCACCACGTCGGTCGTGGTGGAGGCGCTCGTCGGGCCGCGTTACTTCCTTTACCCGCGCCAGCTCTTCCCCATCTGGCCGGAGTGGCACCAGAGCTGGGCGGTGGCGCTGCTGCTCGCCACGACGGCTCTCCTCCTCGTCCCGAAGGTGCTCGGGGTGGCGCTCGTTCTCGCGCGCGGGTCGCGCGACTTCGGCGGCGCGGGGCGCCTCGTGATCAGCACCCTGGCCGAGTCGGTGGTGGCCGCCCTCGTCGCTCCAGTGCGGATGGTCTTCCATGCCCTCTACGTTCCGGTGGCGCTCCTCGGGCTCCGCATCGAGTGGCGATCACCGCCCCGGGAGGACACGGAGACGACCTGGCGGAGTGCGCTCCGCCGGTACTGGGCGCCGACGGCACTCGGGCTCGTCTGGGCGGTCGGGGTGTGGGAGGTCGCACCCGACTTCCTGTGGTGGGTCCTCCCGGTCGCCGGCGCTCTGGCGCTGTCGGTTCCGGTCGCGGTCTACTCGACCCGCTCGTCGCTCGGCCGCCGGCTGCGCCGGGCGCGGATCTTCGCCATCCCGGAGGAGACCCGCCCGCCGATGGAGCTGCGGCTCATGCGACGGTGGCTGGCGCGGGGCCGGCGCCCGGTCGGGTTCGCGGACGTGGTGCTCGACCCGTCGCTGAACGCCGTGGCGTGCGCGAGCGCACGGGCGCGACCGCGAGCGCGGTCGACGCTCACCCCCGCGCTGCAGCGCCTCGTCGCCGCGGGGCTCGAGGGCCCCGCGGCGGTCCGTCCGCCGGAGCGGCGGCTGCTGCTCGGCGACCCCGTCGCGCTCGCGGAGCTCCACCGCGCGGTACGGGCGTCTCCGACCGCCGCAGCCCTGTGGCGATCGGAGGCCTCTCCTGGCGTGTGACCCTCCCCACGTCAGCCCTCTCGAGACCAGCCGGCTCGCCGCACTTCGGACCACTCTGAAACACACCAACCGTGAACGCGCGCAGCTTTCGGCCCGTCCACCGCCGAACGGGGCCTCCGCACCGCGCCACCACCAAAGAAAAAGGGCGGAAGCCTCTCGGCCTCCGCCCCGTCACGCTCCGGTGCGCGTTCGCGCGGGAGCGGAACTCGGAAATCTAGAACGGAATGTCGTCCGGACCGGAGCCGCCGCCTCCACCGCCGCCGCCACCCCCACCACCACCGCCGTTGTCGTCGAACCCGCCCGGCGGCTCCTCCGGCATCGGGGCGCCGCCGCCGCGGCCAGCGCCGCCGCGCCGACCACCGGGACCGGCCGCGCCGCCGGCGCCGCGCCCGCCGAGGAAGCGGACGGTGTCGGCCACCACCTTCACCTTGGACCGCTCCTGCCCGCTCGCCTTGTCCTGCCACTTGTCCGTCTTGAGCCGGCCCTCGATGTAGACCTGGCGGCCCTTGGCGAGGTACTCGCCGCACTGCTCCGCCTGCTTTCCCCACACCTCGACGTCGTGCCACTCCGTCTCCTCCTTGCGCTGCCCGGACTGCTTGTCGGTCCAGGAGCGGGAGGTGGCGATGCGGAGGTTGGCGACGCCCTGGCCGCCCGCCGTGTAGCGGACCTCGGGATCCTTCCCGAGGTTCCCGACGAGGATGACCTTGTTCACCATGGCGCTTCTCCCGTGGCCTGCGTGCTCCGCAGGCGTCGTGCTGTTCATGCCCTCGCGGGCGGCCCGGCGCGACGCGGATTCGCCGCGCGGAGGAGCGGACCCTAGCAGCCCCGTCTGACAGGGCGCCGGGAGGGCACGTGTCGCACCCACGATGATCGGTCTGGCGAATCCCGGGCTTACGCCCTCCGCCCGGGGCGCCGAGCGGTTGGTTCGGCTGGACCTCGAGGCGAGCGGCAATCGCGGCGGCCGGCGCCGGTCGCGCCAGCCGCTCGCCTCAGGTCCCTGCGATGTCGCCCGCCGCGGGTTGGGAGCCCGGCGATCTCAGCGTGTGGCGGCGGCAATATCGCGAAGTCCTGCGAGGTGGTCTTCGGTAGCGGCGACGAGCACGTCGCGCACCGTGACGAGCAGCGTCTTCCACCGCGTGGCGCGACTCTCGCCCGACCGCAGCGTCACTGCCCGGTAGAGCGCGAGCAGGGTGTACGCGATCCGGCGCAGCAGCAGCACTGCGATCATGCCGTGCGGGTCGGCCTCGATCCACGGCCGGTTGTCCTCCGCGAACGCCGTGTCGAGCGTGTGGTGGCTGCTCTCGACGCCCCAGTGGCTGCGGACGAGCAGGAGCCACTGCGCCGGCGTGAGCCGCGTCGGGTCGTAGCTCGACACGAACATCCGCTCGTCCCGTTCGACGATCACGCCGCGTTGGACCTTCACGTACTTGACCGCGAGGAACGCCTTGGCGTGCGGCCAGACCGACTGCTCGGGCTTCTTGCCGTCGCCGTACGACCAGCTCGGGTCGGCGCGGAGCAGCCGGAGCGAGCGGACGACGGTCGTGTCGTTGTCGAGCACGTCCTCGGTGCGAGCGATGACGGTCTCGACGGCGAGCAGCTCGACGGCGAGCCGACACATCATCCGCTGCTCGTCCTTCAGCGCGAAGAGGTAGTGCTTTCCCGCGGCCACCACGGCATCCGCGTTGGCGCGGGAGAAGCCGCCGGCGTCGTACGTGACCGCGTCGAAGAGGTTGCCGTAGGTCTCGACGAGGCTCTGGAACGCGGCCTGGAAGTGGCCCGCCTCGTTCGTGTCGCCGGGGATCGGGATCGCGTCGATGCACGGCCGCCCCGGCGCTGAGACGAGCGAGCAGGTCACCGTCCGCACGAGGCCGAACGGCAGGCCGAACTCCGGATGCTGGTTCTGCACGAGCGGATTGTTGAGCGTCGGCAGCGCCGTCGCCTTGCCGTCGAGCGCGACGACGCTCATCGGCAGACCGACCGGCTCGAGCGCCTTCCGGCGCCACGCCGCACGCACAGCGCGGTGTAGCGCCGCCCGCAAGCCATCGAGCGGTACACGGCAGAGCGCGTCCCGCGCGGTCGTGTCCGCAAGTCGCCGCGGCAGCCCGAGCCGGCGCCGCATCGCCGGCGCGAGGGTCGCGGTCAGCACCTCGGCCTCGTACAGGCTCCGGCACCCCGCCATGAGCCCCACCAGCGTCGCCCGGAGGATCTGCCCGAGCGACCAGCGCCCCTCCCGCGACCGCGGGTCGGGCACCTCCTCGAGGCTCAACTCCGGCAGCCTCGCCTTGAGCAGCCCGACCATCCTCCTCACCGTCCTTTCCCTCATCAATCTCCTCGCATACGATCTCGGGGTTGTTTGCAGTGCCAGGCTCCCAAGCCAGCAGCACCCGCGGCGGCGATCTTTCCAGGATCGCCGCCGCACCTGTTTCGTACCCTGAGTCGAGATGGGGCTGCGAAAATTGTGCTCGGCAGCGCCCTACGGGCGCGCCGAGGACGTCCCGCGGAACTGCAGGCGCCTACCGCCCCGGCCGGCTACGGGCGCCAATCAAGTCTGCGTGTCGCACCCACGGAGTTCGATCGGTCTGGCGAATCCCGGGGTTACGCCCTCCGCCCGGGGCGCCGAGCGGTTCGTTCGGCTGGACCTCGAGGCGAGCGGCAATCGCGGCGGCCGGCGCCGGTCGCGCCAGCCGCTCGCCTCAGGTCCCTGCGATGTCGCCCGCCGCGGGTTGGGAGCCCGGCGATCTCAGCGTGTGGCGGCGGCGATCTCGCGCAGTCCTGCGAGGTGGTCTTCGGTGGCGGCGACGAGCATGTCGCGCACCGTGACGAGCAGCGTCTTCCAGCGCATGGCGCGGCCCTCGCCCGTCCGCGGCGCCCGGCCCGGTAGAGCGCGAGCAGCGTGTACGCGATGCGGCGCAGCAGCAGCACTGCGATCATGCCGTGCGGGTCGGCCTCGATCCACGGCCGGTTGTCCTCGGCGAACGCCGTGTCGAGCGTGTGGTGGTTGCTCTCGACGCCCCAGTGGCTGCGGACGAGCTGGAGCCACTGCGCCGGCGTGAGCCGCGTCGGCTCGTAGCTCGACACGTACATGCGCTCCTCCCGTTCGACGATCACGCCGCGTTGGACCTTCACGTACTCGACCGCGAGGAACGCCTTGGCGTGCGGCCAGACCGTCTGCTCGGGCTTCTTGCCGTCGCCGTACGACCAGCTCGGGTCGGCGCGGAGCAGCCGGAGCGAGCGGACGACGGTCGTGTCGTTGTCGAGCACGTCCTCGGTGCGAGCGATGACGGTCTCGACGGCGAGCAGCTCGTCGGCGAGCCGACACATCATCCGCTGCTCGTCCTTCAGCGCGAAGAGGTAGTCCTTTCCCGCGGCCACCACCGCGTCCGCGTTGGCGCGGGAGAAGCCGCCGGCGTCGTAGGTGACGACGTCGAAGAGGTTGCCGTAGGTCTCGACCAGGCTCTGGAACGCGGCCTGGAAGTGGCCCACCTCGTTCGTGTCGCCGGGGATCGGGATCGCGTCGATGCACGGCCGCCCCGCCGCTGAGACGAGCGAGCAGGTCACCGTCCGCACGATGCCGAACGGCAGGCCGAACTCGGGATGCTGGTTCTGCACGAGCGGATTGTTGAGCGTCGGCAGCGCCGTCGCCTTGCCGTCGAGCGCGACGACGCTCATCGGCAGCCCGACCGGCTCGAGCGCCTTCCGCCGCCACGCCGCACGCACCGCGCGGTGCAGCGCCGCCCGCAAGCCATCCAGCGGTACGCGGCAGAGCGCGTCCCGCGCCGTCGTGTCCGCGAGCCGCCGCGGCAGCCCGAGCCGGCGCCGCATCGCCGGCGCGAGCGTCGCGGTCAGCCCCTCGGCCTCGAACAGGCTCCGGCACCCCGCCATGAGCCCCACCAGCGTCGCCCGCAGGATCTGGGCGAGCGACCAGCGCCCCTCCCGCGCCCGCGGATCCGGCACCCCCTCCAGGTCCAGCTCCGGCAGCCTCGCCCGGAGCAGCCCCGCCATCCTCCTCACCATCCTTTCCCTCATCGATCTCCTCGCGTACGATCTCGGGGTTGGTTGCAGTGCCGGGCTCCCAAGCCAGCAGCACCCGCGGCGGCGATCGGCAAGGATCGCCGCCGCACCTGTTTCGTACCCTGAGTCGAGATGGGGCCGCGAATTTGTGCTCGGCGGCGCCCTACGGGCGCGCCGAGCACATCCCCGCGGAACCGCAGGCGCCTACCGCCCCGGCCGGCTACCGCCGCCAATCAAGTCTGCGTGTCGCACCGTGCCTTCCCCGCCGCTCGCGTGTTGTACTCGGGGCCGCTTGCTCCGCCCGCTCGCACTGCTCGCGCTCCTCGCCGCCGCGCCAGTCGCCCGGGCGGACGGCCTCGACGCCATCCTCTCCGTCGGGTACGGGTCCTTCACGCACCGTGGCGATCGCGGCACGCTCGGCGACGGCGGCCTCGCCCTCGGGCTGCGCGTCGAGGGGCGGGTCGCGCCCAGGATCGGCCTCGGCGGCTCCTTCACCTGGGGGCTCACCGACTGGGACCGCGCCGGCGAGTACATCGCCGCGGGGAATCGCGCCGGGAGCTGGACCACCGACCAGTTCGCGAAGGTGGAGCGCTGGGCCACGGACAAGGACGCGAAGGAGGACACCCGCGGCCTCCGGATGATTGGGCTCGTCTTCGCCGACATGTTCCTCGCGCTGTCCTACGCCGCCGTCCCGGCCTGCTACGCCTCGTCGGCCGGCGGCGCGACGAGCTGGCTGCAGCTCGACGGGACGGTCTCCTTCCACCTGGCGCCCGCGGAGACCGCCGCGGCGGGCGACGGCTGGGTCGAGCTGGGGCTCGGCGCGGCGACGCTCCCGTACCGCGTGGAGGACTGGCGGAGCGCCTACGGGCCGGTCGGCGGCATGGGAATGCGGTACCGCTGGCTCCGCGTGGGGGCGCGCGTCCTCTGGTCGCCGCCGGGGCTGAACCGGGCGGCGTTCGGCGGCACCGTCAGCATGGCGGCGCTCACCCTCGGCGTCGTCCTCTGAAGGGGGCTCGCGGGGCGGCGGGTTGCACCGGACGGTGCGTCCCGCTATCCTGCGCCTCCGTGGCACGTTCCTATCGCGAGTGCTGGCGTCGATTTAGCCGCCCCCGGCCCCTGCCCGGGCCGGGCGGCTCCGCGCCTCGCGTGAACGGGATGCGGTAGCCGCTCGCTCCAAGCGACCTCAGGTCCGGGCCAGGCGTCGGGGGAACCCCTCGAGCGCCCGCTCTCCTTTTCCATCTCCGAGAACGCGCCCCGCCACGCGGGGCCAGCCAGAAACCAGACCGAGGTCGAACATGCCGCACGCCATCCTCTCCCCCGACGCCGTCGACCGCGCCCTCGCGCTGCGCGACCTCACCGACCCGTCGCAGGGGCCCCACGCCATGCAGCTCCTCGTGGACGCCGCCGTCTCGGCGCTCGCGAAGGCGTGGGGATCGCCCGTCACGATCGAGCGCGCCCACCCGGTCGTCTCCGTCGCCGACAACTACGACGCCCTCCTGTACCCGCCCGGCGGCGCGGCCCGCGACGCCCGCTACACGCGCTACGTCTCGCGGGACACGCTGCTCCGCACCCAGACCTCCGCGATGATCCCGCCGCTCCTGCGGCGGCTCGCGGCGGCGCCCCCGGACGACGTCCTCCTCGCGTGCCCCGGGCTCGTCTGGCGGCGCGACCGGATCGACCGGCTCCACGTGGGCGAGCCGCACCAGCTCGACCTGTGGCGGCTCCGGCGCGGGCCGGAGCTCGGGAGCCGCGCGCTCGACGACATGATCGCCCTCGTGACCGCGGCGGTCGCGCCCGGG
This sequence comes from uncultured delta proteobacterium, assembly GCA_963739565.1. GTDB lineage: Bacteria > Myxococcota > Myxococcia > Myxococcales > Anaeromyxobacteraceae > Anaeromyxobacter. The sequence goes on along the minus strand of CAVUBF010000007.1, from coordinate 132,795 downwards.
CGCCGAGTGCGCGTCGAGCGCACCGTGCACCCGTACACGGCCGGCGGCCTCGAGGTGCACGTCGAGGTCGGCAGCGAGTGGGTGGAGGTCGCGGAGTGCGGCGTCGCCCACCCGCTCCTGCTCCGCGCCGCGGGGCTCCCCGACGACGCCTCCGGCCTCGCCATGGGGCTCGGGCTCGACCGGCTCCTCATGATTGCGAAGGGCATCGACGACATCCGGCTCATCCGCTCCGAGGACCCGCGGGTCGCGACCCAGCTGCAGGACCTCGCGCCCTACCGGCCGGTGTCGAGCCACCCGCCCATCCGGCGGGACCTCTCGATCGCGGTCGGGGAGTGGGCGGTGGCGGAGGAGATCGGCGATCGCGTCCGGGAGGCGCTCGGGGCGCGGGCGGACGACGTCGAGGCGATCGAGGTGCTCTCCGAGACCTGGGCGGCGGCGCTCCCCGCGGCGGCGCGCGAGCGGCTCGGGATGGGCGCGGCCCAGAAGAACGTCGTCGTGCGGATGACGCTCCGCGCCGTGGGGCGGACCCTCACGGACGCGGAGGCGAACCGGCTGCGCGACCTCGTCTACGCCGCGATCCACGAGGGCTCGCGGGCGGAGTGGGCCTGCGGCGCGCCGCCCGCGGCGGCGCTCGCGCGGGCGGGGTGACCGGGCTGAACGGGGCCGGGCCCGGCCCCCCGGCGCCGCCGACTACGGCCTCGCCGCCGCCGCCTCGCCGCCTTGAGCGCCTTCTCGATGGAGTCGGGCGCGCAGCGGATCCGCATGAAGCTGTGGTCCCCCATCATCGAGAGGTCGGGGAAGTTCACCGCGATCCGGAACTTCGCCTGGAGCGCGTACACCTCGCCCTTCGACACGAGCAGCTCGTACGGGAGGTGGCCGGTCGAGCGGAGCGGCTTGAAGTCCACCTCCTTCATCACGTTCGCGTCGCCGCCGCAGCCCTCCGACAGCCCGACGCCGTAGACCGTCTCGTCGGGGGAGACGGTCACGCGATAGACGAGCTTCGTCCCGCCGCGACCCGCGGCGAGGCCGGCGTCGACGGCGGCGAGCGCCTCGTCCTGCGAGGCGTGGGTCGCGAGCTTCCACGGCTCGTCGAAGTACGGCATGCCCATCATGTAGTGGAACTTCCGGAGGTCCTTCTCGCGCTTCCCCTCCGGCGGGCCGAACTCCTCCACCGCGCCGAGGGCGGTCGACAGGCGCGCCGCGACCGGCGCGAGGTCGGCCTTCATCCGGTACGCGAGGCCCATGTAGACCGGGTTCGTGTACGCGACCTGGACCTCGTCGCCGACCTTCGTCACGGAGACGCGCTGCGCGGCGGCGTAGCCGCCGAAGCGGGCCTGGGCGGCCGCGGCGCGGAGCTCGTCGCTCGTGACGGCCAGGACGACGGCGCCCGGGAAGGGGTCGTAGCTCCCCGCGACGGTGAACCCCGCGGCGGCGAGCTTCGCCTTCGCCTCCGCCGCGACGGCCTCGACCTCGCCCGGCCCCTTGCTCGCGAGCACGAACGGCTTCCTCCGCACGTCCTCCGCGCGGGTCGTCGTCGCCCACACCGCCGCAACGGCGCACAGCGCCAGCTTCTTCCAGGTCATGTCCCCTCCGGTCGGCCGCGCCGGGCGCGGTGCCGTCTAGCGATTCTAGAGAGAACCCTAGATCGCCGCGGCGCGGCGCCCACGCGGCAAGAGGCCGCGGGGCCGGGGCGCGCCGGAATCCCGAGGGGATCCGGGGCTCGCGACCGCGCTACCCGCCTCCGGGCGTCCGCGCCGGGAGGGTCCCGGACGCCGGGAGGAGGGTCGGCGACGCGCGGGAGGCGTTCGCGCCCGCGATGGCGGCGGCGAGGCGCGGCTGCAGCGTGCGGGCGAAGGCGCCGGCGTCGTCCTGCCGCGCCGCGAGCTCCCGCAGGGCCGCCGGGAACGGGTGCTCGCGCTCGTCCGAGCGCGCCACCCCCTCGCCGAGGGCGCCGACCGCCGCCTCCTGCGCCGCGGCCGGGGCGGCGTGCAGCGCGGCGACGAGCTCCTCGGGCGCGATGCTCGCGACGTCCGCGAGCACGTCCGAGAGCGCCCGCGCGAGGGCGCCGTCGAGGGCGCCGGCCGGGGCGAGCTCGACGAGGCGCGCGAGGGCGTCGCCGCTCGCGTCGGCGGCGAGGTCCCCGAGCGAGCCCAGGACCGGGCTCTCGACCCCGGGCGCCCCCGCGCCCGCGGCGGTCCACAGGCGCGCGAGGATCTGCGGATCCTGCGGCAGCGCGTCGAGGAAGGTTCGCCGCGCGGTCTCCCCGTCGGGATCGGAGAGGTAGAGGCACTCGGCGATGGCGAGCCGCAGGGCAGGATCGCGCTCCGCGCGGAGCGCGGTGCGCAGGAACCGGACGTTCCGCGGATCCGCCGCGCGGCCGAGCCCGTAGTAGGTGCGGACCTGCGCCGCGAGATCCGGCGCGAACGCCGGGGCGGGCTCGCCCGGCCCCTTCGCCCCGGCGACCGCCGCGCCGAGGGCGCCCGGCGGCCCGCCGCTCGCGGCGAGCGTCGCGCCGAGCGCGTCCACCGCCCGGTGCGAGGTCGAGCTGCGGCCCGGGAAGTCGTTCACGAGGATCGCGAAGGCGAGGGTCCGGTGCCCGGCGGTCTCGACGTACCCGGAGAGCGTCGTCACGTTCTCGAGCGTCCCGGTCTTCGCCCGGAGCCGCCCCTCCGCCTCGGTGCCCTCCATGCGCCACCGGATGGTCCCGTCGCGCCCGGCGACGGGCAGCGACACGACGTACTCGGCGTGGAGCGGGAACCGGCCCCACATGACGCGCAGCAGCGTCACGAGCTGGCGCGCGCTGAAGCGGTTCGTGTCGTTGAGCCCGGAGCCGTTCTTCATCACGTACGCGCCGCGCGGGATGCCGGCCTCGGCGAGGAACTCCTCCACCACCTCGACGCCCTTCGCCCAGGTCCCCGGCGCGCCCTTCCCCTGCGCGCCGATCGTCTTGAGGAGCTGCTCCGCGACGAAGTTGTTCGAGGTCTTGTTGAGCCGACGGACGATCTCGCCGAGCGACTCCGACTGGGCGACGTGCACGAGCCGCGCGCTCGCGGGGACCGTCCCGCTCCGGACGCGTCCCGCGAACTTCACCCCACGGAGCTCGAGGAGCCGCCGCAGCGTGTGCCCGAGGTAGAGCGCCGGGTCGTCGATGCGCCGCCACACGGTCTGCAGGCGGCTCCCCTGCGGGATCCGCCCCTCGACGACGATCCGCTGCCGCGCGCCGGCCTTCACCGACGAGACGGCGAGCCGGCGGCGCGCGCCGGGCGCCACGGTGGTCGCCCGGACGTCCACCTCGAAGAGGTCGCTCGCGGGCTCGAGCTCCACCCGCGCCTTGCCGCCGCGCCGGTCGCCGGGGCCGACGTTCACCGCGATGGTGTTCCAGTTGAGCGAGGCCGCGCCGGCCGGCGCGAGGTAGCTCTTGTCGCCGGTCTCCTGGTCGAACCCGGGCCCCTGGCGCTCGCCGTCGAACCAGGAGTCGTCGACGATCACGTCGCCCGACGCGGCGGATCCCGAGGTGGGCGAGGTCGCCGGCGATCGCCCAGAGCCGCTCGGTGACGAGGGACGGGTCGCCCTTGCCCTTCACGTAGAGCGTGCGCGTCGCGTCGCCCCCGGCGCTCGCGCCGCCCTCGACGTAGAGCTCGGTGTCGAAGCGGTACTCGGGGCCGAGCCGCGCGAGCGCGGCCGCGGTGGTGACGAGCTTCACGTTCGACGCGGGGTTGAGGAGGACGTCGGGGTCCCGCGCGAACAGCACCTGCCCGGTCTCGACGTCGGCGACCATCATCCCGGTCCGCGCCGAGGCGATGGGTCCGGAGGAAAGGATCCCGCGGAGCGCGGCGTCGAGCTCCTTCAGCGCCGCCGCGTCGGGTCTCGCGGGGTCCGCGGATCGCGCCTGGGTCGCGATGGCGGCGAGGAAGAGCGCGAGGACGGTGCGCGAGAGCGCGCAGGGGCGGCGGCGGGTGGTCACGATGCTTCCTTTACCGGAAAACGGGCGCGAGCTGCGCGTTGCCCGGCGAACCGCCTCGATCCGCTCGGACCGAGAGTCGTTCACCGGCGGGCGCGAGCAGAACCGCTCGGATGCCAGGGGAAATTCCATCACCCATTGACGTGCGACCACCTGCCCGGTAGGGTGGTCCGACGTGAGACAGGTTCCCACAGGGCCTGCGGCGGACGGGCGCACCACGGAGGCGCTCGAGAGGTTCGAGCGCTTCCTCGCGAAGCGCGATCTCCGGCTCACCGAGGCGCGCGCGGCCATCGTCGAGGCCGCCCTCGCGCGCCAGGGTCACTACCCCATCGAGGATCTGATCGCCGACCTGAAGGCGCGCGGCATCCGCGGGTCGAAGGCGACGGTCTACCGGACGCTGCCGCTCCTCGCGGAGGCCGGGATCCTCCAGCCCGCCATCGTCGCCGGTGACACGAAGGCCTACGAGACGACCTTCGGCCAGGACCACCACGACCACCTCATCTGCGCGCGGTGCGCGAAGGTCGTCGAGTTCGGGTTCGAGGCGTTCGAGATCCTGCAGCGCGAGGTCGCCGGCCGGTACGGCTTCCGGCTCGAGACGCACCACCACGAGCTGGTCGGGACCTGCCCCGAGTGCCTCGCCCGCGAGGGCGGGACCCCGGAGCCGCCCCCGCCGCCGACCTCGACGGCGGCCCCGAAGAACGGCGTGTAGCCCGCCCGCGGTCCGGAAGGACCAGCCGCGGCGCGACCCGCTCACGTCCCCCCGATCGCCGCCCGGACCGCTGCGCCGTGCGCGAGGCGAGCCTCGACCCGGTCGAGGAGCGCCGCGCGTCCCCGGGCGACCTCGCCCCGCGTGAGTCCGAGGGCGCGCCCCACCGCGGCGTCGAGGGCCCGCTGCACGGGCCGGTCGAGCATGGCCGCGAGGTCCGTCGTCACGTCCTCGCGCGCGAGGGCCGGGCGGAGCGCGGCGAGCTCGCCCGCGATCGCCCCGAGCGCGGCGGGCACCGGAAAGGGCGCGCCGGCGAGGACGCGGCAGTCCACGTCGGCGATCGCCTGCGCGCCGGTGAGCTGCCGGGCCCCGAGCTCCACCGCGAGCCGCACCGGGGTCGCCGAGAGGACGAGCGCGACCTGCCAGGCGGGGGCCTCCCTCGGGAAGACGACGTGCCACTTCTTGTCCTCCCAGAGCCCGGCCTCGTTCAGGAACGCGAAGGCGCGCGCGCCCACCTTCGCGGGGTAGAGCACCGGCGCGGGGCCGCGCCCCGGCGCGAGCCTCCACCAGGGCGAGCGCGCCGCGCAGGTCGGGCGCCCGTTCACCCCCGCCGCCTCGCCGCGTGCGACGTACCGGAGCGCGGCCGCCGCGGGCGCCGCGGGGCGGAACAGGACCCGCTCCGGGGACGCGCGCTCCGGCGACCTCGCCTCCCGGAGCGAGGCGAGGAGCGGGACGACGTCCTGCGGCCCGAGCTCGACCTCGCCCGCGAGGGCGGAGACGAACCGGCCGCGACCGGCGGGGCGGAGGTGGAAGAACGCGTTGCAGCCGGTCTTCGTCCCGAACCGCACCTCGCAGGCCGCGCCGACGGTGAGCGCGCCACGCGCGGCCACGGCCGCGCCCCGCACCACCCGGACCCGCGCGCCCCCCCCGCCGCGGGCGAGGGCGGCGAGCTCGCCGTCGGACACCGCGGCGAGCGGCACGGACGCCTCGGCCGGCGCCGCGTCGGGGCGGCCCTCCACCCACACGGCGAGGAGCGTGTCGACCGAGGCGGAGAACGAGCCCGCGGCGCGGGACCGGAGCCGCAGCGCGAAGCCGCCGCGCGCCCGGGCGTCGGCGAGGACCGGCGCCGAGGAGCGTGAGACGTCGAGGGCGCGGGGCCACACGAGCGCCGCCACCGGCGCCCTCCGGATCGCGACCGCGACGAAGTGGGCCGAGAGATTGGCCTGCCGCGACAGCCCGCTCGCCCGGGCGGCGGCGGCCTTCTGGGCCGCGGGGAGCGCCTCGTGCCGGAGGAAGGGCGGGTTCGCGAGGACGAGGTCGACGCCGGGCCAGCGCGCCGCGAGGCCGTCCCCGCGCCGGACGTCGGCCTCGGCCCCGAGCAGCGCGAGCCGCTCCCGGGCCGCCCGCACCGCGAGCGGCGCCACGTCGAGGCCGGCGAGCCGGAGCGTCGCTCCGGCCGCGCGCGCGAGCCGCTCCGCCGCGGCGAGGAGCGCGCCGCCCCCGCAGGCCGGGTCGAGGACCCGGACGCCTTCCAGGGCGCCCGCGAGCCGCGCGTCGGCGGTCCCCCCGAGGAGGAGCGCCACCGCCTCGGACGCCGGCGGCCCGCCGCGCCGGGCCGCGGCGTGCGCGAGGCCGAACGCCGCCAGGATCCGGGCCTCGGCCGGGGGCGTGAACACCGCGCCGCGCGCGCCTCCCAGGGCGCGCGCGCAGATCCCCTCGAGGAGGGCGCCGTCGACCCGGCCCGGCGCCGGTTCCCGCTCGCTCCCCGCGGGGAACGCGTCGAGCGGCCCGGCGGCCTCGCCGCGGAGGCGGGCCAGCGCGAGGCGAAGCTGGGCCTCGGGCGGAAGGGCCGCGAGCGCCTCGAGGGCGCGGTCGTTCGCGCCGGCGCTCACGGCGCGAGGGGCGCGTCGAGGATGGACGCACCGCGCGCCTCCGGCGCGTCGAAGTGCCACCACTCCATCCGGTTCGGGCGGAAGCCCTCCGCCTGCATCGCGACGCGCAGGAGGTCGCGGTGGCGCCGGGCCGCGATCGAGACGCCGTGCGTCGCGCCCGACCGCGCCCGGGGGCCCATGTCGTCGAAGCCCGTCGGCAGGGCGAGCGCGCCGCCGTCGGCTCCGGAGACCGCGACATCCACCGCGGCGGCCCGGTTGTGGTGGGAGCCCTTCGCCGGGTCGGCGACGAGGCCGCGCCGCTGCACGCGCGCCCAGAGCTCCCGCTGGACCGAGAGCGGGCGGTAGCAGTCCCAGAGCCGCAGCCGGAGCCCCTCGTGGCGCAGCCGCTCGGCGACGCGCGCGAGCCGGTCCGCCACCGCGGGGAGGAGCAGGCAGCGCGCGCCGGCGGGATAGACCGCCCGGCCGACGAGGTTGTCGGCCGTCGCGTAGCGCAGGTCCACGATGACGTCCGGGAGCGCGCGCGCGACGTCCACGAGGGGCGGCGCGGGCGCGGCGGCGACGAGCGCCGCCCAGACGAGCGGGATCACGGGGCCATCTTACAGCGCCCCGCGCCTCGCTCACGCGGGTCGATGCGCGAGGGTCGAGTCCCCTCCCCGGCCCCGCTCCGCGGGGCGGTGGAGGTCCGGGGACAAGCCGCGCGGGACGCGGCGGCCGCTCGGCACGAGGGCGAGGACGAGGAGGAGCGCCCCGGCGGCCAGCTCCGCGGCGGCGGCCCGGGCGTCCTGCGCGCCGCGGCCGGTCTGGACGAGCCAGGCGGCCGGCGCCGCCATGACGAACCGGGCCCGCGGCCACTCGAGCGCGGCGAGCGCGCCGATGGCGACGAGGAGGCCCATGGTGACGTCGTGGAGGATCGCGCCCGCGGAGCCGTAGCCGAGCACGAGCGGCGCGAGGAGGAGCGCCACACCGATCGCGAAGCTACCCCACCGCGCCGGCATACCCCGGAACGTATGCCGGTGGCCGGGGGGGTCAAGGGCGGACGGCAGCCCTGCCGGACGCCCGGGTGGGGGGCGACCATCGGGCGTTCGGGCCTGATCGGCCGGGTGCGTCCGGCGGAGTGCCCGGTGCGGAAACTGGCGCTGTCGGACGCCCCCTATAGGATGCACCGGCGCGGGCGCAGTCGTGGAGGATGCGGCGGCATGCGAAGACGGCGGCCGGTGCGCTCGCGCGCGGACTCGACGATGACCTACACCGACGAACGCGTCGCCGCGGAGATGGGCCGGGTGCTGCTCGCGCTCTACCGCGCCGGCATGCAGGTCCGCGTCTGGCCCGACGCGATGAGCGGTCGCGCCGGGGCGCGGATCGTCGCCGGCCCGTCCGCGAAGAAGCGCCGGACCGGCGCGCAGTCCGCGACGGGCAATGGCGACTCCCCGCTGCAGGCGATCTACGCCGCGGTCGAGCGGCTGAACGAGCGCGCGGGCGCGATCGTCGTCCCGCTGGACTGACGCGGGCGGCCGCGGCGACGCCTCCGAGCAGGCTACGGGAAGAGGCCGTCGAGCTTCCGCTCGATGTCGTCCTGGACCTTCTGGCGCATCGAGCCGGGGATCAGCATCGGGAACTTGAGGTCGACGGTCACCTCGCCCTCCGCGACGAGGTACGACCCCGAGATCCCCAGCTTCGAGACCTTGCCCGTCCGCGCCTTCCCGTCCTTCTGGTAGTCGAGGGCGAGCTTCTCGGCGAGGCGCTCCATCACCTCGTCCACCTTCGTGTAGATCTCGCCGGCGCTCTTGCCGGGGTAGGTCTTCTTGATCTGCGGCATCGTCACTCCTGGCTGCGGTCGACGTACTGAGTTGGATCGGGGACCCCCGCCTCCGCAAATCCCTTCTGGCGCAGGACGCAGGCGTCGCAGCGCCCGCACGCCCGTCCGCCCACCGGGTCGTAGCACGACTGGGTGATCCGGTAGGGGACCCCGAGGCGGGTCCCGAGCTTCACGATCTGCGCCTTGGAGAGCCGCAGGAGCGGCGCCCGGATCCGGAGCGGGCGCCCGGAGACGCCCGCCTTCGTCGCGACGCGCGCCACCTTCTCGAAGGCCCGCAGGAACCCGGGCCGGCAGTCCGGGTACCCCGAGTAGTCGATGGCGTTCACCCCGACGAAGATCTCCTCGGCCCCGACCGTCTCCGCGTACGCGAGGGCGAGGGCGAGCATCACCGTGTTCCTCGCCGGCACGTAGGTCACCGGGATCTCGCGGGCCATGCGGCGCGGCGTGCGGCCCTTCGGGACGGCGATGGCCGGATCGGTCAGGGCGGAGCCTCCGAAGGCGGAGAGGTCCACCTTCACGACGCGGTGGTCGTGCGCGCCGAGGGCGCGGGCGACGCGCCGGGCGCGAGCGAGCTCGCCGCGGTGGCGCTGCCCGTAGTCCACCGAGAGCGCGTAGACCTCCCGCCCGTCGGCCCGCGCCAGGGCGAGGCAGGTGGAGGAGTCGAGCCCTCCGGAGAGGAGCACCACGGCGCGGGGGGACCGTCTCGCCACGCGCCGAATCTAACCCAGCACCGCGCCGCGAAGCTCGACGAACGGATCCGAGAGCGCGAACAGCGCGAGGTCCCGGAGGTCCGGCAGCGCGAGGACCTGCCGGGGCTCCACGCGCGCCGCTCTCGAGCCGGCGGTCGAACGCGGCGAGGGTCCGGAGCGCCGCCCCCGGATCGCCGGCGTACAGGAGCGCGACGCGGTTCGCGGTCCGCCGGATCGCCGCGGCCAGCGCCCGCGGGTCGGCCTCCTCGAGCTCCTGCGCCGCGGCGGCGCCGAGCTCCCGGGCGGCGAGCACGATCGCCGCGGGGACCTGCGTCTCGAGCACGGCGAGGAACGCGCCGGCCCGCTCCGCGGGCAGCCCGAGCGACCGCGGGACCCCGCCGGCGAACCGGCAGGCGAGCTCGAGGAGGATGCCGACGTCCCGCGGCGAGAACTTTCCGACGAGCGCCCAGCCGTGGTCGAGCAGGTCGAGGGTCCTCGCGGCGAGGAACGAGAGGGCCGCGTCGTCGAGGGCGGCCGCGCCGCGCGTGACCACGATGGCGGCGGGCTTGGTGTTCTCGATCGCCACCTCGACCGCCGGCCGGTGGACGAGGAACGTCGCGTGCGAACGCGCGCCGAGGGCGCGGGCCGCGCCGTCGAGGGCCGAGGCGAGCGCGGGGGCGCGCGCGGGCTCGAGCCGGTCCTCGGGGGCGGCGCCGCGGCGCCCCAGGTCTGCGGGGAAGAGCGACTCGAGCCACGGCGCGAGGAGCTCGAGGAGCCGCGCGACCGGCCCGGTCGCGCCGGGAGCGGCCACGCGCGCGCGGAGCTCGACCGGGACCTGCGCCGCCGTCCGGGCCGACGCCGGGCGCGGGTGGGCGGAGGGCGCGGCGAAGGCGGCGAGGGACGCGGCGAGCCGGCCGCGCTCGCGCAGCCGCGCCGCCTGCGGCTCGCCCGCGGTCCCCGCGATCCGGTCGCACAGGAGCGCCACCGCCGCGAGCGCCTCGGCGTCCGCCGGGTCGTCGCGGGCGATCTCGAGCCAGGCGTCCAGGGCGCGCTGCGCGGTGGCGGGCAGCTCCGTCCAGCTGACGACGAGCTCCCGGCGCACGGCGGGATCGTCCGGCACGAGGGCGAGCGACTTCTCGAGCATCGCCGACGCGCGCTCGGGCGAGCCGACCTTGTCCCGGAGCACCTCGGCGAAGTGGCGGTAGCGCGCCGCCGCGGCGAGCGGGTCGTAGGCGGAGATCGCGTCGGCGCAGATCTCGCCGAGCTGGACGTACTCGTCGAACAGGCGGAGCTTCTCGCAGACGCGGGAGAGGTCGCGGGCGAGGGTGAGGTCCGACGGCTCGCGGGCGAGGGCGAGGGAGAGCCGCTCGTACGCGCCCGTCCAGTCGGCGCCCTCCATCCGCGCGCGGCCCTCGCGGGCGAGGGCCTGCGGGTCCGACGCCGGCGGCGCCTCCGACGCCGTCACCGCCGAGTCCTCCGACCCGGCGGCGTCCTCGAAGGTGATCCGACCGGAGGGCGTCTCCTCCGCGTCCGCCGCCGTTGCGTCCGCAGCGAGGGCGGCCTCCGCCTGCTCCGCGGCGGGCTCCGGCGGCGGCTCGGCGGCGACGAGCGCGTCCTCGGCCGGCTCCTCCCGCTCGAGCCCGTCGAGGGACAGGGGCGGGAGCTCGGGGGCGGGCTCCTCCTCCGGCAGCTGGAACGAGGTCGCCTCGCTCGGCGGCTCGGACACGTCCGCGAGCGCGATCCGCTCCGAGGGCTCGTCCGTCTCGACCGGCGGCATCGCGTCCTCGACGGGCGCGTCGCCCGGCGGAGTCGACCCCTGAAGCTCCCAGGGGGTCGCGTCCGGCGGCGCGAGCCACGTGCCGCGCGCCGTCTCGGCGCGGGCGAGGATCTCCTCGTCGCCCCCGGAGAGGGCGACGATCCAGGAGAAGGTCGCGTCGCGCGTCGGGTCGGCCTCGAGGGCGGAGAGGAGCGCCTCCACCGCGCCCGCGCGATCTCCGGCGGCGTCGCGGTGGCTGGCGAGCTGCTCGAGGAGCTCGGCCCGATCGGCGCCGAACGCCGCGGCCGCGTCCGCCTCGAGCGCCGACGCGACGTCGTCGCCGGGACCCGGAGCGGCCTCGGGCGGAGGCGGAGTCTCCGCGACGAGCTCCGGCTCCGCGGAGGCGAGCTCTGGCTCGAGCTCGGGGGCGGGCGCGGCGAGCTCGGGCGGGGAGTCCTCCGGCGCGGTGGACCCTGCCTCGTTCACGGCGGGCGCGCTCGCGGCGGGGGGCGCCGGCGCCCCGAGCTCATGCAGGAGCGCGGACGCCTCGTCCGCGGTCGCGCGCGCGGCGGGGGCGTCGGAGCTGCGGGCCCGGGCGAGCGCGGCGCGGAGCGCGGCGATCGCGCCGGCGGCGTCCCCGACGCGACCGCGGAGGACGTGCGCGGCGCGGACGTAGAGCGCCGCCCCCTCCGCGGCGTCCACGGCCTGGGCGGCCTCGGCGGCGTGGCCGCCGGCGGCCGCGGCCCAGTCGTCGGTGCGCGCGTCGAGCGCCACGAGCGCCGTCGCGGACGCGGTGTCCGCGGGGTCGGACGCGAGCGCGTCGACGAGCGCCTCCCGCGCGGCCTCCATGCGGCCGGCGCGGGCGAGGGCCGCCGCGAGCTTGCGCGCGTGCGGGCCGCGGAGGGACGGGGGCAGCTCGGAGGGATGAACGGACGCGAGGTGGCGCGCCGCGGCCGCGTCGTCGCCCGCCGCGAGCGCGTCGGCGGCGTCGACCACCGCCGCCGGGACCACGCCCGGCCGGGCGTGGAGCGCGCCGCGGTAGGCCCGCGCCGCGTCGGTGTGCTCTCCGTGCTCCTCGAGGATCCGCGCGGCGTGGAGCGCCGCGCCCGCGGCCTCGTCCCCCTCCGCGCGGAGCCACACCGCGAGGTGATACCGCGCGGCGGTGAGTCGATCCCCGAGCTCCTCCTCGAGGCGGGCGCGCTCCCGCCAGGGCAGCGCCGCGTCGGGGTCCACCTCGCAGGCCATCTCGAGGGCGGCCCGCACGTCGTCGATCGATGCCCCCGAGCGGGCGAGGGCGTCGGCGGAGGCGAGCCACGCCGCCGCGCGGGCGACCGGATCGTCCTCGCCGGCGGGCTCGGCCGCCGGCGCACCGGGCTCCGCCCACTCGAAGGGCGGGAGGGCCTCGTCCTGCGCGGGCTCGTCGTCCCCGGAGGCGGCCTCGCGCGGTGGCTCGAAGGCGACGGGTTCCTCCGTCGCCGGCTCGGCCGGAAGCGGCTCGAAGGAGACGGGCTCCTCCGCGGAAGGCTCCTCTTCGGGCGGCTCGAAGGAGACGGACTCCTCCGCGGCCGGCTCGGCCTCGGGCGGCTCGAAGGAGACGGGCTCCTCCGCGTTCGCCGGCTCGGTCTCGGGCGGCTCGAAGGAGACGGATTCCTCCGCGGAGGGCTCGGCGGCCGGAAGCTCGAAGGTGAAGGGCTCCTCTCCGGCGGCCTCGGCCGCGGGCGGCTCGAACGAGACGGACTCCTCCTCGCCGGACTCGTCGGAGGGCGGCTCGAAGGCGACCGTCTCCTCGGCATCCGGCGGGAGCCCGAACCGGTCGGCGAGCTCCGCCTCCGCCTCGCGCGCCGCACGCCGCTCCTCCTCGAGCCCGAGCGCGTTCGCCCGCTCGACGCGCGCCCGCGCCGCCGCGAGGGCGGACGCCGCGTCGCCCAGCTCCGCGTGCCCCTGGGCGATCGCGGCCCAGGCGAGGCCGGCGTGGCCGTCGTGCGGCGCGAGCGAGAGCGCGCGCTCGAGGTGGACGAGCGCCTCCGCGGCGCCGCCGCCCAAGGAGAGGGCGAGGCCGAGCCGGTACCGCGCCGGCGCCTCGGCGCCGGGCGGGATCTCGCCGGGCGCGGCCTCGGAGCGCTGGACGAGGGCGCGGTCGAGCGGCGCCGCCGCGGCGTCGCCCCGCGCCTCGGCGAGGCTCGCGGCGAGGGCCGCGGAGACGGCCGGGTCGCCCGGCGAAGCGGCGAGGGCCGCCTCGTACGCCGCGACGGCGTCCTCCGACCGGCCGGCGGCGCGCAGGGCGTCGCCCCGGGCGCGGTGGCACGACGCGGCCTCGGCCGGCACGGCGCGGGCGCGGGTCGAGAGCACGGCGTCGAGCCGGTCGACGTCGCCGGAGGCGTCCCGCACCGCCTCCTCGAAGGCGGCGCCGTCGCCGGGCCAGGCCACGAAGGCGTCGCGGAGCGTGGCGCGGGCGCGATCGTCGTCGCCGAGGGTGAAGAGCGCGCTCGCCGCCTCACGGAGCAGGGCCGCGCGGCGCTCGCCCTCGGCGCGGGCGGCGCGGGAGAGGAACAGCTCCGCGCGATCGGCCGGGCGGCCCGCATAGGCGGTCGCGAGCTCGTCCGCGGCGGCGGCGTCCTCGAAGTCGGCGCGGACGAGCGCCTCGAGGTGCGGCACGGCGTCGTCCCGGCGCCCGAGGCCGAGGAGCAGCCCCGCCGCGGCGCGCGCCGCCTCGAGATCGGCCGGGAGACTCGCGGCGACCGCGCGCCAGGTCTCCGCGGCGAGCTCGCGGTCGCCAGGATCGGACGAGGCCCCGAGCAGGCGCGCCGCCTCGCGGCGGAGGTCGAGGCGCGCGCCCGCGTCGGCGGTGCGCGCGGAGCGCTCGAGGAGGAGCCGCGCCCGGTCCCCGCTGCGGCGCGTCCCGGCGAGGAGCTCGAGGAGACGCGACTCCGCGGCGGGATGGCCCGGCACCTCCGCGAGGGCGGCCCGGAGCGCCTCCTCCTCGGCGGAGACCGCCCCGGCGCCGGCGTGGGCCGCGGCGAGGCGGACGAGGACCTCGGCACGCTCCGGTCCCGGCGGGAGCCGGGCGGCGCGGTCGACGAGCAGCTCCACGAGGTCCGGGGCGCGCTCGCCGCCGCGCTCGCGCAGCGCCTCCTCGAGGCGGCGGGCGGTCTCCTCGGAGTCCGGGTTCGCCGCGTAGGCGCGGCGGAGCACGTCGGCGGCGCCGGCGAGGTCGCCCGCTTCCCGGAGCAGGGTCCCGGCGGCGCGCAGGCGCCCGGCGGACTCGTCGAAGTCGCCCTCGACGGCGGCGAGGGCGTCGACCTGCAGGAGGTCGCGGGCGGCGTCGGCGAAGAGGCCGCGCTCGCGCTTGCGCTGGATCGCCTCCTCGAGGAGCTCGATCGCGGCGCTCGTGTCGCCGGCCGCCATCGCGGCGGCGCTCGCGTCCTGCAGCGCGGCGAGGTAGGTCGCCGACGAGGAGCCCTCCACCGCCCGCACCGCGACGACGCGGCGGCGCGCGACGGCGAGTCCGAGCGACGGGATGGGGTCGGCGGCGGCGCGGGCGCGCCCGAAGAGCTCCGCCGCGAGGGCGGGGTCCCCGAGGTCGACGAGCGCCGCCTCGGCGGCGAGGGCGAGGGCGAGGGCGCGGCGGCGGAGCGAGCCGCAGGCGGCGGCGGCGTCGGCGAGGGCGCGCACCGCGCCGGCGCGGTCCGGGTCGAGCTCGAACCGCGCGATCGCAGCCTCGACCTCCTGCGGCCTGATCCGGAGCAGCTCGCCGAGGGCGCGGAGCGCGAGGTCCCGGTCCCCGGCGCTCTCCGCGAGAATCGGCCGCCTGCCGGCAGAGCGCCACCGCGTCGTCCCCGGCCGCCGCGATGCCCGTGTCGAGGAGGCGCCGGTGCACGACCAGCGCCTCGGAGGCGCCGCCGGCGACGTAGAGGATGCGCGCGAGGAGGGGGCCGGCGAAGGCCGGGTCCGACTCGGTGCGGGCGAAGGCGCGGCGAGCGTTGCGGAGCGCCCCGCCGGAGTCGCCGGCCGCCAGCGCCATCGCGGCGGCGGCCCTCAGCGCCGAGGCGGCCTCGGCCGGATCGGCGCAGCGGAGGGCGTAGGCCTCGATGGGCGCCGCCGGCGACGACCCGGGGAGCGCCTCGCGCCGCAGCCGCGCGTGCTCCTCGGCGAGGGCGCGGTCCGGAGGGAGCGCGGCGAGCGCGGCCCGGAACGAGTCGTCCGCCTCGGCGCCGTGGCGGAGGGCGGCGAGGAGCCGGGCCCGGTCGAGGAGGCGCGGGCCGGCGGAGGCGGGATCGAGGGCGGCGCCGACCGCGAGGAGCTCCGCCACCGCCGCGAGATCGCCGGCGGCGAGGGCCCCGGCGCGGCAGGCCTCGACCGCGGCGAGGTCGCGCGGCGCGAGGGCCCGGGCCTCCTCGGCGCTCGCCCGGGCGAGGACCGCGTCCTTGGCCTCCAGGGCGAGGGTCGAGAGCCGCAGCAGGACCGCGGGGCGGGCGCCGGTCGGCATCGCCGGGACGAGCAGGGGCAGGAGGGCGCGCTCCGCGGCGTCGTCGGCGCGCTCGCGCGCGAGGCGGACGAGGGCCTCGAGGACGGCGCGGCTCGTCTCGCGGTCCGGAGAGAGGGCGAGGGTGGCCCGGAGCGCCTCCTCGGCGCCCGGGATCCCGGTCGCGACGGCGCGGAGCCCGGCGTCGGCGAGCCGCTCCGCGGCCTGCGGCTCGCCGCGGGCCGCGGCGCGCCGGGCGCGCTCGAGGAGCGCCCGCGCGGCCTCGGCGGGCTCGCCCTGGCGGTCCGCGAGGCGCGCCCGGAGCTCGAGCAGATCGTCGGGCTCCTCCCCGAGCCGGGCCGCCTCGCGCGCCGCGGCGAGGGCGCCGGCGGGATCCCCGGTCTCGGCGAGGAGCCGCGCGCGGGTCGCGTGCGCCACCGCCGCCTCGGCGGGGGTCGCGGCGGCGGCCCGGGCGAGGCGCGCGAGGAGCGCGGCGCGGTCGGCCGGCGGGACGTGGGCGGCGCGCGGGGCGGTGGTGAGCGCGCGCAGCGCGTGGGCGCTGGCGGGGTCGTGGTCGAGCGCCTCGAGGGCGAGGCGGGCGGCGTGGCCGGGGTCGGCGGCGGCGAGGAGGTCCGACAGCTCGAGCCGGACCTGGACCGCGTCGGGCCCGCTCGCCAGGGCGAGGCGGCGAGACAGGACGCGGGCGAGGTCGTCCCGCGCGCCGGCCGCCCGGTGCAGCGCGGCGAGCCGGGAGAGGGCGCCGTCGTCGTCGGCGGTGACGTCGCAGAACGCGGCGAGGAGGCGTCTGGCGGCGGCGCCGTCGCCCGCCGCTGCCGCCGCGCTCGCGGCGAGGGCGAGGAGCGCCGGGCGCTCGCCGTCGGCGAGCCCCTCGCCGGCGAGGGCGGCCTCCGCGTCCGCGAGGGCGGCGCGCGGGTCGTCGGCGGCGCGGAGCGACGCGCGACGGGCGAGGGCCGGCGCGAACGTCCGGTCCTTCTGGAGCGCGGCCTCGAGGGCGGCGGGATCACCGCCGGTCGTGAAGGCCTGCACCGCGAGGCGCGCCGCCTCGCGCCCCTGTCCGAGCCGGGCGAGGGCGAGGAGGGCCGCGGCCGCGCCCGACCGATCGCCCGCGACGAGGCGGAGCTCGGCGAGGCGCGGAAGGGCCCGCAGCGCGGCGTCGGAGTCGGCGGGGTCGGCGGCGGCGCGCTCGTAGGCGGCGCGGGCGCCCGCGGCGTCGCCGAGCCGCTCGAGCACTCGCGCGGCCTCGAGGTGGCGGCCGAGCCGCGTGAGGACCTCGGCCCGGCCGGCGTCGTCCCCGGAGCGGGCGAGGATCTCGTCGAGGACCTCGGCGGCCCCCGGCGCGCCGCGGTCGAGTGCGCGCCCGGCGTGATCCTTCGCGGCGGGGATCTCGCCGGCGCCGAGGGCGGCCCGCGCCGCGCGGAGCTCGAGGGCGGATCCGTCCTCCGGCGCGCCGGCGAGGAGCGCGCGCAGGCACCCGAGGGCGAGGCGCGCGTCGCCGGTCCGCTCCGCGAGGGCGGCCTGGGCCCGGAGGACGGCGGGGTCCCCGGCGGAGACGGCGCGGGCCTCGGCGAGCGCGGCGAGGGCCTGGGCCGGGGTCCCGGAGAGGAGGCGCGCCCGCTCGAGCCACGCGTCCGTCGCGGCCGCGGCGTCGCCGGCGGTGGCCGCGGCCCGGGCCCGGTCCTCGAGGAGGGCGGCGAGGGCGGCGGGATCCCCGGTCCGGCGCGCGAGGGCGAGGGAGGCCTCGAGCCGGGCCGCGGTCGGGACCGCGGCGCGCGCGGCGGCGGCGGCGGCGGCCGCGCCCACGAGGTCGCCGGCGCGGTCGCGGGCAGAGGCGAGCCGGTCGAGGACCTCGGACGACTCGTCTCCGGGCTCCGCGAGGGGGAGCAGCTTCTCGAGGGCGTCCCGCTCCGCGACCGCGTCGCCCCGCTGGCGCGCGAGCCGCGCGGCGCCGAGGATCGCCGGCCGGCAGGTGGGGTCCACGGCGATCGCGGCGGCGAACCGATCGCGCGCGTCGCCGGCGAGGCCGAGGGAGAGCGCGGCGTCGCCGGCCTGGGCGAGGAGGACGGCCCGCGCCGGCCCGGGGGGCTCGATCGCGGCGAGCCGGTCGAGGGCGCGGAGCACCTCCGCGGTCCGCCCGAGAGCTCGCTCGAGGGCGAGGAGCCGCCGCAGCACCTCGACGTCGCCCGGGGCGAGGGCGGCGGCCTGCTCGAGGTGGGCGGCGGCGCCGGCGCGATCCCCGAGCCGGCGCTCCGCCACGTCGGCGAGGGCGACGTGCGTGTCGACCGCGAGCGCGGCCGCGCCCGGGGCGGAACGATCGAGGGCGGCGAGGGCCGCCGCGTGGTGGTCGGCGGCCTCGGCCCACTGCCCGGCGGCCTGGGCCGCCCGCGCGGCGCGGGCGTGGGTCTCGGCGGAGGGCGCGAGCTCGGCGGCCTCGCGGTAGCGCAGGAGCGCGTTCTCCGGGTGGCCGAGGGGCCCCTCCCAGAGCACGCCCGCGTCGAGCGCGGCCTTCGCGGCGCGCCCCCGCTCGCCGCGCGCGGCGAGCAGCTCGCGCAGCCGCTCGAGGGCGCGCACCGCGCGGAGCGGCTCGCCGGCCGCCGCGCAGGCGCGCGCGAGCGCCTCCTGGGCGTCGGCGTCGTCCGGCGCGAGGCGCAGCGCCTGGTCGAGGTGGAGGCGGGCGCCGGCGGGATCGGCCTCGAGGAGGAGCTCGCCGAGCTCGGCGTGGGCGCGGGCCTTCGCGGCGGGCTCCGGCTCGTAGGCGACGAGGCGGCGGCTCGCGCGGAGGAGCCCCTCGCGATCGTTGCGGGAGCGGGAGACGGCCCGGAGCGCGCGGAGCGCCGGGAGGTGGTCGCGGCGGATCTGGAGCGCGACGTCCACGGCGCGGAGGACCTGCTCCTCCGGCGCGCCCGGGATGGCGAGGGCGGCCTCGGCCGCGGCGAGGGCGAGGAAGATCCGGCCGCGCGCAGCCGCGCCCGCCGCGAGCGCCCCGAAGGCGAGGGCCGCGCGGGCGGACTCGCCGCGGGCGGCGCGGACCGCCGCCTCCGCGGCGAGGGCGGGCTCGAACCCCGGGCGGCGGCCGAGCCAGTCGCCGGCGAGGTCGAGCGCCTCCTCGTGGAAGGCCTCGTCGAGGGCCAGCAGCGAGAGGAGCCGCTCCGCGGCGAAGGGGTGGGAGGTCGCGGCCGCGCCGGCGGCGAGGTACGCCTCGCGCGCGCCCGCGAAGTCGCCGCGGGCGACGAGGACCTCGGCGTCGCGGAAGCTGCGCGCCCCCTCGTCCGCCCCGAGGAGATCGGGATCGGCCGCGGCGACGGCGGGGTTCGCCGCGCCGCGATCCCAGACGAGCCGCGCGGCGCCCGGGATCACCGTGACGCGGGAGAGCCGGGCGTCGCCGGCGCGCGGCAGCTTCCAGCCGCGCTGTGCGAGGACGCGGCGCAGGAGGGACGGGAGCGGGGCGGCGGGGAGGGCCTCCGGCCCGATGGCGTCCACCACGGAGCGGGCGAGGTGCGGGAGCGCGGCGGCGGGGAGGGGCGCGGGGCCGAGGACGCGCGGCGCGTGGAACACGATCGCGACGCCCTGGTCGCCGGCGGGGAGGAGGCCCGCCTCGAGGGTGAAGGCGGGGCCGCCGGAGAGCCGGCCGGCGAGCTCGAGGAAGCCGTCGCGGGCGGCGAGCTGGAGGTCCTCGACGCCGAAGGCCGCGAGCCCAACGCCGGCGAGGGCGACCTCGGCCGCGGACGGCTCGACGCTCACGGCGAGCTCGACGAGGTCGGCGAGCCGGTGGCGGAACTGCCCCGCGCCCTGCCCGACGTCGAACGGGAACTTCACGTCCGGGATCTGGAGCGTGAGCAGCTCGAGGCGGACGCCCGGGGCGATGGGCTGCCCCTCGAGGCGGACGTGTACCGCGCCGCGCTCGAGGCGCAGCTCGAAGCCCGCCCCGCTCCGCGTCCCGGCGGCGGACGCTGGGGCGGACGTATTCTTCACCTCGGCCAAGACGGCGAAATTCTACCCCCGCCATCGGGGGCCGCGAAATCCGGGGTCAGGGAGATATCGCCTACACCGGCGCTGGCGCCTTCGGGGCGCCAGACGACGCGGGAGACCTCCGGACGCGCGGCGCCGCCCGACTCCGCGGTCCCGCGTTCCCCGCCCGTCGAATCCAGTGTTCAGGGAGCGCTCACCTGTTCACCGTCGCCATCCCGGCCTGGTGGTAGCGATCGCCCGCCGCGGCTCCCTTCGGCGCCACCCGGTCGATCCGCGCGAGGTCCTCCTTCGAGAGCGCGATGGACGCCGCCGCCACGTTCTCCTCGAGGTGGGCCCGCGTGGTGGTCCCCGGGATCGGGACGACGTCCTTGCCCTGCGCGAGCACCCAGGCGAGGGCGAGCTGCGACGGCTCGACCTTCTTCTCCGCCGCGATCTCGCGGATGCGGTCCACCAGCCGGAGGTTCTTCTCGAAGTTCTCGCCCTGGAAGCGCGGCGAGCTCCGGCGGAAGTCGTCCGGGGCGAGGTCCTCGACCTTGCGGAAGCGGCCGGTGAGGAACCCGCGGCCGAGCGGGCTGTAGGGGACGAACCCGATCCCGAGCTTCCGGATGGTCGGGAGGATCTCGTCCTCCGGGTCGCGGCTCCAGAGCGAGTACTCGGTCTGGAGCGCGGAGATCGGGTGGACGGCGTGGGCGCGCCGGATGGTGTCCGGCGCAGCCTCCGAGAGCCCCAGGAAGCGGACCTTGCCCGCCCGCGCGAGCTCGGCCATGGCGCCGACCGTGTCCTCGATGGGGACCTTCGGGTCGACGCGGTGCTGGTAGTAGAGGTCGATCCGGTCGACCCCGAGCCGGCGCAGCGAGCCTTCGCAGGCGGCGCGCACGTACTCCGGCCGGCCGTTCACGCCGACGAAGGTCCCGTCCGGCTTCCGCTCGTTGCCGAACTTGGTGGCGAGCACCACCCCCTCGCGGCGGCCCCGGAGCGCCCGGCCGACCAGCTCCTCGTTCTTGAAGGGGCCGTACATGTCGGCCGTATCGAGGAAGTTCACCCCGAGCTCGATGGCCCGGTGGATCGTGGCGATCGACTCCTCCTCGCTCGCCCCCGCGTAGAAGTCGCT
The DNA here is from genome assembly GCA_963739565.1 of uncultured delta proteobacterium. GTDB lineage: Bacteria > Myxococcota > Myxococcia > Myxococcales > Anaeromyxobacteraceae > Anaeromyxobacter. The sequence goes on along the minus strand of CAVUBF010000007.1, from coordinate 112,415 downwards.
CATGCCCATGCAGCCGAGGCCGAGCGCCGACACGGTGAGCCCTTGCTTGCCCAGATGCCGCTGTTCCATGCCGTTCCCCCCGCTCTTCCTGCGCTCCTGCGCTTCTGCGCGAGGGAGAACGTGAGCACGCACCGCGGGTGGGCGCCAGCGGGAAGGGGGCTCGAGTGCGCCAGGCGACGGCGCGAGGCGCAGGCGCATCCAGCGCCGCCGGCGCGGGACCGGAGGAGCCTCGCCGAGGCGGCCCCGTTCGGGCGCGCTCTCCGCGCGCGCCTGGCTACGCGTCGGCGCGGCGACGCGGGCGACCGCAGGCGCGCAGCGCCACTGCGGTCGCCCTCGCGAGCCGCGCCCGTGAAGGCCGCGGATCCGCGCGCGACGCTCGTCGCGTTCCCGCCGAGGTCGGCTCCGACGGGCCCGCGGCGGGCGGCGCCAGCGCCTGCGCCGGCGAGCTCCAGCGAGTGTGCCCGTCCCGAAGACCCGAGACGCGGAAGGGGGCACGCGTCACCGAAGATTGGACGGACCCGCGCGGGCGGAAGACAGCCGCGTCGTCTGGCGCCCGAAGGCGCCAGACGACGGAATTTACTGACCGACGTGCTTCGCCTGCGCGCCGTCCTGCGCCATCTCCGCCTGCGGACGGCGGTAGATGACGACGCTCCGGCGCGTCTGGAACTCGTCGTCCTCGCGGGCGAACACCGTCACGACGTTGTTCCCCGGCTTGAGCGGCAGGTCCGCCTCGAAGTCGACCTTGGCGGCGTTCGCCGACTGCGGGACGACCTTGAAGAAGACCTTCTGCTCGTTCACGAAGACGAAGACGTCGCGGAGCTTCGCGGAGCCGTCCGCCGAGGGGGGCACCGACGCCGTGCCCGAGAGCTTGAAGGTGTCGCCCTCGACGACCGGGGCCCCCTTGCATCGGGTCGGGCGAGATGGCGATCCGCGGCGGCTCGCGCTGCCACGCCTCGGCGACGGCGCCGGAGCGCGGTCCCTTGGCCGGCTTCGACGTCGACGTCGGCGACGAAGGCGAACCGGCCCTTCGCCCACTCGACGCGCCAGAAGTCGCCCACCCGGGCGTCCACCGGGAGGATCGCGCCGCGCTTCGCGGTCGCGAGGGGCCAGGCCGACGGCGCCGCGCCGGTGCGGAGCAGCGCCTCGATGACCTCGACCCGGACCGCCGTCCTGGCCGGCGTCGGCGCGCGCTCGTCGTTCGAGACGGGCCAGTCGATCTTCTCGGAGAGGAACTCGTCCATCTTCTCGTCGACGATCTGGACGCGGAAGGGCAGCTCCTCCGCCTTCCCGCCGCGCCGGAGCTCGACCTCCATGGACGCCGACTTCGAGTCGCCCGGCTTGATCGCCCCGAGGACCTCGCGCCCCTTCTTGATGAAGACCTTCTCGTCGCCGAGGTTCTTGAGCGTCACGTAGGTCTTCTCGCCCGACGTGCCGGTCCCGACGTTCTTCACGTCGACGCGCACGTTGAACGTCTCGCCGCGCTGGGCGAGCCCGTCGCCGTTGCCGCCGGCCTTGTCGTCGAGCTGGATCGAGAAGGCGAAGGTGGGCTTCGCGATCTCCACCACCCCGAAGCTCGTCGCCAGCGTCGGGCGGCGCCTTCCCCGCGTCGTCCTCGAAGTGGAGCGTCACCTGGTCGCGCCGGCTGTCGAGTCCCCTTCGGGATCTTCACCGGCACGGTCCAGCTGCGCTGCTCGCCCGGCTTCACGACGCCGAACACGAACTCGCGGCGGTCGAGGAGCGGGTTCTTCTCCGCCGTGGTCCAGGCCCGCAGCCGCTTGTAGGGCCCGTCGCCCTTGTTCTCGACGGTCACCGTCCAGGGCACCGTCTCGCCGGCGCGGAAGTCGCGGCCGGGGGGCGGCGCCAGCGTGACGACGCCCTTCGGCGTGCCCTGGACGTGGCCGTTCGCCCAGTCGACGCCGAGCTCGCCGAGCGCGCTTCGCGAGCCGCGCCTCCTCCTCGTCGTGACGCTGCGCCACGAGCGCCCGCGCGCCCTCGAGGAGCCGCGTTCCGGTCGTTCGACGGCGACTTCCGGAGGAGCTCGCGCCCGAACCGGATCTGGTAGTCCTCGACGAACTTGTCGGGGTCCGCCTCGGCCTCCTCGTCCTCCTGCTGCTCCGGGGTCAGCTCCGATCCCGGGGTGCGGAGCGCCGCCGCCTCACCCTTGCTCTCGCGGCGGAGGGCCTTGGCGACCTCGTCCTCCTTCTCGTCGAGCAGGTAGCGGAGCTCGAGGGGCGCCTTCTCGACCCGCTTCTTCTTCGTCTCGGGCGCCTGGGCCGTCGCGCTGGCGCCGGCGGGGCCGCCCGCGGGGTTCGAGAAGTGCGCGTCGAGGTCCGCCTCGCCCATGGAGCGCGGCGGGGCGAAGTAGTTCACCTGGTCCTTCAGGGCGCGGCCGGGGAGGAGCAGGACGTCCGGCGTGATCCCGACCTCCTGGATCGAGATGTCGCCCGGCGTGAGGTACTGCGCGATGGTGAGCTTGAGCGCGGCCTCCTCGCCCTGCTTCCCGGGCTCGGCGAAGTCGTGCAGCACCTGGACCGAGCCCTTGCCGAAGGTCTGCCGGCCGATGACCAGGGCGCGGTTGTTGTTCTTGAGCGCGCCCGCGACGATCTCGCTCGCCGAGGCGGAGCTGTTGTTCACGATGACGACGAGCGGCAGCCGGTTCAGGTCGGTCGCACTCCGCGGTCGCCTCCTTCACCTCGTTGATCCGCTGCTTGTCGCCGCCGCCGACCGTCTTGACGATGACGCCCTCGGAGAGGAACAGGTCGGAGACCTGGATCGCCTGCTCGAGGAGGCCGCCGGGGTTGCCGCGCAGGTCGAGGACGAGCCCCTGGAGGTTGCCGCCCGCCTCCTGCATCTCCTGCTGCGATCGCCCCCGCCAGGTCGCGGGTGGTGTTGGCCGAGAACTGGGAGAGCTTCACGTAGCCGACGTTGCCGTCGAGGAGCTGCGCCTGCGGGACGGTCTCGACCTGGATCACCTCGCGCGCGAGGTCGGAGCTTCTTCGGCTCGGTCCAGCCGGTGCGGCCGATGGTGATCGACACCTTCGTGCTGCGGCTTGCCGCGGAGCCGGTCGACCGCGTCCTGCAGGTCCATGTTGATCGTCGACTGCTCCTCGATCCGCTGGATGACGTCCTTCGCCTTGACGCCCGCGCGCTGCGCCGGCGTCCCCTTGAGCACCTGCACGACGGTGAGGTTCCCGTCGCGCATCGCGATGACGAAGCCGAGCCCGCCGAACTCGCCGCGGGTCTGGAGCTTCATCTCCTTGAAGAACTTCGGCTCGAGGAGGACCGAGTGCGGGTCGAGCGTCGAGAGCATGCCGTTCACGGCGGCGTACTCGATCTGCTTCAGCTCCTTGTGCGCGACGAGGTGCTCCTGGATGAACCCCATCGCCTCGCCGAGCACCGTCCGGATCTTCCAGATCGAGTCGACGCCGGAGATGTCGAGGTCGCGGGTCGCCGAGCCGACGGTGAGGGTGAGCTTCGGAGACTTCGCGTCGCCGACCACCATCACCTCGGCGACGGTCTTCTCCACCGACTCGAGGGCCGCGACCACCATCCGCTTCGGCTCGATGCGCGACGGATCGACGTAGTTGTCCTTCACCGACAGGATGACCCGCGACAGGATCGGGAGCCGGTCGAGGCGGTACTCGCCGCCGCCCTCGTCCGCGCGCGCGTGGACGGGGACCGCGCCCTGGTACGCGACGGCCGGCGAAGCATCGGGCTCCGCGCGAACGAGGCGGACGGTGACGCCGAGCGCGAGCGCGATCGTCGCCGCCAGGGTGGCGAACAGGCGGAATGGGCGGATCATCGAGGGAGGCCGGGGCGAGGGGGAGGAGACGGACAAGCGGAAACCTGCGTAACGTCGCAGGATAGGGTGGCGCAGGGGGCCGCGCAAGCGGATTGCCCCTGCGCTATACCGAGGAGCATGTCTCTCGATTCCCAGGTGCACGAGAGCCCTCCCAGTTCGCGGGGTGGCCGACCTCGTCTCGTGGCTCCGCGGCAAGGAGCGGCCGCGCGAGGACTGGAAGGTCGGGCTCGAGCACGAGAAGGTGCTGCTGCGAGCGGGGACGCTCGACCCGGTGCCGTACGCCGGTCCCGGCGGCGTCGAGGGGGTGCTCCGGTCCTTCGAGGCATACGGATACGAGCCCTTCGAGGAGGACGGCCGGATCATCGCCTCGCAGAAGAACGGGCTCACCGTCTCGATCGAGCCGGGCGGGCAGATCGAGCTCTCCGGCCGTCCGTTCCAGGACGTCCACGTCATCGCCGCGGAGCTCGACCGGCACATCGCGAAGTGCCGCGACATCGCCGCCCGGACGGGGGTCGAGTTCCTCGCGGTGGGCTACCGCCCCTGGGGGACCCCCGCCTCGAGCCCGTGGATGCCCAAGAACCGGTACGCGGTGATGCGGCCGTTCCTCGCCGCCCGCGGCCGGCTCGCCGAGGACATGATGGCGATGACCGCCTCGGCGCAGGCGAGCTTCGACTTCTCCGACGAGCGCGACCTCGCCGAGAAGCTCCGCGTCGCGTACGCGGTGCAGCCCGCGGTCACCGCGCTCATGGCCAACTCGGCGGTGGTCGGCGGGAAGGACTCCGGGTGGAAGAGCTACCGCACGAAGGTCTGGTTCGAGACCGATCCGGCGCGCTGCGGCCTGCCCCCCTTCGTCTTCGCGCCCGCCTTCGAGGACGCGCCGTACCGCAGCTACGTCGAGTGGGTGCTCGACGTCCCCATGATCTTCGTCCGGCGCCGCGGCGGCTACCTCGATACCGGCGGCCGGACCTTCCGCGACTTCCTGCGGAGCGGGCTCGACGGCGAGTCCGCCACGATGGCGGACTGGGAGGACCACCTCACCACCGTGTTCCCCGACGTGCGCGTGAAGTCGGTCGTCGAGGTGCGCGGCGCCGACGCCTGCGGTCCGGAGCTCACGAAGGCCCTCGTGGCGCTCTGGAAGGGGATCCTCTACGACCGCGAGGCGCGGGCCGAGGCCTTCGACGTCGTCTCCGCGCTCTCGCTCGCCGACCGCCGGACCTTCGTCGAGGCCGCCGGGCGCGACGCGCTTCGCGGTCGGCTCCCGGACGGCCGGCCCGTGGCGCAGGTCGCGCACGCGGTGGTGGATGCGGCGGCGCGCGGGCTGTGCAGCCAGCGCTGCTGCGGGCAGGACGGCGAGGACGAGCGGCTCTGGCTCGCGCCCCTCTCCGAGCGGGTCGCCTCGGGGCGCTCACCGGCCGACGACGCCCTCGACGTGCTCGCGCGGGGCGGCGACCGGGCTCTCGCCGTCTTCCTTCGCTGCGCTTGAGTTGAGCCTCGCCTACTCGTGGCGGACGAGCGTGAGCGCGAGCATGAGCGCCACGCCGGCGACGAGCGACGCCGAGAGCCGCCACCTCGATGCGCCCCGCCGGTGCAGATCCGGGAGGATGTCCGAGAGCGACAGGTGCAGGAACGTCCCGGCGCTCGCGGCGAGCGCGAGCGCGGTGAATCGCTCGACGTGGACCAGCTCGCGGAGCAGCACGTACAGCCCGGCGCCGACCGGCACCATCAGGGCGAAGGCGGCGTTCATCGCGACCGCCCGGCCGCGCGAGTAGCCCTCGGAGAGCAGGATCGCCGAGAGCGAGAACGCGTTCGGCACCTTGTGCGCGAGGATGGCGAGGAACACGAGGAGGCCGAGCTCGGGGGTGACCGACGCGGCGCCCAGGGCGAAGCCGTCGACGAGGGTGTGGGCGCTCATCCCGAGCCACGCCGCGAGGCCGAGGGTGTGCACGTCGCACCCGGTGCCGTCGGCGTCCGGCTGGCCGTGGTGGTCGTGGTCGTGCTCGCCCTCGTGGTGGGGGAGGGGAGCGCCCGCCGTCGAGAGCCGCCGGTTCGGGCCCGGCTCCGCGCAGACGTGGACGAGCACGAACCGCTCGGCGAGGTAGAGGACGAGGAAGCCGACCACCACGAAGGGGACCACCGACTTCCCGCCCCGCTCCACCGCCTCGGGGAGCATGTGGAAGAAGGCGGCGCCGAGCATGACGCCGGCGGAGAAGGAGAGGAGGAGGTCGGACCGCCGGAACGCCGCGAAGAGCGGGAGGGCGCCGCCGGCGAGCGCGCCGAGCAGGATCGCGCCGGTGTAGATCGAGAGCGCCGCGGTCACTCGCCGTCCTCCGCGCGCGCCGCCGCGGGGTCTGGCTCGAAGGCGATCGAGCCGGGCGGGAAGTGCTCGACGAGGACGCGCTCGACGTCGGCGGCGGTGACGAGCCGGTCGGCCTCGCGGCGGAACAGCACGCCGCCCCGGCGGCCACGCGTGTACCAGAGGAGGTGCCGGCGCAGCTCCCGCACCGCCGCGCGCTCCGCCGCGTCGGCGGCCTCGCGGGGCCGCTGCCGCCGCCGGTGCTCGATCTGGAGGCTCACGTGGCGAAGCATGACCGAGATCCACTCGTCGCGCGAGGGCGATGGCGGCCGGGGCCGCCCGAGCTCCTCCGCCCGGAGCTCGCGGAAGATCCACGGGTTCCCGCAGGCGCCGCGGGCGACCAGGACGGCGTCGCAGCCGGTCTCGGCGCGCATGCGCAGCGCGTCGTCGGCGGTCCAGACGTCGCCCGAGCCGAGCACGGGGATCCCGACCGCCTCCTTCACGGCGCGGATGAGGTCCCAGCGCGCGCGTCCCGAGTACATCTGGGCGCGGGTCCGGCCGTGGAGCGAGACGGCGGCGGCGCCGCCCGCCTCGGCAGCGCGCGCGACCTCGACGCAGTTCACCTCGGCGTCGTCCCAGCCGGCGCGGATCTTCACGGTGATCGGGACCGGCACGGCCGCGCGCATGGCCCGGACCGCCGCCTCCACGCGGGCCGGGTCCCGGCCGAGGGCGGCGCCCGCGCCGGTGCCGCAGACCTTCTTCACCGGGCAGGCCATGTTCACGTCCACGATGCCCGCCCCGGCCAGGACCGCGGCGACCGCGCCCCGCGCGAGGACGTCGGGCTCGGCGGCGAACACCTGGACCGCGAAGGGCTCCTCCTCCGGGTCCCGATCCAGGTAGCTCTCCGTCTGGAGGGTGCCGTGGACGAGCCCGTGGGCGGAGACCATCTCGGTGTAGGCGAAGCTCGCCCCCATCTCCCGGCAGATCGTCCGGAAGGGGCGGTCGGAGACGCCCGCCAGCGGCGCGAGGAAGTACCGTCCCGGGAAGGTATGTGGGCCAATCCGCATCATGGGGGGCGAGTGCAGGGGCGGGTCTAGCAAATCCGGACCTTCCTGCTAAGGGCCTCGTTCCGGGGGCGCAATCGGGGGATCGACCGCCGCGCAGGGGATGCCCACCCTCCTGACAGCGGCCGGGCGGCGGAGCGACCGATTTTAATCTCGGCGCCCGGGCGTTTACCATGGACGGCGAAACCCTGGCGTCGGCCCGTGGGCCGCCCCCCGCCACCCGAGGAGCGATGAGGCCGATCCACACCCGCTTCACCCTGACCGTCATCCTGGCGCTCGCCGCCCCCGCCGCGGCGCAGGCCCCCGCGACCGCCGCCGCGGCGGCCTCCGCCACGACGCAGGCGCTCCCGCCCGCGGAGCCGCCTGCGGCGACCCTCGTCCCGGCGGCGCCGAAGGACCAGCCGGTCCCGACCGTCCAGAGGCTCCTCGACGACCACGACCTGCTCGCGGCGCCCGCCGACGTGCCGGACAATCCCGCCATCGGCGAGGAGATCGACAGCGAGTCGGCCGACCTCGAGGAGCTGCGCAAGGCCGAGGAGGAGTCGCACGTCCAGGACCAGGAGCCGGGCACCCCGCACCAGGCCGGTGAGGGGCGGATCGCGCTCCTCCCGGAGCTCGACCACGATCTGAAGCAGCTCCAGGCCGAGTACGACATCCCGATCGAGGTGAACCAGGCGGTCGTCGGGTACGTCCGCTTCTTCCAGTCCCGCGCCGCCCGCAAGCACTTCGTGAAGTGGCTCGGCCGGTCCCACAAGTTCATGGACCGGTACCGCCTGATCCTGAAGGAGGAGGGGCTCCCGCAGGACACCGTCTTCCTCGCGATGATCGAGAGCGGGTTCGGCAACTTCGCGTACAGCCGCGCCCGCGCCTCGGGGCCGTGGCAGTTCATCGGCCCCACCGGCAAGATGTTCGGCCTGAAGCAGGACTTCTGGGTCGACGAGCGGCGCGATCCGGAGAAGTCGGCCCGGGCCGCGGCGCGGTACCTGAAGCAGCTCTACCAGCAGACCGGCGACTGGCGCCTCGCCTGGGCCGGCTACAACGCCGGCGTCGGCCGGATCTTCAAGGCCCGCTCCAAGGGCTATGACGACTTCTGGGAGATGGCTGCGGTCCCCGGGAAGAAGGTCCTGCGCGCCGAGACCAAGGGCTACGTCCCGAAGCTCATGGCCGCGGCGATCATCACGAAGCACCCCGAGTCCTTCGGCTTCCGCGCCGAGGAGATCGAGGCGCAGCGGTGGGAGGACTACACCGAGGTGACGATCCCGCGCGGCGACGCCCCTCGCCGTGGTCGCGCGCGCCGCCGGCGTCCCCGAGCGGCAGATCATCGATCTCAACCCCGAGCTCCGCCGGGCGTGCACGCCCCCGCGCGCGTACCACCTCAAGATCCCGAAGGAGCAGGCCGGGACCTTCGCCGAGGCGTGGCCGAAGGTGCAGGGGAAGGTCCGGATGACCTTCGCCGGCCACGTGGTCCGGCGCGGCGACACCGTCTCCTCGATCGCCCACCACTATGGCGTGCCGGCCGAGGGGATCATGGAGATGAACGGCCTGCGCACGACCAAGAAGCTGCGGGTCGGGACCGAGCTCATCATCCCGAAGCCGCTCGGAGCCGGGCAGGTCGCGCGGGCGGAGGAGCCGGCCGCTCCGGCGCGGACGCCGAAGGCGCGGACGACGGAGTCGCACCGGGAGCCGTCCGCGACGGCCTCCGCGACGACGACGGTGGCCGCCCACGCCGTGGAGCGCGCCGCCGCGAAGACGACGCTCCGGGTGCAGGCGGGCGACACGCTCTGGTCGATCGCGAAGCGGCTCGGGGTCGAGATGCGCGAGCTCTGCCGCTGGAACGGGATCGAGAACCCGCAGCGGCACAAGCTGCTCGTCGGCACCCAGCTCGTCGTCTACGCGCCCGCCGCCGCCGACCGGCGGGGGTAGCGCGGCGCTGGTGATGATCCTCCCTCTCCCCGCAGGGGAGAGGGCTCCGAGCAAGCGCGCGCCACGTTCGCCTGTCCTCGGGGTCGGGGTCGGGTCGCGGTGGACGTCGGTTCTCGCTGCGTGCGCGCCGACCGGAGTCGCGCTAGCGTCTCCCGCGTGCAGGAGCTCCCGCCCGAAATCGCGGCCGAGGTGGACGCGCTCTCCGCCGAGGGGGACGGCGCGGCCGCCGACGGCGCGTTCGCGCAGGCGGTGCTGCGCTTCGAGGCGGCGCTGGAGCTCCTCCCCGAGCCCCGCGGCCAGTGGGGCGCGGCGAGCTCGCTCTGGTCCGCCGTCGCGGACGTCCGCTGGCGCGGGCGCGACTTCGCCGGCGCGCTCGAGCCCATCGCCCTCGCGATGCACCACGGAGCGGAGGGGAACCCGTTCCTCCACCTCCGCCGCGGGCAGTGTCTCGTCGAGCTCGGCCACGTCGCCGACGGGCTCGACGCCCTCGCCCGCGCCTTCGCCGGCGGCGGCCGCGCCCTCTTCGCGCGCGAGGAGCCGCGCTGGCTCGACGCCATCGCAGACGTCGCCGCGATCCCGCGGCCGGGCGAGGACGACGTGCCGTAGGACGGGCGCCCGTCCCCGCGCTCCCGCGCCTTGCGCTCCCCCGCCGGCGGTGGGGCTCCCGCCGCGCCCCGGGCGCGCCCAGCTTCTCGGGGAGCTTCCACCAGGGGAGGGAACCATGAAGGTCCGAGCCATCACGCTCGCGCTGCCGGCGCTCGTTCTCGCGTCGGCATGCATGCACACCTCGAAGCAGTCGTCCGCCGGGACCGCCTCGTCGGGCCAGCCCGAGCCGCAGCAGCCGCAGGCGTCGGGCGGCGCGGTCACCCAGGATCCGATGATGGTCCCGGGCCCGGCCGTGCAGGGGCACGCCGAGGACCAGGTCGTCGCCGGCCAGATCTCGGACGTGACGGAGGACACGCTCTCGATCCGGACGGAGCTGGGCGACACCCGCACGCTGCAGATCGTGCCGGAGACCGCGATCCAGCTCGACGGGAGCGACGCCTCGACGGACGAGCTCGCCGAGGGGCAGCCGGTGCGCGCGAGCTTCGACGTCGTGAACGGGCAGGAGATCGCGGTGAAGGTCCAAGCGGGCGAGGAGTCCGCGGCGCAGGGCGGGACCGCCAGCGGCCAGGCCGGTTCCGGGACCGACCAGGGCGCGTCGCCCATCGACCAGGGCGGCTCGCCCCCGGATCAGGGCACCCCGGGGAACCCGGGCGGCTCGACCGGCTCGGGGGCGGGCTCCTCCGGCTCGGGCGCCGCCGCCCCGCCCGGCGGGACCGGGGGCGCCGGACCGTCCGGCGGCGGCCAGGGCTGGTAGTCAGGAGAGCGTGCGCGCGGGGTCGACCCGCGCCGCGGTGGCGGCCGGCGCGAGCGCGCCCAGCACCGCCGCGAGCGCGGGGACGACCACGCCGAGCGCGGCGAGCCAGCCCGGGAACGCGAAGAACGTCTCGGGGCGGAAGGGGAAGTCCGGCACGAGCGAGAGCGCGGCCCGGTTCGCGAGCACGGCGAGCGCCGCCGCGAGGGCGGAGCCGAGCACGCCGCCGACGAGGCCGACGATCGCGCCCTCGGCGAGGACGACGACGCGCACGTCGCCCGGCGAGGCCCCGAGGGCCTGGAGCACGGCGATCTCCCGGGTCCGCCCGCGCACGCTCGCCGAGAGCGACTGCGCGATCGCGAGCGCCGCGAGGGCGCACATCGCCACGGCGAGGAAGACGAGCGCGCCCGTCGTGACGAGCACGACCGTCCCGACCCGCTCGGCCGTCGCCCGCTCGCCCTCGTCCACCGAGAGCCCCATGCGCCGCACCGCGGCGGTGACCGCCGGCACGTCCTCGGGCCGGCGGGCGAGGACGCTCACCTGCGTGTAGCCCTGGTCGGCCTTGCCGTACTCGGCGTGGAGCCGCTGAACCGTCTCGAGCGGCACCGCCATCATGTAGATGGGCACGCGGTCGGAGAGGCCGACGAGCTCGAGCCGCGCCTCGTAGACCCGGTCCTCGGTCTTCTGCGGCACGATGGAGAACCCGATCTTCACCGGCAGCTGCAGCCCGACGATCGAGAGGCCCGGCGGCAGGCGGCGGACGCCCCACGCCGGCGCGATGGTCTTGTCGTAGATCTCGAGGAGCCGCCGCGAGAGCAGCACCGGGATCGGGCGGCCGGAGCCGGGCGCCGGGTCCGCGAAGGAGAGCCCCGGCCGGACGTCGGCGGCGACGAGCTCCGGCGCGACGCCGACGACCGGGATCTGGACGGTCATGCCGGGCGGCCAGTTGTAGTCGAGCCCCTTCGGCGGCCCGGGCGCCGCCACCGGCACCCGCAGCGCGACCCGCGGAAACACCCCCGCGACGCCCGGGAGCGCCGCGAGGCGCGCCGTCGCGTCGGCGTCGAGCTTGCCGCCGCCGAGGACGCCGCCGAGGGAGACCGTCCCCGGGACGACCTCGACGAGCCGGGCGTCGGCGGGGAACATCCGCTGCGTGGCGCGGGAGACGCCGAGCCCGAGGGCGAGGAAGAAGACGAGGGCGGCGGCGCCGAGGCAGGCCGCGGCGGCGTTCACGAGCGCGCCGCGCCGGTCCGCGCGGAGCGAGGCGAGGGCGATGCGCAGGAGTCCGCGGGCCGCGGGTCATGAGGGCCGGAGCCTCCCCGCCTCGAGGTGGAGGACGCGCGAGGCCGCGCGCGAGACCCGCTCCTCGTGCGTGACCACGAGGACGGTGAGCCCCGCGCGCGGCGAGCTCGGCGAACTGCCGGATGATCGCCTCGCCGGAGACCGCGTCGAGGTTGCCGGTGGGCTCGTCGGCGAGCAGCACGCGCGGCCGCGCGAAGAGGGCGCGCGCGATGGCGACCCGCTGGCGCTCGCCGCCGGACAGCCGCGCCGGGGGCTGGCGCGCCTTGTCGGCGAGCCCGACGTCCGCGAGCGCCTGCTCCGCGGCGGCCCGGAGCTCCGCGGCGCCGCTCGTTGCCGCCGCGCCGGAGCAGGCCGGGGAGCATGACGTTCTCCACCGCCGAGAGCCCCTGGAGCAGGTTGAAGGACTGGAACACGAACCCGATCTCGCGGTTCCGGAGGGCGGCGAGCTCCTCGGCCGAGAGGCCGGCGAGGGAGACGCCCGCCACCGTCACCTCGCCGCCGAAGTCGCGGTCGAGGGCGCCCGCGACGTAGAGGAGGGTGGACTTCCCCGAGCCGGACGCGCCGACGATGGCGACGAGCTCGCCCGCCCCGACCTCGAGGTCGACCCCGCTGGAGCACCGGGACCTCGCGCTCCCGCGTCCCGGAAGGACTTCGAGACGCCCCGGAGGCGGATCACCGGTCCTCCCCCGCGCCCGCCTCGACCTCGAGGTCGAGGCGCAGCGCGCCGGGCGCGAGGTCGGCCCGCAGCGAGATCGCGGCGAGGCGCGCGGCGGGCTCGACGGCGCGCTCCACGAGCGAGCGCATCACGAACCCCGACGGCCCGCCGCCGAACGCCTCGTCGGGGAGGGCCCGCACCGCCGCGACGAGGCGCGGGGCGTCGAGGGCGATCCCGCCGAGGCCGCCCTCGAGCGCGGCCTGACGCGGCGGGGGTCGCCGCCTTCCACCCGGGCCCGTCGCCTTCGAGGCGGGCGAGGAGCGCGTCGAGCCGGCCCGGCCTGCCGCCCGCCGCGACGAGCCGGCTCGCTCGCCGCGTCGAGCTGCCACGCGATCTCGCCGGAGGGCGTGCGGATCCGGAGATCCCGTCCCGGTCGGCGCGCCCGCGCCTCGCGCGCGCCGGCGGCGCGGGCGAGCCGCGACGCGGCCCCCGCCACGTCGGCGCCGCGCCGGACCGGGAGGACGGCCTCGAACTCGACCGCGCGGAGGGGGTCGGCCGCGCAGCGCGTCCGCGGTGAGCGCCGCCGAGGGAGAGCCGGGCCGGGAGCGAGAGCGCGACCGCGCCGCCCGGCGCGAGGAGGGAGAAGAGGTCGCGCTCGAGATCGAGCCCGCGCCGCTCGAGCGAGGCCCGGTCGCGCGGGCGGGAGCATCGGGACGAGCTTCCTCCCGAGCGCGGCGAAGTCGCCGTCCCAGCGCGCCGCGAGCGGAGCGTCCGGGTCGAGGCGGGCGACGAGCGCGGCGCCGTGGCCGTCCGCGGCGAGGGCGCGGAAGGACGGCTCGCGCGCGCCGAGGAGCATGGCGAGCGCGCGCGGTGAGCCGGCCCGCGCTGGCGCCGACCCCGAGGGCGACCCCGTCCTTGAAGGCCCACAGGCCCTGGAGGAGCCGCGAGCCGGCCGGCGCGAACGCGACCGCGGCGATCTCCTCGCCCGAGCGCGGCGCGCGCCACCTTCCACGCCGTCGTGCACGGCGAGGGACGCCGCCGGCGCGAGCGCCGCGGCCTCGGCGACGAGCGCCGGCCCGGCCGGGTGGGTGCTGACGAGCGCGGTGCGCTCGACGAGGACGTAGGACGAGGGACGCGGCGGTCCCCGCCGGCGCGGCGGAACACGACGGCCGAGACCTCGCCGTGGCGCTCGGAGCTCCGCTCCGTCGCTCCCAGCCGGTCGCGGGCGAGCCGCGCGAGGAGCCGCTCGATCTTGGGCCCGTCGCTCGCGGGGAGCACGACGAGGCGTGGCGACCCGCCCCGTCGCCGCGGAGCCCGGCGCGTCGAGGATCGCGAGCGGCGGCGCCGCGCCGGGGATCCACCCCGGCGTCGGCGAGGGCGGAGGGGTCGAGCGGGTCGAACCCGAGCTGGGCGGCCAGGGCGCCGCGGGCGCCGGCGAGGTCGCCCGCGCCCGGGAACCCGGACACCGAGGCGTGCAGGGCGGCGAGGGCGGCGGCGGCGCGACCGGTCTCGGGGACGATCAGCGCGGCGCGCGCGGCGGCATCCACGAAGCGCTCCGGCGGGGGCCCGCGCCGTCCGCCGTCGCACGCGGGCAGCGCGAGCGAGGCGAGCCAGGCGAGCCCGGCGAGGACGGCCACGCGGCGGAGCGGCCCGGAGCACGTCCTCTCCTTACCATGGTAAGGAGTGCGCGCTCATGATCTTCTCCCACGACGACGACGCGCCGCTCGCGCTCGATCTCGCGCCGGACTGGGGGGAACAGCTCGGTCCGGCCGCGGCCGATGCTCGAGCTCGAGATCGGCGCCGGGCACGGCGGGTTCGCCCTCGCCTTCGCGCGCGAGCGCCCGGGGAGCGCCCTCGTCGCCATCGAGCAGCGGCGCGCCTTCGCCGAGGCGATCCGGGACAAGGCCGAGCGCCGAGGCCACGCGGAACCTCGTCGTCATCCAGGGCGACGGGCGGCTCCTCGCGCCGCGCCTCTTCCGCGCGGGATCCCTCGCCGCCATCCACGTGCACTTCCCCGATCCCTGGTGGAAGCGACGCCACCATCACCGCCGCCTCGTGGACGACCGGATGTCGCTCCTGCTCTTCCGGCTGCTGCGCCCCGGGGGCCTCCTCGACTTCCGCACCGACGTCGAGCGCTACGCGGTCGACGCGGTGGCGCGGCTCGAGGAGATTGGGTTCGAGAACGAGGCCGGGCGGGGCGCCTTCTCGGACGCCCCGCCCGGCGAGATCCCGTCGACGCGGGAGAAGCGGTACCTCGAGACCGGCCAGCGCGTGTGGCGCCTGCGCCTGCGCCGGCCGGCCCGCGGTCCGTAGGCTAGCGGCTGCCGCCGGAAGAGCCGGCGTCGGACCCTCCGGAGGAGCCGGACGACCCGGACGTACCGCCGGGGTGGCCCTGCATGTGGCCGCCGTGCCCGCTACCGTGCTTGCCCTGCCGGGCCCGGCTCGCCTCGATCATCACCGCCACCTCGTCGCCGCCCTGGTCCTCGTAGCGCACGCGCACCCACTGCCCGGGCTTGAGCTGCGAGGGCTTCGCGTCCTTGCCGTTGAGGGTGACGACCGTCTCCTTCGCGATCTTGAGGATCTTCGCCTGGCCGCCCTTCGGGGTGATCGAGATCTCCTGGCTCGAGACCTTGGAGAGCTTCCCCTTCACCATCTCGGCGTCGGAGTGGCCCATCTCCGTCGAGCCCATCGCGGAGCCCTGGTCGGAGGACCCCTGCGAGCCCTGGTCGGTCGAGCCGCCCGCCGTCTCCGGCGACGGGTGCTCTGAGCCCATCGTCTCCGCCGAGCCGCCCGAGCCCATCGCGCCGCCGGGCGACCCGGACGAGCCCGAGGAGTCCGACGGGGACGAGCCCGTCGAGCCCGACGCCGACCCGCTGTCGGACGACGAGGCCATGGCATCCGACGACGACCCGCTGTTGGACGACGAGGCCGTGGCATCCGACGGCGACCCGCTGGCGGACGGCGAGGCCGTGCCGCCCTTCGACGGGTCCTGCGACCCGCTCGAGGCGGTGCCCTGCGTCGACGCCTGTGGTCCCGCGGCTCCGCTCGGTCCACATGGCGCCGGTGTGATCCTCTGACTGCATCCGCGACGTGCTGCAGGCGATCCCGAGCACGAGCGGGATCGCCCAGGCGATCTTCGAAATGGACATGGAGTCCTCCTTGGAGGCCGAAGCTGGACGCTCCGAGGAGCGAGCGGCCACCCCCGTGGCGGAGGGTCGGCCCGGCAGGCGAGCGCGCGCGCGGCTACACTCGGCCCATGCGCCGCCTCCTCCCCGTCCTCGCGCTCCTCCTCCTCGCCACCGCGGGGTGCCGCCGTCCGGCGGGCCCCGCCGAGACCTACCGGGCCTTCGCCGCCGCGACCCGCGCCGGGGATGCCGACGGCGTCTGGGCCCGGCTCTCCGAGTCGTCCCGCCAGGTCCTCGATGCGCGGGCCCGGGCCGCCGCGGCGAAGGCGCCCGGGGTCGTCCCGGCGAGCGGGAAGGAGCTCGCGGTGGGCGACCTCGCGGCGGAGGCGCCGCGGGTCCGGTCGGTCACCGTCCTGCGGGAGTCGCGGGACGCGGCCGTGCTGTCCGTCGAGGTGGAGGGGAAGCCCGGCGCGCGGGAGGTGTCGCTCGTCCGGGAGGGAGGCGTGTGGCGCGTCGTGCTCCCCTTTGATAATCAGTCCCCCTCGCCATGAAGACCCCGACCGCCGCCGAGATCCGCGAGACCTTCCTCCGCTTCTTCGAGGAGCGGGCCCACCGCCGCGTCGCGAGCTCCTCCCTCGTCCCGCACGACGACCCGACGCTGCTCTTCACCAACGCCGGGATGGTCCAGTTCAAGGACGTCTTCACCGGCCGGGAGAAGCGCGACTACCGCCGCGCCACCACCGCCCAGAAGTGCGTCCGCGCCGGCGGCAAGCACAACGACCTCGAGAACGTCGGCTTCACCGCCCGCCACCACACGTTCTTCGAGATGCTCGGGAACTTCTCCTTCGGCGACTACTTCAAGAAGGACGCGATCGCCTGGGCCTGGGAGTTCGTGACGAGCCCGCAGTGGCTCGGCCTCGCGAAGGACCGGCTCGCGGCGACGGTCTTCGACGGCGAGGGCGGGCTCCCCTGGGACGAGGAGGCCTTCGACCTCTGGAAGGCGGCGGGCGTCCCGGCGGACCGGATCTACAAGCTCGGCGCGAAGGACAACTTCTGGGCGATGGGCGACACCGGCCCCTGCGGCCCGTGCTCCGAGATCCACTACTTCCAGGGGAACGACATCCCCTGCGCCGAGGAGAAGGCCGGCCGCAAGTGCCTGGGCGTCGCCTGCGACTGCGACCGCTGGCTCGAGATCTGGAACCTCGTCTTCATGCAGTTCGAGCGGAGCGCGGACGGGACCCTCACCCCGCTCCCGAAGCCCTCGATCGACACGGGCGCCGGGCTCGAGCGGCTCGCCTCGGTCGCGCAGGGCAAGCGCTCCAACTACGACACCGACCTCTTCCAGAGCATCATCCGCGCCGTCGAGAAGCTCTCCGGGAAGCGGTACGGCGTCTCCGAGGACGACTCGGTCTCGATGCGGGTCATCGCCGACCACGCCCGGGCGACCACCTTCCTCGTCGGCGACGGCGTCCTGCCGTCGAACGAGGGGCGCGGCTACGTGCTCCGGCGGATCATGCGCCGCGCGATCCGGCACGGGAAGCGGCTCGGCCTCGAGAAGCCCTTCCTCGCCGACGTCTGCGCCGCGGTGATCGAGGAGATGGGCGCGGCCTACCCCGAGATCCGCGAGAACCGCCCGTTCATCACGAAGGTGGCCGCGCAGGAGGAGGAGTCCTTCCGCCGCACGCTCGACAAGCGGCCTCGCGCATCCTCGAGGAGGAGATGGCCCGCCTCGAGAAGGCGAAGGAGAAGGTGGTCCCGGGCAAGGTCGCGTTCCAGCTCTACGACACCTTCGGCTTCCCCATGGACCTCACCCGCGTCATCGCGGGCGAGCGCGGCCTCGGGCGTCGACGAGGCGGGCTTCGACCGGCACATGGCCGAGCAGCGGGCCCGCTCGGAGTGGAAGGGCTCCGGCGAGCAGGCGGTCACCGATCTCCACAAGCAGATCGCGAACGAGCTCGGCGAGACCCACTTCCTCGGGTACGAGACGCCGGTGGCGAAGGCCGAGGTGAAGGCGATCGTCGCGAACGGCGCCCGGGCCGCGAAGGCGGTGAAGGGCGACCAGGTCGAGATCGTCACGGCGGCGACCCCGTTCTACGGCGAGTCCGGCGGCCAGGTCGGCGACCAGGGCGTGCTCCGCGGCCTGAGCGGCACGGTCGAGGTCCGCGACGCGCAGCGGCCCGTCCCGGGGCTCGTGACCCACGTCGGCGTGGTGGAGCGCGGCGAGATCGCGGTCGGCGACGTCGTCGAGCTGGCGGTCGACGATCGGCGGCGCGATCTCATCCGCGCCAACCACTCCGCCACCCACCTGCTCCACTTCGCGCTGCGCGAGCGGCTCGGCGAGCACGTGAAGCAGGCGGGCTCGGTGGTCGCGCCGGACTACCTCCGCTTCGACTTCGCCCACTTCCAGCCGCTCGCCGACGAGGAGCTGGCCGGGATCGAGCGGCGGGTGAACGACCTCGTCCGCGAGAACGCCGAGAGCGACACCGCGGTGCTCGAGCTCGAGAAGGCGCGCCAGTCCGGCGCCATGATGATCTTCGGCGAGAAGTACGGGGACGTCGTCCGGGTGGTCCGGATCGGGCCGTCGAAGGAGCTGTGCGGCGGCACCCACGTCCGCCGCGCCGGCGACATCGCCTTCTTCAAGATCGAGAGCGAGGAGTCCATCGCCGCGGGCGTCCGCCGCATCGTCGCCGTCACCGGGCCGCGGGCGGTCGAGCTCGCGCAGCGCGAGTCCGGCGAGCTGCGCCGCGCGGCGGGGCTCCTGCGCGCCGGCGCCTTCGAGGTGGCGCAGAAGGTCGAGGCGGCGCAGAAGCGCGTGAAGGAGCTCGAGCGCGCGCTCGAGGAGGCGACCTCGCGCGCCGCCTCGGCGCAGTCGGGCGACCTCGCCGCGAAGGCGAAGGACATCGGCGGCGTCAAGGTGCTCGCCACCCGCGTGCAGGGCGACGGCAAGACGCTGCGCGAGCTCGCGGACAAGCTCCGCGACAAGATCGGGCGCGGGCGTCATCGCGCTCGGGGCGGAGGCGGACGGGAAGGCGATCCTCCTCGTCGCCGTCACGAAGGACCTCACCGGGAAGGTGAAGGCGGGCGACCTCGTGAAGGAGGCCGCGAAGCTCGTGGGCGGCTCCGGCGGCGGCAAGCCGGACCTGGCCCAGGCGGGCGGGCCGGACGCGGCGGGGCTCGAGAAGGCGCTCGCGCGGGTGGAGGAGCTCGCGGCGAAGTCTCTCTCCTGACGTGTCTCTCCTGACGTCCGGCGCCTCCTCCTGACGTCCGGCGCCTTCGGGCGCCGGACGGAACGGGAGACCTCCTCCGTCTCGGCCCCGTTCGATTCGACGGAGACGCGTGCCCGGTCCTCCGTCTCGAGGTGAGGGGAGCGCTTCGCCTCCGACCCACGGTCGCTGAACGCACGGTCCGCTCCCGAATGGGCCGCCCCCGGGTCGTGTCAAGCATCGCGAGCCGTTGACCGGCGTGGAGGGCGGTGCCTACCATTCCCGCGTTCATGCCCCCCACGGCCCCCCGAGCGCGCAAGGCGCGGGTCGCTCCACCGGTGGTGGATCTCGCGCGCGCCCGGGACGCGCGGCGGGTGCGCGAGCTGGTGGCGCGCTGCAGGGCCGTCGACGACGTGAACCGCAAGGCGCTCGCGCGGCTCTTCGGGACCGGCCTCGTCTACACCCGGCAGGGCGCGCGGCTCGGGCGCGACCTGCTCCTCGCGCACCAGCACCTGCTCCGCGCCTCGGACCTGCTCGCGCGCATCGCCGAGCTGCCGGCGGCCACGGCGGACGCGGACGCGACGGCGCTCTACGACGAGGCGCAGGGGCTCCTCGCGCGGACCGCCGAGCTGACGGCGCGCACCGGCGTCGTCCTCGCTCGCGGCAACTGACGCGCCGCGGCGGCGTCCCGCCGACATGTGACATCGCGACACCTGCGTCAGGGTCCGGCGACCTTGCGCGTCCCGTGGTCGCGCGGCTTGCCCCCACCGGGCGGGTCGGCGACGCTCGCTGCGACGCTGACGACGCGTGAATACGTCGGCGGCCCGATCGGTCCAAGGGCCTGGAGTCGAAGCCGACGTGGTCCAACACCAACCCGGAGTGAATACCATGCGCAAGTCGTTGATCCTGATGGGCGCCCTCGCCGCCCTCCTCGTCCCGACCGCCTCGCGCGCCCAGGTCCAGCTCGGCCTGCGCCTCGGCTACGCCCCCGCGATGGGCGACGCCGCGAAGGACGCGAAGATGAAGGACTTCGCGATCAAGTCGCAGGTCCCGATCCAGCTCGACGCCATGTACGCCGTGAACAGGGACATCGCGGTCGGCGGGTACTTCTCCTACGGCTTCGGCCAGGTGGACGGCGGCGCGTTCGAGGGTGCCTGCGACATCTCCGGCGTCGACTGCTCCGGCAGCAACATGCGCGTCGGCATCCAGGGCTTCTACACGTTCAACCAGGTGAAGTCGGCGCTCGTGCCCTGGGCCGGCGTCGGCTTCGGCTGGGAGCAGACGAAGGTGAAGCTCTCCGGCGGCGGCGCCACCGCGGACCTCACCGCTTCCGGCTGGGAGCTCCTGAACCTGCAGCTCGGCGGCGACTACAAGGTGAGCGACCAGTTCTCGTTCGGCCCGTACGTCATGTTCTCGCTTGCCCAGTACGGTACGGCGAAGCTCACGAACAACGTCGACCCGTCGTTCAACATGAGCGGCAGCATCGACGAGAAGGCGATGCACGAGTTCGTGGCGTTCGGCGTCCGCGGCAAGTTCGACCTGTAGCCCCGGAAAGACGAGGGGCGCCGTGGCCTCGCGGCCGCGGCGCCCCTTTTCATTCAGGCTTAGGGGCGAGCTACTTGCCGCCGCCGAAGTAGACGGAGAGGCCGAGGTTCAGCGCCGAAGCCGGAGGTGGTGATCTCGTTCTTCGCGGCCGTGTCATCCTTCACGTTCTTGTAGTCGTACCCGAGGCCAGCGTCGAACGAGAAGTTCTTCACGAGGAAGTACTTCGCGCCCAGCTCGAGGCCGAACCCGTACCCGGAGGCGGTGATGTCCGACCTCCCCGTGTGGGTCTGCGTGGCGCTCACGTACCCGACATTGCCGCGGCCGAACACGGCGAACTGCGGAGCGATCGGCATCTCGTACGAGATCGCCGGGCCGACGAGGAGCGCCGAAAGACCGTCCTTGATGCCGTTCGCCTTGTCCGTCGAAGAGTCGTAAGTCAGGTCCAGGCCGACGCCGAGGTTCGGGATGACGTAGTAGAGGCCGGTCGTGGAGAGGCCGTACTGCGTCGTGTCGGTCGTCGTGCCGTCCTTCACTTCGACGCTGTCGCTGTTGAACCCGAGGTTGCTGCCGCCGGTGAGCTCGAACGTACCGGCCGCGAGGCCCTCGGCGGACGCGACCATCGGGAACATCGCCAGTGCAACGAGAATCTTCTTCATCATGGCCTGGACTACCTCCCTCGACGGCCCCGGAACGGGGCCGAGACGGGCGCACGATGCGTGACGACGGATCGATCGTCAAGGACGGCACGAGTCCGCATTTCCCGTTCGAGTGCGGCACGACGTCGCAGGTCCGGGCGCGGTATCCTGCTCGGATGTTCCGCACGCTCCGGGCCCCGCTCCTCGCCGTCGCGCTCCTCGCCGGCGCGCCGGCCACGGCAGCGGAGCCCGAGCTCGCGCTCCGCCTCGGGGTCGCGAGGGCGGTCGGGTCCGCCGTCGCGAACGTCCCGATCTCGGACACCGTCCCGCTCCAGTTCCCGATCCAGCTCGACGCGCTGACGCGCGAGGGGCCCTTCGCCTTCGGCGCCTACGGCTCGTGGAGCCCGGCCCTCGCCGGGAAGTGCGCCGACGCGTCGTGCAGCGCGTGGGTCGCGCGCCTGGGGTTCCAGGCGACCTGGACCTTCACCACGCAGGGCGGCTCCGAGCCGTGGATCGGGCTCGCGACCGGGTACGAGTGGGCGCGGGAGAATCGGAAGCGCGGCGGGACCGTCACGACGACCTGGAGCGGCTTCGAGCCGATCGCGATCCAGGGCGGGGTCGAGTGGCGCGTCGCGCCCTGGCTCGCCCTCGGCCCGTACGGCCTCGTCGGCGCCGGGCGCTACGCGTCGTACTCGGTCGACACCGGCTACGAGGAGGCGGACACGGCGATCCCGGAGAAGGCGTTCCACGTCTGGCTCCACCTCGGCGTCCGCGGTCGCGTCGCGTTCGGAGGCACGCCGTGAAGGGCACCCTCGTCGAGCTGGAGGTGGACGCGCCCGCCCTCGCCGGGAACCCCCTCGGCGATCCCGCCTCGCGCACGGCGCTCGTCTTCATCCCGCCGGGCGGCGCCGCCGGGCTCCCCACCGTCACGTTCCTCCACGGCTACGGCGGGAGCGCGCGCGGCTGGACCAACGTCTCGATGTTCGCCCCGACCGTCCCCGAGCGGCTCGACGCCCTCGTCGCGGCGGGGGAGATCCCGCCGGTGGTCGGGATCTTCCCGGACGGCGCCACCGCCCTCGGCGGCACGCAGTGGACGAACGCGCCCGCGGTGGGGCGCTACCAGGACTACGTCGCCGACGACCTCCGGGCGGCGGTCGAGGCCGGGCTCGGGACCCTCGCCCGGCGCGAGGCGCGGGCGGTGGTCGGGAAGTCCTCCGGCGGCTACGGCGCGCTCTGCCTGGGGCGCGACCGGCCCGACGTCTTCGCGCTCGTCGCCGCCCACGCGCCGGACTGCTGCTTCGAGTACTGCTACCTCCCGGACCTCCCGAAGACCGCCGCGGCGCTCCTCGGCGCGCCCGGCCCCGCGGCGTGGCTCGACGGCGCCCGCCGCCGGGCCCGGGAGACGAAGCTCGCCGGCTCGGACTTCACGCCGCTGTCGATCCTCGCCATGGCGGCGCACTACTCGCCGAACCCCGCCGCGCCCCTCGGCCTCGACCTGCCCTTCGAGCCGGGGACGGCGCGGCTGCGCGAGGAGGTCTGGGCCCGCTGGCTCGAGCACGACCCGGTCCGCTTCGTGCCGCGGGCGGCCGCCGCCTTCCGGCAGCTCGCCGGCGTGTTCCTCGACTGCGGCACCCGCGACGAGTTCAACCTCCGCTGGGGGACGCGCATGGTGGTCGAGGCGCTGCGGACCCTGGGCGTCGCCGTGGAGCACCAGGAGTTCGACGACGGCCACATGGGGACGAGCTACCGCTATGACGCGTCGCTCCGGTGGCTCGCCCCCCGCCTCGCCCGCCGCTGACGGCGGCGCCTTGACACCCACACGCACGCTCGGGCAACAACCTCGAAGCGCGCCTTCCGCGCGCGGGGGGGAGCCCGACATGACCGTCCGAAGGTCGACGCCGCTTCGCACCGCCGTCCTCGCCGCCGCCCTGCTGGGCGCTTCCGCGCCGGCCGTCGCCGCGGACGGACCGGCCCCCGCCGAGCCGCCGCAGCAGGAGGTGAAGTGGACGCCCGGCCCGGCCCGGGTGGACCTGGGCGACACCCTCGCCGAGGTCCGGCTCCCGGAGTCCGTCGCCTTCGCGGGCGCCGCGGACACCCGGAAGCTCCTCGAGTCGATGGGCAACATCACCCACGGCTCGGAGCAGGGGATCATCGTCCCCAAGGCGGACGACCAGGACTGGTTCATCGTCTTCGACTGGCACCCCGTCGGCCTCGTGAAGGACGAGGACAAGGACAAGATCGACGCAGACGAGCTCTTCAAGTCGATCTCCGAGAACACCGAGGCGTCGAACGAGGAGCGGAAGAAGCGCGGCATGCCCGCGCTGCACGTGGTCCGCTGGGCGGAGCCGCCGCGGTACGACGCCGCGACCCACAACCTGACCTGGGCGCTCGTCGGCCGGAACGACGCGGGGAAGGAGTCCGTCAACTACAACGTGCGCGTCCTCGGCCGCGAGGGCGTCATGTCGGTGACCCTCGTCGACGAGCCGCAGAACCTCGCCAGGGCGAAGCCGCAGGTGGAGGAGGTCATCGGCGCCTTCACCTACAAGCTGGGGAAGCGCTACGCGGAGTGGGTCCCGGGCGACAAGGTGGCCGAGTACGGCCTGACCGCCCTCGTCGCCGCCGGCGCCGGCGCCGCCGCGGTGAAGCTCGGCCTCTTCGCGGTGCTCGGGAAGTTCTTCGCGAAGTCCGCGAAGCTCGTGATCATCGCCCTCGCCGGCCTCGGCGGGATCGCCGCCAAGTTCTGGAACGCGCTGCGCGGCAAGGCGAGCGCGCGCCCCGAGCGCCCGCCGGGTGAGGGTGCGTAGCGCGCCGGATGCACGCGCTCCTCATCGACCTCTACCCCTGGATCGTCGCGCTCTGGCTCGTCGACGCGCTCGTCGAGTCGAGGCGCGGGCACCTCCTCGTCGTCGCCGGGCCACGCCGCGCCCGGCTGCTGCGCGCCGGGCTCCACCTCGCCGGCCTCTCGCCCCTCGCCGAGGTCGTCGCGCTCCACGACCTGCCCTGGCTCGCCGCGCCGGGGCGGCTCCACCTGCGCGATCCCCGGCGCGGTGGGGACGCGCCGCTCGTCGCGGCGGTCGACCTCGATGCGGTCGACGCCGCGGCGGCGGCCGGCGCGTCGCGGGTGGGGAAGAAGCTCGCCCTCGGGGGCCGGACCCTCCTCGTCGCGCCGACGCCCGAGTGGGCGGAGGTCCTCCTTGCCCGGCTCGTCGCGGCCGGTCGCGGGCTCGGGCCCGGGGACGTCGCCGCCGACGTCGCGGCGGCGCGGGGCCGGCGCGCCCGGCAGCGCCCGTACCTCGCCGCGCTCCGCGTCCTCGCCGCCCTCCTCGCCGCGGGCGCCCTCGGCCTCTGGCCGCTCGTCGCGTGGCTCCCCGACCGATTCCCGCTCCCTCCCGCGGCCCTCCTCCTCGCCCTCGCCGCCCTCGTCGCCGCCGTCGCGGCGACCGGCGCCGCCATGCTCCGGGCCTGCGGCGAGGGCTGGGGCGCGAGCCTCCGCGCGGCGCTCCACCTCGTCGTCTACCCCGTGGCGGCGCTCCGCCCCCTCGGCCACCTGTCGCGATCGCTCTACCGCGACGTCGAGCCGGTGGCGGCGCTCGTCGTCCTGCTCCCGCCGGAGGGGCTCGCCGCGTTCGCCGCGCGGGAGCTCGCGCGGGCGCGCCTCTCCCGCGCCGCGACCGCGCCCGAGCTCGGCGCCGCGTGGGAGGCGCGGGCGGCGTCCCTCTCCCGCGCGCTGGTGGCGGCGGGGGTCTCGCCGGCCGGCGCGGTCGCGCCGCCGTCCCCCATCCCCGGCGCCGCCGCCTGGTGCCCGCTCTGCCGCGCCCAGTACCGCGAGGGCTTCTCGACCTGCGCCGACTGCGGCGTCGCGGCCGAGCCCTTCGGGACCGGCGGCGCCGTCGCGGCGTCCTGAAACGGCGACGGCCGCCCGGAGGCGGCCGCCGCACGTCTCGGTCCTGCGACTCGCGCGCTAGTCGGTGAGCGTCCGCCCGCCCTTCCGCAGGAAGGCGGGGATGTCGTACTGGTCCTCGCTCTCCAGGATCTTCGGGGGCTCGCGCCGCTGCACCGGCGCCCGGGCGACGGCCACCGCCGGGGCGGCGGGCTGGGCGAGCCGGATCGGCTCCTTCGCCTTGGTGTCCTTCCTCGCGTCGACGGGGAGCGGCGGCGGGACCACCGCCTTCACGACCGGGGTCGCCTGGGCGACCTGGACCTGGACCGGCCGCGCCGGGGACCGCTTCTCCGCGTCGCGCCCCTGGTACCCGGTGGCGATCACCGTGATGCGCACCTCGTCGCCGAGGGCCTCGTCGACGACCGAGCCGAAGATGATGTTCGCGTCGGGGTCGGCGGCGGACTGCGCCATCGAGACCGCCTCGTCCACCTCGCGGAGCGTGAGGTTCGGGCCGCCGGTGATGTTGACGAGGAGGCCGGTCGCGCCGTCGAGGGAGACGTCCTCGAGGAGCGGGGAGCTGATGGCCGCCTGCATCGCCTCGAGGGCGCGCCGCTCGCCGGACGAGCGGCCCGTCCCCATGAGCGCCATGCCCTGCTCGGCCATGATGGTCCGCACGTCGGCGAAGTCGACGTTCACGAGGCCGTGGACCGTGATGATGTCGGAGATGCCCTGCACCGCGTTGAGGAGCACCTCGTCGGCGCGCTTGAAGGCGTCCGCCATCGCCATGTTCTCGCCGGCGACGGAGATGAGCCGCTGGTTCGGGATGACGATGAGGGTGTCGACCGCCGCCTTGAGCTCGGCGATGCCCGCCTCCGCCTGCTTGCGCCGCCGGTTCCCCTCGAAGAGGAAGGGCTTCGTGACGACGCCGACGGTGAGGGCGCCGGTCTGCTTCGCGACGTCGGCGACGATGGGCGCGCCGCCGGTGCCGGTGCCGCCGCCCATCCCGGCGGTGACGAAGACCATGTCGGCGCCCTCGAGGGCGGAGGCGATGGCGTCGCGCTCCTCGAGGGCGGCCTGCCGGCCCACCTCGGGGTTCGCGCCGGCGCCGAGGCCCCGGGACGCCCCGCGGCCGAGCTGGAGCTTCACCGACGCCTTGTTGGCCGCGAGGGCCTGGACGTCGGTGTTGGCGGCGATGAACTCGACGCCCTCGATGCGCGCGGCGACCATCGTGTTGATGGCGTTGCCGCCGCCGCCCCCCACGCCGATCACCTTGATCCGCGCCGCGTCCTGCCTGTCCGTGTACTCGATCATGGCGATCTCCCGGGACTAGAACACCTGCCCGAGCCACTCCTTCATGCGGTTCTTCACCTTCCGGTAGACGTTGTCCTCGCGGATCTTGAAGTACGGGCTCGCCGCCTGCTGCTGGGCGCCGTAGATGACGAGGCCGACCGCGGTCGCGTACATCGGGCTCTTCACGACGTCGACGAGCCCGCCGATGCCGCGGGGCATGCCGCGCCGGACCGGCATCCCGAGGACCTCCTCCGCCATCTCCTGCATCCCGGCGAGGAGCGTGGAGCCGCCGGTGATGACGATGCCGGAGGCGAGGATCTCCTCCATCCCGCAGTGCTGCAGCTCGTGCTGGACGAGCATGAAGATCTCCTCGACGCGCGGCTCGACGATCTCGGCGAGGATGTGGCGGGACAGGACGCGGGGCTGGCTGCCGCCGACGCTCGGGACCTCGATGGTCTCGGACTTGTCGACGAGCGACGCCATCGCCGAGCCGTACTGCTTCTTGATCCGCTCCGCCTCGTGGGTGGGCGTGCGCAGCCCGACCGCCACGTCGTTCGTGAGGTGGTTGCCGCCCAGGGCGATGACGGCGGTGTGCTGGATCGCGCCGTTGTGGAACACGGCGATGTCGGTCGTGCCGCCGCCGATGTCGACGAGGCAGACGCCGAGCTCCCGCTCGTCGTCGTTCAGCGTCGCGAGGGACGAGGCGAGGGGCTGCAGCACGATGTCGGCGACGTTGAGGCCGGTGCGCTGCGCGCACTTCACGATGTTCTGGGCCGAGGAGACCGCGCCCGTGACGATGAGCGCCTTCGCCTCGAGGCGGACGCCGCTCATCCCCACCGGCTCCTTCACGCCGTCCTGATCGTCGACCACGAACTCCTGGGGGAGGACGTGGATCACCTCGCGGTCGAGGGGGATCGCCACCGCCTTGGCCTGCTCGATGACCCGGTCGACGTCCTGCTGCCGGACCTCCTTGTCCTTCACGGCGACGACGCCGTGGGACGGGAACGCCTTGATGTGCCCGCCGGCGATGCCGGTGTAGACCGTGGTGATCTCGCACCCGGCCATGTGCTCCGCCTCCTCGATCGCCCGCTTGATCGAGGCGACGGTGGCGTCGATGTTGACCACCACGCCCTTGCGCAGCCCCTTCGAGGGGTGCGTGCCGATGCCGATGATGTCGATGCCGTCGTCGGTCACCTCGCCGACGATGGCGCAGATCTTCGTCGTGCCGATGTCGAGCCCGACGAGGATGTCGCCGCTCTTCGCCATGATCCACCTCCGGACGAGTCCGCGCGTCGCGCGCCGCCCGCTAGCGCCCTCTCGGACGCTCACCACCACCACCACCACCACTTCCCCCCGCGAACCGCACGGCGACCCAGTCCGGGCGCCGCCGGTTCTCGAGGTGGAGCACCTCGGCGCGGCGCCCCTCGGCCTCTACGGCCGCGAGGACGCGCTCGAGGCGCGCGAGCTTCTCAGGGAGCGCGCCGTGCCCGAGGCGGACCTCGAGGCCCTCGGCGCCGGCCCACAGCGTCGTCCCGTACTCCGCCGAGATGTGGATCTCGGAGACCGGCGTGCGCCGGTCGAGTCCGCGCTCCGCCCAGCGATCGAGGAGCGCGAGCGCCGCGTGGAGCAGGGGCTCCACCTCGGCGCGGCGCTCGACCCAGTCGTCGCGGGAGATCCCGGTCACCACCGGGAGGTCGAGCCCGTCGCCCGGGAGGGCGCGCTTGAACACCTCGCCCTCCGCGTCGACGAGGTAGAGGCCGGCGAGGTCCACCAGGGCGGCCGCGCGGCGCTCCGACACCCGGATCTCCAGGGCGGGCGGCAGCGTGCGGCGGACCTCCACCGCGGCGATCCAGGGGTGCCGGCGCAGCGCCAGCTCGACCAGGGACGTGTCGCAGAGGAGGAGGTGGTCGCCGCGCTGCACCGGCGAGAGCTCGAGGAGCTCCTGCGCGCTCGCGCGGGAGAGCCCCTCGAACCGGATCTCGCGGATGCGCAGCAGGTCGCCCTGGACGGCCTGACGCCACCCCAGCCAGCCGGCGCCGGCGAGGAGCAGGACCGTGAGGAGGGGTGGGAGGAGCAGCGACACGGCGCGACCGAGCCGCCGTCGCCGCTCGGCCGGATCCCTGTCCACGCGCCGCCGGTTCCGTCCCCGCGCCACCGCCGCTCCCGCCGTCCGTCGCCCGCCGCTTCCGGGCGCTATCACCCGAGGTTGCAGCATGCCCCAGGGATGTGCGGCGGCAAGTTTTCGGCCCTTCGACGCGACGCAATGTCGACCGGACCCGGAGGGTGCGGTAAATGAACCGGGTTCATCCGCCGTCACTCGGAGCGGAAGGTCCTCAGGGGGAGCCCCGAAATGTGGAAGCGTCTCGCACCTCTCGCCCTCGCGGTGCTCGCCGCAGCGGGCGTCGCCCGCGCCGAGGCGAGCCGCCTCGCGCCGATCCCGGCGTCCGAGGCGACGTCGACCCACGGCCCGTACGAGGCGGGGGCGTGCGAGACGTGCCACCAGCGCCACGACGCGAGGAACCCGGGCGCCGCGGTGAAGATCTCGAACGACCTCTGCTACGACTGCCACGACGAGTTCCGGGGGACGGTGCCGGTCAAGATGGACCGGATGGTCCACCCGAAGAACGTCGCGAGCTGCACGACCTGCCACAACCCGCACAACTCCCGGAAGCGCAAGCTGCGGCGGTGATGGGCCGGGGCGGGGTGGGGGACCTGGCGCGGGATGTCGCAGGTCCGCATGTCAGCGCGCTTTTCCACCTACCGCTTGCCCCGGATCAAGGCCGGGTGCTACCGACATACCCAAAGATCGGAACCAGCTGGGGTCCTTAGGAGGGGGCGCGACCGTCGGCTGTCGACGCCTCGGAGCGGAGCAACCATGCACATGCGGCTCGGTATCCTCGCGGGACCCTGCGCCCTCGCGCTGCTGCTCGCCGCGAGCGGCGCGCGCGCCGCGCCGCCGATCAAGACCGAGGTCAAGAAGACCGCGCTCCGCCGGGGCGTGGCGGTGGCCCCGCTCCCGCGGGACAAGGCCACCCGCTCCCACGCACCGTACGAGAGCGGGCAGTGCGGCGTCTGCCACGTGAACAACGACGCGGCGAACCCCGGCCCGATCCGCCACGCGACCGTCAACGAGCAGTGCTTCGAGTGCCACGACGACGTCCGCGAGGTGATGGCGCGGAAGTACAAGCACGTCCCCGCCCAGGAGGCGTGCACCGACTGTCACAACGCGCACAACTCCGCCGTTCCCCGCGCTCCTCGCCGCGGAGACCGTCGAGCTCTGCACGAAGTGCCACGCGGGCATCAAGAACCAGCTCGCGAAGGGCAAGGTGCAGCACGACGCCGTCACCAAGGACAAGAAGTGCAGCAACTGCCACAACCCGCACGCGGCGAACGTCGAGCGGCTCCTCATCGCCCTCCCGTTCGACCTCTGCGTGAACTGCCACGCCAAGGACGCGATGGTCGCGTCCGACGGCAAGCAGATGACGAACTACAAGAAGTGGCTGGACGAGAACAAGGTCTGGCACGACCCGGTCCGCGCCAAGGACTGCTCCGCCTGCCACCGCACCCACGCCGGCGACAACTTCCGCCTCCTCGTCGCCGACTACCCCGCCGCGTTCTACGCACCGTACGAGCGGAAGAACTACGCGCTCTGCTACGGCTGCCACAACGACAAGGTGATCTCGGTCGAGGAGACGACGACGCTCACCGGCTTCCGCGACGGCTCGCGGAACCTCCACTTCGTGCACGTGAACCGCGAGCGCGGCCGGACCTGCCGCGCCTGCCACGAGGTCCACGCCTCGAAGCAGGACCACCACATCCGCGAAGGCGTGCCGTACGGCTCCAAGGGCTGGGTCCTCAAGGTGGGCTACACGAAGCTGCCGAACGGCGGCTCGTGCGCGAAGACCTGCCACGACACCAAGGCGTACAACAACAAGACGCTCACCAGCTCCGCCCCCGCGAAGAAGTAGCGCGAGGCCCGGGTGACGCTCCACGTCGTGCGCACGCTCGCCGCGGCCCTGTACCTCGGGGCCGCGGGGCGGGCGCGACGCCGGTCGCCGCCGGCGAGCTCGACCGGCGCGTGCAGCTCGGCGACGTCGTCGACGATGTCGAGCTCCTGTCGCTCGACGGCCGGCGGGAGCACCTGCTCCAGAAGGGGATCGCCGCCAACGTGTTCGTGTTCTTCCGTCCGGAGCACGACCGGTCGGCGGACACCCTGCGCGAGCTGGCGCGCTGCGAGCAGGAGCTCGAGAAGAAGCCGGTGCGCTGGGTCGGCATCGTCTCCGACTCGTGGCCCGCCGAGACGGTGCGCGCCCTCGTCCGGGAGGCCGGCGTGCGCATGCCGGTGCTCGTGGACGTGGGCGACGCGCTCTACGGGAAGCTCGGGATCCGCGTCCACCCGGTGATCGGGATGGTGGACCGGAAGGGGAAGCTCGCCGCGTTCGAGCCCTTCCGGCAGATCAACTACTGCGAGCGGATCCGGGTCCGGATCCGCTGGCTCCTCGGCGAGGCGACCGAGGCGGACGTCGCGCGGGTCGACGCGCCCGAGGCGGCGCCGGTCACGTCCTCGGAGGCGGCGGTCGCGAAGCGGCACGTCGCCTTTGCGCGGCGCCTCCACGAGCTGAAGCAGGAGCGACCAGGCGCTCGCCGAGGTGCAGAAGGCGATCGGGCTGTCGCCGAGCGGGGCCGCCTGGGCGCTGCGCGGGCAGATCCTCGCGGTGCAGGGCCGCTGCCCCGACGCGCTCCGCGCGTTCGACGAGGCGATGAAGCTCGAGCCGGGCAGCGCCGTCGCCCTGGAAGGAAGGAAGGGCTGCGGAAGGTGACGGACCGTGTGGTGACATGTGCGGCACCGTCCGCCGCCCGTGACGAATCGACGCGAACCCCCTCGCCGCGCCGCAGGGCGCTGGTGCAATATCCACGAGCCATGCCGACGACCTTCCGCTCCGCCTCGACGTTCGCGCTGCTGACGCTGACGCTCCTCGCGGGGCTCCCGCCGCTCGCGCAGGCGCGCGCCGAGGCGGGCACGACGATCCCCAACGTCGAGCTCAGGACCATCGGGGGAGGGAAGGCCCACCTGCTGTCGGGGAAGGCCAAGGCGAACGTCTTCGTCTTCTTCCGCACCGGCCAGGAGCGCTCCGTCGACGCGCTGAAGCAGATGGCGGCGTGCGAGAAGGAGCTCGCCGGGAAGTCGATCTACTGGGCGGCGGTGGTGAGCGGCTCGGAGCCGGCGGCGGAGGTCCAGGCGGTGATGCAGCGAGTCCGGCATCAAGATGCCGGTGCTCATCGACGACGGGGACGTCCTCTACGACAAGCTCGGGATCCGGCTCCACCCGATGGTCGGGATCGTCGACGGCAAGTTCGTCCTCGCCGCGATGGAGCCGTACCGGCAGCTCGAGTACTGCGACGTCATCAAGACCCGCATCAAGATCCTGCTCGGCGAGGCGAGCGTGGCCGACCTCGACAAGGTCGTGAACCCCGAGAAGTCGCCGCTCCCCGGCGCCGACCCGATGAAGAAGGCCCAGCGCGACGTGAACATGGCGCGGCGGCTCTACGAGATCGGCCAGTACCACGACGCCGTGAAGTTCGCGAACAAGGCCCTCGAGGTCGCGCCGGTGGCGCACGCGTACACGGTGATGGGCCAGTCCTACGTGAAGCTCGGGAAGTGTCCCGAGGCGACGAAGGCGTTCGAGCAGGCGGTGAAGCTCGACGCGAAGGAGAGCGCGCTGGTGACGCCGGCCCGGGCGGAGTGTAAGTAGCGAAAGTTCACGACCGGGCCTGAGCCGTCGCGGCGCGGGCTCGGCGACGGGCTTCAGGCATCGATTCCTCCCTCGCCCCCGACGCCAGCGGGGAAAGGGCCGGGGAGAGGGGGCGGCGGCCCTGCGGCGCCCTCGACCCGTCAGCCGGCGACGGCCGCCTCACCGGTGTTCGGCGTTCACACTCAGTAACTTGAATCGGCGCATGTTGTCATGCATCCGCGGCCGCTGTGGCTCACGGCCTCGGTCCGCCGCCGAGCCTCCAGACCCGGACGATCCCTGCGTCCCCGACCTCGTACCTGACGGCCTCCTCGGGCGCCGCTCTGCGGCCACAGCGGACGCGCTCGAGATCGGAGACGAAGACGAAGCGCCCCTGCTCCGAGTACGAGCGGTCCAGCACGTCGATGGCGAAGCTCGGGCACCGCGCGAACAGCTCGCGGAGGTCCCGCTCGATCGCGTCGCGCCCGCGCACGATCACGGCCCCCGTGGCGACGTCCAGGATCTCGGCGTCGACCGCGTACTGCGCCGCCGCGCCGGCGGCGTCGTGGGCGTTCAGGTGGAGGTCGCGCGAGTCGAGGGCCTCGAACGCGATGTACCGCCGCCGATCGTCGCCGGCCGGCTTCTCGGGCGCGACGCGCGGGCCGGCGCAGGACAGGGACAGCGCCGAGGCGAGGAGCAGGACCCGACCCAGAGTAATCGGGAGGCCGGCCATGGCGCGCACGGGGGGACGGACGCGGTGCATGTCGGCGGAAGCATAACGCTCAATGGGTTCTCCTTCGACAGAAGGGGAACGCGGAACGGAGGGATCGTAGGTCGCCGCGACGGCGGACGTCTCCCGCGGCGTCTTCCGCCCGACGGCGCAAGACGCCGGTGTTAAGCCTTCAGCCCCGCGCTCTCCAGGATCTTCTCGCACAGATCCGGGAACGCGATCCCGAGCCCGGCCGCGATCTTCGGCACGAGCGACGTCGCGGTCATCCCCGGCAGCGTGTTGATCTCGAGGATGAACGGCGTCCCGTCTCCCGTCACGATGAAGTCGACCCGGGTCACGCCGGCGCAGCCGAGGCCGCGGTGGGCGACCTCCGCCGCCTCCATCACCCGCTTCACGTGCGCCTCGGGGATGCGCGCGGGGTAGTGGTACTTCGTCGTCCCGGCGGTGTACTTCGCGGCGTAGTCGTAGAACTCGTTCGCCGGCTCGATCTCGATGGCGCCGAGGGCCTTCCCCTCGAGGACCGCCACGTTCACCTCGACCCCCTTCACGTACCGCTCGACGATGACGTCCCCCTTGAAGGTCGCCGCGTCGAGGCAAGCCGCCTTGAGCTTCGACGCGTCCTTCACGAGGTGGACGCCCACCGACGACCCCTCGCCGGCCGGCTTCACGACGCAGGGGATCCCGAAGGGCAGGTCGGCGCCGGTGATCGACGCCGCGCGCGCCTGGGGGAAGACGCGGTAGTCGATGACCGCAAGGCCGAGGGCCTTGAACATCGCCTTCGCGACCACCTTGTCCATCCCGAGCGCGGAGGCGAGGACCCCGGAGCCGGTGTAGGGGACGCCCATCACCTCGAGGAGCCCCTGCACGCAGCCGTCCTCGCCCCAGCGGCCGTGGAGCGCGTTGAAGGCGACGTCGATCTTCCCGGCCCGGAGCCGCTCCGCGAGGTCCTGGTCCACGTCCACGAGCGTCACGGCGTAGCCCTTCGTCGCGAGGGCGTCGGCGCAGGCCTTCCCGGTCCTGAGCGAGACGTCGCGCTCGGTCGAGCGTCCGCCGTACAGCACCGCCACCTTCTTCCCGGTCCAGGTCGGCATCTCTCGTCTCCTTCGAAGGGCGAGCCTAGCCCGCCTTCAGGTCTTGCAGGTCCTCTGCCAGGAACTCGCCGAGGAGCCGCACCTCGGTCTCGAGGGCGATCCCGAACGTCTCCTTCACCCGCGAATCTCGCGAGGTTCACGAGGGCGAGCACGTCCCGGGCGGTCGCCCCGCCGGCGTTCACGAGGAAGTTCGCGTGGACGTCCGACCACAGCGCGCCGCCGATCCGGTGTCCCTTGAGCCCCACCGCCTCGATGAGCCGCCCCGCGAACTCGCCCGGCGGGTTGCGGAACGTCGAGCCGAAGGTCGGCCGGTCGAGGGGCTGGGTCTTCCGCCTCCGGTCGCGGTCCGACTGCATGGTCGCCTCGCTCTCCGCGACGTCGCCGTGGCGGAGCGCGAGCTCGACGCGGGTGATCACCGCGCCCTCGGGCAGGTGGCAGGTCCGGTAGGCGAAGCCGAGGGTCGCCGCCTCCACGAAGCCGAGGCCGTCGGCGGTCGCGAGCTCCACCCGGCGCACCACGTCCTTCATCTCGCCGATCTTCGTCCCCGCGTTCATCGCGACGGCCCCGCCGAGCGTCCCGGGGATGCCCGCGATGAACTCCATCCCGACGAGGCCGAGCCCGTGGCCCCGGATCCACAGGCGGGAGGTGGGCTGTCCGGCGCCGAGGACGAGGACCTCGCCGCGCGCGTCCTCTGGCGCGAGGTCCGCCGCGACGCGGAGCACCACCCCGCGCACGCCGGCGTCGGCGACGAGGGTGTTCGCCCCGCCGCCGAGGACGTGGAGCGGGACGCCGAGCTCGCGCACCGCGCGCAGGAGCTCCGCGAGGGCGTCGGGGTGGGATGGGCGGACGAGGAGGTCGGCGGCGCCGCCCACGCGGATGGACGTGCGCGGCGCGAGCGGGGCGTCCCGCACCACGTCTCCCCGGACGCGCTGGATCAGGTCATCGCGCCAGTCGGGGGTCATGGCGCCATCATGACTGGAGGAGCGCCAGGAGCTCGGGGCCGACCTGCGTCACGTCGCCGGCGCCGAGGGTGAGGACGATGTCGCCCGCCCGGACCCGCGCCCGCGCCACGCGGGCGAGATCGGCGCGGGGGACGAGCGTCACGTCCCGGTGGCCGCAGGCCCGGATCGCCTCCGCGAGCGAGTCCGCGGTGGCGCCGGGGATCGGGTCCTCGCCCGCGGCGTAGATGTCGGTGAGGAGGAGGACGTCCGCGTCGTTGAACGCGGTCGCGAACTCCTGGAGGAGGTCGCGGGTGCGGGTGTACCGGTGCGGCTGGAAGATGCAGACCACCCGGCGCCGGAAC
This sequence comes from uncultured delta proteobacterium, assembly GCA_963739565.1. Classification (GTDB taxonomy): domain Bacteria; phylum Myxococcota; class Myxococcia; order Myxococcales; family Anaeromyxobacteraceae; genus Anaeromyxobacter. The sequence continues at coordinate 77,491 of CAVUBF010000007.1, read as the reverse complement.
GCCTCCCGCGCGCCGAGGAGGGTCGCCTTCACCTCCGCCGGGTGGTGGCCGTAGTCGTCCACCACCGTCACCCCCGCCACCTCGCCGCGCACCGTGAACCGGCGCTGCACGCCGCGGAAGGTCGCGAGCGCCGCCGCGGATCGCGTCGGGCGGGATCCCCATCTCGTCGCCGAGGGCGACGACCGCGAGGGTGTTGAGCGCGTTGTGGCGCCCGACCATCTGCACCTCGAACCGGCCGAGGGGCGTGCCGCGCCGGTGAGCGTCGAAGCGCACCGAGTGGCCGTCCACCTCGATCCGGTCGGCGCGGTAGTCGGCCTGGTGGCTCTCGCCGTAGGTGACGTACCGGCTCTCCACGTCGGGGAGGAGCGACTGCACCCCGGGGTGGTCGTGGCAGAGGATGGCGAGGCCGTAGAACGGGACCCGGTTCACGAAGTCGAGGAACCCGCGCCGGAGCGCCTCCGGCGTCTTCCAGTGATCGAGGTGCTCCGGGTCGACGTTCGTGACGATGGCGATGGTCGGCGGGATGCGCAGGAACGAGCCGTCGGACTCGTCCGCCTCGACGACCATGTAGTCGCCCTTCCCGAGCTTCGCGTTCGACCCGAAGGAGTTCACCTTCCCGCCGACCACCGCGGTGGGATCGAGGCCGGCGTGGGCGAGGAGGTGCGCCGCCATCGAGGTGGTGGTGGTCTTCCCGTGCGTGCCGGCGATGGCGACGCCGTACTTGAGCCGCATGAGCTCGGCGAGCATCTCGGCCCGGGGGATGACCGGGATCTTGCGCCGCCGCGCCTCCACCACCTCGGGGTTGTCGCGCCGGACCGCCGAGGAGATGACGACGACGTCCACCTCGGCGAGGTTCTCGGCGGCGTGGCCCCGGGCGATGCGACCGCCGAGCGAGGCGAGGCGCCGGGTGATGTCGGACTCCTTGAGGTCGGAGCCGGAGACGGCGTAGCCGAGGTTGAGGAGCACCTCGGCGATGCCGCTCATGCCGATGCCGCCGATCCCGACGAAGTGGATCTTGGCGGGCCTGGAACGGAAGAGGCTCATGTCATCTCTCTCTAGGTCGCGGGACCGGGGGGACGCACCGGGGTCGCCGCGGGGTCGCGGGGCTGGCCGGAGGCGGAGCCCCAGCGGCGGCGGACGAGCTCGGTGCAGACGTCGGCGATCTCCCGGGCGGCGGCCGGGCTGCCGAGCCGCCCCGCGGCGCGGGCCATCCGCTCGCGGCGGTCGGGGTCGGCGAGGATGGCCCGGATCTCCCGGGCGAGGAGCTCGCCGGTGAGGTCCCGCTCCTCGATCATCACGGCCGCGCCGGCGTCCACGAGGCTGCGGGCGTTCTGGACCTGGTGGTTGTCGGCCGCGAAGGGGAAGGGGACGAGGATCGACGGCTTCCGGCAGACCGTCAGCTCGGCGAGAGTGGTCGCCCCCGCCCGGCAGACGACGAGGGCTGCCCCGGCGTAGGCGCCGCTCATGTCGGTGATGAACTCGCGCACGTCGGGCTCGAAGCCGCAGGCGCGGTAGCCCTTCTCGACCTGCTCGCGGTCGCGGGCGCCGGTCTGGTGGGTGATCCGCAGCTTCTCGCGGAGGTCCGCGAGGTGGGGCAGCGCCTCGACCACCCGCATGTTGAGGGCGTGCGCCCCCTGCGAGCCGCCGAAGACGAGGAGGCGCGGGGCATCGTGGCCCGCCTCCGGGCGCATGAAGTTCTCCATCAGCGTGCGGCGGATGGGGTTCCCGAGCTGGTAGACCTTCCGGCGCGGGAAGTAGCGCGCCGCCTCCGGGAAGGCGGTGAAGGCCGCCTGCACCACCCGACCGAGGAGCCGGTTCGTCACCCCCGCGGCGGCGTTCTGCTCCTGCACCGCCGTGGGGATCCGCAGGAGCCACGCCGCGAGCACGACCGGGCCGCTCGCGTAGCCGCCGACGCCGACCACCACGTCGGGCCGCCACTTGCGCAGGATCCGGATCGACTGCCAGAGCGCCGCCGGGAGGAGCCAGAGGTTCCGCAGCGTGTCGAGGATCCCCTTGCCCTTGAGGCCGCGGACCTCGATGAGCTCGATGGGGAACCCGGCGCGCGGCACCACCGTCGCCTCGAGGCCGCGCGCGGTCCCGGCGAACACCACGTCGTTCGCGGGGTGGCGCGTCACCACCTCCTCCGCGAGGGCGATCCCCGGGAAGACGTGGCCACCCGTCCCGCCGCCGGCGACGAGCATCCTCACGGCGTGCCTCCAGCCTCGCGCTCGCGGCGCAGCACGCGCGTCGCCGCTCGTCGGCGCGAGCCGCACCGCCGCCGCCGCCCTGCGCAGGTACCCGCCGCGGTCGCCGCTCACGGAGAGGAGGAGGCCCGAGGCGGCGAGGAGCGTCATGAGGGAGCTGCCGCCGTAGGAGACGAAGGGCAGGGTGAGCCCCTTCGTCGGGAGCAGGCCGAACACCACCGCGAGGTTCACGAGGGCCTGGGCGCCGACGAGGGTCGTGACGCCGAGGGCGGCGTAGCAGCCGAAGGGGTCGGAGGCGAAGAGCGCCGCGCGCACCCCGCGCCAGACCACGATGGCGTAGAGGGTGAGGAGGAGCAGCATCCCGAGGAGCCCCGCCTCCTCCGCGATCACCGCGGCGATGAAGTCGGTGTGGGCCGCCGGGAGGTAGTAGAGCTTCCCCTTCCCCTGCCCGAGCCCCTGGCCGAAGAACCCGCCGTTGGCGGTGCCGAGGAGCGACTCCCAGAGCTGGAAGCCGGGGCCGGAGCGGTACCGCTCCGGGTCGAGGAAGGCCATCACCCGCGCCCACCGGTAGGGCGTCGACTTCACGAGGTGCCACGCGACGGGGAGAGAGAGGACGAGGGCGAGGAGGAGGTAGCCGACCCGCGCGCCCGCCGCGAAGAGCATCGTGAGGAGGACGAGGAAGAGGATGACCCCCGTCCCCATGTCCCGCTGCACGAGGCAGAGCAGGACGAACACGGCGGTCACGACGAGGTGCGGGAGGACGCCGATCGAGAAGATCCGGACCTTCTCCTGCTTCTTCGCGAGGGAGTGCGCGAGGTAGAGGACGAGGGCGACCTTCGCCGCCTCGGCGGGCTGGAACTGCACCGGGCCGAGCGGGATCCAGCGCTGCGCGCCGCCGGCGGTCTTCCCGAAGAAGGGCACCGCGGCGAGGGCGGCGAGGGTGAGGCCGAGGACCGGGTAGGCGAGCGCGGCGATCCGCCGGTGGCCGATCCGCAGGGCGGCGGCGAGGAGGACGAGGCCCACCGCGCCGGAGACGAGCTGGCGCTTCAGGTAGAAGAACTCGTCGTGGCCGAGGCGGCGCGACTGGCCCGCCGGGATGGCGCTCGCGGAGTAGACCATCACGGCGCCGATCGCGGCGAGGCCGAGGATCGCGAAGAGCAGGAGCCCGTCGAAGGGGAGCGGGGTCCTCGTCCCCGGATCTCCGCCGCCCCGCGGAGCGAGGCCGGGGTGGGGGCGGGCCGGGGCGCCCCTCGTCGTGGTCTCGTCGCTCATCCCGCGAGCTCCCGGACGTGGCGGCGGAAGGCCTCCCCGCGCTCCTCGTAGCTCCGGTACTGATCGTAGCTCGCGCAGGCGGGCGAGAGCAGCACCACCTCGCCGGGGGCGGTGAGCCCGGCGGCGCGCTTCACCGCCTGCGCGAGGGTGCGGCAGGGCTCGGTCCGGCAGAGATCGCCGAGCTCCGCCTCGACCTTGGGGGCGTCCTCGCCGATGGTGAGGAGCGCCTTCACGCGCCCGGCGAAGAGCGGCCGGAGCGGCGCGTAGGGCGCGCCCTTCCCGCGGCCGCCCATGATGAGGACGACGCGCGGCGCCGCGAGCGGGAAGGCGGAGAGCCCGACCGAGGTGGAGTCGACGTTGGTCGCCTTCGAGTCGTTCACCCACTCGACCCCGCCGCGGTCCGCCACGAGCTCGAGCCGGTGCGGCAGCCCGGGGAACGCGTCGAGGCCGGCCTGGATCGCGTCGCCGGGGACGCCGAGGAGGCGCGCGCAGAGGGCGGCGGCCATGGCGTTCTCGCGGTTGTGCCGGCCGCGGAGCGCGCGGTTGCGCAGGAGGTAGCGCTCCGCCGCGGCGGCTCCGAGGCGCACCGTCAGCTCGGCGCCGGCGGGGCCGGGCTCGCCGCCCGGGTCGCGGGCCGCCGACGGCTCGGGCGGGCCGAAGCCGAAGGTGTGGACCGAGCCGCGGGAGCCCGCCGCCATCGAGGTCGCGATGGGGTCGCGGGCGTTCGCCACCGCGGCGTCGCCCGGCTCCTGCAGCCCGAAGAGCCCGGCCTTCGCGGCGGCGTACGTCGCGACGTCGGCGTAGCGGTCGAGGTGGTCGGGGGTGACGTTGAGGATCGCGGCGACCCGCGGCCGCAGCCGGTGGAGCCCCTCGATCTGGAACGAGGAGAGCTCGAGGACGACGGCGTCGACCTTCTCGCCGGAGAGGACGAGCTCGCAGGCGGGCGTCCCGAGGTTCCCGCCCGTGAAGGTGCGGCGGTGCCGGGAGAAGAGCGCGCCGGCGAGGGCGGTGGTCGTGCTCTTCCCGTTCGTCCCGGTGATCGCGACGATGGGCGCGCCCCCGAGGAACCGGGCCGCGAGCTCCACCTCGCCCCACACCGGGACCCCGCGGGCGCGGGCGACCCGGAGCTCCGGGATGGAGAGCGGCACGCCCGGGGAGGCGACGACGAGGTCGGCCCCCTCGAAGTCGGCCGGGTCGTGGCCGCCGAGCGCCCGGCGGACCGGCACCCCGTCCAGCGCGGCGAGCGGCCCGGCGAGGTCGGCCGCGGCGCGGCGATCGGTGACGGTGACGGCCGCGCCCTCGCGGGCGCACAGGCGCGCCGCGGCGACGCCGCTCTTCGCGAGCCCGACGACGGTGACCTTCCTGCCCTTCAGCTCCGGTGCGGCCACGTGCTACCTCAGCTTGATCGACATGAGCGCGACGAGCGCCAGGACGATGGAGAGGATCCAGAACCGGACGATGATCTTCGGCTCCGCCCACCCCTTCAGCTCGAAGTGGTGGTGGATGGGCGCCATCATGAAGATGCGCTTCCCGGTGGTGCGGAACGACCAGACCTGCAGGATCACGCTCACCGTCTCGCCCAGGAAGACGCCGTGCAGGATCGCGCTCGCCACCTCGTTCTTGGTGAGGACGGCGAGCGTCCCGAGCCCGCCGCCCAGGGCGAGCGACCCGACGTCGCCCATGAAGACCGACGCCGGGTAGGTGTTGAACCAGAGGAACGCCACGCCCGCCCCGAAGATCGCGGAGCAGAAGACCCCGAGCTCCTCCGCCCCCGGGATGTAGGCGATGCGCAGGTACTCGGCGAGGCTGAACCCCGCGATGGTCGCCCCGGCGACGTAGGAGAGCGCGAGGAACGCCATCGACGAGACGATGGTCGGGCCGATGGCGAGGCCGTCGAGGCCGTCGGTGAGGTTCACCGCGTTCGAGGTCGCGACGATGACGAAGACCATGAACGGCAGGTAGAGCCAGCCGAGGTTCGGCTCGAAGAACCGGGTCGGGACGAAGGGGAGGGTGAGGCGCAGGTCGACGTAGCTGCCGACCCGGAGCCAGGGGAAGCCGGGGCTCGCGTGGAAGTTCCAGTCGGTGAGGACGCCGTAGTAGACGGCGAGCACGACCACCACCTGCAAGACGAGCTTCTTCTTGCCGGGGAGCCCCTTGGAGTTCCGCTTCGAGATCTTGAGCCAGTCGTCCCAGAAGCCGATGACCCCGTACCCGACGGTCACGAGGAGCGCCGCCCAGACGTAGCGGTTCGCGAGGTCCGCGAAGAGGAGCGTCGAGACCGTGACGGCGAGGAGGATGAGCGCGCCGCCCATCGACGGGGTGCCGGCCTTCTTCTTGTGGCCCTCGGGGGTGTCCTCGCGGACGTTGGACGCGCCGTACTGCAGCTTGCGCATCCGCTCGATGAAGATCGGCCCGAGGAGGAGCCCGACGAGGAGCGACACCAGGCCCGCCGCGACGATGCGGAAGGAGGGGTACCGCAGGACGTTCAGGACGCCGACGCGGGTCGAGAGGGGGTAGAGGAGGTGGTAGAGCATCTCTCTTCGATCAGGGTTTCAGGGTCACCGCAGCGCCTCGACCAGCCGCTCGAGCTTCATCCCGCGGCTCCCCTTCACGAGGAGCACGTCGCCGGGCCGGACGGCCGCCTTCGTCCAGGCCACCAGCGGCTCGAGCTCCTCGGTGTGGAAGGCCTCGAGGCCGCCGGACCGGGCCGCCTCCGCCGTGCCCCGGGAGCGCGGGCCGAAGGCCGCGAGGGCGGCGAGCCCGGCCTTCGCCGCCTCCTCGCCGAGGGCACGGTGCGCCTCGGCCTCGAAGGCGCCGAGCTCGAGCATGTCGCCGAGCACGGCGAGGGCGCGGCCGCCGGGCGCCGCGAGGGCGGTCACGGTGCGGAGCGCCGCCGACATCGAGGCGGGGTTGGCGTTGTAGCAGTCGTCGACGAGCCGCAGGCCGGAGGGGAGGGTCTCGAGGCGCAGCCGCCGCCCCACCGGCCGCACCGCGGCGAGGCCGCGGACGATCTCCCGGTCGGTGCAGCCGAGGGCGATGGCCGCCGCCGCGGCGGCCGCGGCGTTGGCCGCGTTGTGCCCGCCGACGAGGCCGGGGATGTGCACCGCCACCTCGCGGTTGCCGATGCCGAGCACGAACCGCAGCCCGTCCTCCCCCTGCGAGACGACCTCGAGGACGACGACGTCGCCGCGCCGCCCCTTCGCCGCGGAGAAGGTGATCATCCGCCGGCCCGAGGCCTGCGCGCGCTTCAGCATGCGCGCGTCGTCGGCGTTCGCGATGGCGATGCCGCCCTCGGGGAGCCCCCGGTACAGCTCCGCCTTCGCGTCGGCGACGGCGTCCACCGTCCCGAGCCCCTCGAGGTGGGCGGGGGCGGCGAGCGTCACGATCCCGACCTGCGGGAGCGCGATGGCGGCGAGGCGAGCGATCTCGCCGGGGTGGCTCATCCCCAGCTCGATGACCGCGGCCTGGTGCCCCTCGTCGAGGCCGAAGAGCGTGAGCGGGACGCCCACCTCGTTGTTGAGGTTGCCCTCCGTCTTCAGGATCGGGCCGCGGGTGGCGAGGATCGCCGCGATCATCTCGCGGGTGGTGGTCTTCCCGTTCGAGCCGGTGACGCCGACCACCGGGATCGCGAAGCGGAGCCGGTGCAGGTGCGCGACGGCGCCGAGGGCGGCGAGCGGATCGGGGACGGCGAGGCGCGGGAGCGAGCACGGGTCCCCGGCGCGGGCCTCGGCGACGAGCGCCGCCGCGGCGCCCCGGGCCGCCGCCTCGGCGAGGAAGTCGTGGGCGTCGAACCGGTCGCCGCGGAGCGCGACGAAGAGCGCGCCGGGGGAGAGGGTGCGGGTGTCGGTCGAGACGCCGATCAACGTCGGGGGCGGCGTCCCGATCCAGCGCCCCCCGGTGGCCGCGGGCGAGCTCGTCGGCGGTGAAGCGGGGAGCGGTCATGCGAGCCCGAGCGCCTTCCGGGCCTCTTCCCGGTCCGAGAAGGGGATCGACTCCCGGCCGATCACCTGCGTCGCCTCGTGCCCCTTGCCGGCGACGAGCACCGCGTCCCCCTCGCGGGCGGCGGCCACGGCGAGGGCGATGGCGGAGCGGCGGTCGGGCTCGACGGCGTACCCGCTGCCGTCGAGGCACAGCTGGGTCGCGGAGAGGCGCCGCTGCCCGGCGCGCTCGAGGCCGGGCAGGATCTCGCCGATGATGGCGAGCGGGTCCTCGGACCGCGGGTTGTCGCTCGTGACGATCACGACGTCCGCCCCCCGCCCCGCCGCCTCGCCCATGAGCGGGCGCTTGCCGCGATCCCGATCGCCGCCGCACCCGAAGACGCAGAGGAGCCGGCGGGGCCCGAGGGCGCGCAGCGCCTCGAGGACGTGGGCGAGGGCGTCGTCGGTGTGGGCGTAGTCCACGAACACCGAGATCCCGCGCGCGGCGAACCGCTCGAGCCGGCCCGGGGCGCCCCGCGACTCGGAGAGGCCGCGCGCCACCGCTGCGGGGGGGAGGCCCAGGGCGAGGGCGACCCCCGCGGCGCAGAGGAGGTTCTCGAGGTTGTGGGCGCCGACGAGGGGCGAGCGGAACGCGACGGGGCCGACCGGCGTCTGGACCGTCGCGGCGATCCCGGAGAGACCCGCCACGACCTCCTCGACGCGCAGCTCGTCGCCGGTCCGGCCGCCGTGGCGCCACAGGCGCCGCCCGGGCCCGAGCTGGTCGGCGAGGCGCGCGCCCCACGGGTCGCGCACGTTCACCACCGCCGTGCCGTCGGGGGCGAGGTGCTCGAGGAACAGCCGGCGCTTCGCCGCGAAGTACCGCTCCATGTCGCCGTGGTAGTCGAGGTGGTCGCGGGTGAGGTTCGTGAACGCGGCGACCCGGAAGCGCATTCCGGAGACGCGCTCCTGGGCGAGGGCGTGGGAGGAGACCTCGAGCACGGCGGCGCGCGCGCCCGCGGCGCGGGCCTCGGCGAGGAGCGCCTGCACCGCCGTGGACTCCGGGGTGGTGAAGCTCGCCGGCCGCTCGACGCCGGGCCAGCGGTCGACGACCGTCCCGAACATGGCGGCGGGGACCCCGGCGGCGCGGGCGCAGGCGTCGACGAGCCAGGCCACGGTGGTCTTGCCGTTCGTCCCGGTGACCCCCGCGAGGAGGAGCGCGTCGCCGGGGCGGCCGTGGAAGTTCGCGGCGGCGACGGCCATCGCGTGGCGCGAGGAGGGCGCGAGGAGGAGCGCCGCCGGCGCGCTGGCGACGGCGCGCTCCGCGACGATGGCGACGGCGCCGCGCCGGACCGCCTCCGGCACGAAGTCGTGGCCGTCGCGGACGGTGCCGGGGAGCGCGAAGAACACCGCGCCGGGGACGACCTCGCGCGAGTCGCCGGTGACGCGGGCGATATCGGGGTCGCCGCCCAGATCGCCGCGGGCGCCGGTGCCCTGGATGATGGCGGAAAGCTTCATTCGAGAACGGCTCCATGCAAACCGACGCCCGCTCGGTTTTCTTCGGCGTCTCGCCCGGTTGCATGCCCGCGCGTCCGTCCTGACACGCGGGCATCCTACCCTCAGCCGGCAGGCGCGAGCGTCATCCGAACGCGCGTCCCGCGCCCCACCACCCTGCCGGCGGGCGGGGTCTGGGAGACCACCCGCCCGGACCCCGCGAGCTCGGCCGCGAGGTCGAAGTCCTCCAGCCGCCGGATCGCGGCCCTCGCGGGGAGCCCCGCGAGCGGTGGGACGGCGACCCCGCCGCCGGGGAGCCGGGCCGTGCGCCGGTCCGCGGCCTCCACGGGCGGAGGGTCGTCCTCCTCCGGCTCGTCCGCTTGCGCCGGGGGAGTGACCGGGGAGGCTGCCGCCGCGACCGCCGTCCCGGTGGGAGGCACCCCGAGCATCTTCATCGCGTACTCGACGACCTCGCGAAAGGCCGGGGCCGCGACCTCGCCGCCGAAGATCTCTCCCTTGGGCTCGTCCACGTAGATGCCGACCACCACCCGCGGCGACTCCGCCGGGGCGAAGCCGACGAAGGAGCTGAACCGGCGGTCCGCCGAGTAGCCGCCCGTCACGGGGTCCGCCTTCTGCGCGGTCCCCGTCTTGCCGGCGACCCGCCAGCCGTCGAGGCGCGCACGCTTGCCGGTGCCCTTCGGATCCTCCACCACCCCGACGAGCCACCGGGAGATGGTCGCGGCCGTCTCCGGGGAGACGGCCCGGCGCACGACCTCCGGGGTCGGCTCGTCGAGCACCTCGCCCGTGGCCGGGTCGATCACCCGGCGGCACGACGTGCGGACGCAGGAGCGTCCCGCCGTTCGCGATGGCGGCCATCGCCGCGGTGATCTGGAGCGGGCTCGCGCTGAGCCCCTGGCCGAAGGCCTGCGTCGCGAGGGTGACGTCCGCGCGGGGGAAGGGGAGCGAGCCCTTCGTCTCGCCGGGGAGCCCGCTCCCGGGCCGCTCCCCGAAGCCGAAGCCGACGTAGACGTCGTGGAGCCGCTCCTTGCCGAGCCGGGCGGCGATCTTCGCGGCGCCGACGTTGGAGGAGGCGGCGAGGATCCGCGACGGCCCGACCCAGCCCATGGCCTCGTGGTCGTGGATCACGTGGGCGCCGATGGCGAGCGTGCCGTTCCCGCAGTCGATGGGGTCGAGGGGCGTCACCGCGCGCCGGTCGAGGGCGCCCGCGATGGAGAAGGTCTTCATCGTCGAGCCGGGCTCGAAGGCGTCCGCGACCGCCCGGTTCCGCAGCTCGCTCGCCTTCCGGGGCGCGTTCGGGTTGTGCGGGGGCCAGCTCGCCATCGCCAGGATCTCGCCGGTGCGCGGGTCGAGGGCGACCGCCATGCCGCCCGCGGCGCGCGCGCCGAGGCAGGCCCGGGCGAGGGCGCGCTCGGTGGCGAGCTGGAGCCCCTGATCGATGGTCAGCTCCACCCGGGCGCCCTCGCGCTCGCGCCCGGCGGAGGGATCGCCGGCGAGCACGGTGCGCCCGGCCCCGTCACGCAGCGAGGGGACCTTCGCGGGCGAACCGGCGAGGAGGTCGTCCGCGGCGAGCTCGACGCCCTCGAGGCCGGTCCCGTCGTCGCCGACCACGCCGAGGAGCTGGCTCGCGAGCTCGACCCTCGGGTAATAGCGGCGCGTCTCCGCGACGACGGCCACCCCGCGGAGCTTCTGGTCCTTCACGATCCGCTCGACCGCGTCCGCCTCGGCGGGGGAGACGCGCCGGGCGAGGAACACGAAGCGCGAGCCCTTCGCGAGCTTCTTGCGGACCGCGGCGGGGTCGAGGCCGAGGGACCGGGCGACCTTGGCGAGCAGGGCGCCCCGGGCATCCTCCTTGCGCAGGATGGCGGGGTCCACGTAGACCGAGCGCGCGTCGGCGCTGCCGGCGAGGATCACGCCGGCGCGGTCGGTGATGGGGCCGCGGCGCGGCTTCAGGACGAGCTGGCGCCGGTACTGCTCGACCATGTCGTCGACGAGCGCGTCGCGGCGCAGGACCTGGAGCTGGAAGACCCGGAAGGCGACGGCGCCGAAGCCCAGCGCGAGCAGGGCCGCGAGCATCCCGATGCGGACGGCGATCCAGCGGATGGAGCGCGGATCCGGCCCCGGGCGCATCCGGCTCATCTCCCCGGCGGCGCACGGCGCGCCAGGAGCACCGGGGCGGACGTCGCCGCGGGGGCGCGCCTCGCCTGGGAACGGGATGGCTCCGCCGGGCCGGGATGATGTTTTGCCCCGTCCACGCCCTGCCCGCCCTCGCCCGCCTCGGCGAATCGCGGGCCCGCCGCCGACACCGTGCCCGGCGCCGGCGGAGCCATGCCCAGCCTCGTCCGAGCGACGCGCTCCAGCACCGCGGGAGACCGCAGGGTCTCGACCTCGATGCGGAGCCGATCGTGCTCGGCCGTGAGTGCCACGTGATCGCGCTGCAGCTCGCCGAGGGCGTACCCGACGGCGACGACGCGCGTCCGCGACCAGACGTGGAACACGCCGATCGCGGTGAAGAGGAGGAGGAGCGCCGCCATGCGGACGAGGCGCCCGGTCGAGCCTTCGAGGCGGAGCGCGCTCATCGCAGCTTCTCCACGACGCGGAGCTTGGCGCTGCGCGCCCTCGGGTTGGCCGCGACCTCGGCGTCACCGGCGATGATCGCCTTCTTCGTCACCGGGGCGAAGGCGGCCTTCGCGCCGCAGGCGCAGACCGGGAGGTCCGGCGGGCAGGTGCAGCCCTGGGTGAGGGCCCGGAACTTCTCCTTCACCATCCGGTCCTCGAGGGAGTGGAAGGAGATCGCCGCGGCGCGGCCGCCCGGCCCGAGGACCGCCGGGAGCGCCTCGAGCCACTGGGCGAGGGCGCCGAGCTCGTCGTTCACCGCGATCCGGAGCGCCTGGAAGGTCCGGGTGGCGGGGTGGATCCTGCGGGGCCAGGCCTTGCGCGGGATGGCGCCGGCGACGAGCGCGGCGAGCCCGGCGGTGTCGAGGGGCTCGCCCCCGTCCACGGCGCGCTTCACGGCCCGCGCGATGGGGCGCGCGAAGGGCTCCTCGCCGTACTCCTTCAGGATGCGGGCGAGCTCGCGCTCGTCGATCCGGCGCAGGAGCTCGCGGAGCGGCTCGCCCTCGTCGCCCATCCGCATGTCGAGGGGGCCGGGGCGGGAGAAGGAGAAGCCGCGCTCCGCCAGGTCGAGCTGGGGCGAGGAGACGCCGAGGTCGACGAGCGCGCCGTCGACCGCGGACAGGCCGAGGGACTCGAGCACCGCCTTCGCGTCGCGGAAGTCGGCGCGCACGGCGCGGAACGCCTCGCCGAAGCGGGCGAGCCTTGCGCGGGCCGCGGCGAGGGCGCGGGGGTCCTTGTCGACGCCGATCACCGACGCCCCCCGCTCGAGGAGGAGGAGGGAGTGGCCGCCGCCGCCGAGCGTGCCGTCGAGCAGGAGCTTGCCCGGTTCCGGGCGAAGCGCCTCCACCACCTCTCTCGCCAGCACGGACTCATGGATGAACTCGCTCACGCCTTCCCGACTTCGAAGAGATCGAGGGTCTCGCTCGCGGGGAGCTCGGTCCCCATCTGCTCCGCGTACGCCGCCTTGTCGAACAGCTGGATCGTGGCGCCCATCCCGACCCAGACCACCTCGCGCTGCAGGCCGGCCCACCCGCGCAGCGCCGGCGGGACGAGGACGCGGCCGTGGACGTCGAGGTCGACCTCGTGCGCGGTCGAGACGAAGCGCAGCACGTTCCGCTGGAAGCGCGCGTCGAGGGGCGAGGCGGCCATCACCTTCTTCACGAGCGCGTTCCAGACCGACTGCGGCAGCGTCGCGATGGCGCGCCAGTGCGGGTACTGCATGAGGACGATCCGCGGCTCGCCCGCGGCGGCGAGCGCCTCGCGGAACTTGACCGGGAGGCTCGTGCGCCCCTTCGCGTCGATCGCGTGGTTGAAGGTTCCGAAGAACACGGGCTGGCCGATCTTGCCGCTCAGATCCGCAACTTGCCACTTTTTCCCACTGACAGGGTCGGATCTACGGAGATCGGCGGGGGAAGTCAACGGGCCGCCCATGCGCTGCTTTCATGAGACTGACAGGGTGTTCAGCGATCCGGCGCGCAAGGCTGCGGATCGAGGGCGTGTGATCCGATATCGCACCCGATCGCGGTCAATGGTCGCGCGCACGTGGACCTGGACGTGGTCGTGGCGTGGTCGTGGACCTCGTCCTGGTCCTCGACCTCGTCCTGGTCCTCGTCCTAGACCTCGTCCACCGGCAGGGTCGAGGTCGAAGTCGAGGTCGAGGTCGAGGTCGAGGTCGAGGTCGCAGGTCCAGGTCCAGGTCGAGGTCGTCGAGGTCGAGGTCGAGGTCCAGGTCCAGGTCCAGGTCCAAGACCAAGTCCAGGAGGCGCGATGCCCTCTCTTCACGGAAAGACCGTCTTCATCACCGGCGCGAGCCGCGGGATCGGCAAGGCGATCGGGATCGCCGCCGCCCGCGAGGGCGCGAACGTCGTCGTCGCGGCGAAGTCCGACGCGCCGAACCCGAAGCTGCCCGGCACGATCCAGGACGCCGCCCGGGAGATCGAGGCGGCCGGGGGCCGGGCCCTCGCGGTCCGCTGCGACGTCCGCGACGAGGCCGACATCGCCGCCGCGGTGGCGGCGGCGGTCGCCTCCTTCGGTGGGATCGACGTCCTCGTGAACAACGCGAGCGCGATCTTCCTCGCCGGCACCGTCGACACCCCGATGAAGCGCTGGGACCTCATGCACGAGGTGAACGCCCGCGGCACCTTCGCCTGCTCGCAGGCGTGCATCCCGCACCTCGCGCGGAGCGCGAACCCGCACGTGCTGAACCTCGCCCCGCCGCTGACCATGAAGGCGCGCTGGTTCGCCCCGCACCTCGCCTACACGATGGCGAAGTACGGCATGTCCATGTGCGTGCTCGGGATGGCGGAGGAGCTGCGCGACCGCGGCATCGCCGTGAACGCGCTCTGGCCGCGGACCATCATCGCCACCGCGGCGCTCAACCTCCTCGGCGGCGACGAGCTGGCGCGCCACGGCCGGACCCCGGAGATTGTCGCCGACGCCGCCCTGGCGATCCTCCGCCGCGACGCCCGGAGCTGCACCGGCAACTTCTTCCTCGACGAGGACGTGCTCCGGGAGGAGGGCGTCACCGACCTCGGCCGCTACGCGGTGGCCCCGGGCGAGGAGCTCGCGCCGGACCTGTTCCTCTAGCAGTGCACTGCCCCCTCTCCCCGGCCTTCTCCCCCGCTTCGCGGGGGCGAGGGAGGGTCTCGGGCACGGCCCTCTCCGCTTCGCGGGGGCGAGGGAGGGTCTCGGTTCCGCTCGGGCACGGCCCTCGGCCCTCTCCCCGCTTCGCGGGGGCGAGGGAGGGTCCCGGTTCCGCCCGGGCACGTCCCCTCCGTGCGCTCGATGTGCAGGGTGCCGGGCGTGCGCGCGTCTGCCGCACGCCGATCGGGCCCGGAGCTCCTGCCGCGCTCGACGCGCAGGAGGTCCGACATGCCGCGCCGCCCCGCGCTCCCCCCCGCCGTGGCCCTCGCCGTCGCGCTCGGGCTCGCCGCGCACCCCGCGCGCGCCGGCGCCGACCCCGCGCGCGGAGAGCACCGCCCCGATCCGATTTTCCGGCCCGAGCGGGCGGCCGCGCCCGGGGCGCACCTCCTCTACTTCGGCGGACGGGTCCTCTCGCGCGTCGAGGTCGTGATGGTCCTGTGGGGTGACGGCCATTACGCCCCGTACGTCACCGGCCTCGGCTCGCCGTCCCTCCCCGACCTCCTCGCGGCGGTGGCGGGGAGCGGGTACGTGGCGGGGCTCGCGGAGTACGACACGACCGGGCCGACCTGGGGCGGAGTCCCCGGCACGGGCCAGCACATCGGGCCGGGGACCTTCCGCGGGATCTCGCAGATCGCGCCCGCCTCCTCCTCCGACGTCGTCGACGACCCGGCCATCGCGGCGGAGCTCGCGGAGCAGCTCGCGAAGGGGGTCCTCCCGCCGCCGCGGCTCGACGCGGCGGGGAATGCCGAGACCCTGTACGTCGTCTACTTCCCGGCCGGGAAGTCGATCACGCTCGGCAGCGACCGGAGCTGCCGGACCTTCTGCGCCTACCACGGCGCGTTCCCGTGGCAGGGGCGGACCCTCCCGTACGCGGTCATGCCCGACCTCTCCCCCGGCTCGGGGTGCGAGCGATCCTGCGGCGACGGCGAGCCGTTCGCGAACGCTGGTGCGGTGGTCTCGCACGAGCTCGCCGAGGCGGTCACCGATCCCGACGTGTCCGCGGCGAGCGCCGCGGGGCCGCCCCTCGCCTGGTACGACCCGCTGAACGGCGAGATTGGCGACCTCTGCGTCGGCGACGTCGGGTTGGTCACCGGGACCGACGGGGCGAGCTGGCCGGTCCAGAAGCTCTGGTCGAACGCGCGCGGCGCCTGCGTGGTGCCCGCGGCGCCGGCCCCGCTCGTCGCGTCGTCGGTGCCCACGCCCGCGGCCGGGCTCCCGCCGGCCCCCGCCCGGGCCGCGGCCATTCAACCGGCGTCCGACCTCACGGTCGCGCCGCCGCGGCGCGCCGCGATGCTCGCCATCCACCCGGCGCTCGCGATGCCCACCACCGCGGCCCCGACCCGGCCGCCGGCGCTCCCGAGCGAGCCGTCCCCGCTCCCGCTCTCGCGGCGTGTGCGGTTCGCGATCGAGGAGGAGAACGACGGCCTCCGGGCCGGCCCCCACCCGAGCGACGAGCTCTACACGCAGGGCCTCCGCGTCTCCGCGCGGTGGGGGCTCCAGCCGGGCGCCGATCACGGCGCGGAGATCGGGTTCGCGGTGGGCCAGAACATCTACACGCCCTCCGATTTGAGGACGACGGACCTCTCGGTGCTCCGCCACGACCGCCCCTACGCGGGGTGGCTCTACGCCGCGTTCCTCCTGCGCACCGAGGGCGCCGCCCCGTGGTCGCTCCGGCTCGGCGCCGACGCCGCCGGTCGCGGCAACCACGTGACCGAGGTCGAGCTGGCCCTGGGCGTCACCGGCCCGGAGTCCGGGGCGGCCGACGTCCAGACGAGGTTCCACGCGGCGCTGCGCCAGTGGTCCGGGAGCGCGACGTCGCCCCCCGCCCCCGCCGGCTGGTCGGTGTACCAGCTCGCCACGCAGCCGACCGTCGACACCTCCTTCCATCACCAGTTCGACCTCGTCCAGGCGAGCGTCGGCCTGGGAAGCGCGACGACCCGGACCGGGTCGGTGCTGGGGATCAGGCTCTCGCCCCGGGCGCGGCTCGACGCCGGGTCGATCCTCGACGCGGTGGGACTCGGGCTCGAGGTGCGTGCGGGCCTCGTGCCCGGGCCGGTGACCCGCGCGCGCAGGTCGTCCGGCTTCGAGCTCTACGGGTTCGCCCGGGCCGACGGCCGCTACGTCCTCCACAATGCGTTCATCGAGGGCCCGCTCCGGTACGGCGTCACCTCGCTCGTCGAGGTCCAGCCCTGGGTGGGCGACCTCGACGTCGGCGCGGTCCTCCGCCTCGGCCACCTCGAGCTCGGCGCCGGTCAGCTCTGGCGGACGAGCGAGCTCGCGCCGAACCCGCCGGGGGAGAAGCGGGTCCACGAGGTCGGGCAGGTCACGATTGCCTGGACCGGCTGAACGGCCCCGCGCCTCAGCCCTCCGCCCCCGCGACCCCCGCGCCGACGTAGAGGTTCGGCCCGGCGCGGTGGAACCCCTCCTCCGCGAGGAGGAGGTCGAGGGCGAGGGTCGCAGCGTCGTCGGCGGCCGGCTCGGCGCCGGGGCGCCGCTCCTCGTCGAAGAGCTTGAGGTAGCTCCGGCAGGTCGGGCAGGCCTCGACCTTCGCGCCCGGCTCCGCCTCCACCTCGAAGTACTCCGGCCCGGCGCTCGTCTCGCACGAGACGCAGCGCACGCGCGGGACGTTCCACTCGCTCCCGCACACGCCGCAGACGACGTCCCGGAGCCGATTGACGGCGCGCACCCGGGCGGCGACCGGCGGCCCGCCGCAGACCGGGCAGGCGCCGTCCGGCGCCGCCGCCGCCGAGGACGGATCGACGCGCGCGGCGAGGGCGGCGAGCCAGGCCTGCAGCGCGGCGCCGACGAAGGGGGCGCAGGCGAGCCGGTCGACCGGGACCGCGCCGGAGAGGACCGCCCCCGCGAGCCCCTCGAGCTCCTCCGGGCCGGCGCGGGCGAGGAGGTGCAGCGCGCCCTCGGTCGGGGCGGGGAGCCCGGGTCCTCGCGTCGCCTCGAGGACGCGGGTCAGCATGGAGCGCCACGCGCGCGTCCCGCGGCAGCTCGGCGTAGGCGAGGGGCCGGCCCGGGCGGACCGCGGGCGGCGGCGGGTCGATCTCGCGGACCGCTCGCGCCTGCCCGGCCGCGACGCGGGAGAGCAGGACGAGCCACCCCGGCGCGGCGTGGCCCGCCGCCAGCGCCGCGAACCGCTCCGACCGCGTCTCGAAGAGGCGCCCCGGCTCGGGCAGGCGCAGCGGAGGCGCGCCGCCCGAGGCCGGGGAGGGGACCCGTTCACCGACCGTCCTTGCCGGCCATCTTCGCGTACCAGCCCGGGTGGTGGAACCTGGCCCAGGCCCGCGAGACCGTGCCGCGCGTCATCGCGCGGATCGAGCCCTTGGTCCAGTAGGCCGCGTACACGTGCACGCCGATGCCGACGAACATGACGAAGGCCATGACGGCGTGGAGCACGCCCGCGAGCCGGCGGGCGGTGACGGGCACGCCGGGCGCGAAGTACGGGCGCCACATCAGGATCCCGGTCACGAACAGCACGGCGATGACGACGATCATCGACCAGTACATGAGCTTCTGGCCGGCGTTGTACTTGCCCTCCACCGGCTCGGCCTCGCCCTGCTTGTTCATGTACGCGAACATGTCGGCGAGCCAGCGCCTGTCGCTCGCGGTGAGCACGGTTGTCGTGCGTGAGCCGCAGCGCGTAGGCGTAGAAGAGGACCCCGAACGCCGCGCCGAGGAACGGGTGGATGATCCGCATGAGCGCGCCCGCCGCCGAAGAGCGCGCTCGTCCAGTAGAAGAACGGGTGGAACATCGCGAGCCCGGACAGGAACAGCGCGACGTAGGCGACCGCGACGGCCCAGTGGGTGAGCCGCTCGCCGTGGGTGTAGCGCGGGATGAGGCCGGGCTCGTGCCGGCGATGCGTCTCGCAGTCGGTCTCATGGCGTGGGCCTCCCGTCGTCGCCGCTCGTCCACCTCGAGCGGGCCGACCTTCATGTAGTGGAAGATGCCGGCCACCACGACGGCGAGCATCGTGACGACGCCGAGGCGTCTTCGCGACGCCCGCTCGCGCCAGAGCGCGACGAGCGGCGAGACCTCGGCCTTCGCGCGGCAGCCGGTACAGGCCCGGGTCGCCGTGGGGGAGCACGTACATCACGTGCGTCCCGCCCACGCCCGCCGGGTCGTAGACCGCGCCTTGCTCGAAGCCGCGCTCCTTGCAGCTCGCGCGAGCCGCTCGTCGGCGAGGTCCTTCATGTCCGCCTTCGAGCCGAAGGTGAGGGCCTGGGTCGGGCAGGTCTTGATGCAGGCCGGCTCGAGCCCCACCGCGACCCGGTCCGAGCAGAGCGTGCACTTGTAGGCCTTGTTGTCCTTCTCCGAGAAGCGCGGGATGTTGAACGGGCAGCCGGTCAGGCAGTAGCCGCAGCCGATGCAGTTCTCCTGCTGGAAGTCCACGATGCCGTTCGCGTACTGCACGATGGCGCCGGGCGCCGGGCAGGCCCGCAGGCAGCCCGGGATCCGCGCAGTGCAGGCACCCGTCCTTCACGATGAGCCACTGCAGCCCGCGCTGCGGCAGCTCCTCCTCGTAGAAGCGCATCACCGTCCAGGAGCGGTCGGTGAGGTCGGCGGGGTTGTCGTACGACCCCGACGTTCATGCCGACCTCGTCGCGGACGTCGTTCCACTCCATGCAGGCCACCTGGCAGGCCTTGCAGCCGATGCACTTCGAGACGTCGATGAGCTTCGCGACCTCGAGCGTCTCGCCGCACGCCGGGCGGGGACGTGGTGGTGGCGGAGCGCCGGGTCGATGTCGAGCGACTGGAGCGCCATGGTCGCCTCCTTTCCTAGGCCACGCCCGCCGAGCCTTCTCGACGTTCACCAGGAACGCCTTGAACTCCGGGCGTCTGGATGTTGGCGTCGCCGACGAACGGCGTGAGCGTGTTGGCGAGGTAGCCGGGCTTCGCGAGCCCGTCGAACCCCCAGTGGATCGGGATGCCGACGGTGTGGACCTCCTTGCCCTCGATGGTGAGCGGCTTGATCCGCTTCGTGACGACCGCCTTCGCCACGATCTTCCCGCGCTTCGAGCGGACCACCACCTGGTCGCCGTTCCGGATCCCCTTCTCCTTCGCCAGCGCCTCGCCGAGCTCGACGAACTGCTCGGGCTGGAGCACCGCGCAGGGCGCGGGCGTGCTTCGTCCAGAAGTGGAAGTGCTCGGTGAGCCGGTAGGTCGTGGCGACGTAGGGGAACTCCTTCGCCGTGCCGAGCGCCTCCCGGTCGCCGCTTGAACATCGCGGCGCCGGCGGGGTTCGAGCGACCTTCGGCGTGGAAGGCGTTCGTCGCGAGCGGCGACTCGAACGGCTCGTAGTGCTCGGGGAACGGGCCGTCCGGCCATCCGGTCGACGCCGAAGAGCCGCGCCACGCCCTCGCGCGTTCATGATGAACGGCCCGACGTCCTCCTCGGGCGTCGCGTCGAGCGCGCATGTCGGGGACGTCGTTCCCGGCCCACTTCGTCCCGTTCCAGGCGATGACCTTCCGCTTCGGATCCCAGGGCTTCCCGGCCGGATCGCAGGAGGCGCGGTTGTAGAGGATGCGGCGGTTGGCCGGCCACGAGAAGCCCCAGCCCGGGTAGACGCCGAGGCCGCTCGGGTCGGAGGTGTCGCGCCGGGCCATCATGTTGCCCGCCTGCGTCCAGGCGCCGCAGAAGATCCAGCAGCCGCAGGCGGTGGTGCCGTCGTCGCTGCAGGACGGCGAAGCCGGGCGAGCTGCTCGCCCTCCTTGCGCGAGGGTCTTCGTCGGGTCCTTCGGGTCGGCGACGTCGGCGAGGGCGCTGCCCGTTGTACTCGCGGGCGAGCTCGTCCGGCGACGGCGCCGTCGGCGATCCGGTAGTCCCAGGTCAGGTTCAGGATCGGGTCGGGGAACGCGCCGCCCTCCTTCTGGTAGAGCGCGCGCAGCCGCGTGAAGAGCTCGCGCGATGATCTCCGGGTCCCGCTTCGCCTCGCCCGGCGGCTCGGCGCCCTTCCAGTGCCACTGCAGCCATGCGGCCGGAGTTGACGAGCGAGCCGTCCTCCTCGGCGAAGCAGGACGGACGGGAGGCGGAAGACCTCGGTCTGGATCTTGCGACGGGTCGACGTCGTTGAACTCGCCGTAGTTCTGCCAGAACTTCGAGGTCTCGGTGGCGAGCGGGTCGATGGTGACGAGGAACTTCAGCTTCGAGAGCCGCCTCGATGACCTTCGTCCTTGTGCGGGGACGGAGCGCGAGGGGGTTGAAGCCCTGGCAGACGTAGCCGTTGAGCTTCCCCTGGCGACATGAGCTCGAACGACCGCGAGGATGTCGTAGAGCTTGTCGAGCTTCGGCAGCCAGTCGTACGCCCAGTCGTTCTCCTTCGTCGCCGCCTTGCCGTACCAGGCCTTCATGAGCGAGACGTGGAACTTGGGGTAGTTCTGACAGGTAGTTCATCTGCCCCGGCCGCAGCGGCTTCGGGGTGCGCTTCTCGAGGTAGGCCTTGGTACTCGGGCTCGTCCTCCCGTCGGCAGCGTGAGGTAGCCGGGGAGCAGGTCGGACAGCAGGCCGAGGTCGGTGAGCCCCTGGATGTTGGAGTGGCCGCGCAGCGCGTTCACGCCGCCGCCCGCCATGCCCATGTTCCCGAGCAGGAGCTGGATCATGGCCATGGTGCGGATGTTCTGCGCGCCGGTGGTGTGCTGCGTCCAGCCGAGCGCGTAGAGGCTGCGTCATGGTCCGGTCGGGCGCCGCGGTGGTCGCGATCGTCTCGCAGATCTTCAGGAACTGTCCTCCGGGGACGCCGGTGACGTCCGCTGACCATCTTCGGCGTGTAGCGCGCGTAGTGCTTCTTCATCAGCTGGAACACGCAGCGCGGATCCTGCAGGGTCGGGTCGACCTTCGCGAAGCCGTCCTTGTCGAGCTCGTAGCTCCAGGTCGAGCTTGTCGTAGGTGCTTCTTCGCGTCGTCGTAGCCGGAGAAGAGGCCGTCCTCGAACCCGTAGTCCCTCGCTTCACGAGGAAGGAGGCGTTCGTGTACGCGTCGACGTACTCGTGCTGGATCTTGTCCTTCTCGAGGAGGTAGCGGATCACGCCGCCCAGGAACGCGATGTCGGTGCCGGGCCGGATCTGCGCGTAGACGTCGGCGACCGCGGCGGTCCGGGTGAAGCGCGGGTCGACCACGATGAGCTTCGCCTTGTTGTTGGCCTTCGCCTCGACGACCCACTTGAAGCCGCAGGGGTGCGCCTCGGCGGGGTTCCCGCCCATCACCATGACGACGTCGGCGTTCTTGATGTCGACCCAGTGGTTCGTCATCGCGCCGCGGCCGAACGTGGGGGCCAGACCGGCCACCGTGGGGCCGTGTCAGACCCGGGCCTGGTTGTCGATCGCGACGCCTCCCGAGGGCGCGGATCACCTTGCCGGTGATGTAGCCCGTCTCGTTCGACGAGGCGCTACGCCGCCAGGAAGCCCGCCGTCTGCCAGCGGTTCACCGTGACGCCCGCGGCGTTCTTCGCGACGAAGTTCTGGTCGCGGTCCTCCTTCATGAGCCGGGCGATCCGGTCGAGCGCCCAGTCCCAGGTGACGCGCTCCCACTTCGTCGAGCCCGGGGCGCGGTACTCGGGGAACTTGAGCCGGTTCGGGCTGTGGACGAAGTCGAGGAGGCGCGGCGCCCTTCGGGCAGAGCGTGCCGCGGTTCACCGGATGGTCCGGATCGCCCTCGACGTGGATGATCTCCGGCTTCGCGTTCTTCGCCCGGTCGCCCAGGGTGTAGAGGATGACGCCGCAGCCGACGGAGCAGTACGGGCAGGTGTTGCGGGTCTCGCTCGTGCGCGAGAGCTTGAAGGTGCGCGCGTCGGCGAGGACGCGATCCGGCGCGAACCCGAGCGCCGCGAGGCTCGTCGCCCCGATCCCTCCTGCCGACAGCTGGATGAATTGACGCCGGGTGAAGGCCATGCGGGCAACCTCCAGGATGGTCGGCCCACGCTACTCCTCGCGTTCGTCCGAAGGGAGGGGGAGCCCCGATTCCCGATGGGTCCTCTCACGGTGAACGCGCCGCGTCATGACGGCGACGCCGAGTAAAGGAGTTCTCCGGTCCACGATTCGTCCCGATCGGGACACGAACTGACAGTGAAGCGAGCCGGTATCTCAGGCGGCGCGCGACGCCCGCCGCGTCCCTTTCCGCCGGACGGCATGGCGCAGGATCGTCCTCAGCTTCGCGGGTGCGGTCCGGCGCGGGTCGGACAGGTAAATCTCGTGGTGCGGCCCGGTGAAGGCGAACCCCTCGTCGCTCGCGAACGCCTCGAGCCGCGCGAGCGTCGCCGGCTCGTCGGCGTAGGGCCCGACGTGCAGCACCTGGACCGCCCGTCCCTCGGCGAAGGGCTCGAGCGCCACCCCGGAGGCGTCGCGACCCTTCGCCGCGAGCGCGGCGGCGGCGCGCTTCACGTCGGCGGCGCGACCACCGGGCCCGAGGGCGATCATGGACGCGCCCGCCGGAGGCGGGCGCGCGTCACGGTGCCGCGCCGTCGCGGCGCTACTTCTTCCGGCCGTATTTCGCGGTGAAGGTCGCGCTCCCGAGGGAGTTCGCCTTGGTCATGAAGCCGATGAGCGCGGGCGACGCGTCGGCGGGGACCTCGAGCGTCGGGACCTTGAGCGCGTAGACCGTGAAGACGTACCGGTGCGGCTTGGCACCCGGGGGCGGGCAGGCGCCGCCGAAGCCCGCCTGGCCGAAGTCGGTGCGGGCCTGCTTCGCGCCCTCGGGCAGCGCGCCCTTGCCGCTGCCGGCGCCCTGCGGGAGCTCCTTCGCGCTCCCCGGGATGTCGTAGACCACCCAGTGCCACCAGCCCGAGCCGGTCGGCGCGTCGGGATCGTACACGGTGACGACGAAGCTCTTCGCCCCCGCCGGCGGGTCCTGCCACGAGAGCTCGGGCGAGACGTTGCCGCCGGTGCAGCCCATCCCGTTGAAGACCTGGGCGTCGGGGAGGGTGCCGCCGGGCTTCACGTCGGTGCTCTTGAGGGTGAACTTGCCGGCCGCGAGGGCGGGCATCGCGAAGGCGATCGCCAGGGCGGCGAGGACGGTGCGCATGTGTTCCTCCGGGTGAAGTTTCCGGACCGTATGCCACACCCGGCCCCGCGACGCGGAGACCGTTTGGGTACCGCCCGGGATGTGCCATGATCCCTCCCGGGCGCGCCCGCCGGCGCGCCAGAGGAGGTGGCCATGCTCGCGCTCGTCGTCCTCGTCGGCCTCGCCGTGCTGGTGGGGCTCGCCTGGATGTCCCTCTACAACGGCCTCGTCACCAAGCGGAACGCGTACAAGAACGCGTACTCGCAGATCGACGTCCAGCTCAAGCGCCGCTACGACCTCATCCCGAACCTGGTCGAGACCGCGAAGGGCTACCTGAAGCACGAGCGCGGCACGCTCGAGGCCGTCATCGCCGCGCGGAACAGCGCGCAGGTGGCGGCGAGGGCGGCGGCGGCGAACCCGGGCGACGCCGCGGCGATGCAGGGGCTCTCCGCGGCGGAGGGCGCGCTGGCCGGCTACGTCACGCGGTTCCTGGCGCTCGCCGAGGCCTACCCGGACCTCAAGGCGAACCAGACGATGTCGCAGCTCATGGAGGAGCTCTCCTCCACCGAGAACCGGATCGGGTTCTCGCGCCAGGCCTACAACGACGCGGTGATGACCTACAACAACGCGCGCGAGACCTTCCCCGGCATGCTGGTCGCCGGCGGGTTCGCGCCGGCCCAGCTCTTCGAGGTCCAGGCACCGGCCGAGCGCGACGCCGTGAAGGTCGCGTTCTAGGCGGCGCCCGGGATCGCCGTGCCCGCGCCCGCCCGCGCGACGATGGACTTCTTCGCCGCCCAGGCGGCGGCGAGGCGACGGACCGCGGTCCTCGTCGTCTACTTCGCGCTCGCCGTGGCGGGGACCGTCGCCGCGATCTGGGCGGGCCTGAGCCTGGCGCTGTTCCTCGAGGGCCCGCAGGCCGGGGGGCTGGCGTTCACCTCCGACCTCGCGGCCCTCACCGGAGTCGCCGTCGGGCTGACGACGCTCGCCGGGTACGGCTACCACGCCTCGCAGCTCTCCGACGGCGGCCACGCCGTCGCGCGGATGCTCGGGGGGGTCGCGGTGGATCGGCGGACCGAGGCGCCCGGCGAGCGGCGGCTCGTGAACGTCGCCGAGGAGATGGCCATCGCGGCCGGCCTCCCCGTCCCGGCGCTCTACGTCCTCCCCGGCGAGGCGGGGATCAACGCCTTCGCGGCAGGGCTCGCGCCGGACCAGGCGGTGGTCGCGGTGACGCGCGGCGCCCTCGACCGGCTCACCCGCGACGAGCTCCAGGGGGTCGTCGCCCACGAGTACTCGCACGTGCTGAACGGCGACGCCCGGCTCAACGTCCGGCTCCTCTCGGTGATCGGCGGCATCACCGCGGTGGCGGCGGTGGGGCGGGTCCTGCTTCGGGCGACGAGCGACTCGGGGTCGTCGCGTTCGCGCTGGTCGCGCTCGTCGCGCCGGAGCGGCGGCGGCGCGTTCCTCGTTGCCGGGCTCGTCATCTGGCTGGCGGGCTCGGTGGGGGCCTTCTTCGGCCGGCTCATCCGGGCGGCGGTGTCACGCCAGCGCGAGCACCTCGCCGACGCCGCCTCCGTGCAGTTCACGCGCAACCCCGACGGCCTCGCCGGCGCCCTCGCCAAGATCGCCCACGCCGGCTCCGCGATGGGGAGCGCCTTCGCGCCGGAGGCGGCCCACCTCTTCTTCGCGAACGGGCTCGCCTCGAGCTGGCTCTCGACCCACCCGCCCATCAAGGACCGGATCGACCGGATCCTGCCGAACGGATACCTCCGGGTGATGCGGCTCGCGGCGGAGGCGCCGCTGCCCCCCGACGAGGAGCCCGGGGCGACCGCTCCGCTCGCCGCGCCCGCCCTCGCCCCGGAGAGCGCGGTGGCGGCCGCGACGGTTCCGCTCACGCCGTCGGCGGTCGTCGCTTCCGCCGGCCGCCTCGACCCGCGCCACTTCGCTCACGCGGCCGGCCTCCTCGCGGCGCTCCCCCCGGAGATCGCTGCCGCGGCCCGGGAGCCCGCCGGCGCCGCGCTCCTCGTCCGGGGCCTCCTCGCGAAGGGGGACGAGGCCGTCCGCGCCGCGCGGCTCGCGCGCCTCGCCGATCCGGCGACGCGCGCCGCCGTCGAGCCGCTCGCGGCGACGCTCGCGGCGGTCCCGCGCGAGGCCCGGTCGGCCGCCCTCGATCTCGCGCTCCCTGCCCTGGACGCGCTCCCGGTCGCCGAGGCGGACGCGCTCGAGGTCGACCTCGCGGCGCTCGCCGGCGGCAACGGCGGCCTGTCGGTGTTCGACTGGTCGGTCCTGCGCATCGTGCGGCGGCGCCGGGCGCGGCGCGTGGCGGCCCTGCGCCCCGCCCGCCTTCGCCTCGACGACGTGCAGGTGGACCTGCTCGATCTCCTCTCGACGGTCGCCTGGGCGGGGACCCGAAACGACGCCGGAGCGCAGGCCGGCCTGGACGCCGCTCTGCCGGCCCTCGGGATCCCCGTCGGCTGGCGGATCCTCCCGCGCGAGCGGGTCTCGGCGCGGCGGCTGGACGCGGCGCTCGACCGGCTCGACGAGGCCGTCCCGCCGCTCAAGGCCCGGATCGTCGAGGCCTGCGCCGCGGCGGTCCTCCTCGACGGCCGGGTGCTCCCGTCGGAGGCGGAGCTCGTCCGCGCGGTCGCGGCGTCGCTCGGGGTCCCGGTGCCCCGCGTGCTCGGCGAGCCGGCCGGCGGCGAGCGGCAGGCGGGCGCGGCGTAAGAGCTGTATCGAGACGCACTGCGACCGTCACCGTGCGGGCCGGGCCGGCCCCCGGTCCGCCTCGCGTCGCCGAAGTCGCAACCGGGCGCTGTGGGTCGGGCGGGCGCCGAAGCGCAGACCCCGCGGCACCCCCCTGCGGGTCGCCAGCCGCGCGCGGGGGACGTGGGGATGGGCGCGGGGCGTTGCCGTGGGCGAGCGTACCGGCGCGACGACGGCTGTCACCCCGGGTGCAGCGCGGCTCCGTGGGTCGATCGGGTCCGTCCGCAGCGACCCGGCTCCGCTTCGGCGGAGGGGGCCGCGCCCGGCCCTGCGGGCGGAGCAGTAGGCGGAGGGGCCGCGCCCGAGCGCCTGCGGAGCGGAGCAGTGGGAGGAGCGCAGAGCGCCCGAGCGTCGCAGTGGGAGGAGCGCAGAGCGCCCGAGCGTCGCAGTACGAGGAGCGGACCTGGGCCGCTACTTGAACGCCGGGATGCCCGTCACCGTCTGCCCGATGACGAGCAGGTGCATGTCGTGCGTCCCCTCGTACGTGTAGACCGACTCGAGGTTCGCCATGTGGCGCATCACCGGGTACTCGCCGAGGATGCCGTTCGCGCCGAGGATGGTGCGCGCCGTGGCGGCGATCTCGCGGGCCGTCGCGACGTTGTTCATCTTCGCCATCGACACCTGGGCGGGCGTGTACTTGCCCTCGTCCTTGAGCCGGCCGAGCCGGAGCGCGAGGAGCTGCCCCTTGGTGAGCTCGGTCACCATCCGCGCGAGCTTCTCCTGCTGGAGCTGGAACGCGGCGATGGGCCGGTCGAACTGGATCCGCTCCTTCGCGTAGTCGAGGGCGCACTGGTAGCAGGCGTCGGCGGCGCCGAGGACGCCCCAGGCGATGCCGTAGCGGGCCTGGGTGAGGCAGGAGAGCGGACCCTTGAGGCCCGTGACACCGGGGAGCAGGCTCCGCTCCTCGTCCACGATCACGTCCTCGAGCACGAGCTCGGAGGTGACCGAGGCCCGCAGCGACCACTTCCCCTTCATCTCCGGGGCGGAGAAGCCGGGGGTGCCCTTCTCGACGAGGAAGCCGCGGATGCCGTCGTCGGTCTTGGCCCAGACCACCGCCACGTCGGCGATCGAGCCGTTGGTGATCCACATCTTCGCGCCGTTGAGCCGCCACTTGCCGCCGGGCTCGCGCACCGCGCGCGTGCGCATGCCGGCCGGGTTCGAGCCGAAGTCGGGCTCGGTGAGGCCGAAGCAGCCGATGGCCTCGCCGCGGGCGAGCCGCGGGAGCCACCGGTCCTTCTGCGCCTCGCTGCCGTAGGCGTAGATGGGGTACATGACGAGCGACCCCTGCACCGACGCGAAGGAGCGGATGCCGGAGTCGCCGCGCTCGAGCTCGTACATGAGCAGGCCGTAGGCGACGTTCGAGAGGCCGGCGCAGCCGTACTTGGCCGGGAGGGTCGGCCCGTAGAACCCGAGCTCGCCCATCCTCGGGACGAGGTGGCGCGGGAAGGTCTGGGCCTGCGCGTGCTCCTCGACGATCGGGAGGACCTCCGCGTTCACGAACTGGCGCGCCTGCTCGCGCACCATCCGCTCCTCCTCGGTGAGGAGCTCCTGGAAGCTCATGAAGTCGGTGAGGTCCCTGGAAGGTGTCGCCATGGTGGCTCCGGTTCGAAGGGGTGTGGTCCGGCGCATCATCGCAATACAATCTGCGGATGCGAAGCGCCGCACGTCCCCGGACCTCCATCGCCCCGCGGAGCGGGGCTGGGGAGGGGGCCCTCTCGCACGTCCGGGTCCTCGACCTCTCGCGCGTCCTCGCCGGGCCCTGGGCGAGCCAGGTGCTCGCGGATCTCGGCGCCGAGGTGATCAAGGTCGAGCGGCCGGGCACCGGGGACGAGACGCGCGGCTGGGGGCCGCCCTGGCTCGACGCCGGCGCCGCCGGGCCGCGGACCGCCGCCTACTTCGCCTCGACCAACCGCGGGAAGCGGTCCGTCACCGTCGACCTCTCCACGCCCGAGGGGCAGGGGATCGTCCGGCGGCTCGCCGCCCGTGCCGACGTGCTCCTCGAGAACTACAAGGTCGGCGCCCTCGGCCGGTACGGCCTCGGGTACGCCGACCTCGCCCCGGTGAACCCGCGGCTCGTCTACTGCTCCATCAGCGGCTTCGGCCAGGACGGGCCGTACCGGGACCGGCCCGGCTACGACTTCCTCCTGCAGGCCATGGGCGGGCTCATGAGCGTGACCGGCGAGCCGGACGGCGGCCCGGGCGGCGGTCCGGTGAAGGTCGGGGTCGCCCTCACCGACCTCCTCACCGGGATGTACGCGGCGACCGCGGTCCTCGCGGCGCTCTCCCACCGCGACCGGACCGGCGAGGGGCAGCACGTCGACCTCTCGCTCCTCGACGTGCAGGTCGCGACCCTCGCCAACCAGGCGGAGAGCTTCCTCGTCACCGGCGTGCCGCCGCGGCGCCTCGGGAACGCCCACCCGTCCATCGTGCCGTACCAGGCCTTCGCCACCGCAGACGGCCACCTCGTGCTCGCGGTGGGGAACGACGCGCAGTTCGCCCGGTTCTGCGAGGTCGCCGGCCGGCCCGAGCTCGCCCGCGACCCGCGGTTCGCGACGAACGCCGCGCGGGTCGCCGCGCGCGCCGAGCTCGTGGCCTTCCTCGCGCCGCTCCTCGCCACGCGGACCACCGCGGCGTGGGTGACGGCCCTCGAGGCGGCCGACGTGCCCTGCGGCCCCATCAACGACCTCGCGCAGGTGTTCGAGGACCCGCAGGTCCGCCACCGCGGGCTGCGGGTCGAGATCCCGCGGCCGGGCGCGCCGCCGGTGCCGGTGGTCGCCTCGCCCATCCGGCTGTCGCGGACGCCGGTGTCGTACGAGGTCCCGCCGCCGGCGCTCGGCGAGCACACCCGCGAGGTGCTGGTGGAGCTCCTGGGGATGCCGGAGGCAGAGGTCGCCGCGCTCCGCGAGCGCGGCATCGTGTAGGAACCGGAGCAGGAGGAGGACGCCATGGCGACGAAGTCCAGCGAGCAGGGCGGGTCGAGGCGGCTCGGGGGGGTGTTCGCGCCGGTGCTGACGCCCTTCGGGGCCGACCTCGCGCCCGATCCGCGGCGGTTCGCGTCCTTCTGCCGGTGGCTCCTCGACCACGGCTGCACCGGGCTCGCGCCCTTCGGCACGACGAGCGAGGCGAACTCGCTCTCGGCGGGCGAGCGCGAGGCGCTCCTCGACGCCCTCCTCGCCGGGGGTGTCCCCGCCGACCGGTTGATGCCCGGGACCGGCTGCTGCGCGCTGCCGGACAGCGTCCGGCTCACCGCCCACGCGGTCCGCCGCGGCTGCGCGGGCGTGCTGATGCTGCCGCCCTTCTATTACAAGGCGGTCACCGAGGACGGCCTGTTCCGGGCCTTCGCCGAGGTGATCGAGCGGGTCGGCGACGATCGACTGAGGGTGTACCTCTACCACATCCCCCCGGTCGCCCAGGTGCCGATCACGGCGAAGCTCGTCGAGCGGCTGCTCCGGGCCTACCCGCGGGCGGTCGCCGGGATGAAGGACAGCTCCGGCGACTTCGGGAACACGAAGGCGATGCTCGACCTCTTCGCGAAGGTCGGGTTCGACGTCTTCGTGGGGAGCGAGCGGTTCCTCCTCGAGAACCTCAGGGCGGGCGGGGTCGGGTGCATCACCGCCACCGGGAACGTGAACGCCGCGGCCATCGACCGGCTGTACGCCGGGTGGCGCGGCGCGGACGCGGAGAGGCTCCAGGAGGACGTGAACGCGGTCCGCGGGATCGTGGAGAAGCACCCGGTCATCCCCGCGCTCAAGGCCGTCGTCGCGGAGGAGTCGGGGGACGCGGGCTGGGTCACGGTGCGCCCGCCGCTCGTCGCCCTCGCGCGCGAGAAGGCCGAACCGCTCCTCGCCGACCTCCGCGCGCGCGGCTTCGCCATGCCAGGGCTGCGGGGCTAAAGCGAAGACATCGTACTGCGAGCGTCTCCGAGGGGGGCCGGGCCGGCCCCCGGTCCGCCTCGCGTCGCCGAAGTCGCAACCGGGCGCCGTATGACGGACGGGCGCCGAACCGCAGACGCCGCGGCACCCCCCGGCGGGTCGCCAGCCGCGCGCGGGGGCGCCGGGATCGGCGCGGGGCGTTGCCGTGGGCGAGCGTACCGGCGCGACGACGGCTGTCACCCCGGGTGCAGCGCGGCTCCGTGGGTCGATCGAGTCCGTCCGCAGCGACCCGGCTCCGCTTCGGCGGAGGGGGCCGCGCCCGGCCCCTGCAGGCGTTGCAGTACGACGAGCGGAAGACGAGGTGGGGCCGCGCAGGCGTTGCAGTACGACGAGCGGAAGACGAGGTGGGGCCGCGCAGGCGTTGCAGTACGACGAGCGGAAGACGAGATGGGGCCGCCCGGCCCGCGCGGAGACGGTCGCAGTACTCCGCGCGCGATGCGATCAGGCGGGCGCGGTGGGCGCGGCGGCCCGGACCCGCAGCCGCTGCAGGACGAGCGGGATGGCGATGAGCGCCGCGCCGGCGAGGTCGGCCCAGGTGGCGGGGTAGACGAGGAGCAGCCCCGCCGCGATGAGCATCGTGCGCTCCACGACCGAGGTCTTGGTGAACATCCAGCCCTGGACGCCGCAGGCGAGCGCCGCGATGCCGAGCGCCGCGGTGAAGGTGACGTGCACGATGTCGACGACGTTCCCCTTGAGGAGGAGGCCGACCCCGGCCGGGTCGAGCACGAAGGCGAAGGGGACCAGGAACGCGGGGAGCGTGTACTTCCAGGACTGGAGCGTCGTCCGGTACGGATCCCCGCCCGTGATCGCGGCGGCGGCGAAGGGCGACAGCGCGGTGGGCGGCGACACCTCCGAGAGCACCGCGTAGTAGAAGACGAACATGTGCGCTGCGTACGCGGGCACGCCGAGCTTCGTCAGCGCCGGCGCGGCGATCACCGCGCAGATGATGTAGCTCGCCGTCACCGGCACGGCGAGGCCGACGATCCAGACCACGAGCGACGTGAACATCGCGGTGAGCAGCAGGTTCCCGTGCGCGAGCTGGATGACGATCGAGCTGAACTTCAGGCCGAGCCCGGTGAGGGTCACGACGCCGACGATGATCCCCGCCGCCGCGCAGGTCACCGCCACCGCGATGACCCCGACCGACCCCGCCTCGAGCGCCTTCGCCAGGCGCGTGCGGTGGAGCGGGGTGTGGCGCGTCGGGATGAAGGTGAGGGCGGTGTCCTTGCGGACGAAGGAGAGGGCCGCGGCGAGGAGGATGGCCCAGAACACCGAGATGACCGGGCTGAAGCCGTACACCATGAAGCCGATGATCGCGAAGAGCGAGGTGAAGTGGAACCCGCGCTCCTTCAACATCTGCCACTTCGACTCCTTCGGCCGGAGCGGCACGTCCTGGACGCCGATCTTGCGGACGTCGAGCTCCACCATGATGAGGAGGCCGAAGTAGTAGAGGAAGGTCGGGATCGTCGCCATGAAGATGACGTCGAGGTACGACAGGTTCAGGAACTCGGCGATGAGGAAGGCGGCCGCCCCGAGCACCGGCGGCGAGATGATCGCGCCGAGGCCGCCCGCGGCGAGGAGCCCGCCCGCCGCGTTCCGCTCGTAGCCCGCCCGCGCCAGCATCGGCCAGGCGACGGATCCGATGGTCACGGTGGTGGCGACGCCGCTCCCGGAGGGGCCGCCGAGGAGGAAGGACGAGAGCACGATGGTGCGGCCGGCGGCGGCCCGCTTCCCGCCGGTGACGGCGAGGGAGAAGTCGATGAAGAACTCTCCCGCGCCGGACGCGGCGAGGACCGCCCCGTAGATGGTGAAGAGGATGATGAAGGTCGCCGAGACGTCGATGGGGGTCCCGAAGATCCCCTCGAGCGTCATGTAGAGCTGCCCGACGAGCCGCTCCACGTCGTAGCCGCGGTGCGTCCAGGGCGACGGGAGCCAGGGCCCGACGAAGGCGTACACGAGGAAGATCGAGACGACGCTCATCATCACGAGCCCGGCGGTGCGCCGGACGCCCTCGAGGATGAGCAGGATGAGCGCGATCCCGAAGAAGAGGTCGAGCCGCGTCGGCGTGACCGCCCGCTCGATGAAGTCGTCGAAGTCGACGAGCAGGTAGACGATGGTCGAGACGCCGAGGAGCGACAGCACCACGTCGCTCCAGTGGATCCGGGCGCGCCAGCGCGGCGCCGCCGGGAAGAGCAGGAACAGCAGCAGCAGCACGAACCCGACGTGGGTCGCGCGCAGCACGTGCGCCGGGATGATCGCGTACGCGGCGTACAGGTGGTACAGCGACATCGCCACCGCGACGGTCGTGACGAACGCGGCGGTCTTCCCGCTGAACCTCCGGGAGGCGCCCTCCTCCTGCTCTACGAACTCCTCGGCCTTCTTGCGTGCCGCTTCGTCGACGACGACCTCTTCACCGGGCGGACGGTCGGCAGACATGGCGCTCCTGGCGCTCAGGACGGCGAGCGGAAGACGAGGGCGAGCCAGCGCGTCAGGGCGGGCTCCCGGACGGCGGTGAGCACGATCCGGTCGCCGTGGTCGCCGAGCTCGAGGAACGAGCGCTCCTCCCCGCCGACGCGGAGGCGCTGCGGCGGCCCCGCCGCGATCCGGAACACGATCTCGCGCATCACGCGGACGACGGCGTGACGCTCGCCCGCGGCGGTGAGGCCGAAGTACTCGCGGACCGCGGCGCTCGGGCTCGAGACCGCCTCGAGGACGAGCTCGCCCCGCTCGTCCACGGCGAACTCCTCGGTCACGGGCGCGTCGTACATCGAGTGCTGGTAGGTGATCGAGAACGGACCCCCGCGCGGGAGGGGGACGAGGACCGTCGCCCCGCGCGCCTCGTTGCGGAACGACGAGGACCGCCACCGGCCGCAGCGCGAGCGCCGCCGAGGCCGCGGTGAGCGCGGCGACGGCGGCGAGCGCGAGCGGACGGGTCGCCATGGGCTACTTCGGCTTCAGCCCCTTCTCGGTGAAGTACCGCACCGCTCCCGGGTGGAAGGGCACGGGCGACCCCACCGAATACTGCTTGTCGAGCGCCAGGTTCTTCGCCTCGGCGTGGACGCCGGCGAGCTCGTCCTTGTTCTCGAAGACCGTCTTCGTGATCTGGTACGCGAGCTTCTCGTCCATCTTGTCGCTCACGACGAGGAGGTTCCACACGTCCGCGACCTGCACGTCGGCGTCCTGCCCGGGGTAGGACTTGGCCGGGATGGTGCCCTTGACGTAGAGCGGCCCCATTTCTGGACGAGCTTCGGGATGACGTCGGCGTGGTCGAGGAGCTTGATCTTCATCCCCGGGGTCGCGGCCAGGTCGGTGACGGCGGCGGTCGGCACGCCGCCCGACCAGAAGAACGCGTCGATCTTCCGGTCCTTGAGGGCGTTCACCGACTCGGCGACGGACAGCTTCTCGCGGGTGACGTCCTTGTCCGGGTTGAGCCCGTACGCCTCGAGGATGCGCAGGGCGATGGTCTCCGTCCCGCTCCCGGGCGCGCCCGTCGCGATCCGGCGTCCCTTCAGGTCCTGCATCTTCTTGATGCCGGTGCCCTCGACCGTCACCCACTGGCTCTTGTTCGCGTAGATCACGGCGACGGAGCGGACCGGGATCTTCTCCTTGAACTTGCCGGTCCCGTTCACGGCGTCGGCGGCGGTGTCGCCGAGGGTGAAGGCGATGTCCGCTCGGCCGGAGCCGACGAGCTTCATGTTGTCCACCGAGGCGCTCGTCACCTCGGCGGTCGCCTCGACGCCGGGGATGCGACTTCGAGAGCACGTTCGCGAGGCCGCCGCCGAGGGGGTAATAGACGCCCCCGGTGCCGCCCGTGGCGATCGAGAGCCGCTTCTGCTGGGTCAGCGCGGGGCCGGGCGCGAGGACGATCGCGCCGGCGAGGAGCAACAGCAGCTTCTTCATGGTCGAACCTCCGGGCACGGGTCGCGCGCACGGAAGTGCCGGAATGGCGAGAGCGAAAAACGTGCGCGCAAAATCGTTATCACGGCGCGCGCGCGAACGCCCCTCCCCGATGGGGTGGCTCGTTGACTATGCGTCAATCGAGGTCCGAGGGCGGACCGGCCCGGCGGGCCCCCGCGAGCGCGGGAGGGCCGCCGCCCGCGACGGGACCCGGCGGCGGCGCGGCTCCGCCGCGGCGCTGGAGCGGCCGTCCCCGGCTAGAACGCCACCTTCGGCAGGTGCGCGAGCGACTCCTTCACCTTCTCGGCCGGGTACTCGTAGTCCTCGAGCTTGCCGGCGAAGTAGGCGTCGTAGGCCGCCATGTCGACGTGCCCGTGGCCGGAGAGGTTGAAGAGGATGGTCCGCTCCTTCCCCTCCTCCTTCGCGCGGAGCGCCTCGTCGATGGCGCCGCGGATGGCGTGCGACGACTCGGGGGCGGGGATGATGCCCTCGGTCCGGGCGAACTGGACCGCCGCCTCGAACGCACGCGAGCTGGGGCACCGCGCGGGCCTCGATGATCCCGGCGTTCAGGAGCTGCGACACGAGCGGCGAGGCGCCGTGGTAGCGGAGCCCGCCGGCGTGGATGCCCGGCGGCATGAAGTCGTGACCGAGCGTGTACATCTTCGCGATGGGCGCCATCTTCGCGGTGTCGCCGAAGTCGAAGGCGTAGACGCCCTTCGTGAGGGTCGGGCAGGAGGTCGGCTCGACCGCGACGATCCGCACCTTCTTGCCCGCCGCCTTGTCGGCGACGAAGGGGAAGCCGATGCCGGCGAAGTTGGAGCCGCCGCCGTGGCAGCCGATGACGACGTCGGGGTAGTCGCCGGCGAGCTTCATCTGCTCCTTCGCCTCGAGGCCGATCACGGTCTGGTGCATGCAGACGTGGTTCAGCACCGACCCGAGCGAGTAGCGGGTGTCCTCGTGGGTGGCGGCGTCCTCCACCGCCTCGGAGATGGCGATCCCGAGCGAGCCCTGGCTGTTCGGATCCTTCGCGAGGATGCCGCGCCCGGCGTTGGTCAGGTTGGACGGCGAGGCGATCACCTTCGCGCCCCACAGCTGCATCATCGACTTGCGGTAGGGCTTCTGCTGGAACGAGACCTTCACCATGTAGACGGTGCACTCGAGGCCGAACATCTGGGCGGCCAGCGCCATCGAGGTGCCCCACTGGCCCGGCGCCCGTCTCGCGTGGCGATCCGCTTCGTGCCGGCGATCTTGTTGTAGTAGGCCTGCGGCACCGCCGTGTTCGGCTTGTGGGAGCCGGCGGGCGAGACGCCCTCGTACTTGTAGTAGATCTTCGCCGGCGTCTCGAGGGCCGCCTCGAGGCGGCGCGCGCGGAAGAGCGGCGAGGGGCGCCACAGCCGGTAGACCTCGCGGACCGGGTCGGGGATCTTGATCCACCGCTCGGGCGACACCTCCTGCTCGATGAGCCCCATCGGGAAGAGCGGGAGGAGGTCCTGCGGCGTGATGGGCTTGCTCGTGCCGGGGTGCAGCACGGGCGCGGGCGGGCCGGGCAGATCCGGGATGACGTTGTACCAGTGGGTCGGGATCTGGTTCTCGCCGAGGAGGAATTTCGTGTCCATGCGCTCCCTCGAGGGCCGCCTGGGCCCGCCGGAAAGGCGCGATTACCGCAGGAGGCGGCGCCCCGAGTCAAGCGGCGCGGCGCGAGGCGGCGCGGCGTGAACCGCGGAGGGCGGGCGGGGCACGCGTCAGGGGATCGACCGAACGGGCCCGCGGCGGGCGAGCGTCTCCCCGCGCCGCCTGGCGCCCGAAGGCGCCAGCCGGCGGTGTCAGGCCATCACCTCGCCGCCGTCGATGTCGATCGCCTGCCCGGTGACGATGGGGCTCCCGGCGAGCCAGACGGCGACGTCCGCCACCTCCTCCGGCAGCGCCGCGCGGCCGATCGGGCAGGACGCGAGGACGACGGCGCGCGCCTCCTCGATGGTGCGGCCGGTCGCGGCGGAGATGGTCTCGAGCGTGTCGTCGAGCATCTGCGTCTCCGTCCAGGACGGGCAGATCGCGTTGCAGGTGACGCCCTTCCTGGCCGCCTCCAGGGCGACGCTGCGGGTGAGGCCGATGAGGCCGTGCTTCGCGGACGCGTAGGCGGCGCCGTACTTGAGGCCGATCCGCCCCGCGACCGAGGCGATGTTCAGGATCCGCCCCCAGCGCCGCTCGTACATCGCCGGCAGGCACGCGCGGGTGAGGAGGAAGGGCGCGGTGAGGTCCACCTCGAGGACCGCGTCCCAGGTCTCGTCGTCGGTCCGCTGGAGCGGCGCGCTCGCGTGCATCCCGGCGTTGTTGACGAGGATCTCCACCGGCCCGAGCCGGTCCGCGACGACCGCAGGGGCGCCGGCGAGCGCGGCCCGATCCGAGACGTCGAGCGGGAAGAAGTGGGTCCGGCGGCCGAGGGCGGCGATCTCGGCCGCGACCGCCTCGAGCTCCGGCACCGTGCGGGCGACGAGCGCCACGTCGACCCCCGCCCGCGCCAGCGCGAGGGCGATCGCCCGCCCGATGCCCCGGCCTCCGCCCGTCACCAGCGCGACACGTCCCGCGATCGGCTCCATGAAGATCTCCCTCCGAGAGGTCGACGACGAGGCTAGCGCGCGCGGCGCCGGCGCGCGAAGGCCTTGCGGGCCTCCTCGACCCAGAGGACGGCGCTCCCGAGCACGCCCACCTCCACGAGCTCGCGGACCCCGAGCGGGACCGTGCCGAAGTAGGCGGCGAGCGGCGCGAGGTAGAGGACCGCGGCCTGGAGCAGGTTCGAGGCGGCGAGCCCGCCGACGAGCCAGCGGTTCTGCAGGAGGTCGAAACGGAGCGAGGAGCGGCGCTCGTGGCGGCAGTTGAGGACGTTGAACCACTCGCAGACGGCGAGGAGCGTGAACGCGCCGGTGCGGGCCTCGGCGAGGGGGAGGCCCCGGTCGAGCAGGGCGAGGAAGTAGCCGAGCGTCACGACGACGATCGTCGCCGCCATGACGAGCATGCGGATCACGTCGCCGCGGCCGACGAGGGGGGCCTCGGGGGCGCGCGGCGGGCGGGAGAGCTCGTCCCCGCCGCGGGGCTCCATCGCGAGGTTGACGGTGATCGTCCCCTCGGTGACGAGGTTGTTCCAGAGGATCATCGGGGCGAGGAACGGGATGGGGAGCCCGGCGAAGAGGCTCCCGAGGAGGATCACGATCTCCGCGATGCCCGTGGAGAACTGGAGCACCAGGATCTTGCGCAGGTTCGCGAAGACGAGCCGCCCCTCCGCGACCGCGTCGACGAGGGTCGCGAGCCGGTCGTCGGCGAGGACCACGTCGGCGGCCTCCTTCGCGACCTCGGTGCCGCTCGCGCCGAGGGCGACGCCCACGTCGGCGCGGACGAGGGCGGGGGCGTCGTTCACGCCGTCGCCGGTCATGGCGACGATGGCGCCGTCCGACTGGAGCGCCTCGACGAGGGCGAGCTTGTGCGCCGGGCGGACGCGGGCGAACACCGCGGTGCGAGACGCGAGCTCGCGCACGCGCTCAGGCGATGCGCCCTCCAGCTCCCGCCCCTCGACGGCGCGGTCCTCCTCCGAGGCGATCCCGACGAGGCGCGCGACGGCGAGGCCGGTGAGGGCGTGATCTCCCGTGATCATGACCGGCCGGATCCCGGCGCTCCGGCAGGCGAGCACCGCCTCGCGCGCCTCGGGCCGAGGCGCGTCCATCTCACCCGCGAGTCCGAGAAGCACGAGGCTCCCGTGAGCTGCATCGGAGCTCGCTGCTCTTTCGCTGCTCCTCCCCCCGCCCTGCGGGGGGAGTACGTCGGCGAGTCGTCCGTCCGCCGCCGCGAAGGCGAGGACCCGCAGCGCCGCCGCGGCGAGGTCGCGCCCGCAGGTCGCCCAGCGGGCCCGGGCGGCCTCGTCGAGGGGGCCCGCCGCGTCCGCGGCGCACAGCGCGAGGACCGCCTCCGGTGCGCCCTTCACGAGGGTGCGGGTGCGGCCGGCGTCGGCGTGCTCGGTCGCCATGAGCCGGGCCTCGGCGTCGAAGGGGAGCTCGGACGTCCGGGGCGCGGCGCGCCGGACGGCCTCCACGTCGAGGCCGCCCTTCGCGGCGGCGGCGAGCAGCGCCACCTCCGTCGGATCCCCCGACGGCCGCCATGGGCCGCCGGGCGCCGCCGGCGGGTCGAGGCGGGCGTCGTTGCAGAGTGTCGCAGCGGCGAGGAGCGCCGCGAGGGCGGGCTCGTCCGCCGCCTTCACGGGCCGGTCGCCGTCGCGGATCGAATCCCACGGGCGCCCAGCCCGCGCCGTCCACGGCGAGGACGCGGTCCGGCGCGAGGGCGAGGGCGGTGACGGCGAGCTCGTTGCGCGTCAGCGTGCCGGTCTTGTCGGCGCAGATCACGGTGGTGGACCCGAGCGTCTCGACCGCCGCGAGGCGCCGCACGATGGCCCGCCGCGCCGCCATCCGCTGCATCCCCACCGCCAGGGCGGCGGTCATCGCGACCGGCAGCCCCTCCGGGACCATCGAGACGAGCTGGCTCACCGCGACCATGAGGATCGTCGCGAACGGCAGCCCGCGAACGAGCCCGACGACCACGATGACGACGAAGAGGACCAGGGCCGCGACCGTCAGCCAGCGGCCGAGCTGCGAGATCCGCCGCTCGAGGGGCGTGGCGGGCTCGGGCGCGTCCCGGGCGAGCGAGGCGAGCTGGCCGAGCTCGGTCGCGGACCCGGTCGCCACCACGACCGCGCGCCCGCGGCCGCTCGCGACGTGGGTCCCGGAGAAGACGACGCTCGAGCGATCCGCGACCGCCGCGTCCTCGGCGACGGGGGCCGGCGCCTTCGGGACCGGGAGCGACTCGCCCGTGAGCGCCGCCTCGGCGACGAGGAGCCCCGCCCCTTCCACCACCCGCGCGTCGGCGGCGATGGCGTCCCCCGCGGCGAGGACGAGGAGGTCGCCGGGGACGACCTCCCGGGCTGCGACGGTCACCTCGACGCCGTCGCGGACGACGCGGGCGCGCGGCGCGGAGAGGCGGCGCAGGGCCGCCATCGAGCGCTCGGCGCGCCCCTCCTGGAACGCGCCCAGGATCGCGTTCGCGACGAGCACGACCCCGATGACGACCGCGTCGTTGCGCTCGCCGATGACGACGCTCACCGCCGCGGCCACCACGAGGAGGTAGACGAGCGGGCTCGCGAACTGGCGGAGGAAGACCGCCAGGGCCGAGGCGCGCCGACCCTCGGGCAGCTCGTTCGGCCCCCCGGACTCGAGCCGCCGCGCCGCCTCGTCGCCGGAGAGGCCACGCGCGCCGTCCGACGCGGCCCGCGCGAGCGCGTCCGCGGCCGTGAGCGCGTGCCAGGCGACCTCGACCCGCGCAGCCATGAGGGAATTCTCCGCCCGGAAGGGACCGCCGGGCCAGCGGTCCTGCGGGGGGGGCCGCGATCCCGCGTGCGCCGACGCACGCAGCGCGGAGGGAGGGCGCGATACCGGCACGACGACGCAGTGTGGGCGCCTGGCGTACCCCTTCCGTCCCACGCTCAGGGTGCAATCGGGACTCGCACCCGGAGCGCAGGATGACGCACAATGCCGGAGTGACCGCCGAACGGCGCGCCCATCCCCGGTTTCCGCTCATCCTCGCCGTCCAGTACGTCGGCGCCGAGAGCGTCCTCGACTACACCGAGAACCTCTCCGAGAGCGGCCTCTTCATCCGGACCGAGCGGGAGTTCGAGGCGGGCGAGCACGTCACGCTCGTCATCTCGTTCCCGCAGCTGATCGAGCCGGTCGAGCTCCAGGTCGAGGTGCTCCGGCGGCGGCCGGCGTCGCTCGACGCGCCGGGCGGCGTGGCGGTGCGGGTCCCGGACGATCGCGCCGAGGACCGCGAGCGGCTGACCGAGATCGCGCGGAAGATCGGGGCCCCGCGCGGTCCCGATCCCGCCATCCGGGTCCTCCTCACCGAGGACAACGCCCTCGTCGCCTCCATGTACTCGGCGGCGCTGCGGCGCCTCTCCGAGGCCGACGACTTCCCCGCCCTCGGCGTCGAGGTCGCGAGCGACGGCGCCGCCGCGTTCGACCGGCTCCTGCGCGCGCCCCCCATCGACGTGCTCGTGACGGACGTCTTCATGCCGGTCCTCTCGGGGATCTCGCTCGTCGAGAAGATCCGGGCGGAGGCGACCCTCGCGGACCTGCCGATCGTCGTCATCACCTCGGGCGGCGACCGCGAGCGCGAGCGGCTCGCCTCCCTCGGCGTGGCGCTGTTCCTGCGGAAGCCGGTGAGCTACCAGGACGTGGCCGGCGCCATCCGGACCCTCATCGCCTCCCGCCTCGGCGCGCGGGCCAAGCGCGAGGCGGGCGGCGTCCCTGGCGGGGGCGGCGGTGGCCGGGGGTTGACGGATGCGGATCCCGTGTCCAAGGATCCCGCAGACGCAAGACCGGCCTCCCGCCGGTGAACCGAGGAGTGGTCGCCCCCGGTTGCGTGCGAGGGTCCGCTTTCGAGCGGACCCTTTTCTATTTCCAGGTCGCGACGGGGGACGCCGGCGCCGCGCGGCGCCGGCGGCGCGCCCGCGCGAAGAGCACCATCGCCGGCGCGGCGAGGGCGAGCGCGTAGCCCGCGTGCCCCACGCCCGGGAGCGCGAGCGACAGGTCGCCCGCGCCGTGGAGCGCCGCGGACGCGGCGAGCGGCAGCGCGAGGGCGAGGGCGGGGCGGCGCGACCGGAGCGCGGGCCCGACGGCGAGCGCGACCGGGATGGCGAGCAGTCCGTGCGCCACCGGCGCGAGGGCGGCCCGGGCGAAGGCGGTGCCGGTCGCCTCCCCCCCGAGCACGACGAGCGTCTCGAGGGTCGCGAAGCCCGCCGCGACCCCGGCGGCGACCGCCAGGGCGGCCCGGGTCCGGACGCCACGCTCGACCACGAGGAGGACGCCGGCGAGCTTCGCCCCTTCCTCGACCAGGCCGACCGTCCCGGCGAGGAGGAACGCGGTGGCGTCCCCTTGCGTGATCCGATCCCAGCGGACGTCCACCCCGAGCCGGGTCGCGAGCTCGTAGGCGGCGGCCGCGAGGCCGAAGGCGGCGGCGCCCCCGAGGAGCGCGTGGAGGACGAAGGCCCGCCGGCGCTCGCCGGCGCGCACCGCGGCGAACCGCGCCCACGCAGCCCCGGACCCGGTCGCGGCGAGCGAGAGCGCGAGGAGCCACATGACGCGAAGGTGCGCCGGCCGCGGCGGCGCGCGAGCCCCGGGGCGGGCCGGAGGGGCCCGCCGCCCCGTGGTAGATTGCGCCGCGATGACCCGCCCACCCCGCATCCGGGTCGAGGACCGTGGCCTCACGCGCATCCTCGTCATCGACAACCCGGCGAAGCGCAACGCCCTCGACTTCCAGGCCCTCGAGGAGCTCGAGCTGGCCTGCGCCGGCGCCGGGCGCGACGGCGTCCGCTGCCTCGTGCTCCGCGGCGCGGGCGACGACGCGTTCTCGTCGGGGTTCGACATCGCCGAGATGGCGCTCACCTCCCGCCGCGGGGACCGCCCGGACGAGGCGGTGGAGCGGACCGCCGACGTCCTCTCCGAGGTGCCCTGCCCGACCCTCGCGTTCCTGAACGGCTTCGCCTTCGGGGGCGCCTTCGAGCTCGCCGCGACCTGCGACCTGCGCGTGGCGCGCGCCGGGGTGAAGCTCGCCATGACGCCCGCGAAGCTCGGGGTGGTCTACCCCGAGGGCGGCCTGCGCCGGTTCGCGGACCTCGTCGGGTCGGCGAGGGCGCGCGAGCTGTTCTTCACCGGGCGTCCCATCGACGCGGAGACCGGGCTCGCCTGGGGGCTCCTGAACCGGGTCGCGCCGGCGGCGACCGCCGAGGGCGACGCCCTCGCCCTCGCCACCGAGATCGCGGAGAACGCCCCGCTCGCGGTGCGCGGGATGAAGCGGATCCTGAAGCTCCTCGAGGGGACGCACGAGCGCGGCCTCGCGCCGGCCGAGCGCGACGAGATCGCCGGGCTCCGGCGCCGCGCCTTCGAGAGCGAGGACCTGCGCGAGGGGCGCAAGGCCTGGGAGGAGCGGCGCAAGCCGCGCTTCGAGGGGAAGTAGCGAGCGCAGGGGCAGCCGGATGAGGCTGCCCCGGAGCGAGCGGGGGGTTCGGGGGGGCGCGAGCTCCGCGGATGCGGAGCGAGTGTCCCCCCGCTCTAGGGTCCGGAGCCGAGCGCGCCGGTGACCCACCCGGCGACGACCCCGACGGCGAGCGCGATCACGGCCACCGCGACGGCGATCCGGAGCGTCCGGCTCCTGGCCGGGGCGGGCGCCGCGGGCACCGGCGCGGGCAGGGCCGGCGAGGTCACCGCGGCGGGGGTCGGCTCGACGAGGGCCGGGAGCCGCTGGGTCGTCGTCGCCGCGGCCTCGGGCCGCGGCCCCGCCGGGAGCGGCGGCGGCGCGCCGGGCGCGAGGGCCTGGCCCTCGGCGAGCACCGCGAGGTCGTAGTCCCCGATCTGGACGAGGTCGCCGTCGCGCAGCTTGCGCTTCCCGGCGATCTTCTCCCCGTTCACCCGCGTCCCGGTGAGGCTCCCGAGATCCTCGACGAACACGACGCCGTTCTGGCGGACGAAGCGCGCGTGGCGCCGCGAGACGTTCCGGTCGGCGAGGCGGAAGGTGACGCCGTCGGTGCCGCGGCCGACCACGATGGCGTCCGCCGTGAACGGCACGATCGACCGGGTCCCTGCCGCGTCCTCGATCGCGAGCTTCATGGCGGCACGCCGTCAGGGCGAAAGCGCCGGGGGCGCCTTTCCCTTCGACTCGAGCTTCGAAAGGCGCCGCGTGAACCGGACGCCGTCCTTCTCCGGCAGCACCACGAACTGGTCGATCTCGTGGCCGGGGAGGGTGAGGTCCACCCGGTGCCGCTGATCGAGGCGGATGGCGGGGATGACGGTGGGCGTCCTGCCCGCGGGCTTCTCGTCGAGGGTGATCTCGGCGCCGGGCGGCACGCTCTCGATGGTGAGGGCGCCGAGGGTGGACTCGACCTTGAGGTGGACCCGCGCGGTGAGCTCGCCCCGGCGCGGCGTCGTGTGCGCCGCGACCTCCTTCACGGCCGGGCCCGAGACCGAGACCGCGTGGGGGCGCGAGAGGAGCACGTTCTCCAGGATCGCGGGCGTGACCTGCCCGGTCTTCTGGCCGTCGAGCGACACCTCGAGCCCCTGCGGCTCCGAGGTGACGAGGACGACCCCCGGGCGCAGCCAGGGCGCGCCGAGGTGGTAGGCGACCGCGCCGGAGGCGCCGAGGACGAGGCCGACGAGCACCGCCCAGCGCAGCCGCACGCCGCGGTACACGATCCGGACCTGCGGCGCCCGGCGCGCGGCGCGGGCGGCGTCCTGCTGCGCGTGCAGCAGCGGGTCGGAGTGGCCGTGGTCGGCGGCCGCGAAGGTGCCGGGCGCAGGGGTGGTGACCGGTATCCGCTCGCCGCCTTCCGCCTGGGCGCGGAGCTCGGCGGCGTTGGTCAGCACCTTCATGATGAGCGGGTCGTGGGCGCGCCCCTTGCGCTGGCTCGCGATCTTCTCGGCGAAGACCTGCTTCATCTGCTGCCCGAGGTGATCCTGGATCGTCGAGTGCGGCGTCGGGAAGAGCACGTCCACGAGCGCGTCGGCGAAGGATCGCGCGTCGGCGTAGCGGTCCTCCGGCTCGTAGGCGAGGGACTTCGCCACGATCGCGTCCACGTCCTTCGGCAGGCGCGGGTCGATGGCGGTCGGCGGAACGACCTTCGCGCGCCGCGACTCGATGAGCGACTCGACGTCGGTCGCCTTCGGGAAGGGCTTCTGCTTGGTGAGGAGCTCGTAGAGGATGATGCCCGCCGCGAAGATGTCGACGCGGTGGTCCCACCGCTTCTCGAGGGACGCCTGCTCGGGCGCGACGTACCCGAGCTTCCCCATGAGCATGCCCTCCTTGTAGTTGGAGAGCTGCGACTCGGCGGCGGCGCGCGCGATGCCGAAGTCGAGGAGCTTCACCTCGCCTTCCCAGGAGAGCAGGCAGTTGTCGGGCGAGACGTCGCAGTGGACGATCTTGAGCGGGTTCCCGTTCGCGTCGAGCTTGCGGTGGGCGTAGGAGAGCCCCTGCAAGAGCTGGAGCACGAGGAAGATCGCCTGCTCGGGGGAGAGGTTGGTCCCGGCGCGCGAGAAGGCGTGCATCATCTCCTTCATGGAGACGCCGTTCACGAGCTCCATCGAGATGTAGTAGTCGCCGTCGATGT
Organism: uncultured delta proteobacterium; assembly: GCA_963739565.1. Classification (GTDB taxonomy): domain Bacteria; phylum Myxococcota; class Myxococcia; order Myxococcales; family Anaeromyxobacteraceae; genus Anaeromyxobacter. The sequence goes on along the minus strand of CAVUBF010000007.1, from coordinate 33,548 downwards.
ACCCGCACTCGTAGATCTGGGCGATGTTCGAGTGCGTGAGCTGGACGGTGAGCTTCGCCTCGTTCACGAGCATCTTCGCGAAGTTCTCCTCCTGCGCGCGCGCGCGCAGGATCCGCTTCACGACGAGCTCCTTCTCGAAGTCCCCGATGCCCTTCACCCTGGCGCGGTAGATCTCCGCCATCCCCCCGATGGCGAGCCGCTGCAGCAGGAAGAACTTCCCGAACAGGTGAGGCTTGAACTCGGAGGACGGGGGTGAGGCGGTCTGGGGGGCGGCCTCGGCCAAGGTCCCGCGGATGTTAGCACCGACGCGGACCCCGGTCACAAGCGGCGAGATCCCTGGTATACGGTCGGAATCGCGTCAGGGCGCGAGCTCGGCGGGGCCCAGGGAAGCCGGGGGTCGGTCGGGCATCCCGCTGGAAAGAGTCATGAGGGCATCGACCAAGGACGTGGAGTCGGCTGGCGCGGCGCTGCCGTCGCCCGGGACGCCGATCTCGCTGCGGCAGGCGCGTGCGGTCGCCGCGAGCATCGTGCGCGACACGTCGGCGAACCCGGCGCCCCTCGGGATGATGGGGTTCGGGGTGACGACGATCCTCCTCAACCTCCAGAACGCGGGCGTCGTCACCCCCGGGAGCCCAGCGGTCGCCCTCGGGATCGCCACCGGCGGCCTCGCCCAGCTGGTGGCGGGCGTCATGGAGTGGCGCAAGAAGAACACCTTCGGCACCGTGGCCTTCGTCGCGTACGGGCTCTTCTGGCTGTCCCTGGTCGCCCTCCTCCTCGCGCCGCGCCTCGGCCTCGCCGATCCGACGGACCGGAGCGGGATGGCCGCCTACCTGTTCGTGTGGGGGCTCTTCACCGTCGTGCTCTTCGTCGCGACGCTCCGGATGAACCGGGCAGTGATGGTGGTGTTCTTCGCCCTCACGATCCTCTTCTTCCTCCTCGCCGTCGCCGACGCCACGGCGAGCGCGGGCATCCAGCGGATCGCCGGCTGGGAAGGGATCGTCTGCGGGCTCGGCGCGATCTACGTGGGCGCCGCCCAGATCCTGAACGAGGTCTGGGGGCGCACGGTCCTGCCCCTCGGCACCCTCGACTAGTACCAGTCGCAGCCGACGCCGAGGGCCCAGTAGGACGAGGACTTCGGGCTGCCATCGGTGCTGTCGCCGCCGTAGCGCTGGCCGGAGAAGTCGAGGTTCACGGTCAGGTTGAACGCCTGCCCGAGCCACCACGCGTAGCCGAGCGCCGAAGGCGGCGTTCGTCCCGGACTTGCTCCCGGTGCCGCTGAAGCCCGGCGCGTTCACGTCGAGGGTGAACTTCGACAGGCCGACGCCGCCGCGGAGGAAGAGGCCGCGCTCCCACGGGAAGAACGTCGCCATCGCGTCGTAGTTCACGATGGAGATGGTGGCGGTCGCGCCGGACTCCTCCGCCTCCGAGCTGACGCCCGAGATGTCGAGGCCGAGGAGCAGCTTCGGCGTCAGCGTCGCGCCCACCTTGAAGTTGAGGGACACCGTCGTCGGGCTCTTCCCGAGGTAGTCCTTGAAGGAGGAGGTACCCACCGCGTCCTTGACGGACCCGTCCCCGCCGCCGAGGCCGAAGCCGATGTACCAGCTGCCGCGCTGCTGCATCGGCCGGAAGGGCGGCGGCATGGGAGCGGCCGCCGGCGGGCGTACTGCGGAGGCGGCGCGTACTGCGGCGGCGGGGCGTACGCGGGAGGCGGGGCGTACTGAGGCGGGGCCGGCGCCGCGGTCGGCGCGGCCTGGGGCGGCGGGGACGCCGGAGGCGGCGCGGCCTGCGCCGGCGGGACGTTCACCCACTCGGACGGCTGGGCCGGCGGCGCACCCTGCGCGACGGCGGCGAGCGGGAACCAGGCGACGGCTGCGGCGAGTGCGGCGTTCCTCATGGCGAGCCCCTCCTCGGGCGGTCGACTCCGAGCGTACCCGAAACGGGGCCGGACCTCACCCATCCGGGCGCGGGCGCTCGGGCCTCGGTGGTGAGATGTCAGATCCGGAGGCGCACATGGAGCTGACCCTCGAGAAGCTCGCGGCCCGGATCGTGGACGGGGCGGCCGACGCGGTGATCTTCACCGACCGCGAGGGCGCCATCCGGCTGTGGAACGCGGGGGCCGAGCGCATCTTCGGCTGGACCGCCGCGGAGGCGGTCGGGAAGTCGATGGACCTCATCATCCCGGAGCGGCTCCGGCCGCGGCACTGGCAGAACTGGGACCGGGTGATGGAGACGGGGATCACGCGGTACGCGACCGAGGTCCTCGCCGTCCCGGCGCTGCGCAAGGACGGCGCCCCGCTCTCCATCGAGTTCACGATCCAGCTCGTGCGCGACGACGCGGGGCGGATCCTCGGGCCCGCGGCGATCGTGCGTGACGTCACTGCGCGGTTCCAGCGGGAGAAGGAGCTGCGGGCGAAGGTGAAGGAGCTGGAGGCGAAGTCGACCGGGAAGTGAACGCTGACGTGGACGGGAGCGTCGCTCGCCGGACCTCGTCCACGACCCCGACCCCGACCCCGACCTCGACCTCGACCTCGACCTCGACCTCGACCTCGACCTCGACCGCGACCACGACCGCGACCCCGACCGCGACCTCGACCTCGACCGCGACCTCGACCTCGACCTCGACGGAGTCCTCGGCGGCGCGCGCGTCGCACGTGCGCTAGAGTCCCGCCGTGATCCCCGACCACCGAAAGCTCGCTGCGCGGGCCCGCGCCCGGCTCTCGGCCGAGGTGCGGCGCGTCCTCGGCGGCATGGGCTACGAGGAGGTCGAGACCCCCTGCCTCGTCCCCGCGCCCGGGATGGAGCCGCACATCCACCCGTTCCGCGCCGACTTCGTCCCGGAGGGCGGCGGCGCCCAGACGCCGCTCTGGCTCCACACGAGCCCGGAGTACGCGATGAAGCGGCTCCTCGCGGCGGGGATGCCGCGGGTGTTCCAGCTCTCCCGGGTGTTCCGCAACGGCGAGGTCTCCCCCACCCACAACCCCGAGTTCACGATGCTCGAGCTCTACCGGGCGGGGACGGACTACGCGGGGATCATGTCCGACCTCGAGGTCCTCGTGGAGGCCTGCGCCCGCGCCCTCTCCCCGGACGGCGCGCCGCGCGCCGGGCGTGGCGGCGCCGCCATCGACCTCGCCGCGCCCTTCGAGCGGCTCACCGTCGCCGATGCGTTCCGGCGCCACGCCGGGATCGACCTCGCCGCCTGCGGGAACGACGCGGCCCGGCTCGCGGAGGCGGCCCGCCGCGCCGGGCTCGACCCGGGGCGGCCGGGCGAGGCGTTCGACGACGTGTTCTTCCGCGTGATGCTCGACGCCGTCGAGCCGCGGATCGGTCTCGGCCGCCCGTGCTTCCTCGTGGACTGGCCGGCGCCCATGGCGGCGCTCTCCCGGGTCCGGCGCGACGACCCCCGATTCGCCGAACGGTTCGAGCTCTACGCCGCCGGGCTCGAGCTCGCGAACGGCTTCTCCGAGCTGACCGACGCCGCCGAGCAGCGCCGCCGCCTCGTCGAGGAGCAGGACCTCCGGCGCCGCCTCGGCCGGCCCGTGCTCCCGCTCGACGAGCCGTTCCTGCAGGCGGTCGGGTCGATGCCGGAGGCGGGCGGCGTCGCGGTGGGGCTCGACCGGCTCCTCATGCTCCTCATGGGCGCGGAGTCCATCGCCGACGTGCTGCTCTTCCCGGCGCGCGAGTTCCTCCCCTAGTTCACCGAGCGGTGCTCGTCGCCGACCGCCACCGCGGGGCGCAGCGGCAGCTCCACCCGGAAGGTCGCGCCCTCGCCCGGCTTCGACTGGACCGAGATGGTCCCACCGTGCGCCTCGACGATCCGCTTCACGATGTAGAGCCCGAGGCCGAGCCCGCCGTAGTTCCGCGACGAGACCGCCCGCTCGAAGCGCTCGAAGATCTGCGGCTGGTCGGCGGGGTCGATGCCGATGCCGTGATCGCGGATGAGGAGGGAGGCGGCGTCGCCGTGCGGCCCGTACTCCACCTCCACCTGCTTGCCGGCGCCGTACTTCACGGCGTTGGCGAGGAGGTTCGTGACGACCTGCGAGACGCGGAGGCGGTCCCAGAAGCCGTGGACCGGGTCGCCCTTCACGAGGACCTCCGATCCGGACTGGGCCGCCTCGTCCTCCACCGCGCCGAGGGCGTCCCGGACGGCGGCGCCGAGCTCGACCTCCTCGATGTCGAGCTCGAGGCGGCCCATGTGGATCCGCGAGACGTCGAGGAGCCCGGCCACGAGCTTCTCGAGGCGCTGCCCCTGCCGCTCGGCCGTCGCGAGCACCCGCTCCACGTACTGCGGCGGCAGCTTCTCGATCGCCTCGCGGCTCGCGACGCGGTGCATGTTCTCGAGGGCGAGGCGAAGTGCGGTGAGGGGGGTCCTGAGCTCGTGCGACGCGATGGAGAGGAACTCGTCGCGGGCGGCGACGGCCGCCTGCGCCTCGCCGTACAGCCGGGCGTTCTCGATGGCCTGGGCGGCGCGATGGGCCAGGTCGTCGAGGAGCGCCTCGTCCTCGGCGGTGTACGCCGCCCCGCCCTTGTCGCGCATGAGGGTGATGTGCCCGAAGCAGTGCCGCCGGTGCTCGAGCGGCGCCATCATGAGGCTCGTGACGCCGTCGAGGTACGGCCAGTACTCGGGCTTCATCTCGCCGTGGACGGTCTCGTGGGTGAGCTCCGGGATCCGCAGCGTCTTGCGACCCTGGAGCACCCGCGCGGTCATCCCCTCGGTGGTCCGCTGCGGCGCCTGCTGGATCACCCGCCGTCGGAGCGCCGCCCGCTCCGGGTCCGGGTGGTAGACCGCGACCGGGACGAGCCAGCCCGCGTCGGGCGACACCACGCGGATGAGGGCGCCGTCTCCGATGAGCTCGGAGAGCCGCCTCGCCACGGTGTCGAGGGTCGTCTTGTAGTCGAGCCCCGACGCGAAGACCCGCGAGGCCTCCGCGAGCGCCTCGAGGCGCGTCGCCTGGCGCCGGAGCGCCTCCTCCGCCCGGTGCTGCTCGGTGAGGTCGATCCCGGTGGCGATGACGAAGCGCACCTCGCCGCGCTCGTCGAGGAGGGCGGTGTTGGACCAGACCACGAGCCGCTCCGTCCCGTCCTTCGCGATCCAGCGGTTCCGGTGGGTGTTCGGGAAGTCGCGGGCGACGAGGCGCGAGAAGACCGCCTCGACCCCGGCCCGCTCGTCGGAGGGCACGAGGAACCAGAACGGCCGGCCCAGCACCTCGTCGCGGTCGTAGCCGGTGACCGCCTCGCAGGCGTGGTTCCAGCGCAGGATGCGCGCGTCGCGGTCGAGGACGACCACGAGGGCGCCCACGGTCTCTATGACGATCTGCGCGAGGTCGTGGTCCTCGACCGTCACCGCTCCTCCTAGTACTCGAAGCCGCTGCCGCCGATGAACTCGCGGGCGATGGACGTGGGCGGGACGTGGTCCGGGTAGATCGACACGAACCGGTCGACGAGGTAGCGCAGCCGGTGCGCGGTCGGGTAGGCGGGGTGGTCCTGCGGGACCTCGAGCAGGTAGCGCTCGGCGTAGACCTTGAGCACCGCCGGCTCGTAGATGAGCGAGGTGTCGAAGACGGCGTCGGCCTCGCCCTGGAAGGGATAGATGTGCTCGCGCTCGCCGGCCTGCACCGAGGGCCAGCGCAGGATGTTCTCCGCCGCGCCGTACCCGCGCTGGTGGCGGTCGCGGACGATCCGGCGGAGCAGCCGCAGGTCGGTGGCCGAGACGCGGGTGAGCCGGTCGAAGGGGAGGGTGGTCGCCGGGTGGATGAAGATCCGGTGGAGCGCCCCCGCCTTCGGGATCGTTCCGAGGAGGCGCGGGTTGAGCCCGTGGATCCCCTCGAGCATCAGGACGTCGCCGGGCTCGAGGTGGATGACGGGGCCGCCGGCGGGGTGGCTCCGCCCCGTGAGGAAGTCGTACTTCGCGGTCCTCACCGACTCCCCCGCGAGGATCCGGCCGACGTGCTCCTGCAGGAGCGCGAGGTCGAGGGCCTCGAGGGCCTCGAAGTCCCAGTCCCCGGACGGCGCCCGCGGCGTCTTCTCGCGGTCGACGTAGTAGTCGTCGAGGGACATGCCGACCGGGTTCACGCCGTCGATCTGGAGCTGGACGGTGAGCCGCTTGATGAAGGTGGTCTTCCCCGACGACGACGGGCCGGCGATGGAGATGATCCGGATCCGATCGCGCTCCGCGGCGATCTGGTCTGCGATCTGGCCGATCCGCTTCTCGTGGAACCCCTCCGCGATGCGGATGAGCTGCGACACCTGGCCGGAGATGCACAGCTCGTTGAAGGCCCCGACGCTCGTCACCCCCATCGCGGCGAGCCAGCGCTGGTGCTCGACCGGCATGTCCGTGCCCGGGCGCGGCGCGCCTGGGACCGGCGCCGGGGCGGGGGCCGGGCGCGCCGGGACGCCGTTCGCGCGCGGGTCCACCTTCCCGAGCTCGAGGGCGAGCCCGCCCTCCCGCGGCCGCAGGCGGAACCCGTGCATCCGGCCGGTGCTGGGGAGGAGCGGGCCCATCGAGAGCGCGTAGACCTCCCCGCAGGAGACGAGCCGCACGGTGGCCTGCCGGCGGATGCGGAGGAGCCGGAAGGCGTCGTCCCAGCCCCGCTCCGTGAACCACTTCTGCGCCTCGTCGGTGGCCCAGAACTCGAGGCGGATGGGCGCGTCGAGGGCGGCGAGCCGCTTCATCGCCTCGGTGATCCGCTCGGCCAGCGCGGCGAGGTCGCCTGCGCCGTCGCCGGCGACGTCCACCTCCTGGTGCGTCCCGCGCGACGGGCCCATCCGGACCCGCAGCTGCGGCGCGACCTGGTGCGCCGCCTCGAGGAGCAGGAGCCCGAGGGAGTGGGCGTAGATCTGCCGGCCCTCCCAGTGGCTCGCGGTGAGCGGGAGGATCTCGCACTCGGAGGTGATGGCCGTCGAGAGCGAGACCGGCTTCTGACCGAGGAGCCCGGCGACGACCGCCGCGCCGTCGACCTCCGCGGGGAGGAGGTCGATGAGCCGGGTCCCGGTCCGGACCTTGCGCTCCTCGCCGGCGACCCGGACCGCGATCTCCTGGGCGCGCGGGAGCGAGCGGCCGCGCAGCAGCAGCCCCACGTCGCCGGTCAGGTTCGCGATCTCCTCGGCGAGGGCCGCCGCGACGCCGCTCGCCACCTTCGCCGCGAGGCGCGGGTCGTTCGACTCGAGCGCCGCCCAGGCCTCGGCGGACAGGCGGGCGACCCGCAGCGGCCCGTCGGCGGTGACCGTCTCGCCGCGGTGGCGGCCGCCGAGCAGCGCGAGCTCGCCGAAGGAGTCCCCGGGGCCGAGGCGCCGGAGCGCGAGCTCGGCCCGGCGCTGCGTCGCGACCCCGGAGAGCACGATGTAGAGGTGCTTGCCGGCGTCCCCGTCGCCGTGGACGCGCGTCTTGGGGGGCACCTCGCGCAGCTCCAGCGCAGACACGAGCCGGCCTCTCTCGGCCTCGTCGAGGCGCGCGAGCAGCGGGCTCGCCGCCAGGGCCGCGAGCGGATCTCCGGGGTGCTGCTGCGGCCGTTCGGCCAAGCGCGCCTCCTCGTGAGCGGTCCTCATGCTACCGCGGCAGGACGCCGCAGCGAAGGCCCCGGCCGCGCCCCGAGCGGTGCATCAGAGTACCCGCAGGAACAGGCACTTGAGGTAGCGGGTCTCCGGCACGCCGAGGAGCACCGGGTGGTCCCGGCCCGCGCCCCGCCGCTCGAGGAGCTGCACGCGACGCCCCGCGTCGTTCGCCGCGTCGAGGACCAGGGCCTCGAGCGCCTCCTCGGAGAGGTGGTAGCTGCACGAGGCGGTGACGAGGATCCCGCCCGGCCGGAGGACCTGGATCGCCCGGAGGTTCACCTCCTTGTAGCCACGGCGGGCGGCCGGGAGGGACTCCTTGTTCTTCGCGAAGGCGGGTGGATCGAGGACGACGAGGTCGAACGCCGGCTCCTCCTCCGCCCGGTCGCGGAGGTAGTCGAAGGCGTTCGCCTCCACGATCTCGAGGTTCTGCCGCGCGGTTCAACGCCGCGTTCTCCCGGAGGAGCGCGCTCGCCCCGGGCTGCATCTCGACGGCGATCACCGTCTCGGCGCGGCGGGCGAGCTGGAGGGCGAACCCCCCGGAGTAGGAGAAGCAGTCGAGGCAGCGGCCGCGGGCATACTCGCCGGCGCGCAGGTGGTTCTCGCGCTGGTCGAGGAAGGTCCCGGTCTTCTGCCCGGCGAGGAGGTCGACCCGCATCCGGACCTCGCCCTCGCGGTACTCGATCGGCCCGGGCGCCTCGCCCCGGATCACGCCCTTCGTCTGCGTGAGCCCCTCGAGCTCGCGGACGCGGACGTCGTTGCGCTCCACGATGGTGCGGAGCGGGAGCGCGCCCGCGAGGAGGTCGGCGAGCATCGCCTTTCGCCGATCGGTGGCGGGGACGAGGGTCTGGACGACGGCGGCGTCGCCGTAGCGGTCCACCACGAGGCCGGGGAGGAGGTCCGCCTCCCCGTGGACGAGCCGGACGAACGGGTCGTCGCCGAAGATCCTCTCGCCGCGCGGCGATGGCAGCGGACAGGCGCCGCCGCGAAGAAGGCCTCGTCCATCGGCTCCTCGTCGCGGGTGACGACGCGCAGGGCGATCTGCGAGCGCGCCGACCAGAACGCCTTCGCGAGGAACCGGCCGCGCCCGTCGACGAGGGCGACGACGTCGCCGGGCTCGAGGGCGGCCGGCGCGTGGTCCACGTCGGAGCGGTAGATCCAGAGGTGTCCGCCCTGGAGCCGCTCCGCGCCGCGGCGGCTGATCTTCACCTTGGGCTCGAGCATGGACTTCCGTACGACGGGGCGGCCGCGGACGCCAGCGCTGGACATCTCCACCGCCTCGCGGAACACCGGCCGCCCGTCCTCGTCCTCGCGCAGCCGGCACGCCGCCATCACCGGGTCGTGCTCGAAGGCGAGGACGCCACCGTCCTCCAGCGCCTCCGCCAGGAGCACCTTCTTCTCCTCGATGGTCGTCACCGGGAGCAAGTCGTAGGCGGCCACCCAGGCCCACCGGAGGTGCGCGTGGGTCGGGATGACGTCGCCGCACCAGGTGAGGTGCATGCGGTCGCCCTGGAAGCGCGGGAGCTGCAGCCCCGCGGTGTGCCCCTCGGACGCGACGAGCTCCACGTCGGGGAGGAGCGCGGCGTCGCCCTCGACGAGGTGGAGCAGGTTCGAGTGCCGCAGGAGCTCGAAGTCCTCGCCGCGGAAGAGCGCCTCCTCCTTCTCCGACGGCGCGTGGGCGAGCTGCCAGGCCCGGCGCTGCACGTGGTGCGATCGCCCGCGGGAACGCGAGCTCGAGGGCGCCGCCCCCGCCGCGCCGGGCCACGCCGCCGGCGTGGTCCGCGTGGAGGTGGGTGAGGATGACGTCGGTGACGTCCTCGCGGCCGAGCCCCAGGCGGGCGAGGCCGGCGTCGAGCCCGCCGCCGGAGCGATCGAGGGCGAGCCGCTCGGCGCGTCGACGCGTCCCACCGATCGCCGATCCCGGCGCCGACGAGGAGCACCCGGGCGCCCGCGCGGTCCACCGCGACGAGGCACCGGGAGGCGAGCATCACACGGTTGCGGCCGTCCGGCGGGAACTCCTTCTCCCAGACCGGGCGTGGCACGGTGCCGAACATCGCCCCCCCGTCCACCGCGAACCGGGCGTCCACCACCGTCGCGATCTCGTACCGGCCCACGCGCACGCGCTCTCCCGACCCAGGAGCCGACCGGATTCTAGCCTCTCGCGAGGCCGCGGGTGGCGGGGGATGAGACCCGCGCCCCACCTTCCCCGTCGGGAGCGCCCTGCCATGTCCTATCGCCGCCACTGGATCGCCCTGGCCGCCGTGATCGCCGGCTCCTTCGCCGTGCTCGGGGGGCTCGGCCCCCGGATCGCCGAGGGAGCGCCGCCGGTGCCGTCGCGCGTGGTCCTGGCGGATGGGCGGACGCTCCTCGACGGAGACGCGATCCTTCGCGGCCAGAACGTCTGGCAGTCGCTCGGGGGGCAGGAGGTGGGGTCGGTCTGGGGGCACGGCGCCTACGTCGCGCCGGACTGGACCGCGGACTGGCTCCACCGCGAGGCGCTCGCGATCCTCGACCGGTGGGCGCGCGCCGAGGGCGTGGCGGAGCCACGCGGCGCTCCCGCCGGAGCGGCAGGCGGCGCACCGCGAGCGGCTGGCGCGGGCGCTCGCAGCGAGAACACCTGGGATCCCCGGGCCGGCACGATCACGATCGGCCCGGAGCGCGCCGAGGCGTTCGAGCGCAACGCGGCGCACTACGCGACCGTCTTTCGCGACGGCCGCGACGCCTACGCCATCCCGGCGGGCGCGCTCACCGACCCGGCGCGCCTCCGCGAGCTGGCGGCGTTCTTCTGGTGGACGAGCTGGGCCGCGGTGACCCACCGGCCCCGCGAGGACGTGAGCTACACCCAGAACTGGCCCCACGAGCCGCTCGTCGGGAACCGCCCCACCGGCGGGGCGGTGGTGTGGAGCGTGGTCTCCTTCGTGCTGCTCCTCGGCGGGATCGGCGCCCTCGCCTGGTACCACGGGCGCCGGCTGGAGCCCGCGTCGGACGAGCCGCACCCGCCGCGCGACCCGCTCTTCGGCCTCTCGCCCACCCCGAGCCAGCGCGCGACCGTAAGTACTTCTGGACCGCGGCCGCGCTCTTCATCGTCCAGATCGGCCTGGGCGCGTTGACCGCCCACTACGGCGTGGAGGGCTCGAAGCTTCTACGGCATCCCCCTCGCGAGCGTGCTGCCCTACGCGGTCTCCCGCACCTGGCACCTGCAGCTCGGCGATCTTCTGGATCGCGACCACCTGGCTCGCCACCGGCCTCTTCGTCGCGCCCGGCGGTCTCCGGCGCCGAGCCCCGCGGCCAGCGCGCCCGCGTGAACGTGCTCTTGGCCGCGCTGGTGATCGTGGTGGTCGGGTCGCTCGCCGGCGAGTGGCTCTCGGTGCAGCAGCGGCTCGGCCTCGCGACCTCGTTCTGGGTCGGGCACATGGGCTACGAGTACGTGGACCTCGGCCGGCTCTGGCAGATCCTCCTCTTCGCCGGCCTGTTCCTCTGGCTCGTCCTCATGGTCCGCTCGCTCTTGCCCGCGCTGCGGCGGCCGGCGCAGTCCCGCGCGCTCCTGCTCCTGTTCGTCCTCTCCTCCGCGGCGATCGCCCTGTTCTACGGCGCGGCGCTCCTGTCGGACGCCGGTCCAACCTCGCGATCGCGGAGTACTGGCGCTGGTGGGTCGTGCACCTGTGGGTGGAGGGCTTCTTCGAGGTGTTCGCCACCGTGGTGATCGCCTTCCTGTTCGTCCGGCTCGGGCTCCTCCACGTGGAGAAGGCGACCCGCGGCGACGTTCTTCTCCACCACCGTCTTCCTCGGCGGCGGCATCGTCGGGACCTTCCACCACCTCTACTTCGCGGGGACGCCGGAGTCGGTCACTGGCGCTCGGCGCGGTCTTCAGCGCGCTCGAGGTCGTGCCCCTCGCCCTGGTCGGCTTCGAGGTCTGGCAGAACATCCGGCTCACCCGGGCGCGGACCTGGCTGTCCGCGTACCGCTGGCCGATCATGTTCTTCGTCGCGGTCGCGTTCTGGAACCTGGTCGGCGCCGGGCTCTTCGGGTTCTTCATCAACCCGCCCATCGCCCTCTACTACATGCAGGGGCTCAACACGACGGCGGTGCACGGCCACACCGCGCTCTTCGGCGTCTACGGCATGCTCGGCATCGGCCTCATGCTCTTCTGCCTGCGCGCCCTCCGCCCCGGCGCCGCCTGGCGCACGGGGTCCGTCGCCGTCGCCTTCTGGCTCATGAACGGGGGACTCGCCCTGATGGTCCTCCTCTCGGTGCTGCCGGTCGGCATCCTCCAGACCTGGGCCTCGGTCGAGACCGGGACCTGGTGGGCGCGCAGCGCCGAGTTCATGCAGCAGCCGATCCTGAACGAGCTGCGCTGGCTGCGCGTCCCCGGCGACACGATCTTCGCCCTCGGCGCCCTCTCCCTCGGGTGGTTCGTGGTGGGCCTCGGCACCGGGTGGTCGCTCGAGAAGGGCGGACGCCACGTCGACGCGGGCTCGACCGAGGAGCACGACGTCGCGCCGGCGGAGGGGCGCGCCTAGGACCGGACCCGAGACCTGACGGCCCGGAGTTTGCCGACAGGGCGGGCCTTCGCTGCGGGACCGGGGAGGCGGTTCCGACGAGGAGGCGGGGTTCGGGGCATCGACGGCGCTGGCGGGCGGGGCGGCGCCGCGCGAGGGAAACGTCCCGGCGAGATCGGCCCACCCGTCGCCCGGGGTGTCGCGCCGACGTCCGTGGCGCGGCTCGCGCAACCCTCCCTCTCCCCCCGGGGAGAGGGCCGGGGAGAGGGGGCGACCACGCGACAACGATGTTCACGGAACGTGATGCTGCGCCCCAACTGAGAGATTGACCGGTTTCACCGATGAGGCGACGCACCGGTCGAAGCGGCGCCAGGGAAGCCCCCTCTCGCCGCGCCCGCGGCCGCGCCGTGGGCGCCGCGGAGTTGCGGGAGGGGTGCGCGAGGGGCGCTCGGGATCTCGCGCCAGGACGGGAATGCGCGCGTTCCAGGAGGCCTTCGAGAACGCATGCGACTCTACCGTGTATGACGACCGCCCGCGAAGAGACCACCCGCCTCGCCGACCTCCTCCGCCGCGAGCACCACGCGCTCGGGGAGTTCCTCGTCGCTCTCGCGGTCTTCGACCGCGAGCGGAGGTGGGTGGAGCTCGGGCACGCCAGCCTCTTCTCCTTCCTCCGCCGGGAGCTCGGGCTCTCGGCCGGCGCGGCGCAGTACCGGAAGACCGCGGCGGAGCTGGTCCAGAAGTATCCCGAGATCCAGGCGGCGCTCGGGGACGGTCGGCTGTGCCTGTCGTCCGTCATCGAGCTCGCGAAGGTCATCACGCCCGAGAACGCGGCCGAGGTCCTCCCCCGGTTCTTCGGCCTCTCGAGCCGGGACGCCGCCTTCGTCGCCGCGTCCATCCGCCCGGTCGAGAACGCTCCCCGGCGCGACTTCCTCGTGAGGCCGGTGCGGGCCGTCGCCGCGGTCGCGACGACGTCGAGCGACCGTCCGGAGGCGCCGGCCGGCCCGTCCGGGTCGCTCGGACTTCGGGCGCCCGAAATGCCCGCGGCGGACGGAGCGAAGGCGGCGGCGTCCGTCGCGTCGCCGTTGCCACGCCCCACCGCCCTCGACCGTCCGGCCGTGAAGCCGCTCGACGCTGAGCGCGCCCGCGTGAGCATGACGGTCTCCCGCCGCCTCCTCGACAAGCTCGCCGCCGCCCGCGACGCCCTCTCGCACTCGCACCCGGGCGCGTCGGAGGAGGAGATCCTCGAGGTCGGGCTCGACCTCATCCTCCAGCGCCACGCGAAGCGCCGCGGGATCGTGCGCGAAGCCGCGTGCGAAGCGCTCGCGAAGCAGGCCAGCGGCAACCCGGCCGGCCAGCACCGCCTCCGCCCCGAGCGAAGCCGCCACGTCCCCGCCGAGGTCTGGCGCGGGGTCTGGAAGCGCGACGGCGGGTGCTGCTCGTGGCCGCTCGAGGGCGGCGGAGTCTGCGGCTCCACGTATCAGGTGGAGCTCGATCACATCGACGGCTTCGCGCTCGGCGCGGGCACCACGGTCGACGAGTGCCGGCTCCTCTGCCGCGTCCACCAGGACGTCTCCGCTCGCCAGCTTTACGGGGACGGCCCATGAATCTCTACACGCGGCCGAAGGGCGGGCGGTGCTCCGAGCCGGTCGCGGTCTACGACGCGGCCGGCACCTCGCTCACGCTCGAATCAGCCGACCTCGGCGTAGCAGCCCGCGGTCACCGCGCCCGCAGGTACTGGCGCGGCCACGGTCCCTCGTGGCCGAGCGCCTTCGCGGCCCGGAGCGGGAAGTGCGGGTCGCGCAGGAGCTCCCGCGCGAGCAGGACGAGGTCCGCCTGGCCCGAGCGGATCACGTGGTCGGCCTGCTCCGGCGTGGTGATCATCCCGACGGCGCCCGTGGGGATCCCGGCCTCGCGGCGGATCCGCTCCGCGAACGCGCTCTGGTACCCGGGGCCCACCGGCACCTGCGCGTATGGCACGAGCCCGCCGGAGGAGACGTCCACGAGGTCGGCGCCGAGCGCCCCGGAGAACCCGGCCGAGCTCCACCGATTGATCGACGTCCCAGCCGCCCGGAGCCCAGTCGGTCGCCGAGATGCGCACGAGCAGCGGCAGCTCCTCGGGCCACGCGGTCCGCACCGCCGCGACCACCTCGCGGGCGAGGCGCGTGCGGTTCTCGAACGATCCGCCCCAGGCGTCGACGCGGTGGTTCGAGAGCGGCGAGAGGAACTGGTGGAGGAGGTAGCCGTGCGCGGCGTGGACCTCGATGGTGCGGAAGCCCGCGAGCCGCGCGCGCCGGGCCGACGCCGCGAACGCGGCGATGACGGCGCGGATCCCGGCCTCATCGAGGGCGGCGGGAGCGGGATGGCCTTCGGCGAAGGGGAGCGGGCTCGGCGCGACCGACAGCCAGCCGCCCGCGGCCGCGGGGACGGGCCCGCCGCCGTCCCAGGGCGCGGCGGTGCTGGCCTTCCGCCCGGCGTGGGCGAGCTGCAGGCCGGCCACGGCGCCCTGTCCCTCGACGAACCGGACGATGCGCGCGAGCGGCTCCACCTGGGCGTCGTCCCACAGCCCGAGGTCGGCGGGGGAGATCCGGCCGCGCGCCTCGACCGCGGTCGCCTCGAAGAGGACGAGGCCGGCGCCGCCGGCGGCCCGGGACCCCGAGGTGGACGAGGTGCCAGTCGTTCGCCCGCCCCTCCATCGCCGAGTACTGGCACATGGGCGAGACGGCGATCCGGTTGCGGAGCGTGACGGAGCGGAGCGTGAGGGGGGAGAAGAGGTGCATCCCGCGATTCGAATCGGATCGCCCCCGGGGTTCAAGCGATTCGGCGCGGGCGGTGACCACCGGACCCGGGGTCGCGCGGGACCCGCGCCGAGCGTCGAGTCGATGCGCCGGGCCGGGATAGCGGCGTTTCGCCGCAAGTGCTCGCGGATCGTGCTATTTTCACCGGCGGTACGGCGCCGGCCGCGACGGGACGCCGCGCTGGTACGCGGATTCCAGGAACCCGGCCGATCCTGCGCGCACGCGCGAGGGAAGGACGCTTCGATGATCCAGCGCCTCCGCAACGTCTCGATCACCTCCCGCCTCGTCCTCGCCCTCGCCGCGGGCGGGCTCGGCCTGGTGCTGCTCGCCGCGCAGGCGTACCGGGTGGTCGCGTCGCGCATGCTCGCGGAGCGCCAGACGAAGGTGCGGGCGGCGGTCGAGACGGTGGACGGCGTGCTCGCCGGGTTCCAGAAGCTCGCCGCCGACGGGCGCGTGACGGACGAGGAGGCGCGGCGGCTCGCCCTCGAGGTGCTGAGGAAGCTCCGCTACGAGGGGCGCGAGTACTTCTGGGTGAACGACCTCGGCCCGCGGATGGTCATGCACCCGACGCGGCCCGAGCTCGACGGGAAGGACCTCTCCCTCGACGCCGACCCGAACGGGAAGCGGCTCTTCGTCGAGTTCGTGTCGACGGTGCGGCGCTCCGGCGCCGGGTACGTCGACTACCTGTGGCCCAAGCCCGGCTCGAGCGAGCCGGTCCGCAAGATCTCCTACGTGAAGCTGTTCGAGCCGTGGGGCTGGGTGGTCGGCTCCGGGCTCTACCTCGACGACCTCGACGCCGCGGCGCGGGAGGAGGGCGCCCGGGTCCTCCTCGCGGCGGCCGCCATCCTCCTCGTGGTCGGCGGGGCGGTCCTCACCCTGGCGCGCGGCATCTCCCGCGCCCTGGGCAGCGCGATGAGCGCCGCGACGGCGGTGTCCGCCGGCGACCTCGCGATCCAGGTCCACGGCGAGCGGACCGGCGAGACCGGCCGGCTCCTCGGCGCCATGGAGGACATGGCCGGGAAGCTCGGCACCGTCGTCTCGGACGTGCGCGACAGCTCCGCCGCCATCGCGTCCGCCGCCGAGGAGTCGCGCAACGTGGCGGCGACGCTCTCGGAGGCCGCCTTGACCCAGTCCGCGGGGGTGGACCGCTCGCGCGAGGCGATCCAGGAGCTCGTGGTGGTCATCCAGGAGGCCGCGGAGGACGCGCGGGCGACGGACCGGCTCGCCCGCCGCGCCTGCGACGAGGCGACCTCGGGCGGCGCCGCGGTGGAGGAGACCGCCCAGGCGATGCGGCAGATCGCCGAGAAGATCTCGGTCGTGACCGAGATCGCGTACCAGACGAACCTCCTCGCGCTCAACTCCGCCATCGAGGCGGCGCGGGCAGGCGAGCACGGGCGCGGGTTCGCGGTGGTCGCGACGGAGGTCCGCCGGCTCGCGGAGCGCAGCCGCACCGCCGCCGAGGAGATCTCCGACCTCGCCGGCGGCTCCGTGGCCGCGGCGGAGCGCGCGGCCGGCCTGATCGGCCGGGTCGTGCCGTCGATCCAGGAGACGAGCGCGCGCGTCGTGCGCGTCGCCGAGGCGGCGCGGCGGCAGCAGGAGAGCCTCGTCGCGATCGGCGACGCCATCGCGCAGCTCTCCGACGTGGCGTCGCACCAGACGGCCGCCTCCGAGGAGCTCACGGCGTCGGCCGGGTCGCTCTCGGATCGCGCCGAGGTCCTGGCGCAGGCGGTGTCGTTCTTCCGCCTCGACGGCGGACCGATGGGCGCGGGGAGCCCGCGCGACCTCCCGGGGCGGACCCCGGCGGCCCTCGGACCCGCGCGGGGGCGGCTGGCCCGCCCGGCCTGACCCGCGGGCGCGGCGCCGCTACCATCTCGAGGTGGCCCGCGCCGGCGCCGACCTCGCCTTGCTGTTCGCGACCCGCGCCCTGCGGATGTTCGCGTTCGGCGTCGCCTCGGTGGTGCTCGTCCTGTTCCTCTCCGCGGCGGGCGTCGGAGAGGCGCGGGTCGGGCTCCTCCTCACCCTCACGCTCCTCGGCGACGTCGTGGTCTCGCTCGGGGTGACCACCCGCGCCGACCGCGCGGGCCGCCGCCGGATGCTCGCCCTCGGC
Organism: uncultured delta proteobacterium; assembly: GCA_963739565.1. Classification (GTDB taxonomy): domain Bacteria; phylum Myxococcota; class Myxococcia; order Myxococcales; family Anaeromyxobacteraceae; genus Anaeromyxobacter. The sequence continues at coordinate 16,602 of CAVUBF010000007.1, read as the reverse complement.
GGCGCGCTCCTCGCCCTCGCCGGCGTCGCGTTCGCGACCTCCACGGCCTTCCCCGTGCTCGTCGCGGCGGCGTTCGTCGGCGTGCTCTCGCCGTCGGGCAACGAGGCCGGGCCGTTCCTCCCCATCGAGCAAGCGGCGGTCGCGCAGGCGCTCCCGCCGGAGGAGCGCACCCGGATCTTCGCCTGGTACCAGCTCGCCGGCTCGCTCGCGACCGCCCTCGGCGCCCTCGCCGGCGGCGCGGGGGCGGCGGCCCTCCAGCGCGCCGGGGTCGCCCCGGTGCGCAGCTACCAGGCCCTCTTCGCGGGGTACGCCGTGGCGGGCGGGGTCCTCGTCCTCCTCGCCTCGCGGCTCTCGCCCGCCGTCGAGGCGCCGCGCCGCGCCGAGGCGCCCCGGGCCACCCTCGGGCTCCACCGCTCCCGCCCGGTGGTGCTGCGCCTCTCCGCCCTGTTCGCCGTCGACGCCTTCGCGGGCGGGCTCGTGGTCCAGAGCTTCGTCGCCTGGTGGTTCCACCGCCGGTTCGGGGTCGGGCCCGCGCTCCTCGGCGGCCTCTTCTTCGGCGCGAACGTGCTCGCGGGGATCTCGGCGCTCTCCGCGGCGGCGATCGCCCGCCGCTTCGGGCTCATCCCCACCATGGTCTTCACCCACCTGCCCTCGAACCTCCTCCTCGCCGCGGTGCCGCTCGCGCCGACGCTCCCCCTCGCGATGGCGCTCCTCCTGCTGCGCTTCTCGATCTCGCAGATGGACGTGCCGACGCGGCAGTCCTACACCATGGCGGTGGTGGCGCCGGACGAGCGGGCGGCCGCCGCCGGGACGACCGGCATCGCGCGGACCCTCGGCGCGGCGGTCGCGCCCCTCGCGGCGGGGCCGCTGTACGCGAGCGCCGGGCTCGCCGCGGTGCCCTTCCTCCTGGCGGGCGCCCTCAAGGTCGCTTACGACCTCGCGCTCTGGCGCGGCTTCCGGCACGTCGCGATCGAGGGCGAGCGGCCCGGGCCGAGGGGCCCTTGAACCCCCCGGACGGCCGGGTTACTCGTCCGCACCGTGAAGCGCACCAGCCGTCCCCTCACCGTCCTCGCCCTCATCCTCGGCCTCTTCCTCGCCGCGATGGAGATGACGGTCGTCTCCACCGCCATGCCGACGGTGGTCGCCGAGCTCGGCGGGCTCCCGCTCTACGCCTGGGCCTTCTCCGCCTATCTCCTCGCGACCACGGTGAGCGTCCCGATCTGGGGGAAGCTCGCCGATCTCCGCGGGCGCAAGCCCATCCTCCTCGCCGGCATCGCGCTCTTCCTCGCCGGCTCCACCGCCTGCGGCGCCGCCGGATCCATGGGGGCGCTCATCGCCTGGCGGGCGGTGCAGGGGCTCGGCGCCGGGGCCATGCAGCCCGTCACGTTCACCATCGTCGGCGACCTCTTCGACCTGCGCGAGCGCGGGCGGATGCAGGGGCTCTTCGGCGCGGTGTGGGGGCTCGCCGGCCTCGTCGGTCCGCTCGTGGGCGGCGCCATCGTCCACTCGCTCGGCTGGCGCTGGATCTTCTGGGTGAACCTGCCCTTCGGGCTCGCGAGCGCCGCGGTGCTCGCCGTCGCGTACCACGAGCGTCCGGAGCGGCACGAGCACCGGCTCGACGTGGCGGGGGCGTTCCTCCTCGCGGTCGCGGTGGTCGCCACCCTCCTCGCCGCCCGCTCCCGCGGGACCGGGCTCGTCGCGGTCCCGGTCGCCGCCGTCGCCGCGGCCCTCTTCCTCGCGGTGGAGCGCCGGGCGAGCGAGCCGCTCGTCCCCCTCGACCTGTTCCGGACGCGGGTGATGGCGGTCGCCTCGCTCGCCGGTGCGCTCATGGGCGCCGCGATGATCGGGACGGTCACCTACGTGCCGCTCTGGGTCCAGAGCGTGCTCGGGCTCCCGCCCACCTCCGCGGGCGCCGCCATCGCCCCGATGGCGCTCGGCTGGCCCGTGGCGAGCGCGATCTCGGGGCGGCTCGTCCCGCGCCTCGGGTTCCGGCGGCTCCTCATCGCCGGCTTCGCCACGAGCGCGGTCGCGGCGCTCCTCGCCGCGGTCCTCCTGCGCCCCGGGATCCCCCTCGTCGCGGTGCAGGGGCTCATGGCCCTCTACGGCCTCGGGCTCGGCACCGCCAACCCGCCGCTCCTCATCGCCGTCCAGACGAGCGTCGACTGGAACCGGCGCGGCGTCGCGACCGCCTCGACGCTGTTCTTCCGGACCATCGGCGGCGCCCTCGCGGTCGGCATCCTCGGCGGGGTTCTCGCGAACGCGCTCGCCGGCGCCGGCGCGCGGCCCGACGTCGTCGAGAAGCTCCTCGGGCCGGAACGCGCCGGGCTCGACGCGGCGCTCGTCGCGTCGGTGGCGGGCACGCTCCAGGGCGCCATGGCGACCGTGTTCGGGGCCGGCGCGGTCATCGCGGCGGCGGCCTTCGCGACCGTGCTCGCGTTCCCGCACGTGCCCCTGTCGGCGGGCGCGACGGGGCCGCGGTCGCGCCCCGCCCCGGAGCCCGGCGCCGCGGACGGGACGCCGTAGCCGTCGCTCAGGCGTCGAGCGCCTCGCGGACCCGCCGCAGGAGCTCCTTCGGGACGATGGGCTTGGTGAGCAGCGTGACGCCCTCCGCGGCCGGGCGGCCCTCGGTCTGCTCGGGGATGTAGCCGCTCATGAGGAGGGCGCGCCCGTCCGGCCGCCGCGTCCGGATGACCTCGAGGGCCTCCCGCCCGCCGAGGCGCGGCATCACGGCGTCGAAGAGGCAGAGCGCGATCTCGGGCCCGTGGATCTCGTGGAGCTTCACCGCCTCGTCGCCGTCGCGGGCCAGCAGCACGCGGTATCCGGCGCCCACCAGGATCGACCGGACGAGCGACCGCACGTCGTCGTTGTCCTCGGCGAGCAGGACGGTCTCGGTGCCGCCGCGGACCGGCGGCAGGGTCACCGGCGCCGGCCTCGCCTCGACCCGATCGGTGAGCGGGAGGTGGATCCGGAAGGTGGTGCCCTTTCCCGGCGCGCTCGACACGTCGATCTGGCCGCGGTGCTGCTTGACGATGCCGTAGACGATCGAGAGCCCGAGCCCGGTGCCCTTGCCGTGCCCCTTGGTGGTGAAGAAGGGCTCGAAGATCTGCTGCCGGGTCGACTCGTCCATCCCGGCGCCGGTGTCGGTCACGGTCACCGCCGCGTACCGCCCCGGCGCCTCGAGGCCGAGCGCCGCGGCGCACTCGGCATCGCACGTGAGCACCTGCGTGCCGAGGGTCAGGTGCCCGCCGTCGGGCATGGCGTCCCGCGCGTTGGTCCACAGGTTGAGGAGGACCTGCTCGAGCTGGGCGCGGTCGCCGAGGACCCTGAGCTCCCCGCCGGTGAGCCGGTAGGTCACCTCGACGTCCTCGCCGAGCAGCCGCGCCACCCCCCTGCCCATCCCCAGCACGATCCCGTTCAAGTCGACGGGGGCCAGGGTCATCGGCTGCTTGCGGCTGAAGGCCAGGATCTGCCGGGTCAGGCCCGCCGCCTTCTCGGTCGCGACCAGGACCTGGTCGAGGTCACACCGCGCAGGCGAGCCGTCCTCGACGACCTCGCGCGCCAGGCAGGCGTGACCCTGGATCGCCATGAGCATGTTGTTGAAGTCGTGGGCGATGCCGCCGGCGAGCCGGCCGACGGCCTCCATCTTCTGCGCCTGCCGGAGCTGCTGCTCGAGCACGGCCCGGTCGCTGATGTCGATGAAGCCGACGACCGCGCCGCGCAGGACCCCGTCCTCGAGGACCGGGTACGACCAGTACTCCACCGGGAAGCTCGTCCCGTCCTTCCGCCAGAAGACCTCGTCCCGGACCCGTGCGCTCGTCCCCGAGCGGCAGGTCTCGAGGACCGGGCAGGCCTCGCCGGGATAGGAGCGGCCGTCCGGTCTCGCGCCGTGGACGATCCGGTGGATGTCCTTCCCGAGCAGGTCCTCCTCGGAGGAGTGTCCGAAGAGCCGGAGCGCGGCCGGGTTGCAGAAGGTGCAGGCCCCCCGCGTGTCCGTGCCGAAGATCCCCTCCGCGGTCGACTGGAGCAGCAGCCGGATCCGGGTCTCCTTCTCCTGGATCGACGACTCCGCCAGCCGGCGGCGCTCCAGCTCGGCGGCGAGCTCGATGCTGCGCACGCGCAGGCGCGCCACCGCCGAGTTGACCGCCCCGCCGATCCGGTCGAGCTCGGCGAGGCCGGTGGGGCGGACCTCGCGGTCCGCGTCGACGTCCGCCGCCATGCGGGCGACCGGGGTCCTCAGGTTGCGCCACAGCACGACCAGGACCGCCACGCCCAGCAGGATCGCCGCGAGGGTGAGGAGCGGCAGCAGCCGCGCGAGCTCCGGGCGGACCTGCGAGAGGGGTGCCCGCCGGGCCGCGGTGATCACGGTCCAGTCCCAGGCCGGGAAGGGCGCCGCGAGGCAGTGGAGCCGGCTGCGGGAGTCGCCGACCACGAACGTGCCGCCCCGGCGACCGGCGGCGACCGCAGCCGCCTGCGCCGCCGGGAGCGTGGAGGCGAGCACGGCGCCGTCCGGTCCGGCGATCACGCCCTCCAGCCCGGCCCGGGTCCAGTAGCCCAGGATCGCCTCTCGCACCGCGCGCTTCTTCACCTCCACCACGACCGGGTTCCCGCCCAGCCGCGCGGCGGTCAGCTCCGACGCCGCGAGCTCGAGCGTGGTGGCGACGTGCGAGGCGGCCGCGCCGAGGGTGAACCGGTCGTAGTCCTCCCGCACCTTGCCGGTGACCTCCTGCACCAGCAGGAGCATGCCGGCGATCGCCACCGCCGCCAGCGTCACGACCGGCAGCAGGATCCGCGACGCGACGCTCCGCCTAAGGGGCAGCATCCAGCAGCCTCTCGGTGAGCTCCTGCAGCTCCAGCGCCGCGGCGAGGTGCTCGGGCGTGGATCTCGCGAACCCGTGCCGGATCTCGTCGTCCCAGCGCTCGACGTGGACCGCGTCCTCCGCCCGCTCCGCCGGCCGCAGCGCGAGCAGGGCCGCCGTGAAGCGGTCCCGGGTGGCCGGCGGCAGCGTCGGGAGCGCGGCGAAGCTGAAGTTCGGGAGCGGCCCGGAGGTCCCGAGCACCCGCAGCCCGGGCTCCTTCTCGAACCGCTGGTAGAGCGCCGACTTGACGCCGGCCCCCGAGATCTTGCCCGCCAGCAGCGCCGCCACGAGCCGGTCCTGGGACTCCAGGAAGACGGGCCGGTAGCTGCCCGGCCCGAGGCCGGCGTCGGCGAGCAGCTTCATCGGCACCACGTGCGCGGCGGTGGAGCCGCGGAAGAACCCGATCTCCTTGCCGCGCAGCGCCTGGAGCGAGGTGATGGCGGGATCGGCGGTGAGGAGCACCGAGCGGTAGGTGGGGGAGCCGCTCGGTCCGAGCGTCAAGAGGATGGGGACGCCGCCGCACTTGCGGGCGACCCGCGCGAGCGGCATGGGGCCGAGGAGGGCGACGTCCACGCGCCCGGCGCAGAACTCCTCGATGAGCGCGTCGTGGCTGGGGTGGAGCGCCAGCTCCCACGGCTCGCCGGTCTCGTGCCGCAGGAACTCGACGAACGGCGTGTAGAGGCGCCACATCTGCTCGGGGGCGTAGAAGGGGATGACGGCGAGCTTCCGCGGGACCGGCGCCCGGGGCGGGGGCGCCGCCGGCCTGGGTCCCGGATCGGCGAGCAGCCCAGCCAGCGCGAGCGCGGCGAGTCGGAACATCCGGACCTTCCCCTGCGGGCGGCACCGCGCCGACCGACTCCCCCGGCTGCGAGAGCCTAGCACCTGCCCCGCAACGGGGTGCGGCAGCGATGTCGCACCCGGCATGAGCGCCGCGCCGGAAAACCGCGGGCGGTCCGGAGTCAGGGCTTCGCCGCCGCCGCGAGGCCGCGGGCGAGGTCGTCCTTCAGATCCTCGACCGCCTCGATCCCCACCGACACGCGGATGAGCCCGTCGGAGATGCCGAGGGCGGCGCGGGTCGCGGCCGGCACCGAGGCGTGCGTCATGATCGCCGGGTGCTCGATGAGGCTCTCGACGCCCCCGAGCGACTCGGCGCAGGCGAAGATCGAGACCGCGCGGAGGAAGGCGGTCGCGGCGGGCAGCCCGCCGCGCAGCACGAACGAGAGCATCCCGCCGAAGCCGGACATCTGCCGGCGCGCGAGGGCGTGCTGCGGGTGCGACGGCAGGCCCGGGTAGAGGACCCGCTCGACCTGCGGGCTGCCCCTCGAGGAAGGACGCGATGGCGAGGGCGTTCGTCGCGTGGCGCTCCATCCGCACCGGGAGGGTCTTGAGCCCGCGGAGCACCAGGAACGCGTCCATCGGCGAGGGCACGCCTCCCACCGCGTTCTGGAGGAACGCGAGGCGCGCGTGCAGGTCGTCGCTCGAGGTGACGACCGCGCCGCCCACCACGTCGGAGTGGCCGTTCAGGTACTTGGTCGTCGAGTGCACGACGAGGTCGATCCCGAGCTCGAGCGGTCGCTGGAAGAAGGGGGTCGCGAAGGTGTTGTCGACCGCCGTCGTCGCGCCGTGGGCCCGGGCGATGGCCGCCACCGCGGCGAGGTCCACGAGCTTCAGCATCGGGTTGGTGGGGGTCTCGATCCAGACGAGCTTCGTCTCCGGGCGGAGCGCCCGCGCCACCCGCGCCGGGTCGGTCATGTCCACCGCGTCGAAGGCGAGCCCGTGCCGGCGGAAGACCTTGTCGAAGATCCGGAACGTGCCGCCGTAGACGTCGTCGGAGGCGAGGACGTGGTCGCCCGAGGAGAGGAGGTGCAGGACCGCGTCGGTCGCGGCGAGGCCGGACGCGAAGGCGAGGCCGTGGCGCCCGCCCTCGAGCGCCGCGAGGCACCCCTCGAGCGCGTCGCGGGTGGGGTTGCGCGTGCGCGAGTACTCGAACCCCTTGTGGCCGCCCGGCCCGTCCTGGACGTAGGTCGAGGTCAGGTAGACGGGCGTCATGATGGCGCCCGTCGTCGGATCCGGCGCCTGGCCGGCGTGGATGGCGAGGGTCTCGAGGCGGCGCTTGGGGTCGGCCATGGGCTACTTGAGCCGCTCCCCGAGGAACTCGATGAGGTCGATCTTGGTGATGATGCCCGTCACCTTCTCGCCCTCCTTCACCACCGCGACGTTGTCGTCGTTGAAGATCTCGCGCAGCCGCGCGATGGGGGTGTCCGGCCCGACCACGCCCTGGACCGGCTGGACGAGCGGGTCCACGACCTCCGAGAGCCGGTGCTTCCCCTCCACGAGGAAGTTGAGGAGGTCGTACTCGTGGATCATGCCCATGACGCGGCCGGTCTCGTCCACGACGGGGAGCTGCGAGACGTCGTTGTCGCGCATGCGCTTCACGACCGCCTCGACCTTCTCGGTCCGGCGGGCGGTGAGGACGGTGCCGCGGCGCCTGCCGAGGACGTCCTTCACCGTCGCGACCGACATCGGCCCCTCGCCCTCGACCGGGAAGCCGTTGTCGCGCATCCACTCGTCGGAGAAGAACTTGGAGACGTAGGAGCGGCCGCCGTCCGGGAGCGGGACGACGACCGTCTTCCCGGCGCCGAGCTCGCGGGCGACCTGGACCGCCACGTGGACCGCCGCGCCCGAGGAGCCGCCGGCGAAGATCCCCTCCTCGCGGGCCAGGCGCCGCGTCATGGCGAAGGCCTGGGCGTCGGTGACCTGGCGGACGTCGTCGAGGACCGAGAGGTCCATCGCCCCGCACATCATGTCCTCGCCGATCCCCTCCACCTTGTAGCCGTGGGGCGTGGGGAGCTTGCCGGTCTTGAACATCGAGAAGTAGACCGAGCCCACCGGGTCGACGCCGACGTTCAGGATCTTCGGGTTCTTCTCCTTGAAGAACCGGCCGCAGCCGCTCATCGTCCCGCCGGTGCCGAGGCCGGAGACGAAGGCGTCGAGCTTGCCGCCGGTCTGCTCCCAGAATCTCCGGCGCGGTGAGCTTGAGGTGCGCCTCGACGTTGTCGGGGTTGTGGTACTGGTTCAGGTAGAAGCTGTTGGGCGTCTCCGCCGCGATCCGCTTCGCGACCGAGTAGTAGCTCTCGGGCGAGTCGGCCGGGACGTTGGTCGCGGTGACGACGACCTGGGCGCCGAAGGCCTTGAGGGCGTCCTGCTTCTCCTTCGACATCTTGTCCGGCATCGTGAACACGCACCGGTAGCCGCGCACCGCCGCGAACATCGCGACGGCGACGCCGGTGTTGCCGCTCGTGTTCTCGACGATGGTCCCGCCGCGGCGGAGCAGGCCGGCCTTCTCGGCCTTCTCCAGGATGTGAACCGCCATCCGGTCCTTGATGGAGCCGCCGGGGTTCAGGTACTCCAGCTTGACGAGCACCGTCGCCGCGTCGGCGCCGGCGAGCTTCTGCAGCCGGACGAGCGGGGTGTGGCCGACCGCGGAGAGCACGTTCTCGTGGGTGGACATGGCGGGTTTTCCGAAAAGGTGAGGGAGATCGGGGGCGACGGGGCGTTATAGGCAGCCGCTCGACGCCCCGTCAACGAAGCCCGCAGCGCGCCCCCCGCGCCTCGAGAGGGACGAGATGAAGGACACCGAGACCGAAGCCCGCGTGCGCGGGGCCGTCGCCCGGGCCACCGGGCGGGAGACCCACGCCGACCCGGTCGTGCGCCTCGCCGGGCACGCCTCGATGCGCAGCTACTGGCGCGTCGGGCGGCCGCCCGCCTCGCGGGTCGTGATGGTCATGCCGCCGAACGCGAGGCCGGAGGAGGTCACGAAGGGAGGGCCTCCCGCGGAGGACCCGTTCGTCGACGTCCAGCGGTACCTCGCCGGGATCGGCGTGCGCGTCCCGCGCATCGACGCCTTCTACGAGGACGACCCGCGGGGCGGGCTCGTCGTGCTCGAGGACCTCGGCGACGACATGCTCGAGACGCGGCTCCTCGCCGGGGACCCGCCGCGGCCGCTCTACGAGTCCGCCATCGACGCCCTCGCCCGGCTGCGCGCCCACGCGGAGGCGTCGCCGGGGCGCTGCATCGCCTTCGGGCGGTCCTTCGATCACGACCTCTACCTGTGGGAGCTGCACCACTTCCGCGAGTGGCTCCTCGAGGCGTGGAAGGGGAGGGCGCTCACGCCCGCCGAGCGCGCGGTCGTCGACGCCGAGTTCGAGTCCATCGCCCGGGCCCTCGACGCGGAGCCGAAGGGGTTCACCCACCGCGACTACCAGTCGCGGAACCTCATGGTGCTGCCGGCGCGCGAGCTGGCCGTCATCGACTTCCAGGACGCGCTCCTCGGGCCCCGGCAGTACGACCTCGTGGCGCTGCTCCGCGACAGCTACGTCGAGCTCGAGCCCGGGCTCGTGGACGACCTGCTGCGCCGCTACCTCGACCGGCTCGCCGCCGAGGGCGGGCCGCGCCTCGCCTACGAGCCGTTCCGCGCGGTGTTCGACCTGCTCACGGTGCAGCGCAAGCTGAAGGACGCGGGCCGGTTCGTCTTCATCGATCGCGTGCGGAAGAATCCCGGGTTCCTGCCGTCGATCCCGGCGTCGCTCCGGTACGTCCGCGAGGCCTTCTCGCGACGCCCGGAGCTCGCGCGGCTCCAGGAGATCCTGGCTCGCCACGTGCCCGAGCTCGCGCCCTGACGACACCGAGGCGTCGGGCCTTCGGGCCCGACGCCGAGCGGCTGCCCTCCTCTCTCCGCGGTACGGTCGATCTCACAGGACGCGTGTCCCGATCGTCCACGCGGAGCGGGAGCCGGCGCGTCGTCGTGGCCGCGCGTGCCCCCTTCGTGCTTCGCGGTCCCGAGCGCCCGGCCACCCGGAGGTCCGCGCTTGATGCCTGGCGCCGCCCCGCGCCCTGACCCAGCTGCCGGAGCCCGAGCGGGTCAGGCCGCCGGGTGGAAGTCTACTCTCCGGGTTCGGTCGGACCGGGGTCGCGAACCGTCCCTCCCGTTTCAACGGCCCTCACTTCCTGAGACATCGGCGGGACCGCGCGCGGCGATCGGCCGCGGTGGGGTGGCCGATCGGCTGCATCGTCCGGGGCCGTCGCTCCGGATGGAGCGACGCCGGTCGCCTCGTCGGCCGCCGGGTGCGGCCGCCACCGGGGGGTGAACGGAGAGGGACGTGAATAACCTTCGGATCTGGGTCCGCCTCGCGATCGGATTCGGCTTCTCGCTCGTCGTGCTCGTCGCGCTCTCGTCCCTGCAGCTCGACGACACCTGGGTCATGCACGAGGGCCTGCTGCGCATCGCAGGGCCGCGCTGGAACGAGATCGAGCTCGCGGCGAGCGGCATCAGCCTCGCGGGCGAGAACGCGTCCGTCGCCGGGCAGCTCTTCCTCTCGACCGGGACGGACGAGGCGTCCCGCCTCATCGACCGGCTCGAGCGGAACGGCCGCGAGCTCGTCGAGATCGAGCGGAAGACGGAGCCCACCGCCAGCAAGTGCGTGCGGGGCGGGCGCGAGGCATTCGAGGAGGCGCGCGCTGCCCGAATCCGGTACGAGCCGATCTTCACCCGGGCGCGGCAGCTCGTCGTCTCCGGCCAGCGGGAAGAGGCGCACCGGCTCGCCGTCGCCGAGGTCGTGCCCGCCCTCGCGGCGGTGCACGACGGGTGGCGGAAGTTCCTCGCGCACGAGGGGAACCACATCGGGGATGCGGCGGCCGACGGGAAGGCCCGGTACGAGGCGGCGCGGGGGGTGACCATCGCGCTGCTGCTCGCGAGCGTCATCGCCACCTTCGCGCTCGCGCTGTACGTCACCCGCTCGATCACCGGCCCGGTGCGCATCGCGGTCGCGGCGGCGGAGCGGATCGCGCGCGGCGACCTGTCGAAGGCGGTCGAGGCGCGGTCGACGGACGAGGTGGGGCAACTCCTCGTCGCCATGAAGGCGATGACCGAGAAGCTCGCCCAGACCATCGGGGAGGTCCGCGCGGGCGCGGACGCCCTCGCCGGCGCCTCCGCCCAGGTCTCGTCGACGGCGCAGACGCTGTCGTCGGGGACGGGCGAGCAGGCGGCGAGCGTGGAGGAGACGACGTCGTCGCTCGAGGAGATGAGCGCGTCGATCACCCAGAACGCGGAGAGCTCGCGGCAGACGGAGTCGATGGCGAAGGAGGGAGCGAAGAACGCGGAGGAGAGCGGGAAGTCGGTGACCGAGACGGTCTAGGCGATGAAGGCGATCGCGGAGCGGATCTCGATCATCGAGGAGATCGCGTACCAGACGAACCTGCTCGCGCTGAACGCGGCGATCGAGGCGGCGCGGGCCGGGGAGCACGGGAAGGGCTTCGCGGTGGTGGCGACCGAGGTCCGCAAGCTCGCCGAGCGGGCGCAGAAGGCGGCGAAGGAGATCGGATCGCTGGCGGGGAGCTCGGTGAAGGTGGCGGAGCGGAGCGGGAAGCTCATCGTCGAGCTCGTGCCGGTGATCCGGAAGACGGCGGACCTGGTGCAGGAGGTGGCGGCGGCCTCGGCGGAGCAGTCGGCGGGGGTGTCGCAGGTGTCGAAGGCGATGGGGACGGTGGACCAGGTGACGCAGCGGAACGCCTCGGCGGCGGAGGAGCTGTCGTCGACGGCGGAGGAGATGTCGTCCCAGGCGGAGAGCCTGCAGCAGCTCATGGCGTTCTTCTCCGTCTCCGAGCAGGTCTCGGGGCAGCACCGGTTCCACCCAATCCACAAGGCCCCGGCCCTCGCCCACGGCAACGGCAACGGCCATGCGGGCGCGGTGGCGCAGGGCCCGGCGCGCCCGGCCCGGGCGGCCCTCCCGAAGGCGGCAGGCGCGAACGGGTCGAACGGCGCGCACGCGGCTCAGGGCGAGGGCGGGTTCAAGAGGTTCTAGGCCTGCGCGTCGCGCCGGCCGCCGAAGCGGCGCACCAGCGCACCGGCCCCCGCCCTGAGCGCCGGCGCGGGATTGAGCCCAGGTCTCGATCGGGGCGGGTCTGCGGGCACATACACTCCCGGTCCGCGGGTCACCCGCTCCCCGGTAAGCACAACTCTGGGTCAGCAGCGACTGAGGATCGGGGGCTGGTCCGGCCATCGGAACCCCGCGGATTCATTGGAGCCGACCCGCCGGTGTTGTGCGGCGATCGGCCGCGGCAAGCTGGTCCCCACCCTGCAACCGTGCGCCGTCCGCTCACACTGAAATCCAAACGCGGCCGCCGCGCCCGCCGCCTCTCGAGGAAAGCCATGAACGATCTCAGCATCGGAACCCGCCTCTCCATCGCCTTCGCGGCGATGCTCCTCATCACGCTCGGGGTCGCGCTGTCCGGGTACCGGGGCATGGACCGCGTCGCCACGGTCACCCAGGAGATGCTCGCCGGGGACGCCGAGGCGATGCGCCTCGCGGACGACGCCCGCGCCCAGGGCCTCGAGCTGCGCCGGTTCGAGAAGGACTTCTTCCTCAACATCGGGAGCGCGGACAAGCAGGCCCAGTACGCCCGCGACTGGAACAAGGTCGCGGCGGAATTCAAGACCGACCTCGAGGCGCTCTCGAAGCTCGTGAACGAGGCGGAGAAGGCGCAGATCGCCGAGATCAAGCGCGACATCGACACCTACACCGCCGGGTTCAACCGGGTCGAGGAGTCGATCCGCGCCGGCACCGTCACGACCCCGCAGGACGGGAACGCGGCGATGGGCCCGGTGAAGGAGGCGGCCCGGGCCATCGCGGAGCTCATGGACCAGATCTCCGAGAAGCACTCGAAGGCGATGCAGGAGCAGAAGCACATCATCGAGGCGGCGTCCGACTCCGCCCGGAACGCGATGCTCGCCATCGTCGTCCTGGGCATCGTCCTCGGCGTCGGGGTCTCCTTCGCCATCACCCGCTCGATCACCGGCCCCGTCGGGATCGCGGTCGCGGCGGCGGAGCGGATCGCGAAGGGCGACCTCTCCGAGGTGGTCGAGGCGGCCTCGAAGGACGAGGTGGGCAAGCTCCTCGCCGCCATGCGAGCGATGACGGAGAAGCTCGCCCAGACCATCGGCGAGGTCCGCGCGGGCGCCGACGCCCTCGCCGGCGCCTCCGCCCAGGTCTCGTCGACGGCGCAGACGCTGTCCTCGGGGACGGGCGAGCAGGCGGCGAGCGTGGAGGAGACGACCTCGTCGCTCGAGGAGATGAGCGCGTCGATCACCCAGAACGCGGAGAACTCCCGGCAGACGGAGTCGATGGCGAAGGAGGGAGCGAAGAACGCGGAGGAGAGCGGGAAGTCGGTGACCGAGACGGTCGAGGCGATGAAGGCGATCGCGGAGCGGATCTCGATCATCGAGGAGATCGCGTACCAGACGAACCTGCTCGCGCTGAACGCGGCCATCGAGGCGGCGCGGGCCGGGGAGCACGGGAAGGGCTTCGCGGTGGTGGCGACCGAGGTCCGCAAGCTCGCCGAGCGGGCGCAGAAGGCGGCGAAGGAGATCGGATCGCTGGCGGGGAGCTCGGTGAAGGTGGCGGAGCGGAGCGGGAAGCTCATCGTCGAGCTCGTGCCGGTGATCCGGAAGACGGCGGACCTGGTGCAGGAGGTGGCGGCGGCCTCGGCGGAGCAGTCGGCGGGGGTGTCGCAGGTGTCGAAGGCGATGGGGACGGTGGACCAGGTGACCCAGCGGAACGCCTCGGCGGCGGAGGAGCTGTCGTCGACGGCGGAGGAGATGTCGTCCCAGGCGGAGAGCCTGCAGCAGCTCATGGCGTTCTTCTCCGTCTCCGAGCAGGTCTCGGGGCAGCACCGGTTCCACCCGATCCACAAGGCCCCGGCCCTCGCCCACGGCAACGGCAACGGCAACGGCACCCATGCGGGCGCGGTGGCGCAGGGCCCGGCGCGCCCGGCCCGGGCGGCCCTCCCGAAGGCGGCAGGCGCGAACGGGTCGAACGGCGCGCACACGGCTCAGGGCGAGGGCGGGTTCAAGAGGTTCTAGGAGGCGAACATGGCAGACACGATCGAAGCGAAGGCGCCGCAGTTCCTCTCCTTCACCATCGCCGGCACGGACTATGGCCTCCCCATCCTCGCGGTGAAGGAGATCCTGCAGTTCGAGGACATCACCTCCGTTCCGGGCACGCCCGCCTCGGTCCGCGGCGTCATCAACGTGCGCGGTCAGGTCGTCCCGGTGCTCGATCTCGCGGTGAAGTTCGGCCGGGGCGAGTCCGAGGTGTCGAAGCGGACCTGCATCCTCGTGGTCGAGGCGCAGGTCGGGGGCGAGCCGCTCGTGGTGGGCCTCCTCGCCGACGCGGTGAACGAGGTGCTCGACCTGCCGACCTCCGAGATCGAGCCGTCGCCCTCCTTCGGCGCCAACGTGCGGATCGACTACCTCACCGGCATGGGGAAGGTCGGGAAGTCCTTCGTCCTGCTCCTCGACGCGGAGCGCGTCCTCACCGCGTCCGAGGCCGAGCTCGCCGCCCAGGTCGCGGTCGCGGTCGATGCCGCGGCCATCGCGCCCGCCGTGCCGGCCGAGGCGAGGCCGGCCTAGCCGGCTCGGCACCTCGCCCTCGTGGCGAACCCGGGCCGAGCCCAGGCCCGGGTTCTCGCGCTGCCCGCCGACCACGGGGGCACGCTTCACCGTCCCCGTGCGGTCCCGCCGGTGCGCGCGGCCGCGCAGCCCCAGGCGGCCGTGCCGGCCCGGCCGCAGCCCGCTGCGCTGCCGCAGAGGACGAACGGAGCCCACGATCCCGGTGGGTTCCGGCGGTTCTAGGGGGTCCGGTGCGGCCGCGGGGCGTCCCACGGGCGCGTGTCCCACGGACGCAGGGCGCGAATCCCCCCTGAGATCAACGACCGGGATGAGGATCCCCTCACGCCGCCGTGCTAGCCTGGACGGGTCGGAGCGCTCGGGCGACGGGCCCGAAGCGCCAGCCCCCGAGGTCGGCGGCCAGGCGCCGCCGCTCCCGAAGGCCGAGCGGGCCCGGACCTCGCAGCGGCTGGAGGGCGCGTCACCGTGTGGGCACACGGGACGCGCAGAGGAGCCGCACATGTCGAAGGTCCGCATCGGAGTCCGGCTCGGGGCCGCGTTCGCGCTCGTCTGCGTGTTCCTCGTCGCGGTGGGCTCGCTCGGGCTCGCCGGCATGGGCCGGATGGACGACCTGAGCGCCGAGATCACCCGCGGCGCGTGGGTGAAGGCCCGGCTCGCCCAGCGGCTCTCGGAGACCGCCCTCCAGATCAACCTCGGCGGCGACGGCCTCATCCTCGCGGACACCGACGAGGCGACGCGGAAGGTGTCGGCCGCGCTCGCGCAGCGCCGCGCCGACGCCGAGGACATCCTCGCGAAGCTCGAGCCGGTCGCCGCGAGCGACGCGGAGCGGCGCATCGTCGCCGAGGCGAAGCGGCTCGTCGCGGACCTCGGGCCGAGGATCGACAAGGTCGCCTCCGCCCTCGCGGCCGGGCAGCCCATCGCCGCCCAGCGGGCCATGGACTCGGAGCTCCTCCCCGCGGTCGGGAGGCTCCTCAAGGTGGCCGACGACCTCACGTCCGCGACGAACGCCGACGTCGAGGACGCGGTCCGCCGCCAGGACGAGGGCTTCCGCAGCTCGCGGACCATCACCGTGACGCTCATGGCGCTCGCGCTGGCGCTGGCGGTCGTGGTGGCGATCGCCGTCACGCGCTCGATCACGCGGCCGCTCGAGGTCGCGGTCCGGGTGGTGGAGAAGGTCGCGAAGGGCGACCTGCGCGAGCGCGTGGTCGCGAGCGGGAGCGACGAGCTGGGCCGCCTCCTCGGGGCGGTGAGGGACATGTCCGAGCGGCTCGGCGCGGTGATCGGGGAGGTGCGCTCCGGCGCCGACGCCCTGGCGGGCGCCTCGGCGCAGGTCTCGGCGACCGCCCTGACGCTGTCGCAGGGGACCGGCGAGCAGGCGGCGAGCGTCGAGGAGACGACGTCGTCCCTCGAGGAGATGACCGCGTCGATCAACCAGAACGCCCAGAACGCGCGGCAGACCGAGGCGATGGCGAAGGAGGGGGCGGACCACGCCGAGCAGAGCGGCGGCTCCGTCACCGCCACCGTGGACGCGATGAAGCAGATCTCCGAGCGGATCTCCATCGTCGAGGAGATCGCCTACCAGACGAACCTCCTCGCCCTGAACGCCGCCATCGAGGCGGCGCGCGCCGGCGATCACGGCAGGGGATTCGCGGTGGTCGCGACGGAGGTGCGCAAGCTCGCCGAGCGGTCGCAGAAGGCGGCGAAGGAGATCGGGGAGCTCGCCGGCTCGAGCATGAAGGTCGCCGAGCGGTCCGGGCGGCTCCTCCTCGACCTCGTGCCGGCCATCCGCAAGACCGCCGATCTCGTGCAGGAGGTCGCGGCGTCGTCGGCCGAGCAGTCCGCGGGCGTCGCGCAGGTCTCGAAGGCGATGGGGGCGGTCGACCAGGTGACGCAGCGGAACGCCTCGTCCGCCGAGGAGCTCTCCTCCACCGCCGAGGAGATGGCCTCGCAGGCCGAGGCGCTGCAGCAGGTGATCTCGTTCTTCGTGGTGGGGAGCGAGGATCGCCGCCGCCTCCAGGTGGTCCAGGGGGCGGAGCAGGCGACGCGGGTCGCGCGCCGCGTGCCGGCCCCCGCCCCCGCCCCCGCGCCCGCGCCCGCGCCCGCCCGCACGCAGGCGCTCCCCGCGCCGAAGACGCCGCCGTCCGACGCGGCGATGGGCGGGTACAAGAAGTTCTGAGAGGGACGGGAACACCGGCGTCGATCTCGAGGGCGCGCGCGACTCGCGACCTCGACCTCGACCTCGACCTCGACCCCGACCCCGACCCCGACCCCGAGAATCCGTTC
>CAVUBF010000006.1:0-493562 GCA_963739565.1 uncultured delta proteobacterium | reverse complement strand
TCGTAGACCGCATGGCTGGAGCGGCCGATATAGCCGAACGGGGCGACCTCGTCCGCGATGAGTGAGCGGACCCCGCCCGTTGGCACCGCCAGCGGCGGCGAGCCCACGATTATCAGGCCACGGGCGCGTTCGACCGTTCTGGAGCCGGGCGAGCTGCTCGGCCACACCTATGTCATCGTTTCCCTGCTCGCCAAGGGCGGGATGGGCGAGGTCTACCGGGCGAGGCACCGGGAGCTCGGGACCGAGCACGCGATCAAGGTCATCCGGCCCGAGCTCGCCAACGACCCAAAGATGGTGCAACTCCTGATCGAGGAGGCGCGCAAGCTAGGCCGGGTGCGCGACGACGCCATCGTCGATTACGAGGGTTCTTCGCGACGAGCAGGATTCGCCCTACCTCGTCATGGAATTTGCCGAGGGCGACTCGCTTCACGATCCTCGCCGGCCGCCGGCTGGAGCCGGCCGAGGTGCTGCGGCTGAGGGATCGGCTCGCCCAGGGCCTCGCCTCGGCGCACGACAAGGGCATTGTCCATCGCGATCTTTCGCCGGAAAACATCATCCTGCCGGGCGGCGATGTCGACCGGGCAAAGCTGATCGATTTCGGCATCGCCAAATTGGGGGAGGCCGGAGAAGGCACGCTGATCGGCGGCGCCTTCGCCGGCAGATTCCCCTACGTCTCGCCCGAGCAGGCCGGGCTTTTTGGCAGCCGGGTCGATTTCCGGTCGGACATCTACAGCCTTGGCCTGGTTCTCGCCACCGCCGCGATCGGGTTCGGCAAGAAGCTCGACATGGGCTCGACTGTGTCCTCGGTCATCGCCGCGCGGCAGCGGGTTCCCGATTTATCGGCGCTGCCGGCGGCGCTGCGGCCGGTCATCGCGCCGATGCTGGAGCCGCGGCCGGAGAACCGGCCGGCCTCGATGCGGGCGTTGATCGGCAGCGGCCGACCGCCCGCGTCGGCAGCCGACGTGCCCGGGAAAGGGCGAAAGCCGTCGCGAGCGCTTCGCTTCTCGCTCATCGGGGCGGCCGTCGTCGCGGCCGTGGTTTTGGGTGCTGCGGCGGTTTATTTTCATCCCTGGAACCCACCGGTCTCGCGCCAGGAGCTGCAAGCCGAAATCGCCAATGTCGTCTCCGGCTACCAGTGCGCGGCACTCGACTACACGGTCGGGCCCGATCATGCCGTCAATCTGTCCGGCCACGCGGCGACACTGGGCGATCTCGACAAGCTGCGCCGCGAGATCGCCGGGCTGCGCGGGGTGGGGCGGCTGAATTTCGACGTGGCCTTGCGGGTCTGGCCCTATTGCGAAGTCGCCGCCCTGCTCGATCCGATCGTTCGAGGGGATACGGGTTCTCCCCCCGGCCTTGCGTTGGCCTCCGGCGGCGGTGAGGCCTTTATCGGCGAGCGGCTCGCCCTCGACGCCCGAATGCCCGACTTCGACGGATACGTCTATCTCGATTACTTCGACGCCGAGGGCGATGTCCTGCACTTGTTGCCGAACGAGCGCGAGCGCCTCAATTTCAAGCCGAAGCGAAACCCGCTGATCTTTGTGCCGAGGAACTGCTGGACGCTGGGCGGCGCCACCGGCGAGCAGCTCGTTACGCTGATCGCTTCGACAAAACAGCTTTTTGCGCAAGACCGCCCGGAGAGAAAAAGGCAAGCGAGTATCTTGCCACCCTTTCCGCGGCGCTGAGCAAAGCACCCGGCTCGCGTGCCGCGGCGATGCTGTTCTTCAATCTTCGCGACGCTCAGCCCGGCAGCCGCGTCTGACCAACTGGCCGCCTTCCTAGAGGGCGGCTACAGCACGCCTTCCACGCCGATGGTCATTGCGAGGCGGGCCGGGCCGGCAATCCCGAACGCGCCCGGCCGGCCCGACGAGATTGCTTCACGGCGCTCGCAATGACAATTTCGTGTGGCGCGTAGGGAGGAATAGCGTCATGAAATTGTTCGAAGCTCGGCTGTCGCGGCGGGCGTTGATCGGCTCGCTTGCGGCCGCGCTGGCGGTTCTCGGTGCGACGGCCGCGATCGCCGCCGAGCCGGCGCCGGCGGGACGGGTGGTCATCGCCTGGCATGTGACAATTTCGCCGGCCTGGTTCGATCCGTCGACCGCGCCGCCGCAGATCACGCCGTTCGGCATGCTCTACGCGATCCACGATGCGCTGGTGCGCCCCTATCCCGGACAGAAGATGGGCCCGAGCCTCGCCGAATCCTGGCAGGAGAGCGAGGACGGCCTGACCTACGAGTTCAAGCTGCGCCCGGGCCTGAAATTCCACAACGGCGACCCGCTGACGACCGAGGACGTCAAGTTCAGCTTCGAGCGCTATAAGGGCGCGGGGGCGCAAGCCTGCAAGGATCACGTCGGCGAGGTCGAGATCGTCGATCCGCTGGTCGTGCGCTTTCACCTGAAGGCGCCGTGGCCCGACTTCATGACGTTCTACGGCACGACGGCCAGCGCCGCCGGCATCGTCGTGCCGAAGAAATACATCGACCGAGGTCGGCGATGACGGCTTCAAGAAGCATCCGATCGGCGCCGGCCCCTACAAATTCGTCAGCAACAAGCCAGGCATCGAGGTCGAGCTGGAGGCCTTTCCCGGCTACTGGCGGCGCGTGCCGAACGTCAAGACACTGGTCATGCGCAGCGTCCCCGAGGCGACGACGCGCGCGCTGATGCTGCAAGACCGGCGAGGCCGACATGGCCTACGCGCTCGACGGCCTCGACGCCGAGGGCTGCAGGAACGACCCGGGCATGCAAGTCGTGGCGACAAAGCACGCCTCGATCTTCTGGATCGAGTTCACCGAGCAATGGGACCCCAAATCGCCGTGGCACGACCAGCGGCTGCGGCTGGCGGCCAACTACGCGCTCGACCGCCAGCGGATCAACGAGGCGGCGTGCCTCGGCTTCTGCCCGCCGGCCGGGGTCATCGTGCCGCGGGTCATGGAGTTCGCGCTGCAGGTCCAGCCGCTGCCCTACGATCCGGCAAAAGCCAAGCAGCTGCTCGCCGAAGCCGGCTATCCGAACGGCATCGACGCCGGCGATGTTCGCCGCGATCCCGGGCTTTCCGACCGTCGCCGACGCGGTGGTGAACGACCTGAACGCGGCCGGCATCCGCGTCCGGCTGAAGCAGATGGAGCGCGCGGCGTTCTACGCCGACTGGCAGGCCAAGAAATTGCGCGGGCTGTTCATGACCGCCGCCGGCAACTCCGGCAATGCCGCCAGCCGGGTCGAGGCCTTCATCCAGTCCAAGGGCGCCTACGCCTATGGCGGCTATCCCGATATCGACGAGCTGTTCCTGCAGCAGGCCGGCGAGCGCGACCGCGAAGAAGCGCGAGGCGCTGCTCGACAAGATCCAGCAGCTGACGATCGACCGGGCGATGTTCGCGCCGGTCATGGATTTGCGCGCGCTGATGGGCGTCGGCCCGCGCATCACCAAGCACACGATCACCGATGTCTGGATGAGCCCGTTCCCGTCCTACGAGGACATGGAGATCAAGGGGTAGAGAGCCGCCGGGCCGTCATTGCGCAGAGCGCCGCAGTGGCCTCGGTCCGTCGGGCAGCCCCTCAACCGGGCTTTCATGGCGAGGCGCGCAGCGCACGGCCATCCCGAATCCCGATTGCTTCATGGCGCTCGCAATGACAAATTCATGTGGCGCGTAGGGAGGAAAGCGTCGTGAAATTGTTTAAAGCTCCGCTGTCGCGGCGGACGTTGATCGGCTCGCTCGCGGCCGCTCTCGCGGTTCTCGGTGCGACGGCCGCGTTCGCCGCCGAGCCGGCGCCGTCGGGACGGGTGGTCATCGCCTGGCATGTGACGATCTCGCCGGCCTGGTTCGACCCGTCGACGGCGCCGCCGCAGATCACGCCGTTCGGCATGCTCTATGCGATCCACGATGCGCTGGTGCGCCCCTATCCCGGACAGAAGATGGGTCCGGCCCTCGCCGAATCCTGGGAGGAGAGCGAGGACGGCCTGACCTACGAGTTCAAGCTGCGTCCGGGATTGACGTTTCACAACGGCGATCCGCTGACGACCGAAGACGTGAAGTTCAGCTTCGAGCGCTACCAGGGCGCCGGCGCGAGCGATCTTGAAGGAGCACGTCGCGCGAGGTCGAGATCGTCGATCCGCGGGTCGTCCGCTTTCACCTGAAGGAGCCGTGGCCCGACTTCATGACGTTCTATGGCACCACGGCCACCGCCGCCGGCCTCGTCGTGCCGAAGAAATATCTTCGAGCAGGTCGGCGATGACGGTTTCAAGCAGCATCCGGTCGGCGCCGGCCCCTACAAATTCGTCAGCAGCAAGCCCGGCATCGAGGTCGTGCTCGAGGCCTTTCCCGGCTATTGGCGGCACGTACCGCACATTAAGACCATGGTGATGCGCAGCGTCCCCGACGCCGACCACGCGCGCGCTGATGCTGAAGAGCGGCGAAGCGGACATGGCCTACGCGCTGGATGGCGTCGACGCCGCAGGGCATCCGATGGACGATCCGAAGCCTCAAGATCGTGGCGACAAAGCACGCCTCGAGCCAGTGGATCGAGTTCCCCGACCAGTGGGACCCGAAATCGCCGTGGCACGACCAGCGGCTGCGGCTGGCGGTCAATTACGCGCTCGACCGCGAGGGGATCAACAAGGCGGCCTGTCTCGGCTTTTGCCCGCCGGCCGGGGTGATCGTCCCCCGGGTCATGGATTTCGCGCTGCAGGCCCAGCCCTTCCCGTACGATCCGCAGAAGGCCAAGCAGCTGCTCGCCGAGGCCGGCTATCCGAACGGCATCGATGCCGGCGAGTTTGCCGCGATCCCGGGCTTCCCGACGGCGGCCGAGGCGGTGGTCAACGATCTCAACGCGGTCGGCATCCGCGTCAGGCTGACGCAGATGGAGCGCGCGGCGTTCTACGCCGACTGGCAGGCGAAAAAGTTCCACGGCCTGTTCATGACCGGCGCCGGAAATGCCGGCAATGCCGCGAGCCGGGTCGAGGCGTTCATCTATTCGAAGGGCGCCTACGCCTATGGCGGCTATCCCGATATCGACGCGCTGTTCCTGCAGCAGGCCGGCGAGCGCGACCGCGCGAAGCGCGAGGCGATCCTCGACAAGATCCAGCAGCTGACGATCGACCGGGCGATGTTCGCGCCGGTCTACGATTTCGCGGCGCTGATGGGGGTCGGCCCGCGCATCGCCAAGGACACGATCAGCGACGTCTGGATGAGCCCCTTCCCGTCCTACGAGGACATGGAGCTCAAGGGGTAGCGCCGGCGGCCGCAGCCGTCATTTGCGAGGCGCGCAGCGACGAAGCAGTCCCGATCGAGCGGGATGCGGCCGGCCGCGCTGCGCTCGCAATGACAAAAAAGGATGCGCGGCATCACAGCAGGTCGCGCAGCATCGCGACGAGCGGCTCGTCGGCCGGCGGCATCGGGTAGTCGGCGAGCCGGGCCGGGCGCACCCAGGCGAGGCGCTGCCCCTCGCGCGCCGCCGGGATCCCCGACCATTTGCGGCAGACATAGAGCGGCATCAGCAGATGGAAATCGGGATAGGTGTGGGAGGCGAAGGTAAACGGGGCGAGGCAGCTTGCCGTCGACATCGATGCCGAGCTCCTCGGCGAGCTCGCGGATCAGCGCCGCCTCGGGCGTTTCGCCGGCGTCGACCTTGCCGCCGGGAAACTCCCACAAGCCCGCCATCGACTTGCCCGCCGGCCGCTGGGCGAGCAGCACCCGCCCGTCGGCGTCGACCAGCGCCACCGCCGCGACGAGCACGATCCGAGGGGACGCGTCAGCTGCGGTAGCTGGCATTGATGTCGATGTAGCCGTGGGTCAGATCGCAGGTCCACACCGTCGCCTTGCCGCGGCCGACGCCGACATCGACGGCGATCGTGATCTCGCGGCCCTTCATGTGCTCGGCGACCGGCGTCTCGTCATAGCCCGGCACCGGGCCGCCATTGGCGGCGATCGGGATGCCGCCGATCGAGATCGCCAAGCGGTCGCGGTCGACCTTCTCGCCGGCCTTGCCGACCGCCATGACGATGCGGCCCCAATTGGCGTCGCCGGCCGAAAGTGCGGTCTTGACCAACGGCGAGTTGCCGATCGCCAGGCCGATGCGGCGCGCCGCCCGGACGCTCGCGGCGCCGGTCACCTCGATCGTCACGAATTTCTGCGCACCCTCGCCGTCGCGCAGCGACCTGCTGGGCGAGATCGACCATCACCGCATCGAGGGCTCGGCGGAAACTCCGCGAGCCGCCGATCGGCCGGGCTTGTCACCGGCGCGGTGCGCGCGCCTGCTGGGTGGCGCAGAGCAGCACCGTGTCGCTGGTCGAGGTGTCGCCGTCGACGGTGATGCAATTGAACGACCGGTCCACCGCCGCGGCGAGAAGCGGCTGCAGCACCGCGGCGGGCAAGGCCGCATCGGTGAAGACGTAGGCGAGCATCGTCGCCATGTCGGGCGCGATCATGCCCGATCCCTTGGCGAAGCCGTTGAGCCGGACCTCGACACCGTCGATCGTCGGCCGTCGCGGTCGCCCCCTTCGGAAAGGTATCGGTGGTCAGGATCGCGCGCGCCGCCGCCTCCCAGCCATCGGCCGACAGCAGCGGCACGATCTGCGGCAAGGCGCCGATGATCTTGTCGGCCGGCGGCGGCTCGCCGATCACGCCGGTCGAGGAGATGAACATCTGCCTTCGGATCGCAGCCGAGCAGCCGCGCCGCCGTCGCCGCGGTCTGTCTCGACGACCTCCTTGCCGGCGCGGCCGGTAAAGACGTTGGAGTTGCCGGAATTGACGACGATGCCGCGCACCTTGCCGCCCGGCAGGCATTCGCGGCACCACAGCACCGGCGCCCCGGCGGTCAGCGAGCGGGTGAAAACGCCGGCGATCGGCGCTGCCCGGCGCGAGCTCGGCCAGCATCAGATCGTCCCGCCCGGTGTAGCGAATGCCGCAGGCGAAGGCGGCGAGCCGCACGCCGGCGATCGGCGCGAGTACCGGAAAGCGCGCCGGCGCGAGGGGAGAGACGGCGGCCATCTATTTGGTAGCCGGCAGCGGCTTGCCGTCGAGCCCGAACTCCTCGATCTTGGCGGCGCCGCGCAGCTCGTGCAGCTTGGCGTCGATGATCTCGTGCGCGAGGTCAGCGGCTTAGCTCGCTCGCGCGCCTCCTCGAAGCTCGGCGGCTTGCCGGCTCGGCGGTCCTCGACCTTGATCACGTGCCAGCCGAACTCGGTCTTAACCGGGCGTCTTGCTATATTGGCCCGAGCGGCAAGGCAAAGGCGGCGTCGGCGAACTCCTTGACCATGTCGTCATGGCCGAAATAGCCGAGATCGCCGCCCGATTCGGCACCGGGATCGGTCGAGTATTTCTTTGCGAGGGCGGCGAAATCCGCCCCCTTGTCGAGCTCGGCGATGACCGACTTTGCCTCTGCCTCGGTCTTGACGCAGGATGTGGCTGGCATGCACCTCTTCGCTGCGCCGGCTTTTCCTTGAGCGAAGGTCTCGTAACGCGCCTTGAGCCGATCCTCGGTCTCCGCCGGCTTGATCGCGCGATTGACGATAAGCCTCTTGGATCAAGCGATCCTCATAGTGCTTGAGACGGTCCTGCACCTCGGGATCCCGGTCGAGATGCTCCTTGCGCCCGGCCTCGGTGATCAGCATGCCGTCGACCAGCCGGTCGAGCAGCATTGGGTAGATCTGCTCGAGCGGCAACTTTTGCGCCTGCGGCGGCAAGTTCTGCTGCGCCGCCTCGACGTCCGAGAAATGCAGCTCGGTCCCGTCGACCCGCGCCACGACCTGGTCGGCCGGAGGCATCGGGCTCGGCGCCGGGGCGCTCGCGGCGGGCGCCGCCGGCGCCGGGTCGGCGGCCGACGCCGGATGGCCGGTGGCGACACCGCCGACAAGCGCCAGACCGAGCGCCGCAACAAGCAGGAGACGAGGATGCATGGCCGTGCCTATGACCGGAGGACATCCGCCGCCTTGCGGCGGTGATGCCGCCGCATCAATGCATATCGACGGCGTGCGAACAAGCCGGGTCGTCAGCGCCGGCGCCGGCCTGACCGGGTTGGAGGAGCCGTTCGGCAACTCGACATCGACGGTGGCTCAGCTTAAGCTTGTCGCATGGGCGCTGTTCCGTTCGACACGCTGAAGCTGGCGCGCAGGTTGGAAAGCGCGGGCTTCCCGCCAAAGCAGGCCGGGGATACCGCCGAGGCCCTGGCTGACGCCATGTCCGGCGCCGAGCTCGCGACCACCGCCGACATCGCCGCGGTGCGGACCGAGCTTGTCGCGTTGAGGACCGAGCTGGGGGAGCGAAGGCCGAGATCGAGCTGTTGCGACGGGATGTGACGATCCGTTTCGGCAGCATGCTCGTCGTCGCCGTCGGGGTTCTCTCAGCTGCGATGCGGTATCTGCCGCCCCCTCATCCGTGACGTCCGATACGCATAAGGGAGAGCTGACATGTTGTTCGCAGGCGGCTTCAGCTTCGGCAATTTCCTGGTCGACGTCTTGGCCATTTTTATATTCGTACTGTGGTTCTGGCTGCTGATCTCGGTGATCGGCGACCTGTTCCGCCGTCACGACGTGTCGGGCTGGGTCAAGGCGATATGGGTGATATTCTTGGTCGTGCTCCCCTATCTCGGGGTGTTCATCTATCTGATCTCGCAGGGCCGCGGTATGGCAGAGCGACAGGGCGAGCGGGCCCACCAGGCGCGCGAGGAGCTGCGCCACATGGTCGGCTACAGCGTCGCCGACGAGTTGGAAAAGCTAGAGCGGCTGAAAAGCTCGGGCTCGATCTCCAACGAGGAGTACACGCGCCTGCGGGCACGGGCGGTGCAATAGCCTCCGCCAGAGCCCTGCCGGCCGACCATTTGGAACGAGCCGCGCGGTGACCACGGCGACGGCGGATTGCCGGGGAAGCCGGAGGCGCCCTCCTGGCGGTAACCTGGCTCCACGAGCCTCTTGCGGCATCCGATTGGGCGTCGGCGTAATCGCCCCGGAAGGTGGTCGTCAACGCTGCTTTCCCGATCGAAGGCAAGGCGGCTTCCCGCCGGCGGCGCGCCCCGTTAAGATGGCCACGGCGTCAACGTCACCAAACGCGAGGAGGAGTTCCATGGCGGTTTCGATGTATTCAGCGCCTCGGTGCCAGTGTGCCTGCAGCTGCTCGGCGGCCTCAAGACCGTGCTGAAGAAGGCCGAAGAGCACGCGGCCGCGCAGAAATGGGACACCGGCGTAGTGCTCAATCTGCGGCTCTATCCCGACATGTTCACGCTGGAGCGCCAGGTGCGGCAGGTGTGCAACCATGCGCTCAGCGCCGGACGGGTCGCCGGGGTCGATCTGCCGAGCTTGCCGGACCAGGACAACAGCTTTGCCGAGATGCAGTCGCGCATCGACAAGACCGTCGATTTCCTGAAGGGGCTGCGGCCCAACCAGCTCGACGGCAAGGACGATAGCGACGTCACGGTCCCGATGGGCGGCCAGCCGCGCACGATGAAGGCGCAGAACTACCTGCTCCACTTCGCGATGCTGCAGGTCGGCTTCCACTCGACGACCGCCTACGACATCATCCGCCGTGTCGGCGTCAAGATCGGCAAGCGCGACTATCTCGGCCAGATGCCGTCGTAGGACGGCCGCTGATCAGGCCCCGGCGCCGGCCACCCGCCGCGCCGGGGTTTTTTTGCCGATGAGGGCGGTTGAGGAGACGCAGATGAGCGATACCGAAATCGGCGCGTTGCGCGCAAAGCTGGCCAGCCGGGCGCGTTCGGACGATTACCGGCAGCGCCGCAACGACATCGATGCGGCGGCCTCGCAATATGGCGTCGCCGCCGACGTCACGGTCGAGCCGGTCACCGCCAACGGGGTGCGGGCGGAATGGACCTCGACCCCGCAGGACGACCGCGACGCGGCGCTGCTCTACGTGCATGGCGGCGGTTATGTGATCGGCTCGCTCGACAGCCACCGGCATCTGGTTTCCGAAGCCGGCCGGGCCGCCAAGGCTCTGGGCCTTGGCGCTCGACTATCGGCTGGCGCCCGAGCACCCGTTTCCCGGCGGCGGTCGAGGATGCGGTCTCCGGCTATCGCTATCTGCTGTCGCGAGGCATCCGGCCGGGGCGCATCGCGATCGCGGGCGACAGCGCCGGCGGCGGCCTCGTCGTCGCGGCGATGGTGGCGATCCGCGATGCCGGGCTGGCGCAGCCGGCCTGCGGCTGGTGCATCTCGCCCTGGGTCGACATGGAGGCGATCGGCGAGACGATGTCGAGCAAGGCCGCCGCCGATCCGATGGTGCAGCAGGCGGGCATCCTCGACATGGCCGGGCTCTATCTGACGGCGCCGACCCGCGCTCGCCGCTGGCGGCGCCGATCTACGCCGACCTCACAGGGTCTGGCGCCGTTGCTGATCCAGGTCGGCGCGGCGGAGACCTTGCTCGACGACGCGATCCGCCTGGCCAAGGTCGCCGGTGCCGCCGATGTGCGCGTCGATCTGCAGATCTGGCCGGAGATGGTCCATGTCTGGCACCTCTTTCATCCCGAGCTCAAAGCCGGCAGGCAAGCGCTCGCCGCCGGCGGCGCCTTCATCCGCGCCTGCCTCGGCTAGCCAAATTCATCGTCCCCCCCGAAAGCGGGGGCCCAGGGCCACTGTCAGTCGGACGTCCCTATCGGCAATGCGGCATGACTTCCTGGGCGAACAGCGTCATCGACTGCTTCACCATCGCGGGGTCCATCAGCCCGCCCTGGTTGAAATAGCAGATGAACTCGTCAAAACCATATTCGGCCTGCAACTCCCTAACCCGCTCGATGCAATATTCGGGGTCGCCGAACACGCCCATCTCGCGGTCCATATCGGCATAAGTGACGCGCTCCATGCGGGCCCGCACCTGGCGGAACGCCTCGAAGCTCTTGGGGTCGCCCTGAACCGATGGCAGCGCCGCCTCGGTGGCCACGCGCAGAAAGCGCAACAGGCCCGGCTCGCATTCCGCGCGGGCCTGCGCCCGGCTGCTTGCCACGTGCACCGGAAACGCCAGCGCGGTGTCGCCCACGGTGCCGGCGGGCAAACCCTGGCGGTAGACGACGAGCCCGGCCTTGAGCTTGTCCGGCGGGTTGATCAGCGGCGACGCGAAGATCGGCAGCCGGTGTCGCGCCGCGAGCGGGAAAGTGTCGGGGCTGTTGGCGGCGATCCGCACCGGCGGGTGGGGCGTCTGCACCGGCCGCGGCACCAGCGTCAGCTCGCGCGCCTGAAAGTATTTCCCGTCAAAGGAAAAGGAGTCGTTGGTCCACGCCGCAAGAATGAAGTCGAGCGCCTCGTCGAAGCGCCCGCGGCTCTCCTCCGGCGGGATGTCATAGCCGCGTAGTGCAACGGCGCGGTACCGCGACCGACCGCCGAATTCAAGGCGACCGTCGCTGAGGATGTCGGCGATCGCCGCTTCCTCGGCGATCTTTACCGGGCTGTGCAACGGCAGCAAGGTCACCGCCGTGCCGAGGCGAATGCGGCTGGTCCGCTGGGCCGCGGCAGCCAGCACCATCAGCGGATCGGCAAGGATCGAAAATTCTCGAATGAAATGCAATTCGCCGAGCCACACCGTGTCGAACCCGACCGTATCGCCGAGCTCTATCTGCGCGATGATGTCGTTATATCGCTGATGCTCGGAATATCCGGGCGCGCACGGCAATTGGTCGAAGAACCCGAACCGCATCCCGCATTCCTCCCGGACTTTGGCGCGGATCGAATAGCAGAGGCGCGGTCGAAGCAGCAAGCGACGGCATCGGTCCCTTGCCGCGGGCGCCGGTCTCGCGCCAGGATCGCTGAAATACCGTCACCCGCTAAACGGATCATTCTGTATCTAATTCGTTGATTTCAGGCGCAATCCGCTGCAGTCGTCCTCGCACGACGGACAACGAGTTGTTCACCATCTTCTATGTATTTGAGCTCGTCGCTGTAATCGCGGTGAATTAGCCATCGATCCGATACCGAACCATTTTGCAGCCGTTCCACATACCAGCACGTGGCCAGAATGCGGGCTTATTACCCGCACCCGAATAGGAGCCCCCCCCGGCCGCCCCGAGCTCCACCGCGATCCCGCGCCCCGCGCCGCGGGTGGCGCCTGCGACGAGCGCGATCCGTCCAGCGAGCGGCCGGCCGACGCCGGTCCCTTCCTGGGTGGTCATCCCGGCGCTCTAGTCCAGCACCGCCACCGCGTCGATCTCCACCCGCGCGCCCCGCGGCAGCGCCGCCACCTGGACGGTGGAGCGCGCCGGCGGGTCGCGGGAACCGGCGCCCGTAGACCTCGTTCACCTTGCGCGAAGTCGGCCAGGTCGGCGAGGTAGACCGTGCAGCGGACGACGTGCTCGAACCCCCGCCGGCCGCGGCGAGCACCGCGCCGAGGTTCTCCATCACCCGCTCGGTCTGCGCGGCGATGTCGCCCGGCACGAGCTCGCCGGTCGCGGGGTCGAGGGGGATCTGGCCGGAGAGCAGCAGCGTTCGCCCGCCGCGCGACCGACGGCCTGGCTGTAGGGGCCGATCGCCTTCGGGGCGCCGGGGCTCGACACGGCGGTCGCGCATGGGCGTCGCCTCCGCGCGGGTGCTAGGCCGCGCTCCACCGAGTGCACGCCGTCGATCCGCTCGATGGAGCGCATGACCGCGTTGAGCTGCTTCAGGTCGCCGATGGTGACCTCGAAGTCGTTCACGGCGCGCTCGCCGGGCGCTCGTCCGGCAGGTCGCCTGGGAGATGTTCATGCCGGCCTCGCTGAAGGTCTGCGAGATCTTCGCGAGGATGCCGGGCCGGTCGGCGGTGATGACGCGGAGCGAGACCGGCCGCTTCAAGTCGCCCTTCATGTCCCAGGAGACGTCGACGCGCCGCTCCGGGTCGATGCCCGAGCACCTTCTCGCACGCGCCGGTGTGGACGGTGACGCCGCGGCCGCGGGTGATGAAGCCGACGATGCCGTCGCCGGGCACCGGGTTGCAGCACCGGCCGTAGCGGACCAGCACGTCGTCGATGCCGCTGATGCGCACGCCGCCGGTGCGGGCGCCGCGCCACCTTCCGGAAGATCTCGGTGAGCCGCGAGGTCGGGCCGTCCGGCGCGGCGGCGGCTCGGCCAGCCTCTCCGGCGGGACGAGCTGCCGGAGCACCTCGTGGGGCGTCACCTTGCCGTAGCCGATCGCGGCGAGGAGGTCGTCGGCGATCCGGTAGCCGAGCGCGTTCGCCGCCTTGTCGAGCTCGCCGCCCTTGTGGAGCTTGTTGAGCGACACGCCGAAGCGGCGGAACTCGCGCTCGGCGACCTCCCGGCCGATCTCGATCGAGCGGCGGTGCTCGGCCTGCCGGATGAACTGGCGGATGCGCGCCTGGGCGCGGCTCGTCTTGACGAAGGTGAGCCAGTCCTTCGACGGGTGGGCGTGGGGCGAGGTGAGGATCTCGACGGTGTCGCCGTTCTTCAGCTGGTAGCGGAGCGGGACGAGCTTCCCGTTCACCTTGGCGCCGACGCGTGTGCTCGCCGACCTCGGAGTGGATGGAGTAGGCGAAGTCGACCGGCGTCGCGCCGCGGGGCAGGCTCTTCACGTCCCCCTTCGGCGTGAAGACGAAGACCTCGTCGGAGAAGAGGTCGACCTTGACCGTCTCGAGGAACTCGCGCGGATCGGCGAGCTCCCGCTGCCACTCGACGAGCTGGCGGAGCCAGCCGAAACTCCGCGTCGCGCTTCGGAGCGCCTCGCCGCCCTTCCCGTCCCGGCCCTTCTCCTTGTACGCCCAGTGCGCGGCGACGCCCTCCTCGGCGATCCGGTGCATCTCGTGGGTGCGGATCTGGACCTCGATCCGCTCGCCGCGCCGGGCCGATCACCGTGGTGTGGAGCGACTGGTACATGTTCGGCTTCGGGATGGCGATGTAGTCCTTGAACCGGCCCGGCACCGGCTTCCACAGCGAGTGGATGACGCCGAGCGACTCGTAGCACTCGGCCACCGAGTCCACGATGACGCGGAACGCGATGACGTCGTGGATCTGCTCGAACTCGACGTCGAGCTCCTGCATCTTGCGCCAGATCGAGTAGAGGTGCTTCACGCGGCCGGAGACCTCGGCGCCCTTGAGCCCCGAGTCCTCGAGCCGCTTGCGGATGACCTCCACGACGCCCTCGACGAACTTCTCCTTCTCGCGCGCGACGCTCCGCGACCTTCGCGGCGAGGTCGGCGTAGTCCGCCGGCCGCAGGTACTTGAAGGAGAGGTCCTCGAGCTCGCTCTTGATCCACTGGATCCCGAGCCGGTTCGCGAGCGGCGCGTAGATGTCGAGCGTCTCGCGGGCGATGCGCTCCTGCGACTCCGGCTTCATGTGCTCGAGCGTCCGCATGTTGTGGGTGCGGTCGGCGAGCTTGACGAGCAGGACGCGGATGTCCTTCGCCATCGCCACGACCATCTTGCGGAAGTTCTCGGCCTGCTTCTCCTCCTGCGTGTTCGCGGCGCTGAACTGCGACAGCTTCGTCACCCCGTCGACCAGCTCGGCGATCTCGCCGCCGAAGAGCTCGGCGATGTCCTCCTTGGTGGCGAGGGTGTCCTCGATCGTGTCGTGGAGCAGCCCCGTGACGACCGACGCCTCGTCGAGCCGCAGCTCGGCGAGGATGCCGGCCACCTCGAGCGGGTGAACGAGGTAGGGCTCGCCCGACTTCCGGATCTGTCCCTGGTGGACCTTGGCGCTGTAGACGTACGCCTTCTTGATGAGGTCCAGGTCGGGGTCCGGGTGGTAGGCGGCCACCCGATCGAGGATGTCGTTGAGCCGCAGCAAGGGCGATCACGAGCGTATCGGCTCGGGTCCGGGGGAGTCCAGTTTGCCCCCTGATCCGTAACGCAACGCGGCAGCCGGCGCCAGGGCGCGCCACCGCGGGACGGCGGGGCGGGCGGACGGGTGCGGGCCGGTCGCCGGCCGCGCGGGGCCGGCCGACCCCCCGCCCGTTCGCTGGTAACATCCCCGCCCGGGATGACCCGCCGCCTCTTCCTCGCCTTCGGGTCCGTCGTCTCGACCGTCGTCATCGGCACCGCGGGCTACTGGCTCATCGGCGGCGGCCACTGGTCCTTCGTCGACTGCCTCTACCAGACGGTCATCGGCATCACGACCGCCGGGTTCGGCGAGATCATCCCGCTCGGCGAGACCACCCTCGGCCGCCCCTTCACGATCGTGCTCCTCTGCGGAGGCATGGTCGCGGCGGGGTGGTTCGTGACGACCGCGGCGGCGTTCCTCATCGAGGGCGAGCTCTCCGGCCTCACCTGGAGGAAGCGGATGGACAGCCGCGTGAAGAAGCTCTCCGGCCACTACATCGTCTGCGGCGCGGGCCAGACCGGGATCCACTGCGTGCGCGAGCTCGCGGCCACCGGCGCCCTCTACGTCGTGGTGGACCGGAGCGAGGAGGTCGCGCGCGCCATCTCCCGCCATCACGGCTGCATCGCGGTCGTCGGCGACGCGACCCACGACGAGGTCCTGCAGGAGGCCGGCATCGACCGCGCCCGCGGCGTCATCTCGGCGCTCACCGATGACAAGGACAACCTCTTCGTCACGGTCACCGCCCGGGCCCTCAACCCGACGCTCCGCATCGTCGCCAAGGCCATCGACCCGCGCGCCGACGGCAAGCTGCGCCGCGCCGGGGCCGACGCGGTCGTCTCGCCCAACATGATCGGCGGCCTGCGCCTCGTCTCCGAGATGGTCCGGCCCGAGGTCGTCACCTTCCTCGACGTGATGCTCCGGGACAAGGACCGGACGCTCCGGATCGAGGAGCTGCCCGTCCCGCCGCCGAGCGCCGGCGCCCCGCGCCGGGTGGCGAGCTCGGCCTCTCCCGGCACAACCTCCTCCTCCTCGCGGTGAAGGAGCCGTCGGCGGGCGAGCCGCGGATCCACTACAACCCGCCGCCCGAGCACCCGCTCGCCGGCGGCGAGACGCTCATCCTGCTCGGCGAGCCGGAGCGCGTCCGGCAGTTGAGCGCCGAGGTGGCGGCGGGGTAGGGTCGGGCCATGAAGTGCAAGAAGTGCGGGGCGAAGCTCGACGTCACCATGACCTCCTGCGCGGCGTGCGGCGCCGAGGTGGAGCTCGGGCGGCTCACCGGCATCCTCGGATCGTCTGCCGCGCCTGCGACGCGTACAACGAGCCGGGCGCGAAGACCTGCGTCGCCTGCGGGAAGCCCCTCGGCGGCTTCGACACGCCGCCGCCCGTCGCGGCGGTGCCGGAGAAGCCGCGCCGCCGCCGCCCGGGCCGCCCCCGCCCGGCGCCCCCGTGGTCCGCTCGTTCCAGAGGCCGACCACGGGCGCCGCGACCCGGTTCGTCCCCGCGGCCCTGAAGCCTTCCCCGGCCGCGCCGTCCTCCTCGGCCCCCGGCGTCCGGACCTTCAACCCGCCGCCCCGGCGAGGCCCGCCGCGCCGGAGGCGCCCGCGAGCCCGGCGCGCCCATCGAGCTCCAGACCACCTGCCCGCGCTGCGGCGCCGCAGGCCACCCGGGGCGGTTCTGCGCGCAGTGCGGCCAGCCGCTCGGCGCGCGCGGCACGCAGGTCCCAGAAGCCGCCGGCGCCGGGCCGCACCGCCACGCGGTCTTCGGCGCGCTCGCGCCGGGCCGCGCGAAGCTGGTCCTCGAGGGCGGCGAAGGCCTCGAGGGCGCCACCTTCCGGCTCAACGCCGAGTCGGTCGAGGCCGGCCGCACGCAAGGGCGCGGTCCTCTTCCCCGACGACCCGTGCCTCGCGCCGCACCACGCCACCTTCTTCTACCGGGGCGGCGCGCTCCACGTCCGCGACGAGGGCGCCCCGGGCGGCGTGTACCTCCGGCTGCGCGGCCTCTCGGTCCCGCTCCGCCCCGGCGACCCCTTCGCCGTCGGCGACCGGCTCCTCCGCTTCGCGGGGCCCCTCCCGCCGCGCCGACCCCGCCGCCCGACGGCACCCGCCGGCTCGGCTCGCCGCGGCCGGCGCGCCCGGCGGTGGTGATGGAGGAGTGGCTCGAGGGCGGCGCGGGCGGCCGCGTCTTCGTCCGCGCGGGCCCGGCGGTCACCATCGGCCGCGCCGGCTGCGCGGTGAACCTCGGCGACGACCCCCGCCTCTCGCAGTCGCACGCCGAGCTCGTCGTCGAGCAGGACGGGACCGCGCGGCTGCGCGACCTCGGCTCCTCGAACGGCACCTACGTGCAGATGCCGCCGCACGGCGAGCGGGAGCTGCGCGACGGCGACTACGTGCGGATGGGGCGCGAGGTCCTCCGCGTGGCCATGGCCGCCACGGAGTGACCCATGGCCGTCGTGTTCCTCACCATCACGCCGCTCGGCACCGGCACGCCGAGCGTCTCGAAGTACGTCGCCGGCGTGGAGCGGATCCTCCGCGGCACGGGGCTCACGCACCAGCTCACCGCCATGGGCACCATCATCGAGGGCGACCTCGACGAGATCCTGGCGGTCGTCCGGAAGATGCACGAGCACCCGTTCACGATGGGCGCGGTGCGGGTCTCGACCTCCTCAAGATCGACGACCGGCGCGACAAGGAGCACACCATCGCCGGGAAGATGCGGTCGGTCGAGGAGAAGTGAGCAGGCGCCGTGAGGCGCGGCCGCGGTGCGGCTGCTGCCGCCCGCGAGCCGGCGGGCACGCGGGCGCTGATTCGGCCTGCCGAGCGGCGGACGGCAGCCGCTCGGACTCGCGCCCGGCGGCGCGAGTCCTCGGTGCTACTCCAGCGTCGACAGGATCGCCTTCACCCGCTCGGCGTCCGCCGGCTTCGTCGCGAGGTACCTGCGGTAGCGCTCCGCCGCCCTCCTCGTGTCGCCCTTGAGCTGGTAGCAGAGCGCGAGCTTCTTCTGGACGTCGGCGAGCTCCGGGTCGGATGCCTCGGCGGCGAGGTAGAGCTTGATGGCGCCGTCGACGTCCTGATCGAGCGCTTCGCCTCGCCCTTCCTGTAGAGGGCGAGGGCCTTCTCGGGATCGCGCCTTCCCGCCGTCGCGACCTTCTTCGCCGAGCTTGGCCGGCTTCACCTTCGCCGGGGGCGGCGGGGCCGGAGGCTCCGGGGCCACGGTCGGGGTCAGGCGGTCGGGGTCGGGGTCGCGGTCGGGGTCGCGGTCGGGGTCGCGGTCGCGGTCGCGGGTCGCGGTCGGGGTCGGGGTCGGCGGTCGGGGTCGCGGTCGCGGCCGTCGGCTGGACCTGCTGCGACGGCGCGACGAGGTCGGGCGCGCCCTTGCGGCTCGCCGCGTTCTGCCGGGCGAGGAAGGTGACGGCGCCTCCCCCCGCCGCGGCGACGACGATGACCGACCGCGAACGCCCAGAAGATCCTCCTCGAGCCCCTGCGCGGGCGCGGCCCGGGCGCGGCCGCAGGCCTCGCCGCCTGCGCCGCCGCGGTCTTCGCGGGGGTCGCCGCCCGCGGACGCCGGCGCCGCCGCGCGGGCGCCGGACGGGCCCGGCTGGGCGAGCGCGGCCGGGTCCACCGCGAGGAGGGCGTCGCGCATCTCCTCGGCGGTCTGGAACCGGCGCGAGACGTCCTTCTCCATCGCCTTCGCGATGACGGCGTCGAGCGCCTCGGAGACGTCGCTCCACTTCTCGCGGGCCGGGACCGGCGCCTCGGAGAGGTGCTTCGTGAGGTAGCCGACCGGCGTGTCGGACTGGAACGGCAGCTCCCCGGTGGCGAGCTGGTACAGGATCACGCCGATCGAGTAGAGGTCGCTGCGCGCGTCGATGTCGGCGCCGCGCGCCTGCTCCGGGCTCATGTATTCCGGGCGTGCCGCAGACGAGCCCCGCCTGCGTGAGCTTCGGCTCGTTCGCGCCGGGGGCGGTGATCTTCGCGATGCCGAAGTCGAGCACCTTCACGAAGTCGGGCTCGCCGCGCCGCGGCTCGACCATCACGTTCTCGGGCTTGAGATCGCGGTGGACGATGCCCTGGGCGTGGGCCTCGGCGAGCGCCGAGAGCACCTGCGCGCCGATCCGGACGATGCGCGCCTCGCCGAGCGGGAACTCGTCCGCGATGATCCGGGCGAGGTCGCGCCCGGAGAGGAACTCCATCGCCATGAACAGCGTCCCGTCCTCGGCGGCGCCGAAGTCGAGGACGGCGATGGAGTTCGGGTGGTTGAGGCGCGAGGCGGCGCGGGCCTCGCGCTGGAACCGCTGGACGACCTGCGGGTCGCCGGAGAGGTCGGGGTGGAGCATCTTGAGGACGACGGCGCGGTCGAGGGTCAGGTGCTTGCCCCGGTAGACCTTGCCCATCCCGCCCTGCCCGAGCATCGCCTCGATCCGGAACTTGCCGTTCACCACCTGGCCGA
The DNA here is from genome assembly GCA_963739565.1 of uncultured delta proteobacterium. Lineage (GTDB taxonomy): Bacteria > Myxococcota > Myxococcia > Myxococcales > Anaeromyxobacteraceae > Anaeromyxobacter. The sequence continues at coordinate 474,385 of CAVUBF010000006.1, read as the reverse complement.
TCCACGGATCGGCGGCGTCCTGCGTCGCCGTCCAGGCGGCGCCGCAGAACGGACAGAACCGGGCCGCGTCCTCGATCTCCTTCCGGCACTCGGGGCACTCGCGCATGGCCTCGCATCTTACTGGATACCCCCCGTCTCGCGCGCGACGTCGCGCGGCCCGCCCCGGGCCGCGTTGACCGGGGGCCCCGCCCGTGGCGAAATGCCGGGGAATGTCCACGCCGAACCGATGTGCGCGCTGCGGCCGGGAGAACGAGCCGGGCTTCGCGTTCTGCCTCGACTGCGGCCAGCCCCTCACCCCCGGGAAGCCGGCGCCCGCCGCCGCGGCGGCCTGCGGGTCGTGCGGTGCGCCCCTCCAGCCGGGCTTCCGGTTCTGCGGGGTCTGCGGGAAGCCGGTCGCGGCCGCGCCGCCGCAGCCCGCCGTGCCGATCCCGGGTGGCACCATCCCGCCCACCGCCGCGGTCCCGGCGGTCCCCGGGCCTCCGAAGCGCGCGATGCGGATCCGCCTCGCCCTGGTCCGGAACGACGGCCAGCCGGGGCCGGTCCTCTCCGTGGACGAGGACGAGGCGGTCTGCGGCCGGACCCAGGGGGCCTTCCTGCTCGCCGACGACCCGACCGTCTCGCCGCGCCACGTCCGCTTCACCGTCGCGGGCGGGGTGGTGCGGGTCGAGGACCTCGGGAGCGTGAACGGGACCTTCATCCGGCTGAAGGAGCCCCGCCGTCTCTCCATCGGCGACGAGTTCCGCGTCGGGCACCAGCTCCTTCGGCTCGAGCCGCTCGCCCGCCCGTCCCACGGCGAGGAGCACGGGGCGCGGCCGTGGGGGACGGAAGGACCCGGGCTACCGGTTCCGGCTCTCGCAGCTCCTCGAGGGCGGCGGGCTCGGCGAGATCTTCCCGCTGCGCGACGGCGAGAACCTGCTCGGCCGCGAGGCGGGCGAGGTGACGTTCCCCGGGGACCGGTACGTGTCGGCGAGGCACGCGCGGCTGCGGGTGGCTGGTGCCGAGGTCACCCTCACCGACTCCGGCAGCTCGAACGGGACCTACGTGAAGCTCGGCGGCGCGACGGAGCTCGCCCTGGGAGATCAGCTCCTGGTGGGGGCGCAGCTGCTCAGGGTGGAGTAGGGGCCGGCTGTGCAGGGCCGCGGAGCGGCGGCTGCCGCTCCGAAACGCGAGCGGGGCACGCGGATCCGATGCGCGGACCTCGCCCGCGTCGGCGGTGCGTCTCCCGCTTCGGCTCGCGCCCGAACGCGTCGCTAGCCGAAAGACTTCTCCTTCTGCTCCTGCTCTTCCTTGCAGCGGATGCAGAGGGTGGTCACCGGCCGCGCCTCGAGGCGCTTCGCCGAGATCTCCTCCTCGCACTTCTCGCAGATGCCGAAGGTCCCGCCCTCGATGCGGGCGAGCGCCTTGTCGATCTTGGCGAGCAGGAACTTCTCGCGGTCGCGCAGCCGGAAGATCATCGACTGGGTGTACTCGCTCGAGGCGAGGTCGATCTCGTCCGGCAGGTCGTCGGTGTCGAAGCTCGACTCCTCGGTGAGGGTCTTCTTCGCGGCGAGCGAGGAGCTGTCGCTTCGACTCCTCGAGCATCGTCTTGAACCGCTTCAGATCCTTCTTGTTCAAGCGACCACCTCGTGCCCCGGGCGGGGCGGGGTGAAAAAAGAGCGGTGAACCTAGTCCGCTGCCACCCCTGTGTCAAGGCAGCCAGCCGGACGGCGAGGCCTCATAACCCAGCGACACGAAAGCTTTACTGGGCCGCCCGCCCTCGGCAGACTCCGCCCATGCCCGAGGGAAAGTTCGACCGTGAGTTCCTGCGAGGGGCACTCGCCCTGACCGGCCGCTCGGACGTGGACCGGCTCGTCTTCGTCTCCGATCACCCCCTCTCCCCCACCGAGGTCCGGGGCCGGCCGATCAAGAAGAAGCTCGTCTACGCGGTGACGACCGACGCCCTCGCGAACCAGCTCCGGGCGAAGAAGTACCTGGCCGTCCTCATCCCGCCGTACGACTACACCCGCATCGAGAAGATCAAGGTGGCGGTCGTCGCGTCCCAGGCGGCCGGCCTCGTCCGCAACGGCGACACCATCCTCGCGCTCACCGGCCCGGGCGACGACCGGGTCGTGGACACGCTCCTCAAGGTCGACATCGGCTCGGAGGACCCGGAGGAGAAGATCCGGGTGGACTCGCTCGGCCTGCCGAGCGAGTTCTCGTCGCAGGTGGTCGAGAGCCTCATCCACACCGCGATGGAGATCGGCGCGGAGGGGTACGAGGGGCACGCGGTCGGCACGATCATCGTGATCGGCGACGCCACCTCGGTGATGGAGCAGAGCCGGCAGCTCACCCTGAACCCGTTCCAGGGGATCAGCGAGGCGGAGCGGAACGCGCTCGACCCGCCCATCCGCGACGCCATCAAGACGTTCTCCGCCCTCGACGGCGCCTTCGTCATCCGCGAGGACGGCGTCGTCCTCGCCGCCGGCCGCTACCTGCTCACCATGTCGCGGGACGTGAAGGTCCCGATGGGGCTCGGGGCGCGCCACAGCGCCGCCGCGTCCATCACCGCCGAGTCGAAGTGCATCGCCATCACCGTCTCGCAGACCACCGGCACGGTGCGCGTGTTCAAGACGGGCGAGATCGTGCTCGAGCTGCGGCAGAAGCTGCGGCGGGTCTGACCCTAGACCTTCACCTCGACACCCGACGTTCCGCCCCTCCGCGACGAGGTCGTCCCACACGCCGGCTGCGACCGGGATCCCCTTCGCCTGCGCGCTCGGCGCGGTAGGCCCGCTCCGGCTCGCCCGCGACGAGCACCGGCTCGTCCGGGTTGGCCGGCGGCGACGCCTTGAGCCACGCGACCGTCGCCTCGACGTCCGCTGCGAGGCCGGCGCCCCCGGGCAGCTTCGCCGGATCGAGGAGGATCGAGAGCATGTTGTTTCCGATCATCCCGTCGGCGTACGGCACGCGGGAGAGGATCCCGCCGCCCGTCACGGCGCCGCCGAGGAGCTCGCAGATGAGCGCCAGCCCCGAGCCCTTGTGCTCGCCCATCGGGCAGGAGCGCCCCCTTCGGCTCGTCGAGGAGCGCGCCCGGATCGGTCGCCGGCCGGCCCTTCGCGTCGATGATGCAGCCGTCCGGGACCTCGTCGCCCCGCGCCCGCGCCTCGCGGACCTTGCCGAGGGCGACCCGGCTCGTCGCGAAGTCGAGGAGCACCGCCATCGCTGCCGCCCGGCCCCGGCACGCCGACGCAGAACGGGTTCGTCATGAGCCGCCGGTCGCTGCCGCGGAACGGCGCGACGAGCGGCGCGTGGCCCACCACGTTGACGAAGTGGATCGAGACGAGGCCGGCTGTCGCCGCCTGCTCGGCGTACGCGCCGACCCGGCCGACGTGGAAGGCGCCGCGGAGCGCCACCGCGGCGAGCCCGAGCGTCCCCGCGCGCGCCATGCCCGCCGCGATCCCCTCTCGCCCGACGAGCTGGCCGAAGCCGCGCCGCCCGTCCACCGCGAGGATGGGGCCGCCGCGGTCCTCGACCGCGGCGTGGGCGCGGGGATCGAGGAGGCCGCGCCGCGATGGCGCGGACGTACTGCGGGAGCATCCCGATGCCGTGGCTGTCGTGGCCGGCGAGGTTCGCGTCCACGAGGTGGTGCGGCGACGACCCCCGCGTCCGGTCCGGCGGCGCCGGCGGCGATGAGGACGCGGGAGGCGAGGTCGCGGAGCCTCGCGGCGGAGACGACGGTGGGCGTGGCGGTCATGGCGCGCCGAGTCTACCGCGGCAGGCGGGCGCGAGCGGACAGGCGGCGCAGCGGCGGCGATCGCGCCGGGCGGGGCACGCGCCGCTCATCCCGAGGTGGCAGAGGGCGAAGTCGAAGCGGACCGGGTCGAGCGGGTCGACGCGCCGGAGGGCGGCGGTGATCTCCTCGGCGGTGCGCCAGCTCGCGTCGGGGCGCCGGGTCAGCCCGAGGCAGCGCGCGACGCGGTGGACGTGGGTGTCGAGGGGGACGACCAGCGAGGACGGCGGGACGAGCCCGCGCCAGGCGCCGAGGTCGACGGCGTCGGGCCCCCGCACCATCCAGCGCAGGTAGAGGTTCCAGCGCTTCGAGGCCCCCGGGCCGGCGGCGTCGGGCAGGAGGTGCCGGAGCCCCCGGGTCCCGCGACCGCGCAGGAGCCGCGCCACGGGCGGCGCGCCGCGGAGCTCCCCCGCGAAGCGCGCCAGCGCCGGGCGCAGCGCGGCCGGACCGGCCCCCTCCTCCCGGAACATGGCCCCGAACCGCGCCCCGAGGGAGCCGTGGCGCAGGGCGAGATCGCCCGCGGCGGCGGCCAGGGCGGCGACGTCGGCCGGCCGGTTGAACCGGTAGGTGACGAACCGGAAGACGCCCGGGGCCGGCGCCCGGGCGAAGGCGCGGACGAAGGCGGCGGGGGACGGCGCCATGGCGTCGAGGACGCGGGCGAGGACCGGCTTGAACACGTCCGCGCGGCCGTAGGCGAGGGCGGCCGCGAAGAGCGCCGCGATCTCCTGGTCGAGGGGATTGGCGTAGCGCCGCGGGAGCTCCACCGGGTCCGCCGCGATGCGCGCGGCCCGGTCGAGCCCGGCGTCGAGGGCGTCGAGGAGCGGGCGGAGGGCGGCGACCGCGTCGGCGGCGAGCCGGGGCGAGGGCGCGGGGCGCGGCACGGGCGGATGATAACCGCGGCCCCCTCCCCCGGCCCCTCCCCCGCTGCGCGGGAGAGGGGAGCAGGCCGCAGGCCACCTCCGGCGCGCGCGGACGTCCGCGTGGCCTACGGGCGCGAGGGCGGGTTTCGCCGCGCCCACGCCACGAACCGTCCCGCGCCGCCGTGGAGCTCGCGGGAGGCGGTCGCCCAGGAGAAGGCCCGGACCACGCGGAGGTCGCGCAGCGGCAGCACCTTGAGGATGCCCTCCGCGACCTCGAGCTGCACCGACCAGCGGGAGACGAAGGCGACGCCGAGGCCGGCGACCGCCGCCATCTTGATGGACTGGTTCGAGCCGAAGAGGAGCTCGGGGCGCCGGACCACGTGCGCGCCGGCCGCCTTGCCGATCGCCTCCTCGACGACGGCGCGGGTGTGCGATCCGGGCTCGCGCATGAGGACCGGGACCTTCGCGAGGTCGGCGGCGCGCGAGATTCCGGCAGAGGTCGCGCGCGGAGGCGGCGGCCACCGCCACGAGCTCGTCCTCGAGGTAGCGCTCGAGACGGGCGCGGGGCGAGCGCTGCCGGGCCTCGACGAGGCCGAGGGGGACCCGCCCGTCGGCGACCCACTCGAGGACGCGGGCGGTGTTGCTCACCTGCACGCGGAAGGGGACCCGGCCGTGGATCGCCCGGTATCCCGCCACGAGCGGCGGCAGGACGTAGGCGGCGGCGTTCATGGAGGCGCCGACCACGATCTCCTCCTCGATCGCGGGCTCGCCCTGGAGGGCGGACTCGACCTCGCCGAGCACGGAGTGGAGGTGCTTCGCCGCCTCGAGGAGCCGGAGGCCCCAGTCCGTCGGCGTCACGCCGCGCGAGGAGCGGAGGAGGAGCGTGCGCCCGCACTCCTCCTCCAGGGCGTGGACCTGCGCGGTCACCGCCGGCTGCGACAGGTGGAGGAGCTTCGCGGCGCTCGAGATCTTCCGGGTCTGCGCCACCACGCGGAAGGTCTCGAGCTTGCGGGGATCGATCCGGGCCATGCGGGCCAGCATAGCAGGAACCGACGGTTGATCACGCGAGCCATCAGCATCCCTGATGACGCATCCGTTCTTGCGACGATCGGCGGCAGACGAACCGGCGCAGGATGCCTTCGTCGACGCCGGGCCACTCACTCCCCGGCGCGAACGAGGAAGGAAGGAAACCATGGCTCGCATCACGAACCACGTCGTCCGCGCCGTCGTCTCGCTGGACGGGACCGCCACGTGCGCCGAGGCCGCTCGCCTCATGTCGGAGCGCGGCATCGGCTCCATCGGGGTCCGCGCCGGCGCGAAGCTCGTCGGGCTCGTGACCGAGCGGGACCTGCTCACCGCCGTGGCTTCCGGGGCCGATCCCGAGCACACCCCCATCGGCCGCGCCCTCCCGCCGCAGGTCGCGGCGGTCCCCCCCACCGCCACCGAGCGGGAGGCGGCGGAGGCGATGAGGACCTACCACACCCGCCACCTCGCGGTGGTGGAGAGCGGCGAGATTGTCGGGGTGATCTCGCTCCTCGACCTGGTCGAGCTCGTGGTCGAGGAGAAGCAGTGGTCGATTGACCAGCTCGAGAGCTACATCCGCGGCGGCCGGGCCGCCCAGCTGTCGGCGCCCATCGAGACGGTCTTCACGCACGCCCAGGCGGGCGGCCTCGCCGCGTGAGCGCGGTCGCAGGGCGGGGCCGGCGCGCACGGGCGCCGGCCCCGCCGCAGCACCAAGTGACGAGGGGCGGCCGCGCCTGGCCCGCCCCCTCGCCTTCCCCCCGGTCCCGCCCCGCCCCGAGGCCGATCTACGCGCCGAGCACCTTCACGCGCGAGAGCTCCTTCCCGTCGGCGTCGACGGTGTGGATGGCGCACGCGAGGCACGGGTCGAAGGAGTGGATGGTCCGGAGCGCCTCGAGGGGCTTCTCCGGGTCGGCGATGGGGTTGCCGACGAGCGAGGCCTCGTACGGCCCCATCTGCCCCTTCCCGTCCCGCGGTCCGGCGTTCCAGGTGGACGGCACCACCGCCTGGTAGTTCTGGATCTTCCCGTCCTCGATCACCGTCCAGTGCGAGAGCGTCCCGCGCGGCGCCTCGTGGAAGCCGAAGCCGCGGACCTCACCCTTCGGGAAGGTGGGCGCGTTGAAGATCGTCGTGTCGCCCTTCCCGATGTTCTCGACGAGGAGCTTCCAGTGGTGCATCGCCTCCTCGGCGAGCACGGCGCAGCGGACCGCCCGGGCCGCGTGGCGGCCGAGGGTGGAGTGGAGCACCGCCGGCCCGAGCTTCACCTTCGCGATGGACCCGGCGGTGTCGAGCGCCTTGTCCACCCAGAACTTGATGCGGGGGTGGCCCTGGGCGTACCCGACGAGCATCTGGGCGAGGGGCCCGACCTGCATGGGCTTGCCCTCGAACCGCGGCGCCTTCACCCACGAGTACTTCCCGTTCTCGTCCCACGGCGCGTACGCCGGGACGGTGTCCTCGGCGTAGGGGTGCTTCTGCCAGTCGCCCTGGTACCAGGAGCGCGCGATGGACTCGGTGACGTTGTCCTTGAAGTACGTGTCCCCGAACGCCGTGATCGGCTTCACCGTGCCGATGTCGCCGTTCATGATGGTGCCGCCCGGCAGGGAGAACTTCGTCGCCTTCCCGTCGAGGGGCAGGTCCGGCACCGCGAGGTAGTTCGTCACCCCGGCCCCGTACTTGAGCCAGTCGGCGTACATCCCGCCGATGGCGCAGACGTCCGGGACGTAGACCTGCTGCACGAACTGGGTGACCTCCTCGAAGATCGTCTTCACCTGGTACAGCTTCTCCATGTTGAGCGCGGAGGGGCTGTCGAGGTTGATGGCGTTCGCGACGCCGCCGACGGCGAGGTTCTGGATGTTGGGCGTCTTCCCCCCGAGGATCGCGACGATCTGGTTCGCCTTCCGCTGGACGTCGAGCGCCTGGAGGTAGTGGGCGACGGCGAGGAGGTTCACCTCCGGCGAGAGCTTCATCGCCGGGTGGCCCCAGTACCCGTTCTGGAAGATCCCCAGCTGGCCTGCGGCGACGAAGCCCTTGAGCCGCTCCTTCACCGCCGCGAGCTGGTGCCGCGAGTTGCCCGGCCAGCTCGAGAGCGACTCCGCGAGCTGGGAGGCCTTCACCGGGTCGGCGGCGAGCGCCTTGGTCACGTCCACCCAGTCCAGCGCGGACAGGTGGTAGAAGTGCACCACGTGATCGTGGAGCGCGTGGGCGATCACGATGAGGTTCCGGATCAGCTGCGCGTTCAGCGGGATCTCGAGGGCGAGCGCGTTCTCGACGGCGCGCACCGAGGCGATGGCGTGCACGGTGGTGCACACGCCGCAGATGCGCTGGGTGAAGACCCAGGCGTCGCGCGGGTCGCGCCCCTTCAGGATCGTCTCGAACCCGCGCCACATGGTCCCGGTGGACCAGGCCTTCTTCACCGCCCCGCCCTCCACCTCCAGGTCGATCCGGAGGTGGCCCTCGATCCGGGTGATCGGGTCGATCGTGATGCGCTTGCTCATGACACCACCCCCTGCTGCGCCACGACGGCGGGCGCGGTGCGGGTGACCGGCGCGGTGACGCCGGCGAGGATCGGGAACTTCTTCACGATCCAGACGTAGGCCATCGTCTCCGTCGCGACGAGGCCGAGGGTGACGAGCAGCTCGGGCAGGGATGGGAAGTAGATCCAGTTCGGGCCCGGGTTGAAGCCGGTGAGGAACGCGTCGATCCGGTACGTCGCCCCGGCGAAGAGGGCGAGGAGCGCCGCCTGGAGCTGGCCCGGCGCGTGGGCGCGGACGCCCTGCTGCAGGAACAGCCAGGCCGCCGCGAGGAAGAGGAGCGTCTCCACCCAGAAGAAGAAGGACTGGACGCCCGAGGTGAAGAGGAGGCCGAGGCGGCCGGCGGCGGCGAGCCCGCCGAAGCGGACCACCAGGAACGCGGCGATGACCCCGGCGACGAACACGCCGAGCTTCGAGAGGAGCCTCGTCTCGAGCGGCCGCCGGAACGCGACCGACGAGAAGATCGACTCGAAGTAGATGACGGCGTAGCCCATCGAGACCGCGGTGAGCAGGAACAGGAGCGGCAGGAGCCCGGTGTGCCAGAGCCCGTGGACCTTGGTCCCGGCGACGAGCAGGAGCGAGCCGAGGCTCGACTGGTGCATCGTCGGGAGGACGAGGCCCACCGCGATGACGAACGGGAGGGCGCGCTCGACCCGCGGCAGCCAGGCCTTCGCGAGGGCGGCGCGGGCGTCGTTCGGGTCCGCCGCGACCCGCTCCAGGATGGCCGGGGAGATCTCCAGGAACAGGACGGCGGTGTACGCCATCATGCAGAGCGCGACCTCGAGCAGGATCGAGGTCCCGTTCCAGTCCCCGAGGGCGACCGGGATCCGCCACATGTTCCAGAAGCGGCCGAGGTCGAAGGCGATCGCGACGCCCGCCACGGAGTAGCCGAGGAAGCTCGTGACGAGGGCGGGGCGGACGAGGGGGTGGTACTTCCCCTTGTTGAAGACGTAGACGAGGAGCGCCATGGCGTAGCCGCCCGAGGCGAGCCCCGTGCCGACCACCACGTCGAAGGCGATCCAGATGCCCCACGGGTAGCCGTCGTTCATCGAGGTCGCGGCCCCGAGCCCCTGGGTGAACCGCCACAGCCCGGCGACGGTGCCGAGGGCCCACAGGACGAGCATGATTCTTGATGGGCGCCGAGAGGAACCGGCCCTCCACCGGGCGCGCGCGCGTCGTCATCGCTCCTCCTTCTTCGCCTGTCCCCGGACCTTCCTCCGCCCCGCGAGCGGGGCTGGGGAGGGGGAGCGGCTGTTCTTCCAGGTCACGACCGACAGCGCGCCGAGGAGCACGAGCGGGGCGGCGAAGCCCTGGTAGATGCCGCCCTGCACCGCCTCGGAGAGCGCCGGCGCCGGCTCGCTCCCGAGCTCCGGCAGCCCCAGCGTCTCGAACGAGACCGGCGAGAGGTACAGGACGTTCGTCCCTCCGCCGTCGGTCTCGCCGTAGATCGTCCTCTGGTAGGCCTCGGGCTGCTCCGCGATGCGGCGCCGCGCCTCGGCGAGGAGCGCGCCGCGCTTGCCGGAGGTGACCGCGTCGCGCGGGCAGACCTCGGCGCAGGCGGGGCCCTTGCCGTCCTTCGCGCGGTGCCGGCAGAGCTCGCACTTCACGATCCGCGGCGTCACGCTCGCCCACTCGAACTTCGGCACGTTGAAGGGGCAGGCGATCTGGCAGTAGCGGCAGCCCACGCACTTCGTGACGTCGTACTCCACGACGCCGTGGTCGCCCTTGTGGAGCGCCTTCATCATGCAGACCGAGGCGCAGGCGGGGTGGACGCAGTGCATGCACTGCGCCTTCACGAAGCCCGCCTCCTTCTCGGCGGCCCAGCGCTTGATGACCGTGAGCGTCTGGGCGTTGAGGTCCACCGGGGCGTCGTAGAGCGCCCCCGCGACGGTCCTCACGTCCGGCGGCTTGTGGTTCGCCTCCTTGCACTTCGTGACGCAGGCGCGGCAGCCCACGCACCGCACCACGTCGACGAGCAGGCCGTGGTCCTCGGGGTTCGGCTGGCGCACGACCCGCGCGCCGGCCTCGCCGGGCGCGGCCACCGCCGCGGCGGCGCCGGCGGCGCCGAGGACCTTCAACGACGTCCTTCGGGTGATCTCGGCCATCGGGTCACTCCTTCTCGTCGAGCTTCGCCCCGGGCTCGCGCGCGAGCTTCCGGGACGCGAGCCAGCCCGCGCCGGCCGCTGCGCCGACCACGAGGCCCGCGACCCCCGCCGCGACCGCCGAGACCTGCCCCTGCTCCGGGTGGACGCCGGGGTAGGCCATGGGCGCCGTCGGCTTCTCGATGGGCACGGTGGTGTGCAGCGGGATCCGGAAGGCGACCTCCTGCTCGGTGCAGCCGACGCAGGGGTGGCCGATGCCGATGGGCCAGGCGCCGGGGACCTCGCAGAAGTGGAGGAGCGAGCAGTTGGCGTGGGTCTGCGGTCCCTTGCAGCCGAGCTTGTAGAGGCACCAGCCGTTGCGGTGCCCCTCGTCGCCGTAGATGCCGGCGAAGCGGCCCGCGTCGAAGTGCGGGCGGCGCGGGCAGTCCTCGTGGATCACCCGGCCGTAGGCGAAGGCCGGGCGCCCCTTGTCGTCCAGCTTCGGCAGGGTCCCGAAGGTCGCGAACTGGAGGACGGTGCCGAGGAGGTTGTAGGGGTTCGCCGGGCAGCCCGGGAGCGTCACGGTGGGCTTGCTGATCCCCTTGTCCTTCAGGATCCGCGGCGCGCCGACGGCGCCGGTCGGGTTCGGATCCGCCGACGGGACGCCGCCCCAGGAGGCGCAGGAGCCGATGCAGATGATCGCGGCGGCCCTCTCGGCGCACTCGACGAGCGACTGCACCGCGGTCTTGCCGCCGACGATGCAGTAGTTGCCGTCGAGCTTGGTCGGGATCGCCCCCTCGACGACGAGGACGTAGCCGCCCGCCTTCTTCGCGGCCTCGAGGTTCGCCTCGATCTGGTGGCCGGCGGCCGCCGCGAGGGTCTCGTGGTAGTCGAGCGAGATGAGGTCGAGGACGACCGCGCCGACGTCCGGATGGCTCGTGCGCAGGAGCGACTCGGTGCAGCCGGTGCATTCCTGGAAGTGGAGCCAGACGACGGAGGGCTTCGCGCCCTTCGCCACCTTCTCCGCCATCTTCTCGCCTGCCCAGGCGGGCAGGCCGACCGCGGCGGCGGCCGCTGAGCAGACCTTCACGAAATCGCGCCGTGAGAGCCCCGAGGCCCCTCCCTCGCCCGCTTCGCGGGCCTGGAGGAGATCCGGGGACGCGGCCAACGCGGCCGTTTGCGAGCGTGGCATCCGACGCCTCCTCGAGCGGGCCAGTGAGTTGTCCCCTCCCTGGCCCGCTTCGCGGGGCTTGAAGGAGTTCCGGGGACGAGCCCGTCCGTGTGCGGCATCATGGCGCGCCTCGCGTATTGCCCGTCCTTGACGACGGTCAGTCAACGTAAAAATATCGCGCAGATCGTGCGTAAGCTAAAGACTTCAATATCTTGCGGAACACGCATATTTGTCGGTGGACTCGGTCCACATTGACCTGTCCACTCCACATACGTTTTCCGCGACAAGTTGCCGCGTTTCCTGTGAGTTGAGTCGAGGCTACCGGTGCCCGGCGTCCTTGCGCAGCTCCCGGACCACGTGCCCGGCCTCCGGGCCGATGAGCTTCTCCCAGGCGAGCCGCACCGCGGCCGCCGACCCGGGGACCGAGAAGACGACCCGGCCGCCCCACACCCCGGCGACGGCGCGGGACAGCATGGCGGCCGGACCGATTCCTCGGCGAAGGAGAGCATCCGGAACAGCTCGCCGAAGCCGTCGATCCGCTTCTCCAGGACCCCCGCCACCGCCTCGTAGGTCCGATCGCGGGCGGCGATCCCGGTGCCGCCGTTCACGAGGATGACCTCCGCGCCCGCCGCGGCGGCGGCGTCGAGGGCGGCGCGGAGCTCCACCGGCTCGTCCTTCACGATCCGGTAGCCGACCACGGCGTGCCCCGCCGCGGCCGCGGCGGACTTCAGATACGCGCCGCTCTCGTCCTCCGCCTCGCCGCGGGTGTCCGACGCGGTGACGACGAAGATCTTCAGCGTGCGCGGCGCCTCGCGCCGGTGCTCCTCGTGACCCATCGCTCACCCCTCCGCATTTCACCCCGCGTCGACAGACGCCCTGCCTCTGCTCCTCTCCCCCTCCGGGGAGAGGCAGGGACAGGGGGCGCGGCCCGGATCCTCCGCGGACCCTATATAACCGCCCGATGCTGGACAAGTTCGGGGTAGCCCGCGCGCTGCGGGAGATTGGGGCGCTGCTCGAGCTCGAGGGGGAGAACCCCTTCAAGGTCCGCGCATACGAGAACGGGGCGCGCGCGGTGGAGGCGCTCGCCGAGGACCTCGGCCAGCTCGTCGCGCAGGAGCGGCTCCTCGAGGTGAAGGGGATCGGCGAGGCCCTCGCGAAGAAGATCGGCGACCTCCACCGGACCGGCACGACCGACCTCCTCGACCGGCTCCGCGCCTCGCACCCGCCCGGCACCCTCGAGCTCGTCGCGGTCCCGGACCTCGGGCCGAAGAAGGCGGCGGCGCTCCAGGCCGCCCTCGGGATTGGCGGCCTCGACGACCTCGAGCGCGCCTGCGTCGAGGGGCGGGTCCGGGGCGTGAAGGGGTTCGGCGAGAAGACCGAGGCGCGCATCCTGGAGGGGGTGCGGCGCCTGCGGGCCCGGGCGGCGGAGCGCCGCGTCCTCCTCGCCGAGGCGCTCGCCGCCGCGGAGCCGCTCCTCGCCCACCTGCGCGCCGTGCCGGCCGCGGTCCGGGTCGAGCTCGCCGGCTCGGTCCGGCGCCTGCGCGAGACGGTCTCCGACCTCGACGTCGTGGCGGCGTCGGACGACCCCGCCGCCCTCTCGGACCGCCTCGTCGCCTACCCCCTCGTCGCCGAGGTCCTCGGCCGCGGCGACACCAAGACCAGCGTGCGGCTCGTCCCCGGACTTCCTCCGCCCCGCGAAGCGGGGCTGGGGAGGGGGCTTGCCTCCGGGCTGCAGGTCGACCTGCGGGTCGTGCCGCCCGCCGACTTCGCGACGCTCCTGCACCACCTCACCGGCGCGAAGGCGCACCACGTGAAGCTCCGCGGCCTCGCCCGCGACCGAGGCTACACGCTGTCGGAGTGGGGCCTCGAGCGGCTCGACGGCGGCGGAAAGGTCGAGGTCCCGTCGGAGGAGGCGCTCTACGCGGCCCTCGGCCTCGCCTTCGTCCCGCCGGAGCTGCGCGAGGACACGGGAGAGCTCGAGGCGGCGCGCGACGGGACGCTCCCCACCGACCTCGTCCGGCTGGAGGACGTCCGCGGCCTCGTCCACTGCCACACCACCTGGTCCGACGGCCGCGCCACCCTCGAGGAGATGGCCCGCGCCGCCGACGCCCTCGGGATCGAGTACCTGACCGTCACCGACCACTCCCGGAGCGCGGGGTACGCGGGTGGCCTCGACGTCGACCGGCTCCGGCGGCAGTGGGACGAGATCGCCAGCGTGCAGGAGCGGGTGAAGGTCCGCCTCCTGCGCGGGACCGAGTCGGACGTCCTCGAGGACGGCGCCCTCGACTTCCCCGACGAGGTGCTCGCGTCGCTCGACGTGGTGGTCGCGTCCGTCCACTCGCGGATGAAGATGGACGAGGACCAGATGACCCGGCGCCTCGTCCGCTGCATGTCGCTCCCGGTCTTCAAGATCTGGGGGCACGCCCTCGGGCGGCTCCTCCTCGAGCGCGAGCCCTTCGCCTGCCGCGTCGAGGAGGTGCTCGACGCCCTGGCGGCGTCCCGCGGCGCGGTCGAGGTGAACGGCGATCCGAAGCGGCTCGAGCTCGAGCCGCGCTGGCTCCGCGCCGCGAGGGCCCGCGGGATCCCGGTGGTGCTCTCGGTCGACGCCCACTCGATCCGCGACCTCGGCTACCTCCGCTGGTCGGTCGCGACGGCCCGCCGCGGGTGGATCCGGCGGGGCGACGTGCTCAACACGCGCCCGGTCGAGGAGTTCCGGGCGGCGGTGCGGCCGGTGAGCTGAGCTTCGGTCTCGGCGATGCGGGGGCGGTTTGACGTGCCCGCCTCGCCTAACGATCCGTGATGCTCCGCAAGCAAGCGTCGCGATGGCAGTTTGCACGTTTCACTCGAGACCGCCCGGCCAACGGCGGACTTCTCTCGGGCGGGGCCCGGACGCGGCACGCGCGTCCCGAGTCGCGCGACCGAGAAGGCGGGCGTCCCCCGCGACGTCTGGCGCCCGAAGGCGCCAGACGTCGGTGTACTCTGTCCGCACCTTGGCCCGCCGGATCGTCTTCTCGAAGCGCCTCCAGCTGAACGGCCTGCTCTCCGTCTCCTCGGGGATGCCGCTCGGCTGGGTGTTCAACACCTTCCAGTTCTTCCTCGTGGACCTCGGGCGTCACCCGGGCGCAGATCGGGCTCCTCTCCTCCGTCTCGCTCCCCTGGACGCTCAAGTTCCTCTGGGCGCCGCTCGTCGATCGCTACGCGCTGCCGTGGCCCGGCCGGCGGCGGAGCTGGATGATCCTCTCGCCAGCTCGCCCTCGCCGGCACCTTCGGCGCCCTCGCCGCGTTCGCGTGGCGGCTCTTCGCCGCGAGGGGCGCGGGCGGCGGCCTCCCGGCGGGGACGCCGCTGGTCCTCGGCCTCCTCGCCCTCGCCATCGCGTTCCTCTCGGCCACGCAGGACATCGCGTACGACGCGTACACCGTCGAGTTCCTGCGCCCGGAGGAGCACGGCGCCGCGCCCGGCGTGCGCGCCATCTACTACCGGCTCGGCATGCTCCTCGCGGGCGCCGTCGCGGTGGGGCTCTCCGACGTCCTCGGCTGGCCGCTCGTCTTCCTCCTCCTCGGCGCCGTCTTCGCCGGCTTCACCGCCGTCGGTCCTCGCGAGCCCCGAGCCCGAGCGGCCCGCCGCGCCGCCGCGCTCGCTCGGCAAGGCGGTCGTCGAGCCGTTCACGCAGTTCTTCCGGCGCTCCGACGCCCTCTCCCGTCGCCCTGTTCCTGCTCCTCTACAAGGTCGGCGACAACATGGCGGGGACGATGGTGAACCCGTTCCTGAAGGACCTCTGCCTCACGAACACCGAGGCGGGGGCGGCGGTGAAGACCGTCGGCACCGTCGCCACCATCGCCGGGATCAGCCTCGCCACCGGCCTCCTCACGCGGATGGGGCTCGGCCGGGCGCTCTGGATCTTCGGCGTCGCCCAGGCCGCCGCGAACCTGCTCTACGCCGCCGCCGCCCTCTCCCGCCACGCGCCGCTCCAGGCCGCGCTCTGCGGCGCCGCGCCCGCGGTGGACGCCGCGACGCGCCTGTGGATCTACGCCGGCATCGCCGGCGAGCAGGGCGCCCAGGCGATGGCGAGCGTCGCGCAGGGCGCGCTCCTGCTCCGCATCTGCGACCGCCAGCACGCCGCGACGCAGTTCGCCCTGCTCTCGTGCCTCTTCGCGCTCGGGCGGTGGGGCGCGGGGCTCCCCTCCGGCTTCCTCGTCGAGGCGCTCGGCTACCCGGTCTTCTTCACGGTCTGCGCGACGGTGATGGCGCTCCCCGGCTTCTTCTTCCTCCACCGGATCGCGCCGTTCGGGGCGCGCGAGGTCGCGGTGCCGGAGAGCGGTCGGGATCGCGCAGCAAGGCTGACGACTGCACGAGCGAACGGGGCACGCGGGACCGTTGGCTCGGGCGATGCGGAGACGGCGAGCGGCAGCCGCTCGGCCTCGCGCCCGAAGGCGCGAGGCCTCGGCGTCACCAGTACGGCGGCGGCGGCTCGACGGGCCGCTCCTGCCCGGGGGCGGGTGGCCGCGGCGCCGGATCGCGCTCCAGCACCTCGACGAGGCCGACGCGCGACGCGGCCCGCATCGGCGGCAGGCCGAAGTCGCGGAGCCAGCGGTCGGCGAACGGCCCCTCCCCGGCCGCGCGGCAGAACCGGACGCCGCCGTCCCGGCGGTCCCACCACGCGGCGAGCGTGGGCGTCGCCCGGTGGGTGAGGCCGTACACCGGCCGCGGTCTCACCGCCGCGCTCGTGCCCCACCAGGGCCGCGTGCCAGACCGCGGGCCAGACGGTCCAGTACGAGCCGGCGAGCACGTCGCACCGCGCCGCGACGACGTCCGGCGTGAGCCGGCCGGCGGCGGCGTCGAGCTCCGCTCGGACACGTGCGAGCGACGGCGGGCCCGACGCGACGAGGGCGGCGGCGGGGACGAGCGCGAGGGCGGCGAGGCCGGCCGGGCGCGCGAGCCGGCGCAGCCGCGCGAGCGGCTCCGCGAGGAGCGCCGCCGCCGCGAGGTGGACGAGCACCGCCGACGGCGCGAGGTAGCGCCAGTGGAAGGCGTTCACCTCGACCCAGCGGAGCGAGCCGGCGAAGAGGACCCAGGCGAGGGCGGCGGCGCAGAGCGCCGCGGCCCGGAGGAGCGCGCCGGGGAGGTGGGCGCGGAGCGCCGGGAGGGCGAGGAGCAGGACGCCGGCGAGCGCCGCGCCCGCGAGCACCGCCGGCCAGGCGCCGGCCGCGTGCCAGCCGTTCCCGAGGAGCGTCGCCCACGCCCTCGGCAGGGCGGAGAGCGGCTGCGGCGAGAGGTCGAGGGCCCACGGGTTCACGGCCGGCGCCGGGGCGAGCCGCAGGAACAGCTGCCCCGCGGCGAGGCCGAGGGCGAGGAGGCCGAGATCCCAGGCGAGGCGGGCGCGAATCGCGCGAGGAAGATCAACGCCCGCGGGCCCCCTCTCCCCGACCCTCTCCCCCGGTGGGGGAGAGGGAGAACGTCCACCGAGCCCGGCTCGAGCAAATCGGCGGCGGCGCGCGCCACCGCGAGCGCGCCCAGGAGCACGCCGGTCGCCGCGCTCACCCAGTGAGCGGCCACGACGAGGAGCGCGCCCCACGCGATTCGCGGAGCGCCGCGCCGGCCGTCGGGCGTCGGCTCCGCGACGGCGAGCCCCGCCGCGGCGAGGGCGAGGGCGAGGCCGTAGGGCTGATCGAACAGGTACTCGAACAGCCAGCGCGCCGGCGCCAGGGCGAGGAGCCCCGCGACCCCGAGGGCGCCAGCGAGGGGCCAGTCGCGGCCGGCGAGGACGTGGCGCGCGACGACCACCACCGCTCCGAGCCCCGCGAGGGCGAGGAGGAACCGCTGGGCGAGGAGGTTCCAGAGCGGATCGCGGAGCGGGAGCGCGAGGAGCGGGACGAGCATCCCGTACCGCTCCTGGTCCCAGTAGAACGGCGTCCAGCGCTGGAGCGAGACGAGCACCGGGACGAGGGAGTCGCCCCACTCGAAGCGGTGCAGGGTGCCGAGGTCGACGAGGGCGGCGGCCGCCGCCGTCGCCGCGAGGAGGACGAGGGTGCGGTGCGAGGGCCACAGCGTCGAGCCGGCCCTGGTCCTGGACGTGGTCGTGGACCTGGTCGTGGTCCTCGCCCTCGACCTAGTCCTCGACCTGGTCCTCGTCCTCGACCTGGTCGAAGTCGAGGTCGAGGTCGAAGTCCAGGTCCAGGTCCAAGTCCAGGTCCAGGTCCAGGGAACCTGGACGGAACGACCTCGGCAACGCTACCGCTCCCCCCGTTCCTTCGCCTCCTGCGCGAGGGCACGGACCGAGAAGCCGGGAGTCTGCGACGCCTCGTCGGTCGCGACGGTGGGGAACGGCCGCGCCCGCGCCCGCATCTCCTCGAGCTTCTCGGGAGGGATGGAGGGCGAGCCGCGGCGCAACCACGGGTCGGCCTGGTACGAGATGGGCGGCCCGCGGAGCAGCCGCGTCTCGTCCCAGATCTGCGCGGCGCGCTCGTAGGACGGCGGGGCGTGCTCGCCCGAGTCCATCCGGATCGCGTCCTTCGGGCAGGCCTCGACGCAGAAGCCGCAGACGATGCAGCGCAGCTCGTCGATGACGAACTTCGTCGGGTACTTCTCGACGGGGTCGTCGGGGTACTCGCCCGCCTCGATGTAGATGCACTGCGCCGGGCAGGCCGTCGCGCACATGTAGCAGGCGACGCAGCGCGGCTTCCCGTCCTCGCGCGGCACGAGCCGGTGCAGGCCGCGGTAGCCGGGCGGGTACGTGACCTTCTCCTCCGGGTACTGGAGGGTCGCGACCTGCGTTCAGGCTGCGGTCGCGCGCCAGGAAGTCCGGGTTCGCGTCCCGCGAGAAGAACAGGTTCTTGAAGAAGTGGCGCGAGGCGATCCTGAGACCCTGGAGGATCTCCGGGAAGTACATCCGCTCGCGCAGGTCCGGGGGGCGGTTGTCGACGGTGTAGGGCATGTCAGGGTCCGTCAGTGTCCGGCGGCGGCGTGGGCGTGGGGGTCGGCGTGTCCGTGGGCGTCCGCGCCGTGGGCCCCCGCGGCCGGAGCGCGGCTGACCGCGGCGGTGATGGCGCCCATCGCGACGAGCTCGGCGGCGCCGATCCAGGCGAGGAGCCGGAGGCACGGGTCGAAGAGGACCACCGCCGCCGTGACGAAGACGTTCACGAGGGCGACGGGCAGCAGGATCTTCCAGCAGAGCGTCTGGATCTGGTCGTAGCGGAAGCGCGGCAGGACCCAGCGGATGAGGAGCTGGACCCACATGAGCACGACCATCTTCGCGAGGAAGGCGCCGGCGCCCACCGCGGCGAAGGCGAGCGGCGTCAGCCGCGCGCGGAGCGTCTCCTCGAAGAAGATCGGGTGCCAGCCGCCGAGGAAGACCGCGACGATGACCCCGGAGAGGACCACGATCTCGACGAACTCGGAGAGGAACATGAGGCCGAACTGCATCCCCGAGTACTCGACGAAGTAGCCGACGATCTCGCTCTCGCCCTCGGGCAGGTCGAAGGGCGCGCGCTTGGTCTCGGCGAAGGCGCTCGCGAAGAAGACGAGGAACCCGATGGGCTGGAGCAGGAGGCCGAGGGCCGGGATGGCCCCGAGCACCGGCTGGCCCTGCGCGACCACCATCTCCTCGAGGCGCAGCGTCCGGTACGCGATCATCATCCCGACGAGCGAGAGGCCGAGGGAGACCTCGTAGCTGATCATCTGCGAGGCGGCGCGGACGCCGCCGAGGAGCGCGAGCTTGTTGTTCGAGGCCCAGCCGGCGAGGGAGGTGCCGTAGACCGCCAGCGACGCGATGGCGAAGAGGTAGAGGAGGCCGGCGTCGGGGTTCGCGATCTGGAGCGAGATCGCCACCTGCCCGAGCACGCCCTCGGTGCCGAGGATGTTCCGGAGCGCGAGCTCCGGCCCGACCGGCACGATGGCGAAGAGCGCGAAGCACCGGGGCGAAGGCGAGGACCGGGGCGAGGTCGAAGAGGAACTTCGTCGCCTCGGCCGGCTGGAACCGCTCCTTCGTCAGCATCTTCAGCGCGTCGGCGAGCAGGAACGGGATGCCGCCGAGGGCGTTGCCGCCGACCGTGATCCGGTTGGCGCCGATCCGGTTCTGGATGAGCGCCGACCACTTGCGCTCGGCGACCGAGAGGAGCGATCGCCGGGACCATCACCACGACGAGCAGCAGCGTGACGAGGTTCCCGACCGCGGCGCCGTACTGCGGGGGCAGGCCGTGGTTCGCGAACGAAGACGCGCCAGGACGCCGGCGAGCAGGTAGAACGCCGCATGACAGGCCGACGAGCCCGACGACGAGCCCGGCGAGGACGAGGATCATTCCGACGAGACGGCTCACGTTTCGCCTCCCCTTACGACGTCCGCGCGATGGCGCGCCGGTAGTCTTCGCCCGTCTCCGCCGGGACGCGGTCGCGGTTGCCCGGAGAGCCGCCCGTCCACCGTCCCGGCCGCGAGCGGCACGATGCCGAACCGCTTGCCGACCGAGGGGAGCGAGTCCCACCTGAAGTCGCCGAGGGCGGCCGCCGAGCTTCGGCGCCGAGCGCCGCGAAGACCTCGCGGCCGCTCGCGAACGTCAGCGCGAGCCCGAGCGCCTGGCCGATGCCCGCCGCGAGCGCCCAGTGCGGCCGGCGAGTCGCCCCGCGGGAAGTAGGCCAGCTCGAACCGCTGCGGCCGCCCCTCGAAGTTGACGAAGGTGCCGTCCGTCTCGGCGTGCGGCGACGCCGGCAGGAGCACCGTCGCGTCGTGCGCGAGCGGCCCCTCGTTCGTCGCCTGGACCACGAGGTCCTCGAGCCCGGCGAGCTTCGCGGTCACCGCGGCGTCCGGCGTCTCGGCGCCCACCGCCCAGACCGCCCGGACCTTGCCCGCCGCCGACCGCGGCGCCGAGGTCGGCGAAGGGCCGGACGGCGAGGCCGAAGGCCTGCGCGACGAGCTCCACGCCCTTGCGGTTCGGGTTCTGGTCGGCGCGCCTCAGGAACTCGTCCTGCCAGCCGTCGGGCCGGCCGCCCACGTAGACCTCGGCGAGGCCGAGGGCGTCCTTCGCGACGGTCGCCGCGACGAGCAGGTCCTCGAGCGAGGCGACCGGCGAGAGGAGCACCGCCAGCGGTCCTCGCCCGGCGTGACGGTCGAGGACCTCGGCCGCGGCCGCCACGGCGGCGACGGTCCCGGCGACGGCGCCCTGCGGCGCCCCGCCCCTCGCGCGCGACGAGCACGCGGCCGTGGTTCAGGCACTTGTAGGTGAGCCGGCCGTCGTCGCACATCCACTCCTGGTTCACCGCGTCGTTCTCGCGGGGCCGGTAGCGGTAGGTGACGTCGTTCAGGTAGTCGAGGAAGGTGTTGCAGCCGCGGGCGCAGCCGGTGCAGACCGAGCGGCGCCGAGGACATGAACCAGACCCGGCCGCGGAAGCGGAAGTCGGTCGAGGTGAGCGCGCCCACCGGGCAGATGTCGACGACGTTGCCCGGAGTACTTGGAGTCGAGCGGCTGGCCGGGGAAGGTCGTGATGAAGCTCGTCGGTTGCCGCGCTCGGCGACGCCGAGCTGCGGCGTCCTTCGCCACCTCGCGCATGAAGCGGACGCAGCGGGTGCAGAGGATGCAGCGCTCCTGGTCGAGGACGACGAGCGGCCCGAGCTGGACGCGCTTGCCCTTCTGCGACCTTCGGCACGTCGAGCCGCGACGGCTGCCGGTCGAACTTCATGTAGTAGTCCTGCAGCTTGCACTCGCCGGCCTGGTCGCAGATGGAGCAGTCGACCGGGTGGTTGAGCAGCAGGAACTCGAGCATCGCGCGCTGCTGGTCGCTTCACGCGCGGGCGTGTCGGTCTTCACCGTCATGCCCTCGGCCACCGGCATCTGGCAGCCGGGCATGAGCTTGCCCATGGGCGCGTTCGACATCTCCACCAGGCACATCCGGCAGTTGGCCGCGATGGAGAGCCGCTTGTGGTAGCAGTAGTACGGGATCTCGACCCCGACCGCTTCGCCGCCTCGATGACGGTCGTGCCGGGCTTCACGACGACCTCGCGTGCCGTCGATCGTCGCGGTCACGAAGCCGGGGTTCTTGGGCGGCGGCGGCGCCGGGGGGCCCGCGCGGCTTTGGGGGCGCGGCCGCGGGCGGCGGCGGGCTTGGTCTCGTCGGGCCATCGCGGTCTCGCTCCGTGATCGGGGGTGCGGCGGCGCTACTGCTCGACCTCGCCGCCGATCATGTTGATGCTGTCGAAGGTCGGGACGAGGTCGGCGAGCAGCGCGTCCCTGGTCATGAGCGGCAGCGCGGCGAGCATCGGCCAGCCCGGCGCGCGCAGGCCGACTTGTAGGGCCGGCCGCCGCCGTCGGACACGAGGTAGAAGCCGAGCTCGCCGTTGCCGCCTCGGTGTACGAGTAGGCCTCGCCGGCGGGGACCTTGATCCCCTCCATGATCAGCTTGAAGTGCGCCATGACGCCCTCGATCGTCCTGTAGACGTGCGGCTTGGGCGGCAGCACGAAGCGGAGTCGTCGACGATGATCGCGCCCGGGCTCCATCTGCTGCGAAGCACTGGCGGACGATCCGGTCGGACTGGCGCATCTCCTCGATGCGCACGAGGTAGCGGTCGAAGTTGTCGCCGTTCGTGCCCACCGGGACGTCGAAGTCGATCCGGTCGTAGACGAGGTAGGGAGCGGCCTTGCGGACGTCGTAGGCGTCGCCGGTCGCGCGCAGGCACGGCCCGGTGAACCCGTAGTCGAGGGCGTCCTCGCGCGGAGATGACGCCGACGCCCGCGGGTGCGGTCGAGGAAGATCCGGTTGCGGGTGAGGAGCGCCGTCGATCTCCTCGCGCATCTCCGCGACGCGGTCGAGGGTCTTGAGCGTCTTCTCGATCCAGCCCTCGGGGATGTCGCGGGCGACGCCGCCGATGCGGCACGTAGTTCGAGGTGAGGCGCGCGCCGCAGAGCTCGGTGAGCCGGTCGTAGACGAGGTCGCGCGCCTCGACGGCGAAGAGGACGATCGTCATCGCGCCGAGCTCGAGGCCGGTCGCGCCGACGAGGGTCAGGTGGTCGCAGATGCGGTGCAGCTCGGAGGTGATGACGCGCAGGTACTTCGCGCGCTCCGGGACGTCGAGCTTGCAGAGCTTCTCGACCGCCAGCGCGTACCCGACGTTGTTGAGGATCGAGCGAGACGTAGTTCAGCCGGTCCGTGTACGGGAACACCTGCGTCCAGGTGACGTTCTCGCAGCTCTTCTCGAAGCCGCGGTGCAGGAAGCCGATCTCGACTTCAGGTCGGTGATCGTCTCGCCGTCGAGCTCGACGACGGAACTGCGTCGACGCCGTGCATGGCCGGGTGCGACGGCCCGATGTTGAGCGACCATCCGCTTGCGCGGGCAGCGGCGCGTCGAGGGGGCTCGGCTGGGCCGGGACGACGACCTTCGCGGCCGGGGCGGTTCCGTGTCCGTTCGTGTCGGCTGGCCATTCGCTGTCGCTGCCGAGGCGCCTTAGTCGCGCGTGGCGGGCCCCGGGCCCGCGGAAGAGGTCGTTGATCTCGCGCTCCGGCACGAGCGGCTGGCGGCCGCGGAGCGGGTAGTCCTTGCGCAGCGGGTGGCCGACGAACTCCTCGTACAGGAGGAGGCGGCGCGGGTCGGGGTGGCCGTCGAAGCGGATCCCGTACATGTCCCAGCAGTACCGCTCGAACCAGTCGGCGCCGCGCCACACGCCGGTGACGGTCGGGACGACGCAGTCCGACTCCGGCACCTTCACGCGCAGGCGGATGCGCTCGTTCGTCCTCGTCGAGAAGAGGTTGTAGACGACCTCGAAGCGCGGCGTCCTGCCCGAGGTAGTCGACCGCGGTGATGTACGGCGCCATGTCGAAGCCAGCGCTCCGACTTGAGGAACCGGCAGACCTCGGCGATCCGGCTCCTTCGTCACGAAGGCGCAGTCGTCGCCGCCCACCCCGACGTAGGGGTCGTACACGGCATCGGGGAAGCGCTCGACGAGCGCGTCGATCACGGCCTTGGACATGCTCGTCCTCGCTAGCGCGTCGCCCCGGACGTCGGGGAGCAGGGGCAGCGCCTGCCGGTCGATGAGCTTGTGCGGCTGATCCTGGATCTTCTTCTGCAGCAGCATGATCCCGTCGAGCACCTGCTCCGGCCGCGGCGGGCAGCCCGGGACGTAGACGTCCACCGGGATGATCCGGTCGATGCCCTGCACCGTGGCGTAGTTGTCGTAGAAGCCGCCGGAGCTCGCGCACACGCCGAAGGCCATCACCCACTTCGGCTCGGCCATCTGCTCGTAGATCGCGCCGGAGGACGGGCGCCTGCTTGCAGTTGATGGTGCCGACCACCATGAGCAGGTCGGCCTGGCGCGGCGAGAAGCGGGGCAGCCGCCGCGCCGAAGCGGTCGAGGTCGTAGCGCGCCGATCTGCAGCGACATGTACTCCATGCCGCAGCAGGCGGTGACGAAGGGGTACTGGAAGAGCGAGTACTTGCGCGCCCAGCCCACGCCCTTCGAGACGATGCGCTGCAGCCAGCTCTGCGCCTCGTCGCGGCGCGTCGCGAGGGCGGGGACGGTGTCGAGTTCGGAGGCCATCAGGCGTCTCCAGTCGAGGACGCCCTTCTTCCACACGTAGGCGAGCCCCGCGACGAGGGTGAGCGGCGAAGATTCCCATGGTGACGAACCCTGGCCAGCCGAGGCCGGGGTAGCCCTCGCTCGGAGCAGCAGGACCGCCCACGGGTAGAGGAAGATCGCCTCGATGTCGAAGACGATGAAGAGGATCGCGACGACGTAGAACTTCACGCCGAAGCGCTCGCGGGCGGTCCCGATCGGCGTCGACCCGCACTCGAACGGGGCGGCCTTTACCTGGCTGTACCGTCGGGGGCCGAGCAGCCCGGCGACGGTCAGCATCACGACCGCCAGGAGCGCCGCGACCAGCAGGACGACCCGATGGGGAAGTACGTCTGCAGAGGTGTCATGAGGAGAAAGGGGGTCCGGGTAAGGGTCCCTTAAGTGCCCTTGCGGTCAGGGATTGTCAACGGGATTCCGCCCCTTGACATGGCTATACCCGCGAGTAGACTCCGCGCGCCTTTTCCCAAGTATCACGACGGGATAGGTCCACAAAGGATCCTGACGATGGGTTTCGACTTTGCCGCCGTCCTGGTGTTCGCGGTCGTGGCCGTGGGGTTCGCGCTGGGTGGGATCACGCTCTCCCGAGCTGGTGGGGCCCCAGATTCCCAACGCCGAGAAGGCGTCCATCTACGAGTGCGGTGAGCGCCCGATCGGGGTGGCGTGGTTCAACTTCAACCCGCGCTTCTACCTGGTCGCCCTCGTCTTCGTGATCTTCGAGGTCGACATCGCCCTCACCTTCCCGGTGGTGGCGGTGTTCAAGCAGTGGGTGGCGGCGAGCCCGGCGTTCGCCTGGGTCGCCTTCGTCGAGCTCTTCCTCTTCACCGCCATCCTCGTCGTCGGCCTGGTCTGGGTCTGGGCGCACGGGGATCTGGAGTGGGTGAAGAACCTGACCGGCGCGCCCGACGAGGCGCCGCCGGCCGGCTCCGAGGACGAGCGCCGCGCGGCGTAGGCCCCGGCCGTCTCTCACCACGAGAGTGAACGACATGGCGGCTCAGAAGATGGACTCCGGCGATCGGCGGCGACGTCACGTGTTCCACACGTCAGCCAGCTCGACAAGCTCATCAACATGGCCCGCGAGAGCTCGCTCTGGTACCTGCTCTTCGGCCTCGCCTGCTGCGGCATCGAGCTCATGCAGACGGGCGGCCCGCGCGCCGACCTCGATGCGCTTCGGCGCGATCCCGCGCGCCTCCCCGCGCCAGGCCGACTTCATGATCGTGGCCGGCACGCTCACCTACAAGATGGCCGAGCGGGCGAAGCTCCTCTACGACCAGATGTCCGAGCCCAAGTACGTCATCTCGATGGGCTCCTGCTCGAACTGCGGCGGCCTCTTCCAGCTCGCGTACTCGGTCTGCAAGGGCGTCGACAAGGTCATCCCGGTCGACGTCTACGTGCCCGGCTGCCCGCCGCGGCCCGAGGCGCTCACCGAGGGGCTCCTCCGGCTCCAGGAGATCGTGCGCAACGAGCCCTGGTCGACGAAGCGCCGTCCGCAGGGCGGCACGGCGGAGGTCGCCTAGCGAGGCGGGCTTCAACCCAAATCCACACGCTTCACGTTGCGTTCGGGGACGGGGCGGGTACGGCGCGGGGGCGGCCGGCTCGCCTCGAACCGCATCTGAGGGAACCAATGACGACCGTTGAGATCCATGAGCGGCTGAAGGCGAGGTTCGGCGACGCCGTCGGCCCGCTCTCCGAGCCGAAGATCGACCAGCACTGCGTCGTGAAGGCGCGAGTCGATCGTCGAGATCTGCCGCTTCCTCAAGACGGAGCCGGGCCTCGACTTCGACTTCCTCGAGGACCTCACCGCGGTCGACTGGCCGAAGAAGAACGTGATCGAGGTCGTCTACCACCTCGTCTCGTACCCGCACCGGCACGTCTTCAAGCTCAAGGTCGAGGCCGACCGCGCCGCGCCGTCCGTCCCGACCGTCGAGGGCGTCTGGAAGACCGCGAACTGGCTCGAGCGCGAGGTGTGGGACCTCTTCGGCGTGGAGTTCCCCGGCCACCCCGACCTGCGCCGCATCATGCTGCCCGACGACTGGATCGGCCATCCCCTCCGCAAGGACTACCAGGAGGCGGGCGGCTGGCACGGCATCTCGAACGTCCGCGAGAACCCGCTCGTCGAGCTGAAGCGGCTCGACGACGCCGCCAAGGCGGAGAAGGCCGCCGCCGCGCGGGCCGCAGGACGTCACGCCCGCCGCGAAGGCCTAGGAGGACCGACCATGGAGAAGCTCATCCTCCGCCGCGTGGACCGTCAGAACGAGGAGATGATCCTCAACTTCGGCCCGCAGCACCCCTCCACCCACGGCGTCATCAACTTCATCGTCGAGACCGACGGCGAGGTCATGAAGCAGGCCGTCCCGGACGTCGGCTACCTGCACCGGTCCATCGAGAAGATCGGCGAGATCACCGGCTACCCGGGGTTCATGCCGTACACCGACCGCGTCGACTACGTCGCGGCGATGTTCGCGAACGAGGGCTACGCGATCGCGGTCGAGCGGCTCCTCAAGGTCGAGGTGCCGGCCCGGGCCCAGTGGCTCCGCGCCATCTCCTGCGAGCTCTGCCGCATCGCCTCGCACCTCGTCTCGGTCGGCACGATGACGATGGACATCGGCGCCTTCACGCCGATGGTCCACGGCCTGCGCGAGCGCGAGGCCATCAACGACCTCATCGAGGCGCTCTGCGGCGCGCGGCTCACCTACAACTACCACCGCATCGGCGGCGTCGCGTTCGACATGCCCGAGGGCTGGAAGCGACAAGGTCCTCGCGTACCTCGACCACTTCGACAAGTTCCTCGTCGAGTTCGACCGGCTCATCTCGTTCAACCACCTGTACAAGAAGCGGCTCGGGAGCGTCTGCGTCATCCCCGGCAAGCAGGCCATCGACTACGGCCTCGTCGGCCCGAACCTCCGCGGCTCGGGCGTGGACTGGGACGTCCGCCGCGACATGCCGTACGGCGCCTACCCGCACTTCAAGTTCGACATCCCGGTGGGCAAGGGCTGGGCGGGCACGGTCGGCGACTGCTACGACCGGTACTACGTCCGCTGCCTCGAGATGGCGGAGTCCTCGAAGATCGTCCGCCAGGCCCTCGAGACGCTCCCCGAGGGCGAGATCCTCGCCAAGGTGCCCCGCAACGTCAAGCCCGAGGCCGGCGAGGCCGTCGGCCGGGTCGAGTCCGCCCGCGGCGAGATGGCCTACTACGTCGTCTCCGACGGCACCGAGAAGGCCTACCGCGTCCGCGCCCGCACCGGCTCGTTCACGGCGATGGGGATCATCGAGGACATCTCGAGCGGCCTGATGATCGCGGACCTCGTCGCCCTCATCGCCAGCCTCGACGTCGTCGCCCCGGAGATCGATCGATGACCGCCGTCACCTCCACCCCCTACGCCCCCGAAGCGCAGCCCGAAGTCGATCCTGCTGCTGACGCTCGTGGTCGGGGCCATCCTGCCGGTCTTCCTGTTCGGCGCGATCCTCGTCCTCTCGCCGCTCACCAAGCCGGCGATGCTCGGCCACGTCATCAAGGCGCTGGGCGGGAACTGGGACGCCTGGAGCGCCAGCGCGCAGTACGGCGCCTACGCGGTCTCCGCGGCGCTCCTCGGCTTCATGCTCCTCAACTTCGGCGCGATCATCTCCGGCACCACGGTCTGGTGGGAGATGCGGGTCGCTCCCGCATGCAGAGCCGCATCGGCTACAACCGCGTGGGCGCCGGCGGCTTCTTCCAGTGGATCGCGGACGCGGTGAAGCTCCTCCTCAAGGAGGACCTCATCCCCGCCGACGCGGACCAGCTGCTCTTCCGCGCCGCGCCCTACTTCGTCCTCGTCGGCTTCGCCCTCACCTTCGTGGCGCTGCCCTTCGGCGAGAGCCTCATCGCGGCCGACCTCAACGTCGGCATCTTCTACATGGTCTCGGTCACCGCGCTGGTGGTCGTCGGGCATCCTCCTCGCCGGCTGGTCCTCCAACTCCAAGTGGGCGCTCTTCGGCGGCATGCGCTCCGCCGCGCAGGTCGTCTCCTACGAGATCCCCGCCGGCATCGCGATCATGGTCCCGGTGCTGATGGCGGGCACGCTCTCGATGCAGGGGATCATCCGCGCGCAGGGCGGCCTGGCCCTGGGAGTGGTTCATCTTCACGAACCCCGTCGCCGCCGTCGCCTTCGTCATCTTCTTCATCGCGCAGCTCGCCGAGGGCAACCGGACGCCCGTTCGACCTCCCCGAGGCCGAGTCCGAGCTCGTCGCCGGCTACCTCTCCGAGTACTCCGGCGTTCCGCTTCGCCCTCTACTTCCTGGTGGAGTTCGGGCAACCTCTGGGTGATGGCCGCCGTCGCCACGACGCTCTTCTTCGGCGGCTGGCAGGTCCCCGGCGACGACGCAGGCGACCTTCGAGGCCGCGCAAGGGCGCCGGCGCCGCTCCCCGGCCTCGGCGTGGTGGGGCCTGCAGATCGCTCTCGCTGGTCGTCTTCGTCGTGAAGACGCTCGTGCTCCTGCAACGTGATCGTCTGGATCCGCTGGACGCTCCCGCGCATCCGCGTCGACCAGATGATGACGCTCTGCTGGAAGTACCTCGTCCCGTTCGCCTTCGTCTCGCTTCGTCGCGACGCTGCTCTGGATGATCCTCGTCGCGCAGGTCCCGGCGCGTCGCGACGATCACCGGGGTGGCGATGACCGTGGCCTTCGCGGTGCGTCCTCGCGATCTTCCTCAAGCAGACGAAGGCCAACATCACAGCGGTCGGGCGACCGGGTCGACCTCTCCAACTGGTAACGGAGCCCACGACGACCATGGCCACGACGACCGTCCGCGAATACACCGGCACCATCAAGGACACCGTGGTGTCCTTCTGGCACGGGCTCTCCATCACGCTGTCGCACCTCGTGCGGCGGCCGATGACCGTGCAGTACCCGGACCGGACCCCGATGGCGGTGCGGGACATGCTCCCGCCGCGCTACCGCGGGTTCCTCGAGGTGGACACCTCGATCTGCACCGGCTGCCAGGCCTGCGAGCGCGCCTGCCCGATCGGCTGCATCCAGATCACGATCGAGAAGGACCCGGCGAACCCGAAGCAGCGCGTACGTGCACGCAGTTCGACATCGACGAGGCCAAGTGCATGTTCTGTGGCCTCTGCGTCGAGCCCTGCCCCACCGGCTCCATCCAGCACACCCGCGAGTTCGAGGGCTCGACGCAGCGCACATCCGCAACCTCGTGTTCCGGTGGGCCGACCCGGCGAACCCGTTCCCGGTCTACAAGGTCGACAAGACCGCCGAGTACTACCCGCGCGCGCAGCTCGGCTCGCTCGTCCGGGCGAAGCTCGAGGCCCAGGCGTGGAACGCGCGCGGGCCCGAAGTTCCTCCCGCCCGAGCCGCCGAAGCCGGCGCCGGCGAAGCCGGCCGCGAAGCCGCCCTCCGCGCCGCCACAGCCCCGCGGCGCGCCGCTCCGCGCCGCCGCGCCCCGGCCGCCGCCCTGCCGCCGCCGCGCCAGCCCCGGCCGCCCGCCGCGGCGACGCCCGGCCGAGGCGGCCGCGCCCGCGACTCCGGTCGCCGGACAAGCCCCAGACCCCTGAGACCAAGTGAGGCCGCCCACGATGAAGACCAACGCAGGCAAGCTCTCCGTCTGGTTCATCGCGTCGCTCCTGGTGGTCGCGTTCGTCGGCTACATGACGACGCAGGTGATCCTGCCGGCCTACTCTGCCGGGCGCCGTGGCGCCGCGGCCCGGCGCGGGCTCACGCGACGGCCTCTTCTACGTGATCGCGGCGGTGACCGTCGCCGGCGCGGCCGGGCGTCGCCCTCTCCCGGAACATCCTCTACTCGGCCCTCGGGCTGCTCATGGCCCTCCTCGGCGCCGGGTCGCTCTACGTCTTCCTCTCCGCCGACTTCATCGCGGTGACGCAGCTGCTCATCTACATCGGCGGCGTCCTCGTCCTGATCCTGTTCGCGGTGATGCTGACGAACCGGATCACCGAGGTGAACGTCTCGAACACGAGCTTCGGGACCTTCGGCGGCGTGCTCCTCTTCGTGGCGGTCGCGCCGGTGCTCGTCGCGGTGGCGACCCTCACCCCCTGGTCGACGCCCGTCATCCCGGCCATGACCGCCACCGCCGCGCGCGATCGGCAACGGCTTCCTCACGAAGTGGCTGCTCCCGTTCGAGGTCGCGTCGCTGGTCCTGCTCGCGACCCTCGTCGGCGCGGTCGTCATCGCCCGCAAGGAGATCAAGGCCGACTGACGGCCGGAGACGCCATGGTCACCCTCACCCACTTCCTCGTCGTCGGCGCGCTGCTCTTCTCGTTCGGCCTCGTCACCGTCGCGACCCGGCGCAACGCGGTCGGCGTCCTGATGGGCGTCGAGCTCATCCTCAACGGCGCGAACGTGAACTTCGTCGCGTTCAACCACTACGTCACGGGCGGCGTCTCGGGGCAGATCTTCGCCCTGTTCGTCATCGTCCTCGCGGCGGCGGAGGCCGCGGTGGGCCTCGCCATCGTCCTGGCCATCTTCCAGACGTTCAAGACCATCGACGTCCGCTTCGCGGACCTCATGCGGGAATAGGCGATGGAACTCTCGACCCTGAAGATCATCGGGAACGCGTTCGCCCAGCTCGTCCGGTCCGCCGCCGAGCACGGCGCGGAGGCCGTCCAGGCCGCCGGCCAGGCCGTCGCGGAGCACGGCGCCGCCGCCGCCGAGCACGTGCAGGCTGCCGGCGCGGCCGCCGCGGAGCACGGCGCGGCCGCCGTCGAGCACGGCGCCGCCGCGCACGGCGCGGTCGAGCACGTCGCGGCCGCGGGCCACGCCGTCGCGTCGGCGCTCCACGTCCACCACGTCGGCTACCTCTGGCTCATCCCGCTCTTCCCGCTCGTCGGCGCGGCGATCAACGCGACGATCGGATGGAAGCTCCAGCGGATGTTCGGCAAGAAGATCGTCCACCGCATCGCGGTGACGGCGATGCTCCTCGCCTTCGGGACGGCGCTCTTCGCCTTCAAGCAGATGCTGTCGCTCCCGGCCGAGGAGCGGTTCCTGCAGGACACCCTCTGGAACCTGCTCACCGCCGGGCGGCTGACGGTGGACCTCGGGTTCGCCCTCGACCCGCTGTCGATGATGATGGTGCTGATCATCACGGGGATCGGCACGCTCATCCACGTCTTCTCCATCGGCTACATGGCCGACGAGCCGTCGTACTGGCGGTTCTTCTCGTACCTCAACCTGTTCGTCTTCGCGATGCTCCTCCTCGTCATGGGGGACAACTTCGCGATGATGTTCTTCGGGTGGGAGGGCGTCGGCCTCGCCTCCTACCTCCTCATCGCCTTCTGGTACACGGACCCGGAGAAGGCCGCGGCGGGCATGAAGGCCTTCGTCGTGAACCGCTTCGGCGACTTCGGGTTCCTCGCCGGGCTCCTCCTGCTGTTCTGGGGTCTCGGCGGCTCCTGGGTCGCCCCGCGATGGCGCCCGCACCACCGAGTACGTCCCGCCGCCCCGGCATCCAGGCGCTGGCGGGGGCGGCCAACGCCGCCCAGGCCGACGCGCTCGTCGCGCCCGTCGACGGCGTGAGGGTCGGCCCGACCCTGAACTTCCGCGAGCTGCGCGACCAGGTCGTGCATCGAGCGCGACCGGCGTGCCGGAGCGGCCTGCTGCACCAGAAGATCTGGGGCGTCTCGCTCCTGACGCTCATCGGGATCCTCCTGTTCGTCGGCGCGATGGGCAAGAGCGCCCAGCTCCCCCTCTACGTCTGGCTCCCGGACGCGATGGCGGGCCCGACGCCGGTCTCCGCCCTCATCCACGCCGCGACGATGGTCACCGCCGGCGTGTACATGGTGGCGCGGCTCAACTTCATCTACGCGCTGTCGCCCGTCGGCGATGGGCTGGGTCGCGCTCATCGGCGCGCTCACCGCGCTGTTCGCCGCGTCCATCGGCTTCTTCCAGTACGACATCAAGAAGGTCCTCGCCTACTCGACCGTCTCGCAGCTCGGCTTCATGTTCATCGGCGTGGGCGTCGGCGCGTACTGGGCCGGCGCCTACCACCTCCTCACCCACGCCTTCTTCAAGGCGACGCTCTTCCTCGGGTCGGGCTCGGTGATCCTCGGCTGCCACCACGAGCAGGACATGCGGAAGATGGGCGGGCTGAAGAAGTACATGCCCATCACCGCGCTGGACCTACCTGTACGCCTGCATCGCCATCGCGGGCTTCCCCATCGCGAACGGCTTCTACTCGAAGGACGAGATCCTCTGGAAGGCGTTCACGAGCCAGCCACCTCGCGCTCTTCGGGACGCCGACGCCCTGGCTCGGGCCGCTCATCTACGTCATCGGCATCGTCGCGGCGACCGGCACCGCCTTCTACATGTACCGCGTCTACTACATGACCTTCACCGGCGAGTACCGCGGCGGCGAGGGCCACCACGACGAGCACAACGAGGATCCGCACTCCGCGACGGCGACGGCGATGTCGCCCGTCTCCGTGAGCGTCCACGCCTCCGACGGCGCCGTCCACGCGAACGGCCACGCCGGCGGCCACGCCGCCCCGGCGCACGGACACGACCACGGCGCCCACGCCGCCCCGGCCCACGCCGCCGCGGCGCACGCGGGGCACGGGCACGACGCCCCGCGGCGCATGCGGCGCACGACGACCACGACGACGCACAGCCCACGGCGGTCACCACGGCGGCAAGCCGCACGAGTCGCCCTGGACCATCACCTTCGTCCTCAGCGCCCTCGCCATCGGCTCGGGCCTGACGCTCCTCCTCGGCATCCCCATGGCCTGGACCGGCCACGGAGCCGCTCCTCGAGCACTGGCTCGCGCCGGCCCTCCCGGCCGAGCACGGGGTGCCGTTCGCCCACGGGCCGCACACCCGATGGAGTTCCTGTTCCAGGGCATCGGCGTCGGCGTCGCCTTCGTCGGCTGGCTCGCGGCGCGCGCCCTCTACAAGGACGCGAAGAGCGAGCGTCCCGGCGCGGCTCAAGGAGCGCTTCCAGGGGATCTGGACGGTCGTCTACAACAAGTACTACGTGGACGAGCTCTACGCGGCGACCGTCCTCCGAGCCTTCGGTCTGGGTCGCCCGCGCCTTCAGCTGGTTCGACGGCACGGTCATCGACGGCATCGTGAACTTCGTCGGCGCCATCGGCCGCTTCGTCGGCCAGGTCGACGCCGCCATCGACAAGTACGTCGTCGACGGCGCGGTCAACGCGGTCGCCGACGCGACCATCGGCATGGGCCGGCGCCTTCCGCAACGTCCAGACCGGCCGCATCCAGACCTACCTCTACGGCGCGCTCGGCGGGCGCGCTCGTCGTGGTCCTGCTCAACTTCCTCATCAAGTAACGAAGGAGCGACGCGCATGTTCAGCCGAAGGGAACGTCCTCAGCTGGGCCACCTTCTTCCCGCTCTCGGCGCGGCGGCGATCGTCGTGCTGGTGGCGGTGAAGTTCTTCGCCGAACCTGTCGAAGAAGCACCGTCGACCAGGGGGCGCGCTGGATCGCCCTCGTCGACCAGCGGCCTCTCGTTCGCGGCCGCCATCGCCGGCCTGGACGATGTTCGACGGCGCGAAGCCGGGCGTGCAGCTCGCCCAGCACTTCGTCTGGATCCGGTCCTTCAACGTCGAGTACTTCGTCGGCGTCGACGGGCTCTCCATCTCGATGGTGCTCCTGTCCGGCCTCATCTCCTTCATCGCGACCATCGCCTCGATGCCGTGGTGGTCGGGGGCGAAGGCCGGCGAGATGGCCGGGATGGTCGAACGACGGCCACGACGACCCGCACCACCCGAAGCACTTCTCGGTGCGGATGGTCCCCGGCTACATGGTCATGCTGCTGCTCCTGCAGACCGGCATGATGGGCACCTTCGTCGCCCTCGACATGTTCCTCTTCTACGTGTTCTGGGAGGTCATGCTCCTGCCGATGTACTTCCTCATCGGCATCTGGGGCGGGCCGCGCAAGGAGTACGCGGCGATCAAGTTCTTCCTCTACACCCTCGCCGGCTCCGTGCTGATGCTGCTCGCGATCATCGGCATCTACTACAACTCGCGCCCGGCGCATGCTCGCCGACGGCACCATGTCGGCGGCCCACACCTTCAACCTCATCGAGCTGGCGCAAGCAGGGCCAGGCCGGGCGTCTTCGCGAACGTCTCGCCGATCCTCGGCTTGGACTTCGCGAAGGTCGCCTTCATCGGCCTCTTCATCGGGTTCGCCATCAAGATCCCGATGTTCCCGTTCCACACCTGGTTGCCCGACGCGCACGTCGAGGCGCCGACGCCGATCTCCGTCATCCTGGCCGGCGTCCTCCTGAAGATGGGCATCTACGGCATCCTCCGCTTCAACTACCCGATCCTGCCCGACGCGACGATGTGGGCCGCGAACGCCATCGCCGTCTTCGGCGTCATCAACATCGTCTACGCCGCGTTCGTCTGCCTCGGCGCAGACCGACCTCAAGAAGCTCATCGCCTACTCCTCCGTGTCGCACATGGGCTTCTCGCTGCTCGGCATGGCGGCGATGACGCCCGCGGCCATCTCCGGCGCGGTGCTGAACCTCTTCACCCACGGCATCATCAGCCCGATGCTGTTCCTCATCGTGGGCGTGATCTACGACCGCGCCCACCACCGCGAGATCGCCAAGTTCGGCGGCCTGGCGCAGGAGCTGCCCGAGTACACCGCGATCATGGGCCTCGCCTTCTTCGCCTCGCTCGGCCTCCCGGGCCTCGCCGGCTTCATCTCCGAGTTCATGGTCTTCTCGGGCTCGTTCCCGGTCTTCACGACCTACACCATCATCTCGGCGACGAGCGTCATCATCACCGCCGCCTACTACCTGTGGGCCATCCACCGGATGTTCCTCGGCAAGCTCAACCCGGTCTACAAGGGCTTCCCGGACCTCAACTGGCGCGAGCGGCTCACGCTCTACCCGCTCGGCGCGATCGCGATCGTCCTCGGGCTTCTACCCGCAGTGCATCCTCGGCCCGATCAACTCGACGCTGCACGCGCTCATCCAGAACCTCCGGCCGCTGTAGGCGCTGGCGAGACCACGCGATGGAATCCTTCCTGCCCCTCGTCACAGAGCAACCTGCGCTCCGCGCTCTGGTTCCGGCCGGAGCTGGCGCTCACCTTCGGGACCCTGCTCCTGTTCGTGCTCGATCTCTTCTGGAAGAAGAGCGCCGCGCGGGTCGCCTACCTCACCGCGGGCCGCGCTCGCGGTGCTGGGCGTCGCCGCCGTGCTCCTCGCGCGGCAGCCGGCCGACGCCCAGGTCCTCTTCAACGGGATGATCGCGAACGACGCGTTCGCGACCTTCTTCAAGTGGCTCTTCCTCGCGCGCCGGCGCGCCTCACCGTCCTCATCGCCGCGCAGGGCGAAGGACTTCCCGCCGCAGCGGATCGGCGAGTTCTACGCGCTGCTCATGGCCATCGTGCTCGGCATGTTCCTGATGGCGAGCGCGACCGACCTCCTCATGATCTACCTCTCCATCGAGCTCGTCTCGATGGTGAGCTACGTGCTCGCCGGGCTACCGCAAGGGCGACCGCAAGGCCGCCGAGGCGCTCGCTGAAGTACGTCATCTACGGCGGCGTCGCCTCGGGCGTCATGCTCTTCGGCATGAGCTACCTGTACGGCCTCACCGGGACGACCAGCGTCCTCGAGCTCGGGCACGCGCATCGCGGCGCTCCAGGCGGCGCGGCGCCGTCCGCTCGCGGCGACCAAGCATCGCGCTCGTCGTCGCCATCGTCTTCGTGACCGCCGGCTTCGGCTACAAGGTCGCGGCGGTGCCCTGGCACATGTGGTGCCCGGACGTGTACGAGGGCGCGCCCGACGCCGTTCACCGCGTTCCTCTCGGTCGGCCCCAAGGCGGCGGGCTTCGCCCTCGCCCTGCGGTTCTTCTACTCCGCGCTCGCCGGCCCGGGCAGCGGCCCGGCCGGCTTCGCGGCGGCGGTCGCGGGCATCCCCTGGCCGGCGGTGATCGGCGTCATCGCCGCCGTCACGATGACCCTCGGCAACCTCACCGCCCTCGGGCAGACCAACCTGAAGCGGCTCCTCGCGTACTCCTCCATCGCGCACGCGGGCTACACGCTCATGGGCCTCTCGGCGGTCTCCGGCCGCGGGATCCAGGCCGTGATGATCTACATGCTCGATCTACCTGGTGATGAACCTCGGCGCCTTCCTCGTCGTCATCCTGGTCGCCGAGGCGACCGGGTCCGAGTCGATCCTCGACTACAAGGGGCTCGCGCGGCGCCACCCGCTCGCGGCGGTGACCTTCGCGATCTTCCTGTTCTCGCTCACCGGCCTGCCGCCCTTCGCGGGCTTCACCGGCAAGTGGTACCTGTTCTACGCGGTCTTCGAGCGCGATCGACGGCCCGGCCGGCGGCTGGTACGGCATGCTCGCGATGGTCGGCGCGCTCAACACGGCGGTGTCGCTCTACTACTACATGCGGATCGTCCGGGCGATGTTCATCGACCCGCCGTACGAGGAGCACCCCGCTCCCATCCGCGCCCGCGTCGGGTACCAGCTCATCCTCGGCGGCGCGTCGGCCTTCGTCCTCGTGTTCGGCATCTGGTGGACGCCGCTCGTCGAGTGGGCGGGCGCGTCGCTCCAGATCATGCGGTAGCCTCTCGACCCCTTCCCCTCGGGTCCTCGCGGCCCGGCCGGCAACCCCGGCCGGGCCGCTCTCTTTTCGGCAGCGCGAGCTCCGTTGGCCTGCCATCGTCGGGTCGACCGCTCGAACCTTGCGCTGCTGCCCCGGCGTCGCCAGTGCCGCGTCAGTGCTCGGATCGACCGCTCGAAACCTTGCGCTCCGCCCCGGCGTCGCCGTCGGCGCCCCGGCATCGGCGGGCAGCACTCCGGATCGCGCGCGGCTCCGAGCGCGATTGGCGCGCCTCCCGAGTGAAACCGGTCGGCGCGCAGTTCCCGGCTGCGAGCGCCGCGCGCGGAGGGAGAGGCGTTGAGCCGGCGCCTCCGCGAGGGGCGCCTCCGGCACCGCGGGGCTCCGCGCGGCGGTTCGAGCTCGCGGTGAGGTGTGCGCCATCCGGGCGTGCTCGAGGCTCGAGCTTGTCTGCGCCCACGCTCAACATGCAGGCGCAGGCGCAATCCAGCGCCGCCGCCGCGGGACCGGAGGAGCCTCGCCGAGGCGGCCCCTCTCGAGCGCGCTCTCCGCGCGCGGCTGGCTACGCGTCGGCGCGGCGACGCGGGCGACCGCAGGCGCGCAGCGCCACTGCGGTCGCCCTCGCGAGCCGCGCCCGTGGAGGCCGCGGATCCGCGCGCGACGCTCGCCGCGTCTCCCGCCGAGGTCGGCTCCGACGGGCCCCGCGGCGGGCGGCGCCTGCGCCTGCGCCGTCTGTTCCAGCACGCGACTGCCGCGTCCTCGAGGGGCCGGCGCGCGAGATCCTCCACTGCTCCGCCGCGGCGGCTCTGCTCTCGCATGAGCGGGCGCGGCACGCGGCTCCGACGACCCGGACGGCGCCGGGACGACGAGCGACAGCCGCTCGGGCTCGCGCCCGAAGGCGCGAGCCCTCGGAACGATCAGGGGCGCCGCGCCTCGAGCCGCGCGAGGTCCTCGGGCGGCATCGTCACGTCCCCGAGCTTTCGATCGGGAGAGATCGTGACGCCGTGGTAATCGGAGCCCGCGGTCGGCACGAGACCGAGCTCGTCGGCGATGCGGAGGAGCTTCTCGCGCAGCGACGGGACGTGGTCGGCGTGGTGGACCTCGAGCCCGTCCACGCCCGCCGCCCGCAGCCCCGCGAGGTCGTGCCGCTCGAGCTTCGACACGCCGGGGTGGGCGACCGTGGCGGTCCCGCCGGCGCCCCGCACGAGGCGGACGGCGTCCTCCGCCTCGAGCCGGTACCGCTGGACGTAGGCGGCTCGCCCCTCCCCGAGGTAGCGATCGAAGGCCTCCTTGATCGTGGCGGCAGCGCCCGCCTCGACGAGCGCCCGGGCGACGTGCGGGCGGCCGATCGTCTTCCCTCCGCTCCACTTCTCGATGTCCTCGGCGCGGATCCGGATCCCGAGGCCGGCGAGCTTCTCGACGATCCGCGTCATCCGGCTCCGCCGCTGGATCGGCGAGGAAGTCCTCGAACTCGCGTCATCGACGGGTGCGCCGGGTCGATGAAGTGGCCGAGGATGTGGATCTCCTTGCGATCGAGGAAGGCCGAGAGCTCGATGCCGGGGACCAGCCGGATGCCCGCCCGGTCCGCGGCGGCCCGGGCCTCGCCGAGCCCCGCGACGGTGTCGTGATCGCAGAGCGCCCACACCGCCGACGCCGGCCGCGCGGGCGCGCTCTGCGACCTCCGCGGCCGCGAACTCACCGTCCGAGGCGCGGCTGTGGGTATGGAGATCGATTCTCGAGTCGGTCGCGCCGGGGGGCGCCATGATCTGTCCACCTCTGTTCTGCTAGGATACGCGACCTCAAAGGCCATCGCCCTCCGCGGACGGGTGGGCGCGAGGGAAGGACCCATGCAGCACGTACTCCGGATCTCTCGCAAGATCGACTACGGCCTGCGGGCCATGATCTACCTCTCCTCGATCCCGCAGGAGGCGGTCGTACCGTTCCGGGAGATCGCGCGGCAGATGGACGTCCCGGAGGACTTCCTCGCGAAGATCCTGAAGACCCTCGTGGATCAGGGCCTCGTCCGGTCCACGCGCGGCCCCCACGGCGGCTACGCCCTCGCGCGGCCGCCGTCGGGGATCAGCTTCCTCGACGTCATCGAGGCGGTCGAGGGTCCGGTCGCCCTGAACGTCTGCCTCGACGGCGAGGACGCCTGCGGCCACTCCACCTCCTGCACGATGGTTTCGGTGTGGCGCCTCGGGCAGGAGCGGATGCTCGACGTCTACCGGCAGGCCAAGCTCTCCGAGCTCGCCTTCAAGCCGGCCGACGACGGCCAGATCGGCCTCGTCCAGCTGTCGCTCGCGGCAGCGGTCCGGCCGCCGACGGTTTGACACCATCGTCTCGCGCCTTCGGGCGCGAGACGAGGCGGGAGACGTCCTGCTCTGCGGTGACGTCCGCCCCCTCGGGTCCACGTGCCGCGTCCGTCTTCTCGGTCGTCCACGTCGACGACCACGTCGACGTTGACGGCCGTGACTGCGGCGACTAACGTCCGCCGCCGCCATGGCCCAGTCCCCGAAGGTCCTCCGCAAGCGCTACCTGTCCCGTCCCCCCGTGGAGCCGATGCGGCTCCGCCCGAACATGACGGTCGAGGAGCTCGTCGACGTGTACCGCCGCGCCGGCGCGTTCAACGGCGGCCGGCTCGCCGAGGGCGTGCGACCTCTTCGGCCGGATGATCGACTCCGGCGCGACCATCGCCCTCACCGTCACGGGCGCCATGACCCCCGCCGGAATGGGCGGCGCGATCCAGGCGATGATCGAGGCCGGCTTCGTCGATCTCATCATCGCGACGGGCGCGAACCTGTACCACGACCTCCACTTCGCCCTGAAGCTGCCGGTCGTGCAGGGTCACTTCCACGTCGATGACAAGGAGCTGTACCGGGCCGGCATCGAGCGGATCTACGACATCTTCATCACCGAGGACTCCCTCCTCGACACCGACGCGTTCGTCCGCGAGGCGCTCGAGAAGGCGCCGCCCGATCTGCGCGGCCGGATCTCCACGCCGCAGCTCCACCACTACCTCGGCCAGCTCGTGCGGCAGCAGGCCCCGCTCCCGGAGAAGAGCTGCGTCGCGACCGCCGCGCAGTTCGACGTCCCGATCTTCACCTCGTCGCCCGGCGACTCGTCGATCGGCATGAACGTCGCCGCGATGAAGCTGCGCGGCGGCGCGACGACGGTGGACCCGGACCTCGACGTGCTCCAGTCGACCGCGATCGTGTACGACGCCAAGGTGAACGGCGTCGTGATCCTCGGCGGCGGCTCGCCGAAGAACTTCTACCTGCAGACCCAGCCGACGCTCTGGCAGATCCTCGACCTCAACCGCGGCGGCCACGAGTACGTCCTGCAGATCTCGACCGACTCGCCGCAGTGGGGCGGCCTCTCCGGCGCGACGCCCTCCGAGGCGATCAGCTGGGGCAAGGTCCAGGCGAACATGATGAAGAACCACGTCGTCGTCTACTCCGACGCGACCGTGGCGGCGCCGATCGTCTTCGCGTACGCGCTCTCGACCCGGAAGAAGCGCAAGCCGAAGCGGCTGTTCCGCCGGCTGCCGGACATGTACGAGGCGCTGCGCCGGGCCCACGTGAAGCGGCACCCGGGCTCCGACGCGATGCCGGGGCTGAAGGACGAGGCGAAGACCAAGACGATCGGCCCCGGCCGGGCCGTTCCGCGCCGCTAGGCGACGCCGCCCCCTCTCCCCGGCCCTCTCCCCCGCCACGGCGCGGGGGAGAGGGAGACGCGCTTCGACGGGCGCTCGCATCCGCCTGCCGCCTTGCGGTCGACCAGGCGGCAATCCCCCCCGCGGGTTGCGCCGCGACCCCCGCGGGCCGACCGTGTGGTCGTGAAGACCCCCCTGCGCGTGGACGAGAGCCCTCCCCCGATCCTCACCCCGCGCCAGATCGCCGAGCGCCTGTCCCGCCACGTCGTGGGGCAGGAGCGCGCCAAGCGAGCCCTGGCGGTCGCCGCCTACAACCACCTGAAGCGGACCGCGCTGCGCCGCGGCAGCGCGGCCGAGCCCGACGGTCCGAAAGTCGAACGTCCTGCTCATCGGGCCGACCGGCTCCGGGAAGACGCACCTCGCCCGGCACCTCGCGCAGGTGCTCGACGTCCCCTTCCACGTCGCCGACGCCACGGAGTTCACCGAGGCCGGCTACTACGGCAAGGACGTGGAGGTGATGATCGCCGAGCTGCTCGCGCGCGCCGGGCACTCGGTCGAGCAGGCGCAGCGCGGGATCGTCTTCATCGACGAGATGGACAAG
Organism: uncultured delta proteobacterium; assembly: GCA_963739565.1. Lineage (GTDB taxonomy): Bacteria > Myxococcota > Myxococcia > Myxococcales > Anaeromyxobacteraceae > Anaeromyxobacter. The sequence continues at coordinate 433,611 of CAVUBF010000006.1, read as the reverse complement.
ATCGCCCGCCGCTCCCAGGGCCACCGCTCCGGCGTCGGCGCCCGGGACATCGGCGGCGAGGGCGTCCAGCAGGCGCTCCTCAAGATCCTGGAGGGGCGCGAGATCCTCGTCCCGCTCGAACCTCGCGCAGCACTGGCAGCGGCACGACGCGGTCACGGTGGACACGACCGACATCCTCTTCCTCTGCGCCGGGACCTTCACCGACGTCTTCGCCTACGCCGCCGAGGGGCGCGCCCTCGGGTTCGGCGCGCCCGGGACGCCAGCCGCCGGGCAGCGCGCCGGGTCCGGACAGAAGGATCTCCTCGACTACGGCATGCTCGCCGAGTTCCTCGGCCGCCTGCCGGTCGTGGTCCAGCTCGACGAGCTCGGGCCCGACGAGCTCCTCGAGGTCCTCACCGGGCCGCCCGACGCGGTGGTGCGCGAGGTGAAGGAGCTCCTCGTCGGCGGACGGCGTCGAGGTCGCCTTCACCGACGGCGCGCTCCGCGAGATCGTGCGCTTCGCGCTCGAGCGCGGCGCCGGCGCGCGCGGCCTGCGCGCCATCGTCGAGGAGACGGTCGCGGACCTGCTCTTCGAGGCGCCGGAGCACCGCGGGACGCGGGTGATGGTGGACGCCCCGTTCGTGCGGCGCCGGGTCGAGCGGCTCGACCCGGTCCTCTGGCGCGAGTAGCCGGAGCGCGCGGGCGCGCGCTCGCTAGCGCGGCGGCCGGGCCTGCTCGAGCTTCCGCGCGGCCTCGGGCTCGAGGCGCGTCGACGAGGTTGTGGGTCCGGGCGAGGGCGACGAAGTCGCTCCCGCTGCGTCCACTCCGAGACGCGGGCGGGCAGGAGCTCGCCGCGCGAGGACGAGGGTGGAGAGGAGCACCCAGGCCGCGAGCGCCGCCCTTCGCGCCGCCGAGGAGCGCGCCGGCGGCGCGGTCGGTCGGGCCCGCGCACCACCCGGGCGACGCCGGTCGCGCGCAGGATCGCGGCGCCGGCGAGCGAGGCGAGGGCGAACATCGCCGAGGAAGAGCAGGAGCGGGGCGAGGCTCGCGGGCCCGCGGCGAGATCGTGCGGGCGAGCCCCTCCCCGACGTCCGCGCGGAGACGCGCGCGTCGCGCACGCCGCGCGCCACCGCGGCGCGAGCGACACGACCTGGCGGAGCGCGCCCGGTCGCGGCCCCGAGCGAGCGCGGAGACGGCGAGGACGAGCAGGACGACGAGGTCGACGGTCGCGGGCGCCTCCGCGCTCACTTGATTCGGAACTGGTCGCCCTTGTCGCCCTTGGGCCGGCTCAGGTCGAGCTGCTTCTCGGCGGCCGCGAGCTGCTCCTTGAACCGGCGTTCCCCGGCTCGTACATGAGCGCGCTCCGGAGCGCCCGCGCCGCCGCGTCCCACCGCTCCGCCTGCAGCTCGATGAGGGCCGCCGCGTAGAACTTCCGGCCGTTCGGGGTCTGGCCGAGCTGCTCCTCGAGCTTCCGCTTCTGCTCCTCCTTCACCTGCGACCTCGTCGGCCTCGGTGAAGCGGAGCTTCTGCGCGCGGTCCGGCCCGTTCAGGTCGGCGACGTACTTCATCCGCCTCTTGTCGTCGCGCAGCACCGTGTAGGCCTCGTTGACGCGCCGGTAGATGCGGCCCACCAGCTCCCGCAGCGTCGGCGTCGGGGTAGCGCGGCGAACCGATCCGGGTGGAACGCGCGCGACTCGCGGTAGTAGGCGGCCTTGATGTCCGCCGGCGCCGGCCGCCTGCGGGAGCTTCAGGATCGCCGAAGTAGTCGAGCTGGTCGAGCGCCGCCGGCGAGCGCCTCGACCTCGATGAGGAACTGCTCGTCCATGCGTCAGGCCGCCAGGCGGCCGCGCGGCCGCGCCAGCTCCATCTCGGCGTTGTGGTCGATGGCCGTCTCGAGGTCGGCCTCGCTGAGGCCCGAGGAGAGGCCGATGGTGGTCGAGGTCTTCTGGCCCGTCTCGAGGTCGGTCGCCGAGACGTTCACGATGCCGTTCGAGTCGATCTCGAAGGTCACCTGGATCTGGACCTCGCCGCGGTAGCCGATCCGGAACCCGGTGAACTCGAACTCGCCGAGCAGCTCGCAGCCCGTCCGCCTTGTTCGACTCGCCCTGGTAGACGCGGATCTTCACCCGGTCCTGGCCGTCGCGGCTGGTCGTGAAGGTCTTCGACTTCTCGATGGGGATGGGCGTGTTCTTCTCGATGATCTTCTCGGTGAACCCGCCCACCGTCCCGACCCGCAGCGAGAGCGGCGTCACGTCGAGCAGGTAGCTCGCCTGGCCGTGCTCGCGCCGCGCCGCGTGTTGAGGAGCGCGCTCGCCTGGATCGCGGCGCCGAGGGCCACGACCTGGTCCGGGTCGATCCCGGTCATCGGGTCCTTCTGGAAGTAGTGGCGCACGCGAGTTCCGGATGATGGGCAGCCGGGTCGGGCCGCCCACCAGGATGACGGCGTCGACGTCGCCGGCGGTCATGCCGCGCCGACTGGAGCGCCTCGTCGCAGACCTTGAAGGTGCGCTGCACGAGGTCCATCACCATCCGGTTGAACTGGTCCTGCGTGAGCTTCTGCGTCGAGGTCGAGCACGTCGCCCTCGGGCGACTGGCAGATGCCCGGGACGAGGATGTCGGCGACGCCGTCGCGCCCCACGTCGATCTTCGCCCGCTCGCCCGCCTCCTTGAGCATCTGGAGGCAGAACTTGTTCTGGCGGAGGTCGAGGCCGTGCTTGGCGAGGAAGTCGTCGGCGAGCCAGGTCATGATCCGGTCGTCGAAGTCGTCGCCGCCGAGGTAGGTGTCGCCGGCGGTCGAGAGCACCTCGAAGACGTCCTTGCCGATCTCGAGGATCGAGACGTCGAAGGTGCCGCCGCCGAGGTCGTAGACGCAGATCCGCTGGGAGATGTCCTTGCCGAACCCGTAGGCGAGCGCCGCCGCGGTCGGCTCGTTGATGATGCGGAGCACCTCGAGCCCGGCGATGCGGCCCGCGTCCTTCGTGGCCTGGCGCTGGTTGTCGTTGAAGTAGGCGGGGCAGGTGACCACCGCCTTCGTCGACCGGCGGCCCAGCGCCGTCTCGGCGATCGCCTTCATCTCCTTCAGGACGAGCGCCGAGATCTCCGGGATGGCGAAGACCTTCTCCTTCACCTGGAGGCGGACCGCAGTTGTTCGGCCCCTCCACGATCCGGTAGGGCATCACCGCCTGGGCCTTCTTCACCTCGTCGGAGAAGAAGAACCGGCCGATGAGCCGCTTCGCCGAGTAGATGGTGTTCTCGGCGTTGGTGATGATGTTCTTCTTGGCCTCGTTCCCGACGAGGACGCTGCCGTCGTCGAGGAAGCGACACGACCGAGGCGTGGGTGTGCTCGCCCCACTCGTTCGGGAGAACACGCGGGGCGCCGCCCGGCTCGGTGACCGCCGCGACTGCGCTGTAGCTCGTCCCGAGGTCGATGCCGACCGCGATGTCTTCGCTCATGCGGGGGGTTCGTCCAGGCGTTTCAGCAGGTTACGGCATCCTATCGGCGCACCGCGAGGCTGTCAAACGGCCGAACGCGCGGACGGCCGTTCGGGTGCGGGATGTCCCGCGCCGCTCCGGGCGTTATTACTCTAGGGGTGGCGAGGGCGGCTCTCGCCTCCACCCACCAGAAGAGGAAGTCCATGGGTGCGCTCGTCGCCATCCTCCAGAGCGATCCGAACCTGCTCCGCTGCCAGGTGGCGCGGCTCGACGCGCACGTGAGCCTCGTCGAGGGAGACCGGCTCCCGGACGCGTACGGCTTCGGGCACTACGGCGGAGGGAGCGTCCTCCTCGGGAAGCGCCCCACCGGCGCGGCCCACGCCCTCGGGCTCCGCGAGCTCGTCGGTCAGCTCGACTCGGAGGCGCTCCTCGTCCACGCGCGGTGCGCGACCGTCGGGAAGGCGAAGGACGAGAACACCCACCCGTTCCGGTTCCGCCGCTGGCTCTTCGCCCACGACGGCACCGTCGAGGGGTTCGACCGGATGCCGCCCGCAGCTCGTGGCGGCGCTCCCGGACTTCCTTCGCCGGAACGTGATGGGCGAGACCGACTCGGAGCACGTCTTCATGTGGTTCCTGAAGCTCCTCAAGGACGAGGGGCGGCTCGACGACCTCGACCTCGACGCGGCGCACCGCGGCGCGCGCCCTCGCCGGGACGGTGCGGCAGCTCGAGACCTGGGGCCGCGAGGCGGCGGCCAGCGACCGAGCCGGCTCGACCTCGTCGCGACGAACGGGCGGATCATGGTGGCGACCCGGCGCGGCGGACCGCTCCACTACGCGCTCATCGAGGGGATCGTGCCCTGCGCGCTCCACGGCGTGGACCTGCGCACCCCCGAGAGCGACCCGCAGGTCCGCCCTCACCGGCGCGTGAAGGCGGTCGCCTTCGCGACCGGCTCCGCACGCCGAACGGGTTCATCGAGGTGCCGGACGGGAGCGTCGTCGCCGTGACCCGGACGCTCCAGGTCTCGGTGAGCCGGGCTGACGAACGCCTGACCAGTACGGCCAGGGGCGGGGCACGAAGAGCGCCTCCCAGGTCCCCAGGGCGAACCGGTCGGTCATCCCCGAGAGCCAGTCGGTCACCGCGCGCTCGACGGTCTCCCCGTCGCGGGGCGCGACGCAGGTACCGGACCGCGAGCCGCGCGGGGTCGTCGACGCACCACGCCCACAGGTCCCGCAGGATCCGCTGCGCCTTCACGAACTCGTCGTGCACGACCGGGTTCTCGTAGACGCGGGCGTAGAGGAAGTCGCGGAGCGCGAGGAGCGCCCCGTGGACCTCCGCCGACATCTGGATGTGCCCGCCGCCGTCCACGTCCGACGCCGCGGATGACGTCGCCGGACCAGGGTGCGGAACCGGTGCGTCCGCTCGGCGCCGAGGACGCGCCGGATGTCGGCGGGGACGTCCTGCTCCCCGAAGAGCCCGGCCCGCATCGCGTCGTCGAGGTCGTGGTTCACGTAGGCGACGATGTCGGCGATCCGGACGATCTCCGCCTCGAGCGTCAGCGCCTTCTCGCCCGTCCCGGCGAGGAGCACCTTCCCCCGCCCCTTCGAGTGGCGCAGGATCCCGTCCCGCACCTCCGCGGTGAGGTTCAGCCCGCTCCCGTCGTTCTCGAGCACCTCCACCACCCGGACCGACTGCACGCACGTGGTGGAAGCCGCCCGGCACCACCTCGGACAGGAGCCGCTCCCCGGCGTGGCCGAAGGGCGTGTGCCCGAGGTCGTGCCCCATCACCATGGCCTCGACCAGCATCTCGTTGAGGCGCAGCGCCCGGGCGATGGAGCGCGCCACCTGCGCCACCTCGAGGGTGTGGGTGAGCCGGGTGCGGTAGTGGTCGCCCTTCGGCGCGAGGAACACCTGGGTCTTCCCGGCGAGCCGCCGGAACGCCTTGCGAGTGCACGAGCCGGTCGCGGTCGCGCTGGAACGACGGGCCGCTCCTCGTCCGGGGTCCTCGGGGACGCGCGCGCCCGCGCGAGCCCGCCGAGCGGGCGGCGCGCGGGTGGAGCGTCCGCTCCTCCTGCTCCTCCAGCATCTCGCGGATCGTCCCGGTCATGCGGCCTCCTGCGCTCGCTGGACGCGCCGTACCGTAGAAGCTCGCCTCGAGCGTCGCGATGAAGAGGTTCGAGAGCGCGTGCAGCACGACCGGCGCGGCGAGCCCGCCGGTCCGCTCGCGCAGCCAGCCGAAGAGGAGGCCGGGGAAGAAGGTCCCGAGGCGCCAGGGCTGGAGCACGACGAGGTGCCCGGCGGCGAAGAGGACCTGCGTCCACAGGAAGCCCGCCCCGAGCCGCGCGCCGAGCACCGTGACGCCGCGCTCCGGCGCGGTCCGCGCCCAGGCCGTCTGCATCCACCCCCGGTAGAAGAGCTCCTCCGGCAGCGCGACGACCAGGAGCTGCACGAGGGCGAGGAGCGGGAGCCCGGGCGGCAGCCGGAGCGCGAGCCGCGGCGCGCCGGCGTACGGCGCGAGGGCGCGGGCGAGCCGCCGGGCAGGACGCGGGAGGAGCGCCGCGTAGCCGCGAACCCGGCGGCGAACAGCGGGAACACGACCGCGGCGACGGCGAGGGCGGCGAGCGCGCCGCGGCCCCACGCGCGCCAGGTGCGCGGATCCGCTGCGCCCGTACCAGGGGAGCCCGTACGCCTCCCACGACTCGCCGCGCGCGCGCAGCCGCGCGTCGGGCAGCGCGATGAACAGGAACGCGGCGACGCCGGCGAGGTTCGCGGCGAGCACGCCGGTCGGCTCGACGAGCGAGACGAGCTTCGCGACGGCGAGGCCGGCGATCACCTGCGCCCAGATCGTCGACGATCTCGCGCCGCCCGGGCGGCGGAGGTCGGGTGATGTGGGACGACGGCGGCACGCGACCGTCGTCTCACGCGAGGCTGGGGGCGTCAACGTTCGGATCTCGCGTGGTAATCTGCTTGCGTGTCCCAGGGGAGCACGACATGACACGCACGCACGTCCAGCGTCGTCGCCGCGGTCCCGGCGCCCTCCTCGTCCCGCTCGTCATCGCGCTCGGCGCGTTGCCGCTGCATGGCGCCGACCTGCGGGTCGTCCGGCGAGGGCACCAAGGTCTTCGCCCGGCGGTCGCTCATCATCCCGATGGACGTCTGCTACCAGTACACGACCGACCAGGTGACGCGGGACGTACACGCCCACCGGCGGCACCACCGCCTGCCCGACGAAGGATCCGGGCGACGTCATCAAGGCCTACGGCCTCGTCTACCAGCTCATCCGGGCCGGCATCGCGGTCTACTGGGTCATCGAGCCCTCGAAGGCGACGGTCGACGGCGTCGACCTCTCCGTGCAGTACCAGGGCGGCTTCCCGGTCTACCTCTTCAACTGGGCGACCGGCGTCGAGGGCGCCGCGCCGGCGATCGGCGGCGACGGCCACACCATCAACTACCGCGGCGGCCCGTTCGTCGTGGACGGCTCCGACTTCGCCCGCGCGGCGGCGGTCCTCCAGAGCTTCAGCTCCACCTTCGGCAGCGTGAACGTCCACGTCGCGAACGTCTCGTTCAAGGGCTACTCGAAGCGGACGATGGCGGGCGGCTGGAGCGCGGGCGGCGCGGTGCCGCCCAAGCTCGCCCTCCTCGACATCGGCAGCTCCGGCGCGCGGCGCCAAGAACTCCGAGGTGGTGATCCAGGGCTACCTGACGCGCGCCGGGCTCGACACCCCGGGGGCGGCGGGCTACGCGAACGGCACCCACGGCGAGATCTACGACCGGCTCTTCATGCCGGACTTCCTCGGACGCCCGCCGGGCGCGACTGGACGACGAGCAACCTCTTCAAGAACGGTACCAGATCCTGTGGGTGCCGCACTGGGCCGCGCCGTCGTCGTGCAGCGACTGCCCGCCCGGCACCTCCTGCACCTGCGCGAAGAAGTACCCGGCCGCGCACGATCACCGCGGCGCTCACGAACATGGGCTCGTTCGTGACCCAGCAGAACCTCAACGGGAGCCGCGGCGACCTCTTCGCCGAGTGCGCCGGCCTCGGGAGCTTCGAGGGCGTGTTCAGCGGCACCGACCCGAGCGCGACGGGCGCGAGCTCCGTCTACGGCTCCGGCGTCGCGTCGACGCACTTCCAGACCGAGAACGCGACGGGCGTCTGCGATCAACAAGAACACCTCGAGCGCCTACTACTGGCACTTCCACGCAGGACGGGCTCGGAACAACTTCGCCTCGCCGCTCATGCAGCTCGGCGACTACCCGTTCCTCCCGCGCACCGGCGCGATCCAGAACTACAAGGCGAACGACTACAAGGCGGAGACGGTCCGGCTCATCTCCGAGGCGACCTCGCCCCTCGTGAGCGGCATCCCGAGCTACGACATCTTCACGCGTCGTGCCGCGGCACGCCGGCCGACGCACGGCACCGTCGTCTACCTCGGCGGCCACAGCTACTCCGGCACCGACGGGCACGTTCGAGGTCGCGGGCACCCGCCTCGTCCTCAACACCCTCTTCAACCTCGGCGCCTCCTGCACCGCGAGGGCGGCGCGCTGCGCCACCGGCCTCCCCGGCGTCTGCTCCACCGGCCACTACAAGTGCCTGGGCGGCCCCGACCCGACCTGCGTCCCCGACCTCCAGCCCGGCCAGCTCACGGAGATCTGCAACGGCGCTCGACGACGACTGCGACGGGCAGGTCGACGAGAACCTCCAGACGGACTGCTACGAGCCTCCGCCCGGCTACGTCGATCCCGAGGGGCGGAACCGCGTCGCGTTCGCGGCCTCGAAGAACGTCGGCATCTGCCGGCCCGGCATCAAGGTCTGCCAGCAGAACCCCGACGGCAGCTACGCCATGTCCTCCTGCACGGGCCAGGTCCTCCCGGTCCAGGAGAGCTGCAACGGCCTCGACGACGACTGCGACGGCGCCATCGACGAGCCCGGGCTGGAGCCGAAGGGCATCCCGTCGATCGCCTGCTACGACGGCCCGCCCGGCACCCAGAACATCGGCGAGTGCCGGCCCGGGCAGCCAGTACTGCTCGAACGGCAGCTACGGCGCCCTCGTCGGCGGCGTGTTCACGCCGGGCGCCTGCGCCGGCGAGACGCTCCCGAAGCCGGAGGTCTGCACCGACTCGGGCGGCCCGGGCGGCGCGAAGGACGACGACTGCGACGGCGTCGTGAACAACGGCTGCACCTGCACGCCCGGCGTCACCCCGGATCAGACGTGCTTCAGCGGCCCCGGCGCCGCCGAACCTCGGCACCTGCCACGCCGGGCAACCAGACCTGCCTCGGCGGGCGGACGGCCTGGAGCGACTGCACCGGCCAGGTCGTGGCGCGGGCCGAGCCGTGCGTCCCGGGCGCGATCTACGACCAGCGCAGCTTCGACCCGCTGACCAACGGCTCGATCTACGACCTCAACTGCGACGGCCGCGTCACCCGGTGCCCCGACTGCACGCCGGGCGTGACGCCGCCGCAGCCCTGCTCCCGACGCCGACCCCTCCCTCCCGCCGCTCCCGCCCGGCTCGAGCTGGACCAAGGGCCAGTGCTCGCCCGGCACGAAGGCCTGCGGCGCCGACCGGCACGTGGGGCGCGTGCACCGGCTACGTCATGCCCAGCGTCGACCTCGAGGGCTTCACCATCGAGTACTGCGACGGCAAGGACAACGACTGCAACGGCGCCGTGGACGAGAGCGCGCTCCTGCCCCGTCGGGCACGACCTGCCTGCGCGGCGTCTGCGTCCCGTCGGCCTGCGGCACCGAGCGGCCGCCGCCCGAGGGCTACGCCTGCAACGTGAGCGGCGGGTCCACGACCGGCGACGGTCGTCCCGTCCACCTGCGGCGACCTCCCCGACCCGCAGGGCTGCGCCATCGGCATCGTCTGCCAGTACGGGAACTGCGTCGACCCGTGCCCGGTGGACCCGAGCCGGCCTCGAGCAAGGTCTGCGGCGAGGGCACGGTCTGCGGCGGCGGCGCCTGCATCGGCGGCGAGCTGCTACGAGGCGGGCTGCCCCGCCGGCGAGCTCTGCCTGCGCGGCGCCTGCGCGCCCGACCCGTGCGCCGGCAAGCTCTGCCCGAGCGGCACGTTCTGCCGCCAGGGCGACTGCGTCCAGGCCTGCACCTTCGTGACCTGCAACGCCGGCGAGCAGGTGCGGCGTCGACGGCTTCTGCGAGGCCGACCCGTGCGCCGGGAAGACCTGCGGCGCCGGGCCAGAAGTGCACCGCCGGCGTCTGCGCGGCCGACCCGTGCCTCGGGAAGGGCTGCGCGACCGGGCCAGATCTGCGTCGCGAGCGGCGACCGCCGCGACCTGCGTCGACGACCCGTGCACCGGCGTCGATCTGCCCCGCGGGCCAGTGCGCCGGCGGCCAGTGCTACCCGACCGGGAACCTCGACCGGCGCCGGCACGGCGTCGACGACCGCCCCGTCCTCGCCGCCCGGCGGGTGCGGCTGCGGGTCCGGGACGGGCGCCGCCCTCCCGGCGCTCCTCGCCCTCCTCGCCGCGCCGCTCGCGCCGGCGGCGCCGGCGCGGCCCCGGGCGGCGGCGGCGCGCTCGCTCGTCGTCCTCGCCGCGGTCGTCGCTCCTCGCCTCGGCGTGCAAGGACACGAAGACGGCGAGCCAGTTCGATCCCGTCGAAGTGCGCCGCGACCTGCGACGAGCAGCGCTGCGTCGACGTGGACGACGCGACCCCGTCCACTGCGGGGCGCTGCGACAAGCCTGCACCGAGGGCTACCAGTGCGTGGACGGCGCCTGCGGCCCGTCCACGCCTGGTCGCGCCGTACATCCGGGCGCGCTGTCGCCGTCGTCGGGCGCGAAGGACTCCCCCGCGCTCCCGGTGACGGTCTCCGGCGACCGGATCCAGCAGAACGCCCAGCTCCGGCTCGGGACCTCCGCCGGCCCGCGTGACGCTCGCGTGCCCGAGCGCGGCCACGAGCCCCTGCCCGACCCCGGCGTCGTGCGCGATCCCGTGGTGCCGCTGGAGCGCCGGCGCGCTGTCGGTCGTCGCTGAACCTCGGCGGCGCGGTCGCCTCGCAGCCGTGGACGTTCCGGATCGTGAACCCGGACGGCGTCATCTCGAACGCGGCCACCTTCGGGATCACCGTCCCGACGCCCGCGCTCGCGGGCGTGGTCCCGTCCACCGTGGCGACCGGCACGCAAGCCCACGCTCGAGGTGAGCGGGACGGGCTCAGCCCGGCACCGGGTTCACGAGCGGCAGCTTGTGCCGCCTCAACGGGACCGGGATCGCGCCCCCCGGGTCAGACGCTGCCCACCGGGTCGCTCGCGGCACGAGCCAGCTCGACTGCGCCCTCGACGCGACGCTGCTCGCAGCCGGCGTCTACCGGCTCACGGTCGTGAGCGAGACCGGCGTCGTCTCGAACGAGCTGCCGCTCACGGTCACGCCGTCGGCGCCGATGGTCTCCTCGGTCAACCCGAACTCCGGGACGGGCGACGATCGACTTCCTCGTCACGGGCGCGCGGTTCGACGCCCTTCCCCGCGGTCCTCTTCTACAACGCAGCGATGGGGCAGACGAACCCCGCCGCGATCATCACCCCCTCCCTCGTGACCGCGAGCGACACGAGCATCTCCGTCAGGGGCTACGCGCTCCCCGCCAACGGGCCGTACTCGGTCGCGGTCCGGACCGGCGCGGGGACGACCGACTCGCCCTATCGCTACTCCAACGCGGTCTCGTTCACGGTCGGCTGGCCGCCGCGATCGCCGTGACGGCGTTCCAGCCCTCGACCGCCTACCAGGGCGATCCCGATCTCGTCCTCACCTTCACCGGGACGGGGCTCCCCGCGGCCTCGGTGATCGAGGTCAAGCCGCCGGGGTCCGGCACGTTCACGGCGCTGTCCTCCGCCACCTCCGGATGCTCGGGCTCGCCCTCCACCTGCACCACCGTCCGCGCGCCGAAGAGCCTCATCCGGTCGCCCGGGGTCCCCGAGCCGGAGGGCCAGTGGCTGGCCCGGGTCCGGTTCGGGACCCAGCCCGACCGACCCGACCTCCTCGGCGTGGCCGCTCCGCGTCCTCTCGAACCAGGCGATCCTCCGCGACTACTCGGCGGTCCCCGATCCGGACCAGGCCGGGACCGTCGGCGGCGCGAAGACGACCCTCGCCTTCCAGGTGTCGAACATCCGCGGCCCGGCCTTCTCGCAGGTGCGGGTCCACTTCATGGATCCGACCGGCGTCGTGACGATCGCGGTCGCTCACGCCGAACCTGCCGGATGCCTCGACGCACGACGCTCGACGTGCCGGGGACTCCCGGGAGCCCCGCCCTGCCGCTCGCCGGGCTCAACGTCGGCACCTACCTCTTCAAGGTGCAGAACCCGAACTCGTCCCCCTCGAACCCGCTGCCGTTCGCGGTGACCGCCGGGATGCCGGTGTTGACGAGCTCGTGCCTGGTGCCGTCCACCGGCTGCGCGCTGCCGCTCGTCGGCGGCTGCTGCCCCGGCGCGCGCCAGGGGAGCAGCACCTCGCTCACCATCAAGCTCACCGGCACGAACTTCGCGACGCCGGACTCGAACGGGAACGGGTCGACGGTGGTGGTCTCCGCCGACTTCTCCACGAACTTCCCGTCGCCCGATCCCTGCAACGTGATCACGACGAGCGGCACGCAGTTCCAGCCGATCGTGGGCACCGCGACGGTCAACTCGCCGACCGACATCACCGTCCAGTTCGACCCGCGGGCCGCGTTCATCGACCCGACCTACGGCACCACCTACTACGTCGGCGTCTGGAACCCCGGGCTGACGGGCGTCCAGAAGTCGGACTGCGGCGTGGTGGTGAACTCGGTGAACGCCGGAACCGGGCTGCCGAAGCTGCCCTGGTTCAAGCTCCTGCCGTAGCGGACGACCGGCCCCCCTCCCCGACCCTCTCCCCCAGGCTTCGCATGGGGGCGAGGGGGAGCTCGACGGCCTGCTAGCTCGGTTTCACTCCGAGCGCCTTCTCCACGAGGGCGACGGCGTGGGCGGGGTCGAAGGGCTTCTTCAGGATCTCGTCGGCCCCGAGACGCCTGTACATGTCCTCCTCGCGGTCGCTGATCCGCGACGACATGAGGACGAGGTACGTCTTCTTCCAGTGCGGGTGCGCCTTGACGAGGCGGCAGACGTCCGCGCCGTTGAGCTTCGGCATGTAGAGGTCGAGGAAGAGCGCGTCCGGATCGACCTGCGCCATCTTCCGGAAGACCTCCTCGCCGTCGGAGGCCACCGACACCGCGAACCCCGCCTCCTCGAAGGCCCCCTCGAGCACGTCGAGGGTCGCCTGCGAGTCGTCGACGATGAGCACCGTTTTCCGCTGACCCATGCGCCGACGGTTATACTCCACCAGGACCATGGATCGGGATCCGGCGGTCGCGGGACGCTTCTACGAGGGGGACCCGGTCGCCCTCGCGCGGGACCTGTCGGGCCTCATGGTGGCGCCGGGCGAGCCCGCCCCCGCCCTCGGCGTCGTGGCGCCGCACGCGGGCTACGTCTACTCCGGCGCCATCGCCGGCGCGGTGTACGCGCGGGTGGTCGTGCCGCCCCGGGTCGTCGTCCTCGGGCCGAACCACACCGGCCTCGGCCGCCCGGCCGCGCTCTGGCCCGCGGGCGGCGGGTGGCGCACCCCCCTCGGCACCGTGCCCGTCTGCGGCCCGCTCACCGAGGCCCTCGCGGCGTGCCCCCTCGTCGAGCTCGACCGCGCTGCCCACCTGAGGGAGCACTCCCTCGAGGTCCAGGTCCCGTTCCTCGAGACCGCCCGGCCCGGCGTGGAGATCGCCGCGCTCTGCCTCGGCCCGCTCGACGTCGACGAGTGCGCCGAGGTGGGCCGGACGGTGGCCGCCGCCGCGCGCGCCCACGGCGCGCTCATCGTCGCCTCCTCGGACATGAGCCACTACATCCCCGCGGCGAAGGCGCGCGTGAAGGACCAGCTCGCCATCGACCGCATCCTCGCCCTCGATCCCGAGGGGCTCCACCGGACCGTCCGGCGCGAGGGGATCACGATGTGCGGCGTCATCCCCGCGACGGTGATGCTCTTCGCCGCGCGCGAGCTCGGCGCGACGCGGGCGGAGCTCGTGCGCTACGCGAGCTCCGGGGACGTCACCGGAGACACGCGCCAGGTGGTCGGCTACGCCGGGCTCGTGATCGCCTGAGGGGACGTCAGGATCGCTCCCTCTCCACCACCGGGGGAGAGGGCCGGGGAGAGGGGGCGCGGCGAGCCCCGGCCCTGCGGCGCGGCCGCAGCGCGAGCGCGGCGAGGAAGAGCGAGCCCGCGCCGGCGGCGTCGCCTGCCCCGCACCCGCACCCGCCGGAGCCCTGCGGGTAGATTGCGCAGACCCCGGCGACGTCGTCGGCGGCGAGGTCCCGCTTCGAGGTCTCGCGGGGCCCCGTGGTCGCGATCATGGTCGAGCCCGCCACGGACGAGTGCGCGAGGCCGATGAAGTGGCCGACCTCGTGCGTGACGGTGTTCTGGAGATCGATGTACGCGCAGTCCGGCGTCGACTGGCCGTAGGTGGTGCACGCCTGGGGCTGCGTCCCCGAGAAGCAGGTGAAGTACCAGCCATGCTGCGGCGGGCTCCCGATGGTCCCGGCGGCGCCGTCCCAGCCGTTCACCTCGATGTCCGCGTCGATGATCCGGCCGGTGGCCGGGTCGTACAGCACGCTCGTGAGCGCCACGATGCCCCACTGCGCGCAGGGGTTCTGGCCGATGCAGCCCGGCCCGTCGTCGAAGCAGCCGTAGATGGACCCGCAGTCCGCCTCGGGGTCGCTCATGCAGGGGTCGGTCCTCGCCCGGGGATCCTGCGAGCACCAGCCGCGGCGAAAGACGACCAGGTTCTCGGAGGTCCCGGCGACCCCGGTGCGAATCTCCGAGAGCTCGCCCGCGAAGAGGAGGCGGAGGTCCGTGCAGCCCTGCTCCCACTGCTCGAAGGACGCGCGCACGGCGTCGAGGGTGGGGTCCGACGACGCGGTGGTCCGGCAGGACGGCGAGGTGTCCGGCCAGTCGCGGTCGAGGTGCCACGGGACGACCGGGACCGGCCAGGAGAGCGCGACTCCGGTCCGGGCGTCGGCGGTCCGGACGTAGGCGCGCGCCGGGGCGGCGAGGAAGAGGCCGGCGAGGGCGAGCGCCGCGGCGCGGAGCCTCACCGGGCGGCCTTCACGCGCGCCTCGAGCTCGGCGACCGGCATCGCCCCGGCGGCGCGCTCTCCCGAGGGGAGCGTTCGCGGGAGCACGACGAGCCGGTCGAGCCCGGGGCGCGCGTCGGCGCCGTCCACGCGGTACTTGCCGAGGGCGTGGCCCATCACCGTCCAGGCGTCGCCGCGGCGCGAGAGGAAGACGACCACCTCCTCGCCGGGCGAGAAGGTCGGCGCGGCGTCCACGGACAGGGCCAGCGTTCCGGTGCTGCCCCCGGGGACGACGACGCGCACCGTCGGCCCCGGAGCGCCCTTCCAGGCGCGGTCCACCGCGATCTCGACGTCGGTGACGACGCGGCGCCCGTCGCGCGTCAGCCGCCCCACCGCGGAGAGGACGCGGCCGCGCACCACGACGTCGGCGGACCGCGCCACCTCCTCCACGCTCGACTCGACGAACGTGGCCGCGGCGGCCGGGGCCGCGGCGAGGAGGAGCAGGAGGGCCAGCGCGCGGCGCATTCGGTCGAGTGTAGCTATGGTAGGTTCCGCCCGCCATGGACAAGCCTCGCGTACGGTTCGCCCCTTCCCCCACCGGATACCTCCACATCGGCGGCGCGCGCACGGCGCTCTTCAACTGGCTGTGGGCGCGGCGCCACGGGCGGCACCTTCATCCTCCGCATCGAGGACACGGACCAGGGCCGCTCGACGAAGGAGGCCGAGGCGGCGATCTTCGATGGCCTGCGCTGGCTCGGGCTCGACTGGGACGAGGGGCCGGACGTCGGCGGGCCGCACGGCCCCTACTTCCAGATGGAGCGGCTCGACCTCTACGAGGCGCACGCCGAGCGGCTCGTCTCGGAGGGGAAGGCCTACGCCTGCTACTGCACGCGGGAGGAGCTCGACGCGGCGCGGAAGCAGGCCGAGGCGGAGAAGCGGCAGTACCGCTACCCGGGCACCTGCCGCGACAAGCCCTACGACCGTTCGAAGCCGCACGTCATCCGGTTCCGGGTCCCCGAGCGCGGGGCGACGACCTTCGAGGACCTCGTGAAGGGCGAGATCTCGACGCCGCACGACACGCTGCAGGACGAGGTGATCCTCCGCGTCCGACGGCGTGCCGCTCTACAACTTCGGCGCGGTCGTCGACGACATCACCATGAAGGTGAACCTCGTCGGCCGCGGCGACGACCACGTGAACAACACCGCCCGGCAGATCCTGATGTACCAGGCCCTCGGCTAGCCGGTGCCGGCGTTCGCCCACTTCCCGATGATCCTCGGCGCGGACAAGACCCGGCTCTCGAAGCGCCACGGCGCGACGAGCGTCACCGCGTACCGCGACCTGGGCTTCCTGCCCCAGGCGGTGGTGAACTACCTCGTCCGCCTCGGCTGGTCGCACGGCGACCAGGAGATCTTCTCGCTCGACGAGCTCGTGAAGGCGTTCGACCTCTCGCACGTCGGCGCCACCGCCGGCGTGTTCAACCTCGAGAAGATGGCGTGGGTGAACCACGAGTGGCTGAAGAAGGTCCCCGAGGACGAGCTCGCGCGGCTCGCCCTCCCGTTCTTCCGCGCCGCGGCGCTCCCCGCCGAGGACGACGCGAAGCTCCGGCACGTGGTGCGGGTGGCGCGCGAGCGCGCCAAGACGCTCGCCGAGTACGCCCAGCAGTTCCGGTACTTCTACGCCCCGGTCACCTTCGATCCGAAGGCGAAGGACAAGTTCCTCACGAAGGACACGCGCCCCGTCCTCGAGGCGATCCGCGCCGGCGTCGCCGCCCTCTCCGCGCTCGACACCGAGCCGCTCGAGAAGCTCTTCCAGGTCGAGGCGGAGAAGCGCGGCCTCGGGCTCGGCAAGATCGCCCAGCCGGTTCGGGTCGCGCTGACCGGCGGGACGGCGTCGCCCGGCATGTACGACGTCATCCAGATCCTGGGGAAGGACGAGACCCTGCGGCGCCTCGACGCGGCCATCGCGGTACCCGCCTGAGGCAATTGCCGTGGCGCGACCGGGTCTGCGCGACCCTGGGTTCCCCGTACAGGACCGCTCCACTCACCTTCCGGGGGTGCCCCGATGGGCGCGCCGCGGTTCGTCGCTTCCCATCCCAGCGGAAACGCGGCGCTTCTGGGCCGTCAGTCCGGGCTCGCTCGCCGCGCGCTGCGCCGCCGCACGCGGCCCCGCCGTTGCAACTGATCGAGGGCCAAGGAGACACTCACATGCGAATGAATCTTCTGTGGATTGCGGCGTTGATCGCGTCCCCGGGGCTTGCGGGGGCGCAGGTGGTCTACGGCGGCTCGAGCACGGTCGCGGAGACGGTGCTGCAGGGCGGCGCCATCAAGGGCTTCGAGGCGAAGACCGGGGCGAAGATCCAGATCGCCGACACCTCCGGCACCGGCAAGGGCCTCAAGTCGCTCGCCGAGGGGAAGCTCAACGTCGTCGGCGCCGGGCGCGTGCTCAACGCCGAGGAGAAGAAGGCCGGCCTGCTCGGCACCATCGTCGGCTACGACGGCCTCGCCGTGTTCGTGAACAAGGCGAACCCGGTGAAGGACCTCTCGAAGGAGCAGCTCAAGGACCTCTTCACCGGCAAGGCGAAGAGCTGGAAGGAGCTCGGCGGCAAGGACGTGAAGATCGTCCCGATGATCGAGCCGCTCGCGAGCAAGCGCGCGACGATGCAGCTCGTCCAGGAGCTCGTGAACGACGGCGCCCAGTTCGTCCCGGGGATCCGCGAGATCGACCAGCTGAAGGACCAGATCTCCGAGGTCTCCCGGAGCGAGGGCGCGATCTGCATCGCGTCGATCGGGTTCCTCACCTCCGCGGATCCGTCGGTGCGGGCCAACGTCCGCGCGGTCGCGGTGGACGCCACCGACCCGAGCGACTCCAACATCCGCTCCGGCGCGTACCTCCTCTCCCGCCCCGTGCTCCTCGTCACGAAGGGGCTCCCGGGCGGCGAGGTGAAGTCCTTCATCGACTACATGCTCTCGAAGGACGGGCAGTCCATCGTCGAGAAGTACTTCGTCGCGGTGAAGAAGTAGGTCCCACGACCGCCGCCTCATCGGGTCTCCCATGCCCAGCTGGACGAGAGCGCTGCGCTTCGGAGCGAGCTGGTCGCTCCGGAGCAAGCTGTTCCTCATCGCCTTCGGGGCGCTCGCCGGGATGGCGGCGACCCTCGCCGCGAACCTCTGGACGGTCGAGACCGTCAAGGTCGGCGGCCCGCTGTACGCGCAGATCCGCGACCGCAAGAACGCGCTCGAGCACCTCGCGATCCTCCGGGCGGACCTGAACCAGATCCGCGCGGAGCTCGCGGCGCTCGTCGTCGAGTCGATCCCCGAGCGGATCGGGCCGCTCAAGGCCCACCTCGCCGAGGTGAAGCAGGTCATCAACGACGACTTCGACACCGTCGGCCAGGCGCTCCAGGACGAGGCCGACCGCGCCGTGATGGACGACGCCCGCACCACCTGGAACGAGTTCGTCACCACCATGGACGACGTGCTCGTCCCCGCCGCGGAGGGGGGCCGGCAGGCGCAGGCGCTCCGGCTGCTGCAGGGCCCGCAGCGGAAGCGGTACGAGCGGTTCAACGAGCAGATCGCCTCGCTCGCCGACAAGTTCAAGCTGGAGATCGCGCAGCTCGAGGAGTCCACCGGCGTCCGCGTCCGCCGCGCCGCGCTGCTCTCGACCTCCGTCGCCGCCGCCCTCTTCCTCGGCATCTTCGTCATGCAGATGGTGTTCGCGCGATCCCTCTCCCGCCGCATCGGCGTGATGCGCGACGCCGCGAACCGCCTGGCGGAGGGAGACCTCTCCGAGCCGGTGGTCGACGCGGCCCAGGACGAGCTGGGCGAGCTCGCGGCGGCGCTCGGCAGCACCACCGAGCGGCTGGCCGAGGTCATGAACGCGGTGAAGTCCACCGCCGAGATGCTCGCGAGCGCGAGCCAGGCCATGAGCGCCGCCGCGTCCGGCGTGTCGCAGGGCGCCTCGGAGCAGGCCGCCTCCGCGAGCGAGGCCTCCTCGTCGGTGGAGCGCGTCAGCGTCACGATCGGACAGAGCGCCCGGAACGCCGCCGAGACCGAGTCCATCGCCATCAAGGCGGCGGCGGACGCCACCGCCGGCGGCGAGGCGGTGGCCAAGACCGTCGAGGCGATGCGCCAGATCACCGAGCGGATCGACGTCATCGAGGAGATCGCCCACGCGACGAACCTCCTCGCCCTGAACGCGGCCATCGAGGCGGCGCGGGCGGGCGAGCACGGGCGCGGCTTCGCCGTGGTCGCCACCGAGGTGCGGCGCCTCGCCGAGCGGTCGAAGCTCGCCGCCGTCGACGTGGCGAAGCTCTCGGGCGAGAGCCGCGAGGTCGCCGAGCGGGCGGGTGCGCTCCTCGGCCAGATGGTCCCCGACATCCAGAAGACCGCGAAGCTCGTCCAGGAGATCAACGCCGCCGCCCGGGACCAGGCGCACGGCGCGCAGCAGATCACGAGCGCCATCGGCCAGCTCGAGCGGGTCATCCAGTCGAACGCGTCGTCGTCCGAGGAGCTCGCGACCACCGCCGAGGAGGTCGCCTCCCAGGCGGAGGAGCTGCGCGCGGCGATGGCGTTCTTCAAGGCCGGCGACGCGGCCGAGGCGCCGGCGCGCGCGGCCCTGCCGGGCGCGGATCGCAGCGCGCGCACGGCTAGAGCAGGCCGTCGAAGAACGCCGGCCGGCAGGCGCCCTTTCGCGGTCTCCCCCTCTCCCCCCGCGCAGCGGGGGGAGAGGGGAGGCTGTTCAGCAGCCTGCGAGCTCAGCGGGCCCCACGCGCCGCCGAGCCGCGCGGGCAGCAAGCGGAACGGCGGCGCCGCCCCTCGGGGTGACGCCGCCGTCGTCGCTCCGCGCCGCTCGGCGCGTGGCCGCGCTACGGGAGCTTCGGCGTCATCACCGGCGCCGCGTCCGGGTGGCAGGTCTTGCAGTTCGTGATGCCGAGGCTGTTGTTCAGCCGCACGGCGTCGGGCGTCGGCGCCGGCGGCGCGTCCACGTGGCAGTGGACGCACTCGGCGTAGAGCGCCGGCTGCGCGCCGTACATCGGCACGTACTTCACGCCGGGCTCGAGCGTGTTCAGGATCATCGCCGCCATCTTGGCGACGTCGCCGGTCAGCTTCCCGCACCGGGTCTTCCGGTCGGTGGACCCCGCGAGCTTCCCGGAGGCCTTGCACCAGCCCGAGACCGAGATGTGGCAGAGCGGCGAGGCCGAGACGCTCTGCGCCTGGTTCGGGTATTTGCGCTTCGAGTCGAGGTAGTCCATCTCCCGCGACGGCAGCGCCGCCTCCTGGTACCAGCGGAGGAGGTCCGCGCCCATCTCGGTGACCGAGGCCGGCGACGCGAGCGAGAAGATTGGGAGCGCGCCGGTGAGGGCGCCGCAGAGCGTGCCGGACTCGACCGCGCCGGTCTTGCCCCACTTGAACATCTCGAGCGGCAGGAGGTCCCAGGGCGACCCCGAGCCGAGGCCCGCCTTGATCTGCGGCGATGAGCGCCGCGGCGACGCCGTAGGCGCAGCCGTAGTTGGTGTTCTTGTACGGGTCGTTCGCCCAGTAGCCCCAGTACCCGGCGTCGCGCACGGCGTCCGGGTCGAGGTGCGGGATCGGCCACGCGCCGGGCGGCGGGAGGGACTGGGCGAGCGCCTCGCCGGGCACCCCGAGCGCCGCGGCGAGCGTCCCCGACGCGAGCGCGGTGCCCGCCGCCCCGATGAACCCCCGCCTCGAAAGCCTGGTCTCCGACTGGTTCGACATGGCTACCTCCTGAGGTGCTCGCGAGCCCTGTTCAGTCATCGATGATCGTGACGTGCACGGCGCAGCCCATGCACGGGTCGAAGGAGTGGATCACCCGGTAGATCTCCACCGGCTGGGCGCGATCGGCGACCTCGACGCCCACCAGCGCCTGCTCCATCGGCCCCGGCGCCTCTCGGTCGTCGCGCGGCGACGCGTTCCAGGCGGTGGGGGTGATGATCCGGTACCCCGTCACCTTCCCGTTCTCGTACTCGAGCCAGTGCGCGAGGGAGCCGCGCGGCGCCTCGCTGAGCGCGTAGGCCTGGCCCGACGCCGGCATGGTGGAGACGTGCTGGTACCCGCTGTCGTCGAAGGCGAGCCCGTCCAGCCAGCCCCGCATCGCCGCGGCGACGCGCGAGGTCTCGTGGGCGTTCGCGAGCAGGCGGTCCATGACCGAGAGCCCACCCTCGTAGACCCCGTCGATCTTCAGCCGGGCGAGGGCCCCCACCTGGTAGACGTCCCCGTCGAGGCGGGGCGCCTTCACCCACGAGTAGGCGCCGCGCTTCTCGAGGTCCGGCACCGGGTCGGCGGTGCGGTCTCGGCCCTTCCCGTGGGCGCCCGCGTACCACGCGTGCTTCACGGACTCGTCGA
The DNA here is from genome assembly GCA_963739565.1 of uncultured delta proteobacterium. Classification (GTDB taxonomy): domain Bacteria; phylum Myxococcota; class Myxococcia; order Myxococcales; family Anaeromyxobacteraceae; genus Anaeromyxobacter. Next base: position 412,763 of record CAVUBF010000006.1, on the reverse strand, counting down.
TCGACGCCACGTCCTTCTCGGTCAGCCGGTCGAGGCGCAGGTGCCGGCCGTGCTTGCCGTGATCCCCGTGCTCGCCGTGCTCCGGCTCGCCCTTCCCCATGTGCTCCGGACGCTTGCCGTGGCCGGGCGCCCACAGCCGCCCCGCGGACTGGAGCTGGTTCCCGGCGCCGTCGGGGAAGGCACCGAACGAGAGCAGGTTCGCCGGCCCCGCCCCGATCCGGAGGTACTCGGGGTACCGCTCGGCGACCTTCTGGACGCCGGGCACGTACGTGGAGTCGACGAACGGGACGAGCTCGTCGAGCAGCCGCCGGAACTCCGCCACGTTCGCCGCGGTGGGCGCCTGGGTCACGCCGCCGGCGGCGAAGGTCATGACGTGGGGGAGCTTGCCCGCGAAGAGCGCCGCCATCTCCTGGGCGATCTTCCGCATCTCGAGCGCGAGCATGTAGTCGTTCGCGAAGGCGTCGGCCTCGGCGTCCGTGAAGCGCTGGTCGACCGAGTACGCCGGCGTGTACGGCGGGAACTTCGGCCCGTGCACGTAGTCGAGCAGGGCGAGGTGGTAGAAGTGCAGGATGTGGTCGGAGACGAGCCCGGCCCCCTGCACGAGGTTGCGCAGCAGCACCGCGTTCCGCGAGACCTCCACCCCGAAGGCGGCCTCCACCGCCTCGACCGCGACGCGCGCGTGTGGGATCGGGCAGACCCCGCAGATCCGCTGCGTCAGGTGGATGGCGTCGCGGGGGTCGCGCCCGCGCATGATGTCCTCGAAGCCGCGGAACATCGTCCCGGAGGTGCGGGCGGCGATGACCTTGCCACCGTCGGTGACGTCCACCTCGACCCCGAGGTGGCCCTCGACGCGCGTGACCGGGGAAACCGTGATGCGGTTCGACATGGCTCGTCCTCGTCCGCGTTAGGTGAAGCTGCCGGTGGGCGTCAGCGGCGAAGCGGGGAACTGCGGGGTCGCGCAGCCGATGCAGGGGTGGCCCGCCGCGACGCACCAGTTCTTGCCGTTGTTCCACTTGTGCCGCGGGCACATGGCGGTGGTGGTCTTGCCGCGGCAGCCGAGGTCGAGGAAGCACCCGGGCTGCGCCGAAGGCGGTCGCCTTGGCGAGGTGCTTGCGCGGGCAGATGAAGTGGTTCGTGTGCGGGAAGCACGTGCTCGGGCGGCCCTCGGCGTCGAGGACGTACTCGCCGCCGGCGAGCATCCCGACGACGGCGGTGAGGAGCTGCTCGGGCGGCGCGGGGCAGCCCGGGATGTTCACGACCGGCTTCGCCGTCTTGCCGGCGAGCACGGTGGAGAGCGGGAGGACGCCCGTCGGGTTCGCGCCCGCGGCGGCGACGCCGCCGTACGCGGCGCAGGTCCCGATGGCGATGACCCGGGCGGCGCGCGGGGCGAGGTCGTTCACCGCGTCGAGCAGGGTGATGGGCGCGCCCGCGCGGTCGCCGATGACGCAGTAGCGCCCGCCCGCCGCCGTCGGCACGCCGCCCTCGACGATCAGGATGAACTTTCCCTCGTTCCTGCGGGACTCGAGGTCCATCGCCTGGATGGCTTGCTCGGCTCCGGCGGCCATGAGCAGGCCGTCGTACTTCGCCGACACCCGGTTCACGATGACGTCGCCGAAGGTGGTGGGCGTCACCGCGTTGAGCGCCGAGATTGAGCAGCCGGAGCAGCTCGCGCCGTGCAGCCAGATGAGCGGCGGCGACGACTCCGACGCGAGCGCCTGCTCCACCCGGAAGAGCCCGAGCTCGGAGAGACCGAGCACGGCCGCCGAGCGGGTCGTCCAAACCAGGAAGTCACGTCTCGTGAACATGCGGCGCTCCTATCGACGTGCACCGACCGTGATGCAAGCGGACGGTAGGGCGCGCGTACGGACCTGTCGATGTGAGCCTTCGCGCGCGGTGTCGGGGATGCACCGTGGGAGGAGGAGTTCGCGCGCGGATTTGCGCTTTGGCCGACGCCGTACCCATCGTCCGTGTCGCGTCGATTACCCCGGAGGTGGGAGCAGTTATGCGCGCTGGCCCAGATTGGACCCGTCGCGGCGAGGGCGCCGCGCGCGCAAGATTTGCGAACCCGGAGGGGTACGCGGTGCGACCGTTTGCTGCGCGGTCAATGGCCGCACGGCCTGTTTCTCACGGTTTTCAGCGCTTGAGTGCTAAGTGGAATTGGGCACAAGACCGTAAGTGCCTCTCGGATTCCCTCTTGCGCAGGAGACGGACATGACCCTGAAGAGGCTGCTCTGCACCGCCGCGCTTCTGCTCGTGGCCCCCGCCGCAGGCCGCGCCGAGGAGCTCAGGCTCGGCATCCTCCCCCGCCTCTCCGCCACCGAGCTCACCGCGATGTTCCGGCCGCTCGCCGAATTCCTCGGGCGCGAGACCGGCCGGAAGGTCACCCTCGTCATCGCGAAGGACTTCGACGCCTTCGAGAAGCAGGTCCGCGACGGCGAGGTCGACCTCGCGTTCGCGAACCCGCTCGTCTACGTCCAGCTGAAGAAGGAGCGGGATCTCGCCCCGCTCGCCGTCTCCGTCGAGAAGAAGGGCGGGACGAAGTTCCGCGGCATCTTCGTCGTCCGGAAGGACTCGGGGATCGACGACGTGAAGGCGCTCAAGGGGAAGCGGCTCATCTTCGTCGATGAGGACTCGCTCGGCGGGTACATCACCCAGGCGCTCCTGCTGAAGAAGCAGGGCTACGACCTTCACAAGGACTTCGTGAAGCTCCCCTTCGCGAAGAAGCACGACAACGTGACGATGGCGGTGTTCAACAAGGCCGCCGACGCGGGCGGCATCCGCGAGGACGACCTCGAGAAGATGGCGGGGAAGATTGACGTCTCGCAGCTCAAGATCCTCGCGTACACCGAGTACTTCCCGAACTGGCCGCTGTTCGCGTCCGCGAAGGTCCCGGCGGGGACGCGGGACGCGCTCCGGGCGGCGCTCCAGAAGCTGCGCCCCAGCGACCCGGCCCTCGAGGCCGCCAAGCTCACCGGGTTCGCCCCGATCGCGGACAAGGACTACGACGGGCTGCGCGACGCCGCCCGCACGGTCGGAGCCTTCTAGGAGTACGCTGCGAGCCGACGCCGGGGGGCGATGGGAGCGGGGACGATGCTGCGAGCGCTGCGATCCTGGCGGTTGGGTACGAAGGTCCTGGCGGGAGTGCTGACGGCGCTCACGCTGGTGTTCGCGTCGATCATCGCCGTTCTCTCGTCGAACGAGCGGGCGGCGTTCGAGGCCCAGCTCGCGGGGAAGGGGGAGAACCTCGTCCGGCTGCTCGCGAGCATCTCCCTCGACCCGATGCTCTCGTACAACTTCGAGTACCTCGAGTCGTACGCGAAGGAGCTCGGGAAGGACCCGGACGCGGCCTACGTCGTGGTGGTCGACCACACCGGCCAGCCGCTCACCCACGCGTACGCCGAGCCCTCGGACAAGACCGGCCTCAAGGTGTTCGCCGCGGACGTGCGGCAGGGCGACGAGGTGAAGGGCAGCGTCCGGATCGGGCTTCGCACCACCGCCATCGACGCCGGCATCCGGCGATTGCAGCTCCTCGTCCTGGGGATCGGGCTCGCCGGGATGGCGCTCGTCGCGTTCCTGGTCCTGCTCCTGTTCCGCGTCATCGTGCTGCGAGGCGTCGAGAGCCTGCGCGCGAGCCTCGGCCGCGTCGCGGACGGAGACATCGGGGTCGAGGTCGCCGTCGACGGCGACGACGAGCTCGCGCTCCTCCACCGCTCGCTCGGAGGGATGGTGGGGCGGCTCCGCGACGTGGTGGGCGGAGTGCAGCTCGCGGCCGACTCGGTCCTGACCGCCAGCCAGGCGATGTCCTCGAGCACCGTCCAGATGAGCCAGGGCGCGAGCGAGCAGGCCTCCAGCGCGGAGGAGGCCTCGTCCTCGATCGAGGAGATGGCGAGCGCGATCAAGCAGAACGCGGAGAACGCCGCCCAGACCGAGAAGATCGCGGCCGACACGGCCGAGGCGGCCATCGAGGGCGGCCGGGTGGTGTCCGAGACGGTCACCGCGATGAAGGCCATCGCCGAGCGCATCGGCATCATCGACGAGATTGCCTACCAGACGAACCTCCTCGCCCTGAACGCGTCCATCGAGGCGGCGCGCGCCGGCCAGCACGGGCGCGGGTTCGCGGTGGTGGGGGCCGAGGTGCGCAAGCTCGCCGAGCGGAGCTCGAGCGCCGCGAAGGACATCGGGGAGCTCTCCAGGAAGAGCGTCTCGCTCGCGGAGCGCGCCGGCGCTCTCCTCGAGCGGATCGTCCCGGACATCCAGAAGACCGCGGCGCTCGTCGCGGAGATCACCGCCGCGAGCCGGCAGCAGAGCTCCGGGACCCAGCAGCTCGCGGCCGCGATCCAGCAGCTCGACCGCGTCACGCAGCAGAACGCCGCCTCCGTCGAGGAGCTCTCCGCCACCGCGGAGGAGCTCTCCTCGCAGGCGCAGGCGCTCCAGCAGAGCGTCGCGTACTTCGACACCGGCGCGGCGCAACCCGCCCACTCCGCCCACTCCGCTCACTCCGCTCAGCCCGCCCAGCCCGCCCGGCCGGTCCTGCCGCCGACGCGCCACCCTGCCGAGCCGCGCGCCGCGTTCCGAGCTTAGGCGCGCCCCGAGCGGAGCCCCTGACGTCGGGGCTGCCCGTCCCGCCCGATGTGCATCTTCGTGGGCGGGCGCCGTCCGGCGCCCGGCGCGGGGGACCGTCCATGGCACGGAAGGGCGAGGAGGGGGGCCGCTGGACCGGCCACGGCCCATCCGGAGGGCCGGGCGACACGCGGCCCGGCGACGGGACGGGATGGCTGGACCCGGCGCACGCCGGTCGGCTCCTGGGACGCCCCGACCCATTCGCGCGGCGGCGCTCCCTCGGCCCGAAGGGCTACCGCCGGCCGGACGACCGGATCCGCGACGACGTGTGCGAGCGGATCGCGCGCAGCGGGATCGACGCGCGCGAGGTGGAGGTCGCGGTCGAGGCGGGCGAGGTCACGCTCACCGGCACCGTCGAGAGCCGCGACGACAAGCGGACCCTCGAGGACGTCACGGACGACGTGTTCGGGGTGGAGGACGTCCACAACCGGCTCCGGCTGCAGCGGAGGGCTCCGACCCGGGAGCGCGCGCCGCGGCGCGCAGCCGGACCGAACCCGGACGAGCCCGCCCCGGCGACGCCGCGGCCACGGCGGCGCGGACCGCGGGGCGGACGCGATCCCGGCCGGTCCCACTGAGCCGCGGGCGGTACGCCGAGGGGCGTCTCAGGCGACCGGCGGGGCCGCGGGCTCCTGCTGCGACAGGCAGTGGAGCGTCCCGAGCCCCCACACGAGGTCGAGGGCGTGGATGCCGACCACGGGCCGATCCCGGAACAGCTCGGCGAGGATGCCGAGGGCGATCCGGTCGCTGGGATCGTCGAAGGTCGGGACCAGCACCGCCGCGTTCGCGACGTAGAAGTTCGCGTAGCTCGCGGGGAGCCGCTGGCCGTCGAAGATCACCGGCGCCGGCATGGGGAGGAACACCACCTCCGGCCGCGAGCCGTCCTGGAGCTTCGCCCCCTCGAGCCGCTCGCGGTTCTCCTCGAGGGGACGATGGTTCTCGTCGTTCGGGTTGGTCTCGCGGCACGACGACGACGATCCGCGGCGAGACGAACCGGGCGAGGTCGTCCACGTGGCCGTGGGTGTCGTCCCCGGCGATCCCCTTGCCGAGCCAGAGCGTGTTCGTGGCGCCGAGCACCTCGGCGAAGACCTGCTCGTAGTCCTCGCGGCGGAACCCGGGGTTGCGGACCTGCACCTCCGGATCGAGGAGGCACTCCTCGGTCGTGAGGACCGTCCCCTGTCCGTTCACGTCGATGGCGCCGCCCTCGAGCACCACCTGGCGCTCGCGGTGGACCGCCGGCACGACCGGGACGTCGAGGAGCTTCGCCGCGCGCGCCGGGTTCTTCGCGTCGTTCTTCCAGTCCGGGTACTTCGCCCAGGCGTTGAACCGGAACCCCGCGACGACCTTCTTGCCGTTCTTGAGGACGAAGATCGGGCCGCTGTCGCGCGTCCAGATCCGGTCGGTGCGCGCGCGGTGCAGCTCCACGTTCTCGAGGGGTACGGTGGCGCGCTGGAGGATCTTCCGGACCTTCTTCTCGTGCTTCGCGTCCTCGACGAGGAGGCGCACCTTCTCGCCGCGGGCGACGTTCCGGACGATCTCGGCGAAGACCCACGGGACGGGCCCGAAGCGCCCGGGCCAGTCGCGGACGTTGTGGGGCCAGGCGAGCCAGGTCGCGTCGTGCCGGCCCCACTCGGCGGGCATGACCTGCGTGCGGCGCGCGAGCAGCGGGATCGGCTGCGTGACGTGGAGAGGGGGCGGGGTGCTCATCCGTCGATGAACCTCTTCTCGATGCCGGCGTAGGCGTCGATGCGGCGGTCGCGGAGGAAGGGCCAGCCGCGGCGCACCTCCTCCATCCGGCCGACGTCCACCTCCGCGACCAGGATCTCCTCGCGGTCGGTGGAGGCCTCGACGACGACGACGCCGAAGGGATCGCAGAGGAAGCTGGTGCCCCAGAACTCGAGACCCGGCTCGCCCGGGACGGTCTTCTCGTGGCCGACGCGGTTCACCGCCGCGACCCAGCAGCCGTTCGCGATCGCGTGGCCGCGCTGGATTGTCTGCCACGCGTCGCGCTGCGCGGCGCCGTGCTGCGCCTTCTCGTGGGGGTGCCAGCCGATGGCGGTCGGGTAGAAGAGGATCGTCGCGCCCTGGAGCGCCGTGAGCCGCGCGCCCTCCGGGTACCACTGGTCCCAGCAGATGAGCGTGCCGATTCGGCCGTGGCGGGTGTCGAAGGCCTTGAACCCGAGGTCGCCGGGCGTGAAGTAGAACTTCTCGTAGAAGGCCGGGTCGTCCGGGATGTGCATCTTCCGGTAGAGCCCGGCGGTCTTGCCGTCGGCGTCGATGACGACCGCGCTGTTGTGGTACAGCCCCGGCGCCCGCTTCTCGAAGATGGGGACGACCACGGCGACGCCGTGCTCGCGGGCGACCTTGGAGAGCCGCTCGGTCGACGGCCCCGGGACCGTCTCGGCGAGGTCGAAGAGGGCCGCGTCCTCCTTCTGGCAGAAGTACGGCGAACGGTAGAGCTCGGGGAGGCACACGACCTGCGCCCCCTTCCGCGCCGCGTCCGCCACCCGGGCGGCCGCCTTGTCGACGTTCTCCTGCGGGTCGGCGCTCATCGCCATCTGCACGAGGCCGACCTGGAACTTCTGGCTCATCGTTCCTCTCCGGGCCGCCCGGGGATCCTCGGGCGGGGACGGGATTCTAAAGGAAACGGTCCGGGGTCGCGACGCGTTCCGGTGCCCGACCGTTTGCAGTCATTCCCCGGACCCCCCGTTCGTCCTGAGCGTAGCGAGGTCCTGATCCTGTCGAAGGACCGAGCGGAGTCGAAGGACGAGGAGAGGGCCGAAGGAGTCGCGTCCCGCGTGGCCGGGGAGGCTCGTCCGATGCTCGCCCGACGCGCGACCGGGCGCCGTGGGTCGGAGGGGCGGAGAAGCGCAGACGCCGCGGCAGCCCCCTGCGGCGCGCCAGCCGCGCGCGAGAACGTAGGGATCGGCGCGCGGGTGACGGTGGGCGAGAGTCGGGGCGCGACGCGTCTGACACGCCGGCTGCAGCGCGGCTCCGTACTGACGACCGGGTCCGTCCGCAGCGCGGGGCTCGCACGGCCGAGCCTCCCCGACCTCGGGACGCTTCCGAAGAGGTGGCGGGACGTGCGGCGCGACGCTCTGGCGCCAGATTCATGCGGGGGGCCGTGGCGCCCCCGCCCCCGCCCCCGACCTCGACCCCGACCTCGACCCCGACCGACCGACGCGCCCTTACTCGCGCACCATCGGGTTCCGCCGCGGCTCGCCGGGCGCCGGCGGAGACGCGAGGGCGGCCCAGCGCCCCTGCGAGGGGAACCAGTGCAGGAGGACCGCGGCACAGGGGATGACGAGCGCGAGCAGCAGCGGCTCGCGGGAGACGAAGAAGAAGACGCAGCACATCAGCCCTGCGCCGAGCGCCACCGCGGAGCCGACGATCATCTGTGTCCCGGCGAGCGACTCGGGAAGGACGCCGGCGGCGGGCCGGCGGCGCATGCGCGAGGTGACGAGGCACGACGCCGCGAGATCCACCGGGACCATCACGCACGCGACGATGAGGAGCAGCGTCCCGATCTGCGGGTCTCCCGGCATCGGGACGGTCGCGGCGCCGATCGACGCCCCCACGACCGCGGCGACGAGCATCACCGCGAGCACGGACCAGACGAGGCGCGCCTGCGCGCGGCTCAGGGCGACGGAACGTGGAGGAGTGGGCGGCGGAACGGGGAGCATGGCCGGATAGCACCAGCGCCCGGCCCGTGCGTCAACGGCGAACGACCGTGCTGAGGATCGCCGCCGCTCGGCACCGTCCAGCAGCGCGCAAAGCGTCCCGAGGCCGGGGAGGTCTCGAGGTGCCAGCGGGAGTGCACGACGGCTCCGCACCCCATCGCTCGAGGATCCCGGTCGGCCTGCACTCGACCGTGGAAGGAGCTCCAGACCGCACGCCGGATGCCGCCCCCTCCCCCGCCCCGCCGCCGAACGTCCGCGAGGTTGCGGCCCCGCCGCCGCTGGGATACCAACATCGGCCAAGATGGCCGACACGCCTCGCAATTTCCTCGCCGACATCGTCGCGGCCGATCTCGCCGCCGGCAAGAACGGCGGCGAGGTCGTGACCCGCTTCCCGCCGGAGCCGAACGGGTTTCTCCACATCGGCCACGCGAAGTCGATCCTCCTCAACTTCGGCCTCGCCCGCGCCTTCGGCGGCCGGACGCACCTGCGCTTCGACGACACGAACCCCGTCACCGAGGAGGCCGAGTACGTCGAGGCGATCCAGGCGGACGTCCGCTGGCTCGGCTGCGAGTGGGGCGACGCGCTCTACTACGCGTCGGACTTCTTCCCGCGGATGTACGAGTGCGCCGAGCGGCTCGTGCGCGAGGGGCACGCCTACGTCGACACCCAGCCGCAGGAGGCCATCCGCGAGCAGCGCGGGTCCTTCGACCGGCCCGGCACGAACAGCCCGTTCCGCGAGCCGCCCCGCGGCGGAGAGCCTCGACCTCCTGCGCCGCATGAAGGCGGGCGAGTTCCCCGACGGCGCCATGGTGCTCCGGGCGAAGATCGACATGGCGCACCCGAACGTGCTCATGCGCGATCCGCTGCTGTACCGGATCCGCCACGCGCACCACCACCGGACCGGCGACGCCTGGTGCATCTACCCGATGTACGACTTCGCCCATCCGCTCGAGGACGCGTTCGAGGGGATCACCCACTCCATCTGCACCCTCGAGTTCGAGTCGAACCGCGAGCTCTACGACTGGGTGCTCGATCGGCTCGGGCCGTGGGACCCGCGGCCGCGCCAGTACGAGTTCGCGCGCCTCGCCCTCGGCTACACGGTGATGTCGAAGCGCAAGCTCCTGCAGCTCGTGACGGAGGGGCGCGTCTCCGGCTGGGACGATCCGCGCATGCCGACCGTCGCCGGCATGCGCCGCCGCGGCGTGACCCCGGAGGCGCTCCGCGACTTCGCCGAGCTCATCGGCGTCGCGAAGAACAACTCGCGTCGTCGACATCGGCAAGCTCGAGTACGCGATCCGGGCCGACCTCGAGGCCCGCTCGCCGCGCGCCCTCGCGGTCCTCGACCCGATCCGGCTCGTCGTGACCGACTGGCCGGAGGGGAAGGTCGAGTCGCTCGACGTGCCCTGGTGGCCGGGCGATCCGGCCCGCGGCCGAGACGCGCAAGGTCCCCTTCGGCCGCGAGCTGCTCGTCGAGCGCGAGGACTTCTCCCTCGACCCGCCCAAGGACTGGAAGCGGCTCGCGCCGGGGCGCGAGGTGCGGCTCGCCGGAGCCTACGTCGTCCGCTGCGACCGAGGTGGTCCGCGGCCCGGGCGGCGAGGTGACCGAGCTCCGCTGCCACCCACGACCCGGCGTCGCTCCGGGACCCCGCGGCCTCGCGGCGCGCCCAGGGGACGATCCACTGGGTCCACGCGACCGAGCGCCGTCGCCGCGCCGGTCCGGCTCTACGACCGGCTCTTCCAGGTCGAGCTCCCCGACGCCGAGCCGCGACTTCCTCCAGGCCCTCAACCCCGCCTCGCTCGTCGTCGCGACGGGCGCCCGGGTCGAGCCGGCGCTCGCGAAGGCCGAGCCCGGCTCCCGCTGGCAGTTCCTCCGCCAGGGCTACTTCTTCGTCGATCCCGTGGAGTCCCGGCCGGGCGCGCCGGTGTTCAACCGGACCATCACGCTCCGCGACACCTGGGGCGCGAGGGCGGCCGCGAAGGCCGAGGAGCGCCGGGGCCGCGAGAAGAAGCCGGCCGCGCCGGAGAGCCCGGCGCGCGCCGCGGAAGACGCGCGCCGAGTTCCGCGCCGAGGCCCGGGCGGCGAGCCCCGACCTCGCGAGGCGGTTCGCGCGTCTACACGAAGGAGCGCGGCCTCACTCCCGAGGAGGCGGACCTCCTCACCGGCGACGGCGTCACCGCCGACTACTTCGACGCCGCTCTCGCGGCGAAGGCGAAGCCCGCGTCGGCCGCCCGCTGGCTCCTCAACGACCTCGCCGGCCTCGCCGGCGACCGCGAGCTCGCCTCGCTCCCCCTCGGCGGCGCCGGGTTCGGCCGGTTCGTCGCGCTCGTCGACGCCGGGAAGGTGACCCCGGCCGCGGCGAAGGCGCTCCTCGCCGACCTCGTGGCGAAGGGCGGCGACCCGGAGGCCCGCCTCGCCGCCCTCGGCCTCGGGAAGGTCGAGGACCGCGGCGCGGTCGAGGCCGCGGTGACGAAGGCCCTCGCGGCCCACGCGAAGGAGGCCGAGCGGTACCGGGCCGGCGAGAAGAAGCTCTTCGGCGTGCTCGTCGGCGCGGCGATGAAGGCGAGCGGCGGCGCAGCCGACGCGGCCCTCGTGCGCAAGGTGCTCGAGGAGAAGCTCCGGTAGCCGGCCGCGAGCCTCTCAGACTCCCCAGCACCATCCGGTTGAGCGGGTCGCGCGTCTCGCCGACCGACGAGATCCGGATCCCCGCCTCCTCGCCCACCGGGCACCGGTTCTCGCAGATCCCGCAGCCGACGCAGCGGAGCGGCTCGACCTGCGGCTTCTTGAGCGCGACCGGCGTCCCATCGGGCCGCCGCTCCTCGGAGAGGACCAGCACGATCGCCTTCGGGTCGGTCGGGCACATCTCCTCGCAGACGATGCAGGGGATCTGGTTCGCCCAGGGCAGGCACCGGCCGCGGTCCACGAAGGCGGTGCCGATGCGGACCGGCGGCTTCCCGTCGTAGCCGGTCTTCCGCGCCGCCGGGAGCGGGAGGATCGCGCCGGTGGGGCAGACCTCGCCGCAGCGCGTGCAGGCGAACTCGCACCCGCCCCGCCGCGGCACGACCACCGGGGTCCAGAACCCCTCGACGCCCGCCACGGCGAGGGCCGGCTGGATCGCGCCGGTCGGGCACGCGGCGCCGCAGAGCATGCACTTCGTGCAGCGGTCGAGGAAGCGCGGCTCGGCGACCGCGCCGGGCGGCCGGACGAGGCGCGGGTGGGCCGTCGCCGCGACCGCCGCCGGAGGCGCGCAGGAGCGGCGCGGAGACGGCGCCGAGGAGCGCTCCGCCGACGAGGGCGCGGCGCCCGACGTCCGGCCGGGCCGGGCGCTCCGGCTGCGCGAGGGCGAGGCCGAAGGAGAGCGCGCCCTCGGGGCAGGAGTCGAGGCAGGCGAGGCAGACCATGCACTCGCCCGGGCGGTGCGTGCCGAGCGGCTCGTCCCCGCCCTGGCAGGCGAAGGTGCACGCCCGGCAGTCGGTGCAGGCCGGCTTCCCTCGCCGGATCCGGAACAGGGCGAACCGCCCGAACACGCCGAGGAGCGCGCCGAGCGGGCAGAGCGCGCGGCAGAAGAACCGGGGGACCCAGCGGGAGGCGAGGAGCACGGCGAGGAGCAGGAGCGCGGCGAGGACGCCGCCCGGCACCGCGCGCCCGCCGGGGAGCGCCGGCCAGAGGCCCGCCGCGAGCCCGCGCGCCGAGAGCGACAGCGGGTCGAGGAGCCCCGCCTGCGCCGAGCCGAGCAGCGCGAGGACGAGGAGGAAGGCGAGCAGGACGTACTTCCAGGCGTGCCAGGGGCGGAGCCGGTTCAGCTCCATCGACTCGCGCCGCGACCGCGGCGTGAGGAGCCAGGAGGAGAGCTGCTGGAGCGTGCCGAGCGGGCAGATCCACCCGCAGAAGAAGCGGCCCAGCACGAGCGTGAGGACGAGGAGCCCGACGCCGGGGAGGAGCGCGACGGGGAAGGTCCCGTCGGCGAGGGCGAGCGAGACGGCGGAGAGCGGATCGAGCTCGTGGAACAGGCCCGCGGGGAGCGCCCGGGGCGAGCCCCGGGCGAGCGCCGCCAGCAGCCCGAGGAACAGGACCAGCGACGTCCCCTGCCAGAGGATCCGGATGAGCCGCGTCCAGCTCACGTCAGCCCTTCCCGAGCTCCCGGACGAGGGAGAGGTCGATCTGGCCGAGCCCGCGGCGCTGCGCCTCGGCGAGGTACGGCAGCGCCGCCGGCTTCACGTCGAGCTGGGCGGCGCCCCAGACGTCGCAGAGGACCGGATCGACGCCGGCGCAGACGGCCCCGACGGCGCGGACGTCGTCGAGGCTCCCGCCCTGCGGGCCGTTCCCGAGGAGGACCCGGGTCGCGTCGACGACGGTGAGCGTCGGCCGGAACACGGCGCCGAGCTCCGCGATCGACCGGTCGATGTCCTGGTGGAGCCGCGCCCGGCCCTTCCCGAGCACGCCGAACCAGTTCTTCATCCCGATCGTCGCGCGGGAGAGGCCGTGGTGCTTCGCCACCGGCACGTTCACCACCCGAGTCGCCTGGAGGAGCGGCTCGAGCACCTCGAGCCCCGACGCCGCGCCCGGGATGGCGACGGCCGTCATCCGGAGCTGCCGCGCGTCGAGGACCTCCGCGCCCGCCTCCTCGGCGGCGGCGCGGATCCCGGAGCGGGCGAAGCAGCGCTGCGGGTCGTTGCAGGAGAGGTCCGCGACGACGACCTTGCGCGCCCCGGCGGCGCGGCACGCCCGCACGATCTCGGCGACGACCTTCGGGTCGGTGTTGGCCGCCTGCTCGGGGAGCCGGTCCCAGCCGACGTTGGGCTTCACCAGGACGACGTCTCCGCGCTTCACGAACGTCTCCATCCCGCCGAGCGCCGCGAGGACCCGGCGGACGTTCCTCGCAGGATCGTCGCCGCGGGCGGCGTGGACGCGGGCCGCGGCGCCGGTCACGGCGGCGCGCCAGTCGGGGATCCCGGGAGCGTCGGCGCGCGCGGTGGCCCGCCCGGCGAAGAAGGCGCCGCCCCCCGCGACCGCGACGCCGGCGAGGGCGGCCTGGGAGAGGCGCAGCGCCGCCTCGCGCCTCCCGATCTTCCCGTCTCCACTCATGGCCCCTGCTCCTTCCTCCACGCGGCGGCGACCGCCGCGAGCGCGTCCGCCCCGCCCCCGCCCGGCGTGACGACGGTGAGCTTCAGCAGATCGCGGCCGGCGACGGCGAGCAGCACGGCGCCGTCGGAGACCGCGCCGGCGACGCCCGGCACCGGCTCGGGACGCCGCGGCCGCTCCGCCGCCGCCTGCGCCCGCGCTCCCTCCTCGCGCTCGAACCGGTGGGCCTCCGCCGCGATCTCGATGACCGCGCCCTCCGCGCCGAAGGCGTAGACCGCCATCGCCGCCGCGGTGAACCCGTTCGCGAGGTAGGCCTCCGCGGCGCCGTCGATCACGTCGGCGAGGGTGTCCTTGCCGTACCGCGCCGGCGCCGTCGCGCGGGTCGCGCCGACCCGCTCCGGCGCGGGCAGGGCGGGGCCGCGGGAGGCCCGGAGCGCCCGGAGCACGTCCCCCGGGTCCTCGCGGAGCCTGCGCCCCGGCCAGAGCAGCGCCGCCACCGCCGCGACGAGCACGAGGACCAGCGCGACGTGGACCGGACGGAGCGGACCGCGGGCCTTCGGCACGGCCCCGAGCGTACCAGACCGGACCGAGGAGACGCCGGCCTGCGACATTCGCTGGAAACGCACCTCTGGGACATTGTCGCGACCCTGGGTCGCTACGGACCTGCGCGCCACGCACCGCGTCATGATGAGCGGATTCCACCCGGACGCGGGGTGCGGGGCGCCGCGAGTTTCCATTCCGGCGGCCTGACTGGCCCCCATCCCCGCGCAACGATGGCGGTATCGGATTTCGCTCGGAGTTGACTCGCCACCCAACTGCTCTCTACGATTGCGGCGAACCGACGCACCGTTTGCCGATTTTTACTCTCCGGCTCGGCGCATCATTTGCACCATCCCGGATGTCCATGACGCTTCCCAGCCAGCTCGACGGTCTCTCCGAGGTTCGCGGCGCCCTGACGGTCGACCCGCTGGGCCGGCTCGTGGAGGCGACCCCGGGACTTCCGGGCGCAGGCGAGGACGGCGCCGCGGCGCTCGCCGTCGCGCTGCGCGCCCTCGCGGACGCGGGCGCGGCCGCCGGGCTGGGAGCGCTCGCGGTGGCGCACCTCAAGGGCCCCCGCTCGTCCGTCGTCGGCGGCCGCCGGGGCGATGGGCTGCTCCTCGTGCACGTGGATCCATCTCGGATGGCGGGCGCGGTCGAGAAGGCGGTGAAGGCGTGGACGCGCGGCGAGGCCCTGCCGCCGCCTTTGCGCGCCGCCGCGGCCGCAGCCCCTGCGACCCCTCCCTCGCCCCGGCCGCCCGCCCGCGCCGCTCCGGCCTCCCCCGTGGAGGCGCTCCCCGCTCGCCCCGCGCAGACGCTCACCGGCCTCGCCGCGACGGCGGCGGCGCGGCCGGCTTCGCCCGAGGCGCCCCCCGCCGGCGTCCGCGAGCCCTGGGCAGCCCTCCGGCGCGCCCTCGGCCGCGGGCTGCTCAACGAGGCCGCGGCGCTCCGGTACGAGCTCCCGGAGTCGGGGAACCCGTCGCGCGCCGGGTGCGAGCCGCTCTCGCGCGAGGACTGCGAACGGGGAGTCCAGGTCCTCCTCGAGGGGATCGGGAGCGTGATGGCCGGAGACGGCCTGGGCGGCGCGTCGATCCTGAAGGAGCTCGCCGCCGACGAGCAGCCGAACCTCTCGATCCGCTGGCTCGCCCTGCAGTGGAGCGCGCGCGCCGCCGTGAGGAGCGGCGCGATCCCGGTGGCGCGCGCCCACGTCCAGGCGGCCCTCACCCTCGCGCGGCAGCTCGACGTCGAGGCGCGCGCGCTCAGCCAGTGGACGGCGGCGGAGGTCCTCGCGCACGACAGCGACGCGACCCGCGCCCTCGCCTGGCTCGCGGAGTCGCGCTCCCGGTTCGAGCGGGCGGGGGACGGCTGGGGCGTCGGCCAGACCTGGCTCACCGAGGCCCGGATCCTCTCCGGCCTCGAGCGCTACGGCGCCGCCAGCGAGGCGGCCCGGAACGCGGCCGGGAACCTCCCCGGCTCCGACGAGCCGCCGGTCCTCCTCGCGCGCCTCGCGCTCCTGCGCGACGAGGTGGACGCCGCCGAGGGGCTCGTCGCCGGGGTCCGGACCCAGGCGGCGGAGAAGGTCCGCGCGCTCGTCGCGGCGATCCGCGAGGGCGCGGTCACGCGCCCCGACGCGAACGAGTACCTGCGCGAGCACGACGCCGCGCCGAGCCAGCGGTCCCTCCGCGCCCTCGCGCGGATCGCGGCGGCCGCCCCGGGCTTCCCGCAGGCGCGCGAGGCCCTCGCCTGGATGCTGCTGCGGGTCGGCAAGTACGACGACGCGGGCGGGATGTTCCGCGCGCTGCTCTCCCAGCCCCTCTCCGCCGCCGACCGCGCGTCGGTGATGCTCGGGCTCGGGTGCGTCGCGAACGCCGGCAAGGCCGCCGCGCCCGCGCGGGCCGTGGTCGCCGGCGCGGCGACGCCGCCCCAGGCGACGACGGGCGCCCCGCCCCCCGCGCCGGCGGTCTCGCAGATCCTGCCCCGCGCCGCCGCCGGCGCGCCGGCCGATGCGGTCTTCTCGGGCCAGCTCTCCAGCTTCGCCGTCCCCGACCTGCTCGAGTTCCTCCGCTCGGGACGGCGCACCGGCCTGCTCGTCTGCTCCGGGTCCGGCGGGATCGGCGCGCTCCGGTTCCGCGACGGGCGGATCTCGGGCGGCGCCTCGCCCGGCACCCCCGGGCTCGCCGAGTCGCTCCTGCGCGCGAACCACCTCTCCGCCGAGGCGCTGCTCGGGCTCGCCCCCGCCGGCGGCACCGAGCAGCCCGACGACGTGCTCGCCGAGCGGATCGTGCGGGGCGGGCACGCCGAGGCGGCGACGGTGCAGGCGGCGCTCGAGCACCAGGTCTGGACGACCGTCAGCGAGCTGGTGCAGTGGACCGACGGCGAGTTCGCCTTCAACCGCGAGGAGGACGGCGATCCCGCGGTCGCGCGCCTGGAGATCGCCGTCGACCCGCAGGCGGTGCTCCTCGACGTGTTCCGGCAGCACGACGAGGACGCGCGCGGGGCCGCCCCCGCGCCGCCGGGCTAGCCCTCCGGCGAGCCGGCCCGCGCCATGCCCACCTCGTCCCGCCCCGTCGACGGCAAGGACCTGACCAAGCTGTCGGGCCTCAAGCTCGGGAACTACCGGCTCGAGCGGCTCATCGGGCGCGGCCGGATGGGCGTCGTCTACCTCGCGAAGGACGAGGCGCTCCTGCGCCCGACCGCCATCAAGCTCCTCTCCTGGAAGGCGGCGGAGGCGCAGGGCCACGACCCGGTGCGCTGGTTCCTCGCCGAGGCCCGCCTCGTCGCGCGCATCAACCACCCGAGGGTGGTCCAAATCTACGGCGCCGCGCGGCAGGACGACCACTGCTACATCGCGATGGAGTACGTGGTCGGCCAGTCCGCCGAGACGATGGTGCGGGACGGGCCGGTCGCCCCGGAGGTCGCGACCGACATCGTCCTGCAGGCGGCCGCCGCCCTCCACGCGGCGCACCGCTCCGGGATCATCCACCGCGACGTGAAGCCGGCGAACCTCCTCGTGGGCGCCGGCGGCGTGACGAAGCTCGGCGACTTCGGCATGGCGCTCGGGACCGCGGAGCTCTCGGCGGGCAACGCCCATGTCCGCGTGGGGACGCCGTACTACACCGCCCCGGAGATCTGGACCGGCGGCGCCGCGACCGCCGCCTCGGACGTCTACTCCCTCGGCGCGACGTACTTCCACCTGCTCACCGGGAAGCCGCCCTACCCCGGCGGCGACGTCGCCGCCGTGGAGCAGGCGCACCTGCGCGCCCCCATCCCCGATCCCCGGCGGCTCGTGGCGGCGCTCCCGCCGTCGTGCGCGGCGCTCATCGCCCGCGCCCTCGCGAAGGACCCGAAGGACCGGCAGGGCTCGGCGATGGTGCTCCTGTGGGAGGCGCGGCGCGTCCTGCAGGACCTCGCCGCCGGCACGCCCCTCGCGCATCCGCAGGGCGCGGACGCGACCCCCGGCGGCGCCGCGCTCGCCGATCTCGCCCACCCGCTGCCGCCCCCGCCGGAGGACCGGCGCGGCCCGCCTCCCCCGGCGCCCCAGGTGCTCCGGCGCCTCGGCTTCGCGCGGCGGCCCTTCTACGACGCCGCCCCGCGCGTTCTCGAGGAGGACTGGGAGCCCCTCGCCTCCTCCCGGAACCGCCTCCTCGAGCTCCTCGACGCGGCGAGCGCTCCCGTCGTCGCCCTGACCGGCGCCCCGGCGCAGGGCCACGCCGCGCTCTCGCGGCGGGTGACGGACGCCCTCGGCCACGACCGGCTCGCCCTGTTCCTCGGCGTCTCGCCGGCCGCGGCGGACCGCGCCCTGCTCCAGAACCTCTGCCGGACCGCGGGGACCGTCGTCGAGGAGCCCTCGGAGGAGGCCTGCCTCGACGCGCTCGTCGAGCGGCTCTCCGAGGAGCGGCAGCACCGCAACCGCGTGCCGGTCGTCGTCCTCGCCGGAGTGGTGGTGCCGCACCCCTCCACCGCCGGGCTCGCCCGCGTCGTCGAGGCGGCCCGGGCGTCCGGCGCGTTCCAGCTCGTGCTCTCCGGCGCCCCGGGACTCGCCGCGACGCTCGAGCGCTGCCGCGTCACCCCCGGCGACGCACGCGTCCCGGAGCTGCAGCTCCCCGCCCTCGAGCGCGACGACATCGCGTCGTACGTGCGCGGGTGGATCGACGCGTCCCTCGCCCCGCGCTCGCCGCCCCTCGTCCTCTCCCGCGACGCGGTGCTGCTCGTCGCGCTCCGGTCCGAGGGGGCGCTCGACCGGATCGACCACCTCTGCGAGAACATGCTCGTCCTCGCCGCGGCGGAGCGGCGCCGCGTCGTCGGCGCCTGGGACGCGTGGGCCGCCTCCGACCAGGAGCGCTGGGCGACCCGCGCGCCGCCCGAGCTGCCGCGGCGCCCCACCCACTGGCCGCCCCCCGAGGTGGCCGACGTCATCGACGCATGCCGCCGCGGTGCCGGCATGCCGCCGTGGCCCCGCGCTGCGGGCCGGAGCGAGTGAGACATGGACCCCACCCACGAGGGAGCTCGGCATGGCTGACCTGGCATCTGTAGCGAGGATCCCGAACGTCGCGAGCGCCGTCCTGGGGGACGCCGCCGGCGGCTTCTACGACGCGATCCGCGAGCAGGACGGGGAGACGGTCGCGTCCGTGGCGGCCTTCGTGACGACCTCCCTCGCCCAGGCGGGCGAGGAGCTCGGGCTCGGGGGCCTGCGCCGCGTGGCGGTGGCGGGAGAGAAGCGCGCGTTCGTCGTGGTCGCGGCGGGCGCGGCCCTGGTGACCGCCCGCGTGGAGCCCCCCTCCGCGCTCGCCGCGGTGGAGCGGGCCTTCGAGGCGTCGGTCGGGAAGGGAGGCTAGCGATGGACGCGATCCTGCAGTCGCTCATGGACCTCGGCGGCGTCACCGCCGCGCTGGTGTTCGACTCGGCCGGGCAGCTCGTCGGCCACCGCGGTCACGCGGTCTACGACCAGGCGCTCTGCGCGCACGTCAGCGGCGTGCTCGCCAAGGCGCTCGACGCGGTCCAGCTCCAGCAGGACGACTGGGAGACCGTCACGGCGCAGTACGCCGACGGCAAGATCGTCCTCCGCCGCGTCGTCGCCGGGGACCAGAACCACGTCCTCGCCGTCGTCGCCGACGGGTCGCTCAACTCCTCGTTCGCGACCGTGGCGCTGCGCGTCGCGGCCGGCAAGCTGAAGCGCCACCTCGAGGGCGGGCCGTCGTCGTCGTCGGCGGTGGGGCTCGGCAGCTCCGCCGCGGCGTCGGCCCGGTCCGGCCCGGGCGGCAGCCAGCCGTCCCCGGCCGACTCGCGCCCGAACCTCGCCAACTCGGGCCTCAGCTGGTCGAAGATCTCGAGCGTCGGCCTGTCGCGGGTCGCGGTGGCGGATCCCGCCTCGGGGGCGTTCCTCGGCCGGTGCGCGAAGGAGCTCGCGCAGTACGTCGGGCCGATCGCGAAGGTCTACGTGGAGGAGGGGGTGCGGCGGGTCACGCCGGACGGGCCCTTCGCCATGGCGCAGTCGAAGCCGCTCGTCGACGACCTCGCGGCGCAGATCGAGGACGCGGACGATCGCGCGAAGTTCCTGAAGGTGCTCTCGAAGTAGGGCCGACCCGGCCCGCCGCTTCACGAACCCCGCAGCACGGACGGAGGTGCACCGATGTCCCTCGTTTCGACGGTCCGACGGAGCCTCGGCCTCAAGATCGCGCTGAAGCTCGCGATCCTCGTCGTCGCCCTCACCGCCGCAGCCGCCGTCATCATCGTGACGGCCCAGACGCGGCAGCTGGAGGAGCTGACCCTGGAGAAGGCGAAGGTCGCCACCGCCATCGGCGCGCGGCAGTACGGCGACTTCTTCGACAATGCCATCGACAGCGGGCTCGCCACGGTCGCCGACGTGTTCGACCGGAACTACGTCGAGATCAAGGGCTACGACTTCAAGGACAAGCCGAAGTACCACACCCGCTTCGACGCCCTGACCGACAAGGCGGTGCTGGTCTTCCAGGACAAGTTCCTCGAGCACGAGGACTTCGTCTTCGCCGTCGGGGTGGACGAGAACGGCTACCTCCCCACCCACAACTCGCGGTTCCAGAAGGCGGTGACCGGCGACGCCCTGAAGGACCTCGCCGGCAACCGGACCAAGCGGATCTTCGCGGACCCGGTCGGCCTCGCCGCCGCGAAGAACAAGGACCCCGCGCTCGTGCAGGTCTACAAGCGCGACACCGGCGAGACGATGTGGGACGTGTCCTCGCCCATCCTCGTGAAGGGCAAGCACTGGGGCGGCTTCCGGGTCGCCGTGTCGATGGAGCGGATCGAGGCCCAGCAGCGGACCCTCCTCCTCATCCTGGCCGGCATCTTCGGCATCTTCACGATCGTCTCCGTCGGCGCGATCTTCCTCCTCCTCCAGATCGCCATGCGCCCGGTCTCGGCCCTCACCGACGCGGCCACGCAGATCAGCCTCGGCGAGGCGCTCGACACGCCCATCAAGCCCGAGAGCGAGGACGAGATTGGCCGGCTCACCAAGACCATCGACCGCCTCCGCGTGAGCATGAAGGCGGCCATGCAGCGGCTCGGTCACTAGGAGGACGCCATGATCCCCAACCTCACCTGCACCGTCGCAGTCGCCCTGCTCCTCGCCGGCGTCGCCCCCTCCCCGGCCCGCGCCCAGACCGTGAAGGTCGGCGGCGCGACGTCGGTGGACGCGCTCACCTCGCAGGAGCGCGAGATGCTCGCGCTCGGGACCGAGTTCGCCCGGCGCACGACCGAGACCCTCGAGCGCTGGCTCGCCGCGAAGGAGGTCACCCCCGAGCGGCTCTTCAGCTTCCTCTACTACCCCGTCGAGAAGACCGACCCGCCCAAGTTCACGACCGACTACGACCGGCTCTCCGACCGCGAGGGCCCGGGCGGCTTCGTGGAGATCCAGGAGTCCGTCTACAACCGGCAGCCCAACGTCATCGTCTACACGGTGACGGTCGACAAGAACGGGTACCTGCCCACGCACAACAAGCGGTACTCGATGCCGCTCACGGGGAACCTCGCGAGCGACCTCGTGAACAACCGAACGAAGCGGATCTTCAACGACAAGACCGGCCTCGCCGCCGCCCAGAGCACCGCGCCGTTCCTCATCCAGATCTACCAGCGCGACACCGGCGAGACGATGGCGGACCTGTCGGTGCCGCTCTTCGTCCAGGGCAAGCACTGGGGCGCGATCCGGATCGGGTATCGCCGCGTCGAGACCGCCGCCAGGTGAGCGCAGGCTTTCGCTCCTCCCCCCTCTCCCTGCCTCTCCCCCCGCGATGCGGGGGGAGAGGAGCGGAGGAAGAGAAGCGATGGTTGGAACGGGTGCGCCGATCCCGCTAGGCTTCGCCCCGTGAGCTCCTGGTCGTGCCCGCACCAGGTCGACGACCTCTGCCGCAAGGTGGCGGGGGCGTACTGCCGCCCCGGCATGCGCGGCTGCGTCCTCGTCGGAAAGGTCACCTTCCAGGACGGCGTCGTCCCCTGGCCGGTCTGGCCGGAGGGGGCCGATCCGCGGGAGCGCGCCGAGGCGGAGGCCGCCCTCGGGCCGGGGGACCCCGCCGACCGCTGACGCGGTCAGGCCCCGGCGGCGACGCCGGCGAGCCGCTCCAGGCCCACGAGGAGCTTGCCGAGGACCTCGTTCACCGGGGTCGGGACCCCGTGCCTCCGACCGAGCTCGACCACCGCGCCGGAGAAGATCTCCACCTCGGTCTTCCGGCCCGCCTCGACGTCCTGGAGCATCGACGTCTTCCCTCCCGGCGCGAGGGCCGCGAGGATCGGGAAGACCCGGTCCACGTCCGCCGCCGAGAGCGCGACCCCCTCCCTCGCGGAGATCGCCACCACCTCCATCGCCGCGGCGCGAGTGAGCTCGCGCGCCTCGGGCACCGTCGCGAAGGCGCCGTAGGTCGCGCGCAGGAGCGCCGACACCTGGTTCACGCCGACGTTCAGCATGAACTTGAACCACTGCTCCCGGAGGATGTCGGCCGGGATCTCGTAAGGGATGCGGGCGCGGTCGAAGAGGTCCCGCACCGCCGCGACGCGCGGGTCCGCCGGGTCGTTCGAGCGCGCACCGAAGAAGACGCGCCCCATCGACGAGTGGCGGGAGTGGGTCCCCTCCCGGACGCTGTCCGTCCCGAGGACGAAGGCGGGCAGCACCTTCTCGTGGCCGAACGCGCCCCCGAGGAGCTCCTCGCTCGTGATCCCGTTCAGGAGCGAGAGGATGATGGTTTCCGGGCCGACGACACCGCGGGCCTCCTCGAGGCTCGACGCCAGGTGGTGCTGCTTCACCGCGACGAGGAGGAGGTCGGCGGGCGCGGCGACCTCGCCGGGCGCGACCACGTCGACGTCGACGCGCCGGCCGTTGACGGTCAAGCCCTCGGAGCGGAGGCGCTCCCGGCGCTCGCCCCCCGCGAGGACCCGGAGCATGCCGGGGTCGAGATCGTGCAGCAGCGGGACGTACAGCGCTCCCACCGCCCCCGCCCCGCACAGGACCACCCGCTCGATCCGCCGCATCGCCGCGCCTCCGCGCGCGGAGGATAGCAGGGCCACGCCGAGCGCCGCGAGGGCGCCCGCGGGCACGGCGCCTCGGCGGCCGAACCGAGGGGGTTCCCGCGGATCACGCCGGCCCGTGAGCGGACGCCGGCCCGAGCCCCGCCTCCTCGCGCACCAGCCGGGCGAACGCCGACCAGTCCTCGCGGGAGTGGCCGGTGGCGATGGCCGCGAGCATCCGGTCGCGCACGAGGCTGGCGAGCGGCAGCGGCACCGCCAGCGCCTCGCCCGCCCGGAGCAGGAGCCGGTTGTCCTTGAGGCCGAGCGGGAGCGCGAAGCCGGGGGAGAGAACCGCTCGTCGAGGAGGAGCTTCCCGTACGTCCGGTAAACGGGCGCGTCGAAGAGGCTGTCCACGAGCACGTCGAGGAAACGAGCCCGGTCGATCCCCGCCTTCCCGACCACCGCCATCGCCTCGGCGAGCGCCTCGATCACCGCGGTGACGAGGAAGTTCCCGGCGAGCTTCACGAGGTTCGCCGACGGGGGCGCCTCGCCGAGGACGAAGACGTGCGGCCCGAGCGCCCGGAGGAGCGGCGTCACCCGGGCCACCACCTCCTTCGGGCCCGCCACCACGACGGCGAGCTTCGCCGCCGCGGCGGCGTTCGGCCGTCCGAACACGGGGGCCGACACGAACCCGCGGCCCGTCTCCCGGTGGCGGCCCCAGAGCGTCTCGGCGGTGTCCGGGCCGATGGTGCTCATCGAGACGTGCACGCCGCCGACGGGCAGGCCGGCGAGGAGGCCGTCCGGTCCAGAAGACACCTCCTCCACCGCCCGGTCGTCGGCGAGCATCGAGAGGACGATCCCGGAGCGGGCCGCCTCCGCGGGCGTCGCGGCGACCGCTGCGCCCTCGGCGGCGAGCGGATCGGTCCGCTCCCGGGTCCGGTTCCACACCGTGAGGCGGTGTCCCGCCCGCAGGAGGACGCGCGCCATGCCCTGCCCCATCGCTCCGAGCCCGACGAATCCGAGATCCATGGAACGAACCTGTGCGCGCGTCGCGTCCGCGCCCGGCCGGCCCGGCACTCCGGGACGGCTCGCCCGGACGCGCGCCACGCCGCGGCCGTGTTCCGAAGAGCGGAGCTCGGGAGCGGCCTGGCCGGCGCCCCGCTCGGAGGTGCGCGAGCACGCGGCGGCGCGCCAGGACCACTCGTCCGGGTGCGGCAGAATGCGCGCAGGCGGCGGCGGGCGGCCGCTCCTCCCCGGAACCGTGGACATGACGCCCCCGTGTTTCCGTTCTATCGTCCCGTGAGCGCTCGATTGTCCGGGCGCTTCGAAAGGACCAGGGGTGGAGGAGATGGAGCCCAAGATCGGGGCCGCCGCAGCGGCAGGCCAGGAGTCCGCGCCGCCGACGCCGTCGGGCTTCCAGGGCGCGGTCGACAGCCTTCCCCTCGTCGACCTCCTCCAGGTCTGGTCGCTGAACGGCTTCTCGGGCCTCATCACGGTGACGGCCCTCGGCACCTCCGGCCGCATCTACTTCGTCGACGGCGCCATCGTCCACGCGGAGGCCGGCGACGTCGTCGGCGAGGCGGCGATCACGACGATCATCGGCTGGTCGCAGGGCAGCTTCGAGCTCTTCCCGAACACCGCCACGCTCGCGCGGACCATCGAGAAGAGCGTGAGCCACCTCCTCCTCGACGCACACCGGGTGATCGACGAGCGCAAGCGCACCGGCCCGGTGGCGGTCGCGCCGGCGGTCCCGGCTCCCGCGGCGGCGCCGCGGCCCCCCGCCCCGATCCCCGCCCC
Source organism: uncultured delta proteobacterium (assembly GCA_963739565.1). Taxonomy (GTDB): domain Bacteria; phylum Myxococcota; class Myxococcia; order Myxococcales; family Anaeromyxobacteraceae; genus Anaeromyxobacter. The sequence goes on along the minus strand of CAVUBF010000006.1, from coordinate 388,583 downwards.
GGTCCCCGGCACGGCCGCCCGGAGCGTGCTCGACCAGATCCGGGCGATCCCGGGCGTCGTCCGCGCCGTCCGGTTCGGCGCCGACGGACGCCCGCTGAACGACCCCGCCCCGGCGTCGGAGGAGCTCGCCGCCAAGGCGCTCTACCTCGCGCTCAACCCCGCGGCCGCGGTCGCGGACGCCTTCGGGCTCCACGGCCTCTCCATCGCGTCGCTCCGGAGCGCGAAGGAGTCGCTCGTCGTCGTCCACTCGACGGCGCAGTACCTGTGCGTCGCGGTCGCCCCGGGAGCCGCGGTCGATCAGGTGGTCGCGCAGGTCCGCGCGCTCCTCACGCGGCCCGCCCCGAGGTAGCCGATGCCCCTCCACAACCAGGACGCGTCGCTCCAGCAGCTCTCCGGGATCCCCGGGGTGGTCGGCAGCCTGCTCTTCGGCGCCGGCGGCGACATCGTCGCCTCCCAGTTCCCGCCGGTGTTCGATCCGGGCGGGCTCGACCGGCTCGCGAAGCAGCTCGCCGCCGACTCGTACTTCCAGGAGTGGGTGGCCGGCGAGGGCGGCACCCTCGATCTCCGGTACGGCGACGGGACCGTGATGGTCCGCTCCGTCGAGGACACCTGGCTCCTCGTCCTCTGCACGACGCAGGCGAATCCGCAGCTCCTGTCGATGTCCCTCACGCAGGTCGTCCGCAGGCTCCGGACGCCGGCGGGGGCCCGCCTGACCGGCGAGCTCCCCGCCGCGAGCGCCCCGCCCCCGGTCCCGCCCGCCGCGCCGCCGCCGCCCTCGACGCTGGATCGGCTCCGCGCGGTCGTGCAGTCCGAGCTCGGGACGCACGCGCCGCAGGCGCTCGAGATCCTGGCCGTCGCCGGGGAGAAGCCGAAGGACCTCCGGCGCGCCGCCGACGACATCGAGAAGCTCACGAAGCTCTTCATCAGCAAGAAGAAGGCGAGCGAGATCGCGCGCCGGATGATGGAAATCCTCGGCGGCTGAGGCCGCCCCTGGGGGGGACATGAAGCTCGTGGCTTACGGCGTGGCGGCGCTCGCGATCCTGGTGATGGCCGTGAACGTCGTGCAGGCGATCCGGCTCCGCCGGTCCATCGTCGGCGGCGAGGTGGGAGCGAAGTGGAGCCTGCTCACCGGCCTCATCGCCGTGTTCTTCGTCGGGTACCTGCTCTCCCCGCTCGCCGTCCACTTCGGCCTGCCGGCGGATTACCTCTCCGTGATCGTGTTCGGCGTGTTCCTCTTCGGCGCCGTGTTCGTCTCGGTGGTCATCGGGATCATCCGGGACACGCTCACGTTCCTGAAGCTGACGCGCTGAGGCGCCGCCCGGCGGCAGCCGGCCGCCTACGGCGGCGGCTCGCTCGCGCCGTCCCCCAGCGCCACCCAGTCCACCAGCTCGCCGCCGCGGGTGAAGAACCGCACGAGCAGCGTGCGGGCGTCCGCGTCGACGAGCTGCGCGCCATGATCGGCGTTGAACCGCACCCGGCTGCCCTCCACCGGCGAGGACCGGAAGCCGTACAGGTCGGCCCCGCCCGCGCCGTTCACGAAGTAGACGATCCCGTCCCGGGCGATCCGCTCGTAGAGGTGATCGTGGCCGGCGAAGACGGCGCTCGCGCCGCAGGCGGCGAAGGTCCACTGCATCCGCGCCGTCGAGCCGTGCCGGCCCGAGGACCAGGGCGCGTGGTGGAGGAAGACGAGCTTCCAGCGCGCGGTCGACGCGCGGAGCCGCGCGCACAGCCAGCGCGCCTGCGCCGATCCGGGATCTGCGCCGTCCGGCTCGCGCCGGTCGCTGTCGACGGCGAAGAGGTGGACGGGGCCCTCGACCACCTCGTAGTAGCGCTCGTTGCCGGGGAGCTCGAAGTACTCGAGGAACGGGACCGCGCCGGGTGTCTCCCAGTCGTGGTTCCCGAGGACCGGGAAGAAGGCGTTCGTCGCCGCGCCCGGGCCGAACCTCCCCCGATATGGCGCGATGAACCCGGACCAGAACCGGCCGACGTGGTCGTCGATCGTGTCCGCGGCGCCGGCGGGGTAGTTGTTGTCGCCGGTCGTCGCCACGAACCGGGGGCGCCAGCTCTTCACGAGCCTCGCCACCTCGCCCTCGGCCGCTCCGCCCGTCCCGTAGTCCCCCACCACCGCGAACCGGACCGGATCGACGAGGCGGGCCGCGATGGCCTCGGGGTGGCCGAGCTCGCGCGGCCGGGCCGACCCGCCGCTGCGGGTGCAGCTCGCGACGAGGGCGAGGACGAGGACGAGACCGGTGGGCCGGCGGCGCACGGGCCGATCCTAGCGCGGAAAGAAAAAACCCCGCCTCCGGGACGACGGAGGCGGGGCACAGATGGTGACCCGTACGGGATTTGAACCCATGTTTTCGGCGTGAGAGGCCGACGTCCTGACCGCTAGACTAACGGGCCACGAACCTTCGCTTTCCTACCTGCGGGCGCTGCGGCAGTCAACGCCCGTCGCTTCATCGTTTGGCTGGGGGACTAGGATTCGAACCTAGATAGCCAGATCCAGAGTCTGGCGTCCTGCCGTTAGACGATCCCCCAAGGTCTCATTTCCGCTTCACGAGCACGAAGATGCGCGCCTCGTTCTTCAGCTCGTAAACGTTCAGCCCTTCCCACTGCCCCGGCTTCGCGTCCGGGTTCTCGATGTGCACCGCCTTCACGGCGGGCGTGTCGGCGATCGGCCGCCTGGTGTACCGCGGCCCGTACACGCCGCGGTAGAACTTCACCGTCTCCTCGTAAGTCCTCGGGCTGCGGAACCGATTCTCCCCGATCTTCACCGAGTCGTCGGGGAGGATCGCTCCCGCCTTCTCCGCGGCCAGGGCGAGCCCGGGCAGCGAGAGAAAAACCACGGCAAGCGCGGCCTTATAGCGAGGGACGGGCCTCACGGTCAAGCGGCACCATGTACCGGGACCGGGCGGCGGCGTCAACGGTCGCGGGGTGGAGGGGGTTACCTCCACACCCCGTACTCGCGACCCTTGTGACCGGCCTCGCGCAGGACGAGCTCGCCCCGCTTCCAGGCAGCCGCCGCGAAGGGGCCCACCCAGAAGCCCTTCGGGTCGCTCCGCCGCCAGTTCTTCCGGAACTGGTCGTGGATCTCCTGGAAGAGGTACCTGAGGGCGCGGGGCTTTCCGTGCCGGTCATCGGCGTCGTCGGTGACGTCGAGCTCCGCCCAGATCCGGCCGGCCACCAGCTCGTCCTTGTCGTTCCGGACCGACCGCTCGTAGTGGAACACGGGCGACGGGACCTCCTCGATCTCGAGCATCCCCTTGTCCGGTCCCCGCTTGATCGGGTGGACGATCACCGGCCCGATCCGCTCCGCGGCGATGTACCAGGAGGGGGTCTCGAGGTGGTCCACCGCCGGGGCGTCGACCTTGAGCGGCACGTGCCCCGGCGGGATGAGCTCGGGGTACAGGGTGAGCTCGCGCCGGGCGAGATGGCGGAACAGCGCGCGCTCGTCATCCGGGAGCATGAAGTAGCGAAGGGTCGCGGCCACGGAGGGTGTTTACCACGCCCCGCGCTCGCCTGGACCTGACCTCGACGACGTCGGCCGCCGCGGCGCGACGCGCCTCACCGCAGGCTCACCTCACCCGCTCGAGGAGCGTGTCGTAGCTCTTCGCGATCCGCGTCGCGAGGATGAGCAGCTCGCCGACGTCCGCCGGAGTCCACGGTCCCGCCCTTCCCGTTGTCCGCGTAGAACAGGTTCACGACGCGGCCGCGGGCGAGGATCGGCATGACGAGGGCGTTCCCGGGGACGCCGCCGCCGAGCGCCTTGAGCAGCCGGATGTTCGACTCGGTCTTCGGGAGCGGGCCGAGGAAGTGGGCCTGGGTCTTCACGACCGTGTCGAGGATCCCGGGCAGCCCGAGGGCGAGGTGCATGTGGCGCACCGCCTCCGGGCCGAGCTTCTCGCCGAGCCCCGCCCAGCCGTGGGCCCCGCCGCGGTGCACCGTGAGCAGCACCGCGCGCCCGAACTTCGAGCGCGCGTACCGGAGCACGGTCTTCGCGATGGCGTCGCGCTCGTTCACGCCCTCGAGGAGCCGGACCGCCTCCGCGAAGGAGAGCGGCGACGGCTCCGGCTCGGGCCTCCGGGGCGTCTCGAGCCGGGCGGGGGGCGCGTGCCCCGGCGCCCGGGACAGCGCCGCGAGCACCTCCGCCGCGATCTCGGGCGCGACGGGCCGCGCCGGCGCGGGCACGTGCCAGGGTTCGGGCTCGATGAGGAGATCGGTGAGCTCGACGATGTCGCCGGGCGGCGGGGCGGCGGGCGGCGCAGGCCGCGGACCGGGAGGCGGCGCCGCGGGGCGCGCGGCCGCGGGAGGCGGGGCCGCGCGCGGCGCGGCGGGCGGCACCGCGGCGGGCGGGCGCGGCGCGACGGCAGGCGACGCCGGCGACTCCCGCGGCGCGGCGCGAGCACCCGGCGCGGCCGGCGGCGGCGCCGCGGGCCGGGGAGGCCTCCCTGGGGCTGCGACTCGTACAGCGCGGAGAACTCGCCCTCGTCCATCAGGTCCCCAGCGACCGACTGGACCTGGGCCGGCGCGGCCTCGGGGACGGCGCGGGCGCCCGCCACCTTCCCCCTCATGTGGCCGAACTCCACGTCGATGCCGCGCAGGTGGCGATCGACGGCGTAGGTCTCCTTGAGGAGAGACCAGACCCGCGCCTCGGGCGCGACGACGGGGTGGACCGCCTTCCCGGTGGCGAACGCGACCTCGTCGAGCATCGCGAGGTTCCGGGGATCCACGACGAGCAGGGCGAGGCGGCGGTCCTGGAGCAGGAACGGGACCGCGTCGTACCGGTCGGCAATCTCCGGGGTGAGGAGCGCCACCGCGGCGGGGTCGAGCTGCTGCGGCCCGTGCAGGCAGGGCAGCCCGTGCTGCTTCCCGAGCGCCCGGGCGAGCGCCTCCTCGGTCACGGCCTCGATCTCGAGGAGGTTCGTCCCGAGCCGCCCGCCGAAGATGATCTGGTTCTTGAGGGCGTCCCGGACCGCGTCCTCCGAGCACGCCCCCTGCTTCACCAGGATCTCGCCGAGCCTCGCCGCCACGCGGCGCATCATACCCTGGGGCAGCGATTCTCCTCAGGCGCGCCCGGGCGCGGTGAGCTTCGCGGGATCGAGCAGCCGCCGCGCCTCCGCCGGCGAGAGCCCCCCGAGCTCGGCCGCCAGGTCCACGATGGACCGCCCCGTCGCGACGGACGCCTTCACGATCTCGGCGGCGCGCGCGTAGCCGAGCCGCGGCGCGAGCGCGGTCGCGAGGCTCACGGTCCGCTCGGCGAAGTGGCGGGCGCGCGCGGGATCGGCCTCCAGGCCGCGCGCGCAGCGCCGGTCGAAGGCGGCGACCGCGGCGGCGAGGATCGTCGAGGGCGTGGCAGAGGTCGAAGGCGACGAGCGGCATCATCACGTTGAGCTCGAGCTGCCCGCCGGTCGCCGCCCAGGCGACCGCCCCGTCGAGGGCGACCACCTGGTACGACACCATGGCGAGCATCTCGGCCATCGACGGGTTCACCTTCCCCGGCATGATCGACGACCCGGGCTGCACGGGCGGCAGGCGCAGCTCGCCGAGCCCGGTGTTCGGGCCGCTGCCGAGGAGCCGCACGTCGCCGCCGATCCGGAGGAGCTCCAGGGCCGCCGTCCGGAGCGCGCCCGAGAGCGCGACGAAGGGCGCCAGGGACTGCATGGCGTAGAAGGGGTTCGGCGCGGGCGTGAGCGGGATGCCGGTGAGCGCCTCCAGCTCGCGCACGACCAGGGGGCGGTAGCGAGGGTGGGCGTTCAGCCCGGTGCCGACCGCGGTGCCCCCGATCCCGAGGAGCGACAGCTCGGGCAGCGCGTCGCGCACCCGCCCCGCCGCCGCCCCGAGCGCGGCGGCCCAGCCCGACACCTCCTGGCCGAGCCGGATCGGCGTCGCGTCCATGAGGTGCGTCCGGCCGGACTTCACGATCCGTTCCCAGCGGCGCGCCTTCCCCTCGAAGGTCCGTGCCAGCGACGAGAGCGCCTCGATCACCCCGGGAGCGAGCTCGAGCGCGGCGAGCCGGATCGCGGTGGGGACGACGTCGTTCGTGGACTGCGCCATGTTCACGTCGTCGTTCGGGTCGACCAGCCGCTCGGCGCCGCGGCGGCCGCCGAGGAGCTCGGTGGCGCGGTTCGCGAGCACCTCGTTCACGTTCATGTGGTGCGAGGTGCCGGCGCCGGCCTGGTAGACGTCGACGACGAACTGGTCGCGCCACCTCCCGGCGAGCACCTCCCGGGCAGCGGCCTCGATGGCGCGCGCCTTCTTGCGCGGGAGGAGCCCGAGCCGGGCGTTCACCCGGGCCGCGGCGAGCTTGATCCGCACCGTCGCGTCGACGAAGGCGGGGTGGGCCCGCAGCCCGGAGATCGGGAAGTTCTCGACCGCCCGCGCGGTCTGGGCGCCCCAGAGCGCGGTCGCCGGCACGCGCACCTCGCCCATCGTGTCCTTCTCGACCCGGGTCCTCGCTCCGCTCCGCCTCGAAGGCCTCGCCATGGTCTCGCCAGCGTATCAGCCGACGACGAGCCGGACGGGGGATTCGAGCACGAGCCGCAGGGTCTGGAGGAACCGCGCACCGGTCGCGCCGTCCACCACCCGGTGATCGCAGGAGAGCCCCAGGCGCATCCGCTCCATGGCGACGAGGGCGCCGCTCGCCTCGTCCACCCACGGCACCTTCTGGACGACGCCCACCGCCAGGATCGCGGCCTCGGGCGGGTTGATCACGGCGTAGAACGCCTCCACCCCGAACATGCCGAGGTTCGAGATCGTGAACGTGGCGCCCTGGTACTCCTCGGGCCGGAGCCGCTTCTCCCGGGCCCGGCCGGCGAGGTCGCGGATCTCCGCCGCGATCTCGAACACGTCCTTCCCGTCCGCGTTCCGCACGACCGGCGTCACGAGCCCGTCCTCGAGCGCCACCGCAACGCCGACGTCCACCGATCCGCGGCGGACGATGGCGTCGGCGCCCCAGGCCGCGTTCACCTCGGGGTGGCGCGAGAGCGCCTCGGCGACCGCCTTCACGACGAGATCGTTCAACGACACCGGCCCGCGCTCGAGCTCCTCGAGCTCGGCGCGGAGCGCCACGAGGCGGCGGGCGTCGACCGACGCCTCGAGGTAGAAGTGCGGCGCGCCCGGCTTCGACGCCGCGAGGTTCCGGGCGATCGCCTTGCGCATCGGCGAGAGCGGGATGGTCTCGTCCCTGAGCTCGACCACCGGCGGGAGCGCCCTGCGCCGCCGGGCCGGGGGCGCCGCGGCGGGCGCCTGCACCGTGCCGGGGGCCGGCGCGCCGTTGGCGCGAGCGGCTGCCGCCGGGCGGGCCTGCGGCCGATCCGGTTGGGCCCGCGCCTGCTCGACGTCGGCGAGGACGACGCGGCCCCGCGGCCCGGAGCCCTCGACGTCCGCGAGCTCCACGCCGCGCTCCCGCGCCCGCTTGCGCGCGGCGGGGGACGCGACCACCCGCCCCCCGGCCGTCCGGGCCGCGGCGAGGGCCGGCGCCGAGCGGGCGCCGCTCCGGGGCGCCTCCTCGCGCTGCGGCGCCGGGATCCGCTGCGCCCCGGCGGCCGGTGGCGCGGCGGGCTGGGGCCCGGCAGCCTGCGGCGCGGGCGCGGCCCGCGCGACCTCCTCCCTCGCCGCGGACGGACCCTTCGCGGCGGTGGGCGGCGCGGGCTGCGCCGACTCACGGGAGTACTCGCTCCCCACCCCCGCACCCGGCGACTCGGGCTCGGACCTCGGCGCCTCCGCCGGCGCCGGCGCCGCGGCGGGCATGGCCTCGCCGCGCGCCCCGAGCCACGCGATGGGCTCGCCCACCGCCACGGTCTCGCCGGCCTTCACGGTGAAGCCGAGGAGCACGCCCGACTCGAACGCCTCCACGTCGAGGGTCGCCTTCTCGGTCTCGACCTGGGCGACGACGTCCCCCGCCTTGACCTCGTCGCCCTCCTTCTTCAGCCACTCGGCGACCTTGCCCTCGGTCATCTGGTCCGAGAGCTTCGGCATCTTGATCGGCTTCGCCATGGCCCGGCCCCCCGGCTACGCGCGGTACGCGACCTCGTGGACTGCGCGGCGCACGCGCTCGGCCGACGGGAGCACCACGTTCTCGAGCGGCTTCGCGTAGGGCATCGGCACGTCACGCCCGGTGACGCGGGCGACCGGCGCGTCGAGGTCGTCGAAGGCGTGGCGCTGGATGGAGTCCGCGACCTGGGCGCCGCTGCCCATCCACGGCCAGCCCTCCTCGACGACGACGCACCGGTGCGTCCGCGAGACCGAGTCGAGGACCGCGTCGAGGTCGAACGGGCGGAGCGTGCGGGGATCGATGACCTCCGCCTCGATCCCCTCCTTCGCGAGCTCCTGCGCGGCGGCCAGCGCGACGAACCGCATCTTCTGCCACGCGACCAGCGTCACGTCGCGCCCCTCGCGCACGATCTCCGCCTCGCCGAACGGGACGAGGACCTCGCCGTCCTCCACCTCGCCCTTCGACCCGTAGAGGAGCTCCGACTCCATGAAGACGACCGGGTCGTCGAGCCGGATGGCGGTCTTGAGGAGCCCCTTCGCGTCCCGCGGCGTCGCGGGCACCGCGACCTTGAGCCCGGGGACCTGCGCGTACATGGCCTCGAAGACCTGGGAGTGCTGGGCGGCGAGCTGGTGCGCGGCGCCCTGCGGCCCCCGGAAGACGATCGGGGCGGTGAGCTGACCACCGGACATCTGCCGGATCTTGGCCGCCGTGTTGAGGAGCTGGTCCATCGCGAGGAGGGCGAAGTTCCAGGTCATCATCTCGACGATGGGCCGCAGCCCGTTCAGCGCGGCTCCGATCCCGACGCCGGCGAAGCCCAGCTCGGCGATGGGGGTGTCGACGACACGCCAGGGCCCGAACTCCTTCAGGAGCCCCTGGCTCACCTTGTACGCGCCGTTGTACTGCCCGACCTCCTCGCCCATCAGGAAGACGCGTGGGTCGCGCGCCATCTCCTCGCGCATCGCCTGGTTCAGCGCCTCCCGGTACGAGATCACCCCCATGCGCCGAATGTGTGGGGGCGGCGCCGCGGCTTCAACGAGAACGCCCGGACTCCTCGTTGGCCGCCGGGGAGGCGTGGCGACGGGCGCCAGGACGCTCGCCCGCCCCGCTGACGCCGGCCCTGCCGTCCGCGGCGCTCGTGGGGCGTCGGGTGGCCCGGACGGCCCCGCCCCGTCGCGCGCGGCGGGCGCGTGCACACCTTCACGGCAGCGCGGTCCCCGCGATTGCACCGTACGAGCGAGCTCCGGCGGGCCGGCAGCAGGGAGACGGCGATGAGGACGGTTCGGTGGTGGGGCTGGGCCGCTGCAATCGCTGCGGCGGCGGTGGGCGTGGGGTGCGGCAGCAGCAGCTCATCGACCGCGGCTGCGCCGCCGCCGGCGACGAGCCAGGGCTCGCTCACGATGGAGATCCAATCGGTCACGCTCCCCAATCCAGCGAGCGCGACCTCCACGGCCGGCCGGCCGGTGGTCCGGTTCCGCGTCGTCGACACCACCACGGGCCAGCCCATCAACCTCGCGAACGAGATCGCCGCCCTGAACGCGAAGCCGCCCGGGATCCCGAACAGCCAGCCGCGCTTCACGCTCGCGCAGCGTGACGACCGGAACGACTACCGCTCCTACTACGCGGCCACCTCGAACCCGAAGGCCTTCACGATGCCGGACGGCTACACCGCGGCGGCGCCCTCCCCGCAGCTCCAGGCGTCGGCCCAGCCGCCGTCCCCCTGGCCCATCGCCGACCTCAAGGACGTCGGCGGCGGCTTCTACGAGTTCACGATGCCGCGGGTGAACCAGACCGGCTTCGACCGCACCAAGACCCACACCCTCGCCGGCTGGACGGTTCGCTCGAACGGCACCGCCGACGCGGACGTCGCCATGGCCTCCCTCGACTTCGTGCCGGCGGGCGCCGGCAGCACGGCGGCGACGTCCTACCAGACCGTCACCGACGAGCGGTGCAACCAGTGCCACGGGTTCGTCCAGGCCCACGGGACGCGGCGCGGAGTCGCCCTCTGCATCACGTGTCACAACCCGAGCACCGGTGATCCCGAGACCTCGCAGACCGTGGACTTCAAGGTGATGATCCACAAGATCCACTCGGGCTCGACGCTGCCGAGCGTCCAGCAGGGCGAGCAGGCCCGCGCGGCGGGCGGCAGCGGCAAGGCCTACTTCATCGTCGGGTTCAACCAGACGATCGCCGACTTCACCGACGTCGTGTTCCCGTACCACAACCACGGCGTCGCCCACTGCACGGTCTGCCACAGCGGCGGCGCGCAGTCCGACAACTGGAAGAAGATCCCCACCGCCGCGGTCTGCACGTCCTGCCACGACAACGTGCAGTTCTCGGGCAGCCTCGATCCGTGCCCGGTCGGCACCGCCGCGGCGGCGAACTTCAACGACTGCCTCCACACCGGCGGGCCGATCACGATCGCCGACACGCGGGACCCGAACAACTGCCTCGGCTGCCACGGCCCCGGCACCGCCGCCGCGATCGACAAGTTCCACCATGGGGATTAGACACCGAGGACTCGCCGCCGTCGGGCGGCGAGTCCGAGACGGGAGACTCGCACCGACGGGATCGACGCTCGATCGTCGGAGGCGCGTTCCCGCTCGGTCGTGCGGCTGGCAAGCGCCGCGGCTCCGCCGCGGCTGCTTCCGCCATCGCGGACCAGCGGGGCACGCGGGGCCGTTCGTCGGACGGGACCGCGAAGAACGACCGTCTCCCGTCGCGTCTTCCGCCCGAAGGCGGAAGACGCGAGCGATCACTCCACGTCGATCTCCTGCACCTTCGCGCCGTCCTCGAGGACGTAATAGATGCGGATCTTCGTGCCCTGGGCGAGCGCGGTGGCGGCGCCGGCTGGCTTCCCGTCCTTGTCGAAGACCTGCACGTCCACGGCGATCCGGTAGGTCACCACCCCGGCCGCGGTCGTGCCCTTGAGCTCCCCCTTCGCCGAGTCCACGAGGAGCACCGTGGCGCGGTCGCACTTCATCGCCTGGGTCGGCTGCGCGAGCCGCGGCGCCGGGTACGGCAGGGCGGAGAGGGCGAGCGCGAGGAGGGGGGCGAGGGTCATGCCCCCAGTATGCCAGGGTCACACGTCCCGGTGGAGCGCCGGGTCGTCCGGCGACGCGTAGACGTCGTCCCAGATCGCCTCGGGAGAGGGGTCCGGGCTCTCCTCGGCGAACCGGATGGCGCCCTCGACCTCGCGGGCGATCTCGGCCTCGAGCGCCTCGAGCTCCTGCGCCGTCGGCTCGCTCCCGGCCGCCTTCATCCGGGCGAGGACCACCTGGAGCGGATCATGGCGCTTCTCCTGCTCGACCTCCTCGCGGGTCCGGTAGGTGGCCGGGTCCGCCATGGAGTGGCCGCGGTAGCGGTAGGTGCGCGCCTCGAGGAGGACCGGCTTGCCGCCCTCGGGCCGGCACTCGGCGGCGGCGCGCGCCACCGCGTCCCGGACCGCGACGACGTCCATCCCGTCCACCGCCTCGCCGCGGAGGTCGTAGGCGCAGGCGCGCCGCCAGAGGTCATGCACCGCCGAGGTCCGCTCGATGGCAGTCCCCATCCCGTACCGGTTGTTCTCGCAGACGAAGATCACCGGGAGCTTCCACACCGCCGCCATGTTGAGCGCCTCGTGGAACGCGCCGATGTTCACCGCCGCGTCGCCGAAGAGCGCCACCACGACGCCGTCCTTCTTCTGGTAGCGCTGCGAGAACCCGACGCCGACGGCGAGGGGGATCTGGGCGCCGACGATCCCGTGCCCCCCGTAGTTGTGGCGGGGAGCGTCGAAGACGTGCATCGAGCCGCCCTTTCCCTTCACGGCGCCGGTCGCCTTCCCGTACAGCTCCGCCATCACCACGCCCGGCGGCGTCCCCCACGCCAGGGCGTGGCCGTGGTCCCGGTACGCGTTGACGAGGTAGTCGCGCTCGGCGTCGACGGCCCGGCGCACGCCGACGGCCACCGCCTCCTGCCCGATGTAGAGGTGGCAGAACCCGCCGATCTTCCCCTCCGTGTAGGCGCGCCCCGCCGTCTCCTCGAACCGCCGGATCAGCAGCATGTCGCGGTAGAGGGCGAGGAGCTCGGAGCGGCTCTCCGCGCGGCGCTCGCCTGCCCGGCCGGCCTGGGGCGGACGTACGGAGGTCTCGGGGGTCATGCCTCTCTGGTAAGCGCCGCCGCCCCGTTTTCAACGGATCCCGGCGCCGCGACGGGCTGCCCCGCCCCGCGTCTCACCGCCGGATGCGGCCGAGCAGCCGCCGGACCGCGAGCTCCGTCTTCGCGTCCTCGATCTCGCCCGACTCGCAGGCGGCGAGCGCGTCGTCGATCCCGCGCCAGACGAGGAACGCGCCCTCCTCGAGCGGCGAGCCGTCGCCCTCCTGCGGCGCCGGCGAGACGTCCGGGCCGGGCGCGCGGGCCACCTCGCCGGCGAGGAGGTGGATCTTCTCCGAGACGATGCCCGGGAGCGGGAAGAACGGCCCGCCGAGCCGCTCGAGGGCGGCGGGGGCGAGCTCGAGCCCGGCCTCCTCGCGGACCTCGTCGGCGCCGCGCCGGCGCAGCGCGTCGAGCCCGAGCTCGCCGGGCTCGAGCACGCCGGCGATCAGCTCCTCCACGAGGAGGTACTCGGGCTCGGGGAGCACCGCGACGCGCCCCCGCCGGAAGTAGGCGGCCGGCCGCAGCCCGCGCCGGGTCAGGACCTCGATCCCGCGCGGCGTACGCGCCCAGACGCAGACCGCGACGGCGTCGAGGGTCGGCCGGTCGATGACGTCGATCGGGTACTCGCGGCTCGCGCTGCCGTCGGCGCGGCGGTTCCTCGCTCGCAGCCGCTTCAGCCTGAGGAACCCCTCGTCGCAACGCGCGCGGGCGGTGTAGTCCTCCACGACCTCGATGGCGGTGACGTCCGGCATCCCTGGAGAGTGCACCGCCGGCCCGCCACGCGCCACCTCGCGCGGCCGAGCCCCGACGAGGGGCGTGTCTCCGGCGGAGCGGGGGTCCATGCTTCCCTGGGGGGACGCGCCGGTGTACTCGCCTCAGCTCGTCGTGGAGCTCTCGCGTCTGCTCGTGATGGAGGTGGACGCCACCCGGGCCTACGCCAACGCCGTGGCGCTCCTCGGACCCGGTCCGATCCGGGACGAGCTCGCGCTCATCGGGCGGGAGCACGAGGCCCACGCCGAGGCGCTCCGCGACGAGATGGTGTTCCGGGGCTACCTGCCCCCGGAGCCGGCCTCGCGGCTCGAGGGGTACGTCCTCGGCGCGCCGGGCGTCCCGGATGCCCCCCGGGCCCGGAGGAGGCCCTCGCCGCCGTCCGCAGCAACGAGCAGCTCGTCGCGTCGATGTACGCGAAGCTGCTCGCGAAGGGTCCACCCGAGGGCGCGCGCGAGCTCGTCGAGCGGCTCCGCACCGAGGCGGAGCGCCACCGCGGCTGGGCGGAGCGGATGCTGGCGCGCAGGCCGTGGGAGTCGGGCGGGGCGAGTCGGTGACGGCGCCGAGGCCGCGGAATGACAAGAGGCCCGCGCCCTCTGCGAAGGCGGGGCCTCTCATGGACGGGCGTGGCACGCGGTGCCGCGGGCTCGGACGTCCTGCGCGATCCCGCGGCGCCTGTCGCCCGAAGGCGACAGGCGCCGGAGTTGGCTACGCGACGACGCGGAGCTTCTTGCCCTCGGGCGCGTAGGCCGCGAGCTCGTCGAACTGGAGGTAGCGGTACACCTTGTCAGCCTTCGGAGCGATCTTCTCGTCGTACGACCTTGAAGTACTCCTCCGTCGTCGGGAGGCGGCCGAGCGTCGCCGACACCGCGCCGAGCTCGGCCGACCCGAGGAACACCTTGGCGCCGTTGCCGATCCGGTCGTCGAAGTTGCGGGTCGAGGTGGAGAACACGTTCACCCCGTCCGGCACGCGGGCCTGGTTGCCCATGCAGAGCGAGCAGCCGGCGATCTCGATGCGGGCGCCGACGGCGCTGTAGATCGCGAAGTACGCCTCGTCCTTCAGCTGCTGCTGGTCCATGCGCGTGGGCGGGCAGATCCAGGTGCGGACGGCCGGGTTGAACTTCTGGCCCTTCCAGATCTCGCCGGCGGCGCGGAAGTGGCCGATGTTCGTCATGCAGGAGCCGAGGAACACGTCCTCGATCTTGGTGTTCGGCGACCTCGGTGAGGACCTTCACGTCGTCGGGGTCGTTCGGGCAGGCGAGGATCGGCTCGGTGATCTCGGCGAGGTCGATCTCGATGACCGCGGCGTACTCGGCGTTCTTGTCGGCGGCGAGGAGCTGCGGCTTCTTCAGCCACTTCTCGACGCGTCGGCGATGCGCCTCTCGAGCGTCTTCTTGTCGCCGTAGCCGTCGGCGATCATCTTCCTCATCAGCGCCACGTTGGAGCGGAGGTAGGTCGCGACGGTCTTCTCCGAGAGCTTGATCGCGGCGGCGGCGGCGGAGCGCTCGGCGGCGGCGTCGGTCAGCTCGAAGGCCTGCTCGACGGTGAGGTCGGGCAGCCCCTCCATCTCCAGGATCCGGCCGTTGAAGACGTTCTTCTTGCTCTTCTTCGGCACGGTGAGGAGGCCCTGCTGGATGGCCCAGAGCGGGATGGCGTTGACGACGTCACGGAGCGTGATGCCGGGGTTGAGCTTGCCCTTGAAGCGGACCAGCACCGATCTCCGGCATGTCGAGCGGCATGAAGCCGAGGGCGCCCGCGAAGGCGACCAGGCCGGAGCCGGCCGGGAAGGAGATGCCGATGGGGAAGCGCGTGTGCGAGTCGCCGCCCGTCCCGACCGTGTCGGGGAGGAGGAGGCGGTTCAGCCAGGAGTGGATGACGCCGTCGCCCGGCCGGAGCGGCACGCCGCCGCGCGCCTGCACGAACGCGGGCAGCGTCTTGTGCATCTTCACGTCGGCCGCCTTCGGGTAGGCCGCCGTGTGGCAGAACGACTGCATGAACATCGGGGCGAGGAACTTGAGGCAGGCGAGCTCCTTCAGCTCGTCGGCGGTCATCGGGCCGGTCGTGTCCTGCGAGCCGACCGTCGTCATCTTCGGCTCGCAGTAGCCGCCGGGGAGGACGCCCGGGACGCCGCAGGCCTTGCCGACCATCTTCTGCGCCAGGGTGTAGCCCTGGCCCTGCTTCGGCACGGGGTTCACGACCTGCGCGAAGAGGTCCTTCGGCCCCTTCTTCGTGAGCTTCTGCGCGCGTTGTCGGTGAGGGCGCGGCCGATGATGAGCGGGATGCGGCCGCCGGCGCGGAACTCGTCGCCGAGGGTGTCGGGCGCGAGCTTGAAGGTGGAGAGCACCTCCCCCGCCTCGCTCCGCACCTCGCCCTTCACCGTGTCGACCACGACCACGTCGCCGGTCTTCAGCTTCGTGACGTCCGCCTTGATCGGCAGCGCGCCGGAGTCCTGGGCGGTCGTTGAAGAAGATCGGGGCGATGACGCCGCCGATGATCACGCCGCCGCGCTTCTTGTTCGGGACGAAGGGGATGTCGTCGCCGATGGCCCACTGCACGCTGTTGCAGGCGCGACTTGCGGGACGAGCCGGTGCCGACCACGTCGCCGACGAAGGCGACCTGGAAGCCCTGGGCGCGGAACTCGGCGATGGTCTTCGAGGCCGCCCGGGAAGCGGGTCTTGCCCATGGCCAGGGCGTGGAGCGGGATGTCCGGGCGGGTGGAGGCGTCGCCGGCGGGCGAGAAGTCGTCGGTGTTGATCTCGCCGTCGACCTTGAAGACCTTGACCTTGACGGTCTCGGGGACGCCCGGCTTCGAGGTGAACCACTCGGCGTTCGCCCAGGACTCGAGCACCTGTCTTGGCGGCGGCGTTCTTCGCCTTGGCGAGGGCGACGACCTCGTCGAACGCGTCGTAGACGTAGGTGATGCCCGGAGAGCGCCTTGGCGGCGTCGTCGGCGAGCGCCTTGACCTTGAGCGCGGCGACGAGCGGCGGGACGTTGTAGCCGCCGCCCATCGTGCCGAGGAGCTGCGACCGCCTTCTTCTTGTCGATGAGGGGCGACTTCTTCGTGCCCTTCACGATCTCGGCGAGGAAGCCGGCCTTCACCTCGGCGGCGGGATCGACGCCCGGGGAGACCCGGTTCGCGAGGAGGTCGAGGAGGAACTCCTCCTTCCCCTTGGGCGGCTTCTGCAGGAGCTTCACGAGCTCGCGCGTCTGCTCGGGGTCGAGCGGCTTCGGGGGAACGCCGAGCGCCTTCCGCTCCTCGACGTGGTTCAGGTACGCCTCGATCACGGGCTCCTCCTTCGTTCCGGTGCTTCGGTGGGGAAGTCGAAAAATCGCGGCCCGTATATCACGCCCGGGGGGTGGGTGTCAGCCGCCGGAATGTCCGGATTCCCTCGTCCGGACGCGCTTTTACGGGACCTGACCAGTCCACGTTGGAAGGGTCGACGCGACCCCTCGGCGGCGCGCCCTCCGGCTTCGACCGTCGGGAAAGGTTCCCGTCCGGCCGGGGCTTTGGCACACTCCCGGGGGCTGGGGGGGTCCGAAGGAACCGGGCCAGGGGAGCGAGCGACCGATGCCAGAAGGCCAACCCGTGGATCGTGGGCCGCAGGAAGCCTCCTACCGCCTCGGCCTCGAGATGGCGGGCCACGTCTATTTCGAGTTCGACCCCCGCTCGCGGCGCACCGTCGTCGGCGCCCCGTGGACCGTCCTCGGCTATGCCGCCGACGAGGTCTCTCCGTCGATGGACGCCTGGCTCGAGCTCGTCCACCCCGAGGATCGGGCGCAGCTCACCGAGGGGATGCGCCGGCAGCACCAGGGCACGATGTCGGTCCACCGGATCGAGTACCGGATGCGGGCCAAGGACGGGACCTGGCGAGCGGTGCTCGTCTCCACCCGCGCCCTGGCGCGCGACCCGGACGGCGTCCCGCTGCGGACCGCCGGGACGATCACCGACGTGACCGAGGCGCGGGCGCTCCGCGAGCGGGCGCTCTACGCCGACCGGCTCTCGAGCCTCGGCGCCCTCGCCTCGGGCGTCGCCCACGCCGTGAACAACCCCCTCGCCTCCGTCGCCTCCGGGCTCCGCGTCCTGCAGGAGGAGCTCGAGCGGTGCGTCGCCGACCCGGCCCAGATCGCCGCCAAGGCCTCCGAGCTGCGGCAGGCCATCGCCGACGCGGTGACGGGATCCGACCGCGTCCGCGACGTCGTCCGCGGCCTGCAGCTCTTCTCGGCTCCCCGCGGGAGCGGCACCCGCGAGCCGGTGGAGGTCCGCGCGGAGCTCGGCGCCGCCCTCGACCTCACCCGCAACGCGATCTCCCAGCGGGCGCGGCTCATCGTGGACGTCGCCACGGTCCCGCTCCCCCGCGTGTCGGCGGTGCCCGGCGAGCTCGGGCAGGCCTTCGTGAACCTCCTCATGAACGCCGCGGAGGCGATCCCGGAGGGGACCGCCGCCGAGCACGAGGTCCGGGTGGCCGCCCGGGTGGCCGGCGGGCGCGTCGTGGTGGAGGTGCAGGACACCGGCGGCGGGATCCGGCCGGAGCACCTGCCGCACCTGTTCGAGCCGTACTTCGAGCGGTCTCCCATCGCGCCGGGGCTCGGCCTCGCGGTGTGCCACGGCGTCGTGACCGCCGCGGGCGGCACCCTCGACGTCCAGAGCGCGCCGGGGCGCGGGTCCACCTTCCGCGTGACGCTGCCCATCGCGCTGGCGGCGGGCGGCCCGGTGGCGAAGGCGTCGGCGTCGCCCCCTCGCGGCCGGGTCCTCGTGCTCGACGACGACCCGCTGGTGGGGCGGTCCATGGCGCGGCTGCTCCAGGGGGCGCACGAGGTGACGGTGATCAGCTCGCCGTCCGACGCGCTCTCCCGCCTCGAGCGCGGCGAGCGGTGGGACGCGATCCTCTGCGACCTCATGATGCCGGAGCTCTCCGGGATGGACGTCGAGGAGCGGCTCAGGAAGTCCGCGCCCGACGTCCTGCCGCGGATCGTCTATCTCACCGGCGGCGCCTTCACCGAGCGCGCGCGGAAGTTCCTCGCCGAGGCGCGCCCCTTCCTCGAGAAGCCCGTCGACGCGCAGGCGCTCCGGGAGCGCGTCGCCGACCTCGTCCGCCGCGCCGGCGGATAGGCGCGGCCCCGGCTCACCCCCCGCGCGCTCCGGGGCCTCGTCCGGACGGCGGCGGCGCGGCCTTGCGGGGCCGTGCCTCCCCCTCGTCGTCGTCGAGCATCCGGTACTTCGGCCCTTCCGGGTCCTCGTACTGCCCGCTCCGCACGGTCCAGACGAAGAAGAGCCACGCCGCCACGCCGAGGGCGAGCGAGAGGCCGATGAGGAGCCCGAGGGACACGGCCCCCGCAATCTAGCAGGGGCCCCGGGCCCCCGCTCACGGGGAGGCGATCGACGCGAGGAGCTCCCGCGCGGCCCGGACGTCCCGGATCCGCAGGGGCGCCACACTCGGCGCGGGCCCGACGTGGACGGCGACGCTCCCGTGCGGCAGCGCGGCGAACAGGTCCTCGTCGGTCCGGTCGTCGCCGACCGCGAGCAGGAGCGCCCCCGGCCCGACGCGCTCGCGGACGCGCTGCACCGCCATGCCCTTGTTGATCCCGTGCGGGCGCACCTCGACCACCTTGTCGCCGGGGAGGATCTCGACGGGCACGTTGGAGAGGAGCGCCCCGAGGTGGACGGTCAGCTCGCGGGCCTGCGCCGCGCCGAACTCCGGGTCGGCGGCGCGGTAGTGCCAGGCGAAGCCGGCGGTCTTCTCCTCGACGAGCGATCCGGGCGTGCGCTCCGCGAACTCCCGCAGCACGTCCCGGACCGGCTCGCGCCAGTCCGCGGGCCCCGCGTCCGCCGCCTCCCAGACGCCGCCCGGCGGCCTCGACCAGAGCCCGTGCTCGGCGTGGAGCCCGACCGGGAGCGCGCCGAGCCAGCGCTCGAGGCTCGCGCGCTTGCGGCCGCTCACCACGTCCACCTGCGTGCCGGCCCGGGCCGCGAGGTGGCGGAGCAGCCCCAGCAGCTCCGGGTCGGGCGCCGCGAGCTCCGGGGTGGGCGCGAAGGGGACGAGGGTCCCGTCGTAGTCGAGGAGCAGCGCGAGATGCGGACGCCGACCGCGCCCGCTCCACCGCCGCGCGGACCGCCGCGGCCGGCGAGGGCCCCGGAGTCTCGGGTTCGGCGGTCGCCCCGACCTCCTCGAGGCGCGAGATCAGGGACCGGGCCCACCAGTGCACGTCGTAGGTCATCACCCGGTGGCGCAGGACCTCCATCCGCGCGCGCCGCTCGTCCTCCGGCATGGCGAGGGCCCGCTCCAGCGCGTCGGCGGTGTGCTCGACGTCGTAGGGGTTCACGAGCAGCGCCTCGGAGAGCTCCGCCGCCGCCCCCGCGAACTCCGAGAGGACGAGCACGCCGTCGCCGTCCGGGCGCGACGCCACGAACTCCTTGGCGACGAGGTTCATGCCGTCGCGGATCGGGGTCACGAGGACCGCGTCGGCGGCGCGGTACAGGGCGACCACCTCCGCCTGAGGGAGCGCGCGGTACAGGTAGTGGACCGGCGCCCAGCTCGAG
The DNA here is from genome assembly GCA_963739565.1 of uncultured delta proteobacterium. GTDB lineage: Bacteria > Myxococcota > Myxococcia > Myxococcales > Anaeromyxobacteraceae > Anaeromyxobacter. Next base: position 369,152 of record CAVUBF010000006.1, on the reverse strand, counting down.
GTCGCGAACTCCCCGTTGATCCGGCCGACCATCGCCTCGACCTCCTCGCGGAGCTCGCGGTACGCGCCGACGTTCTCGCGGGAGGGGACCGCGACCTGCACGAGCCGCACCTTCCCGTGGAGGTCCGGCCGCCGCCGCAGGAGCGTCTCGAACGCGGCGAGCCGCCGGCGGATCCCCTTCGTGTAGTCGAGCCGGTCGATGCCGACGAGGAGCCGGTTCCCGCCGTCGCGGTGGCGCTTGACGGCCTCCTCGACCTCCCGCGACCCCGCGAGCTCGGAGAGGGCGGCGGCGTCGACGCCCATCGGGAAGACGCCGAGCCGGATTCGAGCGGCCGCGCCAGCGGATCCGGTCGATGTCCGAGGGCGCGCTGAGGAGCCGCAGCGCCGAGGAGGCGAAGTGGCGCACGAAGGGCGAGGCGTGGAAGCCGATCAGGTCCGCCCCGAGCAGCCCCTCCAGGATGACCTCGCGCTGCGGGAGGATCCGGAAGATCTCCGAGGAGGGGAACGGGATGTGGAGGAAGAACCCGATGATCGCGTCGGGGATCCGCTCGCGGACCATCGCCGGCACGAGCATGAGCTGGTAGTCGTGGATCCAGACGAGGTCGCCGGGCCGGTACGCGTCGACCACGGCCCGGGCGAACCGCTCGTTCACCGCCTCGTAGACCTCGAAGTCGCGGACCTCCTGCGGCAGCCGCGCGAGCGAGTAGTGAAACAGCGGCCAGAGCACCCCGTTCGAGTAGCCCTCGTAGTACCGGGCGATCTCCTCGGGGGAGAGCGGCACCGGGACGAGCCGCTCCTGCGCGAGCCGCGCCTCCACCTCGCCGCGGGTCGACTCGGACAGGCCGTCGAGGGACCCCGGCCAGCCGATCCAGAGCCCGCCCAGCCGCTCGTGGGGCCCCGACAGCCCGGTGGCGAGGCCGCCGGGGCTCCGCTCGACGGTCGCGCCGCCGTCGTGCGGCCGGACGGTCACCGGGAGGCGGTTCGAGACGACGAGCAGTCGGGCCAAGCCCCTGAAATCTAGGGTCGGATTTCGCAGGTCGCCGCCGGCGGGGTAGCATCGACCAACGGTCCGGCTCGCAGCAGGCCGGGCGGGGGAGCTCCATGGCGCACCACCTGGCGCGGTCGGGATTCGCGAAGCTGACCGAGCGCCTGAACCGGTTCCCCCAGGGCGCGCCGCCGTCGGAGACGCTCTACCGGATCCTGCAGGTCCTGTTCTCGGAGCGCGAGGCGGAGCTCGTGTCGCTCCTCCCGCTGCGGCCGTTCCGGGTGAGCCAGGCCGCCGCGGCGTGGAAGACGAGCGAGGTGGAGGCGCGGAAGACCCTCGACGGCCTCGCCGCCCGCGCCCTCCTCGTCGACCTCGAGCAGGAGGGGGAGACGGTCTACGTCCTCCCGCCGCCCATGGCGGGGTTCTTCGAGTTCTCGATGATGCGGGTGCGGACGGACGTGGACCAGAAGGTCCTCGCCGAGCTCTTCCACCAGTACCTGAACGTGGAGGAGGACTTCGTCCGCGCGCTCTTCGCCACCGGGGAGACGCAGCTCGGCCGCGCGTTCGTCCACGAGCCCTCGATCCCGGAGGCGGACTCGATCCACGTCCTCGACTTCGAGCGGGCGAGCGAGGTCGTGAAGACCGCGACCGCGCGGGGCGTGTCGCTCTGCTACTGCCGGCACAAGGCGGAGCACCTCGGCCACGCCTGCGACGCGCCCCAGGACCTCTGCATGACCTTCAACACCGCCGCGGGGTCCCTGGTCCGGCACGGCCACGCGCGGGCGGTGGACGCCTCGGAGGGGCTCGAGCTGCTCCACGCCGCGCGGGAGCGCGGGCTCGTCCAGTTCGGCGAGAACGTCCGCGAGGGCGTGAACTTCATCTGCAACTGCTGCGGCTGCTGCTGCGAGGCGATGATCGCTTCGCGGAAGTTCGCGGCGCTCCACCCCATCCACACGACCGCCTACCTCCCGGCGGTGGACGCGGCGACCTGCGCCGGGTGCGAGCGGTGCGTGCGGGCCTGCCCGGTCGAGGCGATGTCGGCGGTGTCGGCCAACGACCCCGCGAAGCCCAGGCGGAGCGTGGCCCGGGTCGACGAGGAGCGCTGCCTCGGGTGCGGCGTCTGCGTCCGGGCCTGCCGCAGCGGCGCCCTCGCCCTCGAGCGCCGCGGGCTCCGGCGGCTCACGCCCGCGGACACCGCGCACCGGGCGGTGCTCATGGCGGTCGAGCGGGGCACGCTGCAGGAGCTGGTCTTCGACAACCAGGTGCTCCTCAGCCACCGGGCGCTCGCGGCGCTCCTCGGCGCGATCCTGCGCCTCCCGCCGGTGAAGCGCGTCCTCGCGACGGAGCAGGTCCGGTCCCGCTACCTCGAGGCGCTCGCGCGCCGGCTCGCCTCCTGACGGGGTCGCCGCGTCAGCGGAGGGCCCGGCGCAGCCGCAGCGAGTTCCCCACCACGAAGAGCGACGACGCGGCCATCGCCGCGGCGGCGACGATGGGGTGGAGCACCCCCGCCATCGCGAGCGGGATTGCGACCGCGTTGTAGAAGAAGGCCCAGAAGACGTTCTGGCGCACGACCGCGAGGGTGGAGCGCGAGAGTCCGGACGAGATCCGGGAGGAGCCGCAGGTCGTCGCGCACGAGGACGACGTCGGCGCTCTCCAGGGTCACGTCGGTCCCCCGCCCCATCGCGGCGCCGACCTCGGACTGGCCGAGCGCCGGCGCGTCGTTCACGCCGTCGCCGGCGAAGAGCACCCGTCGCCCCGCCGCCTGCCGCCGCGCCACCACCTCGCGCTTCTGCTGGGGCGTCGCCTCGGCCAGGCCCTCCACGGCGAGGGCGGCCGCGACGGCGCGCGTCGCGCCGGGGCCGTCGCCGCTCACCACGGAGACCGCGAGGCCGAGGTCCCGCAGCGCCCGGACCGCCTCCGGCGCCTCGTCGCGCAGCACGTCCGCGACCGAGAGGAACGCCCGCACGGTGCCGCCCGTCGCGAGGAACGCGACGGTCTCGCCGCGCGCTTCGCGCTCCGCGGCGCGCGCGTCGGCGTCGGCGGGGAGCGGGACGCCGTGCTCGGCGAGGAGGGCGCGGTTGCCGAGGAGGACGTCGGTCGGACGGCGTCGAGGTCGCACTGGTCGAGGTCGTGGTCGAGGCTCGGACTCGGGCTCGAGGTCGGGCTCGGGCTCGGGTCGACTTCGACTTCGAGGCCAGCGACCAGGACCAAGATCGAGGTCGAAGGCCAAGACCGAGGACCAGTTCCGACGGCCGGGATCGCAAGCGCCGCGCGGTCACCCCCCTCCCCGGCACCGCCCGGAAGTCCCGCACCTCGATCCCCTCGGCCGCCGGCAGCGCCCGCGCCGCCTCGACGATCGCCCTCCCGACGTGGTGCTCGCTGCGCGCCTCGACCGCCGCCGCGAGCCGGAGCGCGTCGTCCACGCCGAGCCCCGGCTCGACCGCGACCACCTCCCGCAGCACCGGCCGGCCGCGGGTCGCGGTCCCGGTCTTGTCGAGGAGGACGTCGGTCACCCGGGCGACCGACTCGAGGACGTCCCCGCCCTTCACGAGCAGGCCGCGCGTCGTCGCGAGCCCCGTCGCGACCAGGACCGCGATGGGCGTCGCGAGGCCGAGGGCGCACGGGCAGGCGATGACCACCACCGCGATCCCGGTCAGGAGCGCCTGATCGAGGGGGGCCCCGCGCAGCCGCCAGACGACGAAGGTCCCGGCCGCGAGGACGAGCATGGCGGGGACGAAGAAGCCGACCACCCGGTCCGCCACCGCCTGGATCCGCGGCTTCGCCGCCTGCGCCTCCTCCACCGCACGGACGATGCCGGCGAGCACGGTCTCCTTCCCGACCCGGGTGACCCGCACCACCAGGGCCCCGTGGAGGTTCACGGTCCCGCCGATCACGGCGGCGCCCGGCGTCTTGGCGACGGGCCGCGCCTCGCCCGTCACGAGCGACTCGTCCACCTCCGAGGCGCCCTCCTCCACCTCGCCGTCGAGGGGGATCCGCTCCCCCGGGACGATCTCGATCCGGTCCCCCGGTCCGATCTCGCCCACCGGCACCGCGCGCCGGACCTCGGCGCCGTCGGGGCCTCGCTCGAGGCGGCGGGCCTCGCGCGGCGCGAGCGCCGCGAGGCGCGACACCGCCTCCGACGCCCTCCCCTTCGCCGTCGCCTCCACGTACCGCCCGATGAGGACGAGGGTCGGGATGGCGGCCGCGGTGTCGAAGTAGACCTCCCCGCCCCTGAACATCTGCCAGACCGAGTAGACGAGGGCGGCGCCGGAGCCGATGGCGACGAGGGCGTCCATGCCCGGCGCGCCGCGCCGCAGCCCGGCCCACGTCGCCCTGAGGAACGGCGCGCCCGAGTAGAGGTAGACCGGGAGCGTGAGGCCCAGGGAGATCCACTCCATGAGCCGCCGCGTCCCCGCGTCGATCCCCTGGAAGTACCCGGCGTAGAGGGCTGCCTGGTAGATCATGAGCTGCGAGGCGAGAAAGAGCGCCGTCCCGAGCCGGACGAGGAGGTCGCGGGTCTCGGCCCGCCCCGCCGCGGCGCGCACGGTCTCCGACCAGGGCTTCGGCTGGTACCCGGCGGCGCGGATGCGCGAGAGGACCGTGGCGAGGTCGGCGCGGGCCGGGTCCCAGCGGACGCGGGCGCGGTGGGTTGCGTAGTTCACCCGGGCGGCGAGCACGCCGGGGGTGCGGACCAGGACCCGCTCGTTCAGCCAGACGCAGGAGGCGCAGCGGATCCCGTCGACGTAGAGCTCGACCTCGTCGGCGCCGTCGGCGTGGTGGACCGCGTCGCCGAAGGCGGCGAGGTCGAGGGCGGGCCCCTCGCCGACGGGCGTCCCCGGCCCCTCCCACCGGCGCGTCTCGTAGTACGACCCGAGCCCCTCCTGCGACACGAGCCGGTAGACCCCGCGGCAGCCGCCGCAGCAGAAGACGCGCTCGGCCCCGTCGACGGCGTCCCGCACCGCCTCGCGGGCGGGGAAGTCGACGAGGCAGTGGTCGCAGCGGAGCCTCCCATCCGTCCCCTGAGCGGAGCGTCGTGCGCGCGGCGGCCGGGCTCGTCATCGAATCACCCCGGCGCCGCGCAGGACGAAGAGCACCCCGAGCGCGACGACGAGCAGGCCACCGGCCCGGGCGAGGAGCCCCCGGGCGCGCTGGCCGATGGCGGTCCCCGCGGCGGCGACGAGCAGGAGCGCCGGCGTCGTGCCGAGGCCGAAGGCGAGCGCGACGAGGAGCCCCTCCGGCAGGCTGCCGGTGCCGGCCGCGCCGAGGAAGACGGTCCAGGACAGGCCGCAGGGGAGCAGGCCGAGGGCGAGGCCGGTCGGGTAGAGCCGCGAGGGGCCGCCGCCCTCGAGGACCCCGCGGACGAGGGCGACGACCTTCCCCGAGGCGCGCGCCTCGACCCGCTTCAGGGCGACCGAGAGCCCGGCGACGCCGGCGCCGAGGAGCACCATGAGCGCGCCCGCGAGGATGGCCACGACCTGCTGCACGCCGGCGAGCCGGCCCGCGACGTTCACGAACGACCCGGTGAGCCCCATGACGGCGCCGACGGCCGCGTAGGTCGTGATCCGGCCGGCGTGGTAGGCGAGCTGGCCGAGCAGCGCGCGCCGCGTCCCGAGCCCCCTCCCCAGCCCCGCTCCGCAGGGCGAGGGAGATCCGGGGACCTGCGGCGCCGCGGCGAGGGCGAGCGACCCGACCAGCGGCCCGCACATGGCGGCGCAGTGGCCGAAGGAGCCGAGGAGGCCGGTGGCGAACGCCATGGCGACGGCGGAGGTCATCCGCTCGCCTCACTCCGCCGACCGTGAGCGGGAACCGGTCGTGCGCGCGGCCTCGCCGGCGCCCGCGCACGACGACCTCGGCGACCCAGTCCCGCCTGCCGGACGGGCAACGCACCAGCACCGCCTTGCCGGCGAGCCCCTCGCGCCCTGGCGAGAGGCCGACATCGGTTCGGCCCCATGTCCATCCCCGGCATGGCGAACGACACCGAGACCTCGTACGCTCGAGGGCGTCACGAGCGTCGTCGCCGCGTCGGAGGAGGCTCGACGCGGCGCGGACGACGAGGTCCTGCATCGTCCGGAGCGGCCGCGGCGCCAGCTCCAGCGTCACCTCGCCGCCGCCCGGGAGCGGCCGCGTGCAGGGCGACGCGCCGAGGTCGCACGGCGCCGCCGCGACGAGCCGGCGCTCGAGCCGGACGCGGTCCGGGCCGCGGCGGACGTCGAACCGGACGTCCCACGGGCCCGGCGCCGGGAAGGCGACGTCGGCGAGGAAGCGCCCCGGACCCGTCTCGCGGGCCTCGGCGCGGGCCTCGCCGCGGCTCGTGTCGGGGCGCGAGAGCTCGACCGTGACCGACGCGCCCGCGACCGCCCTCCCCTGCCCGTCCGAGAGCCGGAAGGCGAGTGGCGTCGCGCCCGCGACCGGGGCCTCGTCGTCCACCGCGACGGTGAGGCCGAGGGCGGCGCGCGAGGCGCGGTCGGCGTCGTGGTGGAGCCCCTCCTCGTAGGGATGCTCGACCACCGTCTCCTCCCGGACCTTCGACCCGACCACGATCGTCGCGCCGATGAGCGCGAGCACCGTCGCGACGCAGAGGAGGAGGACGAGCTTCATCCACTGGCTCACGGGCGCTCCGGAGGGACGAAGAGGGGAAGCGGCTGCGTGCGCCTCGCGACGACCTCGGGCCCGCGGCGCGCCTCCGCCGTGAGCAGCGCCGCGGCCTCGCCGGCGGCGAGCCCGCGGGCCGAGGCGAGGACGCGGACCTGGCGGCGCTCGCCCGCGGCGAGGGGGACCGCCTCCGGACGGACGGCCACCGCGCCGCCCGGGGCGGAGAGCGCGAGGGAGACGGTCACCGGGACCCTCCCGTGGTTCTCGAGGGCGACGGAGTAGGCGTTCACCGCGAGGCCGTCGGGCGTGCGCCGCGGCGCGAAGCCGAGCTCCGGGACGGCGGAGAGGTCGAGGAGGACGCGCGGTGACGAGCACGGCGACGAGGAGCGCGGCGGTCGCCGCCGTGGCAGCGCCGAGGGCGACCACGCCGGGGCGCACGAGCCGCACCGGGCGCCCGGGCTCGCCCGGAAAGTAGCCGACGAGGTCCGGCGCGCGGCGGAGCTTCGCCATGATCGGCGCGCAGGCGTCGATGCACTCCGCGCAGGCGATGCACTCCATCTGCAGCCCGTCCCGGATGTCGATGCCGGTCGGGCAGACCCGCACGCACGCCCCGCAGTCCACGCAGTCCGCGTCGCGCCGGGCGTCGTAGGCCACGACGAGCGTCGACCGGTCGAAGAGGACGCCCTGCAGCTTCGCGTAAGGGCACGCCGTCGCGCAGAAGGACGCGCGCAGGAAGGCGAGGTCGAGGAAGAGGACGGCGAAGAGCGCGGCCCAGGACCCGGCCACCACCGGCCCGAGGGTCCCGGCCGCGAGGCGGCGGAGGAACTCGCCGGGCGGCACGAAGTACCAGACCGAGATCGGCCCCGACGATCGCCGAGACGGCCGCGACCGCCAGGAACCCGAGGGGCCGCCGCCACGCGCCCTTCGACTTCGGGCGCGCGCCGCGCGCCCTCCGCTCAGGGTGAATGGGGGAGGAGCGCCGCTCCGGGGCGACCCAGGAGGTGAGCTCGCCGAGCACCGTCTGTGGGCAGGCCCAGCCGCACCAGACCCGGCCGAGCACCAGCGTCACGAGGAGGAACGCGGCGGTGAGGAGGAGCGTCGCGGCGAGGACCACGAAGGCCTCGTCGATGGCGAAGGCCGCGCCGAAGGCGTGCAGGCGCCCCGCCGGGACGTCGAGGCGGAGCGCGCTGTCGCCGCCCACCGACAGGAACGGCAGCCCGAGCGCGACGAGGGCCTGCCCGGCGAAGGCGAGGCGGCGCCACCTCTTCCAGCTACCGATCGTCATCCTCCAGCATCCTGTACTTCGGCCCCTCGACCTGCTCCTTCCGGTGGCGGCGGAAGTAGAACATGCCGATGCCCGCCAGCGCGACGCAGAGCGTCCCGCCGAAGATCAGGTAGGCGACGTCGCTCCCCATGACCGCCTCACGCGCCCTTGCGCGCCTTCTTCGACCGCTGCGCCAGCGCGAGGCCGATGGCGGCCGCGGTCGGGATCGCGGTGAAGAGGATCGTCATGAGGGTGTTCGTCCCGACGGATGCGCCGCCGGCCTCCACGTCCTGCGCCTGCTGCCACCCGCCGAGCGCGGGCGAGTAGGCCCACAGGTAGTAGCCGCCGAACGCGATGAGCCCCCAGAACAGCACCCACCAGCCGAGGGGGACGGTGTGGGAGGTCTCCTTCGCCTCGAACGCGGAGAGGTCGTCGATCTCGGGCTTGAAGGCCATGGCTCCCCCTTACTTCCGGTCCTTGCCGGAGTGCTCGTCCGATTCCTTCTCGATGCGCTCGGACGCCTCGTGCCCCTTCTGGTTGCGGAGCCAGGAGACGATCGCCCAGATGTCCTCGTCCTTCAGGTCGGAGCCGAACGCCTGCATGCCGCCGTCCGGGACGCCCGGACGGCCGAGGGCCGGCTTCACCGCGCTGCCGCCCTTGATCATGGCGAAGTACGCGGCGTCGGGCAGGTCGCCCTTCGCGCCGCCGAACTCGTCGTCGACGAGGTCCGGGGCGACGCCCTCCTGGCCGTGGGCCTCGTCGCCGTGGCACGCGCCGCAGCCGTTCGCCTCCCACAGCTGCTTGCCGCGCACGACCGCCTCGACCGAGTGGCCGAGCGGGTTCGCCGCGGCGAGGTCCACCCCGGCGCCGCCGGCGCCGCCGCGGTTCACCGCGGTGCCGAGGGAGAGGACGTAGGCGACGAGCGCGTCCATGTGGGTCTTGCCCTGGACGACCTGCGGCGCCCCTGCGACGTCGGCGTCGGTGTACGGGACGCCGACCCGCCGCAGCGCGCGCATCGACGCCTGCACCGCCTCGCCGTCGACCTTCTCCCCGTTCAGGAAGGCGTAGGCCGGCATGTTGGAGCGGGCGACGAGCCGCTGCGGGTTCTCGAGGTGCTCCTTCTGCCAGGCCGTCGGACGGCTTGATCCAGCCCTCGAAGGCGAGGTCCGGGCCGGTGCGCTTCGAGCCCCACAGGAACGGGTGGTCGTAGGCGAACTCGCCCGCGAGGGAGTAGCGCGCCGTCGGCTCCTGGGCGCGGCTCCCGAGGTAGCGGACCACCTCGCTCTTGAGCGGGCGGACGGTCTGGGTGTGGCAGTTGACGCAGCCCTCGCGCTGGTAGACGTCGCGCCCCGCCAGCTCGAGGGCGGGGAGGGGCTTCAGCCCCGCGACCTTCACGTGCATGTCGGAGCGGATGCAGCGGGTAGGCCATCGTCGCCGACCGTGCCGACGAGCACCGTGACGGTGACCATGACCGCGAAAGCGACGGGCTTCGAGTAGATCTTGCCGGACATGGTCGCCCCCCTACGCCGCCGTGGCCGCGGCGGACGCCGCGGGCGACTCGCTCCGCTCGAGCGCGCGGCCCTTCCGGATGGTCATGAGCACGTTGTAGACGAAGAAGAGCATGCCGACGGCGAAGATGATCCCGGCGAGCGTCCGCATGTGCCAGTACGGGTAGTTCCCGGCGAGCGTGTCGATGAAGTTCGGTAGACGAGCTTCCCGTCCGCGTCGGTGGCCTTCCACATCGCAGCCCTGCCGGATGCCGGTGATCCACATGGTGATCGAGAAGATGAGCTGGCCCGACCAGCACGAGCCAGAAGTGGATGTTGGCGATCTTCTCCGAGTAGATCTCGGTCCCGTAGATCTTCGGGATGACGTAGTAGATCGACGCGCAGACCGTCATGCGTCACCCAGCCCATGGTGCCCATGTGCACGTGGCCGGGCACCCAGTCGGTGTAGTGGATGAGCTGCGAGACGACCCGGAGCGCCTGGGTCGGCCCCTGGACCGTCTGCAGGCCGTAGAAGGTGATGCCGAGGACGAAGAACTTGGTCAGGTAGTTCGACCGCATCTTCGACCAGTCCTGACCGACCGTGTAGTAGCCGTTCACCACCGAGCCCCAGGACGGCGCGATGAGGAAGATCGTGAAGGCGATGCCGAGGGTCTGGATCCAGTCGGGCAGCGGCGTGTAGACGAGGTGGTGCGCGCCGGTCCAGAGGTAGGCGAAGACGAGCGACCAGAAGGCGATGATGGAGAGCCGGTGGCTGAAGATGGGCAGCCCCGTCGACTTCGGGAGGAAGTAGTAGAACATCGCCAGGATCGGGGTCGTGAAGACGAACCCGACCGCGTTGTGCCCGTACCACCACTGGACGTTGGCGGAGTTCACCCCGGCGAAGACGTGGTAGCTCTTCATCCAGCCCGCCGGGATGGCCAGGTTGTTCACGAGGTAGAGGACGGCGACGGCGATGACGGTCGCGATGATGTACCAGAGCGAGACGTACATCTGCTCCTCGTTCCGCTTGATGATCGTCCCGAAGACGTTCACCGCGAACATCACCCAGAGGACCACGATGGCGATGTCGAGGGGCCACTCGAGCTCGGCGTACTCGAGCGACTGCGTGTAGCCCATGAGCAGGGACACCGCCGCCGCGGCGATCCCGACGTTGAAGAGCCAGAGCTGGACGCGCGCGAGCCTGGGGAAGAGCAGCGGCCGCTTGCAGAGCCGCATGAGGATCCAGTAGCTCAGCCCGAAGATCGCGCCGACGCCGAGGCCGAAGGCGAGCCCGTTCGTGTGGACCGGACGGAGCCGACCGAACGTGAGGTACGGCGGGAAGTTCGTCGCGGGCGCCCACATCTGGACGGAGATGAGCAGCCCGACGACGATGCCGACGACCCCCCAGAAGATCGCCGACAGGATGAACCCCTGGACGGTCCGGTTGTCGTAGCGGTAGTCGCTCATTCGGTGGTCCCCTCGTGGGTTGATCGCGCGCAAGGTAGCATGCGTGGGCCGAACCCGGACACGGACGGGATGCCCGGCCCCCATCGGGGCGCAAACGCGCCTGCGGGCTCGCGGATTTCCTCGAACCGGCCCATCGCGACGCGCGCGGCCGGAGGGATCGAGGACCCGTCCGGTCGGGGTGGACCGGCGTCCTCCACGACCCGCGTTCAGCGCGCCATGAACGCGGCGTGGGTGAGCGCGCCGATGCGAAAGACGACGAGCTGCGCGAAGACGACGAGTGAGAAGACGCCCCCCTGCAGCCAGGCGCGTGCGCGCGGGCCCGGGTCGTAGAACCGCAGCACGTGGAGGTGCATGCCGAACCCGAGCGACGCGATCCAGCCTGACCCCGACCGGCGCGTCGAGCTCCGACGCGAGCGGGCCGATCCGATCGTACGCGAGGTCGTCGCCCGCGCGCAGCGCCTCCCCCTCGAGCAGGATCGCGCTCCCCTGGCGCTCCGTCGCGGCGTCGATCTGGAACGTCACCGCGGCGAGGAGCATCCCCCCGTGCAGGAGGAAGTTGGCCCAGAGGCCAAAGGGGTGCCGGACCAGGCGGCGCCCCCGCGGCGGAAGCTACCTGCTGGGGACCATCGCGGGAGCGTGACCTCCTGCCGCGCGACCTACGACCGCAACGCGCCCGAGCTCCCCTCTCCGCGCGCAGCGTGAGGAGGGGTCGGGGGAAGGGTTCCCTCGCGCCGGACGTCGATCCGGTTGTCGTAGAAGGTCGAGCCCTCGCCGGCGTCGGTGAGCCGCTGGGAGGTGAGCGCGTTCACGTTCCGCCCCCCGGGAGCGTGCGCCGTCCACCAGACGCCCTCCGCGACCGCGACGCCCGGCGGGACCCGCTCGTCGGTCCGGAGCACGAACACGACCTCGCCGAGCTCGTTCCAGGCGACGACCCGGCCGCCGTCGGCGAGGCCGCGGGCCACCGCCTCGGCGGGCGCGAGCCGCAGCGTCATCCCGCCGTTCCGCTCCCGCAGCTCCGGCCGCTCCATGAAGCTCGAGTTGAGGGTGTGGATCGCCGGGCCGGTGACGAGCCGGAGGGGCAGCCCGCCCGCGTCGGAGCGCGCCGGAAGGTGGCGCGGAAGCGGGTCGGGCAGCGCGGGGTTCGAGCAGCTCGATCTTCCCGGACGGCGTGCGCCAGCGCGGCCCCGGCGGCGGGACGAGCTGCACCGCCCGGCCGTCGGCGAGCCGTGCCGCGAGGTCCGCGTCGCGCCACGGCGAGGGGGACGCGAGGAGGAGGTCGATCACCTCGTCCGCGGTCATCCGGAAGATCGGCTCGTCGAAGCCCATCGCGGCGGCGAGCGCCCCGAACAGCTCCCAGTTCGGCCGGGCCTCGCCGAGCGGGGCGAGGACCGGCGACGCGCGCTGAACGCAGTACTGCCCGTAGGAGCGGTAGAGGTCGGCGTGCTCGAGGGAGCTCGTGGCGGGGAGGACCACGTCGGCGAACCGCGCGGTGTCGGTCAGGAACCGCTCGTGGACGGCGAGGAAGAGGTCCTCGCGAGCGAGGCCGCGCAGCACCGCGTTCTGGTCCGGGGCGACCGCGGCCGGGTTGGAGCACCAGACGACCATCGCCTTCACCGGCGGGTCGCGCAGCTCGAGCAGCGCCGACCCGAGCCGGTTCATGTTCACGGTGCGCGCCGGGCGCGGCTGCAGGTCCTCCCGGAGCAGCGGAGACAGGTCGAAGGCGGCGGACGAGCCGGTGGAGGCGAGGCACCCGCCGCCGTCGCGCCCGAAGGCCCCGAGGACGGCCGCGAGGGCCACGATCGAGCGGACCGTCATGGCGCCGTTCGCGTGGCGGGAGGGTCCGCCGCCGATCCGCAGGAAGGGGGCGCGCGCGGCCGCCAGGGTCCGGGCGAGGGCCTCGATCTCCGCGGCGGGGAGCCCGGTCGCCGCCGCCGTCGACTCCGGCCCGTTCTCGGCGAGCACCCGCGCGCGGAGCTCCGGCCACCCGGCGGCGTTCGCGGCGAGGAAGGCCTCGTCGACGAGCCCGTCGCGGGCGAGGACATGGACGAGGCCGAGGGCGAGGGCGCCGTCGGACCCCGGGCGGACGACGTAGGTCCGGTCGGCGAGCCGCGAGGTCTCGTTCTCCCAGGTCTCGACGAGGAGCACCCGCGCGCCGCGCCGCCGCGCCGCCAGGGCGCGCTCGGCGAAGTGGAGGCTCGTCGCGACGGCGTGGATCCCCCAGAGCACGACCAGGTCCGACGACTCGGCGTCGTCGGGGTTCGGGCCGGGGGTGTCGCCCATCACCGCGCGCCACCCCGCCCCCTGCGCCGGCGTGCAGATGGTCCGCTCCAGCCGCGAGGCCCCGAGGCGGTGGAAGAAGGGCATCCCGGCGTTCCGCTGCACGAGCCCCATCGTGCCGGCGTACGAGTACGGCAGGATCGCCTCGGGACCGTCGCGGCCGGCGATCTCGCCGAGGCGTCCCGCGACGAGCGCGAGGGCCTCGTCCCAGGAGGCGCGGCGGAAGGCGCCGGCGCCCTTCGGCCCGGTCCGCACGAGCGGGTGGAGGAGCCGGTCGGGCGAGTGGACCGACCGCTCGTACCCGTTCATCTTCGGGCAGAGGGTGCCGCGGGAGTAGGGGTGGTCGGGATCGCCCCGCACGCGCCGCGCCCGCCCGTCCTCGACCTCGACGAGGAGCCCGCACGCGTCCGGGCAGTCGAAGGGGCAGACCGAGCGCAGGATCGGCACGCGCGCGAGTCTAGTCGACGCGGCCGCCGCGGCGCGAGCGGGGACCCCGTCCGGCGCGGCGCCGCCGGCCTACCGCCCGGCGGCGCGCTCGGCGACGTGGAGGCGCGCCATCCCGAGGTCGTCGGTGGTGCGCCGCAGCCGCTTGAAGAGCGAGACCGCGAGGGCGCGGTAGAAGACGGCGGCGGTGGCAGGGTCCGCGTTCAGGACGGCGGTGAGCCGGTCCGCGGGGAAGGCGAGGAGCTCGGTCGGCTCCACCGCGATCACCGTCGCGCTCCGCGGCTCGCGATTGAGGAGCGAGGAGGCGCCGAACTGATCCACCGCGTGGACGTGGACGACGGACATCGCGTCGCCGCCCTTCTCCTTGAACACGCGGCAGCTGCCGCTCCGGATGACGTAGAGCGCGTCGGGCGGCCCGCCCTCGACCACGACGACATCCCCCGCGCCGAGCGTGACGGGCTCGGCGACCTCGGCGATCGCGCGGAGCCCCGCCTCCGGGACGTCCCTGAACAGGTCCACGTTCCTCAGCGCGACGGCGACGTCCATCTCGAGCCTCCAGCCCCCCGGCAGTCCCCGGAGTCTAGCGCGCGCCGCCCTCGCCCGCGCCCCCCGCCCCGGAGCGGGGGTGGCGGGTGCGCCGATCCGCGTCAATGGAGGCGGGGGGCCCTCGCCCTGCGCCGGAACGGCGCGGGGCTCGGGACCCCCCGAGCCCCCCGCCGCTCGCTCCGGGGCAGGCTCATCCGCCTGCCCCTGCGCTCGGGGTTGCGAGCACCGGAACGAGCACGACCGCCACCCCGCCCTCCTCCACCACCTCGAACGCGGGCTGGTCGTCCGCGAGCCGCGGCGACGACAGGAGCCGTCCGTCCCGCAGGTCGAACGCCATGTAGTGGCAGGGGCAGGTGACGCGTCCGTCCGCGACCGTCCCGCGCGACAGCAGGCATCCAGCGTGGTTGCAGACGTCGTCGAGGGCGTGGAGGCGGCCGCCCAGCCGGGCGACGAGCAGCCGGACCGACGGCGAGAGCTCGACGCCCCGGACCTCGCCCTCCGGCGGGAGCAGGTCCGGCGGCAGCACGATCCGCCGCCGCGCGGGGTGGCTCACGCGATCCGCCGCGCCGGGCGCCGCGCCAGGGCCTCGTCGAGGTAGCCGCGCTCGCCGGACACGTCGCGGACGAGGACGGGCTCGAGCCAGGGCGGCGGCGCCTCCGCGTTCCCCTCCTCCGCCACCGCGAGCACGAGCGGCCGGTCCACGTACTCGTCGAAGTGCCAGCCCGGCGCGGCGGCGACGAGGTGGCGCCGCTTCGCGATGCGGCGCCCCTCCGTGAGCGGCCAGAGCGCCTCGAAGGTCGACCGGTCGATGGTCTCGACCCGGCTCGGGCCGCGCGCGGCGGCCCGGGCGCGGAACCACTGCTCCCCGACGGGCGAGCGGGTGATGCCCACGCTCTCGCGGCCATCCCCGGGGAGCCACCCCTGCTCGAACGTCTCGACCTCGCCGCCGAGCCCCTCCGCCGGGATGGCCGTCACGAGGAGCCGCCGCTCCGGGGCGGCGGGCGGCGCCGCGGGCGTCTCCTCCCGCTCGTCCTCGCCCGGGCCCGGGCCCTCCAGGGCGGCGGCGACGGCGTAGCCCGCGTCGGTGACCGGCGTGGCGCGGGCGCGGAGCGGGTCGGCGAGATCCCGCTGCGCCGCCCCCTCTCGCTGCTCGGCGACGCGCAGGAGCGCGAGGAGCCCGGGCCGGAGCCCCGGGATCGGCTCGCCCCGGCGGACCTCCTCGGCGCGGGCCTCGAGGAGCGCGCCGTCGACGGAGGCGCGGGCCGCGGCGGCGGCGACCCCGGCCTCGAGCGGCGCGCGGAGCCCGTCGAGGGCCGCGGTCGCTGCGGCCGCGGCGGGCTCGGCGCCGCGCAGCGGGTCGAGGAGGTCGTGGAGCCGGCGGGCCTCGGCGCGGATCGCCTCCAGCCCGGCGAGGTCGGCGGGGCCGGCGGCGCCGAGCACGGCCTCGCGGAGCGCGCGGGTCTGGGCCCGCACCACGCCCCCGAGGAACGCGGCGAAGGTGACGGGGACGCCGGCGCGCGGCGGGCCGCGACGACCGAGGGCGGCCTGCAGGCGCGGGAGCGCGCGGCGGAGGCGCGGGGCCACCTCCTGGACCAGCTCCTCCCGCGCACGGCGGCAGCGCCGGTCGACGCGGTCGCCGAGCCAGTCCAGGGCGCCGCGGTAGGGGGCGGCGAGGTCCCCCCGCGCGCCCGCGAGCCAGGCCGCGAGCGCCTCCGGGTCCCGCGCCGGCGTCGAGGCGCGCGCCGCCGCGTCGAGCTCGCCGAGGAGCGCCGAGGGGACGGCGCCGCCGAGGGCCGGGGCGAGGGCGCGGAGCGCGATCGCGAGGCGCGCGACGGCGTCGGGCAGGAGGCGCGTCCCCTCGCGATCCTTCGGGTCGAGCAGGCGGGTCAGGGCCTCGTCCGCGTCGGCCAGGCGCGCGAGGGCGAGGACGCGTGCGCCGGCGTCGGGCGGGCCGTCGAGGAGCTCGGGGTCGAGGCGCATGCCGTCCTCTCCGGGAGGGAACCCGGAGATGATGATCCATGCGGCGGGCGCGAGCAAATCGAGGACCGCGGGGGATCCCGGCGCCGGGATCCGACCCGCGGCCGTCGGCCCGCGGCCCCTCGGCGACCGCTCAGCTCCGGAGCGCGATGAAGAGCGTCAGCGCCCGCACGTCCCGGGTGTCGTTCTTCCCGGCGAACTGGGGGAAGGTGAAGGCGGCGCCCACGTCGAAGTTGCGGACCGGGGTCAAGATGACCGCCGCACCCACCGGGATCCGGTAGACGTCGGAGAACGACCCGATGGGCGGGTTGAGCGGCCCCTCGAGCGACCCGCCCACCTCGACGGCAAGCGCCGGTCCGAGCTGGAGCTGCAATGTCACCGGGACCGACAGCCACTCCTTGTTCCCGACGGTGTCCTCGGAGATGAGGAGGTCGTAGCTCCCGGCGTTCCAGCCGAAGGCGGTGGTGCGGGAGGGGACGGTGTCCCGGTCCTTGAGGCCAAAGGAGACCGTCGGCTCGGCGGTGATGGCGACGACGCCGCCGCCCGCGCGCAGGATGAGCCCGGCGTCGGCGGCGTAGTTCCTCGGGTCGCTCCACTTGGTCACGTCGAAGGCCCCCTGGACGGCGACGTCGTAGCCGCCTCCGCGGGCGAGCGAGATCCGCGTGAACACGCTGGTGTCGTTGTAGACGTTGGCGCACCCGTTGGAGACCCCGCCGAAGCAGAGCCCCTGGAGGTGCCGGATTCCGATTGTCCACTCGTCGGTGATGCCGAAGGCGAGGGACGGATTCGAGGTGACGGGCTTCCAGTCGGCGTCCTTCGATGCGTCGAGCTGCACCGGCAGCCAGAGCTCCAGCATCCCGGCGCCGAGCGTGAGCGGACGCTTGGTGATCTCCTGCGGCCACCGATCGCGCTGGTCTCCGAGGCTCTGGGCGGCGCGCGCCGGGGTGATGGTGGTGAAGAGCGCGGCCATCGTCGTCGCGCACACGAGCAATCGTCGCATGTCCCCCTCCCGGACCTGTGGTTGAAAGAAACGTGGGACCCCCCGCCCGTGTCTGCCACGGGCGGGCGCCCCGGCCCCGGGCGCTCTCCCGGCCGCTGGGCGGCCTGCGGCGTTGACGGCGCCGCCCCGCGCGTGGAACCGTCGGCTCGTGCGCGCGCTCGTCACCGGGGCCGGCGGCTTTCTCGGCACGGCGCTCGTCCGCGCCCTCTCGGCGCGCGGCGACGCGGTCCGCGCGCTGGTGCGCCGGCCCGCCCCCGCCCTCGAGCTCCCCGGGGTCGAGGTGGTCTCGGGCGATGCCACCGACCCGGCCGCCCTGCGCGACGCGGTCCGCGGCGTCGAGGTCGTGTTCCACCTCGCCGGCGTCCGGCGCGCCACCGACGCGGAGGAGTTCCGGCGCGTGAACGCGGGCTCGACCCGCCTGCTCCTCGAGGCCTGCGTCTCCGGGGCGCCCGGCCTCCTCCGGTTCGTCCTCGCCGGCTCGATGGCGGCCGCCGGGCCCGCCCGGACGCCGCGCCGCGAGGACGAGCCTCTCGCGCCCGTCGAGCCCTACGGCGCCTCGAAGGCGGAGGCCGAGGCGCTCGCGCTCTCCTTCGCGGACCGGCTCCCGGTCACGGTCGCGCGGCCGCCGCGGATCATGGGCCCCGGGGACCGGGAGAACCTCCTCTTCTTCCGGATCGCCCGGGCCGGGCTCGTCCTCGACTTCGGCGACCGGCCGCTCTCCTGGATTGACGTGGACGACTGCGCCCGCGCCTTCCTGCTCCTCGCCGGGCGCCCGGAGGCGGTCGGCGAGGCCTTCTTCCTCGCCTCGCCGGAGACGACCACGACGGCGGGGCTCATGGCCGAGGCGGCGCGCGCCCTCGGCGTCCGCGCCCGCCGGATCCGGGTCCCCGACGCGGCGCTCCGCGCCCTCGCCGCGGCGGCCGAGGCCGTCACGCGAGCGACCGGGCGCCGGCTCCCGCTCAACCGGAAGCTGGCGACCCAGGTGCTCGCGCCGGGCTGGGTCTGCGATCCCGGCGAAGGCGCGGACGCGGCTCGGGTTCGAGGCGCGCACCACGCTCGCCGAGTCCACGGCGCGCGCGGCACGCTGGTACGTCGAGCACGGGTGGATCGGGCGTCGTTAGCCGCTGCGAGCGCAGGGGCAGCCGGCTGAGGCTCCCCCGGAGCGAGCGGGGGAGGAGGCGGGCTTCGCCCGCCGACGGGCGGACGCGAAGCCGGAGCATCGGCGTCCGGGGGGTCGCGAGCTCCGCAGGCCGCAGGCGCTGCGGAGCGAGTGTCCCCCCGTTCAGATCGTCTTGTCCCCGACGTCGCGCAGCAACCGGACCGAGGCCACCCCGTTCCGCTCGCCGCAGGCGGAGCAGACCTCGTAGGTCATCTCCTTCACGACGAGGACGTCGGGGTGCTCCTCGGCGGGGGCGACCTCGACCCCGCACATGGGGCAGGCGAGCGCCGCGACCCGCGTCGCGCGGGCGAGGACGAGGGAGCGGCGACGGTCGGGCGGGCACCGGCTGCACTCGAGGCCGTAGACGTAGCCGACCTCCTGGCCGGGGGGCCGCTCCTCGAGATCGACGCCGCAGTACTGGCAGACCTCGGTCGCCACGCCCCTCGCCTAACGGCCGGGCCCCGTCGAGGCCACCGGATCCACTTCAGGGGCATGCCGGGACGCCCCCCGCGGAGGCCGGACCCGCAGGGTGGCGGCGAGGCGTTCGGCGCGGACGGTAACTTTGGGTCCGTGGACCCGAGCGACCTCGCCACCGTCCTCTTCTCTTCCCCCACGCGGACCTTCGCGGTGCAGCTCTGGGACGGCCGCGTGCTGCCCGCGCCGCGCGACGAGGCGCGCGGCAGCCGCGTGGTGCTCCGGACGCCCACCACCCTCGACGCCTTCTTCCCGCCCGCGGCGGAGCGCCGGCTCTCCGAGGCCATCGTCGACGGCGACCTCGAGCTCGAGGGCGACGCCATCGCCCTCATCGAGGCCGCGTCGCGCTGGAGCGGCCCGGCGGCGGGGCTCGCCCTCGCCGGCCCTGCCCTGCGCGCGTGGGTCCGGCGGCTCCGCGCCGGCGCGGGGGCCCGCCGGCTCCAGGCGCGGCTGCGCGGCCGCGTCCACACGGTCGACCGGGACCGCGACGCGATCCGACACCACTACGACGTCTCCGACGAGTTCTACGGACTCTTCCTCGACGAGGGGATGGTCTACTCCTGCGCCTACTTCCCGTCGCGGCGGCGAGCCGATCGCGGCCGCGCAGCGCGCGAAGCTCGAGCTCGTCTGCCGGAAGCTCGCCCTCGGCCCGGGGGAGCGGTTCCTCGACGTGGGCTGCGGCTGGGGCGGGCTCGTCGAGCACGCGCACCGGCGCGGCGCGCACGCCCGTGGGCATCACCGTGAGCGCGAACCAGCTCGCCGCCGCGCGGCGGCGCCTCTCGGCGCTCGGCGCCGCGGGCGGAGATCCGGGGCGACGACTAGCGCACGCTCCGCGCCGAGGCGCCGTTCGACAAGATCGCGAGCGTCGGGATGATGGAGCACGTCGGGCGGCGGCGCCTCGCCGCCTACTTCGCGGCGATCCACCGGCTGCTCCGCCCGGGCGGCCTCTTCCTGAACCACGCCATCGCCGACGCGAGCGGGGGCGAGCCGACGCTGCCCTGGGCGCACCAGCGCGACGGCGGGTTCATCTGGCGCTACGTCTTCCCGGACGGCGAGCTCCTCCCCATCGGCGAGGTGGTCGCCGCCGCGGAGCGGGCCGGGTTCGAGGTCCGCGACCTCGAGTCCCTGCGCGAGCACTACGCCGAGACGCTCGCGGCGTGGCTCGCGCGGCTCGAGGCGCGCTTCGACGAGGCGGTGGCGATCGGGGGCGAGCGGCGCGCGCGCCTGTTCCGGCTCTACCTCGCGGGCTCGGCGGTCGGGTTCCGGCTCGGCCGAACGAGCGTGTACCAGCTGCTCCTCGCGCGGCGCACCGAGCGCGGCCGCGCCGAGGCGCTGCCGCGGTGCCGCGGTGACTGGTACGGCCCGGAGAAGGCGGCGAGGACCGCGGCCGCGACCTCGGAGGGAGGGAGGAGAGCCACCGCCCGGGATCGAGCCGGGGAACAGAGGGACGGTGGCTGAGCCGACCTACACCGACCAGGGTGCGACGTTCGACCCAGACCGCATCTACCGGTACCGGCTCTGGCGCGCATGGGACGCTGCGAAGCCGCGCGTCGCGTTCCTCATGCTGAACCCGTCCACCGCCGACGAGACCGTCCTCGACCCGACCATCCGCCGCTGCCTCGGGTTCGCGCAGGCCTGGGGCTTCGGGTCCTTCGAGATCGGGAACCTGTTCGCGCTCCGGAGCACCGACCCGGCAGGCCTCGCGGTGGCCGCCGACCCCGTCGGACCGGCGAACGACCTCGAGCTCGTCGAGCTGGCCGCCCGGGCGCAGCTCGTCATCTGCGGGTGGGGCAACCACGACCTCGCCCGATGGCGCGGCCCCGAGGTCCTCCGCCTCCTCGCGCCCGTCGCCGACCTGCACGCGATCCGCCTCACCGCGGCCGGCGCGCCCGGGCACCCGCTGTATCTCCCTGCCGCGGTGAAGCCCGTCCCGTTCCAGCGCCGAACGGTCGCCGCGCGAGGACGTGTCGCCGCAGGCGCTCGGGGTTCTCCTCTTGCAGTGAGGTCGCGCATCGGGGGACCCCGCGCGATGCGTGAACAACTCGTCACCGTGGGGTCCGCACGGATCGGCACTCCGCGTGCGCTTTCGCTGGGAGTTAAGACCGGTGCCGTGGGGGTGTGCAACAAAATCGGGTGTGCTGCGCAGGGCAGCTGGCGGCCCGTGCTGGTCCTCTCGGCCGCCTGCGAGGAGATCCGCGTGCCTCTTCCGATCCTCGTCTGCAATCGGCACGTCGAGCCGATGATCATCGCGCGGATGCTCCGGCCAGCAGTGCTCCGGAACGTGGAGGACGCGCTCCGCAGGCGCCGCGTGCAGATGCCCGAGATCAGCCGCGCTCGGGTCGAGTACGAGCGGTCGAGCTGAGCGGGGGCGGAGGAGAGGCACCGCCCGGATTCGAGCCATGGCCGCGACTGCGACTGAGGTTTGGCATCGGCCCCCTTCACCGCTTCCGGCCGCGGGGCTCCTCGATGAGGGAGGAGGGCGTCACCCCCAACGCATCCGCGAGCGCCGCCAGGGTGAGGAGCGGAGGAGAGCGCCGACCGCCTTCCAGCATCGAGATGTAGCTGACCGTCATGCCGGCCTTCTTCGCCACGATCGCCTGCGTGAGGCCCCGGCGAAGCCGCGCTCCGCGCAGATTCCGTGCAACGATCTCGTCGAGCTTCTTCTTGGTGAGCTTCATGGGCCGGGGAAGGTAGCACCAATGGTTTACGCCGTGCGACGGTCTTGCGCTCCTGCCTGATCCTCGACCGCTCCGAGATCAGGCCGCCGAGCGAAGAGATGCCTCGTGCTGTCGAATGATCCGCCCGTGCCCGGGGCCCAGATACCCAACGGGTGGCCGACGCGCGGGCCGCCTACGGCCCTCATCCTCGACGACTTCGGCCTCAAGCCCCTCTGCCCACCCGCGCCAGAGGACCTCTACGAGATCGTGGCCGAGCGGTACGAGAAGGGCTCGATGATCGTCACCTCTCATCGCGCCTTCGCCGAGTGGCGGAACTCTTCGGCGAGCCCCTCCTTGCCAGCGCAGCCCTCGACCGCCTCGCCCACGACGCCCACCAGGTCGTCATCACCGGCGAGAGCTACCGGACCCGCGCCACGCGCAAGCGCGCCCCGGACAAGAGAGCCGGCACGGATGTGCGCAACGACTGAGGCGCCCATTCCTGCCGAGCGCCCTAACCCCTGGTGATGTTTGAGAGGCACCGCCCGGATTCGAACCGGGGAATAAAGGTTTTGCAGACCTTTGCCTTACCACTTGGCGACGGTGCCGTGCCGGGAGCGTTTCTACCGGAGGCCCCCCCGGCCGTCAACGCGCGCGCCCGCCTCCGGCGGAGCGTCGCCCCACCTCGGCGGACGCGACCGGGACGCCTCGGACCCGGAGCGCCGCGACGAGCCGGGGCAGCTCCGCCTCCGCGGCGGAGGCGAGCCCCGGGCCCGGCCGCAGCAGCACCGCCACCCCGGCCGCGGCGCTGCGCAGCTCCACCGCGAGCGACGGTCCGAACGAGAGCGCGAGGGGCGCGCCCTCCGTCGAGCGCACCGTGATGGCGGGCGGCGCTGCCCGCGCGACCGCCGAGAGCTCGGGGACCGGCGCCGGATCGGATCGCGCCTCCCGGAGCGCGTCGGCGACGGCTGCCGCGCGAAGCTCCTCGCGTGGGGCCCCCCGCTCGACCGTCGCCCCGCCCAGGCGACGGCCGGCCTCGCGCGGCCGGGGGGACGCGAGGCGCCCCTCGCCTGCCCGCGCTGCGTCCCTCCTCCCCGCCCGCGCGAGCGCGTCATCGAACTCGGCCCGCTGCCGGTCTTCGGAGTGGGGGCGAGCCGCCCCCCGTCCCTCCACGCGCATCTGTCGCCTCCGCCCGCGCGAGATGCAGCCCCGGTGCCGCGCGCCGCCGCGGAAGGACGGCCCTTTTCGTCCGGGCGCGGCCGCGCGCCGGACGGGGCCGGCCGCCCGGCGCACTGCGGGCGAGGGGGCGACAGAATCCTTTCCCCGGCCGGCGCGTTCCTCCGTGGGAACCCACGGAGGAAGTCCCCATGTCCCCGCTCGCCGCCCTCGCTCCGCTCGCCGCCCTGGCCCTCGCCGCATCCGCCCCGCCGACCGGGCCCGTCGTCTCGACCCCGCCCGCTCCCGGCGGCGCCTACCGAGCGGTGGTGGACCGCGTCGCCGGGATGGTCGGCGACGGCGCGCTCCAGTCCCGCGCCTCGGCGCACGGCCTCTCCCTCGTGAACGTCCTCTGGGAGGACACCGGCCGGTGGCAGGGCTCGGCGCTCGGGCCGAACATCAGCGACGTCACCATCGAGGTCGTCTCGGAGGACGGCGCGGGCCGGAAGCTCGCCCTCATGCCGGTGCTCCGCCCGCCGAACTTCTCCGACCGGACCGCCGACGTGCGCCTCGACCGGATCTGGCTGACGGTGGGCAACGAGCGGAAGGGGGGCGCCGAGAAGGTGATCACGCTCCGCGACTTCCTCGCCGACCCCGGCCGGTTCCTCTCCGCGCCGGGCGCCGGCTCCATCCGCACCGGCTCCCTCCTCGCGCCCCGCGACACCCACGCCCTCGTCTCGGCGCAGGCGGCGTTCCTGCCCGTCCCGAAGGCGGGCAAGGCGACCTTCCACCCGGTCATCTTCAACTACCAGTCGACGGCCCGGAACCCGGCGGTGCTCACGATCCTCGTCACGCGCCAGGGCGCCTCGCTCTCCATCGTGGACAACGCCCGGGACACCGTCTCCGGCGGCGCGAGCTGGGGGCAGCGGCTCTTCTTCAACGCCGGCGGGGAGCGCGCCCCCCTGACGGCCGAGCGGATCTCCGACGTCCTCGAGCGCGGCACCACGATGAACGGCGAGTCGGCGGCGAGCCTCGGCGACGACGCGAACCTCCTCATGCTGGTCCAGGTCCCGCTCCGGCACCGCGAGCCGCCGCGCCGGGCCGCCGAGTCCTTCTCGGCGCTCCAGGCGCCCTCCGCGCCGATGGCGGCGGCCCCGGAGAAGAAGGCGAAGGGCGACCTCGAGGTGGCGGTGCTCGGCCACGGCGAGCTGCAGGGCCCCTTCACCGAGCTCGCCGGCCTCGAGGTCGAGCGCGACCCGCGCTTCCCGGTCCGGGTGACGGTCCAGTTCTACCAGGCGACCGCCACCGGCGAGATCGGCGACGCCGAGCTCGCCCACCTCGGCGGGCTCGTCTCGAAGGTCTACGAGAAGGCCGACTTCGTCGGCTCCCTCGTCGTCCCCGCGCCCGGGCGATCCGCGGCGCCCGACGGCCTGGGACG
Organism: uncultured delta proteobacterium; assembly: GCA_963739565.1. GTDB lineage: Bacteria > Myxococcota > Myxococcia > Myxococcales > Anaeromyxobacteraceae > Anaeromyxobacter. Next base: position 345,234 of record CAVUBF010000006.1, on the reverse strand, counting down.
GCGCCTCGCCGCCGCCCACCGAGGTTGCCTGGTGGGACTTCCCCGGGCTCCTCGAGCGCTGGTGGAACCACGGCCCGCGGCGCGACGGCGCAGGGATTCGCTAGAGGGGCCACTCCCTCGGGGCAGAGCGCCGCGAGCGCGAGCGGGGCACGCGCATCAGACAGACGGACGGCGCCGAGACTCACGGAAGACAGCCGCTCGGAGTCGGGCCCGGCGGCCCGACTCCTCGGTTTACGACGGCGGGGTTTCGCGCTTTAACGGATCCGTGACGGAGAAGCTCAAGGGCGCCGCGCGGATCCTCCTCCCCATCGCCGTGCTCGCCGCGGCGGCGTACGCCCTCACGCGCGAGCTCTCCGGGTTCCACTTCCACGACGTCGAGGCGGGGCTCGCCGCCATCCCCCACCGCTGGATCGCCCTCGCGGTGGCGGTCACCGCCCTCGACTACCTCCTCCTCTCCGGGTACGACCTCCTCGCCCTGCGGTACGTCGGCCGGACGCTGCCCCTCGGGCGGGTGGTCTTCACCTCCTTCATCGCCTACGCCTTCGGCAACAACGTCGGGCTGGCGCTCCTCTCCTCCGGGACGGTCCGCGTCCGGCTCTACTCGCAGTGGGGGCTGCCGCCCGGCGACATCGCGCGGGTGGTGGCGTTCACGGCGGTCCAGCTCTGGGCGGGGCTCCTGCCGCTCCTCGGGATCTTCCTCCTCGCCGGCGCGCCCGGGCCCATCCCGCCGGCGGTGGCCCAGCTCGCGGGCGTCGTCGCCCTCGCCGCGGTCGCGGCCTACCTCGTCCTCGCCCGCCGCGGGACCGAGATCACGATCCGCGGGTTCTCGCTCCGGCCGCCCTCGCTCCCGCTCGCCCTCGCCCAGATCGGCGTCTCGGCCGCGGACTGGACGCTCGCGGCGCTGGTGCTCTGGCTCCTGCTCCCGCAGGCGGCGGCGATGTCGTTCCCCTCGCTCCTCGGGCTCTTCATCGCGGCGCAGGTCGGCGGCCTCGCCTCCCAGATCCCGGGCGGCATCGGCGTCTTCGACACCATCGTCCTCACCGCGCTCACGCCGGCGGTCTCGCCGGCGGAGGCGCTGTCGTGCCTCGTCGCCTACCGGATCATCTACTACCTCGGGCCGTTCCTCGCCGCGTTCCTGATGCTCGTCGGGAACGAGCTCGTCGTCCGGCGAGAGCAGGTCGGGCGCGTGCTCCGGGGCGCCCACGCCTCCTTCGCGCCCGTCGTGCCGTGGCTCGCCGCCCTCGGCGCGCTCCTCGCCGGGACGGTGCTCCTCGTGTCCGGCGTCCTCCCCGCGGAGCTGGACCGGGTCCGGATCCTCCGCCGCGTGGTCCCGCTGCCGGTCCTCGAGGCGTCGCACCTCATCGGCAGCGTGGTCGGGACCGGCCTGCTCGTCCTCGCGCGCGGCCTCTCCCGGCGCCTCGACGGCGCCTGGCTGCTCACGGTGGGGCTCCTCGGCGCCGGCGTCGCCGCCTCTCTCGTGAAGGGGCTCGACTACGAGGAGGCGATCGTCCTCGGGCTCATCCTGGCGGCGCTCCTCCCCTTCCGCCGGCAGTTCTACCGGCGCAGCTCGCTGCTCGACGAGCCGCTCAACGCCTCCTGGACCGTGGCCGTCGTGGCGATCCTCGCCGCCTCGGTCTGGATCGCCCTCTTCGCCCATGAGCAGCCGGCCTGGACCCGGAGCTCCTGGCTCCGCTTCGCCTTCTCCGCCGACGCGCCGCGGGCGCTCCGGGCGTCGGTGGTGGGCGTCTGCGCCCTCGCCCTCTACGGCGTCGCGGTGCTGCTCCGCCCCCGGCGGCCCGAGCCGCACCCGCCCACCGCGGACGAGCTGGCGCGGGCGCGGCCGCTCATCGACGCCGCGCCGGAGTCGCTGCCGCACCTCGCCCTCGCCGGGGACAAGCCGCTCCTCTTCGCGAAGGGGGACGAGGCGTTCCTGTCCTACGCGGTGGAGGGCCGGAGCTGGATCGCCATGGGTGACCCGGTCGGCCCGGACCGCGCGGCGACCGAGCTCGCCTGGACCCTCCGCGAGCTCGCCGATCACCACGGCGGGTGGGCGGCGTTCTACCAGGTGGGCCCGGCGGCGCTGCCGCGCTACCTCGACATGGGGCTCGCGCTCTTCCGGCTCGGCGAGGAGGCGGTGGTGCCGCTCGCCGACTTCTCCATCGAGGGCGGCCCCCGGCGGCCGCTCCGGACGTCGTACCGCCGCGCCGAGCGCGACGGGCTCGTCCTTCGAGGTGATCCCGGCCGCGGGCGTCGCGTCGCTCCTCCCCGAGCTTCGCGCCATCTCCGACGCGTGGCTCGCGGAGAAGAACGTCCGCGAGAAGGGCTTCTCCGTGGGCGCCTTCGGCGATCGCTACCTGTGCGAGGGGCCGCTCGCGGTGGCGCGCCTCGGCGGGAAGCTCGTCGCCTTCGCGAACCTGTGGGCGCCGGCCAGCCGCGAGGAGCTCTCCTTCGACCTCATGCGCCACGCGCCGGGCGTCCCCAACGCCACGATGGACTACCTCTTCGTCTCGATCATGCTCTGGGGCCGCGCCGAGGGGTACCGCTCCTTCAGCCTCGGGATGGCGCCGCTCTCGGGGCTCGAGGACCGGACCCTCGCGCCGCTCTGGACGAAGGTCGGCGCGCGCCTGTTCCGGCACGGCGAGTACTTCTACAACTTCCAGGGGCTGCGGCAGTACAAGGAGAAGTTCTTGCCGGAGTGGCGGCCCCGGTACCTCGCCGCACCCGGTGGGCTCCGGACCCCGTTCGTCCTCGCGAACGTCGCCACCGTCGTGTCCCGCGGGCTGAAGGGAGTGGTCGCCCGATGATCGCCGCAGCTCTCGTCGCCGTGGCGCTCGCCGCCGATCCTGCCGTTTCGACCTCGACGTCGACCCCCACCCCCACCCCGACCCCGACTCCGACCGCGACCTCGACCCCGACTCCGACCGCGACCTCGACCCCGACCGCGACCTCGACCGCGACCTCGACCGCGACCTCGACCGCGACCTCGACCCCGACCGCGACCCCGACCGCGACCTCGACCCCGACCGCCGACCCCGACCCCGACCGCGACCCCGACCCCGACCCCGACCCCGACCGCGACCGCGGACCCGACCGCGACCTCGCCCCGCGGCCCCCGCCGAGTGGGCGGCTTCCTGCCGCCGCCGGTGGTCATGCGCCCGCCGGCACCCCGCGGCGGGTGGTGCTGCTCCTCCCGCCGGCGCGCCGGGCAAGGACGCCGCGGGGCACTGCGCGAGCGCTCGCGGACGACGGCGCGCTCGTCGCGGTCCTCGACACCCGCGCCTGGCTCGAGGCCCGCGCGAAGGCGCCGCGCTGCGCCTACCCCGCCGGCGACCTCGAGGTGCTCGCCCAGCAGCTCGAGAAGGAGCGCGGCCTCGACGCCTACCAGCGTCCCGCTCGTGGTGGGGCTCGGCCAGGGCGCGAACGTCGCGTGGGCGGCCATCGCGCAGGCGCCGCCCGGGACCTTCGCGGGCGGCGTGCTCGTCGCGCCCGTGCCCGGACCGCCCGCTCCCGGTGAAGCTCTGCGCCGGCTCCGGGCCGAAGCCGCGGCAGGCTCGCGGGCGGCGACCTGCCGGCGCTCGCGAAGGCGCCGGCGCCGGTCGAGGTGATCGCGGACCCGCGCGGCGCCCTGCCCCGCCGGTGCCGCCGCGCGCCTCGCCGCCGACCTCGGCGCGCCGGCTCGAGTCCCTCGACGCGGCCCGCGAACACGCGGCGACGCGCGACGACGATCCCGGCCGTGAGCGCCGCCCTCCGCGCCGCGGTCGGAAGGCTCCCCTCGACGGAGCCTGCCGCCGCGCTCCCCGCGCCCTCGGGACCCGAGAGCGTGACGGACCTGCCCATCGTGGAGGTCCCCGCGGCGGGGACCGACCCGCGCCTCGCCATCCTCATCACCGGCGACGGCGGCTGGGTCGGCATCGACAAGTCGCTCGCGTCGGCGTTCGCCGAGGCGGGCGTCGCCACGGTCGGCCTCGACGCCCTCAAGTACTTCTGGAAGAAGCGGACCCCCGACGAGACCGCCCAGGCGATCGCCCGGATCGCCCGGCACTACAGCGCGGCCTGGAAGCGTCCCGAGGTGATCCTCGTCGGCTACTCCCGGGGCGCCGATCTCGCGCCGTTCATCGCCGCCCGGATCGGGCCGGCGGAGCGGGTGAAGCTCGCGCTCGTCGCGCTCCTCGGGCCGGGCACGTTCGCCGAGTTCGAGGTCCACGCCATCGACATCTTCTCGTCGGTGCGCCGCGACTCGGCGCTGCCCACCGAGGACGCGCTGCGGGCGACCGCGGGGCGGACGCGGGTGCTCTGCGTGCGCGGCTCGGACGAGAAGGACAGCCTCTGCCCTCACGTCGAGGACCTGCCGTGGGTGAGGCAGGTGGTCCTCAGCGGCGGGCACCACTTCGACGGCGACTACCAGGGGATCGCGCGGCTGGTGCTGGAGGCGAGCGGGAGGTGACCCCCTCTCCCCCGCTGGCGCCGCTGGCGCGGGGGCGAGGGAGGAATGGGGTCACTCGCCTTCGCCGAGGATCCGGTACAGCGTCTTCCGGTCGATCCCGAGGAGCTCGGCGGCCTTCGTCTTGTTGCCGCCGCACTCCCCGAGCACGAGGGTCGCGTAGCGGCGGCCCAGATCCTCCAGGGTCGGCCGGAAGCCGGCAGGCAGCGCGAGGCCGCGGCCCGGGTCGACGGCCGCCGCCCCGCCCCGCAGCCCGTCCGGGAGGTCGGCGGGGACCACGACGCCGGAGGGGTTCAGGGCGAGCGCGCGGGCGATGACGTTCTCGAGCTCGCGGACGTTGCCCGGCCAGTCGTAGGTCATGAGGATCTCCCGCGCCTCCGGGGAGACCGTCGCGCCCTCGCCGCGCCCGTGCTTCGCGGCGAAGTGCTCGGCGAGGAGCGGCACGTCCTCGCGGCGATCGCGCAGCGGAGGGATCCGGATCGTCACGACGTTGAGCCGGTAGTAGAGGTCCTCGCGGAACTTGCCCTGCTTCACCGCGGCCTCGAGGTCGCGGTTCGTCGCGGCGACGACCCGGACGTCCACCGGGACCGTCTCGTTCGTCCCCACCCGGCGGATCGTGCCCTCCTGCAGCGCGCGGAGGAGGCGGGCCTGCAGCCCCGGGCCGACGTCGCCGATCTCGTCGAGGAACAGGGTCCCGCCGTTCGCCTCCTCGAACAGGCCGCGGCGCGCGGTCTGGGCGCCGGTGAAGGCGCCGCGGGCGTGGCCGAAGAGCTCGGACTCGAGGACGCCCTCGGCGATCGCGCCGCAGTCCACCGGCACGAACGGGCCGGTGGCGCGGGGCGAGGCCTGGTGCAGCGCCCGGGCGACGAGCTCCTTGCCGGTGCCCGACTCGCCCAGGATGAGGACGGTCGCGTCGCTGGCGGCGACCCGGGCCGCGGTCTTGAAGACCTGGAGCATCGTCTCGCTCCGGCCCACCGCGTTCTCCAGGCGGTACTTGTCCCGCAGCTGCCGCCGGAGCGTCCGGTTCTCCTCGACGAGGCGGCGCTGCTCGAGGGCGCGGGCCGCGGTGAGCTGCACCGCGTCGACGTCGTAGGGCTTCGAGACGTAGTCGAAGGCGCCGCGCCGGATCGCCTCGACGGCGCCGTCGACGTTCCCGAAGGCGGTGACGAGGATCACCGGCGTGTCCGGCGCGTCGCGGCGGAAGGCCTCGGTGACCGCGAGCCCGTCCACCTCCGCCATCCGGATGTCCGACACGACGAGGTCGGGCACCTTCCCGGCGGCCAGCCGGTCGAGGGCCTCGCGGCCGTCGGCGAGCTGGTCGACGCTCCAGCCGCGCTGGCGCAGGACGCGGGCGAGGAGCTCGCGGCTCGAGGTGTCGTCGTCGATGACCCAGATCTGGGCTGGCATGTCTCACCGGGGCGCTCGCCCCGGCCTCCGTTCTAACTCGCCGCGCGCCAGGCCGGGGCCGGGACGAGTAACGTGAAGGTGGAGCCGCGGCCCGGCTCGCTCTCCACCTCGATCCGGCCCTTCAGCGCGACCGCGATCTCCCGGCAGATGGCGAGGCCGAGGCCGGTGCCGCGCCCGGGGGGCTTGGTGGAGTAGAAGGGCTCGAAGATGTGCCGCCGCTCCTCGGCGCCGATCCCGGCGCCGGTGTCGACGACCGCGAGGGCGAGCTGCCCGCCGGCGCGGGTGGCGCGGAGCGTGAGGGTGCCGCCCCCGGGCATGGCGTCCACCGCGTTCGAGATGAAGTTCGTGAGCACGTGGCGAACGAGGCCGGGGTCGGTCACCACCTGCCCGAGCTCGCCCGCGACCTCGCGGAGCACCGCGATCCGCTCGCGCGCCTCCGCCGAGAGCGACAGCGACAGCGCCTCGTCGACGAGCCCCGCGACGTCGGTCGGCTCCGGCGCCGGGGTGAGGGCGCGGGCCGAGTCGAGGAACCGCCGGATGATGGCGGTCATCCGCTTCACCTCGCCGTCGAGGGCGCCGAGCTCGGTGCGGACCTCGGCGGGGCAGGCGGGGTCGCGGGCGAGGAGCTGGACCCGGCCGCTCATGGCGTTGAGCGGGTTCCCGAGCTCGTGGGCGATGGTGCCGGAGAGCTGGCCGAGGGCGGCGAGCCGCTCCTTCGCGGTGAGGTCGCGGCGCGCCGCGACGAGCAGGTCGTTCAGCTCGGCGAGGGCGCGGTTCTTCGCGGCGAGGTCCGCGGTCGCCTCGTCGATGCGGGAGCGGAGCTCCGCGTTGAAGTTCCGGATGCGGGCGAGCATCGCCTCGAGGCCGCGCGCCACGATCCCGATCTCGTCCACCCGCTCCGCGCCGGGGACGGCGGGGGCGTCGGGTCCGCCCGACTCGAACCGCCCCATGACGTCGGCGAGCTGCGAGAGCGGCCGCGCCAGCATGGGTCCGAGGGCGAAGGCGAAGAGGAGCGCGAGGGCGAGGGCGCTCGCGGCGGTCACCCACAGGAAGACGCCGCGCTCGCGCTCGGCGATCTCCGTCGCGTAGGAGACGTCGGCCTCGACCCGCAGGACGCCGATGGGCTTCTTCGCGAGGTCGCGCACCACCGCCTCGGCGGTGGCGACGCGCCCGTCCTCGTCCTCCTCGATCCGGACCTCCTGCCTGTCCGGGAGGGGACCGGCGCGGGTGTCGAGGGTGATCTGGAGGCCCCCGGCGCCGAACTCGATGGCGGAGACCTCGAGCTTGCCGTTGCGCAGGAGGATGAGCTCGGCGCTCTTGAGGCCGCGGTGGAGCGGCATCGCCTCGGCGAGCCGGTCCGCGATCGCCTCGTGGTCGAGCGTCCGGTAGGCGCCGTGGGCGAGGTCGAGGTCCGCGACGACCGAGCGGGCGACCTCGACGGTCCGGTCCTGCACCACCTGCTCCACCGCCCGCTGCGCCGTGGCGGCGCCGAGCGTCGCCGCCACCGTCATCGTGACGACGAGGATGGCGCCGAACAGGAGGGTGAGCTGCAGGCGGAGCGACACGTGCGTCCCCTGGAAATGAAGCGGGCCGGTTGCTCGCGCAACCGGCCCGAGATTCGCAGGATTCCCGCGAAAAGAGGCGAGCTACTTCGCCTCGGGGGCCTTCTCGGCCTTCGCGGCCTTCTTCGACGCCTTCTTGGCCTTCTTCTCGGTCTTCGCCGGGGCCTTCTCGGCGGCCGGAGCAGCAGCGGCCGGAGCAGCGGCCGGGGCGGCCGGGGCGGCCGGGGCCGGGGCGGCGGCAGCCGCGCCCTCGGCGGCGAAGGCGGAGGACGCGAAGAGGAACGCGGCGGCGACGAGCGTGGAGATGAGCTTCATGTGGTGACTCCGTCTGGCAGGGGGCCCGTCAGCCGGGCCGGTTTGGCTCGGTCAGGGAGCATGGCGCGTGCCGGGCAGGCGCCAGAGTCGGCCTTGTGTGATTCCGGCCACTTGCGATTTCGGGCCGGGGACGTGTCGGGGAGATCCGGGACGCCCGCACCCCCGGCACGGGGCGGAACGCCCCGCACTGGCATGCCCCATCGGGGGCGTCGGGCAGGCCTAGCTCCGGTAGTCGGCGTTCTCGGTCACGTACTCGTGCGAGAGATCGGCGCCGACGACCGCGCAGGAGGAGGGGCCCATGGCGAGGTCGATCTCGATCTCCACCCGGCGGCCATGGGGCGGGAAGTCGACCGGCGGCCGGAAGGTGAGGCCGTCGGAGGCGGGGGCGCTCGCGTACAGCTCCGCCGCCTTCATGTGGGCGACGAGCCGCTTCTCCTTCTCCGGGTCGAGGCGCATCGCGCCGGCCTCGAGCACCACCTCGCCTCCCACCTTCATCCGGACCCGGGCCGGGTCGAGGGGCAGCCCGCGGGCGCCGGCGTGCTTGCCGACGGCGCAGAGGAGGCGGCCGACGTTCGGGTCGTTCCCGTTCACCGCCGCCTTGAGGAGCGGCGAGTTGGCGACGGCCTTCGCGACGCCCCGCGCCTCGTCGTACGTCCGCGCGCGGGTGACCGTGACGCGCACGACGTGGTGGACCCCCTCGCCGTTGCGGACCACGTCCTCGGCGAGCGCGACGCAGACCTTCGCGAGCCCGTCGGCGAACTCGGCGGCGGCCGGCGTCTGGCGGCGGCGGGACGAGAGCAGCACGACGGTGTCGGAGGTGGAGGTGTCGGAGTCGACCGTGATCGCGTTGAAGGAGGACTCCACCGCCTCGTCGAGGGCGGCCCGGAGCGCCTCCCGCGGCACGTCGAGGTCGGTGAGCAGGTACACGAGCATCGTGGCGAGGTTCGGCTCGATCATCCCCGCGCCCTTCGCGATGCCGACGATCGTCCCCTCCCCCACCTCGGCCCGGCGGACCTTCGGGTAGAGGTCCGTCGTCATGATCGCCTCGGCCGCGGGCAGGATCGACCGCGCCTGGAGCGCCGCGGTCGCCCGCGGGACGGCCTCGATCATCGCCTCGACCGGGAGGCGCCAGCCGATGACGCCCGTGGACGACGGGAGCACCTCCTCCGGCGCGAGGCCGAGGGCCCGGGCGGCCTCGGCGCAGACGCGCTCCGCCGCCTCCACGCCGCCTGGCGCGCAGACGTTCGAGACCTTGTTGTTCACCACGATCGCGCCGAGGGCCGGCGCGTCGAGGCGGCGGCGGCCGACGATGACCGGCGCGCCGGGGAAGGCGTTGCGCGTGAACTTCGCCGCGAAGGCGGGGCTGGGCCGGTCGAGGGCGATGACGGTCACGTTCATGCGCGCCGGCTTCGGGACCTCGACCGGGACGAACTCGAGGGAGGCGGTGCCGACGCGGAACCCGGCCGGGAGCCCCGACTGCGACTCGACCCAGGCGCGGTGGGCGGCGCGATCCGCGAAGGTGAAGGCGGCGTGATGCGGCATGGCCGGGTTCTCTCCCGTCCGTCCGGCGCCGTCAATCGCCCCGGCGCGCGCCCGGCCGCCCGTCGCCCGCAGGCCTGGCGGTGGGCACCCTGAGGGCGTGCCCGCGACCCGGATCCTGCGCAACTCGAAGGTGACCGAGCGCTCCCTCGGCGTGCTGGCGGTCGGCGCGGCGATCGCCTTCTGCTACGTCGTGCGCGAGCTGCTCGTCCCGAGCGTCGTCGCGCTCGTGCTCGCCTTCACCGTCCACCCCCTCGTCGCCTGGCTCGAGAAGCGGCACGTCCCGCACGTCGTCGCCGCCCTCGCGGGCACCGTCCTCGCGACCGGCCTCGTCGTGCTCGTGCTGGCCGTGCTCTACGGTCGGATCCAGGAGCTCGCCGGCGAGCTGCCCGCCTACGAGGACCGGCTGCGGGAGACGTGGGCCGGGATCAGCCGGCGCGTCCTCCACCTCCGCGCCCAGACCGCAGAGCTCGCGCCGCCCCGGCAGCCCGGGACGGTCCGCGTCGAGGAGAACGTCCCCTGGACCGCACTCATCGTCGGGACCGCGCAGGGCGCGATCGCCCTCGCCGCCGCCGCGACGATGGCGGTGTTCGTCCTCTACTTCGCCCTCGCCGAGGGGCCGCGCTTCCGCAAGAAGTTCCTCGCCCACGCCGGGAGCGACCCGGAGAGCCGCGCGCGGGCGGTCGCAGCCCTGGACGAGCTCCACCGCGACGTCTCGCAGTACATGTGGAACCGGATCCTGCTCAACGCGGTGCTCGGGGTGGTGGTCTGGTTCTGCTACGCGCTCTGGCTCGAGCACGCGCCGGTCTGGGGGCTCACCACCGCCCTGCTCCACTTCATCCCGTACGTCGGGCCGGCGACCGGGATCGTCTTCCCGGTGCTGATGGCGCTCCTCCAGTACGGCGACGTCGCCCACGTCCTGCTCGCCGGCGGGATCTACCTCATCCTCGTGTCGCTCCAGGGAAACGTCGTCGATCCGATCTTCCTCGGGCGGCAGCTCCGGCTCTCGGCGCTCGTCGTCTTCGTCGGCTCGCTCTTCTTCTTCTGGCTGTGGGGGCCGGTGGGGCTGTTCGTCGCCGTCCCGGTGCTCTCGACCGTGCGGATCGCCTGCAAGTACGTCCCGCGCCTGTCCGCGATCGCGGACTTCCTCGCGGAGTGACGATCGCCGCGGCCGCGGTCAGCGCCGGGATCCGCCGCGCCGGCGGGCGCCGTGCGGCGGGCGGGTGAGACGCGCGCGGGGGGACGGCGCCGGCGCCGCTGGCGTCCCGAACCAGGCGACCCGCGGCCGCGGCCCGCGCCGCAGCAGGGCGCCGACGAGCGCGTCGCCGACGCGGTCGCGCCCGGCGGTGATCCCGAGGCGCGCGTCGCCCGGGCGGGCGCCGCTGACGAGGGCGACCTCGGCCCCGAGCACGTCGAGCCGCTCCGGCGTCGCGGGAGCGAGGGGTTCGCCGGCAGCCGGGCGGCGCGTGGGCGGCAGGCTCCGCCGGAAGACGCACAGGACGAAGCTCGCGCCCGCCGTCACGCCGACGGCGGTCGCGCGCTCCCCCGCGCGCAGGCGCGGGCGAGCGCGTAGGCGAGGTGGACGTGCCCCTGGTGGCGCGCGAGGGCGTAGTGGCCGACCGCGAGGACGCGGGCGCCGCCGCCCGACCCGCCGCGCACGTCCTCGGTGAGGCGCGAGGCGGCGGGCGCGATCCGGTCCACGTGCGCGAAGAACCGCTGGCCACGCGCCCCGTCTGGAAGCCGGCGCCGGTTCACCGAGATGCGGCGGAGCGGCCGGTGCCCCGCCGGGGCGAGGACGACGAAGAGCGACTGGACGTCCCCGGGCCCGCGCGAAGGGCCGGACCTCGGCACCGCCAGGAAGGACACCGCGCCCCGCTCGAGGATCTCCACCACGGACGAACGATGGGGCCGGCGCCCTGTCGCGGCGACCGGGCGGGCGCGGCGGACGGGGGCCCTCCCCTCGCGGGCCCGAGGGTCGGGGGGCGCGAGGCCCGAAGGGGCGAGTGTCCCCCCGCTGAGAAAGGTTGGCGAGGGTGCGCCCCCGGTCCAGCTTTCGATGGGGGCGGCGCGCCGTGCGGATGCGCCGCGAGGGGGAGCGATGACCAGGGTCCGGGCGGGGGTGGCCGCCGCGTGCGCGGCGGCGCTGGCGGCGTGTGGCAGCAGCGGGGGGCCGGCGGCGGCGAAGCCCGTCGCGCCGGCGCTCGCGAAGCCGAGCCTCACGAGGGGCGGCTTCACGTACTGGGGCTCGGATCAGGGGATGGCCCCGGACGTCTTCGACGTCTCGCCGGACGAGGCGGGCAACGTCTACGTCACGGCGGGGGACACGATCCTCGCGAAGGGACGCGGCGACGGCGCCTTCCACCGCTTCGACGCGGCGGCGGCGGGCCTGACGCGGAACTGCGACGAGGCGAGGACGAAGGCGTGCCCGGTCGTGTCGGTCGGCGGCGGCGCCCCGGGCATCGCCGTCGTCGGCCTGCAGGGGCTCGGCACCGACGGCGACTCCGACCCCGACTGGTGGCTCGACTCCGGCGGCGCCGACGTCCTCGCCTTCGACGGCCAGAAGCTCACGAGGAAGCGGCACGTGCAGGTCTCCGGGGTGCCCCACCAGATGTGCATGGACCACACCCCGGGCCCGTGCTCGATCGGCGACGCCACCTGGGAGAAGGGCCGGCGCAAGGTCCGGCAGGTCCTGCGCATCGCCGTGGACCACCGGGCGGGCGACGTCCACTACGGCGACGTCTGGATGGCCGGGACGCACGGCTCCTTCAACGTGCTCGTCGCGAATCCCGACCGGCGCGGCTGGGTGGATCTGACGACGCAGTTCCCGGGGACCGAGGACCGCCGCTACGTCTGGGAGCACGACCACCCGGCCATGACCGTGATGGCGACGATCGGCGGGACGAGGACGCTCGCCTTCACCGCCGGCACGACGAGCGCGCTCGCCCTCGACCCGCTCACCGGGGATCCCTGGGCCGCGAACGAGACGCGGCTCGCGGCGAAGCGCGGGGCGGGATCGATGGCGGACTCCTGGGACGCGCCCATGTGGCCGCCCTGGCGGCCGGACGAGATCTCGTCCCACCTCGACGTGTGGCCGGATCCCCACCCGGCGAACCCCGCGGACTACGACGCGACCGATCCGCGCTGGATGGACGCGGTCTCGTCGCTGTCGTTCTGCGACGACGGCACGCTCTGGATCGCCTCCACGCTCCACGGCCTCGCGCGGCTGGCGAGGGACGGCTCGATCTCGTACCTGTCGCTGCCCGACGGGCTCGGGAACAGCGCGAGCGCCGTCGCCTGCGATCCCTCCGACGGCTCGGTCTGGGTCGGGTTCGGCTGGGGCGGGTTCGGCCGCTGGAACGGCTCGAGCTGGTGGACGATCGTGTCGGAGTCGCCGCCCGACTTCGCGGCGAAGGCGCCGGTGCGTGCGATCCAGATCGATCGCTGGGCGTCGCCGCGGATCGTCTGGATCGCGCAGGCGGCGAGCCGGCTCGGTCCGGGGGGGCTGGTGTCGTACTCGCGGGAAGTGACGAGACCCGCGACTGACGACCTGCGAACGCGTCGCCGCTGGGTCGACCGTCGCCTGACCCCGGAGGTCCTGGGCGCCGTCTGGCGCCCGAAGGCCGTCCAGTCGGCTGGCGCTAATCGAACGCCTTCTCCACCACCTCGCCCGGCCGCGGCGGGCCGACGAGGAGGCCGAGGGCGTCCATCAGGATCCACTTCTGGAGCGCCGCGTCCCCGGGGCGCCCGAGGGAATGGCCCGCCACGAACCCCCGCGGCGCGAGGGCCCGCGGCGGCCGCGCCTGGCGCGTCTCCTCGGGCTCGACGGTCACGCACACCGTCGGGATCCCGATCATCTCGATGGCGCGCTGCACGGTGACCACCGTGCGGTGGCAGAGCCGTCAGCCGCCGGTGAGCAGCACCGCCGCCGGCCGCTCGCGGTCGATCTCGCGGACGAGGGCGGGGATGACCTTCTCCCGCAGCTCGCGCAGCGCCTGGCTGTAGCCGAGGGAGAAGTGGCGAGCGGTGAGGCCCCCGACCCGCCCCTCCACCGCGAGCTCCCGCACCCGGTCGATGGGGAACACGCAGTTCATGTCCCGGTCGACGCAGGCGTGGTCGTAGTGGGTGTCGTCGTAGCGGAGGTCCTTCGCCTCGGTCTCCGCCGGGATGACGCGCCAGGTGGTGTCGCCGTCGGTCCGGAACGGCGGATCGTCCTTCGTCCGGACGGCGGCGGTCGAGACGAGGCAGATCGTGGCGTCCTCGAGCCGCCCCGCGAACGGGGTGAACGGCACGCAGTACCGCGACAGCTCGAGCGGCCTCGTCTCGGGGTGCTCCGCCATGGCGGCCTAGGTCTTCAGCTTGTCGAGGGCCGCCATGATCTTGTCGGTGGGCGGCTGCTCCGAGATGTCGTGGATGTCGACGTAGGCGACCTTCCCCTGCTTGTCGACGACGAAGATGGCCCGCTCGCACAGGCCGCTCTCGCCGCGGAGGACCCCGTACAGCGCCGCCACGTAGCCGTGGGGCCAGTGGTCCGACAGGAGCGGGTACGACAGCGCGCCCATCGACTTCGCCCACGCCTCGTTGGTCGGGACGTTGTCCGTGCTGATGCCCAGGACCTGGGCGTCACGCCGCTCGAACTCGGAGAGATCCTCCTCGTACGAGGGCATTTGCACGGTTCAGACCGGCGTGAAGGCCGCCGGGAAGAAAGCCAGCACCACGTTCTTCTTGCCGCGGTAGCTCGAGAGCCGGACCCTCTTCGCGGGGCCGCCCTTGCCCGCCGTGTCGCCGGTGGCGGGGAGCTCGAAGTCGGGCGCCTCGTCGCCGACCTCGACCTTCCACACCGGCTTCTTCTTCGCTGCCATGTGTCACCTCCGGATTCGGGATCATAGGGATGGACCCGTTTCCGGGCACACCGAACCATCCGTGCATGACGCCGAGGGTGCAGCCCGAAAAGGACGCTGTCGCTTTCCCGCCCGTTTGCTAAGCGTTCACACATGGATCTCCTGTCCAGGTTCGCGGGGAACGTCCGGCGCCTGCGCTCGAAGAAGAAGCTGTCCCAGAAGGCGCTCGCAGACCGGTCGGGATCTCGGTGTCCTACGTCTCGATGCTCGAGCGCGGCCAGCGGTCTCCGCCGCTCGAGACGATCGAGAAGATGGCCAAGGCGCTCGGGGTCCCGCCCGCTGCGCTCCTGGGGCGGTAGGCGCCCGGACGCACCCGCTGCGCGCACCCCGCCCGTGGAATCGCGCGGCCGGGCCGCGCGTTCCACCTTTCATCATTCCCGGCGTCCGCGCCGGGCGGGGGGTGTTCGAGACATGCTCGTCGGGCGACGAAGGTTCCTGCAGGGCGCCGTCGTGTTCGGAGCCGCCACCGCGGCCGGCACGCTGCCGGCGCTGGCGGAAGCGCAGGTGGAGCGCCTCCACCCCGAGCGCGTGACCTTCGACCTGCCCGGGCTCGATCCCGCCCACGACGGCCTCCGCGTCGCCCAGCTCTCCGACATCCACGTCGGCCCCCGCACCTCGCCGAACCTCATCCGCGCCGCGGTGGAGGAGGCGAACGCCTTCCTCCCGGACCTGGTCGTCCTCACCGGCGACTTCGTGGATCGAGCGCGGTCCGAGATCGAGGAGATGCGCCCGCTGCTCGCCGGCCTCGTCGCGCCGACCGTCGCCATCCTCGGCAACCACGACCAGCGGCTGGATCCCCGCGGCGCGACCGCGTCGCTCCAGGCGAACGGGTACGAGGTGCTCGAGAACGCCTGGACGCAGGTGCGGCTCCGGGGCGTCCCCTTCACCGTGGTCGGCGTCGGAGACCGGCGGACCGGCCACGAGGACGTCCCGACGTCCATCGTGGGGCTCCCCTCCGACGTGTCCCCGCTCGTCCTCGCCCATTCGCCGCAGACGGCCAACCGGCTGCGAGCGCTGGGGCGACCGCTCGTCCAGCTGTCCGGACACACCCACGGGGGGCAGATCAACCTCCCCATCGTCACCCGCATGCTCCTCGCCTCGATCCAGGAGCCCTACGCGCGCGGGCGGTACCTCGTCGGCGACGTGCAGCTGTACGTGAACCGCGGGGTCGGGATGTCCGGCGTCAGCATGCGCTTCGACTCGCCGCCCGAGGTCACGCTCGCGACGCTGCGCCGGGCCGAGCCCGCGGCGGGCGGCCGCTCGTCCTAGCGACTACGATGACGGGGTGATCCCCGCCGCCGTCACCCCGCCCGCCACCGATCCCCGCGGCCTCGACGAGGCGGTGGCGCGCCTGCGCGACCACGCCCGCGCCTGGGCCCGCGCGTCGCTCCGGGAGAAGGCCGACCTGGCCCGCGCCCTGCTCGCCGGGACCGACGCCACCGCGGAGCGGATGGTGCGGGCGGCGTGCCTCGCGAAGGGGCTCCCCCTCGACCAGCCCGCCGCCGGCGACGAGTGGCTCGCGGGCGTCTACCCGGTGCTGCGGATCTTCCGCCAGCTCGCCGATTCGCTCGACGCCCTCGCCCGGCGCGGCAACACGCCGGTCGGGCGGCTCGGGGAGACGGACGACGGGCGCGTCACCGCCCGCGTGTTCCCGGCCTCCGGCCTCGACCGGCTCCTCTACCCGATGATCGGCGGCGAGGTGCACTTCCTCGAGGGCGTGGGCGCGAAGGACGTGGAGGAGCGCCGCGGCCGCTTCCACAAGGCGCCGGACCACGACGGGAAGGTCTGTCTCGTCCTCGGGGCGGGGAACGTGAACTCGATCGCGCCGGCGGACGTCGCGACGAAGCTCTTCGTCGAGGGGAAGGTCTGCGTCCTCAAGATGAACCCGGTGAACGCCTACGCCGGGCCCGATCCTCGAGGAGGCCCTCGCCCCCGCGATCGCGAAGGGGGTCCTCGCCATCGTCTACGGCGGGAGGGACGAGGGCGGCTACCTCGCCCAGCACCCCGGCGTCGACGAGGTCCACCTCACCGGCTCGACCGCCACCCACGACGCGATCGTGTGGGGGCCGCCCGGCCCGGAGCGGGCCGCGCGGATGGCGCGGGACGAGCCCCTCCTTCGCAAGGAGATCACGCAGCGAGCTCGGCGACATCTCGCCGGTCCTCGTCGCCCCCGGCCCCTGGGACCTGCGGACCCTCGCCTTCCAGGCGGAGAGCGTCGCCGGGATGGTGACGCAGAACGGCTCCTTCAACTGCCTGGCCGCCCGCATCCTGGTCCTGCCCCGCGGCTGGGCGCTCCGCGAGCGGTTCCTCGAGCTCGTGCTGCGGGCCCTCGGGACGACGCCCGCCGCGCCGGGGCTGGTACCCGGGGGCGGCGGAGCGGCTCGCGGGGATGGTGGAGGGGCGCGCGGCGGTCCGCGCGGTGACCGGGGCGGAGGGGACGGTGCCCTGGACCCTCGTCACCGGGCTCGACCCGGCGGCGGAGGATCGCGCCTTCACGACCGAGGCGTTCTGCTCGGTGCTCCTCGAGACGCAGGTCGGCACCGAGGATCCGCTCGAGTTCCTCGAGGCGGCGACGACCTTCGCGAACGAGCGGCTGTGGGGGACGCTGTCCGCGGCGATCCTCGCGCCTCCGCGCATCGTCGCGGACCCCTCCACCGGCGCCGCCCTGCGCCGGGCGGTGCGCCGGCTCCGCTACGGCACCGTCGCGGTGAACGCCTTCACCGGCTACGGCTTCGCCCTCGGCTCGACCCCCTGGGGCGGCTTCCCCGGGCAGCCGCTCCGGGACATCCGCAGCGGCCGCGGGTTCGTCCACAACACCCGCATGCTCGAGGGGATCGAGAAGACGGTGTTGTGGCACCCGGCGACCCACCCGCTCAAGCCGCCCTACTTCCCGTCACACCGGACGCTCCACCGGCTCGGGCCGCCCCTGGTCGCGCTGGAGGGGCGGCGCGACCTCCTGAAGCTCCCCGGCCTCTTCGCCGCGGCGCTCCGCGCGTGACCGCGGGTCACGCCCCGCGCAACGCCGCCCGCAGCGCCAGCCGCGCCTCCCGGCGGGTCCGGGCGTCGCGCTCCCTCCGCCGCTCCTGCTCGGTCTCGACGAGGAGCGGCGGCACCGCGACCGGTCGCTTGTCGGGTCCGAGGGCGACGAAGGTGAGGAAGGCGTCGCAGCACTTGCGACGCTCGCCGGTCATCGGGTTCTCGGAGGAGACCTCGACCCCGACCTCCATCGAGGTCGAGAAGACCGCGTTCACCTGGGCCGAGAGGAGCGCCATGTGGCCGATCGGGATCGGCGCGAGGAAGGTGAGCTGGTCGATGGAGGCGGTCACCACCGGCAGCGCGCGCGTGGCGCATCGCGGCCATCGCGGCGGCGAGGTCGGTCCACTCCATGATCATCCCGCCGAAGGCGGTGCCGAGGTTGTTGGCGTCGCCGGGCATGACGAGGTGGGTCATCTCGACGCGCGACTGCGAGGCCGGCTTCGGGGTCGCCATCCCCGATCTAGCACGCGCGGGGCGGCCGGGCCGCGGAGCGCATGACGGCGCGGCGCGCGTCGGACCGCGGTCTATGATGCCCTCCCCAGGGAGTCCCGAAGATGCCGCTCGAAGTCACGCTCATCGATTACGCCCGCGATCCGCTCCAGAAGCTCTACGGGGCGTACCGGACCTGCTACACGCCCAAGACGCCCGGCGAGGTCTGGGCCGAGATCCGCGACGGCCGGATCCCCGCCGAGAAGATCCGCGAGTTCGTGCAGGAGCGGCTCAAGACCGGCCACGCCTCGCCGCTCGAGCAGGTGGTCTTCTGGTTCGGCATCTCCGGGGTGTCGCGCGCCCTCTCCCACCAGTTCGTCCGCCACCGGATCGGCATCACCTTCGAGCAGCAGTCGCAGCGGTACGTGAAGTACCGCGAGGAGCGGCTCGACTACGTGATGCCCAAGACCTGGGAGAAGGCAGGGCATGGACGGCGAGTACGACCGGCTCATGCGCGAGATCACCCGGGTCTACGAGGCGGCGCTGGCGAAGGGGATCCCCGCCGAGGACGCGCGCTTCGTCCTCCCCAACGCGACCCCCACGAACTTCCAGGTGATGGTGAACTTCACCGAGCTCCTCCACATCGCCGACCTGCGCCTGTGCTGGCGCGCGCAGTGGGAGATCCGGCACATGGTCGCCCTCATGCGGCGCGAGGTGATGAAGGTCGCGCCCGACATCGGCGGGCACTCCAGCCGAAGTGCGGCGACAAGCGGATGGGCTACTGCGACGAGCCGGTGAAGGAGTGGGAGCTCTGCCCGCTCGGGAAGGTCCGGCCGCACAAGGAGCAGCTCCTCGACGTCTTCCAGCAGTACCGGGCCGGCAACCTCGTCCCGCTCGGCGAGGATCACCTGCGCGCCGTCGAGGATGTCGGGGACGAATGAGTCCGCATCGAGCGAGCGGGGCACGCGGCGCCGATCACCGACCCGTTCCGTGACCCGGAAGGTACCCCGCGTCGGCTGTCGCCCGAAGGCGACACCCGACGGTGCGAGGCGTAGGATCCCCCTGCCATGAGACGCTTCGTGAAGTGGGCCGCCGCCGCGGCGCTGCTCGCCGCCGCCTCCCCCGCCGCCGCCCAGCCGCTCAACGCCCTCGATCTGCAGGCGGGACGCCCCTCGGGGCTCGCCCTCCCGTTCCCGGGCGTCGCCGCCGCCGAGGAGCCCTCCGCCATGGGCGCGACCCCCGCCGCGCCCGGGTTCGTCGGCGCCCCGGCGATCCAGTGGTTCCGGGAGGGCGAGGTGGTGCGGAGCTCGACGGCGGACGGCCTCTACGCCGCCGCCGGCGCGGGGCCGCTCGGCATCGGGTACTCGGTCGAGTGGGTTCACCCGGGCGAGGTGGCCCTCGCGAGCTACCGGAAGAACAAGCTCGCGCTCACGCTGGGCGACCACCACGCCTGGTCGCTCGGCTTCGGGTGGAACCGGTACTGGTCGTCGCAGGGGGCGATCTCCTCCATCGCCAGCTGGGACGCGGGCCTCACGGTGCGGCCCTGGCGCCACCTCTCCATCGGCCTCGCCGCCCTCGACCGCGACGCCTGGCTCGGCGGGACGAAGCTCCCCGCGCGCTACGACCTCGGGCTCGCCACCCGCTTCCTCTCCGACGTCCTCACCGTCTCCGCCGACCTCCTCGCCGACGACCGCGCCCGCGACGACTTCCACACGACGCACCTCGGCGCCGCGGTGCAGGCGGAGGTCTCGGCCGGGTTCGCCCTCGGGACCCAGCTCCTCTTCCCGCTCCACTCCGAGCCGGGGCCCTCCGCACAGCCCCTCCCTCGTCGCGTACGCGTCGTGGAACGCGGCGCACGCGGGCGTCACCGGCGGGCGTCCCCGGGACGCCCGCGCGCACCGGCTGGCTCGTCGGCCTGCGCGGCTCGTCGGAGCGCTACCCCGCCCCGGTGTCGGGGCGGCTCGCGCCCACCGTGAACGTCTCCCGGGAGCTCGATCCCGACCGGATCCCGTTCCTCGACCTCGGCGAGCGCGATCCCTACGGCAAGCTCCTCCAGCGCCTGCGCGAGCTCGCGGAGGACGACGAGGTCCCTGCCGTCGCGGTCCGGATCGACGACCTCCCCCTCGGCAGCGGCCGCATCGAGGAGCTCCGCGCCGCGCTCCTGCGCATCGGCGCCCGCAAGCCGGTCGTCGCGTACCTGACCGGCGGCGGCACGCGCGAGTACTGGCTCGCCACCGCGGCGGGGGCGATCGCCGTCCCGCCGGGCTCCACCCTCGAGGTGACCGGCCTCGCGACCTCGAACCTCTACCTGCGGGACACCCTCGCCCGGGCCGGCGTCGCCTTCGAGGTCGTGGCGGCGGGCGCGTACAAGAGCGCCCCCGAGCCCCTCGTCCGCGACGGACCGTCGCCCGCCGCGCGCGAGGCCACCGACGCGGTCCTCGACGACGTCTTCGGCCGGGTCGTCGCCGACGTGGCGCTGGCGCGGCGGCTCCCGCCGGAGCGCGTGCGCGTCCTCGTGGACCAGGGGCTCTTCGGCCCTGCCGAGGCGAAGGAGCTCGGGCTCGTCGACGCCGTGCTCTGGCCCGACGAGCTGGAGGGCTTCCTCCAGCGCGCCGCCGGGCGCGGGCTCCGCCTCGCCGGCCCGTACCGGCCCGAGCCGGTGCGCGCCGCCCGGCGCTGGGGCACCCCGCCCGTCATCGAGGTCGATCCGGGTCGAGGGGACCATCACCGCGGGCCGCAGCCGCTCGGGGCTCTCGGAGGTCGCCGGCGCGGAGAGCATCGTCGCGCAGCTCCGCCGGGCCGCCGCCGACCACGACGTGAAGGCGATCGTCCTGCGGATCGACTCGCCCGGCGGCGACGGGCTCGCGTCCGACCTCATCTGGCGCGCGGTCGTGAAGGCCCGCGAGCGGAAGCCGGTCATCGCCTCGATGGGCGACTACGCCGCGAGCGGCGGCTACCTCGCCGCGGCGGCGGCGGACACGATCGTGGCGGAGCCCTCCACGCTCACCGGCTCCATCGGCGTCTTCGTCCTCAAGCCGGAGCTGTCGGGGCTCCTCGCGAAGCTCGGCGTCGCCCGCGTCGGCTGGGCGCGCGGCGAGCTCGCCCAGCTGTCGTCGCTCGGCGAAGCCCTGGAGCGAGAAGGAGCGCCAGGCGGTGGAGCGGCAGGTCCAGGAGTTCTACGAGCTCTTCGTCGCGCGGGTCGCGGAGGGGCGCAAGCTCCCGCGCGAGAAGGTCGAGGTCGTCGCCGGCGGCCGGGTGTGGACCGGGCGGCAGGCGCTCGATCGCGGCCTCGTCGATCGGCTCGGCTCCCTCGACGACGCGATCGCCCTCGCGGCGGCGCGGGCGCGGATCGAGCGCGGCGACGCCGAGGTGCGGCGGTCCGAGCCCGACTCCGGCGCCTCCCTGCTCGGCGGGGCGATGGTCCGGGCGACGCGTGGGCCCGTCGAGCGCGCGCTGGACGCGCTCCCGGAGCTCCGCGCCGCTCGCGCTCCTCTCCGAGATGGGACCGGTCGCTCGCGCTCCCCTGGACTGGGTCGTCCCGCCCCCTTAGCAGAACGAGGGCTCGGAGCAGAACGAGGGCTCGCGTGCGCCGACGGATTTCTGCTATGAAGTGGGTTGTCTCCAAGCCGCGAGCGACGTAGGTTTTGCGCGGCGAGGCGACGGACCCCCGGTCGAGCGGCTGCTGGCTGATGCTTCGACGCCGCTTTGCGCGGCGCGCCAGCGACGGGATCGGGGGAGGCGGTTCGCGGGCCACCGACACCCACGCAGGCCGCGAACGGACGCCGTTCCAGACGCGACGCAGGACGCGCCTCGGGGACTCCCGTCTCCCGCGGCCGGAGCAGACACAGCATGAGCGAGAACGAGCAGACCCCGACCCCGGTCGTGAGCGGGGCCCCGCAGACCCCCCAGGCCCAGGCGGCCCCCGCCGCCGACGGCGACGCCCGGCCAGTCCGGCGGGCAGCCCGGCCAGCCCGGACAGGGCAGGCGCCGGCGCGACGGCGCCGCGGACGGCGCGGCGGCCGCGGCCTGCCGCAGGGCGGCCCCGGTGTGGGCCTCAGGTCGCCGGCCCCGGCGGGTCGCCGCAGAACGCGCCCGCGCCGAACGGCGCCCAGCCTGGCGCCGCGCCGCAGCCCGGCGCGCAGGCCCAGCCCGAGGTGACCGAGGAGGTCGAGGGCGTCCTGCAGTTCGAGGGCAAGGGGAACGGCTGGCTGCGCGATCCGAAGCGCAGCTACCTCCCCCAGCCCTTCGACGTCGAGGTCCCGCGCTGGCTCGTCGAGCGGATGCACCTGCAGCCCGGCCTCGCTCGTGAAGGGCGTCGCCGGCGTCCGCAACATGAAGCGGGTGCTCGCGCGCGTCGACACGCTCGAGGGCACCGACCCGATGGCGGTCGCGCGCCGGACCCACTTCCAGAACCTCACCGCGACCGACCCGACCGAGAAGCTCGTCATGGAGACGCGCCCCGACGAGCTGGTCGGCCGCGTCCTCGACCTCATCTCGCCCATCGGCCTCGGCGCCCGCGGCCTCATCACCTCGCCGCCCGAAGGCGGGCAAGACGATCATGCTGCAGCGGATCGCGCAGGCGATCACCGCGAACCGGCCGGACGTGCACCTCACGGTGCTGCTCGTGGACGAGCGGCCCGAGGAGGTCACCGACATGAAGCGCAACATCAAGGGCGAGGTGGTCGGCTCCTCGAACGACCGGCCGACGGAGGAGCACATCCACGTCGCCGAGATGGCGCTCGAGCGCTCGAAGCGGCTCGTCGAGGGCGGGCAAGGACGTCGTCATCCTCCTCGACTCGATCACCCGGCTCTCGCGCGCCTACAACAAGGAGGTCGAGTCCTCCGGGCGCACCCTCACCGGCGGCGTCGACTCCCGCGCCCTCGAGCGGCCGAAGCGGCTCTTCGGCTCCGCCCGCAAGGCCGAGGAGGGCGGCTCGCTCACCATCATCGCGACCGCGCTCATCGACACCGGCTCCCGCATGGACGAGGTGATCTTCGAGGAGTTCAAGGGCACCGGGAACATGGAGGTCGTGCTCTCGCGGCAGCTCGCCGAGCGCCGCATCTTCCCCGCCATCGACATCGGCGCCTCCGGGCACCCGCAAGGAGGAGAAGCTCTTCTCCGCCGAAGGAGATCGAGAAGGTCCGCCGCTGCGCGGCGCCCTCGCGTCCCTGAAGCCCGTCGAGGCGATGGAGCGGCTGCTCAAGAAGCTCTCCGAGTTCGACACGAACGAGGAGTTCCTCGGGTCCTTCTGAGCCCCGGGTCCTGAGGGCGCCCGGGCTGCCCTTCCGCCGCACCATCCCGGGTCGCGGCGGACCTGCCCTGCCCGTGGGGCATGCACCCCGGGTGCGTCGCAGCGCCCGAGCGGCTATCATTCGCGCCGATGGATCTGCGGCTCGCCTCATCGGACCCGACGCGCACCCCTGCGCACCCCACCGATCGGGTGCTCATCGTCGACGACGACGAGCTCATCCTGAAGGCGCTGTCGCGCATCCTCGAGGCGGCGGGGTTCGAGTCGCGCTGCTACCACGATCCCGGAGCGAGGCGCTCGCTCGCGCATCGAGAAGGACGCCCCGGTCGTCATCATCTCCGACTACATGATGCCGGGGATGGACGGCATCACGTTCCTGAAGCAGGCGCGGGTGCGGTTCCCGGGCGCCGTCCGCATCCTCTGCACCGCCGCCGAGGACTTCCGGGTCGCCCTGCAGGCGGTGAACTCCGGCGAGGTCTTCCGGATCATCTCGAAGCCCTGGCACCAGCAGGAGCTCCTCGCCACCGTGAACCAGGCGGCCGAGGCGGCCCGGCTCCGGCGCGAGAACGAGCGGCTGACGCACGAGGTCCAGCGGCAGAACGGGCAGCTCAGCGAGATCAACCCCCGCCTCGAGGAGATGGTCCGCGCCCGCACCCAGGCGCTCCTCGAGGGGCTCATCGCCGCCCTCGACTACCGCGACGCGGAGACGCAGTGGCACTCCCGGCGCGTCTCGCTCTACGCCCGCCGCCTCGCGCAGCAGCTCGGCGTGCACGAGCCGGAGCTCACCGTCATCGAGCACGGCGCGCTCCTCCACGACATCGGCAAGATCGGGGTGCGCGACCGCGTGCTCCTGAAGCCGGGCCCCCTCACCAGCGAGGAGTGGACCGAGATGCAGCGCCACCCGGAGCTCGGGTGGGCGCTCCTCCAGCGCGTCGACTACCTGCGCCCCGCCTCCTCCATCGTGCTCCAGCACCAGGAGAAGTGGGACGGCACCGGCTACCCGGCCGGCCTCAAGGGCGAGGAGATCGTCCTCGGCGCCCGGATCTTCCACGTCGTGGACACGCTCGACGCCATCACGAGCGACCGGCCCTACCGCAAGTCGCGGCCCTTCGCCGACGCCCGCGCCGAGATCATCCGCTGCAGCGGCACCCAGTTCGACCCCGTGGTGGTCGAGGCGTTCCTGCGCGGTCCCGGCGGAGGAGTGGGAGCGGATCCGGCTCGACGTCGAGACGGTCGCGGTCCTGTCCGCCGACCTCGCCGAGAACCCGCCCGCCCAGGACGAGCTCCACGGCGCGATCCAGGCTGCGCTCCGCGCCTAGCAGCCCTCCCCCGCCCCGTCGCGGCCCTACGCCTGCCCCTGGACGAGGGAGGCGAGGCCGCGGGCGCGCCGCTCGTCCTCGTCCCGCAGCTCGCCCGGGAACCAGCCTGCCATGAGCGAGGCGAGGGTCCGCCGCGGCGACGACCCGAGCCGGCGCGCCCAGGGCCGGAGCGCGTCGCGCAGCTCGCTCGCCCAGGGGTAGCGGTCCTCCGGCTCGCGAGCGAGGGCGCGCAGGACGATCCGGTCGAGCTCCGGCGGGACGGCGGGGTTCCCCGCCGACGGCGGCGGAGGCCGCGCCGTCCGGACCTGCTCCATCACCGCGAGCTCGGTCGGCCCCGTGAAGAGGCGGCGGCCGGCGAGGAGCTCGTGGAGGACGGTCCCGAGAGCGAAGACGTCGGAGCGGCGGTCGACCGGCAGCCCGCGCACCATCTCCGGGCTCATGTAGCCGAACTTGCCACGGAGCACCGCCTCGGCCCCGGCGGCCCGGCGCCCGCGCCGGTGCGCGGCCTGCGCGATCCCGAAGTCGATGACCCGCACCTGGCCGTCGAACCCGACGAGGACGTTGGCCGGGGAGACGTCGCGGTGGACGATCCGGAGCTCGCCGCCGTCGGCGGCCCGGCCGCGGTGGGCGTGGTCGAGGGCGTCGGCCACCTCGCAGGCGACGTGCGCGACCACCTCGAGCGGGACCGGCTCCCCCGCCGCCCGGAACCGCGCCGCCACGGCGCGGAGGTCCCGGCCGGCGACGTAGTCCATCGCGATGTAGTAGCCGCCGGGGAGCTTCCCGAGCTCGTGGACCGGGACGATGCCGGGGTGGTCGAGCTGGACGGCGACCCGCGCCTCGTCGAGGAACATCCGGACGAGCTCGCGGTCCTCGGACAGGGTGGGGAGGATGCGCTTGACTGCGTAGAGCCGCCCCGCGTCGTCGTCCCAGCGCACCGCCGCGAACACCTCGGCCATGCCGCCGATGGCGACGCGCTCGAACAGCAGGAATCGGCCGAACGGGATGGGCCTCAACGTGCGGTGTCCCTTCCCCCCTTGCGCTAGGATAGCCCCGCATGGCGACCACCTGTTACGGGTGCGGGGGCACCCTGCGAATCGACGGTCCGGTGGGGCGGCGCACGACCTGTCCCACCTGCGACGCCGACCTCCACTCCTGCATCAGCTGCAGGCACTACGACGAGGCCTCTGCCCACCAGTGCCGCGAACCCCACGCGGATCACATCGTGGACAAGGTCCAGTCGAACGCCTGCGACCTGTTCCAGCTCGGCGACGGCGCCTCGCGCCGGCGCGGGAGCTCGAAGGCCGCGAAGGACCGGCTGCACGCGCTGTTCGGCGAGGGGCCGGCCCGCGACGACGATCCGCGGGACGCCCTCGAGGCGCTGTTCAGGAAGAAGTGACGAGGTCGACCGCGACCGCGCCGTCGAGGATCCGTTCGTCCCGAGCTCCGGTCCGGTCGTCCTGAGCGTAGCGCCGCCGCTGGCGGCGCGGAGTCGAAGGACGCCGACGGCGACGCGGAGTCAAGGGACGACCGCGACACTCGACCTCGACCTCGACCTCGACCTCGAAGCCGCGAACACCTCGAGAGGTCGCCGTCGTCGACCTGCTCCGCAGGAGCCGCGCCCGGCTTCGCCGGTCACGGCTCCTGCAAGGCCATGGAGCTCGCGTCCGACGACGGCTCGGACGCGGCATGACTGCTGTTTCGCACGCGGCCTCCTCCGCCGAGGCGAGAGGAGGCCGCATGCGAAACGTCACGTCGTCCACGTCCCAGTCCACGCTCGGCGCATGCCGAGCGCTTCCCGTTCCAGAACCTCGATGTCTACAAGGCCGCGAGGCAGCTCGCGGCGCTCGTGCATCGCCTCGACATCCGCGATGCCGAGCTCCGCGATCAGGCGACGCGCGCTGCCAAGAGCGCGTTCCTGAACCTCTTCTAGGGAAAGGGACGTCAAGGGCAGGCTCCGCCCAGGCCCGAATTTCCTCGACGTCGGGCTCACGGTCGCGGTCTCGGCTGCAGCCGTGTCGGTGCCGGTTCGCGGGTCCGGCTCGACGGTCGTGGGTCGTTCAGCTGCGGCGTCGTCGTCTCTAGCGAACTCGAAGCCTTTGGGGACTTCCTCGAGAGAGGAGTGCCACTCTTCTAGTCGGGCCTCGTGCGGCCATGGCTTCGGTTGGCACTTCGAGGGGGCATAGCTTGCGAAAAGGGCCTGCTCGTCGCGTCCGAGTGACCAATGGTTCAGTAGATGCTCACCCTCGAACCTTTCGCCGACAGCGGCGTCGCCGCCTGCTTCAGGCCCGGTTAGCCGCTCGCTGCGAGCGTCGGCGCGTTCTTGGACTGGTGCTTCGTTGGGTCGTACACCTCCTCGTGCTTCCAGATGCTGAGCAGCGCTGCCGCGATCCTTCTTGCTATCGTGACCCTCGCCACCTCCGGCTGCAGCCCGCGTGTCACCATGCGCTCGTAGTCGTGAACAAGCGGGTGCGTCCGCATGTGCACCACCACTTGGTGCGCTGCTCCTTTGAAGATGCGCTTCAGCATGCCGTTCCGGTTTCGGTTCAAGCCGCGCGTCAGCGTCGTCTGCGCACGAACCCACTTGCCGTCCGGCGAGCGCTGCCAATCCGCACTCGACCGCGTCACGACTGCGAGTCCGCAGTAGTTCCAGAACTGTCGCTTGGTCCGGAACCGATGGGGCGTCACCACCGTTGCTACGATCTGCGCCGCCCGAATCGGGCCGATCCCGGGAACCGTCGCCAGCCGCTTTGATACTGGATGCTTCTGCGCCTCCAACAGCATCCGCTTCTCGGCTTCGCTCCTTAGTTGCTCCAGAGCATCCAGCTGTCGGCCGAGCATCTCCGCCAGGTCGCGGTGGCTCGCCGGTAGGCGCTTCACCCAGCTCGAGCGATCCCTCGCGTCCCAGATCTCCTCCCGGAGCTCGTGCATCCCACGCGAGCGGAAGAGTGCTCGAAGGCGATTCTTCGTTCGCACCGCGTCGCACGTCAGGATCTCGTACCCCCGGACGGCCGCACGCAGAGCCCCGAACGCACCCTGACCCTTGAATACGCGCCGTTTCAAGCCTCCGATCCGGAGCTGCTCCGCCAGATCCCACGCATCGTGGGCATCGCTCTTCGATCCCAGCCGCTTCCCCGGGATCGCCACGATCAGGTCCTCGACCTCCGGTCGGAGGAGTTCGTACAACCACGCGCTCTGCGTCCCCTCCTCGAAGCAGAGATAGCGTGGCTTCGGCACAGTCCGGAGCGCCTGGAGTAGTGCTCTCCCGCTCGTTTCGATCACTTGCGACTGCAAGCGCTTCCCGCTCGGCCCCACCACAGCGAGAGTCGAGCTTTGCATGTGCACGTCCAGCCCGATATAGCGGGTCACTGGCGTCCTCCTTCGGTTGAGTCCTCGCAAACCCAACCGTGCCCGAAAGGCATCGGAGGACGCCATTCGTCTTCGCGGTCACGGATCGGGGTTCACGGAAAGCCACCTTTCCAACAATGCCTGCGAAGGCCTGCCCGACGACCGCCCGGCCATGCGCCGCAAGTACTTCGCGCAGGCGGATGGCTCGCTCCACGAGACCGCCGGAGCGGTCGATCTCGCCGCCGCCAT
Organism: uncultured delta proteobacterium; assembly: GCA_963739565.1. Lineage (GTDB taxonomy): Bacteria > Myxococcota > Myxococcia > Myxococcales > Anaeromyxobacteraceae > Anaeromyxobacter. The sequence continues at coordinate 317,445 of CAVUBF010000006.1, read as the reverse complement.
CGGCGCGGTCCCGCAGGCCCGCGCGGACGAGGTCCTCGCGGTCGCGAGCCGCGTCCGCGCGATGCTCCGCGGGCTCCTGAAGGTCAGGGGCGGCAGAGCCGGGTGAGCATCGCCACGAGCCGGTCGGCGACCCGCGCGACCTCGAGCGCGGGCCCGCCCGGCGCGTCGCCGCACATCGCGGCGATCTCGACCGCCGCCGCGGCCTCGACCGACTCGGCGCGGGCGATGGCGAAGGCGCGGGCCTTGTCCGCGCGGGTGACGCGCCCGGCGCCCTCGGCGCAGTTGAGGCAGGCGCTCTTGGCGGAGCGGAGCGCCTCGTCGCGGAGCTTGGCGTCGCGGATGGAACAGCGGAGGACGGCGAGAAGCAGCTCGCGGGCGACGCCGTACGCGAGCAGCTTGTGGTGAGGCAGGACGGGGGTGGCGGAATCACGCATCTGCGTTTCGTTCATGGTGCGGCTCCTTTCGCCGTCCGAAGGAGCCGCACCATGAACGACGGCGCGAGATCCGCTGACCGACAGCGCAGCGCGATGCTCGCGGCGAGTCAGTCCGGGCAAGCGCAGTGCCACCGAAGGTGGCACGAGCTTGCTCAGAGAACGCCGCGCCGCGAGCACCGCCCGCGTGCGCACCTCGACCCCTCCTCGACTGGCGACCTCGACCGAGAACGACCGCGACCCCGACCCCGACCCGCGGACCGCGACCCCGACCTCGACCCGACCCGACCTCGACCGCGACCCCGACCCCGACCCCGACCCCGACCCCGACCCCGACCCCGACCCCGACCCCACCGCGACCCCGACCTACGTCGTCTCTCCCGCGATCCACGCGAGGTACGGCGCGCTGCCCCCCTCGACGGACAGCGCGATCACCTCGGGCACCTGGTACGGGTGGAGCGCGAGGACGCGCTCCCGCAGCGCCTCGAACCGCGTCCGGGTGGTCTTGAGGACGAGGAGCGCCTCGGGCTCGTCCTGGATCTTCCCCTCCCACCGGTAGATCGAGCGCAGCCCCGGGACGACGTTCCCGCAGGCGGCGAGCCGCTCGTCGACGACGGCGCGCGCGATCTCCGCGGCCCGCTCCGGGGTGGGGGTCGTGACGAGGACGACGAGGGCGTCGGTGGGGGTGGTGGTCATGGCGCGCTCCAGGATCACATGCCGGCCTGCCTCGAGATGATCTCCTTCATGATCTCCGAGGTCCCGCCCGCGATCGTCATGGCGCGCAGGTCCCGCCAGGCCCGGGCGACGTCGGTCTCCAGGACGTAGCCCATCCCGCCGTGGAGCTGCATGCAGTCGTAGGCGACCTCCTGGGCGAGGTCGCAGGCGAAGAGCTTCGCCATCGAGATCTCCCGGACCGCGACCTGGCGGCGGTCGTGGAGGTCGCAGGCGCGGTAGGTGAGCCAGCGGGCGGCCTCGATCGCGGTGAGGTGCTCGGCCATCCGGTGGCGCCAGACCTGGAATGCCGAGAGCGGACGGCCGAAGGCGCGCCGCTCGGACGCATAGCGGAGCGCGTCCTCCACGAGGAGCTGCATCGCCGCGACCGCCTCGACGGCGGCGACGAGCCGCTCGCCCTGGAAGTTCGCCATCAGCTGGCCGAACCCCTGCCCCTCCTCGCCGAGGAGCCAGCGGGCGGGGACGCGGCACTCGTCGAAGTAGAGCACCGCCGTGTCCGAGGACGGGTTCCCGACCTTCTCGAGCTTGCGCGACACCTGGAACCCGGGGACGTCGGTGGGGAACAGGAGGAGCGAGATCCCCTCGTGCCCCGGCCCGCCGGTCCGGACCGCCAGGGCGAGGAAGTCGGCGCGGGCGCCGTTCGTGATCCACATCTTCGAGCCCGACACGACGAGGTCGCCGCCGTCGCGGCGGGCGACCGTCCGGATCGCGGCGACGTCGGAGCCGGTGTCGGGCTCGGAGATCGCGAGGGCCGCGACCTTCTCGCCCCGGATCGCCGGGGCGAGGAACTCGCGCTTCTGCTCGTCCGTGCCGAGGTCGGCGAGGGCCGGGAGGGCGATCTCCCCCTGCACCAGCATCGCCATGGCGAGGCCGGAGTTGCGGCAGCGGGCGAGCTCCTCGACGTAGGCGACGACGTACCAGAAGTCGAGCCCGGAGCCGCCCCAGGCCGGGTCCTGGCGGATGCCGAAGTACCCGAGCTCGCCGAACCGGCGGAACAGCTCCCGCGGGAACTCCTCGGCCTCGTCCCACTCCCGGGCGTGGGGCGCGAGCTCCCGCTCGCAGAACTCCCGCACCGTCCGGCGGAAGGCCTGGTGCTCCTCGGTGAAGGGCTCGAGGGCCATCCGTCACCTCCCGAGGAGCCCCGCCTTGAGATTGTCGTCCGCCGGGTGGGCGCCGAGCCAGTTCTTGAAGAGGGCGTCGGCGAACTCCTTCCCCTCGACGGTCGCCTTCCCTCCCCCCGACGCGGTGACGGTGGTCCCCTCCCCCGGGACGTAGGTGACGAGCATCTCGGTGCCCTCCTTCAGCTCGGCCGGGATTGCCGGCGCGATCGCGTCGAGCTTCGCGACCAGCGCCGGGAGCCCGGGCCCGCCGGAGTTCTTCGCGAACCCCTCGCGGTAGGCGTCGAGCACCTGCGCCTTCGAGACCGTGCGCAGGAAGACCATCCGGACCCGCTTCGGCCCGTCGGCGGCGACGATGCCGGCGGCGTCGCGCGAGGGCTCCGGGAGGTAGAGCCCGCCCGCATAGACCTTGACGATGAACCGCTTTCGGAGCCCCGCGCCGTTCAGCTTCAGGACCTGGCCGCCGACGTCGACGGACTCCGGGAAGTCGACGCCCGCGACCTTCGCGGCGCGGGCGGGGGCGGCGAGGCACAGCACGAGCGCGGCGGCGGCGGCGAGCTTCGTCATGATGACTCCGCGTGAGAAGGGGTCTCGGGCCCGACTCTACTCCGCCGCGCGCGCTCCGGCCGCGGACCCCGAAGGGGGCGGTACCGGCCACGCGACGGGTCCGGACTTGGTAACCTCGGCGGATGGCGAGCCGGCACCGGTTCCAGCGCGTCGGCGCGGCGGCCCTCTGCGCGGCGCTCGGGGCCTGCGCCACGGCGCCTGCCCCGCGCGAGTACCGTCTGCCGCCGCCGGTCCTGTCCCCGCCCGCGGCCCCGATCCCGCGGGTCGCGCTCGTGATCGCCACGTCGGTGGAGCACGTCGAGCCGCTCTCGTTCGGCGGCCGCGACGCTTCGCACCCGGGCTGGACCCTCTCGGTCGACGAGCCCTTGCGGGAAGCGTTCGCCGAGGTGGCGGCCTCGCTCTCCTCGATGGATCCCGCGCTCGCGTCGAGCGGGTCCGGTCGCTCGCCGGACGCGACGCTGTTCGTCCGGAAGCTCAGGTTGAACGTCCTGCCGCCGGTCGAGATCGAGCTCGAGAGCACCCTCGCCACGCGGGACGGGACCGTGCTCGCCTCGGTCACCCGGACCGGGTGGGGACCGAAGCTCGAGGGCGCCGGACTCGCCCGCGTGCCGGCTGGCATCGCGGGCGAGCTCTCCGCCGCGATCGAGAGCGCGGCGGGGAAGGCGCGCGACGCGCTCGCGGTGGCGCCGAGGCTCGTGGCGCTCCAGCGACCCCCGACCTCGACCCCGACCTCGACCTCGACCCCGACCCCGACCTCGACCTCGACCCCGACCCCCGACCTCCGGCCGAAGATCGCGGAGTTCTGGGATCTGCGCTGGCCCGCCGACCGCGACCCGGTCGTCGCCGCGCGGGTCGAGACCCTGGCGTCGCGCCGGAGCTGGAGCGTGAACCTCGCGCTCGGCGGCGCGGTGAGCCTCGGGACCGCCGCGCTGTTCGCGATCCCCAGGAAGGAGTGCGCCTACGGCGCCTGCACCGACGGGCGGGTCTCGCACCCCGAGGCCGCCGCGGCGTTCGCGATCGTCGGCGGGGCCGCGCTCGTCGCCGCGATCGCCCTCTGGCCGGGCGAGTCCTCCTGGCGCGAGGTCGTGAACCTCTGGAACGGCCGCCACCCCGACCAGCCCCTCGAGCTCGCGCCGCCGCCGGCCCCGCCGCAGGAGCCGCAGGAGTCCGTTGCCCGCTGACCGGGTCGCCTCGCTCAGCGCGGGCCGGCGGCCGACGCGGCGGGGGCCGCAGCCGAGCGGGCGCCGAACACCGTCCCGTAGGCCACCCCGGCGATGCCCACCAGGATCCCGAGCGCGCCGGGGGCGGTGACGGGCTCGGCGAGGAGCAGCGCCGCGAGGGCGTACTGCGCGAGCGGCGTGAGCTGGAGCCAGATCGCCGCCTCGGAGATGGCGAGGGCGCCGTAGGCCTCGGCCATGAGCAACTGCGCGGCGTAGGCGGCGAGGGCCATCACGACCGCGACGGCCCAGGGCCCCGGCGCGGCCGGCCAGGGGCCGAGGGCGAAGGGGAGCGCCACCGGGAGCCCGCCGAGGCAGAAGTAGAAGAAGATGGTCGCGGCGTTGTCGGTCGCGCGCATCGCGCGGATGGTGACCGCCGAGACCGCCGCGAAGAACGCGGCGGCGGCGGCGAACGCCTCGCCGGCGCCGAGGCCGAGGTGGAGGGTCCCGCCGCCCAGCACCAGCACCACGCCGCCCGTCGCGACGACGAGGGCGACGAGGAGATGGATCGTCGGCCGCTCGCGGAACGCGAAGGCGCTCATCCCCGTCGCGATGACCGGGAAGAGGTTGTAGAGCATGCCCGCCTCACCCGCCGGGATCCGCTGGAGCGCGAGGAAGTAGAGGATGACGACGATCCCGCCGGAGATCCCGCGGCTCCAGAGGAGCCGCCGGTTGTGGGGAGCGTAGAGCGCGGGGCGCACGCGGAAGGCGAGGACCGAGACCGCCGCCCCCACCACGAAGCGGATGACCGTGAGCTGGCCGGCGGAGAAGCCCCCCGCGCCCCTCGAGAGGAGCCGGGCGAGGACCGCCATGAGCCCGAAGGAGGCGGCGGAGGCGACGAGCAGCAGGCGCGCGCGGGCCTTGGATCGCGCCGCGGTCACGGCTCCTCGAGCGGGATGCCCTTCGCCATCTCGGCCTCCGCCGACCGGGCATGACGCGGGCGGTGGCCGAGGACGCTCCCGTAGACGACGCCCGCGACGCCGAGGAGCACCCCCGCCGCGGTGGACCAGCCGATCCCCTCCCCGAGGGTGAGCGCCCACAGGTAGCTCGCGATCGGGGTGAGCTGCTGCCACAGCGCCGCCTCGGGGACGGAGAGCGCGCCATAGGCCTCGGTCATGAGGAGCTGGGCGACGAAGGCCGCGAGCCCCACCGCCGCCGCCGCTCCCCAGGCGAGCGGCGACCCCGGCCAGCCCCCGGAGGCGAAGGGGAGGCCGGCGAGGATCCCGCCCAGCGCGAAGGCGAAGAAGATCGTCGGCGCGTTGTCGGTCGCGCGAAGCCTGCGCATCGAGGTGACCGCGACGCCGCCGGTGATCGCCGAGACGAGGCCGAGGACCTGGCCGACGCCGAGGGTGAGGGTGAACCCGCCGCCCCCGAGGACGAGGAAGACGCCGGCGCTGGCGATGGCGAGGGCGATCGCGAGGTGGACGGTCGGGCGCTCGTCGAGGACGAAGAGCGACAGGAGCACCGCCCAGATCGGGAAGGTGTTGTTGAGGAGCGTCGCCTGGCCCGCCGGGATCCGCTCGATGGCGAGGAAGTACATGAGCGCGGAGGCGGCCCCGAAGGCGCCGCGCGAGACGAGGAGCGGCCGGTTCACCGGGCGGAAGGTCCCGGGGCGCGCCCAGAACCAGGCGAGGATCCCGCCGAGCCCGACCACGAACCGGACCAGGGTCACCTGCCCCCCGTTCATTCCGCCGCGCGTGGCGAGGCGGACGAGCACCGAGGAGAGGCCGAAGAAGACGCTCGAGCCGAAGAGCAGCGCGCGCCCCCGCGTCCGCTGGGCCTCCGTCGGGGCTCCGAGCGCCGCCCGGCCCGCGAGCGCCGCCCCGGCGGCGGGCGGCGGGGGCGGAGAGGGCTCGGCCGGATTCGCCATGAGTTCCGCGGTCGTATCACGGGCCTGCGCGGCTGGCCAACGGGCCCCCCGCGGGTTAAGAACAGCCGTCCATGAGCGAGCCCGACTTCATCACCGTCAAGGGAGCCCGCGAGCACAACCTCAAGTCCGTTCAGCTCGAGATCCCGAAGAAGAAGCTGGTCGTCTTCACGGGGGTCTCCGGATCCGGGAAGTCCTCGCTCGCCTTCGACACCCTCTACGCGGAGGGGCAGCGGCGCTACGTCGAGTCGCTCTCCTCGTACGCCCGGCAGTTCCTCGGCCAGATGGAGAAGCCGAAGTACGACACCATCCGCGGCCTCTCCCCCACCATCTCCATCGAGCAGAAGGCGGCCTCGAACAACCCGCGCTCGACGGTGGGGACCATCACCGAGGTCCACGACTACCTCCGCGTGCTCTACGCCTCCATCGGCGTGCAGCACTGCCCGTCGTGCGGCCGGCCGGTGGGCAAGCAGACCGCCCAGCAGATCGTCGAGTCCATCGAGGAGCTGCCGGACGGGTCGAAGATCCTGGTCCTCGCCCCGCTCGTCCAGAACCGCAAGGGCGAGTACCGGGACCTCCTCCTCGACGTCCAGAAGCGGGGCTTCGCCCGCGTCCGCGTCGACGGGATGATCCACCAGCTCACCGATCGGCTCGTCCTCGACAAGAAGCTGAAGCACGACATCGAGCTCGTGGTGGACCGGCTCGTGGTGAAGGCCGGGATCCGCTCCCGCCTCACCGACTCGGTCGAGACCGCGCTCCGCGAGGGCAAGGGGACGCTCGTCGTCGCCGACGTGGACCGGGAGCAGAAGGTCGGCCCGGGCATCGATCCCGAGGAGTACAAGCGGCACGACCGCTTCTACTCCGAGCTCAACGCCTGCCACGCCTGCGGCCTCTGCTTCGGCGAGCTCGCCCCCCAGGGCTTCTCCTTCAACTCGCCCGCTCGGCTTCTGCCCCGACTGCCAGGGCCTCGGGACGCGGGCGGAGATGGACCCGGACCTCATCGTCCCGGACCCCTCGCTCACCATCCGCGACGGCGCGGTGGAGCCCTGGGCGAGCGGGATGGAGCGCGGGGAGGGCTGGACCTTCGAGTTCGTGGAGCACCTCTCCCGGGCCCTCAAGATCGATCTCGACACCCCCTGGTCGAAGCTCCCGAAGCGGGACCGCGAGGTCGTGATGAACGGCACCGAGGCGGCCGGCAACGGGCGCAGCGGGTACCGGATCGAGTTCGAGGGGGTCGTGAACCAGCTCTACCGCCGGTTCAAGTCCACCGGCTCCGAGGCGATGCGGCGCTACTACATGCGCTACTTCTCGGACAAGCCCTGCCAGACCTGCGGCGGCGAGCGGCTCAAGCCCGAGAGCCGCGCGGTGAAGGTCCACGGCCGCGGGATCGTCGAGCTGTCGCGCCTCACCATCCAGGACGCCCACGCCTGGCTCGCCGGCCTCGGCCTCAAGGGGAACGAGGCGAAGATCGCGGACGAGCTCCTCAAGGAGATCCGCAACCGGCTCAAGTTCCTCCTCGACGTCGGCCTCGGCTACCTCACCCTCGACCGGCCCGGCCCGTCCCTCTCCGGCGGCGAGAGCCAGCGCATCCGCCTCGCCTCGCAGATGGGCTCGGAGCTCACCGGCGTCATCTACATCCTCGACGAGCCGTCCATCGGCCTGCACCAGCGCGACAACGGCAAGCTCCTCGCGACGCTGAAGCGGCTGCGCGACGTCGGCAACTCGGTCATCGTCGTCGAGCACGACGAGGAGACGATGGCGGAGGCCGACTGGCTCGTGGACTTCGGCCCCGGCGCCGGCGCCCACGGCGGCGAGGTCGTCTCCCAGGGCACGCCCGAGGAGGTGAAGGCGGACCCCGCCTCCCTCACCGGCGCGTACCTCTCCGGCCGGCGCGAGATCGAGCTGCCCGCCCGCCGGCGGGCCGCCGACCACGGGGCGATCACCATCGCCGGGGCCCGGGAGAACAACCTCAAGGACCTGACGGTCTCCATTCCCGCTCGGCCGGATGGTGGCGGTGACCGGCGTCTCGGGGGCGGGCAAGTCGACGCTCGTGAACGCGATCCTGCGCCCCGCGCTCATGCGGCTCCTCTACGGCACGCGCGAGGTGCCCGGGAAGCACGGGGCCCTCTCGGGCCACGAGCTCATCGACAAGGTCATCGACATCAACCAGCAGCCCATCGGCCGGACGCCGCGCTCGAACCCGGCGACCTACACGAAGGTCTTCGACGCGATCCGCGACGTCTTCGCCCAGACGCCCGAGGCGCGCGCCTTCGGCTACCTGCCGGGCCGCTTCAGCTTCAACGTGAAGGGCGGCCGCTGCGAGGCGTGCCAGGGCGACGGCATGAAGCTCGTCGAGATGCACTTCCTCGCCGACGTCCTCGTGCCCTGCGAGGTCTGCGGCGGCAAGCGCTTCAACGAGGCGACGCTGCGGGTGCAGTTCAAGGGGAAGAACATCGCCGAGGTGCTCGACCTCTCGGTCGCCGAGGCCAAGGTCCTCTTCCAGAACCACCGCGAGATCGCGCGCATCCTCACCACGCTCGAGGACGTCGGGCTCGGGTACATCAAGCTCGGCCAGCCCTCGCCGACCCTCTCCGGCGGCGAGGCGCAGCGGATCAAGCTCTCCCGCGAGCTCGCCCGGGTCGGGACCGGGCAGACCCTCTACATCCTCGACGAGCCCACCACCGGCCTGCACTTCGAGGACGTGAAGAAGCTCCTCACCGTCCTCGACCGGCTCGTCGACGCGGGCAACACCGTGGTCGTCATCGAGCACAACCTCGACGTCATCAAGTGCGCCGACTGGGTCATCGACCTCGGGCCGGAGGGCGGCGAGGAGGGCGGCCGGATCATCGCCGAGGGCACGCCGGAGGAGGTCGCCCGGGTGAAGGCGAGCTACACCGGCCAGTACCTCTCGAAGGTCCTCGCCACGCAGCGCGGGCGGAAGCTCCCGAAGGCGGCGGAGCGCGGGGTCGAGCGGACGACGATCGGGGCGTGATGCGGCGTGGGTGCGCGGCCCACCTTCTGCGCTTGCCTCCCTTGCTCCCCCGGTGAAAGGATCCGGTCCTTTCCGAGCCAGGAGGACGCCGTGAGCCGCGACGCCACAGAGACCGTTCGCTTCGAGGACCCCGAGCCGCGGCGCCCGAGCGTCGTGCCGTGGGTGGTGACGGGCCTCGCCGTGCTCGCCGGCGGCGCCGGCGCGGTGATGCTCTGGTCCCGGCTGCAGCTCGCCCAGGCCGGCGCCGACGGCGCCAGGGCCGCGCTCGAGGCGAACCGCGCCGAGCAGGTCCAGCTCACGAAGCGGCTCGATCAGCTCGAGGCGGAGAAGGCGGACCTCGCCGCGCTCCGGAACGAGCTCTCCTCCCAGGTCGCCGCCAAGGCCGAGGAGCTCCAGAAGCTCCAGGGGACCTACCAGGAGCTCGAGAGCAAGATGAAGGAGGAGATCTCGAAGGGCGACGTCCGGCTGTCGCAGGCGGGCGGCCGCATCAAGGTCGACCTCGTCGACCAGATCCTGTTCGACGTCGGCGAGGCCTCCGTCACGACGCGCGGCGAGGGGGTGCTCGCGCGGGTCGGCGGGATCCTCGCCAACGTGCCGGACAAGAAGATCCAGGTCTCCGGCCACACCGACGACCAGCCCATCTCCGAGCGGCTCCGCGACCGCTACCCGACGAACTGGGAGCTCGCCTCGGCGCGGGCGTCGAACGTGGTCCGGTTCCTCGAGGAGAAGGCGGGGGTCCCCGGCCGGCGGCTCGTCGCCGCCGCGTACGGGCCCTACGAGCCGGTGTCGTCGAACCGGAACGCGAAGGGGCGCGCGCGGAACCGGCGGATTCGAGATTGTCCTCACGCCCCAGCTCGCGCCCGCCCCCATCGACGCGGCCGTCGTGAAGGCGTCCGCGCCGGCTCCCGCGAAGGTGGCCGCGGTCCCGGCGAAGGCGGCGGTCCAGAAGAAGGCGCCGGCGAAGGCCACGACCTCGACGAAGAAGAAGAAGTAGCAGCCATGGGGCTCGCCCTCGAGGTGGGGATTTGCGCGGACCTCGCGCGGCACGACGCCGAGGGGCTCGCCCGCTGCCGCGTGCAGCTCGAGGCGGTGAACCGGGCGCTCGCCGCGGCGGGGCTGCCGCCGCACCGGGAGCCCGAGGACCTCGCCGACGGTCGGGTGTTCGCGTCGGAGCTGTGGGGCTACTCCGGGCTGCACCGCCTCCGCCGCGTCGCCGCCCACCTCGCGCTCGGCAGGCCCTTGCCGCCGCCGCAGCGGCACGACGCGCCCGACGACCCGACGGTGGACGCGTACAACGTGCGCGCGACGGCGAGCCCGAACCGCGGCCTCCTCGACCGGATCCTCCGCCGCCGGCCGGCGCCCCTCCCGTACCAGCACCTCATGCTCCACTCCGACGCGGAGGGATTCTACCTCCCCGCCGACTTCGCCGAGGTGCTGTTCCCCGACCCGGAGCTGAAGATCGCCGGAGGGATGATCGGCTCGGCGCCGAGGCTCCTCGCCGAGTGCCGCTCCCTGGCGGAGGCGCTCGCGCTCCCGCTCGACCTCGACCCCGAGGACGACGACCTGCTCGAGGCGGCGCAGGCCCAGGACCCGGCGGCGGAGGGCTGGCGGCGGTACGGCGTCGAGTCGCTCTCGTGCGTGCGGCTCGCGGCGGCGTGCGAGGCGTCGCTCGCGACCGGTGCGGCGCTGGTGTTCTGCTAGGACGCCGGGCGGGCGGCCGCCCGGCCCTCGCGCGTCCCACCGCTCCTCGACGGGGCGGTGCAACGCCGGGCCGCGGCGCGCATCCATGGGGCACGGAGGAGCACCATGGCCCCGACCCGTCCCGGCTTCCGTCTCGGCATCTACGTCTTCAAGGACGCCGAGATCGTCGACTTCGCCGCGCCCCACGGCGTCTTCTCGGTGGCGCGGCGGTTCGACCCCGAGCTCGACGCGTTCCTGGTGGCGGACGCGATGCGCCCCGTCCAGGCGCAGGCCGGCTTCACGGTGTTGCCCAACTACTCGTTCCTCGACGAGCCGGCGATGGACGCGTTCCTCATCCCCGGCGGCTACGGGACCCGGCAGGAGGTCCACAACCGGCGGCTCCACGCGTTCGTCCGGTCGCTGCCCGACGAGACGATCCTGGCGTCGGTCTGCACCGGGTCCTGGATCTACGGGGCGATGGGGCTCCTCGACGGGCTGCCCGCCACGAACCGGAAGGAGCCCGACAAGGCGGAGGCGACGCCGCCCGGGATGGTGCCGCTCGACCGGCTCGCGAAGATCGCGCCGCGCTGCCGGACGAGCCGGGCGCGGGTGGTGGACGCGGGGCGGATGGTGACGGCGGGCGGGATCACCTCGGGCATGGAGATGGGCTTCCACCTCCTCCGCCGCGCCGGGTACCCGGAGTCGTTCGTGTCCGAGGTCGCGCGCGTGATGGAGTACACCGCCGCGTACGAGGCCTACCGGGACGACCGGGAGGAGGCAGGGCCGGAGGCCGCCGCGAGCTCGCCCGCCGCGCATTGACCGGGGCGGCCGCTGGCTCACGGACGGTGAAGAAGGATCGCCCCGCCCTCGCCGACGGCGAGCAGCCCGTCGCCGGGGTCCCACAGCCCGCGCAGCGCGTGGTACGTCGGCATCCTCCGGCCCACGTCGAAGAACGGCGCGAGGTAGAACCACTCGGAGCCGTCCCAGTGGAGGGTGAAGCCAGAGTCTCCGATGGCCCAGATGTCCCTCGGGCCGGTGCCCCAGAATCGCGTGCAGGCTCACCCCGATCGGATTCCCCACCTGCGCCCAACGGGTGCCATCGAGCCGCCGCAGGATTGTCCCGCCGTCGCCGACCGCCCACACGTCTCCGCCGGACGAGCTCCAGACCGCGTAGAGCGACGCCGAGGTGTTGCTCGCCTCGGGAAGCCACGAGCCCGAGCCGTCGCGGTGCAGGATCGTCCCCTCGTCCCCCACCGCCCACACGTCGTGCCAGGACTCGGCGAAGACGCCGTGCAGGTGGCGGGTGGTCGCGCTCGGCTCGGGATCCCAGGCGCCGCCCGCGTTGCGCCGGAGGATCGTCCCGCTGGCGCCCACCGCCCACACCTCGGTCGAGGACACGCCCGACACCGCGTCGAGGTCACCGAGACCGGCGCTCGCCTCAGAGGACCAGGTCCCGCCGCGGCGGTGAAGCAGCGTGCCGCCGCTTCCGACGACCCACAGCTCGGCGTTCACGCCCCACACGCCCTGGAGCCAGGCCCCCGTCCCGCCATCCTCGGCGACCCAGCCGTCCGCGGTCCGGCGCAGGATTGTCCCGCCCTCCCCCACGGCGAAGGTCCCGGCCTGCGGGGAGCCCCACACCGCCTCGAGCCCCGCGGTCACTCCCTCCGTGAAGCTCGACCACTCCGCGCCCTCCCAGTGGAGGATCGTGCCGTCCTGGCCGACCGCCCAGACGTTGTTCTGGGCGGTCCCCCAGACGCCCTCGAGGTCCTTCGTCGTCCCGCTCGTGACGCCGGACCACTCGACCCCGTTCCAGCGCAGGATCGTCCCGCCGCTGCCCACCGCCCACGCATCCGTCGTGGTTCGCGCCCACACGCCCTCGAGCCAGGGAATGCCGCCCGCGACGACCGTCGTCGCCCACTCGACGCCGTCCCAGTGCCCGATCGTCCCGCCGGGACCGACGGCCCAGACGTCGTTCGAGGCCGTCCCCCACAGGTCACTGGAAGGAAGGGCCGCCGCCGTCACGGTGGTCCAGGCGGTTCCGTCGAAGTGCGCAACGGTCTCCCCGACCGCCCACACGTCGTCGGGCGCGCTCCCCCAGATCGACTCGAGGTGGTCGAACCCTGCGCCGATGGCCGATGGCGTCCACCCGCTGCCGTTCCAGTGGAAGATCCCCTCCTGCCGCATCGTCGCCCAGGCGTTCCCGGGGCCGGGCACGCACAGTCCCTGGATGTTCCACGGCCGGAGGCCGCCGGGAGCGATGACCGACGCCGACCACGCCCGCCCGTCCCAGTGCGCCATCTCGGAGCCGGCCGCCCAGACGTCGCCCGGACCGGAGCCGCGGACGGCGGCGAGGTTCGCGGTCGGCTCGTAGCGCGCGACCGACCACTTCACGCCGTCGTAGTGGAGGATCATCCCTCCCTCGCCGACCGCCCAGACGTCGCTCGAGGCCGACCCCCAGACGGCGTGGAGGGTCGCGCCGGCCGGCAGCGGGTTCTCCCACGTCCACGTCCCGAGCCAGAGGCTCGGCACCACGCGCGGCCCGACGGCGGGATCGCAGCCGGAGACGAGGAGCACGAGGAGCGGCGTCAGCGCGATGCGCAGGAGGCGGCGACGCCGCGCGGCCGGAGGCGAGGTCGGGACCATGGACCGCGACTGTAGCGCACGGCCCGGCCGGGACGAATACGCTGGGCGTGCGGGCTCTCGTCGGGCGCGCCTCGTCTTCCGGATGAAACGGCGGGTCGCCGGACGCGCGCGTCGCCCACTCCGCGACCGGTTCGGCGCAGCCGCCGCCCCTCGGCCCGGACGTGAACCTGTTCATCCAGGCGTCGCCGAACTCCCTGCGAGCGGAGACGTCCTGGTGCACGCGGCAGAGCAGCCGACCGTCGGCGGCGGTCGTGATGCGCCCACCCTTCGCGAAGGGCTCGATGTGGTCGAGCTCGACCTGGTGCGTCGAACCGCAGATGCCTCCGCCGTCCAACGGCCACTGGCACTTGCCCTGGTCACGTTCCCAGATCGCGCGCCGGATCTCGGCGGGGGGATTGCGGACATTGCGATCGCCCCGAGCCGATGGAGGCGCGGACGCGGGAGGGGCCGGCTTCGACGACTGCGGGCGCTTCCGCGGGTTCTTCACGAGGCCACGCCGCTTCGCAGCGCGCTCGAGCAGGAGGTCGAGACCGACCTCCAGGATCGCGTCCTCGCTCGCGCCCGGATGGGAATGGGAGAGCGCCGCGCGCGCCTGCTCGAGCTTGCGGAGGAGGCTCCGCGACACCGTGATGTGGAGCCGGCTCTCGTCGGCGGTCTTGTGCTCGACGTCCATTCGCAGCGGCTGCGACCGGAGAGGAGACGCGGGAGACGCGCCGCGGCTGGCCGGAGGAGCCAGTTGACCGAGGTCACGATTCTGGTTGGCCAGATGAACCGTTTGACCGGAATCAGGCGGCGCCGCGAGGGCGAGCGGGACCGGCTCCGGCCGGACCGCCGTCACCACCTCCGGCGGGGAACGGATTCCGCAGGCCGCAGCTCGGCGGCTACCGCCTGGGCGTCGCGCTTGGAGAGGTGGAAGAAGCGGGGAAGGACCTCGGACAGGTTCCCGGCGGTGACGACCTTCGACAGCTCGACGACGCTCGAGAGGCACAGACGGCCGTCACGGAGCGGCTCGAGAACTTCCGGGTACTGCTGGATCGAGCTCGGCCGCAGTCATCCGGTAGAACGCCGCGCTCTTGGAGAGCCCGAGCTCCCGGTGGAGGTAGTAGAAGAGCGAGGTGTACCCGAGCCGCTCACCACAGCTTCTGGCGGCATCGAAGTCCGCCAGCGCCATCAAGAAATCCGCCATGGCGGTGTGCTCGCGGTGAAGAAGCTCGGCGAGATGGACGGTCTATTCGCGGCGGAGTCGTTCATGCACATAGCGTCGCATGCGTTTCCGAGCCCTCCCCAGGCGCACGCATTCGCTTCCTGGGGCGAGAACGCGAACACGGCCGCGGACGTCCCTCGCGGAAAGCCCCGGCGGCTCAGCGCGCCCACCGGCTCGCGCCGGGGCGCCGTCTCAGCGCAGACCCGTGCTGCGCAACTCATCTAACCGTGAAATCGCGTCAAGCACAATCTCGCGGAGAGCCGCGATCCTTTGGGGCGTCCCTTCGTCGAGTGCGCGCTGCGCACCGCGCCGTAAGTCGATCCTGTCCCTGCGCCTCCCTCGCGCAGTTCCGCCCCGGCCGCCGCTTCCTCGTTGCCCGATTCCCGCTCCTCAACCGGACCCCTTCCCCGGGCCCACGGTCCCCCTCACACCAAGGGCCCCTCACACCAACCCCAGCAGCACCGTCAGCGTCGGCAGGGAGGCGAGCGTCGAGAACAGCACCGCCGCCGTCACGAACCCCGGCACGATCTCGTACTCCGTCGCGATGATCGCGACGAGGATCGCCACCGGCATCCCCGCCTGCAGGATCCCCGCGGCCCGCTCCAGCCCCGAGAGCCCGAACGTCCCCGCGAGCGCCCACGCCACCGCCGGCGCGCCGACGAGCCGCAGCGCCGTCACGAGTACGACGTCCCGCCCCGGCCGCAGGGCCCGGGTCTCGGCGAGCTGCACGCCCAGGGCGAAGAGCATCGTCGGGATCATCGCGCCGCCGAGGAGCCCCACCGTCCGCTGCACCATGAGCGGCACGTGCAGGTGCCAGGCCGAGACGGCGAGCGCCGGCGCCGCCACGACGATCGCCGGCGTCGTGAAGACCGACCAGACCGCCGCGACCCCGCCGCCGCGGGTCCACGCCGCGACCCCGACGCACACCACGAAGGAGGTGAGCAGGATGACGATGAAGTAGATCGTGGCCGGCACGAGCGCCGCGTCCCCGAGCCGGAAGGTGATGAGCGCGAGCCCGAAGTTCCCCACGTTGCCGAACACCGACAGCATCACCCACGCCGCCGTCACCTCCCGCGATCGCCGGAGCAGGCGCGCGGCGGCGAAGGCGATCGCGCCGAACGAGAGGTGGGTCACGACCGCGAACGCGGCCATCCGCCCCGCGGTCGCGAGCGGCACGTCCGCACGGCCGATCACGTCGAACGTGAACGCCGGGACGAACACGTAGTAGGCGACCCGCGAGAGGGTCCTCGCCTCGAGCCCGAGCCTCGGCCCGAGCACCCAGCCGAGGGCCACGACGGCGAACACCGGCGCGACGACGTCGAGGAAGATCGACGGGAGCTGGGTCGGCATCGGCGTCCCACCGTACCGCGGGACGGGGGCAATCTCCCGCGGTATATGGGGCCCATGTCCTCCCCGCGCTCCCTCGGGCGGAAGCTCGCCATCGCCCTCGGCGCCGTCGTCGGCGTCCTCGTCCTCCTCGTCGTGCTGCTCCTCGTCATCGTGAACTCGGGCGTCGCGACGAAGCGCGCCGTCGACCTCGTCCTGCCCAGCGTCTCGAGGGCCCTCGGCCGCGAGGTGACGCTGCGGGACGCGAGCCTGAAGCTCTTCCCGAACCCGCGGGTGAACCTCGCCGGGCTCACGGTCGCCGGACGCCCGGGCGAGCCGGCCCTCGTCGAGACGGAGGCGCTCGACGTCGAGGTGGGGCTCTGGCCGCTCATCACCTCGCTCGGCAAGGACGTCGAGGTCCGCTCCTTCACGCTCGTGAAGCCGACGGTGAATCTCGTGAAGGCGAAGGACGGCACCTGGAGCTTCGAGGGGCTCGGCCCCAGGCCCGAGCCCGGCGCGGCGAAGGCACCCCCCGCCCCTGCGGAGCCCGCCGGTCCGGGCGCGACCGTCGCCGTGTCGCTCGTCGAGGATCGACCACGCGTCAATCCGGGTGGTGGACCGGTCGCTCGGGAAGCAGGACGTCGCGGTCGCCCTCGACCAGCTCGACCTCGAGGCGCGGGGCGTCGGCCCCGGGCTCCCCCTCGACGCCCGGATCGCCGCCGCCCTCGCCGACTCGAAGCAGAACCTCCACGCGCAGCTCTCGGTCGCGAAGCTCCCCGCCGGCGTCCCGCAGCGGCCCGAGGACTGGCCCGAGATCCAGGGCTCGCTCCAGCTCTCCGCCCTCGCCCTCGAGCGGTTCCACGCGCTCCTCCCCGGCGACGTCGGCGCCATCGTGCGCGGCGGGCTCGCCTCCCTCGACGCGAAGCTCTCCACCGTCCAGGGCGGCTACCGGGTCGAGGGCGCCGGCGACCTGAAGGACGTCCGGCTCCGCGGCCAGTCCTCCGCCGGGAAGTTCCGCGCCCTCGCCACCTGGTCGCCGTCGAAGCCCGACGCGGCCCGGCTCGAGGTGACGCAGCTCGCGCTCAAGGGCCCCGGCATCGACCTCGGCGGCAACCTCTCGGTCGAGACCGCGCCGGTGCGCGCCTGGTTCGTCCTCACCGGACCGCTGCTCGATCTCGACGCGGTGATGGGGATCCTCCCCGAGTCGACCGCGCCGCCTGCGCAGGCCAAGGCGCCGGCGCCGGCCGCGGGGGCGGGCGCGGGCGGCGACCTCGTCCCGGAGGCGACGCGCCGTCAGCTCCAGGCGACGGCGGTCCACGGCACCATCGCCATCGAGAAGCTGAAGGGCGGCCGGCTCGAGGCGACCGACGTGAAGGCCCGCGCCACCCTCTCGAAGGGCGCCCTCGTCCTCGACGAGCTGACGGCGGCGGTCTTCGGCGGGCGCGTCTCCGCCGCCGGCACCCGGGTCGCCCTCACCGAGAAGGTCCCGACCTGGAAGCTCGACGCGAAGCTCTCCGGGCTCGACCTCGAGCAGACCCTCACCGCCTTCGCCGGCCGCGCCCCGCTCATCGGGAAGCTCGACGGGACCCTCGACATCGACGGGCAGGGCACCGACTGGGACAAGATGCGTGACGGCCTCACCGGCCTCGCGGCCCTCGCCGTGAAGGACGGGGCGCTCACCACGACCGACCTCGGCGACTCGGTGCTGGGCGGTGTGGCGAAGGGGCTCGGCGCCCTGGGCCGCGGGAGCGCCGCGAAGAAGGTGGGCGGCGCCGCCGGCGGGAAGACCTCCATCAAGGACCTCGCCGGCAAGTTCACCGTGAAGGACGGCTTCCTCACCGCGCAGTCGCCCCTCGCCTTCGGGTCGTCGGCCGGGGAGGTCTCCCTCGGCGGGAAGATCGGCCTCGACGGCCGGCTCGGCCTCGAGGGGAAGACGGTGGTGCCGAAGAAGACGCTCTCCGAGGTCGTCTCGGGCATCCCGCTTCCGGAGAAGCTCGAGGTGCCGGTCGCCCTCGGCGGCACGCTCTCCTCGCCGTCGGTGTCGGTCCGCGCCGACGAGGCCGCGGGCTCGCTCCTCAAGGGCCAGGCGAAGGAGGCGGTCCAGGGCGCGAAGAAGGAGGGGAAGAAGGCGCTGGAGGGCCTTCTGAAGTCCTTCGGGAAGTGACGCGAAAACGAAGGCGGCCGCCCCTCTCGGAGCGGCCGCCGGGAGCTTCGCGACGGGCGAGCTAGGACTTCTTCGTGTCCTTCGCGTCCGGCTTCTTCGCGTGGCAGTCGCACTTGCCGCCGCACTTGCACTCCTTCGCCGAGGTCGCGCCGCAGGCGCACTTCTTCTCGGGGGCGGGGGCGTCCTTCTTCTCCGCCTTGTCGGCCGCCGCGACCTTGTCCTTGTGATGCGGGCAGTCCTTGCAGTCCGGGCAGGCGAAGGCGGGGGCGGCGGAGACGAGGGCGAACGCAGCGGCAGCCGCGAGGATGATCTTCGACAAGGGGCGCTCCTTGGCTGGGCGGCCGTCGTCCGGCCGTTCGGGTGACGTACGGTCGGTCAGCCTAAGGAATCCACTTGAGCCATGTCAAGCGTCGGCCCGGTCGGTCCACTAGATTGCCGGGCCACATGGCTCCTCCGGACACCGACCGCCTGCTCGAGATGCTCCGCGACCCGAACGTCGAGGCGCGCGACGTCGCCGCCGCCGCCGGGGTCTCCCGCGACGACGCCGCGCGGGCCGCCCGGGTGATCGCCGCCATCGCGAAGGCCTCACCCGACGACGCCCTCGCCCTCGCCGCGCCGCTCGCGGTCGCCGCCGCCCGCGCCGCCCTCGCCGCGGGCCGGACCGACCTCCTCGCCGCCCTCGCCGGCCACCCCGGGAAGGAGGCCGCGAAGGAGGCGAAGCGCGGGCTCCACCTCCTCAAGACGCGCGGGGTCGCGGTCCCGGAGCCGCCCCGCCCGGCCCCGCCGCCGGCCGCCGCCGCCCCCGAGGCGCCGCTTCCCTGCTACGCCACCGCCATCGACGGCCAGGGGGAGCGGGCGGTCTGGATCCCGCGCGCCATCGCCGGGAAGGGGGTCGAGATCGCCCAGGCGGTGGTGTCCGACGAGGAGGGGCTCCTCGAGCTGCAGCTCGGCGTCATCGGCCGCAAGGAGTGGCGCCGGCTCCTCGACGGCCTCGTCGAGAAGGGCGCCGCGATGGGCCTCGCCGAGGTGGACCGGAGCCGGGCCGTCGGGCTCGTCGCCGCGGCGCGGGCGCTGAACGAGCGCTCGGGCCGGCGCGTCCCCGAGGGCGCCGACCTCTGGCTCGGCCAGCTCGGCCCCGCCGCGCCCGCGTCGGAGCCGCCGGCGCCGGCTCCCCTGCCCGAGCCGGAGGAGCGCGAGGCGCTCGCCGGGTCCGGCGGACTCCACGACCTTCCCCTCTTCGCGACCTGGATGGCGGACGAGGAGTTCCTGCGCGAGGTCGCGGCGAAGCTCGACGAGGCGGCGGTCTCGCCGCTCTACGTCGACGACCGGCAGCGGGGCGAGCAGCTCGTCCGGACCGTGAGCGACGCGGTGGACCGCTACCTCGAGGACGGGAACCGGCGCGCCGTCCTCTCGCGCCGGCTCCTCGTCATCGCGGGGTACCTCGCGAGCCGGGGCGACGTCCCCCGCGCGAACGCCGCCGCGGCCGCCGCCCGCGCCCTCGCGGCGGGCGCGCCGGCGCGCACCGTCCCCTTCGCCCGGATCCTGGTGGAGAAGGCCTTCCCCGGGGTCGCCCGGCCGCCGGAGCCCCCGCCGGAGGGCACCTCGTCCGGGTCGCCGCTCGTGATCACACCCCCGTGATCGTCTCCGCGCGTTGACCCGCCGGGGCACATCCGGTACGTCTCGCCCATGCCCGCGCCCGCAGGCCCTTCGCCCACGGTGGACGTCGTGATCGCCCTCCCCGGCGACCGCGTGGTCCTCGTGCGGCGCAAGCACCCACCGCCCGGCTGGGCGCTGCCGGGCGGCTTCGTGGACGTCGGCGAGACGCTCGAGGCCGCCGCCGTCCGGGAGGCCAGGGAGGAGACGGGGCTCGACGTGACGCTCGTCGACCTCCTCTTCGTCTACTCCGACCCGCGCCGCGACCCGCGCCGGCACACCGTCTCGACGGTGTTCCTCGGCCGCGCGGTGGGGGAGCCGGTGGGGGCCGACGACGCCGACGAGGCGCGCGCCTTCGCCTGGGACGCCCTGCCGTCCCCCATCGCCTTCGACCACCCCGAGATCCTCCGCGACGCGCGGCGGCTCCTCCTCACCGGGACCCGCAGGAGGCCATGATCCCTCTCGCCCCCGCCGAGCGCGCGGCGCTCCTCGGCATCGCCCGCGGGTCGGTGCTCGCCCACCTCGGCCTCGCCCCGGCGCTCGAGGTGCCCGAGGGCGGCCCCCTCGGCGCGCCCCGCGGCGCCTTCGTCACCCTCCAGGTCGGAGGCGAGCTTCGCGGCTGCATCGGCTCCTTCCGGCCCCAGGGCTCCCTCGCCCGGACGGTGGCGCGGATGGCGGTCGCGGCGGCTTCCGAGGACCCCCGCTTCCCGCCGCTGCGCGCCGAGGAGGTCCCCGGACTCCGGATCTCCGTCTCCGCCCTCGAGCCGCCCTGCCGCCTCTCCGACCCGCGCGCGGTCGAGGTCGGGCGCCAGGGCCTCGTCGTGAAGAAGGGCTGGAACCGCGGCGCGCTCTTGCCCAAGGTCGCCGTCGAGCACGGCTGGAACGCCGAGGCCTTCCTCCGCCACACCTGCCTCAAGGCCGGCCTGCCGCCCACGGCCTGGCGCGAGCCCGACTGCGAGGTCGAGGCCTTCGAGGCGGACGAGTTCGGAGAGGGGCTCGAGGCGTGACCGGGGTCCTCTCGATCCTCGCCGCGATCCTCGCGGTGTCGCTGCTCATCATCGTCCACGAGTGCGGCCACTACTTCGCCGCGCGCGCCGTCGGGATGCGGGTGGAGCGGTTCAGCTTCGGCTTCGGGCCGGTGCTCCTCTCGTTCCGCCGCGGCCCCACCCTCTTCGCCATCTCCCTCGTCCCCATCGGCGGCTACGTCGCGGTGGCGGGCGCCGGGGCCGCGGAGGAGGTCGACCCCGCCGACGAGGAGGCCTACGCGAACAAGTCCGCCTGGCGCCGGTTCGTCTTCGTCCTGGCCGGGCCGGTGATGAACTACGTCTCGGCGGTCCTGGTGGCCTGGGCGCTCCTCGCGAGCTTCGGGCTCGGCGTCCCGGACACCAGCGCCCGCGTCGGCCCGGTCATGCCCGGCATGCCGGCGGAGCAGGCGGGGCTGCGCAGCGGGGACCGGATCACCGCGGTTGGCGGCGTACCGGTCCGCACCTGGGACGACCTCGTCACCCAGATCCGGGGCCACGCCGGCCAGCCGGTGCCCTTCGACGTGGTGCGCGGAGAAGGCGCGGCCACGGAGCGGCTCGTCGTCACCGTCACGCCTCAGAAGGACAGCGGGCGGGTCGGTTTCCAGATGGCGAAGATCGTCTACAGGAAGGGAACGCTCGCCGCGCTCCCGGAGGCCATCGGGGCGACCGATGCCAACCTGGTCGCGCAGCTCAAGGGCTTCGCGTCGATCTTCGCGCGGAAGCAGAACGCCGAGCTCTCGGGCCCCATCGGGATCGCGCAGGAGCTCGTGCGCGGCGCACGCGCGGGCATCGAGAGGTTCCTCGAGCTCGTCTGGGCGATCTCGGTCGGCCTCGCGGTCCTGAACCTCCTCCCCTTCCCGGCCCTCGACGGGAGCCGGCTCCTCTTCCTCGGGTACGAGCTCGTCACGCGCCGCCGCGTGAACGAGCGCGTCGAGTCGCTCATCCACACCGGCGGCTTCGTCGTCCTCCTCGTGCTCATCATCGCGGTGAGCTTCGGGGACCTGGCGCGGATCCTGAGGTAACCCGGCGTGCCGATCGTCGTCCTCTACTTCGCCGGAGCGCGGGACGCGGCCGGGACCGGCCGCGAGAGCCTCCCGGCCACGCCGGCGACGGTGGGCGCGCTGCGGCGGGCCCTCGCCGAGGCCCACCCCGCCCTCGCCCCGATCCTGGCGCGGTCCCGGATCGCGGTGGACCAGGACTTCGCGCCCGACGACGCGCCGCTCCGCGACGGGGCCGAGGTGGCGGTGGTCCCGCCGGTGTCGGGAGGCGCGGGGCTCTTCCGCGTCGTGGACCGGCCCCTCGCCCTCGCCGAGGTGGTGGACGCGGTCTCCGGGCCCGGGCGCGGCGGCATCGTCACGTTCACCGGCACGGTGCGCGACGAGACCCGGGGCCGGCGCGTGCTCCGCCTCGAGTACGAGGCGTACGGGCCCATGGCGGAGCGGAAGCTCGCCGACATCGGGGCCGAGGTGGCGCGGACCCACGGCGCCGACGTCGCCATCGTCCACCGGGTGGGCGTGCTCGCGCCGGGCGACGCCGCGGTGGTGATCGCCTGCTCCGCGCCCCACCGGACCCCCGCGTTCCGGGCCTGCGAGGCCTGCATCGAGGCGCTGAAGCGCGACGTCCCGATCTGGAAGCGCGAGGTCTACGAGGACGGGTCGGAGTGGGTCGGTCTCGGCCCGTGAGCCGCTCACCGGGTGCTATCCTCGCGGCGGGCGCGTGAAGGTCCTCATCGCAGACGACGACCGGCTGATCCGGGCCATGGTGCGGGACCTCCTCGCGGAGCTCGGTCACGCCGCCGTGGAGGCGTCGAACGGGGCCGAGGCGGTGGCCGTCTGCGAGCGGGAGCGCCCCGACGTCCTCATCCTCGACCTGCTCATGCCGAAGCTCTCCGGGCTCGACGCGCTCCACACCCTCAGAGCGCGGGGGGTCGACGCGCCGGTCGTGCTCCTCTCCGCGATCAGCGGCGGCAGCGTCCGGGCCCTCGACGGCGCCGAGGCGGTGGACGTGCTCCTCGAGAAGCCGGTGACACGCCAGGCGCTCGCGCGCGCCCTGGCCCGGGCGACGCGGCGGGTCGAGGAGCCGTGAAGCTCTCCCGCTCGCTGCACGCCGCGGTCCTCGCCGCGAGCCTGCTCCCCGCGGCGCTCGCCGTCGCGTTCGTCGCAGGCCAGGAGGGCGGGCTCGACCGGCAGGACGCGGTCGCGCTGGCGCTCGCGGGCGCCCTCGCCGTGGTCCTGTCGGCGGTCGTCGCGCGCAGCGTGACCCGGCCGCTGCGCGAGGTGGTCCGCGGGGCGCTGGAGATCGCCCGCGGACGGTTCGGCTCCGAGGTGCCGATCCTCGCCCGCAACGAGCTCGGCGACCTCGCCTACACCTTCAACCACATGTCCCGGGAGCTCGCCGGGTACGACGCCGAGAATCGGCGGCTCATCGCCGCGCTGGAGCGCGGGTACCTCGATACCATCCGTTCACTGGCGGCGGCGGTGGACGCGAAGGACCCCTACACCCGCGGCCACGCCGAGCGCGTCGCCGCCCTCTCCGTCGAGATCGGATCCGCGCTCGGGCTCGGCCCGGAGACGCTCCAGGCCCTCCAGTACGGCGGCATCCTCCACGACATCGGAAAGATTGGGATCCCCGACGCGATCCTCGCGAAGGCGGGGGGCCTCGCGCCGGCGGAGATGGCGCTCGTCCGCGACCACCCGCGCATCGGCGCGGAGATCGTGGCGGGGGTCGAGTTCCTCGCGGGCGCCGTCCCCGCCATCCGCAGCCATCACGAGCGCTGGGACGGCGGCGGCTACCCGGACCGGCTGGCCGGCGAGGCGATCCCCCTCGTCGCGCGGATCGTGAACATCGCCGACACCTGGGACGCCTGCACCTCCCGGCGGCCCTACCAGGAGCCCATCGCGCCCGGCGCGGTCGTCGCGATCCTCGAGGGGCTCAGCGGCACGCAGACCGACCCCACGGTGCACGCGGCGCTGCTGCGCGTGCTCCAGGACCGCGCGGCGGCGGCCGCGCCGCGGACCCCCGCCGCCTGAAGCGCGGCGACGTCTGCTTGCGTCCCGGCGTGGTTCGCCTAGAGTCGCGCCATGACGTCGCGCCTGCTGGCGGGCCTCGCTGCCGCCGCCGTGCTCGCCGCTTCCCCGGCCCACGCCGAGGATCCGACGAAGCGCGGCTTCGATCCCGATCCGTCGCGCCTCGCGCTCTCCCTCGACGGCGGGTTCGCCGTCGAGACGGCGGGCGCGGCCCCCGCGAGGACCTTCGGGTTCGCGGCGGTCCTCGACCTCACCGCGGGGCTGCTCTCTCTCCAGCTCGGCAGCGCGAGCGACCAGCTCCTCGAGAGGCGGCTCTCGCTCCACCTCCTCGGCGCGTGGTCCTTCGGCCCGGTCGAGGCGTCGGTCGAGGTGCCGGCGGCGCTCTAGCAGAAGTCCGACTTCTCGCTGCTCACCGACCAGGGCGTCACCGGCCCCCTCGTCGCGCCCATCGCGCAAGTCCGCCCTGGGCGACATCCGGCTCGGCGCGAAGGTCCCGGTGCTCCGGCAGGAGCGGTTCCCCATCGGCCTCGCGGCGATGCTCGACCTGCGGCTCCCCACCGGCGACCCCGACGCCTTCTACTCCGACGGCTTCGCGGTCGTCCCCTCGGTCATCGCCACGCGGACCTTCGGGCGGGTCCGGCTCGACGCGCAGCTCGGCTACGACTTCCGCGGCACCGGGCAGTACGCGCAGCTCGTCGTGCACGACGGGCTCACCTACGGGGCCGGCGTGAGCGTCGACCTCCCCAGGGCCTGGATCCTCGAGCGCTGGCGCGCCATCGCCGAGCTCGTCGGCGGGTGGCCGCGCGGGTACGACACGAACAGCGAGCGGTACGCGGCGCCCCTCTCCGCCCGCGGCGGGATCCGCTGGTTCGCCACCCGCGACCTCTCCGTCGAGGTGGGCGGAGGCGCCGGCCTCGGCGAGACCGGCTACGGCCGCGAGGCGTGGCGCGTGTTCGCCGGCGTCCGCTGGAGCCGGATGGGGCTGCCGCCGCTCCCGCCGGACGGCGACGAGGACGGCGACGGCGTGCCGAACTCGAAGGATCAGTGCCCGCGCGAGCCCGGGCCCGCCGACCTCGACGGCTGCCCGGACCGCGACGGCGACGGCATCCCGGACAAGGACGACAAGTGCCCGGACCAGCCCGGCCCGGTCCAGAACGACGGCTGCCCGGTGGCGGAGGACGAGCCCCTCGTCACGATCGAGAACGAGCGGCTCACCCT
This sequence comes from uncultured delta proteobacterium, assembly GCA_963739565.1. Taxonomy (GTDB): domain Bacteria; phylum Myxococcota; class Myxococcia; order Myxococcales; family Anaeromyxobacteraceae; genus Anaeromyxobacter. The sequence goes on along the minus strand of CAVUBF010000006.1, from coordinate 292,582 downwards.
CAAGGACTCGATCCACTTCGACACCGCCAAGGACACCATCCAGACCGACTCGTTCAAGCTCCTCGACCAGATCGCCGCGCTCCTGAACGAGCACTCCGAGCTGAAGAAGATCCGGATCGAGGGGCACACCGACAACGTCGGCCCCGCCGCGTACAACAAGGACCTCTCGTTCCGGCGCGCGAAGTCGGTGGTGCGCTACCTCGCCGAGAAGGGCAAGGTCGCGCCCTCCCGCCTCGAGGCGGCCGGGTACGGGTTCGAGCGGCCGGTGGCGTCCAACTCCACCGCGGTGGGCCGCTCGAAGAACCGCCGCGTCGAGTTCACCATCCTCGGCGAGTAGTGACGATGGCCCGCTTCGCGGTGTTCGACCTCGACGGCACGCTCGTCGACTCCCTCGACGATCTCCACGCGTCGGTGAACCACGCCCTGGCGGCGGTGGGGCTCCCGCCGCGCACGCGCGAGGAGGTCCGCGGGTACGTCGGCGAGGGCGCGCGGGTCCTCCTCGCGAAGGCGATCGCGCCGCGGGACGAGCTCCTCGATCCCGCCCTCTCCGCGTGGAGGGCGCACTACGCGGAGCACTGCCTCGACCGGACCCGCCCCTACCCCGGGATCCCGGCGCTCCTCTCCGGAGCGGGCCGGGTCCTGGCGGTGCACACGAACAAGCCCGGGGCGATGGCCCGGAAGATCCTGGACGGCCTCGGGCTCCTCCCCCGCTTCGTCGCGGTGCTGGGCGGGGACGAGGCACCCCGCAAGCCGGACCCGACCGGCCTCCGCGAGCTCATGGCGCGGGCGGGGGCCACGCCGGGCGAGACCGTGTTCGTCGGCGACAGCCGCCACGACGTGGAGACCGCGCACGCGGCGGGCGTCGAGGTGATCGCGGTGACGTGGGGCCTCGGGAGCCGGGCCGAGCTCGTGCAGGCGGGAGCGACGAGCTTCGCGGAGAGCGCGGCGGATTTGGCGAGGTGGGTGGCGTAGGGGTCGAGGTCGAGGTCGCGGTCGCAGGTCGCGGTCGAGGTCGCGGTCGAGGTCGCGGTCGAGGTCGCGGTCGAGGTCGAGGTCGAGGTCGCGGTCGAGGTCGAGGTCGAGGTCGAGGTCGAGGTCGGGGTCGAGCTCCGCTCCGACGCTTCTACGTCCTCCCGGTCGTCCTCGAGCGTCAGCCTCCCCGCAGGGGAGGCGAAGTCGAGGACGCTCGAGGGCGAGCGGGAGTGTCGAGGGTCGCGGTTCGGGGGTGTGGTCGATGGCGAGGTCGAGGTCGCGGTCCAGGTCGAAGTCCCCGTCCACCTCGGGTCGGAGCCGGACCGGAAACTCGCCCGGGCCCCGCGCCCGTGCTACGCCGGATCCCATGATCCGCCTCGCGCTCAAGCTCGCCCTCGCGGCGGGGGCGCTCTGGGCCGTGTGGACGTTCGTCCCGCTCCACGGGCGGACGCTCGCGGACCGCTGGCGCGCCGCCCCCGACGGCGCCGCCTTCGTCGAGCGCGGCTGGGACGAGGTCTCCCACGCCTTCCCGGCGAGGCCCGGGGCGCAGCGGCCCCAGGCGCGCCAGAAGCCCGCGCCGACGCAGCGGCCCACGGAGGGGCACACCGACGCCGATCGCAAGGCGGTCGAGCGGATCCTCTCCGAGCGGCTCGACGCCCGGCCCTGACCCATCCGGCGCCCGCCCGTCGGCGCGGGCGTGGGCCCCCCAGGTTCGCCTTCTTGCGCCGGGTCCGGCGCGGCCCCCACCTTGTCCGGGAACCCGCGCTTGCCCCCGGACTTCCTTCGCCCTGCCGAGCGGGGCCAGGGAGGGAGGGGGCGCGGCGGGGCGGAGGTGAGGACATGGCGGGGTGGGCTGCCCTGATCGCGGCGACGCTGTCCCTCTCCGGCCCCGACGTCCCCCGGTCGAAGCCGCTCTTCACGGAGTCGCACTCCGTCGCGCCCCCCGCGACGGTCACCCCCCTCCCGGATCTCTCGCACCTCGCCGAGGGCGCGCTCCCGGCGGTGGTCGGCGTCATCACCACCGCCGCGCCGCCCGCGGGGGCCAAGGACGGCGAGCTGAAGGACCTGTTCGACAAGCTGAACGACGGGCCGCGCAAGGGGATCGGGTCCGGCTTCGTCGTCCACCGCGACGGATGGGTCGTCACGAACGCCCACGTCGTCGAGGGCTCCTCGACGATCGAGGTCGACCTCGGCAAGGGGCGCCGCCTCGCCGCGAAGGTCGTCGGCGCCGACGCCGAGTCCGACGTCGCGCTCCTCAAGATCGACGCGGGGCGGCCGCTCACGACGCTCCCCTTCGGCGACTCCGACCGCATCGCCATCGCCGAGTGGGTGCTCGTGATCGGGAACCCGTTCGGCCTCGACCACTCGGTGACCGTCGGGATCGTGAGCCACACCGGGCGGTCGCGACATCTCGCCGGTCGGACGCCCCGGGCACCTACGACTTCATCCAGACCGACGCCTCCATCAACCCCGGCAACTCCGGCGGCCCGGTGCTGAACCTCCGCGGCGAGGTCATCGGCATCGCCACCGCGATGAACGCCACCGGCCAGGGGATCGGGTTCGCCATCCCCATCAACATGGCGAAGGAGGTCATCGGGCAGCTCCGTGACCGCGGCCGGGTGGTCCGGAGCTGGCTCGGGGTGGCGGTGCGCGAGCCCGACCCGCGACCGACACGGACGGCGTGGTCGTGACCGAGGTCGCCGCCGGCGGGCCCGGCGGCGACCGCCGGGGTCAAGGTCGGCGACGTGATCACCGGGTTCGAGGGGCACGCCATCCACACCCCCGCGCGGCTGCGCTGGTACGTCTCCACGGCAGGGTGTCGGGCGCTCGGTCGAGGTGAAGGTGCGCCGCGGCAAGGCGCCCGAGCAGGCGGTCCGGGTCTCCCTCGCCGAGGTGCCCGCCGCCGGAGCAGGCCCGGGCCCACGCCCGCGCCGCGCTGGGCGGGAGCGCGAGCGGCAGCGATTGACCGGCGAGAAGCGCCCTGCTATCTAGCGCGCTCCATGGCCGAGACGAAGAAGACGACGAAGACGAAGAAGAAGGCGCCGGCGGCGAAGGCGCGCGGCAAGAAGACCTGCACCGTGGCAGGGCTGCAAGCGCGCCTACCGTGCGAAGGGGCTCTGCTTCTTCCACTACAAGAAGTGGCGCCGCGGCGAGCTCGAGGCGCGCCCGGGCCGCTACGACACCTGCGGCAAGCCCGAGTGCAAGAAGAAGGTGGTCGCGCACGGGCTCTGCCAGGAGCACTACGACGCCTGGAAGAAGAGCCGCAAGAAGAACCAGGGCGCCGCCGCGGCCGCCGCGCCCGCCGCCGCGTCCCGCGGCGCAGCGGAGCCGCGTCCCCGAAGTCGACCGCCGGGCGGCCCAGCGGCCGTCCGCCGTGGCTCCTACTCGCCCGCGCTCGCGCACCACGCGCTCGAGCGCGCGCACCGCGGCGACGCAGCAGCTCCGCCTCGCGCTGGGTCGGCTCGGCCCGCGCGAGGAGGCGGCGGCAGCTCCGCCAGGATGTGCTCCGGGTTCTGCGGGTTCAGGTAGCCCGCCTGCCCGAGGAGCGCCCTGACGCGGTCCCAGAGCGCCTCCAGCGTCTCGTGGCGCGCCGGCTCGCCGCGCTCGGGCGGCAGCCGCCGAGCGACGCCCCTGCCGCCTGCGCCACCTCGTAGCGAGACGACCGCCGCGGCCTGGGCCAGGTTCATCGAGTCGTACGCGGCGCGCCGTCGGGATCGCGCAGACCGCCTGGCAGAGGTCGAGCTCCGCGTCGGAGAGCCCGCGCCGCTCCTCGCCGAAGACGATCGCCACCGGCCCGGCCGCGCGCACGCCGGGCGACCTCGCGGCCGAGCTCGCGCCGGGTCGAGCCGCGGCCGCCCCTCCACCACCCGCGAGGTCGTCCCGCAGACCCACGTCACGCCCTGCGAGCGCGGCGCGCAGGTCGCGGTGGACCGCGAGCCGCGTCGAGCACGTCGCCCGCCTTGCGAGCGAGCCGCCGCGCGCGCCGGAGCACGTCCTCCCGCGCCGTCCCCGGCCCCCCGCTCCGGGGCGGGCCGGCCCAGATGGGGGCGCGACCACGGCGAGGCGCGAGAGGCCGAAGTTCTTCATGACCCGGGCGACCGCGCCGACGTTCTCGGCGCTCTGCGGCCGATCCAGGACGACGAGGACGTCGCCGAGGTCCACGGCGCGGACGGCGCGATCGGAGTGCCCCATGACGCGCCGAACCGTATAACATCGCCGCCCATGATCACCGACGAGAAGCTGCACGCCCAGCTCCCGCACACCCTCGGGCAGCTCGACCTGCCCGCCCTCGGCGAGCTGTACCGGGGGAAGGTCCGCGACAACTACAGCCGCGGCGACCGGATCGTGATGATCACGACCGACCGCGTGTCGGCCTTCGATCACGTGCTCGGCACCATCCCGTTCAAGGGCGAGGTGCTCTCACGCCTCACCGCCTTCTGGTTCGAGAAGGTGAAGGACATCGCGCCGACGCACCTCCTGGACGTCCCCGACCCGTCGTCATGGTGGTGAAGAGGGCGAAGGCGCTCCCCATCGAGATCGTGATCCGCGGCTACCTCACGGGCTCGCTCTGGCGCGACTACCAGGCCGGGAAGGCCGGCGCCTACGGGATCGACTGGCCGAAGGGGCTCAGGAAGGACCAGGCCTTCGAGAAGGCGATCATCACCCCCTCGACGAAGGCCGAGTACGGCAAGCACGACGAGCCCATCAGCGAGCAGGAGATCCTCGCGAAGAAGCTCGTGACGCCGGAGATCTGGCGCGAGGCGACCGCCGTCGCCCACCGGCTCTTCGCGCGCGGGCAGGAGTGGGCGCGGAGCCGCGGCCTCATCCTCGTCGACACCAAGTACGAGATGGGGATCGTCGCGGAGGAGGACGGCTCCGCCGGCCGACGGGGCGAGGCGAAGGCCGAGCCCTCCGCTGGCAAGCTCGTCGTCATCGACGAGATCCACACCCCCGACAGCTCCCGGTACTGGGTCGCCGAGGGCTACGAGGAGCGGTTCGCGAACGGCGCCGACCAGGAGATGCTCGACAAGGAGAACATCCGGCAGTGGCTCATCAAGGAGCACGGGTTCTCCGGCCACGGCAAGCCGCCGCCGCTCACCGACGAGGTCCGCGTGATGCTCGCGCGCAAGTACATCGAGGTGTTCGAGCGGCTCACGGGCGAGACCTTCTCGTCCGAGGTGGGCTCCGTCGCCGCGCGCATCCAGCGCAACCTCCAGGCGAAGGGCTACGCGTAGAGTAGAGTCGACGCGTGGCGCGGCGGCCGAAGGTCATCCTCCTCCCCGGCCTGGACGGGAGCGGGCGGCTGTTCGCGCCGCTGCTCGCCGCCGGACCCCGCGGCTTCGACCCCGAGCCGCTCTCCTTCCCGCCGGACCGGCCCCTCGGGTACGACGAGCTCCTCGCGCTGGTCCGCCCGCGGCTCCCGCGCGGCCGCTTCGTCCTCCTCGCCGAGTCGTTCTCCGGCCCGCTCGCGGTGCGCCTCGCGGCGGAGCGCCCCCGCGGCCTCGCCGCGCTGATCCTCGCCGCGACCTTCCTCCACCGCCCCCTCGACCCGCTCCTCCACCCGGTGCGCGCGCTCGTCGGCGCGCGGCTGTTCGGGCTGGGGATGCCCGCGCCGGTGGTCCGGCGCTTCATGGCCGGGCCGGACGCGCCGGACGGGATCGTCGCCGAGGTCCAGCGCGCGGTCGGGGCGGTGTCCGGCGAGGTCCTCGCCCATCGCTCCGCCGAGGCGATCCGGGTCGATGCGCGGGCCGCGCTCGCAGGCGTCGAGGTCCCCATCCTGTTCCTCGCGCCCACCCGCGACCGGCTCATCCGCCGCGATGCCCACCAGGACGTGCTGGCCGTCCGTCCTGACGCGGAGGTCGTGGCCGTCGAGGCGCCGCACATGGTGCTGCAGCGCTGCCCAAACGCGTGCCTCGCCCACGTCGAGGAGTTCCTGCGGCGTCCCACGATCACGTGACGCGATCCCGGGCACGCTGCCCCGGATCCACGCAGCGCCGGCGCCCATCGCGGCGAGGCCGGCGCCGGGCGCCCCCGCTGACCTCCCACCCGGGCGCTGACGGCCGCCTCCGGCATCGCTAGAGGTCGCGGGGCATGGGCGCGCGGCGGCACCAGCACGGCCTCGAGGACGGTGCGCTCCCGCGCGTGGCGGTGCTGGAGGCCCGCGCGCGCCACGCGGCGCGCACCTCGCGCCTCCAGACCATCACCGCCGCCCTGTCGCGTGCCGTCACCCGCGAAGAGGTCGCGCGGACGCTCGTCGAGCGGGCGCTCGCCGCCCTGGGAGCCGGCGCGGGAGGCCTGTGGACGGTCGCGCCCGGGGACCGGGAGGCGCGTCTCGTGTACGGCACCGGGTTCCCCCCCGAGGAGGCGACGCGGTGGGAGCGCGTGACGCTCGACGACGTGCCGGCCCCCCTCGCCGAGGCGCTCGCGCGGGGCGAGCCGGTGTTCGCCGCCTCCCGCGCCGAGGCGCAGGCCCGCTGGCCCGGGTCCGGGCCCGCCGGCGCGTCGGAGTACGCCTTCGCCTGCCTGCCCCTCGAGGCGGAGGGCCGCGTCGCGGGCGGCGTCTCCTTCGTGTTCCGCGAGGCGCGGCGGTTCGAGTACGAGGACCAGGTCTTCCTCGTCGTCCTCGCCCGCCTCGCCGCCCAGGCGCTGCTTCGCGCGCGGGCGTACGACGCGGAGCGCGCCGCCCGCGCCGACGCGGAGGCGGCGCGCCAGCGGGCGACGTTCCTCTCCGAGGCGTCGTCGCTCCTCGCCTCGACGCTCGAGTGGGAGACGACGCTCGCCTCGGTGGCCCGCCTCGCGGTCCCGGCGGTCGCGGACTGGTGCGCCGTCGAGCTCGCGGAGGGGCTCGACGCCGACGCGCCCCTCGCGGTCGTCCACGTGGACCCGGCCCGGGTCGCGCAGGCGCTCGAGCTCCGGCGGCGCTGGCCCCCGGACCGGGACGCCCCGACCGGCCCGGCGGCGGTGATCCGGACCGGGCGCTCGGAGCTGTACGAGGAGCTCACCGACGCCGCGCTCGCGGCGGCGATCGCCGACCCCGAGCAGCTGCGCGCCGCGCGGACGCTCGCGATGACCTCGGCGATGGTCGTCCCCCTCGCCGCCCGCGGCCGCACGCTCGGGGCGATCACCTTCGTCTCGGCGGAGTCGGGCCGGCGCTACGTCGGCGCCGACCTCGCCATGGCCGAGGAGCTCGGCCGGCGCGCGGGGCTCGCGGTGGACAACGCCCGGCTCTTCCAGGACGCGCAGCGGGCCATCCGGGCGCGGGACGAGGTCCTCGCGGTCGTGTCCCACGATCTCAAGAACCCCCTCGAGTCGGTCCTCCTCTCCGCCTCGCTCCTGCTCCGCTCACCCGACGCCGCCCAGGTCCGCCGCTACGCGTGCGCGATGCAGCGCTCGGCGACGCGCATGGACCGGCTCATCCGCGAGCTCCTCGATCTCTCGCGGATGGACGCGGGGCGGTTCCAGGTGGAGCTCCGGCCGGAGCCGCTCGAGCCGCTCGTCGAGGAGGCCCTCGCCATCCTGGGCCCGGTCGCGCAGGAGCGCGGCGTCGCCCTGGACGTCGCGGGCGGACCGCTCCCGGGCCCGGTCCCCTGCGACCGCGAGCGGATCCTCCAGGTGCTCTCCAACCTCGTCGGGAACGCCCTCGCCTTCGCGCCGCGGGGCGGCCGCGTCGCGGTCCGGCTGTCCCTCTCGGGCCGCGAGGCCGAGGTCGCGGTGAGCGACGACGGGCCGGGGATCCCGCCCGAGGACCTGCCCCACGTCTTCGACCGGTTCTGGAAGAGCCGCTCCCGCGGCACCGGCCTCGGCCTCGCCATCGTGCGCGGGATCGTGGACGCCCACGGCGGGCGCGTGCGGGTCGAGAGCCGGCTCGGCGAGGGGTCGACCTTCGCGTTCACGCTCCCGCGGGACGCGTGACCGGGCCGCCGCACGCCCGTCCGCTACCCGCCGAGGAGCGCCGCGACCGCGGCGCGGGCGGGCTCGAGGTCGTCCTCCGCGAGCCAGGCCGTCACGGGCACCGGCTCCCCGCCCCGCGGATCGAGGACGAGCCGCCGGAGGTGGTCGTTCGCCCCGGGCGCCTCCGACGGGATGAGCCACGACGGCATGTCGGAGCCGGCCCGGCCCCGGTAGGCGCGGGCGTGCCGCTCGGCCTTGCGGCGCCGCGCCTCCGCCAGGGTCTCGATCCGGACGCCGGAGAACTCCCCCAGGGAACGGTCGGTGGGGCGCCCCAGCGGCACGGCCGGGCTCACCCGGACCCGTCCGCGACCGAAGGCGGCGCGGACCGCGCGCCCGCCGAGGACGGCCACCACGACCGCGAAGAGCGCGAGGCCGGCCGCGGCGGTGGGCAGGGTCCGCGCCGCGAGGAACGCGGCGGCGCCGAGGGCCCCGGCGAGGATGGCGAGCGCCCGCGGCCGCGCGAAGCGCGTGACGAGCGTCAGCGTCCCCGGTCCGCGATCGATCCGCAGCACGCGCCCTCCGAGGGCCAGGCGGGCCCCCGCCCGGCGATCAGGCCTCGCCGAACACCCGGCGGAAGATCGTGTCCACGTGCTTCAGGTGGTACTCGAGGGCGAAGCAGGCGTCGATCTCGGCGTCGGAGAGGATCCTGCGCACGTCCGGGTCGCGCTTCAGGGCGGTCCGGAAGTCCACCTTCTCCTCCCAGACCTTCATCGCGTTCCGCTGGACGTAGACGTACCCCTCCTGCCGGGCGACGCCCTTGCCGACGAGCGCGAGCAGGACCCGCTGGGCCTCGTAGAGGCCGCCGGTGAGGTCGAGGTTCTCCTGCATCCGCTCCGGATAGACGCGGAGGTTCGTCGATCATCCCGCCGAACCGGTGGAGGGCGAAGTCGAGGGCGATGGTCGCGTCGGGGCCGATGACGCGCTCGACCGAGGAGTGGCTGATGTCGCGCTCGTGCCAGAGCGCCACGTCCTCCAGCGCCGCGACCGCGTAGGCCGCGCAGCAGGCGCGCCAGGCCGGTCAGGTTCTCCGAGAGGATGGGGTTCCGCTTGTGCGGCATCGCCGAGGAGCCCTTCTGCCCCGCCGTGAACGGCTCCTCGGCCTCGCGCACCTCGGTGCGCTGCAGGTGGCGGACCTCGGTCGCCTGCTGCTCCAGGGTGCCGCCCGCCACGGCGAGGGCCGCGAAGTAGTCGGCGTGCCGGTCGCGGTTCACGACCTGCGTCGCCGCAGCCTCGCCGCCGGCGCAGGCCGAGCTTCTCCATCACGAAGGCCTCGACCCGCGGATCGACGTTCGCGAAGGTGCCCACCGCGCCGGAGATCTTGCCGACCGCCACGGTCCGGCCGGCGCGGGCGATGGCGTCGCGGCGCCGCGCACCAGGCGTCGTACCAGCCGGCGAGCTTCAGGCCGAAGGTGACCGGCTCGGCGTGGATGCCGTGGCTGCGCCCGATCATCGGGGTGCGCCGGTGCTCGAGCGCCCGCTTCTTCACCGCCGCCATCACGCGGTCGACGCCGCCGAGGAGGAGCGCGGTCGCCTCCTGCGAGCTGCACCGCGAGGGTGGTGTCGAGGACGTCGGAGGAGGTCATCCCCTTGTGCAGGTGGCGGGCGGCGGGGCCGCCCTTCTCCTCGACGAAGGTGAGGAAGGCGATGACGTCGTGCTTGACCGTCTTCTCGATCTCGTCGATGCGCGCCACGTCGGCGGCGCTGAACTGGAAGCCGTCGAAGGCCTTGCGCAGCCGCCTCGTAGTCCTCCGGCGGCACCTCGCCGAGGCGGACCATCGCCTCGCAGGCGGCGAGCTCGACGTCGAGCCAGATCCGGAAGCGGCGCTCGGGCGACCAGATGCGGGCCATCTCGGCGCGCGTGTAGCGGGGGATCATGCCGTCTCCTCCTGGCGGCCAGACCTGAGCGGCCGCCCGTCGATCCAGCGTACCGGCCGGTCGAGCCGAATCCGCCGCCGCCGCCGCGGCCGGTGTCGGACAGTCGTCCGACGACCTCGAGCGTCGACCCGGGTCACCGGCGCGACGACGAGCTGGGCGATCCGATCGCCGCGCGCGAAGCTCGACGGGCTCCTGCCCGAGGTTCACGAGGATGACCCGCACCTCGCCCCGGTAGTCGGAGTCGATGGTGCCGGGGCGTTGACGAGCGCGATGCCGTGGCGCACCGCCAGCCCGGAGCGCGGGCGGACCTGCCCCTCGTGGCCGGGCGGGATCTCGAGGGCGAGCCCGGTGGGGACGAGCCGCCGCTCGCCGGGGGCGAGCGTGCAACGGCTCGTCGGCGCGCAGGTCCAGCCCGGCCGCGCCGGCGGTCTCGTAGCGCGGGGAGCTCGAGGGGAGCCCCGCGACCGCCCACGCGTGGACCGGAGCGCGGGGCACGACGACGGGCATCGCCTGCCTACGAGCCTTCGCCGGCTCGGCCGCGGCGCCCTCGGGCTTCTTCTGGGCGGCCTCGGCGAGCGCCTCCTTGCGGCGAGAGGCGGATCTTCCCGGCGCGGTCGACCGAGATGACCTTCACGAGCACCTCCTCGCCCTCGGAGAGGACGTCGGAGACGCTCTTCACGCGCTTGTCGGAGAGCTCGGAGATGTGGATGAGGCCGTCGGTGCCCGGGAAGATCTCCACGAAGGCGCCGAACTCGGCGATCTTCCGGACGGTGCCGAGGTAGGTCTTGCCGACCTCCGCCTCCTGCGTGAGGCCGCTGGATCATCTTGATCGCCGCCTCGACCTTCTCCTGGCTCGGCGAGGCGATCGAGACGCGTGCCGTCGTCCTCGATGTTGATCGAGCATGCCGGTGCGGGCGGTGATGTCCTTGATGGTCTTGCCGCCGGGGCCGATGATGTCCTTGATGCGCTCCGGCCGGATCTTGATGGTCGTGATGCGCGGCGCGTAGAGCGCTGATGTCCGTGCGCGGCGTCGGCGAGGGACTTGGCCATCTCGCCGAGGATGTGCTTGCGGCCCGTCGGCGGCCTGGTCGAGCGCGCTTCGACAGGATCTCGCGGGTCACGCCGCCGATCTTGATGTCCATCTGGATCGCGGTGATGCCCGTCGGCGGTGCCGCAGACCTTGAAGTCCATGTCGCCGAGGTGGTCCTCGTCGCCGAGGATGTCGGAGAGGATCGCGATCTTCTCGCCCTCCTTGATGAGCCCCATCGCGATGCCGGCCACCGGCGCCTTGATCGGCACGCCGGCGTCCATGAGCGAGAGGCGTGCCGCCGCAGACCGACGCCATCGACGACGAGCCGTTCGACTCGATGATGTCGGAGACGATGCGGATCGTGTACGGGAACTTGTCCTCGGCGGGCAGCACGCCGCGGAGCGCGCGCTCGGCGAGGGCGCCGTGGCCGATCTCGCGACGGCCCGGGCCGCGCAGGAACTTCGCCTCGCCGACGGAGAACGGCGGGAAGTTGTAGTGGAGCATGAACTTCTTGAAGTGCATGCCCGTCAGCATCTCGACGCGCTGCTCGTCCTCGGAGGTGCCGAGGGTCGCCGCGACGAGGGCCTGGGTCTCGCCGCGGGTGAAGAGCGCCGAGCCGTGGACGCGGGGGAGGAGCCCCACCTCGCAGGTGATCTTGCGGATGTCGGCCGTGCCGCGGCCGCCGATCCGCCGACCCTCGTCGGTGATCATCTTGCGCATGTACTCGTACTTCACGTCCTCGTAGTAGCCCTTGATCTCCTTCTCGCGGAGCTGGATCGTCGCGAGCTTCGCGGCGTCGCCGGCGGCCTCCTCCTTGAGGGCGGCGAGGAGCTCCTTCTTGATCTCGGAGAGGCGGCCGTAGCGGTCGTGCTTCTCGTTCCGGCCGTAGGCCTCCTTCACCTTCTCCCAGGTGAGCTTCTTCACCTTGGCCTGGAGCTCGCCGTCGCTCTTCGGCGGCTCGAAAGCGCGCTTCGGCTTGTCGCCGGTCGCCTGGCGGAGCGCGTCCTGCGCGTCGAGCAGCTCCTTCACCGCCGCCTGGCCGAAGAGGAGCGCGTCGACCATCACCTGCTCGGACACCTCCTTCGCGCCGCCCTCCACCATCACGATCGCGTCGCGCGACGCGGCGATGATGACGTCGAGGTCGCACTCGGCGCGCTGCGCGAGCGTCGGGTTCGCGACGAACTCGCCGTTCGAGCCGGCCGACGCGGACGCCGGCGAACGGGCCTGCCGAACGGGATGTCCGAGATCTGCAGCGCCGCCGACGCGCCGGTGAGGCCGAGGATGTCGGTGTCGTTCTCCTGGTCGAAGGAGAGCACCGTCGCGATGATCTGGGTCTCGTTCGCGTAGCCGTCGGGGAAGAGCGGCCGGCAGGAGCGGTCGATCATGCGGCGAGGTGAGCGTCTCCTTCTCGGTGAGGCGCCCCTCGCGGCGGAAGAAGCTGCCCGGGATCTTGCCCGCGGCGAAGAGCTTCTCCTGGTAGTCGACGGTGAGGGGGAAGAAGTCGATCCCCTCCTTCTTCTCCGCGGCGGAGACCGCCGTGACGAGCACGATCGAGTCGCCGAGGCGGACCCAGACCGCGCCGTGGGCCTGCTTCGCGACCTTGCCGGTCTCGAGCAGGATGTCCTTGCCGCCGACCTTGGCGGTCTTCTGGATGGGGGTCATGTGCACCTTTCCGCGGCGGCACGCGTGGAGCGGCCGCCGCCTCTGGGCCCGCGGGCCGCTCGCCCGAGGGGGCCGGAAAGGCGCCTCCATTCCTCACTGCGTCGCCCCTCCGGAGAGGGGCAGCGGAGTCGGAATCGGAAGCGACCGCCTGGTCCCTTCGCGCGGCCCGGCCTGCGGGCACGTTTCCAACAACCCGGGGCCGACCGTTGCTCCCTCGCGTCCCCGGCCCCGGAGACGCGAGCGCCCCGGCCTTTCGGGCCGAGGCGCGTGCTCTCACCCGCCTACTTGCGGATGCCCAGCTGGTCGATGAGGGTCTTGTACCGGCCCTGGTCCGACGTCCTCAGGTAATCCAGGAGGCGGCGGCGCTGGCCGACGAGCTTGAGGAGGCCGCGCCGGCTGTGGTGGTCCTTCTTGTGCGTCTTGAAGTGCTCGGTGAGGTAGGCGATCCGCTCGGTGATGAGGGCCACCTGGACCTCGGGGGAGCCGGTGTCCTTGTCGTGCCGCTTGTACTTCGTGACCAGCTCCTGCTTCTTCTCCTGGACGAGCGCCATAAGTGCTGCTCCTTTCGGTTTTCGTCACCACCGCGGGGGCGAAGGCGCGCGCCGCGAGCGGTAGTGAACGAAGTGAAAGCGGGGTCTTAAGCGATCCGGAGACGGGGGTCAAGGTACTCGCGGCTTCTCCCTACTGGCGTCTTCCGGCTTCGGCCGGAAGACGCCACGGGATACCTCCTTCGTCTGAACCCCGCTCGTGCTTCGGATCCGCGTTCCCCGCTCGCCGTCTCGGTCGGTCGTTCCCGCCCGTCTTCCCGGTAGGGACCTCGAGGCGCGGACGGGGCACGCGGCACCGTAAGCACCGACCGGACCCCACGACCGAGCGGTCCCCGTGCCGGCTGGTGCCCGAAGGCGCCAGCCGGCGGTAGGACCCCCGTCTCTTGCGAGATCGCCCCCCCGGATCGGATGCTCCGCGTCGCCCCCCTCCCGCCCGCCTCGATGCCCGGTCCCCGGGCGAGCGCCGGGGGGCCCCCCAAACATGCCCAGGCTCGCCCCTCGACTGGCCCGCGTCGCCCTTGCCCTCGCGGGTCTCCTCGTCTGCCTGGGCGCCAGGGCGGCTGACCGCGACGGCGACGGCCTCGACGACGCCCTCGAGGACGCCCTCCTCGCCCGGTACGCGCCGGTGGTCCTGCTCCACCCCTCGGAGCCCGCCCTCCCGGCCAGCACCGACTGGCTCCTCGCCCGCGCCGACCTCGAGCCCGCACCGGGGCCGCGCCGCCGCGTCCTCGCCGCGTCGGTGCTGGGGCTCCTGTCCTGGCCGAAGCCGGTCGAGGACCCCGCGGCCCGGCTCCACCCCCGCGCGTCCGACCACGCCGGCAGCTCCTCCCCGCCGACTGGGTGGTCTACGGCCACGCCTTCCCGGCGGAGGGCGGCGGGGTCGTCCTCCAGTACTGGTTCTTCTACGCCTTCAACGACGGGTACGGCGTCTTCGACCACGAGGGCGACTGGGAGCACGTCACCGTGCGGCTCGGACCGTCCCTCGCGCCGCAGGGGGCCTGGTACGCGCGCCACTACGACTCCCACCCTGGCGTCTGGTTCGACTGGGCCGCCCTGGACCGTGAGGGGGAGCACCCCGTCGTCCTCTCCGCCCGCGGCACGCACGCGAGCTACGCCTCGACCGTCGAGGTTCCGGAGTGGGAGCGCGCCTGCGACACCACCTGGCCCGCCGCCGCGGCGGCGGGGGGCTGCCGGGTGTGGCGGACCTGGGCCGGCGGGACGGGCGGCGTCGTGAACGTGGGCGAGCGGGCGAGCCCGCGCGTGCCGTTCATCGCCTGGCCCGGGCGCTGGGGCGCGACCGGCCGGCTCGGCTTCGACAGCCATGGCGGTCCGCCGCCCGGGCCGGCATTCCAGGCGGGCTGGTGCAGCGGCGCCGCGAAGGGCGGGTGCGGGTAGGTTCCGCCCTCGCGCGTCGGCCGTCCTCGCGCCCGCCGCTCGCGGTACGATGTCTCCGCGCATGACCGAGCCCACCCACGTCGCAGCGACCCTGTCCGTCATGCTCGAGCCGGGCGCCGTCCTCGGCAGCTGGGAGCTCGTCGGGCTCATCGGGAAGGGCGCGATGGGGCGCGTCTACCGCGCCCGGCACGTGAAGCTCGGGCGCGAGGTCGCGATCAAGTTCCTGAACCCCGAGTACGTCGCCCGCCCCGACGTGGTCCAGCGGTTCTTCCGCGAGGCGCGGGTCGTGAACGAGATCGACCACGAGCACATCGTGGAGGTCACCGACTTCGTCGAGGCGCCCGGGCTGGCGTACCTCGTCATGGAGCTGCTCGAGGGAGAGAGCCTGCGGGATCTCTCCAAGCGCCGGGGGCGCCGCTACCCGCCGTCGCGGCGGATCGCCGGGATCCTGCGGCAGGTCTGCGAGGCGCTCGAGGCCGCCCACGCGAAGGGGGTCGTCCACCGCGACCTCAAGCCGGACAACGTCTTCGTCGTCGAGCGGGACGGCGCGGACTTCGCGAAGGTGCTCGACTTCGGCGTCGCGCGTCTGCTCGACGGCGGCGATGAGTCCTCCACGATGGCGGGGATGATCCTGGGGACCCCGCACTACATGTCGCCCGAGCAGGCGCTCGGGAAGCCGGTCGGGCGCGACGCCGACATCTGGGCGGCCGGGGTGGTCCTGTTCGAGCTGCTCGCCGGGAGCGTCCCCTTCACCGCGCCGAGCTTCGTCGAGCTGGCGATCGCCATCCGCGAGCAGCCGCCGCGGCCCCTCCCCGCGAAGACCCCACGCGGGGAGCGGATCCCGCCCTGGCTCGCGGCGGTCGCGCTCCGGTGCCTCGAGAAGCGGCCGGAGGACCGGTACCGCACCATGGCGCAGCTCGCGCAGGCGCTCACCGGCCCGGCGCTTCCGTCGCGGTGGCCGAAGATCCTCGTCGCCGCCGCCGCGGCGGCCGCACTTGGCGCGGGCGCGGTGGCGGCCGTGAAGCTCGGCGTGCCCCGGCGCGCGGCGGAGCTCGCCGGGTCCGCGATCGCGGTGGTGCGCGGCTCGGCGGGGAACCCAGCCGTTCGCCCTGAGCGTCCTTCGACTTCGCCTCCCCTGCGGGGAGGCTACGCTCAGGACGACCGGAAGGACGTAGACGCGTCGGAGCGGAGTCGAAGGGCCGAGACCTCGACCCCGACCTCGACCCCGACCCGGACGCCGACCCCCGCCCGAAAGGCGGCCGCTGCTCCGGCGCCGAAGGCGCCCACGAAGCCCGCCCCGCCGGCCCACGCCTCCACGAAGCCCGCCGCCGCGAAGCCCAGGCCACCGCCCCAGCCGACGGTCGAGCTGCGGATCCACACGAGCCCGCCCGGGGCCGCGGTGGTCCGGCTCGACACGGGCAAGCGGATCGGGAAGACGCCGCTCCGGCTCGACCTCCCGCGCAAGGACGCCACGATCTGGCTCGAGCTGCGGCTCGACGGCCACGCTCCGGTGAAGTTCGCCGCCGATCTCCGCAAGGACGTCGTCGCGAGCGTCACGCTCGAGCGGGCGAAGCGCGCGAAGGCCGCGCGCCGCTGACCCGCTGGCGCGGCGTCAGACGAGCTCGGCAGGCGTCACGAACACCCGCACCGGCTTCAGCCCCGCTGCGGTCGGCGCGCACACCGCGAGCAGGGCACCGTCCGGCCCGAGCGCCCGCACCAGGTCGGCGGCCGGCGCCTCCCGCTGCACGAGCTTCCCCTGCGAGAGCGCCCGCGCCTCGGCGCGGTCGAGGGTGACCGGCGGGAGGAACCCGAGCGCCTCCGCGGGCGGGACGAGCCGGGCGCGGAGGGCGTCGCGGTCGGTGCGGCCGAGCGCCTCCACCGCCTCGAGCGGGAGCGCGCCGGCGATGGCGAACCCGCTCGCCTCGGTCCGGCGGAGCGCGGCGAGGTGGGCCGGGACTCCCAGGGCGCGCCCGAGGTCGGCGGCGAGCGTCCGGACGTAGGTCCCCTTCCCGCACCGCACCGTGAGGCGCGCGCGGACGAGGCCGTCGGCGCCCGCGGGCTCGAGCCCGTCGAGGGTGAAGGCGTGGACCACGATCCGCCGCGGCGCGCGCTCGACCTCCTCGCCCGCCCGGGCCGCCTCGTGCAGGCGGCGGCCCCCCACCCGGACCGCCGAGTACATCGGCGGGACCTGGTCGAGCGTCCCGGTGAAGCGGGGGAGCGCCGCGCGGATCGCCGCGGCGTCGAGGCGCGGAGGGATCCCCCGCGCCGTCACCTCGCCCTCGGCGTCCTCCGTGGTCGTCGCCGCCCCGAAGGCCACCGTCGCCTCGTAGGCCTTGTCGCCGTCCGAGAGCCACTGCTGGAGCTTCACCGCGTCGCTCGACGCAGACCGCGAGGACGCCGGTCGCGGCGGGGTCGAGGGTCCCGGCGTGACCCGCCTTGGCGCGCCGAGGGCGCGCCGCACCCGCCGCGACGACGTCGAAGCTCGTGGGGCCGGCGGGCTTGTCGACGACGAGGACGCCTCCCAGCACGCGGGCTCCGGCGGGCGCGGGGGCGCCTACTCGTCCTCGGGCGGGGCCGCCGCGGGGGGCGCGAGGGGCTCAGCCCTGGGTCCGCGCCTCCTTCAGCAGCCGCTCGATCCGGTCGCCGCGCTCCACCGACTCGTCGTAGACGAAGCGGAGGTGGGGCGTGTGGCGCAGCTTGAGATTTCGCGCGACCTCGCGCTGGAGGAACGCCGCCGCGGCGCGGAGCCCCTCGAGGGTCCGCTCGCGCTCCGTCTCGTCCGCGTGGATGGAGACGTAGACGGTGATCTCCTTCAGGTCCGGCGCCATCTTCGCGCCGGTGATGGTCACGAACCCGGTGACGCGCGGGTCCTTGATGCCGCGGGCGAGGACCTGCCCGAGCTCGTGCCGGAACTCCTCCGCGACGCGCGCGGGCCTGCTGTGCGTGCTCATCGTCCCCTCCTCTTCCGTCGGCCTCGTCCGCCGGCGTCCCGCTCCGCCTCGGCCTCCGCCAGCGTCCGCAGCGGTCCCTCGCCCAGCTCGTCGCCGTACGGCACGATCTCGATGTCGCGCGCGGTGACCAGGATCTGCCCGCCGTGCATCGACGCGACGAAGCCCGCCACCTTGTCGAGCGTCTCGTTCACGAAGGCGTGGTCGTTGCCCACCGCGGCGACGCCCACCACGCTCCGCTGCCACAGGTCGTTCTCGGCGACCTCGGCGATGGAGACGTTGAACCGCGCCTTCACCCGGTCGATCGCCGACCGGAGCAGGTGCCGCTTCGACTTGAGCGACCCCGGCTCGGGCAGGTGGAGCGTGAGGCGCAGCACGCCGACGAACATGGCCCCTCGCGACGCACGAGCCCGAGGCGAGGTCGGCGCGTCCGGAGCGAGCAGCGCAGGCGTACTGCTTCCGTACGCCGAGCAGCGCAGCGACGAGCCGCCCGAGATCGACCGCGCTCCAGGCTCGGCCGGATCTCCTCGAGCTCGAACACCTCGAGCTGGTCGCCCGGCTTCACGTCGCTGAACCCCTCGATGCCGATGCCGCACTCGAGCCGGGCTCGCCACCTCGCGGACGTCGTCCTTGAGGCGCCGCAGCGAGCCGATCTTGCCGGTGTGGACGCACCTTGCGGTCGCGCAGCACGCGGACGTGCGCCGCCGCGCTTCATGACGCCCTCGGTCACCGCCGAGCCGGCGATGGCGCCCGACTCTTCGGGATGTTGAAGAGCGCGCGGACCTCGGCCTTCCCGAGCGGCTTCTCCTTGATGATCGGGCTCGAGGAGGTTCGCCATCTCCTCGCGGATCGTGTCGACCGCCTCGTAGATGATGTCGAAGAGCAGGATCTTCGACGCCCTGCTGGCTCGCGATCTGCTCGACCTTGGTCTCGGGCTTCGTGTTGAACCCGACGATGATGGCCTTGCCCGCCGCGGCGGTGAGGACGTCGGACTCGGTGACGGCGCCGACGCCGGAGTCGAGGATCTTCACGCCCGACCTTCTTCGTCGGCGGCCTTCTGGAGCGCCTGCGAGACCGCCTCGGCGGAGCCCTGCACGTCCGCCTTGACGACGACGTTGAGGTCCTTGCCGCCGCCGGTCTTGGCCTTGGCGAACAGGTCCTCGAGGGTCGCCGCTTCGTGACTCGCCGAGCTCCTTCTGGCCGCGCCTTCGCGGCGCGGTGCTCGGCGACCTCCTTGGCCGCCTTCTCGTCCTCGACGACGTTGAACTCGTCGCCCGCGATCGGCACGCCGGAGAGGCCGAGGACCTCGACCGGGTAGCCCGGGCCGACGTCGTCCACCTGCTCGCCGCGCTCGTTCATCATGGCGCGGACGCGGCCGTAGTGGCTGCCGGTGACGAGGGCGTCGCCGACGCGGAGCGTCCCCTCCTGCGACGAGCACCGTCGCGACCGGGCCGCGGCCCTTCTCGAGCTTCGCCTCGATGACGCGCGCCGGCGGCGAGCGTCTCGGGGTTCGACTTGAGCTCGAGGACCTCCGACTGGAGGGCGATGTACTCGAGCAGCTCGGGGATGCCCTGCTTCGTGCGGGCGGAGACGGGGACCATGATGGTCGTGCCGCCCCACTGCTCGCGCGACGAGCTCGTACTCGGTGAGCTGCTGCATGACGCGCTCGGGCGTCGCGCCCGGCTTGTCGACCTTGTTGATGGCGACGAGGATCGTGACCCCGGCCGCCTTCGCCTGCCTTGATGGACTCGATCGTCTGCGGCATGACGCCGTCGTCGGCGGCGACGACGAGCACGACGAGGTCGGTCACCTGCGCGCCGCGCTGGCGCATCGCGGTGAAGGCCTCGTGGCCCGGCGTGTCGAGGAAGGTGATCGGCCCCTGCGCGGTCTGCACCGAGTAGGCGCCGATGTGCTGGGTGATGCCGCCCGCCTCGCCCGCGGCGACGTCGGCCTGCGCGGATGGCGTCGAGGAGCGAGGTCTTGCCGTGGTCGACGTGGCCCATCACGGTCACGACCGGCGGCCGGATGACGAGCTTCGACTCGTCCACCGCGACCTCGGGGATGTACTCCTCGACCTCGAAGCCCTTCTTCTCGACGCGTGAAGCCGAACTCGCTCGCGAGGAAGGCGGCGGTGTCGGCGTCGATCTGCTGGTTGATCGTCGCCATCTTGCCGGCCTGCATCAGCTTGCGGATGAGGTCGGAGGCCTTCACGCCCATGCGCCTGCGAGAGCTCGGAGACGCGAGATCGACTCCTCGATCCGGATGACCTTCTTGTGCTCGGCCCGCTCGGTGATCTGCGTCTTCGCCCCCTTCTTGGTGGGCTTCTTCTTCTTGCCGCGGATCGGGATGTAGGCGCGATCGGTGATGGCGGCCTGCAGCAGCTCCTTGCCCGAGAGGCTCTTCGCCTGCCTCCTCGGCAGCGGGCGGCCGGCGGTGCGGCCCGCGCTTGTTCTTGTCGCGGCGAGACGTCGATGAACTCGCGCTCGCGCCCGAGCGAGCCCGGGACGACCTTGAGCTCGCGGACCTCGCCGAGGGCGCGCGGGCCCGGCGCGGCGGGGTACGGCGGAGCGGGACGTGGTCGGCGGCGTCACGCGGCGGACCGGCACGGTCGGGCGCGAGATGACGACGGCCTGCGTGGACGGTCGGACGGAGCGTCCGCGGGTCGATCGCCGGGCGCGGCGGCGCGAGCGGCGTCGCAGGCGTCGCGCCGGCGGGCGCGGCGCGCCATGGGCTGCGGCGCGGCGGCGCCGGGGCCGCGGCAGGGCGCGCCGGTCGGCGCGGCGGGCAGCCGTGCGGCGCGGCGTGGGCGCGAGCGTGCGGCGGGGCGGACGGCGCCGGCGCGGCGGCCGGCGCGTGCGTCGCCGCGGCGGCGGGCGCCGGCGCCGGCTGCGCGCTCGACGGGCTCGGCCTCGGGCGGCGACCTGCGCGGCGATCGCCTCGGGCGGCGGCTGCCTCGTCGGCCGGCGGCGTCTCGAGCGCGTCGGGCGCGGCGTACTGCGGCGCCTGCTCGGCCTCGACGTACTCCGGCGCGGCGTGCGCCGCGGCGGGAGCGCGGCGGCCGGCGGGCTCGACGTGCGCCCGCTTGCGGACGACGAACCCCGGACCGGACGGGCGCGACCGGCGCCGGCTTCGGCTTCTTCTCGCCGATGATGCGCTCGAAGGCGGTCTGCGCCTGATCGTCCTCGAGCGACGAGCGAGTGGCTCTTCACGTCGTAGCCGAGCGCATGGAGCTTCTCGACGAGCTCCTGGTTCGAGAGCTCGATCCCGTGCTCCTTCAGCTGCTTCCCGAGCTCGTGGACCCGCTTCTTCGACATTGCCGGCACTCCTAATCCTTACGGGCACTTCCCGTCAACCCGATCGCGCAGCTCCGCGAGGTCGATCGCGGCCACGGCACGCCCGGAAGGCACGGCCGAACGCCCGCCGCCGCACCGCCCTGCTCGAGGCACGCGCTCGGACGGGTGGAGCCACGCGCCACGCCCGCCCGCACGCTCGCCGATCGATCACCACGCGACCTCCATCGATCCTGAGCCGCACCAGCTCCGCCCGGGCCGCCTCCTGCCCGCACCCGATGCACGTGCGGACCGGGCCGGTCACCTAGGCGCCCGCTCCCTCGCCGGCTTCCGCTTCTCCGCGTCCAGCTCGGCGCGCAGCTTCGCCTCCTCCTCGAGGTAGACGCCCACCGCGTGCTTGATCTGCCGCGCCTTCTTGATCCCGAGACCGGTCGAGTCGGCGAGCTTGTTCACGTCGGCCTCGCCGTGGATGGCCTCGACGGTCGGGTACCCGGCGCCCTTCAGCTGGTCGATGGTCTTCTCGCCGACGCCGCGGACGCGCGCGAGCCGCTCCTCCTGGGAGAGGCTCGTCCGGGTGGCGCCGCGCCTCGGCGATGCGCGCCGCCTCGCGCTCCTGCTCGAGCCGCATCTCCTTCTCGGCGTCGATGATCGCCTGCTCGCGGGCGCGCCGCTGCAGATCGGGGATCATGTCCATCGTGAAGCCCGGGAACTGCGTCAGCATCTCGGCGCGCGGCGTTCGCGAGGTCCTGCGCCTTCCGGAACCCGTGCGCGTAGAGCATCTCCTGCGTGGCCTCCGGGACCGTCGATGGCGTTGAAGCTCTCGGTGGCGAACTCGCGCATCTCCTTCACGCGCGACTCGGAGTTGATGTCGAGCTTCCAGCCGGTGAGCTGCGACGCGAGGCGCACGTTCTGGCCGCGGCGGCCGATGGCGAGCGAGAGCTGGTCGTCGGGGACGATGATCTCCATCGCGCGGTTCTGGTCGTCGATGAGCACGCGCGAGACCTCGGCGGGCGCGAGGGCGTTGCAGACGAAGCGCGCCGGATCCTCGTCCCAGGGGACGATGTCGATCTTCTCGCCGCGGAGCTCCTGCACGACCGCCTGGACGCGGCTGCCCTTCATGCCGACGCAGGCGCCGACCGGATCGACGTCGGAGTCGCGCGAGGAGACCGCGATCTTGGCGCGGCCGCCCGGCTCGCGGGCCGCCGCCTCGATGACCACGACGCCCTCGGCGATCTCCGGGACCTCCATCTCGAACAGCTTCTCGAGCAGCTCGACCGAGGCGCGGGAGAGGATGATCTGCGGGCCCCTTCGACTCGCGGAGCACGTCGATCACGTAGGCCTGGATGCGGTCGCCGGCGCGGTAGCTCTCGCGCGGCACCTGCTCGCGGACCGGGAGCACCGCCTCGGCGCGGCCGAGGTCGACGATGACGTTGCCGCGCTCGAAGCGGCGGACGATGCCGGTGATGACCTCGCCCTTGCGGTCCTTGTACTCGTTGAAGACGTTCTCGCGCTCGGCGTCGCGCGTGCGCTGGATGATCACCTGCTTCGCGGTCTGCGCGGCGATGCGGCCGAAGGAGCGGCGGAAGGTCTTGAGCTTGAGCAGGTCGCCCCACTGCTCGTCCTGCGCCTTCGCCTCGGCCTCGTCCTCCGGCCGGTAGTAGATGGGGAAGTCGAGCTCGTCGCCGAGCTCCACCTCGATCCCCTTCTCGTGGGCGATCGAGACCGGGACCATGTTCACCGGATCCGGGATCGGCACCTCGTCGGTCGGGATCGGCGACGATGGTGAGGACCTGGAACAGGTCGATCTGCCCCTTCTCCTCGTCGTAGCGCGCCTTGAGGTTCCGCTCCATGCCGAAGTGCTCGCTTGCCGGCGTTCGCGATGCGACTCCTCGAGGATCTCGACGAGCTTCGGCCGGTCGATGCCCTTGTCCTTGGCGACCTGGTCGAGGATGAGGTTCAGGTTCACGTTCTGCTGCATGGCTCAGTCCTTCCTGCGCAGGTCGGCCTCGAAGTCGTACTCGAGGTGGGCCTTGGCGATCCGATCGTGCGGGATGCGGTGGAGGACGCCGTCGACGTCCACCAGGACGGCGCCGCCCTCGAACCCCCGGAGCGTGCCGGTCCAGTGCCTTGCGCCCGGGCGACCCCTCCGCGGTCCCGGCGACGGGACCGAACGCCTTCACGTGCACGCGCTGGCCGGCGAACCGCGTCGAAGTCGCTCCGGGCTTCCGGAGCGGCCGGTCGAGACCGGGCGAGCTGACCTCGAGGTCGTAGGCGGGCTCGATGAAGTCCTCGACGTCGAGGATGGGCTCGATGGTGCGCGACATGAGCCTGGCAGTCGTCGACGTTCGACGCCGCCCGGCTTGTCGATGAAGACCCGGAGCGTGAAGCGCCCACCGCCCCGGACCCACTCGACCTCGACGAGCTCGTACCCGTCGCGGACGAGGACCGGCTCGAGCACGCGGCGCGCGCGCTCGACCAGCGACTCCTGTCCGATCCCGGTCATCGAATCTCGACCCCAGAAAAAGAAAAAGTGGGCGCGACCGCGGCCCACTTTCGGAACCCGGCTGCCCGGGCGCGAAAATGTCGGCTGTAGGTAACAGATGGTGACGGACCGGTCAAGGAAGACGGGCCGCCGGGCGCACCCCGGGCGGGGAGGCGGGCGGACAGAAAGCGACACTGACCTCGACCCGACCTCGACCTCGACCCGACCTCGACCTCGACCTCGACCCCGACCCGACCCGCCCGACCCGCCGACCTCGACCCCGAGCCCCGACCCGACCCGACCCCGACCCCGACCTCGAAGTCACCCGGCGGGTGCCTTGAGCGCCAGCAGCCACTCGCGGTTGCCCGCCGGGCCCTCGATGGGCGACTCCGCCTCGCCCACCACCTCGAACCCGAGCTCCCGCGCCGCGGCCTCGACCGCGTCCAGGGCGGCGCGGCGCTTCGCGTCGTCGCGGACCACCCCGCCCTTCCCCACCTCGCCCTTCCCCACCTCGAACTGCGGCTTCACGAGCAGGAGGGCGTGGCCGCCCGGGCGGCAGGATCGCCTTCACCGCCGGGAGCACGAGCCGGAGCGAGATGAAGGAGAGGTCGCCGGTGACGAGGTCCACCTGCTCGCCGAGCGTCGCCGGCGTCGAGGAGCCGCGCGTTCTCGCGCTCCCGCACGACGACGCGGGGGTCGCCGCGGAGCTTCGGGTGGAGCTGCCCGTAGCCGACGTCGACCGCGTACACCTTCGCGGCGCCGCGCTGCAGCAGGAGGTCGGTGAAGCCGCCGGTCGAGGCGCCGAGGTCGGCGCAGGTCCGGCCGCGCGGGTCGACCGGGAAGGCCTCGAGGGCCTTCTCCAGCTTGAGGGCGCCGCGCGAGACGTACCTCTGCGGCGCCGCGTCCTCCTTGAGCCGGACCGGCAGCGCCGGATCGACGAGCGCGCCGGGCTTGTCGACCCGCGCCTCGCCGACCACCACCGCGCCGGCCATGACGAGCGCCTGGGCCTGCGTCCGCGACTCGGCGAGGCCGCGCTCGACGAGGAGCAGGTCGAGGCGATCTTGCGGCTCACGCCGCCCCGCGCTCCGCCCGCCGCCTTCGACGAGCTCGCGGCAGGCGCGCGGCGATGCCCGTCGGCGTCGATCCCGAGCTCGGCGCGCTGCTTCGCGGCGTCGCCGTGGGTGACGAACGGTCGGGGAGGCCGAGGCGCCGCACGCGCGAGCCCGTCGCCGACGAGGCCGCGCGCGCTCGAAGGCCTCGAGCACGCCGAGCCGAACCCGCCCGCGAGCGCAGCCCTCCTCGACCGTGACGACGCGGCCCGCCCGCGCGCGCCTCGGCGACGAGGAGCTCCTCGTCGAGCGGCTTCACGAACCGGGCGTCCACCACCGTCGACGGCGAGCCCCGTCGCGGCGAGGGCCTCGGCCGCGGCGAGCGCCGGCGCGCACGGCGGTGCCGATCGCCGCGACGCAGCACGTCGGGCTTGCCCGCCGCCGCGCGCGACCACCCGCCCCTTGCCGATCTCGAGCAGCTTCGGCTCGCGGATCGAGCGGCACGCCCACGCCGGCGCCGCGCGGGAAGCGGAACGCCGCCGGGCCGTCGTGGGCGAGGGCGGTGTGGAGCATGTGGCGCAGCTCGTTCTCGTCGGACGGCGCCATCACGACGAGGTTCGGGACGCAGCGCAGGTAGGCGAGGTCGAAGGCGCCCTGGTGGGTCTTGCCGTCGGCGCCCACCAGCCCGCCGCGGTCGAGCGCGAAGGTCACCGGGAGGCTTCTGCAGCGCCACGTCGTGGATGATCTGGTCGTAGGCGCGCTGCAGGAAGGTCGAGTAGATGGCGACCACCGGCCGCATCCCCTCGCAGGCGAGGCCGGCGGCGAAGGTCACGGCGTGCTGCTCGGCGATGCCGACGTCGTAGGTCCGGTCCGGGAACCGCTGCTTCGCCTTGATGAGGCCGGTCCCCTCGAGCATCGCCGCGGTGATCGCGACGACGCGCTCGTCGCGCTCCATCTCGCTCGCAGAGCGCGTCGGCGAAGAGGTCGGTGTAGCCCTTGCGCGCGGCCTTCTTGGCGTGGGCTTGCCGGTCGCGACGTCGAAGAAGGTGAGGCCGTGGCCGCGGGTGGCGACGTCCTGCTCCGCCGGCTGGTAGCCCTTCCCCTTCGTGCGTGATGGCGTGGACCAGGACCGGGGCCGTCGAAGGTGGCGAGCTTCTGGAACGCCTCGACGAGCCCGCTGCACGTCGTGGCCGTCCACCGGGCCGACGTACTGGAACCCGAGCCCCTCGAAGAGGATGCCGGGCGTGACGAGCGCCTTGGTCGCGTTGATGCCGTGGCGGATGGTCTCGATGGCCTCGCGCGCCCTTGGGCAGCTTCGCGAGGAAGTCCTTCACCTGGTGGCGCCAGCGGTTGTAGGTGCGCGAGGCGAACTTCTTCGAGAACCACTCCGAGAGCGCGCCCACGTTGGGCGAGATCGACATCTCGTTGTCGTTCAGGACGACGAGCAGGTCGCGGCCCAGGTAGCCGGCCTGGTTCAGCCCCTCGAAGGCGACGCCGCCGGTGAGGGCGCCGTCGCCGACCACGCGCGACGACCTTGCCGGCGTCGCCGGCGATGCCGCATGCGCCTCGATCATCCCGAGCGCGGCGCTGATCGCGGTGGAGGCGTGCCCGACGCCGAAGGCGTCGTGCTCGCGACTCGTGCCGCTCGGGGAACCCGGCGAGGCCGC
This sequence comes from uncultured delta proteobacterium, assembly GCA_963739565.1. Taxonomy (GTDB): domain Bacteria; phylum Myxococcota; class Myxococcia; order Myxococcales; family Anaeromyxobacteraceae; genus Anaeromyxobacter. The sequence continues at coordinate 266,713 of CAVUBF010000006.1, read as the reverse complement.
CCTCGGTGCCGGATGGTCCGGAACCGGTCGCGGCGGCCGGTGAGGAGCTTGTGGGCGTAGGCCTGGTGGCCGACGTCCCAGACGAGCTTGTCGGTCGGCGACTCGAAGACGTAGTGGAGCGCGACGTTGATCTCGACCGCGCCGAGCGAGGAGCCCGAGGTGGCCGCCGTTCCGCGCGCAGGTGACGACGATCTCGTCGCGGAGCTCCTGGCAGAGCCGGGGCAGCTCCTCGGCGGAGAGCTTCTTCAGATCGGCGGGCGAGTCGATGCGGTCGAGCAGCCGGGCCATGGGCTCTTCACCTCCTACTTCGTGCGCGCGACGACGAAGCGCGCCAGCGCGCGCAGGGCGTCGGCCCGGGCGCCCGAGGGGCACGAGGGCGGCGAGGGCCTCGTCGAGCAGGGCCGCCGGCGCGGCGGCGCGCCTCCGCGATCCCGAGCGAGGGCGGGCAGGGTGGACTTGCCGGCGGCGGCGTCCTTCCCGGCGCGCTTGCCGAGGGTGGCGGTGTCCGCCGTCAGGTCGAGGAGGTCGTCGGCGATCTGGAACGCGAGGCCGAGCTTCAACCCCCACGGGTAGGCCGAGCTCGGCGGACGCGCCGGCGGCGAGGGCGCCGCCCGCGACCGACGCGGCGAGGAGCGCGCCGGTCTTCGTCGACATGAGGTCCAGTCACCTCGGCCTCGGAGAGCCGCTGGCCCTCGCCGGCCATGTCGCGGGCCTGCCCCTCCACCATGAGGTAGGCGTTCTCCGCGAGGAGCCGCGCGAGGCGGCGGCCGGCGCGCGGGCTCGGGTCCCGGCGAGCAGGTGCGCGAAGGCGAGGGACTGCAGCCCGTCGCCCACGAGGACGGCGGTGGCCTCGTCGAAGGCCTTGTGGACGGTGGGGCGGCCGCGGCGGAGGTCGTCGTCGTCCATGGCGGGCAGATCGTCGTGGACGAGGGAGTAGGTGTGGACGGCCTCGAGCGCCACCGCGAAGCGCATGGCGAGGGAGCCGTCGGACCGCGTCGCCGCCGTGGGCCTCGCAGGAGGCGAGGACCAGGGCCGGGCGCAGCCGCTTCCCGCCGCCGAGGAGCGCGTAGCGGATCGCCTCGACGAGGCGCGGCGGCCCCACGCCGGCGCGCGCGTCGGCGAGCGCCGCGAGGCGCGGCTCGACGCGCGCCGCCACGCGGCGGAGGTAGTCCTCGACCGGGAAGCCCGTGCTCAAGCGGCCTCCTTCTAGCATGAGGAGGGCGCAGCACGCGTCACGCGCACGCGACCGCAGGACCGCGCGCGCGGACCCGGCGCGCCTTTCACCGACGCGGGGCGATCAGGCGCCGCGGGGCGGGCGGCCGGGCAGGCCTGCATCGCGCGGCCGCCCAGGATCTGCCGGATCCGGCCGACGAGCCGGTCCATGTCGAGCGGCTTCGGGAAGTAGTCCACCGCCCCGGCGTCGAGGCCGGCCCGCTCGTCCTCGAGGCTCTTGCGGGCCGAGATGAAGATCACCGGGATGTCGCCGAAGGTCGGGTTCTTCTTGATGGCGCGGCAGAGCTCGAAGCCGTCGATCCAGCTCATCATCACGTCGAGCAAGATCACGTCGGGCCGGTCCACGTGCATCGCGGAGATGAGCCGCAGCCCGTTCGCCGCCTGCCCGACGTCGAACCCCTCGAGCTCGAGGGCGAGCGTGAGCATCTCGCGCGTGTCGCGGTCGTCGTCGACGATGATGACCTTCGGCTTCCGCGGGACGGGGTCCGCCATCGGGTCAGCCGCCCTTCCCCGCGCCCTCGGGCACGAACGGCACCGCCTCGTCCTCGCCGTCTGCGCTGCGCACGAGCTGCTCGACCCGCCGCTCGGCGTCCTCGAGCTTGCGCGAGGCGTCCTCGCGCCAGCCGGACGCCCTCCGCGAACTTCTCGATGGACTGCTCCAGCGACAGCTGGCCGGACTCGAGCTCGCCGACGACGCGCTCCAGCCGCGCGACGATCGCGTCGTACGACTCCTCGCCGCCGGGGGCCACTCGCTCGTTCGCCGTGCTCAAGAGTCTCCTCGCCTTCCAACTTCATTAACCGCGGCGCGAAAGGGGGTCAACGCCCGACCCGCCAGAGGGCCGGTCCGCCGTTACCCCGTCGGACCCGCTCCGGCCGGGCAGCGGGTCCTCGCCCGCGTCGCGCCCGGTCACGCGCGCGTCGAGCCACCCCTCCGCGAGCGCGATGCGCACCGCGTCATCCGGCGCCGCGTCCGCCGAGCGCGGCGACGAGGCGCCCGTCCCGGAGCACCAGGGCGAAGCCGCGCGCCAGGAGCTTCGCCACGTTCGCCGGCTCGAGCCGTCCCGCGAGCCGCTCGACCCGCAGCCCCTCGCGCCGGAAGTACGCCGCCTGCCACGCGCCGAGCCGGCGCGTCGCGGCCTCCATCCGCAGCAGCACCTCCCGGACCCGCCGCCGGGGCTCCTGGCGCGCGAGGCGGCCCCGGAGGGCGTCGAGCCGCTGCCGCGCCCCCCGGCGCGGCGCGCGCACGGCGCCGGCGGCCCGGTGGAGGAGGTCGTCGACGCGGTGGCGCTCGCGGGAGAGGAGGTGCTTCGGGTCCGTCAGCTCGGCCTTGCAGCGCCCGCACCTCGCGCCGGCGCGCCTCCAGCCCGCCCGCCAGCGCCCGCTCGGCGCGGCCCGCGGAGCGCCGCCGGAGCGACTCGACGAGCTCGTCCCGGACCGGCACGACGAGCTGCGCCGCGTGGGTGGGCGTGGCGGCGCGGACGTCGGCGACGAGGTCCGCGACGGTGAAGTCCACCTCGTGCCCCACCGCGGAGACGACCGGCACCGGGCAGGCCGCGATGGCCCGCGCCAGCCGCTCGTCGTTGAAGGCGCCGAGGTCCTCCTGCGAGCCGCCCCCGCGCGTGACCACCACCACGTCGCACCCCGCCCGGCAGAGCCCGCGCATCGCCGAGATCACCGTCGCCGCCGCGCCCTCGCCCTGGACCCGGCACGGCGCGACGAGGACGGGCACCGGCGGGAACCGGCCGTGGAGCACGCGCAGGAAGTCGCGGAGCGCGGCGCCGGTGGGGCTCGTCGCGACGCCGACCCGCCGCGGGATGAACGGCAGCGGCGCGCTTGCGGGCCGGGTCGAGGAGGCCCTCCGCCTGCAGCCGCTCCTTGATCTGCTGCAGCAGGAGCGCGAGCGCGCCCGCCCCCCGGGGCTCCACCTCCTGGACGACGAGCTGGTACTTGCCGTGCGGCGGGTAGATCTCGACGAACCCGCGGGCGAGCACCTCCTGCCCCTCGTCGAGCCGGAACTTGAGACGGCGCGCCTGCGTGGCCCAGAGCACGGCGCCGATCACCGCCTCATCGTCCTTGAGCGAGAAGTAGACGTGGCCGCTCGCCTGCCGGCGCAGGTTCGCGACCTCGCCCGGCGACCCAGACGTCCCGGAACTTCGGCTCGACCGCATTGCGGAGCGCGCGGGTGAGCTCGGCCACCGACCACGGCCGCGGCGCGGCGCGCTCGAAGAGGTCGCCGGTCTGGCCTTTCATACCGGGGGGCCCCCGCCGCGCTTGCGGAGCCGAGCCCGCGCCGTGATGAGGCGCCGCAGGAGCTCGTCCACGTCGGCCTGCGTCGCGAGGCGCCACGGCGCGAGGGACGGGCCCTTCCCCACGTGGACCCCGAACACGAGCGGCGCCCCCACCGCGAAGGCGTCCTCGTCCGTCACGTCGTCCCCGAGGACCAGGGCGCCGTCGCAGCCGAGGCGGGCGACGAGCGCGCGCACCGCGTCGCCCTTGGTGGGGAAGTCGTGGGGCAGCACGTTCAGCACCCGCTTGCCGGGGATGAGCCGCGTGCCCTCGAGCTGGTTCGCCGCCTCGTACACCGCCCGCTCCGCCGACGCCGTGTCTCCCTCCAGGCCATAGTGCACGGCGAGGGTCGAGCGCTTGTCCTCGAAGTGGATCCCCGGGACACCGTCGAGATCCCGCTCGAGGCGGCGGCGCCACCCGCGGACCTCCCGGGCCACCGCCGCGGGGACCCGCGCCGGGCGGCCCAGCTCGAACCCGTGGTTCCCGACCACCGTCGCGTCGAGCCGCCCCAGGAACCGGGCACAGTCCCGCCAGGCCCGCCCGGAGACCACCGCGACCGGGTAGAGGCGCGCGACGCGCTTCAGGAGGGCGCGCGTCGACGGGCGCATCCGGGCCCCGGAGGGCTCCGCCACGAGCGGCGCGAGCACGCCGTCGTAGTCGAAGGCGGCGAGGATGCGGCGCGGCGTCGCCGCCGTACCGAGGAAGCGCGCGAGCGCGCCGCGGTGCCGGGGATGGAGCAGATCCTTCATGCGCGCGGGGACCGTACGATAGCACTCGGCGCGCGGGCGACGCCCGTGTCTTTCGCGGGGAAGGCACGTACAATCGCCGGCCGTGCCGCGACGCATCCTCCTCGCCGAGGGCCACGGGCCCACGCGCGAGTTCGTGACCCGCGCCCTCGCGGACGCGGGCTTCGAGCCGATTGTCGCGCAGCAGCCCGGGCAGGCGTACGAGCTCTTCGCCGCGCAGCGCCCCTCGGCGGTGGTGATCGCGGCCGACCTCGGCGGCGGTGGCGCGGCGGCGCTCGCCCAGAGGCTGCGCGAGGCGGACCCCCGCGTCCTCGTGGTCGTCGTCGACAAGGAGCACCTCGGGCGGGCCCAGGGCCTTCAGGCGGTCCTCCCGGTCAAGGCGAACGCCTACGTCGCGAACCCCACGAAGCGCGAGCTCGTCGACAAGCTCCAGCACCTCGTCGCCCAGAGCGCGAGCGCCCACGGGAGGCTCCGCGGGGCGGCCCTGGTCCTCTCCCGCGCCCCGACCGCGCGCGGCGAGGTCCGCCCGGGGGTCGTCGCGCGGATCCTCCACCAGGTCTGGCGGGCCCTCTCCGAGGGGATCCTCGTCCTCGAGGACCCCGGCGGCGAGCGGCGCATCTGCTTCCTGCGGGGCGTCCCGGTCGCGTACGAGTCCGGCGATCCGGCCGAGGGGCTCGTGGGGTGGCTCACCGCGAGCGGCCGGCTCGACGAGGTCCAGCGGGGGCACGCCCTCGAGGCGATGGCGAGCGGCCTCTCGCCCGGCGCCGCCCTCATCGCCGCCGGCGTCGTCGAGCCGGGCGAGCCGCTGCAGGCCGCGCTCCGCGCCCACGTGAAGGCGATGGTGGTCCGCACCGTCGCGGCCCGCGAGGGCCGCTGGCGCTTCCACCCCGGCCCCGAGTTCGCGGCCGAGGTCCACACCGCGGAGGTGCTGCCGCTCCAGGTGATCCTCGACGGCGGCCGGGCCGGGCTCACCTCCAAGCACTTGGCGGACGCCCTCAAGGCGGTGATGGACGCCCACCCGGTCCGCACCTCCGAGTTCCAGCAGCTCGTGCCCGCCTGCGGCCTCTCCACCCAGGACGTCCGGATCGCGCTGTCCGTGGAGGGGCACGAGACCACCCGCGCCTGGCTCGGGCGCCAGAAGGAGCTCCAGCCCGCCCTCTCCCTGCTCTGGTTCCTGTCGCTCATCTCGGCGGTGTCGTTCCTCGAGGAGGCCAACGCGCCCGACGGCTACGGGCAGGCGCCGCCGCGGCGGAAGAAGCCGCTCCCTCCCGATCGCGCCGAGGCGCTCCGGCAGGCCGCGCTCCAGATCCTGCCGGGCACCTACTTCCACGCCCTCGGGGTGGACATCGCGGCGGAGGGCGAGGAGGTCGAGCGCGCGTACCAGGAGGTGGCGAGCCGCCTCCACCCGGACACCTTCGCCGAGTACGACGCCGGCGACCTCGAGGACCTCCTCGCGGCGGTGCAGGACAAGGTGACGGCGGCGCACCGGGTGCTGTCGAACGACGAGAAGCGGCGCGCCTACCTCTCGTTCCTGATGCTCAAGTTCGAGCTCACCGGCACGCGGCGCCCCGGGATCGTCCTCGACGCGGAGATTGCCCTGAAGCGCGGCGAGCGTGCCCTGCTCATGCGGCGCAACGCGGAGGCGGTGCAGGCGCTCCGGCGCGCGGTGGAGGCGAACCCGCGCGAGCCCGAGTACCACGCCATGCTCGGCTTCGCCGAGCTGCACGACCCGGTCCTCGCGCCGGCGGAGCGCCTCGAGGCGGCGCGGCGGTCCGCGCGGCGGGCCATCGCGCTCGCGCCGGACCACCCGCGCGCGACCGCGGTGCTCTCCCTCGCGGAGGCCGCCGCCGGCGACGTCGGCGAGGCCCGGCGGATTGTCCTCGCCGGGCTCAAGGTCCACCCCGGCAGCGAGGTCCTGAAGCGGGTGCTCCACCGGCTCAACAGCCCCCGGGTGGTCTGAACGGGGACACTCGCTCCGGGCAGCCTCATCCGGCTGCCCCCTGCGCTCGCTACACTCATTCCCGGCGGGTGTTGCCCCCGCCGCCGGCGGTCCCTACCCCGATGCATGCCCCGTCGCCTCGGACCGCTCGCCGCGCTCCTCCTGAGCCTCGCAGCGTGCAACGAGTACCAGTTCAGCCCCGTCGGGAGCTGCGTGCTCCAGCCCGGATCGGTGCGGGTGGAGCTCCCCAAGACCTCCAGCGCCGATTTCCTGTTCGTGGTGGACGACTCCCCGTCCATGGATCCGAAGCAGGCGGGGCTCGCCGGGTCCTTCCGGGACTTCCTCCAGCGGATGGTCGACGTGAACGTCGGGCGCGCCGCCCGCGGCCTGCAGCCGATCGACTTCCAGATCGCGGTCACCACCTCCTCGCTCTTCACGGCGACGGCAGGCGACCGCGCCTGCGTCGGCGGGACCTCCTGCTGCAGCACCTCCGCCTGCACCGACGTGCCGTCGTGCACGCGCGGCACCGCCGACGGCTGCGGGACCGGGCAGATCTGCGTCACCGACCAGGTGCTCGACCGGACGTTCACGTGGGTCCAGCGGATCCAGCCGCGCTGCTGCGCCGTCTCCGCGTGCGCGTCGTCCCCGGGGTGCGCCCCGGGCGACCGCTGCGGCGTCCTCCAGACGAGCTACCCGAGCCCGTTCCCCGGCGGGTGCACGCCCGGCGTCGCCACCGCGGGCGGGCCGTACCCGAACGGCCGGTTCGTCGCCGCGCCGGGGAACCCGACGGTCCTCTCCTTCCCGAAGTCGCTCGCCTGGGCCTCCTGGACCACGGCGACACCCGACCCGAACCTCACCCGGCTCGTCACGCAGTTCCAGCAGAACATCCAGGTCGGCAGCTGCGGCTCCGGCGAGGAGCAGCACCTCGAGGCGGGCCTCGCGGCGCTGGTCCAGGCGGTGCGCGGGCAGCAGCCCGGCGTCGCGCCGGGCAGCTTCCCGCGGCGCGACGCCAAGCTCGTGGTCGTCTTCGTCGGCGACGAGGACGATTGCTCGAGCCCCCCCGGCGCGCCGCTCGTCATGTCCGCGTTCACGCCGGGCGCAGACGCCTGCGTCCTCGACAAGCACCTCCCGGATCAGCGCGAGTACCCGGTCTCCCGCTACGCCTCGGCCCTCCACGTGCTCCGCGACTCCGGCGCGGCCGCCGACCTCGCCGCCGCCTTCATCGTCGCGTCGGCGAGGTGCGCCGACGGGTCCTACGCCCCGGCCGACGTCTGCTCGGGGCCGCCCACCTGCCCGGTGACGCCGCCCGCGACCTGCGGACCGGCCGCCGGCGTCTGCGGCGGGGCCTACGCGGCCGGGGAGCGCTTCCTCTCCCTCGCCGATCAGCTCCGCGCCGACGGGGTGGCGGTGGTGGAGGGGACGGTCTGCGACGCCTACCCGCCCGCGTCCTTCGGGCCGGTGCTCGCCGCCATCGCCGACCTCGGGAAGCCGCCCTCGCTGCTCCAGCTCCCCACCCAGCCCGCGGCCCGCGCCATCACGAGCGTGCGGATTGTCGACGGGGCGGGGAACAACATGAAGACCTGCCAGCCCGGGACCGACTGGTGCTTCGTCGACTGCGCCGCGGCGGGCGGGGCCTGCCTCCCGACCGGAACCTCCAAGTGCATCGCGATCAACCACGCGAGCGGGCAGTGCGAGGCGAATCCCGGAGAGACCTACTCGGCGGACTACCTCGGGATGGTCCCGGCGGGCGGCTGCGCCAGCGCCACGGACTGCGCGAACGCGCTGGGAGGAAGCGCGACCGGGTGGAACTGTCTCATCGAGACGGGGATGAGCCGCGGGACGTGCGCGTGCGCGAAATGAAGGGGTCGGGGTCGGGGTCGCGGTCGGGGTCGGGGTCGGGGTCGGGGTCGGGGTCGGGGTCGCGGTCGGGGTCGCGGTCGGGGTCGGGGTCGGGGTCGGGGTCGGGGTCGCGGTCGGGGTCGGGGTCGCGGTCGGGGTCGCGGTCGGGGTCGCGGTCGGGGTCGCGGTCGGGGTCGCGGTCGGGGTCGCGGTCGGGGTCGCGGTCGGGGTCGCGGTCGCGGTCGGGGTCGCGGTCGCGGTCGCGGTCGAGGTCGGGTCGAGGTCGCGGTCGGGGTCGCGGTCGGGGTCGCGGTCGGGGTCGGGGTCGGGGTCGGGGTCGCGCACGCTCGCTTTTCCTCCCTCTCCCCCGGCGCCAGCCGGGGGAGAGGGTCGGGGAGAGGGGGCGCGACGCGGGCGGGGCTCGCGGCGCGGCGTGCTCTCAGCAAGCTCGTGCCACCTTCGGTGGCACTGCGCTTGCCCCATGGAATGACGCGCCGCGAGCATCGTGCTGCGCTGTCGGTCAGCGGATCTCGCGCCGTCGTTCATGGTGCGGCTCCTTCGGACGGCGAAAGGAGCCGCACCATGAACGAAACGCAGAATCGAAGCGCAGCTGTTCCCGTCCTTCCGCACCACAAGCTGCTCGCCTACGGCGTCGCCCGCGAGCTGCTTCTCGCCGTCCTCCGCTGTTCCATCCGCGACGCCAAGCTCCGCGACGAGGCGCTCCGCTCCGCCAAGAGCGCCTGCCTCAACTGCGCCGAGGGCGCCGGGCGCGTCACCCGCGCGGACAAGGCCCGCGCGTTCGCCATCGCCCGCGCGGAGGCCGTCGAGGCCGCCGCGGCGGTCGAGATCGCCGCGATGTGCGGCGATGCGCCGGGCGGGCCCGCGCTCGAGGTCGCGCGGGTCGCCGACCGGCTCGTGGCGATGCTCACCCGGCTCTGCCGCCCCTGACCTTCAGGAGCCCGCGGAGCATGGCGCGGACGCGGCTCGCGACCGCGAGGACCTCGTCCGCGCGGGCCTGCGGGACCGCGCCGATGGCGGCGGCGAGATCGACCGCTCCGGCGGTCTCGTGGAGCGAGCCGTCCGCCTGCGCGAAGTACTTGCGGCGCATGGCCGGGCGGTCGTCGGGCAGGCCTTCGCAGAGGTTCAGGAACGCGCTCTTGGCAGCGCGCGTCGCCTGATCGCGGAGCTCGGCATCGCGGATGTCGAGGCGATGCACGAGCGCCGCGAGCTGCCTCGCGGCCTTGTAGACATCGAGGTTCTGGAACGGGAAGCGCTCGGGCGTGGCGCCGAGCGTGGACTGGGACGTGGACGACGTGACGTTTCGCATGCGGCCTCCTCTCGCCTCGGCGGAGGAGGCCGCGTGCGAAACAGCACTCACGCCGCGTCCGAGCCGTCGTCGGACGCGAGCTCCACGGCCTTGCAGGGGCCGTGACCGGCGAAGCCGGGCGCGGCTCCTGCGGAGCAGGTCGACGACGGCGACAGGGGCGCTTCTGGGTGGGCACGACTGCGGCGTCCTTCGACTCCGCGCCGCCTGCGGCGGCGCTACGCTCAGGACGACCGGATCGGAGCTCAGGACGAACGGATTGTCGCGGTCGGGGTCCCGGTCGCGGTCGCGGTCGAGGTCGGGGTCGAGGTCGCCGTCGAGGTCGAGGTCGCGGTCGAGGTCGAGGTCGAGGTCGCGGTCGGGGTCGGGGTCGGGGTCGGGGTCGGGGTCGGGGTCGAGGTCGCGGTCGGGGTCGGGGTCGGGGTCGGGGTCGGGGTCGACGTCGCGATCACGATGTTGACCGCGATCTACGCTCGCAGCGGCTCGACCGCGCTCGCCTGCCCCGCGAGCCCCTTGCGGACGACATCGGCCATCGCGGCGACGAAGTCTGGCCGCGTCCCGAGCGCCGGCACGCGGAGGAACGCGCGCGCGCCGCCCTTCTCCGCCGCCTTCTTCGCGAGGATGTCGAGGTCGTAGAGCGTCTCGAGGTGCTCGGAGACGAAGGCGATGGGCACGGCGACGATCACCCGGTCCTTCGCGTTCGCGTGGAGGAACTCGACCGTGTCCGGGCCGAGCCACTTGGTCGGCCCGACCCGGCTCTGGTAGGTCACCTGGAAGGCGGGGGCGAAGGCGCGGCGCGCGGTCTCCCGCGCGGAGTGCTCGATGTAGCCGGGGTACGGGTCGCCCTTGCGGACCTGGCTCATGGGCAAGCCGTGGGCGCTGAAGACGACGAGGATCCGCTCCCGCTCGGTGGCGGGGACGCGCTCCAGGGTCTCTCCGAGCGCGGCGGCGGAGGCGTCGAGGTAGCCCTCGTGGTCGTGCCACGTGCAGATCTCCGCGAGCGGCCGGGCCTTGGGCCACAGCCGGCGCAGCTCGAGGAGCGAGGATTCTCGTCGTCGCGTTCGCGTACTGCGGGTAGAGCGGGAGCGCCACCGCCCGGTCGGCGCCGGCGGCGAGCGCCTCGCGGACGCCCTCCGCGGTGTTGGGGTGCCCGCAGCGCATCGCGAGGTGACACGACCAGCCCGGACCGAGGACGGCGGCGAGGGCGCGCGCCTGGGCCTCCGTCCCCTCGACGATGGGGGACCTCCCGCCGATGAGGGCGTACTTCTCGGCCGAGGACGGGGCGCGGGTCTTCGAGATGATCTTCGCGACGAGGGGCCGGAGAGGGCCGAACGGCGCCGAGATGAGGAGCGGATCCGAGAACAGCTCGTAGAGGTACGGCTCGACCTCCGCGAGCGACCGCGGCCCACCGAGGTTCATCAGGAACACGGCGGTGTGGCTCATTCCGCGCGCCCTGAGCGTGGCGTCCCGCGAAGCGGGGCGCGGAGCCGAAGGGCCAGGTTCATCAGGAACACGGCGGTGCGGGTCATGAGCCCCTCTCCCCGACCCTCTCCCCGCGAGGCGGGGAGAGGGAGGAACCGTCACACGGTCCGCGAGAACTGGGTCCGGGACGCGCCCTTCTTCAGATAGGCGTCGAACAGCATCGCGACGTTGCGGACCAGGAGCTGGCCGAGCGGCGTCACCCGGAGGATCTTCCCGTCGAAGGTGACGAGCCCGTCGGCCTGCAGCTCCTGGACGCCGGCGGCGAGATCCGACGCGATCGCCTCGCGCGCGGCCTTCCCGAACTTCTCCTCGACCTCGCCGAGGTCGACCCGGAGCAGGCACATCACCCGGTTGATGACGAACCGGCGCATCACGTCGTCGTCGCTCATCGCGGCGCCGCGCTCGACCGGGATGGTCCCCGCGTCGACCTGGTCCCCCCACTCCTTCAGCTTGTGGAAGTTCTGGACGTAGGCGCCGCCGATGTCGGAGATGGAGCTCATCCCGAACGCCACCGTGTCGGGCGCCGGCCGGATCGTGTAGCCCTGGAAGTTCCGGTACAGGTACCCGCCGTCCTGCGCCCGCGCGAGCTCGTCGGACTCGAGGGCGAAGTGGTCGAGGCCGATGAGCCGGTAGCCGGCCTTCGTGAAGGCCTCCACCGCGCCGAGGAACAGCTCGACCCGCTGCTCGGTCTTGGGGAGCGCCTCCTGCGGGAGCAGCCGCTGGTGCGGCTTCGACCAGGGCACGTAGGCGAAGCCGAAGACGGCGAGCCGGTCGGGCCTGATCGCGATGATCCGCTGGAGCGTGTCCTCCCAGGTCTTCGGGCTCTGGTACGGCAGGCCGTAGATGAGGTCGAGGTTCACCCCGTGGAAGCCGTTCTTCCGCGCCGCGGCGACGAGCTCCGCGGTCTCCTTCTCGCCCTGGACCCGCCCGACCACCTCCTGCACCTTCGCGTCGAAGTCCTGGACCCCCATCGAGATCCGGTTGAACCCGAGCCTGGCGAGGGTCTCGATCTGCGACTTCGTGGTGATGGCGGGGTCGATCTCGACCGCCTTCTCCACGTCCTTCGTGAACTCGAAGTGACGGGCGAGGATCTCGTGGCAGCGGGTGAGCTGCTTCTCGTCGAGGAAGGTGGGCGTCCCGCCGCCCCAGTGGAGCTGCGAGGCCTGGCGCCGGTTCGGGAGCTTCGCCGCGACGAGGGCGACCTCCTTCTCGAGCTGGTCCAGGTAGGCGTCGGCGCGGGACCGGTCGTGCGTCGCGACCACGTTGCAGCCGCAGAACCGGCACATCTCCCGGCAGAACGGGAGGTGGACGTAGATCGAGAGGGGCGCCTGCTGGCGATCGGCGCGCGCGAGGTGCGCGGCGTACTCGCCCGGCCCGAACGTCTCCTTGAACTCGACGGCGGTCGGGTAGCTCGTGTAGCGCGGCCCGGGCCGGTCGTACTTCTTGAGGAGCTCCCAGGACGGGATCTGGATCACGCTCGCCTCACTTCCAGGTGAACGCGTGCACCGCGTCCACGACCGCCTTCACGTTCTCGATCGGCGTCGGCGGCTGCAGGCCATGGCCGAGGTTGAAGATGTAACCGGGCTTCGGCCCCGCCGCCTGCATGATCCGGCGCGCGCGCTCCACCGCGATCTCCTTGGGCCCGAGGAGCACCGTGGAGTCGAGGTTGCCCTGCACCGCCACGTTCGGCAGGCGGGCCCGGGCGTCCTCGATTGGGATGCGCCAGTCGACGGAGACGACGTCGAACCCGAGCGACGCGATCGACTCGAGGTGGCCGCCCATCCCGGTGCCGAAGAAGATGACCGGCACGCCGGCCTTCTTCACGGCCTCGGCGATCCGGGCGAGGTACGGGAAGCTGAACTCCTCGAGGTCGAACCGGTCGAGCTCGCCGAGCCAGCTCTCGAAGATCTGCGCCGCCTCGGCGCCGGCCGCGATCTGCTCCTCGATCTGGACGATGGCTGCGCGGGTGAGCTTCTCGAAGAGCGCGTGGGCGGTCTTCGGCTCCGCGTAGAGCATGGTCTTGAGCCGGGTGAAGCCCTGGCTGCCGCCCTCGACGGCGTAGCTCGCCACCGTGAACGGACCGCCGACGAACCCGATGAGCGGCACCCGGCCCTGGAGGGCGGTCCGGATCGCCCGGACTCCGTCGAGGACGTAGGGCAGGTCCTTCTTCGGCTCGGGGATCTTCAGCGCGTCGACGTCGGCCCGGGTCCGGACCGGGTTCGCGATCTTCGGGCCGCCGTCGCCCTTCCCCTTCTCGCCCTTCTCGAAGGAGAGGTCGAGCCCCATGGCCGGGAGGTGGACGAGGATGTCGGAGAAGAGGATCGCCGCGTCGAACCCGAACTCGTCGATGGGGGCGACGGTGACCTGCGCGATCAGCTCCGGCGACCGGCACAGCTCGAGGAACCCGACCTTCTGCCGGACGGCGCGGTAGGACGGCTGGTACCGCCCGGCCTGGCGCATCATCCAGACGGGGAGGCGGTCGACGGGCTGGCGCCGGCAGGCGGCGATGAAACGGTGGGTCATGGGGGGCGCATCTTAGTCGGTCGGCGCGCCGGGCGGAACAGCGGCGGAGGCCCGCCCTCCCCTCAGCGCCGGTCGGGCAGGAACCGTGCCCAGCCGGTGCCCGCCACCGCCTTCCGGAGGAGCTCCCGCCGCTCGGGCGGGCCCTCGCCCGCGTGGCTCATGGTGCCATTCACGGACCAGACCCCCGCGTCCAGGCGCAGGGCGCCCAGGTCGTAGAGCCCGGGGCGCGCGACGCTCACGCCTCGGCTGCGACCACAGGTCGGCGACGAGGGTCACGGGCGCGGCGCCGCTCACCCGCGCGAGGTTCTCCGCGTGACCGAGACACCTCGCGCGGTCCGGCCTGCGAGGACCACGATGGCCCCGCGCCGGGCGAGCTCCCGCGCGGTGGCCGCGCCGACCCCGGACGTGGCGCCGGTGACGAGGCAGCCCCTCCCGGTGAGCGGGCGAGCGGGATCGAGCATGCGCCGGGAGCGTGGCCTTCCGACCCTCCGGACGCGGCCCGTTCGACCTAAGAGGTTCTCTGTCGCCCGGTCGGCGTCGCCCTAACTTCTTCGCGGGCGGTGAGACTCGCACCGGGTCGCGCCGGGGAGACGGGGGCGCGTCGCGCCCGAACGAAGGCGGCCATGCGCATCTCGGACACCGCGAAGATCTTCCCGACCTGCCGGCTCGTCGGGCTCGCCGCCGCGATCACCATCGGAGCCTTCTCGCAGCTCGACGACTTCGTGTTCATCAACGCCGGGCGCCGGTGCCGCATCGGGCGGTTCGTCCACATCGCGTCCTTCGTGAGCGTCATCGGGGGAGGCGAGTTCTTCATCGACGACTTCTCGGGGCTGAGCGCCGGATGCCGGATCGTCACCGGGACCGACGACTACTCGGGACCCTTCCTGACGAACCCGACCGTCCCGGACGAGTTCACGAACCGCCAGCGCTCGCATGTGACCATCGACAAGCACGTCATCGTCGGGACCAACGCGGTGATCCTCCCCGGCGTGACCGTCGGCGAGGGCGCGGCGATCGGCGCGTGCGCGGTGGTCCGCCGCGACGTCCCGCCCTGGGGCATCTACGCCGGGGATCCGCTGCGGAAGATCGGCGAGAGGGATCGCGCCGCCATCCTCGACAAGGCGGCGCGCCTGCTCGAGCGGCTCTCGGTGAAGCCGGTCGACCGGCGCATGGGGTGAAGGGAGGGGGACGGATGGGCGAGGACGCGAGGGTTCGCGGGAAGATTCGCAGCTTCATCTCCGAGGTCTTCTTCGTGGACGACTTCTCCGACGATCAGTCGTTCCTCAGGACCGGGATCGTGGACTCGATGGGCATGTCGCAGCTCGTCGTCTTCCTGGAGCAGGAGTTCGGGATCGAGGTCCACGACGACGAGCTCGTCCCCGAGAACCTCGACTCGGTGACGCGGGCCGCCGCGTTCGTGGGGCGAAAGCGCGGCCGCACCGCGGCGTGAGCTCGCCATGTGCGGGATCGCGGGGTTCACGGTATCGCCGGGGCGGGGCGGGAGCGGCCACCGGGAGCTGGACGTCGGCCGGGTGCGGCGGATGACCGCCGCCCTGCGGCACCGCGGTCCCGACGCGCAGCGCGCGGTGCTGCTCGACGGCGTGGCCCTCGGCCACGCGCGCCTCGCCATCGTCGACCTCGAGGGCGGCGCCCAGCCGATGTCCGATCCCGAGACCGGCGTCACCCTCGTCTACAACGGCGAGGTCTTCAACCACCCCGAGCTGCGCGCGTCGCTCCGCGGGTACCGCTTCCGGACCCGCTCGGACACCGAGGTGATCCTCGCCGCCTACCTGGCCCACGGGATCGACTGCGTCCGGGAGCTGAACGGCCAGTTCGCCTTCGCGCTGTGGGACCCGCGGACGCGCGAGCTCTGGCTCGCCCGGGACCGGTTCGGGATCGCGCCGCTCTGCTACGTGATCTCCCGCGACGGCCTCGCCTTCGCGTCCGAGGCGAAGGCGCTCTTCGCCGGCGGGTTCGCCCGCCCGGCGCTCGACGCGGCGGCGCTGAAGCAGACCGTCCAGCTCTGGGCGCCGGTCGCCCCGCGCACGCTCTTCGAGGGCGTCGGGGCCCTGCCGCCGCGCTCGGTGGCGCGGTGGGCCGGCGGGTCGCTCGAGGTGCGCCGCTACTGGGACCTCGCGGTGGAGCCGGATCGGCGCGAGCCGATCGACGCCGCTTCCGCCGTCGACGAGGCCGCCGCGCTGCTCGAGGACGCGGTCCGCATCCGGCTGCGCGCCGACGTGCCGGTGGCCGCCTACCTCTCCGGCGGGCTCGACAGCAGCCTCGTCTGCGCCATGGCCCAGCGCGCGCTCGGCGGCGCGCTCTCGACCTACTCGGTGCGGTTCTCCGACGCGGCCTGGGACGAGTCGGCCTTCCAGGACGGGGTGGCGGGAGCGCTCCGGACCCGGCACGTGCCCGCCGAGCTCGCCGCGTCCGAGATCGGCGAGCTGCTCCCCGCCGCCGTCCGGCACGCGGAGCAGGTGCTGGTCCGCTCGGCGCCGGCGCCGCTCCTGCGGCTCAGCGAGGCGGTCCGGCGCGACGGCACCCGGGTCGTCCTCACCGGCGAGGGCGCCGACGAGATCTTCCTCGGCTACGACCTCTACAAGGAGACGAAGGTCCGTTCGTTCTGGGCTCGCGCGCCGGAGGCGGCGTGGCGCGCCGCGCCCCTCGCCGCGCTCCACCGGGCCCAGCGCGCGCCCGCCCGCGGCGAGCTGCTCCGGGAGTTCTACGGTGTCGGGCTGGACCAGCCCGACGCGGTCGGCTTCTCGCACCTCGTGCGCTGGGGCGCGAGCGCCCGGACCACCCGGTTCTTCTCGCCGGAGTTCGCGGCGCGGACCGCGGCCGAGGACCCGGTCGCGTCGCTCGTCGGGTCGATCCCGGCCCGGGTCCACCGGTGGCGCCCGCTCGCGCGCGCGCAGTACCTCGAGATGGAGACGCTCCTCTCCGGCTTCCTCCTCTCCGCGCAGGGCGACCGGATGCTCATGGCGAACGGCGTGGAGGGCCGGTTCCCGTTCCTCGATCACCGGCTCGTCGAGTGGGCGGCGCGGCTTCCCGACCGCCTGAAGCTCAGGGCGCTGCGGGAGAAGTGGGTGCTCCGCCAGGTGGCGGCCCGCTGGCTCCCGCCGCGCGACGCGGCGCGACCGAAGTTCCCGTACCGCGCGCCGGTGGCGGCCGCGCTGGTCGGGCCGGGGGCGCCGTCCTGGAGCGCCGAGGTCTTCGCCCCCGAGTCGCTGCGGGAGCTCGCGGTCTTCGATCCGGAGAAGGTCCGGCGGCTCGTCCGGAAGGTCGAGTCCGCCCCCGCGACCGCGAGCGAGTCCGACGCGACGGCGCTCGTCGTCGTCGCCACGACCCAGCTCCTCGGACGGGCCTTCCGCGAGCAGGTTCCCGTCGCCGCGGCGAGTCTCGACGCGGTGGAGCTCGTCGCATGATCGAGTCCCCTGCCCGCTGGGCGCTCGCCCACGCCCGCCGCCGCCCCGACGCGCCCGCCGTGGACGGGCCCACGCTGCGGCTGAGCTACGGCGCCCTCGCCGCCCGCGTCTCCGCCCTCGCCGCCGAACTGCGCGCTGCGGGGGTCGGCCCGGGGGGCCGGGTGATCGTCGCGTTGCCCCACGAGCCGGTGGCGGTCGTCGCGCTCCTCGCGGTGCAGGCGGCCGGCGCGTGCGCGGTGCCGCTCCACCGCGAGACCGGCGAGGAGACGCTCCGGCTCGTCCTGCGCCAGACCCGGGCGCGCCACGCGGTGGTCTGGTCCCCCGACCTCTCCCGCTGGGCACCCCTCGCCGGCGAGGGCGGCCTCGTGTCGGTGTGGAGCGCCGCCGCCGAGGGGGAGGCGACCCCCGGGGGCGTCGCCGGCGTCCCCGTCACCTCCCTCGCGCCCGACGGCGCGACGGGCGGGGCCGCGCGGCCGTCGCTCGACCCGGTCGAGGTGGCGCCCGACGCCGAGGCGCTCGTCCTCTACACCTCCGGGAGCACCGGGCAGCCGCGCGGGGTGGTCCAGACCTTCCGCAACGTCGCCGCCAACAGCGCCTCGATCGTGGCCTACCTCGGCCTGACCGAGGACGATCGGGCGATGGCGATCCTCCCGCTCTTCTACTGCTACGGCCTCTCCGTCCTCCAGACGCATCTCCTCGCCGGCGGGTCGGTGTTCCTCGACCCGCGCTTCACGTTCCCGCGGGTGGTGGTCGACGCGATGGCGGCCGAGCGCTGCACCGGGGTCGCCGGCGTCCCCCTCACCTTCGAGCTGCTGCGGCGGGACGTCGGGGAGGAGCGCCTCGCGCGCGCCGTCCGCGACGGCGCCCTCCGGTACGCGACCCAGGCGGGCGGCGCCATGGCCCCCGAGACGCTGACCTGGGCCCGGGCCGCCCTCGCCCCGGCGCGCCTCTTCGTCATGTACGGCCAGACCGAGGCCACCGCGCGCCTCGCCTACCTCCCGCCCGAGCGCGCCGCCGAGAAGGCGGGGGCGATTGGGGTCCCCATCCCCGGCGTCGAGCTGCGCGTCCTCGACCCCGACGGGCGCGAGCTGCCGCCGGGCGAGGTGGGCGAGCTCGTGGCGCGCGGCGACAACGTCGCGGCGGGCTACCTCGACGCGCCAGAGGAGACGGCGACGACGTTCCGCGGTGGCGCCCTGCATACCGGCGACCTCGGCTACCGCGACCGGGACGGCTTCCTCTTCCTGGTCGGGCGCTCGAAGGAGATGCTGAAGGTGGGCGGACACCGGGTGAGCCCGCTCGAGATCGAGCGGGTGCTCTCCCGGCATGCCGCGGTGCTCGAG
Organism: uncultured delta proteobacterium; assembly: GCA_963739565.1. Classification (GTDB taxonomy): domain Bacteria; phylum Myxococcota; class Myxococcia; order Myxococcales; family Anaeromyxobacteraceae; genus Anaeromyxobacter. Next base: position 248,576 of record CAVUBF010000006.1, on the reverse strand, counting down.
GTGGCGGTGGCGGGGCTCCCGGATCGGCTCCGGGGCGAGGTCCCGGCGGCGTTCGTCGTCCGTCGCGAGGGCTCGCCGCTCTCCGACGGCGACCTGCGCGCCTTCTGCCGGCGCGCCCTCCCGGCCCACTGCGTTCCCCAGGCGGTCTTCTTCGTCCCGGCGCTCCCCCGCAGCCGCGCCGGCAAGGTGCTGAAGCACGAGCTGCTGCGCGCGGCTGGCGCAGCCTAGGAGGTCCACGGTGCCCTTCTCCAGGCAGGTGCTCGAGCTCGACCTCGAGGCCACGGCGCGAGAGCTCTCGTCCGGGCTGCGCGAGGCCGTGGCGGCCCGGCTGCGGCGGCGCGGGCTGGTCGTCGCGGTCTCCGGCGGGATCGACTCCGCCTGCGTCCTCGCCCTGGGGGTCCGGGCGCTCGGCCCCGGGCGCGTCCTCGCCCTGCTCCTGCCCGAGCGCGAGTCGAGCCCGTCGAGCCGCGTCTACGCGGCGAGGCTGTGCGACCTGCTCGGCGTGGAGCACGTCGAGCAGGACCTCACGCCGGTCCTCGAGGCCGCCGGGTGCTACGCGTGGCGGGACGACGCCCTGCGCTCGGTGTTCCCGGGCTACGCCCCCGGGATGCCCTGGAAGCTCGCCATGCACGGCGACCGGCTCCGCTCCGACGCGCTCAACCTCCCCTACGCCGTCGTGGCGACGCCGGAGGGGGAGCGCCGGTTCCGGCTGACCCCGCGCGCCGCGCTGCAGATCGTCGCGGCGACGAACTTCAAGCAGCGCGTCCGGAAGATGCTCGAGTACTTCCACGCCGACCTGCGCGTGTACGCGGTGTCGGGGACGCCGAACCGGCTCGAGTACGACCAGGGCTTCTTCGTGAAGCTCGGCGACGGCGCCGCCGACGTGAAGCCCATCGCCGGCCTGTACAAGTCGCAGGTCTACGCCCTCGCGCGGCACCTCGGGGTGACCGAGGAGATCCTCGCCCGCGAGCCGACCACCGACACCTTCAGCCTGTCGCAGTCCCAGGAGGAGTTCTTCTTCTCCCTCGGCTGGCGCGAGCTCGACCTGCTCCTCTGGGCGAAGAACCACGGGGTGCCCGCCGAGGAGGTCGCGTCGGTGATGGGCTACGGCATCGAGCAGGTGCGGAGGGTCTGGGACGACGTCGACCAGAAGCGCCGGACGACCGCCTACCTCCACGCCGCGCCCATCCTCCTCGCCCCCGTCCCCGAGCTCGAGCCGTTCCGGTGCGCCGCCGCAGGCCCGCCCGCGCGCGCGCGGGCCGGGTCGATCGCCGCGCCCGCCGGCGCGACGACCTGAGCACCGGCCTCCCCGCCGGGGCGTCGACGCCCCGCGCCGAGTCCCGGACCCGGCCCTTCGACCTCGCGCTCCAGCTCGCCCTCGGCCCGCTCGACGTCTTCGTCTCGGGGTCGACGGCGATGGGCGCCTTCGCCCGGTTCCGGTGGCGCGTCCCCGCCGCGGCGCGGGTCCTCTTCGCGACGGGCGCCTGGGGGTTCGCGATCGTCGAGGCGGGCGCGGACGGCTGGCGCGTCCGGTTCCAGGACTTCCGCGGCGAGGCTGCACTGCTGCGAGTCGACGCGCGGCGGGCCCTGCCTGCCGGTGGAGTGCCGCTGAGGCGCCCCCGCGTCAGCGCGGGCGCTTCGCGAGCAGGACCAGCACGGAGAAGCCGAGCATGCCGAGCCCCCAGGCGACGAGGATGAGCCCGGCGCCGACCGCGCGGACGCCGGTGACCGTGCGCCCCTGCACGACGGCGCTCCGCCTGCGGAGCGTCGCGAGCCCCTTCACCGTGACGAAGAGGCCCGGGAACGCGAGGAGGGCCGCCGCGAGGAGGACGAGGGCGCGGGCCACCGTCACGTCGCCCTCGCGAGGAGGGCGGCGGCCGCCGCCTCCGGCGCGAGCCCGGAGATCGACACGCGCTTGCGGCGTCCCGACTCGCCGGCGAGGAGCGCGACGTCGGCGCGCTTCACCCCGAGCGCCTCGGCGAGGAAGGCGAGGAGCGCGGCGTTGGCCTCGCCGTCCACCGGAGGCGCGGCGAGCTGGATCTTGAGGCGGCCGTCGTGCTCGCCCACGACGCGCGTCCGCGAGGCGCGGGGCTGGACGAGGACCTCGAGGACCGCGCCGCCGGAGCCCGCGCGCGCCCACGCGACGGTCATGGCCATCAGGCTCGTACCCCGAGGAGGACGATCTTCGCCTTGTTCGCCGTCTCGATCATCCGGTCGAGGTCCATCACCAGCGTGGCGCCGGCCTCGACGGCGAGGACCCGGCCGCCCGCGGCGCGGATCGTCTCCACCGTGTCGGGCCCCACCGCGGGCAGGTCGAAGCGGCGGTCCTGCCCGGGCTTCACCGCCTTCGCGACGACGAACCCGCCGCTCTTCGCGAGCTCGCCCCCGCGCTGGATGCACGCGTCCGTCCCCTCGAGCGCCTCGACGGCGAGGGCCACGCGGTCCTTCACCACCACCGTCTGGCCGAGATCGAGCTTCCCAATCCCGCGGGCGAGCTCGAGGCCGTAGCGAGCGTCGGCGAGCTCCTCGTCGGTCGGGGCGTGCCGGCCGAGGACCCCCTCCGGCGCGAGGCGGTCGGCGAGGAACGGGGTCGCGTCGGTGATGGGGACCCCCTCCTCCTCGAGGAAGCGGGCCATCGCCCGCAGGAGGTTGTCGTCGGAGCGGATCGCGACGCGCGCGAGGACCCGCAGCCCGGTCGCGTCGAGCATCGCGTCGGCGAAGAACCGCCGCTTGGTGATGGCGCCGAGCATGACCGTCTGGGTCGCGCCGCCGGCCTTGAGCGCCTCGAGGAGGTGCCCGATCTGCCCGAGCTTCACCCAGGTGATGGCGTCGACGCGCTCGGCGAGGAGCGGATCGGTCTCGTTCCGGTGCGCGACCGCGATGACGCGGTGCCCGGCGCGCCTCGCGCTGTCCGCGAAGAGCAGCGGGAAGCGCCCGCCTCCGGCGATGAGCCCGATGGTGCCCACCGCTCGCTACCTCGTGATCCCGCGCTGCGACGCCTTCAGGAAGCCGATGAAGTGCGCGATCTCCGGGTGAGTCCCCAGCTCGGCCTCGAGCTGCGACAGCGCCTCGGCGAGGCCGAGGTTCGAGCGGAACACGATCTTGTAGGCCTGCTTGATCCGGCCGATCTGGTCCTCGGAGAGGCCGCCGCGCTGCAGCCCGACGGTGTTGAGCCCGGCGAGCTCGGCCCGCGGGCCGGCCACGGTGCAGTAGGGCGGGACGTCCATCGCGACGCCGGTGAGGCCGGAGACGAAGGAGAGCCGCCCGATCCGGCAGAACTGGTGAGCGGCCGCGAGCCCGGAGATGTGCACGTGGTCCTCGAGGATCACGTGGCCGGCGAGGGCGACCGAGTTGGCGATGATGGCGCCGTCGCCGATCCGGCAGTCGTGCCCGACGTGGCTGTAGGCCATGAGCAGGCAGCCGTTCCCGACCACGGTGACTCCGCCGCCCTGCACCGTCCCGAGGTTCACCGTCGCGCACTCGCGGAAGGTGTTCCGGCTCCCGATCTCGAGGCGGGTCGGCTCGCCCCGGTACTTGAGGTCCTGCGGGATCTCGCCGAGGACCGCGTGGGGGAACACCCGGTTCCCCTCGCCCATCGTGGTGTGGCCGGTCACGACGGCGTGGGCGGCGAGGACGTTCTTCGGCCCGAGCTTCACGTGCGGGCCGACCACGGCGTAGGGGCCGATCTCGCAGGAGGGGTCGACCTGCGCGCCGGGCTCGACGACGGCGGTGGGGTGGGTGGCCATCTCGCTCCTCCTCAGGCGTCCTTCGGGGCGACGAGCATCGCCATGAACTCGGCCTCGGCGCAGACCTGCCCGTCCACGATCGCGGCGCCCTTCTCCTTCCAGACCGGCCCCTTCTGCTTCGTCACCTCGACGTGCAGCTCGAGCCGGTCGCCGGGGACCACCGGCCGGCGGAACCTGGCCGCGTCGATCCCCATGAGGAAGGTGAGCTTCCCCGCCTCCTCCGGGCCGAGGGACATCATGGCGAGGAGCGCGCAGGACTGGGCGAGCGCCTCGAGGATGAGGACGCCGGGCATCACCGGCTTCCCGGGGAAGTGCCCCGGGAAGAACGGCTCGTTCATCGTGACGCCCTTCCACCCGACGAGCTTCTTGTACGGCTCGAAGGCGACCACCCGGTCCACGAGCAGGAACGGGGCGCGGTGGGGCAGCAGCTTCTGGATCCCCTCGATGTCGAGGATCGGTTTCGCGGGCTCGGCCGGACGCTCTGCGGTCATCACTTCTTCTCCTGCTCGCCCTGGAGGCGCGCGACGGCGGCGCGGAGCTCCCGGAGCTCGCGCCGCATCTCGGTGAGGCGGTTGAAGACCGCCGAGTTTCTCGCCCACTGCACGTCCGGGGTGGCCGGGGAGCCCGCCACGCGCGCGCCCGGGTCGACGTCGCTTCCGACGCCCGCCTGGGCCATGATCATGGCGCGGTCGCCGACGGTGATGTGGCCGACGAGCCCCGCCTGGCCCCAGCAGACGACCCCCATCCCGAGCTTGGTCGAGCCCGAGATGCCGACCTGCGAGGCCAGGATCGAGAGCGGGCCGATCTCGACGTTGTGGGCGATCTGCACGAGGTTGTCGATCTTCGCCCCGCGGCCGATGCGGGTCACGCCGAGGGTGGCGCGGTCGACGCAGCTGTTCGCGCCGATCTCCACGTCGTCCTCGACGACCACGATGCCGGCCTGCGGGACCTTGTAGTGCCGCGGCCCGCGCCCCTCGCCCTGCAGGTCGAGGGCGTAGCCGAAGCCGTCGCCGCCGATGATGCAGCCGGGCTGGAGGACCACCCGGTCCCCGATCACGCACCGCTCGCGGACCACCACGTTCGCGTAGAGGAGGCAGTCGGCGCCGACCCGGACGTCCTCGCCGAGGTGCACCCCGGGGAAGACGATCGTGCGGGGCCCGACCTCGGCGCGCGCCGCGATGGTGGCGAGCGGCATCACCTGCGCGCTCGGGTGGACCTTCGCGGACGGGTGGACGACCGCCTCCGGCGCCACCTCCGGCAGCGGCTCGCGCGGCGGGTGGAACGCGGTCGAGATCTTGGCGAAGGCGAGGTAGGCCGGGGTGGCGCGGAGCACCGTGCGCCCCGGCGGCACGTCCTCGCCGGCCTCCACGATGACCGCCCCCGCCCGCGAGGCCTCGAACGCCTTGCGGTACTTGCGGTTCGAGAAGAAGGAGAGTCTGGGACGGCCCGGCGTCCTCGAGGGGCGCCACGCCGTCGAGGCTCAGCGCGCCGTCGCCGTGCGCCTCGCCGCCCACCCGCGCGGCGAGCTCCGCGAGCGTGAAGGAGATCACGGAGGCCTCACTTCTTCGGGGCCGCGGAGGCGCCCTTGCCCTCGGCCTTCTTCGCCTGCGATCCGCTGCCCGGGGCGGGGGGGTGGCGGCCGTTGTACTTGCGGATGAGCTCGTTCGTGAGATCGAGGGAGGTCGGGGCGTAGATGACCCCGGCGTTCTTCTCGAGGACGACCGTGAAGCCCTCCGCCTCGGCGATCTCGCGGACGATCCCGGCCATCCGGTCGAAGATCCCCTTGGTCGCGTCGCGCTCCCGCTCGGAGAGGTCCTTCTGGAGCTGCATGAACAGCCCCTGCAGCTCCCGGGCGCGGCGGTCGAGCTCGTTCGCCTTGTCCTTCTTGGCGGCGTCGGACATGACCACCGCCTGCTTCTCGAGGTCGGCCTGGAGCTTGTCGAACTCGGTCTTCTTCGCGTCGAGCACCTTCTGCTTCTCGTCGAAGTCCTTCTTGAGGACCGCCTTGGCGGCCTTGCCCTCGTCCACCTCGTTGAGGGCGCGCTGCAGGTCGACGAACCCGAGCTTCTGCTCGGCCCGGGCGAGCGCGGGGGCCAGGGCGACGGCGAGGAGGAGGGCCTTGGAGAGGGAGGGCTTCATGTGCGGTTCCTCGGGGAGGCTGGCTAGAAGAAGTTGCCGATCGTGAACTGGAAGTCGAGCGGCTGGTCGATGTACGTCCCGGTCACGGGGTCGCGGCGCCGGTTGAGGGGGAAGGCCCACTCGAACCGCAGCGGGCCGATGGGGCTGAACCAGCGCAGGCCGAAGCCGGCCCCCTTGTACAGCGAGAGCGGCACGGTGGGATCGGTGTAACTCCCGCGCGCGAAGGAGTTGCCGGCGTCGTAGAAGACGACCCCCTTGATGCCCGCCTCCCCGAACAGGGGGAACTCGAGCTCGAGGTTGATGATCGCCTGCTTGTCGCCGCCCATGACGAGCAGCCGGGTGCCGGAGTCCACCACGGGGAGGTTCCCGGAGGCGGCCGGGACCGAGCCGACGTAGTGGGCCGGCGCGAGGGAGAGGTAGCGGTACCCGCGGACCGAGTTGATGCCGCCGACGTAGAAGAGCTCGGAGTCGGGCACCGGGTGCGCCGCGTCCCAGTCGCGGATGAGCCCGAGGGTGAGCTTCGCGCGCGCGACGAGCCCCTTCCAGACCGGCCGGTACACCCGGCCGTCGAGGGCGTAGCGGGTGAAGAGGTTCACCTCGTTGCCGAAGAGCGACGAGGGCGCCAGCCACGGCGGCGCCGCCTCGCCGGAGACCGACAGGAAGAAGCCCCGGGTCGGGAAGAGCCGGTTGTCACGCTTGTCCCACTGCAGCGACAGCCGGACCGAGCTCGTGGTCCCCGCCTTGAACTGGCTGCGGGCGGTGGTGGCGGCCTGGGCGGCGGTGACGTCTATCCGCTCGTTCGTGTAGGTGCCGAAGACCCGCATGTCCTCGAGCCGCCGCGCGAAGGCCCACCACGACGCGAGCCCGGAGAGCTCGTAGCCCCAGGTGAGCGAGCCGCCCACCGAGCGCCGGGTGAAGGTCGAGTAGATGCCCTCGGTCATGTAGAGGTCGAAGGCGAACGTCCAGCGGGTGTCGAGGAAGTAGGGCTCGACGAACTGGATCTGCCCGAGCTGCCGGATCTTCGACCACTGGATCTGCAGCGACAGGGTCTGGCCCCACCCGAAGAAGTTCTGCTGCGAGATCTGGCCGGTGAGGATGAAGTTCTCGTAGGAGGAGAAGCCCGCGCCGAGCTGGAAGGTCCCGGTGGGGCGCTCCTTCACCTCGACCAGCGCGACGATCTTGTCGTCGGTCGACCCGGGCTTGGTCGTGATCTCGGCGGTCTCGAAGTAGCCGAGGGCGGTCACCCGCTGCTTCGACTGCTTCATCCCGGTGCCGCTGAAGCGCTCGCCCTCGTAGATGCGCAGCTCGCGCCGGATGACCTTGTCGCGGGTCTTCTCGTTCCCGACGATCTCGATCCGCTCGAAGTTGACGATCTTCCCGGGCTGCACGTCGAAGGTGAGGTCCACGATCCGCCGCACGGGATCGGTGGCGGTGAGCGGCGTGACGTTGGCGTACGCGTGGCCGAGGTCCTTGTAGACGTCGCCGACGGCGAAGAGGTCCGCCGCGACCTCCGAGCGCGAGAAGATCGTCCCGGAGCGGGTCCGGAGGATGGCGCGGAGCCGGGGCTCCTGCTCGAGGAGCTGGCCGTCGAAGGCGATCTTCCCGATGGTGTACTGCTCGCCCTCCTCCACCGGGATGGTGACGTAGATGAAGCGCTTGTCCGGCGAGAGCCCGACCGACGGGGTCCCGACCTTCACCGTGACGTAGCCGTGGTCGAGGTAGAGCGCCTGGATCGCCTGGAGGTCGCGCTGGAGCGCCTCCTCGCGGTAGGTGCCGGTGTCGGAGATGGCCGAGAGGAGGCTCCCCTCGCGCGTCTGCATGACGGCGTGGAGCTCGCGGGTGGAGAGGCGGGCGTTCCCGATGAAGTGGACCTCCTTCACCTGGACCTTCGCGTGCTCGTTCACGACGAAGACGACGTCCACCTGGTTGTCGGGCTTCTCCTCCACCCGGGACGCGACCTCGGCGAGGTAGTACCCCTTCTCGACGTACTTCTCCTGGATCTTCTTCACGTCCTTCTGGACGTTGGCGGGGTCGACGACCTGCCCCGCCTTGAGCGTGACCGTCTCCTCGAGATCCTTCTTCGAGAACTCCTGGTTCCCCTCGACCCGCCACTCGCGGAGCGCCGGGCGCTCGACGACGCGGTACACGAGCACCGGCGCGTCCTTCGGCCCCTCGCGCTCGACGACGACGTCGGAGAAGAGCCCGAGCTTCATGAGCGCGCGGATGTCCGCCTGGATCTTCCGCGGGTCGTACGGCGACCCCTTGCGCTCGCTGATCGCGTTCCGGACCGCGTCCGCCTCGACCCGGCGGTTCCCCTCGACCCGGATGTCCTGGACGACGGGCTCGGCGCGGGCGCGCGCAGGGGCGACCGCGACGGCGAGCGCCGCGAGGAGGCCCAGAACGTAAGGGGGGAGGCGGCGCGACACGGAGCCGGGGAATCTAGACCGAGGGGCGGAAAAGCTCAATTGCTTCCGGCGCGAACGCACGCCGGGTCGGGGTCGTCAGGCGAGACGCCCCTCGACGAGCCGGAGGCGCCGCGGGAGGGCCTGGGCGAGCCGCTCGTTGTGCGTGACGACCACCGCGGTGATCCCGAGCGACCGGTTCAGGTCGACGAGGAGCGCGTGGATGCCGTCGGCGGTCTGCGGGTCGAGGTTCCCGGTGGGCTCGTCCGCGAGGAGGAGCCGCGGCGAGAGCGACAGGGCGCGGGCGAGGGCGACGCGCTGCTGCTCGCCGCCGGAGAGCTCCCCCGGGCGGTGCTCGAGGCGGTCGCCGAGCCCGACCCGCTCCAGCATCGCCACCGCCTTGCGGCGAGCGTCTCCCCGCGGGATCCGCCGGATGAGCCCCGGCATCATCGTGTTCTCGACCGCGGTGAACTCCGGGAGCAGGTGGTGGCTCTGGAACACGAACCCCACCGTCTCGTTCCGGAACGCCGCGAGCCCCTCCTCGCCGCGCTCGAAGACGTCCTCGCCGTCGAAGCAGGATCGAGCCGCGGGTCGGGACGTCGAGGGTGCCGAGGAGGTGGAGGAAGGTGCTCTTCCCGGCGCCGGACGGGCCGGTGAGCGCGACGAGCTCGCCCTGCGCGATGTCGAGATCGACGCCGCGCAGCACCTCCAGGCGGCGATCGGCCATGAGGTAGGTCTTCGCGAGCCCCTCGATGCGGACGAACGGGCTCGTCCCCGGACCTCGATCGCCCCGCGGAGCGGGGCTGGGGAGGGGGCCGGCCACGGTCACTCCGCCCTCAGGCCGTCGACGGGGCGCAGGCGCGCCGCCTTCGTGGCCGGGTAGATGGTCGCGAGGAACGACAGCAGCAGGGCGCCGAGCGCCGCGAGGGCGAACTGCGCGGGCTCGATGAGCACCGGCAGGTTCGAGATGTAATAGACCTCCGGGTCGAGCGGGATCCCGACCTTGTCGATGAGCAGGCACGTCCCGTAGCCGAGGATGAGCCCGAAGGCGGTGCCGATGGCGCCGATGATCACCCCCTCGGCGACGAAGATCTTCATCACCGAGGGCACCCCCGCCCCCATCGACTTGAGGACCGCGATCTCCCGGGTCTTCTCGAGCACCAGCATGATGAGGGTCGCGACGATGATGAAGCTCGCGACGAGGACGATGAAGCCGAGGATCACCGCCATCACCACCTTCTCCATCTGCAGGGCGGAGAAGAGGCTGCGGTTGAGCTCGCCCCAGTCCTTGGCGCGGAACGGCCAGCCGCCGAGGGCGAAGACCACCCGGCCCATGACCGCCTGCGCCTGGTCGACGTCGTTCACCCGCAGCTCGAGCCCGGTGATGGTGTCGCCCGTCCCGAAGAAGCGCTGGGCCTCGCCGAGGTCCATGTACGCGAACTTCGAGTCGTACTCGTACATCCCGCTGTAGAAGATCGCGGCGACGCGGAACGGGCGGCTCTTCGGCTGCGGGCCGGCGGGCCCGAGGTCGCCGAAGGGCGACACGACGTTCACCTGGTCCCCGACGAACACCCGCAGCGAGCGGGCGAGCTCGCGCCCCACCACGATGCCCGGGAGCACCCGCCCGGCCTGCGGGAGCCGCGGCGGGCGGCGGCTGATGACGCGGTCGGGATCGCGGGCCGGGCGCGGGATGTCGCCCGGGGTCCGCAGCCACGTGAGCTTCCCGTCCTCGACGTTCTGCGGCAGGTCGGTGACGGTCCCGACCGTGTCGAGGTCGATGCCCTTCAGGATCGCGCCGGTGAGGTTCTGCCCGGCGGAGAGCATGACCTCGTTGTAGAGGAACGGCGTCGCGCCGGCGACGCCCTTCACCTCGAGCACCTTCTTGCGGGAGGCGCGCCAGTCCTGGAAGTCGTCCTGCCCGTAGGTGAGCACCATCCCGTGGGCGTTGTGGCCGAGGATCTTGTGCTTGAGGTCCGCCTCGAAGCCGCTCATCACCGACAGCACCACGGTGAGCGCCCACACCCCGATGGCGACGCCGCCGATGGAGATGAGGGTCATGAGGAGCGTCGCCGGCATCCGGCCGCGGCGGAACAGCTCGCCCCGGCGGTAGGCGCGCCGCTCCTTGACGTCGCGATAGAGCGACCAGCCCGAGGGCGACGAGGAGCCCCGGGACGAGCCCGGTGACGACGATGGCGAACAGGCCGGCGACGGTCCTCGGGGACAGGCGCAGGTGGCTGCGCGCGACGAAGAGCTCGTAGGAGAGCGACGCGTCGAGCCGGCCGGTGCCGGTCGCGAGGTAGGCGAGGGTCGCGCCGGCGAACACCGCGGTCGCGGCGAGGAGCCCGGCGCCGAGGAGCCCGAGGACGACGACGAGCGTCCCCTGCGCCTCGAGGTGCGCGAGGGCCTCCCCGCCCCGCAGGCGCGGGCACGGCGGCGACCACCGCGACGAGGGCGCCCCACAGGAGCGCCGCGGCGGCGACCTCGTAGAACGCGAGCCGGCGCGAGGCGAGGGCTGCCGCGGCGCCGAGCAGCCCGGCGAGCCCCGCCGCGACCGTCGCGGCGAGGCCGATCGCGACGGGACCGGGGAGCGCGAGCCGGTCGCCGAAGAGGGAAGCCGCGACGGGCGCCACCACGACGGCGCCGAGGACCCCGGCGAGGACGAGCACGAACGCGGCCGGGGAGAAGACCGGCGCGGCCGGGTGCCCCGCGCCGGCGCCCGCCGGGCCGCCCCCGGCGTCGGCGGGCGGGCTCGGGGATCGGCGGGGGCGGTCTGGACGGCCGTCGGCGGCGTGGGCCGTTCGCTCATGCGAGGGTCAGCCCCTCGTCTTGAGGAGCGGGAAGAGGATCACGTCGCGGATGGACGGCGAGTCGGTGAGGAGCATCGTGATCCGGTCGATCCCGATCCCCTCGCCCGCGGTCGGCGGCATCCCGTGCTCGAGGGCACGGACGAAGTCCTCGTCGAAGGGCATCGCCTCCTCGTCGCCGGACGCCTTCGCCTTCATCTGCGCCTCGAACCGGGCGCGCTGGTCGGCCGGGTCGTTCAGCTCGGAGAACGCGTTCGCGACCTCCATGCCGGCGACGAACAGCTCGAAGCGGTCCACGAGGCGCGGGTCGGAGTCGCGGCGGCGGGAGAGGGGCGAGGTCTCGAACGGCCAGTCGACCACGAAGGCGGGCCGGTCCTTCGGGAGCTGGTGCTCGCCGAACACCTCGAACGCGGCGGCGATGGCCTCGCCGGGCGACTTCTTCGCGGCCTGCTCGAGCTTCCAGGCGTCCTCGGACTCGTTCTCGCGGGCGGCGGCCCGGGCGAGGGCCTCGGCGAGCCCCTTCCCCGCGAGGGCGTCCTCGACGGAGAGGCCGAGGGCCTTCGCCCCCTCGGCGACGAGGGAGACCCGGGGGAACGGCGGGGTGAGGTCGATCTCCCGCCCCTGGAACGGCACCTTCGCCGACCCGGTGACCTCGACGGCGAGCTCGTGGAAGAGCTCCTCCGTCAGCTTCATGAGGTCCTCGTGGGTGGCGTACGCCTGGTAGAACTCGATGGTGGTGAACTCGGGGTTGTGGCGCCGGGAGATCCCCTCGTTCCGGAAGATCCGGCCGATCTCGTAGACCCGGTCGAACCCGCCCACCACGAGCCGCTTCAGGTGCAGCTCGGTCGCGATGCGGAGCTTGAGCGGCATCGTCGAGGGCGTTGTGGTGGGTCTCGAAGGGCTTCGCGGCGGCGCCGCCCGCCTCCTCCGGCTTGTGGAGCGTCGGCGTCTCCACCTCGAGGAAGCCGCGGCCGTCGAGGAACCGCCGGATGGTCGAGACGATCCTCGTCCGCTTGCGGAAGACCTCGCGGACCCCCGGCGTCACGACGAGGTCGACGTACCGCTGCCGGTAGCGCTGCTCGACGTCGGTGAGCCCGTGCCACTTCTCGGGGAGCGGGCGCATCGCCTTCGTGAGGATGGTGAAGGTCCTCGCCTCGATCGTCAGCTCGCCGGTCTTGGTCCGGGTGGCCGGCCCCTCCGCGGCGACGATGTCGCCGACGTCGAGGAGCTTGAAGATCTCGAAGTCCCGCTCGGGCAGCCGGTCCTTCTTCAGCCAGACCTGGAGGTCACCGGACCGGTCCTGGACCTTGAGGAACGCCATCTTCCCGAAGGACTTGAGGGCGAGGACGCGGCCGGCGAGCGACCAGTCGCCGGGGTCCTTCGCGATCTCCTCCGCCGGGGCGTCGCCGTACCGGGCGAGGACGTCGGCCGCGAGGTGGCGCGGCGCGAGGCCGTTGCCGAAGGGGTTCACGCCGAGCGCGCGGAGCGCCTCGGCCTTCCTGGCGCGCTGCGCGATGATCTCGCGCTCGGTCGCGCCCAGGTCGTCGCCGGCCGGGGGGGCGGCGGGGGTCTTCTCGTCTCGCATCCGTCGGGGCTCTCGGGGGGAAACCGCGGGGCGAGGCTAGTCGGGCGGCCGCGGCGCGTCAACGCGAAGCGCGCGCCCCGTGAGAGGCGGCACGCGACACGGACCGTTCACGCGACCGCCCCGGCGCCGCCATGACGCCTCGCGAAGATCCGCGCCGCTTCCGCGGGAATACGGGCGGGCGCACGCCCGTTCCTTCGCCCGTCGCCCCGCCTGGGCGGCGAATCGACCCCCGCATGACAGGAAAGGGAGGCTTCACATGCTCGAGGGCGTGAGGGAGGCGGGTCTGGCGCTGGAGGGCTTCGCCGCGCGGATCTTCCGGCACGCGGTGGACTGGATCGTGAAGGCGCTCCTGCCGCTCGCGATCGTGGCGCTGATGCTCGGGATCGCGCGCGTCTTCCTCGACGTGCGGGAGGTCTGGCGCGGGCCGTCGATCGCCGCCGCGTTCGACGTCGTGGTGACGGACATCCTCTCGATGTTCGTCGTCATCGAGCTCATGAAGAGCATCGTCGAGTACTTCGAGATCCACCGGCTCAAGATCACGTTCATCCTCGACGCGGCGCTCGTGTTCGTGCTGCGCGAGGTGATGATCGGGCTCTACAAGCGGGAGATGCACGCGGCGGAGATTGCCGCGCTCGCTGCGATGCTGCTCGTGCTCGGCGCGCTCCGCATCGCCGCGGTCCGCTTCTCGCCGCCCGAGCGGAGGACGATCCATGCGCCCTGAGGACGACCTCGTCCCGGAGCGCCTCCGCGCGCGCGTCGCGGCGGCGCTCGGCGCGGCCGCCGCGCACCCGCTCGCCGCGCGCGCGCGGGCGGCCGTCGCGGTGCTCCGGCGCCGCCCGGACGCAGTCATGGCGGTGGTGCTGTTCGCGGGCGTGCTCGCGATGGTGCTTCACTGGCGCTGACGCGGCGGGCCGCTCTCCCCCCGTAGCGCAATCGGCGCCGGCTCCACGACCACCACCGCCCGCGTCTCGCCGTCGCGCTGGACGACGAAGCGCAGGAGCGCACCGGAGTCGTCGCGGACGACCTCGACCACCTCACCGCCTGCGGCCTCGGTCTGGCTCACGAGCGGCAGCGTGAGCAGCGAGCCGACCTTCGTGCAGTGAAGGACCGTGCCCGCGGGGCCCAGGGTGTGGAGCACGAGGTCCCCGGACGGCTCGAGGAGCCGCTCGATCGCGCCCCCGTCGCTCCAGCGCTTGCGGGCGAGGACGATGGGCACGATGTCCGCGAGGGGCGGCCCGGCCGGCGCCGCGGCGAGCGGGGGAGCGGGCGCCGCAGGCTGGGCGGGCGGCGCGGGTGCGGGCACGGCGTCCGGGCCCGTTCCGGGATCCGCCGAGTCGATGGGGGGCGGAGTGGGTTCGGCGGCGGCTGGGGCCGGGGCTGGGGCCGGGGCTCGGGGTCGCGGTCGGGGTCGGGGTCGGGGTCGCGGTCGGGGTCGCGGTCGGGGTCGGGGTCGGGGTCGCGGTCGGGGTCGCGGTCGCGGTCGCGGTCGGGGTCGCGGTCGGGGTCGCGGTCGGGGTCGGGGTCGCGGTCGGGGTCGCGGTCGGGGTCGCGGTCGGGGTCGCGGTCGGGGTCGGGGTCGCGGTCGGGGTCGCGGTCGGGGTCGCGGTCGGGGTCGCGGTCGGGGTCGCGGTCGGGGTCGGGGTCGGGGTCGCGGTCGCGGTCGGGGTCGCGGTCGGGGTCGCGGTCGGGGTCGCGGTCGGGGTCGCGGTCGCGGTCGGGGTCGCGGTCGGGGTCGCGGTCGGGGTCGGGGTCGGGGTCGCGGTCGCGGTCGGGGTCGCGGTCGGGGTCGCGGTCGGGGTCGCGGTCGGGGTCGCGGTCGCGGTCGGGGTCGCGGTCGGGGTCGCGGTCGGGGTCGGGGTCGCGGTCGCGGTCGGGGTCGCGGTCGGGGTCGCGGTCGGGGTCGCGGTCGGGGTCGCGGTCGGGGTCGCGGTCGGGGTCGCGGTCGGGGTCGCGGTCGGGGTCGCGGTCGCGGTCGGGGTCGCGGTCGGGGTCCCCTTCACTCCTCCCTCGCCCCCGGCGTCAGCCGGGGGAGAGGGTCGGGGAGAGGGGGCCGGAGCCGCGATCGCCGCCGCGGCGGCGGGCGCCGCCGGCGCTGTCGCCGTCGCCTGCGCGGGCGCGGGCGCGGGCGCGGAGGGCACCGCCCCCACCTGAATCAGGATCGGCTCGGCCGCCGCCGAGACCGCGAGGAGCGTGGCGATCCAGACCGCGGACATGTCGCCTCCCGAGACCGGGAAGATGGCCCGGTCGCTCGCACGGTGGGGAGGCGCTCGCGCGCGGGCCAGGGCCCGCGGCGGGGGAGTGGCGTGAGTGGCAGGCGGGCAAGCGAGCGCATCCCCGCTTGCCCTGGCGCGGCTTCATCCAGCGGGCATCAGCACCCGCGGTGTCGCGGCGCCCTGCCCCGCTACCTCGGGGCGTACACCCGGTAGTCGATCTCCGGGAACAGGTTGTCCTTCACCTCGGCGTGGGCGAGCCAGCCCTCGTCGACGTTCCCGGCCCGGATCTGATCGTGGAGCCGCGTGAAGCGGAGCACGTGCTCCTTCGTGCGGCGGATGGCGTAGTCCACCATCGTCCCGGTCTTCATGATGAAGGCCCAGTCGGAGGACTGCGCGAGGAGCAGCTCGCGCGCGGCCTGGTTGAGGGCGCGCCGGCTGAGCGGCGGCGGCGGATCCCGGAAGTCGCGAGCGAGGGCGATCATCCGCTCCGCCGCCTTGTGCAGGTGGCGGTAGATCCAGTCGTTGGAGCCGTCGAGCCAGACCCCGGCGTAGCCGCCCGCGCCCCAGGAGCAGAGCGGCGGCGTCGCGAGCTGCTGCTCCGGGTTCTCCTTCAGGTAGTCGCCGGGCGTCGCGAGCCGGAAGATCCGCTGGTCGAAGGCCACCTTCCGGACGAGGTAGTCGATGAACATCGGCCCCTCGTACCACCAGTGGCCGTAGAGCTCGGCGTCGTAGGGCGAGACGACGATGGGCTGCACCCCGCCCATCCGCGAGGCGAGGTGCTCGACCTGCCGCTCGCGGTTGAACATGAAGTTCCCCGCGTGGCTCGCCGCCCGCTCGCGCGCCCGGACCGGATCGTACGGCTCCTTGTGCGCGGTCTTCCCGGTGATCCGGAAGTACTTGATGCCGACGTTCTTCCGCTGCCCGGTCGGCTGGATGTACGGCTTCACGTAGTCGTAGTCGAGGTCCCAGCCGACGTCCCGGTAGAACTCGCGGTAGTCCGGATCGCCGGGGTAGCCCGACTCGGCGCTCCACACCTGCATCGAGGACTCGGGGTCGCGGCCGAAGGCCGCCGGGCCGGTCGCCGGTGAAGATGGGCGCGTACACGCCGTAGCGCGGCCGCGGCGTCGCGTCGGTGATCCCGTGGGTGTCCACGAAGAAGTAGCGGATGTTCTGCTCGGCGAGGAACCCGTCGAGCCCCGGGTAGTAGCCGCACTCGGGCAGCCAGATGCCGGCGGGATCCTGCCCGAAGTGCCGCCGGTGGCTCGTCGCCGCCACCGCGATCTGCGCGCGGACCGCCTCGGGGTACTGCTGCATGAGCGGCAGGAAGCCGTGCGTCGCGCCGCAGGTGACGATCTCGAGGCGCCCGGCGTCCTCCAGCCGGCGGAACGCGCCGACGAGGTCGCGGCGGTAGCGGTCGTTGAAGAGCTGCCGGAGGTCGCGGAACTCGTGCTGGTAGTGGAGCGCGAGCCCGTGGAAGGTCGCGTCGTGCCGGGTCCGGTGGACCTCCTTGTCCGCCAGCTCGCACAGCGCGTCGAGCCGCCGGGCGTAGCGCGCCATGAGCAGCTCGTCGCGCAGCATCGCGACGAGCGGCGGCGTCATCGTCATGCGAGATCCGGAACGGGATCCCCTCGTCCGTCAGCCGGTCGAAGATCTTGAGGAGCGGGAGGTAGGTCTCGCTGATCGCCTCGTAGAGCCAGTCCTCCTCGAGGAAGTCCTCGTACTCCGGGTGGCGCACGAACGGCAGGTGCGCGTGGAGGTGGAGGGAGACGTAGCCCAGGACGTCGTGGCTCATCTACCGCTCCCCCCGCCGACTCGGCGACGACGGCGAGCTGGTGGGCGAGAAGGGCCGTCCACCCATCCCGCCGGCGCTGCCGCCCCAGGTCGTCGTCCCCGAGAAGCGCGACCAGTCCGACAGCCGCGCGAGCAGCGCGCGGGCCTCGTCGGAGAACGGCGCGCCGGCATGGCCGGGGCCGAGGAGTCGGCCGAGCGGCACGTCCCACGGGATCCGGACGAAGCGGTCGTCCACGATGGACGACGGCCCGACCGGCGGCAGCACGCACTCGTTCGAGGGGATCGCGAGGAGCCGCTCGCGGCCCGCGCGATCCACCACGTGGATCTCGGCGCGGTAGGTCCGCCCCGGCGCGAGGTCGTGCACGTAGAAGCCGCGCGACTCCAGGGCGAACTCGAGCACCCGGACCCGCTCGAAATCGGCGCCCGCCCGCGCGAAGATCCACAGCTGGGTCCGCGGGCGATCGAGCCCCTCGAAGGTCCGCGCCAGCGTCTCCTGCGACCAGTCCCAGTACAGGAACAGGGTGCGCGGGTCCCGCGGCAGCGCCACGAAGGCGTCGTCGCCGTAGCCCCAGGGCAGGTCCCCGAGCTGCTCGTCGTAAACCGACGCGCCCACCGCCTCCTCGGCGTCGGGCCAGCCGTCGCCCGAGGTCTCGGACATGGGGTGCGGCGAGTCCCGCACCGCGTCCTCGCCGCGCACGCGCGCGACGAAGTACCCCTCGGGATCCGGCCCCTCGTCCGGGCGGCGGGCCCTCGCCGCCTTCACCGCCTTGCGCGCCGCCGCCACCCCGGCAGCTGCCCCGGCCGCCGCGCCCGCGACGGCGGCGACCGCCGCGGCAATCTTCCCGGGCCGTCGCGGCGTGCGCGACGCCCCCGCCTTCGCCCCCTCCGCGGCGGCGCTCGCCGCCATCTTCCCGGCCGCCGCCGCCGCCTTCCCTGCCGCCGCCGCGGCCTTGCCCGCCCGCGCGGCGACCTTGGCGCCCTCGCGCGCGGCCTCGCCGGCCTTCTTCGCCGCACCCTTCGCCGCACCCTTCGCGGCGCGGGCCGTCCGGGCGGCCTTCCCGGCCCCCTCCGCGCCCGGGTTCCGGGCAGGGGCGCCCGGCTCACGGGCAGCCGGACCGGCCTTCCCGGCGGCGCGCTCGAGGGCCGCGACGAGCTCGGACTTCGTCTTCTTCGAATGTCCGGGACCGAGCACCTTCCGTGCGAGCTCCCGGAGGCTCTCGACCGTCATCTTCCTGAAATCGGGCATGGCTCGGCACCTAAAGACAAGGATGTCGGCACGGCGTCAAGCGCCATCACGGGTGGGGCGCTGCATCCCAGGTTCGACACGCCGGCGAGCGAATGCAGGATCCGCGCTCGTGCCCTCGGTCCGCGCGGGCGCAGGTTGCTCCGCCGGGCCGCGGCGGGCGTGGGGTGAATCGGCGAACGCCCCGGACCGTCCTCCGGGCTGTAGAATCGCCCGCGATGACGCTCGCCCCCGCCCTCCTCGCGCTCTCGCTCGCGGCCCAGGCGGGAACGCCCGTGGAAACGGGCGCCCCACCCGGCGCCCCGCCGCTTCCCGGCGCAACCTCTTCCGAGGCTCGGGCCGGGTCCGGCGCCCCGCCGCCTCCCGGCGCGACCCCCTCCGACGCACGGGTCGGGTCCGGCGCGCCCCCGCTCCTCACCGATCCGACGCTGCCGACCCGCCGGTACCAGATCCAGTCGATCCGGATCGTCGGGCTCGATCACGCCCGCGACGCGGAGGTCCGGCGCCACCTCCTCGTGGCCGAGGGCGAGCTCCTCGATGAGGAGCGCGTGCTCCTCTCGCGGCTCCGCCTCCTGCAGCTCGGCTGGTTCTCCCGGGTCGAGACGCGCGTCGAGCGCGGCTCGGAGCGCGGCCTCGTCGTGCTCGTGTTCGACGTCGCCGAGCGGAACACCCTCATCTTCACCGACCTCATCCTCGGCTACACCCCGCCGGCGGGGCTCTACGGCGGGGTCGGGCTCTCGCAGCAGAACTTCCTCGGCCGCGGCCTCGGCCTCTCCGGCGCCTTCGTCTACGGCGGCGCCCCGCAAGGACCGGCCTTCGGACCCGGATCGCTTCGCCGCGCGCCTCTCCTTCTTCGCGCCGGACGTCCGGGCCCCGGGGTTCCGCCACGGGCTCGTCCTCGGCGCCACCGCCCTCGTCGTGCACGGCGAGGAGTTCGCCTGCGGCGACCCGGAGTGCAAGCCCTTCCGGAGCGACTACGGCGCGGCGCCGCGGGTGAGGTACCAGCGGCTCATGGGCGAGGTGACGGTCGGGACGCGGCCGGGCCCCTTCGAGCGGCTCGCGGTCTCCTGGCGCTACGAGGGGGTCCACGCCGAGGAGCTCGGGACGCCCTCCACCGTCACGGGGATGGAGCCGCCGATCCTGCTCGGCAGCTCGCGCGTCTCGGCCCTCGTCGGGACCTACGAGATGGACACCCGGGACGACTTCTTCTTCCCGCGGGAGGGGATGCGCTCGGTCGTGCAGGTGACCTTCGGATCGCGGCTCCTCGGCGGCGACTACGAGTACAGCCGCTACCTCGTGCAGGTGGAGTCGGCGTTCTCGCTCCTCGGCCACCTCCGCTTCCAGGGGGCGGTCGGCGCCGCCCAGGGCAGCGCGCCGTTCTTCGATCGGTTCTACGCGGCGGACTGGTCCTACTTCGCCCTCGGCCCGGCGGTCGGCCGCGCCCTCGAGCTCAACTTCTCGACCGACTCGCGCTACGACGCCTTCCTGTCGATGGGCGGCCTCGAGTACGGCGCGCCGCTCTGGTCGACGGGCGGCTTCTTCAGGCGCGGCTACCTCGCCCTCGGAGCCCGGGTCGTCTACTCCACCGCCACCCTCGGCGGCGTCCGCACCCCCTACTCGCGGACGCCGCTGCTCGGCCGACGTCGCGCTCCGGTTCGACACCCCGGTCGGCGTCTTCAACCTCTCCGCCGGCTACCTCGTGGACCTGTTCCAGTGACCGGGCCCGGCCTCCGCCGCCTCGCCGCCCTGACGGCGCTCGCCCTCGTGGCCCCCGCCGCCGCGGCCCCGGCGCCGCTCCCGGTGGCGCTCGCGTCGAAGGCCGGGCGGCTCGTCGCGACCGTCGACGTGGCCCCGGCGTTCGCCGCCGCCTCCGAGCGCGAGCTCGGCAACGGCCTCACCAACGTGGTCGCGGTCTGGCTCGCGGTGCTCCCCACCGACGGCGGCCCGCCGGCGGTCGTCTACGGGCGCATCATCGACATCCTCTTCGACGTCTGGGAGGAGACCTACGTCGTGACGGTGAAGGACCCGCGCTCGCCCCAGGGCGTGCGGCTCGTGCTGCGGGACTTCCGCGCGCTGCGGGCGTTCCTCGCGGAGGAGCGCGATCTCGACCTCGGGCCGATGGCGCTGCTGCCCGAGCACCCGTTCGTCGTCGAGGTCCGCGTCGAGGTGAACCCGGTCTCCAAGGAGCAGCTCCTGCGGACCCGGGAGTTCATCGCGAACCCCGCCGCCGGGTCGCGCGGCGGCGGCTCGCGCTCCGTCCTCGGGGCGATGGCGAGCTTCCTGCTCCGCGAGCCCGCCCCGGGCTCCGACGTCCACGTCTTCCGCTCGCGCGCCCTCGGCCGCGGCGAGGTCCAGGCAAAGTGACGGGGCCCGCGCCGAGCCGGGCCCCGGGCCGGCTCCGCCGCGCCGCCGGGCGCCTGCGGATCTCGCGGTTCGAGCTCACCATCGCGCTCGCGCTCGTGTTCGCCGCGACCGCGCCCCTCGCCTTCGCGGTCTACCAGGCGGGCCGCCTCACCGAGCACGCCCTCGCCTTCGGCCTCGACCCGCGCGTGGTGGACCGGCTCGAGTCGATCCCCGGGCTCTACCTCGAGATCTTCCGGTCCCGGAAGCAGCTCTACGCCGAGCAGGCCCGGGCGGTCGCGCGGGGGCTGCCGCGGGAGCGCTCCCGCGCGGCCCGCTACCTCGCCGAGGCGGTCCGCGAGACGCCACGCCTGCGACGCGCGGCGTGGATCGCCCCGGGCGGCAAGGTGATCGCCGAGGCGGAGAGCGACACTCCGGAGGCGGAGGGCGAGTGGCGCGACGCGCCCGCGCGGGTGGCGCTCCCGGGCGGCGGCGTCCTCGAGTGCACCTTCGCCATCGAGGCGCGGCTCTTCGCGGAGCTCGACGAGGCGCGGGTGGTGGGCGAGCGCTCGCGCGACTTCGAGAAGCTCGGCGGCGAGATCCGGAGCACCCTGCTGCGGTCCTTCGGGGCGCTCCTCGTCCTCGCCGCGCTCGTCGCGGCCGCCCTCGGCGTGCTCATCGCGCGGCGGACCACCCGGCGCGTCTCGGAGCTCGTCGTCGCGACCCGGCGGCTCGCGGCGGGCGACCTCGCCGTGCAGGTGGACCCGGGCCGCTCCTCCGACGAGGTGGCGGGGCTCGCGCGGGCCTTCAACGCCATGGTGCGCGAGGTGCGGGAGAGCCGCGACCGGATCGTCTACCTCGAGAAGATCTCCGGATGGCAGGACGTGGCGCGCCGCCTCGCCCACGAGATCAAGAACCCGCTCACGCCCGATGAAGCTCGCGTTCCAGCAGCTCGAGGCTCTCGTACGGCCGCTCCCCGGCGAAGGACGTCGACCCCGCGCTGGGCAAGGCGGTGCGGGACGCCGCGGGAGATCGTCCGCGACGAGATCGGGACCCTCCAGCGCCTGGTCGAGGAGTTCTCGGCGTTCGCCAAGCTCCCCGAGGTCCGCGCCGCAGCCCGCCGAGCTCGGCGAGTTCGTCGAGGACTTCGTCCGGACGAGCCCGCAGATCTCCGAGAAGGCGGAGGTCGAGGTGGTGCGGGCGGCCCCGCGCTGCCCGGTGGCGCTCGACCGGACCCTCATGCGCCGCGTGCTGACGAACCTCTGCGCGAACGCCATCGACGCCGCGCTCCCCGCCCGCGCCCGCGATCCACCTCGGCGTGTCGCGCACCCGCGACCGGGCGGTCCTCACCGTCGCCGACGAGGGGCCCGGGATCGAGCGGGACGTGCGCGAGCGGATCTTCGACCCGTACTTCACGACCAAGGGGACGGGGACCGGCCTCGGCCTCGCCATCGTGAAGAAGATCGTCCTGCAGCACGGCGGCGAGATCCAGGTGGGCGACCGGCCCGGGGCCGGCGCGTCGTTCTCGGTGGTGCTCCCGCTGCGGGAGGGATGACGGGGCGAGCGGCGGGCGCCTCACACCGGACCCGTTGATTCAATCGCGGGGCGCGATCAGGGGGTGGTCGATGGGACCACCATTGCCTCCTATGCGTCCGTGAATCGATCGTCCGTCGCTGCGCGAGGTCGAGACGGCCCGAAGCTTTTGCCGACGGGGCGGTCTTCGCTGCGGGACCGGGGGGACGGTTCCGACGAGGAGGCGGGGTTCGGGGCATCGACGGCGGTGGCGGGCGGGGCGGCGCCGCGCGAGGGAAACGTTCCGGTGAGATCGGCCGACCCGTCGTCCGGGGTGTCGCGCCGACCGCGTGCTGCCGCTGCCGTGAAGCGGAGTTCACGGTAGGTGACTGCGCCCCAACTGGGAGCTTGACCGGTTCTCGGTGGGTCGACGCTCCGGTGCGGAGAGACCGCCGGGAAGCGCCTTCAGGACGCGCCCGCGGCCGCGCCGTGGGCGTCGCGGAGTTGCGCGAGGGGTGCGCGAGGGGCGCTCGGGATCTCGCGCCAGGACGGGAATGCGCGCGTTCCAGGAGGCCCCGAGAACGCATGCGACTCTACGTGCATGACGACCGCCCGCGAAGAGACCACCCGCCTCGCCGACCTCCTCCGCCGCGAGCACCACGCGCTCGCGGAGTTCCTCGTCGCCCTCGCGGTCTTCGACCGGGAGCGG
Source organism: uncultured delta proteobacterium (assembly GCA_963739565.1). Lineage (GTDB taxonomy): Bacteria > Myxococcota > Myxococcia > Myxococcales > Anaeromyxobacteraceae > Anaeromyxobacter. The sequence goes on along the minus strand of CAVUBF010000006.1, from coordinate 226,092 downwards.
AGGTGGATGGAGCTCGGGCACGCCAGCCTCTTCTCGTTCCTCCGCCGGGAGCTCGGGCTCTCGGCCGGCGCGGCGCAGTACCGGAAGACTGCGGCGGAGCTGGTCCAGAAGTACCCCGAGATCGAGGCGGCGCTCCGGCAAGGTCGGCTATGCCTTTCGTCCGTCGTCGAGCTCGCGAAGGTCATCACGCCCGAGAACGCGGCCGAGGTCCTCCCCCGGTTCTTCGGCCTCTCGAGCCGCGACGCCGCCTTCGTCGCCGCGTCCATCCGCCCGGTCGAGAACGCTCCCCGGCGCGACTTCCTCGTGAGGCCGGTGCGGGCCGTCGCCGCGGTCGCGACGACTTCGAGCGACCGTCCCGAGGCGCCGGCCGGCCCGTCCGGGTCGCTCGCACTTCGGGCGCCCGAAACTGCCCGCGGCGGACGGAGCGAAGGCGGCGGCATCCGTCGGGTCGCCGCTGCCAGGCCGCACGTGTCCGCCCTCGACCGTCCGGCCGTGAAGCCGCTCGACGCGGAGCGCGCCCGCGTGAGCATGACGGTCTCCCGCCGCCTCCTCGACAAGCTCGCCGCCGCCCGCGACGCCCTCTCGCACTCGCACCCGGGCGCGTCGGAGGAGGAGATCCTCGAGATCGGCCTCGACCTCATCCTCCAGCGCCACGCGAAGCGCCGCGGGATCGGCGCGAAGCCGCGTGCGAAGGCTCCGAAGCAGCCGCGGCAACCCCCGCCACACCGCCTCCGCCCCGAAGCGGAGCCGCCACGTCCCCGCCGAGGTCTGGCGCGGGGTCTGGAAGCGCGACCGCGGGTGCTGCTCGTGGCCGCTCGAGGGCGGCGGAGTCTGCGGCTCCACGTATCAGGTGGAGCTCGATCACATCGACGGCTTCGCGCTCGGCGCGGGCACCACGATCGACGAGTGCCGGCTCCTTTGCCGCCCGCACCAGGACGTCGCCGCGCGCCAGCTTTACGGGGACGCCCTCATGAATCGCTATACGCGGCCGAAGGGTGGGCGGTGCTCCGAGCCCGTCGCGGTCTACGACGCGGGCCGCACCTCGAACTCACTCGAATCAACCGACCTCGGCGTCAGCTCCGGCGCATCGCGACGACGACCGCCACGATCCCGGCCAGCGCCGCGACGTCCACGACGGCGGCCAGCACGGCGCGCCGGCGGCCACGGCGGCTCACCGGCCCCGGCGTCCTGGCGTACACGGCGAGCTGCCACAGGGAGATGAGGTGGAGCACCCCGGGGATGAAGACGAGGCCGAGGAACGCCGCGAAGAACGCCCGCCGCGCCGCGCCCTCGCGCGGCCCCTCCGTCGCGTCGTCGCCGTCGAGCGCAGCGGCGTCCGCCGCCGACTCGGGCTCCCCGCCTCCGGCAGCCAGGATCTCCTTCGCGCGGTCCGCGTCGGCCGCCGGCACGTACACGCGGACGCCGCCGAGCGCGTTCGACATGTGGGGCATCGCGCCGACGGCGTCGGCCCCCTGGACGTAAACGACGAGCCCCTCCGCCTCGAGGAGCGCCTCGACCGCCCGCGCGTCCGCGAGGAGCGTGAACGCCCCTACCTCGACGAAGTCCCCGACCTGCGTGCCGTCCGCCATCGCTCCTCCCGAGGGCCGATGAGACCATGGCGACGGGGCGAAGTCGCGCCCGTCGAGCGCCGAAGCGGCGCGTCGTTCCCCGCGCTCCTGCCGCTTCGCTCGAAGTTACTTCGGCCGCTTCACCCGGAACCGCTGGGTGACCGCCTTCTTCCTCGAGGTGGAGGGCGGCGCCGCCCTCCCGGGCATCTACCAGGCTTCGGCGCTCGTCGGCCTGCGGTTCCACGCGAAGGCGCGGTAGCCCCGCCGCGCCTGGGGGCCGCGCGTCGTTCCCCGTGGTCCTGCCGCCGCGCCCCGGGCTACCATCCGCGACATGCACACCCATCTCGCAGGGAAGGTGGCGCTCGTGACCGGCGCCTCGTCGGGCTTCGGGGAGGCCTGCGCCGAGGCGTTCGTCCGGGCCGGGGCGCGGGTCATCGCGACGGGCCGGCGCAAGGAGCGGCTCGACGCTCTGGCGGCCCGGCTCGGGAAGGACGCCATCCACCCGCTCGTGCTCGACGTCCAGGACCGGGCGGCCGTGGAGAAGGCCATCGCCGGCCTGCCGGCGGCGCTCGCGGGGATCGACGTGCTCGTGAACAACGCGGGGCTCGCCCTCGGCCTCGAGCCGGCGCAGCGCGCGTCCCTCGACGAGTGGGACACGATGATCGCCACGAACTGCAAGGGGCTCGTCACCATGACCCGGCTCGTCCTTCCGGGGATGGTCCAGCGCAACCGGGGCCACGTCGTGAACGTCGGTTCGGTCGCGGCGAGCTACCCCTACCCGGGCGGCAACGTCTACGGCGCCACCAAGGCCTTCGTGCACCAGTTCACGCTCAACCTGCAATCGGACCTGCTCGGCACCGCGGTCCGCGCGACCTGCGTCGAGCCCGGGATGGCCGAGACCGAGTTCTCCCTCGTCCGGTTCTCCGGCGACGCGGCGAAGGCGTCGAAGGTCTACGAGGGCGTGCGGCCGCTCGGCGCGAACGACGTGGCGGAGGCGATCCTCTGGATCGTCTCGCTCCCTGCCCACGTGAACGTCAACCTGATCGAGCTGATGTCGATCCAGCAGGCGTTCTCACCTTTCGCGATTCACCGAAAGTAGCGCTCGGAGAGGGCGCCTCCGGCGCCCTGGCCAACCGACCTTGCTACAGATCCGTGTCCGCCGGCGCGGACACCGGCCAGCCCACCTCGTCGGCGAGGGGCTGCAGCTCGCGGCGCAGCTTCTCGAGGGCGCGGATCTCGAGCTGCCGGGCGCGCTCGCGCGAGAAGCCGAAGTGCTGCCCGAGATCGCGCAGCGTCTCCTTGCCCTCGCCCATGATCCGGGCCTCGACGATGTGCCGCTCCCGCGGATCGAGGCGCGCCATCGCCTCGGAGACGCGCCTGGAGACGAGCGCGCCCTCCTCCGCCTGCGCGAGCTCCTCGTCCTGCGGCTCGCCGTCGGCGGGAGTGAACTCGAGGTGGGTGGAGGTGCCGTCCGCGACCGGCGCGTCGAGGGAGAGGTCGCGCCCCTCCATCCGCTGCTGCATCTCGACCACGTCGGACGGGCGGACGCGGAGCTTCTTCGCGACGAGGTTGACGTCGATCCCCTCCTTGTCGAGCCCGGCGCCCGGCGAGAGCCGCTCGAATCTCGTGGCGGGTGCGGGCGAGCGAGAAGAAGAGCTTCCGCTGGGCCTGGGTGGTCCCGATCTTCACGAGCGACCAGGACTTGAGGATGTGGTTCTGGATGTACGCGCGGATCCACCAGACCGCGTAGGAGATGAGCCGGATCTCCTTGTCGGGGTCGAACTTCTGGACCGCCTTCATGAGGCCGATGTTGCCCTCCTGGATGAGGTCGGCCATGCGCAGGCCGTAGGACCGGTACTCGAACGCCACCTTCACGACGAACCGGAGGTTCGCCTCGACCAGCCGGTGGCCGGCACGCTTGTCTCCCTGATCCCTGAACTCGCGTGCGAGGCGCCGCTCCTCCTCCACCGTGAGGAGCGCCACCCGGTTGATCTCCCTGAGGTACTGATCGAGGGTGCTGCTGGCGCCGGTCGTGCGATTCATCGTTCCTCCGGGTCGGGGTTTCAACTGCGACGGCATCGTCCCGCCCAGCAATGGGCATGCCGGACCGGGATTCCCCACCGCAGGGCCGGAAACCGCGCGTGCGCCGCGGGCGAGTCGTGCGAATGCTGTAGTTTCGACGGGTCACCAGCGGTAACGGCTACGGGATCGCCCGCCCGCGAGGGCGCAGGGCGGCCGCGGTGGCGGGCTCTCGACGCCCCGTGAGGGAGCGCGCGGCCCGCGGCGGGCTCGCTAGATCGCCCGCTCGACCCGAATTCCTACAGGAGCTCCCGAGATGGCATCACGAACCGTCATGGCCGCGCTCGCCGCCGCGGCGCTCGCCGTCCTGCCCGCCGAAGCGGCCGCCGCGCCTCCGGCCGCCGGCGCGGCCCGCACCGAGCTCACCTGGTACGGCCAGTCCGCGTTCGTCCTGCGCACGCCGGGCGGCACCGTCCTCGCCATCGATCCCTGGTTCGCGAACCCGAAGTCTCCGGACAAGGAAGCGGGCGCGAAGCTCGAGAAGCTCGACTACGTCCTCGTCACCCACGGCCACTCCGATCACGTCGGCGAGGCGATCGCCCTCGCCCAGCGCACCGGTGCGAAGCTCGTCGCGACGAGCGACCTCGGAAAGGCGCTCGTCCGCGCCGGGCTCCCCGAGAAGCAGGCGACGACCGAGACCGTGGGGAACGTCGGCGGCGTGCTCCCGCTCGGCGACGTGACCGTGACGATCGTGCCGGCGGTCCACTCCTCGGACTTCGCCGACGGGAACGCCGCACCTCGGCGGCGGGAACCCGGTGGGCTTCCTCATCAAGGTGAAGGGCGGCCCGTCGCTCTACCACACGGGCGACACCGACGTGACCCTCGACATGAAGCAGATCCCCGAGCGCTGGGGCGCGCCCGACTACCTCCTCGCCTGCATCGGCGGCCACTTCACGATGGACCCCGCCGGGCGCGGCGCTCGCGGCGTCGTACGTGAAGGCGAAGACCGTCATCCCGATGCACTACGGCACGTCCCCGGCGCTGGCGGGGACGCCGAAGGAGCTCGAGACCGCGCTGAAGGGGCGCGCGCGCGTGCTCGTGCTCGAGCCCGGGAAGCCGACGCCGCTGTAGCGAGTGGCCCCCGTGGTAAACGACTCCCCCCATGAGCTTCGAGGAGATCGCGGCGCGGTACGCGCGGGACTCGGTGGCCCAGCGCGGAGCGGCCGACCGGCTCCTCGACCTCGCCCGCGTCGGCGCGGCCGAGGACGTGCTCGACGTGGGGTGCGGGACCGGGGCGCTCCTCGCCCGGCTCCGCGCCGCCACGCGCGGCCGCGTCGCCGGCGTCGATCCCTCGCCGCGCATGATCGAGGAGGCGCGGCGGCTCGCGCCGCCCGGGGTCGAGCTCGTCCGGCTCGCCGCCGAGGACCTCCCCTTCGAGGCGGAGTTCGACCTCGTCGTCTCCAACTCCGCGCTCCAGTGGTTCCGCGACCCCGCCCGCGCCCTCGCCGGCTTCCGCCGGGCGCTCCGGCCCGGGGGGCGCACCGTCCTCCAGGCCCCCGCCACGGCGCGCTACGCGCCGGAGTTCGTCGACGCGATGGTCGACGTCGCGCGGGACCCCGCGACCCGCGACGTCTTCGCCGCCTGGCGCTCGCCGTGGATTTGGCTCGAGACGGCGGAGGAGTACGCGATGCTCCTCGCCGCGGCGGGCTTCGAGGTCTCGCTCGCGCGGCTCGACACGCTCTCGACCAGAGAGACCGTGGACGGGGCGATGACCATCTTCGGCTCCGGCGCGGAGGCGGGGTACCTCGGGCCCTACTACCCGACGACGCCGCCGCCGGGCTACGCCGACCGGGTCCGCGCCGTCGTCCGCGCCCACCTCGCGCGGCGCGCCGGCCCGGACGGCCGGCTCGACGTCAGCTTCCGGCGGGTGTTCCTGGCGGCAGCTGCACGTTGATCGGGGCCTCCGCCGGGGCGGCGGGATGCGGGCGCCGGAGCAGCAGCGCGACGTGGCGGACGAACGGCGGCGCCTCGAGCGTGACCGGGCCGCCGCCGCGCGCGACGAGCTCGCCCCGCGCGACGTCCAGCCCGGTGACGTCGTTCACCCACGTCACCGTCCACGGGCCGGCTCCGAGGCTGGCGAGCCGGACCCGCGCGCCGCGGACGGCGTCGCCGTAGCCCACCGCGGGCCCGTGCACCCAGACCGCCACGGCCTCCTCGCCGGCGAGGGAGAGGGCGCGCGCGCCGGGGACCGAGACGGCCGGGTCGGGTGCGGGGGCGATTGCCCCGCCCGCCTCGGCGCGCCGCAGGAAGCCCGCGAGCGCGCGGAAGTGCCGCGCCCGCGCCGGGGTCATCGGCGCGTCGGAGTCGAGGGTGATGGGCGGGGCCGAGTGGGCGAGCACGCCCGCGCCGGCGAAGGTCGCCGCCCAGATCCCGACGTGGGTGTGATCGTACGCCGGCGCCGGGTCGCCGCCCCAGCCGAACTCGCCGAGGAGGACGGGCTTGCCGTACCTCGCGGTGTCGCGGACGGTGGCGACCAGGGTCCGGGCGAGGGCATGCACGTCGTAGACGTCGGGGCCATAGCGGTGCCACTGCACGAGGTCGCACCCCTCCCCCTCCCACCAGGGCCGCTCGTCGCGCTCCACGTCCCAGTGCAGCCCCAGCGATCCGACCGTCACCGGGTGATCGTAGGGGTCGAGCTCGCGCCAGGCCCGGGCGAGCGCGCGAGCCCAGGGGATCCAGGCCGACTCCGGAATCGCCCCGTCCCACTCGGGCTCGTTCAGGAGATCCACCGCGAGGAGCGCGGGCGAGGCCCCCCAGCGCGCGACGACGTAGCGAAGCCGGCGCAGCTCCGCCTCGCGGGCGACGGGATTGACGAAGAAGTCGCGGGGCGAAGGCGCCGGGCCGCCGCGGGCGGCGGAGTACGGGTTCGCCTCCCAGCCCTTCCACGCGTCGCCGGGCGTGAACCCGATGGCGAAGATCGAGAGGACCACCTTCACGCCGTGGCGCTCCGCGGCGGCGAACACCGCGTCGTAGCGGGCCGCGGCGGCCTCGTCGAACCGGCCGAGCTCCGGCTCGAGGCAGCCCGGGCCGGGCGCGGCGGGGCCGCCGCAGGCGGTCATGACGAAGATGCGGAGCGCGTTCATGCCGTCGGCGGCCATGCGCGCGACGTAGGCCTCCACCGAGAGCCCGTCGGACCAGGTCGGGTCGTAGATGTTGAACCGGTTCCCCCCGAGGGGACGGAAGGTCCGGCCGCCCTCGTCGACCAGGGCGCCGCCGCGGGCGCGGATGCCGCCGGGCGCTCCGAGGTCCTCGGCGCGCACCTCGCCGCGGGCGACCTCGCGGTCCACGGTGCCGTCGCCGGCGAGGAAGCGCCAGGCGTGGCGGCCGGCCTCGCGCGGCCGGAAGCGCGCCGCGACCGAGCCACCGCGCGAGAACCCGGGGACGGTCACGCGCGCGCCTGACGGGGCGACGATCTCGGCGCGGACCTCGAGCCCCCGCGGGCCGACCGCGCCGGGGGGCACGTCGATTCTCGAAGGGCCGGTTCACGACCGCGGCGGCGGGCGCCGGGGCGACGGACGCGCCCGCCCCGCACGCGACGAGGGCGAGGACGAGCGTCGCGGCGGCGGCGCGCCGGAGGGCGCGGAGCCCGGACACCGTCAGGCCGCCATGGGGAGGAGCCCGCGCGTCTGCTTCGCGCGGGCGGGGCGCAGGAGCTCGGTCGCATGCCACAGGAGCGCGCGCCGGGCCGGAAAGGTCGTGGGCATCGCGGCGGAAACGCGCCGGCGCGCCGGTACCATTCCCGTTGCCCCCCGACCGGGAGCGCCACCGGCGAGGCGATCCCCGCGCGCCCGGGCGGGCGTGCGCCGTGCAGGACGGCTAGCGCGCCGGCGGGAAGGGAGGCGTTGGGTCGCGGTCGTACAGGACGAACGGATCGGGGTCGCGGTCGGGGTCGCGGTCGGGGTCGCGGTCGGGGTCGCGGTCGGGGTCGAGGTCGGGGTCGCGGTCGGGGTCGGGGTCGCGGTCGGGGTCGGGGTCGGGGTCGGGGTCGCGGCCTAGCCGATCCGGCGCAGCGCGTCGAGGAGCTCGTCGACCCGGTGGGCGCAGGTGTGGCGCGCCCGGATCGTCGCGAGCCCCTCGTCCGCGAGGGAGCGCGCGAGGCCGGGCTCGGCCAGCACGGCGCGAAGGTACGCTCGCATCTGGACGCCGTCCCGGGCGACGAGGTGGTCCTTGCCGCGGCGGAAGAGCCCCTCGGCGTCGTCCCATGGCGCGCAGAGGAGCGGCGTCCCGGTGGCGAGCGCCTCGAACGGCCGGATGGTCGGGATCCCCGGCAGCGCGCGGGCGTAGGGGCGGCGCGGGACGTGGACGGTCGCGCGGTGCGCCGCGAGGGCGCGCGGCGCCTCGTGGTTCGGGAGCCACCCGCCGTAGCTCACCCCCGCGACGTGGAGCGCCGCGCGGGCGTGCGGCGGGTACCGGACGCCGAAGATGCGCGCGGAGAGGCCGAGCTCGCGGACCGGCGCGAGCAAGAACTCCCGCAGCTCCTCGCTGCGCTCCTCGTCACCCCAGTTGCCGACGAAGACGAGGTCCGCGGCCGGCGCGGCGAGGAGCGGCCGGAACCGCCGGACGTCGGCCGCCTCGTGCCAGACGAAGGCGAGGCGCGCCCAGCGCCGGGCGAGGTAGAGATCGCGGACCACCGCGCCGAAGGCGAGGACCGCGTCGTAGCGCGACAGGTCGAAGCGGGCCATCTCCTCGGGCCGGGTGGCGGCGCGGTGGTGGGTGTCGTGGAAGAGCAGCCGGAGCCCCGGCCGTCGCGCCCGCTCGGCCCCCAGCGCCGCGACGAGGGCGGGCTCGTTCCACTCGTGCACGAGGGCGACGTCGGCCCCGTCGAGCGCCTCGCCGAGGTCGAGGGCGCGGGGATCGTAGACGCGGACGGCGCCGGCGAGCTCTGGGTAAGCGGCGCGCCACGCGTCGAGGGCGGCGGCCCCGTGATCCCGGGCGAGGTTCTCGGCGCTCCAGGATCCCGCGGGCTCCCAGGCGACCACCTCGTGACCACGGTGCACGAGCTCCGAGGCGACGCCGCGGACGAAGTGGGCGTTGCCGTGGTTCCAGCAGGACCGGAGCGAGTGCACGAAGAGGACGACCTTCACGCGGCGCCTCCCGGCGCTCCGGTGACCGCGGACGGCGACCTCCCGCGGGCGAGGGCGCCGTAGAGGGCCCGGTACCCCGCCGCCATCCGCTGCGGCGTCAGGGCGAGGCCGCGCTCGCGGGCGGCGGCGGCGAGGCCGCGGCGCCGCTCCTCGTCGCGGACCAGGGCCGTGACGGCGTCGGCGAGGGCGTCGTCGTCCCAGCACGGCACGAAGACGGCGACACCGTCCCAGGTCTCGCGCAGGCTCTCGAGGTCGCCGAGGACGAGGGCGCAGCCGGAGAGCGCCGCCTCGAGCACGGCGAGGCCGAACGGCTCGTACCGGGCCGGGTGCGCGAAGATCGCGGCGCGCGAGAGCCACCGCGCGAGCTCCTCCTCCGGCAGCCGGCCGAGGAACGTCGGGGTGCCCCCGGGCCGCGCCCGGCGCCCCGGGTCGGACGCCGCCGGCATCGCGGGCTCGGTCACGCCCGGCGGCGCGGCGTCCCCGGCGACCAGGACCGGCCACGGCAGCCGCGGCGCGACGCGGATCAGGGCGGCGACGTTCTTCGCCTCATCCCACGCCCGCCCGGCCGCGAGGACGAGCTCCTCCTTCGGCCCCGGCCAGAAGCGGGAGGGGTCGCGCCCGTTCGGCACGACCACCGGCGCCGGGATGGGGGCGTGGTGGCGGACGAGGGCGCGGGCCATCCAGGCCGTGGGCGCCACCACGACCCCGGCGCCCCGCAGCCCGGCCCGGACGACGGTCCGGTACCGGTCCCAGTCCGGCGGCGTGGGCGCGCCCCGCACCGCCTCGTACCAGGACACGACGCAGGAGTGGCCCGCGACGAGCTTCGGCGCCCGGAACGGGAGCGCGCCGTGGGCGAGCTCGCAGGTGTGGACCACGTCGGGGTGAACCCGCGCCTCGAGGGCGAGGAGCCACCGCCCCGAGGCGGCGACGTCGTCCCAGGGGTCCGGCATCCACTCGAGCCGGTACGGCCGACCCTCGTGGACGACCTCGGGGAGCGATGCGATCGCGCGGCGCCGGTCCGTCGTCAGCTCCGCCCCCTCCGTCGCGAGGACCACCTCGACGCGGGCCGCGACGAGGGCGCGCGCGAGCTCCACGGCGTGCGTGAACACGCCGCCCACCGCGTCCGCGACGAGGAGCACCCTCACCGGGGGGATGACGCGATCACGGGGTCACCAGCGCCTTCACGAAGCCGTCCGGGCGCTCCTCGAGCGCCTGGAACGCCGAGCCGATCCGCTCGAGGGGGTAGGTCGCGAGGAGCGCCGAGACGTCGAGGGCGCCGTCCGCGACCGCGGCCATCGCGAGCGCGAGCCCCTCGCGCCGGACCCTCGGGTCCCGCTCGTGGGCGTTCACGATCTCGAGCGCGCGCCAGTTCCAGCCGCACAGGTCCACGGTGCGCAGCCCGTCCTGGTGGAACCCGGCGATGACGAGGCGGCCGCCCTCGCGCGGGAGCGCGCTCGCGAGATCGAGGGCGCCCTGCGTCCCCACCGCCTCGACCACCACGTCGAGGGGCCCTCCGGCGGCGGCGCGCGTCGCCTCGGCGGTCCCGCGGCGGTCGCGCAGCGGCACGACGTCGAGCGCGCCCATCTCGCGGGCCCGCCGGAGCGCCGTCTCGCGCCGCGAGACCGCGACGGCGTGGGCGCCGGCGAGGACCGCGAGGCGCAGCACCACGAGCCCGAGGAACCCCGCCCCCACCACCGCGACCCGGTCGCCGGCGCGGATGCCGCTCCGGCGAAACACGTTCATCCCGCAACCGAGCGCCTCGCCGGGGAGCGGCCCCGCGACGCCCGCGGGGATCCGGACGGCCGACGCCGCCGGGGCGACGTCGAACTCGGCGAAGGCGGCGCCGGAGAGGAGCGCCACCCGGTCCCCCTCGGCGAGCCCCTCCGCCCCCTCGCCGAGAGCGATGACCTCGCCCCAGCCCTCGTGCCCGGGGGCGCCGGGGGAGAAGGGATAGCGGACCCACTCCCGCCCCTGCCACGGGACGAGGTTCGAGCCGCAGACGCCGCAGCCCTCGAGGCGGACCAGCACCTCGCCCGGCCCGGGCGCGGGCCGCTCGACGAGCTCGATCTCGAGCCGCCGGGGCGCGGCGAGCACCGCCGCGCGCATGCGAGCCCTGCTCACGGCGCGAGCTCCGCCGCGGCCGCCGCCCGCGGCACGAGCTGCTCGCGCAGCCACGCGTGGAGGCGCGCCACCCCCCGGCGGACGCCGGTGCGCGGCTCCCAGCCGGTGAGCGCCGCGAACCTCCGCGGGTCGGACACGTACCAGCGCTGATCCGCCACCCGCCAGTCCTCGAAGGTCACCCGCGGCCGCACGCCCCCGAGCTCCTCGACGAGCTCGAGCAGCTCGAGGAGGCTCGTCGTGTTCGACGGGCCGCCGCCCATGTTGAAGGCGCGCCCCGCCACCTCGCGGGGCCGCTCCCGCGCGAGGAGGAACGCGTCCACGAGGTCGTCGACGAAGAGGACGTCGCGGACCTGCTTGCCGTCGCCGTAGATGGCGAGGGGGCGCCCGTTCAGCGCCTGGATGAGGAAGTGCGCGACCCACCCCTGGTCCTCGGTCCCGAGCTGGCGCGGGCCGTAGATGCAGCTCATCCGGAAGACCGTGGCCGGCACGCGGTAGGTGTGCGCCCAGTCGAGGACGTACTGCTCCGCCGCGCCCTTCGAGCAGCCGTGGGGCGAGTGGAAGGCGAGGCCGCGCGCCTCGGAGATGCCGCGCCGGAGCGCCGGGTCCACCGGAACATAGCGGCCGCCGAGATCGACGAGCCCGACGTCGTCGAGCGCGCCGTACACCTTGTTCGTGGAGGTGAAGAGGAGGAAGGGCGGCGGGTCCTCGCGCCGCGCCGCCTCGAGGAGCTCGAGCGTGCCGCGGGCGTTCACCTCGAAGTCGAGGATGGGGTCGACGAGCGAGGTCGTGACCGCCACCTGCGCCGCGCAGTGGAAGATGGCCGAGGCGCCCCGCACGGCTCGCGCCACCGCCGCCGGGTCGCGCACGTCGCCGAGGAGCGGCTCGAGGAGGCCGCCGTGGGTCGCGGCGAGCCAGGCGAGGTTCCGGTCGACGCCCGGCCGGGAGAGGTTGTCGAGGATCCGGACGCGGGCCCCGGAGGAGAGGAGCCGGTGCGCCAGGTTCGAGCCGACGAACCCGGCGCCTCCCACCACGAGGACGAGCTCGCCGCTCGCGGCGACAGCCCCCCGCCGCCCCGCTCCTGTGAGAATCCCCGTCCGCCCATGCGCGCCCCCGGGGACCTGTGCGTCCCGTGAACCGGCGTGCGGGCGCCGGGCGCCCACGTGCGAAAACGTGCGCCGGGCCAGGGGACCGTGCCAGCCCCGGGATCGGCCGACCCACGGGCCGCGCGGCGCGGCAGGTGAAAATATCCACGCGCGGCCGCGCTGGGCTTGTCCCCGGATCTCCTTCGCCCCGCGGAGCGGGGCTGGGGAGGGGGCTCGTCCCCGGATCTCCTTCGCCCCGCGGAGCGGGGCTGGGGAGGGGGCTTGTCCCCGGATCTCCTTCGCCCCGCGGAGCGGGGCTGGGGAGGGGGCTCGTTCCCCCGGATCTCCTTCTCGCGAGCGCGCTCGCCCCGCTGAGCGGGGCTGGGGGGGGCCCGCCCTGCCGCCCGCCCGCCCCGTCCTCATGTTTGGGGTGGCCCTTCGACCGAAGGGGAACCGTATGGACGGCGAGCTCATCTGGCCCGGGCGCCCCTACCCGCTGGGAGCGACCGCGGACGCCGCGGGAACGAACTTCGCGGTCTTCGCGCGCCACGCGGAGCGGGTGGAGCTCTGCCTCTTCGACCCGGCCGACCCGTCCCGCGAGGTGCGGCGGGCACCGCTCCACGAGCGGACCGGCCACGTCTTCCACGCGTACCTCCCGGGCATCGGCCCGGGGACCCTCTACGGGTTCCGCGCCCATGGAGCCTACGAGCCCGAGTCGGGGCTCCGGTTCAACCCGGCGAAGCTCCTCGTCGACCCGTACTCGCGGGCGATCTCGGGGCGCGTCGACTTCGGCGGCGCCGTGTTCGGATACCCGCTCGGCGCCCCGGAGGGCGACCTCCTCCGCTGCGACCGCGACAGCGCCCCTGCGGTGCCGCGGTCGGTCGTGGTCGGGAACCACTTCGACTGGAGCGGCGACCGCCGCCCCGAGGTCCCCTGGCACCGCTCGGTCGTCTACGAGCTGCACGTGAAGGGCTTCACCGCCCGGCACCCGGAGGTGCCGCCGGAGCTGCGCGGCACCTACCTCGGCCTCGCCTCCCCTCCGGCGATCGACCACCTCGTGAAGCTCGGGATCACCGCGGTGGAGCTCCTGCCCGTCCACGAGTTCGTGGACGACCTGTTCCTGCGCGAGCGCGGGCTCACGAACTACTGGGGCTACTCCACGCTGGGGTTCTTCGCGCCGGAGCAGCGGTACGCGCGGGGGAGCCGCGGCGAGCAGGTGACCGAGTTCCGCCAGATGGTGAAGGCCCTCCACGCCGCGGGCATCGAGGTCATCCTCGACGTCGTCTACAACCACACCGCGGAGGGGAACCACCTCGGCCCGACCCTGTCGCTCAAGGGGCTCGACAACCCGACCTACTACCGCCTCGTCGAGGACCAGCCCCGCTTCTACCTGGACACCACCGGATGCGGGAACTCCCTCGACACGACCGAGCCCCAGGCGCTGAAGCTCGTCATGGACTCGCTGCGCTACTGGGTGGAGGAGATGCACGTCGACGGCTTCCGCTTCGACCTCGCCGTCGAGCTCAGCCGCGACCCCAGCCACTTCGACCAGCGCTCGCGCTTCCTCACCGCCGCGCACCAGGACCCGGTGCTCGAGCGGGTGAAGCTCATCGCCGAGCCGTGGGACCTCGGCGCCGACGGCTACCGGGTGGGCGACTTCCCGGTCCGGTGGTCGGAGTGGAACGGCCGGTACCGCGACGTGGTCCGCCGGTTCTGGAAGGGGGACGAGAACCTCGCCGGCGAGATGGGGTACCGGCTCACCGGCTCGGCCGACCTCTACGAGGCGGCGGGCCGGAAGATCTACGCGTCGGTGAACTTCGTCACCGCGCACGACGGCTTCACCCTGCGCGACCTCGTCTCCTACGAGCGCAAGCACAACGAGGCGAACGGCGAGGAGAACCGCGACGGCGCCGACGAGAACCACTCCTGGAACTGCGGGGTGGAGGGGGAGACCGACGATCCCGCCGTGATCGCCCTGCGCGACCGGCAAGTCCGCAACCTCCTCTCGACCCTCCTCCTCTCGCAGGGGATCCCGATGATCTCGGCGGGCGACGAGATGGGTCGAACCCAGCGCGGCAACAACAACGCCTACTGCCAGGACAACGAGATCTCCTGGCTCGACTGGAACCTCGATGACCGGCGCCGCGCCCTCCTCGGCTTCAGCCGCCGCCTCGTGCGCCTCCGCCTCGAGCAGCCCGTGCTGCAGCGGCGGCGATTCTTCCGCGGCCGGGAGCCCTGGGACTCGTCCGTGAAGGACCTCGCCTGGTTCCGGCCCGACGGCGCGGAGATGGCGCCCGAGGACTGGCGGAAGCCGTTCGCCCGCTCGGTCGCCTTCCTGCTCGGCGGCGACGCGATCGCCACGCCGGACGAGCGCGGCGAGCGGATCGTGGGAGACTCGCTGCTCGTCCTGCTGAACGCCTGGCACGAGCCGGTGCGCTACGTCCTGCCCGACGTGACCTGGGGGCGCGAGTGGGAGATCCTCCTCGACACCGGGGGCGCCACCGACTCGAAGCGCGAGCTCGTGGCCGGGGGCGGCTCGGTCCCCGTCGAGGCGCGCTCCCTCGTCCTGCTCTCGCGCCCGGCGGACCGGTAGCCGCGGCGGGCGGGCGGCGGCTATGCTCCGCCCATGGACGGGACGAAGCTCTCGATCCTCGTCGTCGACGACGAGGCCAACATCCGCCGCTCGCTCCGCAGCACGCTCGAGGCCGAGGGGTTCGCGGTGCTCGACGCCGAGAGCGCCGAGAAGGCCCTCGAGGTCCTCGGCGCCGAGCCGGTGGACCTCGCCCTCTTCGACATCCGCCTGCCGGCGATGGACGGGCTCGCCCTCCTCGACAGGGCCCGGGAGCTCTGGCGCGACCTGCCGGTCGTGGTCATGAGCGGCCACGCCGACCTGTCCGAGGCGGTCGACGCCATGAAGCGCGGCGCCTGCGACTTCCTCGAGAAGCCCTTCGAGCTCGCACCGCGTCCTCGCCTCGGTCCGCAACGGCCTCGAGCGGCGGGCCCTGACGCGGAAGGTGGACGCGCTCTCGGCCCGGGAGCGGAAGTTCGACGACGAGATGCTCGGGCGACAGCCCCGCCATGCAGCAAGCTCCGGGAGGAGATCGCGAAGGTCGCGCCCTCCACCGGCCGGGTCCTCCTCGTCGGCGAGTCCGGCACCGGCAAGGAGCTCATCGCCGCCGAGATCCACCGTCAGTCGAAGCGGGTCGCGGGGCCGTTCGTGAAGGTGAACTGCGCCGCCATCCCCTCCGAGCTCATCGAGTCCGAGCTCTTCGGCCACGAGAAGGGGAGCTTCTCCGGCGCCGCCGCGCGCCGCCGCGGCCAGTTCGAGGTGGCGAACGGCGGGACGCTCTTCCTCGACGAGGTCGGGGACATGAGCCTCTCCGCCCAGGCCAAGGTGCTGCGCGCGCTCCAGACCGGGGAGATCACGCGGGTGGGGAGCGAGAAGGCGATCCAGGTGGACGTGCGGATCGTCGCCGCGACCAACAAGGACCTCGAGGCGGAGGTCCGGGACGGCAACTTCCGCGAGGACCTCTACTTCCGGCTGGCGGTCGTGCCCATCCGGCCCCCGCCCCTGCGCGACCACCTCGACGACGTCGCGCTCCTCGCCGAGCGCTTCTTCCAGCTCGCCGTCCGGGAGAACGGGCTCCGCCCGAAGCCGGTGGACCCGGCGGTCTACGACCGCCTGCGCGCCTACCGCTGGCCCGGGAACGTCCGCGAGCTCCGGAACGTCTGCGAGCGCATGGCGATCATGAGCGGGGACCGGATCGGCCCCGACGACGTGCCGGAGGGCGTGGGGCCCCGCGCGCCGCCGGCGCCGCCGGCCGGCGGGGCGGACCTCTCCCGCTACGGGGAGGTGCCGCTCAAGGACCTGCGCGACCTCGTGGAGCGCGACTACATCGTGCAGAAGCTCGAGGAGCACGACTGGAACATCACCCAGGCGGCCCAGGCCCTCGGGGTGGAGCGCACGAACCTGCACAAGAAGATCAAGCAGCACGGCCTCTCGCGCGCCGGGCGCGGCGCGCCGGCCGACCCCGGCGACGATGGGGACGAGGCCTGATCCCCGGCGGCCGCGACCCGCGCCGCCGTTAGATTCGCTGCCGACCCATGTCCGCCTCGCACGTCATCCCCGGCCTCGAGCCCGCCGATCCGACGCCCGCCTCGACGGAGCGGCTCGCGCGGCTCTCGAAGCGTCACCCCGGCCGGATCGACGCCGTGGTCGCCGCGGCCCGGCGCGCCCCGGACCCGGACCTCGCCCTCGCCGGGATCGAGCGGTACGTCGATGCCGCCGGCGCCCCGCCCGCCGAGCCCGACCTGCTGGAGGCGCTCGCTCTCCTCGCCGGCTCCTCCCGGATGATCGCGGCGCTGCTCGCCCGCGACCCTGGCCTCCTCCGGCGCGCGGCGCGCTCGCCGCTCCTCGAGCGGCCCCGCGAGGAGCCCGCCCTGCGGCGGCTCATCGACGCGGGCCGCCCGGCACCTCGCGCCGGACGACGTCGAGGGCTTCCACCGGCTGCTCCGCCGGATCCGCGCCCGCGAGGTGGTCCGGATCTCGCTGCGGGACCTCCGCCGCGCCCGGATGAAGGAGGTCACGGGTGAGCTCTCCGCCCTCGCCACGGCCTGCATCGACGCGGCGATCCGGTTCCACGACCGGCGGCTGCGCGCCCGCCACGGCCCGCCCGCGGGCCTCGCAGGGCGCGAGCCGGGCGCCGGGCTTCTGCGCCCTCGCCATGGGGAAGCTCGGCGCGCGCGAGCTCAACTTCTCCTCGGACGTGGACCTCATCTACGTCTACCACCACGACGGCGAGACCGGGGGCGAGCGGCCGGTCACCCACTTCGCCTACTACGCGAAGCTCGCCGAGCACGTCACCGAGGCGATCGCGAAGCCGACCGAGGACGGGTTCGTCTTCCGCGTGGACCTGAACCTCCGGCCCGACGGGCAGAACGGCCCCATCGTCAACAGCCTCCGCGCGGCGGAGCTCTACTACCAGACCTTCGGCCGGTCCTGGGAGCGGAACGCCCTCGTGAAGGCCAGCCCCGGCGCGGGCGACCTCGCGGTGGGCGAGGAGCTGCTCCGGGCCCTCGATCCGTTCATCTGGCGCAGCGAGCCTCGACCTCGACCGTCGTGCAGGAGATCCAGGCGATGAAGGCGCGCATCGACGCGCGCGCCGGGGCCGAGGGCAAGGACGACCTGAAGCTCGGGAAGGGCGGCATCCGCGAGGTGGAGTTCTTCGTCTCCGCGCTCCAGCTCCTCCACGCCGGCCGCGAGGAGGCCAGGACGCTCCGCGAGCGCGCGGTGCTCCCCGCCCTCGACCGGCTCCTCTTCGCCGGCGTCGTCCCTCCGAAGGACCGCGACGAGCTCGCCGACGCCTACCTGTTCCTGCGGCGGGCCGAGCACCGCGTGCAGATGGTCGACGGGCGCGCAGACCCACCGGCTCCCGCCGGCCGGCGAGCGCCTCTGGCTCGCCCGCTCCATGGGCTACCGCCACCGAGGAGGCCTTCGAGGCCGCGCTCTCCGGGCACCGCGAGCGCGTGGCGCGGCTCTTCGACGGGCTCCTCGGGACCGGCGACCGGCGCGGTCCCGCTCGACCCGGACCTCGCCCTCCTCGCCGATCCCGCAGGTCGAGCGGGAGCGGCGCGCCGAGATCGCCGCGCGGCGCGGCATCGTCGACCCGGACCGCGTCCTCGCCGCCATCGACGCGCATGGCGCGCCGCCGGACCCCCTTCTCGCCCCTCGGCGATCCCGCGGCGGCGGTGGCGCTCCTCTCCGACGCCCTCGCCACGCCGGATCCGGACCAGGCGATCTCGCACCTCTCCGACTTCGCCGCCGCGCTCAAGAACACCGAGCCCTACTTCCGGATGCTCGCCGAGCACCGCCGGGTGGCGCGGCTGCTCCTCTCGCTCTTCGGGACCTCCGACTTCCTCTCGAAGCGCTTCCTGCGCCACCCCGAGCTCATCGACATGCTGCTCCGCGAGGACCAGGTCCTCCTCGCGAAGGACCGGGACGCCTTCCGCGAGGAGCTCGACGAGCGGCTCGGCGCGTTCCCGCCGGACCTCGCCCCGGACGACGCTCCTCGAGCGGAGCCTGGGCGAGCTGCGCCGCTACAAGAACGAGGAGGTCCTCCGCATCGCGATCCACGACATCGCGGGGACGATCGACCTCGCCAGCGTGGCCGGGCAGCTCACCGAGCTCGCGGAGGTCCTCCTCGAGCGCTGCCTCGCCCTCGCGGAGCAGGAGGCGCGCGGCGAAGGGCGTCGCGCCGCCCGGGCGGCTCTGCGTCATCGGGATGGGGAAGCTCGGCGGGCGCGAGCTCGGCTACCACTCCGACCTCGACCTCATCTTCCTCTACCCCGGCTCCGGCGCGACGGCGGGGCACGAGCGCTACCCGCGCCTCGCCCAGCGCTTCATGTCGTTCCTCCAGATGCCGCTCCGGGAGGGGCGGCTCTACCAGATCGACACGCGGCTGCGCCCGTCCGGGAACCAGGGGGCGCTCGTCATCGGGACCGAGGCCTTCACGCGCTACCACACCGGCGACGGGGAGGTCGCGTCGGCCCAGGGCGCCGCGATCCGCAGCCAGCTCTGGGAGCGGCAGGCGCTGCTGCGGGCCCGCCACGTCGCCGGCGACGCGGCGATCTTCGCGGAGATCCGCGAGCGCGTCCTCCTGCCGGTGGTCTTCGGCCGCCGCGAGGATCCGGCCGCGCTCGCCGCCGAGATCCGGCGGATGCGCGAGCGGATGGAGACCGAGGTCGGACGCGAGGCCTCCCGGGGCAAGAACCCGAAGACCGGCCACGGCGGCCTCGTGGACGTCGAGTTCGCCGCCCAGTTCCTCCAGCTCGCCCACGGGCACGATCACCCGTCGGTGCGCACCGGCTCCACGCCGGACGCGCTCCGCAAGCTCCGCGGCCGCCGGGCTCCTGCGCGAGGCGGACTTCGAGGCGCTCGCGCGAGGGCTACGACTTCCTGCGCCGGGTCGAGCTGCGCCTGCGCATCGTCCACGACTTCGCCATCGACCACCTCCCCGAGGAGGGCGCCGCGCTGCGGCAGCTCGCGCGGCGGCTCGGCTACGCCGGGCCCGATCCGGGCGGCCGCTTCCTCGGCGAGTACGCGCGGGTCACCGCCGCCGTGCGCCGGGCCTTCGACGCGGTGGTGGCATGAACGTCACGGCCGACTACGGCCTCGACGCGCTCCGCGCGCGGGTGCGACCGTTCGAGGACGCGGAGGCGGCGCTGGTCCGGGCCGTCGTGTCGTCCCCGGCGTTCCTCTCCGACGCCGACGAGGCCGCGCTCCGCTACGGCCTGAACCTCGCCCGCACCCTCCGGATCCGGACCCCCGACGGCGGCGACCTCGACCTCGGCGACTTCCTCGCCCCGTTCCGGGAGGAGCTCACCCCGGCCGCCTCCGCCCTCGCCGCGCCGCGCGGGTTCGACCCCGGCGACGCGGCCCGCCTCGTCCACCACGTCGCGACCCATGCCCGCGCCTGGCGGACCCGGGTGCTCGCCGCCTTCGCGGGGAAGCTCCCGGAGAGCGCCCTCGACCGCGAGGTCTGCGAGAAGTCGCTCGTCCTCGTCTGCGGTGGTGGCGGCGGGGTCGGCTGGTCCTACCTCGGAGCGTTCGCGCTCCTCGAGCAGTACGGCCTCGTCCCCCGCCTGCTCGCCGGCACGAGCATGGGCGCGGTGCTGCTCCTGTTCCGCGCCCGGCGGCTCCGCTGGCAGCCGGAGGACGTGGCGGAGGCGATGCGCGGCCTCTCCTTCCGGACGCTGTTCCGGTTCCTCCACGGCGAGTCGCGGTACGGCCTGCCGGCGGCGATGCGGCTCTACCTGAGAGCCGGCATCGGCGACTTCCTCAAGGGGCCCGACGGCCACCCGCTCACGCTCGGCCAGCTCGCGATCCCGCTCATCGTGGCGGTCACCGGGATCCGCAACGGCGCGCTCCCCCGGGAGCCGAGCTACTACGAGCACCTCCTCGACCTCGAGGGGCTCGAGCCGCGGCCGAACGTCCTCTCCCGGCTGGTCTCCGACGTCTTCCAGGCCATCGGCGAGCTCATCGTCCAGCGCGACCGGTTCGCCCGGATCTACCTCGGCGCCGAGGACGACACCCGCGAGTTCGACGCCATCGACGCCGCCGGCTTCTCCTCCGCCCTCCCCGGCGTCATCCACTACGACGTGGTGCGGGACGACGAGCGGATGCACGCGCTCCTGCGCGCGCTGCTCGAGCGCCACGACGTGTTCCGGCTCGTCGACGGCGGCCTCGTCGACAACCTCCCCGCCAAGGCGGCGTGGGGGGCCGTGCAGCGCGGGGTGGTGGGGGGCCGGAACGCCTTCGTGCTCGCGCTCGAGGGGTTCGGGCCGAAGCTGAGCCAGCCGCTCTGGTTCGGCCTCGAGCAGCTCGCCGCCCAGAACGTCGCGCGCAACAAGCCGTTCATCCACCTCCACAAGTCCTTCCAGCGGGTGCTCTCCCCGCTGGAGGTGGTACCGGATGAGGCTGCGCTCCAGCGCGCGATCCAGGCGGGGAAGGCCGAGCTTCACCCGGACATGCCCTTCATCGCGCGGATGTGCCGGCCCTTTTCGGCGCTCGCCTGAAAGGCCGGAACAAAGGGCCCCGTCCGGTCGTTCAAATCCGGGACGGGGCAAATTCATTGACCTTTTGAGTCGCGTTCGGCTAGATTCCCCCCGCCGCGTCGCGCAATCCTGAAAAATGCTAATCAATGCGCGGCGTTGAGCGAGGCCCCAGCCCGGTCAGGGGGAGTGGGCCATCGACGAGGAGCAGCGATGAGGACCCGTTTCGTCGACATCGACGACCGCATGGACGATCTCGCCGACCGCATGCGGGCGGACCCGGACCTGGGCGAGGAGTTCCTCGCGCGGTACGAGATCTCGTGGCTCTACCATGAGAACGCGCTCGAGGGCGTCGTCTACACCGGGCAGGAGCTCGCGACGGCGCTGCAGCACGCGCCGCTCGCCGACGCCACGTTCGTAGGGGCGCTCCAGGACATCCGGAACCACAAGATCGCCATCGACGCTCGTGCGGGAAGAGGCGAAGTCGAAGAAGCTCCGGGTGAACCTGACGCTCGTGCGAAAGCTGTACGAGACGCTCGGGGCCGGGCTCGAGGGCCGCAGCGTGGCCGAGTTCCGCAAGGACATGCCGCTCCACCGGGCCTACTTCCACGAGATCGCCCAGCCCGTCCGGATCCCGGCGATGCTCCAGAAGGTGCTCGACACCTGCGACTCCGCGGACTTCCGCAACGCCCACCCCGTCCAGCGGGCGTCGAAGCTCCACCACGGCTTCATGCAGGTGTTCCCGTACACCGAGAACTCGGGCCGCGTCGCGCGCCTCCTCGCGAACCTGGTGCTGCTCCAGGCCGGGTACCGGGTGCCGTGCATCATCCACGCGACCGACCGGCAGCGGTACTACGAGTCGCTCCGGCTGCCCGAGACGATCCTCCGCGACCTCACCATCGAGGCGCTCGACAACGCGCTCAACCAGGGCGAGAAGTTCTTCCGCGAGGCCAACACGGAGGGCTCGCGCCGTCGGGCGCGAGCCCGAGCGGGCCACGCCGGTTAATCGGTCCCGTCCGGCCGGCGGATCCGCGTACGCCGCCGCACGCGAAGGCGGAAGCCGCCGGGGCGGAGCCCCGGCCCGGAAGTCCGCCCGTCGCCGCCGCCCCCCCTTCGGGGCACCACGACGCCCCCGATCCCCGCCGTCCGCCACGCCCCAGGCGCGACCGGACACGCGGCCCGGTCGGGGTTAAGCCACCGGGACCCGGGGTGTTTCCCGCTCGGACTCGCGCCCGGAGGCGCGAGTCCTCGGTGTCGGGCCTCGGTGTGTTGTATAGGTCTGCCCCCCATGCTGCTCGGAGCCCACGAAGGCATCGCCGGTGGCGTCTCGAAGGCGTTCGCACGCGCCGAGGCGGACGGGGCGGACTGCGTGCAGATCTTCACGCGCAACGCCCGCGGCTGGGCCGCGAAGCCCCTCGAGGACGGCGAGGTCGCCGCCTTCCGGAGCGAGGCGAAGCGGACGGGGATGCCCGTCGCCGCCCACTCCTCGTACCTCATCAACTGCGCCTCGGCCGACCGGGACATCCGCAAGAAGAGCTGGCAGGCGCTCGCCGACGAGCTCGGCCGCTGCGAGCGGCTCGGGATCCCCGCGCTCATCTTCCACCCGGGGAGCCACGAGTCCGAGGACGAAGGGGTCCGGCTCGTGGGGGAGGCGATGACGCGCGCGCTCGCGGAGGTCCCGGGGAAGGCCCGGCTGCTCGTCGAGACGACGGCCGGCCAGGGTACGAGCCTCGGCTGGCGCTTCGAGCAGGTCGCAGGCGATCCGCGAGGCGGTGCCCGGGGCCGCCCGCCGGCGGGTCGGCGTCGTGCGTCGACACCTGCCACGTCCACTCCGCCGGGTACGACCTCGCCACCGACGAGGGGTACGAGGCGACCGTGGAGGCCCTCGACCGGTCGGTCGGGCTGCCGAACGTCCGCGCGTTCCACCTCAACGACTCGAAGAAGCCCCGCGGCTGCCGGGTCGACCGCCACGAGCACATCGGCGAGGGAACGCTCGGGATCGAGCCGTTCCGCCGCCTCGTCAACGACGCCCGCTTCGCGGAGCTGCCGGGCTTCGTCGAGACCGAATCGCGATGGAAGGAGAACATCGAGGTCCTCCGCGGCCTCGTGCGCCGATGAAGTCCACCACCCCCATGCGGCAGCCGGAAGAGCAGCCCCCCAGGTCCCGCGCGCGACGCCTCGTCCGCTCGGCGCGGATGGCGCTCTACCCGCGCTCGGGACGAGAGCGTGCGGGCGAAGCTCGACCGGCTCGTCCAGTACGCGAAGGCGCACGAGCGCGCCCTCATCCTCACCCACGACAACCCCGACCCCGACTCCATCGCCGCCGGCGTCGCCCTCGCCCACCTCCTCGAGAAGCTCGCCGGCGTCGAGGCCATCGTCGCCTACGGCGGCATCGTCGGGCGCTCGGAGAACCGCGCGCTCGTGAAGGTGCTGAAGCTGCCGGTCGTCCCGGTCTCCCGCGTCGAGCTTCGACGAGTACGACCTCATCTGCATGGTCGACACCCAGCCGGAGCAGGGGAACCACTCGCTGCCGGCGCGCCACTTCCCGGACGTCGTCATCGACCACCACCCCGAGCGGCCGGACTCGCACCTCGCGCCCATCGCCGACGTGGGCGGGCCCATCGGCGCGACCTCGACGGTGCTCGCCGAGTACTTCCGCGCGAGCGGCCTCAAGGTGCCGCAGCAGGTCGCGACCGCGCTCTTCTACGGGATCAAGGCCGACACCCGCGACCTCGGGCGCCAGACCACGAAGCAGGACGTCGAGGCGTACCTGTGGCTCTTCCCGATGGCGGACAAGGACGCCCTCGGCGAGATCGAGCACCCGAAGCTGCCGGACGACTACTTCCGTCCTCTACCACACGGCAATCGAGCGGGCGCTGGTGTACGAGGACGCGTCGTGTGCGACCTCGGCGGACATCTACGCGCCGGACATGGTCGCCGAGGTGGCGGAGCGGTTCATGTACCTCGAGGGCATGCGCTGGTCGCTCGGCTTCGGCGAGTACGAGGACGCCCTCTACTTCTCGATCCGCACGAGCGACCGGCGCATGAACGCCGGCCGGCTCATCCGCGAGGTCATCGAGGCGAAGGGCGGCTCCGCGGGCGGCCACGGCACCATGGCCGGCGCGCGCATCCCCGTGAAGGGCCTCTCCGCGGCAGCGCTGCAAGCGGCTCCGCGAGGACGTCGTGCGCGACTTCCTCGACGCCTTCGGCGTGAAGGCGCGG
Source organism: uncultured delta proteobacterium (assembly GCA_963739565.1). Taxonomy (GTDB): domain Bacteria; phylum Myxococcota; class Myxococcia; order Myxococcales; family Anaeromyxobacteraceae; genus Anaeromyxobacter. The sequence goes on along the minus strand of CAVUBF010000006.1, from coordinate 202,386 downwards.
CGCCCGCGAAAGCTCGTCTGACCGGGACGCCGGGACGGCGGTGACTCGCCGTGATCTACCTCGACCACAACGCCATCACGCCGGTGCGCCCCGAGGCGCGGGAGGCGATGCTCGCGCGCCCTCGACCGCGTTCGGGAACCCGTCCTCGGTGCACGCGGCCGGACGCGCGCCCGCGACCTGCTCGACCGTCGCCCGGGACCAGGTGGCGGCGGCGCTCGGGGCGCGGCCGCAGGACGTGGTCTTCACCTCCGGCGCCACCGAGGCGGCCGCCCTCGCCATCCGCGGCGTCCTCGGCGCCGGCGCCCGCCGGGCCGGCGCGGCTCGTCGTCACCGCGGTCGAGCACCCCTGCGTCCTCGGCCTCGCGCGCGCGCTCGAGCGCCGAGGGCACGCCGCTCACCGTCGTCCCGGTGGACCGCCGCGGCGAGGTCGACCCGGAGGCGTTCCGCGGCCGCGCTCGGCCCGGACGTCGCCCTCGCCTGCGCCATGCGCGCGAACAACGAGACCGGGGTGATCCTGCCCGTCCCCGTCCTCGCGAGCTGCCGCGCGCGCAGGCCGGCGTCCCGTTCCTGTGCGACGCGGTCCAGGCGGTCGGGAAGATCGAGGTGGACGTCCGCACGCTCGGCGCCGACCTCGTCCTCGCCACCGGCCAGAAGCTCGGGGGCCCGCGCGGCGCCGGGCTCCTCTGGATCACGCCGGGGCTGCGCCTCGCGCCGCTCTACGGCGGCGAGCAGGAGCGGGGGCGCCGGGCCGGGACCGAGAACCTCCCCGGGATCGCCGGGCTGGGCGCGGCCCTCGCCGCCGCGGTGGCGGGACGCGAGGCGGAGGCGCGGCGCGTCGGCGCGCTGCGCGACCGGCTGGAGTCGGGCCTCCTCGGCGCCGTCCCCCGCGTCGCGCGTGAACGGCGCGGGCGCGCCCCGGCTGCCGGGGACCTCCTCGATCGTGTTCGAGGGCTGCGACGCCGAGACGCTCCTCATGGCGATGGACCTCGAGGGGCTCTGCGCGAGCGCGGGCTCCGCCTGCCACTCCGGCTCGACGCGCCCCTCCGGCGTCCTCCTCGCCCTCGGGCTCGGGGACGCCGAGGCCCGCGCCACGATCCGGTTCTCGCTCGGGTGGACCACCACCGCCGAGGAGATCGACGCGACGCTCCGGATCGTGCCGCCGCTCGTGGAGCGCGTGCGGCGCGAGGTCAGGGTCGCGTAGCGGAGGTCGGGCTCAGGCGAGCCCGAAGAGCCCGCGCACGACCGCCGCGATGGCGAGGGGCGTCCCGATGGCCGGGTCGTAGCGTGTCGCGACCTCCGCGGCGAAGGCGGCGGCGGACGGGTAGCGGTCGGCGGGATCCGGCGACAGGCAGCGCAGCACCATCGCGTCGAGCTCGAAGGGCAGCTCCGGCCGGAGCTCGGAGGGCGCCCGGAGCTTGCCGTGGAGGATCTTCTGCCCGACCTCGTTCACGTTCTTGCCCGGGAAGGCGGGCTCGTTCGTCAGGAGCTCGAAGAAGACCGAGCCCAGCGCGAAGATGTCGGTGCGCGGCGTCGGGGGCTCGCCGCGGATCTGCTCGGGGGCGAGGTACTGGATCTTGCCGAAGGCGCCGGTGGTGGGCCCGCCCGCGGCGGCCCCGGCGGTGAGGGCGACGCCGAAGTCGCCGAGCTTGATCTCGCCGAGCTTCGAGACGAACACGTTCGAGGGTGAGACGTCGCAGTGGACGATGCCGAGGGGCCGGCCGCGCTCGTCCACGCCCTCGTGCGCGTGCGCGAGGGCGACGGAGACCTGGTGGGCGACGTAGACCCCGAAGTCGGGCGGCAGGAGGATCCCCCGCGCCGCGCACTGCGCGAGGATCTGCCGGAGGTTCTTCCCGTCCACGTAGTCCATCACGATGAACGGGGTGCCGCCGGCGAAGCCGGTCTCGATGACCTCGACGATGCCGGCGTGGCGCAGGCGCCGCGTGATCTCGGCCTCCCGATCGAACAGCCGGAGGAAATCCTGGTCCCGGGCGAGATCCGGGCGCAGCCGCTTCACCGCGAAGCGCTGGCCCGCGCGCGGGCCCTCGAGGGCGACCGCGAGGTACACCTCGGCCATGCCCCCCTTCCCGATGAAGGCCTCGAGCTTGTAGTCGGAGAGGTCGCCCGCCACTGGTCCGCGCTCCGTCTTCCCTCACATCCGCGCGCGGACGAGGGCCTTGTACCCCGGCTCTTCCCGGACCGGCTCGAGGTCCGGATCCCCGTCGATCCCCTCCGACGTGGCGTAGCCGTTCATCGCCGCGATCTGGAGGTAGCGCAGGGCCATCTCCTTCTGGCCCTCGAGCGCGTAGACGCACGCCATGTTGTAGTACGCGTCCCCGAAGTCCGGGTCGACGGTGAGCGCCTTCTTGTACCACTGGAGGGCGCGCGGGAGGTCGTTCCGCATCCGGTAGGTGACCCCCACCCCGTTGTAGGCCTCCGGGATCCCGTCGTCGAGATCGATGGCCTCGAGGAACCGGCGGCGCGCCGCCTCGAAGTTGCCCTCCTGCAGCCACGCCGCGCCGTCGCGGAGGAGCTCCTTCGCCTGGGCGCGGGCGGCGGGGGTCGCCTTCTTTCTCGGCTTCGGCGAGGTCGGGGCCGAGGTCGGGGTCGAGGCCGACGTCGAGGTCGGTCGAGGTCGGGGTCGGGGTCGGGGTCGCCTCCCCGGCGACCCGCACGAAGGCGAGGCCGCCGTTCTTGCCGAGCGGGGCCCTGCAGCTCTTCGTCGCCACGTGCACGGCGCCCGAGAGCCGCTCGCCCGTCGCGAGGAGGACGGCGCTCGACCACTCCTCCTTCGCCTTGCAGCCCTTGCCGCCGAGGCAGACGCGCACCTGGCCGGCGAGCGAGTCGTCGAGCAGCGTCGCGCGGATGACCTCGTCGCCCTGCTGGAAGCCGCAGATGTCCGAGGCCGCGACGAGCACGCCTCGGAAGGTCGCGCCGTGGCCGCTGACGCGAACGCGCCCGAGCGGCGACTCGTACTCGCCCTCGACCCGCGGTGCCTGCGCGCGGGCGGTGGAGGCCCCGGCGAGGAGGAGGACGAGCAGCCCGAGGACGCGCATCGGTCGATTGTAACCCTCGATGGCCGCCGGCTTCGCTTGACAGGGCCGGTGCGGAGTTCTAGGATCCAGATCATAAAAGACCGCGTGTTTTCGCGGGCTTAGTAGCTCTTTGACCACTTGCCGATCTGCCCCCTGCCGGGCTCGTGATTGGGTCTCGCGTCGTTTGGGCCGACTTTGAAGCCAAGAGGAGCGCCCGCCCACGTCCATGTGCAAGCTCCCATGCAACGAGGGAGAAGCCTACGGATGCTGGTGTACCGGATGCCCCACCTGTAGAAATACAGGTCCAAACAACCGGGCCACACGGCTCACGCGGGGGGCTTTTTTTCTTCCATGAATGAGAAGCGGGCGCTGCGGTCCGAGCTCGTCACGGCCCGCGCGCGGCTCTCCCCCGACGATCGCGCCGCCCGCTCCCTCGCCATCGCCGATCGCATCCTCGCGATCCCCGGCTTCCGCGACGCGAAGGTGCTCGCGGTGTACCCGCCGCTCGGCGCCGAGGTGGATCCCGGCGAGCTCGCGCGCCGGGCCGCCGCCCGCGGCGTCCTCCTCGTCTACCCGCGCATCCGGCAGGGCGACCGCCAGCTCGCCTTCCTCCGCGCCGCGCCCGAGACGCTCGTCCAGGGCCCGCTCGGCACCCTCGAGCCGCCCGCGGGCGCCGCCGAGGTGGCGCCGGGCATCGTGGACTGCGTGGTGGTCCCGTGCGTCGGCGCCTCCCAGGACGGCCACCGGCTCGGGCGAGGCGGCGGCTACTACGACGCGACCCTCCCCTCCCTCGAGCGCGCGCTCCGCGTCGGCGTCGCGTTCGAGGTGCAGGTCGTCCCGGCGCTGCCGCGCGAGCCGCACGACGCGCCCCTCGACGCCCTCGTCACCGAGGCGCGCACCCTCCTCTTCCACCGGGTGCCTCGCGCCCACGGAGTCCCCCTGCCGTGAAGGTCCTGTTCCTCGGAGACGTCTTCGGAAAGCCCGGCCGCCAGGCGGTGGCGCGGCTCGTGCCGCGCCTCATCGCCCGGGACGGGGTCGACCTCGTCATCGCGAACGCCGAGAACTCGGCGTCCGGCATCGGGGTGACGCCCGACTCGGCGGAGGAGCTCCTCGCCGCCGAGGTGAACCTGCTCACGAGCGGGAACCACATCTGGGCGAAGCGGGAGATCGTCCCGTACCTCGAGCGCGCGGGATCGAAGCTGCTGCGCCCGGCGAACTACCCGCCCGGCACGCCGGGGCGCGGGCGCGCGGTGGTCTCGACGCCGGACGGCCGGCGGCTCGGGGTGGTGAACGTGGAGGGGCGCGTGTTCATGAGGGCGCTCGAGGATCCGTTCCGTGTGGCGCTCGCCGAGATCGAGGCGCTCAGGGCGGAGGGCGTCACGAGCATCCTCGTCGACGTCCACTGCGAGGCGACGAGCGAGAAGAACGCGATGGGCTGGTTCCTCGACGGGAAGGTCTCCGCGGTGCTCGGTACCCACACCCACGTCCAGACCGCCGACGCGCGGGTGCTCACGAACGGCACCGCGTTCATGACCGACGTCGGGATGTGCGGACCGTGGGACTCGATCATCGGGGTGAAGAAGGAGCTCGTCATCGAGCGGTTCCTCTCGGCGCGGCCGGTCTCCTTCGAGCCGGCGAAGCGGGACGTGTGGCTGCAGGGGGCGCTCGTCGACATCGACGACGCGACCGGCAAGGCGCGATCGATCCAGCGGGTGCAGGAGAAGATGGAGGAGGGGTAGCGGGGCGGGGCGAGGTTCGTGGAGGCGTAACGCTGACCGGGGACTCTGGATCCGGGTGCGAGGTCCCTGAGCCGGCCACCGTGCGCGGGGGAGACCTCCAGGAGGCCGGTCGCTCCCTCGCGATCCCTCCTGGGCCTTGCCCCGGGCCGCGCCCCCGGCAAGGCCTCGTCCCTGAACGGCGCGCGACCATCCAGGCTCGCGCGCGTCCGGTGTGCGAGCGCGGTCATGATGAACGATCCCAACGACCCCAGGTTGACGCCCAGCGCGACGGCGGAGGGCGAGGAGCAGGACGCGGTGGAGCGGAGTGTCTAGAGGAGTGTCTCGGAGCGCGGCGGACGGGAGCGCGCCGGGCGCCGCGACGACGACCCGCGGGAGGACGACGGCTGGACCCAGCCGGAGTCGTCCGCGCAGAAGGGCGCGGTGAGGGACGAGGACGAGGGGTAGGCCGGCGGAGCCACTCCCTCGACCCGGCGGCGCAGTCCACTCGGCCATCGCGGCCGCGCCCCTCGGCCACGTCGACGCCCTCGCCCCACACCGGTGCGCTACGCTGAGCACGTGAGGAAACGGCTCCACGCCGGCGCCGCCATCCTCGCCTCGCTCGCGTGCGGGTGCAGCGGGAGCGACGTGATCCACTTCGTCCACGATCCGAGCCCCGGGCGCTTCGTCTACTACCTGCTGCTCGCCCCGCTCGCCTGGTTCGCGAAGGAGCTCCTCGCCGAGCTCGTCGGCGAAGCCGTTCGCAGCCTGCTCCCGCCGTGGATGAAGACGCGGCGCGCCGTGTGGAGCGCCGTGGCGCTGGCCACGCTCGCGACGATGGTCGCAGTGGCCTGGATGAACGCGACCGCCCGCCGGTGAGGGGACGCGCGGTAACCGCTCGATCTCGCAGGAGGCAGGAGTGGAGCGGTGGCGAGGGCGGCCACCCACACGAGCCGCTCGCGACCCACACCGCTCGTGCGGGTACACAAACTGTATGTCCGTCGAATTTCTCGAACGAACGCTGATAGGGTTTCGGCCGGCCGAGCGGCCTCGCCGCGGACGCTCGACCCCCGTCGGTTCCGATGCCGGATCCGCCGGGCCACATCCGCGAGCGTGAGGGGGGCCTCGCGTGGGGGACTCACGCGCACGCCGGACAGGCGGGGCGACGGCCCGAGCTGCGCTCTACCGGGCGCTGTTCGAGCACGCCGCCGATCCGGTCCTCCTCACGAGGACCGACGGCACCCTCCTGCGCGCGAACGCGGCGGCGTGCGACGCGTTTGGCCTCACGGAGGGGGAGCTGCGCCGGGAGGGGTGGGCTGGCCGGTGCGTGGACGATGACGCGCTCCGCGCCTTCCTGGCGGAGCGGGAGCGCACCGGCTCGGCGCGCGGCGAGCTGAAGGTGCGCCGCGCCGACGGGACGGTGTTCACCGTCGAGGTGACGTCGGCGATCATCTCCGAGGAGGGCGGCGAGCGGTACTCGTACGTCGTCTTCCGCGAAGTGACCGCGCGGCGGCGCGCGGAGGACGCGGTCCGCGAGAGCGAGCAGCGGTTCCGGCTCCTTTCGAACGCGATGCCGCAGATCGTGTGCGTCCTCGGACCGGACGGGACTCCCGACTACGTGAACCGGAGCTGGACCGAGTTCTCCGGCCTCGATCTCGAGGCCACGGCGCGCGCGGGATGGGAATCGGTCGTCCACCCGGACGACGTCGCCGCCGCCCGCGCCTGCCGGCTCCGCGTCCTGAAGCAGCTCGCGCCGCAGGACGTCGAGCTCAGGTACCGCGCGGCCGACGGGAGCTACCGCTGGTTCATCTCCCGGCTCGTCCCGATGGTCGAGGACGGCCGGGTCGTCCGGCTCGTCGGGGCCGGGATGGAGATCGAGGCCCACCGGCGCGCCGAGGAGGCGCTCCGGGAGGCGGACCGCCGGAAGGACGAGTTCCTCAGCATGCTCTCCCACGAGCTGCGCAACCCGCTCGCCCCCATCCGCAACGCCCTCTACATCCTCGACCGCGCGGACCCGGCGTCGGACCAGGCGCGGCGCGCGAAGGAGATCGCGAAGCGCCAGGTCGGGCACCTCACTCGGCTCGTCGAGGACCTCCTGGACATCACGCGGGTCGCGCGCGGAAAGGTCGAGCTCCGGCGCACCGACCTCGACCTCGTCGCCCTCGCTGCGCGTGCCGCCGAGGACCATCGCGCGGTGATGCAGGAGCGCGGCATCGAGCTCAGTCTGGCGCTCGCCGGGGATCCGCTGATCGTGAGCGGGGACGAGACGAGGCTCGCGCAGGTGCTCGGGAACCTGCTCAGCAACGCGGCGAAGTTCACGCCGGCGGGCGGTCGGGTGACCCTCTCGGCGCGCGCGGAGCGAGGCCAGGCGCTGCTCGAGGTCCGCGACACCGGCCCGGGCATCGCGCACGACCTGCTCGCCTCCATCTTCGATCCGTTCACGCAGGCGAAGCAGACGCTCGCGCGCAGCGAGGGCGGCCTCGGGCTGGGGCTCGCGCTCGTGAAGGGGATCGTCGAGCTCCACGGCGGCTCGGTGGCGGCGAGGAGCGAGGGGGCGGGGCTCGGCGCGCGCTTCGTCGTGACGCTCCCGCTCGTCCCCGCCCGGACGGCCGCGTCGAGCGCCGGCGCGGAGGGGCGGCCCTCGACGGCTCCGCGGCGGGTCCTCGTCGTCGACGACGACCGGGACGCCGCGGAGACGCTGGCGGAGCTCGTGTCGATGCTCGGGCACGAGGCCCTCGTCGCGTTCGACGGGCCGCGGGCGATCGTGATCGCGCGAGAGCGTGCGCCCGACGTCGTGCTCTGCGACATCGGCCTGCCGGGGATGAGCGGGTTCGAGGTGGCGAGGCAGCTCCGCGCCGCGCACGGCCGGGCGCTGCGCCTCGTCGCGGTCACCGCCTACGCGCAACCCGAGGAGGTGGCCCGCGCCGAGGGGGCCGGCTTCGACGCGCACCTCGCGAAGCCCATGGACCCGGCGACCCTCGCCCGCGTCCTCGCGGGGTGATCCTCGCGGGCGCCGGACGCGGAGGCGGTGGGGCTCAGCCCTCGACCACCAGCAGCGCGTGGTTCCGCTTCCCCTTCTGCAGCATCACGTACGCGCCGTGCAGCACGTCGGCCGGGCCGAGCGTCCGCTCCGGCGCGGTCACGGTCTCGCCGTTCACGAGGAAGCCCTTCCCCTGGATGCCGCGGCGGGCGTCGCCCTTCGAGGTCGCGAGCCCCGCCTTCACGAGCGCGTCGAGGACGATCATCCCCTCGAGCTCGGCGCGCGCCACCTTCACGACCGGGAGCTCCTGGGAGAGCACCTTCAGCACGTCGGCGCCGGCGCCCTTCAGGTCCATCCCGCCGAAGAGCAGCCGGCTCGCCTCCACCACCGACCTCGCGACGTCGGCGCCGTGGACGCGCCCGGTCATCTCCTCGCGAGGCGGCGCTGCGCGGGCCGCTTCCCCGGGTCGCGGCCCTGCTCGTCGAGGAGGGCCGCGGATCTCGTCGAGCGAGAAGAAGGTGAAGTACCTGAGGAGCCGCTCGACGTCGCGGTCGTCCGTGTTGAGCCAGAACTGGAAGAACTTGTAGGGCGAGGTCTTCGCCGGGTCGAGCCACACCGCGCCGGACTCGGTCTTGCCGAACTTCACGCCGGCGGCGGTGGTGAGGAGGGGGAAGGTGAGCCCGTGGGCGCCCGCCCCCTCCTTGCGCGAGATGAGCTCGGTCCCGGCGGTGATGTTCCCCCACTGGTCCGACGCCGCCCATCTGCAGCTCGCAGCGCTCGCGTCTTCCACAGGTGCCAGAAGTCGAGGGCCTGCACGAGCATGTAGGTGAACTCGGTGTACGAGATCCCCGCCTCCATGCGCCCCTTCACCGAGTCCTTCGCGAGCATGTAGTTCACGGTGAAGTGCTTGCCGACGTCGCGGAGGAACTCCATCAGGCCGAGGGGCCGGAGCCAGTCGGCGTTGTTGCGGACCTTCGCGGCGTTCGCCCCCTCGAACGAGACGAACCGCTCGAGCTGGCCCCGGATGCAGGCGACGTTCCGGTCAATCTCCTCGACCGAGAGCACCGGCCGCTCCGCCCGCTTCCCGGACGGATCGCCGACCATGCCCGTCCCGCCGCCGACCACGATGATCGGAGTCCCGCCACACCGCTGCAGCCAGGCGAGCGACATCACCGCGAGCAGGTGCCCGACGTGGAGCGAGTCGGCGGTGGGGTCGAAGCCGACGTACCCGGTGACGGGTCCCTGGGCGAGCCGGTCCTTCAGCCCCGGGGTCTGGTCGTGGATGAGGCCGCGCGCAGAGAGCTCGTCCAGAAGCGTCTTCATGGGGGGCGTACCTTAGCGCATCACCGGCGGGGCTTCACGGGTTCGTCGGCGGGCGCCGCCGGCTTCCGGCGGAAGCCCTTCGCGACCACGTAGACCTCGTAGGAGGACTCGCGGGTGGCCTGGGGCCGCGCGACGATCACCTCCTCGAAGCGCGTCGCGATCTCCTTCTTCAGCTCCGGGAACTCGCCGCCCATGAACACCTTCGCGACGAAGGCGCCGCCGCGCTCGAGCGTCTGGACCGCCACCGAGAGCCCCATGCGCACGAGCTCGAGGGAGCGCTGCTCGTCGGTGACCTTCACCCCGATGGTCTTGGGCGCCATGTCGCTCGTGACGAGGTGGAAGCGGCCGGGGTGGAGCTCGCGGATCCTGGCCACCGCGTCCGGCGCGAGGAGGTCCAGCACCGCGGTGCGGACCCAGGGCTTCCCGAGGTTCCGGATCGGCTCGATGTCCACCCCCACCGCCACCCCGGACTCTCCGACCGCCTCGGCGAGGATCTGGAGGAACCCTCCGGGCGCGGCGCCGAGATCGAGGACCGCCTGCCCCTTCCCGAGGAGCCGGTGGCGCCTCAGGATCTCGTCGATCTTGTAGGCTGAGCGGGCGCGCAGCCCCGCCTTCTTCGCCTTGCGGTAATAGAAGTCCTTCGGGTCGTAGGGCTTCGCCATGTCGTGCGGTATCCTGCGCATCTCCGGGGACGTCAAGGAACCATGACCCGCGCGAAGATCCTCGCCCTCTGCGGGCCCGTCGCCGCCGCGGGCCTCGCCCTCACGCTCCACGCCACCTGGCGCGTGAACGACGGCTCGCGCGACCTCGCCGCGCTCCGCGCCGAGGCGGAGGCGGCCGGCGCGTCCTTCGTGGCGACGCTGCAGGGCGAGCACGCCGAGCGGCAGCGGGTCCTCTTCGAGCGCCGCCGCACCCTCGCCCTCGAGCTCGCGGCCGCCCGGCGCGACCGCCTGCTCGGCCTCCTGCTCACGGCCGGCGCCGGGCTCGCCGGCGCCGCACTGTCGGTGATGTCCACGATCGCCTCGGAGGTCGAGGAGGATCGCCGGCACGTCGGCTCCTGACGCCGAAGCCGGACCGGATCGGTCCGGGACCAAAAGCCCGCGGGATTTCGGGTACGTCGGCCATTCCTCGACCGGAAGGGTCCGAATTTAGCGAGCAAATACACGGGCGTGGGGTTGACTTGGAACAGGCCGACGTGGGATACGGCGGCACCGTTTCAGTCACCGCCCGCGCGGCGCGAAGAGAGGAAGAACCAGATGGCCCTGAAGATCACCGAGGAGTGCATCAACTGCGGCGCCTGCGAGCCGGAGTGCCCCAACACCGCCATCACCCAGGGCGACGACATCTACCTGATCGACGCCGCCAAGTGCACCGAGTGCAAGGGCGCGCACGACGCCCCGGCCTGCGCCGGCGTCTGCCCGGTCGACTGCTGCGTCGCCGCCGCGTAAGCGGGGAACATCGCGGCCCGAGCGGCCGTTCACCGAACGCCCCGCCCGTGTCACCACGGCCGGGGCGTTCGCCGTTGTATGCTTCGGGCCCTTCCGGGCGGATGGAAGCGCCCGCCCCGATCGAGAGGAGAGCGGCATGGCCACCGTCATCACCGAGGAGTGCATCAACTGCGGCGCCTGCGAGCCCGAGTGCCCGAACGGCGCGATCACGCAGGGCGACGACATCTACCTCATCAACCCGGACCTCTGCACCGAGTGCGTCGGATTCCACGACGCCGAGGCCTGCGCGGCGGTGTGCCCGGTGGACTGCTGCGTGCCGGATCCGGCCCGGACCGAGGACGAGGCGCAGAACTACGGGAAGCTCGCGAAGATCCACGCCGACAAGACCTTCCCGCCCCTCGCGGACCTCCCGGCGAGCCTCTCCCGCTTCCGCAAGTAGCGGCGTCCTTCGAGTCCGCCTCGTCCCCGCGGCGGGCCTCGGGGACGAGGCTCCGCTCGGGAGGAACGGTGGTCGCCGGCCCGCGTCGAGACGCCCCGCGTGCCCCCGAGGCGCGCGGGGCGTGTTCCTTCGACTCCGCCTCGCTGCGCGAGGCTACGCTCAGGATGACCGGAGATTAGAGTACCGCCATGGAACAGCTCCCCGGCGGGCGCCTCGTCGCCCGGATGCTGCGCAAGGAGGGCGTCGGCACCGTCTTCACGCTCTCCGGGCTCCACGTCGCCCCCATCTACGCGGGCTGCGTCGACGAGGGGATCCGGATCGTCGACACCCGCCACGAGCAGGCGGCGGCGCACGCGGCGGACGCGTGGGCGCGGCTCACCCGCGGAGTCCGGGGTCGCCATCGTCACGGCCGGCCCGGGCGTCACCGACGCGGTCACCGGCGTCGCGAACGCCTGGGCCGCGCAGAGCCCCCTCGTCCTCCTCGGCGGCGCCGCCCCGACCTTCAACCAGGGGCGCGGCTCGCTCCAGGAGATGCCGCAGGTCCCGCTCTTCCAGCCCATCACCAAGTGGGCGGACCGGGTCCCCTCCCCCGACCTCATCCCGTCCTTCCTCGCCCGGGCCTTCCGGGTCGCCCGCGCCGGCCGCCCGGGTCCGGTCTTCCTCGAGCTCCCCTGGGACGTCCTCTCGAACGGCGCCGACGAGGCGCTCGCCGAGGCGCAGTCGCTCTACCGGACCGACGCGCGCTCCCCGGGAGATCCCGCGAAGCTCGAGGCGGCCCTCGCGCTCCTCGGGCGGGCCGAGCGGCCCGCCCTGATCGCGGGGTCGTCGATCTACCGCGACGACGCCGTCGCCGCCCTCGGCGCCTTCGCGTCGCGCGCCGGCATCCCCACCTTCCTGAACGGGATGGGGCGCGGCTGCCTCCCGCGGGAGCACCCGGCCTTCTTCGAGCTCGCGCGCAAGGACGCCCTCGCGGGCGCCGACGTCGTGCTCGTGGTCGGGACGCCCCTCGACTTCCGCCTCGGCTACGGGACCGAGCCGACCTTCGCCCCCGGCGCCAAGGTCGTGCAGGTCGACGTCGACCCCACCGAGATCGGCCGGAACCGGCCCATCGACGTGGGGATCGTGGGCGACTCGCGGTCGGTGCTCGAGGCCCTCGCCGCCGGGTGGCGCGGGGCCGTCCCGCCGGAGTGGCCCCGGCTGCTCCGCGAGAAGGAGGCGGCCCGGCGCGAGAAGCAGCGAGCCTTCGAGGAGAGCGACCAGCGCCCCATCCACCACTTCCGCCTGGCGAAGGCGATCGACACGGTCGCCTCGCGGGCGGGGGACGTCACCTGGGTCGCCGACGGCGGCAACGTCGTCGCGGTGGCGGCGAAGGTGATCCGCGTGCCCGGCCCCGGGCGCTGGCTCGACCCCGGGCCGCTCGGCACGCTCGGCGTCGGCGCGCCCTTCGCCCTCGCCGCGAAGCTCCTCGCCCCGGAGCGGCCGGTCTGCGTCCTCCAGGGGGACGGCGCCTTCGGCCTGAACGGCATGGACTTCGAGACCGCGGTCCGGTTCAAGCTGCCGATGGTGGTCGTGGTCGGGAACGATGCGGCGTGGGGCCAGATCCTCGTCCCCCAGCGCGCGATGTACGGCGAGGACCACGCCGTCGCGACGCGCCTCGCCCCCACCCGCTACGACCGGGTGGTCGAGGCCCTCGGCGGGAAGGGCGAGCACGTGGACGACCCCGCCGACCTCGTCCCGGCCCTCGAGCGCGCGTTCGCCTCCGGGACCGTGTACTGCGTGGACGTCGCCATCGATCCGGAGGCGGCCGCGTCGAGCGGCGCCGCCGGGTACGCCATCTGATCGAACCAGGAGGAACCGTCATGCCGACCCCGAAGCTGAAGCTCGACCGGACCAGGGCCGTCCTCGTCGTCGTCGACATCCAGTCGCGCCTCACCCCGGCGATGCCGCCGGAGACCCTCGCCCGCGTCCTCAAGTACGGCCGCGCGCTCATCGGCGCCGCCAAGGAGCTCGGGCTGCCGGTGCTCGCGAGCGAGCAGTACCCCAAGGGGCTCGGGCCGCTCCTCCCGGAGATCCGCGAGCTCCTCCCCTCCCCGCCCCTCGAGAAGGTCCACTTCTCCTGCGGCGCGGATCCCGCCTTCGCCGCGGCGCTCGAGTCGACCGGCCGCCGCCAGGTGATCGTCTGCGGGATGGAGACCCACGTCTGCGTCTTCCAGACGGTGCGAGATCTCGTCGCGAGCGGCTACGAGGTCCACGTCTGCGCCGACGCGGTCTCCTCGCGCACCGAGGAGCATCGCCGGGTGGGGCTCGAGCTCTGCCGCGAGGCGGGCGCGGTGGTCTCCCTCGCCGAGACCGCCATCTTCGACCTCCTGCACCGCGCCGCGACGGACGAGTTCAAGAAGGTGTCGCAGCTCGTGAAGTAGGGAGCGGGGCGACCCGCGGCTCGCGCCGTGCCTTCACGACGGAGGCGAGGACGCCCGTGCCGAGGATGGAGACGATCACCGCGAGCGAGACCGCCGGGTGGATCTTCACCACGTCCACGATCACCATCTTGGCACCGACGAACAGGAGCACCACCGCGAGCGAGGGCTTGAGGTACGTGAACTTCTCGACGAACCCGGCGAGGAGGAAGTAGAGCGACCGCAGCCCCAGGATCGCGAAGATGTTGGACGTGAAGACGATGAACGGGTCCGTCGTCACCGCGAAGATCGCCGGGATCGAGTCCAGCGCGAAGACCACGTCGGTGAACTCGATCGTGACGAGGGCGAAGAAGAGCGGGGTCGCCAGCCGCTTCCCGTTCTCGACGGTGAAGAAGCGGTGCCCGTCGAACCGCGAGGTGCCCGGGACGATCCGCCTCATGAACCGGAAGGCCGCGCTCCGCTCCGGGTGGGGCGTGGCGTTGCGCTCGAGGAGGATCTTCACCCCCGTGAGGAGCAGGAAGCCGCCGAAGACGTAGACGACCCAGTGGAAGCGGTGCAGGAGCGCGGCCCCGCCGGCGATCATCGCGCCTCGCAGCACCAGCGCCGTGAGGATTCCCCAGAAGAGCACGCGGTGCTGGTGGATCGGCGGGATGGCGAGGGCGCCGAAGATGACGACGAAGACGAACATGTTGTCGACGGAGAGCGACTCCTCGATGACGTAGCCGGTGAGGTACTCGAGCCCCGAGACGGGCCGTACCGGAGCCAGACGTAGGCGCCGAAGGCGAGGGAGATCCCGACCCACACGCCCGTCCAGGCGAGCGCCTCCCTCGGCCGGACGACGTGCTCCTTGCGGTGGAAGACGCCCAGGTCGAGCGCCAGCATCCCCAGCACGAACGCCCCGAACGCGCCCCACTCCAGCAGCCCGTGTTCCATCGTTCCGATCCTTCCGGCGCGGCGCCCTCGCCGCGCGAGCCCCGGGTACCTACCGGTCCCCGGGACCCAGGACCATGACGACGTTTGGGAGTGATCCTTCGCTTTTGTCTATGTGTCGGTCGCGGACGCCGAGGGCGTCGCGCGCACGAGGGGCGCCGAGTGCTCAGGTGACGGTGACGATGCGGCGCGGGCGCAGGCCGTCGGTCGCCTTCACCGCCCAGGCGATCGCCTCGCGCTCCGCGTCGAAGCCGCGCACCCGGAACCGCGCGCCGCGGACCACGTTCGACGCGCCGAACCCGGCGGCGGCGAGCCGCACGCCCGCGCTCTGGCTCACGACGGCGAGGGCGGCGAGGCGGAGCCGGTTCCCCTTCGTCGCGTCGAGCCAGAACATCGGCACGCGCATGTCGACCTCGTGGATCGCCGGGTAGACGACGAACACCACCGCCGTCGGCCCGGTCGCCGAGGCCTCCTCCAGGCGCGCGACCACCGGCCCCTGGTTCTTCGGGTCGAGGTCCTCCGGGGCGTGGTACCGGACCACGAACACCCCTGGCGCCACCTGCTCGATCATCGTCCCTCCGTTCGTCTCCGACGCCCTCCACGCTCGCAGGCGCGGGGGCTTCACGCAACGGAGACGATGCCGCGGGGCGCGGAGCACATCGACCTCCGGTGTGGGCGCGCCGCGGGGCCGCCGGGCTACTCGATGGCGGAGGTCGACTTCGCCCGGGCGCGCAGCACGAACTTCTGAAGCTTCCCGGTCGACGTCTTGGGGAGCGGCCCGAACACCACCTTCTTCGGGACCTTGAACTTCGCCATCTGCGTCCGGCAGTGCTCGATGAGCTCCTGCTCGGTCGCCTCCATCCCGGGCTTCAGCTCGACGAAGGCGCACGGGCTCTCGCCCCACCTCGGGTCGGGCATCGCCACGACGCCCACCGCGGCGATGGCGGGGTGGCGGTAGAGCACCTCCTCGACCTCGACCGAGGAGATGTTCTCGCCCCCCGAGATGATGACGTCCTTCGCGCGGTCGCGGATCTTCACGTAGCCGTCGGGGAAGCGCACCGCGAGATTGCCGGTGTGGAACCAGCCGCCCGCGAAGGCGGCGGCGGTCGCGGCGGGGTTCTTGAGGTATCCCTTCATGGTGATGTTCCCGCGGAAGACGATCTCGCCCATCGTCTGCCCGTCGGCGGGGACCTCCTTCATCGTCTCGGGATCCACCACCGTCATCGCGTCCTGCAGGAGCGCGCGCACGCCCTGCCGTCCCTTGCGGTCCGCCCGCGCGTTCACGTCGAGGGCCGCCCAGTCGTCCTGCCGCGCGGTGACCGCGGCCGGGCCGTAGACCTCGGTGAGGCCGTAGACCTGGGTGAGGTCGAAGCCGATCCGCTCCATGGCGGCGATGAGCGACGGCGGCGGCGGCGCCCCGGCGATGAGCCCCTTCACCTGCTGGCGGATGCCGCGCCGCAGCTCCTCGGGCGCGTCGACGATGAGGGCGTGGACGATGGGCGCGCCGCAGTAGTGGGTGACGCCGTGCTCCCGCATGAGCTCGAGGATCCGCTTCCCCTCCACCTTGCGGAGGCAGACGTGGGTCCCGACGTTCGCGGCCATGGTCCAGGTGAAGCACCAGCCGTTGCAGTGGAACATCGGCAGGGTCCACAGGTAGACCGAGTGCTGCGGCATGCCCCAGCCGACGATGTTGTTGATGGCGTTGAGGTGAGCGCCGCGGTGGTGGGTGACGACGCCCTTGGGATTGCCGGTCGTCCCCGAGGTGTAGCTGAGGGCGATCGCCTGCCACTCGTCGGCGGGCTCGGTGCGGACGAAGGCCGGGCTGGCGGCCGCGAGGAAGGCCTCGTACTCGAGCTCTCCGATCGCCTCGCCCGGTCCGTCGTACTCCGGGTCGTTCACGAGGACGACGAGGGGCTTCGCCGCGATCGTCGCGAGCGCCTTCGCCATGACGCCGGAGAACTCCCGGTCGACGAGGAGGACCTTCGCCTCGCCGTGGTTCAGCATGAAGGCGAGGCTCTCGGCGTCGAGCCGGGTGTTGAGGGCGTTCAGCACCGCGCCGGTCATGGGCACGCCGAAGTGCGCCTCGATCATCTCGGGGGTGTTCGAGAGCATCGCCGCGACGGTGTCGCCCCGGGTCACGCCGCGGGCGACGAGCGCCGAGGCGAGGCGCCGGGCCCGCTCCGCCGTCCGCGCCCAGGTGTAGCGGCGCTTCCCGTGGATGACCGCGGTCCGCTCCGGGTAGACGTCCGCCGCCCAGTCGAGGAACACGAGCGGCGTGAGCTGGGCGTGGTTCGCGGCGTTCTTGTCGAGGTGCGTGTCGTACGGGCTCGGTCGGCTCATGGCGCTCCTCGCGGAGGGGGAGTGCGGCAGAATAGCGCAGCCGGACGCGGGGTGAGGAGGCCCCTCGGGGCGCCGCGTCGGTGGGGCAGTGCCTACCGCAGATACACGAGCGCGAGCGCCTCGGCCGCGATCGCGGCCGCTGGGAGGAGGACGACCCGCAGCGATCCCCCGAAGCCGGGGGACTCGAGCGCGCCGGTCGCTCCGACCCGGGGCGGCCCCGGCAGGAGGTCCCAGGCGACGGCGACCTCCGGCGCCGAGGGGTCGTAGAGCAGCCGCTCGCGGGGGTCGTCCTTCAGCGCCTCGGTCCGGTGGGTCCGGATCGCCACCTCGTGGTGGCCCCCGCCCTCGGTGACGAGGTCGAACCGGAGCTTCATGACCGGCCGCCGGTTCACGGACACCCGCGTCTGCTCCTCGCCGACGAGCGTCCCGTGGGCGACCTGCCCGCGCGCGAGCAGGCTGAGCGCGCGCCGCGCGCTCCTGAGCGAGAAGGCGACGAACCCGAGCCCGACGAGCGGGAAGATCGCGACGAACGCCACGGCCGGGCCGAAGGTCGCCCGGCGCATCCCCGCGATGCGCGAGCGGTCCGGATCGTCCGCGGGGTACTCGATCGCGACGGCGGTCCCGGCGCCGACGCACCTCCCCAGCGCGTAGGAGACCCCCTCCCGCTCCTCGCCGCCCCGCTCGAACCGGTACCGGTTCGCGTAGATGGGCGTGCCCGAGCGCCCCTTCGAGCCGCCCTCCGAGGCGCGGGTGCGCTCGCACGCGGTGACGACGCCGCGGGTCGTCTCCACCGGGCCGCGGAAGCGCCACCACGAGGAGAGGTCCGCCTGCCCGAGGAACAGGGTCGCGAGGGGCGCGGCCACGAGGAGCCACATCCAGCCCGCGGCGGCGGTGCCGCCGAACAGGAGGCGTGCGCGCAGGCCGAGGGGCACGCGGCGCGGCGCGGGCGCGAGCCGGGGGACGTACTCGGAGGGGGCCGGGGCCTGCCGTGCGCTCCACATCCGGCGACGATACCTCGAAGACTGGACCCGGGGCCGCGACCTGGGACCGCGTCCGGATCCCGGACGCCGGGACGGGCTCTCACCGGACTCCTGCCGACCGGCCGCGGTCCCTCCCCCCCGCCGTCCATCCACCCAGGGTGAATGTCCCGCCCGCGGCCGCACGCCGCGCTCGGCGCCACGTCCCTTCGGGTCGCTTGACTTGGGCCTCCGGTGGACGATGCTGCCATCTCGGCCGCAGGTCGGCCGGACGTTCGAGTGGAAGTCGCAGCGCAGGACAGGCCTCGGCGCCCGTCGCACGCGTCGGCGGCGCGAAGGCCTGGGCTCCAGCTCTCCGGAGGAACACCCTATGGCACGCTCGACCCACCTCGGAGTCGCCGGCCTCGCCCGCGCGCTCCTCTCCGCCGTCATCGCCGTCGCCCTCGCCGCCGCGCCCGCCGCTCTCGCGGAGGCGCCCAAGGTCATCCGGATCGGCGCGGTCTACCCCCTCACCGGCAACATCGCCTCGACCGGCCTCGACTGCCGGCGCGGCGCCGAGCTGGCGGTGGACATCATCAACGGAAAGTACGACCTCGACCTGCCGCTCGCGCGGGCCGAGGGGCTGCCGAGCCTGGGCGGCGCGAAGCTCGAGCTCGTCTTCGGCGACACGAAGGGCGAGCCGAAGAACGGGATCGCCGAGGTGGAGCGCCTCGTCACGCCAGGAGAAGGTGGTGGCGATCATCGGCGCGTACCAGAGCTCGGTGACGAAGACGGCGAGCCAGGCCACCGAGCGGCTCAAGATCCCCTACGTCTGCTCCGACTCGTCCTCCCCCACCCTCACCACCTTCGGCTATCAGCTACTTCTTCCGCGCGAGCCCGCACGACGCGATCTTCGCCCGCGACCAGTTCAACTTCCTGAAGGACCTCGAGAAGGGCAAGGGGAAGAAGATCCAGACCGTGGCGGTGCTCTACGAGAACACCGAGTTCGGCGCGAACGTCGGCAAGGAGGTCGTGAAGCTCGCCCAGGAGTACGGCTACAAGCTCGTCGCCGAGGTCTCCTACGCGAACAACGCGACGGACGTGACGAGCGAGGTGGGCCGGCTCATCAAGGCCAACCCCGACGTGCTCATGCACGCGTCCTACATCACCGACGCGATCCTCTTCACGAAGACGTTCAAGGAGATGGGCTTCAAGCCCCAGGCGATCATGACCTTCGCCGGGTACATCGAGCCCGGGTACCTGCCGGCCGTGAAGTCCGACGCGAACGACATCATCGTCCGCTCCACCTTCGCCCTCGACCTCGCCAAGGGGAAGCCCGTCGTCGGCAAGGTGAACGAGCTCTTCAAGAAGAAGTACGGCACCGACATGAGCGAGAACGCGGCGCGCAGCTTCACCGCGCCGTTCATCCTGGCCGACGCCATGAACCGCGCGAAGAGCACCGATCCCGAGGCGGTGGTGAAGGCGCTCGAGGCGACGAGCTTCGGGCCGGAGCAGGTGATCTACCCGTGGCAGGGCGTGAAGTTCGACCCGCAGACGCACCAGAACGTCCACGCCCGCGGGATCCTCGTGCAGATCCAGGGGCAGACGTACGTGAGCGTCTGGCCGTTCGACTCGGCGGCGAAGGACGTCGCCTGGCCGCTGCGCGCCTGGGGCCAGAAGTAGCGTCCGGACGCGGAGGGCGGCCTCGCGCCGCCCTCCCGCCCGTCCCCGTCCCCGGGAGCCCGCCATGTCCGAGCAACTGATCCAGCAGCTCGTGAACGGCCTGCTCATCGGCTGCGTCTACTCGCTCATCGCCATCGGCCTCACGCTCATCTGGGGCGTGATGAACATCGTCAACTTCGCCCACGGCGACTTCCTGATGCTGAGCATGTTCATCAGCTTCTGGGCGTACACGATGTGGGGGATCGACCCGGTCGTCTCGATCCCGATCTGCGCGATCCTGCTCTTCGCGCTCGGGCTGCTCGTCTACAAGTTCGCGGTCAGCAAGGTCATGGGCGGGCCGATGCTCGCCCAGCTCGTCGTGACCTTCGGCGTCTCGATCTTCCTCGCCAACACGGCGGTGCTGCTCTGGACGCCGGACTTCCGGCTCATCGACAAGCCGCTCCTCTCCGGCACCTGGGACTTCGGGACCGTGAGGGTCAGCATCCCGAAGCTCGTCGCGTCGGCGGGGAGCGTGCTCGTCTCGGGCGCGCTCCTCCTGTTCCTGCGCCGCACCCGCACCGGCAAGGCGATCCTCGCCACCGAGATGAACCGCGAGTCCGCGCTGCTCATGGGGGTGAACACCGACCGCGTGAACGCGCTCTCCTTCGCGATCGGCTCGTCGCTCGTCGGGATCGCCGGCGCGTTCCTCTCGATGTACTACTACATCCACCCGCAGGTCGGCGGGCAGTTCGGGACCATCTCCTTCGCGATCGTGGCGCTCGGCGGGTTCGGCTCGATCCCGGGGGCGTTCCTCGCCGGGCTGCTCGTCGGGCTGGTCCAGACGCTGGGCGGCTACTTCTTCGACCCCGCCTACAAGTACGCGATCGTCTTCCTCCTCTACCTCGTCACGGTCTGGGTCCGGCCGATGGGGCTCTTCGGATGGTGAGCGCCGGAACCTCGCGGATCGGGATCGCCGCCGCGGCGATCGCGGCGGTCGCCCTCCTGGGCTTCCCCCTCGCCTTCGGCGGCCCGTTCCCGCTCCACGTCGCGATCATGACGTTCATGTTCGCGACGCTCGGCGTCGCCTGGAACATCATGGGCGGCTTCGCCGGCATGCTCTCCTTCGGTCAGGCGGCGTTCTTCGGGATCGGCGCGTACACGTCCTCGTACCTGCTCACCGCCCACGGCTGGAACCCCTGGCTCGGGCTCCTCGCCGGCGGCGTCGTCTCGGCGGCGACCGCGGCGGCGATCGGCTGGCCCTGCTCCAACCTGCGCGGCCACTACTTCGCCATCGCGTCGATCGCCTTCGCCGAGATCGTCCGGATCCACTTCAACAACTGGAAGCTGGTGGGCGCCGCCGAGGGCCTCACCATCCCGATGAGCGCCTCGGGGCTCGTCCACTTCCAGTTCCACGGGTCCAAGGCCCCCTACTACTTCGTCGCCCTCGCGCTTCCTCGGGGTCTCGCTCCTCGTCTCGTGGTGGGTCTCGCGCGCGCGGATGGGCTACTACTTCCGCGCCATCAAGGAGAGCCACGAGCTCGCGATGGTCCTCGGGATCAGCTTCGTCCGCTACCGGCTGATCGCCATCGCGATCGCCGCGTTCATCTCCGCCGCGGCCGGGACCCTCTACGCGCAGTACGTCCTCTACCTCGACCCCGAGAGCGTCCTCATCCTCCCCATCTCGGTGCAGGTCGTGCTCGTCGCGATGCTCGGCGGGGCGGGCTCGATCCTCGGCCCGGCCCTCGGGGCCCTCATCCTCGTCCCGCATCTCCGAGATCACCCGCGTGAAGATGGGCCACAGCGGCACCGGCGTCGACATGATGGTCTACGGCGCCCTCATCATGGCTCATCTCGGTCTACCAGCCGAAGGGGGTGTGGGGGCTGCTCACCGGGCTCGCGGCGCGCCGTCCGCCGCCCGCCCCGGCGCCCGCCGCGGCGGGGGAGCCGCAGCCATGAGCGCGCCGCTCCTCGAGGTCCGCGGCGTCACGAAGCGGTTCGCCGGCCTCGTCGCGAACGACGACGTCTCCTTCGACGTGAACGAGGGGGAGATCGTCAGCATCATCGGCCCGAACGGCGCCGGGAAGACCACGCTCTTCGGCTGCATCACCGGGCTTCCACCGCCCGAGCGCGGGATCAGGTCACCTTCCGCGGCCGCGACGTCACCGGGTGGAAGGCCGACCGGATCTGCCGCCTCGGCATCGCCCGCACCTTCCAGATCGTCCAGGTGATCGCGGACATGACGGTCCTCGAGAACGTCATGACCGGCGCCTTCCTCCGCGCCGCGCGGGCCCGCCCCGCCGCGGCGCGCCGCGCGAGGCCGTCCTCGAGCGCACGGGCCTCGGCGACCGCCGGGACCTCCTCGCCTCCGCCCTGACCATCGCCGACAAGAAGCGGCTCGAGGTGGCGATGGCGCTCGCCACCGGCCCGAGGCTGCTCATGCTCGACGAGTCGATGGCGGGGCTCACCCCGGTGGAGCTCCAGGAGATCATCGCCCTCCTCCGGCGCGTGCGGGAGCGCCGGCGTCACGCTCGTCGTGGTCGAGCACGTGATGGAGGCGGTGATGCAGCTCTCCGACCGCGTGGTCGTCCTCAACTCCGGGCGGAAGATCGTGGAGGGGACGCCGCGCGAGGTGATCGAGAACCCGCTCGTGATCCAGGCCTACCTGGGAGATCGCTACCGTGCTTGAGTTCGACCGCGTCTCGGTGGGCTACGGCGACCTCACGGTCGTCCACGACGTCTCCTTCCGGGTGGGCGAGGGCGAGGTGGTGAGCCTCGTCGGCTCGAACGGCGCCGGGAAGACCACCATCATGCGGGCCATCGCCGGCCTGCTCCGGCCCGGTCCGCGGCGAGATCCGGCTCCGGGGCGAGGCGCTCCACCGCGTCCCGTCCCACGACATCGTCCGCCGGCGCGTCGCGCTCGTCCCCGAGGGACGCCAGCTCTTCGGGCGGCTCTCGGTCCGCGACAACCTGCTCATGGGCGCCTACACCCTCTCCGCGCAGCGCGGAGATCGACGAGGAGCTCGAGCGGGTGCTGGCGCTCTTCCCCATCCTGCGCGACCGCGGCGACCAGCGCGCGGAGACGCTCTCCGGCGGCGAGCAGCAGCAGCTCGCCATCGGGCGCGGGCTCATGTCTCGCCCGAAGCTGCTCCTCCTCGACGAGCCCTCCCTCGGGATCATGCCGAAGCTCGTCACGGAGATCTTCGCGACCATCCGCGAGATCCGGAAGCGGGGGATCACCGTGCTCCTCGTCGAGCAGAACGTCTTCGAGGCGCTCGAGGTGTCGGACCGCGCCTACGTCCTGCAGACCGGGCGGATCGTGCTCGAGGGCTCGGGCGCGGAGCTGCTCGGCTCCGACCTCGTCCGCAAGGCGTACCTCGGCGCCTCCGGCCTCGCCTCCTAGGTCCTCGCTCGCCACCGACGTTCATGAGCTGCTCGTCGCGAGCGTGAGCAAGCGCGAGCCGAGGCGGCTGCGGACCTCACCGGCGGCGGCCCCGGGCGGCCCGAGTGGGCGGAACCGAGAGGGCGGCGGCATTCGGAGCAAGGACGGAGAAGGGGCCGAGGCGGTCCTGCGCGCGGGAACCGTCTCCGCGTGGCCCGGCTCACCCGTCGCGCGTGCCGGAACGCGGGCGGCCGCGCCGGGTGTTCACACTTGGTGACGATAGCCCCATCTGGGAAGTTGACGCGTTTCTCGGCCGCCGACGTTTCCGCGGCTCGCGTCGCGCGCGAGGGGGCCTCGGGGCGCGTCGGAAGCGCTCCTGCGCGCGTCGCGAAGACGCGGGAGGGTTGCGCGCGGGCTTGGCGCGAGGTCGCGCGAGAACGCGAATGCGCGCGTTTCCGGAGGCCTCGAAACTCCGTGAGACGATGCGTGCATGCCCACCGCGCGTGAAGAGACCATCCGCCTCGCAGACCTCCTGAAGCGTGAACGCCTCGCCATGGCCGACTTCCTCGTCGCCCTCGCGGCCTTCGACGAGGCGAGGGGCTGGGTCGAGCTGGGGTACAGGTCGCTCTTCGACTTCCTCCTCCGGGAGCTCGGCCTGCCGAAGGGCCCCGCCTACTACCGGATGACCGCCGCCGGGCTCATCCGGAAGTACCCCGAACTCGTGGAGCCCTTGCGCGACGGCCGGCTCCACCTCGCGAGCGTCACCCAGCTGGCGCGGGTCATCACCCCGGAGAACCGCGCCGAGGTGCTGCCCCGGTTCTTCCACCTGTCGAAGCGCGAGGCGAGGGAAGTCGTCGCGGAGCTCGTCCCCGCTGCGGCTCCGCCGCTCCGCACGGTCGTGACGGCGGTCCGCTTCCCGCCGAGGGCTCCGACGCCCCCGTCGGCGCTCCAGGTTCTTCCGGAAGAACTGCCTCCTGCACACCCGGCGGGCCAGACCCGGAGCTCGGGTGACGCCCCGGAGGTCGTGCCGCCACTCCCGCGCCAGCAGCGGGCGCAGGTCGACCCGCTCACCGCGGAGAAGAGCCGCCTTCACGTGACCGTCTCCCGCCGCCTCCTCGCGAAGCTCTCCGCAGCAAGGGATGCCCTCTCGCATTCCCACCCAGGCGCGTCCGAGGAGACCATCATCGAGGTCGGTCTCGACCTCATCCTGCAGCGCCACGCGAGGCGGCGGGGCATCGGCGCGAAGCCGCGTGCGAAGGCTCCGGAGCAGCCGGCGGCGACCCCCGACGCACCGCCTCCGACCGAGCGGAGCCGCCACGTCCCCGCCGACGTGTGGCGGGGCGTCTGGGCGCGCGACCACGGCTGCTGCGCGTGGCCACTCGAGGGCGGGGGCGTCTGCGGCTCCACGCACCGGGGGAGCTCGATCACGTCAAGGGGTGGGCGCTCGGCGCGGGCACCACGGTCGAGGAAACACGCATCCTCTGCCGCTGGCATCAGGACGTCTCCGCGCGCCTGCTCTACGGGGACGACCTGATGAACAACTACACGACGCCCAAGGGCCCCGTGTGCTCGGAGCCGATCGCAGAGTACGGCCCGGCGCGCATCCCGCTACGCTCCGGCGAGCGCGCCGCGTTTGCGGGTGAGCCGGACCACGCGGAGCCGGTTCCCCCGCGCGGCGCCGCCTCGGCCGGAGCCGCGCGCTCGATGCTCCGCGCCCGCCACCGCTTCGGTGCCGTTGCAGGGGCAGCACGAGGTCGCCGGCTGGGGGGAAGGCAGGCTGCTCCGGCGCGAAGGCGGGGAGCTCACCCCGCGCGGTCACCGAGATGTGAGCAATCCTGAGGGGCCGGGGAGAGGGGCGTCCTCGCTAGAACGTCCCCGGGTACGCCCCGCCGTCGAGGAGCAGGTTCTGGCCGGTGACGAACCCGGCCTGGGCGCTGCACAGCCAGGCGCAGGCGTCGCCGAACTCCTCGATGGTCCCGAAGCGGCCGGCGGGGTTCGCCTCCATCCGGGCCCGGCGGACCTCGTCGTAGCTCCTGCCGGTCGCCTTCGCGTTGAACTCGAGGTTCGACCGGAGCCGGTCGGTGTCGAAGGGGCCGGGGAGCAGGTTGTTGACCGTGACGCCGTGCCGGACGGTCTTGCGCGCGAGCCCCGCCACGAAGCCGGTGAGCCCGGTCCGGGCGCCGTTCGACAGCCCGAGCTCGGGGATGGGGCTCTTCACGGCGCCGGAGGTGACGTTCACGATCCGCCCGAAGCGGCGGCTCGTCATCCCGTCCACCACCGCCCGGATGAGGAGGATCGGCGTGATCATGTTGGCCTCGAGCGCCTTCACCCAGGCGTCGCGGTCCCAGTCGCGGAAGTCGCCGGGCGGCGGCCCGCCCGCGTTGTTCACGAGGATGTCCGGCGCGGGGCAGGCGGCGAGGGCGGCGGCGCGGCCGGCGTCGGTCGTGACGTCGGCGGCCACCGCGGTGACCGTGACGCCGTGCCGAGCGCGGAGCTCCGCCGCGGTCGCCTCGAGCGCCTCCCGCCCGCGCGCCACGATGACGAGGTTCACCCCCTCGCGCGCGAGCGACGCCGCGCACCCCTTGCCGAGCCCCTTCGACGCCGCGCACACGAGCGCGACCCTGCCGCGGATTCCGAGGTCCATGAATCCGAGCTTAACCGAGCGACGTCGCACCGAGCGACGCCGAGCTCGAGCCCGCGTCCGGACGCCGTACCCGCCCCGGTGCCCACCGTCGTCAGCGCATCGGCCCCGCAGGAACGGCGCGGGCGGCCAGGCCCAGGGCCGGCGGCCCACCCGGCGCGGCGGCGAGCTCCGCCAGCGCCGCGTCCATGCGCGGAAGGACGACCTCCTCGGTGTAGCGGATGAGGTCCTCCCCGACGATCGCGAAGGTGACCGCGCGCGGGAGGAGGTCCCTCCCCCGCCGCAGCCCCTTCAGGACGAGGCGCCAGAAGAGCAGCCGCCGCGCCCCGCGGATCCCGAGGCGCCAGACCGCGCGCCAGAGCGCGCGGAGCTCTCCGCTGCCGACGCTCTGCCCGAGCGCGCCTCGCTGGAGCCGCACGGTCTCGAGGTGGAGCGCGCAGCGCCGGTAGTACGCCTTCGGCGCGTACAGCTCCGCGAGGAGCCGCCGGTAGCCGGCGATCAGCGTGGCCTCGTCCATGCCCGGCGCGAAGTTCGGCCGCGCCATCTGATCGCCGGACGGCGCGCCGCGGAGCCGCCCCTCGCGCTCGAGCCGGTGCCAGAGCTGCGTCCCCGGCAGGGCCATGAGCAGCCCGACCATCGCGCGCGCGACGGGGAGCCCGGAGATGAACGCGAGCTGCCGGTCGAAGATGTCGGGGCCGTCGCTGTCGAAGCCGACGATGAACCCGCCGTAGACCTCGAGCCCGGCGCGGGTGAGCGTCTCGACCGCCTGCTCCGGCGGCATCTTGAGGTTCTGGGTCTTCCCCGCGGCGGCGAGCGCCTCGGTGGACGGCGTCTCGATCCCGAGGAAGACCTGGCCGAAGCCCGCCTCGACCATCTCCGCGACGAGCTCGGGATGCGACGCGAGGTCCACGCTCGCCTCGGTGCAGAACAGGAACGGGAAGCCGTTCCGCTCCTGCCAGGCGCGCAGCACCGGGAGGAGCCGCGCCACCTCGCGGCGGTTCGCGACGAAGTTGTCGTCGACGAAGAACAGGGTCCCGCGCGCGCCGCGCCCGTGCAGGGCGTCGAGCTCGGCCACCACCTGCTCCGGCGACTTCACCCGCGGCACGCGCCCGAAGATCTCGATGATGTCGCAGAACTCGCAGCGGAAGGGGCACCCGCGGGAGTACTGGAGGGCGTGGCTCGCGTAGCGGGAGAGGTCGACGAGGTCGAAGCGGGGGGTCCGGGCGAGGCGCAGGTCGGGGCGCTCGTCGCCGACCGGCGAGAGGAGACGGGGAGCGCCGGGCGCGGGCGGCGCCTCGAGGACCGACACGAGCAGGTCGAGGCGGCCCTCGGCCTCGCCCCGGAACACGTGGTCGGCGAGGGCGAACGCCTCCGGCGCGGTGGTCGGCGCGGGCCCGCCCGCGACGGTGCGCCGGCCCATGGCGCGGGCGCGCCGCAGCACCTCGCGCATCGAGTCGAGCTGCACGAGCATGCCGGAGACGAGGACCACGTCGGCCCAGGCGAGATCGGCATCGTCGAGGGGATCGACGTGGAGGTCGCGCAGGCGGAGCTCCCAGCGCACCGGGAGCAACGCAGCGAGCGTCGCGATCCCGAGCGGAGGATAGGTCGCCGCCTTCCCGACGAAGGGCAGCGTGTGCTGGAAGCTCCAGTACGTGGTCGGAGATCGAGCCTGTACGAGGAGGGCACGCATGCCCCTTGGTACGCCCCGACTGTCACGGCCGCGTATGCGGAGGACGCCCTCGGTGGGTCGACGTCCGGATGGGGGCACCCGCGGCGCCGAGCCGCTCGCGCAGCGCGGCCCCCACCTCGAGGACGACGATCGGCCCCTCCTCGAGCGTCCCGTCGGCACGGCGGGCGAGCGGTTCCCCGACCGCTCGCGCCGCGAGCCCCGCGACCGCGCCACACGCCGCCGCCGCGACGAGCGCGGCCGCCGCGGCGTCGAGCCGGTCGGGATCGAGGGCGGCGCGCCCGAGCCGGATGCCACAGGCGCGGAGCAGCGCGGCCCGCTGCGTCAGGCCGGCGGCGGTGGCCTTCCTCGCGAGGCCGCGGCAGAGCTGCCGCCACAGGTGCCCCGGGTAGACCTCCCAGACCCCGGGCCCGGGCGCGCCGGGGCTCACGGCGAGCCCGGCCGCGTCGAGCGCGGCGAACAGCTCGAGCGAGCTCAGGATGAAGCCGGCGAAGGGCGACCCGCGGACGATCCTCCCGCGGGCGCCGGGGGTCTTGCCGGGGGCGGCGGTGAGCCGCTCGCAGGCGCGGAGCGCTCGGCCGCGCGCCGCGAGCGCCTGCGGCCCGTCGAGCATGGAACACCGCGCCGCCGCGAGCTCCGCCGCGACCTCGCCGATCCCCTCCCCGTCCCAGCGCCACTGCCAGAACGAGGCGGCGAGCCCGCCGCGTACGCGCGCGAGGCCGCAGACGTCGACCGGGCGCGGGCGGCGCGCGCCGCCGTCCGTCAGGTCGGCGCCGAGGAACTCCGGGACGGGGCCGGTGCGCGTGGTCCTCACCCGCCGACTCTATCCCCGGTTCCAGAGCAGCCGCAGCGCACCTCGCGGCCCCGCCCGCGAAGCCGCGCGTCGCGCGCGCAGCGCGGCGCGGCTGTGTGTCGAGGTGTGCGCCCGCCCGTCCCGCGGCAACGCACGAACGCTCGGTGCGGTCGCGGGTAGCGCCGCGCTGTCCCCCCGTCGCGGGACACCCCCCGCACCGTCCGTTCGTGCGAAAAGGCGGTATTCTCTCGGGGACCGGGCCGGGGGTGGCGACCCGGGTACGAGGTCTCGTGTCTCTCGCGAACCGGATCCGGATCGCCCTCTGCGTGGTGGCGCTCGTCCCCGTGCTCGTCCTCGGGTGGCAGGCGGTCCACGGCGCGCGCGAGGAGCTGGTCGCGTCCGTCGGCGGGGCCCTCGGCCGCCAGACCACCGAGCTCGGTCGAGGCTTCGAGCGGACCGCCCTCGACCGGCTCCGGGGGCTTCGCCAGACCGCCTCCTACATCCCCTTCGACCGGCTCTCGCGCGCCGAGGCGTCCGCGGCGCTCGCCATCCCCTACCGCCAGTCCCCGGACCTGAACGTCCTCGCCGTCCTCGACGGGCGCGGCACGCCCGTGACCGATGTCGTCGCGCACCGGAGCCCGGAGAGCGATCCGGGCCTGCAGGGGCACGAGGCGGTGGACGAGCGCGGCCTCGAGGCGTTCGGTCGCGCGTTGCCCCTCGAGGACGCCCTCTCCGCCGGGCTCGCCGTCGGCGCGCCCTACCACTCCCCGACCTCGGGGATCCCCCGGCTCGTCCTCGCGGTCCGCCTCGCGACGAAGGAGCCGCGCGTGCTCGCGGCGGAGCTGTCGCTCGCCGAGCTCTCGGGGCCGCTCCACGACGCGGCGGGCGAGGGGATCGCGTACCTCGTCGCCGACGGAGGCACCCGCCTCTCGTCGACGGCGGCGGCGGGCCCCCTCTCTGCGCAGGAGCGGGCCCTCGTCGCGGAGGGCCTGAAGGGCGGGCCGATCACGCGGGTGGTCCTCCGCGCCGACGGCCAGGCCTGGCTCGCCGCCTTCGCCCCGGTGGGCGTGCTCGGCTGGGGGGTGGTGGTGGCCCAGCCGACGTCGCTCGCCTTCCGCGCCGCGGACCGCATGCAGCGCCAGGCCGAGCTGTGGGCCCTCGGCGCGCTCCTGCTCGCGGCGGCGCTCGGGCTCGCGCTGCCGCGCGCCCTCACGCGCCCGGTGCGCGAGCTGACCGCCGCCGCCGCCGCGCTGCGCGACGGACGCTACGACACGCCGGTGCCGCAGGGAGGCAAGGACGAGCTCGGGACGCTCGCCGCCGCCTTCGCGCACATGGCCGCCGAGGTCCGCCGCCGCGACGCCGAGATCCGGGCCTGGAACGCGGACCTGCAGGAGAGGGTCGAGGCCCGGACCGCGGAGCTCCGGGCCGCGGAGGACCAGGTGTTCCGGTCCCGGCGCCTCTCCGCCCTCGGGTCGCTCAGCGCCGGCGTCGCCCACGGCCTGAACGATCCCCTCACCTCCGTCGTCGGCCTCGTCAGCATGGCCCGGAGGACGGCGGGCGCCGATACGGACACGGGCCAGATGCTCGGGACCGCGCTCGCGGAGGCGAGGCGCATGGTCGCGGTGGTCCACGATCTGCGCCGGCTCGCGGCCCCCGGCCTCGCGCGCGGCGCCCGGCGGTTCACGCTCGATCACCCGATCCAGGCCGCGCTGTCGCGGTTCGAGGCGGCGGCGGCGGAGCGCGGGGTGATCCTCGCGGTCGACCTGCAGCCCGACCTGCCGCCGATGGAGGGGGACCCGGCGCAGATCGAGTCGCTCGTCGTGCGGCTCCTCGAGAACGCGATCGCCGCCACGCCGCCGGGCGGGCGCGTGGCGCTCTCCGCCTCGGCGGTGGAGGGCTCGGCGCTGCGCCTGTGCGTGAGCGACACCGGCGCCGGGATCCCGGCGGAGCTGCGCGACCGGATCTTCGACCCGTTCTTCACGACGAGCCGGGACCCGCGCGCGGGGCTCGGGCTGTCGCTCGCCCACGGCATCGTGTCGGCCCACCATGGCCGCATCCAGGTGGACAGCGGGCCCGAGCAGGGCGCGACGTTCACCGTCCACTTCCCGGTCGCCGCCGCGCGGCCTGCGACCGGCTGAGGGGAGCATGTCCGCGCCTCCCAAGGACGCCGGCCCCCCCGGAGCGCCCGCGAGGCCCCCCGCCGCCCGGCGCGGCCGCGCCTTCGCGCTCGCGCTCGGCGCCGCCGGAGTCGCGGCGGCCATCCTCCTCGTCACCCGCTCCGCCGCGCCGCCTCCCGCGCCGTCTCCCGCGCCGTCTGCGCCTGCGACGGCCGCGGCCCCGAGGCCGCAGCTGCGCGTCCTCGCCGTCAGCGGGCAGGTCGAGCGGGCCGGCGCCGACGGGCGATGGCTCAAGGCCGGGACCGGCGACGTCCTCCAGCCGAACGAGGAGCTCAGGTGCGGGCAGGGCGGACGCGCCGAGCTCGGCGCCTCGGACCGAGGGCGGATCGTCCTCGCCGACCGGTCGCACGTCCTCGTGCGGGAGGTCTCCGCCGACCTCCACCGGTTCCAGCTCTCGCGCGGCCTCGTCACCATGGACTACCAGCTGGACGGGGCGCGCCGGGTCCGGATCGAGGCGCCCTCCGGCGGCGCCATCGCCGAGTCCCGGGCCGCCCACTTCCACGTCTCCGCCAACGGGCTCGCCTTCGCCGTCGCGACGCGGAGCGGCTCCGTGGACCTGTCGGCCGAGGGCAAGACGGTCGCCGTCGGCGCGGGGGAGCAGTCGAGCGTCGGTCGCTCCGGCCCTCCGGCGGCGCCGCGTCCTATCCCGACCGCGGTGCTGCTCAAGGTGGCCGCGGCGAGCACGCTCGCCGCGCCGGGGCGCTGCCTCGAGGCGACCGGCCGCACCGACCCGACCTCCCGCGCCTTCGTGAACGGCGAGGAGGTCCAGGTCGCGGAGGACGGGCGGTTCCCGATCCAGGTGGCGGCGCGGCGGCCGGAGGGCGTCACGGTGCGGGTCGTCGCCCCGGACGGCCGGGAGGAGGTGCGCACGGTCCCGTGCGGCACCGACTCCGCGGCGCGGATCCGCGAGCTGCGCATGAGGTGGAGCCGTGGGGACCCGTGAGCGCCGCGGCGGGCGCCGCGCGGCCGCGCTGGGCGCGGCCACGCTCGCCCTCGCCCTCGCGGCGCCCGCGCCCCACGCCGCGTCCGACCCCGGCCCCTGCGAGGTGGTCGTGACCGCCGAGCCCTCCCGGCTCGAGGCCCGCGCCCCGCGCGCCGTCCGGCTGCGGATCGCCCTCCCCCCGCCGGCGGCGCCCGCGCCCCCGGCCCCTCCGCGGGTCGGCGCGAGCGTCGGGCGGATCGACGACCTGCGCCCGACCGGCGACGGCTGGGAGGCCCGCTGGATCGCGCCGGACGCGTCGGTCCCGCGGATCGCCTTCCTCTCGGTGATCTCCGCCGACGGCGCGCGCTGCGGCTTCGCGCCGGTTCCCCTCGACGGCGTCGGCGAGGCGGTGGTGCGCACCCGGCGGGAGGCGTCGGTCCGGGTCCGGATCGGCGAGCGCAGCTTCGGCCCCGCGGTGGCCGACGCGGAGGGCATCGCGCTCGTGCCGGTCGAGGTGCCCCCCGGCGTCGACGCCGCCTACGACGCCGCCGACCGCCGGATCCCCCTCGACGTGCCGGCGGTGCCGCACACCGCGCTGCTGCTCGCCCAGGGCGCCCTGCCCGCCCACGCCGCGGGCGTGGTCACCGGCCTCCTCCTCGCGACCGATCCCGCGGGCGCGCCGCTCCGCGGCGCGACCCCGGCGCTCGCCGCGTCGGCGGGAGCGGTCGGCGCTCCGGAGCCCGCCGGCCCCGGGGCGTGGCGCGTCTCCTGGTCGCTGCCGCCGGGCGCCGCGGTGGAGGCGTCGCTCTCGGCGAGCCTCCCGGACGAGCCGCCCTCGCGCGTCGCGCTGGGCCGGCCCGCCGGCCCGCCCGTCACCGCTCGCATCGCGCTCGATCGGTCCCTCGCGCGCGTCGGCGAAGGCCCGGTGGTCGTCTCGATCGCCCTCGCCGACGCCGTCGGGAACGCGGCGGACGGCCTCGTCACCGGCCGCGCCGACACGGGTGTGGTCGGAGCGGCGGAGCGGCTCGCGGCCGGGTCCTACCGGCTCCCCTGGTCGCTCCCGGCGACGCTGGGCGGCCGCACGCGGGGCGAGGTCGCGGTGACCGTGGGCGAGGCGGTCGCGCGCGCCCAGATGAACCTCTCGCCGGGGGTTCCCGCCCGCCTCTCCCTCGCGCCCGCGGAGATCTGGGCGGTCGCCGACGGGCGCGCGGAGGTCCGGCTCGTCGCCGAGGTGGGCGACGCCGAGGGGAACCCCGTCGACGCGCCGCCCGCCGCGGCGGCGGCGCTCTTCGGGGAGATCGACCCACCCCACGCCGAGGCGCCGGGCCGCTTTGCCCTCGTGTACCGGCCGCGGGAGGCGAGCGCGTACGGCGCCGAGGACGTCACCGTCGCGGTGCCGCCGCTCTCCGCGAGCGCCCGGGTGCTCCTGCGGCCCCGAACCTCTCCCGGCGCGATCTCGGCCAGCACCGGCCTCGCGGTGGGGCCGGGCGGGTGGCTCGGGCTTCAAGCGGGGGCGGAGGCCTCCGCCTGGCGCTGGCTCGGCGCACAGGAGCTCGGTCTCTCGGCGGCGCTCGCGTTCACCCGGCTCCGCGACGACCGCACCGTCGCCGCCGGCGCGGGCGCCGCGTCCTTCACGGGCGAGGTCCGGACCTCGGCGCTCCTCCTGGCGGCGGCCTGGCGCCGCGCGGCCGGACGGAAGGTGACCGCGCGCGCCTCCGCGGGCGCGGGCGCCGCCCGCGTCGAGAGCCTCGTGTCCGCCGGCGGCGGGCCGGCGCTCTCGGAGTCGGCCTGGGTCGCCGCCGCGGGCGCCGCCGCGGCGGTGGGCCTCCGGCTCGGCCCGGGGGAGGTCTTCCTCGAGGCCCGCGGCACCTGGCTCGCGGACCCGAACCTTCCGTCGCTCGACGGCGCGCCGTCGCCGCTCTCCCTCTCGATCGGCTACCAGCTCGATGTGCGCTGACCGGACCCCGAACAGGACCCCGCTGCGGCGGCCCGCGGCTCTCGCCGCGCTGCTCCTCGTCGCCGCGTGCGCCCAGGACCCGGACCGGGCGCCGCGGCCGCGGATGATCCAGCCGGGCGGCGGCGCGAGGGGGGTCCCGACCCCGGTGACCATCCTCGGCGACGGGTTCCTCCCCCGCGTCGTGCAGTCGTCGTCGGGCGGGCCCGCCACCATCGACACGACGCACCGGGCGTTCCTCGGCGGTCAGGAGCTCGCCGACGTGACCTGGGTGAACGCGGGGACGCTGCGGGCGACCGTGCCCGCGGGGCTCCCGCTCGGCGCCAACGACCTCGTCGTCGAGAACGCCCTGGGGCTCCGGGGCTCCCTGCCCGCCGCCTGGGAAGCATACGGGCCGCCGCGGGCCGCACTCTCCGCCCTGCTCGCGATCCCCTCCACGATCCCCGTCGGCTCGACGTTTCAAGCGACGCTCACGGTCACCGACGTGGGCGGCGCGACCGCGACGGGGGTGTCGCCGGGGCCGCTCGAGCCGGCGCCCGACGCCACCGGCGCCGTCACGATCCTCTCCGGCCCGGCGCCCGCGGCCCAGGACGTCGGCGCCGGCGCGTCGGGCACCTTCACCTGGACGCTCCAGCTCACGACCGCGGGGGACGTCCGGCTCCGGGCCGGGGCGGCCGGGACCGACGGAAACGACGGGCTCCCGGTCGTGGCCGCGCCGGTCGAGTCGAACCTCGGTACCCAGCTGACCGAGGCCACCCCCATCGCGACGAACCCGCTCGGCGACGGCACCAAGGTCGCCTCGATCGCCGTCGCTGGGGGCTTCGTCTACCTCGGGCCGAGCACCGACGGCTCGAAGTACCTGCGCCTCGATCCGGCGACCGGCGCGACCGTGCTCACCGGGATCAGCATCGCGGTGGACACCGGCTCCACCCAGGCGACGAACACCTGGTGGCAGTCGCACCCGCCCGCGACGACCTTCGGGACCGCGGGCTGCTCCACGGGTTCCGGGCGGAACCCGACGCCTGCGGGCCGAACCAGGAGGAGGGCCCCGGTGCAGCTCGCCGCCGGCCATTTCCACGCGGCCGATCGCCTCGTCCACGCCGGCGCGTCCTTCGCCGGGCCGCGCGCTACCTGTACGTCGCGAAGCTCGATCCGTCTCCGGCCATCGACCCTCTCCTTCGCGTCGGTCGACCTCGGCGGCCCGCTCCCGCACCGCCACCGCGTCATTCCGCGCTCGCGTTCGCGCCGTCGCCGGGCGAGGATCGCTTCTACGTCGCGATCACCGACAACGCGAAGAGCAAGTCTCCCTACCTCTACGCGTTCTCGAACCTGCCGGACACCGGGTTCCTCGACGCCACCTCCCCCGCGGACGTGCGGGAGCTCGGGGCCGTGAAGATGAACCGGATCGGCGGCGGCGCGGCCATCCCGAACCCCGAGCCCGTGCCGCGCATCGAGGGGCTCACCTGGTTCAGGGACCACCTGTACGTCCCGACCGGCCACGGCATCGTGCGCTCGATGGTCACGGTGCCGCGCCCGTTCACGACGTCGCCGGGCGACTGGACCGACGCGACGCCGCTCGACCCCGCCTGGGCGACCGACGCCGGTCCCGGCGATCTGGGACCCGTTCACCACGCCGGCGGACCGCGCCATCCCGGGGGTGGCCTCCTTCGGCGACTGTGGCTCGGGGCCGTGCCTCTTCCTCGGGCGGAACGTCCGGGGCACCTCGCCGGCGATCGCCGCGCAGCTGTGGCGCTGCGACCCCGACTCCCACGGCGCCTGCGACCCCGGCGCGTGGTCCCTCGTCGCGCCGGACGCCTCGGGCACGCTCACCCGGCTCGGCGCCCCCTCCGAACGGCGCCCTCAGCCTCCTCGTCGCGACCGGGCGCTACCTGTACGTCGGGTTCGACGACGCGACGCTCGGCGTCCAGGTCTTCCGGGCCGAGGTCGCGCCCTCGTCCGTCTCGGACTTCCGCGGGCGCAACGGCTGCTCCCCGGCCAGCGCGGGCTGCGCCGGCCTCGGCGGGAACGGGTTCGGGAGCCCCTCGGTGACGCGCATCTTCGACGCCCAGGTGGCGACCACCGCGGGCGGATCGATCGTCTACGTCGTGGCGGGCGACGGGACCGGCCCCCTGCGGCTCTTCGCCCTCCCGGAGTGATCCGTGCCGACCCTCCTCATCGCGGACGGCGATCCCACCGTGCTCGAGGTCCTCGGCCGCACGCTCGCGGCGCCGGGCCGGACCGTGCTCCTCGCCGGCAACGCCGACGAGGCCCGGACCCTCGCCGACACCCAGGGGCCCATCGACGTCGCCCTCCTCGACCGGAGCCTCGGCGACGGGCCGGGGGGCTCGGCCTCGCCGCCGAGCTGAAGCGCCGGCGTCCGGAGACCGAGGCGATCCTGGTGACGGCGTACGCGTCCTTCGAGTCCGCGGTGGAGGCGATCCAGGTCGGGCTGTACGACTACCTGAGCAAGCCCATCGACGACTTCGAGGCGCTCCGGCTCAAGGTCGACAACGCCTTCGCGAAGGTCCGGCTGGTGGAGGAACGGCGCGTCGCCGAGGCGTCGCTCCGCCACCTGCAGATGATGGACGCCATCGGCACGATGGCGAGCGGCATCGGCCACGACCTCGCCAACATGCTGTCCGTCATCCGGGGCTGGGTGGACGAGCTGGAGGTCGAGGCGTCGGGCAACGTGCGGGAGGGGCTCGGGCAGAATCCGGGGCGCGGCGGAGCGGGCCTCGCGGCTCGTGCGCCAGATGATGACGCTCTCGCGCAAGGCGCCGGCGCAGGTCGCCGCCGTCTCGCTCAACCACGCCCTCGAGGAGATCGCGAAGCTGATCCGCAGGAGCCTCGGCGAGAAGGTCACGCTCAAGCTCGACCTGGCGGCGGACCTGTGGCCGGTCGTGGCGGATCCGTCCCAGCTCGGCCAGGTCTTCCTGAACCTCGCGATGAACGCGCGGGACGCCATGAAGCCGGGGGGCGGCACGCTGACCTTCAAGACCGAGAACCGCCCCGCCTCCGCCCAGGTCGAGGGGGACGGGCTCCCGCCGGGCGACTGCGTGATCCTCGCGGTCTCCGACGAGGGCGCCGGGATGCCCGAGGAGGTGCGCGAGCGGATCTTCGAGCCCTTCTTCACGACCAAGGCGCCGGGCGAGGGGACCGGGCTCGGCCTCGCCATCGTCTACGGCATCGTGAGGCAGGCGGGTGGGACGATCCAGGTCCGGACGGCGCCGGGTCAGGGCACGACCTTCGTCATCGGGCTCCCGCGGCCAGCGGAGGCGGTCGGGACGACCCCGGTCTCGGCCGCGACGAGCCCCGATCCCGCCGCGGCCGAGGGGACCGCCCTCGTCGTCCACCTCGACCCGCAGGTCCGCGCGGTGCTGGTGCGCGCGCTCCGGCGCGCCGGGTTCCAGGTGCTCGAGGTCCACGACGCCACCCAGGTGCTCGCGGTGGCGCGGGCGCACCATGGCCCCGTCGACGTGCTCGTGGCGAGCGCCGCGGTGGCGGGCTCCTCCGGTCCGGCCCTCGCGGGCGTCCTGCGCCGGGAGCGGCCCGCGCTGCGCGCCCTCGTGCTGAGCGGCTTCCAGACCGACCCCGCCGTCACCGCGTTCGCGGCGGAGGGCGGCGACGTGCTCCAGGAGCCGTTCCGCCCCGCCGAGGTGGTCGACGCGGTCCGGCGGGTGCTGGCGCGGCCCTGACCGATGCGCGGCCCCCGCCGCGCGCCGGCGTCGGGCTCGCATCACGCGCCGCCGAAGGGAGCTGCGGCATCCGATCGCGCCCCTGCGCGCGAGCGCGCAATCCCAACGGGCCAGTTGCGCCGGGCGGTACGACGTCGTGTGCTCGCGAACGGCTTGCGAGCTGGGCAGGCAACCTTTCGAGGCCCCCATGACGAAGAGCCGCGGATCGATCCTGTTCCCCATCCCGCTGACGCTCGCGGCGGCCGCCGGCGTCGCGCTCGGCATCGGGGCGTACGCCTTCCACTACGCGAAGGGCGAGTCGTATCTCGGCAACGACCCGGCGACCTGCGCGAACTGCCACGTGATGGCGGGCCACCTCGCCGGGTGGCAGGCGGCGCCGCACCACCGGGTCGCCACCTGCAACGACTGCCACACGCCGGCCGGACCGGTGTCGAAGTACGTCGTGAAGGCGCTGAACGGCTACCACCACTCGATGGCGTTCACCCTCGGGGGCTACCCCGAGGTCATCCGCGCGCGCCCGGAGAGCGCGCGAGGTCGTCGAGGGGAACTGCCGGCGCTGCCACGCCGACCTGGTCGAGAACATCGCCCACGGCAAGGGCGTCTCCTGCGTCCGCTGCCACGCCTCCGTCGGCCACCTCCGCTGAGCCCGATCCCTCTCCGCCTTCCGCACGAAGGAGCCCCGCATGACCCCCGAGACCCAGCCCCGGAGCAACCGCACCCTCCTCGTCGCCCTCGTCGCCGGCGTGTTCGCCCTCGCCGCGGTGGGCGCCGCCGCGCTGCTCGTCAACATCGCCGAGCGCAAGGAGCAGGCGCGGCACGCCTTCGTGAAGCTCGTCGAGGTCACCGAGAACGACGTCGACGTCGCGAAGTGGGGCGTGAACTGGCCGCGCGAGTACGACGGCTACAAGCGCACCGCCGAGCCGACCGCGACGAAGTACGGCGGCGCCGCCGGCGCGAGCGAGGGGCAGCCGGCGCCCCAGAAGGCGGAGCGCGACCCGTGGCTGAAGCGGGTCTTCGCCGGCTACCTCTTCGCGGTCGACTACCGCGACCGGCGCGGCCACGCCTTCATGCTGTTCGACCAGGAGGTCACGAAGCGCAACGTGCCCGCCGAGAACAAGCAGTCCGGCAACTGCCTCCACTGCCACGCGCTCGATCATGCCGCTCTACCGGCAGCTCGGGAAGGCGGCCGCTCCCGCAGGGCACCGACGCGCAGCAGGTCCAGGCCGGCCTCGAGAAGGTCTCGGAGCTGAGCTACTGGGAGGCCCACAAGGCCGCTCGAGCAGCTCTCCGGCGGCAAGGCGCACCCGGTCGGCTGCGTCGACTGCCACGACCCGCAGTCGATGGAGGTCCGCGTCACCCGCCCCGCCTTCATCGCGGGGATCCAGAAGCTCGCCGCCTCCAGCGCCGACGTCCCGCACCTGCCCTCGGTGGAGCGCTGGCGCAAGGGTGACCACGCGCGGCCCTACGACCCGAACCTCGACGGCACGCGCCAGGAGAAGCGGTCCTTCGTCTGCGGCCAGTGCCACGTCGAGTACTTCTGCGGGAAGGGCATGACCATCCTCTTCCCGTGGGCGGAGGGCCTCAACGCCGAGCAGATGGAGAAGCTCTACGACGGGATGCAGGTGGGCGGGAAGCGGTTCAAGGACTGGACGCACGCCGAGACCGGCTTCGAGGTCCTGAAGGCGCAGCACCCCGAGTTCGAGGTCTGGAGCCGGGCGTGCACGCGCGGAGCGGCGTCGCCTGCGCCGACTGCCACATGCCGTACCGGCGCGAGGGCGCGCAGAAGATCTCCGAGCACTGGGTGCGCAGCCCGCTGCTCTCAGCCGAACCGCTCCTGCGCCGGCTGCCACCCGTACGGCGACGACGAGCTCAAGGCGCGCGTGCTCGCCATCCAGGACCGCCACTTCGCGCTCCTCACCCGCGCGGGGAACGCCGCGGTCGCGATGATCGACGCCATCGTCGCGGTCCGGAAGCCGTACGACGACCGGGCCCGCGAGGCGGCGACCGCGAAGGCGAAGGGCACCCTCGAGAAGCAGGAGGCGTTCCAGAAGGCGCCGAAGGAGGAGCAGGAGAAGAGGCTCGGCGCCGAGGTGAAGGCGAACCTGCTCGCCTCCTGGCGCGAGGCGATCGAGAAGACCCCGGCGCTGAAGGAGCTCGAGGAGCTGCAGCGCGCGGCGCAGTGGCGGCTCGATCTCGTCGCAGCCGAGAACTCGATGGGCTTCCACGCGCCGCAGGAGATGGCGCGGCTCCTCGGCGAGTCGATCGACCTCTCCCGCCAGGCGCAGGTGAAGGCGACGCAGCTCGCGGGCGGCGCCCTCGCGCTCGCGCCGGCGGGGCCGGGGCCGACCCCGGTCGTCCCGGCGTCGCTGAGGGTGAAGTAGGGGCGCGCGCTCCGGCGCGCGGAGGGAGGGGCGGCGCCCGCGGCGGCCACGCGGGCGCCGCGTCCTTTCCTGAGCCGCCGCCTAGCCTCCGGGTGGCTTCGGGGCCGGTGCGGGCGGGAGCCGCCCGAGCGCCGCCTTCACGCCGTCGAGCCCCTGCGGGCCCTGGCCGGTGGCGTGCAGGTTCTTCTCCCGGATGAGCTTCTCGACGTCCTGCACCCGGTCCGGCGTCGTCGGGTGATCCGACAGCCACGCGAGCGCCTGGGGCGTCTTGCCCTCCTGCGCCTGGAGCTTCTCGAAGAACCGGACCAGGCCCCGGGGGTCGTAGCCCGCCTCGTCGACGTGCGTCGCGCCCCAGGCGTCGGCCTGCGCCTCGTCGGAGCGGCTGTTCGCGAGCATCGCCGCCTTCCCGCCGATCCCCGCGGCGAGCTGCGTCGCGATTCCCGGGTTCTTGCCGAGGGCGAGCGCGGTGAGCGCCTCGAGCCCCACCGCGTCCACCATCTGCCGCTGCACGTGGTAGAGCGCCACGTGGCCAATCTCGTGGGCGAGCACCCCCGCGAGCTCCGCGCCGTCGTCGGAGAGGAGGACGAGCCCGGAGTAGACGTAGAGGTCTCCGCTCGTGCTGGCGAAGGCGTTCACGGTCTTCGGGTCGTCGATGACGTGGACTCGCCAGTCGCCGATCTCCGGGCGCGCCTTCTTCGCCACCGCGAAGAGCGGCTCCGCGAGCTTCGCCACCCACCCGTCGACCGCCGGATCGCTCACGAACCGGACGCCCTGCTTCTGCAGCTCCTGCTGGAGCTGCACCCCGATCTGCTTCGCCTGCTCGGGCGGGATGAGCGCCTTCGCCGCCGTGGTCTCCACCCGCTCCTTGAGCGGCGAGGCGCAGGCGACGACGGCGGCGAGGCTGGCGACGAGGGCTCGGGCGGATCGGCGGGGGCGTGCCATTCCACAAGGGTAGGCCCGGCGGCGAGCGCCGCCGCGCTCCGGACGGGCCGCCGGGCGCCCTTCCTCCCGGGCCGCTGCATCCCCGTCGGGCGGGCGATAGATCCGGACGGCCTCGAACGGAGGTCCACGTGAAGCCCAACCGGCGTTCCGCGCACATCACCGAAGGGGTCGCGCGCGCCCCGAACCGCTCGATGTTCTACGCCCTCGGGTACGAGGACGCGGACTTCCACAAGCCGCTCGTCGGCGTCGCGAACGCCCACTCGACGATCACCCCGTGCAACTCCGGCCTGCAGCGGCTCGCGGACGCGGCGGTCGAGGGGCTCGAGGCCGCCGGCGCGAAGGCGCAGGTCTTCGGCACCCCGACCATCAGCGACGGGATGGCGATGGGCACCGAGGGCATGAAGTACAGCCTGGTCTCGCGCGAGGTGATCGCCGACTGCATCGAGACCTGCGTGGGCGGACAGTGGATGGACGGCGTCCTCGTCCTCGGCGGCTGCGACAAGAACATGCCGGGCGGGATGATGGGCATGCTCCGCGCGAACGTGCCGGCGATCTACGTCTACGGCGGCACCATCCTCCCCGGCCACTACGCCGGGCGCGACCTCAACATCGTGAGCGTCTTCGAGGCGGTCGGCGAGTTCACCGCCGGGCGCCTCGCCGAGGCGGACTTCCGGGAGATCGAGCGGCGCGCGGTCCCGGGCACCGGCTCCTGCGGCGGCATGTACACGGCGAACACCATGAGCTCGGCCTTCGAGGCGCTCGGGATGAGCCTGCCCTCCTCCTCCACGATGGCGAACCCGCACCCGGAGAAGCTCGAGTCGGCCCGGGAGTCGGCACGCGTGCTCGTCGACGCGATCCGGGTCGACCGCAAGCCCCGGGACATCGTGACCCGCGAGGCCATCGAGAACGCGGTGGCGGTCGTGATGGCGATCGGCGGCTCGAGCAACGCGGTCCTCCACTTCCTCGCCATCGCCCACGCCGCGGGCGTCCCCTGGACCCTCGACGACTTCGAGCGGGTCCGGCGGCGGGTGCCGGTGCTCTGCGACCTCAAGCCCTCGGGCCGGTACCTCGCGGTGGACCTCCACCGCGCGGGCGGGATCCCCCAGGTGATGAAGCTCCTGCTCGACGCGGGCCTCCTGCACGGGGGCTGCCTGACGATCACCGGCAAGACCGTGGCGGAGTCGCTCGCCCACGTCCCGTCGACCCCGCGCCCGGACCAGGACGTCATCCGGCCGATCTCGCGGCCGATGTACGCCCAGGGGCACCTCGCGATCCTCCGGGGGAACCTCGCGCCGGAGGGCGCGGTCGCGAAGATCACCGGCCTCAAGAGCCCGGTCATCACCGGCCCGGCGCGGGTCTTCGAGGACGAGCAGACGGCGCTCTCCGCCATCCTCGCGAAGTCGATCCGCCCCGGTGACGTGCTGGTGCTGCGCTACCTCGGGCCCCGCGGCGCGCCAGGCATGCCGGAGATGCTCGCGCCCACGAGCGCGCTCGTGGGCCAGGGGCTCGGCGAGAGCGTCGGGCTCGTCACCGATGGCCGGTTCTCGGGCGGCACCTGGGGCATGGTGGTCGGGCACGTGGCGCCGGAGGCGTACGAGGGCGGCACCATCGCCCTGGTCGAGGAGGGCGACTCGATCACCATCGACGCCCGCACCCAGACGCTGGAGCTCCACGTGGCCGACGCCGAGCTCGCCCGCCGCCGCGTCGCGTGGTCGCGGCCGCCGCCGCGGTACGTCCGGGGCGTGCTCGCGAAGTTCGCGCGGCACGCGTCGAGCGCGAGCACCGGGGCAGTGCTCGACGCGTTCGAGTGACGGGGGCGGCTCCCGCGCGCTGCTACCGGCGCGGCGCGGCCGGAGCCGCGGGCGGTGGCTGCTGCGCGGCGGGGCTCGCGGGGGCCGGCGCGGTCTTGACCGGCGCGAATCCGGCCTTGTCCGCGAGGAGATCGATGGCCTGATCGAGGACGTTGCCGCCCTGCTTGGTCACGACCTTCTCGGCCTTGCCGAGCCTGGGCGCCACCTTGAGGAGGCCCTTCTTGCCGATCACCTTCGCCTCGTCGACGACCTTCGCGTTCCCGCCCTTCGGCGCGGGCTGCGCCGGTGCCGCGCCCGGCTGCTGCGCCGCGGGCGCGGGTGCCGGGGAGGCCGGCGGCGCGCTCGCGGGCGGCGCGTGATGCTGCGCCGCCGCCGCGGAGGCGAGGAGCGCGACGGCGACGAAGGCGACGAGGCGGGCCATGCGGAAACCCTACCTCAACGCGGGCGGAAGTTCGCGGGGGCGACGCGGCCAGCGCGTCACTTCCTGGGCAGGAGCCCGTTGGGCGGAGCCGCCGGAGCGGCCGGCGCCGCCGGTGCATCCGGGACCGCGGCGGCCGGAGCGGCGGGGGGCGCCGCCGGTGCGGGAGCGGCGGCCGCGGCGGGCGGAGCGGGAGAGGCGGCCGGCGCCGCCGGGGGAGCGGAAGGCGCGGGCGCGGGGGCCGGTGCGGGCGCTGCGGGCAGCGGGGCCGGTGCGGGCGCGGCCGCGGGGGCCACTGCGGGGGGCGGGGCCAGCGGAGACGCCGCCTGCGGCGCGGCCGGCGCCGGAGCGGCGGAGAGGTCCGACCGCGTCCCGTCGGACCACTCGATCCGGGTCACCTCGCCGCGTCCGAAGCGCCGCTCGGCGCCGTCGACGAGCCTCGCCACGACGCCTTCCGGTCCCTCCTCGACGACGAGGCAGCGCACCCGGCCACCGCGGGACAGGAAGACCGTGTCGAGCTTCTCGATCTGGATCGTCAGCGGGATGGGTCGGGAGGGGAGCGCCGCGGCGGCCACCGGGGCGTGCGCGGGCGCGGCCGAGGCCGGAGCGGGAGCGGGAGCGGGGGCCGGAGCGGGCG
Source organism: uncultured delta proteobacterium (assembly GCA_963739565.1). Lineage (GTDB taxonomy): Bacteria > Myxococcota > Myxococcia > Myxococcales > Anaeromyxobacteraceae > Anaeromyxobacter. Next base: position 159,707 of record CAVUBF010000006.1, on the reverse strand, counting down.
CCGGCGCAGGGCCGGGCTTCCACGAGGTCCCATCGGCGAAGTCGATGCGCGAGACCTGCGTCGCTTCGAGCTTCCGGGTCGAGCCGTCGGCGAGCTGTACCGTGGCGCCGCCCGTGCCGGCCTCGAGCACCGTCCCGCGAATCCGGCCGCCGTCGACGGTGTAGAGGGTGCCGGGCTGCGGGGTCACCCCGAGGAGCGTGGCGAGCACGATTCCGAGCATGGTGTCCTCCGCGCCCTACGGGAACAGGATCAGCCGAGCGCCGACCAGGAACGTGAAGTGGGTGGCGCGATCGGCGATCTCGACGCTGCCGATGGCGTCCTTGTACCGGTCGTACTCACCCACCGACGCGCTGCCGTACAGGCCGAACCCGAGCAGGCGGCTCGACCGGAAGTCGATGCCGGCGCCGAGCCGGACGTGCTCCCGGCCGGTGTACCGGAACAGCTCCATGTTGCGGTCGGAGCCGTTGTGCCCCGAGCCCTGATCGATCGAGACTCCGCCCATCTCCCACCCCGTGCCGAGGGAGAGCCAGAGCGGCCGGGTGGAGAGCGGATCCCAGGTGTACCGGGCGAGGAAGCCGACGTGCCCGGTGGTCGCGGTGCACTTGTTCCCGTCGAGCCGGCACTGCTCGGCGACCGCCGAGGTGGGCTCGCCGCCGCCCACGTCGCCGTAGGCGCCGATGGCGAAGGCGGGGGTGAGGCGGAGGCCGAGCTCGCTCGAGACGTGCGCCTGTGCCGTCTGCATGACGTTGCCGATGGGCACGCCCTGCGCGGCGTCTCCGCCGAGGAACGTCCCGCCGAGCCCGAGGGTCAGGTAGATGGGGAGGAGGTGCGGCCGGTGGTGGTCGTAGGGCGGGGGAAGGGCGGCTGGCGCCGGGGGCGGAGCGGCTGCGGTCGGAGGCGCGGCCGGCGGGGGCGGGGCCGCGGTCACACGGTGCGACACGCTCCCGTCCGCGTACTCGATCCGGACGAGGTCGTCGCGCGGATAGGTCTGCACGGTGCCGTCGAGCAGGCGGACCCGCACTCCGGTCCTCGGGTTCTCCTCGATGACGGTGCCGCGAACGCGGCCGCCGCCGAGGAAGTACACCGTGTCGGTCGTCTCCGAGGCCTTCGCGCGGGGCGCCGCGGCGGGGTCGGGCGCCCGGGCGGACGACGGCGTCGAGACCGTCCCGTCCGCGTACTCGACCCGGGCGATCTCGTCCGCCGCGTAGGTGTGCGTCGAGCCGTCGAGCAGCCGGAGCTTCACGCCGGCCGACCCGCTCTCCTCCATCACCGTGCCGCGGGCGCGGCCGCCGCCGCGGAAGAAGACCTTGTCGAGCGCGCCCTCCGGCGCGGCCGGGCGCGGCGCGGCCGCGGCCTGGGGCGGCGGGCGCGGCGTCGAGACCGTCCCATCCGCGAACTCGATCCGCGAGACCTGGTTCCGGTCGAGCTTCCGGATGGCGCCGTCGGGCGTCTGGACGGTGACGCCGGACGTCGCGCTCTCCTCGAGCACGGTCCCCATCACCCGTCCACCATCCACCGTGTAGACGGTGTCGGCGGGGGAGGCAGCAGCGAGCAGCACGGCGACGAGCGCGGGGACCATCGGAGCCCTCCGTTGGATCGAGCGAGGCGGGGTTGCTTCGCACGCCTGCTATCGCGAGGATCGTGCCACCTTCCGGTCGCGATTCTCCTTGGGAATTCGGGTGTGCCGAAACGAGCGCGCGCACACCTGTGGCGCCGGTTCACACCGGACCCACCCGGTGCGCTCCGGAGCACGCTCGATGTGACGCCCGTCACGCGCGCGTGCCCTGCGCGCCCTCGCCCATCGCCCGCGCGGGCGCTCCCCTCCGGCGCCGTGCGTCCCGTCAGTCGCTGCCGGCGCCGCTTCCCGCTCGCCGCGGTGCTCCTCGTCGCGGTCCCGTTCGCCGCGCCGGGGAGCGCGCGTCGCCCGCGGCGGAGCCGGGCACCGAGGAGCCGGGCGGCGCCCACCCCGAGCCGCGCTAGAATCCAGCCATGGCGGGCAGGAGAGGTCACTGGCGCGGCGCGCTCGCCGCGGCCGCCGCCGCGCTCGTCGCGGCCCTCGTCCTGTGGGGGCGGTCGGCGCCGTCGCGCTCGTCGCCCGGGATGACCTCGACCGCGCGGGAAGGACCCGCAGGCGCCCCCGCCGCGACGCGTCCGCCGGGGCCAGCGCCGGACGCGCTCCCCCCGTCCCCGGCGCCCGCGCCCGAGGAGCCGCTGCGCGCCGCGCTCGAGGGGCGCGTCGTCTCGAGCGAGACGGGGGCGGGCGTCGCCGGGGCGGAGCTGACCTTCTCCCGCGGGTCCAGCGCTGCCGGCGTCCGGGCGGGCGGCGACGGCGCCTTCCGGTTCGAGCCGCCCGCCGACGGGCGCTGGCTCCTCGCGGCGGTGACCGCGCCCGGGTTCCTGCCCTTCGCGCCGGAGTGGGACCACAGCCCGGTGGCGTTCGACGCCCGCGCCGGGCAGGAGCTCCGCGGGGTCGAGATCCAGCTCGCCCCGGCGGCGCGCCTCGTCGCGACCGTCCTCGATCCGGAGGGTCGGCCCGCGCCGGACGCCGAGGTCCGGGTGCTCGGCGCAGGCCGCGAGGCGGTGCTCGTTTCGTTCGAGGACCGCTTCACCACCGACGCGGCCGGGCAGGTGCGGCTCGCCGCCCCGCGTGGCGCGGTCGTCGAGGCGCGCAAGCCAGGGTTCGCCCCGGGACACGCGATCGTCGATCTCGCCGCCCGGGCCGAGCGCCGCCTCACGCTCCGCCTCGGGGCGGGCGGCGCCGCCGAGGCCCCCGCCGGCCGGATCGCCGGGCGCGTCGTGGAGCGGGGCGGCGCCCCGGTCGCGGGGGCGCTCGTCGTGGCGGAGCCCGAGCTCGGCGCCGGCGCGGTGGGCCCCCGGGTCGCGCAGGTCGCCACCGCCGCCGACGGCGCGTTCGACCTCGGTCCCCTCGACGCCGGCGCCTACCGGCTGAGCGCCGCCGCGGAGGGACGGACGCGCGCCGTGTCCCGCGGAGTCGCGACGGACACGAAGGGCGTCACGCTCGAGCTCGGGCCCGGGACCCGGCTGCGAGGCTGCGTCCGGGACGCGGCCTCCGGCGCACCGGTGGTCTCCTTCACCGTGCTCGTCTCGGAGCGCCGCGGGCAGCTCTCGCGCCGCCCCGCGCTCGCGCGCTCCTTCCTCGCGCCCTCCGGCTGCTGGTCCATCGAGGAGCTCGGCCCCGGCGCCGTCGCCGTGGTGATCGCCGCGCCGGGGTGGGCGCCCTCGGCCGAGGTCGCGGTGGACGTCCCCGAGTCGGGCGAGGCGGTCGCCGACGCGATGGTGAGACCCGCCGGCCGGCTCTCCGGCGTCGTCGTCGACGCCAGGACGGGCGCGCCGCTCGCGGCGGCCCGGGTGGCGCTGGACGGGACGGCCATCGAGGCGGCCTCGGTCTTCCCGGTCCTCGGCGAGACGGTCACCGACGCCTCGGGGCGGTTCGCGCTGGTCGGGCTGCCGCCGCGCTTCTCGCTCTCGGTCGCGGCGGAGGGGCACCACGTCAGGGTGGTGAGCGGGCTCGAGACGGCGCCAGGGAAGGAGCCGGCGGCGGTCGTCGTGACGCTCTCGCCGGTGCTCCCTGGCGAGGAGCCGCAGCGCGAGTTCACCGGCATCGGCGTCACAATCGCGCCGCAGGGCGAGGGGCTCGTCGTGACGTCGGTGCTCTGGGGCGGCGGCGCGGCGGAGGTGGGCCTCGCCCCGGGCGACGTCATCCTCTCCGTGGACGGCGCGTCCGTGGCGAGCCTCGGGATGTTCGGCGCCGTCGACGCGATCCGCGGCGCGGAGGGCACCTCGGTGCTCCTCCGGATCCGGCGCACCGAGACCACCTTCGAGGTGCGGGTCGGGCGCCGGATGGTCCGGGCGTGACCGGGACCGGCGCCGGCGAGTCATTCCGTCCCCGCATCGCCCTCGCCCTCCCCCAGCGGCACTCCGGGGCCGCGCGCAGCAGGTCGCGGCGGGCCGACGCTCGACCAGAAGCCCAGAGACACCGAGACGTTCTCGAAGCGCGCCGCGAGGTCGCCCGACAGGCCGAGCTGGAGATCACGGATCGGGAACGGCACGCGGACCTCGACCCCGAAGGTGCCGTGCAGCCGCGGCGAGGTCCCGGTGCGCGAGGGCTCCAGGTAGGCGCCGCCGCGGACCCTGCCGCGCTCGGGGAACGGCTCCCACTCCGCGCCCGCCCGCGGGACCACGCTGACGCGGCCGCCGGACGGCGGCGCGCGCGCCGACGCGACGAGGACGCTCTCCACGGCGACCGCCCCGGACGCGGGGCCCACGAGATCGAGCTGGGCGGACAGCAGGACCGGGCCCCGGCGGGCCTCCTCCCACTCCGGACCCGGACCCCACTCGCGGTGACGATCGAGCTCGTAGGGCGGCGGCTCGTTGCACCGCCGCGCGTTGGGGCCGACCCAGCCCGCCGCGCCGAGGGAGAGCACCCACGGGAACTCGAACCCCGCCGGCGTCGAGACGGGCAGCGCGGACCGGTCCCCCCGCACGGTCGCGCGCGCGCCGGGGTCGAGCGCGAGACCGAGCCGCCAGGGCTGGCCACGCGGGCGGTGGAGCGCGCCGAGCCGGACGGTCGTTCCCGCGTACTCGAGCGCCACCGGGGCCGCTCCGGGCCTCGAGAGCCGCACGACCCCCGACACCGCGGCGAGCGCCGCGCCGACGATCAGCTCGTCCCGCCAGAACGACGACGCGACCGGGAACGAGGCCTCCCCGATCTCCATCTCGAGCACGCCGAGACCGTCGCGGGGCGCCGAGAGCTTCCAGGATTGCCAGAGGAGCCCGACCCCGAGGACGCCGCGCTGGTACGCGAGGCCGAGCTGCCCGTTCGCGACGCCCGACAGCCCGACGTCGCGACCGCCGTCGTTGCCGAGATCCTGGCGCCCGACGTCACGCGCCTCCGGCACGTACCAGGTGACGAACCAGTCCCAGTCCCACCCGCGCGCGAGCCCGCGCTGGCGCTGCGCCACCGCGGCCGGGTTCACGGCGGCGCCCCCGAGCCCCTCGCCGACTGCGACGTACGCGCCGCCGAGGCCGAGGATCCGGCCCGACGAGACGACCGGGCCGGTGAAGGCGTCCACGCGCTGCGTCCCGTCGAAGACCTGCGCGGCCCCTCCTCCCGGCGCGAGTGCGAGCGCGAGGGCGAGAAGCGCCGCGGCCGCCGCGACGTGCGCGGAGCCTCCCGTCCGGCCAGCAGCCGGAACCCTCGTGGCGTGCGGTCTCGACGTGGGTGGCGCCCTCGGACCCATGAAGCCCCGGGGCGAGCACGGGCGTCGGTGACGGATGCACGTTTCCCGTGCCAGCGCCGCGCCCCAGCGAATCTGATACGCTCCGTTCGCCACCGGATCGGACGATCGATTCGCCTGGCGCACCGGCTGGAGGGATCATGACGCGATCCGCTTCCGGCGCCGCGGCCTGCCTGACCATCGCGCTCTTCGTCCTGGTCACGTCGTGCGGCCGCTCCGCCCCCGACTCCCCGCGCTTCCAGGTGCTCGACGTGAGCGGCACCTGGGACGTCTACCGGACCTACGCCGGCGAGCCGGAGCGCGGTCCCGACGCGTCCACCTGGACGAACGTGCCGGACGGGTACGGCATCGCGATGGAGCTCCTCTGCTCGAATACCGTCCTGCCCGAAACACACGTGAACATCGCGGGACGGTGGTCGGGCAACGGGATCACGCTCACCGACGGCAGCGCGACGTGGGAGGGGACGCTCGCGGGCACCACCATGACGGGGACGTTCAGCGATCCGCACGGCACCGGCACCTGGCGGGCGGTGAAGGTTGGAACGGCCCGGTGCGGCACCTACGAGGTGTGGGGGGGTAACGCCCCCTTCCCCGACTTCGTGAACGCGCCCTACACGCCGGAGGCGAGCAACTACGTGCTGCTCGGGACCGCGACCGCGACCCACACCTTCGTCGGCCAGTACACCTGGTATGACGTCGTGACCCGCGGCAAGAACACCGTCCAGGTGGACACGTTCGAGGTGGGCTCCGGGACCTACGTCGGCACGGGCATCACGGGCAATGTCGTCGGCAACCCCAGCGAGATCGGCGGGGCGCCCAATGGCACCACTTGCCAGCTCGGAACGGGGGAGGGGTTTTCGAGTGGCGGCTACCTGTTCGTCGAGCCCGCGTCCGCGCCAACGTCCCTCACGGTGCACGTCGTGGAGTGAGCCGCGCCGCCGGCGCGGCCCTCGCGCTAGCCCGCACCCGTTTGATTCGATTGCTCGGACGCGCACGGGTGGTCGATGGGACGACCCACGCCCTGCGTGTGCGTGACTCGAACGTCCGTCGCTGGGCAAGGTCGAGACCTGACCTGACGGCCCGGAGTTTGCCGAGGGCGGGCCTTCGCTGCGGGACCGGGGAGGCGGTTCCGACGAGGAGGCGGGGTTCGGGGCATTGAGGGCAGGGGCGGGCGGGGCGGCGCCGCGCGAGGGAAACATCCCGGCGAGATTGGCCCACCCGTCGCCAGGGGTGTCGCGACGACTCCGTGCTGCCGCTGCCGTGAAGCGGAGTTCACGGTAGGTGACTGCGACCCAACTGGGAGCTTGACGGGTTCATGGCGGGTCGACGCTCCGGTGCGGAGAGACCGCCGGGAAGGGCCTTCAGGACGCGCCCGCAGCCGCGCCGTGGGCGCCGCGGAGTTGCGGGAGGGGTGCGCGAGGGGCGCTCGGGATCTCGCGCCAGGACGGAAATGCGCGCGTTCCAGGAGCCTTCGAGAACGCATGCGACTCTACGTGTATGACGACCGCCCGCGAAGAGACCACCCGCCTCGCCGACCTCCTCCACCGCGAGCACCACGCCCTCGCCGAGTTTCTCGTCGCCCTCGCGGCCTTCGACCGCGAGCGCAGGTGGATGGAGCTCGGGCACGCCAGCCTCTTCTCCTTCCTGCGGAGGGAGCTGGGGCTTTCGGCCGGCGCGGCTCAGTATCGGAAGACCGCGGCGGAGCTGGTCCAGACCTACCCGCAGGTCGAAGCGGGGCTGCGGCAGGGTCGGCTGTGCTTGTCCTCCGTGATCGAGCTTGCGAAGGTCATCACGCCCGAGAACGCGGCCGAGGTCCTCCCCCGGTTCTTCGGCCTCTCGAGCCGAGACGCCGCCTTCGTCGCCGCGTCCATCCGCCCGGCCGAGAACGCTCCCCGGCGCGACTTCCTCGTGAGGCCGGTGCGGACGGTCGCTGCCGCGCTGACGTCCAGCGACCGTCCCGAGGCGCCGGTCGGCCCGTCCGGGTCGCTCGAACTTCGGGCGCCCGAAGTGACCGCGGCGGATGCAGTCAAGGCAGCGCCATCCGTCGCGTCCCCGCTGCCACGCCCCACCGCGCCCGCCCTCGACCGTCCCGCGGTGAAGCCGCTCGACGCGGAGCGCGCCCGGGTGAGCATGACCGTCTCGCGCCGCCTCCTCGACAAGCTCGCCGCCGCCCGCGACGCCCTCTCGCATTCGAACCCGGGCGCGTCGGAGGAGGAGATCCTCGAGGTCGGCCTCGACCTCATCCTCCAGCGTCACGCGAAGCGCCGCGGGCTCGTGGAGAAGCCGAGCAACGGGCTCGGAAGCCGGCTCCTGCACCGACCGGGGCACCGCCCCCTCCTCAGAAGCGAAGCCGCCACGTCCCCGCCGAGGTCTGGCGCGGGGTCTGGAAGCGCGATTGCGGGTGCTGCTCGTGGCCGCTCGAGGGCGGCGGAGTCTGCGGCTCCACGTATCAGGTGGAGCTCGATCACATCGACGGATTCGCGCTCGGCGCGGGCACCACGGTCGACGAGTGCCGGCTTCTCTGCCGCGTCCACCAGGACGTTGCCGCGCGCCAGCTTTACGGGGACGCCCTCATGAATCGCTACACCCGGCAGAAGGGTGGGCGCTGCTCCGAGACAGTCGCGGTCTACGGCGCGGCCGGCACCACGCACACACTCGAATCAACCGACCTCGGCGCTAGCCCGCGTCCTTCCCGACCGCCGCGGGGTCGTCGCGCCGCTGCTTCAGCGCGGCGACGTACGCCTCGAGGAAGGTCCGCGCCCTGGCGACGAGGGACTCGCGCGCCGGCTCCACGAGGAGCATGCCCTTCTCGTTCGCGACGAGCTTCCCGTCCCTGAGGAACCGGCGCGTCGACGCGGAGACGTGCGCGACCCACCCGTCCTGCCGGCCCCCGGACCGGATCGGAATCGCCGTGATGCGGACCTGGACGAAGCAGGGCGACTGCTCGTCGAGCAGGGCCGCGCGCTCGAGCGCGCCGGTGACCCACGCGGCGACCTCACCCTCCGCGGCGAGGTCGTTCTTCTCGGCGAGGACCCGGAACCGGGTGCAGGCGGCCGCGGTCGGCGGCGGCGGGCCCTTCGTGGGCGCGGAGAGCGCGACCCCGAGCAGCGCGACGGCGGCTCCGAGGATCATGGCTAGCTCGCCGACCAGACGACGCCGACCGCACGCGACGGCTCGTCGCCGAGCCCGCGGAACAGGTGCGGGCGGCTGGCGTCGAGGTACGCGCTGTCGCCGGGCCCGAGGGTGCAGCGCTCGCCGTCGTGGAGGAGCTCGACCTTCCCCGAGAGCACGTACACGAACTCCTGGCCCTCGTGGGCGATGGGGCGCGTGTCGGGCTGCCCCGGAGCGAAGGTGAGGAGGAGCGGCTCCATCCCCTGGCCCGCCGGGCTCGGCCTGCCGAGGGTCCGGTACGCGTAGCCCTGGTCGGTGTCGCCCTCCTCCTCGCCCGGCGCGAGGGCGCCTGCGCGGCAGACGGTGAGCGGCCGCGAGAACCGCGCGCCGCCGTGGAGGAGCCCGTCCACCTTCGACCCGAGGACCCGCGAGATTTGATGATCTGGCCGACCGACGGGAGCCCCTTCCCGTCCTCGATCTCCCCGAGGCGCTCGGCCGAGGCGCCGATGAGGGTGCTCACCTCGTGGAGCGTGAGCCCCTGGGCCTCCCGCATCCTGCGGATCCGCTCGCCGATCTCCGTTCTCATGTCGTGCTCCCGTGTCGTCGGAGCCCCGACTGTATCTCCGCCCATCGGCCGACGCGAGCCCGCGGGCGCCGGTCCGTCGCCGGTCCGTCGCCGGGGGCTCGGGGAGGAGCACGCCGGGGCGCCCGGGCGCAGCGGCCCGAAACGAGCAGCCGGCCGCCGGCGGGGAGCTCCCGCACGACGGCCGGCCGGAGGTCGGGGCGCGTCGCCCCGGAGCGCGCTACTCCTCGACGTCGGCGAGCACGAGCTCGCCGTACCGGTCCTTCACGAGCTGCTTCACCTGCAGGAGCTGGAACCACTTCCGGAACGCCTCGACGAACACGAGCGCCATGAGGATCATGAGCGTCACGGAGAGGGCGACCTTCAGCCAGTCCTGCTTCGGCCAGTAGTTGTTCACGACGTTGAGGTACCCGGCGGTCATGGTCACCGGGATCATGAAGATGCCCGGCGCGGCCGTGACCCAGGCGTACCTGGCCTTGCCCATCCGGATCAGCATCGTGGTGCAGATGATGAGAGCGCTCGTGGCGAGGAGCTGGTTCGACATCCCGAACAGCGGCCAGATCGTGGCGATGTCGCCCGTGTAGACGAGGTAGCCCCACGCGCCGGTGAACAGGGCGCTCGTCAGGATGATGCCGGGCATCCACTTCTTCTCTTCGAGCTTCGGGATCACCTTCCCGAGCATCTCCTGCAGCATGTAGCGCCCGACGCGGGTGCCGGTGTCGACGGCGGTGAGGATGAACACCGCCTCGAACATGATCGCGAAGTGGTACCAGTAGCTCGTGAGCCCCTTCATGAAGGGGACCGCCGAGAAGATGTAGGCCATCCCCACCGCGAGGGACACCGCGCCGCCCGGGCGCCCCTGGAGCTTCTCCCCGACCGCCTGCGCGAGCTCGGGGAGGTGCACGGGGGTCATCCCGAGCTTCGCGAACGCGGGCGCCGCGGAGTTGATGGCGAAGTAGTCTGCGGGCACGAGGACGCACGCGGCGACGAGCGCCATGATGGCGACCACGCCCTCGACGAGCATCGCGCCGTAGCCGACGAAGGCGATCTCGCGCTCGCTCGCGATCATCTTGGGCGTCGTGCCGGTCCCGATCACCGCGTGGAAGCCGGAGAGGGCGCCGCACGCGATCGTGATGAAGATGAAGGGGAAGACCTTGCCCGGGATGATCGGGCCGCCGCCGCCGACCCACTCCGTGATCGCCGGCATCTGGAGGGTCGGGTGGACGACGAAGATGCCCGCCACGAGCATCACGATGGTGCCGAGCTTGAGGTAGGTGGAGAGGTAGTCGCGCGGGCAGAGGAGCATCCAGACCGGGAGCACCGACGCCGCGAACCCGTAGACCGGGATCATCAGCGCGATGGTCGGCTTCGAGAAGGTGAACCAGCGCGCGAGGGCCGGGTCGGCCGCGACGTGCGGGCCGGCGAGGAGCGCGAGGAACAGCAGCACGACGCCGAGCACGCTCGCGCCGGCGACGTCGCCGGGGCGGATCTTGTAGAGGTAGAGCCCCATCAGCAGGGCGATGGGGATGGTGCACGCGACGGTGAAGGTGCCCCAGGCGCTCTCGTACAGCGCGTTCACGACGGCGATGGAGAGGCCGGCGAGCGTGAGGATGAGGATGAAGAGCACGGCGAACGAGGCGAGCGTCCCGGCGGTCTTGCCGATCTCGTGCTCCGCGATGAGCGAGAGGCTCTTGCCCTTGTGCCGGACCGACGCGAAGAGCACGACCATGTCGTGGACCGCGCCGGCGAGGACGCAGCCGATGATGATCCACAGGGCGCCGGGCAGGTAGCCGAACTGCGCGGCGAGGACGGGCCCGAGGAGCGGGCCGGCCGCGGCGATCGCCGCGAAGTGGTGCCCGAAGAGAACGAACTTGTTGGTCTTGTGGTAGTCGTGCCCGTCCGCGAGCGCGACCGCCGGCGTGATCCGGTCGTCCTTCACCGCGAGCACCTGCTTCGCGATGAAGAGCCCGTAGTAGCGGTACGCGATCGCGAACACGCAGAGTGCGATGAACACCAGCGTGACTGCGTTCATGGGTTCCCCTCCTGCAGCGCGCTCCCTGCGCGCTCGATTTGGCGGAGCGTACACCTCCGGAGTGCGCCGTCCGGGTGCGCTGCGGCGGGGTCGGGCCCCATGACGCGCGGCGCGGTACCGCATGCGCGGCGCGGTGCCGCGTGAGCGACCGATTGCCGCGCTTCGCGTCCTCCACCGTACGCCGCCTCAGTCGGTCTCCGGCGGGCGCCGGCGCGCCGGCGCCCGGGTCGCGTCCCCCGCTCGCGCGTGGAGCGCGCGCTCCAGCCGGCTCGCGGCGTCGCGGATCGTCTCGGTCTGGCGCGCCCAGCGCCGGAGCGCGCCATCCCAGCCGGTCCGCGTCGTGATTGGCCTCTCCAGGCCTGCCCACACGCCGAGCAGGAGGTAGTGGCGAGGCTCGAGCTCGAGCTTCAGCCTGCGAGCGGCCTGCAGCGCGACGACTCCCATCATGACCTTCTCGTCCTCGAGCGCGCGCGGCAGCGCCTGGGCGTCGGCGAGGGACACGGTCCGGCTGACCTCCGCCTCCTCGGAGACGATCCGGGCGCGCTCGAAGGCGTCGAGCTTGCGCTGGGCGCCTTCGTCGCCCTGGGAGGCCAGCCGCTTGAGGAACGCGACCGCCGTGACGGACATGCGGGGCACCTCGGGGATGCGCTTCGCCGCCTCCTGGAACGCGGCGAACCAGCGCATGTACTCGTAGTCCCAGGCGAGCTGCTCGATCGCGGCGTCGAGATCCTTCGTCAGCCAGAGGAGGGTCTCGAAGCGACGGTCGAGCGCCAGCAGCTGCTTCGCAGCGGCGGAGACGTCCGGGACCTGCTTCGGCGGGAGCTGCTTCCGGGTGCTCACTCGAGAGCCGTGTCCGGCAGGCTAACCCTGCGGCGGCCCGCCGTAGGTGCACCGCCACAGCTGGAACGTCGTGACGCGGCGGGGACCGCGCCACACGGTGAGCGGCTCGAGCGGAACGAGCTCCTCGCACGCCTCCGCGAGGTGACGGCAGGTGCCCTTCTCGCGCGGGTCCATGACGACGATCCCCTCACGCCCGGTCACGGCGGCCGGATCGAACCAGTACCGGTACTGCAGCCCGTGATCGCCCGCGATCTCACCGGACTGCGTCCGGGCACGGTCGGGGAGGTAGTACGCCAGCTCGGCCGAGACCTTGTAGTTGCACCCGGCCACGAACTCGTCGCCGGGCGTGCGATCGCGCTCCGCCTGCACCCGCTCCGCGAGCGCGCGCCAGCCGGCGGACTGGTCGTCGCGCGCCGGGAAGGGGATCGCCTGAAAGAGCGGGATGAGGTGGGCGTAGACCGTCCCGGCGAGCGCCAGGGCGACGCCGCCGCGCGCCAGGCGCGCGACCCGCCCGCCCCGCTCGAGGGTCAGGGCGGCCGCCGCGAGCAGGGCGGCGGGATACGCCGCGGCGAGCCAGTTCCCCTTCACCCATATGAACGGAGAGACGAGGGCCGCGACCGTGAGGAGCGGGAGCGAGAAGAGCGCGCAGATGCGGAACTCCGGCGCGGCGCGGCGCCGGTACGACGTGATTGCCGCCTCGACGAGCAGGACGAGGACGACGGGGGTGACGAGGGCGGTCTGGAGCAGCAGGAACCGGGCCACGAGCACCGGCCGGAACGAAGCGGTCGCCGCGCGTCCCGCCGTCTGGAACGCGAAGCTCGCGCCTGCATGCTCGACGTTCCACGCGACGACGGGCGCGAGGAGCGCCAGCCCGAGCGCCGCCCCGGCCCAGGGCCAGGCCGTGCGGAGCTGCCGCCGCCCGCGTGGATCGAGGAGGAGGGCGGCGAGGATCTGCGGGAACAGCAGGAGCCCGGTGTATTTCCCGAGCGCCGCCCAGCCCGCCGACATCCCGGCGGCCACGAGCCACCGCGGCTCGTCGTCCTGGAGCGAGCGGACGGTGAAGTACAGGGCCATCGCCCATCCCGACACGAGCGGCGCGTCGGGGGTGATGGTCACCTGGCCGAGGGAGAAGAGCGGCACGGCGGTCGCCGCTGCGATGGCGGCGAGCGCGACGCGGCTCCCGAACAGCCGGCGCCCGGTGAGCCACAGGAACACCGAGAAGACCGTCGAGTGGAACGCCGCGGCGGCCCGGATCGCCCGCTCGGAGTCGCCGAACAGGACGGTGGCGGCGTGGATCGTCCAGGCCGCGAGCGGTGGGTGGTCGAAGTAAGAGAGATCGAGGTGCCTCGACCACTCCCAGTAGTACGCCTCCTGCGGCGAGAGCGAGTAGAGCCCCGCGTATGCGACGTGGAACAGCACGGCCACGGCGACGAGCCCGAGCGCGACGGCATCGAGCCGCGCGTCCCCGGGGGGAACGGGACCTGGCGTCGATCCGGAGACGTTCGCAGCGCGCGGGTCGCCCGCCGCCGGGTCGAACGCGGCGCCGCCGCTCCACCTGTCCTTCCACGTCATCTCTTGCGTCCCCCTCCCCCGCTGAGAGCCCGATCGTCACGGAAAGGTTCCGCGTGACGCGTCGGTGCATCTTCGCGGTGGGCGCGGGTCCACGACAGCGCCTCATGTGGCGCAGCCCCAAGCGGGCGCTGCGACACACCGTCGAACGACAGGCGCGAAGGCCATCCGTCAGCGCGCGTGCGAGTGGCCGTGATCCTCCGACGAAGGGTCGTGGATTTGCCCAGGGTCGTGCGTGTGGGCGTGCTCGTCCTCGGCCCCGGGGTGCGCGTGCTCGTGGACGTGCCGGTGCACGTGCGGGTGGCTGTGGGTCGTGCCGTCCGGGTGCGTGTGCTCGTGGCTGTGCGAGTGCTCGTGGGGATGGGAGTGCATCGCCGCCTCCAGGCTGGCGCCTGACCATTCGTTCCACGGTGGGCGGCCAGCCGCGACCGCTCCCTTGGGGAAGCCCCCGCGGACCACCGCCTGCGGTGCTGACCGGCGCCGGGTCGACTCGGCCCGGACAGGTACCGGGGATTGAAACGACCTTCGGTCGTTGGAATTCGTATTGGCATGGCCCTCGCACTCGCCGCACCCGCCCTCGTCGCGCTGGCGATCACCGCCGGCGCAGGCCCCCGGCTCGACGTCTCGCCGGGCCTCTGGGAGACGAAGAGCACGACCACGACGAAGATGGACGGGGACCTGCCGGGTGTGGATCCGAGCAAGCTCTCGCCCGAGCAGCGGGCTCGGCTCGAGGCGGTCCGCGAGCGCCTGGCGAGCGGAAAGCCGGTGACCACGGTCCACCGGTCCTGCGTCACGCAGGAGCAGATTGACAAGGGGCTCGGGCTCGACGACGCGACCGGGCAGGACAAGGAGTGCGAGCGCCAGTACCTCGACCAGTCCCCGAAGCACGTCCGCGTCGCGATGAAGTGCGCGCCGAAGGGCGGCGGCGTGACGATGGAGGGGACCTGGGAGGCCACCGTGAAGGCCTCGGACCTCGTCGTGATGCACGGCGAGATGAGCACGCGAGCCCCGGGCCACAGCAGCACGAGCAAGATGGAGATGACCGCCCACCGGCTCGGGTCGAGCTGCGGAGACATCGAGCCGGGGAAGTCGAAGACCGTCTCGGAGTGATGCCAGCGGTCCGCGGCGAGGAGCGGGGTCCCCCGCTCCTGGCGAGCCGACCGCTCGCTCGCCCCTCACGGAGCCGACCGCTCGGCCGGCCCCGTGCGGGGGCGGCGCATCGCCGTGACCCCACCGCCGGCGTCCGGTATAGCGTCTGGAGTGGCGGTGCGGCCCACATGCCGTATCGCGCGGCCTCCCCCTCCGCACGCGTGTGGCGCAACGTCGGTGACATGACGGGAGCTCCTCCGCATGGAGCCGCGCAGTCACATCGGGTCGTTCCGGATGTCGCGGTCGGGCGAGCTCGTCGCCGCCGACGCCAGCGCCGCGCGCATCGTGGGGTACGCCTCTCCGGCGGCGCTCCTCGCCGCTCCCCTCGCGATCCCGCTCGACGAGGCCCGCGCTCGCGCCCGCACCTCCGGTGAGGATCCCGGTCCCACCTCGTTCGAGGCGACCTGGGTGGCGCCGACGGGAGAGCAGCGGCGCGCCCGCGTGCTCCTCGTGCCCTCCCGCGCCGCTGGCAGCGCCGTCGGGCACTTCGAGGGGGTCCTCGAGGAGCTCGAGCCGGCGCCGGCCCACGGACCGGCCTCGTCCCCGGGGTTCGTCGAGGACCTGCTCGACGGGCTCCCGAACCCGGTCTTCGTGAAGGACGAGCAGCACCGCTGGGTGCTCCTCAACTCGTCGTACTGCCGGCTCATGGGCACGATCGCCGGGAGCTGCTCGGGCGCTCCGACTTCGACTTCTTCCCCCCGGAGGAGGCCCGCGTCTTCTGGGCGAAGGACGACGCCGTCTTCGCGGGCGGCGGCGTGAACGAGAACGAGGAGCGCTTCACCGACGCGGCGGCGGTCACCCACGTGATCATCACGCGGAAGACGCTCCACGTGGACGGACGCGGGCGCCGCTACCTGCTCGGCGTCATCACCGACATCACCGCGCTCCACGACGCCTGCGAGGCGCTCAAGATCTCCCACGAGCAGCTCGAGCTGAGGATCCGCGAGCGCACGGAGGAGCTGAGCGCGGCGAACGCCCGCCTCCGCCAGCACGACGCCCAGCGCGCGGCGTTCCTGAACGTGCTCGGGCACGAGCTGCGCAACCCGATCGCCGCGATCCACGCGAGCGCGGCGCTGATGGAGCGCCTGCCGCCGGGGTCGTCCGCCTCGGCGCGGGCCCTCGCCGTGGTCGGGCGTCAGCTCGAGCACCTCACCCGGATGTGCGACGACCTGCTCGACACCGCCCGCGTCGCGCACGGCAAGCTCGAGCTCCAGCGAAGGGTGCTCGAGCTCGGCGTCGTCGTGGGACACGTGTGCGAGGACCTCGCCTCCGCCTTCGCGAGCCAGGGCGTGGTCCTCGCGTTCGCGCGCCCCGACGACCGCGTCTGGGTGGACGCCGACGCGACCCGCCTGGCCCAGGCGATCGGGAACCTCCTCCACAACGCGCTCAAGTTCACGCCGGCCGGGGGCCGGGTGGACCTGACGGTCCGCCGCGCGGGCGGGCGCGTCGAGCTCGTGGTGCGCGACACCGGCGCGGGCATGCGCCCCGACGAGATCGAGCGCATGTTCGAGCCGTACGTCCAGGCCGCAGAGGCGAGGGGGCGCGCCCACGGGGGCCTCGGGATCGGGCTGCCCCTCGCGAAGGGGCTCGTCGAGGCGCACGGGGGGACGCTGACGGCCCGGAGCGAGGGGCCCGGCCGCGGGGTCGAGGTGATGGTGGCGCTCCCGTCCGCCGCGGCGCCGCCGCCGGAGCCCGCTCCCGAGCGGCCGGCGCCGGCCGCAGGCGACCGGGTCGTCCTCGTCATCGACGACGAGGCCGACTTTCGCGAGTCGCTCGCGACGCTCCTCCGCCTCGAGGGCTACCGCGTCGAGGTCGCGGTGGACGCCCGCTCCGGCGTCGCGGCCGCCCGCGCGCTCCGGCCCGACGTGGTCCTCTGCGACCTGGGGTTGCCGGACCTCGACGGCCGGGACGTGGCGCGCGCGCTCCGTGCGGACGCCGATCCCGCCGTCGCGACGAGCCGGCTCGTGGCCCTGAGCGGCTTCGTGCACCCGGAAGACGCCGCGAGCGCCCTCGAGGCGGGCTTCGACGCCCACCTGCCGAAGCCGCCCTCCCTCGAGCGGCTGGCGGAGGTGCTCGGGGAGCCCGGCGGGTCGGAGCGGCGAAGGGCTCCCTTCGGGGGCGGAGCCAGGTGATGCACGTCGACAGCGACCCGCGCTGCGGGGAAGCTACGGGGGAGGAGGCCCGCCATGCCCCGAAACGTCGCGCCGGAACCGGTGAAGGCGAGCGTCGCCCGCGTCCTCGCCGACGCCGAGGTGAACCTTCGCTGGCTCGAGGCGAACGTCCCGCTCCTGTTCTCCGGGGTGCTGCGCCAGGACCAGGAGGCGCTGACCAGCCTCGCCGTCGGGCTCTCGCGGCTGCGGATCGATCGGCGCCTCGTGGTCGCCGACCGCGAGAAGGAGCTGGTCCTCGCGCGGCTCGACGTGCCCGGGTCGATCTTCGCGGCCCTGCAGCGGCTCCAGGACCGGGAGATCTCGCGAGCCGAGATCTTCCACTCCACCGCCGTCGTCCCCGGGACCGAGCGATCGCTCGAGCTCCAGCACTACGTCTTCGATCGGAAGCCCGACGCGCGGGTCGCCGCGGGCGGCGAGCGGGTCATCCCCCCGGAGGTGCGCCGCCCGGTCGAGGAGGCGCTGGCGCGCGGCGGGGTGCAGCTCGAGGCCGGGGAGATCGACGAGCTCCTCCGGACGCTCTGGAGCAACGACGAGCGGTACGTCGAGCACGCGCCGCCGCGCCAGGTCGCCCAGATGATGAGGCTGCTCCGCCGGTGCCGATCGCACGGCGGCTTCACGCTCGAGGTGGAGCAGGCGGAGCCGGGGGCGGGCCCCGACGAGGTGGACGTGCTGTTCGCGGTGGAGAGCCCGCCGCTCAAGGACCACCTCGCGCAGGTGACGGAGGTGTTCAACCGGCTGGACCTCGGGGTGCGCAGGTCGCTCACCCTGGTGGTGAGCACCCCCGGGCGGCCGGTCTTCCTCGGCAGCTTCCACGTGGCGCCCCGCGCCGGCGGGATGCTGGAGCGGGACTCGGACCTGTTCCGCCGGCTCAGGCGGGCCCTCTACAACACCCAGATCCTCGCCTCCGAGTCGCCCATCTACCGGGAGTTCGTCCTCACCGGCGTGCTGACCGGCGAGGAGGCGTCGCTCGTCAACGCGTTCATCGGGTTCTGCCACACCAACCTCGCCCACAACCAGCCGCACCGCTACACGCTCGAGGACGTCGTCCGGGCCTTCCTCTCGGATCCGGACGCGTCCCGCCGGCTCGCGCGGCTGTTCGAGACGCGGTTCGATCCCGACCTGGCCGATCGCGACGCCCGCTACGCGGCGGAGCTCGCGGGCACGGAGCACGAGGTCGCCTCGTACAACACCGGTCACCGGGCGCTCGACGAGTTCCGCCGGTCGGTGTTCCAGACGGCGCTCGTCTTCATCCGGCGCACGCTCAAGACGAACTTCTTCGTGCCGGAGAAGCACGCGCTCGCGTTCCGCCTCGACCCCGCGTACCTCGGGGACCTCGGCGCGGAGTTCACCGCGGACCTCCCGCCCGAGCGGCCGTTCCGGGTGACCTTCTTCTTCGGGCGGAGCGGGCTCGGCTACCACATCGGCTTCGCCGACATCGCCCGGGGCGGGTGGCGCACCATCATCACCCGGAGCCGCGACGACTACGTCACGGTGGCGAACCGGGTGTTCCGCGAGAACTACGTGCTGGCCCACACCCAGCACCTCAAGAACAAGGACATCTACGAGGGCGGCTCGAAGCTCGTGGTGGTGCTCCGCGCCGCGCCGGAGGAGACCCGCGGCGTGCTGAACGAGCGGCTGCACCGGGTCCAGCTCGACTTCGCGGGCGCGTTCCTCGACATCTTCGTGACCGAGAACGGCCGGGCGAAGGACCCGCGGGTGGTGGACCGCTACGGCGAGGACGAGCCCATCGAGCTCGGCCCCGACGAGAACATGCACGACGAGATGATCGAGGCGATCGCCGAGCTGTCCCGGCGCCGCGGCTACGTGCTCGGCACCGGGATCATGTCGAGCAAGAAGGTGGGCATCAACCACAAGGAGTACGGGGTCACCTCCCTCGGCGTCGTCACCATGGCGGAGATCGCCATGCGCGAGCAGGGCGTCGACATCCGGAAGGACCCCTTCACGGTGAAGCTCACGGGCGGACCGAACGGCGACGTCGCCGGGAACGGGCTCAGGTTGCTGCTCGACCGCTGCCCGGCGGTGCGGATCCGCCTCGTCCTGGACGGCACGGCCGCGCTGTACGACCCGGCCGGGCTCGACCGCGAGGCGCTGTCGAAGCTGGTGCTCCGCGCCGACGCCGACGCCTTCGACGCGCAGCGCCTCGGGCCGGGCGGCTTCGTGCTCTACCGCAACGAGTGTCGGACCGAGGGGCTGCGGCAGCTCTACAAGCGGGTCTCGTCGACCGCGGCGGGGCCGCGCGAGGAGTGGCTCACCCAGGACGAGTTCAACCAGGCCGTCGACGGGATCCTCTTCGAGGTCGAGGCGGACCTGTTCATCCCGGCGGGTGGGCGGCCCGAGACGATCGACGAGCAGAACTGGAAGCGCTTCCTCGCGGCGGACGGGAAGCCGTCCGCGAAGGTGATCGTGGAGGGGGCGAACTCCTTCATCACCCCGGAGGCGCGCCGGCGGCTCCAGGACTCCGGAGTGGTCGTGCTGCGGGACGCGTCGGCGAACAAGTGCGGCGTCATCTCGTCGTCCTACGAGATCATCGGGAACCTCCTCCTGTCCGAGGAGGAGCTCCTCGCCCACAAGGAGGCGTACGTCCGGGACGTGCTCGAGATCCTCGAGCGCCGCGCGCGGGACGAGGCGCTGCTCCTGTTCCGGCTCCACCGCGAGGAGGGCGGGAGGCGGAGCTTCACGGAGCTCTCGGACGCGACGAGCGCCCAGATCAACGCGCGGAAGGCGGAGCTGTTCGCGTACTTCCAGGCGCACCCCGAGGTCGCGCGCGGCGAGCCCTGCCAGCGGGCGCTCCGGGCCCATCTGCCGCGGATGCTGCAGGCGCCGGAGTGGCGGGGGCGGACGGAGCGGCTGCCCCCCAAGTACCGGTCGGCGATCCTCGCGGCGGAGATCGGCGCGGCGATGGTCTACCGGCGCCCGTTCCAGCCGGACTTCGGGGCTGCCCTGGTGGCGTACGTGGAGCGGGAGTTCTAGAGGAGGAGCGATGCCGGGCCGCATCCTGCTCGGCTAGGAGGCGCCGTCGCCGCGGCCCCCGCGCTCCGCGAGAATCCCTCAGCCACGCCCGCCCCGCCGCCGTGTCCACGCCGGCCCCCTCGAGACCCGGGAAGACCACCTCCTCGAGCGAGCGGACGAAGAGGTCGCGCTTCATGGCGTGTGGCAGCACGCCCAGGGCGAGGAGCGCGGTGTCCTCGCGGACCGGCTCCACCGGCCGGAAGAGGTCGTCGTCGATGCTGCCCCGGAGCATGGCGGGGAGGAGCGGTCCGAGGAAGGCGCTCCGGCCGCGCGCCGCCGCGATCGCGAGGTACGCCCAGCCGAGCCGCGCGTGCCCCACCTCGTCCTCGGCGAGCTCGCGGAGGACCGCGCGCAGCGAGGGCACGGGCGCCTCCGACAGGAGCCCGGTGAGCACGGCCACGCTCACGCTCTCCGTCACGCAGGAAGCCGCCACGAGCTCGTAGGTGACGGCGTCCTCCTCGACGAGCTCCGTCGGCGCGATCGCGGCCGGCGGGGGAGGCGGGCGGGTGGGGACCGGCTGGCCCAGGTCCGCGGCGAGCCGAGCGCAGTGCGCCGCGTGGCGCCGTTCGTCCGCCGAGGCCCGGCGCGCGAGGCTCGCGAGCTGCGGCGGCGCGCCGAGGGCGTCGAGGCGTCCGGCCAGGCGCGCGAACCGCACCTCGGCGTCGCACTCCACCTGCCACCGGAAGCGCCAGGCCGCGGCCGCCAGCGCGCGGAGGGCCTCCGCGGGCCGGCCGCCCGGGCCGCTCACCAGCCCTTCACCCCGCCGCCGTCCGGCCCGGCTTCCTCCTTCTCCTTCTTCTCGGCCTTCTTCTTCTTCTCGGCCTCGGCCTTCTTCTCGGCCTCGGCCTTCCCCTTCTCCCTGGCGTCGTCCTGCTTCTCCTTCGGCTTGTCGGTCGTCTCCGCGGGAGAGGCGCCCTTCTCCTCGGCGTGGGTCACCCCGGCGACCCCCGCCAGCCCCACGCCTCCGGCCACCAGCACCCTCAGGAGCTTGCTCACGTTCGGCTTCTTCGCTTTGGCCATCGAGTCTCCAGGTCGGTCGTCGGGCGGACGGTTAAGGGGCGCTGCCAGGTGATCGCCAATCCCTCGCGGGGCTCGCGAACCCCGAGTCTCGGTGGCTCGACGCGAGCCCCGGGCCAGGGTGGATGCGGATGGCATTCCGCTCGCCCGCCCGGCCCCCATCCCCCGGCACGCCCGGCCCGTGCGTCGCGGCGCGACAAGCCCTAACGAGATGTCTTGGAGCGCACGGGACGCCGCGGAGCGGGGCATCGCCCGCCCGCGCAGCCCCCCGGCGCCACCGAAGGAGGCGTGGCAGTGGCCCTGCGAATTGGCGACGAGGCACCGAACTTCCAGGCACAGACGACCGAAGGACCGATCGACTTCCATCAGTGGATCGGGAATGGCTTCGCCATCCTGTTCTCGCACCCGAAGGACTTCACGCCGGTGTGCACGACGGAGCTCGGGTACATGGCGCGCATCAAGCCCGAGTTCGATCGGCGCGGCACGAAGATCATCGGCCTGAGCGTGGATCCCGTCGAGGACCACGCGCGGTGGGCGAAGGACATCGAGGACACCCAGGGCGTCGCCCCGAACTACCCGATCATCGGCGACCCCGACCTGCGGATCTCGAAGCTCTACGACATGCTCCCGGCCTCGGCCGCCGGCGACGCGGGCGCGCGCACCGCCGCTGACAACCAGACGGTGCGCACCGTGTTCCTCATCGGACCGGACAAGAAGGTGAAGCTCATCCTCATGTACCCGATGGGCACCGGCCGGAACTTCGACGAGGTCCTGCGCGTCCTCGACTCCATCCAGCTCACGGCCCGCTTCCGGGTCTCGACGCCGGCGAACTGGAAGCAGGGGGAGGACGTCATCATCTCCGGCTCCGTGAGCGACGAGGAGGCCCGCAAGCAGTACCCCGGTGGCTGGCGCGCCCCGAGGCCGTACCTGCGGATCGTTCACCAGCCCACGGGTTGAGCCCGCAGCGCCCTCGTCCGGCATCCGTCCCGCGCAGCCGCCACCGCTGTCGCGTGGCGCTCGTGGCCGTGGCGCTCGTGCCCGGCGTGGAGCGGAGCTCTAGGCAGCCCGCTTCACCGGCTCCCGCGCCGGCGCGAGCAGGCCCGCGTCGACCATCCTCGCCGGCAGGGCGGACGTGGCCGCCGGCTTCGCGCGGAACGGGCCGGAGAGGAGCCTGAGCAGGTCGCTCCAGGCCATGTGCCGGGCTGAACGTCCGGAGCAGGTCCCAGGTCCTGATCGGGCGCAGCAGGATCCGGCGGAGCAGGAGCGACGCGTAGCCCTTCATGCGGAGCCCGTTCACCTCGTCGTTCGGGACGGTGTCGGGGTCGATGTCGCAGCACTTGAACGTCTTGTCCCAGTCGCGGTCCTCGTCGATGATCCCGCGGCCGACGTATTCCTTCCACAGCGGCGTCCCTCGGTAGACCGCCAGCCGGTTGAAGCCGAAGGTGTCGAGCGCGAGCCGCGCCGCGAACCGGAAGGTCTCGCGGATGTCGGCGGCGGTCTCGCCGGGGCAACCGATGACGAAGAAGCCGTGGACCCGGGCGATCCCGTGCTCCTTGGCCTGGCCCACGGCGTGCTCCACCTGGGCGAGGGTCTGGCGCTTCTCGAGCCGGTCGAGCGTCCCCTGGGTGCCCGCCTCGACGCCGTACGCGAGCATGTCGCAGCCCGCCTTGCTCATGAGCGGCGAGCTGATCGACCCCCACCGAGTCGACCCGCCCCTCGCAGCCCCATCGGAACTGGAGCTTTCGCTCGATGATGCCGTCGCAGATGTCGGTGATGCGCTGGCGCTTCAGCAGGAAGTGGTCGTCGGTGAGGTAGATCGACCGGTAACCCTGGTCCGAGAGCTCCTGCATCTCGCCGAGCACGTGCGCGGCCGAGCGGCTCCGCCACCTCCCCTGCCCGAGCGAGGGGATGTCGCAGTAGATGCAGGTGTACGGGCAGCCCCGCGAGGTCTGCATCGTGCAGAACTTGTCGAGGGAGAGGACCGCCGGGACGTCGAGCGGCAGCGACTCGACGTAGTCGACGGGCAGGCTCTTCCGGTCCGGGTACGGGAACTGGTCGAGATCCCGGATCAGCGGCCGCGCGACGTTCCGGACGACCTCGCCCCCCCTGCGCCAGGTGAGCCCGGCGACCGTCTCCGGGGTCTCGAGGTGGGCGAGGTAGTCGAGCAGGAGCTCCTCCCCCTCCCCGACCCCGACGTGATCGATCTCCGGGCAGTCCGAGAGGATCCGCTCGGAGTTGATGGACGCGAAGGCGCCGCCCGCGATGATCGGGATCCCGGGGTTCGCCTGCTTGACGATCCGCGCCAGCGCCTTCGTGGCCGGGTAGGCGGTCACCGAGAGGAAGGAGAGCGCGACGACGTCGGGGCGCTCCTCCCGCGCCGCCTGGGCGATGTCCTCCGCCTTCATCCGCGGGTGGCAGGTGTCGAACATCCTGACGCGGTGTCCGGCCCGCCGCAGCACCGGGGCGAGCGTCTCGATCCCGAGGGGCGGGAAGGCCATCACGCGGATCCGGCCGTCGGCCGCCGCGCCCGTCGCCTCCGGGAGCAGGCGGTAGTAGGCCTCGTCGCGGACGTACACCAGAAAGATGTTCACGAGACATCTTACGCGATCGAGCGATCCGCCGCCCGACGGCGGCAGACTCGACCCCCGGACCCCGTCGGGGCTCCCCGAGCTCCTCCCGGTCGGCGCTCCCGGGGACACCCCCACCGCTCCGCGCCCGGCTGACGGGACCTCCGTCCGTCTGCCCCATCGAACTCGCTAAAGCTCGTCCGTTCCGGCGGGCGCCACCACCACCACGTGAGCACCCTTCGCTCGGTACCCCACGTACCGCTCCTCGTATCGACCGCGATCCCCGCTCATCCGTGATCCGGTCGCCGCGGATGCGGATGTCTCCGACGCCCGGAAGACCATGACCCCCAAGACGAAGGGCGATGCCAGCGCCCTCGACCTGTACCTTCGCGAGATCAACCAGTTCGCGCTCCTCACCGTCGTCGAGGAGCAGCGGCTCGCGCGCGCGTTCCGCCACGACGGGGACCAGCGGGCGGGTCACCGGCTCGTCGAGGCCAACCTGCGCTTCGTCGTGAAGGTCGCGTTCGAGTACCGCCGGTACGGCCTCCACATGCCGGACCTCATCCAGGAGGGGAACATCGGCCTGATGAGGGGGGTCCAGAAGTTCGATCCGGACAAGCAGATCCGGCTCATCTCCTACGCCGTCTGGTGGGTCAGGGCGTACATCCAGAACCACGTCCTGAAGTCCTGGTCGCTCGTGAAGATCGGGACCACCCAGTCCCAGCGGAAGCTGTTCTTCTCGCTCGCGCGCACCCGCCGCGAGATCGAGCGGCTCTCGCCCGACACGGGGGTCGAGCAGCGAGACAGGAACGTCGCGCTCGTGGCGAAGAAGCTTCGGGTGAAGGAGTCGGACGTCGTCGAGATGCAGCAGCGGCTCGAGGGGCGCGACTCCTCGCTCGACGCCCCGGTGGGCGACGGGACCTCCACGCGCCTCGAGTCGACCGGGTCCGGCCTCCAGCCGCAGGACGAGGAGCTCGCCCGCGCCGAGGAGGAGTCCCTCGTCGTCCGTCGCGTCGGGGAGGCGATGAGCCGGCTCGACCCGCGCGAGCGGCACATCGTCAAGACGCGGGTCATGGACGACGGCAAGGAGAAGCTGCGCGATCTCGGCCGGCTCTTCGGGGTCTCGCGCGAGCGCGCCCGCCAGCTCGAGATCCGCGCCCTCGAGAAGCTGCGCCGTGACCTCGAGCCGGTCGCCCACGAGCTCGGGTGGACGGTCGCGTCGCGCGGCGACGCCGAATGGTAGGCGGCGCTGGGAGAAGGGGGCGCCATGGAACGCAACGCCACCGTCCTCGTCGTCGAGGACGACGCCGCGGCTCGTGCCGCGCTGTGCGAGCACCTCTCGACCGCCGGGTTCGGTGTCCGGGCCGCCGCGAACGCCGAGGAGGCCCTCGCCGTGCTGCGGGGCTCGCGCCGCCGTCGACGCGGTGCTGCTCGACCTCGTCCTGCCCGACCTGGACGGGTTCGAGCTCCTCCGTCGCCACCGCGAGGCGAGCGGCCGCGCGGCCGTGGTCGTCCTCTCGGGGGTCGCCGGGACCGAGAGCGTCGTGAAGGCGATGAAGCTCGGCGCAGCCGACTACCTGCTGAAGCCGTTCGCCCCGCGAAGCTCGACCTCGTGCTCCGCCGCGCGATCGAGCGCCGGCCTCCGCTCCGGCGCCTCCGGCCCCGCGGGCGCGGCCGCCCCCCGGCCGACCAGCGACGGCGCCGGACAGGTCACCGTCTCGGCTGCCATGGAGCGCGTCTGGGCCCTCGTGCTGCGCGTCGCGGACACGGACGTGCCGGTGCTGCTCTTCGGCGAGAGCGGCGTCGGCAAGGACGTGGTCGCCCGGCGCATCCACGCCGCGAGCCGCCGCGCCGGCACGCCCCTTCGTGAAGATCAACTGCGCCGCGCTCCCGGGCGAGCTCCTCGAGAGCGAGCTCTTCGGCCACGAGAAGGGCGCGTTCACCGGGGCGCACGCGGAGAAGCCCGGCAAGTTCGAGCTGGCCCACCAGGGCACCATCTTCCTCGACGAGATTGGCGAGATGGACCCGCGGCTCCAGGCGAAGCTCCTCCAGGTGCTGCAGGACGAGGAGTTCTACCGCGTGGGCGGCAAGCGCTCGCTGCACGGTCGACGCGCGCGTCGTCGTGGCGACCAACCGCGACCTCGAGGAGGAGATCGCGGACGGCAGCTTCCGCGAGGATCTCTACTACCGCCTCAACGTGGTGGCCATCCGCGTGCCGCCGCTGCGCGAGCGCAAGGAGGACATCGCCCCGCTGGTGCGCCACTTCGTGGAGAAGTACCGGCGGCGGTACACGGGCGGCCTCGACCGCGTTCCCGGACGAGGTGATGGAGCGGTTCCAGGCCTACGACTGGCCGGGCAACGTGCGCGAGCTCGAGAACCTCGTCCGGCGCCTCGTCGTGCTGAAGGATCCCGCGACGGTGCTGGGCGAGCTGCGCGCCGCTGCGGCGCGCGCCCGCGCCCCGCGCGGTCCGGCGACGCCCCAGGCGAACGACGCGGTGGCGTCCTCCGGCGGCGAGCCCCCGCGCTCCTCTGCCGGACGACGCGCCGCTCAAGGAGGTCGGCAAGCGCGCCGCGCAGATCGCCGAGCGCGAGGCCATCCTGCACGCGTTGACGAGAACTGGCTGGAACAAGCGCAAGGCCGCCCCGCGCCTGCACATCAGCTACAAGGCCGTGCTCTACAAGATCAAGGACTGCGACATCGTCGATCCTCGCGAGGCGGGCCGGCTGGAGTGACGGCGGCGGTCCGCGGGCGCACGAGGCTCGCAGCCTTCGGACCTACCTGCCGCTGCCCGTGTCGGCGACCTTCTGGTCAGCCTCCTCAGCCGCGCGCACCCCACGCCGCCTCGGCAGCCGCCCATGCCTGATGGACCGAGTCGCCGGACTGGAAGAGCCGGTCGGAGCGCGTCCCGTCCCGGCGCAGGCAGAGCCCCCGCCAGCCCTGGGCGGTGGGGTGGACCTCGAGGCGCGGGAGGGAAAAGACCCTCGCGGCGTCGGAGCCGTCGAGGTTGAAAGCCCAGCCGCCAGGGATCCTGGCCCAGCTGGTCACGGAGCCTCCCCGCGGCCCGAGCCGTCGAGCGCTGCACGAACGTCATCCATCCACATCGGGTGCCTCACGATTCCGTCGAGCTCCCCGGTCCCTGTCCTCCGACCGGCGGAGCATCGGCCCGAGTGCGCATCCAGCTCGCGCCCGGCGGGCGCGATGGGAGCCGGGATGGTCATAGCCAGGGGAGAGGGAGCGGACCCGGGAACGATGGGCCGGAGCCCGGCGGCAGGGGAAGACGTTCTTCCGCACCCAGGGCGACCTGCCCTCCGAGCGCTGGGTTGAAAGACTCTCGGTCCGAAAATCTTCGGTCCGCTCAGGCCGCCTCGGCGTTCGGGCGCGACGCCGCCACCGCGTTCGCCGCGACCACCGGCTTCTCCGCCGCGAGGGCCCCCTCGCGCTGGAGGTCCGCCGATCGGCCGCGGCGCGCCAGGAGGAAGTAGATGACCGGAACCGCGTAGCCGGGAGAGCAGCGTGGCGGCGACGGCCCCGGCCATCAGCGCGAGGGCGAGGCCCTGGAAGATCGGGTCCGCGAGCATCACCGCGCTCCCCACGATCACCGCCGCGGCGGTGAGCGCCATGGGGCGGAACCGGACCACGCACGGCCTCCTCGACCGCGGCCGCGAGCGGCATCCCCTCGCGCAGCTTCAGCTCCGCGAAGTCGACGAGGATGATGCTGTTGCGGACGATGATGCCGGCGCCGGCGATGAAGCCGATCATGCTGGTGGCGGTGAAGAACGAGCCCGACCAGCGCGTGGGCCGGCAGGATGCCGATGAGCGAGAGCGGGATGGGGACCAGGATCACGAGCGGCATCGAGAAGCTCTGGAACCAGCCGACCACGAGGACGTAGATGAGCAGGAGCACCGCGGCGAAGGCGAGGCCGAGGTCGCGGAACACCTCGAGCGTGATGTGCCACTCGCCGTCCCACTTGAGGGCGGGGGTCTCGGTGCTGCGCCGGGTGGTCGAGGCCGAGGCGCGGCACCACCGCGCCGCCGTGTCGCCGCGCAGGCCCGCGAGCCTGCTCCTCGAGCGCGAGCAGCGCGTAGACGGGGCTCTCGATCTCCCCGGCGAGCTCGCCGGTCACGTACGCGACGGCATTTCAGGTTCTTGTGGTGGACGCTCGGCCTCGACCCGCGCCTCCTCCACGGTGACGAGCTCGGAGAGCGGCACCGAGGCCCGCGCGCCCCGGGGACGGTGAGCGCGAGCAGCGTGTCGAGGCGGGCCCGCTGCGCCGGCGCGAGCTGGAGCACCACCGGCACCTGGCCGCGCCCCGCGCTCCACGTGGAAGGTGCCGAGCGGCGCGCCGTACGCCCGCCGCGGCGAGGGTCTGGACGACGTGCGCGGGCTGGACGCCCTGCAGCGCCGCCTTCTCCCGGTCGACCCGGAGCGCGAGCTGGGGCCCGGTCGGGTTGAGCGTCGAGTCGACGTCGACGACGCCCTCCACCGACGCGGAAGGCCGCGCGCACCTCGCCGGCGAGCCGGGCGCGCTCCCCGGCGGTCGGGCCGTAGACCTCGGCCACCATCGTGGCGAGCACCGGCGGGCCCGGCGGGATCTCCACCACCTTGAGCCGCGCGCCGGGCGGGCGCCGCGAGCGCCTCGACGAGCGGGCCGCACCCGGACCGCGATGGCGTGGCTCTGCGCCTTCCGGTCGCCCTTGGGCACGAGGTTCACCTGGAGGTCCACCTGCTCCGGCGCCTCGCGCAGGAAGCTGTGGCGGACCATGCCGACGAAGGTGAAGGGCGCGGCCACGCCGGAGTGGACCTGGACGTCTCTGCACCTCCGGCTCGGTCAGGAGCCGCCGGGCCACCTGCCTGCCCGAGCGCGAGCGCCTCCTCGCGCGCGGTCCCGGCGGGCAGGTCGAGCTGCACCTGGAGCTCGCTCTTGTTGTCGAAGGGCAGCATCTTCACCTTCACCGCGCCGGTGAAGAGCAGCGCCAGCGCGCCGCCGAGGAGCAGCACCAGGCCGGCGCCAGGAACGCCAGCCGCGACCTTCCGCGCACCGAGCAGCGCGCGGATGATCGCGCCGGTCGAGGCGCGCGAGCCGCCCCTCCGGCGCCGATCTCCGGGTGCGCGGACGGCACGTCGCGCGCGGGCTCGGGCGCGTCGCGGCCGGGATCGGCGGGGTGAAGCCCCGTCGCGTCGGTCTGCGGGAGGTGGGCCTCCTTGCGGAAGACCCTCAGGGCCGCCCAGGGGCTGACGACGAAGGCGATGAGCGAGCGAGAAGACCATCGCCGACGCTGGCGCCCACCGGGATGGGGCGCATGTACGGGCCCATGAGGCCGCGCACGATCGCCATGGGCAGGATGGCGGCGATGACCGCGAAGGTCGCGAGGATGGTGGGGTTCCCGACCTCGTCCACCGCGTCGAGGACGATGCGGACGAAGCGCGCGGCGCGGCCCGGGCAGGTAGAGGTGCCGGTGGATGTTCTCGACCACCACGATGGCGTCGTCCACCAGGATGCCGATCGAGAAGATGAGCGCGAAGAGCGTGACGCGGTTGAGCGTGTAGCCGTTCAGGTAGGTGAGGAGCAGCGTCAGGGCCAGCGTCACCGGCACCGCCACCGCCACGACCACCGCGGAGCGCCAGCCCATGGCGAGCATGATGAGGGCGATGACGGAGAGCGTCGCGATGAGGAGGTGCTCGATGAGCTCGTTCGACTTCTCGCCGGCGGTCTCACCGTAGTTGCGGGTGACCGCGGTCTCCACCGACGCGGGGATGAGCCGACCGCGCAGCGCGTCCACCGCGCGCGAGCACCTGCGCGGCGAGCGCGGTGGCGTTCGTCCCCGCCCGCTTCGCGACCACGATCGTCGCCGCCTGCTCGAAGCCCTGGCTCCCCCTTCCCTGCGGTGAGGACGACCGCGGGATCGGCCTCGGGCCCATCCACCACCCGCGCCACGTCCTCCAGGTAGAGCGCGCCGACCGCTCGCGAACGGTCACGACCACGCGACCGCAGCTCGGCCGCCGTGCGCGCGAACCCGCGGGCCTCGAGCTCCACGCGCTGGCCCGCGTCGACGAGCGCCCCGGCGGGCAGCTGCGCCTGCGCCGCCCCGAGGGCCGGGTGCAGCTCGGCGAGAGAGACGCCGAGCGTGCGCAGCCGATCCGGGTCGGGCTCGACGCGGACGAGGCGCCGCGCGCCGCCCAGCACCCTCACCTGCGCGGTCCGGGGCACGTCGGCGATCTCGCGGGCCACCTCCTCGCCGAGGGTCCGCAGCTCGCCGGCGGGCATCGGCTCGCGGGGCGCCAGCGTCAGGGCCAGGAACGGGACGTCGTCGATGGTGAGCGAGCGCACCACCGGCGCCATGGCGCCCGCGGGCAGGATCTCGGGATGGGCGAGCAGCTCCTGGTGGACCTTCACCAGGCTCGGCTCGAGCGGCTCGTTCACCTTGAACCGCACGGTGATGAAGCCCATCCCGGGCCGGCTCGACGAGTAGAGGTACTCGACCCCGGCGATCCCCCAGAGGCGCCGCTCGAGCGGCGTGACCACCTGGCTCTCCACCTCCGCCGCCGACGCCCCGGGGAACGGGACCATGACGTCGACCATCGGGACCACGATCTGCGGCTCCTCCTCCCGCGGCGTGAGCGCCACCGCCACGACCCCGAGGAGGATGGACGCGAGGACGATGACCGGCGTGAGCTTCGAGCGGAGGAAGGGACGGGCGAGCCGCCCGGCCATCCCGTAGCGAGGATCGGCGCCGCTCACTGCGCCACCTCCACCGCCGCGCCGTCTCGAAGCGTGCCGGGGGCGTCCACCACCACCTCGTCCGCACGGAGCCCTGCGCGCACCCGGACGCGCTCGCCGATCGACTCCCCGAGCGACGACCCAGCGCAGCTCGGCGCGGCCGTCGCGGCGCGACGAAGACGCCGTCGAGGTCCCCCCGCGCCAGGAGCGCGGAGCGCGGCACCCACACGCCGCCGCCATCGCTCGCCTGCGGGAGGGCGAGCCGAGCGAACGCGCCGGAGCGGAGCTCCCCATCCAGCTCCGTCACGCGGGCCCGCAGGGCGCGCCTGCGCGACAGCGGGTCACCGCCCTCGGCGAGGGCGGTGATGACGGCGGTTCCGTGCGCGCCGGCGGCCTCGAAGCGGAGCGTCGCTCCGAGCGCGAGCCCCCTCGCCTCCGGGGGCGAGAGGCTCGCCTGCAGCTCCAGCCCCTCCCCCTCGAGCTCCACGAGCGGCTGCCCCGGCCCGACGAGGTCCCCCGGCTCCACCCGCCGAGCCTGCACCGTCCCGGCGAACGGCGCCCGGAGCTCCGCGTACGAGAGCGTGGCGCGGGCGACGGAGACCGCGGCCTCCGCCTGCGCCCGCTGCGCGACCGCCTGGTCCAGCTCCGCCGCGGTGGCGGCCTGCTCCGCGAGGAGCGCGCGGATCCGGTGCTCGTGCGCGGAGGCGGCGGCCAGGGCGGCCAGGGCGGCGCCCAGGCCGCCGCGGACGTCCTCCGAGGCGAGCGAGACGAGCAGGTCGCCCGCCCGCACGCGGGTCCCCTCGTGGACGTGCACGGCCCGGACCTGCGCGGCGATCCGGGTCGCGACGGTCGCCCGGCGGGCCGAGATCACCGACGCCGGGACGAGCGCGCCGCCGTCCGGCGCGTCGGCGCGCGCCGCGCGCACCTTGAGGGCCGGCGCGGTGGACGGGCCGGAGGCGAGCGCGGGGAGCGCCGGCGCGGCGAGGAGGAAGACGAGGAGGAGCGGGCGGGTGCGATTCATGGAGCGATCCCTTCGATGGGCTGGGCGAGGGCGAGGGCGAGGCGCACGCGCGCGACGCGCGCGTCGAGCCGGGAACCGAGGAGGAGCGCTCGGGAGCCGGCGAGGGCGGCCTGCGCGTCGAGGACGTCGGTGAGCGGGAGGAGCCCCTGCCGGTGGCGGGACTCACGGAGCGCGCGGGCCTGCGCGGCCGCCTGCACCGCCTCCTCGGCGGCCCGGACCCGGAGGTCCGACGCCTCGATGGCGCGGCGGGCCTCGTCGGTCTCCCGCGCCGCCTCGCGGGTCTTCCACGCGAGGGCGTTGCCCGCGGCCTCGGCCCGAGCGCGGGCCGCCGCGAGCGCGCGGCCGTCGGCGAGCGAGAGGTCCCACCGCAGGAGCAGCCCCACGGAGGTCCAGGCCTGGCCCTCCGCGAGATTGGGGGTGCGCAGCGTCTCCGCCGAGGCCTGGGCGAACAGGGCCGGCAGCAGGTTCCCGCGCGCCGCGGTCACGCCCTCCCGGGCGGCGTCCTGCTGGAGCCGCGCGGCGGCGAGGTCCGCCCGCTCGCGGGGGGCCTCGCCCTGCTCCGGCCGGTCGAGCGACGCGATGGGCGAGGTGAGCTCTGCCTCCGCCGCCGCGGGACCGGCGAGCAGGGCCAGGCCGGAGCGCGCGCTGCCGAGGCGCTGGGCGGCGCCGGCGCGCTCGGCCTGTGCCTGCGCGCGAAAGGCGGACGCGCGCGCCACGTCGGCCTCCAGGGCGAGCCCCTGCGCGGCGCGCTCGCGGACGAACCGCTCCGTCTCGATCGCCTGCACGACCAGCTCGTCGGCGTACCGGAGTCCCTGGTCCGCGACCTGCGTGGCGAAGTAGACCTCCACGACCCCGGCGGCGAGCTCGTCGCGGCGCCGCGCGTGCGAGGCCTCTTCGGCCCGGGCCATCGCGTCCGCGGACCGCGCGCCGGCCGAGAGGCGGCCTCCCAGGTAGAGCGGGACCTGCACGGTCACCCCGGCGCCGAGCGCGCCGATGGCGGAGGGGTGGTTGAGCTTTGCAGGGTCGAAGTCGGCCTGGGTGATGCGCCCCTGATCGAGCTTCGTCCCGAACACCATCATCGGCTCGTCCGTCCGGACCGCGCGGGCGGAGAGCGAGACGGTCGGGAGTCGAGCCCACGAGGCACGCTCCGCGTCGGCGCGAGCCGCGGCGGCACCGGCTGCGGAGGCCCGGAGCCCCTCGTGGCCGGACCAGGCGGCGCGAACGGCCTCCTCGACGGAGAGCGGAGCGGCGCGGACGAGGGATGGGAGGAGGGAGAGCGCCGCTGCGAGCGCGAGACGCGGGAACCGATCGAGAGTCACGGGCCTGGGAGCCGGCGCGCCCGGCAAGGGTTCCGCGCCATCGCACGTGCGCCACGCGTGGCGCCGGCGCTGGCGCGCGGCGCGAACCTCCCGCCCGCACCGTGGCTCCCACCCCTCGCGGATCGGCCGGCCGAACGGCAGCCGGTGCTCAGAACGCGGCGGGCACCTGCGCCTGGTCGCTGGTGAACGCGGAGGCCTGCCGAGATGCCTGGCCCCGTTCCCTCCCGTGCGGCCCGAGTGATAAAACTCGCCCCTCGTCATCCCACCCGCCGAGGCCGAAAGCCGCCAAGACATGAGCCGCGTCCTCTTCATCGTGCCGCCGTACGACTGCTGGGGTGTCCAGGTGATCGGCACCTGGCCGCCGCTGCAGATCGCCTACCTCGCCGCCGCCGTCGAGGGGCGGGGGCACGACGCGCGCATCTACGATGCGATGAACAAGGGCACCACCTTCGACGACGTTCGCGCGGAGGTGGAGCGGCTGAAGCCCGACGTGGTGGTGGCGTTCGACTACCTGCCGGTGACGGGCGCCATCAGCACCGCCACCGTCCCGGCGGCGCTCGAGGCGTTCCGCCTCGCGAAGGAGGTCGACCCGCGCATCGTCACCATCATCGGCGGTCCGCACCCGACCTTCATGTACGCGGAGCTCTTCGCGGACCCCGCGAACCGGGTCGACTACGTGCTGCGCGGCGAGGCCGAGGAGACGCTCCCGGCGCTGCTCGCGGCGTTGCCCTCCGGCGACGTCGCGAAGGTGGAGGGGCTCGCGTTCCTGCGCGACGGGAAGCCGCTCGCGACGCCGCTTCGCGCGCACATCGCCGACCTGAACGCGCTCAAGCCGGCGTGGCACCTGCTCGACTGGAAGGACTACCACTACAACATCGAGCCCTGGGGACGCATGGCCTCGATGCTCACCTCGCGCGGCTGCATGATGGGGTGCTCCTTCTGCAGCCACCGGCAGTTCTGGCGCGGCGACTGGCGCGCGCGCGATCCGCGCAACGTCGTGGACGAGATGCGCGAGCTCGTCGCCGTCCACCAGGTCGAGTTCATCACCCTCATCGATCCCTACCCGACGTGCGACCGGGATCGCTGGGAGGCGCTCCTCGACCTCGTCATCGCCGAGAAGCTGGGCGTGCGCCTCCTCATGGAGACGCGGGTCGAGGACGTCATCCGCGACGCCGACCTGCTCCCGAAGTACCGCGAGGCGGGGGTCATCCACCTCTACCTCGGCGCGGAGGGCAGCACGAACGAGATGCTCGTCTCCCTCAACAAGGGCACGACCGTCGATCTGAACAAGCGGGCGATCGACCTCGCGCGCGAGCACGACATCATGACCGAGGCCTCGTTCATGATCGGCGGTGCCACGGAGACCTGGCAGTCGATCGAGAAGACCATCGCCGAGGCCATCCGCGTGAACCCCGACATCGCGGTCTTCCCGGTGCTGACGCCGATGCCGTTCACGCCGATCTACCAGCAGCTCCGGGATCGCGTCCGCGTCACCGACTGGTCGAAGTACAACCTCGCGACTCCCATCGTGGAGCCCTACGAGATGACGCTCGAAGAGGTGATGGTCGCGCTCGGGCGGTGCTACATGAGCTTCTACGCCAACAAGATGCCGGAGGTGCTGCAGCTCCCGGACGGCTTCAAGCGCCGGTACATGCTGAGCGCCTTCCAAGAGATGATGAAGGGGTACGAGGAGCACTTCTCGTTCCTCGGCGCGAAGATGCCGAAGATGCCGCCCCACCGCGGCGCGGCGTAGCGGCGGGAATCATCAGATCTCCTCCATCACGGCGAGGTGCGCCGGCTCCCGCGCTGACGGACGATCGGTTCGTGTGCGTCCGGATCGGCGCGCGGGCATCCCATGATCGCGGGACGTGTGGGGGCCGTTGTCCCGTGATCGCGGGACGCTCCGACGCGGCGGCGTCCCGTGATCGCGGGACGCACTCACGGTGAGACTTCGGCTCCTTCCCCGAAAATGGGGTAGCACCCGACGCGGAAAATCTTCGACGGCCACCCTCGCTGGTAGCCTCGCCGGCACCTCGCACCCCTGGGAACCGCCGAATGAACCTCTGCCTCCGCGCGACCGTGCTCGTGACCCTCGCCCTCGCCGCCTCCGCCTGCACGAGCAGCTCGAACAACCCGACTCAGCCGCAGACGCCGAGGGTGAACCTCTTCGCGAACCCGCAGGCTGGGAAACGCCCGCTCGACCCCGAGCTGATGCAGCAGTTCGCGAACCCGCTGCCGCTCATCCCGGCGCGTACGCCGGACACGACCAGGGTCCCCGGCTCCGACTACTACGTCGTGAAGGCGATCCAGGGCGAGCACGACTTCGGGCTGCGCAAGATGGACGGGACGAAGTTCAAGGATCCCGCCACGGCCAAGGACATCGAGACGCTCTCCTGGGGATACGACATCAGCTACCTGGGCCCGACCATCGAGGCGCGCACCGGTCGCCCGGTGGTCGTCCACTACGTGAACGCGCTCGTGGACGGCGCGGGCCAGCCCCTGCAGCAGCACCTG
Source organism: uncultured delta proteobacterium (assembly GCA_963739565.1). Lineage (GTDB taxonomy): Bacteria > Myxococcota > Myxococcia > Myxococcales > Anaeromyxobacteraceae > Anaeromyxobacter. Next base: position 124,806 of record CAVUBF010000006.1, on the reverse strand, counting down.
TTCTACGTGGACCGCACCGTGGACGGCGTCGAGGGCAACCCGCTCGTCCGCATCGTGCCGCACCTGCACGGCGGCCACGTCGCGGCGCAGTACGACGGGCACCCGCTGCACTGGTTCACCGCCGATCCGGGCGCGCCGGCGAACGGCATGGGCGGGCCGGCGGGCAACTCGGTCGACTACACCTACGCCAACGACCAGGCGGCCTCGACCATCTGGTTCCACGATCACGCGCTCGGGGTCACCCGGCTCAACGTGTACGCGGGGCTCGCGGCCTTCTACCTGATCCGGGACGCGCACGAGGACGCGCTCGACCTGCCGAGCGGCAAGTACGAGGTCCCGCTCGTGCTCCAGGACAAGTCCTTCAACGACGACGGCTCGCTCGCCTACCGGACCCTCCCGCTCATCAACCCCTACACCGGCCTGCAGATGGTGGACGAGCTCGGGAACCCCATGTACTCGTCGGGCCCCGAGTTCTTCGGGAACACCATCATCGTCAACGGCGTGGCCTGGCCGGTGCTGGACGTCGAGCCGCGGAAGTACCGCTTCCGCATGGTGAACGGCGCCGACTCGCGCTTCTTCAACCTGTGGCTCGAGCTCCCGGGGCGCGGCCCCTTCCCCGGGCTGAACATGGTCCAGATCGGCGCCGAGCAGGGCCTGCTCCCCGACGCGGTCGCCCTGGGCGACGGCCCCGGGCCGAGCGGGCTCCTCCTCGCCAACGGGGAGCGGGCCGACGTGGTCGTCGACTTCGCCGCGTTCGCGGGCTCCACCATCGTGATGCGGAACGACGCCGCCGCCCCGTACCCGTTCGGCGACGGCCCCGACGCGAACACGACCGGCAAGGTCATGGCGTTCCGGGTGGCGGCGACCGTCACCGCCGCGGACACGAGCCAGCTCCCGGCGCACCCGCTGGCCGTCACGCCGCTGCCGGCCCCGGCGAACACCCGCGTGGTCGACCTCCAGGAGCTGACCGACATCTACGAGATCTTCGACGACGAGGCGAGCGCGATCGGCCGCCGCCTCGAGCTCCGCCTGAACGGCCTGCGGTTCATGGACCCGGTCACCGAGAACATCGCGCTGAACGACGTCGAGGACTGGACCATCATCAACACCACCGGGGACATGCACCCCATGCACCTGCACCTCGTGGCGTTCGAGGTGAAGGAGCGCGGCTGGTTCGAGGCGAATCAGTACACGCCCGCGGCCGGCGGCAACATGGGAGTGCTCGCCTCGCCGAGCGCGCTCCACCCGGACGCCGCGCCGCCGGAGTGCATCAGCACCCCCGGGTGCGACGCGAGCCAGTACCGGCTCGCGGCGAACGAGGAGGGGCTCAAGGACACCGTCAAGGTCCCGCCCGGCGGGTACGTCCGCATCCGGGCGCGGTTCGACCGCCCCGGCGAGTACATGTGGCACTGCCACATCCTCGCGCACGAGGAGCACGACATGATGCGGCCGTTCGTCGTGCAGTAGCGCGGCCGGCTCGCCGCGGTGACGACGGGTGGGACGGCTCGTCGACGCCTACGCGCCGCCGGCCGCCGATCGGAGGGGCGCGTCTGATGCGGATCGGCGCTCGGCGAGCCGTCGCCGGGACGGCCGCGACGCTGTAGTCTCTCCTCGTGCCGCCCGAGGCTTTTCGCTGCGAGCTCACGCACAATCGGCTCGACGTCGGCGAGCGGGAGCTCGCCGCGGCGCTCTCGCTGTGGACGACCCGCACCCAGGAGGCGCTTCGGAGCCGGCGGGAGCGGCTCGAGCCGCGCCTCCGGGTGTTCGGCCTCGTGGCCGCTGCGTTCGGCGCGCTCCTGTCGGCCTGGGCGGTCGTGATGACGCCGGTGAACGCCTGCCCGGCCGCGGCCGCGCGCTCCTCCGGAACGTTCTTCCAGCTGACGACGCCGCTCTTCGTCGTGCTCGGCATCCTCTTCTGGTTCCTGCCGCGCATCACCGCAGAGCTCCGCGCCTGGGCGCCGGGCGCGGCGGCGCGCGCCGCGCCCCGCGTGCTCTCTCCACTCCGAAAGCGGCTGCCGTCAGAGGTGAGCTACGAGCTGGCGGTCGATGGCATCGAGTCGAGCCTCTCCCGGCCGCGCCGCACGGGCCGGACGGCGTTCGGGGCGGTGCACGGCGCCGTCGTCGGGAGCCGGACGGCGTGCCTGTTCGGGCGACCGCCGTTCGGGAGGCTGCTGCGGGTGGTCTGGCTGCCCGGCGACGATGAGCGCCGGGCCGTCGTCGCCGCTCTCGAGGCAGCGAAGGTGCCGGTCATCCCGCTTCACGAGGCTGTGCAGTCGGGTCGGCTCGGGAGGCCCTCGGAGGCCGAGGCCTCGAGGCCCTGACCCGAGGCGGATTCGCAGTGCTCGCGGCGCGGTCCTCAGGCGCGGACGCGTCAGCTCCCTCGCTTTCGCCGCACCGTCATGGACTCGCCCCCCATCCCCCAGTTGTCCGTCTCGATCTCCTCGATCACGACGACGGTCGTGGCCGGGTTCTTCCCGAGGGTCGTCTGGAGCAGGGCCGTGACACCTCGGATGAGCTCCGCTTTCTGCTCGGTCGTCGCGCCTTCGCGGGTGATCTTGATGTTCACGTACGGCATCATTCCTCCTGCGACATGCGGGCTGCAGTGGATCGTCTCGAGGCGGAACCCCACCGGAACCCCGCACGGACTAGCTTAACCAGCGTGCACGACGCGCACCCTGCGCGTCGACCGGCGGTGTCGTAACGCGCCATGGGCAGAGGCGTCACCGCGCGCCCGGCCGCGTGCCGGGTGGCGAGGTCCGCCGCGAGCTCCTGCCGGCTGCGGGTGGCAACGGTTCCATTTCGCTTCGTGACGGGCGTTGCGGATGGCACCATGACGGGCCGCCCCTTTGGCCGGGGCGCCTCTGGGGGATTCGGATGACCTCGTCTCGCGCGCTCCGCTCCGCTGCCGCCGTCGTCGCCGTCGGGCTCGTCGCGGCTGTCGCCCTCCTGCTGGGCCGAGGCGGTGCGCGGTCGCTCCCGCACGAACGGGACATGGGCGGCGGCGCGGCGAGCGACCTCGCCGGCCCGCTGCTCCCCGGGACGGGGAGAGCCGCGGCTGCGGCGCCCACGGCACCCGTCGGCGCGGCGCCCCACGGCGGCTCGAGCCTGCCCGTCGACCTCGGCAAGCTCGTCGAGCAGGTCCACTTCGCCTTCCGCGAGGACGGCGGCGCCTGGCGCGGCGGCCACGACACCTACGCGGCCGCGCGGCACGACGACGGGACGCTGGAGGTGACGCCGTTCCACTTCCCGGGGGGTGCGAGCTCCCCCGCGCCGCGCGGCTCGCCGCGCGCGCACACGGGCGGAGCCGGGGTCGCGCCCCCCGTGATCGAGGGGAGCGCGGTCCGCTTCGCGCCCTCGCGGCTCGAGCGTGGCTGGGCCGTGCTGGCAGTCGACGAGGGCCGAGCCGCCAACGGGGAGCAGGGCCAGCTTCGCGTCGCCCGCGGTGCGGTCGTGGAGGAGCTCCGGAATGGCCCGGACGGCGTCGAGCAGAGCTGGCAGTTCGAGAACCCGCCGCCCGGGAGCGGCGACCTCGAAGTGCGGATCGCCCTCTCCGAAGGGCGCTTCGTCGCCGAGACCGACGCGGGCCTTCACTTCTCCGGCGGCGCCCTCGGCGTCCGCTACGGCCACGCCCGCTGGATTGACGGCGCCGGCATCGGGACGGACGTCCCGTCGCGCTGGGAGAACGGCGCGATCGTGCTGCGGGTCCCCGCCGCGGTCGTCGAGCGGTCGGCCTACCCGGCCGTGCTCGACCCCGTGATCGGGCCCGAGCTCGCGACCGGGACCCCGGTCTGGGGCGGCGCGGCGGTCAGCGTCCAGAACTTCCCGGCGGTCGCCTGGAACGGCACGGACTTCCTCGTCGTCTGGTCGGACTACCGGGACCAGGCGACGAACGGCGCCGACGTCTACGGCGCGCGGGTGACGTCCGCGGGCGCGGTGCTCGAATCAGGCGGGCATCCCGATCTCCACGGCGACCGGGGACCAGCGGGCCCCGGGGGTGGCGAGCGACGGCAGCGCCTGGCTCGTCGTCTGGCAAGACGACCGGGACGCCGCGACCGGCTACGACATCTACGGCGCGCGGGTGACCGGCGCAGGCGCGGTCCAGGACGCCGCCGGAATCCACGTCTCGGCGTCGCCGGCGGACGAGGCCGACCCCTCGGTGGCCTGGAACGGCGCGAACTACCTCGTCGCATGGACGGACCCCCGAAACGCCTCGACCACCGGCGAAGACATCTATGGCGCGCGGATCTCCCCGGCCGGCGCGGTGCTGGAGCCCGGCGGGATCGCCCTCTCGACGGCGCCGGACGCGCAGTCGGCTCCCGCGGTGGCGAGCGACGGGAGCGGCTGGCTCGTGGTCTGGCAGGACCCGCGCAACGTCGCGACGAACGGCACCGACGTCTACGGCGCCCGGGTCACCGGCGCCGGGGCGGTCCAGGATCCCCTCGGCCTGCCCATCTGCACGGCACCCCTGGCCCAGACGGTCCCGGCGGTCGCCTGGACGGGGACGAGCTACCTCGTCGTCTGGGAGGACAACCGGAACAGCGGGATCACCGGCAGCGACGTCTACGGTGTCCGCCTGAACCCCGCGACCGGCGCGCTCGTCGGCTCCGAGATCGTCGTCTCGAGCGCCTCCGGCGACCAGGGCGCGCCGGCCGTCGCCTCCAGCGGAGCCGACGCGCTCGTGGTCTGGACGGACCCCCGCAACGCGGGGACGGTGGACGTCTACGGCGCGCGCGTGAGCAGCGCGGGCGCGGTCCTGGATCCCGCCGGGATCCCAATCTCGACCGTCACCGGGAACGAGGCGTCTCCCGCGGTGGCCTGGGGCGGGGGGGGCTGGCTCGTCGCCTGGACCGACGCGCGATTCGGGTCCGGGACCGACATCTACGCCGCCCGGGTGACCGCCGCGGGAGCGGTGCAGGATCCCCTCCGGCCTGCCCGTCTCCATGATGGCGAACGGCCAGAGTCTCCCCGCGATGGCGTGGGACGGGACGAGCTTCCTCGTGGTCTGGAGCGACAGCCGCGACCGCAGCAGCGGCAACGACCTCTATGGTGCGCGGGTGCGGGCCTCCGACGGCGCCCTCCTCGACCCCGCCGGCATCGCCATCTGCGCGCAGCCCGGCACGCAGAACAACCCTGCCGTCGCGTGGGACGGCACGAGCTTCCTCGTGGTCTGGCAGGACTCTCGGACCTCGGCGACGTCGGGCATCGACCTCTACGGCGGCCGCGTGAGCAGCGCGGGTGCCCTGCTCGACGGCGCCGGGTTCCCGATCTCGACGGCGACGGGCAACCAGCAGGCCCCGGCGCTCGCCTGGAACGGGACCCACCACCTCGTGGTCTGGCAGGACGACCGCAACCTCGCCACGAGCTACATCGACGTCTACGGCGCCCGGGTCACGTCCGCGGGGACGGTGACCGACCCCACCGGGATCCCGATCTCGACCGCGACCGCTGCCCAGACCACCCCGGTGGCGGCCTGGGACGGGACCCGGTTCCTCGTGGTCTGGCAGGACGGGCGGATCGGCAGCGGGACGCAGATCTACGGCGCGCGCGTGTCCACCTTGGGGACGGTGCAGGACGCGAGCGGGCTGCGAATCACTTTCTCCCTGAACGCGACCTCCCCGGCGATCGCGACGGACGGCACGCGGTTCCTGGTGGTCTGGCAGGACGACTCCGGGCTGACCTCGAACGACGTGTGGGGCAACCGGGTCCGCGGCTCGGACGGCGCCGTCGACACGATGAACGGCTTCGTCATCTCGGCCACGCCCGACAGCGAGTCGTACCCGGCCGTCGGCTGGAACAGCACCCATTACCTGGTCGTCTGGCACGACCAGCTGCCCTCGGGCGGGTTCGAGCTTCGCGGCGCGCGTCTCGCGGCGAGCGGCGCGGTGGCGGACGCGACCGGCTTCTCCATCTGCGAGTCCGGCGGGCGCCCGGACCTGGGCGTCGTCGCGGCGGGGCCGAGCTTCGGGGTCGTCTACTCGAAGCAGGATCCCGACCCCCAGGTTCGCCGGCTCCGCGCGTACGTCCGCACCATCCCGGGAAACCGGTCGCCGGTCGCGACCGGCGCAGACCTCTCCACCCCCGAGGACGCCGCCATCGACGTGACCTTCGTCGCCACCGACGCGGACGGCGACCCGCTCGCGTGGACAATCGTCGCCGGACCGTCGCATGGAACGCTCGCCGGGAGCCCTCCGGCCGTCCGCTACACGCCGGCCGCGGACTACCACGGTTCGGACGCCGTGTCGTTCACGGTAAGTGACGGTCTCGGTCCCTCCCTCGTCGCCACGGTGACGATCACCGTCACGTCGGTGGACGACGTGCCGGTCGCGTACCCGCAGCCTTCGATCGTCACCAACGAGGACACCTCGGTCGGGATCACCCTCACGGCGACGGACGTCGAGGACGACCCGCTCACCTACGCGGTGGTCACGCCTCCGGCTCACGGGACGCTCTCCGGCACCGCTCCGAACCTGACCTACACGCCGTCCGGCAACTACTTCGGCGCGGACGCCTTCACCTTCAAGGCGAACGACGGCACGGCCGACTCCGCCCTCGCGCCGGTCTCCATCACCGTCAACGCGGTGAACGATCCCCCCGCCGCGACCCCCAACGCGTACACCGTCACCTCGGGGAACTCGGTCTCGATCATCCTGAGCGGGACCGACGTCGAGCCCGGCTCGACGCTGACCTACCTGGTCGTGTCGGCTCCCGCCCACGGGACCCTGACCGGCACGCCGCCGATGCTCGTCTACACGCCGACCTCCGGCTACTCCGGAGCCGACTCCTTGGCGTTCAAGGCGAACGACGGCAGCCTCGACTCGACCGCGGCGACGATCTCCGATCACCGTGACGGGCGGCGGCCTCGAGGGAACCCTCTCGGCCTACGGCTGCAGCTCCTCCGGGAGCGCGGCGGGGCTCTTCCCCCTCGCCCTCGTCGCCCTCGGATCTCCTCCGGACACGCCGCCGCCGCACCGGTGCCGCGTTCGGCGCGCTCGCTCTCGCCCTCGCAGCGCCCTTCGCGGCGGTCGCCGCCGGGGCGCCCGGCGCGTCCGTTTCCGTGCCCCCGCCGCCGGCCGCCGCTATGCCCCTCCCCCCACCACCAGCCGGGACCGCCCTCTCGAAGCCGGCCGCCAGACCGTCCGCGAAGCCCGGAAGGGCGCGGATCGCGGTCATGCCGATCAAGGGGGGCGTCGGCATCGAGCCCGAGCTCGCCGCCCTCGTCACCGACGCCCTCGTCGCCGAGCTGACCGACCGCGGCCTCGTCGCCATCACCTCGAAGGACGTGGAGGCGGCCCTCGGCTTCGAGCGGCAGAAGCAGATGATGGGGTGCGGAGACGAGGGATGCCTCGCGCAGATCGCGGGCGCGCTCGGCGCCGAGCGGGTGGTCTTCGGCGACCTCGCCCAGGTGAGGGAGCTGACCATCTTCTCTGCGCAGGTCTTCAACACGAGGACCGGGGCGGTGGACAAGCGGTTCCACGAGCGGATGACCGGGGGCGACGCGCAGGACCTCCTCGACGCGACGGAGCGCGCAGCCGCGCAGCTCTTCCCCGAGACGGTGAAGTCCGGGACGGCGACCAAGAAGAAGTCGGTCTTCACCTCCGCGACGCGCCCGCTCGCGCTCGTGCTCCGCGGCGGCTACGACGTGAAGGAGACCGGCGGCTTCGGGACGGCGATGCTCGAGTACCGGGTCGGCCGGTCGGTCCGCGTCGGGGCCGGTCCCGTCATGGCGGGCTCGACCGCCTGGGGCGCCGCGGTGCGGGCGGCGTGGTACCCGCTCGTCTTCGACCAGCTCTCCGTCTACGCGGCCGCCGAGGGCCACCTCCTGTTCCACGACGAGACGGTCTTCGCCATCGCGGCGGTGCCAGGGGTCGAGTGGGCCTTCAGCTCGCGCTTCGCGGTCAGCGCGGAGATACCCTTCGTCTTCATGGCGTCCGCGCCGGCCCAGTACCGGTCGACCTACTTCATGCCGGGCGTCGCGGCGAGCTGGAGATTCTGAACACGCGCTCGGGATCGGCGACGACGTGGCAGGCGCCGTCGCGCTCGGGGGCCCTGCTCGTGCCGCGGAGGTAGCCGAGGCGGCGCGCCCGCGGGCTCACTACGGACTGCGTGATGCCCACGTCCGCAGGACCAGGAGCAGCCGCGAGCCGGGCCACGGCTCGATGCGCACCACCTCGAACGTTCCGCGTCCGCTCACGTACAGGATGGACGCAGGATCCCGGAGCTGTCCGCGCACGACCTGGACGGTGAGATGGCCAGCGCGAGCGGAGACGAGCCCCACCTCGAGGTCCGGCTCGCGGGATGGATCCCGCGCCACCGCGGCCGCAAGCCCCTCGTCGTCGTCGCGGTCGAGCTCCCAGACCGCGATGCTCGCATCCGCGTCTGCCACGTCGTCACCCCCATCTACGTACCCGCGCTGCCCTGAGACGCGCCACGCCGTACCGCCTGCAAATCAGGATGACCTTCGGATGGCGTCCGGGGGGTCGGGGCCCCGACCGAAGGGGGGCCCGACCGAGAGAAGTGAATCACACCCACTCTCGGTCAGGGCGAAGCCAAGCGGGGTAGGCCGCGGTCGTACACGCACGGACCTCTGCCCTCGACGGATCACGTCCTTCTGCGGGGCAAGCAAGTGTTTATCGACGAATGCCTACATTGCCCCGGATTCCGGTGGCACATGGCTTCGCGATATCGAGTTTGATCGCATTGAGGTCATCCTCCCACGCCCGGCTTGCCGCTGCGGTCTGCGCCCTCCTCGCGGCGGCGCTGACCGCGAGCGCCGACGTCGGGCTGCCACCCCGAGGTGTTCCGGCGGAGGCGCCGGCGTTCTCGCCGGTTCCGGTCACCGATCCGCCGGCGCCAATCAGGTTCCGGCTGGTGGGCGGCCCCTTTGCTCTCTACTCACCCGAGACGGCGCTGGGCTTCGGCGCCGGCGCTCTCCTCTGGTTCAAGGCCGACCCCGTGGCCGAAGCCGCGGGCCGGGTCTCGTCGGTGGGCATGTCGCTTCGGCGCACCCTTCGCGACCAGTCGGACGTGTCGGGCATCTGGGATCTGTATCTGTCGCAGGGGCGCTTGCGGCTGAGCGGCGCTCTCGCCGACCAGCAGTGGCCCAACAAGTTCTGGGGCTCCGGCGCAGCGGGCGGCGCGTGGAGCGAGTCCTACATGGCCCGGTCGATCAAGGGCGAGGCCGGCCTGGCCGGGCTGGCCGTGGACGTAGGGGAGGGTCGCGGGCTGTGGCTCGGACTGCAGGCCCGGGGCCGGAACGACGGCCTCGGCTCGCTGGATCCGGGGGGCCTGCTCGATCGATGCGCCGTGACCGGCTGCCGAGGCGGAAGGGTCCTGTCGCTCGCGGCCACGGTGGCCTGGGACACGCGCGACCAGGTCCTCTCGGCTCGACGAGGGTTGCTCTTGTTCGCGCGGGTCGGCGGCGGAGCCTCCTCCCTCGACGGCCCGGGTGGCGGCACCGGCAGCTTCGCCGAGGGCGAGCTGGACGCGCGGGCCTATCTGCCGCTCAACGTCCCGCCGGGCTCGAGGCTGGCGTTGCAGGCCCGGTTCCATGCCGCCGCGGGAGTCATCCCCTTCTACGTGCGCCCGACCTTCGGCGGCGACAGCTCGCTGCGCGGAGTGCTCGAGGGGCGGTGGCGCGACCTGACCGCGTTCTCGGTGCAGGCGGAGTATGCCGTGCCGCTCTTCTGGCGCCTCGGCGTGGACCTCTTCGGCGGCGCCGGCCAGGTCGCGCCGCGCGTCGGTGGCCTGGCCTGGGAGCGGTTCGTGCCTGCCGGCGGAGCAGGGCTCAGGATCACGGTGGACCGAGCCGACCGCGTCTTCGTGAGGATCGATCGCGGCTACTCTCGCGGCTTCGACACCTGGTACGCGTCATTCGGAGAGGCGTTCTGAAGCCAGCCTCCGGCTTCTGCGTCCACGACGGTTCGCTCGCATTGGCCCTGGACCTCGAAGTCGACGGGCGTCTCCTCTACCCCGAGCTACCCAACCGATCGTAGCGGGGCATTTCCGGCGTGGACTTTGCGCGCCGGCGGCGGCTCTGTGTTCGATCGATTCCTCGCCCGGAAGGTCGGTCGCATTCGGCGGGCGGTCGCCGGGACCCCGAGCGGGCCCCCGCGCCCCACCCGCCGCGCGCAGCGACGCCTAGTGCGGCTGCATGGGCTGCTGCCCCGCCTCCTCGCCCGCTCGCTGCGCCTCGGCCTCCTGCTCCGCCGACGGCGCGACCCCGAGCTGCTCGAGCATCGCCAGGCGGTCGAACGAGAGGTGGAAGGAGGTGACCTTGTCGCCCCGGAACTGGAGGACCTGGATGTACTCGACCCGCACGCTGCGCCCGGTCGGCGGAAGGTCGCCGCCGGGGCCACTGAGCGTGCCGCGGTGCGTCCCGGTGAACACGCCCTCCTCGATCACCACGTCATCGAGGACGTGCGCCGCCGTGATCTCCACCCGCGAGTCCGGAAACGCGTCCATCCAACCCTTGTAGAAGGCCGTCACGGCCTGCTTTCCCTTGAGCTCGTCGATCCCAGGCGCCCTCGTCCGGACGTCGTCGGCCATCGTGGCCGCGAACCCCTTCACGTCGTGCTGGTTGAACGCGTCGGTGCCCTTCTCGAACACTTCCTTCACCTTGGAAGCCGCCATGATCCGTCCCTCCGTGCCTGCGAGTCCGGACATCGAGGTGCGCCGCCTCCGGGAGGTAAGCAACTCTCTCAATCGGGTCGACGCCCGGCGGCGCGAACGGCGCTTCGGCAGGCGATTCGGCAGGCGGACGCGACCGGTCGCACGCTCCATCCGCTGCTCGCTCGCCTGCGGCAGGCGGCATCACGGCGCCCGTTTCCCGCCCTCCCCCCTGCGCGTGCCTGCCTTGCTGGCGGACCCACCACGGCTCCCCCGTCGCCGGGCCCTGCAGCGGGAGGACGACCGACGATTGACGCACGCAGTCACCATGCGGACGTTCCATCTTCGACACCCGCGTCTCACCACATCTCAGGAGGAGCGAACGTGGACGCCATCCAGTTCATCCTGAAGGACCATCGCGCGATCGAGCGGCTGTTCAAGGAGCTCGAGCGGGCTGACCGTACCGACGGCGCGAGCAGCGCGATACGCGGACTGGTCAGGGAACTCTCGACTCACGCCGTCATCGAGGAGCAGTACGTGTACCCCGCCTTGCGGAGGGCCGGCGAGGACGCGCGCGTCCTCGACGCGCTCGAGGAACACCACGCCGCGAAGCTGATGCTGGCGGAGCTCGAGGCGATGCGGGCGAGCCATCCCCGGTTCGGATCGAAGCTGCGGGTACTCGCCGAGAACGTTCGCCGCCACGTTGCCGAGGAAGAGAGCGAGCTCCTGCCTGTGCTCGAGCGGTCGCTCGATGACGAGCGGCGCCGCGAGCTCGGCGCCGTGCTCGACCGGGCGAAGCGCGCGGCTCCGACCCGACCGCACCCCGCCGCGCCAGACACACCTCCCGGGATCTTCGTCGCGGGCGCGGTCGCCGCCGTCTATGACAGGAGCCGCGATGCGCTCCGCGGCGGAACGGACGTCCTTCGCAGGCTGGGCGTTCAGGGCGCGAGCCGGACGCTCGAGGGGGCGAAGATGCTCGCGGAGCGTGCGCGACAGCGAGGACGTGCCGCCGTACGAACGGCGGCGGAGCAGGGACGCGCGGCGGTCAACGGCGCCGCGAGCAAGGGCCGCGCGGCGGTAGATCAGGCCAGGGAGTCCACCGCTCGAATCGAGATGCGCGGGGCCGACGCCGCGAGCACCGTATCCCGCACAGCGCGTAACGCGGCGAATCGGACGCGGGCGGGCACGCGGTCCGCGCGGCGGCGTAGGGCTGGGTCTCGCAAGCGCTCCGAGGCCCGTCGGTAACGGTACGTCACCTTGCATGCGGACGTTCCGGCCCCGGCCGCGCCGGGGCTCCGGCTCCGCGTCGCGCGCCCCGCCGTGCGCCTCAGGGCGCCGAGATCACCACCGTCGCGAAGCCGGTCTGGACGCAGCTCGGGGCAGCGTATGGCCGGGGGTGAAAGAAGCGACGAGCAGCAGGGCAGCGATGCGCATGGTCCCTCCTGCGGCGCCTTGCCACGGCCGCATCCTGGGCGGAAGGAGCGGTCCCGCCTGGGCGGTGCGGGCCGCTCCGCCCCCTCTCCCCGGCCCTCTCCGCGCGTGGGGGAGAGGGGGGAGCGGCACGTTCGTCTTCGCACCTCGGCCCGGGTGCACCGTGCGCGAGGCCGCGCTATGCCTCGGGCGTGAACGTCTTCGCGGTGGATGCCGACCCGATTCGCGCCGCGCGCGCGCTCTGCGATCGCCACGTCGTGAAGATGACGCTCGAGACCGCGCAGATCCTCTGCACGGTGGCGCGAACGCACCTGGGCCGGCGCGCGCCGTACCGCGCCACCCACCGCGACCACCCGTGCGTCGCGTGGGCAGCGGCCCGCCCGGCGAACTGGGCTTGGCTCGTCCGGCACGGCCTCGCGCTCGCCGAGGAGTACGAGCGTCGCTTCGGGAGGGTCCACGGCAGCCGCGCGGTGATCGCCGCCATGGCGCGGGTCGGACCGGCCGCCGCCGCCGGCGCGCGGCGACAGCCTTTCCCCCAGGTCATGCCCGAGCGCTACCGCGGAACGGACGCGGTCGCGGCGTACCGGCGCTACTACCGCGGAGAGAAGGCGCGCTTCGCCTCCTGGCGCTCGCCGGCGCGGGCGCCGCGGTGGTTCGACGGCGAGGGAGGAGGTCCTGGAGCTTCCCGCGCCCGGTCGCCGTCCGAACGGCGCGGTGCACGCCGCCGCGGGGGATGCGGGCGTCGGGACCCCGGTCGGCTCAGAACCCGCGCAGCAGCGGCCCGAGCTCCTCCAGCGTCAGCTCCTTGCGCGCGAGGATCTGGGGGCCGTGCGCGAGCATACCGAGAAGCGCGGGCTGCGAGGCGCGCAGGGATCCAGGACGTGGTCTTCCCAGCGGGGACCTACCTGCTACGTGTAGAGCACGGGGTCCGGTGCGCGGCGTTCGCCTGAGCGCGCGCGCCTGAGCTGATACTCGACTCGCCACGTCCGACAGGCCGCGGGCTCCAAGCTCGCGGCTACGCGTGGGCCGGACTGTTGCTTTCCATCGGTCACTCGGCACGAACGACTAGTCGCGGCCCGCGGCAGTCGTCATCGAACGCTGTTTGGCGCCGTGATCGCCGGTGCGGTCCTGCGCGGAACCCGCCGACGCACACGCATTTCCGCGCGCCGGGTTGCATTACTCTCGGTCTGGGCCCTCGGCCCTCCTAACTAACTACTCTCGGTCTGGGCCCTCCCGGTCTGGGCCCTCCACTACTCTCGGTCTGGGCCCTGCGGTCCGGGCCCTCGGGCCCTTCAACTACTCTCGGTCTGGGCCCTGCGGTCTGCGCCCTGCAGTCCGGGCCCTCGGGCCCTTTAACTACTCTCGGTCTGGGGGCCCTGGCCCTCCCGCGTTCACGTTCACGGCCGCAGGGCCGCCGTCACCGCGGCCTGCAGCGCCGAGAGGCCCGCGGCGACGTCCGCGCCCGAGGTGGGCGCGCAGCGCCCGGCGCCCCCGCTGGACGAGGACCTCGAAGTCGCCGCGAGCCTGCGCTGCCTTCACGACGCCGAAGGTGTACTTCTGCCCGGGGACGGGGAGGTCCACGGCGTCGTCGCAGGTGATCTGCAGGAACACGCCGGAGTCCGGGCCGCCCTTGTAGGCCTGCCCGGTGGAGTGCAGGAACCGCGGGCCGAACTCGAGGCAGGTGGCGGCCCGCGTCGCGCCGAGGACGCGCTCGCGGATGGCCTGCAGCACACGCTCGTTCGCCTCGCTCATCTCGAGGTAAGCGAGCAGCGCGAAGTAGTCGCCCGGCCCGATCCGACCGAGGTGCGCCGCCAGGTAGCCCGCGAGCGTGGGGCGTCCGCTCATGCGTGCGCGTCAGCGCCGCGGCGTTCGCCTCGTCCGTGAACAGCTGCACGCCGTCGTCGTGGAAGAAGGGGGTCTCGGCGGGGAGCGAGCCGCGCTCCTCGTAGGCCGCGTCAGCTTCCGGGTCTCGGTCTTGCTCGCCTCGACGTCCGGCTGGTCGAACGGATGGATGCCCAGGATGGAGCCGGCCACGGCGGTCGCCATCTCCCAGCGGAAGAACTCCTGTCCGAGGTCGTACGGCTCGCCGACCGTGATGCGCACGACGGGATGGCCGGCCCGCTCGAGCGCCGCGAGGAAGGCGTCGCGCGACGCGTCCGGCTCGGACCGCGAGCCTCAGGTACACGAAGAGGCGGTCGGCGCCGTAGGCGTCCGGCCTGGCGGTCCCCTCGCGATCGATCGGGATCAGGCCCTTCCCGTCCTTGCCCGTCGACTCGGCGAGCAGCTGCTCGAGCCAGGCGCCGAGGCTCGCGACGCCCGGCGACGACGACGATCGTCACCTTGTCGCGGCCGAACTGCTTCGCGGCGACGCCCAGGATGGTCCCGAGCACGACGCCGGGGTTCTCCTCCACCGCGTACCGACGGCATGCAGGCGTTCACCATCGCCTCGGTCCGCTCCAGGAACTCGGCGACGTCCACGCCCATGGCCGCGGCCGGCACCAGGCCGAAGTCGGAGAGCACCGAGTAGCGTCCGCCGATGGTCGGGCCAGCCCGAGGAAGATCCGGCGGAAGCCGTCGCCCTCGGCGACGTGCTGCATCTTCGAGTGAGGATCGGTGATGGCGACGAAGCGGCGGCCCGCCTCCTCGCCGGCCCACCACCTGCGCCACGCGCTCGAAGAAGTACTGCTTGAAGATGTTGGGCTCGAGCGTCGAGCCCGACTTGCTCGAGACGATGAAGAGCGTGTGCGCGAGATCGACCGCGCCCTCGAGCGCCTTCACCTGCGCGGGATCGGTGGAGTCGAGGACGTGCAGCTCCGGGAACCCGGAGATCCTGCCGAACGTGCGCCGCATCACCTCCGGTCCGAGGCTCGAGCCTCCCATCCCGAGCAGCAGGACGTGCGAGAAGCCGCCGCTCCGGGCGGCCTCCCGGATGCGCGCGAAGCGCTGCACGTGCGCGAGCTGGTCGTTCGTGATGCCGAGCCAGCCCAGCCACTGGGCCTCGTCCCGGCCGGTCCACAGCGACGCGTCGCGCTGCCAGAGCCGCCTCGCCTTGCCCTGCGCCTCCCACTCGGCGAGCGAGCGCCTCACCTCGGCGGCGAGCGCCTCCGGCAGGGCGTACGTGAACGGGTCGATCCGCTTCACGCGGATCTCGCGGCTCTGCCGCTCCACCGCCTTCAGCAGCTTCTCGAACGCCTCCGCGAAGAGGCGCACCCCGTCCGCGAGCAGCTGCGTCGGTCACCTCCTTCATCGAGATCCCGAGCTCGGCGACGGTCGCCATCGTGTCGCGGGCCGAGTCGACGTCCTCGACCAGGCTGGCGCGCGGCCGGCCGTGATCGCGGAACGCGTCGAGCGTGGCGGGCGGGATCGTGTTGACCGTGTCCAGGCCGATCAGCTCCTCGACGTACAGGACGTCGGGGTAGGCGGGGTTCTTCGTGCCGGTCTGGCCCAGAGCAGCCGCTGCGGCTGCGCTCCCCGGGCCGCGAGGGCCTGCCAGCGCGGGCCGGCGAGGATCTCCTGGTAGCGCTCGTAGGCGACCTTGCGCGTTCGCGATCGCCACCTTTCCGGAGAGCGACTGCAGCAGGGCGCGCTCCCGCGATCGACGCAGCGGGCAGGCGCGCCTCGATCGAGCGCCTCGAGCGCGGTGTCGATCCGGCTGACGAAGAAGCTCGCGACGCTGGCGACGCGGCGACGGATCGCCGCCGCTCGCCGCGAACCGCTCCAGCCCGGAGAGGTACGCGCCGGCGATCCGCTCGTACGCGTCCGTCGCGAACAGCAGGGTGGCGTTGACGTTGATCCCCTCCGCGACGAGCTGCTCCACGGCGGAGATGCCCTCCGGCGTCGCCGGGACCTTGATCATGAGGTTTTCGCGGTGCACCGCCCGCCAGAGGCGCCTCGCCTCCTCGAGCGTGCCCGCCGTGTCCGTCGCGAGCAGCGGCGACACCTCCAGGCTGACGTACCCGTCCCGCCTCGAGGTCTGCTCGTACACCGGGCGCAGCACGTCGGCGGCCTCCTGGATGTCGCGGACGGCGAGCCGCTCGTAGAGCGTCTTCGCATCGAGCGAGCGCGCGTCGGGCGCTCTCCAAGGCGTCGTCGTAGTCCGAGCTGCCGGCGATGGCCTTCTCGAAGATCGACGGGTTCGAGGTCACGCCCCGCAGGCCGTCCTCGTCGATGAGGCGCTGCAGCTCGCCGCTGGTGATGAGGCTCCGCCGGATGTAGTCGAGCCACACGGACTGGCCGAAGATCTGGAGCGCGCGGAGCGGGTTCTCCATCGCCATCAGCTTCGCGAGCCGCCGCAGGTGGCGCTCCTCGCCGCTGAACCGTGCGTTGAGGAACGCCCGCGCCAGCTCGCGCGCCAGCTCGACCCCGACGACCCGCCCGCCGAGCACGAGCACGTTCATGTCGTCGTGCTCGACGCCCTGATGGGCCGAGTAGGTGTCGTGACACACGGCGGCCCGGACCCCCGCGAGCCGGTTCGCCGCCATGGACGCCCCGACGCCGCTGCCGCACATGAGGATGCCGCGCTCGGCGCTGTGCTCGTGGAGCGCGGCGCCCACCGCGCCGGCGAAGTCCGAATAGTCCACGGGGTCTTCGCTGCTGGCCGTCCCGACGTCGAGGACCTCGTGGTGCTCCGCGACCAGGAACGGCTTGATCGCTTCCTTCAGCTCGTAGCCGGCGTGATCGGACCCGATTGCGACGCGCATCGTTCACCTCGTCCCCTGGTGTGTCGAGCCGAGGACGCGCCGCGTGTGCAGGGCGATCATCCGTTCCTCGTCGGTGGGAATCACCCACGCGGACGCCCGGCTGCCCGCCCGGCTGATGCAGGGCCCCCCTCGTGCGTTGGCCTCCTCGTCGAGCTCCAGCCCGAGCCAGCTCGCGTCCCGGCAGACGCGCGCGCGGATCGGCGCGGCGTTCTCGCCGATGCCGCCGGTGAAGACCAGCGCGTCGAGCCCGCCCAGCGCCGCCGCGAGCGAGCCGAGCTCGCGAGCGATGCGGTAGACGAACAGCTCCAGCGCCTCGGCGGCGGCGCGCGTCGGAGCGGGCCAGCAGCTCGCGCATGTCGCTGGACCCGCCGGAGACGCCCAGCAGGCCCGACTGCTCGTAGAGGAGCCGCTCCAGGGCGCGCGGCGTCCATGCCGTGCTGCGATCCATCAGGTAGAGCAGGACGCCGGGATCGATCGAGCCGCAGCGGGTCCCCATCACGAGGCCGTCGAGCGCGGTGAAGCCCATCGTCGTGGCGACGCTCCGCCCTCGCGCCAGCGCGCACATGCTCGCGCCGTTGCCGAGGTGGGCGACGACGGTGCGGCCCGCGAGCGGCGGCGGGCGCTCGCGCGCGAGCAGCGCCGACGCGATGTACTCGTACGAGAGGCCGTGAAAGCCGTAGCGGCGCACGCCCTCGCTCCGCGTAGCGCCGCGGGAGCGCGAACGCCTGCGCGACGGGCGGCTGCGTGCCGTGGAACGCCGTGTCGAAGCACGCGACCTGCGGCAGCGACGGCGCGCGTCTGCGCGACGGCCCGGATCGCCGCGAGGTTGTGCGGCTGGTGCAGCGGCGCCAGCGGGAACGAGCGTCTCCAGCTCCGCCAGCGTCGCGGCGTCGATCCGCACCGGCCGCGAGAAGCGCGTCGCCGCCGTGCACCACGCGATGCCCGACGGCGCGCGATGCGGTGCTCGCCGAGCGCGCCCGCACGCGCCCCAGCCGAAGCAGATGCTCGATGGC
This sequence comes from uncultured delta proteobacterium, assembly GCA_963739565.1. Taxonomy (GTDB): domain Bacteria; phylum Myxococcota; class Myxococcia; order Myxococcales; family Anaeromyxobacteraceae; genus Anaeromyxobacter. The sequence goes on along the minus strand of CAVUBF010000006.1, from coordinate 107,057 downwards.
GCCCTCGTGCCCGAGCGGCGTGCCGGCCGGCCACTCCCGCTCGGCCACGACCGCACCGCCGGCCGCGTGCGACGAACCGCGGCCGCGTGGAGAGCCCCTCGAGCTGCCCGTGCAGCAGCAGGCGCGGGGGCTCCTCGTCCCCGAAGACGGAGAACTTCAGGCTCGACGACCCGGCGTTGAGCACGAGCAGCGCGCCGAAGGTGTCGTCATGGGGAGCGCCCTCGGCCCTCACGCGGGAGCGTCAGTCGGGCCACGTCCAGTCGGTGATCTCGGCCCGGTCCGTGCCGTGCTCGTGCGCGTAGCGCAGGTTGTCGATGATCGCGTTGCTTCATCTCCTCCTTCAGGTGCGCGGCCTTCGTGCGCAGCCTGGGCACGCGATCGATCACGTCGATGACCAGGTCGAACCGGGAGGTCTCGTTCAGCATGGCGAGCTCGAACGGCGTGTTGATGTTGCCCCTTCTCGCGGTAGCCGTGGACGTGCAGGTTCTCGTGGCTCTTGAAGCCGGTAGGCGAGCTTGTGGATGAGCCACGGGTAGCCGTGGAAGTTGAAGATGATGGGCTTGTCCGTCGTGAACAGGCCGTCGAGCTCGCGCTCCGACGAGCCGTGCGGATGCTCGGACGCGGGCTGCGAGCTTGAACAGATCCACGACGTTGACGAAGCGCAGCTTCAGGTCCGGCACCCGCTCGCGCAGGATCGCGGCCGCCGCCAGCGCCTCCTGCGTGGCCACGTCGCCGCAGGACGCCAGGACGACGTCGGGCTCCTCGCCGGCGTCGGTGCTGGCCCTCCTCCAGATGCCGATGCCCTTCGCGCAGTGGATGATCGCCTCGTCGATGGTGGTGAACTGCAGGTGCTTCTGCTTGTCGGCGACGATGACGTTGACGCAGTCGGTGCTGCGCAGGCACTGATCGGCCACCGCCAGCAGCGTGTTGGCGTCCGGCGGCAGGTAGATGCGCGTGACCGACGGCGCCTTGTTCGTCACCAGATCGATGAAGCCCGGATCCTGATGCGAGAACCCGTTGTGATCCTGCCGCCACACCGTCGAGGAGAGGAGGATGTTCTCCGACGCGACGGGGGCCCGCCACTTCACGTGGTTCTTGCTGATGTCCAGCCACTTCGCGTGCTGGTTGAACATCGAGTCGATGACGTGCGCGAAGGCCTCGTACGTGTGGAAGAGGCCGTGGCGCCCGGTGAGCAGGTACCCCTCGAGCCAGCCGAGCAGCGTGTGCTCCGACAGCATCTCCATCACGCGGCCGTCGCGAGCCAGCTCGCCGCCGTCGGCGTCCTCCGGCAGCAGGTCGGCCATCCAGGTCTTCTTGCTCGCCTCGTAGATGGCCTGGAGACGGTTGGACGCGGTCTCGTCGGGGCCGAAGACGCGGAAGCTCGTCGGGTTGTTGCGCATCACGTCGCGCAGGAACTCGCCGAGCGGCTTGGTGTTCTCGTGCAGCGTCGTGCCGCGCGACTCCACCGGCACGGCGTAGTCGCGGAAGTCCGGGAGGCGCAGCTCCTTGCGCAGCACGCCGCCGTTGGCGTGCGGGTTCGCGCTCATGCGCCGGGTCCCCTTGGGCGAGAGCGCCCTGAGCTCCGGCACCAGCCTCCCGCTCCGCGTCGAACAGCTCCTCGGGCCGGTAGCTGCGCATCCAGTCCTCGAGCGCCTTCAGGTGCGCCGCGTTGTCGCGCACGTCGCCGAAGGGAACCTGGTGCGATCGCCAGGAGCCCTCGAGCTTGTGGCCGTCGAGCTCCTTCGGCCCCGTCCATCCCTTCGGAGAGCGCAGCACGATCATCGGCCAGCGCGGGCGCGGTCGCCTCGTTCGACTCGCCGCGCCGCTCGCTGCGACGGCGCGGATCTCGTCGATGGCGCGCTCCAGGGTCTCGGCCATCTTCTGGTGCATCGCCTTCGGGTCGCTGCCCTCGACGAAGTACGGCTTGTAGCCGTAGCCGACGAACAGCGACTCCAGCTCCTCCCGGGCTGATGCGCGCGAGGATGGTCGGGTTCGCGATCTTGTAGCCGTTGAGGTTCAGGATCGGCAGCACGGCGCCGTCGCGCACCGGGTTGAGGAACTTGTTCGAGTGCCACGCGGTCGCGAGCGGCCCCGTCTCCGCCTCGCCGTCGCCCACGACGCAGGCGACGATGAGGTCGGGGTTGTCGAACGCCATCGCCGTACGCGTGCGAGAGGCTGTAGCCGAGCTCGCCGCCTTCGTGGATCGAGCCGGGCGTCTCGGGGGTGACGTGGCTGCCGATGTGGCCGGGGAAGGAGAACTGCTTGAAGAACTGCTGCATCCCCTCCTCGTCCTCGCTCTTGTCCGGGTAGACCTCCGAGTAGGTGCCCTCGAGGTAGGCCGGCGCCGAGCACGCCCGGCGCGCCGTGGCCGGGCCCGGCGACGAAGATGACGTCGAGGTCGTGCTTCACGATCAGCCGGTTCAGGTGGACCCAGACGAACGACAGCGCCGGGCTCGCGCCCCAGTGCCCGAGCAGCCGAGTGCTTCACGTGCTCCGACTCGAGGGGCTTCGCGCAGGAGCGGGTTGTCCTGGAGGTAGATCATCCCCACCGCCAGGTAGTTGCACGCGCGCCAGTACGCGTTCATCAGCTCCAGCTCCTCGTCGGTGAGCGGTCCGCCCTCGATCCGCTTGCCCTCCCCAGGCTTGCCCTTGGCGGCTGGCGTCTCCTTTGCGGCGGTCGGCGTACGGTAACGTCGCGTTTCCAAGGCGTGTCTCCCCTCAGCGATGGGTGCGCGGCTCCGAACCCGCATCGCGATGGAGCGCCTCCTCCGGCTCCATGGCGCTGCGAGAGGAGCACCTCGCGGTTGTCGTGACGGCTGCCCTCCGTCGACTCGAGCGCGAGCACGGCGAACCGCTCGGTCAGGGCGCGGGGCGCAGACGTGGCGACGCTACGCGCAAGTTGGCGACGCTCCACGGGCCAGCAATCAGGGGATGGCTGAGGGGTGCACGGGACCCCGCCGCAGGGCCGCCGAGCGCTGGACGGGCTCATCTTCTGCCGGGCGGCCACGTGATCCTCCTCGCGGGTGACATCGGCGGCACGAACACCCGGCTCGCGCTCTACGAGGCCGCCCCGATCGTCGCGGCCGCACCCCTCGTCCAGCGGACGTACCCCTCCACCTCGCACGCCTCGCTCGACGACATCGCGGAAGCCTTCCTGGCGGAGGCCGCCAAGACGCTCGACGAAGGCGCGAGGGCGAGGGCATCACGGCCGCCTGCCTGGCGATCGCCGGCCCGATCGAGAACAACATCTGCCGCGCGACCAACCTGCCCTGGGTCGTCGACGGACGGTCGCTCGCGACGCGCCTTGGCATCGAGCGGGTGCGCCTCGTCAACGACTTCTTCGCCGCGGCGCTCGGGGTGACGGCCGTCGGCTCCGAGGGCTGGCGCCGCTCGGCGGGGCGCCCGCCACGCCGCGAGGCCCCATCGGCGTCCTCGGCGCGGGGACGGGCCTCGGCGAGGCGCTCCTGCTCTGGTCGACCTCGCAGGGCCGCTACGAGGTGTTCCCGTCCGAGGGGGGCCACGTGGACTTCGCGCCCCGCACGCCGCTCGAGGCGGGGCTGCTGATGTTCCTCGGCAACAAGTACGGCCGCGTCTCGTGCGAGCGGGTGCTGTCCGGGCGCGGCCTCGTCGACGTGTTCTCGTTCCTCTCGCAGGAGCCCGCGTGCCGCGCGCTCATCCGCCCGGAGACCGTCGCCGCGCTCGCGCGGCCGTCCCCGGCCAGGATCCCGCCGCCGTCGTCTCCGAGCGGGGCCTCTCTGGCGAGGATCCGATCTGCGAGATGTCGCTCGCGCTGTTCTGCTCGGTGCTGGGCGCCGTGGCCGGGAACCTCGCCCTCACCATCCTGGCCACCGGCGGCGTGTTCGTGGTCGGGGGCATCGCGCCGCGCGTGCTCCCCTACGTCGAGAGGGGAGCGTTCCGGGAGGCGTTCGAGCGCAAGGGACGCCTGCACACGCTCGTCGAGCGGATCCCCGCGTTCGTGGTGACCCACCCCCAGGTCGGCCTGATCGGCGCCGCCGCGCACGCGGCGTCACTGTGAGGAGCCATGCTCCCGAGTTCGCCATGCCGATCCGCCGGCGCGCGGCTCGCCTGGCGAATGAGACCAACCGCAGCCCGAGGAGCGGACACTAGTAACTCCGCGCGCGGCCAGGTTCGTTCGCGTTCGCACAAGCGCGGTGATCGCGGGCACACCTCGACCGCGCGCGACGGTCTACAAGCTCGTCGCCTGGGGGCGGCTCGCGCCGCGCGGCGGCTTGAAGCCCAACGCGGCCCGCCTTCAGCAGGTCGCGACACGTGACGAGGAGAGTCGAAGCGTCAGCCACGCCTCGCGGCCTCGATCGTGGCGACGTCGATCTTCCTCATCGGCATCATCGCCTCGAAAGCGCGCCTCGCTTCCTCACCCCCTGCCGCGAGCGCATCGGTCAGGACCCGAGGCGTGACCTGCCAGGACACCCCCCACCTGTCCTTGCACCAGCCGCACGCGCTTTCCTGGCCACCATGGCCGACGATCGCGTTCCAGTAGCGATCGGTCTCCTCTTGATCGTCGGTCGCGATCTGGAACGAGAACGCCTCGTTGTGCTTGAACGCGGGTCCACCATTCAGGCCCACGCAATTCACCCCGGCTACGGTGAACTCGACCGTCAGGACGTCGCCCTTCTTGCCGCTGGGATAGTCGCTGGGCGCGCGGAAGATGCGACCCATCGCGCTATCCGGGAAGGTCCGGGTGTAGAAGCGGGCCGCGGCTTCGGCGTCCTTGTCGTACCAGAGACAGATCGTGTTCTTCGCCATGTGCTCGTCCTCCGTTTCGTAGCGGTAGTGGGGTGAGGCCCTGTCGGCCATTGACCAGGGGGCGGTCGACCCGTGTGAGGCGCTGGCCGTAGCCGCGGCCCGCTGCACCAGGATCCTCCTGCGCCCTTCGATGCGACGACCGTCGGAAGACGATGACACCGAGGCTGAACGTCCATCGCCCGCCGGTCGACCCATCGTTCGCACACGGGATGGCTCGCGCACTTGCGTGGGCGGGAGCCTTCGATGCAAGCGGAAGTGCCGTCGCCGCCAGCTCTGTCGGCTGAGCTCGCGCAGCGTGGCGCCCGGTTCAGCGTTCAAGCGCGCGCTCGAGGACCGGCTCAAACGGGCTCGCGCTCACCCGCCGCGGAGCGCCCGGCCGAGCGCCAGAAGCCCGATTGCAGCGATCCAGCTACCGGCGACCCGCACCGCGATGCGCCCCCACCTGCGCTGTGACGGCGACCCAGCGCGCGAGCGGCATCGCCACGGGCGGCTTGATCGCCGAGGAGGTGGGGTGGGGAAAGCGAGTCGATCACGTGCATCGCCTAACCGAGTCGGACCGTTTCGAGACCCAGCGGCGGGTCGCCGCGGACGAGACGTTCGTAGCTGCAGCAGCGGCCGTGGGGTGCTCGACGAAGTCGATTCCCCGACTTCCTCGCCAGAGCGCGTCGCGGCGCCGTGGGCTGCACCGTGAGCACCGCGCGGCGATCGAGGAGGCTGGCCTGCGCGCCGGCGCGCACCCCCGTCACGGCGTCCCCCGTCCTCCCAAAGGATGACCCACAGTCACGGGTCAGATGGCGCCTGGCTGCGTGCCGTCTTGAGCGGGTAGATTCGACGCGCTCTCTCGAGGAGGCGCCAACATGAGACTTGACCCGTCGTCGCGGGCCGATCGTCGCCTGGTCGCGGTTCGCCCCCCGCCGCGCGCTCTCGCTTCGGCCTTCCTCGTCGCCGTCCTGGTCGGACTGGCCGGCTGCTCGAGCCGCGAGACCCGGGAGATCCGGGAGTGCCCCGGCGGGCGAGTCTGCCCGGACGGGACGAGCTGCACCGCCGACGGCTCGGGATGCACGAGCACCTCCTGCGGAAACGGGAAGATCGACGGCGGCGAGGCCTGCGACGACGGCAACCTCGTCGACGACGGCAACGGCTGCGCCTCCGACTGTACCTCCTACGCCGTGTGCGGCGACGGCGTCGTCCACGCGCTCCTCGAGGACTGCGACGACGGCAACACCACGGCGGACGGCAACGGCTGCTCGGCCGACTGCCGGCGGCTCGGGGCTTGCGGCGACGGCGTGGTCCAGTCGCTGTTCGAGGACTGCGACGACGGCGACACCGTCTTCGACCCGGCGAACGGCTGTAACGGAAGCTGCCAGCGCGCCGGCTTCTGCGGCGACGGTCTGGTCCAGTCGCTTTTCGAGGACTGCGACGACGGCAACTCGGTCAACGACGACGGCTGCGGGAACGGCTGCCGGAATCCCTCCTGCGGCGACGGCATCGTCGAGAGCGGCGTGGAGGCGTGCGATCCGGGCGCCGTCGACGGGTTCACGGCGACCTGCAACTCCAACTGCACGCCCTCCGTGTGTGGCGACGGCATCGTGAACCTCGCCGCCGGGGAGCTGTGCGATCCCGGCGCGGTCGGCGGGTTCACGGCCAGCTGCGACGCGGACTGTACGCCACGGCTCTGCGGTGACGGCGTCCTGAACACCGCGGCCGAGGAGTGCGACACCGGAGGCGTGTCCGCCACGTGCGACGCCGACTGCACCGCGGTCCAGTGCGGCGATGGGTCCGTCAACGTGGCGGCGGGCGAGGAGTGCGACGACGGCAACGTCGTCGACACCGACGGCTGTCGCGCCAACTGCACGCGACCCCGCTGCGGCGACGGCGTCATCCAGGCCGGCGAGGAGTGCGACGACGGCAACTCGGTCAACACCGACGGCTGCGTCGCCTGCCGCCTCGCGAGGTGCGGCGACGGCGTCACCCAGGCTGGCGAGGAGTGCGACGACGGCAACTCGGTCGACGCCGACGACTGCACCAACACCTGCAGGCTGGCGAGGTGCGGCGACGGCATCCTCGACGGCGCCGCCCCCGGGATCGAGGCCTGCGACGACGGCAACACCTCGAGCGCCGACAACTGCACGGCGGCATGCGCGCTCAACGTCTGCGGCGACGGGTTCCTGGACCTCGCGGCGCCTCGGATCGAGCCTTGCGACGACGGCAACCAGAGCAACAACGACGACTGCGTCGTCGTACGGTCCGGCCCCAACAACGGCAACTGCGCGATCGCAAGCTGCGGCGACGGGTTTGTCGATCTGCTCGGGCCCTCGGTCGAGGAGTGCGACCCCGGCGTCCCGGGAGGCTTCACCGCGGACTGCGACTCCGACTGCACCCGGCCGTCGTGCGGGGATGGCGTGGTCAACACCATGGCCAGCGAAGTCTGCGATCTCGGCGCCAGCAACGGCGCGCCGGGCTCCGCGTGCAGCGCGACCTGCAAGCGGTCCGATGGCAAGAGCTGCGTGACCGGCGGCGAATGTAACTCGACGCACTGCATCGACGGGGTCTGCTGCAACCTCGCCTGCGCTGGCCTGTGCGAGGCCTGCGTGGCTGCCAAGACCGGCGCCGTCACCGGCGTCTGCGCCGACGTCGTGGGGGGCACCGATCCCGACAACGAATGCCCGGGAACCTGCGTCGCGGTCGCGGCGGGGCCGAACCTCTGCAGCCTGTAGCGCCGGCCGGCGCGCGCCGCCGCTCACTTAGCTCCGGGTTTTGGACCCCGACCGAGAGAAGTGAATCACGGACCTGGACCCCGACCGAGAGAAGTGAATCACGGACCTGCCGGCCGAACGGCGACCGTGGCGCCCACCGACCGGAAGGGATCAACATGCCGAGATCATTGCGACTCGGCGGCGGCACGCCATCTGCGTCGCGGACGCCGCATGACCGCACCCCGACAGGTTCTGCCAGGAACCACGCTGCTCGTGACCCGTCGCTGCTCGGAACAACGCTTCTTCCTCAGGCCGTCCGAGCTCACGAACAGCATCTTCCTCTACGTCCTCGCGGTCGCCGCGCAGCGCCACGGCATCCTCGTCCACGCGTTCTGCGCGCTCTCCAACCATTACCACCTGCTCGTCACCGATCCGCGCGCGGAGCTCCCCGCGTTCGTGCAGTACCTCGACTCGCTCGTGGCGCGCGCGACCAACGCCTGCATCGGCCACTGGGAGGGGTTCTGGTCATCCGAGGCGTCCTACAGCGCCGTCACCCACGCGACCGCCGACGACGTCATCCGGAAGGCCGCCTACATCCTCGCGAATCCGGTTGCCGCCGGCCTCGTCCAGAGCGGGGACGAGTGGCCGGGGCTCCGAACTGCGCCCGAGCTGCTCGGCGGCGCGACTCTCACGGCGCGGCGTCCGAAGAAGTTCTTCCGCGCCAACGGCGACATGCCCGAGTCCGCCGAGCTCGTCCTGACCGTCCCGCCAGGCTTCGCATCGGCGGAGGATTTCCGGGCGCAGGTCGAGAAGGCGGTGCGGGCTCTCGAGGCGCAGCACCGGCGCGAGTTCCAGGCCGAGCAGCGCGGATTCCTCGGGCGAGCGCGGGTGCTCGCCCAGAAGCCCTTCGCGCGCCCTGCCCCCGGCGAGCCCCGGCGCAAGCTCAGCCCCCGCGTCGCCGGTCGCGACAAGTGCAAACGCATCGAGACGGTGACGCGCCTGCTCGGCTTCCTGAAGGCATACCGAGAAGCGCGGGCTGCGAGGCGCGCAGGGATCCAGGACGTGGTCTTCCCAGCGGGGACCTACCTGCTACGTGTAGAGCACGGAGTCCGGTGCGCGGCGTTCGCCTGAGCGGCGCGCGCCTGAGCTGATACTCGACTCGCCACGTCCGACAGACCGCGGGCTCCAAGCTCGCGGCTACGCGTGGGCCGGACTGTTGCTTTCCATCGGTCACTCGGCACGAACGACTAGTCGCGGCCCGCGGCAGTCGTCATCGAACGCTGTTTGGCGCCCTGAACGCCGGTGCGGTCCTGCGCGGAACCCGCCGGCGCACACGCATTTCCACGCGCCGGGTTGCATTACTCTCGGTCTGGGCCTCCGAACCCGCCGACGCACACGCATTTCCGCGCGCCGGGTTGCATTACTCTCGGTCTGGGCCCTCCCTGGTCTGGGCCCTCCCGTGCGCGCGGGATGACCGCTCCTCGCCAGGTTCTCGAAGGCACCACCTATCTCGTCGCGCGCGGGCGCCTCGGAGCGCCGCTTCTTCTTGCGGGGGAGAGGGAGGGAGCGGCACGTTCGTCTTCGCACCTCGGCCCGGGTGCACCGCGCGCGAGGTCGCGCTATGCCTCGGGCGTGAACGTCTTCGCGGTGGATGCCGACCCGATTCGCGCCGCGCGCGCTCTCTGCGATCGCCACGTCGTGAAGATGACGCTCGAGACCGCGCAGATCCTCTGCACGGTGGCGCGAACGCACCTGGGCCGGCGCGCGCCGTACCGCGCCACCCACCGCGACCACCCGTGCGTCGCGTGGGCGGCGGCCCGCCCGGCGAACTGGGCTTGGCTCGTCCGGCACGGCCTCGCGCTCGCCGAGGAGTACGAGCGTCGCTTCGGGAGGGTCCACCGCAGCCGCGCCGTGATCGGCGCCATGGCGCGGGTCGGACCGGCCGCCGCCGCCGGCGCGCGGCGACAGCCTTTCCCCCAGGTCATGCCCGAGCGCTACCGCGGAACGGACGCGGTCGCGGCGTACCGGCGCTACTACCGCGGAGAGAAGGCGCGCTTCGCCTCCTGGCGCTCGCCGGCGCGGGCGCCGCGGTGGTTCGACGGCGAGGGAGGAGGTCCTGGAGCTTCCCGCGCCCGGTCGCCGTCCGAACGGCGCGGTGCACGCCGCCGCGGGGGATGCGGGCGTCGGGACCCCGGTCGGCTCAGAACCCGCGCAGCAGCGGCCCGAGCTCCTCCAGCGTCAGCTCCTTGCGCGCGAGGATCTGCGGGCCGTGCGCGAGTAGGGTCAGCCCGCGGTGCAGGATCTGGCTCGCGTTCCGGACGTCGCCGTGCCGGAGCGAGACGCGCGCGTTCTCCATCCGCTCGCGCCAGACCTCGCGGCAGAGCTGGAGGACCGGCGAGCCGGGCCCGGCCTCCTCCTCGATCCAGTCGAGCCAGAGCGCCGACGCGCCGTCGAAGAGCGACAGCAGCTCGTCCGCCGCCGCGGCTGCCTCGCCTGCCTCGGCGGCGGTGGGGCCGGTCGCTTCCGCTCCGGACACTCTCGGTTGCGCTTCCATCGGCGTGATCCTGCGCAATCGCGGCCTGCCGTCAACTGCCGTGGACCGGGGACAGTCGCGCCGGTCCGAGCCGCGGACCGAGCGGGAGCTCCGAGGCGCCGTGGCGCATCCGGGAACGCCGGGAGCGCGACGCGGGTGGTCACGGCCGCTGCGCTCGCGCCGTCGCGCGCCGCGCCGCCGACGATGAGTCGCAGCAGCAATCGCGCGCAGGCGCGGGGCCGTTGCCACCCCGCCTGCCACACCAGCCCCGGGCCCCATAGAAAAAGGGGGTCAGCCTTGCGGCTAACCCCCCGTACTAACTGGTCGGGGCGACAGGATTTGAACCTGCGACCACTTGCACCCCAAGCAAGTGCGCTACCAGGCTGCGCTACGCCCCGGAACCTAGGGAGGGCGATAGCTAACACCGCGGCGGGGCAGGGTCAACGACCTCGTCCGCGGCGCCGACCGGGAGCCCGGGGCTACCTCTTCGCCTTCTTCTTCGCCGAGGTCTTCGTGGCCTTCGCGGGCGCCGGGGCGGCCGGCTTCTTCACGAGCGACGCGGCGGTCTCGTCCGCCTGGGTCATGAGCTGCTTCGCGCTCGCGCTCGCGGCGAGGACGTCGGTCTTGCCCTGCTCGGTGACCGTCTTGTAGCCGGCCTCGAGGGCGGTGACGCTGGTCTTGCCCTTCGCGACGTCGGCCTTCGTGACGCCCGCCGGGAGCTTCCTCGCCTTCGAGAGCGCCTTGACCTGCTTCTTCAGCGCGTCGATCTTCTTCGGCAGCTCGGCCTGCGCCCGCTCGTACGCCGCCTTCGCGTCGGCGATCCTCGCGGCGGCCGCCCGCTCGATCTCCTCCTTCGTCGCCTTCGCGGAGGCGACCGCCCTGGCGGCGGTCTCCGGGACGGCCTGCGCGGCGGCGAGGGCGCCCTTCCAGTCCTCCTTCGCGGCGGCGGCCTTCGCGGAGGCGAGCCCGTCCTTCGCGGACTTCACGAGGTCGGGGGCGAGCTTCGTGACCTCGTCGGTGAGCGTCGCGACGGCGCCGTCGCCGGCCTGGATGGCGGACTGCGCGGGCGCCTTGTTCGGATCCGTGCAGGCGGCGGTGAGCAGGAACGGCACGACGGCGAGCAGCGTCTTCAGGGTCTTGTTCATGGCGGTGTGAGTCCTCCCTCGAGGGGGCCGCAGTCTAGCGCCGCGGGTCCCGGGAGGGGAGGGGCAGACGACATGCCGGCGCGCCGAGGCCGCCGGCCGCTACCGCGCGGGCGGCGCGGGGCGCGCATCGCGGGTGAGGAAATAGGCGACGAACGCCACCGCCGTGCTGACGCCGGCGAGGAGGAACGCCGCCTCGTACCCCGCCGCGGTGCGGGCGCCACCCGGCAGCGCCCGCGCGTCGAGGATCCAGCCCATGACGTGGAGGAACGTCGCCGCCCCGAGCATCACGAAGAAGTTCACGCTCGTCATCGCCATCCCCGCCATCCGCTCGGGCATGACGTCCTTCACGTGCGCGTAGAGCACCTGACCGAAGGACGACGCGACGCCGAGGGCGACGAGGACGAGCGCCACCGTCCACCACCCGGCGCCGGGGCCGAGGAACGCGAGGGCGAGCTCGCTCGCGGCGAGGCCCCCGAGGCCGAGGAGGGCGAGCCGCTTGCGCGACGCGAGCACGTGGTCGGAGAGCCAGCCGCCCACGGGGGCGCCGACGACGAGCGCGACGTTCATGAGGAGGATGAGGTTCGCGGCCCGCACCGGCGGGAGCCGCATGACGTCGACGAGCCACGGCCCCACCCAGAGCCCCTGGATCGCCGCGAACGTGCCGTACCGGCAGAACGCGCCGAGGGAGATGAGCCAGTAGTCGCGGCTTCCGAGGAGCGTCCGGGCCCGCACGCCGATCGAGAGCGGCGGGTCGAGCTCCCTGCCGTCGCCCGCTCGCGGCCCGTCCGCCGCCTCCGCCCCGGCGCCCGCCGGCGCCTCCCGGACGACGGCCCAGAAGACCGCCGCGAGGGCCGCCGTCGCCGCGGCGATGACCACGAACGAGCGCCGCCAGCCGAGGACGCCGACGAGGAGCACGAGCGGCGTCGACGCGAGGATGTTGCCGAAGGTCCCGACCGCGAGGACCAACCCCGCGATCGTCGCGAACTGGCGCGGCGGGAACCAGCGGCTCACGAGCTTGAGCGTGCCCATGAGGTTCCCCGCCATCCCGAGGCCGAGGAGGGCGCGTCCCACCGTCGCCCAGGCCGCGCCGTGCGCGCCGGCGAACACCACCGCCCCGCCCGCGCCGGCGAGGGTCAGCGCCGTCATGATCCGGCGGGCGCCGAGCCGGTCGAGCACCACCGCGAGCGGCACCTGCGCCACCGCGAAGGCGTAGAAGAACGCCGCGCTCACCGCGCCGAGCGCCTCCGAGGTGAGGCCGAGGTCGCGCTGCAGCTCGGGGACCACGACCGCGTTCGCCACCCGGTAGAACTGCGAGACGACGAAGAGCGACGCGGCGAGGGCGAGGACGCGCCACCTTCGTCGAATCGGGCTCGGGCTCGAGGCGAGGTCCGTCCACCGGTCGTCCCCTCACAGGAGCGCCGCGGCGGCGCCGGCGAGGAGCGCCACGACGCAGCCCGCGCCCCACTGCGCAGGCCGGAGCGGGACCGGCTCGGACCACGCCTCCGGCCCGTCCAGGCGGCGCGCCGCCACGGCGAGGGTCTGGTCCCAGGTCATCCGCGCGAGGTTCCGGGCCCCGGCCTCGAGGACGATGACGAGCCCGGCGAGCCGCGGGACCTGGACCCGCCGCACCCGCAGCGCCGCGCGCGCGCCCTCGAAGGCCGCGAGCGCCCGCGGGACGAAGTGGACCATGAGGAGGAGCGCGAGGGAGACCGACCAGGCGCGGCTCCGGAGCGCCGGCGGCGTGAGCCCGGCGAGGGCGAGCCCGAGGGCGCGCGGGGTGAGGAGCGCGCTCAGCGCGCCGCCGAGGAGGAGGAGGACGGCGAGCCGGACCGACAGCAGCGCGACCTCGCCGGCGGCCTCGCGCGCCGGGACCCCCCCGAGGACGTCCACCGCCAGCTTCACGCCGCCCCACACGGCCGCGAACCCGAGCGTCCATCGCGCGAGCCGCGCCGCGTCCCGCGCCGTCGCGCCCGCGGAGGCGAGCACGGCCGCGAAGAAGGCGGCGTAGAGCAGGTTCGCGGCGAGCCCCGCGCGCCAGACCAGGACCCCGAAGAGGAGGGCGAGGAGGAGCACGATCCGCCCGTCCGCGGCGGCGAGCGGGCCGCGGGCGGGGCGGGGCGCGGTCCAGGCCGGGGCGCCGGTCACTCCCACGGCGGGAGCCCCCGCGCCGAGAGCCAGCCGCCCGGCGGCCGCACCCCGTGCCCGCGCAGCGCCGGGAAGACCGCGTCCGCGGTCCCGCCCGCGACGACGCGGCCGCCCTCGAGCACGAGCCACCGGTCGGCGAGGTCCGCGAAGGCCTCGAGGTCGTGGGCGGCGACGAGCTGGGTCACGCCGGCGGCGCGGTTCTCCGCGAGGTGGACGCGCATCTCCCGCACCGCGGGGTAGTCGAGCCCGGCGAAGGGCTCGTCGAGGAGGAGCACCGAGGGCGCGTCGCGGAGCGCGGTGACGATGCAGAGCTTGCGGCGCGAGCCGAGGGAGAGGGTGTGGACCGGCGCGTCGAGCTCCAGGAGCCCGAACCGGGCCGCGAGCCGCCGCGCCGCCGCGCGCCGCGCCTCGTCGCCGCGCGGCACGCCGAGGAGGAGGTCCTCCTCCACCGTCGCGCCGATGATCTGCTGATCCGGGTCCTGCAGGACGAGGGCGACGCGCCGGCGGATCGCCTCCTCCCCGCCGGGCGAGACGTCGCCGCGGACGGAGAGCGTCCCGGCGGTCGGCGTGAAGAGCCCGGCGACGACCGCGAGCAGCGTCGACTTGCCCGAGCCGTTCGCCCCGACGATGCCGCAGAGCGCGCCCGGCTCGACCGAGAAGCTCACCCGGTCGAGCGCCGGCGCGGCGTCGAACGCGTACGACAGCCGGTCCGCGACGATCATCGCGGCGTGAGCCCCCGCGCGCGGAGGTGGCGGCCGATGACGAGGGCGACCGCGACCTTCACGGCGTCGAAGGCGACGAAGGGCAGGACCCCGATCACCACCGCCTTGCGGGCGTCGAGGTGGAGGACCTGCGCGAGCCGCGCCGCGCCCGCGAGATAGGCGACGGCGAGCGCGACGGCGCCGGCGACGATCCCGCGGGCCCAGCCGATGGGGCGGCCGCGGGGCGCTGCGAGCCCGGTGATCGCCGCGCCGAGGACGAAGCCGACGAGGTACCCGCCGGTCGGGCCGAGGAGGACGCCGAGTCCCGCCTTGCCGCCGGCGAAGACCGGCAGGCCGAGGACCCCCGCCGCGACGTAGAGGGCGACCGCGGTCGCGCCGCCCGCCGGGCCGAGCAGGTAGCCCGCCAGGAAGACGAAGAGGGGCTGGAGGGTGACCGGCACCGCGCCGATCGGGAGCTGGAGCCAGGCGCCCACCGCGATGCAGGCGGCGAGGAGCGCCGTCCAGACCAGCCGGTGGATCGCGTCGAGGCGGTTCGCCGGAGATGTCACGGCGCGCAATGTATCAGGCCGCCCCGCCCCGGTCTGCCTTTCGTAAACCGTCGCCAGAAGTTCGGTTGACGAGGCCCGGCAACGTGACCAGGGCGGTCACAGTGTGTCCCGGGCCGCCGCCCCGAGCGGCGCAATGACGCGGGAATTCGCCCCTCCCCGGCGGGTTCCGGCAGGCACGGGACCTGCTATGGGATCCCCCGGCTCGCCTCTACCGGACGGGCCCCGACCCTCACCTCGACCGGAGACGATCCCGATGAACACCAAGTCCCTCCTCCTCCCCCTCGCGGCCGCCCTCGGCGTGTTCGCCGCGCCGGCGCTCGCGCAGCACGACCACGCCGCCATGCAGCAGAAGGCCGAGACCGCCGCGTCGAAGGCGGGCATCGCCGAGGGCACCGTCAAGAACGGCGTCCGCACCGTCGACATGCAGGTGACCGAGGACGGCTTCGTCCCCGCGAAGATCAAGGCGCAGAAGGGCGAGAAGCTCCGCCTCGTCGTCACCCGCAAGACCGACCGGACCTGCGCGAAGGAGCTCGTCATCAAGGAGCACGGGATCAACACGAAGCTCCCCCTCGACAAGGCGGTCACGATCGAGGTCACGCCGAAGCAGTCGGGTGAGCTCAAGTACGCCTGCGGCATGGACATGATCACCGGCGTGATCTTCGTCCCGTAGGGATCGGCTCCACCCCTTCGGCCCGGCGTCCCGCTCGGCCCGGCGTCCCGCTGCGGGGCGCCGGGCCGTCGTGTCTTCGCCGCCTGCGCCTCGGGTCCTCCCGGCGACTCGCCCCCGGCGGGCTGGCACGTCCGGTGCTCTACCCTCCCCCGCCATGTCCTCCGACCCCGTCCGCCCCTCGCCCGCCCGCTCGCCGAGCGCGCTCCGTGCCCTCGCCATGCTGCTCGCCCTCGCGCCCCTCGCGACCCGCGCCGCGACCGCGACCGTGGCTCCGACGCCGATCCGGTCCTGGCCGAGCTCCTCGCGCAGAGCCTCGCGACCCGCCCCGAGCTGCGCCAGGCCGAGGCGACCGTCCGCGCCGAGCGTGAGCGCGTGCCGCAGGCGGGCGCGCTCCCGGACCCGGTCCTCTCCCTCGGGATCCAGAACGACGGGTTCAACGGCCTCCAGATCGGCAAGATGGAGACGAGCTACTACCAGGTGATGCTCTCGCAGGGCCTGCCCTGGCCCGGGAAGCGCGGCCTGCGGACCGACGTCGCGCGCCTCGGCGCGGACCAGGCCACCGCGGCGGTCGAGCGCGTCCGGCTCACGACGGAGGCCGACGTGCGCCGCGCCTACCTCGACCTGCTCCTCGCCCGCGATCGCCTCGCCCTGCTGAAGCGGCTCGACGGGCTCTGGCAGACGTCGGCCGGCCTCGCCCGGGCCCGCTACGAGTCCGGGGACGCCCCGCAGTCCGACGTGCTGCGCGCGCAGCTCGAGCTGAACCGGCTCCGCCAGCGTGCCGTCGCGCTCTCGGCCCAGGAGGCGTCGGCGATCCAGGCGCTGAACCGGCTCCGGAACCGCCCCATCTACGACCCCATCGCGACCACGGCGAGCGTCCGCGACCTCGACGTCGCCGAGCCGGCGCCCGCCGACGCCGCCCTCGCCGACGCCCTCGCCCGCAGCCCCGAGCTCGCCCAGGCCCGCCTCGCGACGAGGCGCGCGGACCGCTCCGCCGACCTCGCCCGCCGCGAGCGCTATCCGGATCTCGGCGTCTCGGTCGGGGTCATGCCCCGGGGCCAGCTCGACCCGATGTGGACGGCGGGCGTCTCCATCGGCCTGCCGATCTGGTCCTCCCGCAAGCAGGGGCGCGCGGTCGCCGAGAGCGAGGCGCGGGCCGAGGCGGGCGCGCGGAGCCAGGAGGCCCTGGAGCAGCTCCTGCGGCTCCGGATCGCCGAGCGCCGGACCGCGTCCCTCGCCCTCCTCGACACGATCCGGCTCTTCCGCCAGGGCCTCCTCGTCCAGTCGCGCGCGACGGCGGAGAGCACCCTCTCGCAGTACAAGGTCGGGAAGGTCACCTTCGCGTCGGTGCTCGAGGCGAACGCCGGCTACATCGCCGACGAGGAGAGCTTCCTCGGCACGGTGGCGGACGCGATGCGGATCGCCATCGCGACGGACGAGGTGAGCCTGGAGGCGGCCGGCGCGCCCGCGGGCGCGGTGAGGACCGGCGGGATGCCCGGCACGGGCGCGACCGGCGCGGGCCGCGGCGCCGGGGGATCGGCCGCCGCGGGCGGCGCGGACGCCGCTTCGGCGTCGGCCGGGGCGATGGGTTCGGGGATGTAGGACGGAGACGATCGATGACCACCGAGCAGCGCAGCACGACCTCCTCCCGCCGGTTCGGAACGCCGGCCGTCGCCCTCGCGATCATCGCGAGCGCGGTGGCCGCCTCCGGCGGCACCTGGCTCCTCGCCCGCCGCGGCGGGGCTCACGACCACGCGGCGGATCGGGGCGAAGGGGGCGCGGTCGCGGCGGCGAAGGAGCAGTGGCAGTGCCCGATGCACCCGTCCATCGTCCAGGACCACCCCGGCGACTGCCCGATCTGCGGCATGAAGCTCGTGAAGGTCGCGGGCGTGGCGGCGCCGGCGGGGGGCGGGACGCAGGCGTCCGGACCCTCGACGCCGCAGAAGGACCAGTGGCAGTGCCCGATGCACCCCTCCATCGTCCAGGACCACCCTGGCGATTGCCCGATCTGCGGCATGAAGCTCGTGAAGGTGGAGCGGACCGACGTCGCCCCCGACGGCCTCTCCGGCGTCACCATCGACCCGGGGCGCCAGCAGCTCATCGGCCTCCGGATCGCCCACGCCGAGCGAGGGACCGTGGGCGGGAACTGGCGCACGAGCGGCCGCGTCGCGGTCGACGAGACCCGCGTCCACCACGTGAACGTGAAGTTCTCCGGGTTCATGGAGGAGGTCCACGCGAACTTCATCGGCCGCCCGGTCCGGCGCGGCGAGCCCCTCTACTCCATCTACAGCCCGGAGCTCCTCTCGGCGCAGCAGGAGTTCCTGCTCGCCCTCGACACGCGGAAGCGGCTCGCCGAGGCCGGCGGGATGGTCTCCGACGGCGACGCGCTCGTCGCGGCCGCCCGGCGCAAGCTCGAGCTGTGGGACGTCCCGCCGGCCGAGATCGCCCGGATCGAGAAGACCGGCCGCGCCTCCCGGACCGTCACCTTCGCCTCGCCGGCGACCGGCGTCCTCACGAAGAAGGACGTCGTCCCGGGCATGCGCGTGAACGCCGGCGACATGCCGTTCGAGATCGTGGACCTGTCGCGGGTCTGGGTCCTCGCCGACGCCTACGAGAGCGACCTGCGCCAGGTGAAGGTCGGGATCTCCGCGAAGCTCACGCTGAAGGCGTTCCCCGACCGCACCTTCACGGGCCGGGTCGCCTTCATCGACCCGATGCTCGACCCGAAGTCCCGCACCGCCAAGGTCCGCGTGGAGGTCGCGAACCCGACCGGCGAGCTCAAGCCGGAGATGTTCGGCGACGTCGTGTTCCAGGGCGAGAGCCGGAAGGCGCTCCGCGTCCCGGCGGACGCGGTGATCCACTCGGGGACGAAGAACGTCGTGTTCGTCGCCTTCCCCGACGGCAAGTTCGTGCCGCGGGAGGTCCGGCTCGGCGAGTCGGACGGGGACTTCGTCGAGATCGTGGCCGGCGTCGAGGCGGGGGACGGCGTCGTCACCCGCGCCAACTTCCTCGTCGACTCGGAGTCGCGGCTCCGCGCCTCGCTCGCGGCGCTGTCCTCCGGCGCGGCTCCGGCTCCGGCGCCGACGCCGCGCCGACGCCGACCGCCGCGGGCGCGGGAACCGGGTCCGAGGGCCGCGGCCAGGGCGCGGCGCCGGCCGGGGCCCCAGCCGCCGATCCCCACGCCGGCCACCGGCGGTGAGGGCGCCATGATCAAGGCGATCATCCGGTTCTCCGCGGAGAACAAGTACCTCGTCCTCGCCGCGACCCTCGTCGCGCTCGCGGGGTCCTGGTGGGCGATGCGGAACATCCCGCTCGACGCCCTCCCCGACCTCTCCGACACCCAGGTCATCGTCTACTCGCGGTGGGATCGGTCGCCCGACATCATCGAGGACCAGGTCACCTACCCCATCACCACCTCGCTCCTCGGCGCGCCGAAGGTGAAGGCCATCCGCGGCTTCTCCGACTTCGGCTTCAGCTACGTCTACGTGATCTTCGAGGACGGGACCGACCCGTACTGGGCCCGCACGCGGGTCCTCGAGTACCTCTCGAAGATCCAGCAGCAGCTCCCGCCGGACGTGAAGACCGAGCTCGGCCCCGACGCGTCGAGCGTGGGCTGGGTCTACCAGTACGCCCTCGTCGACAAGACCGGCCAGCACTCGTCGGACGAGCTGCGCTCGTTCCAGGACTGGAACCTCCGCTACGCGATCCAGAGCGTGCCGGGGGTCGCCGAGGTCGCCACCGTGGGCGGGCAGGTCCGCCAGTACCAGATCACGGTGAACCCGAACGCCCTCGCCGCCTTCAAGATCCCCCTCGACGCGGTGATCACCGCGGTCCGCCGGGGCAACAACGACGTGGGCGGGCGGCTCGTCGAGTTCAGCGGCCGCGAGTACATGGTCCGCGGCCGCGGCTACGTGAAGGGGATCAAGGACCTCGAGAGCCTGGTGCTGCGCTCCGAGGGCGGCACGCCGGTGCTCGTGAAGGACGTCGCCACCGTCGCCCTCGGCCCGGAGCTCCGCCGCGGCGTCGCCGACCTCGACGGGCAGGGCGACGTGGTCGGCGGCATCGTGGTGATGCGGTCCGGGCGAGAACGCGCTCAACGTCATCCACCGGATCGAGGCGAAGCTCGAGGAGCTGAAGCCGTCGCTCCCGAAGGGGGTCGAGGTCGTCACGACCTACGACCGCTCCGAGCTCATCGACCACGCCATCGAGACCGTGAAGTCGAAGCTGGTCGAGGAGATCGTCGATCGTCTCCCTCATCATCCTGGTCTTCCTGTGGCACGTGCCGTCGGCGGTCGTGCCCATCGTCACCATCCCGGTGTCGGTCGCCCTCGCCTTCATCCCCATGTACGCCATGGGGCTGAACGCGAACCTCATGTCGCTCGCCGGGATCGCGATCTCCGATCGGCGTGCTCGTGGACGGCGCGATCGTCGAGGTCGAGAACGCCTACAACAAGATCCACCACTGGATCGCGGACGGCCGGAAGGGCGACTTCCACAAGGTCCGCCTCGAGGCGCTCCTCGAGGTCGGGCCCCGGCGTCTTCTTCTCGCTCCTCGTCATCGCCGTGGCGTTCATGCCGGTGTTCACGCTGGTCGACCAGGAGGGCCGCCTCTTCCGCCCGCTCGCCTACTCGAAGAACCTGGCGATGGCGATCGCCGCCTTGCTCGCGATCACCCTCGACCCCGCGATGCGGATGATGTTCGCGCGGGTCGACGACTTCTCCTTCCGCCCGCGCTGGCTCGCGTGGCTCGCGACCGGCGCCCTCGTCGGCAAGTACCACTCCGAGGAGCGCCACCCGATCTCGCGGCTCCTCCACCGGATCTACGAGCCGCCGTGCCGGCTCGTGCTCCGGCACCCGAGGGCGACCATCGCCGCCGCGCGTCGCGGTGGTGCTCACCACCATCCCGGTCTACCTCTCGCTCGGCTCGGAGTTCATGCCGCCGCTGCGGGAGGGGACGATCCTCTACATGCCGTCGGCGGTGGAGCCCGGCATGTCCGTCGGCCGAGGCGCAGAAGGCGCTCCAGATCCAGGACAAGATCCTGCGCGACCTTCCCCGAGGTCGAGCGGGTCTTCGGCAAGGCCGGCCGCGCCAACACCTCCACCGACCCGGCGCCCGTTCACGATGATGGAGACCACCATCATCCTCAAGCCCGAGGCGGAGTGGCGCGAGAAGCCGCGCTGGTACTCGTCCTGGGCGCCCGGGCTGGCTGAAGGGGCTGCTGCGCCCGTTCTGGCGCGACCGGATCACCCAGGACGAGCTCGAGAACGAGATGAACGCGGCGCTCCAGCTCCCGGGCATCTCCAACGCCTGGACCATGCCGATCAAGGGGCGCCTCGACATGCTCTCGACCGGCATCCGCACGCCGGTCGGCATCAAGGTGAGCGGCGCCGACCTCGCCACCATCGAGCAGGTCGCGAAGGAGATCGAGGCGATCGTGGCGAAGGTCCCCGGGCACCCGCAGCGTCGTACGCCGAGCGGGTGGCGGGCGGCTACTTCCTCGACTTCGTCCTCAAGCGCGACCAGCTCGCCCGCTACGGCCTGTCGGTCGACGACGCGAACATGATGGTGATGACCGCGGTGGGCGGCGACAACCAGTCCACCACCGTCGAGGGACGCGAGCGGTACGGCATCAACGTCCGCTACGCCCGCGACTACCGCGAGGACCTCTCGGCGCTCCGGCGCGTGCTCCTGCCGCTCCCCGGCGGCCGCGGCCAGATCCCGATGGAGGAGATCGCCGACGTCGTGCTCGTCCAGGGGCCGTCGATGATCCGCGACGAGAACGGGCTCCTCGCCGGCTACGTCTACGTGGACTTCGACACCTCCAAGGTCGACGTCGGCTAGCTACGTCACGCGAGGCGAAGAAGGCGGTCGCGGCCGGGCTCCAGGTCCCCGACCGGCTACCACCTCGCCTGGAGCGGCCAGTACGAGAACATGCTCCGCGTGAAGGAGCGGCTGAAGCTCATCCTGCCGCTCACGCTCGTCCTCATCTTCGGGCTGCTCTACATGAACACCAGGTCGTCGTTCAAGGCGACGCTGGTGATGCTGGCGGTGCCGTTCTCCGCGGTGGGCGCGGTCTGGCTCTTGTGGGCCCTCGGCTACAACGTCTCGATCGCGGTCTGGGTCGGGATGATCGCGCTCATGGGGCTCGACGCGGAGACCGGCGTCTTCATGCTCCTCTTCCTCGACCTCTCCCACGACGAGTACCAGGGCGCGCGGTCAGCTCCGGACCCGGGGCGACCTCGTCGAGGCCATCGTCCACGGCGCGGTGAAGCGCGTCCGGCCCAAGGCGATGACGGTCTTCGCGGCGATGATCGGCCTCCTGCCCATCATGTGGTCGACCGGCACCGGCGCGGACCTCATGAAGCGCATCGCCGCGCCCGATGATCGGCGGGCTCGTCACGAGCTTCGCTGATGGAGCTGCTCGTCTACCCCGCGGTCTACCTCCTCTGGAAGCGCGGCGAGGTGTCGGAAGACGAGGCCAGCACCCCGGCCGCCGCCGCCTGAGGTCGGCGCGACGCCGCACCCCCGGACGCGCAGTGAGGTATCCTCCCCGGTACCGTCGCGCTCCGGCGCGGCGCGGGAGTGGGGGTGTCCATGATCGGGTGGGTGCTCGGGACGGTGGCGCTGGCGTGCGCGGCCTCGGTCGTGGCCCTCTCCGTCTGCCGAGCGCGCCGCTCCGGCGCCGCGCTCGCGGCGAACGAGGCGCGGCACCGCGCCCTCTTCACCCTCATGCCGAGCGGCGCCGTCGTGATCACGGCGGATGGGGCCTTCGCCGAGTTCAACGACCAAGCCCACACCATGCTCGGGTACACCCGCGACGAGTTCGCGGCGTTCCGGCTCCGGGACCTCGACGTGAAGGACGCGCCGGGCGACTTCGAGGAGCGGTTCCGGCGGCTCCTCGGCGGCGAGGTCCTCGAGTTCGAGACCACCCTGCGCAGCCGGACCGGCGAGCTGTGCGACGTCATGGTCCGCGCCCGCGCCGCGGAAGGATGGGACCGGCCCGCGGTGCTCGTCACCCTTCTCGACCTCACCGCCCGCCACCGCGCCGAGCAGGCGCTCCGGACCGCCCACCGCGCGGTCATCGCCCTGAGCCGCTGCAACGAGGTGCTGGTCCGGTCCACGAACGAGGCCTCGCTCTACGACAGCCTGTGCCGCCTCATCGTCGAGGACGGCGGCTACCGGATGTGCTGGGTGGGGATCGCCGAGCACGACGAGCGCCGGACGGTCCGGCCGGTGGCGACCGCCGGGAACGACCAGGGGTACGTCGCGAGCGTCGGGGTCGTCTGGTCGGACACCGAGCGGGGCCGCGGCCCCACCGGCACCGCCATCCGGACCGCGCGGCCGGTGGTGGGCCGGGACTTCGCCGCCGACGCGACCCTCGCGCCCTGGCGGGACGAGGCGCTGCGCCGCGGGTACCGCTCGGCGGTCGCGCTCCCCCTCGTCACCGACGGCCGGGCCTTCGGCGCCGTCACGCTCTACGCCACCGAGCCCGACGCCTTCGACGACGCCGAGCTCCACTTCCTCATGCAGCTCGCCGAGGACGTCTCCTTCGGCGTCAGCTCGCTCCGCGCCCGCGCCGACCGCGACCGGCTCACCGCCCAGCTCGTGCAGGCGGACCGGCTCGCCGCCATGGGAACGCTCGCCGCCGGCGTCGCGCACGAGATCAACAACCCGCTCGCCTACGTCGTGGCGTCCCACGCCTTCATGAGCGAGGCCCTCGGCCACGTACGGCAGCGGGTCTCGGATCCGGCGCTCGGCGAGCTCGGGGAGGCCCTCGACGACGCGCGGGAGGGGGCGGAGCGCGTGCGCCAGATCGTGCGCGACCTCCGGACGTTCTCCCGCGTCGACGATGCCAGGACCGGACCGGTGGACCTGCACCGGGTCCTCGAGTCCTCCCTCGGCATCGCCGGAAACGAGCTCAAGCACCGCGCACGCGTGGTGAAGGACTACCGCCCCGTCCCGCCGGTGGTCGCGAACGAGGCCAAGCTCGGCCAGGTCTTTCTGAACCTCGTCATCAACGCGGCCCAGGCCGTCGCGGCCGGGCACGTGGACGCGAACGAGATCCGGATCACGACCTCCACCGACGACCGCGGGCGCGCGGTGGTCGAGGTGAGCGACTCCGGCCCGGGCGTTCCCCCGGAGCTCCGCGAGCGGATCTTCGAGCCCTTCTTCACGACCAAGCGGATCGGCGAGGGCACCGGCCTCGGGCTCTCGATCTGCCGGAACCTCGTGGCCGCGGCGGGCGGGGAGATCTCCGTGGAGGGCGCCTCCGGCCGCGGCGCGACGTTCCGGGTGGTGCTCCCCGCCGCGCCCGCGTCGGCGCGGGCCGAAGGCCCCGCGGCCCACCCGGCGGCCCCCGGGCGCCGCGGGCGCGTCGCGATCGTGGACGACGAGCCCGCCATTCGCCGCGCGGCGGAGCGGCTCCTCGCGACCGAGCATGAGGTGGTCCCGTTCGAGAGCGCGCGCGCTCTCTCCGAGGCGGTCCGCGCCGGGGAGCGGTTCGACGCGATCCTCTGCGACCTGCTCATGCCGGACATGAGCGGGATGGACCTCCACCGCGTGCTGCGCGAGGTCGCGCCGGCCCAGGCGGACGCCGTCGTGTTCGTCACCGGTGGCGCCTTCACGACCGAGGGCAGGGCGTTCCTCGACGCCGTCGCGAACCCGGTCCTCGAGAAGCCCTTCGACGCCGCGACGGTGCGCCGCGCCATCCGGGCGCTGGTGCGCTGAGGGGACCCCACACGCCCCTGCAGAGCATCGCGCCGTGAAGGCGGCCACGGCCGCGCGTGGCGCGGAGCCTGCATCGCGAGTCGCCATGGGCCCGCGACTCATCCACCGCCGCCGCGATGGTCTGCTGGAGATCCGTCCCACCCGGGCGCGCGATCTCGTCCTCACCTCAGACACCGCCGTCCTCTTCTGCATGCTCGCCGGCTGGTGCCTGTTCGCCGTCCTCCTCGTCATCACGCTGCTTTTCGACCCGCCCTTCCTCGCGCTCGCGGCCTGGCTCGTCCTCTCCCTCGCCGTCGAGCACCGCCGCCGTCGCGTCCCGCGCCTCGCCGCGGTTCGTGCGGGCCCGCCGCCGAGCCCGGCCGCGTGAGGTGCGCCGGAGCGCGGCAATTCGAGGTGCGCACGGCACGCGCGCCCTACCTGCCCGGTCGGCCGCCCGCGCAGGGCGTGCGTGTGCTCCACGCACCTCCCGGCACGCCCCCCGAGCACCCACCTTCCCGGCTGCGGCGCAGCACGCCCCGCCGGGGGGCTCCCACGCACGCCGCGGTGAACTAGACTGCGCGACCTTCGGATGAGCTCTCCCTCGATCCTGATCGTCGACGACGACACGGACCTCCGCGAGGTCCTGGGCGAGCTGCTCGCGGAGGAAGGGTACGCCCCGCGCCTGTGCTCGAACGGGCGCGCCGCGCTCGACGTCCTCCGCGGCGGCGCCCGCCCGCGCCTCATCCTGCTCGACCTCATGATGCCGGAGATGAACGGGTGGCAGTTCCGGGAGGAGCAGCTCCGGGACGTTGCGCTGCGCGACATCCCGGTGGTGGTGATGACGGCAAGCCGCGGCGTGGACGACTCGGCCCTCGGCGGCGCCGAGGTCCTCCAGAAGCCGGTCGGCCTCGCCGACATCCTCGGGGCGGTGGAGCGGAACGCGCTGCGCGCGTAGACTGCCCGCCCGGTGGCGGACCCCGACCTCCTGCAGATCTCGCTGCTCGTCGCCGTCGCCCTCGTCGCGGGGACGGTGGACGCCATCGCCGGCGGCGGCGGCCTCGTCACCCTCCCCGTCTTCCTCGCGGTGGGGCTGCCGCCGCACCTCGCCCTCGGGACCAACAAGGGCCAGTCGGTCTTCGGCTCGTTCGCGGCGCTCGTCCGGTTCTCGCACTCCGGGCTCGTCGACGCGCGGCGCGCGCGCCTCACCTTCCCGCTCGGGCTCGCCGGATCGCTCTGCGGCGCCGCCCTGGTCCTCGCCGTCCCTCCCGCGGTGCTCCGCCCGGTGGTGCTCGTCCTCCTCGCCGCCGCCGCCCTCTTCATCGGGCTCCGCCGCGGCAGTCCGGCGCGGCTCGAGGACGCGCCGCCCCCTCGCCACGCCGCGCTCCTCGCCGGCGGGTCCGCCCTCGTGATCGGCTGCTACGACGGCTTCTTCGGCCCCGGGACCGGCACCTTCCTCATCGTCGCGTTCGTCGCGCTGCTCGGCGACGGCCTCGCCCACGCCTCCGCGTCCGCCAAGGTCGTGAACTTCGCGTCCAACCTCGCCGCCCTGGTGGTCTTCGCGGTGAAGGGGACGGTGGTCTGGCGCATCGCGCTCCCCATGGCGGCCGCCCAGCTCGCCGGCGGGTGGCTCGGAGCCCACCTCGCGGTCCGGCGGGGGGACGCGCTCGTCCGCAGGGTCGTGGTGGTCGTCGCCCTGGCTCTCGCCGCCAAGGTGGCCTGGGACATGCGGTAGGGTGCGGCCGGGGGCCGGGCCGCTCCGTGGTTCACCCGACGGCGCCCGCGCTGCTAGACTCCCCCCTCACCCGGGGGTTCCCTAGGGAGCATCGATGAGCCGCTTCGTCACCGCCGAAGAAGCCGTCTCCGTCATCAAGTCGGGCTCGCGCGTCTTCGTCCACAGCGTCGCGGCTGCCCCGCGCCGGCTCATCGAGGCGATGACCGCCCGCGCCCCGGAGCTCCGGGTCGTCGAGATCGTCTCGCTCCACACCGAAGGGCCCGCCCCCTACGCCGCGCCCGAGCTCGCGAAGAGCTTCCGGGTGAACGCGCTCTTCGTCGGCGCGAACGTGCGCCAGGCGGTCGAGGAGGGGCGCGCCGACTACCTGCCGGTGTTCCTCTCCGAGGTCCCGTCGCTCTTCCGGACCGGGATCCTCCCCCTCGACGTCGCGCTCGTGCACGTGTCGCCGCCGGACCGCCACGGGTTCTGCTCCCTCGGCGTCTCGGTGGACGTGACCCGCGCGGCGGTCCAGACCGCGCGCACGGTCATCGCCCAGGTGAACCCGCGCATGCCGCGGACCCACGGCGACGGCCTCATCCACGTCGACCAGATCGACGCGATGGTCGAGGTGGACGAGCCCATCCACGAGGTGCCGCCCCACGTCCTCACCGACACGGAGCGGGCCATCGGTCGCCACTGCGCGGAGCTCGTGGACGACGGCGCCACGCTCCAGATCGGCATCGGCGCGATCCCGCAGGCGACCCTCGCCGCCCTGGGCGACCACCACCGGCTCGGCATCCACACCGAGATGATCTCCGACGGCGTCGTCGACCTCGTCGAGAAGGGCGTCGTCACCGGCGAGGCGAAGCGCGTCCACCCGGGGAAGGTGGTCGCCGGGTTCGCGATCGGCTCCAGGCGGCTCTACGACTTCCTCGACGACAACCCGCTCGTCGCCATGCTCGACATGGCCTACGTCAACGACACCGCGGTCATCCGCCGGAACCCGAAGGTCACCGCGATCAACTGCGCCATCGAGGTCGACATCACCGGGCCAGGTCGCGGCGGACTCCATCGGCGACCGGCAGTACTCGGGCGTCGGCGGGCAGATGGACTTCATCCGCGGCGCGGCGCTCTCGGAGGGGGGCAAGCCCATCATCGCCCTCCCCTCGATGACCACCTCCGGCGAGTCGCGCATCGTCTCGATGCTGAAGCCCGGCGCCGGCGTCGTCACCACCCGCGCCCACGTCCACTTCGTCGTGACCGAGCACGGGATCGCCGACCTGTTCGGGAAGAACCTCCGCCAGCGCGCGGCGGCGCTCATCGCCATCGCGCACCCCGCGCACCGCGAGGCGCTCGCCGCCGAGGCGCGCCGCCGCTTCGGCACCTGGTAGCGCCCGCCCCGCCAGCCCGGGGCGCACGCTTGCGTGCCCGCTCGGCCGTGCCGACGTTCGGCGCGGAGAGCACACATGCCCGCCTGCCGCATCGTGAGGGAGCTCGTGGACGGCCGGGCCGTCATCCGGCTCTCCGGGGTCTTCGACCGCGCCTCCGCGTTCGAGCTCCGCGACCGGCTCGAGCGCGAGCCCGCGGGCGACGTGGTCCTCGACTTCAGCCACATCGACGAGTTCGCCGATCTGGGCGTCGCGACGCTCGCGCACGGGCTCGCCTGGGGCGAGCGGCGGCTCTGCCTCCTCGGGCTGCGGCAGCGGCAGCTCCGGATCTTCCGCTACTTCGGCGTGGACGTGGACGGCGTGGCGCCGTCGACCGGCGCCCGGCCGATCTGAGCGCCAGCGGGCGGCCCTACGAGATCTCGCGGTCGCCGCCGGCGGCGTCCTCCGCCACCTTCCGCGCCGCCTCCCGCTTGGCCTCCTCTTCCCCGTCTCGCTCGTCGCCCGCCTCCTCCTCGCGGACGACCCCCTCCTCCTCCTCCGTCCCGAAGTACCCCTCGTAGTACGGCTCGCGCTCGGGCGGCAGGTCGGTACGCGGGGCCTCGGACGGCTCGCTGCGATGGCTGGGCGTCTTCTTTGGCATGGCGTCCTCCGCCGCGAACGGTGCACCCCGACTCCCCAGGCGGGAAGGGGGGCCGCGTTGCCGCCGCCCGGCGTGGGACCGAACGTTGCCGCGGGAGGATCCATGGCGAGGGCGATCTGGAGCGGCGCGCTGACGTTCGGGCTCGTGAACGTCCCGGTGAAGCTCTTCACCGCGGTGGCGCAGAAGGAGGTCCGCTTCCACATGCTGCACGAGAAGGACGGCGGCGCGGATCCGCCATGAAGCGCTTCTGCAGCGGTCGAGGACCAGGAGGTCCCCTACGAGCACGATCGTGAAGGGATACGAGGTCTCGAAGGGACGCTACGTGCCGCTCGACCCCGGAGGAGCTCGAGGCCGCTCGACCCGCAAGGCGACGCGCACCATCGAGATCCAGCGACTTCGTCGAGCTCGTCGAGATCGACCCGATCTACTACGAGCCGACCTACTACCTCGTGCCCGAGCCGCAGCGCGGCGAAGGCCTACGCGGCTCCTGCTGGAGGCCATGCGCGCATCGGGAAGGTCGGGATCGCGCGCTTCGTCCTGCGAACGCAGCAAGTCGCTCTGCTGCGTCCGGCCGATGGAGGATGCCCTCGCGCTCTCCACGATGAACCTACGCCGACGAGGTCGATCCCGGTCTCGTCGCTCGACCTGCCGCGCGACGCCGAGCCGAGCCCCACGCGAGCTCGAGATGGCGGAGCAGCTCGTCGCGTCGCTCACCACGCCGTTCGATCCGGAGCGCTACCACGGACGTGCACCGGGAGAAGGTCCTCGCGCTGGTCGAGAGAAGGCGGCCGGGCGAGACGATCGTGCTCGCGGCCGTACGAGCGACCCGGCGAAGGTCGTCAGCCTCGCGGACGCGCTCGCCGCGAGCCTCGCGGCGGCGCGCCGGCCGCGAGCCGGGGAGTCGACGCACGAGCCCGGACGCCAAGCACTCGCACCGCGGCTCCCGGCGCGCCCGCAGCGCGCGGCCGCTCACGCGGCAGGCGCGGCCGCCGAGAAGGGCAGCTGATGCGCCCGCGACGGGTCGAGGTCGATGTCGGAGGGCGGCGGCATCGCGCTCTCGAACCTCGACAAGGTCCTCTATCCCGCGAGGCCGGGTTCACCAAGGGCAGACGTCATCGACTACTACGTGCGGATCGCGCCCGCCCTCCTCCCGCACCTGCCGACCGGCCGCTCACGCTGAAGCGCTACCCGAACGGCGTCGACGGCCCCTTCTTCTACGAGAAGCGCTGCCCGCGCACCGGCCGCCTGGCTCAGCACCGGCGGCGGTCTGGAGCGAGGGCGAACCAGGAGGTCATCCACTTACTGCGTGGTGGACGACCTCGCCCCGCTGGTCTGGGTGGCCACCATCGCCGACCTCGAGCTCCACACCCCCCTGCCCGCGCCCGCGACTCGAGGCGCCCACCGCCGCTCGTCTTCGATCTCGATCCCGGCCCGCCCGCCGACGTCGTCACCTGCTGCGACGTCGCCCTGCTGCTCCGGCGCCTGCTCGACCGGCTCGGCCTCGCCTCGTTCCCGAAGACCTCCGGCTCGAAGGGGCTCCAGATCTACGTCCCCCTCAACGGGCGCGCCGGCCTACGAGGCGACGAAGGCCTTCGCCCACGCCGTGGCCCGGCTCCTCGAGCGCGCCCACCCGAGCCGCTCGTGGTCGAGCGGATGCTGAAGGCCTGCGCGCCGGGAAGGTGCTCGTCGACTGGAGCCAGAACGACCGCAACAAGACCACCGTCTGCGCCTACTCCCTGCGGGCGCGCCCCCGCCCGACCGTGTCGACGCCGCTCCGCTGGAGCGAGGTCGAGCGCGTCGCCCGGACCCGGCGGGGTGACGCCGTCGTCTTCGAGGCCCGGGACGTCCTCGCCCGGGTGGCGCGCGGGGGGGACCTCTTCGCGCCCGTCCTGACCCTGCGCCAGCGCCTGCCGGACCCGTCGGCCGTCGAGCGAGCGCACGCACGCTGACGCTCGACGCCCTCGGGCGCACCTTTCGACGGGCGGCGCGCGCGCGCCGAGGGGGAAGGCCATGGACGACACCGGGCGGCTCATCGAGGCCGGCGCCCACCCGCAGCCGCTGGCGCGGGGCGAGGGCGATCCGCTCCGCGACATGCGCACGAAGGACCTCGTGACCGAGCTCGCGGGCAAGGGCCGGCTCCTCGTCCGCAAGGAGATTGAGCTCGCGAAGGCGGAGATCAAGGCCGACGTCCGCCGCGAGATCCGGATGGCGGGGGGCCTCGGCGTCGCCGGCCTCTGCGCGCTCTTCACCGTGCAGCTGCTCCTCGTCGCGGTCGTCCTCGCGCTCATGGAGGGCGGGGTGCTCCCCGGCTGGGCGGCGGCCCTGGTGGTCGCGGCGGTGGTGCTCGCCGTCGGCACCGCGGCGGGGCTGTGGGGCTGGGCGAAGCGAGTCCGCGTGCCTCTCGACACCACCCGGCGCTCCCTCAAGGAGGACGTCCGATGGGCGAAGGAGCAGATTCGCGTGAACCGCGCGCCGAGCAATGGATCGCCACGCGACGGCGACGTCGGCCGGGTCGCCGGCGAGATCGACGTCCTCCGGCACGAGCTGGGGGGCCTGGTCTCCGAGCTCGATCGGCGCCGCCACGAGGCCCTCGACGTCCGGCTCCAGATGCGCCGCCACCCGGTGCTGGTCGCGGCGGTCGCGACGGTCGCGGCACTCCTCGTCGGGGGCGCCATCGCCCTCGTCGTCCGCGACGCGCGGCAGCGGCGGCACCCGACGCGGCGCGCCCGAGAGGTGCGCGATGCGTTCTCCCGGCTCGTCTCGAACCCGCGCCAGGTCGCCTCGCAGCCGTCGATCTCGAACAAGGTCGCGACGGCGGTCGGGGTCGCGATCGCGACCACGGTCGCGAAGCGGCTCCTCGACCGGGCCGTGACGCCTGCGGCGAAGGCCCAGCGCGCCCGCTAGTGCGGGGCGTGCTGGGCGTTGTCCTGGACTTCGGCGACGCCCGACTGGTGCGCGCAGTGCGCGCAGCAGAAGGTCCGCCCGTCCGCCTCGGTGCCGTGGCCGATGATCCGGCACCCGCAGTGCGCGCACCGCGGCGCGAGCGCCTGGATCGCGCACTCGAAGCTGTCGAAGACGTGGCGCTTGCCGCCGGCCTCGACCGAGAACGCCCTGTCGTACTCGTTCCCGCACACCTCACACGTCCCCGTCATCGCTCGCCTCCCTGCCCGCACACCTCGCGGGTCGAAGGACCGCCCACGGGACGCAACCTGTCCACGGCGGGGCGCCGCCGCCGTGACATCCCGGCGGTCCGTACCCAACGTCGTCTCGGAAGGGTGCGGCGGCGCCCGGCGCGCCGCTCTCGCCGCAGCCCGCCTGGCGCCCGGAGAGGAACGGAGGACGGATGGCACGCGTGGAAAAGACCGTCGAGATTGACCGCCCCCTGCGGATGGTCTACGACCAGTGGACCCAGTTCGAGGAGTTCCCGCGCTTCATGGATGGGGTCGAGGAGGTCCATCAGATCGACGATCGGACCCTCCACTGGAAGGCGAAGATCGCGGGGAAGACCGAGGAGTGGACTGCGGAGATCGTGAACCAGCAGCCGGACCTGTCCATCGCGTGGCGTCACACGCGCGGCGCCGTGAACTCCGGCGTGGTGATGTTCGCCCCCATCGACGCCGAGTCGTGCCGGGTGACGCTCGCCCTCGAGTACGACCCGAAGGGCTTCATCGAGAAGGCCGGCGACATCCTCGGGGTGGTCTCGCGGCGCGTCGAGGGGGACCTCGAGCGCTTCAAGCGGTTCGTCGAGGAGCGGGGGTCGGAGACCGGCGCCTGGCGAGGGGCGATCCATCCCGGCGACGTGGACCCGCACGCGCCCGGTCAGCACTAGCCAGCACGCGCCCCGGCTTCGCCCCGGACGGCGGAGACACGACGACCCCCGGTGGCCGGCCCTGCCGGTCGCCGGGGGTCGCGCGCCCCTGGAGGTCTCAGCCCTCGGCGACGAGGAGCGCCGCCGGAACCGCGGCGCGGCGCGGGGCCTCGGACTCCGCCGAGAGGCGGACGACGCGGTGCGAGGCCGGGTCCGCGAGCACCTTCTTCACGAGGGCCTGGTTGATGGCGTGGCCGCTCTTCACCGCGGTCAGGGCGCCGAGCACCGGCAGGCCGAGGAGGGCGAGATCGCCGATCGCGTCGAGGACCTTGTGCCGCGCGAACTCGTCGGGGAAGCGGAGCCCCTCCGGGTTCAGGATCGAGAACTCGTCCACGACGATGGCGTTCTCGAGGCTCCCGCCCTTGGCGAGGCCGGCGGCCTGCATCCGCTCGATGTCCCAGCGGAAGCAGAACGTCCGCGCCCGCGCGACCTCGCGCTCGAAGGCGCGGTCGGAGATCGCGACCCGGAACGCCTGGTTCGTGATGAGCGGGTGGCCGAAGTCGGCGGTGAACTCCACGGAGAACGAGTCGGACGGCTCGAGCCGCGCGACCTTGTCGCCGTCGCGGACCTCGACGGGCTGCTCGATCACGATCCAGCGCTTGCCGGCGCGCTGCACCTGGACGCCGCCCTCCTGGACGAGGGCGACGAAGGGCGCGGCGGAGCCGTCGAGGATCGGGATCTCCGGGCCGTCCACCTCGACGCGGCAGTTGTCGATGCCCATGCCGTGGAGCGCCGCGAGCACGTGCTCGACGGTGTTCACCCGGGCGCCGGCGTGCGCGAGATTGGTGGAGAGCGTCGTGTCGGCGACGAACTCGTTGCGCGCGGGGATCTCGACCCCGAGGTCCATCCGGACGAACGTGACGCCGGCGTCGGGCGCGGCGGGCGCGAGCGTGAGCGTGGCGGGCTTGCCGGAGTGGAGCCCCACCCCAGTGCACGAGACCCGCTTCGCAACCGTCCGCTGATTCCAGTGTGCCATCGATTTCGTGACCCCTCGCCGAGCCTGCTCGCCCGAACGGGACCCTTCCGAGCAATCGACATGCCAATCACCGCGAATTCCGGCGCCTTTTCACACTTTCGCCCGCCCATCCAAGGGTGCGACGCCACGGGCGATTCTCGGTGGTGCTCTCGCTGCTCCCCCGCCCCTCTTCGGGCGGCCCTTGCCGACTCCTCGGATCGGCGCCGGATCGCGACATCCGTGTCAGACCGGCACGTTGCGTCACCGGTTCCGAGGCGGCGCCTTATACCATGTCGGACGAGCGACGAGCGCTCGGCGCGTGATCCCTCTCAAGGACGACCTCCCCACCGAACGGACGCCGATCGTCACGTACGCGCTCCTCGCCGCGAACGTGGCCGCGTTCCTGTGGCAGCTGCAGGTCGGGCTCGATCTGTCGGTGCAGCGCGGCGGCGCGATCCCCTACGAGATCCTCACCTTTCGCGACATCGAGTGGCGCGACCTCGTCCCGCCCCCGCTCACGATCCTGACGAGCATGTTCCTCCACGGGGGATGGCTCCACCTCGGCTTCAACATGCTGACCCTGTGGATCTTCGGGAACAACGTCGAGGACGCGCTCGGGCGGCTGCGGTTCGTCGGCTTCTACCTGCTCTCCGGGATCGCGGCGGCCCTCGCCCAGACCCTCGCCTCGGCCGCGACCGGCGACGTGCTCGTCCCGATGGTGGGAGCGTCGGGCGCGATCGCGGGGGTGCTCGCCGGCTACCTCGTGCTCTTCCCGTACGCGCGGGTGCTCACCGCCGTCATCATCGTGATCTTCGTCCGGCTCATCTACCTGCCCGCGCGGTTCTTCATCCTGGGCTGGTTCGGGCTTCAGGTCCTCTCGGTCGTCTTCGGGAGCACCCCGGGCGGCGGCGTCGCCTTCTTCGCCCACATCGGCGGGTTCATCGCCGGGTGGCTGCTCGTCCGGATCATGGGCCGGCGCCCGCGCTGGCGGGCGCGCCGGTTCACGTTCTAGCAGGGTGCTGGAGACCCGCGCCTACAGAAGGCTGCTCTGCGGCCCGCGTGGCTTCTCGCGGCCGAGGTGCTGCCAGGCCGCGGGCAGCGCGACGCGCCCGCGGGGCGTGCGCGCCAGGTAGCCCTCGCGGACCAGGAACGGCTCGTACACGTCCTCGATCGTGTCCCCCTCCTCGCCGACCGCCGCGGCGACCGCGTCGATCCCGACCGGGCCGCCGCCGAAGATGTCGAGCACGACCGCGAGGATGCGCCGGTCCATGGCGTCGAGACCGCGCTCGTCCACCTCGAGGCGCGCGAGGGTCCGGTCGACGATCGCCTTCGTGAGCCGGCCGTCGCCCTCGACCTGGGCGAAGTCCCGGGCGCGCTGCAGCAGCCGGATGGCGATGCGCGGCGTGCCCGCGGGCGCGGCGGGCGAGCTCCTCGGCGCCGGCGGCCTCCACCGGCAGCCCGAGCTTCGCCGCGGCGCGCACGGCGATCTCGAGGAGCTCCTTCGCCTCGTAGTACCCGAGCCGCTCCTGGATGGGGAACCGGTCGCGGAGCGGCGAGGCGAGGAGGCCGGTGCGGGTCGTCGCGCCGACGAGCGTGAACCGCTCGAGCTTCATCTCCATCGTCTGCGCGCCGAGGCCGGCCCCGAGGACGACGTCGAAGCGGAAGTCCTCCATCGCCGGGTAGAGCGCCTCCTCGACCGCCGGCGACAGGCGGTGGATCTCGTCGATGAAGAGGATGTCCCGCGGCGCGAGGGCGGTGAGGAGGCCGGCGAGGTCGCCCTTCTTCACGAGGGCCGGGCCGCTCGTCACGTGGAGCGTCACCCCCAGCTCGCGCGCGAGGATGTGGGCGAGCGAGGTCTTGCCGAGGCCGGGCGGGCCGGAGAGGAGGACGTGGTCGAGCGCGTCGCCGCGCCCGCGCGCCGCCTGGGCGTAGACCCGGAAGTTCGTGGACGATCTTCTCCTGCCCGACGTACTCGTCGAAGGTGGCGGGGCGCAGCGACTGCTCGAGCCGCTCCTCGCCCGCCTCGGCCCTCGGCGACACGTCGCGCAGCGGCTTCACGGTCATCGGGCGGGGAGGTTATCACGCGCCCACGACGCGCCGCCGCGGCGACCGCGCCCCGTCAGCAGGGCGAGCCCGGGCGGACCCAGTAGCCGCCGCACGACCGCGAGTACCCGTGGGAGACGCAGCTCCCGTAGCGCAGGCCGTTCGCGCAGACAGGCTCTCCCTGCAGCGGCTCGACCTCGCCGTCGAGGCACTCGTACACCGGCGTCTCCACGCAGCGGCCCGCCGGCTCCTCCACGCAGGCCTCGTCGTGGGCCCAGCAGAAGCCGCAGCCACCCGCCGCCAGCGCGAGCGCGACCAGGACGGCACGCATGACTCACCTCCCGGAGACGTCGACTGCGCGGCGCGTGCCACGTGCGAGCCGCGCGTGATCCCGGGGAGTTGCCCGCCGTCCGGGTCGGCCGCGGCGTGGCGCTCCGGCCCGGCGTGCGCGCCGGGCACGGAGGCCCGAGCGCGGAAGGGGCACGCGGGACCGTTCGCCGAAGGGTGCAGCGAGGAGCGGAAGACAGCCGCTCGGTCTGGCGCCCGAAGGCGCCAGACCTCGGCGTTAACCGCGCAGGAGCTTCAGGGCGTCCCGCAGCAGGTCGTCGAGCCGCTTCCCCTCGGAGTCGGCGCGGAGCCGCTCCGCCGCGCCGTCCGCCTGAGGGGACTTGTAGCCGAGGTTCACGAGCGCCTGCCGGAGCTGCTCGAGCACGTCGCCGCCGGCGGCGGCGCGCGCCGGGCCCGCGGCCCGGGCGAGGATCGCGAGCTTCTCCCGGAGCTCGACCACGAGCCGCTCGGCGGTCTTCTTCCCGATCCCCGGCACCTTGGTCAGGCGCGCGAAGTCGCCCTGCGCCACCGCGGCGGCGAGCTCCTTCGCCTCGATGCCGGAGAGGATGTTCTGCGCGGCGCGCGGACCGACGCCCTTCACCTCGATGAGGGCGCGGAACACCGCCTCCTCGTCCTCGGTGGCGAAGCCGAACAGCTCGATGGAGTCCTGCCGGACGTTGGTGAAGGTGCGGAGCGTCGCCGCCTGTCCCGCCGGCGGGAGCTGGCGCGAGGGTCACCGCCGAGAGATGGACGAGGTAGCCGACGCCGCCGACGTCGAGGACGGCATGATCGGCGCCCTTCTCGGCGACCTTCCCGGAGAGGCGAGCGATCATGGAGCCGTCCGGTGGTCGCGGCGGGAGGGGCGGAGCCGCGCGAGGGCGTCGGCCGCCCGGCCGGGCGTGAGGGCGAGGCGCGCCGCCCGGCGGGCGAGGTGGCAGACCGCGACGGCGATGGCGTCGGCCTCGTCGGCGAGGTCGACCTCGACCCCGAGGAGAGAGCGGGCGGTGCGCACCATCTGCTCCTTCGACGCGCGGCCGCTCCCGGTGAACGCGAGCTTCACCTCGGCCGGCTGGTACTCGAACACCGGCAGGCCGGCGCGGGCTGAAGCCGCGAGCGCGACCCCGCGCGCCTGGCCGAGGACGAGGGCCGAGCGCGGCGAGACGCCGGAGAAGACCTGCTCCACCGCGACCTCGACCGGGCCGGTGCGGGAGATGACCTCGCCGAGACCTACGAGGATCGACGCGAGCCGCTCGGCGATGGGGCGCTCGCCCGGGGCGACGACCCCGGAGTCCACCACCCGGAGCCGCCCGCCCTCCCGGGCCACCACGCCGTAGCCGCAGCGACGGGAGCCGGGGTCGATGCCGAGGACGATCACGCCGGCAGCCTACCAGACCCTGAACCCCCGTCCAGTCAGCGCCGGAGGCTGGCGCCTTCGGGCGAGGATGGCCCCTCGTCGTGTCGAAGCTCGAGCCCCGGTTTGGCGGATTCACCGCTGCGCCGAGCCTGCATTCAGGACGTGCCGCGCCGTCGCCTCCTCGTAAACCTGTCCATACGGGCGTCGCCGAACTCCCTGCGAGCGGAGACGTCCTGGTGCACGCGGCAGAGCAGCCGACCGTCAGCGGCGGTCGTGATGCGCCCACCCTTCGCGAAGGGTTCGATGTGGTCGAGCTCGACCTGGTGCGTGGAACCGCAGATCCCTCCGCCGTCCAGCGGCCACTGGCACATGCCCTGGTCACGTTCCCAGATCGCGCGCCGGATCTCGGCGGGGACATTGCGGACACTGCGGCCGCCCCGAGCCGATGGAGGCGCGGACGCGGGAGGGGCCGGCTTCGACGACAGCGGGCGCTTCCGCGGGTTCTTCACGAGTCCGCGCCGCTTCGCCGCGCGCTCGAGGAGGAGATTGAGCCCCGCCTCGAGGATCTCGTCGCGGCCAGCGCCCGGGTGCGAGTGGGAGAGCGCGTCGCGAGCGGCGTCGAGCTTCGCCAGGAGACGGCGCGTGACCGTGATGTGGAGGCGCCGGAGCTCGGAGGTGAGCGGTTCGACCTCGACCGCGGGGCGGTTTGCAGTGACCGCCGGCGCGGACGACACATCTGGGACGCGCGAGTTGGCATGGGGAAGGTTCGGCGCCGAACCCCTCGAAGGAGGCACCAGAGTGGCGGTCGCCGGAGCGGGTGGGATCGAGAGCGTGAGGGCGGGCGAGGGCGACGGGACCGCGGTCACGACCGCGCGGAGCGGAGGCGCCTCGGCGGGGAGGAGTGCCGCGGTGACCTCCTTCGCCTCCCGCGCCGAGAGCGTGAAGAAGCGTGGCAGGACCTCGGCCTGGTTCTCCGGGGTGATGACCTTCGCGAGCTCGGCAAGGCTCGTGAGACAGAGCCGACCCGCGCGAAGAGACTCGAGCACCTCGGGGTAGTCATGGACGAGCTCGGCCGCGGTCTTCCGGTAGAACGCGGCGCTCTTCGAGAGCCCGAGCTCGCGGTGGAGGAACCAGAAGAGGGAGGTGTAGCCGAGCTGCTCCCACGTCCGGCAGCGATCGAAGGCCGCGAGGGCGACGAGGAAATCGGCGAGGGCGGCGTGCTCGTTGCGGAGGAGATCCGCGAGGCGGGAGGTGAGTTCGCGTGCGGTTGTCATCCACGGATGGTCTCATGCGTTTTCGACCCCTCCTGAAACGCGCGCATTCGCTTCCTGGGACGAGAATGCGAACACGGCCGTGGCGTCCCTCGCGGAAACCTCTGGCGGCTCAGCGCGCCCACCGGCTCGCGCCAGGCCCCGTCTCAGCGCAGACCGGTGCTGCGCAACTCATCTCACAGTGAAGTCTCGTCAAGCACGATCTCGCGGAGACCCGTGATCATTTGGGGCGTCCCTTCGTCGAGCGCGCGCCGCGCTACGTGCCGCGAGCCGATCCCATCCCTGGCGCCTCCGGATCTCGACTCCGCCCCGCCCGCTGGCTCCCTCGATGCGCCTTCCGCTCCGACGTCCGGTACCGCCACCCGAAGCTCGGCGCCGCGTCCGCCACCCACGCCCCACCCACGCCCGACCCGCACCTCCCTCCCGCCCGCGTTCCCGCTCCCGCCCCCCGCACGTCCCGCCGCGGGTCACGCGGTCACGGGACGAGAGAACCCGCTGCGGCACCTCGGCACGCGCGACATCACGGACACGCCGGCTCTGCGCCACGGGTGTACTTCGATCCCATGCTCGCCGTCCTCCTCGCGACCCTGGTGCTCTCGGCCGCGCGGTATCCCGGCGACGCCCCGCTGGCGAGCGCGTCCCGGCGGTTCGTCGTCGCCGACGAGGGCCCTGACGCCGCGCGGGCGAGCGGCCGCCACGTGCTGTACGTGGTCGAGCGCAGGTCGGGGGCCCGGCGTCCCCTCCTCGAGTATCCGCGGCAGGTGACGGTGGCGTGGGCGCCGGATCGCGAGGCGCTCGCCGTCGCGAGCGAGGTCGGCAGCACCCAGACGACCCTGTCCGTGTTCGTGCTCGAGGGCCAGACGTTCCGGAAGCTGGAAGTCGGCGAGGCGCTGTTCACGACGTTCCCGAACCTCCGGGGCGAGCTCGCGCCGTACCTGCACGTCCACCTCGAGCTCGTCGGCTGGCGCCGCGACGGGGTGGAGTGCCGGCTTCGCGCGTACGCCGGGAGCGGCCCGAACGTCTCCCGGCGCTACGTCGTGAGCGTCGACGGTCGCGCGAAGCGGCTGTGACCCCGCGTCACGCCCGCGCCACCGCCTCCCGCCCCCTCCTCGCCTCCGCCCAGGACACGGCCGCCGCGGCGAGCGCGAGGAACGCCCCCGCCCGCAGCGCCAGCGCGTACCCCGCCAGGAACCCCGCCTCCCCACCGCCGTGCAGCGCCACCAGCGCCCCCGCGAGCCCGATTCCCGCCGCCATCCCGCCGTTCCGCGCGGTGGCGAGGAGGCCGCCGCCCGAGCCGAGGCGCGCCCGCGGGAGCGCGGACATCACCGCCGCGTTGTTCGGCGACTGGAAGAGCCCCATCCCAATCCCGGCGAGCACGAGGCGCGCCGCGACGGAGGGCACCCCGCTCCCCGGGCCGGCGAAGGAGAGGAGCACGAGGGCGACCGAGAGCGTCGCCATCCCGCCGACGGGGAGCCACGCGCCGCCGAAGCGGTCGGCGAGCCAGCCCGAGACCGGCGACGACACCGAGAGCGCGACCGGGACCGAGACCATGACGAGCCCCAGCGCGCCGGGGCCGAGGCCGAGGACCCGCGCGAGGAGGAAGGGCGTGAGGAGCGTCTGGGAGAACATCGCTGCGTAGGAGAGGAACCCTGCGAGGAGCCCGCGGGTGAAGACCCGGCTCCGGAACAGCGTCAGGTCGAGGAGCGGCGCCCCCGCCGACGCGCCGCCCCTCGGCAGGATCCGGAGCGCCCAGGCGGCGCCGGCGAGGCCGATCGGCAGGTTCACGAAGAACACCCAGCGCCAGGAGAGGACCGAGACGATGAAGCCGCCGAGGGGCGGACCGGCGGTGAGGCCGATCGCGACCACCGTGCCGACCGTGCCGAGGGCGCGGCCGCGCCGGTCGGGCGGGAAGGCGGCGGTCACCACCGCCGGGCCGATGGCCATCATCGCGCTCGCGCCGAGGGCCTGGAGGACCCGCGCGGCGACGAGCCCTCCCAGCCCGGGGGCGAGGCCGCAGAGCGCCGAGCCCAGGGTGAAGAGGAGGAGCCCGCCCGCGTAGGTGGTCCGGTGCCCGAGGCGGTCCCCCACCCGCCCCGCGACGAGCAGCGTCGCGGTGATGGCGAGGACGTAGGCGTTCACGATCCACTGCAGCCCGCCCACCGCGGCGCCCAGCTCGCGGCCGATGGTCGGGAGCGCGACGTTGACGATGTTCCCGTCGAGCGTCGCCATGAAGGTCCCCACCGCGACGACCGAGAAGGCGCGCCACGGCGAGCGGACGGGCGGGGCTAGGGCGAGGACGGGAGCGGGCGTGGTCACGTGGAGCTCGGCGGGAAGAGCGTCGGGTGCTCGGCGAGGACGACCTGGCGCAGGCGCGGCAGCGCGAGGTGGAAGGCGACACTCGTGAGGAGGACCACCGAGCCCGCGATCCCGAGCGTGCTGCGGACGCCGGCGTGGCTCGCCGCGACGCCTGCGACGAGCGAGCCGAAGGGGGTCATCCCCACGAACAGGGTCGAGAAGAGCCCCATCACGCGGCCGCGCATCTCCGGCGGCGCGAGCCCCTGCAGGAGCGTGTTGGTGCCGGCCATCTGCGTCACGAACCCGAAGCCGATCACCACGAGGGCGAGCCCGGAGAGGACCGCGCTGCGGGAGAGGGCGAGCGCGATCACCCCCGCGCCGAGGAGCGAGCTGCCGAGCGCGACGCGGCGCCCGAGCCCGCGGAGCCCGGTGCGCAGGAGGAGCCCGATCGCGCCGACGAGCGCGCCGCCGCCCGCGCAGGCGAGGAGCCCGCCGTAGAGCCCCGCGCCGCCGCCGAGCACCTCCGAGGTCAGCACCGGCATGAGCGTCTGGTACGGCATCGCGAAGAAGCTCGAGATCGCGAGGAGGCCGAGCAGCGCCCGCACGTGCGACGTGTGGCCGGCGTAGGCGATCCCCTCGAGCACGTGCGCGCGGTGCCCTCCGCTGACCACCGGCTGCGGGGGCGGCTTCATCACGAGGAGGGCGTAGTACGTGCCGACGAACGAGACCGCGTTCAGGGCGAAGGCCCAGCCCTCCCCCACCCACGCGACCACCACGCCGGCGAGCGCCGGTCCGACGACCCGCGCGCCGTTCACGATGGACGAGTTGAGGGCGATCGCGTTCGTCATGTCGTCGCCGGCGAGGTCCCCGAGGAGCGCCTGGCGCGCCGGGATCTCGAAGGCGTAGGTGAGGCCGAGCATCGCCGGCGAGGACGAGGACGTGCCACGGGCGCACCACGCCGGCGAGGGTGATCCCGGCGAGGACCGTCGCCTGCAGGATCGCGTTCGCCTGGGTGGCGAGGACGAGCCTGCGTCGCGGCAGGCGATCGGCGAGGGAGCCCGCCCAGATCCCGAAGAGGAAGACCGGGATCGAGCCCAGGAAGTTCACGACCCCGAGCAGGCCCGAGGAGCGGGTGAGCCGCCAGAGGAGCCACGACTGGGCGACCGTCTGCATCCAGGTCCCCGCGAGGGAGACCGCCTGTCCGGCGAAGAACAGCCGCAGGTCGCGGCGCGCGAGCGAGCGCAGCGCGTGCGGCCAGCGGGTCGTCATGGCCGCATCAAAGCTGGATCTGCGCGCCCATCTCGACGACCCGGTTCGGGGGCAGCCCGAAGAACGAGCTCGCGGTCTGGGCGTTGCGCGACATGACGATGAAGAGCCGCTTGCGCCAGGTCGCCATGCGGGAGGGGCCCGTCGGCAGGAGCGTCTCGCGGCCGAGGAAGTAGGTCGTCTCCATCGGCTTGAACTCGAGGCTCGGGCCCGGGCGCGACCGGCGCGGGATCGAGTCGAGCATCGCCGGCACGTCCGGCGTCTCCATGAAGCCGTACCGGGCGATGACCTGGTGGAACCCCGAGCCGAGGTCCTTCACCTGGATGCGCTCGTGGTCCGGGACGAACGGGATCTCCTCCGTCAGGATCGACACGAGCACCACCCGCTCGTGGAGCATCTTGTTGTGCTTGAGGTGGTGCAGCAGCACCGGCGGCACGCTCCCGGTGTTCCCGGTCATGAACACCGCCGTCCCGGGCACGCGGTGCGGGTTCTTGCGGGCAATCTCCTCGAGGAAGAGGTCGAGGGGGAGCCCCGCCGCCTTCATCTGCTCGGCGAGGAACTCGCGCCCCTTCTTCCAGGTCGACATCAGCGTGAAGACCGCGGCCGCGGCGGCGAGCGGGAACCAGCCGCCTTCCTCGACCTTGACGAGGTTCGCGCCGAAGAAGGCGAGCGTCCACGAACAGGAAGAGCGCCGAGAGCGGCAGCGCCTTCCAGACGCGGCCAGCCCCACAGGTCCGCGGACCACGAGGTAGAAGAGGAGCGTCGTGATCATCATCGTGCCCGTCACCGCGATGCCGTACGCGGCGGCGAGGTTGGAGGACGACTTGAACCCGAGCACGAGCGCGACGCATGGCGAGCCGAGCGCCCAGTTCACCTCGGGGATGTAGATCTGCCCGATCTCCGTCGACGAGGTGTGCAGGATGGTGACGCGGGGCGAGTAGCCGAGCTGCACCGCCTGGCGCGTGAGGGAGAACGCGCCGGAGATGAGGGCCTGCGACGCGACGATCGCCGCCAGCGTCGCGATCGCCGACCATCGGGTACAGGGCCCAGGACGGCGCGAGGAGGTAGAACGGGTTCTCGGCGGCCTTCGGATCGTGGAGCAGGAGCGCCCCCTGCCCGAAGTAGTTGAGGAGGAGCGCGGGCATCGCGACGCCGAGCCAGGCCACCCGGATCGGCCGCCGCCCGAAGTGGCCCATGTCCGCGTAGAGCGCCTCGCCGCCGGTGATGACGAGGACGACGGCGCCGAGCACGAGGAACCCGTGCCAGCCGTGGTGCGACGAAGAACGTGACGGCGTGGACCGGCGAGATCGCGCGGAGGATCCCCGGGTCGAGGGCGAGCCCGCGTACGCCCGAGGACCGCGATCGACGCGAACCAGACGAGCATGATCGGGCCGAACACCGCGCCGACCGCGGCGGTGCCCCGCTTCTGCACGAAGAAGAGGACCGACCAGGATCACGACCGTCGCGGGGACGACCACGTGCGAGAGGGCCGGGGCGGCGACCGTCGACGCCCTCGACCGCGCCGAGCACCGAGATGGCCGGCGTGATGACGCCGTCGCCGTAGAGGAGCGCGGCGCCGAAGAGGCCGAGGACGAGGAGGACGCGCCGCGAGGTCCTCGCGGCGCCCTTGCGGGCGACGAGCGCGAGGAGCGCGAGGATGCCCCCCTCGCCCCGGTTGTCCGCCTTCATGACGAACGACAGGTACTTGAACGTCACGACGAAGGTCATCGCCCAGAACACGAGCGACAGGACGCCGAGGACGTTCTCCGCGGTCGGGGCGACGCCGTGGGGCCCGGTGAAGCACTCCTTGAGCGCGTACAGCGGGCTCGTCCCGATGTCGCCGTAGACGACCCCGAGCGCCCCGATGGCGAGCTTCGCCAGGGTCGAGCCGGTCGGCGCGACGCGGTGCGCCTCGAACACCGCCGTCGAGCTGAGCGCCGGCGGCGGCGTGGACGCCGGGGGAGTCGGCGGGGGGACCGCCTGAGGTGAGGGAAGGTCGGACATCGGGGGTCGCGAAAGGCGCACGAAGTAAGCATGTCGCAGGCCGGCCGTCGAGGCCGGAGGGGGGATGAGCCCCAAGGCTGCGGCGCTGCACGGTTTTCTATGCTCCGGCCCATCCGAGCACCCGTTTCGGTCGCCCCGGCCGGGCCTCCGAGCGGGGCGCCGCCGTACCGCCGGGCAGGCAACGTCCTCTCGCGAGGCGGTACTGTGCCTCGTGCGCCTCCGGCTTCCCCAGGCCTTCGAGGACCTCTCCCACACGGCGGACGTCGGGCTGCGCGTCCGGGGGCCTACCGCCGAGGAGGCACTCGGGCGGTTGGCGCTCGCCTTCGCGACGGTCGTCACGGGCGGAGCCCCGGTGGATGGGGTCCGGGAGGAGCGGCTGCAGGTGGCGGGCGGACCCGGGCTCGCCGGCTCTGCCGTCGCCCTCCTGCGCGAGCTGCTCTTCCGGCTCGCGACGCGCCGGGAGGTGCCGGTCGAGGTCGAGGTGCACCGGCTGGACTCGACCGGGACGGAGGCGACGGTGGCGTTCGGGCGCTACGACCCCGAGCGCCACGCGGAGGGCGCGGACGTGAAGGCGGTGACCTGGCACGCGGCGCGGCTCGAGCGCGAGGGCGACGGCTTCGTCGCCCAGATCGTCCTGGACGTATGAAGCTCCGGCGCATCGAGGGCGACCTCTGGGAGATCCCGCGAGAGGGCCGGATGAAGGTCCCGGGGCGCGTGTACTCGGTGGGACCGCCCTCCCCCGACGATCCCGCGCTCCAGCAGGTGGTCAACGTCGCGCACCTCCCGGGCATCCTCCGGTTCTCCCTCGCGATGCCGGACATCCACTGGGGGTACGGGTTCCCCATCGGCGGCGTCGCGGCGGTCGACGCGGAGCGCGGCGCCATCTCGCCCGGCGGCGTCGGCTACGACATCAACTGCGGCGTGCGCGTCGTGACGACCGCCCTCGAGGAGGAGGTCGTCCGCGCGCGGCTGCACGACGTCACCGCCCAGCTCTACCGCGACATCCCGACGGGCGTCGGCGCCTCCGCCGCGATCCCGCGCCTGTCGGACGCCGAGCTCGACGAGGTCCTGTCCCAGGGCGCGCGCTGGGCGGTGCGGCGCGGCTTCGCCGCCGCGTCGGACGACGCGGAGCGCTGCGAGGAGGGGGGCCGGCTCGCCGCGGCCGACCCGTCGGCCGTGAGCGCGCGCGCCCGCCAGCGCGGCGCGGACCAGGTCGGGACGCTCGGCAGCGGGAACCACTTCGTCGAGGTCGACCGGGTGGCGGAGGTCTACGACGAGCCCGCCGCGGAGGCCTTCGGCCTCGTCCCCGGCAGGATCGCCCTCCAGATCCACTCCGGCTCGCGCGGGCTCGGATACCAGGTGTGCGACGAGTTCCTCGCAGAGCTCGGGCCGCGCCTCGTCGAGTACGGGGAGGAGTACGCGGCGCTCCCGGACCGCCAGCTCGCCTGCGCGCCGGTCGCCTCCGACGAGGGCCGGCGGCTACCTCGGGGCGATGCAGGCCGCCGCGAACTTCGCCTGGGCGAACCGCCAGGTGATGACCGGGCTCGCCGTTCGCGCCCTCCTCCACACCCTGAGGATCTCCGAGCGCGAGCTCGGCGCGTCGCTCCTCTACGACGTCTGCCACAACGTGGCGAAGCGCGAGGCCCACGAGGTGGATGGAGCGCTGCGCGACGTCCTCGTCCATCGCAAGGGGGCGACGCGCTGCCTTCGGGCCCGGCGACCCGCGCGTCCCCGCGCCCTACCGCGCGGTCGGGCAGCCGGTGCTCATCCCCGGGGACATGGGGCGCTACTCCTACGTCCTCGCCGGGACGGCGAAGGCGATGACGGACACCTTCGGGAGCTCCTGCCACGGCGCCGGGCGCCTCCTCTCCCGCGGCGAGGCGCTGCGCC
Organism: uncultured delta proteobacterium; assembly: GCA_963739565.1. GTDB lineage: Bacteria > Myxococcota > Myxococcia > Myxococcales > Anaeromyxobacteraceae > Anaeromyxobacter. The sequence continues at coordinate 62,097 of CAVUBF010000006.1, read as the reverse complement.
GCGGGCGCGGGCGGTCCATCGCCCGGGAGCTCGCGGCAAAGGGGATCGAGGTCATCTCCCGCGGGAAGAAGACGCTCGCCGAGGAGATGAGCGACGCCTACAAGGACGTCGCGCGGGTGGTGGCGGTCATGCACGACGCGGGCATCTCGCGCCTCGTCGCCCGGCTCGAGCCGATGGGCGTCATCAAGGGCTAGGCCTGACCCGCCCGGGGCGCGATGCGCAGGGACGCGCGCGCGGACGCAGGCCCGCCCGGATTGACGCACGGTTCTAGATGGGTTCCTCGGAGTGGCCGACTCCGGCCGGGGAATGCCCCTTCGGGCTCCCCCACTCCCCGTCCGCTTGCGGTAGGAAGGCCGGGTCACCAGCGTTCGCTGTGGGTGACGTCACCCTTCGTGAAGGGGCCTCCCGTGCGCAAGCTCACCATCTCAGCATTGCTCCTCGCCCCGTCGCTCGCGCTCGCGAGCGGCTACGCGCTGCCCAACCCCCACCCGCGCGATCTCGCGCGTCTGCGCGTCCGGCGTCGCCGCCCAGAGCGACGCGGCGGCGGCGTTCGCCCTCCCGGCCGCGCTCGCGCGAATCCAGGGCCCGTCCGTCCGGCTCGGCGGCGGCGCCGTCCACATCGGCGTCGACTGGACCGATCCCACCCCGGGCGCCACCGCGCCGCCCTACGTCTTCACCCCGCTCCCCTCCCCCGGGCCGCCCGAGCCCGGGACCGCGAGCCTCGTGGGCCAGTACACCGGGTTCCCGACGATTGCCGCTTCGTACGGCGGCAAGGCCGAGGCGCTCGGCAACCGGGGGTGGGGCGTCGGGATCGCGCTGCAGCCCTTCGGCGGCTCGATCGTGAAGTGGCCGGACGACTGGGCGGGGCGCTACCGGATCACCTCGGTCGACCGGGAGGTCTTCAGCGGGACGCTCACCGGCGGGGATCGAGGTGATCCCGCAGATCCGCGTCGGCGGCGGGCTCGTCTACTACTACACGATGCAGACGTTCAAGCAGAAGCTGTGGCAGCAGGAGGTCTCGCTGCCCGCGACGGCCACCCTTCCGGACGCGACGGCGAAGCTCGGCAAGATGACCGGCGGCGCGCTCTCCTTCGACCTCTCGCTCGAGGTCGACCCGGTGCAGGGCCTGCCGCTCACCCTCGCCCTCGACTACAAGCACAAGGCGACCCAGGGGCTGTCCGGCGACGTGACGTGGTCGAACCTCTTCCCGCCGCTCGCCGCCGCCCCGGGCCAATCACCTCCGCGACGTCCGCGAAGGAGGACCTCACCATCCCGAACACCCTCAACATCGGCGCCGCCTACCGCGTGGCGAAGCCGGTGCTGGTGATGGCCACCTTCACCTTGGACCGCTGGATCGTCTACGACCAGGACTTCTTCACCGGCAACAACGGCGCGACCCTCGCGGTCCCGCGCCACTACGGGAACGGCCAGACCTACCGGGCTGGCGTGGCGTGGGACGCGATCCCGGCGCTGACGGTCCGGGCCGGCGTGCAGCGCGACGTCTCGGGCCTGGATAAGAGGTTTTACTCGCCGACCCTGCCCGACGCGAGCTCGTGGGGCGGGTCGCTCGGCGCGACCTTCCGGTTCGCGAAGGCGTTCTCGGTGCGACGCGGCGGCGTTCTACGCGAAGATGGACAAGGTGACGGTCCCGTCCGACGCGGTCGGTACGGAGCCCGCGTTCACGGGTCCCACCACCGCCCAGCCGGTCCCCTACCGGCGCGTTCCGCGGCAGCTACGAGCCGTCGGCGTTCGTGTTCTCGGCGTCCGTCAACTGGCAGCCCGCGCACGATGTAGCCGGTCGCGCGGGACCGCCCCGGCGTCGCAGCTCTTCGGGCCGCCCCTCCGTCCGGGGGGCGGCCTTTCCTTTCCTGCGCCCGCCTGCCCGCGGACCGCCCCCTCGCCGGGCGCTCTCCGCCCGGGAGGGGATCCCGGGCTCGCTTCCGTGTCCATCTTCCCCGCATGGAAGACGCCCCGCGTCCGCACCTCTCGCTCCTCAAGGGCGGGCGGACCGGCGAGGGCGGCACGCCCGGGCCGCGCCTCCCGCGCGAGGCGCTCCGGGTGATCCCCGGCGGCGAGGCCGGCGACCTCCAGGCGGCCATCGAGGAGACCGTCCAGGCCGCCCGGCAGATGCGCCGCGAGATCGAGGAGCGGATCGCCCGGGCGCTGGAGGAGCTGTTCTAGCTTCTCACTCTGGACTTGGTCTTGGACCCCCAAGACCCAGACGAAGACCAAGTCCAAGTTGATGCCTTCGGGCGGTCCCACCGTTAATCCCCGGGCATGGTCGAATCCCTCCCCGGGGCGGAGCCCTTCCCCGAGCCCCTCGCCCGGCGGCTCGCCGACGCGGTCGCCGCCCGGGGTCCCGGGTACGCCCCCCGCACGCACCACCTCGACGCCTCCGGCCGGCCGAGGTTCACCAACCGGCTCGTCCTCGAGCGGAGCCCCTACCTCCTCCAGCACGCCCACAACCCGGTGAGCTGGTGGCCGTGGGGGGACGCCGCCTTCGACGAGGCGCGCCGGACGGGGAGGCCGGTCTTCCTCTCCGTCGGGTACTCCACCTGCCACTGGTGCCACGTGATGGAGCGCGAGTCGTTCGAGGACCCGGAGATCGCCCGGGTCCTGAACGCCTCCTTCGTCCCGATCAAGGTGGACCGGGAGGAGCGGCCGGACGTGGACTCGATCTACATGACCGCGGTCCAGCTCCTCACCGGCGGTGGCGGGTGGCCGATGAGCGTGTGGCTCACACCCGACCGCGAGCCGTTCTTCGGCGGCACCTACTTCCCGCCGCGCGACGGCGCCCGCGGGGCGATGCGGGGGTTCCTCTCCATCCTCCGCGACATCGCGGAGGTGTACGCCCGCGAGCCGGACCGCGTGCGCGCCGCGACCGGGTCCCTCGTCGGCGCGGTCCGCACCGCCCTCGGGACCCGCGGCGAGCCGGCCTCCGCCCTGCCCGGGCCGGAGGTCATCGAGGCGGCGGTGGCGTCCTACCGCCGCGCCTTCGATCCCGTCCACGGCGGGGTCGGCGGCGCGCCGAAGTTCCCGTCGAGCCTCCCGGTGCGCCTGTTGCTGCGCCACCATCGCCGCGCCCGCGACGAGGGATCGCTCGGGATGGCGACCCTCACCCTCGAGAAGATGGCGGCGGGCGGGATCCACGACCAGCTCGCCGGCGGCTTCCACCGCTACTCGACCGACGCGTCCTGGCTCGTGCCGCACTTCGAGAAGATGCTCTACGACAACGCGCTCCTCGCCGTCGCCTACGCCGAGGCCTGGCAGGTCACCGGGCGGCGCGACCTCGGCCGGGTGGCGCGCCAGACCCTCGAGTACCTCACGCGCGAGCTGATTTCTCCGGAGCGCCCGGAGGGCGGAGCCTCTGAGCTCCGCAGCCCGACTCCGCCGAGCGGTCCGGACGAGCCCCCTCCCCAGCCCGGCTCCGCCGGGCGAAGGAAGTCCGGGGACGAGGGCGAGGAGGGGCGCTTCTTCGTGTGGGACGAGGCGGAGCTCCGCGCCGTCCTCGGCGCCGACGCGGACCGCTTCCTCGCGTTCCATGGCGTGAAGCCGGGGGGCAACTTCGAGGGCCGGTCGATCCTGTGGATCCCGCGCCCGGACGAGGACGAGTGGGAGGCGCTCGCCCCGGCCCGCGCCGCGCTCCTCGCGGCCCGCGCCCGTCGCCCGGCGCCGCTGCGCGACGAGAAGGTGCTCGCCGGCTGGAACGGCCTCGCCATCTCCGCCCTCGCCTTCGGCGGGCGCGTCCTCGGGGAGCCGCGTCACGTCGCCGCCGCGGCCCGCGCCGCGGAGTTCGTCCTCGGCGCGATGGTGAAGGACGGGCGCCTGCAGCGCCGCTGGTCGGCCGGCGAGGCCGGGATCCCCGCGTTCCTCGAGGACCACGCCTTCCTCGCCGCCGGCCTCCTCGACCTCTACGAGGCGACGTTCGACCCGCGCTGGCTCGAGGCGGCGGTGGACCTGTGCGAGCGCCAGGAGGCCCTCTTCGGCGACCCGGCCGGCGGCGGCTGGTACCAGGCGGCCGCGGACCACGACGGCCTCATCGCGCGGGAGAAGCCCACCCACGACGGCGCCGAGCCCTCGGGGGCATCGGTCGCGGTCCTGAACGCGCTCCGGCTCCACGCCTTCACGACGGACGAGCGCTGGTGGTCGATCGCCGCCGCCGCGCTCCGGCACCACGCCGCCGCCCTGCAGGCGCAGCCGACCTCCTTCGCCGAGCTGCTCCTCGCCGTCGACTTCGCGACCGACGCCGCGCGGGAGGTGGTGCTCGTGTGGCCCGGCGGGACGCCCGCGCCGGAATCGTTCCTGGAGGTGCTCCGGCGGACGTTCGTGCCGAACCGGGCCCTCTGCGGCGGGCCCGAGCCGGAGCTCGCCCGGGTGGGGCGCACCGCCCTCGTCGCCGCCGGGAAGGTGGCCGCGGGGCGGCCCACCGCGTACGTGTGCGAGCGCGGCGCCTGCCGGCTCCCCGCGATCTCGCCGGAGAAGCTCGCCTCCCAGCTCGTGCCGGCGCAGCCGTACCGGTAGTTCCAGCCGGCCGGCCACGTGTCATCTTGCCACGCTCCGGTGGTGCCCCGACCCTGCGAAGCTCCCCCTGCGGGGGGATCAGGGGAGGAGCATGCAAGCTCGCGCTCGTCGCACGGGCCTCATCGCGCTTGCCACGCTCGTCGCGCCGGCGCTCGCCGCTTGCCCCTCGACGCCCTACCCCGAGGTGCGGATCGAGCTCTCCTCCGGACCGGTGGCGAAGGCGCCTGCGGCCGTGGCTCCCGACACCTTGCGATTCTCGGTCGCGGCGATGGTGTCCCCGCAGGACACCTTCGCCGCCTACACGAAGGTGCTCGACCGGCTCGGGGAGCTGCTCGGGGTCCGGGTCGAGCTCGTCCAGCGGCGCACCTACGGCGAGGTGAACGACCTCCTCGCGGCGGGCAAGGTGGACGCCGCCCTCATCTGCACCGGGGGCTATCTCGCGCTGGAGCGGGAGCACCCCGGCTCGACCGAGGTGCTCGCCGTGCCGACCATCGGCGGCGAGAGCACCTACCGGTCCTACGTCGTGGTGCCGGCGGACTCCCGCGCGCACTCGCTCGCCGAGCTCGAGGGGACGCGGTTCGCCTACACCGACGAGATCTCGCTCTCCGGTCGCCTCTGGGTCGTCGACGAGCTGCGCCGCCGGGGCCGGGACCCGAACGCGTTCTTCGGCTCGGTGCAGCTCACCGGCAGCCACGACCGATCCATCGACGCGGTCGCGCGCCGGGTGGTGGACGGCGCGGCGGTGGACAGCCTGGTGTTCGACCAGCTCGCCGCGGCGAAGCCCGCCCTCGCCGCCGCGACGCGGATCGTCGCCCGCTCGCCGTGGTTCGGCGCTGCGCCGGTCGTCGCGTCGACGCGGCTGACTCGCGCCCGGCGCACGCAGCTGCGGGACGCGCTCCTCGCGCTCGCCCGGGATCCCGAGGGCGCGTCGGCGCTGCGCGCCGCGGGGCTCGACGGGTTCGTGGCCCCGCCGCCGCACCTGTACGACAGCGCCGCGCTCGTGGCGGGGCCGGTCCGGTGAGTGGCGGCGACGATCGGGCGCCGCGCCCCGCCGGCCGCGGGCTCCGCCTGTGGGCCAAGCTCGCGCTGCTCGCCGCCGCGGGGATCGTGGTGACGCACGCAGCCCACCTCGTGGTCGGCACGCGGATCGCGGCGAGGTCGCTCGCGCGCGAGCAGGAGACGCTCGGACGCGCGGTCGCGCGGCTCGTCGCGACCGAGGCGGCGGACCCGATCCTCACCCGCGACACCGTCACGCTCTCGGCCCTGGTGGAGCGGACCGTCGCGGCGGACGGGATCGCCTACTGCTTCGTGCTCCGCGACGGCCAGCCCCTGGCGACCTCGTTCCACGCCGGGACGCCGGCCTCGCTCGTGGCGCTGCGGGCCGGCGGGTCCACCGGTCCGGTCGTGGTCGTCGACGGGGACGACCGCTACCTGGACCTCGAGGAGCCCATCCTCGACGGCCGGGCGGGCGTCGTCCGGCTCGGGCTCGAGATGAACGTGCTGCAGACCACGCGCCGCGCCATCGCGGCGCCCCTGGGGGTCTTCGCGGTCGTGATGACGGCGCTCGGCCTCGTCGTGGCGGCGCTCTTCGCCCGCTCCATCGCGCGCCCGGTGGACGAGCTCGTCGCGGTCGCGGACCGGTTCGATCCCTCGGCGCCGATCGCGCCGGTGACGCCCCGGGGCGGCCGCGAGATCGCGACGCTCGCGGATCGCTTCAACCGGATGATGCTCCGGCTCCGCCTCGACCACGAGGAGCGCGAGCGCCTCCGCGCGCAGGCGCTCGCCGGCGCCCGGCTCGCGTCCCTGGGGGCGGTGGTCGCGGGCGTCGCCCACGAGGTGAACAACCCGCTCGCGAGCCTCAAGGCCTGCGTGACGCTCCTGCGCGAGGACGCCAATCCCGCCGAGCGCGCCGCGGACCTCGCGAGCCTCGACGAGGGGATCGAGCGGATCCGCGACGTGGTGCGGCGGCTGCTCGACCTCGCGAGCCCCCGGCCGGTCGACGCCACCCCGACGCCCCTCGTCGAGCTCGCCCGAGAGGCGCCGCGCCTCGCCGCGCTCTCCCTGCGCGGGAGGGGGATCGGCCTGGACGAGGTGGTGGAGCCGGCCGCCGCCGGCGCCTCGGTCCTCGCCGATCGCAAGCAGATCGCCCAGGCGGTCCTGAACCTGCTCCTCAACGCCGCCTACGTGACGCCGCCGGGCGGACGCGTGCGCGTCAGGGCGCGCGCCGAAGGCGGCCGCCGCGGCATCTCCATCGAGGACGACGGTCCGGGGATCCCGCGCGAGCTGCGCGAGCGGGTCCTCGAGCCGTTCTTCACGACCAAGCCCGCCGGCGAGGGGACCGGCCTCGGCCTCGCCCTGTCGCGGGCGATCGTCGCCCAGCACGGCGGGTCGCTCGAGCTCGAGTTCCCGGACCGCGGCGGGACGGTGGCGACCCTCTGGCTGCCGTCCGCGGGCGCGCCGCCGCCGGCCGGTGCCGGACCCGCCCCGGACGCGGGCGCGACCCCGGCCTCCTGAGGCCCGGGGCGCGGCGCCCCGCCCGGAGGGTTCTCCTTCCTGCGCTCACCCCCTACGGTGGCGGATGGTGCCAAGCGCCCGACGGCCTGCCCGTCTGCTCGCCTTCCGGTGGCACCTCCTGGGGCTCGCGTTCGTCTCGCTCCTCCCGGTGGTGGTGTTCGGCGCGCTGCTCGTCGACCGGAGCGGCCGCGAGGAGCGGACCGAGACCGAGGCGGCGCTGGTGCTGCGCGCGCAGCTCCTCGCCGGCACCCTGGACCGGGAGATCGCCGCCTCGCTCCGCGCCCTCGAGACGCTCGCCCGCTCCGAGCAGCTCGCCCGCGGCGACCTCGCGGGGTTCCGCCGCGAGGCGGTGCGCGTGAACGAGGCGCAGCCCTCCTGGATCGCGGTCGTCCTCTTCACGCCCGACGGGCACCGCATCGTGGACACCCGCGACCCGGCCGCGGGCGGCACCACCGTCGACCCCGTGAGCTTCGAGGAGGTCCTCCGCACCCGCCGCCCCACCGTGGGGGAGCTCGTGCGTGCCCGCGACGGCGTCACCTGGGCCTTCGCCCTCCGGACGCCGGTGCTCGAGGGCGACTCGATCCGGTACGTCCTCACCGCGGCGGTGTCCGCCGACGAGATTGGCCGGACCCTGTCGGTGGGCGCGGCGGACATCGAGTGGACCCGGACCGTCGTGGATCGGGGCGGCACGATCGTGGCGCGGACCCGGGCCCCCGAGCTGTGGGTCGGGCGCGCCTCCACGCCCTCCTTCCTGGCGCGGGTCCGGGCCGCCCAGGTCGGCCTCTTCCAGGATCAGGCGTTCGAGGGGCTCGCAACCTCCGTCGGCTACGCCCGCGCGCCCCTCACCGGCTGGACCGCGGCGGTCGTCGCCCCGAACGACCTCCTCGACGAGCCGATCCGCCGATCCACGGCGCTCCTCACCCTCGCCGGCGTCGCCTCCCTCGGGCTGTCCGGCGCGGTGGCGTTCTTCCTGTCCCGGCGCTTCGCCCGGGCGGTGGGGTCCGCCGCCGACGCGGCGCAGGCCCTCGCCTCCGGGGGCCCGGTGGCCGTGGCGCCCTGCGGGATCCGGGAGGTGGCCCTGCTCGGCGACGCCCTCTCGTCTTCCGCCCGGCTCCTCGAGGCGCGGCACGAGGAGGTGGAGCGCCACCTCGCCCGGATCGCCGAGGCCCGGCGCGAGGCGGAGGCGTCGAGCCGCGCGAAGGACGAGTTCCTCGCCATGCTCGGCCACGAGCTGCGCAACCCGCTCTCGCCCATCGTCACCGCGCTCCACATCCTGCGCCAGCGCGGGACCGGGTGGGGGCGCGAGCACGAGATCGTCGCGCGGCAGGTCGGTCACCTCGTCCGGCTCGTCGACGACCTCCTCGACGTCTCGCGGGTGACGCGCGCCAAGATCCGCCTCCACCGCGAGCGGGTCGACGTCTGGAGCGTGGTCTCGCGCGCGGTGGAGATGGTGAGCCCGCTCCTGGAGGAGCGGCGCCACCGGCTGTCGGTCGACGTGGATCGCGGGCTCCACGTCGACGCGGACCCGGTCCGGCTCGCGCAGGTGCTGGCGAACCTCCTCACCAACGCGGCCCGGTACACGCCGCCGGGCGGCCACGTCCGGGTCTCGGCGCGTCGCGAGGGCGAGGGCGTCGCCGTCGAGGTGTCCGACGACGGCCAGGGGATCCCGCCCGACCTCCTCCCCCGGATCTTCGAGCTCTTCGTGCAGGGGCCGCGGGGGCCGGACCGCGCCGAGGGCGGGCTCGGCATCGGCCTCGCGCTCGTGAAGAGCCTCGTCGCGCTGCACGGCGGGACCGTGCAGGCGCGCAGCGAGGGCCCGGGGCGCGGGGCCACCTTCCGCGTGCTCCTCCCGCCGGCCGGCGTCTCCGGCGGCGTCCCGGTCGTGCCCCTCGCGGTGCCGCGGCCGCGGACCCACCGCGCCCTCGGCGTGCTCATCGTGGACGACAACGTCGACGCCGCGGCGCTCCTCGCCGAGCTGGTCGCGCGGGACGGGCACCGGGTGGAGCTGGCGCACGACGGGCCGGCGGCGCTCGCCGCGGCGGTGGCCTCGCGCCCCGACGTCGTCGTCCTCGATCTCGGGCTCCCCGTGATGGACGGCTGGGAGGTCGCCGCGCAGCTGCGGCGCCGCCTCGGGGCCGCGGCGCCCGTCGTGGTGGGCGTCACCGGGTACGGGCAGGACCAGGACCGCGCCCGGAGCCGCGAGGCGGGGTTCCTCCACCACTTCGTGAAGCCGGTGGATCCCGCCGACCTGCTCGCGGCGCTCGAGGAGGCCGGGGCCCGCGCGGCGCGGCGCGCGCCGGGGTAGAGTCGGGGGCGTGCTGTTCGAGCCCGCCGACCTCGCTGGCGCGCGAGGGGACGATCACCGCGACCCCGCTCCCGCTCCTGCTCCAGGCGATCTTCGCCGAGGGGCGGACGGTCACGCTCGAGCTGAAGCTGCGCGGCCTCGAGAAGCGGATCACCTTCGAGGACGGCTCGCCCGTCGCGTGCCGGTCGAACCTCCTCCACGAGACCCTCGGCAAGTTCCTGGTCGAGAGGAAGAAGCTCTCGGAGGAGCAGTACCAGGAGGCGCTGCGCGAGTCGGTGGAGAGCGGCCAGCGCATGGGCGAGCTGCTGGTGGCGCGGAAGCGGCTCCAGCCCTTCGAGCTGTACAAGGCGATGCAGGCGAACCTCGCGCTCAAGATCCTCGACGCGTTCCGCTGGGCCGACGCGACCTGGCGCCTCGCCGGCGAGAGCGAGCCCGCCGAGCTCGCGCTGCGGGTGAACCCGGCGCAGCTCGTGCTCACCGGCTGCGCCGCGTTCGTCCCGTTCGAGGTGATCGCCTCGCAGCTCGCGTTCCAGGACGACCAGCGGTTCGCCCTGGTACCGAGACCGCCCCACGCCCTCTCGGAGCTGAAGCTCTCGCCCAGGGAGGCGCGGCTCGCCCAGGTCCTCCGCAGGCGCCCGACCTTCGACGAGGCGACGCGGCAGAGCGGCCTCGAGGTCGAGGAGGTGCTGCGCCGGCTGTTCGCCCTCGCCGCCCTCGGCATCGTGGACTTCGCGGAGGCGGTGCCGGAGCAACGCCCGCCGCGACCGCGACCGCGACCGCGACCCCGACCCCGACCTCGACCTCGACCCCGACCTCGACCCCGACCCGCGACCCCGACCCCGACCCCGACCCCGACCTCGACCTCGACCTCGAGCCGCGACCGCGACCCCGACCGCGAGCCGCGACCGCGACCCCTAGCGCGACCTCCGGTGCCGAGGCGGAAGAGGAGGATCCCGAGCTCCGGGACGCCCTCGTGACCGCGTACCTCGATCACCGCTCGAAGGACCCGTTCGACGTCCTCGGCGTCCGGGAGGACGTCCCGGGGACGGAGCTGCGACGGACCTTCCTCACGCTCGCGGACCGGTTCTCTCCGCTCCGGTTCCGGTCCCCCGACCTGAAGGAGAAGGCGGAGGCCCTCCTCGCGGCCCGGGCCCGCGCGTACGGCGCCCTCGCCGATCCCGACCAGGCGGCGATCTGGCGCAAGCGGCGCGCCGCCGCCGCGGAGCGCGCCCGCGGCGCGAGCCGCCCCTCCACCGCCGAGCAGTTCCGGATCTCGACGGAGCTCCTCGACGCCAGCTCGCAGTACCAGGAGGGGCTCCGGCGCCTCGCCGCGGGGAACGCCCGCGGCGCCCTCGAGCAGTTCCAGTTCGCCGCCGACATCGAGCCGAAGCCGCTCACCCGCGCCCACCTCGCCTGGGCGCGCTACCTCGTGGATCCGGAGCGGCACGCCCGGCTCGCCCTCGGCGAGCTCGCCGACGTGGCCCGGACCGAGCCGGGGTGCGCCCGGGCCCACTTCTTCACCGGCGAGATCCTCCGCGCGCGCAGGGCGCCTGGGCCGAGGCGGAGGAGGCCTACCGCCGCGCCCACAAGGCGGATCCGGGCGACCGCCGGTCGCAGGAGCTGGCCCTCGAGGCGATGCGCCAGAAGAAGTCAAAGTAGCAATATTGCTATATGCGACGATCTGGCCCATTGACCCCTCCACTCCGGACGTGAGTCGATCCGTCGCATGCGCCCCGCTCCCGGGGCGACGCGCTCCCAGGAGGGGCACCACGATATGAAGAAGATCCTCGGTACGCTCGCGGGTGCGGCGATCCTCGCCGCCACGCCGGCCCATGCGACCAACGGCATGCGGATGATTGGCTTCGGGCCGGTCCAGAACTCGATGGGCGGCGCGTCGGTCGCGGCGCCGCTCGACTCGACCACGATCGTCTCGAACCCGGCCGGCCTCGCCGCCGTCGGCGCCGCGGTTCGACCTCGCCGGCCAGGCGTTCATGCCGACCGTGAAGTACACCGTGGACTGGTCGATGGGGGCCCGCCGGCGTCCGCGAGCCAGACCTCGGACCGCGCCGACCGACTTCCTCCCGACCCTCGGCGGCGTGTACCGCGTCCAGGACCAGCTCACGCTCGGCTTCGCCGCGCTCGGCACCGCCGGCATGGGCGTCAAGTACCCGCAGACCTCCACGAGCCTTTACGGCGGCAAGACGCGAGACGTCGTACATGAACGGCCGCATCGCGCCGGCCGCCTCGTACAAGGTGAACGACCAGCTCTCGGTCGGCCTCGCGCTGAACCTCATGTACGCGCAGATGGGGTTCGACGTCGTCTACGGGGCCGCCGGTCAGACCAAGTTCGACAACGCGGGGTCCTTCGGCTACGGCGCGACCGTCGGCGTCACCTACAAGCCCCTCGAGATCGTGACCCTTGGCGCCGCGTACGAGACGAAGAGCAACTTCCAGGACTTCGAGTTCACGGTCGGCGGCCAGACCATGAAGCTCGCGTTCGACCAGCCGATGGTCGCGACCCTCGGCGCGGCGGTCCGGCCGATGGCGGGCCTCCTCCTCGCCCTCGACGGCCAGTGGCTCAACTGGTCCGACGTGATGGGCAAGGACCTGCCGAAGTTCACGTCGCCTCCCGGCGCGGGCGGGTTCAACATGAACTGGAGCGATCAGTTCGTCGTCAAGGTCGGCGCGGAGTACCAGTTCCCGCGCTCGAAGGCGCTCCGCGTCCGCGCGGGCTACAACTACGGCAAGACGCCGGTGGACAAGAACAGCGCCTTCGAGTCGCATCGCTGTTCCCCGCGATCGCCGAGCACCACTTCACGGTCGGCGCGGGCTACGACATCGGCAAGTTCGCCGTGAACGCCATGTTCATGTACTCGCCCGAGGCGAAGCTCTCGGGCGCAGACCCGACGATTGGCCTGATGGCGTACGAGACCACGATGACCCAGACCGCCTTCGAGCTCGGCGCGGCGTACCGCTTCTAGCCCGAGATCCCTCGACGGCTGGAGCGGACTGGGCCCCGGCGGCGACGCCGGGGCCCTTTCGTCACTTGTCGTTGAGGATGACCGGGAGGCCACCCTTCCCGGCCCCCACGATCACGAGCTTCGCGTTCGGGCTCTCGGCGAGCTTGGCGGTCGCCTCGATCCCCTTGAACTGCAGGTACTCCGCCGTGAGCCCCTGGCGGACGATTGTCTGGTACTTCGAGATGCCCTCCGCCTCGATGAGCTTGCGCTGCGCCTCCTGGCGCTCCCGGTCGAGGGTGAACTTCATCTTCTGGGCGCGCTGCTCCTCGGCGAGCTTGTCGCCGATGGCGGTCTTGATCGCCTCGGGGAGGTCCACGTCGCGCACCAGGACCGCCTCGACGATGACGTGCTTCCCGTCGAGGGCGCGCAGGACCTCCTCGTAGATCTGCCGCTCGATCTCCTCGCGCTTGGTCGAGTAGATCTCCTCGGGCTGGTAGCGGCCGAAGACCTTGCGCGCCTCGGACCGGACCACCGGACCGATCACCTTCTGGTCGTAGTCCGGGCCGATCTGGGTCTGCAGCTCGAACAGCTCGTCCACCTTCGGCCGGTACCGGACGCTCGCGTCGACGCGCAGCGTGAGGCCGTTCGAGGTGAGGACGATGAGCTGCTCCTTCATCTCGTGGACCCGCGTGTCGTACGGGATGACGTGGTTCCAGACCGGCATCACGTGCATCCCCTCGCCGAGCAGCTCCTTGCTCGTGCCGCCGCCGAAGGTCTTGAAGACGATGCCGCGGTGGCCCGACGCGACCGTCGGGCAGGCGCAGCCGGGGAGGAAGGGGGCGGCGAGGAGGCACAGGACCAGGGCGCGGCGCATGGGGCGGACCTCGGGGAGTGGGTTCGCCCGGGAGCGTAGCGCGCCCTCGCCCCGTCCGGGCGATGTTCCGTCAGCTCCGGTCGACCACCGAGAACGGCCGCTCGCCCTTGAAGACGCGGAACAGCACGTAGAGCGAGGGGAACAGGAGCACCGCGCCCGCCGCGAGCGCCCAGAGCAGCGCGACCTGGGTCGCCCGCGGCGCGCTCGCCGAGGCGAGCGTGACGTCGGGGACCACGAGGTACGGGTACTGCGACGCGCCCCACCCCACCACGATGAGCGCCACCTGCACCACCGCTGCGGCGCGTCCGCCCCGGACGCGTCCGGCGACGAGGAGCCCGAAGGCGGCGAGCGCCGACGTCGCCGTCGCGAGGTGGAGCGGGATGCGACCAGGGTCGCCGGACGAGCCCCGAGAAGACGAGCGGCGCGTCGCGCCAGGAGAGCGCGCCGGCGAGGAGCGCGCACAGGAAGACCGCGATCCCCGCGCCGACGGCCCGCCGCCGGAAGTCGTCCCGGAGCGCCCCGTCCGCCTCGACCGCGAGGTAGCTCGCGGAGAGGAACGCGAAGAGCGCCGCGGCGAAGAGCCCGACCGAGAGGGGGAACGGGGCCACCCACGCCCACGGCTCCGCCCCCCGCGCCGCGACCCGCAGGCGCCCCGAGGCGAGGGCGCCGACCACCGTCGCCGAGGACGAGCGGGGCGAGCACCGAGGAGCCGGAGAAGACGAGCCCCCAGCGCGCCTGCGCGCGCGTCGCCGGGCTTCACGTAGGTGCGGAAGGTGAAGGCGGCCCCGCGGAGGACGATCCCGAGGAGGAGGAGCGACGAGCGGGACGAAGAGCGCGATGGAGATCGCGGCGAAGGCGGCAGGGAACGCGGTGAAGAGGACCACCACCACGAGGATGAGCCAGACGTGGTTCGCCTCCCAGATTGGCCCGATGGCGTGCTCGATGAGCCCCCGCTGCTCGTCCTTGCGCGGCCCCGACGCGAGGAGGTCCCAGATCGCCGCCGCCGAAGTCCGCCCCGCCGAGGAGCGCGTACAGGACGAGCGCGGCGAGGATGACGCCGCCGAGGAGGTCCGCGGGGTCACGGCGTCTCCCCCTCGCCGTCGGCGCTCGGCCGAGGGCGTCGCCGCGATCTGGCGCCAGAGGAGGATCGCCGTCACGGCTCCGAGGAACACGTACACGCCGGCGAACACGACGAGCGGCACGGCGAGGCGGCCCACCGGCGTCACCGACGCGGCCGTCGGTCATGACGCCGTGCACGGTGAACGGCTGGCGCCCCCACTCGGTCACGAGCCAACCCGCCTCGAGCGCGACGAACCCGGCCGGCCCGGCGATCGCGACGGCGCGGAGGAACGGGCGCGGCCACCCCCTGCGCCGGAGCGCGAGGACCGCGGCGCGCGAGCGACAGCGCGGCGAGGAGCGAGCCGAGCCCGACCATCACCTGGAAGGCGAGGTGGACGTGCCGGTCGTCGGCGGCCAGACCTCCCGCGGGAACGCCTCGAGCCCCTTCACCTCCGCGTCGGGATCGTGGAAGGCGAGGAGCGAGAGGCCGCGCGGGATCTCCAGGGCGTAGCGGGTCTCCCGCGGCGGCGGGATCGGGGAGCCCGCCGATCCGGAGCGGCGCGCCGCGCTCGGTCCGGAACTGGCCCTCCAGCGCCGCGAGCTTCGCCGGCTGGGTGCGCGCGACCTCCCGCGCCGAGAAGTCGCCGGAGATCGGCTGCAGGAGGGCGGCGACGCCGCCCACGAGGAGCGCGAGGTTCGAGCGCGGATCGGTCGAGGGCGGAGCGCGGGGCGGCGGAGCAGCCGCGCGGCGTGGATCCCGGCCACCGCGAACCCGGTGGCGACGTAGGTCGAGAGGACGACGTGGAGGACCTCGTGCGCCCAGCCGGGAGGGAACATCGCGACGAAGGGCGACACGTCCGTGGCGGCGCCGCCCTGCAGCTCGAACCCCGCGGGGACGTTCATCCAGGCGTTGGCGAGGGTGACGAAGAAGGCGGACGCCGCGCCGGCGGCGGCGACGACCACGCCGCTCGCGAGGTGCAGCCGGGGACCGACCCGGCCCCAGCCGTACAGGTAGATGCCGAGGAAGATCGCCTCGGCGAAGAACGCGAAGCCCTCGAGGGAGAAGGGCATCCCGATGATGGGCCCGGCGAACTCCATGAACCGCGGCCAGAGGAGCCCGAGCTCGAAGGAGATGACGGTCCCGGAGACCGCTCCCACCGCGAAGAGGATCGCGGCGCCCTTCGCCCAGCGCCGCGCGAGCTCGAGGTGCACCGCCGCGCCGGTCCGGCGCCAGCGCCACTCCGCGAGCACCATGAGCAGCGGCATCGCGACGCCGACCGCCGCGAACACGATGTGGAACACGAGCGAGAGGCCGAAGAGCCACCGGGCCGCCAGGAGGTCGGACACGGACGCACCTTACGTCGGTCCCGGTTCCGCGGCCTGATCCCGGACGGAGGGCGAAGCGACCGAAAGTCCAGCCGGTCAGGCCGGATCCCCGGTCGTCCGAAATTGACACCCGGGAAATCCGGGCAGTAACCTCCGAGGGTCGCTTCCCCCGGAGGTTCGATGCGTCGCCTGGCGCTGCTCGCCGCCGCCGTCCTCGCCGTCGCCGCGGCCCCCGCCGCGCGCGCGGAGCCGCTCGACGTCGACCTGACGCGCCTCGGGGCTCCGGACCCGCAGGTGTGGACGGCGATCGCACCAGCAGCAAGGCGTGGTCACCCCGGATCCGGCGCAGATGCAGGCGCTCGCGAACGGGGCCCGCCAGCGGTTCGCGATCCTCTCGACCGAGCTCGGGATGGCGCTCTCGTCGGCGATCCTCCATCCCGCCTCCACCACCGGGCACTCCGGCTTCGCGATCGACCTCGAGGTCGCCTCGATGCAGGTCCACTCGGACCCCGTCGGCGTCACGACCACCGGCTACACGAACCAGGTGTGGCCCACCGAGTCGACGGAGCCGACGCAGCTCTTCATGCCGTCGATCCACGTCCGGAAGGCGTTCCCCTGGTCCATCGAGGTCGGCGGCCGCCTCATCTACCTGGCCACCTCGAACGCCTACGCGGCGCAGGGCGAGGCCAAGTGGGCCATCAACGAGGGGTTCGAGTACGTCCCCGACTTCGCGGTCCGCGGCGCGTACACGCGCCTGTTCGGCGTCCCGGAGTGGAACCTCTCCGCGACCGAAGTCGACCTCATGGTCTCCAAGCGCTGGGCCATCCTCGGGGTGACGAGCCTCACGCCGTACCTCGCGGCGCGGTTCACCTGGATCTCGGCGGGCTCGGACCGCCTCGACTTCGCGCCGGCGCGCGGCGGCGCCATCCCCGCGGCGGCGAGCCCGACGGACCTCTCGAGCACGCAGGCGGCGTTCCCCACGTACAAGGCCGGCCTCTACCGGACGACGGCCGGCGTGCGGTTCACCGCCTACTCCGTCGCCCTCGGCCTCGAGGCGACCTACTTCGGCGGCGCCTCGCCGAAGTCGAGCGGCTACGAGGACGTGAAGCTCGCGTCCACCTTCGGCGGCGCGGCGAAGCTCGGCTGGGAGTGGTAGGGCCCGGGGCGCGACGCCCCGTCAGCGCGCCACGGCGCCGCGGATCCTCGCCGGCACGTTCGTGATCACCGACGCGGCGCCCGCGCGCGAGAGGCGGGCTGCCTCGGCGGGATCGTCCACCGTCCAGACGTTCACGGCGAGCCCGCGTCCGGTCCAGTCGCGCACCCGCGCGTCGCTGGCGAGGGGGAGCTCGGGGTGGAGGGCGGCAGGGCGGAGGGAGAGGACGCCCGCCCAGACCCGCAGGTTCCAGGCGCGGGTCCCGTCGAAGAGCAGCCCCGTCGCGACGTCCGGGGAGGCGAGGCGGAACGCCGCCACGAGCCGCCAGTCGAAGGACGACACGACCACCCGCGCGCCGGCGCGGGCGCGCCAGATCACCTCCGCCGCCGCCCGGGCGAGCTCGAGGTCGTGGCCGCGGCGCCCCTTCAGCTCCACGTTCACGACCGCGTCCGGCAGCGCCTCGAGCACCTCGGCGAGGAGCGGGACCCGCTCGCCGCGGAACCGCGCCCCCTTCCAGGCGCCGACGTCCACGGCGCGGAGGTCGCGGAGCGTCGCTTCCGGGATCGCGGAGCGGGCTGCCGCCGACCCGGACGAGGTCCTCGTCGTGGGCGACGACCACCTCCCCGCTCCCGCAGCGCCAGACGTCGAGCTCGACCCCGTCGGCGCCCTGCGCCATCGCCAGCCTGAAGGCGGCGAGGGTGTTCTCCGGGGCCTCGGCGCTCGCCCCGCGGTGACCGAGCACCAGCGCACGCTTGTCGGCCCGCGGCGCCCGGGCGGACGCCTCTCCCCGCCCGGAACCGGCACCGGCCTCCGCCTCGCGCCTCGCCATCCCCGCCTCCTCCCGCTATCCTAGCCCGCGCATGCCGTCGCTGAACGACCTCGCCGTCGCCGCGTTCATCACGCTGCTCGTCTTCGGCGGGATCTACGTCCCGCGGGTCGGCGACGCCATCGGCCGCTTCGTCCGGCGGCGCCGCGGGTTCCGCGACGACGATCCGCCCGCCGACGGCGCGGGCGGCTCCGGACCGCCGGCGACCCGCCGCTCCTGACCGTCACGCCGAGCGCTCGCCCGCGATCCGCGCCGCCACCGCCCGCACGAGGGGGTGGAGCACGCCGTCGCGGGCGATCTCCCGGAGGTCGGCCGTGCCGATCCCGTGCAGGAGCTTCAGCGCGAGATCGGTCTCGACGTAGGGGTTCCGCACCAGCGCCAGCGCGACCGCGGTGCGGGTCCGCCACCGTCGCGACTCGAAGATGCACCGGAGCGTCTGCGGCCGGCACGGGCGGCGCGACGCGATCCGGACCACGAAGGGCTCGGTGAGCTGCGCGTTGCGCAGGAGCTCGCGCACCACCACCGGGTCCCCCTCCGCCGCGAGCCGGGCGAGGAGGTCCGGGTCGCGCTGCGCCCGCGCCACCGCCTTCTTGTGACCGAGGGTGAGGTGGGCGAGGCGCGCGTCCGCCTTGTCGCGCGGCTCCTGGTAGGCGCGCTGCGGCCCAGGGGCGACGAGGAGCGCCGCCACCTCCGTCGCGCCGCGCTCCGTCGCCTCCGCGTAGACGTCGGCGAGCCACGCGTACGGGAGCGCGTCGCCGGGGTCCCCGAGGGCCTGGCCCACCGCCGCGAGGGCGACGCGGGCCTCGGCGCCGGCGGAGGCGCGGACGAGTCCGGCGAGGAGCGCGACGACGTCGGCGGGTCCGATCGCGGCGAGGTGCCGGGCCGCCGCGCGGACGCGAAGCTCGCCCTCCTCGAACGCCGCGAGCCGCCGCGCGAGGGCGAGCGCCGCCGCCGGACCGGGATGGTCCCCGGCCGGAGCCCCGCTCACGGCGCGCCGCCTCCCGCGGGGGCGACGTCGATCCGGAGCGAGGCGCCCTCGAGGTCCGGGGGTGCGTCGCCGACCGCGACGAGGAACGGGACGGAGTCGCCCGGGCGGACCTCGGCAGGAGCCCGGGCCGACGCGGCCGTCGCGACGGCGGCGAGCGCCTTCTCGTCGGCGGCGCCGTAGAGCTCCTCGGCGGTCGGGACCGCGCCGGCGAGCACCTCTCCGCGGGCGAGCACCAACCCACCCCGCATCACCGCCACGGCCACCCTCACCGCGCGGACGGGCGCGGGCGCCCGCGAGACCACGCGCCCCCGGACGAAGAGGAGCGGAGCGCCGCGCGCGCGCTCGTACACGCCGCTGCGGACCTCCTGGGCCGACCACGGCCCCGCCGCCGCGCCGCTGCGCCCGAGGGCGGCCAGGATCGCGGACGGGCGGAGGGCGCTCGCCTCGAAGGGGCCGTCGGTCCGCCAGACCGCCCAGATGGCGAGGGCGACGACGAGGAGCGCGACGAGGGCGACCGCGTTCACCGCGACGGCGCGCAGGCGCGAGGTGCGCGCGCCGGGGATCCGCTCCGGGACCTGCGGCACGGCGCCGAGCGCCGGCGGAGGGACGGCGGCGGGCGACGCGGGGCCGGCCGCGGCGGACGCTCCGCGGGGCTCGGGGACGGCCTGCGCTCCGGGCGACGGCGCGGCGGGCGCGGGGTGGACCTCCGCGCCGGCGGCAGGGCCGGGCTCGAGGCTTCCCCCGTCCGCGCCGAAGTCGAACGCGCCGGGGTCATAGGGCTCGCCCGCGCCGGCGGAGGCTGCGACGGAGAAGCCCGCGAAGGGATCGGGGGCCGCGCTCGGCGCGGCGTGCTCACCGGTCTCGAGGACGAAGGGATGGCCGACGGGCCCGGGGCGCCGTGCTCGCCGGTCTCGAGGGCGGTCTCGAGCGGCGCATCGGCAGGGGCCGCGACCGCCAGCGGAGGAGGCGTGAGGCGATCCTCGAGCGCGAGCCCTCCGTCGTCCTCGGGCGGCGTCCCGACGTCGGGCGGCGCGGCCGCTGGTGGCGCCGCGGCCGCGAAGGGGTCCGCCGACGCGAACGGGTCCGCGCCGAAGGGATCCGGCTCCGGGACGGGCGGCGCGACGCCCTCCAGGGCGAGGCCGCCGTCGTCCGCGGTCGCGAAGGGATCGGCCGCCGGCGCCGGCGGCCCGACCGGAAGCGGCGGCGGCGTGGAGGGGCCCCGCGCGCCCACCGTGAGGATCCGACAGATCGGTGACCGGGAGCGTCGAGCGCGAAGCGGTGGACGCGGCGAAGGGATCGCCGAAGTCGCTCGCGGGGGCGCCCGCGGCGCCGAACGGATCGCCCGCCGGCGCTGCGAAGGGATCCGCCGCGGGCGGGGGCGCCGCCGCGAAGGGATCGGTCGCGGCGGGCGGGGCGGCGAAGGGATCGGCGTCCGCGAACCGATCGTGCGCCGGCGGGCGGACGGCGGCGTTCGGCACCCCCGTCGCGGCGTTGCGCGGGGGCGGCAGGCCGGCGGAGGTCGAGATCTCGCGCTTCGGGGCCCGGACCGCGCCGGAGGACAGCTCGAGGGCGAGGCTGCCCGTCTTCGCGGGGGCCGCGCCGTCGGCGACCGGCAGGGTCCCGAGCTCGGGGTGGACGAGGAAGACGGTCTGGCAGCGCGAGCAGCGGACCTTCGCCCCGCGCGGGCCGATCTTCTCGTCGGCCACCCGGAACTTCGCCTGACATTTCGTGCAGATGACGATCATGTCGCCCAGGGCTACCGACCGAGTCTACTCCGCACGCAGCTTGACACCAAGCGCCATCGACAGAACAATGCCCGAGATTGCGGGCACTTATCGCTCTGGACGGCCTCGAATGAACGAAGAACGCACGCCAGCTCCCGCCGAGACTCCGGGCGACCGTGAGCCCAAGGTCATCAAGCGCTACACGAACCGGAAGCTCTACGACACCGTGGAGTCCCGGTACGTCACGCTCGAGGAGATCGCCGCCATGATCAAGGCGGGGGCCGAGGTGAAGATCATCGACAACCGGACGAAGGAGGACCTCACGTCCGTCACGCTCGCGCAGATCATCTTCGAGGAGGAGAAGAAGACCTCGAAGGTGGGGCTCGAGACCCTGCTCGGCCTCATCCGCCAGGGCGGCGAGGTCGCGCAGCGGCTCGTCGAGGGCACCGGCGCCGAGCTCCGCGGGCGGGTCGAGGCGGTGCGCGCCGCGGCGACGCAGCGCGTGCAGAGCTTCATCCAGACCGGGCAGCAGACCGGCGATCGCGCGAAGGAGCTCGTGCAGACCTCGCAGGAGGTCGTCTCGGCGCTCCAGCGCAAGGTGGACGAGCGCGTCCGCGCGGCGATGGAGGGGATGTCGAACCTGGGCGAGGTGAAGCGCTCGCTCGACGACCTCTCGCGCCGGATCGAGGGGCTCGAGAAGAAGCTCGACGAGCTGTCGAAGATAGACGCCGAGGGCTCGCGCCTTCGGGCGCGAGCCCGAGCGGCGGAACGCCCGCGACACTCGGTGACGTCCGAACGACGGCGGCGCGTGCCCCGTCCGCCCACGCGGTAAGTCACTCAGACCCGCGCGCGTCCGCGCGGGCCCGCGTCCCTACGGCCGCGTCCTCGCCGCGCGTCCCCGCCGTCGCGCGCCTCGTCCCTTCCGGGTCCGGCGCTCGTGCCACGTCCGCCGTCACGGGCAGACGACGATCGATCTCGTCGGCGATCGCCGCGAGCGCCCGCGCGCCGGTCGAGCGCGGCGCCCACTCGAAGACGGTGCGCCCGTGGCTCTGGGCCTCGTCCACCTTGACCGACCAGCCGAGCACCGTCGGCGAGACCGCGTCGCCGAGGCGGGCCCGCAGCTTCGCCAGGATCTCGTCGGCGAGCTGGGTCTTCCGGTAGAGGGTCGCGACGACGAGCGTGAGGGCGGGAGCGGCGCCGCGCTCGGCCCGGAGCCGATCGAGGCTCTCCAGGATCTCCGCGCAGCCGTCGAGGGCGAGGTAGGTGAGCGCCACCGGGATGACGATCTCGCCCGCCGCGACGAGGATGTTGTCGGTGACGAGCGAGCGCGAGGGCGGCGAGTCGACGAGCACGAGGTCGTAGGCGCCCGCGGGGAGCTCGTCGAGCCGACGGCGCAGGGCGCCGTCCCGCTCGGCGCCCCGCCAGGGTCGGCCAGGCGGCGAGGTCCTTGTTCGCGGGGAGGAGGTCGAGGCCCGGGATCGCGGTGGGGCGCACCACCGCCGCGAACGCGGCGGTCCCGAGGAGCCACTCGTGGACGGTGGGCTGGAGCCGGCGCACGTCGATCCCGAGCGACTTCCCGGCGTGCCCCTGGGTGTCGAGGTCGGCGAGGAGGACGCGGCGCCCGCGCGCGGCGAGCCGGGCCGCCACGTTCACGCACAGCGTCGTCTTGCAGGTGCCGCCCTTCTCGTTGATGAAGGCGATCCGGCGCATCGGGGCTCGCTACTCGCCCCCGTCGCCGCGGCCCTTGCCGCCGCGCCCGCTGCGTCCACCTTCTCGGCGAGGCCGTCGAGCATCGCCTCGAGCTCGTCGAGCTTCCGCCGGAGCGCCGCCACGTCGTCCCGCGAGGGCAGGTTCGCCGCGTGGAGCGCCTGCGCGACGCCGCGCTCGAGCGTCGCGCGCGCCTGGACCGCACCGGTGATGAGGGTCTGCACCCCGGTCGCGACGCCCTCGCTCGCGAGGAGCTTCCCGACCACCTTCCCGACCCGCTCCTCGCCCGCCTGGAGCGCCTTCCGGAGCAGCGGATTCCCGAGGATTCCGTCGAACGGCATGGTGGACTTGTCCCCCTCCCCTCGTTAGCTTGTCAAGCCTGGTGCCCAGTCCGACCCTTCTCGATCGCCGCCTCGTGATCGTGACCGGGAAGGGCGGCGTGGGGAAGTCGACCGTGTCGGCCGCGCTCGCCCTCCTCGCCGTCCGCGCGGGGAAGCGGGTGCTCGTCTGCGAGGTGAACGCCCAGGAGCGGATCGCGCCGCTGCTCGGGGCGCCGCCCTCCGGCGGCGTGACCCGGGAGGTCCTCCCCGGCCTCTCCACCGTCAACGTGACGCCGCACGACGCCATGCGCGAGTACGGCGTCATGGTCCTGCGGTTCCGCACCATCTACGACGCGGTCTTCGAGAACCGGCTCGTCCGGTACTTCCTCCGCGTCGTGCCGTCGCTCGCCGAGCTCGTGATGCTCGGCAAGATCCTCCACGAGGCGAAGGCGGAGGAGCGCGGCCGGCCGCGCTGGGACCTCGTGGTGGTGGACGCGCCGGCCACCGGCCACGCCGTGCAGCTCCTGCGCGTCCCGTCGGCGCTCGTGGACACGGTCCCGGGCGGCCCGCTGCGGCACGACGCCGAGTGGATGGAGGCGCTCCTCGTCGATCCGGCGCGCACCTCCCTCGCCATCGTGACGCTCCCGGAGGAGATGCCGGTGAACGAGGCGATCGAGCTCGACGCGCAGGTGCGCGGAGTGCTCGGGATCCACCGCGGCGCGCTCTTCGTGAACGCGATGCCCCCGGCGCGCTTCACCGCCGAGGAGGCGGCGCGGCTCGCCGCCCTCGCCGCGGCCGGGCCGCCCCTCGGGCCGGCCGCCCGGGCCGGCGCGGCTGCAGGCGATCCGGGCGGAGCAGGCGGCGCGCTACCTCGAGCGCGCGCGGGCGGCCCTCGACCTGCCCGCGACGGTCATCCCGCTCTTCCCCCATCCGCAGTGGGGCCTCCCCGCGGTCGAGGCCGTCGCCGCGGCGATCGCGGCGGGAGGCGGCGCATGAGCTCGAGGGCGCGCGGCGAGGAGGCGGGGGCTCGCGCCGGGGCCGCCTCCGCGCACGGCGTGCGCGCCAGCCTCGCCGGGCGGCGGATCGCGGTGTGCGTCGGCCCGGGCGGCGTCGGGAAGACGACCGTCGCGGCGGCGCTCGGCCTCGGCGCGCGCCGTCGACGGCGCCCGGGTCCTCGTCTGCACCATCGATCCGGCCCGCCGCCTCGCGAACGCCCTCGGGCTCTCGACCCTCGGCAACGTCGAGTCGCGGGTCCCCGAGCACAAGTTCTCGGAGGCGGGGCTCCGCCCGAAGGGCGCGCTGTTCGCGATGATGCTCGACGTGAAGCGCACCTGGGACGACCTCGTCACGCGCCACGCCCCGGACGCCGCGCGCCGCGAGCGGATCCTGAAGAACCGGCTCTACCAGCAGATGTCCTCCGCGCTCGCCGGCTCCCAGGAGTACATGGCGATGGAGAAGCTGTACGAGCTCGCCACGGACCGGGACTACGACATGGTGGTGCTCGACACGCCACCGACCGCCCACGCCCTCGACTTCCTCGACGCGCCGGACCGGATCCTCGACTTCCTCGGGAACGACACCGCCCGCTCCCTCCTCGCCCCGGCGGCGGCGGCGGGGAAGATCGGGCTGCGCCTCGCCCAGCTCGGCGGCGGGTACATCGCGAAGACGCTCGCGCGCTTCACCGGGCAGGCGGTGCTCGCGGATCTCGGCGACTTCCTCCAGTCGTTCCAGGGCATGTACGACGGGTTCAAGGATCGGGCCGCGGAGGTCCACGCGCTCCTCGGGCGGCCCGAGGTCGGCTTCGTCCTCGTGACGAGCCCGAGCCCGGTCGCGATCGACGAGGTCCTGGCGTTCCACGAGCGGCTGCACGCGGAGTCGATGCCCATCGCGGGGGTCGTCGCGAACCGCGTGACGCCGGACCTCTGGCCGGGCGGTCCGCTGCCGGACGGACGGGCGCTCGCCCGCGCGCTCGGCGGCGCGGGCGCGCGGGACGCCGGGCTCGGCGAGCGGCTCGCGACGACGCTCGCGGAGCACCAGGCCCTCGCCGCCGCGGAGCGCGGGGCGCTCGACCGGCTCTTCCGGGCGGTCGACGCGCCGCGGGTCGTCGTCCCGCGCCTCGAGACCGACGTCCACGACCTCGCGGGGCTCGCCAGGCTCTGCGAGCGGCTGTAGAACGTGAGGCGATGCGCCTCGCTCCGCTCCACGTCCGGACCCCGGCCGCCCACGCGCTCGTGGACGTCACCGCCGAGGTGCGCGCCGCGCTCCGGACCGCCCGGGCGCGCGACGGGGTGCTGGTGGTCTTCGTCCCCCACACGACCGCCGGGGTGACGATCCAGGAGAACGCGGACCCCGACGTTCAGCGGGACCTGCTCCTCGCCCTCGAGAACGCGATCCCGGCGCGCCCCGCCCAGGGCGCCTACCGGCACGCCGAGGGGAACAGCGACGCGCACGTGAAGGCGTCGCTCGTCGGCAGCTCGGCCACGATCATCGTCGAGAAGGGGGACCTCGTCCTCGGGACCTGGCAGGGGATCTACCTCTGCGAGTTCGACGGGCCGCGGACGCGAACGGTGGAGCTGAAGCTCCTCGCAGATCCCGCGGGGCCGCCGCCCTCCCCGCCGGACCTCGGGGGTTGAGAGCTTGAGCCTGCGCTCCACCCTCGTCCTCGCCGTCCTCGCCTCCGCGTGTGCGACCGCACAGCGCACCGGACCGGCGCCCGCCACTCCCGGAGTCGCGGGGGTCGACCCGCAGCAGGCGGGGACCGCGGCGCCGAAGATCGAGTTCCCGCCGGACGAGGTGAAGGTCTCCCGGATCGACCTGGAGCTCGAGGGGAAGAACGACGCGGAGCTCTTCGCGATCGGCACCGCCGCCTTCGGCTCGGGTGAATACGCCCGAGCCGCAGCCGCGTTCTCGCGCCTCGCCGACCTGTTCCCCAGCTCGCGCCACGAGCCCGCCGCGCTCTTCAACGCGGGGCTCGCCTTCGAGCGGATCGACGAGTGGCGACTGGCGCTCGAGCGGTTCCGCATCCTCGAGCAGAAGTACGAAGGCCCCGACGCGATCGAGGCGTCGTTCCGGATCGCGGAGTGCCAGTACCACCTGCACGAGCTCGGCGACGCGCGGGCGACCCTCGATCGGCTCGCGGCGCGCGAAGGGCTCTCCGCCGGCGACCGGGTCCGCGCCTTCGCGCAGCGCGGGATCGTCGAGCTCGAGGACGGCAAGGCGGAGGAGGCGGAGAAGAGCCTGCGGCTCGCGGTCTCGACGTATCGGGCGGCGAGCGACGAGGAGCGGCTCGACGAGCACTACGCGGCGCAGGCGCAGTACTACCTCGGCGAGGTCTACCGGGAGTGGTTCCGCGCGCTGCCGCTCGACCCGTCGAAGGGCGACGACGCCGTCCTCCAGCGAGACCTCGAGCAGAAGGCCGAGATGCTGCTCTCGGCGCAGGGCCATTACCTGCGCGCGATCCGGATGGGGAACGACCGCTGGGCGGTCGCGTCGGGGTTCCGGATCGGCGAGCTGTACGACGAGCTCCGGTCTCAGCTCCTCGACGCGCCGCTCCCGCCCGAGCTCGACGAGGAGCACGCGTCGGCGTACCGGTCCGAGCTGCGCAGGCGCGTCCGCGTCCTGGCCGCAAAGGCGATCACCGCGTACGAGCAGACGCTCTCCCGCGCCGCGCGCTCGGGGGTCGACGATCTGCGGTTCCTCTCGGAGGCGCAGGCCTCTCTCGCGCGCCTCAAGGCGGCGCTGGTGGACGACGCGTCGAAGCCGGGGAGCTGATTCACGGCCCCACGTGGCGGCGCCGCCCGGTGCCGCCACCCCCGACAGCGCTCGCACCGGGCCGTCTCTTGATCTGAGATCACGTCTCTCGCACACACGGTCCGTTGAGGGTCCGGAGTGAGACCGTGTATCGTCTGCGACATGCTGATACTGATTCGCAACATCACCTCGTGCGCTCGCGTGCGTCGACGCGCGCTCCTCGCCGTCCTCGTCGCCGGCGCGGTGGCCCCCTCGAGCACGTCCGCGAACGCGCCGCCGGCCGAGACGATCGCGGAGGCGATGTTCCTGTGCGACGCGCTCCCGCCCGGCGGTCGCGACCTCACCCTCTCCGTCGCGGTCGCACCCGTCGCGGATCCGGCCATGCGCGCGAGCGGTTTCGCTGCGTCCCCCCGCTTGCAGCTCGCCGTCGCGCTCGGCGAGCGGGTGGGCCTCACGACGGATGTCGGTCTCGGAACGAACGGCTCGGCGCTCGACGCTCCCGGGGCCTCCCTCAAGTTCCTGCTGCGCGCGCCGGAGCCCGGGCGGACCGGGTTCGCGGCGTCTGCAGACCTCTTCGGCGGCTCGCACGACCCCTCCGCCTCCGAGGTGGGGTTCGGCCTCGGCGCGATCCGGAGGTTGGGGTGGGTGACGCTCCGCGCCGGTGCCAGCCTGGCAACGCGCGTCGCGACGTTCACTCCTCACGCGCACGGAGGCGTATCGGGGGCGCTCGCGGTGGGCACGCGCTGGCGCGTTCTCGGCGAGGTCGTCACGATGGCCTCCGCGCACGCGGCTTCGTACGCTGCGGGGCCGACGGTGAAGGTGGCGCTCGGCGAATCCGCGTCGCTCGCCGCCGGGATCCTGTTCCCGCTCGCCTCGGAGGCCCCCACGTTCACGATCCAGCTCGGCCACGGGATCTGACCGGGAGGGCCGAAGCGCAGCGCGACTCGAATCGCGCGTGGTCCGGTCGGGCGCGGTCGCGCGGTCGCGACGCCCCCATCACGCCGCCGGGTCGGGGTAGAGCGCGTCGATCACCGCCCGGTAGCGCTCCTCGATGAGCTTGCGCTTCAGCTTCTGCGAGGCGGTCACCTCGCCCTCCGCCTCGAGGAACTCCCGCGGCAGGATCGCGAACTTCTTCACGGTCGCGAACCGCGGCAGGGCCGCGTTGAGCGTGTCGAAGTCCTTCTGGAGGAGCGCCCGCACCATCGGCTCGCGGGCGAGCTCCGCCACCGGCTTCCCGGCGAGCCCGTTCCCCGCCGCCCACTTCCCAATCGCCTCGGGATCGAGGGTGACGAGGGCGGTCACGAAGTTGCGCCGGTCCCCGTGCACGAGCGCCTGGGCGATCCACGGCGAGAGCGCCTTGAGCTTCGACTCGAGCTCCGTCGGCGCGACGTACTTGCCGCCCGACGTCTTGATGAGGTCCTTCTTGCGGTCGGTGATGGTGAGGTACCCGTCGGCGTCCACGGTGCCGACGTCGCCGGTGTGGAGGCACCCTTCCGCATCGAGCGCCTCCGCGCGTCTGCTCCGGCAGCCCGCGGTACCCGCGCATGATCCACGGGCCGCGCATGAGGATCTCGCCGTCCGGCGCGATCCGCGTCTCGACCCCGGCGAACGGCGTCCCCACCGTGCCGAGGCGCCGCGCCCAGGGCAGGTTCGCGTGGGTGGCGGCGGAGGACTCGGTCAGCCCGTAGCCCTCGCAGGATCCGCACGCCGAGGGCATCGAAGAACTCCGCGATGTCCGTCGAGAGCGGCGCCGAGCCCGAGACGAAGAACTCGAGGCGTCCGCCGAAGAGCGCCCGCACCTTCTGGAACACGAGGCGATCGGCGAGGGCGCGCTGCGCCGCGAGCACCGGCCCCGGGCTCTTCCCGGCGCGCTCGAGGCGCGAGGCCTCGAGGCCCACCCCGAGCGCCCACCGGAAGATCGTTCGCCTTCACCGGCCCGCCCTCCCGGGCGTTCGCGAGCACCTTCGCGTGGACCTTCTCGAAGATCCGGGGGACCGCGCAGACGAAGGTCGGCCGGATCGCGGCGAGGTTCTCGACGATCTTGTCGACGCGCCCGTCCACCGCGGTCGGGAAGCCGATCCGCAGCTGGGCGGTCCCGATCATCTTCCCGAAGACGTGGGCGAGGGGGAGCCAGAAGAACTGGAAGGCGTTCGGGTGCTTCGAGGAACCCGGAGTCGTCGATCGCCTCGACTGCGTCAGCCACGCCCGGTGCGTGAGCTCGACGCCCTTCGGGCGCCCGGTCGTGCCGGAGGTGTAGATGAGCGTCGCGAGCGGCGTCGGTGCGGATCTCGGCGGCGCGCTCCTCGAACGCGCCCGGGTGGGCCGCGTCCCAGGCCCGGCCCTCCGCCTCGAGCGCCGTCAGGGTCCGGACCCAGCCGTCGGCGGTGCCGCTCCCCGTCGAAGACGACGACGTGCCGGAGCGCGGGGAGCTCGGCGCGGTGCGCCGCCAGCTTCCGGACCTGCTCGTCGTTCTCGACGAACGCGACCGCCGCGCCGGAGTCGGACAGGATGAAGGCGCACTCCTCCGCGGTGCGACGACGGGTAGATGGTGCTCGTCGCGCCGCCGGCGAACAGGATCCCGAAGTCCGCCAGGATCCACTCGATCCGGGTCGAGGCCAGGATCGCGCAGGGCTGCTCCGCCGGCAGGCCGAGGGCGCGAAGCCCCCCCGCCAGCGCGCGCACGCGCGCCTCGGTCTCGTGCCAGGTGAGCGAGCGCCACCCGCCGGCGTCCGGATACCGGAACGCCTCGGCGTCCGGGGTCCGGCCCACCCGGTCTAGGAACAGCTCCGGGACGTTGCGAGGTGTCGGGTCGGCCAAGGTCCCCTCCACGGGCGAGCGTACGGCCGGGTGCGCCGCGGCGCGAGCGGTTCGTGGGCACCCGGAAGAGGCCAGCGCGACCCTCCGTCCCTACGCTAGAGTCGTCCGTCATAGCGGATTGCTGAAACGAGCCCCTGACTGGTTGACAGTCGATCGTCCGTTACTTAGGATTCCCATCCTAATTTAACGGATACCGAAAGGACGACCCCGACATGGCCCTCCCCCCGAACCGAAAGCCCCGCTTCGAGACGCTGCAGGTCCACGCCGGCCAGGAGCCCGCGCCGGGCACGAACGCGCGCGCCGTGCCCATCTACCAGACCACCTCGTACACCTTCGACTCCGCCGAGCACGGGGCGCGCCTCTTCGCGCTGCAGGAGTTCGGGAACATCTACACGCGGCATCATGAACCCGACGCACGGACGTCTTCGAGAAGCGGATCGCCGCGCTCGAGGGCGGCGTCGCGGCGCTCGGCGACCGCGTCGGGCCACGCCGCGCAGTTCCTCGCCATCACCAACATCGCCCAGGCCGGCGACGACATCGTCTCCTCGTCCAAGCTCTACGGCGGCACGTACAACCAGTTCAAGGTGACGCTCCCGCGCCTCGGCATCGGCGCGAAGTTCGTCGAGAGCGACGACCTCGGCGCGACTGGAAGCAGGCGATCGACGCCGAAGACGAAGGCGCTCTACGTCGAGACCATCGGGAACCCCGGCTACGACATCCCCGACCTCGAGGCGCTCGCGAAGCTCGCGCACGAGAACGGGATCCCGCTCATCGTCGACAACACCTTCGCCGCCGCCGGCTACCTCGTGCCGGCCGATCGAGTGGGGCGCCGACGTCGTCGTCGAGTCGGCCACCAAGTGGATCGGCGGCCACGGCACCTCCATCGGCGGCGTGATCGTCGACTCCGGCAAGTTCGACTGGGGCGCGAGCGGCAAGTTCCCGTTCTTCACCGAGCCGTCGCCGGGCTACCACGGCCTCGTCTTCAACGACGTGTTCGGCCCGAAGGGCCCGTTCGGCAACATCCAGTTCATCATCCGCGCCCGCGTCGAGGGCCTGCGCGACATCGGGCCCGCCGTCTCGCCGTTCAACGCCTTCCTGTTCCTGCAGGGGCTCGAGACGCTCTCGCTGCGCGTCCAGCGCCACTGCGACAACGCCCTCGCCCTCGCGAAGTGGCTCGAGCGCCACCCTCAGGTTGCCTGGGTCTCCTACCCCGGCCTCGAATCGCACCCGCACCACCAGCGCGCCCGCAAGTACCTCAAGAACGGGTTCGGCGCCGGTCCTCTCGTTCGGGATCAAGGGCGGCTTCGAGGCCGGCAAGAAGTTCGATCAACGCGGTGAAGCTCGCCTCCAACCTCGCCAACGTCGGCGACGCGAAGACCCTCGTCATCCACCCCGCCTCGACGACCCACAGCCAGCTCAGCGAGGCCGAGCAGCGAAGCGCGGGCGTGTCGCCGGATCGGATCCGGGTCTCGCCCGGCATCGAGCACATCGACGACATCGAGGAGGACTTCCAGGACGCCTTCGCCGCGGCGAAGTGAGGCGGCTCCAGCGGGCGGCGGCGGCCCCGGAGGCTCGACCTCCGGGGCCGTCCCGTCTCTGGACCCAGCGCGACGGCCGCCAGCCTCTCGCGGGACGACCACCGCTGCGCGCCCCGCGCGGGGCTCCCGCCTGCGCCCGCCCATGGCGAACCCAAGCTGTGCGCGCGACGCCTCGCGGCGGAGCGGCCGAGGAGACGCCCCATGTCCGGACCGAAGCCCCGCCTCCGCCTGCCCCTGCTCGCCGCCGCGGTCGCCATCGCGCTCGCGGCGACCGCCGCCGCCCAGGCCGCGAAGAAGCCGCCCGCCGCCACGCAGAAGCAGGCCCCCGCCGCGAAGAAGCCGGCCGGCGGCCAGGCGCCCGCGACGATCACCGACGAGACCGAGGACCCGGCGGCCTGGGGCAAGGAGTATCCGGGCGAGTACGCGACCTACCGGAAGACCGTCGATCGAGATCCGGACCAAGTATGGCGGCTCCGAGGCGCTGCCGCGCACGCCCGACGAGGCGGACCCGCGCTCGGTCGTCTCGCAGTCCAAGATCGAGGAGGACCCGCGGCTCAAGACGATGTGGGCGGGTTACGCCTTCTCCGTCGACTTCCGCGAGGAGCGCGGCCACGCCTACATGCTCGAGGACCAGACCTTCACCCGGCGTCAGGCGGTGGTGAAGCAGCCGGGCTCCTGCATGCAGTGCCACGGCTCGATCGTCGTCCCCTACCGCAAGCTCGGGAACGGCGATCCCATGGAGGGGTTCCGCAAGATGAACGCGATGCCCTACTCCGAGGCGCGCAAGCTCGTCGCCCACCCCGTCGCCTGCATCGACTGCCACGACCCCGCGACCATGAGCCTGCGGGTCACCCGCCCCGGCTTCATCGTCGGCCTCCGCGAGCTCAAGGCGTCGCAGGGGGTGAAGGACTACGACGTCAACCGGCAGGCGACGCAGAAGGAGATGCGCGCCTTCGTCTGCGGGCAGTGCCACGTCGAGTACTACTTCAAGGGCACCGACAAGCAGCTCACCTACCCCTGGTCGAAGGGGCTCAAGGTCGACGACATCCAGGCCTACTACGACGAGATCGGCTTCAAGGACTGGGTCCACAAGCTCACCGGCGCGCCGGTGCTCAAGGCCCAGCACCCGGAGTTCGAGATGTGGAACCAGGGGATCCACGGCCGCTCCGGCGTGACCTGCGTCGATTGCCACATGCCGCAGATCACCTGGCAGGGCCAGCCCATCACCGATCACCAGGTGAACAGCCCCATCCTCAAGATCGAGGCGTCGTGCATGGGCTGTCACAAGGCCTACACGCCGGCGGAGCTGAAGGCGCGCGTCGAGACCGAGCAGGACCGCTTCTACAGGCAGCGGAACCTCGCGATGGACGCGCTGGTGGCGCTCATCGCCGACCTCGAGAAGGCCCAGGCGTCGGGCAAGACCGACCAGGTCCAGCTCGACACCGCGCGCTACTTGCAGCGTCGCGCCCAGTTCTACCTGGACTTCGTCGAGGCGGAGAACTCCACCGGCTTCCACGCCCCGCAGGAGGCGCTCCGGATCGTCGGCGACGCCATCAACTACGCCCGCGAGGGGCAGCTCGCGCTGCGCGACCCCTCGTTCAAGCCGGACGTGAAGGTCGTCGTCGTCCCGACGGCGCAGCCCGGCCCGAACCAGGCGCCCGGGACGCCGCCCGCGGGGAGCGCGCCGCCGCCGGCGAAGTGAGACGACGCGGGTTCCGGGCGCGCGACCTCAGCGCGCCGGGGCCGCCGGGCGCGACGCCGCCTCGTGGGCGCGCACGTCCGGCTGGTAGAGGGTCGAGTCGAGGAGCACGAACCCGACCATCAGCGCCGCGAACAGCGCCGCGCCGGCGAGCACGGCCACGTAGAAGCGCTGGCCGTACTTGAGGTGCATGAAGAAGAGCGCCACCAGGGTCGCCTTCACCGTGGCGACGCCGAGCGCGACCACGATGTTGAGCCGCCCGAGGTCGAGGAGGGAGATCGCCACGGTGGTCGCGGTGAGGGCGAGG
This sequence comes from uncultured delta proteobacterium, assembly GCA_963739565.1. Lineage (GTDB taxonomy): Bacteria > Myxococcota > Myxococcia > Myxococcales > Anaeromyxobacteraceae > Anaeromyxobacter. The sequence continues at coordinate 29,709 of CAVUBF010000006.1, read as the reverse complement.
AGCGCCGCCGCGGTGCCGAGGAGCACCCGGGGCGGGAGGACGTGCGCGGCCGCGCGGGCGTGCGTCGTCGAGATCGGGTCGGCCACGGTTCGCTCCGTCAGATGAGGTAGAAGAGCGGGAAGAGGTAGATCCAGACGAGGTCGACGAGGTGCCAGTAGAGCGCCACCGCGTCGACCGGGCCGAAGTAGCCCGGCCCGAAGTCGCCGGCCCGCGCCCGCCGCAGGATCCAGAGGAAGAGCCCGATCCCGACGAGCACGTGGATCCCGTGCAGGCCCGTCATCATGTAGTAGATGCCGAAGAACGTCCCGAGGTGCGCCGGCACCGGGATGGCGCGCGCCGCCGCGGGCAGGGTCGCGAGGATCTCCGCGTCCGGCCGGCAGGCCGCGCCCCAGCCCACTCCATGGTGCAGCTTGTGGGAGTACTCGAGGTACTTCACCACCATGAAGGTCGCGGCGAGGACGATGGTGACGAGCACCGAGATCTGAAGGGCGCGCCTCCGGCCGAGCTGGGCGAGGCGCACCGCCCAGGCGGCGGAGAGGCTCGAGCCGATGAGCACCGCGGTGTTGAGCGCCCCGAGCCGCCAGTCGAGGAAGTGGTGCGCGTACCGGAACAGCTCGGGGTGGTTCCCGCGGAACACCGCGTACGCGGTGAAGAGCCCGCCGAAGAAGAGCACCTCGCTCGCGAGGAAGATCCGAGATCCCGAGCTTCGTGGTCTCGAGCTGCGCCCGCATGTCCGGGAAGTGGTGGGCGAGGAAGGGCGAGCTCCCCTCCTCGGCGGGGTGGGTCGCCCCGGCCGGCGTGGGCGCGGTCACGGCTTCGCCTCCTCGCGGACCCAGCCCGCCTCGTCGGAGACGTGGCGGAGGCCGGTGTAGTCGTACGGCGCCCCCGCCCGCGGCGTCACGGCGAAGTTGTCGTGCGGCGGCGGCGAGGGGGCGCTCCACTCGAGCGAGGACGCGCCCCAGGGGTTCGCCGGGGCGCGCTTCCCGCGCCGGAGCGAGGCGAGGAGGCCCCACAGCGCGAGGACCAGCCCCGCCGCCAGGATGAAGGCCCCGACCGTGGAGATCCGGTTGTGGACGACGAGGTCGGGCGCGTAGGTCGCGTACCGGCGCGGCATCCCGCGGACGCCCGCGATGAACTGCGGGACGAAGGTGACGTTGAACCCGACGAACACCAGCGCCGCGGAGACGATCCCGGTCGCCTCGGAGTACATCCGGCCGGTCATCTTGGGCCACCAGTAGTGGAGACCGGCGAGGAAGGCGATCATCACCGCGCCCACCATCACGAAGTGGAAGTGCGCCACGACGAAGTAGGTGTCGTGGAGCGGGACGTCCGTCGCGAGCAGCCCGAGGAAGAGGCCGGTCAACCCGCCCACCGCGAAGATCGCGAAGAAGGTGAGCACGTACACCATCGGCGTCTTGAGGACGATCGCCCCGCGCCACATCGTGGCGAGCCAGTTGAAGGTCTTGATGGCGGAGGGGATCGAGACGAGCAGGGTGAGGAAGCTGAACACCATGCTCGCGACCTGCGACTGGCCGCTCACGAACATGTGGTGGCCCCAGACCAGGAACCCGATGACCGCGATGGCGATGGAGCTCATGGCGATGAACCGGTAGCCGAAGATGGGCTTGCGGCTGAAGACCGAGACCACCTCGCTCACGATCCCCATCGCCGGGAGGATCATGATGTAGACGGCGGGGTGCGAGTAGAACCAGAAGAAGTGCTGGAACAGCACGGGATCTCCGCCGTACTCGGGCATGAACAGCCCCAGGTGGAAGAGGCGGTCGAGGAACCCCATCGCCGCGGTGATCCCGAGGACCGGCGTGGCGATGACCTGGATGATCCCGGTGGCGTAGAGCGCCCAGAGGAAGAGCGGGAGCCCGAACCAGCCCATGCCCGGCGGCCGCATCCGGTGGATGGTCGTGATGAAGTTGAGGCCGGTCAGGATCGAGCTGAACCCCGCCACGAACACCGCCGACAGCGCGAGGAGCAGCCCGAGCCCCCGCGCGTCCTCGAGGCTGTAGGGCGGGTAGAGGGTCCAGCCCGTGTCGATCCCGCCGGCGACGAGCACCACCACGAAGAGCACCGCGCCGACGGTGTAGAGCCAGAAGGAGAGCAGGTTGATCCGGGGGAACGCGACGTCCTTCGCGCCGAGCTGGAGCGGGAGCACGAAGTTCCCGAGCGCCGCGGGGATCCCCGGGATGACGAACAGGAAGATCATCACCGCGCCGTGGAGCGTGAAGAGCTTGTTGTAGGTGTCGTTCGAGACGAGCCCGCCCCCGGGGCGCCAGAGGTTCATCCGGAGCACCAGGGCGAACACCCCGCCGAGGAAGAGCGAGGCCCCGATCACGACGAGGTACATGAGCCCGATGCGCTTGTGGTCGAGCGTGAAGAGCCAGGAGCGGATCCCGCGGCCGTGGTCGAGGTAGCTCTCGGCCTCGGGGCGGGGGGCGTGGAGCGCGGCGGCGGCGGTGGTCATCTCGCCTCCGAGAGGGACTGGAGGTAGGCGGCGAGGCCGGCGAGGTCGCGCTCGCCGAGCACCACCGGCGGCATGACGTTCGGGAAGCCGGCGACGATCTTCGCCCCGGGCTTGACGAGGGACTCGCGCAGGTACTCGTCGTCGACGAGCACCTCGCTGCCGTCGGCGAGCCGCTCGTTCCGCCTCCAGAGCCCCTTCAGCGAGGGGCCCACCCGCCGCGAGCCGTCCACGCTGTGGCACCCGGCGCAGCCGCGCTGGGCGAAGACCTTCTTCCCGTGGTCGACGAGCGACCCGGCCTGGAGCGCCCCCTCCCGGATCCAGGCGTCGTAGGACTGCTGGTCGGGGTGGACCACCACCTTCGCCGACATGCGGGAGTGGTCGGTCCCGCAGTACTCGGCGCACAGCACCGAGTAGGTGCCCGGGAGCGTCGGCGTGAACTTCATGCGGGTGAACCGGCCCGGGACCGCGTCCTGCTTCAGGCGGAACTCCGGGACGTAGAGGGAGTGGATGACGTCGGTCGAGGCGAGGACGAGCTCGGCCGGCCGGCCCGCGACGAGGTGCAGCTCCCCGGCGCCGCGGCCGCCCGCGTGGTCGAACCACCAGGACCACTTGCGGGCGGTGACCCGCACCTCGAGCGCCGCCCCGGCGCCCTCGCCCTCGCCCCGCACCATCCGGAGCCAGGTCCGGGTGGACGCGCCGAAGAGCACCATGAGGAGCGCGAGCGGAACGAAGGTCCAGAACAGCTCGAGCCGCGTGTCGTGCGAGGGGGTCTCGTCCGCCTCCAGCCGGCCGGGGCGCCGCCGGTAGCGCACGACGAACAGCAGCGTGAGCCCGACGATGAGGACGAGGAAGAACAGGCTCATCCAGAAGAGGAACCCGAACACCCCGTCGACGCTCTCGGCGACGCTGGACGCGGGAGCGGGGAGGTAGCCGGACGCGGCGAGCGCGCCTCCGGCGAGCCGATGCGGGATCAAGGCGTACGTCCCCTCCTGCGCCGCGCGCCGCGCAACGCCTGGAGTCCGATGAAGCCGAGGAAGAAGGTCGCGGCGATCGTCCCGGCGGCGCGCATCACCTTGAGCGCCCGCGGGGTCGGGTCCGCCGGATCGAGCCCGACGCAGGTCAGGAGGAAGCCACCCAGGGTCTTCTGCTCCGCGACGGTCGCGACCCGGTCCGCGGCGGCGCGGTCCACCGCGGCGCGGAGGGCGGCCGGCTCGGGCCGGATGCCGTGCAGGTACCCGCTCACGCGCCCGTCGCCGGTGAGGATGACGAGGGTGGCGGGGTGGGCGATCTGGCCGGTGGCCGGGTCGCGGCGGTACTTGAACCCGACCGCGTGGGCGAGGCTCTTCGACCTCCCGCTCCGAGCCCCGGACGAAGTGCCACGCGTGGCCCACCGCCTCGCCGCCGCCGACCAGCCGGACCACGTCGTCGTGGGTCTGCTTCCCGGCGACGCGCTGCTCCTCCGGGTCGATGCTCACCGTGAGCAGGGTGAAGCCGTCGCCCTTCCAGCCGAGGTCGTGGAGCGCCCGGGCGATCCCCGCGAGCTGCACGCCGCAGAGCCGGAGGCAGGCCACGTAGTTGAAGGAGAGGAGGACCGGTCGCCCGGCGAGCTCCGCCAGGGTGACCGTCCTCCCCTCCTCGTCCTCGAAGACCGCGTCCCGCGGCACGCTCGCGCCGAGCCGCTCGTCCACCGCGAGCGAGTCGAGCTCGCGCCGGACCTGGGCGGCGTTCTGGGCGAGGGCCGGCGAGGCGGCGAGGGCGAGCGCCACGAGGGCGACGACCTTCGGGGCGCGCCGGCCCGGCGAGGGGCCGCGGGTCGTGCTCACTTCTTCGCCTTCCCGCCCTTCGTCGCCCGGAGGTCGAGCACGTAGTAGGTGACCGCCCAGCGCTCGTCCTCGGGGAGGTGGCCGAACGCGATCATCGTCGTCCCGTCAATCCCCTTCGTGACGGTGTCGAAGACCTGGGCCGGCGCCGCGCCCTTCTTGAACTTGTCCGCGACGAGGTTCCGCGGCTTCGGGTCGAGCCCCATGCCCGCCTCTCCGTCGCCCTTGCCGGCCGGGCCGTGGCAGGTCGCGCAGTTCGCCTCGTAGGACGCCTTCCCCTTCTCCACCAGCTCGGGGGTCTTCTTCGGCGCCGTGCCCGCGCTCGCCGCCGTGGCGAGCACGACCACCGCGAGCGCGACCAGGATCTTCGTCAGGTGTCTCGTCATCTCTCCTCCTCCTCGAGCGCGTCCCCAGGGACGCGCGGGTTGACTGCCACGACGCGGACGACGGGCTCGGCCCCGCTCACAGGCACCCCTTGAACGCGCCGGCCTTCGGCTTCTTCGTGACCGAGTACTCGGTGACGTCCACCGTCACCACCTTCGTCTTCGGGTCGGTCTTCACCTCGGTCCCCGTGAAGTCGATGGAGCCGCCGCCGTAGGCGCTCTCGAGCTGCGAGCGCCGGACCTTCTTGCTCGAGAGCGCGTAGATCCGCTTCTCGGCGACGTCGAACACGACCATGCCGCCCTTCGACTCGGCGGGCGGGCAGGCCGACAGGAGGCGGAGGTTCCCGCTCTCCCGCGCCGCGAGGGCGCAGGAGAGGCCGGTCACGACCCCGGCGGTGACCTCGACCTCCTGGCCGGCGCGGGCGGGGGGCGGGAGGATCGCCGCGACCGCGGCGAGGGCGAGCGTACCGAGCGTGGTCCGGTTCATCGGGGGCTCCCGGCGCCCGCGGGCTCGACCCCGAGCGTCATGAGGTAGGCGACCATCGCCTCCACGTCGACCTTCGGCAGGGAGGCGTAGGGCGGCATCTTCGAGATGGCCTTCCCCGCCGCGTCCACCCGGAACCAGCGGAACGCCTGGGCGGGAGGGACGGTCCCGCGCCCGTCGGGCGGCGCGGCACGGTCCTGGTGGGCGGCGGGGTTCGGCCCCGGCACGATCACGGCGCTCGGGGTGAGGATCGACTCCCGGAGGTAGGCGGGCGTCGCGATGACGCCCACGTCGGAGAGGTCCGGGGCGATGCCGGGCCGCGCGACGTTCCGCTCCCCCGCGACGTGGCAGCCCGCGCACATCCCGTTCACGAGCTGCTTCCCGCGGGCGACGTCCCCGAGCTCGCCGGGCCTCCGCCCCCACGCGAGCTCGGCCGCGTAGGCGGGGTCGGCGGGGAACGGGCCGAGCCGCAGCAGCTTCCAGCCGGAGAGCGACTTGTTCCCCCCGCGCTCGGCGCGGTCGCCCTCCCACACCGCGAAGGCGATCGGGACGAGGCCGGCGCGCAGGTCGAGGGGCCCGCCGGCGAGGGGCCGGACCAGCGCGGCGCGCCAGACCCCGCGCGCCGCGTCGTGGCGCAGCTCGGCCCGGACGCCGCCGAGGTCGGCGCGGGTGAGCGAGCCGAATCCGGCCGCCACCGCGTCGCGGGAGGTGGTCCCCTGCGCCTCCGCGCGGACGAGGTGGACCGCGACGGGCTGGGCCTCGTCGCCCATCCCGACGTAGGGCAGCCTGACGCCCGCGCCGAACCTGAGCGGCAGCTGAACGGCGACCGCGTCGCCGAACCGGGCGGTCTCGTCGGGGCCGGCGCGGTCCTCGGCGGCGTCCGGCCACTCGAGGAGCAGCGCGAGCTCCCTCCCGTCGGTGACGGCGCGGACGAGGATCGCCGCCGGACCCGGGCGGGAGAGGGCGGCGTTGGCGCGGCGGTCGGCCAGGCGGACCGTCCGCTGCGGCGCGAGGGGCACCCGCGCCGCGGGGACCCCGTCCCAGAGCGGGGCCGCGACGTCGGCGCGGAGCGGACCGTCGACGGTCCGGGCCGCGATGATCGACGAGGCGAGGGGGTCGGAGGGCGGCGCGGGCGCCTCCGCGAGGGCGGGCGCGGCGGCGGCGGCGAGCAGGGCAGCGAGGGCGACGCGCATGGTCACCTCCCCTCCGGACCGGCGGACTTCACGCCGCGGCGGCCGAGCGGGACGAGGCCGTCCGGCGCGTCGAGCCGGAACATCTCCGCGTGACGGAACGCGACGAGGGTGTCGAGGAGCTCCGAGGTCTTTCCGGCCTTGCGCTTCGCGAGCTCGCCCTCGAGGGTCGCGAGGGCCCTGCGGACCTCGGGGCCGAACAGCTTCTCGAGCTCCGCCAGCGGGATGCGGTGGCTCCCCGGGACCGGCTTCCCCGTCGCGTCGAACCGGGGCGGTCCCGGGAGCGGCGGGACGTAGAACACGTTGGGGCGGGTGCCGTACTCGGGGTGGAGCGGCAGCGCGACCTGCCACCTGCGGACGAGGGCGTGGACCTGCCCCGCCTCGTCGTCGAGGTAGCCGACCCACCGGATCCGGCCGACGCACTGGTGCGCGCACGCCGGGGCGAGCCCCTTCTCGACGCGCGGGAAGCAGAGGATGCACTTCTCCGACCGGAAGGTGCGGGGGTTGAAGAAGACCTTCTTGTACGGGCAGGCCGCGACGCAGTAGCGCTGCCCCTCGCAGCGCGACTGGTCGACGAGGACCACGCCGTCCGACGCCCGCTTGAAGATCGCGCCGCGGGGGCAGGCGGCGAGGCAGGCCGGGTTCGAGCAGTGGTTGCAGATCCGCGGGAGGTAGAAGGACCAGGAGTTCGGGTAGTCGCCGGCCCCCGCGTCCTCGTCCCAGTTCGGGCCGGCGCGCGGGGTCGGCCGCGGCCCCACCTCGGCGCCGAGCGCCGCCTCGTCGAGGTTGAAGTCCCAGGGCGTGCCGTACTGGGCCGGGAGCGACGGCACCTCGCCGTCGCGCAGGGCGCCGGTGGCGTCGAAGCCGCCGCCGAGCTCCTCCCAGCGCGCCGGGTAGCCCTGGCCGGGCCGCGTCTCGACGTTGTTCCAGTACATGTACTCGCGGCCGTCGCGGTTGGTCCACTGCGTCTTGCAGGCGACCGTGCAGGTCTGGCACCCGATGCACTTGTTGAGGTCCATCACCATCGCGAGCTGGCGTTCGGACATGGCGGACCTCCCCTAGAGCCCGGCGACGCCGCCGGCCTTCGCGACGTCGACGGTCGAGTCGTACGCGTGCTGGTTCCCGTCCCAGGCGGTGCCGAACTTCAGGTGGCCCCAGCCGTCGGTGACCTCGAGCAGGTTCAGCATGTCGCCGACCAGGGCGTTGTGGCCCTTCTTGCCCGGGTACATGAACGGCTCCCAGCCGTGCTCGAGCACGACCGCGTCGGGCGGCACGCTCCCCGAGAGCTTCGCGACGAGCACCGCCTCGCCGAGCTCGTTGAAGACGCGCACCTCGTCGCCGTCGGCGATCCCCCTCGCCGCGGCGACCTTGGGGTTCAGCACCACGCAGGGGCGCCCGCGCTGCAGCCGGAGCAGCGTGGGCGAGACCTTGTAGGTGGAGTGGATCGACCAGCGCGCGTGCGGCGTCATGAGGAGGAGCGGGTGGCGCCGCGACGCGAGCGGCGGCCGCGCCGTCGGCACGTGGGCGCCGGCGGCGATCCAGGCCGGGTGGTCCACGTAGAACGTGAGCCGGCCGCTCACCGTCTCGAAGCGCTGGTTCAGGTAGAGGTTGTTCTCGAAGGTGGAGTACGGACGGTCCGGGTAGAGCGGCGACGACTTCCCCGCCTTGTCGTTCAGGACGAGGAACCCGCCCCGCTCCGTCATGGACCGGGCCGTCTCGGGCCTGAACTGCTCGACGTGCTCGAGCGCGTACTCGACGGCGTCGCGGTCGGTGCGCAGCTTGCCGCCGAGCGTGAAGTCCTCGACGAGCCGGTCCATGGCGTGGAAGCCCGACTGGGCGTGGGTCGGATCGGGGATCTGGAGGGCCGACTCGTCCTTCGTCGCCGCGTACCGCGCGAGGGCGAGCGCCTGCAGCTTCTCGACGATGAGGGTCGAGATCTCCCACTCGTTCTTGACCTCGCCGATCCGCTTGAGGTTGGCCGGCGGGACCGCCAGGTTCGCGAACCGGTGGTAGCCCGGGTTCGTCCGGAGGTCCCACGCCTCGTAGGCGGTGGTGCACGGGAGGAGGACGTCCGCGTAGGTCGCGAAGTCGCTCATCCTCGTGTCGCCGTAAGCGATGAACTTGGCGCGCTCGAGGAACGCCTCGCGGTAGCGCCCCTTGTTCCGGCGGAAGCGGGCGTCGGCGAAGAGGAGGAAGGTGTCGGTCTCCTTCCACCAGGGCTTGCCGCGCTTCTCCCCGGCGTCGCCGGCGGAGGACTCGACGAGCGCCGAGACCTCCTTCACGTACTCGGCCGCTCCCTTGCCGACGGCGCGCCGGAAGTCGGCGTCGTCGAAGGCCTTCTCCGGGGAGGCGAAGCCGTCGCCCATCATGAACTCGGAGACGAAGCCCGACGCGAAGCGGTGGCTGTAGCGCCCGTCGAACCCGGAGAGCCCGCCCAGGCCACCGATTGACCACTCGCTCTCGGTGTTGAGCCCGCCCTCGGGGCCGAGGCGGCCGAGGAAGGCGGCGAGCGACGAGATCGCCCGCTGCGAGAGGAGCCCGTTGAAGTGCTTGCCGATGGCGAAGCCGAGGGTGACGACCGCCACCTTCGCGCGGGTGAGATCGTGGGCGAGGGTGTCGACCATCGACGGGTGCACCCCGGTGACCGCCTGCATCTTCTCCGGGGCGAAGCGGGTCAGCTCGCGGGTGAAGAGCGAGAACGCCGGCGTCACCTCGACGGTGCCGCCCTTCAGCTTCAGCTTCCAGGTCCCGGCCAGCGCCGGATCGATGGACCAGTCGAGATCGTCGAGCCGCAGGGTGTCGACGGTCGAGCCCTCGCAGCCGGGGAGCGCGGTGAACTTCCCGCTCCTGCGATCGAAGGCGAGGAACACCTCGTGCCGCTTCTCCTCGTCGGCCGCGAACCGCTCGGCGGAGGCGCGGTCGAAGCGTGGATTGGCGAGGTCCACGTCGGCGAGCCGCACGAGCTCCTTCGTGTCGGTGCGGACGAGCAGCGGGAGGTCCGTGAACCGCTTCAGGAACGGCTCGCGGTAGAGCTTCAGCGCCACGATCCGGTTCAGGATCGAGAGGGCGAGGTGGCCGTCGCTGCCCGGCCGGACCGGCACCCACAGGTCGGCGTGCATCGCGGTGGAGTTGAGCTCCGGGGTGATCACGACGACCTTGGAGCCGTTGTACTTCCCCTCCCACAGGTAGTGCGCGTCGGGGATGCGCGAGGTGTTCGGGTTGCAGCCCCAGAACACGGCCACGTCGGTGCCGTAGAAGAAGTCGTAGGTGCAGCCGAGGTTTCCCTCGCCGTAGACGAGGCCGACGCCCGGGAAGTTGTCGCCGACGTAGCTCGCGATGTAGGGGCGGACCGCGCCGAGGAGCGTGCCGAGCCGCTTCACCGAGGCGGCGCGGGCCTCGGAGAGCATCCCCGAGCCCATGTGGACGTAGTTCCCCGCCGGCCCCTTCTCCCGCATCGTGTCGTAGAGCCGGGTCGCGACCTCGGTGATCGCCTCGTCCCAGGAGATTCGCTTCCACTTCCCCTCGCCGCGCTTGCCGACGCGCCGCATGGGGTAGAGGAGGCGGTCGGCCTGGTACATCGTCTGGGAGTGCTGCGCCCCCTTGTTGCAGCCGCGCGGGTTCGCGTCCGGGAGGCGCGGCGCGAGCTGCGGGTAGCTCGCGGATTGGTTCTCGCGCGTGACCCGGCCGGTCGAGTCGGTCCAGACGTCCCAGGCGCAGTTCCCCTGGCAGTTGACGCAGTGGTAGGCGTACCCGTGCGCCTCGCCGTCCCCGTAGGTGGCGGCGAGCTCGCGCCGGTAGAGGTCCTCGGTGGACGCGGCGCCGGGCGTCGGCCCGGGCACGTCGTGGCGCACCGGCGTCGGCAGCCCGTCGGCGCCCAGCGCGCGCCTCGCCGCGCCCGACGCGCCGAGCAGCGCGAGCCCCTTGAGCAGGTTTCGTCGGCTGACCGTCATGGCGCTCCCCCCTTCACAGGCAGCCGCCGCCGGCCTTCGACGACGGCGGCGCGTAGTCGCCCGAGTCCTCGGGCAGGTTCGCCGCGTCCCACGCCTCCATCCCGCCGGCCAGCGTCCGCGCCGTCGCGAACAGGCCGGCGCACCTCCGGGTCTCGTCCGCCGCCCCGGTCGCGCCCACGAGGATCGTCGGCGCGGAGCGCACGAGGCGGGCGCGCGCCCGCTCCGGCGCCCGGGCGAGGTCGCACCCCGGGAGCGGGATCGCGCCGGGCACGTGGGCGTCGCCGTAGCCGGCGCCGAGGTCCTGGCGGACGTCCACGATCTGGAGGCCGGTCTGCGATCGCGCCAGGGTCCGGTACAGCTCGCGGGCGACCACCGGGACGCTGCCCTCGAGGGCGACCCGCCGCGCCCCTTCCCCCCACACGAGGCCGGACGCGACCGCGAGGGCGGTGACCCAGGCGGCCGGCTCGATCCACGCCCTCATCGCGCCACCTCCATCCCCGCTCGCTCCGGGGCGGCGGCGAGCCGCGCCGCGAGCGCCGCGTTCCCGCGTCGGAGCCCGAGCCAGCCGGCGAGGAGCGCGACCAGCGCGGCGGCGAGGAGGATCCTGACCTGGGTCTTCACGGTGCCCTCCGGGCTAGTCGTAGACGCGGTCGCCGACCGCCTGCGCCGCGCCGAGGTCGTAGGAGCGGAACAGCAGCAGCCGGGCGTTGCTCGTCGCCATCGACACGACGAAGAAGGTCCCGGCCATGGCGAGGCTGCCCACCGAGAGGGTCGGCCACGCCGAGATGAAGGCGCCGGTGGTGCAGCCGCCGCCCACCAGGGCGCCGACGGTCATGACGGTCGCCGCGCCGAAGCTCGTGGCGATCGCCTTGGGGTCGAGCACCACGAGCGGCGTCCCCTGGACGGCGGCGCGGGAGGGGAGCGCGACGAGGTGCGCGAGCCACGCGCCGGGGAAGACGCCGGCGATGAGCGCGGCGCGCCAGAGGATGTCGTCGGTCAGCCGCGGGACGACCTCCATCGGGTGTCCCGCGACGTGGGCGAGCGACCCGACCGCCGCGAGGATCGCGCCGGAGAAGCCGAGGTAGCCGCCGTCGGCGGTCGCGCCGAGCACGAGGAGGCCGGCGGCGGTGCCCGAGGCGGCCCAGCTCCACTCGCCGCGCAGGTGATCGAGGAGCGTCCGCCGCTCCCGCGCCGGCGCGTAGCTTCGCTCCGGCGTGAGCCGGTCGACCACGAGCGCGAGGGCGACGAAGAGCGCGCCCCAGGCCAGCGCGACGGCCGCGTAGGGCAGCCCGAGCGCCCCGTGGAGCGTGAGGGGCCTCTGGTCGGCCGCGATGATCCCGACGTTCGTGAGCGGGTCCTTGAGGGCGGCGTAGAGCAGCACGCCGGCGACGAGGCCGAGCATCGCGGCGGGGGCCGCGAACCTCTTCGCGCCGCCGCGCCCGCCCACCTTCGCGACGCAGGTGCCGGGGCACAGGCCCGAGACGCCCATGCCCAGCCCGAAGAGGACGCCGCCGACGAGGTGGGCGGCGCCGAGGAACGGCATGACCCGGGGGACGAGGTTCCAGCTCTCCGCGACGCCGAGGGCCGCCGCGAGGCCGTACCCGAGCGACGCGACGCCGATGGCGGTGAAGGCGAACTTCATCACCTTCGTGTCGCGCAGCGTCAGCATGCCCATGACGCGCGAGTAGCGCGTGGCGCCGACCTGGTAGAGGACGAAGCCGAAGCCCGCACCGAACAGCGCGCCGCGCAGGAGCGGAAGCACGTGGAGCTCCGATCAGGGCTGGGCGGCGAGCGGGAGGGCGGAGTCGTTGCCCCACTCGTCCCAGGAGCCGACGTAGACCTTGGTCTTCGGGTGACCCGCGTGGCGGAGGGCGAGGTACTGGAACGACCCGCGGCCGAGGCCGACGTGGCAGTAGGTGATGACGGTCTTCGAGGGGTCGTAGCCGTTCTTCTTCAGCTTCTCGAGCTGCTTCTGGAGCTCGGCCGCGTCCTTCAGGGTGGGCTTGTCGGCGAGCCCGTCCTTGTTGCCGGCGTACTTGGACCAGGGCGAGAAGATCGCGGTCGGGATGGCGCCGCCGCGCTTCACCGTCTCCTCCTTGCCCGGCGCCTGGAGCGCGGAGAGGAGCTGCTTGCCGGTGTACTCGTCGAGGGTGTGCCGGGAGTCGAGGAGCACGTAGTGGGCCGCGTCGCCGGTCGCGCGCTTCACCTCGTCGGCGGTCGCCACCATGTCCCACTGGACCTCGGGCACGAACGCCTTCGTCGCCGCCTTCCTCGCCGCGCCGGTCTCGAGGGGGCCGCCGTGGGCCTTCCAGGTCGCGAGGCCGCCGTCGAGGATCCGCACCTTCTTCACGCCGTAGAGCTGGAGGAAGAACCAGCTGCCGCTCGCGTTGACGCCGGGGCCGGAGTCGTAGACGACGACCTCGGTGCTCGCGTCGACGCCGAGGGTCTCGCCGATGAGCTTCGCGGCGCGCGCCTCGCACATCGGGAGCCCCTTGCAGGCCTTGATGTCGTCGAGGAGGTGGAGGTCGTGGGAGTACGCGGCGACGGAGCCGGGGATGTGGCCCTTGTCGAACTCCTTCTCCGAGTCGGAGAAGACGAACCGGACGTCGGGCTTGCCTACGAGCGCCTTCGCCTGGTCCACGGAGACGAACTCGTCGCCGGCGAGGGCAGGGCGCGCCGCCACGGCGAGCAGGGCGGCTGCGGCGAGGGCGAGCGGGGTCTTCATCGGGATCTCCTCGAGGTGCGGGGTAGGCGACGCGTCGTGCGGCGTCGGTCGGCAGGGGCGGCGGCGCCCGCGATGGGGTGGCCGAGCGCCCGGAGATCGGGGACGCCGAGATCGAGGTGGCGGGCCCGGAAGCCGGCGGCCTCGAGGAGCGCGACCGCGTCCCGGGCCATCGTGCAATACGGGCCGCGGCAGTAGGCGACCACCTCGGGGCCTCGCGGCAATTCGCCCAGGCGTCCGCGCAGCTCGGGCAACGGGAGGGAGCGCGCCCCCGGGAGGTGTCCGGCGCGGTACTCGTCCGCGGGGCGCACGTCGACGAGCGTGACGTCGCCCCCGCGGATCCGGCGAAGGAGCTCCTGGCGCTCCGAGGGCCCGAGCACGCCGAGCTCCCGCCCGAGCCGGTCCATCTCCGGCCGGATCGCCGCCGCGAGCTCGCGGAGCGCCGCGAACGTGGCGGACACGTCCTCGACGGCGAGCCGGTACTCGACGCGCTGGCCCCGGCGCTCCCCGACCACCAGGCCGGCCGCGCGCATCTGCTGGAGGTGCTGGGAGGAGTTCGCGACCGAGACGCCCGCGGCGCCGGCGAGGGCCTCGACGCTGCGGGTCCCCTGCCGGAGCAGGTCGAGCAGCCGCAGCCGCACGGGGCTCGCGAGAGCCTTCCCGATGCGCGCGATCTCGCCGTAGTGCGCCGCGGTGGCGGCCGGGGTCTCGAGACTCATCGATTCAATGGAACGCTTGAACGCCTCCCCGCCCATCTGGCGATCCGACGGGCGAACGGCGAGGACCCGGTCGGGTGGGAACCCGGCCGGTGCTGCGCGAAGGGAGGAGGCGCGGCTGCCGCCGCGCGGCTTCCGCGTACCGGGACCGACCGCGGCACGCGTGAGCCGGACGGCGGACGCGGCCGAGACGGCGAACGACAGCCGCTCGGACTCGCGCCCGGCGGCGCGAGTCCTCGGTGGGATCTACCGTATCGCGGCGAGGAAGCTCGTGCCGACGTCCGGCCGGATGCCGAAGAACTCGGACACGGTCGCGCCGAGGTCCGCGAAGCTCGGCCGCGTCCCGAGCTTGCCGCCGCCCCGCCCGGGCGCGTGGACGAGGAGCGGGACGTACTCGCGCGAGTGGTCGGTGGATGGCGTCGTCGGGTCGCAGCCGTGGTCGGCGGTGATGCGCGCAGACGTCGCCGGGCCGAGCTTCGCCGAACAGCCGCGGCAGCGCCCGGTCCATCTCCTCGAGGGCGCGGGCGTAGCCCGGCGGGTCGTTCCGGTGGCCGTAGAGCATGTCGAAGTCGACGAGGTTCACGAAGACGAGGCCGTCCTTCGCGGACTCGAGGAGCGCCTCGGTCTTGGCGAGGCCGTCGGCGTTCCCCTCGGTGTGGACCTCGTCGGTGATGCCGCGTGCGGTCGAAGATGTCGGGGATCTTGCCCACGCCGAAGACCGGGACGCTGGTGCTCGACGAGCCGCTCGAGCACGGTCCGCCCCGGCGTCGGGATCGAGAAGTCCTTGCGGTGGTAGGTGCGGACGTACTGGCCCGGCGTGCCCACGAACGGCCGCGCGATGACCCGCGCCACCCGGAACGGGTCGAGCTGGCGGCGCGCGACGGCGCACCACGCGGTAGAGCTCCTCGAGCGGCACCGTCTCCTCGTGGGCGGCGATCTGGAAGACCGAGTCGGCCGACGTGTAGACGATGGGCTTGCCGGTGCGCTGGTGCTCCTCGCCGAGCTCCTGGATGATGACCGTCCCGCTCGCGGCGCGGTTCCCGAGGATCCCCGGGACGCCCGTCTCCTTCACGAACGGCTCGACGATCTCCGGCGGGAAGCCCTTCGGGAAGAGCGCGAGCCCCTCCTTCAGGACGACGCCCATCATCTCCCAGTGGCCGGTGATGGTGTCCTTGCCCTGCGACCGCTCCGCCATCCGGCCGTGGAACCCGTTCGGGAACGGCTCGGGCGGGACGCCGGCGATGGCGGTGAGGTGCCCGAGCCCCATCCGGCCCATCACGGGGACGGTGAGGCCGCCCACGGCGCGGCTCGTGTTGCCGATCGTGTCGGATCCCTCGTCGCCGTACTCGCGCGCGTCGGGGAGCGCGCCGCAGCCGGCGCTGTCGGCGACCAGGATGACGAAGCGACGAGGCATGGCGGCCATCCTAACGGCGAACGGCCCCGGGGACACGCCCCGCGAGCACCCGTCGGCGTCGAAATGTACGTGGACGTGGTCCTCGAGCGGGAGGCCCGCTCAGAAGCTCCCGGTGACGAGGGCGACGCAGGAGGACGCGCCGATCCGGCTTGCCCCCGCCCGCGCCAGGGCGAGGGCGTCGGCGGCGGTCCGGATCCCGCCCGACGCCTTCACGCCCACCCCGTCGCCGACCACGGCGCGCAGGAGCGCCACGTCCTCGACGGTCGCGCCCCCACCGCCGAAGCCGGTGGAGGTCTTCACGAAGGCGGCCCCGGCGCACCGCGCCACCGCCGCCGCCGCGACCTTCCCGTCGCGGGAGAGGCGGACCGTCTCGAGGATCACCTTCACCGGGACCTCGACGGCCCGCACCACCGCGGCGAGGTCGCCGTGGGCCGCCGCCCAGCGTCCGGCGGCGAGGTCGGGCAGCGGCGCCACGAGGTCGAGCTCGTCGGCGCCCGCCGCGACCGCGTCGCGCGCCTCCTTCACCCGGGCCTCCGTGGTTCCCTCGCCGCGGGGGAAGTCCACCACCGCGGCGACGAGGACGCCGCTGCCGGCGAGGTGCCGGCGCGCGTCGGCGACCGCGCTCGCGTACAGGCACACCGCGCGGAACCGGTGGGTCCGGGCCTCGAGGCAGACCCGGGCGACGTCCTCCGGGCCGGCTCCCGGCGCGAGCAGGGTGTGGTCGAGGAACGGCGCGAGGTCGCGCGGGGCGCGGAGCGCGTCGGGGGGGATGGGGGAGCGCAGGGGGACCTCGGCCTAGAACACCGCGGAGAGGGAGAGGGGCATGGCGACGTCCACCGCGTCGCCGTCGAAGGACGGGAAGACCATCCGGCGCGCGGTGTCGGTCAGGCAGGCGCCGAGGTCGCTCCGGTCCACCTCCTCCTCGGCGATGTAGGCGCGCTGCACGCCGCCGCTCGGCTGGATGGTGACGACCAGGGTGGCGCGCTTCGCGAGCTTCAGGGAGGGGTTGAGCCGGAGCGCCCGGGAGATGCACGCGTCGAAGGCCCGCCGGTTCGCAGCCATCACCTTCCCCGCGGCGGCGGGGTCGAGGTTGCTCTTCGCCGAGGCGCCGGCCCCCTCGTCCTCGTCCACCGCGGGGAGCACCGCGACGTCCTGCTTCTTCCCGAGGAGGTCGAGGAGCCGCCGATCCTGCTTCGCGAGGCGAGGGATTCTGGGAGCGCGCTGGACCGGCGCCGGCCCCGGCGCGGGCGCCGTGTCGGGCGGGGGCTCCGGCGCGGGAGCCTTGAAGGCCAGCCCGCCCACGTCCTCGACCGGCGCGGCGCCGCCGCCGGCGACGTCCCGGGTCCGGCGCGCCGGGCCCTCGGGCTTCGGGCGGAGCGCGATCCAGGCCGCCACCCCCGCCGCCGCCGCGACGAGGAGCACCGCGGCGGCGACCATCGCGGCGGCATTCCCCCGCCGGGATCGCTGCACGGTGAGGAGGACGTACTCGTCCTCCGCGGCCTCCTTCGCGGCGTCCTCGAGCCAGCCGAGCTGGTCCTCGAGGTCGTCGGCGAGGCCGGGGATCGCGGAGGCGGAGGTGGACGGGAGATCGTCCTTGGGGGCGGCGCGCCGCTTGCCGCCCCGGTCCGGCACCTCGACCGCGAACGCGTTGCCACAGTGGCTGCACTTCGCTCGGAAGATGCGGCCCTGGACGAGGTCGTCGGGGACGAAGTAGGAGCGGCGGCACCGCTCGCAGCGAATGTCCACGCGGGGGCATCCTACCGGCCTCGGCCCGCCGGGAGCAAAGCTCCCGTGTCGATCAGCTTCCCCGGGTGGCCAGCTTCACCACACCGCCGGGGCCTTCCGGGGCGCAGTCCTCGTCGTCGGCGTCGAGCCAGGGGTCCTGGCCCGTCGCCTGCGCCACGGCCCGCTGCAGGCCGATGTCGAGGAGGTGGGACGGGACCACGTGGGCGAGGGCATGGAGGAGGTTCCCCTTCACCGAGGGGTGCTCGGCGGAGAGCTCGGCGAGCAGCCCCTTCACGCGCCGGCGCCGCAGGTTCGGCTGGGAGCCGCAGAGGTCGCAGGGGACGATGGGGAACCGCATCTCCGCCGCGAAGGCGGCGATGTCCTCCTCGGCGGCGTAGCAGAGCGGACGGACCACGACGTTCCGGCCGTCCTTCGCCCGGAGCTTCGCCGGCATGGACTTGAGCCTGCCCGAGTAGAGCGCCGAGAGGAGCAGCGTCTCCACGAGGTCGTCGCGGTGGTGGCCGAGGGCGATCTTCGTGCAGCCCATCTCGACGGCGGCGCGGTAGAGGACGCCCCGGCGCAGGCGCGAGCAGACCGAGCAGGTCGTCTTCCCCTCGGGGACGAGCCGGCGGACCACCGAGTAGGTGTCCCGGGAGATCATCCGGTACGGCACTCCGACGGCGCGGAGGTGACCCTCGACGACGTGGGCGGGGTAGCCGGGCTGCCCCTGATCGAGGTTCACCGCCACGAGCTCGAAGTCGATGGGGGCGCGCTCGCGGAGGCGCATGAGGACGTGGAGCAGGGTGTAGCTGTCCTTCCCGCCCGACACCGCGACCAGGATCTTGTCGCCGTCCTCGACCAGGGCGAAGTCCTGGATCGCCTGCGCGGTGGCGCGGAGGATGCGCTTCTCGAGGCGGGCGACGGCGTCCACGGGGGCCTCACATACCAGAGCCCGCCGGGCAGCGCACGGGGGCGGGGGCCGCCCCGTTTTCGTTTGACGTCCCCTGCCCCCCTGCCATAAATGGCCCCGTCTCCGCGGGGACGACGAGGGAGCGCATGCCTGCCAAGGATTCTCGGGAACAAGCACCTCTGCTTCAAGTGCGGCACCCGCTTCTACGATCTCAAGAAGGCCGAGCCGATCTGCCCGAAGTGCGGCGCGGACCAGCGGCAGAGCCCCGTCGTGAAGGCGCCCTCGGAGAAGCGCTCCCGGCCGGCCGCCCGGCCGGCGCCTGCTCCGGAGCCCGAGGCGGCCGAGACGGCGGTCGAGACCGAGGTCGACGAGGACGCCGAGTCGGACGAGGACGCGGACGACAAGGACGACAAGGACGACGACGACGAGTAGCCGTCGCGCCGCCGGGATCGCCGGTCACCGGTAGGCGAGCGCGTGCGTCGCGGCCCCGCCGCGAGGACCGTCACGAACAGTGCAGGCGCGCGGAAGCGCGCGAGGTCCCTCCCGAATCCGGGGCGGCGGCGCCTCCACGGCGGCGCGGGGCGGCGGCGGCCGTGCGCCCGCGGGCGCGGGAGCCCATCCGAGGCGCCAACGGGACGTTGACCCCCGGTCGAGCCGTGACTAACCAAGCAAGCGTGCCGATGAGCGTCGCAGCCGCGCCGATCCGGGTCGCCCCCTCCCCGCTCCAGTACGGGAAGGACCTGCTCCTCCTCGCGAAGCCACGGCTCTCCGGGCTCGTCGTCCTGACCACCGCGGGCGGCGTCGCCCTCGCCCCCGGGTCGATCGGCGCGGCGCGCGCGGCGATCACGATCCTCGGCACCGCCGCCGTGGTCGGCGCCGCGAACGCCCTCAACTGCTGGCTCGAGCGGGACGTCGACGCGCGGATGCGCCGGACCCGCGACCGGCCGCTGCCGTCGGGGCGAGTGGACCCCTTCGTCGCCCTCGCCCTCGGGCTCGCGGTCCCGGTCTTCGCGCTCCCCATCCTCGCCCTGGTCGCGAACCCGCTCACCGCCCTCCTCGCCTTCGCCGCCCTCGTCATCTACGTCGCCGTCTACACGCCGATGAAGCCGCGCTCGACCCTCGCCCTCTTCGTCGGGGCGGTCCCGGGCGCCATTCCCCCGCTCATGGGCTGGACCGCCGTCACCGGCCGGCTCGACCCGGGCGGCCTCGCGCTCTTCGCGCTCCTCTTCGCCTGGCAGCTGCCGCACTTCCTCGCGATCTCGATCTACCTCGCCGAGGACTACGCCCGGGGCGGGCTCCAGGTGTTCGCCCTCGTGCACGGCGAGCCGGCCACCCGCGGCTGGATCGCGGTCTCCTCGGCGCTGCTCCTCGCCGTCTCCCTCGCCCTCGTCCCCCTCGGCGTCGCCGGGCCGGCCTTCGGGATCGTGGCCGGCGCGGCGGGCGCCGCGCTCCTCGCCGCCGCGGTGTCGGGGCTCGGGCGCACCGGCGGCCGCTGGGCGCGGAACTTCTTCCTCGGGACGCTCCTGCACCTCACGCTCCTGTTCGCGGCGCTCCTCGCGCTGCCGCGGTAGGGGCCGTGTCCTCGCCCGCCCCCGCCGTGGCCGCGCCCGGCGTGGCCCCGCGCCTCGCCCTCGAGGGCGTCGCGGTGCGGCGTCGGGGGCGGGAGGTGCTGCGCGGAGTGGCGCTCGAGGTCCGGCGCGGGGAGATCTTCGGGCTGCTCGGCCCGAACGGCGCCGGCAAGTCCACCCTCTTCGCGATCCTCGCCGGGCTCCTGCGGCCCGACGAGGGCCGGTTCTTCCTCGACGGCCGGCCCATCGCCCCCGGCGCGCGGGAGCTGCGCGCCCGCGCCGGCATCGTCTTCCAGGATCCCGGCCTCGACGGGAAGCTCTCCGCGGAGGAGAACCTCCGGCTCGCCGCCGCGCTCCACCGCGTGCCGCGGGCCGAGGTCGCGGCGCGGATCCCGGCGCTGCTCCAGGGCGCCGGCCTCGTCACCCGGGCGCGCGAGCCCGTGGAGCGGCTCTCCGGCGGCATGCGCCGCCGCCTCGAGCTCGCCCGCGCCCTCGTCCACCGCCCGGAGCTCCTCGTCATGGACGAGCCCACCGTCGGCCTCGACGCGGCGGCGTTCCGGAGCTTCTGGGACGGGATCGAGGCGCTGCGGCGGACCGAGGGGACGACGGTCGTCCTCACCACCCACCGGCCCGACGAGGCGGAGCGGTGCGACCGGCTCGCGGTCCTCGCGGGCGGCGTCGTGGTGGCCTGCGAGTCGCCCGACGCGCTCCGCGCGCGCGTCGCCGGGGACCTCCTCGTCATCGAGGCGGACGGACCGGAGGAGATCGCGTCGACCCTCGCGGCGCGCCTCGGGCTCGACGCGTCGATCCGCGACGGCGCCGTGACGGTGGAGCGCGAGGCCGGCCACACCCTCGTCCCGCGCATCGTGGAGGTCTTCCCGCCGGGCCGGCTCCGGGCGGTCTCCCTGCGCCGGCCGACCCTCGCGGACGCCTACCTCGCGGTCACGGGCGAGTCGCTCGAGGAGGAGGTCCTCGCGTGACCGCCGGAGCCCGCACCGCGGCGGCCGCCACCCTGCCGCGCTCCGCCGCCGGGCCGGTCCGCCCGCTCGCCCACGCGCCGCTCGCCTACGACGTCGCGACCGCGGTCGTCCTCGCCCGCCGCGACCTCGTCCGCTTCTTCCGCCAGCCCTCGCGCCTGGTCGGCGCCCTCGGCCAGCCGGTGCTGTTCTGGCTGCTCATCGGCGGCGGCTTCTCGGGGACGTTCCGGATGCCGGGCTCGGACGTGCCCTACCTCGCCTACTTCTACCCGGGCGTCGTCCTCATGGTCGTGCTGTTCGCCTCGATCTTCACCACCGCGTCGGTGATCGAGGACCGGCACCGGGGCTTCCTCCAGACGGTGCAGGCGGCGCCGGGGTCCCGGGCGGCGCTCGTCGTGGGCAAGTCGGCGGGCTCGGCGGCGGTGGCGCTCACGCAGGTCGCGCTCTTCCTCGTCCTCGCGCCGGCGGCGGGGTTCCCGTGGCGCAGCGTGAACTGGCCGCTGCTCGCCGCCGCCCTGGGACTCGCGGCCCTCGCCCTCGCCGCGCTCGGCTTCGCGGTGGCCTGGGGGCTCGACCACGTCCAGGGGTACCATGCGATCCAGATGACGGTGCTGGTCCCGCTCTGGGTCCTCTCCGGCGCGATGTTCCCCGCGCCCGAGGGCCACCCCGCCCTCGCCGCCGCGCTGCGGCTCAACCCGCTCGCCCATGCGGTGTCGGCGGTGCGGCGCGCCCTGGCCGGGCCGGCGGCGCCGGGCGTCCTCCCCGGCTCGGCCGCGGGCGACCTCGCCCTCTGCGCCCTCTTCGCCGCCTCGGCCCTCGCCCTCGCCATCCTCGTCTCCCGGAGGCCCGCCCGCACGTGACCCTCGCCGAGCTCCTCCCCCCGGTGAACGCGACGCTCAACGCCACCAGCGCGGTGCTCGTGTTCCTCGGCTGGCGCGCCATCCGCGCCGGCGACCGGGCCCGCCACCGCGCCCTGATGCTCGCGGCCTTCTCGTCGTCGGTGCTGTTCCTCGCCGGCTACCTGACGCGGATCGCGCTCACCGGGACCCACGCCTTCCCCGGCGGCGGCGCGCTCCGGGCCCTCTACCTCGCCGTGCTCGGGAGCCACACGCTCTTCGCCGCGCTCGCGGCGCCCATGATCCTGCGGACGCTCTTCCTCGCGGTGCGGGACCGCTTCCCGGACCACCGGCGGATCGCCCGGGTCACCCTGCCGGTCTGGCTGTACGTCTCGGTGACCGGGGTGGCGGTCTACGTGATGCTGTATCAGATCGCTCCGCGCGCACATTAGGCAGCGTCTTCCGAAGGCCAGCGTGGTGGGTGGCGGCCGGCCTGGCTGTCGCGGGACGTCCCGCCAGGCGCAGAACTGGGGCCGGTGGCTGGGCTTCTTCGAGGCGACCGGCGGCGCCGTCTTCGTCGCGTCGAGCACCTCCGCCTCGATCGTCCGTCGGTCTCTGCGAGGTCGAATCTGACCGCCCGAAGTGCGCCGACCGGACGGTCCTGCGCGACCGGGGAGGCGGTTCCGACGAGGAGGCGGGGTTCCGGGGCAACGACGGCGGTGGCGGGCGGGGCGGCGCAGCGCGAGGGAAACGTCCCGGCGAGATTGGCCCACCCGTCGCCCGGTGTCGCGCCGACCCGTGCTGCTGTTGCCCTGAAGCGGAGTTCACGCAAGGTGACTGCGACCCATTTGGGAGCTTGACGGGTTCACGGTGGGTCGACGCTCCGGTGCGGCGTGAGTCGCCTCCGGTCCCCGCGTCGGGCTCGGGATGGACGAAACACCGGGCTGCTCGCGGCCTCCCTGCCGAGGGTCACGACCCAGACGCGCCGGAACCGCGACGGGCGACCGAGCCGGCGGTCCCGGCGCTACTTCCCCGCCTTCGCCTTCTCGGCCTCCTTCTTCTCCTCGGCGACCTTCTTCAGGTACTTCCGCTCGATCTCGTCCATCGGGTTGCCCTTCACCGCCTTCGGCCTCGCGTCGGCGGAGCGGGCGTCAACGACGTGCACGGCGACCTCGGCGCTCCGCGCGCCCTCGACCTCGACCACCGCGGTCGTGTCACCGGGACCGGCGGCCCAGAGCTGGGCGCGGCCGTCGCCGCGACAGACGTCCTCGCTCGCGCAGCGGGTCAGGGTGGCGCGGCCGAGGACCGGCGCGCCGGTGTCGTCGTAGGCGACCACCTGGAGCGGCACGGGGGCGGGCTCGTCGAGCATCTTCAGCTCCACCTTCGCCGGCGAGACCTCGACCTTCGCGACGACGCGGACGAGGACCTCGACGTCGGCGGTCACCCCGCCCACCGTGCAGGTGACCTTGGCGGTGCCCGGGCCGGCGGCGCTGACCACCGCGTCGTTCGCCGGGCCCGTCACGGTCGCGACCTTCGCGTCGGAGGTGGACCACCTGCAGGCCTCCGCCGGGAGCGGCTTGCCGTTCTTCGCGACCGGCGCGGCGTGGACCTTGGCCGTCTGGCCGCGAACGCCGAAGCGGACCGAGGGCGGCGTGAGCTCGACGCGGGCGACCGAGTCGCAGCCGGCGAGGGCCGCGGCGAGGGCGAGGACGCAGGTGGAGGGGGCGAGGGGGCGAGGGGTCATGCCACCATCGTACTGCGAAATCCTCGGCCGGGACCCGCGCCGGGAGACGCCGGCGGGAGGCGCGGGAGGGCCCGCGCGCGCGGCTACTTCGAGAGCCGGGAGGCCTCGGCCGCGCGGGGGTCGCGGGCGCAGAGCCGGCTGAAGGCGTCGAGCCGCCGCTTGCCGTCCTCGGCGAGCTTGCCCTGGTCGGCCTCGATCTTCGAGGCGCCCCAGAGCGCGTCGCAGTTCACCGGGTCGAACTTGAGCGCCTCGAGGTAGAGGCCCCTGAGCTCGTCCGGCCTCGCGCCGCGGGCGCGGTTCGCCTCGGCCTTCTCGACGTAGGCCGCCGCCGCGCCGCCGCCGCTCGCCTGGCCGTACTCGCTGATGGCCTGCTCGAGCTCGGTGAGGGCGCCGGGGATGTTGTTCTTCGACCGGAAGAGCTTGGCGAGGGCGACGCGGGCGTCGGGGAAGGGCTTCCCGAGCTGGATCGCCTTCTCGTACTGCCCCTGCGCGAGATCGGGATCGCCGGCCGCGCGGTACGCGTCCCCGAGCATGAGGGCGAGGCGCGGGTTCTCGCCGAGCCGCGCGATGGTCCGCTTCACCGTGTCGATGGCGAGCTTCGCGCCGCCCTCCTTCGCGAGGAGGGCGCGGACGAGGTCGGCGTAGAGGGAGACCCGCTTCGAGTCGATGGCGACGGCCTTCTGGAGCGCCTCGACGGCGCCGGCGGCGTCGCCCGCCCGCAGCTTGCGCATGCCGATGAGGTCCGGGATGTCGGCGCTCGTCGGGTCGAGCTTCGAGGCCTCTGCCTCCTGCGCCGCCGCCTCGTCGGGCTTCCCGCGGCCAGCGAGGACGCCGCCCCGGATCGCGTGCGCGAGGGCGAGCTGCGGCCTGGAGGCGCCGGTCGCGGGCAGGAGCGCGAGGTCCGCCGCCCTGCCCGCCTCCTCGAGCTGGCCGCGGGCGAGGAGCAGGAGCGCCTTCCCGAGGATCGAGCCGAGGTGGTCCTTGTTGATGCGGAGCGCGTAGTCGTAGAAGGCGGCGGCCTGCGACTCATACCCCTCGCCCCGCCGGCGGAACTGCTCGGCGAGGAGCCACGCGATCCGGACGTCGCCGGCGCTCGCCTTCTGCGCCTTCCCGAGGACGTCCCGAGCGCCGTCGAGGTCGCCCTCGCGCAGCAGGACCGCCCCGAGGGCGCCCTGCAGGAAAGGGCTCGGGGAGTCGCCCTCGAGGACCGGCTTCAGCGTGTCCTTCGCGCCGGCCGGATCGCCGCCGTAGAGCTTGAGGTACGCCTCGGCGGCGACGAGGTGGGAGTGGCGCTGGCCCGCCTTGCGCGCCTCCTCGACGTGCTTCACCGCCTCCGCCTTCACCGCGTCGCCGTCGGCGTGCTCGCCGGCGCGGACCGCGTCGACGTAGGCGAGGAAGGCGTGCCCGGCGATCGCGCCGTCGTCGAGGTCCAGGATCTCCTTGCACTTCCCGGCGGCGGCCACGTACGAGGGATAGGTGTCCCGCTCGACGAGGGGCACCGTCTCCTTGAGGAGCCGGTCGATGCCCTCGATGGTGGCCTTCCGCGCCCGGTTGAAGATGAGCCAGCCGCCCAGGGCGGCGACGAGGATCGCGGCGAACCCGAGCGTGAAGAGGAGCTTGTGCCCCTTCCCCCCGGGGCGCTTGCCGCCCTTCGCGGGGGTCGAGAGCGTGAACTCCCGCGTCGCGTACTTGTCCGCGAGCTCCTCGGCGTAGGCGACGTTGCGCCGGCGCGGCACCGGCGTCGGGAGCGGCGCCTCCTCCTGGATCTGGATCTCGCCGGTGATGCCGGTCGACTCCGTCGCCGAACCGGGCGCCGCGGGCGGTGCAGCCGCCTTCGCGCCCGGGGCGCCGGCGGGGCGCGGCGCGACGCGCGGGGCGACCGGGATCTGCGGGGGGGCGGACGAGGGGGCCGGCTTGGGCGCGGCGGTCACCCCGTGGCGCGCGACCGCCTCCCGCACCTCCGGATCGTCCGGAGCGGACTCGAGGGCGCGGCGGAGGGCGGCCTCGCCCTGTTCGCGCTCCCCCACCTTCATGTGGAGCTCGCCCGCCATCCGGTTCGCGGCGGCGAAGGTCGGGTAGGCGGCGAGGATCCCCGCGAGCTCCTCGAGCGCCTTGCGGTCCTTGCCCTGCTCCGCGAAGACGCGGGCGAGGAGGACCCGCGCGGAGGGATCGTCCGGGTGGGCCTTCACGCCCTTCTTGCAGACGACCATCGCCTCCATGAACCGCCCCACGCCGAGGTATGCCTCCGTGAGCGGCCGGTAGGCGTCCGACGTCGGGTCGGCCGCGAACGCGTGCTCGAGGGCGGAGAGCTCGGCTGCGGTGAGCGGCTTGGCGCGGATGGGCATGGGGGGCGGGTCCGGTCTAGCAAGGGGTCCCTGGCGAGTCAAACGGCTCTTGACACCTCGGGGCTCGAACCGTTAAGGAAGCGTCCCTCGGCGTTTCAATCAGGACTTCACGGGGCTGTAGCTCAGCTGGGAGAGCGCTAGAATCGCACTCTAGAGGTCTGGGGTTCGATCCCCCACAGCTCCACCAATCTCGAGAAGGGCCCGGTCCGCCGGGCCCTTCTCATTTCCGGGGTCAGGGGCGCTCACCGGCCCCCCGCTGGACGAGGTGCACCGTGCGCGTCGGGAAGGCGAGCGACGCCCCGGCCTCCTCGACGATGGCCAGGAATCTGAGGAAGAGCTCCTGCCGCTCCACCGTGAACGCGTTCCAGTCGGTCATCTGCAGCCAGGCCATCACCTCCACGTTGAGCGAGGACTCGCGGAACTCCGTGAACCGGACGGAGGTCCCGCCCGGCCAGATCCGCGGGTGCGCCTCGAGGACCTGCGCGACCCCGGCGAGGACGGTCCGCAGCTGCGCCGCGGTGGTCCCGTAGGACAGGCCGAGGTTCAGGTAGAGCCGCAGCCGGTCGCGGGCCGCGAAGGTCTCCGCCTTCAGGTCCGCGAGCTTGCCGTTCGGGAACGTGACGACGGTCCGGTCGAGGGTCCGGATCCGGGTGGAGCGCATCCCGATGGACTCGACCGTCCCCACCACGTCCTCGACCTTCACGAAGTCGCCGACCCGGAACGGCTGGTCGACGCCGATCGCCACCGAGCCGAAGAGGTTCTCGACGGTCTTCTGCGCGGCGAGGGCGAGGGCGATGCCGCCGATCCCGAGGCCGGCGAGGAGGCTCGCCACCTGGAACCCGAGCTCGTTCAGGACCGAGACGACGCCGATGGCGAGGAGGACGATGTTCGCGAGCTTCCGGCCGAGGGGGAGCAGGCCGGCGAGGCTCGCGTTGACCTTCGACCACGGCGCGGCGGCGGCGGCGGCGAACGCGACGTCGAGGGCCCGGAACCCCGCCCAGAACACGACGAGGTAGGTCGTGGCGCGCAGCACGTGGGAGAGGACCGCGTCCGCGTCGCGGTCGAGGTCGAGCCAGGACCGGCCCAGCGTGAACACGGCGATGGCCCAGAGGATCCCGATGGGCGCGCCGGTCCTCGCGATGAGGGCGTCGTCCCAGGTGGTGGTGGTCCGGGCCGCGACGTGCCCGAGGACGCGCCGGGTGATCCAGCCGAGGACCGCGCCGGCGCCGAGGGCGAGCGCCACGAACACCGGCAGGGCGAGCCATTGCCACCAGAGGAGCCCGCGCGGCCCCTCGGCGAGCAGTGGGGCGGGCAGGTGCCGCTCGAAGAACGGGTGGGCGGCGGCGGCGAGCGCCGGGAACGTGGGAAACGCGGGGAACGTCATCGCGCGAGGAAGGATAGCGCAGCGAGGCGCCGCGGCGGGTTAGATTGCGGGCCGGAGGAGCGCGTGGCCCAGGTCAAGATGGAGTCGTTCGAGGAGGGCACCGAGATCGTCAGGGTGTACCTCGCGTCGTCGCTCGCCGAGGCGCGCACGGTCGAGGGCGCCCTGGAGCTCGCCGGCGTGGAGTTCGCGGTGGAGGTGGAGGAGCTCCGCTCCGCCACGGCCCTCAGCTCGGCCCGGCGGGGCGCCGGCTTCTGGGTGCGCGAGGCCGACCTCGAGCGCGCTGCGGGGGCGCTCGAGTCCGGTGGCCACCTCGCCGGGCTCGTCGATCGGGGTCGCTGAGGCTACCCCTTCGACTTCGGCGGCGGCTTGCCCGCCTCGAAGGCGGCGTTCGGCCCGAACTTGGAGACGATCTTCTTCTTCGTGTCGAGGCCGGTCATCTCGATGACGAAGTTGGGCACGCGCCGGGCGCGGACGTCGGCGACCCACTTCGTGATCTCGCCGCGGGGGCGGCGGCGGCGGCCCGCGGCGCGGCGCGCGACGACGCCGTTCGCGAGCTCCGCCTGGAGCCGCTCCTGCACGAGCTCGCCGATCTGGCGCGCGATCGCGGTGGAGACGCGGGCGACGACCTTCTCCGCGGCGTCGCGGAGGATGGCGTCGATGGAGGTGGTGCGGGGCATGAGGGCTCCTTCCGAGATTGGGGAAGGATAATCGGTCAGGGGAGATTGTCCACGCTTTTCGTGGACATTCTCACGGATTGTCAATGTGGGAGCGCCCCGCCCCGCCGGCGACCCGGGCGCGAAGCCGCGCGAGGGCGGTCGCGAGGTCCGGCGCCTCCGAGAGGACCGGAAGCGCCGGGTCGGCGCCGAGCCTGCGGGCGCGCGCCGGGATGGTCCGGATCGTGAAGCTCGCCGGAATCGAGGGACTCGCCCACCTCGCTCCAGCGGAGCGGCGTCGAGACCGGCGCGCCCGGGCGGGGACGGACCGCGTACGGCGCCGCGATGGTCTTCCCGGCCCCGTTCTGCATGAAGTCGAGGTAGACGCGCCCTCCGCGCGCGCCGACCGCCCGCGCCGTCGTGGCGATGTCCGGGTGCTCGCGCTCCACGGCGCGCGCGAGGAGCTCGCCGAGCGTCCGCGCCTGGGCGCTCTCGAGCTGGCCCCCGAGCGGCACGAGCACGTGGAGCCCCTGCTGCCCGCTCGTCTTCACGTGCGACGGCAGCCCGAGGTCGTCGCAGAGGTCGCGGAGCGCGAGGGCGAGCCGGACCACGTCGGCGAAGGGCGCCTCCTTCGGATCGAGGTCGACGACGCACCAGTCCGGCCGGTCGAGGGCGCCTGCCCGGCTCGCCTGGACGTGGATCGGGACGACCCCGAGGTTCGCGATCCAGGCGAGCCCCTCGGCGTCGTCCACGAGGAAGTGGTCGAGGGGGCGGCCGTCCTCGTTCTCGATCCGGACCGTGCGGATCCAGGCCGGCCGCCACCGGGGCGCGTCCTTCTGGAAGAAGCTCTTCCCGTGGATGCCGTCGGGGTAGCGCGTGAGGACGACCGGCCGGTCGCGGAGCCACGGGAGCAGGTAGGGCGCGATCTCCCGGTAATAGGCGACCACGTCGCCCTTCGTGATCCCGTCCTCGGGGAAGAAGACCTTGTCCCGGTTCGTCACCTCGACGCGGCGCTCGGCGCGCTCCGGTGCGCGCGCCGGGGCCGGTGCCGCGTGGACGCGCCGGTCGGCCGGCGTCCCCGCCCGGACCTCGCGCCAGTCGCCAGAGCGGCCGGGCCGCCAGGGCGCCGCGACGCGCTTCGCGACGACGCCGGGGAGGCGGCGGGCCTGGACCTCCTCGAGGAGCGCCTGCCCGCGCCCCTCCACGTGCTCGACGAGCCGCAGCGGGCCGAGGCGCGGGACGAGGCCCGCGAGGAGCCGCTTGCGGTCGCGGAGCGGCAGCGGGCGCAGATCGAGGCCGCCCACGGCGAGGAGGTCGGAGGCGAAGAGCGCCGCGGGGGCGCCCACCGCGGCGGCGGCGATCTCCGGCGCCCTGCCCAGCCGCGCTCGCTCCTCGAGGGCGGCGACCGACGGCAGGCCGTCCTCCCCGAGCACGACGAGCTCGCCGTCGAGGGTCGCATCCGCCGGCAGGAGCGCGAGGGCGGTCGCGACCTCCGGCCAGAGGGCGGTGGCGTCCGCGCCGCCGGGGTAGCGGATCGATGGGCGCCCGCCGTTCCGCGCCGCGACGGCGCGGTAACCGCCGTGGGCGAGCTCGAACAGCCAGCCGGCGCCGGAGGGGAGCGCGCGCGCCGCGGTGGCGTGCATCGGGCGCCCTCGGGCCAGGTCGGCGCCGCGCCGCAGCCGGGCCGCGCCCAGCCGGCGGGCCTCCTCGATCGCGGCCTCGCCGCGGCGGTCGACCGGCGCGACCTCCTCGACGAGCCGGCCCGTGAAGACCGACTCCTGCGGGAGCTCCCGCGGGCCCGCGAGGGCGTCCCGGTGCTTGAGCAGCAACCACTGCTGCTTTCCCCCCTGGGCGCGCCGGGTCCGCACGAGGGTCCACTCTCCGCGGAGCTTGTGGCCGGCGAGGTCGAAGACGAGCTTGCCGCGCGCGAGCCCCTCCCGCGGATCGGAGTGCGGCCGCCACCAGCCGCGGTCCCACACGATCACCTCCCCGGCGCCGTAGTTGCCCTCCGGGATGACCCCCTCGAAGTCGGCGTACTCCACCGGATGGTCCTCGACCTCGACCGCCATCCGCTTGTCCGCCGGGTCGTAGGAAGGCCCCTTGGGCACCGCCCAGCTGCGGAGCGTCCCGTCGAGCTCGAGCCGGAAGTCCCAGTGGAGCCGGCGGGCGGCGTGCTTCTGCACGACGAAGAGCCGACGGGCGAGCGGGTCCTCGCGCCCGTCGTGCGGCGGCGCGAAGGGCTCGGGGGTTCCCCCCGGATCGCGCTTGGCGCGGTAGCGGTCGAGGCGGTCGGGCATGGCAAAGGCAATTTCGGCACTGGGTGGGGTCGGGGCGTCCCCCGACCCCGACCCCGACCCCGACCCCGACCCCGACCCCGACCCCGACCCCGACCCCGACCCCGACCCCGACCCC
>CAVUBF010000005.1:0-740696 GCA_963739565.1 uncultured delta proteobacterium | reverse complement strand
GCTCGTCGAGGCGATGCTGCGGCGCTATCTCGACCGGCTCCACGCCGAGGGCGGCCCGCGCCTCGAGTACGGCCCGTTCCGGCAGCTCTTCGACCTCCTCACGGTGCAGCGGAAGCTGAAGGACGCGGGGCGGTTCGTCTTCATCGACCGCGTGAAGAAGAACCCCGGCTTCCTGCCGTCGATCCCGGCGTCGCTCCGCTACGTCCGCGACGCGCTCGCGCGGCGCCCCGACCTCGCCGAGCTGCGCGAGGTGCTCGCGCGCCATGTCCCCGAGCTGAGGGACTGAGAGGACGAACCGGCGGGGCGCCGTGGCGCGACGGCACGCGGGCGCGAACCCAGGGTGATCGTCCACCCGCCGCGCCCGGGGCGGGCCTCCGGCGACGATCCCCGGGGCATTGTTCGACATTCCGGGAATTCGGGGTGCGACAGGACGCCGCACGTGGGGGGTCGTCAACTTGCACTGGACGCCTCGTGACGCGCCGCGTCCGGCGCGAATTCCTTGGGAGAGGGACATCCAGCATGAAGAACCTGGCAATCGGGGTGCGGCTCGGGCTCGCATTCACGGCGATGCTGCTCATCACGCTCGGCGTGGCGGCGTCCGGATACAGCGGGCTCGCGCGGGTCACCGAGACCGTCTCATCGATGCTCGCCGGTGAGGCCGAGATCGCGCGGCTCGCCGACAACGTCAGGGCCGAGGCGCTCGAGCTCCGGCGGTTCGAGAAGGACTTCCTCCTCAACATCGGCGACGCCGAGGCGCAGTCGAAGTACGCGCGCGAGTGGACGGATGCGCAGCAGAGCCTGAGGAGCGACCTCGACAAGATGGACCGCCTGGTGGGCGAGGCGGAGCGGCGGGAGGTCGCGGCCCTCCGCCGCGATCTCGACACGTACAGCGCGGGGTTCCAGCGGGTCGAGGAGTCGGTGCGCGCCGGCTCCATCGCGGCGCCGAAGGACGGCAACGCGGCGCTCGCTCCCGTGAAGGACGCGGCGCGGACGATCATCGCGCAGGGAGCCGAGATCGCCGAGCGGCACCAGAAGGAGATGAAGGCGCAGGGAGACGTCATCGCCGGCGCCTCGTCCTCGGCGCGCAACACGATGATCGCGATCCTGCTCGCCGCGATCGTCCTCGGGATCGCGGTCAGCTTCGCGATCACCCGGTCGATCACCGCGCCGCTCGGGACGACCCTCCAGGCGGCGGAGCGGATCGCGAACGGCGACCTCCGCGACACAATCGAGGTCGAGAGCAAGGACGAGGTCGGGAAGCTCCAGCTCGCGATGCGCGAGATGGGCGAGAAGCTCGCGCAGGTGATCGGCGAGGTGCGGTCCGGCGCCGACGCGCTCGCGGGGGCGTCGGCCCAGGTCTCGTCGACCTCGCAGACCCTCTCGCAGGGTACGGGCGAGCAGGCGGCGAGCGTCGAGGAGACGACCTCGTCCCTCGAGGAGATGAGCGCCTCGATCACCCAGAACGCCGAGAACTCGCGCCAGACCGAGGCGATGGCCAAGGAAGGCGCCCGCAACGCCGACGAGAGCGGGAAGGCGGTGATCGAGACGGTGGAGGCGATGAAGTCTATCGCCGACCGGATCGTCCATCATCGAGGAGATCGCCTACCAGACGAACCTGCTCGCGCTGAACGCCGCGATCGAGGCGGCGCGGGCGGGCGAGCACGGCAAGGGGTTCGCGGTCGTGGCGACCGAGGTCCGCAAGCTCGCCGAGCGCTCGCAGAAGGCGGCGAAGGAGATCGGGGCGCTGGCGGGCTCGTCGGTGAAGGTGGCCGAGCGCTCGGGGAAGCTCATCGTCGAGCTCGTGCCGGCCATCCGGAAGACCGCCGACCTGGTGCAGGAGGTGGCGGCCGCGTCGGCCGAGCAGTCGGCCGGCGTCGCGCAGGTCTCGAAGGCGATGAGCACGGTGGACCAGGTCACGCAGCGGAACGCGTCGGCCGCCGAGGAGCTCTCGTCCACCGCCGAGGAGATGGCGACGCAGGCGGAGTCGCTCCAGCAGCTCGTGTCGTTCTTCATCGTGAAGGAGCACGCGGCCGCGGTGCGGCTGCGGGCGCCGCTCGCGGGCGCGGGTCACCCGGCGGGCGCGGGCGCGGCGACGCCGCACCCGGTGGCGGCGCTGCCGGCGCGCACGAAGAGCGGGGCGAACGGGGCGCCCAACGGGGCCGCGCACGGCGCCGCGCACGCCGACGGCGGGTTCAAGCGGTTCTAGGGAGGGGTCATGCGAGACAACGTCGAGGCGCGCGCACCGCAGTACCTCTCGTTCGACGTGGCCGGCACCGGCTACGGTCTTCCCATCCTCACGGTGAAGGAGATCCTGCAGTACGAGGCGCCGACGAGGGTCCCGGGCGCGCCGGCCTCCGTCCGCGGCGTCATCAACGTCCGTGGGGCCGTCGTCCCGGTGCTCGACCTCTCGGTCAAGTTCGGCAGGGGCGAGACCGTCCCGACGAACCGCACCTGCATCCTCGTCGTCGAGGCGGCGGCCGCCGGCGAGCGGCTGACGCTCGGCGTCCTCGCCGACGCGGTGAGCGAGGTGCTCGACCTCGCGGAGGACGCGATCGAGCCGCCGCCGGCGTTCGGCACGGGCGTCCGGCTCGACTATCTCACCGGCATGGGCAAGGTCGGCAAGGGGTTCGTGCTCCTGCTCGACGTCGACCGGGTGATCTCCGCGTCCGAGGCGGACCTCGCGGCGCAGGCGGCCGCGGTGGCCGCTGCGCCCGCGCCGGCTCCGGGCGGCGCGAGGGCCGCGGCCCCCACCGCGACCCCGACCCGCGACCCCGACCGCGCCCGCGACCGCGACCGCGACCGAGACCGAGACCGAGACCGCGACCGCGACCGCGACCGCGACCGCGACCGCGACCGCCTCGCCGAACGCGACCGCGACGTAGGTCGTCCGCCCGGCCGCGCCGTGAGGCGGTGGCCCGGCACCCCCCGACTCAAAAAAAAGGGCGGGCCCGATCGGGCCCGCCCTTCTCGCTGCGGATGGACGGTCGAGCTACTCGGCGCCGACGCCGAGGTAGGTGCGGAGCTTCTCGTCCTCGAACTTCTCCTGCGCCTCCTTCTCCGGGGTCAGGAGCGAGACGACGATGCCGACCGCGAAGGCCGCGGTCATCGAGAAGATGGCCGGGTTCTTCATCGGGAAGATCGCGTTCTGGAACTTGAACACGTCGACCCAGACGGTCTTCGAGAGGAGGATCATCGTGCAGGACGAGAACGCGCCGACGAGGATCGACCAGACCGCGCCGCTGCGTCGTGAAGCGCTTCCACATGATGGACATGAGCAGCGCCGGGAAGTTCGCGGACGCCGCGATGGCGAACGCGAGGCCGACCATGAACGCGACGTTCTGGCCCTTGAAGAGGATGCCGAGCGCCGACGGCGGCGACGCCGAAGACGACGGTCGCGATCTTCGCGGCCTTGACCTGCTCCTCCTCGGTCGCGCTGGCCGCGCTTGATGACGGACACGTAGATGTCGTGGGAGTAGGCCGAGGCGCCCGCGAGCGTGAGGCCGGCGACCACCGCGAGGATCGTCGCGAAGGCGACCGCCGCGATGAAGCCGAGGAACGCCGTCCCGCCGAGGAGCTCGGCGAGGAGCGGAGCGGCCATGTTGCCGCCGCCTGTCCGATGGCCGGCGCTTGATGATCTCGCGGCCGACGAGGACCGAGGCGCCGAACCCGACGATCGGGATGATCACGTAGAAGTAGCCGATGAGGCCGGTGGCGTAGAGCACCGACTTCCGGGCGGCCTTGGCGTCCGGCACCGTGTAGAACCGCATGAGGATGTGCGGCAGGCCGAGGAGGCCGAACATGAGCGCGAGGCCGAGGGAGACCGCCTCGAGGGGGCTCGCCACGATGCCGCCCGGCTGGAGCGCGGCAGGCGCCGTACTTGGCGACGACCTGCGTGTAGAGCTCGGTCGGGCTCCAGTCGAACTTGCGAGAGGGTGAGCCCGGTGAGGAGGGTCACGCCGAAGAGGAGCAGGCCGGCCTTGATGATCTGCACCCAGGTCGTCGCGAGCATGCCGCCGAAGAGCACGTAGGCGAGCATCACGGCGCCGACGATGATCTCGGCGTACTCGTACTTGAGGCCGAACATGAGGTGCGACGAGCGAGCCCGACCCGACCATCTGGGCGATCGTGTAGAAGAGCACCGTCAGGATGCCGCCGATGGCGGCGGCGATGCGGACCGGGCGGTTGCGGAGGCGGAAGGCGACGACGTCGGCGAAGGTGAACTTGCCGAGGTTCCGGAGCGGCTCGGCGACGAGGAACATGAGCGCGGGCCAGCCGACGAGCCAGCCGGTCGCGTAGATCATGCCGTCGTAGCCGCTCAGCGCGACCATGCCCGAGATGCCGAGGAACGAGGCGGCGGACATGTAGTCGCCGGCCAGGGCGAAGCCGTTCTGGAGCGCCGAGACGGAGCGCCCGGCCGCGTAGAACTCGGACGAGGTCTTCGTCTTCTTGGCGGCGAAGTAGGTGATGACGAGCGTGACGAGGACGATGGCGAAGAAGAAGCCGATCGAGGCGGCGGTCGGGGTGCCGAGCGTCGTCTCCATGCGGGGCGGCGGCGGGGGCCGCCGAGAGCAGGGACTGCATGATCGCGCCGGGCTGAAGCATGGGCGGTTCTCCTGTCAGAGGGGTGAGAAAGTGGATCAGTGCTTCAGCTGGCCCTTGAGCCGCTCGACCTCGGGGTCGTACGACTTGTTCGCCCACGCGACGTAGAACGCGGTGAGCGCCCAGGCGATGACGATGGCGGCGATGCCGAGCGGGATCGCGAGCGTGGTCACCTCGCCCACCTTCTGGGAGACGAAGTCCTTCGCGGTCGCGACGACGATGATGTAGCCGTAGTACGAGACGAAGAGCAGGGTGAGGAGCACCATGCTCACCGACCAGCGCTTCGCGACGAGCGCCTTGAACTGCGGGGACTCGATCACCTGGTGAGCCGACTTCGTGCTGCGATCCGCCTGGGCGGCGACGTTCGACATGTGATTCCTCCGGAACTCGGGAACTCGGCCCGGAGTGTTTAGCAGATCGATTTGCGCGTTGACCAGTAGCTCAATGCAGAAAATTGCGCGTTTTGCTGACAGTCATCAATCGAGTCGGGCGCGTCAGGTCGACGAAACGACGCGCCGAAAAAGCTGCACGCAACTCCTGCGAGGCGAACGCAGGTTTTGTCGTGCTCGACCGATCCGGGTACGCTTTGCCGCGTCCCCACCTGCGGAGATCCGCCGCAGGGCTCCCGGTGGGATGATGGCCGAGGATCCCGGATGAAGCTCGCCCTCATCGCCGACGTGCACGCAAACCTGGAGGGGCTGCGCGCCTGCCTGGAACACGCTGCGTCCCAGGGCGCGGAGCGCCACGCGTTCCTCGGCGATCTCGTCGGCTACGGCGCGGATCCGGGCCCGGTCGTGGATCTCGTGCGCGGCCACGTCGAGCGCGGCGCCCTCGCGGTGAAGGGGAACCACGACGACGCGGCGATCGCGGGCGTCGCCGGCACCATGCACCAGGCCGCCGAGCGAGCGATTGGCTGGACCCGCGCCCACCTGTCGGCCGAGCAGCTCTCCTTCCTCGAGAAGCTTCCGCTGACGATCCAGGAGGATCGGATCTTCCTCGTCCACGCGAGCCCCGAGCTGCCGCGCGAGTGGATCTGACGTGACCGACCCCATGCGCGCGGCGAACGGCCTCGCGGCCTCGGCGCCGGCGACGTGGGTGTTCTGCGGGCACGTCCACGAGCCCGTGCTGTACACTATCGGTTCGGCGGCGCGGCCCGTCGCGTTCCGCCCCGTCTCCGGGGTCGCCATCCCGGTGCCGGCGCACCGGCGCTGGCTCGCGGTGGTCGGGTCGGCGGGGCAGCCGCGCGACGGGAACACCGCCGCCTGCTACGCCATGCTCGACACCGACCGTCCCGCGCTCACCTTCCACCGCGTCCCGTACGACTGGCGCGCCGCGGCCTCCAAGGTCCGCGCCGCGGGGCTCCCGGAGAGCCTCGCCCGTCGCCTCGAGCGGGGGGAGTGATGGGCGCGCTTCTCGATCCCGGCACCGAGATCGACGGGTACCGCATCGAGAGGCAGGTCCACGCCGGCGGCATGGCGGTGATCTACGAGGTCACCGCCCGCGAGGACCCGGGCTTCCCCCTCGTGATGAAGGTGCCGCGCCTCGGGTTCGGCGAGCCGGCCGAGAGCGTCGTCTCCTTCGAGGTCGAGCAGCTCGTCCACGCCGCCCTGAAGGGCCCCTACGTCCCCCGCTTCGTCGCCGCCGGGGACATCGCGCGCCAGCCCTACATCGTGATGGAGCGGATCGAGGGCCGGTCGCTCGCGGAGTGGGTCGACCGGGCGCCCGTGGAGGCGCTCGAGCTCGCCCGCCTCGGCGCCGCGGTCGGCACCGCGATGCACGGCGTCCACCTCCAGGAGGCGATCCACCTCGACGTGAAGCCGTCGAACGTGATGATCCGGCCGGGCGGCGAGGCGGTGCTCGTCGACTTCGGCCTCGCGCGGCACGCCCACTATCCGGACCTGCTCGCGGAGGAGATCCGCAGCCCCATCGGCTCGGCGCCCTACATCTCGCCGGAGCAGGTGATGGGCGTCCGCTGGGACCCGCGGAGCGACGTCTTCGCGCTCGGCGCGATGCTCTACGAGCTCGCCACCGGGAAGTATCCCTTCGGCAGCCCGGGGAGCCTCGCCGCGCTGCGAAAGCGGCTCTGGCGCGACCCCGTCCCGCCGCGCGCGATCGTGAAGACCATCCCGGAGTGGCTGCAGGAGGTGATCCTGCACTGCCTCGAGCCGGACCCGGACCAGCGCTACCCCTCCGCGGCGCAGGTCGCCTTCGATCTCGCCGATCCCGGGCAGATCGGGGTCGGCCCCCGCGGCCGCAAGCTCCGCCGCGACGGCCGCTGGAAGGTGTTCCGGCGCTACTTCCGCGCGGTCGGCCTCGAGCCCGGCGAGGCGCCCGCGCCCACCCAGCGCTTCCTCGGGCCTTCCATCGTCCTCGTCGCGATCGCGACCCAGCACGCAGACGATGCCCAGCTCGACGCGCTCCGGGAGGCGGTGCGCCGGATCCGGGCCGCGGCGCCGGAGCAGCGGCTCGCCTGCATCACCGTCATCAAGCCCGCGCCGGAGCTCGGCGGCGAGTCCGAGGACGAGGCGGCGACGAGCCAGCGGATCAAGCACTCGGTGGTCCTCCGGAACTGGGCCGAGCCGCTCGCGCTCGAGGCGGGGCAGATCTCCTTCCACGTCATCGAGTCGAACGAGCCGGCCGAGGCGATCCTCAAGTTCGCCCGGATGAACCAGGTGGATCACATCGTGATCGGGGCGCCGCCGCGGGACGTGGCATTGCGGGGGATGCTCGGGACGGTCTCGTCGCGGGTCGCGTCCGACGCCGCCCCGGAGCCGCTCCAGTTCTTCCGCCTGCTCGGGACGGTCTCGACGAAGGTGGCTGCCGAGGCGCCCTGCACCGTGACGGTGGTGCGCGCCCGCGACGCGGGGCCTTCGTAGCGGGGGGACCCTCGTTCCGCACCGCCTGCGGCGTGCGGCGCTCGCGCAAAAAGGAAACCGCCGCCAGGGTGGCCCCGGCGGCGGCTCGACCGCGTCGCAGCGCGGCTCTGGGCCTACCGGCTCGCGACCTTCGCGACGAGCCAGATCACGACGCCGAGGCCCACGAGGGCGCCGATCATCATGACGAACTGACCGCCGGTCAGGCTCATCTCGCCGACGCCAGCGGTCCCGGTGTCGCCCGACGCGAGCGCGTTCGAGGCGGTGGCGAGGGCGGCGGCGGCGACGACGGAGAGCTTCTTCATTTCAGGCTCCATTCTCTTGGGCGGGAGAGGGGCGACCGCCGCTCGGTGAGGGTACGAGATCAGGGTGCTCGGACGGAAGAACCCCCCGCGCCGGGTGGCGCGGGGGGTTCCGATGTGATCCGGACTACGCGTCGTGGAAGATCTCGCGGTCCTTCGTCTCCGGCATGAAGAGCGCGCCGACGACCGCGGTCATCACGGAGATGACGATTGGGTACCAGAGGCCGTAGTAGATGTCGCCGGTCGCCGCCACCATCGCGAACGCGATGGTCGGGAGGAAGCCGCCGAACCAGCCGTTGCCGATGTGGTACGGCAGCGACATCGACGTGTAGCGGATGCGGGCAGGGAAGAGCTCGACCAGCCAGGCCGCCATCGGCGCGTAGACGATCGTCACGTACAGCGCGAGGACGAAGAGCAGGAAGATCACCATCGGGACGTTGACCTTGCTCATGTCCGCCGAGGCCGGGTAGCCGGCGGCCTTGATGCCGTCGCCCGTGGCCTT
Source organism: uncultured delta proteobacterium (assembly GCA_963739565.1). Taxonomy (GTDB): domain Bacteria; phylum Myxococcota; class Myxococcia; order Myxococcales; family Anaeromyxobacteraceae; genus Anaeromyxobacter. The sequence goes on along the minus strand of CAVUBF010000005.1, from coordinate 732,420 downwards.
GTCGAACGCCGCCATCTGCGTCTTGAAGTCGGCGGCGGCGAGGGTGCGCCCGTCGAACGACGTGATGGGCGCGGCCGAGCCGATCTTCACCGAGGCGATGGTGCCCGTCGGAGCGGCCTCGTTCCGGTACGGGATCGCCTTCTTGGCGAGCCAGGCCTTCGCGATGTCGCAGGACGACGTGAACTTGCGCTTACCGACCGGGTCGAACTGGAACGAGCAGTCGTCCTCGGAGGCGACGACGGTGACCGGGTTGTTGTTCGCGGCGTCGAAGATCGCGGGGTTCGCGGCCTTCGTGAGCGCCTTGAAGATCGGGAAGTAGGTCACCGCGGCGAGCATGCAGCCGAAGAGGACGATCCACTTGCGGCCGATCTTGTCGGAGAGGACGCCGACGATGATGAAGAACGGCGTCGCGAGCATGAGCCCGGCGGCGACCATCAGGTTCGCGGGCTGGGCCGGGACCTTGAGGGTCTGCGTCAGGAAGAACAGCTCGTAGAACATGCCCGTGTACCAGACCACCGCCTGGCCGGCCACGCCGCCGAAGAGGGCGAGGAGCACGATCTTGAGGTTGCCCCAGCGGAGGAAGGACTCGGTGAGCGGCGCCTTCGAGCCCCTGCCCTCGGCCTTCATGCGCTGGAAGACGGGGGACTCCTGGAGCTGCATCCGGATCCAGACCGAGACGCCGAGGAGGACGATCGAGATGAGGAACGGGAGCCGCCAGCCCCAGTCGTCGAACTTCGGCCCGAGGGCGATGCGGCAGCCGAGGATCACGAGGAGGGAGAGGAACAGGCCGACCGTGGCCGTCGTCTGGATCCAGCTCGTGAAGAACCCGCGCCGGTTCTTCGGCGCGTGCTCGCACACGTAGGTCGCCGCGCCGCCGTACTCGCCGCCGAGCGCGAGGCCCTGCATCATGCGGAGGGCGATCAGGATGATCGGAGCCGCCACGCCGATCGAGGCGTAGGACGGGAGCAGGCCGACGATGAACGTCGATCCGCCCATGATCATGATCGTGATGAGGAAGGTGTACTTACGGCCGATGAGGTCGCCGAGGCGGCCGAACACGATCGCCCCGAAGGGCCGGACCGCGAAGCCGGCCGCGAAGGCGAGCAGGGCGAAGATGAACTGGCTCGTCTCGTTCAGGCCCGAGAAGAACTGCTTCGCGATGACCGCGGCCAGAGACCCGTAGAGGTAAAAGTCGTACCATTCGAAGACGGTGCCCAAGGACGACGCGACGATGACGGTGCGCTCTTCCTTCGTGATGGGCTGGCCCTTCTGAGACACAGGCGGCTCAGAGGGCTGCTTCTGCGTGACCGGAGCCAGGGACATGTCGATGATTCCTCCAGGGGGATTGCCGACCAAACGCAGGGGGGCCTGCGGTTCGAGGTACAAGCCGTACCACAGCCCGACGAGCGAGCGCAACGGAGAACGCAACGGTTGCGCGAAAGTTTTTGGATCCTGCGCATGAATCGCGTAATTGCGGCATCCTGGCGCGGTCGAGGCGCAACGCGTCGCCCCGGCCGCATCTGTTGCGCGATATCGCGCGTTTCCGCGTGAAACTCGGTCTCTAAGACGCTGGCGAGAGGGCCTCTCGATGACCCCGGAGCAGCAAGCGGCCTACTGGAAGCGAAACCTCGCGTACATCGGGGTCCTGCTCGCGATCTGGGCAGGGGTGTCCTACGGTGCCTCGATCCTCCTGGCGGACCTCCTCGACCGCTTCCGGCTCTTCGGCTTCCCGCTCGGCTTCTGGTTCGCGACCCAGGGCTCGATCCTGACCTTCGTCGTGCTCGTCTTCGTCTACGTGAAGCTCATGAACGACCTCGACCGGAAGTACGGGGTCTACGAGCGCTGAACGCGCCGGGAGCGTGGATGGGCGTCATCGGCTGGACCTGGCTCGTCGTCGCGGCCTCCTTCGTCCTGTACTTCGGGATCGCCCTCTGGTCGAAGGCGCGCTCGGCGGCGGACTACTACGTGGCCGATCGCGGGATCAGCCCCGTCCTGAACGGCATGGCGACCGGCACCGACTGGATGTCGGCGGCGTCCTTCATGTCGATGGCGGGGCTCATGGCGGTCATGGGCCGCGACGGCTCCGCCTACCTCATGGGCTGGACCGGCGGCTACGTGCTGCTCGCCGTCCTGCTCGCCCCGTATCTGCGCAAGTACGGCAAGTACACGGTCCCGCAGTTCGTCGGCGACCGGTACTACTCCTCCTCCGCTCGCATCGTCGCCCTGCTCTGCGCCGTCGCGATCTCGTTCGTCTACGTCGCCGGCCAGATGCGCGGCGTCGGGATCGTCCTCGCCCGCTTCCTCGGGACCACCATCGACCAGGGGGTCCTCGCCGGCGCGGTGGTCGTCTTCCTCTACGCGGTGCTCGGCGGGATGAAGGGGATCACCTACACCCAGGTGGCGCAGTACGTCGTCGTCATCGCCGGCTATCTCATCCCCGCGATCTTCGTCTCGCTGCTGCTGACCGGCAGCCCGGTCCCGCCCCTCGGGATGGGCGGCACGCTGACGCCGGAGGGGGCGGCGCTCCTCGGGGCGCGCCCGGGCCAGGAGCTGCTCGAGGTGCTGAACCGGGTGAGCGTCGACCTCGGCTTCCCGGCCTTCACCGCCGGCTGGAGGCCGCGCCTCGACGTCGTCGCGATCACGGCGGCCCTCATGGTGGGGACCGCGGGCCTCCCGCACATCATCATCCGCTTCTTCACGGTCCCGAAGATCCGCGACGCGCGCTCCTCCGCGGGCTGGGCCCTCGTCTTCATCGCGGTGCTCTACACCACCGCGCCGGCGGTCGCGGTCTTCGCGCGCGCCACCTCGGTGGCGTCGCTCCAGGGCAAGCCCGCCGACCGGCCCCCGGCGTGGTTCGAGGAATGGAGGGGCACGAACCTCGTCGCCTTCACCGACAAGGACGGCGACGGGCGCATGACCCTCTCGGCCGATCCAGCGCGCAACGAGGTGACGGTCGACCCCGACGTCCTCGTCCTCGCGAACCCGGAGATCGCCCGGCTGCCGCCGTGGGTGATCGCCCTCGCCGCGGCGGGCGCCCTCGGCGCTGCGCTCTCGACCGCAGCCGGGCTGCTCCTCGTCATCGCCGCGGGCGTCTCCCACGACCTCCTCAAGTCGGTGCTCTACCCGCGCATGAGCGACCGGGCCGAGCTCTGGGCCGCCCGGCTCGCGGCGCTCTCGGCGGCGGGCCTCGCGGCGTGGCTCGGCCTCCACCCGCCGGGGCGCGTGGCGGAGGTCGTCGCCCACGCCTTCGGCCTCGCCGCCTCGTCCTTCTTCCCGGTGATCCTCGCCGGGATCTTCTGGAAGCGGGCCACGAAGGAGGGCGCCATCGCCGCGATGACCGCCGGCATGCTCTTCACCGGCGGCTACATCGGCTGGTTCCGGGTCCTCCGGCCCGACCTCGGCCCCGCCCACTGGCTCCTCGGCATCTCGCCCGAGGGGATCGGGGCGGTCGGCATGCTGGTCGCGGTGGCCGTCCTCGTCGCCGTATCGCTCGTCACCGTGGCGCCGCCGAAGCCGGTGCAAGACCTGGTGGCTTCGCTGCGGTATCCCCGCGAGGCCCAGCCGCCCGGCGCGCCCGCGGGGCGGAGGGTGTTCAGGTAGACGTGGACGGGACGTGCACCTGGACCTGGACGTGGACCTGGTCTTGGACCTCGACCTCGACCTCGACCTCGACCTCGACCTAGACCTAGACCGAATCGGTTCCAGGACCAGGACCAGGACCAGGTCGAAGACCAGGACCAGGACTAGGACCAGGTCCAGGTCCAGGTCCAAGACCAAGTCCAGGTCCAAGACGCTAGGATGTTCTCGTGGACGCGATCGACCCGGTGGCGTACGTGCGCGCGACGGCGCCGTTCCATGCGCTGCCGCGGCCGCTCTTCGACGCCGCGATGGCCTCGCTCGAGGTGGGGTTCTACCCGGCGGGCACCTGGCTCGTCCGCGCCGGCGGCCCGCCCCTCGAGCGGCTCTTCGTCATCCGCGCGGGGTCGGTGCGCCTCGAGCGCGACGGCCAGGCCGTCCAGGTGCTCGAGGACGGCGAGACCTTCGGCTACACCTCGCTCATCACGCGCCAGGCCACCCTCGACGTCGTCGTCGAGGACGACCTGCTCGCGTACGAGCTCCCCGATCCCGAGTTCCAGCGGCTGCGTGCGGCGGACGCCGCGTTCGCGAGCCACTTCGCCGTCGGGCTCGCCGAGCGCCTGAAGAACAGCCTCGAGCACTCGCCGGTGGTCCGCTTCCAGGCGGACCTCTCCCAGGAGATCGGCCGGCTCCTGCGCCGTCCCGCGATCTGGGTCGGCGAGGGCGCCACCGTGGGCGAGGCGGCGCGGCTCATGCGCGCCGAGGGGATCTCGTCGGTCCTCGTCCACGGCGACCCGCCGGGGATCGTGACCGACCGCGACTTCACGAACCGGGTGCTCGCCGCCCGCCTCGGCCCGCAGACGCCGGTCGCCGACGTCGCGTCGCGCCCGCTCCGGACGCGTCCCCGCCGACACGCCGATGCACGAGGCGTGGACGAGCCTGCTCGAGACCGGCGCGCACCACCTCCCGGTCACCCGCGGCGGCGAGATCGCGGGGGTGGTCACCGCAAACGACCTGCTCAAGGCCTCGGCCCAGGGCCCGATGGCGGTGCTGCGGCAGGTGGAGCGGCTCCCGTCTCGCGAGAGCCTCCCCGGCTACGCCGAGAAGGTGGCGGAGATGGACGCGGCGCTCCTCGCCGGCGGCCTCGACGCGACCGCGATCGCCCAGCTCGTCTCGCGGCTCGACGACGCGCTCCTCGCGCGGATCGTGGCGTGGGCCGAGGCCGACCTCGGCCCCGCGCCCGCGCCCTGGGCCCTCGTCGCCTTCGGCTCGGAGGGCCGGCGCGAGCAGACCCTCCTCACCGACCAGGACAACGCCCTCGTCTGGGCCGATGCGGGCGAGGGCGGGCGCGCCTGGTACGAGGCGCTCGCCGCCCGCGTGAACGACGATCTCGAGGCGGCCGGGTTCCCGCCCTGCCCGGCAGGCCACATGGCGCGCCGGGAGGCCGCCTCCCTCTCCGAGTGGACGCGGCGGTTCAACCGCTGCATCGACGAGCCGCGCCCGCCACATGGCGGCGCTGCTCTTCGACTTCCGCAAGGTGGGCGGGACGCTCGACCTCTCGCCGCTCGAGGCCGCGATGGACCGCGCCCAGCGCAACCCGCTCTTCCTCCGGTTCCTCGCGCGCACCGCGGTCGAGCACCAGCCGCCGGGCTCCGCTCGGCCTGCGGGTGCGGGGAGGCGCGACCGACGACCTCAAGGCCCACGGGATCTCCCCGGTGGTGTTCCTCGCCCGGTGCTACGGTCTCGAGGTCGGCGCGCGCGCCCGCGGCACGCTCGACCGCCTCGACGCGGCCGCGTCGGCGGGGCTGCTCTCGCAGGAGGCCCACGAGGGCGTCGGCCAGGCCTACCGGTTCCTGCTCGGGCTCCGCCTCCGCCACCAGCTCCGGCAGCTCTCGGAGGGGCAGCCGCCGACGTCGGTGGTGCGGCTCGCCGACCTCTCGGCGATCGAGCGGACTCGCCTCAAGGACTCGTTCCGCGCCATCAAGCGGTGGCAGGAGCGCGCCGCCTACCACTACCGGACGGACTTCTTCTGATGGAGACGCGCTGACGTGGCCTCCGTCGACCCCACCGCGTGGCTCCGGGCCACCCCGCCGTTCCGGGACCTCCCCGCGGAGCGCTTCGGCCCCGCCGCGGAGGCGGTGGACGTCGTCTACCACCCCGCGGGCTCCTGGCTGGTCCGGACCGGCGGCAAGCCGCTCGAGCACCTCTTCGTCATCCGCAAGGGCGCCGTCCGGCTCGAGCGCGACGGGCAGACCTTGCAGGTGCTCGAGGAGGGCGAGACCTTCGGCTACACCTCCCTCATCACCGGGCAGGCCAATCTCGACGTGCAGGTCGAGGAGGACCTCGTCGCCTACCGCCTGCCGGCGGCGGAGTTCCAGCGGCTCCTCGAGGACGCGCAGTTCGCGAGCCACTTCGCGGTGGGCCTCGCCGAGCGGCTCAAGTCCGCGCTCTCCCAGCCTCCCGCCGCGGCCTTCCGCACCGATCTCTCGCTCGAGGTGCAGCAGGTCGCACGGGAGCCCGCCGTCTGGGTCGACGCGGACGCCACCGTCGGCGAGGCCGCCTGGCGCATGCGCGCCGAGCGGGCGAGCTCGCGTGCTCGTCCGCGGCGAGCCGCCGGGGATCGTCACCGACCGCGACCTGCGGAACCGGGTGCTCGCCGAGGGGCTCGGCCCCGCCGCGCGCGTCGCCGACGTCGCGACCGCCTCGCCGCGGACGGTCCGGGCCGGGACCCGCGTCTACGAGGCCTGGGCGGCGCTCCTCGACGCCGGCGTCCACCACCTCCCGGTCGTGCGCGGCGACGAGATCGTCGGGGTCCTCACCTCCACCGACCTCCTCCGCTGCTCGGCCCAGGGCCCCATGGCGGTGCTGCGCCGGGTCGAGCGGCTCCACGGGCGCGCGAGCCTGCCCGGGTACGCGGCCACCGTCACCGAGATGGCGTCGGCGCTCCTCGCCGGCGGCCTCGACGCGACGGTCATCGCCGGGTTCGTGGCCCGGCTCAACGACGCGCTCCTCGAACGGATCGTCCGGATGGCGGAGGTCGACCTCGGCGAGCCGCCGTGCCGGTGGGCCTGGCTCGCCCTCGGGTCGGAGGGGCGGATGGAGCAGACCCTCCTCACCGATCAGGACAACGCCCTCGTGTGGGAGGGGGAGGGGGAGGCGGCGCGGTCCTGGTTCGTCGCCTTCGCGGAGCGCGTCAACGCCGACCTCGAGGCGGCGGGATTCCCGCGCTGCACCGGGGGCTACATGGCCCGGGCCTGGAACGGGACGCTCGACGAGTGGGTGCGCCGGTTCGAGGAGTGGGTGGACGCGCCCTCGCCGGACGCGGTCCTCCACGGCGCCATCTTCTTCGACTACCGGCGGGTGGCGGGGACGCTGGACCTCGCGCCCCTCGAGGCCATCCTGGCGGCGGCGGTGAAGAAGCCGGTCTTCGTCCGCTTCCTCGCGCGCGCGGCCCTCGAGTTCAAGCCGCCGCCGCTCCTGCTCATCACCCTGCGCGGCCGCTCCACGGTGGACCTGAAGCTCCACGGCATCGCGCCGGTGGTCCTGCTCGCGCGCTGCTACGGCCTCGAGCAGGGCGGCGTCGACCGGAACACCCTCGCCCGGCTCGAGGCCGCCGCGAAGGCGGGGACGCTCCCCGAGGACGTCTACGGGTCGGTCGCCGACTCCTACCGGTTCCTGGTGGGCCTGCGGCTCCGGCTCCAGCTCGATCAGCTCTCGGCGGGGAAGGCCCCCGCGCTCGAGCGTCCCCCTCGCCGACCTCACCGCGGTCGAGCGGAGCCACGTGAAGGACGCGCTCCGCGCCGTGAAGACCTTCCAGGAGGCCGGCGCCCTGCACTTCAGGACGGCGTACTGATCGCTGTTCTTCTCCTCGCCGGCGTGGGACTCCGTCGTCTACTGGGCGCTCGATCTCGAGACGGGCGGCCTCGACGCGAAGCGCGACCCGATCATCGCCGTCGGGATGCTGCCGATCCGTGGCGGCCGGGTGCGGCTCGGCGAGGGGTACCGGACGCTGGTGCGGCCCGCCGACGGCCGACCCATCGACCCCGCCTCGGTCCGCGCCCACCAGCTGGTGTGGGGCGAGGTGAAGGACGCGCCGGCCGTCGGCGAGGTGCTCCCCGAGGTGGACCGGCGCCTCGCCGAGGGCGTCCTCCTCGTCCACCACAAGGTGATCGACGTCTCGTTCCTCAAGGACGCCTACCGGCGCTGCGGGATGAAGTGGCCGTCGCCGCCGGTGGTGGACACGGTGGACCTCCTCGTCCGGCTCGCGCACAAGGTCCACCGCGCGCGCCCGGAGCTCCCCGCCGATCCGCCCGCCCTGAACCTGTCCGCCGCCCGCGAGGCGCGCGGCCTGCCGCACTACCAGGCCCACGACGCCCTCACCGACGCCCTCGCCACCGCGGAGCTGTTCCTCGTCCTGCGCAACGCCCTCGGGGCGAAGACGCTCAGGGACCTCCGGTAGCGCCGGGGCTCGCCGCCGACGGGCGCGACGCGGACGCGCCCGCGGCGAGGGCGAGCACCGCGACGAGCTCCACCACCGCCGCGAAGGCGAAGAGCGGGGCGGCACCCCCGAGCCGGTCGTAGCCCACCCCGGACAGCGCGTACCCGACGGCGTTCGCGCCGCCGAACACGACCCCGGTGAAGACCGCCTGGCCGGTGGCGCGCAGCGGGGCGGGGACGACGTCGGCGAGCGCCCGCATCGCGCTCCCCCAGAACAGGCCGAAGGTGAGGCCGTGCAACGACTGGAGCCCCGCCACCGCGAGCGGCTGCGTGGCCCGCGAGAGGAGCGCCCACCTCACCGCCGACCCGAGCATCGCGACGGCGAAGAGCCGGCGCAGCGGGAAGCGGCGCTCGAGCCGCGGGAAGGCGAGGAGGACGCGCGATCTCCGCGACGACCCCGAGCGACATGCCCGCGCTCGTCACGTCGTCGGGGAGGCCGAGGTCGCGGACGAGGACCCCGAAGAAGACGTGGTACGGCGCGCAGGCGGCCCAGTGGAGCGCCGCGGGGCCGAGGAGGAGCCACAGGCGCCGATCGCGGAGGAGGGCGAGCATGTCCCTCGCGGCCGGCCGGTCGCCGTGGCGGGGGGTGGGGGACGCCCCGGGCGACGAGCGCGTACGCGACCACGCAGCAGGCGACCACGACCGGCACGAGCAGGTCGGCCGGGCGCCCGCCGCGGAGGGTGAGGAGCCGCCCGACGATGACCGTGAGGACCACGAACCCGAGCGACCCGAAGAGCCGGATGCGCGCGTAGGAGATCGCCGGGTTCCGGTGCGTCCACTCGATCGTGATCGAGTCGGTGAGCGGTACCACCGCGCGATCCCCGAGCGCCATGAGGACGACGACCGCCCCGACCTGCCAGGGCGCGCGGGCAAACGGGAGGAGGAGCACCGCCACCGCGACCCAGGTCGTCGCGCGGCGGAGGGCCACCTGCGGCGTCGCGCGGTGGTCCGCCCAGGTCGCCCAGGCGATCGCGACGATGGGCGCGAGGGGAACGACGGCAGCATCTGGATGATGCCGATCTGCTGCCCGGTGAAGCCGAGCCCCTGCAGGTACACCGCGAAGAACGGCAGGTACGTGCCGACGTTCCCGTAGTAGAGGAAGTAGACGCCCCGGAGGCGCGCGGCGGGGGACGGCGGCACGGTGCGGATCTATCACGGTGACGGCTGGGGCCGGCGGTAGGGGTCCGGACGCGGTCGGGGTAGTATGGGGTCAGGATCGTCTTTCATCCGCAGGGGACGGGCGGGGCACGCGTGTCCGAGAGATTGAACGTCACTGCGAGCGCGAGCGACAGCCGCGACGACTTGCGCCCGAAGGCGCAAGTCGTCGGTGCGGGGAAGGCGCAAGTCGTCGGTACGGGGAAGGCGCAAGTCGTCGGTGCATCGATCCTCTGCGCCGGGCTCGGGACGAGGCTCCGGCCGCTCACCGAGCGCGTGCCGAAGCCCGCCGTCCCGGTCTGCGGCCTCCCGCTCGTCTCCTGGACGCTCGGCCTCCTCGCCGGCGCGGGGGTCTCACGGGCCGTCGTGAACGTGCACCACCTGCCGGACGCGATGGCGGCCGTCGCGGAGACGGGCGCGCGCGCGGCGGGCCTGCCGCTCGCGGTCTCGCGGGAGCCCGTCATCGCCGGGACCGGAGGCGCGCTCCGCGAGGCGAGCCGCCACCTCGCCGGCGCCGACGAGATCGTGGTCGTGAACGGCGACGTGCTGTTCGACGTCGACCTCGGCGCCGCGCTCGCCGCGCACCGCGCCTCGGGCGCCCTCGCCACGATGGTCCTCCTGCCGATGCCGCCCGGCGCGGCCTACGCCACCGTGGACGTGGACGCCGGCGGCGCGGTGCGCCGCATCGCGGGGAGCGTTCGGGCCGGGCGGCGGCGGGCTCACCTCGTGGCACTTCTCCGGCGTCCACGTCCTCTCCCCGGCCCTCCTCGACCGCGTCCCCGCAGAGCCGTTCGAGTGCGACGTGAACCGGCACGTCTACCCGCCGCTCATGGCGTCGGGCGCCGTCCGCGGGCTGGTGGTGGACGGCTACTGGAACGACCTCGGAACGCCGGCGCGGTACCTCGAGGCGAGCCGGGACGTCCTCCTCGGCCGCGTGCCGCTCGCGCGGTTCGCCCGGGCCGATCCGCTTTCCGCCTCGCGCGAGCTCGCCGAGGGGGTGCGGGTCGGGCCCGGCGCGACGTTCGGGGACGGCGCGCGGCTCGTCGCGCCGTGCTTCGTCGGGGCAGGGGCCCACGTCGGCGCCGGGGCGGTGGTCGAGGACGCGGTCCTGTGGGACGGGACGGCGCTCGCCCCGGGCGAGCGGGTGATGCACGCCGTCGCGGCGGGGACGGACCGGGTGCCGGGATAGCTCATATCCCCGCTGCGTCTCAACTCTCGAAGGCCTGCACGAGGACGCAGGTGACGTTGTCCTGGCCGCCGGCCTCGTTCGCCGCGTCGACGAGCGCCTGCGCCGCGCCGCGGAGGTCGCTTCGGGTGCCGGCGGACGATCTCGGCCATCCGGCCGTCCGGCACCATCCCCGAGAGCCCGTCGGAGCAGAGGAGGAAGACGTCCCCGTCCTGGAGCTCCTCGCGGACCACGTCCACCTCCACCGAGTCCTTCATCCCGAGGGCGCGGACGATCACGTTCTTGTGGGGGAAGGCCTCGATCTCCTCCGGGCGTGAGGGCGCGGCTCTTCTTGTAGTCGTTGAGGAGCGAGTGGTCCTCGGTGAGCTGGCGGATCGCGCCGCCGCGAAGCAGGTAGGCGCGGCTGTCGCCGACGTGGCCGACGAGCACCGCTCCGCCCGCGCGTCGGGAAGGAGATGCGACGATCGTCGTCCCCATCCCGCGCAGCCGCTGGTCGGTGGCGGCGCGCTCGAAGATCCGGAGGTTCGCGAGCTTCACGCCGGTGCGAGCCGGTTCTCGTCGTACCCGCGGGCCGGGTCCATCTTGAACGGCCAGGTCGCCTCCTCGTCGCGCCCGGTCATCCGGAAGAACTCGGCCATCTCCTCGACGGCGATGCGGGCGGCGACCTCCCCCGAGGCGTGGCCGCCCATCCCGTCGGCGACGCAGAAGAGGCTCTCCTCGGGCAGGAGCAGGTACGCGTCCTCGTTGTGCGTCCGCTTCCGGCCGACGTCGCTCGTGCCCGCGTGGCTGAGACGCATCACGCGACGAGCGTATCACGGCAGGACGATCTCGACGCGGAGGACCGGTCTCCACGCGCACGGTCGCCTCGGCGCGGTAGAGGTCGCCGTCCACGGTGAACTTCGGCGCGTCGCCCTCGAGCACCAGCTCCCGCGCCACCTCGTCCTGCGCGACCGACCGCCGCCAGGGTCGCGCCGCGGCGCAGCCGGGGCAGCGACCGGGCGAGCTGGCCGCACCGTCCCGGTGACGCCCACCGCGTGGAAGAACCCGGGCTGCTCGCCGCAGCGGGCGAAGGCCCGGAACCCGAACCCGGCGTCCGGGCGTGGAGCCCGCCGCCAGCGCGAGGTAGCTCGCGTCCTCCCACTCGTCGCCGTCCGTGGTCACCCGGAGCGCGATCGCGGCGGGTGAGGGCGGCGGCGAAGCGGTCCGCCGAGCATCGCGGAGCCGATGCCGCGGGCGACGAGGAGGGCGGCGGTGGCGGGGGAGGGCTGGCGCGGACTCGTAGTAGGCCTCGAGGAACGCGACGATGGCGCCGGTGCCGAAGATGAACCCGTAGCGCGCCTCGGCGCCGTCCGCCGAGACGCGCAGGAGGTCGCGCATCGCGCCGTGCGCAGCGGGAACCCGTGGCGCCGTCGGATGAGCACCTCCCGGAGGATCGCACTCGGGCCCGCCGCCGATCGCCGTGGCCGTGGGCGACCGTGTTCATCGCGCCGCCGCGGCAGGAGCAGGACCCGCGGCAGGGGCGCGCCCGCGTACGCCCGGGCGAGGGCGGTGAGGACGAAGTGGCCGGTCCCGTCGCCGCCGTTCACGCCCACGACGTCGACGCCCGCCGCCCGGAACCGCTCCACGGCGCACTCGAGCTCCTCGGGCGTCGACGCGTCGACCACCTCGCCGTCGTCCCCGAGCTGGGTCCGCAGGCGCGCGGCGAGTGCGCGGGCCGGCGGCGGTTGCGCCGCGACCGCGGGTTGTTCACGATGCCGATGCCGCCCATGCCGACCTTGCCGCCCCTCGACCCACCGCTGCAGGTCGTCCTCGTCTCGCCCGCAGATCCCGCCGAACACCGGGAACGTCGCCCGGACCTGCGCCGTCACCGGCTGCCGCCTCCACCTCGTCGGCCCGCTCGGGTTCTCCCTCGACGAGAAGGACCTCCGCCGCGCCGGCCTCGACTACTGGCGCGACGTCGCCCCCGTGGTGCACCGGGACTGGCCGGAATTTGAGGCGGACGCGCTCCGCGGTCAAACGGAAAAGCTCCACCTCTTCACGGCGCGGGCAGGCCGAGTCCTCTTCGACGCCCGGTTCGCGCCGGGCGACTTCCTCGTCTTCGGGCAGGAGCAGCTCGGGCTGCCGCCGGCGCTCCTCGCCGCCTGGCCGGACCGCCTGGTCGCGATCCCGATGCGGCCGGGGATGCGGTCCCTGAACCTGGCGGTGGCGGCGGGGATCGGGGTGTACGCCGCGCTCCACGGCCTCGGGGGCGGTCCGGGGTAAGATGGGCGGTCCCATGAGCCTCCTCACCGACCCCGGCGACCTCGCCGAGACGCCGCTCGCGGCGATCCTCCTCGAGGCCCTCAACACCCGCTCGAGCGGGGTGCTCGAGGTCGCGCACGGCGGCGGCACGTCCCGGCTGTGGTTCCGCGACGGACGGCCCGTCGGGGCCCAGGTCTTCGCCGGCTTCAAGCCGCTCGGGATGATGCTCCTGCAGGCCGGGCTCATCGACATCGACGCCCTCTCGCGGAGCCTCGCGCTCATGGCGGAGAAGCGCCGCCCGCAGGGCGAGCTCCTCGTCGAGCTGGGCGCGGTCTCCGCGGCGGACGTCGCGCGCGTGCTCGCCGAGCAGCAGGCGGGCTACTTCGCGATCATCGCGGCGCTCGATGCCGGCCGCGTTCGCCTTCGAGGGGTCCACGCCGGTGCCGGAGTGGACGCGCGGCGCCCGGCTCTCGCCGGTGCGCACGATCGTCGACGCCCTGGAGCGGCCCCAGGCGAACGCCCTCGTGGCCTCGGCGCTCCAGCCCGTGGCCGCCCGGCGGCGTGCGGCTCTCGTCGGGCTACCCCGAGATCGCCGAGGCCTTCCACTGGACCGAGGTCGAGCGGGGCCTGGTCGCGCGGCTCGAGCGCCCGACGTCGCTCGAGGGCTTCTTCGCGACGTCGCCGGTGCCGCCGGAGCGCGCGCGGGCGATCCTCGCGGCGCTGCTCCTGCTCGGGGTGGCGAGGCCGGTCCAGGCGGCGCCGGAGGAGGAGCTGACCGTCGGGATCGCGCTCAGCCTCGACGAGCTCACCGCGACCCATCCGCTCGACGGGGCGAGCGTGTCCCCGACGCCGAAGCCGGCCGCGAGGCCGACCTCGATCTCGACGTCGACGTCGACGGCGAAGCCGACCGCGACTGCGACTGCGACCGCGACCCCGACGCCCGACCGCCGACCGCGACCGCGACTGCGACTGCGACCGCGACCGCGAAGTCGGCCCCCCCTCGCCGAAGCCGCCCGCGGGACGGCGGAGCGATCCTGCCGAGGCGCGCGCCAGGCGCCAGCGCCTCCTCCAGCAGGCGATGAAGAACATGGGCGTCGGCCCGTTCGCCGGGGCGCCGGACGCTTCCGCGCGGACCACGCCGGCGCCCATCCCTCCGCCGACGGTGCCGACGGTGACCCCGGCTCCCAAGCCCGCCGCCGGGTCGGAGGCGATTGCTCCGGGAAGCCCTCCTCGCCGCGGCGCCCCGCGTGAAGGAGAAGGACCTCTTCGTCCGGCTCGGGCTCCCGGAGACGGCCGGCCGAGACGACGTGAAGAAGGCGTTCCTCGGGCTCGCGAAGCAGTTCCACCCGGACCGGTTCGCCTCGCCCGCCCTCGCCGACCTGCAGGACGTCGTGAAGGACTTCTTCGCCTCCGTGAACGAGGCGTACGAGGTCCTCTCCGACGACAAGAAGCGGGCGGCGTACCTCGAGAAGCGCAAGGGCGGCGGCGCGGTCCGGTCGGAGTCCGCGAAGGTCGACTTCCAGAAGGGCGAGGCGTGCCTGCGCACCCGTGACTTCGCCCGGGCGCGGGGCTTCCTCGAGTCGGCGGTGCGCGCCGAGCCCACGCCCCGCCTACCAGGCCGCCCTCGCCTGGGCATACGTGTCCGACCCGGTCAACAAGGACCGGGAGCGGCCGCGGGCCCTCCTCGTGGAAGCGACGAAGGATCCCGCCTGCGATCGGGCCTTCTATGTCGCCGGGATCATCGCCCGCGACGAGGGCGATCACGCCGCGGCGGAGCGGCACTTCCGCGCCGCGGTGAAGGCGAACCCGCGGAACTCCGACGCGGTCCGGGAGCTGCGGAACCTCGAGAGCCGCCGCGCCGGGAACCGCAAGTGACCGGGCCGCACGAAGGATTCGACGAAAGCCCGGTTCTCGGGCGTGATCGGCGGACGCGCCGGCGGCGGAAAAGGCGCGGAAAGGCGACGGCTTGGCCAAGCAGCACCTGCTCCTCGTCGACGGTGACCCGAAGTCGCTTCGCGTCATGGAGGTCTCGCTCAAGAAGGCGGGCTTCTCGGTCACCACCGCGGTGAACGGGAGAGACGCCCTCGACAAGTGCGAGATCTCGCCGCCGGACCTCATCCTCTCCGACACCAAGATGCCGGAGATGGACGGCTTCGAGCTCTGCCGCCGGCTCAAGCAGGACGAGCGCTTCCGCGGGACGCCCTTCATCTTCCTGACCGGCCAGAAGTCGGTCGAGTTCAAGGTGAAGGGGCTCGAGCTCGGCGTCGAGGACTACCTGACGAAGCCGATCTACATCAAGGAGATCGTCACCCGCGTCAAGATCCTCCTCGAGAAGAAGGAGAAGGAGCGGCTCGAGAAGAAGGACCTCAAGGCGAGCTTCGCCGGCAACCTCTCCGACATGGGCGTCGTCGACCTCGTCCAGACGCTCGAGATGGGCAAGAAGTCCGGCGCCCTCCACGTCAAGAACACGAAGGCGCTCGAGGCGGTCTGCTACTTCCGCGACGGCCGGATCCTCGACTGCGAGCTCGGGAAGCTCGCCGGCGAGAACGCCTTCTACCGGCTCCTCAACTGGCAGGAGGGGGAGTTCGCGATCGAGTTCAGGCCGATCGAGCGCGAGGAGCGGATCCCCGTCTCGACCCAGGGCCTCCTCATGGAGGGCATGCGGCGGATCGACGAGTGGGGACGGATCGTCGAGCAGCTCCCCGCGCTCGACAAGGTCTTCGAGCTCGACTACGCGCTCCTCGCCGACCGGCTCGCCGAGATCCCCGACGACGTGAACGCCCTGCTCAAGCTCTTCGACGGGCGGCGCACCCTCGACCAGGTGATCGAGGAGGCAGACTACGACGACCTCGCCGCGGCGGGCGTCATCTCGAAGCTCTTCTTCGAGGGGATCATCAAGGAGGTCACGCTCCCGGCGCTCGTGGAGCAGCCGACCGCCACGCCCGCGCCCGGCCTCGCGGTCACCCCCGCGCACCCGCCGCGGCCCGCCCCCGAGCGGCCCCGCGCCGAGGAGCCGCCGGAGCCCCCGCCCGAGCCCGGCGACACGGAGGGGGTCGACTGGTTCGCCGGTCCGGTGTCGGCCATCAACGAGTCTCCCGCGTCGCGGACGGCCGCCGCGCTCCAGGCGGCGGCGGGCGAGGCGCGCGCCGAGGCGTCGAAGGTCCTGCCGTTCCCGCAGCGGAAGCGCGAGGGCGCCGACGAGACGCCGCCCGCGGCCGAGCCGGCGCCGGCCGAGGTGACCGCGCCGCCGCGCCGCGCCGCCGCCGCCCGCCCGCTTCCGCCGCCGCGTTCAGGCCACCACCCGCACAGTTCTCGATGCAGGTGCCGCCTCCGGGCACGGTGCCATTGCCCGCCTCCCTGTCCGAGCCCGGGACGCTCCGCGGGATCCCGCAGGGGGTCACCCCCGAGCGACGCCCGACCGGCGCGGTCGCGGCCGTCGCGCCGCAGGCCGCCAGCCGGCTCCGCAGCCCCCGCCGCCTGCGGCCGAGCCTGCCCCCACCGCTGCGCCGGCCAGGTCGAAGGCGCCGGTCGCGATCGTCGCGATCCTCGCCATCGCCGCCGCCGGAGCGGGTGCGTATCTCGCACTGCGCCCAGGCGCGGCGCCGCCGACCCCGACCGCCGCGACCCCGACCCCGACCGCCGACCGCGACCGCGACCCCGACCGCGACCGCGACCCCGACCCCGACCCCGACCGCGACCCCGACCCCGACCCCGACCCCGACCGCGACCCCGACCGCGACCCCGACCCCGACCCCGACCCCGACCGCCGACCCCGACCCCGACCCCGACCGCGACCCCGACCGCGACCCCAGTGGTGAAGCAGGTGCCGAAGCCGGCCCCGGCCGCGCTGGCGACCCCGCCCGCCGCGGCGAAGAAGTCCGAGGACGCCGAGTACCGGCGCCTCCTCGCGTCGGCGGAGCGGAAGTACGAGACCGGGAAGTTCCCGGAGGCGATCATCGACTACCGGCGCGCCATCGCCGCGAAGCCCACCGCGCCGGCGCTCGTGGGGCTCGCCCGCGCGCTCTACGACTCGAACAAGGCGGGCGAGGCGCTGAAGACCCTCGACATCGCTGTCCAGACGACGGGCGCTACGCCCCCGCCTGGCTGCTCCTCGGCGAGATCCACCAGGGCGAGGGGCGCACCGCGCAGGCCAGGGCGGCGTACGAGCGGTTCCTCCAGCTCGAGCCCAGGGGCGAGCAGGCGCAGGGCGTGCGGGAGATTGTGAAGAAGCTCAAGTAGCGACGCGGCGCTCGCGCCCGGACGTCGACCCGGTTAGATTCCGCGCGGTTCGAGGACGGTCCTGACCGTCCTTCTCCACGGGGGGGCCGAGAAGCCGGCCCCCCCGAACCCCCCGCACGCTCCGGGGCAGGCTCATCCGCCTGCCCCTGCGCGTGCTGCCGCCTCGTCGCACTCCTCGGCCATGAAGATCCTCGCCATCGAGACGTCGTGCGACGAGACCTTCTCCACGGGGGGGCCGAGAAGCCGGCCCCCCCGAGCCCCCCGCACGCTCCGGGGCAGGCTCATCCGCCTGCCCCTGCGCGTGCTGCCGCCTCGTCGCACTCCTCGGCATGAGATCCTCGCCATCGAGACGTCGTGCGACGAGACCTTCTCCACGGGGGGGCCGAGAGCCGGCCCCCCCAACCCCCCGCACGCTCCGGGCAGGCTCATCCGCCTGCCCCTGCGCGCTGCCGCTCGTCGACTCCTCGCCATGAAGATCCTCGGCATCGAGACGTCGTGCGACGAGACGGCGGCCGCCGTCGTCGAGGACGGCCGGCGCGTCGCTCTCCGACGTCGTCGCGACGCAGATCGAGATCCACCGGCGCTGGGGCGGCGTGGTCCCGGAGCTCGCGAGCCGGAACCACGTCGTGCAGGTGATGCCGGTCGTCGACGAGGCGCTCTCGCGCGCCGGCGTCGCGCCCGCGCGCTCGACGCGGTCGCGGTGACGAGCGGGCCGGGGCTCGTCGGCGCGCTCCTCGTCGGCGTGCAGGTCGGCGAAGGCGCTCGCCGCTCGCGTGGGGCAAGCCGCTCGTCCGCGTGAACCACCTCGAGGGGCACCTCGTGGCGGCGTTCCTCGCCGACGCCCGCGCCGTCGTTCCCGTACCTCGGCCTCGTCGTCTCCGGCGGCCACACCTCGCTCTACGCGGCGCACGCCTTCGGCGACTACCGGCTCCTCGGGCAGACGCGCGACGACGCCGCGGGCGAGGCGTTCGACAAGGGCGCGAAGCTCCTCGGCCTGCCGTACCCGGGCGGCGTCGCCATCGACCGGCTCGCGAAGGAGGGCGACGCGGGGGTCCACCGGTTCCCGAAGGCGATCGTGAAGGGCGCGGACCTCGACTTCAGCTTCTCGGGGCTCAAGACCGCGCTCCTCCACCACGTCCGGCGCCACGGCGTGCCGGAGGGGAGGGCGCTCGCGGACCTGTGCGCGAGCTACCAGGAGGCGATCGTGCGCGCCCTGGTCGAGAAGGCGTTCCGCGCCGCGCGCCGCCTCCAGCTCGAGCGGCTGGTGCTCTCCGGCGGCGTCGCCGCGAACAGCCGGCTGCGCGCCGCCGTCGCGGAGCGGGCCGCCGAGTACGAGGGGATGCAGGTCTTCGTGCCCGCCGGTGCGGCTCTGCACCGACAACGCGGCGATGATCGCGGTCGCCGGCACGCACGCGCTCCTCCGCGGCGAGCGCGCCGGCGCCGGAGCTCAACGCCGACCCGGCGTGGCGGCTGTGAGGCCCGGCCGCGCCCCGCGCGCGCCGCCGGTGCGCTAGGCTCCGGGCGACGATGACCGACCGCTACCCATCGCCCCGCGCGCTCCTCGAGAAGTACGGGCTGCGCGCGAAGAAGAGCTGGGGCCAGAACTTCCTCGGCGACGAGGCCGATCCTCGACGACATCGCGCGGCTCGCCGCGCCGCGCGCCGGCGACCTCGTCGTCGAGCTCGGCGCCGGCCTCGGGCACCTCACCGCCCGCCTCGTCGCGCGCGGCGCGCGGGTCGTCGCGGTCGAGCGCGACCGGGACATGGCGCCGTGCTCCGGGGCGAGCTCGGCGAGGCGGTGACGCTCGTCGAGGCGGACGCGGCGCGGCTCGACTATGCGGAGCTCGCGAGGAGGTACGGCGCGCCGACCGCGAACCCGACCTCGACGTCGACGGCGAACCCGCCCTCGACCGCGCCAAGCTCTGCGTGGTCGGCAACCTGCCCTACCACCTCACCTCGCCCATCCTCTTCTCCGCTCCTCGACCAGGTGGAGGCGGTCTCGCGCGCGGTGTTCCTCCTGCAGCGCGAGGTCGCGGAGCGGCTCGCGGCGGCGCCGGGGACGCGCGACTGGGGCATCCTCTCGGTCCTGCTGCAGCGCGAGGCGGACGTGTCGATCGAGCGGATCGTCCCGCCCGGCGCCTTCCTGCCGCCGCCGAAGGTCGACAGCGCGGTCCTGTGCGCGCTCTTCCGGCCGCCCGGCCGATGCGATCGCCGATCCGGCGCGGTTCCGCGGCTCGTCAAGGCCGGCTTCGCCCAGCGGCGGAAGACGCTCGGGAACGCGCTCAAGGCCGCGCGCATCGTCGAGCCCGAGGCGCTCGCGGCGGCGCTCGCGCAGGCCGGGGTCGATCCCGGGCGCCGCGGCGAGACGCTCACGGTCGCGCGAGTGGGCCGCCCTCGACCGGGCGCTGGGCTAGGGCGGTTCCGCTTCGGCGTTGCCGAAGGCGGACGCCCGCCGGCCGGCCCGCCGGGCCGGTTGCCCTTCCATCAGGTGGGACAGCCGCCCGGGCCGCGGTACGCGTGGCCGCGCGAGCAGGTCTTCCACCCGCCTCGGTTCGGCTTCGGCATGCTCGGGATGTCAGGTGCTGCTTCCACGGGCGCCCACCCGCTATCCCGCCCGCCCACCCGCCCATCGGTCGGGCGGGCGCCCGTGAAAATCCGGGGGCCTAGGGCCCCATCGTGCGAGCGGTGGCGAGGAGGAGGCTCATGTTCCTCGCGCCGTTCTCGCCCAGGTACTTCCGGAACGCGACCGGATCGAGCCGCATGGCGCGGATCGTCGGTCCGGACGATGTCCTCGTATGCCGCCGCGTTCGGCTTCTTGAGCTCGAGGGCGATCTTGAGGATGGCGCGGTGGAAGGCGGGGTCGATCCCGTCCTCGCTCGCGACGGCCGTCCCGGCCCTGCCCTTCGTCGCCACTCGGCTCGCCATGTGCCTCGCCCCTCCGCGTCCCCTCACCCGCTGGTGCAGGGTGCGGCGACGATACGTGACGTGGCAGGTGAGGTCAAGGGAACCATGATCCAGGGATCACGGGATCCGCGATCAGAATGTCGCGCTCTCAGGACTCTCGGTGGGGAAGCCGTCGGGGCGCCGAAGCGCGGGAAGCTCGCCGATCGCACGACTGTGGGTCGGGAACGCCGCCGCCCCCGGCTCGCGACGATCGCCCATCCGGATCATCGCTCGCCTTGCGCGCGCCGGGGGCGGCGTGGCAAGCTCCCGCGCTCTCGCGCGTTTCCCGCATGGAGAGGCCCCGCTACATCGCCGTCGAAGGGCCGGTCGGCGTCGGCAAGTCCCCGCTCGCGCAGGCGCTCGCCGAGCGGCTCGGGCGCGCGCCTCGTCGAGGAGGACGCCGAGGAGAACCCCTTCCTCCGCGCCTTCTACCAGGACCGGCAAGAAGCACGCGTTCCAGGCGCAGCTCTTCTTCCTGCTCTCGCGCTTCCAGCAGCAGCAGGCGCTGTTCCAGCAGGATCTCTTCAGCCGGTCGACGGTCGCCGACTACCTGTTCGCGCGCGACCGGATCTTCGCCTCGCTCGTCGCTCGTCCCCCGACGAGCTCGCCCTCTACGACCGCGTCTACGAGCTGCTCGGGCCGCGGGTCGTGAAGCCCGACCTCGTCGTCTACCTCCAGGCGCGGACCGACGTCCTCCTCGCCCGGGTCCGCCGCCGGGGGCGCGACTACGAGCGCTCGATCGACGGGCCGTGGCTGGAGGCGCTCGCCAAGGCGTACAACGACTTCTTCTTCCACTACGACGAGACCCCCCTCCTCGTCGTGAACGCGAGCGACGTCGACCTCGAGGGCAACACGGAAGACCTCGAGGCGCTCCTGGCGGTGATCCGGAAGCACCGGAAGGGGACGCAGCATGTACGTGCCACTCGGCACGACGAACGTATTAGAGTCTTCACCTTCACCGATGGGCAGGACCCCGCCCGCGGGGCCTACACCGGAGGTCGTCATGTCGAGCCAGACGCCGCCGAGGAAGCGCGTCACCGATCCACGAGCTCCGCCGGATGAAGGACGCCGGCGAGAAGATCGCCATGGTCACCGCCTACGACGCCACCGCGGCGCGCCTCGTGGCCGCCGCCGGGGTGGACGCCGTGCTGGTCGGCGACTCGGTGGGCATGGCGTCCAGGGACACGACTCGACCCTGCCCGTCACCCTCGACCAGATGGTCTACCACTCGGCGATGGTCCGCCGCGGCCTCGACCGCGAGGGCGGCCGCCCCCACCTCGTGGGCGACCTGCCCTTCGGCAGCTACCAGGCGTGCGTGGACGACGCGGTGAAGGCGTCGATGCGCCTCGTCGCCGAGGGCGGCGTCCAGGCGGTGAAGCTCGAGGGCGGGGCCGACTTCGTCGAGGTCATCCGCCGGATCGTCCGCGCCGGCATCCCCGTCATGGGCCACATCGGCCTCACCCCGCAGTCGGTCCACAAGATGGGCGGCTACGTGGTGCAGGGGAAGGACTCGGAGAAGGCCCAGCAGATCCTCCGCGACGCCCGCGCCCTCGAGGCCGCCGGGTGCTACGCGGTGGTCCTCGAGTGCATCCCCGCCGAGCTCGCCCGGATCGTCACGAGCCAGGTCCGGATGCCCGACCATCGGGATCGGCGCCGGCCCGCACGTGCGACGGGCAGGTGCTCGTCTACACCGACCTGCTCGGCATGGACCTCGTCCTTCACGCCGAAGTTCGTGAAGCACTTCGCCGAGGTCGGCATGGCGGTCCGCGACGCGGTGACGACCTACGTCGGGCGAGGTGAAGTCCCGCGCCTTCCCCGCCGACGAGCACAGCTTCCACTCCGCCTCGGTCCGGCTCGTTCCCGCGCCGGTCGAGGTGGACCACGAGGAGCCCCAGGGCGGCGTGATGGGCGCGCCGATCTGTCGCCCCTCCAGCCGTTTCCCCGGGCGGCGCGCCGTGGCGCGCCGCGGAGCCAAGACCCACCCGTGAGCCGTCCAGAGCTCATCACCGATCCGGCCGCGTGGCAGGCGCGCTGCCGCGCCGACCGCGAGGCCGGCGCCCGCGTCGCGCTGGTGCCCACCATGGGCTACCTGCACGAGGGGCACCTCTCGCTGCTGCGCGAGGCGCGGCGCCGCGCCGACGCGGGCGGCGCGGCGCGGGCTCGCCGTCGGCGTCCATCTTCGTCAACCCCACCCAGTTCGGCCCGAGCGAGGACCTGTCGCGCTACCCCCGCGACCTCGAGGGCGACCTCGCGAAGTGCGCCGCGGCGGGGATCGACCGCGTCCTCGCGCCCCCGGATCCGGCGAAGGTCTTACCACCCTCGCCACGAGACCTGGGTCACCGTCGAGCGAGGTCTCGCAGGGGCTCTGCGGCGGCCTCGCGGCCCGGCCACTTCCGCGGCGTCGCGACCATCGTCGCGAAGCTCTTCAACCTGACGCTCCCCCACGCCGCATTCTTCGGGGAGAAGGACTGGCAGCAGCTCGCGGTGATCCGCGCGATGGTCCGCGACCTCTCCTTCGGGATCGACATCGTCGGGATGCCCATCATCCGCGAGCCGGACGGCCTCGCCCTCTCGTCACGCAACGCGTACCTCTCCCCGGAGGAGCGGGTCCGCGCCCTCGCCCTGTCGCGGTCGCTGCGCGCGGCGCGGGAGGCGGCGACGCGCGGCGAGCGCGACGCCGCGGTCCTCCGGGCCCGGGTCCTCGAGGGACTCGCCGCCGCGGGGGCGCGGGTCGACTACGTCGAGGTGGTCCACCCCGAGACGCTCGCGGCCGTCACCCACGCCGAGCCCGGGCTCGGTGATGCTCGTCGCGGCCTTCGTCGGGAAGACGCGGCTCATCGACAACGTGCGGCTGCCATGAAGGGCAAGGGGGGCGGCAGCGGAGGGGGAGAAGGTCGTCGCGACGAACCGGCGCGCGCGGTTCGACTACGACATCGAGGACCACTGGGAGGCGGGCCTCGTGCTCACCGGCAGCGAGGTGAAGTCGCTCCGGGCGAGCAACGTGAACCTCTCCGACGCCTACGCCGCGCCGCGCGGCGACGAGCTCTTCCTCTTCAACTGCCGGATCGGCGAGTACCAGCAGGCCGCCCACTTCGGCCACGCCCCGCTGCGGGATCGGAAGCTCCTCATGCGGCGCGCCGAGCTCGACCGGATCCGTGGCAAGGTGGACCAGCGCGGGTACACCCTCGTCCCGCTGCGGCTCTACTTCAAGGACGGGTGGGCCAAGGTGGAGCTCGGCCTCGCAAAGGGGCGCGCCCACGAGGATCGGCGCGGCGCGATCGCGGAGCGTGAGTCCAAGCGCGAGATCGAGCGGGCGCTCGGACAGGCGCGAAAGCGGACGCGGGGCCACTGACTCGCGAATCGGGGGGTCCCGGGCGCGTCGCGCTCCCTCGCCGGGCGCTCCCTGCGCAGGGTGGGGCTCCGGCCTTCGTTGGGTCGGTCCTCCCTGACGTCGATCCGTTCTGCTACCGTCACTCGGAGTGGGATGTTCGACCGGGTGATCCTCAGCGAGGAACTCGTCGACTGCCGGGGCGAGCTCGTCGCCGCGCGGGGCACGGTCCTGTCGGCGCAGTCGATCGCGGAGGCCGCCCGCCGCGCGCCCTCGCGGTCGCGGGTCGCCCTGGCGGACACGCCCCTCGCCGCCGACGTCGACGCCCCGCTCTTCGAGCCCGCCTACCGCCACCTCTTCGACGGCGAGCCGGTGCGCGACGCGGTGCGCCGCGCGCTCCTCGCGGTGCGGCTCCCCGAGCCGCTCTCGGAGGAGCTGCTCGCGCTCCGCCGGGCGGCGTCGCCGCTCCACCCGCACGCCTTCTGCGCGGCGGCGGTCGCGGTGCGGATGCTCTTCTCGGCGGTGGGCTCCGCCCGGACGGTCCCGGAGCTCGCCGCGGCCGCCCTCGTCCACGACCTCGGGATGCGCCACCTCCCGGGCCGTATCTTGCGGCAGCGCGATCGGCTCTCGCAGGCCGACGCGGTGCGGATCGCCTCGCACCCCCTCGTCGGCGCGTACCACCTCGCGACGCTGCTCGGGAACCACCCCGCCGTCGCCGCGGCCCGCTCGCACCACTGGCGCTGCGGCCAGGGCTACCCCGCGCTCGAGGGTCCGCCGAGCCGGGCGGTGGAGGTCATCGCCGTCGCGAGCGCCTTCGCCGCGCTGACCCAGCCGCGGGCGTTCCGGGGGGCGGTCTACGACGCCCGGGGCGCCTCGGACGTGCTCGCGGCGGAGGCTGCGGCCGGGCACGCCGACGCGAACACGGTGAAGCTCCTCGTGTACGCGCTCCGGGGCGGGCGTGGCGATCCCCGCGCGATCCGGTTCGGGCGTCCGCGGGAGGGGCACGGGCCGGAGGTGCACGGGTACGTGCACGTCTCCGCGCCTCCGCGCAGCCCGGTCTGAGGCCCCTCCCCCGACCCCTCTCCACGCTTCGCGTGGAGAGGGGAGAGTCATGGCGCCCGGCTCATGGCGCCCGGCCCACCTACGCTTCGGGTGGGAGGGGAGCGTCGAGGCTCCTCGGCAGGTTCCCGCTCCCCGAGCGTCAGCGCGCGCCGGCGCCGAGCCCGGAGGCGTCGCGGAGCGTCTGCCACGTGTAGATGCCGGTCGAGTGGCCGTCCGACCAGTGGAACTGCACGGCGTAGTTCCCCACCGCGTGGATCTCCACCGGCCGGATGTCCGCCGGGATGGTCGCCGCGTCGAGGATCTTCCGCCCGGTGCCCTCCTCGACGCAGCCCGCGCACGGGCAGAGGTCGCGGAGCCGCGCCGGGGGGATCGTCGCCTCGGGCCCGTCGGGCCAGACGATCCGGATCGCGCCCTCGGGCGTCACGTCGATCGCCTCGGGGGGCGGCGCCTCGCGGCTGCGGAAGGCGATGCTGGTCGAGGAGTCCCATGCCCGTCTCTTGTCGCGCCCGGCGGGCGGCGTCAAGCGGTCCATCTCCAGCCTCATCCGGCTGCCCCTGCGCTCGCGACGCGGCCCTGGGGCGCGCCTAGGGCCCGCGCGCGAGGGCGGCCAGCAGGGCGGAGCGGTCCTCGAGCGGCGCGACGCACGGCCGGGCGTCCGCGACGTACAGCTCGGATGCGCCCAGCTCCGCGGCCACCCGGAGCACCGCCGACGAGCGGGTCCCGTACTCCGGATCGTGGTGGATGCAGGTCGCGCTCTCCGGCGGCGGCGCGTGGATCGTGAGGAGGTCGCGGAGGTGGGGCACCGACGGCTCCACCGGCCAGCGCGCCCGGACCAGATCGCCGCGCGGGCAGGCGCCGTCCGGCGAGCGCTCCGTCACGACGTGGAGGCCGGGGGCGAGCTCCACGACCGCCGAGCGCTCGCCGTCGTACCACCAGAGGAACGCGTCCTGCGCGTCCGCGACGAGGAGGTGGAAGGGGTTCCAGCGCGCCGCGTCGGCGGTCCGGAGCCGTTCCTGCGCGGCCGCCGCGCCGCCGGCGGACAGGGCGAGGCCGACGAGCTCTCCTCGCGAGCGCCGGCCGAGGTCCGGGTACCAGTCGAGGGGCGCGTGGTAGTTGGTGAGCCCCGCGAACACCCCGCGGGCGGACAGGCCGACCCACGTGCCGGCGGCGCGCACGTCTCGCGGCGCCGCCATCCTCGCGCCGCCCCCGGCGTCGCGGAGCGCCCAGCTCTCCGCGGGGCGCCCGAGCCGCTCGTCCCGGTTCGCGGCGACGACGATCGGCCAGCGGCGGTCGACGCGCCAGGCGACGGCGAGAGTGCACATGCGAGGCGTTGTAGCGCGATCCGGCGGTCCCCGCCTCGGCGACCGCGACCGGATGACGACGCGGACGCCGGAGACGGCGCGGGCCCGACCGTCTCCGGCCGGGCCCGCGGCAGATCCGAGGTGCGGATCGCCTACTTCGAGATCTTCCGCGCCGTCTTCACCCGCTCGAGGAGCAGCTGCCGCTGCAGCTCGAGGGGCCGGGGGAGCGTCGGGCCGAGCTTCTCGTACCACTCCTTCACCGACTCGAGCTCGTCCTGCCAGTCGCCGAGATCGACCTTCATCGCCTGCGTGACCGCCTCATCCTTCACCTCGAGGCCGGTCAGGTTCAGGTCCTGCATGCGGGGCACGTAGCCGACCACGGTCTCCTCCGCGCCGATCGCGGTCGTGCGCGCGGTCGAGGATCCACTTGAGGGCGCGCATGTTGTCGCCGTAGCCCGGCCAGAGGAACTTGCCGTCCGCGCCCTTCCGGAACCAGTTCACCATGAAGATCTTGGGCGGGTTCGGGATCCGGCTCTGCATGTCGAGCCAGTGCTGGAAGTAGCTGCCCGCGTCGTAGCCGATGAACGGCAGCATCGCCATCGGATCGCGGCGCACGCCCTCCTTCAGCCCCTGGGCGGCGGCGGTGGTCTCCGAGCCCATGGTCGACGCGAGGTAGACGCCGTGGGTCCAGTTGAAGGACTGGAGCACGAGCGGGACGGTCGTGGAGCGGCGGCCACCGAAGATGAGCGCCGAGATCGGCACGCCCTTCGGGTCGTGGGCGAACCGCGACAGCGCCGGGTTGTTCGCCATCGGCGCGGTGAAGCGGCTGTTCGGGTGGGCCGCCTTCTCGGTCGAGCCCTTCTTCCAGGGCTGGCCCTTCCAGTCGATCATCTCGGCGTAGGGCTCGTTGTCCTTGCCCTCCCACCAGACGTCGCCGTCGGCGGTGCGCGCGACGTTCGTGAAGAGCGTGTCCTTCTCGATGGAGTGCATCGCGTTCGGGTTCGTCTTGAAGTTCGTCCCCGGCACGACGCCGAAGTACCCGTACTCCGGGTTCACCGCCCAGAGCTGGCCGCCCTCGCCGACGCGCATCCACGCGATGTCGTCGCCGACCGTCCGGATCCTCCAGCCGTCGAAGGTCTTGGGCGGGATGAGCATCGCGAAGTTGGTCTTGCCGCAGGCGGACGGGAACGCCGCCGCGACGTAGGACACCTCGCCGTCCGGGCTCTCCGCCTCGAGGATGAGCATGTGCTCGGCGAGCCAGCCCTCGTCCTTCGCGAGGTAGCTCGCGATGCGCAGCGCGAGGCACTTCTTCCCGAGGAGCGCGTTGCCGCCGTAGCCGGAGCCGACCGACCAGATCGTGTTGTCCTGCGGGAAGTGGCAGATGAAGCGGCGGTCGGGGTTGCTGTCCGCGACCGAGTGCACGCCCTTGTTGAACTCCTTCGACGTAGGGCCGAGGCGGTCGAGCGCGACCTTCCCCATGCGCGTCATGATCCCCATGTTGAGCGCGACGTAGATGGAGTCGGTGAGCTCGAACCCGACCTTCGCGAAGGGCGAGTCGGCGGGGCCCATGACGTACGGGACCACGTACATCGTCCGGCCCTTCATCGCCCCGTCGTAGATCGCGCCGAGCTTCTTGTACGCGTCCTGCGGCGCCATCCAGTTGTTGGTCGGGCCGGCCTGCTCCTTGGTCGGCGTGCAGATGAAGGTGAGGTGCTCGACGCGGGCGACGTCGTTCTGGTTCGAGTGGTGGTAGTAGCAGCCGGGCCACTTCTTCTGGTCGAGCGGGATCAGCACCTTCTGCGCCACCGCCTGCTCGACGAGGCGCTTCTTCTCCGCCTCGCTCCCGTCGCACCAGTACACGCGGTCGGGCTTGCAGAGCTTCGCCATCTCGTCGACCCAGCCGAGGAGATGGGGGTTCTGAGTGGGTCGGTCGTTCGTGGCCATCGGCAGTCCTTTGTTTTTCGATCCAGAGCGAAAGACCAACGTGCCGTCGGGGTCCGATGGGCTCCGCGGGGTCCACAACCTAGCGCACGGCCGCACGCCAGTCGATACCCGAAATCTGCTCCGAAACCATCGTAAGGCGGGGTCCCCGGCGGCGCCGCCGTCCGTATCTTCGGACGCCATGCCGACGCGCGAACACGGAGCCACGATCGTCCCCGACGGCGCCCGCTTCTCGGTCTGGGCGCCGTCGGTCCGGAGCCTGGCGGTGCGCGCCGCGAGCGGCGATCACCCGCTCTCGCCCGCCGGGGACGGCTGGTTCGAGGGGGAGGTGCGCGGGCTCGCGGACGGCGACGCGCTACGCCCTCGTCCTCGACGGGGAGCGCGTCCGTCCCGACCCCGCCTCGCGGCGCCAGCCCGACGGGCGTGCACGGCCCCTCGGCGCTCTTCGATCCGGGCCGGCACGCCTGGACGGACGCGGCCTGGCGCGGGCTCCCGCTCGAGGCGCTCGTCTTCTACGAGCTGCACGTCGGCACCTTCACCCGCGAGGGCACCCTCGACGCGGCGGCGGCGCGGCTCGCCCGACCTCGTCGAGCTCGGGCGTCACCTGCGTCGAGCTCATGCCGGTCCAGCCCTTCCCCGGCGCCCGGAACTGGGGCTACGACGGCGTCGCGCCCGTGGGCGGTGCACGAGGCCTACGGCGGCCCCGCCGCGCTCCAGCGGCTTCGTCGACCGCGCGCACGCCCTCGGGCTCGGCGTCTGCCTCGACGTCGTCTACAACCACCTCGGGCCGGAGGGGAACTACCTGCCGGAGCTCGGGCCCTACTTCACCGATCGGCACCGCTCGCTGTGGGGCGACGGCCTCGACTACGACGGCGCCGGGCGCCGGGCCGGTCCGGTCGCTTCATGATCGGCGCGGCGGTGCAGTGGGTGCGCGACTTCCACGTGGACGCGCTGCGGCTCGACGCGACCCACGCCATCGAGGACGCGAGCCCGCGCCACCTCGTCGCCGAGCTCGCGCGCCGAGGTCCACGCCGCCGGGCGAGAGGCGGGCGGCCGCGTCCACGTCGTCGCCGAGGACGAGCGGAACGACCGCCGGGTGCTCGACCCGCCGCCGGCGGGGTGGGGCTGCGACGCGGTCTGGGCGGACGACCTCCACCACGCGGTCCACGCGCTCGTCACCGGCGAGTCGGACCGCGTTCCTCGCCGACTTCGGGAGCGTCGAGCGACGCTCCGCGCGCGCCCTCGCCGAGGGCTGGGCCTGGCAGGGGGAGGTCTCGCGCTTCCGCGGCGAAGCCCCGCGGCACCCGACGCGCGGCCTCGCCCCGGCGCGCTTCGTCACCTGCCTGCAGAACCACGATCAGGTCGGGAACCGGCCCCTGGGCGAGCGGCTCGCGTCGCTCGTCCCCTGGGACGCGCTCTACCCCGCCGCGGCCCTGGTCCTCCTCGGCTCCGGGACGCCGCTCCTCTTCATGGGCGAGGAGTACGGCGAGACCCGGCCGTTCCTGTACTTCACGAGCCACGGCGACCCGGAGGTCGCGCGCGGCGTCTCGGAGGGGCGCAAGGGGGAGTTCATCGCCTCCGCCGACGAGGTGCCCGGACCCGCAGGACCCCGCGACGTTCGAGTCGCTCGAGGCTCTCGCACCGGCGGGACGGGCGCCACGCCCACCTCCGCGACCACTACCGGCGGCTCCTCGCGCTCCGGCGCAAGCACCTCACCGCCATCGCGGCGCGCTTCCCCGAGGTGGAGGTGGACGGGACCGCCTTCACGCTCCGCCGCGACGAGCTCGTCGTCCGCGCCAACCTCGGCCCGGCGGCGGCGGGCGGCCTCGGCCCGTGGGAGGTCGTCGTGGAGGAGGCGGAGACGGCGCGGGTCGATCCGGTGGACCCCCCGCACGCGCTCACCACCGGCGACGGCAGCGGGCTCGCGCCGTAGCGGCGGCGGCCGCGGCGTTATTCTTCTCGAGCTTCTGCCGGAGCAGGTCGCCGAGGGTCCCGAACCCCTTGCCCGAGCCCTTCGGCGCGGTCCGCATGTACTCGGCCGCCTCCTTGCGCTCCGCCGCGTCCTGCGCGCCGGTCTTGGAGAGCCGGATCCGGTGCTGCTCGTCGATGGCGAGGACGAGGGCGGGGAAGCTCTCGCCGACCTTGAACGCCCGGCGGAGGTCGGCGCCGCGCGGCGTGCCGGTCTCGCTCGCCGGGACGAGGCCCGCGGCCGCCGGCGAACCGGACGAAGATCCCGAAGCTCTCGATCTTGTCGACCGTCGCCTCGACGACGTCCCCGGCCTTCGGGGGCGGGGGCGGCGCGGCGCGCGGCGGCGCGTCGGGCGCGCCCTTCGGCTCGGGCTTCGGGACGAGGGCGCGCACCGAGAGGCCGATCCGCTCGCCCTTCTTCGCGTCCTGCTCGATCTTGAGCACCTGCACCTGGACCTGGTCGCCCGACTTGAGCAGGTCCTGAGGCTTCGACACGCGGTCCCAGGACAGCTCGGAGACGTGGACGAGCCCCTCGATCCCGCCGAGGTCCACGAACGCGCCGTAGTCCTGCACGCTCGTCACGACGCCGTCGAGGACCGCGCCCGGGGCGAGCTTCTCGCGGGTCTCCTTCGCCTTCGCGGCGCGCTCCTCCTCGAGGAGCGCCCGGCGCGAGAGCACCGCGTCGCGGCCGTCGGCGCGCTGCACCTTGAACACGAGCTTCTGGCCGACGAAGGTCGAGGGATCGCCGACGAAGCGGACGTCGATCTGCGAGACCGGGCAGAAGGCGCGGACGCCGTGCACCTCGACCTCGAGGCCGCCCTTGTTCACCGCCTTCACGACGCCCTCGACCGGCAGCCCGGTCTGCGCCGCCTCGGCGAGCGCGTCGCGGGCGTGATCGCGCGGGGTGCGGCCGTGGCCCTTCGAGATGACGACGCCGCGGTCGCCGGTGTGGACGACGACGCCGTCCACGATGTCGCCCTCGCGGGCGGTGACGTTCCCCTCGGCGTCGCGCAGCTCGGCGACCTCGATCATCGCCTCGGCGACGCCGGACCCGAGCTCGAGGAACGCGACGTCGTGGCCGAGCTGGATGATCTTGCCGGCGACCTTCTCGCCCACCTGGAAGCGGCGGCGGGGCGTCCCGGCGGACGCGGCGAGCATGTCCGCGAAGGAGCCCTCGTCGGGCGCCGCGAGCTCGGGGGCCGGAGGCGGCTCGCCCGAGCCGGGCCGGGGCTCGGCGGGCGCTGCGCGGCGCTCCTCGCGCGGGGGCCGTCCGCCGCGGTCCCGACCGCCGCGCTCGCCGTGGGGCGGCCGGTCGCCGCGGGGTGGGCCGCGCCGTGGCCCGGGGGCGCCGCCGCCGGGGGCGGGGCGCGCGCCGGACTTCTCCTCGGCGAGCCGCTGCCAGAGCGGGCGCGGATCGGCCTTGGCCGGAGCCGGCGCCGTGACGGCGGGCGCGAGCACCTCCTCCTTCGGAGGCTCGATGGGAGTGCCGGGGGGCGGCGGCTTCACGTGCCCCTTGCGCACGACGACGGGACCCTGGGATCCGGGCTTCTTCTCCTCGGACATGGCGGGCGTGTCATAGCACGCGCGGCCGCTTCTCGCGTATGAGTGGCGCGATGCGCGACCGGCGGACGGTGGTCTTCCTTTCCCGTGGCGACCCGGCGGCGCTCCGGCTCGCCGGTTCGGCCGCCCTGGCCGCCGCGGCCTCGGGGGACCGGGTGGACGTCTACCTGTTCGGGACGGCGGTCGCCGCCGTGGTGGAGGCGCACGGCGGGGAGCCCGACGAGCCGGGGGCGCTGCTGCACCAGGCCCGTGCGGTCGGAACCTGCCGGCTCATCGCCTGCAGCGCGAGCGTCGTCGAGGCGAAGGTCCCGCTCGACGCCGCCGAGCGGGCGCTCGACGCGGTCGTCGGGTGGCCGACGATCCTCGAGTGGTCCCGCGGCGTCCCCGACCGATTCTCCTTCTAGGCGCCGGCCGGGGCAGCGGTCGCTCGCCGCGCCCCCCTGCGGAGGGCCTTGCGGGGAGGGGGGCCCCGTGCGGAAGAGCGGGGGTGGCCCGGGCGTTTGGCCTCTCGACTTCCCTGCGCTCGGAGCCTCACCCGCCATGGTCACCGTCGAGATCGATCGTCCCCCCCTCCGCTCCCGCGGCCCCGAGGGCCGCAGCGTCACCGTCCCGATCATCGTCGTCGCGCTCCTCGTCGGGCTCGGCGCGGGCTTCTGGCTCGGACGGGCGTCCGCGCGCTGGGGGGGTGCGCAGACCGCGCCCGGCGAGCGCGACCCCGACCGCGACCGCGACCGCGACCGGTGCGGCGACCGCGAACCCGACCGCGACCGCCACCGGTGTGGCGACGAACCCGACCCCCGTCGCGACGACGGCGACCGCAGCGACCGCGCCGCGCCCGCGCCCGCCCACGCCGGCGGGCGGGCCGCGCCGGATGGTCGTGACCGTCAACGGTCCGCTCGAGGAGTCGATCGCCAACGCGATGCGGGGCGCGGATCGTCACCAGGCCTCCGAGCTGACCGCGGTCGTGAACCGGCTCCTCGTGTGGGACTTCCACGTCGCGCGGGACGGGCGGCGCGGCGACCGCCTCGAGGTCGTCTGGGATACGGCGGCGCCCGCCGCGCCGGGGCTCCCGGCGAACGGGGAGCCGGTGGTGCTGGCGCTCCGCTACACCTCCGGCAAGCTCGGCGCCGTGCTCGCCGCGTACCGGTTCGAGCCGAAGGGCGCGCGGTGGGCGCGCTACTACCGCGCCGACGGGCGCGAGGTGGAGCTCCGCCTCGCCGACGCGCCGGTGGCGGACTACGAGCAGGTGACCTCGCTCCTCAAGGACGGCCGCCGCCACAAGGGCGTCGACTTCAAGACGCCGGTCGGCTCGCCCGTCGTCGCCCCCTTCGACGGCGTCGTGGAGCGGCGGAACTGGAACTTCGCCGGCAACGGCAACTGCCTCGACCTGCGCGACGGCGCCAGCGGCCGCCACGCGATCTTCCTGCACCTCGACGTGCTCCCGAAGGAGCTGGGCGTCGGCCGGAAGGTGAAGAAGGGCGAGGTGATCGCGTCGTCGGGCAACAGCGGCCACTCCTTCGCGCCCCACCTGCACTACCAGCTCGAGGACGCCGCCGGGAAGGTGCTCGATCCGTTCGAGACGCTGAAGACCGAGCGGCGCTCCGTGCCCGCCGCCGACCGCGTGGCGTTCGATTCCGAGCGCGCGCGCCTCGACGCGGTGCTGAAGCAGTAGCGCGGGCCCGGTCCCGCAGCGCGGCAACGTGCCGCGCCGGGGCGGGTTGCGGGCGCGGGGGCTATCCGGTCTGTTGCGCCGGATGGGCGCGAACGACCGCACCGCCGTGACCGGCCACCGGGTGGCGCTCGTCTCCCCGGAGTTTCCGCACTCCGGCCGCGTGCCGATGGTCCCGCCCATCCTCGAGTACCTCGGCGCCCTCACCCTCCGCGAGGCGCCGGCCACCGGGCTGCGGCTCGTCGACGCGAACGTGACCCCGGTCCGGGCCGAGGGGCTCGACGCCGACCTCGTCGGGATCAGCGTCTGGACCGCCACCGCGCCGTGGGCGTACCGGTTCGCCGACGCGTGCCGGGCGGCGGGCAAGCAGGTCGTCCTCGGGGGGATCCACGCGACGGCGCTCCCGGACGAGGCGGCGCTCCACGCCGACGCGGTGGTGGTCGGCGAGGCGGAGTCGGTCTGGGGCGAGGTGCTCCGCGACGCGCGCGCCGGTCGGCTGCGGGCCCGCTACCAGGGCGAGCAGCTCCCGCTCGACGGCCTGCCGACCCCGATCGACGCGAAGCTCCCGGGGCACTACGAGTTCCGGGGGTTCTTCACGATGCGGGGGTGCCCGTACTCCTGCTCGTTCTGCAGCGTCCACTGCTTCTTCGGCCGGACCATCCGCTACCGGCCGGTGCGCGAGGTGGCCGACGAGGTGGAGGCGCGCGCCGGGCGCATCTGGTTCAACGGCGACGACAACATCTGGGGGGCGGACCCGGACCGCGCCGTCGCGCTCTTCGACGCCCTCGCCGCCGGCTCGCGCCGCTGGTGGTACGGGTTCGGCGACCTGCGCTCCGTCCAGGGGCCCGATGGCGAACGGATCCTGCGCGCGGCGCGGCGGAGCGGTCTCGTCTCGGTCTGGGCGGGGTGGGAGAGCGACCTCGACGCCAACCTCAGGGGGCTTCGCGCCGCCGGCAAGCAGGGGCGCGACCGGGTCGACGCGGTCAAGCGGATGCAGGGGTACGGCATCGACGTCACGCTCTTCGTGATGCTCGGCGGCCGCGACGACGACGCCGCCGCGTTCGATCGGACCCTCGAGCTCTCGGAGCGGCTGGGCGTCGGGATCCACCCGGTGCTGGTGACGCCGCTCCCCGGGACGCCCCTCTTCGACGAGTACCGGCCGCACCTCCTCCCCGGCCTGGGCTGGGAGGCTTTCACCGGCGTGCGGGCGGTGTACGAGCACCCGGACCCGGCGCTCACCCCGGTCCGGCGCGAGGCGCTCTATCACGACCTCTGCCACGAGGTGTTCCAGACCCGCCGCATCCTCCGGCGCGTCGCCGGCATCCCCGCCGCCGGCTTTCCGATGTCGCACCTCGTCTCGCTCGTCTCGCAGTTCCCGATGAAGGTCGCGCTCGGAAAGGCCCGCCAGGCGTTCCTCGAGGGCCCGGGGGCCACGCTCGCCCCTGCACCCGCGCCGGTCCCGCCCGCCCGGGCGGGGCCGCGACGGTTCGCGCCGGTGCTCGCCGCGGGCCGGGCGCTGCGGGACGTGGCGCTCGGGGGCTGGCTCGCGGTCCTCGCGCTCCTCGCGTTCCTGGAGGTCGAGGAGCGGGCGCTCCTCCACCTCGCGCCGTACCCCTCCCGCTTCGAGCCGCGGGTCGAGGCGCTCGCCTGGGCCGGTCTCGCCCTCGTGGCGGCGACCTCCGCGGGCCTGCTCCTGCTCGGCCCGTCGCTGCGCCGGGTCCGGCAGCGGACGGTGGTGCGCTCGCTGCGGCTCGCGACGATCTTCCGCGCCGGGCTCATGACCGCCGGCGCCGTCGCGCACGGCCTCCTGGCGTTCGTCGACTGACCGGCCGCGCCGGCCGGCTCGTCGCGGGCTCGACGGCGGCTGCGTGCGCCGCGTCGCCCGGAAAAGGAGAGGGCCGCTCCTCTCGGAGCGGCCCTCGAGACCTTCAGGCTGCAGAGGCGGTTACTTGTCGAGCTTCCGGCCGCCCTCGGCCGCCCACTTCTCGAGCATCGCGGTGGTGACCGACTTCGGCCGCTCGATGGCGTAGCCGAGGCCGCGGTCCCACACGAGGTTCGCGAGGACGCCGAGCGCGCGGCCGACGCCGAAGAGGACCGTGTAGAAGTCCCACTCGCGGACGCCGTAGTACCACTGGATCACGCCCGAGTGCGCGTCGACGTTCGGCCACGGGTTCTTGGTCTTCCCGTGCTCCGTGAGGACGCCCGGCGCCACCTCGTAGATCATGTTCACGAGCTGGAAGAGCGGGTCGTTCGGGAGGTGCTTCTTCGCGAACTCGTTCTGCGCCGCGTAGCGCGGGTCGGTCTTGCGGAGCACGGCGTGGCCGTAGCCCGGGATGACCTGGCCTGCGTTGAGGGTGTCCCAGAGGAACTGCTTGAGCTGCTCCTTCGAGGGCACCTGGTTGTTCAGCTTCTTCATCGTCTGCTGGATCCAGGCGAGCACTTCCTGGTTCGCGAGGCCGTGGAGCGGGCCGGCGAGGCCGTTGATGCCGGCCGAGTACGCGTAGTACGCGTCGGACAGCGCCGAGGCGACGAGGTGCGCGGTGTGCGCCGACACGTTCCCCGACTCGTGATCCGAGTGGAGGATGAAGTACATGCGCGCGACGTCGTCGTACGGCTTCTTCTGGCCGATCATCTGGGCGAAGTTGCCGCCCATGTCGAGCTTCGCGTCCGAGGCGATGTGGACGTCGCCCTTGTACTTCATCCGGTAGATGTAGGCCGCGAGCACGGGGAGGCGCGCGCAGAGCGTCATCGCGTCCTCGTACATCGGATCCCACATGTCGTTCTTCTTGAGGTTGCCCTCGCCGTACCGCTTGGCGAAGACCGACTCGCGCTGCATCGTGACGATGCCGGCGGAGAACATCGCCATCGGGTGCGAGTCGCGCGGCATCGCGCGGAGCACGTCGATCACGTACTGCGGAAGCGCCTCGCGGGACTTCCAGTCCGCGACCACCTCCTGCGCCTGCTCCTTCGTCGGGATCTCGCCCGTGAGCAGGAAGTAGAAGAAGGACTCGACCGTCGGCATCTCGCTGCCGCCGACGACGTGGGCCTTCAGCGCGTCGAACGTCTCGGGGATCGTCTTGCCGCGGAACCGGATGCCTTCCTGCGGATCCAGGTAGGAGATGTCCGTCACGAGGCTCCGGATGTCCCGCGCCCCGCCGATGCACTGACCGATCGTGACCTTGTCGATCACGATGTCCGCGAGCTCCTTGTTGAGCTTGGTGGTACGCGGACGGAACGCCTCGATCTTCTCCTTCAGCTTCTTCTTCAGCATCTCAGCCATGTGACACCTCAGCCTGCGGAAAGGTTGAGCTGTACTGCGTTTTGGAACGGTGAGCGCGGTGAACCGAGGGGTCGCATCCTACCCGCGTGACCCGCCCCGGGGCAAACACGATCCAAGGCGTAAGTTATGGAGCCCGAAGGTCTATTTACGGAGCCTCCCTCCTTCGCGACCGCCAAGATCGCCCGCATCAAACCAGCGCAGGGACCGGCCGAAAGGGCGAGATTCAGGTGAGGAGGCGTGCGGGCTTTCACACCCGCGCCCGAGGAGTGCCCCGATCCGGCGCCAGGTGCGACTCTTGGCCGCGCGTCGCCGCGCGCAGATCCGGCCTCAAGACGGCGCGCGGATCGCCAGGTTGAAAAGAGAGCGGGCCGCCCGGCTCCGGGCGGCCCGCGAGGACTCCGCGCTCTCGCGCGGCCGAGCGGTGAAGGATCAGCGTCGCAGGCCGGCGGCGAGCGCCGCGGCGACCTCGGTGGCGACCGAGGAGGCGGACCGCCGGAAGGGCGGCGTCGCCTGGACCGGCGCGCCGACCTCCGTGGCCGGAGCCGGCGGGGGGACCGCAGCGGCGGGGGACTCCACCGTTTCTGCAGACTCCTTCCGCCGCGGCTTGTCCGCCCCGGCGGCGGAGCGGCAGGGCCGGCACCACGGCTGGTTGCGGATCGCGCCGTCCGCCATCTTGCGGAGGCCGAACTGCGAGAGCGGCCGCATCTTGTGGCACTTCAGGCACATGAGGGTGATGAACACCTCGTTGCCGTCGGCGTCGTAGATGGACGAGCGGCGGCGCTTCGGCTTCGCCGCCACGGGCCCGCGGTGCCGCGCGGGCTCGGGCTTCTCGATGTCACCGTTCACGATCGCGGGCGCGACCATCACCTTCACGGCCATGGGCTTTGAGACCTCCAGACGGAGCAGGTCGGCGCCGTCCGGGAGGGCGGCACGGGGAACCTACCCTTGGGGTCTGACAGTCGTTGGCGGGGGGACTCATCCGGCTCCCCCGGCGCTCGCCTCGCCTCGTCTCGTCTAGAACCTGCCGTGGATGGACGCGGCGACCTGCAGGACGCCGGCGAGGGCGAGGATCGCCGCAGCCGAGACCGCCGGCTTCGACGCCGCCCGCAGCCACGCGAGCAGGCCGGGGATCGCGAGGGCGAGCCCGAGCGCGAGGCCGAGGGGCACGCCCGCGACGTGGAGGCGGAGCGCCCCGAGCGCCATCGCCACCTCGAGCCCGCTCGCCACCAGCGCGAGGATTGCGAGGGGCCGGCCCACCGTCGAGAAGAGGAGGACAATCGAGGCGGCGAGGGCGGCGACGGCGAGCGCGACGTGCAGGGTCATGGCGCCCGCTTCGTACGACGGCGGCGCGGCCGCCGCAAGGAGGTCGACGCCGGCCTTGACTCGCCGCCGCGGCGACCGTTCAATCGCGCCGGGACGTAGGGGGTCGAGATGCCAGCAGCGCCGCAGGGGACCGGGACCGAGGGGCTGCGCGATCCGCGCGGGGCGGGCGCGGTCCCGCAGCCCGGCGCGGAGCCGGCGGCGGCCGGCGAGCGCGCGGGCGGCCCCGACCTCCGCGGCGTCGCCGACGAGGCGCTCTGGTCGGCGGAGACCGCCATCGTGATCGCCGACGGGGCGCTCCGTCTCCTGTGGGCGAACCCGGCGTTCCTCCAGTTGTGGGGCTACGCCCGGGCCGAGGAGGTGCTCGGGCGCGACGGGCGGGAGTTCTGGGCGGACGCGGCCGTCGCGGCCGACGTCGCGGACGCGATCTTCCGCGATGGACGGTGGCACGGCGAGCTCCTCGCGCGCCGCGCGGACGGGCGCGAGTCGGCGGTCCGCGCGTCGGCGAACGTCTTCCGCGACCGGGAGACCGGGGACGCCCGCATCGTCGGGACGTTCGACGACGTGACCGAGCTGCGGACGGCGCAGGAGCACCTGCTGCGGGCGCAGCGGATGGCGCACGTGGGCTACTGGGCGATCGACGCGGCGTCGCGCCGCGTGAGCTGGTCGGAGGAGACCTGCCGGATCTTCGGCGTCGCGCCCGAGCAGTTCGCCGGCACGGTCGAGGCGTTCCTCGCCCGCGTCCACCCCGAGGATGCGCCGCTGGCGGGCCGCGCCTTCGATCGCCTCCTCGCCGGGACTCCGGCGAGCGTGGAGTGCCGGGTGCTCCGACCGGACGGCGAGGAGCGGGTCGTGCACGCGGAGGCGGGGGTCGCGACGGACGCGGCGGGGCAGCTCGTCGAGGTCCGCGGCGTCGTCCAGGACGTCTCCGCCCGCGTCCGGCTCGAGCAGCAGCTCCGGCACGCCCAGAAGATGGAGGCGGTGGGCTCCCTCGCGGGCGGCATCGCCCACGACTTCAACAACATCCTCACCGTGATCCTCAGCCTCGGCGTGGACGTCGCCGAGTCGCTGCCGGAGGGGTCCCCGGTCCGGGCCGACGTCGAGGAGATCGTCGCGACGGCCAAGCGGGCGGAGGGGCTGACGCGGCAGATCCTGGCCTTCGCCCGCAAGCAGGTGAGCGTCCCGGTCGACCTCGACCTCAACGGGACCATCGCCGGCGCGACGAAGCTCCTCGAGCGGCTCATCGGCGAGCACATCGCCGTGAAGCTCTCGCTCGCCCCGGGGCTGCCGCACGTCCACGCCGACCCGCGGCAGCTCGAGCAGGTCCTCATGAACCTCGCGGTGAACGCCCGCGACGCCATGGCCGCCGGCGGCACCCTGGCGATCTCGACCTTCTTCCTCCCGCCCCTCGACGGCGCGCGGCACGGGCGGGTGGAGGTCGTCGTCCGCGACAGCGGGACCGGGATGGACGCCGAGACCCTCGGGCGCGCCTTCGACCCGTTCTTCACGACGAAGGGTCCGGGCCGGGGCACCGGCCTCGGCCTCGCGGTGGTGCACGGGATCGTGCAGCAGTGCGGCGGCACCGTCTCCATCGACTCGGCGCCGGGCCGGGGGACCGCGGTCCGGATCGTCCTCCCCGCGGGCGGCGCCGCGGTCCAGGCGAGGCCGGCCGCCACGCCCCGGACGGCCTCCCCGCCGGCCGACGGCCGCGTCGTCCTGCTCGTCGAGGACGAGGAGCCGGTGCGGCGCGTCGCGGCGCGGATCCTCGAGCGCGCCGGCTACCGCGTGCTCGCCGTCGCCGACGGCGAGGACGCCCTGCGGATCGCGGCGGCGACGCCGCGGATCGACCTCCTCCTCACCGACGTGGTCATGCCCGGGATGAGCGGTCCGCGCCTCGCGGATCACCTGCGGGCGGCGCGGCCGTCGCTCCCGGTGCTGTTCATGAGCGGCTTCTCCCGCGACCTGCCGGAGTCGCTCGCGCCGCCCCCGGGGGCGCTCGTCCAGAAGCCCTTCACGCCGGAGGTCCTCGCGTCGCGCGTCGCCGAGGCGATGGCGGCCGTCCCTGCTCGATCGTTCCCCTCTCCCCCGCGCGCCAGCGGGGGGAGAGGTCGGGAGAGGGGGGAGCTACGCGGCCTGCTGGCGGGCCACGATCTGCCGGAGCACGTACGGCATGATCCCGCCGTGCCGGTAGTACTCGGCCTCGATGGGCGTGTCGATCCGGACCGTCACCGGCACCTCCTCGCTCCGCCCGTCCTTCCGCCGGATGACGAGCCGCGCGCGCTGCCGGGGCGCGATCCGGCCCGAGACGCCGAGCAGGTCGTACCGCTCGGTGCCGTCGAGCCCGAGCGTCGCCGCCGAGACGCCCTCGGCGAGCTGGCAGGGGAGGATCCCCATGCCGACCAGGTTCGACCGGTGGATCCGCTCGTAGGACCGGGCCACGACGAAGCGGACGCCGAGGAGCGCCGGCCCCTTCGCCGCCCAGTCGCGGGACGAGCCCGAGCCGTACTCCTGGCCCGCCAGGATGCAGAGCGGCACGCCCTCCCGCGCGTACTCCTCCGCCGCCTCCGGGATGGTCAGGCGCCGGCCGGAGGGCTGGTGCACGGTGACGCCGCCCTCGACGCCGGGGACCATGAGGTTCCTGATCCGGACGTTCGCGAAGGTGCCGCGGACCATGACGTGGTGGTTGCCGCGGCGCGAGCCGTAGGAGTTGAAGTCCCGGACCGCGACCCCCAGGTCGCTGAGGTACCCGCCCGCCGGGGAGTTGGGCTTGATGGCGCCGGCCGGGCTGATGTGGTCCGTCGTCACCGAGTCGCCGAAGATCGCGAGGGCCCGGGCGCCGGCGACGTCGCGCGGCTCGCCGGGGGTCGGCGGGAACGGCGTGAAGTACGGCGGCTCCTGGATGTAGGTCGAGCCCGGGTCCCAGGCGTAGAGCTTCCCGCCCCGCACCGGCAGGGCGTTCCAGCGGGCGTTCTCGGTGAAGCCGCCGCCGTAGTTGGTCCGGTAGGCGGCCGGGTCCGCGGCGGCGCTCCGGAGCGCGTCGATCTCCTCGGAGGTCGGCCAGAGGTCGCGCAGGAAGACCGGCCGGCCGTCGCTGCCGGTCCCGAGCGGCTCCTTCTCGAGGTCCACGTCGACCCGCCCGGCGAGGGCGAAGGCGACCACGAGCGGCGGGCTCATGAGGAAGTTGGCCTTCACGCTCTGGTGCACCCGGGCCTCGAAGTTCCGGTTCCCGGACAGCACCGACGCGGCCACGACGTCGTGGTCGCCGACCAGCTTCTCGATCCGGTCGTCGAGCGGGCCCGAGTTCCCGATGCAGGTCATGCAGCCGTAGCCGGTGGTCTGGAACCCGAGGGCGTCGAGATCGGCCTGCAGCCCGGTCCGCGCGAGGTAGGTCGAGACGACGCGCGACCCCGGCGAGAGCGACGTCTTCACCCACGGCTTCGGGGAGAGCCCGCGGGCGCGCGCCTTCCGCGCGAGGAGCCCGGCCGCGAGCATCACCGACGGGTTCGAGGTGTTGGTGCAGGAGGTGATGGCGGCGATGACGACGTCGCCATGCCCGAGCTCGAGCTCCGCGTCCGCCGCCCGCAGCCGCGACCCCCGCCGCGCGTCGGCGGACGGGCGGTTGTCGATCATCTCGTACTCGGTGAGCGTCGAGGTGTTCTTGCGCCGGCCGTCCGGGACCGTGTCCGGATCCTGGAGCCCGCCCGACGCCGGCGCGGCGGCCCCGTTGGCCGGGAGGTACCTCCAGCGGCGGGAGAGCTCCTCCGCCGGCTTCCCGTAGCCGGTGGCGTCCTTGCGGGAGAAGAGGTCGCGGAAGGTGGCGCCGAGGGCGCCGAGGTCGATGCGGTCCTGCGGCCGCTTCGGCCCGGAGACCGAGGACGCCACGCTCCCGAGGTCGAGCTCGACCACCTCGCTGTAGTCGATCCTCGCCGCGGCGGGGCATGCGCAGGAGCCCCTGCGCGCGGTGGTAGGCGGCGAAGGCGGCGACGAGCTCGGGCGGCCGTCCGGTCGCCTCGAGGTACCGGAGCGACTGCTCGTCGGGCGGGAAGAAGCCGACCGTCGCGCCGTACTCCGGCGCCATGTTGGAGAGGGTCGCCCGCTCCGGGACCGGGAGCGTCGCCGCCCCCTCGCCGAAGAACTCGACGAACTTCCCGACCACCTTCTGCTTGCGGAGGAGCTCGGTGACGCGCAGCACGAGGTCCGTCGCGGTCACCCCCTGGCGCAGCGCGCCGGAGAGGTGGACGCCGACGACGTCGGGGGTGAGGAAGTAGGTGGGCTGGCCGAGCATCGCCGCCTCGGCCTCGATCCCGCCCACGCCCCAGGCGACGACGCCGAGGCCGTTCACCATCGGGGTGTGGGAGTCGGTCCCGACGAGCGTGTCCGGGTAGAGCACCCCGTCCTTCTCGAGCACGCCGCGGGCGAGGTACTCGAGGTTCACCTGGTGGACGATCCCCATGCCGGGCGGGACGATCCGGAGCCGGTCGAACGCCTGGGTCCCCCACTTCAGGAACTCGTACCGGGCGACGTTCCGGTCGAACTCGAGCTCCATGTTCTCGCGCAGCGCGTCGGGGCTCGCGAAGGCGTCCACCTGGACCGAGTGGTCGACGACGAGGTCCACCGGGACGAGCGGCTCGACGGCCAGCGGGTCCTTCCCGAGCCGGGCGACCGCGGCGCGCATGGCCGCGAGGTCGACGAGGAGCGGGACGCCGGTGAAGTCCTGGAGGAGGACCCGGGCGACGACGAACGGGATCTCGCGCGTCCGCTCGGCTCGGGGAGACCAGCTCGGCGAGGGCCCGGACGTCCTCCTCGGTCACGCGATGGCCGTCGAGGTTGCGGGCGAGGGACTCGAGGACGATCCGGAGCGACACGGGCAGGCGGGAGACCGCCCCGAAGCCCTGCTCCTCGAGGGCGGGGAGCGAGATCAGGCGGCCCGTCCTCCCCGGGGAGATTCTCGAAGGTCCTCGTCGCGCCGAGCCGATTTGCCGTCGCCATCGTCATCCTCCTCGAGAAGGTACTTACCGCCGCGCCCCACGGCGGCAAGCGGGGAGGCGGGGCGTGCGGTACACCTCT
This sequence comes from uncultured delta proteobacterium, assembly GCA_963739565.1. GTDB lineage: Bacteria > Myxococcota > Myxococcia > Myxococcales > Anaeromyxobacteraceae > Anaeromyxobacter. The sequence continues at coordinate 690,088 of CAVUBF010000005.1, read as the reverse complement.
GCCGAGCCACGGGAGCGCGCATGCCAGTCCCCTCGCAGCTGTACCGGCCCCCCCTCGGGCTCCTGACCGACTTCTACGAGCTCACCATGGCATACGCCGCCTGGCGCGACGGCACCGCTGCGCGCGAGGCGTCGTTCTCCGTGTCGTTCCGCCGCAACCCGTTCGAAGGCGGGTTCACCGTCGCCGCCGGGCTCGAGCACGTCGTGGATCTCGTCGAGGCGTGGCGGTACGGCGAGGAGGACCTCGCCTACCTCGCGGCGCAGCGGGGCGGGGACGGCGCGCCGCTCTTCGACTCCGGGTTCCTCGCGGTCCTGCGCGACCTCGCCATGGAGGTGGACGTCGACGCGGTGCCGGAGGGGACGGTGCTCTTCCCCCACGAGCCGCTCCTGCGCATCTCCGGCCCGGTGGTGCCGTGCATGCTGGTCGAGTCGGCCCTCCTCTCGGTCCTCAACTTCCAGTCGCTCGTCGCCACCAAGGCCGCGCGCGTCTGCCACGCCGCCGGCGGGGCGCCGGTGATCGAGTTCGGGATGCGCCGCGCCCAGGGGATCGACGGCGGGCTCGCTGCCGCGCGGGCCGCCTACGTCGGCGGCTGCGAGGCGACCTCCAACACCCTCGCCGGCCGGCTGTACGGGATCCCGGTGAAGGGCACCCACGCGCACAGCTGGGTGATGCTCCACGACTCCGAGCGCGAGGCGTTCCTCGCCTACGCCCGCGCCCTCCCGGCGAACTGCGTGTTCCTGGTGGACACCTACGCCACCCTCGATGGCATCGCGAACGCCATCGAGGCGGGGCGGTGGCTGCGGTCGCAGGGCCAGGAGATGGTCGGCATCCGCCTCGACTCGGGCGACCTCGCCTGGCTCTCGCAGCAGGCCCGCCGGATGCTCGACGGCGCGGGCTTCCCCAAGGCGGCCATCCTCGCCTCGAACGAGCTCGACGAGCACGTCATCCAGAGCCTCCGCGACCAGCAGGCGCGCCATCGCGGTGTGGGGAGTCGGGACCCGCCTCGTCACCGGCCACCCGGACGGCGCCCTCGGCGGCGTCTACAAGCTCGGCGCGGTGCGCTCCGGCCCCGGCGCGCCGTGGGAGCCGCGCCTCAAGGTCTCCGAGCAGATCGAGAAGACCACCATCCCCGGCGTCCTCCAGGTCCGCCGCTTCCGGCAGGGCGCCGAGGCCTTCTCCGACGCGATCTGGGAAGAGGGGCTCGGGCTGCCCTCGCCCTGCGTGATCATCGACCCGGCCGATCCGACCCGGCGCCGCGAGATCCCGGCGGGCACCCCGGGGGAGGACCTGCTCGTCCCGGTGTTCCGCCGCGGGCGCCGGGTGTGGCAGGCGCCGCCCCTCGCCGCGGTCCGCGACCGGGCCCGGGACGAGCTCGCCCGGTTCCACGCCGGCGTGAAGCGGTTCCTGAACCCGCACCGGTTCCCGGTCGGCCTCGAGCGCCGGCTCCACGACCTCCGGACGCGGCTCGTGCTCGAGGCCCGGCGCGCGCCGGGGTGACCCGGTTGAAACTCCCTCTCCCCCTGCGGCCGCGGGGTTCGGGAGAGGGGGCTGATCACGCAGGTGACGGCCGCGGCGAGCAGCGGCGTTCTTCAACAGGCTGCTAGACTCGCGCCGTGGCCGCCATCCGACCCGCCGTCAGCCGCTCCGACTGGGAGGCCGCCCGCGCCCTGGTGCGCGAGTACGAGTCCGCGGTGGACGCGGCCTGCTGCTTCGAGGGGCTCGAGGCCGAGCTCGCCGAGCTCGACCGGCGCTACGCGCCGCCCGGGGGGCGGCTCCTGCTCCTCGAGGACGGCGGCGAGCCGATCGGCTGCGCGGCGTTCCGCGTCCTCGAGCCGGGGGTGGCCGAGGGGCGCCGGCTCTGGGTCCGGACCTCCGCCCGCGGGAAGGGGCTCGGCGGCGCCCTCGTCCTCGCGATCCTCGACGACGCCCGCGCCGCGGGGCTCCGGACCTTCCGGCTCGAGACGCTCCCCGGGAAGATGTCGGAGGCCGCGGCGCTCTACCGCCGCCTCGGCTTCCGGGAGATCGCGCCGTACGTGAAGCGGCCCATCGCCGGCGCGCTCCACCTCGAGCTCGACCTCCCGCCGCGCTGAGCGCGCGGGGCCAGCGGCGGCCCCGTTGGATTCGATCGCAGGGGCGAGTATCCGCGGGTGGTCGATGGGGCCACCCATGCCACTGCGCTTCCGTGAATCGATCGTTCGCCGCTGCGAGCCCTTCCGGAATGACGACCGCCCGCGAAGAGTCCACCCGCCTCGCCGACCTCCTCCGCCGCGAGCACCACGCCCTCGCGGAGTTCCTCGTCGCCCTCGCGGTCTTCGACCGCGAGCGGAGGTGGGTGGAGCTCGGGCACGCCAGCCTCTTCTCATTCCTCCGGAGGGAGCTCGGGCTCTCGGCCGGCGCGGCCCAGTACCGGAAGACCGCGGCGGAGCTGGTCCAGAAGTCCCCGAGATCCAGGCGGCGCTCGGGGACGGTCGGCTCTGCCTGTCTTCCGCCATCGAGCTCGCGAAGGTCATCACGCCCGAGAACGCGGCCGACGTCCTCCCCCGGTTCTTCGGCCTCTCCAGCCGCGACGCCGCCTTCGTCGCCGCGTCCATCCGCCCGGTCGAGAACGCTCCCCGGCGCGACTTCCTCGTGAGGCCGGTGCGGGCCGTCGCCACGGTCTCGACGACGAGCGACCGTCCGGCGGCGCCGGCCGGCCCGCCCGGGTCGCTCGGACTTCGGGCGCCCGAAACGCCCGCGGCGGACGGAGCGAAGGCGGCGCCGTCCGGGGCGTCGCCGCTGCCACGCCCCACCGCGCCCGCCCTCGACCGTCCTGCCGTGAAGCCGCTCGACGCGGAGCGCGCCCGTGTGAGCATGACGGTCTCGCGCCGGCTCCTCGACAAGCTCGCCGCCGCACGCGACGCCCTCTCCCACTCCCACCCGGGCGCGTCGGAGGAGGAGATCCTCGAGGTCGGCCTCGACCTCATCCTCCAGCGCCACGCGAAGCGCCGCGGGCTCGTGGAGAGGCCGCGGCAGCGCGCGCAGGAGCGCGCGCCCGCGTCTGCCGCTCCTCGGTCGGAGTCCACGTCGAGTCCGCCCCCGCCCTTGAAGCGGAGCCGCCACGTCCCCGCCGAGATCTGGCGCGGGGTCTGGAAGCGCGACCGCGGGCTGCTGCTCGTTTCCGCTCGAGGGCGGCGGAGTCTGCGGCTCCACGTATCAGGTGGAGCTCGATCACATCGACGGCTTCGCGCTCGGCGCGGGCACCACGGTCGACGAGTGCCGGCTTCTCTGCCGCGTCCACCAGGACGTCGCCGCCCGCCAGCTTTACGGGGACGCCCTCATGAATCTCTACACGCGGCCGAAGGGTGGGCGCTGCTCGGAGCCGGTCGCGGTCTACGACGCCGCCGGCACCTCGCCCGCGCTCGAATCAACCGACCTCGGGTTAGCTGCCCCCGGCTCCGCGCGCGTCAGCCGGCGGAGGTCGGCCCGAGCTCCCTCTCCATCCGGACCGCCTCCCAGGACTCGCCGCTCCGGCGCCGGAAGCCGCCCGGCGCGAGCCCGCGGGGCTCGAACCCGTGCTTGCGGTAGAGGGCGAGGGCGGGGGCGTTGTGGGGGAACACGTGGAGGACCATCCGTCGCGCGCCGCGGTCCCGCGCCCAGCGCGAGGGCGGCGAGCACGAGGGCGTCGCCGACACCCCGGCGGCGCCGGTCGGCCCGGACCGCCATCCCGAGCTCGGGCTCCTCGCGCCCCGCCAGCGCGGCCACGCCCACCGTCGCGCCCGCCTCGTCGACCGCCACGAGGATCGTCCCCTCGCCGGTCGCGACGAGGTCGCGCCAGCGCGCGCGCACCTCGCGGCGGTCGACCGGCGCCTCGGTCGCGAGCCAGCGCCCCTCGCCCGCCACCGCCTCGAAGAGATTGAGCGCGGCCTCGAGATTGGCGTCGGCGAGGGGGCGGACCCGCACGCCGGGAAGCTACCACCGGCCACGGGCGGCGCTGCACCTACACGGGTCCGGCGTCGGGTGTCCGAGGGAACCGGCGACGCGCCGGATTTCGGGTAGGGTAGGCGGCGCATGAGCACCCCGAACCCGTGGACCGTCGTCCAGGCGAGCGACTACGAGAAGCACATGGGACCCGAGGGCGTGGATCAGCTCGCCCCGCTCTCGGCGCTCTTCCAGGAGATCTACCTCGCGGCGCAGCCGGACCGCGTCCTCCTCCTCGGCTGCGCGACGGGGAACGGCCTCGAGCACGTGAACCCCGCGGTCACCCAGAAGGTGACGGGCGTCGACGTGAACCTCCAGTACCTCGGCATCGCGCGGCAGCGGTTCATGCACCTCGGGGCGAAGCTCGAGCTGTTCTGCTCCGAGGCGGAGAAGTTCCGGGTGCCGCCGGCGAGCTTCGACCTCATCCACGCGGCGCTCATCTTCGAGTACCTCCACCCCGAGGTGCTCGTCCGCCGCATCTCGGAGTGGATTGCGCCGGGCGGGACGTGCGCGGTGGTGCTGCAGCTCCCCGGCGGCGACGCGCCGGCGGCGCCCTCGAAGACCATGCAGATCATCCAGAAGGCGATGAAGCTGGTGCCGCCGGAGGAGCTGACCCGGCTCTTCGAGCACTACGGCCTCTCCCGCAAGCGCACGAAGACCGTCCCGCTCAAGGGCGGCAAGAGCTGCTGGGTCGGGATCTTCGGCCGGCCGGCGTCCGTAGCACCGTCGTCTGGCGCCGTCGGGCGCCAGACGACGCGGGAGACCGTCCGCCCTCGCGGCGACCTACGATCCCGCCGAGACGCGTTCCCGGCCGCCTCCGCGAGCCGGACGGTCATGACGTCACCAGCGACGGTGCTCACAGCCTTCCCAGCAACCGCAGCAGCCCGTCGAGGAACGTGATCGGGTGCGGCGGGCACCCCGGCACGAACAGGTCCACCGGCACGTCGCCGAGGGCCGCCTGCGCGCCTCCCGCGACGACGGGGCTCCCCCGGAACGGCCCGCCGGAGATGGCGCAGGCCCCGACGGCGATGACGAGCTTCGGGGCCGGCACCGCCTCCCAGGTCTTGAGGAGCGCGAGCCGCATGTTGTCCGACACCGGCCCGGTCACGACGATCCCGTCGGCGTGGCGCGGCGAGGCGACGAACTGGATCCCGAACCGACCGGCGTCGAACTGGATGTTCCCCGACGCGTTGAGCTCGGCCTCGCAGCCGTTGCAGCCCCCGGCCGACACCTGGCGGAGCTTCAGGGAGCGGCCGAACACGCGCCGCATCTCCGCGTCGAGCGCCCGCGCGAGCAGCGGCTCGTCGCGGGAGACGAGGAGCTCCTCGCGGCCGCGGGCGGAGAGCCGGTGATCGTCGGTGAACCGGAGCGTCCCCGGAGGGCACGCGGTGGCGCAGTCGCCGCAGAAGAGGCAGCGGCCGAGGTCGACCGCCATGGACGCACGGCCGGCGTCGATGATGGCCTCGGTGGGGCAGGCGTCGGCGCAGGCGGTGCAGTCCGCGGGGCAGCGGGCGGGGTCCACCACGGGACGGCCGCGGAAGCGGGACGGGAACTTCGGCGGGCCGTCGGGGAACGCGACGGTCTGGCGCCCGTAGCGGAGCCGGAAGCCGAGGATGTCGATCACAGATCGTGGCCGCGTAGGACAGGTTGAAGCTCTTGTTGCAGAGCGGGAAGTCGGAGATCTGGCCGTCGCGGAGCGCCATCGCGAGGCCGAACCAGTTGTGGAAGGAGGGGTCCTTCACCTTGTAGTGGTCGAACTTCCCGGCCGCGTCGGTCGAGACGACGTGGGCGATCTCGCCGCGCCAGCCCTCGACGAGCGAGACGGCGAGGCGGCCCGGGGCGAGGGGCCCCGGCGCGGCGCGGGCGGCGCCCTCCGGGAGGTTGTCGAGCTGGCTCGCCACGAACTCGGCGCTCCGCTCCGCCTCGATGAGCCGGACCATGGCGCGCGCGTGGACGTCGCCGGTGTCGGCGGTCGTCACCGGCAGGTGGACGAACCGGTAGATCCCGAAGGCGTGGTCGCGCCGGACGTCGCGGTCGACCCCGCTCGCGCGCGCGGCGGGGCCGACGAGGCCGAGGGCGAGGGCGGTCTCCTTGCGAGACGGTGCCGGTCCCCTCGAAGCGCGCCCGGGCCGAGGGCGACTCGAAGAGCAGGTTCGCCGCCCCCTTCGCCCGCTGCCACGAGGCGCGCACCCGCGCCGCGAGGGCGCGGGCCTCCGCCGCGCCGACGTCGTGCTTCACGCCCCCCGGGACGACGAGGCCGCGGCCGAACCGGCTCCCGCACAGCTCGGCCGAGACGTTGAGGAAGTCCGCGCGCAGCGCGCCGCAGTACGACGCCGTCGGCAGGAACCCGACGTCGCCCGCGAGCGTCCCCAGGTCGCCGACGTGGTTCGCGATCCGCTCGAGCTCGAGGCCGACGCCGCGCAGCGCCATCGCGCGCGCGGTCGGCGCCGAGCCGGCGAGCGCCTCGACCGCCTTCACGTAGGCGAGGCCGTGCCCGACCGCGGTGTCGCCGGCGATGGACTCGGCGACGACGAGCGAGCGCCGGTCGGGGCCGCGCCGCAAGGCGGCCTCGACGCCGCGGTGCTGGTACCCGAGGACGATCTCGAGGTGGAAGACCTGCTCGCCGTGGCACTGGAAGCGGAAGTGGCCCGGCTCGATGATCCCGGCGTGCACGGGGCCGACCGCGACCTCGTGGACCTCCTCGCCCGCGACGGCGAAGAACGGGTACTCGCCCGGAAGCGTCGCCCGCGGGTCCTTCCGGCCGAACGCGTCGGGCGCCTCGCGGTGCGGAGGCTCGAACCGGAGGGGCTTCAGCCAGGGGTGGCCCTCCGGCCGGACCCCGAGCTGCTCCGCGATCTCGCGCTCGAACCCCTGCGCCGACGGCGCCTCGGCGGCGAGCGAGGGGTACGAGGCGCCGACCTCGGCGGAGAGGAGGCCGAGCTTCCCCTCGGGATCGTCGGCGAGGACCGCCACGAGGCGGACGCGATCGCCCGCGGGGCGTCCGAAGAGCGCGGCGAGGCGGCCGCCGGCGCGCAGCACCTCGAGGACGAGCGACCGGAACCGCTCGATGGGGAGGACCGGGACGTCGGCGGCGTCCACCGCGACGCCGTTCCAGGTCTCGAGGATCTCGACGCCGCCGCGCGAGGGGACGGGGACGGTCATGGTCACTCCCACCTGCCGCCGACGAGGGCGGCGGCGGCGCCGAAGAGGTCCTTCAGCCCCTGGGGCAGGAACAGCCCGAGGAGCAGCACGAGCGCCATGAGCGCGAGGGGCGGGGCCGCCATGAGCCAGGTCTCGCGGGAGCCGCGGGCGCGGGCGGCGTCGCCGGGGTCGCCCTGGACCACGGCGAGCACGGTCGTGCCCATCCCCACGAAGATGATGGCGAGGAAGGCGAGGAAGAGCGCCCCGATCCAGAAGCGGCCCGCGCCGAAGGCGCCGTTCAGGATCGCGAACTCGCTGAAGAAGGGGCCGAACGGCGGCGAGCCGGTGACCGCGAGGAAGCCGGCGAGGAAGAGCGGGCCGGAGACGGGCAGGAGCCGCGCCGCGCCCCGCACCTCGTCGGTCGTCTTGACGCCGAAGGCCCGGTGGATGTTCCCGGCGGAGAGGAACACGACCCCCTTCGTGAGGCCGTTGTTGAGGCAGTGGAAGAAGGCCCCCGCGGCGGCGCCGCCGCCGAGCCCGATGCCCAGGGCGAGGATGCCCATGTGCTCGACCCACGAGTACGCGAGCATCCGCTTGAAGTCGCGCTGGCCGACGACGAACACGGCGGCGAGGGCGATGGAGAGCAGCCCGAGCCCGACCAGGGCGTCGCGCGCGAAGGCCTCCTCCCCCGCCGCCCGCGTCACCTGGAACACCCGGACGATGGCGAGGAAGGCGAAGTTGGTGAGGCCGCCGGCGAGGAGCGCCCCGAGGAGCCCCGGCGCCTCGCCGTAGGCGTCGGGCTTCCAGGTGTGCAGCGGCGCGAGCCCCATCTTCGTGCCGTAGCCGACGAGCAGGAAGACGAAGGCGGCGCGGAGCCAGGGCCGGGAGAGCGACGGCCCGGCGGCGACGAGCTGGTCGACGAAGAGCGACCGCGGTCCAGCCCGGCGCCGCGCCGGAGAGGGCGAGGAAGAAGGTGCCGAGGAGCGCGAGCGCGATGCCGACCGAGCCGATGAGCAGGTACTTCCAGGTCGCCTCGAGCGAGCGGGCGTTGTGGTTGAAGTAGATGAGGGGCGCGGTGGCGAGGGTGCGTCGCCTCCATCGCCACCCAGGTGAGCCCGAGGTGCTGCGAGAGGGCGACGGTGGTCATGGTGCCGAGGAGCACGAGGAGCCCGCCGACGAAGACGCGGTTGTCGCGGTCGGACCGGAGCGTGAGGTAGCCCTGCGCGTAGATCGCCGCCGCGCCGAAGAGGATGGTGCTGGTGAGCAGGGTGATCTTCGCGATCGCGTCGAGGCCCAGCCAGTCGCCGGGGGAGAGGGCCGGCGAGGACGCGAGCAGGGCGGCGACGCCCGCGGCGTGGACCGCGGCGCCCGCGAGGAGGACCAGCGGCCGCCGCCCGTTCGACGGCACGGCGAGGGCGACCGCCGAGAGCGCCAGGGGGGCGAGGATGATGAGGAGCATCATGGGCTCAGTCCCGGAGCGCCGAGAGCTTCTCGGTGTCGAGCGAGGAGAACTCGCGGTTGATGTGGAACATCACGATGCCCATCACGAAGACCGCCGCGAACAGGTCGAGCAGCACCCCCACCTCGACCAGGAACGGCATGACGTCGGTGAGGAGCAGGCCGAACACGAAGATGCCGTTCTCGAGGACGAGGAACCCGAGCACCTGGGTGACCGCCTTCTTGCGCGTGACGACGAGGAGGAGGCCGGCCCACACCGTGGAGAGCGCGGTGGGGACGAGATACGGGTGGGCCGCGCCGTTCGGGAGCGGGAGGCCGCCGGCGAAGGCGAAGGCGAGGGCGACGCCGACGCCGCCGAGGACCAGCGAGGGGACGAACCCGACGATGGGCTCCATCTCGCGGCGGATGGACGCCTCGCGGATGGCGCGGAACATGAGCCAGGGGATGAAGAGGCCCTTGATGGCGAGGGCGCCGCCCGCGAGCACGAGGGCGTGGCCGACGGAGTGCCGCTCCTCGAGCAGCAGGAGCGGCAGCGCGCCGAGGAGCGCGCCCTGCATCGCCACGGTGCGGATGGCGGCGCCGAGGCGGCTCGACGCGAGGAGGAACAGGTCGATGACGACGACGAGGATGAAGACGAGATCGGCGAGCCAGTGCATGGGGATCACCGCAGGAGGAGGACGAGGGCGAACGCCGACAGGACCGACGCGCCGACGAGGAGCTGGGGGACGCGGACCATCCGCAGGCGCGCCATGACCGACTCGACGAGCCCGACCCCCACCGCGAAGGCCAGGATCCCGGCGAGGAACAGGAGCTCGGAGGCGAGGGCGCCGTGCCCGTGGCCGAACACGAGCCGGGAGAGGATGGCGCCGAAGAGGAACAGCTTCATCGAGGCGCCGTACAGGATGAAGGCGAGGTCGGGCCCGCCGTGGTCGAGGACCATCACCTCGTGGATCATCGTGAGCTCGAGGTGGGTGTTGGGATCGTCCACCGGGATCCGGGAGTTCTCGGCGAGCGCGACGACGAACAGGCCGATGGCGGCGAGGACGAGCGCCGGCGCGGCGTGGCCCCAGGCGGCGGGGAGGGCCGGGCCGAGCATCCCGGTGAGGGAGAGCGAGCCCGTCGCCCGGGCGAGGACGAGCAGGCACAGGAACAGCGCCGGCTCGGCGAGGCACGCGAAGGTGACCTCGCGCGCGGCGCCCATGCCCTCGAACGGCGAGCCGGTGTCGAGCGCGGCGAGGGCGGTGAAGAAGCGAGCGAGGCCGAGGAGGTAGGCGAACAGGACGAAGTCGCCGCCGAAGGAGACGAGCGCCGGCGCGCCGCCCATGGCGAGGAGCAGCCCGGCGCTCGCGATGGCGGCGAGGCCGACGACCGGGCCGGCGCGGAAGACCCAGGTGGTGGTCCGGCTGTAGACCGCCCCCTTCCGCAGGAGCTTCGCGAGGTCGAAGTAGGGCTGCAGGAGCGGCGGGCCGCGCCGCCCGCCCACGATCGACTTCGTGCGGTTCACGATCCCGACGACGAGCGGCGGGAGCGCGAGGAGCACGGCGACGTGCAGGAGGGTGCGCAGCAGCATGGGAAGCGGAAGGGTCACCACACGAACCCCCAGGCGAGGGCGGCGACGAGCGTCGCGAGCACGAGGAGCATCTGGAGCTGGATCCGGCGGACGTTGAGGAGCCGCGCGCGGCCGGAGAGCCACCCGTACGCGCGCGCCGCCGGGACGAGGGCCTCGTCGAGGACCGGGTCCGGCACGTGGGTCCGGTGGGACGCCGCCGCCGGGAAGAGCCCGCGCGGGAGCAGCCCCTCGACGTGGACGGGGACGGTCCAGGAGAAGCGCCGGAGGAGGAGGTCCGCGAAGGACGAGCCGGTGTACTGGATCCGCGGCGTCGAGGCGACGAAGCCGCAGGACCAGGTCTCGACCGGCGCCGCCGCGGGCCGGGTCGCGAGGCGGCGCCGCCGCACGGCGAGGACGGCGCCGGCGGCGGCGAGGAGGACGGCGGCGACGAGGCTCACCCGCGCCGCGCCCGCGCCGGCCTCCGCCGCCGGACCGGCGAGGGCGGCCGGGGCGAGCCGCGCCCACGACGCCGCGGCGCGCGCGAGGGGCGGCAGGACGGCGGCCGGGGCGAGGCCGATGAGGACGCACCCCGCCGCGAGGGCGATCATCGGCGCGAGCATCGCGGCGGGGGGCTCGTGCGCCCGCGCCGCCTCCGGCGTGCGCGCCGTGCCGAGGAACGCGACCCCCACGACCTTGGCGAAGCACGCTGCGGCGAGGCCGCCGACGAGGGCGAGGAGCGGCGCGCCGACCGCGACGAAGGCGAGGTGGTCGCCGCGGCCGAGGACCCCGAGGAACCCGAGGTAGACGAGCCACTCGGAGACGAACCCGTTGAGGGGCGGCAGCCCGGCGATGGCGGCGGCCCCCAGCGACGAAGACGACGGTCGTGGCGCGCATCCCGCGGGCGAGGCCGCCGAGCCGGTCGAGCTGCCGCGTCCCGGTCGCGTGCTGGATCGCGCCGACGCCGAGGAACAGGAGCGACTTGAAGAGCGCGTGGTTCAGCACGTGGAGCGCCGCGCCCGCGAACCCGAGCAGCACCAGCGCCGGCTCGCCCCGGGCACGCCCGAGGAGCGCGAGCCCCGCGCCGAGCGCGATGATCCCGACGTTCTCCACGGTGTGATAGGCGAGGAGCCGCTTCAGGTCGTGCTGCGCGAGGGCGAGCGCCACCCCGAGCACGGCGGAGACCCCGCCGACGGCGAGCAGGGCGATCCCCCACCACGCCGGGATCCCGTCCAGCAGCCCGGTCACCCGCAGGAGCCCGTAGACGCCGGTCTTCACCACCACCCCCGACATGAGCGCGGAGACGTGACTCGGCGCGGCGGCGTGGGCAGGCGGCAGCCAGAAGTGGAGCGGCATGAGCCCCGCCTTCATGCCGAAGCCGAGGAGGGCGAGGAGGAACAGACGGGTCCCGCCCGCGGCGCCGGCGGGGAGGCCGGCGATGACCGCGAAGTCGTAGGAGCCGGCCGCCTGCCGGAGCAGGGCGAACACCGCGAAGAGCGCGAGGGTGCCGACGTGGGTCGCGGCGAGGTAGAGGAAGGCGGCCCGCTGCACCTCGCGGCGATCGTGCTCCGTGAGGACGAGGACGAAGTTCGCGAGCGCCATCACCTCCCAGCCGACGAGGAAGACGAGGGCGTGGGACGCGGCGACGAGGAGCGCCATCCCGGCGACCGCGAGCCCGTAGAAGAGCTGGAGCCGCACCGCGGCCGCGCCGGCCTCGGCCTGCGGGTGGTAGCGCAGCCCGTACACGGCCCCCGCGGCGGAGACGATCGAGATCGGCAGGAGGAAGCAGGCCCCCACCGGATCGAGGCGGAGGGCGAGGGTGGCCGACGCGGCGGCGCCGCCCGCGAGCACCGCGACCGACGCCGCGACGCCGAGGGCCGCACCCGCGCACACGAGCGCGCACGCCAGGGCCTGGCCGAGCGCCGGGCGGCGCGCGAGCGCCACCGCGGCGAGGCCGCTCACGGCGGGGAGGGCGATGGCGCCGACGGTGAGGGCCAGGGCGAGGGTCACGGGGAGCGGCGGAGGAGGAGGAGCGCGGACAGGACGAGGATGGTCGCGACGGTGAAGAGGAGCTGGAGGTTGAGGCGCGCCTGCTGGAAGCGGCGCAGGCGGCCGAACCACTCGGCGGCCCGGGCGAAGGCGGGCTCGAAGACCCGGGCGCGCGCGGGATCGTCGGCCTCCATCGCGAACGACGCCGCCGGCGGGAACGGGCCGGCGGGGTGCTCGACGGCCACCGTCGGCCGCAGCACGCGGGGCGAGACCGACGCCGACGCGAGCTCGGAGAAGGACGCGGCGGTGTACTGGACGCGGGCGCTCTCCTGGGAGAAGCCGCAGCCCCAGGTCGAGGACGCCCGCACCTCGCGCCGGGAGAGGGCCCGGCGCGACCCGGCGAGGAGCGCGGCGGCCGCGACGACGAGGACCGCGATCCCGACCCTCATCGGGCCGGCGAGGGTCGCCGCGGCGGGCGCGAGGGCGGCGGAGACGTCGCCCGCCGGGACGCCGAGGACGACGGCGGCGGCGGGGGCGACGAGGGCCACCGCCTGCGCCGGGAAGAGCGCGACGGCGACGTTCGCCGCCCCGAGCAGGACGAGCGGCACGACGAGGAGCGGTCCCCCCTCGTGCGCGTGCGCCGCGCCGGCGCTCCGCGGCTCGCCGAGCAGCGCGACGCCGAGGAGGCGGGTGAAGACCACCGCCGCGAGCGCGCCCACGAAGGCCAGCGCCGCGAGCGCGAGCCAGGCGAGGAGCGCGAGGGACTGCGGTCCCGCCTCGCCGCCGCCGAGGAGGCCGACGTACACGAGCCACTCCGAGACGAAGCCGTTCAGGGGCGGGAGCCCGGCGAGGGCGGTGGCGGCGAGGACGAGGAGGGCGCCCGTCGCCGGCAGGCGCCGGAGCAGGCCGCCCATCCGCTCGAGGTCCCGGGTGCCCGCGCCGTGCACGATGGCGCCCGCCGCGAGGAAGGCGAGCCCCTTCATGAGCGCGTGGTTCCAGACGTGGAGGAGCGCGCCCGCCATCCCGAGGGCCGCGACGGCGGGGAGGCCGAGGGCGGCGCCGGAGAGGGCGAGCCCGGCGGCGAGGGCGATGATCCCGACGTTCTCGATGGTCGAGTAGGCGAGGACGCGCTTCAGATCGCGCTGCGTCATCGCGAGGGCGAGGGCGGCGACGGCGCCCACGAGGCCGACGACGGCGAGGGCGAGGCCGTGGGCGAGCGGGGGCGGCGGCAGGAACGTGACGGTGCGCAGGATCCCGTAGATCCCCATCTTCACGAGGACGCCGGACATGAGGGCGGAGACGTGGCTCGGGGCGGCGGGGTGGGCCTCCGGCAGCCACACGTGGAGCGGCACCAGGCCGGCCTTGGTCCCGAAGCCGACCAGGGCGAGGGCGAAGAGCAGCCCCGCGGACAGCCCCGCGCCGCGCGTCGCGACGAAGGCGTCGAAGCGGAGCGACCCGGCGACGCTGCCGAGGGCGAGGAAGAGGCCGAAGAGCGCGGCGGCCCCGAGGTGCGAGGCGATGAGGTAGGTCCGGGCCGCGGTCCGCACCGCGCCGTCCTCGTGCTCGAAGGCGACGAGCAGGAAGGAGGCGATGGTCATCACCTCCCACGCGACGAGGAAGAGCACCGCCTGCCGCGCGACGACGAGGAGCGCCATCGACGCGACGAGCACGTTGAAGAAGAGGGCGAAGGCGCCGAGGGGGCGCCGCCCGAGGTGCGGGCGGAGGTAGCCCGCGCCGAAGATGGCGGTGGCGAGGCCGAGCGCGAAGACCGCGGCGCCGAAGAGCGCGGAGAGCGGGTCGAGGCCGAGGGCGAGCGCGCCGTTCGGGACCGCCCAGGGCAGGTCGAGGGTGACGGGGGGCGCGCGGAGGGCGGCGGCGGCGGCGACGAGGCCGAGGGCCGAGCCGGCGGCGGCGCTCCCCGCGCCGAGGGCGAGGGCGAGGCGCGGCCGGCGCGAGGCGGCCAGGGCGGCGAGGCCGCCGCCGAGGAGGAGCGCGAGGGCGGAGAGGTACAGGATCACGGGGTGCTCGCTCCGGCGGCGCGGCGCGCGGCGATGGCCGCCTCGACCCGCACGACCTCCGGGAGGAGCTCGTCCGCGCCGGCCCGGGCCTCGAGCTTCGCGAGCACGGCCGGGTCGTGCAGCGCCTGGGCGATGAGCGCGAGGAAGTGGAGGTGGGTGCGGGTCGAGCTGCTCACCACGGTGAACAGCGTGTGGACCGGCTTCCCGTCGAGCGCCTCGAAGTCCACCGGCGGCGTCGAGGTAGCAGATGGCCACCTCGGGCCGGGGGATCGCGCAGGACGATGGGGTTGCGCGCGTGGGGGATGGCGATCCCGTTCCCGAACCCGGTCGAGCCGAGCGCCTCGCGCGCGAGCAGGACCCGGTGCAGGAGGTCCCGTCTCGCCCGGGCCGGGCAGCGGGAGCCGGTCCACCACCGCCCGGAGCACGGCCGACTTGTCCTTCCCGGAGATGCCCCGGTGCACGCCGCCGGCGCGGATCGCCTCGGCGAGGCCGGGGAGCTGCGCGGCCTCGAGGGGAGCGAGGAGGTCCGGCGAGACGTCCAGGCTGCGGGAGGCCGCGAACTCGAGGAGGTCGACGCGGTTGAGCCGCCACCGGTCGTTCACGCGGGTGGCGACGAGCTCGCCGCTCCGGAGCCACCGATCCAGGGCGGCCTCGGTGACTCCGAGGAGGCGCGCGGCGTCGCGTGGGGTGAGGTGCATCCTTCCCTTCCTTCCTACCGGCCCCGCCGGCCGGTCTTCGCGGCGGGGTTCATTCCGAGGACGACGTCGATGGAGCGCGAGAGCACGCCCGCGAGCAGGGGCATCCGCAGCACCGCCACGCCCGCGCGGCCCCAGCCGGCCGGCTCGGGCGCCTGCCGCGCCCGGATCGCGAGGACGGGCGTGCCGGGGCGGGAGCGGACGACCGCGGCGAGCACCTCGTCCACCGCCTCCGCCGGCGTCTCCGGCCCCGCCACCACCAGGGCGACGGGCATCTCGGCGAGCGTGCGGGCCGCCGCCGCGGCGGTGGCGACCCGCACGAGGCAGAGGTCCTCGCGCAGGACGAGATCGGAGAAGAGCTCGTCGCTCTCGAGCCCGGGGCGGGCGAGCAGGAGGACGGACGGCGGAGGTGGCAGGCGCGGCACGCCGTCCCGGTGGAGCATGAACCGGGCCACCGGAGAATCCGCCGGGATCCCGGGGTCCGCGGCGCCGGGCCGGCCCGCGCCGGGCGGCGGCGCGGCGTCGATCATGCCGATTCGGCATCGTCCGCCCCCCAGGCCGCGAGCTTCGAGTAGAGCGTGCGCAGGCCGATGCCGAGGGCGCGGGCCGCGCGGGCGCGGGTGCCGTGGCGCCGGAGCGCGGCGAGGACGATGTGCCGCTCCGCCTCGTCGAGCGTGCAGTCCTCCGGGATCACCACCGCGCCCGCGGGCGCGGCGCGGGACGGCGCGCGCCGCTTGCCGGGCGCGAGGGCGGGGACCGCGGCCAGGGCCGGGCGGCGCCCGGGCCCCTCGCGTCGCCGGGCGCGCCGGCGAGAGCGCCGCGCGGTCGAGGTCCGCGAGCGTCACGATCTCGCCCGAGGCGAGGACGCAGGCGCCCTCCACCGCGTTCCGCAGCTCGCGGACGTTCCCGGGCCAGTCGAGCTCCTCGAGCCGGCGGAGCGCGGCGGGCTCGAGGCCCGCGATCCGGCCGCCCATGCGCCGGTTGAAGTCCGCGACGAAGGCGTCCACCAGCGCCGGGATGTCCGCCCGCCGGGCCCGGAGCGGCGGGACGACGAGGGTCACGACCTTGAGGCGGTAGTAGAGGTCCTCGCGGAACCGGCCGGCGGCGATGGCCTCCTCGAGGTTCCGGTTCGTGGCGGCGATGACCGACAGGTCCACCTTCACCTTGGCGGTCCCGCCCACGCGCCGGAACTCGTTGCGCTCGAGGACGCGCAGGAGCTTCGCCTGGGTGGAGACGTCCATCTCCGCAATCTCGTCGAGGAAGAAGGTCCCGCCGTCGGCGAGCTCGAAGAGCCCGCGCTTGCGCTCGTTCGCGCCGGTGAACGCGCCGCGCTCGTGGCCGAACAGCTCGTTCTCCAGGATCTCGCGGCCGAGGGTGGCGCAGTTCACCGGCACGAACAGGTGCCGGCGCCGCGGGCCGCGGTCGTGGAGGGCGCGCGCGATGAGCTCCTTCCCGGTGCCGCTCTCGCCCAGGAGCAGGACGTTGCTCTTGTACCGGGAGATCCTCTCGACGGAGTCGTAGAGCCGGATCATCGCGGGGGAGGTCCCGACGATCCCCGGGAGCCCCTGGGGCGCCTCCTCGCCGCCGCGCCGGACCCGCGCGAGCAGCACCGCGAGGCGCCGCACCGCCGCGTCGGGATCGTGGCGGGGCGGCACGTAGTCCGCGGCGCCGAGCTGCATCGCGTCGACCGCCTCCTGCACCGTCCCCGTCGCGCCGAGGACCACCACCGGTGCGTCGGGGCAGCGCTGCCCCGATGCGGCGAGGAGGGTCTTCAGCGCCGCCGGCCCGAGCGCCTGGGCGACGTACAGCGCGGCGGCCGCGCCTCGCGCCACCTCCGCGAGCGCCTGGCGCTCGTCCCGGGCGAGGGAGGGGACGAACCCGGCGCGGACCAGCGCCGCCGCGAGCTCGGGCGCCCCTGCGGGCGCCGCGACCAGGCAGGTCCTGCCGTCTCCGAACCGATCGAGCGCTCCCATGGCCGCCTCCGCGGTCGAGCGCCCTTGTACTGCCGAAACAGCACCTGGTGCAAGAACGGCACGATCGCCTGCCCGGCGGGCTGACGCTACGCGTCGTCGTCGCGGAAGACCTCGAGCTCGAGCTCGCCCAGGCGCACGACGCCCACCGGGTGGAGCCCGAGCCCGTCGGCGGCGGCGGCGCCGGCCAGGATCTCGCCCGGCCGGGCGAGGGCGACGAGCCGCTCCGCCTTCTCCGCCGCCGGGCCGAGCGCAACGAGCTCCGCGCCGGACGTTCCGGCGGGGCCCGCGAGCACCGGCCCGCGCTCGATCCCGGCGCGCAGCTCGAGCCCGCCCGCCTCGCGGACCGCGCTCCGCGCCGCCCGCGCCGCGGCCAGGGCGCGCTCGACGTCGTCCTCCGCCGGGTCCTCCAGGCCGAAGACGGCGAGCACGCCGATCCCGGCGAGCCGGCCGACGAGCGCCCCCGCCTCGAGGGCGGCGCCCGCGGAGGCGTCGAGGGCCTCGCGCAGGAGCCGCGCCGAGCCCGGGACGGTCGTGAGCCCGACGGAGTCGACCGCCATCCGGAGCACCGTCGCGTCCCCCTCGACGAGCGGGTGGCGGTCGTGGGAGGCGCCGGGCGGGGTGGGGCGGCGCGCGGCGGCGGTGCCCGCGTCGGAGCGGAGCGTCTCGCGCCGTGGCGGGGGCCGGGGCGCGGCCCCGGACGCGGAGGGGATCTCGTCCTCGCGGGCGCGCCCGGCGGTGAACCGGATCTCGGTGCGGCCGAGGCGGACGACGGCGCCGTCCGCGACCCGCGCCTCCGCGACCCGGTCGTCGCCGAGGAACACGCCGTTGCGGCTCTCGAGGTCCACCACCCACAGGGCGTCCTCGCGCCGCTCGAACATCGCGTGCATCGAGGAGATCCAGGGATCTCCGATGCGGAGGTGCGCCTCGGGGGAGCGCCCGACGACCGCGGGGACGTCGCCCAGGACGAAGACCGTCCCGGTCGCGACTCCGTTCAGCACGACGAGCTCGGCCAACGCAACCCGCCCCCTTTCTAGGCGCACGGGGGTTTGATGATACCCTACGAGCCGCCCACATGGCCCCCACGCCATCGCCCCGCGGGTCGTCCGGCGCGGTGCAGGACCGCATGGTCGGGCGCGTCCTCGGCGGGCGATATCGGGTGCTGTCGCGCCTCGGCGAGGGCGGGATGGGGACCGTCTACCTCTGCGAGCACGCGGTCCTCGGCCGCCGGTACGCGGTGAAGGTCCTGCGCCCGGAGCTCGGCGGCGACCCGGAGCTCGCCGAGCGGTTCCGCAACGAGGCCATCGCGGCGAGCCGGATCGGCGGGAGCCACGTCGTCGACGTCCTCGACTTCGGCTCGGAGCCCGACGGCGCCTCCTACTACGTGATGGAGGCGCTCGAGGGACGGAGCCTCGGAGCGCTCGTCGCCGAGGAG
Organism: uncultured delta proteobacterium; assembly: GCA_963739565.1. Taxonomy (GTDB): domain Bacteria; phylum Myxococcota; class Myxococcia; order Myxococcales; family Anaeromyxobacteraceae; genus Anaeromyxobacter. Next base: position 671,879 of record CAVUBF010000005.1, on the reverse strand, counting down.
GGGCCGCTCGAGGTCCCGCGCGCCCTCGACCTCCTGCACCAGGTCTGTCTCGCCCTCGGCGCCGCCCACGCCCGCGGCGTCGTCCACCGCGACGTGAAGCCCGACAACGTCTTCGTGGTCCGGCGGCCCGACGGGACCGAGCAGGTGAAGGTCATCGACTTCGGGATCTCGCAGGTCGCCCCCGAGGACGGGCACGAGCGGCTCACCCGCGCCGGCGCCATCATCGGGACGCCTGAGTACATGGCGCCGGAGCAGGCGGCGGGCGACCCGCTGGATCACCGCGCCGACATCTACGCCCTCGGCGTCGTCGCCTACGAGCTCGTCACCGGGACGCTCCCCATCGTCGCGCACACGCCGGTCGCGACCCTCGTCGCCCACCAGACCCGCACGCCGGACCCCCCGAGCCGCCGGCGCGCGACCGTCCCGCGGGAGGTGGACGCCCTCGTCCTGCGGGCCCTCGCGAAGCGGCCGGAAGATCGCCCGCCCACGATGGACGCCTTCGCGGCGGCGATCGCGGAGATCCGAGCGCGGCTCCCGGAGGCGCCGGCGCGGGCGTCGGAGCGGCCGGCGCCAGGTGGCGCGGCCGGCGCGGCGCGCGGCGAGACGGTGGCGCTGCCCGGGGCGCCGTGGCGCAGGCGAGCGCGGACGCGGGTCGCGATCGCGGTGATGGCGGTGGGGGCAGCGATCGCGGTCGCCGGGGCGGGGCTGTGGCGGGCCCGAGTGGCGGGAGTCGGGCTGTCGTCCGCGACCGCGACCGCGACCACGACCCCGACCGCGACCGCGACCGCGACCCCGACCGCGACCCCGACCGCGACCGCGACCGCGACCGCGACCGCGACCCCGACCGCGACCGCGACCGCGACCGCGACCGCGACCGCGACCCCGACCCCGACCCCCAAGGCCCGCCCCTCCCGTCCGCGCCCCGCCCGCGCCGCGACTCCGCCCGCCGAGGACGCGCACCTCGAGGATCCCTACGGTCCGGGCGCGCTCAAGGATCCCTACCGGTGACCCGGGCCCTCGCCGCCGTCGCCCTCGCCTGGCTCGCGGCTGCCACGCCGGCCCGCGCCGACGACGTCGCGGAGGCCAAGGCCCGGTTCAAGCGCGGCGCCGAGCTCTTCAAGGACCAGCGCTGGCGCGAGGCGATGGGCGAGTTCGAGGCGGCCTACCGCGCGAAGCCCCACGGCGCGATCCACTTCAACGTCGCGCAGTGCCGCGAGCGGCTGGAGGACTGGCCGGGCGCGCTCCGCAGCTACCACGACTACCTCCACGAGGTGCCCGACGCCGCCGACCGCGCCGGGGTGCGCAAGGCGATGCAGCGGATCGAGGAGCGGCTCGCGAAGGCGGGGGTGCAGGTGCTCCTCCTCTACTCGGATCCGCCCGGCGCGCGCGCCTCGGTCGAGGGGCTCGAGCGCGGGAAGACCCCGCTCCACCTCGTCCTCCAGCCCGGCCGCTACGCCCTCGCCCTCGCCCTCGACGGCCATGGCCCATGGGAGGGGAGGGTCGACGTCGCGGCGACCGTGTCGAGCGTCGTCGACATCGTGCTGAAGCCGGTCCCCCGGGCGACGGCGCCGTCCCGGGCGCCCGCGCCGGCTCCCGACCTCGCGGCGCGTCCGGCGGCCGAGCCCGCACCCGCGCCGGTCGCCCCTCCAGCCCCGCCGCCGGCCCGGCGGAAGTACCTGCCGGTCTGGATCGCCGGCGGGACCGCGGTCGTCGCGGCCGCCGCCGGCGCCTGGTTCGGCGCCTCGGCGCGCTCCGATGCGCAGGCCATCGACGCGACCCCCGCGCCCGATGCCGCGAGCGCGAGCCGGTACGCGTCGGACGCCCGCTCCAAGGCGCGCACCGCGAACGCGCTCTATGGCGTCGCGGCGGGCGCCGCGCTGGCGGGCGTGACCCTGTACGTGCTCGAGGCGAGGTTCTGATCGTGGCAACCTCGAGCGAGCGGGGGAGGAGGCGGGCTCCGCCCGCCGACGCGCGGAGGCGGAGCCGGAGCATCGGTGTCCGGGGGGGCGTGAGGGCGAAGCCCGAGGGAACCCGCGTCCTGATCGTGCTCGCCCTCGCCGCCGCGGCCCTCCTCGGCGCGTGCGTGGTCGAGGTCGAGGGCGCGCCCTGCGCCGCGCCCGGCGCGAGCTCCGACTGCCCCGGCGGCCAGGCCTGCGGCAACGACCTGCGCTGCAGCGCCCGCGCCCTCGGCTGCGCAGGCTCGCGCTGCACCCCGGGAGCCGGCGGCGAGTGCCTCGACCCGACCGGCGCGACGAGCGGCGTCGACCGGGCGCGTCGCTGCGTCGGGGACGACCCGGTCTGCGGGACCTGGATCGTCGAGCCCTGCGCGCCCGGCGGGTTCACCTGCGCGGTGCGCCCCGGGTTCGGCGCGCGCTGCGCCTGCCCGCCGACGGCGTCGCGGGAGCTGGCCGTCCGTCCCGACGGCTCGCCCGCCGCGGCGCCGCCGTTCGCCACCGGCGCGACCTCCCCCGGGGCCTGCGCCTTCCTGCGGCTCGGCGACGCCCTCGCGGCCGCGACGGCGCTCGCCGCCGATCCTTCCTCCGTCGTCACCGTCACCTCGGGCGGCGTCGCCTCCGGGGCCACCCGCACGTTCTCGGCGGCCGCCGGCGAGACCTTCCCGCTCGTCATCCCGGCACGCGTGACGGTCCGGTCCGAGGGAGGAGGGGGCGCGCACGAGGTCCTGTTCGACGGGGAGGGCGCTCCGACCGCGGTGGAGCTCCACGGCGACGGGGCCCTCGCCGGCTTCACCGTCCGGAACGGCGGCGGGGACCAGCACCGCTCGGCCGTCGACCTCCGCTGCGCGGGCGGCGCCGCGCCCGCGCGGCTCTCGTCGGTGACGCTCGACGGGCGCGGAGCCGGGGGCGCTCACCTCGGGCACGGGATCGTGGCGACGTCGACCTGCGGCCTCGTCGCGCAGGACGTGGTGGTGCGGGAGATGTCGGTCGCGGCGGTGGTCGTCGACTTCGCCGCGGGCCTCCCCACCGTCGCGTTCACCGGCGGATCCATCACCGGGTCGGGCGACGGGATCGTCGTCGGGAACGGCCGGCTGGTGCTCGACGCCACGCACGTCACCAGCAACTCCGGGATGGGCGTGCGCGGCAACGCGATCCGCCGGGGCGCCCCGGGTGACCATCCGCGGGTCCAAGGTGGTGGGGAACGGCGACACCGGGATCGCGCTCATTAACGTTCGGCCGAGATCCGGATCACCTCCACGACCATCTACGGAAACGGCGCGACCACGAGCTGGGGCGGGGCGCCCGCCTTCCCGCGTATCGCGGAAGGCCGGCGGCCTCGTCCTGTGGGGGAATCCCCCGGCCTCGGGGTCGCTCGAGCTCAGCCACAACCGGATCTACGGGAACGGGGGCGACCAGGTACTCGTTATAGGTGCGAGCTCGACCTGGAACCTCGACGGCCCTGCCGACTGCAGCACCTCCAATTCGCTCGGCTGCTACGACCCGACCCCGAGCGGGACCACGACCCCGTACTCCGGCCTCGTGTCGATCGATGCGAGCGTCACCGCGAAGTACACCGCGTGGGATTCCGTCACGCCCACGTCCGCCGACTATGCGAGCTTCGGCATCGGCGGGGTCACGCCGCCGGCCTTGTTCCCGGTCGCGCAGTACTGCTCCGAATCTCACGCGCACCTGTGGCTGCGAGGACCCCGTCCCGCCCTGACTTAATGGAGCGCTACACCGTCCTGTGCCGCGGCCCGGTGACCATCCCGGCGACGACGAGCAGCACGACCGCGCCGATGAGGCTGCCGATGAAGCCCGACGCCTGGAACCCGGTCGCCGGACCGCCGGCGAGCGTCGAGGCGACGAGGCCGCCGACGATCGACCCGGCGATCCCGAGGAGCGTGGTCATGACGAAGCCCATGCCCTGGCGACCCGGGACGACCGCCCGCGCGATGAGCCCCACGATGAATCCGAAGACGATCCAGGCGATGATGCCCATGCCGGTCTACCTCCTCGCGGGAAGGTACGTCCGTGGTGCTCCCGGCGGCCCGTCTGCTCGGCCGCGGGACGGCCGGCAGCGGAGCCGCCCGGCCGGGGCCTACCGGCGCGAACCCCCCGGCGCCGCGCGCCTTTTTGGCGCGTGGGGCGGGCCCCCGCGTTCCTTGACGGCCCCCCGTCCCGGCGGGTAGGTCGGAGCGTTTCACCGAAAGGGGTCTCCGTGCGGCTCGTCCTCGCCTCGCTCGCCTTCGCGACGCTCGCGGCCTGCGGCCCGATCCAGTCCACCGCCGCGCTCATCGACGCGGACGTGGAGGTCGAGGCTGCCCGCTCCGCCGGAGCGGCCCAGTCCGCGACGTACGAGTTCACCTCCGCCGAGGCGTACCTGCACAAGGCGCGGGAGGTCTCCGGCCGCGCCGAGTACGAGTCCGCGACCCGCCTCGCGACCCGCGCCCAGGCTCTCGCCAAGGACGCGCGCAAGAAGGCTGCCGCCGCCTCGAACAAGGACCGGGAGAACCCGTGATGCGCCGCTTCGCGCTCCTCGCCGCCGCGGTGCTCGTGGCGGCCTCCTGCGCCTCCGGCGGCAAGCTCCGGGAGAGCGCCGCGGTCGTGCGCTCCGACATCGACAAGGCCCGCAAGTCGGGCGCGCATGCGCTGCGCGCCGAAGGAGCTCGCTCTCGCCGAGGCCAACGTCTCCTTCGCCGAGGACGAGCTCGGCCAGGGCCACCCCGAGCGCGCCCAGGAGCACATGAAGGCGGCGGAGAAGAGCTCGAAGGACGCGCTCCGCTACTCGAAGACCTGCGGCCCGACCCAGGTCGTCATCGGAAGAAGGCCCGAGGAGAAGAAGATCGAGATCACCAAGGTCGACCGCGACGGCGACGGCGTGCCGGACGTCGACGACCTCTGCCCCGACGTGCCCGGGCTCCCGAGTTCAAGGGCTGCCCCGACACGGACGGCGACGGGATCCCCGACCTCGAGGACGACTGCCCGCAGCTGCCCGGCCCCAAGGAGACCCGCGGCTGCCCGGTGGCGAAGGACACCGACGGCGACGGCATCCCCGACGACATCGACCGGTGCCCGCTCGACCCCGAGGACAAGGACGGCTTCCAGGACGAGGACGGCTGCCCGGATCCGGACAACGACGGCGACGGCATCGTGGACCGGCTCGACGCCTGCCCGAACGAGGCCGGCCCGCTCGAGAACCAGGGCTGCCCGGTCCTCGACCGCGACGGCGACGGCGTCCCGGACGCCGAGGACAAGTGCCCCGAGGTCGCCGGCCCGAAGGAGAACGGCGGCTGCCCCGACACCGACAAGGACGGCGACGGGATCCCCGACCGGCTCGACAAGTGCCCGGACCAGTTCGGCCCGCCTCCCGACGGCTGCCCGAAGAAGTACACGCTCGTCGAGGTGAAGAAGGAGAAGATCGAGATCAAGCAGCAGGTCCACTTCGCCACCGCGAAGTACCGCGTGCTGCCCGACTCGTTCCCGCTCCTCAACCAGGTCTCGCAGGTGCTGAGCGACTTCCCGAAGATGCGGGTGTCCATCGAGGGCCACACCGACAACGTGGGCGGCGAGGCTTCCAACATGAGGCTGAGCCAGCGCCGCGCCGAGGCGGTCCGCGACTACCTCGTCTCGAAGGGCGTCTCGCCGGCGCGCCTCGAGGCGACCGGCTACGGCCCGACGAAGCCCATCGCGTCCAACAAGACCGCCAAGGGGAAGGCGAAGAACCGGCGCACCGAGTTCCGGATCGTCGCGCTCGAGTAGCGGCCCGCGGGAGGTCTCGATGCCGCTCTTCGAGGTGTTCTGCCCGGCGGCGCCTCCGGCGCTCGCCGAGGACGCCACGCTCCGCGTCGACGCGGAGCACTGGCTCGCCGCGCTCAAGGCCGGCCTCGCGAAGCTCGGCGGAGCCAGGACCACGACGAACCTCCTCTGCGACGTGCAGGTCGACGGCTCGATCCACGTGACCGACCCGCGGGGCGGCGGAGTGTTCCGGATCCGCGAGCTGCGGCCGGAGCCGGCGGCGGGGCGCGCGACGCCTCCCCGCGGCCCGGTGGGCCGGCCCCGCGCCGCCGCCGGGGCGGAGGACGTCCTCGCCGAGCTCTTCGCGGAGGTCGCGAACCTCCCGCGCCTCGACCGGCAGGCCGGGCTCGAGTCGCTCCTCGACCTCGCCCTCCGGCGCGCGGAGGCGGAGGCCGGCTCGCTGCTCCTCGCGCGCCTCGGCGGCCGCGAGCTCGAGTTCGCCGTCGTGCGCGGCCCGCGGGCGCAGGAGCTCGCCGCGCTGCGGACCGCGGTGGCGGTCGGCGTCGGGATCGTGGGCTTCTGCGTCCAGCAGGACGTGTGCCTCGCCGTCTCCGACGCGGAGAAGGACCCCCGCTTCCACCGCGCCATCTCCGAGGCGGTCGGCTATCGGACGCGCTCCGTCCTCTGCGCGCCCATCGCCCGCCGCGGCCAGGTCCTCGGCGCCCTCGAGGTGCTGAACAGGCGGGACGGCACGCCCTTCGGTCCGCGGGACCTCGCGGTGGTCTCGTACCTCGCGCACCAGGCGGCGGAGCACCTGGCGCGGACCGGCGGCTGACGGCCCCGTCGCCGCGCTGCGCCCTTCGACTCCGCGCCCGGCCGGACGGCCGGGCGCTCCGCTCAGGGCGAACGGGGATCTCCACGACGCGGGAGCGGGACGTGACCGAGGACTCTCGGCACGCCGGCTGAGCAACCGTTCGCGCTACGACCCGCGCCGGGTGGTGATGGGGGCTCCCGGGGCCGCTCCGCTCCTCGGGGCGAACCGTCCCCGCTACCCGCCCTCCTCCTCCGGCACCGCCGCGTCCCCCTTCACGAGCTCGCGCAGGACCACGGTCGCGTACGAGCCCTTCGGCAGCTCGAACCGCGCGCGGTACCCGTCCGGCTCGTCCTCGATGGCCACCTCCGTGCGAAGCCGGGCGGCGCGCCGGGTCCCCTCGGCCTCGCCGCCGCCGCGGGCGAAGTCCGGGAGGGCGATCCCCTCCGCGGCGAGGAGCGACTCCTCCCGGGCGAGGGCCTCGTGGCCTGCGGCGCGGAGCCGGTGGCCGAACATGGGCCCCGCCGGGGAGATCTCGAAGGCGACCACCCGCGGGCCATCCACGGCCGGGTCCTCGCAGTCGAACAGCCCGCCGCTGTCGAGCTTCTTCATGACGTCGCCGCGGAGCGCCGCGACGAAGAGCCCGTCCGCCAGCCGCGCCGCGAGCCACCGGTTGAAGAGGAGCGCCTGGTACGCGGAGAGGGAGAGCCGCCGCAGGAAGCGGTCGCGGGCGGCCCGGCGCACCTCCGGCGTCTCCGGCCCGAGGAGGAGCGCGCGCCCGACCTCCGCGTTCCTCCCCTCGGTCCCGAACCGCTGCGGCCCGAAGAAGTTCGGCAGCCCGCGGCTCGCGAGGGCGTCCGCGGCGGCGCGGGCGCGGGCGGCGTCCCCGCCCCGGACCGCGAGGGAGAAGACGTTCGCGCGGACGTGGCCGGTGCGGAGCTTGTTGCCGTGGCGCGAGACCTCGAGGATCCGGAGGCCGGGGCCGGCGAGGGTCGCGGGATCGGGGTCCTTCGCGATCGGGAACGACAGCCACTGGGTCGTGACCGCGTCCTTGTCCTTCATGCCCGCGTAACCCGGCGTCGCGTTCCGGCGCGCCGAGCGCGTGGGCGAGGGCGCGGACCACGTCGCGGGTGGTGCGGCCGCGCTTCTCGATCCGCACGTACAGGTGCGGCCCCGCGCCGGAGGGCAGGTAGGCCGGGATCTCGTCGACGCGGAAGTCCTCGGGGACCGCACGGACGGTCCCGCCGGAGCCCGGCAGGTCGGCGGTGACGAGGGGGAGCGGGGTCACGGCGCGGCGCTGTCGGCGAGCGCCTGGAGCGGCGCGAGCTTCTGGCGGACCGCGCGGCCCAGCGCCTCGTCCACCTCGCGCGAGACGCGCTCGCCGGCGAGGAAGAGCCAGAAGAAGAGGGCGTCCCGGAGCGCCTCCAGGGCGACCCGCGCGCGCAGGCCCGACGGCTCCATCCCGGCGAGGGTCGCGGCGTCGAGCCCGGCGAGGGTCTCCGCCGAGGCGACCTCGTCGATCCCGCCGTCGCCGCCCACGGTCAGCTCCCGGAGGAGCGGCGCGTACGGGCTCGAGCCGTCCCAGAGGAACCGCTGGGCCGCGTCGAGGAACGCCGCGCGCGCGCCCGGGGGGACCTCCTGGGCGACGGCCCGGAGGAGCTCGTTCACGCCGCGGACGATGTCGGACACCCGCTCGGCCTCGGTGGCCGGGCCGGCGGCATCCGCCACCGCCTCGAGCAGGCCCGCCTCGGAGAGGTGGAAGAGGATCTTCGTCGCGTCGAACTCGTTCAGGTGGGCGGCGGTCGCGATCTCCGCCACCGACCGCCGGCCGTCGACGAGGGCGAAGAGCGCCGACTCGGTGGGGCGGAGCGTCTTCGGCGCCCGGGCGCCCTCCCGCTTCCGCAGCACCGTGGACGCGCCGGGGATCCGGGCCTGGAAGAGCGAGAGCTCGTCGATCCGCCGGATGCCGTCCATGAGGAGCGACTGGGTCGAGACGGAGAGCGGGGCGGCGGGGCGCTCCGCCTCCTCGTCGACGAGCGTGAACGTCCCCGTCTTGCGACAGGAGCAGCGAGTGGAACACCGCCGCCACCTGCTCGTGCAGGCACTTGCACAGGTCGTTCGGCGTCAGGATCCCGAGGTCCACGAGCGCCTTGCCGATGGGGCGGCCGGACCGGTGCGCCTCGGCGACCTGGGCCTCCGTCGCGTACCCGAGCCGGACCGCCACCTCGCCCACCCGCTCCCCCGCGGCGCTGGAGTGGGCGCTGCGGACCTCGCCCTCCTGGAACGCCACGGAGCGCTCGGCGCCGTCGCCGGAGACCGTGAGCACGCCGGAGAGGCGCGCCTGCTGCATGAAGGCGATGAAGTCGGCGATGGCGAAGGCGGCGAGGTCCCCGGCGAGGATGCAGCGGGGGCGCGTCGAGGTGCCGCCGGTCGCCGGCGATCGCCGCGCCACGAGGAGGTCCGCCGCCGAGGGCAGGAGGACGAAGCGGCCGGCCCGGTCGGCCAGGGCGCGCCGCGCCGGGTCCGTCTGGGGTACCACGCGGCCGTGCGCGTCGATGTCGAGGTGGAGCGTCATCTCGGCTCAGTCTCGCTGCCACCCGCCGTGGCGCGCCCACTCCTCCTCGTCCTGGAGCGTGAACTCGAGCCCCTCGTCGGAGTAGTCCATGAGCACGAGCGGGCGGCCGTTCAGGAAGAGCGACGGCGTCCCCTTGATCCCCGCCGCGCGCGCCTCCGCCTGCGAGGCGCGGACCTTCGCGACGTAGCGGCCGTCGGAGAGCGCGGCGCGCAGCGACTCCGGATCGCCGCCGACCTCGCTGGCGAGTCGCGGCGAGCTCGTCCGGCGAGTGCGACCCCGGGGAGGACGAAGAGCGCGTCGTGCATCGGCCAGAAGAGCTTCTGGTCCCGCGCCCACTCCCCGGCCTGGGCGACGCTCGAGCGCGCCGGGGTGCGACTCGATGGGGAAGGGCTTGAAGACGAGCTTCACGCGGCCCTTGCGCGCCTCCACGAACGACTCCAGCACCGGCCGGACGAGCTGGCAGTAGGGGCAGGTGAAGTCGGAGTACTCCACCATCGTGACCGGCGCCTCGGGGCTGCCGAGCGGCAGGCCCGAAGGTCGCGACGGCGAGCTTCGCGCGCTTGTCGAACGAGGCGTAGTAGCTCGTCACGAGCCGCGCGAGCTCGTCCTTGCTCGGCGCCGGCGCGGACGAGCCGGGCCGCGAGGGCCGCCATGCGCGGCGCGTGGCGGCAGGTCCGGTGCGTCGCTGCAGGCACTGCGTCGAGCGGTGTGCGGGCAGCCGCAGTAGCAGAAGGCTCGTGCGGGCCCGAGTCCCCGAGGACCTGCCGCTGCTCCGGGGAGAGCGCCCTCGAGGTCCACGCCGGGGAGGGCGACCGCGTCGCGGCGCGCGGCAGCGGGCTCGGCGGCGGCCACGCGGCGGCGGGCCGCGGCGAGGGCGGCGGCGAGGACGAGGGCGGCGGCGCGGCTGCGGAGATCATCGGGCGTCCCTCGCGGGAAGGCGGGATTGTACAGGACCCGGACCCTTTGATCCTGGCGATCTCCCCGTGGGATCCTTAGAGGACGGCGATGGCGTGCGGGCACGCCTCGAGAGCGCGGCGCGATCCGCAAGGAGCCGGGCGGCAGGCTCGGCGATCGCGCTCGTCTACCCGAACGTCTACCGGCTCGGGATGGCGAACCTCGGGGTGCACGCCGTCTACCGGCTCCTGAACGCCGACCCGGGCGCCCGCTGCGAGCGGGCCTTCCTCCCCGAGGACCGGCGGCGCCGCCGCGCACCGTCGAGTCGGGGCGCCCGCTCGCGCGACTTCGACGTCGTCGCCTTCTCCCTCTCCTTCGAGGACGACCTACCCGAACCTCCTCGCGCTCCTCGACGGCGCCGGCCTGCCGCTCCGCGCCGCCGACGCGCGACGAGCGCCACCCGCTCGTCGTCGCGGGCGGCATCGCCGTGCAGATCAACCCGGAGCCGGTCGCGCCCTTCCTCGACGCGTTCCTGATCGGCGAGGGCGAGGCGCTCGTGCCGCCCTTCCTCGAGACGCTCGCGGGCCGCGCGCGCGGGGGCGCCCGCGCGCCGAGCTGCTGCGCGCCCTCGCCCGCGTGGCCGGGCGCCTACGTCCCGTCGCTCTACGACGTCGAGTACGCGGACACCCGCGCGCCGGGCGGCGCGTGGGTGACGCGCTTCGCACGCCGCGCGACGGCGCGCCCGAGCGCGTGGCGCGCGCCTACTCCCGGCCTGCGCGGCGTGCCGACCTCCCGGGCGATCGACTCGCCCGACGCGCAGTTCGGCGACCTCTTCCTCACCGAGGTCGCCCGCGGCTGCCTGTGGGGCTGCCGGTTCTGCGCCGCCGGGTTCGTGCAGCGCCCGTACCGCGAGGTGGACCTCGAGACGCTCCGGGCCGAGGCGCGGAAGGGGATCGAGCAGCGGCCAGCGGATCGGGCTCGTCGGCCCGGACACGAGCGACCACTCCGGCCTCGACGCGCTCACCTGCGAGATCGGCGAGGCGGGCGGGACCTTCAGCCCGTCGTCGCTCCGGGTGGACGCCATCGACGCCCGCGCTCGCGCGGCGGCTGGCCGCGGGCGGCGAGCGGTCGGTCACCCTCGCGCCGGAGGCGGGGACCGACCGGCTGCGGCGGGTCGTGAACAAGGACTTCCCCGACGACCGGATTGTCCAGGCGGCGGAGGACGCGCTCGCGGCAGGGCATGACGCACGTGAAGCTCTACTTCATGTGCGGCCTGCCCACCGAGACCGACGAGGACGTGCTCGGGATGGCGCGCGATCGCGCTCCGCATCCGCGAGGAGGTGATGCTGCCCCTGGGCCCGGCAGCGGGGCCGCGATGGGGCGCATCGCGCTCTCGGTGAACCCGTTCGTCCCGAAGCCGTGGACGCCGTTCCAGTGGGCGCCGCATGCGCCGACGCGGCGCTGCCTCGAGGCCGAAGCGCCGGCTCCTCGAGCGGGCGCTCCGGCCGAAGGGGATCGACGTCGACTCGCTCTCGCCCGCGGGAGGCCTGCGCTCCAGGCGCTCCTCTCGCGCGGCGACCGCCGCTGCGCCGACCTGCTCGAGCTCGCGCACCGCGAGACCGGGGGCGACCTTCGAGCGCGCGCTCCGCCGCTGGCCGCACGACCCGGACTTCTTCGTGCACGCGCGAGGTCGGGCGAGGAGCGAGGTGCTCCCCTGGGACTTCCTCGACCACGGCCTCAGAAGGCGTTCCTGGCGCGCGAGTGGCGCCGCGGCCTCGGCGGGAAGGTCACGCCGAAGTGCGCGCTCGACACCTGCCGTGCCTGCGGGCTCGACTGCGCCGACCACCCGGAGCTCGCGCCCGGCCCCGCTCCCGCGTAGTCGCGGTCGCGCGCGGGACGCGGTGCCCCCGGCGCGCACATTCCGGCGCGATCGCGCTATGAGAGCGGGGTGGAAGACGAGCGCTGGATGCGCGAGGCCCTCGCCCTCGCCCGGGAGGCGGCCGAGCGGGGGGAGGTGCCGGTCGGCGCGGTCGCGGTCTGCGACGGGGCCGTCGTCGGGCGCGGCGCGAACGCGCCGCGAGGGCGATCGCGATCCCGACGGCGCACGCCGAGCTGCTCGCGATCCAGGAGGCGCGCACGCCGCTCGGCCGCTGGCGGCTCACCGGCGTCACGCTCTTCGTGACCCTCGAGCCGTGCGCCATGTGCGCGGGCGCGCATGGTGCTCGCGCGGATCGACCGGCTGGTGTTCGGCGCGAGCCGATCCGAAGGCCGGAGCGGTCGGGTCGCTCCTGGACCTCTCCGCCGACCCGCGCCTGAACCACCGGTTCCCGGTGGAGCCGGGGCGTGCTCGGCGAGGAGGCGGCGAGCTGCTGCGCGCCTTCTTCCGGGCCCGGCGGGGAACGGCGCACCGGGCCGAGGCGGAGAAGCCGGCCCAAAGCGCGGGCGGACGGAAGACCTCGCTAAAGCAGCGGTTGCCCCCCGCTTGGCAGCTCGGCACGGCCGGAAGATCGGTTAAATCCGCCGCGCGGAGAGCTGGCCGAGCTTGGTCGAAGGCGCCTGACTCGAAATCAGGTGTACCGGCAACGGTACCGGGGGTTCGAATCCCTCGCTCTCCGCCACATACGCGTCTCGACGTCTCGAAAGGCCGGATCAGAGGAGTTCCGGTCGACAGGGAAGTGAGCGCAGGCGGTCGGGTTCAGCGGTACCGATCGTTCGAGGAAGCGAGCGCAGGGGCAGCCGGATGAGGCTGCCGTAGGGCGCGCAGGGGCAGCCGGCTGAGGCTGCCCCGGAGCGCCGGGGGTTCGGGGGCGTGCGACCCCCGCGCGCTCGGACGAACGCTACCGTGCGTTACGGGGGTCAGCACCCCCCGAGTAAGATGGAGAGGTGACCGAGCGGTCGAAGGTGCACGACTGGAAATCGTGTGTACCGGGAACGGTACCGTGGGTTCAAATCCCACCCTCTCCGCCAGCAGCGAGAGCCCCCGCGGACGTTAGATAGGGGGCTCGATAGCCGGCGGTCGAAGCCGGTCGAGCCGGCCCAGAATCCTCGGGCGACGTGGGGGCAGCCGAACCCCGCCAGGCCCGGAAGGGAGCAACGGTAGGTGGTCCTCCGTGCGCCCGGGGATTGTGGGCCGGCTCGTTTCTTTGGTACCGAAGGTCGCCTCCAAGGTCCCGTCCGTGAGCTTACCTCGTCCTCGCCCGGAAGTACCGTCCCCAGCGCTTCGGGGAGATGTCCGGCCAGGAGCACGTGGTCCGGACGCTCTCGAACGCCCTCAAGACCGGGCAGCTGGCGCACGCGTTCCTCTTCACCGGGCCGCGCGGCGTGGGCAAGACCACCAGCGCGCGCCTCGTCGCGAAGGCGCTCAACTGCGAGAAGGGCCCGACCGCCGAGCCCTGCGGCGTCTGCGTCGCCGTGCGTCGAGATCGCCGAGGGGCGGTGCGGTGGACGTCGTCGAGATCGACGCCGCCTCCAACAACGGCGTCGACAACGTCCGCGACATCGTCGAGGCGGTGAAGTACCGGCCGGCCCGCGACCGCTTCAAGGTCTTCGTCGTGGACGAGGTCCACATGCTCTCGCAGGGCGCCTTCAACGCGCTGCTGAAGACGCTCGAGGAGCCGCCGCCGCACGTGAAGTTCGTCCTCGCGACGACCGACGTGCACAAGGTCCCGGAGACGATCGTCTCGCGCTGCCAGCGCTTCGACTTCCGGCGCCTCACGCTCCAGCAGATCGCGGACCAGCTCGCGCAAGGTCGCCGAGGCGGAGGGGATGAAGCTCTCCGCCGCGGCGCTCGCCCTCGTCGCGCGCGCCAGGCGGAGGGCGGCATGCGCGACGCGCTCTCGCTCCTCGACCAGGTGCGCGCCGCCTGCGGGGACGCGGCCCGGCGACGCCGACGGTCGCCGAGGCGCTCGGGGCGGTCGACGCCGCGCGCGGTCTCCCGGATCGCGGGCGCGCTCGTCGGCCGCGACGGCGCGACCGTGCTCTCCGAGATCGAGGCGCTCCACGCGCGCGGGCTGGAGATGAAGCGGGTCGCGGAGGAGCTCGTCCGCCACCTGCGCAACGTGGTGGTCGCGCGGCTCGTCGCCGGCCTCGCCGCTCGACCTCCCCGACGCGGAGCTCGCCGAGGTGCGCGCGCAGGCCGCCGCCGCCGACCCGGCGCAGCTCACCCGGCTCTTCGACCTCGTCCAGCGCGCGGTCGTCGACGTGAAGCTCGCGGAGCAGCCGCGCTACGCGCTGGAGGTGGCGCTCCTCGAGGGCGTGCTTCCTCGCGCCGGGAGTCGCAGGTCTCCGAGCTGCTCGCGCGCGTGGAGGCGCTCGCGAGCGGCGCGCCGCTTCCGCCGACCGGACCGGGGCGCGGACCGGGTCCCGGGTCGGGATCCGGTCCCGGTCCTCGACCTTCGCCCGTCGCTCCCGCTGCACCCGGCGCTGCGTCGACGCGCTTCGGCGCGACCGCGACCGCGACCGCGACCCCGACCCCGACCCCGACCGCGACCCCGACCGCGACCCCGACCGCGACCCCGACCGCCGACCCGCGACCCCGACGCGCCGACCGCGCACCGCCGACCGCCGATCCAGCCGAGCGCTGGCGCGGCGCCGTCGCGGAGGTCGAGAAGGTGAGCCCGCTCGCTCGCCCCGGCGCTGAAGGAGGCGCAGCTGCTCTCCGCTCGCCGACGGCGAGATCGCGATCCAGCTGCCGCCCGGGCATGCTCGGCGACGCGGTCGAGCGGCGGCGGGCCGACATCGAGGCGGCCTTCGGCGCGCCTCTTCGGCCGCCCGACGCGGCTCGTGGTGAAGCGCGGCGCGACGCCAGGCGCCGGCCGCCGGCGCGGCGGCGGTCCGCCCCGGTCGTCGATCGCGCAGGCCGAGGCGGCGGAGAAGCTCGGCGCGCTCGGCGGCCGTGCGCGAGACGCGCGCAGACGCCACCCGAACATCCGCGAGGCCGCCCGGATCCTGGATGGCGGCGTCGACGAAGATCGAGGAGCTGTAGCCCGCACCCGCCGCACGGAGATGACCGGACCGCCATGGACATCCAGTACCTCATGAAGCAGGCGAAGAAGCTCGAGAAGGCCATGGCGGACGCGCGCGAGAAGCTCGCGCGAGATCTCGGTCGAGGCCGAGTCGGGCGGCGGGCTCGTGAAGGTCCAGATGAACGGAAAGTGCGAGGTCAGCCGCCTCGAGATCGACCCGAAGGCGGTCGATCCGGCCGAGCAAGGCGATGCTCGAGGACCTCGTCGCCGCCGCCGTCAACGCCGGCGGTCGAGAAGGCGCGCACCGCCGCCGACGAGCACATGGACGAAGGCGACCGGCGGGATCAAGATCCCCGGGCATCGGGTAGCGTGCCGATGGCGGTCGCGGATCCCATCGCGCGGCTCGTGAAGGAGCTCGCGAAGCTCCCGGGCATCGGCGAGAAGAGCGCGCAGCGCCTCGCCTTCCACATCCTCGAAGGCGGGGCCGGCCTACGCGACGGACCTCGCCGCGGCGATCGCCGGCGTGGTCCGGGACGTGCGGCTCTGCTCCTCGTGCCAGACGCTCACCGATCAGGATCCCTGCCCCATCTGCCGCTCGACCGGATCGCGACGCGCGGCTCCTCTGCGTCGTCGAGGGCGTCCCCGACCTCCTCGCCATCGAGCGGACCCACGAGTTCCGCGGGCGCTACCACGTCCTCCACGGCGCGCTCTCGCCGCTCGACGGCGTCGGCCCCGGCGACCTCAAGATCCGCGAGCTCCTCGTCCGGCTCGAGCGCGAGCCGGCCGAGGAGATCGTCCTCGCCACGAACCCCGACGTCGAGGGCGAGGCGACCGCGCTCTACCTGACGAAGCTCCTGAAGCCCGATCGGCATCAAGGTGACCCGCATCGCGCAGGGCGTTCCCATGGGCGGCGACCTCGAATACGCTGACCAGGTCACGCTGGCGCGAGCCCTCGCCGGCCGACGGGAGCTATGACCCGACCAGTGCCTGAGGCAAGCGCAGGGGCAGCCGGATGAGGCTGCCCCGCAGCGAGCGGGGCCCCCGCGCCGCGGCGGCGACGCGGCTCCCGATGTCGGGCGGCGCGAGCGCGAAGCCGAAGCCCGAGTGGCCTCCCGTCCAAATCATCCGGGCGACGGCCCTGGCGGCCTCGATCCTCGCGCTCGGCGCGTGCGCGTCCTTGCGATACGGCAAGCTCGAGGCGCCGGCGGGGACGCGCGCCCTCGGCCTCGAGTTCGGGACGGACCGCGCCGCGGCGGAGGCTGCGCTGCGCGAGGCGGGCATCGCGGGCCGCCCGTCGCCCTCCGACGCCGACGCGCTCCTCGCCGATCGCTGCCCGGGCGCGCCGGTGCGGGGCCCCTGCCGGCTCCTGTTCGGGCCGCGTGGCCTGTACGCGGCGGAGCTCGAGGCGCCGTCCGCCGACGCCGAGGCGCTCGCCCAGGCGGTGCGGAAGGGGCTCGGCCGCCCGGACCGGGTGGGCGATCCGGCGGCGGCGCCCGAGGGCGCGCCGGTCCTGATCGCGGGCTGGGATCGTCCCGGCTGGACGGTCACGGTCACCCGCGGCGCGAGCGTCGCCGCGGCGGTGTGTCGCGTCGAGTACGACGTCGCCTCGCCCCCCGTCGTCGCGGGCGTCCCCCTCGGCCGGCTCCGCGAGGACGTCGAGCACGCGCTCGGGGTGCAGGGCGCGACGCTCATGCACCGCGATCGCGGCACGTCCACCTACCTCGGCTGCCCGCAGGGCTCCGGTGACGCGCTCTCCTGCCTCGTGAGCTTCCGGGAGGGACGCGCGGCCGCGGTCACCGAGGTGCTCCCCGCCGCCGGCGACGATCAGGCAGCGCTCGCCACCTGGCGCGTCCTCGCGACCCGGTACGAGCGCGAGATCGGGCGCGTGCCGGAGAGAGCCTGCCCGCCGGAAGGGCCCGATCGCGTGGCCGGGGACTGCACCGCCACCTGGGCGTCCGACCGCCTCGTCGTGGTCGTCGGCGCACACCGGACGGCGGGAGCGAGGCACCGCGGTGCGATTTCGGTGTACACCTCTTTCTCCTATCCTCCCCTCGCTGCGAGGGGGGACGCCGGCGACGCCGAGGCGCAGGAGCCGCCGTGACGCGGCTCCCTCCAGGATTGAAAGCGACGCGGTTCCCTGGTATTCGGCCATGACTCGGTTCCTCGCGGAGAACCAGCGCGCATGAATTCCGGCTTGGTGATGTACGAGGAGGAGTTCAACTCAGATCGCAGGCGATCGTGCGACCGCCTGGCGCGCGACGCGAACGCCAAGGTCGTCTTCATCGTCGACAAGAACGGTCAGCTCATCGCCGTCGAGCGGCGACAGTCGAGAACCTCGACACGACCTCGCTCGCCTCGCTCACCGCCGGCAACGTCGCCGCGACGGGCGGCATCGCGAAGCTCCTCGAGGAGAACGAGTTCGCCGACCCAGTTCCACGAGGGCGAGAAGGCGAACATCCACATCCAGCTCGTCGGCAACCGCGTCATCCTGGTGGTGATCTTCGACGCGCAGAGCTCGACCTCGGGCTCGTGCGCCTGCGCGTGAAGAAGGCCGAGCGAGGAGCTCGACGACAGTCTTCGAGGCGCTGCTCAAGAAGGTGCAGGCAGCCCGGGCGCCGCGAGTCGCCGTTCGCCGAGATCACCGACGACGACATCGACAACCTGTTCAACGACTGATGCCGCGACGATGAGCTTCATCAACTACATGCTCGCGCGAGATCAACTGCAAGATCGTCTATTACGGTCCCGGCCTCTGCGGGAAGACGACGAACCTGCAGTACATCTACGAGCAAGACCAACCCCGAAGCGAAGGGCAAGATGATCTCCCTCGCGACCGAGACCGAGCGCACGCTCTTCTTCGACTTCCTGCCGCTCTCGCTCGGCGAGATCCGCGGCTTCAAGACCCGCTTCCACCTCTACACGGTGCCCGGCCAGGTCTTCTACGACGCCAGCCGCAAGCTGATCCTGAAGGGCGTCGACGGCGTGGTCTTCGTCGCCGACTCGCAGATCGAGCGCATGGAAGCGAACATCGAGTCGCTCGAGAACCTGCGCACGAACCTCGCCGAGCAGGGCTACGACCTCGACAAGCTCCCGTACGTCGTCCAGTACAACAAGCGCGACCTGCCCGAACGTCGCGACGGTCGAGGAGCTGCGCCAGCTGCTCAACCCGACGCAACGTCCCCGACTTCGAGGCCGTCGCGCCGCACGGGCGTGGGCGTGTTCGACACGCTCAAGGCGGTCGCGAAGCTCGTCCTGACCGAGCTGAAGAAGGGCGGCTAGGAACCGGCCGCCCCACGCCCGGGGTACGAGGGCGGACGATCCGGCGAGCGCCACCCTGGCGGGCCGCTGTGATATAAAATCGGTCCTTGCTCCCCTCCCCAGCCTCGCTTCGCGAGGCGAAGGAGTTCCGGGGACGCGCGTGGATTCCCGGGACTTTTCCCGGAAGCGGAGGGTGATCGTGTACCTCAACGTTCGGTCGCTGTGGGTCCTCTGCGCTGCGCTCCCGGCGCTGGCGCTCGCGCAGGCCAACGCTGCCGCTCCGTCGGCGGCGCCCGCCGCCGCGGCCGCGGCCGCCCCCGCGACGCCCGGCGCCGCAGCGCCCGCGTCCGACGCCGCCGCCGGGAAGCCGGCGCTGGGCGCGGAGGAGGCGAACGAGCTCAAGGTCCGCACCCTCGAGGAGCGCGTCTCCGATCTGAAGGAGAAGATCTTCCGGACGAAGGCGCGGCTGATGAACCTGCAGGAGATGGTCATCGGCGGCGACATCACCACCGGCTCGAAGGCGGTGCTCGTCCACCGCAACGAGATGGGCTCGTCCTTCTACCTCGAGTCCGTGTCCTACGCCCTCGACGGCGCGCCGATCTACACGAAGGTCGACGTGGACGGCGACCTCGAGAAGCGCGAGGAGTTCGAGATCTTCAACGGCCGCATCGTGCCGGGGAACCACCGAGATCGCGGTCCAGCTCACCTTCCGCGGCCACGGCTACGGCCTCTTCAGCTACCTCGAGGGCTACAAGTTCAAGGTCCAGTCCTCGTACACGTTCAGCGCCGAGCCGGGGAAGGTGAACACGATCAAGGTCGTCGGGTTCGAGAAGGGCGGCATGACCGCCGAGCTCAAGGACCGCCCGGCCATCCGGTACGACGTCGACGTGCAGCGCGAGGAGGCCCGCCGCGGAGCGGTTCCCGCCGCCGTCGAGAGCTCGAAGAAGTGAGGATCGGCACCGCTCCCGCCGCCGCGGAAGGCTCCGAGAGGTGAAGACCCGCAACACACGCCTCGCAGCGGCCGCCCTCCTGGCCGCGGCGCTCGGGTCGTGGCCCGCGCCGGCGTCCGCGCGCGGGGAGGACGCGGCGACGCGCCTCGAGCGGGACGTCGCGGGCGTCGAGGCGCGCCTCGCGGCCGCGGAGTCGGCCGGCCTGCCCGCCGACGAGCCCCGCGCCGTCCGCGCGCAGCGGCGGTTCGGCGAGGGCGCGCGCCAGTACGCGCTCGGCGACTGGCTCCACGCCGCGCTCATGCTCACCGAGGCGGTGGACGAGCCGGAGTGGGCCGGGGCGGGCGACCGCCCCCACGCGATCTTCCTCCTCGCCGACGCCCTCCGCCGGCAGGGGATCTGCGGCGCGGCCCGCGTCCGCTACCAGGACGTGCTCGGCCGGGGCGACGGCGCCCCCGATCGCGCCGAGGCCGTCTCCGGCGCCCTCGACTGCGCCGTGAAGGAGCGGCGGCGCAGCGACGTGGAGCGGCTCCTCGCCGAGGCGGCGCAGGTCTACGGGGCGGAGCCGCCGGCCGAGGTCCGCTACCTCGCGGCCAAGGCGGAGTACCAGCGCACCGATCTCCCGCGCGCGGAGCGGGTCGAGCGCGCCCTCCAGGCCTTCGCCCAGGTCGGCGGGGCGTTCCAGCTCCAGGCCTGGTACTTCCAGGGCGTCCTCGAGGTGGAGGACGACAACCTCCACGGGTCGCTCGAGTGGTTCGAGAGCTGCGCCCGCGCGCAGCCGGAGACCCAGCGCGACCACGAGATCCGGGACCTGTGCCTCCTCGCCATGGGCCGGGTCAACTCCGAGATGGGCGACACCCCTGCCGCCCTCGAGTGGTACACGGCGATGCCGTGGGACTCGCCCAGATTCGGCGAGGCGGTCTACGAGATGGCCGTCGCCCACGTGAAGGCGAAGCAGTGGGAGGAGGCGCTCCGGATGACCTCGTTCATCCCGGAGCTCGCGCCCGACTCGCCCTTCGCTCCCGAGGCGACGGTGCTCCGTGGCCACCTGCTCCTCCGGCTCGGGCGCTACGCGGAGGCGACCGAGGCCTACAACGTCGTGATCAACACCTACGCGCCGGTCCGGGACGAGATCGACGCGATCCTCGCCACCCGCGAGGACCCGGTCCGCTACTTCGAGGAGCTGATCGGCCGCCAGGGGAGCGCCTTCGACGTCGGGAGCGTGCTGCCCCCCATCGCCGTCCGGTGGGCGACGACCAACAAGGAGGTCGCGGTCGCCCTGAGCCTGGTGCGCGAGAGCGAGGGCGCCCGGGCCGACCTGCGGGACGGGGCGGAGCTGGCGGACCGGCTCGAAGCGCTCCTCAAGAAGGGCGGCGGCCTCGACGCGTTCCCGCCGCTCGCCCGCGCCTACCGCGAGGCCCAGGCGCTGGAGAACGCCTCGGCCTGGGCCGAGGGCGCCTGGGTCGCGGCGGCCGCGGCCGCGGTGGAGCGGGGGCTCCCGCCCGACCGGCGCGGCGAGCTCGTCCACGCCCGCGAGGCCCGGGCGGTGGTGGAGGCGCGCTTCGACCGGCTCCCGCGCACGCCGCAGGACGTCGAGGACCGGCTGGCGCGGCTCCGGGGCCGCGTCGACCGGGTCGGCCGCTCGATCTTCCAGCTCCGCTTCGTCCTCGACGGAAGCCTCGAGTCCCTCTCCGGCCTCGAGGAGTGGCTCGACCGACACCGGTCGGAGATCGTGGCGGAGGGCGAGGACCGCCAGGAGTTCGGCGAGGAGGTGCGCGCCCACCGCGCCATCGTGGAGGGCTACGACACCGAGCTCGCCGCCATCCGCCAGGAGATTGCCCAGGTGCGCGACGTCTCCGGCGGCGTCGACGCGATGCTGGAGGAGGCCCGGGTCCGCGAGGAGTACCTCGAGGCGGTGGACCGCGAGCGCGCCGCCGCGCTCGCGGCGGGCGGCCAGGTCCCCGCCGAGGACCGGGCGCTGATCGATCGGCTCGGGGCGACCCGCGAGCGGCTCGCCGCCGTGCGCGTCCGGGCGCGGGACGTCCAGGCCGGCCTCGCCGCGGACGCGGCCCGGCGGGCAGAGGCGCTCCGCGGGCGGGTCGAGGCGGAGCGGGCCGACCTCGCCACTCACCTCGCCGCCCTCGACGCGCTCCAGGAGAGCTCGCGGGACCTGCTCGGCGAGATCGCGGTGCGCTCGATCGCCGAGGTGCGCGCCCAGTTCTACCGGCTCGTCCTCAAGGCGGACATCGGGATCGTGGACGTCGCCTGGAGCCGGAAGCGGCAGCGCCTCGACAAGATCCAGACCCTCGCCGTGCAGAAGGACGCCGAGGTCGAGCAGCTCGACCGCGAGTACCGCTCGATGCTGCGGGAGGTGGAGTAGCGGTGCGCGCCGCCGCCGTCGCCGCGCTCGCCGCGCTCCTTCCGGCCGCCGCCCTCGGGCAGCGGGCCGCGGCGACGCGCGTGGCGGCGAAGCCGCCGAGCTACGCCTCTTGCCAGGATCACTCCGCGAACGCAGATCGCGCGCGCACCGGGCTCGTGAAGCGGCACACCGCACGCCCGATGGTGTCGGACGGGCAGGCCCGGAGCGAGCTCGAGGAGGCGGTGGGGCGGTGGGAGGAGGAGGCCCGGGGCTTCCGCGCCGAGGTCCAGGCCATCGTCCAGAAGCAGTTCGACGAGCGCCGCCGGTTCCTCGCCGAGAACTACGAGCAGGCGATCCGGGACCTCGAGGTGCTCGAGCGGAACGAGCGCGAGGCAGCCATCACCCGCTTCGAGGAGTTCGTCGCCCGCTACCCCGACGACCCCGCCTTCACGCCCGACGCGATGTTCCGCCTCGCCGAGCTCTACTACGAGAAGGCGAACGACGACTTCGAGCTCGCCACCAACGCGCACCGCGAGGAGGCGAAGAAGGCGATCGCGGAGGGGCGCGACCCGCCGGCGGAGCCGCTCAAGAGCTACGCGCAGTCCATCCAGCTCTACCAGACGCTCATCACCCAGTTCCCCGACTACAAGTACGCGGACGGCACCTACTACCTGCTCGCCTACTGCCTCGCCGAGATGGGGCAGGGCGACGAGGCCCAGGCCGCGTACCAGGTGCTCATCGAGCGGTACCCGCAGAGCCCGTTCGTCGCCGAGGCGTGGGTGCGGCTCGGCGACTGGCACTTCGACGCGGTGGAGGCCGACTCGCTGAAGCGCGCGGCCGAGGCGTTCACGCGGATGTACGCCTTCCCGCAGCACTCGCTCTTCGCCCGCGCGATCTACAAGCTCGGCTGGACCTACTACCGGATGGACGACTTCGAGCACGCGGTGCAGTCGTTCACCCGCCTGCTCGACCACTACGTCGCCACCGCGGAGAAGACCGGCGGTCGCCCCGGCGGCGACGTCTGGCCCGAGGCGATCCAGTACACCGCCATCAGCTTCTCCGACGAGACCTGGGGCGGCGTGGACCGGGCGAAGGCCTTCTTCCTGGCGATCGGCCCGCGCCCGTACGAGGCGGAGGTCTTCGCGCGCCTCGGCGACGTCTACTTCGACCAGACCAAGTACGGGCGAGCGGTCGAGGCCTACCGGCAGGTGCTCGCCCTCGCGCCCCTCGCGCCCGAGGCCCCGAAGATCCAGGCGAAGATCGTCCTCGCCTGGTCCCGCGACCGGCAGTTCGATCGCGAGGCGAAGGAGCGCGAGCTCCTCGTGAAGACCTACTCCGAGGGGACGACCTGGTGGGAGCGGAACAAGGGCGACCCGGAGCTCCTCGCGATCGTGCGCGAGCTCGCCGAGAGGAGCCTCCTCCGCGCCGCGAGCTTCCACCACCAGCAGGCCCAGACCTTCAAGCAGGAGGCGAAGCTCGAGGCCGCGGTGGCGGAGTACCGCGTCGCCTCGGCCGCCTACGGCGACTACCTCGCCCGCTTCCCGCACTCGAAGCAGGCGTACGAGCTCTCCTTCAACTACGCCGACTGCCTCTACAACGCCCTGGAGTTCGACGCCGCGGCGCGCGTCTACGAGGCGGTGCGCGACGACCCGGCGGACGACAAGTACGAGTCCGAGGCGTCCCTCTCCGCCCTCATCTCCTGGGAGGGCGAGATCGTCCGGCTGCAGCGCGGGGGCGAGCTCGAGGACCGCAAGGTCCTGCTCTCCACCGACCGGCGCGAGAAGGACGTCGTCGGGGCCGAGCCGCTGCCCTACGCCTTCGTCCACCTCGTGCGCGACTCCGACATCCTCGTGACCCGCTACCCGGCCCACGACAAGGCGGCGCCGATCTCCGTACAAGGCCGCGGAGGTCTTCTACAAGTACGGCGACTTCGACGAGGCGCGCTGCCGCTTCGAGGAGGTCGTCTCGCGGTGGCCGACCTCCGAGGTCGCGCAGTTCGCGGCGAACCTCATCATCGAGTCCTACCTCACGATGAAGGACTGGGCGGCGGTGGAGCAGGCCTCCGCGCGGCTGCAGTCGAGCGACGTCGCGAAGAACAGGAAGCTCCACGCCACCCTCCAGAAGTTCAAGCTCGGCGGGCGGTTCAACCGCGCCATGCAGCTCATGGACGCGAAGCAGTGGGAGGAGGCGGCCCGGCTCTTCCTCGCCCTCGTCGCGGAGGAGCCCCGCCACGAGTTCGCCGACAAGGCGCTCTACAACGCCGCGAGCTGCTACGAGAGCGCGCGCCGGTTCGAGAGCGCGCTGCGCCTCTACGAGCGGCTCGCGGTGGAGTACCCGCGGGCGGAGCTCGCCGACGAGGCGCTCTTCCGCGTCGGGTACAACGCCGAGAACACCTACGACTTCGACAAGGCGGTGGACCGCTACCTCGCCCTGGTCGAGAACTACCCGTCCTCGAAGCACCGGAAGAACGCGCTCTACAACGCGGCGCGCTCGCTCGAGAACCTCCAGCGCTACGACCGGGCGGCCGCCGCCTTCGCCCGGTACGCCACCCTCTACCCCGACGCGGAGGACGCGGCCCGCACGCAGTTCCACGCCGCGCTCATCTACGAGAAGATGGGCGACCGCCGCCGCGAGATCCAGGCGCTCCAGGAGTTCGTGAAGCGGTTCGCCCGGGCGAAGGAGCCCGAGCTCGTCGTCCAGGCCCACCTCGAGATCGCCGTCGCCCACAAGCACCTCGGCGACGAGAGGGCGGCCCGGGCGAGCTATCAGGCGGCCGTGGCGGAGTTCGCGAACCGCGGCCTCAAGCCGGACGCGAGCCCGCGCGCCGCGGCCGCGGCCGCCGAGGCGCGGTTCCGGCTCGCCGAGTACGACTTCGAGCGCTACGACCAGATCACGCTGCCGGCGACGACCAACACGAAGAAGCTCAAGAAGGCGCTCGAGGCGAAGCTCGGCGAGGCGAAGAAGGTCGCGCCCCAGTACGACGAGGTGATGCGCTACAAGCGGCCCGACTGGATCCTCGCCGCCTTCTACCGAAAGGCGTTCCTCCTCGAGCGGCTCGCCCAGACGATCTACGAGGCGCCGGTCCCGCCCGAGTTCAAGAAGAAGGGGGCGGAGGAGTACCTCGCGGCGTACCAGGACGCGCCTCGCCCAGGCGGCCCAGCCCTACGAGGACCAGGCGGTGGCCGTGTACGTCCAGGCCATCGAGGCCGCCCGCAAGCTCCACGTGAAGAACGAGTGGACGAAGAAGATCGGCGAGTCGCTCGCGCGCTACCGGCCGAAGGAGTACCCGGTCCTGAAGGAGGCGAAGTCCCGCCTCGTCACCGAGGATGTCTCGCCGGCCCGCCTCGCGGACACCCTCGACGGCCCGTCCCGCCGGCCGCTGCCGGGGGAGGCGGCGCCCGAGTCGACGGCGACCGCCAAGGCTCAAGCGACGCCGACCCCAGCCGAGACCGCGACTCCGACCGCGACCTCGACCCCGACCGCGACCGCGACCCCGACCCCGACCCCGACCGCGACCGCGACCGCGACCCCGACCGCGACCCCGACCGCGACCCCGACCGCGACCGCGACCGCGGCCGCGACCCCGGCCGCGACCGACGGGGCCTCCGTTCGTCCTGAGCGTAGCGGCGCCGAAGGCGCCGCGGAGTCGAAGGACGCGAAGCCGAAGGACGCGAAGAAGGACCCAAGATTGAAGGACGCGAGACGAAGGAGCCGAAATCCAAGGACGCGAAGTCGAAGGGGACGAAGGCAAAGGGCACGAAGTCGAAGGGCGCGGCGCAGGCGACCCTGCCCGTCGCCGGCGCCGCGAGCAAGGGAGGAACGCCGTGATCCGGCGCCCCGTCATCTTCCTCGCCCTCGCCCTCGCCGGGTGCGCCACCGCCGGAGGCGGCGCCGCGGCGCACGACCAGGCGCTGCCGCAGGGCACCTCGCTCGCCGAGGGGCCGGATCGCGACGCCCTCGAGGCCGCCCAGGCCCACGAGACGAGGGGCGACGCCGCCGGAACCGGCCACGAGCAGGCCCGCGCCGAGTGGACCGCGGCCGGGACCGCCTACGCCCAGCTCGCCTCCCGCCCCGGCCTCGCCGAGTGGCGGGTGCCGCTCCGGTACCGCGCCGCCGACCTCCTCCTGCGCGCCCAGCGCTGGGAGCAGGCCGCGGAGGCCGCCGCCGCCCTCACCGCAGACGAGAAGGCGTCCGAAGCGGCGCGCGCCGCCGGCGCCCGGGTCGCGGCCGGCGCCGCCATCGGCGCGGCGAACGCCGCGGTCAAGGCGGGGCAGCTCGAGAAGCTCGATCTCGGCCCCGACCGCAAGGACGGGCCCCGCCCGCCGCCTCCGGCGTGGCGCCGGGTCGTCGAGACGGCCGACGCCTACCTCGCCCGGGCGGGCGCCGACCCGGAGACGCGCCGCGCCGCCGCGGACCGCCGGCCGTCCGGGCCAGACATCGCCCTGGTCGCCGCCGAGGTCCAGTACGCCCATGGCGAGGTCGAGGACGCGCGACGCCGCCTCGACGCCGCGCTCGATCGCTGGCCGTCGGATCCGGACCTGCTCGAGCAGGTCGCGCCGCTGTACGTCGCGACCTACTCCGCCCGCGGGGATCGGGCCGGACAGCTCGCGGCGGTCGAGAGGCTCGAGGGGCGGGCGCGCGTCGAGGGCGCGAAGGCGCCGCCCGACCGCAAGCTCGCGTTCCTGAAGATCGGGGAGGGCCTGGGGCGGTACCGCTCGAGCGGCCTCTTCGCGCGGGCCGAGCAGCTGCTCGCCGACAAGAAGCCCGCCGAGGCGGCTCAGGCCTTCGAGGCGGCCGCCGTCCCCGGGGCCCCGGATGCGGCGAGCGCGCTCCACAACGCCGCCGTCGCATGGGATCAGGCCGGCGATCCGCAGAAGGCCGCGACGGTCCGCGAGCGGCTCCTGCGCGACCATCCGGACGCGGCGGTCACCGCCGAGGACGTCCTCCGGCTCGCCGCGCAGCGCTCGAAGCAGGGCGATCACCCCGCCGCCGCCCGGCTCTACGGCGAGTTCCTGCGCCGCTGGCCCGACTCGCCGAGCCGGTGCGTGGCGCTGCGGAACGTCGCCTCGGAGCTCGACCTGGCGGATCAGCCGGCCGACGCGGCGCCGCGCTATCTCGCCTTCGGCCGGGACGAGCGGTGCGCGAAGGCCGACCCGTCCATCGCGGCCCGGGCCCTCGTCCGCGCCGGCCGGCTCTTCGAGGCGGAGGCGAAGGCGGCCTACGGCGCCGCGACCTCGCTCGAGGGCGTCACCGATCCCGACGCGAAGGGGCAGGTCTCGGACGCGAAGAAGCGGCTGAAGGGGCTCTAGACGATGGCGCGGCGATTCCCCACCTTCGACGTGCTCAGCGGCGCCGCCGGACTCGGCGTCGTCCTCGCGGCGCTCGTCGCGGGCTGCGCCACGGCCGGCCCCGCCCGCGCGCCTGCGCCGGAGGCTGCCGCCGCCCCGGTCGCCGCGGCGCCCGACCCGACCGCGAGCGCCACCTCCGCCACGCCGGACCCGGCCGCGACCTCGACCACGAGCGGCGGCGCGACCGCCGGCTCCGTTGCGCCCGCGGTCCCCGCTGTCCGGTCGAAGGCCACGCCGGAGGCGACCGCTGTCGCCCGGCAGCTCTTCTCCGAAGGGGTCCGCCTCGACGCCGCCGGGGAGCTCGGTCCGGCGGCCGCGGCGTTCGAGCGAGCCTACGACTCCGACCTCGAGCTCGCCCACGCCGGGGTGAACGCGGCGGTGCTCCGCGAGCGGATGGGCGAGCTCGATCGCGCCCGGGCGCTGTACGCGCGGGTCCTCGACGAGAACCCGGGGTTCGGCCCCGCGGCCCGGAGCCTCGTCCGGCTCCAGATCCGCAGGGGCGACCTCGCCGCGGCGGAGGCGGAGGCCCGCGCCCGCGTGGTCCGGGCTCCCGAGGCGGGGCCGGTGCTGAACGCGCTCGTCGACGTCCTCCTCGCGGCGGGCCGGCTCGACGAGGCCGAGGAGGCGTCGCGCCGGGCGCTGAAGCTCGACGAGAAGAACGTCCCGGCGATGGTGAACCTCGCGACCGTCTACCACCGCAAGAAGCGGAACGAGCTCGCGAAGATGGTGCTCGAGAACGCGCGGCTCATCGACGACCGCGACCCGTCGGTCTGGAACAGGCTCGGGTTCGTCGAGCTCGACCTCGGGAACCGGCCCCAGGCGCTCGAGGACTTCCGGACCGCCGCGGCGCTCGGCCCGGACTACCCGGAGGCCCGCGCGAACTACGGCGCGCTCCTCGCGGACGCCGAGGACTTCCAGGGCGCCGTCGCCGAGCTCGAGGTCGCGGTGCGCCACGCGCAGGGGAACGCACCCACCTGGCTCGACCTCGGCAACGCCTACCGGGGCGCCCAGCGGTTCGAGAAGGCGGAGGCGGCGTACCAGAAGGCGCTCGAGCTCGATGCCACGATGGTCGAGGTCCAGTTCAACCTCGCCGTGCTGTACCTCGACGGCGAGAAGCCCGGGCTGCCCGCCCTGGCGCGGCTCGAGCAGGCGGTGGCGTTCTTCGACGCGTACGAGGCGAAGGGCGGCAAGGAGCCGAAGATCGCCGACTACCGCAAGGACGCGGCGAAGGCGATCGAGCGCGAGAAGAAGCGGCTCCAGCGCGAGGAGCGCGACCGGCTGCGGCGCGAGGCGGAGGCGAAGAAGAAGGAGGAGGACCGCGCGCAAGGAGGCGGAGGCCGCGGCCGCCGCCGCGGCGGTTGCGGCGAAGGCGGAGGAGGAGCGGCTCGCGAAGGAGGCCGCCGCCCGCGCCGCGCTCGAGCCCGCCGCGGCATCGTCCACGACGCGAGCCCTGGGGGCGACGCACGAGGGGCCAGCGGTGGCGGTCCCGACTCCGACCGCGACCCCGACCGCGACCCCGACCGCGACCCCGACCGCGACCCCGACCGCGACCCCGACCGCGACCCCGACCGCGACCCCGACCGCGACCCCGACCGCGACCCCGACCGCGACCCCGACCGCGACCCCGGCCGCGACCCCGACCGCGACCCCGGCCGCGACCCCGGCCGCGACCCCGGCCGCGACCCCGGCCGCGACCCCGGCCGCGACCCCGGCCGCGACCCCGGCCGCGACCCCGGCCGCGACCCCGGCCGCGACCCCGACCGCGACCCCGACCGCGACCCCGACCGCGACCCCGACCCCGACCGCGACCCCGACCCCGACCGCCGACCCCGCCGCCGACCCCGCCGTCCGAACCCGCGCCGGCGGCTCCGGCGCCCCCGCCCGGAGTGGAAAGCAACCCCCCGACGAACCCTCCGCCCGCGGCTCCCGCCGCCGGCACCCCTTCACCCGCGAAGCCGGGTGAGGAAAGGGGAGACAAGTGACCGGTCCTCGCGTGCTTGTGGCCCTCTCGGCGGCCATGCTAACCATCATCGCCGTCCCCGCGCGGGCGCAGAGCGCGGTGGACAAGAAGAAGCAGGCACCGCGGAAGATCCTCCGCCTGGAGGAGATGAAGGTCGAGGGTCGGATCCAGAAGCCCCAGGCGATGTTCCTCATGCCCCGGGCGAACCTGAACTACGGAGAGCTGGATCGCTCCGAGCCGCTGCTGCCGAAGGTGACGAGGGCCGTCGAGAAGGACCCCTTCTAGTCCGCGAAGCGCAACAGGGAGACCAGAGGACGGCGATGGCGGCTCAGCAGGACAAGGTGCTCCGGATCGGCGTGATCCAGGCCGGCAAGATCGTCGAGGAGCGCGTGCTCCCGGCGAGGCAGGCCGTCACGCTCGGCACCGGCCCGAAGAACACGATCGTCGTCCCGCCTCGCGAACGTACCGGAGTCGCTGGTCGTCTTCGCGTACCAGGGCGACCGATACGTCCTCCAGTTCGACCAGGGCTCCGAGGGGCGCATCCAGGGTCCCCAGGGGGCGGCGGACCTCTCCGCGCTCGTCTCGCAGGGCGTCGCGAAGCGGGCCGGCAAGTCCTGCTCGGTCCAGGTGAACGAGGACCAGCGCGGCAAGCTCGTCGTCGGCGAGGTGACGCTGCTCTGGCAGTTCGTCGCGCCGCCCGCCGAGGTCCCGAAGCCGGCCCTGCCGAACGCGGCGAAGGGCGCCCACTTCAAGAGCATGGACCGGCTCTTCAGCGTCGTGCTGGTCGTCTCCTTCGCGGCGCACTCCGGCTTCTACATCGCCCTCGCGAACACGGAGCTCCCGAAGGAGGTCACGCTCGAGGAGATCCCGGACCGCTACGCCAAGGTCCTCATCCCCGACCGCATGCCGAAGCCTCCGGAGAAGAAGGAGGAGAAGAAGGCCGAGGTCGCGGCGCAGCAGAAGCAGGAGAAGCAGGAAGAGAAGAAGCAGGAGAACCCGGAGCAGGTCGCGCAGAAGAAGGCCGCGCGCGCCGCCGCGGTCGCCAAGGCGGTCCAGTCGAAGGGCATCCTGAAGGTGCTCGGCGCTCTCGGCCCGGGCACCGCCAACGGCGCCGTCGCCGACGTCTTCGGCTCCGGCGGCGGGATGGGCGACGTCGCGTCGGCCCTGTCCGGCGCGGGCGGCGTCGCCGTCGCGACCGACCCCGGCGCGGGCGGCGGGCGCAAGGGCGGCGGCGAGGGCGGCGCCGCGTCCATCGGCGACCTCGCGACGAGCGGCGGCGGCAAGGTCGGCCTCGGCACGAAGGCCGAGGTGAACGTGAAGGTCTCGGGCTCCGTCGCCGCCGAGGAGGCGGAGGTGGACTCCTCGGACATCGATCAGGGCAAGCTCGGCGCCTTCGTCCGCGCGCGCATGGGGCTCATCAAGGCCTGCTACGAGAATGCGCTCAAGCGAAACCCCGGCCTCAAGGGAAAGATCTCGATCCGCTTCACCATCCTCGAGACGGGCGCGCTCGCCGAGGTCAGCACCGCGCAGAACTCCCTCGGCTCCGCGGAGGTCGCGACCTGCATCATGAACACGATGCGGTCGTGGCGGACGCAGTTCAGGCCGTCCGGTCCGGTGACGGTGGAGTACCCCTTCGTCTTCCAGCCCGTGAACTAGGAGGTCGCGCCATGAAGTCCGTGCGCCTCGGGGACCTCCGCGAGCTCCTGGAGAGCACGGCGTTCGGCGCCTGGTGGACGGAGTGGCAGCGCGCCTCGTCGGTCCGGTCCGACGCGCAGCTGCGCCACGCGGACCTCGTCGCCCAGTCGGAGCTGATGACGCTCCGCGCCGAGATCGCCCAGCGCGCGGCGGTGGACGCGTTCTCGCGCTCCGGCGAGGTGGAGGACGAGGGCACGCGCTGGACCGCCGAGGCGCAGACCCAGGAGAACCGCGCCCTCGGCCTCGTGGGCGAGTACGAGCGGCAGCGGACCCGGGCCTCCGAGGCGTGGGTGAAGCTCGGCGGCGCGGACGAGGTCCTGCAGGAGCGGCGCGAGGCCGTCGGCGGGCGGCGGGCGCACGCGAAGGAGGCGCTCGAGGCCGCGGTGCGCGACGCGGAGAAGGCCCGGCAGGCGCTGGCCGAGGAGTACGATGCGGCCGACCGCAAGCGCCGCGCCCTGTGGGACGAGGTCGAGGCGGCGTGGGCGACGAGCCTCGAGCGCTCCCTCGTCGGCGCCGAGCACGCGGTCCTCGCGCGGCGCGTGCGCCGCGACGCCGAGCGGCTCTTCGCCGAGGCGGAGGAGCGGCGCGCCCGGGCTCGCCAGCTCTCGGTGGACGCGGACGCCGCCCAGCGCGAGCTGCGGGAGGCCGACGCGCGCCTCGTCGCCCTCCGGGGCGCCGCCCGCGAGGAGCTCGGGTGTGTCCCGGGCCCTTCCTTCCTGTACTGGCGCCACCAGGACGACCCGCGCAGCGCCTTCGCGGTCGCCCTCTCCGAGTTCGACGGCGGGAACGTTCCGGCGAAGCCCCTCGGGATCTACGTCGTCGGGCGGCAGCGCGGGGTGGCGTTCCTCGAGCCCGCGCGTGACGGCGCCGGGAGCTCGGCGGAGGATCGCGACCGCCGGATCGACCAGATCCTCGCCCGTCGCGACGACGGACCCCCCACCACATGACCCAGCTCCTGCTCGCGCTCGCCCTCGGGGCATCGGCGCTCTCCAACTTCCCCCGCGACGGCGGCGGGCGAATCTCCCAGCCGGCCATCGGCGTCACCCTCGGCGGCGCCCCGGCGATCATCGTGCCCGCCGGCGAGAAGCTGATCGCGCTGCGCGGCGATGGGAGCCTCGTCCCGGGCTTCCCCATGTCCTTCGGCCCGGGCGAGGCCGCCGCCGGGGCCGCCGCCGCCGCCGACATGGACGGCGACGGCCGGCTCGAGATCGCGGTGGTCACGACCTCCGGCAAGGTGTTCCTCTGGAGCGGCGGGATCGTCCAGGGCTTCCCGGTGCAGCTCGGCGCCCGGGCCCGCGCCGGCGTCTCCTTCGCCGACGTGGACGGCGACGGCCGGCCGGAGATCCTGGTCGGCGACGACAAGGGGCGGGTCCACGCCTTCAAGCGGAGCGGCCGCGAGGTGGCGGGCTGGCCGGCGCTGGTCGGCGTGCCGGTCACGAGCTCGGCGTCGGCCTCGAACTACGCGGGCGGTCGCTCCATCGCGGTCGGGTGCGAGGACGGCAAGGTGCACGTCCTCGACGGCACCGGGCGCGAGCGGGCCGGGTTCCCCCTCGTCACCAAGTTCTCGGTCACCGGTGCGCCGGCGTTCGCCGACCTCGACGACGACGGCGAGATGGACCTCGTCGTCGCGAGCCAGGACTTCGCGGTGTACGCGGTGGACGGGCGCGGCAAGGCGCTCCCCGGGTTCCCGGTCCGCGCCGGCTACCGCATCTACGAGGGCGTCGCGATCGCCGACCTCGACGGCGACAAGAAGCTCGACGTCGCCTTCGCGTCGGCGGATGGCATGCTCCACGTCGTCTCCGCGCGCGGCGAGCCGCTCCCCGGGTTCCCGGTGAAGATCGGGACCCGCCTCTTCTCCGGGCCGGCGATCGGCGACCTCGACCGCGACGGCGACCTCGACATCGTGGCGGTGACCTCGGA
The DNA here is from genome assembly GCA_963739565.1 of uncultured delta proteobacterium. Classification (GTDB taxonomy): domain Bacteria; phylum Myxococcota; class Myxococcia; order Myxococcales; family Anaeromyxobacteraceae; genus Anaeromyxobacter. The sequence continues at coordinate 639,458 of CAVUBF010000005.1, read as the reverse complement.
CGGCAGCGTCTCCGCGTTCGACGCGAAGGGGAAGCCGCTCGCCGGGTTCCCCGCCCCCCTCGCCGCCACCGACGTCGGCGCGTCGCCGCTGCTCTTCGACGCGACCGGCGACGGCATCTCCATCTTCGTCGGCCTGCCGAACGGCGCGCTCCACGCGGTCCGCGCCGCCAAGAGCGGCAACGCGAAACCGGTCGTCGCCTGGGCGGGCCCCGGGCGCGACTCCTCCCGCGGCGGCCGCTTCGGCCCGAACGCGCCGGCGTACAAGCAGCTCTCGGTGAGCCCCACGACCCCGCGGGCGAACGACCTGGTGCGCGCGCACTGGAAGGCGACCTGGCTCGACGCCGGGCCCAGCGAGCCGGTGCCGGTCCCGCACATCGACTGGCTGAAGGACGGCAAGCAGGTGGCCGCCCTGGAGGGGAAGAAGGAGCTGCCCGCGGGCACCGTGAAGCGCGGCGAGCGCTGGCGCTTCGTCCTCTCGTCCCCCGCCACCCCCGGCGTGTCCTGGGAGGGCCCCGAGATCGCGGTCCTCGACACGGCCCCCGGCGCCCCCGTCCTCGCCTTCGAGCCGGCCATCCCGAACCGGTCGGGCGACGTGAAGGCGGTCATCAAGAAGGCCGCCCCGGACCCCGACGGCGACCCCATCACGTACCGCTGGGTCTGGCTCCTCGACGGCCTCGACACCGGCGTCAAGGGCGAGACCTTCCCCGGGAACCTCCTGCGGCGTGGCGCGCTCCTCGGCGTGCGCGCGACGGCGAGCGACGGCGAGCTCTCCGGTCCCGCCGCGCTCGTGCAGGCGCGGGTCGGCGACACGCCGCCCACCGCCCCGACGGTCTCCCTCGATCCGGCGCAGCCCGGGCGCGCCGACACGGTCCGCGCGCGCCTCGAGGCGCCGGCGGTGGATCCCGACGGCGATCCGATCACCTACCGCTACCGCTGGACGGTCGACGGCCACCGCCGGAACCTGCCGCTCGCCGCCGCGTCGATCCCGGGGCCACTCTTCCGCAAGCACCAGGCGGTCGAGGTCGAGGTCCGCGCCTTCGACGGCCAGCTCGAGGGCCCGCCCGCCAAGGCGGTCGTCACCGCCCGCAACACGCCGCCCACCGCGCCGCGCGTGGAGCTCCGGCCGGTCCGGCCGCGCCGCGGCGAGCCGGTGCGCGTCTCGATCGTGGCGCCCTCCGACGACGTGGACGGCGACGCCATCGCGTACCGGATCGATTGGCGGAAGAACGGCGCCCCCTTCCAGGCGTCGGTGGCCGACGGCCGCGAGGTGCCGGCGAGCGAGGTCACCCGCGGCGACGTGTTCGAGGTCACGGTGACGCCCCACGACGGCGAGGCCACGGGCGCGAAGGCGACCGCGAGCGTGACGGTGGGCAACACGCCGCCGCTCCCGCCGCGCATCGCCATCGAGCCGGCCCGGCCGAGGGGCGGCGAGCCGCTGAAGCTCGTCGTGGTCGACCCGGCGAGGGACGTCGACGGCGAGAAGGTCTCGCTCGGGATCGCCTGGACGCGCGAGGGCAAGCCCACCGGCGACGGCCGCGAGACGCTCCTGCCCGCCCACTTCCGCAAGCACGAGCGGGTCCGGGTGGTGGTGACGCCGCGTGACTCCGAGGATCCGGGCGACCCGGCGGCCTACGAGGTGGTGGTGGACGATGCGGCGCCGACCGCCCCGGGGGTGGCCTTCGCCGCCGACCGGCCGGTGGTCACCGCGCCGCTCCGGGTGCTCGTGAAGACGCCGTCGTCCGATCCGGACGGCGACGAGGTGAAGTACCAGTACCGCTGGACCCGGGACGGCGAGGCGGTGCCGCTCCCGGACGGCACCGACGCGTCGAAGGCGGCGCCCTACTGGACGAGCGCGAGCGAGGTCCCGGCGAGCGCCCTGCGGAAGGGCCAGCGCTGGGCCGTCGAGGTCCGCGCCCACGACGGCGAGCGGCCCGGCCCCGCGACGCGCGCCACGACGACGATCGTGAACAGCGCTCCGCCGGCGCCCCGCCTCGCCTTCGCGCCCGAGCGCCCGCGGCGCGTCGACGGCATCGTGGTGGTCGCGACGCAGCCACCGGATCCCGACGGCGACGTCCTCACCTACCGCTACGCCTGGACCCGCGATGGGCAGCGCGTCGAGGCGCCGCCCGACCAGGCCCAGATCCCCCGCGGCATCCCGAGGAAGGGGCAGCGCTGGGCCGTCGAGGTCGTCGCGAGCGACGGCGAGGCGGAGAGCCCGGCGGTGCGCCACGAGGTCGTCATCGCGGACACCGCCCCCGGCCCCACCGCCGTCGCGCTCTGCGACGGTCCGGTCCCGGCGGGCACGGTGCCCCAGGCCCGCATCCTCAGCGCGGCGGCGGACGCCGACGGCGACCCGGTCACCTACCGCCACGACTGGTCCGTGAACGGCAAGGCCATCGTCTCGGCCCAGGGCCAGGCCCGGCTCACGACGCCGGCGCTCCGCAAGCACGACGTGGTGCGGGTGGTCGTGACGCCGTGGGACGGCGACCTCGCCGGCCCGCCGGCGTACGGCGAGTGCGAGGTGGAGAACACCCCGCCGAGCGCGCCGCAGATCGCCCTCGAGCCCGCCGAGCCCACCGCGCCTCGCGGCGCCTCGGTGGCCATCCGGAAGCCCTCCTCCGACCGCGACGGCGACGACGTCACGTACCGCTTCGTCTGGTTCCGCGACGGCGTCCAGACCGCGCACGACAAGGCTTCGATCCCGCCCGGCGCCATGCGCCACCGCGAGCTGTGGCGCGTCGTCGTGACGCCCTTCGACGGCGAGGACGCGGGCGAGCCGGTGACCGCGTCGGCGGTGGTGAAGAACACGCCGCCCCCGTCGCCCTCCGTGGTCCTCGTCCCCGCCGCGCCCGCCACCGGCGAGCCGGTGGTGTGCGACGCGCGCGCGCCGGAGCGCGACGCGGACCAGGAGGCGATCACCATCCGGTACCGCTGGTACCGCAACGACCAGCCGGTCTCCCTCGGGGAGGCGCTCGCGGCGCTCCCGTCGAAGGTGGTCCGGCGCGGCGAGAAGTGGCGGTGCGAGGCCTGGGCGACCGACGGGACCGCCGAGAGCGCCCACGTCGGCGCCGAGCTCGTGGTCCGCAACAGCCCGCCGTCCGCCCCGAAGCTCGTGGTCGAGCCCGAGGTGGCCCGCCGGGGCGACGAGCTGACCTGCCGGATCGAGGCGTCGTCCCTCGACCCGGATGACGACGCGGTCTCCTACGCCTACGCCTGGACCCGGAACGACCGACCGATGCAGGCCGGCGCCGACCCGTCGAAGGTCGAGGCCTCGCGCGTCGCCAAGGCCGAGCGGTGGCGGTGCACCGCGACCCCCACCGACGGGATCTCGCCCGGGCCCGCGGCCTCCGCGGAGCGGGTGGTCGCGAACACCGCCCCCGGCCCGGCCGTCGTCCGGCTCGAGCCGACGGCGCCGAAGTCCGGCGAGCCGGTCCGGTGCGAGTTCATCTCCAAGAGCGAGGACGCGGACGGTGATCCGGTCCGCTACCGCTTCTCGTGGCAGCGGAACGGGGTCGCCCAGCCCTTCGCCGACAGCTCCCAGGAGGTCCCGCCGCGCCTCGTGAAGGCGGGGGATCGCTGGCGGTGCTCGGTCACGCCCACGGACGGCTCCGAGGACGGCCCCATTGGTGGGAGCGAGGAGGCGCAGGTGATCCAGGGAGCCGAGGAGCAACCGGTCGTCGCCCCGGCCTCGACCCGGCCAGCCCCCGCAGCGCCTCCCCCATCGACGAGGACCCCACCGGGCGGCACGAAGCTCCCCGGCCGTACGGGGGGCCGAACGCCGCGTTGACGGTCCGCTTCCAACCTAGTAGCCTGCAAAGGTTTTTTGGGACCCCGGCCCCACCGGGGGGGGAGTCGAGCGAGCGTATGCGCGGAAACCTCTGGATCTTCCTGGCCGGGACGCTGATCGCGTCGTCCGCCGGGGCACAGCATGCGACCTCTCAGGCCGCCTCCGCCCAGCCTCGCGCAAGGGGCACGAGCGACACCGACAAGCTCGAGGCCGCCGCCGACAACATCGCCCGGATGAAGAACGCCCTGAAGCAGGTGCTGGGCCGGGCGGAGCAGGCGCGGAACGAGAAGGACGTCGTGAAGCTCAATTGCATCAACGAGAAGCTCACGCAGATCAAGTCGCTCATCAAGGTCGCGGAGCAGGCGGACATCGCCCTCCACGAGTCGATCGCCACGAAGGACGGCGGCGGCGAGACGGATTTCTCGAAGATCGCCATCGCGCGCACGAAGGTGGACGGGCTCCGCGCGGACTCCGAGCAGTGCGTCGGCCAGCTCGCGTACATGGTGGACGAGAAGACGACGGTCGAGGTCGAGATGCCCGCCGGACTGCAGTCGGGGACGCACGAGAGCGACCTCGGGGTCGCGCGCCGCGACGACGACCGGTTGAAGGCGCTGCCCCCTCTCGAAGCGATCAACGACCTGTTCGGGCCGGCGACGACCATCCGGCCGCCGCCGGTGGGCCCGTAGCGGCAGGACGCAGCGGGGGCACGGGCTGGCTCGCGGCGCGACGCAGTTCGCGCCGCGCTGGTCGCGCCTGACGCCGTACGGCGCCGCTCTGGGGCCCGCGCCGGGGCCGCGGCTCACGTCCACGGGAGCGACGCCCGGGCGCCCCAGTACGCCGCCGGGCTCTCGCGGAGGCCGTCGAGGCGGCTGAGGAGCGCCGGGCCACCGCGGACCTCGAGGGCGCGCAGGTTCGACCGGAGCTGGTCCACCGACCCCGCGCCGAGCAGCACGACGTCCGCCCACGGCCGCGCGAGCGCCGCCGCGATCGCGACGGCGTCCGGCCCGACGTGCAGGTCGCGCGCGAGCAGGGCGAGCGGGCCGGCGCGACCGGCGTCGCCGCGATCCGTGAGCCGCCCGTTCGCGAGCACCTCCTTCACGATCACCGTCCGTCCGGCCGCGCGCGCCTCGCGGAGCGCCTCCTCGCACGACCGCTCGAGGACGTTCCAGGTGGCCTGCACCGCCGCGAACAGCGGCGTCCCGCCGCGCCGGATCGCGAGGGCGTGCCGCACCGTCTCCGCCTGGCGCGGGCCGCTCACCGTGACCCCCACGCGGACCCCGGCATCGCGCAGCTCGGCGAGCCCGTCGAGGACGGGTCCGTCCTCGAGCACCCCGGTCTCCGGGGTCGCGGAGTGGATTTGATAGAGGGCGAGGTGCCGGCCGAGCAGCCCGACCGACTCCGCGAGCTGCCGCCGGAAGGCCTCGACCGAGTGGTCCTTCTCCTCGTGGCGGGCGGCGTCGAGCTGCCAGCCCCCGACGTACCGGTACCCCCACTTCGAGCCGACGATCACCGAGCCGGGCAGGAGCCGGCGCTCGTCGAGCCACGCCCGGACGAACGACTCGGCGCGGCCGTAGGATCGCGCGACGTCGACGTAGGTGATCCCCGCGGAGAGCGCCGCGTCGAGGACGGCCTGGGCCCGCCGCTGCATCGCCTCGGGCTCGCGCCCCTCCGGGAAGTCGCCGCCGTGGCCGAGCGTGATGTACGCCGGGCGGCCGAGCGCGGCGAGGCCGACGCCGAGCCGGCTCACCGCGGGGCCGCCGAACGCGAGGGGGCGCGTCTCGATCGCCATCCGCGACCGATATAGCGGCGCGACGCTTGCGACGCCTGCGTCGACCGAGGGTGCGCGAGGGAGGTGGCGCCGGCCGCGCCACGGACCGCAGGGGCGCCGTTCGCACCCCCCGCGCCGGCCCACTTCCCGGGAGCGCCCGCCGTTCCTCGCGCCCGGCGAGCGCTCCGGTGGCACGCGCCCTGCTGAACGCGTGTGCATGCTCGTGCGCGTGCGCTCCGCGATCGTCCTCGGCGTCGAGGCGATCCCGGTGGACGTCGAGGTCGAGGCGGGCGCAGGGCATGCCCGCACTACCACCTCGTCGGCCTCGCCGGGCAGCGCCGTCCAGGAGGCGAAGACCCGCGTCGCCGCCGCGATCCGGAACATCGGCGTCGAGCTGCCCTCGAAGCGGGTCGTCGTGAACCTCGCTCCCGGCGACCTCCGCAAGGAGGGGACCGGGTTCGACCTCCCCATCGCGATGGCCCTCCTCGCGGCCGCCGGAGCTCGTGCCGTCCTCGGCGCTCGCCGGGCGTCCAGCTTCGTCGGCGAGCTCGCCCTCTCCGGCGAGGTGAAGCCGGTGCGGGGCGTCCTGCCCGTCGCCATCGCGGCGCGGCGCGCCGGCGCGAAGGGCCTCGTCGTGCCGGAGGCGAACGCCCTCGAGGCGGCGGTGGTGGAGGGGCTCGACGTGCTCGCCGCGCGCCACCTCGGCGACGTCGTCGCCTGGGCGCGGGGCTCGGCGGGGCTCCCGCATGCCGGTCGGCCGCGCCCGCGCGCCCGACCCTGGCCCCGGCGCCGACCTCGCCGACGTCGCCGGGCAGGAGGACGCGAAGCGGGCCCTCGAGGTCGCGGCCGCGGGCGGCCACAACCTCCTCATGTTCGGGCCGCCCGGCAGCGGGAAGACCATGCTGGCGCGGCGGCTCCCCGGGCTCCTGCCGCCGCTCGTCGTTCGAGGAGGCGCTCGAGGCGACGGTGGTCCACAGCGTCGCGGGCCTCACCCGCCACCGCGGCCTGCTCACCGAGCGGCCGTTCCGGGCGCCGCACCACACCATCTCCGACGCCGGGCTCGTGGGCGGCACGAGCCAGCCGCGCCCGGGCGAGATCTCGCTCGCCCACCGCGGCGTGCTCTTCCTCGACGAGCTCCCGGAGTTCCGGCGCCACGTCCTCGAGGCGCTGCGCCAGCCGCTCGAGGACGGCGAGGTCGCCATCGCCCGCGCCGGCCGGAGCGTCACCTACCCGTCGGAGGTGATGCTCGTCGCGGCGATGAACCCCTGCCCCTGCGGTCACCTCGGCGATCGGGTGCGCCGGTGCCGCTGCACCGCCCACGAGCTCGTCCAGTACCGCCGCCGGATCTCCGGGCCCGCTCCTCGACCGGATCGACCTGCACGTGGACGTGCCGCCGGTCCCGCCGGCGCTCCTCGGCGGCGCCGGCGCGGGGAGGCCGACCAGCGCCGAGGTGCGCGGCCCGGGTCGCCGCGGCGCGGACCGTCCAGTCCGGGCGCGGCGCCTGGAACGCGCGGCTGCGCGGCGGCGCCCTGCGGCAGCACTGCGCGCCCGACGAGGACGGCAAGCGGCTCCTGCAGGCGGCGGTGGACAAGCTCGGGCTCTCCGCCCGGGCGCACGACAAGGTGCTCCGGGTCGCCCGGACCATCGCGGACCTCGCCGGGGAGGACGGGATCCGCGCCGCGCACGTCGCCGAGGCCATCCAGTACCGCGCCCTCGACCGGGCGAACTTCTGACGACGGCTCTCCGGGGAACGTCAGCTCAGGTTCGCGCCGGGAGCGACCCGATCGCGGACCGCCGTGAACGCGGCGCGGGGCAGGTCCACCGTGAACGTCGACCCCACGCCCACGGTGCTCTCGAGGTGGATGTCGCCGCCGTGGGCGTGGACGATTTGGCTCGCGATGAAGAGCCCGAGCCCGAGTCCGAGAGCGCCCCCGGGTGCCTCCACCCGCTCGAACCGCCCGAAGATGCGTGCCTGATCCTCGGGCTTGATCCCGAGCCCCTGATCCGTGACGGTGAGCCGTCCTCGCTCGTCGTCGCCGGCCACGGTGATCGCGATGGGCTTGCCTGCCCCGAACTTCGCGGCGTTCAGCACCAGGTTGGCGACGACCTGCTCGACCCGGGTCGCGTCCCACCGGCCGATCACCGGAGTCTCGCTCACCGTCAGCGAGAGACGGGACCCGTGCCGCTCGACCTCCTCACGGAACCCATCGACCACCTCCCTGACGAGGTCGGCCAGGTCCACGTCCTCGAGCTTGAGGTGGATGCCGTCCCGGATGCGAGGCGTCGAAGAGATCGTCGATCAGGCGCGCAAGCCGCCGCGAGTGCCGCTCGACCTTGCCGACGCGCTCGCTCATCTCGTTCAGCTCGGCGGCGGTGTTGCCCATCCGCTCCCGGAGGTGGTTCAGCTCGTCGGCCGCGCCCACGGCGGCTCGCTTCAGCATGCCGACCTGGAGCTGCATGCTTCCCACGGGCGCCCGGAGCTCGTGCGACGCGATGCTGAGCACCTGATCACGTTCCCGGATTTCCTGCTCCGCCTTCCGGAGCGCCCGCGCCTGCTCCTCCAGGCGTCTGCGCGCGGTGATGTCGCGGATCGCGGTCACGGTGTATCGCTCCCCGCCGTCGTCGAGCGGAGCGAGGCTGATGTCCACGGGGAACTCCGTGCCGTCCTTCCGGAGCGCCATGAGCTCGAGGCCGAGCCCCATCGCCCGCACATGGGGCTCGGCGGAATACCCCTCCCGACGAGCGGCGTGCGCGCCCCGGAAGCGCGCCGGGATGAGCTCCTCGATCTGCCGTCCAAGCAGCTCGGCGCGCGAGTAGCCGAAGAGCACCTCCGTCATCCGGTTCACGAACGCCACGGAGCCGTCCCGGTCGACGACGACGACCGCGTCCGGCATCGAGTCGAGGACTTCGAGTTGGAGGGCCATGATCGCGTCCTGGGCAGATCGGTAGCCCGCATGGGCACGGACGGCATAGCTCAGTCAGGGCCGAAGCGTCCGGATGCCTGGCGCCCCGAGGTGCGGGATCCTCGCCGCGCGGTCGTGCCTCCGAGCCGCGCAGCACCAGACGCGCCTCGGCCCGATCGGCCGGTCGACGGACGAACGGGCGCGGCTCGGTCACCGGATTGCGGCGCTCGGGGTCGCGCACCTCCGCGCCGGCGCGGATCGGACGCGCGAGGGCTGGCACGTCCCGTGCTGAACCGGCGTGAACGCCCGGGCGCGTCTTGTGTCCGGGCCGTCTCGGCGGCGACCGGACGTCGCGCTCCCGGTCGCCGCTTCTCCTCGCCCGCCCTCGCGATCGAGGGCGGCTCCCCGCGCGCGGGGGGAAGGAAGCGACATGAGCAAGCTCACGGAGCAGGATGAAGGCCCTCGGCGCAGGCGATCGCCGGGATCGAGAAGCAGTTCGGGAAGGGCAGCATCATGCGGCTCGGCGACGGGACCGAGCCCGCGCCGGTGGCGGTGGTCCCCACCGGCTCGGTCGGGCTCGACCTCGCGCTCGGCGTGGGCGGGCTCCCGCGCGGGCGGGTGGTCGAGATCTTCGGCCCGGAGTCGTCGGGCAAGACGACCCTCGCGCTCCACGCCATCGCCGAGGTGCAGCGCCAGGGCGGCGTCGCCGCCTTCGTCGACGCCGAGCACGCGCTCGACGTGACCTACGCGCGCAAGCTCGGGGTGAGCCTCGCGGACCTGCTGGTCTCGCAGCCCGACACCGGCGAGCAGGCGCTCGAGATCGCCGAGCAGCTCGTCCGCTCGGGCGCCTGCGACCTCGTGGTCGTCGACTCGGTCGCGGCGCTCGTGCCGAAGGCCGAGATCGAGGGCGAGATGGGCGACGCGCACATGGGCCTCCAGGCGCGGCTCATGAGCCAGGCGCTCCGCAAGCTCACCGCGGTCGTCTCGCGGAACCAGTCCATCGTGATCTTCATCAACCAGATCCGGATGAAGATCGGCGTCGTCTTCGGGAACCCCGAGACGACGACCGGCGGCCACGCGCTCAAGTTCTACGCGTCGGTGCGGCTCGACATCCGCCGCATCGGCCAGCTCAAGGACGGCGAGCAGGTGGTCGGCAGCCGGACCCGCGTGAAGGTGGTGAAGAACAAGGTCGCGCCGCCCTTCCGCGAGGCCGAGTTCGACGTGCGCTACGGCGTGGGCGTCGACCGCCACGCCGAGGTCGCTCGACCTCGCGGTGGAGCGCGGGCTCGTCGAGAAGTCGGGCACCCACTTCGCCTCGACGGGGAGCGGATCGGCCAGGGCCGCGAGCAGGCGATCGAGTGGCTCCGCGGGAACCCGGAGGCGGTCGAGCGGCTCGCGGCGCGGCTGCGCGACCCCGCCGCGGCGGTGACGGCGGCCGGGGGAAAGGGGGCGGTCGACGTCGCGGCGGCGGAGTCGGTCGCGTAGCGATCGCGACCGCGATCGGGGAACGCGGCGCCGATCGACCCTCGTCGTCGCACCGGCGAGCGTCCCCCGCGCCGTCTGGCGGCCCGACGGCCGCCAGTGACGGCGCTGACTCACATGAAGAAGTACCGCAGCGTGATGTTCGTCACCCAGCGGTCGCCCCGCCTTCTGGGCGGGGGTCAGGAACCCGCCGATGTCGTACGGGTGGCCGAAGTGGACGCGGAGGAGGAGCGGCCCGAAGAGCACGTTCACGCCGAGGACGCCGGTGAGGGTCCGGGCGTCCCAGGCGCCGACGTCGCTCCGGCGCAGACCCCCGAACTCGTCGCGGACCGCGCCGGAGCGGGTCGTCCAGTGGTCGAAGACGCCGCCGAAGTCGAGGCGCCGCCACGCCGGCGATGTAGTCGAAGATGAAGAGCCGGATGACGGCGTCGAGGGGCACCTGCAGCTCGGCGTTCGCGACGTAGTAGTTCCGGCCGATGAGGTCCTCGAGGTCGAGGGGGTAGAAGCCGCGGAGGTTGTCGGCGGAGGTGAGCCACCAGGACCGCTCCCAGATCTCGCCCCTTCGTATCCGGCGCGAAGGAGCTGCCGCCCGCGAAGCGCAGCTGGAACTTCGACCGGCGCGACAGCTGGAAGAACTGCTGCGCGTCGACGTGGGCGAACCCGTGCACCGCGTCCCGTGCCGGGATCGCAGCCGCCGCCGAGCTCGAGGAGCAGCGAGTGGCCGGAGACCGGGCCCGTCGGGTAGTCGTAGCGGACGGTGTCGTAGCCCCACCGGAGCGTCGGCTGCATCGTGAAGTTCAACGCCGCCGTTCCGGCGCGCCAGGCGCCGGTGTTCGCGTAGGCGCCGGTCGAGGTGACGACGCCGCTGCAGGGGTTCACGAAGGTCCCGCTGAGGCCCGGGTTGAAGTCCTCGAGGCAGTAGCGCTGCACGCGCGCCGAAGGTCGTCTCGACCTCGACCCGCTGGAAGCGATCGAGGGGATAGCGCAGCGCGCCGAGGATCCCGAAGTCGCGCTGGAGGTAAGCGAGGTTCGGGTCCAGCGCGTCGATGTTCTGCTGGACGAAGTGGTACCCGCCGAAGACCAGGCCGGTCCGCTCCGAGCGGTTCTCGTACATCGCGAGCGCCTGGGTGAGATCGAAGGACCCGAGCACCGAGACGTCCACGAAGAGGACGTGGTCGCGGAGCATGTCCGAGAAGAGGACCGCCGCGCGCCCGGCTACCGCGTTCCCGGCGCCGCCGCCGTAGATGAACCCCGCCTCGGGCCGCCAGTTCTTGAGGGAGAGGGCGCGATACTCGGTCGGCGCTCCCGGGAGGTCCATCGTCGGCGATCTCCAGCACGTCGCCGGCCGCAGGGGGGATGGCGGTCGCCGGGGTCTCGAGCCAGGCGACCTTCGGGACCTCCACGAGCCGGAAGGTCCCGCCGTAGAAGGTGCTCGCGTAGACGCCGCGCCCCTTGGGCGAGAGCGCCGGGGCGACGAGGCCCGTCGAGAAGTCGGTGATTTGCCTCGTCGAGCCGTCCTTCAGGAGGAACAGGTCGAGCTTGCCGCCGGCGTCGGAGGCGTAGAGCACCGACCCGTCGGCGAGGGCGGAGGGGTGCCGGTCGGAGGTCGGGGCGGTGGTGAGCCGGACGCGCTCCCGCGTCCCCGGAGAGATCCGGAACAGGTTCGAGCGCCCGTGGTCCGTCGCGTCGGACGCGTAGTAGATGGCGTCGCGGACCCCAGGAGAGGTCCTTCTCGGAGTAGGGGTCGTTCGTGAGCCGGCGCGCCTCGCCGCCCTTGAGCGAGGCGACGTAGATGTCCTGCTGGCCGTCCGAGGCCACGCCGACGAAGGCGACCTCCTTGCCGTCCGGCGAGAGGGCCGGGTCGGAGATCTGGATGAACTGCCCGCCGCCGGGCGGCCGCACGTCGAGGACCCGCCGGCTTCCGATGGCGACGCGCGGGCGGGCGCCCCTCGAGCGTCTGGTGGGAGTAGGGGACGACGTAGAGCCGGTCGCCGACGCCGTGCTGCGCCGAGAAGACGAGGACGTTCGTCCCGACCGCCGCGATGGAGTACTCGATGGGGTGGAGCGACTCGATCCCCGGCACGCTGTCCGCCGCGATCTCCACCGCGCCCTTCGGGTTGCGCAGGTCGACGATGTAGAGCCGCGCCCGGCCGCGGCTCCGGTCGATGCCGCGCACGACGGCGACGGTGCCGTCGGGCGAGGTGGTGAAGTCCTCGGCCTCGTAGGGGAGGCCGCGGACCTCCCGGACCTGCGGCAGGTCCTGCTTCGCCCGCAGGTACTCCGGGTAGTAGCGGCGCTTCATCCACGCGCGCCAGCGCTGATCCACCTGCTCCAGCGGCTCGTTCAGCACGCGGCGCACGAGGGCGCCGAAGCTCCGGGCCGGCGTCGGCGCGGCGCGCGGGTCCGCCTCGCCGAGGAGGTAGGCGTTCTCGTAAGAACGCCTGGATCTTCTCGGCCCCGTACGTGTCGGCGATGAAGGCGATGCGGGCCTGGCCGAGCTTGTAGGTCTGGATGTAGCCCTTCACCCGGTCCTCGGCGAAGGGGATGACCTCGTAGAACTTCGACGGGTCAGGGTTCCAGACGAGGTCGCGCAGGTACAGGTCGGTCTCGCTGTCGATCCCGCCCTTCGAGTAGTACTCGGCCATACCCTCGATGAACCAGAGCGGCAGGAGGTCGATCGCGGAGCCCATGCTGTTCGCGCCCGCCGCGTCCTTCATCTTCTGGATCTGGAACTGGTGCACCATCTCGTGGGTCGAGACCTCGACGAACTTGTGGTGATCGCCGAAGTACGGGACCGCCATCTTGAGGTCCTCGGGCGAGGTCACGCCGAGGACCGACTCGCTCACCTGGAAGACGTTCTGGGCCTGGAACTCCCGCTGGGTGGCGTAGAGGATGTAGGGGATGCGCCTCGTCGGGTTGTAGTGGAACTGGTCGACGAGCCGCGCGAAGGCGCTCTGGATCGCGGGGAGCGCGCGCCGGGCCTGGGCCGCCTCGTTCCGGTAGTAGTAGAGCCGGATCTCGCCCTTGCCGCCGCCCGGCGCGGGGACGTCCACGTACTGCCATTCGAACCCGTACCAGGCGACCTGGTTCTGGCCCGGGCGCTGCGGGACCACGATCGCCTGATCGAGGCCGTCGCGCGGGTGCTCGCGCAACGCGTCCATCGTCCGGAACGAATCTCCGAACCCTGGCGGGCGGCCCTGGAAGGCCTGCGCGGCCGCGGCGAGGGGCAAGGCGGCGGCGAGCGCGACGGCGAGCGTCTTCATGGGGATTGAACGGTACGTAGACGCTCGCCAGGGGGCGAGCCAACCGGAAGGATACCCCCTCGCTCGCTGGTCCGCGCGGGTCTGACGGCACCGGCCCCCTCTCCCTGCCTCTCCCCCGGTGGGGGAGAGGAGCAGGGTGACGGCGTCTGCGACGCCGTGACGATGGGGGTCAGGCGGTCCGCACCGCATGCCGGACGCCGGCGATGACGAGCTCATACCGGCCGGAGCCGGGCGGCGACTCCTCCAGCGCGAGCCCGAGCGAGACCTGCGCGGCCCGGGAGAACCGGGCGGCGTGGCCGCCCTTCACCTCGCAGCGGAGGACCCCGTCCGCGCCGACGGCGAGGGTGGCCAGGTCGAGGGGCTCGCGCGAGCCGTCGGAGAGGAGCAGCACCGGCGCGCCGGCCGGACCCTCGAGCACCCCGCGGACCACCCAGGGCGTCGCCTCGAGCTCGACGTAGGCGCTCTCGCGTCCGATCCGGACCAGGTAGCGGCCGTCGGCGGCCCGCTCGAGCGACCGCCACAGCACCTCCAGCGTCCGCGCGTGCGTGATGGGCTCGCCGCGGTGCAGGAATCGCCCCTCGGCGTCGATGGAGAGGCCGCTGTGGGACCGGAGCAGCTCGAGGGCGTCGTCCGTCACGGCCCGATCATGGCGGGGCGGAGCGGCGGGCGCCAGCGGGGCTCACCGCGTCGCGAGCCGCAGCAGGTTCAGCGCCTCGTAGGCGGCGGTCCTGCGGACCCGGTCCCGGTCGCCGAAGTAGCCGCGCACGACGTCCTGCGTCCCGCGCGAGCCCGCGAGCGCGAGGTGGACCGTCCCGACCGGCTTCTCGGGCGTGCCGCCGGTCGGCCCGGCGATCCCGGTGATCCCGATGCCCCAGGTGGCGCCCGCGCGGCGCCGCGCACGCCCTCGGCGAGCGCGCGCGCGACCGGCTCGGAGACCGCGCCGTGCGCGGCGAGGAGCGCGGCGGGGACCCCGACCAGCCGCTCCTTCATGGCGTTCGCGTAGGCGACGACGCCCAGGTCGAAGACGTTCGACGCGCCGGGCACGCGGGTCAGCAGCTCGCGCCAGGAGGCCGCCGGTGCAGCTCTCGGCGACGCGCGACCCGCTCGCCGCGCGCGGCGAGCCGTGCGACGACGAGCGCGCGGCAGCTCGTCCTTGCCCTCGGCGAAGATGGCGTCGCCGAAGATGCCGCGCGCACCGCGGCGAGGATCCGGTCCGCGCGCGCCTCGGCGTCAGGCGCCCGGCACGCGACCACTTCACGTGGATCTCCGGCCAGTGGGCGCGGTAGCCGAAGCGGACGCCGGCGTTCGCCGGGTCGTCCATCACGGGACGCATCGCCTGGTCGGCGTGCGACTCGGGGACGGCGAAGAGCTTCACGAGGCGCGCGGCGGGCACCTCGCCGAGCCGCGCCGCGATCCGCGGGAGCAGCCACTCCTCGCACGAGCCCGCGGTACTCGACCGGAACGCCCGGGAGGCAGACCACGCTCGGCGCGCCCGACGCCGGACCGCGAACCCGGGCGCGGTCCCGAAGCGGTTCGGGATGACCTCGCGCCGCGCGGGAAGCGCGCCTGCTTGGCGTTGTTCGGCGTCATCGCCCGGCCGAGCTTCTGGAACCGCGCCTCGATGGCGCGAGCGAGGGCTCGTCGAGCTCGAGCGGGACGCCCGAGCGACCGCGGCGACGCACTCGGCGGTGAGGTCGTCCTCGGTGGGCCCGAGCCCGCCGCTCATCACGACCACGTCGGCGCGGCCGGTGGTCTCCGCGAGCGCGGCGACGAGGTCGGCGCGGTCGTCGCCGACCAGCGTCTTCCGGCGGACCATCACGCCGAGGTCCCAGAGCCGGTCCATGAGCCAGATCGAGTTCGTGTCCACGACCTGGCCGGTGAGGAGCTCGTCGCCGGTGGAGAGGATCTCGACGCGAGATTCAGCGGCACGAGCTCCAGGCACCTCCAGTGCGAGTCGCAGCGCCGCGAGGAGCGGAGCCCGAGCGGAGGAACGCGAGCGCGACCCACGCCCAGACCCCGGCCGCGACGTCGTCCATGACCACGCCGAAGCCCGTTCTTCACGCGGTCGAAGGCCGAGGCGGGCCAGGGCTTCATCACGTCGAAGAGCCGGAACAGCACGAACCCGGCGGCGACGGCGGTGCCCAGGACCAGGGCACGAACACCATGGTGACGAGGTAGCCCACCACCTCGTCGATGACGATGGGGGAGGCGTCGACGACCTTCCAGTAGGCCCCGCCCGGGTCGCGGCGGCGATGGCGAGGGCGATGAGCGCCGCGGTGACCGCGACGTACCCGAGGGGCGGCAGCCGGCTCAGGGCGAGGTAGAGCGGGATCGCGCCCGAGGGTGCCCACCGTGCCGGGCGCGACGGGCGAGTACCCGCAGGGGCCCCAGGCGGCGAGGAGCACCCAGGGGCCGGGGGGCTTCGGTCGGGGCGCGGCGGCTTCTTCGGTCACGCGCTCAGATGTACTCGTCCTGCTCCGGCTTGTCCGCCTCGACGTCCTCGTCGTCCGGCTCGAGCGCCTCGTCGGCGGCGAGCTCCGCGCGGACCGCCGGGGGCAGGCTCTTCTCGTCGCGGCGCGGCCGCGCCCGGGCGATGAGCGCCTCGGCCAGTCCCATGCGCGATGTAGGCGGCCATGTAGACGACGAGGACGAAGGAGGCGCGGGTGGCGATCCCGACCGCGACGCCGCCGAGGGTCACGAACGCCGAAGACGAGGAGGCTCCGCGGTGGAGAGGTGGAGGTCCTTGAACGTCCGGTAACGGATCGTCGAGACCATCAGGAACGAGAGGAGCGCGACCACGAGCGCGATGGGGAGCCGGGTCGCCGGGTCGGTCGTCGCCCCGAACTGCTCGGTAGTGGGCGATGACCAGCGAGACGATGGTCCCGGCCGCGAGCGGGATGGGGAGCCCGACGAAGAAGCGGGAGGAGCCCTTGTCGCCGCGCTGCGGCGAGGACGTTGAAGCGGGCGAGGCGGAGCGCGCCGCAGGCGGCGAAGGAGAACGAGACGAACAGGCCGAGGAAGCCGAGCGGGGCGAGCGCCCACTTGTAGACGAGCAGGGCGGGCGCCGCGCCGAACGAGATCGACGTCGGCGAGGCTGTCGAGCTGGACGCCGAAGTCGGACTGCGTCTTCGTCATCCGCGCGACGCGCCCGTCGAAGGCGTCGAAGAACAGGGCGAAGAAGATGGCCAGGGCCGCCTGGTAGAGCTGCTCGGGGGTCGCGTCGCCCGCGCAGAGGACGAGCGCGTAGAAGCCGAGGAAGATCGAGCTGACGGTGAACAGGTTCGGCAGGACGAACATCGCCTTGCGCAGGTTGATCTGCACCGACCGTCTCCTACCGCGACCGGGCCCCCGCCCGGCGGTCGCGCGCCCTTCCTCGGGGCGTCCGGATTCGAGAGGCTGTCATGCGCGGGGGTTCTTGTCGAGGGCTCGTCCCGCTTCAAGGGGCGCCCGCGGTCATCGAGCGAGCGGCTCGGGGCTACCGGGCGGAGGCGCGGCCGGCGGACGCGTGGGTCGTCGCCGTCGTTCCGATGCCGAGCCAGGGCAGCGGGTCGGACGGCTCTCCGCCGCGCCACACCTCGAAGTGGAGGTGCGGCCCGGTGGCGAGGCCGGTCTTCCCGACGAGCCCGAGGGGCTGGCCGACCGTCACGGCGTCGCCCGGCGCGCAGAGGATCGCGGAGAGGTGGCTGTATCGCGTGGTGAGATCGCCGGGGTGGCGCACCTCGACGATGAGGCCGTACCCGCCGGCCCAGCCGGTGCGGACGACCCATCCCGGAGCCGCCGAGGAGACCACCTTCCCGGCCGAGGCGGCGAGGTCGACGCCATGGTGCATCCGGCGCTTCCCCTCCACCGGGTGGAGGCGCATCCCGTACAGCGACGACAGGCCCGCCTGCTCCACCGGCCAGCGGAGCTTCGCCGGCGCGGGTCGCTGGAAGAGGGCGAACCCGAGGGCACGCGCGGTGTCGACCCGGCGCCCGAACCGCGCCGTGCGCGCGGTCACCGCCTCGGCGACGTCGCGCGGCGGCGCGCCCCAGCGGCGCTGGTCGTAATCCCATTCGGCCTCGACGGTGATCCGCGCCCGGATCAGCTCGAGGAGGGGCGTCTGCGGGAGCGGGCGCGCGAGGTACCGGTCGAGCTCGCCCGCGAGCGCGGTCCAGGCCGTCGCCACCTCCGCAGGGAACGTGCGGGCCGCGGGGAGGCGCGCGCGGCGGCTCCGCGCCTCGGTGGTGAAGCGGACCAGCGTCGCGTCGATGGGAGGACCGGCCGGGAGCTCCAGGGCGACGCTCTCGGGCGCGGGCACCGCGACGGGGGGCGGGAGCGGCGCCTCGTCGGCGGGCGCGTCCGGGAGGGCCATCGGCGCGAGGAGCCCCGCCTCGGAGAACGTCATCTTCGCCGCCGGCGCGTGCGCGCACGCCGCGGCGAGGAGCGCGGCGGTGACGGCGGGCACGGTCGTTCGGCGGAGGTGCACCGGGCCCGAATTTTACCACGCGCGCGCCGGGCGCCTTCCCCGCGCCGGGGTGCGAGCGGGTACGCCGATGTCGCCGTGCTACGATCCGACGCGCCATGGCGCCCCGCCGAAGGACGATCCGGGCCCCGGACGAGGCGAAGCGCGCTCGCGCTCGCGAGATCGTGGACCGGCTCGAGCGGGCGATGCCGGACGTCCGGATCGCCCTCGAGTTCCGGGACGACGTCGAGCTGCTCGTGTCGGTGATCCTGTCGGCCCAGAGCACGGACGTGGGCGTGAACCGGGCGACGCCGGCGCTCTTCGCGCGGTTCCCGGACGCGGCCGCCTACGCGGCGGCGGCGCCCGAGGACCTCTGGCCGTACATCCGGAGCCTCGGGCTCTACCGGAACAAGGCGAAGGCGATCGTCGCGGCCATGCGCGTCATCGCCGCCCAGCACGGGGGGCGCGTCCCGCGCACCCGCGAGGCGCTCGAGGCGCTGCCGGGGGTGGGGCGGAAGACGGCGGGGGTCGTCCTCGTCCACCTCGGCGCCGCCCACGCATTCCCGGTGGACACCCACGTCGGCCGCGTCTCGCGGCGGCTCGACCTCTCGCGGCAGGCCGATCCGGACGAGGTCGAGCGGGACCTGTGCGCCCTGCTCCCGGAGGAGCGCTGGGCGACGGGGCACCAGCTCTTCGTCTGGCACGGGCGGCGGACCTGCAAGGCGCTCGCGCCGGCCTGCTCGCGGTGTCCGGTGGAGACGCTCTGCCCGAAGCGCGGCGTCCCCAGGGCGCTCCGGCGCTGAGCCACGCCTCGCTCCCCGGGCGTCCGGCGGGGCGCGTGCCGCGGGAGGGCCGCGCCGGATGCGCGCCTCGAAGATGGGGCGTCAGCGGCGGTTCACCGATGACCGGGCTTGCTTGGCCGAGGTGCCCCGGTAAGCGACGGGGACGCCCCGCGCGCAGCCCGTTCAACCGGCGGGGCGAGGAGTGAGCCATGGCGATGGTCGACAAGTCGCGGCAGCAGAGGAAGGGCGAGATCAGGGCGGAGATCGAGAAGACGTTCGGGAAGGTCCCGAGCTGGGTGAACGAGATGCCGGACTCCGCGCTCGAGGGGTTCTGGACCATGATGCGTGACTTCCAGCTCGCGGAGACGGCGATCCCGAACAAGTACAAGGAGCTCATCGGGCTCGGGGTCTCGGGCGCGACGCGCTGCAAGTACTGCTGCCTCTTCCACACCGAGGCGGCGAAGCTCTTCGGCGCGACCGACCAGGAGATTGCCGAGGCGGCCATGATGGCGGCGCACACGATGGCGGCGAGCACGTTCCTCAACGCGATGCAGACCGACTACGACGGGTTCCGCAAGGAGACCCTCGACGCGATCGCGTACGTGCGGACCCAGATGCCCCAGGCGCAGAAGCAGGCGACGGCCGGCGC
The DNA here is from genome assembly GCA_963739565.1 of uncultured delta proteobacterium. Taxonomy (GTDB): domain Bacteria; phylum Myxococcota; class Myxococcia; order Myxococcales; family Anaeromyxobacteraceae; genus Anaeromyxobacter. The sequence continues at coordinate 620,383 of CAVUBF010000005.1, read as the reverse complement.
GACCCAGGCCCATGCCTGACGCACTCGAGGTCCTCCTCGCCGACGAGCTGGTACGCCGCGAAGGCGATCGGACGCGGACCACCCCGCGCTGGCAGGCCGCGATGGCGCGCGCCGCCCTCGCCCTGCAGCGCGCCGGCGCGCCGTGGCGGGACCTGCGCCTGCCGATCGCGGCGGCGCTCCTCGAGCGGTACCCCGACGCGACGGACGAGGAGATCGCGGAGCGCGTCGAGGTCATGCTCCCCATCGAGGAGGCGGAGCTCGCGCCGGCGTTCGGAGCGGCGCCGGCGGGGCCGTAGCGCCGGAGTGGACGAGCCCCTCAGGGCGAGAGGCGCTGCGCGCAGCGCGGCTCGCCCTCGCCGAGGGGCTCTCCCTCGCGCAAGAGCCGCAGGTTCACCTTCGGGAGGTAGTCGCCGGGCGAGGCGGCGGCGGCGCGCAGGAACGCGTCCTCCGCCTCGACCTGCCGGCACCGCGCCGCGAGGGCGAATCCGAGGTTGTTGAGGGCGCGCGCGTTCCCGGGGGAGCGCGCCAGGGCGGCCTCCCAGAACCTGACCTCGTCGGCGTACACCGTGTTCCGGGCGGCCGTCAGGGCGCCGAGGGCGAGCACCACGGCCGCCGCCGCGGCGGCGGGGAGGGCGCGGCGTGCCGGCGAGGGCGGACGCGGCGCTCCGCCGGTCGCGCGCGCCCCGAGGGCGACGAGCCCGCGCGCGGCGAGCCAGGCCGGTCCGAGGAGCGCGAGATAGAGTTGCCGGTCGTTGGCGGGCTCTGGCCGCGGGAGGAGGAACCCCGCGGGCGGGAGCCAGAGGACGCTCCACGAGAGCGCGAGACCGTCGACGGGTCGGCGCCGCAGGAGGGCGAGCCCGCCCAGGGCGGCGACGAGGAGCCCGGCGCCGGCGAGGAGCGCGTCGAGATCGACGCTCGGCGGGGCGCGGAACACGGGATCCGCGTCGAGGAGATCCGGGCGCAGGACCTGGCCGGCGAGCCAGGCGAGGCCGTGGAGGTGGGCGACGACGTTCGCGCCCGGCGGGCGGAGCGCGAGGCTCGCGTCGACGAGGCGGCCGTAGGTGGGGGACCGGGCGAAGAGGGCGAGGGCGACGGCGGCGACGAGCCAGTGGGTCCCCGTGGCCCGGACCGCTGCGCGGAGCGACGCCGGGCGTCGCACGTCCGCGAGCTCGACGGCGACGAGGACGGCCGGGAGCGCCAGGGCGAGCTCCTTCGCGCCGAGGGCGAAGGCGAGGAGGAAGGGGGAGAGGACCCGCGCGAGGTCCGGGCGCCAGCCGTCGCGCCCGGCGACGTGGACGAGCGCGCTCGCGAGGGCGAGCGCGCCGCAGAGCGACGCGGAGCGCCCCGAGACGTAGGTCACCGCCTCGGTCTGGACGGGGTGGAGGGCGAAGAGCAGCGCGGCGAGGAGCGGCGCGGGCCCGGCCGGCGCGCCGGGCGGGGCGGCGCGGGCCTCGAGCCGGCGGAGCAGCGCGAGGGCGAGGAGCGCGCTCGCCGCGTGGAGGGCGACGTTCACCGCGTGGAAGCCTGCGAGGCCGAGGCCGGAGGCGTGGTTCGCGGCGTAGGAGAGCTTGAGGAGCGGCCGGATCCCCGGCATCGACGCCCAAAATGCGGCGAGGGAGGCGACCCGCGGGTCGTGGACGATGACGTTCCAGTCGTCGAACTGGAAGCCTCCCGCGAAGGCGTTCGCGTACGCCGCGACGACCGCGAGGAGGACGAGCCAGGGCGCGCCCCGCTCACCCACGCGGCCGCTCCCGGAACGCCGCGTCGACGAGGGCGGCCGCGGTGAACCAGCGGTCGGGCGCGTCGAGCAGCACGAGCACCACCTCGGTCCCCTCGCGCTCGACCCGGGCGATGACGCAGCGCCCGGCGCCCTCGGTCGTGCCGGTCTTCACGCCGGTGAGGCCGGGCACCCGTCCGAGGAGCGAGTTCTTCGTCGCCGCCTCGAGCCGGCGGCCGCCCTCGGTCATCACCGTCACCCGCTCCCGCGCGGCGAGCTCGCGCAGGACCGGGACGGCGAGGAAGGCGCGGGTGAGGGCGACGAGGTCGCGCGCGGTGGAGCGATGGCCCGGACCGTCATGGCCACAGGGGTTCTCGAACCGCGTCGAGGCGAGGCCGAGCTCGGCCGCGCGCCGGTTCATCGCCGCGACGAACGCGTCGGCGGTGCCGCCGGTGTGCTCGGCGAGGGCGAGGCACGCGTCGTTCGCCGACGCGACGAGCGCCGCGGCGAGGGCGTCGCCGGCCCGGAGCCGCTCGCCGGCTCGCAGGCCGAGGCGCGCGCCGGTCTCTCGCGCGGCGCGGGCGCTGACCGTCACCCAGGCGTCGGCGCGGCCGCGCTCCGCCGCGAGGAGCGCGGTCATGAGCTTCGTCAGCGACGCGGGGGGCCGGGGCGCGTCCGGGTTCCGCGCCCAGAGCACGACCCCGTCGCGCAGCACCAGGTAGGCCGACCCGGCGCGCGGGAAGCGGTCCGGAGCGCCGCCCGCGTCCGGCCCGTCCGCCGCCCGCGCCGGCGCGGGGTGGAGCAGGGCGGTCGCGACGGCGAGGGCCGCCGCGACCGCGCGTGGCGCACGCCGCCCGCAACTCAACGGCCGAAGATCCCCTTCATGATCTTCGACTTCATGTCCTCCGGCTGCTTCGCAGGGGCCTCGTCCTCGTCCTCGGCGGCGGCCTTCTTCTTCTCGGTCTTCTTCGCCGGCTTGGCCGGCTCGTCCACGTCGGGGATGCCGCTCTTCATGTACTTGCCGCCGGACTTGGCCGGGACCGGCTCGGCCTCCTCCGCGCCGCCGGCCAGCGCCTTCTCCGCCCACCGGGTGCAGAAGTCGCGCTGCGCCTTCGGTAGCGAGGTGTAGCTCCGGCCCTTGCACTCGCGCTTCGCGAGCGACTGCGCGAGGTCGGGGCAGAACGCGAACACGAACTCGAGCGTCTCGGGGTCGTCGAACCTCGTCTTCTTCTCCTGCGCCTTGGCGGCCTCGGAGCAGTGCTTCTTCTCGACCGCGGCGAGGTCCTTCTTGCAGAGCTTCTCCGCCTGCTTGCGCGGATCGTTCTGCGGGTCGGAGTAGCCACGGAACGCGAGGAGCCCCTTCCTCGTCTCGAGGTTCGCGCAGAACCTCGTCGAGTCCGTGCAGTAGACCTGCATGCCCTTCTGGTACGGCACGAACATGCGGAGCTCCATCTTGTCGGCGGAGGCGGCGCACTGCTCGGCCACGCTCTTGGCGTTCTGATCCTGGGCGTCCGCGGCCTGCTTCTGCATCCCGGCGACCTTCCGCTTCAGCTCGTTCGCGTCGCAGTCGCCGCCGACCTTCTTGCCCTTCATCTTCATGCGCATCTCCTGCCCCTGCGTGCGCATGGTCATGGCGCCTTCGTAGGCCTCCTTGCCCCAGGTGATGTCACCCTCGCCGCTCGTGCCGTCCTGGCACTCCATCTTCCAGGTCATCCGCTCGCCGGTCCGCTTCACGTCCTTCACCTTGCACTTCTGGTCGTCGCGGGACGCGGGCGGCTCCTCGACGCCCTTCTTCGGAAGGCAGACCTTCTGCTTCTGGGCCGGCATGGAGAAGCCGGTCATCTGCATCTCGACCTGCTGCTCCCAGTAGACGCCGGGCTCCGGCGGGACGTCGGCGGCGCGCGCGGGGGCGGGCGGGGCGAGGGAGAGCAGCGCGAGCGACGCGAGCGAGGCGGACCGGACCATGGATCCTCCTGCCGCCCGTCAGGGGCGGGCGAGGTGTGGGGCCCCGATCCTAGCCCATCGGGAGGAGCGTGGCGGGACCGGGGTGGCCAGCGCGCCGCGAGGTCGTGGGGTCCGAGTCGAGGTTGCGTTGCCGGGCCGATCCCCGCGTGCTAAGTCCATCTCGCCGGAGCCGTCCGGGCGAACGCGTCGGTCTGCAGGGCAGGGGCCGCCGAGGAAAGTCCGGGCACCACAGGGCAGGGTGCCGGCCAACGGCCGGTCGGGGTGACCCGCAGGAAAGTGCCACAGAGAACAGACCGCCGAACGGCGCCGCGAGGCGTGCGTGGCAAGGGTGAAACGGTGCGGTAAGAGCGCACCGCGCCTCCGGTGACGGAGGTGGCAAGGCAAACCCCACCTGGTGCAAGAGCAAATAGGGAGGCGTCTCGCCGCAAGGCGAGTGTCGGGCGGCCCGCCCTAGCCTCCGGGTACGGCTCGCTAGAGGCGCGCGGCAACGCGCGTCCGAGAGGAATGTTCGCCGCCGCCGGATTTCCGGCGGAGACAAGACCCGGCTTACAGGACGGCTCCGGCACTTTCTTTGAGACTTCAGTGGGATGCGAAAGGGCGCCGGCTCACCGGTGCCCATTTCGTGCCCATTCTCCGGCGTGGTTGCGCCCGGGGAAGCGTCGTTCGCGCTCAGCGAGACGTCGATGGTCGCGAGATCGCGCGCCGTGAAGAGGTCGGGGCGGAGGTGCGCGTAGCGCTCGGTGATGACGACGGATGGTTACAGAAGAACCTCGGGGTTCTTCTTCGCGACCGACAGGAGCTTCAGGGCGGCATCGGACGGCCGCCTCGCGTTCGTCTCCCACGCCTGGACGGTCCTCGGGCTCACGTTGAGGATTCGCGCGAACGCGGCCTGCGACACGCGCAGCTGGGCCCGGACGGCGAGGACCTCCTTCGCTCCCATGGGCGGCGGCGGCTTGAGCTCGACGTCGCGGACGGTCAGCTGCTTCGCGCCGCGGTGGTACGCGATCGCGTCCTCGAGTCCGGCCTTCAGCTTCGCGAACGCGGAGCTCTTGCCCGTCTTGCGCTTCATGATTCTCCTCCTTGAGCTGCTTCACCAGCGCGGCGACGACCCGGCGCTCCGCCGGCGAGAGGTCGGACTTCTCGCGCTTCCCGAAGATCGCGACGAGGTGGGTGACACCTCGGCGCGGAAGGTCGAGGTAGTAGACGCGCACGCCGCCTCGCTTGCCGCGGCCCACCTTGGGCTGCCCGAGCCGGATCTTCCTGAGCCCGCCCGTGCCCGGCACGAGATTGCCCGCCTGGGGGTCGGCGAGGATGCTCTGCTCCAGAGCGACCAGATCGTCGTGCGAGAGGTCGCGCGCCCGCTCGAGCTGCTTCCGGTCCTCGCTGAACCCAGCCGACTCGACGAACCGCCGTTTCACAGGGCCATACTACCATGTAGTCATACTACTAAGTAGGACGACACGGCGCTAGGCAGCCGGCGGACAGCACTCTCCGCCACCGCGTCGGCTCGCGAGGTGCGCCGCGCCCCGTACCGCTTGACGAAGCGTGATGGGCGCACGAGCATGACGGCATGGAGACGCCGCCATCCGGGCCGCGGCCCGCCGCTGGCCGGAATGCACCGTCGCGGGCGCCGCGCCCCCTCAACCTCGTCGCGCACGGAGCCGTGGTCCTGGGCGCGGTGCTCCTCGGGGCCGGAGCAGCGGCCTCGCGCTGGGGCGACATCGGCGGGGCGGTGCTCCGGGGACTGCTCGCCTCGGGCGCCTTCTCACAGGTCCTGCTGGTGCCTATCGCACTCCTCGCGGCGAGGGCGTTCTGGCCCCTCGCACGGCGCGGCCCGATTGTCGCGCACGCGGTCGCCGTCGCCGTCGGGTTCGCCCCCTTCCTCGTCGTGTCCGCGGCGATGTTCAGCGCAATAGGGGAAACCCTCTTGGACTCCTGGAGCGCCCAGTCGTTCGGGTGCCGCAACTTCCCCGTGAGAACCTGGGCGATTGTCGCAGACCCTGCCGATCCGAAAGGCTCGGTGCTCGAGGTCACGATTCAGGCGAAGCGGCCGTCCGGCGTACGCCTGAGCTTCGTCAACTCCTACGCGAAGGATGGGCGCTTCAGCGCCTTCGATCGGAACGTGGGGGAGGACCCGTTCTTCCATCTGACGGAGGGGGAGGAGAGGACGTTCAGAGTTCGTCTCGAGCCGCAGGAGGTCCCCACCGCGTGGATCCAGTTCACGCTGTGCACGAAGCCGGGAATGAAGACGGAGGGGTGCGCGTGGTTCGGCTACGGAGACGAGCGCGCCCGCCCGTCCCACGGGTCCATCTGCGCGCTGTCCCCGCCCACCGCCGCCGTGAGCGCGGCGTGGTCCCGCCAGGCGCCGCGCCGGTAGGCGAGGATGATCCGGGCACCCGACCTCGTGCTCCTCGCGGTCTTCGTCGAGCGGACCTTGTGGCGCCGACGCAAGGTTCGTGTCCCGGCGATCGACATCGCGCGCTGCCGATCGCGTGGATCTTCCCGATCTCCTTGCAGTCGCGGTCGGGGGCCGGAGGTCGATGGCGAGCGGGGAGTGGACGCCGGCACCGAGAAGTCGGGCGCGAGGTGCGCGACAACCGACACTTGACCGAAGGTGAGCATCGGCGTACCGATCCTCGGGTGGGGAGGGTCCGTCCGTCATGAAGCTCGCGATTCCGCTCGTGCTGCTCGCCGCCGCCGGCGTCGCGCCGCGCCACGGCTGCGGCGAGGACCAGATGGCCCACGATCCGTGCGAGGCCAAGGTGTGCGGTGCCGCCTGCACGGTCTGCGCGCCGGACGACAGCGGCTGCGTCGAGACCGCCGTCTTGAAGGCCTGCGACCCCTCCGGGCAGTGCGTCGTTGCGACCTCGGGCCTGTGTGGCGCGCCGGCACCGGTGGCCGGAACCTGTGATGGCAAGCGGTGCCGCGACGCCTGCGACCTCGCCCCCGCGTGCGCGCTCGCCGATCCTCCCTGCGCCCTGCCGACGGTCGCTGGCGCGTGCCGCAACGACGGCGTCTGCACGACGTCCGCGTTCCTGTGCCCGGAAGTGCCGATCGCGCCGCCTTCCGGGGGCGAGTCGGGTGGCGTGACGATCGGGAGCGGCGGCCAGGTCCTCGGGCCCGAGTACCGAATCGACCCCGCGCCGTAGGCCGAGCGACCGCGGGCCCGCACCGATGCAGGTGAGGAGCGCGCCTGACGACCCGCGAGTAGCGTGGGATCGAGCCGCGTCAATGGGCGAAGCTCGAGCCACAGCGAAGACGCCGGTTGGCGAACTTGACGCACGCCGTGCGCGTCAAACGCTGTCGCGGATTACTCTCGGTCGGGCTCTCGCGTACGCGGGCACGAAGGTCCGCGTCCCGTCCATACCGAGCTTGCTTGGTTGGCTTCGGTACGCGCTCACTGTCGAGCCGACGCGGGCGGATGCCATCGCGAGCGGCATCGAGCTTCTCGAACGAGCGGCTTCTAGCGCCGCCTCCGGTCAGCGGTGACGGATACGATCCGCGAGTAGCCGCGCACGCGACCGCCACCCGAGCGCGATCCGCACGCCGTCGATCCCGCGCGGGAAATCCCCCCGGACGAGGTGAGCGGCGCCGGATCTCGCGTCGGGGAAATCGACCGTGTGGATGTGATTAGGCGTCATCCAGGCTGTCGCGACCTGGCGCTGTGCCCGAACCCTGCCATCCGGCAGAAGCTCCAGAACCGTGCCGTCGCCGCACGGCTCTCCCTGCCGCCAAAGCGGGCGAGGGAAGAACCCACGCCGGAGTAGCTCCTCGACGACCAGGGTGACGATCTCCTGCTCGCGCGGAGCGGGTTGAAGCTCCTTCCGCTCGGCCACAGACAAGTGAAGCGTCGTCACCAGCTTGCGAACGAGGTCCGCACGATCCAAGCGTTCTTCACCTGAGCAGAGTCGCGACCGCTCCAAGCAAGCTGAACGTCCCGGCTTACAGGATGGCTCCGGCCTTTGAGCTGTCGGCGCGACGTTCCCCGCTGCCACCGCGCCCGCTGACCGGCCCTCACGGCCCGACGTGGCAGACGACGCAGCTCGCCCGGTCCCCCGGGACGATCTCGTACTGTACCGGGCTCCCCCACGCCTGCTTCGGCGTGCCGGCGTAGGCCCGCATGTGGCAGGAGAGGTTCGAGCAGACCTTCGTCGAGGGGTCGTAGCTCGCGTTCGCGAGATGCAGCGAGAGCGTGCTCGCGGTCCGGGCGCCGGTCGGCGCGTCGTAGCCGCCGTCCGCGACGGGCTGGGTCGACACGCGCACGTCGCCGACCCAGTACGCGCGCGAGGGCAAGGCCGAGCGGACCGGGAGCCCGCTCGCGGGAGGCCCGGTGCGCCGGTCGAACACCACGTCCCGGCGGCCGTTCACGTGTCGGAACGGAAGGACCTTCCCCGCTCCGCGCGGCTGCTCCCCGGCGAGCCCGGTGTGGCACCCCGCGATGCCGCACGAGTAGCCCGCGACGGCGCCGGGCAGCGTGTAGTCCCCGGTCGCGTCGAGGTAGTAGAAGCCGGACGGGCCGGTGTTCGCCGGGTCGACCGTCTCCGCGTGGCAGGTCTGGCAGGTCATCGGGGCGGCGCCGTCGGTGTCGGTGCCGTGCGATCCGTGCATGCCCTCCGGCTCCGAGTACATCGTCGTGCGGAAGCCGTGCCAGCGGAAGTGGCCGTACGAGTACCCGTTGAAGTTGAGCGCGAGGTGGCTGTTCGCCGTCGCGGTGCCGCCGCCTCCGCTCGCGTGGCGCGGCGGGTTCGCGTGGCAGCCGTCGCACCCGAGCGACGTGCCCGAGTCCCAGGCCGGCGTCGCGGTGAACGCCGGCGCCTCCTGGCCGGACGAGTGGCAGTAGACGTCCCTGCACGTCCGCGTCTCGCGATCGTACGCCGCCGCCGAGCCGCTCCGGGCCCCGGCCGCGCCCACCGGCTTGTCAGCGAGCACGACCTCGAGCAGGCCGTCGAGGTGGGCGGCGGGGTCGAGCGGGTGGCACTCGCCACAGCCGAACGCGTAGACCGCGGTGGTCGCGTACTCGGCGGCGAGCCGCAGGTCGCCGTAGGTGGCCTCGGGCGCCGCGCGGTCGAGGCCGTGGTGCGCCGCGTGGGCGCCGCTCGTGCCGGGCACGGGGTGGCACGCGCCGCAGGGCGCGGCGGGGTCCGCGTCGAGGTCCTTCTCCCCGTTCACGTGACGGCCGCCCGCGAGGTCGATCGTCCCGTCCGGCTTCACCGTCTTCGCGTGGCACAGCCCGCAGGCGGCGTTGGCCGGGTGCGGCGGAGGCGGCGGCGCCCCGTGGCACGTCCCGCAGATCCCCGGGCGCGAGGGATCGGGCTCGACCGCGTAGGTCCAGCGCGGCGCGGCGGTTGCCGAGCCGCCGGAGAGGGTGACGCCGTGGCAGTAGACGCCCGCGCAGGTGACGGCGTCGCGGTCCCACCGCGGTCCGGCCGTGGTCGTGCTCCCGGTGGCGGCGAGCGCGCCGAAGAGCACCGTCGCGGGCAGCCCGTCGACGTGGCCCGGCGCGTCGACGGTCGCGGGGACGGGGTGGCACGCGCCGCAATCGAGCCCCGCGCGGATCGGGCCGCCGCGGACGTGCAGCTGGTGGGCTCCGACGCCGACGTCGGTCGGCGCCGCCGAGCCTCGGCACGCGCCGGGCGGCGCGGCGTTCTCCCCGCCGTGGCAGCTCGTGCACGAGACGGCCGCCGGCAACCCGTCCGCGAGCCGTGGCGCGCGCTGGCAGGCGACGACCGCGAGCGCTGCGACGAGCGCCGCGCGCGTCCAGCCGCTCCTCCCGCCCCTGTGCCGCGGCAGCGCCGTCGCGATCATGGCGTCACCAGACATACGGGCTCGCCCGCGTGGGGTCGGTCGTGTAGCCCTTCACCTGCAGCACGTACTGCGAGCTCCGCCGCACGCCGTCGGTCGTGCAGGGGAGGGGCGCGCTCCAGGGCCGGTCGACGATCACGTAGTAGTAGCGGACCTGGCCGTCGGGGTTGTTGAAGCAGCCGCCGCCGCCGCTGTAGCCGTGGTCCCCGCACTTCGGAGCGGGCGTGGTGCCGCTGCCGGCGACGAGGAGCCCGTTCCAGGTGGGGTAGGCCGGATCGAGCCGCACGCAGATCCACCACTCCCCGTTCTTCCCCACCGCCGCGGGGCTCGCGGTGAAGACGAACCAGTCCTGGTCACCCGCGGGGACGACGTTGCCTGCGCGCGAGAGCTGCTGGCCCGGCAGCAGCGCGCCGAGGTCGAGCGGTGCGGCGCAGTCGTTCGCCTGGCCGGCGACGTCGAGCGTGTCCTGCTGGCACTCGCAGCCGTCCGCCGCGAGCGCGTCCTCGTCGTACCAGCCCGCCTCGCAGGAGAGCAGGCACGCGCCGGCGCTGCACGTGGCGGAGGTGGTGTGGGCCCCCGAGCCGCACAGCTCGGCGTCGCTGCCCTCGTCGCTCGCGCCATCGCAGTCGTCGTCGACCCCGTTGCAGGTCTCCGGGGCGGCTTCGCCCGCGACCGCCGGGCAGGAGGTGCCGGTCCCGTCCGCCGTGCAGCGCGTGAGCGCGCCGCGCAGGCAGGCGCCCAGGCCCGCGCTGCACGACGTCCCCACGTCATAGCCCTCGTCGACCGAGCCGTCGCAGTCGTCATCGATCCCGTTGCACAGCTCGAGCGCGCCCGGGTGGACCGCCTCCTGGCCTGCGCGGTCGTCGCAGTCGCCGCCCAGCGTCGCGACGTACCCACCGCCGGGGACGCACAGGCAACGGGCAGCCCCGCTCCCGTACCCGTCCCCGTCGCCGTCGATCCACCGTTCCGTGCAGCCGGCCGCGCCGTCCTCGTCGACGGCGTCGTCGCAGTCGTCGTCCACTCCGTTGCAGCTCTCCGCCACGGGCGGCGCGGCGACCGCGTCGCAGGCCGCGGCCGAGCCGTCCTCGAGGCAGGCGAGGTGTCCGGCCGCGAAGCAGGCGCCGGTCCCCGCGCTGCAGCTCTCGCCCGCCGCGAACCCCTCGTCCGTCGCGCCGTCGCAGTCGTCGTCCTCGCCGTTGCACCGCTCGTCGCGCGCGCCGGGAAACACGACCGCCACCCCCGTGACGTCGAGGCACGCGCCGCTCCAGCCGTGCTCGGCGCTGCACTTCTCCGCACCCGCCCGGCAGACGCCGACATCGGCGACCGCGCCGCAGGGCCGCGTCTCGCCCGGCGCGCAGCAGCCGGGGAGCTGCTCGTCGACCGAGCCGTCGCAGTCGTCGTCGACCCCGTTGCAGGTCTCGGCAGCGGGCGTCCCGGCGGCGGCGTCGCACACGGCGCTCAGCGCGTTCGCGGCGCACGCGAGGTGCCCCTCGCCGCGGCAGGCCCCGAGCCCGACGCTGCACGCCGCTCCGGTGGAGAACCCCTCGTCGGCGATGCCGTCGCAGTCGTCATCGACGCCGTTGCACACGTCGAGCGCCGGGAGACAGGGCGCGGGGGCGGTGCCGCAGCCGGCGGAGAGCGCTGCGACAATCGAAACGCCGAGTGGCGCCACCACGCGCCGGAACGAGAATGCCAACCATTGCCCCCTCGGCAGCGACTCGCCGCCCCCGAGCCGATGGTAGACCGGACCGACCGTCTGGGGCGAGGCATCGCGTCGCTCCGCAAGGCGGCCGCGGCGACGCGTCGCAGGCACAATCACGCACGTCCCGGGTGTGCATCAGCACGTGGAGCGGGGGACCCACCCGGCCATCGGCCTCTTGCGTTCACCGAGGGCGCCTCTTCTCATGGCTGGCGCGTAGCCACGCGGGGGTCCGCGTGCACAGCGTCGAGCCATGAAGGCCCGCGCCCTGGTCGGCGCCGTCAGCGCCCTGGTTCTCTCTTCCTCGATCCTCCTCGCCACCGGCTGCGGCAGCGGCGGGCCCTCGCCTGCGCCCGCGCCCGCGCCTCCGCCGGACACGACGACCCCGCCGACCGCGAGTCCGCAGCCGCCGGCGTCGCCCTCGAATCCCCCTGGGAACCCGGCTCCGTCGGCGCCGACGAGCCCTCCGTCCAATCAACCCTCGCAGCCGGGCTCCCCGCCCTCGCCGCCGCCCGCCGCGGGTCGGACGCTGTGGTCGTACGGCGCCGGCGCGCCGCAGGAGGGCGGCGCCATCACCGCCGCCTCCGACGGGTCCGGAAACCTCGTGCTGGGGTTCCACGAGGGGCCGGGGCCGGGCCAGTACATGTTCACCCTGCGGCTCATCGACGCGACCGGGAGGCAGCGCTGGTCGCGCACCATCGGCGGGCCCGGCTGCGAAACCATCGGCGACGTCCTCGGCGTGGCGCCGGGAGGGACCATCTACATCGACCTCGTGAGCAACTGCGCCACGCTCCCCGGCTTCGAGACGCGCGCGGCCGGGGAGGGCGGCCGGTTCGCGCTCGACTCCACGGGCCAGCTCCTGCGCGCCGTGCACTTCGGACGAGATCGGGCGGTGGTCACGACGGACGGAACGCTCGTCGCGCTGGTGCGGACCGCGCCGCCCGGGATCTTCCTCTACGCGTACGGCGAGGACGGAGCGCGTCGCTGGGATCGCGACGGGGAGTACGCCGATGTCATGCGGCCGACCCCCGACGGCGGCTTCGTCATCGCGGCGAACCGGCCGCCCCCCGTGTACGTCGATCGGGCGCCGCACGTGACGAGGTACCGCTCCGATGGCAGCCTGGCGTGGACCCGCGACCTCCCCGACCGGTTCGTGCTCGAGGACGCGGCGGTGCTCGACGACGGGGCGACCGCGATCGCGGGGTTCGCGACCGGGAACGTGACCTGGGCCGGGCGAGACCTCGGCGGCGCCTGGGGAACCCCGACGCTGATCACCATGGACGCCGCGGGCCAGCCGCGATCCGCGCGGAACCTCGAGGACGGGCAAGCGCTCGTCACGGCGCTCCAGGGTGGTGCGGTGGGGGTCCTGACGCGCGGCGGCTGCGATCACCTGTGGGTCTACGACTCCGCCCTGCAGCGCCGATGGGAGCGGCCAGTCGATGCGTCCTGCAGCACGCGCGGTTCGGGGCTGCTCGGGACGCCCGCGGGTCAGCTCGTCGTCTTCGGCGCGTACGGAGGGACGGCGGATCTCGGGGACGGCCACGCGACGACCGCGCCGGGTCCCCAGGACGCGTTCGTGGGCTCGTTCGCGCCGTGAACGGCGGAGGCGCCAGCTCCCAACGCCGTCGCGGGCGAAACCGTTCCACGCGATCACGGCGGAACCGCGACGCCGGGGCTGGCGTTTGACGGGGTGAGGACCCGAATCACGAGGACCCGTCATGAGAGGGCTGATCACCGGCAGAGACCTCCTGAAGCACGCGTTCACCATCGTGCGGCTCTGGGGCCTGCCGACCTATCTGCGCTGCCTGCGCGCCGCGGCGTCGCGGCGCCCCACCACCTTCCTCGCGGTCGTCGCCGGCGGGGCCGCCGGCCAGGCGTGATCCACTCGACCCCGTGACCTGGAGTGGAGCCCGTCGTTCGCTCCCCAGCCCTCACGACCGCTCAGTAGGGCGTCCCGTCCTTCCGTGTGAAGCGCCAGGTTCCGTCCGGCGCCGTCGCCGCCTTCAGGTCGTCGCCCGGATACTGTCCCCCTGCACGCGGTTCCCGACCTCGAGGTAGGTGACGTCGCGCTGCGACGGCGCGGGGTGCGCAGCCGCCGGCGGGTTGCGCACCTCCGAAGGCCGTCAGCCCGAAGCGGTCCCCGAGCGGTCTCTTCTCCCGGCCGGCGATCCGCGCGGCGAGCTGGGGCGGGTAGCTCGAGGCCCTGGCGCGCGGGGGGACCGTGGCGGCATCGAGGGCGAGGGGCGTCGTCGGGTCGGACATGTCTGGACTCCCGTGGAACGGTTCATCGCCGCCGGCGTTGTCTTCGCGTGAACGGCCGCGCGGCGACGTCGGGCGGCCCCAACGAAGGGAGAACACGATGCGGAGCTGGAAGATGATGGCGGGTGGCGCTGCGATGCTGATCTCTGTCGGGTCGGCGCGAGCGGTCGAGCAGGTGGACGGGGCGACGGCGTCTGCACGGCAGGCGACGAGCTGGGAGGCGAAGGGCGACGCGCAGTCCGATCCCGCCCGGGCGAAGATGGACCTCGTGAACGGCGAGGGGTCGGGCTTCGTCACGCGCGACGAGCTCGAGAAGTCCACGCGGGAGCTCATCGAGCGGCTCGACCGCGAGCGGAACGCGGGGCTCTCCGCGCCGACGTTCACGGACGCCGGGTGAACAGCGTCCCCCGCGGTCCGGCCTGGTGGCGCCGGCCCGCGGGGGCGGCGAGCCCAGGTGAGGCGGTGGTACCGTGCCGGCTCGGCGCCCCTGCGGCGAACCCGAAACCGCCGAGGTGGTCGCTCGAATCCGACGGTCCGAGCCATTCCGCGGTCGCGCCGTCGAGGCGCTGACGCTCGGCGCGTGGTCGCCCGCAGGCGGGGCTTCCGGTGAACCATTATAGTGCAGGCGCACTTCCGGTCCCGTGATGACCCTCGACGAGATCACTGCCTACGTCCACCAGCACATCCCGATCACGGCGAGCCTCCGCGCGCGGATCGAGTGGTACGACGGCGACTCGGTCCGGGTCTCGGCGCCGCTGGCGCCGAACCTGAACCACACCGGCACCGTCTTCGGCGGCAGCCTGTCCGCGGTCGCCATCCTGTCCGGCTGGGTGCTCCTCCACCTCCAGCTCCAGGACCGCGGCATCGCGGCCCGCGTCGTCATCCAGCGCACCGCCCTCGAGTTCGAGGCGCCGGTGGATGGGGACTTCACCGCGACCGCAACGCTCCCCCAGGCGCCCGCCTGGGACCGGTTCCTCGCCACCCTCTCGCGCCACCGCAGCGCCCGCGTGACCGTTGCATCTTCGCTCGCCTGTGCAAGCGGCGTGGGCGGACGACACGAGGGGACCTACGTGGCGACGCGCCTCTGAGCTCGCGCCCGCCGGGACTCGCCCCGAGGCGCGGAATGGTTGCTCGGGCTTCGAGCGGGGGCATGGCGGGATCTCGAGCGAGGTACGATGGGTGGAATGGCGCGCCCCACCCTCCTCACCTTCGACGTCTTCGGGACCCTACTCGACTGGCGCCGCGGCACCCGCGAGGCCGTGGTCGCGGCCGGAGGGGCGCTCTCCGAGGCTCGGTTCGACGCGGTCGTCGACGCGCAAGGGCGGCTCGAGCAAGCGAGCCCCTGCAGGCGCTACCGGGAGATTGTCGCCGAGAGCCTCGTGGAGGTCGCCGGCGTCGCGCCCGCGGCGGCGGCCCGCATCGGCGCCGAGGCAGGCCGTTGGCCGCTCTTCCCGGACTCGGCGCGCGCCCTCGAGCGACTGCTCCGCGCCGCGCCCTGCGGCGCGATGACGAACTCCGATCGTGCCCATGGCGAGCAGGTACAGTCCCAGCTCGGATTCCGGCTCACACACTGGTGGTGCGCCGAGGAGATCGGCTGCTACAAGCCGGACCCCCGGGTCTGGGAGCACGCCGCGCGCGCAGCGGGGGCGCGCTTCGGGCCGCGCTGGTGGCACGTCGCCGCCTTCGCCGACTACGACCTCGCGGTGGCGCGGCGCCTGGGGCTCACCACCGTGTACGTCGAGCGGCCCCACCGACGCCCGGGGCCGGCCGACCTCGTCGTCCCGGACCTCGCCGCGCTCGCGGAGCTTGTCGAGCGCGAGGGCTGATCGATCGGATCGGTTCACGACGCCGGCGCCACCAGCACGAGGTCGTACTCGAGCTTCACCTCGTCGTGTACCGCGATCGTGCCGAGGGCGGCGCTGTAGGGGTGGATCCCGAAGTCGCTCTGCTTGAAGGTGATGGCGCCGCGGGCCCGCCACGCGTCTCCCTCCCTGCTCGCGGTGACCGGAACGGACACCGGGCGATCCCGGCCATGCAGCGACAGCGTGCCGACGAGCGTGCCTCGGAGCCCTCCCTCGGCCTGGAGCGACGTCCCCGGCTCCATGTCCAGCCCCTTCGACAGGAACCGGATCTCGGGGTACCGGCGCGCGTCCAGGACGTCCGAACCGGCCGCCTGCCGATCGACCTTCGCCCGATCCCCTGCCGAGAGCGCCGCCTGCTGATCCCGGAGCGAGTCGGCGGCGATGACCACCTCGACCCGTGCTTCCCCGGCGCCGCCCCCGTCCAGCGTGGCCGTCGCGCGCCACGTGCCGGCGACGAAGTGGTGATCGTGCGCCACGCCGGAGAGGAGGCCCCGCTTGAGCACGTGGACGGTGATGCGACTCCTGTCGCGGTCCGCCGTCCACCGGGTGGAACTCGCGTGCGCCTGCCCTCCGGAGGGCAGGGAGGCCGCGAGAAGTACGACCGAGCACAAGGTCCTGAGCATCACGTACCTCGTCGTTGGCCGATCACGGGCCGCGCGGCTCGGCGGTCGCCGCGGCGAACCGGGCGGCGACCTCGCCCAGCTCCACCGGGCTCACGTCCGACACGAGCGCGTACGCGAGCCCTCCGCTCCGCCAGAGCACCACGTTGAAGCCCCGCGCCGATCGCTCGCTGCCGCGCACCGGCCCGACCTGAAGGTCGCCGGCCGACGGCCAGTCGAGCCCTTCGGCGCGGAACACGAGCAGTGTCACGACGTGGAGGCGCAGCCCGTAGACCAGCACCGCCGCCTTCCGGTCGAAGACGTAGCCGACCGATCCGCCGCGCAGCCGGAGCTCGTCGCCTTCCGGCGCCGGGACGACGGGCGCGAAGTCGAGCTTGCCCTCGTACCAGGGCTTCACCTGGTGGCTCCCGCCGCTCTCGACGTCGAGCGGGTGCTGGCTCGCGAGCACGCGCAGGTGATCGTTCACGACCTCCGAGGTCAGGCTGGCGAGCTCGCCGCTCCGGTGCGAGCCCCCCTGCAGGAGGAGGCCGCCGATGCCCAGCGCGAGCCCCGCGGCCATCGCCGGGGCGAGGATGCGCGTCCATCGCGTCGACTCGGCCCGCGCCGGCTCCGGTCGCCCCGCGAGCAGCCCGAGCCGCCGCTTCAAAGTGGCTGGCGCAGCGAAGCGCGGGAGGCGTTGCTCGAGCAGCTCGTCGAGGGCGTGCTCCGTCCGCTCGGCGCTCATGCACGGCTCGCAGCTCTCGAGGTGCTCGCCGACGCCGCCACGAAGGTCGGGATCGAGGCGGCGCCTCACGAAGTCGTGCAGGTGGGTTCGGACCTCTTCGCAGTTCATGACTCGTCCCGTTCTGCGTAGTCGGCGAGCTTGGAGCGGAGCGCCGCGCGCGCGCGGTTCAGCCGGGACTTCACGGTCCCGACGGCACAGCCGACCACCATGGCCGTCTCGCTCTCCGTCAGGCCCTCCACGTCGAGCAGGATGACGGTGCGTGCGTCCTCCGACAGCGACCGGAGCGCCGCCTCGATCTCGCCGGAGAGCACGCGTCGAAGCTGCTCCGGTGCGAGCGTCCCAGCCGACGAGACCTGGGCGGGCGCCTCCTCGGGCGATGGCTCGGTCGTGTCGTAGGGTTCCGGCGAGGGGTGGCGCAGCCCCTGGCGGTAGCGGCTGATGAACGCGTTGCGGAGGATGCGGAACAGCCAGGCCTTCAGGTTCGTCCCGGGCGCGAACTCGTGCCAGCCCCGGAGCGCGCGAAGGTAGGTCTCCTGGACGAGGTCCTCGGCTTCGCTCGGATCACGCGTGAGGTACCGCGCGAGGGTGTACAGCGCGTCGGCGTGGGCGAGGGTGTCCTCGACGCCCCCGGGCACGTCCCCGCGACTCCGCGTCCTGAACACCATCGATGGCATCTGTAGCGACTGGACCTCGTTCATGGGCCTCGAACGGCGGGAGTGCCCCCGCGAGGGCGTCCGCCCGTGTCACCGCTCCCAACGCCGTCGCGGGCGAAACCGTTCCACGCGATCACGGGGGAACGGTGACGCCGGGGCTGGCGTTCGCCGCGGTGAACCCGAACCACGAGGACCCGTCATGAGAGGGCTGATCACCAGCAGAGACCTCCTGAAGCACGCGTTCACCATCGTCCGGCTCTGGGGACTGCCGACCTATCTGCGGTGCCTGCGCGCCGCGGTGTCGCGGCGGCCCACCACCTTCCTCGCGGTCGTCGCCGGCGGAGGCGCCGGCCATGCGTGATCCACTCGCCCGCAGCGGTCCGTGGAACGGTTCACCGCTGCCGGCGTTGTCTCGCGTGAACGGCCGCGCGGCGACGTCGGGCGGCCCCAACGAAGGGAAGACACGATGCGGAGCTGGAAGATGGTGATGGCGGGTGGCGCTGCGATGCTGATCTCTGTCGGGTCGGCGCGAGCGGTCGAGCAGGTGGACGGGGCGACGGCGTCTGCACGGCAGGCGACGAGCTGGGAGGCGAAGGGCGACGCGCCATCCGATCCCACCCGGGCGAAGATGGACCTCGTGAACGGCGAGGGGTCGGGCTTCGTCACGCGCGACGAGCTCGAGAAGTCCACGCGGGAGCTCATCGAGCGGCTCGACCGCGAGCGGAACGCGGGGCTCTCCGCGCCGACGTTCACGGACGCCGGGTAAACAGCGGTCCCCCGCGGTCCGGCCTGGTGCGCCGGGCCGCGGGGGCGGCGACGCCGGTTGAACCCGAGGCGCCGCGCGGGGTAGAAGCGCGCGCCATGAGCGTCCTGCCCAGTTGCCCGAAGTGCCAGTCCACCCTCGCCTACGAGGACGGGAACCTCCTCGTCTGCCCCGAGTGCGCCCACGAGTGGTCGACCGCCGCGGCGGCGGTCGCCGCGCCGGAGGAGCAGGCGCGCGTGGTCCGCGACGCGTTCGGCGCGCCGCTCGCCGACGGGGACTCGGTCACCGTCATCAAGGACCTCAAGATCCGCGGGTCGTCGTCGGTCGTGAAGGTCGGGACCAAGGTGCGCAACATCCGCCTCGTCGACGGCGATCACGACATCGACTGCAAGATCGACGGGATCGGCGCGATGGGGCTCAAGTCGGAGTTCGTGAAGAAGGCGTAGCCCGATTCGAATCGCGGCGCGGGGAAGGAACAAGGCCCGACGCAAGGAGTGGCACGTGCCCAGGAAAGCGTTCAGCGCGCCCGACGCGGTCGCGGTCGGTCCGTACTCCCACGCCGTCGAGGCGGGCGACACCGTCTACCTCTCCGGCCAGACGCCGCTCGACCCGGCGACCGGCAGGCTCGTCGCGGGCGGCATCGGCGCCCAGGCGGAGCGGTGCTTCGCGAACCTCTTCGGCGTGCTCGCCGCGGCGGGTCTGACGCCGGACGACGTCGTGAAGGTGAACGTCTACCTCGTCGACATGGCGGACTTCGCCGCGATGAACGCGGTCTACGAGCGACAGTTCTCGCGGCCGTTCCCCGCGCGCACGACCGTGGGGGTCGCCTCGCTGCCGCTCGGCGCGCGTATCGAGGTCGAGCTCGTCGCGCGGCGGCCGCGGCCGTGAGCGGTGCGCTCCTTACCACTCCACCAGCACCTCGCACCCGCCGGTGGCGACGCGCGACGCTCAGCCGATCCAACGCGAGCGGGGCCGGGAGATCCCCGGCCCCGCGGAAGCGCTGGCCTGTCGCAGCCGCTACTTCTGCTCGCCCTTGCGCTCGGCGATCTCGCGCTCGAGCTTGTCGAGCTCGGAGCTCTTCGGGGCCTCGGTCGCGCCCTCCTTCTTGTCCTCGGGCTTCCCGGTGAAGTAGGCCGAGCCGGCGGCGAACTTCCCGGGCTCGACGGTGGCGGCGAGCTCGGTCGCGCCCCGGGTCAGGCTGCCCGCGAGCTTCTTCGCGAGCGCGTACGCGACGAGCCCGAAGCCGATGAGCGGGAGGAACATGAGGAAGGCGGCGCCCAGCGTCGGGATGATGACGAACAGGACGGGGAAGGGGACCTTCACGTAGCTGGCGGTGGAGCCGCCCTTGAGCCGGCCGCCCTCGTTCGAGACGACCTCGACCTCCCAGGCCCTCGCGTTCCAGTAGTAACCGCCACCGACCTGCATTCCGCCCGTGTACTTGGCCATCGCGTCCTCCCTTTCGATGCTGAGTCTCGCAGGCCCGGAGCGCGGCCGGTATTGGGAGGAGGCCCGGGTTTCGCAGGTATGAGTCCCGAGATCGCCTCGGGTGAATTCCCGATGCGGCGTGGCGCCGCAGGAGTGGCGCCCGGATCCACCCGAATTCAGGGCTCGAGGCAGGGCGCCCGCCGCCGCGCCCAGTCTGCGCGGCGGTGGCGCCCCGGGCGAACGCGCTCGACCCTCGACGCGCGGACGCCAATGCTTCCGGTCAGCGACCGGCGTGCGGCGCGGGAGAGAGGGTCGGGAGACCCGGGCGCTCCGCGCGCGGCGGGCCGCCTTTCGCCTGCGGCGCCGGCATCGGGCCCGGGTCGGCGCTGTAGCCGTGGACCCCCATCTCCGGGAGGTCGAGCCCCTCGACCTCGGCCTGAACGGAGACGCGGTTGCCGACGAGCTTGCCGATCCCCCAGAAGGCGAGGGCGGCGACGCTCCCGACGTAGGCGACGTTCGCGAGGAGCCCGATGCACTCGGCGGCGAGCTGGCCGGGATCTCCGTAGAAGAGCCCGGTGACGCCGCGGGCGATCCCGTTGAGCCCCTGGCCGTAGCTGCCGTTCGCGAACAGCCCGAGCGACAGGATCCCCCACGCGCCGTTCACGCCATGGACCGCGATCGCGCCGACGGGGTCGTCGATCCGGAGGCGAAGGTCGATGAACAGCGCCGCGTAGATCACGAGCACCCCCGCGATGGCGCCGATGAGCGCGGCCGCCCACGCGGACACGAAGGCGCACGGGGCGGTGATCGCCACGAGCCCCGCGAGCATGCCGTTCGCGAGCCAGGATGGATCGGGCTTCCCCCACTTCGCCTTCGAGACCACGAACGCGGCGAACGCTCCGGTCGCGCTCGCGATCATCGTGTTGACTGCCACCACCGCGAGGCGAGTGTCCATCCCGGAGAGCGTCGAGCCCGCGTTGAAGCCGAACCAGCCGAACGCGAGGATGAACGTCCCGAGCATGACCTGGGGGATCGAGTGCGGCGCGATGGGGGTGGACGGTCCCGTCGGGTCCGTACTTGCCGGCGCGCGGTCCGATCATCCGGGCGATGACGAGGGCGATGACGCCGCCGCACATGTGGACCACCGAGCTCCCGGCGAAGTCGACGTGCCCGTGCCCGAGGCCGAAGTTCGCGCCGAGCTGCGAGAGCCACCCGCTGCCCCAGACCCAGTTCGCGAAGATCGGGTAGATGACCGTCGAGATCACGAAGCTGAAGATCACGAAGGACGAGAACTTCCAGCGCTCGGCGGCGGCGCCCGTCGGGATCGTCGCCGCCGTGTCCATGAACACCATCTGGAACAGGAAGGTCGTCGCCACCCCCGAGGTGAAGAGCGAGAGCGGGTGGAGCCCGAACCCGGTCAGGCCGAAGAGGCCGAACGGCTTTCCGAACAGCGTGACCGTGAGCTCGTGGGAGAGGATTGGCTCGCCGCCGAACACCGCGCCGACGCCGCCCATCTGGAGGCCGAAGCCGACGAGGAAGAACCCGATGATGCCGATCGAGTAGACGAGAAAGTTCATCGCCATCGTGTGCGCCGCGTTCTTGGCGCGCGTGAGGCCGGTCTCGACGAGCGCGAACCCTGCCTGCATGAACATGACGAGGAAGCCCGCGACCATCGTCCACACGATGTTGAGGGCGTTCTGGGTGTCGGTGAGCTGCTTCGCGACTTCTGTGAGGGTCGGGTCCGCCATCGCCTGCTCCGATCAGGTTGGAGGGGCTCGGCCTGCGCGGGCACCGGTCCGCACGCTCGCTCGTCCCCATCGATCCAGTCGACGGAACGAAGCACGGTGCGTGCCGGACCGGGCCCAGGCCCGGAAACGCGCGCCGGCATGCAGTCACGCGGAGTGCGAGGCGCCTCGGTGACGGTCTCCCGCGCAGCCGCTGCTCGATTGCGCGGCCCGCACCTCGCACGAGCGAGCGGCCGCCCGCCGGCGCGCTCGTGGCGCTGCGCCGCCGCCGACCGTCGCGAGGGCCACCGTCTCGCGCGGCAGAGACTCCCCCGACCGGGGTGCGTGACCGCTGGCGGCCACCGAGCGCATGTCGCGTGGCCCGTGCACCATCCCGCGAGCACCGGGGAAACGCGTGCGCGGCTCCCCCGGTCCCGTTAGCTCCGCGCCTTCACCGCGCGATGCCCACCACCCATGCATCCTGGACGAGCCCGCTCCTCGAGCTTCTCTTCGAGGAGGCTGGCGCGGCGCGGTGCCTCGTCGCCCCCGACGGCAGCGTCGTGCGCGTGAACTCGGAGTGGCTCCGGTCCACGGGGTGCACCGCCGACGACGTCATCGGCGTGGAAGCCCTCGACCTGTTCCCCGAGCTGCGCGAGACGGCGATCGCGCTGCACGCGCGCGCGACGGCAGGGCATCACGTCGAGCTTCCGCGACATGCACGGCGGGTCCACGGCCGCGACGTGTGGTGGGAGGGCGGCATCGATCCCGTCCCGATGGAGGGCGGCGCCGGCCTGCTCATCACGGCGCGCGAGGTGGACGCGCCGTCCGGCGGGGAGCCCGGACTCAGGCAGCGACGTCCGTACGCCGATCCCGCGTGCGGCTCCGTGTTCGACGTCGTGAACGACGCGATCTTCGTTCACGATCCGGTGACGGGGGTGGTCCTCGACGTGAACCGCACCGCCGAGGAGATGTTCGAGACGACGCGCGACGTCATCCGCTCCTGCGGCGTCGAGGGGCTGAGTCTCGGTGAGCCGCCCTACGCTGCGAGCGAGGCGCACGCGTTGATCCAGGCGGCCTCTGAAGGGAAGGCGCAGCTGTTCGAGTGGCGGGCGAAGACCTGGACCGGGCGGCCGTTGTGGGTCGAGGTGAACCTGAAGCGGGTCTCGGCGGACGGTTGCGACCGCCTGATTGCGGTCGTCCGCGACATCACGCAGCGGAAGCGGTCCGAGGAGGCCCTGCGCGAGAGCGAGCACCGGCTCCGGTTGCTGGCGAACGCGATGCCGCAGATCGTCTGCGTGCTCGGGCCCGATGGCCAGCCCGAGTACGTGAACCCGGCCTGGGTGGGCTACTCGGGGCTCGACCTCGCCGAGACGAGGAGGGTGGGGTGGGAGCGCGTGCTGCACCCGGACGACCTCGCCGCCGCCCGGGAGTGCAGGGCACGCGTGCTGATGCTGCTCGCGCCGCAGGAGGCCGAGCTTCGGTACCGTGCGGCGGACGGGAGCTTCAGGTGGTTCCTGGGCCGTGTCGCGCCGGAGTTGAGCGGTGGCCGGGTCGTGCGGCTCGTCGGCGCGGCGATGGACATCGAGGAACGCAAGCGCGCGGAGCAGATCCTGCACGAGCAGCTCGCGCTCAAGGACCAGCTCGCGAAGGTCGCCGAGAGCGCCCCGGGGGTCGTCTGCTCGTTCCGGCTCCGTCCCGACGGGACCACCTGCCTCCCGTTCAGCTCGCCGGCCATCAGGGACCTGTACGGCTTCGCGGCGGACGAGCTGGCTCGAGACATGAGCCCCGCCCTCGCCCGGACGCACCCCGACGACCTCCCCCAGGTCCAGCACGCGATCGCCGAGTCCGGGCGGACGATGAAGCCGTGGCGCGCGATCTTCCGCTACGACCACCCGACCAAGGGGATGCGCTGGATGCAGGGGGCGTCGATCCCCTCGCGCGAGCCCGACGGGAGCATCCTCTGGCACGGGTACGTGGCCGACGTCACCGACCACAGGCACGCGGTGGAGGGGCTCCGGGAGGCGAACGAGCGGCTGCGCGAGGCCGACCGGCGCAAGGACGAGTTCCTCGGCATGCTCTCGCACGAGCTGCGCAACCCCCTCGCGCCGATCCGCAACTCCGTGTTCCTCCTCCGCCGCTCCCACGACCCGGCGCAGGCCGAGCTCGCGATCCAGGTCATAGACCGGCAGGCCGCGCACCTGACGCGCCTCGTGGACGACCTCCTCGACGTCACCCGGATCGCGCGCGGCAAGATCCAGCTGCGGCCGGAACGGATCGACCTGCGCGAGCTCGTCATGCGGACGGGCGACGACTTCCGGCCGGTCATCGAGGAGCGCGGCGTCGCGTACCGCGTCGTGGTGCCGCGCGAGCGGGTGTGGGTCCGCGCGGATCCCACGCGCGTGGCCCAGGTGATCGGGAACCTGCTGCACAACGCGGCGAAGTTCACGCGCCCGGGCCAGGAGGTGGCGCTGTCGCTCGAGATCGCAGCGGGTACGGCGCGGCTCCGGGTCCGAGACACCGGTGCGGGCATCGATCCCCGGCTGCTGAGGACCATCTTCGAGCCCTTCGTCCAGGCCGACACCTCCCTCGCGCGCACCGAAGGAGGGCTCGGGCTCGGCCTCGCGCTCGTGAAGGGGATCGTGGAGCTCCACGGCGGGTCCGTGCGGGCGGACAGCGCCGGCAAGGGCATGGGCACGACGTTCTCGGTCGATCTCCCGCTGGCGCCGGTGGAACACGAGCAGGATCGAGCGGGCCGCCCGCGCGAACAATCCGAGACCGCGCGCCGCGTCCTGATCGTGGACGACAATCGCGACGCCGCCGACTCGCTCGCCCAGCTCGTCCGTTTGATGGGAAACGAAGCCGACGTCGCATACGACGCCGTGACGGCGCTCGCGAAGACGCGCTCGCGGCTCCCGGACGTCGTCCTCTGCGACATCGGCCTGCCGGGAACCGACGGGTACGAGGTCGCTCGCCAGATCCGCGCATTCGCCGGACCACGGGTCCGGCTCGTCGCCGTGAGCGGCTACGCGCAACCGGAGGACGTCGCACGGGCGACCGACGCCGGCTTCGACGCGCACGTCGCGAAGCCTGCGGACCCCGACCGGATTGAGCAGCTTCTCCGGTAGGTCGCATCGAAGGGCGTCAGTCGGCGGCCTTCGAGGGCGCGCCGTCCCGCCTCAGCGCCGGGCCGCGCCGCCGCGGAGCTCCCGCTCCGCCTGGAACCAGTGCTCCCGGTCCTTGCCGTTCGGGCAGCCGCTCTCCTTCCAGATCTCGTACGCACGCGCGGCCACGCGGTCCGTCCCGGTCGCTGGGGCGCTCGTCCCGGCCTCGGCGCTCTTCTTCGAGGTGGGGGCCGGGGTCTGCGCGCGCTGAGCCTTCGCCATGGTCTCTCCCTGGGGTCGAGTCGATGAGGTGCTCTGATACTCGCGGTGTACCCCCGGCCGGCGCCGCGGGCAAGGGGCTGCGCGAAGCCTCCCCGACCGGGGCGCGCCACGTCGCGCTGGCGCACGCGGCCGCCCGGCGATCGGCGGCGCGGACGGCCGGCCGGCCGACGCGGTGACCGGTCGGTGGAGCGGAGGCTAGAAGACGAACGCGGTGAAGCCAGACGGCGCCGGGCCCGAGCGCGGCATCGATCGGGCGGCGTGGGGCCGCGCCTCAGCGAGGCGAGAGCGCGCGCCCGGCGTCGGGATCGCGCCACTTCTCGAAGCCGCAGTGCAGGCACCGGCTCGCGATGGGGTTCGCGACCCACAGCGTCCAGTGGAAGCACTCGCCGCAGTACGGGCATCGGAACGCGGCGTACCGGATGAGCGCCGCCGCGGTCGCGGTCAGCCAGGCGGCCGCGAGGACGTCGACGGCCGCCTCGCTCCCGAGGAGCTCCCGCAGCGGGGCGTCGACCCCGTCCACCCACAGGACCAGCCCCACCACCGCCGCGAGGAGGAGCGCGAGGCGGGACCGGTAGTCGACCCAGACAGGAGCGAGCTTCGAGTGCACGGACGCGCCACCATACCCCGGCGCGGGTCCGGCACGAAACCGGCCCACCGCACCACCCCCGGAGACGACGATGAAACGCGAACGGGGCCGGGAGATCCCGGCCCCGCCCACGTCGCTGGCCCTCGGGGCCGAGCTACTTCTTCTCGGCCTTGCGCTCGGCGATCTCGCGCTCGAGCTTCTCGAGCTCCGATCCCTTCGCCGCCTCGGGGGAGCCTTCCTTCTTCTCCTCCGGCTTGCCGGTGAAGTACGCCGAGCCCGCGGCGAACTGGCCGGGCTGCACGGTCGCGGCGAGCTCCGTCGCGCCCTGCGTGAAGGCGCCCGCGAGCTTCTTCGCCATCGCGTAGGCGACGAGCGCGAACCCGATCATCGGGAGGAACATGAGGAAGAGCGCGCCGAGCGTCGGGACGATGACGAAGAGCACGGGGAAGGGGACCTTCACGTACCTCGTCCCCGCGGCCGCCTTGAGCTTCCCGGCCTCGGCGAAGACCTCGACCTCCCAGTTGCTCGCGTTCCAGTAGTAGCCGCTGCCGACCTGCATCCCGCCCGTGTACTTGGCCATGACGTCCTCCCTTTCGATGCCGAGTCTCGCGCACCGGGAGGGCGGCCGATATTGGGGGAAGTCCCTGTTCTCGCGGGAATGAGTCCGGAGGCGCGCCTCGGGTGAATTCCCGATGCGGCAGCCGGCCGCAGCGCGCTGCCCCCTTCGCGGGAGGTGTCACCGCCCGACGAGCAGCAGCCAGGGCGTCCCGACGACTACGCGACGAGGCTCCGGCCCCACGCCGCGGCCTCGAACGCCGCCGCATCGCCGAACCGCGCGAAGGGGCGGCCCGCCACGGTGTCGGGCGAGGGGACGGCGGTCGCGCCGCTCGCGCGGAGGAGCCCCTCGACGATCCGAGCGTAGGCCTCGGTCGGCGCGACGCCGGGGTGGATTGCCGCGAGCGCCATCTCGTGACCGCGGAGCCGAAGCACGGTCCGCTGGCGGTCGCCCGGGCGCGGGTGAAGGAGCAGGTCGAGGAGGACGGCGTTCTTCATCACCCGCCCCGCGACCGGGTGCTCCGCGACGATCGCGCCGGCGAGGGCCGCGACGGCGCGCGGTGGGAGGACCGCGCGCTTGCCGTCCTCGGTGGCGAGGTCGAGCCCCTGGACGGACGCGCCGAGGAGCGCGCAGTGGACGAGCCGGACCGGCGCGTCCACCTCGAGCGGAGGCGGCGGCTCCGGCGCGGCCGCCGGCTGCCCGGCGCGGGCCGGGATCGGCCGCGCGGGCTCCCGAGGCAGCTCGATGGACACGGGGTACCCGGTCGCGAACGATCGCGCGCCCGCGTCGACGGGGGGTCCGGGCTCCTCGGCGGGCGCACACGCCCGGGCGAAGGCGTCGGCGCGGAGCCTCAGCTCCGGCGGAGCGCCGTCGGCGTCGCGTGCTGCCTCCGCGAGCGCGCGGGCGCGGGCCGGGTCCGACGCCCGGGCGCGCTCCGCCGAGCGGAGCAGCGCCTTCGGCGCGAGGGCGCCCCCGCCCCGGGCGGCGACGGCGTCGAGGCGGTCGGCGAGGACCGGATCGGCGACGAGCGCCGCCGCGCGGTAGGCGGTCGTCGGGCGCAGGAGCTCCGGCTCGATCCCGGCCTCGAGCTCGGCGAGCACCGCGCGGGCGCCGGTCGCGTCGTTGCGGCCGAGGCGGGCGGCGAGGAGCCGCTCGACGAGTGGCGTCGCGCGCTCGCGCTCGAAGGCCCTCGCGTGGATCCGGGCGAGGGCGAGCATCGAGCCCTCGTCGCTCGGATCCTTCTCGAGCGCGGCCTCGAGGTGGGCGCGCGCGTCGGAGGTCCGGCCCGCCGCGAGCGCGTCCTCGGCGCGCGACGCGGACATCGTCCGGCCCCAGCGCGCGGCGCCCTCGGGGGCGAGCCGGTCCTCGAGCCCGCTCGCGCGGACCGCCACCGCCACCGCGAGCCCGAAGAGGAACCCGCCGACGTGGGCGGCGTAAGCGACCCCGCTGCCGCCGGTGCCCGCGAGCTTGAGCCCGAGCAGGTCCATGGCGAGGCCGAAGAACGCGTAGAGCCAGGCCGGCACGAAGAAGGTGCCGCGCACGACCAGGAAGAACCAGTAGAACATCCGCACGCGGCGGTGGGCGAGCCGCAGCGCGAACGCGCCGAGGCACGCCGAGATCGCGCCGGAGGCGCCGAGGATGGCGATGGGCGAGTCGCCCATCGGGAGCGCCTGCGCCATCCCCGAGACCAGGCCCCCCACGAGGTAGAAGGCGAGGAAGAAGGGCCGGCCCCAGGCGTCCTCGAGGAAGGGCGCCACCACCAGGACGAACACGAGCATGTTCCCGAGGAGGTGCCCGAGGCCCCCGTGCATGAACTGGTAGGTGAGCCAGCCGGGCTGCGCCGCGCCGCGGGCGGGGACGAGGGACCAGCGGCGCACCGGGAGCTGATCCAGCGCCTCGAACAGCTCCTCGCAGAGCGCGTCCAGCCGGGCCTGCTCGACCCCCGCGCCCGCCGGGAGGGCGCCGATGGCCGGGGGCCGCTTCTTCGACGCGCGCGCGAGCGACTCCCGGGTGAGCCCGAAGCGCTGCTCCATCCCCGCGGGCAGCTCGAGGTACGGGTGGTCGCCCCAGTACGAGACCACCTCGCGGTACTTCGCCCGCGCGTCCTCGTCGTTGCTCGCCGCGGAGGTCGCGACGTAGGCGACGACGTTCAGCACGAGGATCGCGATCGACACCCACGGCAGCCGTGAGATGCGGGTCTCGTCGAGGCCGATTGGGATGATCACGTGGTCCGACTCCCCCGGGCATCGCGCGCCGGGAGCTCGGAGGCGGGCGCGCCGACCCCGGCCGAGCGCGGGGTCGCGCTCACCTCGTACCACGTTTCCGCACGATCCGTGAACGCAGCGCGGCGCGCATGGGCCGGGGCGGGCCGCCTCGCGCCCGCGGACGCAGCTTTCGCCCCGGAGCGCGGCGGGGGCGGAGGACGGTGGGAATGGCGGGCGACGCTCGGATGGGAACGGCGGTGCGCGAGCGACGGACGCGACACCGCGGCGCGGCCGCTCGGGGCGTCGCGCTCGTCTCGGTCCTCCTCGCCGGCGCCGGGTGCGCCGCCATTCCCCGCGCCCCCCGCGAGGCCGACGCGCGCGCCCGGTCGATGGACGTGCCGCCGGGCCGGGCCCTCGTCTACGTCTTCCGCGAGGACGCGCTCGAAGGGGAGCGGACGCTCCCGCTCTACGCGAACGCCGAGCGCATCGGCGACCTGCCGCGGGACGCGTACTGGCTGCTCGAGGTCGCTCCCGGGGAGCTGCGCCTCGCCTTCCCGTTGGGCGACGGGGCCACGGTGCTCCGCATGGAGGTCGAGGCCGGGCGCCGGTACTTCGTACGGCAGGCGATCCAGCGGTGGCCGATGACGCTCCTCAAGGTGCAGACCGCGAAGCTCGTCCCGACGGACGAGCCCTCGGCGCGGTCCCGCCTCGGGCGCCTGCTGCGCATCGCGACGGTGCCGCCGGCGGGACGCGCCGAGGGCGGCGCCGTCGGCGTTCGCCGGCGCGCGGGTCGTTCGTCGGGCGGCGCTGCGGACGGGGTGTAAACCGGAAATCCGGGTCGTGGCGGGGTGCCACCGCGGCGCTCCGCGTCCGAGGACGAAGGCGCTCGAGTGGGCGCTGTCGGGCTTCCAGAGCCCGGCGGTCTGGCTCGCCTTCTCCGCGTTCATGCTGGGCCTCGGCTACGAGCGGACCGCCCTCGCCACCACCACCGCGCACGCCACCGCGGTCCTGCCGGTGATGCTCGCGGTCGGGCTCGGGATCCCGGGGCTGCCGGCGCCGGCCTTCGCGGTGGTCCTCGCCATGTCCCACGGGCTCATGGGCGTCATCTCGCCCTACGCCCCCGGGCCCGCGCCCGTGTACCACGGCAGCGGCTACCTGCCGTCGGGCACCTTCTGGCGGCTCGGGTCCGCGTTCGGCGCGGTGTTCCTCGGGGTGCTGCTCCTGCTCGGCCTCCCCGCCGCGCTCGCCACGTGGCGGTGACGCCGCCCCGGGTCAGCGGTTCACGTCGACGACGACCCGCCCGCGGATCTTCCCCGCGAGGATCTCGGACGGCGGCCGGGATCGCGCCCGCGAGCGGGAGCTCGCGGGTGAGGGCCTCGAGCTTCGCCGGGTCGAGGTCGCGGGCGAGGCGCGCCCAGGCCTCGAGCCGGAGCGGCCTCGGCGCCAGGACGCTGTCGATCCCGTAGAGCGTGACGCCGCGCAGGATGAACGGCGCGACGGTCGCGGGGAAGTCCATCCCCTGCGCGAGCCCGCAGGCCGCGACGGCGCCGCGATACCTCGTCGACGCGCAGGCGTTCGCGAGGGTGTGGCTGCCGACCGAGTCCACCACCCCGGCCCAGCGCTCCTTGGCGAGGGGCTTGCCGGGCGCGGAGAGCTGCCCGCGGTCGATCACCTCCACCGCGCCGAGGCCGCGGAGGTAGTCGGCCTCCGCCGCCCGTCCGGTGGAGGCGACGACGCGGTACCCGAGCTTCGCGAGGACGGCGATCGCGACGCTTCCCACGCCGCCGCTCGCCCCCGTGACGAGGACGTCCCCGTCGCCGGGCCGGACGCCGTGCTTCTCGAGGGCGAGGATCGAGAGCATCGCGGTGTAGCCGGCGGTCCCGATCGCCATCGCCTGGCGCGTGGTGAGGCCCGCGGGCAGCGGCACGAGCCACGCGCCCTTCACCCGCGCCTTCTGGGCGAGCCCGCCGAAGTGGCCCTCGCCGACGCCCCAGCCGTCGAGGACGACCTTCGCGCCCGGCTTCCACTCGGGATCGCGAGCTCGCCTCCACCGTGCCGGCGAGGTCGATCCCGGGGACCATCGGGAACTTCCGGATGACGGGGCCCTTGCCGGTGATGGCGAGCCCGTCCTTGTAGTTGACGGTCGAGTACTCGACGCGGACGGTGACGTCGCCCTCCGGGAGCAGCGCCTCGTCGAGGCCGGTGACCTTCGCGCTCTGCCCCGAGTCCGACTTCTCGATCAGGATCGCCTGGAACATATGGGCCTCCGCGGGTGACCGAGCATTGGACCCGGTCGGCCCGGCGCCGTCCAGCGTCATTCCGCGAGGGCGCGGCCCCCCGGGTGGGGCTCAGAAGCGGCGGAACTCCGCCTCGCCGGCGGCGCCGTGCGCGCGGCCGTTCGCGCCCCGGGGGGCCGGGAGGGCGCCGCGCGGCGCGGTGGCCGCAGGGTACGCCGAGGCGGGAGCCCGTGCCACCGGGCGCGGACGCAGGGGCGCGAGCGGGGCGAGGGCGGGCGACTCGGCGGCCACCTGGAAGAACGCGAGCGTCTCCTGGAGCGACGCCGCCTGGGTCGCGAGCTCCTCGGCCGTGGAGGAGAGCTCCTCCGCCGCGGAGGCGTTCCGCTGCGTCACCTCGTCGACCTGCCCCATCGCCTTCGAGATCTGCGCGACCCCCGCCGCCTGCTCCTGCGACGCGGCCGTCACCTCCTGCACGAGCTCCGCGGTCCTGCGGATCCCGGGCACGAGCTCGACGAGGAGCGCGCCGGACCGCTCGGCCACGGCGACGCTGCTCGACGCCTCGTCGCCGATCTCCTTCGCGGCCTTCTGCGCCCGCTCGGCGAGCTTGCGCACCTCGGACGCGACGACGGCGAAGCCCCTCCCGTGATTGCCGGCCCGCGCCGCCTCGATGGCGGCGTTCAGGGCGAGGAGGTTCGTCTGGTACGCGATCTCCTCGACGATGGTGATGCGCTCGGAGATGGCGGTCATCGCCGCGACGGTCTTCGCCACCACCGCCCCGCTCTCCTGCGCGTCGCGCGCGCCCTGCAGCGCCATCTCCTCCGTCTTGCGGCCGTTCACGCCGTTCTGGGTGATCGACGCGGTCATCTCCTCGAGCGAGGAGGTCGTCTCCTCGATGGAGGCCGCCTGCTCGCCGGTGCCCTGCGCCAGCGTCTGCGACGTGGAGGCGACCTGACCGGCGGCCGCGTGGAGCGCCTCGGCGCCGCCGCGGACCTCGGCGATCGCCCGCGCGAGCCGCTGGGCCATGTCGCGCATCGCGCCCTGCAGCTCGGAGACCTCGTCGTGCCCGGACGGCTCGACGACCTCGCGGAAGTCGCCGGTCGCCATGGTGCGGGCCGCCTCCACCGTCGACCGGAGCGGGCCGGTGATGCTCGCCGCGACCGCCCAGGCGAGGGCGGCGCACAGGGCGAGCGCGCCGAGGACGAAGAGCACGGAGACGGTGCGGGTCCGCGTGTACGCCGCGTGGCCGTCGTCCACCGCCGCGTTCATGAGCGCCTCCTGCTCCCTCACGAACGCCTGCCAGGAGCGGCGGTAGGTGGTGAGCTTCGGGGTGAGATCGCTCGTCAGCGCCCCCGCCGCCTCCTCGCGCTGCCCCGCCTCGAACAGCTTCCTCACGCGGCCGCGCGCCTCGATGTACGGGTGGCGCAGCTGCTTCACGGTCGACCAGGCCGCCCGCTCGCGGTCGGCGACGAGGCGCGGCTCAATCTCCTCCATCAGGACGGAGATGCGGCGCGTGTTCTCGGACTGCTCGCTCGTGAGCGCCGTCATCGCGTCGGAGAGCTTCAGGTCCGCGAGGAGGATGAGCTGGAGCGTGATCCGGGCGTTCTCCGCGTTGAGGTCCATCGCCTGGGTCGCCCGGTCGACGGTGCCGTAGCGGGCGCGCACCGCGCCGTCGAGCGTCGCGTCCACCTCCGCCATGCGCTGGACCGCGAACCCGCCGAGGCCGGCGAGCGTGACGAGGAAGACGCCGATCAGCGCGGCGAGGCGGGTGCGGATGCGGAACTTCCTCATCGTGGCCTCCGGAGTCGCGGGCCTCGAGGCGGGGCCCTTCAACCTCAAGGAGCAAGGGCCGTGCGCCGGGGCCACCTCCGCGGCGGGCGCCATGGCCAGCGCCCAAGCCCACGGAACCACGGGTGATTCACGCTCCGTGGAACCGAATGGCGACGCGGGTCCTCCGGGACCCGGGTGCGACAGACTGCCGCCCTTCGACCCGCGGCCTCCGACCGGCCGCCTGCCAGCCGGTCGCCTGCCAGCCGGTCGCCTGCCAGCCGGTCGCCAGCCAGCCGGTCGCCTGCCAGCCGGTCGCGACTCGGCACGGCGCGCGCCGACACGACGCCCGCCCGGCCGGCCGCCGGGGATGCCCGCGAGGCGAGCACCGGTTGCCCTCCCGCCGGGCAGGTGCCCGTGATCCGGTCAGCCGGTGGAGCGCATTGCTCAATGCGCGGTCAACTGCGCGCAAAGCGCGCATCGGTGCCGCTCAAATAATGCTCAATCCGGGTATGACGCGGGGCCGCGGATCGAATATCGTGCGCGCGCTCCGGGCAGGCTGCGCCCGCCGCGCGCAGCGGCCGCGCCGGAGCGGTACGAGCCACCCCCGCCGAGGAGGACGCAGGCATGAAGTTCGTGATCGCCATCGTGAGGCCGAACCGGGCGGACGAGGTCCGGCAGGCCCTCTCCGCCGTCGGCGTGAAGGGCATGACGCTGACCGAGGCCAAGGGCTACGGCCGGCAGAAGGGCCACACCGAGATCTACCGGGGCGCCGAGTACAAGATTGACTTCGTCCCGAAGGTGAAGATTGAGGTGGCGATCGACGACGCCGAGCTGCCCCAGGTGGTCGAGGCGATCTCGCGCGCCACCAAGACCGGCAAGGTCGGCGACGGGAAGATCTTCGTCCTCGACCTCCTCGAGACCGTCCGCATCCGCACCGGCGAGAGCGGCACCGCCGCCCTCTAGGCGAGGAACCCATGGCCCCCCCCGTGCTCGACACCGGCAACACCGCCTGGATGCTCACCTCCACGGCGCTCGTCCTGTTCATGACGCTCCCCGGGCTCGCCCTGTTCTACGGCGGGCCTGGTCCGGACGAAGAACGTGCTCTCCGTCCTCATGCAGTGCTTCGCCATCGCCGCCGTCGTCACGGTGCTCTGGGTGGCGCTCGGCTACTCGCTCGTGTTCGCGCCGGCGAGCAGCCCGGCGCGAACGCGGTCATCGGCGGCCTCGGCAAGGCGTTCCTCGCCGGCGTGCCGCGCGGCGCGCTCGACCGGGTCCATCCCCGAGACCGTCTTCGTGATGTACCAGCTCACGTTCGCGATCATCACGCCGGCGCCTCATCGTCGGCGCGTTCGCGGAGCGGGTCGGCTTCGCGGCGATGCTGCTCGTGTCCGCGCTCTGGTCGCTGCTCGTCTACGTGCCGGTGGCGCACTGGGTGTGGGGCGGCGGGTGGCTCCAGCAGCTCGGCGTCGCTCGACTTCGCGGGCGGCATCGTCGTCCACGTCATCGGCGGGCGTCGCCGGCGCTCGTCGCGGCGCTCGTACGTCGGCAAGCGCAAGGGCTTCCCGACGACGCCCATGCTCGCCGCACAGCCTGCACGCTGTCGGTCGTCGGCGCGGGCATGCTCTGGGTGGGCTGGTTCGGCTTCAACGCGGGGAGCGCCCTCGCCGCGAACGGCACCGCCGGCATGACGCTGGCTGGCGACCCAGGTCTCGGCGGCCACGGCGGCGACGGTCTGGATGGCGCTCGAGTGGGTGCACCACGGCCGGCCGAGCGTGCTCGGCGTCATCACCGGCGCCGTCGCGGGCCTCGCCACCGTCACGCCCGCGTCCGGGTTCGTGGGCGTCGCCGGGCGCGATCGCGATCGGCGCCGTCGCGGCGTGGTCTGCTTCTTCAGCGCGACGACCGTGAAGCGGCGGCTCGGCTACGACGACTCGCTCGACGCCTTCGGCGTCCACGGCGTCGGCGGGTTCGTCGGCTCGATCCTGACCGGGCGTCTTCGCGTCCGTCGCGCTCGGGCGGGACCGAGACGATTCTCGATCGGGCGCCAGCTCGGCGTCCAGGCCCTCGCGTGCGTCGTGACCGCGGCCTGGTCGGCCGCCGTGACCTGGGGCGCGTTCCGCCTCGCGGACGCTCCTCCACCGGGCCCGCGTCGACGAGGAGCACGAGCTCATCGGGCTCGACCTCGCGAATCACGAGGAGCGCGGGTACGACCTCGGGTGAAGTGCCGCGCACGTTTCCGCTGAGCGCATCCCGTAACCCGGCGCCGTCGCAGCAGGCGTCCCGGGTCATGGGCTGCGCTCCAAGCCTGAGGGTGTAGGCGGCGCCCGCACCCGCGCGGGCGCCGTCCCCGGCCCGCGGGGTAAGTCGTGGGCCGGAGCGAGGCGGCCCACCTCTCGCGCGGCGTGCGTTGTATGCTCGCCGTCGCGTGCGAGGGCTCGTGAGGGGAGCAATCCTGTGGCTCGTGTGCGCGGCGCCGGCGACGGCGCAGCGCATGGGGGAATCCCACCCCCGGGAGCCAGGCCCCGCTCGTCGTGCTCGTGACGCCGATGGACGGCGGGGTGGTCGGCGCCCGCTGGCGCGTCCAGGCCCGGGTGCAGCACCCCGCTGGCCTTGCCGCGGTGGCGAGCGTCTCGCTCTCGGTCGACGGGCGCGACGACCGCCACGACCGCGCTCGCGCGCAATGCGAAGTACGACCTCGGCGGCGACGACGGGCGTCTGGGAGGCGGTGGTCTCGTTCGAGCCCCGGGGCCGCGACGCTCGTCGCGACGGCGACGGACGGCGACGGCCGCGCGACCACCTCCGCGCCCGTCGCGGTGACCGCGCTCGGCGACGGGAACCTGCTCGTCCGCGACGACTCCTCGCAGCTCTGCTCCGACTGCCACGATCTGCCCGGTCACTCGAGCGAGACGACCTCGAACGCGAAGGGCTCCTGGTTCGTCGGGTGCCGCGCCTGCCACGCGCCGCACGGCACGCGGAACGCCGACCTCGTCTCCGAGTCCATCCAGCCGCCTGCCCGGGTGGCGAGCGTCACGCCGGCCCCGGCGAAGGTGGTCTTCTCGACCCGGACCGGCTACTTCGCCGGTGACGTCACCGCCGACCCCGGCTCGGCGTCGTACGCGAACGCCGCGCCTCCGGCGACCCCGAACGCCGCCCGCACCGGCGTGTGCCAGGTCTGCCACACGCGCACGTCGCGCTGGCGCAGCGGCGGCGGGGACGACGGGATCCACCTCGGCGACTGCGCCTTCTGCCACCGCCACCGGACCGGGTTCACGGCGCGCTGCCAGGACTGCCACCCGGCGCCCCCCGCCACCGGCGCCCACGCCGCGCACCACGGCGCCTCTGCGCCCGAGCCGCCCTTCCCGAGCGACCCGCGCCCGCTCGGGTGCGGGAGCTGCCACCCCACCGGATCCGGCGTCCCACGGCGACGGCGTGCAGCAGGTGAGGCTCAACGGCGCGCTCGTCCTGCCGGGTGGTACGAGCCTCTCCGGCGCTCAGCTCTCAGGGTCGGCGTCGTCCCCGAGCTGCCTCGTCGCCTGCCACGCGCCCCTCGGCGCGCCGTCGCCGGCGCAGCCGGTGGCGTGGAGCGCGACGGGGCCGCTCCCGTGCACCTCCTGCCACGCGCGGATCGCGCCGGGGCTGAAGACCGCTGCGCCGCCGGCCGGCCCGTCCTTCCACGATCCGATCTTCTCCGAGGCGCGGCCGGCGTCCGGGGAGCCGACGACCTGCGCGACCTGCCACGATCTCGGCCGGCACGACGCGAGCCACCTCACCGGCGATCCCGCCCTCGTCGTCACGACGGCGGTGGACGCGGCCTGCCTCGCGTGCCACACCCCGCCCCCGGGGCCCGCCGCGGGGGCGCCGGGGCAGACGCTCCATCACGGCGCCGATGTCGCCACCTCCCGCACGCCGCCGATCCTGCCGGGGTGGAGCACGACCCGCGTCGACGCGACGACCGGAGACTTCCACGGAGGGCGACGGGGGACCTGCTTCGACCCGAGCCGCGGTCCGGTCCCGTGCGCGCCGGCCGTCACGCCCACCGGCTTCGGCGGCACGCTGAAGGCACCTTACGTCCGCGGCCAGCCGGCCATCCCCTGCGCGACGTGCCACGCAGGGCACGCGAGCGACAACGCCTTCCTCTTCGCGCCGGAGGTGAACGGGAGCGCGCTGCCGGCGCGAACGATCACCCGGAACGGCGTGGGCGCGGAGCGGCTCTGCGACGCCTGCCACGCCGGTGGGCGCCACGACCGGTGCAAGCAGTGCCACACCGACAACTGGTACTGCGACGGGGACGGGTGCTGGTACGCCGGCACCAACTACGTCGATCCGGCGCCTCCCGGGACGGGCTGCTTCTTCTGCCACGGCCACGAGGGGATCAGGTACTGGACCGAGCCGTGGAGCGGGCAGGGCATGAGCTCGGGGAACTGCGCCCACTGCCACGGGTTCTCGATGCCGGCCCTCCGGACCACGCCCCCGGTGATCACCCGGTACTACGCCGGGAGCGACCCGGCGGTCAGCAGGATCACCGCGACGAGCGCCCAGGTCACGTGGCGGACTGACGAGGCGACCACGTCGTTCGTCGAGTACGGCGTCGGGCAGCCGGGCTGGGTCGCCGGGAGCGGAGGCGATGCCACGGACCACGTGGTGACGCTCACGTCGCTCAGCGCCGCGACCACCTACACGTGGCGGATCCGCAGCGTCGACCCGTACCGCAACGTGCTCCGGACGGCGGCGGCGACCTTCACGACGACGCCCCCGGGCGTGCCGCCGTTCCCCGACGTCGTGCCGGTGGGCTGGACGGGCGTCCCGTCCCCGCAGACGACGATGGCCCTCGCGCTCCAGTGGTTCCCGGTCCTCGCGCCGACCGGGAACCCGGTGGAGTACGACGTCCAGCTCGCCTCGGATC
This sequence comes from uncultured delta proteobacterium, assembly GCA_963739565.1. GTDB lineage: Bacteria > Myxococcota > Myxococcia > Myxococcales > Anaeromyxobacteraceae > Anaeromyxobacter. The sequence continues at coordinate 583,534 of CAVUBF010000005.1, read as the reverse complement.
CGGGGTTCACCTACCTCGTGTACGGCGCGCCGCCGGACTCGGGGTGGGTCGCGGGCACGCCCGGGACGAGCGGCGGCAAGGCGGTCCGGTCGTTCACGGTGACGCTCACGGACCTTCCCATGGACATCTGCGTGGACCCGATCCCCACCAACACCTACTACTGGCGCGTGAGGGCGCGCGACGCGGTCACCGGCGTCGAGTCCGAGTGGTCCGCGATCGACGTGTTCCAGGCGAACTCGTACAATCCGTGGGGCTGCTGAGCGCTCGCGCGAGCGAGCGGTCTCGAGTCACGCTGCCGGCGGCGCGCTGGGACGCCCGTCGATGGCCGAGGCGATGGGGACCGGGCGCTCGCGCGCCCGCCTTCGCGTGCCGAGTGGCGCCGCCGAACGAAGAGTTCGGGGGTGCGGATCCTGGCGGGCACGAGCGGGTGGAGCTACGTCGCGTGGCGGGGGAGCTTCTACCCGCCGGGGCTCCCCTCGTCGCGGATGCTGACGGAGTACGCGGGACGCCTGCCGACCGTCGAGGTGAACGCGACCGCGTACCGGACGCCGCGCCCCGAGCAGCTCGCGGCGTGGCGGAGCCAGGCGCCGCGCGGGTTCGTCTTCGCCGTGAAGGCGCCGCAGTGGATCACCCACCGGCTCCGGCTGCGCGGGGCCGAGGGGCCGCTCGCGCGGTTCGGCGCCGCCACGGCGGAGCTCGGCGACGCCCTCGGACCGGTGCTGTTCCAGCTGCCGCCCTCGATGCGCAAGGACCTCCCGCTCCTGCGCGACTTCCTCGCGCTGCTCCCGAGGGGCGGGCGCTTCGCGTTCCAGCTCCCGGGCGACTGGGTCGAGGCCGACGTGGTGCAGGCGCTCGCGGATGCGGGGGCGGCGCTCTGCGCGGTGGACGCGGAGGAGCGGGCGACGCCGCTCGTCGCCACCGCGTCCTTCGGCTACCTGCGCCTGCGGCGGCCGGACTATGACGACGGCGCCCTCGCCTCGTGGGTCGCGGAGGTCGGGGCGCGGCCGTGGACGGACGCCTTCGTCTACTTCAAGCACGAGGACGGGGCGCTCGGGCCGCGCTTCGCGCGCCGGCTCGCGGAGCTCGCCGGGGCGGCGCCGAGCCCGGAGCCCGCGCCCGCGCAGGGGCCGTCGTAATGGGCGGACGCTCGTAACTGACGCGCGCTGCGGCGATGCACCGCAGCAACCATCGGTCGCACCAAGGGTTGAGGCTGGGCGACTGCGTGACGCGAACGGCGCGCGCGTCGAGCCCACTCCAGCCGTTCCTCGAAAGCGAGAGACCCAGATGATCCCGAAGACCCTCACCATCGCCGCGGCGATCGCGGCCTGCCTCGTCGCCGGCGGCGCACGCGCCGACGACGCGGCGCCCGCGTCGACCCCGGCGCAGAGCGGCACGCAGCAGCGGCTGCGCGACGGCTCCGGAGCCGGCGGGCAGCACCGGTACGGCGCGCAGGGCGGCGCCGCACGCGGAACCTGCGACGGCACCATGCGCCGTGACCAGCTGCGCGACGGCACCGGCGGCGGCGCGCGCCACGGCCGCATGGGCGGCGGGCGTCGCTAGCCGCCTCGCCGTCCACCGGCGAGGGCCCGCCCGCGGGCCCTCGCCGCTCGTTCCCGGAGATCACATGCTCTCGACGTCCGTCGCCTCCCTCCTCGCCGCCGCGCTCCATGCCGGCCCCGCGGAGCTGCCGCTCCCCTTCGAGCCCATCCCACGCTGGGAGATGGGCACCGCCGCCGGCGGCGGCTGGGACTCGAACCCGCTCGGCGACGCCGCCTCGTCGAGCTCCGGATTCGCGACCGCGCGCGCGTGGGTGACGCGCCGCTTCGAGCTCGGCGGCGCGGACGACCTCCGACTTCAGCTCCACTACGACGGCGTCCGGTACGCGGCGGCGTCCCCTGCGGACCTCGACCGCCCGGAGCTCGGCGTCGAGTGGGACCACTTCTTCGGGGAGAAGCTCCTCCTGCGCGTCGCCGCCCGCGGCGCGTTGCGGGACCAGGGCGACTCCGCGCGCAGCGGCTGGGACGCGAGCGCCCGGGCGCTCCTGCGCGTCTCGACGGGAGAGGTCGTCGGGCTCCGGTTCGGGCTCGGGTGGTACGACCGCGAGGCGCGGGACGCGAGCTACGGCGGCAGCTCGGGGCGGGTCGACGTCGGATTCGACCTCGCGCTCTGGCGCGGCGCTTCGGCCATCGCCGGGTACGGGCTCGAGCTCGGGACGGACCTGGTCTCGTCGACGACGAGCGGGACTGGTCGCCGCGGCGGCGCGGGCACGGCCGGCGGCGGGAGCGCGGCGGGCCTCGGCGAGACCGCGCTGCGGCAGGTGGTGGCCGTGGACGTCCTCCAGTCGCTCCGCGGCGGGTTCTTCCTCCAGGGCGGGTACGGGTACTCGGCGGAGCGCGGGACCGGCACGTGGGCGGAGGCGCATACGGCGCTCTTCGAGGTCGGCTGGCGTCGGTGACCCGGCGCGGCCGGGGCGGTGCAGAAAGGGGGGACGCCCGCCGGGGGCGACCGCGAACCCCTGGCCGCAGGCGGGGGTCTCACGGGAGAACGACACGCCCGAGGATCCCCGTGACCCGACTCCCGCTCGCCTTCGCCCTCACCGCCCTCGCCGCCACCCCGCTCCATGGCCGCGCCGCGGAGCCCCTCCTCGTCTACGGGCCGGGTGGCCCGGCGCCGGCGATGAAGGAGGCCGCCGAGGCCTTCTCGAGGGCCCACGGCGTGAAGGTGGAGGTGACGGCCGGGCCGACGCCGGGCTGGATCACGAAGGCGCGCGTCGACGCGGACCTCATCTTCAGCGGCTCGGAGTACATGATGACGGACCTCGTGAACGCCATGGAGGGGCGGATCGACGAGGGGACCATCGCGTCGCTATACCTCCGCCCGTCCGCGATCCTCGTCCGCCCCGGGAACCCGAGGCACCTGCGCGACCTCCCGGACCTCGCGAAGCCCGGGGTGAAGGTGCTGGTCGTCCAGGGCGCCGGGCAGACCGGGATGTGGGAGGACATGGCGGGCAAGCAGGGCGACCTCGGGCTCGTGCGGGCGCTGCGGCGGAACATCGTCCTGCACGCGCCCAACACCGGCGCCGCGAAGGAGGCCTGGATGAGCCGCCCCGAGCTCGACGCCTGGATCGTCTACAACATCTGGCAGGTCGCCAACCCGAAGCTCGCCGACCTCGTCCCGGTCTCGAAGGACTTCGTCGTGTACCGGAGCAGCGGCGTCGCGCTGACGACGAAGGGGAAGGCCCGGCCGGAGGCGCGCGCCTTCGCCGAGTTCCTCTCGTCGCCGGACGGCGCGGCGATCTTCCGGCGCTGGGGCTGGATGGCGCCGTGATCCTCGACCTCGCCGGCCTCCTCGCCGCTCCTCCACCTCGGGACGGTCGGCGTGGCGAGCGGCTCCTGAGCGCCGCCGCAGCGGCCGTCAGGCCGCGCCTCGCCCGAGGAGCTCCGCCTCGATCACCTCGCGCAGGTACCGCGAGCCCACGAACCCGACGACGCGCTCGACCTCGCGCCCGCGCGCGAAGAAGAGGACCGTGGGCGTGCCCATCACGCCGTACCGGGCCGCCGTGTGCCCCGCCTCCGCCGCGTTCAGCTCCGCGACCTTCACGCGCCCGGCGTAGTCGGTCGCGAGGTCCATCACGATGGGCTCGAGGAGCTGGCACGGGCCGCACCCTGGGCTCCAGACGTCCACCACCACGGGGACGTCCGACCGGAGCACCTCGGACGCGAAGTTCGCGTCGTCGAGGTGGGTCGGCTGCACCCGCGGCGCGCGCGGACCGAAGAGCTTCGACAGGACTCCCATCGGGACCTCCGGTCCGTGAGAGCCCGGCCCCACCGGGCGGGTTCACTCCGGCGCGGCCCGTGCGAAACTGGGCGGGTAGCCCCGGAGGGTGCGGAGCCCGCGCCGGACCCCCGCTTCCGGGGAAGAGGTGCGCCGCCGGCCGGCGTTGCAGACGTGAAGAGCGAGATGGTCCCCGACCCCCCGTCCCCCTCGGCCCGCGCGGCCGTCCGCGCCCACGCCACGCTGGTCGACCTCCTGCGCGAGTCGCTCAGGCTCGGAGCGATCGGGTTCGGCGGCGGGATGAGCGTCCTCGGGGCGATCCACCACCTCGCGGTCGAGCGCCGCCGCTGGCTCACCGAGCGCGAGTTCGCGAACACCGCCACCATCGCGCAGATGCTCCCCGGCGGGGCCGCCGCGAACGCCCTCGCGCACGTGGGCCTGCGCCTCCGGGGGGTCGCCGGCGCGGTGGTCGCCTACACCGGGTTCGTGGTCCCCGGGGCGACCCTGACCGTCGTCCTCGCCTGGCTCTACGTCCGGTTCGGCGTGGCGCCGCGGGCCGAGGTCGTCCTCTCCGGCCTCAACGCGGGCGTGGTGGGGATCATCGCGGCGCTCGCGCTGCAGATGGTCCGGACGGCGGTCGCGCGGGCGTGGCAGATGGCGGTCGCGACCGGCGCGCTCCTGCTCAGCGTCGCGGGCGGGGCGGCCTCGGGCGAGGTGGCGCTCCTCGGGATCGCCGCCGGCCTCGTCATCGATCTCGGGGCGAAGCGCGCCCGGCTCGCCCGCGTGCGGCGCAAGCCGCGCAAGCGGTCGCCGCCCGTCGCGCTCCCGGACGAGGGGCAGCCGCTCGAGCGGCTCGACGCGACCCGCGCGGCGCCGCGCGAGGACCCGCCGCTCGTCCCGGCGGCGTTCCCGGTCCTGGCGGTGAACGTCGGCGTGGGCGGCCTGCTCGCGCTCGGGCTCCTCTTCTTCCGCACCGGCCTCGGCGCCTACGGCGGCGGCTTCGCGATCGTCCCGCACCTCCATGCGACGGTGGTGGAAGGCGGGTGGATCACCGAGCGGCAGTTCGCGGACGCCGTCGCGGTGGGGAAGCTCACGCCCGGTCCGGTCCTGCTCATGGCGACGTTCATCGGCTACGTCGCGCGCGGCTTCCCGGGGGCGGTCGTCGCCACCTTGACGATCTTCGCGGCGCCGTTCCTGCTCGTCGTCGTGCTCGGGGCGTGGCTCCTGCGGATGCGCTCGCGCCGGACGGTGCGCGCGGCGCTCCGCGGCCTCACCCCGGCGGTGGTGGGACTGATGGCCGCGGCCGCGGTGACGCTCGGGGCGACGCTCCGGGGGCCGCCGGACTTCGGGATCGCCGCCGCCGCCGCCCTCACCCTGTCGCGGTTCCGGGTGAACCCGGTGATCGTCCTCGTCCTCGCCGGCGTCGTGCGCTGGTCGCTGACCGCCGCGGGCATCTGAGCCCGCCGCCGGGCGGGACGACGATCAGTGCACCGCCGCGGCGCGGGCGACGGGGGCCGTCGCGAGCACCTCCTCCAGCACCTCGATTGGCACGGGCTTCCCGAGGTGGAGGTCGAAGCCCGCGCCCGCGGCGCGTCGCGCGTCCTCCGGGGAGGCGTAGCCGGTGACCGCGACGAGGTAGGCGGAGGAGCTGGCGGGGTCGGCGCGGAGCGCCCGCGCGACGGCGTAGCCGTCCATGCCCGGCAGGCCGATGTCGCAGAGGACGACGTCGGGGTGGAAGCTCCGGGCGAGCTCGAGCCCGATCTTGCCGTCGTGCGCCACCTCCACGTCGTGGTCCCACAGGAGCAGCATCTCGCGGAGCGTCTCGGCCGCGTCGAGGTTGTCCTCCACCACGAGCACGCGGTGGCGCGGCATGACCTCCCGCCCGGCACCCGCGGGGCGGATGAGGGCGGGCTGCTCCGGCGCGAGGGAGAAGCGGAGCGAGATCTCGGCGCCCAGGCCCGGGCCGTCGCTCTGGATCTGCACCGAGCCGCCGTGAAGCTCCACGAGCGCCTTCACCAGGGAGAGGCCGAGGCCGAGCCCGCCCCGCGTCCGGTCGAGGCTCCGGTCCGCCTGCACGAAGGGCTCGAAGACGTGGGGCAGGATGTCGGCGGGGATCCCGATCCCGTCGTCCCGGACCCGGACGAGCGCGGTCCCGCCTGGCTCGCGCTCGACCCGCACCTCGGCGCGCCCGCCGGGGTCCGTGAACTTCGCGGCGTTCCAGAGGACGTTCCCGACGACCTGGCCGAGGCGCGTCGGGTCCGCGTCGAGGGGGAGCGCGACGTCGGGCAGCTGGGGCACGAGGGTGACGCGCCGGGCGGCGAAGAGCGGCGCGTGGTCCTCCAGGGCGCGGCGCACGATCTCGACGAGGTCCACCCGCTCGTGCAGGAGGTGGATCTTCCCCTGGGAGATGCGGGTCGCGTCGAGGAGGTCGTCGGTGAGCCGGGAGAGATGCAGCACCTGCCGCCCGAGGGTGGCGCGGGCGCCCACGGCCTGCTCGGAGTCCGGCGGGACGCGATCGAGGAGCCAGAGCGCGTGGCGAAGCGGGGCGAGCGGGTTCCGCAGCTCGTGGGAGAGCATCGCGATGAAGGCGCCCTTCCGCTCGTCCGAGGCGCGCAGCTCGGCGAAGGCGACGCGCTCGTGCGCGAGGGCGCGGCGGAGGCCGACGTGGAGCGTGGCCGCAGTGACGAGGACGAACCCGAGCCCCTTCGCGATCGACCACTCGCTCCCGGCGCCGAAGATCGGGAAAGCCCGGGCGAGCAGGAGATCGGAGGCCGCGATCCACACGGCGGAGCAGGCGAGATAGGCGAGGGGGACCCAGACATCGACGCGCCGGGCGACGTTCCAGGCGAACCGCTGGCCGCCCGCAACGCGAACCTCTCCGGCTGTGCGGTGGTTGCGCATGACGTCGGAACGCAGCGCACCGCCGGATTGCTCCCGCGATCGTGCGCGGAGCCACGTTGCGGAGCCGCACGGCGATCGCACGCGCGGCTGCGCCTCTGCCGGCCGGGCGGCACGGGTACGCCCCCAGCCCCCGCCACCGGGCGGCCCGGCGGGCGACGGTCACTTCGCCGGCTGCCAGACGCGCACCCAGTCCACCTGCATCCCGGTGGTGCTCGCGTCACGGGTGCCGTAGCCGCCGGGCGGTACGTTGCCTGCCCAGGTCGCGTCCTGGACCTCGCAGGTGAGCTGGATCGACTCGGGGATCTGGGAGACCGCGTTGCTCGTCGTCCAGAGCTCGGCGCCGTCCACGTAGAAGGTGTACGAGGTCGCGGTCCAGAGGACGCCGTACGTGTGCCACGTCCCCTGGACGGGCGCGCCGCCCGGGAGCGGGATGACCCGCTGCTCGTTCTTCATGCTCGTCCCGTATCCGTCCCAGTTCAGGTTCATCGCGACCATGTCCTTCAGGGCGGTCCAGCCGCCCTGGTCCGTGACGCGATGCTCCACCACGTCGAGCTCGACGCCGGCGTTCGCCGGATTGCCGAGCGGGACCCCGTTCGTCGGAGAGTAGATCCAGAAGGCGCACCACTCGCCCGGTGCGTCCTCGAACCTCACGCGGGCCTCGAAGTACCCGCGGGCCGCCTCGTAGTGCCCCTCGGTCGTGAGGAACCCGCTGCGGTGCGTGCCGCCCGCGTCGGTGTACGTCGTGATCGTGAGGAGGCCGTTCTTCACCCTCGCCGCGTCCGGCGTCATCTCGTAGCCGCGCCGCGGACCCAGGCCGGCGGTCCACTTCCCCGCATCGAGCGCGGCGCCGTCGAACTCGTCGGACCAGGCGAGCTGGTATCCCGCGGGGGGGAGCGTCGCCGCCTTGGGCTGCGGCGGGGTCGGGGCGGGCTGCTCCGGCGGTTGCAGCCCGCAGGCCAGGGTGAGCGCAACGCTCGCCGGCAGGAGACGGGCGCCGATCCGCCGCGTGCCGGTCTCATGTTCTCCCTCCCCACGCTAGAACTGAAAGTCCACGCCAACCGACAGGATGCCGTTTCGCGCCCGCTCGTTCGGTCCCCAGTCGTAGTACGTGACGAAGAGAGACCCCGGCTTCCAGTCACGCCGGCCGAAGCCGTAGAAGACGCGCCAGCGCGGGGTGCCCGCGGGCGGCGGGAGCACGCCCGGCATCGTCCAGCCGAGGCCGCCCATCGCGAACCACCTGCCCGAGATTGTCAGGGTCAGGCGGGCGCCGACGTACGGCCCGCCCTCGAACGGCACCGTCACCGAGGGGAAAGCGGCGAGGCAGAGCTGGCCCGCGCAGGCCCGCGGGACCTTGTAGCCGAGGTTCAGCTCGGCCCTTCCCACGTTCGGGGCGTCGTCCGGCCGGACCGGACCCCAGTTGTGCACGGTGGCCGAGAACGTGCCGTCGTGCCAGTCGTCGTAGCCGAACCCCCACAGGAAGCGCGACGAGCCGAACGGCGAGTAGGGCGTCGACTCCCCCCCGAGCCGCAGGAACCAGAAGCGCCAGGGGAACACCGTCGCGAGGCCCCCGACGCCCGCTCGATTGGTGCCCCGGTAGTCCGCGAAGAGGGACCCGGTGGCGAGCGTGTGGCGGGGGGCCCGCCGCGGCAGAAGCTCGACGCCGGCGGCCCCCGGGGACGGGACCCCGCCACCCCGACCCGGCGTCCTCGCTCCCGAGCCGCGCCGAGGCGACGCAGACGCGATGGGACCGCGCGAGCTTCGCGAGCCACCGCGCCGCGTCGGGGCGCGTCGCGGCGGCGACGTGCAGGGGGCCCCGCGCCGCGAAGAGCGTCGCCTCGAGGACGACGCCGTTCGTGTTCGCGTTCAGGCTCCGGTTGAGGCGACCGTCCTCGTACACGCCCGCGAACCACCCTCGGTCCGGGTCGCGCGCCGCCTCGACCGTGTGCCGGAGCACCTCGGCGTAGGGGTCGGCGGGGTACAGCGCCGCGAGGGCGAGCGCCGCCTTCGTCGAGACCCCGGTCAGCCCCGCGACGACGTTCCCCTCGGGAGACACCGTGCGCCACGCCCCGCCGTCGGCCCAGATCGCGTCGTACACGAACCAGGGTGGCCGGTCCACGTGGTCCTCGGACAGCGCGGTCACCGTCCCGGTCCGCTCCCACCGTCGCTTCTGGACCTCGAAGACCCGCCGCGCGAGGGGCTGGGCGGACGGAGCGAGGCCGTACTCGAACGCGTCCAGGACCCAGGGCTCGGTGACGACCGCGTCCACCGCGCCGTAGGTCCGCGCGTCCCGCCGGTCGCGCGGGACGGCGACGCCGAGGATCGGGACCTCCGTGCCGAAGCGGTCGTAGCGGAGCGCGGCGGAGACGTCGTACCCGAGCGCGGCGAACGCCTTGGCGGCGTACTGCTCGTACCCGAGCCGGCCCTCCTGGTAGGCGCGGACGGCCCCGCCGGCGTCACGCTGCTCCCCGCGCAGCTCGCCCCGGGCGACGACGCGGCACGCGTCCCAGCGGGCGAGCACGCGCTCGACGGCGGCGCGGTGGCGCGGATGGAGCTCGCCGACGAGGACGAGGGCAGAGACGAGCCGGGCGAGATCCACCGCCGAGTACCCGATGCCGGCCGGCGCCGGGCGGTTGCCGTAGTCGGTCATCGCCCCCGACGCGGTGTCGTAGGCCTTGTTCGGCAAGGCGTCCCCGAACATCGGCAGCGCCGCCAGCGTCCCCAGCAGCCGCTCGACCCGCCCGTCGAAGTCCTCCTGCGACACGAGGTCGAGCTCGCGCGCCGCCACCGCGGCGATGAGCGCCGACCCCTGGTCCCACGCCGTCGTGCTCGCGTAGCCGTCCACGGAGCGGACGAGCCCGGTGGACGGATCGGTGTTCCGCTCGAAGTAGCGCCACGCCGTGCGCGCCGCGTCGACGTCCGGGGCCACGGCGCGAGCGGCCACCGCGAACGTCGCGGCGAGGAGCATGGGGCTCACCGGCGCGCCTCCGGGGAGGTGGCCACCGGCGCGGGAGCCCGGGCCGGGCCGCGGACCCGGTACGCGAGCGCCTCCAGCACCACGGCGTTGGTGTTGAGGGCGAGGGCGCGGTTCGACTCCCCCGTGTCCTCGTAACGGCCGGCGAGCACCCCCGCGCCGGGCTCGACGAGCTCGGCGGCGGCGCGGAGCAGCCGGTCGGGGTACGCGCCGTCGAAGAGGACTCCCCACGCCACCGCCGCCTTCGTCGAGAACGTGAAGGCGCCGGGCGCGGGCGACCCGTCCGGCGCGCGGGCCGCCCAGGTCTCTCCTCCGTCGACGATCGCCGAGTAGGAGAACCACGGCGGCCGGTCGAGGTGATCCTCGGAGACGGCGGTCGGCCGACCCGATGACTCGAACCGCCGGGCCTGGACGAGGAGGAGCGCGCGCGCGATCCGGAGCGTCACGGGGTCGAAGCCGTTCTCGAGCCCGTCCAGGATCCACGGCTCCGAGAGGACCGGGGCGCGCGCGCCTCCCCGATCCTCGGGGCGCCGGTCGTCCTGCACGAGCGCGACGCCGGCGATCTCGGTGAACGCGGCGTGCCGCCCGAGATCGAGGAGGGGGGCGACGGGCAGCCCCCAGGGAAGGAGCTGCTTCGCCGCGAGGTGCTCGTATCCCAGGCGGCCCTCCTGATACGACCGGAGCGAGCCGTCCTCGCCGCGTGACGTCCCGCGGAGCTCACCGCCCTCCACGAGGGAGTCGAGGCGCCAGCGCGTGGTCGCGGCGCGAACCCGTCCGGCCAGCTCCGGGTGCCGCCACGCCACGAGGGACAGGGCGGCGAGGGCGCGCGCGACGTCGAGCGCGGACCAGCCGGTACCGTGCGGCGAGGGTCGCCCGTCGGAGGTCACCATCTCGAGGGTGCGGACGTCGTAGGACTTCGCCGGGAGCAGCCCGTCGCAGAGCGGGAGCCGTTCGAGGCTGCCGATCGCCCGGTCGAGGCGCGAGGACGCCTGCGCCGGGGAGACGAGCCGGAGATCCTCCGCGGCGACGATCCCCATGAGCTGCGACCCGACGTCCCACAGCGTCACGGCGAAGTGGCCCCGGACCGCCCCGGCGAGGCCGGTGCGAGGGTCGGTGTTCCGCTCCACGAAGGCCCAGGCGGCGCGGGCGAGAGAACGCTCGGGCGCGTCGAGGGAGGCCTCGGTCGGCCGGAGCGGCAGCGCCCGGGCCGCATCGGGCACGCCGACCGCGAGGAGGTCGCGTCCGGCGCGCGGGCGCGACCAGTGATCCACCGCGCCGATGGTGAGGAAGGCCGCCCCCAGCCCCACGAGGAACGCGAAGTGGCCGCGTGCCGCCAGGAGGCCGCGCAGGAAGGTCACGGCGCCTCCCCCATGACGTCCTGAACCGGCGAGGCCGCGGCGAGGACGATTGGCGCGAGGCAGGACGCATTGTGAAGCGTCCAGAAGAGGTTCCCCACGAACGCGGTCGCGGTCGCGGGAGCCACGAGCGACGCGCGCCGCGCCGAGGGCGACCCCCACCGCCATCGCGGCGAGGAGGACGAGGTGGGGGACCACGAGCGCCAGGGACGCCCGCGGCGTGCGCGCCTTCGGGGTCACCGGGAACCGCAGCGGGCGCCGGGCGACGACGTGGGCGAGGGCCCTGAGGTGCAGCCAGAAGGACGCGAGGTGGTACTGCTCGCTGCGCCGGACCGGGACTCCCCAGGCGCCCGCGACGAGGGCGAGCCGGCTCGCGACGAGAAACGGCCCGATGTGGACCAGAAGCGGCCAGCCGACGTCGCGGATCGGCGCGACCCCCGTGAAGAAGAAGACGAGAGGCGCGAGGACGAGCGGCACCGTCCAGAGCGGCGCGAGGTAGCCGTACATCGTCGCGGCGTACATGAGGCGCTGCCATCCCGTGAGACCCCGCAGCGCGAGCGGGTTCGCCCGGACGGCGAGGTCGAGCGTCCCGCTCGCGTACTTGAAGCGCTGCACGGTCCACGAGGCGACGTCCTGCGGGGACAGCATCCGGGTGAGCGACCGCCGGGTGGTAGACCGACCGCCAGCGGCCCCGCTCGTCCGCGTGGAGCCGCATGCTCGTGTAGATGTCCTCCGAGACGTGGAACTCGAAGGGGGTGACCTCGATCCGCCGCGCGGCCTCGAGCGCCACCGCCGAGGCGAGCGCGCCGCGGAGCACCGGGTCCGCGACCCGGGTTGCCTCGGCGCGAGCCCGGGACCGCGCCGTCGCGCCGAACCGCCTGAGCGCGGTCTGGAGCACCGCCTCGCGGCGGTGAACGCTCCCCGCGCCGCAGCAGAAGCTCGCGTTGCACCAGTTCCGGGAGCGCTGGATGAGGTCGTAGAAGGCCCGAGGGTCGGTACCGAGCGGATCCGCGCCGACCCGGATCGGGCCGAGCACCCGCTCGACGATCCGCCCCGCCCCGCGCCCGGCGCGGCCGAGGCCGGCGCGGCGGGCAAGCCACTCCGGGAGCGGGACCCCGGCCGGCACGTCGGAGAAGAACTGCGGGCGTCTGGACCCACGCGACGCGCGGATCGCGGAAGTGGCCGAGCGTCTCCACGAGGAAGGGCGGGAGGAGCCGGGTGTCCGCGTCGCACACGACGAACAGATCACCGTCGGTGTGCTCGAGGGCGTTCTTGAGGTTCCCCGCCTTGAACCCGGCGTTGCCCGCGCGGGTCAGGTACTCCACGCCCTCCTCGCGGGCCATCTCGCGCATCGGCGGCCGCCGGCCGTCGTCGAGGACCAGGATGCGCAGGGAGAGCGGATGCGGGTACGAGAGGCCCTTCGCGGCCCGGACGGACTCGCGGACGAGCTCGACCGGCTCGCTCAGCGTCGCGACGAGGACGTCGACGCGGAGGGGGCGGTCCGGCTCGATCGGCTCGTCGACGATGTCCTGGAGCGACCGCGGCGGCGGTCGCGCCGGGGATCCTCGAGCCTCCAGATCGAGAGGAAGAACAGCGCCGCCCCGACGTAGGCGAGCGTCTCGGCGCACGCGACGGCGATCGAGAAGGCGAGCGCCCCCGGGTTCAGGGAGGCGGTCCACCGCCAGGCGAGATACCAGGCGCCCAGGGCAAGGGCGCACGTCGCGAGGGCCTGGAAGAGGAAGGCGCGCACGCGCCCGCGGACCGCGGGAGCCGGCGGAACGGAGTCGGTGAGGGCGGGCCCCTGGGGATCGCGCCGGGAGGCGTCTCGCAGCGGGGGCATCGGCTCACGTCCGGAGGGCCGCGGCGGCGTCGTCGAACGCCGGGAGGAGCTCGTCGAGGAACGTGGACGCGAGGAGCGACCGGATCCTGGGGTTGGCGTGGGCGAGGCGGAGCATTCCGCCGGGCGCCATCCGCCTGAGGAGGGCGACGAGGGCAGCGAGCCCCGACGCGTCCATGGCGGCGACGTGCACGAGCGACACGACCACGAGCCGGCGCCCGCCGACGAGGCCGCCGGCCACCGCCAGCAGGTCCAGGGCCGCCGAGGCGTCGAGCCGCCGCGCGAGCGGCGTCACGACCAATGCGTCCCCGGCCTCCTCGAAGCGAACGGCTCGCATGACCCGCCTTCGGCTAAAGGCAGAGGGAAAGTAGGGTCCGTGCGACCGCGGCGCCAACGCGCGGGCGCTCCGGGCCCGTCCCGACGCGCGGCCGGCCAGGGAGGATGCGGGCGGACGAGCTCGTCCGCCGCCGGGGCCACGCTCAGGCGCGCCGCGCCAGCTCTCGGAGCCCCGGGGCCTCGCGACCGGTGCGGGCCACGTACTCGGTGTAGCCGCCGCCGTACGGCACGGGCCCGTCCGTCCCGAGCTCGAGGACGCGGTTCGACAGCGCGGCGAGGAACCGGCGGTCGTGCGAGACGAAGAGCATCGTCCCGTCGTAGCCGGCGAGGGCGCGGACCAGCATCTCCTTCGTCGCGACGTCGAGGTGGTTCGTCGGCTCGTCGAGGACGAGGAAGTTCGGCGGGTCGTAGAGCATCTTCGCGAGGACGAGCCGCGCCTTCTCGCCGCCGGAGAGGACGCGGCAGCGCTTCTCGATGTCGTCCCCGGAGAAGCCGAAGCAGCCCGCCAGCGTCCGCAGCGACCCGATGGAGGCGCGCGGGAAGGCGTCCTGGAGCGTCTGCCAGACCGTCGCCTCGCCCTCGAGGAGCTCCATGGCGTGCTGCGCGAAGTAGCCCATCCGCACGCTCGCGCCGACGTTCACGGCGCCCGCGTCGGGGCCGGTGGCGCCCGCGATGAGCTTCAGCAGCGTCGACTTGCCGGCGCCGTTCGCGCCGAGGACGCACCAGCGCTCGCCGCGCCGCACGAGCAGGTCGAGGCCGTCGTACACCGTGCGCGCGCCGTACCGCTTCGTCACCCTCGCGAGCCGCGCCACGTCGTCGCCGGAGCGCGGCGCGCCGCGGAACTCGAAGTCCACCGTCTTGCGGACCTTCGGCGGCTCGACCTTCTCGATCTTGTCGAGCTTCTTCACCCGCGACTGGACCTGCGCCGCGTGGGAGGCCCGCGCCTTGAACCGCTCGATGAAGGCGAGCTCCTTCTTGAGCATCGCCTGCTGGCGGTCGAAGGCGGCCTGCTGGTGGGCGTCGGCGACCGCCCGCTCGCGCTCGTAGAAGTCGTAGTCGCCGGCGTAGGTCGTCAGCTCGCCGCCGTCGATCTCGATGATCTTCGTGACGACCCGGTTCATGAACTCCCGGTCGTGGGAGGTCATGAGGATCGCGCCGTCGTAGGTCTTCAGGAACTGCTCGAGCCAGATGATCGACTCGAGATCGAGGTGGTTCGACGGCTCGTCGAGGAGCATCGCGTCCGGTCGCATGAGGAGGATGCGCGCGAGCGCCACCCGCATCTTCCAGCCGCCGGAGAGGGCGCCCACGTCGCCATCCATCATCTCCTGGGAGAAGCCGAGCCCGGCCAGGATCTCCCGGGCCCGGGCCTCGAGGGCGTACCCGCCGAGCTCGTCGAAGCGGGCCTGGACGTGGCCGAACCGCTCCACGAGCGCGTCGAGCTCGTCCGCGCGCGACGGGTCGGCGAGCGCGTGCTCGAGGTCGTGGAGCTCGGCGGCGACCGTGGAGACCGGGCCGGCGCCGTCCATCGTCTCGGCGACGGCGCTCCGCCCCGACATCTCGCCGACGTCCTGCGAGAAGTGACCGACGGTGACGCCCCGGTCGACCGCCACCTGCCCCTCGTCCGGCGTCTCCTCGCGGGTGACCAGGCGGAACAGGGTGGACTTGCCGGCGCCGTTCGGCCCGACGAGCCCGACCTTCTCGCCGCGGTGGACGACGGCCGAAGCCTCGACGAAGAGGATTCTGCCGCCCGTGCTGCATGGAGACGCCATCGAAACGGATCACGAGGGGGCGGGTTCTCGCACGTCACCCCCTCCTCGTTCAAGGGCGATGGACGCGGGTCCGCCCCCGGGCGAAGATCGACCCGTGCTCCGACTCCTCGATTGGGACGACCGCGGGCCGGCCGACCCCTCGCTCCTCGACCGGATCCTCGACGACGCCGGGCTCGGCCGCCGCAACCGCCGGATCCGCTGCCCGCGGTGCGGCTGGGTCCCCCGCCGGGACTCGCGCTGGTGGTGCCCCCATCCGTGCGGGACGAGCTGGAACACCTTCGAGACCCGCGGCCGGTGCCCGGGCTGCGGGAAGCAGTGGGAGCACACCGCCTGCCTCGCCTGCCACCAGTGGTCCCGCCACGCCGACTGGTACGAGTGACCGCTCCCGCCGGGGCGGGGCGAGGGGCCGCGGTGGGCGGGGAGCGGCCGAGCGGCTAGCATCCGGCGATGTGGTCGTTCCACCCCAGGCCGGGCGCGGAGGCGTGGCTCGCGGCCGCGGCCTACCTCGCCGCCGTGGTCGGGTTCCTGTTCGCGCAGGAGGCGGGCCTGCGCCTCCGGCGGGAGGAGGTCCGCGCCTGGTGGGCGGGGAGCGGGCGGGACCTCATCAACGTCGCCGGGCTCGTCGGGATTGCCGCCGCGCTCCGGTTCCTCGGCTATCCCTGGGCGGCCGCGCTCCTGGTGGGCGGGACGCTCACCCTCCTCATGTTCGGCGCATCGGTCTTCGTCGCGACGCAGACCGAGACGCGCCACCCGCGGGCGTGGGGCTTCGTCGCGGGGCTCGCCCTCGCCGCGCCGGTCCTGCTCGCGCCGGAGCCGGTCCTCGGCGCCTTCGGCCGGGTGGCGATGGCCCTCTTCGGGCCCGGGCGCTGACCCGCGCGCCGGTGCGGGACCGGCCATGGGACAC
The DNA here is from genome assembly GCA_963739565.1 of uncultured delta proteobacterium. Classification (GTDB taxonomy): domain Bacteria; phylum Myxococcota; class Myxococcia; order Myxococcales; family Anaeromyxobacteraceae; genus Anaeromyxobacter. The sequence goes on along the minus strand of CAVUBF010000005.1, from coordinate 567,687 downwards.
TCGCGACGTGCCCACGACGCTCAAGTCCCAGCTCGGCCCGGAGACGGTCCGCCGGATCGCGGAGGCGATCTCGGCCGCCTGGCCCGCGTTCCCGTCGGCGGCGTTCCGCGCGGACGCGACGCGGGGGCTCGCGCGCCTCGAGCTGCTCGCGCGCGGCGACCACGTCGCCCGCGCCCTCCGGCGCCACCTGCCCCCGGACCTCCCGCACGCCCTCGAGGTCCTCGTCCGGTCGCTCGGGCCGGACCTGCCGGAGGAGGGGCTCGAGGAGGCCGGGGCCGCGCCCTTCCTGTACCTCCCGTACTCGGCCTTCGTGCGGACCTACGGCCTCGCCGCCTTCGAGGCGTCGATGGACGCGCAGCACGCGCTGACGCGGCGGTTCACCGCCGAGTGGTCGATCCGGCCCTTCCTCGAGTCCGCCCCGGAGCGGACCCTCGCGGTGCTCGCGTCGTGGGCCCACTATTCCTCGCCCCACGTCCGCCGCCTCGTGTCGGAGGGGACGCGGCCGCGGCTGCCCTGGGCGCCGCGCCTGCGGTCGCTCGTCGCCGACCCGGCCCCCGGGCTCGCGCTGATCGAGCTGCTCCGCGACGACCCATCTGCCTACGTCCGGCGCTCGGTCGCGAACCACCTGAACGACGTGGGCAAGGACCACCCCGCGCTCCTCCTCGACACGGCGCGCCGGTGGCTGCGCGGTGCCTCCGAGGAGCGGCGCCGGCTCGTCACCCATGCGCTCCGGTCGCTCGCGCGCGCCGGCCACTCCGAGGCGCTCGCGCTGCTCGGCCACGGCGGGCACCCCCGGATCGCCGTCCGGGAGGTGTCGATTGCCCCCCGCCGCGTCCGGATTGGCGAGTCGGTCCGGGTCGAGGTCACGCTCGCGAGCCGGGCCCGGGAGATCCAGTCGCTCGCGGTGCTCCTCGCGGTCCACTACGTGAAGGAGCGCGGCGAGGCGCGGCCGAAGCGCTTCCGGCTGCGGACCATCCGACTCCCGGCCGGTGGCGAGGTCCGCGTGGGCCGGACCCTCTCCCTCGCGCAGCTCTCGACCCGGCGCCACCACCCCGGCCTGCACCGGCTGGACCTCGTCGTGAACGGGGTCACCTTCCCGGCGGGCGGCTTCGAGGTGGTGAGCGGGAGTCCGCGGGCGGCGCGGGCCGCTCCCCCTCGACGCCGGGGGCGGGCGCCTCCGGCGCGCCGGCCGCGGTAGGTCCGGCCGCCGCGGTCGCCGGTGACGCGAAGGCCACCGGCTGGACGAGCGCCTCGAAGAGCTCCGCCTCCGAGAGCGCGCCCTGCTCCGCCATCGTGTAGAGCAGCCAGCGGACGCGTGCGTCCCACGCCTCGGAGGGGCCCCCGCGGCCCAGGAGCTGCTCGCGGTAGCGCACCGGGCTCGGGATGACCGACGCGAGGAACGCCGCCTCCTTGGGGGTGAGGGTGCGAGCGTCCTTCCCGAACCAGAGCCGCGCGGCGGGGCCGATGCCCCAGACCCCGGGCCCCCACTCGGCGACGTTCAGGTAGATCTCCAGGATCCGCCGCTTCGGCAGCGTCGCCTCGAGGCCGACGGTGGCGACCGCCTCGCGGACCTTCCGCGCGAAGGTCCGCTCGCCGTCGAGGAACAGGTTCTTCGCGACCTGCTGGGAGATGGTCGAGCCGCCGCGCACGAGCCGCCCCCGGCGGACGCCCTGGGCGATGGCGTTCTTCAGCTCCTCGAACTCGAAGCCGGGGTGGCCGAAGAAGCCGGCGTCCTCGGCGGTGGTCACCGCGCGGATGACGAACTCCGGAAGCTCCGCGACGGGCACGAAGTCCGGGTTCTGCGGGCCGACCCGCAGCTCCCGTCCGCGGCCGCCCTCGTCGAGGGGAGGTCGGTGCAAGAAGGGCTCGGCGAGGGGCGACCGGCCAGCCCGTCGCGTCGCGTCGCGGAGCGCGGCGAGGTCGAGCGCCGCCGAGACGGTCCACTCCTCCGGAGAGAGGAGCGGCCCAGCGAGATCGAGGCGCGCGGCGAGCCGCCCGGAGGGGCGGGGCGCCTGCGGCGGAACCGCGAGCGCGGGCGGGAGGGCGGCGACGGCGGCGGCCCAGTCCTCGGTGCCGCCCCGGACCTCGAGGGAGAAGGTCGCGGGCGACCCGAGCAGGACCTCGCCGGAGGCGGTGATCGTCGCGGTGCGGAGCAGGGTGGCGGTGCCGCCGGCGAGCCCGATCCGCCGCGCCGCGCGGTCCCACTCGACTCGACCCGCGGCGGTCGCGCGCAGGGGTCCGATTGGCTCGGGGCCGATCCGCTCGCCCGCGAGGACGAGCCCCTCGACGTCGGCCCGGATCGACGCGGTCGCGCGCGAGAGGTCCGCCGGGGCCTCGAGGTCGGCGGCGAGGGACATGGCGCCGCCCGTCAGCGCGGCGGCGCGGCTCCGGAACGGCGGCGGGACGGTCTCGGGCCCGAGCCCGTCGGCGCGGAGGGACGCGCGCCAGCCGTCCTCCTCGCGCGCCGCGGAGAGGGTCACGCGGCCGCCGGCCCGGAGCGAGACCTCGGCGGCGAGCCGCGGCCCGGCGGCGCCGCGCTCGAGGAGGAGGTCGGCGTCGAAGGGGCCGACGTCGAGCGGGCCGTCCGCGCGGGGGAGGGTGACGACGAGCCCGCGGATCTTCAGCTTCGGCAGGTCGTGCCCGGCAGCGCCGGACGCGCCGCCGCCGTCGAAGGCGCGGCGTCCTCGGAGCCGCTCGACGAGGACGCGCAGGTCGTTGCCGCCGGCGCCGGGATGGACCCGGACGTCGCCGAGGAGGATTGTCGCGGGCTCGGCGCGGCCGCGGAGCAGCGCGGGCAGCGACGGCCGGGCCATGATTTGGCCGACGCGGACGAGGGGAGGCCCGCCCCCCGGAGCGGGCACCTCGAGCGGGCCGAACCAGACGCGGAAGAGCGGATTGACCCGCACCTCCGGGCCGAGCCGGACCTCCCCGAGGCGGGCGCGGAGCGCGCCGTGGATGACGTCGTGCAGTCGCCGCTCGACCGGCGCGCTCGAGGCGACGGCGAGCGCGGCGAGATAGACGGCGGCGGCCGCGGCGAGGCCGATCCCGAGCCGGCGGCGAGCCGCCCGCGAAGGGGCGCGGAGCTTCGGGAGTGCGCGCATCGGCGGCGTGTAGCTACTCCCCAGACGACGAGAAGATCAACCTGGACCTGGACCTGGTGTCCTGGTCCTGGTCCTGGTCCTGGTCCTGGACCTGGACCTAGTCCTAGACCTGGACGACGAGGTCGAGGTCGAGGTCGAGCTCACGTCCAGGTCCACGGCCAGGTCCGCGACCAAGAAACGAAGAAGGCCGCCGGGGATGACCCCGACGGCCCTCGAAGCTGCGATGAGTGCGTGAAGCGGGGACTACATCATGCCGCCCATGCCGCCCATGCCGCCCATGCCGCCGCCGCCGCCGCCGGCGCCGGCCGCGGACTCCTCCTTCGGGCTGCTCGGCGATCAGCGCCTCGGTCGTGAGCATCAGGGCCGCGACCGACGCCGCGTTCTGGAGCGCGGTGCGCACGACCTTGGTCGGGTCGATGACGCCGGCCTTCGACGAGGTCCTCGTACTCGCCGGTCGCGGCGTTGTAGCCGAAGTCGATCCCTTGCCTCCTTGCACCTTGTTGACGACGATCGAGCCCTCGACGCCGCGCGTTCTGCGACGATCTGGCGGAGCGGCTCCTCGAGCGCGCGGCGGACGATGTCGACGCCGAACTTCTCGCTCCTCGCTCGACCTTGAGCTTCTCGAGCGCCTTGAGGCAGCGGAGGAGCGCGACGCCGCCGCCGGGGACGATGCCCTCCTCGACCGCCGCGCGGGTCGCGTGCAGCGCGTCCTCGACGCGGGCCTTCTTCTCCTTCATCTCGGTCTCGGTCGCCGCGCCGACCTTGATGACGGCGACGCCGCCGACGAGCTTCGCGAGGCGCTCCTGGAGCTTCTCGCGGTCGTAGTCGCTGGTGGTGTCCTCGATCTGGGCGCGGATCGTCTTCACGCGCGCCTTGATGTCGGCCTTCTTGCCGGCGCCGTCGACGATGGTGGTGTTGTCCTTGTCGATCGTGATGCGCTTGGCGCGGCCGAGGTCCTTCAGCGTCACGTTCTCGAGCTTGAGGCCGAGCTCCTCGGTGATCGACCTTGCCGCCGGTGAGGATCGGCGATGTCCTTGAGCATCTCCTTGCGGCGGTCGCCGAAGCCCGGGGCCTTGACCGCGCAGACGTGGAGCGTGCCGCGGAGCTTGTTGACGACGAGCGTCGCGAGCGCCTCGCCCTCGACGTCCTCGGCGATGATGAGGAGCGGCTTGCCGCTCGCGCGCGACCTGCTCGAGCAGCGGGAGCAGGTCCTTCATGTTCGAGATCTTCTTCTCGTGGATGAGGATGTAGGCGTCCTCGAGGATCGCCTCCATCCGCTCCGGAGTCGGTCACGAAGTACGGCGAGAGGTAGCCGCGGTCGAACTGCATGCCCTCGACGACCTCGAGCGTCGTCTCGAGCGCCCTTCGCCTCCTCGACGGTGATGACGCCTTCCTTGCCGACCTTCTCCATCGCCTCGGCGATGATGCTTGCCGATCGTCGTCGTCGCCGTTGGCGCGGATGGTGCCGACCTGGGCGATCTCCTTCTTGCCCTTGGTCGGCTTCGAGAGCTTCTTCAGCTCGGCGACGACGGCCTCGACGGCCTTGTCGATGCCGCGCTTGATCTCCATCGGGTTGTGGCCGGCCGCGACGAGCTTGCGAGCCCTCGCGGTAGATCGCCTGCGCGAGCACGGTCGCGGTGGTGGTGCCGTCGCCGGCGACGTCGGAGGTCTTGCGAGGCGACCTCCTTCACCATCTGCGCGCCCATGTTCTCGAACTTGTTCTCGAGCTCGATCTCCTTGGCGACGGTGACGCCGTCCTTGGTGACCGTCGGGGAGCCGAAGCTCTTCTCGATGACGACGTTGCGGCCCTTCGGGCCGAGGGTGACCTTCACCGCGTCGGCGAGGGTGTTGACGCCCTTGAGGATGGCCTCGCGAGCGCGCTGATCGAAGATGATTTCTTTGGCAGCCATTTCTGTGTGACTCCTTGTTCGGTGTGGGGGGACGCGGGCTTAGCTCTCGATCACGCCGAGGATGTCGTCCTCGCGCAGGATGAGGTGCTCCTCGCCGTCGATCTTGACCTCGGTGCCGGCGTACTTGCCGAAGAGGACGCGGTCGCCGGCCTTGACGTCGAGCGGGCGGACCTTGCCGTCCTCGAGGACCTTGCCGTTGCCGACGGCGATCGACCTTGCCCTCGATCGGCTTCTCCTTGGCGGTGTCGGGGATGATGATCCCGCCCTTGGTCTTCTCCTCTTCCTGAACGCGCTTGACGATGATGCGGTCCTGCAGCGGACGGATCTTCATGTGCTTCCTCCTCGTGGTGCCGGTGCGCGCCCGGGTGGGCGGCACGTCGGTAGGGGTCTGTGGGCGCCTGGCAGTCGGTGGGACGGACTGCCAAAGGCGGGCGTATCCTAACCACCGCCCCCCTCGTGTCAAGCGACCAGGCTGGTCTTCCAGCACCGCGTCCCCAAAGGACTTTTCTGTACCGCCTGGCAGTCGCCCTCGTGGACTGCTCAGCTGCGCCGGCCTGCCGCGCCGCCCGCTCTACCGCCTGCCGTTGGCAGTCTAAAACGTCATTTGCCACGCGGGGTTGTCTCGCGAGCGCCCCGGACGGTAGCGTCTGATGGGAACGGGGCGCCCCCGCAGGGAGGAGAGGGGGCGGCCCGGCAAGCGCGAGGAGGGCACGCGTGAGCGAGCGGATCCTGATCGGCAAGTCGGCGCAGGAGTGGTTCCGGGAGATGGTGGCGGACGCCCTGGCGCACCGCCGGCTCGAGGTCCAGGAGGTGACCGAGTTCTACCTCGTGAACCTCCTCGCGGGCTTCCTCGAGCGGGAGCGGCTCTTCGCCGAGGAGGTGGACGGCTCGGTCGGCGCGGAGCCCCTCGCCTTCATCCTGCTGCGGGCGCTCCAGGCCGACCGGCGGACCCGCGCCGCGAGCCTGCGCCGCCTCGGCGACACCGCGCTCTTCGTCTCGGGGTTCTTCGGGGACTCCCTCGCCCGGACGAACGTGGACCTCGGCTACTACATCGCCATGGGCGAGCGCGCCTACGGCTCGCTCGCCGAGACCGAGCGCGGCCTCGACGACCTCTACGGGGAGCTCGCCGTCGCGGTTCGGCCAGTTCGTCGATCTCTTCGCGGAGATCGCGGAGCTGTCCGACCTGCACTCGAACCGCGGCCTCGTCCGGCTCTACGAGCGCTTCCTCGCGACGCGGGACGAGCGCGTCGCGAAGCAGCTCCGGGATCGCGGCGTCGCGCTCTTCGCGGGGCCGCCGGGACCGAAGAAGGGCTTCCTCCAGTGAGGCCTCACCTCGCCGCGGAGCGGGGGGAGCTCGACCGAGGCACGCTGGGATTCCTCCAGCGGGAGCTCGAGGCCATCTACGGCGTCGAGGCGCCCCGGGTGGAGGAGTTCCTGGTCGGCTCGGAGGCCGCCCGCGCCGCCGGGCACGCGCCGCGCGGGCCGGAGGAGCTCCTCGTCCTCGAGGAGGAGGACGGCGTCGCCCTCGGGCTCTACCTCTCGCCGCGCGTCGCGGCGGCGGCGGAGGGCGCCGATCCGCACGACCCGCGCCCGCGCCTCACCGCGCGGGCCGCGCTCGGGGACGTCGCCTGCGCGGCGGAGGGCGTCTCGCACTTCGTCTACCTCGCGACCCGCGCCGCCGCGGGCGGGTCGGTCTCGCTCCTCGAGCTCGAGGTGCAGGCGGAGGTCGACAAGTTCGCGCTGCTGCTCCTCCACCTGTGGCGGCGCGGGCTCCGCCGCATGAGCCCGGCCCTCCGGCGCCGGCTGTTCGAGCGGGTCCGCTACCACGGCTGGCTCGGGCAGGAGGAGCGCGCCCGCTACGAGGAGGCGAACCGGCTCGGCGGCGGGTACGCGCGCTGGCTCGAGGGCCGGTTCGTCGAGGACGCGGACGTCGAGGGGCTCCTGCGCGAGCTGCGGCGCACCTACCGGCGCGCGGGGCGCGACAAGCTCGCGTACATGGGCCGGCTGCAATAGGGAATCGCCCCCAGCGCGGGGGCGGAAAACGATTCGCCCCCTGCGCTTATCGCGCAGAGGGCGGACGGGGAACGCGTTACCGTGGGATCGGGCGGCGCCGGACTCATTCGTGGACGGCCGCCCGGAACGACGAAGGGCGCGCCCGTGTGGACGCGCCCCGTCGTGAGACCGCAAGCTCCGGTGCTAGCGGAGCGTCCGGGTCTGCCCCGCCGGGATCGTCGCCTTCTCCTTGTCGAACTTCCCGGAGAGCGCGTCGCGGACCGAGCGGTCGAAGCGGACCTTCCCGGTGGCGATCTCGCGCAGCGACAGGACCGGCGGCTTGTTCTTCTGGTTCGCCATGAGCGGCCGGGCGCCCGCCATGAGCTGGCGCGTCCGCTTCGTCGCGAGGAGCACGAGCGCGAAGCGGTTGTCCACCATGGGGAGGCAGTCTTCGACGGTGACGCGAGCCATGAATCGCCTTCCTTGAAGAAAAACGCCCGGGGAGCCCCGGGGGAACGCGGAACATATTCGGGGACGTGCGGGCGGTCAACCTCCCGTGTCCGGCCGCCCCCCGGGCGGGGAGCCCTTCGACTGCGCGCCCGGCCTGTCGGCCGGCGCTGCGCTCAGGGCGAACGGGTGTGGCCTAGCCCTTCCAGAAGCCGCCCGCGCCCGCGCCGTCCTTCCGGAGGTCGTGGCCGGGGTCGAGCTTCACGAACGTGCACATCTCGTTGAGCCGCGAGTAGATGCGGTCGCCCACGCGGCGGGAGAGGGTCATCGACTCCGCCTCGCGGGCGAAGTCCGGGGAGCGGGTGTTGCGCATCCCCGGCGTCTCGCGGACCGGGCTCTCCCGCTCGTCGAGGAAGTAGTTGGTCGCGAAGAGGGTCGCGAGCCCCGCGTTGAAGCGGCGGCTGATGACCTCGTCGAGCATCGACCGCTCCCACTCGGTCCCGCGCTCCTTGCCGAGCTCGTCGATGGCGAGGACCGGGACCGCGACGAGGGCGCGGATCACCTCCATGTGCCCCTGGTTCGCCGAGAACCCCGCCTTGATGTCGGAGAGGAGCAGCATGAACTCGACGTACTTCCCCGAGACGCCCTTCTCGAGGGCGAGGTAGCGGAGGGCGGCGACGAGGAGGTGGGTCTTCCCCGCGCCCGGGCGGCCGTAGAGGAGGAACCCCTTCGTCGGCGCGTCCTTGCGGAACTTCCGCGCGAAGTCCTCCGCCACCGCCTTCGCCTTGTGGTGGTCGGGCGACCAGCTCTTGAAGTTGTCGAAGGAGGCCTTCGCGATCGCGGCCGGGATCCCGATCCGGTTGAAGAGCGCGATCCGCTCGTCGAGGTGCCGGCAGGAGCAGACCTGGGCGATCTGCGAGGGCCCGGTGGGCACGAGGGTGTAGCCGGACTCGTTGCAGCGCGGGCAGGCCCGCTGGCAGGCGCAGCGGGACGCGCGGGCGGAGTGCCCGAGCACCTGCTCGACGACGTAGCCGCAGCCGCCGCAGCTGCACGAGCCGGTGTTCTCGGTCGGGGCGGGCATCGGGGGCGGGAGTCTACACGGATCCACGCAGGCAGGTCAGGCCCGCGGCCCGCGCGAGATCGGCGAGGTGCGTCCGGAGCGCGTCGCGATAGGCGCGCGGGCTCCCGCCGCGTCCGCGCGGGCCCGCGAGGAGCCGGATCCGCGGCCCGAGCGCGCGGCGCTCGGGGGGCGGGAGGCCGTGGAGCCAGGCGACGAGGATGCGGGCGTCGGCCATGGCGAGGGCGGCCTCGACGCGCTCGAGGGGCGAGCCGGGGTGGGCGCCCGCCGCCGCGAGGGCGCGCCAGGCCGCGCGGTACCCTTCGCGCCGGTCCTCGCCGGCGCCGCTCCCCGCGCTCGCGAGCAGCTCCCGCGCCGCGGCGAGCCGCGCCTCGGCGGCGGCCTCCTCGCCGGGCGGCGGCGGGGCCTCGCCCACGCGCCCATGCTGGTAGGCGCGCCACTCGTCCTCGACGGCGAAGCGGAGCGCGCGGATGGAGCGGGGGCTCCCGGCCCGGCGCTCGGCGAGGTCCTCGAGCCCGCGGCGCAGTCCGCGGCACACCACCGCCACCGGCAGGCCGCGCCGCTCCCACTCCGCGACGGCGTCCTGGTCGAGGGGCGAGAGCATGAGCCCCGCGCCGCGCAGGCCGAGGAAGTATTCGGCGACCACGACCTGGTAGTCGAGCGCCTCGCGGGGGAGATCCGACATCGACGCCGATTCTAGGGGGCGGGTACGACGATGCCGTCGAGCGGGTCGAGGGTCGCGAGCACCTCGCCGGCGGTCTGCAGCCTGCGCGCCGGGTCCTTCTCGAGGAGCCGCTCCGCGAGCGCCGCGAGTCGCACGTCGGCGCCGGGGTTCGACGCGCTCACCGGCGGCGCGCGCAGGCTCAGGATCTCGCGCCAGAGCCCCACCGGATCGCTCGCGGTGAACGGCGGCGCGCCGGTGAGCAGCTCGTAGAGGATGACGCCGAGGCTGTAGAGGTCGCTCCGCGCGTCGACGGCGTGCCCCTGCGCCTGCTCGGGCGACATGTACCGGTAGGTCCCCACGACGCGCCCGGTCTGGGTGAGCCCGTCCTGCGCCTCCGCCGCGGACTTCACGAGCCCGAAGTCCATGAGCCGGGCCCGGCGCTGGTCGTCCACCATGATGTTCGACGGCTTGAGGTCGCGGTGGACGAGGCCGCGGCGGTGGATGTAGGCGAGGGCGTCGGCGACCTGGGTCAGCGCGGAGCGGATCCGCTCGATGCGCGAGGAGCGGTTGAGCGCCTCGCGGATCTCGGGCGGCAGGAGCGACCGCTGCGGCGTGCCCGGGTGCGGGCCCTCGGGGCCGGCGGTGCGCGCCCAGGCGACGCCGTACGGCTCGGTGTCCGGCTCGTCCATCATGGCGGCGAGGGCGCGGATCGCGTCGGGGCCGGGCTCGATCCCGGGCGGCGAGCCCGGCGTCCCCGGGCCGGTGTGCGGCTCGAGCTCGAACCCCATCGGCGCGAGGTCCTCGTCGTCGATGACGGGCGAGAGGTAGGCGCGCAGGTCGAGCCCCTCCACGAGCTCCATCGCCAGGAACGAGTAGCCCTCCGAGACCCCGGCCTCGAAGACGCGGACGACGTGGGGGTGGTCGAGGGCGCGGAGCACCTCGTACTCCCGGGCGAGCCGGCGCGCCGCGGTGGCGTCCACCGCCGGTGCGGGGCCGAGCACCTTCACCGCGGCGAGGAGGCCGGAGGCCTCGTGCCGCGCGCGATACACGGTTCCGATGCCGCCCCGCCCGATGACGGAGAGGATCTCGTAGGGTCCGACGCGCCGGGGGGGCACGGGGATCGACGATAGAGAGGGCGGACGGGGAAATCAAACCTGGCGGGGGGCGGGACGGTTCCGTCCGGTCGGGTCGTGCTATGAGAAGCCCGTGACGGAGCGTTCCCTGGTCACCGAGCTCGAGGCGCGCGTGCGCGCGCGCCCCCTCCCGCGCCACGTCGCCATCATCATGGACGGGAACGGTCGCTGGGCGGAGTTCCGGGACCTCCCCCGCGTGGCCGGCCACCGGGAGGGCGCGGAGGCGGTCCGTGCGGTCACCCGCGCCGCCCGCCGGATCGGTCTCGAGGCGCTCACCCTCTACGCCTTCTCCAGCGAGAACTGGGGCCGTCCGGAGCCGGAGGTGGGGGCGCTCATGCACCTCCTCGCCGAGTTCCTCGAGTCCGAGCGCGGCGAGATGATGGCGAACGGCATCCGCCTGAACGCCATCGGCGACCTCGAACGGCTGCCCACGGTGGTGCGCGAGAAGCTCGCCTCGGTGCGGGCCGAGACCGCCGGCAACCAGCGGGATGACCCTCACGCTCGCCCTCTCCTACGGCGGCCGGCAGGAGCTCGTGCAGGCGGCCCGCCGGGCGGCGGCGCGCGAAGGGACCCGCCCTGGAGGCCGAGGACCTGGAGGCGGGGCTCTGGACCGCCGGGCTGCCGGAGCTCGACCTCCTCGTCCGGACGAGCGGCGAGCGGCGGATCTCCAACTTCCTCCTCGTGGCAGTGCGCGTACGCGGAGCTCGTCTTCACCGAGGTGCTCTGGCCCGACTTCCGCGACCTCGAGCTGCTCTCGTGCCTCGCGGAGTACCAGGCGCGCGAGCGCCGCTTCGGGATGACCGGCGCCCAGCTCGCCGGTCATCGAGAGTGACGTGGGCGCCCTCGACCCCAAGAACCGCCGGAACCTCTTCCTCCGCGTCGCCTCGGCGGCGGTCCTCTTCCCGCTCGCGGTCTGGCTGACCGTCCTCGGCGGCACGCCCTTCGCCTTCCTCGCGGCGGCGGGCGCGGCGGTCGCGGCGGGCGAGCTCGTCCTCATGTTCGGCGGGCTCGGGGTGGGCGAGGTGCTCGGCATCGGCGTCGCCGGCGCGATCCCCCTCATGGCGGCCTTCGGCGAGAGCGGCGACCTGCTCCCGGGCTGGTCGGGGCTCGCCCTCGCGGCGGCGACGGTCGTGCTGCTGACCTTCTTCCTGTTCCGGCAGCAGCCGCTCGAGGAGATCCCGAGGTCGGTCGCGATCGTCGCGCTCTCCTGGCTGTACTGCGGCCTCCTCATCGCCTCGCTCGTGGGCCTCCGGCTCCGCTTCGGGGTGGGCTGGGTGATCCTCGCCTTCGTCACCACCTGGGCGAACGACACCTTCGCGTACTTCGCCGGCCACTCCTTCGGCCGACACAAGCTCTACGAGCGGATCTCCCCGAAGAAGACCTGGGAGGGGTTCGGCGGCGGCATCGTCGGGAGCGTCGTCGGCGCGCTGGTCACGCGCTGGCTCCTCCTCGGGACGGAGCTCTCGGTGCCCGCCGCGGTCGTCGTCGGCCTCGGCGCGGCGGTGCTCGGGCCGCTCGGCGACCTCGCCGAGTCGATGATCAAGCGGGCGGCCGGCGTGAAGGACTCGTCGCGCATCATCCCCGGCCACGGCGGGCTCCTCGACCGGATCGACGCGCTCCTCTTCGTGGCGCCGTGGATCTACGTCTGCGCGGCGCACCTCGGGCACTTCATGTAGAACGGTGGGGCCCCCCCGGGGCGGTTACGCCGAGGCCGCGCCGCCGTGCTAGAGATCGCGCCCGTGAAGCGCGTCGCCATCCTCGGCTCGACCGGCTCGATCGGCGTGCAGGCGCTCGACGTGATCGCCCGCTTCCCCGACCGGTTCGAGGTGGTGGCGCTCGCCGCGGGGCGGAACGCGGCGCGGCTCGCGGAGCAGGTGCGCCAGTTCCGGCCGCGGCTCGTGGCGGTCGCCGACGAGGCCGCCGCCCGCGACCTGCGCGGGATGCTGCCGGCGGGCGTCGAGATCGTCCCGGGCGACGCCGGCGCGGTCGCCGCCGCCGCCCACCCCGACGTCGAGTTCGTCCTCGCCGCCATCTCCGGCGGCGCCGGGCTCCGCTCCACCGCCGCCGCCGTCGAGGCGGGGAAGGCGATCGGCCTCGCCAACAAGGAGTCGCTCGTCCTCGCCGGCGAGCTCATCATGCGCCGCGCCGAGGCCCGGGGCGTCGCGATCCTCCCGGTGGACTCCGAGCACAGCGCCATCCACCAGTCGCTCGTCGGCCACAACCGCGACGAGGTGCGCCGGCTCATCCTCACCGCCTCCGGCGGGCCGCTCCGGACCGTGCCGCAGGCCGAGCTGCGCGACGTGACGCCCGCCCGCGCCCTCAAGCACCCGAACTGGTCGATGGGCGACAAGATCACCATCGACTCCGCGACCCTGATGAACAAGGGGCTCGAGGTGATCGAGGCGCGCTGGCTCTTCGGCGTCGAGCCGCGGCGGATCGACATCGTGGTCCACCCCGAGTCGATCGTGCACTCGATGGTCGAGTACATCGACGGCTCGATGGTCGCGCAGCTCGGGGTCTCGGACATGCGCGGCCCCATCAGCTACGCCCTCGGCCACCCCGAGCGGCTCCCCCTCGACCTGCCGCCGCTCGATCTGGTCCGGCTGGGGCGGCTCACCTTCGAGCCCCCGGACGCGGCGCGGTTCCCGGCCTTCACCCTCGCGTACCGGGCCCTCGAGATCGGCGGGACCGCCCCGGCGGTCCTCTCCGGCGCCGACGAGGCGGCGGTCGCGGCGTTCCTGGCGGGGCGCTGCCGCTTCACCGACATCGCCGACCTGTGCGAGGCGGCCCTCGAGGCGCACGTCCCCGAGCCGGTCCGCTCGGTCGAGCAGGCGCTCGCGGCGAGCGACTGGGGCCGGCGCGAGGCGGAGCGGCGCGTCCGGCCGTGAAGCCCCCGGCGAGGCCGCCCGCCTCCCGACCCTCGCCCGCTCCGCGGCGAGAGCGCGATCCGCGAGCCGGCACGCGGCGTGGTCGGTCCTTTCCGGCGCGGCGGCCGGCGAGCCGCTAGACTGTCCGGTGATGCCAGCCGCCGCGCTCCAGGTCGCCGCGATCGTCCTGTTCCTCGGGCGGGCTCATCTTCGTCCACGAGCTGGGCCACTTCCTCGTGGCCAAGGCGCTCGGGGTGAAGGTGCTCCGGTTCTCGATCGGGTTCGGCCCGCGGCTGTTCGGGTTCACCCGCGGCGAGACCGAGTACCGGCTCTCCGCCTTCCCGCTCGGCGGCTACGTGAAGATGGCGGGCGACGTCGGGGAGGACCCGGACAAGGTCGCCCCCGAGGACCGCGGGCGCGGCTTCCTCGAGCAGTCGCCGTGGCGGCGGTTCGTCGATCGCCTTCGCCGGCCCCGGGATGAACCTCGTCTTCCCGGCCGTCGTCTACTTCGCCCTCGCGATCTGCCGCAGAACGGGCAGCCCGTCCCGGGGCCGTGCATCGGCACGCGTCGCGCCGGGCTCGCCCGCCGCGGAGGCGGGGCTCCAGCCGGGCGATCGGATCCTGTCGGTCGCCGCGCCGGGCGCGCCCGCGCGGCCGGTCCGCTGCTTCGCCGACCTGCGCGAGCTCGTCTCCCCGCACCCGGACGAGCCGCTCGTCTTCCGCGTGCAGCGCGAGGGACGGGAGCTGCCGCCCGTCACCATCACCCCGTCGCGCGAGCTCGACCGCAACCCCATCGAGACGACCCGCCGCGGCGTGCTCGGCGTCTCCGCCGACCTACGCGCCGGCCCTCGTCGCGCCGGTCAGGCCCGGGGCGGCGGGCCCGCTCGAGCCGTTCGACCTCGTCGTGTCGGCGGCGGGCAAGCCGGTGCGCCACGTCGGCGACCTCGAGCGGATCGTCGCGGCCGCCGGGTGCGCGCCGGTCGACCTCGAGGTGCTCCGCGAGGCGCCGATCCCGCTGCCCGGCGCGAGCGTGGCGAGCGCGGCGCCGGTGTCGCTCCCGGGCGTCCCGACCTGCGACGCGGAGGGGCGCCCCGCGTTCGTCCCCGCGGACCCGGCCCTCTCGACCTACATCGCGGCGGTCGAGCCGGGCAGCCCCGCCGCGAAGGCCGGCCTCCGCCGCGGCGACGCCATCGCCGCGGTGAACGGGAAGCCGGTCCGCTCGTTCCGCGACATCAACGCGCTCTCCGCCGAGTTCCTGCCCCACGCGCCGGGCGGCGGCACCTCGCGGGACGGCGCGCCGCCGGAGGTCCGGCTCGAGCTCGCCGACGGCCGCACCGTCTCGCTCGTCCCCGCCACCGAGACCTTCGTGGACGAGATGACGCGCGAGGAGCGGCGCCGCTACGTGCTCGGGTTCTTCCCCGACCGGCGCCAGGGGATCGAGACCGCGGCGCTGATGGTCGAGCGCAGGTCCCGCTCGCACGCGGACCGCGGCGGAGATGGTCGCGCTTCGCGTGGGAGCAGCTCTCCGAGGTGGTCCGCCTCACGTTCAAGGGGATCCCGAGCTCGTCACCGGCGCAGATCAGCTTCAAGACGGTGGGCGGCCCGCTCATGCTCTTCTCCATCGCCACCCAGGCGGCGGAGGAGGGGCTCGTCGTCGTTCCTCTTCAAGATGGCGCTCATCAGCGTGAACCTCGGGCTCATGAACCTCCTGCCGATCCCGGTGCTCGACGGCGGGCACATCGCCCAGGCGCTCCTCGAGGCGGTCACGCGCAGGCCGCTGTCGGTCCGCGCCCGGAGGTCGCGCACCTGCGTCGGGCTCATCGCTGCTCGTCACGCTGATGCTCTTCGTGTTCAAGAACGACATCGTCCGGCTGATGGGTTAAGAACCCGGGGATGCTCGTCGCCGCCGTCGACACCGCGACCCTGACGCTCTCCTGCGCCCTGGTGGAGGTCTCGGCGGCCTCGCCCCCGAGGCTCCGCTGCGACCGGACCGAGCACCTCGGGACCGACCGCGGCTCGAAGGCGGGCCGGCGCGAGCCCGCCCCGGGCCCGGACTCCGGCCCGGCGCGCTCGACGCACAGCGCGCGGCTCCCCCAGGCCCTCGTCGATCTCCTCACGGCGGAGGGGCTGACCATCCCGGACCTCGAGGGCTACGCGGTCGGCCTCGGGCCGGGCTCCTTCACCGGCCTCCGCATCGGCCTCGCCACGTGGAAGGGGCTCGCCTACGCGAACCGCCGGCCCATCGCCGGCGCGTCGAGCCTCGCCGCGATGGCCCTCGCCGCCGCCCCGGACGCGACCGACGGCGCCGTGCTCGTCCCGCTCCTCGACGCGCGCAAGGGCGAGGTCTACGCCGGGTTCTACCGGGTGGGCGCGGGCGGCGGGATCGTGGAGATCGCCGCCGACGCCGCGCTCCCGCCCCGCGCCCTCGCGGCGCGGGTGCAGGACCTCGCCGCCGGCGGCGCCCGGCCCCTCGTCTTCGGCCAGGGGATGGCCGCCTACGCCGCCGACCTCGAAGGCGTCCCGCGTCTCGAGACCGAGGTCTCGACGCCGCCCGCGTTCGCCGTCGCGGCGCTCGTCGCCGAGCGGCTCGCCGGCGCGTCCTACGACGCCCAGGCGCTCTTCGCCCTCGAGCCGCACTACGTCCGGGCGAGCGAGGCGGAGCTCAAGTTCCCGAAGGGGCTCGGGCCGGGCGCGGACCGGGGATGAACGTCTTCGTCACCGGCGCGACCGGCCTCGTCGGACGCGCGCTCTGCGCCGCGCTCCTCCGGCGCGGCGACACGGTGACCGCGCTCTCGAGGTCGCCCGACGCGGCGCGGCGGCTCCCCGCCGGCGCCCGGACCGTCGCCGGCGACCCGACGCGACCCGGTCCGTGGCAGGAGGAGCTGACCCGCGCCGAAGCCTGCGTGAACCTCGCCGGCGAGTCGCTCGACGCCCGCTGGAACGAGGAGCGCAAACGCCGCTTCCGGGCGTCGCGGGTGGACGCGACCCAGAACGTCGCCGCGGTCCTCCGCGAGCGGGGGCCGGGCGTGCTCGTCTCCGCGAGCGCGGTGGGGTTCTACGGCGACCGCGGCGACGAGCCCCTCGACGAGGGATCGCCGCAGGGGGTGGGATTCCTCGCCGACCTCTGCCGGGCGTGGGAGGACGCCGCCGCGCCGGCCGCGGCGCGGGCGCGGGTGGTGCTCCTCCGCACCGGGATCGCCCTGTCCGCGGAGGGCGGGGCGCTGCCGCGGATGGTCCGGCCCTTCCGGCTCTTCGCGGGCGGTCCCCTCGGCGATGGGGCCTTCTTCCAGCCCTGGATCCACCTCGCCGACGTGGTCGGGCTCGTCCTCCTCGCCCTCGACGACGCGCGGGTCCGGGGGCCCCTCGACGTCACCGCTCCCGAGCCGGTCCGGAACCGGGACCTCGCCCGCGCCATCGGCCGGGTCCTCTCGCGCCCGAGCCTCCTGCCCGCGCCCGCGGCGGCGATCCGGGTCGTCGTGGGCGAGATGGCGGAGGTGGTCCTCGCGAGCCAGCGGGTCCTGCCGCGCAAGGCGCTCGACCTCGGGTACCGGTTCCGGTTCCCGGAGGTGGAGGGGGCGTTGAGGGATTCTGCTGCGGTAGCCACCGACGTGGACCTGGACGTGGTCCTGGTCGTGGTCGTGGACTTCGACCTCGACGTCGACTTCGACCTCGACCTCGACCTCGACCTCGACCTGACCGGACCAGGACGAGGACGAGGACGAGGTCCAGGTCCAGGTCCAGGTCCAGGTCCAGGTCCAGGTCCAGGTCCAAGTCCAAGTGACCGGATGAACCCGCGGTTCCGCCGGTCACCCCCCCGGAACAGCCCGTCACGCATGCCCCGTTGAACCCACCCTCCCGCACGGCTACCTTCGCGTGCCATGCGCCACGACGCTCCCTCTCGCGCCGACGTCGAGGCGCTCCCGCCGCCGCACCGCGGCTTCTGGGAGGACGCCCGGGCGGCGCTCCCGCCGGAGCGGCTCTTCTGCGATCCGCTCCGCACGCTCGCCTACGGCACCGACGCGAGCTTCTACCGGCTCGTGCCCCGGATCGTGGCGCGGGCCGCGACCGTCGACGAGGTCCGGGCCCTCCTCGTCGCGGCCGCCAGGCACGGCACCCCGCTCACCTTCCGCGCGGCCGGCACGAGCCTCTCCGGGCAGGCCGTCACCGACTCGGTCCTCGTCCAGCTCGCCGGCTGGAAGGGCCGGCGCGCTGCTCGGACGGCGGCGAGCGCGATCGTCGCTCGAGCCCGGCGTGGTCGGCGCCGACGCGAACGCGGTGCTCGCGCCGCTACGGCCGGAAGATTGGCCCGGACCCGGCGTCCATCGCCACCTGCCAGATCGGCGGCATCGCCGCGAACAACGCGAGCGGGATGTGCTGCGGGACGGCGCAGAACAGCTACCGGACCGTCCGCGTCGATGAAGCTCGTCCTCGCCGACGGCGCCGTCGTCGACACCGGCGACCCCGGCTCGCGCGCCGCCTTCGCCGCCTCGCACGCGCCGCTCCTCGCCGGCCTCGCCGCGCTCCGGCGCGAGCTCCTCGCGGACGAGCGCCTCGCGCGCGCGGATCCGCGAGAAGTACCGGATCAAGAACACCACCGGCTACGGCCTCAACTCCTTCGTCGACTTCGACGACCCGGTCGACATCCTCGTCCACCTCATGGTCGGCTCGGAGGGGACGCTCGCGTTCATCGCCGAGGTGACCTTCGAGACCGTCGAGGAGCACGCCCACAAGGCGAGCGCGCTCGTCCTCTTCCCGGACGTCGAGACCGCCGCCCGCGGGACCCAGGCCCTGCAGCGCCTCGGGGCGGGGCCGGCGTCTCGGCGGTCGAGATGATGGACCGCGCCTCGCTCCGGTCGGTGGAGGCGAAGCCGGGGCTGCCGCCGGTGCTGGCGACGCTGCCGGCCGGCGCCTGCGCGCTCCTCGTCGAGGTCCGCGCCGCCGGCGCCGGCCGGGCTCCTGCGCGCGATCGAGAGCGCGACGGCGCGGCTCGCCGGGCTCCCGGTCGCTCCAGCCCATCGCCTTCACCGCCGGTCAAGGCCGAGTACGAGACGCTCTGGGACGTGCGCCGCGGGCTCTTCCCCGCGGTCGGCGCGGCCCGCGAAGATTGGCACCACCGTCGTCATCGAGGACGTCGCCTTCCCGATGGAGCACCTCGCCGCCGGGACGGTGGAGCTGCAGCGGCTGTTCGCGAAGCACGGCTACAGCGAGGGGATCATCTTCGGCCACGCGCTCGACGGGAACCTCCACTTCGTCTTCACCCAGGGCTTCGAGGACCCGGCCGAGGTGGGGCGCTACGCGCGGTTCATGGACGAGGTCTGCGAGCTCGTGGCGGTCCGGTTCGACGGGTCGCTCAAGGGCGAGCACGGCACCGGCCGCAACATGGCGCCCTTCGTCGAGCTGGAGTGGGGCGCGAAGGCGACCGGGATCATGCGGCGCGTGAAGGCGCTCCTCGATCCTCGCGGGCTCCTCAACCCGGGGGTCCTCCTCAACGACGACCGCCAGGTGCACGTCAAGCACCTCAAGGCGCTGCCCCACACCCACGACCTCGTCGACCGCTGCACCGAGTGCGGCTTCTGCGAGCCGCGCTGCCCTTCGCGGGCCCTCACCCTCACGCCGCGCCAGCGGATCACGGTCCGGCGCGAGATTTCCCGGGCCTCGAAGGCGGGGGAGGGGGCGCGCGCGGCGCGGCTCGAGGCCGACTACGGCCTACCTCGGCGACGAGACCTGCGCGGCGGACGGGATCTGCGCCACGGCCTGCCCCGTCGGCATCGACACCGGCAAGCTCACGAAGGCGCGCCGCGCCGAGGCGCGCTCCGGGTTCGCGCGGTCGATCTGGCGGACCTCGCCGCGCGGTCACTTCGCCTGTCACCTCGGCGGCGGCCCGGGTCGGGCTCGTCGCGCGCTCCGCGCCCGGCCGGGGCTCGCCGGTCCTGCGCGAGGCGCTCCCGCCGGCCGGCGAAGGGGCCGTGGCGCGGACGTGGTCCGCGGCCGCGACCGCGCCGTCGTCTACTTCCCGGCCTGCGTGGCCCGGACCATGGGGCCGGCGCCGGGCGACCCGGATCCGCGGAACGTCACCGAGGCGATGCTCTCGGTGCTCGAGAAGGCCGGCTACGACGTCCGCTTCCCGCCCGGGCTCGACGGGCTCTGCTGCGGCCTCTCGTTCGAGTCGAAGGGCTTCCCCCGGACCGCCGACGAGAAGACCCGCGAGCTCGAGGCGCGCGCTCCTCGCCGTCACCGAGGGCGGCAGCTCCCGGTGGTCTGCGACACGAGCCCGTGCGCGCAGCGGATGAAGGCGACCCTCGACCCGCGCCTCGCCGTGTTCGAGTCGGCCGAGTTCGTCCACGACCGGCTCATGGAGCGCCTGCGGTTCGCGAAGGCGCCGGGGCCGGTGGCGCTCCACGTCACCTGCAGCACCACGAAGATGGGGCTCGAGGCGAAGCTCCGCGCGCTCGCCGCCGCCTGCGCCGAGTCGGTGGTGGTGCCGCCCACCGGGTGCTGCGGCTTCGCCGGGCGACAAGGGGTTCACGACGCCGGAGCTCAACGCCTCGGCGCTGCGGGACCTCCGCGGCGCGGTGAAGGGGTGCGCCCGCGGGTTCTCCAATTCCCGCGGGTGCGAGATCGGGCTCGCCACGCACGCCGGGATCCCGTACCAGTCGCTCCTTCACCTCGTGGACGCCTGCACGACCGGAGCCTCGACCCCATGACCACCCAGCACGCGCCCCTCGTCCTCGCCGTCGTCGGCGTGACCGGCGCCGTCGGCCGCACCCTCCTCGAGGTCCTCGACGACCTCGACGTGTCGGTGAAGACGCTCCGGCCCTTCGCCTCGCCGCGCTCCGCCGGCACGACCGTCGCCTTCCGCGACGACGACCTCAAGGTGGAGGTGCTGCGCGAGGGCGCCTTCCGCGGCTGCGACGTCGCGATCTTCTGCGCGGGCCCGGCGGTCTCCCGGGAGTGGGCGCCGCGGGCCTGGGCGGAGGGGTGCGCGGTGGTGGACGACTCGCCGGCCTTCCGCGGCGAGGCCGACGTGCCGCTCGTCGTGCCGGAGGTGAACGGCGCGGCCGCCGCCCACTACCGTGCCCGCGGCATCGTCGCGAATCCGTCCTCGGTCGCGACCGCCCTCTCCCTCGCCCTCGCGCCGCTCCGGGACGCGGCCGGGCTCCGGCGCGTCGTCGTCTCGACCTACCACTCCGCCTCGGGCCTCGGGCAGGCCGGGGTGGAGGAGCTCGAGAAGCAGGCCCGGGACCTCCTGAACCTCCGCGAGCCCGATCCGGCGGCGCGCTTCCCCCACCGGCTCGCCTTCAACGTGATCCCGCAGGTCGGCGCCTTCGCCGAGGGAGGCGCGACGGAGGAGGAATCCAAGATCGTCTCCGAGACCCGCAAGATCCTCGGCGAGGACACCCTCGCGATCTCCGCCACCGCCGTGCGAGTCCCGGTCTTCTTCGGCCACTCCGCGACCGTGAACGTCGCGACCCAGCGGCCCCTCGGCGCCGCCGGCGCCCGCGCCGCCCTCCTCGCGGCGCGGGGCGTGAAGGTGGTGGACGACCCGGCCCAGCGCGTCTACCCGATGCCCATGCTCGTCGGGAGCGAGGACGTCGCCCTCGTGGGGCGGCTCCGCGAGGACCGCTCGCAGGAGAACGGCCTCGACCTGTTCGTGTCGATCGAGAACACGCGCAAGGGGGCCGCGACCAACGCGGTCCAGATCGCGCAGCTGCTCGCGCCGCGCGGGCGGTGACAATATCCCGGCGACCCTTGCGGTTCGTCCCGCTCGCGCCGCCATTTTGGCGCCCCGGGGCGCGCCACTGGCCGCGCCGGGGTGGGCGCGCGCCGCGAGGATTCGGGAGTCGCGACGCGGCGTGCGCAGCTTGCCAACGTGGCGCTCCGCTTGCAAAATCGCGCGCGACATGAGACGCGCCCTCCTTGTCGTGACGCTCCTCGCCCCGGTGCTCGCGCGGGCGCAGACGACGCCGCCCACCGCGCAGCCGACGCCGCCCATCCAGGGAGCGGCGCGATCACGTTCGCGAACGAGGCGCGCACGCCCCGCGACCAGTTCATCAACAAGGACGAGTGCGAGAACAGCCGGCCGATCTCGCTCCAGTGGTCCCCCGCGTTCGACACGTCGCTCACGACCCCGAGCCTCGCCGGCGGGAGCTACACGCTCTACGCGTCCGATCAGGCCGACAACGCGACCGTGAACACCGGCAACTGCCCGACGCAGGACGGCGACCGGAGCCGTCGTCGGCCTGCACGCGGGTCAGGTCCAGGACCGCCATCACGAGCGCCCTCAGCGATCCCCTCCCAGCGCCTACGACTTCGACACGTCGATCATCGCGTCGGTGCTCGCGGCCAGGGCGCCTGCACGGCGACGGGCCAGGTGATCATGCTCTGCGTCCAGGCGCGGGACAGCGGCAGTACCCCCATCGGAACCGCCCGCGTGCGGCTCACGGTGGACGTCAGCTCCCCGAGCCCTCCGGACGGCGTCACGGCCTTGCCCGGGGACAACGCGGCGAACGTGTCCTGGGGGGAGTCGCCGGGCACGCCGACGGCGGAGTACTACCAGGTCGACGCGACGTCGATCGGGACCATCGACCCCGGCGGCTTCCACCCGGGCCCTCCCGTCACGGGCACGAAGTACCGCCTCGGCGGGCTCGTGAACGGCGCGACCTACGTCATCGGGGTCCGGGCCTTCTCGACGGCCGACAACCCGAGCAACGTCACGACCACGGTCGTCACCGCCGAGCAGGTGAACGACTTCTGGGACTCATACCAGGGCCGCGGGCGGCCAGGAGGTCGGCGGCTGCTCCTCGGGCGTCGCGGGCCCCATCGGCCTCGCGGTCCTCGCCGCCGCGCTCCTGCTCGTCCGGAGACGCAAGTGAAGCGGATCGCGCTCGTCACGCTCGCGCTCGCCGTCGGCGCTGCCGCCCCCCGCGCGCACGCCGACGAGTCGCCGCGCTGGGGATCCGCCGAGTTCTCGTCTGCGGGCAGTTCAAGCCGGACGTCGACTCCGAGTTCGTCAACAAGCCCGGCCGGCCGCAGCCCTGGAGGAACGCCTTCGGCTCCGGCCCCGGCTGGCTGTTCAAGGCCGGCGCCGCGAAGTCGCTCTTCACCGGCTTCGGGACCCTGGATTTCGGGTTCCAGGTCGGCTACTTCACGAAGACCGGCATCGGCTTCGGCGTCGACTCTCGGCGGCCCGCCTCGGGCGACGTGACGAAGTTCCAGATGATCCCGACGAGCGCGACGCTCACCTACCGGTTCGACTCCCTCGGCGGAGCGGCTACAACGTCCCGCTCGCGCCCTACGGCCGCGTCGCGCTCGAGCGCTACAACTGGTGGGTCACGCGACGGCGCCGGGAAGCACCAGCCAGAACGGCGCGACGAACGGCTGGTCCGCCGCGGCGGGCTCGCGCTCCTCCTCGACTTCTTCGACCCGGGGCTCGCGCGCGAGCTCGACCAGGAGACCGGCATCAACCACACCGTACCTCTTCGTCGAGGTCACGGAAGAGCCGACGTGGACGACTTCGGCTCGAGCACGAGCTGGATCCTCTCCGACCAGGAGCGTCGCCTGGCTCGTCGGGCTGCTGTTCGTGTTCTAGGCGGCTCGCCTAGAGCGACAGCTTCCGGTGCTTCAGCGCCGGGAGCTCGAGGCGGCAGCGCTCGAGGCGCGCGCGGCTGAACGGCGCGACGCAGACGCCCTCGGCGTCCGGGCAGCGCGCGAGCACGACGCCCCACGGGTCCACGATCATCGCGTTGCCGAAGGTCTGCCGGTTCGCGGAGTGCCGCCCCACCTGCGCCGGGGCCATGACGTAGGCGAGGTTCTCGACCGCGCGGGCGCGGACGAGGACCTCCCAGTGGTCCTTGCCGGTGTAGAGCGTGAACGCCGCCGGGATGGTGATGACCTCCGCCCCCAGGCTCGCGAGCTTCCGGTACAGCTCGGGGAAGCGCAGGTCGTAGCAGACGGTGAGGCCGAGCCGGCCGAGCGGCGTCGGCGCGACGACGGCCTTGTCGCCGGGGACGACCACCTCCGACTCGGCGTAGCGCGCGCCGTCGGGGATGTTCACGTCGAAGAGGTGGATCTTCCGGTAGGCGGCGACGATCGAGCCGTCGTCGGCGATGACCGCGCTCGTGTTGTAGGTCATCTTCGGGTTGGGCGAGGTCTCGGCGATCGAGCCCGCCACGACGAAGACCCCGCGCCGGCGGGCGAGCTCCCGCACGGCCCCGAGGGTCGGCCCCTCCAGCGTCTCCGCCCCCGCGAGCCGCTCCGCCTCCGGCCCCATGAAGGCGAAGTTCTCGGGGAGCCCCACGAGCCTCGCCCCGAGGTCGGCCGCCTCGGAGACGAGGCGCAGGGCGGTGTCCAGGTTCTTCGCGCGGTCGGCCGTCGACGTCATCTGGACGGCGCCCATGAGGTAGGCGGACGCAGGCATGAGGTTTCCTTAACATGTGGAGCGGGGGACACTCGCCCCGCACCGCCTGCGGCTTGCGGGGCTCGCGCCCCCCCGGGCCCCCCGCTCGCTCCGGGGCAGCCTCATCCGGCTGCCCCTGCGCTCGCCCCCTGGCGCGCGGAGCGCGCTAGACTCCCGGTGATGCAGAGCTTCTACACGACCTTCGAGGCGGCCCGGCTGCTCGGGGTGTCCCTCCCGACGGTCGTCAACTGGATCAAGGCGCGCCGCCTGAAGGCCCACCGGACTCCGGGCGGGCACCGGCGCATCGCCCGCGAGGACCTGGCCGGGTTCATGGTCCGGCACGGGATGCCGGTCCCGGTCGAGCTCTCCGGCGCCGTCCCCGCCCGTCAGAAGGCGCTCGTGGTCGCCGGACCGGGCCCGGCGCGCGAGGGGCTGGTCCGCCAGCTCGTCGCCGCGGGCTATGCGGTCGAGCAGGCGTCGCCCGGGTTCGCCGCCGGCGCCGCCGCAGCGCGGTTCGCCCCCGACGTGGTGGTCGTGCAGCCGGACGCCCCGGACGGCGGCGACGCGGTGCGGGGACCCCGTGCGGACCGCGACCTCGCCGAGGTCCCGGTGATCGCGGTGGCGCCGAAGACCTGGCACGAGCCGCTCGCGGCGGCGGGCTGCGCCGCGGTGGTGCTCGCGCCCCCTGCGGACGGCGCCCTCGCGGCCGAGGTCGAGCGCGCGCTCGGCGCCGCGGCGTCGCCCGTCCCGGCGAGGGGCATCCCGGCCGGCCCGGAAGCGGCAGGCGAAGCGATAGCGCCACGGGCGGGCAGGCGGCCACCCGATTGAACCGCCGCCTCCGCACCGTTATGCTTTTCGAGAGAGCCGCCCGCCGGCTCCGACCTACCCATGTCTCGCGCCGCATTCGCCGTCCTGGCCGTCCTCGCCGCGGCCCGCGCCGCGCCGGCGAGCCCGCGCCATCACGTCGACCCCGACGCGATCCGCGAGACGCGGCGGACCCCGGGCGACCGGTTCGCCTCCGCCCGCGCCATCGCGCACTACGTCGAGGCGCGGCGCGCCGCGCGCGCCGGCGACCTCCCGAAGGCGGTGGAGCACCTCCGGCTCGCCGTCACCTACGACGACGAGAGCCCCGAGCTGCGGGTGTCGCTCGCCGCGGCGCTCGCGGACACCGGCCGGCTCGAGGCCGCCGAGGCCGAGGCCCGCCGCGCCGTCGAGCTCGCCTCCGAGGGGCCGACCGCGTCGGAAGCGCAGGTCCTCCTCGGCCGGCTCGCCCAGCTCCGCCACGAGCCCGAGCAGGCTGCGCTCGCGTTCCGGACCGCGATGCGCCTCGAGAAGCAGCTCGCCGGGCGCGGCGAGTCGCCGGATGCGGCGCCGTGGCGGCTCCTCGCGGCGCTCCACGCCGAGGCGGGCGACGAGGAGGCCGCGGCCCGGACCCTGGAGGAGCTCGCGGTGCTGGCCCCGGCCGACGGCGGCGGCTTCCGCGAGCTCGGCCGCGTCTACCTCGAGCAGCACCAGCCCGGCCGCGCCGAGCGCCACCTCCGCCGCGCGGTGGAGCTCGACCGGCGCGACGCCGAGTCGCTGCGGCTCCTCGCCCGGGCTCACGAGGCGCTGCACCGGGATCTCGAGGCGAGGGACGACCTCGTGGCGATGCTGCGCCTCGATCCGGACGACGACCGCGCGCTCCTCGCCCTCGGCCGGCTGGCGGTGCGCCAGGGCGACCTCCCCGGCGCCCGGGAGTGGTTCCATCGCTACGTGCGCAGCTCCCCCGACACCGCCGCCGCCCACGTCCGGGTGGTGTTCCAGTGGCTCGAGGTCCGCCGCGGTGCCGAGGCGCTCGAGGCGGCGCGCGCCGGGATCGCGGACGCCGGCCCCGACCCGCGCCTCCGCTTCGCCGAGGGGCTCGCGCTGCAGGAGCTCCGGAAGTGGCCGGAGGCCGCGCGGGCGCTCTCCGCGGTCGGACCGGAGTCGGGCGAGGTGTTCGTCTCCTCGCGCGTCGCCCTCGCCGAGGCGCTCTCGCGGTCGGGGCGGCACGCCGACGCGGAGCGCGCCCTCGAGGGGCCCCTCGCGTCGGACCCGAAGGACGCGCGGCTCCTCACGATGCGCGCCGCGGTCCTCGACCGCGCCGGGCGCTCCGGCGACGCGGTGGCGCTCCTGCGCAAGGCCATCGCCGACCGGGAGCGCGCGAGGATCGACGCCGACCTCCCCGACCTCCAGATCGCCCTCGCCGACAGCCTCGCCCGCGCCGGGCGCCACGACGAGTCGCTCGGGGTGCTGCGCGCCGCCGTGTCGGCGAGCCCGCGGGACGAGGAGCTGCTCTTCGCCCTCGGCGCCGCCTACGACCGCGCCGGCCAGCCCGAGGTGGCGGTCGCGCAGATGCGGGCGCTCCTCGCGGTGAACCCGGACCACGCCGAGGCCCTCAACTTCGTCGGCTACGCCTGGGCGGAGAAGGGGGTCCAGCTCGAGGAGGCCGAGCGGCTCGTCCGGAGGGCGCTCGAGCTGAAGCCCCGCTCGGGCCACATCCTCGACTCGCTCGGCTGGGTGCTGTTCCGGCGGGGCGACGCGAGGCGCGCGGTCGACATGCTCGAGCAGGCGGAGGCCCTCGCGGGCCCCGACGCGACCATCCTCGAGCACCTCGGCGACGCCTACCGGGCCTCGGCCCGACGCGGGGAGGCCGCGCAGGCGTACCGCCGCGCCCTCGCGAACGTCGGCGAGGAGCTCCCCTCCGATCAGGGGAAGCGCCGCGCGTCGCTCGAGCGGAAGCTGCGCGAGCTCGGCGAGCGCGCCGGCCGGAGCTAGCGCCCGCGACCGGCTCGACCCGGACCGCAGGTGACTCGCGGTTGACTTGACCGACCCGGACCCCGCCGCTACGGTCCCGTGCACCATGCTCCCCGCCTACCCGACGGAGGCCGAGGCGCGGCACGAGGAAGGGTTCCTCAACTCGGCCGATCACCTCCGGCTGTTCTGGCAGCGGTACACGCCGCCGCGGGCGAAGGCGACGGTGCTCGTGCTCCACGGCGCCGGGGATCACGGCGGGCGCTACCCGGCCCTCACCTCCGCCCTCGTCCGCGCCGGCTTCCAGGTCGCGCTGCTCGACTTCCGCGGCCATGGCCAGTCCGACGGGCGCCGCTGGTACGTCGACGCGTTCGGGGACTACCTCCACGACGTGGACGCGTTCATCGCGAAGCTCTCGCAGGACGGCATCGCGGGAGAGACGCTCTTCGCGGTCGCCCACAGCCAGGGCGGCCTCATCGCCTCGCTCTGGGCGATGCGCCACCCGGGCCTCCTCTCCGGGCTCGTCCTCTCCGCCCCGTGGTTCCGCCTCGCGAAGCCGCCGGCGGCCGCGAAGGTGCTCGCCGCGAAGGTGGTGGGGCGGTTCGTGCCCTGGCTCCCGGTGTCGTCCGGCCTCGACGCGGCCCAGCTCACGAGCGATCCGGAGATGCAGCGCTGGACCGACCGCGATCCGCTCTACGGGCGCAAGGCGACGCCGCGCTGGTTCGACGAGGTGGGGCGCGCGCAGCTCGACGCGCTCCGCCGCGCCCCCGAGCTCCGGACGCCGCTCCTGCTCCTCGCGCCCGGCGCGGATCCCATCGCGGACGCGGCGGCGGCGCGGACCTTCTTCGACCAGGCGTCGGCCACCGACAAGAAGGTCGTCGTGTACGACGGGTTCCGACACGAGCTCTTCAACGAGGTCAAGCGCGAGCTGCCGATCGGCGAGGCGGTGGCCTGGCTGTCGGCGCGGGTGCGCTAGCGCCTCCAACCCCGCGACGTCGCGGCCGTTGACGGCCCCCTCGGCCGCCCTCTATCCTGCCGACGTCTCTGTCTCCCGTTCCCGTTGGCGCTCGGGGTGAACCCCCGGAGGAAGCGAAACCCATGGCTGGTATCGAGAAGGTCCCGTCGCCGCGGAGCGGCGCGCACACGGTCATCGGAAGCTCGATCGTGATCGACGGGGAGATCTCGGGTGACGAGGACCTCGTCATCCAGGGCACCGTGAAGGGCCGGATCAGCTTGCAGGAGAGCCTCTTCGTCGAGGGTTCCGGCGTGATCGAGGCCGACATCGAGACCGCGAACGTCGAGGTCTCCGGGCAGGTGACCGGCAACATCGCAGCGTCGGACAAGGTGGAGCTGAAGGCCGACTGCAAGGTGGTCGGCGACATCCGCGCGCCGCGAATCCTGATCGCCGACGGGGCCATCTTCAAGGGCAACGTCGACATGGACGTCAAGGAAGCGAAGGGGAAGTGACCGTGGCGACCACTGACGGTACGACCATCATCGGCGAATCGATCCTCATCAGCGGCTCCCTCAACGGCGACGAGGACCTCACGGTCCGCGGCCGGGTGGAGGGGACGCTGACCCTCACGAAGACCCTCGTCGTGGAACCGACGGGCGTCGTGAAGGCCGAGGTCCAGGTCAAGAACTGCGTGATCGCCGGCGTCATCGTCGGCAACGTCACGGCGACGGAGTCCGTCGAGATCACGAAGGAGGGGCGCATGGTCGGCGACATCGCCGCTCCCCGCGTGATCATCGTGGACGGCGCGTCGTTCCGCGGCCGGATCGACATGGGCGAGGTGGACGTGGACGCCGGCCGCGGGTCGTCCCGCGCCGCCGCCCCGGCCCTCGCGCGCCCGAGCCTCCGCCCGGCGCTCTCCTCGCGTCCGGCTCCGAAGGCCGAGCCGAAGCGGGAGGAGAAGGTCACGTCGATCGCCGCCGCGCCGAAGCCCCCGGCGCCCCCCGCCCCGGTCGCGATGGGTGCGGTGAAGCGCAAGGTGATCGTGAAGCGGAAGTAGCCTAGGCTCCAGGCATGGAGCTCGAGCCTCGCACGACGGCGCCGGCCCACGCGACCGGCGCCGTCGAGTTCGTTTCGCTCGCCGACGTCGACGACGATCCGATGTTCCGGCTGCGCGAGCCGGGCGACGTCTCCGCGCTCGCGGCCTCCATCGGCCGCCTGGGGCACCTCGTGCCCGTCGAGCTCCGGCCGTTCCCCGGCCTCGGGCCGGAGGACCCCCCGCGCTACCAGGTGGTGGCCGGGTTCCGCCGCCTGGCGGCGCTGCGGCTCCTCGCCCGCGAGCGGGTGCTCGCGCGCGTCCACGAGGCGCTCGACGACGACGACGCCTGGGGCATCGCCCTCGCCCAGGCGCTCCTCGGCGAGCCGCTGCGCGCCGCCGAGCTCGAGACGCTCCGGGCCCGGCTCGCCGGGACCCGGGCGGCGAGCTGGGCGGGCGACCTCGTCGACGAGGCGCTCGTGCGCGCGCCGGTCGACCCCGAGCGGCGGGAGGCCTTCCTCGCGTTCCTCTCCGGCGCGGCCGCGCCGCCCCCGCCCGTGCCCGCCGTCGACGACGGCGAAGGTGGGGCGGGCGAGGACGGCGAGACCTCCGGGGCTCGCCCCGCGACCGCCTCGGCTCCTGCCGAGCCGCCCCTCGAGCCCGACGCCGACGCGGGCCCGGAGGAGGTCACGCCGGAGGAGCTCGCGAGCGACCTCGCGGTGCGGCTCTCGCAGCTCGCCCAGGACCTCGCGGTCGCCTTCGAGGCCTGGGCCGACCTCCCCGAGGACGGCCGCCGGATCATCGTCGAGCAGGCCCGCTACGTGGCCGAGCTGTACCCGCACCTGAAGGGAGGCGGACGGTGAGCCTCGAGGCCGATCGCGCGCGGCTCCTGGAGCTGCTGCGCACCCTCTCGTTCGAGCGGCGCAAGGTGGTCCTCGCGTCGGGGCGGGAGAGCGACTTCTACATCGACTGCAAGCGGACCGCGCTCACCGCCGAGGGCCACGTCCTCGTCGGCCGGCTCCTCTTCGACCGCGTCCGCAAGGTCCGCCCCCTCGTCCGCGGCGTCGGCGGGCTCACCCTCGGCGCCGACCCGATCGCGAGCGCCATCGCCCTCACGAGCTTCCTGCAGGCGGAGCCGGTGGACGCGTTCATCGTCCGCAAGGAGCCGAAGGGGCACGGGACCGGGCAGTGGATCGAGGGGCGGAAGACCATCCCCGACGGCAGCCGCGTGGTGGTCATCGAGGACGTCGTGACGACCGGCGGGAGCGCGCTCAAGGCCATCGAGCGCTGCCGCGCGGAGAACCTCGAGCCCGTCGCCTGCGTCGCGCTCGTCGACCGGCTCGAGGGCGGGCGCGAGGCCATCGAGGCGCAGGGCGTCCCTCTCGACCCGCTCTTCACGCGGAAGGACTTCATCCCGTGATCGCCGCGTCGAGGGCCCTCGGACTCGCCGCCGTCGCCGCCCTCGCGGGCTGCTCGCTCCTCCCGCGCGCGCCCACGCCGACGACGATGGAGGGCGACTGGGCGACGAAGCGTGACGCGGAGACCCGCCGCGCCTTCCTGTACGACGGCCTGAAGCACCGGGCGACCGCCACGGCCACCCACCTCTCCCTCGCGGTGCGCGAGGCGCGGGCCCGGCGGCTCGCCGACTGGTACGGCTGGACGCCGAGTCGAGCTCGAGGAGCGGCTCGCGCAGGAGCGCAAGGAGGCCGCCGAGACCGAGGAGTTCGTGGTCTCGATGTACACGGCGGAGCCGCGCTTCAACGATCTCGACGCGCCGAGGAGCGGCTGGCGCGTCGCGGTGCAGTTCAACGGGGCGGACCTCCTGCCGAGGCGGGTCACCGCCGTCGAGCGGGACTCCGCGACGCTGGGGCTCTACCCGTACGTCGGGCCGTTCGATGTCGTGTACCGGGTGATCTTGCCGATGCCGGCGGCCGGGCCCGTCGCGGGGCGCCCCTACGATCTCGAGATCGCGAGCGCGCTCGGGAAGCTCATCATCGACTTCGAGACGCCCAACGGCACGATCACGCCGCAGGAGCCGGTCCCGCCGCCGTAGCGCGTGAGGCCGGTGAGAGGGTCGGGGAGAGGGGTCGCGGCCCTATTCCAGATCCCCGCGCGTCAGCACGGTGTCCCGCAGCCAGCGGTCGTCGGGCTTCGGGAAGTCGAGCAGGTAGTGCAGCCCGCGGGACTCCTTCCGCTGCCGCGCGCACTCGACGACCAGCATCGCCACGTCGGCGAGGTTCCGCAGCTCGACCAGGTCCGGGGTCAGCTTGTACTGCCAGTAGTAGTCCCGGATCTCGTCGCGGAGCACCTTGATGCGCGTCCGCGCCCGCTCGAGCCGCTTCAGCGTCCGGACGATGCCGACGAAGTTCCACATCGTCCGGCGCAGCTCGTCCCAGTTGTGCGTCACGACCACGCCCTCCTCCGGATCGAGGGCGTCGCCGGGGTTCCAGGGAGGGATGGCCGGCGCCGGGCCGCTCGACCCCGAGAGCTCCTCGATCGCGCAGAGCGCCGCGCGCCGCCCGAAGACGGCGCCCTCGAGGAGCGAGTTGGAGGCGAGGCGGTTCGCGCCGTGGAGCCCGGTGCAGGAGGCCTCGCCGATCGCGAAGAGGCGGGGGAGGGTGGTCCGGCCCATGAGGTCGGTCACGATCCCGCCGCAGGTGTAGTGCACCGCGGGCACGACCGGGATCGGCTGCGCCGCCATGTCGATCCCGAACTCCTTGCAGGTCGCGTAGATGTTCGGGAAGTGCTCGAGCAGGAACGCCTTCGGCAGGTGCGTCATGTCGAGGAAGGCGCAGTCGTCCCCGCGGCGCTTCACCTCGGCGTCGATGGAGCGGGCCACCACGTCCCGCGGCGCGAGCTCCTTCCGCGGGTCGTAGCGGGACATGAACGCCTCGCCGGCGGCGTTCCGCAGGATGCCTCCCTCGCCGCGCAGCGCCTCGCTGATGAGGAAGCTCTTCGCCTGCGGGTGATAGAGGCAGGTCGGGTGGAACTGGAAGAACTCCATGTTCGCGACGCTCGCGCCGGCGCGGTACGCCATGGCGATGCCGTCGCCCGTCGAGACGTCGGGGTTCGAGGTGTAGAGGTAGACCTTGCCGGCGCCGCCCGTCGCGAGCACCACCGCGCGCGCGGGGATCGCCGCGATGTCGCCGCTGGCACGGTCGAGGACGTAGGCGCCGAGGACGCGGTTCGGCCCCCCGAGCCCCACCTTCGAGCTCGTGACGAGGTCGACCGCCACCTGGTCCTCGACGATCCGGATGCCCCGGGCGGCGCAGGCGCTGAGGAGGGCGCGCTCGATCTCGCGCCCGGTGGTGTCCTTCGCGTGGGCGATGCGCCGGCGGGAGTGGCCACCCTCGCGGGTGAGGTGGAGCTGGCCGGGGCCCCCCTCCCGGTCGAACTCGACGCCGAGGGAGAGCAGCCACCGGATCCGGTCCGGGCCCTCCCGGACGGTCACCTCGACCGCCTCGCGCTTGCAGAGCCCGGCGCCCGCGACGAGAGTGTCCTGCACGTGCAGCTCGAACTCGTCGTCGGAGCCGAGGACCGAGGCGATCCCCCCCTGGGCGTACTGGGTGGAGCCCTCGGAACGGGTGCGTTTGGTGAGGACGAGGACGGAGCCGTGCCCCGCCGCCTCGAGCGCGAAGGTGAGCCCGGCGATGCCGCCGCCGAGCACGAGAAAATCCACCTGCTCCCCGGAGAGGGCCGTCATGGGGTCTTCCTAGTCGATGTGCGCGAAGGTAGGGGGAATAAAGTTGTCCGGCCGAGCGTGCTGCTGATACCTTTTTTCCAAATGTTCGTCGCTCGTCCGCTCCTCGGGCTCGTGCTCGCCGCCCTGCTCGCCAGGCCCGCATTCGCCGCGGCGGACGAAGTGTACTCGTATCAGGACGAGGACGGCGTCCTCCATTTCTCCAACGCGCCGACCGACACCCGCTTCCACAAGGTGAACCGGTCGGCGGCCGCCATGTACCGGCGGCCCGCCGCGCAGGGGCGCGCGCGCCCCGTGGCGGTCGCCGCCCTGACCGGCACGCGCCTCGAGGCGTTCCGCGAGCACGTGCGCCTCGCGGCGGTGAAGTACCGGCTCCCGGAGAAGCTCCTCCTCGCGGTGATGGCGGTGGAGTCGAACTACGACCACCGCGCGCTCTCCGAGAAGGGCGCCATGGGGCTCATGCAGCTCATGCCCGGCACCGCCCGCGACATGTACGTGAACGACGCCTGGGATCCCGCCCAGAACATCGACGGCGGCGCGCGCTACCTCCGGATCCTCGCGAACCAGTACGGCGGCGATCCGGTGCAGGTCCTCGCGGCCTACAACGCGGGACCGGAGGCGGTGCGGCGGGCCGGCGGGGCGGTCCCGAACATTCCGGAGACGCGTGAGTACGTCCGCAAGGTCGTCGAGCTCTGGAAGGCGTACGAAGCGGGACGGTGACCTTTGGCGCGGCTCGGGGTGGGCGAAGAGGTCGAGGGAATCGACGAGGAGTTCCTGTTCCACCTGAACCGGGGCTCGGACCTCCTCGCCCGTGGCGAGGCGGAGCCGGCCCGCTCGTCCCTCGAGCGTGCCCGGGAGCTCCGGCCGAAGGACGTGAAGGTCCTCGGGTTGCTCGGGCAGGCTTACTACAAGCTCGGCCGGTTCGACGAGGCCGCCAAGGTCTGGCAGCGGCTCGTGGACGACAACCCCGTGGAGCCGTCCGCGCGGGTGAACCTCGGGCTCGCCTTCCTCAAGGGGAAGCGCCACCCCGACGCGGTGAAGCAGCTCGAGATCGCCCTCGATCTCAACCCCGAGCACAAGAAGGCGATGGGCTACCTCGGCCTCGCGCTGCTCGAGTCGGGGAACCTGACCCGCGCCCGCGAGTGGTTCAAGAGCGCGGGCTCCGAGCAGATGGTCGCGCGCTGCGACGAGCTCATCGCCGGGCGCGGCGCCACGCCCTCCGCCCGGCCGGACCAGGTCGCCCGGGCCGAGGAGGAGGCGCAGGCCGCCGCCGCCGCCGCCGAGGCGCAGGCGGAGAGCGAGAACCCCGCCGCGCCGGAGCCGGTCCAGACCCCGGCGCGCGGCACGCCCGCGTACCGGCCACCCGCGGAGCAGGCGGTCCTCGCGGCCTGGGCCGCGGCGCGGCTCGTGAACACCGCGCCGGGCGAGACCTTCACGGTCTCGGACGCGACGCTCACCGTCGCGGTCCACGGCGAGCTCCGGTGCCGGCTCGACGGCCTCTTCGCGACCCAGGGGAAGCTCTCCCTCGCCGGCGAGGTGAAGCGCTTCCGCGGGCGCGCCATCGACAAGCCCTTCGGGGAGGGCGGGACCCGGATGCACCGCGCCTCCGGCGAGGGGCTCCTCCTCTTCCGCACGCAGGGGCGCCGGTTCAGCCCCCTCGACCTCGGCCCCGACGCCGCGTACCTCCGCGAGGAGGTGCTGTTCGGGTTCGAGGAGGGGATCGCCTTCGAGAACGGGCGGGTGCCGTCGTCGGAGGGCGAGCTGCACCTCGTCCACCTGCGCGGGCGCGGGCGGTTCCTCCTCGTCACCGCCGGCGAGCCGGTGGCGGTGGACGTCGGCTCCGCGGCGCCGCTCCGGCTCCCGCTCGCCGCCCTGGTCGGCTGGATCGGCGGGCTCACCCCGCGCGTCTGCGCGCTCCTCGACGACGCCGGCGGCCCGCCGGTGGTCGCGGTGGAGCTCAGCGGCGAGGGGCGCGTCCTCGCCGACCCGGCCGCGGTGCTCGGGTCCGGGAGCTGACGTGAAGCGGTCCCTGGGCAGCCTCCGGCGGGACTTCTTCAACGCGCCGAACGCGATCACGCTCGCGCGGATCGCGATGATCCCGGTCTTCCTGTGGTTCACCTGGCGCGAGTCGCGCGTCGACAGCTTCGTCGGGGCGATGATCTACGCGGTCACCGGGGCCACCGACTTCCTCGACGGCTGGATCGCGCGGAAGCGGAACCTCGTCACGGTGATCGGGAAGTTCCTCGACCCGCTCGCCGACAAGCTCATCGTGATGGCGGCCCTGGTGATGCTCGTGCACCTCGGCCGGGTCGCCGCGTGGGTCGTGATCGTGGTGATGGCCCGCGAGTTCATCGTGACGGGCCTGCGGACCATCGCGATGAGCGAGGGGATCGTCATCGACGCCGGGCAGGAGGGGAAGTCGAAGACCGCCTTCCAGGTGGCCTCGATCACCTTCCTGATCCTCCATTACGAGTACCCGGTCGACGCGGGCCTCTTCACCTTCGACCTCGACGCGAACCGGGCCGGCACCTGGCTCCTGTACGTGTCCCTGTTCTTCTCGGTCTGGTCGGCCTGGAACTACTTCTCCGGGTTCATCCGGGCGGTCTACCAGCCGGAGGCCGGGCCCCAGGGCGGTCCGCAGAGCCCTTGACACGTTCCGGCGGGCTTTCTATAACGCTGCACCTTCGTTCGGTTTTTGCGGGAATAGCTCAGCGGTAGAGCATCGCCTTGCCAAGGCGAGGGTCGAGGGTTCAAATCCCTTTTCCCGCTCCATTCAACCCCCCGGACCGCCGGGGGGTTTTTCTTTTCCCGCTACTGCGCCTCCAACCCCGCCTCCACGGAAGGCGAGGATCAGTCAGCGGAGAGGACCACCCGACGGTTCATCCGTGGGGGAGGACCACTCCGCATCGAAGCCCTCGCGCAGGCGTGCGAGGACTTCAGCGGCACTTCGGCCTTCCGTCTGCTCGTAGGCCCGGGAGATGTGCCTCGCGAGGTCCACGAGCAGTAGTCCCCAAGCCGCCGGGTCACTCCGGATCCCGGAGGCCACTGAGACGTGCTGCTGACCATCTGCGACCCAGACCCGGAGGATTCGGCCGCGCTCGACGACTTGGCTACGGCGGGCGGGACAGGTAGCTGGCTCACCGGTGCGTGACCTCTCTCTCGCCGCCTCGCGGAGACGGCGCGTTCGCGCGATTCTCAGCGGGTCCGGTCCGGCGTTCCAGCAGCCGGATCGTCTGCTCCTTGTGCCCCTCTGCGAGGTGCATGTACCGCATCGTCGTCGTGAGGTGCGTGTGTCCTGCGAGCTCCTGGATGGCCTTGGCTGCCCCGCCACGCATCGCGAGGTGGGAGCAGAAAGTGGGCTTGATCCGGTCCGGTGGACAGTTGGACTACGCTGCCTTCCTCACCGTGAACGTCGCCTCGAACTCGGCCGGACTCACGTAGCCGATGGCCGAGTGTAGCCGCTTCTGGTTGTAGAACACCTCGATGAAGTCGAAGGCCTCGTTCCTGGCGACCTCGTTGTTCAGGAACCGCTCGCCGCACTCGAACTTGAACGTCGAGTTCCAGGCCTCCATCACGGCGTTGTCGTACGGGTTGCCGCGCCGGCTCATGCTGCAGACGACGCCGCGCTCGGCGAGGATCTTCTGGTAGTCCTCGCTCGCGTAGGTGCACCCCTGGTCCGAGTGGTGGAGCAGCCCGACCTCGGGGCAGCGCCGCTTGATGGCCATCTCGAGCGCCGCGATGTGAGGTGGCGGTCGTTCACCGGCGACAGCGCCCAGCCGACGACGAACTTCGAGTACAGGTCCAGGACGACGGCGAGGAAGAGCTTGCCGTTGCCGGTGAGCAGCTCGGTCGTGTCGCCGACCCACTTCTGGTTCGGCGCGGTCGCCTCGAAGTTCCGGTCGAGCAGGTTGGCCGCGACCGGCTGGTCGTGGTCGCTCATCGTGGTGCACTTGAAACGCCGCCGAGGACGCGCCCTGAGCCCTTCCTGGCGCATCAGACGCGCGACCCGCTTCTGGCTCACGTGGATGTCCTGCGCCTTCGCCAGCTCCTTCTGGACGCGCGGGGCGCCGTATCGCTTCTTCGTCAGCTCGTGGATCTCGCGGACGCGCGCGGCGAGCCGCTGGTCCTCGGCCGCGTGCGCCGACGGCGGGCGGTCGACCCAGGCGTAGTAGCCGGCGCGGGAGACCCGCAGCATCGAGCACATCGTGGCAATCGGGAACACGGCCTTCTCCGCATGGACGAACGCGAACCTCAGCTGTTCTCCTTCGCGAAGAAGGCCGCCGCTTTTTTTAGGATGTCGCGCTCCATCCTCAGCTGGCGGACTTCCTTGCGCAGCGTCGCGAGCTCCTCCTTCTCGGCGGTCGTGAGCACGCCCGGCTTCCCCTTGCCCCGGTCCGCCCGCGCCCGCTCGACCCAGTTCCGCACCGAGGACTCGGTCAGGTCGAGGTCGCGAGCGACCTGCGGGATGGTCTTGCCCTCGTCGAGCACGAGCCGGATCGCGCCGGCCTTGAACTCGTCGGTGAAGCTTCTACGCGGCCGCTTCTGCTTCTTCCCTTCCGCCATGTCGGACACCGTAACCGCCTTTCACTCGGTGTCCACCAAGACGGATCAAGCCCAAGGTGTGCCGCAGGATGTGGAAGTTGCCCGTCGGCTTCAGCCCTCCGAGCCGCTGAGCGCTCTTCATCCAGCCACGGAGCACCTTCGAGGTCAGCTCCGAGCCGTCGTCCTGCAGTAGCACCCGCGAACCCCGAAGATGACGCACGGCTGCGAGCGCAGCCGCGAGGCTGTCGGTCATGGGGACCGTTCGCCCCCTTCCGCCCTTCGGAGTGTCCGCCACACCACGCCAGACCTGCCGCTCGACCGTGATCCGGTTGTGCACCCGGCTCACGTCCGAGAGCTCGAGGCCGATGACCTCGCCGGCCCGGAGGCCGGCCTCACCGCCCAGGCGAACCGCCGCAAGGGTACGCGGGTCGAGCCGCACGGCGGCGGCGACGAGCGCTGCGTACTCCTCCTCCGTGTAGAACGGCACGGCGGGCTGCGGGGCCTTCAGAAGCTCGACGGACTCGATTGGCACTGCATCGATGACCCCGAGCCGCTTCGCCACCCTCAGGAGCTTCGAGAGGGTCGCCAGGACGTTGTTCACCGTCTTCGGCCTGTGCTCCGTGAGCGTGACCTTCAGCGTCTGCACGTCGGCATCGGTGATCTGGTCGAGCCGCTTCGTCCCGAGGACCGGGACCAGGTGAACGCGGAGGATGCACTCCTTCGCGTAGACCGTGCTCGCCTTCTGCCGGTTCGCCTTCGCGTGCTCGATGAACTGCTCCCGGAACTCCGCGAGCGTCGGAACGCTCGGGACGTTCGCCGCTTCCTTCCCGCTGAGCCTGTCCCGGATCGCCTGGGCATCGAGGCCAAGTCGGGACAGGGTGATCACTTCCGCTTCTCTTGCCTCTGTGGGCTTGATCAAGCCCACGCTGGCGGGGACGGACCTCGCGCTCGTAAATCTCGAGGGGCCGCTCTCTCGTTGCGCAGCGCCAGCGCCGAAGCGGTACCCGCTCCATGCGGAACCGCGGCGGGTCGAGCTGCTGCGCGCCGCGCACGTCGAGATTGTGTCACTTGCGAACAACCACGCGCTCGACTGCGGCCCTGAAGGGCTCGTGGAGTCGGTGCGGGTGCTTCGGGAGACCGGGATCGCCGCCGCGGGTGTGGAGGAGGGTGGGCCCCAGCCATTGGTGGTGATGGAACGACGAGGGCGGCGGATTGGCGTGCTCGCATACTCCGCCGTGGAAGACGGCGCGTGGAAACCGCGCGGTCTGCGCTACGCGATGCTCCTCCCGTCGAGCCTGGGCGAGATTCGGGCGGCTCGCACCCAGGTGGACGTGCTCTTCGTATCCGTCCATTGGGGGCGGCAGGAACGGACCGAGCCCATGCGAGCGCAGCGTGAGTGGGCTCGGCGTGTCGTCGGCGCCGGCGCCGATGTGGTCATCGGTCACCACGCTCACGTCCTGCAGCCCGTCGAGAAGGTCGGTGGCGCGCTGGTGTTCTATGGGCTCGGAAACCTGATCTTCGACCGAAGCGGTCCAGCGGGGGCAGTCGCCCGCATCGAGGTTGCGGACGGCGCGCCACGGTGGAGGCTCCTGCCGATCAGCATCGATGGCGGGAGGACGGTCGTGGAGCCGACCGGGCGCTGAGGTTGTTGTTCCCCGCCGGGTTCGCCGGGGGCATGAGCTTGACCGCATATGGGGTCAAGCTTATATTCTGCGTTGTCGTTGTCCGACGGCAGCGGTAGGAGAACCGTATGGCCGTCGTCAACGCGACCGAGGAATTCGAGCGGTGGATCGAAGCCTTGAGCCACCGGGAGCAGAAGGCCGTGCTGCAAGTCGTGAAGATCCTTGAGCAGGTGGGCATCAACCTGGGCGAGCC
Organism: uncultured delta proteobacterium; assembly: GCA_963739565.1. Lineage (GTDB taxonomy): Bacteria > Myxococcota > Myxococcia > Myxococcales > Anaeromyxobacteraceae > Anaeromyxobacter. The sequence goes on along the minus strand of CAVUBF010000005.1, from coordinate 529,222 downwards.
GTACTCGAGCGCCCTCAAGGGCACGAAGCACGCCCTCCGGGAGCTCCGCCCGAAGCGCGGAGCGAGCCCGCTGCGGATCATCTACGCCTTCGATACCAAGCGGGAGGCGCTGCTCCTGCTCGGTGGCGACAAGGGCGACGACAAGCGGTTCTACGAGCGGGCCATCCCGAGGGCAGAGCAGCTCTGGGAGGCACACATCGAGGACTTGAAGAAGGAAAGCGAGCGATGAAGGCCAAGGCGAAGAGCTGGAAGCAGATCGAGAAGAAGCTCTTCACGCGCGAGGAGGTCGCGGAGGCGGAGCGCTTCGCCGAGCGCGAGATCCTCGAGATGAACCTCCGAGAGCTTCGGCAGGCCGCCGGGAAGACCCAGGAGCAGGTCGCCCGCGCCGCGAAGATGAAGCAGTCGGAGCTGTCGCGCGCCGAGCGGAGAGAGGATCATCTGCTCTCGACGCTGCGGCGGTACGTCGAGGGGCTTGGGGGAGAGCTCGAGGTTGTCGCGCGGGTCGGCAGCAAGGTCGTGAAGCTGCGCGGAGTGTAGAGCAGGCGGGCGTCTCCCGTATGTCTCCCGGAACCAGGGGCACGACCGGGGAAGGCCGGGGAACAGCGGGGAAGCGGATCCGGGATTCGAAGTGCTCGTCCTGACGGCCGAAACGACAGAAGGGCGTGGACTGTCGCTCAGTTAGCGTTCACCGTCAGGCAAACTTCAAATCCCTTTTCCCGCTCCATTCAACCCCCCGGACCACCGGGGGGTTTATTGGACCACCCTCGGCTCCCCCACGGCTCCCCGGACTTCGTCGAGCAGGCGCACCGTCGAGCGCCGCACGTCCGGCGTGAGGTGGGAGTACCGCACGTCATCTCGATGCTCTCGTGACCGAGCAGCTCCTGCACAGCCTCGAGCGAGGCGCCCCGCATCACGAGCTGGCCCGCGACGAGGTCCACGTCGGCCCACCGAAGCGCGAGCAGCTTCCTAGCCGTAGCCCGGTACGGAGGGTCACCGCCAGCATCGGCCGCCACTCAGGCGCGGCGGCCCGGAGAAGGCGTTCGGCGTCCTCGAAGGTGAGGAACTCTTCCTCGCCGACGGGCTGGAGCTTCACGGCGAAGCCGCGCACCTTCGGCGCCCGGTCGAGCGCGTTCCACTCGACGGCAGGTTGAGCGCCTTCCGCAGCGCAGCCCGAACAGGGCGCAAGCGGGCGTTCGTTCGGGCGATTGCAGGTCCGCGCGGTCACCCCTAGCATCGCGTGTGCGGACCCTCCTCCGGCTGTGGCTCCCTCTCGTCGCGGGGCTCGCGCTCCTCGCCTGGGGCGCGAGCATCGCCGTGAACGAGGCGACCCAGGCGTGGTTCATGCGCGACGTGCTGCTCCGCGCGCGCCTCGCGTCCGTGGGCGCCCAGCACGCGATCGCCGTGCACCTGCGGGTGGGCGATCACCGGCGCCTCGGCGAGCTCCTCGAGGCGCTCGCGCGCGACGAGTGGATCAGGGCGGCGGAGGTCTGCTCCCCGAGCTTCGTCACCGTCAGCAGTACGAACGGGTTCCCCGTCGAGTACGGGTGCGACGTCCTTCGGGGGCGGATCGGCCAGGGCGCGCTGTCCGACGAGCACCACCTCTCGGACGAGCGCGACGGCGGACGGGTCCAGGTGAGCGTCCACCCCATCCTCGAGGAGGGCGAGCTCCAAGGCGAGCTCGTCCTCGTCCACGACCTCGGGTTCGTTGCGCGGCGCGAGCTCGCCATGAGGCACTTCACCGTCGGGGCCTTCGGCCTCGTGGCCCTCCTCGCCTCGGTGTTGACCGTGGCGGTGCGGCGGGCGTGGTGGCGGACGTGGACGGACGAGCTGCGGCGGCTCCTGTCCCTCGTCGCCCGGATCGGCCCGTCCGACGGGAAGGTGCGTGCGCGCAAGGCGTTTCAGCCGCTCCTGAAGGACGTCCGCCGGCTCGTGGACGAGCTCGCCTCCGAGCAGGCGTCGAGCGTCGCGCCGTGGTCTCCGCAGCGGCTCCACCACGTGCTGCGGGAGAACCTGCACGGCGACAGCGTGGTGATCCTGGCGAATCGCGAGCCCTACATCCACGACCGCGGCGCCGACGGGCAGGTCCGCGTGCGGCACCCGGCGAGCGGCCTCGTGACGGCGCTCGAGCCCGTGATGCGCGCCTGCTCGGGGACGTGGATCGCCCACGGCAGCGGCACCGCCGATCGCGAGACGGTGGACCGGCGCGCTCGCGTGATGGTCCCGCCGGGAGAGGAGTCCTACGCGCTCCGGCGCGTGTGGCTCAGCCCGGAGGAGGAGCGCGGGTACTACTACGGCTTCGCCAACGAGGGGCTCTGGCCGCTCTGCCACATGGCCCACACGCGCCCCGAGTTCCGGGCCGCGGACTGGATGCAGTACGAGCGCGTCAACCGCCGCTTCGCCGCGGCGGTCTGCGAGGAGGTGCGGGGCCCGGACCCGATCGTCCTCGTCCAGGACTACCACTTCGCCCTCGCGCCCCGGATGATCCGCGAGCGCCTCCCCCGCGCGACGATCATCTCGTTCTGGCACATCCCCTGGCCCACGGCGGAGCGGTTCGGAATCTGCCCGTGGGAGGCCAACCTGCTCGAGGGGCTCCTCGGCAGCAGCATCGTCGGGTTCCACACCCAGCAGCACTGCAACAACTTCGTGGAGTCCGTGGACCGTTTCCTGGAGTCGCGCATCGACCGGGAGCGCCAGTCGGTCGTCCAGGGCGGGCGGGAGTGCCTCGTCCGCAGCTATCCGATCTCCATCGACTGGCCGAACCGCTGGGCGGAGGCCGCACCATCACCGCCGAAGTGCCGCGCGGCCGTCCTCGCGGAGCTCGGGCTCCCGGCAGACACCCTCCTCGGTGTCGGCGTGGATCGTCTGGACTACACCAAGGGGATCGAGGAGCGGCTGCTCGCGGTGGAGCGGACCCTCGACCGCTTCCCCCACCTCCGCCGGCGCTTCGTGTTCGTCCAGCTCGCCGCGCCGAGCCGGACCCTCCTCGAGGCCTACCGGTCGCTGGACGAGCGGGTGGAGGCGCTGGCGGCCCGGATCTGCGCCCGCTTCGCGACCGGGACGTACCGGCCCATCGTGCTCCTGCGGGCTCACCACGAGCCGCCCACCATCTTCCGGTACCTGCGCGCCGCGGACGTCTGCTACGTGAGCAGCCTCCACGATGGCATGAACCTCGTCGCGAAGGAGTTCGTGGCGGCGCGCTCCGACGAGCGGGGCGTCCTCGTGCTGAGCCGGTTCACCGGCGCGGCGCGGGAGCTCGCGAGCGCCCTCGTCGTGAACCCGTACGACCTCGAGGAGGCCAGCGCCGCCCTCGCCACCGCCCTGGTGATGCCGCCGGCCGAGCAGACCGAGCGGATGAAGGCGATGCGCCGTCTCGTCTCCGAGTTCAACGTGTTCCGCTGGGCCGGGCGCATGCTCGTGGACGCCGGACGCATCCGGCAGCAGAGCCGCCTGTCGGATCGCCTCACCATGGGGCTGCGGCCCGTGGAGGGAGGTCGGTCATGACGGCCGAGATCCGCTCCGGCGTGGCTCGGGGGCCGCTCCGGCTCGAGGAGCTCGGGCTCGTCGGTAACGGCCAGTTCGCGGCCCACGTCGGCGCCGACGGCGACGTGGTCTGGTGCTGCCTGCCCCGCTTCGACGCCGAGCCGCTCCTGGCCGCGCTCCTCGACGGGGAGCGCGGCGGCAGGTTCCGCGTCGCCCCGGTGTCCGGCGTCGGCGGGCGACAGCGGTACTTCCCGAACACGAACGTCCTCGAGACGGAGTTCGAGGACGACGCGGGCGCATTCCGGGTCGTCGACTTCGCGCCGCGCTTCATCGAGCACCAGCGGGCGTTCCACCCGACGCAGCTCTTTCGGATCATGGAGCCGCTCCGGGGGACGCCGCGCGTCCAGGTCGAGTGCCAGCCGATCCTCGGCTGGAGCCGGAAGCCGGGCGCCCGCGGTGCCCGGCTCGAACCAGTCCGGGCGGCACGCGCCTCGAACTCGCTCCAGAGCCCTCGCTCCGTCCGAGCAGCGCGCGCCCGAGCGGAACTCTGCTCTAATGCCCCTGCTCGGACGGGGCGTTAGGAGACCAGCGCTTCGACAGCGATCTCGTCCTCGAACCGCGCGAAGTCCGCCACGTGGAGCGTCGCGAGCCGCCACCGGGGCGTGTTCGTTCCCGGCGCCCGGAGGCGGAGGGTTTGCCTCCGGTGCGCGTGCTCGTCAGAACGAGTACGAGAACGCGTACAGGATCGAGAACGACTGCAGCCTCACGCGGCTCGACGAGACCGTCTGCCCACGGAGCGCGAGCCCGGTCGAGGGCGAAGTGCCCCACTGGTACAGGCCGCCGATCGAGAGCCCGAAGTGCTCGAGCTGGAGGTCCGCGCCGGTCGTGAGGCCGAACAGGTTGGCCTGCCGGAACGGCGCCTCCGACGAATTCTCGATCGGTGACGAGGAGGTGAAGAACCCGCCGTGGAGCTTCCCGCCTCGCCCGAGCTGGTAGTTGCCACCGATCGCGAGGTTGAAGACGCGGCGCGCGCTGTTGACGAGCGGAGCGATTGGGGTGGGCGACGAGCTGGTCGAGCCGTCCGGGTTGTGGGTCGTCAGCACCGCCGGCACGCCGGGCCTGTAGAGCTGGTAGGTCCCGGTGGCGTCGTGCATGCGGACGTCGAGCTCGAGCTGCGCGGGGCCGTGGCGGTACGCGACTGCGACTCCGGCCTCGAGCGGCAGCTCGTAGCGGAAGAGGCCGCTCTCGTCGCGGTAGAAGAAGCTGGCGGAAGGCTCCGCCGTCGCGACGATGCTTGACTCGTAGGTGAACAGCGCGCCGCCGCCGATGCGGAGCCCCGGAGACCGGACGATCGCGCCGATGGTCAGCCCGGCCGTCACGTCCCACTGGACCCCGGTCCCGAGCACCAGGTCCCACTCGTTCAGGTCGGTGCGCAGCGTGCTCAGGAACTGGCCCGGGTTTCCGGATGTCGAGGTCACAGACCCGGAGAGCGTGGCGGCCGAGTCGTAGACGGTGTTCGCCACGCCGGCCGAGAAGCCGAGGCGGAGCGAGCGATCTGAGCCCGGCGCCCACGCCGCCGCGACCTGGTACAGCCACGTGTCGAAGGAGCTCGTCGTCGAGTAGGTGATCCGGTCGAGGCCCTGGACGCCGGTGGCTCCCGAGATCGACTCGTCGACCGGACCGGGGGCCCACGCGACGTCCCGCGTGACCGACAGGCCGATCCGGACGTTGCGCGTCCCGACGAAGGGCTTCCCGATCACGGCGCCGAAGTAGCCCGGCACGTTGTCGACCTTGAAGCTCGTGACCGACGCGTCGCGCGCCTCCGAGGTCAGCCTCGTGAACATCCAGCCCGCCGAGCTGACGTTGATCGAGAACTTCTCGGCCAGGACCAGGCCGGCCGGGTTGTAGAAGTTGGCCGAAGCGTCCGCGGCGCGGGCGATGTACGCGCCCCCCTCGAGCGCCTGGTCCTTGCCCGGATGGACGTTGTCGTAGTTGGGGAAGACCAGCGCCTTCGGGATCTGGATGGGCCAGGGGCTCGGGGCGCCCTGAGCGGCCGCGGAGCCACGGAGGAGCAGCGCGAGCACGACGACGGAGCCGGAGCGGGCCAGCGCGATCGCGGTCACGAGAGCTTGACGCTGCATGGTGGCCTCCTCGTTCGACCCAGCGCCGATGCATCGACCCCATCGCCACGGCGCGCGTTGCGACCACGTCCGTCTGGGAAGGACGGACGAGGTCCATGGATGTGTGGCGCGCGCCGCACTCGGCAACGGGCACACAGGTGCACGCACGGGATGTCACTTGTTGGTTGCCGCCGACGGGTGGGCGGGCGCGGTCGTAGCCGGTAGATCGAGAACCCGTTCGCCGGACGTGAAGAGGGACGCCGTGAAGCTCCTCGACGCGCGGGTGACGGTCGCCAACGGCGACCTGACGCCAACGGAACCGGCCCGCTGAAGGCCGGAATGAAGAACCCCGGCAACTCAGTGAGTTACCGGGGGCAAGATGGAGCGCCTTGCGGGCCGCCGCGACGGCTGCCGGTGCTCCGGCCATCCCGCCTTGGCGGCTCGCGCCGGAGCGGCCGACGTCCCAAAATGCCTTTAGTGCGGATCGCGCCGCCGCGGCCGCACCGCCAGGGCGCCGATGACGAGCAGGGCCGGCCAGGCCGCGACGCCGCCGGGGGCGCTGCCGCAGCCTCCGCTCGATCCCGCCGACCCCGCCTGTCCTGCCGGCCCCTGCTGCCCCGCTGGCCCCTGCGGGCCCGTCGCCCCGTCCGCGCCGTCCGCGCCGTTACAGGTGATTGTGGTCGCGTCCACCTCGCCGGGCTGGAGGATCCCGTCGTCGGCGGTGCCGCCGCCGTCGCCGTCGTCGAGGCCGCTGCGGGTCCGCTGGCCGCCGTTGCCATAGGCGTCGCAGGCGCTGCCCACGACGGCGTCGGTGATGGAGAGGGTGTCGTGACGCGTCACCGCGTCCACGACGAAGGGGCAGTCGGCGGCCGTCCAGGGGCCGAAGATCGCGCCGTCGCCCGCCCGGGCGCGCCAGTAGTAGGTGCGGTCCTCCCCGAGGGGCACGTCCACCTGCCAGGAGGTGTAGCCCGGGCCCTCCGGCACGAGGTGGCCGGCGGCCACGAGGCTCGTCGCGCCGGCGTCGCCGTGGACCTCGAACTCGTAGGTGAGGGTCGTCGCCTCGCGCGGATCGAGGGCGTTCCCGGCGACGAGGATCGGGCGGGCGGTGGGGAGCCGCGCGCCGCAGGACGGGGCGAGGAGGACGGGCGCGCCGGGCCCGTCGAAGCGGGTGGGATCCGAGCCGGCGAGGAACTCGGCGAGGTTCAGGACGCCGTCGAGATCCTCGTCGCCGAAGGCGTCCTGCCCGGCGATCCCGCCGAAGAAGTGGGTCTCCCAGGAGTCCGGGAGGCCGTCGGCGTCCACGTCCACCGGCGTCACCGCCACCTGGAACGACTGGCAGGCGGAGCCGCCGTCGCCGTCGGCGACGCAGAGCCTGAAGCCGGAGGGGGCCGCGAGCTGGTCGAACGAGGGGGTCCAGCTCACCGCGCAGCCGGAGAGGATCGCGCCCGCCGGCATGACGGGAGCGCTGCAGGAGAAGGTATCGAGCACGCTCGGATCGAACCAGGTGAGCGTGTAGCCGAAGGCGGCGCCCTCGGGCGTGGTCGTGGGCGGGGTCGAGGTGATGCTCGGGGCGACGTTCCGGACCGTGACCACCACGATGTCCTGGGAGGTCCCGCCGTCGTCGTCGACGACCCTGAACGACACGTTGTAGGAGCCCTTGACCGCGTAGAGGTGGTTGACGTTCTGGACGTTCGCGGTCTGCCCGTCTCCGAAGTTCCAGGCGTAGGTGAACGTGTCGCCCGTGCCGGGGTCGGTGAACGTCCCGGCGAAGTGCGCCGGGGAGCCCTCGTCCACGACGAGGTCCGGCCCGGCGTTCGCGACCGGGGCCACGTTGGTGATGGTGATGGGCACGCTCGCGCTGGAGGTCCCGCCGGGCGTGGTGACCGTGACGGTGGCGTTGTAGATCCCGTTGTCCGGGTAGGCGTAGGTGACGTTCGCGCCCGCCGCCGTCGCGCCGTTCCCGAAGCTCCAGAGGTACTCCGCGTCGCCCGCGAGGGCGTCGCCGGTGAAGGTGATGGGAGTGCCCTCGGGAGCCATCGTCGGCGAGGCGGTGGGGGTCGGGACCGGCGCGAGGCCGTCGCGCGAGAGGATCTCGACGGCCCAGGCGGCGCGCACCCGCGGTCCGGCGCTGTTGTCGTTGTTGGGGGCGAGCGCGGCGCTGAAGCTCCAGTTCCAGCCGCCGTCGGCGGCCTGGTTCCGGACGAGGTACCGCGCGAAGAGCCGCGCGTGGTCGTTCGTCCCGTAAACTGACGATCTCCGGCTCGACCGCGCGCGCCGCGCGCGTCCAGTGGAGCATCGACCAGTGATCCCCGCGGCCGTCGATCCGGGAGAAGTCCGCGTTCTCCACGAACCCCGCGTCCCAGCTGACGCTCGTCGTCGCGAGCGGGACACCGCCGAAGCTGGACGAGATGAAGGCGAGCGCCCGGTCGTACGCCTGGCGGACCTGGCCGCGCGTGTAGCCGAAGTAGCCCGGGAAGGCGGGCCGGGCGTCGGTCGTCGAGGCCTGGTTGCCCCCGACCCAGCCGTAGGCGATGACGTGCGCCGCCGTGACGGCGAAGTCGCACTGGCCGGGGGCGGAGAAGGTCGAGAAGATGACGCCTCCGGAGCCTCCGACGGTGCAGGTGCGGGCGCCGAGTTGCGCGTAGTTCGCGAGGCGCGCCTTGACGAGGTTCGGGACGACGAGGCCGTGGCTGCCCATGGCGCGCTCGGCGACGAGCAGCGCGTGGGCGAGCTCGAGCGCCCCGCCACCCGGGAACTCGCCGAGGAGATCCGCGTTGGCGTTGGGCGTGTAGTACCAGGAGCCGGGGAGGGTGCCTCCGTCGTTCTGCGCCCAGACGGCCGCGTCCACCATCTGCTGGAGGATGAGCTCGAACGGGCGTCCGAGGATCCGGTTCTGGTCTCCCACCTGCGCGACGTGGCCGGCGAGGTTCGCGCGGGCGAGGCCCCGGAGCGCGGCCGCGTGGTATCCGCCGGTCTGCTCGCCGGGGGACGCGCCGATGAGCACTCCGATGCCGTCGTCGCTCCCCGGGACCGCCGGCAGCGTGACCTCGGGGTAGAAGCCCGTCCGGTTGTCCTCGTCCGTCGCGGCGACCGCCACGATCGTCGCCTGCGTGAGGAGGTAGTTCACGAGCCGGGTGGCGTCCTCCGCGTACGGGTCGTCCCTCCAGCGGGAGGCGTTCGCGCCGGGATCGGGCAGCTCCCCGAGGTAGGCCGACGGAAAGGCCGGGTGGTGGCCGTTTTGCCCCAGCACGTCGAGGAACGCGCCCGCGTCGTAGGTGGTGGCGCCGCCCAGGTTCCCGGTGATCTGCGCCCCGGTGAGCGGGTCCGCCTCGTTGCCGGTTCGCGACATGGACTTGTGCAGGAACCAGAGCCCGTCGTCGATGGCGACGTCGCGCATGGCCTGGAGCTGCCGTGCGTCGGCGCTCGCGGGATCCGCGGGGACGCCGGCGAAGACCCGGACCGGATAGACGCCGGTCACCGTCTGGCCGTTCGAGGTGACGCGGACCTTCGCCTGGAAGGTCGCGTCCGCGACCTGGTTCGGGAACGTGAACCGGGTCGAAAGGTCGTACCGGTTGGTCGTGGTGGCGGAGAAGTCGTAGACCCCGTCGCCCTGGAAGTCCCACTCGTAGAGGTACGTCCCGTTCCCGCCCCGGGCGATCGCCTTGAACGTCGTCGCGTGACCGTTGTACGCGGCGTGCGGGATCGCCAGATCGCTCGCGACCCACGGCACCGTCATGACCTGGAGGTTCTGGGCGGCGGCGGGTGACGCCGCGGAGAGGGCGAGGACGGCCAACGCGAGGCGGGTCGGGCGCATCCCATGATCTGATGCACGAGCGGAGCGTCGCGGTATCCCGGATTCAGGGTACGCGCACGTGGGATGAGCCGTCGCGATCCGCGCTCGGTGGTGGGCGGAGGCTAACGGGTGCGCGCCCGGCGCGCCGCGGTCTCCGCCCACCACCCCTTGGGATTCAGCGCGCTTCGGAACCGCTCGCCGCCTCGGTGGCCGGGTCCCGAGGCACCGGGTGCACCGGCCGGCCGGCAATCCACGCTTGCGCGCGCCGCAGGCGAGCGTCGAGCGAGAACAGGCCCGGTCCCGCGATGACGAGATACAGCGACGTCAGGAGCTGCGCCCAGTCCGACCGGCTCTCGTGCAGGACCGCCCCGATGCCGACCTGGGGCGGCACCGGAGGGAGCGGCAGCGGCGACGTCCCCAGGTACAGCCCGATCTTGGTCGAGAGCACCGCGACCACCATCTCGATCGCGAACAGGATCGCGGCACCGCGGGTGAGCAGCCCGAGCATGAGGAGCGCTCCCCCGACGATCTCCCACGCCCCGACGAGCGACGCCGTGAGGTGCGGCAGCGGGAACCCGAGCTTGGTGAAACGCCCGACGCCCTGGTTCGCGTAGACGAACTTCAGGATCCCTTCCGACACGAACACGCCCCCTGCCATGATCCGCAGCAGGACCGTCGCGGTGGGCCCATCGACGGGCGGGTTGAACAGCCACTTCGTGACACGCGCCATCTTCTTCATCGTTCGAACCTCCCTTTCACCGGTCGAGACGCGCCGGACGTCCGGAAGGTTCCACTCCGCCCTCGAATCCAGCCCATCGGCACCTGCAAGGCGCCGGGCACCATCGTCTCCCGTGAGCTCGAGGCGCCGGTCCGGCGGGCGCTCCGCGCCCTCGTGCCCCGCCGCCGCTCCGAAGGCCGGAACGGGGCGGGACCACGCGGGCGCGCGACCTGAGCCCGACGGAAGGCCCTCGGGGGCGCTACGGCGGGGTCGTGAAGGCGACGGTCGCCACGGCGGAGCGGTTGCCGACCTCGTCGATGACCTGGACGCCGACGCAGTACGGCGCTCCCGCCCCGAGGCCCGTGATGGCGATGACCTCGTGCGACCCCGCCGGCAACGGCGCCGGCGCCGGAACGGCGGCGCCGGTCGCGAACTCGAACGCGCCGCACGTTCCCGCCGCGTACCGGACCTCGTAGCTCGACGCGGTCCCGGTCGTGCCGTCGTCCCCCACGGCGGCGAACCCGATCACCGCCGCTCCCGCGAGCGGCGAGGCGGCGAGGTCGGAGACCGCCGCGGGCGGAGTGTTGTCGCGGAGGAACGTCCAGGCGGAGACCGCGCGATTGCCGGCGAGGTCGACCGCCGCGAGGGCGAAGCACAGGGATGTCGCGCCTCGCCGCGTACCCAGGAGATCCCTTGGGCCGAGATGCGCGCCGTGCCGAACATCGTCGTCCACGACTACTTCGCCGTGACCGACGAGACGCTGTCGAAGACCGCGCGCGAGGACCTGCCGGCGATCATCGAGCCGCTCCGGAAGTTGCTCTCGACTCCGTCGCCAGTTCGGGGCCGGGTACCCGGCCGGCCATCCTCACCGGTTCGGAGGAGAACACGGAGGGCGGCGCCAGGGCCTGCATGCCCCGACGCCGCCCCCCGCTCCCGCGCTCCGGCCCCTGGAGGAGGGCCGGAAGCTCTGGAACGGACGGCTAGAACATGAGGCGCATGCCGCCGCCGAAGCCGGTGACGGTGGAGCCCTTCGGCGCGCTGAAGCCCGGGACGCCGCCCGACCCGAACTTCTGGGACTGGTTGTCGCCGTTGATGATCTGGGTGGCCGCCGCGTACACCATCAGGTCCTTGTCGATGTTGAAGCGGTACGCGGCCGTGAAGGTCTGAGCGCCGGTGCTCGCGGTGTTGCCGATGTTCGTGCCGGAGTAGTTGGACGCGACGCCGTAGTCCACGATCACCTCGTGCCTCGAGCTGAAGAGCCCCTGGGTGATGGAGCCCCAGTACGCGTCGCGCTCGAGCTTCTGCTCGGCGAGGGCGTCCCTCGCCTTGAGCTTCAGCGCGATGTGCTCGTACACCGCGGCGAGCCGCGTGTACGTCTGCTTGACCGTGTAGCCGACGCCGACGCGGACGCCCTGGTCGACGCCGTTCGGCTGCGCGTCGGTGCCGAGGACGGCGCGGTCGCAGGACGGCCCCCCGGGCGCGTCGGCGTCGGGGTTGGCGCAGTCGTTCCGGTACTCGTACGCGACGCCGACGTAGAGCGCGCCGGCGCGGTAGTGGAGGGCGCCCGAGGCGACGTACGGGTCCACCCGGATGCTGCCGGTGGAGGTGGAGGAGACCTTCACCGTGTCCGGTGCGGTGCCGACCGTGACGCTCGTCGTCTTCTTCGCGAACTTCGCCTCGCCGAGCGAGCCGGCGAGGAGGAGCGTGAACCCCGCGACGCTCGGCGACTCGTAGAGGGCGGCGTTGTTGAGGCGGCGGTCTGAGCGGTACGCCGTGAACACGTTGTAGTACCCGAAGATCCCGGTGCCGACGAACGGATCGAGGCCGATGGTGGTCTCCTTCATCGGGGAGTCCCACTTGCCGAGGGTCAGCTCGCCGTAGGGTGACGAGAGGCCGACGCCGGTGTTGCGCGTCGAGGCGAAGGGTGTGCCGCCCTCGCCCTCGAGCCCGAACTCGGCCTCGACCTGCGCGAACCCCTTGAACCCTTCGGCGAGCTCCCGCTCGCCGCGGACGCGGAGGTACGAGGAGTTGCTGCTGAGCCTGGTGAGGTTCTGGACGCTGCTCGTGGTCACTCCCTCGCTGGCCCGGACATTGTTGACCTCGCCCCAGGCCCGGCCGTTGATGGAGATCTGGCTCTTCGTGCCAATCACGAACGTGCCCTTCGGCGGCTTCTTCTCTTCCTTCTTCGGCACGTCGAGGGGGGCGGAGGTCGCGGCGGGCGGGGTCGGAGAGTCGGACGGCGGGGCCGTGGGGAGAGTCGGCGGCTGCGTCTGCGCGCTCGCGCCCGCGGCGATGAGGGCGGCGGCGATTGCTGCGACGGTTCGGGTCATGTGGGCTCCGTGATGGGCCGCACCCGGACGCGGGGGGAGAGCGTCTTCGCCGGGTTCGGCCGGTGGTGGTAGCCATCATGGAGAGGGCGACCTTTCGTCCTCCTGTCGCCGCAGTGCGCGATCGATGACGCGCCACAGCCGGAAGGTCGCCGGGGCGAGGGTGAGCTGCGCCACGATCCGCACGACGTGGAAGGCGGTGACGAGCGGCACGCCCAGCCGAAGCGTGCGGGCGGTGAGGCACATCTCGGCGATCCCGCCCGGCGCGGTGGCGAGGAGAAGCGTCGCGAGGGGGCGGCCGGTGCCGAGCGCGACCGCGAGGGCGAAGGCGCCGAGGAGGACCATCCCCTGGGCGATCCCCAGGGCCATGGCGGGGAGGAGCACCCGGGCGTCGCGGAGCAGCTCGCGCCGGAAGAGGCTCCCGAGGGCGCAGCCGATCGCGACCTGGGCGGCGTCGACCAGAAGGCGCGGGAGGGCCGGGGCCCCGATGCCGGACGCGGTGAGCCAGGCGCTCGCGGCGAGCGGGCCGAAGAGCCAGCCGTTCGGGACGCGCAGCAGCCGCAAGGCGAGGGCGGCGCCGACGCCGAGGAGGGCGAGAGCGGCCGGACCGCCTGGGAAGGCCTGGCGGGCGGCGGGCGTCCAGAGGTCGTCGCCGCGGATGCCGGCGACGGCCAAGGCGAGGGGGAGCAGCGAGACGACCGCGGCGATCCGTAGCGACTGGCACAGCGCGATCACCGCGGGATCGCCGCCGTCCCGCGCCCCGAACACGGCCATCTCCGCGGCGCCGCCGGGAACGCTCGCGTAGAAGGCGGTGGCGGGGTCGAGCCCGGCGCGTCGCCGGAGCAGCCGGGCGCCGGCGACGCCCGTGGCGAGGGCCGCGGCGGCGGCGGCGGCCATCCACGGCAGCGCCGCGCCGAGCACGCCGAGCACCTCGGCGGTGAAGTAGAGCCCGAGGGTCGCGCCGACCACCGCCTGCCCCGCCTGCCGCGCGCCGGGGACGACGGGGCGCGGCCGGCCGAGGACGCTCGCGGCCCCCGTGGCGAGGAGCGGCCCGAGCAGCGACGGCAGCGGCAGCCGCAGGGCCGCGGCGAGGGCGGCGGCGACGGTGCCCGCGGCGTACGTGACGGCGAGGGCGCGCGCGCGGGAGGGCACGGTCACGGCCCCTCGGTCACCTCCGCCGGAGCGCCCGCCTCGCCCGCGGCGGGCGCGCGGCGCTCGCGCATCGACGAGCCGAGGGACAGGCCGATGAACCCGGCGCCGACGAGGCCCGTGACCGCCTCCGGGACCTCGTCGATCGTCCCGGCCAGCATGATCGCGGCGAGCGCGCCGATGGCCCAGAACGCGCCGTGCTCGACGTAGCGGTACGAGGCGAGGGTGCCGCGGTCGACGAGCAGGATGGTGAGGCTCCGGACGAACATCGCGCCGATCCCGAGGCCGATCGCGATGACGAAGAGGTTGTTCGTCAGGGCGAACGCACCGATGACGCCGTCGAAGCTGAAGCTCGCGTCGAGGACGTTCAGGTAGAGGAAGCTCGCGAGGCCGGCCCGGTGCAGGTCGCGCCGCTCGCCGGCGCCGGTCTCCATGAGCGCGCCGAGCCCGTCGACCGAGATGAAGGCGACGAGCCCGAAGATGCCGGCGACGAGCAGCTCGGCGGCGTGCGCCGGCGGGACGGCGCGGGAGAAGCCCCACAGCGCGAGCATCACCAGCGCGAGCTGGATCGCCTCGAACTTGCCCAGCTGGGCGAGGGTGCGCTCGACGCCGCTGATCCAGTGGACGTCCTTGTCCGGGTCGAAGAAGAACTTCAGGAAGACCATGCCGAGGAACGCGCCGCCGAAGGCGCCGAGGGCGACATGGGCGCTCGTGAGCACCCGCGCGTACTCGTCCGGGTGGAGCGCGGCGAGCCGCAGCGCCTCGAGGGGGCCGACCCGAGCCACCGCGCTCACGACCACGAGCGGGAAGACGAAGCGCATCCCGAACACCGCGACCGCCATGCCCCAGGTGAGGAAGCGCCCTCGCCAAATCGGCGACATGTCCTTCATCACCGAGGCGTTCACCACCGCGTTGTCGAAGGAGAGCGAGACCTCGAGGACCGCGAGCATCCCGGCGACGAAGACCGTCCCGGCGGCGCCGGCGACCGAGCGGTGCAGGTACCAGCCCAGGGCGGCGGCGAGGGCGAGGCCGGCGCCCGTGACGACGAGCGAGCCGCGGAAGTAGGCGAGGGTGGTGCGCACGGATCATCCTCCCGCCGCGGCGGAGGGCCACGGACGCTCGCGCATCCTGCGCCCGCGCGCCTGTCGGGAGCCTTTCGGCCCGATCCGCTTCAGGCCTGGGCGGCCGCCCCGGTCGGCGCCTGCGCCGCGGCGGCGAAGCGCAGCTCGACCCGGAGCCCCTTCCCGCCCGGGCCGTCGAGGAGGTGGAGCGTCGCGCCGTGGCCCTCCGCGATCTGCGCGACGATCGGCAGGCCGAGCCCGGCGCCGCCGCCGCTGGTGCCCCGACGGCGGTAGAACCGCTCGAGGACACGGACGCGCTCCTCCGGCGGGATCCCCGGCCCGTCGTCCTCCACGGCCAGGACCACCTGCCCCTCCGGCTGCCGGTTCACGATGACCGTGACGGTCCCGGGGCGCGCGCCGTACGCGACGGCGTTCTGGACCAGGTTCGCGATCGCCTCGCGAAGCAGCACCTCGCGCCCGTGGATCAGGGCGGGGCCCGCCCCGTAGTAGCCGAGGTCCACCCCCCGCGCGAAGGCGTCGGAGACGTGCGAGGCGCACGCCTCGCGCGCGAGGACGTCGAGGTCGAGGAGGCGCGCCTCGCCGCTCTGGCCGGGCTCGCTCCTGGCGAGGGAGAGGAGCTGGTTCGCGAGCCGCGTCGTCGCCTGGGAGTGCTCGTAGAGGGCCATGACCGCCTGGTTGACGGCGCTCGGGTCCTCCTCGCGCAGGACGAGCTCGGCCTTGGTCTGGATGACCGCGAGCGGCGTGCGGAGCTGGTGCGACGCGTCGGCGATGAACCGCCGTTGCCCGGCGATCGTGCGCCGGAGCCGCTCCATCAGGTCGTTGACGGCGGCGACGAGCGGCGCGATCTCCGCGGGGGCCCGCTCGAGCTCGATGGGCGCGAGGTCGTCGGCGGACCGGCGCGCGACCGTATCGCTCGCCTCGTGGAGCGGGCGCAGGCCGCGCGACACGCCGAACCAGACGATCCCCGCGGCGAGGACGATGAGGGCCGCCTGGGCCACGGCCTCGCGGAGCACCAGCTCTCGGGTGCGGGAGCCGCGGCCGTTCACGGTCTCCGCCACCTGCACGAGCACCGTGGTGGGCGGGTCGGTGGGGTAGCGGGTGGACAGGGCGGAGACGCGCACCGGATCGCCGCGGTAGACGGCGTCGTAGTAGACCGCCCCGCCCTCCTTCCTCGGAGGGCGCGGCAGGTCGGGGTACCCGGTCAGGAACGTCTCCTCGCCGGCCGCGGTCCGGTAGGCGATCCGGTAGAAGAGCCGCTCCTGGCTCGCGGTGTCGAGCACCTCCAGCGCGAGGGGCGGGATGTCGACGGTCGGCACCGTGCCGACGAGGGTCACGCGCTCGGAGATGGCGAGGGCCGACGCGTAGAGGGACCGATCGTACGCAGCGTTGATGGCGGTCCGGACGGTCAGGAAGGTGTGGACCGCGTCGACGGCCCAGAGGGCGCCGAGGGGGAGCAGGAGCCAGCGGAGGAGCCGCGCGCCGAGCGAGCCGCTCTTCACGCGCTCTCCGTCGAGTTCTCCAGGAGGTAGCCGAGGCCGCGGACCGTGCGGATCCGGACGCCGGCGGGCTCGAGCTTCTTCCGGAGCCGGTGCACGTAGATCTCCACGGCGTTGACGCCCGGCTCGTCGTCGAGGCCGAACAGCTTCTCGAGGAGCGCCTGCTTCGCGACGACCTGGCCGCGGTGGACGAGGAGGTGCTCGAGCAGGTTGAGCTCGCGCCGGGGCAGATCGATTGCAGCGCCGTCGACCTTGGCCTGCCGTGCGGCGGTGTCGAGGGTGAGGCGGCCGTGGGTGATGACCGCCGCCCCGCCGCCGACGCCGCGCCGGATGAGCGCGCCGGCCCGGGCCTCCAGCTCGCCGAGGGCGAACGGCTTGCAGAGGTAGTCGTCTGCGCCGAGGTTCAGCCCCTGGATCCGCTCCTCGAGGGCGTCGTGAGCGGAGAGGATCAGGACCGGGACGCGGGACTTGCGGTGGCGCAGCCGGCGCAGCACCTCGCGGCCGTCGAGATCCGGGAGCCCGATGTCGAGGATGACGAGGTCGTAGCTCTGGGTCCGCAACGACGTGTCCGCGTCGTCGCCGTTCGTGACGTGCTCGACGGTGTGGCCCTTCCCGCTGAACGCGGTGGCGATGTCGCGACCGAGCGCGGGGTTGTCCTCGACGACGAGCAGGCGCATGGAGTGACCGGCGGCGGTCCCGCGTGCCATCATACCCGCACTTGCCCGACCTCCGGCTCGAGCTCCCTCTCCTCGTCGCGGCCGCGCTCGCGCTCGCCTTGCCGCCCCGCCGGCGCGCGGCGACGTCGCGCCCATCTCCACCTCCGTCGCCGTGGTGTCGGCGGCGATCAAGGAGGGGCGGGTGGTGGTCTACGCGGCGACCGACGCGAACATCATCGCGCCGCTCCTCGCCGACTTCTCGGCGCTCTACCCGCGCATCGCGATCGAGTACCACGACCTCAACACCCGGGAGCTGAACGACCGCTTCCTCGACGAGGTCGCCTCCAACACGCCCACCGTCGACGTCCTCTGGAGCCCGGCGATGGACCTCCAGATGAAGCTCGCCAACGACGGCTTCGCCCAGGTGTACGACAGCCCCGAGGCCGCCGGCCTCGCGCCCTGGGCGGTCTGGCGAAACGAGGCCTTCGGCACCACCCTCGAGCCCTACGTGTTCATCCACGACCGGCGGCGGCTCGCTCCCGCCCAGGCGCCCCAGAGTCACGCCGAGCTCGCCCGCTGGCTCGAGGCCAGCCCGGAGGGGCTGCGCGGCCGGGTGGGGACCTACGATCCGGAGCGGAGCGCCATCGGGTACCTCCTGCTCACCCAGGACAGCCGCATCGATCCGGCGTTCCCCGAGACCCTCCGCTCCTACGCGCGGGCCGGCCTCGCCCTCCACGGGACGGTGGCCGGGATGATCGAGCGGGTCCGCGCCGGCGCCGAGCTCCTCGCCTTCAACGTGAACGGCTCGTACGCCCTCTTCGCCGCGCGAGACGATCCGGACCTGGCGGTGGTCTACCCGAAGGACTACGTCCTCGCCGCCTCGCGCATCGCCCTCATCGCGAAGACCGCGCCGCACCCCAACGCGGCGAGGGTCTTCCTCGACTACGTGCTCTCGCAACGCGGCCAGGAGGTGATGGCCGGCAAGTGCGGGCTCTTCTCGATCCGCACCGACGTCGCGGGTGAGAACACTGCGACGGCGCTGGCCCACACGCTGGGGGCGCGCCTCAAGCCCATCCACGTGGGCCCGAGCCTGCTCGTGTTCCTCGACGCCACGAAGCGCGCCGGGTTCATCCGCCACTGGCGCGACGCCGCCGCCCCGCGCTGAACCGGCCCTCCGCCTGCCCCGCGGCCGCCAGGGGCGCTCCGGCGAGCGTCGCGCCGCGACAGGCTCGCGACAGCTTGGCCCACGTAGGCTCCACGCGTCGCTCGTCAACGAACGAACGCCCGGAGACCGCATGAGCCACCTGACCCCGAAGACCCTCGCCCGACGCGCCGCCCTCGCGGCCGCCGCCGTCGCCCTCGCCACCGCCACCCCGGCCCCCGCGGCCGCGTTCACGCCGGACAGGCCGGAGTGCATCGCCCCCGCGAACCCGGGCGGCGGCTGGGACACCATCTGCCGGACCTCGGCGAACGTGCTCCAGAAGACCGGCGCGCTGAAGAGCACGATGTACGTGACCAACATGCCCGGCGGCAGCGGCGCGGTCGCCATCGCGAACGTCATCGCGAAGCGCAAGGGCGACAACAGCCTCCTCGTCGCCGCATCCAACTCACTCACCTTCACGATGGCCGCGGGCCGCACGCCGCACACCTACAAGGACGTGATCCCGCTCGCGCAGGTCGGCGCGGAGTACGGCGGCTTGTTCGTCCGCTCCGACTCCAAGTTCAAGACCCTCGGCGACCTCACCGCGGCCCTCAAGGCCAACCCGGGCGCGGCCTCGTTCGCGGGGGGCTCCGCACCCGGCAGCCTCGACCACATCAAGACCGCCATCTACGCCAAGGCGGTCGGCGTCGACCCGACCAAGCTCGTCTACGTGCCGTTCCAGGGCGGCGGCGAGGCGATGACGGCGCTCCTCGGGGGCCACACCGACGTGGCGACGATTGACATCGCCGAGGCGGGCGCCCAGCTCGAGGCGGGCAAGGTCCGCTGCCTCGCCCTCCTCACCGACAAGCGCTCCACGAAGTACAAGGACCTCCCCACCACCTACGAGGCGGGCGTGAAGGTCACCTTCCCGATCTGGCGCGGCGTCTACATGGCGCCCGGCGCGTCCCCCGAGGCCGTCGCCTACTGGACGGAGACCCTCAGGAAGATGCTCGCCTCACCGGAGTGGAACGCGGAGCGCGAGAAGCTCGGCTGGGAGGCCACCGTCAAGTTCGGCGACGAGTTCAAGGCGTTCGTGACGGACGAGCACGCCCGCTACCAGGCGCTCCTCAAGGAGCTCGGGTTCGCGAAGTAGACGAAGGCCCGCGCCGGCCTGGAGGACGTCATGGTGACTGCGAAGAAGCTCGCGACGCGCGCCCGCGCCGAGGGGGCCGTGATCACGCTCGTGGCCCTCGGGTACCTCTGGCAGACGCAGAAGATCCCTGCGCTCTTCCAGATGCCCGGCGTCCCCGGGCCGGCGGCGTTCCCGACGGTGCTCGGGGTCGCCCTGGCGCTCGCCGGGTCCTGGCGGCTCGTCGTCGGCGCGCCCGCCGATGAGCAGGACGGCAGGAAGACGCCGAGCCGCGGGGGTACCGCCGCATCGGCCGCCGCCGCGGCGGGGTCAGGACCTGGCTCGCGGCGCACGGGAAGTTCGCCGGGCTCTGGGCGGTGCTGCTCGCGTACTTCATCTTCATGCCCGAGCTGGGGTTCCCGCTCGGATCCGCCCTCGCGCTCGGCGCGATGGCGCGCCTCCTCGGCGAGCGACGCTGGTACGTCTACGGCGTCGGCGCCGTCGTCGTGACCGCCGTCCTCCACCTCGCCTTCGCGTACGGCCTCGGCATCCGGCTGCCGCTCGGGGTCCTCTCGTTCCTCGGCAAGTGAGCGTCCCATGTTCGACCACCTGATGAACGGCTTCGCGGTCGCGCTGCAGCCGCTGAACCTCGCGATCGCGCTCCTCGGCAGCGTCATCGGCACGGTGATCGGGGTCCTCCCCGGCCTCGGCCCGACCGCCACCATCGCGATGCTGCTGCCCCTCGTCTTCACGATGTCGCCGGTCGCGGCGATGATCATGCTGACGTCCATCTACTACGGGGCGATGTACGGCGGCTCCACCACCTCGATCCTCGTCAACATCCCGGGCGAGTCGGCCTCGGTGATCACCACGATCGACGGCCACAAGATGGCGAAGCAGGGGCGCGCCGGCGCGGCCCTCGCCATCGCCGCCATCGGGTCGTTCATCGCCGGCACCCTCGCGGTGGTGGTGCTGACGGTGGTCGGGAAGCCGGTGGCCTCCCTCGCCCTCCGGTTCGGGCCCGCCGAGTTCTTCTCGCTCATGCTCTTCGGCCTCGCCACGGTGGCGAGCCTCGCGGGCGGGAGGATCTCGAAGGCGATCGTGACGACCGTGGTCGGCCTCATGATCGCCACCGTCGGCATCGACCTCGTCTCGGGCGCGCCGCGCTTCACCTTCGGCAACCCGTTCCTCCAGGACGGCATCGACTTCATCGTCGTCGCGATGGGCGTCTTCGCGCTCGCCGAGATCGTGACCAACGCGAAGGAGATCTGGGCGGGCACCCAGGCCCAGGTCGTCAAGGCCGAGAAGATCTGGCTCACCTGGAAGGAGTTCAGGTACAGCCTCCCGTCGATCCTCCGCGGGAGCTTCTTCGGGTTCATCGTCGGCATGCTCCCCGGCGCCGGCGCCACCCTCTCGACGTTCATCGCGTACAACATCGAGAAGCGCGTCGCGAAGAACCCGGAGCTCTACGGCACCGGCGACATCCGGGGCGTCGCGAACCCGGAGTCGGCGAACAACGCCGCGAGCGGCGCCTCGCTCATTCCGCTGCTCTCCCTCGGCATCCCCGGCGGCGGCGCCACCGCGGTGATGCTCGGCGCGCTCATGATGCTCGACATCACCCCGGGCCCGATGATGTTCGAGAAGCACGGCGCGCTGCTCTGGGCGCTCATCGCGTCGATGTACGTCGGCAACACGATGCTCGTCATCCTGAACTGGCCGCTCGTGAACGTCTTCGCCCGGATCATGGCGGTGCCGTCGCGCTACCTCATGCCCATCGTCCTCGTCATCTGCACGGTGGGCGTCTGGTCGCTCTCGCAGTCGAGCGTCGACCTCGTCTGCACCGCCTTTGCCGGCGTCGTCGGCTACTACATGCGCCGGCACCACTGGCCGGTGGAGCCGCTCGTGCTCGGGCTCATCCTCGGCGGCCGCATGGAGTCGTCGTACCGGCAGGCGCTCATCATCTCGAGGGGCAGCCCCGCCATCTTCCTCGAGAAGCCGATCTCGCTCGTGCTCCTCGTCAGCGCGGCGCTGTTCCTCGCCGTTCCGCCGCTGCTCGCGCGGGTGAAGCGGACGCGGGCGCTGCCGGGTGCGCTCGCCGCGTGATGAGCGGGGCGGCCGGCGCCCCACGGCTACGGGTGCGACTGAGCGGTCGGGAGCGACGGACGATGACCGGGCGCTCGAGCGGGGCGCCCCGTCACCTGGACGGACACCAGGGGCGCGAGGCGACTTCGTGATGCTGCGTGTTCTCGTCGTGAAAGACAGTGCCGTCATCCGCATCCTGCTCGCCCAAGTCCTTGCGAACCACGGTTATCAGCCCATGGAAGCCTCGACCGCGGAGGAGGCGCTGCAACTCGCCTCGGTGAAACTGCCGGATGTCGCGGTGATCGATCATCAGCTCCCCGGTCTCAGTGGACCGGAGCTCATCCGCGTCTTCCGCGCTTCCGGCGTGCCGCTCCTCCGGACGCTCCCGGTCGTCGGCGTCTCGGGGCTGCTTGGCAGGCGCACGCCCTGAACGTCTGGTGGTCGATGCGCACGCCGTCCGCCTCCACGCCGCCTCCACGGAATCAGGCGACGGGCGCGGACGGCTGCGGAGCGGCGCGGGCGCTGAAACCACTGTGGCTCAGGGCTGGTGTGGGGATTCGCGTGTGCGGCGGCTCGCCCCCGACGGCGGGCTCGAGCGGACCTCCGGCGCGCGGAAGGTACCAGTTCGTCGCGTTCAACAGGCCCGCGTCTGCGTCGTGATCGTCGTCGGGGTCGACGTCTTCATGGGCGACGCTGATCGCGTGCGGTGCCTCGCGCAGGCCCTCGCCAGGCGCGAAGCGCGCGATCCAGAACAGGCTCGGGTCGTCCCCATCGCAGAGCGCGATGTCGAACGCTCCGTGCCCGTGCAGCCAGGCGTCGAAGTCTTGCAGCACGTTCTGCTTCCCGGAGGCAGCGAGCGCATCACGCACCGTCGCCTCGCCCTCGAAGCGTCCGTGCTCGTCGGGAACGACGGCTGCCTTCTCGTGGCGGATCGCACCGAGATAGCGCTCGGCCCAGACGCCCCCTCCTTCTCGATCGCCGTGCGCCGCCCTGATCGTTGCCAGCATGGCGCTCGGAGTGGGCTCTTCCCGTGACAGCGCCTCCGCCGGCAGGAAGCCGACCGAGACCCGTCCTGCGTGGGTGAAGCAGATGGGGCGGGATGATTCCCGCGCCATGCCCGGGAGTTCCTCGGGAGGGCCGTCGCGTTACAGGGCGACCCGGAGCCGACGCTCGAGGCCGGGGCCCGGAGGGCCCGACTCCCGCATCGGAGGGGCACCGCTTGGGTCATCCCGCGGCGCGCCTCGCCCGCCCGCGTGGCCGCCGCTAGGAGAGGACACCGCCACCTTTCGCGGAGGATTGATGCGCTCCCTCGTGCTGGCCTCGCTGCTCTCCATCGCGCTGCTCCCCGTCTCCGCCGCCTCGCAGTCCGCGAAGGCGCCGGCGCCCTCGCAAGCCCCCGCTGCAACCGACTCGGCGAAGCTCCCGACCGTGGTGCTCCTCGCCACCGGCGGCACCATCGCGATGAAGATCGATCCGGTGAAGAAGGCGCCGGTCCCTGCGACCTCCGGCGAGGACCTCGTCGCCACCGTCCCGGAGATCGCGAAGGTCGCGAGGGTCGAGGTGCAGAACCTCTCCAACGTGCCGTCCGACTACATGGACCCGGAGCGCTGGGTCGGGCTCACCGTCGCGGCTCGCGAGGCCCTCGCCCGGCCCGAGGTCGCCGGCGTGATCGTGTCGCACGGAACGGACACGCTCGAGGAGACCGGGTGGTTCCTCGACCTCGCCGTCGACTCGCCGAAGCCGATCGTGCTCATCGGCGCGCAGCGGAACGCGTCGGAGCACGACTTCGACGGTCCGCGGAACCTGCTCAACGCCGCCCGCATCTGCGTGTCGCCCGACGCGCGCGGGAAGGGCGCGATGATCGCGCTGAACGGTCGAATCAACGCCGCCCGCGAGGCCACGAAGACCCACACCTCGAGCGTGGAGACGTTCCGCTCCGGCGAGCTCGGCTTCATCGGCGTCGCCGACTTCGACCGAGTCGTCTTCTACCGGACGCCGACCCGGCGTCAGCACGTCGCGCTCGTGGGGAAGAAGGATGCGCAGGGGAAGCCGGTGCCGCTCCCGCGCGTCGACATCGTGCCGATGTACGGCGGCGCCGATGGCGCGCTGCTCCGGGCGGCGGTCGCCGCGGGCGCTAAGGGCATCGTGGTCCAGGCGCTCGGGTGGGGGAACATGAACGTCGCGATGTTCGAGGCGGTCGCCGAGACCCTGAAGAAGGGTGTCCCGGTGGTCGTCACCACCCGCGTCCCGACCGGCCGGGTCCTCCCGGTGTACGGGTTCCAGGGGGGCGGGAAGACGACGAAGGATCTCGGCGCGGTGTTCGCGGACGACCTCTCGCCGCAGAAGGCGCGCATCCTCCTCATGCTCGCGCTCCAGACGACCTCCGACCCCGCGAAGCTCCAGGCGATGTTCGACCGGTGAGGCCGGAGCGGGTCAGCCCCCGTTCCCTCAACGCCCGAGCGCGGACCGGATCGCTGCCTGGAGGAGCTTTCGCGGGGGCACGCCCGCGAGACCGTAGAGTCGTCAGCCCAGACCGACGCCTGTCGGCGGCTCCGGATCGATGTCGATGCCATCCACGCGGACCGTTGGCGAGCCCGGGAACGACCAGCGGACCGCGTCCTCGAGGGTCACGACCGTGATCGCCTCGATCTCCGCCCCAGGCGCGCTCTCGTCGACGACGTCCGCCACCTGATCGAGAGCGCGAGCGCCGTGCTCGCAGCCGGGACTCATGAGGACCTGGATCTTCATCCCGCCTCTATCCTACCGCTCGGGCGAGGTCCACGGCGTCGTTCATGAGGAAGATGCGCACGTCCTGGCCGCCCTCCCTGAGAAGCAACGCTGGAAGTCGGGCGTGTTCAGCGGTAGGAGCAAGGCATGAAGATCTTCCTCGGGTTGACCAAGGTCTGGACCACCACCGAGCGCCGCAAGCTGAGGCAGGTGGACCTGCGAGAGTTCCTGATGGAGCACTACCCCCGGGAGCACGGGTGGGCAGATGAGAAGGAGGCCCTCGTCTTCCTCCAGAACGCGCTCGGGACCGAGTACCTGCAGCAGGTGCTCCGGACGATGAAGGACGACGCGAAGAACGAGATCACCAGGGAAGCGCCCGAGGTCACCCAGAAGAAGTTCTGGTTCGAGAGATGCGAGGACGGGAAGTAGACTTCCTCCAGCGCGGCGGGGTTCAGCTCAGCTCGAATCGCGTGGGGGTGAACGGAGCGGATCCGCTTCGCTTCTCATTCCCTCCAGCGCGCCGCGCGCTGCACCGCCTCGCGAGCGGGACCTTCGAGCACGGAGAGCTGTTTCGTCTGGATCCCGGCCAGCGCCTCCGACCCGCCCTCGGTCGAGGGAAGCGTCAGGAAGGCGCGCTCGAGCAGGCGCCACCGCGCCGGCGCGACCCGGCCCCGCACGGTCGCGATCACCGCGGAGGGAACCGGCGCAGACCGGGCCACCACGTCCAGGTCCGCCGAGAGCGGCAAGCTCGAGAACGATCGCGACTGCGCGCCGTCGAGGAGCACGGCCACGTTCGCTCCCGATGCCGCCTTGCGGAGCGCCGAGAGCACCTGGCTCGACTGGACGATCCGGACGTCGGGCGGCAGCGGTCCCCAGGGCGAGAGGATGCCGCGGACGAAGCCGGGAGCGTAGCCTGCCCCGGAGTACACGGTGAAGCCTGCGAGCGCGGCGGGTGACGTGACTCGCCCCTTCGGCGCGACCAGGGTCCACACCTCGCCCGCTGGCTCTTCGTCCTGCATGACCACCCTCAGGCGCGGCTCGAGCTTGAGGGCCACGGCATGCTTGGCGAAGAACGGCAGTGGCACGAGCGCGACCGCCGCGTCCGGCCGCGAGAGGCGCGTGAGCCCTTCCTGCTCGGCTGGCAGGTAGACCCCCGAGATCGACCCCTCGGGCAGCCCGGCGGAACGCGCGAGCGCCGAGCCCAGGGCGTCCATGGAACCCTGCGCCTCCGCGGTCGTGCCCGGCCACCCGGGAGCGCAGGCGACGAGGGCGAGGTGATCCGGCGGGGCGGCGCGATTGGGCGCGGCCGTCAGGGCGAGGGCGACGGCGAGGGCGGTGGAGAGCACGCGCCCAACTTAGCGCTCCGACCGGGGGCTGCAACGGCGAAACCGGGGCCGTCGCCGCTCGCGCGCCGCTGCGACGACGCTCAGCGGACGGGGTCCGCGCCACCGGAGTGCTCACGCTCGGGCCGCTCGCCCGAGGTGATCCAGAGCGCGGCCGGCAGCGCCGTGAAGTCCGCGACGAGCGCGAGCAGGAACGCCCCCGCGCTCATGAGCCCGAACTGGCGGAGGGGAGGGAAGGTGGAGACGGCCAACCCGAGGAAGCCCGCCGCGTTGATGAACGTCGCGAACACGATGGCGCGCCCCGAGACGCGCAGCGCGTGCCGGAGCCGTTCCTCCAGGCCGGTCTTCGCCTGCTCGTGCATGTGGTGAAAGAAGTGGATCTGGTCGTTCTCCGTCGTGCCGACCACGGTCGTCGCGATGATGATCGTCGCCACGTTCAGCGCACCGCCGAGGAGGCGCATGCCGAGGAACGTCGCCAGGAGCGCGAACAGCGAGGGGATCATCGCGAGCAGGCGCTCGACGCCGCTGCGGAACAGGAACAGGAAGACGGTGAAGATGAGCGCGACGGTCAGGACGAAGCTCTCGGCCAGGGTCGGTACGAGGCCCGCGCCCACCTTCGCCTGCAGGAGGGCCTCCCCCACGACGCGCAGCTCCGCGCCGCGGAGCGCCGGGTTCGCGGTCTGGACCGCGTTCCACGCGGACGTCACCCCGCGGGACAGCGCGGCATACCCGGGAGCGTCGCCGTGCTGGAACTGGACCGTGAGCTGCAGGTCGGCGAGGCCGTTCACGTCGATGAAGCCGCGCAGGTCCCCGTGCGTGAACAGCAGCTGCTCGACGTCGCCGGCTGCGCGCGCGAAGCCCTCCGGATCGGCGGGGAGCGCCTCTCCGCGTCCGGCGAGATAGCTCCGCATCCGGAGCGGCGTCGTGGGGCCGGTCACGGCCGTCACGTCGGGCAGCGACTCGAGCGCGTCCTGGAAGCGGTCGACGGCCTGCAGCACCTCCGGGTCCGTGCCGAGCGGACCGGGGAGGTGGATCCAGACCCGTGCGACGTTGAGGTCCATCACGTTCCGCCGGAACCACGCCAGATCCCGGTGGAGGGCGGTCGAGGGATCCAGGTACTCGAGCGTGTCCACGCTGACCGACATGCCCCCGGCCACGCCAGGCACTCCGAAGAGCGCCGCCGCTCCCGCGACGCACACCCCGAGCGCGCCCGCGGCGAGCACCCAGCGGTGCCGGTACGTGAACGCCGGCAGCGACGAGACCAGCCGATCGTAGAGCGCCCCCCGCACCGGAACGCTGCGCCCGGTCGGCGTGCGGAGCAGGAGCTGGAGCGCCGGGAACAACGTGAACGCCACCACCCACGCGATGACGAGGCCGACTGCCGTCCAGAGGCCCATCTCGCGGATCGGCCGGATGCTCGACACCGCCAGCGCCGCGAACCCCACCGCGGCCGCGAGCATGGAGGCGGTCACGGGGAGGAACTTGTTCCGGAGCGCGAACAGGTGGTGCTCGCGCAGCGGCACCCCCTCCGGCTGATCGACGAAGCGCGAGTGGAGGTAGACGAGCGTGGCGAGCGTGGTGACGAGGATCGTGATCGGGACCAGCACCGACACGATCGTGAACGTGAACCCGAGCAGTCCGCCCGCCGCGACCCCGAGCGCCACGGCGGCGCCGAGCGTCAGCACGATCGCGAGGAGCGCCCGCCAGGACCGGTACAGGAACAGCACGATCCCCACGAGCAGCACGGCGAAGATGGGGAACGCGCGGGCCGACGCGGTCGAGGACTGCCGCTCCAGCCACGCGGTCACGTACGGTGCGCCGATCCTCCGCACCGGCTCGACCCCGGCCTGCGCGAGCCTCGCGTCGATCGCCGCGAGCGCCGCGTTGCGGTCGGGGGGGCCGCGCACGTCGAGGTTCACCACGAGCGTGAGGAAGTGGTCTCCCACCAGGCCCTGGCGGCGGAAGAAGGTGGTCCCGAGCGCCAGCCGCTTCAGCTCGGCGGTGTCGGCCTGCGGCCGGACGCGCCGGAGCGCGTCCAGGACCGAGAAGGCGCTCACATGGGGAACGCCGCGGAGCGCCGCCTTGGCGGACTCGACCCGCGCGACGGAGGACGGCGACCAGGGATCCTCCGATTCGAGCAGCAGGAGGACGGTCTGCGACTCGGGGAAGACGCGCTGGAACGCGCGGGTCGCCGCGTAGTCCGGATCGCTCGGAGCGACGAGCCGGTCGATGCCGCCCTCGCTCGGGATGTGCGCCGCGCGGTACGCGGCGACCGTGACGAGCGCCGCGTACAGGACGAGCAGCGGCCCCCGCAGCCGCACGGCGAACGCGAGGATGCGCGAGATCCGGTCGTTCGCCTGCATGGCTCGGCACGTTACGACGGTGGCCGTCGCGATCAAGGTTATATTCGACCCGATGCGTCGCGCGATTCGGGGCTTCCGACGGGGCTGCGGCGCCTCGCCGCCCGCGGGGCGGGTGACGGTCCGCGCGCTGCTGGCGTGCGCCGCGATCGCGACGGCCTGTGCCCCCGCCCTGCACGAGCCGCGGCCGATCCCGGCGAACGCGCCGGAGGGCAGGAAGGCGGCCGATCTGCTGCGGGAGGCCGACGCCGCGTGGGCGAGGCGCGCCGAGCCCGGTCAGGCCGCGGCCGCGCAGGAGCTCTATCTGAAGGCCGCGGGGGCCGACGAGCGCGACGTCGCCGGGCTGCTCGGCGCGATGCGCGCGATGACCTTCCGCCTCGAGCGCGAGCGCGACGCCGCCGTGCGCGCGGCCCTCGCCACGCAGCAGGTCGAGCTCGGGCAATGGTGCCAGCGGCGCGCGCCCTCCGATCCCGCCTGCGACTATCGGCTCGCCCTGGCGCTCGGGCAGCAGGCGCGTGAGCGGCCGTCGACAGGCCGCGACGCGGTCGGGAAGATGGTGACGCTCCTGCGACGCGCCATCGCGGCGGATCCGGCGATGGACTCGGGCGGGCCTCGTCGCGCCCTCGCGCTCGTCCTGCTGCGGGCTCCCTCGTGGCCGGTCGGTCCCGGGGACGTCGAGGCCGCGCTGAAGGAGGCGCGCGCCGCGGTCCAGCTCTTCCCGGACGTCGCCGGAAACCAGCTCGCGCTGGCCGAGGCGCTCGTCAAGAACGAGCAGCCCGAGCCGGCCCGCGCCGCCTACGAGCGCGCGGCCGTCCTCGCCGCCGCGGCGCGCGAAGCCGGGGATCCCGACGCCGAGCGCGCGCTCGCCGAGGCGCAGGCGGGAGCCAGACGCTAGGTTGTTGAACAACCTCCCTCTCCCCCACCGGGGGAGAGGGTCGGGGTGAGGGGGCAGGATCGACAGGTCGCGCCACGACCCTCGGGTCATCCCCGCGCGCGCCACGCCGCGCGGAGCGCCCGGGCGGCGGCCAGGCTCGAGCGGGCGAACGCGATCGCCTCGACGGGCCGGCTCGCCGCCCCGGCAGCGGCGCGCACCGCGGCGGCGAGGCGCGTGCGCGCGGGGCCTGCGGACAGCGCGGTCCCGAGCGCGCGCACGAACGGCGGGAAGGGGTGGCCGGGCGTGTCGGTGACGACGCGCAGCACCTCGACCTGCACGCCGGCCGACACCGCGGTCTCCGCGAGCGCGACCGACTCCATGTCCACCGCGGCGGGTCCCGCGAGCGGTGGCGGACCTCCGAGCCGCACCGCGTCGGCGATCGCGATCTGGCAGGGCAGGGCGCCGGCGGAGACGCGGAGCGCACCGGGCGGGAGCGTGACCGCGACGGCGCCGCCCGGGCCGAGGCGGTGGAGCCCCGCCGCCGTGACGAGCGCGTGAAGCGGGATGCCTCCGGTGAGCGCGCCGGCGAACCCGGACGACACGACGAGCGAGGGCCGCGCGCCCTGGCGGAGACGGGCGGAGAGGGCGGCGGCGGCACGCGCGGGGCCGACGCCCGTCCGGAGGACCTCGACGTCGCGCGCCCCCGCGTCGGCGAGCCCCCGGCGGCAGGCCTCCGCCTCGACCCGGGTCGCCGCGCAGACGAGGATCACGCGCGCGCCTCCGCGGCGGCGGTCCGCCGCGAGGCCCGCAGCGACCACGCCACCGTCGCGAGCGTGGCGCCGCTCACGGCGCCGCTGACGAGCGCGAGCGGCACGTCCCGGATCGCGAGGGTGACGGCCAGCATGAACGCGAGCACCCCCGCGTACGTCGCGAACGCCGCCCAGGCGAGGCGCGGCGCCGGCGCCGGCCAGGCGCCGCGGCACCACGGGACCCACTCGAGGCAGCGCTGGAACACCCACTGGGAGGCGACGCCCACGGCGAACCAGCCCGCGAAGTTCGCGGCCGTGACGCCGAACCAGAAGCCGTCGCCGGGGTACGCGTAGATGCGGCCGAGGAACCACTTCTCGCCCTGGAGCGTCACCGGGTCGATGACGACGTCGAGGAGCATCATCAGCAGGCCCCCGACGAGCGGGGTCGCCCGGTCGCGCATCCCGGGCCAGGGCGTCTGCGCGAGCGCGCCCGGCGGCGACCGGATCGCCGCAGCGAGGACGAAGCTGAAGTAGGAGAGGAACACGAACGACAGCGAGTCCCAGAACGGCACGTTGGAGATCCACAGCTCGCGCGCGCGGGTCGCGTCGAAGTACTCGTACCGACCGAACGGGAAGCCATTCCGGGTCGAGCTGTACTCGGCGGCGAACGCGATGATCCAGGTCGCGACGGCGAAGGTGAGCGTCCGCCGGAGCCCGAGCTGCCGCAGCCCGAACGCGACGAAGCAGGCGAAGAACACCCACACGTACGGCCGGTAGACGACCGTCCCCCAGAGCAGCCGCAAGGTCTCGGCGATCTCCACGCGCGGATCCTAGCCGCTCGCCGCGGCGCAGAAGCGGCCCAGCGCCATGAGCGGGAACGTGTGACGATAGAGGTGGTAGCGGATGTAGAAGTGCCGCGGGAACCCGGTCCCGGTGAACTCCTCCTCGTGCCACGATCCGGCGGACGGTCCGCCGTCGAGCTGACGCGCCACGAGCCAGGAGATGCCGCGCCTCACCGCGCCGTCCGACGGGGGCCGGTAGGCGAGGAGCGCCATCACGCCCCACGCCGTCTGCGACGCGGTCGAGGGGCCCTGTCCCATGCGGCCGCGATCCGCGTACGACTCGAGCCCCTCGCCGAAGCCGCCGTCGGCGTTCTGCACCGACTCGAGCCAGCGGAGCGCGCGGCCCACCATGGGCTCCGACGCGGGGACGCCCGCCCGCGCGAGCCCGTTCAGCACGTTCGAGGTGCCGTAGACGTAGTTCACTCCCCAGCGCCCGAACCAGCTTCCCTCCGGCTCCTGGGAGCGGCGCAGGTACGCGAGCGCCCGAGCCACGGCGTCCCCGCCCGTCTCGCCCGCGATCGCGAACGCCTCCAGCACCCGCCCGGTCACGTCCGGGCTCGACGGATCGCAGAGCGAGTCCATGTCGGAGAACGGGATCTCGTTCAGGAAGGTCCGGTCGTTGTCGACGTCGAACGCGGCCCACCCGCCGTCGCGGTTCTGCATGGAGCGCATCCAGGCGAGCGCGCGCTTCACGGGCGCGGCGGTCCGCGCTGCGGGGTCGTGCTTCACGATCCCGATGACCACCGCGGCCGTGTCGTCGACGTCGGGATACCAGGTGTTGGTGTACTCGAAGGACCAGCCCCCCGGGGGGCCGTGCCGGTTGTAGACCTTCCAGTCCCCCCAGTCGTTCGTGAGCTGTCGCGCCTCGATCCAGCGGCGCGCGCCGACGAGGCGCGGGTCGGCGGGCTCGACGCCCGCGTCCACGAGCGCGGTGAGCGCCAGGACCGAGTCCCACACGGGCGACTGGCAGGCCTCGACCCGGAACCCCTCGGCGTCGCGGATCGAGAACGCCTCGAGCGCCGACAGCCCGCGCCGGACCGGGTCCGAGTCGAGCGCGTGCCCCTGGAGCACGAGCGCGAGCACGCCGTTCAGCATGGGCGGGAAGATGCCGCCCCAGTCGCCGGTCGTCTCCTGGTGCGCGAGCACCCACGCCTCGCAGGCGCGCAGCGCGCGCTCGCGAAGCAGCCGCAGCGGCAGGATCCCGCGCACGGCGTCGTGCGCGCGGAGGACCGCGTCGCTGGCGTTGAAGAACGCCTTCCACCCCGCGCCGTCGCGGCGGAGCGTCTCGAGAACGCTCGCTCGGTACGGGAGGCGCTTCCGCGCGGGATCGAGCCACAGGTGGTCGAGCCAGCGGTTGTCGGCGGAGCGGCCGTTCGGGAGCGCGAACACCGGGCGGTGGTGGAACACGAGGAAGAGGGGCACCATGGTGGAGCGTGCCCAGCTCGCCAGGCGGTAGACGTTCACGGGGGACGCGGAGGGGAGGAAGATCACCTCGGGCGGAACCGCCGGCACCGCCTCCCAGGGGAACAGGCCGAACAGCGCGAGGTTGATGCGGGTGAACACCCGCACCTTCTCGAGGCCGCCGGCGGCGCGGACGAAGGTCTCCGCGCGCCCGAGCCGGGGGTCGTCCGGCTCGATCCCGAGCAGCCTCAGCGCGAGATA
Organism: uncultured delta proteobacterium; assembly: GCA_963739565.1. GTDB lineage: Bacteria > Myxococcota > Myxococcia > Myxococcales > Anaeromyxobacteraceae > Anaeromyxobacter. Next base: position 497,492 of record CAVUBF010000005.1, on the reverse strand, counting down.
GGTCTCCACCGTCGTCGAGACGTCGCCGGGCAGGTTCCAGGCGATGCCCCAGCTCCCGTCGGCCTTCTGGCGCGAGCAGAGGTACCGCACCGTGTCGTCGCGCCGCTCGGCGAGGTCGAGCCCGAGCGCCTGCCGCAACATCACGTACTCGGCGGTGACGGTGGGGTTCGACTCCAGCTCGGCGCACCAGTGCTCGCCCCGCCGGATCCGGAAGAGGAAGTCGCGCGCGACGGCGGCGGCCCGCTGCGCCGCGTCGAGCAGCGCATCGTCGACCCGCGCGCCCGCGTCGGAGCGCTCGCGCAGGTTCATGTGCCGCGTCCGGAGCCGTCGAGGGCATCGCGCCGCTGGACGGCCCCCCCGCGCCAGGCGTGCCACGTCGCCACCGGGATCATGGCGAGCTTCTCCGTGAACGACAGCGACGCGCGCCGCGTGATGACGTCGTGCCGGTTCTCGCGGATCTTGTCGAGGATGGCGCCGTACGCGTCGGCGGCGAACTGGAAGGCCGCCCGCCCGCGCGCGCTGGTCATGAGAGGGATGAGGTGGAGCCCCTCGGCGTAGAGCCGGCGCGCCCGGGAGATCTCGAGCTCGATGAGGGCGCGAAACCCGTCCTCGCCGACGTGGCGCGGCAGGTCCTCTCGGGTGAAGCCGAACTGCGCGAGGTCTTCCTGGGGCAGGTAGACGATCCCGCGGGCGTGATCCTCGCCCACGTCGCGCAGGATGTTCGTGAGCTGCATCGCCGAGCCGAGCATCTTCGCGTACTCGAGCGCACCGGTTCCCTCGCGGTACCCGGCCACCGGCGTGATCATGAGCCCGATCGTCCCGGCGACGCGGTAGCAGTAGAGCTCGAGGTCCGAGAACGTCCGGTAGGTGCTCCCGTCGAGATCCATCTCGAGCCCGCGGACGAGGTCGTCGAACGGCTCGAGCGGGATCGCGAACCTGCGCACGGCCTCGCCGAGCACGAGCCAGCGCGGCTCGACCGGCTCGCCCGCCGCCGCGCGGCGGAGCTCGAGCAGCATCCGGTGCAGCTCGGCCCGGATCTCCTCGGGGCGCGCGTCGGGCGCGCGCTCGTCGACGAGGTCGTCCGCGACGCGCGCGAAGCCGTAGAGCGCGGCGATCGCGTCTCCCCGATCGGCGCCGAGCAGCTTCGCCATGACGTGGAAGGTCTTGCCGTGCACCCGCAGGATCTCCCAGCACTCCGCGAGTCCCTGGGCGCGGGCCCGCCCGTTCACCTCCGTCGTCCGCGCCGCCAGCCCGATCGTGCTCATGCGGTCCCCCTTCCTTCCTCGCGTACGGCGTGGTCGAGCCCTGCAGGGCGGGGAGCCGCCCGCGCGCCAGCGGGCGCGCTCCGGCGCAGCCGCACGTCCGCGCGCCTCGCCGCGATCTTCCCGGAGAGCGCGGCCGTCGGAACGGCGCCCGGCCAGACCGTGAAGTGGCCCGCGGCGTGGAGGTTCTCGAGCGGCGTGGCGGTGTTGCCGAACGGCAGCGCGGACGGGAAGCTCCGCGCATCGAGCGCGAACCCGCAGCTCCCGCCGTACGCGTTGCGGGTGAACCGCACCGTCGAGGGCGGCGCGCCCACGTCGAGGAACACGACGCGCTCGCGCGCCCCCGGGACGAGCTGCTCGAAGACGGCGAGGAGATCGTCCGCGACCCGCCGCTTCAGGCGACGGTACTCCGCCGGTCGGGGCGGGGGGCGTCCCTCGCGCCCGGGGTCCCCGGTGAGGCCGGTGCCCCAGCCGCCCTGCCAGTCGTGGCGGGTGAACGCCTGGAGCACGACGCCGCACTGCCCGGGGGGAGCGAGCGACGGGTCGAACATCCCGTGCGCCGTCACCTCGAGGAACGCCCGGCGGTGCGCGTCCGCGTCGTCGCCGAGCGCGGTGCGGCAGGCGGCGCTCGGGAAGTAGAAGACGTGAGCGGTCCCGAGCCGCTCGCGCAGCGCCTCGGGCGAGATGTCGAGGCCGACGTAGACGGAGACGAGCGCATCGGAGTGGGCGGCGCGATCGATCCGCTCGACCTCGCGCGGCCGGAACCGGCTCCGCCCCACCAGCGCGAGCGCCTGCCGCCGGTCGCCGGTGTAGACGACCTCGCGCGCCTCGAAGCGCTCGCCGCGGTGGGTGACCACCGCCTCCAGCCGGCGCGCGCGCGCGTCGAGCCCGACCACCGTCCGCTTGAACAGGAACCGGACGCCGCGCGCCTCGAGCCGCGCCACCCAGCGCTGGAAGAAGGCCTGGAGCCCGCCCTCGGGGTACCAGTAGTCGTGCGCCCACAGGTGCCAGAACGCCGACGCGACGAAGACGTTCATGCGGCTGTACCCGCAGCGGGAGAGGAGGTCGCGGGCGGTCGAGGGCGGCAGCTCGCGCTCGTACCACCGGGCGAAGTCCTCCAGGAGCCACGTGCGCAGGTCGCGCAGGTGCCCGAGGAGGGCGCCGGGGGAGGAGGCCGGCGGGGCGAGCGCCGCGAGGGCCCAGCGGAGGAGCGAGCGCGAGGCGCCGTCGTCGACCCAGGGCACGCGGCCCGGCGCGAAGAGGCGGCGGATGAGGTCGGAGGTGCGCTGGTGCAGGTCGAAGACCCGGTCGAGCGCGGCGGTCGAATCCGGGAAGGCGCGCTGGAACTCGCCTCGGATCTGGGGGATCGACTCGACGGTCGCGTCGAGCCCCGGCATGACCAGCCGGTACCGCGCCCGGCGGAAGGTGGCGAGGTCGGAGAGGCCGTAGCTCGCGAGGAGCGGGAAGAGGATCCCCATGTCCTCGAACGACTGGCAGCCGACGTCGAAGTGGAAGCCGCGTCGCCGCATGCCGGCCATCAGCCCTCCGGCCTGATGGCCGTGCTCGAGGACCAGCACGTCGTGCCCGCGCGCGGCGAGCTCGGTCGCCGCGACGAGGCCGGAGATGCCGGCCCCGATCACGACCGCGTCGGACCGGGCGCCTGGGCGCGGGGCGGGGCGTCCCTCGCTCACCGGGGCTCCCTCGCCTGCTCGGCCGTGAGATCGCGCGCGCGCAGCAGCCTGCGCGTGCGCAGCTCGGCCACGGTCCGCGCGCCCGTGAGGAACATCGCGGTGCGCAGCTCCGCGACGAGCAGGGAGATGGCCTCCACCGCGTCGTCGATCGAGCGCTCGGCGGCGCGGAGCAGGGGCAGCGCGACGGCGGCGGCGTCGGCGCCGAGCGCGATGGCCTTCGCGATCTCGATCCCGTTCCGGATGCCGCCCGAGGCGATCACCACCCGATCCGGCAGCACGCGCCGGCAGATCTCGACGCTCTCCGCGGTCGGGATGCCCCAGCGCGTGAACCGCTCGCCCACGCCGCGCTTCAGCGGGTCCGTCGTCCGCAGGCTCTCGATGCGCGACCACGAGGTGCCGCCCACGCCCGCGGTCTCGACTCCCGCCACCGGGAGGTCACGGATCTTCAGGGCGGTCGTCTCGGAGATCCCGGAGCCGACCTCCTTCAGCAGCACCGGGACGCCGAGCCCGGCGGCGACCGCACGCACCTTGGGAAGCAGCCCCGAGAAGCGGGTGTCTCCTCCCGGCTGGATCGCCTCCTGGAGCGGGTTGAGGTGCAGCGCCAGCGCGTCGGCGCCGATGGCGGTGACGAGGCGCTCGAGCTCCGGGATCCCCACGCCGTAGTTGAGCTGCACCGCGCCGATGTTCCCCAGGACGAGGCGGAGGTCGGGCGCCCACTCGCGGACCGCGAAGCTCGCGCGCGTCGACGCGTCGGCCAGCATCTTCCGCTGCGACCCGACGGCGAACCCGATGCCGCAGCGTGCGGCAGCCAGGGCGAGCCGCCGGTTCATCTCGGCGGCGCGCGCGGTCCCGCCCGTCATCGCACCGACGATCAGCGGCGCCGCGAGGCGCTTGCCGAGGAGCGTCGTCGCGGGGTCCACCTCGTCGAGGTCCAGCTCGGGGAGGGAGTCGTGCTCGAGGCGGAGCGCGCCGAACCCGGTGGCGTCCCGCTGAGGAAACTCGACCTCGTGCTCCAGCGCGAGGGTGAGGTGGCTGTCTTTCCGGTCGACGGGGGGCGCCATCGGGCTCCTTCAGAAGATCGAGCGGATCGAGCGGACGACGTTGCCGAGCGACGAGGTGCTGTCCGCCACGGCCGTCGGCTCGTACCCGCAGTGCATCATGCAGTCGGCGCAGCGCGGGTCGCGCCCTGCGCCGTAGCGATCCCAGTCCGTCGTCTCCATCAGCTCGCGGAAGGTCGCCACGTGGCCGTCGGCCATCAGGTAGCAGGGACGCTGCCACCCGAAGATCCCGTAGCTCGGGCTGCCCCACGGGGTGCACTGGTAGTCGACCGCCCCGGTGAGGAAGTCGAGGTAGAGCGGGGAGTGGTTGAACCGCCAGCCGCGCGCCGCCGCCGGCCGGAGCACCTCGCGGAGCAGCGCGCGCGCCTGCTCGCGGCGGAGGAAGTGGGCCTGGTCGGGGGCGCGCTCGTACCCGTAGCCCGGCGCGATCATGATCCCGTCGACGCCGAGCGCCGTCACCTCGTCGAAGAAGCGATGCAGGGCCTCCGGCTCGTGCCCGAGGAAGATGGTGCAATTGATGGTGACGTGGAAGCCGCGCGCCTTCGCGGCCCGGATCGCCGCGACCGCGGTGCGGTAGACCCCCTCGCGCTGGACGGACGCGTCGTGGTGAGACTCGTCGCCGTCGAGGTGGACGTTCAGGAGGAACGCGTCGTCCGGCTCGAACAGCGCGAGCTTCTCCTCCACGAGGAGGCCGTTCGTGCACAGGTAGACGATCCGGCGTCGCGCCAGGAGCCCCCGGACGATCTCGCCGATCGCCGGATGGAGGAGGGGCTCGCCCCCCGCGATGCTCACCACCGGTGCACCGCACTCGTCGGCGGCGGCGAAGCACTGCTCGGGCGAGAGCACGCGCCGGAGCGTCTCCACCGGGTGCTGGATCTTCCCGCAGCCCGCGCAGGCGAGGTTGCAGCGGTACAGCGGCTCGAGCATGAGGACGAGCGGGAAGCGCTTCCGGCCTCGCAGCCGCTGGACCGCGACGTACTTCCCGACCGCGATGGCCTGCTTCAGCGGGATTCCCATGCGGCGGTCCTCGGAAGGGGTCGGGAGATGAGGCCGTGCTCGGCGAACCAGCGGAGGGCGTCCTCGAAGGCCTCGCGCACCGGCGTCTGCGGGAGCCCGAGCTCGCGGACGGCCTTGGAGGCCTCGAAGAACATGGGCCGGCGCGACATGCGGACCGCCTCGAGCGCGATCGCGGGCGGGCGGTGCGTCACGAGGTTCGAGGCCGCGGTGCTGAGGACGCCCGCAGCCCACGCGACGGCGTACGGCAGCCGGATCCGCGGGGCAGGGAGACCGAGCAGCTCCGCGAGCGTCTCGAGGATCTCGCGGAGCGTCAGGTTGCGATGGCCGAGCACGTAGCGCTCGCCTCGGCGGCCGCGCTCCGCCGCGAGCCAGTGGCCCTCCGCGACGTCGCGGACGTGGACCACGTTGAGCCCGGTGTCGACGAACGCGGGCATCCTGCCGTGGGCAAAGTCGACGAGGATCTTCCCGGTGGGCGTGGGCTTCGCGTCCCAGGGGCCGATGGGAGCCGCCGGGTTCACGATCACGACGGGCAGCCCCCGCTCCGCGTAGGACAGCGCCACTCGCTCGGCGTCGAGCTTCGAGCGCTTGTAGGGGCCGGAGATCTGGCCGGGCGCGAGCGGCGTCGTCTCGTCGCACGGGCCGGGCAGGGCGGACAGCCCGATGGTCCCGACGCTCGAGGTGTGGACCACCCGCTCGACCCCGAGCGCCAGGCACGCGTCGAGCACGTGGATCGTGCCCCCCACGTTCGTGTCGTGGAGCTCCTGGGGGTCGCGCGCCCACAGCCGGTAGTCGGCGCCGACGTGATAGACGCGCGCGCACCCAGCCACGGCGCGGCGTACCGAGTCCGGATCGCGCAGGTCGCCCTCGGCGAGCTCGACCGGAAGCTCCGCCAGGCTCCGCCGATCGGACCCGGCCCGCACGAACGCGCGCACGTCCTCGCCGTGCGCGAGGAGCGTGCGCACGACGTTCGCGCCGATGAAGCCGTTCGCGCCGGTGACGAGGACCTTGCGCATCCGTCACCCCGCCGAGCGGCTCAGCGCGTGCGGCGTGGCCAGACGCTGGCGAGTCCGCCGGCGCCACCCCCACGAGCGCGCGGACCGCGGCCGCGATCCCGGCCGCGTCGAGGCCGAGCGCGGCCAGCTGCCGGCCGGCGTCGCCGTGCGGCACGAACGCGTCGGGGAGGCCGAGCCGCGAGACGCGCACGCCCCCGAGCGCGCCGCGATCCGCGAGCGCCTCGAGGCACGCCGCGCCGAAGCCGCCCGCGAGCGCGCTCTCCTCGACCGTGACCAGCCGCCCCGCGGCGGAGACCGCCGTGCAGAGGGCCTCTGCGTCGAGCGGCTTCACGAACCGGGCGTCGAGCACGGCGGCGACGATCCCCTCGTCCTCGAGCGCGAGGGCGGCGGCGAGCGCAGCGCGCGCGGGAGCCCCCGCCGCGGCGATGACGACGTCCGGATGCGCTCCGCCGGAGCGGAGCCAGCGCGCCCGGCCGACCTCGAGCGCGCGCGGGGGCTCGGCCGGAAGGCCGGCGGCGGCTCGGCGCGGGAACCGCAGCGCGGCGGGGCCGGGCAGCTCGAGCGCGGTGCGGAGCATGTGCCGGAGGTCGTTCTCGTCCGACGGCGCCATGACCACGAGCCCGGGCACGGCGCGGAGGTAGCTCACGTCGAAGGCGCCCTGGTGAGTCTTGCCGTCGGCCCCGACGAGCCCGCCGCGGTCGAGCGCGAACGTCACCGGCAGCCGCTGCAGCGCCACGTCGTGGACGATCTGGTCGAACGCGCGCTGCAGGAAGGTGGAGTAGATGGCGACGACCGGGCGGAACCCCTCGCAGGCGAGCCCGGCGGCGAACGTGACGGCGTGCTGCTCCGCGATGCCGACGTCGTAGGTGCGTCCGGGGAAGCGCTGCTTGCACCGGGCGAGGCCGGTTCCCTCGAGCATGGCCGCGGTGATCGCGACGACCCGTCGGATCGCGCTCCATCTCGGCGCAGAGCGCGTCCGCGAACACGTCGGTGTAGGGCGGCGGTCCGCTGCCGCGGGAGGCGCTCCTCCCCGTCTTCGGGTCGAAGAAGGAGAGGGCATGCCCGCGCGTGGCCGCGTCGGTCTCGGCGGGCGGGTACCCCTTGCCCTTCTTCGTGAGCGCGTGGAGCAGGACGGGAACGTGGAGCAGGGCGAGCCGGCGCAGCGTCCCGACGAGCCCGGCCACGTCGTGGCCGTCGACCGGGCCGACGTACTCGAACCCGAGCGCCTCGAAGAGCATGCCCGGGGTGAAGAGCGTCTTCGCCGCGTCGAGGCCGCGGCGCAGCGCCTCGATGGTCTCCTGCCCGTGCGGCGCGTCCTGGAGCACCGCCTTCACAATCTGCTTCAGGCGCGCGGTCGACGGCGAGGCGAGCCGCTTCGAGAGCCACTCCGAGATGGCCCCGACGTTCGGGGAGATCGACATCTCGTTGTCGTTCAGGACGACGAGGAGGTCGGACTTGAGATACCCGGCCTGGTTCAGCCCTTCGAAGGCCATCCCGCCGGTCAGGGCGCCGTCACCCACGAGCGCGACCACCTTGCCCGGATCTCCGGAGAGCCGCCGCCCCTCGACCATGCCGAGCGCGGCGCTGACCGCGGTGGACGCATGGCCTACGCCGAAGGCGTCGTGCTCGGATTCGGCACGCTCGGGGAATCCGGCGAGCCCCCCCTCCTGTCCGGATCGTCGAGAACCGGGTGCGGCGGCCGGTGACGAGCTTGTGCGCGTAGGCCTGGTGCCCGACGTCCCAGACCAGCCGATCCGTCGGAGAGTCGAAGACATAGTGCAGGGCGACGTTCAGCTCGACCGCCCCGAGCGACGAGCCGAGATGGCCGCCGGTGCGGGCGCAGGTCTGGATGATCTCGGCGCGGATCTCCTCGCACAGCGCCGGGAGCTCCGACAGAGAGAACCGCTTGAGGTCACGCGGATGGTCGATTCGAATCGAGGAGTCGAGGCATCGGGCACTCGGGATGTCAGCGAGCATCCGCGCCGGAATCCGTGCCTGCAATGTCCCGCCTGGGGTCACATTCACGAGGGGTGTGTCACCGAGCGCACCGGCCGCCTCGCGCCTACACCCACGAGACCCCTTGCGGCGACGTGGATCGCGTCGCGCGAGCACCGTCGGACACGCGGGCGCGTGGAGCGCCGCGCGGGCGCTCAGAACGGATACCCGAGCTCCACGTACACCTTGACGCCCTCGCCGGCGTACGCCACGTCGACGCGGCCTAGCACGTTCGGGTGAACGAAAGCGCGGAACCCCGCGCCGACGGCGGCACGCGGCCGGGAGGCGAAGTCGTCGAGGCCATCGAAGACCTGCCCGACGGCGAAGAAGGGGTCGACCCGCCAATCGGCGACGACCCCGAAGATGGTCGTCTGGAACAACCGGAGCCGCTGCTCCAGCTCGACCGTCCACGCCTGACGGTCGACGAAGCGCCCCTCGGTGAAGCCGCGGAGGAGCACGGAGCCGCCGAGCGAGCTCTGCTCGTAGAAGGGCGCGCGGCGGGAGCTCACCGCGCTCCAGTACAGGCGCGCGGCGCCCGAGAGCCGCGGCAGCTCCGGCACGACGGCCCGGACCTGCGCCGACGCGCGCAGGTACGTCGGCGCGCCGTCGAGCCCCTCGACCACCCCGGCCCCGAGGTCGATCCGGAAACCTCGCTGCGCGTAGTCGCCGCCTTCGCGGTCGTCGTAGCGGAGATCGATCCCCTGCGACGCGAGGGTCGCGCCGCCGATGCCCGGGGCGCCGGGGAACACCTGCGGCGTGAGTGGCAGGTCCGGGACGCCGATGGACTCCACGGCGTCGCGCTCCACGCCCAGCGTCACCCCCAGGTTCAGGTGCTCGGCGAGATTCAGCCCCCGCCGCGCGCTCGCGACGAGGCGCAGGCTCGTGTAGCTCGACTCCGCGGAAGGCGGGGTGTCCGGGCCGATGCCGAAGAAGCGCTCGAAGACGTTGCGCTGCAGCCGGAACAGGAGCTCGTCGCTCGACGCTCCTGCGGGCGTGGGCAGCCGCTCCCACAGGACGAGCATGTTGTAGTTCGTGCGCGTGCTCGCGGACGCGATGACCGTGAGCTTCCTGTCCGTCGGCCGGGAAGTGGTACCAGCGGAACGTGCCGGTGAGCCGGATGACGGAGTTCCAGCTCAGGCTGGGCGCGATGATCGACTCCGTCCGCTGGTCGTCGGAGCAGACGCGGAGGACCACCGGGAGGACCCCCCAGGTGTTGCCCTCGTTCGGGAGCGTGGCGTAGACGGGCAGCGGGATGAGCTGGCTCGTGAGCCTGCTGGGGCAGTCGGCCGCCGCGCGCCCGGTGAACGCGAGGACGACCGCGGCGATCACGCCGCGGCAGCGCCTCGGTTCGGGTCCACGCAGGGTCACGTCGCTCGCCAGGGTGCCCATCTCTCGGTTACGGGAGCGGCGGGGCGGACGCAAGGACTTCTTGCCGGTGCCGAAATGGCCACGCTCGCCGCCCGCGAGACGTGGTAGGTCGCACGAGCGACGAGGCGACACTTGGACCCGATCACCGACCGAGCCTCCATGGCGCCGGGTACGGCTTCGGACGTGAGCCCGGGGTGGCACCGCGTGGCGCGCGGCGCGCGCCGCATCGCCCGCGAGTGGCTCGTGCCGTCGCGATCCCTGCGGCGACGTCCAGGGCCCCCCGCCCTCGGGCTGCTCTACATCGTGGTCATCGGCGCGCTCGGGGGTCTCAGGGGTGACCACGTCCTGCTCGGACTGCTCGGCTTCCTCGACCTCTACAACGAGAAGACCCGGCTGTTCCTGCGGACGTTCTTCCCGCTGATCCTCACCGGCGCGATCTTCGACTCGATGCGCTACTACTACTGGCCAGGGATCGACGGCCGGGTGCACGTGGCAGAGCCGTACTTCTTCGAGCGAGCCTGGTTCGGGGTGGGCGGCCGCACGCTGAACGAGGTCTTCCTCGAGCACCACTGGCCGGCGCTGGACCTCGCCTGCGGGTTCGCCTACCTCGTGTTCGTGGGCGAGTACATCGCGCTCGCCCTGCTGCTCTTCTTCTGCGGGCGCGCCGATGCGGCGCGCACGTTCGCCCGCTGCTTCCTCGTCGTGAACGTCATGGGGTTCGCCACGTACTTCGTCTACCCGGCGGCCCCGCCGTGGTACGTGACCGCCTACGGCCTCGGCCCGGTGCGCGCGCAGATCGCGCCCGCCGCGGCGGCCACGCTCCGGTTCGACGCGCTCCTCGGGACGCACCTGTTCGAGGACATGTACGGGCGGGGCATCGACGTCTTCGGCGCGTATCCGTCGCTGCACGTCTCGTATCCGGTCCTGGCCGCGCTCCTCGCCCTCCGCTTCCGCGAGCTGCGCTGGGCGAGGATGCCGACGGCGCTGTTCCTCGTCCTCATGTGCGTGAGCGCCGTGTACCTGCAGCACCACTACGTCACGGACGTCGTGCTCGGGATCGCATACGCCCTCGTCGCGCTGGCGGCCGTCACGGCCTTCGAGCGCCGCGCCGCGGCGGTGGGCTGACCGGCGCGGCGCCGCGAGGGTCCCCATGAGAGTCCTCCTCGTCCACCCCAGCCCCCTCACCTACTCGAAGATCTTCCTGCGGCTCGAGCCGCTCGGCCTCGAGCTCGTGGCCCAGGCCGTGCGGCGGGCAGGACACGAGGTCCTCCTCCTCGATCTGCAGACGTCGGACCACGCGGAGTACTTCCGCCTGCTCGACGCCTGGAGGCCGGAGGCGGTGGGCTTCTCGCTGAACTACCTCGCCAACGTGCCGGAGGTCGTCGATCTCGCGAAGGTGACCCGGCTCCGCTTCCCGGACTGCTTCGTCTTCGCCGGAGGGCACAGCGCGTCCTTCACCGCGGGGGAGATCCTGGAGCACGCCGCCGGCGCGATCGACTGCGTCGTGCGCGGCGAGGGCGAGCACATCACCCCGCGGCTGCTCGCGGCGGCGGCGCAGGACCGCTCCGGGCTCCACGCGCTCGAGGGCGTGAGCACGCCCGCCGGCGACGGCCCCGCGCCGAGCCTCGTCGCGAGCCTCGACGACACGCAGCCGGCGCGCGAGCTGCTGGCGCGGCGCAGGAAGTACTTCATCGGCGTGCTCGATCCGTGCGCCTCGATCGAGTTCACGCGCGGCTGTCCGTGGGACTGCACGTTCTGCAGCGCCTGGACGTTCTACGGCCGCAGCTACCGCAAGGTGAGCCCCGAGAAGGCGGCCGAGGACCTCGCGAGCATCGACGAGCCCGGCGTCTTCATCGTGGACGACGTCGCCTTCGTCGACCCGGATCACGGATACGCGATCGCCGAGGCGGTGGAGCGGCGGCGCATCCGGAAGCAGTACTACCTCGAGACGCGCGGAGACGTGCTCCTCCGGAACCAGGAGGTCTTCCGGTACTGGAAGCGGCTCGGGCTCCAGTACATGTTCCTCGGCCTCGAGGCCATCGACGAGGCGGAGCTGAAGGCGCACCGGAAGCGGACGACCGTCGTCAAGAGCCTCGAGGCGCTCGAGGTCGCGCGGTCGCTCGGCATCATGGTCGCCGTGAACATCATCGCCGATCCGTCCTGGGACGAGCGCCGGTTCGCGGCGGTGCGCGAGTGGGCGGTGTCGGTGCCGGAGATCGTTCACCTCACGGTCGCGACACCGTACCCCGGGACCGAGACCTGGCACACCGAGGCCCGCCAGCTCACCTCGCGCGACTACCGCCTCTTCGACGTCCAGCACGCGGTGCTCCCCACGCGGTTGCCGCTCGCCCGCTTCTACGAGGAGCTCGTCCGGACCCAGCAGGTGCTCCACCGCAAGCACCTCGGCTGGGCCGCGCTGCGCGCGACCGCCGGGATCGCGGCGCGGCACCTCGCGCACGGCCAGACCAACTTCGTGCGGATGCTCTGGAAGTTCGGCAGCGTCTACGACCCGGCGCTGCAGCTCGGCGACCACGAGCGCGAGAGCCGGTATGCGATGCGGCTCCCCGGGCACGCGCCGGCGCGGAAGATCGACCCGCTCGCGCTGTACGTGCACCGGCCGGACGCCCGCGCGCGGTAGTCGGGCGGCGACCCGGCCAGGCCGGTCACCGCCCCGCGGCCACGCCCGCGGGCATGGGCGCTCCCAGCGGCCGCTCCCGGCAGCCGTCGGCGGCGGAGGCGTACGCGCCCGCGATGATCTCGATGCACCGGTACGCGTCCCGCGCCTCACGGCCGGCGTGATCGCCGGAGTCGATGGCGGCGAGGAACTCGTCGAACATGGCGTTGAACCAGCGCGTGTGGCTGGCGTCCATCCACTCCGACGCGATCGTGCGCCGCTCGACCTCCCACGCGCCGCTGCCACCGGCGGGAGCCGGCTGGCACACCGCGATCTGCAGGTCGTCGTCGTCGACCGTGATCGCGCCGCGCTCGCCCTGGACGGTGTAGATGACCTTGCGCACGCCCGCGATCCAGGTGAGGTGCACGTGCGCGAGGCCGTTCGGGAACGTCAGCACCGCCGAGCAGCTGTCCTCGGTGTCCCATCGCGACGGGTCCGTGTTCGCCGTCTTCGCGGTCACCGCCGTCGGCCAGGCGTCCATCCAGTCGAACGTCAGGTAGAACGTGTGGCTCCCGTGATCCATGGCGATGCCGCCGCCCGCCGAGCGCACCTGCCGGCGCCAGTCCGGGTTCCACTCCGGGACGCCCTTCGCGTGCGTGCTCCGGAAGGTGTCGAGCGTGACGGAGCGCACGCGTCCGATACGGCCGGAGCGGATGACCGCCCCGATCGCGCTCACCACCGGCGCGTGCTTGTAGTTGTGGGCCGGGAACAGCACCCGCCGCGCGCGCACCGCGTGCGCGAGCAGCGAGCTCGCGTCCGCGACGCGGGTGGTGAGGGGCTTCTCGCACAGCACGTGGAGGCCCAGGTCGAGGGCGCGGTGCGCGATGGCGGCGTGGTCGCAGGGAGGAGTGGCGATGTCGACGAAGTCGAGCCGGCCGACCTCGGCCGAGAGCAGCTCGTCGGCCGAGGCGTACGTCGCCGCTCCTGGGAGCTGCGCCGCGACGAGCGCTCGCCGCGCCGCACACACGTCCGCGACGGCGACGAGCTCGACGTCGTCGCGCTTCAGGTACGCGGGGACGTGGCCCTGCGCCCCGATGAAGCCGTATCCGACGAGTGCGCCGCGCAGGCGCCGTCCGGTCGCTGCTCCCGTCATGGCTCCCTCTCCGGGGGCGTGCGCCCGGCGCGGCTCATCGCCACTCGCCCGCGCGCGCGAGGTCGCCGAGGACGTCGTCGAGCACGGCGAGCCCCTCGAGCGCCGTGTCCGCGTCGATGGTGAGGGCCGGCTGGAGCCGCACGTGCGGCGTGTAGGTCATCGCGAGCAGGCCGCGGCGGACGCACTGCTCGTACACGCGCCTCGTGACCGCGTGGTCGAGGGGCTCCTTCGTGGTGCGGTCCTTCACCAGCTCGACGCCGATGAGGAGCCCGGCGCCGCGGACGTCGCCGACGAAGGCGTACCGCTCCTGCATCCGGCGGAGCTCGGCGATCATCGCCGCGCCGACCCGCTCGGCGTTCTCCCAGAGGCGCTCGTCCCGAACCGTCGTCACCGAGGCGAGCGCGGCGGCCGCGGCCAGCGCATTCCCGCCGTAGCTCGACGAGGCGCCGGAAGGGTTCGACCACGGCTTCGCCTGGGCCACCGCATCGCGCGCCAGGACGCCGGAGACCGGGAACCCGGAGCCGAAGCCCTTGCCGATCGTGACGACGTCCGGGCGGACCCCGGAGTGGTCGACGCCCCACGGCTTCCCGGTCCGGCCGAAGCCGGTGATCATCTCGTCGGCGACCAGGAGCGCGCCCATCTCTCGCGCGGCGGCGGCGATCGCGGGGAGGAAGTCGTTCGGCGGGATCACGTTCCCCGCCGTCCCCTGCATCGGTTCCACGACGACCGCGGCCACCGGGCCCGCCGGCTGCGCCCTCATCGCCTCGCGCGCGAACTCCGCGCAGGCGAGCCCGCACGACGGGTGGCTGAGCTGGAAGGGACAGCGGTAGCAGTCGGCGTAGGGGACGAGCGTCGCGCCAGCCGGCAACGGCCCGAGGCCGTGGCGGGCGGACGAGCCCATGAGCGCCGCCGCGCCGGCGGTCTTGCCGTGGAAGCCGCCCCAGAACCCGACCAGCTCGCTTCGCCCGGTCGCGCAGCGCGCGAGGCGCAGCGCCGACTCGACCGCCTCCGCGCCCGAGGAGTAGAGCTGGAGCCGGTCGAGGCCCGGCGGCGCGAGCTCGCACACCGCGTTCACGAGCGCGGCCCGCGGCTCGGAGGTGAAGCTGCCCACGACGAGCGTGCGCGCCTGGGCCGTGATCGCCTCGACGTGCCGCGGGTGGCAGTGCCCGAGCGCGTTCACGCCGATGCCGCCGATGAGGTCGACGTACGTGTTCCCGTCGACGTCGGTGAGCGTCGAGCCGTGACCGCTCGCCATCGCGACGCCGGACCACAGCGCGAACCCCTGGAGGCCGGGCGCGAGGTGCCGCCGCTCGCTCGCGACCAGATCGCGGGAGCGAGGGCCCGGGACCGCAGTGCGTAGCCTGATCTTGCCCATCGCCCAGCCGGCTCGTCACGTGAACGACGAGTGCGGATTCTGCCCCGGTAGCATGCGCGATGGCGCGCAACAAGCACCTCATCGCCTCAGCCCCGCGAGGAATGCGCGTCGGGAGGGTCCGGGCGGCCCCCGGCGAGGTGCGCGACGCCGGATCCGGTTCACGCGGACCGCGCGGCGAGATATGACGCCATCGTGCCTCTCGAGTGGCTCGTCCCCGTGGCCCGATGGGGGCCTATCGTCGTGATCGCGGGCTTCTCGCTCGCCTTCCTCGCCTTCGTCGTGAAGAGCGCGGCCCGCGGCCGACCGCGAAGCGCCCGCGTCGAGAAGGCCGGGGGCAGCGTCCTCCTGTCCAGGTACGCGATGGAATACGGGCTCTGGGTGTTCGGTCCCCTGACGCGGACCGCCATCCGGCTCAAGATTCACCCGGACGCGTTCAGCTGGTCGTCCCTCGTCCTGCACTTCGCGTCGGCGCTCGTCATCGCCAGCGGCTCCTTCGGGCTCGGCGCGTCGCTGCTCATCGTGGGTGCGGCCTGCGACGCGGCGGACGGGGCGGTGGCGCGAGGGCGGGGGATGGCGTCCGACGCCGGGGAGGTGCTCGACGCCGCCGTGGACCGCTGGGCCGAGATGGCGGTCTTCTTCGGGTTCGCGTGGTACTACCGGTCGCTCTGGCTGGGCTTCCTGCTCGCGGTGGGCGCCTGCGCCGGAGCAGTGATGGTGAGCTACACGCGCGCGAAGGCGGAGGCATTCCGCATCGACGCGACGCTCGGCCTGATGCAGCGGCACGAGCGCGCCGTCGTGCTCTCCGTCGCGACGCTCGGCTCGAGCATCTGGGAGGCGTGGCGCCCCACGCCCGCGGGCGAGTTCGCGCTCCACACCCCCGTGCTCGTGGCGCTCGGGGTCATCGCGGTCCTCGCGAACTGGACCGGGTGGCTGCGGATGCAGTACACGCGCCAGGAGCTGCGGAAGAGATGAGCCGCCCCGCGCGCGGCGTCGCGGCCGAGGCGGGGCGGTTCGTCCGCGCCAACCTCTCCTCGGCGATCGCCTCCGGGCTCGAATGGCTGCTCGTCACGGGGCTCGTCCTCGCCGGCGTGCACTACCTCGCGGCGGCGGCGGCGGGGGCCGTGACCGGCGCGGTCACCGACTTCTCGCTCAAGCGGCACTGGGCGTTCGAGCGGGCGCATCGGGCGGCCCTCGGTCACGAGGGGCTGCGCTATCTGGCCGTCTCCGTCGTCTCGCTCGGGCTGAACCTTCCGGCGGCTTACGTGCTCGTCGACGGTCTCGGAGTCCCCGCCGTGCCAGGCGTCATCGCCGCGTCGATCCTGGTGGGGTTCGCCTGGAACTACCCGCTGCACCGGCTCTACGTGTTCCGCGGCGCGTGAGTCCGCGCCAGCTGGATCCACTCGAGCGCCGTGTTCGTTCGCCCCCGCTCGACCGGGATCGGAGCCGCGCCTGCGCTCCGCCAGCTCGAACAGGCAGGCCGCACCCTGAGGTCGTACCCCGCTCCGGTGACACGCAACGGCTGAACACGATGTCATACACTCGCGGTTCCTACGAACGGGGTCGGGGCTTCCTGCGCCCGGGAGAGACCAGGGATGGCCATGAAGCCGTGCAAGCCGATGCGCTCGAGGACATCATCGCTATTGCTCGTGGGGCTCCTCGTTGCCTGCAATTCGGGCTCCCCGCCGAACGCCCGGCCCGAACCTGTCGCGAGCGCCCTCGGCGCGCCGGGCGCATCGGAGATCCGGAGCGCCGGTGAATTCGTGCGGCGCATCCCGGGCACCACCACGGTCACGAGCGCGGATGGCGCCCGCCTGATGCACGCGAGCGGCTTCTCGCTCGATACTGGCCTCGCGCGCGCCGACGACGCGGCGGCGGCCTTCCTCGCCGGTCACGGCGCCGCGTTCGGAGTGACTGACCGGCACGAGCTCGCCTTGCTGGGCCGGGCGCCCGAGGGGCGGGTCGGCGCGGTCCACGTCGGCCGCCTCATCGACGGCCTGCCCGTGTTCGGGGGCGACCTGGTGGTCGGCGTGTCCGCAGGGAAGGTGTTCCTCGTGAATGCCGCCGACGTCCCGGCGACCATCGCAGGGTCCCACGCCATCGGTCCCGAGCTCGCCGACGCGCACGCGCGCTCCGCGATCGTCGGCGGAACGGAATCGGCGGCGCCCGCGAGGGTCACGGCCGGCTGGCGGCCGTTCCTGACCGCGGTCCGGGCCGTGTACCGGGTGGACCTCATGACCCGGCAGCCGCCCGGCGATTGGCGGCTCTGGGTCGACGGGGAGACCGGCAACGTGCTGTTCCGCGAGGACCGTCGCTTCCGCGCCACCGCCCCCGGGAAGGTGTACGAGGTTTCCCCCGTCGAGACGGCCGCCAGCCTCTGCCCGCTCAGCGCGGGCCAGCACACGCGCTGCGCGAGCCCGGTCTCGGTCACCTTCGGCCACCTGAACGCGGCGACCAGCCTGGTGGGGACCCAGACCGCCGTCTGGAACTGCAGGGGAGGCAGCGCCCCGCAGGACGCGGCGCAGGTGACCACCGCCTGCTCTCCGGTGGCACCCGTCTCCGGGAGCTTCGACTTCCTCGCCGATGGCACCGGTCTATCGCAGACCGACGACTTCGCGGCCGCGATGGCCTATTACCATCTCGACCGGCACGTGACCTTCTTCAAGACGCTCGATCCGGCCCTGCCCGGTGACGCCCAGAGCCCACCGAGCCAGGCGCTGAACGGGAGCCTCCCGGCGCTGGTCAACGTGACCGACCAGGGGTCGCTCGACAACGCCTACTTCTCCGGCGACCTCGACGCGATGGTGTTCGGCCAGGGGACGGCCGCCGACTTCGCCTACGACGCGACGGTCATGTACCACGAGTTCACGCACGGTGTGGTGCACGCCTGGGGCGGCTTCGATCCCGACATCGACGCGATGGGGGGTGTCGACGAGCCGGGGGCGGTGAACGAGGGCACCGCCGACGCCATGGCCGCGTCCGAGACCGGGCGGAGCGCGATCGGAGCCTACCTCGGTCCGGCGCTCGCCGGCGCCGCGGTCCTCCGTGACATGGCCGACCCGAACGCGACCCGCACCTGCAAGGGAAACGGCACGGTCGTGAGTCAGCTCGGTGCGTCGAACGTCGTGAACGGCCTCGACGGCGAGGTTCACGACGACGGCGAGATTCTGGAACGGCTTCTACTGGGAGCTCTACCAGGGGCTGAAGAGCGGGGGGTGGAAGGGCTGCAACGGGTCCTGCGATGCCGGTCCGGCCATCCAGTACGCGGCGATGCAGCTCGCCGGTGGGACGCACCCGACCTTCGCGACGTACTGGCCGAGCATGAAGGCGGCGGCGAGCGCTCTCTTCCCGTCCCATCCCGAGGTGGCCACCTACGTCGAGTGCGTCGCGAAGCGGCGCGCGCTGGACAAGTGCGACCGGACCGTTCCGGTCTACCGCGGCGAGTCCAAGGTGCAGTACGTCCGCCTGCGCTACTCACCGTTCCAGATCTCCTTCACGGCCGACGACAGCGCCACCGGCAGCATCGCCCTGTGCAGCGCGCGTGGGACCTCGACGACCATCTACCTGCGCAAGGGCCAGCCCGTTGCGATCACCGCGGTCGATCCTCAGACGCTGAACGCGACGGTGACGTACGACGTCTCGTTCACCATGGCGCAGGCCTGTCAGGCCGGCGCATTCACGCTGACCCTCGACGCGACCGACGCCGGCACCTGGTACATGATGTTCGACTCTCCGGGCGCCTTCCTGGGCAGCACCCCCGGGGACGACATCTACAAGGTCACGGCGTCCGGGGCCGGCGTCGTCGCCCGGGGCGCCGCAAGCGCGCCTGCCACCTGCGCGCCGCCCACCGCAACCACCCAAGACCCCGGCACCACCTCTCCCAGCCCGGGCAAAGGCGGCGGCGGGGGCGGCTGCGGTACCGGCGAGGGCGCGGCGAGCGCGCTCTGCGTCCTGCTCGTGGCGGCGCTCCTCGGTCGGGTCCGACGAGGGGGCGCTCGGAACCGCGCGGAGGGCCGGGCGTGATTCGACGCGATCTCACTGGTGGTCGTGCTCGCAGCGGCGCCGGCCGCCTCCTTCCGGGCCGACTTCCCGACCGCGGCCGTGGTCGAGTCACCCGCCGGCGGGCGGCTGGTGCAGGCCTCCGGGTTCTCGGCCCCGGGCCTGGGGACGAGCCCCGACGGCGCCGCCCGCGCCTTCCTCGAGAAGTACGGCGCGGCGTTCGGTATCACCCCGCGGCAGACGCTGGTGGTGAAGCGTGGCGCCGACGCAGGCAAACCCGGCGCCGTCCGCTTCGAGCGGCGCATCGGTGGCTTTCCCCTGTTCGACGCGGACGTCGTGGTCGCGGTGGACGCCGCCGCGGCGGTGATCCTCGTGAACGCCGCGGACGTGCCGACGCAGGTGAACGGCCGGGCGGTGGTCTCCCGCGCCGCCGCAATCCGGGCTGCCAAGGCGGCGATCCCGGGTCTCGAGCGCGCCGGTCCCGCCACGGCTCAGCGGGGTTGGCGCGCCCTGGTCGACGCCCTCCGGCCAGTGTGGCGGGTGGACTTCACTGCCGCCAAGCCGGCCGGCGACTGGCGCAGCTACGTGGACGCGGAGACGGGGAACGTGCTGCTCCGTGCCGACCGGCGATCTTCGGGTCTGCGCGCGCCCACCACCACCCGCGCCCCGGCGCCCGTCGCGCCGTTCGAGCCGCCCGCAGCCGCGGCCCCGCCCAGGTGACGAGTGAGGAGGCACGCGGGCGCGTGGTGGAGCGCCGGCGTACGCCTCGAGTCCCCCGCGGCGGGCTGCGGGGCCTTTCTCGCACGTGGAGTCGAGCGGGCACTCACGCCCTCCTCGCGTAGCGGTCCGCCAGCAGCGAGCACACGAGGATCTGCAGCGGGTGGTAGAACATGATCGGCAGCACGATGGCGCCCAGGGCGGGGTCGTTTCCGAAGAGCGCCTTCGCCATCGGGATGCCGATCGCGAGCGCCTTCACGGACCCGCAGAACACCGCCGCGATCTCGTCCTCGACCGGGAAGCCGAGGAGCCGCGCGCCACGCCGGGTCAGGACGAGAATGAGCAGCAGCAGCGCGAGGGCGCCGCCCGCGGTGAGCGCGAGCGCGCCAGCCCCGAAGCGGGTCCAGAGGCCCGCCGCCACCGAGTCGCAGAACGAGACGTAGACGATCCCGAGCACGACGAAGCGGTCCACGAGGTGGGTCGCGTGCCGGTGCCGCGCGAACGCGTCGCCCACCACCGGCCGCAGGAGCTGCCCGAGGAGCAGCGGCGCGACGATGAGCTTCCCGATGTTCGCCATCGCCGGACCGATGGGGAACCCGCCGGACGCGCCGGCCAGGGCGGCGACCAGCACGGGCGAGAGGAACACGCCGAGCATGCTCGAGAGCGAGGCGTTGAACAGGGCCGCCACGACGTTTCCTCGCGCGATCCCGGTCATCGCCACGGACGAGGTGATGGTGGAGGGGAGGGCGCAGAGGAAGAGGAACCCGAGGACGAGATCGGGCGGCAGGAGCCGGCCCGCCGCCGCCCGCGCAGCCAGCCCGACGAGCGGGAACACGACGAAGGTGAAGGTCTGCACGAACAGGTGCAGTCGCCAGCGGCCGGCGCCGGCGCGGAGGGCGTCGGGCGCCAGCCCGATCCCGTGGAGGAAGAAGATCGCGAAGACGCCGGCGGTCGAGGCGACGTCGGCGTGGAGCGGCCCGCCGGTCCGCCCGAGCCCGGGGGCCAGCGTCGCGAGGGCGACCGCCGCCGCCATCCCGGCGAGGAACCAGTACTTCTGGATGGCGGCGAGCGCCCGGCCCGACATCGGCGGAGCTTAGCAGCGCGCCCCCTTCGCTGGCCTCCTCCGTCCCGCGCGGCAGGACGCGCGCGGCCCGGGTGAGCTCGTCGCGCGTCGTCAGCGGCTCGCAGGAGCTCCCGGTTCCGGAGCGGTACGCGTCACCTGCGAAGGGCATCTCGGATCTCGCGCAGCAGCGTGATCTCCTCGGGAGGTCCGGCGGGAGCGGGAAGCGGCTCCGCCTTCTTCAGGCGATTGAACTGCTTCACCATCAGAAAGACGATCAGCGCCAGGATCGCGAAGTTGAGACAGATCGTGATGAAGTTGCCGTACGCGAGCACCGGGATCGCCGCCTTCTTCATGGCGTCGAGTGAGTGCGCGACCCCGGGCGGGACCTCCTTGAGCGGCAGGAAGTAGTTCGAGAAGTCGAGACCGCCAAAGATCCGTCCGACGACCGGCATGATGAGGTCGTTGACGATGGAATCGACGATCTTGCCGAAGGCGGCGCCGATGATGACGCCGACCGCGAGATCGACGACGTTGCCCTTCAACGCGAATGCCTTGAACTCCGACGAGAAGCTCACGGTTCCTCCTGCGTCAATGGGAGCCCAGCTGCGCTGGGTACGGCGTGCAGCGTCGCCTACGTTGGGCCGGCCGCCGGCTTTCGTCCACCGTCCGTGCGCGCGGTCTCCCTGCCACCCTGGATGCGGCCGGGGTCTCCACGCCGCCCCCAGCGAGCCCGACGACGGCAGGAGTAGCCGCTCGCCGGTGAGGTCGCCCTCGTTGCGGGGCCGGCATGGCGCCGCTATGGCCAACGCTGGCGGCCGCCGCGCGCGGTGCGCGGCGCGCACACCACTCGGAGGGGGATGATGGCCACTGCGAAGAAGGGGCAGTTCGTCTGGTACGAGCACCTGACCAAGGATCCCAAGGCTGCGATTGGGTTCTATTCCGACGTCGTGGGGTGGAAGACGCAGCCGTTCGGCGACGACGGCGGCTACGTCATGTGGGTCGGGACCCAGGGCCCGCTCGGGGGCGTGATGAAGCAGCCCGACGAGGAGGCGGCGCAGGCCGTGCCGCCCCACTGGATTGCGAACGTGCAGGTCGACGACGTCGACGCGACGGCGGCGCTCGCGAGGAAGCTCGGCGGCAAGGTCCACAAGGAGCCCGCGGACATCCCCACCGTCGGCCGCTTCGCGGTGATCGAGGACCCGCAGGGCGTGCCCGTCGCGATCTTCAAGCCCGAGGGGCCGATGCAGGCCCACGACGCCACCAAGCCCGGCGAGTTCTGCTGGAACGAGCTGCTGACGACGGACAGCGCCGCGGCCACCAAGTTCTACTCCGAGCTCTTCGGCTGGAAGGTGCTGGAGGAGATGGACATGGGGCCGATGGGGACCTACCGCGTCTTCGGCATCGGGGACACGCGCCTCGGCGGCATGATGACGATCCCGAAGGGCCAGCCCACCCGGCCCATGTGGCTCTTCTACGCGGAGACGAACGATCTCGATGGCGCGGTGAAGCGCGCCACCGGGAAGGGCGCGAAGCTGATGAACGGGCCGATGGACGTGCCGGGCGGCCGCGTCGCGCAGCTCACCGACTCCCAGGGCGCTCCGTTCGCGCTGCACCAGGGGGCGCCGCACTAGGTCGAGCCGGGCACCCGCGCCGAGGACGGCGGGCGGCTCCACGCTCCATCCAAGGCCCCGGTTCGCCGGGGCCTTCTTCTTTGCCCACTCCGATACGCGGACGGCGTCGCGCCGTCGTAGGCCTGCCCGGGGCGCTGGCGCGCCGCGCGTGACGCGCTCCGCCTCCAGACGGATGTCCGTCGCTGCACCTCTTCAGGTTCAGGTGAGGACCTGATGCCCGAAGAGCAGACGCGCTGTTACCTACCAGGCAAGCGCTCACACCGACCGAGCAAAGGACGCGCCCTTCGCATGGCCCGCACAGACGTGGAACGGCTGAGGCCCCGAGCCGGCCTGGCACGCGGCTTCACGCTGCTCGAGCTGCTCGTCGTCATGGTCATCATCGGCCTGCTGGCGGGCTTCGTCGCGCCGCGCTACTTCGCGCAAGTCGGCAAGTCGCAGGTCAAGGTCGCGCGCGCGCAGATTGACGCGCTCGACAAGGCGCTCGACCAGTTCCGCCTCGACGTCGGGCGCTATCCGACGACCGAGGAGGGGCTGCAGGCACTCGTCGCGCAGCCGAGCGGCGAGCTGAACTGGGCCGGGCCCTACCTCAAGAAGGGCGTGCCCGCCGATCCGTGGGGCCGGCCCTACGTCTACCAGCAGCCCGGCACGCACGGCGGCGACTTCGACCTCCTGTCCTACGGCAAGGACGCCCGCGCGGGCGGCACCGGCGAAGACGCCGACGTCACGAACTGGTGACGCATGCGCTTTCGTATCACCACTCTCGATGGAGGCCAGGGAGTCGCGATCCAGGAGCTGGACGCGCTCGACGAGGCCGACGCGCACCGCCAGGCCGCTGGCGCGCGGCCTGCGCGTGCTCGCGATCCAGGCGGCGCGCTGGAAGCGCTCGCGGCGCGCGCGCCTGTCGCTGGTCGCGTTCAGCAACGAGCTCGTCGCGCTGCTCGAGGCCGGCCTGTCGCTCGTCGAGGCGATCGACGCCTTGACCGAGAAGGAGCGCGACGAGTCGGTCCGCCACCTGCTCGAGGGCGTGCGGCGGCGCCTGTACGAGGGGCAGAGCCTGTCGGTCGCGCTCGGTCCGAGTTCCCGGGCAGCTTCCCGACGCTGTTACGTCGCGACCGTGCGCGCGAGCGAGCGCAGCGGCGCGATCGCCGAGGCGCTCAGGCGCTTCGTCGCCTACCAGCAGCAGATCGACCTGCTGAAGAAGCGGCTGATCAACGCGTCGATCTACCCGGCCGTGCTGCTCGCGGCCGGCTCGCTGGTCCTGCTGTTCCTGGTCGCCTACGTCGTGCCGCGGTTCTCGGGGATCTACGAGGAGATCGGCGGCGAGCTGCCGTTCGCCTCGAAGATGCTGATGCAGTGGGGGCGGTTGCTCGAGGCGCACGGCCTCGCCGTGCTGGCGGGCTTCCTCGCCTGCGTCGCGCTCGCCGGCTACGGCGTGCTGCGGCCCGGCTTTCGCGCCGCGGTCGGCCGCCTGTTCGCGCGCATCCCGATGGTCGGCTACCAGATCGAGCTCTACCAGCTGGCGCGCCTCTATCGCACGGTCGGCATGCTGCTGCGCGGCGGCCTGCCGGTCGTGACCGCGTTCGAGATGACGCGGCGGCCTGCTGGCCGCGGCCGCCCAGCCGCGCCTCGCGAGCCGCCACGCGCGCGGTGCGCGAGGGACGCTCGCTGACCGACGCGCTCGCCGCCCAGGGCCTGACCACGCCGGTCGCCGAGCGCATGCTGCAGGTCGGCGAGCGCAGCGGAAACATGGGCGAGATGATGGAGCGGATCGCGGCGTTCTACGACGACGAGCTGTCGCGCTTCGTCGACCTCGCCACGCGCCTGATCGAGCCGGCCATGATGACGGTGATCGGCCTCGTGATCGGCCTCATCGTCGTGCTCATGTACTTCCCGATCTTCGAGCTGGCCGGGAGCATCCGGTGAGCGCGGCGCGCGACCGAGCCGGCCGAGGCCGTGATCCAGTTCAGGCGGTCCGAGAGGATGCCCGGTCTGGCCGGCAGCGCGCACGCGAGCGCGGACGTGGACGCACTGGACGCACTGGACGCCGTGGACGCTGGCTCGTGGAGCCCGCGGACGTCCGCCATCAGGCGGCAGCCGGAGTCGCCGCCGGCGCCGCCGTCGCTGGCGGAGGACGCGCTGCGCGCGGCGGTCGCGAGCGCCGCTGCGACCGGCCGCTCGCCGGTCGCGGTCCTCGCCGAGACCAGCGGCCTCGACGGCGACGCGCTGGCTCGCGCGCTCGGCGCTGCGCTGCGCTATCCCGTGCTCGAGAGCGCGGCGCTGATGGCGCTCGCGCCCGCCTTCGACCTGCTCGGGCCCGCCGACGCGGCCCGGCGCGGCTGCGTGATCGTCAAGCGCGGCGCCGAGCACCTCGCCGTCATCGGCAACCCGTTCGATCTGCGCGCTGCGCGGCTGGCTCGAGCTCAAGGTTCCGCAGAGCCTGTCCTGGCACCTCGCCGCGCCGGACGAGATCAAGGCCTACGTCGCGAAGTTCGAGCAGGACCTGCGCGCGATGGACGTCGCGGCGGTGGCCGGCGACGGCGAGAAGCTCGTCGATGCCGACATCGAGAACCTGTCGCTCGCCTCGATCAGCGCCGACTCGAGCCCGGTCGTCAAGCTCGTGCACTCGACCGTCTACGACGCCCTCAAGGCCGGCGCCAGCGACATCCACCTCGAGACGCGCCCGGGCGGCCTCGCGGTCCGCTACCGCGTCGACGGCGTGCTCGTGCACGTCGTCACGCTCGGCGGCGCGGAGCTCTGCGAGCAGGTGATCTCGCGCGTCAAGGTCATGAGCGAGCTCGACATCGCCGAGCGGCGCGTGCCGCAGGACGGCCGCTTCAGGCTCGCGCTCAAGGGCCGGCCGATCGACTTCCGCGTCTCGGTGATGCCGAGCGTGCACGGCGAGGACGCGGTGCTGCGCATCCTCGACAAGCAGGCGCTGACCGACGAGCTGCAGGGCCTGCGGCTCGACGCGCTCGGCTTCGAGCGCCGACGTGGTCGGGCGCCTGCGGCGGCTGTCGGAGCTGCCCTACGGCATGCTGCTCGTGACCGGCCCGACCGGCAGCGGCAAGACGACGACGCTGTACGCCGCGATCTCCGAGACCAACACCGGCCGCGACAAGATCGTCACGATCGAGGATCCGGTCGAGTACCAGCTGCCCGGCGTGCTGCAGATCCCGGTCAACGAGAAGAAGGGCCTGACCTTCGCGCGCGGCCTCCGGTCGATCCTGCGCCACGACCCGGACAAGATCATGGTCGGCGAGATCCGCGATCCGGAGACCGCGCAGATCGCGATCCAGTCGGCGCTGACCGGCCACCTCGTGTTCACGACCGTGCACGCCAACAACGTCTTCGACGTGCTCGGCCGCTTCTCGCACATGCAGGTCGACGCCTACGCGCTTCGTCTCGGCCCTGAACGGCATCCTCGCGCAGCGCCTCGTGCGCGTCGTCTGCGAGCAGTGCGCCGAGCCGACGCAGCCGTCGCTCGAGGCTCCTCGGCCAGTCGGGGCTGCTGCCGCCGGCGGTCTCGGACTGGACGCTTCCGCACCGGCCGCGGCTGCGCCCACTGCCGCGGCACCGGCTACAAGGGCCGCCGCGCGATCGGCGAGCTGCTCGTCCTGAACGACGAGCTGCGCGAGGCGATCGTGGCGCGCGCGCCGGCACGCCGCCTCAAGGAGCTCGCGCTCGCGGGCGGCGCGAAGCTCCTCCGCAGCGCCGCGCTCGAGCTGGTGCAGCGCGGCGTCACCACCCTCCTGGAGGCCAACCGTGTCACCGCTCTGGCGTGACGAGATCGCGATCTACCTCGCGCCGCGCAAGCTCGCGCTCGTGCGCCGCGCCCGCGGGCTCACGGCCGCGCGTCGTCGCCGCGACCGAGCTCACCGTCTCCGGCCGGCGACGTTCGGTGACCTCGGCCCGGTGCTCGCGCGCCTGGCCGACGTGCTGACCGAGCCGACCTGGCACGGCGCCGCCGCCCGGGTCGTGGTGGCGGACCACTGGGCGCGCTACGGCGTCGTCCCCTGGCCGGCGACCCGGCTCGACGCCGCGGGGCGCCTCACGCATGCCCGCTACGTGCTCGGCGACACCTACGGCGAGGCCGTGGCGGACTGGGCCGTGACGCTCGCCGACACCCCGCCCGGCCGTTCCTACGTCGCCTGCGCGATGCCGGCGACGCTCCGGAGGCGCGCTCGAGGACACGCTCGCCCCGGCGCGGCTCGCGCTCGTCTCGCTGCAGCCGCAGCTGATCGTCGCCTTCAACGCCTGCCGCCACCGGCTGCCGGCGGACGACACCTGGTTCGTCAGCGTGGACGACGGGTCGCTCTCGCGCCGTGCACCTGAGCCGACGGCGCGTGGGACCGGGTCCACATGGCGCGCCTGTCGCCGGACTGGAGCGTCGAGCTCGAGCGGCTGCAGGCCTTCGGCGAGGCTGACCCGGGCCGCGCGGCGCGCTCGGGCCGCATGTTCGTGGACGCGCCGGCCTGGATGCGCCGCGGCGCGGCCGCGAGCGCCGGGATCGAGTGGCTGGAGGAGGGCGACGGCGACGCACAGGCGCACGAGCTCGCGCTGCTGCGAGAGGATGCACGCATGAAGAGGTCGCCGCGTCCGGTCCGGCTCGACTTCGTCGCCCCGGTGCACCAGGCGCCGCTCGCGGGCGCGGCGCTGTGCGTCGTCGGCCTCGCGGCCGCGCTCGCGCTCGGGCGTGGCCTTCGAGCGCAAGCTCGCCGAGCGCAGCCGGCTCGAAGCCGCGCTCGGCGCCACGGCGCAGCCGCGCCACAGCGCGCCGACTCCCGAGTCGCTCCAGGCGCGCCGCGGAGGCCGCCGACCGTCGAGCGCGAGCTCGCGCATTCCCTGGACCCTGCTGCTCGCCGAGCTCGAGGCCGCCAGCCACGACAGCGCGGCCAGCGTCTCGCTGCTGCGCGTCGAGCCCGACCCCGTCAAGCAGGCTGGTGCGGATCACGGCCGAGGTGCGCGCGCTGGCCGACGCGCTCGCCTACCTCGAGCGCCTGCAGAAGAGCGCGGTGCTGCGCCACCCGATGCTCGAGAGCCACGAGCGGCGCAAGGACGACCCGGAGCACCCGCTGCGCGTCAAGCTCTCGGCGGAGTGGCGCACGTGAGCGCCACGTCCGAGGTCGCGAGGTCGAGCTCGAGACCCAGGCGCCGTCACGGCCGCCGGGCCGGGCGCCCGCCCGCGACGCTGGCCTCGCGGCCCCCGCGAGCGCCCTGCGCTCGCCCGCCGGCTCGCGGGACGGCTCGGCAACGAGTGGCTGCCGCGCGCCGCCTGGACGATCAGCCGCACCGGCCGGACGCGGGCTCGTCGGGCATCGCGCTGCTGCTCGCGGCGGCGCTGTTCCTGCTCTCGACGCACCTCCAGGTCGCGGCCGAGGTCGCGGCGCTGCGCGCCGAGCGTCGCGGCCGCGCAGGCGACAGGGGCACACGGCGCCGACGGACGAGGTCGCGCGCTCCCGCCACCGCGCTGCGTGCGCTGCCGGCTCGCACCGAGATGCCGGCGCATCCTGCGCCAGCTCTTCGACAGAGGCCACGCGGCGCCGGCTCGCCGTCGACACCGCCAAGTACGAGATCAGCGCGACGAGGAGCAGCGGCGTGGTCCGCTACCAGATCGCGTTCCCGGTCACCGGACCCTACCCGCAGATCCGCGCGTTCATCGACTCGACGCTGGCGACGATGCCGGCGGTCGGCCTCAGCGAGCTCGTGCTCGAGCGCAAGTCGATCGCCGACGTCAACGTCGAGGCGCAGCTCCGGATGACCGTCTACACGCGGAGCACCCCGTGAGCAGCGCTGCCAGACTGGCCAGCGCGCCGGCGCCGCGCCGCTCGCGCGCCCGGCCGGGCCGGCGGCGGACGCCCGGCTCGGCGTCCGGCGCGCCGCGCTCGGCCTCGCGCTGCTCGTGCTCGCGGCGCTCGCCGTCCTGGTCGCGACCGGACGATCCGCCTGCCGCGCGCGGCTTCCGCGAACGCAGTGGCGGCGTCGCCGCAAGCCGCCACGGCCGCGGCGGATCCGCGCGCCCGCCGGCGCCGTCCCGCGCCGCGCCGCCCGCCTCCGAGCCGCGTCCCGACCCGGACCGGGTCGTCGCGCCCGCGCATGCGGCGGCGCTCTTCGCGCAGCACTCCTGGTTCGTGCTGCCGCCGGCCGCCGCCGCCGGCCGCCGCCGCCGCCGCCGCCCGAGCCCACGGCGCCGCCGTTCCCGTACACCTTCCTCGGCAGCTTCGCCCCGGAGGGCGACGCGCCGGTGTTCTTCCTGGCGCACGGCGATCGCGTGATCGACGCCCACGTCGGCGACCGGCTCGACGGCGTGTACCAGTTCGAGAGCGCCGCCGGCGGCCAGCTCGTGTTCGTCTACCTGCCGCTCAACATCCGCCAGAACCTCGCGGCCGGAGGTCCAAGTGAGACTGCTTGCCCGACGCCTGCGTGTCCTGCTGCTGCCCGCCCTGACCGCGAGCTGCGCCACCGATCGCCTCGCACCGCAAGGGGTCACGGCGTTCGAGCAGGGCGCCTACGAGGAGTCCATCGCGATGCTCGAGCAGGCCGTCGCGCAAGGACCCCTCCAACCTCGAGCTCCGCCTGCGAGCTGCGCGCGCGCCGGGAGGCGGCCGTGCAGCGGCTCATCGCCGCCGCCGACGCGCGCGCGCGCGAACGGCGAACGGCGAGGCGCCGCGACGAGCTACCGGCGCGTGCTGGCGCTCGAGCCGGGCAACGACCGGGCGCTGCGCGGCCTCGAGGGCGTGCGAGGCCGACCGGCGGCACGCGGAGCGCACCGCCAAGGCGGCGCAGCTGTTCGCCGCGAAGAAGCTCGACGCCGCCGAGCTCGAGGTGCAGCGCCGTGCTGGCCGAGGATCCGAGCTTCGCGCCGGCGCAGCGCGCTGGTGTCGAAGATCGACCTCGCGCGCGGCCCGACGTCCGCCGTTCCGCGCCTGAAGACGCACGACGACCGGCCGGTGTCGCTCCAGTTCCGCGACGCGCCGACCAAGATGGTGTTCGAGGTCCTGGCGCGGCAGACCGGCCTCAACTTCGTCTTCGACAAGGACGTCAAGAGCGAGGGCAAGACGACGATCTTCGTCAACCAGGTGCCGGTCGAGCACGGCGATCGACCTGATCCTGGCGCAGAACCAGCTCGGCTGGCAGGTGCTGTCGGAGAACCTCGTCGCTGATCTACCCGAACACGGCGGCGAAGCAGAAGGACTACCGGGACGAGATCGTCCACACGTTCTACCTGACGAACGCGGCGCCGAAGGAGGCCGAGTCGCTGCTGAAGACCGTGCTCGGCGCGAAGACGCTGTTCGTCGACGAGCGCTCGAGCACGCTCGTGATGCGCGACACGCCCGAGCGCGTGCGCATGGCCGAGAAGCTCGTGGCCTCGCTCGACGTGCCGGAGCCGGAGGTGATCATGGAGGTCGAGGTCCTCGAGATCGCGCACAGCCTCGCCGAGCAGCTCGGCATCAATTACCCGACCAACGTCGCCTTCTCGGCCACCAAGCCCCCCAACAGCACCGCGGCCGGCATCCCGGGCCTGGTGCTGTCGGACCTCGGGAAGCAGAGCGCCAACACGATCGCCGTCTCCAACGCTCGGGATCAGCGTCGACCTCTCGAAGACGGTCGGCGCTCAGCAACCTGCTGGCGAGCCCGCGGATCCGGGCGCGCAACAAGGAGAAGGCCAAGATCCTGGTCGGCAACCGCCTGCCGGTCGTGACCTCCGGGACGAGCGCCACGACCGGTGGCTCGTTCTCGACCAGCAACGTGCAGTACCTCGACGTGGGCCTGACGCTGGAGGTCCAGCCGACGATCCACAACGACGGCAACGTCGCGATCAAGGTCGCGCTCGAGGTCAGCTCGATCGTCAAGCAGATCACGCGTGCCGATCGGCAACGGCGGCACGACGCTCGCCTACGAGATCGGCACCCGCAACACGACCACGCTGCTCGAGCTCAAGGACGGCGAGACGCAGGTGCTCGCCGGCCTCATCCAGGACATCGACCAGCGGCAGCTCGACGCACATCCCGGGGCTCGGCGACATGCCGATCCTCGGCCGGCTGTTCGGCTCGAAGGGCGACGACCAACGACAAGAACGAGATCGTGCTGTCGATCACGCCGCGGGTCATCCGCACGCAGCCGCGGCCGTCGAGCGAGACGACCGAGTTCTGGTACGGCAGCGAGTCGCAGACGCGCTCGGTGCCGTTCGCGAGCGGCGCCGCCGCCGATCGGCGCCGGCGACGTCCGGCGCCGGGCCGGCCATGCCGGGCGGCGTCTCGTTCGGCGCGGGCGGTGCCGTGGAGAGCCCGCCTGCGCCGCAGCGCGCCGCCGAGCCGGCCGCGCGCGATGCCGGAGCGGATCGACGCGTCGGCGCGCCCGCCCCCGCCCCGGCCGCGGCCCCCCGCCCCGGCGGCGGCGCCGCGGCGCCGGACGCGAAGGCGGCCGGCGGCCGGAAAGGCAGCCGGAGCGGCCGCGGCGGACGCGACGGCGGCCGCGCAGGGCGCCGGCCGACGCGAAGCCGAAGGTCACGATCGAGGGTCCCGACGACCGCCAAGGTCGGCGACGAGATCAGCGTGTCGGTCAAGCTCGCCTCGACGCTCGGCGCTCGGACGCATCCGGACGCAGGTGGGCTTCGACGCCTCGGCGCTGCAGCTCGTCAGCGCGGAGCCCGGCGACCTCGCGCCGTCCGGCGACGCACCGAAGGTCGACGATGAAGCCGGGCGGGGTGCAGCTCGAGCTCGCCGGCAGCGAGGGTGCCCCGGTCTCCGGGGGCGGCAGCCTGATCAACCTGCGCTTCCGGGTCGTCGCGGCCCGGCCGGCGATCGCGATCTCGACGCAGGTCGTGCTGGTCGGCGAGGACGGCGTCGCGGTGGCCGCGACCCAGGCGACGCCGCTCAAGATCGCCGTGACCAAGTGAGGGAGCGATGCGCGACCGCGGCTTCCACGATCATCGAGCTCGTGATCACGGTGGGGATCGTCTCGCTGCTCGCGACCGCCGTCGTCCCGTCGGCGCAGCTCGTGTACCAGCGCGAGCGCGAGCGCGAGCTGCGCGTCTCGCTGCGCACGATCCGGGCCGCGATCGACGCCTACAAGCTCGCCTCGGACACCGGCCGCATCAAGAAGGACGCTCGACAAGACCGGCTATCCGCCCAATCTGCAGGTCGCTGGTCGACGGGGTCGACGACGCGAGCAGCGCCAAGGAGGGCGTCAAGATCTACTTCCTGCGGCGCCTGCCGCGGGATCCCTTCTGGCCGGACGCGACGACGCCGGCCGCGGACACCTGGGGGCTCCGGTCGTACGCGAGCCCGCCGGACGATCCGCAGCCGGGCGACGACGTCTACGACGTGCACTCGCGCTCGTCGCGCACCGGGCTCAACGGAGTGCCGTACCGTGACTGGTAGACGCCGCGGCTTCACGCTGATCGAGCTGCTCGTCGTGATGGCGATCATCGCGACGCTGCTCACGATCGCGGTGCCGCGCTACTTCCGCTCGCTCCAGCGCTCCAGGGAAGCGGTCCTGAAGCAGGACCTGACGACGCTGCGCGAGTCGATCGACAAGTTCTACGGCGACACCGGCAAGTACCCTCAGACGCTCGCGGTGCTCGTCGAGAAGCGCTACCTGCGCAGCATCCCGGTCGACCCGATCGCCAAGACCGCCGACAAGTGGATCGTCGTGAACTCGGACGACCCCGAGGACACCGGCGTCAAGGACGTCCAGGAGCGGCGCCGAGGGCGCTGGGCGAGAACGGAGTCCCCTATGCCGCGTGGTGAGCGGGCGCGCCACGCAGCGACCGGCGGCTTCACCTACGTCGGGCTGCTCGCCCTCCTCGTGCTGATCGGCATCCTGCTCGCGGCCGCGGGCGAGGTCGCGTCGACGGCCGCGCAGCGCGAGCGCGAGGCGCAGCTCCTGTGGGTCGGGCACGAGTACCGCGCGGCGATCGGGCGCTACTGGAGCCAGCGGCGAGCCTACCCGCAGACGCTGGAGGAGCTGCTCGGTGCTGCAGCGGACGCCCCGGTCCAGGTCCGCTATCTCAGGCGCCTCTATCCGGACCCGATGACGAACGCGGTCGACTGGGTGCTCGTGCCGGCGCCGAACGGCGGGATCATGGGCGTCGCGAGCAGCTCCAAGCGTGCGCCGCTCAAGACCGGCCACTTCGACGAGGCCGACCAGGACTTCGAGGATGCGAGCTCCTACGGCGACTGGCAGTTCACGTTCCCGCCCGGCGCGGTCCGCGCAAGAAGACGCCCTGAGCCCGGCCGCGACGAGGCGGGGGCGGGCTCAGCGCGCGGCGAGAGCTCCCGGTAGTCGCGCAGCAGATCCATCGGCGGTGCCGAATCCCTCTGATGCGCAGCCAGGGCTTGCCGGCGCCGCGCGCATCAGCGCCACGAGCGGAGTCGGCTCATCTTCGCCTCCGCGGTACACGTCGACGGCCCGCCGGGCGGCGATGCTCGCGTCGAGTCGTCCCGGTGTAGTGCCGCCACTCGGGACCGGCGTGGAACTTCCGGGCGTACTCGAGCAGACGGTCCGGGGTGTCGTGCTCCCGGCTCGATGGACGATCGACATCACGGTGCACCTTGCGCGACCTCGCCCCGAGCCCGCGCTCGAACTGCGCGAACGCGCAGCTCGAGCACCGGCTCGGGCCCGACGTGGACAAGGTGCAGCTCGTGAAGATCGAAGTTCACGAGCACGATGGGCCGGCCGTCGTTCATCTCGTCCGCGCAGCGAGTTCGACCCTGCCGTCCTCCCGCACGAGGCGCACGGCCGGGACGCTCGACGCGAGTCATCGCGGCCCAGCGGTGCGTTCGACGTCGCCGCGGCAGCAAGAGAGCCACTCCCCGGAGTGACGCTCATGCCCGAGCGCCCGCGAACCCTGCCGGAGGATGCGAGGGCTGGGCCACGCTCGACGACCTCGTGCACGACCAGGGGAGCGTGGTCGCGGCGCGCTGACGGGCTCTGCGCGCTCATGGCGACGCGGTTTCACTTTCGGTCTCTCAAGGCACGGTCCAGCCGCCCTCGGCGACCAGCGCCGTGCCCGCGGGGTCGCGGAAGCGCACGACGTACCCGCCCTTCGATGCGAAGCGCTGGTGCGAGGCGAGCGACAGGCGCGGGTAGTAGCCGGTGATGAGCCGGTGCTCGAGCAGGTCCTGCAGCTGCTCGACCAGGTAGGGCCGGACGAAGTTGTCCGCCATGCCGGTTCAGGACATCCGCGACGCAGGCTGCACGCCAGGTAGGTGTCCGTCTGGACCTGCTCGGCCACGACGGGGATGCGACGGAACGCGAACCAGCCGAGCGGGTAGTCGAGGCGGACGCCCCGCCGGCCGGGGAGATCGAACGGATAGGTCATGAGGGCGCGCTCGCGCCAGCCCGCGGGCAGCGGCGAGCTGCTCGAGCCCGCCCATCAGTCCCGACAGGTACACCGTGGCCGCGCCGCGCGGCACGTCGCCGAGCGCGGCGACGTCGGCGGGGCGCAGCCACAGGACCAGCGCCTGGCCGCGCGCGTCCTTGCGCCGCGCGGCCTTGCGCAGCGCGGCCGCGACCCCGCGCGCCCGAGCGCCCGCGGCGCAGGACCGTGCCGTGCACCGTGACCCCGCGGCCCCTGAGCTGCGCGGCCAGGGCCGCGGCCGCGGCGCTCGCCGCTGTCGCCAGCCCGATAGACCTGCTCCACCGCGCCGGCGGCCGGGTGCATCGTCCGGTCCGAGGATGGCGCTGCGCGATCAGCTCGCGCCTCCAGCAGCACCCCCTTGGAGAAGTAGAGCGGATAGAAGTCGCGCTCCGCGACGACCGGCACCTCGACGTTCGGGAACAGGCAGGGGATCGCGTGCTGCTCGCAGAACTCGTGCACCGGCGCCCAGTTGGCTGCCGCCGAGCCCGGACAGCACCGCGTAGACGGGCTCCGCCGCGAGGTGCTTCTCCAGCTGCGCCCGCCAGGTCGAGGCCGGGCCGGTCAGCTCCCAGACGTGCAGCTCCCAGCGCCGGTTCGCCATGTACATGCTCTTGCTGTACTGGGTCCTTGCCGGAGGTCAGCATGCGCGGGCGTGGGCTTGAGCGGAGCCTCGTTCTTCTGGGCGAAGTACTGCTCCAGCACGTCGAGCATGCCGCGGCGCTTCACCGGATCCGCGTCCGGCGTGACGATCGTGGCGAAGTGCAGCACCGTGTCGGTCACGCCGGGGACCTGGCGCACGCTCGAGCGACTTCAGGTAGTCGATCAGCGCGGCCATGTCGCGCGTCGCCGAGCGCGTAAGCGCGGCATCAGGTAGCCGAGCGGTCGGCCCTGCGAGTCGAGCCCCTCGCGGATCGCCCGCGCGAGCGTCGCTTCGGTGTACGGCTCGCGATTGCCGTGCACGCGTCTCGACGTACGGCAGCGCGGGCTCGCCGGCCGTCGTGGGCGCCTGAGTGGAACAGGTAGTCGCCCGCGATGGGCGGGATCGTCACGCGCCCCTCGACGGACCCGAGGCCGCTGCGCTGATGGCAGCTCACGCAGGCGGCGTCCGCGCCGGTCGTGACGAGGCCGCCCTCGCGGGTCCCCTCGAGCGGCGCCCCGGAGCCGAGCGACGCCGCGCAGGTAGATGGACTTGCCCGAC
Organism: uncultured delta proteobacterium; assembly: GCA_963739565.1. Lineage (GTDB taxonomy): Bacteria > Myxococcota > Myxococcia > Myxococcales > Anaeromyxobacteraceae > Anaeromyxobacter. The sequence continues at coordinate 462,979 of CAVUBF010000005.1, read as the reverse complement.
CGGCTCGGCCGGCAGGCGGCGGCGCTGCACCGGGCGCCGGCAGCCCTGCCCCATCGCCGAGCCCGCCAGAGCGAGTCGCCACGCGCTCATCGCGGCGCGGATCCTCTGCTCCGCGCGCGCCGCGGTCGACGGAGCCGTGGCCGCGGTCGCCGCCGGAGCTCGCGGCGGGACGCCCCGCCGCGCACGGTGAGGCGGATGCGGAGCGGCCGGGCTCTCGAAGGCCGAGTCGTCCAGCGGTGCATTCAGCACCACCCTCTCGATCTGCATCCGGTCGGGCGGCGTGCCCTGTCCGCCCCCCGTCGCGATGAGGAACGGGATCCGCAGCCCCTCGACGGGCCGGTAGTCACCATAGGTGACCGAGACGCGCCGCAGCCCACCTGCCGGGCCGTCGGCCATCCGGTCGTAGCGGACGTCGAGCCAGGTCTCCGCGTCGACCCAGACCTCCTCGGTCCCACCCCGCGCCAGGCGCACGTTCAGGTGATAGGCCTTGCGTCCCGCGAGCTCGTCGACGCCCTGCAGCGTCACCGAGTTGCCCTTCGCGGCGTGGTCGATGAGCGGACCGTCGATCCCGTGACCGGCCTGCGCGAACATCGCCTCCTGTGGGGTGAACCGCTGCACCTGCGGCCGCCCCCCGGCCAGGCGCAGCTTCCACCCCTGCGCGCCGTCGAAGACGCGCATCGACCGCTCGCCGGGCGCCACGATCTCCATGCGCGTCTTGTTGGGCCGCTTCTGATCCAGCTTGAACCGCATGCCCGGCACGGGGGCGTGGGCGCTCTCGATGTGGCCGATCCACACCATCGTCTCGACCTTGCGCCACGCGTCGAGGCCGCCCCGGGCGGCGAGGTTCTTCGCGACGATCTCGGCCGCGGACGGCTCGGCGGCCGGAGCCGGCCCTGCGGCCAGCGCTCCGGCCACGAGCCCCGCCGCCATCGTCGCCGTGGCGACGCGCTTCATCCGCGCCCCTCCGCCCTCGCCCGATCCGCTTGCGACGCCGTGGCGCGCCGCTCGCCGCCAGGGGCTGGCTGCTCATGTCTTGGGCCTCGCGAACCGCGCGTCATCCAGCGGCGGATTGAGGGCGACCTTCTCGATGATCGCCTTGTGCGTCTCGGCGTTGCCGTCGACCGCGGTCTCCAGCACGAACGGCACCATCAGGCCGTGCACCGGGCGGAAGTCGCGCTGGATCACCCACACGGTTCGAAGCTTGCCGTCCATCCGCCGCGGCGTCCCCTCGACCTTCACGTCGAGGAAGCTCTTCGCGTCGATCCAGACGTGCTGCACGTCGCCGCCCTTGTGCGTGAGCTTGAGCTTGTAGGCGTCGCGACCCTCCACGCGCTCCACCGACACGAACTCCACCTTCGTGCCCCGCGCGGCCTGGTCCATCAGGGGTCCGCCCAGCTCCCACTTCCCCTCCTGCGACCGCTTCTGCTCCGGGGTGAACGGCTCCCAGTCGTCGCGGTTCAGGTACGGGCGCAGCAGCCAGCCGTTCGTGCCGTCGTAGATCTGGACCGCGGTCTTGCCGGCGAACTCGATTCCATCCGCGACCTGGCCGGGCGCTTCAGCTCGAGGACGAAGGGCGCCTGCACCTGCTTCAGGGCGTCGCCCTTGCCCTTGCCCTCGTCCGGCGGCGGCGTGCGCGGCCCCCTGCCTCTCCGCGCGAGAGCGTCGCTCACGTACCGCTTGCTGCGCGCGACGGAGTCGCCGTGGCCCACGTCCATCTTGCCGTTCCAGGCCATCGACTGGACGGCTCGCCAGGCCTTCAGCCCGCCGCGGGCCGCCACGTGCTTCTGGACGATCTGCGCCGCGGTCAACTTGGCTGGCCGGATCTTGCCCTGCGCGGCGGTCGGCTTCGTGGGCGGGGTCCTGCCCTGCGCGGCGGTCGGCTTCGGTGGCGGGGTCTTCCCGCGGGCCGCCGACGCGACGACCGGAAGGCACAGGCTGACCAGCACACCGAGAAGCACGCGACCCTTGCTCGACCTCATCGAAGCTCCTTCGGTCCGGAAGCGCTAGTCGACGACGAGCCCGTCGGCCCGGAAGTCGCCGATCACGACGCTGACCCGGGCACCGCGCTTGACCTTCCGGCCCTTGTTCGAGAACGTCATCCAGTAGGACCTTCCCGCCTCGGGCGCCGCGCTCTGGCGCAGCTGGCCCACCTTCTCCATCGCCGGCACGACCAGGCTGACCCCCGCCTCCGGATCCACCAGGGCCGGGTCGAGCTTCTTGTCCGAGAGCACCTTGGCCCGCTCGGGATCCACGACACGCCAGGTGAAGCGGACGAGCTCGCCGGACTCCACCAGCTTCACGCTCAGCGACTCGATGCCCCACACGACGCGGTAGTAACGCCCCGCCTTCCCGGCGAAGCGATCCGGGCGGTACCGGGTCCGCGCGGCGGCGGGCCTGGTCGAGGCGGAGCCCCGCGTGGCCGCCGCCTCGGGCCGCGGGCCGTCCGCGCGCGCCGGGGGCGCCACGACGAGGGCCGCGAGCGCGAACGCCATCAGCAGCGCGGCGCCCGTCCGCCCGACGCCATCTTCTGCAAAGCGACCGAGGGTGCGCACGCCCGACATTGCAGCCTCGCTCCCGACCTGCCCAGAACCTGGGTGGGCTCGTGTCGTCTGCGGAATCGGGCCGGGCATCCAGGGCAGATGCCCGGCCCGCTTCCCGCGGCGCCGAGTCGAGGTTGCAGCTACCTCCTGACCTCGAACGCCCCTGCACCCACCCCGAGGCTCTGGAACTCGACCGCGCCCGCGTCCACGGAGGTGTTCGTCTTCCTCGAGTTGCCGAAGAAGTCGCGGGCGGGCGCCTGCGCGTAGGCGGTGCCGGAGGCTCCGGGGAGCGTGAGTGGGCTGACGAGGGGAACGAAGTGGACGGTCGGCGAGGTGCTCCCCGCGGGCGTGTAGTTGCCGAGGGGGGCCTTGGTGACCGGGTTGAGCTCCGAGAGCGGACCCCAGTTGATGTTGATCCAGTTGTTGCCCTCATCCACGGTCGCCGCCGGGGTCAGGCTGAAGAGCGGATTCGGCACGGTCGCGTCCGAGATGCCCGCGGGAACCTGGTAGCCGAGCCCGCCGTTCTCCGGAGGGATGCGCGAGCCGTTGCAGTATTGCTGCGCGACGCGCGGATTGGCTCCCGTGTTGTGCAGGCCGGCGTAGTCCCCGGCATCGGTCAGGAACGAATAGACCGGGGCGAGCTTGGCTCCTCCGCTGTGGTTCGAGACTCCGGTGTCCCCGCGCACCCCGATGTCCCAGTAGTACACGTGGCTGTCCGAGGGGCACTGGCCGGTGCGTGAGTCTGGCTCGACGCCGGCTTGCTGGTGCTGAACCCGTCGAACAGCGTGACCACGTTCTGCTGGTTCTGGGTGCCCGCTCCGAGCGAGCCCACGCCGATGTAGAACGCCCGGTTCTGCCAGAACACGTTGTTGAGCAGCAGCGGGTAGGAGACGCTCCGGCAGGTGCCGTTATTGGCCGGCGTCCCGGGCTGGTAGTGCTCGGGAGGACAGGTGACCCTCGCCGGCAAGTTGGCGCTCAGCACGGCGCTGTTCTGGATGCTCACCAGCCCCGCCGGCTGCGCGACCGAGGTGGTCCACGGAACCGTGCACACCCCGCCCGCGTCCCTCGTGCCGGCGCACGGCCCCTGCGAGCTCGCCAGGGGAGCGCCCAGGGTGTTGAACAGCACGCCGGCCGAGGCGGTGGTGTCGTTGGACATGACCGTGTTGTTGATGATGTTCACCTTCAACGCGTCCTGCAGCGACACGCCGCCGCCGTCCCAGCCGGCGACGTTGTTGGCGATGATGTTGTTCGTGACTTGCACGCGAGTACCAGCGGCTCGAGCCGGGTGCGGGAAGGCCAGCACGTCCGTGCCGTTGACGCTGCTGCAGGCGCAGGCCGCCGCCGCTGCCGCTCTCGGCCGCGTTGCCCATGATCAGGTTGGCGTCGATCACCAGGCCCGGGCCGGTGCCGTCGCTCGGCGGGCAATCGTGCTCGGCCGGCGGACACGCACTCCGGTCGCCGTTGACGCAGGGCGGATCGACGTCCGGCGCGCCATGATCACGATGCCGCCGCCGTTGGTCGGCATCGTCGGGTTGGTGCTCTGGTTGAACAGGACCGTGTTGTGCTCGATGTCGCCGTTGTAGCTGAACCCGAGGTGCGCGACGCCGCCGCCGTCACCGGTGCTCAGGTTCCCGCAGATCCAGTTGTGGTCTGAACCGTGTAGTTGTCGGAGCCGGTGCAGAAGCTGACGCCGCCCGCGCCCGCCGGCGTCGCCGAGAACAGCTCGTCGCCGATCGACGCGTTGTGCGTGACCGCGTTGTGGTGGATGTTCACGTTCAGGTCGTGGCAGTACGGCAGCTGCGCGTTGAGCGTACGTACTGGCCTCGGGAAGGCGGACGAGCCGTGGCAGGAGCCCGGGGCCGCAGTTCGTCGCCGTGCCCTGACGTACGCCGGCGGATATTCGCCCTGGCCGACGTTGATGCCGCCCGACAGCGTGCCGGCGTTGTTCGTGGACGCGGTTGTTGGCGATCTGGATGTTGTGCCCCCAGCCGTGCACGAAGATGCCGCCGCCGCCCTGCGAGCTGTTGGTGATCGTCAGGCCGTCGATGCGCGACGGGTTGCACTAGAAGTTGCTGGGGAACGGATTCGTGGTCCGCGTCGTGTCCGTGCCGGCAGTCCGCGTTGCCGGAGTGAGCAGCGTGCGTGTCCGTCGGGGAACGCCGGCCACCGGCCGCCGGGCTCGAACGGGTTGCGATGGCGGAAGTCGACGCCCTTCGACAGCACGGTGATGCCCGCGCCTTCGTAGGCGCCCATCAGCGTCGGCTCCTGCAGCAGCTCCGCCAGGTTGCCGTTGCAGGTTGGTGTCCCAGCCGACGTGGCCTCCAGCGGCATCCGGTCGATCTGCGGGTTGATCCCGTCGAACGGGTTGAAGAACCTCCAGGTGTCCGTTCGGGCTGCGGCTGGCGTCGCGAAGCAGGTGCCGGTCGGGTCGACGGATTGGCGCTGGTATCGGCGACGCCGTCGAGCGTCAGGCCGAACAGGCAATTCACCTGCCGGCGCCACGTCGTCCAGCTTGCCCGCGGGATGCGCGTCGGCGTTGATCGACGCCGAGGCCGCCCCGACGCCTTGCAGCCGGACCGGCTTCCACATCAGCAGCAGCTCGTTGTGGATGGCCGGGGTGGACGGTCAGGTCGCCGCTGTCGACGCGGGTCGACGATGATCAGGTCGCCAGGCGCGGCGGCGTCGATCGCCGCCTGGATCGTCAGCCCGCGGCGGGGCACGTGCGTCGGAGCCTTGCCGCCGATCGTGACGGTCACGGTGTCGATCGACTTCTTGCCGTTGGCGGCCGTGATGACGAGCTGACCGCACCGCGCCGGACCGGTGCGTCGCTCGGCCCGCGTACTGCGCCTGCTGCTGGACGGAGCAGCTCGGCACGTTCCGGGCGCGGCGCACACGATCTGCTGGTCGCTCCAGCTCAGGATCGTCGCCGCCACCCCGCTGACGGTCACGCTGGCGACCGTGTTGCACGTCGCGCTCCCCGCGGCCGGGTCGTGCACGTGCGCCGAAGCCGTAGTGGCGGGTGATGGTCTTCTGGTTGAAGGGACGCGTCGTGGTCGGGGCCCGGAGTAGCCGTGTTGTTCACCACCTGGTCGCCCAGCGCGGTGATCGGTCAGGGTGTGACCGGTACCGCGAGCCCGACACCCATGGTCCGGCGCCGTCGCCGTCGACCTCCTTGATCGCCGGCGTCGCGTCCGGGTACTCGCAGTCGGGCTGGTTGTAGCCGTCGCGCGAAGGCCGACGTCGGGATCACCGGCGTGTCCATGTACGCGGTCTGCCCCGGCATGAACGGCATCTCGTAGCAGAACTGGCTGTAGGCCGGGTTGTAGAGCGGATCCGGGCGTCGCGCCGCTGCCCGGGTCGTTCATGCACGTGACCATCATCGTGCGGCACGTAGCCGGTCGGGTTGGGCGGGTTGACCCCCCAGGTCGAGTAGTTCAGGCCGTTGTAGATGCCCCACTGGTCGGAGTAGACGCGCGACATCTCGTTGCCGGCCCAGTCCCTGAACGCGACCGGCAGGTTGGGCGGGCGCGAACTTCTCGCCGAACTGCGGCGAGAACGGGTCGAACTCCGACGTGAAGTCGTCGGTGATGATGCCGGTGAAGTGGGCGGCGACGTGCGTCGAGCTGAAGACGTAGAACTTCGCCAGCACCGACGTCTGGTCGGCCAGCATCACCTCCTTGCGGTCGCACAGGCGGCGCTTGGCTCCCGCGAACGGCGCGACCTGCGCCCGAGCCCGGGAACAGGCTGTTGAAGTCGGGGACGATGCGCTCGGCGCCCACGCACGGCCAGAAGGTCTCGACGCTGCCGGTGTCGCCCTCGTGGCGCGGCGAGACTGCCCCGGCCGAGTCGTCTGGTCGAGATTCAGCGGGTTGTTGGCGTTGTAGCAGCGCGCTCACCGCGGCCTGGTCGGGCAGGATGAAGATGTTGCCGAAGCCCGGCGAACTGCTGCGTCACCGGCGCGATGTAGTTGTCGCCGAGCAGGATGTTCTTGTCCTCTTCCTTCACCAGCTCGTAGCCCGGCGGGACCACCACCTCGACCACGTACTTGCCGGGCGGCAGCATCGGCGTGCCGAACCGGATAGGGATCGGTCGCTGTCCGGGTTCGGTGACGCAGCCCGTGCAGTTCGTCCCGGTGCGGCTTGCCCGGATGGTCGGGATCGAGCCCCGTCACGCTCGGGAAGCTGGTACATGCCGTCGTACGGCGCCGGCTGGATCTGGTTCCAGTTGTGCATGCCGTCGTAGCACTTGAACTGGGAGTGGTTCGGCAGCGCCGTAGCCCCGGTGGTCCGCGTTGTAGTAGAGTCGAGGTACTTCGGCTGGTCTGAAGAGCGAGAAGAAGAACAGGTCGCGTTCGTCCCGGTGGCCGCGCCCTGGCCCGGGCAGTTCATGTTCGGGACGCCATCGCGGCCGGAAGCCCTGCGCCCAGTCGTCGAAGCTGCTCGTCTTGGTGGTGTCGACCAGTTGAGGTGACTGGCTGCCGTCCGGCGGCGTCGCCTCCTGGTAGAGGTTGACCGTCACGTTGGGGACGCCGGGCTCCCAGCTCAACTGGAGGAGCAGCGCCGGATCGTCGAACGGACGCGTCGAGGCGTAGACCACATGGCCGTGGATGCCGCCGTTCTCGCCAGCGGCGAACGGCTTCTTGCCGAACTCCATGAACTGTTCTGGCCGGCGAAGCCCTGCCAGCCCTGCTCGACACCCAGGGCGGGATCGACGCGGCCGGTGGAGCCGCCCGTCCCGCCGGGAGCGAGCGGCGCGGGAGCGTCGGGCAGTCGGCGTTGGCGCAATAGAACGCGCCCGGGACGCGCAGGTTGTACGGCACCGAGATGGCCTCGTTCGTGTTCGCCAGGTTCGCGGCGATGCTGGAGCTGCCGCACGGCGGGAGGACGCCGTTGCCGCACGCGGAGTTGCCGTCGGCGGGCCCGCCGGCGTCGTAGACCACGTGCGTCCCGGTGCTCTTGTAGCGGGTCGAGTCCGTCTCGACCACGTACCAGCTGAACAGCGGGAAGACTCTCGTTGAAGCCGGCGTAGCCGTTCGAGATCGGTGTTGTTGAAGTTGGAGATAGCTGCCGTCGCGGAACCGGATGTTGGTCGCGACCAGCGGCGAGGCCGGGCTCGCCGGGATCCTGCGGACGCCGTCGCCGTTCTGGTCGAGGAAGGTCGAGGTGTAGATGTTGGCCTGCCACTGGTTGATGGGCGATCTCGCCCATGTTGAGCGCCGCGCCGCCCGCCAGCCGGACGGGCGTCGACAGGCCGTCGACCATCTGTCGTTCCACTGGTCGAAGATCGTGATCCTCCAGTCGCCGTCGGGGATGCCGGAGAGCGTGAACGTCCCGTCCGCCGTCGCACTTGGTGAAGGCGAAGTCGAGCGCCGTCCGGATCACCGAAGCTGACATAGCACTGGGTGAAGGCGAAGCTGCTCGTCGTCGCCGCTGCCGTACAGCCGCTCATCCGGCGTGCGGCTCATGCGCGTGGTCGTGACCAGGCCGGTGACGGAGTTGGTGCAGCGGGTGCCCGTGATGTTCGGGTTGGTGCCGTTGCAGACGCTGGCCTTGCGGTCGTTGATGATCTCCGGGTTCGCGAAGCCGATCGACACGTGGTACCCGGCCGGACCGAACTCCTGGAAGTAGGACGGCTCGCCGATGCGCAGGAACGAGTCGTGGGCCTTCTGGCCGTCCAGGGTGTTGGTCTGCAGCCACTCCTCGCCGCGCGCGATCCGGTCGGCGCCCGGCGTGGCCACGACGCCGTATCGCCCCGGATCATGTTCGCGACGACCGCCTGGCCCGCGAGCGGCGACAGGGTCTTGCCGTCCGACTCGTACTTCGGGCAGGTCACGATCATGCCGGTGATGCCTCCCTGCGTCGGGTCGTTCCGTCGCCGCTGCGCGCGAGCTTCGAGATCGGGCAGGCGTCCATGCCCGTGACGGATCGATGGTTCCCGCCAGGCTGTTCGACAGCGGCTGGTTGAACATGTCGTAGGTCATCTGCCCCGTCGCGTCGCCCGTGCCGCCGGCGTCGTCGAACAGCGTGATGTTGAAGCTGCCCAGGCCGGGCTCGTTGGGCGACAGCACGTCGATGCCGCCGCCGGCGTCGTGCTCGCCGTTGAGCGGGAAGTCGTCCTCGAACACGAACACGGTGAGCTTCGCCGTCGGGTACGGGGCGGGCTCCGTCAGGATGGTGACGGCCGTCTGCCCGAAGGAGATCGGAGCGCCGCCCATGCCGTGGCCGCAGCGTCGGATCCGGATCGGTCGGCCGTACGATCGCCGTTGACGCAGCTCCGCCGACAGGTTCCCGCTGATGAACGGGTTGGCGGCGTCGCCCGGCAGGATCGAGATGTAGTAGCGCCGGGTCGGATCGAGGTGGACCGTCGCCGGATCGAGGCGGCGCCTGCTGCGTGCCCGGCCTGCAGGCCCCGTTGCCGACGTCGCACACCACCGGGCTGCCGCCCAGGGTCTGGCCCGTCTCGCAGGACAGCGGTCCGGTGCAACCGGCCGCCACGAGCGGCATGTAGCTGGTGTGGAAGTTGGTCCCGAAGGCGGGGAGCGAGTGGCGTCGAGCCGGTGTTGGTGGTCTTGCGTCGGGTCGACGTAGAAGGTTCGGTCCTCCTCGATGATCCAGCGGTAGTCGGTGAGCGGGGTCCCCGACTTCGCCGTCCTTGACGGTCACGACGAGCCCGGTCGCCGGTCGGGAAGGTGAGCGTCACGGTCGCGGGCGACGCGCTGACGGTGCCCTGCGAGTTCCGCGCCGAGTAGCTGAACGTGTAGGTGCCCGCGCGCGCCGACGGTCGCGTTGAACCCACCGTTCGGATCGACCGTCACCGTGCCCGTCCCCGGGCCGGCGAGCGGCAGCTGCAGCGGGGCCGAGAGCGTCGCCCCGCTGACCGTCAGCGGATACCCCGCCGCGTCGCTGTCGTTCGCGAGGACGCCCGGCGACTTGATGCTCAACGACGTGGCGGTGGTCGCCGTGTAGAAGTCGGGCTTGAGGAGGATGCCGCTGCGCGGCACTCGATCGACGCCGCGCCCAGCGTCACCTGGGCGGTGATCCCCGAGGAGCAGGTCGTCCCGCTGACCGAGCCGTTCGCGCAGTAGACGAAGGAGTCGGACGTCGTCGAGGCGTTCGCGGTGTAGGTGAAGGTGCCGTTGCGATTCAGGGTGACGGTGCCGCCGGTCGGCGGGGTCAGCAGCGCGACGCCGAAGACGTTCGTGTCGTTCGCGATGAGGCCCTTCGCCGGATCCGACACGGTGAACGTGTGGCCAGGGATCACGGAGGGGTAGGCGTCCGCCCGCGCGGTGGCGGGGCGAGACGGCGCTCGCGGCGGGCAGGACGCCGCCGTTGACGCTGATGTACGCGAGCATGCCGCCGTCGCGCGAGATGGCGTTCGCGGACAGGCTGAGCTGCGCGGTCGAAGATCGGCAGGGCCGCCGGAGGCACGGTGCCGCTGGGCTGTGGCGCGTTGATCATCACGTCGTAGGTCTTGCCCGCGGCCATGAAGACCTCGGTCTGCACGCGGCGCACGCCCGGCAGCGGGTTGCCGTCCTCGGCGATCAGCGCGAGCCCGCGTCGACGACGCCCCCGTCGTCGAGCCGACGATCGAAGGCACGTGCATGCGCAGGCCGGCGTTCACGAGGCGAACCAGCACGCTGCCGGTGACGCCGGTGGCGGGGAAGTCGGGAACAGCGAGGCCGAAGCGTGGGTGCGGTCGAAGGCGACGCCGTTGAAGAGGTAGTAGAGCGGGGTGTAGTTGACCGCCGGCGGATAGCAGGCCGCGGCGCCGTCGCTGCACATGACGCCCGCGAGCGACAGCGCCGCGGTGAGCTGCGCGCCGGTGCCGCCGGTCGCGGTCGCGGTGGGAGCCTGCGTGCAACCCTGGCCGGGGTTGGTGACGATGACGGTCTGGATGGCGCCCGTCGAGTCGACCGTGCCGACCGTCGCCGCGGGCGGGACGGTGCAGGCCGAGGCGGGCAGGAACGTGATCGGGGCTCCCGCGGTGTAGCCGCTGCCGGCGTTGATCGCGATTGCCGTTGGCGTCGACCGCGAGCGTCACGGAGCTGACCGAGTCCCGCAGGACGCGGGCGGGATCTCGCTGAACCCTGGCGTGGTGACCGCCGTCTGCACCGCGGCGTTCTGCATCGGGTCGATTTCGCTGAGCAGGAGCGGGACCTCGGCGTCGTAGCTCACGCCGGGGTAGGCGGTGCCGGGGCCGGTGCTCGAGGGCTCCGCCGTGACGATCACGATCCCGTACAGTCCCATCGGGCCCTGGATCGAGGGGTGCGTGCCGGACTCGATCAGGTAGGTGCCGGGCCGCAGACGCGATCCAGGTCAGGGACGTCGTCGCTGCCAGTAGGCCACCTCGGTGGCGAACGACCGCACGCGCGGGCCCTGCGCCGGCGGGCTGAACCGTCGAGCCGGTCGTGTCACCCACGATCGGCCAGGTCGTCCCTGCGGCGCATGCGCGGGGCTGGGCGCGTAGGTCGCGCTGCGCTTCCCAGCCCGCCGCCGAGCTGGCCGACGATGACGAGCGAGGTGGGCACGGTGTTCGCGCCCGTCGTCGCGAAGGACAGGCTGTTCGTCAGGTTGATCTGGAGGTCCTGTCCCGTCGGAACCGTGATCACGACGGGCGACCAATGCGCGCCGCCGCCGGCGGATTCGAGCGGCGCGCAGGTCGCGGTCGAGCTCGACGATCGTGCGGCCGGCGCAGGTGTAGCCCCACATCGGCACCGATCGAGCCGTCGGGCAGTGTCGACGGTCGGTCGGCGCCCGCAGTCAGATTGATCTGCTGCTGCGCGAACGCCACGCCGCTCGCGAGGAGGAGAACGGATGCCGCGAGTACCGACTGTCTTCAAAGCGCTTGAAATAGTTGGATCGCATTGGTCTGGTCTCCTCAGTCCTACATCGACTCGTCGATCACGAATTCCCGCGAATCGACCAGCATCATCATCATCATTCCGCCCGGGAAGATGTTGTTGGTCGTGATCTCGCGCTCGTTGTGCGAGTGCCACATGAAGGCGAAGCCCGCCTCGTCGGTCGGGTGGTTGGCCACGGTGCCGGACGGCGGGATCGGCGTGGTGCCGACCGCGCGGCGGTCGCGTCCGGACCGAGATAGGGGCTGCCGCCGTACCAGGCACCATTGGCGAAGATGTTCGGATCGGGCAGCGTCGCCGGGCCGCCGCCCGCGACATCGCCGAATGGCTTCGACTCGACGCGGCTTGTTGTGGTCCTGGCACCACTCGTAGTAGTTGATCGCCGTCGGAGCGCCGGTGTTGTAGCCGTTCGCGTCCGGCGTGCAGGGCAGCTTCGCGAGCGGATCGGACGATCTGCGGTTGTGGCCGTACACGTCCCAGTTCAGCCCCTTGCCGGTCCAGTAGAAGATCCCGTCCATCGCCTGGCCCGGCGTCGTGGTCGTGGTGAAGAGCAGCGGTCCGGCGAGGTTGTTGTCGGGTCGGTCTGGCTCAGGATCAGGTTGCCGTCGCGGGCCAGGACGCGCACGTGGTTGCCGTGCTCGTGGAACGGGTGCTGCCAGCGGCCCTGGCCGATGATCCGCAGCAGCATCAGCTCGCCCGGATGCATGTGCGGGTTGCCGTTGTAGGGCTGGTGCGGGTACTGCGGCGCGTAGTTCGGGTCCATGTCGTCCGGCATCGAGCGCCCGTTGATCATGAAGTACGCCGGGTGGTAGGGCTCGGTCGCGACGTCGAGCTGCATGCCGGCGCCGGCACTGCAGCCGGCGCATGCGCGCTGACCTGCGCCAGCGCCTGGCGGTGGATGTTCGGGATCCATCTCGGAGAACTGGAACAGGTACTCGCGGTCGTAGCAGGTCTGCGGGTGGTTGTACGCGGCGGCGCCAGCCGGAAGTCGCTCTCGCCCCAGTGTGCCTGCGCGGTCAGGTTCGAGGCGTGCAAGCCCGGTCGTGCAGGCCGCCGGAATCGTGGCGGGCAGCACGATGATCGCGCCGTACAGGCCCATCTCGACCTGCAGATCGCCCTGCGTGCCGCTGTAGTACGCGTGCGTGCCGGGCGTCGTGGCGGTGAACGTGTAGGTCACGGTGCCGCCCGGCGCCGCCTCCTGCGTCAGCAGGCCGGCGACGCCGCCCGTCGGTGGTCACGTTGAAGCCGGGGAACAGGATCGACGTGTTGCCGGCCGCGGCGGGCAGGTTGTTCGTCAGCGTTCACCGTGACCGTCTGTCCCTCGGTGACGATCAGCGTCGGGCCGGGCACCTGCATCGTCGGGCAGCACGCGGTCGTCCGGCGATGGCCGCCGGCGCGAAGCCAGCGCGGCGTCGCGCGCCGTTGCAGCCGTAGCCCCAGGAGTAGACCATCGTGCCGTCCGGCTGGCTGATGTAGGCAGGCGCCGCATCAGGTTGAAGGCTGGGCCCGGTGATGCCCGGGGCCGCGGCGCTGCGCCGCCGACGCCGAGCAGCAGCGCCACTGCCGTCGCGCAGCAGGGAAGCAGGCGGCTCATCGCAGATCGCGGTTGTCATGTTCGTCGCACTCATGGCTGCTCTCCCTAATCGATCCGGACCTCGGTCATCATTCCGCCGAAGTTCTCGGCGTCGTTCGACAGGTGATCGAGGTTGGGGGTGTAGAGATAGAACACGCTGCCCTGCGGGTACTTCGCCGTGTCGCTCGCGTCCAGGATCACGTCGAGCGACTCGCCGCCGCCGAGGGTGATCGAGTTGGTGTGTAGTACAGGTTGTTGCCGGCCTGGTCGCGCAGCAGCTTGGCGTTGAGCGCGATCACCTTCATCGGGATGCCGAGCGAGGCCAGCGTCTGGTACTCGGTGACGTCGAGGTCGGAGATGCGCAGCAGCGCCCTGCCGCCGGCCGGGATGTTGATGATCGAGCGCAGCGGCTGCGAGAAGTGCGTCGACGCCGTCGGCCGACTGGGTCTGCAACGGGCCCGGGCGTGACCGTGTCCGGGTAGCTGCGGCCGTTCAGCAGGAAGTACTTGTCCTTCATGTCGGTGAAGCCCTCCGGGTTGAAGGTCATGCCGACGAAGTGGAAGTTCGGATCGAACCCGTGCATCTGCAGCGGGTACTCGACGTCGTAGCGCGTCGAGCCGTCGCCGTCGTTGTAGGCGTACTTCTGCCGCTGCCGTCGTGTCGACGCGTCGCCGTGCTCGCGGCGGGCAGCGGGTTGGAGCACAGGATGTCCGTCGCGCGAGTCGCAGGCGGTCGCGCAGGTCGCCCTGCTGCGCGCTGGAGCGCCGCGTAGCAGAGCTGTTGCCGCCGGCCACCCGGTTCTGCCGCGGCCGCACGTAGATCTGGCCCGACCATGCCCATCTGCAGGTGCTCGGGCGGCGTGATGTGGCAGTGCCAGAAGTAGGTCCCGGCATCCGGGCGCGAGGTAGTAGTAGGTGAAGCTGCCGCCGATGTTGATCGCGACCGAGGCGTCCGGCACGCCGTCGTAGAACGCCGAGGCGTTCGGGTAGCCGTGGAAGTGGACGGTGTGCTGCTCGAACAGGTCCGGGCCGCATGACCATGCCCGACGTTGGTGAGCGTGAGGAAGAACTCGTCGTCCTCGTCGATCGCCATCAGCGGCGCCGGGATGTTGCCGTTCATGCACGCCGACGTCCATGATCTGCCGCGGATCGACGTGGCCAGTGATGCAGGTGGCGGCGTGCTGCCGTCGCGCAGTGCCGGTCGGTTGCGCGTCGAGGACGATCCGCGTCCGGCGCCAGGCCGACTGCGCCGTTGTACGTCGTCAGGCCGGTCAGGTGTCGTCGCCGGATCACCGGGCTGGAGCGGCGTCGCGCCCGAGTACGGCGTGTTGAACACGCTCGGGATCTCCGTTCCCGGCAGGCCGTTGGCGATGTCCGCCAGGCCGGAGAGCGGGCCGAACGAGAACATGTACGTCTGCGTGCCGTCGCCCATCGTCGCGAAGCCGTCGCCGCCCGAGATCTGCTGGCACTTGATGGCGCCATTCACCTTGCGCTCGGCGCCAGTACCCGTTCGCGCCCGGCGCCAACGTCGTCGGGCCGGTGTAGGCCGGCTCCGGTATGGATGGCCGCGTTCGGATGCGTGATCGTGCTCGTCGGGCACTGAACGCGGAACGACTGCGCGGCGGCGGGCAACGCGAACAGGACCAGCAGAACCGCTGCCAAGCCACGAGAAAGCGACCCTTGCCTGACCATGTGTGACCTCCCCCCGTAGACTTCTCGGATTCCCGATTGGCACTTCGCGCTGGCCCGAGCGGAGCTGCTGCCCCCGCCACGGTCCGGCGGCGCGCTACCGCTCCAGCCGCCGGCGGGCCATCGCCACTGCTTCGCGCCGGCTGTCCCCTCTCGACGTGTGGCGGATGCGAGCCGACGTCCCGTGCTGGTTGGCCCGCGAATCCGCCTGCGCCTTTGACGGCAGGGTGCCCCCCCGCCGGACCGCATCGGCGGCGCCGGCCGCGTGTGCAGCCGAAGCGCAGGGGTTCGAACCGAGCAACACGATGGGGAGTGACGACAACCTGCGCGCCTTCCTCACAGTCATCCCCATCGAGTTGTTGCCTGCGGCCTGTGGCCGCAATACAGCGGATCCCCGAGCCCAGCCGGGAAGCGATCACTGAGGGTGCTTGCGTCCGTCACGGGCGGACGCCTTCTGGCGCGCCATCAGCTGCCCCGGCCGCTCGTGGATGGCGGCGAGACTGAGCCCCCGTGTCGACCTCCGCCCGCGCCACGGAGCCTTCCGTGACGCGCGCCACGTCGTCATTCCTGGCGACGGGGGCCTGGTGATGCGTCACCGACCGGACGAGGCGGGCCCGGTGATCGGCGAGCTTCAGCGGGAGCGACGCCGGCCGTCGCTCAGGGCGCCACCATCAGGGTCCGGACTGCGTACCGCACGAGCTCCGCGATCGACTCGCAGCCCAGCTTCAGCATGATGTGCGCGCGGTGCGTCTCGACCGTCTTGGTGCTGATGTCCAGGATGCTCGCCACGCAGGAGTTCGTCTTCCCCTCTGCCAGGAGCTGCGCGATCTCGCGCTCGCGGGGCGTGAGCGTCGAAGGGGCGTGCGGCGACTGCCCCCGCGAGCGGCGCGGACTCCCCGACCTGGCCGGAACGCACCCGCCCCCCGCGGGGCGCAGCGGATGGCGCACGCTCGCGCTGAAGAAGAGGCGCCCCTCCGCCACGGCGCGCACGCCGGCGATCAGGTCCGCCGTGCCGTCGCCCTTCAGCACGTACCCGCGCGCGCCGGCGGCGCACGCGTCGCACGACAGCTCGTCGGACTCGCTCCCGGTGAGCACGAGCACCTGCGTCGAGGGCGACGCCTCGCGACGGATCAGCCGGGTGACCTCGAGCCCGTTCAGCCCGGGCATCCCGAGGTCGATGACGGCGACGTCCGGGAGGAGGCGTGCCGCGAGCTCGACCGCCTCGCGTCCGTTTCGCGCTGCGCCGCAGACATGCCAGTCAGGCTCGAGCTCGAGGACCGACCGCACCCCCTGGAGGAGCAGCTCGTGGTCGTCGGCGAGCAGGATCTGCTTCATCGTGTTCCCCCGAGGCCGTCCGCTTTCTTCGCGGCATCCTCTTTGCCCGCTGAACCAGGGCGCGCCTCGAAGAGGCCCGGCCCGTCCGCGACGGCGCCGCTGAAGACACCCCGCACGTGACGAAGGAGCTCGCTCTCGAGCAGCTCGCGCGGGGCGGCCCCTCGATTCACGGCGACGTACGGCTGCGCGCTCCGCGGGCTCCCGGGGTGGAGGGCTCGGGCGAGCACCTCCTTCCCGGTCCTGGCCTCGCCGAGGAGGACGAACGGGGCGTTCGTCTGGCCGATCGCGAGGCCGCGCCGCAGCACTTCCTGCATCACCAAGCTCCGCCGGCGCGCGGAAGCGATGCGCACCGTTCACGTTCGGATTCAGTCGCTGTGGTGGTGCTCACGCGCCGACATGTGCGCCAAGGCCGAAGTTGGGTAGAGGCGTGGCGTGATCCTTGGCCCAGCGGAAGAAGATTCCGCGCGTGATCCCGACCCGAGGGAAGGAAGTCCCGCCGGGCGCGCCGGCAGCGCCGCGCCGGCTCCCTCCACCGCTCACGCCTTCCGGCGGTCGGAGGAACAGCGCCGGCCCGCCAACGTGCCCCGGCAGTGCGGTCCTCGCACCCGGCCCCGCCCTGGTAGCCGAGGTCGTCGAGGGTGGTTCTGGAGGCGCGGGCTCTCGGCTCGCTACCCGGCCTTCGGCGCGCTCACGGCCCGTTGTGGGCGGTGTCCTCGATCTCGGGCGGACCCGCGACCACGCCGCCGCTGCCCGTGCCGCCCAGCTGCGGCGAGCGCGCGCCGGCGCTGGGCGCGCTGGGTGTGGCACGCGCCGCGACCCGTCGAGGCGCCCCCGGCGGAGCGACCGCGTACGGCCGTCCCTCGATCACCCGCCACCGTCCGTCGTGCTGCCTCGCGACGAGCAAGGCTCCATGCACGTGCTGATCCGGGAGCGCCTGGCCGCTGGGGTCGCGCGCGCCCGAGATGGTGATGTCCTCGTCGACGAAGACCAGGCCGGGTGCCACCTGACGCGCGCCGGTGACGCGCTGGCTGAAGTGGGTGCCCTTCATCATGCCGCGCTCGTGCTCGTCCTCGAACAGCTTCACGATCTCGGCGCGGCCGCTGGCGACGCGGCCCGACGGGTTGATGAGCACGGCGTCATCCGCGAAGGTCGCCGCCATCGCGTCCGGATCGTGCCGGTTCCAGGCCTCCTCGAAGGCCTTCATCGACGGCTCCAGCTTCTGCACGAGCTCTTCGTCGGCGCGCGGGCTCCCCGCCGCCGTCCCCGTGCCGCCCGCATCCTTCGCGTGCGCGGCGCCTGCGAGTGCAAGAGTCGTCACCATGCTCAGCGCGAACCGTGTCATCGCATTCTCCCTCCGTGAACGTCCGCCTCGCGATCGCCGCCATCGTGCGGTCCGGGCGAATGAACGGCAGAGGTGCGCCCCGCGCCGGCGGGCCGCCACGGTTTCGGCGCGGGACCATGGGGACGCCGGCGCGCGGGCAGCGGGCACTGCGCCTGCCCGCTCCGCGAACGCTTCGTCGGCCTCGCGCTCACCCCTCGCGCGCGGTGGCGCTCCTGCGCTTCGAAGGCTGGGCCGGTGGCGCCGGCTTCCTCCTCGCGTGCGCGGCCGAGCTCGCCTGGCCGCCCAGGCGCCCGAAGCCCGCGAAGAGCTCTGCGGCGAGCCCGCCGGTCTTCACCGGGTGAGAGCGGGCGCGGAGCGTGCTGTTCGCGCGAGCGCCGTCGGGGCCCCTCGCCTCGTGCCTGTGCGCGAGCGTCATCACCCCGCGCGCGACGCCCCGCCCGCCCCGGTGGATGAAGTGGACGGTCCCGTCCACCACGCGCTCGACGATGCCGACGTGCGTGAAGCGATTGTCGGCCTTGCCATTCCGGTTCCGGTCGTACGTGTCGTGCCAGAAGACGAGGTCCCCGGCCTCGGGCGATACGTCGGCCCCGAAGGTCTCGCCGTGGTCGCGCAGCGTGAGCCACGCCGCCTTCGCGCCGCGGCGCTCGGCGGGGGCCACGCGCTGCATCGCGCCCCGGAGATTGATGCCCTCCGCGGCGTACACCGCCGCGACGTACCCCGAGCAGTCCCCGTTGAAGCGCTCCCCGGCCGCGCGGAACGGCCCGCGCTGGCCGAGGAAGGTCCGTGCGCGGGCGGCGAGGCGGGCGCCCTGGTCGGCGCGCGGCCGCACGTCCTCGTCGCGAGCCGGGGGCTCCACGTCTTCCGACGTGTCGGGCAGGTCCGACTCGCCGATCGTCCCAGGGTCGCCCTCGGCGGGGAGGGGCGACGCCGCGACGGGAGCCGGCTCCCGGGCTTCCGGCCGGGGAGGGATCGTCGCGCACCCCGCGAGGACGAGGAGGGCGGCGGCGAGGCACGCTGCGCGCGACATCGAGCCAATCTAGGCGACGAGCGTCGTCTGATGGAAGGCGCCCGCGTGTGCGGAGGTGCGCCACGGACCATGCAGCGCGCGGTGGGGCGCCCGCCTTCGGCGACCGCGGGTCCCTCGACGCATGGCTCCGGGCGGGGGGTGGGCGTGCGCCCGGGCGCCGATCGCATTTGACGCATGTATGCGTGTACACATATGCTGCCACCATGCGACGCACTGGAATTCACCGGCCCACGGTCGAGGACGCCATCGAGCTCTCCGGGATTGAGACGCTCCACCCCGGCGGGCTCGCGCTGACGCGACGTACCGCCGAGGTGGCGGGGTTCGCCGCCGGGCAACACGTCCTCGACGTCTCGAGCGGACGAGGGACCCAGGCCGTCCTCTACGCAAGGCAATTCGGGGTCCACGTCACGGGCATCGATCTCTCGGAGCACATGGTCCGGGTCGCGCGGGCCCGCGCGGCCGGCGCGGGCCTCTCCGAGGTCGTCCGCTTCGAGCGAGGCGATTCGCAGCACCTGCCCTTTCCGGACGCGAGCTTCGATGCGGTCGTCAACGAGTGCGCCGTCGGGATCCCGGAAGACTCCCAGGCCGTCCTCGACGAGATGGTGCGGGTCGTCCGCCCGGGCGGCGCGGTCGTCATCCACGAGTCCACGTGGCGTGCGCCGCTGCCCGAGGCGGAGAAGCGCGAGCTCTCCGAGCGGTACGGGACGACGCCGCTCGACGCGAGCGAGTGGGTCGCGATGCTCGCTCGCGCAGGCGTGCGCGAAGTGAACAGCGAGGTCGAGCCGTGGTCGCAGCCCGACATGTTCTGGAACGTCCGCCAGGGACGCGAGGTCCGGTCGCCTTCCGGCGTGCTGACCGCGCCCGAGCGGCTGCGCACCGTGTGGCGCATCGCGGTGCGCCACGGCCTCTCGGGGGTGGTGAAGGTGCTCCAGAACGAGCGCGCCTTCTTCCGCGCCGTCCGCTCCGGGAAGATCGGGTACGCCCTGTACTGGGGACGCCGGCCCGGGGGGCGGGCATGAGCCCCGCCATCTCCGCGAAGCTCGTCGAGGTGCTCGACTCGTCGTTCCTGCGGGCCCTCGCCGAGCCGTCCCGGCTCGAGATCCTGAAGGTGCTGCTCGAGCGCGGGCCGTCCGACGTCGGGACGATCGCGGCGCGCATGCCGCAGGAGCGCTCGGTCATCTCGCGGCACCTGAAGGTGCTCCTCGACACGGAGATCGTCACGAGCGCGCGGCGCGGTCGTCGCCGGGTCTTCGCGGTCGATGGGCAGGCGATCCTGGTGCGGTTCGAGCGCATCGTGGTGCTCGCGAGATCGGTCGCGGCGGTGTGCTGCCCGCCCGGCGCGCCGCTCTTCGTTCCCGACGACGCCACGACGCCGAGAGCGCGCCGCCCTCCAGCGGGGCGCCGAGCGCCTCGACGAGCCGTCGACCGCTGACGCTCGAGCGGACGAGCCGCGACCGCTAGCCACGACGCGTACGACTCGCCTCCACGAAGGACGCCAGCGCGTTCCCGATTTCGTCGGGAGAGTCCTCCTGGAGGAAGTTTCGGCCGGGGACCGTCACCTCACGCTGGTTCCGCCACGTCCGGCAGAACTCACGGGTCCGGCCGGTGCCGAGCGCGCCCGGATCGCCCAGCACAGGAGCTTCGGGATTGAGCTCTCGGCATCCACTGTCCGTACGCTGCGACATGCGCGCACGTCGGCGGGCTCGCCCTCGATCGGAATCTCGCGTGGCCAGACCAGGTCGGCGACCGCGCGCCACGTTCCTGAAAAGGCGCGCGATACCGGTCCAGCTCCTCCTCGTCGAGCCGGCGCAGGACGCCGCCTGGCAGGATCTTCTCGACGAAGACGTTCTCGTCGAGGATCAGCTGCTCGCCGGCCGGGGAGCGTAGCCCTCTGAACATGCCGGCAGCGTCGCCGAAGTCGGACCATCGCAGCGGCAGGGCATCGGCTCCATGTAGGCGATGGCTCGAATCTGATCCGGGCATCGGCGGCTCGTGGAACCCGAGCGCGGAACCCCAGTCGTGGACGACCAGCGTCACGTCTCGCGTCAGCCCGAGGCCGTCGAACCACGCGTCGAGGTAGCGCGCGTGGTCGACGAATCGGTAGCTCCCGCCGGCACTTGCCCGAACGCCCCATCCCCACGAGATCGGGAGCGAGGCACCGCCCGAGGCTCGCGACGTGCGGGATGACGTTCGCCATAGTACGAGGAGGTCGGATTGCCGTGGAGGAACACGATCGGATCGCCGCGGCCGGTGTCCACGTAGCTCATCTCCGTGTCGAGCACGCGCACGCGCTGACGCGGGTGCGGATCCGCAGCACTCGTAAGCGAAGTCGTCATCTCAGTCTCCTTGGGGGTCCGCCGGATGCGGACGGAGCGAAGGGATCTCCATCACTGCGCGGCCCGCTCGAGCGCGCGACGCGCCAGCTCGTTCAACCGGAGTGCCCGGCCAAGCCTACGACCTTCCGGGAATGCAGGCGCTGCTCCGCGGACTCCAGCATGAACAGGGCCACCGCACGGAACGACATCTGGAACGCGCCAGGCAAGAAGGCGCCCTCCAGGCTTCGGTACGTTTCGTCCTTCGTTCGGACCAGCCGCGGTGGTCGGGCCACCGTCCAATCCAGCGCACTATCATCCAATATGGCTTCGGACCTTCGAAGGTCCTCGGCGTGATGGCGGAGCAGGATCGGGATAAGCCTCAGGACCAGCGGGAGCCCCCGGGAAGAGCATGACCGAGGAGACGAACAGGATCCTGTCCACTCCTGATCTCTTCATGGCGCTGACGGCGCTCGCAGCGCAATCCTGAAGGAGCGTGGTTCCCCGGAAGGCCTCGCCGGGCTTGGGGCCCAGCGCCGAGAAGACGGTTTCGTGCCCTTCCATGGCCTTCGCCATCGCCTCCGGGTCGTGAGGATCCCCTCTGACGACCCTCAGCCGTCCGTCCTGGCGAACGATCTTCTCCGGCGAACGAACGAACGCGGTCACATGGTGGCCTCTCGCCAGGGCCAGGTCGATGAGCTCGCTCCCCGTCTTTCCGTTGGCGCCCAAGATGAACAAGCGCATGGAGCATCTCCCGAGGTCGAGGCTGATTCCGCTTATGCCGAACCCTGAGCTCGACGGAAGCTAAGACCAGACAGGGGCCGATTCCGTGACGGAGAGTGACCGGGCTTTTCGTCGCGCCCATGCACCCGGCAGGGGGCTCCGGGTAACACTCGAGCGCACTGGCTGGTCTCAATAGCGGAACTCCCGTGACAGGCGACGTCCAGACGTTCGAGAAGCATCGGCGCGAGCTGCTGGCGCTCGCCTACCGAATGCTCGGCGACATGGGGCGCGCGGAGGACGCGGTCCAGGAGGCCTGGCTGCGCTGGCAGGGAATCGAGGAGGAGGTCGACGCGCCGAGGGCCTACCTCGCGAAGGTGGTGACGAGGCTTTGCCTGAACGAGCTGCAGTCCGGCCGCTCACGTCGCGAGGAGAGCCGGAGCGATCGCCTGCCGGAGCCGGTCCACCTGGACGAAGGCGGCGTAGGCCGCCTCGAGGACCTGGACCAGATCTCGATGGCCTTCCTGGTCGTGCTCCAGCGACTCACTCCGGCCGAGCGTGCGGTGTTGCTCCTCCATGACGTGTTCGACTTCACCCACGCCGAGATCGCAGAGCTCGTGAAGAAGAGCGAGGTCGCGTGCCGCCAACTCCTCCGCCGTGCCCGGCACAGCGTGGTCGCCGAGCGGAGGCTGTTCGCCGCGCCGCGCGAGGAGCACAGACGGCTCCTCCATGCCTTCCTGAATGCGTCTGCCGCCGGAGATGCCCGACAGCTCGTCGAGCTGCTGGCCGACGACGCAGTGCTCGTCGCCGATGGGGGCCCAGGTGGCGTCCGGTACGGTCGCGTCCGCAACTTGCCCCGCCCGCTCGTGGGGCAGACCAAGATTGCGGCGTTCCTCGCCGCGGTGGGGCGCCAGGCTCCGGCCAACGTCAAGCACGTCGAATGCGAGCTGAACGGTCAACCGGCCATCGTCACGCTGCGCAATGGGCGGGCCATCGCGGCCATCCTCCTCTCGGTGGCGGACGGCAAGATCCACCGCATCTTCCTCCAGGCCGATGCGACCCGCCTCCGGTACGTCTGTGGCCTGAGCCACCCCCCGCACCGCCACGCCTCGCAGCCGAGCGCGCCTCGCCCGCGGCGAGCGCGCGGCGGCCGCAGCGTCGAGTCCGCGCGCACCCTCAGTCTCTGTCACGCAGCGGCACGCTGGCCGGTCCTCGGACGGGAGGAGAAAGGAAGCGCCATGCACACTATCCAGACAGACGTACCTTCGGCTCACCGTTCGAGACCGATCGAGCAGAGAGAAGCCGAGCACGAGGAGGTCCGATCGCAGGCCGGATCGCACCGGGCGTTCTCGGCCCTGATGACGATCTCGGGCATCTCGTTCCTGCTCGCGCCGCCGCCGTGGTCGCGACCTTCGTCACCTCGTACCCCGTCTACTTCGCGAGGCTGCTCGTCTAGCGAAGCTCCTCGTCGCCGCCCTGCTGCGCCCGCGTGGGATCCTGCGCGGTGGGCGATGCAGGGTTCACCTTCGTCCTCGTCGCCGCCGCGCTGTCGCACGTCCTGAGCGGGGGACGGCATCGGACGCGCGGCGCCCGCCGTCCTCACGCTCGAGCTCCTGCTCGCCTCGTACTCCCTGCGGCGTCTCGCCTCCTGTGCGTCCTCGGCCTTCCACGCCTAGCGGCGCCCTCTACGCACGTCACCCTCTACTCCGCACTCCAGCACACATCCTGTCCCCTGCGCTTCGCCACTCCTCTTTCGCGCTCTTGCTCGCTGCACCACATCCTCTTCTCCCTCATCTCCTCGCAATCTCGAGGGTTGGGCTCGACGACGCACCAAGCTCCCTCTCGAGCCCTTAGCATCACGCGCGTCACCGTGCCGTGTTCCTCACTCGCCCTCGTGCTCGCGCTTGCGCCGCCTCCAGCGCCGCCTGCTCACCGCGCTCGTCCTGCCACTGACCGTCGTACGCGTCCGCTCATATCGATTGTCATTCCCCCTTCACCTCAGTGCTCAACCGATCGCCTCCTCTCTTCCCGATCGCCTTCCTCGTCGAGCGGCGCTCGCCAGCGGCTCGCCGGAGCGCCGCGTGTCTTCCAGAAGTCGAGCGCCCCGGGCGTGGATGCGGTGCGATCCTGAAGGGGCGGCCGGGCGGCCGTGACGGTGTCCCGCCTGCCCGAGGTCGGTCCGGGTGCCTCGGTTCGTGGCGGGCCAACGCGCGGTCGTCCCGTCGCGTTGCACGACGGGATAGGAAGCCGAACCATCGAGGGAGGCCCGCCGTGTCCGCCTCCAGGTCCGCCGCCGGCTTCCGCACCGTCGTCCTCCCGTCCGGCGAGCGGATCCCCGCTCTCGGGCTCGGCACCTCGCGCCTGGCCGAGGATCCCAGCGCCGGGACGAGGAGCGGCCGCTCGGGATGGTGTGGTCGCGCGACAGGGACGACGGGACTGGAGACGTCATGGCGAGGTCGACGAGGGCGAGGGCGACGACGGCAGGGCGGAGGGAGGCGCGGGGGCGGGTCGCGGCGCGAGGGACGGCGCGAGCGCCGGCGGCGGCGCGCACGAAGGAGGCGCTCCCGACCACCATGGATGCGGCGGCCATCGATTGGTTCGGGCCCCCGTCCGTCCTCACGCTGCACGAGCTGCCCCTCCCGAAGGTCGGTCCGACCGAGGTGCTCATCGCGGTGCACGCGGCGGGCGTGGGGTACTGGGACGCGCGGATCCGCGACGGCTCCTGGGCCGAGGGGCGCGTGCGCTTCCCGCTCGTGATCGGGACCGACGGCGCCGGGTACGTCGTGGCGCGGGGCGCGCGGGTGCGGCGCCTGCGGGTGGGCGACCGCGTCTGGGCGTCGGCGTACATGAACCGCAAGGGAGGGTTCTACGCCGAGTACGTGGCCGTTGCGGCGGACGCCGCCGCGCCCGTCCCGCCGGAGCTGGGCCTCGATCAGGCCGGGGCGGGGGCGGTCACGGGGCTCACCGCGCTGCAGGGAATCGACGACGTGCTCCGCGTCCGCCCCAAGGAGAACGTGCTCGTGTTCGGCGCATCCGGCGCGGTGGGGACGCTCGCCGTCCAGTTCGCGCGGCGCCGCGAGGCGCGGGTCATCGGAACGGCGTCCGGGCCCGACGCGACCGCGCTCCTTCGCGACCTTCGCGTGGACGTGATCGACGCGCGCGGCGCCGATGCGGTCGAGCGGCTGCGAGCCCTCGTGCCGCGCGGGCTCGACGCGGTGCTGGCGCTCGCCGGCGGCGAGCGCCTCGAGGAGCTCGTCGACCTCGTGCGCCGTGGGGGCCGCGTCGCGTACCCGAACGGTGTCGAGCCGGAGCCGAGGCGACGCCGCGGCCTCTCCGTCCGGGCGTACGACGGCGTGGCCGGGCCGCGCGAGCTCGCGCGCCTGCATCGCGCCGTGACGGAGGCGCGGCTCCGGGTGCCACTCGCGAACCTCTACCCGCTCGCCGACGCGGCGGCGGCGCATGCGCGCCTCGAGGAGGGGCACGTCCTGGGCCGCATCGCGCTCAGGATCCGCGCGGGACGATAGCTGCTTTCGCACCGGAGGTCCGACACCATCGCCTGAACCCGCGCTGGTCAGATCCGAGCCGCTGCCGCCCGGCGCTCAGGCGCCGCAGTTCCGGCGTCGAGGGGGCCGGGACCACGCCGCGGCCGGCTCGTCGACCTCCGATGAGGACGTGAACTCGCTCGCTCCCCGGGCCGCCGGCGCGTTAGGAGAGAGGCATGCACGGGCCCATGACTTCCTCGTCGCGCTCACGGTCGTGCTCGGCGTCGCCGCCGTCACGACGGTCCTGTTCCAGCGGCTCCGCCAGCCGGTCGTGCTCGGCTACATCCTCGCCGGCCTGATCGTCGGGCCCGCACGTGCCGATCCCGCTCGTCGCCGACTCGGCGATCGTCCAGACGCTCTCCGAGCTCGGCGTCATCCTGCTGATGTTCTCGCTCGGGCTCGAGTTCAGCCTCGGCAAGCTCGTCGCGGTCGGGCCGACCGCGGGGGTCACCGCGCTCGTGCAGTGCAGCCTCATGCTCTGGCTCGGGCTTCGTGGCCGGGCCGGCTCTTCGGCTGGACGTCGCTCGAGAGCGTCTTCGCCGGGCGCGTCGTCGCGATCTCGAGCACGACGATCATCGCCAAGGCGTTCGACGAGCAGGGCATCCGCGGGCGGCTGCGCGAGCTCGTCGTCGGCGTCCTGATCGTCGAGGACCTGATCGCGATCCTGCTGATGGCGATGCTACCGCGGTCGCGCCGGGCGCGGGCTCTCGGCGCGCGAGCTCGCCTGTCACGGTCGGGCGGCTGGCGCTCTTCCTCGTGGCGCTCCTCGCGGTCGGGCATGCTCGTCGTGCCGCGCGCGGTGCGCTGCGATCCGGCGCCTCGACCGGCCGCGAGACCACGCTCGTCGCCGTGCATCGGGATCTGCTTCGGCGTCGCGCTCCTCGCGCACGAGTTCGGCTACTCGGTCGCGCTCGGCGCGTTCATCGCCGGCTCGCTCGTCGCCGAGTCCGGGCGAGCGAGCGCACGTCGAGCACCTCGTCCAGCCGGTGCGCGACATGTTCGCCGCGATCTTCTTCGTCTCGGTCGGCATGCTCATCGACCCGGCGGTGCATCGCCCACCACTGGCGCGCGATCGCCGCCTTCACGGTCGCTCGTGATCGTCGGCAAGGTCGTCGAGCGTCACCTTCGGCGCCTTCCTGACCGGACAGGGGACGCGACGTCGATCCAGGCCGGCATGAGCCTCGCGCAGATCGGCGAGTTCTCCTTCATCATCGCGGGGCTCGGGCTGTCGCTCGGCGCGACGCGCGACTTCCTCTATCCCGTCGCCGTCGCGGTCTCGGCGATCACCACGCTGACCACGCCCGTGGCTCATCCGCGGCGCCGGCCCGGTCGCCTCCTGCGTCGATCGCAAGCTCCCGCGCCCGCTGCAGACGTTCGCCGCGCTCTACGGCAGCTGGCTCGAGCGGGCTGCGCACCTCGCCGCGCCGCGCCACCGCGGCGCCGAGCGTGCGGCGCATCGTGCGGGTGCTGGCGCTCGACGCGGCCGTGATCGCCGCGGATCGTCATCGGCGCGCTCGCTGGCGGGCGAGCGAGGCGCGTCCGTGGGTCGAGCAACAGCTCGGCCTGACGGCGCGTCGCGCACTGGTCATCGTCGGCGGCGCTGGCGTCCCGGTGGCTGCCGTTCTGCCTGGGCGTGCTGCGGAACGGCCGGCGCATGGGTGAGGTGCTGGCGGCGGCGGCCCTGCCCGAGCGCGCGGCGGGCAGCCGGACCTCGCGGCCGCACCTCGCCGAGCGCTCGTCGTGATCGCTCCAGCTCGCGACGCTCACCCTCGGCCTGCCGGTGGTCGCGGTCACGCAGCCCTTCTTGCCCGGGTGCCGGGGCGGCCGTGATCGCGCTCCCGTCGGGGCGCTCGGGGTCGCGTTCTGGCGTGGCGCCACGAACCTGCAAGGACACGTGCGCGCGGGAGCCCAGGTGATCATCGAGGCGCTCGCGCGACAGACGCCCGCGCCGGACGACCACGAGCGGATGCGCTCGTCCACCTCCGCGAGGTCCTCCCCGGGCTCGGGGAGCCGGTCCCGCTACGGCTCGAGACCACAAGCCCGCGATCGGGATGACCTCGCCGATCGACCTCCGGGGCCGGACCGGCGCCACCGTGCTCGCGATCTGGCGGCCGGAGGGTGGGGTGATGGTCCCGAGCGCCACGGAGGTCTCTCCAGCCGGCGACGTCCTCGCGCTCGCAGGAACGCCCGAGGCCGTCGACGCCGCGCGCGACCTGCTCTCGGGTTCGTCGCCGCGGGGTGCCGCGGCCTCGGCGTCCTAGAAGGCGCAGAGCTCGACGCGGCTCGGCGCGAGCGCGTTGACGACGAGGTGGCCGGGCGTGGAAGCGACGAACCGCTGCCCCGGCACGACGATGTGGTCGCGCGGGTCGCCCTCGTGGGTGATCCACAGGGAGCCCTCGAGGCAGCGGACGGCGAGCCCCGCTCGTCGCACGCGGAAACCGGCGACCTCGTTCGTGCGCAGCGCGAGCGTGACCGGCGCCGTTCCACGGAGCCGCGCCCTCGGCGTGAACAGCGCTTCCTCGAGCCACGCCGGCCATGAACGGGCCCGGGACCTGCGCTGCGGCGTTGCGATCGGACCAGCGTCGACGACGACAGGATGCGTTCTCATGCCCGGAGAGGTGGGCGCGGACGCCGCGGCCGGCCAGCGCGGATCGCTCAACTCTGGATCGAGCTTCGCTCATCGACGACGCGCCGCGCGCGAGGCCGGCGGGCGTCAGGAGGCGGCCGCCGTGAGCGACGACGGCCCGGCGCCGGCCGCGTCGCGCGCGACCACCTGGCGCACGAGCGCCGCGACCTTCCGCGCGGCGGCGCTGAGCGGACGTGGGACGTGCATCGCGAACGCGACGTCTCCGAGCGACGGGAGCCCGTCCGACGGCCCGAGCACCTCGATGAACCGGACCGGAGGAGCGGCGTCCGGGACGCCACCGCGAGCCCCGCCTCGAGCGCGGCGCGCAGGCCGGAGAGGCTCGGCGTGCGCAGCACCACGGCGTACCGCCTTCCGATCCGCTCGAGCGCCTCGGTTCCGGCGACGCACAGCGCGCAGGTCGGCTGCAGGACCGCGAGCGGCAGCGGATCCGCCGACGCGAGGGCGCGGTGACCGAGCCAGACGAGGGCTCGCGGCTGATCGCGCGCGGCGCGCGGCGGGACTGGAAGCAGATCGCGAAGTCGAGCTCGCCCGCGTCCGCCTCGTCGAGCAGGAGCGTCGAGGTACCCACCTGGACGTGGAGGTCGACCCCCGGGTACGTCTTCGCGAACTGCGCGAGCGCCCGGGGCAGCACGGTGTCCGCGAGATCCTGGACCGTGCCGAAGCGAACCGGCCCCTCCAGCCTGCTCGCCGTGAGCTCGGCGACCGCCCGATCGTTCGCCTGGAGGATCTCCGCGAGCGTGGTGGAGGAGCGCCTCACCGGCGGCCGTCAGCGCCTGCGCACGCCCGATCCGGTGGAACAGGGGGCGCCCGACGATCTCCCGCGAGCCGCGACATCTGGAGGCTCACGGCAGACGGCGTGCGCTCGACGACGCGAGCGGCCTTCACCATCGAACCCCCGTCGACCGTGGCGACGAAGGTTCGCAACAGCTCGAGCGGGAACTCCTTCACGGGGGTCCTCCCGGAACGGCCGAGGTCACCCATAACGCCCGGCCTGTCGCGCGCTACTCACGCCTCGAGTGAGCCCCGCTCACGGGCCGGGTCGGGGGCGCGAAGAGAACGGGCCGGCCCACTGGGAGGGCCGGCCCGTCCGTCGGCCGCGATCGCGACCCGCGCTACCTCGACGCGGTCTTCGCCTGGTCCTTCACCACCTCGAGGTCGAGGGCGATGGTGACCTCGTCGCCGACGGCCGGGCCGGCCTCGACGAGCTTGTTCCAGGTGAGACCGAACTCCTTGCGGCTGATCTTCGTCGTCGCCGAGAAGCCGCGGCGGGTCTCGCCGTACATCCCCTTCACCTCCGGCGTGGTCGTCACGTCGAGCACGACCGGCTTCGTCACGCCGTGGAGCGTGAGGTCGCCGGCCACCTTGAGCCCGTCCTTGCCCGCCTTCGCGACCTTCGTGGACTTGAAGGTGATCGAGGGGTACTTCGCGACGTCGAAGAAGTCGGGGGACCTGAGGTGCCCGTCGCGATCGGCGACGCGGGTGTCGATGCTGTTCACGTCGATCACGGCCTCGACGCTCGACTTCGTCGGGTCGACCTCGTCGAGGACGACCTTGCCCTCGTACTTCTTGAACTCGCCGCGGACGTTGGAGATGACGAGGTGCTTCACGGCGAACCCGACCTGCGAGTGCGAGGCGTCGAGGTTCCAGGTCGCCGGGGCGGCGAGGGCGAGCATCGGGGCGAGGGAGAGCAGCGAGGCGGCGAGCTTCTTCATGAGGCTTGTTCCTTTCGGTTCGGGACGGCAGGGGCCATGCGGCGACGGGCGGGAACATGCCGCCGTTCCGATCCAGGAGCAATGCGGAGCGGAACACAACTGTGTTCCGTTACGGGAACAATCGCGAAGGCGCGCCGCTCAGGCCGCCGCGCCGCCCAGCAGCCACCGGACCGCGTCGGCCGCGGAGTAGCGCGTGCGGCCGCCCAGGAACCCGGCCAGCTTCGCGACGTCGTCGCCGCTCGTGATGAGCGGCGGCTCGACCACGCCGCCCTCGCGCAGCTGCCCGAGGCCGATCGTCGGCGAGCAGCGCGTTGCAGAGGCACTGGCGGCCCGGCGGTCTCCTCGGCGCGCCGCCCTTCGCGCACGTACTGTCCTCGGGCTCGCTCGCGCAGCGGTAGCCGATCGTGCCGTCCGCCGCGCCGGTAGGCGACGCGCAGGTAGCCGAGGTCGCAGACGCGCTCGCGCTGACGACGCCGGCGGCCGGATTGCCCGTCCAGCTCGACCACCTTGAACGGGATACCCGGTGGGCGAGGCGCGCGGGTCGGTGCGGACGTCGACCGTCGCCGCGCGCGACGCGCCGCGAGCACCGAGCGCTTGAGCGCGTCGGCGATCCCCGACTCGTCGCAGTAGGCGAAGAGCGTCCCGACCTGGATGCCGGCGGCGCCGGCCGCGAGCGCCTCGTCGCAGCCGCTCGGGCCGGCCCGCGCCGCCGGCGAGCCAGAACGGCAGGCCGAGCTCGCGCATCTTCGCGAGGTCGACCACGTCGCGCGTCGCCGTAGACGCGGCTCGCCGCGCTCGTTGCGACGGCGCCTCGCCGCGCGGCGGCGCGTTGTGCCCGCCGGCCGTGGGGCCCTCGATGACGAAGCCGTCGACGCGCCCGGTCGCCTTCGCGCCAGCGACGGTCGCGAGCGATGTTGCTCGCGACGATGGCAGGAAGCGCGGGCGCGAGCGCGGGCGGCGGGCGCCGTGCCAGTGACGGCCGGATCGAAGCGCAGGTACTCGACTGCCGCCGGCGCGGCGGCCCTCGACGTCGAGCCGCAGCTGCGCCGGCTGGTGCTGCGCCAGCGCGTCGAGCGCCGCCGGGATCTCGCGCGGGATGCCGGCGCCCATGAGCACGTAGTCCACGCCGGCGAGCATCGCGCCGTAGAGCGCGGCGAGGTTCGGCATCTGGATCTTGGTCAGCAGGTTGATGCCGACCGGCGCCGTCGTGGCCCTCCTTGCGCGAGGATCGACCTCGACGAACGCCGCGAGGATCGTGAACTGCTCGCGGGCGCAGCGAGACGCGCTGCGTGTACATCGGCAGCAGGCGATACGGCGCTGCCCGGCGCGGCGGCCCGTCGGGGCGGAAGTAGCGCTCCAGCGCGTCCTCGGCGACGCCGGGGATCGGGAACCGCGCCATCGCGCGGCGCATGTGGCCGCCGGCGTCGCCCTCCTGGAGCCGCCGCGCCAGCACCGTGTCGATCGCGGTGCCCGAGACCACGCCCAGCTGGCCGAGCCGCGAGACGGCGCGGGCGAGCCGCCAGTCGGAGACGCCGACGCCCATCCCGCCCTGGATGATGCGGGGAAGCGGAGCGCCGGGCGGGGAGGGACTGCGGGAGCCGAGGGTGCTGCCGCTACCTGGTGTCACGTGAGGCTCCCGTCTGCACGGCGCCGGCTCCGGCCAGGCGCAAAGTGGCGCCCACCGTAACACTTGCAACCACCGTGAGGGTTCCCGATGCCGCGACGCGGCGTGTTACGCGCCAGTCGCCTCCGAGACGTTCGCCTTCTCGCCCGGCGGCTTGTCGCGGAGCGCCTGGAGGCACGACTTGCAGGTGACCGCGCGCGCGTGCTTCGTCGAGCGCAGCTCGGGTCCGGTGGCACCGCACGGGATGCCGTGCAGGCGCGTGTCGTAGAAGTGCACCGGCGCTTCCATCAAGGGCTCTCCCTGGGAGCGGGCGGTGAGGGGCGGTGTGCCCCGGCGCAGGCTGCCACCCTGGAGGTGGGGGCGGGCACGCTCGCGCGCATCGCCCCGGATGGATTGCCCGGCTCATCGGGTCGGGTACCCGGAGTTCACGGATCCGTGCGCCGGCGACGCGCGGCGTCGGACGCGACGAAGTCGAGCCGGCGGGCCTCGAGCCGTCCGGCGTCGCGTGCCCGCGCCTCGGAGCAGAACGTGAACAGGGGCCGGCCGTCGACCGTCACGCGCCAGCGGAGCTTCTCGAGGCGCTCGATGCCCACGACGTGGGTGCGGACCTTGATCTCCTGAGTACGCGTCGCTCATCGAATCTCCTCCGCCCGTGAGGTGCTCACGGTACGTGCGCTGGAAGCCGCAAGCGCAACCTCGTCTCGCGCTCGGGGGGCGTCGACGGCGTCGCCACACCACGGTCGCCGCGCTCCGTCACATCGGACTCCGGCCCGAGAGGCAGTTCGGGCGGGGATCGCGCGAACAGCCCATGGAGGTCTCTCCATATATAGAGGCGAACGCGCAGGGGCGCTCGGTCATTCGCACGCACCGAGAGGCCGTCCAGCGACCGCCGCATGAGCGCGCGAGGTCGGCCGAGCCCTCCCTCGAGCCTCGCCCCGGAGGCTGGCGGGGAGGAGCGGCGATGCCCGGGCGCTCGCCTGCCTGGGCAGAGTGGACGAAAGGGGCGGTTTCGCCGGCGCGCAGAACGGAGTACAAGAGGGATCCACCGCTTCCGCTCGTGTTTTTCTCGATCGGTCGCCTCATGTCGAAAGGGCGGCCATGGCCGATCTCCAGAACGGGATGCTGGTACAGCACGCGACTCTCGGCCTCGGGAAGGTCGTCGCCGTCGAGGTGAACGCGGTGCACGTGTTCTTCCCGGACAGCGACAAGCGGTTCGCGGCCAAGCTCCGGCTCCCGGCGGCGCGGGTGCTCCTCCGCACCGGCGAGGTCGAGCGGAACACCTGGCTCGAGGGGCTCACCGCGTTCACGCTCGACCAGAAGGTGGGCCGCTACGCCCTCCGCGCGAACTGGCTCACGCACGACGAGGCGGTCACGCAGTTCCTCACGAGCTTCCCGGGCGGGTTCGGCGGCGCGGCGTACGTCCGCGGCAAGAACGCCCGCGCGCCGCGGTGGCGCGCGGCCCGCGACGCATGGGGGCTGGCGTTCGAGGAAGGCGAGGCCCGACGGCTGCTCGCCGCGGACGACCTCGACGAGCTCACGAAGCGCGCGCTGAAGGTCGAGCGGGCGATCACCTCGCTGCAGCTCGACGCGGGCGTGGTGCGCGAGGCGTTCTGAACGAGGACGTCACGCGGTCTTTCCTCACTGCACTCTTCGAGCTGCTCTCCGTCCCGTCGCCCGGGCGCGCGCGGTTCGAGAAGCTCTTCGTCGCGGCCCGCGCGCTGCCGGTGGAGCCGCCCCGGCAGTGGCTCGTGGCGACGCTCTTCCCGTTCATCGCTTCGCCGGGGCGCCACGTGCTCCTCCGGCCCAAGGTCACCTTCGAGGCCGCCGCGCGGCTCGGCTGCGAGGTCGGCGACGA
The DNA here is from genome assembly GCA_963739565.1 of uncultured delta proteobacterium. Lineage (GTDB taxonomy): Bacteria > Myxococcota > Myxococcia > Myxococcales > Anaeromyxobacteraceae > Anaeromyxobacter. Next base: position 430,205 of record CAVUBF010000005.1, on the reverse strand, counting down.
CGCCTCCCCGGCCTGGGCCACCTACGCCCCCGTGCGCGCGCTGTACACCCAGCTCCTCGAGGAGCTCGGGCGGCACGGCGCCAAGGATTTCGTCGACGTCGAGTGCTTCCTACAGGTCACGGCGACCTCGAAGCGCCGCGTCCGGAGCTCACCATGAACGACAATTTCAAGGAACTGAAGGGCCGGATCCGCAAGCTCGACGAGCTGCTCGAGGTGCGCGGGACCGGAAACCTCGCGTTCGCGCAGGCCGTCAGCGCGGTGCGCCGCGCCGTGCGCCACGGGGACCGGACCCGCGATCCGTCCCCCGAGCTGCGCGCGCTGCTCGACAAGGCCGAGACGCTCGGGCGGATGCTGACCGCGACCTCCTGACGCCCCCGGACGGACGGCGCCTTGCCGCGCCCGTCCGGAACCCCTTCAGGCCGCTTGCACCGCGACGAGGGTCGCGCCGACGCTGTCACCACGGCAGCCGCGGTGACCGCATGGCCAAGGACCACCTCGCGTCGATGATCCGCGACAGCGTCCGCGCGCACGGCGCGCGGACCGCCATGTCCCACAAGGACGCCGGCGCGTGGAGGTCGATCTCCTACGCCGAGCTGGGCGAGCGGGTCCGGTCGGTCGCGAAGGCGCTCGCTCGAGTCCGGCATCCAGCCCGGCGACATGGTCGGCGTGTTCGCCCGGAACGCGCCGGAGTGGTCCATCGCGGACTTCGCCATCCTGAGCGTGAGGGCCGTCTCGGTCCCCATCTACGCCACGAACACCGCGAGCCAGGCGCAGTACATCGCGCTCGACGCGGGGCTCAAGCTCGTCTTCGTCGGCGATCAGGATTCAGTACGCGAAGGTCACGTCGTTCCAGGCCGACACCCCGCGCTCCAGCAGGTGGTCGCCTTCGACCCGGCGACGCGGCTCTCGGGTCCCGGCGCCTCTCCTTCGACGACTTCGCTCGCGCACGGGCGCCGCCTCGACCCGCGACGCCGAGCTGGAGGGCGCCTCGCGTCGGCGACGAACGACGACGTCGCGACGCTCATCTACACCTCGGGCACCACCGGCGATCCGAAGGGCGCCGTCCTCACCCACGCCAACTTCTTCCACCAGTTCCGGGCCATCGACGAGCGCTTCGACCTCGGGCCCCGACGACCGGAGCCTCTGCTTCCTGCCCCTGAGCCACGCCTACGAGCGGACCTGGTCGTACTACGTCTTCCGGCAGGGCGCGGCGAACGACTACCTCGCGGACCCGCAAGCGACGTCGTCGCCTGCATGCCCGAGGTCAAGCCGACCGCGATGGTGAGCGTCCCCCGGCTCTACGAGAAGATCTGCGCCGCCGTCCTGGACCGCGCCGCGAAGTCCTCCGCCGCCAGGCGGGCGCTCTTCCGGTGGGCCATGGGCGTCGGCAAGGAGCCCCAGTACCGCCGGAAGGAGCGGAGGCCGGTCGGCCTGCTGCTCGCGCTGCCGGCACCGGCTCGCCGACGCGCTGGTGCTCTCGAAGATCCGCGACGTCGTCGGCGGCGCGAAGAACTTCTTCTCCTGCCGGCGGCGCGCCGCTCTCGAGGGACGTCGAGGAGTTCTTCTTCTCCGCCGGCCTCCTCGATCTGCCAGGGCTACGGCCTCACCGAGACCTCGCCCATGCTGACCTGCAACGCGCCGGGCGCGTTCAGTTCGGCACCGTCGGCCGTCCGGTCCTGGACTGCGACTCCGCATCGCCGACGAGCGGCGAGATCCTCGCCCGCGGCGGCAACGTCATGAAGGGCTACCACCGCAAGCCTGCGGAGACGGCCGCGGCCTTCGAGGACGGCTGGTTCAAGACCGGCGACGTGGGCGAGTTCGACGAGGACGGCTTCCTGCGGATCACCGACCGCATCAAGGACATGATCATCACGTCGCAGGGGAAGAACGTCGCGCCCCAGCACATCGAGGCGCATGTTCGGCGAGCGACCCCTACTTCGAGCACGTCGCGGTCCTCGGCGACAGGCGCAACTACGTGAGCGCCCTCGTCGTTCCGGCCTTCCCGGTCGCTGGAGCAGCACGCCAAGGAGAACGGCATCCCCTTCGCATCCCGGGAGGAGCTCGTGACGCGGCCGGAGATCCTCGCGCTTCTACGAAGCGGCGCATCCACGCCGTGAACGAGCACCTCGCACGCTACGAGCAGATCAAGCGGTTCACCCTCATGCCGAACGAGTTCACGCAAGCCGGCGGCGAGCTGACCCCCACCCTCAAGATCAAGCGCCGTTTCGTGGAGCAGAAGTACCGGGCCGTCATCGACGCGATGTACGCAGCGGCGCGCCGGCGGACGGCGCGCGGGACGGCGGCCGCGCGGGGTGAGGGAGGGCGGGGGGAGGGGGGGGGGGGGGGGGGGGGGGGGGGGGGGGAGGGGGAGGAGGCAGGATCGGCGCGGCCTCGCATCGCCGAGTCACGACAGGGGTCCTCCGAACAGCGCGGGAGCGAAGGCGCGCAGCAGGCCGAGCACGCCGCCGCCGAGCACGACCGCGACGACGTTCAGGCGCCACTTCCAGAAGGTGAGCGTCGCGAACGCGGCGAGCCCGAGCACGACCGTGAGCCAGTCGATGCGCCCGCCGCGGCATGAACGCGACCTTCGCGAGGGGGATCGAGATCGAGAAGATGAGCCCCACGACGCCCGAGGTGATGCCCCTCAGGAACTCCTTCAGCCCGGGCCGCGAGGTGAGCCAGTCCATGTAGCGGGCCGCGGCGAGCACGAAGACGAACGACGGGAGGAAGAGCCAGAACGTCGACAGGGATCGCGCCCGAGCCACGGCGCGCCGGGCGCCGTGCCCGGCGAGGAACCCGACGAAGATGCCGATCGAGATGAGCGGGCCGGGCGTCGTCTCGCCCAGCGCGAGCGCGTCGATCATCTGGCGATCGCTGATCCACCCGTAGGTCGCGACCGCACCCTCGCGGATGTACGGGAGCACCGCGTACGCGCCTCCGAACGAGAAGAGCCCCACCTTCAGGAAGAACCACGAGATGTCGAAGGCGCGGCTCGCCGTCGACTCGGCGGCGCCGGCGCGCGCCGCGAGCAGGAGCGCGGCCGCCGCGGCGGTCGCCGCCCTCGACCTCGGCCCCAGGCGCCGCCAGGCGATGAACGCGAGCCCGCACGCGAGGAGCACGAGGACGAAGGGCAGCCGGGCGAAGTAGAAGGCGACGAACGCCGCGGCGGCGAGCACCACCGGGAAGACGCCCTTCAGCGCGGCGCGGGAGATCCGGCACGAGGGCCGCGAGGAGCAGCGCGAGCCCCACCGGGCGGAAGCCCCAGAGCACGCCCAGCACCTGAGGCGTCGTCCCGTAGTGGACGTAGATCCAGGCGAGCGCGGTGAGCGTGAGGTAGCCGGGCAGGATGAACAGCACGCCGGCGAGGATCCCGCCCCGGTAGCCGCCCTTCTTGTACCCGACGTAGATCGCGAGCTGGAGCGCCTCCGGGCCGGGGAGCAGGTGGCAGAAGTTCAGCGCGCGGACGAACTCGTCCTCGCCGATCCACCCTTGCCGCTCCACCATCTGGAGGTGCATGAGGCCGATCTGGCCGACGGGACCGCCGAAGGCGAGCCAGCCGAGCTTGAGGAAGTACCAGAAGAGCTCGGACGTCGAGACCTGGCCCGCCGGTTCTCCGCGAGGTGGGTGCTCCACGGCGTCGCTCACGGCCGCACCCGGTCCCTACCTGAGCGGCGACGCGACGAGCGCGTCGAAGTAGGTGACGGAGTCGGCCTTCGTCCAGACGCCGACCCTGCCGGCGTCCGGGAACGTGGCGTCCCTCGCGTCGAGGATCGGCTTGCCCCTCCCAGAACACCGGCAGGTCCTCGCCGCGCGCCTCCACCGCGAGGGTGTGCCACGCGTTCGCCGCGACCTTGCCGCTCCAGCCCTGGAGCTGGCTGCCGCCGGCCCTTCACCACCCGGTACAGGTTGACGTTGTCCTCGAGCGCGTTCGCGCGCGCCACGTAGTAGTCGTCCGCGTCGCGGTAGCGGAAGACGAGGCCGCACGCCTCGTCGGTCCTTCCGCTGACCGGCTTGCAGCGCACCTCGACCCGCACGTCCCTCGGCGCGGGTCCGTCCGCCACCGCGACGGGGAAACGGTAGTCGGTGTCGTCCGGGTCGAGCTGGGCGAGGACGTGGTCGCCCGCGGGAGCGGTCGGATCCCGAATGACGATCCACCGGCCCTCGCGGCCCTGGCCGGTCCGGGCGAAGGAGAACCCCGCCGGCGGCGCGTCCAGCGCGTCGGCCTGGAAGTCCCAGCGCGCCGGGCCGAGGTCCTGCGGGGCCGCGACCGCGCCCGCGAGGATCGCGGCGGAGCTCAGGCCGAGGACGACGAGGGCACGCATGACGCTCTTCCCGGGCGCGGGGCGCTCAGTGCTTCGTCGCCCCGCCGTGGACCGCGTAGAGGTCGTCGAAGAGGGCCGAGCGCCGCGCGCGAGGCGGGCCTCGTCGTCCGCGTGGGCCGCGGCGATCCCGGCGACGAGCTGGCCGATGCCGGCGGCCTCCTCGCGGCCGTACTTCGCGTCCTTCACGTCGATGTCGTGGACGATCTCGGCGATGGCGCGGAGCGCAGGGTCCGGGAGGCCGAACCGCCGGACCAGGACCTCGAAGGTGCACAGCTCGCCCTCGTGCGTGAACTCCGCCTCGAACATGTCGAAGCGCAGCTCGCCCGGCGCGGGACGGTAGCCCTTCGCCGGGACGAACTTGAAGCGCGCCTCCGGGTCGATGAACCTCCGGATGAGCCAGGCGCTCGCCATCCGGTCCACCTTGATCCCGGTGCGCGTCACCCAGGTCCGCCCGCGGTACCGGGCGAGCTCCAGGCGGCGGGCTCGCCGGCTCCGATTCCTCCGACGGTTCGCATGCGCGCCTCCATTCCGGACAGCGAGCCCCTCCACCACCTCGCGCCCGGGCGCTCCGAAGAAGTCGATGCCGGCGAGCTCGCTCGCGCGCTGCCGGAGGCGCGCGAGCTGCCTCGCGACCTCGACGCGGCGGCTCGGCGGGCACCGGCCCGCGCCGCGGGAGCGCCGCGCTCGCCGCGCGCGCCTGCTCGGCGAGCTCGCGGTAGTCGGCCTCGCGCGCCCCCTGGAACAGTCGCGATCAGCTGCTCGTCCGAGAGGCCGTCGATGAAGCGCGCCTCGACGATCGACGCGTCGCCGCCCCCCTTCACGATCTCGCCGGAGGACCCACTGGAAGTCCTCCTGGGTCTCGTCGTCGAGCGGCAGGGCATAGACCGAGTTCTTGATCGGCACCGCGCCGATGCCGGGCGAGGTGCCGGCCGATCTTCACCCGCAGGTACGCGGGCGCCGGCGGGATCTGGTGGATGAGCAGCATCCAGCGCCTCTCGGGCCGGGGCGGCGCGTCCTTTCGTGGGCGGGGTACGCTCAACTGTGTTCCCGATGTAACAACTGAAGCATCGCGCGGCACCCGGGCACCCCCCCGCGGACCGTCCGGGCCCCTGGTGGCGGGAGGCCGGACGTGCGGCCGGCGCGCCGGAGCACCCTCGACGCGGAACGCCGGCGTCCGGTCCGCGTGGTAGCGTTCGTGGCTCCACGCCGGCCCACGAAGGAGACCCCCGTGCCCACCGAAGAGGAGCTGAAGGCGGAGCTCGAGAAGCTCAAGGCGGAGAACGCGACCCTCAAGGCGCGCGGGAGCAGGGGCATCTCGCTGAAGGTGAGCGAGAAGGGCGCCGTGTCGGTCTACGGCCTCGGCCGGTTCCCGGTGACGCTGTACATGGAGCAGTGGCTGAAGCTCCTCGACCTGGCGGACGACCTCCGGGCCTTCATCCGCGAGAACGAGGGCAAGCTGAAGAAGAAGGAGTAGGCGAGATGAAGCTCCTCGGGTCGACGACGAGCCCCTACGCCCGCAAGGCGCGCCTGGTCCTCCTCGAGAAGGGGATCCCGCACGAGTGGATCGTCGATCCGCCGCGCGAGCCCGGCAGCCAGGTCCCCAGGGTGAACCCGCTCGGGCGGATCCCGGCGCTCCTCCTCGACGACGGGACCTGCGTCTTCGACTCGCCGGTCATCTGCGAGTACGCCGACACGCTGAACGACGACCCCATCCTCGTCCCGCGCGCCGATCCGCTGGCCCGGATGCGGGTGAGGCGGTGGGAGGCGCTCGCGGACGGCATCGCCGACTCGGCGGTCGTGATGCGCGTCGAGTCGCTGCGCCCCGCGGCCCACCAGGACCCCGGCACCCTCGCGCTCCACGGCGCCGCCATTGGCCGCGCCCTGGAGCACGCGGCGGCTCGGCTCGGAGGCGCGTGGTGCGAGGGCGAGGCGCTCACGCTCGGCGACCTCGCGCTCGTGAGCGCGCTCCTGTACCTCGACCTCCGACAGCCGGAGCGCGACTGGCGCGGCCGGCATCCGGCCCTGGCGCGGTTCGCGGCGTCGATGTCCGCCCGCGCGAGCGTGAAGGCCACCCTCGCCACGTGAGCGCGTCCGGCGCCCAGCGCGCGCGGGTCGCGCTCGCGACGCTCGCCGTCGTCGGCGCGGTCGGCTGCGCGACCGCGCCGGCGCCGGGGCCGGGGCCTGCCCGCGCCCGCGCCCGTGCTGCAGCTCGAGCCGGATCGGACGGCGCGCTGCCGGCTGCTGGGCGACGTCGAGGGCTCGCACGCGAACGCCGGCAGCGTCGCGGAGAACGAGCTCCAGGCCATCGAGACGGTCCGCGGGCGGGCCGCGCGCATGGGCGGGAACGCCTTCGTCGTGACGCACCGGACCTCGAGCATGTGGCGGAGCGTCGTCCAGGCGGACGCGTACCTGTGTCCGAGCTGGGAGCCCGTGCCCGGATTGCAGCCGGGTTGAACGGGACTTCGCGGAAGCCCAAGCCGGACCACTGGGGCCACCGCGCTGGTCCGCGCCTACTTGCGTTGAGGGTCCCAGAAGGGCGAGTTGCGCGTGACGTCCCGGACCCGCGCGAAGAACGTCGGCGCGTATTCCGGAGCAGAAGACAGGTAGTGACCGCTCAGCTTCGCCGTGTGCCGAGGCGTGCTCAGGATGGACATGACGGAGGAGAGCGGGAGGATGGCCTCCTCGGTCCCTGCCCGGAACCCCGACCAGCGCCGCGCGTGCTCTCCCGACCGGAAGAGGTGGATCCGGCTTCACGTGAACGGCCAGTCCTTCGCCCACTCGCGGAGGGGGAGGTCGACGTAGGCGACGATCGTTCGGGCTCCCTATGGTCGATGACCCCGTCGCGCACCACGACGCGGAGGGGCTCCCCGCAGTCGAGGCACGGCGAGTCGATCTGCAGCGCCTTGCCGGGGAACGCCCAGCAGGCTGCCAGGGATTCGAAGCCGCACTGCCCGAACCAGCCGGCCCGGCCGTCGACGCTGAGGCGGTACTGGGTGGGCTGATTGTTGAAGGGGGCGCACGAGGCGATCAGGTCGGTGCCGGGGTAGAGCCACACCGGCAGCCCCGTCGCCGCCAGGTCGTGGACGAGCTTCTTCCCTTCCTCCGGTCCGACCCCGAACCGCGCCGCGATCTCCGTGTAGTGCGGCGCGTATCCCCGCTCCACGAACGTCTCGAGGACGAGGTGGAGCGTCCGGTCGAGCTGCGTTCCGATCGTCATCGCGCGCTCCCCCCGACGGGCTCCTGCGCCGACGCGCCCGCGAGCCTCGAGAGCGCCTCCGCTCCCCGAGGCGGCTCGGGAACCCACGGGACGACGGCCACCGTCCTCGCTACGGACTCGACCTCGTCGAGGTACCTGCGCTCCGCGGCCCGGCGTGCAGCGAGCACGGGGTCTCGAGTGGCGACGGGGGTGAGGCTCTGGTTGACGACCCACGCGAACGGCGTGATCCCCGCGCGCGCCAGGTCCGCCTCGAGCGCGCGACCCTCGTGCACGGGGGTCGCCTCCGGCAAGGTCACGATCAGCACGCGGGCGAAGGCGGGGTCACGCAGTCGCGGGAGCAGCTGCCGGACCGGCTCGGGCATGCGGCTTCCCTGGCGCAGCACCTCGCGGTGGTACGACTCGGCCGCGTCGAGGAGCAGGATCGTGTGGCCCGTCGGCGCGGTGTCGAGCACGACGATCCCGTCGTTGCCCTCGGCGACCGTGCGCGCGAAGGCGCGGAAGACCGCGACCTCCTCCGTGCAGGGAGACCGGAGATCCTCCTCGAGCAGCGCCCGGCCCTTCTCGTCGAGCTGCGGGCCGACCGACGCCAGCACCTCGGCGGTGTACTCGCGGGTCTCGGCGGCAGGGTCGATGCGGCTCACCGTGAGCCCCGGCGGCGGCGTACCAACGGCGTCGGCGACGTGCGCGGCGGGGTCGGTGGTGCTGAGACGGACGCGGAGGCCGCGCCGCGCGAGCGCGACCGCGATCGCCGCGGCGACGGTCGTCTTCCCGACTCCGCCCTTTCCCATCGCCAGCACGACGCCACGAGGCGTCGCCCCCTCCCCGGCCCCGCTCCGCGGGGCGGTGGAGGTCCGGGGACAAGGCGCGAGCGCATCCACGAGCTGGGACAGCCCCGGCATCGGCGCCGGCGGCTCGGAGATCGCGGTCCCGACGCGCATGGGCGTGTCGATCCGGCGGAGCGCCTCGACGCCGAGCAGCGCCTCGGGGCGGAGCGGCAGGGAGGTGCGAGGCAGGGAGCGGAGCCCGTCCGGCATGCCGGACAGCGCTGCGCGCCCGCGCTGGTCGAGAGCCACGGCGATCGGATCGTCGCTCCGCGCCTCGAACACCGCGTTCACGACGAGCCGCTGGTTGCGAACACCGAGCGCCCCGAGCTCCGCGCTCGTCCGGGCCGCTTCCGCGAGCGCGGAGGGCTCCGGGCGGGTGACGAGCACCATCGTCGTGCGGGTCGCGTCCGAGAGCGCCTTCATGGTGGCTTCGTACAGGGTCCGTTGCTTCTCGAGCCCGGCGAGCGGTCCGAGGCAGCTCGTTCCGAAGGCGCTCTGCTCGACGAAGCCGGTCCATGCCGAGGGAAGCGTCAGGAGCCTCAGCGTGTGCCCGGTCGGTGCGGTGTCGAAGAGGACGTGGTCGAACTCCGCGGTGGCGGCGGGATCGCCGAGCGAGGCGCGCGAACTCGTCGAACGCGGCGATCTCGACGGTGCACGCGCCCGAGAGCTGCTCCTCCATGCTCCGCACCGCCGCTGCGGGCAGGAGCTCCCGGTAGGGGCCGACGACGCGCTCGCGGTACGCGAGGGCCGCCGCCTCCGGATCGAGGTTGAGCGCGGACAGCCCGGACGCGCCCGGCACGAGCGTCGGCCGGCTGCCGAGCCGGACCGCGAGCACCTCGTCGAGGTTGGAGGCGGGGTCGGTCGAGACGATGAGGACACGCTTCCCCGCGTCGGCGAGGCCGACCGCGGTCGCGCAGGCGACGGACGTCTTCCCGACGCCGCCCTTCCCGGTGAAGAAGAGGTGACGCGTGGCGAGCCGGACGAGATCCATCCGTGGCCTCAGCAGCACTTCTTGGGAGCCGGCGCAGCTCCGCCGAGCGGGACGGGCGCCACGTCCGCGGGCGGGCGACACGCGTCCGGCCCCTCCCCGGTCGCGATCTTCGTCCCCAGGTACTTCTCCGCCAGCTCGACGACCGCACGCGCCGGCGACTCCTTCACCATCTTCGCGGTCGTGACCGCGCGCGCCATGTCCTCCTTCGAGACTCCGAGCTTCCGCGCCTTGTCGAAGTGGTACCGGAAGCAGGGCTCGCAGTTCGAGGCGATCGCCGCACCGACCGCGACGAGCTCCTGGACCGCCTCGCTGTAGATGCTCTTCGCCGGCGCGGCGACGCCGGCGAGCTCGGCGAGCACCTCGCGCGCCGGGTAGCTGCCCTGCGAGACGATCTTGCCGTCGACGAGGATCAGCGGGAGCCCGTCGTCGCGCCCGCGGATTGCCGCCGCCACGACGGGGTTCCCGACGAACGCCGCGGGCTCCTTCGACAGGTTGAACCGCTCCACCTCGACACCGTTCGACGCGAGCCACTCGAGGTCGGCGGCGAACCGGACGAGCGCCGGGTCGACCTCGGGACCGCAGACGCCGGTGGAGCAGCACATCGGGGGATTGAAGACCTGCACCTTGGACATGGGGTTCTCCGGAAGTGGTGGGTGCGACCTCCCTACGACGGATGAGGCCGCGCGAAGGATACGGTCACGCAGCTTCCGGCGTCGTCCCTGCGCCCGTGGGCTCGCACGCGAGCTCGTTTCGCTCGTCGCGGAAGGTCCGGCACTCGCACTCCATCAGCTCGCGCAGCGACCGCCGCGCCCGATGGAGGCGGATTTCGCGGCCCCCAGGGTGACGCCGAGCGCATCGGCCGTCTCCTGGTCGCTCAGACCGCTCAGCTCCGACAGGAGCACGATTGCGCGGTGGCTCGGGGCGAGACGGTCGACGAGCTCCAGGATGCACGAGCGCATCTGCGCCCGGGAGAGCTCGACGTCGGGGGGAAGCTCGCCGGAGTCCGCGCCGTCGCGGACCGCCTCGACCACGTCCTCGCGGTCGCGCACGGAGCGGCTGCGCAGGCGATCCACCGCGGCGTTCCTGGCGGTGCGGTACAGCCAGGGGATTGCGAGCTCCTCGGCGGCCGGGGTCGCGGCGCGCTGCGCGCGCTCGAAGACGTCGTGGACGAGGTCCTCCGCGTCGGCCTCTCCGACGATGCGGGCGAGGTAGCGCCGGATGGCGGGAGCGTGGCTCGCGTAGAGGTTCCGCAGCGCCTCCGCAGGGGCGGTCATCTCGTCCCTCCCGCCGGCCGGGCGAACACGGCGGCGAGCCGCCGCCGGAGCTCGTCCCTCACCAGGCGGAACGCCTCGAGGCGCGCGGCGTCGTCGCCCTGGGCGTGCGCCGGATCGGGCAGCCCCCAGTGGATGCGGCGCGCCTTCCCGAGGAACACCGGGCAGACCTCCTCGGCGCACAGCGTGATGACCGCGTCCACGTCGTCCGGGCGGGATGTCGTTCACGCTCTTCGACCGCTGGCCGCGCGATGTCGATCCCGATCTCGCCCAGCGCCTTCGACCGCGAGCGGGTTCACGCGCGAGGGCTGCGACCCCGCCGACGAGACCTTCACGCCGGGCGGCGCCAGCGCCCGCGCGATCCCCTCGGCCATCTGGCTCCGCGCCGAGTTCGCGACGCAGAGGAAGAGGAGGTGGCGCGGCGCGAGCGCCCGGAGCTCCTCGCGCCTCGCGCCTCCCACGCCGGCGCTCACACGGCCTCCGGCCGGCGGCGGCGCGGGGAAGTCGCCGGCGCAGTTCCTGAGGCTCTCGAGCTCGGGTCTGCTCGCCCGGGAAGTACCGGTCGCGGAGCCAGAGCGCGACGTTCACCAGGCCGATCAGCACCGGGCACCTCGACGAGCGGGCCGATGACCGCGGCGAACGCGGCGCCGTGTGGCATGCCGAAGGTCGCGACGGCCACGGCGATGGCGAGCTCGAAGTTGTTCGAGGCGGCCGTGAAGGAGAGCGTCGCGGTCTGCCCGTAGGTCGCGCCGACCTTCCGGCTCATGAAGAACGACACGAAGAACATGACCACGAAGTAGATGAGCAGCGGGATCGCGATGCGCACCACGTCGAGCGGCAGCTGCACGATGGTCTCGCCCTTGAGCGAGAACATCACGACGATCGTGAAGAGCAGCGCGACGAGCGTGATCGGGCGGATCCGCGGGACGAAGACCTGTCTGGTACCAGTCCTCGCCCTTCAGCGCCCGCAGCCCGAAGCGGCTCGCGATGCCCGGCGAGGAACGGGATGCCGAGGTAGATGAAGACGCTCTGCGCGATCTCGCCGATGGTGATGTGGACCTCGGCGCCCTCGCAGCCCGAGCCAGCCCGGCAGCACGGTGATGAAGACCCAGGCGTAGACCGAGAAGAAGAGCACCTGGAAGATCGAGTTGAACGCGACGAGGCCGGCGCAGTACTCGGTGTCGCCCTTCGCGAGGTCGTTCCAGACGATGACCATCGCGATGCAGCGCGCGAGGCCGATCAGGATGAGCCCGACCATGTACTCGGGCTTGTCGCGCAGGAAGATGACCGCGAGCGCGAACATCAGGATCGGGCCCGACGACCCAGTTCTGGACGAGCGACAGCGCCGAGCACCTTCCCGTTGCGGAAGACGCGCGGCAGCTCCTCGTAGCGGACCTTCGCGAGCGGCGGGTACATCATCAGGATGAGCCCGATGGCGATCGGGATCGAGGTCGTGCCGACGCTGACATCCGGTCGAGCGCCGGGACGACGCCGGGCACGAGGAACCCGAGCGCGACGCCGGCGCCCATGGCGAGGAAGATCCAGAGCGTCAGGTAGCGGTCGAGGAACGAGAGGCGGCGGGCGACGCCTCGCGGTGCGGCGCGACGAGGGTGGCTTCGGCATCATGGTCCTAGAGGCTCCCGACGAGCGCCTTGAGGCGCCGCAGGGCGCGGGGCTCGACGCAGTAGCAGACGCGCGGGCCGTCGATCTCGCCGCGGATGAGGCCCGCCTCCTTCAGCACCTTGAGGTGCTGCGAGACGGTCGACTGGGCGAGCGGCAGCTCGTCGACGATGTCGCCGCAGATGCAGGCCTCGCGGCGGACGAGCAGGCGGAGGATCTGGACGCGGGCGGGGTGGCCGACCGCCTTCGCGAGGAGCGCCAGCTCCTCGTCGGCCTCGGGACCCTCGACCGGCCGAAGGTCAGGCTCCTCCTTCGATTCCGGAGCGGGACCGCATGTCGGTACCTTCTTGAGCTGAGGAGCCATGGCATCGCATATCTACGATGAACGTACGGACGGGGCAAGTCCGGCCGGCCGTGCGAGCTCGAGGACACCAACATGTCACCGGACGCGACCCCGCCGGGCAGTGCCCGCCGTCAAGTGCGGCGGTATCGCCAGCGTATGCAAGCTGGTCCGCCACAAGAAATGCTCGGGCTGATGCTGGTCGTCGCGACGGCGCTGGTGGTGCTGGTCTACGCGTTCCTGCGGATGGCCGGCGTCATCGGCCGGAATGGGCGCCGGCACGGTCGCCCTCCGCCTCCGTCGCTTCTGGGCTGAAACGGTTGCCGACGGTCGGTCGGTGAGACCGGGACACCCGACGCGCCGACTGAGCGGCCACTGCCGTCCGCCGAGGTCCCACCCCGTGCCCTGCGCGCGTTGTCGAGGCGATCCGAAATCCGTTGAGTGCAGTCAATGAGCGCGGCCGGTCGAAATGCGACGAAACCTGGGTGCGCCGTGCCCTCGTCATCGCCCCTCTTCTCCTGGCATCAGTAGGCGCGAAGGCCGCGCCGCCCGCGACCGTGCTCGTCGTGTCGATCGACGCGCTACACCCCGACGCGCTCACCGCCACCGCCATGCCTCACTTGCGCCGGATGATGTCGCGCGGTCAGTACACGCTCCAGGGGAGGAGCACGCGTCCGCCGAAGACGCTGGTGGCGCACACGGCGATGGTGACCGGGCTCTCCCCGGAGCGGAGCGGAAAGACCGACAACGCGTGGGCTCCCGGCGAGCCGACCGTCACGTCCCGCACCGTGTTTCACCTGGCGAAGGACGCCGGATACCGAACCGCCTTCTTCTACGCGAAGGAGAAGCTCGGTTACCTCACGAGCTCCGCGATTGACCTGCACGCTCTCGCTCCCGACGACGGCGTTGTCCGCGCGCGGCGCTTCCTCGAGGAGAAGCGCCCCGCGTTCGTCTTCCTGCACGCGAGCGGGCTCGAGTTCGTCGGGATGGAGTCCGGCTGGCTCTCCCCGGAGTACCTGGCGAAGGCCCGAATCGATAGACGCTGAGGTCGGGCCTCTCATCGAGGAGGTAGAGCATCGGGGAGACTTCCTCGTCGTCGTCACGAGCGACCACGCCGGCCACGGCCTGGAGCACGGGACGAACAATCCGGAGGACGCTCGGTTACCGCTCGTCCTTTACTCCAATCGGAAGCGCTTCCGTGCAATCGAGGGAAAGCCGTACGAGATCACGGAGTTGATGCCAATCCTCACCGCCCTGCTCAGCGCCGACCGGCGATGACGAACGCCGCGGTACCTGCCACCCTCGCCCGACCCGCCGGCCGCGCAGCTCACCCGGCAGTCACGGGATGAGCCCCCAGCCGATCTTCACGGCGACTGCGAGGAGGACGATGCCCAGCACGGTCCTCACCTGTGGCCCCTTCAGCCGGTCCGTCATGAGGTACGAGCCGAGGAGCGCGCCCGCTGCCGAGCCGGCGGCGGTGACCCCGACGACCGCGGGATCCATCCCGGAGAGCGACGCGTGGCCGAGGAAGCCGGCCAGTGATGAGAAGACCACCGCGAAGGACGTCGTCGCCGAGGCGCGGCGCGGCTCGACGCCGGCGGTGACGAGCGCCGGGGCGATGATGTTGCCGCCGCCCACGCCGAGGAGGCCGCCGACGAACCCGGCGACGGCGCCCACCGCGGAGCCGAAGAGTACGGTCCGGCTCGCCGAGGACTGGTCCGCGCGGAGGGCAGGGGATCGCCGGAGCATCATCGCGGCCGCGAACAGCAGGAACAGGACGAAGAGCGCGAGGAGCGTGGGACGATCGAGCCTCTGGCTCACCCAGGCTCCGAGCGGCGACAGTGCGGCCGCGACGATCAGGATGGGCAGGCCGGTGCGATAGTCGATGAAGCCCCGGCGGGCGTTCCGGACCGAGGCGACCCCTAACGCGACGGCGTTCAGCAGAAGGGCGGTCGCCATGGCCGTGTGGATCTCGATCCCGAGGGCGATGAAGACCGGGATGAGGATGAACGCGGCGCCGACCCCGGCGATGGTGAGGACGGCCGTGAGGCCGAAGGTCACCGCTCCGGCGACGAGCAGGATCACGGGCGGCCTCCCCCGGCTACGCCGCCCGCTCGGAGCAGGGGATGCAGACCACCTTGTCGGCGGCGACGCGCATGTACCGCTCGACCACCATCTCACCGCAGGCCTGGCACACGCGGGTGGCGAAGGTCTCCGGCTTCTTGTCGACCTCGGTCCTGAACTCGGCGCCCACGACGAGGAGCTCCTCCTGCGGCGCCGTCATGACCTGCTGGATGAGCGGCTCGACGACCTCGTCCGGCACCTTCGACGCCGGGACGCCTCTCATCCGGTACTCCTGGAAGAACCTCGTCTGCTTCATTGCCATCTGCGCCTGCGCGCGCGGGACCACGCGGACCGCCCGGCCCGTGCCGCGCTCGACGAGCGTCAGACCGAACTTTCCGTACGCGACCTTGCGAATGTTTCCCTTCCCGAAGGTGCAGCCGGTGATCATCTGCACGCCGTCGGCGAAGCAGTGCGCGCAATGGTCGTCGCCGAGCTCGACGATGGCCACGAGGTCCTTGTCCTTCGCTCGCGCGACGGCGAGCGCGTTCATCGCGGCCGCGCCGGCGCGGAGGCCGAGCGGCATCGCGGGGCACATGTGGCCGTGGAGCAGCTGTCCAGCCTCGAGGAACTCCTTGGGCTCGATCATCGGTCTCTCCTGAAACAGGCGCCGGGAGCGGCGCTGCAGGGACCGTAGGAGTCTCGGGACGTGGGTCCGTTGACCGGCGGCAACGCGTGTTCGATTCGGTCCGGGTCGTTCAGGGCGACTCGACCCCCATGGCCGCTGCGCGAAGCCGGTCGGGGTCGAGAACCTGCAGGCGCCGCGGTCCGAGCCTGTGCAGCACTCCGGACCCGACCAGCTTCGTCACCGCACGCGAGAAGCTCTCCGGGGC
Source organism: uncultured delta proteobacterium (assembly GCA_963739565.1). Taxonomy (GTDB): domain Bacteria; phylum Myxococcota; class Myxococcia; order Myxococcales; family Anaeromyxobacteraceae; genus Anaeromyxobacter. Next base: position 414,666 of record CAVUBF010000005.1, on the reverse strand, counting down.
CACACCGATGGCGGCCGCGAGCTCGCCGGCCCTGACGGGGAGATCGACGATCGCGAGCCCTCCGGCGTCCTCGTCCGGCAGGAGCGACGCGAGCGCCGAAGCGACGCGGGGAAGCGCCTCGGGGACCGAGGACCGCTCGATCCGGTCGAACGCCTCTCGAAGCCGCGTTGCGAGGAGCTGGACGAGCGCGAGCGCCACCTTCGGATCGCGCTCGAAGGCGCCGACCAGCGCCGAGCGGGGCATTACGAGCGCCGTGACCCCCTCGAGCGCCTGAGCGCTCGCGGGATACGGCCGGCCATCGAGGAACGGCATGAACCCGAACACGTCACCAGGGCCGAAGAGATAGAGCGTTACCGCGTTCCCGTTCGGAAGGACCCGATAGATCTTCACGCGCCCGGCCTCGATCGCTACGAGCATCCCGGCGTCGTCGCCCTCGCGAAAGATGAGATCGCCGGGATGGAAGCTCCTGCGGTGAGAGAACGGCGCCAGAAGCTCGCGCGCGCGGTGCGCCAGATTGTCGCGCCCCTCTTTCACGGTCTCACGCTTCATGAGGAACCTCGTGAGGCGTGCTTGGCGCCGGAGAGAACGGTCCTGCGTTGAGTGCAGTCAATGAGTGCGCCGAGGTGCGAGCAGAGGGTGGCGGGCGGCGAGGGCTCATCGTAAAGCCACGATGACACGGCGGGGCGGATCTACGATACTCGGCCCGGCCTCGAAGGAGGGTTCGGATGAAACAGTCAGGTCAGGTCGCCGTCGTCGGGCTGCTCGCAGCAGCGGTCGTCATCGTCGCCGCGGTCCGTGGGCGGGAGCGCGAACCTGCCCCGCGCCGAGCGGAAGCCGCTGCGAACGCACCGGTCGCCCGGAGTCCGCGGCTGGTCGATCTCGGTGCCGGGAAGTGCATCCCATGCAAGGCCATGGCGCCGATCCTCGACCAACTCCGCACGGACTTCGCGGGCCGGCTCGATGTCCAGTTCATCGACGTGTGGAAGGCGCCGGACGACGCGACTCCCTACCGCATTCACATGATCCCCACCCAGATCTTCTTCGCCGCCGACGGCCGGGAGCTCGCGCGTCATCAGGGGTTCATGTCGCGCGAGGAGATCCTCGCGCAGTGGAAGGCCCTGGGCGTGGAGCTCTGACATGGGCGACCTGCTCACCCGGTTCGGCGAGGCCTTCGCGGCGAGCGGCGTGATCGCGCTCGGCGGCCGCGTTCGCATGGGGGATCCTCTCCGTCGCGCTGAGCCCGTGTCATCTCTCGAGCGTCCCCCTCGTCGTCGCGTACATGAGCGGCGGGACGGAGCTGCCGACCGGGCGCCGCGCGCTCTGGCTCTCGTCCGCGTTCGCGGTCGGCATCCTCGGAAGCATCGCCGTCATCGGCGCGGTGACCGCGGCCGCCGGCCGGATGCTCGGGGACGTGGGGCGCGCGGGCAACTGGATCCTCGCCGCCGTGTTCTTCGCGGTCGGGCTGAACCTCGTCGGGATCCTGCCGCTCCCGTCCATCGGCGCTGCGCCGGCCGAGACCCGCCGCCGCGGCGCGACCGGCGCGCTCCTCCTCGGGCTCGTGTTCGGCGTGGCGCTCGGGCCCTGCACCTTCGCGTTCATGGCGCCGCTGCTCGGGATCGCCTTTCGCGCCGGCGGCGCAGGCGAGGTTGCATACGGGATCCTGCTCGTCGCGCTGTACGGCGTCGGGCACGCGGTCGCCATCGCCCTCGCCGGGACGTCCCTGCAGTCGGTGAACCGGTGGCTCGGATGGAAGGTCGGGGCGCGCGCAGTCGTGGCCGCGAAGGCCGTGGCGGGGATCGCCGTGATGCTGGGCGGCGTCTACTTCATCTGGAGCGCGACGTGATCGAACAGGAGCTTCGATGAGCCTCCCCGTGATCGAGACCCCCGCCGCCGACGGAGGCGCGTGCTGCAGCAAGCCGGCGCCGCCGCCCCCGTCCCCCGCCGCGCGCTCGTCCGGCGCGTCGACTGCGAGGACGCTCGCGCTCCTCGCGGCGGGCCTCGGCCTCTGGACGGTCGCCTACGCCGTCGTGCACCCGCTGTCGGAGCTCCTCGCCTTCCGCGTCCTCGGCCTCGGTCGCGAGTCGCACCTCGGCCAGAGCGTCGCCTTCTTCCTCTACGACGCGCCGAAGGTCCTGCTCCTGCTCGTCCTGATCGTGTTCGGGGTGGGCATCGTCCAGTCCTTCTTCACGGCCGAGCGCACCCGCGCCCTGCTCGCCGGAAGGCGCGAGTCCGTGGGCAACGTGCTCGCGGCGCTCCTCGGCGTCGTGACCCCGTTCTGCTCGTGCTCGGCGGTGCCGCTGTTCCTCGGGTTCGTCGAGGTCGGGATCCCCCTGGGCGTGACGCTGTCCTTCCTGATCTCGGCGCCGATGGTGAACGAGGTCGCCCTCGTCCTCCTCTTCGGGCTGTTCGGCTGGAAGGTCGCCGCGCTCTACCTCGTCACCGGCCTCACCATCGCGATCGTGTCCGGGTTCGTCCTCGGGCGAATGAAGCTCGAGCGCTTCGTCGAGCCCTGGGTGTACGAGGCGATGAGGACGAAGGCGACCTACGAATCCGAGTCGCTCGGCTTCACGGGCCGGGTCGGGAAGGGCGTCGAGGCGGTCCGCGACGTCGTCGGGAAGGTGTGGCCGTGGGTGCTCGCCGGCATCGCGGTCGGCGCCGGGATCCACGGCTACGTCCCGGAGGGGCTGCTCGCCGGGATCATGGGGAAGTCCGCGTGGTGGTCCGTCCCGGCGGCGGTCGCCATCGGCGTCCCGATGTACTCGAACGCCGCCGGGATCATCCCCATCGTCGAGGCGCTGCTCGGCAAGGGCGCCGCCCTCGGGACCGTGCTCGCGTTCATGATGGCCGTGATCGGCCTGTCGCTCCCGGAGGTCATCATCCTCCGCAAGGTGCTCCGGCCGCGGCTCATCGCGGCGTTCGTCGGCATCGTCGCGAGCGGGATCCTGGTCGTGGGGTGGCTCTTCAACGCGGTGCTGTGAGGGAGGCGGGATGAGGATCCAGGTGCTCGGCACGGGGTGCGCGAAGTGCAAGCAGCTCACCGCGAACGCGGAGAGGGCGGTCGCGGAGCTCGGGCTCGTCGCGACGGTCGAGAAGGTCGAGGACCTTCGCGAGATCATGAAGTTCCGCGTGCTCTCCACGCCGGCGCTGGTCGTCGACGGCACCGTCAAGTCCCTCGGTCGCGTGCTGTCGCCGGAGGCGATCAAGGAGTTGCTGCGCGCGTAGGGATTGGCGGGTTCTACCGTTGGCATCCGTTCTGGCCACTGCTCGATCCGGGCCGGCGGTACACGGCGGAGCGAGTCACGCGGCAGGCCGCTCGCGATGCGCGTCGCCGACGCCGAGCATCGGTGCCTCGTCGGTCCTGAAGAAGGACACCGCCCCGTTGAGCGAGTCAGCCTGCGCCGAGAGCTCCTCGGCGGTCGCGGAGAGGCTCTCGGACGAGGTGGCCGTCTGGCGCGCGACCTCGTCGAGCTGCTGGATGGCGCGCGCGACCTCCTCCGCGCCGGACGTCTGCCTCCGGGTCGCGGCCGAGATTCTCGCCCACGAGCCCGGCCGTGCGCTGGATCGATGGGACGATCCGCTCGAGCAAGGTGCCGGCCCGCTCGGCGAGCTCGACGCTCCCGGCGACCACCTTCGTCGCGAGCCGCCAGCTGCGAATGGGCGAGGTCGTCATGGTTTCTCCGGGCGCGGCGCTGCCGCGGGCGACACAGGGGACAACAAGCCGTTGCCGCTTCCGGTCCTGCGCGAGCTCCAGGCGGGATCGGCGCGCGCTCGCGCGGGAGCCGAAGCACGCGCCGATCCGCCCAGCCGTGAAACGTGGTGGCCATGCGTCGCGACCTCGCGCACGGCACGCCCACGATCGTGATCACTTCTCGGGTTCGCGCTCCGCCACCTCGAGGATGTTTCTCAGCCCGTCGAAGTCCTTGACGTTCACCTTCTGCATGCCGGTGAGCGAGCCCTTGATCCCCTTCATGAGGGGCAGATCCATCGACAGGAGCGCGTCCTGGATCTTCTTGAACGTCGCTGCGTCCATGGAGCTGGTCGCCGCGAAGACGTGCTCCGGAAGGACCGGGGTCTGCGCGAGGACCTCGAGCTCCGGATATTTCCCGGCGATGTCCGGCATCATGCCCGCCGCATCGAAGGTCCCGGCGGAGACGTTGAGCGCCAGGTTGTCGTGCGCCCCCGGCAGGAACGCGAACTTCTTCAGATCCCGGAGGTGGACGTCCTGTTGAATCATCATGTACAGCGGGACCACATGGGTGAGCGTCGAGTTCCGGTCTCCAAACGCGAACGACCTCCCCTTCAGATCCTTCACCGATCGGATCGGGCTCCCCTTCTTCACGACGATGACGCCGTAGAAGCTGCCCTTTCCGGCGTTCACGATCTGAACGAGGGGCTTGAACTGGTGCACGGGCCCGTACTTGGCGAACGTGTTCGGGCCCATGAACGAGAAGTCGAACGTTCCACTCGCCAGCTTCTCCGCCGTGTCCTCGTAAGACTTGCCGATCTGGAGCTCGACTGGCATGCCCAGCTTGCGCGAGACGTGGTCCGCGATGGGCTTGAAGATCTTGTGCAGCTCGACGGCAGGTTTGTATGGGTGAACCCCCATCACCAGCCGGTCCTTTGCGGATGCAGACGGACCGACGAGCAGGGCTGCTGCCGCCGCGAGCGCGCACGCGAATCTATACGTCGACATGTTTGCCTCCTCCGAAGCCGAAGCGTCCGACGCTTCGGCGGACCATTCCGTCCATGGCCCCGCGTACCCTATCGGAAATGAGATTGCGGCGCGAAGCGCCTTCACCGAGCGGAGCGATCACCGTTGGTCAATACCGTGTGTACACGGGTGGGCTCGGTAAGGCCTCGTCTCACACCGGTACGGCCGGTGAGACGGGCGAGTAGGGCCCGCGGCTTTCCGCTTCACGCAGACGATTACGAATAGGCAACGAGCGATCTAGCAAAATCGCTAGAACGGCCACGGGGTTGTCGCCGTGCGGCACGTTGTTCGCCCGGCGGCCGACTACGGGAGCGGTCACGTTCCGCGGGCCGCGATCCCGGAGGGACTGTTCTAGGCAGAGATGCTCGGCCACGAGAAGGGCGCCTTCACCGGAGCACACCCCGTGCCCACGACCGGAGCAGCTCCTTCGAAGAGCCGCGCAAGCGATGGGCGGAGCGTGGCGAAATAGCGCATGTGGCCGGCCCGCACGGGGCGTGTAAGATGCGCGCTCTCGACCGACCGACCGGAGGCGAACCATGCAGAAGGACGTCCTCGTCACGATGCACGAAGACCTCGTGCGCGCCCTGGAGAAGCCGCCGGAGAAGCGGCGCTGGGCGATGCTCCTCGACGTGCGCAAGTGCGTCGGCTGCCACGCCTGCACGGTCGCCTGCGTCTCCGAGAACAAGCTCCCGCCGAAGGTCCTGTACCGTCCGGTCTTCGACTACGAGCGCGGCAAGTACCCCGCCGTCACCCGCACGTTCCTGCCCCGCCCCTGCATGCAGTGCGACAAGCCCCCCTGCGTCCGCGCCTGTCCCGAGAAGGGGAGACGGGCGACGTGGAAGGAGACGAAGGGCGTCGCCGCCGGGATCGTGCCGATCGACTACCGCAAGTGCATCGGCTGCGGGAAGTGCACGAAGGCGTGCCCGTACGGCGCGCGCACCGTCGACCCGGGCACCTACCACTCCGACGGCACGCCCGAGCTCCAGAGGTACGAGACCGCTCCGTCGTTCGAGTACCTCGCCGCGTGGCGGCGCGACGTCAAGGCCAGCTCGCCGGCGGGCGCCGCGCGCAAGTGCCACTTCTGCGTCCACCGGCTCGCGAACGGGATGCTCCCGCAGTGCATCACCACCTGCGTCGGTCGCGCGGGCTACTTCGGCGACGAGAGCGATCCGCAGAGCCTCATCGCCCAGGTGAAGCGCGCGAACAAGCTCCAGATCCTGAAGGAGAAGGCCGGCACGGCGCCGCGCGTCTACTACGTCGCGAACGAGAAGCTGGAGGTCATCCATGGCTGAGCAGAACGGCACCTCTCGCCGCGAGTTCCTGAAGCAGGGCGCCATCGCCGGGTGCGGCGCGCTCGCCGCGTCCCAGCTCGACGGCCCCCTCGGCCTCATCGCCCGCGCCGAGGCCGGCGAGCTCGGTCCGGCGGAGCTGTACCAGCTGAACCGGCTCGAGAACACGCTCTACACCGCCTGCCTCAACTGCAACACCGGCTGCGGCATCAAGGTGAAGGTGCTCGACGGCGTCGCCGTGAAGATCGACGGCAGCCCGTACAACCCGTTCACCCTCGCGCCGCACCTGCCGATGACGACGGACCTCGCCACCGCGGCGAGGATCGACGGCGGCATCTGCCCGAAGGGCCAGGCCGCGCACCAGGGCGCGTACGACCCGTACCGGATCCGCAAGGTGATGAAGCGGGCCGGGAAGCGCGGCGAGAACAAGTGGACGTCCATCCCCTTCGACCAGGCGGTGGACGAGATCGTGAACGGCGGCAAGCTCTTCGGCCACGTCCCCGGCGAGGAGGGGCGCGTCGTGACGGGGCTCAAGGAGGTCCTCGTCCTCCGCGACCAGAAGGTCTTCGCGGAGATGGCGGAGGACGTCGGGGCCATCCGGAAGAAGAAGCTGACGGTCGAGGAGTTCAAGGCGAAGCACGCCGCGAACCTCTCGGCCCTCATCGACCCGGAGCACCCCGACTTCGGGCCGAAGAACAACCAGTTCGTCTACTTCTGGGGGCGGAAGAAGGGCGGCCGGAGCGACTTCGCGAAGCGGTTCACGGACGCCTTCGGCACCGTGAACACCCACGGCCACACCACCGTCTGCCAGGGCTCGCTCTACTTCGCCTGCAAGGCGATGTGCGAGCAGTACGACGGCCAGGGCTTCAAGGACGGCCAGAAGTTCTACTGGCAGGCGGACACCGAGAACTCCGAGTACGTCCTGTTCGTCGGGTCGAACCTCTTCGACGCGAACTACGGCCCGTCGAACCGGGCCCCGCGCGTCACCCAGCGGCTCGTCGACGGCTCGCTCAAGATCACGGTCATCGACCCGCGGCACTCGAAGCTCGCCTCGCGCGCGCCGGGGAGCTGGGTCCCGGTGAAGCCCGGCACCGACGCCGCCTTCGCGATGGGCATGACCCGCTGGATCCTCGAGAGCGGCAGGTTCGACGCGAGGTACCTCTCGAACGCGAACAAGGCCGCCGCCGCGGCCGACCAGGAGACCACCTGGTCGAACGGCGCGTGGCTCGTGAAGCTCGGCAAGGACGGCGAGCCCGGCGCGTTCCTCCGCGCCTCGGAGATCGGCCTCAGGCCGGCCGAGGTGCGCAAGGACAAGGACGGGAAGGAGTCGAGCTACGACTTCCTCGTCGTCATGAAGGACGGCAAGCCGGTCGCCTTCGACCCGAACGACGACAAGGAGGCGGTCGAGGGCGAGCTCTTCGTCGAGGCCGAGCTGCCGTCGGAGAAGGGGCCCGTGAAGGTGAAGAGCGGCCTCCAGCTCATGAAGGAGGCCGCGGCCGAGAAGACCCTCGCGCAGTACGCCGAGCTCTGCGGCGTCGAGGCGAAGGTGATCGAGGCCGTCGCGAAGGAGTTCACCTCCCACGGGAAGAAGGCCGCCGTGCGACGTGCACCGCGGCCCGGCCCAGCACACGAACGGCTTCTACAACGATCTCCGCGCTCATGAACCTGAACGTCCTGGTCGGCAACTTCGACTGGACGGGCGGGATGATCGCGGCCTCGACCTGGAACACCGACGGGACGAAGACCGAGGCGCAGCCGTTCAACCTGAAGAAGCTCACGCCCAAGGCGCCGAAGGCGTTCGGCCTCTCGGTCATCCGCCACGACGCGAAGTACGAGGAGTCGACGCTCTTCAAGGCGGGCTACCCGGCGAAGCGCAACTGGTGGCCGCTCTCCTCGGACGTGTACGAGGAGATCCTGCCGTCCATCCAGGACGCCTACCCGTACCCGGCGAAGGTCGTCTTCTCGTACATGGCCGCGGCGACGTACTCGCTCCCGGCGGGGCAGACCAACATCCGGGCCCTCCAGGACCTCGAGCGCGTCCCGCTCTACTTCGCGAGCGACATCACGATCGGGCCGACGACGATGTACGCGGACTACGTCTTCCCGGACCTCCACTTCCTCGAGCGCTGGGAGATGCAGGGCTCGCACCCGAACATGCCGGTGAAGGTGCAGCCGGTCCGCAACCCGGTCATCGCGTCCCCGAACGAGCTCGTGAGGGTCTTCGGGGAGGAGCAGCCGATCTCCGTACGAGGCGCTCTGGCTCGCCCTCGCCGAGCGGCTCGGGCTGCCCGGGTTCGGCAAGGACGCGTTCGCGCCGGGCCAGGACCTCACCCGCCCGGACGACTTCTACGTCCGCCAGGTCGCCAACGTGGCGACCGACGGGAAGCAGCCCGTCGCCGACGCCTCGGACGAGGAGGTGCGGGTGTTCCTCGAGTCGCGCCGCCACCTCCCGAGGAGCGTCTTCGACGCGGCGCGCTGGGAGAAGATTGCAGGCCCGAGCTGGCGCAAGGTCGTGACGGTGCTGACCCGCGGCGGGCGCTTCGACACGCAGGAGGCCTCGTACAAGGGCGACCACGTCGCGAACAAGTACGGCAGGCTCGTGAACCTGTACCAGGAGAAGACCGCCAAGGCGAAGGACGCCTTCACCGGGAAGCACTACCTCGGCGCGGCCCGGTACGTGCCGATCGCAGACACCCTCGGCAGGGACATGAAGGCGTTCGAGGACGGGTACGACCTCCAGCTCATCACGCACAAGGACGTCCGGATGACGAAGTCCCGGACGATCACGCAGTCGTACCTCACCGACTCGATCCCGGAGAACGCGATCTTCGTGAGCGCGAAGGACGCCCGGCGGCTGAAGCTCAAGGACGGCCAGAAGGTGAGGGTGAGCTCCGCCACGAACCCGGAGGGCGTCTGGGACCTCGGGAACGGGGTGAAGAAGCCGATGATCGGAAAGGTCGCCGTCGTCGAGGGCCTCCGCCCCGGCGTCGTGTCCTTCACGCTCGGCCACGGCGTGTGGGGCTCCGGGGCGACCGACGTCGTCGTCGACGGGATGCTCTACAAGGCGGCCGAGAAGCGGCAGGGCGGGGTCCACGCGAACGCCGCGATGTGGATCGACCCGCACCTCAAGAACACCTGCCTGATCGACAAGGTCGGCGGGAGCGTGTCGTTCTACGACACCAAGGTGAAGCTCACCCCCGTCTAGCGGGCGAGGGCCGTCGCGGCGCAGCGCGCGCCGCGGCGGTCCCGATCAGACCCTCTGCGATCCGGGCCTCGCCCGGCGCGCTCCGGCGACGGCTACGGGCCGAGCGTGAAGGTCCCGTCGCCGTTCCGGTGACAGGTCATCGTGGTCGTCGCGGCGCCGGGATCCATCATGCCGCCGCCGGACCCCATCGCGCCGGGGGTCGTGCCCATCATCCCGCCCATCCCCATCATCCCGCCCATCTCGTCGGCGCGGGCGAGCTGATGACCCGCCCAGGCGGTCATCGCGGAGGAATGGCGCGTCGCCTCCGCGTGGTTCGCGGACATCGCCGTCGAGGTGCAGGCGACCGCGTCGTGGTGGTCGAGCTCCGCCGCCATCGCGTCGGCGCCGCACGACATGTCTCCGTCCGCGCCGCGGCCCATCATGCCCATCTGCTGATCCATCTCGCCGCTCATCGAGCGCATGCCGTCGACCATCGGGCGGACCTGCCTGTCGTAGGAGGCGTGCGTCGAGGCGCAGCTCGAGACGTCGATCGTCGCACTCTCGGCCGTCCCGTAGGTCGACGCGGTGGACGAGACCTGCTGCGAGAGCGTGGCGTAGGCCTGCACGTCGGCCTGGGTGACCGCGCCGCCCGCCTGGCCGCCGCTGTTGCCACATCCGGACACCGCCGCCACCGCCGCCGCCAGCATCCCTGCCCCGAGGATCCGCATGTTCGACCTCCGCCCGCGCCGTGCGCGCGTACGTTGGATCCGCGGTGACGCGCCCGGGTTCGGCGCGCCCCATCGAAGCGAGTGGACGGCCCACCGGTCGGCGCGAACCCCGAGCGACCGCGTCACAATCGGGCCCGGCGGAGGAGCTGCGCGTTCAGCGCGACGACGACGGTGCTGACGGACATGAGCACCGCCCCCACCGCCGGGGCGAGGACGATTCCCCACCTCGCGAGCACGCCGGCGGCGAGCGGGATCGCCGCGATGTTGTACCCCGCGGCCCACCAGAGGTTCTGGACCATCTTCCGGTAGGAGGCGCGGCTGAGCGCGATGATCCGCGGCACGTCCCTCGGATCGCTCCGGACGAGGACGATGTCCCCGGCCTCCACCGCCACGTCCGTCCCGCCCCCCATCGCGATCCCGACGTCCGCCGTGACGAGCGCCGGCGCGTCGTTCACGCCGTCGCCCGTCATCGCGACCCGCTTCCCCGCGCGGCGGAGCGCCTCCACGACCTCCGCCTTCCGGCCGGGGAGCACCTCGGCGTGCACGGTGTCGATCCCGAGCTCGCGCGCGACGGCCTCGGCGACCGGCCGCGAGTCGCCCGTGAGCATCGCGACCTCGAGCCCCATCGCGTGGAGGCGATCCACAGCCTCCCTCGACTCGGGCCGGACTGCGTCCGCGACCGCGAACGCCGCGACGGCGGCGCCGCCGTCGACGAGGAACACCACGGATTGCCCGCGCGCCGCCGCCTCTCGCGAGAGCGTCTCGAGCTCGGCGGGCAGGGCGAGCTCGAGCTTCCGGACGAGGTTCGGCCCGCCGACGAGCCGCTCCCGCCCGTCCACGCGCGCCCGCACCCCGTACCCCGGGATTGCCTCGAACCTCTCCACGGGAGGGAGCGACAGGCGCCGGTCGCGCGCGGTCCGAACGATCGCCTGGGCGACGGGGTGCTCGGAGTCGCGCTCCGCCGCGGCCGCCAGCGCGAGCGCGTCCGCCTCGGCGAGGCCCGCCACCGTGCGGATGACCACGACCCGGTACTCGCCGAGCGTGAGCGTCCCGGTCTTGTCGAAGACGACCGTGGTGAGCCCCCGCGCCTCCTCGAGGCCGCGGCGATCGCGGACGAGCAGGCCCGACCGCGCCCCGAGGGTGGTCGAGATGGCGATCACGAGCGGGATCGCGAGGCCGAGCGCGTGGGGACAGGCGATGACGAGCACCGTCACGACCCGCTCGACGAGGTACGCGCCGGGCGCCCCGGCGAGGCCCCACCCCACCGCGGTGACGATCGCGGCGGCGATCGCGACGACGGTCAGCAGGAACGCCGCACGATCCGCGAGCGCCTGGGCGCGGGAGCGGGAGGACTGCGCGCCCTCGACGAGCCGCATGATCCCCGCGAGTGCGGTCGAGTCGCCCGTCCCCGTCACCTCGACCCGGAGCGATCCCGCCCCGTTCACCGTGCCGGCCACGACGCGGTCGCCGGCGCGCTTCTTCAGCGGGCGCGACTCGCCGGTGATCATGGACTCGTCCACGGTGCTCTCGCCGGACGCGACGCGCCCGTCGGCGGGGACCCGCGCGCCCGGCCGGACGAGCACGGTGTCCGCGCTCCGCAGCGCCGCGAGCGGAACCTCCCGCTCCTCGCTCCCTTCGATCCGCACCGCCGTCGAGGGGAGGAGCTTCGCGAGCTCCTTCAGCGCGCCCTGCGCCTGGGTGATCGATCGCATCTCGATCCAGTGACCGAGCAGCATCACGGTGACGAGCGTCGAGAGCTCCTCCCACAGCGGATCCCCCGGGTACCCCAGGGTCACGGCCGCGCTGAAGAGGAACGCGACGCCGATGGCGAGGGCGATGAGCGTCATCATCCCCGGCAGCCGGGAGCGGAGCTCCCTCGCGGCGCCGCGGACGAAGGGGGCCCCGCCGTACCCGAAGACCACGGTCCCGAGCGCGGGCCCGATCCAGCGCGACCCCGGGAAGGCCGGCGCGTGCCAGCCCGTGACGGACGCGAGCATGTGGCCCCACACGACCGTCGGGAGGGTGAGCGCGAGCGCGATCCAGAAGCGGTTCCGGAACATCGCGGTGCTGTGACCCGCGTGACGCCCTCGCCCCGCGTGCTCCGGGGGGTGCCGGTGCTCGCTCATGCACGCCTCCGTGGTGCTCCGCGCCGCCCATCCTCCCGCGCGCCGGGCCCGCCGGCGGCGGGATGCCGGTCGGGCTCGGAGCGTCGGGACGGATCGAGATACGGCGACCGTCTCCCGGGCAGGAGGCCCCTGGGGGTGGCGCCCCCGCCCGGGCGTCTACCCGCCGAACGACTGGTTGCGGACGGACGGGTCCTCGTCCCCGGTGCGCGGCGCGGACTTCGCGCTCGCCGGCGCCGCCTGCTCGCGGTCCGTCGCGCGCGTGGCCTCGTGGTGCCGGCGCATCGCCGACGGATCGGAGCAGCAGCTGCACTCGTGGCTCGTCGCGGGCGCGGCGCCGTCCGCGGCGAGCGCGGGCGCGGCGGTGACGAGGGCGGCGGCCGCGAGCGTGGACGACAGGATTCGGGTGAACATGGTGGCTCTCTCTTCGTTTGCCGGCGGGTTGGTGGAACGCCCTGGGCCGGCGCGGCGTCCTGCCGGCACGGTCTGCACGCCGCGGGCCACGCGCGAACGCGCAGCGAACGCGGCGAATCCGCGGATCCGCGCGCGCTGCGCCACGAAGGGGAGTGATGGGAGCGGCCACACCGTGACCGGGGGGATCACGAACCGGCGTGCGCGGCGGGCTGTGGCGCGCTCGTGCCGCCGGCGAACGGGTCGACCGGGCGTCGTGAGTATCGTCCGCCCGGACGCGCGCCACCGTCAGGCGGGCGCGCCTGCGAGCGAGGACGGCGGCACCGTCGCGCCGCCCGCGTCGATCAGGCGGTGACCCGGCGGCCCGCGGCAGGCTCCTCGGAGCGCGGCGCGGGCTCCACGGCGACGCGCGAGCGGGCCTTCAGCGCGTGGACGCCGCGCCCGACCGCGCCGACCGCGAGCACCGTCAGGATCAGCAGGGAAGCCAGGAACTGCCCGTCGAAGGTCGTCATGTCCAGCGCTCCTCGCGGCGCGTAGGCCGCCCGTTGACGACCTCACGCTACGGGCTCCCGAACGCTGCGTCTGTCCTGCGTTCCGGGTCGTGGGGACGACTGCGCAAGTGTCGGACGGGCTCGGCGGGCCCGACCCTCGATCGCGGGACGGGAGCGGCCGCGGAACGTCCCGTCCGGTGCTCCGGACGCGACTCCGCGTCGGCGCGACGCGCGGTACGTCCCCGGCGCACGGGACGCGGCCCGCCGGAGAGCCCCCGGAAGGGGAACGCCTTCGCGACCCGTCTCCGCGACCCGGTCTCCGCGCCGGCTCAGGCCGGGATGCCCTCGAAGAGGACCGACGACAGGTAGCGCTCGCCCGCGTCGGGCAGGATCACGACGATCGTCTTGCCGCGCGACTCCGGCCGCTGCGCCACCTTCAGCGCCGCGGCGACGGCGGCACCGCCGGAGATGCCGCTCGTGACGCCCTCCTCGCGGTGGAGGCGGCGCGCGGTCTCGACCGCCTCGTCGTTCGAGACCGTCACCACCTCGTCCACGAGCGAGAGGTCGAGGACGTCCGGCTTGAACCCCGCGCCGATGCCCTGGATCTTGTGCGGACCGGGCTTGGGGACCTCGCCGGCGCGGATCGCGGTGAGGACCGGGGAGTGGATGGGCTCCACCGCGACCGAGCGGATGGCCCGCTTCCGCTCCTGCTTGAGGTACCGGGACACGCCGGTGATGGTCCCGCCGGTGCCGACGCCGGAGACGAAGATGTCGATCTTCCCGTCGGTGTCGTTCCAGATCTCGGGACCGGTCGTGCGGAAGTGGACCTCGGGGTTCGCCGGGTTCGTGAACTGCTGGGGCATGAAGTACTTGCGGGGGTCGCCCGCGACGATCTCCTCCGCCTTCGCGATGGCGCCCGGCATCCCCTTCGCGCCCTCGGTGAGCACGAGCTCGGCGCCGAACGCCCTCAGCATCCGGCGGCGCTCGATCGACATCGTCTCCGGCATCGTGAGGATGATCGGGTACCCGCGCGCCGCCGCGACGAACGCGAGGGCGATGCCGGTGTTCCCGGAGGTGGGCTCGACGAGGGTGCGGTCGCGCGACCCGCGCTTCAGCAGGCCGTCGCGCTCGGCGGCATCGATCATCGCCGCCCCGATGCGGCACTTCACCGAGTAGGCGGGGTTCCGGCCCTCGATCTTGCCGACGATCGTCGCGCCGGTGCCCTGGGAGATCCGCTGGAGCTTCACCAGCGGGGTGTTGCCGATGCTCGCGCTGTTGTCCTCGAAGATCCGGGCCACGGGCCGCCTCCTGCGTCCGGTGGCCGGGGAAAGAGCGAGGCGGGGCCTCGGACCCGGGGACGCGTCGTCCGTTATAGCGGACGCCGGCGCGCATGACAAGCATCACGGAGGCGCGTACGTGATGACGGACGCGGGGCGCGCCCCGGTCCCGCCGCGCCGGGTCCTACGCCGGGAGCGAGTCGAGGGCGCGGGCGAGGTCCGCGACGAGGTCGGCCGGGTCCTCGATGCCGACGGAGAGCCGGATGACCGAGTCGGTGATCCCGGCGCGGCGGCGCGCCTCGGGCGTCATGGAGGCGTGGGTCATCGAGGCGGGGTGGGCGACGAGGCTCTCCACGCCCCCGAGGCTACTCGGCGAGGGTGAACCAGCGCAGCGTGCGCAGCACGTGGTCGACCCGCGCCGGCCGGCCCTCCCTCAGCTCGAAGCTCAGCATCGCGCCGAACCCGCGCTGCTGCGTCTGCGCGAGCCCGTGCTGCGGGTGCGAGGGGAGGCCCGGGTAGTGGACGCGGGCGACCTGCGGGTGACCGGCGAGGAACTCGGCCACCTGCCGGGCGCCGGCCTCGTGGGCCTTCATGCGGATCGCGAGCGTCTTGAGGCCGCGGAGGACGAGGAACGCGTCGTGCGGGCTCTGGGAGGTGCCGAGCAGGTTGTTCATCGACTGGATCCGCTGGAGCAGCGCGACCCGCCCGCTCGGCGACACCACCGCGCCTCCGACCACGTCGCTGTGGCCGTTCAGGTACTTCGTCGTCGAGTGCACGACCAGATCCGCGCCGAGCTCGAAGGGGCGCTGCAGTACGGGGGAGAGGAAGGTGTTGTCGACCACGGCGAGGGCGCCGTGGCGGTGCGCGAGCTCGGCCACCGCGCGGATGTCGGTGAGCCGGAGCAGCGGGTTCGAGGGGGTCTCGATCCAGACCATCCCGGTGTTGGGCCGGAAGGCCGCCTCGACCGCGGCGAGGTCCGCGAGGTCGAGGTAGGTGACCTCGAGCCCGTAGGCCTGCTTCGCGTGCTCGAGCGTCCGGAAGGTGCCGCCGTAGCAGTCGATGGTGCAGAGCAGGTGGCTGCCGTGGGGGAGCAGGTTGAGCGCGACGAGCACCGCCGCCATCCCGGTCGTCGTGCAGGTCGCGCCCGCGCCGCCCTCGAGCATCGCGATCGCCTCCTCCAGCGCCGCGCGGGTCGGGTTGCCGCTCCGCGTGTAGTCGTAGCCGGCGTTGGTGCAGACGTCGCGGAAGGCGAAGGTCGACGACTGGTAGATGGGCGGCATCACCGCGCCGTACGCGGGATCGGGCTGGACGCCCGCGTGCACGCACTTCGTCGCGAGCCCGGCGCCGGCGACGAGGGGCGGGCGCTGCGCCCAGCCCGCCTTCGCGGGCGTGCCGGCGGGGACGATCGTGAAGTGGTACGCCGGGTTCCCGGGAACGTTCGAGTCGAGGTGGACGTCTTCGGACATGGGCGCCTCCTGCGAGAGCTGCCTGTGGTGTAGGGCGCGCCGCGGCGGTGCGCACCCGAGGGTGCTACGCCTCGCGGCGCCTCCGCCAGAGCGCGTCGACGACGACGGTGAGGATCCCGACGGTGGTGAGGAGCGTGGCGGCGGCGAACGCGGAGGTCGTCTCGTACTCGGCGTAGGCGCGCTCGACCTGGAGCGTCAGGGTGTTCGTCTCGCCGATGAGCTCCCCGGAGACCACCGACACCGCCCCGAACTCCCCCACCGCGCGGGCCGTGCAGAGGACGACCCCTTACAGCACCGACGCGCGGATCGCCGGGAACACGACCGACCGGAACGTCTGCCACCGCGTCGCCCCCAGGACCGCGGCCGCCTCCTCCTCGGCGCGCTCGAGCTGGTAGAGCGCCGGGAGGACCTCGCGGACGACGTAGGGGAGGGTGACGAGCACCGTCGCGAGGACGAGGCCGGGCCAGGCGAAGAGGATGCGGGCGCCGGTCGCGCGGACCACCGGACCGAGCAGGCCGATGTTGGGGCTCCAGGCGAGCACCGGCCGCCGCGCGCCGCCTGGGCCCGGTCGTACAGCGCGGGACCGCGCCAATCCGCGATGACGGAGGATATGCACGGGCGCGCGTCGCACGGCCGCGCGCCGCGCGGGCGGCTAGGTGACCGCTCCCCGCGCGTCGACGGCGATGAGCCGCTCGACCCGGCCGGCGGCGAGCCCGCCGCGGATCCCGACGTACCGGTCGTGCAGGTTGACGGTGGGGTCGCAGTGGCCGGGCACGAGCCAGACCGGCTCGCCGAGCCCGGGGAGGTGACCGCCGCCGGCGGCGCGCACGATCCCGTGCTCGTCGCCGCCGTTCTCGAAGACGAGGCTCGAGCGTCCGGCGGGGTCGTGGACGCGCGGCAGCCCCGAGTCGACGGCGTGGCTCTTGTGCCCCGCGTCCACGACGGCGCGGCCCGGGCCGACGCTCATCACCTGGGCGAGCACGAACAGCGCGTGCTCGAACCGGGGCAGCGCGGGATCCCACTCGTTGTCGGCGTAGTCACGGTCCATGAAGAGGTAGCTGCCGGCCTGGAGCTCGCCGTGGACGCCGAACGCCGCCTCCAGGGCGAACGTCCCGGTGCCGCCGCCGGTGACGAGGGGGCAGGGGAGGCCCGCGGACTCGAGGGCCTCGCCCGTGACCCGCGCCGCCGCGGCCGCCGCGGCGACGGCGACCCGGCGCGCCTCGACGGCGCGGAGGTGCTGAGCCTTGCCGTGGTAGGCCTGCAGCCCCGCGAGGCGCAGGCCGGGGGTGGCTGCGACGCGCCGGGCCAGCTCGACGGCGGCCACCGGATCGCGATCCGCGGGCGGCACGCCGCAGCGCCCCTGCCCGACGTCGATCTCGACGAAGACGTCCACCTCGGCGCCGGCGGTCCGCACCGCGTCGCCGAGGCGCGCCACGCCCTCGGCGCCGTCCACCGCGACGGCGAGGCGGCCGCCGCGTGCGACGAGGGTGCGGGCGAGCGCGGCGAGGCGCGCGAGCTTGGGCGGCGCGACGACCTCGTTGCTGATGTAGAGGTCGTCGACGCCCCCCGCCGCGAGCCGCTCCGCCTCGGACGTCTTCTGCACGCACACGCCCACCGCCCCGGCGGCGATCTGGAGCTTCGCGAGCTCCGCGCTCTTGTGCATCTTCGCGTGTGGGCGGAGACGCACGCCGGCGCCGCGCGCGAACGAGGCCATCCGCTGGAGGTTGCGCTCCATCGCGTCGAGATCGAGGACGAGGGCGGGCGTGTCGATCTCGTCGATGCGGGCGCCGGGTCGGGTCATGAGGCCTCCTGCCGCCGAGCCTCGCAGCGCGGAGCGTCGGCCGCAACCGGGAGCTCGCGCGGCGGCGGTCGCCCGATCGCGACCGGGGACGAGGTGGTCCACGGTGTGCGCCTGCGGCCACCCGCGCGCACAGGCCGCCCATGCGCAGGCGCCGCCCGACCGCGGCGAGCCGGATGCTATGCTTCGCCCTCGGTCGATCCGCTCGCGCTTCGACCGCCGCCGGCCGCTCACGCCCCGAGGAGTCCCATGTCCCCGCGCCCCCGCCGCTCCCTCGCCGCGCTCGCGACCCTCGCCGCGCTCGCCGCGGCGCCCCGGGCGCGCGCCGAGATCCAGGAGCTCACCCTCTACTCCGGCCGTCACTACGAGAGCGACGAGAAGCTGTTCCACCACTTCACGGCGAAGACCGGGATCGTGGTGAGGCGCGTCGAGGGGAACGAGGAGGAGCTCCTCGAGCGGATCCGCAAGGAGGGCGCCTCCAGCCCCGCGGACGTCTTCATCACCACCGACGCGGCCCGGCTCGGCGAGGCCGACGGGCTCGGGCTGTTCTCGCCCATCAGCTCGAGCCTGCTCGACCAGCGGATCCCGGCGAACCTGCGCACGACGAACTGGTTCGCCTTCTCCACCCGGGCCCGGGTCATCGTCTACGACCGGACGAAGGTGAAGACGGCGGAGATCCAGACCTACGCCGACCTCGCGAACCCGCGGCTCAAGGGGAAGCTCTGCGTCCGCTCCGGGATGCACCCGTACAACATCTCCCTCGGCGCCGCCCTCATCGCGCACTCCGGCGAGGCCGCCACGGAGGCGTGGGCCCGGGGGATCGTGGCGAACCTCTCGCGGCCGCCGAGGGGCGGCGACACCGAGCAGATCCGGGCGGTCGGCACGGGCGAGTGCCAGGTCGCCCTCGCGAACTCGTACTACGTGGCCCGCCTGATCCGGTCTCCCAAGGAGCAGGACCAGAAGCTCATGAAGCGGGTCGGGGTGGTCTGGCCCGACCAGCGCGGCCAGGGCACCCACGTCAACGTCTCCGGGGGCGGCGTCCTGAAGAATGCGCCGCACCGCGAGTCGGCGATCCGGTTCCTCGAGTACCTCGCGAGCGACGAGGCCCAGTCCTACTTCGCGGCCGCGAACAACGAGTGGCCGGTGGTGAAGACGGCGGTGGTGCGGAACCCCACGCTGGAGAGCCTCGGCACGTTCAAGCCCGACAAGCTGAACGTCGCGACGCTCACGACGAACGCCGCCCGCGCGGAGAAGATCTTCGAGAAGGCCGGCTGGCGCTGAGCTGACCGGAAGTCGGCCCGGTCGGTCCGGGAACCCGCGCCGCACCCAGCATCCGAGCAGCGACCCCCCGTGGAGGCAGCGCCGCCGCGACGGGCGAGGTGCGCGCGCGTCCGCGCCTGCCCCGAAGGCGCGGTCACGTGGGGGGAGCGGCGCTTGGCGGACCCAAGAGAGCGAAGGAACGTGAACGGTCGGTTCGCACACTCCACCGCTTCCCCTTTCCGCGAGGCGAGACTCGATGGACCAGAACGCACCGACCCACCCGCGCCGCGGCCGCTGGAGGCAGCTCCTCTTCGGCGTCCTCAGCATGGTGATGATCGCCAACCTGCAGTACGGCTGGACGCTCTTCGTCGGACCGCTGGATCAGCGGTTCCACTGGGGGCGCACCGCGATCCAGATCGCGTTCACGCTCTTCGTCCTCACCGAGACGTGGCTCGTCCCCATCGAGGGCTACCTCGTCGATCGCTTCGGCCCGCGGCTCGTCGTCCTCGTCGGGGGCGTCCTCGTCGGAGTCTCCTGGGTCATGAACGCCTACGCGAGCTCGCTCGCCACCATCTATCTCGGGGCGGTGATCGGGGGAGTCGGCGCCGGCGCGGTCTACGGCACGGCGGTCGGCAACTCGCTCAAGTGGTTCCCGGACCGGCGCGGCCTCGCCGCGGGGCTCACCGCCGCCGGGTTCGGCGCGGGCTCGGCGCTGACCGTCGCACCCATCGCCAACCTCATCGCCTCTCACGGCTACCAGACGGCGTTCCTGCGCTTCGGGATCCTGCAGGGCGTCGCGGTGGTCCTGTTCGCGCTCTTCATCCGCGCGCCGCGGGCGGGCGAGGTCCCGGCCGCGTCCCCCCGCAAGGCGGTCGAGCAGAGCCTCCGCGAGTACCGGCCGACGGAGGCGCTCAGGACGAAGATGTTCTGGATCATGTACCTGATGTTCGTGATGGTCGCGAGCGGCGGGCTCATGGTCGTCGCCGAGCTCGCGCCGATGGCGAAGGAGTTCCAGGTCGCGAACGTGCCGGTGAGCCTCCTCGGCATCACGCTCCCGGCCGTCACCTTCGCGCTCTCGATCGACCGGGTGATGAACGGGATCACCCGGCCGTTCTTCGGCTGGGTCTCCGACCACGTCGGCCGGGAGCGGACGATGTTCGCGGCGTTCCTCGTCGAGGGGATCGGCGTGCTGATGATGCTCCGGTTCGCGCGCGACCCGGTGATCTTCGTCGTGCTGTCGGGGCTCGTCTTCTTCGCCTGGGGCGAGATCTACAGCCTGTTCCCGGCGACGAGCGCCGACATCTTCGGCAGGCGCTACTGCACCACCATCTACGGGATGCTCTACACCGCGAAGGGCACCGCCGCGCTGCTCGTGCCCGTCGCCGTCTACGTGGCGCAGCGCAACGGGTGGTCCGTCGTGTTCGCCGTCGCGGCGGCGCTCAACTTCGGCGCGGCGGGACTGGCGCTCCTGGTCCTGAAGCCGGCCCGCGCCCGCGCGATGAGCCGCGAGCTCATCCCGGACGCCATGGGGATCACCCGGGTCTAGCCGGGCGGAGGACGACCATGAACGAGCTCAGCTCCATCGCCACGCTCCTCGAGGCCGGCGCCGACGACGCGCCCGCCGTCGGCGCCCCGGAGGGCGTCCCCCCGCTGCGGTACCGGGAGCTCCGGGCGCTCGCGTCGTCCACCGTCGAGCGGCTCAACGGGCTCGGCATCGGGCGGAACGACCGCGTCGCGATCGTCCTGCCGAACGGCCCCGAGATGGCGACCGCCTTCACGTGCATCGCCGCGGGCGCGGCCACCGCCCCCCTCAACCCCGCCTACCGCGCCGAGGACTTCGAGTTCTACCTCGCCGATCTCCGCGCGAAGGCGCTCGTCGTCGAGGAGGACGCGAGCACGCCGGCCCTGGCCGTGGCCCGGAAGCTCGGCATCCCGGTCATCGACCTCCGCCGCGACCGCGAGCGCGGCGCGGGCGCCTTCACGCTCGCCCCGCGCGAGCGGATGTCCGGCGCGCCGGCGCGCGGCGGCCTCGCCGACGCGGACGACACCGCCCTCGTGCTCCACACCTCGGGGACGACCTCCCGCCCGAAGATCGTCCCGCTGCTGCAGCGCAACGTCGTGGCGACCGCGCGCCACATCGTCGGCACGCTCGCCCTCGGCCCCGAGGACGTCTGCCTCAACATCATGCCGCTCTTCCACATCCACGGGCTCATGGCGGCGACGCTCTCGTCGCTCGCCGCGGGGGCGCTGGTCTCGTGCTCCCCGGGGTTCAACGCGCTCAGGTTCTTCGCGTGGCTCGACGAGGTGCGGCCCACCTGGTACACGGCCGTGCCGACGATGCACCAGGCGATCCTCGCGCGCGCCGAGCGCAACCGGGAGATCGTCGAGCGCAGCCGCCTGCGGTTCATCCGCTCGTCCTCGGCGTCGCTGCCGCCGCAGGTCATGGCGGAGCTCGAGTCCACCTTCCGCGCCCCGGTGGTCGAGGCGTACGGGATGACCGAGGCCGCGCACCAGATGGCGTCGAACCCGCTGCCGCCGCGGGCGCGCAAGCCGGGGTCGGTGGGGCTCGCCGCCGGGCCCGAGGTCGCCGTCATGGACGAGCGCGGCAAGCTCCTCGACCGCGGCGAGATTGGCGAGGTCGTGATCCGCGGCCCGAACGTCACGCCGGGCTACGAGTCCAACCCCGAGGCGAACGCGAAGGCCTTCGCCGGCGGCTGGTTCCGCACCGGCGATCAGGGCGTCCTCGACGGCGAGGGGTACCTGCGCCTCACCGGGCGGCTCAAGGAGCTCATCAACCGCGGCGGCGAGAAGGTCTCGCCCCTCGAGGTCGACGAGGCGCTCATGGACCACCCGGCCGTGCAGCAGGTGGTGGCGTTCGCGATGCCGCACGACACGCTCGGCGAGGAGGTCGCCGCGGCGGTGGTGCTGCGTGAGGGGAAGCAGGCCACCGAGCGCGAGCTCCGCGCCTTCGCCGCGACGCGGCTCGCCGAGTTCAAGGTGCCGCGGCGGATCGTGATCGTCCTGGAGATCCCGAAGGGCGCGACCGGGAAGCTGCAGCGGATCGGCCTCGCCGCGAAGCTCGGGGTCGTCTGAGGCGAGGCGTGGCGAGCTGGGTCCGGTTCGAGCGGGAGGGCGGCGAGGGCTTCGGCACCGTCGAGGGCGGCGTCGTGCACGTGCACTCCGGGGACCTCTTCGGGGAGGCGCGGCCCACCGGCGAGCTCGCACCGCTCGTCGAGGTGAGGCTGGCGACGCCGAGCCGGCCGACGAAGTACATCGGGCTCGTGAACAACTACCGCGCCGCGGCGGAGAGGCAGGGCGGCGCCCTCCCGGCCGAGCCGCTCTGGTTCCTGAAGCCCCCGAGCGCGTGGCTCGCCCCCGGACGCCCCATCCGCCTGCCCGCGGAGGACGCCGGGAAGGTGGTCTACGAGGGGGAGCTCGGTATCGTGATCGGCCGGGAGGCGCGCGACGTGCCGGAGGCCGAGGTCGACCGGGTCGTCTTCGGCTACACCTGCGTGAACGACGTGACCGCCCTCGACCTGCTCGGCCGCGATCCCGCCTTCGCCCAGTGGGCGCGGGCGAAGGGCCAGGACACCTTCGGTCCCTTTGGCCCGGTCGTCGCGACCGGGCTCGACCCGGAGCGGCTCACCGTCCGGACGCTCGTGAACGGGAAGGTTCGCCAGGAGTACCCCTGCAGCGACATGATCTTCCCGCCGCGGGCCCTCGTGAGCCGGCTCTCCCGGGAGCTGACGCTCCTCCCGGGCGACGTCATCGCCTGCGGGACCTCGCTCGGCGTCGGGGTGCTGCGGCCGGGCGCGACGGTGGAGGTGACGATCGACGGGATCGGCACGCTCTCGAACCCGGTCGAGCGGCGGGGCGGCGCGAGATGAGGATCTGCGTCTTCGGCGCGGGCGCGATCGGCGGCCTCCTCGCGGTGAAGCTCGCCGGGAGCGGCGAGGAGGTGACCGTCGTCGCGCGCGGCGCGAACCTCGTCGCCATCCGCGAGCGCGGGCTCCGGCTGCTGGAGGACGGCCACGAGGTGGTCGCGCGGGTGCGGGCGGTGGACCGCGCCGCCGACGCGGGGCCGCAGGACGTGCTCGTGCTCGGGATGAAGGCGCACCAGGTCGCGCCGGTGATCGCCGAGGTGAAGGCGCTCGCCGGCCCGCACACCGTGGTGATCACGACGCAGAACGGGATCCCGTGGTGGTACTTCGCGCGGCACGGCGGAGCGTACGAGGGGAGGCGCCTCGAGAGCGTCGACCCGGGCGGCGTCATCGCCGCGAGCCTCGACCCCCGCCAGGTGATCGGGTCCATCGTCTATCCGGCGGCCGAGCTCGTCGCGCCCGGGGTGGTCCGGCACGTGGAGGGGAACCGCATCACGCTGGGCGAGCTCGACGGCGCGGAGACCGAGCGCGTCCGCGGGCTCGCGGAGGCGCTGCGGCGCGCCGGGTTCAAGGCTCGGGTGGCGAGCGACCTGCGCTCGGAGCTGTGGGTGAAGCTCTGGGGGAACCTGAGCTTCAACCCGGTGAGCGCCCTGACGCACGCCACCCTCGCGGAGATCTGCCGGTTCCCGCCGGCGCGGGAGCTCGCCGCGGCGATGATGCGCGAGGCCCAGGCGGTCGGGGAGAAGCTCGGGGTGCGGTTCGGCGTCTCCCTCGAGAAGCGGATCGCCGGCGCCGAGGCGGTCGGCGAGCACAAGACGTCGATGCTCCAGGACGTGGAGGCCGGGCGCCCGACGGAGCTCGACGCGCTGCTCGGGGCGGTCGTCGAGCTCGGCCGGATCACCGGGACGCCCACGCCCGTCCTCGAGGCGGTGCACGCGCTGGTGGCGCTCCTCGAGCGCTCGATGCGCTCCGCCGGCGGGGGGCTGGCCCTCGCGCCGCCGCCGCGCTCGCCCTGACCCGCGCGGGGATCGCTCCTCCGAGGGGCCCGAGGTGGCCGCGGATGCGGCCGGTCGCTCGCTTGATACCCTCGGTGCACGTGCACTCCTGACCCGAGGCGACGCGGGGTTCGCGCCCCGCCGCGGAGGAGCTCATGACCGACCGTCGGAAGTTCCTGAAGGACGTGGCGAAGGGGATCGTGGTGGTCGGCGCCGGCAGCCTCGCGCCGGGGATCGTCCGCGCCGCGGCGGGGCCGGGGCTCGCGACCCGCGGCCTGTCCGACGGCGCGAATGGAAGCGCGGTGCTCGACGCGCTCCCCGGCAAGCGTCCGCTCATCAAGCGGAGCTACCGGCCGCCGAACTACGAGACGCCGCTCGACTTCTTCGACCAGCCCTACACGCCGAACGACGCGTTCTTCGTCCGCTACCACCTGACCCGGATTCCCGAGGTCAGCCGGGCGGACTGGAAGCTCGAGGTGGCCGGCGACGCCGTCGAGAAGCCGCTCGTGGTGAGGTTCGACGACCTCGCGCGCGACTACGAGCAGGTCGAGCTCGCCGCGCTCTGCCTCTGCTCGGGCAACCGCCGCGGGCTCTCCGACCCGCACGTCGCCGGCGTCGAGTGGGCCTACGGCGCCATGGGCAACGCCCGCTGGAAGGGCGTGCGGCTGAAGGACGTGCTCGCCAAGGCCGGCGTGAAGAAGGAGGCGATCGAGGTCACGCTCCAGGGGACGGACGCGCCGGTGCTCGCGACGACGCCGGAGTTCGTGAAGAGCATCCCGGTCTGGAAGGCGCTCGACGAGAACACGCTCCTCGCCTGGGAGATGAACGGCGAGCCGCTGCCGCACTGGAACGGGCACCCGGTCCGGCTCGTGGTCCCGGGGTGGACGGCGACCTACTGGACGAAGCAGATCGCCTCGATCCGGGTGGTCTCCCAGCCGTTCAAGGGGTTCTGGATGGCGACCGCCTACCGGATCCCGAAGGGCAAGTTCGCGCTCGTCGACCGGTTCCTCACGCAGGAGACCGAGGCGAACACGCCCATCACCGAGATCGTGGTCGCCTCGCTCGTGACGAACCTCCGGGGTGGCGAGTCCTTCAGGCTCGGCCAGCGGGTGGAGGTGAAGGGGATCGCCTGGGACGCCGGCTACGGGATGCAGGGGGTGGACGTCTCCACCGACGGCGGGGCGTCCTGGCGCCCGGCCCGGCTCGGGAAGGACCTCGGGAAGTTCTCCTGGCGGCAGTGGTCGTACGCCTTCAAGGCGGAGCGGAAGGGGCTCCACACGGTCGTCGCGAAGGCGACGAACCGCATCGGCGGGAGCCAGACCTTCGACCTCAACTTCAACCCCGCCGGCTACCACAACAACGTCGTGCAGAAGCTCGACGTCCACGTCGGGTGAGGAGCGCGCCATGCGAGCCATCGCGATCGCCGTCGCCCCGTCGCTCCTGCTGCTCTCCGGCGCCGCAGCCGTCGCCGACGAGGGGCAGATCCAGCTCAGGGAGGGACCGGGCAAGGAGCTCGTCGTCGCGCATTGCGCGATGTGCCACAGCCTCGACTACGTCCAGATGAACTCCCCGTTCCTCGACCGGAAGGGCTGGGAGGGCTCCGTCAACAAGATGATCAAGGTGATGGGCGCGCCCATCGCGCCCGAGGACGCGTCGAGGATCGTGGACTACCTCGCCGCGCAGTACGGGAAGGACGCGCCGGCGCCGGCGCCGGCGGTCGCCGTCGCCCAGCCCGCCCGCACCGCCGGGCCGCCGCCCGCGAGCCCGGACCTCCTCGCGAAGGGGAAGGCGTCGTACTCGACGTACTGCGCCGCCTGTCACGGGCCGACGGGCGCGGGGGACGGCCCGGCGGCGAAGGCGCTGAAGCCTCCGCCCAAGGACCTGACCCTGGTGAAGGGCGGCGCCCCGGGGGTGTTCGAGGTGCTGAACACCGGCGTGAAGGGCACGGCGATGGTCGCCTTCAAGCACCTCTCCGAGCCCGACCGGTGGGCCATCGCCCACTACGTCGACAGCCTCAAGGACGCGAAGAGGTAGTCCGCGCCTCGTCGCCCCCGTCCGCGCGATCGCGCGGCATGACGCGAGCCGCGGCAGGCGTCCGTAAAAGTGGACAACCGTCCGCCCTCCGCTTGACGGGACGTAGATCCGCCATCTAGGATGCCGCCCGTTCGTCCGCTATCGCGGACGCGGAGAGGATCCGGATGAGCAACCCGACCCCCATCACGCTCCCCTGGCACCGGCGCGAGGACACCTGGGCCATCGCGATCGCCCTCGCCCTCGTCGCGACCATCACGGCGGCGTTCTTCCTCGGCGCCAGCCGCGCGGTCTCCGCCACCGCGCTCGCGTTTCCGACGTGGACGAGCGCCGCCAGGATCGCGGAGGCGCTCCGGGCGAACCCCGGCGCGCCCCTCGCCCTGTTCGGCGTGTTCCTCGCCGCCTTCACCGCAGCGTCGGCGGTCATCGGGTGGGACGTCGCGAAGTACGCCGCCGGGTTCGGCGTGCTCTTCCTGGTCTCCATCGCCGTGACCATCCTCGGGTCGAACGCTCTCCTGAAGGCGTGGCAGCTCGAGACGCCGCTCCTCGCGCTCGCGGTCGGGATGGTGCTCGGGAACGTGGTGACGCTCCCCGGCTGGTTCCAGTCGGCCCTCCGGACCGAGTTCTACGTGAAGGTCGGGATCGTGCTCATGGGCGCGACGCTGCCGTTCACGATCATCCTGCAGGCCGGTCCCCTCGCCATCGCGCAGGCCACCCTCGTCGCGGTCGTCACGTTCGCGGCGATCTACCTCGCCGCGACCCGGGTGTTCGGCCTCGACCGGCGCTTCGGCGCGACGCTCGGCGCCGGCGGGTCCATCTGCGGCGTCTCCGCGGCGATCGCCATCGGCGGCGCGTGCCGCGCCGAGAAGTCCCACGTCTCGGTCGCGATCTCGATGGTCATCCTGTGGGCGGTCGCGATGATCTTCGTCCTCCCCTTCGGCGCGCACCGTCTCGGGCTCGCTCCGGGCGTGGCGGGCGCGTGGATCGGCACCTCCGAGTTCGCGGACGCGGCGGGGTTCGCGGCCGCCACCGCGCTCGGTGACGAGCGCGCGGTGAAGACGTTCACGCTCATGAAGGTGGTCGGCCGCGACATGTTCGTCGGCGTCTGGGCGCTCCTCGTCGCGTTCCTTTCGGTGACGCGCTGGGATCGCGCCCCCGGCGGGCAGGCGGAGCGCGTCGGCCTCGGCGAGGTGTGGCGCCGGTTTCCCAAGTTCATCCTCGGGTTCCTCGCCGCCTCGCTCGCCGTGACCGCGATCCTCGCGTCCGTCGGCCCGAGCACGGGTGGGCAGTTCTCGAAGGACGCCGTTGGCGCCCTGAAGACGCTCCGCGGGTGGGCCTTCACCTGGACCTTCCTCTCCATCGGGTTCACGACGCGGTTCCGGGAGCTCACGAGGTTCGGCTGGCGCCCGTTCGCCGCCTTCAGCGTGGGCGTCCTCGTGAACGTGCCGCTCGGCTACTGGCTCTCCACCTCGGTCTTCAGCTCGTACTGGCTCGCGGTGAAGTGAGCGCGTCATGGTCGATCACCTGACGCGAGTGACCGTGGACGGACGCTCGGACCGCGCCCGCAAGCTGGCGGCGGCGCTCGTCGAGCTGGGGTTCGCGGTGCGGGGAGGGCCGCGCGGGTTCGTCGCAGACTCCACCGCGGTCGAGGGCCAGCACGTGAAGGCGTACCTGCGAGGCCGCGGCTTCGCCGATCGGGAGTTCCAGGTGTTCGTCGAGTACGTCCGGCGCTGGGGCGTCCTGTGACGCCACTCGTCCCGCTGTTCGTCAAGCTCGCCGGCCGGGACGTCCTCGTGGTCGGGGGCGGGGGGATGGCGGCGGTGCGGGTCGGGCAGCTCGCGGAGGCGGGGGCCCGGGTCAGGGTCGTCGCCCCGGAGGTCCGCGACGAGACCGCCCGCCTCGCCGTGGCCGTGCTGCGGCGCGGGTTCCGGCCGGCCGATCTGGACGGCGCGTGGTACGCGGTCGCGGCGGCGACGCCGGAGGTGAACCGCGAGGTCGCCCGGGCCGCCGAGGACCGCCGCATCCTGGTCAACGCGGTGGACGATCCGGAGAACGCCACCGCCTACACGGGCGGCGTGGTGCGCCGCGGGGACGTGACCGTCGCGATCTCCACGGCCGGGCGCGCCCCCGCGCTGGCCGGGCTCCTCCGCGAGGCGATCGACGCGGTCCTCCCGAGGGAGCTCGACCGCTGGGTGGCCACCGCCGAGGCCGCCCGGCCCGCCTGGAAGCGCGACCGCGTCCCCCTCGCCACGCGCCGCCCGCTGCTCCTGCGCGAGCTGAACGCGCTCTACGACTCCGGGCCGGCGGAGGGTGCGGAGCCCGCCCCACCGGCGGGGTTCGTGTCGCTCGTCGGCGCCGGTCCGGGCGACCCCGGCCTGATCACCCGGCGCGGCGCCGAACGGCTCGCCGCTGCGGAGGTGGTCCTCTACGACGCGCTCCTCGACGCCGCGGTGCTCCGCCTCGCGCCCCGGGCGCAGTGCTTCTACGTCGGCAAGCGCGCCGGCCGCCCGAGCGTCTCGCAGCGGACGATCGAGCGGCTCCTGGTGCGCGCCGCGCGCCGCGGGAAGCGGGTGGTGCGGCTGAAGTGCGGGGACCCGTTCGTCTTCGGGCGCGGCGGCGAGGAGGCCCAGGCGCTCGCCGCGGCCGGCGTGCCCTTCGAGGTGGTGCCCGGGATCTCCTCGGCGATCGCCGCCCCCGCCCTCGCCGGCATCCCCGTCACGCACCGCGGGCTCGCCGCCGGGTTCGCGGTGGTCTCCGGCCACCAGGAGGCGACCTACGGGCCCATCCTCGACGGCGTCTCGCCGGGCTCGCTGACCCTCGTCCTGCTCATGGGCGTCGCCGGCCGCGGGGGGATCGCGGCGCGGCTCCTCGCGCGCGGCTGGCCGCCCGAGACCCCTGCCGCGATCCTCCTCGGCGCCTCCACCGAGGGCGCCGTCACCTGGACGGGTCCGCTGCGCGAGCTCGGCGCGACGCCGCTCCCCGTCGATCGAGACCTCCCCGGGACGCTCGTGGTGGGCGCCGTCGCCGCCCTCGCGCTCCCGCTCCACGCCCTCTCGCACCCGCTCCCCTCCGCGGCCGCACGGTCCGCGTGAAAGGCCAGCTCATGTCCACCTTCACCTCCGCCCCCGCCCCCGCCCCGCGCGCGACCTATGCCGACCCCGCGGAGATCGACGCCTTCGTGGAGATGCTCGGGCGCTTCGAGCGCGGCGAGATCGACGCCGAGCGCTGGCGCGCCTACCGCGTCGTCCGCGGCGCGTACGGCCAGCGGCAGGACGGGGTCCACATGCTCCGCATCAAGCTCCCGCAGGGCGCCGTCGACGCGGTCCAGCTCCGGGCGCTCGCCGACGTCGCCGCGAGGTGGTCGCGGGGCTACGGCCACGTGACGACCCGGCAGAACTTCCAGGTCCACTTCGTCCGGCCCGCCGACCTCGAGCCGGCGATGCGGCGGCTCGCCGAGGCGGGGATCACGACCCAGGGCGCGGGCGGGAACACGGTCCGCAACGTCGTCGCCTGCGCCTTCGCGGGCGTCGCGCCGGACGAGCTCTTCGACGTGACCCCGTACGCGGACGCGGTGACCCGGCACTTCCTCCGCCACCCGCTCGCGTCCGCGCTCCCCCGCAAGCTCAAGATCGCCTTCGAGGGGTGCCGGGCCGACCACGTCGCGACGCCCATCCACGACCTCGGGTTCCGGGCCCGCGTCCGCGCCGGCGGCGGGGGCGAGGAGCGCGGCTTCTCCGTGACGGTCGCCGGCGGGACCTCCTCCCTCTGCACCTCCGGGAACCGGCTCTTCGAGTTCCTCCCCGCGGGCGAAATCCTCGCCCTCGCGGAGGCGGTGGTGCGTCTCTTCCACGCGCGCGGCGATCGCGTGAACAAGCACCGGAACCGGCTCAAGTTCCTCGTCCAGGCGCTCGGGCTCGACGCCTTCCGCGTGCTCCTCGAGGAGGAGCTCGCGAGCGTCCGCGCCGCCGGCGCGCCGGCCCTGCCGTTCGATCCTGCGTCGCTCCCGCCGGAGTCGCCGCCCGCCCGGTCGCGTCCGGCGCCGCCCTCGCCCGAGGCGATCGCCGCGCGGGTCACCTCCGCGCCCCGCCGCGGGCCGGGCGAGCCTCCGCGGATTGCCGCGAACCCCGCTCCGGGTCCGGACGCGCTCGCGTCCTTCGTGTCGACGAACGTGAGCCCCCAGCGTCAGCCCGGGTACTCGATCGTCTCGGTCGCCCTCCCGCAGGGCGACGTGACCGCGGCGCAGCTCGAGGTCGCGGCGGACCTCGCCCTCGCCCACGGCGACGGCACGGTCCGGTTCACGAGCGGAGGCCACCTGACCCTTCGCTGGGTCCCGACCGGCGAGGTGCCCGCGCTCCACGCGTCGCTCTCCGCTGCGGGGCTCGCGCGAGACGGCGCGGGCTCGGCGGCGGACGTGCTCGCCTGCCCGGGCGCGGACGCGTGCCGGCTCGCCGTGACGCGGACCCGCGGGATCGCGCGCCTCGTCGAGGACGAGGTCCGAACCCTCGGCCCCGGCGCGCTCGCCGCGGAGGCCCCGGTCCGCCTCTCGGGGTGCCCGAACGGCTGCAGCCAGCACCACGTGGCGGCCATCGGGCTCCAGGGGAGCGCGCGCAAGCTGGGAGGGCGCGCCATCCCGCAGTACTTCGTCGTCGTGGGCGGCGGCGTCGGGGAGGGCGGGGCGGCGTTCGCGAAGCTCGCGGGGAAGGTGCCGGCCCGGCGGGCGCCGGAGGCGGTCCGGCGGCTCGTCGCGCTCTACCTCGCGGCGAAGACCGAGGGCGAGACGGCGCACGCCTTCTTCGCCCGATCCTTGGAGCGCGCGAGGCAGGAGATCGCGCCACTCGTGGAGCTCGGGGTCGAGGATGCTCGCCCGGAGGACTTCGTCGAGCCCGGCGGGACCGAGCCCTTCCGCCCGCAGACGCTGGAGGGAGAGTGCGCAGCGTGAGCCGTCACCGCTGAAGCGAGCGCCACGCACGTGGCTCGCTCAGGGCGTGCGCGGCGCGAAGGTGGTCGGTGTAGGTGGCGTCCCGCGTGCGCGCGACGTGGACGTGGCGCTCACACCCCGCGCTGCGACGCCCCGCGTAATGTTGCCACACCATGGGCACGCGACTCGGCTGGAGGATGGTTCGGGTGTACGAATCCAGACGCGGGTGGGGAGGAAGGAAGCGGGTCAAATGCTGAGCGCCGCGTCGGGGCTGGGGATGGGCAAGCGGCTCGCGCTTGCCTTCGGGCTGCTGATCGCGTTCCTGGTCGGCGTCGGAGCGCTCGCCGTCGAGCGGATGCAGACGCTCGACGAGAGCCTCACGCACGTCGCCGACGTCAACTGGGCCAAGGCGCGCCTCATGAACCGCGCCCTGCTCGCCGCGAACGACACGAGCCTGCGGCTCAACCGCGCCTTCCTCGCCATGGACCGCGAGGCGGTCCAGAAGGACTTCAGGGCGATCGACGAGAACCAGCAGGCCATCGACGACGCGCTCTCGAAGGTCGCGCAGCTCGCGAGCGACGACGCGGGGCAGCGGCTGCTCGGGACGGCGAGCGAGGCGTGGCGGTCCTACCGCGCCGCCGCGCAGTCCTCCAAGGACCTGCTCGACCACGACAAGCTCTCGGACGCGCAGCGCAAGCTCACCGACGAGGTGGTCCCGCTCCTCAACGGGCTCATCGACTCCTTCAGCGCCTTCGCCAACCACCAGGGCGAGCTCATCGAGCTCGCGCGGACCCAGGGCCACGAGCGTTACTACGCCGGGCGCGCCCTCGTCGTCGGGCTGATCGCGCTCGCGTCCATCGCCGCCGCGGTGATCGCGGTTCTCGTCACGCGCAGCGTGTCGCGGCCGGTGCTGCAGGCGGTCGGGGCGGCGGAGCGGATCGCGGGCGGGGACTTCTCGTTCGAGATCCTCGGCGGCGGCTCGGACGAGGCGGGGCGGCTCCTCGTCGCGATGCGGAAGATGACCCAGGACCTGGGGCGGGTGCTCGGCGACGTGCGCGGCTCCGCGGACACGCTCGGCGACGCCTCCGCGCAGGTGGCCGCCGCCTCCCGCGGCCTCTCCGACGGCGCGACCGCGCAGGCCGAGGGCGTGCAGGTCACGAACGACCTCCTCGCCCAGATGCGCGAGGCGATCACCCGCACCGCCGCGAGCAGCCGCCGGATGGAGGAGATGGCGGTGGGCAGCGCACGGGACGCCGAGGCGGGCGGGGAGGCGGTCGCGAAGACGGTCGAGACCATGCGGGCGATCGCCGAGCGCACGACCATCGTCGAGGAGATCGCCTACCAGACGAACCTGCTCGCCCTGAACGCGGCGATCGAGGCGGCCCGCGCCGGCGCCCACGGCCGGGGATTCGCGGTGGTCGCGGCCGAGGTCCGGAAGCTCGCCGAGCGGAGCCAGGTCGCGGCGAAGGAGATCGCGCAGCTCGCCGGGACGAGCGTGCAGGTGGCGGAGCGGTCCGGAGAGGCCCTCGCGAAGCTCGTCCCGTCCATCCGCGACACCACCAGCCTCGTCCGCGAGGTGGCCGCCGCCTCGCAGGACCAGGCGCAGGGCGTCGCCCAGATGGCGGACGCGATGCAGCGCGTCGACCGGGTGACGCAGCAGAACGCGCCCGCCGCCGAGGAGCTCGCCGCGACCGCCGCCCACGTCTCGGAGCAGGCGGCTCGGCTCCAGGAGATCGTGCGCTGGTTCCAGTTCCGGGAGGCGCCCGCGGTCGTCCCGCTCGCGTCGCCCGCCCGCGCCGGCGGCGCGGTCGAGGCACTCCGGCTCGCGTCGGGCCGCTGACCGACGTCACACGCAGGGAGGAGGAGCGATGCTGAAGACGATCATGAAGCTCTCGTTGTGTCTCGCGACGGCCGCCGCCGCCGTCGCCGCGCGCGCCGAGGAGGCGCCGCTCAAGATCGGCCTCGCGGCGATGATCTCGCCGAAGGAGACCCTCATCTACTACAACGGCCTCCTCGGCTACGTCGGCCAGAAGCTCGGCCGCAAGGTCGAGATGGTCCAGTTCCGCACGTACGACGAGATGGACGCCGCGCTCGAGAAGCGCGAGCTCGACATCGCGTTCGTCTGCTCGGGCCCGTACGTGAAGGACAAGGCGAAGTTCGGCGCGGAGCTGCTCGTCGCGCCGCAGTCGTACGGGAAGCCCTTCTACCACGCGTACATCATCGCCCCGGCGGGGAGCGCCGCGAAGTCGCTCGTCGACCTCAAGGGCAAGAGCTTCGCGTTCACCGATCCCAAGTCCAACACCGGGCGGATCGTGCCGACCTACATGGTCGGGAAGGAGTTCGGGACGGTGCCCGAGAAGTACTTCTCGAGCGTGAAGTTCACGTTCTCCCACGACAAGTCGATCGAGGAGGTCTCGAAGGGGCTCGTCGAGGGCGCGTCGGTCGACAGCCTCATCTACGACTACCTCGTGGCGAAGTCGCCGGCCTCGACGAAGGGCACGAAGATCGTCGCGAAGTCCGCGCCCTACGGGATCCCGCCGGTCATCGTGAACCCGAAGATCGACCCCGCGCTCAAGGCGAAGGTGAAGGCCGCGTTCCTCGCCATGCACGAGGACGCGAAGGGCAAGGCGATCCTCGAGGGGATCATGGTCGACAAGTTCATCGTGCCGAAGGACAAGGACTACGACTCGGTTCGCGAGATGGAGCGCTGGCTCGCGAAGAACGCCCCCGCGTCGCCGGCCGCGAACCCGGCCGTCGTCCCCGCCGCGGTATCGAAGTAGGCGCGTCCCCGGGCGCTCCGGCTGCCGGAGC
This sequence comes from uncultured delta proteobacterium, assembly GCA_963739565.1. Classification (GTDB taxonomy): domain Bacteria; phylum Myxococcota; class Myxococcia; order Myxococcales; family Anaeromyxobacteraceae; genus Anaeromyxobacter. Next base: position 381,292 of record CAVUBF010000005.1, on the reverse strand, counting down.
GCCCGGGAGGCGCGGTCGTTCGTCGCCCCGGCCCGTCGCCCGGTCGGGATCTCCCGACGCGCGTGGTCCGTAACCTCCCGGAATCCGGTGAGCCGGAGCTGGCCCCGCGGGTGCAGTGAGGAGTCTACGAAGGCGCGCGCCACGGTGGCCGCCCCGAAAAGCTCCGAAGCTCACCGCAGCACGAAGGAGAACGTCATGAACGCCAGCAAGAAGATCCCCACCCTCGTCGGTTCCGGCATCGGCCTCGCCGTCTTCCTCGCGATCGCGCTGCTCCCGGCGATGCTGTACGGCGGCTACGCAGGCCTCCTCCTCGCCGGCGGCATCTTCGGGACGCCGGTCGAGCCGACGCTGCTCCCCCGGATCCTCATCGTCTTCGGGATGGGGATGGGCGTCGTCGCGGTCGGCTCGCTCTTCGCGGTCCTCGGTGCGGTGGCCGGCGCGGCGGTCGGCGCCCTCACGAGCGTCACGGTTCGCAGGCCGGCGACGCAGGTCGCCGCCTCCAAGTAACCGAGGCGCCCACCTCGAAGGTCCCGACGGGCCTGGCGGAGACGCCGGCCCGTCGGCGTTCCGGTCGCGCTCGGCGGGACCCGTCCGTGCGAGGGCGCGGACGAACCAGACGGGGGACCGCGGAACCACCCTCAGTTGAGGAAGGTCGGCTTGGCGGGCGCCTCGGGCTCCTCGCTCGCCGCGTCGGCCTCGGGCGTCCGGGTCGAGTCGGTGATCATCCCGTGCACGTGCTCGAACGCCGCCGCCGTGGCCCAGTCCATCGACCGGACCCGCCGCGCCTCGTCGCGGGCGAGGAGCGCGAGGCGCATCGTCCTCCGCCGCAGGCGCGCGTGCTCCCGCAGCAGGTAGACGTTCGCCCCGACGAGCCCGAGCATCGCGAAGCCGATGAGCGCCTGCATGCGGTACCTCCGGGACCAGGGCCGCGTCCTCTCCCCGGAGCACATACAAGACGCGGGCCGCGGCGGGCCGTGATCTCTGCACGGGCGCGGCGTGCGAGCCCCCCGGTATCCGCGCGGTTACGTGGCGGGTGCGGGGGTGTAGGAGCGTGCGGCTGATCAATCGTTGCGTCACGGGTGACGCTTCTCGGCAACGGATGTCGGGGTCGGCGCGTGGCGCCGCGCGCCGCCGCACAGCGGCGACTCGACCCGTCCGGGCCTCGCCCGCTCCGCCGCCGGCGGCTATCCGGGCGTCGAGCGCGAGCGGGAGGCTTCCATGAAGGTCGGTGTCCTCGGTTCCGGAGTCGTCGGGCAGGTCCTCGCCGACGGGTTCCTGAAGCACGGTCACGAGGTGATGCGGGGGTCGCGCGATCCCGGCAAGCTCGCCGAGTGGAAGGCCGGCGCGGGCGCGAAGGCGAGGACCGGCACGTTCGCCGACGCCGCGCGGTTCGGAGAGTGCGTCGTCCTCGCGGTGAAGGGGACCGCCGCGGCCGCGGCGGTGGAGGCCTGCGGCGGCGCCCTCGACGGCAAGCCGGTGCTCGACGCGACGAACCCCATCGCAGAGGCGCCGCCGGACCAGGGGGTCATCCGGTTCTTCACCGGGCCGAACGAGTCGCTCATGGAGGCGCTGCAGGCGAAGGCGCCGAGGGCGAAGTTCGTGAAGGCGTTCTCGTGCGTCGGGAACGCGCTCATGGTGAACCCCCGGCTCCCGGGCGGGCAGCCCACCATGTTCGTGTGCGGCGACGACGCGGGGGCGAAGGCGCAGGTCGCGGCGATCCTCGATCAGTTCGGCTGGGAGGTCGAGGACTGCGGCGGCGTCGCCGCCGCGCGCGCGATCGAGCCGCTCTGCATGCTCTGGTGCATCCCGGGGTTCCTCCGCAACGACTGGCTCCACGCGTTCAAGCTGCTGCGGCAGTGAGGCGGCGCCCGGCGCGGCCCTCGCTGGACCGAGGACGAGCCGGGGTGGGGCGGCGGGAACGTTGCCCGCGCTGCCCCGGGCGCGGTACACGGGGGCGTGCTGCGGCTCCTGCTCGTCTGCGCCGGCGGCGCGCTCGGCTCGGGCGCGCGCTATCTCGTCTCGACCTGGGCGGCGCGAGCCCTCGGCGCGGAGTTCCCGCGCGGCACGCTCATCGTGAACGCGACCGGGTCCTTCATCCTCGCGTTCCTCTTCGCCGTGCCCGGGAGCCGCATCTCACCGGAGCTGAGGCTCTTCCTCGGCGCGGGGGTGATGGGCGGCTACACCACCTACTCGTCGTTCAACACCGAGACGCTCGCGCTCTTCGACCAGGGGAGCGCCGGGCTCGCGGCGGCGAACCTCGCGCTCACCGTCGCGGGGTGTCTCGTGGCGGGGCTCGCCGGAGCTCGCCCTCGGCCGCTGGCTCGCCGCCTGACCGCTCGCCATCCGCCGCGGGGAAGCCCCGGCCGGTGCGTCGCTCCGATCGGATGCGCACCGTTCGGGTGGACTCGAACGCCGGGGAGGGGTGTTCCATGCGCAAGAGCATGGTGTGGGCCGCGCTCGCGCTTGCCGTGATGGCGGCGCGGGCCGAAGGGCAGAACCAGGAAGGCAACGGAGGCAACGCGGCGGCACGGGCCGGGAGCACGCAGGGAGCGCCGGCCGCTCGCCAGCAGTCGAGCGCGCAGGCGTCGGTGGGACCGGCGAGCGGCGCCTTCGACCAGGCGTGCGTCGATCTCCTCCACGGCCGCATGCCGGAGGGAGAGAAGGCGATCAAGACCCTGCGCGATGCGTGCGCGAGCCTGATGTCCGGCCGCGCCGACGAGCGGCTCCAGGCGGAGCAGCGCCGCCAGCAGCAGCTCGCGGCGCAGGAGCAGCTCCGGCTCCAGGCGCAGGGGGTCCAGCCCCCGAACGCCCAGGCCCAGGGCGGGCAGGTCCAGCCCGGCGTCGCGACCGCGCAGCCGCAGCAGGGCCAGGGGGTCGCCGCCGCGTTCGGGCAGGCCGCCTCGGAGCTGACCGGCGCCCCGCGGCAGAAGAGGCTCGGGATGCGCGCGGGAGGCCCGGTGAACTACATGCTCGTCACGAACCCCATCGGTTGGTTCAACGGCCTCGGCATCAACGGCGAGCTGTTCGGCGCGCTCGAGAACGCGCCCAAGTTCTCCTGGGTCGCGGGCGCGCGATACTCCGGGACGGACACGTCGAACGGGAGCGCCACGACCTTTGGGGCCGAGGGCGGGATCGACTGGTTCATCATCGGGCAGCACAACGAGGGGCTCCGGGTCGGGCCGCGGGTCGAGGTCGCCGCGGGGCGGGAGCACCTCACCAGCAGCAGCAGCAGCACGACGTTCGCGCGGATGGGGCTCGGCGGCGAGGTCGGGTACAACTTCATCGCCACGAACGGGATCAGCGGCATGGCCGCGGTGGGCCTGGGCGGCCGCGTCGCCGGCGACAGCCAGAACGAGAACTTCACCTCGTTCGTCGGGGGCGAGTTCGGCCCGTACGCGAAGGTCGGGATCGGGTTCGGCTGGTAGCGCGGACGCGGCGCGGCTACGCGCCCCCGACGAAGAGGTCGAGGCCGAGCCGCGCCGCGTCCTCGGGGGTGTTCGCGTTCTCGAGGGAGCGGAGGTCGGGATCGACCGTCCGCCACTCCGCCTCCTCGACGAATCCGCGCCCGCACCGCCGCGGCGAGGTCGCGGAACGACGGGTTCCCCTCCGCGAAGAGCCGCTCGAGGCGGCGCGAGGCACGCCCGGGACCAGAACCCGTGGAGCGGCTCGAGTCTCCCCCGCGCCCGCACGAGCACCGCGTCCGCCCCCTCGCGGCGCGCCGCCAGGAACGCGACGGCGGCTCCGTCGAGGAACGGCATGTCGCACGCCGCGGCGAAGATCCAGGGCGTCGTCGCGGCCGAGAGCGCCGCGTGCAGGCCCCCTGGCGCGCCGCGCCCGGCGAGGACGTCGGGCACGATCCGGGCTCCCAGCGCGGCGTAGGGCGCGGGATCGTTCGCGACGACGAGCGAGCGCCCGAAGAGTCGGTCGAAGAGCGCGAGCGAGCGCGCCGCGATGGGCTCGCCGCCGACCCGGAGGAGCCCCTTCGGCGCGCCACCGAGCCGGGTCGCGCGCCCTCCGGCGAGGAGCGCGCCGGTGCAGTCCTGGATGAGGAGGCTCGCCATTCTTCCCCGAACAATAACGCGGACCGCCATCCGGGCGGGCTCCGGGCTGGCAGCCCCCCCGCGATTCGGGTAGAACCTGACCCCCCGTGACCCCGGAACAGCGGATCCAGGCCTTCCGCGCGTTCATCGCGAAGAACCCGGACGATGCGTTCGCGCGCTACTCGCTCGCGATGGCCCTCCGGTCCGCGGGGCTCGGCGCGGACGCTGCGGCCGAGTTCGAGGAGCTCCGCAGGCGGAGGCCGGACTACGTCCCGGCCTACCTGATGCTGGGCCAGACCCTCGAGGCGCTCGGCCGTGACGGAGATGCGGCCCGCGCTTACGAGGACGGTATCGCCGCGGCGACGCGGGCGAACGACATGCACGCGCGGAGCGAGCTCGGCCAGGCGCTCGAGGCGATCCGCGCTCGAGGAATGAGATGAGCCCCATCGATCCGAAGGACGTCGAGGTCACCCGCGCGAAGATGGAGACGGACGACGTCCGGGCGTCCTACGGCGGCCTGCTCCGCGGCAAGCGCGCGGTCGTCACGGGGGTCGCGAACGACCGGTCGATCGCGTGGGCGATCGCGCGGGCGTTCCACGCGGAGGGGGCGGAGCTCGTCTTCACCTACCCCGGCGAGGCGATGGAGCGGCGCGTGCGCCCCCTCGCCGAGAGCCTCGGCGCGAAGGCGATCATCGACTGCGACGTCGCCAAGGACGACGACATCGACCGGACCGTGGCGGAGGTCCGCAAGGTGTGGGACCGCGTGGACGTCCTCATCCACTCCATCGGCTACGCGCCGCGCGAGGCGCTCGCCGGGCGGTTTGCCGACGTGACGAGCCGGGAGGTGTGGCGGATCGCGATGGACGTCTCGGCCTACTCCCTCGTCGGCCTCGCCCGCGCGTTCAAGCCGCTCATGCCGGCGGGCGCGAGCATCCTCTCGCTCAGCTACTACGGCGCCGAGAAGGTCGTCCGGAACTACAACGTGATGGGCGTCGCGAAGGCCGCCCTCGAGTGCTCGACCCGGTACCTCGCCGACGACCTCGGCGCGGACGGGATCCGCGTGAACTGCATCAGCGCCGGGCCGCTCAAGACCCTCGCCGCGGCGGGGATCAAGGGCATGCGCGACATGCTCAACGAGAACGCCGACCGGACGCCGCTGCGGCGCAACATCGAGCAGGAGGACTGCGCGCGCGCCGCGCTCTACCTCTGCTCCGACCTCGCGAAGAACGTCACCGGCGAGGTGCTGCACGTCGACGCCGGGCAGAACATCGTCGGCGTCGTGTCGATGGGCTGAGCTTCACCCCGCTCTAGACGTAACGGCCGCGCCGCGCCGGCTCGCCGGCGAACGGGTTCGTCCGCCGCTCCTCGCCGACGAGGCCGCTCGGGCCGTGGCCCGGGTGGAACCGCACGTCGTCGCCGACGGTGAAGATCCTGTCGCGGATCGACGTGATGAGCGCGTCGAGGTCGCCGCCCGGCAGGTCGGTGCGCCCCACCGTGCCCGCCATGAGCGTGTCCCCCGTGAAGAGGACCTTCGCCTCGGGGAAGAAGAGGCAGCACCCGCCCGCGCTGTGGCCCGGCGTGTGGATCACGCGGGCGAGCTGCTCGCCGATCCGGAACGTCTCGCCGTCCTGGTGCCGCCCGTCGAGGGGTGGGACCGAGGCGGCGTCGAGGCCGAGCAGCTCCGCGCTCTCCCCGAACCGCCGGATCCACGGGTCGTCGCCCTGGTGCACCGTGAGCGGCGCGCCGGTCGCCGCCTTCGCGGCGGCGGCGGCGCCGACGTGGTCCGGGTGGCCGTGCGTGAGGAAGATCCGCCGGACGACGAAGCCGCCGGGCTCGCGCAGGGCGAGCACCCGGTCGATCTCCGCGCCGGGGTCGACGAGGATCGCCTCGCCCGTGCGGTCGCACGCGGCGAGGTAGGCGTTCGCTCCGAGGGGGCCGACCGAGGTCCCGCGCACCACGAGCATACCGCCCCCTCTCCCTGCCTCTCCCCGGTGGGGGAGAGGAGCGGTGGAAGAGAAGCAACCGATCTACGGCCTGCTAGTAGGAGAAGGAGGAGCCGCAGCCGCAGGTCGTCTTCGCGCTCGGGTTGTTGAACTTGAACCCGGCGCCCTGCAGCCCGACCACGTAGTCGACGGTGACGCCCTGGAGGTACATCGAGCTCATCGGGTCGACGAAGAGCTTCACGCCGTCCTGGTCGAAGGTGAGGTCGCCGTCCTTCGCCGCCTGCTCGAAGTCCATCGAGTACTGGAAGCCGGCGCAGCCGCCGCCCATGACGCCGATGCGGATGCCGTAGCCCGCGAGCCCCTCGCGCTGCATCGCGTCCTTCACCATCTCCACCGCCTTGGGGGTGAGGACGACGGGCGGGGCGTCGAGGCCGAGGTCGGCGACGGTCGGGGCGGCGGTCTGCTGGGTCATCGCATCCATGGGTCGTCAGGCTCCGTGCGCGGTCATCCCGCAAGTTGACGAAACGCAAGGAAGATAACAGGCGGTGGGCGGTGCTTCAACCCGACGTGCCCGGGGTACTCGCTCGGGGCCTCGCCCGAATTCCTAAGCCCTTCCGGAGAGATGCCTGCCGCCGTCGACCGGGACGACCGCGCCCGTGACGAACGGCGCGTCGGCGAGGTAACGGATCGCCGCGGCCACGTCGGAGGGATCCCCGGCGCGGCGCAGCGGGATCCGCGCGGTGAGGGTGCGGCGGACGGAGGCAGGGTACGAGGGCGGCCAGAGGACGGTGCCGGGCGCCACCGCGTTCACCCGGACCGCCGGCGCGAGGTCGAGGGCGAGGCACTCGGTCAAGCGGACGAGCGCCGCCTTGGAGGCCGCGTACGCCGCGAAGCCGCGCCAGGGCACGAGCCCGCCGCCCACGTCGGCGACGTTCACGACCGACCCGCGCGAGCGGCGCAGGAGGGGGAGGAGCGCCTTCACGAGGAGGAGCGGCGCGCGGGCGTTGAGGTCCATGAGCGCGTCGAACTCCGCCGCGTCGGTCTCCTCCACCGCCAGGGCCTCGAAGCCGGCCGCGGCGTTCACCAGGAGATCGAGGCGCGAGAAGCGGGCGCGGAACGCGGCCGCGAGGGTGGCGGGTCCGTCGGCGAGGGCGAGGTCGGCCTGGAACGTCGCCGAGAAGCCGCGGGGGCGGTGGGTGCGGTAATGGGCGGCGACGCGCCAGCCGCGACGCGCGAGGTCCCGCGCGATCGCGTTCCCGACGCGGACGCCGGCCCCGGTGACGAGGGCGACGCGCGCCGCCGCCATCAGCCCGCGCCCCCGCGCGAGGGATCCCAGGTCGGCTCGTCGCGGCGGGCGCGGTGGTTCGCGATCCGCGCGGCGACGAACAGGACGTCGGAGAGCCGGTTCAGGTAGGCGAGGACCACCGCGTCCACCTCGGCCTCGGCGGCGAGCGCGACCGCGCGCCGCTCGGCGCGGCGGCAGACGGTGCGCGCCACGTGGAGCGCGGCGGCGGTCCGGGTCCCGCCGGGCAGGACGAAGCGGGTGAGGGGCGGGAGCTCGGCCTCCCACGCGTCGATGGCTCGCTCGAAACGCGCGATCCAGGCCGCGTCCACCGGAGGGATGCCGGAGCGGGCCTTGGCGCCGTGCGGGGTGGCGAGCTCGGCGCCGACGCAGAAGAGCTCGGCCTGCACCCTCGCGAGCTCGGCGTCGAGCTCCGGGTCCTCCACGACGGCGCGCGCGGCGCCGATCGCGGCGTTGAGCTCGTCCACGTCGCCGTAGGCCTCGACGCGCGGATCGCTCTTGCGGACGCGTGGACCCCCGAAGAGGCCGGTGTCTCCGCCGTCGCCCGTCTTCGTGTAGATCTTCACGGTCGGGACACTATCGAAGGGGTCCGGGTCGCACAACGCCCGCGCGAGACGATGGCGACAATCTTCCAGGGAGAGGCGCTGCTGCGCGTCGGCCGCGAGGCGGCGGAGCGGGCGTGGGCCGGGGGCATGACGGTCCTGCGACCGGACGGGACGGTGGAGCCCATCCCGCTCGTCGCCGAGCCGGAGGTGCTCACCCGCGCCGCCCTCGCCGCGGCCGCGCGCGAGGCGCAGCTCATCCTCTCCGGCGCGGTGAAGCTCGCCCGCGCGCTGCTCGCCTCGGGCGACGCCCGTGACCGCGCCGCCCTCGAGGAGCCGTTCTCCGGGCTCGAGGCGGAGGCGATGGCCCGGCTCTTCGACGCGCCGCTCCCGGTCATGGTCGCGCGGGTGGACTTCCTCGTGCCGGAGGGGGGCGGCCCGCCGCGGGCCCTCGAGCTGAACGCGACCATCCCCGCGATGCCGGGGTACGCCGACCTCGCCGCGCACGCGTGGATCTCCGCCGCGGCCCGGGAGCGGGGCCTGTCGCCCCGCGTCACCCGCGACCTCGTCGCGCGCTGCGGGAGCCACATGGAGCGGCTCCGGGAGGCGCTCGTCGCCGTCCACCGCGCCCGCGGCGGCACGCGCGAGCGGCCGTCGATCGCGCGTCGTGTCGCGCCCGGGCGACGCGCAGGTGGGAGAGCTCCGCCGCCTCGTGGAGCACTTCCGGCAGATGGGGCACCAGGCCGCCCACCTCCTGCCGGCGGACTGCGAGCCGGAGCGCTGGGACGTCCTGTACCGGCACGTCTGGGCGCACCGGGTCGACCCGGCGGCGCCCTTCGCGCGCGCCCTCCGCGACCCGGTCCGGTTCGTCCTCGTGAACCCGGTCAACGGGCTCCTCGAGGCGAAGGCGCTCTTCGCGCGCCTCTCCGAGTGCGCCGAGGACGAGGCCCTCGCGGGCCGTGCGGGTCTCGACGCCGACGAGCGCGCCGCAGCGGGGAGGCTCCCGCGCACCCGCCGGCTCGACGCGACCCTCGCGCCGCGGCTGCTGTCGGAGCGCGCGTCGCTGGGTGCTCAAGCGGAGCTGGGACTACGGCGGCAAGAGCGTCCACCTCGGCGCGGAGCTCTCCCCGGAGGCCTGGGCGCGCGCGGTCGAGGAGGCGCTCGGCGACGCACGCGGCGGTGGCTTCGTCGCCCAGGAGCGGATCTTCGCGCAGCGCCGCCTCGCCACCCGGATCGCGCCGGAGGGCGTGACCCGCGGTGAGCTCTACCGCGACCTCTCCACCTACTGCGGGCTCGGGCCGTCGCGGCCCGACGGCTCGGTGGTGCGCGCCGCGGCGTCGCCGATCGTGAACATCCTCGGCGGGGGCGGGCTCGCGCCGGTCATCCCCGAGGACGTCGCGGAGGCGCTTGTCCCCGGACCTCCTTCGCCACCTGTCCCCGGATCTCCTTCGCCCCGCGAAGCGGGGCTAGGGAGGGGGCGCGAAGCGGGGCCGGGGAGGGGGCTCCGGTGATCGCGGGCGAGAGCGCCGTCACCCGGTGCGTGATGGGGCGCCTCGAGCATCGGGGAGGAGCTCGTCGCGGCGCTCCGCGAGCCTCGCCCGGCTCGAGAGGATCGACGCCGGCTTCGTCCGCGGGCAGGGAGCGGTCGTCGAGGCGGAGGTGGCGCGCTACGACGCCGCGGCCCGCGCTTACCTGCCGGCCGCCGCCACGGGCCCTGCCGAGCTCGTCTGCCTTCAGGGCAGCGTCTCGCTCGAGGCGGGCGCCCCTTCGCCCTGGCTCTGGGCCGTGCTCGCGCCGGTGGAGGGCCCGCCGGTGGCCGGCCGGCTCGTGTCCGCGCGCGTCGTCCACGTGGAGTTCGCGGTGGACGTCCTCGACGACGGCGACCTGGAGCGGCGGCCCGACCGCGCTACCGGGCTCCCGCTCTGGCGTCCGCCGCGCCGGCGCTGACTCCGGCCCCCTCGGGCAGGCGCAGGTCGGCGACGGACGGGATCGCCGCGTCGACCTCCACCGGCCGGTCGCTGTGGTCGGTGTCGAGGTGGACGGCGAGGGCGCCCGGCCAGGCGCGGGCGTAGGCGTTCACGTGGGAGGGCTCGTTGTCGAGGACGAGGACCGGCCTCCCGTACGCCTCCACGGCGTCGCGCGCCACCGCCTTCCAGGCGTCGTCGCGCAGGGCCATGCCGGGCTTCATGAGCAGCGTCACCGCGGCGCCGTCGGGGAGGGGGAACCAGAAGGCCCGGAGCACCTCGATCGTCCCCGCCCGCATCGTCGCCGGCCGGCCGGTCACGTACACGACGTGCGCGCCGGCCTCGCGGACGGCGCGGGCGAAGCTGGGCGCGCCGGGGATCGGGACGTCGAGCCGGCAGTAGCGGCTGGTGAAGAAGCGCTCCTCCCAGAACTCGCGGAACGGGCCCGCGTGGCGCCGCGCCTCGGCCTTGCCGAGCCCCGCGCGCTCGAGCGCGCCGGTCGAGGTCCCAGCTCGCGAAGTGCTCGGGGCGGGCCTCCCGGAGCGCCGGGACCCCGGCCTCCTGGCCATAGGCCCGCAGGATGGCGGCCTGTCGCGGCCGGTTGTCGAGGAGCGTCGAGTCGAGGTCGAGCACCGCGACGGCTCCCGGCCCGGCTGCGCGCACGCGGGCGAGGGCGGCGAGCAGGATCGCAGGCTGGTCGGCCGGGCGGGCGCGGGGCACGATCCTCAGGTAGGGGCTCCCCGCCGGGACGGAAACGCTCCGGATGTGTGCTCTCGGCGCCAGGCCGTTCGCTTCGGGGGCTGTGCGATCTCGGCTATGGTTCGGGGAGGTGACCCCGTCTCGCGCGAAGATCCTCGTCGTCGACGACTCCGAGTCGCAGCGGGAGAAGCTCGTCCAGGTGCTGCGATCCGAGGGGTACGACGTCGTCGAGGCGCGCGATGGCCGGGAGACCATCAAGGTGGTGAAGGAGGCGCAGCCGGACCTCGTCCTGCTCGACATGATCCTCCCCGACATGGACGGCCGCGAGGTGCTCCGGCTCATCAAGCCCCGGGACACCGACCAGTTCATGCCGGTGATCATCCTCTCCATGAAGGGGGACGTCGCGACCAAGGTCGAGGGGCTGCGCCTCGGCGCCGACGACTTCCTCGTGAAGGGGGTCGAGGACCCGGAGATCATCGCGCGCTGCCAGGCGATGCTCCGCATCAAGAGCCTGCAGGAGCGGCTCCACGACATGCAGCGGAAGCTCGAGGAGCAGTCGATCACCGACTCGCTCACGGGCCTCAAGAACCGGCGGTTCTTCGACGAGCGGCTGCACGAGGAGTTCCGCCGCGCCCAGCGCTACGGCGACTACCTCGCGCTCATCATGGTGGACCTCGACCACTTCAAGCGGGTGAACGATCGGTTCGGTCACCCCTCCGGCGACGTCGTGCTGCGCGAGGCGGCGGCGCTCATCCGCGCCTCCCTCCGCGATCCGGACATCTGCGCCCGCTACGGCGGCGAGGAGTTCGCGGTCATCCTGCCGAAGACCCACATGCAGGGCGCCCTCGCGGTCGCGGAGCGCATCTGGCGCGCGATCGGCGCGAAGGAGTTCGTCATGGGGCCGGGCGAGGACGGCCGGGCGCCCCGCGCCATCCAGGTGACGGCGTCCATCGGCGTCGCCTTCTACCCGTCGAAGGACATCAACTCGAGCGACCTCCTGCTCCGGTTCGCCGACCAGGCGCTGTACCAGGCCAAGAAGTCCGGCCGGAACTCGATCTGCCTGTACCAGGCCGCGCCGTACCGCTACGACGCACAGTAGCGCCGGCGCGCGGAGCGGGATCGGTCGAACCCGCGCTCGGGGTGACGCCGGTCAAGGCGGCCCCGGTCCCGTGGGTATCGAATGACCCGGGCGTGACATCCACCCGTCCCCCGGACGAGCCATCCGCTCGGAAACACGGCATGACGGGTTCCATTCCCGTGGACCGTGGCGTGCAGCAGTCGGCTGGACCCATGGTCAATCCGCAGGCGAGTCATGCCGGACCGAGGTCGACCGAAGGGTCGCCCGAGACCACGCTGCTCGTGGTCGACGACGACGACAACGTCCGCCGCGCGCTGAAGCGCGTCCTGCGGCGCACGCGCTGCCGCGTCGTCGACGCGCCCGACGCCCAGGGCGCCCTCGCGGTCCTCGCGCAGGAGCCGATCCAGGTGGTCGTGTCCGACTACCGGATGCCCGGCCTCTCCGGGGTCGAGTTCCTCGAGATCGTGAAGGAGCGATGGCCGCGCATCCAGCGCGTCCTCCTCACCGGGCAGGCCGACTCGACCGCGATCGAAGAGGCGGTGAACCGCTCCGAGATCTTCCGGTTCATCTGGAAGCCCTGGGACGACGCCCACCTCCTCATCACCATCCAGAGCGCCATCGACCAGTACTGGCTGCTCGAGGAGAACTCGCGCCTCCAGGGGATCGTCTCGGAGCGGAACGCCGAGCTGGAGCGGCTGAACCGCGATCTCGACGACAAGCTCGCCGCGCGCTCGCAGGCGCTGGTCCGCGCCGCCCAGGAGTGGCGCGCCTGCTTCGACGCGATCGGCGACCCGCTCGCGATCCTGCGCGACGGGGGGTGCGAGGTGGTCCGCGCCAACACCGCCTTCGCCCGCGCCGCGGGGGTCGCGCCGAACATGCTCGCGGCGCTCCGCTGCGCCGAGCACGCCTACGGCTCCCTGCCGTGCCCCTCCCGCTGCCTCATGCCGGCGGCGGGCGCCGAGCGCGAGACCGTCTTCGCCGAGCGCACCTGGCTCGTCCGCTCCTTCGGCTTCGAGGACGTCGAGCCGGGCGCGTTCGTGGTCGTCTTCAAGGACGTCACCGACGAGCGCGAGGTCTCGCGCCGGCTGTTCCACGCCGAGAAGATGTCGGCGGTGGGCCAGCTCGCGGGCGGGGTCGCCCACGAGATCAACAACCCGCTCGGCGGGATCCTCGCCTTCGCCCAGCTCATGAGCGCGGAGGAGCGCTCCGCGGAGGACGCGGAGAACCTGCGGCTCATCCAGGACGCGGCGATGCGCGCGAAGCGGATCGTCGAGAGCCTGCTCCGGTTCTCCCGCCGCCCGCGCGACGAGGAGCGCGGCCCGGTGGAGCTCGCCAAGGTGCTCGACGAGGCGCTGTTCCTCGTCGGCCCGCAGCTCAAGGACGGCAAGATCGAGATCGCCCGGAGCTACGCCCCGGCTACCGCCCACGGGAACGCGAACCAGCTCCAGCAGATCGCGCTCAACCTCCTCGTGAACGCGATCCAGGCGGTGCGCGCGTCGGGGCGGATCACCGTCGGCTGCGGCCCCGTCGGCGCGGGGCGGGTGAAGCTCTGGGTCCGCGACACCGGCCCGGGCGTGAAGCCGGAGCACGCGAAGCGGCTCTTCGAGCCGTTCTTCACCACCAAGCCGGAGGGGCAGGGCACCGGCCTCGGGCTCTCCATCTGCTATCAGATCGCCGAGGAACACGGCGGCACCATCCGGCTCGAGCCGTCCGACGAGCGCGGAGCGTGCTTCGTCCTCGAGCTGCCGTCGCACGAGTGAACCGGGAGTGAGAGGGAGGGATTCACCCATGACCGAGACCCCGCAGGCGAGGCGACCACGCGTCCTCGTCGTCGATGACGAGCCCTCGCTGCTCAGGGCCCTCGAGGCGCTGCTCCGCAGGAAGGGCTGCGACGTGGTGGCGCTCGAGTCGCCCATCGTCGCGACCCAGCAGCTCGCCCAGGAGGACTTCGACGTCGCGATCCTCGACATCAAGATGCCCGAGCTGTCGGGGCTCGAGCTCCTGAACGCGGTGAAGCACCGCCGGCCGGAGATCGAGGTCATCATGATGACCGGCCACGCGACGGTGGAGACGGCCCTCGCCGCCGTGAAGGCCGGCGCCTACGACTACCTCACGAAGCCCTTCGAGGACGTGGAGCTCGTCGCCCGCGCGGTGACCAAGGCCGCGGAGCGGAAGATGCTCTTCGACCGCAACCGCGAGCTGGAGAAGCAGCTCAGCGAGCGGGCGCCGACGGGGCCCGAGGGGCTCGTGGGCGCGTCGTCGGGCATCCGCGAGGTCTCGCGGATGATCGAGGCGGTCGCCTACAGCTCCGCGACCGTGCTCGTCACCGGCGAGTCCGGCACCGGCAAGGAGCTCGTCGCGCGGGCGCTCCACGCCCGCAGCCCACGCCGGAACCAGCCCTTCGTCGCCCTCAACTGCGGCGCGCTCACCGAGACGCTCCTCGAGTCCGAGCTCTTCGGGCACGTGAAGGGGGCCTTCACCGGCGCGCAGCGGGACCAGAAGGGGCTCTTCGACGCGGCCGACGGCGGCACGATCTTCCTCGACGAGATCGGCGACATCCCGCCCCCGACGCAGGTCCGGCTCCTCCGCGTGCTGCAGGAGGGCGAGATCAAGCGGGTCGGCGCCGCCGAGTCGGTCCGGGTCGACGTGCGCGTCATCGCCGCGACGCACCGCGACCTGCCGAAGCTCGTGAAGACCGGGAAGTTCCGCGAGGACCTCTTCTACCGGCTCAACGTCATCAACATCCCGCTCCCGCCGCTGCGCGAGCGGGCGGACGACGTCCCGCTCCTCGCCCACCACTTCCTGCGCCGCTACGCCGAACGGCTCGCGAAGAAGGTCCGCTCGGTGACGCCGGAGGCGATCGAGCTGCTCTCCGGGTATCGCTGGCCCGGCAACGTCCGCGAGCTCGAGAACGCCATCGAGCGCGCGGTGGTCCTCGCCCGGGGCGACACGATCCTCCCGTCGGAGCTCCCGCCCGCAGATCACCGGGCGGACCGCGCCGCTCGTCCGCGAGGCGCCGGTGGGCGGCGAGGAGGCCGCCTGGCTCACGCTCTCCTACGCGGCCGCGAAGGAGCAGGCGCTGCGGCGGTTCGAGAAGGGCTACGTCGACGCGCTCATGAAGGCCTGCGACAACAACATCTCGGCGGCGGCGCGCAAGGCCGGGATGGATCGCTCGAACTTCAAGCGCGTGCTCCGGAAGTACCGGACCGACCTCGAGCCCGACTCCGGCGACGAGGGCGAGTCGAGCCGGGTGACCGGCTAGCCTCCCGGCGCCGCCCCCCGGGCTACTTCCCGCCGGGGAACAGCGGCTCGGCGAGGCGCGGGTTCGAGATCGCGCGCTCCGTGCTGAAGCGGAGCGCGAGGGCGTCCTTGGCCCAGACCTCGACCGCCCGCGGGAACCAGTCCCCCCCGGTGGGCGAGCCCCAGCCGAGGAGCCGGACGTCCACGAGGTCCGGCCCCTCCGCCGCGACGAGCCGCAGCGGCTGGAACCCGTCCTTGTCCACGTAGAGGAGCGGCTTCGGCTGCCTCTCGCGACCGCCGATGACGTAGGCGATCCGGCCGTCGAACCGGCCGAGGCTCACGTCGCCCAGGGCGACGCCGCGCCGGCCGAGCGCCGCGGTGAAGACGTCGGTCGCGTCGCCCGCGGTGGGGGCGGCGAGGAGGGTGCAGGCGGCGCGGACGAAGGCGGCGGCCGGCGCCAGGTCGGCGAGCGGCCCGGAGAGCTTGCCGTCGCGCACCGCGACGAAGGCGCGCTCCGACTCGGGGCCGTCGGCGCGGACGACCTCGAGCCGGCAGCGGCCCGGGACCTTCACGAGGAACCGGGCGGGCACCGAGATCTCGGGTGCGCCCGGGCGCAGCGCGGCCGCGGCGGCGAGCCGGTCGGCGGCGGGCCCGCGGCCGGCGAGCGACCCGCGCACCTCGAGGGCGTCGAGGGAGAGCGCCGCGCGGCGCTCCCCCATCCGCTTCAGGATCCCGGGGACCGGCAGGACGTACGCCGCCGCGGGCAGCGCGGCGGCGAGCGCGAGGGCGGCGGCGGCGCGGCGGAGCGTGGTGCTCACCGCGACATCTCCCGGAGCCAGTCGCGGAGCTGCGGCGCGAGCTCGGGCCGCTTCAGCGCGAAGGCGACGTTCGCCTTCAGGTACCCGAGCCGATCGCCGGCGTCGTACCGGTCGCCCTCGAAGCGGTAGCCGAGGAGCCCCTCCTCGCGGGCGAGGACGGCGAGCGCGTCGGTGAGCTGGATCTCGCCCGCCCACGCCGGGCCGCACCTGCTCGAGCACCTCGAAGATCCGCGGCGGCAGCACGTACCGGCCGATCACGGCGAGGTTCGAGGGCGGGTCCTTCTTCGGCTTCTCGACCAGCCGGTCGATCCGGACCGTCCGGTCGTCCACCGCGGCTCCCGCGGCGATGCCGTAGAGGTGCGTCTCCTCGCGGGGGACCTCCATGAGCGCGATGGTGCCGAGGCCGTGGCGGTCCCAGCAGTCGGCGAGCTGCTTCGTCCCGGGCACCGCCGAGTCGATGATGTCGTCGCCGAGCATGACGACGAAGGGCTCGTCGCCCACGACGTCGCGGGCGCAGAGGACGGCGTGACCCAGGCCGAGCGGCTCCTGCTGCCGGACGGTGATGACGTTCGCCATCTGCGCGATGGCCCGCATCTGCTTCTTGAGCTCGTGCTTGCCGGTCCGGTCGAGGTGCGACTCGAGCTCGCCGGCGATGTCGAAGTGGTCGACGATCGAGTCCTTGCCCCGGGCGCAGATGAGGATGACGTCGCGCACCCCGGCGGCGACCGCCTCCTCCACGATGTACTGGATCGTGGGGGTGTCCACGATCGGGAGGAGCTCCTTCGGGACCGCCTTCGTCGCCGGCAGGAAGCGCGTGCCGAGGCCCGCGGCGGGGATGACGGCCTTGCGGATCTTCTGTGTCGCCATGGCGACCGGCAATGTAGCACCGGACCCGCCGGGCGACCCGGTTTCGGTGCGGCGCGCGCCGGCACGCCCGGCGGCTACCTGCGGCGCTCGCCGCGCTCCGCCTCGGTCTTGCAGTCGATGCAGAGGTCCGTCACCGGCCGGGCGCGGAGCCGGGCGGGGGAGATGGGCTTCCTGCACGCGGCGCAGGTCCCGAAGGTGCCCGCCGCGAGCCGCGCGAGGGCGCCCTCGATCTTCTCGGCGAGCTTGCGGTCGCGGTCGCTCAGCCGGAGCGACCAGTTCCGGCCCTCCTCCACCGTGGCCCGATCGTTCGGATCCGGGATCTCCTCCCCAGCGTCGGACAGCTCGTGCACGACCTGCTCGCCGTGCCCGACCAGGGACGTCAGCTGCGACTCGAGCACGCTCCGGTACCGCTCGACCTCGCGCCTGCGCATGGAAACCTCCTTTTCCACCAGCCTCGACGCTAGCGCGATCCGGGGCGCGCGCGAAGTGGCGAGATGCCATCCTTGCCGGGGGATGCCCCCCTTCCGTATCCTCCCGGGGTGCGCACCTCGACCGCCCTCGCCGCCGTGCTCTCGCTCGCCCTCGCCGGTTCCGTGCGCGCGGCCGATCCCCTGCCGCCGCCCGGCGGCATTCCCGACCTCGTCGGCCCCCGGATGCTCGGCCTCTCCGCCGGCATCGGCGCGCCGGGGAGCAACGACGCCATCTACCTGAACCCGGCCTCCATCGCCGCCCGCCGGCGGTACTCCATCGAGGCCGGCGCGGTCGTGGAGCGCCGCGGCTCGGAGAACGCGAACCGCTTCCTGGGCGGCTCGGTGGTCGACTCGCAGTCGGCGCCGCTCACCGCGGGCGTGTCGTACCAGCGCGCGCAGGAGGGGGCGTACACCGGGAACCTCAGCCACCTCGCCCTCGCCGGACCGCTCATGGACAGGTTCCTGCTCGGCGTGAGCGGGAAGTACCTGTCGCTCTCCGGTCCGATCCCGGTGAGCGCGGTGACGATGGACGCGGGCATCCTCTGGCAGGTGGCCGACATGGTCTCGATCGGCGTCACCGGCTACAACCTCATCCCCATCAGCAACCCGGCGGTGGCGCCGGCGGGCGCCGGCGCGGGCATCGCCATCGGGAGCGACACGAGCTTCCAGGTCACCGGCGACTGGCGCGCCGACTTCGACCGGCTCGACAAGACCGCGAACCGGTACGCTGCCGGCTTCGAGTGGCTCCTCCGCAGCCTCGTGGTCGTGCGCGGCGGCTGGATGAAGGACGAGGTCCTCGACACGAGCTGGTGGTCGGTCGGCGGCGGCCTCGTCGCGCAGCACGGCATCGCCCTCGACGTCGGCTACCGGCAGTCGATTGAGTCGCCCTCGGCGCGGACCCTCGGCGCGTCGCTCAAGTTCTTCGTGAACCCCTAGCGGTCGCGCGAGCGGCGCTCGAGCGCGGGCAGCACGACCGCCGCGCCGGTGGCGGCGTTCTCGCCGCGCCACACCGGCACGCCCCAGACCTCGGTCACCCGCTCGGCGGTGAGCACGACCGAGGGCGCGCCCTCCGCGACGACCCGGCCGCGGTCGAGGACGACGACGCGGTCGCAGGCCGCCGCGGCGAGGTTCAGGTCGTGGAGGACCGCGACGACGCACAGGCCGGCGCGCGCGGCGACCTCGGCCATCTGCATCGCCGCGACCTGGTGACCGAGGTCGAGGAACGCGGTCGGCTCGTCGAGGAGCAGCACGCGCGGCTCCTGGGCGAGGGCGCGGGCGAAGAACACCCGCCGCCGCTCGCCCCCGGAGAGCGCGTCGAGGCGCCGATCGGCGAGGTGGACGAGATCGCAGGCCTGGAGGGCGCCGTCGACCGCGCCGTGGTCGAAGCGGGTCGGGAGCGCGAGCAGCCCCTGGCGCGGCGCCCGGCCCATCATCACCGCCTCGCGCACCGTGAACGGCCAGGCGATGCGGGGCTCCTGCGGGACGAAGGCGCAGAGCTGGGCGACGGTCCGGCGCGGCGCGGTCCAGGGATCGAGGCCGGCGAGGCGGACCGACCCGGCGCCGGGGGCGAGGAGGCCCGCCACGAGCCGCACCAGGGTCGACTTCCCGGCGCCGTTCGGGCCGAGGAGGCCGACGAACTCGCCGGCGCGGGCGGCGAGCGAGACGTCGTCGAGCGCCCGCGCGCCGCGGTAGGCGAAGGTGACGCTTCGCACCTCGACGATCGGATCGGGCCAGGGCGGCCCGGGCGGATGCGCCGGGGTCACGACGCCGTCTCCCCGCGCGCGTTGCGCCTGAGGAGCCACAGGAAGAACGGCCCGCCGAGGAAGGCGGTCACGGCGCCGACCGGCGGCTCGGTGCCGAGGGGGAGGAAGGCGAGGCGGGCGAGGGCGTCGGCGAGGACGAGGAACGCGGCGCCGAAGAGGGCCGAGGCGGGGAGGAGCAGGCGGTGGTCGGGGCCGACCACGCGCCGGACGAGGTGCGGGACGATGAGCCCGACGAACCCCACCATGCCCGCCAGGGCGACCGCCGCGCCCGTGGCCGCCGACGCCGCGAAGAAGATCAAGGCCCGCGCCCGCCGGACGTCGAGGCCGAGGGTGGCCGCCTCCTCGTCGCCGAGGGTGAGGAGGTTCACCCGCGCCGAGAAGGCGACGAGGACGCCGACCGCGATGGCGACCGCCCCGGCGCCCCAGGCCTGCGTCGCGGCGGACTCGTAGCCGACCGCGCCGACGAGCCAGTAGGTGAGGCGGCTCGCCTGCTCGGGCGCGACGAGCATCTTCATGAGGGTGATGATGCCGGCGACGAAGGCGTTGAAGACGATCCCGACGAGGAGGGCCGCCTCCGGCACGAGCCGCCCGCCGACCCGGCCGAGACCGAAGACGAGCACGGTGGAGAGCGCCGCTCCGATGATGGCGCCGAGGGCGACGGGGGGCGCGGCGCCGAGGAGCTCCCCCGCGCCCCCGGCGATTCGACCGAGGCCCGCCGCCGCGAGGAGGACGAGCGAGCCGCCCAGGGCGGCGCCGCCGGAGACCCCGAGCACGAACGGCTCGGCGAGCGGGTTGCGGAGCAGCGCCTGGAGAGCGGTCCCGGCGGCGGCGAGGGCGCAGCCGACCACCGCCGCGAGGGCGGCGCGGGGGAGGCGGAGCCCGAGGAGGATCGACCGATCCGGCTCGACGCCGCCGAGGGCGGCGGCGAGGGAGACCGGCTGGGCGCCGACCGACGCGGAGACGGCGATCGCGACGATCACCGCGAGCGCGCCCGCGGCGAGGGCGAGCCCCAGCCGGCCTCGGCGCGAGGTCACCGCCGCGCCTCCGGGTGGACGGCGCGGCAGAGCCCGGCGAGGGCGCGCACCATGCGCGGTCCGGGGCGGATGAGGTCGTCGTTCGGGATCCGGGCCACCGCGCCGCGCCGGACCGCCGGGATCGCGGAGAGCCGGGCGATCCCCTCGGGAGGCTCCTGCGGGGCCGCGTCCACCACCAGGGCGGGATCGTCCGCGACCGCCCTCTCGAGCGGGTAGACCGGCCAGGCCCGATCGCCCGCGGCGACGTTCTCGGCGCCGCAGATCCGGAGGAGCTCGTCGGGGAAGGAGCCGCGCCCCGCGACGATGAGCGGCTCGCGGCCGACCACGAAGAGGACGCGCGTGCGCGGCAGCCCGGCGACGGACCGGCGCGCCGCGTCCACCCCCGCGGCCATGTCGCGGGAGAGGGCGTCGCCGCGGGTCGCCTCGCCGAGGGCCGCCCCGAGGACGCGGGGGGTCGCGAGCACGTCGGCGAGGGTGTCGATCTGGAGGGCGAGGACGGGGAACGCATGGCGGGAGGCGCGCCCGAGCTCCGCGATCCGGCGGACCGGGCCGAGCGCGCTCCCGTTCGTCACCCACACGACGAGGTCGGGCGAGAGGCCCACCACCGCCTCCGGGTTCGGATCCAGGTAGCCGCCGATCCGCGGGACCTTGGCGACGGCGGGATCGTCGTCGAGCCGGGTCACTCCGACGAGGCGGTCGCCGAGCCCGAGCGCGAGCACGACGTCGGTGAGGCTCGGCGCGAGCGTGACGACGCGGCGCGGCGGCGTCGCGGGCGGCGGGCCGGACCAGACCACCCCGCCCTCCGCGACACCCTTCCCGGTCGGCTTGAGCTCGTCGGCGCGCGCGCCGACGCTCGCCGCGAGGAGGGCGGCGAGGGCGGCGACCGCGGCGGAGCGGCTCAGGGGGCGCACGCGACCGACGAGGCGAACGCCCAGCCGGTCGGGCCCGGCGGGCAGAGCGATGCCGTCGCGGCGCTCGTCGCGCCGGACGGGTCGAAGCGTACCACGCTCCCTGTCCACGCCGATCGGTCACGTAGCCCATGCCGCGGCAGAAAGCGATGCTCCACGGGCCATTCACTCCGTACGGAATGGTCGAGATGGGGGTCCCCGGGACGGGCGTCCCCGACGCGGTCTCCACGGGGAGCAGGTTCCCGAACGGCGTCCAGTCCGGCGCGGTCCAGCTGCAGGCGATCCACAGGCGCGTCCCCTCGCATGGCCGATGCCGCTCGGCGACTTGCAGCCCTCGCCGAGGTCCACGATCGGTGACCGTGTCCGCGAGGCTCGCGGCGTCGATCTCCGCGAGCTCCCGGGACCGGCGGGCCGGGCGTACCAGTGTACTCGAACCCGTCGCAGAGACGTGAGCCACTCGAGGTTCGCGATGGTGACGTAGACCTTCGTCCCGACCGCGACGACGCCGGTCGGGACGGGATCGCGCCGGCGTGGCGAGGGCCGTCGACCGCACCGAGGTCGATGGCGGTCACGACCGCCGCAGAGAGCCGGAGAGTCCACCACCGGCGCCCCGCGGGCCCGCCGGACGCACGCGGTCGCGCCGGATCCGCGCGGCAGGCGGCGAGGGCGGAGGTCCGCACGACGAAGGCGGATCCGTTCAGCGCGGTATCGCTCGAGCCGAGCGGCGACGCCGAGAGTCAGGACCGCTGCTCGGGCATCGGAACTCGTCGAGTGTCCCGTCGGCATGACGACGAGCGTCCCGAGCGTCGCGTTCGTCGACGAGACCACCCCCTCGCGTGACCGCGGTCCCCTCGAGGTCGGCCCCGGCGAGCTGGTGCTTCGTACCGCGGGGTCGGCAGGGCGGACGAGAAGGTGGCGACGCCTGCGGCTGCCGCTCGCCGCGTGGAGCGTCTGGCCGGCCACCCGGGCGATCCGGCCCGTGCCGCGCGGCGCCGAGCGAGATGTCGGCCCGCCGTGAGCGCACCGCTCATCGGGCGGCACCTCGTTCGTCGCGAAGTAACAGGCGACGTACAGGTCGGGGCGCCGCAGGACCCGGCGCGGCAGCCTGGCCCGGCGGCACGCGTGCCCGCAGGCGCCGCAGTGGAACGGTCGGTGGCGTGTTCGACGCAGGAGGCGCCGCAGCGCTCCTCCCGGCCGGCGCAGGCGGCGGCGCACCCCGTGCCGAGGCCGTCGGCGCGGCACACCTCGCCGCCGACGCAGGCCGTGCCGCAGCTGCCGCAGTTCGCCGGGTCGGTGCCGAGGTCCACGCAGGTCGCCGTCGCAGGCGGCGGTGCCCGGGCGCGCACGCTGCAGGCGCCGGCGTCGCACTCTTCGTGCGGCGCAGGCGGTGCCGCAGCCGCCGCAGTTCGCAGGGTCCTGCTCGATGGCGACGCAGACGCCGCCGCAGACGGACTCACCGCTCGGGCGATCAGGTCCTTGCCTTGCACCCGGCGACGGCGAGCGCCAGCGCGGCGACGAGGGCGAGGAGCAGGTCGCGTCTCATGGCGAGGCGGCTCCTTTCGCGGGCGGGAGTCCGACGCGCACCGTGAGCAGCACGGTCCGGCCGGGGAGGGGATCTCCGAGGGGATCGAGGAGGGTGCGGTCGTCGAGGAGGTTCTTCACCTCGAGCTGCAGGCAGACCTGGGCGCGGCGCCAGACCCGCAGCCAGGCGCCGGCGTTCCAGAGGTGGACGCGGGGACGAGGTCGCACGGTTGGCGTCGTCGTCGAACTGCTGGCGCCGACGTGGTGCGCCTCGAGGTGCGCGCCGGCGGGCCCGCGGCGGCGACCGCGAGACGCGGCCGAACAGCCGGTGCCGCGGCCGGCGGGGCAGGTCGTTGCCGACGACGCCGCGCGGGCCCGCGCAGGATCTCCGTCCGGAGAGTAGGTGTACGAGCCCGCGAGCGGCGAGCCCCGCGAGGGCGCGAGCGGCGCGGTCGCGCGCCTCCGCCTCGAGGCCCCCGGCGAAGGTCTTGCCGGCGTTGAAGGGCTTGAGCCGCCCGAGGCCGGCCGGCTGGTAGAGATGAGGTCGTCGTAGGAGGTGCGAGTCCGCCGACCGAGCGCAGCCCGAGCGCGGCCCTCCACGACGAGCGCCGCGTCTCCGCCGCGCCCCGTCCTCCGGGCTGGAGGTCCGGGTTCGGCCCCGCGAGCCCCTGCTGCAGGTACAGCTCGGAGAAGCTCGGCGCGCGGAAGGTCCGCCCGGCGCTCGCGCGGACGGGCCGAGCCCGCCACGAGCGGCGGCCGCGCCGAGCTTGCCGGACCACCCGTCGAACGCGCCCACCCGCTCGAGCGGACCGCGGGGCCGACCCGGACGCGGCCGGAGGCGAGGCGCAGTCCTCGAGAGCCGCCACCGAGAGCCGCGCGCGCGGCGCGTCCCGCCGAGCGCCGTCCGCGGCGAGTCCACTCGCCTCCGGCGCGGCCCGCGCGAGGCGCAGGAGGCCGATCGCGTGATCCTGCAGCACGTCCACGCCGCCGCCGCCCTGGCCGCCGCGCTGGGTGCGCACGGTCCCGCCGAGGGAGCCGCGCAGGCGGACGTCGAGCTCGTCGACCCGCAGGCCGCCGCGCGCGCGGCGAAGGCCAGGCCGGCCGGGGCGAGGGGCGCCGACCCGGACCGCGCCGAGGCGCGGGCGTCGCGCTGCCAGTCCTTCGAGCCGTTCGCGTCGTAGATCCGGGTCCGGCGGCAGCTCGCGCCTGCCCGCCGGAGGCCTGGGAGGGCGTCGAGCGCAGCGGCGCGGCCGGGACGCGAGAGCGCCCTTCACGAGGAGCCGCCGCCGCGCGGGCGCGTTGTTCAGGCGCGGGTGGAGGGTGACCGCGCTCCCCGGCCAGCGCCGGCTGCGCGTCGAGAGGTAGGTGAAACGTCCGCTGCTGCCTCGCCGCTGCCAGCGACGAGGAGGACCGCCCGGGCGACGCCCGCGCCCGCGTCCGCGGCGCCGGCGAACGTGTCCGAAGGAGCCGCGCGGTCGCCTCGGCCGACGCAGGGCCGCCGCCGCGCGCGCGGGTGACGACGTTCACGACGCCGCCAAGCGCGCCCGCGCCGTACGCGCCCCCTCGGCTCCGCGGACGATCTCGATCCGGTCGATCCAGGAGCGCGGGATGGAGGAGAGGTCCACGCCGCCGCCGGCCGCACTGTTGAGCGGGAGGCCGTCGAGGAGCACGAGCACGCCGTCGACGTCGCGCCGCGGATGGAGACGGTCGCGAGCTGGCCGAGGCCGCCGTAGTCGCTCACCGCGACGCCGGGGGCGGTGGCGACGAGCTCGGCGACCCCCTTCGCCTCGCCCGCGAACCGCTTCGCCTCGATGACGGTCGCCGACGCGGTCGGGTCGCGCGCGACCTGGCCGCGCGGGCGCCGGCCGATGACGACGACCTCGTCGAGGGCTGGGGACCTCTCCGGGTCTCGGTCGGCGGGAGCCGGCTCGGCGATCGACGTCGAGGCGCCCGCCGGGTCGCGGCCGCACCTCGTCCTGCCGCGCGCGCGCCGGCGGGCGGGGCGAGCGCGAACGCGAACGCGAACGCAAGGACGGGAGCGCAGGCGCGCCCCGGACGCGAAGGCCTCGGAGCAATCCGCGGGTCTCCTTCGGACCCGTGAACGACGAGCGACGCACCATGCGTCGCCGCTCCGAGGGAGGTCTCCTGGCTTCCGGGGTAGCGGAGCGTGTCGCTGCTCCGCTCGCGTCCTCCACCTTCCCACCGCATCGTTCCGCGGCAGTGGTGACTGCTTCGAGGGCGCTTCACCCCGGCTACAGTGGCGGGACCGCGCCGGAATTGGACCGGCTTCCCTGTTCCTCAGAGCCGCTCGACCAAGTACGGGAGCGCGACCGACCTGTCAAGCGGCCGCTGAACGGACCACGCGCATCGCGCACGGCCGCTGCAAGAAGCGAGCGGTGGCCCCGCGCGTCCCGGAACCGGCCGGGGCGCGCGGGAGCCCCGCTCCCCGTTCACCGTCGCGCCTGCGCCTGGGCCTGGGCGGACTGCGTCGCCGCCGGGGGCGGGCTCCCGACGACGAGGTTCGCCTTCACCTTCTGGAACCAGGCGGGGCCGAGCCCCTTCACCTTCACGACCTCGTCGGGCCGCCTGAAGGGGGACTTCTGGCGGTGGGCGACGATTGCCTGCGCCTTCCGCTCGCCCAGCCCCGGGAGCCGCATCAGCTCCGCCACGGTCGCGCGGTTGAGGTCGACCCGCTCGCCGGGGGCGAGCGCCTTCTTCGCGGCGAGCGCCGGGGTCGCGACGAGGAGCGCGGCGAGCACCGCGACCCGCGGGACGAGGGCGGTCACGGCCGCACCTCGATGGTCTCGATGCCGTTCCGCCGGGTGCCGGGCGCGAGCGAGACCCGGTCGTCCTCCCTGACCTGCAGCCGGTTCGTGCCGATGGGGAAGGCGTCGAGGGAGAGGTTGATGCTGCCGTCCCGGTTCGGCCAGCCGACGCCGATCTTCACCCACCTCGTGTGCTTCTTTCCCTCGTCCTCCTTGTCCGGGTACTCGATGATTGCGAGCACCGCGAGCCGCTTCGGGCTTCCGTTCGCCTCGCTCATGCGTGGTCTCCGTTCGTGGGCGCGCGAGGTGCGCGCCGCGGAGCGGAAGGAGCAGCGGGCGTGCCCGGGCCAACCCCGCGAGAGGACGGGGCCGGAACACCGAACGCCGGTTCAGGTGCGGCCGGAGGGCCGCGGATTGGCCGCGACGATCGCGCGGAGCCACCGGGCGGTCTCGAGGAACGAGGGCCCGTCGTGGATGAGGTTTCGCCCGCGCTCGACGGTCGAGACGGCGAGCCGGGGCGCGAAGGCCGCGTCCCACCCGCGCTCGGCGAGGAGGGCGCGGGCGTCGACCGGGTGCTCGGGCTCGGAGAAGACGACCACCCACTCCGGCGCGAGCCGCAACACCTCCTCGAGGTCCGGCGGCTCGTAGCCGTCGGCGCGACCGCCGTGGACGGGGTCGAGGCCGGCGAGCCAGAGGAGGTCGTGGACGAAGGAGAGCCCCCCGGGGCGCCGGACGTGGCGACCGAACCAGAGCTCGCAGTAGGCGCGGGGCCGCAGCGGCGGCGCGGCCGCGACGAGCGCGGCGCACCCGGTCTCGAGCCGGTCGCAGAGGGCGCGCGCCTCCCGGACCCGCCCGGCGAGCCCGCCGATCGCGACGGTGTTCTCGAAGATCCCGGCGCGGCTCCGCGGGACGGGGAGGAGGAAGACCGGGAGCCCCGCGGCGGCGAGCCGGCGCGCGAGCGGGAGCTGCACGCCGTCCGTGGCGAGGACGAGGTCGGGGCGGAGCGCGGCGACGGCGGCCGGGTCGCCGGAGACGTACTCGGCGACCACCGGCGCGGCGAGGCCCGGGACGTAGCGGGCGCACCAGGGCGTGACGCCCACCACCGCGTCGCCCGCGCCGAGGGCGAAGAGCGTCTCGGTCGCGGAGGAGACGAGGGAGACGACGCGGGTCGCGGGGCGCTCGAGGGCGAGCGCCGTCCCGAGCGCGGGGACGGGGACCCGCACCCCTAGTTCACCGGGCCCGCGGGCGGGAAGTGCGGCGTGTCGCCGAGGTCGACCGGGCCGAAGCGCGCCTCGTACTTCGCGAGGTTGTCCTGGATCGCGAGGAGGAGCCGCTTCATGTGCTTGGGCGTCGTGATGGCCCGGGCGCGGACGGTCGCCTTGAGGTTCGTGCCGGGGGGGCCGGGCGGCTGCGGCTGCACGTAGATGAGGTCGAGGGTGAACTCGGTGTCGGTGTGGTTCACGAACGCGGAGTTGATGAAGACGCCGTTCGCGGTGGCGGCGTCGAGCTCGAGCTGGATCTGGACGGTCTGCGGCTGCGGAGGTGGGATGGGCTTGTCGGCCATGGCGATGTCACTAGCAGGAATCGGCCACGACGGGGCGTCCTCCACCGGATCGTTGAATCCCGAGAGGGGGGGTGTCACCGTGGAGGCGCTTGGCGCGCGACGCGATGGAGCACGGGGGCGAGTTCGAGCTGGCGGGTGGGCCCGACGCCGTCCTGCTGCTCCACGGCCTCACGGGCTCCACCTTCGAGATCCTGCCGGTCGCCCGCCGGCTCGAGCGCGCCGGCTTCCGCTGCCTCGCGCCGGTGATGGCCGGCCACGGCGGCGCGACGCGGGACCTCGTCGGCGTCCCCTGGACCGAGTGGGTGGGCAAGGCGCGCCGCGACCTCGCCCGGCTCGAGGGCGCCCGGCGGACGTTCGTGGTCGGCTGCTCGATCGGCGCGCTCGTCGCCTGCGTCCTCGCCCACGACCAGCCCGCCCGGGTGGACGGGCTCGTGCTCCTCGCGCCGGCCCTCGAGCTCGCGCCCCTCGGGAGGCTCGGCGCGCTCGTCGCGCGGCTCCCGTTCACCCGGAACGCCATCGTCCCGAAGCGCGGCGGCGCGGACGTCGCCGACCCCGAGATGCGCCGGCGGAACCCGTGCCTCGACGGCGTGCCGATCTCGGCCGTCGCGGAGCTCGTCGCGCTGCAGGCCCACGTGGACCGGCAGCTCCCCGGGATCGCCGCGCCCGCGCTCGTCGTCCACGGCGCGAAGGACCACACCGTGACGCTCGCCGGCGCCCGGCGGCTCGCGCGCCGGATCGGCAGCGGGCCCGCGGACGTGGTGGTCCTCCGGAACAGCTGGCACCTCGTCGGCATCGACGTCGAGCGCGAGCGCTGCGCCGACGAGACGACGCGCTTCCTCGAGTCGCTCCCGCTGCCGGGTCGCCGTGCCACGCGCACGGCGAGAACCCGGACGAGGTGACGCCATGGCCGCGACGAACGTCCTCGCCATCGATCAGGGCACCACCGGCACGACGGTCCTCGTGCTCGACCGCCGGCTCGCGGTGCGGGCCAAGGTGAACCAGGAGTTCCGGCAGATCTTCCCGAAGCCGGGCTGGGTCGAGCACGACCTCGAGGACATCTGGGGCTCGACGACCGCGACCGTGCAGCGGGCGCTCCGGGAGGCGGGGCTGCGCGGCGCCGACATCGCCGCGATCGGCATCACCAACCAGCGCGAGACGACCGGGCTCTGGGAGCGGCGGTCGGGCCGGCCGCTCCACCACGCCATCGTCTGGCAGGACCGGCGCACCGCCGACGTCTGCGCGCGGCTCAAGGCGGAGGGGCACGAGCCGCGGGTGCGCGAGAAGACCGGCCTCGTGCTCGACCCGTACTTCTCCGCCACCAAGCTCCGCTGGCTCCTCGACAACGTGAAGGGCGCCCGGGAGAAGGCGGAGGCGGGGGAGCTCGGCGTTCGGGACCATCGACAGCTTCCTCGTGTGGCGGCTCACCGGCGGCGCCGCCCACGTGACCGACGTGTCGAACGCCAGCCGCACGCTCCTCATGGACCTGCGGACCCGCGACCTGGGACCGCGAGCTCCTCGAGCTCTTCGGCGTGCCGCGGTCGGTCCTCCCCGAGATCCGCCCGTCCTCGGAGGTGTACGGGACGACGCGCGGGGTGAAGGCGCTGCCCGACGGCATCCCGGTGGCGGGGATCGCCGGCGACCAGCAGGCGGCGCTCTTCGGCCAGGCCTGCTTCGAGCCGGGCGAGGCGAAGTGCACCTACGGCACCGGCGCCTTCCTCCTCCAGAACACCGGCCCGACGCCGGTCTTCTCCTCGCGCGGGCTCCTCACCACGGTGGCGTGGACGGTCGGCGGCGAGGTGGCCTACGCGCTCGAGGGCTCGTCCTTCATCGCCGGCGCCGCGGTGCAGTGGCTGCGCGACGGGCTCGGGCTCATCGAGAAGTCCGCCGACGTCGAGGCGCTCGCGAAGCAGGTGAAGGACTCGGGCGGCGTGACCTTCGTGCCGGCGCTGGCGGGACTCGGCGCGCCGCACTGGCGCCCGGAGGCGCGCGGCGTCATCCGCGGCATCGACCGCGGCACGACCGCGGCGCACCTGGCGCGCGCGACGCTCGAGGGGATCGCCTTCCACATCAACGACCTCGCCGAGGCGATGCGCGCCGAGGCGGAGCGGCCGATCCCGGTCTTCAAGGTCGACGGCGGCGCCTCGCAGAACGACCTGCTCATGCAGTTCCAGGCGGACCTGCTCGGCGTGCCGGTGGAGCGGCCGCGGCTCATCGAGACGACCGCGCTCGGCGCGGCGTTCCTCGCCGGCCTCGCGGCGGGGGTCTGGAAGGACCGCGAGGAGATCCGCCGGAGCTGGAAGGTGGGGAAGCGGTTCGAGCCGAGGATGGGCGCGGTGGAGCGCGAGGCGCACGTCGCGAGGTGGCGGAAGGCGCTGGAGGCGGCGTAGCGGGCGCGTCAGGGTCTCGATCCGGGCCGCACGCGGAGACGAATCCGCTTGTAGTCCTACACGGACTCCGTGGAAAGTGCGGCCTTGGCGCGCGGGGACGCGCCGGGGGGAACGTCCATGACCGTGCTCGCCGGAGCGCGTGCGCTCCTCGCCGTCGCCGTCGCATCGCCGCTCACCGCGTCGGCGTCCACGAGGCGTTCGGACGTCACGCGAACGCATGGCGGCGGCCAGACGAAGTGCTCCGAGGCGAGATCGCACGTCCGGGAGCGACGGCTGTGCTCGCGCGCGACGTCCGAACGCCGTCGCTCGCAAAGGTTCGCGGGCGGTGTCTCCTGACGAGGACCGCCGGCACGAAGCGGAGGAGCGCGAAAGGCCTCAGGCCGGCGCGGGACAGCAGACGCGATGCTGCACGCGCATCAGCCAGGTTCCCGTGGGGAAGGAGACGTTGCGCTCTCCGGCCTTCCAGGCAGCGAGCGCGGCGCGGTAGGCGGAGCGGAACCCACCGAGCTCGAGGAGCGCCTCGATCCTCCTCCACTTGTTCCTGCACGCGACGCGGGGACTGAGGCCGCGGCGGGGCTCGCCGGTCGCGGGACGCGCGTCCGGCTTCTGCGCGAGGACCCGGGCGACGCCCATGAACGAGCGGCCCCTCGCCGCGAGGTCGGCGGCGGCGCGGTCCTCCTCCTGTCGAAGGCGGCGGCGGAGCTCGGCGACGAGCTCGGGGGTGTTTGCGAAGCCGGGAGGCGGCTGGAACCGCAGGCGAGCGGTCGCGGGCAAGGGGCCGTTTGCGCGGAAGAAGTCCTTCGGCCGCTCGAAGACGACGCCTTCCCCTCCGATGAGTTTCGGGTCCGACCAGAGCCCGGGCCAGTCGCCTCCGCGGCGCACGAGGCCGGCGGCCACCGGGTTCGCGAGGACGTAGACCATCTTCTCGAGGACGGCGTCGGGGGTCTCGAGCCGGACCGCGCTGTAGCTGTCCCGCTCCCAGAGGGCCTCCCAGCGCCCAAGCGAGCAGTTGACCGCGCGCGCGACGAGGGCGTCGAGGTCGCGGTGGAACTCGGGCAGCCGCGCGCCGGGGTCGGTCAGGACGAGGTGGAAGTGGTTCGACAGGACGCAGACCGCGTGGAGGAGGATTCCGTAGCGCTCGCTGAGGACGGCGAGGAGGTAACCGAAGATCGCGGTCGTCTCCTTCGCTGGCCGCAAGAAGAAGCGGCGCTCCGAAGCGCGGCGCGTGACGAGATAGGTGGTGCCTTCGAGAACCTGGCGAGGCGCGGTCATCCCGCGCGCACAGGCAAGGTCGGTGCCTGGAGAGCGTGCCCTGATTTCGTGGCGTTGCTCGGGATGGACCGTCCGCGCAGCGGACGTTGCGTCCGGGCAAACTTCCCTCGGTCGGGTCCAGGGTCCAGGCTCGCGCTGCACGTTGCCCCGAGCGGCCCGCGCCGCCACCGTTCGCTCATGACCGAGAACGAGCAGGGCGCCCCTGGGGCGAACGAGGGAGAGGGCAGCCGGGCGGCGGATCGCAGGTATCGGGAGGGCGTCGAGTCGACGATCTTAAAGGGCCACGTCGAGGAGGACGCCGAGAAGGCGCGCCGCGACGTCGAGGCCAATCCCGAAACCTATAGTGGGGCGGAGGAGCAGGGGAGGAGCCGGAGCGCCGGCGAAGGCGCCCAGCGACCTGGAGCGGTGGCGTCGAGGGATGCGGCGAGCCATTCCGTTCCGGCCCGCTCCGGCAGAAAGGGCGCGATGAGCACCCATGAGGCCTTCAACCGCTCCTCCTTCTCGCAGGCCATCAACAGCTCGGGGGGACGTCTGTTTCGGCTGGTCGCCGGCTCGTCCTTCCTCCTGGTTGGCCTCGCCTACCGTGACCGGCCTCTGGGCGTCGCCGCGCTGGTGTGGAGCGTGTTCCCGCTCAGCGCGGGCATCTTCGACATCTGCTGGATCAGCGCCGCGCTCGGCGGGCCGCTCTCCGGCGCCAAGATCCGGGCAATGAGGTCCTGACCCGATCCTTCTCGGTCGGGGTGAAATGGTTGCGATGGGCCCGTCCGCGCGGCGGCCGTAGCGTCCGGGCAAACTTCCCTCGGTCGGGTTGAGGCTGGGCACCAGAGGGTAAACTTCCCTCGGTCGGGTTGAGGAGAAGCGCTGGGCACCAGACGGGACGCCCCGTGCTGGGGTGTGGCACTCGGACGCTCCTTGCTCGGACGACGGCCCGCTACCCTCGGCGGACGATGCCACGGGCGCGTCCGACCGGAGCGGCCTCGAGCGCGCTTGCGCTGGCGCTCGCGGCAGCGCTCTCGGGCGGCGTGCAGATCGTCGCGTCGGCGGTCGCCAACGGCTCCGAGCATCACTGCCAATGCCCCGCGAGCGCGCACTCCTGCTCCTGCCCGCGCTGCGCCGCCAAGGACGCGCGACCCGCCCGCACAGGCGCGAAGCCGCCGTGCCATGGCGCAGGCACGAACCCGACCGCCGCCGCGAAGCCCCCCTGTCACGGCGCGAGCGCCGCGGCCCCCGCTCCCGCACCGGCGCGGCCGCCTCCTGACGCGCCCTGCGTCTCGTCGTCCTGCCACGGCCACGGCGCCGTCGCGACGCTGTCCGGCGATCAGGATCCCTTCCTCCTGCCGCACGCCTCCGCAGATCCGTCGCCGGAGCGGTCCGAGCTCGTCGGTGCCCTGGCGCTCCTCTTCGCCTCGGACGCCGCCGCGCCCGAGCTCCCGCCTCCCCGAGCCTGACCGCCTCATCACCCGAGCCGTGAGCGATCTGGCAGCAGACGTCGAGGTCCAGGGAGAGGTGTATGCACGACGAGAGTTGCTGGACGGCGCCCCGCCGGCTGGGGCGGCGCCGCGGTGGTGTGGCTTGCGTTGAGCGCGGCGTTCCCGGCGGCCGCGGAGGAGCAGGGCGCAGTCGCGGCACAGCCCGCAGCGGCGGCAGAGGTCTCGCAGGCGGCGGCGCCGGCGGTGGCGCCGGCGGTGGTGCCGGCGACTCCGGAGGTCGCCCCTGCATCGTCAGCGGCGCCCGCCGCAGCGCCGTCTCCGGCGGCCGCACCGGCGCCTGCGCCCCTGTCCGCGCCCGCCGCGGTCCCCGAGGCGGTGGCGCTCGGCCAGGAGGCGCTCGTCGGCGAGATCGTCGTGAAGGGCCGGCGCGGCCCGCGGACGGAGTCGCTCGAGGCGCGCGAGGTCCGGGAGAAGGGCGCCCGGGATCTCGGCGAGGCGCTCTCGACGATCCCCTCCATCGACAAGGTCCGCAAGGGCGGGATCGCGAACGACGTCGTCCTGCGCGGCATGAAGAAGGACGACGTCTCGGTCACCATCGACGGCGCGAAGGTCCACGGCGCGTGCCCGTCGCGCATGGACCCGCCCGCCTTCCACCTCGACTGGGCGGAGGTCGACGCGGTCCAGGTGAAGCGCGGTCCCTTCGACGTCACGCAGCCGGGCGGCCTCGGCGGCGCGATCGACGTCCGGACGCGGCAGGGCCGACCCGGGCTCGGGACCGAGCTCAACCTCGAGGGCGGCTCCGCCGGGACCTTCTCGTCCTCGATCACCGGCTCGTTCGGCAACCAGGGGATCGATGCGCTCGTCGGCGCCGCCTACAAGGAGGGGAGCCCGTACCTCAGCGGCGACGGCAAGAACTTCACCGAGGCGGTGCCCGCGACCGTGAACGGGCCGACCGGTCCTGGGGCGCCGAACCCCGCCCGCTTCCGCGACACCTCCGACGGCCAGCAGGCCTACCGCGTCGGCAGCGGCTTCGCCCGCCTCGGCGTCGTGCCCGCGGACGGGCAGCGGGTCGAGCTCGGCTACACCCGCCAGTCGGCGCCCCGGGCCCTCTACCCCTACCTCAAGATGGACGGCATCGCCGACGACACCGACCGCCTGACGGCGCGCTGGAACGCCGACGCGCTCGGCCCGGTCGGGCTCTCGGTCCAGGGCTACTGGAGCCGCGTCGCCCACGACATGACCGACGTGTTCCGGTGCAGCTCCGCCTCGACCGCCCCGGCTGGCGGGTGCAGCGGCGCGCTCTCTCGGGACTACTCCATGGGGACCTTCGCGCGGTCGGACGTCTGGGGAGGCCAGGTCGAGGTCCGGGGCGGCGACGCCGTGACCTCGGTCGCGTGGAAGGGCGGCGCCGACTTCTACGTCCGCGGCTGGGACAACCAGACCGACCGCGTGAACCGGTCGACCCTCATGTACATGAGCGAGGCGTCGATCCCGAACGTCCTGATCCAGGGCGCCGGCCTGTACGCCGAGGGCCGCCGCGCGCTCGGCGACGCCGGCGCGCGCACGCGGATCACCGCGGGCGTCCGGCTCGACGTCGCGCAGACCGAGGCGCGGGTGGACCGGACCTCGCTCTACGCGAAGTACTACCCGGGCGCCGACCTCGCGCTCACCCGGGACGACGTCCTCGTGGGCGGGAACGTCCAGGTCGAGCACGACGTCGGCGCGGGGGTCACCGGGTGGGTGGGGTACGGCCACGCCGCGCGCGTCCCGGATCCGCAGGAGCGCTACATCGCGCTCAGCGGGATGGGGACTCCCGCGACCGCGGTGGACTGGGTCGGCCAGCCGGGGCTCGCGCCGGTCCAGAGCGACGAGGTCGACCTCGGGGTCACCTGGAAGGCGCGCGCCCTCGTGGTGAAGGCCCAGGCGTTCCACGCCTGGTACGGGAGCTACGTGAACCTCGCGAACGCGACGCCCGCGGCGGGCTCGACCGGCGCCGCGCAGGGGCGGAGCTACGAGAACGTGCGCGCCCGGATGTTCGGGGGCGAGCTGACCGGGCGGATCGCGCTCCCCGCCCAGCTCTTCCTCGGCCTCGGCGCGTCCTACACCCGCGGCATCAACGACAGCGCCGGGACCTCGCTCTCCGAGATCCCGCCGCTCAAGGGGACGCTCTCGCTGCGCTGGGACGATGGCCGGTTCTTCGCGGAGGCCGCCGAGACCTGGGCGGCGCGACAGGACCGGGTCGACCCGGCGCTGAACGAGCAGCCGACGCCGGCGTGGTGGACGACCTCGGTGAAGGCGGGCGCCGGGTTCCACGGCATGAAGGTCTTCGCCTCGGTGCAGAACCTGTTCGACCGCTACTACGTCGAGCACCTGTCCTACCAGCGCGACCCCTTCGCGACGGGGCTCAAGGTCCCGGAGCCTGGGATCACGTTCCTCCTCGCCGCGCAGTACGCGCGGTAGGTCAGCTGAGCCGGTCGAGGGCGTCGGCCACGGTCTCGACGCCCTCGACCGCGAGGCCGGCGGGGACCTCGGCGTGGCGGGCGTTCGCCGCCGGGACGAGGGCGCGCTCGAACCCGAGCCGCGCGCGCCTCGGCGAGCCGG
The DNA here is from genome assembly GCA_963739565.1 of uncultured delta proteobacterium. GTDB lineage: Bacteria > Myxococcota > Myxococcia > Myxococcales > Anaeromyxobacteraceae > Anaeromyxobacter. Next base: position 347,083 of record CAVUBF010000005.1, on the reverse strand, counting down.
ATCTCCGGCTGCGACACCGCCCGGACCTCGCCGGCGAGCCCCACCTCGCCGAGCACGAGGGTGCGGGCGGGGATGGCGCGATCCCGGAACGACGACGCGAGGGCCGCGATCGTCGGCGAGGTCGGCGGCGGGGTCGTCCACCGACAGGCCGCCCGCGACGTTCACGAACAGGTCGCAGCCGAGGAGCTCGAGCCCGACCTTCTTCTCGAGCACCGCCGCGAGGAGCGCGACGCGGTTCGAGTCGATCCCGAGCGCGGTCCGGCGCGGCGTGCCGTAGCCGGCCTGCGCGACCAGCGCCTGCACCTCCACGAGCACCGTGCGCGTCCCGTTCAGGATCGCCGCGACGGCGCTCCCGGGCGCGTTCTCCGGGCGCTCCGCGAGGAAGAGCGCGGAGGGGTTCGGCACCTCGGCGAGGCCTCCCGCCTTCATCTCGAAGACGCCGATCTCGCAGGCGGAGCCGAAGCGGTTCTTGTGGGCGCGCAGGATGCGGTAGGGGTGGGCGCCGCCGCCCTCGAAGTAGAGGACGGTGTCCACCATGTGCTCGAGGACGCGCGGGCCCGCGATGGCGCCGTCCTTCGTCACGTGCCCGACGAGGAACACCGGCGTCTCGGTGGTCTTCGCGAAGGCCATGAGCCGCGCGGTGACCTCGCGGATCTGCGTCACCGTCCCCGGGGCGCTCTGCAGCTCGGGCAGGTACTGCGTCTGGATCGAGTCGACCGCCACCGCGGCGGGGGCGAGGGCCTCGGCGGCGTGGAGGACGCGGTCGGCGTCGGTCTCGGCGAGGAGCTGGAGGTTGTCGGCGCCGGCGCCGAGCCGGTCCGCCCGGAGCTTCACCTGCCGCGCCGACTCCTCGCCGGAGACGTAGAGGAAGGGCCGGTCCGGGCTCGCCCGCGCGAGCCGGTCGAGGGCGGCGAGGAGCAGCGTCGACTTGCCGATGCCCGGGATCGCCGCCGAGGAGGACGAGCGATCCCGGGACGACGCCGCCGCCGAGGACGCGGTCGAGCTCGCCGATCCCGGTCCGCTGCCGGGTCTCCTCGGACGCCTCGACGTCGCGGAGCGGGATGGGCTTCGAGGTCGACTGGCGCGGGCCCCAGCCGCGCGCCGGACCCTTCGGCACGGGCGCCGCGACCTCCTCCTGGAGGGTGTTCCAGCGCTTGCAGGCGGGGCACTGGCCGAGCCACTTCGGGCTCGACTGGCCGCACTCGGCGCAGGCGAAGACGGTCTTCTGGCGCGGTGCGGGGCGGGACATCGGCGGCGGAGTGTGACACGGCGCTCCGACACGCCCCCCCGCGTGCCGGAGCGCCGTTCCCCCCCGCCGCGTCAGACGGCAGCCGTGCCGCGCCTCATCACCGCGAAGATCAGCGAGATGACCGCGAGCACGAGCAGGATGTGAATCCAGCCGCCCACCGCGGAGCCCGACACGAGGCCGAGCGCCCACAACACGAGCAGGATGACTGTGATCGTCCAGAGCATGTCGTCTCCCCCTCGCCGGAAGCTAGCCACCCCCGTTCCGACGGGGGAGCACGGCCCCGCCGCCTCCCCCGGACGCCAGAGCTGCCCGGTAGCCGAATCTCCGAGCGAATGCCGGGGCTTCCGGCCACCCCACTCGTAAACCACTCTGCTGCCGATCGGTTGACGAGCGGGCGGCCGCTCGGGCATCGTCCCCGCCATGTGCGACACGCCTGCTCGCCCGCTGCCCGCCGGCCTCGTCCCATCTCCGCCGACGAGGCGCGGCGTCCTCATCCGCCACGACTCCGGGCCCGCGCTCGAGGGCTCCTGGATCGCGCGCGCGCCGCGCGCGAGGCGGTGCACGGGCGCGAGGTCGCGCTCTGCGGGATCACGAACGCGAAGAGCGGTCGCTGCGCGGAGGACTGCGGGTTCTGCGCGCAGTCGGCCCACTTCCCGGAGGCCGAGGCGCCGGTCTACCCGCTCCTCTCCGCGGACGAGATCGTGGCGCAGGCGAAGGCGGCGGAGCGCGCCGGGGCCCGCGAGTTCTCCATCGTCACCTCGGGCACGCGGATCGCGAGCGAGAAGGAGCTCGCGGTGCTGGAGGACGCGGTGCGCCGCCTCCGCGCCGAGACCGCCGTCGAGCCGTGCGCCTCGCTCGGCCTCGTCCGCGCGCCCGATCTCGCGCGGCTCAAGGCGGCGGGGCTCCTGCACTACCACCACAACCTCGAGACGGCCCGCTCGTTCTTCCCGAACGTCTGCACGACCCACTCCTACGAGGAGCAGCTCGAGACCATCCGGACCGCGAAGGCGCTCGGGATCAAGCTCTGCACGGGCGGCATCCTCGGGATGGGCGAGACGCCCGAGCAGCGCGTCGAGCTCGCCGAGGAGCTCCGCGGGCTCGGCGTCGACTGCGTGCCGCTCAACTTCCTGAACCCGCGCCCCGGCACGCCGATGGCGGAGGTCAAGCGCCATCACCGCGGACGAGTGCCTCGCCGCCATCGCCGTCTTCCGGCTCATGATGCCCGCCGCCCACGTGTTCGTGATGGGCGGGCGCGAGGTGAACCTCGGCGACCGCCAGGACCTCGTCTTCCGCGCCGGCGCCGACGGCACCATGGTCGGGAACTACCTCACGAGCGCGGGCGGCGCGCCCGACCGGACGGTCGCGATGGTGGAGGGGCAGGGGCTCGCCCTCCGTCCGCCCGCCACCGGACGTCCCTGGGCGTTCGGCGGCGAGGCGCCGAGCGAGGCGGACTGGAACCGTCGCGCCGTCGACGGCGAGCGCCGGGCCGGCCTGCCCGTCGTTCGCTGAGCGGCCGCCGGTCCGCGTCCTTCGACTCCTTCGACTTCGCGTCCTTCGACTTCGCGACGCCTCCGGCGACGCTACGCTCAGGACGAACGGACCCTCCGGCGTCCTTCGACTCCGCCGACCCGCCTCGCGGCGGCGCTACGCTCAGGACGACCGGATCGGGGACGAACGGACCTGGACCGGTCCCACGCCTTCCCGTCGGGTGTCCTCCTCCCGGGCCACCGCCTCGTCCCTCCGAGGTGCCATGTTCCCCGCGTGCAGGGCTTCCTCGAGCACTTCGGGTACTTCGCGGTGTTCGTCGCGCTCGCGGCGGGCGGGCTCGGCGTCCCGGTCCCCGAGGAGCTCACGCAGCTCACGGCCGGCGCGCTCGCCCACGCGGGGATCCTCGACCTGCGTGTCGCGATCCCGGTGGTCTGGGTCGGCATCCTCGCCGGCGACGGGGTGCTCTTCTTCCTCGCGCGGCGGCACGGGCCGCGGCTCCTCGCGACGCGCGCGGCGCGGCGGGTGCTCACGCCCGCGCGGCGCGAGAAGCTGGAGCGCCACTTCGCGCGCCACGCCTTCTGGACCGTGGCGATCGCGCGCCACGCCGGGGGCGTGCGGTTCGCCGCCTTCGCCCTGGCCGGCGCGAGCGGGGTCCGCCCGGCGACCTTCCTCCTCGCCGACGCGCTCTCCGCGCTCGTCTCCGTCCCGCTCGTCGTGGGCGCGGGCTACGTCTTCTGGCACCACCTCTCGCAGGCGCGGCGGGAGGTCCGGCTGGTCGAGCTCGTCGTCCTCGCCGTGATCGCCGCCGGGATCGCCGTCGCCGTGCTGGTGCGGCGCCGGCGGGCGCGCGCGGCGGCGTGACCCGTGTCCGGGCGGCGCCGCCCGGCTAGGATCGCGGCATGCCCCCCGGCGGCCTCGCCTCCCTCGGGAAGCTCCTCCTCGGCCTCGCCGCGATCCTCGCGGTCGCGGGCGGGCTCCTCCTCGTCGCAGACCGCTTCCCCGGGCTCCGGATCGGGCGGCTCCCCGGCGATCTCGTCGTGGAGCGGGAACGGTTCCGCTTCTACTTCCCGCTCGCGACGTCGATCCTGCTCTCGGTCGTGCTCACGCTGCTCTTCTGGCTCTTCGGCCGGCGCTGAGGCGGCTAGTGCGTGAGCTCGCGGATCCGGTCGCGGATCCCCTCGGCGGCCTCGCGCCCGCGCGATTCGGGGGAGTCCTCGAACCAGATCCGTGCGTACCAGCCGAGGAGCAGCCCGAGGACCACCGCGGCGAGGAGGCCCCACCAGAGCAGCCGGCGGCCCGCACCGCGGCGCACGTCAGAGGCCCATCTGCTGCACCTGGTAGCCGCGCTCGCGGAGCGCGCGCAGGATCTCCTCGACGTGCTCCGGGCCGCGCGTCTCGAGCGTGAGCTGGAGGGTCGTGTCGCCGAAGCGGTAGGCGAAGGCGCGGGTGTGGTGGACCTCGATGACGTTCGCCCGGACGTTCGCGACGATGGCCGAGACCTTCGCGAGCTGCCCCGGCTTGTCCTGGAGGGCGACGCTGATCCGGACGAGGCGGCCGTCCTTCACGAGGCCGCGCTCGATGACGCGCGCGACGAGGTTCACGTCGATGTTGCCGCCGGAGATGATCGACGACCGTCCTCTTCCCCTCGATGCCGCGGACCTTCCGCTGGAGGAGCGCGGCGACGCCCACCGCGCCGGCCCCCTCGACCACCGTCTTCTCCCGCTCGAGGAGGTAGAGGATCGCGCTCGCGATCTCCTCCTCGGACACGGTGACGATCTCGTCGACGAGCTTGCGGCACGTGCTCGAAGGTGAGATCCCCCGCGCGCTTCACCGCGATGCCGTCGGCGATGGTGGTCGCGGCCTCGAGGGTGACCGGCCGCCCCGCCTCGACCGCCTGGAGCATGCACGGGAGGACCTCCGTCTCGACCCCGATCACGCGGACCGACGGCTTCAGCGCCTTCGCCGCGACCGCGACGCCGGAGACGAGCCCGCCGCCGCCGATGGGCACGACGATGACGTCGATGTCCGGGCTCCTGCTCGAGCAGCTCGAGGCCGATCGTCCCCTGGCCGGCGATGACGTCGGGATCGTCGAACGGGTGGACGAAGGTGAGGCGACTCGACCTGCTCGAGGCGGCGGGCCTCGGCGTACGCTTCGTCGTAGTTCGCGCCGTGGAGCACCACCCGCGCGCCGTACGCGCGGGTGTTCGCGACCTTCATGAGCGGCGTCGCCTCGGGCATCACGATGGTCGCCTTCACCCCCAGGCGCCCGGCGTGGTACGCGACCGCCTGCGCGTGGTTCCCGGCGCTCGCGGTGATGAGCCCGCGCGCGCGGTCGGCGGCCGGCATGAGCAGGAGCTTGTTCAGGGCGCCCCGCTCCTTGTACGCCCCGGTCATCTGGAGGTTCTCGAGCTTCAGCCAGGCGTCCGTGCCGGTGAGCTTCGAGAGCGTCTCGCTGCGGGCGCAGGGCGAGAGGTAGATGCGATCGCGGATCCGCCCGAGCGCGGCCTGGACGTCCTGGAGGGTGACCATCCGTCCGGAAATACCGCCGAGGGCGGCGCGGGGCAAGTTGGCGGGGGGCCGACGCGCGAGGCCGTCGCCGCAGGCAGGCCTCGCGCCGGCGCTAGTGCTGGACGAGGCGGCGGGCCAGCTCCACCCGGTTCCGGACGCCGAGCTTGTCGAAGATGGTCTTCAGGTGGCTCTTCACCGTCTGCGAGGCGATGCCGAGCCGCTCGGCCACCTCGCGGGAGCGGAGGCCGTCCGCGACGAGGAGGGCGACCTCGCGTTCACGCTGGGTGAGTCCGTCCGCGGGCGGCGGCGCGGGCACCGGCTCGGGCCCGAGCTGGACCGGCTCGGGGAGCGGCTCCCGCCACAGGTGAAGCTGCGTGCGCCCCTTCCCGACCGCGGTCACCTCGATCCGCAGCCGCTCGCCGAGCCCCTCCATGACGAGGGTGCGGCGGATGCCCGGCGGGCCGGACTGGGCGGCGTCGGTGAGGCCGCGAAGCTCCGCGGGGATCGGCGCGCCGTCCGCTGCCTCCGCGAAGAAGACCTTCAGCATCTCCTCCGCCTGGCGATCGCACCTGAGGAGCCCGTCGACGTCGCCGTGCGCGGCGGCGCCTCGGGGCGCCGGAACGCGAACGTTCGCGCGCATCATGCTGCACCCCCTTCGGAAATGCCCCTTTACCGCATCCATACTACAGGTCTGCGCTCGAGAGGTCAGCCGCTGCGGGGGAGGCATGGCTCCGCTCTTTTGGGGATGCGCGCATCTACCCAGGGTTCAGGCCAGGCGCGGCGTCCGGATCAGGGTCTGTGCGGCCGGGGCGCACGCCGAGGAGCACCCAGGCGCGGAAGTCAGCAGGGTGCGCGCGATCGCCCGTGGCGCGCAGGTGCCTGAACGCGGGGCAGCCCTCCGGGGCGCCCCGGCAGTACGTCGCGAGCACGCCGGCGGTGACCGGGTGAGGCGCCCCTGCGACGGCGCGGCACTGCGGCCGGGATCTGGACAGGTGAGGGCAGCTCATGGGCGGGCGCTCGTCGCCCGCTCCGGAAGCTAGGGCGCCTGCCGCACTGTGGCGGGGACCGGGCGGCCGCCTGGCCCGCCGCTCACCGGAACGCGGCGCTCGGCGGCGGCGGGGAGCGCCCCGAGCAAGGCCAGCGCGGCCGCGGCATGGCGCCGCGACCCCTCGCGCCAGAACCCGCCCGCGGTCACCGCGAGCCGGAGCGGGGGCGTGAGGAAGAGGGCGAGCACCCCGAGCTGGGCGAGGCGCGGCGCGACCTCGAGCCCGAGGGCGCGGGCGAGGGTCGCGGCGGCGCACAGGCCGACCCCGGCGAAGGTCCCCGCCCAGAGGGCGCGCGAGACGGTCTGGTTCAGGGCGCCCCCCGCAGGATGTTCCAAATCATCCGGCCGCCGAGGAGGACGAGGAGGGCCGCGAACGCCCCCTGGAGCGGCGCGCCGGGAGGCGGTGGAGCAGCGAGGTCCCGGCGAGCAATCCCGCGAAGACGGCCGACGACGAGCGGCTGCGAGGAGCGGGTCGAGCTCGCCGCGCGCGAAGTACACGTAGGCTCCCGCCGCGGCGCCGACCGCGGCGAGGGCGATGGAGTCCGAAGGCGGCTACACGTCGATCTTGTAGCCGAGCTTCACGTCCGCGGCGCACTGCCCGCCGCGGATGCCCCAGTTCTCGAGGGGAGGGTCGTGGAGCACGATCAGGATCGCGTCGCGGCGCACGCCGGCGCGCTCGAGGTTGTCCGCCGCGAGCCGGTAGAGCTGGCGCTTCGCCTCGGCGGAGCGGCCCGCGAAGAGGTTCGCCTCGACGAAGACCGCGTCCGGGCCGTACCTCGACTCGAAGTGCTCGGGCGGCAGCTCGTGGACGAGCTGGTTGCGGTCGTCGGGCTCGGATCCGGAGCGCCTCGACGAAGGCGGCGTGCAGACCGTCGAGGATCGCCTTCTTCTGCGCGGCGGTGCGGCCGGCGCGCAGGTGGACGTGGACGATGGGCATGGGACCGCGAGTCTACCGCGCCGCGACGACGGAGGCGCGGCCCCGCGCCGCCTCGACCTCGAGCGCCATGACGGCGGAGACCTGCGAGGCGAGGCTGATCGAGCCCTGGGCCGGGCCGCCCCAGTCCACGCCGAAGGTCCCGGTGGCCGGGTCGCGCGCGAGGGCCCACGCCCCCTCCGCGTCGGCGGCGAGCAGGGCGGAGAGGCCGGGGAGGGCGGGGTCGACGGCGAGCAGCTCGGCGAGGTGCCGGTGGGCGATCCCCTTGAACGCGTCGCAGTCGCCGTCGCAGGACGCCCCGTCGAAGAGGACCGGGCCGTAGCGGGTCGGCCGCGTCAGCGAGGCGAGGAGCGGGGCCGCGAACCGGCGGGCGTCCTCGAGGTAGCTCGGGTCGCCGGTCGCGTTCCGCAGGGCGAGCGCGGCGCCGATCATGACGCCCTGGTCGTAGCTGAACCGCCAACGGACCAGCTCGCCGGAGGGGAGCACGTGGTCGGCGACCCAGCCGTCGCCGCTCGCCATCCGGTCGCGCCAGGTCGCGTACGTCGCCTTCGCGAACTCGAGCCAGCGCACCTCGCCGGTCTGCTCCCACGCGCGCACCGCGGCGAGGGCCGGGACCGCGTTCGACGCCGTCGCCTTCTGCGAGTGGGCCCGATCCCACCAGAGGCCACCGGGGTTCGCCCCGCAGCAGGTCCAGTCCGGCGCCGCGGCGGCGACGTCCTCGAGGAGCGCGGTCGCGCGCGAGAGATCGGCGGGGTCGCCGGCGAGGGCGTGGAGCCGCAGGAGCGAGAGCGCCATCCAGGCCTCGTCGTCGAAGAAGTCGCGGGTCCACCCGCGCCCGTCCTGCGCGGTCACGAAGGCGCGGGCGACGGCGAGATATCGCGGCGATCCGGTGCGCTCCGCCGCGGCGACCACGTCGTCGAGGGCGTTCGCGGCGATCCAGTAGCCGGCCGCCGCTCCGGTCGATGGGTAGGCGTGGGCGAAGTCGCTCGCCCGGTCGTCCCAGAACCGCAGGAGCAGGGCGCCGGTCGCCTCGTTCGCGCGCTGGGCCGCCGTGGCGGCGTCGAGGCGAGCTGCGGGGGGCGCAGGCGCGCTGCCGCTGGCGCACGCCGTCGAGAGGACGGCGAGGGTCAGGAGGGCGGGCGCGAGCCGGCGCGGCGCGCGGGCGCTGGAGGATCGGGGCTGGGAGCGAGCGTGGAGCGGCACGCCTCCCGAACCGGCGCCACCGTGCGCCTATTCTGCGGGGGGACGAGCGGGCGGTGAGAGCGCGGCCTACCGTCGACTCCCGTCCTTCGACTTCGCGTCGCCTCCGGCGACGCTACGCTCAGGACGAACGGAACGAGCCCAGGACGAACGGCGTCTGCAACCGTTCGCCCTGAGCGTAGGGGCCGCGAAGCGGCCCCGGAGTCGAAGGGCGCTCGCGGCTCAGGCCCAGTCGCCGCGGAAGAGCGGCGCGACGGGGTGGTCGGCGGGATCGAGGCCGAACAGGCCCAGCACGTCGTCGGGCTCCTCGGCCTCGAGCCGGAGCCCGAGCTCCGCCTCCGGCTCCTCGCGCGTGCCGACGAGGACGAGCTCGGCGCCCTCGCGGTCGAGGTGGCCCGGCTCGAGGGCGGCCCAGCGCCGGCCGCGGAACGCCGCCTGCAGCGCCTCGGGGTAGAACGCCTCGACCTCCGGCGCGAGCCCGGCGTTCGCGCCCGGCGGCGTCGGCCAGTGCGGGTTCTTGACCGCGACGACGAGGCTCGCGGACGCCTCGATCCCGAGCTCGCGCTGGACGGGACCGGGGACCTCGGGCCGCGCGAGCGCGTAGGCGAGGTGGGTGTGCGCGCCGTGGCGAGCGATGACGTAGCGCCCCTCGCCAGCGGGCCGGGCCGCGGGCTGATCCCGGACGCCGCGCGTCTTCGTCTCGTAGCGGTAGCCGCGCAGGTCGCCCTCGAGCTCTTCCGGCGCGCCGGCCACCTTCATCACCCAGCCCCAGTTGCGCTCGCGGGCCCGCTCCGACGCGCCCGGGAGGCGCTTGCGCCCGACGGTCACGAGCCGGAACCGCGGCGCTCCCTCCGGCGCGAGCACGACGAGGAAGCGCTGGACGTCGTCCTCACCCCGCGGCGCGTTCCGCTCCACCCGGGGACGGTAGAAGAAGAAGACGTCGCCGCGCTCGGCGACCCGCACCTCGGCGGGGCGCCGGGGGCCGCGCGGTCTCGTCGGGCGCGCCATCTCGGATCCCACCTCGCGATGGGGTCTCAGCGCGGCCACGTGGCGGCCGCGACCGGAGCCGCCGTGGTCGCCGCGGCCGACGCGTCGAGGGTGGCGAGGACGCCGAGGTGATCGGAGGGGGAGAGGCCGCCGGGCGTGCGCGCGGTCTCGTTCAGCCGCGAAGCCGCCGTCGGGCGCAGCTCGGGCGTCGCGAGCACGAGGTCGATGCGGGTCGAGAGGCTCCCGCCGCGGAGGTCCGGGCTCCAGCAGCAGGTCACCCCGGCGTCGCCGCCGTTCACCGCCGTCCAGGTGTCCCCGAGCCGCGTCGCCGCGGCGAGGAACTGCTGGTAGCCGGCCGAGGCGGGCGGGAGGTTCATGTCCCCGGCGATCACCGTCGGCTGCGACCCTGGCGTCGCGACGGCGAGCAGATCCGCGACCTGCTGGGTCGCGACGTCGGCGGAGAACGCCTCGAGGTGGGTGTCGAACACCCGGACGGTCTTCCCGCCCGCGCGCAGATCGGCGGAGACCCACCCGCGCCTGATCTGCAGCGGGATCGAGGCCTGGCCCGGGAAGGGCGAGGGAACGGTCACCGTCGCGAGGTGCGGGTAGGTCCCGGAGGCCGTCGCGGCGACCGGCACCGAGGGCTTCGCCAGGAGCACGTCGCGGTCGGTGAGCCGGTAGTCGGAGCCGCTCGCGCCGGGCAGCTCGACGTCGGCGTTCGTGACCGTCCCCACCACCTGGTACTGGAGCTTCCGCGCGGCGAGCTCGCGGATGAGGACGTCGAGGAAGTCCACCGCGACGGTGGTCGCGTTCGGCGTCGGCGCGTGGTCGCCCGGCGTCTGGACGCGCCAGAGCGAGACCTCCTGGAGCGCGACCACGTCCGGGTCCGCCGCCGCGATGCCATCGGCGATCACCTTGGCGCGCGCCGGAAAGTCGGTCGACTGGACGCTCGCCCAGAGCTGCTCGACGGTGGCGAGGAGGTCCGCGCCGGGGGCGAGGAGCAGGTCGAGATCGGCGCCGAGGTAGAGGTTCTGCGTCATCACCTTCAGCGTCGGGGGTCCTGCCTGCGGCGGAGGGGCGGCGGCAGGAGTGGAGGAGTCGTTGCCACATGCCGCGAGCGCGGCGACGACGACGGCGGCGAGGGTCGCGCGGAAGCGGCACATGCGGATCTCCCTGGCGCGCGAGGTCGCGCGCCCCGGGTAGATTCTGCGTCCCGGACCGTGGCCGCGACACCCGCGCTCCCCGCCGCGGTCGCGGGCGGGAGGGCGAGCGGCCGCTTACCGCAGCTCGACCTCGAACCCGAGGCGGCGGACCGACTCGAGGAGCTCGTCGCCGGGCTGGACCTTGAGCGGCACCGAGATGGTGGTCTCGCTCTGCTCCGGGATCACCGCGCGGACGGTGACGGCGCGTCGCGCCGGGGTGCTTTCCGAGGAGCGCCTTCAGGCCGCCGGCGCGGTCCGCGGTGAGCCGGTCCGGCGTCGATGCGCAGGGCGATCTCGGAGGTCTTCTGGCGCGCGGACCGCCGAGAGCGGCTCGACGTCGGTGGCGGTGATCTCGGCCTTGGGGTTCTCCTCGTCGCGCGTGTTCACCCGCACCTCGCCGTGGACGAGGAGCGGCTCCTCCGACTTCACGAAGGCCTCCCAGTCGGCCCAGCCCTTCTGCGCGGGCCGGTTGCCCTGCGCCGGGCGCGCCGCCCCAGCAGATCACCTCGACCGTGCCGGTGAGGTCCTCGAGCGTGAGGATGCCGAAGCGCGTCCCCTTCTCCTTCGTGACCCGCTCGCGCAGCGCCGCGACGATCCCCGACCACCGAGACCTTGTCGCCCGTGGCGCTTCTGCGCGACCGCGGCGCAGGTGGTGGACGCGTAGCGGCGCACCTCCTTCTCGTAGCCCTGCAGCGGGTGGCCGGTGAGGTAGAACCCGAGCGCCTCCTTCTCGAAGGCGAGCCGGACGCGCTCCGGCCACTCCTCCACGCGGAGCGTCGCCGACCATGTCGCCCGACCTTCGGGTAGCGGGGCTTCTGCTCGACCGCGGCGGCGCGCGCCGCCGAAGAGGCTCGCCTGTCCCGACGCGCCGGTCGGCCTGCGCGGCGGAGCCGGCGGCGAAGGCGGTCTCGATCCCGCGCGTGGAGCTGCCAGCGCGGGACGCCCTCGAAGTCGAACGCGCCGCACTTCACGAGCGCCTCGACCACCTTCTTGTTGATCTTGCGGGAGTCCACCCGCGAGGCGAAGTCGAACGAGGCTGCTTGAACGGCCCGCCCTCGGTCGCGCGCCTCCAGCGATCGCCTCGCACCGCGCGACTCGCCCACGCCGCTTCACCGCGCCGAGGCCGAAGCGGATCCTGCCCTTGGCATCTTGGCTCGCTCCGGGCAGCCTCGCCCGGCTGCCCCTGCGCCGGCATGCGCGCGGGGAACGCCGCGAAGTCCTTCCCGGACTCGTTCACGTCCGGCGGGAGCACCTCGATGCCGTCGGCGCGCGCCTCCGCGACGTGGAGGACCACCTTGTCGGTGTTCGAGGCCTCGCTCGAGATGAGCGCCGCCATGAACTCGACCGGGTAGTGGGCCTTGAGCCAGGCGGTCTGGACGGTGAGCAGGCCGTAGGCGGCGGAGTGCGACTTGTTGAAGCCGTACGCCGCGAACTTCTCCATGAGGTCGAAGATGCCGCTCGCGACCTTGTCGTCGACGCCGCGCTGCTTGCGTCCCCTCGAGGAAGCCGACGCGCTCCTTGGCCATCTCCTCGGCCTTCTTCTTCCCCATCGCGCGGCGGAGCAGGTCGGCGCGGCCGAGGCTGTAGCCCGCCAGGACCTGCGAGATCTGCATCACCTGCTCCTGGTAGACGATGACGCCGTAGGTTCGGCTCCAGGACCTGGCCTCGAGCTTCGGCGTGCGGGTAGCGGACCTGCTCGCTGCCCGTGCTTGCGGTCGATGTAGACGTCGACCATCGTCCGGCCGTCCTCGAGCTTCTGGTCGAGGGGCCCGGGGCGGTAGAGCGCGCCGGCGGCGATGACGTCCTCGAACCGCGAGGGCTTCATCTTCATCACCATCTCGGTGAAGCCCGACGACTCCATCTGGAAGACGCCGGCGGTGTCGCCGCGGCTGATGAGCTCGTAGACCGCCGGGTCGTCGATGGGGATCGTCCGCGGCCTGGAGCTCCTTCATGTCGGGGTGGTTCTGCTGCACGAGCCGGAGGGCGTCGTCGATGACGGTGAGGGTCTTCAGGCCCGAGGAAGTCGAACTTCACGAGGCCGGCCTTCTCCGACCTCGTCCTTCGCGAACTGGCGACACGAGCATGTCGCTCTTGTCGTCCTTGTGACGCGGGGACGTACTCCCAGAGCGGCTTGTCGGCGATGACCACGCCGGCGGCGTGCAGGCCGGCCTGCCGGTTCAGCCCCTCGAGCGCCATCGCGATGTCGAGGAGGTCCTTCGTCGTGACGACGTTGACCTTCGCCGGCGCCTCGCGTCCGTCGCAGCGTGGACGATCTCGGTCGGGCTGCTCGTACAGCTCCTTCAGCTGCTCGGCTCGTTCGGATCGATGCGACTCCTTGAGCGGCGGGGTCTTGCCCTGGACCGGGTCCGGGACGAGCTTCGCGATCCTGTCGCCCTCGGGAAGGGGAGCCCCATGACGCGCACGACGTCGCGGATGACCGAGCGCGCCTTGAGCGAGCCGAAGGTGATGATCTGGCCGACGTTGTCCTTGCCGTACTTGCCGCGGACGTAGCGGATGACCTCGTCGCGCCGGTTCTGGCAGAAGTCGATGTCGAAGTCCGGCATCGACACGCGCTCGGGGTTGAGGAACCGCTCGAAGAGCAGGTTCCAGCGGAGCGGGTCGAGGTCGGTGATGCGGAGCGACCAGGCGACGATCGAGCCCGCGCCCGAGCCGCGGCCCGGACCGACCGGGATGTCGGCGCTCCTTCGCCCAGTTGATGAAGTCCTGGACGATGAGGAAGTAGCCGCGAGAACCCCATCTTCTGGATGACGCCGAGCTCCATCTCGAGCCGGGCGCCGGTAGGCGTCGCGGTCGTGCGGGTACTTGCCCTGCGATCTCGCGGAAGCGCCGGTCGAGCCCCTCGCGCGCGAGCTTGGTGAGGTACTCCTCCTCGCTCATGCCCTCCGGCACGCTGGAAGCGCGGGAGGAAGGTCTTCCCGAGCTGCAGCTCGACGTTGCACATCTCGGCGATGCGCAGCGGTGTTGCGCGACGGCCTCGCTCGAGGCCGGGGCAGGGCCGCGACCATCTCGTCGCGCGAGGTGATGAAGAGGCCGTCGGTGTCGTGCTTGAGCCGCTTCGGGTCGGAGAAGGTCTTGTTCGACGCGATGCACATCAGGACTTCGTGCGCCTTCGCGTCCTCGCGGCTTCACGTAGTGGGCGTCGGCGGTGGCGACGAGCGGGATGCCCTCGTCGCGCGAGAGCTCTGCCAGCCTCGCGTTCACCTCGAGCTGCTCCTTCATCCCGTTCGACTGCACCTCCAGGAAGAAGGAGCCGGGCTCGAAGATGTCCCTGTACTCGCGGGCGGCGTCGCCGGGCGCCGTCCATGTCCCCGTGGCGGCATGAGCGCGCGGCATCTCGCCGGCGAGGCAGGCGGTGAGGCCGACGAGCCCCTTGGAGTGCTCGCGGAGCAGCCGCTTGTCGATGCGGGGGTCGTAGTAGAAGCCCTCGATGTAGGCCTTGGAGGAGAGGTAGCGGAGGTTCGCCCAGCCCTCGGCGTTCTTCGCGAGCAGGATGAGGTGCCGCCCGATCCGCTCCTTGCGGTCGAAGCGGTCGTTCGCCGCGACGTACGCCTCCATCCCGAGGATCGGCTTCACCCCGCGCGTCCTTCGCCTTCTTGTAGAAGTCGACCGCGCCGAAGAGGTTGCCGTGGTCGGTGACCGCGACGCTCTTCATCCCCTTCGCCTGCACGGTCTTGAGCAGGTCCTTGATGCGGATCGCGCCGTCGAGGAGCGAGTAGAGCGTGTGCAGGTGGAGGTGGACGAAGTCGGCCATCGGGAGGACGGATTTAGCAGGCCACTCTGACGCCGGGAAGGAGTGGCAAGGGCGCGGGCGGTAACGGCTTTTCGCGGCGGCTCAGCGACGTCCGGCGCGCGCCAGGTGGCGAGGGGAGCGGTGGCCGCGGCGCGAGGCGCAACCGTGCGGCATTCGCAAGGCCGAAGGGGCCGAACTTGAAAGGGCGCAGGCTCAGGCCGCCGCCGCGAACCCGCGCGCCGCGAGGTAACGCGCCAGCTCGGGCCACCGGACGCCGATCCAGGCGTACTCGCCCGCCCGGAATGGGCGCGCGCCCGCGAGCAGGTCGGAGGACTGCGCCGCGGCGTCCCCTCCGGCCTGCTCCGCCGCGAAGGCGCGGATCACCCGGAACGCGCGCACGAGATCGGCAGCGGTCGAGCGCTCGAGCTCCGTCCAGCTCCGCTCCAGGAGCTGCGCGGCGGCGGGTCGACGTGCCCTTGACGCCGGTGAGCGCGGCCGACACGAACGAAGGGGGGAGGGTGCCGCGATGCGCACGGAAGAAGAGCACGCGCCCGAGCCGCGCACCGACTGGCGCGTCCACGGGGTCCGGATCGTCCACGCGAACGAGCTCGATCCGAACACGCCACAGACGCCGGGCATGAGGCGCGCCGCGGCCATCGACGTCGCCAGGGCGGGCGCGCGGAAGCTCTGGGCCGGGACCGTCGTCGTCGACGCCAACGCGAAGACGGGGCCACACCACCACGGGCCGCTCGAGAGCGTGATCTACGTCGTGCGTGGGCGGGCGCGGATGCGCTGGGGAGCCGCGCTCGAGCTCACGGCGGAGGCGGGACCCGGCGACTTCATCTTCGTGCCGCCGTTCGTGCCGCACCAGGAGCTGAACGCGAGCGCGGACGAGCCGCTCGAGTGCGTCGTCGTCCGGAGCGGTCAGGAGGCGGTGGTCGTGAACCTGGGCATCGCCGCGGTCGAGGAGCCGGAGGAGGTCGAGTGGGTCGATCCGCTCCACCCGCCCCACTCGACGCGCTGACGCCCGGGGTGGGCACGGCGCCTGCGTACTGCCTTCGCAACCCGCTCGTCGAATGGCTGGCTCCACGCCGGGCGCCCGCGATCCCCTCCGTCAGGAGCGGGCGACGGCGCGTGATAGCCTCCCCCGATGGACGCGACCCCTTCCCAGCGCCGCCCCGTCGTCGCCGCGCTCCTCGCGCTCCTCTGCCACGGCCTCGGTCACCTGTACGCGGGGCGAACGGCCGCCGCGGTCGCGATCCACCTGGCGTCGCTCGCCACCGCAGCCGCCCTGTGGCTCGCGATGGGCGCCGGGCTCGAGCGCGCCGCCCTCGCCGGAGCGGTCGCGCTCGCGGTCTGGCTCGGACAGGCGGTTCTCGCGTTCCGCGCAGCGAAGGCCACCGCCGCGCCGCGCGGGTGGCTCTCGCGTCCGGTGGGGCTGATCCTCTTCTACGTCGCCACGCTCCTCGGATCGACGGGCCTGCGCACCGCGCTCGCGCCGTATGCACCGCGAACGTACTCGACCGGTTCGGGGGCGATGATCCCGACGCTCCGCATCGGGGACTGGCTCGTCGCGGTCCCGGGCTCGCGCCCGCAGCGTGGCGACGTCGTCGTCCACGCCGCGCCTCCGTCCGCCCCGGACCAGGACCCGCAGATCAAGCGCGTGGTCGCGGTCGGCGGCGACACGGTCGAGGTCCGGGAGGGGCGGCTCGTGCTGAACGGCGCGCCCGTGCAGCAGGAGCGCAGCCAGGCTCCGTGCACCTACGACGCCCGGGGGAACGACGGCACGTGGCGGCCCGAGCCCTGCGTCGGGTTCGTCGAGTCGATCGGGGCGCGGGCGTACGAGACGTCGTGCACGCCCTCGATATCCTGTGGCGACGTCGCACCCCAGGTGGTCCCGGCCGGGCACGTGTTCCTGCTCGGCGACCACCGCGATCACTCCGCCGACAGCAGGGTCTACGGGCCGGTTCCGGAGGAGCGGATCATCGGGCGCGCGGCGTGGGTCTACTGGTCGTTCGGCCCGTCCGGCATCCGTTGGGACCGCGTCGGGGCCGCCGTCCGTTGACGCTGGCGCCCGGCGCGCCATCCGCCGGACGACGACGCGTGCCGATCCACGTCACGGCGACGCCGCGTCGCCCTGTTGCTCGAACGCGCGCTCGACCTCCCCCCACGCCCGCTCGTACTCCTCGTGCGCCTTCTCCCAGCTCGGGGCGTCGAGGTTCGAGAGGACGGGCTCCAGGCGGGCGGTCGTCTCCAGGTACCGCCGGAACGCGTCCAGCTCGGGGCGCCGGAGCGCGAAGTGCGGAGGCGGGACGTCGTAGTCCGCCCTCATCGCCTCGAGGCTCGCCCGGACGCGCGCGAGGTCCTCCTGCGCGACGGAGTGAAGGGCCCGTGAGATGTCCCGGCGGACCGACTCCGTGCGCCCGTGCAGGTCGCCCGCGCTCGCCTGCCCGCCCCGCCGGCGCTCGGCGAGCCACCCGGACACCCGTGAGAGTCGCTCCTCCAGCCGCCTCAGGAAGCTCTCGCGCTCGCGCATGACTCCACCTCCCGCTCTCCGCCCATTCGGTAATCGTGAGCGACCTGCGGCGCCGCGGGCTCCGAGCACGCCGTCGTCAGCCTTGTCGAGCGATCAGGGAACGGGTCATCGCGAAGCGTTCGCCTCATCGTTCGACCCTCGGTCACGCACGACGGCGGCGACGCCCCGGCCACGGCGCCGCTCGTGAGCTCGCCTCGCCGTGCACTTCCCGGGGCCGTGGCCCCGCGACGCCGGCGCGATCAACGTGGCCTGGGAGGTACGCCGTGGCCACCTACATCAGCCTGCTTCGCTACACCGACCAGGGGATTCCGCAACATCAAGGAGAGCCCCACCCGCCTCGACGCCGCCAAGAAGCTGTTCCAGGCGGGCGGCGGCGAGCTGAAGCAGTTCTATCTCGCGATGGGAAAGTACGACCTCGTGATTGTCGCGCAGGCGCCAGACGACGAGACCGCAGCGAAGATCACGCTCTCCCTCGGCGCGCTCGGAAACGTCCGCACCGAGACCTTGCGGGTCTTCGACGAGGCCGAGTTCCGGAAGATCGTCGGCTCGCTCAAGTGAGGTGAGGGGGCGCTCCCCGCCGTCGCGGCGACGAGGAGCTTCTCCTTGCGGCCCAGCGCTCGGATCAGGAGCCCTGGACCCCGCTCACCGCGCCATCTTCGCCGGCTTGAACAGCGCCAGGGCGGCGCCGGTGGGATCCACGATGACGCTGAACCAGCCGACGCCCGGGATCTCGGTGACGTCCTTGGCGATGGTCGCGCGGAGCGCCTTCGCCTTCTGCGTGGCGGCGCCGACGTCGTCGACGGCGACGTAGGGGA
Organism: uncultured delta proteobacterium; assembly: GCA_963739565.1. Taxonomy (GTDB): domain Bacteria; phylum Myxococcota; class Myxococcia; order Myxococcales; family Anaeromyxobacteraceae; genus Anaeromyxobacter. The sequence goes on along the minus strand of CAVUBF010000005.1, from coordinate 329,368 downwards.
GCCAGGCGGACGGCGCCCCGGGCATCGGGTGCTTCATCATCCCGCCCCCGGTTCCCTCCCCCACGCCGATGACCGTGTACGTGTGCCCACCGGCCATCGGCGAGTCCTCGAGCTTCCAGTCGAAGAGCTTCCCGTAGAAGTCCTTCGCCTTCGCGAGGTCGGTGGTGTTGAGCTCGATGTGCACGAACGGGTTTCCCATGGCGCCTTTCCTCCTCGCGCCTGGCGTACCGCGTCCGCGGCCGAACGGCGCCGCCCAGGTGGGGCTGCGCCAGCACGGTGGGTGCAGCTTGCCCCCCCGCGCCCCCATCACCCGGAAGTTCCAGGCCGCCGCTTCGCCCAACCGGAGCGGTGTCAGTGCACCGACGGCGGCGGAGGAACGAACGCGTACGGGCGGGCGTCCAGCCACTGCCAGCCATTGCCGGTCTTCTTCGCGAGCATCACGACGTGCAGCTTCATCTTCCCGGTGGAGCCGTCCGGCATCTTGAAGTTCTCGAGCTCGTGGTCGAGGTCGACGAACGCGACGTCCGAGCCCAGGCGACGGACCGACGCGATCGTGAATCGCGAGGTCGTGCCCTTGAGGATCGTGTCGCGGTCATGGCGGAACGCCGTCTCGACGCCCGAGCGCCCCTTCCCCACCTCTCCACTCGGGGTGATGAGGGTCCCGTCCTCCGTCCAGCAAGCCGCCACCTGCTTCGGATCGAGCTGGTTGAACGCCTCGTTGAACTTCCGGAGCGACGCCTCGAGCGACGGCTCCACCTGCGTCCCGACCGACTGTGTGGTCTCCATGAGCCCACCTCCTGTCCGGCGTGGAGCCTGAGTTGGGATCGGACGGACCTTCATGCAACGGCGCGGGGCGGCACCGGTGGGGGCCTAAATGGACGGTTCAGTGATTGGCGGCCAGACGTGTCCACGGCGTGCCTGGCTCCGGGCGCCTCGCCGTCACCCCGCGGCCGAGGCGAGGAGGAGCTGGGCCGCGAAGTACAGCGGAAGCCCCAGGAGCCGGTTCGCGAAGGAGGGCGACACGAACCGGTCCCGCGCGACCGAGAGGTCCGAGAGCCAGAAGAGGAGCGCTCCCGCCCGGACCACGCCCTGGTCCACGCCGAGCGCGAGCCAGACCATCGCGGCGATCGCGGCGGAGTAGACCGCGACCGCAGCGCGCAGCTCCCCCGCAAAGGGCCAGAGCCACCGGAGCACCCAGATTGTCGCGAAAAGGATTGCGAGGCCGACGAGGGCGGACGGGCGCGACACCGGCGCGAACGCGACGCCGTAGGCGAGGTGCGCGAGGAGGAACGCGACGAGCCCGGCGAGGAAGGCCGGCTTGCGGGACGAGAGCAGGAGCCCGTCCCCGAGCGCGGAGAGGACGAGCGCGACGAGGATCGCCCCGCGGAACCGGCCTTGCGTTCCGAGCGCGACCGCGAGCACGACGAAGGTCGCCGACGCGCCGAGCTTGCCCACGGCGCGCAGCGCGGGCGCTCCCCGTCGCTCCGCGACCAGGTGGAGCGCGAGGAACGCGGCCGTGGCCGCGGCGGCAAGGACGAGCGGAGTCACCCGCGCCGAGCGTACGCGGTCAGGCCTCTTCCATCCACCTGCGCAGCGCCGGGACCGTGCTCCGCGTCCAGGTCTTCTCCGCCCGGACCGCGAGGAAGGACTCGACGAGCGCGTCGACGAGCCGGCCCAGCTGCTCGCACAGATCGAGCCGCTCGGCGGCCCGGTCGTCCTCCGCCTCGGTGAGCAGCTCCGGGAGCTTCGCGGCGCGCACGTCGAGGTGCTCGGCGTCGAGCGTGGCCTCGAAGCTCCGCTCGCCGTGGGTGAGCCGGAGCCGCGCCTGGTGCACGAGCAGGCCGCTCGCGAGCGCCCGCTTCACCTGCGTCGCGTACGGCGCCGCCGCGCCGCGGGCCGCCACCTCGGTGACGTCGCCCGCGATCCCGCGCAGGAGCACCCGCCCCGTGAAGAGGACCACCACCCCCGCCCCGTCCACCTCGACGAGCGGGTCGCCCGACTCCGATCTCCAGAGGAGCCAGGTCAGCAGCTCGCGGCCGAGCCAGGTCCTCCCGCGCAGCAGCTGCTCCCGTGCGCGATCGCGCTCGACCTCCGCCTCGTCGCGCTGGTCGGCGTCGGTCGCGACGCCGTCCACGCCGGCCTGGCCCTTCAGGAAGGCGGCCTCGGCCCGGGCCTGCTCACGCTTCGCCACGGCTCACCTCCTCCTTCGAGAGGCCCACGAGCGACGGCGTCGGCCCGAGGGCGCTCTCGGCGAGGCCGGCGCGGACCGCCTGCGCGCCGACGGACAGGGGCGCGAGCTTCACCTCGAACCCGCCCTCGATGGCGGCGGCGACCTCGTCCACCACCTTCCGGGACGCCGCCCAGATCTGGAGCTCGCCGGCCTCGAGGCTCCAGCTCACGTCGAAGACCCGCGTCGTCGGCGCCTGGCGCTGGCGCAGGCGGTGGCGGATCTCGTCCTTCGCGCCGGCCTTCTCGCCGCGCGTCGGCGGGCGGCGGTGCTCGTTCGCGAACCCGGCGACCCACCTCTCCAGCTCCGCCCGGACCGCCCCGGCCTTCACCTGGATCGTGTCGATGCGCCAGGCGAACAGCGCGCGGCCTGCCTCGATCACGCCCGAGGAGAACTCGGTGTCGTCCGCGTCCTCGAGCGACACGAAGCCGGCGCTGCGGTCGTCCTCGCCGCGGGCCGGATCGAGGGGCTCGAACGCGCCGCGCTCGAGGCCGCGGACGAGCCAGCGGCGGGTGTCCTGGGGACGCTTCCCGGACTCGGACCGGAAGCGGGCGAAGGTGACGGAGCCGCGGAGGACGGGCATGGGGGCGCGCACCATGGCGCCGGAGGGAGGAGCGCGTCAAGCGACGGCGGGACGGTGTACGGCGGGCCGTGATCACTCGCCGTCGAGGACGTCCTCGACGAGCCCGACATGCGCCGGTGCCACGGCCCCTGGGGCGCGTCGCGCAGGCCCCGCAGCACCGCCAGCCGCGCGTCGACGCCGCCGTCGGTCCGGACGGCGGGGACGTCGTCCCCGGTTGGGGGCAGGTGGGCTGGTCACGCGCCGGCGCTCCCGCCCCGATGTCGCACCGCCTCGGAGCGGCGTCGCGATGTGAGCGCGATCACGTCCCGTCCGCACGGATCGTGATGTGGTGCACCGCTCCGGGTCCAGGTGCTCCGGAGCCGCCGGGTGCGCGCTGCGCGTCAGGGTCGGGTCGTACGGCAAGGTGAAGGCGAGCGGGTGACCGGGGGGTTGCCATGAGTTCGATGCGCGCGTTCGAGCGGTGGATCGAGAAGCAGTTCGGCGTGCTCGCGCACGCCGCGGGCCGCTCGCTCGACGACCTCCTCGACCTGCCCGAGGGGGCGACGCGGTCCGGGCTCCCGCCAGAGGCGACCTTCGCGCTCGGAGTGATCGTGGGCGCGGCGGGCACGCTCGAGCTGTCGCCCAGCGCGCTGCTGGAGCAGCTCGACCTCTGGACGGCACGCCGGCCGAGGGCGGCCGGCGTGAAGACCGGGCGAACGGCGGCGCCTACCACGACGCCGTCCCCGCCCCTGCTGAACGGCGCTTCCGGGGCCGCGCCAGTCCGAGCCCGTAGAGCAGGCGCACCCAGGCGCTCCAGCGGGCGGGCGTCGCGACGAACCCGGTGAGCTCGCGCTCGGCGCGGTCGAGCGCATCCTCCATCAGGCGCGTCGTGGATCGCGCAAGGCGAGTGCGCCACGTCCGAAGCCGCGCGTCGAGCATTTCCGGACCTGCTATCCTTCACCGGAGGTCGAAGCCCGACCCGTCCGCGATCGCGACCGGAGGCCCACCGTGAACGTCCTCGTCGTCCTCGCCCACCCCGATCCTGCGAGCCTGAACCACGCCCTCGCGGACGCCGCCGTCCGCGCGGCGCGCGCGCAGGGGCACGAGGCGGCGCTGCGCGACCTCCACGCCGACGGGTTCGATCCGGTCCTCGGGCGGGCGGAGTTCCCGCGCGAGGCGCAGCTCGCGCCCGGGCTCCGGCGCCACTGCGACGAGCTCGCCGCGGCCGGCGGGATCGTCGTCGTCCACCCGAACTGGTGGGGGCAGCCGCCCGCGATCCTGAAGGGCTGGATCGATCGCGTGGTGCGGCCCGGGGTCGCCTACGAGTTCCGCGAAGGGGACGGCGGGGAGGGGGTCCCGGTGGGCCTGCTGCGCGCGTCGACCGCGGTGGTCCTCAACACCTCCAACACGCCCGCCGATCGCGAGCGCGAGGCCTTCGGAGATCCGCTCGACGCGATCTGGCGGCGCTGCATCTTCGGCCTGTGTGGCGTCACGGACGTGCGCCGGAGGACGTACGGGGTCGTCGTGACGAGCACGGCGGCCCAGCGGGCCGGGTGGATCGCGGATGCGTTCGAGCTCGTGAGCGCCGCGTTCCCGCGGGCCTGAGGCCGATCGGCCGGGCCCTCGCCGCGTCGCCCGCCCCGCCTGCGCGCGACGCGCGCGCCGGCTAGACCATCACCATGCGCGCCCCCCATGTCGTTGCCTCCGCCGCCCTCGCGCTCGCCACCTCCGCCTTCGGCGAGGATGCGCGGTCGCCGCCCCCCGCCGACGCGGCTCCCACGGTCGACGTCTACGGCCACCTGCTCGCGACTCCCGACCGCGTGTTGTTCCACGTCGGCCGCACCCGGCTCGACCTCCGCGCGGCGGGAGGCGACGCGACCATCGCCGAGCCGTTCGGTCCTCCCGAGCCCGAGCCCTACGGGATCCGGGCGTACTTCAACCTCGACGCCCGGACGACGAGCCTCATGTTCCGCGTCCCGCCGCCCGCGCGCGCGGGCGAGCCGAGGTAGGGCACCCGGCGACGGAGAACCGGGTGGGTCCTCCCGTCGCGCCGACCGGCCTGCGCCGTTAGCGTCGGCGGACGGAGGTCCCATGCCGAGCGCGCCCAGGTTCGACGACGTCGAGTGGATCGCCCGCACCGACACGGTCAGCGTGCGCGTCAACACGCTCGGTCCTGGGGCGGGGACGCCATGGCACTTCCACACCGCGGTCGCCGACGACGTCTTCTGCCTGGAGACGCCGGTCGAGGTGGGGCTGCGCGCCCCCGACGAGACGGTCGCGCTCGTGCCCGGCCAGCGCGTCCACGTCGCCGCCGGACGCGTGCACCGCGTCGTGAACCGCGGCGCGCGTCCCGCCCGCTACCTGCTCGTGCAGGCGACGGGACGTTACGACTTCAACGCCGTCGGCGACGACGCGTGACGGTTCCGCGCGCGGCGGACCGGCGGTCCTCCCCGCTACGCATCGCCGCCCGGCGCCGGCGGAAGCGCGGGAGGCTACCCCGTCACTGCTTCGGCGCGGGCTGCGCCACGGGCGGCTGCTGCGACGGCGCGGCGTGCATCACGACGACGACGCCCGGGATGTACTTGAGATCGACCCGGCCCGACGGGACCTTCCACGTCGTCTGGCGCATGTCGACGAACTCCGCGCTGGTGCCGCTCCAGGCCGGCTGGCCGAGCCGCTCCACGAGCGCCTTCTCCACCGCCGCGATCGCCTCCGGCTTCGCGTAGTCGGTCTCCGGCGTGCGGAGGCTCACGAGGACGAGGCCTCCCGCGCCGTCGAACACGAACCGCACGCGGAAGGTCGTCCCGCCGAGGACGTGCTTCTCGATGCCGGCCGCGACGAGGTTCCCGTCCGCGAGCCGCAGCGGGGTCTCGAGCCGGGCCGCCTCGCCCGGGAACGCCTTCAGCACCTGATCGACGGTCATCCCCCATCTCGCGCCGCGCCACTCGGCGGGGGGCGCCGGCTGCGCCCGCGTCGCCGCGGGAGCGGCGGCGAGCGCCAGGGAGAGGGCGACGGCGGAGGCGAGCGCGGCGGGACGGGTCGAGGGCATGGGCGGGCTCCGGAGCACCCCGGGATGATAGCCGAGAACCCGCGCGCCCCGTCCGCCGGGCGTCGCCCGGGCGCGCGGTCAGCGCGCGAGCGGCGGCGCGAGGGCGGCGCGGGGCGGGAACGGCGCGCGCTCCGGCAGGATGCCGCCGGTCGCGAGCCCCACCGCCATCGGGGAGGCGAGGGCGGTCCAGGTCTCCTTCGCGACGTTCACGGGCTCGTCGCCCTCGAAGGCGAGCAGGCCGTACTTCCCGTAGTGCGGGAGCTTGCGGGCGAGGCCGGGGAGCGCGGCGGCGCGGTCGACCCCGACGAAGGCGACGACCTGCGCCGGGTCGACCGGGCTGCGCGCCGCGGCGACGACGGCGCGGTCGGCGCGCGCGAGCACGAGCTTGCCCTCGCGCAGGTCGTGCTCGCCGAGGACCGCGCCGTGGGGCGCGAGCGCCTCGGCCACCGCCGGGCGCAGCCGGTTCTCCCAGCCGAGGACCCAGACCGCCTTCCCCGGCGGCAGGCGCGGGAGCTCGGCGTCCGTCACGATCTCGATCCCCGGCCCCTTCCAGCTCTCGGCGAGCGCGCGGTACGCCGCGAGGAGCGGAGGCGGCGCCGCCGACGGCACCACGAGGACGCGGCGCGCGGCGCCGAGCGCGCCGGAGAGCGCGGGCGGGAGCTCCGCCGGGTCCACCCGCCGGAAGACGTCGAACTCGGGGTCGACGTCGACGCGGACCGGCGCCCCGTCCACCGGGATCGAGAAGCGCTGCCTCGCCCCGGTCATCCGGACCGTCCGCCGCACCGCCTCCGGCGAGGAGGGGAAGGTCAGGTACACGGGGACCTCGATGGCGTAGGGCTCGCCCGCCTGGACCTGCGCGAGCACGAGCTCGACGGCGCGCCCGCCGACGCGGGCGACGACCTCCGCCGAGTCGACCCGCAGCGCCGGCGCACCCGGGCGATCGATCCACTCGGCGAAGAACGGGCCGAGGTCCTCGCCGGCGGCGGCGCCCATCGCGCGCGCCACCTCCGTGAACGACGCCTCGCGGAACCTGTGCTGGGCGTAGAACGTCCGGAGCGCGCCCACGAACTTCGCGTCGCCGAGCCGCGCGCGCAGCATGTGGAAGACCATCAGCACCTTGTCGTAGCCGATCGCCTGGGTCACCGGGTCGTGCCGCGCCCGGAACTCGCGGACGGCCCGGTCGCGGTTCTCGCCGACGTAGTCCGCGTATCGCTGCAGCGCGGTGCGGCGGTACTCGACGCCGCGACCCGCCTGCTCCGCCAGGAGGTGGTCGGCCAGGTAGGCGGTGAGCCCCTCGCACCAGTTCCCGCGCCGCGGATCGACGTACACGCCGTTCCCCCACCAGTCGTGGAGGATCTCGTGGGGGTAGCTCGTGTTCAGGATGAACGGGAGGCGGAGGACCCGCGGGCCGAGGAGCGTGAACGACGGCATCCCGTAGCCGGTCTCCCAGAAGTTCTCGACGAGCGCGAACTTCGCGTACGGGTAGGGCCCGAGGAGCCGGCCGTACATCCCGAGGTACTGCGCGCCGGCGGCGAGGTACCGGTCCGCGAGGGCGGGATCGTCGGTGCGGAGGAACGCGAGGAGCGAGACCGGGCCCGCCTCGCGCCCGTGCTCCGTGTAGGCGCCGGCCACGAGGTAGACCTCCTCCTGCGGCTCCGGGCTGTCCCAGCGCACGCGCATCCCGTCGGCGCCGCGCTCGTGGGCGAGCCGGCGCCCCTGGGACACGGCGTCCCAGCCGGGCGGGACCCGGACATCGAGCGTGAACGCGACGAGGTCGTCGGAGAGCTCCGGGACCCAGCGCGTCGCGCCGGAGAGGAGGACGCCCTCGGGCGACACGAGCCCCGGGCTCTCGCTCATCTTCCGCGCGTACTCCGGGCCGCCGTCCTCGGGCGGGTGGAAGACCTCGCCCCCGTAGCGGATCGTGAAGCTCCGCTCGCCGGGCCCGAGGGACACCGCGAAGTGCTCGACCGGCACCGGCGGCGGTCCGCCGGCGTCCGGGTCGTCTCGGAGCGCGGGGCCGCGCGGCGCGGCGACGAGGGGCGGTCCCGACCCGGTGCGCTCCGGAGAGAGGCCGGCGTGCAGCGTGAAGAGGACCCGGTCGCCGAGCCGCGCGCGGAGCTCGGGCGAGAGCGTCACCTCGTCCTCGACGAGCACGGCGCGGCGGGCGGGGACGAGGGTGACCTGCAGGTCGTGCTGGACCGCGGCGGCGGGCGTCGCGCGAGGCCCGTCGGGAGCGGCCGGCGCCGCGGCGGCCGAGCGCTCGCGGCCGGCGCAGGCGCAGGCGAGGGCGACGAGGAGGGCGCGCGCGGGACGGGTGGCGATCATGGGAGCCCTCCGGCGCGCGACGGCGCCGCGCGTCACGTACCGCGCCGGCCGAGCGGGCGCAACCTGCCGGTGCGCGCGTCCCGGGCACCTGCCGCCCGGAACCCGCGCTCCGCCCGGGCTCAGATCCCTTCGGGCAGGACCGCGCGCTCGAGCGGTCCGGCGTCCACGCCGAAGTAGCGGAGCACGCGCACCTGGTGCTGGCGGAGCCCGCGGAGCTTCACCTCCCCGCGGCAGCGGGCGAGGGCGCGGCCCAGGACCGCGACCCCGAAGTCATGGAACTCGCGGACTTGGGTCACGTCGACGAGCACCCGGTCGCCCGGTTCCACCCGCAGGAGCGCCTCCTCGACCCTACCCGCCGCCACTCCGTCGAACACCCCCTCGACCGAGATGATCGAGTCCGGGTGGGGGCTGTCGGCGCTCCGCATGGGAAGCTCCTTCCGGCGAGTGAGGCGACCACGGCGGTGTGGCTGCAAGTACGGTGTGGAAGGACCGTGCCAGCGGGAGGGGCGTCACCCCGCAGGGAGGCCGCGCCGCCGCGAGCGCCCCCGTTCCGTTGCGCGCGCGGCCCCCGCGCGCCACAACTCGCACGATGCGTCCGCCGCCCTCCGGCGGCCGGACGGCCGCTCGAATGACCTTGCCGGACCTGCTCGCCGCCGCCCCGCCGCACCCCCGCCGCGTCGTGTGCCTCACCGAGGAGACCACGGAGACCCTGTACCGGATCGGCGCGGGTGAGCTCGTGGTCGGCGTCTCGGGGTTCACCGTTCGCCCGCCCGAGGCCCGGCGCAAGCCGCGCATCTCCTCGTTCCTCAGCGCCGACACCGAGGCGATCCTCGCGCTTCGCCCGGACCTCGTGGTCGGCTTCTCCGACCTGCAGGCGGACGTCGCGCGGGACCTCGTGCGCCGCGGCGTCCCGGTGCTCGTGACGAACCAGCGCTCGATCGCCGAGATCCTGCAGACGCTCCGGCTCGTCACCGCGGCGGTCGGGCGCGCCGAGGCGGGTCTCGCGCTCGCCGACGAGCTCGTCGCGGGGCTCGCGTCGATCGCCGATGCGGCGGCGGGGCTCCCGCGGCGGCCGCGCACCTTCTTCGAGGAGTGGCCCGACCCGCTCATCTCCGGGATCCGCTGGGTCTCCGAGCTCGTCGAGCTGTGCGGCGGCGAGGACGTCTGCGTCGAGAGCCGCGCCTCCCACGCCGCCGCGGGGCGGATCTTCGATCCTGCCGAGGTGGCCCGGCGCGACCCGGAGGTGGTGATCGCGAGCTGGTGCGGGAAGAAGGCGCGGCGCGAGGTCATCGCGGGCCGGGCGGGCTTCGCCGAGACGCGGGCGGTCCGCGACGACCAGCTCTACGAGGTGAAGAGCGCGATCGTGCTCCAGCCCGGGCCCGCCGCCCTCGGGGACGGCGCGGCCGCGCTCGCGGGGATCCTGGCGGCGGTCGCGCGGGGGGAGAGGCTCCCGCCGCGGCGCGAGGGGGAGCTCCGCGCGCCGCCCGGCGCGTAAGGTGCGGCGGGCTGGGTGCCCTTCGACTTCGCCTCGCCCGTGGCGAGGCCACGCTCAGGGCGAACGGGACGGCAGGTCAGCGCGGGTGGTGCGCCCGTCCCTCCTTCAGGACGCGGGCCCACCAGAGCAGATCGTCGATCGCCGCCTTCGCCTTCTTCGCGTAGAGCGGATCGGCGGGGCGGCCGCGCTCGTCGGCGGCATAGCCGACGAGCCTCACGTTCACCTCGTCCCGGACCGGAACCATCCGCAGCTCCACCGCGACCAGCCGGAGGTGCTCCACCGCCCGGGCGCCGGCGGCGAACCCCCCGTAGCTCGCGAAGGCGACGGCCTTGTGGTTCCAGGGCCCGGAGATCGCGTCGAGGGCGTTCTTGAGCGAGCCGGGGAAGGAGTGGTTGTACTCGGGCGTCACGACGAAGAACCCGTCCTGCGCCGCGATCCGGTCGGCCCAGCGGCGCTCGAGGCTCCCCTCCGCGAACGCCTTCTCCGCGACGTTCGGCGTGTCGCGGTGGGCGTAGGGCGGGAGCGGCCATTCACGTAGGTCGAGGAGCTCGACCTCGACCCCGGGCCGCTCCGCGAGGAGCCCCCGGATCCAGTGCGCGAACGCCTCGCCGCGCCGCCCCTCGCGGACGCTCGCGAGGATCACCCCGATCCGGACGTCGTCGGCCATGCGCTCGATCTAGCGCCGCCGCGGCTCCGTCGCCGCGCCACCCCGGGGTGTCCTACGGGCACTTCGCGCCGCCGCCGGAGCAGACGCAGCGGCCGTCGCCATCGCACCAGGTGGTGCAGAGGATTCGCGACGCAGCCGACGGCGCCGGGCGGACAGAGGTCGCACGGCTCGTGGCAGACCTTCCCGGCGCAGGCCGGGGAGGGCGTCGGAGGTCCGCAGGAGACGTCCGCTGCGACGCAGACGCCCGCCGCGTCGCAGGTCCCGAAGACGGTCGGTGTCATGCAGGGCGGCGACGCCGACCGGCAGGGAGCGTCGATCGTGCAGCTCTCGCCGCAGAGCTTCCCGGCGCAGGAGTCGGCCGGCGCCGGGCACGTGAAGGTACCCGAGGCGACGCACGCGCCCGACGGATCGCATGCCTTCACCACCGCGGTCTCGGCGCAGCGTCGCTCCGCCGGACCGCAGGCGGTGCAGGACGCGCCACAGTCCTTGCCGGCGCACGGGTCGTACGGAGGGTTGCCGCAGCCGCCGCGCGGAGAGGCGGCGATGGCCAGGAGCGCGCAGCAGGCGAGGACGACACGCATCGGGAGCCTCCTCGTTCCCGATACACTCCTCCACACGGAGCGTCAAGGTGGCTGCGGCGCGACCGGCACCGCCCGCGGTGCCCGACAAGCGACCCGGTGTCCGGGGAGGCGCTCCGGCGCGCGGCGGACCGCGGGGTCCGCATCCTCGCCTGCGCACTGCCCCCCGGGGCGCGCGCTCGGCACGGAGGGTGGCGGTCCGGCTGGAGTGACGCGAGGCGGTCCGCCTCACCCATCCACGTGTGACGGACGGTGCGGGCGTCACCCTCGGTGACGCGAGGCGGTGTGCCTCGCCCATCCACGGGCGACAGCGCGGCCCGCCTCACCCCGGAGGGCGGGACGAAGCGCGCCGGACGCCCCGCAGCGGTGCCGTCCGGCGCTCCGGCGGGGCGCGCCGGGTGTGTTGCCCCGCTTCCACCTCCTACATCGGCGACACAGGGTGTCGACCGAACGATGGCTCGCTCGCTCGTCAGCTGGCATCCCGCACCCCGTCGTCGCGGCCGCCGCGGCGTGGGTCGCCGCCGGCGCCGCGGTCCTCGCGACGCCGGCGGTCACGCCGCGGGCGCCGCTGGTCCGGACGCTCGCCGCACACGGCGTCGTCGCGGGGCCGGCGTGGGCCGGCGCGACGCGCGTGTACGACGAGCTCGACCGGCGCGCCCGCAGCCTCGCCCCCGCGCAGCGGCTGCGGATCGCGCCGCGTCATCCTCGAGGAGTCGGCGCGCGCCGAGCTCGCGCCGCTCCTCGTGCTCGCGGTGATCGAGGCGGAGTCCGCCTACGACCTCCGGGCCGTCTCGCCGGCGGGCGCGGTGGGGCTCATGCAGCTCATGATCCCGACAATGCGCGAGGAGCTCGCCCTCGCGCGGCTCTCGGCCGCCGATCCCTTCGACCCCGTGGCGAACGTCCGCGCCGGCGTCCGGTACCTGGGGCGGCTCGTCGAGGCCTTCTCCGACGTGGAGCTCGCGCTCATGGCGTACAACGCCGGGCCGAACCGGATCCGCCGCCACCTCCTGGCGGGCGGCGTCCCGTCCCGGCTGCTCGGGTACCCGCGCGACGTCCTGCGGCGCGCCGCGCGCCTCGCGCCGGCTCCGCGCGGCGTCCTCGCGGCCCGGGTGCACCCGCCGCGCCGTCCGGTTGCCCGGGCCGCCCACCGCGTCCCCGCGAGCGGCGCCGCGCCGGCGTACGCTCTGGTCGCCGCGGGCGGCGCCGCCCCGACGTACGCGCTCGTCCTCGAGAGCGAGGCGCTCGCGGCGCCAGAGGACGCGTGCGTTCGGCTCCGAACCTGCGCTACCCATCTCCCGTGGCCGGGATCGACCGCGACCGGTGGAACGCACGTTATCAGGCTGAGGAGGCGGTCCCGCCGCCCTCGCCCTGGCTCGACGTCCTCGCGCCGCTCCTCCCGCGCCGCGGCCGCGCCCTCGACCTCGGCGGCGGCTCGGGACGGAACGCCCTCTGGCTCGCCGCGCGCGGCCTCGACGTCACGCTCGCCGACGTCTCCGACGTCGCGCTCGAGCGGGCGGCGCGCGAGGCCCGCGCCCGCGGCCTCCGCCTCGCCACCGTCGAGGTGGACCTCGAGCAGGCGCCGCCGCCCCCCGGGCCGTGGGACCTCGTCCTGTGCCTCTACTTCCTGCACCGGCCGCTGCTCGCCGCGGCGCCGGGGCTCCTCGCGCCGGGGGGCCTCCTCGCGGTGGCGCACGCGACCCGCAGGAACCTCGAGCGCCACCCGCGCCCCGGCCCGCGCCACGTGCTCGAGGAGGGCGAGCTGCCGGGGCTCGTCCGCGGCCTCGAGGTCGTCGCGTCGGAGGAGGGGTGGCTCGAGGGCGGCCGGCACGAGGCGCGCCTCGCCGCGCGGCGCCCGGCGGAGGGATCGCCGTGACCGCCTGGGCGCTCGTCGTGGCGGGGCGGGGCGGGAAGCGCTCGCGCGTCGCGCGGGAGGTCGTCGACGCGCTCGCCGCCGCGGGCCTGCGCGCCGGCGGGTTCACCCAGCGCACCCTCGACGCGGAGAATGGCGCGAAGGTCATCGAGCTCGTCCGGGCGGCCGGGGGCGCCGTCGCGCCGCTCGCGCGGAGCGTCGTCCCGGGCACGGCGGCGGCGGAGGGGGCGGGCTGCTCGATCGCCTTCGATCCCGCCGGCTTCGAGCTCGCCCGGCGCTGGGTCGCGGAGGACGCGCCGGCGAGCGACGTCGTGGTCCTCGATGGGATCGGGAAGCTCGAGCTCGGCGGCGAGGGCCACCGGGGCGCGGTCGACCGGGCCCTCGCCGAGGCGCGGGTGGTCGTCCTCGCCGTCCGCGACGACCAGCTCGTCTACGTCATCGAGGCGCTCGGGCTCGGCGAGCCGGTCGCCGCCTTCTCCGACGGCGAGGGGCCCGCCGCGCTCGCGGCGTTCGTCGCCGAGGTCGCCCGCGTCGCGCGGGCTGCGAGGGTAGCCGCGGATCGCTGAGCGACCCGCTCCGCCCGTCTCACCGGCTCGTGACGTGGGGGTCGTGGCAGTCGAAGCAGCCGAGCCCCTCGGCGCCGGCGGCGGCGTGCGTCCGTCGCCACGCGTCGGCGCCGCGGTCATGGCAGCCGTCGCAGAGCGCGGGGACCGGCGCGACGAGGAGCTTCGGCTCGGCGGCGGCGTGGGCGTCGTGGCAGGCGTCGCAGTCCCTCGCCGGCCCGTGCGCCGCGGCGCCCGGGGCCGCGAGCCGCTTCGCGAGCGGCGCGTGGCAGCCGAGGCAGAGCTGGGCCCGCGCCCGGCGCAGGAACCGAGGCGCGTCGTTCCCGTGCGGCTCGTGGCAGGCGGCGCAGCGCCCCTGCGCGACGGGGGCGTGGCGGACGCGCGCCCGGGACCAGCGCGTCGTGGCAGCGGAGTGGCAGCCGGCGCACGGGTTCGCGGCGCGGACGAGGCCGTCGCGCTCGCCGTGGGCGACGTGGCAGGCGGCGCAGCGGCGCCCCTGGAACGGCCGGTGGAGCCGCTTCCCGGCGCGGGCCTCGTACATCGGTCCGTGGCAGCGCAGGCAGAGGTCCTCGAGCCGCTCCGTCGCGAGCGCCTCGAGGTCGGACGCGTGCGGCAGGTGACAGGTCCGGCAGGCCCCCTGCGCGACGGGGGGGTGGCCTCGCTTCTTCTTGCCCTCGACCGCCTGGACGTCGTGGCAGTCGGCGCACAGCTCCCCGCCGCGGCGGGCGAGGAGCCCCGGCCCCGCGCCGTGGGGATCGTGGCAGAGGCCGCAGTCGCCGCTCCGGACCGGGTCGTGCGAGGACCTGGACGCGGCCCAGTCCTGCGCGCGCGGGTGGCAGCGGAAGCAGAGCTGCACCGGCGCCGCGGCGAGGAGCTTCGGGCGTTCCGCGCCGTGGGGGGCGTGGCAGTCCCCGCACCGGCCGTCGCGGACCGGGGGTGGGCCCGCGCGGCCCGGATCTTCGCCTCGAACCCGTCGTGGCACCTCAGGCACAGCGCAGGCCGCTCCTCGACGAGGAGCGCGGGCCGATCCGCGGCGTGCGGCGAGTGGCACTCGGTGCACGGCCCGCCGCGCGCGGGCGGGTGCGTCGACTTCCGGGCGAGCTCCCGCTCCACGCCGTCGTGGCACTGCAGGCAGAGCGCCGGCTCCTGCGCGGAGCGGGCGAGGCGGGCGCCCGGCGCGGGCGTGTGGCACGAGCTGCAGTCGGAGAGCGGCTCGTGGACCACGGCCCGCAGGAGCTTCGGGCGAGGCGAGCCGTGCGGGTCGTGGCAGAGGAGGCACCGCCCGCCGCCGACGGCGAGGCCGCCGTGCTGCTTCACCGCCGCGGCGTCGTGGCAGGTGCCGCAGAGCTCTTCCGCGGGGCTCGACAGGAGGTGGGGCGCGTCGACGCCGTGCGGGTCGTGGCAGGCGGTGCACCCGCCGCCCTCGATGGCGGAGTGGAGGTTCGGACCCCGGAAGCGCTCGGCGCGGTGGCAGCGGCGGCAGAGGGCCGGCTGCGCCGTCGCGAGCCCCGCCTTCCCGGGCGGGCCCGCGTGCACGCCATGGCACGCGACGCAGCCGGAGGGCTGCCGGAACGGCGCGTGGACGCCCTTGCCGCGGGCCTTCGCGCCGAGCTTCGCCTCGTGGCAGCGCCAGCAGGACGGATTGGCCGGCGCGGTGACGGTGAGCGGGACCACCAGCGCGGCCGAGGGGGAGGGCGTCGAAGCGGGGCCGCCGCCGGGCCGCGGAGGCGCGCACGCGACCAGCGCGGCGAGGCAGGCGAGCGTGGCGGCAGCCAGGAGGGCGGGTCTCGGGGACGTCGTCATGCGGGGCGGGGGCTCCACGGATTGGCTGGAGGGCGCATGATTCGAGCAGGCGCCGCTCAGGAGTCAAAGCCGAACGACCGACCGGGAGTGCGGCTTCCGCGCCGGCGGCGGGGGATCGGGCGCGGCGGGGCGCTTCAGGGCCGGCGGCCGCCCGGCTGGATGACGCCACGTCTGCAGAGCACCTCGAGGAAGGTGCTCGGGCGCGGCGACAGCGCCGCCGCGAGGCAGGAGAGCCAGCAGCCCGGTCCCCAGATCCGGATGATCGTCGCGCCGTGCCGGAAGACGTCCTTCGCCGTGATGGTGCCGCGCATGATGACCTCGCGACGCTGAAGCTTCGGGTTCCATTCACCTGACTCCCGGCGCCGGTGCGGAGTGACGTCCCCGGCGGGGCGCTCGCGATCCGTCGCCGCTCGCGCTCGAGGCGGCCGCTGCCCGGCGGTCGGGCAGCGGCGGCGCACGCCGGCCCCCCGCGAGCGAGGAACGGCCGCGCGAGCTGCGGGGGCGGAGCCGCTCGCGAACGCTGGCACGGCCCGCGCAGAAGGACGCACCTGACAAGGCGCGAGGAGGTTCGTCGATGGGAAGGGCGCTCGAGGCGGTCCGCACGCGGGACCTGGACGGATTGTTCGGCTACTTCGGGCTCGAGGTCGAGCCGGGGCTGGTCGAGCAGCACCGCCAGAGCATCGCGCGCCGCTTCGAGGCCGAGGTCCAGGCGATCGTCCGGCTGTGCGCGAGGCTCCGCGAGCGCGAGCGGTTCACGATCGTCCGCGAGGCGCTGCGGCTCTCCTACGAGAGCGCGACCCTCCGGCACGCGTGACCCCGTCCCGGCGGCTGGCGCCGGAATGGCGCCGCGGTGCGGATCGTTGGAGCCACCATGAAGACCCTGCTCGCCGTCCTCGAACGCCTCGTCCGCCTCGTCGCCGAGCTGGAGGCGCGGACCGCGCTCCGCCCGGTCCTCGTACCGGTCCGCAAGTAGCGGGGAAGGTCGCACACCACCCCACCTCTGCCGCGCGGCGGCGTGTCGTTTCCTTTCGGGGGTTCAAACGACCGCACCCCTGCACGTATGATGGTCGGCCACCGTCCCCGGTTTCCGGAGGCTTGCATGGTTTCGACCTCTCGCCCGTTCGTCATCCTCGTCTCGGCCGCCGCTGCGGCCCTGCTCGCCCCCGCCGCCGCTCGCGCCGAGCGACCGGCCGCCGCGGAGCGGGCGACCTCGCCGCTCGTCCTCGCGGCGCCCGCGAGCTTCGCCGCCGCCGCCGACGCCATCGAGAAGGCCACCGGCGTGAAGGGCGAGAAGCTCCCGTTCGGCGACGTCCCGCTCGCCGACGGCCGCTCGTTCTCGGTCGAAAACACGCTCGCCGAGCGGCTCCTCGAGGGCAGCCACGCCGCCTACAAGAGGGCCGGCTTCTACCTGTTCCGCTACGAGCGGTCGTTCGGGATGGCGGGCGAGAAGGATTGCCTCGGGCTCATGAGGACCGCCGATCACCGGACCGTCGTCCGGCGCGTCGGGACCGGGTCCGGGCACAAGGGGCTCGGGAGCGAGACGGTGGTCACCTGGCTCGACGCCCTCGCGAAGGACGAGCCCTTCGAGCTGTGGGAGGTCGGGACGGACTACGTCGCGGGCCGGTTCGAGAAGACGCCGAAGGACCCCGTGGCCGTGGCCAAGCGCTGCGCCGACTTCGCGCCGGACCTCGTCGCGGGCCGGGCGAGCACCCTCGACCTGCTCGCCGGCGAGATCAAGGCGAACCGGACCCTCTACCTCATCTGGTAGACGTCCGACCCGCACCCCCTCCCGGCCTCCCCCCGCTGCGCGGGGGGAGGGGCGGAGGAGGAAGAGCGCGGGTAGCTCAGCGGTCCGCCGCGAGCTCGCGCTTCAGCACCTTCCCCATCGCGTTGCGCGGGAGCGCCTCCACGAGGCGCACGACCCGCGGGCGCTTGTGGGGCGCGAGGAGCCGGGCGACGTGGTCGACGAGCTCCTCCGGCGCGGGCGCCGCGCCGGGGGCCGGCACCACGAAGGCGACGATCCGCTCGCCCAGGTCGTCGTCGGGGACTCCGACGACGGCCGCCTCCCGCACGGCCGGGTGCTCGAGGAGGGCCGCCTCGACCTCGCCCGCGCCGACCTTGTAGCCGCCGGTCTTGATGAGGTCGGTGGCGCGGCGGCCGACGATCCGGACCTCGCCCGCGTCGGTGATCGACGCGATGTCGCCGGTGTGGAAGAACCCGGCGGCGTCCATCGCCTCGGCCGTCGCGTCCGGGCGGTTCAGGTAACCGTCGAAGACGCAGGGGCCTCTCACCGCGATCTCTCCGATGACGTCCGGCCCCGGCGGCAGCGGGCGCCGCTGCTCGTCGACGAGGCGGAGCTCGACCCCGGGCAGCGGACGGCCCACGGTGCCGGGCGTGCGCGGTCCGTCGTGCCGGGCGGCACAGAGGATGAGGGTCTCGGTGAGCCCGTACCGCTCGACCGGGCGCTGGCCGAAGAGCCGGTGGAGCCGGTCGTTCTCGCGGACGGGGAGGGCGGCTGAGCCGGAGACGAGGAGCCGCGCGCGTCCGAGGCGGCCCGCGTCGGCGGGCGTCGCCTCGCAGTGCTCGGCGAGGCGGTGGTACATGGTCGGCACCGCGAAGAGCAGCGTCCCCCCGGCGCCCATCTCGGCGCAGACGCCCTCGGGCGTGAAGCGGGGCAGGAGGCGGAGCGTCCCGCCGACCCGGAGCGAGCCCACGACCCCGAGGAGCAGGCCGTGGACGTGGAAGAGGGGGAGGGCGTGGACGAGCACGTCCGCGCCGGTCCAGCCCCAGGCGCCCGCGAGCGCGTCCACGTCGAACGCCGCGGCGCGGTGGGTGATCCCGGCGCCCTTGGGGGGGCCGGTGGTGCCGGACGTGTACACGACGAGGAACGGATCCTCGGGGGCGGGAGGTGGCGGGACCGGCCCAGCTGGGCCGTCGAGGGCCACCGGGGCGACCCCGGGGGTCCGGGCGCGGAACGGCTCCGGGTCCGCCGCGAGGACGAGGCGCGGGGCCGAGTCGGAGAGCACGTGCCCGAGCTCGGCCTGGCCGAGCGCCGGGTTGAGCGGCACGGTCGCGACCCCGAGCAGGGCGTCGCCGACGATCGCGGCGACGGTCGCGACGTGTGGGGTCGCCCAGACCGCGACGCGGTCCCCGCGCGACACGCCGCCGGCGCTCAGCCGGGCCGCGTGGGCGCAGGCCAGGCGCTCGAGCTCCGCGTAGGAGACGTCGCGGTCGCCCGCGCGCAGGGCGACCCGCCCGCCGTGGACGGCGAGATCCCGGAGGAGGGGGTGCACGGGTCGAGTCTAGTGTCCCGCGGGGGCGTCGCGCGAGGGGGGGGCCGATTGACGCCCCGTTCGTAATTCATAATTATCGTTCTCGACTCCCCGCTCCTGGAGGCCTCATGCGCCCGTCCCGTCGCTCCCTCCCGCTCCCCCTCGCCGCGGCCGCCGCCCTGCTCGCCGCGGCCCTCGTCCCCGCGCCCGCCCGCGCCGCGGGGAACCAGGTGCTCATCGGCGCCACCCTGCCCCTCACCGGCGCCGAGGCCCGCGTCGGCGGCTTCTTCAAGGAGGGCTACGAGCTCGCCTTCGAGGAGGTGAACAAGAAGGGCGGCCTCGACGTCGGCGGGAAGAAGCTGCCGGTGAAGCTCCTCGCTCCTCGACGACACCTCGACCCAGGCCACCGCGGTGAGCCTCGCCGACCGGCTCGTGAACAGCGACAAGGTGGACTTCCTCCTCGGCACCTACGCGAGCCACCTCGTCGAGGCGCAGTGCACCGTCGCGGAGCAGAACCAGATCCCGTACGTGAACGGCGGCGGCGGCGCGACCAAGATCTACAAGCGCGGCTACAAGTACCTCTTCGGCCTCATCTCGCCGGTCGAGCTCCTCGGCAACACGCTCATGCAGTGGATCGACGAGCAGCAGAAGGCGGGCAAGCTCCCGAAGCCTGCGAAGATCGCCCTCCTCTGGGAGAACACCGCCCACGGCAAGGACTTCCGCAAGGGCGTCTCCGACTTCGCCGCGAAGAGCGGCGGCGCCTACCAGATCGCGGTGGACGAGTCGTTCGAGCTGAACGGGAAGGACTTCGGCGCGCTGCTCGGGAAGGTCAAGGCGGCGAGCGTCGACCTCTTCCTCGTCGACGCCCACCTCCCCGACTACATCACGATGCACCGGCAGTACATCGCCGCCGGGCTCTGCCACAAGGTCGTGACCTACGGCGCGCGCGGCGCGGAGAAGGACGCGATCCAGGCCCTCGGCCCGGAGAACACCGCCTACGTCCTCTCCGGCGTCTGGTGGAGCCCGCAGCTCGCCGCAGAAGCAGGCGCCGTCCCGACGAGTTCGTGAGCGCCTTCAAGGCCAGCTACGGCGGCCGGGAGCCGGAGTGGTTCCAGGCCCTCGCCTACGAGTCGGCGCGGGTGCTGTTCGCGGCCATCCGAGCAGGCCGGCAAGCTCGACCGCGACGCGGTCCGCGAGAAGCTCCAGGCGATGAAGGGCCCCTCGCTCCTGCCCGGCGGCACGCTCGAGTTCCAGCCGCGAGTTCGGCAACCAGGTCCAGAACGCCTTCGTCGTGCAGCAGAACCAGAAGGACGGCACCGCGCCCATCATCTTCCCGAAGGACGCCGCGACCGGGGTCGGCGTCGCCGCCGAACCCGAAGTGCGCGAAGTAGCCCGTGGATCGCTTCGTCGACCTGGCGGTCTCGGCGGTGCTCCTGGCCGGGCTGTACGCCACGATGGCGTACGGCCTCGGCCTCATCTACGGCGTGCTGCGCGTCGTGAACCTCGCGCACGGCGGGGTGATCATGGCCGGGGCCTACCTCGGCTGGGTGCTCCACGGCCGGTTCGGGATCGACCCGTACCTCGCCATCCCGATCGTCGTGGTCGTGACCTTCCTCCTCGGGATGGCCATGTACCGGGTGCTCGTGCGCCACCTGCCCCGCGGCGCCGCGGGCGGCCCCGCCTCGCTGCTGCTCCTCTTCGGCGTCTGGCTCGTCCTGCGGAACGCCGCCTACCTCCTCTTCACCGGCAACGACCAGGTGATCCGGACCTCCTACTCGACGACGGCGATCCCGCTCCTCGGGTCGTGGGTCTCGGTGAACCGGCTCGCGGTGCTCGCCATCGCGGTCGTGACGCCGGCGCTGCTCCAGGTCCTGCTGCGGCGCACCTACCTCGGGCGCGCCATCCGCGCCGTCGCCCAGAACGCCGACAGCTGCACGCTGGTCGGCGTCGACGTGGAGCGCATCTACACCATCACCTTCGGGATCGGCACGGCGCTCGCCGGCCTCGCCGGGCTCCTCTCCGCGACCATCTTCTCCTTCAACCCGGCCTTCGGCTCGGGCGAGCTGCTCAAGTCGTTCGTGGTGGTCGTGCTCGGCGGGCTGGGCAGCGTGTTCGGCACCGGGATCGCGGCGCTCATCCTCGCGATCGTCGAGGTGTTCGCGATCCTGGTCATGCCGTCGTACCTCACCGCCGCGGTGGGGTTCGTGATGCTGGTCCTCGTCCTGGTGTTCCGGCCGGGCGGGCTCTTCGGCCAGCGGGTGCTCGGGTGAGGAGGCCGCCCGTCGATCATCCCGGTCTGCGAACGGCGATCGCCTTCGCGGTCGGGGTCGCCGCGCTCGCGGTGCTGCCCGTCGCGATCCGGGTCGACGCCCTACGAGCGGAACCTCTTCACCGTCGCCTTCCTCATGATCTCGGGCGCCCTCGCCTGGAACTGGATGGGCGGGTACCTCGGGCAGGTGAGCTTCGGGCACGCCGCGCATGTTCGGCGTCGGCGGCTTCGTCGCCGCCCGCCTCATCATGGCGTCGACGCCGACCCCCCCGCCCGTCGCCTGGCTCGTCGGCGGCCTCGCGGCCGGGGTGTTCTCGGCTCGGCGCGCACCCCATGCTCCGGCTGCGCGGGCCCTACTTCTCCATCGCCACCATCGGCGTGGGCGAGGCCTCGCGCCTCTTCTTCACCTACTGGGAGGAGTTCACCGGCGGCGCGTCCGGGCTCTCCCTCCCCATCGACATCGGGATGAAGGCCCGCCTGTACTGGTGGGCGCTCGGGCTGGCGTCGATCGTGGTGGTCGCGTCCTTCCTCATCCGCCGCACGACCCTGGGGCTGCAGCTCCTCGCCATCAAGGCGGACGTCGACGCCGCGGCGGACGTGGGGGTGAACGCCACCTTCTACCAGGACCTCGTGATGGTCCTCTCCGGCGCGGTGGTCGGCCTCACCGGCGGGCTGTAGGCGTCCTTCTTCTCGTTCATCGAGCCGCAGGACATGTTCGGCTTCGACCGCTCCATCGGCTTCGTCCTCATGTCGGTCATCGGCGGGGTGGGCACGGTGCTCGGCCCGGTCCTCGGCGCGATCGTGTTCGTCCTCCTCCGCCAGTTCCTCCTCGCCTCGTATCCGCAGCTCTACCTCGGCCTGTACGGGATCCTGCTCATCCTCATCATCCTGTTCGAGCCCCTCGGGCTCACCGGGCTCGGGCTGCGGCTCGCCCGCGCCATCCGGCGCCGGCGCCCCGGCGCGCCGGGGGTGGTCCCCGCGCCATGAGCAAGGCCCCCCTCCTCGCGACGCGCGCGGTCTCGAAGAGCTTCGGCGGCCTCCGGGCCGTCGACGAGGTCGACCTCGAGCTCGCGCAGGGCGAGATCCTCGGCGTCATCGGGCCGAACGGCGCGGGCAAGACCACCCTCTTCAGCCTCATCGCCGGGTCGATCCCGCCGACCTCGGGCGAGGTCCAGATGCGCGGCTTCCGGGTCTCCGGCCGGCCCGCCCACAAGCTCGTCCGGGCCGGCGTGGTCCGGACGCACCAGATCGTCCGGCCGTTCCCGAACCTCACGGTCGCGGAGAACGTGACGGTGGCGGCGATCCACGGCTCCTGGCGCGCCACCGGCACCCCCCGCGCCCGCGCCCTCGAGGTGCTCGAGTTCGTCGGGCTCGCCGACCGGGCGGACGAGCTCCCGGGCACGCTCACCCTCGCCGGCCGCAAGCGGCTCGAGCTCGCCCGCGCGCTCGCCATCGTCCCCCTCGTGCTCATGCTCGACGAGGTCATCGCCGGCGTGAACCCGGCGGAGGCGATGAAGCTCGCCGCGCTCATCCGGCGGATCCGGGACGAGCGCGGGGTCTCGATCATCATGATCGAGCACGTCATGCCGGCGGTGATGTCGCTCTCCGATCGGATCGCCGTCCTCGACCACGGGAAGAAGATCGCCGAGGGGACGCCCGCGGAGGTCGCGGCGAACCCCCAGGTGATCGAGGCCTACCTCGGCAAGGATCACGACGGGGCGACGCCATGAGTCGCGAGCCGATGCTGCAGGTCGAGGGGATCGACGTCTTCTACGGGGACATCCAGGTGCTCTACGGCCTCTCGCTCGAGGTGCGCGAGGGGGAGATGGTCACGCTCCTCGGCTCGAACGGCGCCGGCAAGACCACGACGCTGCGGGCCATCGCGGGGCTGCGGCCGCCGCGGGCCGGGGAGATCCAGTTCCGGGGCCGCTCCCTCGTGAAGATCCCCGCCGCGGCGCGCGCCGAGCTCGGGATCGCCCTCGTCCCGGAGGGACGCGAGCTGTGGCCGCAGCTCACGGTCCGGGAGAACCTCGACCTCGGCGCGTACCACCCGCGGGTGCGGGCGAACGCGGCGAAGAACCTCGAGCGCGTCTTCTCGCTCTTCCCCCGGCTCCGCGAGCGGACCGCGCAGCTCGCCGGCAGCCTCTCCGGAGGCGAGCAGCAGATGTGCGCCATCGGCCGGGCGCTCATGACGGAGCCGATGCTCCTCATGCTCGACGAGCCGAGCCTCGGCCTCGCCCCGCTGCTCGTGGAGCAGGTGATGTCCATCGTCGCGGAGCTCCACCGCGGGGGGCTCACCGTGCTCCTCGTCGAGCAGAACCTCCGCAAGGCGCTCCAGATCGCGGAGCGCGGCACCGTCATCGAGACGGGGCGGGTGCGGCTCGAGGGGACGAGCGCCGAGCTCGCCGCGAGCCCGGAGATCCGCGCCGCGTACCTCGGCATCTGACCGGCTCGACCATGGCGCCGCTCATCGCCCATCGCGCGCTGTACCAGGAGGTCGCGGACCGCGTGCGCAGGCTCATCTACGACGGCGAGCTCGCGCCCGGGTCGTTCATCGACGAGCGCGCCCTCGTGGCCCGCTTCGGGATCAGCCGCACCCCGCTCCGGGAGGCGCTCAAGGTCCTGCACGCGGAGGGGCTCGTGCACCTCGCCCCGCGGCGCGGCTCGTGGGTCGCGGGGGAGCTCACGCCCCAGGATCTCGACGAGATCTTCCCGCTCATGTCGCTCCTCGAGGGGCTGTGCGCCTACGAGGCGGTGAAGAAGGCGACCCCCGCGGGCGTGCGGCGGCTCGAGGCCCTCCACGCGAAGCTCGAGCGGCACGCCGCCGCCGGCGACGTCGCTCGCTACTACGAGCAGAACTACGAGTTCCACGAGGCGGTGCAGGAGCTGGCGGCGAACCCGTACCTCTCGCGGACCGTCTCCGAGCTCCGGAGGTTCCTGCGGCTCCTGCGCGGCCGCCAGCTGCGGGTGCCGGGCCGGATGCAGGCCTCCCTCGCCGAGCACCGCAAGCTCATGCGGGCGCTCCGGCGCCGCGAGCCGGAGGAGGCGGAGCGGCTGATGCGCGCGCACCTCATGGCGCAGCGGGCTGCCCTCGCGGTGCAGGACGCCCGCGCGGTCGAGGCCCCCGGCGTGAGCCCGGGCGGAGGGTCTCGCTCCTCGTCCTCCGCCCCCGGCGTCAGCCCGGGGAGGGGGCCTCGCTCCTCTTCCTCTTTCGCCCCCGGCGTGAGCCGGGGGAGAGGGTCGGGGAGAGGGGGCGGCACGCCGCCGCGGCCACCGAGGCCGACTCGCAGCGCCAGGAGGGCGCGGGCGTGACGCGGGCCTGGGACGCCGGCCGCCGGAACCGGGCGGCGCGCCTCGCGCGAGCCCGCGAGGTCGCGCCGGAGCGGTGGGTGCCGGCCGACCGGGTGACCGCGCTCCTCGAGGCCATCCTCGAGCCGGGCGATCGGCTCTGCCTGGAGGGGAACAACCAGAAGCAGGCCGACTTCCTGGCCCGCGCGCTCGCCCGGGTGGACCCGGCGCGCGTCCGGGACCTCCACCTCGTCCTCTCGGTGCTGGCGCTGCCGGACCACGTCGCGCTCTTCGAGCGCGGCATCGCGCGGCGGGTGGACTTCTCCTTCTCAGGGCCGCAGGCGGTCCGGCTCGCGCAGCTCGTGAAGGCGGGGCGGATCGAGATCGGCGCCATCCACACCTACCTCGAGCTCTACGCCCGCTACTTCGTGGACCTCACGCCGCGGGTCGCCCTCGTCTCCGCCCTCGCCGCCGACGCGGCGGGGAACCTCTACACCGGGCCGAACACCGAGGACACGCCCGCCATCGTCGAGGCGACCGCGTTCAAGGACGGGCTCGTCGTGGCCCAGGTGAACGAGCGGGTCGACGAGGTGCCGCGGGTGGACGTCCCGGCGGGCTGGGTCGACTTCGTCACCGTGGCGCCCACCCCGAGCACCATCGAGCCGCTCTTCACCCGCGACCCCGCCCAGATCGGCGAGGTCCAGGTGCTCATGGCGATGATGGTGCTGAAGGGCATCTACGCGGAGTACGGGGTGGACCGGCTGAACCATGGGATCGGCTTCGACTCCGCCGCGATCGAGCTGCTCCTCCCCACCTACGGCGAGGCCCTCGGGATGCGCGGCCGCGCTTGCCGCCACTGGGCGCTCAACCCGCACCCGACCCTCATCCCCGCCATCGAGTCCGGGTTCGTGGAGTCGGTCCACGCCTTCGGGTCGGAGCTCGGGATGGAGTCCTACGTCGCGGCCCGCCCCGACGTCTTCTTCACCGGCCGCGACGGGAGCCTCCGCTCGAACCGCGCCTTCTCCCAGACCGCCGGCCACTACGCCTGCGACCTGTTCATCGGCTCGACCCTCCAGATGGACCTCGCCGGGAACAGCTCGACCGCCACGGCGAGCCGCATCACCGGGTTCGGCGGCGCGCCGAACATGGGGGCCGACGCCCGCGGGCGGCGCCACCCGAGCGCCGCCTGGCTCCGCGCCGGCCGCGAGGCGCAGGGCGACCCCCGGGCGATGCCGCGCGGACGGAAGCTCGTCGTGCAGCTCCTCGAGACCTTCCGCGAGCACATGGAGCCCGCCTTCGTCGAGCGGCTCGACGCCTGGGAGCTCGCGGAGCAGATGGGGATGGAGCTGCCGCCGGTCATGATCTACGGCGACGACGTCTCCCATGTCGTGACGGAGGAGGGGATCGCGAACCTGCTCCTCTGCCGGACCGCCGAGGAGCGCGCCGACGCGATCCGCGGGGTCGCGGGCTACACACCGGTCGGGCGCGGCCGCTCCCGGGCCGCGGTCGAGAACCTGCGCGACCGCGGGATCGTGCGCCGGCCGGAGGACGTCGGCGTCGACGTCCGTCAGGCGACCCGGGACCTGCTCGCCGCCCGATCGGTGAAGGACCTCGTCCGGTGGTCCGGGGGGCTCTACGACCCGCCGGCGCGGTTCCGGAGCTGGTGAGGAGAACCCATGGAGCGCCTCGTCTTCGAGCTCGACTCGGCCGCCGCGCCCCCGGCCCCGCAGGGGGCCCCCGGAGCGGAGCGCGGCTTCGCCGCGCGGACCAATCTCGCCCGGCGGCCACCGGTGGTCGTCGGGGTGGTCGCCTCGGGCAACCTCGAGGTGCTCGTCGAGCCGGGCCGCGCGGCGGGTCGCTGCCACGTGGAGGTCGCGACCTCGGCGGACGGGTTCCGCGAGATCTGGGAGGCGGTGCTCCGCGACTTCGCGGCGCGCCGCGCGGTGGCGGGCCTGTCGCTCTCGGTGAACGACGCCGGGGCGACCCCGGCCGTGGTCACGCTGCGCCTCGAGCAGGCCGTCGAGGAGTTCCTGGGGCAGGTCCCGTGAGCCTCCCGCTCCCCACCCGCGCCCGGGCCTCCTTCCGCGAGGCGACCGCCCGCCGGCGGCTCACCGCGCTCCTCGATCCCGGGAGCGTCGTCGAGCTCCTCGGCCCCGAGGAGCGGACCACGAGCCCGCACCTCGCCGATCTCGGGCTCCCCGTCGCCTTCGACGACGGCGTCGTCGTGGTCGAGGGGACCCTGGCCGGCGCACCGGTGCTCGCCGCCGCCCAGGAGGGCGGCTTCATGGGCGGCTCGGTCGGCGAGGTGCACGGCGCGAAGCTCGTCGGGCTCCTCCGGCGCGCCCGGCGCGCCCGGGCCCGCGGCGTCGTGCTCGCCCTCGACTCGGGCGGCGTGCGGCTGCAGGAGGCGAACGCCGGGCTCGTCGCCGTCTCCGAGGTGATGCGGGCGGTGCTCGAGACGCGCGCGGCCGGCGTCCCGGTGGTCGCCCTGATCGGCGGGGCCTGGGGCTGCTTCGGCGGGATGGGGATCGTCGCGCGCTGCTGCGACGCGATCGCGGCGAGCGAGGAGGGCCGGCTCGGGCTCTCGGGCCCGGACGTGCTCGAGACGACGAAGGGCGTCGAGGAGCTCGACGCCTCGGACCGCGGCCTGGTCTGGCGCACCTACGGCGGCAAGCACCGCTGGATCCTCGGCGAGGTGGACCTGCTCGTCGAGGACGACGCGGCCGCGTTCCGCGAGGCCGCCGCCGCGCTGCTCCGGTCGCCGCGGCCCGTCGAGCTCGCGTGGCTCCAGCTGGAGCAGGCCCGCCTCGAGGGCCGGCTCGCCGCCGCCGGCCGGTGCGGCGACGCGCTCGAGGTCTGGGCCCTCGCCGGCGTCACGGACCCTGCGCGGCTCCCGCTGCTCGCGGCGGCCCCGTTCCGCGACGCCGCCGCCGGCGCGCGGACGTTCCTCTCTGCCGCGCCGGCGCCCGCGGGCGACCTCCTCGGCGAGGTGCGCCGGTACGGTGACCCGGGCCTCGACGCGCTCTTCCCGGTGGGGCACGAGGTCCGCGAGGCGGGCGGGATCCTCCGCGGGATCGGGCGCGGCCCGTCCGGCGAGATCGCGCTCCTCGGGAGCGTCGGCGGGGCCGAGCTGGGGCTCGAGGGCGCCCTCGCGCTCGCGCGGGAGGTGCTCCGGATCGTGGCGGACCATCCGGGCCGGCCCATCCTCGCCCTCGTGGACTCCCGCGGGCAGCGCATGAGCCGCCGCGACGAGCTCCTCGGCCTGAACGGCCACCTCGGCCACCTCGCCGCCTGCGTCGAGCTCGCGCGGCGCCGCGGCCACCGGGTGCTCGCGCTCGTGCGCGGCGACGCGGTCAGCGGCGGGGTGCTGCCCCTCGGCTTCATGGCCGACGAGGTGTACGCGGTCGACGGGGCGAACCCGTGGGTGATGGCCCTCCCGGCCATGGCGCGGGTGACGAAGCTCCCCATCGAGCGGCTGGAGGCGCTCTCGCGCTCGATGCCGATCCTCGCGCCCGGCCTCGACGGCTTCCTCCGGCTCGGGGCGATCGACTCGGTGTGGCGCCCGCCCCTCGACGCCGCCCTCGCCGCGGCGCTCGCGCGCCCGGCGGTGCCGGACCCGCGGGCGCGCCGCGGCTTCGCCCGTGCCGGGCGGCTCCTCGCCGCGGCGGTCGCAGACCGGGTCGAGGGAGGCGCGGATGGAGGTTGACGCCGGTCCTCGCCGGTACGACCGGGTCTGGCTCTGCCGCCGGTGGGACGAGGCCCTCCGGATGCCTCTCGCGCCGCCCGAGCGCGCCGCGGCCACCGCCTGGATCGCCGGGGGGAGGCCGCTCGTCGCGACGCGCCGGGATCCGGCGTGCCCGGGCGCGGTGGCCCTCGGGCTCGCGCTCGCTGTGGGCGGGGAGAGGGCCGGGGAGAGGGGCGCAAGACGGCGCGTGGCGCTCCACGTCGATGCGGCGGCGGTGGTCCGGGTCGCGCCGCCGCTCCGGCTGGGCGACGTCGTCGCCTCCGCGCCGGCGGCGTGGCGCGCCAGCCTCGAGGAGCTCGACGAGGCCGCGCGACGCGCCGGGCTCGTCCTGCGCGTCCACGGCTCGCTCGCGTGGCAGCACCTGTCCGGCGCGCCCCACGTGACGCCCGCGTCGGACGTCGACCTCCTCGTGCGACCCCGGGACGGCGCCGCCCTCGCGCGGGCCCTCCGGCTGCTCGGCGAGCGCGCCGGCCTCGCCGCCCCGCGCCTCGACGGCGAGGTGATCCTCCCCGGGGAGAGGGGGGTCGCCTGGCGCGAGCTGGCCGTCCGCGCCGAGCGGCTCCTCGTGAAGTCGCCTGCCGGCGTGGCCCTGCTCCCGCGCGCCGAGGTGCTGGACGGCCTCGCGGCCGCGGAGGTCGCGCCATGACCACCGAAGCCATCGCGACGGTGGGGGCGCCCCGGGTCGGACCCGGCCCCGAGCGGATCGGCGCCTGCGCCGTCGCCGCGCTCCGGGAGGAGCTCGAGACGGCGCCCAAGCCCGGCCTGGTCTCACTCGCCGACCCGGGCGCCCACGGCGACATGGACGCCGCGACCTTCGGGGCGAGCCTCGGCGCGCTCCGCGGCTACTTCCCCGCCGTCGCACGCGCCGGGGCGGCCGGCGCGCCGTTCCCCGCGCTGCGTGCGCTGGGGCTCGCCGCCGAGGAGGCGATGCTCGCGGCGACGGGCGGCGTGAACACCCACCGGGGGGCGATCTTCGCGCTCGGGCTCCTCGCCGCCGCGGCGGGCCGCCTCGCCGCCGACGGAGCGCCCCTCGATCCCGCGGCGCTCCGGGAGACCGTCCGGCGCTCCTTCGGGCGCTCCATCCGCCGCGACCTGCCGGTCGCCTCGATGAGCCACGGCTCGGCCGTCGCGCGCCGCCACGGGGTCGGTGGCGCCCGGGTCGAGGCCGCCGCCGGGTTCCCGCACCTGTTCGACGTCGCGCTGCCCGCCCTCGTGGGCGCGCTCCGCCGAGGAGCTTCCCGGCGCGCGGCGGCCGTCGAGGCGCTCCTCGCGACCATCGCCGCGCTCCCCGACACGAACCTCCTCTGGCGCGGCGGACCCGCCGGCCTCGCCTGGGCCCGCGCCGCGGCACGCGACCTCCTCCGCGCCGGCGGCGTTCACCGCGCCGGGTGGGAGGCCGACGTCCGGGTCCTCCACCACGCGTTCGTCGCGCGCCGGCTCTCACCCGGCGGGAGCGCCGACCTCCTCGCCGCCGCGCTCTTCGTGGACCGGCTCGGGTGGGCCCGGTGAGCGGGCTCGCGATCCTGTGCCCCGGCCAGGGCGGGCAGCACCCGGCGATGCTCGATCTCGCCGCCGCGACGCCGGAGGGCGCTGACGCGCTGCGGCGGTGCGCTGCGGTCCTCGGCTGGGATCCCGTCGCCCGGGCGCGGTCCGGCGGCCCGGAGGTCTACGCGAACGCGCTCGCGCAGCCCCTCGTCTGCGCCGCCGAGATCGCCACCTGGGCGGCGCTGCGCGGCGCGCTGCCGGCGCCCGCGCTCGTCCTCGGGTACAGCCTGGGGGAGCTCGCGGCGTACGCCTGCGCGGGCTCCCTGACGCCGGAGGAGGCCGTCCTGCTCGCCGTCGAGCGCGCCGCCGCGATGGACGCCGCGGCACCGGCGGGCGCCGGCCTCGTCGCGCTGCGCGGACTGTCGCAGTCCCGGTCGGAGTCCCTCGCCCGCGCGTGCGGCGCGGAGGTCGCGATCGTGAACGGTCCGGACCACGTCGTCGTAGGCGGCGCCGCCGCGGCGCTCGCCGCGGTCGAGGCGGGGGCGGCCGCCGCAGGGGCGACCGCCGTCCGGATCCCGGTCTGCGTCCCCGCCCACACCTCGCTGCTGCGCGCCGCGGTCGGACCCTTCGCCGGGGCGCTCCGGCGGTCGCCGCTCCGCGACCCCGTCGTCCCGGTGCTCGCCGGGACGAGCGCGCTCCCGGTCCGCACCCGGGCCGAGGCCGTCGACGCGCTCTCCGCCGCCCTCGCCGCGCGCATCGAGTGGGCGCGCTGCCTCGCCGCTGCGGCGGAGCTCGGCTGCACCGTGTTCCTCGAGCTCGGGCCGGGCGGCGCCCTCGCGAAGATGGCGGCGGAGCTCCTGCCAGAGGCCGCCGTCCGCTCGGCTGCCGACTTCCGGTCGGTGGCGGGCATCGCCCGCTGGGCCCCGCGCGCGCTCGAGCGCTGATCCCCCCACCAGCGCTCGAGCGCGACCCCCGCGCTCCCCCTCCCCCTCAGCGATAGTCGTACTGGTAGTGGTACGCGTACCGGTTCGCGAGCAGGCCGGAGCGTGGCATCACGTCGTTCAGCACGAAGCCGTGCGGCCGGGTGCCGCCGTGCGCCAGGCGCTTCAGGGTGAGCGCGATCTCCCGGAGCGGGTGCTGGCCCGAGCGGATCACGACGAGCGACAGGCCGGCGACGCGGCCGACGAGCGCCGCGTCCGTCACGGCGAGGATGGGGGCGGTGTCCACGATGACGAGGTCGTACTGGCGCGAGAGGTCGGCGATGACGCGCCGGAACCGCTCGCTCCCGAGGAGCTCCGAAGGGTTCGGCGGCACGTGCCCGGTCGGCAGGAGCCAGACGTCCTTCGAGGACGTCTCGCGCACCGCGTCCTCGAGCGACACGGCGCCCGTGATGAGGTCGGACAGGCCCGGCGACCGCTCCATCCCGAACTGGCGGTGGAGCCTTCCCTTCCTGATGTCGCCGTCGACGAGGAGGACCCGCTTCCCGGTGTCCGCGAGGACGGTCGCCAGGTTCACCGACACGAAGGACTTCCCCACCTCCGGGCTCGGACCCCCGATCATCACCACGTTGTTGCGCGCCTCCACGAGCGCGAACTCCAGGCTCGTCCGGAGGCTGCGGATGCTCTCGACGGCGACGTCGGACGGGTCCGCCACCGCGAGGACCGGCAGCCGGCCTTCCTTCTTGCTCCTGCGGACGTCACGCTCCAGCTCCACCGCCTTCGGGCTGTGCGGGACCGCGGCGTAGACGCTGACCCCGAACCGCTGCTCGAGCACGTCCGGGTCCTCGATGCCGCGATCGAGCGCCTTGCGGGCGAAGGCGAGCGCGATCCCGAGCCCGACCCCCAGCACGAGCGCGATGACCGCGGTCACCGCCTTCCTCGGGCTCACGGGCTCGCGCGGGACCACTGCCCGGTCCACGATGCGGACGTTCCCGATGGTGCCCGACTTCACCACCCGCAGCTCCTGCGCCTTGTTGAGGAGGAACACGTACAGCTCGTTCGCGACCTTCACGTCGCGCACGAGGCGCGCCGACTCGAGCTCCGCTTGCGGAAGCTGCTTGATCTTCGCCTCGATCCCCTCGCGCTCGCTGCGGAGCTGGCCCGCCTTCTGGCGCAGCGCCATCAGCACCGGGTGGTTGTCCGTGAACCGGAGGCGCAGCTCGGCCCGCTGCACGTCCAGCTCCGAGAGCGCCTTCTCCACCTCGGCCGCGCGCTCGAGCTGGCCCGCCGTCTCGATCGTGACGTCCACCGTCCCCTTGCGTTTGCGGTACACGTTGAAGGCGGACTCGGCGGTCTCCAGGTTCGCCTTGACGGTCGGGAGCTGCGTCTCGAGGAACTCGAGGGTCTTCTGCGCCTCGGCGGACCGTCGGTCGACGTTCTGGCGGAGGTAGCTGCGCGCGAGCGCGTCGACGGTGCTGGCGATGAGCTTCCGGTCGGGCCCCTCCAGCTCGACCCGGATGATCCCGGTCTTCTTCCCGACCTCCTGGATCGAGAGGTCGCGGCGCAGCTGCTCGATCGCCCCGTCGCGAGCCGCCTTGGTCACCCTGAACTCGGTGCCAGGGCGCGCCGCCAGATCGGCGACGAAGGCCGCGGCCGTGCCGCGGGGTCCGTCGGAGCGCGCCCCCTCGCCCACCTGGCCGGCCAGGAGGGGCTCCCCCTCCGGGCCGGCCAAGGTGAAGCGTCCCCCCCCTCCCGCGATCAACGTGAGCTCCTGGTCCTCGAGATCGGACGGCATCTCCAGCTGCCGGAGCGCGATGCGTTCGCCGCCCCACGCGTAGCGCGAGAGCCCCAGCAAGGCGCTCGCGGGGTCCGGTCCCGCACGCCACCCCGCGATGGGCCGCCCCACCAGCGGGAGCCAGCGCGGTGTGGCCGACACGTCGAGCCTCAGCTCGTCCACGACCGATCCGACGAGCGAGCGCGATCGCAGGATCTTCGATCTCCGCCTCGGTGGGGCTCGAATCGGAGAAGAGCGCGGAGAGCTCGCGGAGCGCGCCGGTCTCCTGGGTCTTCTCCTCGACCTGGACGACCGCGTCGGCCCGGTACTGGGGCGCGGCGAGCACGACGTACAGCGCACCGACCGCGAGCGCCACGATCGTCGAGGCGAGGATGAGCCACCTCCCGTCCCCGAGCACGGCGAGCACCTCGCCGAGCGACAGCTCGCCCGACTCCAATCCATCGCCGGACGGGAGGACGTTGTGCGCGAGGACCACGCGGGAGCCGGCGTCGCCGGCGGACGGGTGGAGCTCGACGGGACGCTCGGGCCGGGGTCCGGGAGGAGTCATGGCGAGGCCTCGGAGGAGAACGCGGTCTGGCCGTTCGGGCGCGGGACGACGGTCCGGCGAAGACGCGGCGCGGTCGGCTCGGGCAGGGCCGGGTCCGGCGTGTAGGTGGGGACGAGGGTCCGCACGACGCGCACGAGCGCAGCCCGGTCGCCTTCCTCGGCGGCCTGGCGGAGCGCCGCGAGCTGGTCGCGCAGGTCCGGGGGCGTGGGGCTCGTCGCGACCTTGATCCGGCTCCGGACGAAGTGCGCGCGCTCCTCGTCCTCGGTGAGCGGCTCCTCGTGGAGCTTCTCGCCGGGGCGGAGCCCGTCATAGACGATCGGGATCTCGACGCCGGGCACGTAGCCCGCCATCGTGATGATGTGGGCGGCGAGATCGGCGATGCGGATCGGCTGCCCCATCTCGAGCACGCACAGGTCGCCGTAGTCGCCCAGCCCCGCGACGAGCACGAGCCCCACCGCCTCGGGGATGGTCATGAAGTACCGGGTGCACTCGGGATGGGTCACGGTCACGGGGCCGCCCCGCTCGATCTGCTGCTTGAAGATCGGCAGGACGCTGCCCGCGGACCCGAGCACGTTCCCGAACCGGACCGCGGTCATGCGGGTGCGGGAGGCGCGGGCCACGCTGCGGACCACGAGCTCGGCGATGCGCTTCGACGCCCCCATCATCGACGAGGGCTTCACCGCCTTGTCGGTCGAGATGAACACCAGGCGCGCCGCTCCGCAGGCGGAGGCCATCCGAGCCACGTTGAGGGTCCCGAAGACGTTGTTCTTGATCGCCTCCTCGGGCGCGTACTCCATGAGCGGCACGTGCTTGTGGGCCGCAGCGTGGAACACGTAGTCGGGGCGGTAGCGCTCCCCGATCCGCAGCAGACGCTCCGGCTCGCGCACGTCGGCGATCTCGGCCCGAAGCTCGACCTGAGGGTGCTCCCCGCGCAGCCGCCGGAAGAGCAGGTACATCTCGTTCTCGTTCATGTCCACCAGCACGATCTCGCTCGCGCCGAACCGGGCGCACTGGGCGGCGATCTCGCTTCCGATGGACCCCGCCGCCCCGGTGACGAGGACGCGCCGCCCCTGCACGAGCGTGCGGATCTCGGCGGGGTCGAAGGCGACGGCGTCGCGCTGCAGGAGGTCGTCGGGCGAGAGGTCGTGCAGCATCGCAGCGGTGATGCGCGGGTGCTCGGCGCAGAACGACGACCGCACGATCTTGACCGACGTCTTGTGGTGCGCGCAGAGCTTCAGGATGCCGCGCACCCGCTCGCCTCCCAGGCTCGGGATCGCGAGCATCACCGTCGAGATCCGATGCTCGGTGATGAGCCGGGTCAGGTCCGCGATCCGCCCGAGCACCGGCTTCCCGCCGATCGAGCTGCCCTTCTTCTCCGAATCGTCGTCGACGAAGCCCACGACGCAGTAGGGGTGATCGGCCGACCGGACCAGATCGCGGAGCAGGAGGTCGCCCGACCAGCCCGCACCGACGATCAGCGTGCGGCGCAGCGCAGCTCCGCGAGCGGCGCCCACGAGGTGGTGCTCGTTCGCCCAGGCCAGGACGACGCGAGGCGCGAACCGGTACGCGGCCATGAGGGTCGTGGAGAGGAAGAACTCGAGCGCGATGACGGAGCGCGGGAGGATCGTGTCCGGCCACGCGAGGCGCGACCAGCACACGAGGAGCAGCGAGCCTGCGGCCGTCGCGCCGATGAGCCGCAGCGCCTCGAAGAGCCCGGCCATCTGGAACGACCAGCGGAAGAGCCCGAACGCGACCGCGACCGCGACGCGGGTCCCCACCACCAGCGCGAGGAGCGCCGCGGGCGATCCGACGCCTTCCGGGATGCGCCCGTCGAATCGCAACACGAGCGCCGCCGTCAGCGCGAAGGCGGTGAGGATCGCGTCGTACGAGACCATGAGCACCTGACGGATGATGCGATGCCCAGTCACTCTTTCGGCGCCACTCAGGATCCAGCTCAGGGCCGCTTCCACGGTTCCCCCCCCAGGGACTCCGTTGCCGCAGTCGGCCTGCTCACCAGAGGTGCGCGCGTACCGACCGTGGGGGAGACGGTATTCCAGCCTACGACACGTGAGGTGGCGACGTTGGGGTACCGCTGCGGTGGCGGATCAACGTGCCACAGCGGAAGTTACGATGCGTCAACGCCCTGCCGCGCGGCGAACCGTCTCGATCACGAGCTCCTGGTCCGCGGCGGAGAGGTTGCTCGAGCTCGGGAGGCAGAGCCCCCGCTCGAACAGGTCCTCCGAGATCGCCCCTCCGTATGTCACGCACTCACGGTACAGCGGTTGGAGGTGCATGGGCTTCCAGAGGGGTCGTGCCTCGATGGCCGCGCTGGACAGCGCGGCGATCACCTCGTCGCGCGTCGCGCCGAAGGCCGAGGAATCCACGAGGAAACACGACAGCCAGTTGGTGTGGAGGCCGTAGGCGGCCTGCGGCATCAGCGAGATCCCGGGCAGATCCGCGAAGGCGTCCCGATATCGGAACGCGACCGCGCGACGTTGCCGCACCCGCTCGTCGAGGACCTCGAGTTGCCCGCGGCCGATCCCCGCGAGCACGTTCGACATCCGATAGTTGTACCCCATCTCGGCGTGCTCGTAGGACACGCTCGGCTCGCGCGCCTGCGTCGACCAGAAGCGCGCCTTGTCGATCCACTCGCGCTTTCGGGCGACGAGGGCCCCGCCACCCGTGGTGGTCAAGAGCTTGTTGCCGTTGAACGAGAACGCACCCACGTCGCCGAGCGACCCCGCCGGCTTCCCCCGGTAGAGCGTCCCCACCGCCTCGGCCGCATCCTCCAGGACGGGGACGTCGTGGCGTCGGCACGCGGCCAGGATGGGATCCATGTCCGCGCTCTGCCCGTAGAGGTGCACCACCACCACGGCGCGCGGCCTGCGGCCCCGCCGCACACGCTCGTCGAGGGCCTCCGCAAGGAGCGCCGGGCTCATCATCCAGGTGTCGCGGTCGCTGTCGACGAACACCGGCGTCGCGCCGAGGTACCGGATCGGGTTCACGCTCGCGACGAAGGTGAGATCGGAGACGAGCACCTCGTCCCCGGGACCCACCCCGAGAAGCCTGAGCCCGAGGTGGATGGCCGCGGTGCCGCTCGCGAGCGCGACCGCCGGTCGGCCGACGCACGCGGCGAACGCCGCCTCGAACGCGTCGAGGTTCGGTCCGACGGTGGAGAGCCAGTTCGAGGCGAACGCCTCCCGGACCCACCGCTCCTCCGTCCCGCCCATGTGCGGCACCGACAGGTAGACGCGGGGCGGCATCGCTCCTCCTCAGGCGCGGTACGACGGGAAGAAGTCCGGGCGCTCGGTCCACGTTCCACCGCTCGCCCGCGCCAGCTCTGCGCGCCGGGTGACGAGCTCGGCGAAGGCGCGCTCATCGTGTGTCAGGCAGCCGATCCGGAAGGGCACCTCGCCGCGCCGCGCGAACGCGCGCTTGTAACGGAACAGTCCGTCCCCCAGCGCGTAGCCACCCCCGAGCACGTAGGCCCGCTTCCCCTCCGCGATCGCCCATTGCGCGACCCGGTGCTTGAGCAGGTAGTTCGGGCCGAGGGGGAACGCCTCCGAGAGCGTCCCGCCCAGGAAGTAGTAGACGTGCTCCTCCGAGCAGAGGACGAGGTCCGAGGAGACCGGCTGCCCGCGCGAGAGCGTGAAGAAGAACGCGAACTGCCCGCGCAGCCCCTCGACGATCGCCTGGAAGAACGAGCGCGGGAAGAAGTACCAGTCCTCCGCGCCGCGCCGCTGCATCGTGTGCTCGTAGATCGCGATGAAGGCGTCGAGCCGGCTCCCCTCGCGATCGACCACGACCTCGAGCCCGGCGCGCTCCGCCACCTGGACCCACTTGCGGACCTTCGGCTCGTAGCCGCGCAAGACGGCCTCGGGCCCGCCGTCGAGCGGGACGACGATGTTCGGGTACCGGACCTCGACGCGGCCGGGCAGCGCGGCCAGCTGCTCCGGGAAGAGTGACAGGCGCGCGAAGGTCGAGACCAGGCGCGCGTCGCGACACCACGCGCGATACGCCGCCCAGAAGGCGTGGCCCTCGTGCGCCGCGTCTCCCCAGGCGAACGGGCCGCCGTAGCCGTAGGGCGTGGTCGCGTCCCAGCGCGATTCGCCCGCCCGCGCCCAGGGCTCGGCCGCGAGCGGCCGGAGCACGAGGGGGAACAGGATCGCGCCGCGGCCAGGGTCATCGCCCACCGCGCAGACGACGCGGTCGCACGGCCGCGCGAAGAGCCTCGCGTACTCGGGGTGCGCCATCACCTCGCGGGCGGGCCAGGCGCTCCAGAGCGCGCGCCACTCCTCCCGCCCGCCCCAGGTGGACGCGTCGAGCACGCGAAACCGCACGGATGTCTCCGCCCCCCGCCCGCGCCTCGCAGCGCGGGAACCCGCGTCCACCGGTCGGTCTCCGCGACCCCCCGTCGCTTCGACCGAGCGCCCCGATACGGCGCGGCCGGGATCCTAGAGCGGGTCTCGCCAGCCGGAGCGGCTTCGAAAGGTCCCGTGGTCCCCGGCCGCACGCTCTGCGAAAAACCGGCTCGATCACCGACGGTGAACCGCACCAGCCGAGCGTAGGCCGTCGGCGGTCCCCCCGTCGGAGGCCGGATCACCGGTTCGGGATGACACGCCCGAACGGGGGGAACGCAACCCCCACCGATGACGGCTCTTTCCGGGTCGTTGTTCACCCGAGGTCAAGGGGCCCCCAGGCGGCCTAAGGCGACCGTGCGCGAACACCTGGCTCAAGGGAAAATTCCCTAGAAGTCACCGGCGGTTATCCTACCTTGTGCACTAGACGCGTACCGCCCGTTCCGGGAGATGGTCCCCGTCGGCTGTCCCGTGAACGCGTGACCGGGAATGGGACCTCGGGTCGGTTCGGACCCGTGCCGCACGGAGCGGAGCCGAATGCCGCAGAGGCGGAACGACAGGGGAACGAATGCAAGTGAGACGCTATGGAACTCGACTCGTGCTCGCGCTTACCGGAGTTCTTGCGGTGGTGGCTTGCGGCGCGCCCGGACCCGAGGCGCCGACGTCGGCGGCCCCCGACGTCGCCTTCGGCGACGTCGAGCTGGGGTCATCCGCGTCGCGCGCCGTGAGGCTCACGAACTCCTCGAAGGCGCGGGTCACCCTCTCGGACGTGATCGTCGGCGGAGAGGACGTCGTCGCCTCCGGCGCGGCGCTCCCGAACGCGCTCGACCCGGCCGAGAGCACGACGGTCACGGTCAAGTTCGCGCCCCAGGTGTCCGGGACGTACTCCGGGGCGCTGCGCGTCAGCAGCACGAGCGGCACCGACGCGTTCGCCCTCTCCTGGAAAGCGAGCGTCGTCCGCCGGCGGACCCCGCTGGCGTTCGGTTCCGACGTGCAGTTCGGGAACGTCGCGGTCGGCAGCTCCGTCTCGCGCGCCGTCACCGTCACCAACCGCTCCTCGGCGGCGGTCACCGTGAGCGCCGTTGCCTCCAGCAGCTCGGCGGTGAGGGTGTCCGGCCTGTCCCTGCCCGCGACGATCGCGGCGGGCGCCAGCACCAGCTTCGCGCTCGTGTACCAGCCGACGGCCGCCGGCGCGGCGGCCGGCTACCTCGCGCTCCGCAGCTCCAGCGGCGCGAACCTCGGCGCCGTCGAGTGGGGCGGCACGGGGACGGCCCCCTCCGTCGCCCTCTCGGCGAGCCCGTCCAGGGTGGATTTCGGCGGCGTCACGGTGGGCGACTTCAGCGCCCAGAGCGTGACGATCACGAACATCTCCCAGGATCCGATCAGCATCTCGAGCCTCGTCACGAGCGGCGCCGGCTTCGCCGCCTCGGGGCTCGCCCTGCCCACGGCGGTCCCCGCGGGGGGATCGACGACGTTCAGCGTCCGCTTCATGCCAGGGGCCCCCGGCGCGGCGAGCGGCAGCGTGGTGTTGCGCGCCGAGGGTGCGAGCGCGCCGGCCGCCACCGTGGCGCTCGCCGGGAGCGGCGTCGCCGCAGCGGGCATCACCAGCGTCGCGGTTCCGGGCGTCTCGGTCGAGGCGGGTGGGTCGGTCCAGCTCGTCGCCAACGTGGTCGCGACGGGGACGATTGACACCTCCGTGAGCTGGAGCATCGAGAGCGGCTCGCTCGGGACCATCGACCCGGTCTCCGGCCTCTACGCCACGCCGGCGACGCCGGGAACCTACCGCGTGGTCGCGACGAGCAACGCCGATGCGACGAAGAAGGGCGTCGGCGTCGTGACCGTGACCGCGCCTCCGGAGCCGGTCGTGGTCGCGGTCGCGGTGAGCCCGACCAACGCGGCGCTGATGACCGGCGGGACGCAGTCGTTCGCCGCCACGGTCACCGGCGCAGCCGACCCGTCCGTCGCCTGGTCCGTCCAGGAGGGCGTCGCGGGCGGGACCATCACGAGCGCCGGCGTCTACACCGCTCCGGCCGCAGCGGGCGTCTATCACGTCGTCGCCACCAGCAACGCCGACCCGACGAAGCGCGCCACCGCCATCGTCACGGTCGTCGCGCCGGCCCCGGTCGCGATCGCGGTCAGCCCCACGACGGCCTCGCTGACGGCGGGCGGGACGCGGTCCTTCAGCGCCACCGTCACGAACGCCACGAACACGAGCGTGACCTGGGCGGTGCAGGAGGGTGCGACCGGCGGCACGATCACGAGCGCGGGTGTCTACACCGCGCCGGCGACCGCCGGGACCTATCACGTCGTGGCGCGGAGCGTCGCGGACACGACGAAGAGCGCGACCGCGACCGTCACGGTGACCGCCGCGCCGACCGTCGCGGTGGCCGTGAGCCCGACGACAGCGTCCCTGTCGACGAGCGGCGCTCGGACGTTCAGCGCGACCGTCACCGGGAGCACGAACACGAGCGTCACCTGGTCCGTGCAGGAGGGCGCGACGGGCGGCTCGATCACGAGCGCGGGCGTCTACACCGCGCCGGCGACCGCCGGGACGTACCACGTCGTCGCGCGGAGCGCGGCGGACACGACCAAGACGGCGACGTCGACGGTGACGGTCACCGCACCGGCGCCCACGCCGACCGGCGCGGTCGATCCGAAGAGCTACGGCGCAGTCGGCGACGGCGTCGCGGACGACACCGCGGCATTCCAGGCCGCCGCCAACACGAAGAAGCCCCTGCTCGTCACGGCGCCCCGGGTCCGGTACCGGCTCACCACCGGGATCAAGATTTACAACTCCGTCCAGGGCGACGGGTCGATGCCGCAGATCTGGCTCGACACTCCGACCGGCGACTGGCCTGACTCGATGCTCCAGGTCCTCGATTACACCGGGACCGGCCTCACGATCTCCGGCGTCCGCCTGAACGGCGGCTGGACCGGCTCCGGCAGCGGCGAGCACTCCTCCGGAGTTCACATCGCAGGATCCCAGAACGTCACCGTCCAGGACACGGTCCTCGAGAACTTCCTCGGCGACGGCGTTTACGTCGGCGGCGGCGGCTTGAGCGCGAAGCCGAGCAGGAACATCGTGGTGCAGAACAACCGGATCGACAACCCGCGCCGGTGCAACGTGGCGGTCATCTACGTGGACGGCCTGCAGGTCCGGAACAACGTCCTCAACAAGTCGAACACGTACGTGGCGGACATCGACATCGAGCCGAACCCGAACGGCACGGATTCTGCCTGGAACGTGGTCATCGACTCGAACACCTTCACCTCCCCCATCGAGAACCCGGTGTCCCTGTACCACAGCTCGACGTGGCCGACCCCGACCGGCGGCGTGGGCGGAAACATCACGATCTCGAACAACACGGGCGACGTGAACGGCAGCGTGAACATCACGAGCAGCGCCGACTGGGCGAACGTCAAGCAGTCGAACAACACGTTCCGCTGACGGGTGGACCGCCCCCAGGCCGCCCCCGAATCCTCTCCGCAGGATCGCGGGGCGGCCTGCGTGCTCTCCATCGTCAGTCGGAGCAGGCGCTCCTGAGCACCGCGCTCACCTGCCGGGCCCAGCGGTCGTAGCCGTAGTGTTCGGT
Organism: uncultured delta proteobacterium; assembly: GCA_963739565.1. Taxonomy (GTDB): domain Bacteria; phylum Myxococcota; class Myxococcia; order Myxococcales; family Anaeromyxobacteraceae; genus Anaeromyxobacter. The sequence continues at coordinate 288,939 of CAVUBF010000005.1, read as the reverse complement.
CGCATGGCGGCGGGCGGCGTCGGCGAGACGGTGTCGCTCGTCGGACGAGGCGAGGCGCGCGACGCACGCCGCGAGGCCTTTCGCGTCGGCCGGGTCGAACACGAGGCCGAGCTCTCCGCCGCGCACGATCTCCGGCAGGGCACCCCGACGAGACACCACGACCGGCACGCCCACGAGCTGCGCCTCCGCGGCGACGAGTCCGAACGGCTCCTCCCATGTCGAGGGCACCAGGACGGCGTCCGCGAGCGCCATCACCCGGTGGATGTCGCGTCGCGCGCCCAGGAACGTCACCCGGTCCGAGACGCCGGTCCTCGCGGCCTCCGCCTCCAGCTCCGCCAGGTACGGGCGCGCGCCGGGATCCGAGGGATCACCCGTGACCCAGAGCACGTGGTGAGCCGGCAGGTGGCCGAGCGCGGCCACCGCGAGGTGGACGCCCTTGTGCCTCCGGAGGGACGCGCACGCGACGAGGGACACGAACGCACCCGGACGGCGCACCGGCAGCGGCTGCGTGGCCGCCGTGCGCTGGGTTGCGCTGGCCGCGTTCACGACGGTGACGACGCGCTGCGGGTCCATCCCCATCGCCCTCGTCTGTCGCGCGCAGAAGTCCGAGATGGCGATCACCCGTGCACACGCGCGCGAGCCTGCGCGCGCGATGCGGCGGCCCGCCCAGGACCCGCGCGCCCCGGACGTGCTTAGCGACAGCGGCGGTCCGTGCCAGTGCCACACGATCGGTGGGGGCGCCGCGATGCGCGAAAAGCGACGCGCTGCGATCGCCAGGAGCAGCTCCCTGTGGCCGTGCACGTACACCACGTCGTAGCCGGTGAGGCGGACGGCGAGCCGACGCGCGACCCGAGAGAGCCGGACCGTCTGCCGCGCGAGATCGACGAAGCGGCGGAGCCCTGCGCCTCGCGAGAGCGCGCCGGGCCCCGGGACGCCCGAGTCGCGGTCGACGCCGACCCCAGAGCGCTCCATCTCGTCCATGTCGGCCTCATTGCAGCAGAGCTCGGCGTAGGTGAGGCGGAGCTCCGGGATCGCGGCCAGGGAGGGGAGCCCTGCCCGGAGGACGGTGCGAACGCCCCCGCCGTGCGTGAGGATGTAGGGGACGAGGACGCGCAGCGGCGCGCCAGCCGTGACGACGGGACGCGACGGGTCGCCGTCACTCGGAACGGGTTCCCGCATGCGATCCTCCGGCGACGATGGTGAAGAAGAGGGGGGAGAGGAACACGGACACAGGGACCACCGTCGCCGCGCCGAACACGAAGAACGCGACCAGCCCCGACTGAAGGGTGGCGGCCGCGCGCGGGTCGCGCGCCGAGACGGCGAGGTGGCGCCAGGCGGAGCGGAGGAGCGCCAGGAGCGCGACGAGCCCGAGGTAGCCGGCGCCGACGAGGGTGTCCAGGTAGACGCTGTCCGTGGTCCTGATCTCGTACATCGCGCCGGTCCGGCGCGTCGCCCAGCTGATGTTGCGGAAGCCGACGCCGAGCGGGTACCGCGCCGACGCGCGCACGGCGCTCCACTGCGAATAGACGCGCCCAGCGACGTTCTCCTCCTGCGCGCCACGTTGGTAGACCCGCTCCATCCGCTCGCGAAACACGGCGCTCGAGCTCAGGCCGATGAGCACCGCCGCGACCCCCCAGCCGATCGCGAACGCCTTCGAGCGCGCGCGGATGGTCCTGCTCACCACCAGGTACCCGATGGCCGCGACGGCGCCGGCCAGCCCCGACCGGCTACCGGACGCGATGACGCACAGCGCGGCGCCCGCGAGGACCGCCAGGAGCGCGATCCTCGCGAGCGGGGCGGAGTGCCGCGGGAGGAAGGCGCAGTGGAGGATCGCGAGCGCGATCGCGGCGTAGGCGAGGTCATTCGGGTTCGTGCCGAGCCCGGTGGCGCGCTCGGCGGCGCCGCGTTCCCACTCCTCGGGCCTGGGGAGCAGTTCCGCGAGGTCCGGGCGTAGCGTGAAGACCACCAGGAGAGCCACCAGGGCGAGGGTGACCAGGCGCGTCCAGGCACCCATCGCCGGCGAGCCGAACCGCGCCGCGCAGAGGGGGATGATGGCAGCCAGGCCGAACCGCTTCATGAACAGCATGAACTCGAAGGCACCCTCGGCGCGGGCGCGCGCGATCTCGGCGCCCATCGCGGCGAGCACCGCGATTCCGATCGCCAGGAGGACGATCGCGGGCGCGTAAAGATCGACGCGGCGGGTGCCGGCGACGACGACGTCCACAGCGGTCAAGGCCCAGAGGGCGATGAGGATCGCGTCGCTGCCCGCGATGGTGCCGGCGGGCGTGAGGGCGACCGGGAACCACACGACCGAGCAGGGGATCACCGCGAGGAGGAGCAGCCGCGCCAGGAAGGGGACCGGGCCACCGCGCACCCTGGTCTCCCAGGCGACCGTGCCGGAGCGCTCCATCTCAGCCTCCCGACGGATCGGCGACCGACGCCGGAGTGGGGCGGCAGTGGAGAAGCATCGCGACGGCGGCGATGGACACGACGAGGTGCACCGCGAAGGCGATCACGTTGGCGCTCGCGAGCCCGGCCGCGCCGCGCGCCCGGAGCGCCCACGCCAGGCCCAGGAGCGTGCCGCCCCAGATCACCTTGAGCCCCAACGAGAGCCACATGCGGCCGGCACCCGCGATCGCGTGCCCCGCGATGGTGAGCGGCCCGGCGAGCGCCCCGGTCGCCGCGAGCAGGACGAGCACGCCGGTCGCGTCGGCGAACTCGGCGCCGTAGGTCCTCATGATGGTCGGCGCCGCGAGCCAGATGGCCCCCGCGGTCGCGGCGGACGCGAGTGCGCTGGCGCCGAAGCTGTTCCAGAACGCGCGCTGAAGGGTGCGCGGCCTCCCGTTGTCGTGCAGATCGGAGAACAGTGGCAAGAGGGCGGCGCCCGCGGCCGTCGTGACGAGGACGATCGCGTTTCGCCACTGGTTGGCGGCGCCGAAGATGCCCACCTCCCGGAGCCCTGCGGGCACGTGAGCGAGGATCGCGGAGGAGCCCCACGACACCGCCCCGAGGAGCACGTTTGCGAGCGTGGCCGGGAGCCCGTACGAGAAGAGCATGCGCCACTCGCTCAACGCGCCGCGGTAGCGCGGGACGATCCCGGCGCCGCGCAAGGCCCGGCGGGCCGCGAACCCGTGGAGGCCGTTCGACAGCGCGATCGAGACGACGAGCCCCATGACGCTCCCGGTGGCCCCGCCGAGCGCGGCGCCGACGACGACCAGCGGGATCGCGGCGATCGCCGCGATCGTGGACGCGAAGGCGATCTGCCGGAACCGCTCGAGGCCGGAGAGGGTCCCGAGCTGCGCGCCGTAGAGAGGGCCGAAGAGCAGCAGGACCGCGCCGACGCGGAGGGCGGTCGCGATCTGCGGCGCGTCGAGGACGTCGCGGGCGATCGACGGCGCGGCCACGAAGACCCCGATCATCGAGACCCAGCCCGTCACGGCCGCCAGGCCGTTCGACAGCGCGACCACCCGGCCCGCCGCCGCGGGGTCGGACCGGTACGTGCCCGCCAGGAACTTGGTCGAGGTGGTGACGAGGCCAAGTCCGGCCACGTTCTGGAACATGCCGACCGTCACGAGGACGAGGCTGTATTCGCCGAACCCCGTGGCCCCGAGCTGGCGCGCGACGAGGATCGAGCCGACGACGTTCAGGGCGCGAGAGACCACCTGGCCGAGAACGCTCCAGAAGGCTCCGGACGCGGCACGGCGGACGAGGCGCGACGCCGACATGCGCGCCACGAGGCGCCGGAGGCGAGTCGGCGCGCGCGGGTCGGCTCGCGCCCCGTCGTCGGGCCGCGGGTCGCCCGGAGAGGCGGCGTTCACGACGTGCACGCGATCGCCGACCTTCCCGACTCGCGCACGAAGGCGTGGAACTCGGCGAGGAAGCGGTGCCGCCGGTCCTCCAGGACGTCGGACGCGTATTCCCCCGCGACGTGCCAGTTCCGGAGCGCCTGGGCGCGCTGCTGTGCACGGTCCGCGAGGAGCCGCTCGAGGCGCACCGCCAGGCCTCGCGCGTCACCCGCAGCGTGCGTCCACTCGGGCGGGAGCAGCTCGGGGATCCCGCCGACGCGCGACCCGACGGCGGGGAGAGCCCGGCTCATCGCCTCGATGAGGGCGCGCGGGAGGCCCTCCGCCAGGCTCGGGGCCACGAGGACGTCGAGCCGGTCCATCCACTCGAGCACCGGCGCGCCGTGCGGCACTGTCCCGCTGAGCTCGAGCTGGCCGCCCACGCCGAGGCGGGCCGCGCGGGCGCGCCAGCGCGCGAAGTCTCCCGAGCCGAGGAGGCGGAGCCGTAGCCCGGGGCGCGCCTGCCGCAGGAGGGCGAGGGCACAGACGGCGGTCTCGTGGCCCTTGTAGTCGACGTCGAGCGACCCGACGAGCCCGATGACGGGAGCGTCCGCTCGTGGCTGCGCGGTGATGCGAGCGAGCCGCGCCTCCAGGACGGCGCGCGCGGGGCGCTCGATCGCGACGTTCGAGCACGCGATGGTCCGACCGCCGCAGGGATACCGCCGCTGGAGGGACTCCCGGCTCACGTATACCGCGAACGGCGCCTGGGCGACGCAGCGCCGGGTGGCGAGGAACGACGGCGCGGCGAGCGCCTTCGCCGCGAGGGAACCGTGACTCCAGAGCGCATCCCACGCGCAGCCGACGACCTCGACGAGGCATGGCTTGCCCGCCCGCATCGCCTCGCGGCAAGCGACGCGCCCGACGAGGCTCGGGAGCCGCGCGATCGCACAGTCGACGCGCTCCAGGACGGAGCGGACGTGACGCCGGAGGACGCTGCCGAGGTAGAGCTCACTGGGAGTCCCTGCGACGCAGGCCATCGCGATGCCGGCGCCGCTCGCAAGCGTGCGGGTGGATGCGTCCACGACCTGCTCGCGCCCGACGACGACCAGCTCGTCGAAGTGCCTCAGGTAGCGGGAGAAGACGCGGTACGAGAGGGCGCCGTTGCTGTAGTAGGCGCCCGCGGCGTCCCGGCCGAAGCGGTGGTCGTGGAAGAACGCGGCCTTCATCGTTGGCGGACTCCCCCCGGCTCGCCTCGCTCCAGCGTTCGCGTCGACGCCCGCGCACGACGGCTCGCGGCCTGGTGCAGCGAGGCGTAGACCGACGCGAGCCCGGTCCAGATGACCTCGCGGCGAAAATCCTTCAGCACGCGGCGGCGCGCCGCCTCGCCGTGGGCCAGGCGAAGCGCGGGATCGGCGAGGTAACGCCGGAGCTCCTCCTGCAGCGCGCGGGCGTCCTTGGCTGGGATCAGCGCTCCAGTCACGCCGTCCTCCACCGCGTCCACGCAGCCGGGCACCGCCGTCGCCACGATGGGAAGCGCCATCGCGGCGGCCTCGAGGGCCACGTTCGGAAAGCCTTCCCGGTAGGTCGGCAGCGCGACCACGTCCATCGCGGCGTAGAGCGGCGGGGTGTTGGGGTCCACGCCGGTCAAGTGGACCCGCGGATCCGCGCGCAGCCTCGCCAGCACGGGCGCGGGGATCGCGTCCTCGGTCTCCGAGCGGCCGACGAGCAGCAGGTGCAGGCGAGGGTCCTCGTCGCGGAGCTGCTGCCACGCCGCCGCGAGCTCCACGACCCCCTTCTCCCGCACGAGCCGTCCCACGAACCCGATCACGAGCGCGTCCTGCGGGATCCCCCTCCGGGCGCGCGCCTCGCAGCGGACCTGCGGCGGCTGTGGCACGAACCGCGTCGTGGCGTCGACGCCGTTGCCGCTGCCGCCGGCGAGCACCACGATCTTCTCCGCGGCGCAGACGCCTTCCGCGACGGCGATGCGTCGCATCGAGTGACTGACCGCCAGGACCCGGTGCGCGAGCGCGCAGGAGACCGTCTCCGTCATGCGCAGGATCCAGCGCCGCCGCCCGGTCGCGGTGACAAACGGCAGGCCTCGCATGTGGTAGACCCGCACCGGTACGCGGGCGAGGGTGGCCGCGATCATCCCGAGCAGCCCGCCCTTGGGCGTGTGGGCATGGACGACGTCCGGACGCAGACGCCGCAGCAGCCCCCACAGGCGCCGAAGTGAGCGCAGGTCCTCGAGCGGCGTGATGCTCCTCGTCATCGGCACCGCGAAGACCGGGATCCCCTCCTGGGCGCCGAACAACTCGAGGTAGGGATCCGGCGAGGAGACCGCGTGCACGTCGTACCCCTGCGCGCGCATGAACGCGACCTGGCCAGAGAGGAAGTAGAGCGAGGCGGGGACGGTCATCACGTGGACGATCCGCGCGCGCGCCGGCGCCACGACCTCCCGCGCATCCGCGATCATCGGGGTCGACTCTGCCGCCCGTGCCCTCATCGCGCGCTTCCTCCCCCTACGGACAGCTGTAGTGCGCCTTGACCCCGTTGCGCCGGAAGTACCGGAACGCCTCGCGCATCCGCCGCATCAGCGTGCCGGGCGGGACCTTCGGCTCGAGCGCCGCCGAGGCGACCCCCTCCTTGTCGTGGTACGGGAACACGACGACGCTCGCGAACCCGGCGTCCCGGACGAACCGGAGGGTCTCGCCGAAGTCCTCGTCCGTCTCGGTGGGGAAGCCCACGATGATCTGCGTGTCGAGCACGATGTCCTGGTGGGCGCTGCGGGCGCGGATCATCGTCCGGAGCAGGTCCGACGGTCCGTGCTCTCGCTCCATCAGCTCGAGGACGCGTCCGCTCCCGGACTGAACTGGGCAGAGGATGCTCTTCACCCGGCCCATGACCGGGCCGCCCTTCGTCAGCTCGCGCGCGTAGGCGATGGCGAACTTCGGGTGGATCTCCTTGACGTGGAACACCGCGTGGCCGTCGAGCGCCTCACGGGGACCGGGCTCCTCGCACGCGGCGGCGAGGCCGTCGAGCAGGCGGGGGAAGCTCTCGCCGAGGTCCACGCCGTAGCACCCGGGATTGTCCCCCAGGATGCTGAACTCCCGGAAGCCGGCGCGCACGCCCGCGCGGAACTCCGCGAGCACGTCGGCGATCGGCTTGCTGCGAGGGCCGCCGATCGAGCGGCGGATGCCGCAGTAGCTGCACCGGCCGCGGCAGCCACGGCACACGAAGAGGGACCAGGGCTCCCGCTTCGGGTGCACGATCGCCTCGAGGGCGCGCCGGCCGCTCTCCGCGAGCTCGCCGAGCGACTGGCCCCCGAGCAGGGACCCGGTCTGCACCTTCTTCCGCACGAGGTTGACGAGCCCCCCGCTCGGTCGCGGGAGCACGTTCGCCTCCCCGATGCTCGCGAACGGGACCCGCACGTCCTCGAAGCGCCGGTCGATGTCCTGCAGGTTCCGTGGCGCCAGGCTCCTCCACTCCGCGAACTCGCTGGCGCGCTCCGGCGCGATGTCCTCGAGGCAGCCGTACATGAAGACGTCGCGACCCGTGCGCCGCAGAAAGCGCAGGCGGGCGACCGAGTCGTCCTCCTCGCGCTTCTTGAACGCGCAGGTGATCGCGACGACGAGGTCCGCGTCCTCCGGGCGGTCCACCCGCTGGTAGTCGTTCGCGGCGAGCCACGCCTGGATCCTGGCGAGATCGAGCCGGCGTCGAGCGCAGCCGGCCTCGTCGAGGTAGACCTTCTTCATGGCGGACCTTCCCCTCGTGCGGCGCCTCGGGTGAGCAGCGTGACCCAGTGGTTTGCGGTGAAGGCGACGAAGCCGAAGCCTCGCCGGCGCGCGAGCGCCGACAGGCGATCGCTGAGCGCGATGGACCAGGACAGCGGCAGGAGCTCGCGGCGCCAGAGCGTCAGGGGCCCGAAGCTCACGCTCGCGGTCTCGCGCTCGACGAGGCCGGCGCGCGCGTAGAGCGGTGCGAGCGTGCGCAGGCCGTACCGTCGGATCTCCTCATGGTGGAACACCCCGGGCGCGTGGCTCGCGCCCCGCCCGCGGGTCCGCAGCGCTCGCGCGATGCGAGCGGGGAGCCACACCAGCGGGTAGAAGGGATCCAGCGCCTTCGCGGCGAGGAAGCGGCCCGGCAGCCCGACCACGACCGCTCCGCCCGGCCGGACGACGCGCGCCAGCTCCCAAACCGCCGCCTCGTCCTCGCGCAGGTACGAGAGGACCCCGACGCAGAGCACGACGTCGAAGGCCCCGTCGCGGAAGGGGAGCCGCTCCACGTCCGCAGCCGCGCAGGACGAGCGCGCGTCCGTCGAGCGGACCGCCCGGAGCAGTCGCGGGTTGAGATCGATGCCGGTGGTCCGGCAGCCGGTCGTCGCGATCGCGCGGAGGATGCCGCCCGGTCCGCAGCCGCACTCGAGCACCCGGACCCCGGGCCGGAGGAGCGCGTGCTCCCGGAGCAACGCGAGCACGAGCTCGCGGCGCCGCGTCATCTCGTGGCTGAAGAACCCGCGCGGCAGTGAGGAGTCGTAGACGTCTCCCCACCAGCCGTACTCACCCTCGGTGTCGAAGAAGCGGGCGACCGCCGTCCTTCGCTGCGCAGCGTCGTCATCCCCCGGAAGCACGCCCGGAGCGGGCGGCCTCTCGCGATGGCCAGGCGCCATGTCCACGCTCTCGACCGCGCTCAACGGTGGCCCCCCGCCACGCAGAGTTCGATCGCGTCAGCCCAAAGGTCCAGGGTCAACGCTCCGTCCGCGACGCGGGAACACTACCACCCTGCTCCGGACCGGCTGCGCCCTCGCCGGAGCGTGCGGCGTCATGTGCGTGCGGCATCTCGGTCGCGCCCGAGGGAATGATCACTTCCGGTCGCCCCCATGAAGGGACGCTTCGTGGACGGATGCTCCGCCGGAGCGTGTGCTAGCGTCCCCGCCGTCAGACTCAGGGTACGTACACGAACAGTCCGTGATCCGAGTCGGACGCCGCAGGGGGGCGGCGCATGCTCCAGTCGAGAGCGGATCGCGCGGTAGCGCGACGACGGGCTCCTGGCCCGGGCGACTTCGCGAAGCGCGCGCTCGACGTCGTGGGCGCCGCGGTCGGGCTGTTCGTGCTGTCGCCGGTACTCGCAGGGGTGGCGCTCGCGATCCTGATCGCGAACGGGCGGCCCGTGCTGTTCCGCCAGCAGCGGCCTGGGCTCCGGGGGGAGCCGTTCACGATCCTGAAGTTCCGCACGATGCGAGCGGCCAAACCGGACGAGACGTGGTGGGCCACCGACGCTCAGCGGGTGACGCGGGTCGGGCGCTTCCTACGCGCGACGAGCCTCGACGAGCTCCCGGAGCTCTGGAACGTCCTGCGCGGCGACATGAGCCTCGTCGGCCCCCGCCCGCTCCTCATGGAGTACCTCGACCAGTACACGCTGGCGCAGCGGAGGCGCCACGACGTCCTTCCGGGGATCACGGGGTGGGCCGCGGTGAACGGGCGCAACGTGCTCCGGTTCGAGGAGCGGCTCGCGCTCGACGTCTGGTACGTCGATCACAGGACCTTTGCCCTCGACCTCCAGATCCTCGTGCTGACGGTCTGGCGGGTCCTCCGCCGCTCCGGGGCTGAGGTGGTCGAGGACAACGAGGCGGTGGGGTTCCCGCTGCCGCGGGCCCCGGCACAGGTCGCGCCCGCGCAGAAAGCCGACAGGGTGGAATCACGGTGACACGACGAGGAGCGACGACGTGACACGGACGAAATGGATCTCCTGCAACGCCTGCGGCGTGGACGACGCCCGCGAGCTCGGGTGCGTCGGCGATTGGCACATCAGGGCGTGCAACCAGTGCGAGCTCGTGTACGTGAACCCGATCCCGTTCTTCGAGCCGACGCGCGAGTTCTCGAAGATGTCGCTCGACTTCCAGTACACGCGGTTCCAGCGGGACGTCACCCCGGAGATCCTGGCCCATGACGAGGCGCAGTTCCGGCGCCAGTCCCAGCTCATGCGCGGCTGGACGGGGCGCGACGGGCCGGGCCGGCTCCTCGAGCTGGGCTGCGGGTCGGGCTCCGTCGTGCACGCCGCCGCGCGCCTGGGGTGGGAGGCGCTCGGGATCGACATCGACCCCGCGCTCGTCGAGGTGGGCCAGCGCAAGCTCGGAGCGAACCTTCGCTGCGGAACGCTCCCCGACGCCAGCCTGCCGGACTCCAGCTTCGACTTCATCCGCCTTCGGGACGTCATCGAGCACCTGCCCAACCCGCTCGAGGTGCTCGTGGACATCGAGCGGATCCTCGCGCCCGGCGGGATCCTGCTCGTCGCGACCCCGAACGAGGGGAGCCTCCCGGCGCGAGTCCGCGCCGCCGCCGGAGTCCCCCGCTCGACGGTGGCGACCGTGAACCCGCCGCACCACCTCCACGGGTTCACCCCGGCGACCGTCGAGCGCATCGTCCGCCGCGCCGGCCTCCGGCCCGTCGCGACGATGACGACCACGCCGGTCGATCCCCTCTACGTGACCGCGCGGAACATGCGAGAGGCGGGCTGGAACCTGCGGACCGCCACGTGGCGGGTCGGGAAGCTCCTGGGGATGGGGAGCATGCTCGTGTGCTGGGCGGCGAAGGCAGGTGGGGCGGCGCGGAACGAGGCGGTTCGTGCGAGGGCATGACACCCCTGCGGCCGTCGTCGTCGGCGGCCACACGATGGCGCTCGGGGTGGTCCGGGCGCTCGGAGCGGCGGGCATCCCCGTCGTCGTCGTCCACTGGTCCGACCAGGACATGGCGCACGTGTCACGCTGGGTCGGCGAATCGATCTCCGTGCCGCCGCCCCAGGCCGACGACGCGGGGCTGATCGAGGCGCTCGCGGGCGCGGCCCCGCGGCTGCCCGGGGCCGTCCTCATGCCGGCGTCGGACGAGGCGGTGGTCACGCTCTCCCAGCACGGGACGCACCTCCGGGAGCTCGGCTACGTCGTCGCCGCGCCCTCCGGGACCGTCGTCCGGAACTTCATCGAGAAGCGGCGGACGTACGAGATTGCCCGGGACCACGGCATCCCCGCGCCGGCGTTCGTCGTGCCGGACTCGGTCGAGGCCGTGCGGGAGGCCGGGGAGCGATTCGGGTTCCCGCTCCTGCTCAAGCCGTCGCAGAGCCACCTGTTCTACGAGCGCTTCCGCAGCAAGATGCGGGTCCTCGCCCGGATGCCGGATCTCGTCGCGGCGTTCGAGGAGGCCCGTGCGGCGGGGCTCGAGGTGCTCGTCCAGGAGATCGTGCCCGGCGCCGACCGCGAGGTGGTGAACTACAACGCGTATGTGGTCGCTGGCCGGCCCGTCGTCGAGTTCACCGCGCGCCAGCTCCGCAAGGCGCCGCCGCACTTCGGCTCACCCAGGGTGGTCCGCAGCGAGCGCATCGACGGGGTCCTCGAGCCGGGGCGCGCGATCCTGCAGGCGATCGGGATGCGCGAGGGCTTCGCGTGCACCGAGCTCAAGCGCGACCCGCGCGACGGCCTCTACAAGGTGGTCGACGTCAACGGGCGCCACAACCTGAGCGGACGCCTCGCGGTGCGGTGCGGGATCAACTTCCCGCTCCTGCAGTACCGCCACCTCGTCCACGGGGAAGTCCCGCGCGCCGCCGTGTTCGAGGAGGGAGTGTACTGGACCGACGTCGTCCGGGACGTCGGGTACGGGCTGCGCTACCTGCTGCACGAGCGGCTCGCGCCCTGGACGTGGCTCAGGCCGTACCTGGCGCCCAGCTGCGACGCGATCCTCGATCTCTCGGACCCGAGGCCGTTCGCGACCCGCGTCACCTCGCTCGTGCGCTCCGCCGGGCACAGGGCACGCGCCGCCCTGGGCGGAGGGAGGCGTGCGGCGGTCGCGACGGCGGCGCGGGTGGACTCCGGCAGCGAGCCCGGCACCTCGGGGAGCGCGTCCAGGCATCGGTTGAGTGGCTGAAGGGTGAAGAACGGGGGGAACCGTGAAGAGGCTTGCCGAGCGGATCGCCGCGCACAGCGCGGTCGTCGGGATCATTGGCCAGGGATACGTCGGGCTTCCACTCGCGCTCGTCTTCTGCGACGCGGGGTTCCGCGTGGTCGGGTTCGACGTGGACCCCGCGAAGGTGGCGGCGCTCTCGCGCGGCGAGTCGTTCATCCGCCACATCGGCCCGGAGAGGGTCGCGGGGGCGGTCGCGAGCGGTCGCTACGCAGCGACGCGAGACTTCGACCGCCTGTCCGAGTGCGACGCCGTCGTGATCTCGCGTCCCCACCCCACTCGGGCCTCATCGCGAGCCGGACAATTCGTACATCCACGTCACCGCACGCGAGGTGGCAAAGCGGCTCCGACACGGCCAGCTCGTGGTGCTCGAGTCGACGACCTACCCCGGGACGACCGACGGGGAGGTGCTGCCGATCCTGTACGAGAGCGGGCTGCGCTGCCCGGACGACTTCCTGCTCGCGTTCTCGCCGGAGCGCGAGGATCCCGGGCGGCGGGACTTCTCCACGCGCACCATCCCGAAGGTGGTGGGCGGCGTGAACGCGGCTTCGACCGAGATCGCGGTGGCCCTCTACGCGGCGGCCATCGAGCGGGTCGTGCCCGTCCGCGACAGCCGCGTCGCGGAGTCGGCCAAGCTGCTCGAGAACATCTTCCGCTCGGTGAACATCGCGCTCGTGAACGAGCTCAAGATGATCTTCGACCGGATGGACATCGACGTCTGGGACGTCATCCGCGCCGCCTCGACGAAGCCCTTCGGCTTCATGGCATTCCAGCCGGGGCCCGGGCTCGGAGGACATTGCATCCCGCTCGACCCCTTCTACCTCGCGTGGAAGGCCGCGGAGCACGGGGAATGGACCCGGTTCATCGAGCTGGCCGGCGAGATCAACTCGCGGATGCCGCGCTGGGTCGTGGACAAGGTGGCGCGCGCGCTGAGCGACGACGGGAAGCCGCTCCGGGATTCGCGCGTCCTCGTGCTCGGGCTCGCGTACAAGGCCAACATCGACGACGACCGCGAGTCGCCCTCCTACGAGATCCTCGAGCTCCTGGAGGAGCGGGGCGCCCGCGTCGCCTACTGCGATCCGCTGTTCCCGCACGCCCGGAAGGGGCGAAAGCACGACCTCGGGTTGAGCTCGGTCCCGTGCGACCGCGACACGTTCGGTCGGTACGACGCGATCGTCGTCTCGACCGGCCACGACGTGTTCAAGGATCCGGGGCTGTACGAGAAGGCTGCGCTCGTCGTCGACACGCGCAACGTCGTGGCGCCGCTGCTCACCGGGCGCGAACGGCCGCGCGTCGTGAAAGCGTGAACCCGAGCGCCAGGACGCGCTCGGCCCGGGGGGGCGCGGCGTCCGCTACGAAGACGCCGCGCCCGGCCCGAGCGCGCTGGCATACCAGTCGGCGGCGTCGGCGAGCCCATCCGCGACGGAGTGCGTGGCGCGGAAGCCGAGCAGGCGGCTCGCCTTCGACACGTCGGCGAGGGAGTGCCGGACGTCCCCGGCGCGGAAGTCCGCGTGCACGGGGAGGGCGCTCGCCGCCTCCGCCCGGAACCGAGCCACCTCGGTGCGGATCAGCGAGAACAGCTCGATGAGCGTCGTCCGCGCTCCGCACGCGACGTTGTAGACCTCGCCGAGCGCCTCGGGGCGGGTCGTGGTCGCGGCGAGGACGTTCGCCTGGACGACGTTCGCCACGTAGCAGAAGTCGCGGCTGGTCTCGCCGTCGCCGTAGATCGTGACCGGCGCGCCGCCGAGGAGGGCCGCGAACCAGCGCGGCATGACCGCGGCGTACGGGCCCTCGGGGTCCTGGCGCGGCCCGAACACGTTGAAGTACCGGAGCCCGATGAGCTCGAGGCGATAGCAGGTCGCGTACGCTCGCGCGTACAGCTCATCGCACGCCTTCGAGGCGGCATAGGGGGAGAGGGGCTGACCCACGTTGGCCTCCCGCTTGGGGAGTCCGGGGTGATCGCCGTACACCGAGCTGGAGCTGGCGTACACGACGCGCCGCACGCCCGCCGCGCGCGCCGCCTCCAGCACCTGGAGGAACCCCGATGCGTTCACCTCGTGCGTCGCGATCGGGTGCGCGATCGAGCGGGGAACCGATCCGAGCGCCGCCTGGTGAAGCACGATGCTCGCGCCGCGCACCGCGGCGCGGCACGCCCCCGGATCCCGGATGTCCCCGCGGACGACCTCGAGCCGCCTGGCCGCGTCCGGGCCGGCAGCCCGGCGGACGGCCTCGATGTTCTCGGGCCTCCCGGTGGAGAAGTCGTCGAGGACCACGACCTCCTGGCCTGCGCGCAGCAGGGCCTCCACGAGATGCGAGCCGATGAAGCCCGCCCCCCCGGTCACGAGCCAGCGGCGTGGTGACGCCTGAAGCTGCTCGAGCGCTTCCTCGAGTACGGGGTTCCTGTCGCTCACGACTCCCTCCCGCGCGCCCGGGCGGGCGCACCACCTCGGTCCGACCTCGACGACGCCTCACGCGGTCCGCGCGAACCCGAGCAGCACGCACGCGAGCCGATCGGGATCGTGCCGGGGCGTCCCTTCGGTCGCCACGACGTTCGCCGCGAACGGTAGCACCCCGAGCTCCGCGATCGCGACGGGGTCGACGCGCACCGCGCAGGGGCGCGCTTGCGCAGGCGCGCGCAGCGGTCGGTCGTGCACGAGCGCCACGTCGAGCACCGGCCCTGCGTGGCGCTGGATGGCACGCACGTGGTCGGCGGCGCTGTAGCCGTCCGTCTCGCCCACCTCCGTGAACAGGTTCACGACGAGGACGCGCGTCCCCCTGCACCGGCGGAGCGCGTCCGTGACGCCGCGCCCGAGCAGCGGAGCGATGACGCTCGAGTAGAGGCTGCCCGGGCCGAGCACCACCAGGTCGGCGGCGGCGATCGCGTCCACGACTGCAGGAAGCGCGTCGACCGGTCGGTCCAGGCTCACGCGCTCCACGCGTCCGCCGGAGTGCACGATCGCCTGCTCTCCCCGCACGACGCGGCCGTCGTCGAGCGTCGCGACGAGGTCCACCTGCTCCTCCGTGGCGGGGAGGACGCGCCCGCGCGCGCCCAGCAGGTCACCGGCGACCTCGACGGCCACCCGGAAACCGCCGAGGTGCTGGATGAGCGCGGCGAGGAACACGTTTCCGACCGTGTGGCCCGAGAGCCCGCCCGCGCCATCGAACCGGTGCTGGAACACCGCCGCAAGCGGGTCCACGGTCGACGAGAGCGCGACGAGGCAGTTCCGAACGTCGCCGGTGGCCGGGATCCCGTACGAGCGCCGCAGCTCGCCCGAGCTGCCTCCGTCGTCGGACGTCGCCACGACCGCGGTGACCTCCAGCCCGCCGGGCTCCGCACGCAACTCGCTCGAGCGCGCGAGACCGGCGAGGACCCGGGGCAGTCCCGTCCCACCGCCGATCGCGACCACGTTCACCGATCGCGACCGGCGTTGGACCCGCGCGAGGTGCTCCGTGCGCAGCAGCTCGTTCGACGCCCTCATCTCCCCCCCCTGCGCCATGGAGCGGCCGTACGCCGCAGCTTCGAACGGGACCTCGCGCGGGCCTCCCCCCGCCTCCCCAAACCTAGGACCAAAGGTGTGGCCGACCATGAGTACGACGAACGCGTGTCCGTGAAAACCGGCCAGCGGGGGCCCGCCGCGGGGGTGCGGCGGCGAGCATGGCTGCACGATCGTCCGGGCTCGCCCGAGCGGTCTGCGCGCGCGCGGTCCTGCTTCACCCGTTGGTTCATCCGCAAGAGGTCGATTGCCGCCTGAGCGTGAGTCCCCGAACATTCGCCCGTGCTCGAGGGGTCGAGCGACGAGAGGGGGACACCATGGGTCGCGTGCTGAGGATGGCAGTCGCGGTGCTGATCGCGGCGTTGGTATCGGCGTGCAGCAACTCGAAGGAGAACGCGGCGACGTCCGCGAGTCCCGCCTGTGCGGGGCAGCCCGCCGACTACTGGGCGAGCCCACCGGGGCAGGCCGAGGTGTCGCCCGAGGACCTCGCGTACCTCGAGTCGTTCACGGACTGTGACGCGAGCGACGTGCACAACGTGGGCGTGCTCGCGACCTACCTCGAGAACGCGTCGGTCGACGCGCCGCCGAAGCACGCGATCTGCACCGCATGGTTCGCGTTCGTCCTGAACAAGCACCACGGGCGGTTCGCCTGCGTGGACGGCGAGGTGCAGTTCATGTTCCCGAACGGGAAGATCACCTTCGCTGAGCTCGAGGCGCTCGTCCGCGCCGCGCTGGAGGCCGGCAGCTGGCAGGGGCTGGGCCAGTTCTTCGCCGAGGCGAACGCGGGGTCGCACGTCTGCTCGTGCGACGCGTCCGACCCGACCGGCGGGACCGGGGGGACCGGGGCGAGCGGCTCCTGGGGCGAGTGAGCTCCGGCTCGTCGCGTGAGCCGCCCTCCGACCTTCTCGCTCGCCGCGCTGGCCGCGGCGCTGGGGGTCCTTGCGCCCTCGGCCGCGGCCGGCGGACCCTCGCTCGAGGGGTTCGACGGCCACATCACGACGCCCTCCGCCTGGGCGATCGCGCCCGGGACGGCGCACCTCGTCCTCACGAACGCCGACGACCCGCGCTGGGCCGGCCGGGCCGCGACCCGGACCGAGGCGCTCACCCTCGGGCTCCTGCGCTGGACCGAGATCGCGGGACGGCTCACCGAGGTCCAGCCCGAGCCGCGGCTCCGGGACCTCTCGTTCAACTGCAAGCTCCAACTCCCCCTGGATCTCGTCGCGCCGGGGCTTCCGGTGGCGCTCGCGGTCGGCGCGCAGGACGTCGGCGGCGCCGCGTCGTGGTTCGAGTGGCGCTACGCCGTGGCGAGCGTGCGCCTGTGGCGGCTCTCGGCGTCGATCGGCTGGGGCGCCGGGCCGGCGCGGCGCGATGGCCTGTTCGGCGGCGGCACGCTGCGGGTCCTCGACGGGCTCGACGTGCTCGGGGACTGGGACGGGACCGATCTCAACGCCGGCGTCCGAGCGTCGCTCTCGCTCGCGCGGCTGGGCCTTCCGCTCCGGCTCGGAGGGATCGCGAGGAGCGCCGTCCGCCGCGAGCGGCGGGACGTCGCGTGGGGCGCGACGGTGGAGGTCCCGCTGTGGATCAACGCCGGGCCCGAGGGCCGGCGTCCGGTCGACGCCGGGGCGAGCGCGAGGGCCGCCGCGGAGCCGCACCCGCTCCGCGGCGCGCTCGCGGATGCCGGCGCGCTCGCGAACGCCGGCGCGGGCGCGAACGCCGGCGCGACCGCGAACGCCGGCGCGGGCGCGGGCGCCCAGCCCCGGGGTCGACTCAGACATGGGACGCAGCGTCCGCAAACCCGGGAGGCCCAGTGGACCGGTGGGAGCCGCTCCTCGAGCTCGAGGAGGCGCTCGTGGAGATCGGGTTCGAGGAGGTCCGCGTCGGCCAGGCGGGCCCGGCGGTCGTCGTCGAGTACGAGAACGCCCGGTTCAACCACAACGAGGCGGACGCGCTCCAGGTGGTCCTCGTCGAGGTCGACCGCGTGGGGCTCGGAGGGCGGCCGCTCACGATCGTCGTCAAGCGCAACGGGCTCCGGGTCGCCGAGAGCACGTTCCCGGGCACGCCGCGGACCGGCACCGACGCCGCCGCGACCGCGTGGCGTTACGGCTCGGCGGACCGCAGCGTCGTGTGGGTGTCCCGCCGCCCGCAGAACCGCTCGATCCTGCACTCGCGGCTCGTCCTCGCCCCCGGCCTGAGGTCGTTCGTCGGGACCGAGGCCGGGACCGCCGACGTTCTCGTGTCTTTCCGGCCCGACCTGATCGTGCCGCTGTGGCCGGGCGCGACCGGCTTCGCGCGCGCCGACATCCCGCTGGGCTGGTCGAGCGGGTTCGAGGACCGCGCCATGTTCCGGCGGTACCGGAACCCGGAGCGGCTCGAGTACGCCCTCCTCCACCAGGCGATCCCCGTCGCCCCCGGGCTGCTGGCGATGGCGAGCGGCGGGGTGTTCGGGGCGACCGACGCCGGCGGCCTGGGCGAGCTGCTCTGGACCTCTCCCGAGGGCGCGCTCGCGATCGGCGTCCAGGGGCTCTACACGGTGAACGACGTGTACGAGGAGCGGCGCGCCCTGACCGGCTCGGTGCGGATCAACATCGCGCCCCTCGATGCCGCCGTGCTCGTCCGCGGGGGACGGTTCATCCGGCAGGACGAGGGCGTGCGCGTCGACCTGGCGCGCTGGTTCGGCGACGCGCAGGTCGGGCTGTTCGCCCAGAAGACCACGATGGCGGTCGTGGGGGCGTTCTTCACGATCCCGCTCACGCCGCGGCGCGACATGCGTCCCGGGTGGCTCCAGGTCCGCGGGTCGCGGCGGTGGGGGCACGGGCTCGGGACGGTCGTCGGCGAGGAGCAGAACTGGATCGCCACCGGGCTCGGGGAGGCGCCGCTCGCTCCCTGGAATCTCGAGGCCTCGTACCTGGACTGGGGTCGCATCTCGCGGCACGGGCTGCTCAATCAGGTGAGGCGCCCGATGGCCGCCGGCCGGTGAGGCGTCCGGACCGCCGGCTTCACCCTGGATGGGCGAGGTGCTACAAGCGGCAGCAGCGCCGCGCACGGGGCGGCGCGTCCTCCTCGATGTTCGACCGCGTCCTCGTCGTCTGTGTAGGCAACGTGTGCCGCAGCCCGATGGCCGCGGCCCTCCTGGCGCGCAGCGCCGCTGCGCGCGGCGCGGGAGCGGTCGTCGCGTCCGCCGGGATCGCCGCGCTCGAGGGCCGGCCCGCGGACCCGATCGCCGTCGAGCTCATGCGCGAGCGGGGGCTCGACCTCTCCGGCCATCGCGCCCGCCAGCTCACGGACGAGCTCGTGCTCGCGGCCGACCTCGTCCTCGTCATGGAGCAGGCCCAGGTGCGGCTGGTGGAGACGATCGCCCCGGCCGCGCGCGGGCGCGTCCACCGCATCGGCCGGTGGGGAGCGTTTGACGTCCCGGACCCGTTCCGGCAGCCGCGCGCGGCATTCGAGCGCGCCCTCGCCCTGATCGAGCGAGGAGTCCGCGACTTCGAGGGCGCGTTCTGGCGCCGCACCTGACGTTCGGACGCGCCCCCACCTGGGCCCCCGCCGCGGCGCTCGACGGATCCCGCGCCAAGCAAGTAGACGTAAGCCATACCGACGGGGCACGTCACCGAACGTGAGCCGCACCTGGCCGTCGGCGCCAGGTGCGGGGCCGAAGCAACAGGGGGCCAACGATCGGTGTCGCCCGGCCGGGGGGGAGGGCGACATGGCAAGGTGGTCCTGGTGGATCGTGGTCCTCTCCACCGGGATGCGCCCTCGCTCCTGGGATGCAGATGAACCGGGGAGCGATCGAGGACCGCACCCGGAGCGCCGGCGCGAGCGAGCCGGCTATCGTCAACATCACCCCGAGCGTCATCATCGGGCTCGTGCAAGCGCAGCGGACGACCGCGCCCGTGCCGGCCAAGGATCCGCTCGCCGCGATCGCCGACAGCTACCAGTACCGGGTCGCGCCCTACGACGTCCTCTCCGTGATCGTCTGGGATCACCCGGAGCTGACCATTCCGGCCGGCGAGTACCGCTCGGCCGAGTCGACCGGCAACCCCGTCAGCGCCGCGGGGAACATCTTCTACCCGCACATCGGGACCGTTCGCGTCGCGGGCCTCACGGTCGACGAGATCCGCACCCTGCTCGCGCAGCGGCTCGCCGAGTTCGTGGAGAGCCCGCAGCTCGACGTCCGGGTCGTCTCGTTCCGGGGGAAGCGCATCCAGGTCACGGGCGAGGTCAAGGAGCCGGGGCCCGTGCCGATCACCGACGTCCCGCTGCGGGTCCAGGACGTGATCGCGGCGGCGAAGGGGCTCACCCCCGACGCGGATCCGCAGCGGGTCACGCTGAGCCGTGCCGGGACCACCTACCTGCTCGACCTCCAGGCGATGTACGAGCGCGGGGAGGTCGGGCAGAACTGGCTCGTGCAGGACGGCGACGTCGTGAATGTCCCGGACCGGACCCGGAACAAGGTCTACGTGCTCGGGGAGGTGAGGCGGCCCTCGTCGCGCCTGATGGTGAAGGGGCGCATGAACCTGGCGGAGGCGATCGGGGACGCCGAGGGCTTCAATCCGACGACCTCCAACCCCGGCGAGGTCTACGTCTTCCGCGGCCGGTACGAGGCCCCGCTGGTCTACCGGCTCGACTCGAGCTCTCCGGACGCGCTCCTGCTCGCGTCGCGGTTCGAGCTGGCGCCGCAGGACATCGTCTACGTCGCCGCCACGCGCCTCAGCACCTGGAACCGCGTCGTCACGCAGATCCTGCCGACCGTCCAGGCGATCTGGTACGCATCGGACGCGACGGTGCGCGCGAAGGCCGCCGGCACCGTCATCATCCCGCCCTGAGGCGCCCGGCGGCGCCCCGTCCCCCGGTCCTCGAGCCCCTTCCTCGCCACCCCGCAGTCCGCCCGACCGGGAGCGCACCCGCGCCGGGCCGGGCCCGGCTCGGCTGCGCGGTCTCCTCGCGTTGCGAGCCACATCTTCTCGGCGGAGGAGGCGTGGCGATGGACCTCGTGAACCCGATCGTCCGGCGTTGGCTGAGGGAAGGGGAGGAGGACCCGGTCGGCTTCTGGGCCAGGCAGGCTGCCGCCCTCCCGTGGATCCGCCGCTGGGACCGCCCCTTCGTCTCCGAGCACCCGAGCTTCCGCTGGTTCGCCGGCGGCCTCACGAACCTCTCGTGGGCGGCCCTCGACCACCACGTCGAGGCGGGACGGGGCGGCCACGCCGCCCTCGTCTACGCGAACGAGCGCGGCGCGCGGCGGGTCCTCACCTACGCGCAGCTCCTTCACGAGGTGACCCGGGCGGCCGCGGCGCTCCGCGGGATGGGGATCGGCAAGGGGGACCGGATCACCCTCTACCTGCCCACCTGCCCCGAGGCGATCGTGCTGATGCTCGCCGCGGTCCGGATCGGCGCCATCCACAACGCCGTCTTCGCCGGGTTCGGCGAGAAGGCGCTCGGGGACCGGATCCTCGCGAGCGGCTCGCGCGCCGTGTTCACCGCCGACGTCACCTGGCGCAAGGGGAAGGAGACGCGCCTCAAGGAGATCGTGGACCGCGCCCTCGCGCTCTCGGGCGCGCCGGTCGAGCAGGTGGTGGTGCTGCGGCGCGGGGACGACCCGCCCTCCCTCGAGGGGGGGCGCGATCTGTGGTGGCGCGACTTCCTCGCCCTCGCCGGCGGGCACTCCGGCGCCCCCCAGGAGATGGAGGCGAACGAGCCCGGCCTTCATCCTCGCCACCTCCGGCACCACCGCGCGACCGAAGCTCGCGGTCCACGTGCACGGAGGGTACGGGGTGCACGTCCACGCGATGGGCCGGATCTGCTTCGGCCTGCGCCCCTCCGACGTCTGGTGGGCGACCTCGGACATCGGCTGGGTGGTGGGGCACAGCTACGTCGTCTACGCGCCGCTCCTCGCGGGCTGCACGACCGTGGCGTACGAGGGGGCGATCGACCACCCCGGCCCGGAGACGCTCTGGCGCCTGGTCGAGGAGCTGCGGCGTGACCGGCATCTTCACCGCGCCGACCGCGGTCCGGCTCCTCATGCGCTACGGCGAGGCGCCGGCGCGCGGGAGCGATCTCCGGTCTCTCGAGCGCGTCGTCTGCGCCGGGGAGGTCCTGAACGCGCCGGCGTGGGAGTGGCTGCAACGGCGCGTCCTCGATGACCGCGTCCCGGTGATCGATCACTACTGGCAGACCGAGACGGGCGGGCCGGTGTTCGGAAACCCCTACGGGATCGCGATGCTGCCGATCAAGCCGGGCTCGGCGACGCTCCCGCTCCCCGGCATCGACGCCGCGGTGGTGAACCCGACCGACGGGCGCGCCTGCGCCCCGGGCGACAAGGGGATCGTCGTCCTGCGCCGCCCGTTCCCGGGGCTCATCCCCTCGCTCTGGGGCGAGCCCGAGCGCTACGCCGCCGATTACTGGCAGCGGATCCCGGACGTCTGGTGGACGGGCGACTCCGCCCAGGTGGACGAGGACGGGTACTTCTTCTTCGCCGGGCGCGCCGACGAGATCATCAAGTGCGCCGGCCACAAGCTCGGGACCATCGAGGTCGAGACGGCGCTCCTCACGCACCCGGCGGTCGCCGAGGCCGGCGTGACCGGCCGGCCGGACCCGCTCCGCGGCGAGGTCGTCGCCGCCTTCGTGGCGCTGCGGCAGGGGCACGCGCCGTCGGCGGCGCTCCGGGAGGAGCTCGTATCGACGGTCCGGCGCGAGCTCGGTCCGGTGGCGGTGATGGGGAACCTCGAGTTCGTCCAGATGCTCCCGAAGACGCGGAGCGGGAAGATCATGCGGCGCGTGCTCAAGGCCGTGACGCTCGACCGGGATCCGGGCGACGTCACGACGATCGAGGACGAGGGCTCCGTCGACGAGGCGCGGCGGGCCTGGGCGGAGATGCGGGCCGAGCTCAGGACGCGCGGTGCCGCCGGCGAGCCCGCGACGACGTGACGGTGTACTCGAGAAACCCACCCTCTCCCCCGCAGGAGGAGAGGGTCGGGGAGAGGGGGCGCGAGCGTCGCATCCTTCGAGTGCGCCCGGTCCTTCGGCAGGCTCAGGACCTCGCCACGCTCGGGACGAACGGAATTCAGTGCAGGTCGACCGATTTGACGTGGTCCGGGTGAGCGAGGACGCGGCGGAAGAGTCCGTGCAGCCGGTGCGGGAGGGACGCCGCCGGGAGCGCCATGAGCGGGCAGAGCCCCTGCACGACCTCGACCCGGTTCGCCTGGCAGAGCGCGAGGGCGACCTCGCTCGCGGCGCCGGGGCCCGCGCCGCGGTGGAACCAGACCCGCTTCACGCGCGCGACGAGGCAGTCCCGGACGGCGTCCTCGGCCCGGTCCGGCGGAATCATGAGGAGGGCCGCGTCGGGCGGTGGATCGACGTCCTGGACCCGGGCGAAGGCGCGGGCGCCCTCGGCGTCGTGGAGGGCCGGGTTCACGGGGACGACGTCGTGGCCGCGCCGGACGAGCTCGCGAAGCACGAAGCGGCTGAAGTCCTTGGGGTCGCGCGACACGCCCACGAGGGCGATCCGATGAGCCCTCGCGAAGAACGTGCGCGCGTCCTCGATGCGCGAGCGCAGCATGAGGCACCTCCTTCCGAGCAGGTTAAGCTCGGAGGCGGTGGACGGCCCCGGGACACGTGGCCGTGCGTCCCCGTGCCGCGCGGCACGGGACCGCCGCCCTTCACAGGGCGCGGATCGCGGCGACGGCCACCGCGAAGTGGCAGGCCGCGGCGGCGATGACGAGGGCGTGGAACACCTCGTGGTACCCGAACACCCTTGGAAACGGATCCGGCCTGCGCACGGCGTAGACCACCGCTCCGATCGTGTAGGCCGCTCCGCCGCCGGCCAGGAGAGCCAGGGCGCCCGGGCCGAGGGTCATGCGAAGCGACGGGAGCACCGGCACGATGACCCACCCGAGGAGGAGGTACAGCGACACCTTGAGCGGCCTCGGCGCGCGCACCCAGAGGACCGACTGGAGGACCCCTGCGGCCGCGCCGGCCCAGACGACGGCGAGGATGCGCTCGCCGATCGCGGGCGGAAGGAGCAGGCAGAACGGCGTGTAGGTGCCAGCGATGAGGAAGAAGATCGCCGAGTGATCGAGCCGCCGCATGAGGAGCCGCGCGCGCGGTCGCCAGGTCGGGCGGTGGTACAGCGCCGACACGAGGAAGAGCGTGAGGAGCGACGCGCCGTAGACGTTCGCGGCGAGGCGCGCCCGGCCCGGCGGCGCCACGAGCGCGAGGGCGAGCCAGGCGACGAGCGCGAAGCCCGCCGCGATCTCGTGGGAGACGCCGCGGAGGAGCGGCTTCTCGGGCGCCAGCGTGGTCGTGGTCACCCGAGGAGCATGCGGTCGCCACGTCACGCGCGTGTCACGGCGCGTCGGCAGGTCGCCCTATCGCCCGACGGGGGGCCCCATCCTCCCACAATCTCGCGACGCTCGCCTGGCGGGGCAATCCGGTGCGGGGACGCCTCACGGGTCCTGGGGCGGGTCCCGATCGCGCCCCGCGGCGTCGGCGCGCAAGGTTCCCGTGGAGACGTCGGTGGCGAGGGGGTGTCCCGTGAGCGCGGACGGAGTCATGGCGTGGCGTCGGCGGCTGGCGGTCGTGGCGACGGCGCTCGCGGCGTGCGCACCCGCGACGAAGCTCACCAGCGTCCAGGTCGCCCCGGAGACCTCCCGCGCGAAGCTCAGGAACGTGCTCGTCGTCGGGCTCGTGAAGGACCCCGCGGCCCGGGCGAGCTACGAGGGGCAGCTGGTGAAGGCGCTGCAGGGCGCCGGCGTGAAGGCGCAGGCGAGCCAGCCGCTCCTGCCGATCGGCGAGGCGCCCACCCGCGAGGCGCTGGAGCGCCTCGTGGCGGAGAAGGGGTTCGACGGCGCCGTCGTGGGGATGCTCGTCGACTCCCGGACCGACGTCCGCGCCGTGCCTCCGTCCACGATGTACGGCGGTTACGGCGGGTTTTACGGCTACGCCGGCTGGGCCGCCCCCATCGCGTACTCGCCGGGCTACCTCGAGACCACGAAGACGCTGGTGGTCGAGACGCGCGTGTTCAGGACCGGGGGCGACGCTGCGCCGGTGTTCTCGGCGACCTCGGAGAGCGTCGACCCTCGCTCGGTCACCGAGGTGACGGAGCCGCTCGCGAAGCTGGTCGTGGACCAGCTCCGCAAGGCCGGCTTCGTGTGACTCACGAACCCGACTGGAGAGGACCTGCCCTCGCTCCATCGAGAACTACGGACTCATCGGAGATTTGCCGCGGCTCGCGCGCGCTCGGTTTCGGCGAGCGCCGCGCGCGCGTCGAGCGGCGGCGGGGCGGATGCCGCCCTCGCGGGAACCTCCCGCAGCGTTCTCGCACCTGGCGCTCATCAGCTCGGCGAGCGTGCTCGCCGACGAGGAGCTGACGCCGCGGGCGGCGACCAACGGGAAGTCGAGGCGGCCCCCGCAGCCCACGGCCTAGAACACCCCGCGCAGCCCACGGCCTGGAGCGCCGTGGGCTGACCTCCAGCCGGAAGCGCAAGCGCGCTCGGCGCGCTCACCACATCCTGCCGTACCGCCCGCCGAAGTAGGGCCCGACCGGCACGGCGCCGGCCACCGTCACTCCCCCCCACGGCGCAGGCCCCACCACCCCCACGCCCACGGAGACGTCCCCATCGTAGCCGTAGCAGCCCGGGAGCAGGCTCGCCGCGGCGACCGCCGCTGCGAGCGCCCACGCGCGGCGCCTACGACGCGCCCCCTCGGCTCGAGACCTCATGGCTTGACCTCCAGCCGCGTCGTCGGCGCCAGCGCCGGCGTGACGTCCCACACGTGCACCGCCACTGCGCCGCCCGTGGGATCTGCGACGATCGCCGCCTTGCCGGCGCGGATCTCCGGCCGCGGCGAGAGAAGGATCCGGCCGCCGAGCTGCGCGGCGCGCTCCGCGATCGCGCGCGCGTCCGCGACCCGGACGATGGGCAGCCAGTTGGGCCTGATCTCCGGCTGGGGGATCCGGATCATCCCGGCGTACGGCGTGTCGCCGCGGCCGAGCACGGTGTAGGGCGATCCGCCGAGGTCCACGGTGTCCGGCTCGAGGCCGAGCAGGCCGCGGTAGAACGCCGCTGACGCGGCCGGGTCGGGCGTCCAGAGATCCACCCAGAGCCAGCCGTTCAGCGGCGGCGGCGCCCGGGCGGGATCCCCACCCGCGAGCCGCGCGACCGCGACCGGCGCCCCCTGCGGATCGACGAGGAGCGCAGCCCGGCCCTGGTTCGCGATGTCCCGCGGCGGGACCGCCACCTGCGCTCCCGCCTCCTTCCCGGCGCGCGACGCCGCGTCCACGTCGGCGACCGAGAAGTACGTGATCCACTGCGAGACGTTCACCTGGACCTTCCCCGGCTGGAGGATGCCGGCCACCGGCTTCCCGTCGAGCGACGCGAGCGCGTACTTGCCTGCCTTGACCGTGAATTCCTTGAACGTCCACCCGAACAGGCCGCCGTAGAACCTCTTCGCCGTCTCGAGGTCCGTCGTGACCAGGTCGTGCCAGACCGGCTGGCCGGGCGTCACGACGTTCGTCGGCTGCGGTTGCAGCGGCGGGAGCTTCGTGGCCGCGGTGGCGCACGCCGCTCCGAGCGCGATCGCGATGATGAGACGATAGGTCCGCACCGGAGCCTCCTCCTTCCATGAGGTAGCCGTCCGGGAGCGACCGGGGGATCGGGATCCGCCCGACGGCCGCCACGGGTCTTCCACAGGTGTGGACGAGCGCGGCCCTCGGAGCCTCGCTGCTCGGGCCGGCGAGCGCGTCCCGTCTTTACTCCTCGACCACCGCGGCGACCCCTGCCTCCGTCGGCGGCGGTGGGAACGGTGTGACTACGACCCTCCCTCCGACCTCCCCTCCGAGCGCGCGTCCGTCAGCGGGCGCTCCCTGTGCGGATCGGTCTGGTACCAGCCCTACTTCGGGGGAACGGGGTCTACTCCCAGATCGTCGCTCCGGAGCCGCCGGCGGCTCCTCGCCGCGGCCCGTCCTCACCCGGGCAGGTCCACCACGAACCGCGCGCCGACGTGCGGCAGCGGAACGACCCGGAGCTGCCCACCGTGGGCCTCCGCGAACCGGCGGGCGATCCGAATCCCCACCTCCAGCTCCTCGTGCTCCGCAGCGGACTGCTCCTGCGGCGCGGCGGCGTGCTCCGCGCCGGGCCGGCGCACCTCGATCCGGCCCCCGTGCACCTCGGGCGTGACTCGCACCTCGAGCTCGGGGCCCCCGCGCTTGGCCGCCACGGCGAGGAGGTTCGCGACGATCCCCTCGACGCGGGCCCGGTCCCATCGCCCCGGGACCGGATCGGAAGCGAGCACCCGCACCGGAGTCGCGTCCTTGCCGCGCTCGTGCATCACGCGGGTCACCACCCTGAGGGTCTCGTCCGCGAGATTGAGCGGTTCGCGGTCGAGCGGCGCGCCACGGGGCCCTGCGCGCGCCGCGTCGAGCACCTGCTCGACCCGTTGCGCCAGGCGCTCCACCGAGCCGCGGAGGCGCTCGAGCCGGTGGTGCCGCCGGTCGGCGGCGGCGCCCCGCTCCAGCGCCGCAACCTGGAGGCGCAGCGCGGTGAGCGGCGATCGGAGGTCGTGGGCGGCCGCGGCGAGGAAGGAGTCGCGGGCGGCCGCCTCGTCTGCGGCCACCGACAACAGCCGTGCGTTGTCGAGGGAGATCGCCGCGCGGCGCGCGATCTCGGTCGCGAGCGCGACGTCCTCGGGCTCGTGAGGCGGCGAGGGGGCGCGCCTCACCAGCGTGAGCACCCCGGCCGCGCGTCCCCTGATCAACAGGGGAGCGACGATGCAGGACGTGGCCCCGAGCGCGTCGAGGACTGCGAGGTCCGGGTCGTCGCTCTCTCCCGCGCCCTCGCCGTGCGCGGGCAGGACCATCCGCCGCGTGCGCCGCGTGACGAGGGCGGCCCGGATCGCCGGGCTCTGCACCTCCCGGTGGTCTCCGGCCCAGGACGGAGAGCGCGCCGGGATCTCGACGGCGCTCTCCATCGCCTCCCGCCGGAGCACGCCGTCGGCACCGACGAGGTCGAGCACGGCGACGTCCGAGAGGTATCCGAGCCCCAGCTGCGCCGTGGTCCGCACGACCGCGGGCCAGTCCACCGCGCCGGTGAGGAGCGCGCCGCTCTCCGAGAGGAGCTCCAGCCGCTCGCTCGCGCGGCGAGATGCGAGGCGCGCCTCCCGCTCGCGCCGGAGGATGCGGGCGCGCTGCACCGCGAGCGAGCAGGCCGAGGCGATGGCGGCCGCGAAGGCCACGTCGGCCGCGGGCGGCGGGACAGCGGCGCTCCACGTGACGTAGAGCAGCCCGCGCGGGCGGCCAGCGCCGGGCAGCGGCGCGCACAGCGCGCTCGCGTCGCCCGCGGCTCGGAGCCAGGCCGCCTCGAGCCCCCCGGCTGCGTCGGACCGGAAGACGACCGGCTCGCCCCGGTCCATCGCGACGGCGGCTGCGGGAAGATTCGACGGCGTCGGCGCTCACCTCGATCCTGCGGCCGCCAGCGATCTCGACGGGTCCGCGGAAGCGCAGGGCCCCGGACTCCGGGAGGAGGAAGAACGCGCGGTCGGCGCGGAGCAGTACGCGCGCCTTCGTCGCCGCGCGCTCGAGGAGCTCCGCCAGCCCGCAGCCCCCGCTCAGGTCCGCGCCGACCGCGGCGAGCGCCTCGGCGCGGGCGCGAGCGACGACGCGCTCCGTGGTCTCCTCCGCGAACACGAGCACCGCGGGCCCGCGTCCCGGCTCGTCAGGGAGGGCCCGCAGCCGGAACGTGGCCCACCTCCGCGCGGGATTGCCGGGGCTCCGCGGGGGCAGCGGCAGGTCGTCCTCCTCGCGCGGGCTCCCGCTGCGAGCGACGTCGGCGGCTGGTGTCGCCAGCAGGGCGGCGAGCGCCGGGTGCGCCTCCACGAGCGGCCGGCCCGCCGGATCCCCGTCTCCACCGGCGAGCTCCCTGAAGGCCGGGTTCGCGAGCTCGTACGTGAGCGCAGGCGCCCGCAGCACCGCGAGCGCGACGGGCGCGGCGTCGAGGATCGTCGAGATCGACACGGGACTACTTCTTCCCCCCGCCGGCCGGCGTCACGTCGACCCGCACCACCTCGCCCGTCTTCGGATCGAACGCGGCCCGGACCTGGTCGCCTTCCTTGAGCTGGTCGAGCTTGATCGGCTTCCCCGAGCTGCTCGTCGCCTCCGGCTTGACCGTCGCCTCGAAGGTCACCTTGTGATTCTGCGGGTCCACCTGCTTCACGGTGAGCGTGAGGGTCCTGAGATCCTTCGCCTGGTACGTGCCGCCCTTCTGCTTGGTCACCGTGCCGCTCGACGGCGACGAGGCAGCGCCCTGGCTGTCCGACTCGGCAGCGACCGCTGCGCCCGCCAGCAGGATAGCCGCCGCGCTTCCCACCACCCACCCGGTTGTCGACATGATTGCCACCTCCAGTCGAATGATCGACGCGCGCACCGCCGTGGTGCATCGGGATCTGCCCGGGTCCCCGCCTGGGCGCCCCGAACGACTACACGGCGGCGGCACGCGCCCCCCAGCGTCGCCGGCGTCGGACGGCGTGCCCGGGGGCCACCGCTTCGTCGAGAGCAGCGGTGTCGTTCGCGACCTGCGCGGCGGCACCGCCTGGGCGGTGCGCGACGTCGTGGTCGCGCGCTGAGACTACCGCCGCCGCTTCCCGCCCCAGGATCCGACGGAGCGCGGCTTCGCGCCTGCGCTGCGGGCGGCGCCGCCCATGTCGATGGTCCGCTCGCTGCCGCCGGACGAGGCGGCGGCGGGACGGGCGCCGTGCCCGCGCCCGCCACTCGCGGGGCGCTCGCGGCGCGGCTGCGCGCCGGAACGGCCGCGGCCGTGGCCGGCACCGGGGCGGCCGGAGTGCGCCGGCGGCGCGGAGGCGCGCGCCTCCGCACCCCGGGCGACCTCGGCCTGGAACGTCTCGGTCTCGCGCGGCACGTCGGCGCGCGGGATCGCCGCGCGCGTGAGCTTCTCGATGGCGACGAGGAGGTCCTTCTCCTCCGGCGAGGTGAAGGTCGAGGCCCGGCCGCTCGCCTCCATGCGGGCGGTGCGGCCGACCCGGTGGACGTAGTCCTCGGGCACGTGCGGCAGGTCGAAGTTCACGACGTGGCCGATCTCGGCGACGTCGATGCCGCGCGCGGCGATGTCGGTGGCGACGAGGACGCGGTAGGTGCCGTCCTTGAAGCCGTCGAGCGCCATCCGGCGCTGCGCACTGAGAGCGGTCGGCGTGGATGCGCGCGACCTTGTGGCCGGCGCGTCCGATCCCCTTCCAGACCCGGTCCGCGCGGCGCTTCGTCCGGGTGAAGACGAGCGTCGTCACGTCGTCGCGCTCGAGGAGCGCGAGGAGCAGCGCCAGCTTCTCGTGCTGCTCGGCGAGGAACACCTGCTGGTCGGCGCGGGCGGCGGTGGTCCCGCTGCGCGCGACCTCGACGCGGACCGGCGTCGTGGAGGTGCGCCCGGGCGAAGTCCGCGACCTCGCCGCCCATCGTCGCGGAGAAGAGCATCGTCTGCCGCTTCTTCGGGACGCGGGCGAGGATCCGGTCGAGCTGGGGCTTGAACCCCATGTCGAGCATCCGGTCGGCCTCGTCGAGGACGAGGACCTCGACGTGGTCGAGCTTCGCCGTGCCCTGCTGGAGGTGATCGACGAGCCGGCCCGGCGTGGCGATGACCACCTCGGCCTTGTGGCGGAGCGCGTCCGTCTGCGCGCCCATGCCGACGCCGCCGATGACGACGGCGCCGCGCACGCGGCGGGTCCCGCCGAACCGCGCGAGCTCCTCGGCGATCTGGATGGCGAGCTCGCGCGTGGGGGCGAGGACGAGGGCCCGCGGGCCGGGCTTCCCGGGCGTCGCGGCGAGCCGGTCGATGATGGGCAGGAGGAAGGCCGCGGTCTTGCCCGTCCCGGTCGCGGCGGTGCCGATGACGTCGCGGCCGGCGAGGGCCGGCGGGATCGCCTGGGCCTGGATCGGGGTCGGGTGCTCGAACCCGGCGCGGGAGAGGGCGTGGAGGGCTTCGGGGGAAAGCTTCAGGTCTGCGAACGACGACGGGCTCAACGTGCTCAAAAGGTGAGGCTCCTCGCGCAGGCGGTGCGGCCTTCGGGCCGCGGCGCGCCGCGCGTTCGTGTGGGCCGGATGTTCCTGGGGGGTCCGCGCGCGCCGGGAGTCCGGCGGTGCTGCATGGAGGCGCGGTACGGTCGAAACGGCCGCGCGAGGTATATCCCGGCGCGACCCGTCCGGCAACGTGGGCGCGGGGGAGAGCGGGTGGGCCGGACGCTCCGTGCCGGTCCGCACGGCCCCTCAGGGACGGGGGCCGCGGCGGCGGCCGGCAAGGGCAGCGTGCTACCGTCGGAGCGTCGAGCAGCCATGGCAGAGCCCGATCCCACGAAGGAATGGCTGGCGACCGCTGGCCCCGAGGCGGGCCGGATCGTGGTGCTCGCCCCGGCGGGCCGCGACTCGCCGGTCACCTGCGAGGTCCTGGAGATGTCGGGGTTCCGGACCGTCGCGGCGACGGCCATCGAGGAGCTCTGCCGACTGCTCGACCAGGGCGCGGGCGCGGCGCTCGTGTCGGAGGAGGCCCTCCTCGACGGCGGAGGCCCCCTTCGGGCCTGGGCCGCGCGCCAGCCGCCCTGGTCCGACCTGCCGGTCATCGTCCTCGCCGCCCCCGGGGCCGCGGCGAACGCCCGGAGCCCTGCGGTAGACCTCCTCGCCGCGAACGCCCACGTCACGCTCCTCGACCGGCCCGTCCGCCTCGTCACCCTCGCGTCGGCGGTCACCGCCGCGCTGCGGGTGCGCCGGCACCAGTACCGGATGCGCGACCTCCTCGAGCGGCTCGCCGACTCGGTCCGGACCCGCGACCAGTTCCTCGCCATGCTCGGCCACGAGCTGCGCAATCCGCTCGCGGCCATCCACACCGCCACCGAGCTCCTGCTCCGCGCGCCGGCGGAGCCCGAGCGTCCCGCCGCGATCATCGCCCGGCAGACGGGCAAGCTCGCCCGGCTCGTCGACGACCTGCTCGAGGTGTCGCGCGTCGAGTCCGGCAAGATCGCGCTCCAGCGCCGGGTGGTGGACCTCCGGGCCGTGGTGGAGCGGTCCGTCGAGGCGATGGCCGCCCGGGTCGAGGCGGGGGGGCTGAACCTCGACGTGCATCACCCGCGCGACCCGCTGCTGGTGGACGGCGACCCGGTGCGCCTCGAGCAGGTGGTCGGGAACCTCCTCTCGAACGCGGTGAAGTACACGCAGCCCGGCGGAACGGTGGCGATCGCCGTGGAGCGCGGGGGGGACGGCGCGCTCCTCCGCGTCTCCGACACCGGCGTCGGGATCGCGCCGGAGCTCCTCGAGCGGATCTTCGAGCCCTTCGCCCAGGCGAGCACGACCCTCGACCGCAGCGAGGGCGGGCTCGGCCTGGGGCTCGCCCTCGTCCGCGGCCTCGTCTCGCTCCACGGCGGGACGGTCCGGGCGCGGAGCGAAGGGCCGGGCTGCGGGACGGAGCTCGAGGTCCGGCTGCCGGTCGCGGCGCGCCCGGCGGAGCCGTCCGGGCCCGGCGCCGCCAGCTCCGATCCGGGCGCGCGCCGGCACGTGCTCGTCGTCGAGGACAACCCGGACAACCGCGAGACCCTCGTCATGCTCCTCGAGTCGTTCGGGCACGACGTCGTGACCGCCGCGGACGGCCCGAGCGGGGTGCGGGTCGGTCAGGCCGAGCGCCCCGAGGTGGCGTTCGTCGACATCGGGCTGCCCGGGTTCGACGGCTACGAGGTCGGGCGGCGGCTGCGGAACCTCCTCGGCGAGGAGGTGACCCTCGTCGCGCTGACCGGCTACGGGCAGGCGGAGGACCGGGAGCGCGCACGCGCCGCGGGCTTCGACGTCCACCTCACGAAGCCGGCGGACATCGACACCCTCGTGGCGGTCGTGGCCCATGCGGGGCGCACCGCCCACGCCTGAGGCGTCCCTTACGGGTGAGCGGGATCCGCCGGCGAGCCTACGCCAGGGCCGCCGGGTCCTTCTGCTGCACCGGACCGTGCTGCTCGCGCCAGGCGGCGAAGCCGCCCGACAGGATCCGGACCGGCGTGAACCCGAGGACGCGAAGCTGATCGGCGACGCGGGCCACGTCCACCTCGCCGTCGTCGGCGCCGTAGACCACGATCTGGCAGCCGCGCGACACCCGGGTGGCGTCGCGCTGGAGCGTCGGAAGCCGGACGCGGACCGCGCCGGAGACCTGCTCGGCCGCCTCGGCCCAGCGCGGCTCGCCACGGGCGTCCACGAACTGGATCGGCTCGCCCTTCGTCATGAGCGCCACGACCTGGCGCGGCGTGATCCTCGAGACCATCAGCACGGCGGGCTCCTCTCTCTACCTTCGGGAAGGGCAGCCGCGGGATCCGGCGTCGCGTCGATCTGTTGCTCGAGCGCTGCTGGGGTACCGGCGTACGCGCGCGGTCCCGCGTGCTGATGCTGCCCTCCGTGGGCCTACGTCTTCTATCGGGTTCGAGGCGTCCGTGCCGTCCCCGTCCCGGGTTCCCGCCTGGGTTGCAGCGCGCGTGCCGCACCGCGTGATCGGGCCGTGCGTCCATAGCGGACGGGCGGTTGCGCCGTTTTCGCGAAAACCATGCGCCCGCGGCCTGCGCGCGCCGCTTCGCACCGCGAAGCGGCGTTCACGCTGCGGAGAACGTGCGCGTGCGCCGGACCCTTCCCGCGCGGGACGGCGGTCGCGGTTTCGGAATTTTCACCTCGCGGCGGGGACGAGGTCCGCGAACACGAAGCCGTCCCGCAGCACGACCTCGCCGGCGGCCACCGGGATCGGGGCGGCGAACATCGGGCCGGCCCAGGCGAAGGTGTGGAACTCGCCGTTCTCGCCGCACGGGTCCACGCCCGGCGGGGAGCTCCGCGAGGAGCGCCTCGTCGAACGGCCGCCCGGCGAAGGCACGATCGAGCGCCCGCGGATCGACGCAGGTGAGCGTGGCGCGGAGCCCGCCGTCGATCATGTCGCGGGCGAGCCGCACCGTGTCGCGGCCCCAGAGCGGGAAGAGCGGGGTGATCCCGGTTCCGGCGAGCTTCGCCTCACGGTACGCCCGGATGTCGGCGAGGAAGAGATCGCCGAAGACGACGTGGGTCACGCCCTCCCCCCGCGCCGCTGCGAGGGCCTCCGCCATGAGGGTCTCGTAGGCCTCGTTGGGACAGGGCCAGGGGAGGCGGACCTTCCGGCAGGGGAGTCCGAGCGCCGCCGCCTGCGACTCGAGCAGCTCCTCGCGGACGGCGTGCATCGCCACCCGCGCGAAGGGGTCGGTGACCGTCGTGAGCAGGCCGACGATCTCGACCTCGCCCGCGCGCCGCGCCTCGTGCAGCGCCCAGGCGGAGTCCTTCCCGCTGCTCCACGCGACGAGGGCCCTGGCCGGCATCGCGTGGTCCTACCGCGCGAGGGCCGGCGCGCGCCAGCCCTCGCGCCTCGGATCGCCGTCAGTGGGCGTTCGGCCGGACCTCGCGGCCCGCGCGCTCGAGGCCGCGCCCGAGCCGCTGCCGGGCCTGGCGCGCCGCCACCTCGCCGCGGCGGAGCGCCTGCTCCACCATCCCGCGGCTGCGGTCGAGCACCCGGGCGATCCCGCGGCCGATCGCGTCGCGGCCCCGGTCCATCGCCGCCGCGCCGACGTTCGCGATGAGGTTGCCGGGCGGCTGGTCGGGCGCGGCGGGGTGAGGTCGGGTGGGCGCCGCGTCCTTCGCACGGACGAGCGCGTCCCCCAGCGCGCGGAGCTCCACAGGCGACAGGGCGCGCCGCATGGCCGGCAGGAGGTCCCGCTCCTCCTCGACGACGTGGCGGCGGACGCCCTCCACGAGGACGTGGACCTTCGCGTCGAACCGCTCGTCCTCGGGACCGAGCGCCTCGAGCTCCGAGAGGGCGAGCTTCGCCGCGTGGTGCTCCTCCAGGGCGACGAGGATCTTCGGCGCCTGCCCGTTCAGCCGCCGGCGGAGGACGGGGTAGACGTGCTGCTCCTCCACGGCGGCGTGGATGGAGAGCTCGCGCACCATGCGATCCGCGAGCCGCTTCTTCTCGGTCGCGCTGTGGGTCCGCTCGAAGCGGCGGAAGAGCTGCTCGATCGCCCGGTGGTCGTTCTTGAGGACGCTGACGGCGTCGGTGGGTTCGGTGCGTGCCATGCGCCGAATCTCGGCACGGGCCGGTCGCGCCGCAACGCGTCACTGCGCCGTCGTCTGGCGCCTTCGGGCGCCAGACGACGCGGGAGACGTTCCGGGTTCATCGAGGCGTTCGACGCGTCGGCGACGCGTTCCCGTCCGCGGTTCTCGGCGCCGAGCCGCCGGTCGCCCGACGCTCCACCGTGGGTGAGCGCCAGGGAGTCATGGCGCGTTCGGACGCGTGGGCGCGGACGCGCCTACCGGCTACACTGCCTCGCCAGATGACCTCCGGCGAGACCTTCCGCTTCCGCGCCGACGTGCTGCGGACCGCCGCGGCGCACACGCGCCGCCGGATCCTCGTGTCGGTCCTCGCCACCGCCGCGGCGGTGGTGGGCGTCTGGGCGGCCGCGCTCAGGCCCCGCGGGGGTGGCCCGGGCTCCCTCGTGCTCCCCCTCGTCCTCCTCGCCGGCCTCTCGTTCTTCTCGCTGCGGCGCCGGCTCCGGCGGCTCGACGCGCGCTGGTCCTCCTTCGAGGTGACGGTGAGCGACGCCGCGGTGGGCCGCGTCGTGGAGGGGTTCCCGCCCGTGTCGATCGCGCGCGCCGACGTGGTCTCGGTGCACGAGCGCGGCGAGGGGCTCGTGGTCCAGGGACGGGGCGGCGCGACGCTCCTCGTCCCGCGCGAGCTCGACGGGTACGAGCGCGTCCGCGACCTCCTCGCCGGGAGGAACCCCCCGCTCCCCGAGACGCGCCGCTAGAAGCTCGCCCGCGCCGTCGCGACCGTCGCGTCGCCGTCCCAGAACGGCGCCGCGGTCTCGGGCCGCGCCGCGACGAGCGCGGCGCCCGCCGGCGGGAGCCCCGGAGACCGGTCGACCAGCGCCGCCTCCACCGGCGCCTCGCTCGCGAAGGCGAGGACGACCGTCACGCCCTCCGGCGGCGTCGTCATCGACGCCACGAGCCGGTGGCCTCCCCAGAACCACAGCGCGAGCCGCGGCGGCGGGGCGAGGGCGTGCCCCTCGACCGACGCCGCGAGGATCCGCGGCGTCGGCGGCAGGAAGAGCGCGACGACCGGCGCCCCGCGGGGCGAGGAGAGCCGGACGCGAACCTGGCGGACCCCGCCGCGGACGTCCACGGAGAGCACCTCGGCGCGGGGAGGGGGCAGGCCGAGGCGAGGAGCCGGCGCGGAGAAGGCCGGCCGCGCCGGCGACCACGGGAACGGCGGCGTCCGCCTGGCCGAGAACGAGGCCGCCGCCCGGACCGCGGGCGGGAGCCCGTCCCGCTCCGCCTCGGCGAGCCAGCGCGCGCCCTCCGGGGACTCGTGGAACGTGAAGGTGAGCTTCTCGGGCGCGTCGGCGGTCGCCTGGGGCCGGGTGGCCTGGATGGCGGCGAGGGCGAGCGCGGCGGCGAGGAGGGCGAGCCCCGGCGCGAGCCGGCCGGGGCCGCCCGCCTCCTGCGCCGCGGCTGCGGCCGGCCCGGCGCCGAGGGCGACGAGGAGCGCCGTGGCCGCGACGGCGAAGACTCCCAGGGTCGGGGGCAGCTGCAGCGCGAGCGGGGCGAGGGCGACCGCGGCGAGGGACGACCCGAGGGCGCCGGCGGCGAGAGCGCGGCGGCCGCCCGGGAGCGCGTCGCCGCGCGCGAGCGCCGCCGCGACGCACCCCGCCGCGGGCACCACCGCGAGCGGGGTCGCGAGCGGGGCGGCGAAGGCGAGGGCCGCCGAGAGGGCGCCGAGCAGGAGCGCGCTCCCGGCGAGGAGGCCCGGGCCCCCGGCCCGCCGGGCGAGGAGGGCCGGCGCGAGGACCGCGCCCGCGACGCCGGCGAGCCACCCCGCGATGTGCGCCGCCGTGGGCTCCGCGACGAAGGGGCGGGGGACCGCCCCGAGCCCCCGGAGCGCGAGGAGGAGGCCCCCGGCGCTCGCGGCGGCGAGGAGCGGACCGAGGAGGGCGGCGCCGAGCCCCCACGCCGCGGCGCGGAGCGGGCGACGCTCGCGCCGGACGAGGAGCGCGGCCGCGGCGAGCGCGGCGAGGGCGACGGCGAGGCCCACCTCCCGCGGCCGGGGCCAGGAGACGACCGCGAGGGCGACCACGTCGAGCCACGCCCTCGGCTCCGTCCCGCCCTCCTCGAGGTCCTCGGCGGCGAGGGCGCGGACGAGGGCGAGGGCGGCCTCCCCCTCGTGCTGGACCGAGGCGGGGTCGAGGTGGGCGAGGTCGTCCCGGGGCGTGTGGTAGCGGACCGCGCCGGCGGCGAACGCGAGGTCGACGCCGGGCGTCCCGGCGGACTCGAAGACCGACAGGTCGGTGTCGTTCGGGAGGAGCGCGTAGAGCGCGGCGGCGACCGACGTCGTCACCGGGCGCGGCAGCGCCGAGAGCGCCCGCGGGAGCCAGAGCGGCGCGCCGCTCGCGTGGAAGAGGATTCGAAGGCCCCTCGGTGCCGCGCGCCTCGAGGTTCACGACCGCCCCCGCTTCCCGCGCGGCGGGGTGTCCCTCGACGAACGCGGCCGCCCCCACGAGCCCGGCCTCCTCGCCGTCGGTGACGAGGAACACCACCGGCCGCGGCAGCGGCGGGCCGGCGACGAGGGCCCGGGCGGACTCGACGACGGAGGCGGCGCCGGCGAGGTCGTCGGCGGCGCCCGGCCCCGCGCCCACCGAGTCGTGGTGCGCCGCGATCACCGACGGCGCGCCGCCCGGCACGCGGGGCGCCGAGCCGGGCGACGACGTTCCGGACCGTGGCGCAGGCGCCGTACCGCCCGCACCCGAACGCCTCCTGCACCGTCGTCTCGAGGCCGAGGGCGCGGAACCGGGCGTCGAGCCGGTCGACCGCCCTGCGGCCCGGCACCGAGCCGACCGGCCGCGGCGCGCCGTCCCCCGCGAGCTCGCGGGCGACGGCGAGGGCGCGCGCTGCGGAGAACTCGGTCGCCGGCGCGTCGGGGCGATGCGGCGGGGGCGGCCCGAGTCGCGTCGCGACCGCGACCGCGAGCGCGGCGGGGAGGACGAGCGTCGCGGCGAGGCGGGAGGCGGGGCGCACTCCCGCAGCTTACCGCTCGGCCGCTGCACCCCCCGCACCGCGGCGGGGGTCCCGGACGTGGTACACGCCGGTCGATCGAGGTGCGCCGGGTCGCCTGAGGCCGGGCGCGGCGCGGGGGCACGCGAACCGAGCGTCAAGCCCTTGCCGCGGGGCGCGGGTGTGGTCTGATCGGTGCCGGAGGCCGCGATGGGGCTCGCCTACATCCCGCTCGGCGTGGGCGACGCGTTCTCGGCGCTGCGCTACTCGTCCTGCGTCGCCGTCGAGGCGGACGGGGCGTGGCTGCTCGTCGACTGTCCCCACCCGATCCGGAAGATCCTCCGCGAGGGATCGGCCGGCTCCGGGGCGGGGCTCGACGTCGGCTCCTTCGCCGCGGTGGTCGTCACCCACGTCCACGCGGACCACGCCTCGGGGCTCGAGGGGCTCGGGTTCTACGCCCACTTCGTCCTGCGGAGCCGGGTGAAGCTCCTCGCCCACCCGAAGGTGGCCGAGGGGCTCTGGACCGGCCGGCTCGCCGGCGGGATGAGCGAGGTCGCGGATCCCGCGACCTGGGCGAGCCGGCGCAAGGTCTTCTCGGACTACTTCGACCTCGAGCCGCTCGACGACGAGCACGCCGTCCGGGTCGGGCCGTTCGAGATCGAGTGCCGGCGGACGCGCCACGTGGTGCCCACGAC
Source organism: uncultured delta proteobacterium (assembly GCA_963739565.1). GTDB lineage: Bacteria > Myxococcota > Myxococcia > Myxococcales > Anaeromyxobacteraceae > Anaeromyxobacter. The sequence goes on along the minus strand of CAVUBF010000005.1, from coordinate 250,953 downwards.
CGCGCTCCGCATCCGCGCGGGCGGCCGCAGCCTCGCGCTCTCGGCCGACACCGCCTTCGACCCGCGGCTCGTCGCCTGGCTCGCCGAGGCGGACGTCTTCCTCCACGAGACGGGCCCGACGATCCACACGCCCTACGACGCCCTCGCGGCGCTGCCGCCGGAGATCCTCCGCAAGGCACGGCTCATCCACTATCCGGACGACCTCGACCTCGCGGCGAGCGCCATCGAGCCGCTCGTCCAGGGCCGGCGCTACGAGATCCCGTGATGGGCGCGTGAGGCCCGAAGGGCCGAGTGTCCCCCCGTTCAGATCGGCGTGCGGTCCGCCCAGGGGCGCGCCTGCTCGAGCTGGGCGGCGAGGCGCAGGAGCGTCGCCTCGTCGCCGGAGCGGGCCACGATCTGCACGCCGATGGGGAGGCCCGCCGCGGACCAGTGGAGCGGCACGCTCATGGCGGGCTGGCCGGTGAGGTTGAACGGCATGGTGTAGCCGGTCGCCTCGAACGAGCGCGCGCCGACCTCCACGAAGAAGCGCTCGAGGAGCGCGCGCGAGCGGACCTGCGCCACCACCCTGAGCCCGAGCCGCTCGAAGGGCTTCGCGGCCATGGCGCCGAGCGGCTGGGGCGGGTGGGCGAGGGTCGGCGTGACGAGCACGTCGTGCCGCTCGAAGAAGCTCGCGACGGTGCGCGTCGCGCGCTGCATCTCCTGCTCCGCGAGCACGAGGTCCTTCGCGCTGAGGAGGTCGCCGCCCCGGGCGAGGGCCCAGGTCTCGGGCTCGAGCATGCCGAGGCCGGGGCGCCGCCCGGTGACGCGCGCCGCCTCGGCGACGTCCGCGGAGACGGCGGCGGCGAGGGCGACGACGTAGGCGTGGACCAGCGACTCGCGGGCGATGGGCGGGCGCGCCTCGGTCACCTCGTGGCCGAGCGAGGCGAGGAGGCGCGCGGCGTCGAGCGCGGCGTCCCGGCACTCGGGGGCGGTGGTCCGCCCGAAGAAGGACTCCGTCGTCACCGCGACGCGCAGCCGGCCGGGAGGCGTGCCCACCTCCTCGGAGAACGGGCGGGCCGGCGGCGGCGCCGCGTACGGGTCGCCGGGGACCGCGCCGGCGAGGACGTCGAGGAGCGCCGCGGAGTCTCGGACGGACCGCGTGATCCCGCCCTCCACGGTCAGTCCGGAGAAGTTCTCGCCGTAGCGCGGCCCGAGCGAGACCCGCCCGCGCGTCGGCTTCAGGCCGAAGACGCCGCAGGCGGACGCGGGGATCCGGAGCGACCCGCCCGCGTCGTTCCCGTGCGCCGCCGGGACGATGCGCGCCGCGACGGCGGCCGCGGAGCCGCCCGACGAGCCTCCCGACGAGAGCTCCCGGTCCCAGGGGTTCCGGGTGGGCCCGCGCAGCGCCGGCTCGGTGGTGCCCATGATCCCGAGCTCGGGCGTGTTGGTCTGGCCGAAGAGGACGAGCCCCGCCCGGAGCAGCCGCCGGACCACCTCCGAGTCCTCCTCCGCCACGTGGCCCTCGAGGAGCCGCGAGGAGCCGGTGAGCGGGTGGCCCTTCCAGGCGGCGAGGAGGTCCTTCAGGAGGAACGGGACGCCGGACAGCGGCCCCGCGGCGAGCGGCCCGGCGGCGCGGGCGCGCGCCTCGTCGTCGTACCGCGCGACGATGGCGTTCAGGGCCGGGTTTCGCGCGTCTGCGCGCTCGAGGGCGGCCTCGAGGAGCTCGGACGCCGTCACCTCGCGCCGCGCCACGAGGGTGGCGAGGGCGAGGGCGTCGAGCCGGTCGTACTCCGGGAGGCGCATCGCTACTGCTTCAGCTGCGGGCCGTGTCCCGCGCCTTCCTCGAAGGCGTGGGCGAGGACGAAGTGATACATCGGCGCGGGCTCCGCAGCCGTCCCTCCGACGAGCTCGAACAGGAACTGCCCCTCGTCCCCGTCCGGGTCGGGCAGCGCCTGCACGAAGAGGATCTCGCGGGCGTCGATGAGGATCTCGCCGAGGAGCTGCTTCCCGCGCTGGAGCTGGACCGAGGGGGTGCGATCCTCGTCCTCGTCGAGGTGCCAATGGAGGTCGTCGGCGTCGAACAGGTAGGCGTCCGGCGTCCCTGCGCGCAGGATGCAGTTCGGGTGGCGCTTGAGCCAGCGCCAGAACCGGTCGAACGCGAGGGTGGCTCCGGTCTCGACCGTGACGGGCATGGGCGGGAATATACCGCCGCCGGTCCAGGGGGAGGTGTTGCATGAGCAGGGTCGCCATCGTCGCGCTCGCCGCCCTCGCCGCGTGCGCCACCACCGGCGAGCCGATCGCGCCGCCGCCCCCGTCGTTCCGCGAGGTGCGGACCCTCGTGCTGGTGCGGACCACCGACGGCCGCGCCGGGCGACCGAAGGACCCCCTCGACGGGCTGGACGAGTCGCTGCGCGCCCGGGGGTACACGACCCGGGTGGTCGAGCTCGGGTCGCGGCCGCCGCCGGACCAGGCCGCCCTCGAGCGGCTGTTCGTGCAGCTCGAGTCGCGCGCCGGCGCGCCGCGCACCGACCGGTTCGGGGCGCGCTCCTACGGCGACGCGGGGCGCGCTGCGGGCGAGACCGTCGCGGCGCTCGGGGTCGACGCGGTGGCGAGCTACCACCGCCTGGAAGGCCGCCGCCCGCTCCCCCCGCCGTCCTCCGAGCCGACGCTCCCGGGCGGGGTGTTCCCCGGGCCGGCGGTCGTCTCGACGCGGGGGCCGATGGGCGCCCTCGTCCTCGTGGATCGCCAGGGGCACGTCGCCACGTTCGCCTGGGGCGAGACGACGGACTTCGACGACCCGAGCGTTCCGGTGAACGCAGCCGAGGCGATCGACCTGCTCGTGCGAGCGCTCGCGGGGTCTGCGGAGCGAGCGCTGGAGTGATCGCGCGACCCCCTCTCCCCGACCCTCTTCCCGGAGGGGAGCGGGAGGTCCGCTCGCTCGTCCCCGGACGGAGAGGGGGTTGGCTCGAGAGGTGAGGGAGGTCCGGCGGCGGGCCGCGCTCAGGGGGCGGCCGGGCTCCGCCGCGTCAGCGTCGTCACCGCCTGCACGTCGCCGCCGCGCAGGTAGAGCCGCGGCACGCGCGCCGTGATGCCGGCCAGGATCTCCCAGGAGATCGTGTCGGCGAGCGCCGCGAGCTCGTCGGCGTCCACCCGCTCGTCGCCGTCCCGCCCGATGAGCGTCGCCACGTCCCCGACGGCGACGCCGGGCACGGCGGTGACGTCGACCATGCACATGTCCATCGCGACGCGGCCGACCACCGGGGCGCGGCGCCCGCGGACGAGGAGGTGGGCGCGGTTGCCGAATCCGCGGCGGTAGCCGTCCGCGTAGCCGCACATGACGAGGGCGATCCGCGCCGGGCGGGCGGCGGCCCAGGTCCGGCCGTAGCCGACGGTGGCGCCGCGCTCGACGTCGAGGAGCCGCGCCACCCGCGCCCGCAGGGAGAGCACCGGCCGCAGGTCGGCGTCGGTGCCGCACCACGGCGCCGGCCGGTAGCCGTACATCGAGAGCCCGGGGCGCACCGCGTCGAGCCGCATCTCGGGGTCGAGGAGCACGCTCGCCGACGCCGAGCAGTGGCGCTCCCGCACGAAGGGGAGGCGCGCCGAGACCTCGCGCAGGACGTCGAACTGCCTGCGGGTGAAGCGCTGGTCGCCCTCCTCGGCGGCGGCGAAGTGGGTGAAGAGCCCCTCGACCTCGATCCCCGGGATGACCCGGGCGCGCTCCGCGAGGGCGACGAGCGCGTCGGGCGCGAGGCCGTGGCGGTTGAGGCCCGACTCGAGCTCGAGGTGGATCGGGACGGTCCGGCCGGTGCGCCGCGCCGCCGCGCCGAGGGCCTCGACGAGGTCGAAGGCGCCGACGGCCGGCCGGAGCTGGAGCGCCACCACCCGCTCCGCGTCGGACGGGGGCGTGTACCCCACCACCAGGATCGGGGCGTCGACGCCCGCCTGCCGGAGCTCCTCGCCCTCGTCCACGCAGACGACCGCGAGCCCCGCCGCACCCGCCTCGAGGGCGGCGCGCCCGCAGGCGACGGCGCCGTGGCCGTAAGCGTTCGCCTTCACCACCGCCCACACGCGGGACGGGGCGGCGCGGGAGACGAGGAGTGACACGTTGTGGGCGAGGGCGTCGAGGTCGATCTCGGCCCAGGCGGGCCGGCCGCTCCACGCGGCAGGGAGGAGGGACATGGCGCGCATGATAACCGCCCGGCGCCGTGTCCGGTTCCCGCGCCGCCGTCCGGGCGGTCCGGCGGGGAGGCTGCCGGGCCGCGTCACGTCCCTGCCGGGCGTTCCCTCGCCCGCCGGACGTTCGGCGGGAACCCCGTGCTAGGCTTCACGACCGTCGACGGCGCGCGGAAGCGCCCACCTCCGGAGGACCCATGAGCCAGAGCCGCTATCAGGATCTCTGCAAGGCGCTCGCGGAGGCGCGCGCGAGCTTCGCCGCCTACCGCTCCGAGTGCTTCTTCTTCGCCGCGACCTTCGCCCGCGGCTTCACGGAGTACGCCGGGTGGCCGCGGGAGGGCGCCGGGTACGAGCCCGTCGCCGGGGTGGATCCCGCGCCGACGCAGAAGATCGAGGAGGCGATGCACCTCGACGGCGACGGCTTCTGGCACTTCGGCTTCCGCCTCACCCTCGACGAGCCGAAGGGGAGGGGGTCGATCCTCGTCCGGATCCGGTTCAAGAAGCTCGAGACCCGCTACATCATCAGCCTCTACGGGTTCGAGGACTTCGAGGTCGCGGCGCCCACGCCGGAGGCGCTCCAGCCGATCTACGAGTCGATCCTGAACGCGGTGAAGCGCCACTTCGCCTACGGCCTGCGCCTCTTCCTCGAGAACGGCGGCCGCGGCCTCAAGATCCCGATCTCCGCCGAGCAGCTCACCGCGCTCGCGAAGGAGGGGTAGCCGGGCGTTCTCAGCCGTTCGGCTTCGCCGCGTCCCCGGGCGCGCCCTTCCCGGCGTCCGGGGTCGGCGGGGCGACCACGACGATCCGGTAGGTGCTGCGGATCCCGCCGCCGCCGGAGCGGTCGAACGAGCAGGTGGTCGTGCCGGGCTTCACGCCGCGGACCCCGCGCCCGCTCGCCTTCACCGCGACGATCGTGAGGTCGTCGCAGCGGGGCATCACCCCGAGGTCCTTCGTCTCCGCGCCGACGGCGAGGGTGAGGGTCGCGGGCTCCTCCGCCCGTGCCGGGCGGGGCCCGGCGGCGGCGAGCGCGAGGGCGACGGCGGGGAGGAGCAGGGCGGGGAGGAGGAGGGCGCGCATGGAGTCATCCTACCGCCGCGCGCCCTTCCTCGATCACACGTCTGAGGGTGACCGAGGTGTCGAGGCCGACGAGGTACGGGACGAGGACCGTCGCCCCGAACATCGCGAAGAGGTGCTGCAACGAGAGCGGGATCGCCTGGAGGAGCGGCGGGCGCTCGTTCACGTCGATGGTGCGCGGAGACAAGGGGGGTCCCGTCAGGCGATGACGAAGTAGACGAGGAAGGCCAGCGCGGCGGCGGCCATGAGCGGCCGCACGTCGCGGGTCCGCCCGGCGACGACCTTCAGGACGACGTAGGAGATGAACCCCGCGCCGATGCCGTTCGTGATGCTGTAGGTGAAGGGCATCACCGTGAGCACGAGGAAGGCCGGGATCGCCTCGGTCGCGTCGTCCCACGGCAGGCTGCCGACGTCCCGCATCATGAAGAAGCCGACGAGGACCAGGACCGCGCCGGTGGCCTGGGGTGGCACCACCCCTGCGAGCGGCGAGATGAAGAGGCAGGCCCCGAACAGCATCGCGGTGACCACGGAGGCGAGGCCGGTCCGGCCGCCCGCCGCAGCCCCCGCGGCGCTCTCGATGTAGGTGGTCGCCGAGGACGCGCCGGCGGCGCCGCCCGCGACGGCGGCGAGCGAGTCGATCATGAGGACGGTGCCCGGCCGCGGGTAGTTCCCCTCCGCGTCCACGTACTTCGCCTCCTGCCCGACCGCGACCACCGTCCCGACCGTGTCGAAGAAGTCGGAGAGCATGAGCGAGAAGACGGTGAGGGCCGCGGCGCCCCACCCGAGCGCTCCCACGAACCCGAAGCTGAACTTCCCGAGCTGGGAGAAGTCCGGCAGCGCGAAGGGCGAGGAGGGGAGCACGACCGTCGTGAAGCCGGCCGCGTCGCCGAAGGCGAGCTTCGCCAGGACGGCGACGGCCGTCGACGAGGCGATCCCGATGAGGAGCGCCCCCTTCACGTTCCGCACGATGAGGAAGCCCGTGAAGAAGAGCGTGAGGGCGAAGAGCAAGACCGGGAAGCCGCGCAGGTGGCCGCCCGTCCCGAGGGCGACCGGGACCGGGTCGGCGGCGTTGCGCGAGACGAAGCCCGCGTCCACGAACCCGATGATCGCGAGGAACAGGCCGATGCCGATCCCGATGGCCTTCTTCATCGACACCGGCACCGCCTGCACCACCGCCTGCCGCAGCCCCGTCGCGACGAGGGCGGAGATGACGAGCCCCTCCGCGACGATGACGCCCATCGCCTGGGGCCAGGTGAGCCTCATCCCGGCGACGAGCTGGAACGCGACGACCGAGTTGAGCCCCATCCCGGCGGCGAGGGCGAGGGGGAGGTTCGCGAGCAGTCCCATGGCCAGGGTCGCCACCGCCGCCACGAGGGCGGTGGAGGTGAGCACCGCCGGGAAGGCCAGCTTCGCCCCCGAGGAGTCCGTGACCAGCCCGAGGATGAGCGGGTTCACGAACAGGATGTAAGCCATCGTCATGAAGGTCGTCACGCCGGCGACGACCTCCGTGCGGACGTCGGTGCCGCGCGCGCGGAGCCCGAAGAACGACTCGAGTCGTCCCGCGCCTGGGGCGGTGGGGGTGGTCATGTCGGTGTTCTCCCGGTGCTCAGGGTCAGTGCAGGTTGACCTGGACCATCGCCTGCGGCGCGGAGATGAGGTTCTGATCCGCGCCGAGCGCCTCGTTCGCCGAGTGGTAGTGGAGGTACCACTCCACGCCGGCGTAGAGCACGTTCTTCGGGCCGCCGAACGGGGCGAGGCAGTCCACCAGGAGCTCCGGCTGCGCCATCATCTCCCAGCCCTTCCAGCCCTTCCCGGCCTTCACGCCGTTCATGTCGACGAACCCGGTGAAGAGGAAGGGGACCTTCGCGATCGAGAAGGGGAACGTCCAGAACGGGCTGACCTGCCAGGTGTGGTTGTAGTCGCGGAAGCCGGTGCCGCTCTGGAACTCCGCGTAGCGGTAGTAGACGTTGAGGCCGAGGTTGCCGCCCGGCACCGCGAAGTCGCCGCCGAGCCCGGCGAGCCAGGCCTGGAAGCCCTGGCCGATGTTGAGCTCCGTGGCGATGCCGGCGTTCCGGAACACGCCGAGGACGTTGCCCTTCGAGCCGAGGAGGTGGTTCAGGAACAGGCGCGGGTGGATCTCGCCGTAGAGCTTCGACTTCACGCCGACGCTGCCGTCCGGATTCTCGAAGTCGCCCTGCATCATGTCGACGAAGGCGAAGTTGTCGCCGTACTTCCAGGTCGAGAAGTGATTCAGGGTGATGGTCGACATCCGGCCGCCCTTCACGTCCTCGCCGACGCTCGGGTCGTGGAAGTTCCAGCCGTCGAGGACCTGGAGGTTGGTCGTCGCGAACTGGGCGCGGGCGGCCCCGGGCAGGGCGGCGAGCGCGAGGGCGAGCACGACGACGGCGGACCGGCGGGGGAGGGTCGGGATCAAGGCGGGCTCTCCTGGGTGGAGCCGCGATCCTTACCGTCGGGGTCTGACGAGGTGACCAGCCCCAACCTGGACGCCTGGTCGGTCGCGCCGCGCGCCTCGCAGGTGGGCCGCCCGGCCGCTATGCTCCCGCCCGCATGTGCGGCCGCTTCACCGTCACCGAGCGGGACCTCGTCCGGCTCGCCCGCGCCCTCGGCGCCGAGGTCGATCCGGGCCTCGCCGCGGCGTGGCGCCCCCGCTTCAACGTGGCTCCGGGCCAGGGGGCGCTCGTCGTCCGCGACGCGGGCGGCCTCCGCCTCGAGACCGCCCGCTTCGGCCTCGGCGGCGGCCACGGGCCGCTCCGGTTCAACGCCCGGGTGGAGACCGCGGCGGAGAAGCGGACCTTCCGGGCCGCCTGGGCGACCCGCCGCTGCGCGGTCCCGGCGGACGGGTTCTACGAGTGGGGCGGGTCCCGCCGCGACCGGCGCCCGATTCTGGTTCCACGACCCGGCGGGCCGGCCGCTCCTCTTCGCGGCGCTCCTCGGCGAGGAGGACGGCGGCGGGCTCTCGTTCTCCATCCTCACCACGGCCGCGAACGGGCCGGTGGCCGCGCTCCACGACCGGATGCCGGTGCTCGTCCCCGCGCGCGGGCTCCGCGGGTGGCTCGCGGGCGGCGACCCGCCGGGGCCGGCGCCGGAGGAAGCCCTCGAGGGGGTGCCGGTCTCGCCGCGGGTGAACGCCATCGCGAACGACGACCCGGCGTGCCTCGAGCCGCCGCCGCCGGAACGGCAGCTGCGCCTGCTCTAGCGAGGGGTCGAGGATCGCCGCTCCTCCGGAGGAGGGGCGGGGGAGCGGGGCGCAGGCGGGTGCTTCAGCTCAGGGCGTCGCCACGGCCGAGGCCGGCACGGCCGCCGCGCGGCTCCACCGCCGATGCCTGCGCCGGCGCGGACGCGGTGCCCGGGTTGTACGCGGTCAGGTTCGCGGTGGCGTGGCCGATGGAGAAGTCCGCGGTGAGCCGGACCACGATCCGCCGGTCGTCGTCGCTGAACCAGATGAAGGTCGGGTCCTTCTCGCTGAACTTCCCCGTGAAGCCGGTGGGGACGCGGACCTTCACGGCCGTGAAGGTGCCGGCCTTGGTCTCCACCTTCTCGCGGCCGAGCACGGTCGCGACCATGTGGTTCAGGTCCCGGCCGGCGAGGACGCGGAAGTCGTACTTCGCGCCGTCCTCGAGGGGGAGCGAGCGGAGCCGGTACACGAGCGCCATGAAGTCGGTGGCGTCGGCGGGCACGTCGATGAGGTACGTGTTGTCGTACTTGCCCTTCTCCCGGACCTTCGCCTTGTTCGCGGTCCGGTCGTACTGGACCGTGTCGGTGTGGCGGTAGCTCCCCTCCACGGCGTCGAGGGAGCCCGACCGCGGGAGCCCGGTCTCGACGTCGATGTAGCTCGCGAGCTGCTGCCTCAGCGTCACGATCGCGAAGATCGAGGTCGTCTGCGCCTGCAGGAAGATCGGGGCGGTGCGCTCGTCGACCGCGCCTGCGTAGATCCGGACCTTGCCCATCGGCACGCCGAGGTACGAGACCTGGAAGTCCATCGTCTCGTTCGGCCGCGGCGCGACGAACGGTGGGCGCTGCGCCGGGACCGGACGAACGCGCCGGGCCGCTCGAGCGACGCCGGCTGGATCGCGGACGTGGTGGTCGTGACGGCCGGGTCGGCGCCGGGCAGGGGTGGCGCGCGCCATCGGCGTGGCGAGCAGGACGGCGAGGGCGGTGAGCGATTGGAGGGTCGGCACGAGAGGTTCCGCTCGCAGATTACCTCGCTCCGCGCGCGGAAGCACGGTGGTCGGCGGGCCTACCCCGCGAACGACGCGTCGTACCCTTCGTCCTCGATGGCGACCGCCTCCGGGGTCGCCCGGAGTGGGGCCGAGCAGTCGAGCATCACCGCCAGCTCGTCGGTCGACCGCGCGCCGAGCGAGCCCTCGTACGCTCCCGGGTGCGGCCCGTGCATCACGCCCGCGGGGTGGTGCGAGATCGAGCCGGCGCCCACGCCGCGACGGGAGGTGAACGCTCCGCGGACGTAGAAGATGACCTCGTCGACGTCCACCGACGCGTGCGGGTAGGGGCACGGGATCGCCTCGGGGTGGAAGTCGAGCGGCCGCGGGACGAAGCAGCAGACGAGCGCCCCGCGCAGCGCGAACGTCCCGTGGCACGGTCGGCGGCAGGTGGACCAGGCCGGCGCGCGGCTGGAAGTTCAGGATCGGGAACGCCCACGGGTAGACCGTCCCGTCCCAGCCGACCACGTCGAGCGGCGAGGCCTCGAGGCGGAAGCCGTGGAAGGCGCCGCCGCGCTTCACCACGAGCTCGCGGATGCCCTCGTCGCGCGGGGCGCCCAGGGCCACGCGGCGGAAGTCGCGGTGGGAGTAGGGCGCGTCCATCCGGAGCTGGCCGACCTCGTTCCGCCACTGCGCCGGGAGCCGGACGGCCCCGCTCGCCTCGATGACGAGCCAGCGCTGCGGGCCCGCGTCCGGGAGGAACCGGTGGAGCAGGCCGCGCGGCACGTAGACGTAGTCGTCGCGCCCGAACGCGAGGTCGCCGAGGGGCGTGCGGAGCAGCCCGCCGCCCTCGAGGACGAAGAGGAGCTCGTCGGCGTCGCCGTTGGCGAAGTAGACCGGGTCCGGCGCGCCGGGCGTCGCGAGGCGAGAGGACGACGTCGTCGTTGAAGAGGAGCGGCACGCGCGCGTCGACCGGCGGGCCGCCCCGGGCGGCGAGGTCCTGGGTCCGGTAGTGGCGCTTGGCGAGCGGGCGCGGCGCCACCGCGCGCGGCGGGCGGCGCAGCCGTGGCGTCGCCGGCGCGGGGTGGACGCGTGCGGGCGGCCGAGGTGGTACGCGAGGGTGTAGGGCCCGTCGAAGCCGTCGCGCGTGTAGGCCTCCTCGTGGAGGAGCGCGCCGCCCTCGCCGCGGAAGGCGATGTGGTGCTTGCGCGGGACGGCTCCCTGGACCATCCGGTCGAGCACGGCGGCCCCGGCGGCGCTACGACCGCCCCTCCGCGTGCTGGTCGCGCTCGATGGTCTCGAACAGCGCGCGGAAGTTCCCGGCGCCGAAGCCCTGGTCGCCCTTGCGCTGGATGATCTCGTAGAAGAACGGCCCCGCCTCCGGCTCGCGGTACAGCCCGGCCGCCTCCTTGAGGAAGATCTGGAGCAGGTACGCGCCGCGCCCGGCGCCGTCGACGAGGATCCCGAGCTCGCGCAGCGCGGCGACCGTCCTCGTCGATGCGCGCCGATGCCGGTCGTCCGGAGCCGCTCGGGGAGCATGTCGTAGTAGCGCCGGGCGTCGCCATGAACTCGACGCCGCGGCCGCGCATGGCGCGCGACCGCGCCGACGATGTCGGCCACCGTGAGCGCGGCGTGCTGGATCCCGTCGCCGCGCTGGTCCTCGGTGAAGATGTTGATCTGCGAGGCCTCGAAGACGGGGCGCCAGGGCTCGTTGTTCGCGAACTTCACGCCGGAGGCGGCGTCGCGCATCACGACCGAGCGCAGCCCGGAGCCGCGCTGCGCCTCGAGGGCGGCGCGGCGTGCGTCGGCGGCGTCCTTCGGTGTGGAACGACACCTCCCAGAACTCCTCGAAGCCGAGCACGTGCTCCATCCAGAGCAGCGCGGCTTCATGGTCTGGAAGTTGCGACGTCAGGTGGTCGACGAAGCCGAAGCCGAAGGCGTTCCCGCCGCCCCGCGGCGCCGCGTGGCGGGGCGATGCCCGGGAAGAGGTCCCGGGCTCCGCGCCGCTCGACGAACCGGAAGGTGGTGTCGCCGAACGGCGTGGTGATGGAGAAGGTGCGCAGCGTCCCGCCGTCGTCCGGCGTGCTCGGACGTCGGCGATCGGCGTGCCGCCGCGCTCCTCGAGGAGCCGGAAGCACGCCGCGGCGTCCTCGACCTCGAAGACCACCGTGCCCACGCCGTCGGGGTGCTTGCGGAGCCAGCGCCCCGCGCGGCCGCCCTCGCCGACCGGGGCCGTGCAGACGATCGCGGACGCCGCCCGCCTCGAAGACCGCGGTCCGCTGCCGGCCTCGTCGCTCCAGGTCCGGCTCGCTCGCGCCCACCTCGGCGAAGTCGAGCCGGTCCACGTAGAAGCGCCGGCTCCGCTCGAGGTCGCGCACGTAGTAGTGCAGCGCCTCGATGCGGCGGATCCCGAGCGACGCGGAGCGTCATGGCGTCCTCCTGCCTTCGCGGAGGCGCGTCGGGCTGCCGGTCCGGGTGCGCGGCCTGGAACGGCGCGAGGGCGACGCAGGCCTCCTCGATGCGGCGCAGGCGCGGGAACGGCGCGAGGTCCACGCCGAAGCGGCGCGCGTTGTAGAGCTGCGGCACGAGGTAGCAGTCGGCGAGCCCGGGCGCGTCGCCGAGGCAGAAGCGGCCGGCGCGGCCGTCCCGCACCGCGCGCCTCGAGCGCGGCGAGGCCCCGGCCGATGTGGAACCGCGCCCACTCGCGGTCCCAGCCCGGCTGCCTCTCCTTCAGCATCCGCAGCACGATCGCGTTCTGGAGCGGCTGGATCCCGGAGTTCACGTGCTCGGCGAGGGCGCGGACGCGGGCGCGGCCGTCGAGGTCGGGCGGGAGGAGCGGCGGATCCGGGAAGCGCTCGTCGAGCCACTCCAGGATCGCCATCGACTGCACGAGGCGGAGCGTCCGACCCGCCGTCCTCCACCTCGAGGACCGGCACCTGCGCCAGGGGGTTGCGGGCCCGGTGGGCCTCGGAGAACTGCTCGCCCGCGCCGAGGTCGACCGGCCGCTAGCTCGAAGGGGAGCCCCTTCAGCGCGAGGCCGATCCGCACGCGCCAGGCCGACGACGACCGCCAGTACGGACCAGAGCCGGAGCGTCATGGCGCCACCACCCGCTGCGAGATCGTGCCGAACAGGTTCCGGCCCGTCGCGTCGCGCATCTCGAGCTCGACCGTGTCGCCCGCGAGCATGAACGGCGTCCGCGGGCGCGCCGTGCTCGACGATCTCCTGCGCCCGCGGCTCGGCGAGGCAGGACCAGCCGCGCGCCGGCCTCCGCGTTCGACACCGTGCCGCTCCCGAGGATCGTGCCCGGCGGTGAAGCCGCGGGTCCGGCGACAGTGCTGCGACGAGGTCGAGGAAGGAGAAGTGCATCTCGGGGCCGGCCTCGAGGTCGCCCGACCTGCGCGCCGTTCCACCGGACCGTGAGCCGGAGGTGGACGCGGCCGTCGCGCCAGGCCGGGCCGAGCTCGTCGGGCGTCGCCGCGAACGGCGAGAACGCGGTCGCGGGCTTCGACTGGAAGAAGCCGAACCCCTTCGCGAGCTCCGCCGGGACGAGGTTGCGGTAGGTGAGGTCGTTCGCGAGGCAGAGGAGCCGGACGTGCGCGCCCGCCTCGGCGGCGCGCGTTCCCCGGCGGACGTCGCCGAGGATGACGCAGACCTCGCCCTCGAAGTCGAGCCCCCACGCCGGATCGGGCAGCGGGATGTCCTCGGTCGGGCGCGAGGAGCACGCCCGAGCCGCCCTGGTACACGAGCGGGTCGGTCTCGAGCGTCGCCGGGGGCTCGGCCCCGCGCGCCCTGCGGACGAGCCGGACGTGGTTCAGGTACGCCGAGCCGTCGACCCACTCGTAGGCGCGGGGCAGCGGGCGAGAGCAGGGCGCGAGGATCGAGCGGGCTCGCCGCGGACGCGCCCCGCGTCGAGGTCGCGCGGCGAGCGCCCGCAGCGCGGGCTCGCTCGCCTCCCAGTCGTCGAGCGCGGCCTGGAGGGTCGGGGCGATGCCGGTCGCGCCCGCGGCGACCGTCGCCGTCCCGGCGGACCACGAGCAGCCGCCCGTCGCGGGTCCCGTCGCGAAGCGTCGCGAGGCGCACGCTTCGACGTTAACGGCCGCGCGGCGCAGGGGCGACCGGCGCGGAGGGGCCCTGGACCGCCCGCGTCCCGGGAGGGGCCGAAATTTGCGCCCCGGCGAGGGGGGCCGCTAAGAAGCAGGGGTGTCCGGCGTCTCCCTGTCCGTCCACGGCGCGATCGCCGAGATCCCCGCGCCGGAGTGGGACGCCCTCTCCGCCCACGAGGTCGACGAGGCGAGCCCGTTCGTCCGGCACGCCTTCCTCGCTGCCGCCGAGGAGAGCGGCTCCGCGTCCCGGCGCGCCGGCTGGGAGCCCCGCCACCTCGCGCTGCGGCGCGGCCGCCTGCTCGTCGCGGCGGCGCCCGCCTACGTGCGCCACGGCTCGGACGGCGACTTCTCGCGCGACTGGGACCTCGCCCACGCGGCGGCGCAGGCGCGGATCGCCTACTACCCGAAGCTCCTCGTCGGCGTGCCCTTCACCCCCGCCGCCGGCCGCCGCCTCCTCGTCGCGCCGGGCGAGGACCGCGCCGCCCTGACCGAGGCGCTCGTCGCCGGGGCGAGGGCGCTCGTGAAGGAGGAGGGGCTCGGGGCGCTGCAGGTCCTCTTCCCGCGCGCCGCCGAGGCGGCGGAGCTCGAGTCGCTCGGCCTCTCCGTCCGGGTGGACTTCCAGTATCACTGGAGGAACGACGGCTACCGCACGATGGACGAGTTCCTCGCGCGGTTCCCCTCGAAGCGCCGTAACGCGATCCGGCGCGAGCGGGCCGCCCCCGCCCGGCAGGGGATCGTCATCCGGACGGTGCGCGGCGACGAGCTCTCCGCCGATCCGGCGCGCTGGGCGGCGGAGTGCTACGCGCTCCACCGGGCCTCGACCGACAAGATGGCCTGGGGGATGCGGTGGGTGAACCGCCGGTTCTACGAGGCGGTCCTGGCCGGGATGCCGGACGCCGCCGAGGTGGTGGAGGCGCGCCGCGACGGGAAGGTCGTCGCGATGGCGTTCAACCTCGCCTCGCCGTCGCGGCTCTACGGCCGCTACTGGGGCGCCGTCGAGGAGCACCCGTTCCTCCACTTCAACGTCGCGCTGTACCACTCCGTCGACGAGTGCATCCGCCGCGGCGTCGCGGTCTTCGAGGGCGGCGCTGGCGGCGAGCACAAGCTCGCGCGCGGGTTCGAGCCCGCCGAGACCTACGCGGCCCACCTGCTCGCCGATGGCCGGCTCGACGCCGCCGTCCGCCGCCACCTCGCGGAGGAGCGTGGCGAGCGCGAGGGCGCCGTCCAGCGCTGGCGCGTCGAGCACCCCCGGCTCGGCGGGTGACGCTCACGCACCTGCGCCGGGACCCGCGATTGTGGGAGCGGCCGGTCGTGCCGATCCCGAGCTCCCCGTAGGTGTTGCCACCCCAGGCGTGGAGCGTGCCGTCGCGCAGGGCGTAGCTGCTCGACGCCGACGCCACGACGCGCGTCCAGGTCGTCTCCGTCCCGATCCGCACCGGGTAGCCCCGCGATTCGATCGTGCCGTCGCCGAGCTGTCCGTAGAAGTTGGCGCCCCAGGCGTAGAGCGCGCCGCCGCGGCGGCCGAGCGAGTGGAAGCCGCCCGCGGAGGCCTCGGTCCAGTCCGTCGCGCCGCCGATGCGCACGGGTTCGCTCGGCGAGACTCCCCCGGATCCGTCGCCCACCTGCCCGAACCCGTTGAAGCCCCAGCCCCAGAGCGAGCCGTCGGTCTTGATCCCGAGCGAGTGCCAGAGGCCTGCAGAGACGCTCGCCCAGTCGCTCGCCGTCCCCACCTGGACCGGGGAGGGCCGGATGATGCCCGAGCTGCCGTCGCCGAGCTGGCCGTCGGAGTCGAGGCCCCACGCCCAGAGCGTCCCGTCGCTCCGGATGGCGAGGGTGTGCCAGCCACCCGCCATCACCGCGGTCCAGACCGCGGTCGTCGGCACGAGGACGGGCTCGAAGGAGGATCCCCCCGTGAACGGGTCCAGGCCCCTCCCGAGCTGGCCGGAGTCGTCCGACCCGAAGGACCACACCGTGCCGTCGTCGCGCAGCGCGACGGTGTGCGCCCAGCCAGCGGAGACCTGGACGAACGTCGCCGTGGTGGCGAGGAGCGCCGGCTCCTCCCAGAACGCCGGGCCCGGGCCGAGCTGGCCGACCCAGTCGGCTCCGAACCCCCACAGCGTTCCCCCGGCGCGGGTGGCGATCGTGTGTTGGCCGCCGGCCACCACCGCCGTCCAATCGCTCGCGGTCCCGAGCCGGGCGGGCGCGGCGACGTCGTCGGACGATCCCCTCGCATCGCAGCCCCAGCTCCACAGGGTGCCGTCGGCCTTGACCCCGGACGCGCCGCAGCCCGCGGCGATGGTCGCGAAGGCGCCGACAGGCTCCGGGACGAGCCGCTGCTCGCCCCACCCCGACCCTCCGCCCCCGAGCTGGCCGTAGTACCCGGAGCCCCAGGCCCACAGGGAACCATCCGTGCCCACCGCCGCCGAGTGCGAGAGTCCCGCAGCGACGGTGGACGCGGGGGGGCACGCGACCACCGTCGGGGCGACCGCGAAGAAGACGGTCTCCCCCGCGCCGAGACTGCCGTCGCCCCCGTTCCCCCACGCCCAGACGGTCCCGTCGCTCCGGATTGCCACGGTGTGGTACTGGCCCGCAGCGGCGGCGATCCATCGCGCCGTCGTGGGGAGGGACACCGGGTCCGGCTCGTACGTCGCGGTCTCGCCGAGCCCGAGCTGTCCCTGCTGGCCGCTTCCCCAGGCCCACAGCGTTCCGTCGGCGCGGAGCCCGACCGCGTGATTGCCGCCCGCGGAGATCGCGGACCATGTCGTCGCGGTGCCGATTTGCACCGGCTCCCGGTCGATTGAGGTTCCGTTGTCGCCCCACGTCCAGAGCGTCCCGTCCTGGCGCAGGGCCAGGGTGTGCCTGCTGCCCGCCGACACCGCCGACCAGCTCGTGCAGGTCCCGACCTGGAAGGGCTCGAGGTGAGGCGCGGTCGAGGCGGGGTCGCCGACCTCGCCGGCCCAGTTGCTGCCCCACGTCCAAAGCGTCCCGTCGGTGCGGAGCGCGGCGGTGTACTCCGTCCCCGCGCTCACGGCCGTGAATCGGGCGGTGGTCGGGAGGGCGGTCGGCTCCGGATGGGCAGCACCCGAACCGTCTCCGAGCTGGCCCGACGCGCCACGGCCCCACGCGTAGACCGCGCCGTCCCGCGTCAGCGCGACGGTGTGGGCGGCTCCCGCCGAGACCGCCTGCCAAGGCGCGAACGTACCGACCTGCACGGGAGAGGGCTGAACCTCGGCGCCGCCGGCGACCTGGCCTTCCGAGCTCCGGCCGAACGCCCAGAGCGTGCCGTCGGTACGGAGCGCGACGGTGTGGGACCATCCGGTGGCGACGCTCGCCCACGGACCGGCGGTGCCGGCCGGCTCGCTCCTGCACGCGCCTATGGACACGACGAGGACGGCGCTCGCCGCGAGCGCGGCAGGACTCCTGCGGTGCATGGGTTCACCCTCCGGTGACTCATAGACCCGGAACTGTACCGAAGGTTAAGCGACCGATAGTAAGAATGCGCCAGGGCGGCGCGAGGTCCTGGCCCCGAGAGGCCGCGACCGGTCCGGTCGCAGATTCTCGCGCCGACGCGCACACGACGCCGCGCGCCGCGAGCGCCCGATCCCCCGCGGGGGGATGTCCCACCCAAGGGAGCGCCGGTGTCCTCCCCTGGCAGAAGGCGCATCCCGCGCCGGGAGGACGACATGAAATCCCTTTCCACGACGACCCCCATCCTCGCCGCGGCCGCGCTCTTCCTCGCCGCGTGCGGTGGCAGCAGCTCCTCGAGCCCCGCCGGCGGCGCGCCGGCCGGAGCGCAGCTCACCCGCGGCGCCGTCACGGCGACGTCCGCGAGCTCTCTCACCGTGAACGGCGTCCAGCTCTCGGCCGGCGCCGGCACCGCCGTGCGGGTGGACGGCCGCCCGGGCGGGCTCGATGACGTGAAGCCGGGAGACGTCGTGACGGTGCGCGGCACGTTCGACGACCGGACCGGCGCCGCGACCGAGGTCGAGGTCGAGCACGCCATCGAGGGTCGGGTGGAGGACAGGGGCGTCGACTTCGTCGTGGTCGCCGGGCAGCGGATCCAGGTGGACGACTCGACCCACCTCGACGACCGGCTGGGCGGGTTCGACGCGGTCGGGATCGGCTCGCTCGTCGCGATCTCCGGCACGCCGGTGGCCGGCACTCCGGGCGCGCTCGACGATCACGGCGGCCTGCGCGCCTCGCGCCTGGACCGCTCGCGCCGGGCCGACGACGGGATCCCGTCGAACGACGACGATCTCGACGTGAAGGGCGTCGTCTCCGCCCTCGACACCGGCGCGAAGACGTTCCAGCTCCGCGCCTCGCCCGACGCCGCCGGGTACTACGCGGTCGACTACTCCGCCATCGCGCTCCCCGCCGCGATCGAGAACGGCGCCTGGGTCGAGGTGGCCACCGCCGTCGCGCCGGTCGCCGGGACCCCGCCCGTCATCGCGACGCTCGCCGCGAGCGCCATCCGGGTCGAGGACGCCCTCGAGGGCGGCGACGTCGAGGTCGAGGGGTACGTGACGTCGATCTCCGGCTCGACCTTCGTCGCGGCGGGCGTCACCGTCCAGACGAGCGGCACGACCCGGTACGAGCTGGGCACCGCCGTCGACCTCGTCGTCGGCGTCGAGGTCGAGGTCGAGGGCCCGGTGGACGGGTCGGGCGTCCTCCACGCGAGCAGGGTGAGCTTCCGGTCGGGCGTGCGGATCACCGCGGTCGTCCAGAGCTACACCGGGAGCTCGATGACCCTCCTCGGCGTCGTCGTCCAGCTCCCGGCGTGGCTGCGAAACGACCTCTCGGCCGCCCTCGGGAACGGCGTCCGGGTCGAGGTGCGCGGGACGCCGGCCGCCGACGGCCAGGGCGTCGTCGCCGCCCGCCTCGTCGATCCGAACGGCGGCGGGAGCGCGTCGCGGGTCTTCCTCCGCGCGGTCGTCTCGGCGAAGGACGCCTCGGCGGAGAAGCTCACGGTCCTCGGCTTCGCCGTGTCGACCTCCGGCGCGTCGCTCGCCTTCGACTCGAACGGCGACGGCACGATGGAGGACTTCAGCGCGAACCGCGCCGCCTTCTACGCGGCGGTGGAGCCGGGCCGGACGGTCGTGAAGATCCGGGCGAGCTCGGCCTCGAACGTCGACGGCGTCGCGAAGACCTGGACGGCGGACGAGATTGAGATCGAGGGGCACGAGTAGCGCGGGGACCCGGTCCCTCGCCGCCCGCCTCCCCCCGGAGTCATGGCGACGAGGGTCCGGGAACCCAGAGCGGGACGGGTGCCCACCCCGCTCCGCTCCGCGCCGGCCGGTGCGCGTCAGCGCGCCGGCCGGCGTGTCTTTTCGAGGACCAGCCGGCGGCGCCAGCGCGCGCCGCCGTGGGCGCGGGAGAGGGCGCGGGCCTCGTCGAGGAGGTTCCTGAGGGCGGCCGGGCCGAGGGCGGGCCCCGCGTACGAGAGGGACCGGATCACCGCGTCGAGGTCGCCGTCGTCGAGCAGCACCTCGTCCTCGAGCACCTCGGCCTCCGGCGGCGGGAGCCCCGCCACCGCGCAGAGCAACGCGACCGGCGGCGGCCGGGGCCGAGCCTTCGGGTTCGAGGCGGCGAGGAGGGCCGAGAGGGCGCGCAGGAAGGGCGTGTCGCCGAGGACCGGCACCACCACGGCGAGGACGCCCCCGGGCCGGAGCAGCCGCGCCACCTCGCGGCCGCCGCGGTCCGGATCGACCCAGTGGAGCGCGTCGGCGAGGAGGACGAGGTCGAAGGCGCCGGCCGTGAGCCCGGTCTCCTCGGCGGCGGCGTGGACCGGGACCACGGGGAGTCCCGCCGCGTCCGCGGAGAGCGCGTCGAGCATGGCCCGGGCGGGCTCGACGGCGTGGACGGACGCGCCGGCGCGGGCGAGGGGCAGGGCGAGATGACCGGTCCCGGCGCCGAGGTCGGCGACGCGCGCCCCCGGCCCGCCGGCGAGGTCGAGGAGCCGGGAGACGAGGGCGGGCGGATAGGGCGGCCGCCGCCGGTAGTCCGCCGCGAGCCGGTTGAACACCCAGCGAGAGGGGTCGGAGACGGAGACGCCGCGGCGGGACACGGGGGGAGGATGGCACGACGCTGGATCGGCTGCAGCCGACCTGGACCTGGACGTGGACCTGGACCTGGACCTGGACCGGTCGACCTCGACCTCGACCCCGGACAAGGAACAAGGACCAGGACCAGGACCAGGACCAGGACCAAGACCAAGACCACGTCCACGTCCAAGTCCAAGTCCAAGTCCCTGCGAATCCCTCGCCACCCGCGCCTGCCCGGTGTACCCATGGGCCCGTGGAGAAGAAGCCCGTCCTGACCCGCGCCTTCGACGCCCTCTGGGCCACCCGGCGCGCCCGGGTGACGACCGCGGTCGCGGTGGCGCTCGGCCTCGCGCTCGCGGCCCTCGCCGGGCGGGCGCGTCCCGTCCCCGCCTACGTCGCCGAGCGGCGGCCGCTCGTGCAGCGGGTCGTCGCGAGCGGGCGGGTGATGTCGCCGGCGAAGATCTCCCTCGCGAGCCTCGGCCTCGCCCGCGTCGTCGAGGTGGCGGCGCGGGAGGGGGACGCGGTGCGCGCCGGCCAGCTCCTCGTCCGGTTCGAGGACGCCGAGGCGCGGGCGGCGCTCGCCCAGGCGCGCGGCCGCGTGCAGGAGGCGGCCGCGCGGCTCGACCAGGTGCGCGGGGTCACGACGCGGACCGCGGCGGAGGCGGTCCGGCAGGCGGAGCTCGAGGTCTCCCAGGCGGAGCGCGACCTCGACCGCGTGCGGCGGCTCTTCGACGCGGGGGCCGAGAGCGCGGCGAAGCTCGACGAGGCCACCAAGGCCGCCGGCCTCGCCCGCAGCCGCGCCGAGACCGCGGCGATCCAGGCGGCGAGTCTCCAGGGGGAGGGGCCGGAGGCGCGCCTCACCGCCGCGGCGCTCCGCCAGGCGCAGGCGGCCGAGGCGGTGGCCCGCGCGAGGCTCGACGAGAAGCAAATCCGGGCGCCGTCGGCTGGGCGCATCCTCGCCCGGGAGGTGGAGGCGGGCGACGTCGTGACCGCCGGGCGGGTCCTCCTCGTCCTCGGCGAGGACGGGGCGACCCGGCTCACGGTCCAGCCCGACGAGAAGAACCTCGCGGTGCTCCGCCTCGGGCAGCCCGCCGAGGCCGCCGCCGACGCGTTCCCCGAGTCGATCTTCCGCGGGAACGGTGAGCTACATCGCGCCGGCGGTGGACGCCGGCCGCGGGACCATCGAGGTCCGGGTCGCGGTCCCCGAGCCGCCGGCGTCCCTGCGCCCGGACATGACGGTGTCGGTGAACGTCGAGGTGGGGCGAAAGCCCGACGCGCTCGTCGTCCCCGCCGAGGCGGTCCGCGACGCCGCCACCGACCCCTGGGTCATCCGGGTGGTCGACGGCCGGGCCGAGCGCCGCGCGGTGCGCCTCGGGCTGCGCGGCGAGGGCATGCTCGAGGTCCTCGACGGCCTGGCGCCGGGCGACGCGGTGGTGCCGCCCGCGGCGGGGGTCGTCGAGGCCGGGGCGCGGGTCCGAGTGCGGCGGGTGATCGCGCCCGCGGAGCTCCCCCGTGCGCTTTGAGATCTACGGGCTCCCCCGTGCCCTTTGAGAATCTTCGTCGCGCTCCGGTTCCTGCGCGAGGGGAGGACGCAGACCGCGCTCATCCTCGCGGGCGCCACCGTCGGCGTCGCGGTGATCATCTTCATCACCGCCCTCATCGGCGGGCTCCAGTCCACCCTCGTCGACAAGACCCTCTCCTCGCAGCCGCACCTCACGCTCAGGCGCCCCGAGCGCCTCGCGCGGGTGCTCCCCGCCGCCCGCGGCGAGGCGATCTCCGCGGTCGTCGAGAAGGTGCCGGAGCGGATCCGCTCCATCGAGCAGTGGCAGCGGGCGCTCCGGCTCGTCCTCGCGGCGCCCGGGGTGGTCGCCGCCGCCCCCACCGCCGCCGGCTCCGCCTTCGCGAGCCGGGCCGAGGTCTCGAAGTCCGTCGCGGTGCGCGGGATCGAGGAGGACAGCTTCGACGCGGTGATCCGGATCCGCCGCAAGATGGCGGCGGGTCGCTTCCGGGTGCAGGGGACCGAGGCGGTGATCGGCTCGGTCCTCGCCTCCGACCTCGGCCTCGCCGTGGGCGACAAGCTCCGGCTCTCCACCGCCGAGGGGCGCCACGACGTCTTCACCGTCGCCGGGATCTTCGACCTCGGCGACCGGAACGTGAACCAGCGCTGGGTCCTCGTGTCGCTCCGCGCCGCGCAGACCCTGCTCGACCTCGAGGCCGGGATCACCACCATCGAGGCCAAGGCGGAG
The DNA here is from genome assembly GCA_963739565.1 of uncultured delta proteobacterium. GTDB lineage: Bacteria > Myxococcota > Myxococcia > Myxococcales > Anaeromyxobacteraceae > Anaeromyxobacter. The sequence continues at coordinate 229,158 of CAVUBF010000005.1, read as the reverse complement.
GATCCGTTCCGCGCCGACGAGATCGCCGCCGAGATCGGGCCGCGGACCGGGCTCGACGCCGACTCCTGGATGAAGGTGAACGCGCAGCTGCTCACCGCCCTCCGCTCGCAGAATGCCTCCGCCCTCATGATCCAGACCTTCGTGGTCGTCGCGGTGGCGCTCGGCATCGCGAGCGTGCTCGGCGTGTCGGTCATCCAGAAGTCCCGCCAGATCGGGATCCTCAAGGCGACGGGGACCTCGACGGGCGCGGTGCTGCGGATCTTCCTCGTCGAGGGGGCGCTGGTCGGGCTGGTCGGCTCGCTCGCCGGCTGCGGCCTCGGCTCGCTCATGTCCTGGGGGTTCGCGGCCGCGGTGAAGAACCCCTACGGCGAGTCGCTCTTCCCGGTCGAGCTCACCCCGCGGCTCTTCCTCCTCGCGAGCGGTGTCGCCCTCGCCACCGCCATCGGCGCCGCGGTGGCCCCGGCGCTCCACGCCGCCCGGCTCGATCCCGCCACGGTGATCCGCCATGGCTGAGCTCACCCTCGAGCTGCGCGGCGTCACGAAGGACTACGTCACGGGCGAGGTGGTGACCCCGGTGCTCCACGGGCTCGACCTCGCCGTGGGTCGCGGCGAGTTCACCGCCCTCGTCGGTCCGTCGGGCTCCGGCAAGTCCACCCTCCTCAACCTGGTGGGGCTCCTCGACCGCCCCTCCGGCGGCACCATCTCCATCGACGGCACCGACACCGGGACCCTCGACGAGCGCGCCCTCACCCGCTACCGCGGCCGGACGGTGGGGTTCGTCTTCCAGTTCCACCATCTCCTGCCGGAGTTCTCGGCGCTCGAGAACGTGATGCTCCCGATGATGGCGGATCGCGGCCGGCCCGACGCGTCGATGGTGGAGTGCGCGGCGCACCTCCTGCGGGAGGTCGGCCTCGAGCCACAGCAGGGGCGGCGGCCGAGCCAGCTCTCCGGCGGGCAGCAGCAGCGGGTCGCCATCGCCCGGGCCCTCGCCATGTCCCCGAAGCTCGTCCTCGCCGACGAGCCGACCGGGAACCTCGACACCCACACCGCCGACGAGGTCTTCGCCCTGCTGCGGACGTTCAACCACCGCGCCGGGGTCACCTTCCTCGTCGTCACCCACGACTCCCGCCTCGCCGACCGCTGCGACCGGATCGTGACGCTCGTCGACGGGTCGATCGTGTCCGACCGGCCGAACCGGAGGGAGACGTGACCGGAGTCCCCGAGGCCGTCCGCGCCGCCGCGCGCCGGGCGCTCGCGCTGCCGCAGCCGGCCCTCCTCGCCGAGTGCGAGGAGACGTTCTTCATCGCCAGCGGCCCGGGCGGGCAGCACCGGAACAAGACCGAGAGCGGCGTGCGGCTCGCGCACCCGCCCACCGGGGTGGTCGTGACCGCCACCGAGCGGCGGAGCCAGGCGCAGAACCGGGGCGCGGCGCTGGTCCGGCTGCGGGAGCGGCTCGCCGCCCTCGCGCACCGGGACAAGCCGCGGCGCGCGACGAAGCCGACGCGCGGCTCGAAGGAACGGCGGATCGCGGAGAAGAAGCGGCGCGGCGAGCGGAAGGCTTCGCGCCGCGACCTCGATTAGCCAGGTGCATCCCGTAACCGGCGCCGTCGCAGCAGGCGTCCCGGTCATGGGATGCGCTCTAAACCGCGCCGTCCGCCTGGGACGCGAGCGGGACGAGCTCGACAATCCCGGCGTCGAGGAGCCGGCCGACGCCCGCGCGGACCTCCTCGGGGGTCACGCCGGAGGACTCGAGCGCCTCGCAGAGCTGGCCGAACCCGACCCGCTTGCCGAGGAGCTCCGCCAGGATGACGCCGTCGGCCCGCCCGACCCGCCGCGGCTCCGCCCATGCGGCGAGCGCTGCCTCGAGGGTGGCCCGCCCGCTCGACCGGGCGGCCTGCACCGCGTCGCGGTACGCCTCCGCGGCCTCCGCACCGGCGGCGGACAGCGTGAACTTCTGGCCGCGCGCGAAGCGCCTGCGGCCGTCCGTCGGCTTGGCTGTGAGCACCTGGGGTATGTCTGCCAAAGAGGCGACGAAGTCAACGCCCCGGGGGTCACGCGCGCGGGTGGCGCCGGGCGTGGCCGGACGGCAAGTACGGGGGGTGCCGACGCCGACCACGACCTCGCGGCTGCGAGCTGCCCCGGGCTGGGGCCGCGCCCGCGTGCTCGCCATCGGCCACTCGACGCGCCCGGTCGCGGAGCTGGTCGAGTGGCTCGCCGCCGCGGGCGTCGTGACCCTCGCCGACGTCCGGACCATCCCGCGCTCGCGGGCGAACCCCCAGTTCGAGGGGCCGGCGCTCGCCCGCTCCCTCGCCAGGGCGGGGATCGGCTACGTCCACCTCCCGCGCCTCGGCGGGCTGCGCCATGCGCGGAAGGGCTCCGAGGAGAACGCCGCCTGGCGGAACGCCTCGTTCCGCGGCTACGCCGACCACATGCAGACGCCGGAGTTCGAGGAGGGCCTCTGCCAGCTGCGCGCCCTCGCGAAGGAGGGGCCGATCGCGGTGATGTGTGCGGAGGCGGTGCCCTGGCGCTGCCACCGCTCCCTCCTCGCCGACGCGCTCCTCGCCCGCGGCGTCGTGGTCGAGCACGTGGTCGGTCGCGGCCGGACCCGGCCGCACCGCCTCACCCCGTTCGCGCGCATCGAGGGGCGGCGTGTCACGTACCCGCCGCCGCCTGGGCCCGCCCCCGCCGCCGGTGGTGAAGCACGATGACGAGGCCGACCACCGCGTCGCACAGGATGAGGAAGTTCGTCACGACGAAGACCCAGTTCCCGACGAGGGCGCTGTAGATGGTGAAGCCGGTGGAGGCCGCGACCTGGCCGATGAAGAGCCACCTCGACACACCCTCGCTCGACCCCTCGCGCCACTGCTTGAGGACCTGGTGGACGAGCGTCACGAGGAGGACCGCGGAGCTGAGCCAGCCGACGAGCTCGGTCACGGCCTCACGGTGGCGTCCCGCGCCGGGGCGCGCACGCTGTTGCCTTCCGCCGTCGCCCCGCACACACTCGGTCGCTCGCGGGGGCGCGCCTCCCGCGCCGGAGGCCGCGTGAACGCTCCACTCGTCCTGACGCTCCTCGCCGCCACCGTCTCGCCGGCGCCCTCGCCGCCGGCCGCGGCCGCCGCGGCGCCCGCCGCGTCCCGCGTCGAGGACGTCCAGGGCCTGATCGGGCGCTGCGTCGCCGCCTACGGCGGGAAGCAGGCGCTCGCGCGCGCCGCGGTGACGCGGCAGGAGGGGCGCGTCACCTCGCTCCTGCACCAGGGGCAGAACGGCCGGATCGCCCGCGCCTACGTCCGGCCGGGCAAGCTCCGCGTCGAGACGTCGTGGCCGGACGGCACCGGCGAGATCCGGATCCTCGACGGCGGGACCGGCTGGCGCGACGGCGAGGAGGCCTCGGGCCCGCGGCTCGCGGCGATGATCCTCCAGGCCGCGCGCCTCGACCTGCCGGCGCTCCTCTCCGCGTGGGTCGACAAGGTCGAGGACCGCGGCACGGGAGAGGTCGAGGGGAAGGCGGTCCGGATCCTCTCGCTCCAGCCCGCGCCCGGGCTCATCGTGGTGGCCGAGGTGGAGGTCGGAACGGCGCGGGTCCTCCGCTCGCGCGGCTCGTCCGTCGACCCCGGGATGCCGCTCTCCTTCGAGACGACCTACGGCGAGTTCCGCAAGGTCGACGGCGTGCTCGTGCCGTTCCTGGAGCGGAACTGGGCGAACGGCCGGACCACCGGCGAGACCTTGCTCGACAAGGTCACCTTCCCGAAGAGCCTGCCGGAGAAGGTGTTCAGGCCGTAGGCCCGCCCTCTCCTCTGGGCGCGGAAAGCTGAGTCGACGGCGCAGGCGCTGCGCCGCCCGCCGGGGCCCGTCGGAGCCGACCTCGGCGGGAAAGCGACGAGCGTCGCGCGCGATCCGCGACCTTCATGGGCGCGGCTCGCGAGGGCGACCGCAGTGGCGCTGCGCGCCTGCGGTCGCCCGCGTCGCCGCACCGGGCGCGACCAGCCGCCGCGGAGAGCGCGCCCGAGGGGCGCCTCGGCGAGCTCCTCCGGTCCCGCGGCGGCGGCGTGGGCGCGTGGCTGCAGACACGCTGAGCCTCGAGCACGCCAGATGGTGCATCGGTCCCTAGCTCGAACCGCCGCGCGGAGCCCCGCGGTGCCGGAGGCGCCCCTCGCGGAGGCGCCGGCTCATCGCCTCTCCCTCCGCGCGCGGCGCTCGCAGCCGGGAACTGCGCGCCGACCGGTTTCACTCGGGAGGCGCGCCGATCGCTCCAAGAGCCGTGCGCGATCCGGAGTGCCGCCCGCCGATGCCGGGGCGCCGACGGCGACGCAGGGGCGGAGCGCAAGGTTCGAGCGGTACAACGCACGAACGACGACGACCGGAGCGAGCGCTACGTCCCGATCCGCAGGAGCGCGATCAGCGGCCGCTCGGCGTCGAACGACCCCGTGAGGTCCACGTCGCACATGATGGCCCAGTCGACCTCGCCGGCTGGGATCGACGAGGTGCTGCACCGCCTCCCAGTGGCGCGGCGCGAGCTCCTTCACGAACGTGTGGCTCGGCCGGCGCGCGGCGGGCGTCACGTCGATCCGCTCGTGCGCGGCGAAGTAGGGCGCGAGCTCCGCCTCGAGCCGCTCCGTCGTCCACTCCGTCCCGGGCGCGAGCGCTGCGCGCGGCCGCCTCCCAGTCCTTGCGCGCGAGGGCGACGAGCAGCGCGTGCAGCTCGTTCCGCAGCCGCGCGGCGAACGCGCGCGGGTCGGCCCAGGGCGGCGGCGGGCCGAGGGCGGCGCGGGGGTCGGCGACGCGGCGCGGCCTGGTAGGCCGGGTCGCGCATCCGCTCCCACTCGTCGATGAGCGAGGAGTCGACGCCGCGGACGGTGGCGCGCAGGAACGCGATGACGTCGAGGAGCGCGTCGTCCCGGTAGGTCTCCGGGACGGTCTGCACCAGCGTCTTGTAGGTCTCGGAGAGGTAGCGGAGGAGCGAGCCCCTCGGACCGCTGCAGCTCGTACTCGCGGACGTAGTCGGCGAAGGTCATGAACCTCTCGACCATCTCCCGCGCCATCGACTTCGGGCCGGATGTTCTCCTGGCCGACCCACGGGTGCTTCGCGGCGAACTCGTTGAAGGTGGCGTAGACGAACTCGCGGTTCGGCTTCGGGTACTCGACCTTCTCGAGCTCCGCCATCCGCTCGTCGTACTCCATCCCCCGCGCCTTCATCTCGGCGACGGCGAGGCCGCGGGCACGGTCGAGCTGCTTCCAGAGGATGGCGTCGGGGTCCTCGAGGATCGACTCGACCATCGAGAGGACGTCGAGGGCGTAGGTCTCGCGGTCCGGCGGGATCCGCGGGAGCGTGTCGAGGAGGTACAGCGCGAGCGTGTGGAAGAGCGAGAAGTCGCGCTGCAGCCCGGGGGCGGGGCGGACGTACGCGCCGCGGTAGCCGTCGATCGTGCGGAGCTCGACGAGGCCGGCGCCGCGCAGGGTGCGGAACCGCTGGGCGGCGGCGCGGCGGTGCTTCGCGCGGACGTAGTCGTTGCCGTGGGAGCGGCCGATGATCTCGACGAGCCGGCCGTAGCCGCCGCCGCGCCTGGGTGGTCTCGCTCTGGAGCAGGTTCACGAGGAGCGCCGAAGGTCGGCTCGAACCGGCTCTCGAGCGGCTCGGGGTCCTTCTCGCGCAGCCGCTCGAAGGTGTTCCGGTCCCAGGGGACGTAGCCCTTCTGCGGCGGCTGCTTCTTCACCTGCCTTCTTCCCGGTCGCTTCGCCTTCTCGACGAGCCGGCTTGTTCTCGATGACGTGCTCGGGCGCCTGCGCGAACGACGTAGCCCCGCTCGTCGAATCCCTTGCGCCCGGCGCGCCCGGAGATTCTGGTGGAAGTCGCGGGCGGAGAGGATCGCGGTCTTCTCGCCGTCGAACTTGCAGAGCTGGGTGAAGAGCACGGTGCGGATGGGGATGTTCACGCCCATGCCGAGGGTGTCGGTGCCGGAGACCACCTTGAGGAGCCCGCCCTGCGCGAGCTTCTCGACGAGCAGCCGGTAGCGCGGGAGGAGCCCGGCGTGGTGGAGCCCGATCCCGTGGCGCAGGAAGCGCTGCAGCTCCTTGCCGTAGGGCGAGTCGAAGCGGGCGTCCGCGGAGCGCCTCGGCGATGCGCGCCTTCTCCTCCTTCGAGGAGAAGTTCGCCGACATGAGGTTCTGCGCCTGCTCCGCCGCGGCGCGCTGGGTGAAGTTGACGAGGTAGATGGGCGCCTTGCCGGCCGAGACGAGCTCCTCGATGGTCTCGTGGAGCGGCGTCTCGCGGTACTCGAAGTCGAGCGGCACCGGCCGGTCCGCGGTGCGGACCGCCGCCACCTCGCGGCCGGTCACCTCCGCGCAGCGACGCCTCGATGCCCGTCGTGTCGCCCGAGCGTGGCGGACATGAGCAGGAAGCGGGTCTCCTCGAGGAGCGAGCAGCGGCACCTGCCAGGCGACGCCGCGCTCCCGGTCGCCGTAGTAGTGGAACTCGTCCATCACCACCGCGTCGACGCGCGGCTCCGCCTCGCGCACGGCGAGGTTCATCAGGATCTCGGCGGTGCAGCAGACGATGGGCGCGTCGCGGTTCACCGCGCCGTCGCCGGTCATCATCCCGACGTTCTCGGGGCCGAAGAGGCGGCACAGGTCGAAGAACTTCTCGTTGACGAGCGCCTTGATGGGGCAGGTGTAGAAGGAGCGCTTCCCGGCGGCCATCGCCTGGAAGTGGAGGAAGGTCGCGACGAGCGACTTGCCCGAGCCGGTCGGCGTGGCGAGGACGACGTGGCGCGCCGTCGAGGAGCTGGAGGATCGCCTCCTCCTGGTGCGGGTAGAGCGAGAGCCCGGACGCCGCGACCCACGAGACGAAGCGGTCGAGGACCGCGTCCGGCGGGAGCGTCTCGTCCGGCGGCGGCAGCAGCGCGGCGAGCGGGGCCTCGCCGAGAGACGGTGCTGGAGCGGCCATGGGCGACGTTGGTTTACCGCGCGACGCGCGGGCGCGCCAGCGGCGCCGCCGCGAGGGATGCGCGGCATGGCGGCGGGACGGCTCGCCGCACCCGGCGCGTTCCGCGCGGGGCCGCGTACCATCGACCGACGCCTCGCGCCTTCGGGCGCGAGGCGGAGCGGAGGAAGGTTCGCCGTTTCTAACACGTCCGACTCGTCGGGTCCGCGTTCCCGCCCGCCCGCGGAGCCCGCCCGCTCACCCCGCTGGACGTCGACCTTGTGGCCGAGCCGCTCCAGGGCGGCGCGCATCTCGGAGCGCGAGACCGACTTCGCGTAGGCCTCGCGCGGCTCGACCAGCCCCTTGCGCACGAGCTCGAGGAGCGCGTCGTTGAGCGTCACCATGCCCGGCGGCGCGCCCGGTCTGCATGATCGAGGGGATCTGGAAGGTCTTCCCCTCGCGGATGAGGTTCGAGACGCCGGCCGTGCACGAGCAGCATCTCCTGCGCGGCGACGCGGCCGCCGCCGATCTTCTTGCAGAGCGTCTGGGCGATGACGCCCTTGAGCGACTCGGAGAGCATCATCCGGATCTGCGCCTGCCGGTCCGCCGGGAACTGGTCGATGATCCGGTCGACGGTGGACGGCGCGGTGGTGGTGTGGAGCGTGCCGAAGACGAGGTGGCCGGTCTCGGCGGTCTCGATGGCGATGGCGATGGTCTCGAGGTCGCGCAGCTCGCCGACGAGGACGATGTCGGGATCCTCGCGGAGCGCCGCGCGGAGCGCGTGCTTGAAGGAGCCGGTGTGGAGCCCGACCTCGCGCTGGTTCACGAGGCAGCGTCTTGTTCTGGTGCACGAACTCGATCGGGTCCTCGATGGTGATGATGTGGTCGTCGCGGTTGCCGGTTGATGTAGTCGACCAGCGCGGCGAGCGTCGTCGACTTGCCCGAGCCGGTCGGGCCGGTGACGAGGACGAGCCCCTTCGTGAGGAAGCAGAGGTCGAGGATCGTGCTGCGAGAGCCCCAGCTTCTCGGCCGTGAGGATCTCGTTCGGGATCTGCGCGGAGCACCGCGCCGATGCCCGTTGCGGTCCGCGAAGACGTTGACGCGGAAGCGCGCCGCCGGGGTCTCGTGGGCGAAGTCGGTGTCCTTGCGGGCGTGCCACTCCTCGCGGCTCTTCTCGGCGCGCGATGGCCCAGAGCAGCTCCTTCAGCCGCTCGGAGCCGAGGGCGCCGTAGTCGGCGTCCGGCCGCATGTCGCCGTCCACGCGGAAGATGGGCGGGCACTCCGCCGAGAGGTGCAGGTCGGAGGCGCGGCGCGCGAGCATCGCGTCGAGGAGCGCCTCCATGGCGGTCGCGCGGCGTCGCCGCCGGCGCGGACCGTCGGCCGGACGCGACGCCGGGGGCGACCGTGCCGCGGCGGGCGCGGGGGTCGCGGCCGGCGCGGGGGTCGCCTCCAGGGTCGCCGGGGCGCGCGGCGGGGCCGGGCGCCGGCGCGGGCGCCGGGGAGCGGCGGACTCCTCGAGGGCGGCGCCGGGGCGGGAGGCCCGTCGCCCGTGCGCGGCACCACCACCACCTTGACCGCGCCGTCCTGCACCTCGAGCCGGACCTCCACCGTCGCCGGACGGCGACAGGTACGGGAACACGGTGAGGCCCGGGGCCGCGGGAACCCCGTGCGCTGGTCGGCGGGGACGATCTCCGCGACCGCCCCGACCACCTGCTGGGCGGTGAGCGGCTGGCGGATGAGCGGGACGGGACCGCGCGCGGCGGCGAGCACGGCGCCCACCCCGCTCTCCAGGGTCAGCTCGCACGCGGACTCGGCGAAGAGGCTATCGATGAACGGGTCCAGTCGGGGCATGGTCAGGTCTTCGCGAGGACGACGCGGACGACGTGGCGCTTGTTGACGAGGGCGACGGCGTGCTCCTCGAGGAGGCGGAAGAAGGGCTCGGGCTCGTTCAGGAAGTCGACGAGGCGCGAGCGGTCGGCGGGACGCAGGTACGAGACGAGGCCGCGGAGCGTCGCCCCTCCCTGGAGCACCACCTCCACCTCGTGCTCGGTCGGGAGCGTGAGCTCGGCGCCGTCGTCCTCCACCTCGCGGCCGGGGACGCGGACCGCGGCGAGCCCGGCGCGGTTCAGGAAGGTCATCGCCCCGGCGTCCTCGTCGAAGGCCGGGACGAACTCGTCCCGTCCGTTCAGGACGTCGCTCGCGCGCTCGGGGCCGGCGTGGTGCGAGGCGGCGCCGGCGAGGAACAGCGTGATCCGGCGGGCATCGCCCCCGGGGAGGAGCGCCTCCGCGGCGACTCGCCGCTTCGGGACGCGCAGGTCTTCCATGCGGGCGGGCGCAGTGCGAGCCGCGTGCCCGGGCGACCGGCGTCCCGTCGTCGCCGGACGGCAGCGCCGGGCGGCGCAGGGCGCGCGGAACCGTGCGTCGAGCAGGTGCGCGCCGGCGCGCCGGGGCGGCTGCCGCCGCGACCCGGGGTGGTCATCCACCCGCGCCGGGCACCCGGCGGGCGCCCCGTGCGACCTCACAGCACGGTGCCTGGGCGGACCGTACTGGCGGGAGATCCCGGCCTGTTGCAGAATGGCCCCTCGCCGGGGGGACGGGGACTCCATGCACGCGCGCAGATTCGCCATCTACGGGGCGATGTTCGGGTTCGGCTTCCCCGTGATCGGGACGATCATCGAGGCGTTCACGCGCGGGTACGGCCTGAGCCTGGCGGCGCTCGCGCAGGCGCAGGCGGCGTCGCCCCTCCTCTGGATCATCGACACCGCCCCGTTCTTCCTCGGCGTCCTCGCCTTCGTCGCCGGCCGCAGCCAGGACAACACCGTCCAGCTCGAGCTCGCGCGCCGCGACGGCTACGACCGGACCGCCTCCGAGCTCTTCACCGCCGCCCAGGCGCTCCTCTCCACGGTGTCGTCGTTCTCCTCGATGACGGCGGAGACCGCCGCCTCGGTGCGGGAGACGACCGCCACGATGGGCCACCTCGGCCACACCGCGACCAAGGCGGCCCTGACGGCCGAGACCGTGATCGGCCTCGCCCGCAAGGGCGAGCGGGCGTCGGTGGAGGGGCTCTCCGCCGTCGAGACCTCCCTCGGCGAGATGGTGAAGCTCTCCGACGAGGTCCGGGCGCTCTCCGGCCGGATCGAGGCGCTCAACAGCCGGATGCGGGACATCTTCGAGATCGCGTCCGTCGTGAACTACATCTCCGAGCGCTCGCAGAAGCTCGCGGACCGCGCCGCCGCCGAGGCGACGAAGGCCGGGCCGGACGCGCGCGGCTTCGCCGAGGTGGTCGCGGAGATGCGCTCCCACTCCGAGGAGGCGAAGCGCGCGGCGGTGCAGGTGAAGGGCATCCTCGCCGAGGTCCACAAGGCGATGCTCGCCGCCATGACCGCCGCGGAGGTGGGCGTCCGGCGCGCGGAGCAGGGCGCCACCGTCGCCTCGGGGACGGGCGAGACCATCCGCCGGCTCGCGACCGCGCTCCGGGAGTCCTCGCAGGCCGCCCAGGAGATCGCGACGGTCGCCCAGCAGCAGGACCACGGCATCGACCAGGTCCTCAAGGCGATGAACGAGATCTACCTCGCCACCCAGGAGACGATGTCCTCCACCCAGGCCGTCGCCACCGAGGCGAAGGCGCTGAACGACCTCGCCCAGGGGCTCAAGCGGGCCGTCGAGGGCTGACGTGAAGGACTCCGCCCCGCGCCCGATGCCGCCCCCCCGCTCCAACCCCGCGCGAGGGGCGCCGGTGCCGCGGGGGACCCCGCGCCAGCTGTGCGCCGCGACCCTCGACGCGCACCCGGTGCCGACCGTCGTCGCCGACGGCGGCCTCCGCGTCGTCTGCGCGAACGCGGCGGCGCGGCGGCTCCTCGGCGCGCGCGAGGGGGTCCTGCTCGGGGAGGCCCTCGCCTGCGTCGACTCCCGCGCGCCGGGTGGCTGCGGGTCGTCGCTCCGCTGCGGGAGCTGCGCCTTCCGCCGCGCCGCGGAGCGCGCGCTCCAGGGCGAGACCGTCCGCGACCGCGGGTTCGTCCTCCGCGGCGAGGGGGAGGAGCACGGCGACCTCCACCTGCTCGCCTCGGCGGGGCCGCTCGAGCACGGCGGCGCGACCTACGCGATCCTGGCGCTCGAGGACCTGAACGCGATGCTCGGCGATCGGGGCCTCATGCGTGTCTGCGAGGGGTGCGGGCGCATGAAGGACGAGGAGGGCGGCTGGCACCCCCTCCACCGCTACCTGGAGGACCAGCTCGGGATCGAGGCGCCGGGGCCCCTCTGCCCCGAGTGCGAGCAGGGCGCACGCGGGCGCTGATCCCGTCCCGGCCACCCCCTCTTGATCGGCGCAGGGAAACCGGCATCCTCGCGGGGTGCACGCCCTCGCCTGCCTGGCCCTCGCCCTCACGGCCGCGCCGGCGATCGAGGTGCCCCTCGGTGGCCGGCCGCTCGCCGTGGAGCTCGGCGTCGAGCTCCGGACCGCCGGCGGCGCGGTGGCGCCCCCGCTCGCGTGGCGCAGCCGGCCCGACGGGACGCTCGAGGGAGCGGCGTCGACGGCCGAGGTGGACGCGCTCGTCCGGCTGGTCCCGGCGGAGGGCGGCGCGGTCGTCCTCGACGCCTCGCTCCGCTGGCGCGTCCCCGCGTCGCTCGAGCGCGCGGCGGTCGTGGTGGGCTGGCGCGGCGCGCCCCGCGCCGTCGGCCGCGACCTCGCGTTCGGTCCGCTCCACGGAACGGTCCGGGCCGGGCGGGGGACGCCGGTCCTCGTCGCGGCGGGGCCGGCGCTCCTCGCCGGCGGCCCCGGGCTCGTCGGCGCGCGCGTCGACCCGGCGCCGGGCGGCGTCCGGGTGGCGCTCCTCCTCGACGACGCCGACGAGCGGCCGTTCTCGACCTACGAGACCTGCCTCGACCGGCTCCCGTCCGCTCGTCCTGAGCTCCAATCCGGTCGTCCTGAGCGTAGCGCCGCCGCAGGCGGCGCGGAGTCGAAGGACGCCGCAGGGTCCGTTCGTCCTGAGCGGAGCGTCGCCACAGGCGACGCGAAATCGAAGGACGCGGAGTCGAAGGACGGCGGCGACGCGCAGCAGGTCCACTGGGCGGCGCTGGAGGTCCGCCGGCCGGTGCGCGGCGTGGCGCGGCTCCCGGGGGACGAGGACGTCGCCCGCGCGACCCTCTACCCGCTCGGCGACGCGGCCCCGCTTCGCCCGGTGGTGCTCGAGCGATGGCCGGCGGGCGCGCGCGCTGCGATCGTCCTCACCGACCACGCCGACCGGACCGACCCCGACGCGCTGCGCGCGGTGCTGTGGGGGAGCTCCGATCCGCGAGCGGCGGGGGGCATCGGCGCGGGCGTGCTCGGTCGCGGGCTGCGGGTCACGCGCACCTTCTTCGTCCACGCGAACCGGGGCGCCCTCGACGATCCGGAGGTGCGCCTCCTCGCCGACGACCTGGCGACGGCGGGGTCGGAGGTGGCGCTCCACTCCATCACGCCCGAGCGCGACGACCGCGACGCGGTCCGGTCCGGGCTCGGCGCGGCCGCGGCCTGGCGCCCGCGGACCTGGATCGACCACCAGCCGTACACGAACTGCGAGGCGGTGTCGTCGCGAGGCGCCGGGACGGACGCGCCCTGGGGCGTGCGCGACCTGCTCGCCGACGCCGGCGTCGCCTGGGTCTGGGCGGCCGGGGACATCGACGGCCAGGGCGGCGTCCGGATCGTGAACCAGCTCGGCGGCGATCCGGCGGTGGCCCGGCCGGCGATCTTCCCGCTCCCCCAGGACCCGCGGCTCTGGGTGTTCCGGTCGTCGATGTTCCACGCAGCGCCGGGGGAGCTCGCCGGGGCGCTCTCCGACGCGGAGCTGGCCCGGCTCGAGGCGGAGCGCGGGCTCTTCGTCGCGCACACCTACCTCGGGCCGTCGGCCCGGACCACCCGCTCCGCGGACCAGCTCTCGCGGCTCCTCGTCGTCGAGCGCGGGGGCGCCCTCGTCATCGATCCGGTGCTCGACGCGGCCCTCGCCCGCGTCGCCGCCCGCGTCCGGGCGGGGCGGCTCGCCTCGCTCGCCTGGGCGGAGGCGGGGGACCGGCTGAGGGCCCTCGGGGACGTCGAGGTGGTCTACCGCCCCGACGGCTCCGCCGAGGTCCACAACCACGGGGCCGAGCTCATCGCCGGCCTCACGGTGTCGCTCCCCGCCGCCGGCCTGGAGGTGGCGGTGGAGGGCGCGGCGCTCCTCGGGCGCGAGGACGAGGGCGCAGAGGCGCGCGTCTGGTTCGACCTCGGCCCGGGGGAGAAGGCGACGCTCCGGACCTGGGACGGCCTCGAGCCGGTGCCGCTCCTTCCGAGGCCGTGAGCGGGGCCCCCTCTCCCCGGCCCTCTCCCCGGAGGGGAGAGGGAGGTCGCGGGTCACGGCTGCCTGACAGGCTTCACGGGGAACTCCGTCGCGGGGACGCCATCCGCCCGGTAGGATGCCGGGGTGCCGGTCCGCCCCCTCGCCCGCGACGAGCTCCCCGCCCTCGCCGCCGCGCTCGCGCCGCTGCCGCTCATGGTGCGCTACGGGCGCGACGCCGGCGGGTTGACCCGCGCCCTCGAGGCGGCGGCCGGACGCGGCGAGTCGCTCCTCGTCTCCGAGGAGGCCGGCGTGCTCCGCGGCCTCGCGTGGTTCCTGCCGGCGGGCACCCTCGCCCTCGGCGGCTACCTGAGGCTCATCGCCGTCGTGCCGGGCGGCGAGGGGCGCGGCACGGGGCTCGCGCTGCTCAGGGCGTTCGAGGCGGAGACGGCGCGCCACTCCGCCCACGCCTTCCTCCTCGTCTCCGACTTCAACGCCGGCGCGATCCGGTTCTACGAGCGCGAGGGGTACGCCCGCGTCGGCCCGCTGCCGGGGCTCGTCCTGCCGGGCGTCGCGGAGCTGCTGTACTGGAAGCGCTTGCGCTGAGCGTCAGCTCTCCCGCCACGTCGTCTTCGCGAGCCACGCGCGGACCGACGGGCGGGCGAAGACCGCGCGCGCGTAGGCGGTGAGCCGGTCCGGGCAGGGATCGCCGTTCGCCACCAGCCGCTGCAGCATGAGCGCGAGGTCCGCGTCGCCGGGCGAGAAGGTCCCGCCGATCGCCGCCGCGCCGGCCGGCAGCACCCTGTCCGCGAACCGCAAGAGCCTCTCCGCCGACGCCCGCGCCTCGGCGGAGAGGGGCGCGGCCGGCTCGCCGAGGAACATCGTCGAGGTGGGGCGCGCGGCGCGGAGCGGGCCGAGGTCGCTCCGCACGAACGCCTGGACCATGCGGACCCGCGCCCGGGCCCGCGCGTCCTCGGGGTAGATGCGCGGGTGACCGGGGGGAGGGAAGGCGTCCTCGACGTATTCGTCGATCGCAGAGGACTCCGCGAGCCAGAAGTCACCGTGCCGCAGCGCGGGGACCTTGGCCGTGAACGACGGGCCCGCGTACTCCGGCCGCTCGTGGTCCTTCCGCTCGAGGGAGAGCACCTCGAGGCGGAACGGGACGCCCTTCTCCATGAGGGAGACGAAGGCGGAGAAGACGTACGGGCTCGTGTACCTGTCGTTGCCGTAGAGGACGAGATCGTCGGGCATGCCGCGATCTTGCCGCGGCACGCGCCGGCGCGCAACCGAACGTCGCAGCCGCGACCTAGCCGCGGGGGACCGCCGTCCCGCCGACGTGGACGGTGACGCCCACCTCGCGGTCCCCGACGACCCGTACGGACTGGGGCGAGGCCAGCGTCGGATCGTTCACGCCGCGCAGCAGCACCACCCGGTAGGTCCCGGGCGGAACGTAGCGGATCAGGCCGCGGCGCTCGCCGGGCTCGGGCAGGAACAGGGCGTCCGCGGCGAGGAGCGACCCGAAGCCGCCGGCCTCGCGCGGAGCGTCGGCGATCAGGATCGGCTGCGCGTCCGTGGGCCGGCCGTCGTCGCCCACCGAGGTGACGCGCACGGCGCCTGAGCCGCGCGCCTCGGAGAACGAGACCTCCACGACGTGGCGGGACTTCACGGTCACGCCCTTCACGCCGAGGCGCGAGGTGAGCGGGGTCCCGAAGCCGGGGAAGACCGCGTAGCGGCCGGGCCGCAGGCCAGGGAGGAGGAAAGCGCCCTCGTCGTCGGTCACGGTCTCGCGCGCGTCGGCGCCGTTCGCCGCGACCGCCAGCACCGACGTCGTCGCGAGCGGCACGCCGCGGCCGTCCAGGAGGATCCCGGCGATGGCGCCGCTCGGGCCGTTCTCCTCGTCCTCCGCCTCGCCGCTCGCCGTCGCATCGGCCGGCGCGGCCGCTGCGGCCTCGGCGGGAGCCACCGCCGCGGCGGGGCCGGGCGAGGGCGCGGCCTCGGGGGTCGGGGTCGGCGCCGCGGCGACCTCGGGCTCCTTCGCGGCGGGCACCGGCGCGACCACGGCGGCCTTCACAGCCGCCGTCACCGCCGGGGCCGCCGCCTTCTTGGCGGGCGCGGCGCTGCTCCGGGCGACCGCAGGCGCCGAGGTGGGCTGCGCTCCGGCGCGCGACGCCTGGGGGGTCCCCGGCTTGGTGGCCTTCGCCCGGGGCTCGCCCCTCGGTGCGGACGGACCCTGGGTCACGGCCGTGCCGGGAATCGTCGGTGCAGCCGCCTCGGGACGCGCGGCCGGCGCGGCCGGCGGCGCGCCGCGGTCACCGCGGAAGACCCCGACATAGAGGAGGAAACAGGCGAGGACGAAGACGCCGACCGCGACCGCGACCGCCTTGTTGTTCCGCCTCATGATCCACCCCCGAGCGCTCGTTTCCCAGGAATGCACCGGACGCGCCGCCGCCGCAAGCGGGCGGCGCGTCCCACGATCACTCGACGCTCACTTCACGATGTCGAGGAGCTCGATCTGGAACGTGAGGACCGCGTTCCCGGGGATCCCGGCGTTGCCGCCCGCGCCGTAGGCGATCTCGGAGGGGCACACGACCTTGGCCTTGCCCCCGACCTTCATGAGCTGGAGGGACTCGGTCCAGCACTTGATGACGCTCCCGAGCGGGAACTCGGCGGGGCCGCGCTGCGCCGTGCTGTCGAAGACCCGGCCGGAGACGAGCGTGCCGGTGTAGTTCACCTTCACCTTGTCGGCGGCGGTGGGGCTCGCCCCCGTCCCCTCCTTCTCGGTGATCACGATGGCGCCCGAGGCGGTCTTCTTCGCGCCCTTCTCCTTCGACGTCTTGGCGAGATAGGCCGCGCCGGTCTCCTTCTCGCGGGCCGCCGCCTTCTCCGCGGACTTCGGGGCGCGGGCGCGGGCGAGCTCGTTCACCTGCTGCTGGAGCTTCGCGTCGAGCTGGGCCTTGGGCTTGCCGGCCGCGCCGTCCCGGACGCCGCGCAGGACCGTCTCGAGCTCCGAGGGCGAGAGGTTGAAGACCTCGAGGCTGTTCGCCACGGCGAGGCCGACGCCGTACAGCGTCTTCTCCGTCTCGGCGGGCGACAGCGGCTTCGGCGGGGCGGCGACGGGCGGGTGGCCGGGCGGGGTGGCCTGGCCGGGCGGGGTGGCCTGGCCGGGCTTCCCGTTCGCGTCCGCGGCGCGCGGCAGGGCCGGGAGCGCGGCGAGCGCGACGGCGACGGCGAGAGCGAGGGGCGATTCTCATGGACGGTTCCTTTCGTGGTGACTTCGGCGGCGCTACGGGGCCGCTTCCGGTGGAGGGGGCTCTCGGGGGATCGCGGCGGCGCGCTCGTCGAGCTCGGCGAGCTTGCGCTGCAGGAACCGGAACACCGCGACGACGACGCTCGCCACGGGCACGGCGAGGAGCGCGCCGACGATCCCGTGGGTCCGCTCGCCGATGACGAGCGCGAGGACGATCAGCACGGGGTGGATCCGGGCGGCGTCGCCCATGATCTTCGGGTTCAGGACGTACGACTCGAGGGCGTGGATGACCAGGATCCACCCGAGGGCGAGCAGGCCCTTCCCGGTCCCGCCCGCCGCGAGGGCGAGGAGGACGATGGGGACCGACGAGAGGATCGTGCCGAAGATGGGCACGACGTAGAGGACGGTCGCCACCGCGGAGAGCGCGAAGGCGAAGGGGATGCGCAGGACGAGGAGGCCGGCCAGCGTGAGCACCCCGTTCATCAGCATGATCGTGAGCTGCCCGCGCACGACGCCGGCGAGCCCCGCGTCGATCCCGTGGAGGAGCCGCCGCAGGTCCTGCCGCCAGGAGGCGGGGACGATCGACTCCACGAACCGGACGAGGCGTGGCGCGTCCATGGACATGAACGCGGTGAGCATGAACAGGAGGACGATGAAGAAGATCGTCGTCACGGTGCCGGTGAGGAGCGTGCGCGAGAGGCTCACGACGTCGCCGACGCGGCCGCGGGCGTAGGTCGACGCCTCCCGGATCGCGTCGGCGAGGGCGGAGGCGAGGTCGACGTGGAGCCGGGCGCCGCCGGAGCGCGTCTCCCCCGGCAGGACGTCGACCGGGATCCCGTAGCGCTGCATGAACGCGTCGATGGAGCGCGCCCAGGCGTCGATCTTCTCCGGGCCGATGCCGGCGAGGAACTCCCGGAGCTCGAGGAGCCCCCGCACCGCCTCGCGGTAGAGCTGCGGGACGATGGAGACCGCGAGGAGGTACACGAACGCGGCGAGGACCACGTAGACGACGAGGACCGCGCCCCAGCGCGGCACGAGCCGCGGCCCGAGCCGGGCGCGGGTGAGCCGCTCGATGAGCGGGTCGATGACGTACGCGGCGAGCGCGGCGAGCACGAACGGGAGCAGCGCCTCCCACGCCGCGGCGAGCACCGCGACGACGATGAGCCAGACGAGGGCCGTGAGCGCGTAGAGCTGCGCGTGCGGGCGTCGCCAGAGCGGGGTGGAGCCGGACGGCATCGGCGCGGAGTATGTCTCGGAACGCGGCTCTCGAGGGTGGGTTTCGAGCGGCGGGCGGGGCACGCGAGGCCGACGTTCGTACGTCGGAGCGCGGGCGAGCGGCAGCCGCGACGACCGTCGCCCGAAGGCGACGGTCGTCGGTGCTCACTCCTCGAGCGTCGAGACGTCGCCCTCGGGCAGCCCCTGGGCGCGCGCCTTGAGGACCCGCCGCATGATCTTGCCGGAGCGGGTCTTCGGGAGGGCGTCGACGAAGGTCACCTTCTCCGGGCCGGACGATGGGGCCGAGGTGCTTGCGCGACGTGCGCCTTCACCTCTTCCGCGAGCTCGGCGCTCGGCTTGAAGCCCTGGCGGAGCAGGCAGTAGCAGTGGATGGCCTGGCCCTTCACCTCGTGCGGCAGGCCGATGACCGCCGCCTCCGCGACGGCCGGGTGCGAGACGAGGGCGCTCTCGATCTCCGCGGTGCCGAGGCGGTAGCCGGAGACCTTGATGACGTCGTCGGTCCGGCCGATGACCCAGAAGTACCCGTCCTTGTCGCGCTTGGCGGAGTCGCCCGCCATGTACTTGCCCGGGATACTTCGTCCAGTACTGCTTCACGTACCGGTCGGGGTCCTTGTAGATGGTGCGTCATCATCGCCGGCCACGGGCGTCTTCAGGACGAGGAAGCCCTCCTCGCCGTCCGGCACCGGCTTCCCGTCGTCGTCGAGGATCTCCGCCTCCTGGCCGAAGAAGGGCTTCGCGCCGGAGCCGGGCTTGAGCGGCAGGGTCGGGACCGGGCGTGATCATGAACATGCCGGTCTCGGTCTGCCACCAGGTGTCCATGATCGGGCAGCGGCCCTTGCCGATGACGCGGTGGTACCACTTCCACGCCTCGGGGTTGATGGGCTCGCCCACCGAGCCGAGCAGCCGGAGCGTCGAGAGGTCGTGGCGGTTCGGCCAGCGACTCGCCGAAGCGCATCAGGCCGCGGATGGCGGTGGGGGCGGTGTAGAGGATGGTGATGCCGTACTTCTCGACGAGCGACCACCAGCGGTTCGGGTACGGGTAGGTCGGCGCCCCCTCGTACATGAACGTCGTCGCGCCGTTGAGGAGCGGGCCGTAGACGATGTAGCTGTGGCCGGTCACCCAGCCCGGATCGGCGGCGCACCACCAGCGGTCCTCGTCCTTGATGTCGAAGACGTACTTGAGCGTCGAGTAGATGCCGACCATGTAGCCGCCGTGGGCGTGGATGATGCGCCTTCGGCTTCCCGGTGGTGCCCGGAGGTGTAGAGGATGTAGAGCGGGTCGTCCGCCTCCATCACCTCGGTCGGGCACGCGCCCGTCGGCGAGGGGGAGCTTCATGAGGTCGTGGTACCAGTAGTCGCGCCCGGCCTCCATGCGGACCTCGTGGCCGGTGCGCTGCACGACGATGACGGTCTCGACGGTCGGGCAGCGGCGGACCGCGTCGTCCACGGTCTTCTTCAGCTCGACGATCTTGCCGTTCATGAAGCCGCCGTCGGCGGTGACGACGACCTTCGACTCGGAGTCCTCGATGCGCCCCTGGAGCGCGTCCACCGAGAAGCCGCCGTACACGACGGAGTGGATGGCGCCGATCTTCGCGGCACGCGAGCATCGCGATGACGATCTCGGGGATGCGCGGCATGTAGATGGTGACGCGGTCGCCCTTGCTTGACGCCCATCGCCTTCAGGACGTTCGCGAACTTGCGAGACGTCGCGGTTGAGCGCGAAGTACGAGTAGGTCCGGACCTCGCCCTTCTCGCCCACCCACACCAGCGAGAGCTTGTTCTTGCGCCAGGTGCTGCTGGTGGCGGTCGAGGCAGTTGTGGACGATGTTCGTCTGGGCGCCCTTGAACCACTTGAAGAAGGGCTTGTTCGAGTCGTCGAGGACCTTGTCCCACTTGCGGTACCACTCGAGCTCCTCGGCCTCGGCCGCCCAGAAGCCCTCCAGGTCCTCGCCCGCGCGCCGGGCGACCGCGTCCCAGTCCTTCACGCGCGCCTGCGCCACGACCTCGGGCGATGGGTAGAAGACCTCGCCCTCGAGCTTGGGGCGGGCCGCCGCGGCGCCGTCCGCGCGGGTGGCCGCGGGGGCGCTCGCCGGCGCGGCGGCAGGCTTCGCGGTCGGGCGGCGGGCGGACTTCGCCGGCCGGGACGAGGCGACGGGCTTCACGGTGCGGGAACGGGCCACGGGGGTCCCTCCAATCTCGTTCTCTTCTAACGGTTGGGTGCGGGGTCCGCGCCGGGTACCCGGTCACGGCTGGTCAACGGGCTCGAGCGCCGGAAAAATACCAGAACGGCGCGGCGGCCGGCCATGGAGACACGAAAGGGGACCTCTTGGGGTGTTGGCGTTATCCTCGCCCCGGTGATCGTCCCTCCCAAGCTGCGCCGGGGAGACCCGGTCCGCGTCGTCGCGCCCTCGGGTCCGTTCGACCCTGCCGTCCTGGAGCGCGGGCTCGCGGTCCTGTCGGGGCGGCTCGGCCTCGTGCCGCGGATGCGCTCGGACGTCTCCGCTCGCAAGGGTTACCTCGCCGGCGACGACGCCCGGCGGGCCGAGGAGTGGCGCGAGGCGGTGGCGGACCCCGAGGCGCGCGCGATCTTCTGCGCGCGGGGCGGGTACGGCGCGATGCGGATCCTCCGGGCGGTCGACCCGGCCCCGCTCCTCGACCGGCCGAAGGTCGTCGTCGGCTTCTCCGACGTGACCGCGCTCCACGCCGCGCTCAACCGGGCCGGGCTCGTGACCATCCACGGCCCGGTCGTCACCCAGCTCGGTCGGGCGCCGGACGACGCGGTCGCGCCACCTCGAGGCGCTCCTCTTCGAGGATCGCGCCGCGCCCGGGCGCCTGGGACGTGCCGGCCCCGGGCGCCGGCCTCGTCGCGGCGCGGACGATCCGGCCGGGACGGGCGACCGGGCCGCTCCTCGGCGGGACCCTGCGATCCTCGCGCACCTGGCCGGGACGCCGTACGCGCCCCGGCTCGACGGGGCGATCCTCCTCCTCGAGGACGTGGGGGAGAAGCCGTACCGGATCGATCGCTGCCTCACCCAGCTGCGGCTCGCGGGCGCCCTCGAGGGCGTCGCCGGGCTCGCCCTCGGACAGTTCACCGGCTGCGACGACGGCGGGCTCCTCGCGATCGACGTCCTGCGCGAGGCCGCCCTCGCGCCTGGGCGTCCCCGCGGTGGAGGGCTTGCCGGTGGGGCACGAGGACGCGAACCTCGCGCTGCCGCTCGGCGCCCGCGTCACCCTCGTCGCGCCCGGGCCGGGGGACGAGGGTCCGCCGCGGCTCCTCTTCGACGGGTGGACGGGCCGCCCGGGGGCGTGAGGTCATGACGGTGGTCCTCCCGGCGGTCCACGTCGCGCTCGAAAGCGGGCTCCGCGCCGGCGTCGCGCCGGCCCTCTCGGCTGCCGTGCTCCGCGGCGGCGGCCTCGTGCACGCGAGCGTGCACGGCGCGCTGCCCGCGCCGGCATCGCGCCCGCTCCGGCCGGACGACCTCTTCGACGTCGCGTCGCTCACGAAGGTGATGGCGACGGCGACCCTCGCCGCGCGCCTCGTGGAGGACGGCGCCCTCGCGCTCGATGCGCCGGTGGCGCCACGCCTCCCCGGGTTCGAGGCCGGCGGGAAGGGGGCCGTGACGCTCCGGCACCTCCTCGCCCATGCGTCGGGCCTGCCGCGCTGGCGCCCGTACTACGAGGCCGCCGCGGTCGATCCGGTCGCGTCGGCCGCGTTCCGGCCCCCCGCGGAGCGCCCCGCGCCGGCGGCGCTCGCCCCCGCCTTCGCGCGCGGGAAGGCGCTCGTCCGCGCGGCCGTGCTCGCCGAGCCGCTCGAGGCGCCCCCGGGGACGCGGGCCGTCTACTGCGATCCCGGCTTCCTCGCCCTCGGCTTCCTCCTCGAGGAGGTCGTGGGCGGGCCGCTCGCCGCGCTCGCCGAGGCGCGGGTGTTCGGGCCCCTCGGCCTCGCCGACACCTTCTTCCTCGACGGCCTCGCCCCGGCGGAGGCCGCGGCGCGCGCCGCCGGGCGCGCCTTCGCGCCGACCGAGGCCTGCGAGCACCGGCGCGAGGTGAACCAGGGCGCGGTGAACGACGACAACGCCTGGGCGATGGGCGGCGGGGCGGGTCACGCCGGCGTCTTCTCCACCGCGCGCGACGTCGCCGCCCTCGGCCAGGCCTGGCTCGACGCGCTTCACCGCCGTCCCGGCGTCGTGCCGGCGGCCGCCGCCGCCGAGTTCGCGCGCCGCGACGCGACCCCGGGCACGACGCGCGCCCTCGGCTGGGACACGCCCTCGGAGGAAGGCTCCTCCCTCGGCACCCGCCTCGGCCGGAAGGGCCGCGGGGCGCGATCGGGCACCTCGGGTTCACCGGGACCTCGCTCTGGATCGACGTCGAGCGGGAGGTGGTCGCGGTCCTGCTCACGAACCGCGTCCATCCCTCGCGCGAGAACGAGGCCATACGCGCCTTCCGCCCGCGGTTCCACGACGCGGTGGCGGAGGCGCTGGGGATCACTGAGCGACCCAGCCCTGGTCCTGGCCCTGGACGTGGACCTGGACTTCGACCTAGACCTCGACCTAGACCTCGAGCTCGACCGGACACGGTTCTTGGTCGAGGACGAGGACCAGGACGAGGACCAAGTCCAAGACCAGGCCCAAGTCCAGGTCCAACGAGGAGCGCGCGGTGATCGATTGGTCCAACGTGAAGCGCATCCACCTCATCGGCGTCGCCGGGACGGGCATGGGCTCGTTCGCCGGGATGCTGAAGGCGGCGGGGCACGAGGTGACGGGCTCGGACGAGAACGTCTACCCCCCGATGTCCACCCAGCTCGAGCGGTGGGGCATCGAGGTGCTGACGCCGTACCGCGCGGAGAACCTCGACCGCGCGCGGCCGGACCTCGTCGTGGTCGGCAACGTCGTGCGCGCGGTGAACCCCGAGGCGACCGCGATGCGCGACCGCGGGCTCCCGCACGTCTCCTTCCCCGCGGCGCTCGGCGAGCTCTTCATCGGACCGCGCCACGGCGTGGTGGTCGTCGGGACGCACGGCAAGACCACCACCTCCGCGATGATGGGCGCGCTCCTCCACCACGCCGGCCGGGACCCGTCGTTCCTCGTCGGCGGCGTCACCCGCGACTTCGACTCGAACTTCCGGCTCGGCGCGGGGCGACACTTCGTCGTGGAGGGGGACGAGTACGACACCGCCTACTTCGACAAGGGGCCCAAGTTCCTCCACTACCGGCCGCGCACCGCGATCTTCACGAGCTGCGAGCTCGACCACGCCGACATCTACCGCGACGAGGCCCACTACGAGAGCGCGTTCGAGCAGCTTCATGGACCTCCTCCCGCCGGACGGGTTCCTCGCGGCCTGCGCGAGCTACGAGAGCGTCCTGCGGATCGCCCGCCGCTCGCGGGCGCCCGTCGAGACCTACGCCGTCGACGGCCCGGGCGCCGACTGGGAGGCGCGCGGGCTCGTGCTCGGCGCCGACGGCGCGCGGTTCACCCTCGTCCGGCGCGGGAAGCGCGCTGAGCGACGTCCATCTGCCGGTGGGCGGCGCCCACAACGTGGAGAACGCGCTCGGCGTCGCCGCGGCGGCGACCGCGCCTCGGCCTCTCTCCCGCGGAGATCGCGGCGGGGCTCGCCGCCTTCCGGGGCGTGAAGCGCAGGCAGGAGGTCCGCGGGACCGCCGGCGGGGTCGTGGTGGTCGACGACTTCGCGCACCACCCGCGCGGCGGTGGCGATGACGCTCGCGGCGATCCGCGGCACCTTCCCCGGCGCGCGCCTCCTCGCGGCCTTCGAGCCGCGGTCGAACACGAGCCGGCGGAACCTCCACCAGGCGCTGTACGCGTCGAGGGAGACCTGGCCCGGCGCCGCGGAGGTCTTCCTCCTGCGCCCGGCCCCGACCGACCGCGTCCCGGAGGCCGAGCGGCTCGACCTCGACGCCGTCACGGGCGACCTCGCCGCGCGCCGGCCTGCCCGCGCGGGCGTTCGGGGCGGTGGACGAGATGGTCCCTGCGATCGTCGCCGCGGCGCGACCCGGCGACGTGGTCGTGGCGATGTCGAACGGCGCCTTCGGCGGGATCTGGGGGAAGCTGCTCGCCGCGCTCGGCGGACGCTGAGACCCGGGCGCGCGCTACCAGACCCCCGGCACGAGCCGCGCCCTGACCCGCCTCGCGTACGCCGCGTAGCCGTCCAGCCTGCGGCGGAGGAAGGCGTCCTCCAGGGCGGTGCGCAGGACGACCCACGCGACGGTGAGCGCGGCCGGGACGAACGCCGCGCGGGAGCGCAGGACGAGCGGCGTCGCGAGCGCCCAGAGCGCGAGGGCGGCGTAGCCGGGGTGGCGGACCCGGGCGTAGGGACCCTGGTCGACGACGCGCTGGCCGGGCTGGAGCCGGACCGTCCCCTCGAAGAACGGGTTCGTCGCCATCGCCCCGGCGGAGAGGCCGAGGGCGAAGGCGAGCAGCGCCGCGCCGGCCGCCGCCGCGGCGAGCGGAAGCCGAAGGTGGCCGAGCCGGACGACGTCCACCCCGGCGACGACGGGGGCGGCGATCATCGACGGCCAGAACAGCGCGACCCACGCGATGTCCCAGGCCGCCGTTCCCGCCCCGACGCGGGCGCGCTTCTCGCGGAGCCCGGGGGCATGGCGCGAGACGAACGTCTGGTGCGCGGCGAGCCCGGAGACGAGGAGCCCGAGGTAGATCCAGCCGCCCGCCCACCCGACGGTGCCGGCGCCCGCGAAGGGCGCCGCGATCCAGGCGACCGCGAGGGCGGCCTGGGCGAGGGCGCCCGTCGAGGGCGTCCGCGCACGCGGAGGGGCGTGCCCCGGCGCGAGAGGGGGGTCCGGCGGGAACAGCGGTCCTCCCGGGGAGAGGGCGGCCACGGGACGGAATCGTACTCCCCTGCGCGCAGGGCGGGGTGTGGTTACCGATCCGGCGTGACCGTCACCGGACCTCCCTGCCTGGGGCTGCGCCACGCTGCGCTGCGCGTCCACGATCTCGCCGCCGCCGAGGACTTCTTCATCCGCGTGCTCGGGTACGAGGTCGCCTGGCGGCCGGATCCCGAGAACGTCTACCTGCGCCGGAACGCGGATGACGTCGCGCTCCACCGGGTCGGCGCGCGCGAGGTGGTGGTGGCGAACGGGATGCTCGACCACCTCGGCATCTTCGTCCCGCGCGCGGAGGACGTGGACGCCTGGGAGAAGCACCTCGACGGCTGCGGTGCGCGCATCGTCGCCCGCCCCCGGACGCACCGCGACGGCGCGCGGTCGCTCTACGTCGAGGGGCCGGAGGGGCTCGTCGTGCAGGTGCTCCATCACCCCGCGGCGACGGGGGGGTGAGGCAGCCGTCCGCGACGTTTGCGCCGAGGATCGGTTCTTCCCGAGCGTAGCCGCATCGACCGCGACCCCGACCCCGACCCCGCAAACACGAAGGGCCCGGTCGGCGCGACCGGGCCCTCCGAAACGTCAGGCGTCCGCGGCCGCTAGTGGCACTGCTTGCACATGCCGTTCTTCGACACGTCCGAGAGGCTGAACTTGTCGAGGAACTTCTTCGGGTGCGGGTTGATGCGCGTCCCGCCGGACTTCGAGCCGTGGCACCCGATGCAGGTGTTGGTGGGGCCAGTCTGGTCGTGGCAGGCGGCGCAGGACGAGATGTCCCGGCGGGCGTCCTGCTTGTGCCGGCCGCCATCGACGGTGTTCACCCAGCCCGAGGAGTGGGTGACGGGCCGGATCTTCGCGCCGATCGCCGAGGGCGAGAACCCGTTCGCCGCGTGGCAGGCGTCGCAGAACGGCGAGCCGTGGCAGGAGCGGCAGCTCGCGGGGTTCGCAGCCGCGTCCACCATGTGGCGCGAGACGTAGTCGCCGCGGTGGATGTAGGACTGCTCCACGCGCTCGGGGAAGATCGTCTCGAGCCGCGCCGGCGTGGTCGCGGGCGAGTGGCAGGAGGCGCAGTAGGTCTGGTCGTGGCACTGGGCGCAGCTCTCGGCGCTCGGGCGCGCGAGCGCCCCGTGCATCGCGAGCCAGTTGCCGGCGTGCTTGAACGCCGTCTCCGGCTTGTAGCCCTTGAGGTCCGTGTGGCAGGGCTTGCACCGGGCGTCGGCGAACTCCTGCTGGTGGTGGTGGCAGGCGGTGCAGGACGCCATCGGAGGCGTCGCCGGCGTGGTGTCGCCCCGTTCCGGGACCTTCACGTGGCACTTCTTGCAGTCCTTCACCCGGGCCAGGTGGTCGGCGTGCGAGAAGCTGAGCCGGTAGGCGCGCTCGCGCTTCGGGAGCGCGAGCTTCGGCTCCGTGTCGTGGCAGTCGGCGCAGGGCTTCGTCTTGGTGGCGTTCGCCGGGAGCTTCACGTGGCGGACCGCCGGGTCGAGCTTCGCCGCCTTCGACAGGTCGTGGCAGGCGGTGCAGGCCACGTCGGCGTCGACGTGGGTCGCGTGCGGGAAGACGTACGCCGGGACCGACGACGGGTACGCCTCCTTCACGGGCTTGTAGCCGCAGGCGGCGGCGAGGGCGAGGAGGAGGACGGGGAGCCGGGTCTTCATCACCGCACCTCCGTCTTCCGGTAGGTCTGGTTGTACACGAGCTTCGCCATGACTTCGAAGGTCTGCTCCATGAACGGGGTGACGCCGGCGCGGCCCGAGACCACCGCGGAGAGGCCGCCGAGGAGCTCGTAGCCGAGCGTGAGCGCGCCGGTGAAGGCGAAGTCCTGGCCGTTCACCTGCGCGCGGAAGGAGTGGAGGAGGACGTCGGCCGCCGCGAAGGCGCGGCCCATCTCCTGGCGGCCGAAGAGCCGGCCGCCGACGTAGCCGTTGTCGAGGGCGTCGAGCAGGAAGCCCTCCAGGCCGGCGAGGGTGTTCCCGCGGTGCCACTCGACCTTCGCGTCCGCCTCGTTGCCGATGAAGGTCGTGCCCTCCTCGCGGCCCGGCTCGACGAGGGCGTGGTAGTTGGCGCCGACGTTGAGAGTGCGGGTGACCCCGTAGGAGAAGCCGCCGCCGATCTCCTGCCGCTCCTCGGCGGAGAAGACCGAGAGGATGGAGTTGCGGGCGAGCAGGAGGTCCGGGGCGACGTAGCGGTAGTCGGCCTCGAGGAGGAGCCTGGGCGTCGCGGACACCGCCACGCGCACCGAGCCCTCGGAGGTCCGCTGATCCCACAGGCTGTAGGCGCCGAAGGCGGTGACGACGAGCGGGTCGATGGGCTTCACCCGCGCGTCCACCCCGACCTCCTGGCGGACCGGGTCGCCGTGATCCTCGACCATGTTGATCGAGGCGCCGAGGTCGAGCCCGCGCCCCGCGCCGCCCGGGACCGCGAGGCCCCAGCCGAGGCGGCCGCCGTAGGCGAGATCGCCGCCGACGGGGTTCCAGCTGACCATCGAGGAGCGGGTCCCGAACCGCTGCGTCACCGGCGCGCCGACATATCCGGAGACCCGGAAGCCCGCGGGCAGGACCAGGACGGCGTCGCCGCCGTCGAGCTGGATGGTCCGCGCGACGCCGGTCGAGACGATCTCGCGTCCGACCCGGAGCGTGAGCCGGCGCCCGATGAACCTGCCCTGGGCGTAGCCGCTCGTGACGTCCCCGGTGAGGCTCGAGGTCGTGCCGTTGTCCCAGCGGCGGTCCGCGATGTCGTACGACGCCCAGGTCTTGAGGACGAACGTGAGGTCGTCGGCGAACCCGTTGCGGACGTCGCGGGCGGTGATCGAGAGGATCTCGAAGGCCGGCGCGGCGGTGTCGAGGTTGAACGGCTGACCCGGCGTCCCGCCCCGCGTCTGCTTCGCGACGTTGAGCAGCGTGGTCGAGTCCACGTCGATGGTGTCAGCCCGTGCGGTCGCGATGGCGACGAGCGCGAGCGTGACGACGACGAATGATCTGCGGATTCGCATTCCGGCCCTCCCGGCGTTCACGGACCTTCGCACAGGGGGGGTGGATCCTTCTTGCGCCAGATCAGGTCGGGGGCAGGAACGCCCCGCCCAGACTATGATGTCCGGCCCATGCGACGCTCCGCCCTCGCCGCAGCCGCCGTCGCCGCGACGCTCGCCTGCGCCGGCCCCCGCACCACCTGGAACGCGTCACCCCTCATGGGGAAGACCGTCGACGTCGGCGCGAAGGGGCTCGACGGACGCGAGGTGCGGCTGCCGGCCCGAGGCGCCCGCGCCACCGTCGTCGACTTCTGGGCGACCTGGTGCGAGCCGTGCCGGGAGCAGCTGCCGGAGCTCGACCGGCTCGCCGCCGCCTGGCGCGCCGAGGGGGTCGAGGTCTACGCCATCTCCTTCGACGAGGACCGCGCCGCCGTGGAGGAGTTCGTCGCCCGGGCCTCGGTGGACTTCCCCGTGCTCTGGGACAAGGGCGGGGCGACCCTGGCCGAGCGGCTCCAGCTGACGCGCCTGCCGACGACGGTCGTCCTCGACGCCGCCGGGGTGGTGCGGGCCGTCCACGTCGGGTACGAGCGCGGCCAGGCCGGGGGGCTCGAGGACGAGCTGCGCCGGATCCTCGCGAACTAGGGGATCAGGGACTGGCGGGAGCGTCCCGCGCCGGCGTGGGCTCGTACGTGAACCGGACCCGGTCGCGCTCGAGCTCCACCTCGCCCGCCTCGGCCGGCGACTCGCGGAGCCAGTAGACCATCTCGTCCGCCTCCCAGGCGTAGGGCGCGCCGTTCATCCGCACCCGGCCCTCGGCGATGGCGATCGTCGTCTCGAGGAGCGGCACGCCCGCGAGGTCGCGCAGGAGCGCCTCGAACCGCCCCTGCCGGTCCGGATCCACGAACTGGAACGAGTGGCGTGCCGCGTACGCGGTGTGGAAGTGGGCCGGTCGAAACACCACCGCGCCGAGGCCGAGGCGCGCCGCCATGAGGGCGAACATGGTCCCGAGCTCGCGGGAGATGCCGAGGCCGGGCACGTCCTGGCCCGGCAGGCGCGGGCGGAGGTCGCTGAACACGGCGCGGGGGTTCCGCAGCGAGAGCCAGTGGATGTAGAGCGCGTCGACGCCGGCGACGCGCCGCTTCTCCACCACCACCTCGACGAGGAGGTGCTCCATTCCGCCGGACTGGCCGAAGATCCGCACGCGCTCCCCGGCCCCCGGCGCGTCGAACGCCGCGCGGAACTGCCGGTATCCGAGCCGCTCCAGGTGGTCGAAGATCCCGAAGCGGTAGAACGCGTGCTCGATCCCCCCCGCGGTGTAGAAGCCGAGGAGGACGCGCTGGCGGCGCGGCCGGATCCCGAGCTCCTCCTCGATCTCCTCGGCGGTGAGCTCTCCCACCTCGGTGAGCGCGGTCGGCGAGAGCTCGTCCGCGAGCTGCTCGAACCGGGCGGCGATGGGGTCGTACGAGGCCGGGATCTCGTCGCGCGAGCCCGCCGCCACCGCCATCCCGGTGCCGGCGAGGACGCGCCAGGAGCCCCGGCTGTAGCCCCCCGCCGGGAGCCAGACGGTGGGCACGTACTCGAGCTCCGCGGCGACGAGGAGGTCGCGCGCCCGGGCGCCCTCGAGCGTGAGGCCGAGGCGCCCGAAGCGATCGCCGGCCAGGACGTCGCCGCCGGCGAGGACGAAGGCGAGGCCCGGGCGTGGCATCCGGCCGACGAGGGCGCCGAGGGCGTCGAGGTAGGCGGCGTCCCCGGTCCCCTCCGGCAGCACCGTCTCGTCCACGCCCTCGATCCGCCCCCAGTCCGAGCCGGAGATGGACCCGATCCAGACGCCGGGATCGCGGGCCAGGCACGCCGCGATCCCGTCGGGCGGGTGGGCGTCGAGGTCGAGGACGGCGACGCGGCCGGTGTACCCCTCCGCGCGCAGCGTCGCGACCGCCACCGCGACGTCGTTCACCGGGCAGTTCCCGCCGGCGGCGGCCGGGGCCGCGTGGTGGAAGCCGCCGAGGAGGTTCAGGGCGGGGACGCGGGTCCGGAGGCTCTCGCGGGCGCCGGCGAGGGTGCCGCCGCAGGCGAGCCGCACGGTGGTCATGACCTCGTCGACCGGCACGTCGCTCGGGTCCACGGCGAAGATCGACGCGACGACCTCCGGGCGGCCGAGGGAGTCGAGGAGCTCCGGCACGTGGACGCGGGCGAGGTTCTCCCAGGAGATCCGGTGCGGCCGGCGGAAGCCGCGCGCCGGGACCGCCCCGGACTCGCGCAGCCACCAGGCCGCGAAGTCGGCGCGGCGCGGCTCGAGGCCGACGATCGCCTCCAGCCCGGAGATGGGGAGCCGGTAGAGCGGGTCGTACCAGACGGTGACGTCCCGGCGGTGGAGCCAGGACGCGATGCGGGTGAGGACGGGGCCGAGGCCGAGCACGGCACGCCCCCGGCCGGCTCAGCCGCGGGGAGGCGGCGCGAAGGGAGGCTCGCCCCCCTTCGGAGCGTCGAGCCGCGCCTTCGTCGCGCGGGTCGCGAGCCACCAGCTCACCAGCGTGTCGAACGCGATCCAGGCGATCGCCATCCAGGCGGCCTGGATGGCGATGGCGCGCGTCGCGGTGCAGCGCGCGAACTCCTCGTCGAACGTGCGTGACCATCCCCACGGCAGGACGCGCACGGCGTAGCCGACGATGAACACGAGGAACAGCGTGCGGACGACCGCGAGGGCCTTGAACATGGGGGAAGTCTAGCGCGACGGAGGGTGCGCGGCGTCAATACCTCGCGAGGTACCAGCGGACCTCGGGCCCGACGGTCGCCGACAGGATGACGTAGCGGACGGTCCCGTCCGATCGGACGAACGCCCACCTCGCCGTGAGCGGGTAGCCGGTCCCGAGCCAGCCCACGCGCGGGACCCGCAGCGCCCCCGCGCCGGCGTACGACCCGTCGAGCTTCACGAGCGAGCCGTCGCCGCCGATCATGATGCCGACGAGCGCACCGCTGGCCCCCGACGGCGTGGCGGTGTCGACGAACCGTGCGGAGCTCGGGAGCGTGGCGGCGACCGTCGTCGAGCCGAGGCCGGTCGCGTCGAGCAGCATCCCGGACGAGACGGCGACCTCCTGCTTGCTCGTGTTGTGGAGCGCGGAGACCCAGAGATCGGACGAGCCCGTCGCGACGGGGGAGGTCGGGCTGAAGACGAGGCGCCCGGGGTTCGTCACGTCGAACCGCCGGAGGTCACCCGAGGCGGTGAGCAGGTACAGGACGTCCGTCGCCGCCGCGCCGTGCGAGCCGACGACGGCGAGGCTCGGCGTGCAGTTGTCGCACTGCGGGACCTCGGTGGTCGTGGTCGAGCCCACGCCGGAGTTCGCGAACGTGTGGACGAGGCCGCTGCTCGACACGACGAACTCCTTGCCGCCGGTGCTCACGACGTCGTTCGGCAGCCCGGTCCAGCCCGTCCCGAAGGCGTTCGTGCCGTTCGCGGTGGGCCCGGAGAGCGTCACGCGCTCCCACTTCGACGTCCCGAACCCGTCGGTGCCGCCGATGATCGCGGTGGCGCCGTCGCGGGTGAAGCCGACGCAGCGGGGCGACTCGTTCACCATCGTCGCGCCGCTCCAGGTCGTCTCCGGGTCGAGGATCCAGAGCCCGTCGCCGATGACCGAGTTGCGGCCGACGAAGACGATGCGGTCGCTCGCCGCGGTGGCGGCGTGGAGGTACGCGGCGTCCGCGACCGATCCGCTGGGGAGCCCGTTGCCGTCGAGCGGGTGGAGCGGCCTCAGGTAGGGCTCGACGTAGACCTGGACGGTCGCGTCGTCGCTCCCGCCCGGCCAGCCGTCGTCGACGTGGAGCCGGACGACGTAGGTGCCGGCGACGTCTGGATCGAGGGCGCTGTCGAAGGGCGGCGCGTGCGCGCCCGAGAGGGCGGACGACCCGAGGATCGCCCCGACGGTGCGGGTCGAGGTTGCCGGCTTCTCGTCGAGCACCCACTCCCAGGTGAACCGCGTCTGGCCCACGTCGCCGATCCCGGCGGAGGTGTTCGCGTCGGTGGCGGAGCCGTGGAGCGGGATGGAGGGCGCCGTGCCCGGCGCCGGGCCGAGGTTGCCGACCCGGAGGCCCGGGACGCCGCTCGCCGGTGGCGTCGCGCACTCGTACGCGCAGGCGATGGCGACGGGCGCGGCGTTGATGACGTTCACCCGGCGGACCGCGGACGTCGTGTACTCGCCGTCGAAGGCCTCGAGGCGGAAGTCCCAGTCCCCCTCCGGTCCGTCGACCGAGGTCGTGTAGCTCACCGTCGGGCTCGCGGGACAGTTCGCGTAGCTGACGATGGGGGTCGAGATCTCGGGCTGACCGTGAGGCTTCGCATACCAGGCGCACGACACCGCGGTCCCGTTGGGATCCGACACCGCGCCGGCGAGCGTGATGGGGGTGTTCCGAAGCGCCGTCGTCGTCGCGACGTGCGTGGGCTCCGCGTCCACCACCGGCGCGTAGTTCACCGCGACGATCGTGACCGTGTCCTGGACCGGCACCACCGCTCCGGTGCCCGAGGCGTTCCGGTTCCGCTGGGAGGCGAGGCCGTCCACCACCCGGACCCTGAGGACGTAGGTCCCCTTCGCCGAAAGGAAGATCGAAGGGCTCGCGCCGGTGCCGGTCCACCCGGTGGCGCCGCCGCTGGGCGCGGACTGCACGTCCCACGCGTAGTAGACGACGTCCTCGGCGTCCGGGTCGGTGACGGTCGCGTGGAGGGTCGTCGTCGCGTAGTACGGCACCGTGAACGGGCCACCCAGCTCGACGGTGGGCGCCGTCTCGGTCCCGCACTGGCCGGCCACCATCGGGTACGCCGAGGTGTTCTCGCCGACGCAGTTCCCCGAGCAGCACTCGTTGTTCGAGGTGCAGGTGTCCCCGGCGGTCGGCTGGCAGGTGTAGCCCGGCACGCAGCGCCCCGAGACGCACGTCAGCGTGTAGTTGCAGTCGTCGCTCGTCTTGCACAGGCCGCCGGCGGTGGAGTTCGCGATGCAGACCCCCTCCACGCAGGCGTACGAGCAGCACTGGGAGTGATTGAGGCAGGCACGCGCGACGGGGGCGCAGGTCGCGGCGGCCGCGTCGTAGGTCGGGTCCTTCTTGATCCGGCAGCCCGAGACGGCGACGCCGAGGAGGAGGGCGAGGGCGAGGGTTCTCATGGCGGGTCCTCTACAGCCGGTACGAGACGCCGAGCGTCGGCGTCCAGGACGAGAACTTCGGGCCGACCATCAGGTCGAAGGCGAGCGGGGCGAGCACGACGCGCCAGCGCGGCGCCACGTCCGCGGCGAGGCCCGCGCCGAGGTGCAGGACGAAGCCCGTCGCGTACTCGTTGTGGGTGGAGTGGCCCATGAACATCTCGGAGCGGTCGTAGGACTCGAAGGTCTGCACGAGCCCGAGGCCGCCGTCGCCGAAGAACGCCACCCCCCGCGTCGCGGTCCAGAGGACGCGCGCGGTCGGGACGACCTGGAAGAGGAGCGACGTCACCTTCTCCTGCCCAGCGTTCACCGGGATGGGCCCCGGGCCGACCGGCGGCATCGCGGAGCCGCCGAGCGACTTCTCGCCGGCGGGCGCCGCGAAGGAGGAGAGGACGTGGAGCTCGAGGTCGAACCGGTTCCAACCCGGCGGCGTCTTGAGGACGCCGTAGTCGATCTGCGCGAGGATCGACGTGCCGGTGCCGAACGCGGAGAGTGCGCCGATGGAGCCGCCGAACCACGAGACCCGGCCGGCGGACGCCGAGGCCATGCGCGGCGGCGGGGGGAGGGGGACGAAGGTCGCCCTCGCCGGGGACGCCGCCGCCGCCGGGGCCTTCTCCGCGGGCTTCGGGGCGGCCGTCTTCGTCGCCGCCCGCGCGGGGCTCGCGAGCGCGAGCGCGACGGCCGCGGCCACGACCCACGTCCGCCGCGGCGCCCGCGCGCCGCGGATCTTGTCGTTCGGATCCACCTTGCCTCCTCCCAATCCCCCGCGTGGGGGGACCGCCGCGGGTGAGTGTACCGCGAACCCCGGACGGGAGGTGACTGGACGTGAAGCAAGCGAACCAAGACGGTGCGTCCGTGTGGGAGTCGACCCTACCTGCGCGATGGCGCCCCATCCGTTACAGTGCCGGCGGGGCGCGCGGCCCCGGGGAGGTGGACGTGGCGGAGGTGGACGAGCTTCGGGCGGCGTGCGTCGAGGCGGCGCGGCTGGGCGGCGAGGTGCTTCGCGAGCGGTGGGGGAAGGTCCGGACCATCGAGCTGAAGGGAGGCATCGACCTCGTCACCGACGCGGACCGCGCGAGCGAGGCCGCGGTGCTCGGGTTCCTCTCCCGCCGCTTCCCCGGCGCGGCGGTGCTCGCCGAGGAGTCCGGCGCGAGCGGAACGGGAGCAAGCGGGCTCCGCTTCTTCGTCGACCCGCTCGACGGCACGACCAACTACGCCCACGGCGTCCCCCACTTCGCGGTGAACGTCGCGGTGTCCGACGGCGCGGGGCTCGCGGCCGGCGCCACCCTCGACCCGCTGCGCGGCGAGCTCTACGAGGCCGCCCGTGGCCGGGGCGCGACGCTCGACGGCACGCCGCTCCGCCAGTCGGCGCGGACCGAGCTGCGCGGCGCGCTCCTCGTCACCGGGTTCCCGTACGACGTGCACGAGCGCTACGACGATCCGCTCCGGCTGTTCGGCGCGTTCGTCCGGCGCGCCCGGGCGGTGCGCCGCTTCGGCAGCGCCGCCCTCGATCTCGCCTACGTCGCCGCGGGCCGCTTCGACGGGTTCTGGGAGCTGCGCCTCAAGCCCTGGGACATCGCCGCCGGGATCGTCATCGCCCGCGAGGCGGGCGCCCTGGTCACCGACCTCGACGGCGGCGACCGGATGCTCGAGTCGGGCGACATCGTCGCCGCCGGGCCGGCGCTCCTCGCGCGGATGCTCGAGGTCATCGCGGAGGCGCGGCGACCGTAGGCTCGGATGGGGGCACGTCCGGGGAGGGCGCCGCGACGGTGGGCGCGGGCGCGCCGGGGGCGGCCACCGGAGGCTCCTCGGGTGGCGGTCCCGCGCGGTCGGGAGGCGGCCCGGGGTGCCGCGGCGGCGCGGTCCCCGAGACGAAGTCGATCCCCACGAGCGACTCGGGATCGACGTACAGGTCGCCGACCTTCGCGCTCCAGTGCAGGTGCGGGCCGGTGGAGCGCCCCGTGGAGCCCGACGATCCCGAGCCGATCGCCCTGCCGGACCTTGACGCCGGGGCGGACGTCGAGCCGGTCCATGTGGAAGTAGAGGGTGAAGAGGCCGGCGCCGTGCCAGAGCACGACCGTCTTTCCGGAGTAGTAGCAGTCGCGGGCGAGGATCACCTCGCCGTCGTTCGCGGCCCGGACCGGCGCGCCGCGCGGCGCGTCGATGTCGAGGCCGTAGTGGACGCTCTCCTTCTTGCCGTTGAAGGTCCGCTGATCGCCGAAGCGGCCGCCGTGGGCGCCGGCGTGAGGCCAGGCGAAGGAGGCGGAGAAGAGCGGCGGCGCCGCGCCGGTCGGGACCGCGGCGTAGGCGCGGGCGAAGGCCGCCCGATCCCGGGCGATCCGCGCCTTCACGGACGGCGGCGGCGTCACGAACCTCGGCGGGACGTGGAGGGTCCTCGACGGGAAGCCGGGCTCGAGCACCTGGACCGTCGCGGTCGAGCGGACCTGGTCGAGCTCGCTCTCGACGATCTCGATGGAGGCGGGGCCCGGGGGCGTCTCGATGGGGAGCGCCCCCACCGCCCACGACTCCGCGCCGTGGCTCCAGAACCGCAGCGGCCGACCCGCGAGCGTGCTGCCGGCGACGGGTGGCCCGCCCGCGGGAGGCGACTCGACCCGGACGAGCACCGCGTCGCCGGGGCGGACCGCCGCGGGCGCGACCACGATGCGGCCCGCGGCCGAGGCCGGGGCGGCGGCGGCGACGAGCGCGAGGCCGGCGAGGGCGCGGGCGAGGGCGGGGGCGGACATCGGCGTGAGCATAGAGGCGCGGCGGCGGGCGCGCAGCGCTAGTCGGGAAGGCCGAGCTCGGCCTGGAGCGACTTCACGATCCGGAAGTACTCGGAGCGCCCGTACTTCACGTTGAGGATGTGGAAGTCCGCCTTGGCGAGCCCCACGCACCCGAAGCAGTACGAGCACTCGGAGCAGCCGCGCGACAGGACGAGATAGTTCGAGCGCGTGCAGTTCTCCGACGACAGGCAGTAGGCGCAGTCGTGGCACCCGGTGCAGTCGGCGCAGTGCGTGAGGTGGGTCGAGGAGCGGCAGCGCGTCGAGTGGGTGCAGCGAAAGCACTCCTCGCAGTCCGTGCAGAACATGCACGAGACGCAGCGCCGGCACCCCTCGCAGCGCATCGAGCCGGGGTTGTCCTCCTCGGCGGCGTAGGCGCGGAGGAGCCGCTGGAGCTCGGACTCGAACTCGCGGCGCGACATCGTGGGCGGCGGCGGGGGGCGGGCCGGCTGGAACGTCCCGGTGGCGGTGTCGACGTACCCGGAGCCGGTGATCTCGCGCACGCCGGGACGCGGCACGACGAGGGCCTCGGCCGGATCGACGACGCGGCGGCGCGGCGTCGGCGCGGCCGGGCGGGCGGCGGGACGAGCCGGAGAGGCGGGCCGCGCCGGCGGGGGCGGCCTGCGGCGCGAGTCGGCCATGGCGGCATCCTGCCAAGGAACGGCGGCGAAAGGAAATCGCGGGCCGGCGCCGAGCCCCGCTACCGCCCGAGCCGGCCGCCCTCGAGCGCGAGCACCCGGCCGATCCCGGGCGGCAGGTCGTCCCGGTGGTGCGTCACCACCACGAGGGCGGCCCCGGCGTCGCAGGCCTCCGCGACGGTCCGGTTCACCCACGCCCGCGCCGCCGGATCGAGCCCCGCGAGCGGCTCGTCGAGGAGGAGGACCTCGGGGCCGGGGGCGAGGGCGCGGGCGAGGAGGAGCCGCCGCAGCTCGCCGTAGGAGAGGGTGAGGAGGTGCCGCGAGGCGAGGTGGGAGATGCCGAGGCGCGCCATCGCCCCGCGCGCGCGGGTCCGCGCGGCCGGTCCCGGATCGCCGTCGAGCCCGATCGTCCCCTCGAACCCGGACAGCACCACCGCCTCGCCCGTCGCGTCGAAGCGGTGGCGCGCCTGCAGCTCGGGGGAGACGACGCCGATCCGGGCGCGGAGGTCCCACGCGTTCGCGTGGGCGCCCTGGTCGAGCCGCTCGATCGTCCCCGACGCCGGCTGCTCGTCGCCCGCGAGGAGGCGGAGGAAGGTGGACTTGCCCGCGCCGTTCGAGCCGACCACCGCGACGCGCTCGCCGCGGCGCAGGACGAACTCGACGTCCGAGAGGACCGCGCGGCCGGCGACGAGGACGGTGACGCGGGAGGCGGTGAAGAGCGGACCGTCGGTCGAGGTCGAGGTCGGGGTCGGGGTCGAGGTCGGGGTCGGGGTCGGGGTCGGGGTCGAGGTCGGGGTCGAGGTCGGGGTCGAGGTCGGGGTCGAGGTCGGGGTCGAGGTCGGAGTCGGGGTCGGGGTCGAGGTCGGGGTCGAGGTCGGGGTCCTGGCGGTCCGGGGCCTCACCCGCACGCGCCCATCGCTCACCTCCGCCACCCGCCCGATCTCCGGGACGAGCTCCTCCTCCCGGTGCGTCGCGAGGACCACGCCCGTCCCGCCGCGGAGCACCGCCGAGACGTGGTGGAGGAACACCTCTCGCGACGCCACGTCGAGCCCCTCGCATGGCTCGTCGAGCACGAGCAGATCGGGTGCGGGGGCGAGGGCGCGCGCGAGGAGCACGCGCCGAGCCTCGCCGCGGGAGAGCTCGAGCACCGGCCGGCCGAGCAGCTGCAGCACCCCGAGCAGCGCCGCGACCTCCCGCACCCGGGCGGCCTGCGCCGGCGTCGCCGCCTCCGGCGGGAACACCTCGCCGGAGAAGCCGGAGCGGATGACCGCCTCGACCGGCAGGTCCCAGTCGTGCCGGACGTAGGCGTCCTGCGCCTCGGGCGCCACCAGCGCGAAGCGCTCCCGTGCGCCGATGGGGCTCTCCGACGGGCCGTGCTCGTCGTGGAACAGCCGCCGGCCCGCGCTCGCCGGGTGGGGCCAGAGATCGCCGCGGAGCAGCCGCAGCAGCGTGGACTTCCCGGAGCCGCTCGGCCCGACGACGGCGAGCCCATCGCCCGCCCTCACCTCGAGCGACACGTCCTCGAGGAGGGTCGCGCCGGCGAGGCGCACGTCCACGCGGTCGAGGGTGACGAGGGGGCGGCCCACCCCGGAATTCTACGCGGCGGGGGCGGAGGGCGCCGCCGCGGCGGCGGGGACGGGGAGCCGGATGGTGAACGCGGTCCCGCGCCCGAGCTCGCTCTCGACGGAGATCTTCCCGCCGTGCCGCTCGACGATGCCGTAGACGACCGACAGCCCGAGGCCGGTCCCCTTCTCCTTGGTCGTGAAGAAGGGGTCGAAGATCTTCTGGAGCCGCTCCGGCTCGATCCCGGGGCCGGTGTCGGAGATCACCACCTCGATGGCGTCTCCGGCGTCGCGGGTCGTCACCTTCAGCCGCCCCGAGTGGCCCATCGCCTCGCAGGCGTTGAAGGCGATGTTGAGGAACGCCTGCCGGAGCTGGCCGAAGTCGGCGACGACCTCCGGGACGGCGGCGAGGTCGCGCTCGACCTCGATGTCGTGGGTCTTGAGCTGGTCCTCGAGCAGCGAGAGGGCCTCGTCGAGGGGCGCCCGCGGGTCGAGGCAGCGGGGCTGCATGGGGCGCTCGCGGGCGAAGTCGAGGAGGTTCCTCACGATGGTCGAGCAGCGCTGGGTCTCGCGCTCGATGAGCGCGAGGTTCCGCTGGAGCGCCGCCCGCCGCGCATCGTCCGGCGGGCCGTCCGCGAGCGTCCGGGAGACGAGCTTCGCGAACGTGAGGATGCCGGCGAGGGGGTTGTTGATCTCGTGGGCGATGGAGGCGGCGAGCTTCCCGAGGGACGAGAGCTTCTCGGTCCGGACGAGCTGCTCGTGGGCCTCCCTGAGCTCGGCGGTCCGCGCCTCCACCTCGTGCTCGAGGCCGTGCATCACCCCCTCGAGCTCGTCCTCGAGCCGCCGCAGCGAGCGGGTCATCTCGTTGAAGGAGCCGGCGAGGAGCCCGAGCTCACCCTGCGACGCGACCCGGATCTCCACGTCGAGGTCGTCGCGCGCGACCCGGCGCGTGCCCTCGACGAGCGCGGCGACCGGCTCGACCACCTCCGCGCGACCGAACAGGTAGAGGAGCCCCGCGAGGAGCACGACCGTCGCGCTGAGGACCATGACGAAGCCGCGGCGGAACGCGAGCACGTTCGCCTCGAGCGGGCCGAGCGAGACACGCAGCTCCACGAGGCCGAGGACCTGCCGCCCGGGCGGGTGGACGTGGCACGCGGCCGTGGTGCAGGTCTGCCCGTTGTGGATGGGGCGATCAGCGAGAGCGCGCGCCCCCCGCCCGCCACGTCGAGGACCTCGGCGCGATCCGCCGCGGGCGCCCGGGAGAGGGGCCGCAGGCGGTCGCCGTGGCAGGCGGCGCAGGCCCGGCCCTCGAGGCGGATGACCGTGCCGAGGTCGGCGGGCTCGGTCGAGAAGACGACCCGGCCCCGCTTGTCGAGCACCCGCACCCGCTCGATCCCGTCGAGCCGTGCCACCCGCGCGAAGCCGTCGTACCCGTGGCGCGACGCAGAGGGCTTCAGCAGCCCGTCCTGCGCCGTCTCCTGCACCGCCTCGGCGAGGAGCCCCGTCGAGCGCGCGAGCTGGTCCACGAGGTCGTGCTGCATCCGGCGCTCCGCGAACCAGACGCCGCCGAGCGCTGCCAAGGCGATCACCGCGCTCATCCCGAAGAGCTTCGTCGAGAGCCGGTGCCGGAAGGGGACCGCGACGAGCACATCGTGGACGGGCCGGCTGCTGGCCGGCCCGTCGGGACCTGCGAGCGCAGGCTCCGAATCCTCGCGTCATCCCCCAGCTCCCCGGCGGCGCGACGCGCGCCACCGCCTCCAAGGGAGGATGCGCTCCGGGCCGCGGCGCCGCCTTGCGCGCCGTCAACGCTCGTCAGCGATTCGCGGCCGCCTGCGCTCCGGGGCGCAGGGGCGTCCGGCTCCGGCCGGCCGCGGCCGGGGAAGAGGACGCGCAGGAACAGCGCCTCGAGCCGCCCGACCTCGTCCTCGCTCGAGAGCTCGACGACGCGGCTCGGCGGCAGCGCGTTCGCGCCGGCGTGGGCCTCGAGCCGCTCACGGAGCCGCGCGAGCCGCGCGAACACGAGCCGGCGCACGAGGAGCGCGATGACGACGGCGGTCCCGGCTCCCAGCGCGAGCAGCGCGAGCAGGGCCTGCAGGAGCCCGGCCCGGAGCGCGGCGTGATGGCGCGTGAAGTCGTGGAGCACGAAGAGCCCCCCGACCTTCCGCCCCGCCGCGTCGCGGACCGGGAAGATCCCCCGGACGTAGGCGCGCTCGCCGCGCACCGCCTCCCCGAGCGCCTCGCCGCGGTCGGGGATCCGCTCGACGTCCCCGACGTAGTCGATGATCCCCTCGGTGAACGTGGTGGTGTCCACCACCACGACGTCCGGCCGGTCGTTCCAGGTGTTGGAGCGGGGCCCGAGCACGCGCGCCCAGGCCTGCTCGTCCAGGAACCGCTTCTTCACGAGCAGGCCGTACTCGTCGCCGGTGCGGGACTTCATCGCGGTGAGGAAGTGGTCGATCTCCTCGGCGAGCTCCATGTAGCCGATGAGCTTGCCCTCGTGGAACCAGGGCCGGACGGCGCGCAGCGCGAAGGCGGTCTGCCCGAGCTCCTTGCCGGCGCCGAGCTCGCGGGTGTCGATGGCCTTCTGGAGGGTGGCGCGGTCGACCCGGTCGCCGAAGAGCTCCGGCCGGTGGACGCGGAGGAACACGGTCCGGGCGGGCTCCGGCTCGATGAAGTACCAGTGGGTGATCCGGTCGCGCCGGCTCATCGTCTGGAACAGCGGGGCGGCCGCGGCGAGGAGCTTGCGCCGATCCCGCGAGACGAAGGCGCCGCGCAGCTCGTCGTTCGCGAGGAGGACGTCGAGGGTGGTCGAGAGCTTCTCGACCTCGCTCCGCTCCTGGGCGGCGAACCCGTCGGCGGCGCCCTGCAGCGTCGAGAGCGCCGCGTCCTCGAGATTCTGCTCGAACACGGCGCCGGCGATCTTCGCGCCCGCGACGGCGGCGAGGAGGCACGCCAGCAGGACCGCGATCCCGAGCTTGATCTCCACCGACAGGCTGCCCATCCGAACCCCCGCGTCCGGTCTTCGAGGTCCGGGCGTGTCGGCCGAAGCTACCACGCACCCCGGGGAAAGGGGTTGCGCGGCACGGCGCCGCGTGCGAACAGGCGGCGAGGCACGGACGGGTGAATTCAAGGACCCACAGTCTCATCGTCCCGAGAGGGGACCGGGGCGAGCGGCTCGACCGCTTCCTCGCCCGCTCCCTGTCGATCTCCCTCGACCGCGCCCGCGCGCTCGTCGCGGCGGGCGAGGTCCGGATCCGCGGGAAGACCTGCGCGACCCAGCGGAAGCTGTTCGGAGGCGAGGAGGTGGAGATCGCGCTGCCGGCCGCCCGGCCGATCGCCGCGGTCGGCCCCGCGCTCGTCCTCCTCTACGACGACGCCGACTGCGCCGTCGTCGCGAAGCCGGCCGGGCTCCCGGTGCTGCCCTCCCGGGAGGGCGCGCCCTCGGTCGCCGGCGCCGCGAGCCGGCTCGGCGCCTTCGACGTGGACGGCCGCGCCGCGCCGGGGCTGCCTCACCGCCTCGACCGCGACACGAGCGGGTGCCTCCTCGCTCGCCCGGACCGATCCCGCCCTCGCCGCGCTGCACGGCGCGTTCGAGGCGGGGGCGGTCGAGAAGGAGTACCGCGCCCTCGTCGCCGGCGCCCCGCCCGACGCGGGCGCCCTCGACACGGCGTACGGCCGGAGCCCGGACGACCCGCGGCGGTTCACGACGCGGGTCGCGTCGGCGCGCCGGGCGCGGCTCTCGTTCGAGGTGGTGGAGCGGCTCCGCGGGGCCGCGCTCCTGCGCGTCGTCCTCGACACCGGGCGGACGCACCAGATCCGCGTGCAGCTCGCCGAGGCGGGGTGGCCGGTGCTCGGCGACCCCGTGTACGGCGTGCCCTCGCCGGTCATCGAGCGCCAGGCGCTCCACGCGGAGTCGCTCGCCTTCCCGCGGCCGTCCGACGGGGCGCGCGTCGAGGCTCGCGCGCCGTGGCCCGCCGACCTCGCCGCGGCGGTCGCGGCGCTCCGCTGACCCCTCGCGTCAAGTCTTGTCCTCGCGCCCGCGGTCGTGTCATGTGCACGCCGCTCGATGATCGACCTCTCGACCCTGAACCCGCCGCAGCGCGAGGCGGTGACGACCACCGAGGGCCCGCTGCTCGTGCTCGCCGGGGCCGGCTCGGGGAAGACGCGGGTCATCGTCCACCGCATCGCCTGGCTCCTCCATCCAGGGCGTCGACCCGGAGGCGATCCTCGCGGTCACCTTCACGAACAAGGCGGCGGGCGAGATGCGGGACCGGGTCGCGGCGCGTGGCCGGGCGCGCCGGGCGTCGACGTCTTCGTCTCGACCTTCCACAGCTTCGGGCTGTGGCTGCTCCAGCAGGAGCACGAGGCCGCCGGGCTGCCGCGGCGCTTCGCGATTCTGCGACGCCGGCGACCAGCTCGCGATCGTGAAGCGCTGCATGCGCGAGGTGAAGGTCGACGACCGCGCCTTCGACGCCCAGAGGTCCTCGCGATGATCTCCCGGGCGAAGAACGACGGGAAGAAGCGCATCAGCGCTGCGCCCGGCGGGGCAGGGCGACGACTACGACCTCGTCGCGGCGAGGTCTACCCCCGCTACGAGCGCGCGCTCCGCGGCGCAGCGCGCGGTGGACTTCGACGACCTCATCGCGCCGCCCGGTGGCGCTCCTCGGGAAGGACGAGGCGCTCCGGAGCAAGCTACCGGCCGGTTCCGCTACCTCCTCGTCGACGAGTACCAGGACACGAACCTCTCGCCAGCTCGAGCTCCTGAAGCTCCTCGCCGGCGCGAGGCCGGAACGTCTGCGCGGTCGGCGACGACGACCAGGCCATCTACGGCTGGCGCGGCGCGGAGGTGCAGAACATCCTGCGCTTCGAGCGGCACTTCCCGGGCGCGAAGGAGGTCCGGCTCGAGCAGAACTACCGCTCGACGGGGCACATCCTCGCCTGCGCGAACGCCGTGATCGCGAAGAACGCGGAGCGGCGAGCCGAAGAAGCTCTTCACCTCGCGCGGGCGACGGCGAGCCGGTGCGGGTCGTCGGCGCTCCCCGAGCGAGGAGGACGAGGCCCGCTTCGTCGTCGAGGAGATCGCCGCGGATCCGCGCGCGAGGGGCGGCCGCTGGTCCGACTTCGCGATCCTCTACCGCCTCAACGCGCAGTCCCGGCCCATCGAGGAGGCGCTGCGCGAGGCGTCGCTGCCGTACGTCGTCCACGGCGGCCCGGCGTTCTTCGACCGCGTCCGAGGTCCGCGACCTGCTCGCGTACCTCAAGCTCTGCGTCGACGCCGAGGACGAGGTCTCGCTCGCGCGCATCGTGAACGTCCCGGCGCGCGGGATCGGCGACACCTCGCTCGAGCGGCTCCACGCCTGGGCGGTCGCGCACCGGCTCCCGCTCTTCGACGCCCTCGCCCGCGCCGCGGAGGTCCCGGACCTGCCCCGCGGGCGCCGCGCGAGCGGATCGCCGCGTTCGTCGACGCTCGTGGAGAAGCACCGGGCGCGGTTCGCGGAGGGGCGCCCGGCGGAGGCGGCCCGCGCCCTCGTCGCGGAGGTCGACCTCTTCGGCCACGCCCGGTCGAGCGTGCAGTCGTTCGAGGCGGGGCAGCGGAAGGTGGACGCCCTCGAGGGCGTGCTCCGGTCGCTCGACGCCTGGGAGCAGCGGACCGCGCGGCCGTCGCTCCGGCGCGTGGCTGGCGCGGCTCGCCCTCGACTCGCGCGCCGAGGAGGACCCGGCGGCGGACGAGGGGGTGACCCTCATGACCCTCCACGCCGCGAAGGGGCTCGAGTTCCCGGTGGTCTTCCTCGTCGGCGTCGAGGAGGACCTGCTCCCCTGCGCCGGGATCCAGGGGGAGGCGCGGGACCTCGACGAGGAGCGGCGGCTCGCGTACGTCGGGATCACCCGCGCCCGCGAGCGGCTCTACCTCACCCGCGCCGCGGCGCGGACGAAGCGGGGGAAGGTCGCAGCCGCGCACGCCGTCCCGGTTCCTCGAGGACCTGCCCGAGGGCGCGTTCGAGCAGGTGGATCCCGACGCGCGGGAGGCGCCGGAGGACGTCGCGGCGCTTCAGCGCCGGGGTCATGGCGCGCCTGCGGGAGAAGCTCGCCGGGACGAAGCCGTAGGTGTGGCCGGTCGGGGCGATCCGCTGCGGAGCGGGCCGGGCGGGCGCTCCCCCGCCGGGGTGATCGGCAGACTCGTCACCGCCGCGCTT
Organism: uncultured delta proteobacterium; assembly: GCA_963739565.1. GTDB lineage: Bacteria > Myxococcota > Myxococcia > Myxococcales > Anaeromyxobacteraceae > Anaeromyxobacter. The sequence continues at coordinate 185,303 of CAVUBF010000005.1, read as the reverse complement.
GTGGCGGCGGGCCGAACCGGCTAGATTCCCGCGCGCCTCAGGGAGGTTGCCCGCGCTTGACAAGGGCGCGTCCCTCCTCTAAAAGGCGCGTTTCCAATTTCGCCGGGAGTTTGGGGCCGTCACCGGTTCCGTGTTCGAGCTTCCGCAGGGTTTTCCATGGCCAAAGGCACCACCCACAGCGCGACGAAGGACGAGGCTCTCAAGGGCCGGAAGTGGTGGGTCGTCGACGCGGACGAGAAGACCGTCGGCCGGCTCGCGACGCGCATCGCCACCGTCCTCAAGGGCAAGCACAAGCCGACCTACACGCCGTCGATGGACGTGGGCGACTTCGTCGTCGTCGTGAACGCCGGCAAGGTCCGCTTCACCGGGAAGAAGGAGACGGACAAGACCTTCTTCACGCCACACGATGCACCCGGGCGGCGCGAAGCAGACGCCCCATGAACAAGCTCCGCGCGCGGCACCCGGAGGACATCGTCCTCAACGCGGTCCGCCGCATGCTGCCCCGCAGCACGCTCGGGCGGCAGATGCTGTCGAAGCTCAAGGTCTACGCGGGCGACAAGCACCCGCACGCCGCGCAGAAGCCCGAGCAGCTTCCGCTCGCGCAGTAAAGGAACATGACGATGGCCACTGCTGCGAACATCTCGGTCGGTCGGCGCAAGGAGTCCGTCGCGCGCGTCCGCCTCGCCCCGGGCACCGGCAACATCACCATCAACGGCCGCTCGATCGACGAGTACTTCGGTCGCGAGACGTCGAAGATGATCCTGGTCGAGCCGCTCAAGCTCGTCGACCAGATGGGCAAGCTCGACGTCTTCGTGCACCGCGCGGGGCGGCGGGCTCTCCGGCCAGGCCGGCGCGATCCGCCACGGCATCAGCCGGGCCCTCGTGGACATGAACGGCGAGTACCGGCCGATCCTCAAGAAGGCCGGCTTCATGACCCGCGACGCGCGCGCGGTCGAGCGGAAGAAGTACGGCCGCCCCGGCGCCCGCAAGCGGTTCCAGTTCTCGAAGCGCTAACTCCGACGCCTCGCGCCTTCGGGCGCGAGGCGGAGCGGGAGGCGCCCGTCGATTCGGCTCCGGCCGATCCTTCGGCCCCGCGTTCCCCGCCCGTCGTCTCGAAGCTTCAGCTCACGGCCGGCACCTCACGGTGCCGGCCGTCCGCTTCCGGGGAGAGGTGCGCCGGCCTTCGAGCTTCTCGCGGGCGTGCAGCGCACCCGCGGTCGCGGTAGACCACCGCGATGGCGCGTCCCCGGATCCTCGTCGTCGTCGCCGGCCAGCCCGGCCCCGCCGTCCGCTCGGGATACGGCGGCTTCGACCGCTGGTTCCGCGAGGGGCTCGAGCCCGCCGCGGAGGTCGCGCTCGTGCCCCCCGCCGAGGCCCGCGCCGCGGTCGCGGCGGCGGACGGGGCGGTCGTCACCGGCTCCTACGCGAGCGTCACCGCGCGGGCGCCCTGGATGCGCGAGCTCGGGCAGGTCCTCGTCGAGGCCGCGGAGCGGGTCCCGGTCCTCGGGGTCTGCTTCGGCCACCAGCTCCTCTCCGACGCCCTCGGCGGCCGGGTCGAGCGGAACCCGAAGGGGCCGGAGGTGGGGACGCGGGAGATCGCGCTCACCGAGGCGGGCCGCGCCGACCCGCTCCTCGCCGGGCTTCCGCCCCGCCTCGCGGTCCAGCAGCTCCACGAGGACCACGTCCCGGCGCCGCCGCCCGGCGCGGTCCTCCTCGCGACGAGCGACCACGCGCCGGTTCAGGCCTTCGCGGCCGGCCCCCGGCTCCGGGCGGTCCAGTTCCACCCCGAGTTCACGCCCGTCCGCGTCCGCGCGATGTGCGACGAGGAGCGGGCCTGGGTGGACCGGGGCGGGCCGGGGCTCTACCGCGAGGTCATCGCCGGGCTCAGGGAGACGCCGGAGGCGTCGGCGCTGCTCGCGAGGTGGGTGGAGCGGTTCGTGGGCTGAGCGCGCGCCCTCCCTCCCTCACCCCCGGCCTGAGCCGGGGGAGGGTCGGGGGAGAGGGGGCAGGGCGCACCGTCGCGGCGCGCCGGACGCCGCTCGTCCCGGCCGTCCCCGTCAAGGCTCCGACCCGGTCGGCCGCGGCGCGTACTCCTCCTCGGCGCCCCCGGGCCGCTCGGCCCGGCGCAGGATTGGGCCGAGCCGGGTCGAGGCCACCGTGAGCCCGAGTGAGAACAGGGCCGCGGCGAGCCCGAGGGCCGCGTTGACGTAGGGCGGCGCAGAGAGCGCCACGCGGAGGATCACCGTCGCGACCGCGAGCCCCGAGTTCCGGAACACGACGACGAAGCTCGCGCTGTACCGGAGCGACACCAGCACCACGAGGATGTCTGCCAGGACCAGCACCGTGTAGAACGACTCGAAGAACTCGTGCTGCAGGCCGAGGAGCGACCGCGCCCCGAGCCAGGCGAACACCCCGACCAGGACGAGCGCGATCGCCTTCTTCGCGGCGACGAACCCCTCGGTGTCGCGGGCGAAGCGGCTGAGCGGGCGCGGGCGGAGGGCGGCGTAGTAGAAGCCGAGGACGACGAAGATGGCGAGGGCCCCGAACCCGTTCGCCAGCATCCGGCCGACGGCGTCGCGCGCGCCCGCCCAGGCGATGGGCTCGGGGAGATGCGCGAACTCCTCGAAGGAGTGGCGGAGCAGGATGAGGGTGAAGATCTCGAGCTGCTTGCCCGCGGCGCTCGACATCGACCGCGAGATTGCGAACACGAGCCCCGCCACCTCGAAGGCGAGGAGCAGGTAGAACGCGAGGTCGATGGCGTGGAAGTGGTTCTGCGGCAGCCAGACCGCGATCCGGTCCGGGATGAGCTGCCGGCGCGCGAGCTCGGTCGCGACCACCGTGCCGACGAACACGCCGACCAGCGCCGCGGCGACGGCGCGGCGCGTCCGCTCGCCCTCCCAGAAGGACTCGAGCCAGTCATAGACGGCGTTGATCGACCGACGCATGCCGCACCCATGCCACGCGCCGCCCGCATTGGAAAGCCGGAGGACTGTCGCGCCCGGCAGGGCGCCGCCCGCACTGGAAAGGCGGAGGGCTGTCGCGCCCGGCAGGGCCGCTCCTTCTCGCCCGTCCGAGCCTGATTCTCCGGGAGCGACGCGACGTGGCGTGGAGTTGCCCTGCCGCCGCCGCGGCGGGAGCCCGGTGAGGAGCGGATTGGCGCGGCGGTGGCGTACCGAGCGGCCGGAACGGGCGCGACCGGGAGCCGCCGAGGGGTCGGGGAGGCGCGACGGCGCGGTGGGACTGCGGCTCGGAGGAGTTGCTCGCGCGGGGCTCTTCCACGTCCCGCCCGCGGTCCTTAACTCGCGAGGAGTCGGCGCTTCGCCGACGCGGTCGCCCGTCCGACCGGACCACGAGCGGCTTCAAGCTGGAGACCCCGATGACGAGCGTCACCTTCGAAGGCAGTGACGGCACGACCTGGGCGCCCACCGAGGACGTCCTCGACTCCCTGCGCAGCCAGCTCCGGGGTGCGCTCTGCCGTCCCGGCGAGCCGGGGTACGAGCAGGCGCGCACGATCTGGAACGCGATGATCGACAAGCGGCCCGCGGCCGTCATCCGCGCGGCCGGGACCGCCGACGTCATGCGCGCGGTCAACGTCGCCCGCGAGCACCGGCTCCTGCTCTCGATCCGGGGCGGCGGCCACAACATCGCGGGGAACGCGGTCTGCGACGGCGGGCTCATGATCGACCTCTCCCCGATGAAGTCGGTGCGCATCGACCCGTTCAGCCCGGACCGCGCGCGTCGAGCCGGGCGCGACCCTGGCCGATTTCGACAAGGAGGCGCAGGCGTTCGGGCTCGCCACCCCGCTCGGCATCAACTCGACGACGGGCGTGGCCGGGCTCACCCTCGGCGGCGGGTTCGGGTGGGTGAGCCGGAAGCTCGGCCTGACCGTCGACAACCTCCTCTCCGCCGACGTCGTCCTGGCGAAGGGCGCGCTCGTGCACGCGAGCGCCGACGGAGAACGAGGACCTGTTCTGGGCGATCCGCGGCGGCGGCGGCAACTTCGGCGTCGTCACGTCGTTCGAGTTCCGCCTGCACCCGGTCGGACCGGAGGTGCTCGCCGGCCTCATCGTCCACCCGTTCGCGAACGCGAAGCAGGTCCTCCAGGGCTACCGCCGGGTCGCGATGAGCGCGCCGGACGAGCTCACCTGCTGGGTGGTGATGCGCAAGGCGCCGCCGCTCCCCTTCCTGCCGCAGCGAGGTCCACGGCAAGGAGGTCCTCGTGCTCGCGGTGTGCTACGTGGGCGATCCGGAGAAGGGCCAGAGCGCGGTCGCGCCGCTCCGGGCGCTCGGCCAGCCGATCGCGGACGTGGTCGGGCCCGATGCCGTTCGTCGGCTGGCAGCAGGCCTTCGATCCGCTGCTCACGGCCGGGCCGGCGCAACTACTGGAAGTCCCATGACTTCGTCGACCTCGACGACGCGGCGCATCGATCTGATGATCGCGTACCGTCGGCCGGCTGCCCTCGCCCGAGTGCGAGATCTTCATCGGGCAGCCTCGGCGGCGCCATCAACCGCGTGCCGGTCGGACGCGACCGCGTATCCCCACCGGGACGTGAACTTCGTGATGAACGTCCACACGCGCTGGGGCGATCGCCTCCGCAGGACGCGGCCTGCATCGCCTGGGCGCGAGAGCTCTTCGACCGGATGGCGCCCCACGCCACCGGCGGCGTCTACGTCAACTTCATGCCGGACGACGAGGCGCAGCGCGTGAGCCGCGGCGCGTACGGGCGCAACTACGAGCGGCTCGCGAAGCTGAAGGCCAAGTACGACCCGGGCAACCTGTTCCGGCTGAACCAGAACATCGCGCCGGCGGGGTAGGGCCCCGGGGGGCCCCCGCCCGAGAGTAATCATCCGGGGCCCCCGCCCGAGCGGGCCCCCGCCCGAGAGTAATCATCCCGGGCCCCCGCCCGAGCGGGGCCCGCCCGAGAGTAAGACCCGGGGCCCGCCCGGGGGCCCCGCCCGAGAGTAATCGGGGCCCCGCCCGAGAGTAATCAGACGCCGCCAGCGTCGTCATCAGGCCGCGCCCCGGGATTCGTGAGCGCGACTCGATACGGCGCACTGGAAACGAAGGCAAACGAAGTCGGAGCGGCCGTCGAGACCGAGCGATCGGTAGAGCCGCTGCGTGAATCGGGCGCCCGAGCGCACACTGCCGCCGCGGAAGCGCGCGCGACCGCCAGGTTCTCGGAGCAGTTCGGTCGAGTCGTCGCAGCCTACGCGGCGCCTGCGCACTGCACGCCGTGGAGGACGCGCAGGAGATAGGTTCCCTCGGGGAAGACCACATTCGCTGCGCCGGCTCGACGTTCGCGCCACGCCTGGCGGTAGTCCCGTAGGAACGTCTTCAGACGCTGGAGCCCCTCGATCCGCCTCCACTTGTCGCGCGCGGCAATCCGGGGCTTGAGCCCGAAGCGCGGCTCTCCGGCTGGAGGGCGCGCAAACGGATCCTGCGCCAGCACATGCGCAGCTCCGAGAAAGCGACGCCCCTCCGACGCGAGCTCCTGCTGGTGCCTGTGCTCGAGCTCCCGCAGCGCGCTCGAGAGGAGGGAGCGGAACTCCGTCGCGGAAGCGAATCCAGAAGGCGTCGTCAGCTCGAGCTCGACCGTCTCCGGCAGATAGCTCTTCGGGTCGAAGAAGACCTTCGGCCTGCGTACCGTCAGCTTCGCGGACCCGATCTGCTCCGGCGCCGTCCACAGGCCCGGCCACTCGGCGCCGCACCGAACGAGCCCGGCCGCGACGGGGTTCGCGAGCACGTACGCGGTTTTCGCGAGGATGTCCGCGGGGTCGAGTGGCTCCACGGCGCTGTAGCTCCCGTCGCTCGCCCAGAAGCCCTCGAAGCGTCCGAGGGACGCGTTCACGGCTCGCGCGACGAGCGAGTCGAGGTACTGCATGAAGGCTGGAAGTCGGCCGTCCACGTCGGTGACGATCAGGTGGCAGTGATTGGAGAGTACGCAGAACGCGTGGACGAGGACCCCGAAGCGGCGCGCAGCGACGGCGAGGACGTACAGGAAGATGTCGCTCGTGAGCTGGGACGGCCTCAGGAAGAAGCGGCGCTCGGAGCAGCGCCGCGTGACGAGATAGGTGGTGCCTGGCAAGACGCGTCGAGGCGGAGTCACGCGCCGGTGCGAGGCAGCGTTCGTGCCGCATTGCTCCACGCGTCGCTACGCGGGGTTGCGGCCAGCCCTGATTCCCGGAGCGGTCGCGCCGCGACCTGTCGGGCTGCGCTGCGGTACTGTCGGTCGGGGCCTTCTGGGGGCCTGTGGGCCTTGGGGCCTTGGCCTTTGCCCCCCCTCACAACCACGCCTCGGCCACGAACGACATCCGCTCTCTCGTCCGGTCCGCCAGGGGCCGCCGCGCCCAGCCCTCCGGAAGGATCTCGCGGGACCGCGACAGGTCCGCGAGGAATCCGTCCGCGAGCTGCTGGGCGAGGCGCGGGGAGTGGGCGACGATCGACGCGTCCCACAGGAACGACATGGACTGCGAGTCCATGTTCGTCGACCCCGATCACCGCCACGTCGTCCACGACCAGGGTCTTCGCGTGCATCATCGACGCCTCGTACTCGAAGATCCGCACCCCGCCCGCGAGGAGCCGGTCGTAGGTCCTCCGCTGGCCCGCGAGGACGATCTCGATGTCGTGGTGCCGCCCCGGGGCGAGGACCCGCACGTCGACGCCCCCTCTGGCCCGGGCGACGAGCAGGTTCTGCAGCGACCGGTCCGGGACGAAGTACGAGTTCGCGACCCAGAGCCTGCGCCGCGCCGACGAGGTGAGGGCGTAGTACATCCGAGCCGCCTTCGTCGTCCGCGCCCAGGCCGGCGACGACGCGACCACCGCCGCGCGCACGCGCCCCCCGCCGCGCAGGCGCGGGTAGGCGTCGCCGGCGAGCGGCGCGCCTCCCTCGCTCTGCCAGGAGTGATCGAACGCGCGCTGGAGGTCGCCGACGATGGGGCCCCGCACCCGCGCCGCGCTGTCGCGCCAGGCGCGCGGGTGCCTGCCGTCGCCGAGCCAGGTCCGGAAGACGCCGAACCCGCCCACGTACGCCCGCCGCCCGTCGAAGACCCAGATCCGCCGGTGGTTCAGGCGCAACGGATCCGGGAGCGACCGGTGGCGACGCAGATCCACCCCGTCCGCCACGAGCCGGCGCTCGAGCCCGGGGTCGAAATGCCGCGAGCCGAACCAGTCCAGCAGGATCCGGCAGGGGACCCCGCGCCTGCGCGCGAGGATCGCCCGGCCGAGCCGCTCGGACGGGTCGCCCTGGCCCATCCACACGAACTCGGAGATGTGGATCGACTCGCGGGCGGAGCGGATCTCGTCGCAGAGGGCGTCGAACACCCCCCCGTTCGTGATGAGCTCGACGTCGTTTCCCTCCCGCACGGGTACGCCCACCTCGCGCTCGAGGAGCACGTCGAGAGGGACCTCCTCGCCGAGCCGGAGCATCCGGCGCGAGAGCTGCGCCCGCCGCAGCCGCCGGACGAGGTGCCCCCCAAAGGCTCCGGCCACGATTGCCATCCCGGCGGCCGCCACGATCCGATCCGCTCGCACGCCCGTACGTTCCGCACGGGCGCCCTGCGGGGCACGGCGAGCGGGGGACCCGGCGCCCGCCCCCGGGCACCGGATCCCCCGCTGCACGTCGGCCGGGGCTCACCGCACCCCGGCCTCCACCGGCCGCCGCACCGGGACCAGCCTCCCGGCGCGCTGCAGCCGACGCTCCTCGACGATCGCGTAGAGGACCGGCAGGACGAAGAGGGTCAGCGCCGTCGCGGAGACGAGCCCGCCGATCACGACGATGGCGAGCGGCCGCTGGGTCTCGGCGCCGATGGCGCGGGAGAGCGCCGCCGGGAGGAGCCCCAGCATCGCGAGGAGGCCGGTCATGAGCACCGCGCGAAGCCGCGCGCGGGCCCCGCCCACCACCGCCGGCACGACCGCGACGCCGGCGCGTCGGCGGGCCTCGACGTCGGAGAGGAGCAGGACCCCGTTCAGGACCGCCTGGCCGATGAGGGCGATGAACCCGACCGCCGCCGACACCGAGAGGTTCGTCCCGGTGAGCGCGAGGGCGACGATCCCGCCGATGAGGGCGAAGGGGATGTTCGCGAGGATGAGGAGCGCCGAGCGGAGCTCGCCGAAGGCGCGCAGGAGCAGGAGGAAGATGAGGAAGATCGACGCCGGGATGACGATGGAGAGCCGGCGCATCGCCCGGTCCTGGTTCTCGAACTCGCCGCCCCAGGTGAGCTGGTACCCGGGCGGCAGGTCGAGGGCGCGCGCCACCGCGCCCCGCGCCTCGTGCACGAAGCCGCCGAGATCGCGCCCGCGCACGTTCATCTTGATCCCGACGTAGCGCTGGTTCGCCTCGCGGTTGATGGCGGCGCGCCCCACCCCGACCCGGATGTCGGCGAGCTCGGAGAGCGGGATGGGGGTCCCCTCCGGCGTCGGCACCATCACGTCGCGGATGGAGGCGAGCTGGCCGCGGTAGGCGCCGGCGAACCGGACCGTCACCTCGAACCGCCGCTCGCCCTCCCAGAGCTGCGTCGCCGCCTTGCCGCCGAGGGCGGTCTCTATCGCCTCGTCCACGTCCGCGATGGCGATCCCGTAGCGCGCGATCTTCTTGCGGTCGATCGCGATCTGGACCTGCGGGAGCTGCCCGGCCTGGATGACGGCGAGGTCCGCGGCGCCCGGCACGCTCGAGATCACCCGGCTCGCCTTCGCCGCCAGCTCGTCGAGCTTCGCGAGGTCGTCGCCGAAGAGCTTCACCGCGACCTGGCCCTTGAGCCCGCTGATCCCCTCCTCGACGTTGTCCTTGATGGGCTGGGAGAAGTTGTAGGAGATGCCCGGGTACCGCTCGAGGCGAGCCTCCATCGCCTCGACGAGCGCGTCGCGGGTCCTCGCGGTGGTCCAGCTCGACTGCGGCGCGAGGTCCACGAACATCTGGAGGCTGTTCACCGGGGCCGGGTCGGTGCCGTCCTCCGGGCGGCCGAGCTGGGCGACCACCGACCGCGCCTCGGGGAAGGCGAGGAGCTCCGCGCGCAGGCGGGGCACCATCCGCTGCGCCTCCTCGAGGGAGATGGTCGGCGGGAGCGTGGCGGTGACCCACAGGGCGCCCTCGTCGAGCTCGGGGAGGAACTCCGAGCCGAGGGCCGCGGCGAGGGCGAGGGAGCCGGCCAGGGCCAGGGCGGCGCCGCCGACGACGAGGCGGCGGTGCGCGAGCGCCCACGACAGGGCGGGCCCGTACCCGCGCTCCGCCGCGGCCATCACCGGCGAGGTGCGCTCCCGGTCCTTCCTGAGGGCGAGCACCGCGAGGACCGGAACGAGCGTGAGCGACGCGACGAGGGCGCCGACGAGGGCGCTCGCGACGGTGTTGGCCATCGGCGCGAAGATCCGCCCCTCCACGCGCTGGAGCGTGAAGATCGGCACGTAGGCGACGATGATGATCCCGAGCGAGAAGAGGGTCGGGCGGGCCACCTCGTGCACCGCCTCTGCGGACCACGCCCGCGAAGGGGGCCTCCGGCTCGTCGTGCCGCCGCCGGAAGCACGTTCTCCACGATGACCACCGCGCCGTCGACGATGATCCCGAAGTCGACCGCGCCGAGGCTGAGCAGGTTCGCCGAGAGGTGGCGGGCCTTGCAGGTAGAGGAAGCTCGCGAGCAGCGAGAGCGGGATCACCGCGGCGACGACGAGCGCGCCGCGCCAGGAGAGCAGGAACAGGAAGACGCACCGCGGTGACGAGGAGCGCGCCCTCGAGGAGGTTCCGGAGCACGGTCCGGAGGGTGTGGTCCACGAGCGTGGTGCGGTCGTAGTAGGGCGCGATCCGCACGCCCTTCGGGAGGACGCCGGCGTTCAGCTGGCGTCACCTTGGCGTGGACGGCGTCGAGCACCGTGGCGGGGTTCTCGCCCTTGCGGAGGAGGACGATCCCCTCCACCACCTCGTCCTCGCGGTCCTTCGAGACCTGGCCCGCGGCGTGGCACCGCGCCGATCGACACCCGGGCGACGTCGCCCACGGTGAGCGGCGTGCCGGCGCGCGCCAGGACGACGACGTTCCGGACGTCGTCGGCGGAGCCGAGGTAGCCGAGGCCGCGGATGACCAGCTCCTCGGCGCCCGCGGCGCAGGTAGTTCCCGCCCGCGTTCGCGTTCGAGCGCTGGAGCGCGTCGAAGACCTGCCGGAGCGTGACGCCGTGGGCCTTGAGCCGCGCGGGGTCCACCTCCACCTGGAACTGCCGCTGGAAGCCGCCGAAGGAGACGACGTCGGCGACGCCCGGCACCTGCCGGAGCTGCCGCTCGAGGACCCAGTCCTGCAGCTCCCGCAGCGACATCGGCGACTGGCCCGCGCGCGGGTCGGCCTCGAGCACGTAGCGGTAGATCTCGCCGATGGGCGTGTAGAGCGGGCCGAGGGCCGGGGTGACGCCGTCCGGCACCTCGACCTGCCGCAGCCGCTCGGTCACCTGGCTGCGCGCGAAGAAGTTGTCGGTGCCGTCCTCGAAGGTGACGGTCACGACCGAGAGGCCGTAGATGGAGATCGAGCGGAGGGTGGTGAGCTGCGGCGTCCCGTTCAGCTCCTTCTCGATGGGCAGCGTCACCTGCCGCTCCACCTCCTCGGGCGCGTGGCCGGGGTAGAGCGTGATGACCTGGACCTGCGTGTCGGTGACGTCGGGGAAGGCCTCCACCGGCAGCTCGCGGAACGCCCACAGCCCCGCGACGACGAAGGTCGCCGTGAGGAGGAGCACCGCCCACCGCGCGCCGAGCGCGGCGTCCACGAGCTTGCCGAGCATCACTCGATCCCGGTCGCCGCCGCGTTCGAGGTAGATCGCCCCGTCCACCACGACGTGCTCGCCCGCCGCGAGCCCGGAGAGGACGCGGACGTGGCCGTCGCGCTCCGGGCCCGCCTCGATGGTGCGGCGCTCGAAGCGGCCGTCGCCCAGGGCGACCACCACCGCGCTCGCCGCGCCGTCGGAGAGCACCGCCTGGGAGGGGACGGCGAGGGCGGGCGCGATCGGCGCCGCCCTTCAGGGCGATCCGCGCGAACATCTCGGGCTTGAGCCGCTGCTCGGGGTTCTGGACCTCGACGCGCACCTTCACCGTGCGCGACTGGGGATCCACGACGTCGCCCACGTAGGTGACCTTCCCCTCGAACACCTTCCCCGGCCAGGCGGCGACGCGCACCTCGGCGCGGCCACCGGCCGCGACGCTCGCGACGTCGCGCTCGTAGACGTCGGCGAGGACCCAGAGCCTGGACAGGTCCGCGACCGTCACGAGGGGCGTGCCCGAATCGGCGCGGACCTCCATGCCCGGGTTCGCGGGCCGGTCCACCACGACGCCGTCGATGGGCGCGCGGAGGAGGTAGCGCGAGGGCCGGGCCGCGGGGTCGTCCGGGGAGATCCCGAGCACCTCGAGCCGCCCGAGGGCGCGCGCCTTCGCCGCCCGGGCCTTGGTCGCGTCGCCCTCGGCCTGGAGGACCTCCTTCTGCGAGACGGCCTGGTCGACGAGGAGCCGGCGCTGGCGCTCCAGGGCCTTCTCGGCGAGGGCGTCGTCGGCGCGGGCGGCGACCCAGTCGGCGTAGGCGCTCTCGGCGTCGGGCGAGGCGATGACGATGAGCGGCTGCCCCTTCCCGACCCGCTCGCCGGGCTGGACGCGCAGCTCGACGATCCGGCCAGACACCGGGGTGCCGACGCGGCTCACGCGCCCCTCGTCGAAGGCCACCTTCCCGGTCGCCTCGGTCGCGCCGCCCTCGGTCGAGACCTCCACCTGCGCGACGCGCACGAAGTCGGGCACCGCCTGGAGCCGCACCTCGCCCGGTGGCGGCGGCGACGGCGCGTCCGGCGCCGGGCGGGCGGGGCGGGCGCAGGCGGCGGCGAGGCTCGCGCCGAGGACGAGGGCGAGGGCGGCGCTGCGGGGCGGGGTGGTCATGCTCCCTCCGTGAGGTCGGCGCCGACCGCCTGCTCCAGCTCGAGGCGGGCGGCGCGCAGCTCGTACATGGTGTCGAGGTAGTCGGCGCGGACGACGACGAAGGTGCGCTCGGCCTCGAGGAACTCGAGGAGGCTCCGGTCGCCGGAGCGGTAGGTCTTCTCGGCGACGGCGAGGGCCCGCTCGGCGCGGGCGAGCGCCCCGCCGTCGTACCGCGCCACCTTCTCGGCGGCCGCCACGTAGCGGGCGTGGGCGGCGGCGACCTCCCGCGCGATCCCGGCCTCGAGGGCGCGGGCGGCGTCCTCGGCCCGCGAGACCTCGACCCGGGCCTTCGCGATCTCGCCCTGGTTGCGGGAGAAGAGCGGGAGCGGGACGGAGAGCGTGAGCCCGAGGGTCTGGGGGTTGTCGCCGGACTGGAGGGCGCGGGAGCGGGAGTAGCCGACGCCCACCGTCACGTCGGGCACGGCCTGCGCCTCCGCGAGGGCGAGGGAGGCGCGCGCGGTCTCCACCGCGCGCCGCGCGGCGGCGAGGTCGGGGCGGTGCGCCCACGCGGACCCGGCGAGCCGGGCCTCCTCGAGGGGCGGCGCGCGCGACGCGAGGTCGCCCGAGACCGCCACCGCCGGCGGCGCGCCGGGCCCGACGAGCCGGAGCAGGTCCGCGACCGCGGCGCGCTCGTTCGCGACGGCGTCGGCGAGGTCGTTCTCCTGCTGCGCCGCCTCGAGCTCGATCTTGTCGAGGTCGAGGGCGGAGATGTCCTGGTTCGCGTACCGCGCGCGCATGATCCGGAGGGTCTCGGTGGAGCGGGCCCGGACCGCCTCGGCCAGCGCCCGGCGCTCGCGGGCGCGGACCGCGCCCCAGAACGCGAGCCGCAGCCCGGCCCGGGCGGTGCGGAGCGCGTCGGCGCGGGAGAGGCCGGCGCCGGAGAGGGCGCCCGACGCCACCGCGACGCGGCGGGACCGCTTCCCCCCGAGCTCGAAGGGCTGGTCGACCTCGACCGACGCGACGAGGTTGTTCGTGAGCCCGGGCCCGTTCCCGGCCGGCGGCGGGTTCGCCTGGAGCGGGAGGTTCGAGGCGCCGAGGTTCAGGGTCGGGTTCGGCCGCAGCTTCGCCTGCACCACGTCGGCCCGCGCCGCCTCCTCGGCCGCGCGCGCCTCGGCGAGGGCCGGGCTCGCCGCCTCGAAGGCGGCGACGGCGTCGGCCTCGGACCAGACCGGGAGGTCCGCTGCGGCTCCGGCGGCGAGCGTGAGGGCGAGGACGGCGGCGGTCACGCCCGCCGGGAGGGCAAGGAGCGCGCCACGGATCGAACCGCAACGGTGCCGCGGGGTTGCATCCGCACCCGCCGCCGGGTCCGCGGGCCGGACGCAGCTTCGCTTCGAAAGGAACTTACGAGGCCGGCGGGTCGCCGTCCCCCGGGCCGCGCGCCGGGTCGAGGCCGTAGTCCGCGATCTTCTTCTGGACCGTCGGGTAGGAGACCCCCATCCACCGGGCGACCTGGCTCTTGTTGCCGCCGGCGCGCTGCAGGAGCCCCTCGAGGTACGCCCGCTCGACCTCGGCGAGCGAGGGCGGCGGCCCCTCCGCCCGCGCGGGCGCGGCCGCGGTCGCCGGGGTGGCGTGACTCGCCGCGGAGGATCACCGACGCCTCGCTCGAGGACCGACCCGTCCTCCAGCACCACCGCGCGCTCGATCACGTTCCGCAGCTCCCGCACGTTCCCGGGGAACGCGTACGCCGCGAGCCGCCGCTCGGTCGCGGGCGCGAGGCCGGAGATCGCCTTGCCGGCCCGGGCGGCGAGGTCGCCGAGGAAGAAGCGGGCGAGGGGGAGGACGTCCTCGGGGCGCTCGCGCAGGGGCGGGATGGAGATGCGGAAGACGTCGAGCCGGTGGAACAGGTCGAGCCGGAACCGGCCGGCGCGCACCTCCGCGCCGAGGTCCCGGTGCGTCGCCGCGACGAAGCGGACGTCCGTCGTCGAGGTCGCGGGTGCCCCCGAGCCGCCGGAACACCTGCGTCTCGAGCACCTTGAGGAGCTTCGCCTGCGTCGCGAGGGGCATGTCGCCGACCTCGTCGAGGAACACCGTCCCGCCCTCCGCCTCCTCGAGCAGGCCGGGCTTCGCGCGCTTCGCGTCGGTGAAGGCGCCGCGCTCGAACCCGAAGAGCTCGCTCTCGAGGAGCGTCTCCGGGATCGCCGCGCAGTTGAGCTCGACGAACGGCGCGTCCGCGCCGGCCCGGGGTCTTCACGTGGACGAGGTGGGCGACGAGCTGCTTGCCGGTCCCGCTCTCGCCCTCGACGAGCACGGTCGTGTCCGGCGACGTCGCGACCCTGTCCACGAGGTCGAGCACGGCGCCGCATCGCGGAGGAGCTGCCCGCGCAGAACCCGCGCTCGAGGCGGCGGCGCGAGGTGACGGAGAGCCCGGCGGCGCGGCGCCGGAGCCGCCGCGACTCGAGGGCCTTCTCGAGGGTGAGCACGAGGGCGGGGAGCTGGATGGGCTTCGTGAGGTAGTCCACCGCGCCGAGCCTTGAGCGCCTGCACCGCGTTCTCGATCTCGCCGTAGGCGGTGGCCATCACCACGAGCGGCGCGTCGTCGCCGCCCTCCTCGCGCAGCCGCGCGAGGACCGACAGGCCGTCCGCGTCGGGCAGGTTCCGGTCGAGGACCACCACGTCCGGCGCGAACTCCCGGGCGACGCGCGAGCCCCTCGCCGCCGCTCGCCGCCGTCCGGACCTCGTGGCCCTCCGCGGCGAGGCCGGCCTGCGCCGCCACCCGGAACGTCTTCTCGTCGTCGACGATGAGCACCCGCGCCGCCATGCTCGCCTCCTCAGGCCTCGACGCGGGGGAGCGGCGACGCGGAACACCGTCCCGCCCCCCGCCCGGTCCGCGGCCTCGATCACCCCGCCGTGCGCCTCCACGACGCGCCGGGCGATGGCGAGGCCGAGGCCGGTCCCGGTCCGCTTGGTGGTGACGAACGGCTCGAAGAGGCGGCCGCGGACCTCGGGCGCGAGCCCCGCGCCCCGGTCGGACACCTCGACGACCGCCAGGGTGCCGTCGGCGCGCGCGGCGACCTCGAGCCGGCGATCGTGCGCGGGGGCGGCCTCGCCGAGGGCCTCGCCGAAGGCGCCCGGCCCCATGGCCTCGATGCCGTTCCGGGCGAGGTTCGCGAGGGCGCCCACGAGCTTCGCCGGGTCGGCGCGGACCGGGAGCGGCGCGCGGCGGGAGCGCGAGCGCGACCTCCACGCCCGCGTCGGCGGCGGCCCCGGCCACGCTCGCCACCGCGCGCCGGCAGAGCTCGGCGAGGTCCACCTCCGCGGGGGCGAGGCGGGGAGGGGAGGCGAACATCGTGAGATCGTCCGCCACGTCGCGCAGCCGCGTCACCTCGGAGCGCGCCTGGGCGTGGATCTCGCGGCGGACCGCCTCGTCCCCCTTGCCGCCGGCGAGGACGTCGAGCGCGATGGAGAGCCCGTTCACCCCGTTCTTCACCTCGTGGGCGATGGCGGCGGCGGTCCGGCCCATCGCCGCGAGGTCCTTCGCCCGCGCGAGCTCGAGCTCCGTCGACTCGAGGCGGCGGAGCACCGCCCCGACCGCCGCGCCGCCGAGGATCGCGAGGGCGACCGCGAGGACGACCACCAGCACGAGGCGCCGGAACGGCGCCGAGAGGCCGCCCTCGACGCTCGAGGAGCGCTGGACGAGCCGCAGCTGGAGCGGCCCCGCGCCGACCGTCGCGGTGGTGACGAGCCAGCGCCCGCCACTCGCGTCCTCCACCCAGGCCTGGGCGGCGCCGTGGGCGTCGAGGGGCGGGGGCGCCGGCGGCGGGCCGCGGAGCTGGGCCACGACGAGGTCCCCCTGGCCTCGCGCGCCGGGCAGGACGATGCTCGCGTCCCCGCCGTCCGCCACCGCGGCGGCGAGCTCCGGGCCGAAGAGGGCGGCGGCGCCGGTGCCGGGGACGAGCGCGACGATCGCCCCCTGCCCCGGGATCGGCGCGGCGACCGCGATCTCGCCGGCCTGGGCGTGGAGCGAGGGACGCCCGGCCCCGCGCGCGAGGCCGACCAGGGCCGCCCCCGATCCCGCCGGGCGGGCGCCCCGGGGCTCGGCCCAGAGGACCGTCCCGGAGCCGTCGAGGATGGCGATGGCGATGGAGAAGACGGCGGAGTCGCGCCGGGCGATGCGCAGGACGTTCTTCTCGGGCTCGAGGCTCCCGTCGGCGAGGTCGATCTCGGCGAGGCGCGAGAGCCGCCCCACCTCCTGGACCAGCGCCTCGAGCTCGTGTCCGACGACGTGGGCGCGGGCGCCGACCAGGATCTGCTCGCGGTCGGCCGCGGCGTCGAGGACCGCGGCGCGATAGCGCGCGAGCAGGTAGGTGCCGGTCGCGCCCACGGCGAGCGCGCCGAAGACGGTCACCGCGAACACCAGCCGGCCAGGGCGGAGCGCCACGGCGGGATTGTAGCCCGGGGGGGCCGGGCCGTCCCGCCTGCGCCCACACCGGCTCCAACGTAGGCGGGTGGCCGATCGTCGCCGGCCGCGTCCCTCGGGTCCGGCAATGGATCCCTCCGGATCGCGGTGCTACGCTCGGTCGCGCATGGAGCTGAACGAGATCCTGCAGGTCGCCCTCCGTGGCGG
The DNA here is from genome assembly GCA_963739565.1 of uncultured delta proteobacterium. Lineage (GTDB taxonomy): Bacteria > Myxococcota > Myxococcia > Myxococcales > Anaeromyxobacteraceae > Anaeromyxobacter. The sequence continues at coordinate 168,814 of CAVUBF010000005.1, read as the reverse complement.
CGCGTCGGACATCCATCTCAAGGCGGGCCTCCCGCCGATGTTCCGCGTCGACGGGGCGCTGGTCCCGCTGAAGGACGCCCGCCGGCTTCCGCCCGAGGAGATCGCGCGGATGGCCCTCGGGATCATGAACGACTACCAGAAGGAGAAGTACAAGCAGACGAACGAGGTCGACCTCGCCTACGGCGTCCCGGGCCTCGGGCCGCTTCCGCGTCAACATCTTCCAGCAGCGCGGCACGATCGGCGTCGTCCTCCGCGTCATCCCCTTCAAGATCCAGTCGCATCGAGCAGCTCATGCTGCCGAAGGTGCTGGAGAAGATCGCGGCGGAGCAGCGCGGGCTCGTCCTCGTCACCGGCACCACCGGCTCCGGCAAGTCCACCACGCTCGCGGCGATGATCGACCACATCAACGCGACCGAGACCTGCCACATCATGACGATCGAGGATCCGATCGAGTTCCTCATCCGCGACAAGCGGTCGATCGTGAACCAGCGCGAGGTGGGCGTCGACACGATGAGCTTCGGGCAGGCGCTGAAGAGCGCGCTGCGCCAGGACCCCGACGTCATCCTCGTCGGCGAGATGCGCGACCTCGAGACCATCGAGACCGCCCTCACCGCCGCCGAGACCGGCCACCTCGTGATGTCGACGCTCCACACCCTCGACGCGACCGAGACCGTCAACCGGATCATCTCCGCGTTCCCGCCGTACCAGCAGAAGCAGGTCCGGCTGCAGCTCGGCTCGGTGCTCAAGGCGGTCATCAGCCAGCGCCTCGTCCCGAAGGCCGACGGCAAGGGGCGCGTCCCCGCCATCGAGGTGCTCCTCGCCACCGGCCGCGTGAAGGAGATGATCGAGGACAAGGACCGGACGAAGGAGATCGCCGACGCCATCTCGCAGGGGCACGTCTCCTACGGGATGCAGACCTTCGACCAGTCGCTCATGACGCCTCCTCAAGGCGCAGCTCATCACGTACGAGGAGGCGCTCCGGCAGGCGACGAACCCCGACGACTTCGCGCTGCGCGTCTCCGGCATCTCGGCGACGAGCGACTCGAAGTGGGACTCGTTCGAGAAGCCCGCCGAGGCGGCTCCCGCCCCGGGCGCCGCCGCGCCCAGGCCCGCCGCGCCGCCGCCGCGGCCGCGACGACCCCGGCACCGTCCGGCCCGCCCGCAGCAGCTCGGCCGCGTCGGGGCCGCCAAGGCGCCACCGCAGGCGGCGCGCCCGGCGGGCGCCAAGCCCGAGCCGTCCGCGGGCGGCGACGACGACTTCCAGATCGAGCGGTTCTGAGGGCGCGCGCCGGCCGTGTCCGCGACGCCCGCGGCGAGGCTCGGCCCGCCGCGCGGCCCGCGTGCCCCGCTCGCGGGTGACGGGCGGAGGGCTCGCCCTCGCTCGCCCGCGCGAAGGACGCCAGCCCGTCGCCCGCGCGAAGGAGCTCGCCCTCCGGTACCTCGCGTCGGCGCCCCGCACCGAGGCGCAGGTGCGCGCGCGCCTCGCCCGGGCCGGGCTCGCCGCGGAAGGGGACGAGGTGGTCGCCTGGCTCGCGCGCCTCGGGTACCTCGACGACGCCGCCTACGCCCGCGCCCGGGCCCGCGCGCTCGTCGCGCCGGGCCGGGCCGGGCCGCGCCTCGCGGAGTCGCGCCTGCGCGCCGCCGGGATCGACCCGGGCCCGGCGCGCGCCGCGGTGGCGGCGGCGCTCGCGCGAGGCGGGGGTGGGGACGGAGGGCGAGGCGGGCCTGTGCCGCGCCCTCGCCGTGCGCCGCGCCCGCACCGCCGACCTCGCGTCCCTCGACGACCGCGCCCGCCGCCGGCTCGCCCGCTTCCTCCTCGGCCGCGGCTTCTCGGGGAGCGCGGTGGCGCGGGTGCTCGGCGTGTACGAGGACTCGGACGGGTGACGATCCGGGACAGCCTCATCCGGCTGCCCGTGCGCTCGCCCTCGTCTATACTGCCGCCCCCATGATCCGCCCCGCGCGCGTCCTCGCCGCCGCCCTGCTCCTCGCGCTCGCCGCGTGCTCGAAGCACGTCAGCTTCAGCGGCGAGGCCAAGCTGAAGCCGACCGCCGAGGAGAACTACCAGGCGGGGCAGGAGCTCCTGAAGGACGGCAGCTACCCCGAGGCGCAGAAGTTCTTCGACTACGTCCGGACCAAGTTCCCCTTCTCGAAGTACGCCGCCCTCGCCGACCTCCGGCTCGCCGACGCGAAGTTCGCCCAGGGGCAGTTCGCCGAGGCGGCGGAGGCGTACAAGCAGTTCGTCCAGCTCCACCCGAACGCACGAGGAGGTCGACTACGCCGAGTTCCGGGTGGGCGAGTCCTACCTCAAGGACGCGCCGAGCGAGTTCGCGCTCTTCCCGCCGACGTACGAGAAGGACCTGCGCCAGGTGAAGAAGGCGTCCGACGCGCTCCACGCCTTCGTCAAGAAGTACCCGGACTCCGAAGCGCGCGCCGGACGCGAAGAAGCTCATCGCGCGACGCGGACGGCCGGCTCGCGGCGCACGAGTGGTACGTCGCCGAGTACTACTACCAGGCACCACCACTGGGCGGGCGCCGCCGGACGCTACGAGACCCTCGTCGACAAGTACCCCGGGCTCGCGGCACGAGGCGGAGGCGCTCCTCAAGCTGGCGCACGCGTACCTCGCCATCGACGAGAAGTTCCGGGCGCGGACCGCGCTCCAGAAGCTCATCGTCCAGCACCCGCAGGATCCCCGGCGCGCCGAGGCCGAGAAGCTGCTGGCGTCGCTCCGCTGAGCGTGATCGGCTCCGGAGCCAGGACCAGGTCGAGGACGAGGACCAGGTCCACGTCCAGGTCGACGTCCAGGTCCAGCTCGCCCGCCATCGCGCTGCTGCTCCTCTCCTGCTCCGTCGCGAGCCCCGCGAGCGAGGTGCGCGGCGCGCTCGACCGCGCCGCGCCCCTCGAGCTCGCCGCCGGCGCCGCGCCACCGTCGCGGTGGCGCGGGCGGCGTTCCGCGACGTGGAGGTCGCCGCCGACGGCCCGCGGGCGAGGGTCCTCGCGGTCGTCGACGCGGACGGGAGCGTCCGGCTCGGCGGGCGGGAGATCGCCCTCGCCTACGTCGGGCGGGAGGCGTTCGAGATGGAGCGCTGCCCCGCGACGCGCTGGTGCCCGGCCGGCGCGGCGCTCCCCGACCTCGCCGGGGTCGTCGCGGCCGTCGCCGCCGTGCCGCGCGACCCGGCCGCGCCGCCCCGTCGCGTGGCAGGTCCGGGTCGAGCGCGACCGCGCCGTCGTCGGCGAGGACGCCGAGGGGCCCGGCGGCGCGCCGGGTCACGCGGGAGCTCGTCGAGCTCGTCCGGGACGGTGCGGGGTGGCGGCTCGCCGCGCCACCTCGGCCCTAGCCCGTTGTAGACTCGCGGACGGAGGCGACGACATGGACGAGACGCTCAAGCAGGCCCTGACGCTCGGGCGCGGGTACTACCTGAAGCGCGAGTACGCGCTCGCGGAGCAGTACCTCACGCAGGTCGTCGAGCAGAACCAGTCGTTCGCCGACGTCTACAACATGCTCGGCGTCATCTACCACGACCAGGGGCAGTACCAGAAAGCGCTGCGCGCCTTCGAGGCGGCGCTCCGGATCAACCCGGGGTACACCGACGCGGCGCTGAACCTCGCGGTCACCTACAACGACACCGGCAAGTACCAGGAGGCGCAGGAGACCTACCGCCACGCGCTCTCCCGCTCCGGCGCGCGCCAGGGCAAGGTCGACCGGTTCGTCCAGGGGAAGCTCGCCAACATGTACGCCGAGATCGGCGACGTGTGGCTCTCCTCCGGGCTCTACCCGGAGGCGATCCAGGAGTACCGGCGCGCCCTCGAGCTCGGCCCCGCCTTCGTCGACGTGCGCTCGAAGCTCGCCGGGGCGCTCCGCGACGCCGGCGAGCGCGATCAGGCGATCGAGGAGTACGAGGAGGTCGTCCGGCAGAGCCCGAACTACGTCCCCGCGCGGCTCAACCTGGGCCTGTCGCTCTTCGCGGCGGGCCGCAAGGACGAGGCGGTGAAGCACTGGCGCGCCGTCCTCGAGATCTCGCCGGGGAACAAGAACGCCGAGATGTACCTGCAGCTGGCGGGCGTGGCGTGACCGCCACGGTTAGACGACGAGGATGACGGAGCCGGAGAAGAAGGTGCGGCTCACCGCGCTCTCGCACGGCGCGGGTTGAGCCTGCAAGATTCCGCCCGGCGGATCTGGCGCAGGTCCTGCGCCATCTCCCGCGGAGCGACGATCCGCGCGCGCTCGTCGGCCACGACACGAGCGACGACGCCGCGGTGTACCGTCTCGACGCGGAGCGCGCCATCGTCGAGACGGTGGACTTCTTCACGCCGGTGGTGGACGACCCGTACTGGTTCGGACGGATCGCCGCGGCGAACGCCTTCTCGGACGTCTGGGCCATGGGCGGCCGCCCGCTCTTCGCGCTCAACATCGTCGGCTGGCCCGTCGGGAAGCTGCCGATGGACATGCTCGGCGAGGTGCTGCGCGGCGGCGCGGAGGCGGCGCGGCTCGCCGGCGCGTCGATCCTGGGCGGCCACTCCATCGACGACCCGGAGCCCAAGTACGGCCTGGCGGTCACCGGGCTCGTCCACCCCGACCGGATCCTGCGGAACGTCGGCGCGCGCCCCGGCGACGCCCTCCTCCTCACCAAGCCCCTCGGCTCCGGCATCGCGACGACCGCGATGAAGCGCGAGCTCGCGAGCCCCGCGCTCGTCGAGAGGATCACCGAGCTCATGGCGGCGCTCAACCGCGCGGCGGGCGAGGTCCTCGCCGAGAGCGGCGCCGTCCACGCGCTCACCGACGTCACCGGGTTCGGCCTCCTCGGCCACGGCTGGGAGATGGCGAACGGCTCCGGCGTCGGGCTGCGCCTGCGCACGGGCGCCGTCCGGGTCCTCGACGGGAGTCCACGACCTCGCGGCGAAGGACGTCGTCCCCGGCGGCTCGAAGGCGAACCTCCGCTGGGTGACGCCCCACCTCCGCGTCGCCGACGGGCTCGCGCCGACCTGGCCGGTCGTGCTCGCCGACGCGCAGACGAACGGCGGGCTCCTCGCCGCCGTCGACCCGGGACGCGCCGGGGCGCTCGTCGCGGCGCTCGCCGCCGCCGGGGTCGCCGACGCCGCCGTCATCGGCGAGGTGCTCGAGGGCGAGCCGCGCGGCCCTCGACACCGGCTGCACGGCATCTGCATCGTGGCGCGGCGGAGCGCCTGCTCCGGATCGGTCCCGTTGGTCGCGCTGGCGGCGAGGCTCCGCTCCGAAAAGAGGGCGCCGCCGCCGCAGGCGCGCCCCTCCAGGAGGAGGCTCGCGGTGCAGACCTCGACGCCGAGGCTGGAGCGGCGGCAAGTGCTCTCCACCTTCGGCTCGACGACGAGGGCGACGTCGCCCACGCAGGTCGAGGCGCCCTGCTCGGCGCGCCACCCGGCCTGCTGGACCGCGGCGACGAGCGCCGCGCCCGCGTCCGAGGTCCCGGGCGCCGGCGCGACGACGGTCAGGAGCCGTCCCTTCGCCTCCGCGAAGCGGCGCGCCACCGCCTTCCAGCGCTCCCGCCGCTCCGGGGTCCAGCGGTCCGGCCGCTCACCGCCAGGCGCTGGAGGTCCAGGGTGTCGAGCGCGTCGGCGGCAGCGCGCGCCTCGCACCAGCCCGGGGCCACCTCGAGCCACCCCGCGCCGGCCGCGATCCGGCTCCAGGCGGCCTCCGCCCGGGCGGTCCGCCGCGTCGCCTCCGCCTCGATGGCGGCGTCGAGCTCGCCGCGGCTCGCGAGCGCCATGGCGTGCCAGCGCCCGCCCAGCTCGCGCGCCTCCGTCGCCCTGAAGTACGCACCGAAGGTCGGGTGACCTCCGAGCGTCCTCGTACACGGTGCGCCTCTGCCCGCTGGAGCGCCCGTCCTTCACCCGCTCCTCCTCGTAGGCGGCGAAGCGCTGCTCGATCCGGCTCTTCACGGTCGAGGCGGCGGCGCCGCCGCGCAGCGGTCTCGGCCTCGGGCGGGTGACCCTCGCCGAGCCGCATCCAGTCGACTCGGGATGCCGCGCGCGCCCCTCCGCCTCGAACGCCTCGACGCGCCGTTGCGCGTCGACGCCGGAGCAGGCGCTGCACGCGGGTGGAGCGCCCGGCGCCGGTCCAGGTCCGAAAGGTCATGAGACCGTTCTACCCGAGGTCCTCCGCCCCTGCCACCGCGGCGCGCTGCCATCGCACATCGTGCGCTCGGCCCCGTTGCGTGGTGCGGCGCGCGTCGGATAGACATCGAGGCCATGTCGGCTTCGCCCCTGACCCGCTCCCCCCGGCTCGCCCTCCTCGCCGCCGGCGCGGCGGCGCTCGCGCTCGCCGCCGCCGCACGCGGAGCCGAGCCGAGCCGGCTCGTCCCGGCGGCCGGTCCGGTGAAGGTCGGCGAGCCCTTTCCCACGTTCGCCGGGTTCGACCTGCAGGGGACGCTCGTCACGAGCCGCTCGCTCTTCCGGGTCCGTCCGGGCGCGGCTGCGCCCGCACCGGTCGTCGTGTCCTTCTTCGCGACCTGGTGCAAGCCCTGCGAGCGGCACCTCCCGGAGCTCGCCCGCGCCGCCGCGAAGGCCGGCGCACGCCTCGTGCTCGTGGACTACGGCGACGAGGACCCGGGCGCCGTGCGCGACTTCCTCGACGGCGCCGCGCGTGAAGGACGCGCTCGTGCTCGCAGACCGGACCCTCGCCATCTCCTCCCGCGCTGGCGTGGCGAAGGCGCTGCCCCGCACGTTCGTCCTCGACGGCGCCGGCAAGGTCGCGGCCGTGTTCGAGCACGAGGGCGACGATTTCGAGCCGGTGCTCGCGCGAGAGCTCGCCGGTGTTCCGCCGGTCGCGGCCGCGCCGCGGCCGGCGCCCCCGGCCGAGCCTCCGGCGGCGGCAGGGCCGACGCTCCCCGCGAGCCTGCCGCGCTGAGGGGGCGGTGTCCCGCCCCCTCCCGCCGCGCTAGTATCCGCCGCCCGTGCTCGCCTCGCTCGCCGCCGCCGCGCTCGCCGCGACCCTCGCCGCGAAGGAGCCGGCGTTCGTCGCGGTCGTCGACCCCGGCCACGGCGGGGAGCAGGATGGCGCGCTCTCGCCCGCGGGCGAGAAGGAGAAGGACGTCGCCCTCGACCTCGCCCTGCGGATCTCGCGGCGGCTGAAGAAGCTCGGGGCGAAGGTGGTCCTGACGCGCACCGGCGACGTCACGGTCCCCCTCGCGAACCGTGCCGCGCTCGCGACCGCGCTCCGCGCCGACGTCTTCGTCTCGGTCCACCTCAACTCGATGGCGAGCGCGGAGCTGCGCCGGCGCACCACCGGGATCGAGACCTTCTTCCTGTCCGCCGACGCCACCGACAGCCGCGCGAGCGCCGTCGCCGCCCGCGAGAACGCCGACCGGCTCGCGGGGGAGCCCGAGCCCGATCCGAACGACCCCGTCGCCGGGATCCTCTCGAGCCTCGAGAACGCCGCGGTGCTCCAGCAGTCGTCGCGCCTCGCCTACACCCTCCACGAGCGGCTCGTCGCGGCGCTCGGCGCGGAGGACCACGGGGTGAAGCAGGCGCCCTTCTACGTCCTCGCCGGCGCACGCATGCCCGCGGTGCTCCTCGAGGTGGGCTTCATCTCGAACGAGGCGGAGGCCGCGAAGCTCCGCCGCCGCGAGTACCGCGACAAGATCGCCGACGCGGTCGCGGACGGGATCCGCGCCTTCCGGGGCGAGACCCGGCGCGCGAGCCGGTAACTCAGGGCGCCCGCGGTGGCGGCGGGGGGCGCTGCTCCTCCGGGCGCGAGGTCGCGGCGCCGCCGGGCGGCCGCGGGTCGTCCCAGGCCCGGCAGGTGCACGCGAGGCAGTCCCGCGTCGCGTCGTGGACGCAGTCCATGGTGGTCGCGCAGGTCGTGACCGACCCCGGGCACCTGCGGCCCTTCGGGGCGGTCGCGCAGCCGGGCGCCGAGATCGCGGCGAGCAGGGCGAGGAGGAGCGAAGCGCGCACGACGGGAGCAGACCACGGGTCCCGGTCCCCGTCGAGCGCCGCCGTGGCGCGGGGCGCGGCCGCGTGCTATCCGCTCCGCCATGCCCAGCCAATCGAACGGCCGCGCCGAGCGCGACCTCCGCAGCATCGTCCTCGAGCCCCGCGTCTCGAAGCACGCCGAGGGCTCGTGCCTCGCGCGCTTCGGCGACACCCACGTCCTCTGCACCGCCTCCCTCGAGGAGAAGGTGCCGCCCCACGTCTTCGGCACCGGCGCCGGCTGGGTCACCGCCGAGTACGGGATGCTGCCGCGCTCCACCCACGAGCGCATGGCGCGCGAGGCGGCGCGCGGGAAGCAGGGCGGCCGGACCCTGGAGATCCAGCGGCTCGTCGGCCGCGCGCTGCGGGCCGCCATCGACCTGCGCGCGCTCGGGCCGCGGACCATCACCCTCGACTGTGACGTCATCCAGGCGGACGGTGGGACGCGCACCGCCGCCATCACCGGCGGCTGGGTCGCCCTGGCCCTCGCGGCGCGGGCGGTCCGCGAGAAGAAGAAGCTCGCCCAGGACCCGGTGAAGCGGAACGTCGCCGCGGTCTCGGTGGGCATCGTGGACGGGAAGGTCTGCCTCGACCTCGACTACGAGGAGGACTCCACCGCCGAGGTCGACATGAACGTGGTCGCGACGGGGGAGGGGCAGCTCGTCGAGGTGCAGGGCACCGCCGAGGGGAAGCCCTTCCCGCGCGCCGACCTCGACCGGATGCTCGACGCCGCCCTCGAGGGCATCATGAAGCTGAAGGCGCTGCAGGACGCGGCGCTGAAGTAGGGCCGGATGGACCTGTTCTTCGGGACCACGAACCCGGGGAAGCTCCGGGAGCTCCGGCGGCTCGTCGCCGGGCTGCCGGTCCGCGTCGTCTCCCCCGAGGACCTCGGCCGCGAGCCGCCGGACGTCGAGGAGGACGGCGCCACCTTCGAGGAGAACGCCGCGAAGAAGGCCGTCGCCTTCGCGAGGTTCGCGGGGATGCACGCGCTCGCCGACGACTCCGGGCTCTGCGTGGACGCGCTCGGCGGAGCGCCGGGCGTGCGCTCGGCCCGCTGGTCGGAGGAGGAGCCCGGCCCCGAGCCGGCGAGCCCGGCGTGCGAGCTGCCGGGGGTCGCGGCGGCGGAGCTCGGGCCGGTCGCGGGGCGGGCGGCGCGCGACGAGCGGAACAACGACAAGCTCCTGCGGCTCCTCGGCGGCGTCCCGGACGCGCGGCGCGGCGCGGAGTACCGCGCGGTCCTCGCGCTCGCGGCGCCGGACGGGAAGGTGGTCGCGACGGCGGAGGGCGCCTGCCGCGGGCGCATCGGCCACGCACGCCGCGGCACCGGCGGGTTCGGCTACGACCCGCTCTTCGTACCGGAAGGGACGGGCGGGCCGGACCATGGCGGAGGTGACGCCGGAGGAGAAGGACGCGATCTCCCACCGGGGCGCCGCGTTCCGTCGGCTGCGCGTCGCGCTCGAATCGCTCGTCCCGCTCCTTGACATGCGCGGCCATAAAGCTAGGAATCCGCGTTCTTCGGGAATGGCCGGGCAGCCCGAACCCCGGCGAATTTCCGGGGCGTAGCGCAGCCTGGTAGCGCGCCTGCCTTGGGCGCAGGAGGTCGCCGGTCCGAATCCGGCCGCCCCGACTTCTTTGACATGATGGGATGGCCGGGCCGCGAGACGCGGCCCGCAACGCTGGAGGGTTTCGAGTATTTCAGCGCCCGTAGCTCAGATGGCCGGGGGTCCGGGGGCCAACACTGGCCCCCGGTACGATCCTGGGTCGCACGCGAGGTTACGGTTGATGTTTCTAGCGCCCGTAGCTCAGATGGATAGAGCGTCGGCCTTCGAAGCCGCAGGTCGGGGGTTCGATTCCCTCCGGGCGCGCCAACTTTGGTTTACGGTGAGTATAGCTCAATCGGTAGAGCACTGGACTGTGGATCCGGGGGTTAAGGGTTCGAGCCCCTTTACTCACCCAGTTTTTTCCGAAGCAGCAGTACGGCGTTTAGATGCGAGCAGAAGCGCCCGTAGCTCAGTTGGATAGAGCAGCGGCCTTCTAAGCCGCGGGTCGGGGGTTCGAGTCCCTCCGGGCGCGCCACCTGGAGGACGTCCACGCGCGGAGGCGCGGCGGACGGGCGCATCAGCGGAACGTTGACAGGCGTGCGCGGGCGCTGGTAGATCCGCGCACCCTCGGCCATCCCGAGCAGCATCGGGCGCGTAGCTCAACTGGCAGAGCAATGGACTCTTAATCCATAGGTTGAAGGTTCGATTCCTTCCGCGCTCACTGTAGGACAAGGCCCGCCGGCGACCCGGCGGGCCTTTTCATTTCGAGCTCGTTTCGAAAGCTTCTTTCGTGCGCCGCCGTTCCCGCGCTTACAACCACCGGGAATCCGGGGGCCCGGGCCGTGGAACGCCCCTTGCTCTGGCGCCCTGGCAGGAGGCGTACATGCTCGGTCTGCGGATGCCGGAGCTGCTGGTCATCGGGTTCATCGTCATGCTGCTGTTCGGGCCGGGGAAGCTCGCGGGTCTCGGCCAGGGGCTGGGCGACGGGATCCGGGGGTTCAAGAAGGCCCTCGAGGGGAAGGACGAGCCCCCTGCGGAGAAGCCCGTGGCCGGCGCGCCGGCCGAGAAGGCTCCGCCCGGCGACGGTCGCCCGGCGTAGACCGCCGCAGCGGGCAGGCTCGTCGCGCGCGCGTGTGCTCGCCGCGCGCGCCGCCCCCGCCGCCCGGGTCAGTCCTTCTTCCCGCCCTGGATGACGTCGAAGCGCGGGCGCTTGCGCTGCGGCGGCCGGAGCCCGCCCGCGAGGACCGAGGCCCAGGGGAAGGCGCAGTCGAGCCGGCGCCCGCGGAACGTGAGATTGCAGCGGATCCCCCACTCGTCGATGAGCACCTCGGGGGTGTCCCGGCCGACGACGAGGTTGAGCCGGACCAGCTCCTCCTGCTGCAGGTGCTCGGGCAGGACCGAGCCGGGGGCGCCGGGCGCGACGATGACGTACTCGACGGCGGTCGCGGCCCGGCAGGCCTCGAGCATCTCGGGGTACCGGCGCTGGAGCGCGAAGAGCTGAAGGGCGCCCTCGGCCCAGGCCGGGCAGGCGGGGAGGCAGGGCGCGTCGGCGGGGTGGTCGTGGTGCGCGTCCACGTCTGCCTCTCTACTACACTCGGTCGGCGTCCGTCTCCGGACGTGGTAGATGACGGCCACCTGCGAACGCAGGCCCAGCCGGATGAGGCTGGGCCGGAGTGACGGGGGACTCGGAGCGGCGCGAGGTCCCCCGGCCGAAGGCGACGGGGATCCGATGTGGCCCCCGCGATGGATGAAGGGCGGGTGGCGGAACTGGCAGACGCGCCGGACTTAGGATCCGGTGCCGAGCAAGGCGTGGGGGTTCGACTCCCCCTCCGCCCAATGCGCTTGACCGCGCCCGGGCCCGCGCGTAGCACTACCCGCTTTCTTCCGATTTCCCCTGTCGAGGCGAACAGAAATGAAGATCGAGGTCGAGAGCGTCTCCCCCGTCGAGAGGAAGGTCACCATCGAGGTCGATCCGGACCGGGTGGCGAAGGAGCTCGATCTGGCCTACGTCGGCCTGGGCCGCCGCGTGAAGCTCCGCGGCTTCCGCCCCGGGAAGGCGCCGCGCAAGGTGCTCGAGCGCCACTTCCGCTCGGAGGTCGAGAGCGAGGTCGCGGAGAAGATCGTCCAGGCCACCTTCGCCGAGGCGGTCCGGGTCGAGGACCTCGACATCGTCGCGCCCGCCGCACGTCTCGATCTCGGAGGGCGTCGCCCAGGGCAAGCCGCTCCGGTACACCGCGCGGGTCGAGGTGAAGCCCAAGCTCGAGCCGCAAGGACTACAAGGGCCTCGCGGTGAAGCGCCGTCCGCCGTCCGTGACCGACGAGCAGGTCGCGGCCGAGCTGACGCGGATCCAGGACGCGCTCGCCCAGCTCGTGCCGGTCGAGGGCCGGTTCGATGCCCAGGAGGGCGACTGGGCGATCGTCGATCACGAGGGCACCATCGAGGGGAAGCCGTTCGAGGGCTCCCGTGCCGAGGGCGTCACCGTGAAGGTCGCGCCGGGGTCGGTCACGGAGGGGAACCTCGACGCGCTCAAGGGGAAGAAGCTCGGCGACGTCGTGGAGCTCGAGGAGCCGTTCGCCGCCGACCACCGCGTCGAGGCGCTCCGGGGCAAGGTCGCGAACATGAAGGTGACGCTCAAGGGCCTGAAGACGCGCCAGCTCCCGCCGGTCGACGACGCGCTCGCGAAGTACGCTCGGGGTCGAGGGCGTCGAGACCCTCGACGCAGCTCCGGGCGCGCATCCGCTCGGACCTCGAGAAGCGCGAGGAGCGCCGCGCCGAGAACGAGCTGAAGGACGCGCTCGTGAAGGCGGCGCTCGAGAAGAACGAGTTCGAGGTCCCCCCTGCGCTGGTCGAGCGGGCCATCGACGCGATGCTCGAGGGCGCGGCGGAGCGGTTCGCGCGCCAGGGGATCGACATCCGCCAGCTCGGGCTCGACGCCGCCCGGATGCGCGGCGACCTGCGGGAGCAGGCGCTCTTGCAGGTCAGGGGCCGCCTGCTGCTCGAGGCGATCGCCGACGCCGAGAAGATCGACGTCGACGGACGAGGACCTCCAGGCGGAGATCACCCGCGTCGCCGGGGAGCTCGGCCTCCCGCTCGCCCAGGCGCAGCAGCAGATGCGCGGCGCCGAGGCCCGCGACGCGCTAAAGAGCAAGATCCGGGAGGACAAGGCGCTTGTCGGTCCTTTCCTCCGCGGCGACGATCCAGGAAGCCTGATCGCTCGAGTCGAGGGAGCGCGCATGCCCTACATCCCGATGCCGTACGTCGTCGAGCAGACCCACCGCGGCGAGCGCAGCTGCGACATCTTCTCCCGGCTGCTGAAGGACCGGATCGTCTTCCTCGGCACGCCCATCGACGACGACGTCGCGAACGTCGTCATCGCCCAGCTGCTCTTCCTCGAGTCCGAGGACCCGGACAAGGACATCATGCTCTACATCAACAGCCCGGGCGGGTCGGTCACGGCGGGCCTCGCGATCTACGACACGATGCAGTACGTGAAGCCGCCAGGTGTCGACGATCTGCATCGGGCAGGCGGCGTCGATGGGCGCGTTCCTGCTGGCGGCGGGGCGCCAAGGGAAGCGGTTCGCCGTCCCGAACGCCCGGATCATGATCCACCAGCCGCTCGGGCGGGTTCCAGGGCCAGGCGACCGACATCGAGATCCAGGCGAAGGAGATCCTGCGCCTCGAGGCAGCGCCTGAACGAGATCCTCGCGAAGCACACCGGCCAGCCGATCGAGCGGATCGAGAAGGACACCGACCGCGACTACTTCATGGGCGCAGGTGAGGCGAAGGAGTACGGCATCATCGACGAGGTGATCGTGCACAAGAAGGCGAGCGAGAAGAAGTCGCAGTAAGATTGGGAGAGCGAGACGGGCAGAGGCCCCCGGGCGGAGATGCAGCCGGTCGAGCAGGCTCGCGGATCGAGGGAACCAAGATGGAGAAGCGCGAGACCCTGAGCTGCTCCTTCTGCGGCAAGTCGCAGAAGGAAGTGAAGAAGCTCATCGCCGGGCCGACGGTCTACATCTGCGACGAGTGCATCGGCCTCTGCAACGACATCATCGCGGAGGAGATCGAGGAGAGGAGAAGCGCGACGCAGAAGGCTCCGCGATCCCGCAAGCCCGCCGAGATCAAGACGATCCTCGACGAGTACGTGATCGGCCAGGAGCGCGCGAAGAAGATCCTCGCGGTCGCGGTCCACAACCACTACAAGCGCATCGACAGCCGCGTCACCATCGACGACGTCGAGCTGCAGAAGTCGAACATCCTGCTGCTCGGCCCCACCGGCTCCGGCAAGACGCTGCTCGCGCAGACGCTCGCGAAGATCCTCAACGTCCCGTTCGCGATCGCCGACGCGACGACCTCACCGAGGCCGGCTACGTCGGCGAGGACGTCGAGAACATCATCGTCAAGCTGCTGCAGAACGCCGATCACGACATCGAGCGGGCGCAGCGCGGCATCGTCTACATCGACGAGATCGACAAGATCGCCCGCAAGAGCGAGAACCCCGTCGATCACCCGCGACGTCTCGGGCGAGGGCGTGCAGCAGGCGCTGCTCAAGATCATCGAGGGCACCGTCGCGAACGTGCCGCCGAAGGGCGGGCCGCAAGCACCCGCAGCAGGAGTTCCTGCAGGTCGACACGACCAACATCCTCTTCATCTGCGGCGGCGCCTTCGGCGGCCTCGAGCAGCATCATCGAGCGCCGCGTCGGCGGCAGCAGCCTCGGCTTCGGCGCCGACATGAAGTCCAAGACCGAGAAGAACATCGGCGAGCTGCTCGCGAAGGTCGAGCCGGAGGATCTGCTGAAGTTCGGCTGATCCCCGAGTTCATCGGCCGCCTGCCGGTCATCGCGACGCTCGCACGAGCTCGACGAGGAGGCGCTCATCGACATCCTCACCAAGCCGAAGAACGCGCTCGTGAAGCAGTACCAGAAGCTGTTCGAGATGGACGGCGTGAAGCTCAAGTTCACCGACGGCGCGCTGCGCGGCGGTCGCCCGCGAGGCGCTCGAAGAACAAGGCGGGCGCCCGCGGCCTGCGCGCCATCCTCGAGACGGCGATGCTCGACATCATGTACGACGTGCCCGAGCCGGCGGAACGTCCGGGAGGTCGTCATCAACGAGGACGTGATCGACAAGAACGAGCCGCCGCTCGTCGTGATGCAGAAGGAGGCGGAGAGCGCCTGAGCGCCCGTCTCCGCTCCAGCGGCCTGCCGTCGCACGCCCGCCCGGCCAGCTGGCCGGTTGCGTGCTCGTGTGCGCGCGAGGCCGTCGTCGACGGCGCCCGGGCTCTCGGCCAGCAGGCCGCGCGGCGCTCGCGACGGCTCGAGGCGGCCCGAACAAGCGCCCGGTTAGGTGTTACGGTGTTAATCTCTCACCCGGTCGCGCGGTGACGCGCCTCGAAGGAGTGAATCGACGATGGCCATGTTCTTCCGCAACGACGACGGCAAGCAGGACGGCAAGCAAGCGCGCAGGCCTGCCGCTCCTGCCCCTGCGCGACATCATCGTGTTCCCGCACATGGTGGTGCCGCTCTTCGTCGGCCGCGAGAAGTCGATCGCCGCGCTCGAGGAGGCGATGGCGCGCGACAAGGAGATCCTCCTCTCCGCGCAGAAGAAGGCGAAGACCAACGAGCCCGCCGCCGAGGACATCTTCCCGGTCGGCACGATCGGCACGATCATCCAGCTGCTCCGGCTGCCCGACGGCACCGTGAAGGTGCTGGTCGAGGGCAAGCAGCGCGCGCGCGTCCGCCGCTTCGTGCAGACCGAGCGGTTCTTCCTGGTCGAGGTCGAGGAGATCGAGGAGGCCAGCGAGCCGACCGTCGAGCTCGAGGCGCTGATGCGCTCGGTCCACTCGACGTTCGAGATCTACGTCAAGCTCAACAAGCGCATCCCGCCCGAGATGCTGATGTCGGTGCAGACCATCGACGACGCCGCGCGCCTCGCCGACACCATCGTCGCGCACCTCTCCCTCAAGCTCAGCGACAAGCAGGCGATCCTCGAGACCGAGTCGCCCGCGAAGCGCCTCGAGAAGCTCTACGAGCTGATGCAGGCCGAGATCGAGATCCTGCAGGTCGAGAAGAAGATCCGGACGCGCGTCAAGAAGCAGATGGAGAAGACGCAGAAGGAGTACTACCTCAACGAGCAGATGCAGGCGATCCAGAAGGAGCTCGGCGAGCGCGACGAGTTCAAGAACGAGATCCAGGAGCTCGAAGAGAAGATCAAGAACAAGAAGATGTCGCAAGGAGGCCACCGCTCAAGGTCAAGAAGGAGCTCAAGAAGCTGAAGATGATGAGCCCGATGAGCGCCGAGGCGACCGTCGTGCGCAACTACATCGACTGGATCCTCGTCGCTGCCCTGGGACGAGAAGACCGAGGACAAGCTCGACATCGCCGAGGCCGAGAAGATCCTCGACGAGGACCACTACGGGCTGAAGAAGATCAAGGAGCGCATCCTCGAGTACCTCGCGGTGCAGGCGCTGGTCGAAGAAGCTCAAGGGCCCGATCCTCTGCTTCGTCGGCCCGCCCGGCGTCGGCAAGACCTCGCTCGCGAAGTCCATCGCGCGCGCGATGAACCGGCGCTTCGTGCGCTGTCGCTCGGCGGCGTGCGCGACGAGGCGGAGATCCGCGGCCACCGGCGCACGTACATCGGCGCGCTGCCCGGGCAAGATCATCCAGTCGCTGAAGAAGGCCGGGCGCGAACAACCCGGTGTTCCTGCTCGACGAGATCGACAAGATGTCGACCGACTTCCGCGGCGATCCGTCGGCGGCGCTGCTCGAGGTGCTCGACCCCGAGCAGAACTTCACGCTTCAACGACCACTACCTCGACCTCGACTACGACCTGTCGGACGTGATGTTCATCACGCACGGCGAACACGCTGGGCGGCATCCCGCTGCCGCTCCAGGACCGCATGGAGATCATCCAGCTCGCCGGCTACACCGAGTTCGAGAAGCTCACCATCGCCGAGCACTACCTCGTCCCGAAGCAGAAGGAGATGAACGGGCTCGACGACGTCGTCGGTCGAACTTCCGCGAGAGCGCGATCCGCACCCTCATCCACCACTACACGAAGGAGTCGGGCGTCCGCTCCCTCGAGCGCGAGATCGGCCAGCGTCTGCCGCAAGATCGCGAAGGACGTCGTCAAGGGGGGCGGCCCGAGCGACCGAAGAGCTACGACGTCGACGACGAAGCAGGTCCCGAAGTACCTCGGCGTCGCCCAAGTACCGCTACGGCAACGCCGAGGAGAAGGACGAGATCGGCGCTCACCAACGGCCTCGCCGTGACCGAGCTCGGCGGCGAGCTCCTCACCGTCGAGGCGCACGGTCGATGCCCGGGCAAGGGCAAGCTCGTCATCACCGGCAAGCTCGGCGAGGTGATGCAGGAGTCGCGCGCAGGCGGCGATGAGCTACGTGCGCTGCGCGCGCCGAGCTCCTCGGGCTCGACAAGCGATTTCTACGAGAAGGTCGACATCCACGTCCACTTCCCCGAGGGCGCGATCCCGAAGGACGGCCCGTCGCGCCGGCGTCACCATGGCGACGGCGCTCGTGTCGGCGCTCTGCCGCATCCCGGTGCGCAAGGACGTGGCGATGACCGGCGAGATCACGCTGCGCGGCCGCGTGCTGCCCATCGGCGGCCTGAAGGAGAAGGTGCTCGCGGCCCACCGCGGCGGGATCAAGACGGTCCTCATCCCGAAGGAGAACGCGAAGGACCTCCGCGAGATCCCGAGGAAGGTCCGGGAGAAGCTCCAGATCATCTGCGTGGAGAGCGCCGACGAGGTCCTCCGCGAGGCGCTCCTCCCCGAGCGGCCCGACGAGTTCATGAGGAAGCCCGGCACCGCGCCGGTGCCGACGCCGTCGGAAGCAGCCGCTCAAGCGTAACCGTTCCGTCGTCACTCGCCGCGCCCGGCTCCTGGTGGGCCGGGCGCGGCACGCGTTTCGGGACGGAGGTCGGCACCGCGTCGGCGGCCGTACCCCGCGTCGTCCGTCGCCCGAAGGCGACGGACGACGGTGCTTGGTCCAAACCTCGCATGGGAGCGGGCCGTGGTTCCGGACCTCGCCGACGTCCGCTCCCGCGCCCGCGCGGCGTTCCTCGGGCTCGCGCTGGGCGACGCGCTCGGCGCGACCGTCGAGTTCATGACGCCCGGCGAGATCCGGGCCACCCGCGGGGTCCACCGGGAGATCGCCGGGGGCGGGTGGCTCCGGCTGCGCCGCGGGGCGGTCACCGACGACACCGAGATGTCGCTCTGCCTCGGCCACGTCCTCGCTCGCGGCGGCGGGTGGGACGGCCGCGCCGTCGCGGAGTCCTTCGCGGCGTGGATGCGCGCGGGTCCGGTCGACGTCGGCTCCACGGTGCGCAAGGGCATCCGGCGCTTCATGCTCGAGGGGACGCTCGAGGGTCCGCCCTGCGACGGGGACGCCGGGAACGGCGCGGTCATGCGGGTCGTGCCGGTGGCGCTCGTCACGCTCGCCGACCGGGTCCTCCTCGAGGCGTGGGGGGTCGCGCAGGCGCGCCTCACGCACCACCACCCGCTCTCCGACGCCGGGACGGTCCACGTCGGCGAGCTGCTCCACCTCGCCGTCCTCGGCCGGGGGAAGCCGCGGCTCCGTCGCGCCGCCGACCGGCTCGCGGCGCGGCTCCCGGCGTTCGCCTTCGAGCCCTACCGCGGCCTCGCCACCGGCTACGTGGTCGACACCCTCCAGACCGTCCTCCACGCGTTCTTCACGACGCGCGGGTTCGAGGAGTGCGTCGTCGACGCGGTGAACCGCGGCGGCGACGCCGACACGACCGGCGCCCTCGCCGGGGCGATCGCGGGGGGCTACTACGGCGAGGAGGCGCTCCCGCGGCGGTGGCTGCGCGCCCTCGATCCCGCCGTCCGCGTGGAGATCGAGGCCCTGTCGGACCGGCTCGTCGCGCTCTCACCCCTCGGGCGCGGCGAGCCTCCCATCGGCATCCTAGGCGAGCACGCGGCGCACCCGGAGCTCGCCACCGACGACCAGCAGCTCGCGCTCGCCCTTCAGGATCGACCGGGGGAAGAGGTGGCCCGCGAAGAAGACCCGGGGGAGGGCGACCCGGGCCTCGAGCACCACGTCGCCGAACTCCCACGCCCGCTCCCGGTCGTCGGTGAAGGAGCAGAGGTTGTTCATCCGCAGGACCCACTCGCGGGGGCCGAGGGTCTCGACGATCTCGTGGGCGCCGAGGTCGTTCTGGCCGCGCCAGAGCACGAGCGTGTCGAGGCCGGGGTGGCGCCGCCGCAGCTCCGCCTGCGTGAACTCGTAGACGAGGTCGAGCTGGGCGTCGATGGCGCTCGTGCGCGCCTGCCCGCGGGTGCGGTCCGCGACGTAGCGCGCCCAGGCGGCGCCGTCGCGCGCGCCGAGGGGCTCGCGGTGGAAGGTGGGCGGGATCCCGAGGCGGCTCTCGACCCACCCCTTCAGCACGGCGCCCTCGACCGACGAGGCGTCCATCCCCCAGCCGCGCAGGAAGCGGAGGTATCCGTTCCGGAGGCTCCGCCGCGCCGACGCGGTCTCCTGCTCCTGCCACTGGTGCAGCTGGAACCGGACGTCCATCCAGTCGTCGAAGCGCCGGGCGCGCTCGTCGGGCTCGTCGATCCGGGCGAGGAGGTCGAACAGGAACCGGTTCGCCTCCCGGACGCCCTGCAGCACGATCTCCCGGGGGTGCTCGTCGAACTCGCGCGACGCGATCACCCAGGGGGGCAGGTTGCAGCGGTTGAAGGAGGTCCGGTTCACGAGCAGCCCCTTGCCCGGGGATCGCGCACGCGCACCCCCTCGACCCGCGCTCCCCGCGGCAGGGACGCTCCCGGAGCCGCACCGGGCCACGTCCGCCGTGTCCTCCTGCAAGCGCCGGGCACTCCGCCGCCGCTGGCACCCGGGTTGCTCTACGACCCCCCGGATGGAACCCCGCCGCCCGGCGCTCGAGGTCGAGGCGCTCCACGAGATCGCCAAGGTCCTGTCGGTCGCGACGGACCTGTCGAAGGCGTTCACCTCCGCGCTCCAGGTCCTGCGCTCCCACCTCGACCTCGAGAACGGGACCGTGTCGCTCTTCGATCCGGTGACGGGCGAGGTCTTCATCGAGGCGGCGCCGGAGATGCCCGACGAGGAGCGGATCCTGGGCAGGCTGCGGCCGGGCGAGGGCATCGTCGGCCGTGTGTTCCACACCGGCCTGCCCGTCGTCATCCCCGACCTCGCGGACGAGCCGGCGTTCCTGAACCTCACCGGCTCGTGGCGCGACCACGACGTGGAGCGCCGCGCCCTGTACGCGCTGCCGTTGCGTGAGGGGCGGGGGACGCTCGGCGTCCTCACCGCGGAGCGCCGCTGGTCCGCCGGGCCCTTCTCCTTCGACGGCGACCTCCGGCTCCTCGGGGTCGCGGCGGCGATGCTCGCGTCGCGGCTCCGCCTGCATCGGCTGGAGGATCCGAAGGCGCGGACCCGCGAGGACGCGCCGCCGGTGCTGCCGGACCGGCAGCGGTTCCGGGACGTGGTGGGCGGGAGCGCCCGCTGGCGCGAGGTGCTGGACGTGCTCGAGCGCGTCGCGCCGAGCCGGGCGACGGTCCTGCTCCGCGGCGAGAGCGGCACGGGGAAGGAGGTCGTCGCACGGGCCCTCCACGATCGCGGGCCGCGCGCGGAGCGGCCGTTCGTGGCGGTGAGCTGCGCGGCGCTCCCCGAGGCGCTCCTCGAGAGCGAGCTCTTCGGCCACGAGAAGGGAGCCTTCACCGGGGCCGCCCAGGCGCGCGCCGGGCGGTTCGAGCTCGCGGACGGGGGGACCCTCTTCCTCGACGAGGTCGGCGAGCTGCCCCTCGCCGCGCAGGTGAAGCTCCTCCGCGCGATCCAGGAGCGGCAGTTCGAGCGCGTCGGCGGCCGGCGGACCGTGACGGTGGACGTGCGGCTCGTCGCGGCGACGAACCGCGACCTCGAGCAGGCGATCGAGGCGGGGACCTTCCGGCTCGACCTCTTCCACCGGCTGCAGGTGGTAGAGCTCACGCTGCCGCCGCTCCGGGAGCGCCGGGAGGACGTGCCGCTCCTCGTCGCCCGGTTCGTCGAGGAGCTCGCCGCCGAGCACGGTCGCCGCCTCTCCCTCGCGCCGGGCGCGCTCGAGGTGCTCGTCGCCCACGACTGGCCGGGCAACGTCCGGCAGCTCCGGAACGTGCTCGAGCGGCTCGTCGTCGCGCACGGGGACGGGGCGGTCACGGCCGAGGACCTCGGGTGGCTGCGGAGCGGGGCGAGGACCGGCTCGAGCTCGAGCTCGACCCCGACCCCGACCCCGACCCCGACCGCGACCTCGACCTCGACCGCGACCTCGACCGCGACCTCGACCTCGACCGCGACCTCGACCGCGACCTCGACCGCGACCTCGACCGCGACCGCGACCTCGGGCGAGCGCGATCGCATCGAGGAGGCCCTCGCCCGGGCCGGGCACGTTCAGGCCCGTGCCGCCCGGCTCCTCGGGCTGTCGGTCCGGCAGCTCCGCTGGCGGATCGCGAAGTACGGCATCGCCGTCGAGCGGTTCTAGGGGGGACCCGTGGACGTCCGGATACGCGCCGCCGTCCCCGCCGACCTGCCCGCCCTCGTCCGCCTCCTCGCGGACCTGTTCGCCATCGAGGCCGACTTCGTCCCGGACGCGAACCGGCAGCGGATCGGCCTCGCCCTGCTCCTCGCGGATCGCCGCCGGGCCGCCGTCCTCGTGGCGGAGGGGGCGGGCGGCGTGGTCGGGATGGTCACCGGCCAGCTCGTCCTCTCCACCGCCGAGGGCGGGCTCTCGGCGCTCGTGGAGGACATGGTGGTCGACGCGGCGGCGCGGGGCCGGGGCGTGGGCCGGGCACTGCTCGGCGCGATCGAGGGCTGGGCGGCGGAGCGCGGCGCGACGCGGCTGCAGCTCCTCGCCGATCGCGAGAACGCGGCGGCCCTCGCCTTCTACGACGCCGCGGGCTGGAGCCCGACGCGGCTCGTCTGCCTGCGCCGCGGCGGGCGCTAGCCGCTGCCCGGACGGAGCGCCCGCGGGGTGGCGCCGAGTCGAAGGGCGCAGGACGCGCGCGTCCTGTCCGGAACCTGACACCGCGGGTGTCACGAACGGCGCACTCCCGCGGGCCCGCGGGGCGCCGGCGGGGCGGCCACGCGCGGATCGCGCCTGAAACCGACGGGATCCTCAGCGCCACCCGCGACGGTACGGCCCTTGCTCTACGTGAAGGCGAGCAGCGCACGCACAAGGGAGACACGACACATGCGGCAGATCGCGATTTACGGGAAGGGCGGCATCGGCAAGTCCACCACGACGCAGAACACCGTCGCGGGCCTCGCCTCGCTCGGCAAGAAGGTGATGATCGTCGGCTGCGACCCGAAGGCCGACTCCACCCGGCTCATCCTCCACGCCAAGGCGCAGTCGACGGTGATGGACCTCGTGCGCGAGCGCGGCACGGTGGAGGACCTGGAGCTGACGGACGTGATGAAGGTCGGGTACGGCGACGTGAAGTGCGTCGAGTCGGGCGGCCCGGAGCCGGGGGTCGGCTGCGCCGGCCGCGGCGTCATCACCGCCATCAACTTCCTGGAGGAGAACGGCGCCTACACGCCCGACCTCGACTTCGTCTTCTACGACGTGCTCGGCGACGTGGTGTGCGGCGGGTTCGCGATGCCGATCCGCGAGGGCAAGGCGGAAGAGATCTACATCGTGGTCTCGGGCGAGATGATGGCCATGTACGCGGCCAACAACATCGCCAAGGGCATCCTCAAGTACGCCACCTCGGGGAAGGTCCGCCTCGCCGGCCTCATCTGCAACTGCCGCAACACCGACCGCGAGGCCGACCTCATCGAGGCGCTCGCGAAGCGGCTCGGGACCCAGATGATCCACTTCGTCCCGCGCGACAACGAGGTCCAGCGCGCAGAGCTGCGCCGCATGACGGTCATCGAGTACTCGCCGCAGCACAAGCAGGCCGACGAGTACCGGACCCTCGCCCGGAAGATCGCCGAGAACAAGCTGCTCGTGGTGCCGAAGCCGCTCGAGATGGAGGAGCTCGAGGAGCTCCTCACCGAGTTCGGGATCATGCCGGCCGAGGACGAGTCGAAGGTGGGCGTGGCGGAGAAGGCCGCGACGGCCGCGTAGCGGGATTCGCGGGACGAGGAGGACGGACCATGTCGGACGCGGTGAAGAAGGTCGACGGCATCACGAAGGAGTCGACCCAGACGATGATCGACGAGGCCCTCGAGGCCTACCCGGAGAAGGGGAAGAAGAAGCGCGCAGCCGCACCTCGCCCCGAACGACCCCGCCTCCGGCAAGGCCTGCGTGAAGTCGAACCGGAAGACGGTGCCCGGGGTGATGAGCGCGCGCGGCTGCGCCTACGCCGGCGCGAAGGGCGTCGTCTGGGGACCGATCCGCGACATGGTCCACGTCTCCCACGGTCCCGTGGGCTGCGGCTGGTACTCGTGGGGCACGCGCCGGAACCTGATGTCGGGCGTGAACGGCGTCTCGAGCTTCGCGATGCAGTTCACGTCCGACTTCCAGGAGAAGGACATCGTCTACGGTGGCGACAAGAAGCTCGCGACGCTGCTCACCGAGGCGAAGGAGCTGTTCCCGCTCGCGAAGGGCATCTCGGTCCTCTCCGAGTGCCCGGTGGGGCTCATCGGCGACGACATCAACGCGGTCGCGAAGAAGATGACGAAGGAGCTCGACCTGCCGGTCGTCCCGTGCAGCTGCGAGGGCTTCCGAGGCGTCTCCCAGTCGCTCGGGCACCACATCTCGAACGACACCATCCGCGACTACATCATCGGGACCCGCGAGTTCGCGGAGCCGGCGGGCCCGTACGACATCGCGCTCATCGGCGACTACAACATCGGCGGCGACGTCTGGTCGGTGAAGTCGCTGCTCGAGGAGTGCGGCCTGAACGTGAAGGCCACCTGGACCGGCGACGGCGAGATGGAGCGGATCGCCGCGACGCACCAGGTGAAGCTCAACGTCATCCACTGCTACCGGTCCATGAACTACATGTGCAAGGTCATGGAGGAGAAGTACGGCATCCCGTGGATCGAGCTGAACTTCTTCGGTCCGACCAAGATCAAGGAGAGCCTGCGCAAGCTCGCCGAGCGCTTCGACGAGCGGATCAAGGAGAACGTCGAGAAGGTGATCGCGAAGTACGACCCGCCGATGCAGAAGGTGATCGCCGAGTACCGGCCGCGGCTCGAGGGCAAGAAGGTGATGCTCTACGTCGGCGGCCTCCGCCCGCGCCACACCATCGGCGCCTACGAGGACCTCGGGATGGTCGTGATCGGCGCGGGGTACGAGTTCGCCCACTCCGACGACTACGACCGGACCGCGCCGGAGATGCCGGACGCCACCGTGATCTACGACGACGCGTCCGAGCACGAGCTCGAGCAGTTCGTCCACGCGCTGAAGCCCGACCTCGTCGGGAGCGGCATCAAGGAGAAGTACCTGTTCCAGAAGATGGGGCTGCCGTTCCGGCAGATGCACAGCTGGGACTACTCGGGCCCGTACCACGGGTACGAGGGGTTCCCGGTGTTCGCCCGGGACATCGATCATGGCGGTGAACAGCCCGACCTGGAAGCTCGTGAAGTCGCCGTTCTAACGAAACGCGAACGTGCCCGCAAGCGCAGGCCCAGCCGGATGAGGCTGGGCCCGATCGAAGGAGAGAACCATGCCGAACAACTGGGGCTTGCCGTGAAGCCGGTGAGCGGGATCTCGCCCGAGGACGAGAAGCGCGTCGCCGCCTGGATCGACACCGAGGAGTACCGGGAGAAGAACTTCGCCCGCCAGGCGCTCGTCATCAACCCGGCGCACGCCTGCCAGCCGCTCGGCGCGGAGCTCGCCGCGCACGGCTTCGAGGGGACGCTCCCGTTCGTCCACGGCTCGCAGGGCTGCGCGTCGTACTACCGCTCGACGCTCAACCGCCACTTCCGCGAGCCCGCGCCGGCGGTCTCCGACGCGATGACCGAGGACGGCGCGGTGTTCGGCGGCCAGAACAACCTGCACGAGGGGCTCGAGAACGCGCTCGCGCTCTACAAGCCGAAGATGATCGCGGTCTTCACCTCCTGCATGCCGGAGATCATCGGCGACGACCTCGTCGCCTTCCTCAAGAACGCGCGGCAGAAGGGGGCCGTCCCGAAGGACTTCCCGGTCCCGTTCGCCAACACGCCGAGCTTCAACGGCTCGCACATCACCGGCTACGACGCGATGCTCCTCGCGATCCTCGCAGACGCTCACCGAGGGGAAGAAGGTCGAGGGGCGCTGCACCGGGAAGCTGAACCTCATCCCCGGCTTCGACACGAACACCGGCAACTACCGCGAGTACAGGCGGATCCTGGAGGCGTTCGGGATCCCGTACACGCTCCTCGCCGACATCTCCGAGTCCTTCGACTCGCCCAACGACGGGACGTACCGGCTCTACCCGGGCGGCACGCCGCTCGACGAGGCGGCCGACTCGATCAACGGCAAGGCGACCATCACGGTCGGCCCGTACGCGACCGACGAAGACCTTCGCCTGGGTGAAGGAGCAGCTACGCCGGGCGAGCACGTCGCGCTGCCGCTGCCGATGGGCATCGCGAAGACCGACGCGCTTCCTCATGAAGCTCGCCGAGCTGTTCGAGAAGCCGGTGCCCGACGCGCTCAAGGCCGAGCGCGGCCGCGCCGTCGACGCGATGACCGACGCCCAGCAGTACATGCACGGGAAGAAGTTCGCGGTGTACGGCGACCCGGACCTCCTCCTCGGCTACGTCTCCTTCCTGCTCGAGATGGGCGCCACCCCCTGGCACATCGTCTGCTCGAAGGGATCGAAGAAGCTCGAGAAGGAGCTCCAGGCGCTCCTCGACGCTTCGCCGTTCGGAAAGGGCGCGAAGATCTACGTGAACCGCGACCTGTGGCACCTGCGGTCGCTCCTCGTCACCGATCCGGTGGACGCGCTCATCGGCGACACGCACGGCAAGTTCGCCTCGCGCGACGCGAAGATCCCGCTCTTCCGGTTCGGCTTCCCGATCTTCGACCGGGTGAACAGGCACCGCGTCCCGCTCGTCGGCTACCAGGGCGTCATCAACATGGTCACCGAGATCTGCAACAAGTTCCTCGACCTCAAGGACGAGACCTGTGACGACCGGCACTTCGAGATGATGAGGTAACGCAGAGTGAACTCATCGCCCCGACGGAGGGGCGAGAAGGAGGACGAGAGATGGCGCGCCCCGACTACTACGATCCCGCCGAGTGCGAGACCCACGAGACGGGCGCTCCCAAGTTCTGCAAGAAGTCCGAGCCGGGGGAGGGGACCGAGCGGAGCTGCGCCTACGACGGCGCGCGCGTCGTGCTCATGCCGATCACGGACGTCATCCACCTCGTCCACGGGCCCATCGCCTGCGCCGGCAACTCCTGGGACAACCGCGGCGCCCGCTCCTCCGGCTCCCAGCTCTACCGCCGCGGCTTCACCACGGAGATGCTCCACAACGACGTGGTGTTCGGCGGGGAGAAGAAGCTCCACCGCGCCATCGTCGAGCTGGCCGGGCGCTACCCCGAGGCGAAGGCGGTCTTCGTCTACGCGACCTGCGTGACGGCCATGACCGGCGACGACGTCGAGGCGGTCTGCCGCGCGGCCGCGAAGGAGGTGGCGATCCCGGTCATCCCGGTGAACACGCCCGGCTTCATCGGCGACAAGAACATCGGGAACCGCCTCGCGGGCGAGATCCTGCTCGACTGCGTCATCGGCACCGCGGAGCCGGAGGTCACGACCCCCTACGACGTGAACCTCATCGGCGAGTACAACATCGCCGGCGACCTGTGGGGGATGCTGCCGCTGTTCGAGCGGCTCGGGATCCGGATCCTGTCCTGCGTCTCGCGGCGACGCGCGCTTCGAGGATCTGCGCCACGCCCACCGCGCGAGGCTGAACGTCATCATCTGCTCGAAGAGCCTCACGAACCTCGCGCGGAAGATGAAGAAGCGCTGGGGCATCCCGTACCTCGAGGAGTCGTTCTACGGGATGACCGACACCGCGAAGGCGCTCCGCGACATCGCGCTGGAGCTGGACCTCGCGAACGGCGGCGCCGCGGACCGGACGATGCGCGACCGGGTCGAGGCGCTGGTCGCACGACGAGGAGGCGCGCTGCCGCGCCCGGATCGCCCCGCACCGCGCGCGGCTCGAGGGGAAGCGCGGGGTCCTCTTCACCGGCGGCGTGAAGACCTGGTCGATGGTGAACGCGCTCCGCGAGCTGGGGGTCGAGATCCTCGCGGCGGGCACGCAGAACTCCACCCTCGAGGACTTCCACCGGATGAAGGCGCTCATGCACCGGGACGCGCGGATCATCGACGACACGTCGACGGCCGGCCTCCTCGCCGTCATGCGCGAGAAGATGCCGGACCTCGTCGTCGCGGGCGGCAAGACCAAGTTCCTCGCGCTCAAGACGCGGACGCCCTTCCTCGACATCAACCACGGCCGCGCCCATCCCTACGCCGGCTACGAGGGGATGGTCACGTTCGCCCGGCAGCTCGACCTCACCGTCAACAACCCCATCTGGCCCGCGCTCGCGGCGCGCGCGCCGTGGGAGCGGACCGCCGCCGAGCGCGAGGCCTCGCGCGCCGCCGCCGCCGGGCACGCGGAGGCCCTGCTCGCGGAGGACCTGTCCGCGTCGCGCGTGAAGGTCCCGGCCAAGGCCGCGACCGTGAACCCGCAGAAGAACTCGCCCGCGCTCGGGGCGACCCTCGCCTACCTCGGCGTCGACCGGATGCTCGGCGCTCCTCCACGGCGCGCAGGGCTGCTCCACGTTCATCCGCCTCCAGCTCTCCCGGCACTTCAAGGAGTCGATCGCCCTCAACTCGACCGCGATGAGCGAGGACGCCGCGATCTTCGGCGGCTGGGAAAATCTCAAGTCCGGGATCGGCCGCGTCATCGAGAAGTTCCGGCCCGGCGTCGTCGGCGTCATGACCTCCGGCCTGACCGAGACGATGGGAGACGACGTCCGGAGCGCCATCGCCCAGTTCCGGAAGGAGCACCCCGAGCACGCCGCCGTCCCGATCGTCTGGGCCTCGACCCCCGACTACTGCGGCTCGCTCGAGGAGGGCTACGCCGCCGCGGTGGAGGCGATCGTCGCGGCGATCCCGGAGGACGGGGACCGCCATCCCCGGCCAGGTGAACCTCCTGCCCGGGGCGCACCTCACGCCCGCCGACGTCGAGGAGGTGAAGGAGCTGGTCGAGTCGTTCGGCCTCGCCGTCCTCACCATCCCGGACACCGCGAACGCCCTCGACGGCCACATCGACGACGAGGTGTCGCCGCTCTCCACCGGCGGGATCCCGGTCGAGGAGATCCGGAAGGCGGGGAGGAGCGTCGCGACCATCTACGTCGGCGATTCGCTCGCGAAGGCGGCGCTCGCGCTGCGCGAGCGGTTCGGCATCCCGGCCCACGGCTTCACCTCGATCACCGGCCTCGCCGAGGTCGACGCGCTCGTCGCGACGCTCTCCGCGATCTCCGGCCGGCCCGCGCCGGAGAAGGTGCGCCGCTGGCGGAGCCGGCTCATGGACGCGATGGCGGACAGCCCACTACCAGTTCGGCGCGAAGAAGGTCGCCCTGGCGCTCGAGGCCGACGGGCTCAAGACGATGGTCCGCTTCCTCGCCGGGATGGGCTGCGAGATCCAGGCGGCGATCGCGGCGACGCGCACCCGCGGCCTCGACGCCCTCCCGTCGGCTCGGGTCTTCGTCGGCGACCTCGAGGACCTCGAGGAGGCGGCCCGGGGCGCCGACCTCCTCGTCGCGAACTCGAACGGGCGGCAGGCGGTGGCGAAGGCGGGGGTGAAGGCGCACCTGCGCGCCGGCCTCCCGGTGTTCGACCGGCTCGGCGCCCACCAGAAGGTCTGGGCCGGGTACCGCGGCACGCTGAACCTCGTCTTCGAGGTCGCGAACCTGTTCCAGGCGAGCGCCACCGAGGCGCAGAAGCTCGCCCACAACTGACTGGCACGCCACGCGCACGGGAGAGAGCCATGCGGATCGCATTCACGAGCAGCGACGGGGTCACGGTGGACCAGCACTTCGGGCAGACCCGCGATTTCCGGATCTGGGAGGTCGGCTTCGACTCCGCGGAGGAGGTCGACACGGTGACCGCGCTGCCCGTTTCGGATGACGAGGAGGACCGGATCGCGGCACGCGCCAGCGCCGTCGCCGGCTGCGCGCTCGTCTACACCGTCGCGATCGGCGGGCCGCCCGCCGCGAAGCTCGTCGCCCGGAGGATCCACCCGATGAAGACCGGGACCGAGGTCCCCATCGCGGATCTGATCGCGAAGCTCCAGCAGGTGCTGCGCGGCACGCCGCCCCCCTGGCTGCGCAAGGCGATGAACGGCTGCGCCGTCCCGGCGACCGAGAACGAGTAGCTCAGCACCGAAAGACGAGAGGAGACGACGATGGCCTACGTGACCGGACGGACCCGTGGCGGCAAGGACTGGACCCCGAAGTTCGTGAAGTCGATCGACAGCGAGCTCTGCATCGGCTGCGGGCGCTGCATCAAGATCTGCGCGCACGACGTGCTCGCGCCGGGGGAGGTGGACGAGGAGGAGTCCGCGAAGATGTTCGCCAGGGTCGAGAACGCCGCGGACTGCATCGGCTGCGAGGCGTGCGGGCGGACCTGCAAGAAGGACGCGTTCACCTTCGAGGCGATCGCCGCCTGAGCCCCGCCGGTGCGCGCCCCGGCGCGCGAGGAGCCCGCCATGCTGCCCGTCCTGTCCCCGAAGCCTCCCGCCGCGAACTGCGGGTTCGCCCGCGGGTGCGGGGACGAGCAGCCCGCGGCGCTCCCCGAAGACGTCGCCGCGCTGGTGCGGGATCACCCCTGCTACAGCGAGGAGGCGCACCACCACTTCGCGCGGATGCACGTGGCGGTGGCGCCCGCCTGCAACATCCAGTGCCACTACTGCCACCGGAAGTACGACTGCGCGAACGAGAGCCGGCCGGGGGTCGTGTCGGAGCGGCTCTCGCCCGAGGAGGCCGTCCGCAAGGTCCTCGCGGTCGCCGCGGAGGTCCCCGAGCTCTCCGTCGTCGGGATCGCCGGTCCGGGCGACGCTCTCGCGAACCCCGCCGCGACCTACGCGACGCTCGAGGGGATCCGGCGGGCCGCGCCGGACCTCACCCTGTGCCTCTCGACGAACGGGCTCGCCCTCCCCGAGCACGTCGACCGGCTCGCGGCGCTCGGCGTGCGCCACGTGACCGTCACCGTCAACATGACCGACCCGGAGGTCGGCGAGCGCATCTACCCGTGGATCCTCCGCGGCGGCCGGAAGGTCAGGGGGCGCGAGGCGTCGCGGATCCTCTCCGAGGCGCAGCTCCTCGGGATCGCGCGGCTCCGTGAGAAGGGCGTCCTCGTGAAGGTGAACTCGGTCGTCATCCCCGGGGTGAACGACCGGCACCTGCCCGAGGTGGTCCGGGCGGTCCGCGCCGCGGGGGCGTTCCTCGTGAACCTCGTCCCGCTCATCTCCGCGCCCGAGCACGGCACCCACTTCGGGAAGACCGGGCAGCGCGGCCCCACGCCGGAGGAGCTCGAGGCGGTCCAGGGCGCCTGCGCCATCGACGCCCGGCTCATGCGCCACTGCCGGCAGTGCCGGGCGGACGCCGTCGGCCGGCTCGGCGAGGACCGGTTCGAGGACTTCACGCTGTCCCGGCTCCCGCCAGGTCCGGCCCGCGACGCCCGCGACCTCCGGGCGGAGCGGCGCGACGCTGGTCGAGCGGACGCGGGGGATCGCGGCGCGCGCCCGGGACGCCGCGCTCCTCCGGGTGGCGGGCGTCCCCGCGGCGCTCTCGGCGCGGGTCGCGGTGGCGACGAAGGGCGGGGGGCTCGTCGATCAGCACTTCGGCCACGCGCGGGAGTTCCTCGTCTACGACGTGGGCCGCGACGGCGCTCGCTCGTCGGCCGCCGGGCGACCGAGACCTACTGCACGGGCGGGGAGGGCGAGGACGACGCCCTCGACGTCGCGCTCCGGGCCCTCGCCGACTGCGACGCGGTGCTGGTCGCGAAGATCGGGCCGCTGCCCGCAGGGGCAGCTCGCCGCGGCGGGCATCGAGCCCGCGACCGCCCACGCCTTCCAGCCCATCGAGGCGGCGGCGCTCGCCTGGTTCGAGGGGTTCGCGGCGCGGGTCGCCCGCGGCGAGGTCGCGCCGCGCCGCCGGCCCGCCGTCGACGCGCGCGCGCCCGCCACGGAGGCGGCGTGACCGCTGCCGCTCCTCGAGCTCGAGGGGCTCTCCGAGGCGGAGGAGTTCTTCGAGGCCCTGGGCGTGCCGTTCGACCCGGTGGTCCTGGGGGGGCACCGGCTCCGGATCGTGAAGCTGTTCGGGCTCGCCCTCGCCTCGTGGCTCGAGGCGAACCCCGCCGCGGGCCCCGGTGAGCGCCGGGCCGCCGCGGTCCGCGCGCTGCGCGAGGCCCACGAGGCCTTCGCCGACGAGGACGCGCCGCGCGGCAACCCCTTCGCACCGGGGCTCGTCCAGCTGGGCCGGCCCCGGTAACGCGGTCACTGCGCGGGGAGCCGCGCGTAGTACCGGTGCGCGCCGCGGGCGGAGGGCAGGGGCGTGAGGCCGAGCCGGGCGAGGTCCCAGCCCGGCGCGCCGTCCTTCACCACCACCCAGCGGCGCGCGACGCGCCGCGCCCTGGCGAGGGCCTCGGCGGAGAGCGGGGCCGCGTCGGCGAGCCGCCGCACGAGGTCGAAGCCGGCGGGCTCGGGGCGCGCGTGGCGGAACATCGGGTCGAACACCACCACGTCGAAGGAGCGGTCGGGAAGGCCGACGAGCGCGGCGAGGTGGTCGGCGGCGCGGATCTCGATCCGATCCGCGGCCGGGTCGCCGCAGCGGAGGAGCCCCTCGCCGACCCAGGCTGCGAGCGCCGCGGAGGACTCGAGCCCGATGACGCGGCCGCGCGGGCCCACCGCGGTCGCGGCGACGAGGGCGTCGGCGCCGAGCCCGACGGTGCAGTCGAGGATCCGGTCGCCGTCCTCGAGCAAGGCCGCCTCGAGGAACGGGTCGCGGGTGGTCGCGTCGCCCTCCCCCGCCGCCCGTCCCCGCGGGCCCGCTTCGCCCGGAGCGCGCCCATGCCCGCGGACCAGCGCCGCTCCTCGCCGTCGACGAGGAGGGTGGACGCCTGCGGCGAGAGGACGAGCAGGCCATCGGCGCCCGCCTCCAGGAGCACCTCCGCCGCGCCCCGCCGGCCTCGGGCGACGAAGGGGAGGTCGCGACGCGCCGCCGCGGCGCGGGCGTCCGCCTCGTCGGCGGGGGAGGGGTGGAGCGGGGTGGTGATCGCAAGGCGCACGCACGGACTGAATGCCCCGGGAGCGAAGGTCCTGCAAGGTGGTCGGGGTCGGGGTCGGGGTCGGGGTCGGGGTCGGGGTCGGGGTCGGGGTCGGGGTCGGGGTCGGGTTGCGCGCACTCCCCGGATCCATTAAAGTTCGTCGCAAGAGTTATATAAATCGTATGAAGAAGACCCCCGGCCGTGCGGCGAAGGTCCGCAGCTTCTCCGCCACCGACGACGACGTGGCGATGCTCGAGGCGGTGGCCGCGTACCACGGCTTCTCGAAGTCGGCGACCCTGGTCGGCCTCGTGCGCCGGGAGTTCTGGCGCCTCTTCCCCGCCGGCACGGGCGAGATCAGGCCCGCGCGCGGCGCCCGGGTGAAAGCATGACCCTCCCCGCGATCCCGATGCACGACCCCGTCGCCAACCCCCAGTGCGGGAGCGACCTCCCCGCGGCCGAGATCGCCGCGCTCGAGGAGGAGATCCGCGCGCTGGCGAGGGAGAAGGACGCGGTCATCCTCGCCCACAACTACCAGCTCCCCGAGGTCCAGAAGATCGCCGACCACGTCGGCGACTCCCTCGGGCTCGCCGTCATCGGCAAGCAGGTCCCGCAGCGGACGATCCTCTTCTGCGGTGTCCACTTCATGGCCGAGTCGGCGAAGATCCTGGCGCCGGACAAGCGGGTGCTCCTCCCGAACCTCTCCGCCGGCTGCTCCCTCGCGGACTCGATCACCGCGGAGTCGCTCGAGGACTGGAAGGCGCGCTACCCGGGCCACGCCGTGGTCACCTACGTGAACTCGACCGCGGAGGTGAAGTCCCTCTCCGACATCTGCTGCACGAGCGCCAACGCCGCCTCGGTGGTGCGGTCGCTGCCGCAGAAGAAGATCCTCTTCACGCCCGACAAGAACCTCGGGCGGTGGGTCGCGTCGAAGGTGCCGGAGAAGGAGGTCGTGATCTACGACGGGTGCTGCCCGATCCACGACGTGCTCCGCGCCGCGAGCGTGAACCGGGTGAAGTCGGCGAAGCCGGAGGCGGTGATCATCGCCCACCCGGAGTGCCGCGCCGACGTCGTCGAGATCGCCGACGAGGTCTGCTCGACCACCGCCATGCTCTCCGCCGTCGAGAAGCACCCGCGAGGCGAAGACCTTCATCGTCGCCACCGAGCACGGCATCGTCTACCAGCTCAAGAAGAGGTTCCCGGAGAAGGAGTTCATCGTCGCGGACGGCTGCATCGGCTGCCGGATGCACTGCCCGTACATGAAGATGATCGACCTCCCGATGCTCCGCGACGCGCTCCGCCGCGGGAAGCACGAGATCGAGGTGCCCGCCGACGTCGCCGCGGGCGCCCGCCGCGCGCTCGAGCGGATGATCGCGGTGCCGCGGGACGCCTGACCGGCGGCCGCCCGTCTCAGGGCACGCAGGCCGCCCGAAAGACGACGAGCGAGGTCCCCGTCGCGACGACGATTTCCTCGCGGAGGTCGCCATCGAGGTCGGCGCCGACGATCTGCCCGTACCCGGTCGCGTACGCGAACTGCGCCGCTGGCGCGAACGTGCGCGCCCCCTCGGCCGCGAGCAGGACAATCCCGCCGCGGTAGTCGAGGATTGCCACGAGGTCGCGCCGCCGGCCGCCGGTCATCCGCGCGGCCGCGAGCGCCTGGACATCGTCCGGCAATGCGTGCCACGTCGGCGGCTGGAGCACGCCGTGGTCCGAGTACAGGACCGCCAGCCGGAACTGCGAATCGAGCGAGGAGGTCTGGCGCGTGACCAGGGCCAGGTCGGCGAGCCCGTCCCCGTCGAGATCGTCCACGACGAGCTGGTGGAGGTCGTAGCCCTCGACGATCCGCTCGACCGGCGCGGCGAACGTACCGTCCCCCAGCGAGCGGAGCGTCCGCACGGTGATGCTCCCAAGGCCGTTGAAGGCATACGCGTAGATGACGTCCTGGCGTCCGTCGCCGTCGACGTCCCCGAGCGCGAGGAGGGTCGCGAAGGGCAGGTCCTCCGCCGCGGCGACGGCATCGAAGGTCCCATCGCCGCGCCCGATCGCGACGCGGAGGGGGTCCCAGGTGACGAGGTCGGTGACGCCGTCCCCGGTCACGTCACCGGCGAGGACCTGGGCGCCGCTCAGGCCCTGGAGCACCGAGGGCGGATTGAACGTCCCGTCGCCGTGCCCGCGGAGGAAGAGGGGCGAGAGGTCGCGCTGCCCGCAGACGAGAATCCGGCACGCGATCGCCATCCAGGTCGGCGGCCGCGAGGGAGGTCGCGTCGGGAGCGGGGTAGGCGTCGACCGCGGCGTTCCCGCTGCGCAGGACGACGACGGTGGTCGAGCCGTCGGTCGACGTCGCGAGCGCGACGAGATCGTCGCGGCCGTCCCGGTCCAGGTCCACCGCGGCCAGGCCCCATGTCCCCGGGAACGCCCGGGAGGCTGGCTCCGGGAACGCTCCGCCGCGTCCGTACACCACCTCGACGCCGCCGTCCGTGGCGGCGACGACGTCGAGGCGGCCGTCGCGGTCGGCGTCCGTCATCGCGAGCTGGCGCGCCGTCCCCGTCCGGATCAGGTGCGGCTCGCCGAACGTGCCGTCCCCTGCACCGCGGGCGAGCATCACGCCGAGATCGGTCCCGAGGAGGACATCGACGTGGCCATCCCCGTCCGCGTCCGCGAGGAAGAGGTCCCAGTAGTACCCGGCCGAGCCGGGGAGCGGATGGATTTCGAAGGGCCCGAGACCTCCGGCGCCGTCGTTCCGTCCGACGACGAACCGATCAAGCTGGAGGAGGACCACGTCGAGGTCGCCATCGCCGTCGACGTCGGCAAGCTCGACGTCGGTGGACGGGGCCTGCACCGCCGGGTCGCCGTACCGGACGACCGTGAACGTCCCGTCACCGGCGTTGAGCATCACGTCGAGCGACTCCCCGCCCGAGCGCGTCACGACGAGCTCCGGCCTCCCGTCGCCCGTCAGGTCCGCGGCGCGGACGGCGGTGAGGCCGGTCCAGGTGCCCGGATACTGCTGCACGGTCGTGGTCCCTGCGAGGCGGACCTCGACGCCGAAGGAGAGGTAGTCGAACACACCGTCCGGGACGCCGTTGCCGTCGAGATCGACGCTGAGCAGGAGATGGCCCACGCCTGGGTACACGACGAAGTGGCCCGTCCCATCGTTGAGGAGTCGCGTGGCGGTCGTGGAGCCGGCGACGTTCAGATTGAGGTAGCCATCGGCGTCGAGGTGCGCGGCAACGAGGGTCCCGGGCTCCGCGACGACGTAGGTGTTCGCGGGCGCGAAACCGCCGCCGGGCATGGCGAGGGCGACCATCAGCTCGTGCCGCCCCAGGGGCCACCGCGAGTACGCGACGAGATCCTCGAGGCCATCGCCGTTCAGGTCGACGGCGAGCACGCCGGTCGGGGACGGTGCGCCGCGCACGATTGGCGCCGCTTCCGGGAGCACGACGCCGTTCCGGCACAGCGGCGGCGCGCAGCCGCCGTTCACGCAGAGCCCCCAGTCCGGGCACGCGTTCCCGCAGGCGCCGCAGTGGGCGCCGTCGGCCCGAAGGTCGACGCAGGCGCCGCCGCAGCGCGTGGTGCCGGCGAGGGTGCAGACGTCGACGCAGGCGCCGGACCGGCAGACCGCGGTGGCGGCGCAGGCGTTCCCGCAGGCGCCGCAGCTCGCGCCGTCGAATGCGAGGTCGACGCAGGCGTCGCCGCAGCTGGTGGTGCCGGCGAGGGCGCAGCCGTCGACGCAGGTCCCGGACCGGCAGACCGCGGTGGCTGCGCAGGCCGTCCCGCATGCGCCGCAGTGAGCGGCGTCCGACGCAAGGTCGGCGCAGACGTCGCCGCAGCGGGTCACGCCTGCGAGGGCGCAGGTGTCGACGCAGCTCCCGGACCGGCAGACGCCGGCGGCGCCGCAGGCGTTCCCGCAGGCGCCGCAGTGCGCGCCGCTCGACGCGAGGTCGACGCAGGCGTCGCCGCAGCGAGAGGTCCCGGCGACGGCGCAGGTGTCGACGCAGGTCCCGGCCTGGCAGACGGCGGTGGTGGCGCAGGCCGTCCCGCAGGCGCCGCAATGCTCGGAATCGGTGCGGAGGTCGGCGCACGACCGGTCCATGCCCGTCCCGCAGGACGACAGGGGCGCGGCGCACGTCGCGGCGCAGGTCCCGCCGGAGCAGACGTCGCTGCCGCCGCACGCGACGCCGCACGCGCCGCAGTTCCGCGCGTCTGTCGCGAGGACGGCGCAGGTGTCGACGCATCGGACGGTTCCGGGCTGGCAGGTGCCCCCCTTCTCCTCGCAGGCGGCGAGGAGAACGGACACGGTGAGCACGACGACGAGGCGAGCGAGTGGCACGAATCCCCCCACCGGGATGGCTCCGGGCAAGGTCGCACGTCTCTCACGGAGCGGCAATCGACTTCACCGCAGGAGCGAGCTCGGGCCGCGGCCGGCTACGGCTTCCCCGACCTCGCCGCCGGCGGTCGCGCCCGCAGCTCCTCGCCGATCCGCCCCGCGCCGTAGATCTTCCCCAGCGCCTCGAGGATCGCCCGCGAGTCCACCGCCACCGCCCGGTTCGTCGCCGGGTCGAACCCGTACTCGCCCCCGAGCGAGTGCAGGTTCCCGTCGAAGATGAGCCCGACGATCTCCGCCTTCGCGTTCACGAGGGGCGACCCCGAGTTCCCGCCCACGATGTCGTTGGTGGTCGTCAGGTTGAACGGCGTCGCGAGCTCGAGCCGACCCTTCGCGTCGTGCCAGGAGCGCGGGAGGACGAAGGGGTCCCGGCCCGTCTCGCGCTCGAAGGCGCCGGCGAGGGTGGTGAAGGGCGGGATCTCCCGCGTCCCCTCCTTCCACCCCTTCACCTGGCCGTAGGTGAGCCGGAGCGTGAAGGTCGCGTCGGGGTAGGTGCTCCGCCCCTGGATGACGAACCGGGCGTCGGCGATCACCTCGTGGGCGCGGCGGACGACCGCCTCCACCTCGTCCTCGTAGGCGCGGCGGACGGCCCGGGCCTCCGGGTCGAGGGCGCGGGCGACGTCGATCATCGGGTCGCGGGCGGCGTCCACGACGGCCTGCCCGCCTTCCCAGAGCCGGCGCCGGACCGCGGGATCGGCGAGCTTCGTGCCCGCGACGGCGCGCTGCGCGACCTCGTCGGGCGAGGCCTTGCCGAGCACCCGGCGGACGACCGGGTGGTCCGTGCCGAGGTCCTCCCGGAGCTTCGAGAGCGCGTGGCCGAGCAGCACGCGCTCGAGCTCCGGATGGACCGGCGTGGCGGCGAGGAGGCTCCGCGAGAGCGCGGGCAGGCTCGCCTCCCGGTACTCCCGGAGCCGCTCGCCGTCCGGCCGCGTCCGCTCGACCGCGCCGCGCAGGATCGTCCGCGCGAAGTGGAGGAGGTCGCCGCCGCCTCCGTGCTCGAGCGCGCCGAGCTCGCGGAACAGCTCGCGGAACCGGACCTGCGCCTTCTCCACGGCGGCGTACGCGGCCTGGACCCGCGCGCCGCGACCGGGGTCCTTCGCCGCCTCGGCCTGGAGCGCCCGCTCCGCCGCGACCTTGCTCTCGAAGAAGGTCGCGTCCTGGAGGGCCTCGAGCCGGCCCCGGAGCGCCTTGAAGGAGTTCTCGACGCCGAACAGGTCCTCCGTCGAGATGCGCCGCTGCTCGGGGCCGAGGAGCTGGAACCCCGTGAGGAGCCCGCGCACCTCGGCGAGCCGGACGAGCCGGTCCGGCAGCGAGAGGTCGCGCTGGGTGCGCAGCTCGGCGACGGCGAGCTCGCGGTCGGTGCCGCCGGGGTGTCCGGTGACGAAGGTGAGCTCGCCCTCCCGCGCGCCCGCGGACGACCAGGGGAACCAGTCCCTCGTGGCGGCGGGCTTGCCGCCCTCGTAGACCCGCAGGAGCGCGAGGTCGAGGTCGTACCGGGGGAAGTTGAAGTTGTCCGGGTCGCCTCCGAAGAAGGCCGCGGCGAGCTCGGGGACGAAGACGAGGCGGACGTCGTTGAAGCGGCGGTACGTGTAGAGGTGGTAGAGGCCGCCCTCGTAGAGGGTGACGACGTCGCAGCGCACCGCCTCCGAGGTCTGGCAGGCCTTCTCGATCGCCGCGATCTCGGTCCGGAGCGCGCGCTGGAAGGCGGCCCCCTCCAGGGCGCGGGTCGCGCCCCGGACCCGCGCCGTCACGTCGCTCGTCGAGACGAGCTGGTCGACCTCGATGTCCGGGCAGCGCCGCTCGTCGGCGGCGGTCCGGGCGAGGTAGCCGTCGCGGACGAGGTCGGCGCTCGCCGTCGAGAGCTGCTGCACGCACCCGTGGGCGCAGTGGTGGTTCGTCATCACGAGCCCCTGCGCCGAGACGAAGCTCCCGGAGCAGCCGCCGGCGAGGCGGACCGAGGAGAGCCGGACGTGGTCGAGCCAGGCCGGGGTCGGCGCGAAGCCGTAGGCGCGCTGCACCCTCTCCGAGGGGAAGGCGTCGAAGGTCCACATCCCCTCGTCGGCGGGGGCGACGCGGGGGAGGGCGGCGGCGAGCGCGGTCAGGGCCGCGAGGGTCCGGGTCATGGAGGCCACGATACAGTCCCTGCGAGGCGGGCGGACGAGGAGGCGCTCGTCCTCTCGCTCGCCCGCGGGCGTCGCGGTCTGGCCGGGGTTCCTCTCCCGACCGGCCGTCTCGTCGTGTCGCCTCTGCCGCACCCGGAGGCGTTTGCCGAGGGGTCCGGCGAATGGCGGCGCGCCTCGACCGTGATACAACGGGCCCGCGATGAATCGCGTCAAGCTCTGGGTCTTCACGCTCCTCGTCGTCGCCCTCGGTTACCTCCTCGTCCACGCCGCAGCATCCGCGCGTCGCGAGGACGTCGTGGCCGGGCTCGACGCGCGCCTCGCGAGCGCCGCCGCGCACGTCACCACCTCGGTGAGCGCCGTCGGCCGCGACGCCAGCGCGCTCGCCGTGCTCGTCGCTCGCGACGACGCCGTCCTCTCGGCGCTCCGCGCGCCCGCTCCGGCGCAGCCCGCGCCGGCGCCGGTGAAGAAGGCGAAGGGAAAGAAGGCCCCGCCGCCTTCTCCCGCCGCGCCCGATCCGGAGGTCCAGCGGGCGAAGGTCCGCGACGCGGCGCGCGCCGCCGTCGTCCGCGCGTCGACCGCCCTCGGCCTCGAGGTGCCGCAGGGGATCGTCGTCGAGGTCGGCGATCGCGAGTGGCTGTCGCGCAAGGGCGAGGGCACCGCCTTTGACGCCGAGGTCATCGGCCTCGTCCGCGGCGCCGTCGGCGGGCAGGCCCGCCGCGGGGTCGTCCGCCAGGCGGGGACGCTGTGGTACGGCGTCGCCCGGCCCGCGGGCGAGGGCGCCGGGGTCGCGCTGCTCATGCCGCTCGACGAGGCGTGGCTGAAGCGGCTCGCGACCGCCGCGGCCGTCGACGTCACCGTGGCGGTCCCGGAGGTGAAGCCGCTCTCGACCGCGAAGCCCGCCGACGCGGCAGGGCTCGCCGCCGCGACGAAGCTCGCCGGCGCCGGCGACGTGGGCCGGCCCGGGGGCGTCGACGTCTCGGTCGGGCCGCTCAAGGTCCCGCACCTTCCGCAGCCCTTCGCGGGCGGCGCGCCGCGTCCGCGCGCGCGCCGTGCCGATCGAGGGGGTCAAGGCGGGCTACGTCATCGTCTCCATCTCCGCCGGCCCGGCCGTGAACGCGCCCGCCGCGTTCCACTGGCGCGCGGTGGCCGCCCTCGCCTTCGTCCTCCTCGCCGGGCTCGTCCTCGGCCTCTTCATCCGCTCCGCCGAGGCCACGCCGCAGGTGCCGGAGCCGCTCGTCTCCGCGGCGGCGCGGATCGAGAAGGGCGACTTCGCGGCTCGTGCGCCGGCGCTCGCGGGGAAGCTCGGGACGATCGCCGCCGCGCTCAACCGGGCGGCCGAGATCGCCGGCCCCGCCGTGGCCGCCAGGGGCGCGCCCCAGGCGCCGGCGACGACCGACGAGTGGTACCAGGGGCCGGCCCGCGGCGGCGGGGCGGCGCCCGCGCCCGGCCGCCGCCATGCCTGCTGCCACGCCCTTCCGCGCCGCGCCCGTCCAGGCGATGGCCGCGGTCGCCGCGCCCGGCGCCGCGCCGACCCTCGAGGTGGACGAGGAGACCCACTGGCAGCAGGTCTTCCAGGACTTCCTCCGGACCCGCGACGCCTGCGGCGAGGGCACCGAGGGGCTCACCTACGACAAGTTCCGCCAGAAGCTCGACGGCAACAAGGCGCAGCTCGTCGCGAAGTACG
Organism: uncultured delta proteobacterium; assembly: GCA_963739565.1. Taxonomy (GTDB): domain Bacteria; phylum Myxococcota; class Myxococcia; order Myxococcales; family Anaeromyxobacteraceae; genus Anaeromyxobacter. The sequence continues at coordinate 128,911 of CAVUBF010000005.1, read as the reverse complement.
CGTGCAAGACCGTCCGCTTCCAGGTGTACGTGAAGGAAGGGAAGGCCGCCCTCAAGGCGACGCCGGTGAAGTAACACCGACGCCTCGCGCCTTCGGGCGCGAGGCGGAGCGGGAGACGCCCGCCCGCGCGGCCACGGTCGATCATCCGGGACGCGTTCCCCGGTCGGGGTCTCGGTCCTCGCCGGAGCGTCGTCCGCGGCGATGCCGGCGGGGGACGCCTTTCCCGTCCTGGTCCTAGGTTCTCGCCGGAGCGTTCACGCTCCGGGGCGATGCCGGTGCCGCCGCCAACGGCAGCACCAGCGTGAAGGCCGCGCCCGCGCCGGGCGTGGACTCCGCCTCCAGCGTCCCGCCATGCTCCTCGGCGATCCGCCGCGCGATGGCGAGGCCGAGGCCGGTGCCGCCCTCCTTGGTCGTGAAGTAGGGCTCGAACACCCGCGCGAGGTCCTCCGGCGCGATCCCCGCCCCGTCGTCGCGCACCGTGAACGCGACCCCGCCCGGCGCGCGGGCCGCGGTGACCCGCAGCGTCCCGCCGCGCGACCCGAGGGCATCGAGGGCGTTGCGCACCAGGTTCAGGAGCACCTGCAGGACCTGGTCGCGGTCGGCGTCCACCGGCGGGAGCCCCGGCGCGACCTCGCGGGTCAGGGTGACGCCCGCGAGCGGCGCGGGGAAGAGCGCGAGCGCCGACGCGACGAGCTCCTCGGGCGCGACCGCGGCGCGCTCCGGTGCCGGCAGGCGGGCGAAGCGGCTGAACTCGTCCACGATCCGCTTGAGCCGGCGGACCTCGTCCGAGATCGCGCGCGTGCCCTCCTCGAAGATCTCCGGGAAGTCCGGGCGCCGGCGCTCGAGGGCGTCGCGCAGCGTCTCGACGCTCATCGCGATTGGGGTGAGCGGGTTCTTGATCTCGTGGGCGAGGCGGCGCGCCACCTCCCGCCAGGCGGCGATCCGCTCGGCCTGCGCCAGCCGCACCCGGCCCTGCGCCAGGTCCGCGGTCATCGCGTTGAAGGCGTCGACGAGCTCGCCGACCTCGCCCGTCGCGCGGACGCCGACCCGGGCTGCGAGGTCCCCGCCGGCGACCCGGGCCGCCGCGTCGCGCAGCGCCTCGACCGGGCGCGTGACACGCGAGGCGACGACCCGCCCGGCCACCGCGGCCGCGACGGCCGCCGCCGCGAGGGCGGCGAGGAAGGCGAGGAGCACGGTCGCCCGCGCGCGGGCGAGCCCCTCCGACGCCACCGAGACCTCCACGGTCGCCGCGGCGGACTCCGGCGGCCCGAGGGGGATCACGCGCGACGCGGCGCCGAGGCGACCGACGAGCCGCGGGATCGCGCCGGGGAGCGGCAGCCCGGCGTACGGTGCGACGTCGTCCACCCGCTCCGGCTGGGCCTGCGCGAGGACGGCGCCGTCCGCGGCGCGCACCGCGACGGCGCCGCCGGTCAGGGCGGCGAGGCGCGCGGCGAGCTCGCGGCCGAGGGCGGTGCCGCCGGCGAGCCGGAGCGGCGCCGCGCCGGTGGGGAGCTCGCGCCACGCCACCAGGGCGAGCACCGGCTCGACGCCGTCCGGGCCGGCCCGCGAGACCACCCGGGCGACGGCCCGACCCGCGGGCGCCGCGCCGTAGAGGGCGGCCAGCTCCGGATCGACGTCGCCCGCCCGTCCCGGGAGGTGCGCCGACGAGATCACCCGGCCGTCGGGATCCGTGACGGCGAGGACGGCGAGGCCGCGGGCGGCGCCCCACTCCGCGGCGCGGGCCGCCTCCTCCGCGGCGGGTGCGGCGCCGCCGGCATGCTCCCGCGCGAAGGCCTCCGCCTCGGGGCTCGCCGCGAGGTCGGCGACCGCCATCGAGGCCTGGCCGGCGAGGCGGGCGAGCTCGCCCTCCACGGCGTGGGCCGCGCCGTCGAGGCGCGCCGCGTGCTCCGCCTCGAGGGCGCGCGAGAGGGCGCGGGACACCGGCCAGAGCGTCGCGGCGAGCGGGAGCGCCGCGAACACTGCGAAGGCGACGGAGAGGCGGGCGCGGAGCGTCATGGCAGGCCTCCCGCGCCGAGGAGCCAGAGCGCGCCGGCGTCGAGGGCGCCGTCCGGCCCGGGCACGAGGCCCTGGAGCGACGGGCCCGGCGTGGCGCGGACCCCGGTGGCGACGAGCGGCACGAGGTCGAGGTCGCGGGCGGCGCCCGCCGCCGCGGCGACGGCGGCGTCCCCCTCGCAGGCCGGCGAGGGCCGCCATCGTGCGGCGCGCCGCCTGTGCGCCGCGGGTCGCGAAGGCGATCTGCCCCGCCGCGAGCGCCGGGCGGAGGGCCTGCACGCGCACCGGGACGAGGGCGACGTCGTAGTCCCCCGCCGCCACGCGGGCGCGGTGGCGGGTCGAGTCCACGAGCTCGACGGTGGCGCGGACGCCGCGGTCGAAGAGCTTCACCTGCAGCCGCTCGGCGAGGGCGCGCTGGTCCGGCTCGCCCGAGTCTGCGAGGAGGGCGATGCGCGCCGGCGGCGGTGGCAGCGCGTCCATGCTCGCCTCTCCGCCCGAGGCGTCTGGAGGGGTCGGGGGAGGGGTCCCGGGGAGGATGACGGGCGGGATCAGGGTGCGGAGCGGCTCCGCCGGTCCGCGCACGAACCGGCGCGCGAGCTCCCCCCGGTCCACGGCGGCGAGGGCGGCGCGCACCGCCGACGCGCCCGGGCCGAGCCGGGACGGGTGGAGCGCGACGACGGTGACGGCGAGCGGCGCGAGCGTCACCGCCCGCGGCCCCGCCGCCTCCGGCCGGAGCACGAGGTCGACTCCGCCTTGCTCGAGCTGCCGCGCCGCCCCGCGGGCGTCCATCGCCCGTAGCCGGAGCTCGCTCGCGAACGGGCGGCCCCGGTGGTGGCGGTCGTTGTGGACGAGGACCGCCGGGTCGCCCGGGGCCGCGCCGCGGCGCGAGCGTGAACGGCCCGGCCCCGGGGAGGGCGAGGGCGGGCGTGGCGAGGAGCCAGGGCAGCTCGGGGAGCGGGAAGGCGAGGGTGACGAGGAGCTCGGACGCGGAGAGGACCTGCACTCCGGCGAGGAGCGGGGCGCGCCCTTCGAGGAGCGCGTCGGCGCCAAGGACCGGGAGGGCGGCCCACCCGTCGGGAGAGCGGGTCCCGGGCGCGAGCAGCGCGGCGAGCCGGGCGGCGACGTCGGCGGCGCCGAGCGGCCGGCCCGTCGCGTCGCAGAGCCCGGGCCGGACGCGGAGCCGGAACGCCCGCGCGCCCGCCTCGGGGATGGGGACCTCGACGAGGGCGCCGGGGACGAGGGCGCCCGACGGATCGATCTCGAGGAGCGGCGCGGACGTCGCGCGCTCCACCAGCGCCTGCGAGACCGAGAGCGTGTCGGGCGCGGCGGAGGGCGGCGCGGGGACGGCGATCGCGGACGGTGCCGCCGTACGCCGGACGGACGCCGGGCGCCGCCGGGGCCGGCGCGAGGGCGAGGGCGACGGCGGCCATCGCGACGACGAGTCCACCGCCGTGGCTCAAGGCGCCTCCCGCGGGTCGGCGGTGACGAGGAGGAGCTCCGTCGCGGCGCCGCCCGGCGCCACCGCCGCGAGCACCGCGTCGTCCACCCCGTCGCCGGTGAGGTCCCCCGCCGCGCCGGCGAGGATCGCGCCCGCGGCGGGCGGCGCCTGGACCGGGAGGACCCGTCCGGCGAGCGGCGCGAGGACCCGGACGGCGTCGGGCGCGCTCGAGTCGGTCGAGGACGCGACGAGCTCCGCCACGCCGTCGCCGTCGAGATCGGCGAGGGCGAAGCCGCAGCCGGTGGAGAGCGGCGCCGGAAGCGGCACCGGCTTCAGGTCGGGGCCGAGGAGCTCGATCCGGAGGTCCGTCCCGAGGACCGCGTGGGCGATCCGCCCGCCCCGCGGCGCGCAGGCGGCGCCGTAGAGGCTCCGCGTCGAGCGGAGCGGGGCGTCCGGGTCGACGAGCGGGGAGAGCCGGTCGCGCAGCACGCCCGTGCCCGGCTCGAACTCGCCGAAGAGCCGGCCGGCGTCGCCGGCGCAGAGGGGCGCCGCGTCGAGGCTCCCGGTGCCGTCGAGCCGGCCACCCGCGAGCGCGAGCACCTCGCCCCGGAGCGCGCCCGCGCGGCGGAGGCCGATCCGGCCGCCGCCGAAGTCCGCGATGGCGACGGTGGCCGCGGGGTCCCGGACCGGCCGGAGGTCGGCGAGGTCGATCGCGCGCTCCGCGATCGTCTCGCCGCGCGGGCCGAGCACGATCACGCCGCGATCGGTCACGACCACGACGGCGGCGCGCCCCGGCTCGCCGGGCTCGCCGACCGCGAGGGCGAGGACGCGCCCCGGGACGCGCGCGAGGGCGCGCACGGTGGCGAAGGGGGCGCCGGCGGGCGCGGCCTCCCGGGCGAGGAGGAGGGTCTCCGGATCCGCGGCGGCGCGCGCCTGCACGACGCGGGGCGGGATCGCGCGCGCCTCGGGCTGCCGCTGGAGGAAGAAGGAGGCCCAGGCCGGGATGAGCTCGCCCACCGCGGCGAGCTCCCGCCGCCCCGGGACGAGCCCGGCCCGGACGCGCAGGAGCCAGTCCTGGCCCGACGCCCGGGCGCGTGCCTCGACGTCGCCGGACCCCCGCGCCGGCGTCACCGCGTACCCGGCGGCGGAGAGCGCGCCGGCGAGGGCGGTCTCGAGGGGCGCGCGAGCGACGGCGCTCGCGCCTCGACGCCGAGGAGCAGCGCGCGGCGGCCCTCGACGGGGGGGCCGACCTCGCGCGCCAGCGCAGCGGCGAGCGCGTCCAGCGCCGGAGGGGCCGGTGGGATTGCGGCGCCGGGGCTGGCGGGGGTCGCGGCGAGGGCGAGGGCGAGGAGGGCGAGGCGCACGGGGGCCCCTTCTCCGTACCGGATCAGCGGTCTTCCATGAAGAAGTTCTGCGGCGCCGCGCCGGGAGCGGCCGCGGCGGCCGGCGTGGTCCCGGAGAGGAACGCAGTGAAGGTCGCGTCGGCCTGGCGATCCGAGGCGAGCCGCCCGGTCCCGGGATCGATCCGCACGAGCTCCACCCCCGGCACGGCGCGGAACTCCGCGGGCGCCTTCGCGCCGAGCGCGGCCTGCATGAACGAGAGCCACGGCGGCAGCGCCGCGCCCGCGCCGGTCTCGCGCGGCCCGAGCGGCGCGTGGTCGTCGAAGCCGACCCACACGCCCGACACGAGCTCGGGCGTGAACCCGACGAACCACGCGTCGCGGTGCTCCTGCGCCGTGCCGGTCTTGGCGGCGGCGGGGCGCCCGAGAGCCTTCGCGGCGGCGCCGGTCCCGTTCTCGACGACCTGGCGCATCATCGTGGAGAGGACGAACGCGACGTCGGGGCGGGTCCCCATCGCCGGGACGGCGAACACGGGCGGCGCGGCGGCGTCGGGCCCCGGCGCCATCGAGCCGTCGGACGGGATGCCGGCCGCGGTCGCGGTCGCGGTCGGGGTCGCGGTCGGCGGTCGGCCGGTCGGGGTCGCGGTCGCGGTCGCGGTCCGTCGCGGTCGTGGACGTGGAGGCCGGATCGGCGATCGGCGCCGGGCTCCCGTCGGCCGCGGCGCCCCACGGCGTCACCGGCCGGTGCTCCTCGAGCACCTTGCCGTTCCGGTCGCGCACGCGCAGCACGAGCAGCGGCTCGGTCGACGAAGCCCGACGCGGCGATGCGTCGCGTAGGCGTTCACGAGCTCGAGCGGCGTCACCTCGCCCGTGCCGAGGGCGAGGGTGAGGTTCCGCGGCAGGTCGCTCGAGATGCCGAGGCGCCGCGCGAAGGCGGCGACCGCGTCGACGCCGAGCGCGTCGACGAGCTTCACCGAGACGGTGTTCTTCGAGTGGGCGAGCGCGGCGCCGAGCAGCATGGGCCCTCGAACTCGTCCTTCTCGAAGTTCCGCGGCTTCCACTCCTTGCCCGTCCACGGGTCGCGGTAGAGGTCGGGCGTGTCGTAGACCACCGTCGCCGGCGTGAAGCGGCGCGACTCGAGGGCGGCGCCCCAGACGAACGGCTTGAAGGCCGAGCCCGGCTGGCGCTTCGCCTGCAGCGCCCGGTTGAACTGCGAGGTCTGGAAGTCGTAGCCGCCGACGAGCGCCCGGATCCCGCGCGTCGCCGGGTCGATGGCGACGAGCGCGCCCTGCACCAGCGGGGTCTGCTCGAGGGCGAGGGCGAGCGGCTTCTTCTCCCGGGCCGCACGCTCCACCGGGAGCTTCCCGGCCATGACCCGCACGAGGACGACGTCACCCGCCGAGACCACCTGCGACACCTTCTTCGGCGCGGCGGTCGCCTGGGCCGGGTTCCACTTGCGCGCCCAGGCGACGTCGGCGAGGGAGAGGGTCCCGGTCGCGTTCCCGAGGTCGATCGCCGCCTGCCTGTCGTCGGCCGCGGTCACGAGCCCGGCGTAGATCTCGCCCGCCTCGAGGGGCCGCGCCCGCGCCATCCGGCCGACGCCCTTCTCCTCGGCGTCCTCCGGGTCGATCTCCTTCGCGTTCACGCGCCCGAGGTCCCACACCACGACCTGGCCGGGGCGGGGCTCCGCACGCGCGAGGCGCTGGTGCCAGAGGGGGAGGGCGGCCTCGAGCTGCTTCGGGTCGAGGTGGAGGAGCGGGCCGCGGAACCCCTGCCGCTTGTCCACCGCGCGCAGCCCCGCCTCGAGCGCCGCCTCGGCGTAGCGCTGCAGCAGCGGGTCCATCGCGACGTCGACCTGCAGCCCCTCGGTCTCGACCGCCTCGGCGCCGTACCGCTCGTCGAGGACCTTGCGGACCGCGTCCGCGTACCAGATGCCGGGCGGGTTCTCCTCCGGCGGCCGCACGGCGATGGGCCGGGCCGCGCTCGCGCCTCGTACTGCGCCTCGGTGATCCACCCCTCCTCGCGCATGCGCCGGAGCACGTACTCCTGGCGCTTCTTCGCCGCGGACGGGTGGTTCACCGGCGAGAGCCGCATGGGGACTGGATGACGCCGGCGAGGGTCGCCGCCTCGCCGAGGTTCGAGCTCCTTCACGCCCTTGCCGAAGTAGAACCGGCTCGCCTCCTCGACGCCGTAGCGCAGGTGCCCGAGGTAGATCTGGTTCAGGTACAGGTAGAGGATCTCGTCCTTCGAGAGGTTCTGCTCGAGGCGCGGCGCGAGGACGAGCTCCTTCACCTTGCGCTTCACCCTCCAGTCGCTCTGGAGCAGGAACGTCTTCACCACCTGCTGGGTGATCGTCGAGCCGCCGCACTTCACGCCGCCGAAGAGGAGCCCCTTCACCGCGCAGCGCGCGATGGCGAGGTAGTTCACGCCCTCGTGCTCGTAGAAGTGGGCGTCCTCCGCCGCGAGCACCGCGCGCCGGAGCACCGGCGGGATCTCGCTCGAGCGGGACCACCGTCCGCCGCTCGCGCGCGAAGGTGAAGACCTCCGAGCCATCGTCGCCGTAGACGCGCGTCGAGACGAGGGGCTGGTAGTCCTTGAGGTCCGCCGAAGGCGGGCAGCTCCCGGGTCCAGAAGAGGAAGAGCGCGCCGGCGAGGGCGACGGCGGCCAGGGCGGCGAGCGCCAGGCCGCGCAGGACGCGACGGGTCTTGCGGGAGAGCCGGGCCACGAGGGGGCGAACGATAGCGCCCGGGGCCTCGCCGGGCAAAGCGCTGGATCCGGGGTCGGTCATCGGGTTCGGCAGGGGAGGGAGCAGGCGCCGTGCCAGAACCGAAACGCGCGGCGCCGCGGGAGATTCCCGGCATGCGTGTCTCCGGGGACACGTCGAGGTCGTCCTCGTCCTGGGCCTCGACCGGGGCGCAGACCAGGTCCAGGTCCAGGTCCAGGTTGCCTAGCTCTCCTCGGAGCCCCGCTTGATCCCGAGCGCCCGCATCTTCTTGTAGAGGTGGCTCCGCTCGAGGCCCAGGGTGCGGGCGGTCTCGGCGACGTGGTCGCCGTGGGCGTCGAGCGCGCCGAGCACGATCTCGCGCTCGGCCTCCTCCACGAGGTCGTGGAAGGAGGCGCCCTCGCGGAAGCGGTCGGCCCGCGGACGCCGCGCGCCGGGGAGCACCGCCGCGACGTCCTCGCCCGAGATCTCCGGCCCGTCGCAGAGGATGGCGAGCCGCTCGACCAGGTTCCGGAGCTCGCGCACGTTCCCGGGCCAGTCGTGGGCCTGCAGCGCGAGGAGCGCCTCGCGCGCGAGGCGCATGGGCCGGCGCCCGTTCCGCTCGCAGGCCTCGGCGAGGAACCGGGTCGCGAGCTCGGGCACGTCCTCGCGGCGCTCGCGGAGCGGCGGCGCGTGGATCGGGACGACGTTGAGCCGGTAGTAGAGGTCCTCCCGGAAGCGCCCCGCCTTCACCTCGGCGGGCAGGTCCTTGTTCGTCGCGGCGACGACGCGGACGTCGCAGCGGAGCGCCTGCTGTCCGCCGACGCGCTCGAACTCCCCCTCCTGCAGCACGCGGAGCACCTTCGCCTGCATCGCGGCGGGCATGTCCCCGACCTCGTCGAGGAAGAGCGTGCCGCCGTCCGCCTGCTCGAACTTCCCCTTGCGCGCCGCGACCGCGCCGGTGAAGGCGCCGCGCTCGTGTCCGAACAGCTCGCTCTCGATGAGCTCGGCGGGCACCGCCGCGCAGTTCAGCTTCACGAAGGGCGCGTCCTTGCGCCGGGAGCCCGCGTGGATCGCCCGGGCGACGAGCTCCTTGCCGGTCCCGTTCTCCCCGGTGACGAGGACGCGCCCCTCGGACGGCGCGGCGCGGCGGATCACGTCGAAGAGCTTCCGCATCGCGGAGCCGCTCCCCGACCATCTCGAGCGGCCCCGCCTCGCGGCGCAGCGCGGCGTTCTCCTCGCGCAGCGAGCGGAGCGCGAGCGCGTTCCGCACCGCGACGAGGAGCTTCTCCTTCTCGGTGATGGGCTTCTCGAGATAGTCGCTCGCGCCGAGCTTGAACGCGTTGCGGACGGTGTCGATCGACCCGTGGCCGGACATGATCACCACCGGGAGCTCCGGGCGCGTCTCGCGCGCCTTCTCGAGGACGGACAACCCATCGAGGTCGGGCATGCGGACGTCCATCACCACGACGTCGACCGGTAGCGCGGCGATCTTGTCGAGGGCCTCGCGCCCGCCGCTCGCCACCTCGACGGAATAGCCCTCCATCGAGAGGGCGCGCGAGAGCGTGAGCTGGATGTTCTTCTCGTCGTCGACGAGGAGCACCGTCGTGGGCATGCGGCAATGTTACCGCGGGTCCCGCCGGGTCGCCCGCCGGTGCATCCCGGATGCGTTCTTGCGCACGAAAGGCTTTGACACCCGGAGCGTTCGGATCCAAATGGGCGTCGACCCGCGCATCCGCGGATCCACTCCCGGAGGTCACCCATGCGCCGCGCCCTCTTCCTCCTCGTCACCGCCGCCGGCCTCGCGACGCTCGCGGGCTGCCCCGCCAAGCCCAAGAACGGAGAGTGCAAGTCGAGCAAGGACTGCGCCGACCAGCAGGGGTACGGGAAGGTCTGCGTGGAGGGGCGCTGCCAGGAGTGCGGGACCGACTCGGACTGCAAGGACGGGTTCGTCTGCCGCACGAACAAGTGCGTGCCGAAGCCGCAGTGCGCGGCGGACACGGACTGCCCGCAGGGCCAGAAGTGCGAGAACGAGAAGTGCGTCGCGCCGAAGGAGGACGCGGAGGCCGAGGCGAGGCGCCGGGCCGCGGAGGAGGCCGACGCCGCCGCGCGCGCGAAGGGCGCCGTGCCGCCGGAGTGCGCCGACGCGTCGGCCTTCACCATCCGGTTCGGCTTCGACCAGTCGGTCCTCGTGTCGGGCTCCCAGTCGACGCTCCAGAAGCTCGCCGACTGCGTGAAGCGGGCCCCGGCGAAGAAGATCATCGATCTCCGGGAACTGCGACGAGCGCGGCACGACCCAGTACAACATCGCCCTCGGCGCCCGGCGCGCCGAGGCCGCGCGTAAGTACCTCTCCGACCTCGGCGTCGCGACGAAGCTCGACACCGTGAGCTACGGGAAGGAGAAGCCGCTCTGCTCCGAGGCCACCGAGGAGTGCTGGGCGAGGAACCGCCGCGACGAGTTCCAGGTGGAGCGGTGAGTCGACTCCCGCTCCGCCTCGCCGCCGTCGTCCTCGCGGCGGCGTCCGCCGGCTGCTTCGTCCCGGTCGAGAAGGGGCGGGAGATGGAGGCGCGCATCCAGCGCCTCGAGGTGCAGAACGTCGAGCAGCAGCGCAGCCTCGAGGCGGAGCGCCAGGCGGTGCGGGAGCGGGTGGCGAGCGTCGACCAGAAGCTCCGCGAGGTCCAGGCCAAGATCGACGAGCTGAACCAGGCCGCGAAGCGGAGCGGCGCCGACCTCGGCGTCACGCTCTCGCGCCTCCAGGACGACTTCTCGAAGGTGAAGGGCGACCTCGAGGTGGCGCAGCACCGGCTCGGCGAGCTCGACAAGGCGCTCGGCGCCGTCCGCAGCGACACCGACGCCCGCTTCACGGCCCTGAAGGGCCAGGGGGCGATGGACGCCTACGAGGCGCGCCAGAAGATCGCCGCGCTCCCGAAGCCCGACGACCGGGCCGCGGTCTTCGCCCTCGCCCAGCAGCAGGAGGAGAAGGGCGAGAAGGGCATCGCGCGGGAGATCTACGAGGAGTACCAGCGCAAGTGGCCCTCCGACCCGAAGTCGGCGGAGGCGGGCTTTCGCGTGGGCGACCTGCTCTTCGGGATGAAGCGCTATCGCGACGCGCTCCTCTCCTACGGCCGCGTCGCGGAGGACTTCCCGCGCTCGGACCGTGCGCCGGCGGCGATGCTCGGCGCCGCCGAGTCGATGACCCGGCTCGAGATGAAGGACGACGCGGTGTCGGTCCTGCGCCAGCTCGTCGAGAAGTACCCGAAGAGCGAGGCCGCCACGAAGGCCAAGGCGCGCCTCGCCGAGCTCGCGCCGCCGCCGCCCCCGCCGGAGAAGCCCGCCGAGAAGCCGAAGCCGCCCGAGAAGAAGAAGGGCGCCGACGCGAAGAAGAGCGGCAAGAAGTAGACGGTTCCGCCGGCCCTTCCTTCGCGGGGCCCCTCGCGGGACCCGGACGGGCTGGCCGATGTGGGTCCCCCTGCGTCATAGTGGGCAGGGAGGTTCGATGTCCCGAACCCGCATCGGCGAGATGCTCGTTCAGCTCGGCCGGCTCGATACGATGCAGCTGCAGGCGGCCCTGGCGCACCAGCGCCGGTGGGGCGGCCGGCTCGGCGGCGCGATTGTCCACCTCGGGTTCCTGGAAGAGGACGCCCTCCTCGACGCGCTCGGGCAGCAGCTCGGCGTGCCGTTCGTGGAGATTGGCGATCGCGAGATCCCGCCGAAGGTCCTCGCCCTCGTCCCGCGCAAGGTCGCCCAGGCGCGCCGGGTCCTCCCGCTGGAGCTCACGGTCGAGGGGCGCCGCGGCGTCCTCGTCGTCGCGGTGGACGACCCGGGCGACCTCGGGATCCTGGACGAGCTGGCCTTCGTCACCGGGCTTCAGGTCAGGCCGGTCCTCGCCCGCGAGGTCGACCTCGACCGCGCGCTCGAGCGGTACCTCGCGATCCCGCCTCGGAAGCGGGAGCACGCGGGGTTCGCCTCGCGGCCCGACGCGATTGACCTGCCGCCGGATCGCGGCACCGGCGGCGGCCACGGCCGTAAAGGCTCGTGGAACTGACAGGGTGATCCTCCCTCTCCTCTTCGGGGAGTGGGTCTGGGACAGGGGGAGGATCCGGACCTCCGGCCGCGAGCTACCCCTCTTCCCCCTCGTCCTCGTCCGGCGTCGTCCCCGCCACGCGCCCCTCGTTCTGCAGCCCCCACTGGCCGATCCGCTTCATGACCGTGCTCTTCGCGATCTGGAGCTCCTTCACGACCGCGGCGCGCTTGGCGCGGTTGCGCCGGAGCGACAGGCGGATCGCCTCGCGCTCGATCTCCTCGAGCGTGAGGCCGCGCACGTACATCGTGTCGTCGTCGCCGGTGTCGGCCGGGGAGGAGCGGGTGTCCTCGAAGGTGACCGCCGAGGGCGGAACGACGAGCCCCTCGCCCTTGAACAGGAGCGCTCGCTGCACCACGTTTCGCAGCTGCCGGACGTTCCCGGGCCAGTCGTAGTCCTCGAGGCGCGCGAGCGCCTCCGGCGACCAGCGCAGCACGACGCCGCGTGGCGAGGCGCGCTGCAGGAACGCGTCGGCGAGGGCCCGCACGTCGCCCTTGCGCTGCCGGAGCGGCGGGACGCCGATCGGCACGACGCAGAGCCGGTAGAAGAGGTCCTCCCGGAACTTTCCCGCGCGGACCTGGGCGCGCAGGTCGCGGTGGGTCGCCGCCACGATCCGCACGTTGACGGTGATGGGCCTGGAGGCGCCGACCCGCTTCACCTCGCCGAGCTCGAGGACCCGCAGGAGCTTCGGCTGGAGGTCGAGGGGGAGCTCGCCGATCTCGTCGAGGAAGATTGTTCCGCGGTCCGCCTCCTCGAAGGCGCCCTTGCGCATCCGCTCGGCGCCGGAGAAGGCGCCCTTCTCGTGGCCGAAGAGCTCCGACTCGATGAGGGTCTCGGCGATGGCCGAGCAGTTCACCGGGACGAAGGGGCCGTCGCGGCGGCCGGATCGCGCGTGGAGGGCGCGGGCGACGAGCTCCTTTCCGGTGCCGGTGTCGCCGAGGATGGTGACGGCCGCGTCGGAGGGCGCGACCCGCTCGACGAGGTCGAACACCTGCCGCATCGAGGGATCGCGGGCGATCATCCCCTCGAAGGTCTCGGCGCGGAGCGGCTCCTCCGCCTCGCGCGGCTCGAGCACGATCTCGACGTCGCCGAGCTGGACCGGGACGCCGAGGGGCAGCTCCGCCCGGGCGACGCGCGCGCCGGAGATGAAGGTCCCGTTGGTCGAGCCGAGGTCCACGATGGCCCAGCTCGAGCCCTGGGGCTCGATCCGCAGGTGGCGGCTCGAGACGTAGGGATCGTCGACGGGCGCGTCGCAGGTCGGCTCCTTGCCGACGACGACGCCCGCCGAGGTGACCGGCACGGTCCGCTCGCGGCCGCCCGCCCGGACCCGCAGGCGCGCCGGCGGCGGGCCGCCCGGCCTCACCTCTCCGGCCGGGCGCGCCTGGGTGAGGCCCGGCGCGCGCGTCGCTTCGGTCGCGCTCCCGCCCGCGACGCGGAAGAGGGCGCGCCAGGTGCCGAGGGCGATCTCGGCGCCGTCGGCGAGGACCGCCTCCGGGACCTCGGCCCCCGCGACGCGCGTGCCGCGGCCGGAGCGGTCCACGAGGTGCCAGGTGTCGCCGCGCCGTTCGACGACGGCGTGGACGCGGGAGAGGGCGGGGTCGGGGAGGGACACGTCGCAGCCGGGATCGCGGCCGATGGCGGTCCGATCGTCGAGCGCCACGCGGAGGAGCTCCTCGCCGTGGCGGAAGAACGCGAGCTCGGGCATGGCGCGGAAGCGTAGCGGACGGTGGGTGGGGGGTGAAGCGGGAAATGGAGAGGGGAGCGGAGGGGGTCGGGGTCGGACGCCGCCGCGGCGCGGGCGGAGGCCCGGCGCGACACCTCCAAGATCTATCGGACGGCGCGCCCGTCGTCGCCGGCGTGGCAGCGCTGGCAGGTGGAGAGCGGGAAGGCGACCGAGACGTGGCACGCCCCGCAGTGACGGCCCCCCCGCATCTCGGCCATGTCGTACTTGACCGAGCCGCGCTTCGTCACCGGGAACACCTCCGGATGGCACAGCTCGCACCCGATCCAGGTCACGTGCCGCTTGTGCGAGAAGGTCACGCCGTTCATCCACGACCCGAGCGGCCGGATCTCCACGTCCCGATCGATCCGCATCGGGGACCGCTTCAGCGTCACCCCCTCGACGGCGTCGACCGGCCGGATGAGGAAGCGCCGCGCGGCCGCCGCCCAGTCGATGTCGCCCGCCACGTCGAGGGGCATGGCGCGGACGAACGCCGCGTACCCCGCGCCGGCGCCTGCGCTCGCGCCGGCGTGGCAGCGCGGACACCCGCGGGCGGGGTCGTTCCGGGGCCACCCGGCGCAGGCGCGGAAGATTGGGCGCCCCTCGTGCTGCATCTTGCCGTCGTGGCACGCGCCGCAGTGCGTCCCGTTCTCGTTCGTCACCGCGGAGATCCGCGTCTCGCCCGTCTTCATCGCGAAGCCGATGTCGACGTGGCAGACCCGGCAGGTGTAGAGCGCGCGGTGCCGCCAGTGGTCGAACACCACCGCCGGCATGCCCGTGTCGGTGGAGAAGTTGTCGAGCACCGCCCGCCCGTAGATGGCGACGGTCGCGTAGATTGGGGCTGGGGGGTTCCGCTCCGAGGCCTCCATGGCCGGCGCGGCGAGGAGGACGGCGAGGGCGAGGGCGAGCACCGCCGGCTCCCAGCCCTATCCCTGACCGCGCGTGTCGAGGACGAACTGGTAGACGTCCCGGCACTGCTGGAGCCGCTTCACGTAGACCTTGCGGCGCGACGGGTCGAGTCCCTCGATCCGCGGCTTCAGCCGGTCGCACCGGGAGACGAGCGCGCGGATCTCGTCGCTGGTGAGGCTCATCGCGTCCTGCGTCCGCGAGCAGATCGACTCGAACTCGCCGAACCAGTCATCCTCCGCGTGCGCTCGCGCCACCTGCGGCGCGGCGCCGGCGCCCGGCTCGAGCGCCCCGGCGGCCAGGGCGAGGCCCGCGAGGGCGGCGCGGAGGGCGCGGGTGGTCCGTGACCCGAGGGCGGCCGCCATCACTGCACCGGCTTCGAGTGGCACCGCTGGCAGTCGAGGGTCGGGAAGGCCACCGAGACGTGGCAGGCGCCGCAGTACTTCCCCTCGAAGATCTCGACCATCGTGTACTTCGTCGTGCCGCGCTTCACGCCGGTGAAGATCTCCGGGTGGCACCCCTCGCACCCGCTCCAGACGGTGTGCTTCGCGTGGGAGAAGATGATTTCGGGCATCCCGGGCAGCTTGCCCGAGAGGGCGAAGTCCTTTTGCACGGGCATCGCCGACCGCTTCATCGAGATCCCCTCGACGTGGTCCACCGGCTTGATGAGCCGCTTCTGCTCCGCCAACTCCCAGTCGACGCCGTTGCCGAACCGGCCCCTGGGCAGGTCCTTCGTGAACGAGGCGAAGTCGTACTCGCGCCGGGCGTCGCTCCCCCCCGAGTGGCAGCGGGCGCAGCCGGGCGCTTCCGCCGAGGCGCCCGTCCGGCAGGCGGGGAAGACCTTCCCGCCGCCGTCCGCCTTGGCCTTGTCCTTGTGGCAGGCGCCGCAGTACATGCCGGCCGCGTTGTCGGCCGCGCGCACGTCCGTCCCCCCGGCCTTCATCGCGAACCCGACGTCCACGTGGCAGACGCGGCAGGTGTACTTGGCGCGGTGCAGCCAGTGGTCGAACACCACCGCCGCCACCTTGCCCTTCTTGGCCTGGTTGCTCATCACCACCCGGCCGAACTCCTGGGGCGGCGTGCGCTTCTTGCGGCCTCCGGAGTCCTGCGCCCCGGCCGTGAAGGCGAGGGCGAGCAGGGCCACCACCACCATGATGCGTCTCATCGGGCCTCCTCCGCGTCGGAACGAGAATGCTACCCTGGTGGGGCGCCATCGTACCCGGGGCGCGACCGTTGGCCGCACCGAGCATCTGGCCTGCGTGGCGGTCGCGCGCGCCGGTCACGAGGTTGGAAGGGAGCCCGCGGCAGGGTCGCCGGTGCCGGGCTTGCCTGCGGGCTAAGCCTTCGCCAGCGCCTCGAACTCGTCGTTCCCCTCGAGCGACCGGAACATCGGGTCGTTCTGGAGCCAGCCGCGGACCTTCGCGGGGTCGCTCGCCAGGGCGCGGCGGAGCGCGGCCAGGGACTCCTCGGCCTTGCCCCAGAGCGCGTAGAGCGCCGCGGTGTCGTAGTCGAGGAGGAGGTCCTCGGGCTGGATCACGCGCGCCTTCTCGTAGGCGCGCTCCGCCTCGGCGTAGAACCCCTTCTGCGCGTAGCAGATGCCGAGGTCGAGCCACCCCTCGAAGTTCTGCGGCTCGAGCTTCACGACCTCCTTCAGCTGGGAGATCGCGTTCCGGTAGTCGCCCGCGTCCATCAGGATCGCGGCGAGCTCGTGGCGCGGGAACGGATCCTTGGGCGCGAGCTCGATGGCCCGGCGCAGCTCCCGCGTCGCGTCCTCGAGCTTGTCCTGGTCCGCGTAGGTGAGGGCGAGGTTGAGGTGCGCGTCCGGGTACTCGGGGTCCTGCGAGAGCGCCTCCTGGTACTCGCCGATCGCCACGTCGCCCCCGTGGGAGGCGAGGAAGCAGGCGAGGTTGTAGTGGGCGGTCGCGCTGTCGGGCTCCAGCCGGATCGCGGTCAGGTACTCCTGCAGCGCCTCGCGCCACAGCTTCTTCTCGGAGTAGACCGTCGCGAGGTTGTCGTGCGCGTGCGCGGAGCTCGGGTCGAGCTCGATCGCCTTCTGGAATTCCTTGATCGCCTCGTCGAGCCAGCCGCGGTCGGCGAGCTCGATGCCGCGCGAGTTGTGCGCGTCGGAGAGGGCGATGTGGTCCTTCTTGTCCCGGCTCACGGTCGTGGAGTCTACTGCCTGTCGCCCGGCGGAGGGTGGTGGCGTCGTCCGGATCTCACCGGCGCGTCCTGCCCGCGCAAGGGGAGAGCGCTCGCCCGCCTGTCCAGAGCGCCGCCGGAGGACCCGTGTCGCGCCGCACCTTCGTGATCGCCGCCGCCGTCGCCGCCCTCGTGACGGGCGCCGTCCTCCTCATCGGTCGCCTCACCCGGACCCCGCCGACGGACGAGGAGCTCATCCGGGCCCTCTTCGACGACGCGGCGCGCGCCGCCGAGGAGAAGCGCGTGTCCGACGCGGTCTCGGGCGTGTCGGAGCGGTTCGCCGCGGGCGGCCTCGACCGCCACGGCGTGAAGCAGCTCGTCGCCTTCCAGGTCCTGCGCGGGGAGTGGGTCTCGGTGTCGGTCGCCGGCGCCCGCGTCCGCCTGGACGGCGACCGGGCCCGGGCCAACGTCGACGCGGTCCTCGCCCGCGGCGCGAAGGGCAGGCCGCTCGCGTCGCTCCTGCCGGGCGAGGCGAGCGCGCACCGGTTCGAGTGCCGGCTCGAGCGCGAGCGCGGACGGGTGGCGGATCGTGGAGGCGACCTGGCGGGCCGTGGACCTCGCGGACGCGATCGCGGGTCCGCCCGAGCCGGGGCGCTGAGGAGGCGTCGAATGGCGCATCTACACGGTGATCGGCGACGAGGAGCTCGCGGGCGCGCTCCGCGCGTGGGGGCTCCCCGCCCCGGAGCGGGTCCGGCCCGAGCCGAAGGGCGGCGTGAACACCGGGTACCACCTCTGGTCCGGCGGCCGGCGCTTCTTCCTGCGGGTGAGCGAGGGGAAGTCCGCGGCCGACGTCGCGTTCGAGGTGGAGGTGCTCCGGTTCCTCGCCGAGGCGCGCTTCCCGGTCCCGTCCCTCGTCCCGGCGGCGGACGGCGGGGCCGCCGTCGAGGTCGCGGGCCGCCCTGCGCTCCTCTTCGCCTACGCCGCGGGCGAGGAGCTCGCCGAGCGCGACGTGACGCCGGAGCACTGCCGGCGCGATCGGCGAGCAGCTCGCGCGCCTCCACGACCTCGCGGCGGGATTCCCGGCGGAGCGGCCGAACCCGTACGGCCTCGCCCGCGTCGAGCGCTGGATCGCGGAGCTCGGGGACGGTGGCGGCGACGCCGAGGTGGCGGCGGCGCTCCCGCTCTTCCGGGAGGAGCTGGCGCGGGCGCGGGCGCTCCCCGGCGCGCCCCGCGGCCTCGTTCACGGCGATCCGTTCCGCGACAACGTCCTCTGGATCGGCGGCCGGGTCGCCGCGGTGCTCGACTGGGAGATGGCCTGCACCGACCCGTTCGCCCTCGACGTCGGGATCGCGCTGTGCGCGTGGTGCTGGGCGGAGGGCGCGTTCGACGGCGCCAGGGCCCGCGCGCTCCTCTCGGGCTACCGCGCGAAGCGCCGGGTCGAGCCGGAGACGCTCTCGGCGCTCGAGCCCTGGACGCGCTTCGCGGCGCTCCGGTTCGCCGTGTCGCGCATCCACGGCTACCAGCGCGCCGGGCTCGGCGCGGATCGGCTCGTCAAGAAGGACTGGCGGCGCTACCGCGACCGGCTCGCCGCGCTCCGCGCCCTGGGCGAGGGCGGGTTCGCGGCGCTCGCCGGGCTCTAGGACGCTACAGCCCCGCGACGAACTTCCACGTCCCCTCGATCCTCTTCAGCCGGAGCCGGTGCACGTCCGAGTCCCGGCGCGGCACGGCGACGGTGTTCGTCTTCACCCGGTAGTACTCGTCGTAGAAGATCTCCGCCTGCGCGTCGTCGCCCCTCACGTCGATGCGGCGGATCGTGAACTCCACCTTGAGGCTGTCCGCCTTCGGGAGCTCCGCCTTGAGGCTCTCCTCGAGGCGCGCCCGGTCGAGGTCGTCGGCCGGGTCCGGGGTCCCGGCGGTGTCGTAGTAGCCGGGAGCGACGAGGGCGAGGATCCCGTTCACGTCGTGCTTCTCGAACGCCTGCCGGTACTGCTCCACCGCGTCGTAGACGGCGCGGGTGTCGGGGGTGCTGGCGATCTCCGTCCCGGGGATCCGGCGGGGTTCGCAGGCGGCGGCGGCGAGGGCGGCGAGGGCGATGAGCGCGGTCCGGACGTTCATGACGGGGACTCTGGCCCGGCGCCCGGCGGAGGTCAATCCGAAGTCGCGGCGCGCGGCGGGGGTCGCCGGGCCCCCCGGGACCTGCTTACATTCCGCGGCGCATGATCGCGACGAGCTACGACTCCCTGAAGAGGTTCTTCGAGAGCGCCCCCGCGGCGCGGAAGGCGACCCGGCCCCTCGCGCGGGGCGCGCGCGTGAACCTCGCCCTCGACGGTGGCGCGGCCCACTTCACGATGGAGAGCGGCGCCCCCGAGGTCCGCTCCGGCGCAGCGCAGGACCCGGACTTCACCCTGACCCTCACCGAAGGGGCGGTGAGCCGGATCGTCGCCCTCGAGAGCGACGACGTGGGCGAGTTCGGGGTCGAGTTCTTCAAGCTCGTGCTCGAGCGCGACCCCGCGATGAAGGCCCGCGTGAAGGTGGAGGCGCCGACGACGCGCCTCGTCGGCCACGGCTACCTCGGCGTCCTCGCCCTCGGCGGCGTGAAGGTCACCTGGTGGCTCGTGAAGAACGGGGTGAAGAACCCCAAGGCCGCCATCGACCGCCTCCGCGGGCGCTAGGGCGGGGGCTCCGGGGCAGCCTCATCCGGCTGCTGCGCTCGCCACCGGCACCGCCGCAGCGCCTCACCCGCCCGGGCGCGGTCCGCCGCCATCGCGCCGCGGTCGGCGAGAGCTGCGCGCAGCGCCTGCTCGCCCTCCTCCCGCGTCCCCGTCGCGCAGCGGGCGTCCCCGAGGAGGAGCCCCGCCTCGCGGGTGAGCGCCGGCGGGAGCGTCCCGCGCGTCGCCTGCTCGAGGTCCGGGATCGCGGCGGCCGCCTCGCCCCGGATCGCGAGCACCCGCCCGACGAGGTAGGCGGCGAGCGGCCGGCGGACCTCGCCGACGCGGGCGAGGGCGACGGCGGGATCGCCCTCTCCGAGGAGGTAGGGGCGCGCGGCGGCGCCGAGGACGGGGTCGGCGGATGCGACGATCTTCGCCTCGAGGAGCCGGGTCTCCGCCCGCTCCGGGTGCGTGGCGAGCGCCGCCGACCAGGACGCGATGGCCGAGGCGAGCTCGTCCCGGCGCCAGGCGACGTCTCCCCGCCCCGACGCGATCGCGGCCCAGAGGACGGGATCGGTCTCGCCGACCCGCAGCGCCGCCGCCCGGTACCCCTCGACCGCGCCCGTCGAGGTCGCCCGCCCGGGCCCGCGCGTCGGCCTCCGCGAGGAGGGTCCGCGGGTCTCCCGACCGGGCCCGCGCGGAGGCGTAGAGGGCGCAGGCCTCGGCGGTGCGCCCCGCCGCGGCGGCGGACGCGGCTCGGACCTCGAGCGTCGCGACCTCCCGGGCACAGCGCCGGGAGAAGATGCTGCCGCGTCCGAGGCGGGGGCGGGCGGCGTCGAGGAGCCCGGGCGCGGGCGCGACCGCGTCGAGCGACCGCTTCCACTCGTCGACGAGGACGTGCAGCGGGACGCCCACCGCGCCGGCGACGTCGCCCGTGCGGTACGCGGCGCCGACCTTCACGGCGCCGTACCGCTCGAGGAGGAAGGAGAGGAAGCTCCCGGCCGCCGTGTAGGCCCGCGCCGGCGGCTGCCCCCAGAACCCCGCGGGGCCCACGATCGCGGCGACGTCGGGGAGCATCCCGAGCTCCTTCGCCGCCCGCGCCCACTCGTCGACGGTCCAGCGCCCGCGCGGGGTCTCGAGGGCGGCGGCGAGCCCCTCGACGAGCCCGGCCGAGACGATCACGCCGTACCGGGCGGGCACGCCGAACGCACCCCCCGCGATGGATGCGCCGAGGACGTGGACGAGCTCGTGACGGAGCAGCGGGTGCGGCGGCAGCGCGTCGACGAGGTGGATCTCGGCGAGCCACGGCTTCGCGTACTCGGTCGCGGCCGCGCCGACGAGGCGGCGCTTCTCCTCCGCGCTCCGGTACACGTACGCGACGACCCGCGGCGGGGGCGGAAGCGCGAGCGCCCGGGCGAGGTCGGCGACCTGGAACTCGCACTCCGCGAGGAGGGCGTCGGCCGCGGCGGCGGGCTTCTCGGAGGGGATGACCATCGTGCAGCGGGGCCCCTCGCGCCGCGCGCCGAGGGCGCGGGCGATCGCGGCGCGCGACCCCGAGAGCCCCTGCGCCTCGAGCCCCGCACCGCAGCCCGCCGCGATCCCGGCCGCGACGAGGGTGGCCGCGGCCGGCCCGATCGCGGCGCGCAGCCCGGCCCGGCCCGCGCGGACGAAGGCCTCGGCGGCCGCGGCGACGGCGACCGCCTCGGCGACCGCCGCGACCCGGAAGAGGACCACCCGGAGGTCCGGGACGAGGGCCTCGTCGTAGATGGGCCCGGGCCATCCGCCGAGGAGCGGGTCGAACACGAACGCGGCCGGGCCGCGGTAGGCGGCGCGCAGCGAGACCGCGAGCGAGGCGAGCGCCGCGGCGGCGTAGAGCGCGCCGGAGAGGGCGCGCCGGCCGCGGGTGACGAACGCGACCGCCACGGCGAGGGCGGCGCCGAGGAGGACCGAGGGCGCCGCGAGGAGCGGGACGAACCAGGTCGCCGCGCCGAAGGCGGCGCACGGCCCCGCCGCCGCGCGGAGGATGGCGCCGAGGGCGGCGGCCCCGATGAGCGCGCCGAGGACGAGGGCGGCGCCGGTGAACGCGGCGAGGGGCGAGGGCGACGGGCGCCGGAGCTCGGCGCGCGCCGCGGCGATCCCGACGAAGGGCGCGAGGAGCGCCGCGAGGAGCGCCGTCGCCTCCCCGAGCTCGTACCCGGGGGCCTCGAGGAGCGGGAGCGACCCGGACGCCGCGCCGCCCGCGAGGAGGAGCGCGGCCCCGACCCGGACGGCGGGGCGGCGGGCGAGCGTGCGGACGGTGTCGAGCGGGTCCCCCAAGGGCGCCTCGATATCGGTCGGGCCCCGAACTACCGCCCGGCGACGGCACCGGGATAACATGCGCCGCGATGGCGGAACACCGGGACAACGGGCGCGCGCCCATCGAGCTGAAGGTCGACTACAAGAAGCTGAACAGCTTCTTCGCCGACTACACGAAGAACATCTCGAAGGGCGGCACCTTCATCAAGACGAAGAAGACGCTCCCCCTCGGGACGCGCTTCCTGTTCCGGCTCACCGTGCCGGGGCGGGCAAAGCCGTTCGAGCTGAACGGAGAGGTCATCCACGCCACCGCCACCGGCGACGAGCCGGGCATGGGCATCCGGTTCGTGTGGAGCGAGTCGAAGGACCGGACCGCGTTCGAGGGGGTCGTCGAGGCGCTCATGTCGGAGAGCCTCGGCCCGCTCGTGACGCGCAAGCTCCTGCGGAAGCAGCCCTAGAACCTCGTTACGTTCTCGAAGCGGACCCGGTCGCCGGCCGCGACGCCGTGGGTCTCGGCCCAGCCGCCGTTCACCTCGAGCACGAAGCGGCTCGGCCCACCGGCAGAGCGCGGCGAGAGGTCGCCCGGGACCGCCCGCGCGACGATGCCGGTGACGCGCCCGTCCTCGGCGAGGAAGATCAGGTCGAGGGGGATGAGGGTGTTCTTCATCCAGAAGGCGTGCTCCGCCGTCTCGTCGAAGAGGAAGAGCATCCCCGCGTCGGGCGCGAGGGAGGTCCGGTGCATGAGCCCCCGCGCCCGCTCCGCGTCCGTCCGCGCGAGCTCCACGGCGACGACGTGCCGCGCGCCGGAGCGGGTCTCGACGACGACGCGCGGCGCGCCGGCGGGCGCGTCGGGAGGGCGGGAGGCGCAGGCGGCGGGGAGGAGGAGGGCGAGCGCCGAGGCGAGGGCGCGCGCGCGATTCACTTGGGGACGCCGCAGTAGCTCGAGAACTGCACGTCGCCGAGGTACTTCTGCTTCAGCGCCGGGTCGATCGTGTCGAGCTGGGCGAGGAAGAGCGGGTCGAGCACCATCTGGCGGCAGACCAGCCCCGTCTCGGGCTCGAAGCAGTCGGAGTTCGAGACGCAGGGCTTCGAGCAGTACCCGCCCGATGCGTAGCGGCCCCCCGACGGCACCGGCGAGACGATGCAGACGAGGTTCTCGCACTCGGTGTTGCCGCTCTCGAACCAGTCGGAGCCGCCGGTCTGAAACAGCGTCACCGGGTTCGGGGGCGGCGGCGCGGTGTCGCTCGTGCCCCAGGAGATGTTGCACGGCTGGCCGACGTCGGGCTCCTGGCAAGCCCCGAGCGCGAGCATCGTGGCGACGAGCGCCATCTTCGGGACGCACCTGCGCATCGGTTCGTCGAATCGTTAGCACGCACGGTCGGGCGCGACAAGCGACGTCGGGGGATGGGTGTGCCACCTACAACCACGGACCCACGCGGTTTTCCGAGCATGTCCCGCGTTGCCCGTCTTCCGCTCATTGGCTAGGATGCCGGAGGTCCCCCTCACATGCGACGAAACCTCCTCGCCATCGGATGGCTACTCGCGGCGCTCCCGGCGCTCGCGCAGGAGGTGCCTGGCCTCGACCTCTCCGCGCCGCCGAAGCCGCCGCCGCGGAAGGACTCGGGCGATACGATGGAGCTGCCGCCCATCGATCTCTCGAAGCCGCCGCCCGCGCAGCCGAAGGCCGAGGCGCCGCCGCCGGTGCTGCCGTTCTCGGAGAAGGACGTCGCCCTCGGCGACAAGGTGAAGGCGGTCCAGCGCAAGGGTTTCCTGAAGCGCGGCCGCTTCGAGGTGGCGCCGATCTTTGCGCTCACCGTGAACGACGCCTTCTACCAGAAGTTCGGCGCGGGCCTTCGCATCGCCTACAACCTCCACGACAGCTTCGCCCTCGCGATCCGCGGCGTCACCTACCGTCAACCCGAGTTCTCGAACCCGAAGAAGTGGCAGCCCGCGCCCATCCGGACGGACTACACGCGGGAGGGGAAGATCGCCTTCGGGAGCCAGCTCCTCGCCTCGCAGATCTACGACCAGGTCATGCTCGACGGGATCTGGTCGCCGGTCTACGGGAAGGTCTCGTTCCTCGACAAGCACATCATCCACTTCGATCTGTACCTCGCCGCCGGCTTCGGCCTCGTCTGGACCGCGACGACCGAGCCGCCGCGCAGCGAGAAGCCGCCCATCGCGACCGACCTCGGCGGCGGCCTGCGCTTCTACCCGAAGGACTGGATGGCGATCGACCTCGGGCTGATGGCGACCCTCTACCCCGACCGGCCGCAGGCCTCGCTGCCCGCCACCGTCCAGAAGGTGTTCGCGGCGAACATCGGCGTCTCCTTCTTCTTCCCGACGTCCTTCGAGTACATCCACCCATGACGGCGCGCCGGACGACCCTCGCCGCGGCGCTCGCCGCGCTCGCCCTCGCCGGCGCCCCGGCGGCGGCGGCGGCGCAGTCGTCCCAGGCGGACGCCTTCGCCGGGAAGATCCCGCCGGTGTCCGGCCAGCTCTACCGCAAGGCGGGCCGGGTCGAGCTCACCGCCTCCGGGAACCTCTCGCTCCTCGACGCCTTCTACTCGAAGTACTTCTTCGGCGCGAAGGCGACCTACCACTTCACCGAGCACCTCGCCGCGGGCCTGCAGGCGACGGGCGGGACCGCCGTCGTGACCAACTCCGCGACGGTCTGCTCGCCGTCGAAGGGCTGCCTCGACGCCACGACCACCATGCTCCGGCAGGTCCCCGGGCGCATCCGGTGGATTGTCGGCGCCGAGGGGGCGTGGGCCCCGGTCTACGGCAAGCTCAACGTCCTGTCGGAGCAGGTCGGGCACTTCGACCTCTCGATCCTCGCCGGCCCCGACCTCATCGCCTACGACGAGGTGCTCGCCAAGGACGTCGCGGCGACGCAGACCCCGGCCGTGCTCACGGCCATCGGGGGCCACATCGGCTTCGGCGTGCGCTTCTTCATCACCGAGTCGATCGCGGCGCGCATCGAGATCAAGGACTACCTCTACTCGGTGAAGGTCCCGAGCGGCGGGATCGGCAACGATCTGCAGTCGCAGCTGTTCGCCGAGCTCGGCGTGTCGATGTTCCTCCCCGGCCGCAACCGGCCCACCCGGTGAGAGAGCCATGACGCGCGCGACCGTTCCCATCCTCGTCCTCGCCGCGCTCCTCGCCGCGCCGCCGGCGCGCGCGCAGCTCGGGATCGACCTCGGCGGCGGCGAGCCGGCGCCGAAGAAGCAGACGACGACGAAGAAGAAGAAGGACGAGGGCAAGGCGAAGAAGACGTCGCTCTCGAAGAAGACGCCTCCGAAGAAGCAGGCGGCCCCGGCGCCGGCTCCGGTCCCGGCGCCGCCCTCCGCGCCCGCGCCGGCGCCGCGCGCCGAGGGAGGCGACCCCGGCTCCCGCGCCCGCCCCCGCTCCGCCCCCCGCGTCCGAGCGCACGACGCAGCCCGCCGAGCCGCGCGAGGCCATCCCGCTCCCGCCCCCGCCGGTCGTGCCGCAGAAGCCGGGCCGCAAGGGCTCGCAGCCCGGCCTCGCGCTCACGCCGCTCGACCAGAAGGCGACGGCCGACGCGAGCGCGCGGCTCGCCGCGGCGAAGAAGCTCCTCGATGGCAAGGCGACCGAGACCGCCGCCCTCGCCTTCGACCAGCTCCTGCGCGAGCCGAAGCTCTCCTCGGTCCACGACGAGGCGCGCTACCAGCGGGCGAAGGCCCTCGCGCGGCTCGGGCTCACCTGGTCCGCGCTCGCCGGGTTCGACGACGTCCTCGACAAGGGACCGTCCGGCACCCGCTTCTTCCACACCTCGATGGAGTGGGAGTTCTGGCTCGGCCGCCGGCTCCCGAACGAGCTGCCCATCCTCGCGCGCGTCGCCCAGCATGCCGCCCAGGGCGTGCCGCCCACCTACGAGGACCGGGTCAACTACTTCCTCTCGAAGTACGAGTTCGAGCGCGGGCGCGCCCTCGCCGAGGCCGGCCGGACCGGCGAGGCGAAGGGGGCGTGGGCCGAGGCCCGCCGGCTCGCCGCGAAGGTCCGGGAGCAGGAGACGGCCGCGCCGCCGCCGAAGGGCGGCGCGATGGACCAGGTCCGCGACGCGCCCCGCACCGAGGCCGGCGACGTCTTCGCCCGCGCCAAGTTCGTGGAGGGGCTCGTCGCCTACGCGGAGGGGAGCGACGGCACCGCGACGGACGCCTTCAAGGAGGTCGTCCGGCTCACGAACCCGAAGCGGGCGCACCGGGCCGATCCCGAGCTGCGCGAGCTCGCGTTCCTCCAGCTCGCGCGCATCCACTACCAGAACCGGCAGAACCGCTACGCCATCTTCTACTACGGGAAGATGCCGTGGGGCGGGGAGCGGTGGCTGGAAGGGCTGTGGGAGGCGTCGTACGCCCACTACCGGGTCGGCGACTACGAGAAGACCCTCGGGAACCTGCTCACCCTCCAGTCGCCCTACTTCCGCGACGAGTACTTCCCCGAGTCCTACGTCCTCAAGGCGATCGTCTACTACGAGAACTGCAGGTACCCCGAGGCGCGCCAGGTCCTCGAGCAGTTCTCCTCGATGTACGACCCGGTCTACGCCGAGCTGACCCGCCTCACCGCCGCCCCGCGTACACCCGACGCGTACTACGACCTCGTCCGCGGCGGCGCCGCGGCGGGCGGCGTCGCGCGGCGGATCTTCAAGCTCGCGGAGACCGACCAGGCCGTGGCCCGCCTCGTGGACAACATCGGCTCGGTGGAGAAGGAGATGGACGCCGGCCTCGCCGCGCGCCGTCCGGAGTTCCGCCAGGCGGCGCTCGGCAAGGACCTCCACGACCGGCTCTCCGGCGTGCGGCTCGCGATGGTCGAGGAGGCCGGGCAGCGGATGCGGGGGAAGCTCGAGTACGAGCGCGACCAGCTCCGCCAGCTCCTCGCCCAGGCGCTCCGGATCCAGATCGAGGTCTCGCGCAAGGAGCGCGAGGCGCTCGAGGGCTCCCTCGCGAAGGGCAGCCAGGTCGAGGTCGTGAAGCGATCTCAAGTTCTCCTACGCGGTCTCCGACGAGCACCTTTACTGGCCGTACGAGGGCGAGTTCTGGCGCGACGAGCTCGGCACCTACTCGTACACGCTCACGAAGGGCTGCAAGGACCGGCTCCCGAAGCCGCGGTCCAGGACCGCCGACGCCCGCTAGCGCGGGGGAGGAGACCCGAAGATGCGCAGACTCGCCGCCGGCGCCGTCGCCCTGGCGCTCGCCGCGACAGGGGTCACCCGGGTCGCTCGCGCGGCCGCCCCCGACCGCGGAGGCGGGCGGGAGGGCGACCTCGGCGAGAAGCGCTCGATGGCGCCCGACGCCGCGCTCGGCGGGACCCTCGAGGCGAAGAAGCCCGCGAAGAAGGAGCCGGGCGGCCCCGCGCTGAACTTCGAGGCCTTCCGCAAGGCGGTCGAGGTCCAGGTCTCGGACAAGCGCCGCGAGGAGATCGCGTCACTGCGCCGGCTCATCGAGCTCGGCGGCGGGTCGGACGTCGAGACGCCGCAGTGGTACTTCCGGCTCGCCGAGCTGCTCTGGGAGGAGTCGCAGTACTTCTTCTTCGAGGCGAACCGCCGGGACGACCAGCTCATCGCCCTCGGCACGAGGGGCGCTCCCCGCGAGATCGACCGCCTGATGGCGGAGAAGCGGGACCTCGAGGTCCAGCAGAAGAAGCTGCGGGACCAGGCGGTCGCGCTCTACGGCGCGATCATCAAGCGCTACCCGAAGTACCCGCGCCTCGACGAGGTTCTCTACTTCCTCGCGGAGAACCTCTCGAAGCGGAACCGGTACGACCCCGACGCGCTCAAGGCGTACGGGGCCCTCATCGAGCGGTTCCCGAAGTCGCGGTTCGTCCCCGACGCCTGGATGGCGTTGGGCGAGTACTGGTTCGAGAAGGCGACCGGCGACGCCCGGACGAAGAACCTCCAGAAGGCCCTCGGTGCCTACCGGAAGGCGGCGGAGTACCAGGAGTCCTCGGTCTACGGGTACGCCCTCTACAAGCAGGGCTGGGTCCACTACAACCTCGCCGCGTGGAGCGAGGCCCTCGACCTCTTCCGCGCGGTCATCTTCTTCGGCGAGCTGCCCACCGCCACCGTCCCCGCCGACCGCAAGCTCGCCCTCGTGAAGGAGGCGCGGAAGGACTACGTCCGCACCTACAGCCACGTGGGGTCCGCCGAGGGCGCCGCCGAGGAGTTCAAGCGGGTCGGCGGTGACGCGAACTGGGTCGAGATGCTGAAGTCCCTCGCCGGGATCTTCTACGAGGAGGGGAAGGACCGCGACGCCATCGTCGTCTACCGCGCGGCTCATCCAGGAGCGCCCGACGAGCCCGGAGTCGGCGTTCTTCCAGTCGCGCATCGTCACCTGCGCCGGCCGGATGGGGAAGAAGGAGGCCACCGTCCAGCAGGCCCACGTCTTCGTGAAGATGCTCCGCGACCTCGAGGCCGCCCCCGGGGCGAGGGACGAGAAGTCCGCGAAGGCGCTCCAGGAGGCCCGCCGCGACGCCGAGGTCACCCTCCGCATCCTCGCGGTGCAGTACCACAACGAGTGGAAGAAGACGCGCGACGAGCCGGTCGCCGGGTACGCCGCCGCGGTCTACCGCGACTACCTCGACGTCTTCCCGAACGAGCCCGCCTCGTACGAGATGCGGTTCTTCCACGCCGAGCTCCGCTACGCGCTCGCGGACTTCGAGGGCGCCGGCGAGGAGTACGAGCAGGTCGCGCTGCGGGACATCAAGCTGCTCGAGACGAAGCCGAGGCCCGGCGAGGCGCCCCCCAAGGCCGGCAAGTTCTTCAAGGACGCCCTCGAGAACGCGGTCTTCGCCTGGGACCTCGTCGCGAAGAGGCTCGACGACGACAAGAAGCCGGCCCCGGGGGCCGGCGACCCGCGGAAGCGGCTGCCCATCGCGCCGCAGCGGCAGCGGCTCCTCGACGCGTGCCTGCGCTACCTCAAGTGGCAGCCGAGCGGCGACAAGAACGTCGAGATCGCCTACAAGGCGGCGCGCCTCTACTACCAGCACAACGCCTTCGGCGAGGCGACGGACCTCTTCACCCGGATCGCGCTCGACCATCCCGGCCACGAGCTCGCCGGCTACTCCACGAACCTCGTCCTCGACGCGTACAACCTGCTCGGCGACTGGCGGAACGTGAACGGCTGGGCGAAGCGGTTCTACGCGAACGCCAAGCTCCTCGAGGCCCACCCCGCGCTGAAGGCGGACCTCGCGAAGATCATCGAGGAGAGCGCGTTCAAGGTCATCGAGGAGAAGGAGCGCGCGAAGGACCACGAGGGCGCGGCGGAGGAGTACCTCGCCTTCGCCCGCGACTGGCCGCAGTCGCGCCTCGCCGCCGACCGCGCTCTTCAACGCCTCGGTCGACTACGTGAAGGCGCGCCGCATCGACAAGGCGGTCGAGGTCCGCGAACCTCGTCCTCCAGCGCTACCCCGATCACGAGCTCGCCCCGTCGGCGCTCTACGACAACGCCGAGGCCTACGAGGCCATCGCCGACTTCGAGCGGGCCGCGGAGCTGTACGAGCGCTACTTCGCGAGCTGGCGCGCGTCGCAGCACGCGAAGGGCGCGCCTGCGAGGGTGGCGAAGAAGCCCAAGGGAAAGAAGGGCAAGCACGAGGCCCAGGCGCAGGAGGCCCCCCGCCCCGCGGGCGCGTACGACGAGCGGAAGGCGACCGACGGGATCATCAACGCGGCGGTCTTCCGATCCGGGCTGCGCCAGTGGGCGAAGGCGGAGGCGGCGAGCCGCGCGTACCTGGAGGCCTTCCCGGACGGCCCCGACGCGCCGCGCATCGTCCTCTCCCTCGCCGACCTCTACGCGAAGCAGGGCCAGACCGCGAAGCAGCTGAAGCAGCTCGAGGACTACCAGCGCAAGTACGCGAAGGACCCCGACGAGTGGCTCGGGCTCCAGACGCAGCTCGCGCAGCTCTACGAGAAGTCCGGCAACGCCGTGATGGCGCGGCGGGTCCAGGCCCAGGGGCTCGACTACTGGCGCAAGAACAAGAGCCAGGTGAAGGAGCGCGGCCTCGCCCTCGTCGCGCGGGCCCTCTACGACGAGCTCGACCCGGCGTTCGCCGAGTACGACCGGATCTCGCTCAACGTCGCCCCGAAGTACCTGAAGGGCCAGCTCGAGGTGAAGGCGAAGAAGCTGAAGAAGCTCGAGGAGTCCTACGGGCAGGTGGTGCGCCTCAAGCAGGCCGAGCCGGCGGTGTGCGCCCTCTACAAGATCGGCCTCGCCTACAAGCGCTTCGCCCAGGCGCTCTACGACGCCCCCATCCCGAAGGAGATCCGCCGGGAGGCCTCGCTGGTCGAGGAGTACAAGACCCTCCTCTCTCAGCAGGCCGAGCCCCTCGAGGCCAAGGCCTACGACGGCCTCGCGCTCGCGGTGAACGCCGCGCGCGACTACGGGGTCGTGAACGAGTGCGCCCGCCAGGCGACGGTCATCCTGGTGAAGCACAAGCCGGAGGAGTACGGCCCGTCGCCCGAGGTCCTCCCGCCCGTCGCGGCGCCGGTCCCCGTCGACGCGCCGCGCGGCTACGGGCTCCTCGCCGAGGTGGAGGGCGTGCCGGTCCGCGCCGCGGGGGCTCGCCGCTCCGACCCGGCCCTGCCGCCGCTCCGGGTCCGCACCGCCGGGGCCCGCGAGGACCGCGGGCCGGCCGACGAGCCGGCGGAGACCCTCGACCCGCAGCGGCGCGTCATCCGGGACGAGCCGGCCCCGGCGAAGAAGAAGGCGCCGAAGAAGAAGGGCGGCGCTTCCGAAGACGACGAGGACCTGCTGCCATGACCGCCCGGACGACGACGATCCTCGCGCTCCTCGCCGCCGCCCTCGGCTGCGCCGGCGCGCCGTCGAAGCCGGCGGACCGCGCCTCCCAGAAGGTGACCGCCCCGCCGGCGAAGCCCGCGGCGAGGACGGCCACCCGCGCCGAGCCGGCGCCGGCCCCCGGACGCAGCGGCGGCTCGACCCCGGCGAGCGCGGTGTCGACGCCCGCGCCGGAGGCCGCCCTGCCGCCGCGCGCGCAGCGGCTCTTCGAGGAGGCGGTCCGGGCCGAGGAGGAGCAGCGGAAGCTCAAGGTCCCGACGGACTGGCCGTACCTCGAGAAGAAGTGGCGCGCCGTCGTCGACGCCGCCGACGTCGCGGAGGCGCGGCACAACCTCGGCGTCGCCCTCGAGGCGCAGGGGAAGCTGGGCGAGGCCAGGGCCGAGTACGAACAGGCCCGCACGCTCAAGCCGAGCCTGCGGCAGGCGGTCGTGAACCTCGGCGTGCTCCTCGAGAAGCAGGGGGACGTGAACGGGGCCGCGGCGGTCTACGCACAGTGCATCCGGGACTTCCCGGACGACGCCGTCTCGCGCGCCCGCCTCGCCGCGCTCTACCGCGACGCCGGGCAGCTCGACGACGCCTGGCGTCTCGCCCGCGAGGCGCTCGTCCGCGAGCCGCGGACCATCGGCGCGTACCGGGTGCTCGCCCGCGTGGCGCTCCAGCGGAACGAGCCCGACCTCGCCAAGCTCATCGCGCTCCGGGCCCAGAAGCTCGACGAGCGGAACCCCGAGCTGCCCTGGGTGGTCGGCCAGGTGCTCGCACGCCAGGGCGACGACGCCGGCGCGCAGGCCCAGTTCCGGAAGGCGCTCGCCCTGGACGAGGGGTTCCTCCCCGCGCGCTACGCGCTCCTCGACGGGGCGCTGAAGAAGCAGGCCTGGGGCGCCGTCGCCGAGCACTCCGCCGCGATCCTGAAGGTCGAGCCGGGGAACGCGCAGGTGCAGCTCGCCCACGGCCTCGCCCTTCGCTACACGGGGAAGCCCGACGAGGCCCTCGTCGCGTACGATCGCGCCGAGAAGGCGGCGAACGACCGGATGCCCGAGACGCACCTCGCCCGGGGCGTCCTCCTCGCCCGCGTGAAGTCGGAGTGCGAGCCGGCGCTGCGGGAGCTGAAGCTCTACACGGCGCGGGCCGGGCCGCTCCTGCCCGAGGGCTCGCAGGTGGTGAAGCTCCAGCGCGAGTGCGAGGCGCAGCTCGAGGAGAACCGGAAGGCGGCGGAGGCCGCCAAGCAGATGCAGGCCGAGGCGGCGCGGCAGGCGGCCGCGAAGGCCGCGGCGAAGGAAGGGAAGGGTACGACAGCGGAGCCCGGCAAGGACGCCCCCGCAGAGAGGCGCCCCGTTCCGGGGAGCGCGCCGGCGCCCGCGGAGCCCAACCCTTCCCGGTGACGCCGGTGCCAGCGGCCCGGCAGGGGTGGTAAGATCTCCTTTCGATGAAGGGATACCGGATGCGCACGCTGCTCCTCACCATCGCCGCCGCGCTGCCGCTCCTCGCGGCGGCACAGGAGAAGACCGCGGCTCAGCCGAAGGTGGAGTACGAGAAGAAGACGGTCATCAACTTCGAGGACGACACCATCGAGGGTGACCTGAAGCGGCCAGACGGCGAGTACGTCGAGGCCCGCCAGAAGGTCGACCACTCGAACCTCATCCGGATCCGCGAGGACTGGCGCGACAAGGTGATGCAGTCCTCCGGCGACCTCTAGCGCCGCGCCGCGAGGCCGACTGCCCCGACCATGCCCACGCCCATCACCCTCAAGGTCTTTCGCGGGAACGAGCTCGTCCGCACCGAGCAGTTCAACCGCGAGATCATCAAGATCGGGCGGCTCGCGTCGGCGCACCTCTGCCTCGACGACGAGAAGATCTCCCGCATCCACTCGGTCATCGAGGTCGCGCCGGACGGCGCGGTCTCGATCATCGACATGGGCAGCGCGGAGGGGACGTTCGTCAACGGGAAGAAGGTCTCCCGCGGCGCGCTCAGGCCGGGCGACCAGATCACGCTCGGCGGGCTGCGGATCGTCCTCGAGGGGGTCGAGGCGGTGGCCGCGGCCGCACCGGCGGTGAACGAGGCGCAGAACGTGGCGGTCTCGCGCGCCCAGCCCGCGCCGCAGGCGCCGCCCGCGCCGAAGAAGACGAACGGCGCCGCCGCGGCGCACGCGCCCGCCCCGAAGCCGGCGCACGCCGCCGCTCCCGCTCCCGCTCCCGCGCCGAGGTCCGCCGCCGCGACGGCGTTCGCGCCGATCCCGGAGCCCGTCGAGGTCCACGAGCCCGAGACCACCGGGGCCGAGCCCCTCCCCGCCGCCGCCGAGGCGCGGGCGGTCGCGTTCCGTCGCGCCGGGGCCGCCCCGCGCGCGGCCGGCAAGCTGCGCCCCGCCGTGCGCGCGATCGAGGACCTCTCCCTCGAGTCCGACCTCGGGGTCGAGCTGCGGCTCCTGTGGGGCGACACGCTCCTCGACGCGGCGACCTGGGTGAAGCCCGGCAAGCCCGTGCTCGTCGGCGAGACGCCGAAGTGCGCGATGCGCCTCGAGGGGCTCCCGGTCCCCGAGTTCCCGTTCCTCCGCTTCGCCGACGGCGAATACCGGTTCGGCTTCGCGCGGGGGATGACCGGCGTCGTGGAGGAGCAGGGCGGGCGGACGCCCTTCGGCGAGCTCGTGAAGTCCCGCAAGGCGACCGCCGACGACGCGATCCAGGGCGCCTACTGGATCCCGGTGCCGAAGGCCGGCGCGGTCCGCGCCGAGGTGGGCGGGAAGCTCGCCATCGAGGCCCGGCCGAAGAAGCCGACGCACCTCAAGGCGCGGCCGTTCTGGGACAAGATCAACTACCAGTTCCTGAACCTCTTCCTGGTGCTCTTCTTCCTGCAGGCGGGCTTCATCGTCGCGGCGAACAACTTCCCGTACGACACCGACGTCCTCGCCGACGACCTGTTCAAGAACCCCTCCCGGATGGCGAAGTTCGTCATCAAGCCGCCGGAGGTCGCGCCGAAGCCGCAGGGCCCGAAGGGCGATCAGGGCGACAAGAAGGACGACCCCGGCGAGGCGGCGGAGCGGCACAAGGGCGACGAGGGTCAGATGGGGAAGAAGGACGCCCCGAAGACCAACGCCCGGTCCGCCCCGAAGGCCATCGACCCGAACGCGAAGGAGGTCGTGAAGCGCACGGGCCTCCTCGGCGCGCTCGGGCGCGGCGGCGGCGGCCTCTCCACCGTGTTCGGCTCGGGCGGCCTCGGCGGCGATCTCCGCGGCGCGGTCGGCAACATGTTCGGCCCGGTGGTCGGCGACAGCTACGGCCTCGGCGGCCTCGGGATCCGCGGCTCCGGCTCCGGCGGCGGCGGGCAGGGCGAGACCATCGGCATCGGCGCGGTCGGGACGAAGGGGCGCGGCGGCGGGCTCGGCAGCTACGGGACCGGCGTCGGCGGCCTCGGCAAGAAGGGCGACCGCGACATCAACATCTCGACGGGCAACGCCGTGGTGATGGGCTCGATCGACAAGGAGCTCATCCGCAAGGTCATCCAGGACCACGCCGCCCAGATCCGCTACTGCTACGAGCAGCAGCTCGCCGTGAACCCGCGGCTGCAGGGCAAGGTGTCGATCAAGTGGGTCATCAACGGAGACGGCAGCGCGTCCAACCCGCAGATCGACGGGCCGGGCACGAGCCTCGAGGACGCCAAGGTCCACGAGTGCATGATGTCCCGCATCACCACCTGGGCGTTCCCGAAGCCGAAGGGCGGCGGGATCGCGGTGATCACGTACCCGTGGATCCTCCGCTCGTCCGGTGGCGCCGCGCAGTAGGAGATGCCCGTGAGGAAGCTCGCCGCCCTCGTCCTTCTCGTCCCGGCCCTGGCCCTCGGCCAGGACTCCGCTCCGCAGCTCCAGGAGGATCCCCGCGCCGCGAAGTTCAAGGACGTCGAGCGCGGGTTCTTCGTCGGGTTCGAGGCGGGGTACCTGGGGTTCTTCGACACGCCGACCGCGGACAAGGTGAAGTACCCGCTCGCCGGCGACTCGGGGGGCAGCTCCGGCGGCATGCTCGTCGGCGCCTCGATCGGCGTCGACCTCCATCGGTTCCTGT
The DNA here is from genome assembly GCA_963739565.1 of uncultured delta proteobacterium. Classification (GTDB taxonomy): domain Bacteria; phylum Myxococcota; class Myxococcia; order Myxococcales; family Anaeromyxobacteraceae; genus Anaeromyxobacter. The sequence goes on along the minus strand of CAVUBF010000005.1, from coordinate 94,772 downwards.
CCGTCGCGATCTTCGCGCAGGGCGGCAACGAGAAGGCGGGGTCGAACTACGGCGCCTTCAGCCTGCTCTCCGCCGGCGCGGACGTCCGCGTGGCGCTGAAGGGCTGGCGCGACCGCAACGACTGGCAGCGGCTCTTCGTGTACGCCCACGCCCGGGGCGGCTACGCCCAGACCACGCCCGAGGGGCTGTTCGGGAAGTCCGACCTGGTCGTCGCCGGGGGACCGGGGATCGAGTACTTCACGAAGCTCCGCCACTTCTCGGTCGGCGCGGCGCTCGACGCGGTGTACGCGACGAAGGCGGGCGCCTTCGGATACGCGCTGTATCCGACCGTTCGCTACACGTTCTGACCCTCCCGGAGTGGTCCGGTGCGGGGAGGGCCGCCGCGCCCGGTGCTAGACTCGCACGATGCGCGCCCCGCTCCCCGGCCTCCGCCGGGCCGCCCTCGCCCTCTTCGCCGCGGCGCTCGCCCTCGTTCCCCGCGCGCCCGCCGCGGCGCCCCCGCCGGCCCACCGGACCGAGGTCGTCATCGGGCTCATCCCCGAGCTCAACATCTTCAAGCAGAAGGCCCGCTTCACGCTGCTCGGGGCGTACCTGGCGCGGAAGATTGGCGTCCCGGTCCGGTTCACGATCCTCTCGCGGTACGGCAACATCCTCGAGAGCTTCGAGTCCGAGGGGATGGACGCCGCCTTCTTCGGCTCGTTCACCGGCGCCCTCGCGATTGAGCGGCTGCGGGTGGTCCCGCTCGCCCGCCCCGTGAACCTCGGCGGCAACTCGACGTACCGCGGCTACCTGTTCGTCCGGAAGGACGGCGGGCTCCACGACGCCGCCGGAATGCGCGGGAAGCGGATGGCCTTCGTGGACCGGGCCACCACCGCCGGGTACGTCTTCCCCCTCGCCTGGCTCCGCGAGCACGGCGTCCGGGGCGAGGCCGGCTTCTTCGGCGAGACCTGGTTCACCGGAAGCCACGACGCCTCCCTCGCCGCCGTCCTCGACCGGAAAGCCGACGTGGGGGCCGCGAAGGACACGGTCTACGAGCGGGTGCGGGCGGAGGACCCGCGCGTCGATCGCGAGCTGCGGATCATCGCCACCTCGCCGCCCGTGCCGTCGAACGGGCTGTGCGTGCGGCGCGAGATGGAGCCCGACCTCCGCGAGGCGCTCCGGCGCGCGCTGCTCGACCTCGCCAGCGAGCCCGATGGCGCGCAGGTCCTCCTGCAGTTCGGCGCGCTCCGGTTCGTCGAGACGACGGCCCGGGATTACGCGCCGGTCCTCGAGCTCGCCCGGAAGGCCGGGATCGACCTCGCGAGGTACCAGTACCGGAACGAGTGACGGAGCCCGGGTGAAGCGGAAGATCCTCGTCGCCATGCTGCTCCTGTTCTCCGCCTCGGCGGCGGGCTCGGTGCTGGCGCTCGTCTACATCAAGTCGACGACCGAGGAGCTCCGCAGGGTCGCGGAGCTGCACCGGATCGAGGAGATGCGGCAGCACCTCGTCGTCGCGATCCAGGGCGCCCAGGCGGAGCTGCTCTCGGTGAACCCGAGCGTGGGCCAGCGGATCGACGAGATCACCGACAACGTCCTGGCCCTCGAGCGCTCCGCGAAGGCGTGCCTCGGGTGCCACCACACGCCGGAGGTGACCGCCCGGCTCGGCGGCGTCCAACGGCTCATCGTCGACTACCAGGAGGCGCTGAGCTTCTACCTCACCGCGTCCGCGAACCAGGACCGGATCGCCCGGCTCAAGCTGGAGGCGACGGCGTTCGCGTCGGAGCTCCTCAAGACGACCGAGGAGATGGCGGTGCAGGCCTCGCGCCGTGCCGACGAGCGGTCCGAGGCGGCGATGCGGCGCTTCGACCAGGCCCGCTTCATCCTCACGATCACCATCGTCGTCACCTTCCTCGTGGCCCTGGCCATCGCGATCCGGCTCGCGACCGCCATCACCCGCCCGGTCGACGCGCTCGTGAAGGCGACCCGGGCGCTCCAGGCGGGAGAGCTCGGGATCGCCATCGACGTCGACGACCAGACCGAGCTCGGCGAGCTCGCCGCGCACTTCAACTCGATGAGCGCGGCGCTCCGCGACCGGACGGTGGCGCTGCAGGGCGAGATTGAGGAGCGCAAGCACGCCGAGGAGCGGCTGCTCTTCGACGCGTTCCACGACGCGCTCACGGGGCTGCCGAACCGGGCCCTGTTCCTCGACCGCCTCCAGCACGTGATCGACGGGGGGCGGCGCCACGGCGAGCAGCTCTACGCGGTGCTGTTCCTCGACCTCGACCGGTTCAAGGTCGTGAACGACACCCTCGGCCACATCGTCGGCGACCACCTCCTCGTCGCGCTCGGCGAGCGGCTCGGCGAGTCGCTGCGGCCGGGGGACACCGTGGCGCGCCTGGGGGGCGACGAGTTCGGGATCCTCCTCGAGCGGATCGGCGGCGCCGACGACGCGACCCAGGTGTCCGACCGGATCCTGAAGTCCTTCGCCCGCGCGGTCGAGGTGGACGGACACGAGATCTTCGTCACCTGCTCCATCGGGATCGCGCTCCGCTCCGAGCGCTACCAGCGTCCCGAGCAGGTGCTCCGGGACGCCGACATCGCGATGTACCAGGCGAAGACGAAGGGGAAGGCCTGCTCGGAGATCTTCGACGCGGAGATGCACGGGAGCGTCGTGGACCGGCTGCAGCTCGAGGCCGACCTGCGCCTCGCGGTCGAGCACGGCGGCGACCTCGTCCTCCACTACCAGCCCATCATCGCGCTCCGGACCGGCAAGGTGATCGGGGTCGAGGCCCTGGTCCGCTGGAACAAGCCGGGGCGCGGGCTCCTCGAGGCCGCGGAGTTCATCTCCCTCGCCGAGGAGAGCGGCGTCGTGGTCCCGATGGGCGAGTGGGTCTTCCGGTCGGCCTGCGAGCAGCTCCGGAGCTGGCAGGAGCGCATCCCGGCCCTCGCCGCCGCCACGCTCTCCGTCAACGTCTCGGGCCCGCAGTTCCGGCGTCCGGAGTTCGTCGACGGCCTCGGGCGGACCCTCCGCGAGTCGGGCGTCGACCCGCGCCACGTCGCGGTCGAGGTCACCGAGGCGGTGATCATGGACGAGGTCGAGGCCTCCGCCGCGAAGCTCGCCCGCCTCCGCGAGCTCGGCGTGCAGATCCATGTGGACGACTTCGGGACCGGGTACTCGTCGCTCTCCTACCTTCACCGGTTCCCCATCACGGCGGTGAAGATCGACCGCTCCTTCGTGGGGGGCCTCCCTGGACACGTCGAGAGCGAGGAGGTCATCAAGGCGATCATGTCGATCGCCGAGAGCCTCGACTTCGACGTCATCGCCGAGGGGGTCGAGACCCCGGCTCAGGCCGAGCGGCTCGAGGATCTTCGCTGCCGGTACGCCCAGGGATTCGCGGTCGCGAAGCCGATGGCGGCCTCCGCCCTCGAGGATTGGATCGCCGCTCGAAGCCCCCGGAGCGTGGCCTGAACGCCCGCCGGCCCCCGATTCGCAAGCTCCCGTAAGGGCTCGGGTTTCCAGGGATCGGTTCGTTGACCCCCCGGCGCACCCGGCCCTATACTCGCGGAGCACCGGCGCTTTTCGAAGGGCAGCCTCCCCCCGAGCGACCCCACCTTGAGCGCACCCACCCTCGACGAACAGATCCGCTCGCACCTCGAGACCCTCGAGGTGGCGCCCGGCGACGTGCGGGCGTTCCGGGCCCTGGAGTCGCTCTACGAGGGGGCGGCCCGGTGGGAGGACCTCATCGCGCTCTACGAGGGGCGCGCCCGGGTGGTCCACGAGCCGGGGGCTCCGCTCCTCGCGCGCGCGGCCGACCTCGCCAACACCAAGCTCCGGAACGTCGCCCGCGCCGAGGGGCTCTACCGGCAGCTCCTCCGGGCGGATCCGTCACACCCGGGCGCGCTCCGCTCCATGGTCGACCTCCTCGAGGAGCGCGGGGACTGGCCCGCCCTCGCCGCGGCCCTCGATCGGGAGGCCTCCGCCGCACGCGACCCGCGCGAGGCGGCGCGCGTCACGCTCCGGCTCGGGAAGGTGCACGAGGAGCGGCTCGGCCGCCGCGACCGCGCCGCGCTGCTGTACGCCCGCGCCTGCCGCCTCGATCCGGGCCTCGACGAGTCCCGGGTGAGGGGCCTCGCCTGCTTCACGGCGCTCCGGCGGTTCGGTCAGGCGAAGCGGATGCTCGACGCCGCCCGGGACGCGGGGGGGAAACCCAAGGCCCTCGCCGCCGAGTACGCGCGTCTCGGGACGGCCCTCGTCGAGGAGCCGCTCGAGCACGACCTCGCGATGGACGCGCTCATCGAGGCGATGGCCCTCGACCGCGCCGCGCCGGGGGCGGCCGCGGCCCGCGAGCGGCTCAAGGCGTTCCCGCGCGCCTGGCGCGACGAGGCGCGGGCGCTGGAGGAGGCGGCGGCCCGGGCCGAGGATCGGCGCGAGGCGGCGCGGCTCCAGCTCCGGCTCGCGCAGCTCCACCTCGCCTACGACCCGGAGGGGCCGGCCCGCGCCCTCGAGCGCGTGGAGCGGGCCTGGGCGCTCTCGCCGGGTGAGCCCTTCGCCCTCGATCTCCTCGGGCGGATCCACGCGGAGCGCGGCGATCACCGCGCCCACGCCGACTCCCTCGCGCGCCTCGCGGCGGGGACGCGGGACAAGGCGGCGCTCGTCTCGCTCCACCTCGAGATGGCGCTCATCGACCTCGTCCGCTTCGGGGACGCCGAGAGCTCCCTCGCGGCGCTCGGGAAGGCCCTCGACCTCGACCCGGCGAACGAGACCGCGGCGCTCCAGATCTTCGAGCACCACGCCGACGCCGGCCGGTTCGCCGACGCCCTCGCCGTGCTCGAGCGCCACCTCGCCGCCGCCCCCGAGAAGCCGGCCCACGCGCCGCTCCGGGTGCGCGCCGCGCAGCTCGCCCGCGAGAAGCTCGGTGACCCCGCGCGGGCCCGCCGCCACCTCGAGGCCGCGCTCCGCGCCGACCCCGGTGACGGGTCCGCCGCCGCCGCGCTCGCGCCGCTCCTCGCCGACGCCGGGGAGTGGGCGCCGCTCGCGGGCGTGCTCGAGCACTCCGCCGCCCTCGCCGCCGACCTGCAGGAGCGCGTCCGGCTCCTCGAGCGGCTCGCCGAGGTGCAGCAGGAGCGGCTCGGGAGGCCGCGCGACGCCCTGCGCACCCTCGCCCGCGCCCTCGCCCTCGACCCGGGCCGCGCCGCGACCCGCAAGGCGATGGAGGGCGCCGCCGCGCGCGCGGACGCGTTCCTCGACCTCGCCCGGGCGTACCGCTCCGCGGCGGACGCGGTGGGCGACGACGTCCGCGCCCGCAAGACCCTGCTCCGTCGAGAGGCCGAGATCCTCGACCGCGACCTCGGGAAGCCGGACGAGGCGGTCCGCGCCTGGAAGGCCCTCGTCGCGGTGGACCCGGACGACCGCGGGGCCGCCGCCGCCCTCGAGGCGTGCATGGCGCGGGCGGGGCAGCAGGAGGAGCTCGCGAAGGAGCTCGAGGTCCGCCGGGTCAAGGCGACGGGCGAGGAGCGCCGCGCGCTCACCGCGAAGCTCGCCCGGCTCTGGCACGACGCGGCCCGCTTCGGCCGCGCCGCCGAGGTCTGGCGCGAGGCGCTCCGCGAGAGGCCCGACGACGACGAGGCGCTCTGGGGGCTCCACGCGGCCCTGGAGGGCGCGGAGGGGCCGCGCGCCGCGGAGGAGCGGGTCCAGGTCCTCGGGGCGCTCGCGACCCGCGCGAAGAGCCCGCCCGAGCGCGCCGCGCTCGACCTCGCCCGGGCGGAGGCGCTCGTCGAGCCCCTCGGCCGGTTCGGCGAAGCGGCCGGGGTGGTCCTGGCGGTGCTGCAGGCCCCCGGCCTCGTGCCGTCGCAGCGCACCGACGCGACGGCGCTCCTCGAGAAGCTGCTCGAGCGTGGCGTCGAGCCGCTCCGGATCGCCCAGGCCCTCGCGCCCGCCTACGCGGCCTCCGGGGACGCGGCGCGGCACGCGGTCATGCTCGAGACGATCGCGCGGAACCTGCCGCCGACCGCCGATCCCCGCGAGCGCGCCCGCCACCTCCTCGACGCCTCGACGCTGCGCGCCGAGCGGCTCGGCGACGCGCGCGGCGCGCTCTCCGCGGCGGCGGCCGCCCTGCGCGCCTGCCCCGAGCACGTCGACGCGCGCCGGCGGTGCGAGGCCCTCGCCCGTGGGGTCGGCGCGCACCGGGAGCTGCTCGGGCTGCTCGTCGACGCGGCGAAGCGGCTCGAGGGCCGCCCCGACGAGGAGCTCGCGCTCCGGGTCCGCGCCGCCGCCGTCGCCGAGGAAGACCTCGGCGCGTTCGACGAGGCGGCGGTCCAGCTGCGGCGCGCCCTCGCCCTGCGCCCGGGCGATCCCGCCGTCCTCGCCGCCCTGACCCGCGCCGCCCTCGCGGCGGAGCACTGGCAGGAGGCCTCCGAGCTCCTCGCCACCCGCGCCGCGGCCGCGTCGGGGCCCGAGCGCGCCGCGCTCCTCGCCCAGCACGCCGAGGTCCTGGCCGACCGGCTCCGGGAGCCCGCCGCCGCCGCCGCCGCGCTCCGCGACGCGGTCGCGGCCGCCGCCCCGGAGCAGCGCGGGCGGCTCCTCGCCCGGCTCGCCGAGGCGCTGGGCGCCGCCGGCGACGCGGAGGGGCGCGGCGCCGCGCTCGGGGAGCTCGCGTCGTCCACCCAGGATCCCGCCGAGGCCTCCCGCGCCGCCCTGGAGGCGTCGCGGATCGCCGCGGGGTTCGGGGACGAGCGCCGCGCCGCCGCGGCCGCGGCCGCCGCCCTCGCCGCGAGCCCGCAGGACCCGGCCGCCCTCGCCGCCGTCGAGGAGCGGCTCGACGGGACGGACGCGGAGGCGGTCCTCGCCGCGGCCCGCGCCCTCGCCGACCACCCGGACCCGCGGCGGCGCATGCGCGCGCTCGAGGCCGAGGCCCGGGTGCGGGTGGGGCCGGCCGAGCGCGCCGCCGCGTTCCGGCGCGCCGCGGAGATCGCGGAGCGCGAGCTGAAGCAGCTGTCCCTCGCCTACGCGGCGGTCGCGGCCGCGGTCCGCGTCCACCCTGCCAACGCCGACGCGCGGCGGGATCTCCGGCGCCTCGCGGCGGACAGCCAGGAGCTCGAGGCGTGCGCCCGGCTCCTCGACGAGCTCTGCTCCGTGGCGGGCCCCGAGCTCCGGCCGGCGCTGCTGCGCGAGCGGGCCGACTTCGCGGAGCGCAAGCTCGACCGGGACCGGGCCGCCGAGGCCTGGGCCCGCGTCCGCGAGATCGCGCCCGGGGACCGCGAGGCCCTCGTGGCGCTGCGGCGACTCCACCGCGCCCGGGAGCGGTGGGGCGAGCTCGTCGAGGTCTGCGCCGAGCTCGCGCGCCTCGCCCCGGAGGCGGCCCAGCGCCTCGATGCGCTCCGGGAGGAGGCCGCGGTCGCGGAGGAGCGGCTCTCCGATCCGGCGCGCGCAGCCGCCGCGTGGTCGGAGGTGGCCCGGCTCGCGCCCGAGGACGGCGACGCCCCGGTCGCGCTCGAGCGGCTCTGGGAGCGGCTCGACCGGCCGGCGGAGCTCGCCGCCACCCTCGAGGTCCGCCTCGCGCGGGCCTTCGAGCCCGACGTCGCGGCGCGGCTCGCCGAGCTGCGGCGGGAGCGCCTCGGGGACCCGGCCGGCGCCCTCGCGCTCCACGTCGACCTGCTCCGGCGCGACCCGCGCCGCGCCGCCTCGCGGGAGGCGCTCGTCGCGCTCGCGGAGGTGCCCGGCGCGGTCGGCCGGGAGGCGCTCGAGGCGGCGGACGCCGCGCTCCGTCCCGGTGGCGAGCACGCCCGGCGCGTGGCGATGCGCGAGGCTCGCCTCGCCGCGATTGAGGATCCGAGCGAGCGCGCCCGCCTCCTCGCCGAGATCCGGGCGCTCCTCGAGCGCGAGCTCTCGTCGCCTGACATGGCCTTCATCGCGGCCTGCCGCGCCTTCTCCGAGGGCGGTCCGGCGAGGGCCGCCGCCGAGGAGGACCTCGCCCGCCTCGCCCGCGAGACCGGGAACGAGGAGGAGCTCGCGTCCGTCCTCGAGCAGGCGGCGAGCGCGGCGCCGCCCGAGGAGGGCCTCGCGCTCCTCCGCCGCGCCGCGCGGATCCGGACGGGGAAGGGCGGCCCGGAGGCGATCGACGCGTGGAAGCGGGTCGCCGCCGCCGCGCCCCAGGACGGCGAGGCGCTCGAGGCGCTCGAGCGGCTCTACACCGCCGCCCGCTCCGCCGCCGAGATCCTGGACGTCGCGCGCCGGCGCGCCGCCCTGGCGAGCGGTCCCGACCGCGTCGCCATCCTCCTCGACGCCGCGCGGCTCACCGAGGAGGTGGGCGACGCGTCGGCCGCCATCGAGGCGCTCCGCGACGTGCGCGCTGCCGACCCCGAGGCGCTCGAGCCGCTCGTCGGGCTCGAGCGGCTCCTGTCGCGGGCCGAGCCGGGCCCGGAGCTCCTCGAGGTGCTCGGCGCCCTCGCCTATGCCGCGGCAGGCGACCCGCCGCGGCGCCTCGAGCTGCTCCTGCGCCGGGCCGGCCTCCTCGAGGCCGGGCCGGAGCCGCGGAGCGCCATCGAGGCCTACGCCGAGGTCCTCGCCGAGAGCCCGCGCGAGCCGGGCGCGGTGGCGGGCCTCGAGCGGCTCCTCGCGCGCCAGGAGACCTCGGGCGACGCCGCGCGCGTCCTGGAGGACGTCCACCGCGCCAGCGGCGACGCGCGGAAGCTCGCGGCGCTCCTCGAGGTGCGGCTCCAGGGCGCCGACCGCGCCGAGCGCCCCGGGCTGCTCGCCGAGATCGCGGCCCTCCAGGAGCGGCTCGGGGACCGGCCCCAGGCGTTCCGGGCGAAGCTCCGCGAGCTCGAGGACGCGGTGGCCCGCGGGGAGGACGCGCCCGCCGCGCGCGCGGAACTCGAGCGGCTCGCCGCGGCGACCGGCGCGTGGCAGGAGCTCGCCCGCGCCCTCGAGGACGCGCTCCGGGCGAAGCTGCCGCGCGAGGCGGCGCACGACGTGCGCCGCCGGCTGGCGATGGTCTCGGCGGAGCGGCTCGGCCGCCTCGACCTCGCGGCGAAGTGGTTCGAGGAGGTCGCCGCGGAGGCGCCCTCCGCGGAGACGCTCGGCGCCCTCGCCCGCGTCTACCGGAAGACCGGGGCGCCGCGCGAGCTGGCGCGGACCCTGGAGCGACTCGCGGACGTCGCGCCCGCAGCGGCGGGGCGCAAGGAACTCCTGCTCGAGGTGGCGAAGATCATGGCCGAACAGCTCGGGGATCGTGACGGCGCCCTCGCCGCATACCGGAAGCTCCTCGCGGTGGACCCCGAGGACCCGAACGCGCTGCGGTTGCTCGGCAACCTCCTCGGCGCCGGGGAGCGGTGGGACGAGCTCGCCGACGTGCTGTCGCGCGAGGTGACCGTCGCCGACCGCCAGCCGAACTTCGTCGCGGAGGCGGCGGAGCTGCGGTTCCGGCTCGGGAAGATCCGCCACCAGCGGCTCTCCGACGCGGAGGGCGCCCTCACCTGCTACCGCGAGGTCCTCTCCAAGGTGCCGCGCCACCCCGCCGCCCTCGCCGCCCTCGAGGAGCTCGCCCGCGGGACCGGCGCCGCCGCGACCCAGGCGGCCCTCGTCCTCGAGCCCATCTACTCGGCCGAGGGGGAGCACCAGAAGGTGATCGACGCCCTCGAGTCGCGCGCTGCGAACGAGACCGACCCGTCCGCCCGCGCCGCGCTGCTCCGGCGCATCGCGGAGATCTACGGCGGGCCGCTGCGGAACCCGGAGATGGCGTTCCTCGCCGCGAGCCGGGCCCTCGCCGCCGACCCCGACGCCCGCGATTCGCTCTCCCTCGTCGGCACCTACGCCGCCGCCGCCGGTGTCGCCGACGAGCACGCGGCGGTGCTCCAGGAGAACGCCGACCGCGCCCGGGATCCCGCCGCTCGCGCCGAGTACCAGCGGCGCATCGCCCGGCTCGCCAAGGCCGAGCCCGCCCGCGCCGCCGAGGCGTGGGGGCGGGTGCTCGACCTCGTCCCCGAGGACCGCGAGGCCATGCTGGGGGTCGTCGATGCCCTGCGTGGTGGCGCCGATCCCGAGGCCCTCGCCCAGGCGATCCGCCGGGCCATCGTGAGCGAGGAGAGCCGCGAGGTCCGCGTCCGGCTCCTCGCCGACCTCGCCGCGGTGCAGGACGAGCGGCTCGGCGATCCCCAGGGCGCGATCCTGACGTCGAAGCGGCTCCTCGAGCTCGCCCCGAAGGACCGGGAGGCGCACGCCCGGCTCGACCGCCTCTGCGTGAAGTCCGAGCGCTGGGTGGACCTCGGGGAGGTCCTCGTCCGCGAGGTGACGCTCGCCGAGGAGGCCGGGGACGCCGCCGCGCTCGCCGGGTTCCGGCAGCGGCTCGCCGAGCTCAAGGAGACGAGGCTGCTCGATCGCGAGGGGGCCCTCGCGCTGTACGAGCAGGTGCTCCAGGCCCGTCCTGACCACCCGGAGGCGATCGCCCGCCTCGAGGGGATCCTTCAGAAGGACCCTGCGAACGCGCGCGCCGCCGTCGCCCTCGAGGCCGCCTACGCGGCGCAGGGCGACGCGCAGCGCCAGGCGGCGGTCCTCGAGGTCCGCGCAGGCGAGCGGCCCGACGGGGTGGAGCGCAAGGCGCTCTTCGTCGCGCTCGCCGACCTGCGCGAGCGGAAGCTCGGGGAGCCCGAGCTCGCGTTCCTCGCGCTCTGCAAGGCGTTCCGCGAGGATCCGTCGGACCGGGCGGTCCGCGCGCGGATGGAGGCCCTCGCCGAGAAGAGCGGCCACGAAGAGGAGCTCGCGGCGATCTTCGAGGACGAGATCGACCGGCTCCAGCCGGCCGACACCGCCGAGGTCGCGCTCCGGCTCGGATCGCTGTACGAGGAGAAGCTCGGGGACCCGTCCCGCGCCGCCACGTTCCTGCGCCGCGCGGTGGCCCTCGATCCGGCGGCGGCCGCGACCGCGCTCCCCGCCCTCGAGCGGCTCTACGCGCGCCTCGAGGCGTGGCCGGAGCTCGCCGACGTGCTCGGCCAGCGCGCCGGGCAGGCCGCCGGCGCCGAGCAGGTGCAGCTCCTCTTCCGCCTCGGGCAGCTCTGCGAGGAGCGGCTCGCCGCCGCCGACCGCGCCGCCGAGGCCTACGAGGCCGCGGTCCGCTCCGACCCGCGCCACGTCCCGTCGCTCCGCGCGCTCGAGGCGCTCTACGACGCCGCCGGCCGCAAGGAGGACCTCTTCCAGAACCTCGGCGCGCAGCGGAGCTGCGCCGGCGACCCCGCCGCGAAGGAGCGGGTCCTCGCCCGGATGGCGGCGCTCGCCGCCGAGCTCGGGCGGCTCGACGAGTCGGTCGCCCTCTGGAAGGAGCTGCTCCAGGCCCGGCCGCGCCACGAGGAGGCCCTCGCCGCCCTCGAGGAGCTGTACGAGTCCCTCGAGCGCTGGTCCGACCTCGCCCAGCACCTCCGCGTGCGGGTCCAGGCCACGGTGGATCGCCGCGAGATCGCCCGGCTCAACGACAAGCTCGGCCTGGTGCTGCGGACGCGGCTCGGGGATCCGGGCCAGGCGATCCAGTCGTACAAGGCGGTGCTCGACACCGACCCGCGGAACCGCCGCGCCCTCGAGGCGCTGCGGGACATCCACGCCGCCCAGGGCGACCTCGAGGCGCTCGTCGCGGTGTGGCGCCGCCTGGTGCCGCTCCAGGAGGACGCCGCGGGCGTGAAGCGCGCCCGCCTCGAGCTCGCCGAGGTGCTGCTCCGCGCGGGCAACAAGCGGGAGGCGACCGAGCAGGCGAAGCTCGCCTTCGACATCGAGCCCCACGCCGCCGAGGAGCTCGTGCGGATCGAGGAGGTCTTCCGGCAGGCGGGCGCGGCGCAGGACGGCGTGCGCGCCGCCGAGGCCCGGGCGGCGCTCCTCGCCGCGCAGGGCGGCCCCGCGGAGGCGGTCCCGGCGTGGCTCGCGGTCGCCGAGCTGTGGAAGGGCCAGAAGCGGGGCGACGCCGCCGCCGCCGCGCTCGAGAAGGTGCTCGAGCTCGACCCGGCGAACCGGACCGCCTACGAGGAGCTCCGCCAGCTCCACGCCGAGGCGGGGAACTGGCGCGCCTTCGCGCGGGTGTGCGACCTCTTCGCCCCGCAGATCGCCGACCCTGCCGAGAAGCTCGCCGTCCTGAAGGAGGTCGCGGGCGTCCACGAGAAGAAGCTCGGCCAGAAGGAGATGGCGTTCCTCTCCTGGTGCCGCGCCCTCGCCGAGGCGCCCGGCGACGCGGACTCCGTCGCCGCCGCCGAGCGGCTCGCGGACGAGACCGAGGCCCTCGACGAGCTCGGCGCGGTGCTCGAGCAGGTCTCCGAGGAGGCCCGCGGGATGGTGAAGGCGCGCCTCCTGCTCCGGCTCGGGAAGCTCCGCGACGAGAAGCTCGACGACGCGGACGGCGCCGAGGCGGCCTACCGCCGCGCGCTCGAGGCCGACCCCGCGAGCCCGGAGGCCCTCGAGGCGCTGACCCAGCTCTTCAAGCGGCGCGGCCGGGTCCGTGACCTCGTCATCACCCTCGAGCAGAAGCTCGAGGCGGCCGCGGGGCTCGAGGAGAAGAAGGCGATGCTCCTCGAGGTCGCCAAGCTGTACGACGCCGACATGGGCGACGTGGAGGAGGCGGTCACCGCTCTCCGCCGCCTCCTCGAGCTCGACGGCGCGGACCGGCCCGCCCTCGAGCAGCTCTCCGCCCTGTACCGGCGCGAGCAGCGCTGGCAGGACCTCGCGCAGGTCCTCTCGCGCGCCCGCGACCTCGCCGCGACCGACGAGGACCGCATCGCCTTCCAGCTGCAGATCGCGGCGCTGTACGAGAACGAGGTCTCCGACGACGAGGCGGCGGTGGAGGCCTACCGGACGGTCCTCGGCCTCGACGACCGCTCGCGCGAGGCGCTCGCTGGGCTCGAGCGGCTCTACACGAAGCTCGACCGGTTCGCCGAGCTGAACCGCGTCTACGAGCGGCAGATCGCCCTCGCCGAGGACCCGCGAGAGAAGACCCGCATCCTCGCGAAGAGCGCGGGCATCCACGACGAGAAGCTCCACGACCCCCGGAGCGCCATCGAGAAGAACGAGGCGATCCTGGCCCTCGACGGCGGGAACCTCCCCGCGGTGAAGGCCCTCGAGCGGCTCTACCGCGACGCGCGGGCGTGGGAGAAGCTCATCCCGGTGATGCAGCACCACCTCTCGCTCGTGCAGGACCGGCGGGAGCAGGTGGCGCTCGAGGTGGCGATCGGCGAGGTGTGGTGGAAGGAGCTCTCGCGCGTCGACCGCGCCGAGGCGATCTTCAACCACGCCCTGCAGCTCGACCCGGAGTCGCGGGAGGCGGTCTCCGCCCTGGGCCGCCTCTACGAGCGGAGCGGCAACTGGAACCTCGCCCTCGACATGCTCCGCCGCGAGGCCCGCATCTCCGGCGGCGGCAAGGAGGGCGTCGAGGTCCACGTCCGGATCGGCGCGATCCACGAGGAGATGCTCCTCGACCCGGCGAGCGCGAAGGAGGCCTACGGCCGGGCCCTGCAGCTCGACCCGGGCTGCCTCCCCGCCATCCGGGCGCTGAAGGGGATCGCCGAGCGCGAGCGCGATCGCGACCGCTTCCTCGAGATGCTCGTCGAGGAGGCGCGCTACGTGCCGGAGGTCGAGGAGAAGACCCGCCTCTACACCGACGTCGGGCGCGTCTACCAGGAGGAGCGCGACGACCGCGACCAGGCGGCGCGCTACTACGAGGAGGCGCTGAAGCGGACCGCGGGCCACCCCGACGCAGCGAAGCCGCTCTCCGACATCTACGTCGCCCAGACGCGCTGGGCCGACGCCGAGCGCGTCCTCGACGCGATGGTCGAGGTCGCTCGGGCAGGCGGGAGACGCGAAGGAGCTCTGCCGCCAGAGCTACCGCCTCGGCTACGTCGCCGAGAAGCTCGGGAACCGCGAGAAGGCGCTGGCGGGCTACCGCCGCGCCTACGATCTCGACTCCACCTACCTCCCGGCGCTGGAGGGGCTCGGGCACCTCCTCGTCCAGGAGCAGCAGTGGGAGGAGGCGCTGCGGATCTTCACGAACGTCATCGTCCACCACCGCGACGGCGCTCACCGACCTCGAGGTGGTGGAGACCCACTGGCAGATCGGCGAGATCGCCGAGAAGCTCGGCCAGGTCGATCGCGCCGGCGAACGCCTTCAAGAAGGCGCTCGAGATCGACGGGAACCACGAGCCGTCTCGGCGGAGCCTCGTCCGGATCCTCGAGAGCCTCGGCGACTTCGAGGGGGCGGTGGAGCAGCGGCAGCGGCTCCTCCCGCTCGTCGACGGCCAGGCGAAGTTCGAGACTCTTCGTCGCGATCGGCGAGGCGTGCCGCGACAAGCTCAAGGACCCGTACCAGGCCATCGACGCGTTCCTCGGGGCGTCGAAGATCGACCCCACCGCGCTCGCCGTCACCGAGGCGCTCCTCGGGCTCTACCGCGAGACCCGGCAGGGGCAGAAGGCGGCGGACGTCCTCGCCCAGATCGTCGGGCGCCCGGAGGTGCAGGCCGACGCGGCGCGGGCGGCGAAGCTCCACGTCTCGCTCGCCGAGATCCTCCGCGACGAGGTGAAGGACGAGGACGCCGCCCTGGCCGAGTACGAGCGGGCGCTCGACAAGAACCCGCGCCTCGTCCAGGCCTTCGCGGCCGTCGAGGAGACCCTCACCGAAGACGAAGCGGTGGGCCGACCTCGAGCAGGCCTACGTCCGGATGATCCAGCGGCTGCCCAAGGGACCGGAGGCAGCGCAGGCCCGGCTCGCCCTCTGGAAGACGCTGGGCGAGCTGTACCGCAACGTGCTCGGGAACGAGGACGGGGCGCGGATGGCGTACCAGGTGGTCGCGAAGACGGACCCCGACGACGCCGTCTCGCTCGAGACCTACGCCGAGCTCGCGGCGCGCAAGCCCGGCGACGAGGCCGAGGCGATCGCGGCGTACCGGCAGCTCCTGAGGAGCGGCGCCAAGGCGCAGAAGGCCGCCTCCGCCCTCGTCACCCTCCACGCCGCACGCAAGGAGTACGACCTCGCCTACTCGGCCGCGCAGGTGCTCGCGCACCTGCTCGACGCCGCGACCCCGGAGGAGGTGCAGGTGGTCTCGCGCCTGCGCAAGTTCAGCGCGGGACCAGGCGAGCCGGACCCTCGACGACGACGCGTGGGCGCTGCTCCTCCACGAGCGGGTGAAGGGACCCGCTCGCGGACGTGATGACGCTCCTCGCGCTCCACGCCCGGCCCATGTTCCTGCAGAAGGAGAAGGACCTCGGGATCGTACCGAAGAAGGACGAGCTCGACGTGCAGGGCTCGATGCTCTTCTTCGCGAACATGTTCAAGTACGTGGAGCGGACCCTCGGCTTCAAGGGGCTGCGGCTGTTCCGCAAGGACGAGGTCGCGGCGCGGCTGCAGCTCGTGCCCACCGAGCCGCCGGGGCTCCTCGCCGACGAGGAGATGTTCAAGGAGCGGCCGAAGAAGGAGCTCTGGTTCGCCATCGGGAAGGCGATGGCCTTCGCCCGGCCCGAGCTGTTCCTCGCGCGGCTCATGCCCCACGACCAGCTCGACCTCGTGTTCCAGGCCGCCTGCTCGGTCGGGACCTCGAAGTTCGTGGTCACCGCCGACCCGCACCTCGTCGAGAAGCTGAAGCGAGAGCTCGAGCGGACGCTCCCTGAGACCGTCCGGAAGAACACGCTCAAGCTCCTCGCCCGGAAGTACTGCGACGTCCAGCACGCGGGCGACGTGCGCGCCTACCTCGACGGCGCCGAGCTCACCTCGAACCGCGCGGCGGCGCTCCTCGCCGGCGATCTCGAGGTGGCGCGGAAGGGGATCGTCACCGAACGGCCGCAGGTCTCGAAGCTGCGGGACGAGATGCGGGTGCGCGACCTCGCGCTGTTCTGCGCCTCGGAGGAGTATGGGCGCCTCCGGGAAAAGCTCGGGCTTTCGTGCGTGGTCCCAGGATGATCTAGGATGGGCGACCGATGAAATTCACCTGCGACAGCTGCGGCTCGCAGTACATGATCTCGGACGACAAGGTCGGGCCGAGCGGCGTGAAGGTGCGCTGCAAGAAGTGCGGACACGTCGTGCTCGTCCGCCGCGTCTCGGACGAGGCTCCGGCGGTCGCCGCGCCCCAGCCCTCGTCGGCGAACGGCGCCGCTCCGTCCGGCGGCGGCCTCGACGCCGAGCTCGGCCAGGCCTTCGACAGCGCCTTCGGCGAGGCGCCCGCCGAGGGCGGCGCGCCCGACCCCGGCGCGACCCAGCTCATGGGCGCCGAGGACCAGGCGAAGGTCGTCGCCGCGTCGGCCCCCGCGGCTGCGCCGCGCCGACCGAGTGGTACGTCGCGATCGGGCAGGCGCAGGTCGGCCCGCTCCCGCTCGCCGAGGTGAAGCGCAAGTGGGAGGCGGGCGACGTCGGCCCCGACTCCCTCGTGTGGCGCCCCGGCATGGGCGACTGGCAGCCGCTCTCGTCCGTCGCCGAGCTCGCCGGCTACCTCGCGCCGGTCGCTCGCGCCGCCCCCGCGCCCGCCCGGGCCGAGCCGCAGCCGTACAGATCCGAGGCGCAGGCGTCGAAGGAGAAGGCCGCCGCGACCCCGGTGCCGGCCTCCGCCGGCGGCGAGGTGACCTGGAAGCCGGTCGGCGCGTCCGCGCTCGCGGCCCTCGCGAGCGAGGAGATCGCCTCCCGCGGCGCACCCGCCGCGGCGAGGCCCGCGGCGGCGAAGCCGGTCCCGTCCGGCGTGAAGTCGCTCGTCGAGGAGCTCCCGGACGGCGGCGGCGTGGACCCCACCGGCGCCCTCCCGCTCAGCATCAAGGGGCTCGAGCAGACGACGGGCGAGAGGAAGGCGGAGCGCCGCTCCGCCGTCGCGAGCAAGGCCCAGGAGGCGCGCCACAAGCGGTCGATGACGCGCGTCGTGGTGACCGCCGCGGTCTTGGTGGTGGCCGCCGTCGGCGGCGCCGCCGCCTGGGTGCTCACGCAGCAGCGCAACGCGCCGCCGGCAGCGCCGCAGGTCGCCACCGCCCCGGTCCCGGCCGTCCCGCCGGCCGCGCCTCCCGCCGCCGCTCCGGCCGCACCCGCACCGGCGCCCGCCGCGCCCGTCGCGGCGGCGCCCTCCCCGGCTGCGCCCGCCCCGGCCGCGGCCCCGCCGCCTCCCGCGACCGTCGCGGCCGCCGAGCCGCGGCCGAGGAAGGCGGCGAAGCCCGAGCCCGCGCCGCCGCCGCAGCCGAAGGGCAAGCACCCCCGCGTCGCGAAGGCCGAGCCCGCGCCTCACCCGGCCTCGGCCGCCCCGGCCGCCCGCGCCCGCGCCCGCGAGGAAGAAGGACTCGCTCCTCGACTTCGACTCGAACGACTCCGCCCTCGACGAGGCGCTCGGCGGAGGCGGGAGGCGGCTCGGGCCGAGCGGTCTACGTCCCCCCGGCGCGCGCCGGCGCCGGCGCGCTGCCGAGCCAGCTCTCGCCCTCGCAGATCAACGAGGCGGTGGCGGGGCGCATCGACTCGCTCCGCAAGTGCGTCTCCGAGCAGAAGTCGCGCGACCCGGGCGCGAGCGGCGTGCTGAAGATCAAGCTGGGTCATCGCGGCGGACGGAAGCGTCAGGGACGTGAAGTCCCTCCCGGGCGAATACTCCTCCGGGCCGTTCTCGAGCTGCATCAGCGGGGTCGTGAAGGGCATCAGGTTCCCGCGGTCCACGACCCCGGGACAGGAAGTCACGTTCCCGTTCCAGTTCTAGCGCCGCCAGGTCCTGGCCGTGACCCCCGACGCGAAGCTCTCCACGGCCGGCGCACCGCTCAGGCCCCTCGAGCGGATGGGCGTGGCCGAGCTCGAGGTGCTGCGCCTGCTCCTGCGCGGCGGGTCGGTCATCGACTGGCGCCGGCTCGACTTCACCGAGCCGGACGAGGTCGACCCGCTTCCTCTCGCCTCAACCTCTTCGACCTCGACGACCCGCGGACGAGCAGCGGCTCCGGAACATCCTCGCCCAGGCCGTCGAGTACCTCCGCACCGAGTTCGGCTACCGGGTGGCGCCGGTGGTGGCCGAGCCGGACGACCTCCGCGACCTGTTCCTCCTCGCCGCCGGCGTCCGCCGAGCCGGTGCGCTACCGCCGCATCGCCTGCGTCGTCCTGAAGGTGATGCACGTCATCCACCACCTCGAGGCGCGGGAGCTGCTCTTCCGCACCGCCGATCCGGGAGGCGGACCTCGCGGAGCGGGCGCACCGCCGGATCATGGCCGAGGCGGAGCGGATGCAAGGCCGCCGGCCTCCGTCGTCGAGTTCCGCGGGAACGTGAAGAGCCGCTCCTCGCTCGTGACGAAGCTCCTCGCCAAGAAGGAGTCGGTCGCGGCGCAGGTCTTCGACCGGGTCCGCTACCGGGTCGTCACCGAGCGCGCCGACCAGATCCCGCTCGGTGGTCTGGCACCTCACGCGAGCACCTCTTCCCGTTCAACTACGCGGTCCCCGGCCAGACCCAGAACTCGCTCGTGCGGTTCGGCGACATGCTCGCGAAGCACCCGACGCGGCGCGGCGCTCGGCGGCCCACCTGCAGCTGCCCCCCGACCTCGAGCGGACCGATCCCGCCGCCCACCGGAACGAGTTCAGCGGCAAGGAGTTCCGAGATCCTGAACTTCGTCGTGGACCTCCCGGTCCGGGTCGACGAGCTCCTCCCGAAGCTCGACCCCATGGCCGACGAGCTCGGCCGGATCGTGTTCTCGCTCGTCGAGTTCCAGGTGGTGGACGCGAGCGACGGCGCAGCGCAACGAGGAGGGCGACGCCTCGCACGAGCGGTACAAGAAGCGGCAGCTGAAGCGCGTGCTGCGCCGGCTCTCCCGCGGCCTGGTGGTCCCGAAGCGGCAGCGTAGAAGGCGGCCGAGTAGGAGAGCGCCATGAGGGAGCAGACGAAGGAGAGCCCGATCGACCGCGGCGAGGTGGAGCTCGCGGGGCGGTGCCAGGTCTGCGGCGAGGTCGGGCGGGTGATCGCGGTGCCCGGGGCCCTCCGCCGAACCAGTCTGCCCCGCTGCGCCATCGAGTACGGCGCGGAAGCGGCCGTGGACGACGCGGGGCCGTAGAGGAGCGAGCGCCGCCGCGTCACCCTGCACCCGCGGCGAACGACACCGAGTCCACGCCGTCGGTCCAGCGCTCGTAGTGGAGGAGCCGCGGCGCCGCGTCCCGCTCGCCCGGATCGCCGCGTAGATCGGCGCGAGCCCGCACAGCCGGCGGCGCGCGTCGTCGCGCAGCGCGTCGCGGTGGAACCCCGCTGGTCGCCCGCCGCGACGAACGCGAGGGTCTCCCGGTCGCGGGCCTCGACCGGGTCGCCTCCGTCGCCGTCGGCGGGCGCGGGTCGCCGTACCCCGGGCCGACGTGCGCGAGGTCCGCGCCGACGCGACGAAGCACACGCGCCGCGCCGCGGCGAGCGCGCGCCCGAGCGCGGCGAGGAACCGCGCCGTGAACGGCGCCGGGTCGGCGAGGTGCGAGATCGCCGAGCAGAGGACGGGGAGGGCTGTGAACGGCCGCCGGACGAGCGTGGCGGAGCGCGACGAGCTGCAGCTCGATGGAGTGCTCCCCGTCGTGGCGGCCTCGTCGGCGAGCAGCTCCTCCTCGCCGAGCTCGGCGACCACCGCCTCGAGCGCGGCGCGGTCGGTCGGCACCGTCCCGAGGGGCGTCGCGTGGTCGCGGCGGGTCAAGGCGAAGAGGCGCGGCGGGGTCGCGTGGGCGGTCCCGAGGACGACGAACAGGTCCGCGTCGGTCGCGAGCGCGCCGTACGCGGCGGCCCAGCCGCGGGCGCCGCGCGGGTAGTCGATGTGCGGCGCGACGAGGAGCCGGGTGGGCGCAGTGGATGGGCGAGCGGAGGGGTAGCCGGCTGAGGCTACCCCAGAGCGAGCGGGGGATCGGGGGCGCGAGCTCCGCGGATGCGGAGCGAGTGCCCCCCCGCTCGGATCAGCCAGCCCGAGCCACGCGTCGAGGGCGCGCCGGAGGGCCGCGGGGTCGGCGGGATAGACGCTCCCGGCGCACGACGGCGGCCGGAGTCCGGACGCGCGCGCCAGGGGCTACTTCCGGTTCTTCTTCCGGTTCTTCTTGCGGGACTGCCGCTCCTGCTTCCGCTTCTTCTTGCGGGCGTCGCGCTCGGCCGCGGTCTCGGTCGAGATGGGCTCGGGCGCGTAGCCCATGAGCCGCGCGCGCGCCATGGCGCCGGCGGCCATCGGCGGCGTGTAGCCCTTCGGGAGCCCCATCGCGCGGGCCGCGTCGGGCGGGACGAGGCCGCCCTGCATGGCGCCCTCCACCGCGGCGGCGTCCTCGCCGAGGACGTCCTCCATCCCCTTGCCCTGGAGCTTGCGCAGCTGCATGAGCTGCTTCACGCCGGGGAGGCGCGAGAGCAGCCCCGGCGCGGAGCCGACCTGCTTCATCACCGCGCGCATCGCGTTGTACTGCTTGAGGAGGTCCTTGACCTCCTTCTCGCCGCGCCCGGAGCCCTTCGCGATCCGCTTCATCGCGCGAGTCGGTGATGAGGTCCGGCCGCTGCCGCTCGGTCGGGGTCATCGAGTCGACCATCGCCACGATCTTCGTGAGCGCCTGGTCGTCGAACTGGAAGCCCTCGGGCAGCTCGCCGAAGAGCGGGAACTTCTCCATCAGCTCGCCGAGCGGCCCCATCTTCCGGACGAGCTGGATCTGCTTCACGAAGTCGTCGAGCGTGAAGTCGCCGGAGAGGATCTTCTTCGCGTCGGCCTCGGCCTTCTCCTCGTCGACGTGCTCCTCGAAGTCCTTCATCGAGGCCGACGACGTCGCCGAACCCGAGGATGCGGCGAGGCCAGGCCCTCGGGGCGGAACTCCTCGAGCCGGTCGAGCGACTCGCCCATGCCGAGGAACTTGATGGGCTTGCCGGTGACCTCCTTGATGGAGAGCGCCGCGCCGCCGCGGGCGTCGCCGTCGAGCTTCGTGAGGATGAAGCCGTCGAGCGCGAGCCGCCGGTCGAACTCGGCCGCGGTCTTCACCGCGTCCTGGCCGATCATGGCGTCGGCGACGAGGAGGATGTTCTCCGGCGCGACCGCCTTCTTGATCTCCTCGAGCTCGTGCATGAGCTCCTCGTCGATCGCGAGGCGGCCGGCGGTGTCGTAGATGATCGACGTCGGCCTTCTCGCGCTGCGCGGCCTCGAGGGCGCTGCCGGCACATCTCGGGCGGCGCGACGCCCGGCGTCGTGGAAGACCGGCACGCCGAGCTGCTCGCCGAGGATCCTTGAGCTGCTCGACGGCGGCGGGGCGGTACACGTCGGCGGCGACGAGGAGCGGCTTCTTCCCCTCCTTGAGGAGCCGCTTCGCGAGCTTGCCGGCGGTGGTCGTCTTGCCCGGAGCCCTGGAGGCCGACCATCATGATGCCGGTCGGGCGCCCGCGCGGGCCGTCGCGGAGCGACGTGTCCACCGGGCCCATGAGGGCCTCGAGCTCGTCGTGGCAGATCTTGATGAAGTGGTCCTGCGGCGTGACCCGCACGACGCCCCTGCTCGGTCTTGACCTTGGTCTCGACGACCTCGCCGATCGCCTTCTCGCGCACGCGGGCGACGAACCGCTTCACCACGTCGAAGGAGACGTCCGCCTCGAGCAGCGAGACGCGGATGTCGCGCAGCGCGTCGTCGACCACCTCGGTGGTGATCTCCGGTGCGCCCCTTCAGCTTGTTCCGGGCGGCCTTGAAGCCCTTCGCGACGGTCTCGAGCACGCTCCGTGCCCCCGCGAGCACGCGCTTATAACACGCGCCATGCTAACGTTTCCGCCCATGGACGAGGGGCCCCGGTTCTTCACCGTCGAGGAGGCGAACGAGCTCGTCTCCGACGCTCGAGATCGAGTTCGGGCGCATCGCCCAGGTCCGGTCCCGTGCTCGGGCCACGTCATCGCAGGCGCTCGGCGGCGCCGACGACGCCGTCGCCGTCCTTCAGGAGGGCGCCCCCCTGCCGGCCGGCCTCGAGGTCGAGGCGGAGCGAGCTGCGCCGGCTCGCCGCGGAGATCACCGGCGCGGTCGAGCGGGTGAACGAGCTCGGCTGCCTCGTGAAGGACGTGGAGATGGGGCTCGTCGACTTCTACGCGCTGGTGGACGGCGAGCCGGTCTTCCTGTGCTGGCAGTTCGGCGAGCCCGCCATCTCGCACTGGCACCCGCTCGACGAGGGGTACTCCGCCCGCAAGCCCATCGAGGGGGCGGACGTCCCCGAGCCGCAGTTCCTCAACTAGGGCCGGCTCCGTCTCCGCGCGAGAGCTGGCTGCCCCTCTCCGCGCGCGGCGTGGGGAGGGGGGAGGGGTCATGCTCGAGCTCGACTTCGTCGTGATCGGCTCCGGGTTCGGAGGCGCAGTCTCCGCGCTGCGGCTCTCCGAGAAGGGCTGGCGCGTCGCCGTCCTCGAGATGGGCAAGCGCTGGCGCCCGGAGGACTTCGCGGAGAGCAACTGGAACCTCCGAAAGTACCTCTGGATGCCCCGGCTCGGGCTGCACGGGATCCAGCAGATCACGATGCTCCCCCACGTCGTCGTGCTGCACGGCGCGGGCGTCGGGGGCGGCAGCCTCGTCTACGCGAACACGCTCGTCGTCCCCCCCGAGCCGGTGCTCCGCGATACGCACTGGCCCGCCGGCGCCGACTGGGCGGCGACCCTCGCACCCCACTACGTCACGGCGCGGCGGATGCTCGGAGCGACGCCGGCGCCAGAGGTCTTCCACGCCGACGAGCTCCTGAAGCAGGTGGTCGAGGAGGAGACCGGGCGCGGCGCGACCTTCCGCAAGCACGAGGTCGGGATCTTCTTCGGAGAGGCCGGGAAGGCCGTCCCCGATCCGTACTTCGGGGGCCGCGGGCCGGTCCGGACCGGCTGCACCCTCTGCGGCGGGTGCATGACCGGGTGCCGCCCCGGGGCGAAGAACACCCTCGACCGGAACTACCTCCACCTCGCGGAGGGGCTCGGCTGCGAGATCCACCCGGAGACCCGGGTCACCGACGTCCGGCCGGCGCGGGGCGGCGGGTGGGAGGTGGAGGCGGAGCGCTCGACCGCGCTGGTGGCGAAGGACCGGCGGGTCTACCGCGCGCGCGGCGTCGTGTTCGCGGCGGGGGCCCTGGGCACGGTCCGGCTGCTCCTCGCGTGCCAGGAGCGCGGGAGCTTGCCGGGGCTGTCGCCGCAGCTCGGGAACTTCGTCCGGACGAACTCGGAGGCGCTCGTGGGCGCCCTCGCCCCCGACGATCGCGTGGACTTCAGCCGCGGGATCGCCATCACCTCCGGGATCGACGCCGACGCGCACACCCACGTGGAGATCGTCCGGTACGGGAAGGGCCAGGACGCGATGGGCGCCCTCGTCACCCACCTCACGCCGGACCGTCCGCCCTGGCCGCGCTGGCTCCGGTGGCTCGGCGGTCTCCTGCGCCACCCCGTGCGGTATCTCCGCGCCCACCGGCTCCGGAACTGGGCGGCGCGAACCGCCATCGTCCTCGTGATGCAGCCCCTCGACTCGTACCTCCGGCTCCGCCTTGGCCGCCGCCTCGGGAGGAAGGTGCTGACGAGCCACGTCGAGGCGGGGCCGCGCCCGCCCACCTCAATCCCCATCGCCGACCGGATCGCGGAGCGGCTCGCGGACAAGATCGGCGGGCTCCCCGGGGGCAACGTGCTCGAGGTCTTCGGGAACCGCTCCTCGACCGCGCACATCCTCGGGGGCGCCGTGATCGCGTCCGACCCGTCCCGGGGCGTGTGCGATCCGCAGGGGAGGGTGTTCGGCCACGAGGGGCTCTGGGTCGCCGACGGCGCCGCCGTGCCGGTGAACCTGGGCGTGAACCCGTCGCTCACGATCACCGCCCTCGCCGAGCACGTCATGTCGGGCGTGCCGGCGAAGCCCCGCTCGTAGCTCCTGCCGGCTCCCGCCCGGCTCCCGGTGCGGCTCGTCGCGGCGCGGTGCCGTGCCCAGCTTCCCGCCGGAGGCAACCATGGCCGAGCGAAAGGACCGGAGCGAGCGCAGCGAGGTCGAGCGGGAGCTCCAGAGGCGCGAGACGGACGAGTCGCGGCAGTCGCGCGGCAGCACGCCGCCGGAGTCGCTCGTCGAGCGGGCGCTCGACATCGAGCCGGGGGTCGAGCAGCACGCCGGGGAGGACGCGGGGCAGGTGCCGCGCGACGACTCGGATGACGGCGTGTAGCGCGCCCGGCGGCCGCCCTCCCACGCTCGCCGGGACGGCATGCGCACGCGCCCAGGGGGTCCCGCCCGCCGGTGCTCGCGCGAGGACGCGTGCCCAGCTTCTTGCGAACGCGGAAGCGGCGACAGCGGAATGGGTCCGTCTCGGGGAGAGCGGACGCGCCAGCGCGCTCACGCGTTCGCGTCCGCCTTTACCCCCGCCGCCGCGACGCGTGCTTGCAGCGCACGCCGGGACCGGCCGTGCGCGGGAGGGGCAGCTCACATGACGTGGAGAGAGAAGCTGGTCGTCGCCGGCGCGGTCGTCGCGCTCGGCGTCGGAGGAGTGGCGTACGCGCAGGCCGGCGCGGCGGGGGGTGGCACCGGGACGGGCAGCGGCGGCGCCGCGGGCGCCGGGACGGGGTCGTCGACCGGCGGCTCGGGGTCGAGCATGGGCGGTACGGGCTCGGGCACCTCGATCCCGGCACGGCCGCGCCGCAGGACCCCGGCATGGCGCCGCCGGGGGGCGGGTCGTCTGCGTCGGGGAGCTCCGGCACCGGGTCGAGCGGCTCCACGGGTTCCGATGTCGGGACGGGCTCGTCCGGAACGAATCCCCCCGGGTCCGGCACGGGCTCGTCGAGCTCCGACGTCGGCACGGGATCGTCCGGATCGAGCGCCGGCACGGGCTCGAGCTCCGACACGGGATCGTCCGGGTCGAGCGCGGGCACCGGCTCGAGCTCCGACCTCGGCACCGGCTCGTCGGGTTCCAGTCCCTCGGGGACCGGCTCGTCCGGCTCCGGCAGCTCCGACACCGGCTCGACCGGAGGGGCGGCCGGCGACAGCTCCGGCGCGAGCGGCGGCGGCCGCTAACGCCCAGGTGCCCCGCGGGCGGCGCGGCGGCGGCCGCCCGTCCGCGGGGTGACCGCGACGGGGCGTCGGGGTTCACGCAGCCTACGGCAGGGAGACGTCGCGGAGCCGGAGCGGCGCCGTGGCGAGGGACCGCGCGGTGGCGACGGAGATGCGCAGCTGGGAGTCCGCCGGGAGCGGACGGCCGAACTTGAGGACCCGGAGGTCGGCGGTCGTCATCGTTTCCTGCGAGTCGATCCGCTTGCCGGCCGCGTCCGCGACGTCGATGCCCACGAGCCTGCGGCCGCCGCCGGGAGCCGCAGTGGCTCCTCGAGCGCGCCCGCGCTACAACCTGGGCTCCGCGAGCTCCCGGGGCCCCATGCTGACGAGCGCCATCACCGCTGCCATCACCGCCGTCCTGACCTGGGCGGGCGTCCCCCCCGGCCCCTACATCGCTGGCGTCTGGATCGCCGTGAAGGTCCTGCTCGTCGCGCTCATCGCCCTCTTCGGATGGCGCTCGGCGCGGAAGCGGCGCGCCGCGACTCCGCCCACCCACGGCGGTTGACCTTCGGGGCCGGCGAACGTGTCGTGAACCGGGCGGCCTCGATGAAGCCTGGAGAGTAGGGCCGCCCGGAGTCGAGGTAGGACGCGCTCGCGCGGCGGGGGATTTCTTAGGGCTCGCTCGGCCGCTCGGACTGCCTGCGAATCCGGTGGATCTTGGCTCGGCACATGCGGGCCTGCTTGCAGCTTGCGAGGGATCGCGCGATGGCGATCTTCGGGTGATGACGACCGTCAGCGCGCTGATCGTGTCCGCCGTAGTGGCTCAAGCTCAGCAGCCGCAACAGCCCCAGCAACCGCAGACGCCGGGAGGCCAGCAGTCCACCACCGTCGTCGTCCCTCCGCCGCCTGGGCAAGCTCCGGTGACGGTCCCTCCCCAGCCCCAGCCGTTGCAGGTAGCTCCCTGCCCGGCCTGCCCACCGCAGAAGGTGGTCGAGAAGCCCAACACCCTCGCCACCGTCGCCGGCTGGACGTTCCTAGGCGGTGCGGTGGGGGCCGGGGCCGGCGCTGCCGTGGGCGGGATCAACGGGGACACGACCGGGCACCAGTGGGGCCGGGACATCGGCACCGGGGCCCTCATAGGCATCGGGGTCGGTGCGGTCGTCGGCGGGACGGTGGCGGTGATCGACTACCAGCAATGGCAGAGTCACCACGTCGCCGTGGCCCCGATGATGGGGCAAGGGGGTACCGGCCTCGCGGTGGCGGGGAGGTGGTGAACCCTGGATCTCGACCTCGACCCGCTTCTCGGCCTGCTCGTCGCCCTCGCCGAGTCAGAAGATCGCTGGGTGAGTAGGGCCGCCCGGAGTCGAACCGGGACGCCGGTGTGACCCGGCGGAGGATTTTAAGTCCCCTGCGTCTGCCAGTTCCGCCACGGCCCCGCGGAGCGTCAGCGCGCGCGACGCGCGGCGGGTAACTGCGGCGCGGGCCGGAGCGGGGACGGCACGAGCGACAGCATAGCAGTCTGGCGGTTCGGCCGCGTGCGGCCCCGGCGGCCGGGTGCGGACCGCCGGGGCCGACGCGGACCTGACGAGGCCGCCGCGCCTACCGGTGCGTCGCCAGGTACTTGAAGATCTGGCCGGGATTGGTTCCGTAGGCGTCGACCCACATGTAGAACCCGTCGAAGACGGCGTTGTAGGGGGCCGTCCCGGATGGCGTGTTGAACGCCTCGACGACCGCATTGGTGCGGACGTCGATCTTGATGATCGCATCGGAGCTCTTGCAGACGACCCACATGTGCGTGCCGTCGAACGCGATGTTCCGGGGATCCTGATAGGGAGAGGTCGCCACGGTCGCCACGACCGTGTTGTTCTCGACGTCCACCTTCTGGATTCTCGTCGCCCGGGCCGACCATCCACATGTACGTTCCGTCGAACGCGATGTCGTTGAGCGAGCCGCGTGCGAGCAGCTCCGTGGACTCGAACAGCTTGGTTCCCGTGGTGGTATCGAGCTTCGCCGTGCCGACGTCGCCCGCGACCCAGACGTTCTTCCCGTCGAACGCGACCGAGTCGGCGCTCAGCGCCGGGAAGGTCGTGCGAGTGTAAGGGCTCTCGACGCTGATCCGGTCGACGGCGTTCCGGACGCCGACCCAGAGGAACTTACCGTCGAACGCGGCGCCCCATCCGTTCCCCGACAGAGCGACTTCCGGTCCCAGCGAACCAGCCGTGGTGTAGCGGCGCGCCGACGTGGCGGTGATCACCCAGAGGTAGGTGCCGTCGAAGACGATACTGGACGGGTTGGCACCGACGGTGAGGGTGCGGACGCGACTGTTGGTGGTGGAGTCGAAGACCTGGACCGTCCCGCTGTCGTAGTTCGCGACCCAGAGCTGGAGTCCGTCGAACGCCATCCCGCGAGGCGTCGTCTCGACGGCGAACGGGGTTCCCTTCTTGTAGATGGTCTGCACGTGCAGCGGCACCTCGCGCTTGATCGTCGCAGCGTGGGCCGAGAAGCAGGTGATACCCAATGCCGCAGTGAGCGCAGCGCGCTTCCAGAACGCCATGTCGGGAGTCTCCGGTGACGGTGAGTGCTGGGACAGTCGGTGAGGCGCACGGATGGTACTGGCGCCCTTCACGCACTGTCAAGGAATGCGGCGCCCCTCTATCCGGCCGAGCGGAACGGGGAGCCCGAGCGCGTCGAGCGCGCAGTTCACCCCGAGAAACACGCGCGGGCGGGCGCACCCGCCGCCGCGCCTTCAGCGCGCCTCGAGCTCCGCGACAATCTCGAGCTCGCCGGCGATGCGGCGGAACTCGTCGTCGAACACCCACGACGGCAGGTCCGCGAGCGTCGGGCCAGCGGGCGGCTCGAGGTCCTCGACGAGCGCGAGGTGCTCGAGCTCCTCGGCGAAGTCCTCGTACGTCCAGTCCATGTTCTCGGCTGCGACGATGGGCGGGTTCGGCATGGCGACCTCCCGGCGCGACGGAGTATGCGCCACCCGGCGAGCGCCGGCGCACGGACCGCGGGTCCCGGGTGAGGCTGCGGCCGTGCGAGCGCCTCCGCCCCGCCGAGGGTACACCAACCGTCCGGGGTGAGCGCCCCATCAGGGCGCCCCCAGGCGGCGACGGGTGCGCCAAGGTGAAGACGTCGCCATCCAGGTGATCGACCGCGGCCCGGGGATCCCCGCCGACGAGGCGGCGAACGTGTTCCGGCGGTTCTATCGCGGCGCGCGCGGCCGGGCGACCGACGGGCTCGGGCTCGGCCTCGGGCTCTACGTCACGCGCCTCCTCGTGGAGGCGCACGGCGGGAGGATCTCCCTCGTGCCGTCCGACGCCGGCACCACCTTCCGCGTCGTGCTCGCCGCGCCGCGGCAATCCCTCCCCGCGTCGGCCAGCCCCGAACCGGTGGCCCCGGCGCCCGCGCCCCGCTAGGCGACCTGCATGGACGAACACGACGAGGCGCTCTCGAAGGCGTTCGACGGGCAGGCCGCCCGGTTCGAGGCGTCGCCGGTGTCGGCCGACGCCGCTGCGCTCGCGCGGCTCGTCGCGTTTGCGGCGCTCCCGCGCGGAGCGCACGTGCTCGACGCCGGGTGCGGCCCAGGGCTCGTCGCCGAGGCCTTCCTCTCCGCGGGGTGCCGCGTCACGGGCGTCGACCTCTCGCCGGAGATGGTGGCGCGGGCCCGCGCCCGCTGCGCCCGGTTCGGCGAGCGGGCGAGCTTCGCGCGCGAGCGGCTCGAGGACCTGCCCGGGGCGCCGGCCTTCGACGCGGCCGTGTCGCGGTTCGTCCTCCACCACGTCCGGGATCCGCTCGCCTTCCTCGCGGCGCAGGCCAGCCGGGTCCGGCCGGGCGGGGCCGTCGTCGCGAGCGACCACGTGGCCGACCCCGACCCGGACCGGGCGCGCTGGCACGCCGAGATCGAGGTCGCCCGGGACGCCACCCACGTCCGGAACCTCACCGCGGGGGAGCTCGCCGACACCTTCGCCCGCGCCGGCCTCGTCCGGATCCGGGTCGTCGAGGAGGCCCTCGACCTCGACTTCGACGAGTGGTTCGACCGCGGGACCCCGCAGGCGCCCAAGGAGGAGGTCCGCCGGATGCTCCTCGCCGGCCGAGCCCGGGGGTTCGAGCCCGTGACCCGCGCCGACGGCGGCGTCACCATCCGGGCGGTGCGAGCCCTGGTGCGGGGCGAGTCGCCGGCGTAGCGACGCCGCGCGCCTCGAGCAGCGCCCGGAGCGCGGGGTTCCGGCGGACGAGGTCGAGCGCCGCCTCGGCGTGACCCGGGACGAAGCCGCTCCCCACGAGCAGCGTCGCGTCGCGGCCGATCCCCTCGGCGCCGAGCGCGGCGGCGGTGAAGGATGTCGCCATCGAGAAGAAGAGGACCGTCCCTCCGTCCCGCACCGCGAGCAGGGCGGAGAGCTCGGTCCCGGGGAGCGACGCGCAGCTCACGACGAGGTCGAAGGGGCCCCCGGCCCACTCCACGGCCCGGAGCGTCGCGAGGGCGTCCGCCGCGTCCAGCTCGAGGGCGAGGTCGCACAGCCCGGCGCCGCGGACCGCGTCCAGGGCGGCGCGGGAGCGGTCCGCCGCCGCGAGGAGGCCGAGGGGCCCGGCGAGCTCGCGGGCGCGGGCGAGCACGAGCGAGCCCGACTTGCCGGCGCCGAGGACCAGGATCCGCTGGCCGGGACGGACCAGCCGGGCAGCGAGGGCCGGCGCGCCGCAGACATCGAGGACCGAGAGGGCGAGCTCCTCCGGCAGATCGGCGGGGAGGCGCGCCCACCCTGCGGTCGCGAAGAGGATGGCGCGACCGTCGCAGTCCACCCGCTCGAGCGCGGGCCGCACCGCCCCGATCCGAGCGAGCCGCAGCGGCGTCAGCGTGAGCGAGACGAGCGTGGCGATCCGGTCGCCGGGGCGGAGCGCGCCCGCCGCCGGGTGGCGCGGTCCGACCTCGGCCACGCGGCCGAGGAGCATCCCGCCCGACCCGGTGACGGGGTTGTGGAGCTTGCCGCGGGCCCGGACGATGGCCGCGATCGCGGTGGCGATCCGGGCCGGGTCGCCGCGAGCGGCCTGCTCGAGCTGCCGGAACGAGGCGGCGTCCACCGCGAGGGCCTCGACGTCGATCGCGACCTCGTCCTCCCCGAGGGGGAGGTCGGGGTCGAGGACGTCGGCGCGCTGCGGGAGGGCCCCCGCGGGCGAGACGACGCGGCGGAGTCCGTATGGGTCCACGGTCCGCGGAAGCTAAGCATCCGCGTCCACGGTCACGAGCGCGTCGAGCGTCCGGACCTCGTCCGGGATCACCGCATCCGGTCCGCGCAGGCGCACCTCGAGGCGAGCGCAGCGCGCCGCCTCGTACCGGTGGCCGGCGGCGAGGAAGGCGGCGCGCGCCCCGACCAGGTCGGCGAGGGCGTCGGCGGGGCGGCCCTGCGCGACCAGGACGCGGGCGCGGGCGAGGCGGGCCACCGCGCCGAGCACGGCGCCGCCGCGTCCGCGGGCGATCTCCTCGAGCTGCGCCGCCTCGAGGTCCGCGTCGCCGACCCGACCCCGCAGGAGGAGCACGCGGATGGCCTCGGGCCGGAACGCGGCGTCGCACGCGACGCAGTCGCCGTGCCGGGCGGCGGTCTCGGAGGCCTCCCGGACCGCGTCCTCGGCCGCGTAGAGCGCGCCCGCCGCGAGCCGGTTCCTCGCCTCCGTGGCGTGGAGCCGGACGAGGGCGTGGCGGCGGAGCACGCCGCGCTCGGCGGCGACGATCCCCTCGTCCACGGCGTCGAGCCCCTCGGCGAGCCGCCCCTGGGCGGTGAGGAGCGCGGCGAGCCGCTCGAGGGCGAGGGCCTCGCCGAGGGCCGAGCCCGCGGCGCGGTGGAGGCGGAGCGCGTCCCGCAGGGCCGCCTCCGCGAGGTCGAGGTCGCCGGCGGCGAGCGCCGCGACCCCCTCGCCGCTGCGGGCCACCGCGTGGACCTCCGGCGCCTCCCGCGCCCGGGCGCGCTCGGCGAGGAGCCCCGCGGCGCGCGCCACCGCGGCGGCGCCGGTCCCGGCGAGGAGGTCCCGGTCCCACAGGACGAGGTGCAGGTCGAACGGATCGTCCGGCGAGCCGACGCCCGGGTCTCCCTGCGGCGCGGTCGCCTCCGGCGGGGGGAGGGGCGCGCCGGCGAGGGCGTCGGCGAGCGCGACGAGGTCGCGGCCGCGCCGCGCGAGCTCGGGGTCCCCCGCCTGCTCTGCCGCCCCGGCGCACGCCTCCGCGGCGGCGCGCGCGTCCCCGGTCCGCCCCTCGTGCCAGTGGAGCTGGGATTCCAGGTGGAGGAGCGGCGCGAGGCCGTCCCCGGAGGCGGACTCGGCGGCCGCGATGCCCGCGCCGGCGAGGGAGTACGCGCGGGGGAGGTCGCCCGCGGAGGCGGCGGCGAGGGCGGCGAGGCGCAGCGAGCGCGCGCGGAGCGCGGGCTCCGCGGCCGGAATCCGGCGCGCCACCTTCGAGCGACGCCGCCTCCTCGAAGGTGCGGGCCGCCCCGGAGGTCTCGCCCAGCGCGAGCTGGACGCGGCCGCAGGCGTCGAGCAGCTCGCGCCGGCCGGCCGGGTCGAGCCCCCCGGTGCGCGCGGAGAGCTCGAGGGCCGACTCGTAGAAGGCGAGCGCCTCCCGCAGGCCCGCCCGCGCCGCGGCGCGGTGCCCGGCGGCGAGGAGCGGCCGCAGCGCGCGCCGGTCCTGGCCGGCACGCCGGCGGTGCCACGCGACGAGCTCGGAGGGCGGGTCCTGGGCGCCGTCCGGCGCCTCGAGGGTGTCGGCGACCGCGGCGTGGAGCGCGGCGCGCCGCTCCGGCTCGAGGCCGTCGTACAGCGCGTCGCGGACGACCGAGTGGTGGAAGTGGTACCCCGCGCCGTCCTCGTCCACGACCTTCGCGTCGAGGCAGGCGTCGAGCGCCGCCACCGCCTCATGGGCGGTGAGGCCGGCGACGTGCCGGACCAGCTCGAAGTCGAAGCGCGGGCCGAACACCGCGGCGGCCGCGAGGAGCGCGCCGGCCCGGTCGCCGAGCCGCGCGATGCGCGCGCGGATCGCCGCGGCGGGGTCGCCCGACACGGTCCGGCCGGACTCGTGCTGCGCCCGGACCACCTCCTCCACGAGGAGGGGCGAGCCGTCGGTGATCCGGTAGACGTGCTCGGCGGTGCCCTCCGGCACGGGGCCGCCGTGGAGGTCCGCGATCTGCTCGCGGGTCCCGGCGAGCGAGAGCCGCGGCACGCGCACGCCGCGGGCGAGCCGCCCGCAGTCGAGGTGGGCGAGCGCCGTCTGGATCGGGGTCCCGGCGTGGATCGCCTCCTCGGCGACGGTCGCGACCAGCATGAGCCGCAGCTCCTTCGCGCGGCGCGCGAGGAAGTGGACGAGGGTGAGGGAGGACTCGTCGGCGAGGTGGAGGTCGTCGAGCAGGAGGAGACGGGGCGCCCGTCCGCGGCGGCCCGGAGCGCCGCGACGACGCCGTCGAAGAGGACCCGCCGGACGGCCTCGCCGCCGACGCCCGCCTGGGGCGGCGCGGCGAGCGGATCGGGCGACCGCGGGGTTCGATCCGCGCCTCCTCCCGGAGCGCGTCCGCGAAGATGGCGTAGGGGGCTCCCGGCGCGGGTTCCGCCGATGCCGCACAGCACCGCCGCGCCGCGGGCCAGCGCGAGGCGCGCGCCCTCCACGGCGAGGCGCGTCTTGCCGACCCCGCGCTCGCCGAGGAGCACGACCGCGCCGGAGCCGCGCTCGGCGAGGGACTCGAGGAGGAGGAGGAGCGGACCGCGTCCGCGGACCGGCGGCGGATCGGTGGTGCCGAGGAGGCGCCGCGCGGCGCGGCGGGCGCCGTCGAGCGGAGGGCGCGCCTGGGTGGGGCCGACCTCGCCGCGCTGGATCGCGGCGCGCAGCGAGCGAAGCGTCCTCGGAGGGCGCGAGGCCGGACGCGCGGAGCGCGACCTCGGCAGGCGTCGCATTGGCGCAGCGCCTCGGCGCGGCGGCCGGCCACGGCGAGGAGCCGGACGAGGAGCCGGTGCGGCTCCTCCTCGGCGGGCTCGGCCTCGACGAGCCGGCGCAGGAGCGGCATCGCGCCCTGCACGTCGCCCTCCGCGGCGGCGGCGCGGGCGAGCGGGAGCGGCGGCGGCGACGAATCGGGCGCGGAGCGCGGTCCGGCGCGAGGCGAGCCAGGGCGACGTCGAGGTCCTCGGGGGAGAGGTCGCCTCGGTAGAGCGCGACCGCCTGGCCGAGGCCGGCGGCGTCGCCCCGGGCGGCGGCGGCCTCGAAGGCGTCCACGTCCACCCAGACGTCCCGCCGCAGCGGAGACCGCCCCGTGCTCGATGTCGACCCAGCGACCGCCGAGGATCTGGCGCAGGTCGTAGAGGGCGCGGTGCAGGTTGTTCGCGCCGCTCGCCGGATCCTTGTCCGGCCAGAGCGCGTCGACGACCTGCTGGCGGGAGAGCCGTCGGCCGGGCGCGAGCGCGAGGAGCTTCAGGAGATCGGCCGGGCGCCGGCGGCGCCACGCGTGCGGCGGGGATGGGCGCGTCCTCGCGGACGACCTCGAACCGCCCGAGCAGGTAGACGCGCAGCAGGGCCTGCGGGCGCTCGCCCGGCCCGGGCCCCGCCACGATGGACCTGGGTCTCCATCGCGGCCGAACTCCCTCCCGGGGTCGAGCGTAGCAGAAGTCCGCGGCAGCGGGCGACCGTCCCGGGCTAGATTGCCGGCAGCATGCGCTACCGCCTCTCCATGCCCGAGCCCCACTCGCACCTCTTCCACGTCGAGGTCGACGGTCGAGCGACCCGGGCGACGCGGTCGAGCTCGCCTTCCCGGTCTGGACGCCCGGGAGCTACCTCGTGCGCGAGTTCGCGCGCCACGTGGAGGGGCTCGCGGCCGACGACGGCGCGGGCGCGCGCTGCGGTCGAGCGGCTCGACAAGCACCGGTTCCGGGTGCAGGCGGGCGGCGCCGCAGCGCGCCGTGCTGCGCTACCGCGTCTACGCGAACGAGCTCACCGTCCGGACCGCGCACCTCGACGGCACGCACGGGTACCTGAACGGCGCGGCGGCTGCTTCCGTACGTCCGCGGGCGGGAGCGGGAGCCGCACGTGCTCGAGATCGCGCCGCCCCCGGGCTGGCGGTCGCGACGGCGCTCGAGGGCGGCCCGCTCGAGTTCACGGCGCGCGACTACGACGAGCTCGCCGACTCGCCGGTGGAGATCGGCGACGCACCGGACGCTCCGGTTCACCGCGCTCGGGAAGCCGCACGAGATCGCGCTGTGGGGCCGCGGCCACCTCGACGAGGCGCGGCTTCGCCGGCGACGCGCGCCGGATCGTCGAGACGCTCGGCGAGCTCATGGGCGGGCTCCCGTACGCGCGCTACCTGTTCATCGTCCACCTCGCCGACCGGCGCCGCGGCGGCCTCGAGCACGCCGCGCTCCACCACGCTGCACGTGGCGCGCACCGGCTTCTTCCCGCGCGAGGCCTACGAGGAGACGCTCGGGCTCGTCGCGCACGAGTTCTTCCACGTCTGGAACGTGAAGCGGCTCCGGCCCGCGGCGCTTCGTCCCGTTCGACTACGCGCGCGAGCAGTACACGCGGCTCCTCTGGTGGTTCGAGGGGGCGACGAGCTACTACGAGCAGGTCGCCCTCGCGCGGGCGGGGATCCTGCCGAGCCGAAGCGCTGGCTCGAGGCGCTCGGCGAGGCGCTCACGGCGCTCGAGCGGACGCCCGGCGCGCGGAAGATGAGCCTCGAGGAGGCGAGCCTCCTCGCGTGGGTGAAGCACTACCGGCCCGACGAGAACACGCCGAACAGCGCGATCTCGTACTACCTGAAGGGCGAGCTCGTCGCCCTCGCGCTCGACCTCGCTGCTGCCGGCGCGCCGGACGGTCCCTCGACGAGCTCCTGCGGACGCTCCTACGCGAGGCACGCCGAGGGCGGCGTCCCGGAGGACGGCGTCGAGCGCGGTCGCCGCGGAGCTCCTCGGCGCGGCGCCGCGCGCGCCTTCTTCGACCGGTTCGTCCGCGGGACCGAGCCGCTCGAGCTCGACCTCGACGTCGTCGGGCTGCGGCTCCGGCGGCGCGCCGCGCAGGCGCTCGACGACAAGGGCGGGACGCCCCGGGAAGCCGGCAGAGGGCAGGGGGCCGCCGGGCTGGCTCGGGATCGACCTCGTCCCGGCGAGCGCCACGCCGAAGCTCGCGGTCGCGTCGGTCCGGGAGGGGAGCCCCGCGCACCGGGCGGGGCTCTACGCCGGCGACGAGCTCGTGGCGGAGGACGGCTTCCGCGTGGACCGCGCCGCGCTCTGGGACCGGCTCGGCGAGCGCGGCCCGGGCGGGAAGCTGCGGCTCACCGTGTTCCGGCGGGACGAGCTCCTCGAGGTCGAGGTGCTGCTCGGCGCGCCCCCCGAGGACACGATCTGGCTCGAGCCCGTCCCCGACCCGACGCCCGCGCAGCGCGCCGCCTTCGAGGCCTGGTCGGCCGGGCGCTGGCCTCCCGCCGACCTGAGCCCTTATATGGAGCCCGTCATGGACGTCGACCCGAAGCTCCACGCCGCCCGCCGCGCCCGCGTCTTCGAGGAGATGGAGAAGCGGGGCGGCGGCGTGATGGTCCTCCCCGCCGCGGACGAGAAGCAGCGCAACGCCGACAACGAGTTCGTGTTCCGCCAGGACTCGGACTACGCGTGGACGATCGGCCTCGACGAGCCGATGGGCGGCGCGGTGCTCGTCGCGCGCGGCGGCGAGCGGAAGCTCGTGCTGTTCGTGCGGCCGCGGGACCGCGAGAAGGAGATTCTGGAACGGGCGGCGCGCCGGCGTCGAGGGCGCGAAGGAGCGGTACGGCGCGGACGAGGCCTACCCGGTGGGCGAGCTCGACGCGCGCCTCGCCGGGCTCGTCGAGAACGCGCCGACGCTCTGGTGGCGGCTCGGCCAGGACCCGGCCTGGGACGCGCGGATGGCGCGGACCGCTCGGCGAGCTGCGCGCCGCGGGGCGGCAGCGGGAAGCGCGCGCCGCTCGCCATCGTGGACCCGGGCCGGATCCTGCACGAGCTGCGGCTCGTGAAGACGCCGGACGAGGTCGGCGAAGCTCCGGCGCGCGGCGGAGATCACCGCCGAGGCGCACATGGCGGCGATGCGCGACGGCTCGCCCGGGCGGCGCGAGCACCAGGTGCAGGCGGAGATCGAGTACGCCTTCCGGCGGCGCGGCGGGATGGGCCCGGGCTACGGGACGATCGTCGCGACCGGCGCGAACTCCACCATCCTCCACTACCGCGCGGGCGACGCGGTGATGAAGGACGGCGACGTGTGCCTCGTCGACGCGGGCGGCGAGTTCGACTGGTACACCGCCGACGTGACCCGGACCTTCCCGGTCTCGGGCGAGTTCACGAAGCCGCAGCGGGCGCTCTACGACCTCTGCCTCGCCGTGCAGAAGGAGGGGATCGAGGCGGTGCGGCCGGGCACGAACCTCGACGTGCTCCACGACCTCACCGTGCGGCGGCTCACCGAGGGGCTGGTCGGCCTCGGCCTCCTCGCCGGGCCGGTCGACGCGCGCATCGAGGACAAGGCGTACCGCAAGTACTACATGCACCGGACCAGCCACTGGCTCGGCATGGACGTGCACGACGTCGGCGACTACTACGTCGACGGCAAGCCCCGCGACCTCGTGCCGGGCATGGTGCTGACCGTGGAGCCGGGGCTGTACGTGGCGGAGGACGACGAGGGCGCGCCGAAGGAGCTGCGCGGCGTCGGCATCCGGATCGAGGACGACGTGCTCGTGACGCCCGAGGGGCGCGAGAACCTCACCGCGGCGGTGCCGAAGGAGGTCTCGGACCTCGAGGCGGTCTGCACGCGGTGACGGGCCCGAGGGCCGCGCGCTTTTCGCGGTGCAAGTTCGACTGCTGCGTGCGATACGCTCCCCTTCGTTCCGGGGGGTACGCATGTCTCGATCCATCACCGCCGCGGGTCTCGCGGCCGTCCTTTTGCTCGGCTCGGCATGCGGGGGCAGCGGTCCCGACTCGCAGCCGTCCTCGGATTTGCACCCGCCGCCGCCCCCGCCCCGGCCGCGGCCGTGCGGCTCTCGTTCTCCTCGGCAGCGCCGCTGGCCAGCGCGGGGCAGGTCATGTCGCCGGTCTACGTCCAGGTGCTCGACGCGCAAGGCTCCCCGACGAGCGCGGCCGTCACGGTGACCGTCGACCGCGAGCGTCGGGACCCTGGGCGGGACCACCACCTGCGTCGCGTCGGGCGGCGTCGCAACGTTCTACGACCTGGTCATCACGCGCGCGGGCACCACGACGCTCGTCGCGAGCGCGACCGGGCTCGCCGAGCGACGAGAGCGCCGCGTTCACGGTGACAGCCGGCCCGGTGGCGTCCCTCGCGTTCGACCCCCAGCCGGCGGCCACGATCATCGCGGGGGCGATGCTCCCGCTGAGCGTCAGGGCGGTCGACGCCTACGGAAACGTGGCTACCGGAGTCTGTACTTCCCCGTGACGCTCTCCTGCGGCGGCGGCGAGTTCGGCCTCGGTAACCTCACGACCGCCTGGCTCAACCAGGGGACCGCGACGTTCTTCGGCCTCTCGCTCGTCAAGGCCGGGAGTGGCTACCGCCTCTCCGCGGAGGGAGGGGCGCTCCCGCCCGCGACGAGCGCGCCGTTCGACGTCTGGCCTGCGGCGCCGGCAGGGCTCGCCTACGCCGTCGGGCCGCCGCGCATGGTCGCGGCAGGCGACGTCCTCACGCCTCCGCTCGAGGTGTGGGTCATCGACGACTACGGGAACCTCGTCCCGGAGGTCGCGCGAGGTGACGATGACCGCCACGGGCGGGGGACTCGCCGGGACCCTCGCCGCGACCGCGGTCGGCGGGGTCGCGACGTTCGCGGACCTCCACATCACGCGCGCGGGGTGGACCGCGATGCTCGCGAGCGCGCCCGGAGTCACTTACACCTGGACCGCCTCGAGCAACATCGTTCGTCGTCTCGCCGGGTGCGCCCGCCTCCCTTGCCTTCTACTCCCAGCCGCCGGCGGTGGTGACCGCGGGCTCGCCGGTGTATCGTGTACGTGGCGGCGTCCGACCTGTACGGCAACCTGGCCACGAATGCGTCGTTCGACGTCACGCTCGCCGTGAGCGGGGCGCAGCTGCTCGGGACCACCACGAGCCCGGCTCGCGTCGGGGTACGCGTCCTTCTCTGACCGCGTTCGCGGGGAAAGCGGGGGCGGGGTACCGGCTCTCCGCCACCGGCGGCGGCCTCGCCCCGCCCAGAGCGACGCGTTCGACGTGTCGCCCGGCCCCGCGCATCACCTCGCGTTCACGACCCCGCCGCGGCCGGTCACGGCGGCGGGCGCGCCGTTCGCCCCGTCGATCACCATCGCGATCCTCGACGCCTACGAGAACCTGACGTCCGCGACCGGGACGCTGACGGTCAGCCTGTCGAAGCCGCCGCTGGGCGGATCGCTGTTCGGGACCACGACGAGGCCCGTCGTCGCAGGGACCGCGACGTTCGACGATCTCTCGGTCCGCGTCGCGGCGGCAGGGTACCGGCTGAACGCGTTCAGCGGCGGCGTCCCCGTGGCGACGAGCGATCCCTTCGCCATCGCCGCCGCCGCGGCGACGAAGCTCGTCTTCGTCGTGCAGCCGGTGGGCAGCCGCGCGGGTCAGGCGATCGCGCCTGCCGTCCAGGTGGCCGTCACCGACGACTGGCTCAACGCCGTCGCGACGACCGCGACGGAG
This sequence comes from uncultured delta proteobacterium, assembly GCA_963739565.1. Classification (GTDB taxonomy): domain Bacteria; phylum Myxococcota; class Myxococcia; order Myxococcales; family Anaeromyxobacteraceae; genus Anaeromyxobacter. The sequence goes on along the minus strand of CAVUBF010000005.1, from coordinate 56,243 downwards.
CGCGACGTGACGGTCGGCGCTCGAGCCGAACGCGGAGGGGGTGGTCCTCGCCGGCACGACGACCGTCGCGACGGTCGGGAACATCGCCGCGTTCGGCGGGCTCAGCGTGCAAGAGCCGGCGGCCGGCTACCGGATCCGCGCGACTGCCCCCGGCCTCGCGGATGCCCTGAGCGGTCTCTTCGACGTCGCGCCCAACTGGTCGTCGATCGGTCCCGACGGTGGGGACATCAGCGCGCTCGGCACCGACCCGGCGGCGAGCACGGTCGCCTACGCGGCGACGTACGGGTGCGTGTGGAAGACGACCGACGGCGCCACGAGCTGGAAGCGCGCCTGCCGCGGGCTCGTCCCGATGCAGATTGACGCGCTCGTCGTGCACCCCTCCGCGAGCGCGAGGATCTTCGCCGCGGGCTCGAGCGGGCTCTATCTCTCGACCGACGCGGGCGACACCTGGAGCCTGGTCCCGAGCCTCGGCGCGGCGGCACCGTATCGCACGCTCGCCGTGGCGGTCGCCGCCTCCGGGGCGATCTACGCGGGGACCTTCGCGGACGGGCTCTGGCGATTGGACGACGGCGGGAGCACCTGGGCGCCTCTCGCCGACGGGCTCCCGGGGCGCCGGATCACCGCCGTCGCGGTCGAGCCGGCGAGCACCGAGGTCATCTACGCTGCGGCCGTCGACGCGGACGAGGTCGGGACGGTGTACCGCTCCGTCGACCGTGGCGACACCTGGACCGCGACGGCGCTCGGGCCGGCCGCGGTGCCCGGCGTGAAGCCGACGGCGCTGCTCGTCGATCCCAGCGCGGCGACCTCTGTCTTCGTGGGGACCCAGACCGGCGTGTACGAGTCGCCCGACCGCGGCCAGACGTTCACTCAGACGCTCTGGGGCGCGGACGTCCGCGACCTCGCCGCGGTCCAGGGCGCTTCGCACGTGCGCTACGCGGCGGGGACGTCGGGCGTCTGGCGAAAGACCGGCGGCGCCGAGTGGACCGCCACCTCCACGGGGCTCCCGTCCGCGCCGGAGGTCGTCGCCGTGGCGGTGCGCACGGACGGGACACCGCTCGCGGGGACGCGCTACGGCGTGTACCGGATGAGCGGAACGACGTGGTCGCAGGCGACCAACGGGCTCCGTGCGCTCGACACGTCGGCCGTCGGGTCGGGGCGCATCTCCGGGGCGACGGTCATCTACGCCGCGACGTCCGGCGCGGGGGTCTACCGCTCGCTCAACGGGGGATCGACGTGGACCCGCGGCAGCCACCCGGCGGAGGGCCAGCTCTTCTACGCGATCGCGGTCGAGCCGGCGAACGCGTCGCGGGCCTGGCTCGCCGGCGCGAGCGGCCTCTACCGGACGACCGACTCCGGCGTCACCTGGACCGAGGTCCTGGTCTCGCAGGGGACAATCTACTCGACCGTCCTCGATCCCTCGAACGACGCGATCGTTTACGCGGGCGGGAACTCCGACGTGTTCCGCTCGACGAGCGGAACCACCGCGTCCTTCCGGGACCTCAACGCGTGCTCCGGGCCGATGCGCGCCATGGCGCTCGCGGCGACGGCGCCGCTCGCGCTCTGGGTCGGGCAAGACGCGGGGCTGTGCAAGGTGAACCTCGCGGGCGTGAACGAGATGTTCGTGCCGTACGCGTTCCAGGCGGGGACGAGCGGGCTCGTGGACGCCATCGCGGTGGATCCCGACCCGGCGCTCGCGGGGAGCACCGTGTGGGCCTCGACGAGCAACGGCTTCCACACGACCGTGGACGGCGGCGCGACCTGGACGAAGACGGGCGACCGCTTCGACGCGCTCCTCGCGCAGCAGGGGCGGCTCTTCGGTGCGCGGCCGCTCGGGGCGCTCGAGGTGTCGCGCGATGGCGGCGTGACGTTCGCGCCGGCGGGGGTCGGCCTCTACCACGGGAGGGTCCGCGCGCTCTCGGCCGTCCCCGGCTTCCCGAACGAGATCTACGCCGGCACGGCCTGGGGGAGCGTGTTCAAGACGACGAGCGGAGGCGAGTGATTTCCCGTCAGATGACGCGATTCCGTACCGGCGAGGGGATGCCGCTTGACACCCCGGCCGGCGTTCAGTAGATACGCGACCTTACGTTGGCTGGCGGTCTTCCCGGGACCGTGGTTTCAAGGGCCTTCGACGCAGCACCGGGGAGTGGCTCAGCCTGGTAGAGCACTTGGTTCGGGACCAAGGGGTCGCAGGTTCGAATCCTGTCTCCCCGACTCAGAAGGCCGCGGCTTCGCACGGGAAACCGGCGGGTCGCGGCCTTCGTCTTTTCCGGATCCGGCCCGACTGTGCCCAGAATGTGAACTGCGGCTCGGCCTCGGGCGCAGGCAGGTTCTCGAACACCAGGTTCTGCTCCATCGCCTTGCGCTGGTCCGCCGTGTTGAGCCGCTGGTAGTGCTTCTCCGTCACCTTGATGTCCGAGTGGCCCAGGACCTTCTTGATGGTCTGGATGGGCACCCCAGCCTTCGAGAGCAGGGTTCCGGTCGTGTGGCGGAGCTTGTGGATCGTGATGGGGCGGGGCACGGGAAGGACCAGGAGCTTGTGGCCGCAGACCTCGCACCGAGTGACGTCGCCTGACGTGGTCTGCGAGCGCGTCTTGCAGGTCCGGCAGACGTGGTCGTAGCCGATAATGAGCCCGGCGCGCTTGAGGGCGGTCGCGAGGCGCTCGTTGATGTTGATGTTCTCGGTGTGCATCCCGCCCTTCGGGTCCGGGAACACGAGCAGGGAGTCCGAGGAGTCCACTGCGGCGCGCAGGAAGGGCACGAGGTCCGGGATAATGGGGATGACGAGGTCCTTCCGGGCCTTCGTCGTCTCGCGGTCCCAGCTCCTGCGGACGGTGATCTCCATCGCCTTCCAGTTGATGTCGTGCTTCCGGAGGCCATAGAGCTCGCCGAGGCGCATCGCGGTGAAGAGCGCCGTCGCGCCGACGTTCCGGTACTGCCCCGTGAGGCCGGAGAGGAACGGGCCGACCTCGTCGAACTCGAGGTAGTCGGAGATGGCCTCGTTCACCTCGAGGCTCGACGTGCTTCATCGGGTTCTCGCCGAAGTACTTCCGCCTCGGTCTCGGAGTTCACCCGTTCACCGAGGCGCGGCTGCAAGACGTTACGAGAACGTCAGAACCGCATCTGCCGGCCGTGCGCGGAGAGCCCAGATCCAGTAGCTGTCGCCTCCGGATTCGTAGGGCGAGCAATACGTTTGACATACGTATGCTTCGAAACCGGGTCGCCCAGCAGCCCGATGCCGCCGCAGACCTGAGTCCCGCTGACCGGTCGCCCCGCGGCGCTCGCGCCTGCGGCGCTTGAGGATCCGGCTGGCACCGCGGCGGGGGCGAGTTTCGTGGCGCGGGTGGCAGTCCGCCTGCCGCAGCCGCGGTTTCCTGATCGGCGAGATCGACGCCGGGATCGACCCCGGCGATCATCGCCTCCGCGCAAAGAGAAGGGGGTGGAGCCGAGCGGGCCCCACCGCCAAGACGGCCGAACTCGCGCAAACGAGAAGAGGCCGAGAGGCAGAGATCATGTCGATCGCTCGCCCTCCCGAGTCCTCACGGACGAACGCGGATGACCGTCTTCCCCGCGCGCCGCTCGGTCGAGTTGAAGGCGGCGACAGCTTTGTCGAGGGTCGAGACGTTGCCGATGTTCGTCTGCAGTCGTCCGTCCCGCACCCGCTGGACGATCTCACTTAGTTGGGCACGATCGGACTCGACAACGAAGTCGATCGCAAGGCCGTCGGAGGGCCGCGCCTCGGCCGGCCCGACGATGGACACCAGTGTTCCTCCGGCTCGAATCATGCCTGCGGACCGCTTCTGGATGTCGCCGCCGATGACGTCGAACACCAGATCGACTTTGCCGACGTCTTCCAGCGTGTCGCTGTCGAGGTCGACAAACTCCCGCGCGCCGAAGTCGAGCGCCTTCTGACGGTCGGCGGCGCGTCCGGTGCCGATGACGTGGGCGCCGGCCGCACGTGCGAGTTGCGTCACCATCGACCCGACTGCGCCGGCCGCGCCGTGCGCGATTACGCTCTGCCCCGCCCGAAGGCGGCCGTGCTCGAAGAGTCCCTGCCACGCGGTGAGGCCCGAGATTGGCAGGCTCGCGCCCACTGTGAAGTCAACGTCGCCCGGCAGCGGCGCGAGGTTGCGTGCCTCGATCGCCACATACTCGGCCAGGGTGCCGTCGCGATGCCAGTCCGCGAGGCCGAACACTCGCTGTCCTACCGACAGTCCCGTCGTGCCGTAGCCGAGGGCGGTGACCACTCCGGCCAGCTCGTGGCCGGGGATCGACGGTGTCCGGTCACGGTCGCGGCGATCGGTCCAGGTCGAGGGCCATTCCAGCTCAGTCGGGACGAATCCCGACGCATGAATCTGAACGATAACGTCGTTTATCGCTGCCGCCGGCTCGGGCCGCTCGGTCAGCTTCATCCCGGCCGTTCCCGCCGCCTGATCCGTCACAACGATTGCCTTCATGGGAATGGTCTCCTCGGTTCATGACGCGGCCCGTCCGCGTCGACGGAGCCGGTCTGTATCGGATCCGCTTCTCGCTGGACCGCCGCTCGGTGCCTGCATGGGTTCTCCTTCCCGTGTGGCTCCCGGGTGCGCCTTCACTTTGCGACCATCGTCGACTCGATGGACGTCTTGTTGGCCAGGGCGTTCATCTCTCTGGCTTTCCAACTGGCGGGGCAACCTCGAGGCGAAAATGTCCGCTCGGCCCCTTCCGTTCGGCCAGGTAGGCCTCGAGCCGGTCGGCCAGCTCCTTGGGCCGGCTGAGCGCGACGCAGTGGCTGCCATCGATCTCGTCAGGGGTGATGCCCAGCCGTTCCCGAACCACACGTCGCATGAACTCGGCGGGAAAGAAGCGGTCGTCGCGACACAACAAGAACCTGGTGGGCACGTTCGGCCACGCTCGGAGCGGCCACGGCTTCTTCCCCGGGGTGGCAGACTGACGCCTAGCTCGCAGCAACGCCTCAGCCGCCAGTTCCGGCGGGACGTCGAGATAGAAGAGGGCGATGATGTCGTCCGGCGCTCGGCCGTCGCGCTCGTCCCGTTCTCGCCGCGCCTGCTCGTGACCCGTGTTGGACGGCCAGTCCTCCGGCGGCTCGCCCGGTGACGGGACCATCCCAGCCAGCAGCACCAGCAGCTCCACCGGCACGCGCTCGCACACCAGCGGTGCAGTGAACCCACCAAACGACTGGGCCACCACGATCAGCTCGCTGCGGTCGCCGATGGCGGCGACCACCGCATCCGCATACTCCGCCAGCCCGGCGGAGTCGTCCTCGCAGGGCAGGTCAGGTGCCACGACCTCGTGGCCTCGGCTGCGTAGCTCGGCCTCGAGCAGGTGCCAGTACCACGCGACGTCTCCTGCGCCGTGGATCAGCACATACGTCGCCATCGTCAGGGGCCCTTCGTTCGGCGCGGCGGGCTACGCCGGCCCGCCATGGTCACCTCGCCGCCGCGGGACGTGAGGCCGTCACGAGGCCCGGCTTCGATGGGCGAGCGGCGAGGAACTCCTCCCAGGTCCGCCTGCCGACGGCATGCTCGGGGGCGAGGCTCGCGCCGGCCCGTAGCGCCCGGGCCGCCCTTCCCGGCAGCCACACCGGCAAGAGGAGCCGGCGCCGGTGGGTGGCGCGCAGGTACGCGCGGAAGAGCTCGGCCGCGGTGTGCACGCGCGGTCCCGCGATGTCCGAGACGAGACCAGACGGTGACCCCAGGGAGAGCTCGACCAGGCGGGCAGCCACCTCGTCGGAGTCCACCGGCTGGAACGAGACGTCCGATGGAATGGGCACGAGGGGCAGCTTCGCCAGGTGCTCCGCCACGGTGAGGACGAGGTCGTGGAACTGTGTCGCCCGGATTGTCGTCCAGGGCAGCCCCGAGCCGGCGACGACTTCCTCGGCCTTCCGCTTCATCTCGAAATAGCCGAACAGCATCCGATCGATCCGGCCGGAGATTGGAATGCGCTCCGCGCCGACGACGGAGATGAACACGAGGTGCGGCCGGCGGCCCGCGCGCGACGCGGCATCGACGAGGTTCTTCGTCGCCACCTCGTCCCCCTTGTTGCTTCCCGCGCAATGAATGATCGTCGCGACGCCGTCGACTGCCGCCGCGATCCCGGCGCCGGAGAGGAGATCGCCCCTGGCGAGGTGGAGCCGGCTCTCCTCCCTTCCGCCGGTCCGGCGGGTCAGGACACGAACGTCACGGCCGGCGTCAACCAACCGGCGGACGACGTGATGCCCGAGGGTGCCGGTGCCGCCCGTGACCAGAATCGGGTCCAAGATCGTCGCCTCTTGCGATCGCGCGCGCTTCTCAGGAAAGGTACTCGTCCTCGCGAGATGCGCCATGCCCACGCCGATCGAGGACGGGCCTGGCGGCACGGTTGGACGGAATCCGCCGAAGCCGCTGACGAGCCGCTTGGAGCCTCCCGAGCACGAGCGCACTCGGTCACGAGGCGAGGGCGCGACCGGACACTCGACGCCTCCGTCATTCGAACCAATAAGCCAGCGTTCCGTCGGACCCTTTTCCGAAGTCGCCTTCGAAGCCGCCCTCGCCGCGCAGCCCGGAAAGATTGTCCGTCCCCGATCCGGGAACGACAAACCAGGTCCCCTTGATCTTGTCCTTCTCGACGGTTTCCGTGCCTTGAAGCACGAAGGTGCCCTGGCGTCCGCCGAGTCGTCCGCGGAATCGTTGCACGCTGACGAGGCTGGCAGATTGATTGTCGCGTCGGACCTCCAAGGCCCGAACCGTGCTCACGCCCTCGAGGTCTCCGGTGAACGTTTCACTCAAACCGATCTCCATCAATGCCGGGCTCGCGGTCTGGTCGTAGGGCTTGGCGTCAGAGCTCTGGACGGTGATCTTTGCTCGAGCGCGGGCGCGCGCAGGCGGCTCCGTCTGAGAGTGCGGCGCATGACTCAGGGGTCTACCGTTTCTTCGCCGGCGGGCCATTCTGGGCCACCGCGGCCTTCACGAGCGCCTTGAACGCGCCCGCGTCGACCTTCTCCCCTTCGTGGATGTCGATCGCCCTTCGCGTGTTGCCTTCCAGGCTGGAATTGAAGAGGCGCGATGGGTCTGGGATCCTGGCCCCCCGGGCGAACGTGAGCTTCACGACCTTCGTGTACGCCTCCCCGGTGCAGACGATCCCGTGGTGCGACCAGACCGGAGTGCCCATCCACTTCCACTCCTCGGTCATCTCGGGGTCGGCTTCCAGGATCAGCGCCCGCATGCGGGCCAGGGTCTCCCCGCGCCATCCCCCCAGGTCGCGGATCCGCTGGTCGATGAGCCGGGAAGCGGGATTTCCCGGTCGCGCCTGCCTTCGGCGGGGACCTGGACCGGGTGGCCGACTTGCGTGGCTTGCCTGCGCCCGACGTGCCCTTGGCCTTCGGCTTTCGCCTTGCCTGGCGTGCGCATGGACCCGCCAGCGCCTTCATCATGATGGCCGCTCCACGTCCGGAGGGTCATGATCTCGAGTCTCATCGGGGCCTCCTCTCGGGTTTGTCCCCTGGCGCCTGTGCCTCCGCACGTGGTCGCGGCGACGGCGAGCGGCTGCCCCGCTGGGCGCTGCACGTCCGCCCGCCAAATCTGGTACGAAGCGACCTTCAATATGGCGAACTCCCTTCCCGATCGCCCGAGGGCCGTGCTCGTCGGCGTGCAGCTGCCCGAGGCGTCGGATCCTCGAGCACGCCACGCACCTGGCCGAGCTCCGCAGGCTCGTGCACACCCTCGGCTACGAGACGGTCGCCACGGTCAGCCAGCGGCGCGCGGGGACCGGCTCGGGCACGGTGCTCGGCACGGGGAAGCTCAAGGAGCTGGCGAGCCTCACCGGCGGTCCGGGGGTCATCGCCTCGGGGGCCGCCGTCCGCACCTCGAAGGCGAGGGAGCGCTGGGAGGCCGAGGCCGCCGAGGACGACGACTCCCCCGACGAGGACGCCGCCGGCGCCGAGCCCCAGGTCGTGGTCGGGGAGAAGCCCACGGTGGTCGTCGTGGACCACGAGCTGTCACCGAGCCAGCTGCGCAATCTCGAGAAGGCGACCGGCGCGCTGGTGCTCGATCGCACCGGCGTCATCGTCGACATCTTCCACCGCCACGCCCGCAGCCGCGAGGCGCGCATGCAGGTCGAGATCGCCCGGCTGAAGTACCTGGCGCCCCGGCTGCGGGAGTCGGCGGGCCGGTCGGAGCGCCAGCAGGGGCGGGGCGCGGGCGACTCCGCGGTCGAGCTCGATCGGCGCAAGATCCGCGACCGGATCGCCGAGCTGAACGAGGGGCTCGCCGCGGTCCAGCGGGAACAGGATCACCGCCGCTTCGCGCGGAAGGACCAGCTGCGCGTGGCGCTGGTCGGCTACACGAACGCCGGCAAGTCGTCGCTGATGCGCGCGCTCACCGGCAGCGAGGTGCTGGTCGCGGACAAGCTGTTCGCGACGCTCGACACGACGGTGCGCGCGCTCCAGCCGGAGTCCCGTCCCCGCGTGCTGGTGTCGGACACCGTCGGCTTCATCAAGAAGCTGCCGCACGACCTGGTCGCCTCCTTCCGCTCGACGCTCGACGAGGCGCTGGAGGCCTCGCTGCTGCTGTACGTCGTCGACGCCTCCGATCCCGACCTGCGAGGCCCAGCTCGAGGTCACCAAGGCCGTCCTGCGCGAGATCGGCGCGGCGGACGTGCCGAGCCTCCTGCTGCTCAACAAGATCGACCGGCTCGACGAGGCCGCGCGCCGCGCATTGAAGGCGAGGTTCCCCGGGGCGATCCTGCTCTCGGCGCACGCGCCCGAGGACGTCGCCGCGCTCCGGCAGGCCGTGCTCGACTTCTTCGAAGGGCAGATGGTCGAGGCCGAGCTGCTCATCCCCTACGCCAGCCAGGGGCTCATCGGCGAGGTCTACGAGACCGCGCGCGTCCTCTCGGAGACGTTCGACGAGGCCGGCCGCCGGGTGCGCGTACGCTCGACGCCCGGCGCCATCGCCAAGCTGGTGCGCACGTTCGAGCAGTGAGTCCGGGTTCGTCTCCCGGGGCGTCTCACGTTCGCAGCGCGGGGAAGAGCGCCGCCAGCAGCTTCCCGAACGACCCCTCGAGCTGGCCCGCCGCGACCTTCGCGCCGAGCGCGTTCACCGCGGTCCGCAGGTCGTCCCATCGCAGCTCGGAGACGTTCTTGCGGAGCAGCGTCTCGAGCTCCTCGGAGGCGACGCCGAGACCCTTGAGCTGCTTCCGCGCGTCGGCGAGGTCCGTCGCCTTGAGGTGCTTCGACGCGATCGCGAGCAGCACGTCGAAGCGGACGAGCAGGACGTCCGGATGGCGCCCGGTCCGCGGCACGCCCTCGGCCTCCACGACGAGCTGCTCGAGGAGGTCGCGGTCGGCGGGGTGGCCGACGAGGAGCCCGATGAAGCCGTCGGAGCGGTCGGCAGCCGGCGTGTGGCGGCGGGCCGTCTCGAGCGTGCGGGGGGCGAGCACGCGGTGGAGGATCGCCTGCACGCGGGCCGCCGTGCGCTGCGAGCCCGGATTGAGGCGACCCCAGCGTGCGTCGGCGTCGCGCCGGAATGCGCGCGCCTTCGCCGGGGTGACGCTGAGCCGGCGGGCGACCTCGTGGTTCGTGGCCTCGCGGGGGAGCAACCCGTCCCGCTCGAGAAGCCAGAACACGAGCAGCTCCAGGTCGCGCTTGGAGAGCGAGCCGAAGCCGCTCGCGACGGCGTTCTCGACGAGGTCGCGGGCGAACGCGGCGGGGTCCTTGAGCGGTTCCACGGGGCCTCCTCGGTGGGACGCACCGTTGTACACCGTCCAGGGGGACGCGCCGACGGGAGACTCCGCGTCGCGGCCACGGCCAGCCGCGCCCGGATTCGGGCGAGGTCCCGGGCCGAGAGGTGGCGGCCATACCCGTGCGTGACGAGCGCAGCCGCCGGCGAAGCAGAACCAAAGGGCCTCGATCACTCAGGGGGGTACCGCCATGTACGAAACGCACAACGACCTCACGCCATCGATCCGGGAGCGCATGATCGAGCTGCTCAATGCCCGCCTGGCCGATGCCATCGACCTCCGCACCCAGCTCAAGGTGGCCCACTGGAACGTGAAGGGTCCCCAGTTCATCGCGCTGCACAAGCTGTTCGACGAGATTGTCGAGGACGCGGACGAGTACGTGGATCTCCTCGCGGAGCGGGCGGTGCAGCTCGGCGGCATCGCCGACGGCACGGCGCGGCAGGTGGCGGAGCGCAGCGCGCTGGACGAGTACGCGGCGACGGCGGCTGGCAGCGGCCAGGAGCACGTCCACGCGGTGGCGGACGCGCTCGCCCAGTTCGGCGGTTCCGCGCGTGAGGCGATCGAGATCGCCGCGGACGCGAAGGATCAGGACACGTCGGACATCTTCACCGAGATCTCGCGCGGGACCGACAAGTGGCTCTGGATGGTGGAGGCCCACCTTCAGACCGGTGAATGGGTGCGGCCCTCCGCCGGAGACCAGGGCGAAGCCGGGCGCCACGCCGGCCACTGACGTCGCACGAGGGGCCGCGCAAAGCGTGGACCCAGCGCATGCCGGACGTCCGCTTCGTCTACCTGACTGGCCTCGCGACGCGCCGATTCACGAACGCGCGACTGCGCGGGAGCTGGGATGCCCGAGGGCGGCTCGCCCAGGACTGGAGCGAGCGTCCGATGTCGCCGATCGTCGGCGACGACGGGTGTCCCGCGTTCGAGGCCACCGTCCCGTTCGCGGACTCGGACGTCGGCAAGCGGTTCGAATGGAGCGTGGTGGGGGACGGCCCCGCGGGCGCCGGTCTGGGTCTCGTGGCGACCGAGGAGGACGATCCCGGCTCGGCCCGCACCGTCCGGTCGTTCGTGCTGCGCGCCGGCGGCCAGCTCGAGCGGTACGAGCTCGTCCTCGCGCGTCGCCTCGGCGCGAACCCCTTCCACCGCTCCGAGCGCTCCCCCGCGCTCCGTTACGCGCTCTGGGCGCCGAACGCACGCGCCGTGGAGGTGGTCTTCGGCGACGGCACGCACGGGTACGTCTCCGACGACGGCGTGGGGCTCGCGTCACGGCCCGCGGTGCGCCTCGTGGCCGCCGGAGCGGGCGTCTGGGAGACGAGCGCCGACAGCCCCGGGCTCGAGACCTACGGGCGCGACGAGTTCACGCCCTATCTCTTCCGGGTCACGCGCGACGACGGCTCGATCTCGTACCGCACCGATCTGTACTCGCGGTGGCAGGTGGGCCAGGGGAGCTTCGACCCGCAGGGGCGGATCTTCGGGGGGACGGCCGCCGGCCTCGACGGCGCGGTGAGCTGCTCGGCCGTGGTGGACCCGGACACCATGGCGGCGCCGTCGCCCGGCACGGCGGCCCCCTTCGCGCGCTCCGTGGAGTTCTGGAACGACGAGCACGACCCGGCCCACCCGGTGCCGTCACGCGTCGAGGACCTCGTCATCTACGAGCTGCACGTCGGAGCGCTCGGCGTCGGCCGACCGGACGCCGGGAACTTCGAGGACGCGCTGGCGCTGCTCGACGGTCACCTCGTGCCGCTGGGCGTGAACGCGGTCGAGCTCCTCCCCATGGCGCAGTTCAGCGGCAACGCCGCCTGGGGCTACGGCAACTCGCACCACCTCGCGATCGAGCTCGCGGCGGGAGGGCGCGACGCCCTGATGCGGTTCGTGCGCGCCTGCCACCGCCGCGGCGTCGCGGTGATCATGGACGTCGTCTACAACCACTGGGACCTCAACGCCTCGCGCGCCGAGTGGCAGGTCGACTCCACCGCGCCCGAGCGCAACATCTACTACTGGTACGAGGGCCGCGCCGCGGATCACGCCACGCCCGACGGCGGGTACGTGAACAACGGCTCCTCCGGCTGGGCGCCGCGGTACTGCGAGGAGCAGGTTCGCCGGCTCTTCGCCACGAGCGCCGCGGTGCTCGTGGACGAGTTCCACGTCGACGGCTTCCGCGTGGACCTGCTCGACGCGATCCACCGGGACAACCGCCTGAACGAGTCCTGGGGTCCCCCGGTGCCGCGCGCCAACCAGTTCGGGGCGAAGATGCTCCGCGAGTGGGCACGGACGCTGCGCCTGCTTCGCCCCTCCGTGATGCTCATCGCGGAGGACCACACCGGCTGGGACGCGGTGACGCGGCCCCTCGAGGAGGGCGGCCTCGGGTTCGACGCCGCGTGGTACGTCGACTTCTACCATCACCTCGTCGGACCGCGCGCGGAGGGGGGCTGGGCCGCGCTCCTCGCCGAGGCGGGGCAGGGCGACGAACGGCCGCTCGGGATCGACCGCTTCGACGGTGCGCTGAACGGCGCCGCCGACCGGAAGGTCGTGTACCACGAGTCGCATGACGAGGCGGGGAACTCCCCGGGATCCGCGAGGACCATCGTCCTCGCGGTGGCCGGCGCGCCGCTCGTGGGCCGGACCCGCGAGTGGGCCGAGGCGCGGTGCCGCCTCGTCTCGGGCCTGGCGGTGCTGTCGCCGGGGACGCCCATGTTCCTCATGGGCGAGGAGGTCGGCGCGGCGAGCCCGTACCGGCACGATGATTTCCTCGAGAACCGCGAGGATCTCGCTGGCCTGCGGCTCGGCCTCGGCCGGGGGCTCTTCCGCTACTACCAGGAGCTCATCCGGTTCCGCCTGGCCCGCGCGGCGGTGCGATCGCGCCGGCTCGCGACCGTGCACCGGCACGAGGCGAACCGCGTCCTCGCGTTCCTCCGCGGCGACGCCGAGCTGCTCGTCGTCGCGAGCTTCGCGAACCGCCCTTACGCGGAGGGCTACGTCGTCGAGTCCGACGCGATCCCCGACGCCGACTGGCAGGAGGTCCTGAACAGCGACGCCCTCGCCTATGGCGGCGCGGGCGTCGGCAACGGTCCCGCCCCTCGGCGCTCCCGTGCCGGCCGGGTCGAGGTCGTCGTTCCGGCGAGCGGCCTCGTCGTGCTCGAGCGGCGCTGAACGAAGAAGGTGCACCCATGAGCGAACCGATCGCCTCCTCCGCACGCCGCCTCATCGAGACGCGGTACGAGCAGATGTTCCCCAGGCTCGCCCCCGCCGAGATCGAACGGCTACGCCGCTTCGGCGAGACGCCGACGCGGACCTTCTCGGAAGGCGAGCGCCTCGTCACGGCCGGCGAGGTCAGCCCGGGGATGTTCGTCATCCTGAGCGGCGAGGTCGTCATCACGCAGCACAGCCCGCTCGAGGGCGACCAGCCGATCGTCACCTACGGCCCGGGCTCCTTCGTGGGCGAGATCGCCCAGCTCTCGGGCCGCCCCTCGCTCACCGACGCGCGGGCGACGAAGCCCGTGGAGGCGCTCGTCATCCCGTCTCACCGGCTCCGCGACGTCCTCGTGGCGGAGGCGGAGGTCGGAGAGCGCATCATGCGCGCGCTGATCCTGCGGCGGGTCGGGCTGATCGAGAGCGGCATCAGCGGGCCGGTCATCCTCGCGCGGGCGGACGACCCCGCGGTGTTGCGCCTGTCCGGATTCCTCGCGCGGAACGGTCATCCGCACCAGCGGCTCGACCCCGATGCCGACCCCTCGGCGAAGGCCCTCGTCGAGCGGTTTCACGTGCAGCCCTCGGAGCTGCCGATCGTGCTCTGCCCGGACGGTCGCCTGCTGCGGAACCCGAGCGAGGTCGAGGTGGCCGAGTGCATCGGCCTCGTCCAGCCGATGGATCCGGCCAGGGTGTACGACGTCGCCATCGTCGGCGCCGGTCCGGCGGGGCTCGCGGCGGCCGTGTACGGCGCGTCGGAAGGCCTCTCGGTCCTGGTCCTCGACTCCCGCGCGTTCGGCGGTCAGGCGGGCGCGTCGGCGCGCATCGAGAACTATCTCGGGTTTCCGACCGGGATCACCGGCGTCGCGCTGATGGCCCGGGCCTTCGTCCAGGCGCAGAAGTTCGGCGCCGAGATGGCGATCCCCGACGAGGTCGCGCGCCTCGAGCCCGGCGGTCGGGGGCGGTGACGCGCGGTTCGAGCTCCGCCTCGCGAACGACGAACGGGTGAGGGCGCGCGCCGTGGTCATCGCGAGCGGCGCCCGCTATCGGCGCCTCGAGGTGGAGAACCTCTCCGCGTTCGAGGGCTCGGGCGTCCACTACTGGGCGTCGCCGGTGGAGGCGAGGGCCTGCATCGGTCAGGAGGTGGCGCTCGTCGGGGCCGGCAACGCTGCGGGGCAGGGCACGGTCTACCTCGCCGGCCAGGTGGCCAGGGTCTCGCTCCTCGCGCGGGGCAGGAGCCTGGGCGAGAGCATGTCGCGCTATCTGGTCGACCGCATCGCGGGCCTGCCCAACGTGGAGGTGCTCCTCCAGACCGAGGTGGTCGCGCTCGAGGGGCACGGCGGCGCCCTGGAGGCGATCCGGTGGCGACACGTGCCGTCGGGGAAGGAGACCCGCCGTCCCATGCGCCACCTGTTCCTGTTCATCGGCGCGGACCCGAACACCACGTGGCTCCCGGGCTCGGGCGTGGAGCTCGACGAGAAGGGATTCGTGCGAACGGGAGTTGACGCGGGCCACGAGCGACGGCCCCTCGAGACGAGCCGCGAGGGGGTGTTCGCGATCGGTGACGTGCGGGCCGGGTCCATCAAGCGGGTCGCCGCGGCCGTGGGCGAGGGGGCCGAGGTGATCGCGACGATTCACCGCTTCCTCGCGGACACGAGCGAGCTGGCGCGGAGCGCCTCCGGTCGCGGTCGCATGTGAACGGGAACTGAGCGCGCCGGCCGACGGCCATCGGCCTCAGGGACCCGTGCGGGTGCAGGGAGTCATCGAGCCGGCGCTCACACCGAGTCCTAATACTCTACGTCCGCGAGGAGGACCGATGCCGAAGGACGAGCGCGTGCCCAGCGGCGTACCAGGCTTCGACGAGATCGTCGGCGGAGGGCTGCCCGCGAGGGCGCTCTACCTCCTCAAGGGCAATCCAGGGACCGGCAAGACGACGATGGGTCTCCAGTTCCTCGTGGAAGGGGCCCGGCGCGGTGAGAAGTGCCTCTACCTGTGCCTCGCCGAGACGCGCGGACAGCTGACCGGGATCGCGAAGGCCTTCGGCTGGACGCTCGATGGGGTGGAGGTCCACGAGATGCGGCGCCGCGGCTCTGCCGGCGAGGCAGACCGCGGGAGCTACACCGTGTTCAGCCCCTCGGAGGTCGAGCTCGAGGAGATCTCCCGTGAGCTCCTCGAGCAGTTCGCGAGGGTCAAGCCGACGCGGCTCGTCCTCGACTCGCTCTCCGAGATTCGCCTGCTCGCGGAGGATCCGTCGCGATACCGCCGGGAGCTCCTTGCCTTGAGCGACCAGATCGCCGGGCATCCGTGCACGGGGTGGCTCATCGACGTCGAGACGGAAGGCAGCGAGGCCAGCGTCGCCGAGACGCTCGTGAGTGGCGTCGTCCAGCTCGAGCACCTCTCCCCAGGGTACGGCGGGGAGCGCCGGCGGCTGCGGGTTCGCAAGTTGCGCGGGTCGAAGAGCATCGGCGGGTACCACGACTTCGTCATCGGCGACCGAGGGATCGAGGTCTACCCGCGTCTCGTGGCGGCGGAACACCGGGCCGTGCACTCGAGCGCGGCGATGCCGAGCGGGGTGACCGAGCTCGACGCTCAGCTCGGTGGCGGTCTCGACGGCGGCACGAGCGCCGTACTGATCGGAGCTGCCGGCACGGGAAAGTCGACCGTCGCCGCTCAGTTCGTGGTTGCGGCCGCCGGTCGCGGCGAGCGCGGTGCGATCCTCTGCTTCGACGAGAGCCCGACGAATCTCTTGATCCGGACCAGCGCGCTCGGCATCCCGCTCGGCGAGCACGTGAAGGCGGGGAGAGTACGCCTCCTGCCCATCGATCCCGCCGAGTTCACGCCGGGAGAGCTCACGCACGTGATCCGCGCCCAGGTGGAGAGAGGGCGCCCGCATCGTCGTGCTCGACAGCATCAATGGGTACCTGAACGCGTTGCCCGAGGAGCGCTTCCTTTCGGCGCACCTGCACGAGCTGCTCGCCTTCCTGTCGGAGAAGGGCATCGCCACGATCCTTACGCTCGCACAGCATGGCTTCTTCGGCGCCCCGGACGCACCCGTGAACATCAGCTACGTGGCGGACACGGTGGTCCTGCTCCGGTACTTCGAGGTGGCCGGAGAGGTGAAGCAGGCGATCTCGGTCGTGAAGAAGCGCACGGGGCGTCACGAGCGCACGATCCGCGAGCTTCAGTTCGGAGTGGGTGGCCTGCGGGTCGGGCCGCCCCTGGTCAACGTGCGGGGCGTGCTCTCCGGCAGTCCCGTCTACCTCAAGGACGTGCCAGGCGGAGGCGAAGGCGAGCCGCGCAGATGACCTCCGCGCCCGAGCGCGTGCTGGTCCTGGCCCCGACCGGGCGGGACGCCCCGATGGTGTGCGGACGGCTCGTCGCGGACGGGATGACGAGCGAGGCCTGCGCGGATCTTCGGGCGCTGCTGGCCGGCATCGCCTCGGGAGCCGGCGCCGCGGTCGTCGCTCAGGAGGCGCTCTCGCCTTCCGGCGCGGAGGGGCTGCTCGCAGCGCTGGAGGCTCAGGAGCCGTGGTCGGACATCCCCGTGCTCCTCCTCCAGGAGGCGCGCTCGAAGGCTCCTCGCGTCTCCACTCGCTTCTTCGAGCGCGCGAACGTCACCCTCCTGGCGCGGCCGGTGTCCGGTCAGCTCCTCCTCAGCAGCGTTCGCTCGGCCGTGCGTGCGCGCCGTCGCCAGTATCAGATGCGCGACCTGTACCGCGAGCTGGAGCGCGCGGTGCAGCTCAGCGACCTGTTCGTGAGCATCCTGGGCCACGACCTGCGGACGCCGCTCGGCGCGATGATGATGGCCGCAGAGGTCATCGTCCGCGGCTCACCCGACGCGCGCGCGATCCGTCCCGCCGGCCGCATCCTGTCCTCGGGCGACCGCATGAAGCGCATGATCGAGCAGCTCCTCGACTTCGCGCGGGTTCGCCGGGGCCAGGGCATTCCACTCCACCTCGGGCGCGTGCACCTCGGCGAGCTGTGCCGGCAGGCGGTACAGGAGCTGGAGGACGCGAACCCGCAGGCGAACCTGGTCGTCCAGGCCGCCGGGGACCTCATCGGCACCTGGGACGCCGACCGCCTCGCCCAGGTCGTGTCGAATCTCGCCGGGAACGCGGTGCAGCACGGGACGCAGGGTGAGCCAATCACGGTGGACGTCGACGGGACCGACGAGTCGACCGTGCGCCTGCGGGTCCACAACGCCGGCTCCATCTCCCCCGAGGCGCTCCCGGCCCTCTTCGAGCCGCTCAAGCGAATGGCGGCGCAAGGCGCTTCGGCGGCGCGGAAGGAGGGCCTCGGGCTGGGCCTCTTCATCGCCCGGGAGATCGCACGGGCTCACGGAGGCGAGGTCAGGGTGCAGAGCTCGAACGAACGTACCACCTTCGAGGTCACGCTGCCGCGCGACGCTCCGCTCGCCGATCCTCCCACGCTCGCGACGACCTGACAGTCACGGGGGGTGAGCATGGCAGACCGGATCCTGGTCCTCAACGCGGGCTCCTCGTCGATCCGGTTCGGGGTCTTCCTCGCGGACGGTCCGGAGCTCGTGGTCGAGTGGAAGAACACGGACTTCGTCGCCCATACCGCCACAGCCGACGACCGGAAGAGCTTCGAAACGGGCCGGATCGACTCCGGCCAGACGAGGCGGATCACCGCCAGGACGAAGGGCCGGTTCCCGTACTTCTGCAGGTATCACGCGGCGATGAAGGGGACGCTCGTGGTGCAGTAGCGAGCCCGCGGCGGACCGCGGCCGCCCTCGCCCGGTGAGCTGGGTCAGTAGCCGGGCATGCCGCCACCGCCCCCGCCGCCGCCATCTCCACCTCCGCCGGGGGCCATGGTTCGCGACCGCGCTCGGGTCGATGGTGATCGAGCCGTTCGGGGTCGCCATCGTGTTCCGATGAAAGGTGCAGAAGTAGGGGATGACCGTCCCGCTCGCTGCGGTCCCGGGGATGGTGAACGTCTTCGTGCCGGTGAACTGGCCCGTGTCGAACGACACCCCGCCCACCGAGCCCGGCGTGAACGCGTTCGGGCTGGACTCGCTGGTGACCGAGTGGAGGATCCCGTCCTGGTTCAGGACCGTCACCGTCGCGCCCGGCGGCACATGAAGATTGAGCGGCGAGAACGCCATCCCCGAGATGGTGATCAAGAACCCGGGGCCCTGCGGTACGGGCGCGGCGCGGCGCGGGCCGGCGCGGGCGCGGTGCTCGAGCCGCCACACGCGGCTGCCGCGACTCCGAGCACTGCGAGCAAAGAGCAGGCACCTCTCCGCATATTGCCTCCCGGACGCGAAACCGACTCGCGCGGCACGAGCGCCGCGAGTCCCTATCGTTGGACGCGGCTGCGTCTCTGCGCACGAGGTCGTTCGGGTAAACGGCCCTTCGGCACGGCGCCCGGCTCGCCGGACGAAACCTTGATTGGGCCCGCCACTCCTGCGGAACTGGAAGGTGCCGTCACGCCCCGGCGAACCGCTCGTACCCCTGATCCTCCCAGTAGCCGCCGGGCCGCTCGGGGAGGAAGTTCACGTACAGCACGTACTTCACCATCTCGTAGCCGAGCTTCACCGCGGAGTAGAGGCGCGCCGGCGCGCCGTGAGACCTCCTTGCGCCCGACCGCCCGCGGGCCCACCGGCGAGAACGCCGTCGCCATCCGCAAGCGCGCGTGCCGCGACGCGGCCTGGCTCGGCGTCGAGCTGGACCGGGCGGCGAACGCGGCGGGCGGCCCCCGGGTGACGACCGACCGGAGCAGGACGGCGGCGTGGGTGGTCGACGCCGTGCACCGGCTCGCGTACCGCCGCAAGAACCACGCGAACCTGCACGTGCGCGGCTACAAGGAGAAGGGGAGCATCAACACGCCGCTCGGGCTCGCCATCGAGAACCAGGTGGACCGGTTCAGCCTTGCGATGGACGTCATCGACCGCGTTCCCCGCCTGCGCAGCGCCGGCGCCCACGCCAAGGAGCGGTTCCGCAACCGCCAGATCGAGTGCCGGCTGCACGCGCACGAGCACGGGATTGACCCCCCGGAGATCATCGGGTGGCGGTGGCCGGCGGCTGCAGCGCTGACGCCCCTTCCCGCCTGGCGGATGGCGCGTTTCGATCGAGACGTCCCCGTTGTCCCCCGCGGCGAGCACCCGAACAAGCCCGCCCGTCTCGTGGCCCGACGGGGCGATACTCCAGCGGTGCGCGCCGGGGACCAGGTTCTCCTCGTGCCGGGCTTCTTCGGCTTCGGCTCCTTCGGTCGCGAGGGGCGGCCGCACATCGTCTACTTCGACCACGTCATCAAGGCGATGGTGGCCGCGCGGCCGGAGCTGAACGGGCGCATCCACGTGCACGAGCCGCCGCCGATGGGCTCGCTCCAGGCGCGGGTGCGGACCCTGCAGGACGCCGTCCTGCAGCGCCTGGGCGGCGCGCTCCTGCGCGGCGAGACGAAGGGACGCGGCGTCCGCGCATCCACCTCATCGGCCACTCGACCGGCGGCCTCGACGCGCGGCTGCTCGCGAACCCCCGCTACCGCTTCCATGGAGAGGACCGCAAGCTGCGGCCGCAGCTCCTGCGGCACCTCGGCACGGTGGTGACGCTCTCGGCCCCTCACCACGGCACGCCCATCGCGAAGAGCTTCATGAGCGGCCTTCCCCGGCTGGTGCTGGAAGGGATGTCGTTGGCGACCATCATGGCCGACGCCGGGCGGGTGACCCAGCGGCTGGGGTTGCCCGGGCTCGGCCTGGCCTACACGCTCTTCCAGGCGGTGAGGCCGCGGCCCCGCGTGAACGAGGTCATCGATCTCCTCGCCGGCATGGACGAGGAGACGGCGCGCCAGATCGAGCGCTTCCGCGGGATGGTCATGTCCGACACCCGGATCCTGCATGACCTCGCGCCGGAGCGGATGGCGACGCTCAACGAGCGCCTCGGCGACCACGGGGCGCGGCTGGTGGAGATCGTGACCGTCGCCCCCAGGCCCTCGTGCACGCGGGTGGGCCTCCACGCCCTCGACCGCCAGCTGGTGTACGCCCTCTGCTACGCGGCCGCGGCGCGCAGCGACTTCCGGCCCGAGCGCTTCCCCAAGGGGCCCTGGATCGCCGCGTGCCCTCCCGGAACCGAGCGCGAGGCGGTGGAGGACGCTCCGCGCGCCAACGACGGCATCGTGCCCGCCTCGTCCCAGACGCTCGGCGGCCACGCCGCGCGCATCGTGCTCGCCGACCACCTGGACGTCATCGGCCACTTCGAGTGGCGCTGGAACACGACGCTCTTCAAGTCGGGCGCGGGCTTCGGCCGGCGCGAGTTCGAGGAGCTGTGGCGCTTCGTGGCCGAGGCTCTGTGAGAATCGCGTCTGGTCATCCCCAAGGGCGATCATCGCCCGCCTTGCCCGCCGTGTCCCCCGTGTCCGGGGTCGTTCCCCTGGTGCTCATCACCCCGGTAGTGCCGGTAACGGCCAGGCGGAGACTGCGCGATTGGGGCGGGGACGCTTCGGGGCTCGATCCGGGTCCAGCCGCGGCGGTGGTCCTGTGAGCGATACCAGGTCCCATCCTGGCGCACCCAGTAGTAGCCGTCCGCATAGAAGACCTCGTGTTCGTAGTCGCTGACGACGCTGACGCCGGGCTGCACGATGACGAGCGGAGGCAGCACCTCGGGGAAAGTCAGCGTGAAGTCAGCCCGTCCGCGGGCCCGTCCGTCGTCTCCGACCGTCGCGAAGCACCCACCGAGCGCAAAGGCGACGAGCATGCACAAGAGCCTCTTCATGGAGCACTTCCTTTCGCCCGTGAGGCCTGCACACCTCGCGCCACCCCCGGCCTCAGGGCTTCGCCGCGCCCACCACGACCAGCGCCGGCCGGCCCGCCGGAAGCCACTCGGCATCCAGATCCGCCCAGCTGCGAACGCGCGACCCGGTCGCCGGGTCGATGGTCACGAACCGGCCATCGACGGCGTGCACCGCCACGATCACCTCGTAGTGGCTCAGCGCTCGCCTGGGACCGTGCTGGAGGAGGAGCCCGACGATCACCGGACGCCCTGCGCGAAGCTCGTGGACGAGCGTGTCGTGATCGCCCGCGATCGCGAACGCCTGGAGACCGTGCGCGCGCGCCACGTCCCGGAGATCGCCGAGCCGGGCGCCCCGCGTTGCCGCCACGGGCAAGGCCGCCTCCGCCCCCTCGAGGGAGAGGTCCACGCGCCAGCGGCCCGCGACCATCGCGAGCGAGGCGGCCCCGCAGTCCTTCGAGCCCTCTTGACGCACGACGGGCGTCGGCGCCGCGACGATCCACTCCGGATTGGTCGTGAGTCGGGTCGAATCGAACGCTCGCGAACGTCCGGCGGACGAGACGCAGCCGGCGAGGCCGACGATTGCGAGCGCTGCGGCGCGCCTCGTCACAGCAGGATGACCACGAGGACGACCAGGAGGACGATGGCGAGGGTGCTGCCGACGATCGTCACCGAGTCCCGCCCTGGAACTCCGCCACGGACTGGTCTCCGGCCTCGCGCGAAGCGTACTGCTCGGAATCCGACGCGGGGGTGGCAGAGGGCGCGGGCGCCGACTCGGGGCGATCGTGGGGTCCGCCGGGGTCGTCGCCGCCGCCGACGTCGCCGGGGGATGCCGGGGATGCCTGAGCCGCGAACCCCGTGACGGGTGCGAACGTCAAGACACCGGAAACGAGCAGGGCAGAGAGGCTTCCTGAGTTGCGCATGGGACCTGTTCCCTTCGTGGACTGCGTCTGCAACTCACGTACGCATCGCTCGGGCCAACCACCACGCTGGATCAGTGGGAGCCCTTGTCGCGCGAGCCACGGTCCGTGAAGGCGGCGGCATCCGACGCGCCGTGGGTGCCGCCATCCCCCGACGGGACCCCGCCGCGCCTCGTCCGCGCCGCTCCGCAACGCGCTACGCTCACTCTGCGATGGGGGAAGCTTGAGAGTGCGCGTTCTCATCCCGTGGAGGCTGGCGTGAGCGCCGTGCTCTGGGGAGCGCCGTCCTCGCCGTCGCGGCACCGTCCGTGGTGTCCGCCGGCCACGCCCTGGCCTGGAAGCGCGATCCGACGATCGGCGCTCGGCTGGATCGCCGTCTGCTTCCTCATGCCGCTCTTCGGCCCGTCGCTCTACCTCGTCTTCGGCGTGAATCGCGTACGCCGGACTGCGCTCCAGTGGCAGGCCGCCGGGCGCCGCCTCACGGGCACGGGGCCTTTGGCGCCGCCTCCGCGGTGGCGCTGCCCGCCGCGGACCTCGCGGAGTCACTTGGTCCCGCTCCGCCGACTCATCGACCGGGTCAGCGCATCGGCCGCTTCTCGGGCGGGAACCGCGTCGTCCCGCTCCACGGCGGCGAGCAGGCCTACCCCGCCATGCTCGAGGCGATCGCGGCGGCACGGCACTCGGTCCACCTGTCCACGTTCATCTTCGACGGCGACGAGACCGGGTTCCGCTTCGCAGAGGCGCTCTGCGGCGGCGGCGGCGCGCGGAGTGGACGTGCGTCTCCTCATCGACGGCCTCGGCGCGACGTACGCGCGGCCATCGGCGCGGCGTCTCCTGCGGCGGACGGCCGCCCGGATCGGCCGCTTCCTCCCGCTGCACCGCGGCGCGTCCATCAACCTTCGCAACCACCGGAAGATCCTGGTGACCGACGGGCTCCACGGCTTCACGGGCGGGATGAACATCGGCGATCGCCACCTGACCTCACGCGCCAGCCCGCGGGGGCCGGTGGTGGACGTCCACTTCAGGGTGGATGGCCCGGTGGTCGCCGACCTCCAGCGCGTGTTCCTCGAGGACTGGTTCTTCGCTACCGGCGAGCTCCACGACGACCCGCGGTGCTTCCCGCCGATCCCGGTGGCCGGAGGCTGCGCGGCGCGGGTCATCGACGCCGGACCCGACGAGGAGTTCCGAGAGCTGCACTGGGTCGTGCTGGGCGCGCTCGCCTGCGCCCGCCGCAAGGTGCAGATCATGACGCCCTACTTCATCCCCGACCGGGCGCTGACCGCCGCCATGGGCACCGCCGCGCTCCGTGGCGTGGAGGTGAGCCTGCTGCTCCCCGGGCGAACGGACCTGTTCTTCATGCACTGGGCCACGCGGTCCTATCTCTGGGAGCTCCTCCCCTACGGGATCCAGGTCCGCTATCAGCCGCCCCCGTTCGTCCACACCAAGCTCCTCCTGGTGGACGACGAGTGGAGCCTCATCGGCTCCGCGAACCTCGACCCGCGCAGCCTGCGCCTCAACTTCGAGCTCGACCTCGAGGTCCACGACGCGGCGACCACCGGGGCGCTGGCGCGCCACTTCGAGGACTGCTTCGCGAGGTCGCGCGCGGTGACGATGGAGGAGGTGGATGGACGGAGCCTCCCAGCCCGGCTGCGCGACGGCGCGGCCAAGCTGCTCTCCCCCTATCTCTGAGATGACCTGCCCGGAGCCCTCTCGAGCGACTCCACGTCGGCGTCCGTCGTCAGACCACGCTGCGGCCCTGGATGACGCGGACCAGCACCACGACGACGGCAGCCACGATCAGCAGGTGGATGAAGCCGCCCATGGTGGTGGAGGTGACGAGACCGACCGCCCAGAGCAGGAACAGGATGAGTGCGAGAGTCCACAGCATGTTGGCTCCCTTCAGATGATCATTCCCTCAGCACGCCCCGTGCCGTCGCGTCGTCCAGTCAACCGCCCGATAGGCTTGCCGCGGCCGCCCCGGGGGACGGCGCCGAGCGTTCGAGAACGTTCGCGACCGTTCTCGGACGAGGGCCGATGCGACGATCCGTTGACCCGTTCGCGCTGCGCGACCGTGACCGACCGCCACAGGCGGCGCAGAACGCGACCCGCTGATCATGCGCTGCGCTCCCGAATGGCGTGGCGCCGCCTCGACGCTCCGTGCAAGTCGGTGGGGCCCGTTGCCTGACCGCGCCGATTGTCGGTGCAGCAGGCCTCACGACCCGGGCGCCCGAGCAGGCGCGAGCGCCCACGACTTCACTGCAAGGAAGTGTTCACATGACAAAGATCCTGAGTACGCTCGTCGCGGTCACGTTGATGGGGCCCGCGGCCCTGGCGTTCGCCGACGACTCGGCCGCTGCCGGCGCGAAGAAGGCGGGCGAGGAGGCCATCAAGGCCGGCGAGAACGCCGAGCAGGCCGGAGAGAAGGCGGAGAAGGCCGGCCAGAAGGCCGAGCAGGCCGGCAACAAGGCCAAGAAGTCCGCCAGGCATGACGAGGCGGGCCTGAAGGAGGCCCGCCACGCCATCGGGGAGCTCGAGCGAGCCGATCCCGGTCTCACCCGCCTCTTCAACGGCGCGGCCGGCTACGCCGTGTTCGCCACCGTGGGGAAGGGCGGCGTCGGCATCGGCGGCGCGCACGGGACGGGCGTGCTGTACGAGAAGGGCGTCGCCATCGGCAAGGCGACCCTCACGCAGCTGACGGTCGGCCTCCAGCTCGGCGGGCAGGCCTACACCGAGGTCATCTTCTTCGAGACCGGCAAGTCGCTCGCGGACTTCAAGAAGGGTGAGTTCGCGATGGCCGCCCAGGTGAGCGCGGTGGCCGCTGCCGCCGGCGCGTCGGCGAACGCCAAGTACGTGGACGGCGTGAGCGTCTTCACCCTCGCGAAGGGTGGCGTCATGGCCGAGGCCAGCGTGGGCGGCCAGAAGTTCAGCTACCATCCGTTCTCGCACGCGATCACCACCAGCTCCCGCTAGACGGCTTCTCCGTCGAGGGCATTCCGGGCCCGGCGCCTCACGGCGCCGGGCTCATTCGTTTTCGCGCACCGGCCCCGGGCGCGCGCGGCGCCGAGCCCCCTCCCTCCGCCGTGCCCCGGTCGCGTGGCGTTCGCGAACGTTCGCGAACGGGCGAGCGCCGCCGTCCCTCGAACGACGACCCCGGCATATCAGGCGGTTAGGCCCGCGTTCGCCGGGAGCGCCCTCGGCCCGCGGCGTGCTTCACGGTAAAGACGTGATGCTCTGGATCCTCGTCGCCGTGGCTGCCGCGCTCCTCGTTCTTCCACTCCTTTCGCGCGGCCGGCGCGGCCGCATGCCCTTCGATCCCATCTCCAACCCTCGCATCTCCAACCTGCGCACCGAGATGATCAGGAAGCAGAGCAGGAGGACGAAGGCCGCGCTGGACGCTGCGACCGGACAACTGAATTGAGCGCGCAATGATCAGAAAGAGACGAGATGAGCGTAGTCAAGATCGCAGCCATCAGGCTGATCAGGATGCCGCCGGTGCTTCGAGCGCCGACGCGCGAGAGGGAAAGCCATGAAGCAGAGCACCAAGGACCAGGCGAAGGGCAAGCTCGAGAACCTGAAGGGGACGATCAAGGAGGTCGCCGGGATCGTCACCGGCCAGCACAAGCTCGAGAATGAAGGGAAGGACCAGCAGCTCGCGGGCAAGGCTCGGGAGAAGCTCGGCGAGGTCAAGAAGGTCCTCGGGAAGTAGAGCGATGCCGGCGGCGCCGAGTCGAGGTCACGATGCCGCCGGCATTCGCAATCGAGCACGTGCGGACCAGCGCGGACGAGGGCGAGCTCCGCTTCCGCGGCAGCTTGAGCCTCGCCGAGGCCGCGCCGCTCTGGACCGAGCTGCGTCGCCTCGAGACGAGCGCATCCCGCGGCCAAACGCTCGACTTCGAGATGTCCGCCGTGCAGCGCATCGACGGCGGCGCGATGGCGCTGCTCGCCTGCCTTCGCGCCGAGCTGCACCGGCGCGGCGTGAAGTCCGAGTTCGTGGCAGCCGACGCGCACGTGCGGCAGATCATCCACCTCTACGGCGGCGACAACGCGGTGGCGCGCCTCAGGTCCCGCCGGCCGCTGGGGACGCTCGATCAGCTGGGCCGGGCCACCGTCGCCATCGTGCGCGAGCTGCAGCTCGTGCTCGCATTCGTCGGGCAGATGGTGGCCTCGGGCGCGGAGCTCCTGCGCTCGCCCCGCTCGGCCAACTGGCGTGAGCTGCCCGCGACGATGGAGCGCGCGGGCGCCGACGCAGTCCCGATCACTCTCTTGATCAACTTCCTGATCGGCCTCGCGATGGCGTTCCAGTCCGCGGCGAAGCTCAAGCGGTACGGCGTCAACATCTTCGTCGCCGACCTGATCGGCGTGACCGTCTGCCGAGAGCTCGGTCCCTTGATGACCGCGATCGTCGTCTGCGGCCGCTCGGGCGCGGCGTTCGCGGCCGAGCTGGGCGTCATGCAGGTGAACGGGGAGATCGACGCGCTCCGCACGATGGGGTTCGGGCCGATGCGCTATCTCGTGCTGCCGCGCACGCTCGCGCTGATCGTCGTGGTGCCGATGCTCGCGCTCCTGGCCGACCTCGCCGGCGTGGGAGGCGGGCTCGTCGTTGGCGTCTCGACCCTCGATCTGACGGCCCGCGGCTACCTCAACGAGACGGCGCGTGTCGTCACGCTCTGGGACATCTCGTCGGGGGTCATCAAGAGCGTGGTCTTCGCAGTCGTCATCGCGCTGATCGCTTGCCAGCAAGGCCTCGCCACGACCGGCGGGGCAGAGGGCGTCGGGCGCCGCACCACCTCATCGGTGGTCGTCACCCTGTTCACGCTCATCCTGGCCGACGCCGTGATCACGGTCATCTTCCGGGTGGCGGGCCTATGAGCGACCCGCTGGTCAAGGTGGTCGATCTGACCTTCGGCTGGGACGGGACGGTCCTGCAGAAGGACGCGACCTTCGAGATCGAGCGAGGCTCCATCTTCGTGATCCTCGGCGGTAGCGGCTGCGGCAAGTCGACCATGCTGCGGTACCTGGTGGGCCTCGACGAGCCGCTCGGCGGCAGCATCACCATCGACGGCCTCGAGCCCACCCAGGCCATCATCGGCCGGCCGCAGTTCGGCGTGATGTTTCAGTCGGGCGCTCTGCTCGGCTCGCTCACGGTGGGAGAGAACGTGGCGCTGCCGCTGCAGGAATGGACCGAGCTTCCGCTCGACGCCATCGGCGGCATCGTCGCGGCCAAGCTGCGCCTGGTGGGCCTGAAGCGCGCGGAGGACCAGATGCCGAACGAGCTGTCGGGAGGGATGCGAAAGCGCGCGGCGATCGCGCGGGCGATGGCGCTGGAGCCGGATCTGCTCTTCCTCGACGAGCCCTCCGCCGACCTCGATCCGGTCTCGGCGGCGGAGCTCGACGACCTGATCCTCGGCCTCAACGCGCAGCTCGGCCTGACCTTCGTCGTCGTCACTCATGACCTCGCGAGCATCTTCAAGATCGGCAAGAGCTGCATCATGCTCGACCGCGACAGCCGGAGCATCATCGCCCGCGGCGATCCGCGCGTCCTGCGCGACACCAGCGAGGATCCCCGCGTTCGCTCCTTCTTCAACCGGGCTTCACAGGAGGTGACGTCATGACCGCGCCGACGAATCGCTGGAAGCTCGGCGCCTTCGTGGTGGGGACGCTGCTGGTCAGCCTGATCGCGGCCGTCGCGCTCACCGCGCAGAGCCTGCAGATCGTCACCGTCACGTATACGTCCTATCTCGACGAGGCGGTGACCGGCCTCGAGGTGGGATCGCCGGTCTACTTTCGCGGCATGAAGCTCGGCAAGGTCTCCGCCATCGACGTCGCGCCGGACCGGCGTCACGTCGAGATCACCTATACGCTCGGGGTCGCGGTGCTGAAGCGGCTGGGGCTCGCCGGCACGAGCGACGGCAAGGAGACGAAGATCTCGCTGCCGTCCGACCTGCGCATCCAGATCGCCTCGGCCGGAGTCACCGGCAACCAGTACCTGCAGATCGACTTCTTCGATACCCGAGGCGCGCCGCCGCCCGTGCTGCCGTTTCCAGTGCCCGACAACAACATCCCCGCCACGCCCTCGACGATGAAGAACCTGGAGGACGCGGTGGTGCGCGCGGTCGACCGGATCCCCGTCCTCGCGGACGAGGTCGGCGGCGTGATCGCCAGGATGAACCTCATCCTCGACGACGTGGACCGGCGGGGCCTGCCCGGCAAGGCCGGGACGACGCTCGACGACACCCACCACCTGCTGGCGCGCCTGCAGGACGAGCTCGACCAGGTCCCGGTGGCCGAGCTCTCGCGCGACGCAACGGCGGTGTTGAAGGGCGCGAACGTGGCGCTGGTGAGGATGAATCGAGTGCTCGAGCGCCTCGACGGGAACGACGGCATGCTCGCGAGCGTGCAGCGGTCCTCCGATTCGCTGAGCGACGTCGCCACGCCGCGGCTCGAGGCGAGCTTGAACGAGACCGGGCGCGACCTGCGCGAGGCCGCGGTGGCGGTGCGCCAGCTCGCCGAGGCGCTGCAGCGCGATCCCGACATGTTGCTCAAGGGAAAGGCGAGGGTGCGCCCTTGAGGGCAACGCTGCTGTCGTTCCTCGGCGCCATGGCGCTCACGGGCTGTGCGCTGCTCGGCAAGAGCGAGCCGCTCGTGCCGCGATACTTCACGCCCGAGTACGACGGCGACGCGGCCGCGGCCCCGGTCCGTTCCGACCTGCAGCTCCGGCTCGGCCGGGTCGAGGGCTGGTCACACCTC
Source organism: uncultured delta proteobacterium (assembly GCA_963739565.1). GTDB lineage: Bacteria > Myxococcota > Myxococcia > Myxococcales > Anaeromyxobacteraceae > Anaeromyxobacter. The sequence goes on along the minus strand of CAVUBF010000005.1, from coordinate 27,928 downwards.
CGCGAGCGGATGGTGTCCCGCAACTCCGCCCGGGAGTTCTTCTATGCCGAGGACCGGCGCTGGACCGAGCGGCCCGAGATCTACCTTCGCCGCGCCCTCTCTCGTGCACTCTTCGAGGAGCGCGGGGTGGTGGAAGCGCTCTCCGGCCGCGCCATCACCCTCGAGGTGGAGCTGATCGCGTTCGAGGAGGTCCAGCCGTCGCGAACGGCGCGCATGCAGGCGCGGATGGTGCTGCGCGACGACCGGATTTGCCTCCTCCAGGAGACGATCACGGTGGAGCAGCCGGTCGCGGAAGGCGTGGAGGCCGACCGGGCGCGGGCGGTGGTGGACGCGCTCTCGCAGGCACTGCACGCGGGCGTGACGCGCATCGCCGATCACGTGGTCGCGAAGCTCGCCGAGCAGGCATCGCACGCGGCGAGGTGAAGCGTTCTCGCCCGAACGTTCGCGACCGTCCACGGACGTCCGCGGACGGTCTCTGGCTGCTCGGGCGCGGCGGACGTTTCGACGCCAGGGTGATCGCGGCTTCGCCTTCGGGTGAAAGGCGCGCATCCGACAGGCGGGCGTGAAAGCAAGGCGCGCGCGTTCGGTCGAAGACGCTTCGTCGCATCCGAAGGCGCGTCCCCTACGCGCGAACCCTGCCCTTCGATCCACTCCGGGGGCGTGGCACGGTCGGTGCGTACCGACCCCGGGCAACAGCTCGTCTCGCAGGGAATACCCACCAGCAAAGGGGCACGAAATGGAACGATCCTCACGAACGCTTCGCAGTTCTCCCGTCAACCGGATCGGCGGGTGCCTCGTGGCCCTCGCATGCGCGGCAGCGCTCTCCGGGTGCGCGGGGAAGGACACGACGACGACGACGACCGTCGCGCCCCCGCCGGCGACGACGGGTTCCCTCAATGTCAACGTCACGCCCGCGTCGGCCGCAGTGGCCGTGACGGGGCCGGCGAGCTTCACTCAGGCCTTCACCGGTAACCACCTCCTCTCCGAGCTGGCGCCGGGTCAGTACACCGCGAAGGCGACCGCGCCTGGATTCGTCGGCGCGACCAGTCAGATCAACGTCGTCGCAGGTCAGACCTCGAGCATCTCTCTGATCCTCGTCCTCCAGGCGATCCCGGCGACGACCGGTTCCCTCAATGTCAACGTCACGCCCGCGTCGGCCGCAGTGGCCGTGACGGGGCCGGCGAGCTTCACTCAGGCCTTCACCGGTAACCAGCTCCTCTCCGGGCTGGCGCCGGGTCAGTACACGGCGAAGGCGACCGCGCCTGGATTCGTCGACGCGACCAGCCAGATCAACGTCGTCGCAGGTCAGACCTCGACCATCTCTCTGGTCCTCCAGGCGACGCCGATCATCTCCGAGGCGCCCCGCGCGGTGTATCGCGACGATCAGGGGAACCTCGTTCCGCTCGACTCCATCAGCCTGCAGTCCGGCCAGTTCTTCTTCTACGCCTGGCTCCAGGACCAGCCCCTGGGGATCCTCCCCAGCGAGCTGACCTCCATCACCGTCGGGGGTCCCGGCAAGCCCCTCGTCGGCGAGCAGACGGAGTCCGCGCCGAGCTTCACCCAGAACCTCGCCGCCGCGTGGGTCGGCTTCATGGACGCCACGGGGATCATCCGGCCCGTGATCGGCGCGGACGTCCGCTGGGAGATTGACCAGTGGTGGTCCGGAAGGATCAACAGCATGCAGTTCGGGACGTCCGATGACAACCGGGTCGCGCTCGCGTACGGGGTCTTCGACGACCAGGCCGATACGCGCACCAACAACGCCCGGCTCGAGGCGGAGCGGTTCCCGCTCATCGCGAGCGAATACCCGCTCTACAACCAGACCGGGATTGGCACTCCCTTTGCCGACGGGTTCACCTGGGTGACGCTCTTCTCGCCGGACAAGGACGCCGCGGGCCGCATCGTGGCCGTGGCGACCATCGACGGCGAGGAGATTGGAAAGCAGATCCTGTACAAGACCTTCGCACCCGCGCCGTCGATCGAGATCATCAAGACCGTCGACACGGACATCGTGAACCTCGCCGGGGGCTCGGGCACCGTCACCTGGACCGTCACCGTCAGGAACGTCGGTACGGGTGATGCCACGAACGTCGATCTCGGCGACATCCTGGCGTCGGGCGCAGGGGCGAGCTACGGGCTCGGCGCACTTCCTCCGGGCGCCACGCCCGTCGGCGATGGCTTCACCTACTCCTTCCCGCTGCCCTCTCAGTTCAACCCTGCCCCGCCCCAGAACACGCAGCTGCTCGGCAATGCCTGGAACTTCGCCGTCCTGGCCAACTCCACGGTGACGAACACCGGCCCGAGCATCGTGAGCGGCAACGTGGGCGTCAGCGCGGGCTCGGCGGTCCAGGGCTTCGGCGGCCCGCCGAACGGGACCGTGCTGAACGGCACGATCCACAACAACGACGCCGCCGCCGTGGCGGCGCAGGTCGCCCTCACGGCCGCCTACGTCAACCTCGGTTCGAGGGCCTGCACGGCGCCCCTGAACACCCCCCTCGGCAGCGCCACCCTCACGCCGGGCGTGTATTGCTACGATTCGTCGGCCGCGTTCACGGGACCGCTCGTCCTGGACGCGCAGGGTGACCCCGCTGCCGAGTTCGTCTTCAAGGTCGGCACCACCTTGACGACGGCAGCCGGCGCCTCCGTCAGCCTGATCAACGGCGCGAGCCCCTGCAACGTCTACTGGCAGCTCGGCAGCTCGGCGACGCTCGGCACCAACAGCTTCTTCACCGGGAACATCCTCGCGCAGGCGAGCATCACGGTGGGCTCGGGCGCCAGCATCTCGGGCAGGGCGCTCGCCCGGACCGGCGCGGTGACCCTGGGCGCGAACGCGATCAACGCCCCGCTGGCGTGCGTCGCGGCTCCGGGCAGCGCGAAGACCCTGACGTTCACGGCCACCGTCACGGCGCCCGGCACCTACTGCAACGAGGCTCAGGTCTTCTCGTTCAGCAGCGCCACCCACACGTGGACCCCGGTCGATCTCAAGGCGCAGGCGTGCTTCACCGCCCTCGAGTCGGATCTGTCGATCGTCAAGGACTTCGTCGCCGACGACAACACGACGAGCCTCGGCAAGACGCGGACCGTCGCGGCCAACGTGCCTGCCAAGCTGCGCGTCCGGGTGATCAACTCCGGCACGGGTGACGCGTCGGGCGTCGAGGTCAACGACGCGCTCACGAGCGGCGACCTGACGAAGTACCAGCTCGTCAGCGTCTCGTCCGGGACGCCGAACGCCTCCGGCGGCTTCGACGCCACCCTCGCCGGCACCCTCGCCGCAGGGGACAGCGTGACGCTGCTCTTCGCGGTCGCGGGCTCGGCCGACGGAACGTACTGCGACACGGCCACCCTCACCGCGGCTCCCGGGACGAACATCGGCATCGGCTCGGACAGCGCCTGCCTGACCGTGGCGACGCCCAACCTCACGATCACGAAGGCCGACGCACCGGCCAGCGTTCTTCCGGGCGCCACCTACACCTCGACCATCGTCGTCCACAACAGCGGCACGGCCACCGCGAGGAACGTCGTCATCAGCGACCTGCTCGGCCTCAACTCGGCTGCCAACGTCCGGGCCATCTACGTGAGCTCGAGCCTGAACGGCGCAGGTGGCACGCTCGCCAACAACGTCGTCACGGCTTCTACGGTCGACATCCTGGCAGGCGAGAGCCTGACCTTCACGGTCGTGAGCCGCATCGCGCTCGGCGCCGTCAGCGGCGACTACTGCGACACGGCAACCGTCACGAGCAGCAACGCCGTGACCAGGGAGGCCTCGGCTTGTGTCTCGGTCCCGGCCTTCTCGGCGCTCCAGACCCAGCTCGTCGACCTCGCTGATCCGGTCGCCGTGGGCCAGGAGGTGACCTACTTCTCGGTGCTCTACGTCGAGAAGCTCTCCAACGAGGGCGTGGGCCACAACAAGCTGACTTACAGCTTCGGCCTCGTCAGCCCGACCGTCCTCGGGATCCCGGGCGTCTTCGAGGTGACCTCGACGATGATCTACCTCGACACCAGCCCGATTCGGGATCCGGTCACGGGCGTCGTCGTCTCGGACACGTCGAACGCCACCGCCACGCTCCTGACCGAGGGCGCCGACTACACGCTCGTCGACCGAGCCCGGCAAGCAGGTGATCACCATGACCTCGGGTGTCGTCCTGCAGCCCGACACGGCGCTCTATGCCGTGCACGTGGTCCGGGTTCCGAGCGGAACGCCGACCAACAAGCTGTACACCACGAGCTACATCTGGGATTCGTTCGGTCTGGTCGACCCGGCGCATACCTACCAGGCCAGCTCGTCCGAGCCCACGACCGTCCTCCCTTAGGAGTGGTCGTGCCCGGCGGATGACCGCGGGCAGAGCACCAGCATCGCAGTGGCCCGCGGGGGGAAACCCCCGCGGGCTCACTGTCAGTAAGCACCTGCGAGGCAGGGCCGCCGGCGTGCTGGCTCACCGTGAAATGGCTCGTCGCAGCGCCGGAGCGCGGGAGCGGGCTGGCCCGCCGATTGCTCCAGAAGGAGGCATCGGTGACGTGTACGGGGCCTCCGCCGTCGGCGGGTAGCGCCTTCCGTGAAGATCGCCACGCGATCACAGCCAGGGAGTCACGATCATGATGAACGCGAAATCGCACCTCGTCACGCCGGCAGCGGCCGTCCTGCTGCTGTCGCTCTCGTTCGCCGCAGCGTGCGGCGGCAGCGACTCCGGCGGTGGGACCTCGAACACCTCTCCGGTGAACCTCGGAGCGGCCGGAGGCTACGCGATCCTCGCGAAGAGCGGGATCTCGACGGTCCCGACCTCCGCGGTCACGGGAAACCTCGGCGTCAGCCCCGCTGCCGCCGCAGCCATCACGGGATTTGCATTGGCTCTCGACGGGACGAACGTGTTCTCGACCTCGCCGCAGGTGACCGGGAAGGCGTACGCAGCCGACTACGCGCCGCCCACGCCTGCGAACCTGACGACGGCCGTCGGCGACATGCAGACCGCATTCACCGACGCCGCGGGGCGCGCCCCGGGCGTCACCGAGCTGGGCGCCGGGAACATCGGCGGGATGACCCTCGCCCCGGGCGTCTACAAGTGGGGCACCGGCCTGCTGATCCCGACGGACGTCACGCTCAGCGGCAGCTCGACGGACGTCTGGATCTTCCAGATCGCCCAGGACCTCACCATGAGCAGCGCCGCGAAGATCCACCTGGCCGGCGGGGCCCTGCCGAAGAACGTCTTCTGGCAGGTCTCCGGCGCCGTGGATCTCGGCACGACGGCGCACTGCGAGGGCGTCGTCCTGACCGCAACGGCGGTCACGCTGCGGACGGGCGCGTCGATCAACGGCAGGCTGCTGGCGCAGACCGCGGTCAACATCGACGGCAGCACCGTGGTCGCGCCCGCCCCGTAGCCGCTCCGAGCTCCAGCTCGACGAGCCGCAGGCAGCCGTGGCCGTGCGAGAGGCCGAGGAGGTGCAGCCGCGCAAAGGGGAACGGGACGAAGGCCGCAGTCAACGAACGATCTCAGGCATTGACCGGATGTCAGCGTTGATATCCAGGGGGAACACGTGATTCGAACGACGACACACCACGGACCGACGTCAAGACTCCGCCGCCGCCGCCTTCTTCGCCGCCCTGCTCTCCGCGGCGCCGATCCTGGCGAGGGCTCAAGCCGCGCCGTCCATGGGCTCGGCGGGGAGCTACGGGGTCCTCGGCGGCCCGGCGGTGACCTGCACGGATTCCACCATCAACGGGGACGTGGGCACCTTCTCCCCGGGCGGCCCGGTGACCCAGACCAACTGCACGATCAACGGGACGGTCCACGCGGGGGACTCGAGCGCCATCACGGCCTACGATGACTTCCTCGGCGCGTACGCTGCGCTCGCGCTCGAGCCGTGCGGCGCAGTCCTGTCGGGCACCCTCGCGAACGTGACGCTCACGCCCGGTGTCTACTGCTTCGACGCGGCGGCGACGCTGACGGGCCAGCTGACGCTCGACGGGCCCGCGAACGGCGTCTGGATCTTCAAGATCGGGACCAGCGGGACCGGCGCCTTGACGGGCACGAACTTCTCGGTGGTCATGTCCGGCGGCGGGCAGGCGTGCAACGTGTACTGGTGGGTCGCGGAGGCCGCGACCATGACGACCTCCAACTTCCAGGGGAACCTCCTCGCCGGTGCAGCCGCCACCTTCACGGGAGGAAGCTTGAGCGGCCGAGTCCTGGCGAAGGCGGCGGTGACGGGGACCGGCGTCACGCTGTCCGCCTGCAGCCCTGGAACGCCGGGGTCGGAATGCAGGGATGTCGTCACCGGCGGCGGCTGGATCGAGCTGCCTGACGGCTCGAAGGGCACGTTCGCGGTGACCGGCGGGATCAAGCACGGGAAGCTCTGGGGCCACCTGGAGTACGTCGACCACGGCTCGAAGGGCTCGAAGTCCAATGACATGAAGGTGAAGGGCACCGGCGTCACGGCCTACACGGTCGTCGACGCCAGGACCCGCCACATCGAGGGGACCGCCGAGGTCGGCGGCGAGTCCGGCTACACCTACGAGGTGGACGTCGTGGACGGCGGCGAGCCCGGCCGCGACGACCAGTTCACCCTGCGGCTGTCGAATCATTACAGCGCTTCGGGCCATCTCGACGGCGGCAACATCCAGCTGCACACGAAGTGCCGCCCGCTCAGCTGTCATCCGTTCGATGAAGACGACGACGAAAGGTGACGGGCGTGCGCTGCGCGATGGCCGACGGTAGTCCGGCCCTCGTCGCCGCCGACAGGCTCGGCTGACGACCGTGGATTCCCGGAGACCCGCTCTCCGGGAATCCATCGTCATCTGGCCGCCGGGCGCCGCAGACGGCCGGCCCGCGCGTCGACGAGAGGATTTGCCGGCGTTCAGACCGGTCAGCCGGGTCGGCGTAGAAGTCGCGCCACTCGACGGCGCCGAACTTGGTGTCGCCGAGGAAGTTGTAGGCGATACTGACGGTTCCCACCGTCTGGTGCCTGTTGGGGAGATTGGCATAGTACCATCCCGGTTCGCGATTCTGACGTACTGGATGCCGATACCGTGGCGGCCGTAAACACGCACGGTGAACGACGCGTTCCCTCGGAAGATATGTCTCCGATCCCTTGACCGTTGTCGGAGCCCACGCCGCTGACATAGTACTCGCGCCCCGTCAGGTCGAGCATGGCCGCCTGCCGAAGATGAGGCGGAGCGCGAGCAGCCCCTGGGGACGGTGCCGAAGTGGTAGTCGCGTATACCCTCGGCGGGGCTCCCCACGGGGGCGGTGGTGCCGGCCGCGCCGAAACCGACGCCGCCGAGGGCCGAACCCTGGAGCGCCACCGCAGTGCGAGAGCCACCACTGGGCGGTGGTGCCGACCGAGAGGGCCGTGCTCGAGACGCGGAAGATCGCGGGCGATATGTAGTCGTAGCTCCCGTAGAGGCCCCACACCCCGCGATAGGCGTCGCCAACCGAGTATTTCGTTCCATAGAGGAGGCCGCGGGTCATGATGTTCTCGAAGGCGTCGCCGCCGCTGCCCGTGCTGGCGACGGCGGTGAGTTCGAAATGGAAGTAGTCGAAGGGGCGCTCGTAGCTGTAGCCGGGTTTCCCGGGGAGCCCGTAGGCCATAGAGAAGTCTCCCGTCGCCTCGGTGCAGATTAACGGTTTTCCCGACGCCCTGGTCCGTCCGGTGCTCGGTCAGGCTCGCGCCGAGCCGCAAGCGCGTGAAGGTGGCCGGGTCGTTGCTCACCCACACCGCCTTGAACCGGTTGCCGAAGGCGAGACGGTTGATGCCGGTGGACGGCGAGAGCCCTGCGGCGCCCAGCTCTCGCCAGAACCCCGGCTTGCCGTCCTCGAGGACGAGGCTCGCCATCCGAAAGAGCGCCTCGCCCAGGAAAGACCCGCCGAAGCTGGTCATGATCTGATCATTGATGGAGGGCGGTCCGGTCTCTCCGTACGTCTCCCAGAGCAAAGCTTGCCGCGAAGGTATAGCCGAGCGACTCCCAGTAATTGAGGCCGGCTGACCGCGCGAAGCCGTAATTGAACGACCCCATGTACGGATGCATGATCATGTTCATGCCGAAGGGGTCCGTGTCCAACTTCCAGGTGCCATCGACTGACGTGTCGCCAGCCGGTGTTCCAAGTCGTGCCGTAGACGTCGGTGCCGTAGACGGCGCGGTCATACCTGTTGAGGAGAAAGAGGAAGGCCGGGATCTCGAGCGCCGGGATGAGGTAGCTCTTGTGGTAGCCCGGACCCCAATCGGGCTCCAACGCCGAGGAAACGGGCGCGGCGGGGTCAGGCTTCACGGCGTGGCCCCCACCCGGCGTCACGAGGGCGAGAGCGAGCACGCCGGCGATGAGGCGCCATGAACGCTGCACGGAGCCCGGGAGAGCACGCGCCGTGCCGACCCCCTGCCGCCCCACGGCGCAGCGGTGCAGCACGGTCCGTTCGAGCGGGGGCGGTCGTCCAGTACCGTTCGCGAACGTTCGCTCGAGACGTCGCGCATGCCGCCGCGAGGGCCTGCCGGTCAGTGGCGCACGTGTCGTGCCCGGGCGATCGCCGGGACGGCCCTCACCGAGCGCGGAACGGCGCCGGGTCGAGGTCTGCCGCCCAGAGCAGCCGATACAGCTTGGGCCGCGAGAGCCCGACGTGGCGGGAGATCTCGGCCACCCGGCCCTCGAAGCGCTGGAGGAGCTCCTCGAGGCCGGCCCGGTCGAGCTCGACCGGATGCGAGTCCGGTGGGGGCACGCTGGCATCGGTGGCCTCGATGCGGTTGTCCTGCAGCGCCGCGCGGACCTCCGGGCCGAGCGCGAGCGGCTGATCCGCCGGGGTGGCGATCGCCGCGGTGGACAGCACGTTCGAGAGCCCGCGCACGTTGAGCGGCCAGGGGTGAACGAGCAGCGACTCCTCGAGGTCCGGCGTCAGGGGCCGCCCCTTCGCGCCGAGTCGCGCCAGCAGGGCGCGGCACAGCGCCGGGATGTCCTCGCGACGATCGCGCAGCGGCGGGATGCGGACGATCCACTGCGCCAGCCGGGCGTAGAGATCGGCGCGGAACAGGCCTCGCTGGACCAGGGTGACGAGCTCGCGGTTGCTCGCGGCGACCACGCGCACGTCCACCGCGACGTCGCGGGAGCTCCCCACCGGGCGCACCTCCCAGGTCTCGAGCACGCGCAGCAGCGTCGGCTGCAAGGCCAGCGGGATCTCGCCCACCTCGTCGAGCAGCAGCGTTCCGCCGCGCGCGGCGCGGAAGAGCCCCGCCTGTTCCGCGATGGCGCCGGTGAAGGCTCCGCGCACGTGGCCGAACAGCTCGCTCGCGAGCAGGCCCTCGGTGAACCCACCGCAGTTGACGGCCACGAAGGGGCCGGCCCTGCCGCTGCGACGGTGGAGCAGGTGCGCCACGATCTCCTTGCCCGTACCGGTCTCGCCCGTGATCACCACCGTGCGCGGGTGGGGGGCGACGGCCTCGACGCTGCGCCGGACGGCTTCGATGGAGGGGGTCGCGCCGGTCAGCTCCGGCTCGGCGGCGATCCGCTCCTGGCCCTTGTCGGGACCTCGCTCCAGGTCCGTGTACAGGAGCATGGTGTCGCCGAGGCGGAGCACGTCTCCCTCCGCGAGCGCGTGCGGCGCGCGGAGGGCGGCGCCGTTGAGGCGCGTGCCGGCGGCGCTGCCGAGATCGTGCACCATGGCCTGCGCGCCCTGGAAACGGACTTCCGCATGCCGGGGCGCCATGGTGGGGTCGTCGAACGCCTCGTCGAACACCACCGCGCCGCGGCCGAGCAAGAACCCATCGCGCGGGATGAGGCGGCTCTGCGTGGGGCCGCTGCCGAAGTGAGGGAAGGGCAGCAGGAGCGCCCGCGGCGGCGCAGCCGCGGGATGCATCCCGATCATGTGAGCGGGCGTGGACATAGCCGTCTCCTCCGCGGCGGGGGAAGGAGCGAGTGGGACCTGTCCGGGCGGCTGCCCGGATGCTAACCCAGTCGTGGCCACGCCGACCGGAACGTTCGGGGCCTGCGGCGCGAACGTTCAGCTTCACGCGTCGAGGCGCTTCCCCCCGAAGGCGGCACCCACGGTGAACCGCCTACCCCGCGGCCGCGGGGACGTGCCGGGGAATCGTGACCGTGAACGTCGACCCGAGGGTCCGGCCCGGGCTCTCCGCCCGCACCGCCCCGCCGTGCAGCTCGACCAGGTGGCGCACGATCGCGAGGCCGAGCCTGGGCTCGTCGCCCGTCGAGCCCTCCTCCTGCGGGAACCGTTCGAAGATGTGCGGCAGGAACGCCGGGTCGATTCCCCGGCCCGTGTCGGCCACGACGAGACGCGCGACCCCGTCGACCGCGTCGATCCGCACGCTCACGCGACCCCCGCTGGATGTGAACTTCACGGCGTTGGAGAGCAGGGTGGAGACGACCTGCTTCAGGCGCCCCGGATCGCCCAGGCAGAGGGGGGGCTCACCTCCGAGCTCCGTCGCGAGCTGCACGGACTTCGCCTCCGCGTCCGGCCTCACCGCCTCGAGGACCCCCAGGACGAGGGTCCGCCAGTCCACCTCCTCGTGGGCGAGGCTGAGCTCGCCCGCGACGATGCCGGAGAGGTCGAGCAAGTCCTCGACCATCCTCAGCTGGCGCTTCGCGCTCGCCTCGATGGAGGCGCCCGCGTTCGCGACGCCGTTCGCGTCCAGGTGGCTCTCCTGCAGCGCCTTCGCGTGAAGGAGGATCGCGCCGAGGGGGGTGCGGAGCTCATGCGAGAGGTTGGCCAGGAAGAGGTCCTTGGCCGAATCGGCTCGCTCCGCCCGCTGCCGTGCTTCCTCGGCGTGCGCCAGCAGCTCGGCGCGGTGGCGCTCGCGCTGCCGCCGCTCCGTGACGTCCTCGATGGCGAGGAGGATCATCGGCTCCCTGGCAGGAGAAGCGAGCGCGCAGCCGGAGACGGAGATGTCCCGGCGGCCCGACCCCGGGAGCTCGCGCTCCACTCCAGCGCCTGGAAGCGGCCCTCCGCGCCGAGCGCGGCCACGGCCCGGCGCAGCCCCGGCGTGTCCCACTCCCCGCACCGACTTGAAGAAGGCCCGCCCCTCGGTCCCGGCGGGCGTCTCCTCGAAGAGGTGGTAGTACGCGGCGTTCGCCGAGAGGACTCGGAGCCCGGCGTCGAGGACGACGAGCGGCACCTGCACGGCCTCCACGATGCTGCGGGCGTGTCGCGCGCCACCGGGCGCTGGAGACCTCGTGCCGGAGCTCGTCGATGTCCACCAGCGAGAGGATGGCGCCGTCGGTGCGCCGCCGGCGGCGCGGTGGGGCCGGATCCAGCCGGTGCCAGCGGTCGGAGCGGTCCTGGACCTCCGCCTCCACCAGATCCCCCGTTCATCGCCCGCGCGATCCAGGGCTCGAGGTCCGGAGCCGGAAGGCGAGGGCGTCGTCGGTGATCGTCTCCCACGTCGGCCGGCGTCAGCCCCATGAACGTCGACGCCGCCCGGTGAAGCGCCGGACGCGACGGCCTCGTCGAGCATCACGATGGGGATCTCGACCGCGTCGAGGAGGTTCACGACGTCGGCGTTGACGACCCCTGCAGCTCCTGGTTCCGGCCGTGGAGCTCGTCGTTCACCGTGGTGAGCTCCTCGTTGGTCGACTGGAGCTCCTCCTTGGCCGTCTCGAGCTCCTCGTTGAGGCTCTGGAGCTCCTCGTTGGCCGAGACGAGCTCGTCGTTGGCGGAGGCGAGCTCGTCGTTCCCGCGGCCGTGCTCCTCGAGCAGGAACGCGACGTACTCCTTCTTCGTCGGCATCGGGCGCGCAAGAACTACTTGTCCGCAGCGCGCGCGGCGTCGAGCTGGCCGAACTCGGCCGAGCCTTTCTCGATCATGCGCGGTTGGCGCTGGCGCAGGTCGAGGCAGCCATCGAGGCGGCGCGGCGGGCCGCTCATCCCGCCAAACCGACCTTTGCCCTCGGATTTTTGACCGGACAAGAGATGGATTGGCTTCCGGAGGCGATGCGCATCCTTCGAGACGAACTGCCCAATATCGAGGTCTCAGTCTCCAGCCAGTATTCTCCCGACCTTGCGCAGGCTCTGCTGAGGGGAAAGCTCGACTTGGCCTTCATGCGTCCCGAAGCGCAAATGCCCGACCTGGACTATACGGTCATCGTCAAGGAGCCGCTTGTCGTCGCAATGCCGAGCGATCATCGCCTGGCGTCGAAGAACGCCGTCGCGCTTCAAGACATCGCGGGAGAGATATTCATCGGCATGTCGAACACGGCCCCCACGCTCCAAGTGGTTATAGATGACTACTTGAAACGATCGGGGATGGATCTCCGGCCAGCGCATAGGGTCGACAATCTGGCGATGGCGATGTCGCTGATCGCATCGACCAGGGCGTGGCGCTCCTGCCCGCCTATGCGAAGAACTTCCTGCCATGGTCCGTGACCAGCCGTCCGCTCGATGGCGAGGCACCGACGATCGATCTCGTCATCGGCTACAACAAGACCAACGCCTCGCCAATTCTCGGACTGTTCCTTTCGCGCGTCGACAAGCTGAAGAGAAGGTCCGCAAACGCATTGATTGTGGGCGCTAAGGTGACGGTATTTTCTGCGACGGCGCCGTTCTCACCAATGATCTCGAAGGTCGACCGATTGATGCTGATTGTGAGTGAAACCGAGCAAATTTCGAAGCGCCGAAATCCCCCTTAAAGACAATAGCTTAAGATTTTCCGACGGATTGTGCGGCGGAGTTTGGTGGTCAGAAGAATGAATTTGCGCTTAGAATTCAGTTGGTTACGATAGCAAAATATGATCGAGCGGGAGTGATCGGGCCCGTCCTAATATCGAAAAAGCAAGCGATATCGTCTGTCTGGGAGCGGGGTTCTCGGGCGTCCTTGTGCTTGTCGGAGCGGTTAAGGAGGACGAACGAAGACCGTTCGCTGATCGCCTGATCGGTCTGCCTGTGGGGCCCCCACCACCGCAAGAAACCAGCGCTTTTCGATACATCGAGACAATCGAGCGGGTCGCCCCGGACTGCTTGCGCGGGAGCGGCATTGCCGGCAGGCCGTCGCGGCTTCCGAACGTCGATGTCCTTGGCGGCGGGCCGATGATCGGTTTCCGCTCGGTGAGGAGCGCGCGGGCGCCGTTCAGCTCGGTCCCCGTCAGGTGGCCGGTCGACGAACTCGGCGCGGCTAGTCACACTCGACCCCGCCAGATGCCGATCAACCAGGGCTCGGGTTCTGTCTCACTCGTCTCACCTTTGTTGACTGAAATCTAGGGCGACACTCCTGCGCGCGCGCCTACCAGTGGCGCGCGCGCAAGCTCTTGTACCTGGAAAACCACGTTGCGACCGGCCGGAAGCTGGCGACCTTGAGCACGGCGATGCGCGTCTGCACGGTCGTTGCTTGGCGCTGGTCTGAGGTTGGGTTCACAGTAGTTTACCTTGAGTTCATGACCTTATCATTTCCTCTTCGCCAGCTGTCGCTATCTCGCGTGGAACACGGATGACGGTCTGCTTCGCAGCAGGATGCCTGGTAGACGGATTAGATCGTCTCTCGTTTTTACCCAAGGTGGCCTTTTAGCTCCGCCATAAAGGCTCTGATCCGTGCTGCATTGACACCGAAGTCGCTCCGGCCTTGGCGGCTGAGCGAGCGCATGTCGATACGGCTACCAAGTGGCCCAGGCGCGATGCGAATTACGATGTCATCGGTGAAACCAAACCATCGGCTCGTCTGACTCCCTTCGGAGCCTGATCAGCGCGCCCTCGACGTCGATCAGCTGGCGCGACAGCCGATCTTCGCGTGCAGAGACGTCGCGAGGAGCGGGCGTGGTTTGTGAGCGGCGGGTCGGATAAGGTGTTGCCGTCTTTGGCCTGGTCAAGTCGTTGAAGCGGAATCCGGGTGCGGGCATGAGCATGGAAACGGCCGCCGGATTGGGTGGGCTTCGCTGGGGCCGGGCGCTGCAATCCTCCGAGTTCAGGTCGCGGCTGACGTTCACAATTCTAGCGCTTCTCGCCTGGCGCGTCCTGCACTGGGTGCCGCTGCCGGGCCTCAACCCCGCGGTCATACGCGGTATCACCGGAAGCGCCGGGCGTCGCAATGCCTGACACGCCCCGGTTGCGCGGGCCGCGGCAGTCAGGCGACCAGCTTGGGGCGGCTTCTCGACGTGTTGAGCGGACGGAAGCGGTCAACGGCCAGCTTCAGCAGCACCACAGGAACCGGACTCGATCACCACGTGGTTAGGATTCCTGCAACGGGCCATAAGCGGATTACAACGATGTAAGATAATCTGTAGTGCAGTTGTTCCCCTGCCGCATCCTGGAGAATGAGCTTGACGCCAGTAATGGTTCCGAGAACTCTCTAGGTAGTCCGCGATGCCATTGCAGCGCTGGGTAATAGGTCAATGGCTCTGGAGTTGAGGTCATGAGACCGGCGAGCGTCCCAATTCAATCGAGCTGCTTCGATGCTGTCGGCTCTTTCGATCCGATCGACGAGGCGCTGCGACGATCCGAAAGCACGTTCCGCTCCCCGCGCATGCTTGAAGCGGTTGACACTGATGCCGTCAAAGGGACGGTTCTGTGGAAGCCCGCTAAATCACTATGGACATGCACAATGACGGTGACCGCTCTCGTCACCGGGCCGCTGACTTTTTCGTGGGATGCGGTGGCACTTTTTGTCGCCACGACCGCCGTCACGATTTGTCTCGGTCATTCGCTCGGAATGCACCGACGCCTCATTCATCGGTCCTATGATTGTCCGATGTGGCTGGAGCACGTCTTCGTCTACCTCGGCACGCTGGTCGGCATGGGCGGTCCTTATGGGATGATCCGCCAGCACGACATTCGCGATTGGGCGCAGCGCAAACCCCGTTGCCATCCCTATCTGGCGCATCGCTCTTCGATCTTGCGCGATGGCTACTGGCAATTGCATTGCGATCTCTCGCTTGCGCATCCGCCCGAGCTCGTCATAGAGAACCGGGTCCGCGAGGACCGCTTCTATAGATTTCTGGAGCGCACATGGATGGCGCAGCAGCTGCCTTGGGCACTCTTCTTCTATGCGATTGGCGGATGGCCATGGCTGGTCTGGGGCATCGCGGCGCGCGTTGCTGCGTCCGTGACGGGGCATTGGCTCGTCGGCTATTTCGCACACAACCGTGGACGCCGGTTCTGGCATGTCGAGGGGGCGGGCGTGCAGGGCTACAATGTGCCCTGCTGTGGGCTCGTCACGATGGGCGAGTCCTGGCACAACAACCACCACGCCTTTCCGAGCTCCGCGCGATTGGGGCTCCGCGAAGGCGAGGTAGACCCCGGCTGGTGGGTCCTGCAACTGCTGTCTAGGGTGGGACTTGTGTGGAACTTGAAGACGCCGGGGGATCTCCCGCAGCGAGTAAATTTGGTGCGCCTCGGACCGTGAGGTCTGATATGCTTAAGTTCTTTTCATTCGAGGGGCGAATCTGGCGCTCAGAGTTTGCTTTGTGGTCGCTCGGGATCTACCTCAGCCAGTATGCCGTGATCGCCGCCGTGTTCGGTCCGCGTTACGTCCTCACTCAGTTGCAGCAGATGGATTGGCGGTTTAGCACCGTGCCGCTGAGATCGCTTTGGGCGTCCGAGGCCCTGGGAATTGCCCTGATCCTGGTCGTGTCCGCCTTCATCCTGATTGCAAACTGGGCGCTTACGGCGCTTGCCTTCCGGCGTGCAAGAGATGCCGACGCCAGCGAATGGATCGCGGCATTGGCAATCGCGCCGGTCGTGCAAATCGCAGCGATTTTTTATTTGTGCATTGTCCCGACAAGAGGGTCGACGGATCACACGCCTGTCGTCGACAACCGCCCAACACCCAGCACGAACTGGCAGCAGGCGGCGCAAGGCGTGATCGCGGGCGTTGCCTTGACGTTGTTGGCCGTCGCCGTAGGTGCTCTCTTGTTCGGTTCCTACGGCTATGGAATTTTTGTCGTTACTCCGTTTGTCGTTGGACTGATGACGGCATACTTCGCTAATCGAAAGATTGACATGGGAGCTTCGCGCACGACGAAGCTCACTCTGATCGCAACCTTGCTCGGTGGCATTGCTCTCATTGCGGTCGCCCTTGAAGGCCTGGTCTGCATTCTCCTCGCGGCACCGATCGGAGTAGGCTTGGCTGCGGTCGGCGGCCTTCTCGGCCGGGCGGTTGCGTTGCATTCAAGGCGCCCACCTCAACAGGCGCTGTCGGCTGTACTGCTGCTGCCGCTTGTCTTCGCCCTCGAGAACGCTTTCCCGACCAGCGTCCATTTCGAGACGCAACAGGCGGTCACGATCGACGCCTCCAGCGAAGTCGTATGGAAGACGATCGTAACCATGCCGACGATCGACGAGCGGCCTGCCTTGCCGTTCCGCCTCGGAATGGCCTACCCGCTGCGCGGCGAGGTCATCGGAGAAGGCATCGGTGCCTTGCGCCGGGGCGAGTTCTCGACGGGTACCGCGCTCGAGCGCATCACCGAGTGGCTGCCCTATCGGAAGCTCGCGTTCGAGGTGGTGGAGGATGTGCCGGCAATGCATGAGCTCAGCCCCTACCCGCACGTTCATGCTCCACATGTCATGGGCTACTTCCGCACCATTCAAACGAGGTTCGATCTTTCCGACCGCGAAGGCTCACACTGAGGTGGTCTTGCACACGTCGCATCTGCTCAAGCTGGATCCGGCCCCATACTGGTTGCCGATGGCACGCTTGGTGGTGGCCCAGAACAACGCCCGAGTATTGCGGCACATCAAGCGACACGCAGAGCAAGTTCATCGGTCTGCAAGATAATCATTTTCGCGCCAATCGATGCTCACGACCAATCGGCTGGAGGGGGCGGTAGCGAGCCGGCATTGGCAAGGTACAAGCTCTTGGACGTTGGGAGGCGACGTGATGACGATCATCCTCGCCGCGCACATGTGGTGGCGAACGGTGAGCCGCCGGCGGGTTCGCGCAACTCTCGAGTTTGAAGTGAAGCTTAGCGGGCGCCTTGCCGCGCGAGGGTGTGCCCGACAGAATTCAACTCGTGATCGCTGCCGCGGGCGTGATGGTGCTCGCCGAAGCGAGCAGTCATCCATGCATATATAGGCCCTAAAGCGTTCATCAGCATCACCGCACCGAGCGCGAACAGCGGATCGTGCGGCACCGGGCCAAAGCCGCCGTAATAGGTTGCGAAGTAAGACGCGAAGCCGAAGAACATGCCGGGAATGAAGCTCAGCACGGCAACCGGCCAAGCGACATCATCGTGGCGTTGAGCGTGAACAGGATGACGCACTCCGCCGCGAGCAACGCGTTGCCGGTCAAGTGCTGAGCGGCGAAGCGAAAGCAGAGCACGATGACGAAGGCAAAAAAATTGCCGACGAACATCGCCGGCCAGATCTTACGCAGCACCCCAGGTGTGGGACCCCCGGCCGCAAACGTGCCGGCCCAGGTGATGAAGATGGCCCACGGCGGGCAGGTGATAGGGCAGCAGGGTGATGAAAATGGTCGTCACGGCGAGAGCCGACGCGACGATCTCGGCAGGCAGCTTTTTCATAGCACGGTCTCTTTGTCTGGTTGTGGGGAAGAGTGGGCATACCCGCAGGCGCGGCAGATCTTGGTCTGGTGCCGGGTGACGACGCTGATGCGGCCGCGCTTTACGACCCAAAGACGCGCAGGAATGTCGAGCAGCGCATCGGCGACCAGGAAGGTATCGAGAATGACGATGTCGGCCTGTTTGCCCACGGCAATTCCGTAATCGCGGGTTATCCCAATGACACGTGCGGCGTTCTCTGTGCCCATTCGCAGGATCTCGGCCTGATGCTCAGGCGTGCCGTATTGGATGAGGTGCGCGAGCAAGTTGCCGATCTGCAAGGGGTCGGCCTTGCCGAACGGCGTGAACGCATTGCGCACATTGTTGGAGGAGTACGCGACGTTGACACCGCCGGCTGACAGTGCCCGCACGGGTGTCAAGCCGCGGCGCTGGTTGATGACGTCCCGCCGACCGCCGAGATAAACATCGGTTGCCGGCAGCGTCACGATGCTGATGTCGGCGTCGCGAAGTTTGTCGATGATCGGTTTGAGACGTTCAGGCTCGAGCGCCCCAAGGCTGGTGACATGGCCGAGCGCCACACGTCCTTGCCAGCCCGTGGCGATAGTCTTCTCCGCGATGTAGGCCGTGGCGGCAAAGCGCTGGTCGCTGGTATCGTCGGCAAAATCGGCGTGCAGGTCGATGTCGCGGTTGTACCGCTGCGCCAGTGCGAAGACGCGATCGATGTGCGCGCGCGTGTCGTCCCATGACAACTCGTTGTACGGGCAGCCGCCGACGACATCAGCACCAAGGTCGAGCGCATGCTGCATAAGTTCGATAGCGCCGGCAGTCTTCAGTAGACCTTCCTGCGGAAACGCCACGACCTGCAGGTCGAGCAGATCCGCGTACTCCTGCTTCAATTCCAGCGCGGTCTCGACGCCGATCAGCCCTTGAATAGGATCGACGTCGGGATGTGCGCGAATAGCGGTCGTTCCATTGGCCACCGCCATATCGAGAACTTGCCGGGAGCGCTCCAGCACGTCGGCCCGCTCCTGCTTGGATTTCAAGATGCCGGTGACGCGGATCGCCTCCTCCAGCGTGCCGTGCCGCGGCGGCAGGCGACGGTGCAGCAGCGCCTTTTCCAGGTGCATGTGGGGCTCGACGAAACCGGGCACCGTGGCGCGCCCCTGCGCATCGATCTCGACCTCACCGGCTTCCTCAATGAACTGTTCGATGGCGACGATGCGTTGATTCTTGATCGCTATGTCGACCGGGGGATGGTCGTCGCGGATCCGTGCCTGGCGAATGACGAGGTCCATATTGGGCGCTCCTCGGATTGGATTTCGCGTCTGCTTTGTCCTAGTAACCTACTGCGATGCCTTCCCCACGCGGATCGGCTCCGCCTTCCAGGAAGCTCGACCAGGGACCTTTCAAGCGGATGGCCTGGGCGGTTCCCATGCGCGTATGCGGCCAAGCCAACCGGCTCGACGGGGTGGCCCCGGCCGCGCAGGCCTGCGAATGCTACGTCGGGAGCCGTCTGCTCAAGCCAGAGCTTGTTGGCGTCGTCCCCCCACGAGCGGCCGTACAGCAGGCGCGGAGCTTCGAGCGCGGCCTGCACGTCGAGCCCATGTCGACGAGACGCGTGATGAAGGCGGTCTGAGCCTGCGGCTGCACCTCGCCGCCCTGGCTGCCGTAAACGGCGTAGGCCAGTCCATCTTTCATCAAGCATCCCAGACATCAGCGTCGACGCGGATTGTTTGCCTGGCGCCAATGCATTGTGATGTTTGTGATCGAGGGAGAACGCGCTACCGCGGTTCTGAATCATCACGCCGCTGGCCGGATCGGCGACGCAGGCGCCGAAGTCGAAGTAGAGGCTCTGCACCGTGCCGACGGCATTGCCCTCGGCGTCGGCGGTGGCGATAAAGGTTGTGTCACTGCCCGTCGGCGCCGTCGCCGTCATCTGCACCGGGCCGTCCAGCCAGCCCTTGCGCTCGGCATCGCACCGCGCGGGGTCAAGCAGGTCGGCAAGCGGCACGTCGACGAAATTCGGATCGGCCAGATGGCGGTCGCGCTTTTCGAAGGCCCACTTCGTCGCCTGGATGAGAGCATGGAAATAAGCTCCCGTGTTGTTCTGCAGACGCGCCAAGTCGATGCCTTGCAGGAAGTTCAGGATGAGCAGACCCGCGATGCCCTGCGACGGCGGCGGCAACTGGTAGGCCGTGTAGCCGCGATACTCGGTCGTGATCGGCGCAACAAAGCGGGCCCGATAATCGAGAAAATCGGCGTGGGCGAGCTTGCCGCCGCGGCTGGCGAGATAGTCGGCGATGCTGCGACCGGTCCGCTCGTAGAAGGCGCGCGGTCCGGCGTCGGCGATGAGTTCGAGCGTTTCGGCCAACGCGGCCTGCCTCAGACGCGCGCCAGCCTTGGGTGCGCCCCATCATCGAGGAACAAGCTAGCCGCGCCCGGATCCGCCGCCAGGGCTCCCGGTCGTCCGCAATCCACCCGGCGAGGTCGTCGCTGATCGGCATGCCCCGCCGGGCGAGGTCGACGGCAGTGGCGAGGAGATCGGCCATTGGCAGTCGGCCGAAGCGCTCGTGTGCCAGACGCCAACTATCGACGGCTCCGGGCACGGTGATGGCGGCGCGAGGTCCGCGCTGTGGGATCGACGCCATGCCAGCGTAGTCCGCAAGCGAGATGGCACTGCCGCACGGCCCGCTGCCGTTGATCGCATGCACCGTCCGCGTCTTCGCCTCGTATATCAACCAGAACGCATCGCCGCCGAGCCCGATCATGTGCGGCTGCACGACGCCGAGAACGCTTGCCGCGCAAATCGCGGCATCGGTGGCTGTGCCGCCGCGCTTCAGAATGTCCAGTGCGGCCGTGGAGGCGAGATAGTGGGCGGTTGCCACCATTCCGTTCTCGGCCCGGCAGGCGGGGCGTGTCAGGCGCATCGCGTCGTCCTCCATATCGATGAGGCGACGCTAACTCCGAATGTAAACGCGACAATCGGCGAGTTCCGAGCCGGGCTAGGACTATTCCTAGGTGCAGTGCGGCATAGCGGAACCGGAGCAGTGCGCTCAGCGCGATAGCTCGTGGCGAACCGCGTAGCGCACGATCTCCGCGGTGCTGGACACTTCGAGCTTTTCCATCAGGTTCTTCTTGTGCGTGCTGGCGGTCTTGATCGAGATGCTGAGAGCATTGGCAATAGCGGATACGGAGTTTCCGGCGACGATCAAATCCAGCACCTGTCGCTCGCGGTAGCTGAGGCGCGTATGCGGTGCGGCTCGGCGCGGCGCTGCACAGCTGGCGAATGATCCCCTGCGATGCAGAGGCACTGACGAACTGCTCGCCCGCCGCGATACGCTCAATACCGAGAATGAGTTGATCGGGGGCGCTGTTCTTGGTGACATAGCCGTGCGCCCCGGCCTTCAGCGCCTCGACGATGAACTGCTGTTCCTCGTGCATGCTGAGAACGAGAATTCGCACGTTCGGATATCTGGCGCGCAACTCGCGGATCAGCACCACGCCGCTTCGGCCCGGCATAGTCATGTCGAGCAGAATGACGGCGCCCCATTATCGATGGCGTGCGAGGCATGGGCGTGCCGGAACCAGTGCGCCGATGCCTCCGGATTGACCTTCGCCCGCTTCGCCGTCGCCTTGATGAGCAATTGATCCGGCGCTCCGTGATCGGGACGCGCGCCGACGGCGGGGCGTCACCCGCAGAGCCAGAAGCCCCTTTTAGCTGGGATCAGCACGTGCCGCTCCTTATCGCCCTTGCCAATGAGGGCGAGTTGCACCTCGCCCGTTTCGCGCGGGATCACTTGCCCCCACGTCAGCGACGCAATCTCGGACACCCGCAGGCCGCCGGAGGATGAGCGCCGCTCCGGATTCCCATGCTGCGTTGACGCTGCCAGGGAACAGCTTTGCGAAGTCCGGCAGGGACAGTCCCTTGACCGGAGGCAGGAAGAAGATGCCGAAAAGCGACAGAACTGCGACGAGAAGAACCCAGCTCGCGCAGTAGGCTCCGCTTTGCTTTGCACACAGAAGTCCGAGTTGATCGACGTGGGCGACCTCAAGGGGACGCTATACGCAGTCAACTCCGACACAGGCGAGATCCTGCTCAAGTATCCGCTCGGAGGATCGGCCGGAGGCGGCCTGTTCAGTTACAGCCTCGACAACAGGCAGTACCTGGCTGCGGTATTCGGGCCTGTTACGGCTTTCTTTGGCGGCTCGGGCACCACCACGAAACTGACGCTGCTTGCTTTGCCATAGCCGGGAGGCCGCGTCCCTGCTTGGGCACTCGGTCAGTGGACGCCGCGAACAGCATAGTTACACTTGGCGCACGGTCGCGGCGACGAGGGGTGCAAGCGTGATCTCGCGTTGTTCAACCTTGCCACCGACAGCAAGCTGCGCGGCTGCGACGTCGTTGCCGTCCGCGTCGATGACGTGGCGCCCAGCAGCTACGCAATGGATCGCGCGACCATCCGCCAGAAGAAAACCGGCAGGCCGGTGCGGTTCGAGCTGACCGATCAGACCCGGCATGGCGATCGACGAATACCTGAGGCTGACCGGCCGGAAGCCGGCCAGTTCCTGTTCGCCGGTCGCGGTGATGGTTCGCGCGGCTTAACGACACGGCAGTACGCGCGACTCGTTCAAGAGTGGGTGACTAGTATCGGGCTCGACCCGGCGAAGTTCGGCACGCACTCGCTGCGCCGCACGAAAGCGGTGCTGATCTACCGCCGCACCGGCAACCTTCGGGCTGTGCAATTGTTGCTCGGGCATTCGAAGATCGAAAGCACGGTTCGCTATCTCGGCATCGAGGTCGATGATGCCATCGAGATCGCCGAGAAGATCGATATCTGATCCGACGCGATACCTCAATAAGCGGACTTGGTCGGCGGTGGCTCTTTTACCGCCGATCGCGACGAGGCCGAGGACCGCTTGTGTATAGTAGCGTTGCGCATTATGCAGAGATTTGGACGTCAATCCGCCTATCGGATGTTTGAGCCTTCATATGGTCTAATGCTCCGTCCGCTGCCATATTGGGGTCCGCAGCGCCATTCCCTCGTACGTCGAAATCAGCTCGCACCTGAGCTTTGAGTTGAGATGACTTGGAGCCTGACCACGCGCACAGTGTTGGCGCCCGATACGCAACCACCTATATGGCTTTCTTGGTCATCAGCAGTGGAACTGAGGAGGATTGCTTGCTGACGCGTCGTCGAGTTTTAGCGGCGGGCGCCGCGGCTTTTGCGCTTTCCCCGCTGCGCCCCCACCATGTTGACGCCGATGCCGCTGGTATGCAGATACGTACAATCCCGGCAACGGGCGAGAAGATCCCGATGGTCGGGATGGGAACCTCGGGCAGCTTCGAAGTTTCCGATCCATCGCCCGAGTTCGAAGCCCTGCGCGAGGTCGTGCGCCGCTTTTTCGCTGGCGGCGGTACGGTGATCGATACGGCCCCGACTTACGGCGCGGCTGAGGATCGCCTGGGCGTGCTGCTTGAAGAACAGGGCCTTCGGTCCAAGGCATTCATCGCCACCAAGCTGTCGGGCGTCCAGGGCCGCGCCGCCGGATTGGAGCAGTTCAATCAGTCGCTGAAGCGACTCAAGACGGACAAGGTCGAGCTTCTGCAGGTGCACAACCTGGGCGACTTTAAAATCCAGCTAGCGCTCGCGCGGGAGCTGAAGGCACAAGGCAAGGTCCGCTACACGGGCGTCACGCACTACCTCGAAAGCGCGCAAGACAGGCTGGCCGATGTCGTGCAGGCGGAGAGGCCCGACTTTCTACAGATCAATTACTCTGTGGTGACGCGCGGCGCAGAGAAGCGGCTGCTTCCTATGGCGGCGGACCTTGGCGTCGCCGTCCTCATCAATCGGGCCTTCGAGGATGGGAAGCTCTTTCCGCAGGTGAAGAACAAGCCTCTGCCCCCGTGGAGTGACGAGGCCAGGAATTACATCCTGGGCCCAGGCGTTCTTGCGCTTTGCGCTCAGCCACCCTGCCGTCACCTGCGTCATCCCGGCCACCGGCAAGCCCGACCGCCAAAGCGACAATCTGAAAGCCGGCACGGGCGCATCCTTGACGCAAGAGCAGCGCGCTTCGCTCATCGCGGCGGTCGGCTGATGATTGATGACGCTCGGCTGCCTGTTCGCGACCTGCGCCGGAGACTGCTGTCGTTGGTCAATCTCGCGCCGAGCGAGACGGTGCTCGTCCTGGCGGGCGCGTGCATGTTCTTCTTCCTGTTCACCGGCTATTTCATGCTGCGCCCGGTGCGCGAGACCATGGGAATCGCCGGGGGCGTCGCCAAGTTGCAGTGGCTGTTCACGGCAACGTTCGTAGCGACCCTCCTCGCGCTGCCGCTGTTTGGTTGGGTCGCATCGCGCGTTCGCCGCCGCCGCATCCTACCGTGGACCTTTGCCTTCTTCATCGCCAATTTGCTGGCGTTTGCTGCGAGCTTTGCGCAAAACCCGGATGATCCTTGGATCGCGCGCACGTTCTATGTGTGGCTGTCGGTCTTCAACCTCATAGCCATATCTCTCGCTTGGAGCGTGCTGGCCGATCTCGTTCCCGTCTCCGAGGCAAAGCGCCTATTCGCGCTCGTTGCGGCTGGCGCCAGTCTGGGCGGGCTGGCCGGCCCCGTCGCCGGCACGCTGCTCGTCGCACAAATCGGGCACGGCGGCCTTATGGTGCTGGCATCCGCCTCCCTCGCCTTGAGCGCGTTATGCTCGTACCTGCTGCAGCGCTGGCGCGACGAACACCCGTTGCCCGAAGCTGTGGTGACGTCGCGCGCCAGACCCCTGGGCGGCAATGCGCTCGCGGGCGTGATGGACGTCCTGCGGTCGCCCTTTCTGCTGCTCATTTCGCTTTTCGTCGTGCTGCTCGCCGTGGTCAGCACCTTCCTCTATTTCGAGCAGGCGCGCCTTGTCGCGGGGACCTTTCCCGACCGGACGCGGCAGACAGAGGTGTTCGGCATCATCGACGCGATCGTGCAGAGCGCGACCATCATCATCCAGGTCATTTTCACCGGCCACATCGCCAAGCGCTTCGGGATCGGCGTGCTGCTGACCAGCGTGCCGCTGATCATGGCCGGCGGCTTCCTGTGGTTGGCCTTCGCTCCGGTATTCGCCGTGCTCGCACCCATCATGGTCGCGCGCCGTGTCGGCGAATACGCTCTGGTGCGCCCCGGGCGCGAGATGCTCTACACGGTGCTGCCTGCCGAAGCGAAGTACAAGGCGAAGAACTTCATCGACACCGCTGTGTATCGAGGCGGGGACGCCATCGGCGGCTGGGTCAAGACGGCGCTCGACGGCATCGCCGGAAATCAAGCGCTGGCCATGCTGATCGGAACTTTTGTTACTCTTGCTTGGGCTGCGAGCGGCTATGCGCTTGGCCGTCGCCAGCGCAAACTGGAAGAGAATGAGCGGCAGCCCCCCACTGGACAGACGTGAGTGGGGCCCGACCCCAAATTGGGCGATTGAGGTTGGGCCAACATCATATCAAAGATCCGACACTATATGACTGAGCAGCCGCATCCTGTTCGCCATTCTTCCACGACGACGCGCGCGTCGCTAACTTGCAAACCAACGACTGGCATCGGCATCTGCAAATGGCCTACCTCGCTCCGCGGTGTGACGCCCGTTGCAAATCCGGCGGCCACGCGTGCCGGCAACCAGCCCTGCCTAACGGCCGCTGTAAGCTACACTGCTGCAGGGCTGGAACGCAGCAAGAAAGCCCGATGGACGCACGGGCACTATTCGGCCGTTGCCGCAGCCGCTAGACGTCAGGCGCGAACGGATATTCGAGATCCTGCAGGTTGCTATTGAGACAATTCTAGAGTGCCGGATCGTCAGAGGTTGTCGTCAAGCAATGCATAGAGCGACGAAGGCCAAGCAATACCTACTTCACATGCAATCCCGGCCGCTTCCCTAACGCGCTTCGCGCTTACTGGGCCCGAACCGGTGAGTTCGTTATAGGCCTCTTGTAATGCTATTATTCGCTTGCGCACTGCAGTCTCGGCGACGGCTCTGGCCCCCTTTGCCCCTCTGAAGATCCTGGACGTTGGCGGCAGCAAAAGTACCGGCACAGGGCGCCCATGATCCAGCGTGATACTCAAGATGGCTTTGGCTTTATTTCCAATTTGCTCGTCTAGGTAGCCGAGTACTTCGGTTGCCATCACAACGTCAACGAGCACTCGTTCCAGTCCGCTCGCACGGTACGGCAACTGCAGGTAAGACCGCGCGGCGGCGTCGATTACCTCTCTGTTCATGTAAGGGGCGTTCCCTGCCATGACCCGATCGGCTGGACGGTCAACGTGATGCCGCCCAACGGGAGCTATAGCCGAATCTTGGTGACGGCGGCCTGGGTTCAGGCGGCGGCTTTGGGCTGACGATCGGCGTGGCGACGATCTCAAGCCCGTCCGTGAACTTCGCACCGAGCACGAGCTTCGGCAACTGGTTGTGGCCGTCGAGGCGTCGCCAGCTTTTCTGCGCGGCCTCGACGAGCTTGAACACCATGGCGAGCGCCGTCGTGTTCGAGAGACAGCCCTTGGCGCGGATCGTGCGGTGGCGCACGGTGGCGAAGGTGCTCTCGATCGGGTTCGACGTGCGCAGGTGCTTCCAATGCTCGGCAGGGAAGTCGTAGAAGGCGAGCAGCGCCTCGCGATCCTTGGCCAGGCATGCGGCTGCCTTCTCGAACTTCAGCGCGTAGGCGTCGAGGAAAGCATCGAACGCCTTCTCGGCATCCTTGCGCGTCGCCGCCATCCAGATGTCCTGCAATGACGCGCTTGGCCTTGGGCTGCTGGCTCTTGGGCAGCTTGTTCAGCACGTTGGCGGTCTTGTGCACCCAGCAGCGCTGCTCCTGGCGTTGTCGGCCACAGCTCGCCGACCGCCTTCCAGAAGCCGAGCGCGCCGTCGGCGACGGCCAGCTTGGGTGCGAGGCCAAGCCTCGTCTCTTCAGGTCGAGCAGCAGTTCGCGCCAGTCCTGCGCGCTCTCGCGAGCGCCATCGGTGAAGCCGATCAGCTCCTTCCTGCCTTCCGGCGTCGCGCCGATCAGCACGAGAATGCACTGCTTCTCCTCGTCCAGCCGGGCCTGCAGGTAGATGCCGTCCGCCCAGACGTAGACGTAGCGCCGGGCCGACAGGTCGCGCTTGCGCCAGCGCTCGTGCTCGTCGCTCCACGTCTCCTTCAGGCGCGAGATCGTCGATGCCGACAACCCCGGTGCATCCTTGCCGAGCAAGGCCGCATTCCACAAGCTCGACAAGTTCGATCTGCCTGATCCTCGACGACCTCGGCTATGTCCGCAAGGACCAGGCCGAGACCAGCGTCCTCTTCGAGCTCATCGCCGAGCGCTACGAGCGCAGCTCGTCATCACCTGCAATCAGCCCTTCGGCGAATGGGACCAGGTCTTCCCCGATCCCGCCATCACGGTCGCCGCCATCGACCGCCTCGTCCATCATGCCACCATCTTCGAGCTGAACACCGAAAGCTACCGGCGCCGCGCCGCCGCGGAAAATGCCGCCGCACGGAAGGGCTCTCCGATGGCGGCGTCACCCGCGCCCCCGCGCCCAAGGCAGCGACCTGACCACGACAACTACTGCTCATCCTAATTGTCGCGGACCGGGCAACGTAATTGTCGTTGCACAACCGTCCGTCGAACGAGCGCGTGCCTTCGCATAGGTATCGGCCAAGCTTTCTCAATGCTATCGATTGGGCTTTCGCCTGGCTGCCCAAAGATCGCCCTCAGGACATCGAAACCTGGTGGGGAAAACTTTCTGGCGTAGCACGTAGCATGCTGTCGGAGACGGCCGTGCAATCAACTCGCGTCGCCAAGCATTCATATTTGATTGGCCCGTCATCAGTGGGCTTCTCGAGCTCTTGCCCCGACCTGGCGCCGCCGGCACAAGGCCGAGGGCATTGGCGCCGCGCCGATTGAAAGAGGTCGCGGACAACTGGTCGAGCCCGCATTCGAACGGAAGTTTCAGACGAGGACTTCGGACTGCCGATCGTCGCCCTCGCCAATTTATTTACTCAATTGCTCTGGGCACGTCCACCTCGACGAGGAGGTGGCTGCTCGCAAGATGAGAAGGCAGGCGCAGCTCATGGAATTCAACACAATTGCGATCGACGGCATCGCCAGGCGTAACGGCATGCTCTACGAACCTGCTGTCACCTCGAGATCATTGCCGACAGCGTGGAATGCACGGCAAACGCGCATTGCGCCGACGCTCTCGTTTTGCATCTCGAATTGCGACAAGATCACGCCCGGCATTCTCATGGACGCACTCCGGCTTAATATTCCGGCGGTTTTCGTCTCCGGCGGTCCGAGGGAGGCCGGCAAAGTTCGCTGATGTTAGAGGCGGGCTCTCCGCCACCGCACGGGACGCTTGGAATCGCTTTTTGATAACGGTAGTATGAAGGAAATAGCGCATGGTTTATGCGCCCCTCATTGAAACCGAAAGAAATGGGCGAATGTCTCGGCCTGCCGGCGCTGCGCTCAAGGAACCCGCGACTATTCGCCTCAAGGAGGACT
>CAVUBF010000004.1:642500-1430574 GCA_963739565.1 uncultured delta proteobacterium | reverse complement strand
GCTGCATCCGCACGTTGCACACATGTCTAGGCGACCTCCACTTCCCGAATCTTGAGCTCCTGGCCGGTCAGCACGTCCAAGTCCGCGCTGCCGCACCGACAAAGTGGGATGTTGTCGTCGAGCGGCGCCTCCTCTCGGCACGTACGACAGCGCACCCGTGCCGAGATCTCCTCTACCTCAAGGCGCGCACCCTCGAGAGGCGTGCCGGCCGCGCACACTTCGAAGCAGAAGCTCACGGCAGCGGGCAACACGCCCGACAGCCTGCCGATCGCAAGGCGCACACGCACTACCCTCGCGGTGCCAACGGCCTCGCAAACGGTGCGCACTACGTTCTCGGTGATCGCCAGCTCGTGCACGCGCCCGTGTCAGTGGCCCTGGGCCGATTGCCTGGCTGCCGCCCCGGAGCTCTGTGCGAGCAGGTTGCCGATCATCGCCGGGCCACTGGCGAGCAACGCCTGGAACTCCTGGGTCTCCGAGATTCGGGTCCAAGCAGCGCCGACACCGGCGCCGTCGACGGCGGCGATCATCTTCGCGAGCTCGCCGTTGCCGGACCCCATCGACTGCATCTGACCGGCCAGGGTCGCTCCGCCGTGAGCGAGCAGATTCTGCACGTAGGCGGTCGCGGCCGCTAGCAAGCCTTGGAATTCGTCGGATCGCGAGACGACGTTCCACGCTTTGCGAAGCTCTTCGAGCCCCTCGGGTCCCGCCTTCGTGCCGACGACGTAGCCGAACATGAAACCGATCAGTGCGCCCATGATGCGCTCCCTCCCGATGTGAAAGGCCGAACGGCTCCCGCGCGCGCCGAGCGATCCCGCGCGGCGGCGATCGCCGCCTGCCCGAAGCTGATTCCTCCGTCGTTCGCCGGCACGCGAGAGTGCGTGAGCACGCGTAACCCGCGCGCGCGGAGCAGGTCCGTGACCGCTCGCAGTAGCCACAAGTTCTGGAAAACTCCTCCACTGAGCGCCACGGCCGACAGACCCCGGCTCGCGGCGATCCTTTGCGCAACCTCCGCGACCGCGTTCGCAAGCCCGTTGTGGAATCGCGCCGAGACGATGCCCTCGGGAATGCCACGACACAGATCCTCGACCACGGCAGCGACGAGGTCTTGCCCCTGCAATCGGTGAGGCTCGCACTCCATGACGCGTGCGGGATACGCGCCGTGTTCCTCCGGGTCGGCGAGCTGCTCGAGCTCGACCGCCGCCTGTCCTTCGTAGTGAATCACGTCTCGCACCCCGAGGATCGCGGCCACGGCGTCGAACAGTCGCCCGGCGCTCGAGCTCCGTGGCGACTGGATGCCAGAGCGAATCATACGCCGCACCAACGCCCAGGCGCCGTCGTTGCGGCGGACGACGGCGAGATCCGCCGGAATCGCGTCCTCGAAGGCGGCATCGAGATACGCCGCTGCCATCCGCCACGGCTGCCCGCTCGCCTTATCGCCTCCGGGTAGTGGAACGGGTTCGAGATAGCCCACGCGCTCGAAGCCGCAGAGATCGGCGACGAGAAACTCCCCTCCCCAGAGCGTGCCGTCGGCGCCGAATCCGAGGCCATCGAACGCTACCCCGACCACCGGCCCGTCGTCGCCGTTGTCGGCCAAACAGGCTGCAACGTGCGCATGGTGATGCTGAATGCCGACGCGCTCGACGCCGCGAAGCTCGTGAGCGAACTTCGTCGAAAGATACTCCGGGTGGAGGTCGTACGCGACCACCGCAGGCTCGACGCCGAAGAGGCGCTCGTAGTGCTCGATGCCCTCGCGAAAGCTGCGGAGCGACTCGAAGCTTCGCAGATCTCCGATGTGATGCGATACGAAGGCGCGGTCACCCTTGAGGAGGCAGAAGGTGTTCTTGAGCTCCGCGCCGCAGGCGAGCACCGGACGCGGCGCTGCGTGTGAAAGCCGCAGCGGCTCCGGCGCGTAGCCACGAGAGCGCCGGATCGGCATTTCCCGACCGCGAAAGACCCTGACGACGGAATCGTCGGCGCGCACGCGGATCGGACGATCGTGGGTCAGGTAGTGATCCGCCACCGCTCCCAGCCGTACGAACGTGTCGGCGTCCTCGTAGGCGATCGGCTCGTCGGAGACGTTTCCGCTCGTGAGTACGATGGGCTCGCCGAGCTCTGCTGCAAGGAGGTGATGGAGAGGGGTGTACGGCAACATCAGGCCGAGCGTCCGATTTCCCGGCGCGACCGAAGGAGCCACCGGCGCGCGGTGGCGCCGCTCCAGCAGCACGATCGGACGGCGCGGGCTCGCCAGCACGCGCTCCTCCATCTCGTCGACGTAGGCCAGTCGCCGCGCGGCATCACAATCGGCCACCAGAATCGCGAAGGGTTTGTCTTCGCGAACCTTTGCCGCCCGAAGCCGAGCCACCGCCTGCTCGCTGGAGGCGATCACCGCGAGGTGAAAGCCGCCGAGGCCCTTGATCGCGACGATCGCGCCGCTGCGAAGCAATTCCGCCGCTCGCGAGATCGGATCGCCGGGAGACGGCGCTCGATTTCGATCGACGAGCGAGAGTCGTGGACGGAGCAGATCGGTGGTTCGATTGAGATGATCACGACCGACGCCGGGACCGAGTTCCGGATCTCGTTCCGCGAGTAGGACCGACTTGACCCCGCCTTCCGCCGCACCGAAATGGCCTGCCAGCATCCTCGTGGTCGAGGACGAGAGCATCATCGCTCTGGACATCAAGGCGACGCTGCAGGCTCTCGGCTTCGATGTCCAAGGGATCGCCTCGAGCGGGCAGGAAGCGATCGACAAGGTCCGACGACTCCAACCCGATCTCGTGCTGATGGACATCCATCTGCGTGGCGAGATGGACGGGATCGAGGCGATCCAGCGCATCCGAAAGGAGCTCGACGTCCCGGTGATCTATCTCACCGCCTACGCCGACCCGGGAACCGTGCAGCGAGCGAGAGAAACCGAGCCCTACGGCTACGTACTGAAGCCCTTCGAGCAACGGGAGCTCCAAATCGTCATCGAGATGGCGCTCCATCGCCACGAGGTGCAGCGGAGGCTTCGCGAGAGCGAGCGCTGGCTCGCGGCGACGCTCCGGAGCATCGGCGACTCGGTCATCGCCACAGACGGTGAATGGCGCGTCCGGTTCATGAACCCTGCCGCCGAGAAGCTCACGGGATGGCAGGCGGACGAAGCGCTCGGCCGTGACCTCGCTCAGATCGTGCAAGTTTCGATTGCGGAGCAACCGCGCCCGCTCGCCGCGGACGATCGACAAACCCGCGGAGGTATCGCGCAAGGAGTCTTGATGACTCGCGACGGGAGGCGCGTGCCGATCGAGGAGAGCAGCACGACGATCCGCGACGAAACGGGGCGCGTGGTCGGTTCCGTGCTCGCGATCCGCGAGCGCGCCGAACGCTGAGCTCTGGGCGAGATCGACCTGTCCTCTCCGCGGGATGCTCCTGCGGTTTCAAGCCGCGAGCTCCGCGGCGTATAGCTCGTGGATCGGCGCGAAGCGGAAGTCGGCGAGTAGCCGAAAGATCGCGCCGATGGGTTTTACGCGATCAGCTTTTCTTCCTCGGCGAAGCTCCGGAGCAGCTGGACGGCTATCCTTTCACCGGACGCATAGCGGCGAAGCAAAGTCGAAGTATAGAATTGCGGAACGAAGATTCGCCGCTCGCCGACGTCGAGGCCCTATCAGGATCTTAGGCGAACGTGAAAAACGAACATCCATACTTATAGTCGTCGCATGTTCGAACGCGCCGACGAATTCGTTCCCGTCACCGGTGCGGTTCACCGTAGGACGTCGTTAGGTGTCTTCCTCGACCTTGCGGACCGTCGCGTCTTCATCCCGGCTAACTGCACATCAACTCCGTCGTACCGCTTCCGTCCAGGGGAAACTGTGACAATGGAAGTGCGCTCCGCTTCGCGGAAGAAGAAAAACTCATCGCGTAGCTCGGGCACTCCTGATCTCGCGAAGGACGGTCGCTTAAAGAGCCGTCTCGCGTGAACAGCCGTTGACATCGTGGCCTTGGCGGGAGGATTGAGCCTCGTGCCGTCCAACAACCGCGTGATGCTCACCGTCCACGGCCGCCGTCTCGAAGGCGTAGTCGCGGCTGCCCGGCTGCGCGTCTGGAGTCGCGACGGGTCCGTGAGGCGTTTCGCAAGCGGGGCATTGGCTACGAGTGGAGCACGCTAGACCGGAGCGCGCTCTACTTGGAGTTGCTGCCGGTGATCAACAGCGGCGCGGTAGAGCTACTGGACGACGAGCACTTGCTTCGCGAGTTGCGTGGGCCTGGAGCGTCGTCGCGGATCGAGCGGGCGTGATCGAGTGGATCACCGCCAGGGTCAGCACGACGACCGGGCGACGTGCGTGCGGGAGTGGTGGCATCCATCGCGCGTCCGGTGAACACGTGGAAGGTGATCTGATGCGAGTGATCAGCGACGAGGATACCAGGCGACGGCGTGTGCCTGTAATCCTTGCCCCCACTGAAGCCGACGTCGTCAACCGCGAGAGGCAGGACGATGGATGACAGCACGACCTCCCTGACGTCTCGATTGACCGACCTTTCGAGGAACCTCTGGTGGACCTGGCATCCCGAGGTAGTCGCGATCTTCCGCGACGTCGAGCCAGCGTTGTGGCGCGAGGTGAATCACAATCCCATCGCCTTCGTGAAGCGGCTTACGCCGGAGCAATGGAGCCGCCACGCTGAGGAGACCGTGATCGAGATCCGGGTCAATCGTGCCTTCCGCAGACTCGAGGAGTACCTGCGTGAGTCGGGTACGTGGGCAAGCAGGTTTTGCAACGTACTGAAGGCACAGCCGGTCGCCTACTTTTCGGCGGAGTTTGCGCTCCACGAGTCGTTGCCGACCTACTCCGGAGGCCTCGGCGTGCTCGCAGGGGATCACCTGAAGAGCTGCTCCGACCTCGGCGTTCCTTTTGTCGGGGTCGGAATCTTCTACGGGCAAGGCTACTTTCGCCAGGGCTTCGACATCAACGGCTGGCAGCAGGAAAGCTACGGCCATATCGACGTGGAGCAGCTCCCGCTGTCGCGGGTGACGGCCGCTGACGGACGCCCGGTCGTGATCGAGATCCCGCTTGATGGGGGGTCGCTACGCATCGGCGCATGGCGCGCCGACGTCGGCCGCTCGACGCTGCTTCTCCTCGACTCCGACGTAGAGGGAAACCCTCGCGACAGCCGTGAGCTCACGGCGCAGCTCTACGGTGGAGATCAGCGGGTGCGGATTCGGCAGGAGCTGCTGCTCGGTGTCGGGGGCGTCCGCATGCTGAACGCTCTCGGTATCCGCCCCGGCGTGCTGCACCTCAATGAAGGGTACAGCGCGTTCGCTCCGCTCGAGGTCGCGCGCCAGCGGGCCATCGCCGAGGGCGTCTCCCTGCTCGCAGCGCTCCGCGAGGTCGCGCTCCAGACCGTGTTCACGACGCACACGCCCGTCGCCGCCGGCCACGACCGCTTTCCGCCGAGGCCTGGTGCTCGGGCATCTCGACTGGCTACTGCGCGAGACCGGGCTCTCCGCGGATGAGCTCCTCGGGCTTGGTAGAGTCAACCCGGGAGACCCTCAGGAGACCTTCTGCATGACCGTCCTTGCGCTCCGCTCCTCTCGTCATGCCAACGGGGTGTCTGCCATTCACGGCCACGTCTCGCGGCAAATGTGGCAGAACCTGTGGCCAGGGAGACCCGAGGCGGAGGTTCCAATCGGCCACATCACGAACGGGGCCCACTCCCCGTCATGGCTCGCGCCGGAGATGTTCGAGCTCTTCGAGCGCCATCTCGGGAGCGATTGGCGGGAGCGCATGTGCTGTGCCGACGTCTGGCAAGGAATTGCCACGCTCGACGATGCGGCGCTCTGGGAAATGCATCAGGTGCTCAAACGCCGGTTGTTGCGCTACGTCGCCCGGCGCGTCGCCGAGCGGAGGGAAGCGCCGGCTCCCGCGCTGCGTCCCGACGTTCTGACTCTGACCTTCGCCCGGCGCTTCACCGAGTACAAGCGGCCGGCCATGCTGCTCGCCGACCTCGATCGCCTCGCTCGGCTCGTCAACGATCCCGACCGGGGCCTACAGATCATTTTCGCGGGAAAGGCCCATCCGCGGGACGACGACGGCAAGCGCCTACTTCAAGGGGTCTTCGCGCTCACTCGTGACCCGCGCTTCCGATCCGCAGTGGCCTTCGTCGCGGACTATGACTTCGGCGTGGCGCGCCATTTCTTGCAAGGGAGCGATCTATGGCTGAACACGCCACGGCGGCCCCTCGAAGCCTGTGGCACGAGCGGTCAGAAGGCGGTGCTCAACGGTGTTCTCAACCTCTCCGTCCTCGACGGCTGGTGGGCGGGCGCCCATGACGGAGAGAACGGCTTCGCGATCGGCGACCGGCTCACGCATGCAAACTCGGCCCTCCAGGACGCTCGGGACACGGAGTCCCTATACCGTGTCCTCGAGGAGGAGGTCGTTCCTATGTACTATGAGCGCGACGCGGCCAACGTGCCGTGCCGGTGGGTAGGCCGCATGAAGCGGGCGATTACGACTTTGGCCTCGCACTTCAACGCGGATCGTATGGTGAGAGACTACGTCCGGCATTGCTACCTTCCCGCCGCGGGGGGCTTAACAAGCGGCATGCCGGGAACGAGTCGGCCGGCGATCGTCATGGGGGATCTCACGGGGTGATTCCAGCGATGAGCAATCCAACATGATCGCGAACGCCGCTGACCACGGCTACCGAGCTGACCGTTCCACCCTGTGTCCCTGCCGATCCGGCTCGATTCTCTCGGCGCGCAGACACGCGTCGAAGTGACAGCATTAACCTTACATTCACGGCCTCGGCCTCTTTTCATCCCGAGAACGAGATCACGAACCTCCTCGTTGATCTGGGGATCGGACCGACTAACGATTGGATCCTTCAGCACGCCGGCGTTCGGTCGCGGCAACCGTCCTGCAACTCGACTACATCCTCACACCACGCAATTAGGATTTTCGCGCTGCACCGGAGGGTGCGACGCCTGATCAGGAGCGCTTAGCAATTAAATCGTACCTACGTCGCTGGCGGGTACGAGCAACCGCGAAGACAACTTGGGCGTGATCGCACTTCGACGCCAATCGTGGCAGACGGCACTTGTGGCGGGCACACGTAGGACGACGCGGCAGACACGGTTCGAGCGTTTCTGGGACAGACCGCTTCCGGGGCTGCTGGAGGCCCTGGAGACGACTCCCGCGGGGCTGACCTCGGACGAAGCGCAGCGGCGGCTCCGCCTCTACGGTCCGAACGCGCTGGCCCAGGAGTCGCGCTTTGCGGCGCTGATCGGCTTCCTACGCTTCTTCGCCAATCCCCTCGTCGTCATCCTTCTGGTGGCCAGCGTCATCTCGATCGCGCTGGCGACCAGGTCGGTGGCGCTGATCATCATCGCGATGGTCCTGCTCAGTGTGCTGCTGAACTTCTTCATGGAGTTCCAAGCGCGTCACGCGGTGGAGGCGATCCGCAAGCAGGTCGCCACCACCGCCGCCGTCGTCCGCGACGGGCAGGAGAAGGAGCTGCCGATCGCGGACCTGGTCCCCGGCGACGTCGTCAAGCTCAACGCAGGAGACCTCGTGCCGGCGGACGCCCGCCTGCTCGACGTCAAGGACCTTCAGGTGCGCGAGTCCGCGCTGACCGGCGAGTCGCTCCCGGTCGAGAAGGTCGCCGGGGAGCTTCCGCAGGGGACGCACGGTGTGACCGAGGCGCAGCAACAGCGTCTTCCTCGGGACCGCCGTCCAGACGGGGATCGGCACCGCGGTCATCGTCCCCACCGGACGCGAAACCGCCTTCGGCGAGATCGCCCAGCGGCTGGCGGCGCGGCCGCCGGAGACCGAGTTC
The DNA here is from genome assembly GCA_963739565.1 of uncultured delta proteobacterium. Taxonomy (GTDB): domain Bacteria; phylum Myxococcota; class Myxococcia; order Myxococcales; family Anaeromyxobacteraceae; genus Anaeromyxobacter. Next base: position 1,422,768 of record CAVUBF010000004.1, on the reverse strand, counting down.
GGTCGGGGCATCCGCCACTTCGGGCTGATGATCACGCGGGTCATCATGGCCCTCGTCCTCTTCGTCCTGCTGGTCAACATCCTTCTCCACCGCCCGCTGCTGGAATCGTTCCTCTTCTCGATCGCGCTCGCGGTCGGCATGACCCCCGAGATGATGCCGACGATCATCACGGTCACCCTGGCCCAGGGCGCCCGGCGGATGACCAAGAAGAAGGTCCTCGTCAAGCAGCTCGCGGCCATCGAGGACTTCGGCAGCATCGAGATCCTCTGCAGCGACAAGACCGGCACGTTGACCGAAGGCGAGATCGTGCTCGACCGCCACGTGAACATCCGCGGCGACGACGACGAGAACGTCCTGCGGCTGCTCTACCTGAACAGCTTCTTCGAGGCGGGGATCAAGAGCCCGCTCGACGCCGCCGTCCTGAAGCACGAGCACCCCGCCATCGGCGAGTACGCGAAGGTGGACGAGATCCCGTTCGACTTCCACCGCAAGCGGCTCTCCGTGGTGGTGCGGCACGCCGGCGAGCACCTGCTCGTGACGAAGGGCGAGGCCGAAGGCGTCTTCGCCGTGTGCACGACCGTCGCCATCGACGGATCCGCGCAGCCGTTCGACGAGACCCGGCGGGCCCTCGCGGAGGCGACGTACCGAAAGCTGAGCGCCGACGGGTACCGCACGCTCGGCGTCGCCTCCCGAACGGTGGACGCAGCGCGACGTCTACAAGCCCGACGCCGAGCGCGAGATGACGCTCGTCGGGTTCGCCGCCTTCCTCGACCCGCCGAAGGAAGGCGTTCCGCGCCGTGCTGGACGCGCTGAAGGCGAACGGCGTCCAGGTGGTCGTGATGACCGGGGACAACCAGTACGTGACCCAGAAGGTGGCGCGCGACGTCGGGCTTGCCGCCGACCTCGTCGTCACCGGCACTCAGGTCGACGCGATGGACGACGCGGCCCTCGCCTACCAGGCGGAGAAGGCCGCGATCTTCGCGCGCGTGTCCCCCGAGCAGAAGAACCGCGTCATCCTCGCCCTGAAGGCGCGCGGGCACGTCGTCGGCTACATGGGAGACGGCATCAACGACGCGCCCTCCCTGCACACGGCCGACGTCGGCATCTCGGTCGTCAACGGCGTCGAGGTGGCGAAGGACGCGGCGAAGATCATCCTGCTGGAGAAGGATCTCGCCGTCCTGAACGACGGCATCATCGAGGGCCGGCGCTGCTTCGCCAACATCATGAAGTACATCGTGATGGGGACGAGCTCGAACTTCGGCAACATGTTCAGCATGGCCGCGGCGTCGCTCTTCCTGCCGTTTCTGCCGATGCTGCCGACGCAGATTCTCCTGAACAACTTCCTCTACGACGTCTCGCAGATCAGCATCCCCACCGACAACGTCGACGCCGCGCTCCTGCGCCGGCCCAAGCGATGGCAGATCGGCTTCATCCGCCAGTTCATGACGATCATCGGCCCGATCAGCTCGATCTACGACTTCCTCACGTTCGGCCTCCTGTTCTGGGTGTTCCACGCATCCGCGAACCCGTCGCTCTTCCACACCGGATGGTTCGTGGAATCGCTGGCGACGCAGACGCTGGTCGTGTTCGTGATCCGGACCGCGGGCAACCCCTTCAAGAGCCGGCCCAGCTGGCCGCTGCTGATCGCGGTGCTGACCGTCGTCACCGTCGCGACCGGGCTGCCGTATACCCCGCTGCGAGATCCGCTGGGGTTCACCCCCTTGCCGCTGCCGCTCTTGGGGACGATCGCGCTTCTGACCGTCACGTACCTCGCGCTGGTTCAGGTGGTGAAGACCTGGTTCTATCGGAGGCACGCGCTGCTCTGAACGGATCGAACGGCTAGACTCGCGCGCACGTCGCCAATTCGCTGGGGCGTGCTGCCGCTGACCCGACGGCCCCGGCCATGGAGTCTCTGAAGGAGATCCAGGTTCTTCCGTGGAGCTTCATGGCCATCGCTCTAACTCCCGGGCTGGACCAACTAGTAGCCGATACCCTCGCAGGCCCGCTAGGATTGCCCGCCTCAAACGCTCCGCGTTCCACCCGAGCCAGCGGCACGCCTCGTTGAAGCTGAGCACGCCGATGTTGCCGGCTTCGATCCAGCGACGCGCCTCCTCGACACTCGGCCTGTGCCTCGCCGCGCACTGTCACGCCGAGGCCACCGACGGTTGCAAGATGACCGCAACTGGCAGGATGATCGACCGAGGAACAGTGGTCCTGCCTCACTGATCCGTGAGTTCTCGCTCGTCTCGAGTCGCCCTTTTCGGCGGCGCCGGTTCTAGTGACGATTGATCCTGCTGATATCCGCGGATTGGTTACCGCCTGACAGTTGTCCGTCGCGGAGCTGGCCTCACCCTAGGCTCGGGCGTGTCGGCATCGCCGATACCCGTAACGTCCTCGAGGGTTCCCCTTCGTGCCGCGACGCCGTCGCCAAGAGCGACCCGATCGCGATGTTATCCTTCCCTTAGAAAAGCCCTCCTTGAAGCGAGTTTCAGGTGCGCGGGTGGACCTCACGCGGCAGCGACGTGCCGCAGCGCGCGGCTGCGATGCTGGAGCACGAGAGTGTCGTCGACCAGCTCGCGCAGATCGTCGTCGGACAGTAACTCGACTTTCGCCACCTCGTGCGACGTGCGAAAGCCGTCGAAGAAGTGGAGGAACGGGACGCGGCTTTCGAGAGTTGCGGCCTGCGCGATGGCCGCGAAGTCCATCGCCTCCTGCACCGATGCCGAGCACAACATGGCGAACCCCGTGGCACGCGCCGCCATGACGTCACTATGATCACCGAAGATCGACAGCCCCTGCGCGGCGAGTGACCGCGCCGCGATGTGAAATACCGTCGCGGTCAGCTCGCCGGCGATCTTGTACATATTGGGGAGCATCAGCAACAGGCCCTGCGACGCTGTGAAGGTGGTAGTCAACGCGCCGCTTTGCAACGCGCCGTGCACGGCACCCGCGGCGCCGCCCTCGCTTTGCATCTCCACCACCGACGGCACTGTCCCCCAGATGTTCGGCTGCCCTTCCGCAGCCCACTGATCGGCCCACTCGCCCATCGGCGACGACGGCGTAATCGGATAGATGGCGATGACTTCGTTGAGACGGTGAGCGACGGATGCCACCGCTTGGTTTCCGTCGATCGTCGCTATTGCGCGGTCCATGTGTGTATCCACCTTCCTTGATGCGATCGGCATCCCTATACTCCGACCTTGGGCCATCTGGAACGCTAAGCGGAAGGGCGGAGAACGGGTACGTTTTGGGTACACGCAAGGGCTGTGCCCTGTACCCTCTCGAACCATGCTCACAAGTCCATTTCCGCCTCCCGGTAGAGCTGCACGCTCAGGCGGCATCAGCCCAAACTTTCCCCTCGCAGAGCGTGCCCATGCTAACCAGGCGGGCCTAAGAGCGGATTGGCGCACGTTCACGAGCTGGTGCGAGGCTCGCGGCGTCGAACCGCTCTTGGCGACCCGATCGCTTCGCACTCGCACGCCCATCGGGAACTTTCCGCTCCTCCTGTGAGCCAAGTGTCTTGCGGCGACAGGACCACCAGGATCCCGAACCGATTGACGAGTGCCTCATGCGTCCCATACAAGCGTTCGCGCAAGAAGTGGTATCGGGTGCTGGCGTCCGCGAACGGAACTCACGTCAATTTCAGATCCTGATACCACCAATTCCCACGACACAGAGGGTTCTCTGCCGCTCATCGCGACGCTCACGATGAACCCGTCGATCGATCAGCACATTCTCATCGATCGCCTGGTGAAGGATGACGCGATCCGCGCGCGCGAAATTCGCCGTGATCCGGGTGGCAAAGGCATCAATGTATCGCGGGTACTGAAAGAGCTCGGGGGCAACACCATCGCCTTCGGAATCACGGGCGGCGGCGCAGGCTACATCGTGAAGAGCCTGCTGCGCGAGCACGCCGTTCCCTTCGAGTCGGTCGAAGTGTTGCAGGAGACGCGCATCAACTTCATTCTCACCGATCGCTCCGACAGGACGCAGACGCGTATCAGCGCCCCGGGACCGTGGGTGACGCTCGAGGAGGCGGAGCGGTTGTTTGATCTCGCCGTCGGGCACCGGCCGCAGGCTCCTTGGTGGGTGTTCGGTGGCAGCTTGCCGCGCGGGGTCCCGACAGACTTCTACGCGCGCATCATCGGCCAACTTCGGCGGCGGGGCATACGCTCGTTCCTCGACGCAGACGATGATGCGCTGAAGATCGGCATCGAGGCGCGTCCGTACGGCATCAAGCCGAACGAGCACGAGCTGGCTCGGCTGGTCGGTCGGGAGCTGCGCGACGAGCAGCAGATCCTGGAGGCGGCGCGCGACGTCGTGGCGGGTGGCGTTGACATCGTTGCGGTCACGCTCGGCGACCGCGGGGCGCTGGTGGTGACCCAATCCGGAGCGGTCCGGGCTCGCACTCCCAACGTCGAGGTACGCAGCAAAGTCGGGGCGGGAGATTCCTTCGTTGCCGGGCTGGTGCTCAGCCTGTCGCGCGGCGACTCCTTGGAGGCCGCGACGAGCTTCGGCACTGCGGCGGGCACCGCCGCCGTGATCCACGAGGGCACGCAGCTCTGTCGCAGCGAGGACGTCGCCGCGCTTCTGCCCCGCGTGACGGTCGAGCGCTTGGCCTTGCCGCCGCGAAGCAGCCGGACTCCCGCACAGACAGCGACTCTCACCGACGTGGTGTGCGGGACGGAGGTCGATCCCAGCCTCGTCGACTTCGAGTCGACTCAGGACGGCGTCCGATACCGCTTTTGCTCACTCGCCTGTCAGCACGAGTTCGAGACGAATCCCCGGCGCTACGCGGGACGTAAGGACGACCTCTTCCCCCCGCGCACCTGACGCGTCGGCCTCAACACGAGCATGATGGAGTGGAGCGGACGCCCGCCGCGCTGAACGATGTCGGGCGGCGGCCGTTTCGCGCCGCATGCCCGACCGCGTCGGAGCGTTCAGAATAGTCTGGGTCTGGGAGTCTCCCGGACGGCAGGATGACTTGCTATAGGGAGCCTATGACTGACGGAGCGCACGCGCCCGCCAGACGCGTCGTGATGGCTCGCGCCGGCCTCAACGGACTCCTCGCGGCGCTTCGCGACGACGGCTACGTGCTGGTGGGTCCGACCGTCCGCGACGGGGCGATCGTCTACCGAGAGATAGACGGCGCCGACGATCTTCCGGTCGGCTGGAGGGAGGAGCAGGAGGCCGGTACGTATCGGCTCCGGCGGCGCGACGACGACGCCGTGTTCGGCCACAATCTCGGCCCCAACTCCTGGAAGGAACGGTTCTTCGCTCCCCGGGTCCGCCAGTGGCAGGCGCACCGCGACGGGACGGGCTTCCGGGTCGACGCGGAGCAGAGCCTCCCGCCGCGGATCGCGCTCATCGGTGCCCGCTCCTGCGACCTGCACGCGATCGCTATCCAGGATCGAGTGTTCCTCGACGGGCTCGCCCCCGATCCGGACTACGCCGCGCGCCGCCGCGACGTGTTCGTCGTCGCCGTCAACTGCGGCCAGGCCGGGGGCACGTGCTTCTGCGTGTCGATGGGAACCGGTCCGCGCGCCGAGCCGCGGATTCGACCTCGTCGCTCACCGAGCTGCGCGACGGCGCGCACCGCTTCCACGTCGAGGTCGGCGACGGCGCGCGGCACCGCGTGCTCGAGCGGCTGTCCTGCGAGCCCGCCACGGCGCCGACGAGGACGCCGTCGACGCGGTCGTCGCCGCGACCGCCGCCGCCATGGGCCGGACGCTCGACACGACGGGGATCAAGGAGCTCCTCGTATTCGAGCTACGAGCATCCGCGCTGGGACGATGTGGCCGACACGCTGCCTCACGTGCGCGAACTGCACGCTCGTCTGCCCGACCTGCTTCTGCGCGACGGTCGAGGACGTCACCGACGTGACCGGCGACCACGCCGAGCGGTGGCGTCGCTGGGACTCGTGCTTCACGGCCGACCACTCCTACGTCCACGGCGGCAGCGTGCGGGCGACGGGTCGCTCGCGCTACCGGCAGTGGCTCGTCCACAAGCTCGCGACCTGGATCGACCAGTTCGGCTCGTCCGGGTGCGTCGGCTGCGGGCGGTGCGTCACCTGGTGCCCTGTAGGGATCGACCTCACCCAAGAGGTCGCGGCTATGCGGAGAGACGACCTGATGGACACCCTCAAGCCGATCCTGGCTCGTCATCCCTTCTTTCAGGGTCTATCCGAGCCCCACCTCGCGCTTCTCGTCGGCTGCGCGAGCAACGTCCGCTTCGCGGCCGGCGAGTTCCTCTTCCACGCCGGGGAGGAGGCGAATCGGTTTTTCCTCGTCCGCGAAGGACACGTCGCGATCGAGATCGCCCCGCCCGGCGGCGCAGCGCACACGCTCCAGACGATCGGGGCGGGCGACGTCCTCGGCTGGTCGTGGCTCATTCCGCCGTATCACTGGAAATTCGACGCGAGGGCGATCGAGCCGACGCGCGCTCTGGCGCTCGACGGACAGTGCCTGCGCACCAAGTGCGAGATGGACCACGACCTCGGCTACGAGCTCCTGAAGCGCTTCGCCCAGGTCATGGAGGAGCGGCTCCAGGCAACGCGCCTCCAGCTCCTGGACGTGTACGGTGCCCGTGGCTGACCCGGCGGCCGGCTCCGGCCTGTCATTCGTGTGCAGGGACGGACCGGTGTTCGCCTGGCCCCGCGTGCGCGGGCTGCTCTCCGTGCGCGAGGTATAGGCATGTTGGCGCGACGCAAGCCCACGCTCGCCGTCTGGAAGTTCGCGTCGTGCGACGGGTGCCAGCTGACCCTCCTCGACTGCGAGGACGACCTTCTCGCCGTTGCGGACGCGGTCACCATCGCGCACTTCCCGGAGGCGACACGCGCCGTCGTGAAGGGACCGTACGATCTCTCGCTCGTCGAGGGCTCGATCACGACGCCGCACGACGCCGAGCGCATCCACGAGATCCGCCGTGCTTCGCGCCGCCTCGTCACGATCGGCGCGTGCGCGACGGCGGGCGGCATCCAGGCGCTCCGGAACTTCGCCGACGTGAAGGAGTTCCTGGCGATCGTCTACGCCACGCCCGAGTACGTCGCGACGCTCGGGACCTCGACCCCAATCGCCGCTCACGTCGCGGTCGACTTCGAGCTGCGCGGGTGCCCGATCGACAAGCAGCAACTCCTCGAGGTGATCGCGGCATTCCTGCACGGCCGCCGCCCCAACGTTGCGGCCCACAGCGTCTGCGTCGAATGCAAGATGCGCGGCAACGTCTGCGTCATGGTGGCGCAGGGAACACCGTGCCTCGGTCCGGTGACCCACGCGGGGTGCGGCGCGATCTGCCCGAGCTATCACCGCGGCTGCTACGGGTGCTTCGGCCCGCAGGAGACGCCGAACACCGCCGCGCTCAGTCGGGCGTGGCGGGACCTCGGCGTCGCTCGCCGCGGACCTCGTACGCGTCTATCGCACGTTCAACACGGAGGCCGAGCCGTTCCGGCGCGAAGGCGATGCCCTGGAGCGCCGGGAACGATGAGCGACCAGACTACGCGCACGATCAAGGTTGGCTACCTGGCGCGCGTCGAGGGCGAAGGCGGCCTCACGGTTACCGTGAGACGCGGCCGCGTCGAGCAGGTGCGGCTCGAGATCTTCGAGCCGCCACGCTTCTTCGAAGCGCTCCTGCGCGGGCGTGGCTTCGCGGAGGCGCCCGACATCACGGCGCGCATCTGCGGCATCTGCCCGATCGCGTACCAGATGAGCGCGGTGCACGCGATGGAAAACGCGCTCGGCGTACGCGTGGACGGGCAGCTCCGGGCGCTCCGGCGACTCGTCTACTGCGGCGAGTGGATCGAGAGCCACGCGCTGCACGTCTACATGCTGCACGCACCGGATTTCCTCGGCTACCCCGACGCGATCGCGATGGCGCGCGATCAACGCGACGTCGGTGCAGCGCGGGCTGCGGCTGAAGAAGGCCGGCAACGCGATCGTCGCGCTGCTCGGCGGCCGGGAGATCCATCCCGTGAACGTGCGCGTCGGCGGGTTCTACCGCGTGCCCGACGCGCGGGCGAGCTCGCGCCGCTCGCGGACGAGCTCGCGTGGGCGCGCGACGCCGCGCTCGAGACGGTGCGGTGGGTCGCGGGCTTCGAGTTCCCCGACTTCGAGCCCGACTACGAGTTCGTGGCGCTCAGGCACCCCGACGAGTATCCCATGAACGAGGGTCGCATCGCGTCGACCGCAGGACTCGACGTCACCGCGCGCGAGTACGACGCCCACTTCGTCGAGGAGCACGTGGCGCACTCGAACGCGCTACAGTCGCGGCTCGCGCGAGCGCGGCGCCTACTTCGTGCGGGCCGCTCGCGCGCTACGCGCTCAACGCTGAGCGGCTCTCGCCGCTCGCGCGAGAGGCGGCGCGGGCCGCTGGCCTCGGTCCCGATCTGCCGGAACCCGTTCCGCAGCATCGTCGTGCGGGCGATCGAGATCCTCCACGCCTGCGACGAAGCGCTGCGGCTGATCGCGGCGTACGAGCCGCCGTCGCGGCCGTTCCGTCGACGTCGCGCCGCGCGCCGCGACCGGCCACGCCGCCACGGAAGCCCCGCGCGGCCTTCTCTATCACCGCTACCGCCTCGCCGCCGACGGGACGATCGAGGACGCAAAGATCGTCCCGCCGACGTCGCAGAACCAGAAGAGCATGGAGGAGGATCTGGCGCGGTTCGTCGCTCCACGGCTCGCGCTTCCCCGGAACGAGCTCACCTTGCGCTGCGAGCAGGCCATCCGGAACTACGACCCGTGCATCTCGTGCGCCACCCACTTCCTACGCCTACGGATCGACGAAACCTGATGCGCGCGCGCGTCATCGGCCTCGGACAGGCAGCAGCGGGCGACGACGGAGTCGGGCTCGCCGTCCTGGACGCCCTCCGCGCACGCGGCGTGCCCGCGAGCGTCGAGCTCGTGCGCGCGCCGGAGGCCGCGGCGCTCGTGTCGCTCCTCGAGACCCGCGCGCCGGTCGTGCTCGTCGACGCGATCCTCGGCACCCCCGCAGGCGAGGTTCTCGAGCTCTCGCCGGCCGACCTCGCCCGGCGCGGCCCGCGTGCCGTCTCGACGCACGGCCTCGGCGTCCCCGACGTCGTGGAGCTCGCCCGGGTGATCGCCCCCGACGCCGTGTCCCCGTCGGTGCGCGTGATCGCGGTGACGATCGAACGTCCCGCCGGCTACGCGCAATCTCTCTCCGCCGCGGTCGCCGCCGCAGTGCCGCGCGCCGTCGAGCGCGTGCTCGGACTAGTCGGGGACTGACGCATGCACGAGTCCTCTCTCGCGCGCCGGCTGGTCGAGGTCGTCCTCGCAGCGGCCGGGACCGGTCGCGTGCTCGCGGTGCGCGGCTGGATCGCCGAGACCGAGACGCTCTCGTACGAGAGCCTGGCTTTTCAGTTCGTAGCCCATGCGCGCGGGACGCGTGCCGAAGACGCACGCCTCGAGCTCCGCCTCGTGCACGTTTCGGCACGCTGTCGAGGCTGCCGGACGGACTACGCGCCCGAGCACCACCTGCTGCTCTGCCCAACCTGCGGCGCCACCGACGGCGAGCTTCTCGGCGAGACCGGCGTCGGCGTCGACGCACTCGACGTGGTGGACGCGTGATCCGCGTCGGCGAGGCGCCGGGCGTGCGAGCGAGCCGGAAGGAGGACGCGAATGTGTCTCGGTATTCCGGGTGAGGTCTTGAGTGTCGCCGAAGACCCGCTCGGCACCGGTTGCGTGCGCTTCGGCGAGATCGTGAAGGAGGTCTGTTTCGTCTACGTCCCGGAGGTGGCGGTCGGCGAGTTCGTGGTCGTCCACGCCGGCTTCGCGATCAGCCGCCTCGAGCGCGAGCGTGCCGGGAAAGTCTTCGCCTGTCTCGAGTCGATCGACGAGTTGCGAGGGGCGTGCCCGCGTGAATAGGAGGACGTTGGAAGCCTACTTCTCACTTCCGTGGGTCCACGCGGGCCTCGTTCTCGGTTTCGAGATCGCAAATTCTGGGCGCGCTCAGCCACCGTGCATGGTATGGAAGCTGCTGTTGGGAGGTCATCATGGAACTATGCGAGATCATCGGGTACTGCGCTGGCATCGAGCGTACTATCGCTGAGATCTACACGAGCTTCGCCGAGCGATGGCCGCAACAGCCGTTCGGCCCATTGTGGCGCGAGATAGCGAACGAAGAACTCGGACACGCGGCACTGCTCGACAATGCAGCGCGCTTTCCCGGCGCGAAGCGCGAGGAAGCATCCATCGACGCACCGAAGCTGGATACGATCCGCGAGCACGTGGTGACGCACTTCCCGAAGCTCGAAACGATTGGAAAGAGCGTTGGAAATTCTTGGTAACCCAGTGATACTCACCCCAGGCGCCCGCGATCGATGGCTCGCCCTGGGTGCGAGAGCTTGCTGACGAAGCAGGGCTCCCATTGGAATCGGTACAAGAGATGTACCGTGCGGAATACGAGCGGCTCAAAGCGGGCGCTCGGGTCGTGGACTTTGTTCCGATTTTGGCCACGAGCAACCTCAAGCGATGGATTTGAGACCACCGGCGACGGCCACCGAATGATCACGCCGCCGTAGGCGTATCGTAACTTTCGGTCGTGACCGACATGGGAGGATCTCCTATGCGTCAGGTCTCCGGGTCGGAAGATTTGCGGTCCCTACGAGACGACCTCGTGACTCTGCGGTCTCGGCTGCTGGACGGCGAACGTGCAGTCAAAGCGAAGCTCTCTGCCATTCCCGAGCTGCACCGGGAGAGCGCCCGAAATCTAGTCCACTACCTCGGACTGCGTCGCTTCGACGTTCGCAATCTCCAGCAACGTCTTGCGTTCTTTGGCCTCTCATCGTTGGGGCGTGCCGAAGCGGGTGTCTTGGCGAATCTCGACCGCGTGCTCTGGATCGTCGAGCGTGCCCTTGCGCAAGACGATGATCGCAGGGATTCTTGGGTTCGCTCTGAAGGCAGCGACGGGCGCGATCTTCTGCAGCGGAACACGGACGCGCTGCTCGGTCCGCCGCCGGCCCACCGAACGGTCCGGATCATGGTCACCATGCCCGGAGACGCGGCGAGCGACTATGCTTTGGTGCGGGAGCTCGTTGCCAAGGGCATGGATTGCATGCGCATCAACTGCGCGCATGACGATCCGTCGGTGTGGGCGCGAATCGTGGCCCACCTCGCGAGGGCTCGTCGGGAAGTCGGGCGACCGTGCCGATTGCTCATGGACCTGGGTGGCCCGAAGCTCCGCACAGGAGAGATCAAGCCGGGCCCGCGAATCGTCAAGTGGCGTCCCACGCGCGATCAATACGGTCGGATTGTCTCTCCCGCGCGTATCTGGCTCACGCCGGCCGATGCCCCCGAGCCGCCGCCGGGAGATGTGAGCGCAGTTCTGCCGGTCCCCGGAACATGGCTCCGGCAGATCCGCAACGGCTCTCACATCCGCTTCACGGACGCTCGCGGAAAGGCTCGCGCGATTCGTCTGCGCGCCTCGGTGGGCTCCTCGCGACTCGCAGAAGCATCACAAACTGCCTACGTGATTCCCGGCATTCTCTTGCGATCCAGCGCGGGAGGAAAGCGAGGAGAGCAAAAGGCACGCGTCGCGGCACTGCCACCGAGCGAGGGCGGCATCCCGCTCGTGCCCGGAGACGTCCTCATTCTCACGCGGGCCGCGACTCCTGGCGAGCCGGCACGTCACGACCGCAGCCCACGGGCGCTGCTAGCCTCAATCCGAAGATAACTCGCTCAGTGACGATGGAACGAGTGTGAATCGAAAGGGCCTCTGGTACGGTTTAGAGAACTGCGTCCCCACGCAAGACTCGCCGTACACGGAGGCCCCTTCAATGAGGTTGACCGTATCGTCGCTGTGCCGGGTTTTCAACCGCGATCTACGCATCGAGTTCGGCTCCGAGCAGCTGACTTCGTACGCCGGACTGGAGATCATCGGCCGGTTCCTTCGCCGCCTGGAGTTTGCTCGGCGTATCCGCGAAGCGTTCGCATCGGAAGCCCCGGGCGGTGATTACGGCACGCGGCGCCTGGTGCTGGTCGTGATCGGACGGATTGCTTCTCGTCGGCGGCCGGCGGCTGGAGCATCTGCAGTATGTCGCCAACGATCCGCTCTTCAGGCGCTTCTGCGACCTGGTGCGCATCCCGTCGGCTCGCACCGTGGCGAACTGGCTCAAGAGCTTCACACGAAGATCCATCGCCGCGCTGGCCCGTCTGAACAGCGATCTCGTCATCGAGCGGATCGCCGCTCTGAGCCTTCGCCGGGCCACCATCGATCTCGATGGCACGGTCCTGCGCACTGGACTCCAGGTCGCCTGGGCGCGGCGCGGCTACAATCCTCACCACCCGAAGGACCCGAGCTACTACCCGCTGCTGGCTCACCTCGCCCAGACGGGACAAATCCTGCGGGTCAAGAATCGCCCCGGCAACGTCAACGATTCGCACGGCGCCGTAGGTGTGATCCGCGACATCGTCGGCGATCTGCGCGGTCGCTTCGGTCGCGCGCTGCTCATCGAGTTTCGCGGCGACGCCGCATTTTTCCAAGCTGAAATCCTCCGTCTGCTCTCTCGCCTCGGCTGTCTGTACGCCATCAAGGTCCCTCTCTGGCGCTGGCTCGGTATCCGCCCGCTCATCGCCGCGCAGAAGACCTGGACGTCGATCTTTCCTGGTATCGACGCCTTCGAGACCGTGCTGCCGATTGGGCAGTGGCAGCTCACCCAGCGGGTCGTCGTCTATCGAAAGCGCGTCCATCACGAGACCGCCAAGAACTTCCAGCTCGATCTCTTCTCTCCCGACGACGGCACCTTCGAATATTCCGCCGTCACCACCAACCAGCCCCTCTCGCCGCGGGCACTGTGGGACTTTATGTCGGGGCGCGGCGCGCAGGAAAAAACCTTCTCCGAGCTCAAGAACGACCTCGCCTTCGATGTCATCCCGACCAATCATTACGGCGCCAACAGTGCCTGGCTGCAACTCTCGGTCCTCGCGCATAACCTGATGCGCGCCCTTCAATTCGACACCGGCATCGCTCGACACAAGCGCCGTCCCCCAAAGCGCACCGCCGTCTATCGCCTCCTTGCCATGAAGACTCTGCGCTTCCTCCTCATCGCTCGCGCAGGGCGCCTCGCTCGCATCGGCGGCCGTCAGCTCCTTCGTCTCACCGCAAATCCCCACACCCAGCACCTCTATGATCGTGCAGCTCGCGCCCTTGCGGCCTGATCTATTTTCGGATTGGGGCTAGCCGCCGCTCATATTCCTTGCACGCTTCCGGAGGTCTTCGCCCAGCTGAAGACAGGCGAGCGCATCTGGTTCGACGACGGAAAAATCGGTGGTGTAATCCGGCGTGTTCGAAACGATCACGTGGAGGTCGAGGTCGTGCAATGCGCCCCGAAGGGGTCGACCCTACGAAGCGACAAGGGCATCAACCTCCCTGACAGCGATCTCCGACTGCCCGCACTGACGCCCAAGGATGTGGACGACCTCGGTTTCGTCGTCGCGCACGCCGACCTGGTAGGATTGTCCTTCGTGCAGCGGAAAACGGACGTGGAGGACTTACGGAATCGCCTTCGCGCAGCGGATGCGGATCACATCGGCATCGTGCTGAAGATCGAGACCCGGCGGGCCTTCGAGCACCTCTCCGATCTCGCGCTCGCCGCGTTGCAGCATCCGCTGTCCGGAATCATGATCGCCCGTGGCGATCTAGCGGTCGAATGCGGGTATGAGCGCCTCGCAGAAGTACAGGAGGAAATCCTCTGGATTTCTGAGGCAGCTCATCTGCCGGTAGTCTGGGCGACCCAGGTACTCGAGAGTCTTGCCAAGACGGGGCAGCCTTCGCGAGCGGAGATTACCGATGCCGCCATGGGCGAGCGCGCCGAGTGCGTGATGCTGAACAAAGGCCCGCACATTTTGCGGGCCGTACAGGTTCTGGATGACATTCTGCGCCGGATGCAATTCCACCAGGTGAAGAAAACGGCGATGCTCCGAAAGCTGCACGTTGCCGAAGCAGAAGAGTCGAGCAGCGCTTCGACGAGCGGACCACGAGGCACATCGGGCTCCCCAGGCGCTACCGTTTCGGTCCCTCTTGTGGGGTCGCAACGCCCAACGTGATACGCGCAACTTCTCGACCGACAACGTGCCGAGCTGGTACGGCACTCCCGTACGTGCATTGGCAGCCACGGGTCGCCTCCTCGTCAACTCGCTTGATGCAGGCTGCCACGTCGTGGACGAGCTGGTCCAACTCAACCGGCAAGCCTTGTGTCAGCGGACGTAGCTCAAAACCACGCCCGCGCCGACAGAGGAAGGAAGCCGAGCATCTCGATGTGCTCGGCGGCCCAACGCTTCAAGACATCCGCCTCGGCCTCGTCGCTCGCCACGAGCCATGAGGCGTGCCGGCCCTGACCGGACACGCGGACGCTGATCCGCGTGAGGCCGTCCGCTCCCGCTTTCATGGTCCAGAACTCGAACTGGTCGAGCATCGGCGCGCTATACCACCGGCCTTCGGCCGCTTGCCAGCCGACTCGCTGCTTCGCTTGGCATCGCAGCCGCGAAGGGATCTACTCCGCGACGAGCCTGCCATCGCGCAGCTCGTAGTCGTGTTGCCGTAGATCAGCGGGGAACAAGAGGCTGCCCATGCGCATCAAACGAATCCTTGTGCCCACGGATCTCTCCGAAGCGTCGATGCCAGCCCTGAAGCTGGCAGCAGAATTCGGAAAGGCGTTGCAGGCCGAACTCGTTTTGCTTTTCGTTGTGGAGCCCTTTTACACGGGAGACATTCTGAGCGCGGGAGCGGTAGCGTCCGTGGTCGAGGCACAAAACAAGACGGCGGGTGCCGCGCTTGCTCGCGAGGTGGCACGTCTGGGGAAGCGAGGAGTTCGAGCACGGAGCAGCATCGCTGAGGGAACAGCCGCAGCAGCTATCGTCGAGAGCGCACAGAAGAGCTCCGCCGACCTCATCATCATCGGCACGCATGGTCGAACAGGATTTTCGCACGCTTTCATGGGCAGCGTGGCCGAACGGGTGGTGCGAACGGCGGGCTGTCCGGTTCTCACAGTTCGCTCGGCTACGAGGCAGACCACTCGGAAGGTCGCGAGGAAGCACCGAGGACCGCGAGGGTCTGCGAGCGGGATCAGACGACCTTCGACTACGACCTTAGTATAGCGCGCCAAGGACGAGCCGCCGGAGGAATGGCAAGTTGAGGGGTGGCCGGTCATGAACATCCTGCGCGGCAAGGTGATCGTCGAAAACGGCTAGCTGACGGCAGATTTGGGGTACGAGCAGCCACTCGCGCGTAAGATAGATCGCTTTATCTGCGCCGACCGGCGACCTTAGTGGTTGAAAGAGGCGGCAAGCTATCTGGGCAATCAAAAGAGGCGGTAGTTGGGCGAGGGGACGGCGAAGTCCTCTCGGTCGCGTTGGTTGTTGGTGAGCCATCAAGGCCCGAGCGTAGACTGATTTCTCGTCCGGAGAGGAGATTCAGCGATGGATAGCGCGATCGAGACCGTCCTGCGCGAGTACGAGCAACGCGCCGAAGGCGAGATGAAAAAGATGCTCGAGATCGGCCCGGTCGAAATGGTGAAGCGCATCGACGACTTCCTGTTGCCGGTCGGCCCCTCCACCGGCCAGTTGATGAGCATCCTCATCAAGGAAGCGAAGTCGCACACCATCCTCGAGATCGGAACTTCCTACGGCTACTCGACAATATGGCTGGCTGAGGCGGCGCGTACGACCGGCGGCAAGGTGACCACGCTCGATGTGCATGCGGGCAAGCAGGAATACGCGCGCAATGCGTTGAACAACGCCGGCCTCGCGGGTTTTGTGGAGTTCAAGTTGGGAGACGCACGCGAGACGATAGCCGCACTCGGTGGCTCAATCGATTTTGTCCTGCTCGACTTGTGGAAGGATCTCTACATCCCCTGTTTTGATCTCTTCTATCCTAAGCTATCCGCAGGCGCGATGGTGGTGGCGGACAACATGCTTTTCCCGGAATTCTCGCGTGATGATGCCGAGAAGTATCGCAAATACGTTCGCGCCCGCCCGGATATTCAATCGGTGCTGCTGCCAGTCGGCAGTGGCATCGAACTCAGTCGTAGTATACGCGGACTCGAGTTCGAATAAACGCGGACAGTCGCCTGTCAGGGGACGCCATTTTTTGACCACGGCGGTA
Organism: uncultured delta proteobacterium; assembly: GCA_963739565.1. Classification (GTDB taxonomy): domain Bacteria; phylum Myxococcota; class Myxococcia; order Myxococcales; family Anaeromyxobacteraceae; genus Anaeromyxobacter. The sequence continues at coordinate 1,406,658 of CAVUBF010000004.1, read as the reverse complement.
TCTTTGCCCAGCATCCTTACGGCCTTTTCCCGATAGCTGGAATGATAGTCGGAGAGCACGATCGACGCCGCGATCATCCGGTCAAGGTGCCGGTCGGTAGATCGAACAGGCACGCCAGGTCGAGGGCGCTGCCGAGTCTAGCGAGCGCGCGGCGGATCATCGTCAACCACCAGCGTACCGTCCAAGTCGAAGAAGCGATCCGAGCGAAGGGATTTGCGGCTCCGCGTGTAGGCTCGAGCGGCGCACCGTACAGCCGCATCGGCTCGGCACCGTATGGGTAGAGGCCGAGAAGCTCACCCGCTTCGCTGCGGAGTAGGTATCGCGGCCCGCAGTTCCCATCGAGACGGAGAACGCGGTGCGTAACACCCGCGACTTTAATCGGCGGCAGCACCCTCGCCATCGCGCCTGCCTAGGACAGACACTGGGCGAAGTAAAGGCGAAAGTCATTCGCCGGGCTGACTGGACGCTGACCGTAAGCGACACTACCACCCGTGATGGTAGCTGACGCTGAACTCGACGAGCTCTTCGCGACGAATCCCGCAAGCTTCGTCGCCGCACGCGACGCGCTCGCGAACAAAGCTCTCGAGGGCGGGCGCACAAGAAGCTGGCATCGTAGATCCACGCCCTGCGCAAGCCGACAATCGTCGCATGGCTGCACGTCTCAGATCGACCGCGCAGACGATGACGGCGGCTCCTGCCATTCATCCCCATGTTCCTACCCGCACCGTTCTGCCCGCCCTCGTCGTGACCCTGCTCGCGGCAGGCATCGAGCTTGCGGGGGCGCGGAGAAGTGGGAGCCTGTTTCTCGCGGCCGACGCGCTACACCTCGTCGCCCATCTCGGCATCTTTCTCGTGCTCCTGATTCCAACCGCGACCTGGCATGAGCGTGGAGAGGATTTCGTCACGAATGCCGTGCTGATCTTGATTCTGCTCATCGCGCTTGGGATCGCCCGGCCCTCCGTCGAGCAATTGTCCGTCGCTCTGCACGAGCCGCCAAGACCCTCCTTCATGCTGCTCTCGCTGCTCGGGCTGGGGGCAAACTTGACGACCGCGTATCTCTTCAGGAGTCCGGCCAAGGACGCGGTGGTCCTTTCGTGCGGCGCTGGCTCACGAGCTATCCGACGCAGCTCTGACGGTCGCAGGACTCTTCGGGGCCCTCGCCATCAAGCTCTACGGCTTCCGCATGGGTGGACCCCGGCCTATCGTTGGTGATCGCGCTATGGCTGGGTTTCTGGTCGCTGCGGCTGCTCGCACGTAGAGCTCGTATCGGTCGAGTCGCTTGGACGGAGAATGGCGCATTGTGAGCTGACGAGGCCGACGTCGGCGAACGTAAAACACGGCATCCCTTCCCGGATCAGCGGCAAGCGGATCAGGAAGACGGCGGGAGGCCATGGGCGCAGCTTGCCGTTCCTTGCGGCTTTGGAGCAACGGGGGCATGCTGTGATGCCCGAAAAGCCAGTATTGCCGTCAGCTCAAATCGCGCGCGGATATCTCGTTTGACGGCTGAAGCTGCCTCGCTCCGCTTCGTCCGACTCAAGTCGAGGCGACTCTTCAACTTCGCAGGAATCTCCTGGAAGGGTCGGGGCCGTCGCGTAAGGAGGATTCACCATGGTCCCACGCATCTCGATCCTTGGCGTGCTGCTCAGTACTTTCATCCTGCCGGTGCAGGGGTCTGCTGACACAGGGATCGTTGTGCCGTCTTCGGAGGCCTCGCAGAAGATCGTCATTCAGAGTGTGCTCATCAAGGACGGCTCGGTGATCTCAGGTACGGTCATCAACAACTCGAACAAAGCCGTTCGGGATGTTGGTTTCCGGGTCAGGCAGGAGTGGCTGTGGAACGACGAGCTCCATCCCGGCCCTGACAGTCCCGGCAGGACGGTGCCCTTCACGCTGCACCAGGAGATCGCCCCGCACGCTAGCGCGGCGTTCGCCATTCAAATTCCGCCTCTGGCTCCGCGCTCCGACGGTCGGTTCGTAACGACGCTGGAGATCACCGGCTTCACTGAGGTGGGCTTCTAAGCCACTACGCGCGGGAATGGTCCTGCGGGCACGCCTCGTGACACCCCCGTTCGGAAGCCTTGATCCACTGCGAAACGAAGCGCCTTCTCTAAATCCATTGACATGGCAGGGCACTGGCGTTCGTACGGGGGGATCTAAGTTCCCTGCCTTTTTTCCCGAGTGTGCACCTCGAAGTCTGGAAAGTTCCCCGATGCCGTTGATATTCGCTGAGCCAGGAATTCACCTTGGCACTCCAGCCCTTTATCGCGCTCACCGACAAGGCGTGGTTCGACTTCCTATCCGCGCACGGCAGAGTGGGGGCGCATAGGCGATCGCCAAGGAATTCGGCGTGACTCCTTCCGGCTGAAGACCTGGAGGCCTGGGAAATCAATTGGACGAATCGCCGGAGCCCCGGCGCGTCAGAAACTCGCCTCGATGCCGCCCGTCGGGGTGAAATCGGTGCGTAGCCCGCTGTTGTTGATGGGTACGAACGCGGAGAAGTAGGCGAACACGGATCCTGCCACGTTGACCTTGATTCCTGGGACGACGTCGACGATCGTCGATTGGATACTGGGTGGTCGACCGTCAGGAACCGATGAGGGTTTGCTGATTGGTCTGATCGAACTCGGGCACCTTGATCGTCCTCCTCCTCCTACGCGAGGTTCGAGCTGCCGATGATGTCGGTGATGAGCGCGACGCGATGTCACCTGCCAGGCGACGCCGCCGCCGTAGCGCACTCGAGTCCGGTCGAGGCTTTCGGGATCGATCTGGAAGCCCCCGATGCATGTACATTGACGGGGCCGAAGTCGCGCGCCGTCACGAAGTAGGGCTCCAACGTGAAATCTCCGAAGCCCTGGAAGTTGTCCTGCGAACCGGTCGGAAACGAGAAATTCAACCCGGCTGCGGTCCCGAAGCCCGCGATCGTGTCAAGGCGATACTTCGAGCGAAGCAGCAGATCGCCGACGCCGAGGTGATTGTCGCCCACCGTGCGTGTCTGCTGAATGTCCTGGGTGCATTGTCAAAGAAATGGACATCGGCGGAATGCTCGTATTGTCGATCGTCGCCATCGCACGTACGTCCATCTCCGTGTACACGACCGGCAGCAACAGGTTGACGTCGAAGCGAGGGGTTATGCCGTAGGTCCGCTCAGAGTGATCACGTTCGAGGTGAGATCGAACTTCTGGAAGTTCACGTCGATGGTGTCGTCCTCGAACGCCGGGAAATCTGGGGTGTTGGGGCCGCTCACAACAATCGTTGTGGTGGAGCGTGAAGTCGAGCTTGTCGAGGTCGGTCCCGTTGAGCTGCTTGAAATTGACGTAGGCGTACGACAAGCCGAACTCGAATTTGCCCTTGCCGAGCGTCTCGGGGCGCTCGACGAAAATCGACCCGAGCGTGCCCGTCACGGGTGTGAATACCTGGAGCTTCTCGTCGTACTGGTACGCGAAGCCGGGCACCGTCGAGACCGCCGGAAAATCCGAAGCTGCTGCAGAAAGGTTGCTGGTGAGGACGCCGAGTTGCTGAAACTCGCGCTGCGGAAGTGCGCCGTGTGGGGAGGGAACACGGGATTGACCCGGACGTACGTCGAGCGAGATTCCGCCCTGTCCGAACAGGCTGTCGAGCTGATCGACCAGGCTGCTGGCATGCGCCGGGCGCGGAGCCATCCACAGGAGGAGCCCGATCACTCCGCCAAGCACTGCTGCGCCACGAGTACTCATTCGACCCCCTTCACCCCTATCGTGCCGAGCGTCCGGCCCATTCCGTTCCGGCCCGTGCCGTCGAAGACGAACTGTCGCGTGGATTAGGTGGGCGAGCCGAGCGCCTCGGCGACGGCCTCCGACCCGAGTGCTGAGCCGCCGATGCCGCAGGCCCTGATCCCAAACCACTCCGAAGTATTTTCCAAAGCCTCCGACGTGCGAATCGGAGAAAGAATAGCCTGGCCGATGATCTTCGCGCAAACCAGAGCCGACTTTCCCCTCGTTGTGCGCACAGGTAGGCTCCGCAGTTGCGGCGATCGGGCCGACAGCGATCCGGGGAGCGTCCGGAACCCACGCTCCGGACCAGCACCGCAACCGTGCGCATAGGTTTTGCGGGGCCTTGGATCGCTTCTTCGCTGAACCGACCGCGATGGCGGGGGTTTGATGCTCACCGTGGGCAATTTCAACCCAGTGACCCTCGCCGTCGAGTGCGAGGTGTTAGAGCAGAGGTGGGTGAAAACCCATGTGTGGCCGCATCACGCGCACGAGCCCCCGAGAGGCGATCGCCAAGGAATTCGGCGTGACGCGGTTCGCGGAAGTCGAGGGGGCATCCGCGCTACAACGTCGCCCCGAGTCAGATCGTCGAGACGATCATCTCCATCGACAGTGAGAAGCGCCTAGGACCGATGCGCTGGGGTTTCGTCTCCCCACAGCCAAGGAGCCGAAGCTCGCGCCGCCTCCGGGCATGCGTGACGTGACACAACTAGCACGGTGGGAAAACCGGCCCGGTCCGGACGCGTGCGTCCGGCGCCGCTGCTCAGGGTTCAGCTCATTCCCCGAATTCGGTGGCCCTACACCACCTTCCACTCCGTAACCTAGAGCACGAGCAAACACTTCCAGGGGAGCGACGAGGAGGTAATAAAATCCGTAACGCACGACCAGCCCAGCGGCGTAAAACGGCGCATAGATGATCCGCATTGTCGTCGACAGTGGCGGCGGTGGCGCCACCACGAGCGGCGGTGGATAGTAGACGGGCGGTGGCGGATAGTAGACCACCGCCGGCGGCACCGCCCCGACGCCGGGGGGCGGGGGCGGAGGAGCACCAGGTGGGGGTGGTGGTGGCGCGGAGTCATCCTGGGCGGCGGAGGCGGCGCGGGTGCATTTCCTCCGCTGCAACCGCCGGTTGCGTTCTCAGCACTACGATGAGGCAGAACGCCACGGTGGCACTGCCTTTCGCTGGCACCGAACGACTCCATTTCCCCACCTCGTTTGACGGCAGCCCAGGCCGGAACTCTTCCACGCCCGGCGCCATCTATCTCTTCAGTCTAAACGCGAAGAGGAAAAATAGGAAACTGGGAGATTTTCTGGACTGGTCAGATCAAGCGGCGACGGACAGGCAGGGTGGAAAACGCCTCCGGTAGCTCCAAGCGGTTGGTGGTCGACGAGCAGTAAGCTGCGATCGTGGCACATCTTCCGCGAGCACGCGGTGGGGTACTCGCTTGCGAAGATGGCGCATCGGCTGAACGCCGGGGGGGTCGCGCCGCCACTCCACGGCACGCGCCATGGGCAGAACCGCAAGGCGTGGTCCGTCTCGTCGATCCACGCCATGCTTCGCAACCGCCGTTACTTCGGCGAGCACAGTTGGAACGCCCGCCAGTACAAGAAGGACGCCAAGAGCGGCAAGCGGCGGGCGCGGTTGCGTACGACGGGCAAGCGGCGCGTGGAGGAAAGGCCGCCTTCGCATCGTGCCGCCGGGCTCGAAGCGGGCGGCCAGACGCACCGGGGCATCGCTCGCGGCCCACTCGCAGCGCCACCTGCTCACCGGCTTCCTCAAATGCGGGTCGCGCGGAGCCCGCACGGTCGTGCACACGACGATCAAGAAGAAGCGGAGCGGACCGCGCATCGTGGTTCTATTGCCGGTGAGCCGCACCAAGGGCAAGGGGCCGACCTTGTGCAGCACCGGACGCGCTATCGGACGACCGCGATCGAGTTTCGGCTCGCGAATCGAGCGGCGGAGGCGATGAAGCGCAAGCCGGTCACCGCGTTGGTCGCGGCGGTCAACGACGCGTTGAAGCGCGCCGCCGCCCGCGCCAACGGGCGCGAGGAGGAATTTCGCGCCGATCTCGCCAAGGCGGACGCCGAACGGGACCGGCTGATCGAGGCGATCGCCAGCGGCGGGGATTCGTTCGCCGCCGTGCGGGACCGGTTGGCGGCGGTCGAAGAAAAGATCGCGGCGGCGACGGCGGATCTAGAACGGGCGCGGTTCGAGAAGCGGGCGGCGGCAACCCCGCCGAAGATCACGGTCAACCACGTCCTCGCCTACCTGTGGGAGCTGCGGCGGCTGGTCAAGGCGGACGTCGCAAAGGCCAACGCAGGTCAGACGGCCGCGCAGTGGATTACACGAACCGGCTTTGGCCATAGTCATCTCGCGTCAGGATAGTGTCGATGGGCGTGAGGGGCGTACCGCCAGCCGTGATACGGATGGTAGGAAGTCCCGACCCGGAACCAAGGGTGCGCGAACCACTCGAAGTAGATCGGCCCGCTCGGGCCCCAGAAGGGCTCGACGCCGAAGCCGAGAACCCATGGCGCCACGACCCAGCGCCAGCCGAACCGGGGGTAGAACACGAACATATACCCAACTGCGGCGTCGGGAACCACTTGCGTGTACGGTTGGCCGTAGGGCATCCATAACCAGCCGTACTGGCCGGTGTAGACCCACTGCCCTGAAGGCAGAGGGGGCGCCGCGACAACCGGCGGCGCCATCGCCACCGGCGGCGGCTCGATTGGCTGGGCGACGGGCGGGGGTAGGCTAGCGGCCGGAGGAGGTGGAGGCGCTCCGGGAGGCGGTCCTGGCGGCTGAAGCGAACTCGGGCCGGGAGGAGGCGCACCCGGGGGCGGAGGGGGGATCCCCTGCGCGTAGGCGAGGCAAGCGGTCAATCCGGCGATCGTCGAGAGCAATAGCACGGCGTGGAGCATTCGGCACTTACTTCGTCGGCTTGGGCCATGTGCCAACCGAGGGCCGGTCCGTGAGGTCGAGGACGGAGACACGAATGAAGCGCTCGCGGCTACTGAGCTACCTAGTAGCTCATCCCAGGAGGAGGCGGGGGGGGACTTCCGGCAGGCGGTGGCGGAACGTCCGGCGGTGCGGGGGACGCTGCCGCATTGTCGGCGGGGGCGAACTTCCGGCAGGTGGTGGCGGCGCGGGCGACGCTGCCGCATGGCTGTCGGCGCCGGCGGGGAGTATCCTGCCTGCACCGGAATCTGGTTGCCTTTGACGTACATGCACTGCATATACGCGATGTCATAGCGGCGCTGCAGCGACCACTCGGCGCCCGCAGCTTGATTGGCCCCCGCCGCCGATCCGCCGAGCAGTCCGACTCCCGCGCCGGCCGCGGCCCCCATGGCGGGATTTCCGGCTGCGGCGCCAATCGCCGCGCCAGTGGCCGCTCCGAGTGCCGTCCCGGCTACGGCGCTGCTGACCTCAGCATTCGTTGCCGCCTGTTGTGGCACTGCCCCGATTTGTTGCAGGCCCCATTGACGGCAGACCGCATCGTCGAACGCGAAGCTGTCAAAATCTTTGCCGTTGCCCGGAAGCACCATCATGCTCGGACCAGCAGGCAACGACGGAGCGCATCCAGCGGCTAGAAAGCTAGCTGCGAGGCCTATTAACCACGATCTTCGCACCTTTGTTCTCCGTACCCTCATCTACTAAGGCGTGGGGGGGACAGGGATCCAGGCTTCGCGGCACTTTTGTGCCGTCGGGTAGTACGCCCTAGAACTAGCGCAGTAGTACCAATAGGCCTGTGGGGACGGTTCAGCGGGAGCGGCAGGCTGCTGAATATAGACCGACGGCCCCTGATCGATCATAGCGGGATAGGCAGCAGGATATGGAGCTGGATAGTATGGGTAAGCGTAAGGATAAGGATACGCATATGGGTAAGGGTATCCAGGGTATCCTCCCCACCACCATGGCCCACCAACAATTACCGTCCCGTGCCAGCCACCGCCGTGCCAGCCACCGCCGTGCCAGCCACCGCCGTGCCAGCCTCCGCCGTGCCAGCCTCCGCCGTGCCAGCCTCCATGCCAGCCACCGCCCTGCGCGCCGTGACTAGGCGCGGCAGGAACAAAAAGCAGGGCGGCAGCCAACAATAGACCCAGGGCAAACTTTCTCATCAATAATTCCTCACTATTTTCGACATGCGTTTGCTGAAGAAACTTCACAACACAACTTTTTCGAAAAAGTTGCGCTCCTTCCTATTCTCCAAACCCGAGCAGGGCAGCGCGGCGGCGTGGCGGCGGTTCATGCGTCGCCCTCCAAGCTGCTTCGCCTTGAGGCGTGCGTCGTCGGTCGCGATGCACGTCCCTTTGCTAAGACATCCACCATGAATCGTGAGCTAGCCAGCTTGTCCGCATATTCCGAAAACTGTCGCTGTCGCTCACCCTGGTCGGGCTCACATTCCCCAGCTGTGTCATAGCTTCCACCTTGCCCCCAGCGTGAAAGGGGGGAATCTGGGCTGATTCCCTTCATCTCCGCCACAGCTTCGAAGAATCGGAGCTTCGCGAGTACGCTGGCATCATCGGGTGTCCACAGGAATAGGGACCTTCCCGTAGTGAAGCCGATGCCGTCTCAGGCGGCGAGCACGCTAGAGAAGATTGCCTTCCGAATCCGCTCCGAGTCCCAGCCGAGCCAGCCGCACGTCTCGTTGAAGCTGACCACGCCAATGTTTCCGTCCTCAATCCAGGCGCGTGCCGCCCCCACGTCGGCCGCTTCGTCTTGGCCACGAAACCTTCGCCTCGTACGAGTCTGACCGCGTCGAACACTATCTCTGCGTGGAGATTTTGCTCCGGCCGGGCGGAAACGTTGCGCCAAAGCGGGACGGGGATCAACGGCTCGACCAACATACGCCGACCATGGCAGGAGCGCGGGGCGCGGGTAATAGGGTGTTGCCCTGAGCAGCGCCGCCGCCAGAAGTCTAGGGGTTTCCCCTGATTCCGATCGTTCTTTGACAAGACAACAATGCGCGATCTGCGTGGAGCTCGATGATCGCGCACGTAAGCCATACCGTGAGTTGCCCGTCATGCCAAAGGAGCTTTGAGCTCTTTCGAAGTGCGTGGTGCGGCCATGCGAATCCGTCGAAGCTGTGCCCTCAATGCGATAGGTGCGCGTGCGGAATTCCCGGATATGAAAACCCGCTCTTCTGGAAAGACGCTCCGGCAATCTTTCTGCAGAACGGATTTACGCAGCTGTTTCTCCTCTACCTCTGAACCCAAACTGTTGAAGTCGAGGACGACGTGCCTCGCGCGAGGCGCTCGTAAACCGCGAGCCGCTCAAGCTGGCGGCGTGAAGCTACAGCAGATCATCCCAGGCGCTCTCGTCCCCGACCAAAAGCGCTGTCGCCTCTTCTTTCGGTGGTTTTTGGCACGGTCGACCATCATGCTTGGCGACGATGTTCAAGCACAGATCGACGGACGCCGGAGAGAAGTACACTTCCGTGAACACCGGATTCGGACTCCGACAAAAGAGCGCCATCTTCTTCGGGGTGCCCATCGCCTGCCATATTCTATGTGCTCGCCACGCCCTGGTCCGTCGCGTGCGCGGTCAAGCTCACGCCGAGGCGAAGGCGCGTGAAGACGGCGGGGTCGTTGTCTTCCACACCGCCTTGAACCGTTTGCCCGAAGCGTCTCTCGGTTGAGGCCGGTGGACGGAGAGAGCGCGGCGGCGCCTAGCTCGCGCCAGAACCCCGGCTCGAGCCGTTGCCCTCGAGGGCGAGGCTGGCCATCCGGAAGAGCGCCTCGCCCAGGAAGGACCCCCCGACGCCGGTCATCATCTCGTCGTTGCATGGAGGGGGGGCCGATCTCCCGGTACGTCTCCCAGAGGAAGCTTGCCGCGAGGGTGTATCCGAGCGACTCCCAGTAATCGAGCTGGGCGGACCGCGCGAAGCCGTGGGTCATCGACCCCATGTACGGATGCATGATCATGTTCGTGGGGAAGGGGTCCGTGTCCAGCGTCCAGGGGCCATCGACGACGTGTCGCCAGCCGGTGTTCCAGCTCGTGCCGTAGACGTCGCTGCCGTAGACGGCGCGGTCATACCGGTTGAGGAGCCAGAGGAAGGACGGGGCCTCGAGCGCGGGGACGAGGTAGCTCTTGGCGGAGCCGGTGCTCCAGTCCGGCACCGACGCCGGGGAACCGGGCGCGCGGGGGAGAGGCTCCACGGCGTGGCCCCCACCCGGCGTCACGAGGGCGAGAGCGAGCACGCCGGCGATGAGGCGCCATGAACGCTGCACGGAGCCCGGGAGAGCACGCGCCGTGCCGACCCCCTGCCGCCGCAGGGCGCAGCGGTGCAGCGCGGCCCGTTCGAGCGGGGGCCGGTCGTCCAGTAACGTTCGCGAACGTTCGCTCGATACGTCGCGCATGCCGCCGCGAGGGCCCGTCGGTCAGTGGCGCACGCGTCGTGCCCGGGCGATCGCCGGGACGGCCCTCACCGAGCGCGGAACTGGGCCGGGTCGAGGCCTGCCGCCCAGAGCAGCCGGTACAGCTTGGGCCGCGAGATCCCGACGTGGCGCGCCATCTCGGCCACCCGGCCCTGGAACCGCTGGAGGAGCTCCTCCAGGCCGGCCTGGTCGAGCTCGACCGGAGCGCGTCCGGCGGGGGCGCGCTGGCATCTGTGGCGCTCGATGCGGTTGTCCTGCAGCGCCGCGCGCACCTCCGGGCCGAGCGCGAGCGGCTGATCCGCCGGGGTGGCGATCGCCGCGGTGGACAGCACGTTCGAGAGCCCGCGCACGTTGAGCGGCCAGGGGTGGACGAGCAGCGCCTCCTCGAGGTCCGGCGTCAGGGGCCGCCCATTCGCGCCGAGTCGCGCCAGCAGGGCCCGGCAGAGCGCCGGGATGTCCTCGCGACGCTCGCGCAGCGGCGGGATGCGGATGATCCACTGCGCCAGCCGGGCGTAGAGATCGGCGCGGAACAGGCCCTCGCTGGACCATGGCGACGAGCTCGCGGTTGCTCGCGGCGACCACGCGCACGTCCACCGCGACGTCGCGGGAGCTCCCCACCGGGCGCACCTGCCAGGTCTCGAGCACGCGCAGGAGCGTCGGCTGCAGCGCCAGCGGGATCTCGCCCACCTCGTCGAGCAGCAGCGTCCCGCCGCGCGCGGCGCGGAAGAGCCCCTGCTGTTCCGCGACGGCGCCGGTGAAGGCTCCGCGCACGTGGCCGAACAGCTCGCTCGCGAGCAGGCCCTCGGTGAACCCACCGCAGTTGACGGCCACGAACGGGCCGGCCCTGCCGCTGCGCCGGTGGAGCAGGCGCGCGACGATCTCCTTGCCCGTACCGGTCTCGCCGCGTGACCACCACCGTACGCGGGTGGGGCGCGACGGCCTCGACGCTGCGCCGGACGGCCTCGATGGAGGGGCTCGCGCCGGTCAGCTCCGGCTCGGCGGCGATCCGCTCCTGGCCCTTGTCGGGACCTCGCTCCAGGTCCGTGTACACGAGCATGGTGTCGCCGAGGCGGAGCACGTCTCCCTCCACGAGCGCGTGCGGCGCGCGGAGGGCGGCGCCGTTGAGGCGCGTGCCGGCGGCGCTGCCGAGATCGTGCACCATGGCCTGCGCGCCCTGGAAACGGACCTCCGCGTGCCGGGGCGACATGGTGGGATCGTCGAACGCCTCGTCGAACACCACCGCGCCGCGGCCGAGCAGGAACCCATCGCGCGGGATGAGGCGGCTCTGCGTGGGGCCGCTGCCGAAGTGAGGGAAGGGCAGCAGGAGCGCCCGCGGCGGCGCAGCCGCGGGATGCATCCCGATCATGTGAGCGGGCGTGGTCATAGCCGTCTCCTCCGCGGCGGGGGAAGGAGCGAGTGGGACCTGTCCGGGCGGCTGCGCGGATGCTAGCCCAGCACGTGGCCACGCCGACCGGAACGTTCGGGGCCTGCGGCGCGAACGTTCAGCTTCACGCGTCGAGGCGCTTCCCCCCGAAGGCGGCACCCGCGGTGAACCGGCGCGGCTGCGCCTACGCGGCCGCGGGGACGTGCCGGGGAATGCGTGACCGTGAACGTCGACCCGAGGGTCCGCCCCGGGCTCTCCGCCCGCACCGCCCCGCCGTGCAGCTCGACCAGGTGGCGCACGATCGCGAGGCCGAGCCTGGGCTCGTCGCCCGTCGAGCCCTCCTCCTGCGCGAACCGTTCGAAGACGTGCGGCAGGAACGCCGGGTCGATTCCCCGGCCCGTGTCGGCCACGACGAGACGCGCGACCCCGTCGACCGCGTCGATCCGCACGCTCACGCGACCCCCGCTGGAGGTGAACTTCACGGCGTTGGAGAGCAGGGTGGAGACGACCTGCTTCAGGCGCCCCGGATCGCCCAGGCAGAGGGGGGGCTCACCTCCGAGCTCCGTCGCGAGCTGCACGGACTTCGCCTCCGCGTCCGGCCTCACCGCCTCGAGGACCCCCAGGACGAGGGTCCGCCAGTCCACCTCCTCGTGGGCGAGGCTCAGCTTGCCCGCGACGATGCCGGAGAGGTCGAGCAAGTCCTCGACCATCCTCAGCTGGCGCTTCGCGCTCGCCTCGATGGAGGCGCCCGCGTTCGCGACGCCGTTCGCGTCCAGGTGGCTCTCCTGCAGCGCCTTCGCGTGAAGGAGGATCGCGCCAAGGGGGGTGCGGAGCTCATGCGAGAGGTTGGCCAGGAAGAGGTCCTTGGCCGAATCGGCTCGCTCCGCCCGCTGCCGTGCTTCCTCGGCGTGCGCCAGCAGCTCGGCGCGGTGGCGCTCGCGCTGCCGCCGCTCCGTGACGTCCTCGATGGCGAGGAGGATCATCGGCTCCCTGGCAGGAGAAGCGAGCGCGCAGCCGGAGACGGAGATGTCCCGGCGGCCCGACCCCGGGAGCTCGCGCTCCAGCTCCAGCGCCTGGAAGCGGCCCTCCGCGCCGAGCGCCGGCCACGGCCCGGCGCAGCCCCGCCGTGTCCCACTCCCCCGCACCGAGCTCGAAGAAGCCCCGCCCCTCGGTCCCGGCGGGCCTCTCCTCGAAGAGGTGGTAGTACGCCGCGTTCGCCGAGAGGACTCGGAGCCCGGCGTCGAGGACGACGAGCGGCACCTGCACCGCCTCCACGATGCTGCGGGCGCTGTCCCGCGCCCACCGGGCGCTCGAGACCTCGTGCCGGAGCTCGTCGATGTCCACCAGCGAGAGGATGGCGCCGTCGGTGTTGCCGCCGGCGGCGCGGTGGGGCCGGATCTGCAGTCGGTGCCAGCGCTCGGAGCGGTCCTGGACCTCCGCCTCCACCAGGATTCCCTCCTTCATCGCCCGCGCGATCCATTGCTCGAGGTCCGGGGCCTGGAGGGAGAGGGCGACCTCGGTGATCCGTCTCCCCACGTGGGCCGGCGTGAGCCCCATGAACGTCGACGCGCGCCCCGTGAAGCGCCGGACGCGACGTCCCTCGTCGAGCATCACGATGGGGATCTCGACCGCATCGAGGAGGTTCAGGACGTCGGCGTTGACGAGCTGCAGATCCTGGTTCCGGCCGTGGAGCTCGTCGTTCACGGTGGTGAGCTCCTCGTTGGTCGACTGGAGCTCCTCCCTGGCGGTCTCCAGCTCCTCGTTGAGGCTCTGGAGCTCCTCGTTGGCCGAGACGAGCTCGTCGTTGGCGGAGGCGAGCGCGTCGTTGCCGCGGCCGTGCTCCTCGAGCAGGAACGCGACGTACTCCTTCGTGGAAGCGAGCTTCTCCTCGAGCGCGAGGCGCGCCTCCCCGTCGATCCGCGCCGCCCGACCCCGGGGTCGCGCGCCGCGCGCCGCGGGGGCGGCGGGCGGGCGCTCCTCGAAGAGCACCACGAAGGCGGGCTCGCGATCCTCGGTCCCCTTCACGGGGAGCACGACGAGGTCGCAGGTCCGGCCGGCGTCGTCCCCGTCGACCGCGATGCGCTCCTTGCGCACCGGGGCGGACGACTCGCGCGCCTGGGCGAGCGCGATGCGCAGCGGGGCGGCGAGGCCTGCGCGCGCCATCTTGAGGAGCTGGTGCTGGGGCTGTCCCTGCGGCGGCTCGAGGTACGGACCCGTACGTCCGCGGAACTGGACCACCTCCAGGCGCTCGTTGACGACGACGCCGGGGGGGCCGTACCGCGCCAGGACGAGCTCGTCGGCGTGACGGGCCAGGGCGCCGTCGGCCCGCGGCGGCACCGGCCCGGGCGTGGCGGACGGGCGGCGCGCGAAGGGCACCGCACCGCCGCGCGGCGCGAAGCGGAACGTGCTCGGCCCGGGCTTGCGCAGGAAGAGCCTGCCGTCCTTGCCCGTCGGCGCGAACCACCTCGGCACGGCGGTGGCGCTCTCCGAGCGGCCGAGGAGGAGATAGCCGGGCTGGTTGAGGCAGTAGTGGGCCGCCGCGAGCACACGCCGCTGGAGCGCCGGGCCGAAGTAGATGAGGACGTTCCTGCAGCTCACCAGGTCGAGCCTGGAGAAGGGGGGATCGCGCCCGACGTCATGGCGGACGAAGACGCACAGCTCGCGGATCGCCCGGGTGACGCGCCAGCCGCGCTCGGTTCGGACGAAGAAGCGCCGCAGGCGCTCCTCCCCCAGCCCCCGAACCGCGGCGTCCGGGTACAGCCCCGCGCGCGCGGCCTCGACGGCCTTCTCGCTGAGGTCCGAGCCGAAGATCATGATCGGGTGCGCGGCGGGGCCATCGCCGAGGTGCTCGATGAGCGAGATGGCCAGAGAGTAGACCTCCTCCCCGGTGGCGCACCCCACCACCCAGGCTCGGATGGGCGCGCCGGGAGCCTTGTGCCTCAGGATCTCCGGGAAGGCGATCGCCTTCAGCTCGTCGAAGCTCCCCTCGTCTCGGAAGAACGAGGTGACCCTGATGAGGAGGTCGTCGTACAGAAACCGGACCTCGGCGGGATCGTTCCTCAGCACCTCCAGGTAGGACGCGACGTCCTGCACCGTGCGCACCGCCATGCGCCGAGCGAGCCGCCGCTTGAAGGTCGCCGGCTTGTGCTCGCCGAAGTCGACGCCGGTGGTCGCCCGCACCAGCGCGACGACCTGGGCCAGGGAGGCGGCGCCCGCCGGGGTCGGCGGTACCGGCTCGCGGCGGGCGAGGTACGGGTGGTGGGCCAGCCGGGCCAGCTCGGCGCCGAGCACCGGCAGGGTCAGGCAGAAGTCGACCACGCCTGCGTCGACCGCGCTCTGGGGCATCTCTCCGAAGCGCGCCGAGCGCGGGTCCTGCGCGAAGGTGATCCCGCCGTGCGCCCGGATCGCGGCGAGCCCGGCGGTGCCGTCGGAGGCGGTTCCGGAGAGGATCACGCCGATGGCCTGCCTGCCGCGCTCGGCCGCGAGCGAACGGAGGAAGAAGTCGATGGGAAGGTGGGGCCGGCGCTCGTCCTCCTCGAGCGGGGACAGCTTCAGCACCCCCTGCTCGATCGCGATCTGAACGCCGGGCGGGATGACGTACACCCGGTTCGGCTCGACCCGGGCGCCCTGCTCCGCCTGCGTGACCTTCATGGCGGTCGCCTGGGCGAGCGCGTCGCTGAGCAGGCTCGCCCGTGTCGCCTCGAGGTGCTGCACCAGCACGAGCGCGAGACCGGAGTCCGCCGGGACGTGGGCGAGGAGCTGCCGGAACGCGTCGAGACCGCCGGCCGACGCGCCCACGCCGACGATCGGGAAGGCGTGCGCCGGGGTCGGACGCCGGCGGGTGGCGGGGACGGCGTCGCTCGGGGCTCGGCCGGCGGAGCTCCCGGGATGGTGTCGAGCGCGTCGTCATGCGGGGGACCCTCTCGGACGGAGGCTCGGGGTCCAAAGGATCGCGGCCCAGGGACGACGGCTCGAGCGTGAAGCAATCATAGCCCGACCCGTGGGCGCCCGCTCGGCCGCGCCGCCGCGGACCGCCGAGCGAACGGCTCGCGTCACGCCGCCTCGCGCCCGACCGCCGTCAGGTAGTGGTGGAGGAACTGCTTCGTCTTGAGCTCCACCTGGCGCACGCGCTCGCGCGACACGCCCCAGCGCTTCCCGATCTCCTCGAGCGTGTGCGGCTGATCCTGCTGGAGCCGGTTGCGGACGATGTCCCAGCCCAGCTCGCCGATCCGCTTGCGGACCTTGCGCATCGCTTCGTGCACCCCGCGGTCGCCCTCGCCCTGCAGATAGTCGTCCTCCGGTCCGGGTCCCTGGTCCTCGATCCGGTCGAGGTGGGTGACGTCCCCCTCCGCGTCGATCGCGCTGTCGAGCGACAGGTCCGCCTGAGCGACGGTGCCGCTCTGCGGGCGCACCGCGGACCGCGCCTCCTTGAGGTACTTCCCGACGAAGGCGCGGATCCACCAGACCGCGTACGTCGAGAAGCGCGTGCCGGCGTGCGGATCGAACTTCTCGACCGCGCGCATGAGGCCGACGTTCCCTTCCTGGATGAGGTCGTCGAGCCGCACCGTGCCGCGCCGCTGCTTGCGCGCGATGGCGACGACGAAGGTCAGGTTGTGGCGGACGAGCTTCTGCTTGGCCTTCACCTCGCCCTTCCTGGCGCGCAGCGCGAGCGCATGCTCCTCGTCCCGGCTCAGCCGAGGGTAGTCGCGGGCCGCCGCGAGGTAGGGGGCGAGCTCGTCGAACTCCGTGCTGCTCCGCTGCAGGGTCGCCGACACGTGTGCTTTCCGCATGGCGAGCCGAGTCGAAGCGAGGATGGACCTCCAGCCCCGGAGGGCGACCGCGCGCCTGCTGCCGGTTCCAGTACGCATCGCCCGTGCCCACGCCGCCGGTCGGGCCCGGAGGGCGCGGGACGTCCCTCGGGCGGCCATCGGATCCGGCGCAGCGGCCGCGATCACGCGGGGGGGGAGACCCCAGAGCTGTTCGCGGCACGTTCGCGAACGTTCGCGAACGCCTGATGGGGCTCGGCGACGCCAGGCGAGGAGGACGCCGAGGAACATGCAGGGGCGGACGCAGGAGGCCAACAACCGGAGCGTCATCGGATGGACGTTGCGATCTCCGGTTCTGGCGTACCCGGTGCAACTCCCAGGAGCAGGAGAGCGAAGCCGCCGCTACGGGCGCCCTCGAGGCTCGACGGAGGTCGTGCGATGACGGAGAGCGGGGGAATGGCGCTGGTGGTCCTCGCGGCCGTCCTGGTGGGCGCAGCCATCCCCGGGCTCGTCCAGCTGCGGGCGACGCTGCGTGCGATGGAGAAGACGCTCCAGCGCTCCGGCGCGCGGCTCGACGAGGCGCTGGGCGCGACCACCGCAGCCGCCGGCCGGATCGATGGGCTCGTGTCGAGGCTGGAGGAAGGGGGCCGGATCGAGCAGCTCGTCGACGGGATCGCGGCGGTGAGCCGGATGGTGAGCCAGCTGCGGGACACCGTCCGCGTGGCAACAGCGGTGGGCGCGGCGATGGGCCCTGCGGTCGCCGCGGCGGTCCACGCCTTCCGGGCGGATCGCGAGGTCGCGGCGCCCACGCCGCTGCAGGCCGTCGAAGTCGATTCCGGAGCGGTACCACCCGAGCCAAGGAAGCAGGCCATGCCATGACGCAGACAGAGCATCCCCGGAACGGAGGCCTCACGCTGTTCCTCGCGTTCGTCGGAGGCGCGCTGGTCGGCGGGGCCGCGGCGGTGCTGTTCGCGCCCCATTCCGGCGCGGAGACGCGGCGGCGCATCACCGGCGCGATGGACGACACGAAGGAGGTCGCCTCGCGCATGCCGAGGGCCATCCGCGAAGCGTCGAGCGCGGCACAGGCCGCATTCTCCGCGTCGCTGAAGGAGAGCGCGGGATAGGACCGGCCGTCCTCGGTCCTCGGCGCGACGGCGCCGCCGGCGCCGGCAAGAGCCCTTCTTCGGTCGACTTCGCGGTCCCGCTCAGGCGTTCACCGCCGGCCTCGCGGCCACCACGACCGGCCCCGCGGAGGGCGGCGTCACGACCCTCTTCAGGATGGCCTGGAGCTCGTCGTCGGCGAGCGTCTCCTGCGCGAGGAGCTGGGTCGCCCCCTCGACGAGGAGCGCCCGGTTCGCCTCGAGGATGCGGCGCGCCCGGCCGTGCGCCGCCTCGACCAGCCCGCGCAGCGCCACGTCGATCTCGTGCGACGTCTCCTCGCTGTAGAGCCTGCGCGACGGCTGGGGGAGCCCGGGGAGGAAGCCGTTCGGCTCGGTCTCGTAGGCGAGCGGGCCGAGCTCGCGGCAGCATCCCGTAGCGCGTGACCATGCTCCTCGCGATCTCGGTCGCCCTGGAGAGGTCGTCGGCGGCGCCCGTCGAGACCTGGTCGAAGACGACCTCCTCCGCGCTCCGGCCGCCGAGCAGGACCGCCATCTTCGCCTCGAGCTCCTCGCGCGTCATGAGGTAGCGATCCTCGGTGGGCCGCTGGATCGTGTACCCGAGCGCGCCGATCCCCCTCGGGATGATGGAGATCTTGTGGACCGGGTCGCAGCCGGGCTGCGCCGCGGCCACGAGCGCGTGGCCCATCTCGTGGTGCGCCACCACCTCGCGCTCCCGCGGGTTGAGCAGCCGGTTCTTCCGCTCGAGGCCGGCCACGATCCGCTCGATGGCGGCGACGAAGTCGGTCGTCAGGACGTGGTCGCCGCCGCGCCGCGTGGCGACCAGCGCCGCCTCGTTCACGAGGTTCGCGAGGTCCGCCCCGGTGAACCCGGGGGTGAGCGCCGCCACCTCCTCGATCTTCACGTCCTCGGCGAGGAGGACCTTCTTCGCGTGGACGGCGAGGATCTTCACGCGCCCGGCCCGGTCGGGCCGGTCGACCAGCACCTGCCGGTCGAAGCGGCCCGCCCGCAGGAGCGCCGGGTCCAGGATCTCCGGCCGGTTCGTCGCGGCGAGGAGCACGATCCCGACCGCCGGATCGAAGCCGTCGAGCTCCGCGAGGAGCTGGTTCAGGGTCTGCTCCTTCTCGTCCATCCCCCCCATGCCCGGGTAGGCGCCGCGGGCGCGGCCGAGGGCGTCGAGCTCGTCGATGAAGATCACGCAGGGTGCCTTCACCCGCGCCTGCTGGAAGAGATCGCGGACCCGCGCCGCCCCCACGCCGACGAACATCTCCACGAACTCGGAGCCGCTGATGGAGAAGAACGGCACCGCCGCTTCCCCCGCCACGGCCTTCGCGAGGAGGGTCTTGCCGGTGCCGGGTGGACCGACGAGGAGCACGCCCTTCGGCATGCGGGCGCCGAGCCGACCGTAGGACTTCGGGTCCTTGAGGAAGGACACGACCTCCTCGAGCTCCGCCTTCGCCTCGTCCACGCCGGCGACGTCGCCGAAGCGCACCGGGACGCCGGTCTCGACGTAGACCTTGGCCTTGCTCTTGCCGATGGCCATGAGCCCGGCGCCTGGCCCGCCGACGCCGCGACGGCGGGCCATCCACGTCCACGCGGCGATGACGAGCACGAACGGCGCGAGCCACGCGACCGCGCGGAGCAGCGGGCTCTCGACGCGCGCGGCGAAGGTGACCCCGTGCTTCTCGAGCGTGGCGGCGAGCTCGGGGCTCACCTGGTTCGTGATGAAGAGGACGCGCCCCGCGTTCGGCCCCTCCTTCAGCGGCTCCTTGAGCTCGCCCCGGAGCGCCTCGCCCTCGATCACGACCTCCTTCACCTTCTGCTGCGCGAGGAGCTGCTGGAACTCGCTGTACGGGAGGACGGCCACCTTCCCGACATCGCTCCACAGCTCGCGGGCGAGGAGCGCCCCGAGAATGAGGACCGGCAGCAGGTACGCGATCCTGTTGCGCGCTTTCTCGTTCATCGTCGCCTCTCGTCTCGCTCACCGTCGCCGGCGGGGCGCCACCGCCGATGGCCAGCGCGTTGGGTTGTCCGGCGAGCAGGCGTCCACGGTCCCGCTCTCCCTGTACATAGGTCGGACGGGGCCCCGACCCCCGACATTCGTCCGGGACCGTGGGGCCTGCGCTGCGACGGTCGTCAGCTCCCGGCGCGGTTGGGGCTGTGCGGAGGCGCACGCGGCGCCCCGACATCCCGCCGAACGCGGATCGCGGCGGCCCGCCTCCGCGCACATATTGATGCAGGTCGAGCTGATCGGACGTCCTGCTCGACCGCCCGCCCACCCGCGCCGAGCCATCGACTCCTCGCCTCTGGACCGCTCGCCTCTCCGGCGTCCAAGAGCGAAGGAACGGGGTGGATCATGACGCGGACCGACGGCCTCAGGCCGATCGTCGAGAACCTGGATCGCGAGATGTCTCGCCTCCTGCTGCGACCGGGCGCGGACGGCGCGGACACGACGGCGCTGCTCGAATCGTGGGCGGCGCTGGTCGAGTTCCTCGCGCTGGGGCCGCCGCCGGAGCTGCTGGCGTGCCCTCACTGCGGGAGCGTCGGCAGGCGAGCCGCGACCCGGTGCGGCACGTGCTGGAGGAAGCTCGCCCGCCCCGCGCCGCCTGCGAGGGCGTGAGAGCGCGGTTCTTCAGTCAGCTCACGAACTGAACGAGCGCGTGCCAGGTCACCGGGCCCGCCGAAGCGCCATCACCTCCCGCATCACGATCTGCGCTGCGGCGGCGATCGGCACCGCCAGGATGGCTCCGGCGATCCCCATGAGCTCCGCCAGGAACAGGATCGCGAGGAGGGTGACGAGCGGGTTCACGTGCACCGTGCGCCGGTAGACGAGCGGCGCGAGGATGTTCCCCTCCAGCTGACCGTACAGGACGAAGTAGAGCGCCGCCGCGAGCGCCTTCCAGGCGCCGCCGGTGACGAGCACGAACACGGTGACGGTCGCGCCGGTCACGAGCGGCCCCGCGTACGGGACGAGGCTCGACGCGCCGCTCAGGATCCCGAGCGGCAGGAAGAAGGGGGTCCCGAGGACGACGAGGAACACCGTCGTCAGGGTCGCGTTGATGGCGCAGATGCCGAGGAGCCCGCCCAGGTAACCGCCCGTCGCGCGGTAGAGGTTGGAGGCGACCCGCTCGGCCCGCTCGCGGTTCGCAGGGCTCACCACCTCGGCGAAGAGCGCCGCGGCGAGGTCGCGACCGAACACCAGCATGAACACGGCGAGGAACACGAAGGCGAGGATCCCGCCCAGCGCGGTGACGACCCCGCCCACCGCGGTGCTGAGCGCCGTGGCCGCACCCGGGACCGCCTCGCGGAGCTGCTCGAGGAAATGGAACCGGGCATCGAGGGCGGCGAAGAGCGGGGCGCCCTGCAGCTTCCCCCAGAGGGCGGGGGCCTCGGCGGCGAGCGCCCTCGCCTGGCTCACGATGGGCGGGACGAGGAGGAATCCCAGCGCGATCCAGACGACGAGGAGCCCGACCAGGACGGCGGCGATCGCCCAGGAGCGCCGGAGCCCTCGTGCCGTGAGCGCCGCGACGGCGTGATCCATCGCCACCGCGGCGAGCGCGCCACCGAGCGTGAGGACGAGGGCGAGCGTCGTCTTCAGGAGGAACAGGACCAGCCCGGCGACGATTGCCACGCCGAAGCAGACCGTGAAGACGGTGGCCAGGCTCACCTGGGATTGACGGAGCATCCGGCCCGGGGCGGGGGTGCCAGTGTGGTCGGACGACATGGAGCTGGGCCTCGCCGCGGGTTGCGGTGAACGACCCGGTCCTAGAGCGACTTCAGGTACTCGACGAGGTCGCCCTTCTCCGCGTCGGTCAGGCCGAGCTTCAGGCAGCCGTCGTAATGGTCGACGACCTCGCGCAGCGTTCCGAAGCGACCGTCGTGGTAGAGGCCCGGCTTGAGATGGGTCCACAGCCCGGCGAGCGGCGCCGTTCGGTACATGTGGGTCGGAGAGCGATTGGCCTGGAACGCGTCGACGCACACCTCCGCGGGCGCGTGGAGGTTGTTGCCCGGCTCGGTGTAGAGCGGCGGCACGTGGCACGTCGCGCACTTCCCCTTGCCGATGAAGAGCCCGCGGCCGCGCTCGGCTCCCGGGACGTCGAACGAGCCGGCCTTGGCCTTCGGAGCCGGGATGGAGAGCTGGTAGTAGTGCAGGGCGGCGAGCTTCGCCGTCAGCCTGTCGGGAGCGCCGCGCGTGTTCCAGGAACCGGTCTTGGCGGCGACCGGGAACTGCGTCTGTTCCGAGAGGCGAGCGTCGAAGAACGTCCCCGACCCGTGCATCTCGGTCGCCCCGACGTACGCGTTCCAGTACGGCACGGAGCCAAAACCCGTCCAGGTATGCAGGTTCACGCCGGCGAGGCCGAACGCCGGCGGGATGAGCGTGCCCGCCTGCTTCCCGTCGGGCCGGAGCGCCTTGCCGTCCTTGTCGAGCTCGGCGTCGAAGCGCCCTGGGCCCCAGCTCGCGAGGACCTTCTTCACCGTCGCCGTGTCGACGCCGAGCAGGTCCGTGAACGGCTTCAGGTTCGGAGCCAGCGACACGATCGCGCCCACGTCGAGGTCGCGGTTCGCCCAGCCGTCGAGCCTCCTGCCGATGCCGCGGGAGAACGAGTCATCCACGGTCGAATGGCAGAACGCGCACTGGATGCCCATCGACCGGACGCTGCCGTCCGGGTTCGCGAAGGCCGTCACCCCCACCACCGCGTTCAGCTTCAGCAGCGCGATCGTGGTGGCGGGGTCGTCGAGGTCGACCTTGCCCGCCTTGATCTTCGCCGCGAGGTCGGCCGGCAGCGCGTCGGCGTCGACCTTGAGCCCCACGGAGAGCGCCGTCTTCGGAGATACGCCGGGGCCGACGCCCCCGTTCTTCTCGCCGGCGATGGCCTTGTGGAGCTGCAGCGCGTCGCCCCAGAACGCCTCGCTCCCGAACGTATCGAACCGGAAGATCTTCCGGCCGTCCGTGAGCAGTTGCCGGGAGCTCCGCTCGACCTCGGCGTCGAAGCCGTTCGCGGGCCCCGCGGCGGGTGCCTTGGCGGCTCCGTGTGCCGGCGCGGCCGCGAGGACGATGAGGGCGCCGACGGCGCCCGCGAGTGCGATGGTCCACATGAATGCGCGTCGCATGCCTCTTCTCCTTTGGATCACTGACGGTGGTGCGACTCTCGGGAAACGCTCGCACACCGTACGCTCACCGAGGGTCGTGCGGGCGGGAGGAACGGGGCTCCCTGACGTGGCCCCCCCTCGGACCGTCGAGCTCTCGAAGGGCCACCCCACGTGGGAAATCCCCCGGGGGTGCCAAGCGGGACCGCGGCCATGCCCGAGGGAGGTGCGGCGGCACGGCCCCGGCCAAGACGAGACCATCGCGCCGCGGCGCCCAGCGCGCGCCCACACTACGTGGTGGGGTGATGCCCGGCGTGAGCGACCTGAGACGCATCGCGCGCCGCGCGATGCTCGAGCGCGGCCTCCTGCCCGACTTCTCCGCCGCCGTGCTGGCCGAGACGGCGGCGATCGGCGAGGCCGCCTCCGCGGCGGGACCGTCCGTCCGCGATCTCCGCGCCTCGCTCTGGGCGTCCATCGACAACGACGACTCGCGCGACCTCGACCAGCTCTCGGTCTCCGAGCCGCTCACGGGCGGCGCGGTGAGGATCCTCGTCGCGATCGCGGACGTCGACGCCTCGGTCGCGAAAGGCTCCGCGATCGACGTCCACGCGCGGACCAACACGACGTCCGTCTACACGGGCGCCCAGACGTTCCCGATGCTCCCGGAGAGGCTCTCGACCGACCTCACCTCGCTCGGCGAGGGCCAGGAGCGACTCGCGATCGTCGTCGACATGGTCGTCGCGGCCGACGGCGCGGTGACGAGCTCCGACGTCTACCGGGCGGCCGTCGTGAACCGCGCGAAGCTGACCTACGACGGCGTCGCCGCGTGGCTCGAGGGCAGGGCGCCCGCGCCGCCTCGCGTGGCGGCGGTGCCCGGGCTCGCCGAGCAGCTCCGTGCCCAGGACCGGGTGGCGCAGGCGATGAGGGGGCTGCGCTACCGGAACGGCGCGCTCGCCCTCGAGACGCTCGAGCCCCGGGCCGTCTTCGACGGGGACGCGCTCTCCGAGCTCAGGACCGAGACGAAGAACCGGGCGAAGGAGCTCATCGAGGACTTCATGATCGCGGCGAACGGCGTGACCGCGGGCTACCTCGAGCGGAGCGGCTTCCCGTCGCTTGCGCCGGGTCCTGCGCTCGCCCGAGCGCTGGGACCGGATCGTGGCGCTGGCCGCGACGCTGGGCGAGTCGCTGCCGCCCGAGCCGAGCGCGAAGGCCCTCGGCGCGTTCCTGGCGAGGCGCCGGCAGGCCGATCCCGACCGGTTCCCCGACGTCTCCCTCTCCGTCGTGAAGCTCCTCGGGTCGGGAGAATACGCGCTCGAGCTCCCCGGCCAGCGCGCCGAGGGGCACTTTGGCCTCGCCGTGAAGGACTACACCCACTCCACCGCGCCGAACCGGCGCTACCCGGACCTCGTCACGCAGCGCCTGCTCAAGGCGGCGCTGCGCGGAGAGGCCGTGCCGTACGGAGAGGAGGAGCTCGCCGCGCTGGCCCGTCACTGCACCGTGCAGGAGGACGCCGCGGCGAAGGTGGAGCGGCAGGTGCGCAAGTCCGCGGCGGCGCTGCTCCTCGCGCCGCGGGTCGGCGAGCGGTTCGACGCGATCGTGACCGGCGCCTCGCAGAAGGGGACCTGGGCCCGCGTCCTCCGTCCGCCGGTGGAAGGGAAGGTGGTGCGCGGGTTCGAGGGGCTCGACGTCGGCGATCGCGTCCGGGTCGAGCTCGTCCACACCGACGTGGAGCACGGCTTCATCGACTTCGTGCGGTCCAGGGGAGCGCCATGAAGCCGCCTCGCCCGCGCGACCCCGTGCCCGCGTACCGGAACGAGGAGTTCCTCGACAGCGACGACGCGCGCCCGCTCCGCATCCTCGCGGAGTACCTCGAGCCCCTGCGGAGGTTCCGCCGCGAGCACGTCCGGGACACCATCGTCTTCTTCGGGTCGGCGAGGCTCTCGCCCGAGGGTCCCCTCGGCCACTTCTACGAGGACGCGCGCGAGCTGGCGCGCCTCGTGACCACCTGGTCGAAGAGCCTCCCGCAGCCCGGCCGCCGCTACATCGTCTGCACGGGCGGAGGTGGCGGGATCATGGAGGCCGCCAACCGCGGCGCCTCCGAGGCGGGTGGCAAGACCGTCGGCCTCAACATCGGGCTGCCGCACGAGCAGCGCCCGAACCGCTGGGCGACGCGCGAGCTGACGTTCGAGTTCCACTACTTCTTCATGCGGAAGCTGTGGTTCGCGCACCTGGCGCGCGCGCTCGTGGTCTTCCCGGGCGGCTTCGGCACGCTCGACGAGCTCACCGAGATCCTCACGCTCGCGCAGACCCGCAAGCTCGATCGCAGCATCCCGGTCCTGCTCTACGGGTCGAGCTACTGGCGCGAGATCATCGACTTCGAAGCCCTCGTCCGGCACGGCATGATCGGCCGCGAGGATCTCGGCCTCTTCCAGTACGTCGACGACCCGTCCACGGCGCTCGGCGCGCTGCAGGCGGCGCTCGCGGACGAGCGCGAGGAGGTCATCCCCGCCTTCGCGCGCTCGCGGACGCCGCCGTGACCGGTCGCCGCCGGCCGACCGCGAAGATCGAGACCGCTCCGCGCCTCCCGTCGTTCACCCCCTCTTCCGCAGGTTGGCGCGGACCTTGTGCAGCTTCTTCTCCGCGGCCGCGAGGGTGTCATCCGCGGCGGCGATGACCGCCGTCGTCGCGGCGAGCGTGTCCTTCGCCGCCGCGCTCACCGCGGCGGTGGCCGCCTCGAGCAGCGTGATCCCTGCGTCCTGGAGCGTTCGGCGGATCTCCTTGAGGTCGTCCAGTGCGGTCGGCTCCGCGCGTGTCTTCGTCCTCATCGGGATTCTCCTTCTGGTTTGCGGCCAGGTCAGTCTGGCACCACGCCGCGGCAGCGGGCGCGGTGTCCTGGGCTCCCGCCAAGGCAGCCGGCCGCAGGGGCCGCCCTGAAGAGTTCAGGTTCGCCGAGCGGCGCGAGTCGCCGCCGCGATCTGCTTGAAGAAGGCGGTGAAGCCCACGCCGATGCCGACCACCGCGCCGACGACGAGCAGCCACGGCACCGGGTGACTCAGCCAGCGATCGAGCCCGTATCCGAGCGCGGTGAACCCCCCGACTGAGGCCATGAGCGTGCTCGAAGCGGCCAGGTACGGGTCGGCCTGCCGGTAGCCGCGTGCCAGGCTAGAGAGCCCGCGCTCCGCGTCCGCCGGGCCATCCGCCGCGTCTCGTCCGTGCTCCGCCATGTGGCGCCCCTCACCTGGAGCTGCCCATAGCGCCGGCGCTGGCCGCGCGCACCGCCGTTCGGGTGCTTCGCCGGCGTCGGATCACCGCAGCTTCCGCCACAGCCCGCGGCGGACGCGCCTGAGCAACGCGTGCGCCGTCCCGTCGAGGCGGAGCACCTGTGCCGACGCCGCGAGGCGCGCGGCCCGCTCCGATTCGAAGCGGTCCGAGAGCAAGCGCCCGTCGACGAACGCGGTCCACGCGCCGCCGCGGCGCCGATTCACGACCACGGCGTGCTCGCCGCGATCGCCGAACCAGCGCGGCGGCAGGGACACCCGGGCTACCCGCCGTGCGCGGTGTCGCCTGCGCTGCCGAATCGGGCCACGGCACGTGGCGCGCCGAGCAGCAGCTCCCGGCAGGCGGCGCAGGTAACGCCGGACGCGTGCTTCGTCGAGCGCGCCTGATTGGCCACGCCGCACACGATCCGGCGCGTCGCGACGTCGTAGCAGTGAACGACTCGCTGCTCCCCCATGTGTCCGTCCATGCGGCTCCCTTCGAGGCGCGGGCCCGGCGCGGTTCGACCTCCGTGCGGGGCTCCACTCAGAACCTGTCCACGGCGGACGTGCGCCGCCTCTCCGGCCCGAGGGACTTGGCCCCCGCGGAAGCGCGACCCGGCGGGGGCCGCGGCCAGGGCTCAGCCGGCCGGCGGGGATGCGAGGGGCAGCTCGATGCTGAAGACGCAGCCCTTTCCCGGGAGGTTCCGGGCGTGGATCTCCCCGCCGTTCGCCGTGACCGCTCTCCGGCTCAGGGAGAGCCCGAGGCCGAGCCCGGAACGGCCGCGCCCGCGCCGGTCGCCGAACGGAAGGCCCTGCTCCGGGTCGCCCTCCCTCAGCCCGCCGCACTCGTCCTCGACCTCGATGAACGCGCGGCCGCGCTCGGCGTGGGCCCTGATCGTGACCTGGCCGTGCGCGTCGGTGTACTGGAAGGCGTTGTGGACGAGGTTCATCGTCGCCGACGCGAGGAGCCGGGGGTCCACGTCGACGGCGATCACCGGATCCACCGGCTCCACCGTCAAGCGGATCTCCCTGTACTCCGCGTGCAGCCTGGCGGCCACGGCGATCTCGTCGACGAGCTGGAGCAGCGAGACCCGGTCGTGACGCCCGCGGTCGGCGGCCAGGCGCACCTCGGAGACGATGCTGTCGACGAGATCCCGGATGTTGACGAGGCTCCGGCCGAGCACGCCGCCGGCGCTTCCGCCCGCCCCGGCCCCGCCAGCCTGGACCACCCTGAAGGAGAGCAGCGCGGTCTGGACGAAGTTCCGCAGCTCGTGGGCGATCCGGCCTCGGTGCTGGAGGTCGCGAGCCGAGCTCGCCTCCTCCTTGAGCCGGTCGTACTCCGTGACCGCCTCCGCGATCGCGGTGTCCAGGCAGCGGTTCAGCGTGTGGAACTCTCCCGGGCTGATGGAAGGCGCGCCCTGCTCGATCGCGAGCTCCGTGATCGCCTGACAGACGTCGGCGTATTCCTGGACGACCTGGGAGATCGTGTACCCCTGGGCGAGCAGCTCGCGCCCGTGCCTCGCGGCGGTTGCCCCGATGGCGGTCGGCGAGAACGGCGTCGCGGTCGTCTCGAGGCCGAGCGTCTCCGTGAGCTGCGTGAGGAAGAGCGGGACGCCGTTCTCGAGCTCGCCCGCGGGCGCGGGAGGCGGCGGTCTCGCCGAGACCTTCGCTCGCGTTCGCGCGAGGAGCTCCTCACGGTTCGAGAGGATGAAATCGCGGAGCATGACCTCGCCCGATACTCGGTGTCAGCCTTCCCGCCTGCGCGCGAGCGCTTGAGGACGAGGCGGCCGGAAGGTCTGGAGGGTGGGGCCACGCGCGCCCTCCGTCACGTTCCCCGAGCGGGGCCGTGAGCGAAGATTCACGGGGATCGATCGAGCGGCGACCTGAGGTGATTGCACGTTCGAGGGAGTCGCCCTCGAGCCCTCGACCGCGAGGCGGCCGGGCATGCGCACCGGGGGTCCTGTTGGGGCGCGCGGGCGGGGGAGCGGACTGAACGTCTACTGGAACGCGTTCGACCCTGCTGACACGTCGAGACTCGCCGCACGATGTGAGGACGACATTCCGACCATGGCCGCCGACGACAGAGGATCCGTGGCGCCGCCCCCGGCGAGCGACGCTCAGGAAGCCGAGTGGCGCGCGAAGGAGGGCGAGCGTCTCCTCGTGGTGGGCATCGGCGCCTCGGCGGGCGGCCTGGAGGCGCTCGAGCGCTTCCTCCAGCGCGTCCCCGCGGACAGCGGCCTCGCGTACGTCGTCGTGCAGCACCTCTCCCCGGAGCACGAGAGCAGCCTCGCCGACATCCTGGCGCGCGCCACGAAGCTCCCCGTGGTGACCGTGACGGACGGGCAGCGCGTCGAGCGCGATCACGTGTACGTCATCCCCCCCGGAGCGGGCCTGGCCGTCGAGGGCGGCGCCCTGCGGCTCGTCCCCTTCGACCCGAGGGGCGTGCGCCTGCTGGTGAACGCGTTCCTGACCTCCCTGGCGGAGGACCAGCGGGAGAACGCCGTCGGCATCGTGCTCTCGGGGACCGGCTCCGACGGCGCCCTCGGCATCGCGGCCGTGAAGCGGCACGGAGGCCGGACCTTCGCGCAGGTCCCCGGCGACGCCCGGTACGAGAGCATGCCGGCGGCGGCGATCGCGACCGGCATGGTGGAGCAGGTCCTCCCGGTCGACGAGATCCCGGCAGCGCTCGTCCGGCTCGCGGCCGAGCGACGGCACCATCCGCCCGAGAGCGCCCGGGGCGAGGCGGAAGGGCTCCGTCAGGCGCTGGAGACGGTCGGCCGGGTGACGGGGCACGACTTCAGCCGCTACAAGCGGACCACGATCCTCCGACGGTTCCACCGGCGGATGGCCGTCACCGGGACCGCCACCGTCCGGGAGTACGCCGCCCTGCTCGAGGGCGACGCCGACGAGGCGCGTCGCCTCGCCGAGGACCTGACCATCAACGTCACGAGCTTCTTCCGCGACGACGGGCCGTTCCAGGTGGTCGAGAAGCTCGTGATCCCCGACCTCCTGGAGCGTCGGGGAGCGGAAGGGATCCGGGTCGTGGATTCCGGCGTGCTCCTCCGGCGAGGAGGCGTACTCGCTCGCGATCCTGCTCAGCGAGCGGGCCGAGGAGCGCCCGCGCCCGCCGCAGCTCCAGGTCTTCGCGACGGACATCGACGCGTCCGCGCTCGCGGAGGCGCGGCGCGGTCAGTACACGAGCGTCGTCGAGCGGCAGGTGAGCCCGGAGCGCCTGGCGCGGTTCTTCACGAAGCGCGGAGAGTCGTACGCGGTCACGAAGCCGCTCCGCGACCTGTGCATCTTCACGGAGCACGATCTCGTCCGGGACCCGCCGTTCTCGCGCATGGACCTCGTGTCCTGCCGAAACGTGCTCATCTACCTCGAGCCCGCGCTCCAGAAGCGGGTGATCGAGCTCCTCCACTACGCGCTCCGGCCGGGCGGCTACCTGCTCCTCGGCAAGGCCGAGACGATTGACGCGCACGAGCTGGAGCTGTTCGAGGTCGTGGACAAGGCGGAGCGCGTGTTCCGGCGCCGGGAGGTGGACCGGAGGCCCGCGATCCTGCCACCGGGGCGGCGGGCGGCTGCCCCTCGAGCTGGCGCCGCCCAGCCGGCGCGCCGATCCCGAGGTGAGGAGCGCCGCCGATCGCTCGCGGACCATCGTGCTCGAGGAGTACGCGCCGCCGTCGGTGGTGGTCGATGCCCGCGGGGAGATCAGGTACTACTGGGGGACGAAGCTGGCGGTCTTCCTGCCTCCCCGCGCCGGCGCGCCCGCCACGAACCTGATGCACCTCGCCCGGCGCGAGCTCCGGGTCGAGCTCTCCGCCGCCCTCCACAACGCGGCGCGCCAGGGGAAGCCGGTCATCTACAAGGACGTGGTGGTCGAGACGGAGGGCGTCCAGCGCCGGCTCAACCTCGTGGTCCGGCCGCTCCCGCCCACCGAGCAGGATCCGGGCGAGCTGTTCCTCGTCGTCTTCGAGGAGCTGCCGGTCACTCCCCTCGGCGCACGGCACGCCGCTCGACGCGCCGACGCTGGAGCGTCACCGGCAGCTGCAGCGCGATCTCGAGAGCACCCAGGAGCGGCTGCAGGTCACGATCGAGGAGCTGGAGAACGCGAACGAGGCGCTCCGGACGTCCAACGAGCAGCTCCAGGCGATGAACGAGGAGATGCACTCCTCCAACGAGGAGCTGCAGACCTCCCAGGAAGAGCTGCAGTCGGTGAACGAGGAGCTGAACACGCTCAACGCCGAGCTGAGCAAGAAGGTGGACGAGCTCGAGCTGCTCTACGGCGACCTCCAGAACCTCTTCCAGAGCACGCAGATCGCGACCATCTTCCTCGACCTCCACGGCCGGATCGCGCGCTTCACCCCTGCGGCGACTGCGGTCTTCCGGCTCGCCGACGGCGACGTGGGGCGGCCGCTGTCCGACTTCGCAGCCCGGTTCGACGCCCAGGACGTGCCCCAGGAGGTGACGCGGGTGCTCCAGACGCTCGCGCCCGTCGAGCGCACCATCGGCCTCGTGAACGAGAAGCGCTCGTTCCTCATGCGCATGAACCCGTACCGGACCCCGTCCAACGTGATCGCGGGGGTGGTGGTCTCGTTCATCGACGTCACCCGGCTGAAGGAGACGGAGGCCGCCCTGCGGCAGGCGGTGGAGGAGCGGGAGCGCGCGGAGCAGGCGTTGCGGGACGCGGACCGCCGCAAGGACCAGTTCCTCGCCGTCCTCTCTCACGAGCTCCGCAACCCGCTCGCGCCCATCCGGAGCAGCCTCCACGTCCTCGAGCACGCGGACGCGGACTGCGGAGTCGGCGACACACGCGCAACACATCATCTCCCGTCAGGTCGGGCACCTCGCGCGGCTCGTGGACGACCTCCTGGACGTGACGCGCATCGCGACCGGAAAGCTCCAGGTGGAGCGCCGGCCGATGGACCTCCGGGAGCTCGCGCGGCGCACCGCCGAGGACCACCGGGGGCTCTTCACCGCACGCGAGGTGGCGCTCGAGGTCACGCTCCCCGGCGAGCCGCTGTGGGTCGACGGCGACGCGACGCGCCTCGCGCAGGCGATCGGGAACCTGCTCCAGAACTCGGCCAAGTTCACCTCCAGCGGCGACTCGGTCCGGCTGTCCCTCGAGGCCGTCGACGGCTTCGCGGTGCTTCGCGTGCGGGACACGGGCGTAGGCATCGACCCCTCCCTGATCGCGCGCCTCTTCCAGCCGTTCTCGCAGGGCGACTCCGCGCTCAACCGCCGACTCGGCGGGCTCGGGCTCGGCCTCGCGCTCGTGAAGGGGCTCGTCGAGACGCACGGCGGCACGATCGAGGCGTCGAGCGGCGGCAGGGGCGCGGGGGCCGAGTTCGTCGTACGGCTGCGGCTCGTCGCAGCGCCGGTCCGGACCGAGGTCGCGCCGGCCGCCGCCGCCGTCGCCGCGCCCGCGCCGCATCCTCGTCATCGAGGACAACCTCGACGCGGCGGAGAGCCTGCGGCTCGCGCTGGCGCTGGAGGGGCACGAGGTGGAGGTCGCGCACGACGGTCCGCAGGGCATCGAGCGCGCCCGCGCGCACCGCCCCGAGGTGGTGCTCTGCGACATCGGGCTCCCGGACATGGACGGCTACGCCGTCGCGAAGGCGCTCCGCCGCGAGCCGGGCCTCAGGGACACCTTCCTCGTCGCGCTCACCGGCTACGCGCTCCCCGAGGATCAGCGGCGCGCCGCCGAGGCCGGGTTCGACGCGCACCTCACGAAGCCGGCGACGGTCGAAGGGGTCGAGGAGGTCATGGCGCGCGCGCGACCGGCAAGCGCCGGCGTCCCCGCTCCGCCGTGAGGCCGGGGCGGACCGCGAGGTCGCGCCCCGAGGGTCGAGCAGGCAGCCGCTTCCGCCTCGGTCGACTGGCTCGTGGTCGCTTTCGTCGGCGCGCACCCGCCCGGGACGCTAAGTCCCGAATGGGGGCGCTCATGCTGCATGGATTCCTCGCCGAGAACTTCGATGAGCTCGTCTCGCGGACGAAGGCGAAGGCGGCCGCGCGGCGGTCGCCCTCGACGGCGCCCGGCCTGGAGCCGGGGATCCCGCTGCTCCTGGCGCAGCTCGGGGCAGCGCTGCGGAGCGAGCCGGCGGCGCCCGGCGCCGGCGTCGGCTCGGCGGC
Organism: uncultured delta proteobacterium; assembly: GCA_963739565.1. Lineage (GTDB taxonomy): Bacteria > Myxococcota > Myxococcia > Myxococcales > Anaeromyxobacteraceae > Anaeromyxobacter. The sequence continues at coordinate 1,374,789 of CAVUBF010000004.1, read as the reverse complement.
CGCCCAGCACGCGCGCGCCCTCCTCGAGAGGGGCTGGAGCGTCTCGCAGATCATCCACGACTACGGTGACCTCCGCGAGGCGATCACGGAGCTCGCCGCCGAGCAGGAGCGGACGGTCGCCCCGGCGGAGCTCGGCGCCCTGAGCCGCGGCCTCGATCGAGCGATCGCCGACGCGGTCGCTGCGTACGCGCGCATGAAGGACGAGGCGACCTCCCACCGGGAGGTCGAACGGCTCGGGCAGGTGGGTCACGATCTGCGCAACCAGCTCCAGACGGCGCTGCTGTCGTTCCGGGCCCTCAAGACGGGAAGGGCGGACATCGGCGGGAGCGCGGGCGACACCCTCGGCCGCAGCCTCGCCCGCCTCGGCGAGCTCATCGAGACCAGGCTGTCGGCGGTCGGCCTCGCCGCCACCTCGCGGGTGTCGCTCGCGGCGTTCGTCCGTGAGGTCGCCGTCGTCGCGCATCCGGACGCGGAGCACCGGGAGATCCGGCTCACGATCGAGCCCGGTGACCCCGCGCTGGCGGTCGACGTGGATCCGAACCTCCTCGCGTCCGCGCTGATGAGCCTCCTGCAGAACGCGTTCGAGAACACGCGCGCGCACGGATGCGTCACGCTCCGGGCACGCGGTGTGAACGGCCGCGCGTTCGTCGAGGTCGAGGACGAGTGCGGAGGGATGGAGTCCCGCGGAAGCGACTCGCGCCGCGCGGCCGGCGAGAGGCGCGGGACCGCTCGCGTCGCTCCCGGGCAGGGGCTCTCGAGCAGCCGGCGGGCGGTCCAGTCGAACGGCGGCGAGGTCCACGCCCACAACCTGCCCGGCAAGGGCTGCGTCTTCGGGATCGAGCTCCCTCTCGCGGCTCCGCTCGACGCCGGCTCGTGAGAATCATCGCCGTCTGCGACCGAGAGTGATCGTCGAGCGGCCGAGGTCGCAGGTGAAGTGTCAGTAGCCGGGGGTGCCGCCCCCACCGCCGCCACCTCCGCCGGGGGCCGTGGTCGCGACCGCGCTCGGGTCGATGGTGATCGAGCCGTTCGGGGTCGCCATCGTGTTCCGATGAAAGGTGCAGAAGTAGGGGATGACCGTCCCGCTCGCTGCGGTCCCGGGGATGGTGAACGTCTTCGTGCCGGTGAACTGGCCCGTGTCGAACGACACCCCGCCCACCGAGCCCGGCGTGAACGCGTTCGGGCTGGACTCGCTGGTGACCGAGTGGAGGATCCCGTCCTGGTTCAGGACCGTCACCGTCGCGCCCGGCGGCACATGAAGATTGAGCGGCGAGAACGCCATCCCCGAGATGGTGATGAAGAACCCGGGGCCCTGCGGTACGGGCGCCGGCGCGGGCGCGGTGCTCGAGCTGCCACACGCGGCTGCCGCGACTCCGAGCACTGCGAGCAAAGAGCAGGCACCTCTCCGCATATTGCCTCCCGGATGCGAGACCGACTCGCGCGGCACGAGCGCCGCGAGTCCCTATCGTTGGACGCGGCCGCGTCTCCGCGCACGAGGTCGTTCGGGTGGACGGCCGTTCGGCACGGCGCCCGGCTCGCCGGACGAAACCTCGATCGGGCCCGCCACTCCTGCGGAACCGGAAGGTGCCGTCACACCCCGGCGAACCACTCGTACCCCTGATCCTCCCAGTAGCCGCCGGTCCGCTCGGGGAGGAAGTTCACGTACAGCACGTACTTCACCATCTTGTAGCCGAGCTTCACCGCGGAGTAGAGGCGCGCCGGCGCGCCGTGCTCGCGCGCGAGCGGCTCGCCGTTCATGCCGTAGGCGAGGATTGTCTGCGGATGGAGCACGCTCTCGAGGTCCCAGCACGAGTAGTAGCCCCGCTCGAAGGAGCCGAACTCGACGTACCGCGCACGCGGGTCGGCGCCGACGACGCGCGCGAGCTCGGAGACCCGGACGCCGTGCCAGGACGCGACGGCGGTCCACCCCTCCACGCAGTGATGGCGCACGCGCAGCTCCGTTCGCGGCAGCCGCCGGAGCTGCTCGAGGGAGAGCGCCTGCGGGTTGCGAACGAGCCCCCCGACCGCCAGCGCCCAGCCCGCGGGTGCGACCGGGTAGTCGGGTCCGATTCTGTACTTCGGGAACGCCGCGGGATCGGTCGCCTCGTCCGGTCCGAGCTCCGGCGCGAGCCGGTGCGGGTCCAGGAGGGCGCGCTGGAAGCGCTCGTTCACGCGCTCCATGACTCCGAGGAAGCCCGTCCGAGGCCGGGAGCTGTCGCAGGCGAGCCCCCCGGCGCCAGCGAGGAGGGCGGCGCGCACCCCGCCCGCCAGGAAGCTCCGCCGGGTCGTCCCGCTCACGGCCGCACCTCCGGACGGTTCCCGCCGCCGATCGTCATGTCGACGAGGGATCGCGGATGGAGGAGCGCCTGGACGACGTGGACCACCAGGAACAGGGCGAGCGCGACCAGGACGAGGAGGTGGATGGCGCGCGCGGCGTCGTACCCGCCGAGCAGCGCGGTGAGGCGCGGCAGCTGCACCGGCTTGTACAGGGCGAGCCCGGACAGCACGAGGAGCGGCGCGAGCGCGAGCACCCCCGTGTACACGAGCCGTTGCATGCCGTTGTACAGCCCGATCGCCGCCGGAACGGCCTTCCGGAACCCGAGATCGTGGAGGACGGTCTCCCACGCATTCCGGGCGTCGCGCGGGGGCCAGAACAGGCGGCGGCGCCACTCCCCGCTCGCGAAGAAGTAGACGCCGTAGACGAGCGCGTTCGCGGTGAAGAACCACGCGAACGCGAAGTGCCAGTGGCGAGCGCCGGCGAGCCACGCGCCGAGCGTGAGGAGGGCTGGCGGGCTCCGGCCCTGGAGCGGATACCAGCCGTAGAGCGCGCCGCGCGGACCGAGGAACGGATATGCGACGAGAATCCGGAGCCCGCTTCCGGCCATGATCGCGAGCAGCGCCACGTTGGCCCAGTGCGTGGCCCGGATGAGCCACGGCTGCGCGGGTCGCAGGTTCGGGCCGCTCGGGTTCATCACGTCTCGCGGGCCACCGCAGTCGCAACATGGAGCCGCGAGGCCGCCGGGGGTAGCGCCGCGCGAGAGCGAGTCCTCGTCCGGCCGGATGACGAGCAGCAGTCGGCGGCTGCTTTCACCTCGATCGCCACCGCCCCCTGAACGCTTGCCTGTGGCGCACCCCGCGCGCGCCGCTTAAGCCTGCATCCACTGCAGGCGAGCGATCGACCGGGAGCCCTCCATGGCGGAAGTGACCGTTTCGAGGAAGACCCTCTGGGCCGGACGCGTGGTGAGCGCGGTGCCGGTCTTCATGATGGGGCTGAGCGGCATCCTCAAGCTCGCCGGAGGTCCGCGGATGGAGACGGACTGGGCGGGGTTCGGCTACCCGCTGAGCGCGCTCGTCCCGATCGGCGTCACCGAGCTCACCTGCGCGATCCTGTACGCCATCCCGCGGACGTCGGCGCTCGGCGCGGTGCTGGTCACCGGCTATCTCGGGGGCGCCGTGGCGACCCACGTACGGGTCTCGCAGCCGGTCTGGCCCGCTCCGGCGCTGCTCGGCGTGCTGGCGTGGCTGGGGCTGTACCTCCGCGATCCGCGCCTGCGGGAGTTGCTCCCGCTCCGCCAGCCGCCGCGCTGACGCGCCGGGGCACCGGCGATCCGGCCTCGCTATAGTGCCCCCCATGTCCAAGCCCACGTTGATTTACTTCGCCGGCCGGGGCCGCGCGGAGGTCATCCGGCTCGTGCTCGCCGAGGCGGCCGTCGAGTACCAGGAGCACGTCGTCGGCAAGGGGACGGCCCCCGTCGACGGACGCCCGACCGACTTCGCGGCGCTGAAGGCGACCGGCGCGCTGCCCTTCGAGGCGTTGCCGGTGTGGGAGGAGCCGGGAGGGTTCCGCCTCGCGCAGAGCGCCGCCATCGCCAACCACGTCGCGCGCGGCCACGGGATGCGGGGCCGCGACGCCGTCGAGGAGGCCAGGTGCGACGAGGCGCTCGGCGCCGTCGACGACGTGCGCCTCGAGCTGCGCAAGCTCTACGGCGTGCCCGCCGACCAGCGTGCCGCGCTCCGGGCGGAGCTGGTCTCCTCGACGCTCCCGCGCTGGCTCGGGTACCTCGATCGTCTGCTCGCGCGGAACGGCGGCGGCTTCCTCGCCGGCGGCTCCCTCACCGTGGCCGACCTGGCGCTCTGGTACCTGCTCGAGATGATCCGGGACAACGGCCTCGGGGCCGCGCTGGACCGCCACCCGGCCCTCCTCGCGTTCGCGGAGCGGATCGCGAGCCGCCCCCGCATCGCGGCGTACCTGAAGAGCGGCCGGCGGCCGCCGTTCACGCCGCTGCCAGCCTAGCGAATCGCCTCACGGGTCGCGCCGGCTCCTCGTGCCGAACCGTCGCGGGCGCCTGCGACGACGCACGCGGGCGCCTACCGCCCGCGACGGACTCCTGTCGAGCGCCGGCGCCCTTCTCGGGGCGGCGAGCACACCAGGTGGCGGCTCGGGGGTTCAGGCTCGAAGCTACGGGCACCATGAACGCCATCCTCGCGGTCCGCAGGCTCGTCGCGCTCGCCGCGATCTCGCTCGCCTCGTCCGCATGGGCAACCCTCGGCGAGACGGCCGCGACGATTCCGGGAGACGAGAAGGCGCTCGCCGCGACGAGGGGCCCGGCGAACGTGCGCGAGCGGTACCAGGTGGAGCGCCTGGTCTCCGCGTCGCGGACCGTTCGCGAGTACGTCGCGCCCTCCGGGGTCGTGTTCGCGGTCTCCTGGAACGGAGTCAGCCATCCGGATCTGGGCGTGCTCCTCGGCGCCTACGCCACGCCGGTCCGGCGGGTGCTCGATCGCCAGCGCGCGTCGCCCGGCCGTCGCTCGCGCCGGGTCGAGGCAGGAGGCGTGGTCGTCGAGACCTGGGGCCACATGCGGGCACTCCACGGGCGCGCGTGGGTGCCCGCGCTCCTCCCGGCGGGGGTCACCCTCGATGAGATCCAGTAGGCAGGTCCTCCTCGCAGCGCTCGCCTCGCTCGCGGGCGCGGGCTGCGGCAGCCGGTCGGCGCCGGCCGCGTTCAAGGTCACGCCGGGGGACAACGTGATCGCCGTCTCGGTGAACGGGACCCACTGCGTTGGCGGGGGGACCTCCTACGTGAATCAGCCGTGCGTCAGCGTCACGGTGTGCGTGCCCGGGACCGGGAACTGCCAGACCATCGACGACGTCCTGCTCGACACGGGGAGCGTCGGCCTGCGCGTGTTCAAGCAGGCGCTGACGCTCTCGCTCCCGGCCGCGGCGGCCCCGGGCGGCGGCGCGCTCGCGGAGTGCGTCCAGTACGCCGACCTGACCGCGGACTGGGGCCCCGTGGAGGTGGCCGACGTGGTCCTGGCGAAGGAGCCGGCGGTCCAGGTGCCCATCCAGGTCATCGACGCGACCTTCGGCTCCATCCCGTCGGCGTGCCCGAGCCCGGAGAGCGCGCCGTCGTCGTTCAACGGGATCCTGGGCGTGGGCGTGTTCGTGGTGGACTGCGGGGCGCCGTCGTGTCCCGCGGCGGCGAACGTGTACTACGCGTCGAGCGGATCCACGAGCACGCCGGTGGCGGTCGACTCCTCGTCGCAGGTGCGGAACCCGGTGGCGCTGCTGCCGGTCGACAACAACGGCGTCATCGTCTCGCTCCCGGGCGTCGCCGCGACGGGTGCTCCCTCCGTCGAAGGGGCGCTCGTCCTCGGGATCGGGACTCGCGCGAACAACCAGCCCATCGCCGCCGCGGCGGTCGCGCTGGACGGGGCGGGGGAGTTCGGCACCGCGATTGACGGGCAGGTCATCCCCGGCTCGTTCGTCGACACCGGCTCGAACGGCTTCTTCTTCGCGCCACCGTCGAGCATCGCGTCCTGCTCCGACCAGCCCGACTGGTATTGCCCGCCGGCCACGCTGAGCTTCTCCGCCACGAACGGGCCGTCGCCGGGATTTCCCGGGAACCACCTGACGACGCCGTTCCAGATCGGCAACTTCGACGCGCTCGTCGGGCAGGCAGGGAACGGCAACGCGGTCTTCGCGCAGATCGGCGGGAGCGCCCTCCCGAGCGCCGGGGTCGACTGGGGCCTGCCGTTCTTCCTCGGAAGGACCGTGTACCTCGGCCTCGAGGGCCGCCTCACGGACTTCGGCCCGGGCCCCGTCCTCGCCTACTAGGGCTGAAGCAGGCGGGCGCCCTCCGCGAGAGGACGCCCGCCCTGGTGACGACGACGCGGCGTGGCGAACGCTACTTCTTCGCTGGCCTGGCCGCCTCCAGCTGCGCGTCGATCCTCTTCGCGCGCCGGAGCTCCTCGGCGGCCGAGCGGATCTCGGTGAGGTCGCGCTGCATCTCGCTCCAGCCGTACCAGGTCACGTAGTCCGGGTTGGCGTGGAACGCGCCCTGGAACGCGCGCATCCGGTGCTCGAGGAACATGACGAAGAGCTTCTGCTCGACCGGGGTCGGCGCGTCGTGGAACGTGAGGAGGTCCGGGAAGGGCGAGGCGTAGCTCGCCGGCTTCGCGAGCGTGCCGTCCTGGTAGAGCCCCGCGACGACGCGGATCCCCTCGGCCATGAGGTGGTCGGCGTCGCGGATCAGCCCATCGGAGAGCTTGAGCTGCTCCTTCGCGAACCCGGCGCCGTGGCACTTCGTGCAGGTGTCGAGCATCTTCGTCCGCTCCTTGTCGAACGCCTCCTGCGTCAGGCGCGCGACGTCCGCCGCCTTGACGACCTCGAGGCGACCGGTCGGCTTTCCCGCCGGATCGAGCACGCCGAGGCCCTGCAGGATCGTGACCCGGTCGTCGGTCCACTGCTTGTCGCCCTCGGGCATCGGCAGCCGGACGGCGAGAAAGCCCCAGGCGGTGCGGACCTCGTGGTTCCCCTCCTGCATGTGGCAGGTCTGGCAGGTGGGCGCCGCGGCGGTGTCGGGGATCGTCCTCGTGCGCTTGAGCTCGTTGCGGACCCCGTGCTTCGACGAGTCGTACATCTCCCACTGCGGGTGGTCGAAGCCCATGTGGCAGGTCTTGCACGCCTCGGGCTGCCGCGCCTCCGCCTTCGAGAACAGGTGGCGCGTGTGGCAGGCGTCGCAGCTCGCGACGCCGTATCCGCCGGCGGTCTCCTTGAGCTCCTTCGCCTCCGCCTCGCTCTTGAGGCCGAGCTTGTGGCAGCCGCCGCAGCCCTTCAGCCCCTCGCGGACGGCGAGCGCCTGGTAGTGGAACGTCGGCATGGCCTTCACCGCCGCCCAGGCGAGGGCGTGCTTCCCCTTCTTGAACCCGGCGACCTGCGCCTCGTGGCACGGCGCGCAGGTGTCGGGGGTCGGGAGCTTCGCCTTCTGGACGTCGTCCCGGGTCGTATGACCGGTGCCGTGGCAGTCCGTGCAGCCGACCCCGACGGTGGAGTGCCGCGAGGCCTTCCAGTCCGCGACGATGTTGGGAGAGCTCTTCTGATGGCACGTGACGCAGGCGTCGGCGGCCGCCGGCTTCGCCTGCGGCTTCTTCGGGGCGGGCGCCGCCGCGAGGGCGAGCGCGATCGTCAGGGTGAGGTGCGTCATCGGGTGGGTTTCCTCCTGGTGTCGTGCGAGCGGGTGCTGCGGGGGATCCGGCGCGCCGGCCTGCGGCGGCGCTCGCCCTCTCCGGGAGCGGCTTCGCCCCGGATGTCGGCGAGCGTGGTGGTGTCGAGGAACCGGGAGTAGGCGGTCTTCACGTCGGACCAGGCGGCGTGCGCGGAGCAGGCGCCGTCCTCGGGGCAGCTCTCGCCGGGCCGGAGCAGGCAGCCGGGGCGCATGCGCCTGCCCTCGATGGGCTCCAGGACCTGGAACAGCGTGATCTCCTCGGCCGGACGCGCCAGCCGGTAGCCGCCGCGGACACCGCGGCTCGCGGTGAGGACCCCCGCCCTGGCGAGGGTCGCGAGGAGCTTGGCGAGGTAGTGCGGCGGGACGCCGACCTCGCGCGCGAGGTCGCGGCCGAGCCTTGCGCCGGCGCGATCATCCGCGGCGAGGTGCGCGAGCGCCCGGAGCGCGTGGGTGGCGGAGGCGCCGAAGATCACCGCGGGCCCTCATTCCCGAGATTGTGGATACCGAGGTCCATTGAAGGCGGCGAGGGTGCCCGAGGCGCGGGCGACCTGTCAAGCGATTGCTGGCCCGGCGCCGCCTGCGGAGGACCGGTGCGGCGCGCGGAGGGGGGCCCGGATGGGACGTTGCATGCTAGTTAGTACGTACTTACAACCGACGGCATGGCGAGAGCGCGTGAACGTGCGGTGCGGAAGCCCGGCGACGATCGCCGTCCCGAGATCGCGGACGCTGCCCTGCGCGTCATCGCGAGGGAGGGGCTCGGCCGGTTCACGTCCCTCGCCATCGCGCGCGAGGTGGGGCTCACCGACGGAGCGCTCTTCCGGCACTTCGCGTCCAAGGACGCCATCGTGGACGCGGCGATCGACCGGGTGGAGGAGCTGCTGTTCGCGGGGTTCCCGCCGCGGGCGGCCGACCCGGTGGCGCGGCTGGGAGAGTTCTTCCGGCAGAGGGTCTCGGTGCTGCTGGAGCACCCGGGCATCTCCTCGCTCGTCGCCACGGACGAGCTCGCCAAGGCGGGCTCCGCGCAGGGCGCGCGCCGCGTCCTCGAGTTCCGCCGCCGATCTGCGGACTTCGTGCGCGCGTGCCTCGTGGAGGCGGAGCGCGCGGGTCGGCTCGTGCCGGGGGTCGGCGCCGAGGAGGCGGCCGTCGTGGTGCTCGGGGCGCTCGCCGCGCTCGCGCACTCCACCGCTGCGCCGTGGAGGGCGTCGAGCGCCGAGCTCGCGCCACGGGTCTGGAGCGCCCTCGAGTCGTTCCTTCGTCGCCCGCCGGCGCCCGCGCGCGGCGCGGCGCGTTCGTCTTCGCGCGCGGGCCGTGACCCTTCAGGAGGAGCGCCGACATGACGCTGCACATTCGCTGGATGCTTCCGCTGCTCGCCGTCCTCGCCGTCCCTTCGACGGCGCGAGCTCACTGCGACACGCTGGACGGGCCCGTCGTGACCGCCGCGCGCGGCGCGCTCGAGACGGGGAAGCTCGCGCCCGTGCTGGCGTGGGTCCGGCCCTCCGACGAGGGCGAGATCCGTGACGCGTTCGCGAGCGCGCGCGCGGTCCGCAAGTCCGGCAAGGAGGCGCGCGACCTCGCGGATCGCTGGTTCTTCGAGACCGTGGTCCGGGTCCACCGCGCGGCGGAGGGAGCGCCGTTCACTGGGCTGAAGCCGGCCGGCACGCCGGATCCGGCGGTGGCGGCCGCCGACCGAGCCATCGCGTCGCACGACGCGGGGCACCTGGAGGAGCTGCTCGTCGACGCGGTCCGGGACGGGCTGCGTGCGCACCTTGCGCGCCTGGAGAAGGAGCGTCCGCCCGCGGACGACGTGCAGGCGGGGCGGCGATGGGTCGCCGCGTACGTCCCGTTCGTGCACTGGGCCGAGGGCGTGTATGCCGCGGCCGCTCCGGGGGGCGAGCACTCGCACCCGGCCGCCTCGAGCCACGACGGGCACGCGCAGGCACCGGAGGCGGAGCACGCGACGAAGGGCGCCGCGGCGTCGCCCGAACGCCACGAGCACCGGTGAGGTGCGGCTCGTGCCGACCTTCCGTTACGCGAACCCCGCCGTCATCCACTGGGGGCCGGGCTGCGTTCGCGAGCACCTGACGGCGGAGCTCTCGCGCGCCGGCGCGACCCGCGTCCTCCTCGTCACGACGCGGAGCGCCGCCGCCGACCCGGCGCTCGCCGCCGCCGTCGAGGCCCAGCTCGGCGGGCGCGTCGCAGCCCGCGTCACCATCGGCGAGCACGCGCCGGCGCGCGACCTCGGCGCCGCGGTCGACGCGGCCCGGGCCGCCCGCGCCGACGGACTCGTGTCGCTCGGCGGCGGCTCCCCGGTGGACGCGGCCAAGGCGGTGGCGTTCTCGCTGGCGACGGGGCTCGATCTTCGCGCCGCGGACGCGCCGGAGCGGGCGCGGGCCGCCCGCGTCGAGGGCGTCCTCCCCCACGTCGCGATCCCCACCACGCTCTCCGCCGCGGAGCTCTCGTCCGGCGCCGGCTACAGCGCCGAGGGGACGCGCGAGAAGGTCGGGGTCGGCGCGCCCGCGCTCCTCCCGGTCGCGGTGCTCTACGACTCCGAGCTGGCCCTGCGCACGCCCGTGGCGCTCTGGCTCTCCACCGGGATCCGCGCGGTGGACCACGCCGTCGAGACGCTCCTCGCGGACGGCGAGCACCCGCTGCCGGACGTCGCCGCCGTGGAGGGGCTGCGACGCCTGCGGGCCGGGCTCCTCGCGGTCCACGCGGATCCCTCCGACGCGGCGGTCGCGCAGCGGCTGCCAGGTGGGTGCGTGGCTCTCGTACCTCCTCCCGGGACCGGCCGCCCGCGGCCTCAGCCACACCCTCGGAAAGCGGCTCGGCTCGCGGCACGGCATCCCGCACGGCGTCACCTCGTGCCTGCTCCTGCCGCACGTGCTCCGCGTCCTCGCCCCGCGGAAGCCCGCCACCGCGGCGCGGATCGCGGAGGCGCTCGGGGGCGCAGACGCGGCGGCCTCGGTCGCCGATCTCGTGGCGGCGCTCGGGCTGCCCCGGCACCTCGCCGCCTGGAACCTCTCGGACGCCGACCTCGCCGAGGCGGTCCGGCCGGTCGCGACCGCCGAGCACCCCGCCGCGGAGCTCCTCGGAATCCTGCGCGCCGCCCGGTGAAGGGCAGGCCCTCCGAGGACGCGACGGCGGAGGCCGCCGCCGTCGCGGGGCTCGCGAGGAGCGTGCGGCCTCAGCCGTCGGGTCCGGTACCTCACCCGGGCTAGCGTTCGTGTCGCCCGTGCTCGCCCCGGGCACGCCCACGCTCGGCGTGCTCGTGCTCGGCTGCTCCGGGCGGAACCCCGGGTGCTGCGCCCCGACGCCGGTCCGGTAGTAGGGAGGCGCCCCGGCCCAGCCCCGGGCGCCCCAGGCGCGCGGACCGATCCACCCGCGGTACGAGCCCCACCCGCGATAGCCGCCCCAGCCCCAGTACCCGCCGACGCGGAACCACGGATGCGCGTACCAGGCGAACAGCCCGAGGCCGCCGGGCCCCCACCGCGGCTGCGGCCCGTAGCCGTACACCCACGGTGCGGTGACCCAGCGCCAGCCGTAGACCGGGTAGTAGACGTACTGCTCCGGATACACCTGCGGATCGCCCGGGACGTAGACGTACTGCCGGTCGTACGGGATCCAGAATCGTCCCGTACTGGGCCGTGGAGACCCACTGGCCGGGGGGAGCGGCGACCGGCTGCGGCGGCGCCGCGGGGGCCGGAGCGGTCTGGACGGGCGGCGGTGGCGGCGGCGTCTGGGAGGGCGGAGGCGGTGCCGCCTGCGGTTGCGAATCCGGGGGCGGCGGGGGAGGAGGGTTCGAGTCGGCGGGGTACTGCGCCGAGGCGAAGGCTGGAGCCGCCCCGAGCAGGATCGCCAGAAAGGTCGATGAGCGCATGACTTCTCCGGGTCGCTGGATCCGATGAACACCGATCCGGTCGAGAAGTTACGGAGGCGCCCGCTCGTGGACGTGCGCCCGCCCGCTCCCTGGCACCTCGCCGGAGCCTGCCGGGAAGGGGGACCCCGGTCGTCGGGGAGGCCGGTCAAGGATCGATCGCGAAGTCCGCGACGCCGTTCCCGCTCGCCCGGTCGGCGGCGTAGACGTTTCCGGGGTTCCCGGGGGCCTGCGCGATCCCGTACCGGAGCTCGCCGTTCGCCACGTTGCCCACCACGACGTTGTGCGTGGCGCCGGTGCTGGGCGAGGCGTACGGCCCGAGGCCGCAGACGCAGCCGCCCTTGCAGCCCACGTTGATCCCATCGGACGTGACCGCCGGCGTCGCGGTCGCGCTCACCTGGTTCAGGAGGATCCGGTTCTCGCTCGACGCGCCGACGAGGAGGATGTCGACGGCGGGACCGTTCAGGAACACGGAGCTGTCCTGGATCGAGTTGAAGGAGACCGCGTTCCGGCTGGCGTCGACGAGCCAGATCCCGGTGCATTGGCTCCGCAGGACCTGGCTGCGCGTGATCGCGTTCTCGTTCGACGCGAAGAGGAGGATCCCCGCCGCCGGCCCGATGCCGCTCGTCTCGTTTGCGACGAGGCGGTCGAAGCGGTTTCGGTTCGAGGTGTCCGAGGAGATTGCGTACACGGCGTTCCCGCTGAGGTCGCTCTGTTCCACGACGTTGCCGTCGGAATGGTCGAGGTAGAGGCCGATGTTGCTGCCCGTGACCTGCAGCCCGCGCAGGTGGTGGCCACCTCCGCCGGAGAGCAGGATCGCCTTCTCCGCGTTCTTCACCGTGCCGTTCTCGAGGGTCGCCCCGGCCCCGGTGAGCAGGACGGAGGTGCCCGAGCCGGGGATGCTCATCGACACGCTGTGGCCGCCCAGGTCGAGGGACGCGCCCGCCGTGATCGTGACCCCCACTCCGGACCCGGAGTTGCTGGGACAGACGAGATCCGTCTCGAGCAGCCACGCACCCGCGCCGAGCGTGTCGCCGCACGCGATTGTCGAGGCGGCGGCGGGCGGCGCGATCGCAACGGAGCACACCACCAGGGCCCCCATGGCGGTCCGGCGGAAGGGCGGCGGCCGCCGGAAGGGTCCGAAGGGAATCGTCACGATGGCCTCCTTCGCCGCGTGGACGCCGCTCGGCGCCGGCGACGGCGGGCCAACTTGTCCCCCCGTCGCCGGCGTCGCAACGCTCTCCCGGGCGCCGCCGGCGGGCCGTCCCCGCCCGGGCCTCGCCACGGCCGGTCGGCGCGGAGGCGAACGCCTCGAGCGCGCCCGAGGGGGAATCCGGACCGTCCCCGCGGGGTGCCGAGTGACCGAGGGGCTGACTCCGGAGGGTGACGTGGACGCCCTCCACGGCGGGATCCTCGACCTCGCCGTCGCGATCGTGCGTGCCGATCACGCGACGCCGCTCGAGAAGGCCAGGGAGAGCCAGCCGGACGTCGTCCTCTGCGACCTCGGGCTGCCGGGGATGAGCGGGTTCGACGTCGCGAAGGCGCCTCGAATCCGACGGGACCCGCGGCGGCATGCGGCTCTACGCGGTGAGCGGCTACGCGCAGAGCGAGGACCTCAGGGCCGCGGGCGAGGCCGGATTCGACGGTCACCTGGCGAAGCCGGCGAGCATCGAGGAGATCGAGCGCCTCCGCGGATAGCCGACCCGGCCCACCTCGCCGTCAGCCCCGGCCCTCCTTGGCGCGCGGCCGGTGCGGGAGCGGACACGAGCGGTAGCCGTGCTTCTCGTCCCACTGCTGGTGAGCGTCCTCCGCCACCCAGAACGGGCCCGCCGGCGCGATCTCCGTAGTGATCCGGTCGCCGACCCGCGCCTGCTCCGCGTCGCGCGAGGCGATCGCGGCGGACTGCTGCTCCGGCCCGAACGTGAAGATCGCGGAGCGGTACTGGTGTCCGCGGTCCGGTCCCTGCCGATCGCCGGTCGTCGGGTCGTGCGTCTCCCAGAACACCCTCAGGAGCTCCGCGTAGGTCACCTGCTTCGGGTCGAACTCGACGAGGACCGCCTCGGCGTGCCCGGTGCGGTGCGCGCTCACGAGCTCGTAGCTCGGGTCCTTCTCCGGTCCGCCGGTGTACCCGACGGCGGTCGCCACCACGCCCGGGACCCTCCGGAACCGCTCCTCCACCCCCCAGAAGCAGCCCTGGGCGAAGCTCGCGAGCTGGTGGCCGGCGCCGGCGTCGAGCGGCGTCCCGTGCCCGACCTTTCCGGGCCGCGTGCCGACGTTCGGGTTGCCGATCTGCTCGCCCGCGTGGCCGGCGCCTCCGCCCGCGGTCGAGGCGAGCCGCACCGCCGCCGCCCCGAGCGCGAGCGCGCCGACGAGGATCGCGCCCTTCATGGGTGGGCCCTCCCGGCTGGCTTCACGAGGCGCCGCCGCTTCTCGAGCTCCTGCGCGCCGCCCGAGCGCTCCTCCGGCGGCGTGTCGACCGGCCTCGCGCGGACCTCGCGCGCGAGGCGGGCCTCCCCGTCGGACGCCCGACACACCCTGCTGGGGTACCGCGTGCTCATCGCTCGACTCCCGCCGTCTCGAGACGTTCATCCCGGAGATGCTCGGGATCCGTGCGCGGCGCCACGGAGTTGCGCCGCGTCGCCCGCCGCGCGCGGCAGCGCCTCGCCGGCATGCGGGAGGCCGCAGCTGCTGAGGGCGCGAGCCGGGGCGAGATCGCTCCGTGACACCCCCGTGATGCCCGCGGAGTAGAAGCACGCGATGAACCGCACACCACCCCGCGTCCGGTTCCCCCGGGACGGCGGGTTCCACGCGGACGTGAAGCGCCGCGTCGCGGGCTTCCTCGAGGCCTCGGGTCGCCCACGGTGGGGCGGGCGCGCCATGCGCGCGAAGACCGCCGTCATCGCCGGGTGGTTCGCGGTCTCCTACGCGCTCCTCCTCGCGTGCGGCGCCCGCTCGCCGTGGCTCGCCGCCGCGCTGACGTCGTCGGTCGTGCTCGCCACCGCCGGCATCGGCTTCTCGGTCATGCACGACGCCAACCACGGCGCGTACTCGCGCTTCCCGTGGGTGAACCGCGCCTGGGGCCTCGCGCTCGACTTCGTCGGGGCGAGCTCCTGGGTGTGGCGGTTCAAGCACAACGTCCACCACCACACCTACGCGAACATCGACGGCATGGACCGGGACATCGACGCGGCGCCCTTCCTCCGGCTCGCGCCGACGCAGCGCCGCCGCGCCCTCCATCGGTTCCAGCACCTCTTCGCCTGGCCGCTCTACGGCGTCCTCGCGCTCAAGTGGTGGTTCGTGGACGACCTCGTCGACGTCGCGCGTGGTCGGCTGGGCGACGCTCCGTTCCCGCGCCCGCGCGGCGGCGAGCTCGTGGCGTTCGTCGCCGGGAAGGCGACGTTCGTCGGCTGGGCGGTGGTCGGCCCCGCGCTCGTCTTCGGCGCCTGGTGGGGTGTCCTCGGGTTCGCCGTCGCGTCCTTCGCGCTCGGGGTCGTGCTCTCGACGGTGTTCCAGCTCGCCCACGCCGTGCCGCAGGCGGAGTTCCACCTCGCGGCCACGGGCGAGTCGCGCATGGCGACCGGCTGGGCCGAGCACCAGGTCCGGGCCTGCGTGGACTTCGCGCGCACGAACCGGCTCCTCTGCTGGTACGTCGGCGGGCTCAACTTCCAGCTCGAGCACCACCTGCTGCCGGATGTCTGCCACGTGCACTACCCGGCGATCGCCGGGATCGTCGAGCGGGCCTGCGTCGAGCACGGCGTCCCGTACCGCTCGCACCGGACGCTCCGCGGCGCCATCGGGAGCCACTACCGGTTCCTGCGCGCGCTCGGCCGTCGCGTGCCCGCGGCGGGGTAGGACGTCCCCGGGCGAGTCCCGCGCCCGCGACGCCCGCCTACCCGAGCGCGCGGCGGATCTCCCGCGCGAGCTCCGCGGCGCTGAAGGGCTTCTGGACGAACCCGGCGCCGAAGCTCTCGCCCCCCATCGGCGCGTCGGAGGTGTACCCGGACATGTAGACCGTCCGCAGGCCGGGCCGGATCGCCTCGAGGTGCTGCCGCAGCTCGGTCCCCTTCATCTCCGGCATGACCACGTCCGTGAGGAGGAGGTCGATCATGACGTCCGGACGCAGGCACAGCGCGAGCGCCTCCGCCGGCGACGCCACCGCCGTCACCTCGTAGCCGAGGGACGCGAGCATCTTGCCCGCGGTGGCGCGCACCAGCGCCTCGTCCTCGACGAGCAGGACCCGACCGCGGCCGGCGTCCCCGGGCGTCCGGGCGAGCTCCGCCTCGTGCACGGGAAGGCCCTCCGTCCGCGGCAGGTAGATCCGGAAGGTGCTGCCCCGGCCCGGCGCGCTGTCGACCCGCACGAACCCGCCGTTCTGGGTCACGATGCCGTAGACGGTCGCGAGCCCGAGGCCGGTCCCCTGGCCCGCCCGCTTGGTCGTGAAGAACGGCTCGAACAGGTGCGAGAGCGTCGCCTCGTCCATGCCGGTCCCGTCGTCGTGGACCGCGAGGAGCGCGTACTGCCCGGCCGGAATGCCGGCGAGCTCCGGACCGTGGCGATCCGACACCCCCACGTTCGCGGTCTCGATGGTGATCCGGCCGCCCGCCGGCATCGCGTCGCGCGCGTTCACGACGAGGTTCACCAGGACCTGATCGAGCTGCGCCGGGTCGAGCCGCACCGGCCAGAGCCCCGGGGTCGTCGCGAGCACGAGCTCCACTTCCTCGCCGATCAGGCGCGCGAGGGCCTGCCGCATCTCGGAGGCGAGGGCATTCAGGTCCACGGCACGCGGCGCCGAGACCTGCTTGCGCGAGAAGGCGAGGAGCTGCCGGGTGACCTCGCGCGAACGAAACGCCGCCCGCGAGATCTCGTCCGCGCTCTCCCGGCCGGCGCTCCCCGGAACGCTCGCCTCGCGGATGAGCTCCGCCTCGCCGAGGATGACGGTCAGCATGTTGTTGAAGTCGTGGGCGATGCCGCCTGCGAGGCGCCCCACCGACTCCATCTTCTGGGCGTGCAGCAGCTGGGCCTGGAGACGCTCGTTCTCCTCGGCGGCGCGCCGGCGCGCCGTCACGTCGCGCACGACGGCGAGGACGCGCCCCTCCCCGCCGATGGGCGTCGGCTGGACGGTCGCCTCGGCCCAGAAGGCCTCGCCGTGCTTGCGCAGGGAGATCCACTCGAACGACTGGGCCGCGGCGGGGGGCGTGACCTGCGCCGCGAGCCGCTCTGCCGCCGGTGGGCAGAGGTCGGCGAGCGTGAGGGCGAGCAGCTCGCCGCGGGTCCTGCCGAAGACGCCCTGCGCCGCCCGGTTCGCCTCGAGGATCCGCCCCCCGGTCGCGTTCGCGACCAGCACGCCGTCGCTCGTCGCGTCGAAGATCTCGCGGTAGTTCCGCTCGCTCACGAGCAGCGCCTGCTCCCGCGACGCGAGCTTCGCCGCCATGGCGTCGAAGGTCTCGCCGAGCCGGCCGAGCTCGCCCCCGCGGACGACCTCCGAGACGCGGACCCCGAGGTCCCCGGTCGCGACCCGCCGCGAGGCGTCCTCGAGCGCGGCCACCCGGTCCGCGATCGACCGCTTCCCCACCCGCGCGACCAGGGCGACCGCGACGAACAGGAAGGAGAGGAACAGCGCGATGTTCCGCGCGAGCTCGCGGTTGGCCTCCGCGAGGACGTTCGCGACCGGGATCCCGGTGCGGACGTACATGAACGGCTCCTCCTCGCCGGGGAGCCGCAGCTTCCGGTACGTGATGATCCGCCGGTCGCGCAGGAGGCCGGGCCCCTCGAACGTCAGGACCTCGGGGCCGGCGGCCATCGCCCGGAACGAGTCCTCCGGGTAGGGCTTCCCGACGAACGGCGCCTCGTCGACCGCGCGGCTCAGGATCACCCCGCGGTGGTCGAGGAGGACGAAGTTCGCGCTGGGGTCGATCTTCGCCTCGAAGAGCCTGCGCCGGAACGAGTCGAGGGTGAAGCCCACGCAGACGGCGCCGACGACCTCGCCGCGCTCGTCCCGGAGCGGGTACCCGAGGTTGATCGCCGGCCGCGCGGTCGCCCGGCTGACGACGTACTCGCCCGAGGAGAGGCGGCCGGTCCGGATCGCGTTCACGAAGTAGCGCCGGTCGGCGACGCTGAACCCGGGGGTCGACACGCCCGAGGCCCAGACGTTCCCCTCGCGGTCCGCGATGAAGACGTTCGAGTACGCCGGGTTGAGGTAGAGGAGCGTCTTCAGCACGGGCGTGACCCGCGGGTCCCGCGCGCGCACCTCGGGGAGCTGGGCGAGGACCGTGACGACCTGCTCCGCCCCGGAGACGAGGTTCCGCTGCTCCGCCGCGATCGCGTCGGCGAGCTGCTGGGTCTCGAGCCCGGCGCTCTGGAGCGCGACGTCCCGGAGGCGCAGGCCGGAGTACACGATGATGCCGGTCGCCGGGAGGGCGACCACTGCCGCGAGCAGCAGGATCTGGACGCGGATCGAGAGGGCGAGGAGGCGGTTCATCCGCGGCGGCCCCTCGGGATCAGGATCGGAGGCGGCGGCACCTACCCCACCACCTTGCCGACCATCTCCCGCAGGCCCTGGGAGTCGAACGGCTTCTCGCAGCGGGGGACGGAAACCCGGTCGAGGAACTCGCGCGCACGCGGGGTGAACGCCCCCCCCGTGAGCACGACGATGCGTCTCGCCTGCTCGGGCGCGAGCCGTGCGAGCGCCTCGTGGAGGTCCATCCCGGTCATCCCGGGCATCATGAGGTCGCACAGGATCGCGTCGAAGCGCTCGCCGCGCCCGATCGCCGCCAGGGCCTCCTCCGCCGACCCCCGCACCTCGACGTCGTGCTGGGACGCGAGCGTCCGGCGGATGGCGGCGGCGACCGCCGGCTCGTCGTCCACCACGAGGACCCGGCCCCTCCGGCCCGGGGACGACGCGGGCGGCGTGGCCACGACCGCCGGCGATGCCGCCGGCGCGGGGGGGAGCGCGACCCGCACCGTCGTCCCGCCGCCCGGCCGGTTCTCGGCGACGATCTCGCCGTCGAGGGCGAGGACGATGCCCCGGCAGATGGACAGCCCGAGCCCGGTGCCGACGCCCTGGGGCTTCGTCGTGAAGAACGGGTCGAAGATCCGGTCGGCGACCTCGGGCGCGATCCCGCAGCCGGTGTCGCGCACCTCGATGAGGGCGCGCCCGCGGGGATCCGTCGCCGTGACCACGCGGATCTCGTGATCGGCAGCCGCCCCCTCGGGGAGGGCCTGGGCCGCGTTGATGAGGAGGTTCAGCACGACCTGTCCGAGGCGCGCCTCGTCGGCCATCACCTCGGGGGCGGGACCGTATTCCCGCACCAGCCGCGCCCGGTACCGGATCTCGTTCGCGGCCATGTGGATCGCCGACTCGAGGATCGGCTCGAGCGCCACCCGGGTGCGGCGCTCCTCGCGGATGCCCGAGAAGGTCCGGAGATCCCGGACGACCCGCCGGACCCGGTCGGCGCCCTCCCGCGCCTCGGCGAGCGCGCGCAGCACCTCCGCGCGGAAGGCGGGCGCGCCGAGATCGTTCGCGTGCTCGTCGAGGAACTCCAGGGCCGCGCTGAGGTAAGCGAGCGGGTTGTTGATCTCGTGCGCGAGGCCGGCGGCGATCATCCCGACCGACGCGAGCCGGTCGGACTGCATGAGCTGCGCCTGCACGGCCTTGACCTCGGTGACGTCGAGCAGCGTCCCCGCGAGCCGGACCGGTCGACGCACCCCGTCCACCTCGGCGAACCGGGCCTTGCCGTGCGCGGACACCCACCGGATCGTCCCGTCCGGCCTCATCGTCCGGTACTGCTGCTGGTAACGACCGTCGCCGGCCGGATCCGTCCAGCGCTTCGCCGAGGCGCGGACCGCCTCCCGGTCGTCCGGGTGGACGAGGCCGAGGAACGCCTCGAAGTCCGGGATGGACGCATCTCCGACCCCGAAGATCTCGCGGCAGCGCAAAGACCACTCGAGCGCGCCGTAGGGGGACGCGTGAAACGTCCCGAGCCCGGCGGCGTCGATCGCGAGCGCGAGGCGCTCCTCGCTCTCGCGCAGCGCCTCCTGGGTGGCGAGCCGCTCGGTCGCATCGCGGACGACGCTGACCAGCACGCGCTCTCCGTCGAGCTGCACCCCCTGCGAGCTGACCTCGACGGGGAAGGACGTGCCGTCCCTGCGCCGGTGCTCGGTGTCGAAGCGGATCCCGTGCGCGTCCGCAGCCGAGAGCTGGGCCTCTGCGAGTCCGGCCGTCGCCGGAGCGCGCAGGTCGAACACCGTCATCCCGCGGAGCTCCTCGCGCGACCAGCCGTACGAGGCCGCCGCCGCCGCGTTCGCCTCGAGGATCCGTCCGTCCTGCCGGCGGATGAGGAAGATGACGTCCCGCGCGTGCTCGGCGAGGAGGTCGTAGCGGCGCTCGACGCGGCGGAGCGCGACCGAGGCGCGGCGCTCCCGGGCGAGGGCCCAGCGCAGCCCCGCGTGGAGCGCGAGCGTCGTGACCGCGACGAACCCGACGCCCTTCATGGTGGACCACCTGGCGACGTCCGGGATCGACGGGGCGACCGCGGCGAGGACCGCGTCGGAGAAGGCGATCCAGGTCACCGAGACGACCGCGTAGACCGCGGGGACCCACAGCGCCAGCCGCGGGGCGGCGCGCGGTTCTTCCAGACCCGGTGCCGGGCTCGGCACCGGCCCGGCTCCACGCTGGCCCATTCCTCCTCCGGCGCCACCCGGCTCGGCGCGCAAGGCCCCATTGTCCGCGCCCGGGCGCCGGGACGCAACGCCTTCGGAACCGTCTCACCGCCGGTACGCCGCGATCCGCCGCTCGACCGCCTCGACGAGGTACGGCCTGAGCTCGCGCGCGTCGATGATCCGGTCGAGCGAGCCGACCTTGAGGGCGCGCTCGACGGTGTGGATCGCGTCGAACTCCTCGGCCACCTCTCCCACCTTCTCCGAGCGGACCGCCTTCAGCAGCTCGTCGCGCCGGGTGCGGGCGGCGCCGCCCGCGGCGGCGGCCTTCTCCGCCTCGACCACCCGCGGGTCCTTGCGCAGCCTCGTCTCCACCTCCCGGGCGAACACCACCGCCGCGGCGGGGGCGCCGCCGATGACGGAGGCCCGGGCGCCCTCGACCGCGACCACCTCGATGTCCTCGCGCAGGGTCTTCGAGAACACGACGAAGGCGCCGCCGTGGTAGCGCGAGACCACGCAGAACACGATGGGGCCGTCGAAGTTCACGACCGCGCGCCCGATCTCGGCGCCGTACTCGAGCTGCAGCCGGCGCATCGACTCGGGCGAGCCGTCGAACCCCGAGAGGTTCGCGAGCACGACCACGGGCCGGTTGCCGCTCGCGGAGTTGAGGGCCCGCGCGATCTTCTTCGAGGACTGCGGGAAGAGCGTGCCCGCGGACCAGAGCTCCGGCCCGTCCGCCGGGACGAACTCGAGGCGCGGGAGGGGCCGCGACTCGATCCCGACGAGGCACACGGGCCGGCCCCCGAGGTGCGCGTCCCAGACCACCGCGGTGTCGCCGCCGCGCAGGTCGCGCCAGCGCTCGAGGGGAGGGTGGTCCTGGTCGATGCACGCCGACATCACGCGCCGGATGTCGAAGGGCTTCTTGCGATCGGGGTTCTTCTCCCGGCTGAACACGTCGCCGACCGTCTCGAACCCGGCGCCGCCCGCCGGGCCGTGCGGGTGGTCTCGCACGTCGCGGTCCACGGGGTCCTCGGTGGGCGCCGGGCGCGGGAACCGCTCGCCGGGCGCGACGTAGGTGTGCTCGTAGTGCCGCACCAGCAGCTGGATCGCCTCGCCGAGGCTCGCGGCGCGGTACTGCGCCTGGCCGTTGGGGCCCATGATCCGGTCGTACCCGCCGATCCCCTGGTTGTCCTCGGCGGAGACGCTGCCGGAGTACTCGAGCGCCTCCTTCCCGGTGAGCACCATGGCAGAGCCGGGCGTCATGACCAGGATGCCGCGGGTGTGCATGAGCATGGTCGCCTCGGCGTTCCAGTACGGCTGGGCGCCGACGTTGATCCCCGTGACGACGACGTTGATCTCTCCCCCGCGCTCGGTGAACTCGACGATGCGGCGGAGCACGATCGAGATCCAGTCCATGTTCTCGGTGCCGCTCTCCATCGAGATCTTCGCGCCGGCGGAGACGGCGAACCACTCGAGCGGCACCCGCAGGCGGTCGGCGAGCGCGATGGCGGCGGCGATGCGCCGGCACTCGGGCTCGGCGAGCGACCCCATGGCACGACTCGGATCCCCGAGCAGCACGACCCGCCTCATCCCCTCCGGGTGGCGGCCCGTGAAGCTCGACACGACCCCCGCCACCATGTTCGCGTCGTTCCTCCCGGGCGGGCGGTCCACCGGGACGAGGGCCTCGCCCGAGGGATCGAGATCGTGCTCGACGAAGGTGCCGCGCGGGACGCCGGGCTGCGGCTCCTCCGGCGCGAGCTGGCGCACGATCTCGAACGGATGGACGAGCCCTCGCCGGCGCAGCTGCACCACCCGCTGCTGGTACTCGGCCATCGGCTGGATGGGCCGGTCCGTGGGCGTGTCCCAGCGGATCGAGACGCCGCCGCGGTCGCCCGCGATGATCCGGAGCAGCGTCTCCACCGGCTCGCCGGTCACCGGGTCCGGCACCCGCGCGTCGATGAGGACCATCTCGAGGCCGACGCCCTGCGTCGCCGGCGCGAGCCGCTCCGCGAGCGTCCGGATCTCCTCGCGAGACAGCCGCAGCGGCGGGGCGACCGTGAGGAGGACCCGGTTCCACTCCAGGCGCTGGTGCGGCGCGCGGCCGGCCTGGAACCGGCGCATGCCCGCGAGCGCCTCGTGCAGCACGCGCTCGAGCGGGGGCAGCTGCACGACGCGGCCGGACTCGTCGCGGATCGGCGCGAGGTCGCGCACCTCCGCCGCTGCGAAGAGCCGCTCGTCCTTGGGGTTGCCCTGCGCCACGCCACGGTACAGGTACACGTCCTCCGCCGAGGGGAGCCGCTCGAGGTCGAACTTCTCGAGGCGCACGAGCTGCATGCGCCGGAAGAGCATGGGGTGGATCCCGCGGTAGCGCCGGTCCTCGGTCCAGGCGCCGTCGCCGCGGAACGTGAAGTGCTGCTGGCTCGTCCGTCGGCCGAGCCCGCGCCCTCCGAACGCGATCACCACCGAGACGCGCAGCGGCATCCGCGGCCAGGCGACCGACGCGAGCGCGGCCCGGAGCGCCTCCGCCTGCTCGTCCTTCGGGAGGGAGTCCCCCTCGTGCCACAGGTACAGCTCGCCCGCGAGCGCTCGACCCTCGGGGGCCGCCGCGGCCATCCGGGAGAGCTGCCGCGCCGCGCGCGCGACGTCGCCGGCGCGGGCGAAGCAGGCGCCGGCGCGGAACCGCTCGCCCGCCCAGGCGTAGTCGGCGAGCGCGCTCGGGACCCCCTCCTCCTCGCGCGCCACCGCGGGCGAGAGCGGGCGCGCGCGGTAGTAGCGGCGCAGCAGGGTCTCGACGAGGCGGGGCGCGAGCGCCCGGGGCGCCTCGGACATCCGGTGGACGAGCAGGGTCGCGAAGGGCGGGGTGAACTCGACGAGGCGCCCGATCAGCGCCTCGCGCTCGTCCCCCTCGGCCTCCCCGAGCCGCGCCAGGTCCGCCTCCGCCTGCGCGTACGCGCCGCGCCGGGCCTCCTCGAGGGCGGGCTGGTCGAACCGCCGGTAGCGGAGCTCGCGGGCGAGGTCGGCGAGCGAGGGGAACCGCTCCTGCCCGATCTCCGCGAGGGCGTCGAGCCGGGCCCGCGAGCCCGGGTCGCCGCCCGGCGGGACGCCCTCGCCCGAGAGGCGACGCTCGAGGATCGCGAGCACGGGCGGGAGCTGCTCCTCGGCGCGCTCGTAGGCCTTCTGCATGCGGAGCAGCGCGATCTCGAGGGCGCGGCCGGGCTCGTCGAGCGAGAGGCCATAGTGGGCGAGCGCGCGCCGGAGCTTCGCCACGAACGGCGCGGACAGCCCGGCGCCGCGCCGCTCCGGCTCGTGGAGGTAGCGCCACAGCTCCTCGAGCGGCGGCCGGGCGTCGCCGTCGCCGTCGGTCCGCCGCGCGCGAGAATAGAGCGACTGGACGTCGCCGAAGGCCTGCGTGACCTGCGCCTCGGCGCGGAGCACCTCGGCGTCGTCCTGCGCGACCGGGGCGGCGAGGTCGCGCCAGCCGGAGGCGAGTCGCTTCGCCTCCGACCGGGAGAGATCGAACCCGAGCGCGAGGCGCCGCAGGTCGTCGAGCGCGACGAGGTACCGGCCTCTCGGGTCGGGCCGGGGCTCGGGCGCGGCGGCCGCCGCGCGCTCCGGAGCCGGCGCAGGATCGTCTCCGCCGGGCAGCGCGCCCGGAGGGTCGATCCGGACCAGCGGCGCCCCGGCGTCGACCTGGGCGTTCGCGACGGTGAGGACCTCGCGGACGACGCCCGCCGCGGGCGCGGTCACCACCATCTCGACCTTCATCGACTCGATGCGCGCGACCGGGTCGCCCGCGGCGATCTGCTGCCCCGCCGTGACGGGGATGGCCACGACCACCGCCGGCATCGGGGAGCAGACGAAGCCCTCCGGCAGCCGCTCGATGACGTGAGGGACCCCTTCCACCTCCACGAGGTGACGGAGGCCGTCGACGGTGGAGAGGATCCGCCAGCGCCGCCCCAGGCACGCGAGCCGGCGCTCCGCCCCTCCGAGCCGGTCGACGTGCACGTCGGTCGCCGCGCCCCCCGCCGGCGTCACGCGGTACGCGTCCGGCCCGGTCTGGCGGATGTCGAGCCGGTGGCGGCGCCCGCGCCAGCGGAGCTCGACGGCGCGCCCCGACGACGGCCCGACGCGCGGCCTCCCGCGGCGCGCCTCGGCGATGAAGCGCGCCCGCTCGATCTCGAGCTCCCCCTCGTACGCCTCGATCGCGACCGCGATCAGGGCGACCTCGGGGTTGCTCGTCACGAGCTCCTCGTCCCTGCGCGCGAAGCCCTCGAGGAAGCCGCGACCAGCCCGGCCCGCGCGCACCTCGGGACGCGCGAGGAGCCCGCGCAGCCACGCTCGCGACGTCGCGCTCCCGCGCACGAGCACGTCGCTCTCGGAGAGCGCGAGCTCGAGCCGCGCCGCCGCCTCCGCCCGCGTCTCGCCCACCGCGACCACCGTCGCGAGGACCGCGCCGGGCGGGGCGTCGTCGCCCTCCGCGAGGGCCGCGTGCGCGCGGACCCCCGGGCCCGACGGCAACCGCATCAGCTCGACCTTGCCCGTGCGCGCGAGGTCCCCCTCCGGATCGCGCGCCTGGATGCGGGCGGCGAGGGCGTGCCCGCGCCGGACCGGGCGGATGCCCTCGACGCCGCCGCCGGCCGCGAGCCTGAAGGCGAGCCGGACGAGATCGAGGCCGGAGGCCTCCTCGACGGCGGGCGCGGAGCGGGCGAACGCGTCGACGCCGGAGAGGGCGAGCCGGCGCCGCCCAGGGGTCACCGCGAACCGGACCGCGCCCACGCCGCGCCAGCCGAGCGCGGCGAGGGCGCGCTCCGCGAGGGCGAAGGCCTTCTCCTCATCCTCGCCGCCGAGCGCGGGCGCGGGCGACTCGGCGAAGATCGCGACGTCGCCGAGCGTGAGCGACGCGTCCCCGGCGCCGATGACGCGGGTGGCGCCGTTGCGATCGCAGGCGACCACGACCTCCACGAGGCGGGCGGAGGCGTCCTTCGCCTCGGCGTCCTCGGGCGCGACGCCGAGCTCGGCGCCGAGCTCGAGGATCGAGCGCGGTCCCACGAGCCGGCGCAGGGCGGCGGCGCCGGGCCCGACCGGCACGACACCGGCCGACTCGCACGCGGCGGCGAACCTGGCGCGCTCCTCGAGCGGCGCCGGGCCGAGCCAGGCGGTGGTCGCGCGGGCGCGGCGGAGCGCGTCCTCCACCGAGGCGCCGAGCTCGACCGCCTCGTCCGCCTCCCGGACGAACCGCGCCGCGCGGTGCGCCTGTGCGTGGATCGCCACGGTCGCGTCGATCCGGCCGGCCGCGGCGAGCTCGCCGAGCGCGCGCAGCACCCGGCGCGCGCCGCCGTGCCGATCCAGCACCGCGACCCTGCCGAGGTGCCCCGAGCCTTCGAGTCCGTCCACGCTGCTCCCCCGCGACCGCGTCCTCGCCGGAACGGCGCGGGCGCCACCTCCCGCTGGGTTTAACAGATCGACGCGGCGGACCGCGGCGGGGACCCGTCAGGGGGGGCGCGGCAGGCCGCGCCTGCCTGCTCGCCGGGAACGGGAGAGCCCGTTCGGCGTCGACCCCCTTCGGCCTCGGCGCGTGTCGGGTGGGCGTGGCAGCACCCCCAGGTGATTCACGACCTCTGGTACAAGAACGCGGTCATCTACTGCCTGCACGTCGGCACGTTCATGGACACGAACGGCGACGGGACCGGCGACTTCCAGGGCCTGACGCGCCGGCTCGATTACCTCGCGGGGCTCGGCGTCACCTGCGTCTGGCTGATGCCGTTCCAGCGCTCCCCGAACCGCGACGACGGCTACGACGTCTCGGACCACTACAGCGTGGACCCGCGGTACGGCACGCTCGGCGACTTCGTCGCGTTCGCGCACGGCGCCGAGCAGCGCGGCATCCGCGTGATCATCGACCTCGTCGTGAACCACACGTCGAACGAGCACCCCTGGTTCCAGGACGCGCGACGGAGCGAGTCGTCTCCGTTCCGCGGCTGGTATGTCTGGTCCAAGAGGAAGCCCCCAGGGCCGACGAGGGGGTCGTGTTCCCCGGCGTGCAGAAGACGACGTGGTCCTGGGACGCGCAGGCGCGGGCCTATTACTTCCACCGCTTCTACGACTTCCAGCCCGATCTCGACACCTCGAACCCGGAGGTCCAGGAGGAGATCCGGAAGATCATCGGCTTCTGGCTCGAGCTCGGGGTGTCCGGCTTTCGCGTCGACGCCGTGCCGTTCGTCATCGCGAGGAAGGGCGCCGGGGTGAAGCCGCTCGAGCAGTACGGGATGCTCCGGGACTTGCGGGAGTTCCTGCAGTGGCGCTCTCGCGACGCGATCCTGCTCGCGGAGGCGAACGTGCTCCCGCGGACCGACCTGCAGTACTTCGGGGACGACGGCGATCGGATGCACATGATGTTCAACTTCCAGGCGAACCAGCACCTGTTCTTCGCGCTCGCGACGGCGGACGCGCGGCCGCTCGCGCGGGCGCTGGAGTCGACCCGGCAGCGGCCGGCGACGGCGCAGTGGGGGATGTTCCTGCGGAACCACGATGAGCTCGACCTCGGCCGGCTGACCGGAGCGCAGCGGGCCCGGGTCTTCGAGGCGCTCGCGCCGGAGCCCGGCATGCAGCTCTACGGCCGGGGCATCCGGCGCCGGCTCGCGCCGATGCTGGACGGGGACCGCAGGCGGCTCGAGCTCGCGTACAGCCTGCTGTTCACGCTTCCCGGGACGCCGGTCATCCGCTACGGCGACGAGCTCGGCATGGGCGACGACCTCCGGCTTCCGGAGCGGAACTGCGCGAGGACGCCCATGCAGTGGTCCACCCTTCCGAACGCGGGGTTCTCGACCGCGGCACGCGCGGCGCTGCCGGTCATCTCGGAGGGACCGTTCCGTTTCGAGCGGGTGAACGCCGGAGACCAGCGGCGGGATCCGGGCTCGCTGCTGAACTGGACCGAGCGGATCATCCGGATGCGGAAGGAGTGTCCGGAGATCGGCTGGGGCGACTTCAGCGTGCTGCCGACCCAGCCCGAGGCGCTGGCGCTACGCCACGACTGGCGGAACAACGCGATGGTCACGGTGCACAACCTGTCGGGTAAGCCCGCGACGGTGCGGCTGCGCGCGCGGGACGCCGGTGCCGATCGGCTCGTCAGCCTCCTCACGGAGGATCACAGCACGGCGCGAGACGGCTGGCACGAGGTGGAGCTCGAGCCCTACGGCTACCGGTGGTTCCGGGTCGGCGCCCTCGACTACATCCTCCGGCGTCGGTCGTGGTGATCCGCGGCCGCGCGGGGCGCTCAGCCCCCCGCGAAGGTGAGCGCCCGCGTCGAGAGGAACGTGCCGCAGGTGGTCGTGATCGTGGCGGTGAACTGAACCGTGCCGCCCGGCGCGACGCTCGTGGTGGGCGGGCTCACCGCGATGGAGAGGACGCGGGCGGTGATGGTCACGGCGGAGATCGAGGCCTTCGTGGGGTCGGCGTTGCTCGTGGCGACGACGTGGTAGGTCCCGGCGACCGAAGGCGCGGTGTACACGCCGGCCGGCGTGATGGTCCCGCCCGCGGCGCCCTCCTGGACGGACCAGGTCACGGCGGAGTTGGCGGCACCAGTGACGCGCGCGGTGAACGTCACGGTCTTGCAGGCGTCCGCGGCGGCGGGGGAAGGGGTGACCGCCACCGTCACCGGCACCGGCACCGGCGCGTTCACGGTGACGACCGCGGACGCGCTCTTCGTCGCGTCCTCCTGGCTGGTCACCACCACGCCGCAGGTGCCGGCCGAGGACGGCGCCGTGTAGAGGCCTGCCTGCGTGATGGTCCCGCAGGACGTCCCGGTGACCGCCCAGGTCACGGCGGGATCCGCTGCGTTCGCGACCAAGGCCGTGAAGGCGACACGACCTCCGGCCGGCACGCTCGCCTCGGTTGGCGCGACCGTGACGCCTACGCGAGGCGTCTCGGGCGCCACCCCTGCGGACGGGGGCGCGCGGTCGGCGCACGCGGCGAGCAGCATGGAGAGCACGGCGGCGGTGGTGAGCGGTCGGAAGGGTCGCATCGGGGTCCTGTCGTTCGAGTTTCATTTCAAACCGACGGGGGCGTGAGGTTCGTCCCGGCGCGCGACCGGACCTGCCACCGGCGAGCGGTCGGGGGATCGACGATACGGCCGGTCACCGGCCCTCCGTCCGGGCGCCCGCTCCACTCCGCTCCGCTCCGCCGTTCAGGGTGGCGGAGCGGGCGCCTCGCCCAGATCGACGCGCGCGCGGCGCAGCGCCGCCGCGCTGCGCAGGAGCGCCTGCTCCTCCTCCGGCGCCAGCCGCGGCGTGAGCACCCGCTCGACGCCGCGCCGGCCGATGACGGTCGGCATCGACAGCGTCACCCCGAACGGCTCGAGGAAGCTCCCCACCGGGACGACCGCGCGCTCGTCCCGGAGCACCAGCTCGGCGATCCGCGCGCAGACGAGGCCGATC
Organism: uncultured delta proteobacterium; assembly: GCA_963739565.1. GTDB lineage: Bacteria > Myxococcota > Myxococcia > Myxococcales > Anaeromyxobacteraceae > Anaeromyxobacter. Next base: position 1,346,326 of record CAVUBF010000004.1, on the reverse strand, counting down.
CCGTAGAGGCTCGCGCCGTTCCCCTCGATGATCGCGATGTTCGCGAACCGGACCTGGGCCTCGAGGTCGCGCCGGCGCTCCTCGCTCCAGCCCCCGAGCTGGTCGAGGGCGGCGCTCGCCGGGACGCCGGCGATGCGCGCGCCGGACCAGACGAACACCTCGGAGGTCCCGTGCTCGCCGAGCACCTGCGCCTCCACGTCGGCCGGGCTCACGCCGGCGGCCGCCGCGAGGTGCACGCGGAACCGCAGGCTGTCGAGGAACGTCCCGGTTCCGATCACGCGGTCGTGGCCGGCGAGCCGCCTCGCCACGTCCGTGAGCGGGTCCGGCGGATTGGTCACGACGAGGAGCACGGCCTCGGGGGCTTCCTCCACGATCCGAGGGACGAGGGCGCGGTACGCCTCCGCGTTCTTCGCGAGGAGGCGGAGCCGCCCTCGCGGGTCCGACCGGTCGGTCGCGCCGCCGGTCCGCTCGTTCACGCCCGCCGTGATCATGACGAGCGACGCACCCGCCAGGTCCTCGACCTCGCCGTCCCGCACCTCGACCCGGCGGGGCGAGAGCGGCGCGCCGTACCGGACGTCCGCGGCGACCGCCCGGGCCCGCGCCCGCGTCCGGTTGACGACCACGACCTCGCGGGCCGAGCCTCGCGCGGCGAGCGCCAGGACGCACGCAGCCCCGACGCCGCCCGCTCCGACGACCCCGACCTTCATGGCGCGCCTCCGGCCCCCAAGATGGTGGCGCGCTCCACCTGCCCGCTACTCCGGCGGGTCGGCCGCTCGCCCATCGGCCGGGGGATGCGCACCCCCGGGAGATGGATGGGCCCCCTGGCTCCGGTGCGCCCGCGCCGCTCGCCCCCGAGCCGGCGCTCGTCGAGGGGGCCGTGCTGTCGGGGGTCGCGGGGTCGGTCGACGGGATTGGCTATCTCCTGTTCCACGTGTTCACCGCGCACGTGACGGGGAACACGGTTCGCGGCGGCACCGGGCTCGGGACGGGCGATGTGCGAGGCGCCGCCCGCGCGCTGCTCGCGGTCGGGCTGTTCGCGGCCGGCGTCGCCGCCGGCGCGGTGATCCGCGACGCCTGTGCGCGGCGCGGGTGGCGGCCACGCCAGGTCGTGCTCGTGGTCTCCGCGGCGCTCCTCGCCGGCTTCGCCCTGCTCGGACGAGGGGTCGCTCCGGACGGATTGGCGCAGGCGATGGGCTGGCGCGCCCTCGGCGCCATCGCGGCCGCCGCCGTCGGGATCGGGTGCGAGAACGCCGTCATGCCGAGGGTGGGCGGCCGGCGCGTCCGCACCTTCATCACCGGCACCATCGTGGAGCTCGTCGAGGCGCTCGTCGCGGCGACGGGGTCGGACGGCGCCGGCCGGCGCGCCGAGCTCGCCCGGGCGCGCGCCCTCGGCGCGGTCTGGGTTGCCTACCTCGCCGGCGCGACGCTGAGCGGGATGATTGGGGTGCGGTACGGGAGCGCCGCCGCGCTCGCTCCCGCGTCGGCGCTCGCCCTCCTCGCCGCGCGGGAAGCGGCCAGGTGACCGTCGGGCTCGGAGGGTCGCCGCCGCCGCGCAGGGCGGCGCCGGTCCGGGACCGCGCTCGCCGGGTGCGCGCCGGAGCGCGTTCTCGGTCGGTCGGGACTGTGCCAGGCTGACGGGACCGCGACGTTCGCGCGTGCGGAGGCTGCCATGTTCGAGTCCGCGGAGCTGGGCCACGCCATCGACAAGGCGCGCTACCACCGCGAGGAGCCCAGGCTCCGGGCCGACCTCCTCGACGCCCAGTACGACGTGGGGAGCCTCGCGAGGTTCCCCGTCGTCGTCCTCGTGAACGGCGTCGACGGCGCGGGGAAGGGCGAGACGGTGAACCTGCTCAACGCCTGGATGGACCCGCGCCACGTCCGCGTCCACGCGTTCGGCCCGCCCACCGAGGAGGAGCGCACCCGGCCGTTCATGTGGCGCTTCTGGCGCGCGCTCCCGCCCAAGGGCAAGGTCGGGGTCCTCTTCGGCAGCTGGTACACGTACCCGATCCTCGAGCGCGTCGGCGGCCGCATGAGGAAGGGCGAGCTCGACGAGGCGCTCGACGAGATTGGCGCCTTCGAGCAGATGCTCGCGAACGAGGGCGCGCTGCTCGTGAAGTTCTGGTTCCACCTCTCGAAGAAGGCGCAGCGGAAGCGGCTCCGCGGCCTCGAGAAGGACCCGGCCACCCGCTGGCGGGTGACGCCCCAGGACTGGAAGAACCACGAGCGCTACGACGAGCTCAGGGAGGTGAGCGAGCACGTCCTGCAGCGCACCAGCTCCGGGTTCGCGCCGTGGTACGTCGTCGAGGGGTGGGACCCCCGCTACCGCAGCATCACCGTCGGGCGGATCCTCCTCGACGCCATGCGCCGCCGCGTGGCGCTCGAGCGGAAGGGCGAGCGCAGGCCGGTCATCACCGCAGCCCCACCCTCGCCCCCGCCGCGCGACGGCAAGGACGTCCTCGGCGTCCTCGACCTGTCGCTGAAGCGCTCGCGCGCCGTCTACGAGCGCGAGCTCGAGCGGGAGCAGGGCCGGCTCGCGCTGCTCTGCCGCCGCAAGGCGTTCCGGCGCCGCGCGCTCGTGGTGGGGTTCGAGGGGAACGACGCCGCGGGGAAGGGTGGGGCGATCCGGCGCGTCACCGGCGCCCTCGACGCGCGCCTCTACGAGGTCATCCCGGTCGCGGCGCCGACCGAGGAGGAGCGGGCGCAGCCGTACCTCTGGCGGTTCTGGCGCCACGTGCCGGCGCAGGGCCGGGTCGCGATCTTCGACCGCACCTGGTACGGCCGCGTGCTCGTCGAGCGGGTCGAGGGCTTCGCCAGCGAGCCCGACTGGATGCGCGCGTACGCCGAGATCAACCAGTTCGAGGACGAGGTCGCCCGGGCGGGCACCGTGATCGTGAAGTTCTGGCTGGCGATCTCGCCGGAGGAGCAGCTGAAGCGGTTCCGCGCGAGGGAGAAGACCCGCTTCAAGCGGTTCAAGATCACGCCCGACGACTGGCACAACCGGAAGAGGTGGCCGGAGTACCACCGCGCGGTGTGCGACATGGTGGACCGGACCAGCACGGCCGTCGCGCCCTGGACGCTCGTCGAGGCGAACGACAAGCGGTGGGCCCGGGTGAAGGTGCTGCGGACCCTCTGCGACCGGCTCGAGGCCGCGCTCGACGGGTGAGGGCTGGCTCCATGCGGCCCGGAAGCGAGCACGCGCCGCGCGGGCGCCGGGGCTCGACCCCGCGCCGGAGGAGCGCTTCACAGCGAGGCCGCGAGCACCTCCTGCGCCGCGCGCGCGCCGCTCCGGAGCGCGCCCTCCACGGTGCCGGCGAGGCCGCCGGCGGTGGCCTCGCCCGCGAAGAACAGCGTCGACTCGACCGGCCTCGCGAGCGCCTCCGGCGCTCCGCCCGAGCCGGCGGGGAACACCGCGTAACCGCCGCCCGCGAAGGAATCCCGCGTCCAGTCGACGACGGAGGCTCCGTCGAGCCCATCCTCGATCGCGTTCGCGGAGCGGCCCAGCCCGCGCGCCGCCGAGGCGAGGGTGGCGCGGAGCACCTGGTCCTCCGGCCTTCCGGCGAGGCGATCCGCGTCCGGCCCGCCCGCCCAGCCGACGAGGACCGGGGCCGGGAACGGGGCGAGCGTCCAGAACACCGGGACCGGCGCTCCCTGCACGTGCAGGAACGCGAGGCCGCGCGGCACCAGGGTCTCCCAGGCGACACGCCTGAAGCGCAGGAGCACCTTCACGAGCGGCCCCATCGCGAGCGCGGCCGCCGCCCGGCCCTTGCCCGGGAGCGCCGGGCGGAAGCGCACGCCGGAAGCTCCCAGCATCGGGACCGGCAGCGTCACGACGACGGCCCGCCCGCGGAGCAGCGGAAGGCGCCCGCCCGCGGGGCCCCGCGCCGCGACCTCGACGTGCCCGGGGCGCCAGCGGACCTCCTCGACCCGGGTGGAGAGGCGGACCTCGGCCCTGGCCCGCGCGAGCGCGTCGCGGAGCGGCTCGAGCACGCGCGCGTACCCGCCCTCGACGCGCGACATCACGTCTGCGCCGATCTCGTCCAGGGCGCGCGTCATGCGCGCGAGCGCGAGGGAGGAGGTGGTCCGTGGATCGGCGAGATAGAAGCCGCGGACGAACCCGTTCGCCAGCTCGGCGTCGCTCCGCGACGCGCGCCGCTCGCGTCCTGCCCTCGCCAGGACCGCCGCGAACGGCTCGTCGTCCCTCGTCCCGAGCGCGAGCAGCTCCTGCGACCTCGAGAACGCGGCGGTCGCGTCGGAGAGGCGTCCCGCCCGCCGCGCGTGCCGGTCCGGGATCTCGCGGATCCGCGCGTGGGCCCGCGCGGCGAGCGACACCGTGCGGTCGGGACGGCCGTGGACGAACTCGGCGCCGCGCTCGACGGCGACGCCGAGCGCGGGGTCGAGCCGGGTGTCGATGCGCCCGCCGAGCCGGTCGCGCGCCTCCACCAGCACCACCTCGGCGCGGCGGCAGAGCGCCTCCGCGGCGGCCAGCCCCGCCGCGCCCCCGCCGATCACGATGACCCGCGCCGTCCTCGCCACTGCGCCCAGCCCGATCGCGTTCCCCTGCCGACGCCCGGCCGTCGGGTCCGCTCCCGCCAGACCGAACGTGTGCACCGCTGAGGTCGCGGGGCCTTCTCCATCCGCGCGTCGGACCGCTCGTCGGCCCAGCGTCCCGCCGGCAGGCCAGGGTGCCTCCCGACGGGGGGCTGCGATCGTCAGGCTCGGCTTCAGGTCGACTCGCGGTCGCGGATCGCCGCGCGGCGGCGCGCCCCCGGCGAGGAGCACGGCGCCGGCGACCAACCAGCGCCGCCGGGAGTCGCCGCGGTGCCGGAGAGCGCCGCGGTGCCGGAGAGCTCGCCGGGCGGACGGGCCCACGGTGTGCGTCCCGGTCACGTCGCGCCGTGGCCCGGGGGCACAGGGCGACGCGGTAACTTCCGGATCCCTCGTGGGTTTCCCATGGCATGGCCGATGCTCTCCCTCCGGCCAGGTGACTGCCATGACGAAGCTCATCGGAACCCTCTCGCTGTCCGCGGCGGTCCTCCTCTTCCCGGCGCTCCCGCGCGCCCAGGACGCGTGGGAGGACGAGCCGCCGCGTGCCGACGCCGCGCCGCAGGCTCCGCCGAGCGAGCTTCCGCCGGCACCCCCGTCCGAGATGCCCGCCGCGCCTCAGGTCGAGGCCCCGGCGCAATCCGGCGCGCCCGTTCCTCCGGGCCAGTGGGTCTACACGCAGCAGTACGGCTGGGTCTGGATGCCATACGCCGACGCCTACACGAGCGTGCCGGCGAACGGCTCCGGCGAGCCGTACGCCTACGTCTACTACCCGGCCTACAGCACCTGGACCTGGATCGCGGCGCCGTGGGTCTGGGGGATCGGCCCGTGGCCGGTGTTCGGCGTGTACGGGCCGGCGCGGTTCGCGTGGTACGGGCACGGCTGGTGGCGCTACCCGTCGCACTGGCACTACGCGCCGTCGCGCGCGTGGGGCGGCTCCGGCTTCCGCCCCGGGTACCGCGGCGCGCCCGCGCCGTACCGGGGGACGTTCGGCGGATTCCGCGCCCCGGCCGCCGCGCCGCGCGGCTCCGGGTTCGGCGGCCACAACGCGGGCTTCACGCCACCGCGGGTGACCGGCGGGCGCGGCGGCGGGTTCGCGGGCGGCGGGAACCCCGGCTGGCACGGGGCGGGGAGCTCCGGCTTCCGCGGCGCCGGGAACCCCGGCTGGCACGGGGCCGGCAGCTCCGGTGGACACGGCGGAGGGAGCTCCGGCGGTCACGCCGGGAACGGCGGCTCGGGCCGGTCCGGCGGCGGCGGCGGCCACGGACACGGGCGCTAGCGACGGCGGCCGGCCGGGGCGGGGCTACAGCTCCTCGTTGCGGAGCACCTGCACCTCCTCGACCTCGGCGCCGCTCCGATCCGCGAGGATCAGCGCGAGCGTCAGCTTGTCGTCGGGCGAAGGGTCCGAGAGCCCGTTGTTCGTGGACCAGGACGACCCGTCGGCGAACACCACCACGAACTCGCGGCGGGCGACGACGTTCCCGTTCGGCGCGACGAGCGCCGGCGCGGTCCGGATCCGGCGGATGTCCCGGAACGCGTGGCGCTCCTCGCCGATCCCGAGGTACCGATTGACGGTCAGCCCGTCGGGCGCGACCCGCACCCACCAGTCGAGGCCGAGGAAGATGAAGGCGGCGCACGCGACGGAGACGCCGACGCCGAAGAGGCGCGCCACCCGGTCCACGTCCATCCCGGTCTTGAGGCGGAGGTACGCGCAGTACTCCGGGTAACGCTCCCGGAGCAGCCGCCGCGACACCCACGTGAAGATCGGGAGCATGAGGGTGAGGGCGAGCAGGAGCGCCGGGACCGCCCAGTAGAAGGACCCGGTGACCCAGACAATCTCTCCCGCGGGCAAGAGCGCGCGGTGGAGGGCCGCCACGCCTCGGAGCGCGAGCCAGAGAGCGAAGGCCGCGGGCACCGCCCCCGCGAGCGCCGCGAGCGAGATCCCGAGCTCCCACCACCGGTACCGCGCCTTCAGCTCGTCGAGCGTCAGGTGGGTCTCCGGCGCCTCCGCCGCAGGGAAGATCCTGGCGAGCGCCCGCATGACGAGGGGCACTCCGAATGCCGCGGCGGCCGCGCCCGCCGCACCCGCGCTGAGCTCCATCCGCGTCCCTCCTGGCTCGGGCGATCCGTAGGGGATCGATGGTCGCACGGGGAGCGTACCCCTGGCGAGAGGAGGCGTCGACGATCCCGCGCCCGCGAACCGGGGGTCAGGCGCGGGCGCGGCGGACCGGCCCGAGCTTCACCAGCGTCGGCGCGCACACCGCGCAGGCCTGCGGTCCCTTCGTGGCGCGGCACGGGTGCGAGCAGTACGGGCACCGCGGGCGCGTCGTGGGCTCCTCGCCCGGCGCGACCTCGATCCGGAGGGCGTGGCCGAGGACGAGCGCCTCGGCGACCTTCCGCCGCGCGGACGAGAGGGCGCGGCCGAACGTCTGGCGGGAGATGCCCATGCGCCGCGCCGCCTGCGCGTGGTCGAACGCCTCGAGGTCCGCGAGGCGCACCGCCTCGAACTCGTCGAGCGTCATGCCGATCTGCGCGAGGGCGGGGACGCCACCCGGCTTGAACAGCGTCGCCACCGGGCGGCCTGCGATGGTGCGGGGGGAGCGTGGCCTGGCCATGGCTCATTCTGGGCGGGTGCTCGCAACCTGGCAAGGCTCGCGGTATCGGGCAGGCGACCGAAACGTTCCAATGATGAATGTGATCTGCGATTGTCCGGCGGCACGAGGAGGCTATGATTGCTCCGGAGGCTTCATGCCGATCGGACCCGGGGACGAAGATCGCGTGGCCGGAATCCTGAGGACGCTGGGCCACCCGCTCCGGCTCCGGATCCTGTCCCTGCTCTGCGGCGGGGACGAGACGGTGGGTGTCATGGCGGTCCGCCTCGGGACGAAGCAGTCGACCGTGTCGCAGGCGCTCGCGATCCTCCGTCGCGAGCGGCTCGTGGCGGTGACCCGCCGCGATCGCCTCGCGCTCTACCGGCTCGAGGCGGGGACGCTCCGCGAGCTCATCCCGTGCATCCGGCGGACCCTCTCCCCTGCGGCTCGGCGCGCGAGCGGCGATCGCGCGGCGCAGCTATGATGGATCCCGATGACCGTCCCGGCCGGCTCCGCGCTCCGCAGGACCAACCTCGAGAAGCTCGTCGCGGCGCCGTTCGACGTCCTGGTCCTCGGCGGCGGCATCAACGGCGCCGTCTCCGCCGCGGCGCTGGCGGCGCGCGGCGCGCGCGTGGCGCTCATCGATCGCGGGGACTTCGCGGGCGTCACGTCGCCAGGAGTCGTCGAACCTCGCCTGGGGCGGCATCAAGTACCTCGAGGGGCTCGAGCTCGGGCTCGTGCACGAGCCTCTGCCGCGCGCGCAACCGGCTGCTCCGGTCGTACCCGTCGACGGTGCAGGAGATCCGCTTCTACACCTCGCACGAGCGGGGATTCCGCCACGGGCTGTGGAAGCTCGCTCGCGGGCGCCTGGCTCTACTGGCTCATCGGCCACTTCTTCACGCGCCGCCCGCGGCTGCTCTCGGTGGCGGACGATCGAGTCGCGAGGAGCCGATCGTCGAGACGTCGCCGCCTCGACGGCGGGTTCGAGTACTCCGACGCCTACCTCCACGACAACGACGCGCGCTTCGTCTGGAGCTTCGTCCGCGCCGCGCTCGACCACGGCTGCATCGCCGCGAACTACGTGGAGTCGCTCGGCGCGGCGCGCGAGGGGGACGGGTGGAGCATCCGGGCGCGCGACGTCACCACCGGCCGTGCGCTCGCGATCCGGTCGCCGCGTCCTCGTCAACGCGTGCGGCCCGTACGCGGACGAGGTGAACGCCGCGGCGGGCGTCCCCACCACCCACCACCACGTCCTCTCGAAGGGCATCCACCTCATCGTCGACCGGCTCACGCCGCACCCGCGCGTGCTCACCTTCTTCGCCGACGACGGCCGGCTCTTCTTCGTCATCCCCATGGGCGCGCGGACCTGCATCGGCACGACCGACACCCGGGTCGACCGCCCCGAGGTGGGCGTCACCGCCGAGGACCGGCGGTTCGTCCTCGACAACATCAACAAGCGGCTGCGGCTGCCGCACCCGCTCGCCGACGCCGACGTCATCGCGGAGCGCTGCGGCGTGCGCCCGCTCGTCGTGGACGGCGCGGGCGCCGGGGCGCGCAGACTGGATGCAGCTCTCGCGCAAGCACGTCATCGAGGTCGACCCGGACCGCGCGCCACCTCACCATCTTCGGCGGCAAGCTCACCGACTGCCTCAACGTGGGCGAGGAGGTGAGCGAGGAGGTCCGCCGGCTCGGGGTCGCGCTGCCGTTCGAGGACGCGCTCTGGTACGGCGAGCCGCACGAGACCGTGCGCGAGGAGTTCTTCCACCAGGCGCGCCTCATGGACCTCGACGCGATGACCTCCCCGCACGCGTCGGAGCGGCTCTCGACCCGGCTCTGGCGCCGCTACGGCGCCGGCGCCCTGCCGATGCTCGACGCGATCCGCTCCGACCCTCGCATGGCGGAGGTGATCATCGAGACGAGCGAGTACCTCCGCTGCGAGCTCGACGAGGCCGCCCGGCGCGAGATGGTCGTGAAGCTCGAGGACTTCCTGCGCCGCCGCTCGAAGATCGCGCTGGTCGTCCGTCACGAGGACCTCCGCGGCGCCGAGGGCCTGCGCGAGGCCGCACGCATCCTCTTCGGCGACGACGCCGACGCGAAGCTCGCCGAGTACTTCGGCCGGGAGGACGCGCGCGCGGCGGGGGCGTGACGGGTGCCCGGGGCGCGCCCGCTCCCTGGCCGCCCGCGCGCCCGGCCGCGACGATCCGGTCGTGACGGGCGCGGTCCGGCGGGCCATCATCCCCTCCATGGACACGACGCGACTCGGCAGGACGGGGCTGAAGGTGAGCCGGCTCTGCCTCGGCACCATGAACTTCGGGCCCGAGGCGAGCGAGCAGGACTCGCACCGGATGATGGACCGCGCCCTCGACGCGGGGGTGTTCTTCTTCGACACCGCGGACATGTACGGCTACAAGTTCGGCCAGTGGGACACGCTCCCGCGCGAGGGCCCGACGGAGCAGATCATCGGGCGGTGGCTCGCCCAGGGCGGCGCGCGCCGCGAGCGCATCGTCCTCGCCACCAAGGTCTACGGCCAGATGTGGGCGGGCCCGAACGGCCGCGGCCTGTCGGCCCACCACGTGCGCCGCGCCTGCGAGGAGAGCCTCCGCCGGCTGCGCACCGACCACGTGGACCTCTACCAGATGCACCACGTCGATCGCGACACGCCCTGGGACGAGATCTGGCAGGCGATGGAGCTCCTCGTCCAGCAGGGCAAGGTGCTCTACGTCGGCTCGAGCAACTTCGCGGGCTGGCACGTCGCGCAGGCGAACGAGGCCGCGGTCCGGCGCGGGCTCCTCGGGCTCGCGTCCGAGCAGAGCCTCTACAACCTCGCGGCCCGGACCGTCGAGCTCGAGGTCCTCCCCGCGTGCCGCGCGTACGGCGTCGGGGTCCTCCCGTGGAGCCCGCTCGCCGGCGGGCTGCTCGGCGGCGTCCTCGAGAAGGCGGCGGTGGGCCGCCGCGCCACCCCGCGCATCCAGCAGCGCATCGAGCAGGACCGGCCGCGCCTCGAGCGGTGGGAGAAGCTCTGCGCCGAGCTCGGGCAGCGCCCGGCCGACGTCGCGCTCGCGTGGCTCCTCCACCGCCCCGGCGTCACGGCGCCCATCGTCGGGCCGCGCACGATGGAGCAGCTCGAGGACGCCCTGCGCGCCGTGCGAGCTGAAGCTCGACGCGAAGACCCTCGAGGCCATCGACCAGATCTGGCCGGGTCCAGGCGGCGAGGCGCCCGAGGCCTATGCCTGGTGAGGTCGGTGAGACGGAGCATGCGGGAGCGCATCGCCGCGCTTGCGCGCCGCAGGGCGCACCCCCATGTTCCAACTGCGGCACGGTGCCTCTGCAAAAACAGGGACGCCGGATCGCGCGGGGTTTCGCCCAGCTGCTCGCTGGCGCAGCACCGATCCGGCCCACCGGCCGGACCGGTGTTCCCGCCGCGGCGGATTCGAGCGTCATTTCGCGGAGGCGGCCTCTCACGGGGCCGCCTCCGAACATTTTCGGCGTCCCGTGGTCCGGTGATGGCCGCGCCCGCCCGCCCCCGCGTAGAGTGTCGATGGGGGGTTGGGAGGTATCGTGGTGCACCCTCCGGCTCCGACGACGGCGAGGCCGCGCGCGCTGGTCGTCGACGACGACGCGACCGTCCGGGCCGTGCTGAGGCATGGGCTCGAGAGCGCCGGCGTCGACGTCCTCGAGGCGAGCGACGGGGAGGCGGCGCTCCAGCAGCTCGTCGACCACCTGCTCGAGCTCGACCTGCTCGTCACCGACCTGCGCATGCCCGGGATCGACGGCCCGAGCCTCGTGCGGATCGTCCGCACCGAGGGGGGCGAGCGCGAGCTCGCGATCCTGGTCCTCGCGGGCACGGTGACCCCGGACGATTGGGACGTCCTCGCGCCGCTCGGCGTCGACGCGGTCCTCGAGAAGGGCGCCGGGTCCGAGGAGGCGGTGCGCAGCGCGGTCGCCCTCGCCGTGGCGGCGCGTCATCGGCGCGAGGGCGCGGAGGGCGGCGCGGGGTCGAACCCCGCCACGACGGTTCCCCTCGCGCGCATCCGCCGGGCCGGCTGACGCGACCGCGCTCGCGGCCCGAGGATCTCTGCGCAGCTGAGGGGGCGCGCGGTCGCCGCGCCGGGCGCTCACCCGGGCGGCTCGCCGGTGCACGCGCCCGCGTCCGCCCCTAGCCTTCGGGCGGGAGGTCGCGATGACGCCTGGTGCGCTGAGGGGTCCCTGGCCGGAGCTGCCGCTCGCCGCGTGGCGCGAGACCCGGGACGCGCTCCACCTGTGGACCCAGATGATTGGAAAGACGCTGCTCGCGCGGTCCCCGCCGCAGAACCACTGGTGGCACACCGCGCTCCGGGTCACCGCGCGGGGGCTCACGGGGGGATTGCCCGCGTGCGACGGTGACCGGGCGCTCGACCTCGAGCTCGACCTCGTCGATCAGGTGCTCGCGGTGCGGACCGGCGACCGCGCGGCCACGCTGCCGCTCGTCTCCCGGTCCGTGCACGCCTTCTACGACGCCTACCGCGAGCTCCTGCGCGAGGTCGGGGTGGACGTCGAGCTCTGGACGATGCCGGTCGAGGTGCCCGATCCCGTCCCGTTCGACGAGGACGACGCCCCGCGCGCCTACGATCCGGAGGCGGCGCACCGGTTCTGGGAGGTGCTCCGGCGGTGCGACGCGGCGCTCCTGGGGCTCGCCGACGAGTTCGTCGGCAAGCAGAGCCCGGTCCACTTCTTCTGGGGATCGTTCGACCTCGCGGCGACCCGGTTCTCCGGCCGCCGGGCCCCGGCTCGTCCCGGCGCGGATCCGATCACGCGCGAGGCCTACTCTCACGAGGTGATCTCCTTCGGCTTCTGGCCGGGGGGCGTCACGCAGGCCGGGGTCGTCGTCTCGGAGCCGATCCTGTACGCCTACGCCGCGCCGGAGCCCGCCGGGTTCCGCGACGCGCCGGTGCCCGCGCCCGCGGTCTACGACGCGGCGCTCGGAGAGTTCGTTCTCCCGTACGAGGCCGTGCGGGCGGAGGACGACCCCGCCGTGCGCATCCACGACTTCTGCCGGGCGGTCTACGACGCGGGCGCGACGCTCGGCGGCTGGGATCGCACGGCGCTCGAGCGCATCTCGGAGCCGCCCGCCGCGACGCGGCCGTCGGCCCACGGCGACCTCCACCCGACCGGCCCCTGATCCGAGGAGACGCCCCCCATGTGCGAGCACCTCCGGCGCGCGACGACGCGCTCCCACCCCGCGACCCCGAGGACCCTCGGGTGCGAGGAGTGCCTCGCCTCGGGAGACGCCTGGGTCCACCTGCGGCTGTGCCTCTCGTGCGGCCACGTCGGCTGCTGCGACGACTCGCCGAACCGCCACGCCACGCGGCACCACCGCGCGACCCGCCATCCGGTGATCAAGTCCTTCGAGCCGGGCGAGACCTGGGCCTGGTGCTTCGAGGACGAGGAGCTCGCGGACGAGCTCCTCGGGTTCCCGGAGGAGACGCCGTCCCGGCACTACGGGCCGGGCGAGGCTGGCGCCGCCCACGACCCGCGCTGAGGGGCGGCGACTCGCCCTCCCCATGGGTCGCGGGACGATCCCGCGCGTGCGCGGCCCGCCGATCCCCTGCAGGAACCCGCCGGAGGACACGCCATGCCGAGAGCCCTCGCCGTCGCCGCGCTCCTGCTCCTCGCCGCGCCCACCGCGGGCGAGCCGCCCGCCTCCGCGGGCGGGGACGCCATCCTGCTCACGATCTTCCTGCGCCACGACCAGTCGCGGCCGCTCGCGGAGCTGAACGCCCAGCTCGAGAAGAACGGCTGGTACGCGAAGTTCCCGCCCGCCGGGGTCGAGGTCGTGAGCTGGTACGTGATGATGGGGATTGGCCAGGTCGTGACGCTCCGCGTTCCGCCCGCCCGGCTCCGCGACGTGAACCTCGCGGTGGAGAACGCCGGCTGGGGCGCGTACCGGTCGGAGTTCTATCCGACCTACGACTACCGCCCGGTCTGGGAGGAGCAGCAGAAGAAGCAGCGGAAGTAGCTCGCGCTCGCGTGGCCCCGGCGCCACGCGCCGCCCCGGCCGAGCGTACGAGGGGAGCCGCCTACGCCGGGCGCGGCGGCCGGGCGCTCTCCTCGCCCGCGAGCACCTGGCGCAGGGTCTTGCCGTAGGGCCAGAACCGCGCCTTGTCTCCCCGCTCCCACGCCTCGCGCAGCCCCGGCTCGGTGGGATCCCAGTCCGGCCGGATCGTCCGGGTCACCGCCCGCAGGTCGACGCGCAGCTCCTCGTTCGACGGGCGGCCCACGTACCAGTAGCCGACGTAGATCCGGAACACCTCGAGCCGCGGCGCGAGGACGAGGGTGTGGGGGATCATCGGGTCGTTGTGCGGATCCGTGTACTCCTGGATCCCGAGGTCCCGCTGCACCTTGCGCCCCGGGTCGCACAGGAACGGCCAGTGGGCGCCGAGCCCGTCCCGCCACTCGTTCGTCTCGAGGAGGTTGGAGGTCGAGATTGTGACGAGCCGCACGTAGCTCACCACCAGCTCGGGGTGGAGCTCGACGAGGTTCCGGTGCTGCCGCTGGTCCTTCGGGCAGAAGTGGCCACGGGAGAGGACGAGCACGAGCGGGTCGTCGCCCTGCAGCTCCGACAGCTTCCGGTGCCTGCCCGTCTGGTCCGGGAGCTCGTAGTCCGGGAACGGCGCGCCGGGGACGATGTCGGGTCGCATCGGAGGCCTCCTCCCGGGAATGTCGGGCCGCCCTCCCGCGGCCGCCACGGCGGCGCCCGCGGCCCTACTGCATCGGGACGCCGGGGTCGTCGCGCGGCTCGCCCCGCGAAGGCCCCTCGCGCCGGCCTCGGCGCTCGACCGCGGCGGCTCGCGCCGGGTCCGCCGCGCTCGTCCGAGCCGACGGACGGCGCGGCGAGGACGTGCGAGCTGAGGTCGCGGTCGCGCGGGCGTGCACGAGCGCGAGTGCCCGGCGGCGCCGCGGGAGGGCGGCGTCCCGGTGACCGGAAGCAAGATGGCGCCGGAACGGGCGGGGCGAGGCGGTGCCGCGGACGAGCACGACGTCGGCGCTGCCGGACGCGAGCACGGGTTCGCAGCAGCCGGTGGGAGAGCGGACGGCGGTGGTCGAGCCGGGTCGAGGACTAGACGAGGTCGTACCCGCGCGCCGCCTCCTTCCCCGACCGCCGCCTCGGCGACGGTGGGCGCCGAGGCCGCGCACGCCGAACAAGCTGGGCACGCCCGGCGGAGGCAACCCGAGCCGGAACGAGCAGGAACGGGATCGAACGGGCCGGAACGGGCCGGCGGAGGTCCGGGCGCCCGCCCGATTGGTCACGATCCGCCCATGCGCACGACCTTCCTCGCCCTCGTGGCGGCGGCCTCGCTCGCGACCGCCTGCTCGGACCGGACGCCCGCCGAGCCTGCTGCGCCGCGGGACCGCCCGCTCGCGCAGGACGGCACCACCGCCCGCGCCTCCACCTCCGCCCCGGACCGCGTGAGGATCCAGCTCGACCTCGCGAACGCGCGGGCGGCGGTGCAGGCATACCGCGGCGAGCACGGCGCCTGGCCCGCGGCCCTCGCGGCGCTGCGGCTCGAGGCGGTCAACTACCCGAAGGACCTCCAGTACGATCCCGCGACCGGGACCGTCCGGAGCGAGACCTACCCGTCGCTCTGACCATGGCCCGGGGCCTCGCCCACGCGCTCGTCGCCGCGGCCGCCCTGGCCGCCGCGCCGGCGCGCGCCGCGACGGTCTGCGCGCCCGGGGCGACGCTCCAGGGCGTGGACGTGAGCGCCACCCAGGGGACGATCGACTGGGCGCAGGTCGCTGCCACGAAGAGCTTCGCCCTCGTGCGCGCCACCGTCGGCGCGTCCGCGGTCGACGCGCGCTTCGCGGCGAACTGGGCCGGCGCGAGGGGCGCGGGGCTCGTCCGCGGCGCGTATCACGTCTTCGCGCCCGCCGACGACGCGGACGCGCAGGCGGACGCGTTCCTCGCGGCGATCGGGACGATCGAGCCGGGGGATCTCCACCCCGCGGTGGAGGTCGAGACGATGGACGCCCTCTCCGCGTCCTCGGCGGAGATCGGCCTCGCCCGCTTCTTCGCGCGCGTCGAGCAGGCGGCGGGGCCGCCCCTCGTCGTGAGGACCGATCCCGCGTTCTGGAGCGGGTCCATGGGCGGCAGCACCGCCTTCGGCGCGGAGCCGCTCTGGATCGTGCACCCGGACGTCACGTGCCCGGACGTGCCGCCGGCGTGGGCGACGTGGACGCTCTGGCAGTGGACCCGCTCCGGGACGAGCCCGGGCATCTCTGGCGCCGTCGACCTCGACCGGTTCAACGGCGGGCTCGCGGAGCTCGATCTCCTGCGCATCCAGGCGCCCTGCGGCGCCGGGGGTGCGCCGTGGACCTGCGCGGTCCCGCCGGAGGAGCCGGGGGGCGCATCGTGCGGGTGCGGGGGCGCGGCGGGCGCCGGTGCGGATGGGATCGTGGGGCTTGCCCTCGCCCTCGTCGCGCTCAGGCCGCGGGTCAGGCCCGGTGCGCGCGGACGAAGATCGAGACCGCGCGGTCGACCGTCTCGCGGATCTGCTCGTCCAAGGGGCGCTCGAGGACGCCGAGCCGCATCCGGATGATGAGGTCGCCGCCGCAGAGGGCGATGAACGCGACGGCGGCGGAGCGCGGGTCGTCGATCCGCAGCGCGCCGGCGTCGTTCCAGCGCCGGAGGTGAGAGGCGACCGCCTCCTGGAGGGCGATGGTGCCGCGCTCGAACACGAGCCGCCCGAGCTCCGGCATGCGCTCGGCCTCGGCGATGGTCTGGCGGTAGAGGCTCACGATCGACGGCGAGAGCGACATCGTCATCACCTGCTCGCCGATGGAGCGCAGCCCCTGCTCGGCGTCGCCGACCGGTCCCTCCAGGAACCGGTCGAGCCCGCCGCGCATGTCGTCGCAGGCCTCCACGACCGCCGCCACGAAGAGCGCCTTCTTGTCCTGGAAGTGGTTGTAGACCGTCGCCTTCGACACGCCCGCGCGCGCGGCGATCTGATCGACGGCCGCCCGCTCGTACCCTTGCTCCGCGAACACCGCCCGTGCCCCGTCGAGGATCTGCCGTCGTTTCGCGGAGATGGTATCCCCAGCGGTGGCGGCGAGCGGGCTCATGGGCTAGCTAAACTGAACCGTTTAGTATTGACTGTCAACCTTGAATGTGAACGGATGCGGCAGTCGGCCTCACCCTTTAAAGCCACGGACCACAGATGACCCACTCCGCCAGCCGTTCCCCCGCGCCGCCGTCCGCGCATCGACTCCGCCCGGCGCTCCGGATCGCCGGCGTCGTGGCGCTCGCCGCCGCCCTCGGCACCGCGGGCTGCAACCGGTCCGGCGCGAGCAAGGCGGCCGCACCCTCGGGCCCGGTCGAGGTCGGCGTCGTCACCCTCGAGCCGACCGCGGTGACGCTCACCCGCGAGCTCCCCGGCCGCACCTCCGCCTACCGGGTCGCCGAGGTCCGCGCCCGCGTGAACGGCATCGTCCTGCGGAGCGACTCTTCGTCGAGGGCAGCGACGTGAGGGAGGGGCAGCCGCTCTTCGTCATCGACCCGGCGCCGTACAAGGCGGCGCTCGAGGGCGCGAAGGCGCAGCTCGCCCGCGCGGAGGCGCAGCTCGCGAACAACAAGCTCGTCGCGCAGCGCTACACCGAGCTCGTGAACGACAACGCCGTCTCGCAAGCAGGAGTACGAGACCGCGATGGCGGCGCTCAAGGCGTCGGAGGCGGACGTCGCCGCGGGCAGGGCCGCGGCCGACGCCGCCGAGATCAACCTCGGCTACACGACGGTGACGGTCCCCGGTCTCCGGCCGGATCGGCCGATCGGCGGTGACCGAGGGCGCCTACGTCCAGCAGTCGCTGGCGACGCTCCTCGCGACGGTGCAGCAGCTCGACCCGGTCTACGTCGACGTGACGCAGTCGAGCGTCGACGTGATGAGGCTCCGCCGCGATCTCGAGGAGGGAAAGCTCCAGAGCGCCGGGAAGGGGCAGGCGAAGGTGAAGCTGCGTCCTCGAGGACGGGCGCGACTACGGCGTCACCGGCGCCCTGCAGTTCACCGACGTGACGGTCGACCCGGGCACCGGGTCCATCGCGCTCCGCGCGCTCTTCCCGAACCCGAAGGGAGAGCTCATGCCCGGCATGTTCGTCCGGGCCCGCCTCGAGGAGGGCGTGAACCCCGAGGCGCTCCTCGTCCCGCAGCAGGCGGTCTCCCGCGATCAGAAGGGGCTCCCCTTCGCCCTCGTGGTCGGCGCCGACAAGAAGGTCGAGCGCCGCGCAGATCGTCACCGACCGCGCCGTCGGCGACGCCTGGCTCGTCTCGTCGGGGCTGAAGCGCGGCGAGCAGGTCATCGTCGAGGGGCTCCAGAAGGTCCGCCCCGGCGCCGAGGTGAAGCCCGTCGCGGTCGCGGCCGTGAAGCAGGCGGCGCGCTGATCCCCGGCGCGAGCAGAGAACCCGAACCGAGCCGTCCCAGGAGCTCCCGTGGCACAGTTCTTCATCGAGCGTCCGATCTTCGCCTGGGTCATCGGCATCCTCGTGATGCTCGCCGGCGCGCTCTCGATCTTCGGCCTGCCGGTCTCGCAGTACCCGGCCATCGCGCCGCCGCAGATCTCCATGTACGCGACGTACCCGGGCGCCTCCGCCAAGACGCTCGAGGACACCGTCACGCAGGTGATCGAGCAGCGGATGAACGGCCTCGACAACCTGCGCTACATGGCGTCGCAGTCCGACTCCACCGGGAACGCGCAGGTGACCCTCACCTTCGACGCCGGGACGAACCCCGACATCGCCCAGGTGCAGGTCCAGAACAAGCTCCAGCTCGCGATGCCGCAGCTGCCGCAGGAGGTGCAGCGGCAGGGCGTCCGGGTCGCGAAGTCGGTCTCGAACTACCTGCTCATCATCGGCCTCGTACTCCGAGGACGGGTCGATGACCCGCAACGACATCTCGGACTACGCCTACTCGTCGCTGCAGGACCAGATCAGCCGCGTCTCCGGCGTCGGCGAGGTGAACACCTTCGGCTCGCAGTACGCGATGCGGATTCTGGCTCAACCCCGACCGGCTCACCAAGTACCGGCTCACGCCGCTCGACGTGCAGGCGGCGGTCCAGGCGCAGAACTCCCAGGTCTCGGCCGGCCAGCTCGGCGGCCTCCCGGCGGTGGAGGGGCAGCAGCTCACCGCGACGATCACCGCGCAGACCCGCCTCCAGACCGCCGAGCAGTTCCGGGCGATCCTGCTCCGGGTGAACCCGGACGGCTCGCAGGTGCGGCTCGGCGACGTGGCGCGGGTCGAGCTCGCCGGCGAGACCTCCGAGATCGAGACCTACATCAACGGCCGGCCCTCCTCCGGCATCGGCGTGCGGCTCGCCGCCGGCGCGAACGCGCTCCAGACCGCGAGCGCCGTGCGCGCCCGGGTGGACGAGCTCGCGAAGTTCTTCCCGCCGGGCCTGAAGGTGGTCTACCCGGTCGACACGACGCCCTTCGTCCGCCTCTCCATCGAGGAGGTGGTGAAGACGCTCCTCGAGGCGATCGTCCTCGTCTTCCTGGTGATGTTCCTCTTCCTCCAGAACTTCCGGGCGACCCTCATCCCCACCATCGCCGTGCCGGTCGTGCTCCTCGGCACCTTCGGCGTCCTCGCCGCCTTCGGGTTCAGCATCAACACCCTGACGATGTTCGGCCTGGTGCTCTCCATCGGCCTCCTCGTCGACGACGCCATCGTCGTGGTCGAGAACGTCGAGCGCGTGATGAGCGAGGAGGGGCTCTCGCCGAAGTCCGCGACCCGCAAGTCGATGAGGCAGATCACCGGCGCCCTCGTCGGCATCGCCCTCGTCCTCGCCGCGGTGTTCGTCCCGATGGCGTTCTTCGGCGGGTCGGTCGGCGTCATCTACCGCCAGTTCTCCATCACCATCGTGTCGTCGATGGCGCTCTCGGTGTTCGTCGCGCTGACGCTCACCCCGGCGCTCTGCGCCACCATCCTGAAGCCGGTCGAGAAGGGGCACGGCCTCGCGAAGAAGGGCTTCTTCGGCTGGTTCAACCGGACCTACGACCGCGGCGCCGGCGGCTACCACCGCGTCGTCGAGCTCATCCTGCGCCGCCGGGTGCGCGGGATGATCGGCTACGGCGTCCTCGTCGTGGTCCTCGGCGCTGCTCTTCAGCCGGATGCCCACCGGGTTCCTCCCGCAGGAGGACCAGGGGCTCATGTACGCCCAGGTCGTGCTCCCGCCGGGCAGCAGCATGGAGATGACCCGGAAGACGCTCGACGCGCGTCTCGAGCTACCTGCTCACCGAGGAGAAGGACGCGATCGAGACGGTGATGGCCATCGACGGCTTCAACTTCGGCTCCCGCGGCCAGAACGCCGGCGTCGCCTTCGTCCGGCTGAAGCCCTGGGACGAGCGCGGGCTCCGCCCGGCTGCGGGCCGACGCGGTGGCCGCGCGCGTGCAGAAGGCCCTCGGCCCGATGAAGGAGGCGAACGTCTTCGTCTTCACGCCGCCGGCGGTGACCGAGCTCGGGAACGCGAACGGCTTCGAGCTCCAGCTCCAGGACCGCGGCAACCTCGGGCACGACACCCTGATGGCCGCGCGCGACCAGCTCCTCGAGCTCGCCCGCAAGGACCCGCGCCTCGCGAAGGTCCGCCCCGCCGGGCTCGAGGACAACGCCGCAGTTCAACGTCGACGTCGACCAGCAGAAGACCACCGCGCTCGGCGTCTCGCTCGCCGACGTGAACCAGACCCTCGCCTCGACCTGGGGCGTCGCGTACGTGAACGACTTCCTCGACAAGGGCCGCACGAAGCGCGTCTACATGCAGGCGGACGCGCCCTACCGGATGGCGCCGGAGGACCTGAACCGCTGGTACGTCCGGAACCGCCAGGGCGAGATGGTCCCGTTCTCGGCGATCGCGACGAGCCGCTGGACCTTCGGCTCTCCCAAGCTCGAGCGGTTCAACGGCATCCCCGCCGTCGCCATCCAGGGGGAGCCCGCCGCCGGCCACAGCTCCGGCGAGGCCATGGCCGCCATGGAAGCCATCGTGAGCCAGCTCCCCGCCGGGATCGGCTACGAGTGGTCGGGCCTCTCGTACGAGGAGCGGATCTCGGGCGCGAACGCCCCGGCGCTCTACGCCATCTCGCTCCTCGTCGTGTTCCTCTGCCTCGCCGCCCTCTACGAGAGCTGGTCGATCCCGGTGTCGGTCATGCTCGTCGTCCCCCTCGGCGTCCTCGGGGCGGTGACCGGCGACGCTCCTGCGCGGCCTCGCGAACGACGTGTTCTTCCAGGTCGGCCTCCTCACCACGGTCGGGCTCTCGGCGAAGAACGCCATCCTCATCGTGGAGTTCGCGAAGGAGCTGCACGAGCGCGGCATGGGGGTCGTGGAGGCGGCGATCGAGGCGGCCCGCATGCGGCTCCGCCCGATCCTCATGACCTCCCTCGCCTTCGTGCTCGGCGTCCTGCCCCTCGCCATCGCGCACGGCGCCGGCGCGGGCGGGCAGATCGCCATCGGCACCGCGGTCATCGGCGGCATGCTCTCGGCCACCGTCCTCGCGATCCTGTTCGTCCCGCTCTTCTTCGCGCTCATCGCGCGGCGGGGGACGACGCCGCCCCCGCGCCAGGAGCCGAGGGACGCGGACGCCGATGCGCGGGCCGAGGAGGAGGAGGAGCGGCAGCGCCGCCTCGACGCGGCCGCGAGGGACACCGTCCATGCGTAGCCGATCCCGGTCCGCGGCGGCGGCCGCCCTGCTCGTCGCCGCCGGCTGCTCCCTCGCGCCGAGGTACGAGCGGCCCGCCGCGCCGGTCTCCCCGGCGGTCGGCGCCGTCCCCGCCGGCGCGACCCTGGGGACGCCCGCCGTGGCCGTCGCCGACGCTCGGCTGGCGCGACGTGTTCGCCGACGAGCGGCTCCAGGCCCTCGTCGCCCTCGCCCTGAGGAACAACCGCGACCTGCGCGTCGCGGCGCTCAACGTCGAGCTCACCGCGCGCGCAGTACCGCATCCAGCGCTCGAACCAGCTCCCCCAGGTCACGGCGAGCGGCAGCGTCGCCTCGGAGCGCCTCGCCGCGGACCAGAGCTCGAGCGGGAAACCGGGCACCGCGACCGTCTACACGGTCGGGGCCGCGGTCACCGCCTTCGAGCTCGACTTCTTCGGGCGGGTGAAGAACCTCTCCAGGGCCGCGCTCGAGCAGTACCTCGCGACCGAGGAGGCGCAGCGCAGCGCCCAGATCTCCCTCGTCGCCGCGGTCGCCACCCAGTACCTCGCCATCCGCGCGTCGGACGACCAGGTCGCCCTCGCGCAGCGGACCCTCGAGGCCGTGGAGTCCTCCCTCGACGATCACGCGGAAGACCTACGAGGGCGGCCGGACCTCCGAGCTCGACTTCCGCACCGCCGAGTCGCAGGTCCACTCGGCCCGGTTCAACCTGTCGGTCGCCCTGCGGCAGCCGCGCCCAGGCGGAGAACGCCCTGGTCCTGCTCGTCGGCCAGGCCCTCCCGGCCGACCTGCCCCCGGGGGCGCCGCTCGACGCGCAGGCGCTCGTCGTGGACGTGCCCGCCGGCCTCCCCTCGGACGTCCTCCTGCGCCGCCCCGACATCCTCTCCGCCGAGCACGCCCTCGTGGGCGCGAACGCGGTCATCGGCGCGGCCCGGGCCGCCTTCTTCCCGTCCATCACGCTGACCGCGTCGGCCGGGGCCTCCAGCCTCGAGCTCTCGCAGCTCTTCGGGTCCGGCTCGGGGTTCTGGTCCTTCGTCCCCCGCATCGACGTCCCGATCTTCCGCGGAGGCGCGAACCGCGCGAACCTCGACGCGGCCCACGTCCGCAAGTCGATCCAGATCGCGCAGTACGAGGGGGCGATCCAGGGCGCCTTCCGCGAGGTGGCCGACGCGCTCGCCGCGCGCTCGTACCTCGACACCCAGCTCGAGGCGCAGCGGGCGCGGGTCGAGGCGGAGCAGCGCCGGTACGACCTCTCGGACCTCCGGTACCGCAAGGGCGTCGACAGCTACCTCGTGCTCCTGACCGCGCAGCGGGACCTGTACCAGGCGCAGGCGCTGCTCATCCAGTCGCGCCTCGCCCGGCTCGCGAATCTCGTCGACCTCTACCGCGCGCTCGGCGGCGGGTGGCGCGAGACCTCCGCCGCGGCGGCGACGGCGGCGACGGCGGCGCCTCCGGCGAAGCAGGGGTGAGCGGGCCGGAGGTCGCGGGCTGTAAGCCCTGATCCGCCGCTTCGCGGCGGGGCTGCCGCCCGCGCGGACGGGAGCGGCACGCGCCCCCGTGGAGTCGGGCGGGCCCTCGTGGGAGGATGACAGCCGCTCGGGCTCGCGCCCGACGGCGCGAGCCCGAGGAGGGATTCTTGGCGACACTCGACCGGTACGTCGAAGCGATGGCGAAGCAGCGCGGCGAGGCGCTGATCTTCCGGCCCGGCGCCACCCCGGAGCTCGTCACCGGAGGCGTGACCCGCGCCATCTCCTCGCGCGCGATCACGCCGGAGCAGATCCAGCTCCTCGTGAGCGAGGTGCTCGGCCCGGACTTCCTCGCGCGGACGGCGGGCGGGCAGGGGTCGTTCGCCTACCAGAGCCCGCACGGCGCGGTGACGATCAGCGTGGCGCGGACGCCACAGGGTCTGCACGCGCGGGTGGTCCCCGGCGCCGACGCGCCGCCCGCCCCCGCGGTCGCCCCGCCCACACCCCGTCCGGCCGGGGAGGCGCCGCGCCCCGCCGCGCCGCGGGGGATCGACGAGCTCTTCCACCAGATGCTCGAGCTCAAGGCCTCCGACCTCCACCTCAAGTCGGGGAAGATCCCCTTCGTCCGCGTGGACGGCTCGATGCTCTCGCTGCCGGACCGGCCGCCCCTCGATCCGCGCGCCCTCGAGGCGCTCGTGAAGCCGATCATGCCGGAGCGCAACCGCGCCGAGTTCGAGGAGGCGAACGACACCGACTTCGCCTACGAGCTCCCCGGGCGCGCCCGCATGCGCTGCAACGTCTTCCGCGACCTCGCCGGCGTCGGCGCGGTGTTCCGGCAGATCCCGTCCAAGATCCTCACCGCGAAGGACCTGAACCTCCCGCGGTCGATCCTCGACTTCTGCGAGATGGACAAGGGGCTCGTGGTCGTGACCGGCCCCACCGGCAGCGGCAAGTCGACGACCCTCGCCGCGATGATGGACCACATCAACGAGAACCGCGACGACCACGTCATCACCATCGAGGACCCCATCGAGTTCGTGCACCAGGACAAGCGCTGCCTGGTGAACCAGCGCGAGGTGGGGGCGCACACCCGCGGGTTCAAGGCGGCCCTCCGGGCGGCGCTCCGCGAGGACCCCGACATCGTCCTCGTCGGCGAGATGCGGGACCTCGAGACGGTCGCCATCGCCATCGAGACCGCCGAGACCGGCCACCTGGTGTTCGGCACGCTCCACACCAACACCGCCGCGTCGACGGTCGACCGCATCATCGATCAGTTCCCGACCGACCGGCAGGCGCAGGTCCGCACCATGCTCTCCGAGTCGCTGAAGGGCGTGGTCGCGCAGACGCTCCTCAAGCGGAAGGGGGGCGGGCGGATCGCCGCCCTGGAGATCCTGGTGGTCACCCCGGCGGTGTCGAACCTCATCCGCGAGGGGAAGACGTTCCAGATCAAACTCGATGATGCAGACGGGCCGGTCCCTCGGGATGCAGACCATCTCCGACGCGATGATCGAGCTCGTGAAGACGGGGGTGGTCGAGCCGCAGGAGGCCTTCGACCGCTCGCCGGTGAAGAAGGAGTTCGGGCTGCTGCTCACCCGCAGCGGCTTCCGGGGACCCTGGAGCGAAGGAGCGACGGCATGAACCCCGAGGCGATGAACGTCAGCCGGTCGAGGCTCTTCGCGGACCTGACCCCCGAGGACGTGGACGTCGTGCTCGCCGCGAGCGAGCTGCGGGTCCTGGTGTCCGGAGAGGAGCTCTTCCGGGAGGACGACGCGGGCGACGCCCTCTGGCTCCTCCGGAGCGGGCGCGTGGAGATCTTCAAGCGGATCCGCGGCGAGGTGGACCGCGTCCTCGCCTCCCTGGGGGCCGGCGAGGTCATCGGCGAGATGAGCTTCGTCGACGGGTCGCGCCGATCGGCGGGCGCCCGCACCACCGAGGCCTCGGAGTTCGCGGTCCTCTCCCGCGGCGCCTTCGAGGCCGTCCACCGGACGCGGCCCGACGTCGCGGCGCGCTTCTACCGGAACCTCGCCTCGATCATGGCGAGCCGGCTCCGCACGACCAACGACGCCTACCGCGAGGCGGTGATCTTCGGCATCGACGCGACCGGCGCGGCGAACCTCAAGCTGCGGGACATCATCGACGAGCTCCGCCCGTCGACCCTCCACCTGGCCGGCGGGGCCGCCATCACCGGCCGGATCCTGCAGATGGACCACAACGCCGCGGGATACACGATTGTCATCCAGGACTCGGCCGGAAAGCTGACCATCGTGCCGTACCACGCCATCCAGCGGCTCGAGCTCTGACGGCTCCGGGCGCCCCTGCCCGGTGGGGCGCGTCCGGTGCGCGCACGCGGACGGAGGAGCCGGCGCGGGCTCCGCCCATCGCACCGCCCCGCCAGGCCCGGGCGAGTCGCCCGATCCCGAGAGGTAGGATCGCCATCGGGGAGGCTCGCCATGTGGAAGAACCTGTGCTGTGCCGTCGATCTCTCCGAGCCGTCCCGGGAGGCGCTCGAGGACGCGGTCGACCTCGCGCGCGCCCTCGGCGCGGAGCTGACGGTCGTCCACGTCGTGACGCCGACGCCGCCCGCGGCGACCGACCTGCTGGTCGCGCCGGGCGGGGCGGCGGAGGGTGTCGCCGAGGAGGAGAAGGAGGCGCTCGAGGCCTGGCGCGGGGAGGCGGAGGCGCGCCTGGGCCGGCCGGTGCGGGCGCGGCTCCTCGCCGGCGAGCCGGCGCGGGAGATTCGGGCGGCTCGCGCGCGAGGAGGGGCTCGACCTCGTGGTGGTGGGGACCCACGGCCGGACCGGGCTCCGCCGCGCGCTGCTCGGCTCGGTCGCGGCGGCGATCGTCCGCGAGGCGCCGTGCGCCGTGCTCGTCGACCACGACGGGAGGGCCCGCGCCGCGCGGGACGAGCGCGAGGAGATCGCGCAGTACCAGTGAGGTGACGCCGGGGACCGCGCCGGCTGGGCACCGCGTGGATGCCTGCTGGAAGCTCGGGAAGGCGCAGAGCCGAGCTGCCGGAGCGGGGCAGCGCGTGTGCGAGGCGCGGGCCGCGTCGTAGACCGGCCCGCGTGGCGGAACCGATGTGGAGGCGGGCTCGGGGCATCGAGGGCGGTGGCGGGCGGGGCGGCCCCGCGCGAGGGAGGCGTCCCGGCGAGATTGGCTCGCCCGTCGTCCGGGGTGACGCGCCGATTCCGTGCCGCCATCGCCGGGAAGCGCCGTTCACGGTCGGTAACCACTCACCCAACTGGGAGCTTGACCGGTTTCTGACGGAGTAACGAGTGGGAGCGGAGCGACGTGCAGGAGGCGCCCTCTCGACGCGCCCGCGGCGACGCCATGGGCGTCGCGGAGTTGCCCGAGGGGTGCGCGAGGGGGGCTCCGGATCTCGCGCCAGGACGGAAATACGCGCGTTCCAGGAGGCCCGGGAATCGCGTGTCATCCTTCCGGAATGACCACTGCGCGTGAAGACACCACCCGCCTCGCAGAGCTCCTGAAGCGTGAACACCTCGCCATGGCCGATTTCCTCGTCGCCCTCGCGGCCTTCGACGAGGCGAGGGGCTGGGCCGACATGGGGTACCGCTCGCTCTTCTACTTCCTCCTCCGGGAGCTCGGGCTCCCGAAGGGCCCCGCCTACTACCGAATGACCGCCGCCGGGCTCATCCGGAAGTACCCGGAGCTCGTGGAGCCCCTGCGCGACGGCCGGCTCCACCTCTCGAGCGTCACCCAGCTGGCGCGGGTCATCACCCCGGAGAACCGCGCCGAGGTGCCGTCCCGGTTCTTCCATCTGTCGAAGCGCGAGGCGAAGGAGGTCGTCGCGGAGCTCGTCCCCGCTGCGGCGCCGCCGCTCCGCACGGTCGTGACTCAGGTCCGCTCCGCGGCCCAGGCCCCGACGTCCGCGGCGCTGGTTCTTCCGGACGAACCAGCTCCTGCACACCCGGGTCAGACCAGGCACATGGGTGAAGCCCCGGAGATCGTGCCGCCGCCCCCGCGCCAGCAGCGCGCGCAGGTCGATCCCCTCACCGCGGAGAAGAGCCGCCTCCACGTCACGGTCTCCCGGCGCCTCCTCGAGAAGCTCTCCGCGGCACAGGACGCCCTGTCGCACTCCCACCCAGGCGCGTCCGAGGAGACCATCATCGAGGTCGGCCTCGACCTCATCCTCCAGCGCCACGCGAAGCGGCGGGGCCTCGGGGCGAAGCCGCGGAGGCCGCTTCCTCCCTCTCCCCCAGCGGGGGAGAGGACCGGGGAGAGGGGGCCGTCGCGGAGCCGCCTTGTCCCGGCCCACGTCTGGCGCGCCGTCTGGAAGCGCGACCGCGGGTGCTGCGCCTGGCCGCTCGCGAACGGAGGCGTCTGTGCCTCCACCGACCAGATCGAGCTGGATCACGTGAACGGGTGGGCGCTCGGCGCGGGCACCACGGTCGAGGAAACCCGCCTCCTCTGCCGATGGCATCAGGACGTCTCCGCGCGCCAACTCTACGGGAACGACCTGATGAACAACTTCACGAAGCCCAAGGGCCCCGGGTGCTCGGAGCCGATCGCGGAGTACGGCGCGGCCCGCACCTCCCTGGGCGAGCGCGCGGTGTTTGCGGGTGGGCCGGACCACGCGGGCCCGGTTCCCCCGCGCGGCGCCGCCTCGGCCGGAGCCGCGCCCTCGATGCTCCGCCCCCGCCACCGCTTCGGTTTCGCTGCAAGGGCAGGACGAGGCCGACGGCTGGAGGGAAGGCAGGCTGCTCCTGCGAGGAGGCGAGCAGCTCACCCCGCGCGGTCACCATGTGAGCAATCCTGAGGCGCATTCGCGTCCTGGCTCAGCTACGCGGCAGCCGGCCGCCCGGCGAGCCTCAGCGGATCCGGTACGCCTCCGGGATGTGCTCCGTCGACTCGACCACGAGGTCGAGGTCGCGCAGCAGCCCGTCCGCCAGGTCGTAGATCCAGCCGTGGACCGCGAGCGGCTGGCCGCGCCGCCAGGCGTCCTGGACGATCGTCGTGTGGCAGACGTTCGCGACCTGCGCCGCGACGTTCAGCTCGCACAGCCGGTCCTGGCGCAACGCCGGGTCGGCGACGGCGTCGAGCTCGGCGCGGTTCACCATGTAGACGTCGCGGATGTGGCGCAGCCAGTTGTCGATGAGGCCGAGGGGCTGCGGGGTCATCGCCGCCTGCACGCCGCCGCAGCCGTAGTGCCCGCAGACGATGACGTGCCGGACCTTCAGCACCTCGATCCCGTACTGGAGCACCGAGAGGCAGTTGAGGTCGGTGTGGACGACGACGTTCCCGACGTTGCGGTGGACGAAGATCTCGCCGGGGAGCCGCCCGACCACCTGATCCGGCGGGAGGCGGCTGTCGGAGCAGCCGATCCAGAGGAGCTCGGGGGTCTGCGCGCCGACGAGCCGCTCGAAGAACGCGGGGTCCCGCTCCCGCATGCGGAGCGACCAGGCGCGGTTCGCGTCGAAGCAGTCCTTGAGGGTCTTCACCGCGATGCAATGTAGCGCGACCTCGGCGGCCCGTGCGACCCGACTCGCAGCCCGCGGCCCAGCGCTGTGGGACCTCGCGGCGCGGCGCGGGGCCGCTCGCCCCCTGACGGGGTGCTGACCGGGAGCCTCTCCGACGCCACGTCGCTGAAGCTCGTCACCGTCCCGGCGCCGTAGGGGCCGGGTGCGCCGGCACGAGGGCGAGGAGCGCGACGGCGGCGACGAGGGCGAAGGCGCCCGAGCCCGCGAAGGCGACGGCCACGCCGAACCGGTCCCAGGCGGCGCCGAAGGCGGTGGACGCGGCGAGCGCCGCGAGCCCCACCAGCATGTTGTAGGCGCCGAATGCCTTCCCCCGACCCGGGCCCCCGAGGTCCGCGACGAGGGCGCGCTCCGCCCCCTCGACGAGGCCGTGGGAGGTCCCGTACGCCGCCGAGACGACGAAGAGGACCGGCACCGACGAGACGAGCCCGACCGCCGACCAGAGCACCCCGTACACGGTCCAGCCCAGGGCGAGGGCGTTCCGCCGGCCGTAGCGGTCCGCGAGCCGGCCGCCGGCGGTGGCGGTCGAGGCCTTCACGACGTGCAGGGCGAGCCAGAGGAGCGGCGCGAGCACCGGCGCCGCGCCGAGGCGCGCGAGCCTGACGAGGATGAACGCGTCGGTGGCGTTCGCGAGGGCGAAGAGGACGATGGGCACGAGCGCCCGGCGGAGCGCGGGCGGCAGCGGCGCCGCGGCCTGGTGCGCCGGGGGCCGCGCCGGCCGCGGCGGCTCGCGGGTGAGGGCGAGGGCGACGAGCGCGAGGACGCCCGGGACCGCCGCCCACAGGAAGACCGTCCGGAGCTGCGCGCCGGTGGCGGCGCTCCCGGCGCCCAGGGCCCAGAGGATCCCCGCGCCGAGGAGCGTCCCGGCGGCGGCGCCGGCGTGGTCCATCGCGCGGTGGAACCCGAAGGCGCGGGCACGGATGGGCGGGCCGGCGACCTCCGCGATGAGCGCGTCGCGCGGGCTCGTCCGGACGCCCTTGCCGATCCGGTCCACCATCCGGATGGCCAGGACGTGCCAGGGCGCGAGGGCGAGGGCGACGAGCGGGCGCGCCGCGGTCGACACGGCGTAGCCGGCGAGGACGAGCGGCTTCAGCCGGGCGCGGCGGTCGGCGAAAAGGCCGGTCGCGTACTTGAGGACGTTCGCGACGAGGTCGGCGGCGCCCTCCACGAGGCCGATGAAGGCGTTCGAGGCGCCGAGGGTGGCGAGGAACGCCGGCAGGAGCGGGAAGATCGCCTCGCTGGATGCGTCGGTGAGGAAGCTCACCAGCCCCAGCGCGACCACCGTCGCCGGGAGGCGCGCCCCGGCGCCGCCGCGGTCCGCGCTCGGCGCGGACTCGAGCCCGCTCGCTCCGCCCCGCATGCCGACCGGCGTAGCACGGCCCGGAGGCCCTGGCGAGCGCACGGGCGGACCCCGGCGGCGCCGCGACCCGTCCCTAGGTTTTCGGCGGGGGGATGATGGGGACCATCCTGTGCGAGAACTGCCACCTCCGCCCGGCGGCGGTCGAGGTGCGCCAGCGCGCCGACGGCGAGGAGCGGGTCGCCCGGCTGTGCAACCACTGCGCGAGCGCGGCGGCGGCGGGGTGGAGCCCGGGGCCCGGCGGCTCGCTCGAGGGGATGCTCGAGGGGCTGCTCGGCCCGCGCGCCGCCAGCGGACGGGTCGGGCTCCTCGGGCAGCTCTCGGAGATGGCGCAGCGCGTGCTGCACCGCGCCGGCCGCGAGGCGCTCCGGCGCGGGCACCCGCGGGTCGGGGTGGAGCTCCTCCTCCTCGCGATCCTGCAGGACGTCCCGGAGCTCCGGGACCAGCTCCGCGGCGCCGGGCTCGACGTGGACGGGTACGAGGGGCAGCTCGATCGCGTCCTCCCGAAGGGCCCGGCGCGCCAGGCGGCGTCGGTCGGGCTCTCGTCCGCCCTGAAGCGCGTCCTCCAGATCGCGCGCGTGCAGGCGGCGCGCCTCGGGCACGACTTCATCGGGCCCGAGCACCTGCTGCTCGCCATCCTGACCGAGGGCGAGAGCTTCGCTGCGCAGTTCCTGAAGGGCGCTCGCCCCGAGGCGCTGCGAGACCGGCTCGGCGCCTCGCCGCCCGCCGGCGCGCCCGCGGCCCTGCGGGACCTGCCGCCGCACCTCGCCCGGTTCTCCCGGGACCTCACCGCCCTCGCGCGCGCCGGCGAGCTCGATCCGGTGGTCGGGCGGGAGGGGGAGGTGGAGCGGGTCATCCGGATCCTCTCGCGGAAGACCAAGAACAACCCGGTGCTCGTCGGCGAGCCCGGCGTCGGGAAGACCGCGATCGCCGAGGGGCTCGCGCAGCGGATCGTGGCGGGTGACGTGCCGGAGGCGCTCCGGGACAAGCGCGTCCTCTCCCTCGACCTCGGCGGGCTGGTGGCGGGGACCGGCGTCCGCGGCGAGTTCGAGCAGCGGATCCAGGGGGTGCTCGAGGAGATCCGCGGGCTCGCCGGCAAGATTGTGGTCTTCATCGACGAGCTCCACACCCTCGTCGGCGCCGGAGCCGCGCAGGGGGCCATCGACGCCTCGAGCCTGCTCAAGCCGGCCCTCGCCCGCGGCGAGCTGCAGTGCCTGGGCGCGACGACCCTCGACGAGTACCGCAAGCACATCGAGAAGGACGCCGCCCTCGAGCGGCGGTTCCAGCCCGTCCTGGTCGCCGAGCCGACCCCGGCCCAGGCCATCGAGATCCTGCGGGGGCTGCGGGATGGCTACGAGGCCCACCACCGCGTGAAGATCTCCGATCCGGCCATCACGGCGGCGGTGGAGCTCTCGGACCGGTACGTGAACGACCGGTTCCTGCCCGACAAGGCCATCGACCTCGTGGACGAGGCCGCGGCGATGGTGCGCCTCTCCGCGTCGACCGGACCCGGGCGGATCCGCGACCTCGAGGCCCGGCTCGCCGCGCGCGAGGCGGAGAAGCAGGCGGCGGTCGCCGGGGAGCGGTACGCCGACGCGGCGCGCCTCAAGGGCGAGATTGACGCGGTGCGGGCCGACCTCGAGGCGGCGCGCACCGGCTGGAACGAGCGGCGCGGCACCGAGGAGCCTTCGGTCGGCCCCGACGACGTGGCCCGCGTCGTCGCGGAGTGGACCGGGATCCCCGCGGAGCGGCTGCGGCAGGAGGAGGTGGAGCGGCTCCTCCGGATGGAGTCGGCCCTCGCCGAGCGGGTGGTCGGGCAGGAGGACGCCATCCGGGCGGTCTCGGAGGCGGTGCGCCGTGCGCGGACCGGCCTGCAGGACCCCGAGCGGCCCATCGGGACGTTCCTGTTCCTCGGGCCCACCGGCGTCGGCAAGACCGAGACCGCCCGCGCCCTGGCCGAGTACCTGTTCAACGACCCCGACGCGATGATCCGCCTCGACATGAGCGAGTTCCAGGAGCGGCACACCGTCTCGCGCCTCGTCGGCGCGCCCCCCGGCTACGTCGGCTACGAGGAGGCGGGGAAGCTCACCGAGGCGGTGCGGCGGCGGCCGTACTGCGTCCTGCTCCTCGACGAGGTCGAGAAGGCCCACCCCGACGTCTTCAACATCCTCCTGCAGGTCATGGACGCGGGCCGGCTCACCGACGCGAAGGGAAGGGTGGTGAGCTTCAAGAACGTCATCCTGGTGCTCACCTCGAACGTCGGCGCGGACGCCCTCGCGTACCGCTCCACCGTCGGCTTCCAGGCCGGCGACGAGGCCGCGCAGGCGAGCCAGCGCGGCGCCGCGATGGACGCGCTGCGCACCGCCTTCCGCCCCGAGTTCCTGAACCGCATCGACGACATCGTGGTGTTCCACCCGCTCTCCCGGGCGCAGCTCTCCACCATCGTCGAGCGGCTCCTCGAGACCACCGGGCGGAAGCTGCACGGCCAGGGCATCACGCTCGAGGTCGCCCCGGAGGCGACGGAGGCGCTGGTCGATTGTGGGTTCGAGCCGCGCTTCGGCGCGCGGCCGCTCCGGCGGGCGATCCAGCGCGACGTGGAGACGCCCATCTCGCGGATGATGCTCCGGGGCGAGGTGCGGGAGGGCGACCACGTCCGCGTGGGCTTCGCGAGCGGCGCCTTCTCCTTCGACGCGGAGCGCCGCCCGCCGCCCGAGGCGCCCGGGTCGGGCCGCCCGCAGCCCGAGCGGCCGGAGGCCGCGGCGGAGACTCCGGCACGGTGAGCGGCAAGGTCCCCAGGGCGGATTGGGAGCCCGCGTTCTCGGTCCTGGCAGGCGGCGGGGCGGTGGGGCGGGAGGCGCACGCCCGGCGGCTCCCGTTCGGCGCCGAGGTCGCCGCGTCCGGCGTGCACTTCCGCGTGTGGGCGCCGGCGCGCCGCGCCGTCGAGGTGGCCGTCGAGGATGGCGTGGCCCACGCGCTCGCACCGGAGCCGGGCGGCTGGTTCTCGGGGGAGGTGGTGGGGCTCGGGGCGGGCGCGCGCTACCGCTACCGGCTCGACGGGGAGCTCCTGCGCCCGGACCCCGCCTCCCGGTTCCAGCCCGAGGGACCGCACGGACCGTCCGCAGGTGGTCGACCCGGGCCGCGTTCCGCTGGACCGACGCGGCGTGGCCCGGGGTCCGGCGCGAGGGCCAGGTGCTCTACGAGCTCCACGTCGGCACCTTCACGCCGGAGGGCACCTGGGCCGCCGCCGCCCGCGAGCTGTCGGCGGCTCGCGGACCTCGGCGTAGGCTGCGTCGAGGTCATGCCGGTCGCGGAGTTCCCGGGCCGGTTCGGCTGGGGCTACGACGGCGTCGACCTCTTCGCCCCCACCCACCTCTACGGCCCGCCCGACGACATGCGCGCCTTCGTGGACCGCGCCCACGCGCTCGGGCTCGGCGTGATCCTCGACGTCGTCTACAACCACCTCGGGCCCGACGGAAACCACCTGCGGGACTTCGCGCCGGGCTACTTCTCCGACCGCCACGCCAACGAGTGGGGCGATCCGTTCGATCTTCGACGGAGACGGCTCGGGCCCGGTCCGCGCGCTGCTCATCGAGAACGCCGGCTACTGGATCTCCGAATTCCACCTCGACGGCCTGCGGCTCGACGCGACCCAGGCGATCTTCGACGCGTCCCCCGAGCACGTCGTCGCCGCGATCGGGCGCCGGGCCCGGGCCGCGGCGCGGGGGCGCTCGATCCTCGTCGTCGCGGAGAACGAGCCACAGCTGGCGCGCCTCGTGCGCCCGCCGGAGGAGGGCGGGTACGGCCTGGACGCGCTCTGGAACGACGACTTCCACCACGCCGCGACGGTGGCCCTCACCGGCCGGACGGAGGCGTACTACAGCGACTACACCGGCTCGCCACAGGAGCTCGTCTCGCTGGCGCGCAACGGCTTCCTGTTCCAGGGCCAGCGCTACGCCTGGCAGCGGAAGGCCCGCGGCGCGCCGACCCGGGCCGTGCCGCCGTCCGCCCTCGTCTGCTACCTCGAGAATCACGACCAGGTTGCGAACTCGGCCGGCGGGGAGCGGACCCGGCTCCTCACCACCCCCGGACGCTGGCGGGCGATGACGGCGCTCCTCCTCCTCGGCCCCTGGACCCCCATGCTCTTCCAGGGTGAGGAGCACGGCTCCTCCCGGCCCTTCCTCTACTTCGCGGACCACCACCCCGCGCTCGCCCGCGTGGTGCGCACCGGCCGCGCCGGGTTCCTGCGCCAGTTCCCGTCCATCGCGTCGCCGGACCTCCGCGACGCCCTCCCCGACCCGGCGGATCCGCGGACCTTCGAGCTCTGCAAGCTCGACCGCGCCCAGGCCCGGCCGGAGCTCGTCGCGCTCCACCGCGACCTCCTCGAGCTTCGCCGCGCCGATCCCGTGATCCGGGCCCAGGGGGCGGACGGGATCGACGGCTCGGTGCTCGGCCCCGAGGCGCTCGCCCTGCGCTGGCGCGCCCCGGCCGGCGGCGACCGGCTCCTGCTCGTGAACCTCGGCGCCGACCTCGCCCGCGGCTCGCTCGCCGATCCGCTCGTCGCCCCGCCGGAGGGGCGCGTCTGGAACGTGGCGTGGTCGAGCGAGCACCCCCGCTACGGCGGGCGCGGGACGCCGGCGCCGTTCCACCCCGACGGGGTGCGGATCGCCGGTCACGCCGCGGTGCTCCTCGCGCCGGAGGAGGCCGGCCGTGCCTGACCGGCTCGTACTCGTGCGCGTCGGCTGGCGCCGCGGGGACGATCGCGACGCGCTCCTCGAGCGCGAGTGGCTCGTCGGCAACGGCCTCGGTGGCTACGCCACGGGCACCCTGGGCGGCGTCTGCACGCGCCGGTACCACGGGATCCTCATCGCGGCGGTCCCGGGGGTCGGGCGGACGGTGATGCTCTCCCACGTGCGTGACGTCGTCCGGGTTCCGGGGGGCGCGGCGCACCGCCTCGGCGGCGAGGAGCGCGCGGTCGGGCTCGAGCTGCAGGGATCGTCCCAGCTCGAGGAGTTCCGGCTCGAGCTCGGGCTGCCGGTCTGGACGTACGCGGTGGACGGGCACGTGGTCGAGAAGCGGGTGGTGATGACCCACGGGCAGAACACCGTCCACCTCGAGTACGCGCTCCTCGAGGGCGACGGGCCGTGCGCGCTGGAGCTGCGCCCTGGCGTCCACTTCCGCCCGCACGACGCGCCGGTGAGCGCGGCGCTCCACCGCTACCGGATCGTGGTGGAGGACGGCCGCTACGAGCTCGCGGCGGTCGGCTCCGACCTGCCGCCGCTCCGGCTCCTGCTCGACGGCGCCCACGCGAGCTTCGTGCTCGAGCGCGAGCGGGTCCCGGAGGTCGTCTACCGGGTCGAGCGGAGCCGCGGGTACGACGCCCAGGGCGACCTCTGGTCGCCGGGCGAGTTCCACGTCGAGCTCGCGCGCGGGCGGCCGGTGGTGCTCGTCGCGTCCACCGAGCCGTGGACGCTCGCCGCCGCGCTCCCGGCGCGAGCCGCCCTCGCGGCGGAGCGCGAGCGGCGCACGCGGCTTCTCGAGCGTGCGCCGCCGGCGGCGCGGGCGGGGCCGGCCGCGGAGCTGGTGCTCGCCGCGGACGCCTTCGTCATCACCCCCACCGGCCGGCTCGAGGATCAGGTCCGCTCGCGCGCCGAGGGCGACGAGCCGCGCACGGTGATCGCCGGGTACCACTGGTTCACCGACTGGGGGCGGGACACGATGATCTCGCTCGAGGGGCTCACCCTCACCACCGGGCGGCAGGACGACGCCGGCTCGATCCTGCGGACCTTCGCGCGGCACGTCCGGGACGGGCTCATCCCGAACCTGTTCCCCGAGGGGAACGCCGGCGGCCTCTACCACACCGCCGACGCGACGCTCTGGATGTTCCACGCGATGGACCGCTACCTGCGCTTCTCGCGCGACCGGCACACCCTGCGCCGGCTCCTGCCCACCTTCGAGGAGATCGTGCGGATCCACGAGCGCGGGACGCGGTTCGGCATCCGGATCGACTCGGACGGGCTGCTCACCCAGGGCGAGGAGGGGTACCAGCTCACCTGGATGGACGCGAAGTGCGACGGCTGGGTGGTCACGCCGCGGCGCGGGAAGGCCGTCGAGCTGAACGCGCTCTGGTACCACGCGCTGCGGGTGCTCGAGGGGTGGCTCCGGGAGGAGCGCGACGACGCCGCCGCCAGGCCGATCGCCGACGCCGCGGAGCGCACCCGGGCCTCGTTCAACGCGCGGTTCTGGTACGAGGGGGGGCGCCACCTCTACGACGTCGTGGACGGCGAGCACGGCGACGACCCCTCGTTCCGGCCGAACCAGCTCTTCGCGCTGTCGCTGCCGAACCCCGTGCTGGACCGGTCGCGCTGGGCGCCCGTGCTCGACGCGGTCCGCGAGCGCCTCCTCACGCCCGTCGGGCTCCGCTCCCTCTCCCGCGACCACCCCGACTACAAGCCGAACTACCACGGCGATCTCCGGACGCGTGACGCCGCCTACCACCAGGGCACCGTCTGGAGCTGGCTCATCGGCCCGTACGTGGACGCGTGGCTCGCCGTCCACCCGGACGATCGTGCGGGCGCCCGGGCGGCGCTCGCGGGCCTCGTCGCCCACCTCGGCGACGCCTGCGTCGGCTCCGTCTCGGAGGTGTTCGACGCCGAGCCGCCCTTCACGCCCCGGGGGTGCATCGGGCAGGCGTGGGGGGTCGCGGAGCTGCTGCGGGCGCTCGCGAAGACGGCCGACCCCGCCGGGAGCGCGGGGGAGCCCTGAGCCCTCCACAAGCGGCGGCTCCGTGTGGGAGGATGCGCGCCTCGGACGGCGTATCCGGTCCTGAGCGCAGCGTCGCCGCAGGCGAGAGTCGAAGGACACCTCGGAGGAGCATCCATGCAGGTCGTGAACCCCCAGATCCGGCAGCAGATGCAGGACGCGTCCTGGATCCGCCGCATGTTCGAGACCGGGCTCGAGCTGAAGGCAGCGGGTCGGCGCGGACAAGGTCTTCGACTTCAGCCTCGGGAACCCCGACGTGCCGCCGCCCGCCGGCCGCCGCCGAGGTCCTGCGGCGCATCGCGGAGCGCGCGGTGAAGCCGGGGGGGCTCGGGTACTGCCCGAACGCCGGGCTGCCCTCGGTCCGCGCCGCGCTCGCCCGGAAGATCGCGGCCGAGCAGCAGATGCCGGTCGAGGCGCGCCACGTTCGTTCTCACCTGCGGCGCCGCCGGCGGGCTCGTCACCTTCTTCCGCGCGGTGCTCGAGCCGGGCGACGAGGTGCTCTGCCCGGCCCCGTACTTCGTCGAGTACGGCGCGTACGCCGGGCACTTCGGCGGCGTCCTCCGGTCGGTCCCCCGCGAGGCCCCCCGCCTTCGAGCTCGACGTCGCCGCCCTCGAGGCGGCCATCGGGCCGAGGACGCGGGTCGTCATCGTGAACACGCCGAACAACCCGGCGGGCAGCATCTACGACGCCGCGACGCTCCGCGCCCTCGGCGAGGCGCTCGCGCGCAAGAACGCCGGGCGCGAGCGGCCGATCTTCCTCGTCTCCGACGAGCCCTACCGCGCCCTCGCCTACGACGGCGCGACGGTCCCGCCGGTCCTGCCCGGTCTCGCCCTTCGCCGTGGTGGTCGGCTCGTTCTCGAAGACGCCTCTCCCTCGCCGGCGAGCGGGTGGGGTACCTCGCGCCGAACCCCTCCATGCCGGACGTCGGGTCCTCGATGGACGCGATCACCATGACCAACCGGACGCTCGGGTTCGTGAACGCGCCCGTCATCGGGCAGCAGCTCGTCGAGGCGCTCATCGACAGCTCGGTGGACGTGGCGATCTACGACCGGCGGCGGCAGGCGATGGCGGCGGCGCTCCGCGGCGCCGGGATCGAGTTCGCCATGCCGAAGGGGGCCTTCTACTTCTTCCCGAAGGCGCCGGGCGGCGACGATCGCCGCTTCGTGGACCTGCTCCTCGAGGAGAACGTGCTCGCGGTGCCCGGGCGCGGGTTCGGGTTCCCGGGCCACTTCCGGCTCACCTTCTGCGTGGACGAGGGGGTGATCGCCCGGTCGGGCCCGGCCTTCGCGCGGGCAGCGGCGAAGGCCCGTCGATGACGGCGGAGGGGCTCGGGCGGTACCCCGTCTCGATCACGATCCCGGTCGCCTGGGGCGAGATGGACGCGTTCCAGCACGTGAACAACGTGACCTACGCGCGCTGGCTCGAGTCGGGACGGATCGCGTACTTCGAGCGGCTCGGGCTCCTCGAGCGGATGCGGCGCGACGGAGTGGGGCCGATCCTCGCGCGGCTGGGGATCGAGTACCGGCGGCCGGTCACCTTCCCCGACACGGTCCGGGTCGAGACGACGGTGAAGCGGATCGGCAACAGCTCCTTCACCGTGGCGAGCCGCATCCGGAGCGAGGTGCTGGGGAGCGAGGTCGCCTCGGACGAGGAGGTCATCGTGCTCTTCGACTACCGGGCGGGGAAGCCGACCCCGGTCGACGAGGGGCTCCGCGGCGCCATCGCGGCGCTCGAGCGCTCCGGGGGATAGCCTCCCGGAATCGTGGGGAGCCGCCGGGGGTTCCGAGGGCGCACGCGCCTCCGGGCGAGTACGCTCTCCCCTCGTGCCCATGAGCCTCTCCCACCTCCCGCGCCTGCTCGTCGTCGCCGTCTCGCTCGCGGGCGCCGCCGCGATGCTCGCCTGGCGCCTGCGCGAGACGCGCCGCCCCGTGACGGCCGCGCGCGATCGTGGCGCCCCCGCTCGGGATGAGCACGGGGTTCCTCATGTTCCTCGCTCCCGCCGCGCGGATCCCCTGGGCCTGGGCGGGGGCGGCGTTCGCGCTGGGCGCGCTGGTCCTCTCCATCCCCCTCTCGCGCACCTCGCGCCTCGCCCGCGTCGGCGACGCCATCGTGATGGAGCGCTCGAAGGCGTTCCTCTGGATCCTCCTCGGGCTCGTGGCGGTCCGCTTCGCCGCGCGCGAGTGGGTCGAGCAGTTCGTGACCCCCGTGCAGACCGGCGCGATCTTCTTCATCCTCGCCTTCGGGATGGTCCTCCGCTGGCGGGCGGCGATGCTCCTCGCGTACCTGCGGCTCCGCGACCTCGGCTGAGTCCCGGCGCCGCGTCCTCACGTGCCGGCCGGGGACGGGGGCCGCTGCTCGCGGCAGGTCAGGGCGGTGGGGCGCCGGGCGGACGGTCCTCCTCGCCGGAGAGCCCCAGCGCGACGAGCCCTTCGTGCGCCGCCTCCCGGAACGCCTCGAAGGTCGTCCAGCCGAGCGTCTCGTAGTGGAGCGGTCCGGGGTGCGGCGGCGCGGCCAGGGAGGGCGCGACCGCGGGGCGAAACCGCTCGACGTCCACGCGGAAGGGCGCGAGGACCTCGCGCTGCGAGCCGTAGGCATCGAGCATCGTGCGCTTCGCGATCCGCTCGCCCGGCGTGAGGACGTGCGTGACCCCCTGCGACCCGCCGGGCAGGAACCGCCCGGTCTCGAGCCCCGCCGCGCCGCGGTGGTACGAGGTCATCTCGAACGCGGACGGGACGGGGTGCCCCTCGCGCGCGAGCAAGGAAAGTGCGGCGGCGGTGACGAGGGCCGCAGCGTCGTGGTCGGGGTGGCCCCCCTCGAGCGGGTGGGTGACCACGATGCGGGGCGAGAGCATCGCGAGCACCGCCGCGAGCTCGCGCGCGAGGGGCGCGAGGTGCCGCACCGCCTCCTGGTCGACCGCACCGAGGGCGATCGCGTCCTCCGCCGTCACCCCGGCGACCGCGAGCGCCGCCACCGCCTCGCGCCGGCGGCGGGCCGCGTACATCGCCCGGTCGACCACTCCGGCCGGCCACAGGCGCGGATCCCGGGGCGCGCCGTCGGACAGGTGGACGACGGCGGCGCGGGTCGCGCGCAGGAGCAGGCCGGCCGCGCCGATGGTCTCGTCGTCGGGGTGGCCGGCGATCACCACGAGCGGGGAGGGCATCCCCCAAGCTGCGGAGGCGGCGCCCCGCCCCGCAACCCCCCGGCGCCCGCCGCCCGGCGGGGGATGAGCCGCTGGCGCCGGGCCTTCTTGCCGCGCCGCGGCAAGCCGGAATCGTTCACATCGGGTGAATGGACGGTGGGGGGCGTTGACGCAGCGTCGGGCCTCCCGTCACAATGCGACAATCCGTCGCACGGGGAGCCCGATGCGCCCAGCGCAGGACGCCGGACCCGATGGTGTCGACGTGCTCGCGCTCGAGCGGCTCTTCCTGTCGTTCGGCGGCGTGCAGGCCCTGGCGGACGTCTCCTTCGCGGTCCGGCAGGGCTCGATCACCGCCGTCATCGGGCCGAACGGCGCGGGCAAGACCAGCCTGCTCAACTGCGTCGCCGGGTTCTACCGGCCCCAGCGCGGCTCGATCACCTTCGCGGGCCAGGACGTCACCCGCGTCCCCGCCGATCGCCGCCCGGGCCTCGGCCTCGCCCGCACCTTCCAGAACATCGCGCTCTTCGAGGGCATGACGGTCCTCGACAACGTCAAGCTCGGGGCGCACGCGCATCTGAAGACCAACGTCTTCCAGGCGCTCGCGTACTCCCCGGCGGCCCGCCGGGAGGAGCGGCGGCTGCGCGAGGAGGTGGAGGCCGACGTGCTCGACTTCCTCGAGATCGAGCACCTGCGCCGCCGGAAGGTCGGGAGCCTCGCCTACGGGCTCCAGAAGCGCGTCGAGCTGGCGCGGGCCCTCGCGATGCGGCCGCGGCTCCTGCTGCTCGACGAGCCCATCGCCGGGATGACCGAGGAGGAGACCGAGGACATGGCCCGCTTCATCCTGGACATCCAGGAGCAGCGGGGCGTGACAATCGTCCTCATCGAGCACGACATGGGGGTCGTCATGGACCTCTGCGATCGGGTGGTGGTCCTGTCCTTCGGCGAGAAGATCGCCGAGGGCACTCCCGCCGAGGTGCAGGCGCACCCCGACGTGATCGCCGCGTACCTGGGGCGGGGCCACTAGATGGACTTCCTGCTCCAGCTCGTGGTGAGCGGCGTCGTCACCGGCGGCATCTACGCCCTCATCGCCATCGGGTTCGTCGTCGTCTACAAGGCGACCG
This sequence comes from uncultured delta proteobacterium, assembly GCA_963739565.1. GTDB lineage: Bacteria > Myxococcota > Myxococcia > Myxococcales > Anaeromyxobacteraceae > Anaeromyxobacter. The sequence continues at coordinate 1,306,190 of CAVUBF010000004.1, read as the reverse complement.
GGGTCATCAACTTCGCCACCGGCGAGCTCATGATGATCGGCGCGTTCTTCGCCTGGACCGCGATGACCGCGCTCCAGGCGCCGTTCGTCGCCGCGCTCGCCGTCGCGGTGCTCGGGGCGGCGGCGGTGGGGGCCCTCGTCGAGCGGGTGGTGCTGCGCCCGCTCATGGGCCAGCGCGCGATCTCGGTCATCATGGTCACGATCGGCCTCTCCTCGATCTTCAAGGGGATCGCCCAGATCGTCTGGAGCGGCGAGTACCGCTCGTTCCCGCCGATCTTCCCGCGCAGGCCCATCGTCCTCGGCCCGGTGCTCCTGCCGTCCCGGCAGGCCTACCCGTTCCTCCTCGCCCTCGGCGCCATCGCCCTGCTCGCGCTCCTGTTCCGGTTCACCCGGACCGGCACCGCGATGCGAGCCACCGCCGCCGACCAGGCGACCGCCTTCGGGATGGGGATCGACGTCCGGCGGATGTTCTCCTTCTCCTGGATCCTCGCCGCCACCTCCGCCGCGCTCGCCGGGATCGTGATCGGCACCATCGGGGGGATCAGCCCGCAGCTCGGGGCGGTGGGGCTCCGGATCTTCCCGGTCGTGATCCTGGGCGGGCTCGACAGCGTCGGGGGCGCGCTGGTGGGCGGCGTCGTGGTGGGGATCCTCGAGAACCTCGCCGGCGGCTACCTCGACCCGCTCCTCCCCGGCGGCGGCGTGAAGGACGTCGTCCCCTTCGTCGCCCTCGTCCTCATCCTCATGGTCCGGCCCTACGGCCTGTTCGGCACCCGCGAGATCGAGAGACTCTGAACGATGCGCATCGGCGACTTCCAGGAGAGCTACGAGGCCGACGAGGCGCTCTTCCGCACCCGGACCCAGCGGGTGTGGGTCGGCGTCCTCCTCGCCGCGCTCGTGCTCTTCCCGCTCGTCGCCGGCGACTACCTGCTCTACCTCGGGAACCTCGTCGGCGTGCTCCTCGTGGCCGCGCTGGGGCTCAACATCCTCACCGGCTACACCGGCCAGATCTCCCTCGGCCACGCCGCGTTCATCGGGGTGGGCGCCTACGCGACCGCGATCGCCGCGAACCGGCTCGGCGCACCGTTCTGGATCGCGATCCCGGCCGGCGGCGCCGCCGCCTGCGCCGCCGGGGCGGTGGTCGGGGTCCCCTCGCTGCGGATCAAGGGGCTCTACCTCGCCATCGCCACCCTCGCGGCGCAGGTGATCTTCGAGTGGGTCTTCACGAACTGGACCTCCGTCACCGGGGGGATCCGCGGGCTCAACGTCGCGCCGGCCCGCCTCGGGAGCGTCGTCCTCGACACCGACCGGCGGACCTACTGGCTCGTCCTCGCCGTCGCGGTGGTGCACGCCTACGCGGCCGCCAACCTCTTCCGCACCCGGGTCGGGCGCGCCTTCCTGGCGGTGCGCGACCGCGACCTCTCCGCCGAGCTCATGGGCGTGAACCTCTTCCGCACGAAGATCCTCGCCTTCATGGTGTCGAGCTACTACGCGGGGGTGGCGGGGGGGCTCTTCGTCTACTTCACGAAGGTGGTCACGCCCGAGAGCTTCCCGCTCGGCCTCTCCATCCAGCTCCTCGCGATGATCATCGTGGGCGGGCTCGGGTCGATCCAGGGGACGATCTACGGGACGATCTTCGTGACCCTGGTGCCGGAGGCGCTCCGCTCGCTCGCGCAGGTCGCGCAGCGCGTCGCCCCGGACGCCATGACCTTCGTCCACCCGATGCGGGACATCGTGTTCGGCGCGATGATCGTGGGGTTCCTCGTCTTCGAGCCCCACGGCCTCGCCGAGCTCGTCGCCCGCAGCCGCCGCTTCTTCGCGCTGTGGCCGTTCCCGAAGTGAACGATGGACACGGAGGTGCACCGATGACGTCGAAGATCCAGAGGGTCGTGGTGGCGGCGCTGCTCGCGGGTGCGACGCTCGCGGCGCGGGCCGCGGGGCCGGACGAGATCACGATCGGCGCCTGCCAGCCGATCACCGGGCGGTTCGCCTTCGCCGGGGTCCACATCAACGCCGGCCTGGGCGACTACATCGCCTACGCGAACGAGCAGGGGCTCGTGAAGGGCAAGAAGCTCGTCTACGTCTACGAGGACAGCGGCTACGACACCGAGAAGGCGGTCGCCACGTTCAAGAAGATCATGGCGCAGCACTCGCCCGTGATCATGTACGGCGAGTCGACCGGGCTCGGCAAGGCGATCGGACCGGAGCTGAACAGCCGCTACAAGGTGCTCTACAGCTCCGCGTCCTTCTCGTCGGAGCTCGCCGATCCGAGGTCGCACCCGTACACCTTCGTGCCCGGGCCGACGTACTCGGACATGTTCAACATCCTCCTCGAGTACGTCGCGAAGAGCGCCAAGAAGGGGGTGAAGCCGAAGGTCGCCTTCTTCTACAGCGACACCGAGTTCGGCAAGGACCCCATCGCCGCCGCCAAGGTCCGCGCGAAGGACCTCGGGATCGACGTGGTCGCCGAGGTGGTGACGAAGGTCGGGGCGGTCGACGTCACGACCGAGGTCCTCGCCCTCAAGAAGGCGCAGCCGGACTACGTCATCTTCCAGGGGTACGTCCTCGCGCCCATCCCCGAGGTGATCCGGGCGGCGCGCGACCACGGCCTGCAGACGACCTTCATGTCGACCTTCTGGTCGATGGACAAGGGGATCATCGAGAAGCTCGGGCCCGACGCCGAGGGCTACATGGGCGTGAACCCCTACGGCTACTACTACGAGGATGCCCCCGGCATCGTCGCGCTCCGGAAGTTCCAGGAGAAGGCCCACCCGGGCGAGAAGTACCGGCCGAACTCGTACATCCAGGGCTGGTTCACCGGGATGGTCTACGTCGAGGCGATCCGGCGGGTGGTCGCGGCGGGGAAGCCCGTCACCGGCGACAACCTCAAGGACGCGCTGGCGACCATCAAGGACTGGGACACCGGCGGCGTCACCGGCAAGGTCACCTTCGCGGGCAACAAGGCCGGCGTCGGCCGGGTCTACCGGGCCAACGTCCAGAAGGGGATCTTCGAGCCGGCCTCCGACTGGATCTACGTGAAGTGAAAGCGATGTCGCCGGAGGCCCCGCCGCTGCTCGAGGTCAACAACCTCGAGGTCGTCTACCACCACACCGTCCAGGTGCTGAAGGGGCTGTCGCTCGCCGTGCCCGCGGGGCGCATCGTCGCGCTCCTCGGCTCGAACGGCGCCGGCAAGACGACGACGCTCAAGGCGATCTCCGGCCTGTTGCCGCTCGAGGACGGCGCCATCGAGGCCGGCGCCGTCCGCTACCGCGGCGAGGACCTCGCCCGCCTCCTCCCGCACCAGATCGCCCGCCGCGGCGTCTTCCAGGTGCGGGAGGGGCGGCACGTCTTCGAGGAGCTCACCGTGGAGGAGAACCTGCGCTGCGCGACCTACGCGCGGCGCGGCCGCGGGGGGCTCGCCGAGGATCTGGCCGAGGTGTTCTCCTACTTCCCTCGCCTCGTGCAGCGGCGGCGCGCCCTCGCCGGCCACCTCTCCGGCGGCGAGCAGCAGATGCTCGCGATCGGCCGCGCCCTGGTGGCGCGGCCGGACCTCATGCTCCTCGACGAGCCGTCCCTGGGGCTGTCCCCGCTCCTGGTCGAGGAGATCTTCGGGATCATCCGGCGCATCAACGTCGAGCGCGGCACCACGATCCTGCTCGTCGAGCAGAACGCCGCCATCGCCCTCGACGTCGCGTCCTACGGCTACATCCTCGAGTCCGGGAAGATCGTCCTCGACGGACCGGTGGAGCGGCTGCGGGAGGACCGGGATGTCCAGGAGTTCTACCTCGGGCGCCGCGGCGGGAAGCGCAAGAGCTACCGCGAGGTGAAGCACTACAAGCGGAGGAAGCGGTGGCTGTCGTGAGCGAGACCCTCCCGAAGCTCCTCCGGCGTCGCGCCGCGGAGGCGCCCGGCGAGGTGGCGCTCCGGGAGAAGGAGTACGGCATCTGGCAGCGCGTCACCTGGGAGGGCTACCTCGGCCACGTCCGCCGCTTCTGCCTCGGCCTCGTCTCGCTCGACGTGAAGCGCGGGGACAAGGTCGCGATCCTCTCGGAGAACTGCCGCGAGTGGGTATGGGCGGAGCTCGGCGCGATGAGCGCCTCCGCGGTCGGCGTGGGGGTGTACCCGACCAGCCCGGCCCAGGAGGTCAAGTACGTCGTCGCCCACTCGGAGGCGTCGGTGGTCGTGTGCCAGGACCAGGAGCAGGTGGACAAGATCCTGGAGGTCGCCGCGGAGCTGCCGCGGCTCCGTCACGTCGTGGTGGCGGATGGGAAGGGGCTCCGGAACTACGCCGACCCGCGGCTGCTCTCCTTCGAGGAGGTGGAGCGGCGCGGCGCCGAGCTCGACGGCCGCGAGCCGGGGCTGTTCGACACGCTCGTCGACGCGACGGCCGCCGCCGACGTCTGCTTCCTCATCTACACCTCCGGAACGACCGGGTCCCCCAAGGGCGCGATGATCACGCACCGCAACGTCCTCGCCCAGGCGCGGGCGGCCGCGGTCGCGACCGGGATCCGGGCCGGCGACGGCGTCGTGAGCTACCTGCCGCTCTGCCACGTCGCCGAGCAGATCTTCTCGGTGTTCCTCCCGCTCCACCTCGGCATGCACGTGAACTTCGCCGAGTCGATCCGGACGATCCAGGAGGACCTCCGGGAGCTCGCGCCGTCGGTCTTCCTCGGCGTCCCGCGGATCTGGGAGAAGCTCCAGGCCTCCATCGTCGTGAAGATGCAGGAGGCGGCCCGCTGGCGGCGCGCCCTCTACGGATGGGCGGTGGCGGTCGGGCGGCGGCACGCGGAGGCCCTCCTCGCCGGCGACTCGCCAGGGCCGCTCCTGCGCGTCCTCCGGTTCGCCGCGTACCTCCTCGTCCTGCGGGCCCTCCAGAACTTCGTCGGGCTCCGGCGGGCCCGGCTCACCTTCACGGCGGCCGCCGCGGTCTCCCCCGAGGTGCTCCGGTTCTTCCACGCCCTCGGCATCCCGGTGCGGGAGGGGTACGGGATGACGGAGTGCACGGGCTTCTCCTTCGTGCAGCGCGAGGGGGAGGTGCGGCTCGGGACGGTGGGGCGCGCCGTCCCGGACCTCGAGTTCCGCCTCGCGCCGGACGGCGAGCTCCTGAAGCGCGGCGACACGGTGTTCGCCGGCTACTACCGCGACCCGGAGGCGACCGCGGCCACGATCCGGGACGGCTGGCTCCACTCCGGCGACGTGGCGGAGCAGGACCCGGATGGCCAGCTCCGGATCGTCGACCGCAAGAAGGCGATCTTCGTCACCGCGGGGGGGAAGAACGTCTCGCCCTCTCTCGTCGAGAACGCGCTCAAGGTCTCGCCCTACGTGAAGGAGGCGGTGGTGGTGGGGGACGGCGAGAGGTTCCTCGCCGCCCTCGTGCAGATCGACTTCGAGAACGTCGGGCAATGGGCGACCGAGCGCCGGCTCCCGTACACCAACTTCAAGAGCCTCTCCCGCCTCCCGGAGATCCGGGACCTCGTCGCCGCGGAGATCGATCGGGCGAACGAGGGGCTCGCCCCGGTCGAGCAGGTCCGCGCCTTCAGGTTGCTGGACAAGGAGCTCGATCACGACGACAACGAGGTCACCGCCACCATGAAGGTCCGCCGCAAGACGATCTACGAGAAGTTCGCGCCGCTCATCGCGGAGCTCTACGGCGTCGACCGCGCAGGGCCGCCCCCGGAGAAGGAGAGCGCCTCCAGATGACGAGACACGCGGCCATCACCGGGTGGGGCAAGTGCCTGCCCCCGGCGATCCTCACGAACCAGGACCTCGCGACCTTCCTCGAGACGGACGACGAGTGGATCACCAGCCGCACCGGGATGAAGGAGCGGCGGGTGTCGCACGTCCCCCTCGGCGAGCTCGCGTTCGTCGCCGCGGCGCGGGCGGTCGCGTGCGCCGGGATCGCGGCGGAGGACCTCGATCTCGTCGTCCTCGGCTCGACCATCGGCGACGAGCTCGCGCCGAACGTCGCCTCCGGGGTGCAGCGACGCCTCGGGGCGAGGAACGCGGGGGCGATGGACGTGAACACCGCCTGCACGTCGTTCCTGTACGGCCTCTCGTCCGCCACGGCGCTCGTCCGGACCGGGGTCATCCGGACCGCGCTCGTCGTCGGGGCGGAGGTCCCGACGCCGTTCCTCGACTGGACGGACCGGAACACCGCCGTCCTCTTCGGCGACGGCTGCGGCGCCGTGGTGATCCAGGCGACGGACCGCGAGGAGGGGCTCCTCGCCGAGCGGCTCGGCTGCTACGGCGAGTCCCGCGGCGCCCTCGACATCCGCGGCATCGGCGCGAAGTACGCGAACCTGGGCCTGCCCTACGGCCACACCCGCTGGAACTTCGACGGGCAGGAGATCTTCCGCCGCGCGGTGGTGGGGATGGCGCAGGCCGGGGAGGAGGCCCTCGCGAAGCGCGGCCTCGCGCCGAAGGACGTGGACCTCGTCGTCCCGCACCAGGCGAACCGCCGGATCATCGACGCGGTCGGGAAGCGGCTCGGGGTCCCGCCGGAGAAGGTGTTCGTGAACGTCCACCGGTACGCGAACATGTCGGCGGCGACGGTGCCGGTGGCGCTCGTCGAGGCCCTCGAGGAGGGCCGGGTCGCCCCCGGCGCGACGCTGCTCCTCCCGGCCTTCGGCGCGGGGCTCACCTGGTGCGCCCACGTGGTGCGCTGGGGCGAGCGCACGACGCCGCTCGGGAAGACCGACGCCGAGCTGCCCCCGTGCCACCGGACCGGGCTCGAGCTCGTGAACGAGCTGCGCGCGAAGCGGGCGAGGTTCGACGAGGCGGCGCGGCCGTTCGTCGAGGCGGCGCGGCCGCTGCTCGTGAGCGGGGGGTAGCGCGGCGCGCGGCCCGGGTCCGGCAGGCGCTCGCCGCTGCCGGGGAGGAGCTCCTCCTCCACGACGAGCGCGGTGACCCGGTCGAGGTGGTCCGCCGCGAGGAGGTAGCCCACCGTGCCGCCCCAGTCGTGCCCGACGACGGCGAAGCGGTCGAGGCCGAGCCGGTCGGCGAGGGCGAGGACGTCGCCCGCGATCGAGACGGCGAGGCGCACGCCGGCGCCGACCTCCACGGTCTCGATCGCGCTGCCGGTCGCCATCGTTCGACCCCGCTCCCGCTCACCTAACGGAAGCGGCCGCCCGCGTCACATCCCGGCGAAGAGCATCCCCTTCTCGAGGATCACGGCGCCGAAGGCGACGAGCAGGAGCCCCGAGACCCAGCGGACGACGAGGGGGCGGGCCGCGACGGCCCGGACCTTCTGCCGGAGCGCCTGCGAGCCGTAGCCGACGAGGAGCATCGGGATCGCGAACCCCGCGGAGTAGGCGACGAGGAGCACGACCCCGGTCGCGAGCGAGCCTTGCGTCGCGACCGTCGCGAGCACGCCCGAGAGCATCGGTCCGACGCAGGGGATCCAGACGAGGCCGAGAGAGAGGCCGAGCACGAGCCCCGACCAGCGCCCGCCGGCGGCCGGGCCGATCCGCTGCAGCCACGCGAGCCGCTTGAACACGTTCACGTCCGCGAGGAGGAGCACGCCGGAGGCGACGACGAGCACCCCGACCGCCTTCTCGAGGCGCGGCACGGCGGGGCCGATCGCCGCGCCGAAGAGGCTCGTCAGGACCCCCATCCCGACGAAGCTCGCCGCCAGCCCCGAGACGATCAGCGCGGGGCGGGCGCGGTCGTCCTCGGCGGTGCCGGCGACCAGGAGCGGGACGACCGGGAGGACGCAGGGGCTCGCGACGCTCGCGAGCCCGGCGCCGAACGAGAGCGCGAGCGTCGACGCGGCGATGTCCATCCCTAGATCCCGACCAGCCGCCGGATCGCGTCGGCCGGCTGGATGCCCGGGGTGGCGCGGCGCACCTCGCGCCCGGCGCCGTCGACGAGGAGGAGCTGCGGGAGCGACCGGACCCCGAACCGCTCGAAGAACGGGATCTCGGCGGGCACGGTGGTGCGGAGGTACACGACGGTGATCTTCCCGGAGAGCTCGGAGGCCATCCCGCGCAGCACCTGGTCCTGCAGCTGGCACGGCGCGCCGTTCGGGTTCATGAAGAACACGAGGCGAGGCTGGCCGTCGCCGGCCGGGGTGACCGGGGCGGCGGGGGCGGTGCCGGACCCGGACGCGGAGCAGCCGGCGGCTGCGAGCGCGACCGCGGCCGCGAGGGCGCGGATCGGGCGGGGGTTCGGTCTCATGGGGCGTGGGAGCCAGGCCCGGGCCCGAGGGTTCGGGGTGGACGACGGTGCTATTCCTCGCTCGTCACCAGGAACAGCGGCTTCATCTCGAAGCTGCGGTAGTGCGGCCGGTACCGCTCGACGTCGTAGTGCTTCTTCACGTTCACGACCTTCTTCGTGGAGGTGACGACGTCGAGGGGGACGTTGTCGTAGCGGCCGTTCTTGAGCACGACGAGCCGGCCGTGGATTCCCTTCAGGATGAGGTCGAGGGCGAGGTTGCCGTAGGCCATCGGCACGATGGAGTCGATGGCGTCGGGGTCGCCGCCGCGGACGAGGTACCCGAGCTTCTGGGTGATGGTCTCGATCTTCCGGCCGCCGTTGTACTTGGCCGAGAGGTCGTGGAGGTGGGCCGAGACGATGTCTCCGATCCCGCCGAGCTTCGCGTGCCCGTAGGCGTCCTTCATCTCGTTCTGGAACACCATGTCGCCGCCCTTGAACATCGCCCCCTCGGAGACGATGAGCACCGAGTACTTGGACGGGTTCCGGTTGCGGTCCTCGACCATGATCTCGGTGAGCTTCTCCATGTCGAACTGGGCCTCGGGGATGACGCAGCGGTGCGCGGCGCCCGCCATGGTCGGCAGGAGCGCGGTGAACCCGGCGTACCGCCCGAAGACCTCCATCACCAGGAACCGCTCGTGGGACCCGGCGCTCGTGCGCAGGCGGTTCGTCATCTCGATGGTGCGGGTGACGCAGGTGGAGAAGCCGATGCAGTAGTCGGTCCCGGGGACGTCGTTGTCCATCGTCTTCGGGATCGCGATGACCTTCAGGCCCTTGCGGTAGAGCTCGACGCCGTAGGAGAGCGTGTCGTCGCCGCCGATGGGGATGAGGTAGTCGACCCCGAGGAACTCGAGGTTCTTCAGGACGACCGGCGTGAGGTCGTTCTTCTCCGCGCCGTAGGTCTCGCGCAGGTGGGCGGGGACGTCGGCCTTGCGCATGTTGCTCGGTCGCGTCCGCGAGGTGTGGAGGTAGGTGCCGCCGGTGCGACCCGCCTTGTTGACGACCTCCGGCGTGAGGACCTGGTAGTGCTCGGAGTTGTCGGCCTGCTTGTCGGGGATCATCTCGACGAGACCGCTCCAGCCCTTGCGGATGCCGACGACCTCGTAGCCCTCGCGGCGCGCCGCGATGGTGACCGCGCGGATGGCGGGGTTGAGCCCCGGGACGTCCCCGCCGCCGGTGAGGATGCCGATGACGCCCCGCCTGGAATTCACGATCGCCATGCCTCTCGCCTCCGCGGGACGCGCGCAGGCAGCCCCGCCCCGGTAGCTTGCCCCAGAACGGGGCCGATCGCCCGACTCCGGAGGGGCGCGGGGCGGGGGCGTCTCCGAGTTGGAGTTCTTTCACCTCGGGCGCTGCGCAGCGGGCGGCCGCTCGCCGGTCCCGGAGGTCACGCACCGCTGGAACCCGGGCGGAATCTCTGCTAACTCCCGCCGGCATGAGCCGCATCTACAAGTCGCTCCCGCCCAAGGGCACCCGCGCTCGGCATCGCCTTCTCGCGGCGGCCTCGACACGCGCTGCGCCGTCGCCTGGCTGTCCGAGCAGGGCATGGACGTGCACGCGTACACCGCGGACCTCGCGCAGCCCGACGAGGCGAACCCGGCGGACATCCCGCCCATCGCGCTCTCAGCACGGCGCGACGAAGGCGCGCCTCGTCGACTGCCGCGAGGCGATGGTGCGCGAGGGCATCGCCGCGATCCAGTGCGGCGCGTTCCACCTCTCGACCGGCGGCAAGAAGTACTTCAACACCACGCCGCTCGGCCGCGCGGTGACCGACGACCGCCATCGTGCGGCGATGCGCGAGGACGGCGTGCACGTCTTCGGCGACGGCTGACGCACAAGGGCAACGACATCCAGCGCTTCTACCGCTACGGCATCCTCGTCGACCCCGACGCTGAAGATCTACAAGCCGTGGCTCGACCAGGCGTTCGTGACCGCCTTCGGCGGGCGCAAGGAGATGAGCGAGTACCTCGAGCGCCGGCAAGCTCCCCTACAAGATGGGCACCGAGAAGGCCTACTCCACCGACGCGAACGTGCTCGGCGCGACGCACGAGGCGAAGGACCTCGAGCACCTCGACAAGGGCATGCGCATCGTCGACCCCGATCATGGGCGTCGCGCACTGGAAGCCCGAGGTCGCAGATCGCAGCCGGAGGAGGTCACGGTCGTCTTCGAGCAGGGCGTCCCGACCGACGCTCAACGGCAAGCGCTTCGGCTCGCTCTACGAGCTGTTCCTCGAGGCGAACCGGATCGGCGGCCGCCACGGCCTCGGCATGAGCGACCAGATCGAGAACCGGGTCATCGACGCCAAGAGCCGCGGCATCTACGAGGCGCCCGGGCATGGCGCTCCTCCACATCGTGTACGAGCGGCTGCTCTCGGCGATCCACAACGAGAACACGCTCGACCTCTACGTCACGCTGGGGCGCCGCCTCGGCCGGCTGCTCTACGAGGGCAAGTGGTACGACCCGGAGGCGATGATGCTCAAGGACGCGCTCACGCGCTGGATCGCCCCCGCGGTCACCGGCGACGGTGACGCTCGAGCTGCGCCGCGGCGACGACTACACGATCCTCGAACACGCGGGCGCGAGTACATGAGCTACGCCCCCGACAAGCTCTCGATGGAGCGCGTGGAGGAGCCGGCCTTCACCCCCGAGGACCGCATCGGCGCGCTCGAGATGCAGAACCTGTCGGTGGGCGACAACCGCGCCCTGCTGCTCCACCACCTGGACTCGGTCCGCAAGCTCGGCAGCGGCAAGACGGGCCCGGGGCTCGCGGCGCTGCTCGGCGCGGGCGACGACGACGAGAAGTAGGACACGCCCGGGCGGGCACCTGCTCGAACTTCCGGCCGCCGGGGGCTTTCCCCTGCGCGGCCGGACCGTGTAAAGGAACGCAAATGAAGACCCTGACCGAGCTGAGCGGTTCCCTGATCCGGATGGCCGCGGCCGCCGTCGCCGAGGCGCGGCGTTCGCTCCCCGCCGAGGAGGCGCCTTCGCCGGCGCCTCGCCGGCGCCCGCGCCCGCGAAGGAGGAGGCTCCGGCCGCCGCCGAGGCGGCCGCGCCCGCGGGCGAAGCCGCCGCGGGCGAGGCCGCGCCGGCCGGCGACGCGCCCGCCTCCGAGGAGGCCGCGACGACGGAGGCGCCCGCCCCCGAGGAGGCCGCGACGACCGACGCGCCGGTGGCGGCGGCGCCGCCTGCGAAGGCCGAGGTCGCGAAGCGGGAGCCCGCGAAGCCCGCCGAGAGCGAGGCGGTGAAGGCCGCACTCGATGAGGCGGTCGCGAAGGCGACCGGCCTCTCCGGCGACCGGCTCGCGATGCTCCGCGCCGCGGTGGAGATCGTCGGCCGGCGCGCCGCCGACGTCCGACTCGTGCGCGTGTTCGGCGTCGAGGAGAAGATCTCCGGCGCGGCGACCACGGGCGAGCACCAGTACGTCGTCGACGTCTTCCCGCAGTCGATGCGCCAGTCGACCGGCGGCGGCCGCGAGGAGCGCGGCGGCCGGGGCGGGCGCGGCGGCCGCGGTGGTGGCGGTGGTGGCGGCGGCGGGCGTGGCGGTGCCGGCAGCGGGAAGGGCGCGCCGGCGTCCGGTGGCTTCTCGATGGACTCGCTCCGCGAGGACCGCAAGAAGGAGGGGCGCGGCGGCCGGCCAGGCTTCGGCGGGCCGCGAGGCCCCGGTGGCGGTGGCCCCGGCGGCGCTGGCCGCGGCCCGGGCGGCGGCCGCGGTCCGGGTGGCGGGCGCGGCCCCGGCGGTGGCGGCCGTCCTTCGGGCGGGGGATCCCCCGGGCCGGCGAGCGGCGCACCCGGCGGCGAGAAGAAGTAGCGGGCGCGGGACGCACCCATCGTGCACGGCCGCTCCAATCCCCTCGGGCCGCTCCTCGCCGACGGCGTCATCGACGAGGTCGTCGCACGCCTGAAGAGCGGCAAGGAGGCGGACCTCTGGATCGTTCGCCACCGGGGCGAGGCGATCGCGGCGAAGGTCTACAAGGCCCGCGACGTCCGCAGCTTCAAGAACGACGCGGGCTACCGCGAGGGGCGCCAGGTCCGCGACACGCGCACGCAGCGCGCGATGGATCGCGGCAGCCGGTTCGGACGCGCCGCGTCGGAAGAGGCGTGGAAGACGAAGGAGGCGGACGCGCTGCACGCGCTCCACGCCGCCGGCGTCCGCGTCCCGCGCCCCGTCGTGTTCTACGAGGGGGTGCTCCTCATGGAGCTCGTCCTCGACGCACACGGGCAGCCCGCGCCGCGGCTCATCGACGCCCACGTCCGCCCGGAGGACGCCGCCGCGCTGTACGCCGACCTGCGCGGCCAGGCCATCCGGATGCTCTGCTGCGACCTCATCCACGGCGACCTCTCGCCGTACAACGTGCTCGTGGGCGCGCACGGCCCGGTCGTCATCGACTTTCCCCAGGTGGTCGGCGCAGCCCACAACAGCCAGGCCGAGGGGTACTTCAGGCGAGATCTCGAGAACCTGCACCGCTTCTTCGCGCACCTCGCCCCCGCCCTCGCTGCCTCCGCGGGCGATGCCCACGAGATCTGGCGCGCCTACGTGCGCCGCGAGCTCGCGCCGGACTTCGTCCCGACCGGCAAGGAGCCTCCCCCGCGTGCCCATCCGCCGCGAGAGGCACAGGGCGCCGCCGGCGGTGGTCGGCCGGATCGCGGCGGGCACGGCCAGCACCGGCAGCAGGGGCAGCACGGCCAGCAGGGGCAGCACGGCCAGCAGGGGCAGCACGGCCAGCAGGGGCAGCACGGCCAGCAGGGGCAGCACGGCCAGCAGGGGGGGCAGCAGGGCCCGCAGCGCGCGCCCCCGCACCCCGGCGCGAGGCGGGACGAGCGCCGCAGGGGCGGCTCGGCGCAGCCGTCGCCGTCGCCGTCGCACGAGGCACGCCGGGACGGCGGGCGCCCGGAGCAACGGGGCCCGCACGGCGCGCCGGGGCCGGGACGGCGCGGGCAGCCGCAGGGTGACCCCCGCCGAGAGCGCGGCGGCGCGGGCCGTCCGCGGCCGGCGCCCGAGGTCGTCCGCATCGTGAGGGCGCCGCTCGTTTCGCCGAGAGGGCCGTCGCCCGCGGGAGCGGCACCTCGGTCGAGCCCGGCCGCGCCGGCGGCGGGGCCGAAGGGCGGAGCTCCACCGAACGGGCGCCGCCGCCGTCGCCGCCGCGGGGCCGGGCACTAGCCACGCGTCTGCCGCCCTGCGCGGCAGCCGCCCGCGCGCGGCGAGAACGGGAGCATCGTGTCGGGACGAGAGGGGACCGGGGCCGCGTGGGGCGGCGTCGCGTTCGCGGCGGGCGCCTACGTCGTCTGGGGAACCTTCCCCCTCTACTTCCGGGCGCTCGCCGGCGTCTCCGCGCCGGAGATCCTCGCGCAGCGGATCTCCTGGTCCGCCGCGTTCATGCTGCTCCTCGTCACCGCGCGGCGGCACTGGCCGGAGGTGCGCCGCCAGCTGTCGCCCGGGGTCGTCGGGCGGCTCGCGGTCTCGGCGACACTCATCTCGACCAACTGGCTCATCTACATCTGGGCGGTGAACGCCGAGCACGTCCTCGACGCGAGCCTCGGCTACTTCGTGAACCCGCTCGTCTCGGTCCTGCTCGGCGTCGTCTTCCTGCGCGAGCCGCTCTCGAGGCGCCAGGTCGTCGCCATCGCCCTCGCCGCCGTCGGCGTCCTGTTCCTCGTGGTGCGCGCCGGCCGCTTCCCGTGGGTCGCGCTGTCGCTCGCCGTGACCTTCGGGCTCTACGGGCTCATCCGCAAGCGCGTGCCCGTCGACGCGACGGTCGGGCTCCTCACCGAGGTGGTGGTCCTCGCGCCGTTCGCGCTCGCCTGGCTCGGGGTCCTCGGCCTCTCGGGGAGGAGCCACTTCCTCGACACGCCCGGCCGGACCGCGCTCCTCACCGCCAGCGGCGTCATCACCGCCGTGCCGCTCATGTGGTTCGCCGTCGGCGTCCGGCGGCTGCGGCTCGCGACGGTGGGCCTGCTCCAGTACCTGAACCCGACCATCCAGTTCACGATCGCGGTGGCGGTCTTCGGCGAGCCGCTCGGGCCGGCGCACCGGGTCGCGTTCGCCTGCATCTGGATCGCCCTCGCAATCTACACCTCCGAGGCGGTCGGAGTCGCGCGGCGCACGCGCTGAGGCCGCCCCGAGGTGCGGCGGCGCGGGTCGGCGCGGCGGCCGCGCCCGGGTCCTGACGCCCCCGCGGCCTCACGCCCGCGCCCGCTCGATCCAGGCGGCGAAGGCCTCGACGAACTGCCGGAGGAAGGTCCTGGTCGAGTCGTTCGCGAGCTTCCCCTGCGGGTCGAGGAGCGAGGCCACGTTCCCGACGTAGACCTCGGGCTGGGCCATCGCCGGCATCCCGAGGAAGACGAGGGACTGGCGGAGGTGGTGGTTCGCGCCGAAGGCGCCGAGGGCGCCCGGCGAGACGCTCACCACCGCCGCGGGCTTGCCGGTGAAGGCCGCCTTCCCGTACGGCCGCGAGCCCACGTCGATGGCGTTCTTGAGGACGCCCGGCACCGACCGGTTGTACTCCGGGGTCGCGAACAGGACCGCGTCGGCGCGGGCAATCCGGGCGCGGAACGAGGCCCAGGGCGCGGGCGGGCGCTCGGTCTCGAGGTCCTGGTCGTAGAGCGGCAGCCCCGGATCTCGACGACCTCGAGCCGCAGCGAGGGCGGGGCGAGGTCCGCGATCGCGAGGGCGATCTTGCGGGTGTACGACTCCTTCCTGAGGCTCCCGACGAGGACAGCGACGTCGCGCTGTGCGGCCATGCCTCGAAGCTACGGATCGACCCGGTCGCGCAGCCGGTACCCTACGCCCGGCTCGGTGACGAGCAGGCGGGGCCTCGCGGGATCGGCCTCCACCTTCTTGCGCAGCTCCGCCATGTGCACGCGGACCCAGTGGGCCTCGGTCGCGTTCGGCCCCCAGACCTCCTTCAGGATCTGCCGGTGGGTGAGGACCTTCCCGGCGTGCCGGGCGAGGAGGGCGAGGAGCTTGAACTCCGTGGGGGTGAGCCGGACCTCGCGCCCCTCCACGGTCACCTCGCGGCGGGCGAGGTCGACCCGGAGCGGCCCGGCCTCGAGGACCGGATCGCCCGCGGGCGTGGCCTGGGTGTGGCGCAGCGCGACCCGGAGCCGGGCGAGGAGCTCGTTCACGCCGAAGGGCTTGGTCAGGTAGTCGTCCGCTCCCGCGTCGAGGGCGTTCACCTTGTCCTCCTCGCGGCCGCGGGCGGAGAGGACGATGATCGGCGCCCGCGTCCACTCCCGCAGCCGGCGCGCGAGGTCCACGCCGTCGCCGTCCGGCAGCCCGAGATCGAGGAGGTAGACGTCCGGGTTGTGGCTCGTCGCGAGCTGCTCGGCCTCCCGCACCGTCCCGGCCTCCACGAGGCGGAAGGCGTGGGAGGAGAGGGCGGCGCGGAGGAAGCGCCGCACCTGCGCGTCGTCCTCGACGACGAGGACGAGGGGCTCGCCGCCTGCGGTCATGCCGGCGCACCTCCTCCGGCGTCCGGGGCCTCGCTCGTCGCCGGCGGGACGCCCGCCGGCAGCGGCAACGTGAGCCGGAAGACCGCACCGCCGCCGGGACGGTTCGCGGCGGCGAGGCGGCCCCCGTGGGCCTGGGCGATGGCGCGGGAGATCGGGAGCCCGAGCCCCACGCCGCGGACGGTGGTGTGGGCGCCCCGGAAGAACCGCTCGAACACGCGCTCCTCGGCCCCGGAGGGCAGACCCGGGCCGCGGTCCGCGACCTCCACCACGATGGTGCCGCCCTCCCGCGACGCCCGGATCTCGATGGGCGAGCCGGGCGGGGTGTACTTCGCGGCGTTCTCGAGGAGGTTCACGAAGAGCTGCTCGACCAGCACCGGGTCGATGGACAGGAGGGGGACCTCCTCCGCGAGGGTGGTCGTGACCGGGCGGCCGCCGAGGCGGCGCTCGAGGCGGGTGAGCGCCGACCCGATCACCTCCACGAGCGGGACCCACTCGCGGCGCGGCTCGACCGCGCCGGAGTCGAGGCGGGTCATGTCGAGGAGGTTGGAGACGAGCCGCTCGAGCCGCTCCGCCTCGTCGCAGACGGTCTCGACGAGCTCCCGCCGGAGCGCCGGGTCGAGGGCTGCCTCGTCGCGGAGCATCGTGCCCGCGCCGGTGATCGCCGCGAGCGGAGTTCGCAGGTCGTGCGAGACGGCGGAGAGGAGCCCGCTCCGGAGCTCCTCGGTCTTGGCGCGGAGCGCGGCGCGGCGGGCCTCGTCGGCGAGCTCGACCCGGTCGAGGGCGAGCGCGGTCTGGCGCACGAGCGCCTCCAGGAAGCTCCGCTGCTGCGCGGTGAGCCCGCGCTCCCGGGAGGGCCGCAGCGCGAGGACGGCGAGGACGTCGCCGAAGGTCCGGAGCGGGATGCACAGCACCCGCTCGCCGGGGAGGGTCTCGGTGCCCACGCCCGCCGCGGAGCCGTGCTCGAGGACCCAGCGCGCCACCGCGAGCTCCGCCGGCTCGAGGGAGGCGTCCCGCGGCGAGGCGGCGAGCGGGACGAGGTCGTCGCGCTCGCGACGCCCGAGCAGGATGACGCGCGCGTCGAAGGCCTCCGCCACCGCGCGGACGCACACCGCCGCCACCCCCTGCGCGTCGAGGGCGGCCCCCAGCTCGCGCGAGAGCGCGTAGAGCGCGGAGGTGGTCCGCTCGCGGCCCGACCGCCGCCTGCTGCTGGTCCCGCAGCCGGCGGGCGAGGGTGCCCATCACGACGCCCACGCCGAACATCATCGCGAAGGTGAGGAAGTACCGCACGTCGGCGACCGCGAACGTGAACGCCGGCGGCACGAAGAAGAAGTCGTAGGCGACCACCGCGAGGAGCGCCGCGAGGATCGACGCGCCGCGGCCGCAGGTGATCGCCGCGATCATGACCCCGAGGAGGAACAGCATCTCGATGTCGGGCACCGAGACGAGGGCCTGCACCCCGAGGGCGACGGCGGTCGTGACCGCCACGATGGCCACCGCCCGGAGGTGATCGACGAGCGGGGCCGGCGCCGCCGGCGTCTCGGCGGGCCCGCTCCGGCCCCGCGTCGCCGGAGATGACGTGCACGTCGATGTCGCCGCTGCCCGCGGACGATCTCGTCGACGAGCGAGCCGCGCAGGACGTCGCGCAGCCGGGGGTGGCGGCGGCTTGCCGAGCACGATGCGCGTCACGTTGCGGCGGCGTGCGAACTCGAGGACCGCCTCCGAGATCGCTCCGGCCGGTCAGCCGGACCACCTGCGCCCCGAGCGACTCGGCGAGCCGCAGGTGCGACTCGAGGCGGTCCCGGTCCTCGTCGCCGAGCGGCGGGCGCGCCGGTCTCCTCGACCGCCGCGGCGATCCAGGGCGCGCGCAGCCCCGCGGCCATGCGCCGCGCCGCGCGGACCAGCCGCGCCGAGTCCGGCGCCGGGCCCGACGCAGACGAGGATGCGCTCGGTGGTCGCCCAGGGCGCGTCGACGCCGTGCTCCTCGCGCCAGGCGAGCACGTCCGCGTCCACGCGCTCCGCCGTGCGCCGCAGCGCGAGCTCGCGCAGCGCGAGCAGGTTTCCGCGCTGGAAGAAGTGCTCGCGCGGCGCGCTCCGCCTGGTCGGGGAGGTACACCTTCCCCTCGCGCAGCCGCTCGAGCAGCTCCTCCGGGGCGATGTCCACGAGCTCGATCTCGTCCGCGCGCTCGAGGATGGAGTCGGGCACCGTCTCGCGCACCTGCACGCGGGTGATCTGCGCGACGACGTCGTTCAGGCTCTCGACGTGCTGCACGTTGAGGGTGGTGTAGACGTCGATCCCCGCGTCGAGCAGCTCGAGCACGTCCTGCCAGCGCTTGGCGTGGCGCGAGCCGGGCGCGTTGGTGTGGGCGAGCTCGTCGAGGAGCAGGATCCTCGGGCGCCGCGCCAGCGCGGCGTCGAGGTCGAACTCCTCGAGGACCCGGCCGCGGTAGGCGACGCTGCGGCGCGGCAGCACCTCGAGGCCGAGCAGCAGCCCGGCGGTGTCGTAGCGGCCGTGGGTCTCGACTGGCGCCGACCACCACGTCGACGCCCTCGGCGACGAGGTCGCGCGCGACCTGCAGCATGCGGTAGGTCTTGCCGACGCCCGGGGCGAAGCCGAAGAAGACCTTGAGCTGCGCGCGCGCCTGACGCTGCTCCTCGGCCGTGACCCGGCGCGAGGAGCGCGTCGGGGTCCGGCCGCTCGGGCGGGACGCTCGCGCTCACGGCCGCGAGTGAGACATCAAGGGGCGAGTCGCGTCAAGGGCGAGGTTCAGCTCGAGCACGTTCACGTACGGCGGCCCGAGCAGCGCGAGCGGCCGCTCGACGCGCGCCTCGACCAGGGCCCGCACCCGCGCCTCGGGCAGCCCTCGGGCGCGCGCGACGCGCCGGACCTGGTAGAGGCGCGCCGGCGGGGGAGATGTGCGGATCGAGGCCGCTCCCCGACGCGGTCACGAGGTCGACCGGCACGGGGGCGTCGTTGCCGGGGTCGGCCGCGCGGAGCGCCGCGACGCGGGCCTTCACCGCGTCGAGGAGCGCCGGGTTCGTGGGGCCGAGGTTCGAGCCGCTCGAGGCCCGGCCCTCGTACGGCACCGGCGCGGTCGCGGACGGGCGGCCCCAGAACCAGCGCGGGTCCGAGAACGGCTGGCCGACGAGGGACGAGCCGGCCGGAGCGCCCCGGCCTTCGACCAGGCTCCCGGCGGCCTGGCGTGGGAACACGACCCGGGAGATCCCGGTGATCGCCAGCGGGTAGGCGAGGCCGGTGATGGCCGTGAAGAGGGCGAGGAGGACGAGCGACGCGCGGAGCATGGCGATCTCCCATCAGGCGAGGTGGAGCGCGGTGAGGACGAGGTCCACCACCTTGATGCCGGCGAAGGGGACGAGGAGCCCGCCCACCCCGTAGAGGAGGACGTGGCGCCGCAGGATGATCGCAGGCCGGCGCGGGCCGGTAGGTGATCCCGCGCAGCGCGAGGGGAATGAGGCCACGATGATGAGGGCGTTGAAGATGACCGCGGAGAGGATCGCGCTCGCCGGCGAGTGGAGCCGCATGACGTTGAGCGCGCCGAGCACCGGGTAGGTCCCGACGAACGCCGCCGGGATGATCGCGAAGTACTTCGCCACGTCGTTCGCGATGCTGAAGGTGGTGAGCGCGCCGCGGGTCATCAGCATCTGCTTCCCGATCTCGACGACCTGGATGAGCTTGGTCGGGTTCGAGTCGAGGTCGACCATGTTGCCGGCCTCCTTCGCCGCCTGCGTGCCGGTGTTCATGGCGACCGCGACGTCCGCCTGGGCGAGGGCGGGGGCGTCGTTGGTCCCGTCGCCGGTCATCGCGACGAGGTGTCCCTTCGCCTGCTACTCGCGGATATGCGCGAGCTTCTTCTCGGGCGTCGCCTCGGCGAGGAAGTCGTCGACGCCGGCCTCGGCGGCGATGGCGGCCGCGGTGAGGGGGTTGTCGCCCGTGATCATCACGGTGCGGATCCCCATCCGGCGGAGCTCGGCGAACTTCTCCTTGATGCCACCCTTCACGACGTCCTTCAGCTCGACCACGCCGAGGGTCCGCGGCGCCGTCGGCGACGACGAGCGGCGTCGCGCCGCGGCGGGCGACGTCCTCGACGATCCGGCGGACCGGCTCCGGGAACCGGCCCCCCTCGCTTCTCGACGAAGCGGATCGACCGCGTCGAGCGGCGCCCTTGCGCAGGCGAGCGTCCGGGCGAGGTCGACGCCGCTCATGCGGGTCTGGGCGGTGAACGGCACGAAGGTGGCGCCGAGTCCTCGAGCCTGCGGCCGCGCATGCCGTACCGCTCCTTCGCGAGGACCACGATGGACCGCGCCCTCCGGCGTCTCGTCGGCGAGGGAGGCGAGCTGGGCCGCGTCGGCGAGCTCGCGCTCCTGCACCCCGGTCCGCGGGGAGGAACGCGGTGGCCTGGCGATTCCCGAGGGTGATGGTGCCGGTCTTGTCGAGGAGGAGCACGTCCACGTCGCCGGCCGCCTCTACCGCGCGCCCCGAGGTGGCGATGACGTTCGCCTGGATCATCCGGTCCATGCCGGCGATCCCGATCGCGGAGAGGAGCCCCCCGATGGTGGTGGGGATGAGGCAGACGAGGAGGGCGACGAGGACGGTGAGGCCCACCGGCGCCCCCTGGCCGGAGGCGCGGACGGCGTAGGCCGAGAACGGCAGGAGCGTCACCGTCGCGAGCAGGAACACGATGGTGAGGCCGGCGAGGAGGATGTCGAGGGCGATCTCGTTCGGGGTCTTCTGCCGCTTCGCCCCCTCGACCATGGCGATCATCCGGTCGAGGAACGACGCGCCGGGCTCGGCGGTCACCCGCACGACGAGCCAGTCGGACAGGACGCGGGTGCCGCCGGTCACCGCGCTCCGGTCGCCGCCGCTCTCGCGGATGACCGGCGCCGACTCGCCGGTGATGGCGCTCTCGTCCACCGAGGCGATCCCCTCGACGACGTCCCCGTCGGCGGGGATGATCGCCCCCGCCTCGACGAGGACGTGGTCGCCCTTCCGCAGCCGGCCGGCGAGGACGCTCGGTGCGCGCCGCGTCGCGCGACGCCGAGGCGAGCCGGATCGCGACCACGTCGCGGCGCGCCTTGCGGAGCGTCTCCGCCTGCGCCTTGCCGCGCCCCTCCGCCACCGCCTCGGCGAAGTTGGCGAAGAGGACGGTGAACCAGAGCCACACCGTCACCGCGAGGACGAACCCCGGGGCCGCGTCGCCGTGGCCGGTGAGGAGGGCGTGGAGGAACAGCACGGTGGTGAAGGCGCTCCCGACCTCCACCGTGAACATGACCGGGTTGCGGACCATGTGGCGCGGGTGGAGCTTGCGGAACGAGTCGAGCACCGCGGCGCGGACGATGCCGCCGTGGAGGATCCGAGGGGCGGGTGCGGCCCCCCGACGTGGGCGGGCGGCGGCGGGAGGTTGCGGGCTGGGACGCTCATGCGATCACCGGGAGGAGGAGAAGAGCTGCAGGTGCTCGACGCCCGGCCCGAGGGCGAGGGCGGGGACGAAGGTCAGCGCGCCGACGAGGAGGACCGTCGAGACGAGGAGCGCGACGAAGAGCGGCCCGTGGGTGGGGAGCGTGCCGGCGGTCTGGCGGGACGTGCTTCTTCCGCGCGAGCGAGCCGGCGAGCGCGAGGGCGGGGACGAGCACCCAGTACCGCGACGACCAGCATCAGGATCCCGCCCACCACCGTCCAGAACGGGTTCGTGGCCGTGAGGCCGGCGAAGGCCGAGCCGTTGTTGTTCGCCGCATCGACGTCATCGCGTAGAGCATCTCGCTGAAGCCGTGGGCGCCCGGGTTCGCGACGCCGGCGAAGGCCGACGGGACCGCGCACGCGAGCGCCGTGCCCACGAGGACCAGCGCCGGCGGGACGAGGATGGCGAGCTCGCCATCTTCACGTCGTAGGCCTCGATCTTCTTGCCCGAGGTACTCGGGCGTGCGCCCCACCATCAGCCCCGCGATGAAGACCGCCACGATCGCGAAGAGGAGCATGCCGTAGAGCCCCGAGCCGACGCCGCCGAAGACCACCTCGCCGAGCTGGATGAGCCACATGGGCACGAGGCCGCCGAGCGGCGTGAAGCTGTCGTGCATCGAGTTCACCGACCCGTTCGAGGCGGCGGTGGTGGCGGCCGCCCAGATCGCGGAGCTCGCCGGTCCGATCCGGGCCTCCTTGCCCTCCATGTTCCCGCCGGGCTGGAGCGCGCTCTCGGACTGGTCTGCGCCGAGCGCCGTCGAGGGCGGGGTTGCCGCGCTGCTCGGCGGCGACGGTGCACGAGGGTGAGCGGCAGGAGGATGACCAGCATCGCGGCGTAGATCGTCCAGCCCTGCCGCCGGTCCTTCACCATGGCGCCGAAGGTGAAGCAGAGCGCGGCGGGGATGAGCGAGGATCGCGAGCGCCTCGAGGAAGTTCGAGAGCGGCGTGGGGTTCTCGAACGGGTGGGCGGAGTTGACGTTGTAGAAGCCGCCGCCGTTGGTCCCGAGCTGCTTGATGGCAATCTGCGAGGCGACCGGGCCGAGGGCGACCACCTGCTCGGCGACGACCTCGCCCTGGCCGGTGCGCGGCGGGTCCCGGAGCGCGAACCGCGCCTCGTGCGAGAGCGTCTGGGGGACGCCCTGCCAGACGAGGACCACCGCGAGGATCGCCGAGAGCGGCAGCAGGACGTGGAGCGTGGCGCGGGTGAGGTCCACCCAGAAGCTCCCGAGCCCGTGGGTCGGTGCGGCGCACGAACCCCCGGATGAACGCCACCACCACCGCGATGCCGGTCGCCGCCGAGACGAAGTTCTGGACGGTGAGCGCGGCCATCTGGACGAGGTAGCTCATCGTCGACTCGCCCGCGTAGGCCTGCCAGTTGGTGTTGGTCGCGAAGCTGACCGCGGTGTTCCAGGCGACGTACGGGTCCACGGCGGGGAGGCCGGCGGGGTTGAGCGGGAGCGCGTGCTGGAGCCGCTGGAGGGCGTACACCACCCCGAGCCCCGCGAGGTTGAAGGCGAGGACCGACGCGGCGTAGCGGCGCCAGGTCATCTCCTCCGCCGGGTCCACCCCGGCCAGCCGGTAGAGCCCGCGCTCCAGCGGCGCGAGGAGCCGCACGAGGAGGGACTCGCCCGCGAACACCCTCGCGAGGTGCGCTCCGAGCGGCACCGCGAGGACGGTGAGGACGACGAAGTAGAACGCCACGGGGGCGAAGGCGGTCACGACAGCCTCTCCGGGAAGAGCAGCGCGAAGACGAGGTAGCCGAGCAGGCCGGCGGAGAGCGCGCCGGCAGCGTAGGTGAGGAGGATCATGGGAACCTCAGATCCGGTCGCAGAGCAGCGCGAGCCCGTACGTGGCCGCGAACGAGATCGCGGTGAGGACGACGAGGAGGACGTCCGTCATGGCTGACTCCTGCGTTCAGTCTTCGCCTCCGCCCGCGCCCGGAGCTGCGACCAGAGTTCGCGCCCCGTGAGGAGCGCGGCGGCGGTGGCGAGGCCGACGATCCCGGGCGACCAGCGCCCGACCCGCGCCACCTCGCCGACGACCGGCACGAGGTTCAGGCCGAAGAGCGACGCGACGAGGGCGAGCTCGGAGGCGTCGGCGCGGCCGGCCGGCGGGGCGGGCGGCGGCGCGAGCTCGGGCGGAGGGACGTCCGGCGGAGGGATGCGCACGAGCGCGAGGTGGACAGGCTTCACGGGAGCCTCCTTCGATTCCATCGATGTCGAGGTTACGAGTCGCCGCGTCCGGTGCGTGTCCGGGGCGGTGGCCCAGGTGTCAGGCCGCCGTCAGCGCGAGGGGGCGCAAGAAAGCGCCGCGAGTCCGGAGGGTTGCGCGCGCCCTTGATGCCGCGCTGATACGCCGAGCGCCGACCTTGACCCCACGCTGAGATGCGCCCGCGGGTAGGAGTGCCGCGGCGAGGAGACGCATGGAAGCCCCGACCACCGAGAAGCCGGACCCGTCAGCCCCGTCCCCCCCGAACAGGGCCCGCTCCCCACTCCGCTCCCGGAGCGGCGGTCCCTGCGCCGGCTGCTCTTCGGGCCGCCGCGCGACGTCCAGGATCCCCGGACGCACCACCACATCTCGCTCATCGCGCTGCTCGCCTGGGTGGGGCTCGGCGCCGACGGCCTCTCCTCGTCCGCCTACGGTCCCGACGAGGCGTTCCGCGCCCTCGGGCGACCACAGCTACCTCGCGGTCGCGCTGGCGCTCGCCACGGCGGTCACGGTCCTCGTCATCTCGATCGCCTACTCGCAGATCATCAAGCGCTTCCCGTTCGGCGGCGGCGGGTACGTCGTCGCGACCGAGCTCCTCGGCCCCGGCGTCGGCGTCGTCTCGGGATCGGCGCTCCTCGTCGACTACGTCCTCACCATCTCGGTCTCGATCGCGAGCGGCGGCGACGCGATCTTCAGCTTCCTGCCGCCCGGCGCGGCGCCCTGGAAGCTGCCCTTCGAGGCCGTCGGCGATCGGCGCTCCTCGTCCTCCTCAACCTGCGCGGCGTGAAGGAGTCGGTGATCGTTCCTCGCCCCGATCTTCGCGCTCTTCCTCGTCACCCACGCGATCCTCATCGTCGGCGGCCTCGCGCACGCACGTCCCGGAGGTGCCGCGCGTCGCCGCCGAGGTCGGGCAGGGCTTCCAGGCCGGCCTCGCCGAGCTCGGCGCCGCCGGGCTCTTCATGGTCTTCGTGCGCGCCTACTCGATGGGCGCCGGCACGTACACCGGCATCGAGGCGGTCTCGAACGGCCTCCAGATCATGCGCGAGCCGAAGGTCGCAGACCGGCGCGCCGGACCATGGTCTACATGGCCGTCTCGCTCGCCGTGACCGCCGGCGGGATCCTGCTCCTGTACCTGCTCTTCCACGCCGCGCCCGAGGAGGGGCAAGACGCATGAACGCCGTCCTGCTCGAGCGGTTCGCGGGCGGGTTCACGCTCGGCGGCGTCCCGATCGGCCGCGGGTTCGTCGTCGCTCACGCTGGTCGCGGAGGCGGCGCTCCTCTTCGTCGCCGCGCAGGCCGGCTTCATCGACGGGCCGCGGGTGATGGCCAACATGGCGACGGACTCGTGGCTGCCGCACCGGTTCGCGCAGCTCTCCGACCGGCTCACGATGCAGAACGGCGTGCTGCTCATGGGCGGCGCCTCGCTCGTCGACGCTCCTCTGCACGCGCGGCGACATCCTCGACGCTCGTCACGATGTACTCGATCAACGTGTTCGTGACCTTCTCGCTCTCCCAGGCTCGCGATGCTCCGGCTACTGGTGGACGACGAAGGGGGACGGGGCGGCGCCGCGGCTTCGCCATCCACGGCATCGCCTTCGCGCTCTGCGCCGCGATCCTCACCGGGACCGTCTACGAGAAGTGCGAGCAGGGCGGCTGGGTGACGATCGTCGTCACCGGCGCTCGTCGTCGGCGCTCTGCTTCGTCATCCGCCGGCACTACCGGAGCGTGCAGGAGAACCTGAAGCGGCTCGACGCCATCCTCGAGGCGCTCCCGCCGCACTCCGGCGGCCCGCACCCGCCGCTCGATCCCAAGCTCCCGACCGCGGTCCTGCTCGTCGGCGGCTACGGCGGCCTCGGCGTCCACGCGCTCCTCACGGTGCAGCGGACCTTCCCCGGGCTCTTCAAGAACTTCATCTTCGTCTCGGTGGGGGTCGTCGACTCCGCGACGATGAAGGGGGTCGAGGAGGTCGACCGGGTGCGCCTACGGACCGAGGCAGTCGCTCGAGCAGTACGTCGACCTCGCGCACCGGCTCGGGCTCGCCGCCGACTACCGGATGGACGATCGGCACCGAGGCGGTCGCGGAGGCGGAGAAGCTGTGCGTCTCGAGTCGCGCAGGAGTTCCCGCGCGCGGTCTTCTTCGCGGGGAAGCTCGTCTTCCAGCAGGAGCGCTGGTTCCAGCGCCTGCTCCACAACGAGACCGCCTACGCGCTCCAGCGGCGGCTGCAGTTCGACGGGCTCAACGCGATGGTGCTGCCGGTGCGGGTGCTGGAGCCCACGTAGCGCGGCGGCATCAGCGGGTTCCAGAACGGCCTCGCCATCGCCGGCGACTACATGTCCGCCGCGACGCTGCTCGGGATGACCGCCATGGCCTTCGGCCAGGGCTACGACGCCTACCTCTACATGGTGTCGTTCTTCGTGGGCTGGCCGATCATCCTCTTCCTGATGGCCGAGCGGCTCCGGAACCTCGGCCGCTTCACCTTCGCGGACATCACCTCGTACCGGCTCGACCAGGGCAAGGTCCGCACCATGGCGGCGATCTCGTCGCTCACGGTGGTCTGCTTCTACCTCATCGCCCAGATGGTCGGCGCCGGGCAGCTCATCAAGCTGCTCTTCGGCCTCGAGTACAACGTCGCCATCGTCGTCGTCGGCGCGCTGATGATGATCTACGTGATCTTCGGCGGGATGGTCGCGACGACGTGGGTCCAGATCATCAAGGCGTGCATGCTCCTCGCGGGCGGCACGCTCGTGATGCTCCTCGCCATGAGCCGGTTCGGCTTCTCGTACACCGAGCTCGTGAAGCGGGCGACGTCGATCCACAAGCTCGGGCCGAAGCTGCTCGCGCCCGGCGGCCTCCTCGCCGACCCGGTGAACGCGATCTCGCTCGGCCTCGGCCTCATGTTCGGGACCGCGGGCCTGCCCCACATCCTCATGCGCTTCTTCACGGTGGGGAACGCGAAGGAGGCGCGGAAGTCGGTCCTCGTCGCCTCGGGCTTCGTCGCCTACTTCTTCAACGTGATCTTCCTCATGGGCCTCGCCGCGATCCTCATCGTGGGCCAGGACGGGCAGTTCTTCGAGGGCGGGAAGATCGGCGGCAAGGTCGTGGGCGGCGGGAACATGGTCGCCATGCACCTCGCCAAGGCGGTCGGCGGGAACCTCGTGCTCGGGTTCCTCGCGGCGGTCGCCTTCGCGACCATCCTCGCGGTCGTCTCGGGCCTCGCCCTCGCCGGCGCCTCGGCGATCTCCCACGACCTGTACGCGCGGGTGATCATGAAGGGGAAGGCCACCGAGGCCGCGGAGATGAAGGTGTCGAAGGGGGCGACGATCGCCCTCGGCATCGTCGCGATCGGCCTCGGCGTCCTCTTCGAGAAGCAGAACGTCGCGTTCATGGTGGGCCTCGCCTTCGGCATCGCCGCGGCAGGCAACTTCCCGGTCCTCATCCTCTCCATGTACTGGAAGGGGCTCACCACCCGGGGCGCGCTCGCCGGCGGCTACGGCGGCCTCGTCTCGGCGGTGCTGTTCGTCCTCTTCTCGAAGTCGGTCTGGGTGGACGTCCTCGGGAACGCGAAGGCGCTCTTCCCGTACAGCCAGCCGGCGCTCTTCGCGATGCCCCTCGCGTTCGCGCTCGCCGTCGTCTTCTCGAAGCTCGACGGGTCGAAGCGCGCCGAGGCGGAGAAGGAGGCGTTCGAGGATCAGTACGTCCGGGCGCAGACCGGCTACGGCTCCGCGTCCGCCTCCGGCCACTAGCACCGCAGGAAGCTCCAGGGGGTCCGGGGGGGCCCGGACCACCGACGCAGGCCCCGGCAGGCATCCGCCCGCCGGGGCCTTCGTTTCTCCTCCGCGTCAGGGCGCCGGCGGTCCCGGGATGCGGCCGCCCGCCGCCCCGCGCCCGGAAGCCTGGCGAACGGGCGCCCCCCTCGTCAGAGGGCGTCCTCGCCCCGGTCGCCGGTTCGGATCCGGATCGCCTCGTCGATGGGCGAGACGAAGATCTTCCCGTCGCCGATCCGGCCCGTCCGCATCGCCGCCTCGAGCTCGTGGACGATGCGCGGGACGAGCGGATCCGGGACCACGATCTCGACCTTCACCTTCGGCAGGAACTCGATGCCGTACTCGCTTCCCCGGTAGAGCGCCTCGTGCCCCCGCGAACGGCCGAACCCCTTCACCTCGCCGACGGTCATCCCGGAAACCCAGGGATGCCCCGAGAGCGCCGCTCGCAGGGCCTCGAGCTTGGAGGGCCGGATGATCGCCTCGATCCGCGTCACGGAGGACGGGCTGTGCACCTCGCGCGCCAGCGGCGCGATTCGGCGCTCTCCGCGAGATTGGCGCGCGCGGGGAAGGCCCCGGCCTGCGCACCGGGCACCCGGTGCCCGGGTGCCGGTCAGTCAGCGCCCCGGCACGGCCCCCGCGGGGCCCGGGGCAGCGTTCCCGCCCCGACCGAGGGCCATCCCGATGGCGTTCCAGTCGGAGAACCACTTCGCGGCCTGGACCAGGAGCAGGACGATCCCGATGACGAGGGGCACGAGGACGATGCCGGCGATGAGCAGCGCCTTGTGGGTCCCCTCGGTCGTCACCTGCGGCCGGATCCCGGCGCGCCGGATGGCCTCGTCGCGGAGCTTCAGCGCCTCGACGAGCGTCAGGACCTGGAACACGAGCGACGCGAGCCCGAACGGCACCCCGACGAAGGGGCCACCCGCGTGGAAGAGGACGCTCGCGATCCCGAGCCCGACGAAGAGCCAGAAGTTCCGCGAGAAGGCCGACGGGCGGCCCGCGAGCGCCTCGTACCCCTTGCCGGTCTGGTGGAACTTCACGAGGCCGTAGATGCCGAAGGTGAGGATTGAGAGGATCACGACGGCGCCCGGCGAGATCTCCTCGAGCGCACTCGTCCCCGGACCTCCCTCGCCCCGCGGAGCGGGGCCGGGGAGGGGGGTCGCGGGGCGGGCTCCGGCCGGCGCCGGCGCGCCCCAGGACGGCGGCTGCCCACCCCACGCCGGCGGGGGCGCGGAGAGCGGCGGCGGCGACGGCGGCGGGCGCCCGGCGGCGAGGGCGGGGGCGAGCTCCGCGACGGACGAGAGCGGCTCCCAGGTCGCCATCCCGTCGCGCCACACCCGGTGCCCCGGGCCGAGGCGCCCCTCGACCACGAGCCGCGCGATGGCCGCGGCGGTCACCGGTCCGGCCTGCCGGCCGTCCTGCTCGTACCACCAGCACGTCGTCGTGTCGTCGAGCACGCCCCCTCCTTCGCGGCGACGCCGCGGCGGGATCCTACGGGAGCGTCCGCCGGGGCGCCACCGCGGCGCGCGGCCGCCCGGCGGGGCGCTACCGGAAGAACACGAGCGTCACGGCGACGAAGAGCGGCAGGAGGATGAGGCCGCTCCAGACCATGTAGCGGAAGAACCCCGGCATCTGGACGCCGCCGAGCTCGGCGATCGCCTTCACCATGAAGTTCGGGCCGTTCCCGATGTACGTGTTCGCGCCCATGAGCACCGAGCCCGCCGCCACCGCCTCGAGCAGCCCGGGGCCGTCGGGGGTCGCGAGCAGGAGCGAGAGGTTCCCGGCGTCGGTGCCGGCGAGCCCGCTCCCGACCGAGGCGAAGGTGAGGTAGGTCGGCGCGTTGTCGAGGAAGGACGAGAGGATCCCGGAGGCCCAGAAGAACTGCCACGGCGCGTGGAGCCCCAGCTCGCCGCCCCGCGCGTTCAGGACGGCCAGCGCCGGCATCATCGTCGCGAAGATCCCGGCGAAGAGCGCCGCGACCTCGACGATGGGGGCGAACCCGAACCCGTTCTCGTCGCGGAGCGCCCGCGGCGTCGTCGCCCAGGCGAGGCCGACCATGAGGAGCATCCCCGCCTCCTGCACCCCCGGCGGCAGGTGGAGCGTCCCCGCCGCGACGAGCACGGCCACCACGCCGCCGAGCCAGGCGAAGTTGAGCCCGCCCGCCACGTGGATCGGGACCTGGTGCGCGATGGCCACCTCGTCGAGGTCGCCCGGGGTGGCGAGGTCCTCCCGGCGGAACATCGTCGAGTCCACGATGAAGAAGAGGAGGACGAGGGCGCCGTTCACGAGGAGCCAGATGGGGAAGAGCCGGAGCGTCCACAGGAACGGGACCCCCCGCAGGAACCCGAGGAAGAGCGGCGGGTCGCCGAGGGGCGTGAGCAGGCCCCCCGCGTTCGCGACGACGAAGATGAAGAAGACGAAGATGTGGGCCTTGTCCTGCCGGACCGAGTTCGCGCGCAGGAGGGGGCGGATGAGGACCATGGAG
Source organism: uncultured delta proteobacterium (assembly GCA_963739565.1). GTDB lineage: Bacteria > Myxococcota > Myxococcia > Myxococcales > Anaeromyxobacteraceae > Anaeromyxobacter. The sequence continues at coordinate 1,276,603 of CAVUBF010000004.1, read as the reverse complement.
GCGCCGGTCGTCCCGATGAGCGACGCGAGCACCGCGCCGATGGCGAGGAGGATCGCGTTCAGCCCCGGCGTCCCGGCGAGCGTTCCGCGCACCACGATCCCGCCGGAGATGACGAAGAGCGCCCCGAGCAGCACCACGAACGCCACGTACTCGTGGGCGGTGTGGAGGACGGCGGCGGGGTCGAGCAGGCCCACCCAGAGGGCCACCGGCGCGCCGAGCACGAGGGAGACGAGGGCCTTGTTCCGGTTCCGCTCCCAGAAGCGCGGGGCGGAGAGCGGGAGGACCGCGATGGAGAGGAGCATGAGGCCGAAGGGGACGACGCTCCACGCCGGCAGGCGGAGCCCGAGCGCCTCCGCGCCTCCGGCCGCCGCCGTCACCGCCGCCGCGACTCGACTCACGCGATCACCTCCGGGTGCACGCGCGCCCCCGGTGCACGGGCCGGGCCAGCGCCCCGACGTCGCCGGTGCGACCCGGGCGCGCGAGGTCGGGCGGGTCCGCCCGGCGCGCGGGCAGGTCGTGCCCGCGCCGCGGTCACGCCAGCGCTCACCGGACCCAGGGCGGGAACGGGCCGAAGGGCCAGCGGTGGAACCACCGCGCCAGGGCGAGCAGCACGACGAGGGCCGCGCCGGCGAGCCAGACGAGCCGCCGGCGGCGCCGCGCCTGGCGGTCCTCGTACGGATCCTCGAGCGAGCGGCTCGCGCCGGCGGGCAGGGTCGCGCGGGCGGTGAGGGCGGTGCCGAGCGGGAGGTTCACCTTGACGCGTCCGTTCACCGCCCACCCCGTCGCGTCGAGGACCGGTCCGAGGGTGCGCTGCCGGAGCTTCAGCCACGCCATGAACATGGACGGCCCGGAGACGAGGAGGACCATCCCCGCCACCGCGACGAGCTTCGCCCACCAGGGCTGGAGGTCCATGAACCCGGAGACGAAGCCGCCGAGGAGGGTGCCGAGGGCGCCGACGCCGACGCCGAGGGCGGCGATGATGCCGACCATCCTCCCGACGTCCACCGGCTCCGGGCGCGCCGGCGCCTTGCCGGTGGTGCGCCGCGGCGGTGACGTCGCCGGCGGCGGCCGCGAGCCGATCGTCGGCCGCCGCGGCCTTCGAGGCGGCGAACCGCGCGACCTGCTCCTCGACCAGCCGGACGAACTTCTTGTACGGGGCGAAGAACGCCTGGCGGATGGAGATCGGGTTGTCGACGATCTTCACGATCGTCGCGTCCCAGTCCCGGCCCTTGCGGTCGAAGAAGATGCCGTTGCGGCCCACCATGAGGTAGTCGGAGTCGCCCTGGGTGAAGCACGCGGCGACGTTCATCGTCTCGCCGCCGGGGCGCCGGCAGGCGCAGTACGCGAGGTACATGCGCGAGAGCGCCGCGAGCGCCGCGTGCGCCGCCGGGTCGTCCACGCGGATGCACAGCTCGCAGCTGCGGCCGTCCAGGTACAGCGTCCCCGCCTGGAAGATCGCGTGGGTGTCGGGATCGTAGAAGTCGACGAACGCGACGAAGTTCCGGAGCAGCCGGAACAGGTCGCGGTGGTAGTGGACCATCCGGACGACCTCGTCCACCGCCAGCGCCTCGGCGGTGTGGGTCCCGTCCTCGGCGAGGAGCGCCTCGAGCGCGGCGCGGGTCCCGCCGGCGAGGATGCCGCGGGCCCGCAGGAGCCCGAGCCCCTCCACCGACGCGCCCGCCTTGCGCGCCTGCCACGCGCCGTGGGTCGCGAGCTTCGCCTCGAGCTCGCGCCAGCGCGCCTTCGTGAGGTCCTTCACCCCCAGCCCGAGGAGCGGGGACCACCGCCTCGCGCTGGAGCGCGGCGAGGGCGTCCGCGAACCCGGGTTCACGCCCTCGAGGAGCGGCAGGGGCCGGCCCGGCTCGACGCGCGCGAGCGGGAAGGCCGCGAGGTCGGCCGGGGCCGCGGAGAGGTCCTTCGCCGCGAGCGCGGCCCAGTCCGCGTCGGTGCGGTTCAGCGCGACGACCGCGCGCGGGTCGAGCGCGGCGAGGTCGCAGCGGGCGAAGTAGTCCTCCACCCGCGCCTCCACCGCCTGGACCGCCGCCCAGGCCGCGGGCGTCGCGGGGCCGAGCGGCATCGCGCCCTCGGTGGCGTTGCCCTCGTCCCACCAGGCGACGAAGGCCTGGAGCTCGATCGAAGAACAGCTCCAGGCGCTGGCCGTCGAACCCGGGCTGCCCGCTCCGGTCCACCGTCGGGCCGAGGCAGGCCATCACCTCCCCGGCCACCTTGCGCGCCTCGGGATCCGACGACGGCGTCGGGGGCAGGATGCCGTCGCCGTTGAAGGCGGTCCTCGCGAACACCTTGCTCGTGTCGGCGACGTCGGCCGGCGTCACCACCGCGGCGCCGGGGCGGCCGAGGCTGGCGAGGATCTGCCGGGCGCCCCCGAGGAGCGCCCGCCCCTCGGGCGTCGCCGTGGAGATCGCGGCGAGCGGGAGGTCGGGCGCGCCCGGGAGGAGCCGCCCGAGGTCGTCGAGCCGGGCGGCGCACCAGGCACCGCCGCGAGGATCTCCGGGACGCGGACGCGGCCGTCCCGGTCGGAGTCGAGGAGCTCGAGGGTCCGACCGTCGAGCTCGAGCCCCTTCGTCGGGCAGGAGAGGGCCACCCAGAGCTTCGGGTCGAGCTCGGCGAGGTGGGCGAGGTCGGCGCCGGACTCGAGCACCACCTGGTCGAGGCCGCCGACCCGGTGGAAGCGCCAGCGGTGGCGCGCGCGGGCGACCGCGCGGCGGCCGGCGCGGTCGGGCGAGGGCGCCGCGGCGTGGGCGGGCTGAAGCGCTCGGCTCGGGCATGGCGGTCTCCTCTGGAGTCGCTCCCGGTACGAGTAGCACGCGCGCTCGGCGCGCGGGCACCTACCCGGGCGGGTGAGCGCGGGAAAGGCACGCCGGCCGGAGGTTCACGGCCCGCGCAGGCCCGCGGACCGCGACGACGTCACGCCGGCGGGAGGACGTACCACTGCCCCTTCGCGCCCTGCTCGCGGCGGAGGAGCCCCTCCGCCTCCATGTACTCGAGGAGCCGCGAGAAGGAGGAGAAGCCGTGGTCGCGCTCGTCGAAGTCCGGCTCGCGCCGGACGATGGCGGCCTTGATGGCGGAGGGGTTCACCGGGGAGGTGGCGCGGGCGAGGATCGAGGCGGCCGCCTCGCGGGCGACCTCGGGGATCTTCTTCTCGACCTCCTTCTCCTTTTCCTTCTCCTTCTCCGCGCCGGCGAGCCTCTCGCCTTCCCGCTCCCGTCGCGCGAGTGGTCGGAGCCGCGGCGCCGGCCGCCCCCGCGCGCAGGTAGACGAACTCGTCGCAGGCCTTCACGAAGAGCGGGGAGGTGGACTCCTTCACCGCCATCCCGATGACCGTCCGGTCGTTCTCGCGCAGCTTGGAGGCGAGGGGGCAGAAGTCGGAGTCGCCCGAGGCGATGACGAAGGTGTCGATGTGCTCGCGCAGGTAGGCGAGCTCGAGCGCGTCGATGACGAGCCGGACGTCCGCGCCGTTCTTCCCGGCGCGCGTCGAGGGCGGCACGTCGATCATCTCGACGCCGTGGTCGTGGAGCAGCTTCGTCGCGCCGGCGAAGCGCGTCCAGTCCGCGTAGGCCCGGCGGAACACCACCTTGCCCTTCTCGAGGAGGACGTCGAGCGCCGGCTGGAGGTCGAAGGTGTCCGGGTCGAGTCCGGTCCGGGTGACGAGGTTCTCGAAGTCGATGAAGAGAGCGATGCGCTGGTCTTCGTTCGGGTCGCGCTTCATGTAGGTCTCCGTTTCGAAAGGCCGCGAGGCCGGCGGCATGCTCGCGCGGAGCGCGAGCGGAGGCGCCGCCGGGCCCGCCGTCCCGGGAACCTGACAGGAGGCGCGCCCGGCTGCAAGGAAAGCTCCCGAGTCAGGGCGGTGGGGTAGGGTGCCGGCCCCATGTCGCCCCCGACCGCCCGCTTCCTCGCCTTCGCCGACGGCTCCTCCCTCGTGAACCCGGGAGGCCCCGGCGGCACCGGGTTCGTGGTGGTGGACCGCTCCCGCGCCGCCCTGCGGTTCGGCGGGACGCGGTGGACCGCCGACGGCTCGTATGCGGTGACGAACAACCGGATGGAGCTCCGCGCCGTGCTGGAGGCGCTCGACGGCGTGCCGGCGGGCGAGGCCGTGGACGTGGTCTCCGACTCCCGCTACGTCGTGGACGCGCTGTCGAAGTGGATCCACGGCTGGCGCCGCAAGGGCTGGCGCACCGCCGCGGGCGAGCCGGTCCTGAACCGCGATCTCATCGAGGCGGTCGACGCGCGCGGTCGGGAGCTCGCGGTCCGGTACTCGTGGGTGCGGGGCCACGACGGCCACCCGGTGAACGAGATCGTGGACGCGCTCGCGCAGGCGGCGGCGCGCGGCCAGCCCGGGCCGACCGAGCTCGAGGTCGTGGGCGCGCTGCGTGCCGGAGGCGTGCTGCGACCCCCCTCTCCCGAACACAGGGAGTGAGCTGCCGGGAATCCCTCCCCCCCGGGCGAGGCCTGGGGGAGAGGGTCGGGGAGAGGATGCGCTAGTGGGCGGGCGCCGCCGCGGCCTTGCCGGCGCGGCGATCCGAGGACGCGGTGCCGCCGGGCCGCCGCGAGGATCCCTCGAAGACCGCCCCCCGCTCGATGGCGAAGGTCGGGGCCTCGACGTCCCCGCGCACCCGGGCGGTAGGCTTGAGCTCGACCGCCGCCGAGGCGATGACGTTGCCGTTCACCTCGCCCTCGATGATCACCGTCCCGCAGGAGATGTCCGCGTCGACCTTCGCGGCCTCGCCCACGACGAGCACGCCGTCGGTGACGATGGAGCCCTGGAACGTCGCGTCGATCCGGACGGTGCCGGAGAAGGTGAGCTTCCCCTCGAGCCGCACGCCGCGGCCGAGCCGCAGGTCGCCGGGCGCCGCGGAGGGCACCGACGAGCTTCGGGCGGGCGCGGGGGCAGGGGCTGCCGGGAGCGGCTCGGGCCGGGCGGTGGCCGCCGGGGAGGGCGGCGCCATGGGGAGGGCGGCTGCAGGGGCGGGGCGGGTGGGCTCGGCGGGGACGGCGGGAGCGTCGGAAGACGGATTTTCGAGCTTGTTGTTCCAGAAGGACATGGGGCCTCTCGGTGTGAGACCCCCTCCCTACGCTCCGGAGCGTGCAGGCATTCCCGGATGCTGCCCGGGCGGACGGCGAACGGGCAGGAGGCGGGGGGCTGGTCAGCCCGACCGCCGTCCGGGATGATGGACCCTCCCGGGGGGGCGGAGGACAGAACCGATGGCCGATCCCGACCCCGTAGACCCCGAGTGCTCGAGCTGCGCCGCCGTTTGGGGGAAGGGCGGCGCCACCCACTGCTGGAGCGCCGATCCGAAGGCGGCGCCGCCGGCGCCGGGCGCGTGCCCGACCCGCGCCCACGCCGCGACGATCGGCGAGACCCTCCCGCGTTACCTCGACGGGAGCGACGACGCCCGCATCGCCCGCGTCGCCGCGAAGGTGGAGGGGCTCTGCTACGTCCGGTCGGAGGGCGGCGCGGTCCACGCCCGCTGGACGCGCGTCGAGGACACGATCGCGTTCGCGAAGCTCATGGGCTGGCGGCGCATCGGGATTGCGACCTGCATCGGGCTGCTCGAGGAGGCGCGCCGGCTCGACCGGATCCTCGTCGCGCAGGATCTCGAGCCGGTGAGCGTCTGCTGCAAGGTGGGCAGCGTCGACAAGGAGGCGCTCGGCGTCCCCGACGCGGAGAAGGTCCGCCCCGGGACGTTCGAGCCGGCGTGCAACCCGGTCGCGCAGGCCCGGATCCTGAACGAGGTCGGGACGGACCTGAACGTCATCGTCGGCCTGTGCGTCGGGCACGACATCCTGTTCACCCGCCACTCGAAGGCGCCCGTCACGACGCTCGTCGTGAAGGACCGGGTCACCGGGCACAACCCGGTGGCGGTCCTGTACGGGCAGGCGTTCTATTACCGGCGGCTCGTGAAGGCGAAGATCGAGAATCCCGGAGGACGGGGAGTAGCCGGCGGCCGCCGGCGGAGGGGACATGTCGATGGGTCAGCCGGTGGGGCCGCGCGGGGCGCGGCGCTCGTCTCTCCCGCTCGTCGCGATCGCCGCGCTCGGCGGGGCGTACGCGCTCGGGTCCACGTGGACCGAGGCGAGGCCGACGCCGGTCGCGACCCCGACCGCCGACCGCGACCCCGACCTCGACCTCGACCTCGACCCCGACCTCGACCGCGACCGTCGACCCCGACCGCGACCCCGACCGCGACCCCGACCCCGACCCCGACCCCGAACGCGACCTCGACCCCGTTCGACCTCGCCCGCGTCATGGCGCAGGTTCGGCTCGCCTTCCGGGAGCGGGACGGGGGCTTCGCCGGCGGCGGCGCGACGTAAGGCGCAGTCATCCGCGACGGCGCGCTCGAGATCACGCCGCGGCATCACCCGCGGCCCGTCGCGGAGCCGGCGGAAGGCGCCCGGCGACGGACGGCCGCCCGCACCCGGGCCGTCCTCGAGGGCGAGCCCGTCCGGCTCGGCCCGGCGGTGCTCGCGCGGGGTGACGCTCCCGCTGCCCCGGGACCTGCGGCGCCCGCCAGAGCCGTGGCCGGCGCCGTCGAGCTCGCCCGCGGGCCGGCCGTGGAGTCCATCGCCAACCGGGACGAGGGCGTCGAGCAGTCCTGGACGTTCGACGTCCGTGCCGTGACCGCGGTCAGGATCCCGCGACGGGATCCCGGGCATCGCGGCGCACGTCCGGCCCACCGCCCGCCCGGCGGGCGGCCGGGGGCCGGCGAGGGGAGGGGCGGCTGGTCCGGTGCGGTCCGGCCCCCCCGCGCGCAACGTGTGGGGGCCGGCGGGTGTGGCGCGGCGGGCACCCCGGCCCGCGGGGAGGGGTCGCGATGGAGATGACGGCGAAGGACCTCGGGCTCGTGCCGGCCCGGATTTCGCTCGGCGCGACGATGCTCCAGCACGGGCTGCCCAAGGTCCGGGCGGAGGGGAACGCGCAGGCCGGGGCGTTCCTCGAGCAGCTCGGGTTCAAGCCGGGGTCGCGGTGGGCGTGGCTCGCCGGGGCGGCGGAGATCGCCGCGGGGGTGTCGCTCATCCTCGGGATTGGGACGCGGCTCGGGGCGCTCGCGGTGATCGGGACCCAGGCCGTCGCCGTCGCGAAGGTCCACGCGCCGAAGGGGTTCGACAACATGGCCGGGGGCTGGGAGTTCAATGCGCTCATCATGGCGACCGCCCTCGGGGTGCTCCTCGCCGGTCCCGGGACGCTCTCCCTCCACGAGGTGATCGAGCGGCGGCTCCAGGGCGGCGCGCGGTGGCTGCTCGAACCCCGGCGCCGCACCGGCGTGTCGGTGGCGAAGCTCCTCAAGTAGGAGCGGCCCGCGAGGGGCTCGCGGCAACGCCGGGCGTCAGCGAAGGTCGAGCCGGAAGCGCGATCCGAAGAAGCCTCCGGCGTGGGTGAGGATGACGCGTCCGCCCGGCAGGGCCGGCGAGCGGGACGTCGACGCGCCGCGGCGACTGACCCGATCCGCACCGACGGTGCGGCAACCGCCCGTGTTCCGGACAGATTGTACGGCTCGTCCGCGCCCGCACGTCGAGTGCGCGCGTCACGCCGCACCCGGGGCGCGTCCCCTGTACGCACGACATCCCGGCGCTCCGGACGCGGTGCTACACTCTCCGGCCACGCCGCACCATCTCCACCGGAGATCCCATGCGCCTCAGGACCCTCGTCGCCGTCGCCGCAGGCCTCCTCCTCGTTTCGCCGGTCATGGCCAAGGAGTCGAAGGAGGAGAAGGCGAAGAAGCCGCGGATGGCGATCCTCGACTTCCCCCCGGCGTCCGGCGGCTGGAGCTGCTCCGGCTGGAACCAGAGCGAGCGCCGGATGTCCGACGTGCTCCGCGACCTCTTCACCACCGAGATTGCCGAGCGCGCGGGGAAGAAGGTCCGGATTGTCGAGCGCGAGCGGCTGAAGGACCTGCGCGGCGAGCTCTCCTTCGAGCAGAGCGGCGAGGTCGACGGCGCGGCGGCCCAGAAGCTCGGCAAGCTCCTCGGCGTCCGCTACATGCTCTCGGGCAAGATCACCCGCTTCGCCTGCAAGAAGTCGGGGGCGAGCACCGGCTGGGGCGTCGGCTCCCTCGTCGGCAAGCTGACCGGCTCCGGCACCGCGGGCGCCGTCGCGGGCAGCGTCAACACCCACAAGATGAAGTTCTCGGGCCGGATCGACGCCCGGCTCATCGACGTGGAGACCGGCGAGATCCTCGGGACGTTCAAGGACGAGGAGGAGACCCAGGACACCTCGGTGAAGATTGCCGGCGGCGGGACCGACGTCTCGTACGACGAGGAGCTCGTGAACAAGGTCTACGAGCCCATCGTCCAGCGGATCGCCCCGAAGATCGTGAAGAAGATCGGGATTGTCCACGAGGAGAACCTCGCCGACGAGGCCGAGGACGACGCGCCGGTGAAGAAGAAGAAGGCGTCGAAGGACGACGACGAGTAGCGGGTCGCTGCGGGACCCCCGCGGAATTCCCGGGCTCGTCGCGCGCTGCCAGGCTCCACGGATGGCGTCCCCCCGCGATCGGATCGCCTTCCCCCCCGGGCTGAAGTCGCTCGAGGGCTGGAACGACCTCGACGCGGCGCGCGCGCAGGCGCTCGTCGAGATTGGCCTCGCGCTCTCGTCCACCCTCGACACCGACGGGCTGCTCTCGCTCGTCGTGGACCGGGCGGCGCAGCTCGTCGGCGCCGACGGCGCGACGCTCTTCCTCGTCGACCCGCAGACGGGGGAGCTGTGGAGCAAGGTGGTGCGGGGATCGCGGCTCCGCGAGATTCGTCTCCCCGTCGGGCGCGGTGTTGCCGGGTGGGTGGCGCGGACGGGCCGGCCCGCGATCATCGACGACGCCTACGAGGACGAGCGGTTCGACCCCGGCGTGGACCGGCAATCGGGGTACCGGACGCGGTCGATTGCGTGCGTGCCCCTGCTCCGGCGGAAGGGCGAGCTCACGGGCGTGCTCGAGGTGGTCCACCGCAAGCCGGGCGTCTTCGGCCCCGACGAGCAGCGGCTCGTGGCGGCGGTGGCCTCCCAGGCGGCGGTCGCCGTCGAGAACGCGCGGCTCTTCGCCGAGGCCGCCGAGCGGAACGCCCAGCTCGACTCCGCGCGCGGCGACCTCGAGCAGCGGATCGCGGAGCTCGACCTGCTCCTCGGGGTCGAGCGGCGCCTCTCCGCCGCGCCGGACCTGGCGGCCGGCATCGACGCGGTCCTCGAGCGATCGATCGAGGTCGTCGGGGCGGACGCCGGCGCGGTGCTGCTCGTCGAGGACCGGTCGGGGCAGCTTTACTTCCGCACCGCGCGCGGTGGCCGTCCCGAGGCGGTGATGGCGCTCCGGTTCCCGCGCGGGAAGGGGATCGCCGGGGTGGTGGCGGAGCGTGGCCGCCCGATCCTCGCGAACGACGTGACGGGGGAGCGGTCCTTCGACCCGGAGCTGGCCGGTCGGATCGGCTACCAGGTCCGCTCCGCCCTCTGCGTCCCCATCCCGCACGGCGGCGGGACCCTCGGCGCCCTCGAGCTCCTCAACAAGCCCGGCGGGTTCCGCGAGGACGACCTCGCCATCGTCGGTGCGGTCGCCTCGCAGATCGCGGCGCGGATCGCCGCCGAGCGAGTCCGCGAGGGGCGCGCCCGCGAGGAGCGGCTCTCGACCATCGGCCAGCTCCTCTCCGGGGTGATGCACGACCTCCGCAACCCGCTCACCGTCATCTCCGGGTACAGCCAGCTCATGGTGCGGGAGCCGGACGCCGACGAGCGCCAGAAGATCTGCGACATCCTCCTCAAGCAGTTCGAGCTCGTGAACGCCATGACCCGCGAGGTGCTCGACTTCGCGAAGGGGAAGGTCGAGGTCTTCCGGCGCAAGGTCCTCGTCAACGTCTTCGTGAACGACGTGGCGGACGCGCTCCGGCGCGACCTCCAGCCGGGCGGCGTCGAGCTGCGGCTGCGGATCTCCTACGGCGGGGCGGCCCGGTTCGACGAGGTGAAGCTCCGGCGCGCCATCGTCAACGTCGCTCGGAACGCCGCCCAGGCCATGCCCGAGGGCGGCCGGTTCTCGCTCCACGTCGCGAGGCAGGGCGACCGGCTCGTCTTCCGCATGAGCGACACGGGGCCGGGGATCCCAGAGGAGATCCGGACGCGGCTGTTCCAGTCCTTCGCGACCCACGGCAAGCAGGACGGGACCGGCCTCGGCCTCGCCATCGTGAAGCGGATCGCCGAGGAGCACGGGGGGACGGTCGAGTGCCGGACGCGGACCGGCAAGGGGACGACCTTCATCCTGTCGATCCCGGCGTAGCGGCAGCCCTTGCGCCGCCGGGGACCTGACGCGCCCGACGCGCGTCCGGTATCCTCGAGCCCCGTTGCCTGGCGCGGCGGCCCGGGCGTATCGTCGATGCCCGATGACGACGCGACCTGAGAAGGCCGAGGCGCTCTTCCGTCAGGGGTTTTCCTGCTCGCAGGCGGTATTCGCCGCGTACGCCGACCTGGGCGGCCTCGACCTGGAGCGCGCGACGAGGCTCGGCGAGGGGCTCGCCGCAGGGATGTGCGGCCTGGGCCGGACCTGCGGCGCGGTGACGGGGGCGTTCCTCGCCATCGGCCTCGTCCACGGCCGGACCCGCCCGGACGACGCCGCGGCGCGCGAGGCGACCTCGTCCCGGGTGCGCCGGCTCGCCGCCGAGTTCCAGGCGCGCCACGGGTCCATCGAATGCCCGGCGCTGCTCGGGTGCGAGATCGGCACCCCCGAGCGGCGCCAGGCGGCGCGGGACAGCGGGCTCTTCGCCCGGGTCTGCCCGCCCCTCGTGCAGAGCGCGGCGGAGCTCGTCGAGTCCGTGCTTGCGGAGCCCTGAGAGCCAGCGAGGACGGGGGGCGTGGAGCGGGCGGGGCACGCGGGACCGCCGGGTCGGGCGATGCCGCGACGAGCGGGCGTCTCCCGTTCGGACTCGCGCCCGGCGGCGCGAGTTCTCAGAGGGGAGTCCTCAGAGGGAACTCGCGGTGAGGCTGTCCTCCTGATCGGCCGACGCCGGGAAGACCCGCACCCGGCGCGGCGAGGATGCGCAGGAGGGTGGTCTTCCCGCAGCCGGGCGGGCCGAGGAGCGCGACGAGCTCCCCCTCGGGCACGTCGAGGGACACGTCCCTGAGGACGGCGTTCTGTCCGAAGGACTTCCAGAGCCCGCGGATTTCGAGCGCGGCGGCGGGGGAGCCGTTGGAGGAACATCCGTCATGATGGACGGCATCTAAATGGGCGCGCAATCATCTCGCAAGCGGACGAGGCGAGCGTTCCGCGGGCCCGCCTCACCGCGCGCGCCCGGCGGCCTCGAGCGGCGCCTCCTCGAACCCGGCCCCCTCCCAGCGGAACCGCTTCACCTCGGTGACGCGCCCGCCGCGGACCCCGAGCACGAGGTACTCCGCCCCGGGCACGACCGGCTTCCCGTCCACCTCGGCGTCGGCGCGGTCCTTCGCCGAGAAGTAGGCGCCGACCTCCACGTGGGAATGCCAGATCGCCGCGATCTCGCCGCCCCACGCCTCGAGCTCGCGGTGGACGCGGAGCTGCTCCTTCGGGTCCATCAGGTACGAGTCGCGGGAGGTCCGCGGGAACCGCGCCGGATCGACGGCGTGGTAGCGGTCCGCCGCGTTCGGCACGGGCACGACGTGGAGCGCGCCGTCGCGGCGGAGGAGGAACCCGCACACCTCCCGCTCCGGCTGCGCCTCGCAGAGGGCCACCAGCCGGGCGATGATCTCCGCGTCGTAGGTGGCGCTCACCAGGAGGTCCTCCGGTCCCAGCGCCGCGGCTCGAAGTAGCGGTCGGCGCGGTCCGGCAGCACGGTGACGACGTTTCCCCGCTCGCCGGCCTCCGCCATGCGGCGCGCCACGACGAGGGCGCCCGCGACCGCCGCGCCGGAGGAGTGGCCGACCCGCAGCCCCTCCTCCCGCCCGAGCCGCTCCGCCATCGCCCACCCGTCCGCGGTGGGCATCTCGATCTTCCCGTCGAGCTCCCCCTCCCGGTAGATGGCCGGCACGATCGAGCTCGCCATGTGCTTCAGCCCCTCGAGGCCGTGGAGCGCCTCGGCCGGCTCGACCGCGAAGCAGCGAACCCCCGGCGCGAGCCGGCGCAGCCCCCGGCTCGTCCCCATCACCGTCCCGCCCGTGCCGATCCCCGCGGCGAAGGCGGCGACCGCGCCCTCGAGCGCCTCGGCGATCTCCACCGCGGTGCCGTGCTCGTGCGCCCGGGGGTTCTCCTCGTTCCCGTACTGGTCCGGGTAGAACCAGCGGTCCGGCTCCGCCTCGACGCGGGCCCGGACGTCGTGGATGGCGCCGTCGGAGCCCTCGAGCGGATCGGAGAAGACGAGCTCGGCCCCGAAGGCCCGGGCGATCCGCTTGCGCGCCGCGGAGACGTTGGAGGGCATGACGAGGGCGCAGGGGATCCCGAGCGCCGCGCAGATCCAGGCGTAGGCGACGCCGGTGTTCCCGCTCGTCGAGTCGACCAGCGTCCGGCCGCGTCCGAGCCGGCCGTCGGCGAGCGCGGCCTCGATCATCCTCAGCGCGGGGCGGTCCTTCACCGAGCCGCCGGGGTTCGCGAACTCGCACTTCGCGTAGATCCGGATGCCGGGGAGGCCGGCGCCGATCCGGCGGAGCCGGACGAGGGGCGTCGCGCCGACGAGGCGGGCGATCGACTCGACCGGGGCGGCGCCGTGGCGCGGCGGGCGCGGGACGGGCGGGGTCATCGGGCGCCCCCGGACCCCTCGAACCACGCCTCCATGGAGAAGTACCGCTCGCCGGTGTCGCCGAGGAGGGTCGCGACCGTGCGTCCCGCCCCGAGCTCGACTGCGACCCGGACCGCCGCGGCCACCGCGGCGCCGCTCGAGATGCCCACGAGGAGCCCTTCCTCGCGGGCGAGGCGGAGCTTCGTCGCCCAGGCCTCCTCGTCGGAGACGGCGACGACCCGGTCGTACGCGGAGCGCTCGAGGACGGCCGGGACGAACCCGGCGCCGAGCCCCTGGATCCGGGTGGGCCCCGCGGGCCCGCCGGAGAGGACGGCGCACGCCTCCGGCTCGACGGCGACGATCCGGACGGCGGGGAACGCCCGGCGCAGCACCGGCGCGACGCCGCTGACCGTGCCGCCCGTCCCCACCCCGACCACGAACGCGTCGGGGACGGCGCCCGCGGCGCGGAGGGTCGCGACCAGCTCCGGCCCGGTGCCGGTCCGGTGGGCGGCCGGGTTCGCGGGATTGACGAACTGATCGAGGAGGAGCGCCCCCTCGGTCCGGGCAATCTCTCTCGCGCGGTCGACGGCGGGCTCCATGCCGTGCTCGGCGCGGGTGAGCACGATCTCGGCGCCGTACGCCTCGATGGCCTGCCGGTGCTCGAGCGCGGTGGAGTCCGGCATCACGAGGGTGAGCCGGTAGCCCTTCACCGCGCAGACGAGCGCGAGACCGATCCCGGTGTTGCCGCTCGTCGGCTCGACGAGCCGCCCCCCCGGCGGAAGCCGCCCCTCCCGCTCCGCCGCCTCGACCATCGCGAGGGCGATCCGGTCCTTCACCGACCCGCCGGGCTCGAAGGACTCCAGCTTCGCGAGGACCGCGGCGGCGCCGGGCGGCACGACCCGGCGCAGCCGGACCACCGGGGTGCCGCCCACCGCCTCCAGGATCGACTCGAGGGGCGGGGCGGCGCGCGGCCGGCGCTCCGGGACGGGCGCCGCCGGGGCGGCGTCCGCGGGCGCGGGCTTTCGGCCGGGGCCGTCCATCGGGGCTCAATACTTCGCTACCGAGGGGTCGACGTCGTCGCTCCAGCGGAGGATCCCGCCGGTGAGGTTCCAGACGCGCTTGAACCCCGCGGCCTGGAGCTGCTTCAGCGCCTTCGCGCTGCGGACGCCGCTGCGGCAGTAGACGACCACGTCCCGGGCGCTGTCGAGCTTCGAGAGCGACGCCGCGAAGCTCGAGAGCGGCGCGAGGCTCGCGCCGGGGAGGCGGCAGATGTCCCACTCGTGGGGCTCGCGGACGTCGACGAGGTCGAGGACGTCGCCGCGCTCGAGGCGGGTCCTGAGCTCCCGGGGCGTGATCGCCGGCACGCCCTCGGTCTCGTCCGGCTGGCCGCGGATCCCGCAGAACTGCTCGTAGTCCACGAGCGCCTTGAGCTCCCGCGTGCCGCAGGCCGGGCAGCGCGGGTCCTTGCGGAGCTTCACCGTCCGGAAGTGCATCCCGAGGGCGTCCACGAGGAGGAGCCGGCCGACGAGCGGCTCGCCGATCCCGGCGATGAGCTTCACCGCCTCGGTGGCCTGCACGACGCCGACGAGCCCGGGGAGGATCCCGAGGACGCCGCCCTCCGCGCAGGAGGGGACGAGCCCCGGCGGCGGCGGCTCCGGGTACAGGCACCGGTAGCAGGGGCCGTCCTCGGTGCAGAAGATCGAGGCCTGCCCCTCGAAGCGGAAGATTGACCCGTAGACGTTGGGCTTGCCGAGGAGCACGCACGCGTCGTTCACGAGGTAGCGCGTGGCGAAGTTGTCGGTCCCGTCCACCACCAGGTCGTACTGCCGGATGATGTCGAGGGCGTTCTCGGAGGTGAGGCGGACCTCGTGGGGGATCACCTCGACGTGCGGGTTCACGTCGCGGATCCGGTCGCGCGCCGACTCGAGCTTCTTGCGGCCGACGTCCTTCGTGCCGTGGAGGAGCTGGCGCTGGAGGTTCGTCTCGTCCACCACGTCGAACTCGACGATGCCGAGGTGGCCGACGCCGGCGGCGGCGAGGTACAGGCCGATGGGCGAGCCGAGGCCGCCCGCGCCCACCATGAGGACGCGGGCGTCCTTGAGCCGCTTCTGCCCCTCGAGCCCCACCTCCGGGATGATGAGGTGGCGGCTGTAGCGGAGGACCTCCTGCTGCGAGAGCGACGGGAGCTCCGCCGCGGGACGGCCGATGGCCATGGCTACCCTCCCGCGATTGCCGGGACGACGACGATCTCCGCGCCGTCCACGACCGGGGTCTCGAACCCCTTCTGGAACCGGATGTCCTCGTCGTCCAGGTAGAAGATGACGTACGGGTACGGCTCGCCCTTCGCGTCGCGCAGCCGCGGCGCGAGCTCGGGGAACCGGCCGGCGACGTCCTCGACGACGGCGCCGACGGTGGCGCCCTTCGCCTGGTGGACGGTCTGGCCGCCGGCGGCCTTGGCGAGGACGGTGGGGAGCCTCAGGGTGACGGGCATGGCGTTCTCCTCGATGTTCTAGCGTGCCCCGGGGACGAGCGCCGCGACCTCGCGGAGCCGGGGGTCGATGACGGGGGCGGGGGCGAGGGCCGGCTGGACCGCCTCGACGGTCTTGAGGCCGTTCCCGGTGATGCAGAGGACGAGCTCGTCGTCCGGGCCGAGCTTCCCCTCGGACACGAGCTTGCGGGCCGCGGCGACGGTGACGCCGCCCGCCGTCTCGGTGAAGACGCCGGTGGTGGCGGCGAGGAGGGCGATCCCCTCCACGAGCTCCTCGTCGGTGACCGCCGCGGCCGCCCCGCCCGACGCCCGGATCGCAGCGGCGGCGAAGCGTCCGTCGGCGGGGTTTCCGATGGCGAGCGACTTGGCGATGGTGCGGGGGACGACCGGAGTGATCCGGTCGCCGCCGCGCAGGGCGAGGTCCACGATGGGCGCGCAGCCGGCGGCCTGGGCCCCGAAGATCCGCGGCCGCTCGCCGCGGACGAGCCCCGCCTTCGCGAGCTCGGAGAAGCCCTTGTCGATCTTGGTGAGGAGCGAGCCGCCCGCCATCGGGGCGATCACGGCCTGGGGGAGCCGCCACCCGAGCTGCTCGGCGATCTCGAAGGCGACCGTCTTCGAGCCCTCGCCGTAGTAGGCGCGCAGGTTCAGGTTCACGAGCCCCCAGCCGAAGCGGTCCGCGACCTGGGCGCAGAGCCGGTTCACGTCGTCGTAGGTCCCGCGGACCCGGACGAGGCGGGGGCCGTAGATGGCGGTCCCGACGATCTTGCCGACCTCGAGGTCCTCGGGGACGAAGATCCAGGCGCCGAGGCCGGCCCGGGCGGCCTGGGCGGCGACGGAGTTCGCGAGGTTCCCGGTGGAGGCGCAGCCGACCGTGTCGAGGCCGAGCCCCACCGCGGCGTTGAGCGCCACCGCGACGACCCGGTCCTTGAACGAGAGGGTGGGGTGCGAGACCGCGTCGTTCTTCACGAGGGCGCGGCGGACCCCGAGGGCGCGGGCGAGCGCCGGCGCGTCGAGCAGGGGGGTGAAGCCGGTGTCGGTGGAGACGACGGGCTCGTCGAGGATCGGGAGCCACTCGCGGTACCGCCAGATGGAGCGGGGGCGGGCCTCGATCTCGGCCCGGGTCGGCAGGCGGCGGGCCGGATCGAGCGCCGGCTCGAGCGGCCCGAGGCACTCGGGGCAGGTGGCGAGGGCGGCGGGCGGGTGGGGCGTGCCGCAGAGCCGGCAGGCGAGGGGCGCGAGGCGCGGGACCCCCCTCTCCACTCCGTGGAGAGGGGGGCGTGGGGGAGGCCCGCGCGTCGGAGCTTCGGCGGGCGCGGTGCGCGCCGCCGCGAGGGGCGAGGACATCTGGACTTCCTTCCGCCTCGGCCGGGGGTGTGGCCCCGGGCGAGAGGCTTTTTAGCGGTTGGTTTTACGTGGCCGCAATACGCCGTAAATGACCACGGGCTGCTCTGGACGGTTCTCCGTTACGACGGATGGCATCCTAAGTGAGCGGACATGCGTCCTGTCAAGCGGACAGCGCGCCGGAGGCGGCGGCGAGCTACCGGAAGCGCTCCGCGGCCCCGGGGAGGCCCTCGCGGGCACACCAGCCCGCGAACCGGCGAGGCAGCCCCTCGTCGCTCGAGGTCTGCACCGCCTGGGCGATGACGTGCTCCGCCTCCTCCAGGCTGCCGGAGACGCAGTGGAGGAGCGCGAGCCGGACCGCCTCGCGCTCCGAGAACGGCTCCGCGAGCCCCTCCTCGGCGAGGGCCGTCACCTCGTCCCAGGCGCGGCGCTCGGCGGCCTCGCGGGCCCGCCACCAGCGGACCTCCTGGCGCAGGGACTCCGGGGCGCCGGGTTCCTCTGCGGCGGCCATCCAGGGCGCCGCCTCGGCGGGGCCGGGGCGCCAGGCGGGATCGCGCGCGAGGAGCGGCGCGGGGTCCACGCCCGGCTCCTACAGGAACTCGCAGAGGTAGGCGGAGGCGCCCGCCGCCTTCACGTCGAAGCCGCTCTTCGCCGGGACCTCGAAGGCGGTCCCCGCCGGGAACGCCCGCCACGCGGTCTCGCCGGGGAGGCGCGCCCACAGCTCGCCGGAGATCACCGTCATCCGCTCGGCGGCGCCGGTGTTGAAGTGGAACTCCCCGGCGTCGATGACGCCGGCGGTCGCGCGGCGGCCGTTCCGCTCGTACCCGACCGACTGGACCTTCCCCTCGAAGTAGCTGTTGTGCTCGAGCATGGCGGCGCTCTTGTAGCGCGGAGACGTGGGGCGCGCCAGACGCGGGCTCGCTAAGATGGCCGCATGGCGAAGCCCAAGATCGAGGACGTGGTGAAGGGGAAGGGGCCCGAGGCGGTGCGCGGCAAGACGGTCGAGGTGCACTACACCGGCTGGCTCGAGGACGGCACGAAGTTCGACTCATCCGCGGGCGGCGCGCCGTTCTCGTTCCGGCTCGGCGGCGGGCGAGGTCATCGAGGGCTGGGACCGGGGCGTCGCCGGGATGAAGGTCGGCGGGAAGCGGAAGCTCACGCTGCCGCCCGAGCTCGGGTACGGCGCGCGGGGTGCGCCGCCGGAGATCCCGCCGAATGCGACCCTGGTCTTCGAGGTCGACCTCCTCGCCGTCTACTAGGAAGCTCCTCCGAAGCGGCCTGACCGCCTGCGGCGGCCGCTCACGAGGCGAGCTGCGAGAGCGCCGTGTCGATGACGAGCAGCTCGAGCCGCTCCTTCGCGGCGTCGGGGAGCTTCTGCCAGACGAAGGCGACGCGCACGGTCCCGGGCTGCTGCTTCAGCTCGCCGGGGAGGACGTCCGCGACGACCGGTTCCGCGCCGGGGATCCGGAGGGTCGCCGTCTGCGCCTCGTTCGGCGGCGGGACCTTCCCGAGCAGCACCGAGAACCCGACCACCGAGACGTCGACGGTCGTCGCCCGGACGCTGCTCACCTTGGTCTCGAGGTTCACCTGCATCGCCCGCGCGACGCGCAGGACGTGGCGCGGGGCGTCGCCCGGCTTGAGGGCAATCTTCTGGGCGGCGAGGAGCGCGCGCGAGAGCTCGTCGCAGCCGGCGCGGTAGTCCTCCGCGTCGGTCCCCGACAGCTCGCCCTTCTTCGCCCTCTCGTGGAGCGAGCGAAACACACGCAGCCAGTCCGCGAGGCTCATCCTCGTGCCCTCCTCGAAGCTTCCCCCGGCGGCAGGAAAGCACAGGAGCGCGGCCCCTGTCGACCTCGCGGCGGCCCCGCCGCGTCCCGCGATCGTGGGCTTCGCGCCGCCGGCCGCTCACTCCGCGATGGCCACGTCCACGAGCGTCGGGGAGAGGAGCGCGACGAGGTCCTTCGGCGAGACGCCGACGAGGAAACCGCGCGACCCGCCGTTCACGTAGAGAGTCGGCAGGTCCAGGATCGTCCGCTCCACGCAGACCGGCATGGCCTTGCGGGTCCCGAGCGGGCTCGTGCCGCCGACCTGGTACCCGGAGTGACGGTTCGCCACCTCCGGCTTGCAGATCCGGATCTCCCGCTTCCCGAGCTGGCGCGCGAGGGCCTTGGTCGAGACCTCCCGGTCTCCGTGCATGAGGACCACGAGCGGCGCGCCGGTCTCGTCCTCCATGACGAGGGTCTTCACGACCGCGTGCTCCTCGACCCCGAGCTCGCGGGAGGAGACGCGCGTGCCGCCGCGCTCCTCGTACCGGTACGGATGCTCGGTGTAGGCGACGCCCTTCTCGCGCAGGAGGCGGGTCGCCGGGGTCGACGGGGTCTTGCCCATGCCCCGGGAGGATAGCCGAGGTCGGGGCGCGGCTCAGCTAACGCTGCTCGAGGAGCGGACCGACCCGGGGCTTGCCGTTCCGGCGCGCCGCGTGGAGGTGGATTCCGAGGTCGGACAGATCGGAGACGCTGGAGGCGAGGTGGTGCACGCCCGCCGGGATCGCGCTGCGACCCGGCGCGAGGACCACCCGGCGCGTCCGCCGCCGGCGAACCAGCATGGCCGCGGCAACGGTCGCGGTGGCGGCGGCGAGGAGGAGGGCGAGGGCGAGCATCCGGTCCGACAAGCTAGAATCGTAGGTCCGACGGCCGCCGCTGCCCGGATAGGGCCCCCAAGGCCCGGGTGTGGCGCGCCGGGGGTAAGCTCCCGGGCGGTGGGGCCATGGCTCGCCCTGCCGCAGACCGAAGGGGGGATCGATGGGCACGGTGGTCATCGTGGGCGCGGACACGATGGGGCGCGGCGACGACGCGCTCGGGGCGAAGCTCCTGGGGAGCTTCCTCCGGACGATCGCGACCCAGCAGCCCGGTCTGGAGGCGATCGTGTTCTACAACTCGGCCGTCCGGCTCCTCGCGCCGGAGTCGCACCACCTCGACGCGCTCCGGGCGGTCGAGGACGCCGGGGTCGAGCTCCTCGCCTGCGTCACCTGCCTCGAGTTCTACGCGCTGACCGAGCGGCTCGCGGTGGGCCAGGTCTCGAACATGCGCGAGATCGTGCAGCGGACCCTCGCGGCGGGGAAGGTCGTCACGATCTGACCGGCGCGCCGCACCGCGCGCCCCGAAGCGCTGGACGTCCGCGGATGCGCCGGGTACGGAGATCAGGTGCCCGAGTCCACCCGGATCCGCGCGCGCGACGGCTACGACCTCGCGGGAGATCTGTTCCTGCCCGCCGGCACGCCGCGGGCGGCGGTCCTGGTCGCGCCCGCCATGGGCGTGCCGCGAGGGTACTACGCGCCGTTCGCGACGTTCCTCGCCCGGCAGGGCATGGCGGCGCTCACCCTCGACTACCGCGGGATCGGCGGCTCGCGCCGCGAGCCGCTGCGGCAGTCCCACGCGACGCTCCGCGACTGGGGCGAGCACGACCTCGGCGGCGCGGCCGACCACCTCGCGAGCCGGTTCCGCGGCGTGCCGCTCCTCTGGGTCGGCCACAGCGTCGGCGGGCAGCTCCTCGGGCTCGTCGAGGGCGTGGCGCTCTCCGGCGCCCTGCTCGTCGGCGCGCAGAGCGGCCACTGGCGGCTCTGGTCCGGGACGTGGCGGTGGCGGATCTGGGCCCTCTGGCACGCGCTCATCCCTGGGCTCGTGCCGGTGCTCGGGCGGCTCCCCGCGGGGTTCCTCGGCGGCGGCGAGGACGTGCCGCCCGGAGTGGCGCTCCAGTGGGCGCGATGGGGACGCGAGCGGGACTACCTCATGTCCTACGCCGGCCCGCGCGGCGGCCTCGGGTTCGCCCGGCTCTCCGCGCCCATCGTCTCGTACGCGATCGCGGACGACCACTTCGCGCCGCTCGCGACCGTCGAGGCGCTCCTCGGCTTCTACCGGCTCGCGCGGACCGAGATCCGGGTGGTCCGACCGTCCGAGGTCGGCGCACGCCACATCGGCCACTTCGGCTTCTTCCGGAGCCGCTTCGAGCCCACCCTCTGGCGGAACGCCGCGATGGTCCTCGCCCGCGCCGCCTCGAGCCGGCCGCTCGCGACGCCGCCGCCGATCGCGCCCAGGGTGTCCTAGGCGCTGGACCGGGCGGGGCTGCGAGCTCCACCACCCGGCTGTGTGAGCACTCGAAGATGTCCGCCTGTCCGGGCACTCACACGAGGCCGCTGCATGAGCACGCGAAGATGTCCGCCTTGACCGCGGGCGGAGCGCGTGTCATTCCGGGCGGGTGCGGATGCGCACCGAGAACCTCGCGGTGATGCTCACCGACATGAAGGGCTTCACCGCCGCGACGAGCCGCCAGTCGCGCGAGGAGAACGCCCGCATGCTCGCGCTGCTCGACGAGCTCGTGCTCCCGGTGGTCCGCGCGTTCGGCGGACGCCGGGTGAAGACCATCGGCGACGCCTACCTCCTCCTCTTCGAGTCACCCACCTCCGCGCTCCTCTGCGGGACCGCCCTCCAGGATCGGATGTGGGATCACGGCCGGCGGGTGCCGCCCGAGCAGCGGATCGAGGTGAAGGTCGTCGTGTCGCTCGGCGAGGTGCGCCTCGTCGGAGGCGGCGCCGTCCCCGACGACGTCTTCGGCGAGGCGGTGAACCTCGCCGCCCGGATCGAGGCCGACGCCGCCGCGGGCGAGGTCTGGCTGAGCGAGGCGGTGCGGCTCGTCGCCGATCCGCGGCCAGGTCGAGACCGAGGACCTCGGCGCCCGCCGCCTCAAGGGCATCGAGGAGGAGGTCCGGCTCTACCGGGTCCGCCGCGCGGCCGTCCGAAAAGGCGAGGAAGGGCCGCCGTACGGCGACGCCGCCCTCGCCCGCGTGCTCGGGGTGCCGCCGCCGGACCCGGCGACGCTCTCCCGCGCGATCCGGCGCCGGTCGAGCCCGATCTTCGTCGCGGGGCGCGC
The DNA here is from genome assembly GCA_963739565.1 of uncultured delta proteobacterium. GTDB lineage: Bacteria > Myxococcota > Myxococcia > Myxococcales > Anaeromyxobacteraceae > Anaeromyxobacter. The sequence goes on along the minus strand of CAVUBF010000004.1, from coordinate 1,255,182 downwards.
CGCCGCGGAGCTCGCCGCGGCGGTGCCGCTCCGACCGGCGCTGGTCCTCGCCGTCGCCGGGGTCCTCGCCCTGGTGGCCTGGCACTTCGCCGCGACCACGGTCGAGCGCCAGATCGCGCGGGGCGACCTCGCCGGCGCGGAGGTCGCGATCGAGGCGCGGGCGGCCGAGAAGGGGCCGGAGGATCCCGAGGGTCCTCTACCTGCGCGGGCGGCTCGCGGTCGCCCGGGTCGCGGCGGGCCACGGGAGCCTGCGCGAGGCGTTCGGGTGGTGGACCCGGGCGGTCGTCGCCGGCAGCGGCGACGCCCTCGACGCCCTCGACGTCGAGGGGGAGGCATGGGAGTGCGATCGGCGCCGGACTGCGGCGCGCGCCCTCGGCGAGACCCGCTCGCCCCGCGCACTCCGGGCGCTGCGGCGCATCGACGAGCGGGAGCCGCCGCCCGCCGGCGGGCTGGAGAAGGTGAAGCACTTCTTCGGCGCCGACGGCCAGTGCGGCGCCGGCGACCTCGCGCGCGGGGGGATCCGCGCCATCGAGGCCGGGCACGAGTAGTCGCCGGCCGGCGCTACGGCTCGTGCCGGCTGCCCTTCTGGATGAGCTCGACCTTGTAGCCGTCCGGATCCTGCACGAACGCGATCACCGTGGTGCCGTGCTTCATCGGGCCCGCCTCGCGGGTGACGACGCCCCCGCGCCTCTTGATCTCCGCGCACGCGGCGTAGGCGTCGTCCACCTCGATCGCGACGTGGCCGAACCCGGCGCCGAGGTCGTAGCTCCTCGTGTCCCAGTTGAGCGTGAGCTCGAGGGCCGCCTCCGCGGACTCGGGGCCGTAGCCGACGAACGCGAGGGTGAACTTGCCGTCCGGGTAGTCCTTCCGCCGGAGGAGCTTCATGCCGAGGACCTCCGTGTAGAAGGCGAGGGACCGATCGAGGTCGCCGACCCGGAGCATGGTGTGGAGGATGCGCATGGCCTTCCGATACGGCGCCGCGGGCAGGCGCGCAAGCGGCGCGGGGGGACCCGGACGCCCCTCCGGACCCCCGGATTGCCATGGAACCGTTCCGCGCCGCCGTCGTCTTGGACGGTTGAACCACGCGTCGCCCGGCTCCGGGCGGCGACTCACGAACGGAGGGAAGCACATGGCGTTCTCGAAGAGGTGGACGATCGCGGTGGCGGCGGCGGGGCTGGTCGTGTGCGGCGGGGCGCGCGCCGCGACGGAGGATCCGGATACGAGCGAACCGGAGGCGCCGCGCGCCCGAGCGCGTACGGCACCGGATCGTCGGAGGGCGGGGTGAGCGCGCTCCCCGCGCCGCAGGAGCGTGAGCGCTCCGCGGCCCAGGGCGTCGACGCTGCCGGCCCCTTCGGCCGAGCCGGCGCGCGCCCACGAGCGGCGCCGCAAAGGGCGACCTCGGCCGCGCCACCCCGAACGACGCCGACGAGCTCGCCGCCGGGAACAGCCGCGATCGCGGGTAGAGCGACCCCGGGGCCCGGCGGTCCTGCGCCCCCCTCTCCCCGACCCTCTCCCCCTGCGGGGGAGAGGGGGGTTTCCAGAGGAATGCGGGCCCCGACTCCCGTTCCCCCTGCGGGGGAGAGGGGGCTTCCTGCAGCGCCCTAGCCCGGGTCGGCCTTGCTGCGCGGGCGGCGAAGCGCGAGGGAGAGCTGCGGGCGCCGGTCGGCGGCGGAGCGCCGGGCGCGATCGAGGGCCGCGATGGCCCGGGCGAGGAGCCGCGGTGGGTCGCGGCGCCCGCGGGCGACGAAGGCGGCGCCCCGCAGGAGCACGCGCGCGGTGGTCGCGGAGACGGTGACGGCTCCCGCCGCGCACAGCCCGGCGGTCGCGGCCGCGACCCGCGCGGTCGCCCGGGCGCGCCCCTCCGTCGGGCCCGCGACCTGGATCGAGGCGAGGGGCGTCCGCACGGGCTCGAGGAGGCGCGAGCGCCGCGTCCCGCCGCCGCGGGCGAGGTGGCGGCCGCCGTACGGCAGCTCGCCGCGGTCGCGCACGAGCCGGTAGAGGACCACCGGCTCGGATTCCCCCGACACGACCCGCGGCCCCATCTCCTCCGAGGGCGCCTCGCTCCGGGACATGGTGAGCCAGACGACGCGCGTGATCCACACCTCGCCCGGGCGCCGCCGAGACCGCCACCGCCCGCGCCGTCGCGAGGGGCGTCCCGGCCACGGTCCCCCGCTCGAACCGGACCTCGCCCTGGTGCACTCCGATGCCGAGGGCCGCGAGCCAGGTGGGCCGGACCTCGGCCCGCGCCGCCGCGTCCTGGATCGCCGCGGCGCACTCCACCGCGTCGGTGGGCGAGCGGAAGGCGAGGAGCACCGCGCCCGCGTCGCAGGCGAGGCGGCGGCCGCCGAAGGCCCGCACGAAGGGCAGGACGAGCCCGTCGTGCGCCGGCGAGGGCCCGCGCGCGGGCCGCCGGCGCGAGGGCCGGGGCGCGCTCGTCCCAGCCGGCGATCCGGAGCGCGACGAGGGTGAGGTTGACCGCGGTCGGCAGGGCCGCCGAGGGGATCCCGAGGAAGCTCGCGCGGACCGCGTCCGGCGTGTGGCGCACCGGCTCGAGCGCCGTGACGCTCCGCGCGCTGCCGCGGCGGATCGGGGTCTCGCTGCCGTCGAGGAGGGCCCGCAGCTCGTCCGCGGAGCCGCAGCGGCGCGCCCGGTCCTTCTCGGTGGCGCGGGCGACGAAGTCGACGAGCCGCGGCCAGGCGGCGAGCTCGGGGGCGACCGACGAGAGACTCGGGACGCGCTCGAAGGCGTGGGCGGCGACGAGCGCCCGCAGGTCGGAGGTGTCGAAGGGGTGACGCCCGGTGAGCATCACGAAGGCGAGGATGCCGGTCGCGTACAGGTCCGCCCGCCGGTCCACCTCGCCGCCGACCGCCTGCTCGGGCGAGAGGTACTCCGGCGTCCCCACCACGAGCCCCGCCTGCGTCCGCGTCGCGTCCGCCCGCGGCTCGGACCACTTGGCGATCCCGAAGTCGAGGACCCGGAGCAGCTCGTCCGCGCCGCTCCCCGAGAGCCACAGGTTCTCCGGCTTCAGGTCGCGGTGGACGATCCCCTCGGCGTGGGCGGCGGCGAGGCCGTCGAGGAGCTGCCGGAGGAGCCGGACGGCGCGGGGCGGCGCGAGGCGCCCCTCGCGGTCGAGGACCGCGCGGAGCGGCTCGCCCTCGAGCAGCTCCATGGCGAGGTAGGGCCGGCCGGCGGCGTCCTCGCCGAAGTCGAGCACCTCCACGACGTGCGGCGAGTGGATCCGGCTCGCGACCCGCGCCTCGCGCCGGAAGCGCTCCTGGTCGGCCGGGTTCCGGCACAGGACGGCGTGGAGGACCTTCACCGCCGCCTTGCGGCCGACGTGGACGTGCTCGGCGCGGTAGACCGACGCCCATGCCGCCGGTCCCGAGGAGCGTCTCGAGGCGCCAGCGGCCGTCGAGGACGACCCCGGGGCGGAGGTCCGCGCCCTCGCCGTCCGGCGCCGGCGCGCCCTGCCGGAAGGTGTCGGAGCCCACGCTCAGCCCCGGATCATCTCGACGAGGGTGATCGCGAACACCACCGCGACGAGGAGCGCGACGAGCCCGCCGACGCCGAGCATGAGGAGCACGGCGATGCGCGGGGCGGTCTTCTCGGGGAGCGGGCGCGTCGAAGGGGAGGCGGAGCTTCACGGGCGGATTGTAGCGGAAAGGGGGCGGGCGTAAGTTCGGGAGGTGCCGCGGCGCCATGTGACGCGGGGGTTCGAGGCGGCCGCCGACCTGTACGAGCGGTCCCGGCCGGATTACCCCGCCGAGGCGGTCGACCTGCTCGACCGCCTGCTCGGCCTGCACGCGGGGCGGACGCTCCTCGACCTCGGCGCCGGCACCGGCAAGCTGTCGCGGCTCGCGGCGGCTCGCGGCGCGACGGTGCTCGCCGTCGAGCCGGCCGCCGCGATGATCCGCCAGGCCGGCGGCCCGGGCGTGCTCGCGGTCCGGGGGCTCGCGGAGGCGCTGCCGCTCCGGCGCCACGCCGTGGACGCGGTCTGCGCGGCCTCCGCGTTCCACTGGTTCGACGGGCGGAGGGCCCTCGGCGAGGCGCACCGGGTGCTGCGCCGCGGGGGACGGCTCGCGCTCCTGTGGAACCAGCGCGACGACTCGTTCCCCTGGGTCGCGGCGCTCTCCGCCATCGTGAACCGGCACGAGGGCGACTGGCCGCGGTACCGGAGCGGCGCCTGGCGCGGCGCCTTCGACGCCTCGCGCGACCTCTTCCGCCCCCTCGAGGAGGCACGCTTCCACCATGTCCACGAGCTCGCGCCCGAGGGCGTCGTGGACCGGATCGCGTCGGTGAGCTTCGTCGCGACGCTCCCGGCCGGCGCCCGCGAGGCCGTCCTCGCCGAGGTGCGGGCGCTCCTCGCCTCGCACCCGGACACCGCGGGGAAGGACGAGGTCGCCCTCGCCTACCGGACCGACGTCTTCTTCTGGGAGCGCGTGGGCTGAGCGGGAGGCCCGTGGCGAGGCCTCGCGGTTCTCGGCGCTCCTCTACGACCCCGGACCCTTCTCCTCGGGGAACCCGGCGGCGCGCCAGGCGAGCATCCCCCCCGCGAGCTGCGCCGCGTCGAACCCGGCGCTCCGGAGGAGCCGCACCGCGGGGATCGAGCGGTGCGCGGTGAGGCAGATCGCGACGACCGGCCGGCCGCGGTCGAGGCCGAGCTCCGGCAGGCGCCGCCGGAGGTCGGTGATTGGGACCGAGATCGCGCCGCGCACGTGGCCGTGGGTGAACTCGGTCGCGGTGCGGACGTCGACCACCTGGGGCCCGGGCTCGATTCCGAGGTCGCCGGCGAGCTTGCGGGGGGGGACCTCGGGGACGGAGCCGAAGGGGAGCCACCAGGGGAGCGCCATGGCGCGATGCTCGCGCAGGTCGCCCCCGGCGTCGAGGTCGCCTATCATCGGACCCCCATGCTCCGGATCTCCTGGCCCCTCGCGTTCCTCCTCGCCGCCGCGATCGCCGTGATCGCGCGGCGGCCGCGGATGCTCCCCTGGATGCTCGTGGCCTTCGCGGTCTGGTTCGTGGTGGAGACCGCGCGCGGCAAGCGCCGCCGTCCCTGAGCTCCCGACGCCGCGCCGCCGCCCATGAGGTGAGGCAAGGCGCCCGAGCCCGATCCGGGGGCCGCCCCGCGGGCGTACCATCCCGCCGTGCAGGGCAGGGCGATCGCTCCGCTTGGAGCGGAGGACGCGCTGCGCGCGCTCGGTGCCGGGCTCGATGGGCTCGGAGAGGACGAGGCCCGCGCGCGGCTCGCCGAGCACGGGCCGAACGAGCTCCCCCAACGTCGGCGTCGCGATGGGGACCGGCGGCACCGACGTCGCCCGGGAGGCGGCCGACGTGGTGCTCCTCGACGACGACTTCTCGACCCTGGTCGCGGCGATCGAGGAGGGGCGCGCGACGTGGGCGAACGTCCGCAAGTTCCTCGCCTACATCTTCACGTCCAACGTGCCGGAGCTCGCGCCCTTCGTGGCGATGATGATCCTCGGCGTCCCGCCGGCGCTCGGCATCCTGCTCATCCTCGCCATCGACCTCGGGACGGACATGCTCCCGGCCCTCGCCCTCGGCGCGGAGCCGCCGGAGCCCGGCCTCATGGCGCGCCCGCCGCGCTCCCGGTCCACCCGGCTCGTGGACGCGGGGCTCCTCGTGCGCGCCTACGTGGTGCTCGGGGGCGCCGAGGCGGCGCTCGCCCTCGGCGCGTTCGCGATCGCCCACGCCCTCCAGGGCGCGTCCCTCGCCGACCTCCGCGCCACCACGCCGGCGCTCCTCGCGGGGACCGCGTCGCCGTCGGTCGCGGCCGCCCAGGCCGTCGCGGTCACCGCGGCCTTCGCGGCGATCGTGTGCGCCCAGGCGGGGAACGTCCTCGCCTGCCGGTCCGAGACGATCCCGGCGACCGCGCTCCACGCCCCCCGGGGCCGGCTGCTCTCCATCGGCGTCGCCGTGGAGCTCGTCATCCTCCTCGTCGTCGTCTACGCGCCTCCGGTCCAGCGGGTCCTCGGGACGGCGCCGCTCCCGCCGGAGGCCTGGGGGCCGCTCGCCCTCTGTCCGCTCGCCGTGGTCCTCGCCGACACGGCGTGGAAGCGGGCGGCCGCCGCGATCTCGCGGCGCCGCGCCCGCCGGACCGACACGCTCCCCGAGGCGCGTGCATCGTAGGGATGTGCCGGAGCCGTCGCCCATCGAGGACCACGCGATCGTCGGCGACGGCCGCAGCGCCGCGCTCGTGAACCGCGCCGGCGCGGTGACCTGGCTCGCCTGGCCGGCCTTCGACTCGCCGGCGATCTGCGCCGCGATCCTGGACGCGGACCGGGGCGGCTTCCTCCGGGTGGCGCCGGCCTCCCGGAGCACCTCCGCGCGGGCCTACCTCGACGGCACCAACGTGCTCGTCACCCGGTTCGAGACCGGGACCGGGGCGCTGCGCGTCGTGGACTTCATGGCGCTCGCGAGCGAGCAGGACTTCCGGCGCCGGTCGTTCCCCGAGCACGAGCTCCTGCGCATCGCCGAGTGCGCCGGCGGGGAGGTGGAGGTCGAGGTCGAGGCCGACCTCCGGCCCGAGTTCGGCGCGGTGCGCCGGACCCTGCGCGACGCGGGAGCCCTCGGCCTCCGCCTGGAGCGGGGGCGCCAGCTCGTGACGCTCCGGGCGTCGATGCCCCTCGCCACCGGACCGGACGGCGTCGCCCGGGGCCGGGCTCGGCTGCGCGAGGGGGAGGCGGTCGTCGTCTCCCTCGCCTACGACGGCGAGGCGCCGGCGGTGCTGCCGCCGCTCGACGAGGCGCGCGAGGCGCTGCGCCGGACCAGCCGCGCCTGGCGGGAGGTGGCCAGCCGGGTCCGGTACGACGGCCCGTGGCGCGACGAGGTGGTGCGGTCGGTCCTGGCGCTCGAGCTCCTCTCCTTCCCGCCGACCGGCGCCATCGTCGCCGCCCCGACCACCTCGCTCCCGGAGCGGCCGCGCGGCGACCTCAACTGGGACTACCGGTTCTGCTGGCTCCGCGACGCGGCGCTCACGGTCCGGGCGCTCTACGGCGCGGGCGCCACCGAGGGGCGCGGAGCCGTTCATCGCGTGGCTCCTCCACACCACCCGCCTCACCCGGCCGGCCCTCCGCGTCCTCTACGACGTCTACGGCCGGCCGCCCGCCGCGCGAGCGGCTCGCTGCCCCAGCTCTCGGGCCACCGCGGCGCGTGGCCGGTGCGGGCCGGGAACGCCGCCGCGCACCAGCACCAGCTCGACGTGTACGGCGAGGTCGTGGACGCGGTGGCGCAGGCGGTCCGGCGCGGCGGCGCCGCCCTCGACCGCGACACCCAGGCCATGCTCCGCGGCTTCGGCGAGGTGGTCTGCCGCCGCTGGCTCGTCCCCGACGCCGGCATCTGGGAGCCGCGGGAGGCGCCGCGGCTGCGCACCCACTCGCTCGTCCTCGGCTGGGTGGCGCTGACGCGGCTCCTCGAGCTGCACGCCCGCGGGGTCCTCCGAGTCCCGGTGGCGCGCTTCGAGGAGGAGCGGGCCGCGATCCGCAGGCTCGTCGACGCGCGGGGCTTCGACGCGCGGCTCGGGAGCTGGGTCGCGGACCTCGACGGCCACGACGTGGACGCGGCGCTGCTCCTCCTCGGCTGGTACGGCTACGACGACCCCCGCTCGCCGCGGATGCGCGGGACCTGGCGGCGGATCCGCGAGCGGCTCTCGCCCGGGCCGGGGCTGCTCTACCGGTACGAGCGGAGCCGCGAGGGCGCCGAGGGCGCGTTCGGGATCTGCTCCGCCTGGGCGGTCGAGCACCTGGCGCGCGGCGGGGGCTCGGTCGAGGAGGCGGTGTCCTGGCTCGAGGCTCTCCTCCGCCGCGCGAACGACGTGGGGCTGTTCGCCGAGGAGATCGATCCGCGCACCGGCGCCGCCCTCGGGAACTTCCCGCAGGCGTTCACCCACGTCGGGGTCGTGAACGCCGTGCTGACGCTGGACGAGCGGGTCCGGCGAGGAGCGCAGCCGCGGGCGGGCGCCGGCGGAGGCGCAGCCCGTGACCGCCCTCGCCTGGGCCGTGACGGGATTCGGCGCGACCGTCGTCCTGACGGTCCTTCTCACCGGCGCGCAGGCGCTGGGCGTCACGCGGATGAGCCTCCCGTACCTGCTCGGCGCCATGTTCACGCCGGACCGCGACCGCGCGAAGCTCCTCGGGGTCCTCGTCCACCTCGTCGAACGGCTGGCTGTTCTCGCTCGTCTACTTCGCGGTGTTCGCCGTCGCGGGGCGCGCCTCCCTCCCGCTCGGCGCGCTGGTCGGCGTCGTGCACGGCCTCTTCGTCGCCGGGGTGGGGCTCCCTCTCCTTCCCGGCCTTCCACCCGCGCGTCGCGCGCCCCCAGGCCGGGCCGACCGCCGAGCGGCGCCTCGAGCCGCCCGGCTTCTTCGCCCAGAACTACGGCTGGTCCACCGGCGCGGTGATCGTCCTCGCCCACGTCGTCTTCGGGGTGCTCCTCGCGATCGGCGCCACGCTGGGGCGCTGACGGCACGCGGACGTCGTCTGCGCACCGGCGCCAGGCGCTCCTCGCGCCCGGAGGCGAGCGGCGAGGCGCGGGGCCGGCCGCCCGCGCGCCGGCCGGCGGGCGACGCGGCGCGCGCGGTGCCCCGCGGCTCCCGGGATGCCCATCGTCACGGCACGGTGGAGTTCCACGCCCGGGAGGAGGAGACGATGCGGCTGCCCGGCAAAGGCATGAGCTGGAAGGAGTTCTCCGTCGGGCTCAAGGACGAGGTCTCGAAGGACGACATCCCTGACCTCGCCGCCTCCGTGACGTTCTACGGGATCCTGTCGCTCTTCCCGTTCCTCCTCATGCTCGTAGCCATCGCCTCGGTGGTGATCACGCCCGACATGGCGGACCGGATCGTCCAGCAGCTCGGGGAGGTGGCGCCCGGGCCGGCGACGCAGATCCTGGGCGATCGGATCCGGGAGCTCGGCGGCCAGCAGAACGTCGCGCTCCTCGGCTTCAGCCTCGTCCTCGCGGTCTGGTCGGCGTCGGGCGGCGTCTCGGCCATGGTGACCGCCCTCAACCGCTGCTACGACGTGAAGGAGCAGCGCCCGTGGTGGAAGGTGAAGCTCATCGCGATCTTCATGACGATCGTGGCGGGCGTCCTCGCCCTCGTCGCCGCCCTCGTCGCGGTGGCGGCGGGGCCGCTCGGGGAATGGGTGGGCGGGCCCATCGGCACGGCGATCGTCTGGCTCCGGCTGCCGGTGGCCGGCGTCGTCATGATGTTCCTCTGGGCGCTCCTCTACTACGTGCTCCCCGACGTCGAGCAGTCCTTCCGGTTCATCACCCCCGGGTCGGTCCTCGGGGTCGTGCTGTGGGTGGTCGCGTCCTGGGGATTCTCCCAGTACGTCTCGAACTTCGGGAGCTACGACAAGACCTATGGGTCGCTCGGCGGCGTCATCGTCCTGGTGCTGTGGATGTGGATCTCGACGCTCGTGCTGCTCCTGGGCGCCGAGACGAACGCGCTCATCGAGCACCGCTCGCCTGAGGGGAAGCGGCAGGGCGCGAAGCGGCGGACCGAGACCGGCCTCGAGCCGGTGGCGGTCTCGGCGCCGATCGGCGAGCCCATCCTCGCGACCCGGATCGCGCCCACGCGGGAGCCGCCGCGCCGCGGGCCGCTCCGGGGGCTCGTGGCGCTCGCCGCGGGGCTCGCGGCGGGGGTCCTGCTCGCGCGCCGCGAGGCCTGACGCCGCCGCCGAACTCCGTGCGTGCCGGTCGCCGCTCGCCTACGATCCGGCGCCATGGCGACGAGGGCGAAGCTCCGGCTCGGCGTGTCGGCCTGCCTGCTCGGGCGGAAGGTCCGCTACGACGGGCAGCACAAGCGCGATCCCTTCCTCGTGGACGTGCTCGGCGCGTTCGTCGAGTGGGTGCCGGTCTGCCCGGAGCAGGAGCTCGGGCTCGGCGTCCCGCGGGAGCCCATCCGGCTCGTCGCCCCCCAGGGCGCCCCCAGGGCGGAGCGCGGCTCCGCCGCGAGGACCGATCTCGGGGCGTCGTCGGCGCCCCGCCTCGTCGGCGAGCGGACCGGCAAGGACCACACCGACGCGATGCGCCGCCTCGCCGAGGCGCGCGTCCGCGAGCTCGCGAAGCTCGACCTCTCCGGCTACGTGACGAAGAAGGACTCGCCCTCCTGCGGGATGGAGCGGGTCCGCGTCCACACGGGCCGCGGCGGCCCGCCCCGGCGCGACGGGGTCGGCGCCTTCGCGGCGGTGCTCCTCGAGTCGCTGCCGCTCCTCCCGGTGGAGGAGGAGGGGCGGCTCCACGACCCGGCGCTGCGCGAGTCCTTCGTCGAGTCGATCTTCGCGTACGCGCGCTGGAAGGCCGCGGTCGCGAAGGGGATGCGGCGGGGCGACCTCGTCGCGTTCCACACCGCCCACAAGCTCGCCCTCATGGCCCACAGCCCCGCCGCCTACCGGACCCTCGGCGCCGCCGTGGGCGGGGTCGCGAAGGGGCCCCTCGGCCGCGCGGTGGAGGCGTACGGGCGCGGGTTCATGGCGGCGCTCAAGATCCCGGCCACCCGCGGCCGTCACGCGAACGTCCTCCAGCACATGCTCGGCTACTTTCACGAGGTGCTGCCCGCGCCCGACCGGACGGAGCTCGCCGACGTCGTCGCCGACTACGCCCGCGGCCACGTCCCCCTCATCGTGCCCCTCACGCTCTTCCGTCACCACGTCCGGCGCCAGGGGGTCGCGTACCTCGATGGCCAGACCTACCTCGATCCGGACCCGAAGGAGCTCATGCTCCGGAACCACGCGTGAGCAGCCGCGCCCAGACCGTCCTCGTCACCGGCGCGACCGGGTTCGTGGGCGGGGCGCTCGTGCCGGCGCTGCTCGCGGAGGGCCACCGGGTCCGGGCGACGGCGCGAGGTCGCGCGCCCGGGCGCGACCCGCGCGTCGAGTGGCTCGAGGCCGATCTCTCTCGTCCCGCCGATCTCCCGCGCGCGCTCGAGGGGGTCGACGCGGCCTTCTTCCTCGTGCACGGGATGGCGGCGCGCTCGGAGGACTATGCCGAGGTGGAGCGGCGGACCGCGGCCGCCTTCGCCCGCGAGGCGGAGCGCGCCGGGGTCGGCCGGGTCGTCTACCTCGGCGGCGTCAGGCCCCCGGGTCGGCCCTCGAAGCACCTGGCGAGCCGCCTCGCGGTGGGCGAGGTGCTCCGCGCGGGCGGCGTCGCCGCGCTCGAGCTCCGCGCCTCGATGATCGTCGGCGCGGGGAGCGCGTCCTGGCAGGTGGTCCGCGATCTCGCGCTCCGCCTGCCCGCCGTGGTCCTGCCCGCCTGGGCACGGTCGCGCACGCGGCCCGTCGCGATCGAGGACGTCGTCGCAGCGCTCGTGGCGGCCCTCGACGCCCCGCTCCCGCCGGGCGGCGTCGTCGCGGATCTCCCGGGACCGGAGGTGCTCACCGTGGAGGAGATCCTCGTGCGCGTCGCGGCGCTCCGCGGACGCGCGCTGCCCGCGCTGCACGCGCCCCTCCCCGCGCCGCGGCTCTCGATGATGTGGCTGAAGCTCGTGTCCGACGCCGACTGGCGCGTCGTGCGCGAGCTCGTGCAGGGGCTCGAGCACGACCTCTTGCCCGAGGAGGGGACGGGGACGTCCTTCTTCGAGCGGATCGGGCGGCGGCAGCTCGTGCCGTTCGACGAGGCCGCGAGGCGCGCCCTGGCGGTGGACCGCCCGGCCGCCGGGCTCCTCGGCGCGCTGCGCGCGCTCGCGGAGGAGCTCGTCGCCGCCTTCGGCCCCGCCGCGGCGCCCGCCTCCGGACCACGTCCTCGCGCGCCGGCGGCCCGGAGCGAGACCCGGTCTCCGCGTCCGTCCCGCCGCGGCCGGAGCCGCGGCGGAAAATGAGGGCAGGGGAGTTGCGGGAGGGGAGCGCCCCCGTGGCAGAATGCTCCCCTTTCTCTGCCGGAAGGGTGAGATGTCGAAGACCGCCGTTCGCAAGAAGCCGGCGCTGCGCCGCGACCTCTGCAAGGGGTGCGGGCGCTGCGTCGAGTCGTGCGCGCAGCACGCCATCACCGTCGGGACCGAGGTCCACCCGACGAGCGGCATCGTGCCGGTCGCGCTGGATCTCGGCCGGTGCAACGCCTGCGGGCTCTGCATCGACGCGTGCCCCGAGCCGTTCGGGCTGCTCGATCCCGACGAGGCCGACCGGCTCGTCCTCGCGGACGCGGCGCCGCCGCGCCCGCGGCCGGCCCCGGAGGAGATCGCCGCGACGACCGCGCTGCTCCGCCCCGGCGTCACGCTCTTCATGAAGGGCGCCCACGCCGGCGCCATCGGCGCGCTGCTCGCCGGGTGCCGCGGCTTCTACGGCTACCCCATCACCCCCTCCACCGAGGGCGCCGAGCTCATGTCGAAGCTCCTCCCCGAGCTGGGCGGGACGTACGTGCAGGCGCCGAGCGAGGTCGCGGCGGTCAACATGATGTACGGCGCCGGCGCGGCCGGGCAGACCGCGATGACGTTCACCTCGTCCCCGGGCTTCAGCCTCATGCTCGAGGGCATCTCGTACATGGTGAGCGCGCAGCTCCCCGGCGTCTTCGTGAACGTGATGCGCGCCGGGCCGGGGCTCGGCAACGTCGGGCCGGCCCAGGCCGACGTGAAGCTCGCCTGCCGCGGCCTCGGCCACGGCGACACCCACGCGGTGGTGCTCGCCCCGGCGACGCCGCAGGAGATGCTCGACTTCACCTTCCTCGCCTTCGACCTCGCGGTGCGCTACCGCAGCCCGGTGGTCGTCCTCGCCGACGGGTTCCTCGGCCAGATGACGGGCCGGGTGGTGCTCCCCGACCGGATCGTCCACCCCGGCCTGCCGGCCTGGGCGGTGCCGGGCGACGCGGCGCACCGCGGGAACCTCGTGACCTCGATCCTCCTCGACCCGCACGACTTCGAGGGCCACAACCGCGAGCTCGTCGCGAAGTACGCCCGCATGATCGCCGCCGAGCAGCGCGCGGCGCCGTACCTCTGCGACGACGCCGAGGTGCTCCTCGTCGCCTGCAACACCCCCTCGCAGCTCGCGAAGGGGGCGGTCCGGACGCTGCGCGAGCAGGGCGTCCGCGCCGGCCTGTTCCGGCCCCAGACCCTCTGGCCCTTCCCGGTCGAGGCGCTGAAGCCGTTCCTCGGCCGCGCCCGCGGCATCGTGGTCGTCGAGGCGAGCGACGGGCAGATCGAGGACGAGATGCGGCTCGCGATGTCCCACGCCGGCGTGGGGGCGGGGATCCCCATCACCTACGTGCGCCGCCTGGGCGGCGTCCTCCCGACGCAGCCGGAGATCGTGGTCGCGGCCCGCGCCGCAGCAGGGGCGAAGGAGGTGGCGGCGTGAGCGTCTTCTACGAGCGGTTCGAGCGGCACGACAAGGCCACCGGCCTCAAGGCCCACTCCACCCACTACTGCGCCGGGTGCGGCCACGGCCTCATCCACCGCTACCTCTCCGACGCCATCGAGAAGCTCGGCATCCAGGACCGGACCGTGGCGGTCTCGCCGGTCGGCTGCGGCGTCTTCCTCTACTACTACCTGGACGTCGGCAACACCTCGGCCGCCCACGGGCGCGCGTCGGCGGTGGCCATCGGCCAGAAGCTCGCCAACCCGGACGCGGTCGTCCTCGCCTACCAGGGCGACGGCGACCTCGGGGCGATCGGGCTCCTCGAGGGGCTCTACGCCGCCCAGCTCGGCATCCCCATCGCCGTCATCTTCGTGAACAACGCGGTCTACGGCATGACCGGCGGCCAGCTCGCGCCGACGACGCTCATGGAGCAGAAGACCACCACCACGCCCTTCGGCCGCGATCCGCATGGCGGGCTCGCCGCTCAAGCTCGCGGAGATGATCGCGGCGCTCGAGGGGCCGATCTACGTCGAGCGGGTGGCGCTCTTCGACGCGAAGCAGCGGCGCCGGGCGGCGAAGGCGATCGAGAAGGCCCTCACGCTCCAGAGGGACAACGCCGGCTACGCCTTCGTCGAGGTGCTGGCCGAGTGCCCGACCCACCTCAAGATGACGCCCGAGCAGTCGGAGCGCTGGGTGCAGGAGAAGATGCTCCCGGTCTTCCCCCTCGGCGTGAAGAAGGACGTGCCGCCCAACGGATGGGCGAAGGCGTTCCGCCGGCCGGTGTTCGACGCCGAGGCCGCCCTCGCGGCCATCGGCGCCGGGGGCGAGGCGCCGCAGCGGTTCGCGCGCGGGTTCCCCGCCGGCTTCGGCGACGACGTCGGCATCAAGGTCGCCGGCGCGGGGGGCGACGGCGCGCAGACCGCCGCCATGCTCCTCGCGAGGACGGCGGTGAACGAGGGGTTCGACGCGACGCACATCCCGAGCTACGGGCCCGAGTCGCGCGGCGGGACGTCCTTCGCCGACGTCCGGATCGCGGCGAAGGAGGTGCTCTCCCCCGACGCGGCCGAGCCGCACGTCCTCGTCGCCTTCAACGCCCCGAGCCTCGCGCGGTTCGGCCCGGCGGTCCGCAAGGGCGGGTTCGTCGTCTACGACCGCTCGGTCGTCCGCGACGCGCCGGCGCTCGACCCGTCGGTGAAGGTGGTCGCGCCGCCGTGCACCGAGATCGCCCGCGAGCTCGGCCAGCCCCTCGCGAAGAACGTGGTCGCCCTCGGCGCGCTCGTCGGCGCCACCGGGCTGCTCCCGCCCGAGTCGCTCCTCGCCGCGCTGCGCCAGGCGCTCGCGGGCAAGCGCGGGCAGGTGTCGCTCAACGAGGAGGCGTTCCGGCGCGGGCTCGTCGCCGGGAAAAGCTAGAGCGGTGGCCAGATCACCGCGATGAGCAGCGTCCACGCCGCGTGGCAGACGATTGGCGCCGCGAGCGACCGGCGCCACGCCGCGAGCGCGCCCCAGGCGGCGTAGCTCGGCGCGGTCGCGAGCGCGAGGAACGGCTCCCCGGTCGCGAGCGAGGCCGCGACGGCGAGCGCGGTCGCGAGGGCCACCCCGCGCCAGGGGCCGAGCCGCGCGACGAGTCGCTGCTGCACGACCCCGCGCCAGAACAGCTCCTCGGCGGGAGCCACGAGGAGCGCCAGCACCAGCGCGGGGAGGAGCGCGCGCGTGTCGAACCGCTCGAACATCGCCGCCAGCGGGGCGCAGAGCGACGTCCCCAGGCCGCCGCACCCCGCCCAGAGGAGACCGCGCGCGCCGGCGTAGAGGGGGACCGCGAGGGCGAGCCCGAGGGCGAGGTCGGCCGCCCGGGGGCGGAGCCGCGCCGCGAGCCCGGGCGGCGCCGCGCGCGCCGAGAGCGACATCCAGACGACGCAGAGGGGGGCCGCGGCGACGAAGAACCAGCGGGGGCTCGCCGCGACCAGGAGTGCCCAGGCGGCCGCGGCTGCGGCTGCCGCGACCGTGGTAGCTTTCACGACCCTAGGTTAACTTCCTTCGCGATCGCACGAAAGGAGCGGACCGCATGGCCACCATGTCCTCGGTGAACCCCGCCACCGGCGAGGTGCTCGGCAGGTTCGAGGAGCTCTCCGACGCGGAGCTCGAGGCGCGGATCGGCCGCGCCGCCCAGACCTTCCGGAGCTGGCGCCGCCGCCCCTTCGCCGACCGCGCGGCCCTCCTCGTCCGCGCCGCCGAGGTGCTCGAGCAGAGGAAGGAGCACTGGGGCCGGACGATGACGCTCGAGATGGGCAAGACCTTCAAGTCGGCGGTCGCCGAGGCGGAGAAGTGCGCCTCGGCCTGCCGCTTCTACGCGGAGAACGCCGAGCGGTTCCTCGCCGACGAGGAGGTGAAGGCCAGCCCCCTCCACGCCCCCCCCGGCGAGTCCGCAACCCGGTCCTACGTGCGCTACCTGCCCATCGGCCCGGTGCTCGCGATCATGCCCTGGAACTTCCCGTTCTGGCAGGTCTTCCGCTTCGCGGCGCCGGCGCTCATGGCCGGGAACGTGGCCCTCCTCAAGCACGCGTCCAACGTTCCGCAGTCGGCCCTCGCCATCGAGGAGGTCTTCCGCCTCGCCGGTCTCCCCGACGGCTGCTTCCAGACCCTCCTCGTCGGCTCGGCCCGGGTCGCGCGGATCCTCGAGGACGACCGCGTCGCGGCGGCGACCCTCACCGGCAGCGAGGGGGCGGGCGCGTCCGTCGCCTCCACCGCCGGGAGGGTCATCAAGAAGACCGTGCTCGAGCTCGGCGGCTCGGACCCGTTCGTGGTCATGCCGTCGGCGGCCTTCGACCAGGCGGTCGCCACCGCGGTCACCGCCCGCTGCATCAACAACGGCCAGTCCTGCATCGCCGCGAAGCGGTTCATCATCCACGACCGGATCTACGACCGGTTCGAGCGAGAGATGGTGAAGCGGATGCAGGCGCTGCGCGTCGGCGACCCGATGGATCCCGCGACCGACGTCGGCCCCCTCGCCACCGGCGCCGAGCTCGCGAAGCTCGGTCAGCAGGTGGACGCCGCCGTGAAGGACGGGGCGAAGCTGCTCCTCGGCGGGAAGCCCTCGGGCGGGAAGGGGTTCTACTACCCACCCACGGTGCTCGCCGGGATCCCGCGCTCGTCCCCCTCCTACCGCGAGGAGCTCTTCGGGCCGGTGGCGATGCTCTACCGGGTGAAGGACCTCGACGAGGCCATCGCCGTCGCGAACGACGTCCCCTTCGGCCTCGGCTCCTCGGTCTGGACGAACGACGAGGCGGAGCGGCGTCGGTTCGTGGACGACATCGAGGCGGGCGCCACCTTCATCAACGCGATGGTCGCGTCGGATCCGCAGGCTGCCCTTCGGGGGCGTGAAGCGGTCCGGCTATGGCCGCGAGCTCGCCCGCGACGGCATCCGCGAGTTCGTGAACATCAAGACGGTGGTGGTGCAGGAGCCCGCCTCGCGACCCGCGGCGGCGGTCCCGACCGGGCACGCGACGGAGTAGCGCGCCCGGCCGACCGGCCCACCTGCGGCGCGCTCCCTGCCGCCCGCGAGTGCGGTAGCATCGCCGCGTGGCGACGTTCCTCGAGCGGTTCCGGCGCGATCCCGCGCGCGTCCGCCTCGACCGGCTCGAGCGGCTGCAGGCGCTCACGGACGAGCTCGCCGCGGCGCAGACGCGCGACGACGTGGTCCGGGTCGTGCTCGAGCACGGCCCCGCGGTGCTCGAGGCGAGCGGCCTCGCGGTGTTCCGCGAGCGCGGGCCGGGCGAGCTCGAGCTGTTCCACGCGATCGGGTTGCCGGAGGGGTTCGCGGAGCGCTGGGGCCGGGTCCTCGCCGACGAGGCCGTCCCGGTCGCGGAGGCCTACCGGACCGGGCGGCCGGTCTGGGTCGCCTCTCGGGCCGAGCTGGCCGAGCGCTTCCCGGAGGGCGCCCTGCCCGGCCCGGAGCAGTCCTGGGCCGCGCTCCCGTTCGCCACCGGCGCCGGCCGGGGCGCCGGCGTCATCGCGTTCCGCGATTCGCGCCCCTTCGACGACGAGGAGCGGAACTTCGTGCTGGCGGCGGCGCGCCAGTGCACGACCGCCGCCGAGCGGGCGCGGCTCTTCGAGGTGTCTACCCGGTTCGCGGACCGCCTCCGGCAGCTGCACGGGGTCGCGACGGCGCTCTCCGGGTCGGCGACGCCGCGCGACGCGGCGGCGGGCGCCTTCCGCGCCCTCTCCGGCCTCGGCGTCTGCGCGGTGGAGCTCCACGCCGCCGAGGCGGGCGAGCGCGTCGCCCTCCTCGCGCGGCACGGCCGGGGCTCCGAGGCGCAGGGGGTCGCGGTGGGGGTGGACGCGCCGACGCCCGCCGCCGAGGTGGTGCGGACCGGTCGGGCGATCTGGCTCGACTCGCCCGACGAGATCGCGCGGCGGTACCCGCAGCTCGAGCGCGACCGCCTCGCCCGGGGCGAGGGGGCCTGGGCGGTGGTCCCGCTCCTCGCCTCCGGGCAGGCGCTCGGGGCACTCGTCGCGATCTTCCCCGAGCCGGCGGCGGCTCGAGCCCGACGACCGGACCTACCTCCGCCTGGTCGCGCTGCCCTGCGCGCAGGCCCTGGAGCGCGCCCGGCTCTCCCACGACCCCGCGCGCACCCGGGGCGACGTCGACGAGACGGCGGCGCTCGTCGCGGCAGCGTGCGCCGCGGCGCCCGTGCCGATCGCGATCCTCGATCGCGAGCTGCGCTTCGTGAAGGTGAACGACGCGTTCGCCCGCGAGGACGGGATCTCCGCGGACGCCCACGTGGGCCGGTCCCCCGGCGACGTGTTCCGGGGCGCGCCGGCCGAGGCGCTCCTCTCCGCCTTCCACGAGGTCCTCGCCACCGGCTCCACCGCGGAGCGCGACCTCGAGGCGGAGGTGCCGGCGGCGCCGGGCGCCCGGTCCCGCTTCGCGGTGGTCCTCTTCCCCGTGCGGCACCGGGGCGAGGTCGCCGCGGTCGGGATCCTCCTCCGCGGCCGGAGCTGACTCACCCGGCAGGATGGACGCGGCGTGAAGCCCGTGGCCGCGCCGCTCGCGTTGTTGCGCCCAGGTCTGTCGCAAATGTAGGATTCGGTTCGTGAAATTCTCCTGCGAGCGGTGCGGGAAGAAGTACGCCACCGCCGAGACGCCGGCCCCGGGGCGGGTCTACAAGATCAAGTGCAAGGCCTGTGGCCACCTCATCGTGGTGAAGGCCTCGGCCGCGCAGCAGACCGCGACGAGCGAGCTGCGGCCGCCGCCCGCGACAGAGGTCCTGCCGACGCCGGTCCCCGCCCACCTGCCGGCTCCCGCCGACGCGGCGAGTCCCCCGCCGCTCCCGCCCGCGGTCGCCGCGGCGCCGGGCCTTCTCGATCTCGAGGTCGCGCCGCCGGTTCCTGCGGAGCCCTCCCTCGTCGACATCGAGATCACGCCGCCCGAGCTCGCCGATCCCGGGCCCGCGCTCGAGCCGCTCCCGCCGGAGCCGCCGCAGGCCCCCGCCGAGGAGGCGCAGGGACCCGGCGCGTCCGCCGACGTCGCGCCCGGGCCGCCCGCGGCCGAGGTCGCCGCGCCTCCGTCCGAGGGCGGGTACGTCGATCTCTTCGGCGACTCGTCGAAGGGGGAGAGCGGCGAGGTGCCCGCACCGTACGTGCGCGACGACCCCTTCGCCGTCGCCGCGCGGGCGTCGCTGCCCGAGACCTACGGCCAGGGCGCGCCGGCGCCCGACCCGTTCGCGCCGATGCGGGATGGGCCCGGGAGCCCCGGCTCCGGGGCCTCGGGGGCCGGGCTCTCGCGGACCCAGTCCGCGATGAAGGTCCCCGTCCTGGTGAAGCCCGCGCAGCGGACGAGCACCGGTCCCATCGTGCTCATCGGCGCCGGTGGGCTCGTGCTCGTCGGCATCCTCGCGTTCGTGCTGCTCGGCGGGAAGAAGGCCCCGCCCCCCGCCGCCCAGGCGCAAGCCCAGGCGCAGGTCCAGGCGCCTGCGCCGCCGCCGGTCGCGCCCGCCCCCGCGCCGGCGGCCCAGCCGGAGCCCCCCCCCGTGGCCGCGCCGCCCGCGGCGGCCCAGGCCGCAGCGCCCACGCCGGCGCCGAGGTCGACCCAGCGCGGGTCCTCGGACGACGATCGCCGCGCGCGCGATCGCGAGGCGAAGCAGGCCCGCGAGCGCGAGAAGGCAGCCAGGGAGGAGCGGGTGCGCGCCGATCGCGAGGCGCGCGACCGCGAGAAGGCGGCCCGCGACGAGAAGGCCCGGTCCGACCGCGAGGCGCGCGACCGCGACCGCCAGCGGCGCGAGGCGGAGAAGGTCGCCGCCGCGTCGATGGCCGAGCCGGAGGGAGGTCTCACGCAGGACGCCGTCCAGAGGGTCCTCTCCTCGACCCGCAAGGCCTTCGAGAGCTGCATCGTCACCGGGGGGAAGGCGGGCGAGGTGAAGCTCGACGGCCGCCGGGTGCTGCTGCGCCTCAACATCCAGTCGAACGGCGCGGTGACCTACCCGACCCTCGACGACGTGACGCTCAACGGGACCGAGCTCGGGTCGTGCCTGAAGAGCGCGGCGAGGCTCATGGTGTTCCCGAAGTTCAAGGGGGACACGATGCACGTCGAGGTGCCGCTGGTTCTCGCTGGGGGCAAGTAGAAGAGAGAAGGCCGCGCCCCCGGGGAGGGGACGCGGCCTTCCTGATTCCTTAAGCTCGCGCCGTGGGCTCGCTAGACGAGACCGTGCGCGACCATCGCCTTCGCCACCTTGATGAAGCCCGCGATGTTGGCGCCGACCACGTAGTTGCCCTTCGCGCCGAACTCCTCGGCGCGTCGTCCCAGCAGTTCTGGTGGATGTTCTTCATGATGTTCGCGAGCCGCTTCTCCGTGTACTCGAAGGTCCACGAGTCGCGGGTCGGCGTTCTGCTGCATCTCGAGCGCGCGAGGTCGCGACGCCGCCGGCGTTCGCGGCCTTGCCCGGGCCGTAGGCGATCTTGGCGTTCGAGGAACACCTGGATGCCTTCGGGCGTGGTGGGCATGTTCGCGCCCTCGCCGACCGCGATGCAGCCGTTCTTCACGAGCGAGCGCGGCGTCCTTGCCGTTGATCTCGTTCTGCGTCGCGGACGGCATCGCCACCTGGCAGGGGATCTCCCAGATGTTGCCGCCCTCGACGTACTTCGCGTGCTTGTGGTACGGCGACGTAGTCCTTGATGCGGCGCCGCTCGATCTCCTTGAGCTGCTTCACGAGCTCGAGGTCGATGCCCTTCTCGTCGAAGATGTAGCCGTTCGAGTCGGAGCAGGCGACGCACCTTGCCGCCGAGCTGGTGCGATCTTCTCGATCGTGTAGATGGCGACGTTGCCCGAGCCGGAGACGACGCACTTCTTGCCCTCGAAGCGCGTCCTTGCGGACCTTCAGCATCTCGTCGACGAAGAAGGTCGCGCCGTAGCCGGTCGCCTCGGTGCGGACGAGCGAGCCGCCGTAGTCGAGCCCCTTGCCGGTGAGGACGCCCGCCTCGTACTTCGAGGTGAGCCGCTTGTACTGGCCGAACATGTAGCCGATCTCGCGGCCGCCGACGCCGATGTCGCCGGCGGGGACGTCGGTGTACTCGCCGATGTAGCGCCACAGCTCGGTCATGAAGCTCTGGCAGAACCGCATGATCTCGTCGTCCGACTTGCCCTTGGGGTCGAAGTCGGAGCCGCCCTTGCCGCCGCCGATGGGCAGGCCGGTGAGGGCGTTCTTGAAGATCTGCTCGAAGCCCGAGGAACTTGATGATGCCGAGGTAGACCGACGGGTGGAAGCGCAGGCCGCCCTTGTAGGGCCCGAGCGCGCTGTTGAACTGCACGCGGAAGCCGCGGTTGATCGTGCACCTCGCCCTTGTCGTCCTGCCAGGGCACGCGGAAGATGATCTGCCGCTCCGGCTCGCAGATCCGCTCGATGATCTTCCGCTCGCGGAACTCGGGGTACTTCGCGAGGACGGGACCGAGCGACTCGAGCACCTCGCGCACGGCCTGGTGGAACTCCACCTCGCCGGGATTGCGCTTCAGGACGTCCTGGTAGACCTGCTCCAGCTTCTCGTCCATCTTGGCCATCGCACTGCTCCTTGGGCGTTGGGCGCGATCCCTAGCCCCACGGGCCCGGCGGAATGCCGTGCCCGAAAGTACGGCAGTCTGCCCGAATCGGGGTCACCCGGCAATCGACGCCCGATTCTGAAACCCAAGACGCGGCGCGCGGTTCCCGCGGGTGGGTGTGGCCGGAGCGCCCGCTTGGGAGGGAACCGCTTCCAAGTGCCCGGAAGGTGGGCACTCGTCCGCCGGTCGCCCCGGCGCGCGCCGTCCTCTTCCCTGACCGAGGGTCGTTCGCAGCACTCTTCCCTGACCGAGGGTCGTTCGCAGCAGGCGTCACTTCCCGACCGAGGGTCGTGCGCGCCGGGCTCGTCGCCGCGCGCTGCGCGCTTCCTGACCGCGCTTCCTGACCGAGAGTCGTTCGCACCGGGCGCATCGGCCACAGCGCGCGAGCGCGCGGGTGCGCGCCGCGGCACGCGCCCTTCCGGCCACTTTACGCGGCGCGCGACGGGCTCAGGATGGGCTTGGAGGTGTCCATGACCGACCGCGCGCTGGACCTCCTGCGCATCCCCGTCTCCGCCGTGATGACCCGCGGCCCGGCGACCGTCGAGGAGCTCGCGCCCCTCGCCGACGCCGCCGCCGAGATGGCCGCCGGCGGCTTTCGCCACGTCCCGGTGGTCGACGCCGAGGGGCGCCTCGTCGGGATGATCTCGGAGCGCGACCTTCGGGCCCGGCTCGGCACGGACCTCCGCGGCTTCGCCGGCGCCGCCGAGGCCGCCCTCTCGGAGCGGGTCGCCGAGGTGATGACGCCCGACCCCATCGCCCTGCCGCCCCGCGCCCCGCTCGCCGAGGCGCTCGCGATCTTCTCCGACGATCGCGTCGGGGCCGTCCCGGTGGTGGACGACGGCGAGCGGCTCGTGGGGATCGTCTCCTACGTGGACCTGCTCGGCACGATCCGGCTGCTCTCGCAGGCCGCGGCGATGCGGACCGAGGCGGCGCCGGCGCGCCCGCGGCCGGCGCGGCGCGCCACGCCGGGGCGCCGGACGGCGCGCCACCCCGCAAGGCACCACGCGGCGCGGCACCACGTCGAGCACCGGTAGCGAAGTCGCGCGCCTAGAAATGCACCGCGTGCGCCCGCGCCGCCTGGGCGCGGAAGAGCTCGAGCCAGCCCTCGCCGGACATCTTCTCGGCGAGGGCGACGGCGAGGTGCTTCGGCTCGACGCCCATGGCGGTGTTCCGCTGCAGGCCGTTCACGCAGGACGGGCAGTTCGTGAGGACCGTCACCTGCCGGCGGTCCGCGAGGTGCTCGGAGAGCGCCGCCCGCTTCCGGTGGAGCATGGCGTCGGTGATGTCCGGGCGCGAGAGCGCCAGGGTCCCCGCCTCGGAGCAGCAGTGCGGGACGGTCTCCACCGCGCCGAAGCCGCCGAGCTTCGCGATCACCTGCTCGGCCTTCCCGTCCAGGGAGTCGTGGCAGGGCGGGTGGTAGAGGAGCCCGGCCTCGCTCCCCGTCGAGCTCGAGGCCGCGCTCGAGGGCGTAGGCGGAGACGTCGAGGAGCCGTCCGCCGAAGAGCTTCGCCGCGTCCATCTCGGCGAGCCCCTCGCGGCAGGTCCCGCAGGTGATGACGCACCCGTCGAACTCGACGTACGAGAACATCTCGCGGATCTGGCTGAAGAGGATGGTGTCGCGGAGCACCTGGCGCGAGTGCTGCTCGTTCTTCGCGTTCACGTGGGCGGGGAACCCGCAGCACAGGTACGGCGGCGGCAGGACCACCCGCGTCCCGAGCGACACGAGGACGTGGAGCGCCGCCATCGAGATGTGCGACTGGTACCGCTCCGAGCCGCAGCCCGGGAAGTAGAAGACCGTCCGGATCGCGTCGGCGCTGGCGCCCTTGTCCCCGGACATCCACTGCCCCGCGGAGCGGGGCTGGGGAGGGGGGTCCTCCGGCGGGGGCGGCTCGAAGACGAGCACCTGGTCCTGGTCGCAGGGCGGGATCACGTCGCGGAGGGTCTCCGCCGGGATCCGCGGCAGCGGCGATCGGAGCATCTGGAGCGGGTAGGGGCCGGGCCGGCCGTCGGCGGGCTGGAGGGGCGCGACGAGCTCGACCGCGGCGCGCTGCACCGCACCGCCGAGCCGGACCACCGTCGAGCGGAAGAGCTTGTTGTAGGTGGGCGAGCGGCTCTCGAGGAAGCCGAGGGCGGCGCGGGTCGCGAGGGTGGTGTTCTTGTAGCCCCAGGACTGCAGGATCCCGCGCTCGAGCACCGAGACCTCGCCCGAGTCGATGTCGACCGGGCACGGCTTCAGGCACTTGTGGCAGATGGTGCAGTGGTCGGCCACGTCCTCGAGCCAGCGCAGGAGCTCGAACCGGGTCGAGCGCTCGCGCTGCGCGTCGTAGAGGAGGGCCTCGATGAGCGACCCGATGGCGAGGTTCTTGTTCCGCGGGTGGAAGAACATGCCGCGGGCCGGGTGGTAGACGCAGCAGTCCGGCTTGCACTTCCCGCAGCGGACGCAGTGCGCGATGGAGCGGGCGAGCTCCTCGAGCTGCCCGTGCTGGAGGATGCGGGCCTCGAGCTCGAGGAGGTTGAAGGACGGGGTGAAGATCTGGTCGAGGACGGCGAGGTCCTCGAGCTTCCCCGGGTTCATGAGGCCGCCCGGGTCGACCTCGCGCCGGTGGGCCGACAGCTCCGCGATCCGCTCGGGCTCGAGGTACTTGAGCTTGGTGACGCCGATCCCGTGCTCGCCCGAGACGACGCCGCCGAGCGCGACCACCTTCTCCATCACCCGGTCGATGACCTGCTCGGCGCGCTGGAGCATGGGCCGGTCGTTCGAGAGCACCGGGACGTTCACGTGCACGTTCCCGTCGCCGGCGTGCATGTGCGTCGCGAGGACGATGAGCCGGTCGCGGATCTCCTTGTGCGCCTGCTCGAGCGCCTTCGGAGATCTCGGGGTAGCCGCGGACGAGCTGCGACACCTCCCGGTGCAGGGCCTTCAGGATCGCGAGGGACCGCAGGTCGCGCTCGCCCGAGCGGGCCACCGCGTCCCGGGCCCGGTCGAATCCGCTCCAGGGCCGCCGGGATCTTCGCGGCGAGCCACTCCGGGTCGCCGGGGGGCGGCGCCGCGCGGCGCAGGACGTCCTGGGCGCGCTCGATGAACCGCGCCTGGGAGAACCGCTCCTCCTCGACGTTCACCGACTCGACGTAGCGCGCGAACTCCGCGAGCGCGTCGAGGGGGAGGACGACGTCCTCGTTCATCTTGAAGGCGTTGGTCCGGCGGGCGATGGCGCCGAGCTTCTTGCGGTCCGCCCAGAAGCGCTTGCCCTCCGCGCCGTCGCGCGCCTCGAACACCTGGGTGTTCGGGTGGGCCTCGAGGATCCGGCGGATCTTCGCGACGCCGTGGGCGACCTCCTCCGCGACGTGGCCCACGACGTCGATGAGCAGGACCGCCTTCGGCGTCTCGGCCCGCGCCGCCTTCACCTTGTACTGGATGGCCCGGACGTACTCGTCGTCGAAGTGCTCGAGGGCGGAGAGCGCCTCGCGCCCCTGGTTCGGGAAGGGGAACGCCCGCGCGAGCTCCAGGATGACCCGCGACGCCTCGTCGAAGTCCGGCCCGAAGAACTCGAGGCACAGGGTCCGCTTCGCCTCGTACTCGGGGTAGAGGATGAACTCCGCCGAGGTGATGACGCCGTCGGTCCCCTCCTTCTGCAGGCCGGGGACGCCGCCGAGGGCCTTGTTGGTGATGTCCTTCCAGAGCCCCTTCTTGCGGATCTCCGAGCCCTTGAGGGCGATGCGCCGCACCGCGGCCCCGTGCTCGTCCACCACCTCGAAGGTGACGGTGTCCTCGGGGAGGATCTTGCGGAGCTGGTGGTCGACGCGCCGGACCTCCCAGCGCCTGCCCGAGGGCATCGCCATCCGCCAGGAGACGAGGTTGTCGATGCAGGTCCCGTAGAGGACGCAGTCCTTGCCGCCGGCGTTCTCGGCGATGTTGCCGCCGATGGTGCACGCCCAGGCGCTCGTGGGGTCCGTCGCGAAGACGAGGCCGCGCTCCGCCGCGTGCTCCATGGCGTGCTCGGTGATGACGCCCGCCTCGAGCTCCACCACCTGGGCCCGGGCCTCGCGTCCGTCGGCGAGCCGGAAGGGCCGCGTCGGAGCGGCCGCGGATCCGGTTCAGCTTCTCGGTGTTGACGACGACGCAGCCGGCGCGCAGCGGGACGGCGCCGCCGGTGAGGCCGGTGCCGGCGCCGCGGGGGATCGCCTTCAGCCCGAGCTTGCCGATGGCCGCGAGGAGCGGCGCCACCTGGGCCTCGTCGTCGGGCATGACCACCGCGACCGGAAGGTGGAGGCGCCAGTCGGTCGCGTCCGTCGCGTGGGAGACCAGGGTGAACGGGTCGAAGAGGACGTTCTCCTTGCCCGCCGACCGCCCCGAGCTCCCGGGTCATGCGGCGGCGCAGCTCCGGCGCCCCGTCCACCTCGGCGCGGAACTCGGCGAGGAGCCGCGTGCACTCGGCGAGCACCTCGAGGACCCGCGGCTCGCCGTTCGCGTTCCGCTGGACGAGCCCGAGGTCCTTCTCGATGTTCTCGAAGAACCGGCGGCGCCGCGGCGCCGCAGTCGACGAGCTCCTGGAACAGGAACGGGTTGCGGCGGTGGATGAGGATCTCGCCGAAGAACCGGGCGAGGAGCCGCGCGCTCCGCCCGGTGACGCGCCGCGTCCGGAGCTCCTCGAGCCGCTGCCACACGTCCGGGCCGAGCAGCAGCGCGATGGCCTGCCGGTCGTCCGCGGAGGTGTAGTTGAAGGGGATCTCGCGGGGGGTCGGACGCTCGCTCATCGTGGTGGTCCCGCCCGCCGCCCTCAAAGTGGACCCATCCGGGCGGCGAGGGCGGCAACCATAGCAGATCCGCCTCGTTGGAAGCGACGGGGCGTCGTGGGATCCCGGGACTACTCGCCGCTGGCGCCCGCGGGGGATGCTTCGAGCGGGGGAGGGAGGCGGTTCGGATGGGAGTCGCGTGGGACCCATCGCTCGCGCTCGGCCACGCCGAGATCGACGCGCAGCACCAGGAGATCTTCCGGCGGTTCGCGGCGCTCGTCTCGGCCATCGAGGCGGGCGACGTCGCGGGCGTGGGCGGGCTCTTCGACTTCCTCCGCGAGTACGCGGTCCACCACTTCGCGGCCGAGGAGCGGGTGATGGCGGAGGCCCGGTACCCTGGGGTCAACGTCCACGCGTCCGCGCACGCCCGGTTCGTGCGCGAGCTCGAGGAGCTCCGGGTCATGTACGAGGCGACCGGCGCGTCGATCGCGGTGGCGGTGAAGGCGCATACCTGGATCGACGACTGGCTGCGCGCGCACATCATGGGCGTCGACCAGGGGCTCGCGACGTTCCTGCGGGGTACCTGATCGCGCGGGACTTGCCGGGGGCGGTCCACCCGTGGTTCGGTTCGCGATGGAAGCCGGCGCGTTCGCCGGGAAGGGAGCGGGGATGACGCTCGAGTGGACCCCGGCGCTGGCGGTCGGGATCGAGGAGATCGATGCGCAGCACCGCGAGCTGTTCAAGCGCGCGCGGGACCTGCTCGAGGGGATCCGCCGGGGCGACCCGGGCGAGGTGGGGGAGCTCGTCGACTACCTGCACCGGTACGCGGTCACCCACTTCGGCGCGGAGGAGGCGGCGATGCGAGGCGCGAGGTACGCGGGATACGCCCGCCACAAGGCGCAGCACGACCGCTTCATCGAGGACCTCCTCGACCTCGCGGCGGAGCACGACGACCGCGGCGGTGCCTTCGTCGCCGTGAAGATCGACCACTGGCTCTCGGGGTGGCTCCGGGAGCACGTCTCGCGGACCGACGCCGAGCTCGGGCGCTTCCTCGCGAAGCGGAGCGCGTGACCATGGGCGCCACGCTGCAGTGGACGCCGTCGCTGGCGGTCGGTGACGAGGACATCGACGCCCAGCACCAGGAGCTCTTCCGCCGGGCGGAGCGGCTCATCGTGGCGCTCCGGAAGGGCGACCGGGGCGAGGTCCTCCCCCTCCTCGCCTACCTCGACGAGTACGTGGTCCACCACTTCGAGGGGGAGGAGCGGCTCATGCGCGAGCTGCAGTACCCCGGCCTCGACGCCCACGCCAAGGTCCACGCGGAGTTCCGGGAGAGCTTCCGCCAGATCGTCCGCGACTTCCGGCGGACCGGGCCGACCGCCCTCGTCGCCCTCACCGTCCACAACTGGCTCTCCGACTGGCTCCGCCAGCACCTCGCCGGGGTGGATCTGGAGCTCGGCCGGTTCCTCGCCGCCCGCCGGTCCTGACGCGCCCCGGCTCGCCGCGACGCGCCCCCTCGACGAGGAGGGCGCGGTCGTGGTCCAATGCTCGGCCTCATCGCGCTGGACCGAGCGGAGCAACAGCCCGACCCGATCCTCGCATCCGACGCCCGCGTCCGCAGGCGAAGGGCGGCCAGCAGCGAACGACATCGAACCCACGACCTGCGGCGCTCGCCGCGGGCCCGATCCGTTCCTGGAGAGCCGATGCCCGTCCCGTTCAAGAGAGTCATGGCCGCGAACCGCGGCGAGATCGCGATCCGGATCTTCCGTGCCTGCACCGAGCTCGGGATCCAGACCGTCGCGATCTACTCGGAGGAAGACCGCCTCTCGCTCCACCGCTACAAGGCGGACGAGGCGTACCTGGTGGGCAAGGGCAAGCCGCCCATCGACGCGTACCTCGGGATCGACGAGATCGTCGGGCTCGCGAAGCGCCTCGAGGTGGACGCGATCCACCCCGGCTACGGGTTCCTCTCCGAGAACGCCGAGTTCGCCGAGGCCTGCGGGGCCGCCGGGATCGTCTTCGTCGGGCCGACGGCGGAGATGCAGCGGCGCCTCGGCGACAAGGTCGCCGGCCGCAAGGCCGCCGCGGCGGCCGGCGTCCCCATCGTCCCCGGGACGGCCGAGCCGATCCTCCACGACGAGGAGGCGCTCGTCTTCGCGAGGTCGCACGGGTACCCGATCATCATCAAGGCGAGCGCCGGCGGCGGCGGCCGCGGCATGCGCGTCGCCCGCAACCAGCGCGAGCTCGTGGAGGGGCTCGTCTCGGCGCGCAGCGAGGCCCGGGCCGCCTTCGGCAACGCCGCCGTCTTCCTCGAGCGGTACATCGAGCGCCCGAAGCACATCGAGGTGCAGGTCCTCGGCGACCACCACGGGAACCTCGTCCACCTCTTCGAGCGCGACTGCTCCATCCAGCGCCGCCACCAGAAGGTGGTCGAGTTCGCCCCCTCCCTCGCCCTCACCCGGGCCCAGCGCGACGTGATCTGCGAGGACGCCCTCAAGATCGCCCGGAGCGTCTCCTACCGGAACGCCGGCACGGTGGAGTTCCTCGTCGACCAGGAGGGCCGCCACTACTTCATCGAGGTGAACCCGCGCATCCAGGTCGAGCACACCGTCACCGAGGCGATCACCGGGCGGAACCTCGTCACCGCCCAGCTCCTGGTCGCGCAGGGGAAGAAGCTCTCCGACCCCGAGATCGGGCATCCCGAGCCAGGCCGACGTGCAGATGCGCGGCTTTGCCATCCAGTGCCGCATCACCACGGAGGACCCGCAGAACGGCTTCGCCCCGGACTTCGGCGTCCTCAAGGCGTACCGCTCGCCCGGCGGCTTCGGGGTGCGGCTCGACGCGGGCTCGGCCTACGCCGGCGCGGTGATCACGCCGCACTACGACTCGCTGCTCGTGAAGATCACGACCTGGGGCCTCTCCTTCGGCGCCGCGGCCCACATCATGGACCGCTCGCTCCAGGAGTTCCGCGTCCGCGGCGTGAAGACCAACATCTCGTTCCTCGAGAACGTGATGCGCCACCCCGGCTTCCTCGCCGGGAAGTGCGACACCTCCTTCATCGAGTCGCACCCGGAGCTGCTCCAGGCGGCGGTGAAGAAGGACCGCGGCACGAAGGTGCTCAAGTTCCTCGGCGAGGTGATCGTCAACGGCTCGCCCGGCGTCACGAGGCCGCTGAAGAGCATGGACCTGCGGGAGCCGCGGCTGCCGAAGGTGGACCTGACCCGCGCGCCGCCGCGGGGGACCCGCGACCTGCTCCTCGCGCGCGGGCCCGAGGGGCTCGCGAAGTGGGTGCTCGCGGAGAAGCGGCTCCTCTTCACGGACACGACCTGGCGTGACGCGCACCAGTCGCTCCTCGCGACCCGGGTCCGGACCCACGACCTGCTCCGGATCGCGCCCGCGACGGCGCACCTCGCGGCCGGGCTGTTCTCCCTCGAGTGCTGGGGCGGCGCGACCTTCGACGTCTCGATGCGGTTCCTGAAGGAGGACCCCTGGGAGCGGCTCCACAAGCTCCGCAAGGCGGTCCCGAACGTGCTCTTCCAGATGCTGCTGCGCGGCTCGAACGCGGTCGGCTACACGAACTATCCCGACAACGTGGTGGAGCGGTTCGTGGAGGAGGCGGCGAAGAGCGGCGTCGACGTCTTCCGCGTCTTCGACGCGCTCAACTGGACGAAGGGGATGACGGTCGCCTGCGAGGCGGTCCGCAAGCAGGGCAAGGTCCTCGAGGCCGCCCTCTGCTACACCGGCGACGTCTCCGACCCGAGGCGCGACAAGTACCCGCTCGACTACTACGTGAAGCTCGCGAAGGAGCTCGAGCGCATGGGCGC
Source organism: uncultured delta proteobacterium (assembly GCA_963739565.1). Classification (GTDB taxonomy): domain Bacteria; phylum Myxococcota; class Myxococcia; order Myxococcales; family Anaeromyxobacteraceae; genus Anaeromyxobacter. The sequence continues at coordinate 1,225,251 of CAVUBF010000004.1, read as the reverse complement.
GCACTTCCTCGCGATCAAGGACATGGCGGGGCTCCTCAAGCCCTTCGCGGCGGGGAAGCTCATCCGCGCGCTCAAGGAGGCGGTGGGGATCCCGATCCACCTCCACACCCACGACACCTCCGGCGTCTCCGCCGCGACCATCCTCGAGGCGACCCAGGCCGGGGTAGACGTCGTGGACGCGGCGCTCTCGTCGCTCTCCGGACTCACCGCTCAGCCGAACCTGAACTCCCTCGCGGCGGTGCTCGCCGGGACCGAGTGGGATCCGGCCCTCGCCCCCCAGGGGGCGCCGAACACGGAAGGCGGCTCCCCTGCGGTGCTCCCCCTCGATCCCGAGGGGCTCCAGCTCCTCGCCAACTACTGGGAGACGGTGCGGGAGTGGTACGCGCCCTTCGAGTCGGGGCTGAAGAGCGGGACCGCCGAGGTCTACCGCCACGAGATCCCCGGCGGCCAGTACTCCAACTACAAGCCGCAGGTCGCCGGGCTCGGCCTCCTCGACCAGTGGGAGGAGTGCAAGGACATGTACCGGAAGGTGAACCTCCTCTTCGGCGACATCGTGAAGGTCACGCCGTCCTCGAAGGTGGTGGGGGACATGGCCATGTTCCTCGTCAAGAACGGCCTCGAGCCCGAGGACCTCTTCGGCGAGAAGGGCAAGGACCTCGCCTTCCCCGAGTCGGTGGTGGGCCTCGCCCGCGGGATGCTGGGCCAGCTCCACGGCGGGTTCCCCGAGCGGCTCCGCGCGGTGATCCTGAAGGACCAGGAGCCGATCACGCGCCGCCCCGGCGAGCTCATCGAGCCGGCGGACCTCGAGGCGGAGCGGCAGCGCGCGGCGCAGAAGATCGGCGGGTACGTCGACGACAAGGCGCTCGTGTCGTGGCTGCTCTACCCGAACGTCTTCCCCGAGCTCGTCCGGCACCGCGACGAGTACTCCGACACCTCGGTCATCCCCACCCCGGTGTTCCTCTACGGCCTCGAGCCGGGCCAGGAGACCACCATCGAGATCGAGCCCGGGAAGATGCTGATGGTCCGGCTCGTCGCGATCGGCAAGCTCGAGAAGGACGGCACGCGCGACCTCATCTTCGAGCTGAACGGCGAGGCGCGGACGATCACGGTGCGCGACCAGTCGGCCGGGCAGTCGGCCGTCCAGCGCGTGAAGGCCGAGAAGGGGAACGCGGCCCACGTCGGGGCGCCGATGCCCGGCAAGGTCATCAAGGTGCTCGTGAAGCCTGGCGACGAGGTCAAGGCAGGCGCCGTCCTCGTCGTCACCGAGGCCATGAAGATGGAGACGAACGTGAAGGCCAAGGCGGACTGCACGATCGCCGAGGTGAAGTACAAGGAGGGGGACAAGGTCGAGAAGGAGGACCTGCTCCTCGTGCTGGCGTGAGCCTCGGCGGGCCCGGGCCGCGCCCGCGTCGCTCTGCCGCACCCCGCGCGGCCCCCCCGAAGGTTGCGCACGCAGCTGAAAACGGCGACGTTGTCCGCGGGGGAAGACCGGAGTTCCGACTGCTCGCCAGCCTACGCGTCCGGCTCCTCGCGCCCGTGCTCGTGGCGGTCGTCCCGACCGTCGCGATCTTCGTCGCCTCCGAGCGCGAGCAGCGCCGGCTCCTCGTGGACCAGGCCTCCGGCGCCTCGACCCGCGTGGCGCAGCTCGTCGCCGAGCGCAACCAGCGCTCGGTCGACGCCGCCCGCGGCCTCCTCCTCGGTCTCTCGCGCATGCGCACCGTGGTGGCCCTGGACGGTCCGGCGTGCAGCGCCAGCCTCGCACCGATCCTCCCGCGCGAGCCGGTGTTCATCAACATCGGCGCGACGCGGCCGGACGGCGTGGTCTTCTGCAGCGCCGCCTCGGTCCGCGGCACCGTCGACGTGTCGGACCGCGCCTTCTACAGGGAGGCGCTCCGGACCGGCGGCCTCGGCGTGGGCGACTACGTCCTGTCGCGGGTGGCCGGCAGCGGCGCGCTCGGGTTCGGCTACCCGGTGCACGGGGCGCGAGGCGAGCTCGTCGCGGTCGCCTACGCATCGCTCGCCACGGCGAACCTTCAGCAGGAGCTCGACGCGCTCGACCTCCCGGAGGGGTCCCAGGTCGCGGTCCTCGACCGGAACGGCGTGACGCTCACCGCACGTCCGGACGGCGCGCGCTGGTCTGGGCGCCCGTTCGACGCGAACCTCGTCTCCGCGGTCCGCCGCGCCGACGGCCCGGTGGCGCTCGACGGCACCGACGGGGTCCGGCGGCTCTACGACCTGCGCGAGGTCACCGCGCCCGACGGCACCGTCGCGATGCACGTCGTCGCCGGCATCCCGCTCGGCGCGGTGCTCGATCCGGTGAACCGCCTCGCCACCCGCGCCCTCGCCTGGTCGGTCGTCGCGCTTGCCGCGGGGCTCGTCTTCTCGTTCCTCGCCGCGGAGTTCCTGCTCGTGCGCCGCCTGCGCCGGGTGGCGGACGCGTCCCGCCGGCTCGCGGCGGGCGACCTCGGGGCCCGGACCGGCCTCGCCTCGCGCGACGAGATTGGCGAGCTCGCCGCCCGCTTCGACGACATGGCTCGGGCCCTCGAGGCGCTCGACCGCGACAAGCGGCTGCGCGAGGAGCAGCTGCGGCAGGCGCAGAAGATGGAGGCGGTCGGCCAGCTCGCCGGCGGCGTCGCCCATGACTTCAACAACCTCCTCACGGTGGTGCTGTCGGCGGCGAGCGCGCTCCGCGAGCGGCTCGCCGGAGACCCCGACGCCCAGGTGGACGTCCGAGAGATCATGGACGCCGGCGAGCGCGCCGCGACCCTGACCCGGCAGCTCCTCGCCTTCTCCCGGCGGCAGCACCTCGCGCCGCGCCTCGTGGACCTCGGCGAGACCGCCTCCGGCCTCGAGCGGATGCTCCGCCGCGTGCTCGGCGAGAACGTCGCGCTCTCGGTGGTCGTGCGCGGACCCGCGCTCGTCCACGCCGACCCGAGCCAGCTCGAGATCGCGCTGCTCAACCTCGCCGTCAACGCGCGGGACGCGATGCCCCGCGGCGGGAAGCTCGAGGTGGAGGTCCGCCCGCTCTCCCCCGACGACCCCGCGCGCCCGGCGGGGGACGACGTCCCGGCGGGGCCGCTCGCGCTGCTCGCCGTCCGGGACGGAGGCGTCGGGATGGACGCCCCGACCCGGGCCCGGATCTTCGAGCCGTTCTTCACGACGAAGGCGGCGGGGCGCGGGACCGGGCTCGGGCTGCCCATCGTGCTCGGGGTGGTGGCCGAGTGCGGCGGCGCAGTTCGGGTGGAGTCGGAGCCCGGGAAGGGCAGCGAGTTCCGGCTCTACTTCCCCATCCGGCCGGGGCAGGCGCGCGAGATCGCGGCCGCCGAGTCCCGCGTGACGCCCCACGGGACCGAGACGCTCCTCCTCGTCGAGGACGACCCCCACCTCCGCGGGGTCGTCCGCCGGTCCCTCGCCGATCACGGCTACGCCGTGCGGGGCGTCGGCACCGCCGCCGACGCCCGGGCGATCGAGGAGGCGGCGCCGGACCTGATCCTCACCGACGTGATCCTCCCCGACGGCAACGGCATCGACCTCGCGCGGGAGCTCGCGGCGCGCTGGCCCTCCGCGGGGGTCCTCTTCATCTCGGGCTACACCGGGCATCACCTCGAGGCGGTCGGCGCGCTGCCGCCGGACGCGCATCTGCTGCCGAAGCCGTTCACGGCGGACGCGCTGCTCGTCCGCGTGCGCGAGATCCTGGAGCGCCGCCGCTCCGCCGCCTGAGCCGGGAGGGCGCCCGCCCGCCCTCCACCCGGACCTCCGCCAGTCCCTCGTGGGGAGCCGCCCCCGTCGCGTGGGCGTGCGCGCCCGCGTGCGGCGCCGCGCCCCGCCGTTATTGAGAAGGCAGGGAGCGGGCAAGGGCCGAGACCGGCCCGGAGCGGAAATGGCCGAGAACCAGACCTCCACCACCCAGGGCGCCTCGCGGGCCGCCGGACGCGGCCCGATCGTGAACGACTTCTCGATCCAGGTCGCGACGGCGAACGGCTCCGGGTCCCAGTCGTCGAACGCCGTCCTCCTCCGCGCGATCTTCCAGATGGGCGTGCCCGTCTCCGGGAAGAACCTCTTCCCGTCCAACATCGCGGGGCTGCCGACCTGGTACACGATCCGCGCCTCGAAGGACGGCTACGTCGCGCGCAAGAAGGAGATCGACGTCCTCGTCGCGATGAACCCGGAGACGGCGCAGGACGACGTCCGCGCCCTCCCGGCGGGCGCCGCCGTCGTGTTCGACGCGCCCCTCGCCCTCGACAAGCTCCGCGACGACCTCGTCTTCTACCCGGTGGCGTTCGACCGGATCGTCGAGCCGGTCACCACCGACGCGAAGCTCCGCAAGCTCCTGCGCAACATGGCCTACGTCGGCGTCCTGGCGCGGCTGCTCTCGGTCGAGCTGGTCGAGGTCGAGGCCGCCATCGGGAAGCAGTTCGGGAAGAAGGCGAAGGCGCGGGAGCTGAACGTCGCCGCGGCGCGGGCGGGGTTCGAGCACGCGGCGGTCATCGAGAAGCGCGACCCGTTCGCCGTCCGCCGCATGGAGGCGACCCGCGGCAAGCTCATGGTCGACGGGAACTCCGCCTGCGCCCTCGGCGCGCTCTTCGCGGGCGTCACCGTCGTGACCTGGTACCCGATCACCCCCTCGTCGTCGCTCGTCGAGACGCTCGTCGGCCTATCTGAAGAAGTACCGGATCGGGCCGGACGGGAAGGCCACCTACGCCGTCGTCCAGGCCGAGGACGAGCTCGCGGCGGTCGGGATGGTCATCGGCGCGGGCTGGGCGGGGGCGCGGGCGATGACCGCGACCTCCGGCCCGGGCGTCTCCCTCATGAGCGAGTTCGCGGGGCTCGCCTACTACGCCGAGATCCCGGCGGTGATCTTCGACGTGCAGCGGGTCGGGCCCTCCACCGGCCTGCCGACCCGGACCGCCCAGGGTGACGTGCTCTCCACCGCCTTCCTCTCCCACGGCGACACCCAGCACGTGCTCCTCTTCCCGGGCTCGGTCGAGGAGTGCTTCACGATGAGCGTCGACGCCTTCGACCTCGCGGAGCGGCTCCAGACCCCGATCTTCGTCATGACCGACCTCGACCTCGGGATGAACGTCTGGATGGCCGACCCGTTCCCGTACCCGGAGAAGCCCCTGGACCGCGGCAAGGTGCTCTCGAAGGCGGACCTCGACCGGCTCGGCGGCTTCGCGCGCTACAAGGACGTGGACGGCGACGGGATTGGCTGGCGCACCCTCCCCGGCACCGACCACCCCAGGGCCTCGTACTTCACCCGCGGCACCGGCCACGACGAGAACGCCGCCTACTCCGAGAGCCCGGTGGTCTTCGAGCGGAACATGGAGCGGCTCGCGCGCAAGCTCGAGACCGCCCGCTCCCTCGTCCCGGCGCCGGAGCTGCACGGCCAGGGCGCCCGGATCGGGATCGTCGCCTACGGCTCCTCGCACCCGGCGATCGTCGAGTCGCGCGCCCAGCTCGAGCGCGAGCGGGGGCTCGTCACCGACTACCTGCGGGTGCGCGGCTATCCCTTCTCCCGCGCCGTCCACGAGTTCGTGGAGCGGCACGACCGCGTCTACGTGGTCGAGCAGAACCGCGACGGGCAGCTCGCCGCGCTGCTCAAGCTCGACCTCGCGCCGGAGCTCGCGCCGAGGCTCCGCTCCATCGCGCACGTCCCCGGCCTCCCGCTCGACGCGCGGTCGGTCACCGACGAGCATCCTCGGCCTGGAGGGCCGATAGCCATGGCGACCAGCGGCCCCGCCGCGCCCGGCGCGCGCACGAACCGGCTCGGCCTCACCGTCGTCGACTACCGCGGCGGCAAGTCCACCCTCTGCGCGGGGTGCGGCCACAACGCGATCTCCGAGCGGATCCTCGAGGCGATGTTCGAGCTCGGCGTCCCGCCCGAGCGCGTCGCGAAGCTCTCCGGGATCGGCTGCTCGTCGAAGAGCCCCGCCTACTTCATGAACCGGTCCCACTCCTTCAACGCGGTGCACGGGCGGATGCCGTCGGTCGCGACCGGGGCGGCCCTCGCGAACCGGACCCTGCTCCCCCTCGGCGTCTCCGGGGACGGCGACACCGCCTCGATCGGCGTCGGCCAGTTCGTGCACCTCATGCGCCGGAACCTCCGGATGGTCTACGTGATCGAGAACAACGGCGTGTACGGCCTCACGAAGGGGCAGTTCTCGGCCACCGCCGACCTCGGCTCGCGGCTCAAGACCGGGCGTCGTGAACGACCTGCCGCCCATCGACACCTGCGCCCTCGCCATCCAGCTCGGCGCGACGTTCGTCGCCCGCTCCTTCTCCGGGGACAAGAAGCAGCTCTCGGCGATCCTCAAGGCGGCGATCGCCCACGGGGGGACCTCGATGCTCGACGTGGTCTCGCCCTGCGTCACCTTCAACGACCACGAGGGCTCGACCAAGTCCTACGCGTACATGAAGGACCACGACGCGCCGCTGCAGGAGGTCTCCTTCATCCCCTCCTTCGAGGACATCACCGTCGAGTACGACCCCGGCACGACGATCGACGTGACGCTACACGACGGCTCGCACCTCAGGCTGCGCAAGCTCGAGGAGGGCTTCGATCCTTCCGACCGGGTCCGGGGGGTGGCGCGGCTCATGGAGGCGGCCCGCGGCGGCGAGGTCCTGACCGGCGTGCTCTTCGTCGACGCGAAGGCCCCGAGCTTCCTCGACGTGCTCTCCACGGTGGACGAGCCGCTCGCGACGCTGCCGCAGGAGCGGACGCGCCCGCCTCGCGCAGTGCTCGACGAGATCGTGGCGGGGCTGCGTTAGCCCGCGCCCGAGAATCCCTCCCTCCCCGACCTACAAGGGTCGGGGAGGTCGGCCCGCCCTAGAGGTCGCAATGCCGGTCACTCAGTGACCGGCCTCTGAGGGCGTAGTTGATCACCTCGAGCTTTACGGCCCTGGGGAAGCTGCGGTCGGAGCGCCGTGGCGGCAGCACGAACCTGGCAACCTTCTCGCGCAGGTCGTAGATGGCGCGGAATCGCGCCCGGGCTCGTGTGCACGCACCAGGACCATTCATCACGGATGAGGTTTAACGCCATCACGAAGCTGATCCTGGTCGGCGGCACACCGGCCTAGGCCGCGATTCGGGCCATCTCGAGTCTACGAGAGGACGGTCTAGGTGATTCGAGGCCGGAATCAGGCGGTCATCAGGTGGCGCGCGGCACAGGCGTGTGCGGAGTGCCCTATAACCCCATGTACTTCGGGACGCCCTTCTGACGCACGAGGTCGCCCATCTCACGGCAGTGCCCACGCAAGGGAAGCAGATGCGACGCGCAAAGGACTACTACCACCTCGTCTATTACGTGCTCTGTAGGGTCGGTCTCCTCGACGACCCCCAGGAGCGGAAGTGGAAAGGACTCATCGCGGTCGCCGTGCTCCAGGTAACCGTCCTCATCGCGCTCGGTGCGTGCCTCGAGGCAGCCGCGGGCGTGAGCTGGCTCCTCGACTTGCCTCGTCCCGCGATCGCCGCGATCTGCCTCGCCGCGTTCGCGCTCAACTACTGGGGCCTCCTCCATCGCGATCGCTGGAAGGCGTTCGCCGCTGCATTCGAGCGATTGACGGCGGACGAGCAGCGGAGGGGGATCCGGACGGCGTGGGTCATCATCGCCGTCGTCGCTGTAGCGTCTCTGATCTCGATCGCGCTCTTGCGCCCCGCGGCGGCCGGATGACTGCCGGTGCACTGGCGCCGGCGGCTGCTTACCGGCTCCATGTGGAGCGGCCCGACGAAACAGGGCTGGCTCGTGGGTGCCTGCGAACGCCGGTGGATACGTTGTCGAGGTAGAGGACGTCCGGCGGTCCGTGCCGGCGGAGCGCGCCCCGAGGAACGCGGCCAACTCGACGGCGAGCCCTCCACCGCCGGGCGCGTAGGCCAGCCCTCTCGATCATCCCACACATCTCGGGACGGGTTCATGAGCTGCTCGTCGCAAGGGTGAGCGAGCACGAACGAGAGGCCGCGGGCCTCAGCGGAGGCGGTCCCGTTCGGCCCGCCTGGCGGAACCGATGAGGCGATGGGATTCGGGGGCAGTGACGAAGAAGCCCGGCCGGCGGGCCCCGCGCGCGGGAAGCGTGTCCGCGTCGCCTCGGCTCACCATCGCGTGCGCCGGAACGCGGGCGCCCGGTCCCGTGTTCACAATAGGTGACAATAGGCCCCATCTGGGAAGTTGACGCGTTCTCGGCCGCTGACGCTTCCGCGGCTCGCGTCGCGCGCGAGGGGGCCTCGGGGCGCGCGGGGAGCGCTCCTGCGCGCGTCGCGAAGCCGCGGGAGGGGTGCGCGCGGGCTTGGCGCGAGGTCGCGCGAGAACGCGAATACGCGCGTTTCCGGAGGCCTCGAAACTCCGTGAGACGATGCGTGCATGCCCACCGCGCGTGAAGAGACCACCCGCCTCGCAGAGCTCCTGAAGCGTGAACGCCTCGCCATGGCCGACTTCCTCGTCGCCCTCGCGGCCTTCGACGAGGCGAGGGGCTGGGTCGAGCTGGGGTACAGCTCGCTCTTCTACTTCCTCCTCCGGGAGCTGGGCCTGCCGAAGGGCCCCGCCTACTACCGGATGACCGCCGCCGGGCTCGTCCGGAAGTACCCCGAGCTCGTGGAGCCCCTGCGCGACGGCCGACTCCACCTCACGAGCGTCACCCAGCTCGCGCGGGTCATCACCCCGGAGAATCGCGCCGAGGTGCTGCCCCGGTTCTTCCACCTGTCGAAGCGCGAGGCGAGGGAGGTCGTCGCGGAGCTCGTCCCCGCTGCGGCGCCGCCGCTCCGCACGGTCGTGACGGCGGTCCGCTCCGCGCCCACGGCTCCGACGCCCCCGTCGGCGCTCCAGGTTCTTCCGGAAGAACTGCCTCCTGCACACCCGGCGGCCCAGACCGGGAACATGGGTGACATCTCGGAGGTCGTGCCGCCACTCCCGCGCCAGCAGCGGGCGCAGGTCGATCCGCTCACCGCGGAGAAGAGCCGCCTCCACGTCACGGTTTCCCGGCGCCTCCTCGAGAAGCTCTCCCGCGGCAAGGGACGCCCTGTCGCACTCCCACCCAGGCGCGTCCCGAGGAGACCGTCCTCGAGGTCGGTCTCGACCTCATCCTGCAGCGCCACGCGAAGCGGCGGGGCATCGGGGCGAAGCCGCGTGCGGCGACTCCGAAGAAGGCGGACACGCCACCCTCGACGCCGCGCAGCCGCCACGTCCCGGCCCACGTCTGGCGGGCCGTCTGGGAGCGCGACCGCGGCTGCTGCGCCTGGCCCCTCGCGAACGGTGGCGTCTGCGCCTCCACCGACCAGCTCGAGCTGGATCACGTGAAGGGGTGGGCGCTCGGCGCGGGCACCACGGTCGAGGAGTGCCGCATCCTTTGCCGCTGGCATCAGGACGTCTCCGCGCGCCAACTCTTCGGGGACGACCTGATGAACAACTTCACCAAGCCCAAGGGTTCGACGTGCTCGGAGCCGATTCGCGAAGTACGGCGCGGCCCGGGCCCTGCGATGCTCAGGCCCGCACGCCGCGGGTGCGGGTGAGCCAGGACCACGCGGGGCCGGTTCCCCCGCGCGGCGTCGCCTCGGCCGGAGCCTCTCCCTCGATGCCCCGCCCGTCGCCGCTTCGATTCCGTTGCACGGGCAGCGCGTGGGTGCTGGCTGCGGGGGCGCTCCTGGCTGGCGAGAAGGCGAGAAGCTCACCGGCGGCTCACCGAGGATGTGACCAATCGTGAGAGGCGAGCCCAGGGGCCGACCGTCAGACGATCTTGTAGTTCCGGTACTCGCCCGGCCGCCAGCCGGTGACCTTCTCGACGGCGAGCTTCAGCCGGTCCTTCGTGCGGAGCGGGATCGCCCCGGGATCCCCGGCGAAGCGCCAGTTCATGGCCGCGATCCGCGGGCGCATCACCTCCGGGTGCGTCCCCTCGAACCGCGCCAGCGGCTCCTTCCCCTCGTAGGCATACTCGGCGACCTCAGGGACGTGCTCCTTCATCCAGGCGTCGTCGTGCCAGTACTTGTTGAAGGTGGACTGCTTGCCCTGCATCGCCGCGGGGTGCTTCACCCAGCCGTAGTGGTGGATCACCGCGTCGACCGGCTTCACCCGGAGCTTCTCGTTCGGCCGGCGGCGGAAGCCCTGGGCGTCGCGGTAGGAGAAGATGGCGGGGTCGTTTCGCACCACCCGGACCTCGCGCCGGTACCAGTGGAGCGCCGCCCCGACGTAGTCGTAGGACCCGTAGAAGTGGCGGTAGTCGAGGAGGAGGCCGTCGACGCGGTCGTCGTCGCGCCAGCGCTCCATCGCCCCGCGCAGCGCCGCGAACCCGTCCTCGTGCAGGACCTCGTCCCCCTGGATGTAGACCGCCCACTCCGCGCCGGGAGAGATCGCGCGCAGCGCCTTGTCCGTCTCGACGGCGAGGACGCGCCCGCCCTCGCGCAGCGAGTCGTCCCAGGTCGTCTCCAGGATCCGGACCTTGGGGGAGCCGATGGAGCGGACGAGCCCGAGGGTGTCGTCGTCGGAGTCGCCCACCGCGACCACCACCTCGTCGCAGAGCGGCAGGATCGACCGGACCGCCTCGACGATGGGGTAGTCGTACTTGATCGCGTTCCGGACGAAGGTGAAGCCGGACACGTGGAGCGGGCGCGGGTCGGCCATCGCCGACGGAGGTACCGCGCCCGCCGCCGCCGGCGCAAGGGCTCACGGGCCGGCGAAGAACCCCGGCCACACCCGCCAGCTGCACGCGCCGAAGGCGGACTGCTGGACGACGCTGCCGTCCCAGCCCTGGTCGATGTCGCCGGTGGTGCAGCCGTTGCCGTCGCGCCGGAAGGTGACGCGCGCGCAGCGGCGGCCATCGGGCGCGACGAGCTCGACCTGCTGGGTGCAGTCCGAGCTGTTCCGGCCCGGCGCCGGGAAGAAGGCGTAGCCGCGGTTCCCGCGGGTGAACCGGAAGGCCTGGCCCGGGCGGGCGGCGAGCCAGGCCGGCGGGCCCTCACCGGCGGAGGCGAGGTGCGGGTAACGGCGGACGTAGACGGTGCCGCGCAGCCCGGCGAGCGAGCCGTCGAGGAGCGGCACCAGCCCGAACGGCGCCGGCTCGGAGTCCGTCGACGTCGGCGCGGCGGGGGTCCCGTCCGCGCGCAGCCAGCGGAGCAGCGTCCCGCCGCTCGCGCGCTCGAGCACGAGCGCCTCCCCGCCGTTCGAGACGCCGGCCGCGCTGAGATCGCAGCCGGTGCGCCCGACCGCGCCCGCCGGCGCGCCGGTTGCGTCGAAGCGGCGGGCCTCGCCCGCGCAGCCCGGCGTCCCCGGACTCGCGGTGCCGGGGACGACGACCGCGAGCGAGCCGCCGCGCGGATCGGGGGCGATGAGCAGCGGCGTGATGGAGGTGGGCAGCGGCTGGTCGTTCCGGAGCGAGCCGTCCTTGAAGAGCGTCCTGACGGAGGCCGAGAAGGGCGCCTGCCGGGTCGCCGCCCGCACCCCCTGCCAGCCCTCGGGCTCCGCCCAGAGCTCGCTGCTGAGCGTGAACTGCTGCTGCGCGCGCCCCTCGGGGTCGAGTGCGAGGTAGTTCGTCGCCGTCGGCACCGAGCCGAACACGACCGCGACGTGCCCGGTCCCGTCGCTGAGCCCCCCGCTGCACCCTCCGCCGAACGAGGGTGGATCGGTCCGCATGGTCACCGGCGCCGGGACGCTGGCGGGGACGAGCGCGTCGCACTCGGGGTCTTGGTCGAGCCGCTCGACCGTCGCGAAGCGATCCGGCTCCGGCGACGGCGACGGGACGGGACGGGGACGGCGACGGCGACGGCGACGAGGGCGGCGTGCCGGTCGGCCCCGGCGACGGCTCGGCCGGCTGGGCGGTCGTCGGGTTCGCGCTCGGCTCCGGGGACGGGGAGGCCGGGGGAGCCGGGGAGGGGCTCGAGTCCTTGCCGCAGCCGGCGACGGCCACGGCGCCCACGACGGCGAGCACCAGAGCACGCATGCACCCACGGTGAGCACCCGGGTGATGCCCGGCCATCCGCGCGGGCCGGAGCCCCGGACCTTGGGGGGAGGCGATGCAAGGCCGCCGCGCTAGGGTCCGGCGAGGAACCCCGGCCAGACGCGCCAGGTGCAGGCCCCGCTCGCCGCCTGACGGACGACGGTCCCGTCCCATCCCTGGTCGATGAACCCGGTCCTGCAATCCGCCGCGCCCTTCTCGTGGAAGGTGACCCGGGCGCAGTTCCGTCCGTCGGGCGCGACGATCTCGACCACCTGCGAGCAGTCGGACGACACCTGATCCGGCGGCAGGGAAGAGCGCGTAGCCGCGGTTCCCGCGGGTGAAGCGGAAGCTCATGCCCGGGCCGGGACTGCAGCCACGGGGGCGGGCAGTCGCCGTGGTCGGCGAGGTGCGCGTAGCGGCGCGACCAGAAGTTGCCGGAGCGGAGGACGAGCGACGCCGTCGAGGAGCGGGCAGCAGCCGGACCGGGCCGTTCCCGGACAGGAACCCGGCGGCGCCCGGCTCCGTCGCGTCGGGCCGCGCCCGCTGGCCGTCCGCGCCGATCCAGCGAAGCACGGCTCCTGCCGTTCGGGCTCGCCTCGACCGCGAGGGTCTCGCCGCCGTTCGAGACACCCGCGCCCGAGACGTTGCAGCCGATCACCCCGGGTGCCCGGGACGCGCCCGTCCGCTCCGATCCGGCGGACCTCGCCGGGCGCAGCCGCCCTTCCCGTCGGGCCCGGTCTGGACGAGGAGGCTCCCGCCCATCGGATCGTCGGTGAGCCACCAGCCGAGGGTGGAGAAGGCGGACGGCTTCGCGGTCTCGCTCCGGCGCGCCGTCCCGTCCCCGAAGCAGGTGTCGATCTCCACGGCGGTGTTCGGCGCGCCGGGCGGCGAGGTGGAGTTCGCCCCCTGCCAGCCCTCGGGCAGGGGGACGAGGAGCCCGATGACCGAGAGCTGCTGCCGGGCCTGGCCGTCCTTCGAGAACACCTGGAACCCGGTCGACCGTGGGCCGAAGGTGGTCGCCGCGGCGACGTTGCCGACGCCGTCCGTCAGGCCGAAGCCGCAGTGCGGCGGCTCGGTCGACCCGGAGCGTCACGGGCTCGGGGACGCTCGCCGGCACGAGCGCGTCGCACTCCGGGTCCGGATCGAGCCGCTCGATCGTCGCGAAGTGGTCCGGGGCGGGGGTAGGGGACGGCGCAGGTGGACGGCGTGGGGCTGGGCGACGGCGACGGGCTCGGCTGCGCGGTCGTGGGGTTCCCGCTCGGCTCGGGGGACGGGGAGGGCGAGGACGGCGGGGGAGCAGGGGCGGGGCTGGAGCTGCTGCCGCACCCGCTGGCGATTGCAGCGCACACGGCGACCAGAAGGAGAGCGCGCATGCCCCCACGTTCTGCACCCGCGTGGCGCGCGGCCATCCACCCGGGCCCGCGGTCTGGCAGGCTCCTCTCCCGTGCCGCCCGCCAGGCGCCCACCCGGGCGCGTGCGCTCCCGCTCCGGTTGCGCTAGCACTCGGCCATGCCCAAGGCCATCCGCATCCAGCAGACCGGCGGGCCGGAGGTGCTCCGGCTCGAGGACGTCACCCTCGGCGAGCCCGGAGCGGGCGAGGCCCGCGTCCGCCAGACCGCCGTCGGCGTGAACTTCGTCGACGTCTACCACCGCACCGGCGTCTACCCGCTCCCGCTGCCGACCGGGCTCGGGGTCGAGGCGGCGGGCGTCGTCGAGGCCGTCGGCGCCGGGGTGACCCACGTCCGCGCCGGCGACCGGATCGCGTACGTCTCGCCCCCCGGCTCGTACGCGGAGGCGCGGGTCCTCCCCGCCGACCGCATGGTGAAGCTGCCGCAGGAGATCTCCGACCGGACCGCGGCGGGCATGATGCTGAAGGGGCTCACGGTCCAGGCGCTGGTGCGCCGGACGTACGCGGTGAAGCCGGGCGAGACGGTCCTCGTCCACGCGGCGGCGGGTGGCGTCGGCACGATCATGGTGCAGTGGCTGAAGGCGCTCGGCGCGACGGTCATCGCCACGGTGGGCACGGACGAGAAGGCGAAGGTCGCCCGCGCCCACGGCGCCGACCACGTGATCGTCTACACGCGGGAGAAGTTCCCGGAGCGCGTCCGGGAGATCACGAACGGCGCGGGCGTCCCGGTGGTCTACGACTCCGTCGGGAAGGCCACCTGGGAAGGCTCCCTCGACTCCCTCCGCCCCTTCGGCCTCATGGTCACCTTCGGCAATGCCTCCGGGACGGTGCCGCCCTTCGACGTCGGCGTCCTCGGGAAGAAGGGCTCGCTCTACCTGACGCGCCCGACCATCTTCGGCTACGTGGCGCGGCGTGAGGACCTCGAGCGCGGCGCGGCGGAGCTGTTCGAGATCGTCCGGAGCGGCAAGGTGAAGATCGAGGTCAGCCGGACCTTCCCGCTCGCCGAGGCCGCCGAGGCGCACCGCGCCCTGGAGGCCCGCGCGACGACCGGCTCGCTCGTCCTCCTTCCCTGACCGCGGCGCGCCGGAACGCCGCGCCCGGACGCTGCGTTTCGGGCTCGACATCCCCTCCCGGGAGCGGTCTCCTGTCCCGGGGAGGGCCGTCCCATGGCCAGGGAGCGCGCGGCGAAGGCGATGATGATCTGCGGCGGCGCCCCACGAACCATGCGCGCTCGCTCCCCGAGGAAGGCCTTCGGCTGCGCCGCGCTGGCGCTGCTCTCCGCGTGCATCACGCCCGCGAGCGGCAAGACGATGGCGATCACCACGGCCGAGCTCGAGGGGCCGGCGAACCCGGCCATCGCGGGCACCGTCGCGGTGGGCCAGGTGACGGGCGGCAAGGGGTCGGTCGGCTCCATCGGCGACGCCCCGTTCCGCGAGGCGCTCGTCGAGTCGCTGCGGACCGCCGGGATCCTGTGCGAGGCGCCATCCGCGCCGCTCTCCATCGACGCGCGCATCCTCGAGGTCGGCCACGGCGAGGGCGCCAGCACCTTCAACAGCTCGGTCCGGTCCGAGATCCGCTACACGGTCCGCGAGACCCGCTCCGGCGGCCTCGTCATCGACGACGTGATCTCGGCGACCCACGTCGCCACGACGAGCGACGCCCTCGTCGGCGCGACGCGCCACGTGATCGCGGTCGAGGGCTCCGCCCGCAGGAACCTCGCCGCGCTCGTGAAGCGGCTCAACAGCATCGAGCGGAAGGGCGCGCCCCCCGCCGGGAAGGTCCCCGCCGCGGCGCAGTAGCGCATCGCCCCGCGCGGGCGCTCGCCCTCACCAAGACGGACCTCGTCGGTCGAGATCCCGGACGGGCGCGGCACTGCGCGTCTTGCCCACGGGCGGAGGCGCGGTAGGATGCTCGCCTTTTCCCACGGAGGCGACAGTGACGATTCCTTCCTACGTGAGCGGCGCCTCGACCCAGCCGCTTCTCGGCGACACCATCGGCGAGAACCTCCGCCGCACGGTCGAGCGATTTCCCGACCGCGACGCGCTCGTCGTGGTCCACCAGAACCACCGGGCGACCTACCGGCAGTTCTGGGAGGCGACCTCGCAGGTCGCGCGCGGCCTCATGGTGCGCGGCGTGAAGAAGGGCGACCGCGTCGGCATCTGGGCGCCGAACCGGTACGAGTGGGTCGAGATGCAGTACGCGACCGCGCGCATCGGCGCGATCCTCGTCAACATCAACCCCGCCTACCGCCTGCACGAGCTCGAGTACGCGCTCAAGCACTCCGGCGTCTCGACCCTGGTGCTCGCGAAGGGCTTCCGGCAGGCCAGACTACGTCGACGATGATCCGCGAGGTCCGGGTGAAGTGCCCGGAGCTGAAGCAGACCATCGTGCTCGAGGACGAGTGGGCCGACCTGAAGCACGACGCCCAGCGCGTCTCGGAGGAGGCGCTCCACGAGATCGAGCGGTCGCTCCAGTTCGACGACCCGATCAACATCCAGTACACGAGCGGCACGACCGGCTTCCCGAAGGGCGCGACGCTCTCGCACCACAACATCCTCAACAACGGCTACTTCATCGGCGAGTTCTGCGGCTACACCGAGAAGGACCGGGTCTGCATCCCGGTGCCGCTCTACCACTGCTTCGGCATGGTGCTCGGCAACCTCGCCATCACCACCCACGGCGCGGCGATGGTGTTCCCCGGCGAGTCCTTCGACCCGCTCCAGGCGATGAAGACGCGTGCAGCAGGAGAAGTGCACGGCGCTCTACGGCGTGCCGACGATGTTCATCGCCGAGCTCGAGCACCCGGAGTTCAGCTCGTTCGACTTCTCGTCGCTCCGCACCGGGATCATGGCCGGCTCGCCCGTGCCCGGTCGAGGTGATGAAGAAGGTGCAGAAGGACATGCACATGCCGGAGGTGACGATCTGCTACGGCATGACCGAGACCTCGCCGGTCTCGACGCAGTCGCGCACCGACGACCCCCTCGAGAAGCGCGTCGCCACGGTCGGCCAGGTCCACCCGCACGTCGAGGTGAAGATCGTCGACCCGAGCACGAACCGGATCGTGCCGCGGGGCACGCCGGGCGAGCTGTGCACCCGCGGCTACTCGGTGATGCTCGGCTACTGGAACGACTCGCACGCGACCCGCGAGGCCATCGACGACGGCCGGCTGGATGCACACCGGCGACCTCGCCACGATGGACGAGCACGGGCTACGTGAAGATCGTCGGCCGCATCAAGGACATGGTGCTCCGCGGCGGCGAGAACATCTTCCCGCGCGAGGTCGAGGAGTTCCTCTACACGATGCCCGGCGTCGCCGACGTGCAGGTGATCGGCGTCCCCGACGCGAAGTACGGCGAGGAGCTCATGGCCTGGGTGAAGCTCCGCTCGGGGGTGACGCTCACCGGCGAAGCGATCCGCGCCTTCTGCAAGGGCAAGATCGCGACCTACAAGATCCCGCGCTACTACAAGTTCGTGGACGGGTTCCCGATGACGGTGTCGGGCAAGGTCCAGAAGTACAAGATGCGCGAGCAGTCGATCCACGAGCTCGGCCTGGAGAAGGCCGCGGCGATCGAGACCGCCTAGCCTTGGGGGGCGCGGCCGGCCCCCTGGCCCGGTCAGCCCTTCTCAGGGAAGCACGACAGCTCGGGCGGGAAATCGAAGCGGAGCCGGGTCGCCGGGTTCGAGTCGTCGTTCGCGTCCTCGGGCGCCTCGCACTCCGCGGGCTCGGTCTCCCGGGCGGCGGAGAGCATGCCCCCGCCACCTCCGCCGCCGCCTCCGCCTCCGCCCCACCCCCACCGCCACCTCCGCCACCACCTCCACCGCCACCGCCACCCCCACCGCCACCCCGCCACCCCCCCGCCACCGGCGGGCGAGGGGGAGCAGGTGACGTGCTCGCCGACGACGTCGTTCCGGACGTCGAAGCGGATCACGACCTTCACGTGGTCGCCGTGGGCGGCCCGGATCTCCTGCTCCGGCTTCACGGACAGGACGACGAAGGTGGACCCGTCCGCGCCCACGCACGTCCGCTGGCCGTGCATCGTGTAGCTCCGCCCGCTCCGCGCGACCGTCGCGGTCTTCACGAACACGCGGAGCTCGACGAGACCTCGCTCGTCGGACGCGTCGAACGTCGCGAGAGGCGTCCGGCCGGTGGTCCCGAGATCGAGCCGGATCTCGGTGCGCAGGGACAGGAAGGCGTCGCCGAACACGCAGGCCTTCCCCTCGTCCTGCGCCGCCCCGGCAGCGCCAAAGAAGAATGCGATCCCCTCGAGCTGCAGGTCGGCGGTCTGGACGTCGGTGCGGGTCCCCTCGCGATCGACCTCGACCGTGAGGGCGCTCGTGCTGGACGTGCCGCCGCCACCCCCGCCGCCTCCACCGCCACCGCCCCCTCCACCCCCACCTCCCCCCGGCCCGCCCGGGCCACCTGATCCGCCCGTTCCCGGTCCGCAGGCGAGAACGACGGAGGCGGCGACGAGCACGATCGAGGAGCGCAGCGCAGGCATGTGACCTCCCGGGGCGACACCAAGGTGGGTCGAGCGCTGCGGGCGGGCAATCGCGGGCAGGCGAGGGGGGAGCGGGGCGCGGGCCGGTCCGCTCTTCTCTTCGCGGCAGGTTGACGCATGCGACACGAGTGGCTAAATATCGGTTCACTAGGTGAACCTGAATTCATCCATATGAACGGACCTTCACAACCGCACCCCCCTGCTGCGCCCCACGCGCGGCTGCGCGAGCGCCTGCGCGAGGAGACCTCGCGCACGATCCTGGCGGCCGCCGAGGACGTGTTCGCCTCGGACGGCCTCGCGGCGCGCATGGAGGCGATCGCCACCCACGCCGGCGTCGCGGTGGGCACGCTCTACAACCACTTCGAGGACCGGAAGGCGCTCGTCGCCGCCCTGGTGCGCTCGCGCCGCGAGGCGCTCCTCTCGCGCGTCGACGCCGCCCTCGCGGCCGCGCGCGGCGAGTCGGCGGCGGGGCAGCTCCGGGCATACCTCGGCGCGGTCGAGGAGCACGCCCGCGCGCACGGGCCGCTGCTCTCCGTGCTCATGCAGGCGGGCGAGGGGCCCGGCGAGGCCCGTCCACCGAAGACGCTCATCGACGAGCTGGTCCGGCGCATCGACGCCGTGGTGGCGCGGGGGATCGCCGCGGGCGAGCTGCGCCCGGACGGCGCGAAGGTGTTCGGGCTCGCGCTCCTCGGCATGACGCGGGCGCTGCTCGTCCGCGCCGTCGAGGGCGGGGCCGAGCCGGGCGAGCCCGCCGGGGCCATCCTCGACCTGTTCCTGCGGGGCGCCTCGGCCCGATGAGCAGCGCGGTCTCCACCTTCCCGGCCGCCGTCCCGGCGCGGCCCGCCGACGAACAAGTGGCTGGTCACGGTCTCGGTCACCTTCGGCACGCTGATGGGCGCGATCGACGCGTCGATCGTGAACGTCGCGCTCCCGCACATTCGCGGCGCGGTCGGCGCGACGCTCCAGGAGATCACCTGGATCACCGACCGGCTTCGCCATCGCGACGGTCCTCGTGATGCCGCTCACCGCGTTCCTCGGCCGGCTGTTCGGCCAGAAGCGCGTCTACCTGGCGAGCCTCGCGCTCTTCGTCCTGTCGTCGGCGCTCTGCGGCATGGCGCGCACGCTCGAGCAGCTGGTGCTCTTCCGCGTGCTCCAGGGGTTCGGCGCGGGCGCGCTGCAGCCCACCGAGCAGGCGATCCTGCGCCAGACCTTCCCGCCCGAGGAGCAGGGCATGGCGATGGCGCTGTTCGGCATGGCGGTGATGATCGGCCCCGCGGTCGGCCCGACGCTCGGCGGCTACATCGTCGACAACTTCCACTGGTCCTGGATCTTCTTCATCAACCTGCCGGTGGGCGCCCTCGGGCTCTTCATGGTCTGGCGCTTCGTCCACGAGCCGGAGGACGTCCGCGCCGCCAACGCCGCCGGCGCCGCCGCGCAGCGCCGGAACATGGACTGGATCGGGCATCGCGCTGCTCGCGCGTCGGCCTCGCAGCGCTCCAGTACGTCCTCGAGGAGGGGCAGCAGAAGGACTGGTTCGACTCGGGCCTCATCGTCGCGCTGCGCCGTCGTGGCGGTGGTCGCCCTCGTCGCTCTTCGTCTGGCGCGAGCTCGCCGCGCCGGTCCCGGCGGTGAACCTGCGGCTGTTCAAGGACCCGCTCTTCCTCTCGGGCACCGCTCATCGGCGCGGCGATGTTCGCGATGCTGCTCGCGAGCATGTTCCTCCTGCCGGTCTTCATGCAGGAGCTGCTCGGGTTCACCGCCATGCAGTCGGGCCTCGCGCTCATGCCGCGCACGCTCGTGATGATGGTCGGTGACGCCGATCGTGGGGCGGCTCTACGGCAAGGTCTCGGCCGCGGCTCCTCATCGGCATCGGCATCGTCCTCTTCGCGGCGGGCGCGGTCGTGGGTGTCGCGCGTGACGCTCGCAGACCACCGCCGAGCGGCATCACCCACGCCGATCATGCTCCAGGGCGATCGGGTTCAGCTTCCTGTTCGTCCCGCTCACCACCGCGGCGCTCTCGAACATCCCGCGCACGAAGCTCGCCGACGCGACCGGGCTCAACTCGCTCCTCCGGCAGATCGGCGGCTCGATCGGGCTCGCGGTGTTCGCGACGCTCCTCTCGCGCTACGCGGTGCAGGCGAAGGCGGCGGTGGCGACCCAC
Organism: uncultured delta proteobacterium; assembly: GCA_963739565.1. Taxonomy (GTDB): domain Bacteria; phylum Myxococcota; class Myxococcia; order Myxococcales; family Anaeromyxobacteraceae; genus Anaeromyxobacter. The sequence continues at coordinate 1,205,267 of CAVUBF010000004.1, read as the reverse complement.
GTCACCCTGGACCGCCCCGAGGTGCAGGAGCGGCTCGCCGCGCTCGTCGCCGGGTTCCAGGGGCGCGGCCTCGACCCGGTCTCCGCGCGCGAGGCGGCGCTGCGGGCGCTCGACGGGATCGTCGACGCAGCAGGCGATGGTGATCGCCTTCGAGCGGGTCCTGCTCCTGTCCGGGCTCCTGCTCCTGTGCGTCCTTCCCCTCCTCTGGTTCCTCAAGGTCAAGCGGCACGCCGCCTCAGGGCCCGCGCACGTCGAGATGGAGATGTGACATGACACCCCCGATCCGAAGCTTCACCCGGTCCCCCAGCGCCACCCCGAGCCCGAGCCAGAGCCGCAGGCCCCGGCCGCCCCCGCGACGGGCCCGGCGCGGCCCGGGAAGAAGAAGCGGCGCATCCTGATGGGCGCCGGCGCCGTCGTCGCCGCCGTCCTGGGCGGCTTCGCCGTCCACGCCTGGCTCACCCGCGGCGAGGTCTCGACCGACGACGCCTTCGTGGAGGCCGACGTGGTCGCGGTGGCGCCCCGCGTCGGCGGGACGATCTCCGAGCTCCTCGTGCAGGAGAACGCGCCGGTGCAGCGCGGCCAGCCGATCCTCCGCCTCGACGACGCCGACTACCAGGCCCGGGCGCGGCAGGCCCAGGCGGAGCTCGACACCGCCCGTGCCCAGGCGGCGGCCGCGGACGCGCAGGTGCGCGCCGCGCGGGCGACCGTCTCCCGCGCCGACGCCGAGGAGGAGAAGGCGCAGCTCGACCTGCACCGAGCCGAGGAGCTGAGGAAGGGCGACGCCATCGCCGCCGACCGCTTCGACGCGACGCGGATCGCCGGCGAGACCGCCCGCGCCGGCGCCTCGACGAACCGCGCGCAGTACGCCGCGGCCCTCGCCAACGCGGACCTCGCCCACGCGCGCATCCAGTCCGCGCAGGCCTCCCTCGAGCTCACGAAGCTCCAGCTCTCGTACACGGTCGTCACCGCGGCGAACGACGGGGTCGTGTCGCGCCTCGGCGGGCGCGTGGGGCAGATCGTGCAGCCGGGGCAGGTGCTCGGGCAGCTCGTCCCCAGCCGGACCTACGTCGTCGCGAACTTCAAGGAGACGCAGACCGGCACGATCCGTCCCGGGCAACGGGTGGACGTGGACATCGACGCCTACGGCGGCCGGAAGCTCGAGGGCCGCGTCGAGTCGATCTCCGGCGGGACCGGCGCGCGCTTCGCGCTGCTCCCCCCCGACAACGCGTCCGGGAACTTCGTGAAGGTGGTCGAGCGCGTCCCGGTCCGGATCGCGTGGGAGAACCTTCCCGCCGACCTCCCGCTCCGCGCCGGCCTCTCCGCGAACGTGACGGTGCACACGAGGTAGCGGCCGCGGCTCGGCCGCGGCGGCTGCCGCGCGAAACGGCGAACGGGCACGCGGTCCCGTTCGTCGGTCGTCACCGTGCTGGAGAAGGGCAGCCGCTCGGACTCGCGCCCGAAGGCGCGAGTCCTCGGCAGGATCAGCACGGCATCTCCGCGCGCCGCCGCGAGTAGAACCACCAGGTGACGGCGAGGCAGCTCAGGTAGACGGCGATGAACCCGAGGATGGCGCCGGCCGGGCTGCCGGTCGCCTTCATGGAGATCCCGAACGCGCGCGGGATGAAGAAGGCGCCGTAGGCCGCGATCGCCGAGCTGAACCCGATCACCGCCGCGGCCTCCTTGGCCGCGTCCTTCCTCGCCTGCGCGCCCGCGCCCGCCGGCCCACCCGCGGCGCGCCGCTCGTGGAACGTCGAGAAGATCACCGGGATCATCCGGAACGTGGAGCCGTTCCCGACCCCGCTGGTCGCGAACAGCAGCAGGAACATGGCGAGGAAGCCGGCGAAGCTCGCCGGCCTCGCCGCCGCCGGGGAAGGAAGGCGAGGACGCCGCGCGGCGGCGGCGGTCATCGCCACGAAGTTCCAGAACGTCACGCGCGCGCCGCCGAGCTTGTCGGAGAGCCACCCGCCCACCGGCCGGGCCAGCGCGCCGACGAGCGGGCCCAGGAAGGCGTAGCGGATCGGGTCGACGCCCGGGAACTGGCGTCTTGATGAGCAGCGGCAGCCCCGCCGAGTACCCGATGAACGAGCCGAAGGTGCCGACGTAGAGCCAGCACATGAGCCAGTTGTGCTTGCGCCGGAAGACCACCGCCTGCTCCCGGAACGAGGCCTTCGCGCTCGCGATGTCGTTCATGCCGAACCACGCGGCGATCGTCGCGGCGACGACGAAGGGCACCCACACGAACCCGGCGTTCTGGAGCCAGAGCGCGCTCGCCCGTCCTCGCGACGGTCTGCGGCCCGCCGCCGAGCGCCGCCGAACACCGCGGACGTGACGACGAGCGGCACGACGAACTGCATCGTCGAGACGCCGAGGTTCCCGAGCCCGGCGTTGAGCCCGAGCGCGGTCCCCTTCCGCTCCTTCGGGAAGAAGAAGCTGATGTTGGCCATGCTGGAGGCGAAGTTCCCGCCGCCGAGGCCGCACAGCAGCGCGAGGACCAGCATGGTGCCGTAGGACGTGGTCGGATCCTGCACCGCGTACCCGATGCCCGAGGGCGGGGACGAGCAGCGAGGCCGTCGAGATCGCGGTCCACCGCCGACCGCCGAAGATCGGCACGATGAACGAGTAGAAGATCCGCAGCGTCGCGCCGGACAGCCCGGGCAGCGCGGCGAGCCAGAAGAGCTGGTCGGTGGTGTAGGGGAACCCGACCGCCGGGAGGCGCACGACGACGACGCTCCACACCATCCAGACCGCGAAGGAGAGGAGCAGCGCGGGGATCGAGATCCAGAGGTTCCTGGACGCGACGGCGCTCCCGGTCGACTCCCAGAAGACGCGGTCCTCCGGGGTTCCACACCGTGAGCTGCCGGCCGGCGGCCCCGGCGCGCGGCCGGCGCGTCCGTCGCCGTCCGTGAACGGTTCCAGACCACCACCTGGAACGGCCGCCACAGGTAGCCGAGGGGGGCCGAGAGGGCGTGCACGAGGCGGGAGAACGGGAGGAGCGCGAGCAGCACGAACGCGCCGGCCGCGTGGAGCTTCACCACCGTCGGGAGCAGCGCGGCGAGGTCGATCCGGGGGGAGAGGGCGAGGAGCGACCCGAGCCACGGCGCGGCGGTGTGGAGGTACCAGACCGACCCCCAGCGCAGCGTGAGCCCGATCCAGGTCCCCAGGGCCACCTGCGCGAGGAGCAGCGCGAGGAGCACCCAGTCCACGACGCTCGTGACGGCGCGCAGCCGCGCGCTCGCGAGCCGGCGGAGGAGGAGCAGCGCCATCGCGAAGGTCGCCCAGAGTCCGAGCGCGGCGCCCGCCATCTCGAGGACGACGAGCCGCCCGGGGTCGGCGAGCGAGCCCGCCCCACGCCCGCGGCGCGAGCGCCGCGGCGAAGTGCGCGGCGAGGATGGCGAGGATCGCGTAGTGCCAGGGCACCGAGCCCCAGAAGAGGACCCGCTTCTCGAGGAACTCCGAGGAGCGGGTGCCGAGCGTCGCGGGGTAGCCGGCGCCGCGCGGCGACGCCGACGCCGGCGGCGGCGAGAGCTGCGTACGGGAGCACGCCGAACAGGAAGAGGTCGTTCATGGCGCCACCTGCGCCGGGGCGCGGGCCTCGGCGTCGTCCGGCGGAGGGGCAGGGAGCGGCTCGACCGCGGCGAGCACGGCCGCCACCGCGTCGGCCCATGGGTGGGCCGCGCGCGTCGAGCGCGGCGAGCATCTTCCGCAGCGTCGGGGCGAGGCCGTCGGCGACGAGGTCGTCGCGGACGTCCTCCGGGATCGCCGCGGTCGCGAGGCGCAGCACCTCGGAGACGTGATCGGCCAGCTCGGCGGGTGCGGGCAGGCCGACCTGTCGCCGCGAGCTCGGCGAGCCCGGCGAGCAGGTGCGAGCGCTCGGGGCTCGGCGCCGAAGAGGTGATCGCCCACGTAGGGGCTGCAGACGGGCGCGAGGTCGAACGCGGCCGTGTACGCCTCCCCGGGGGCGTCGGGCCCGGCCCCCAGCGCCCAGGCCGCGAAGCGCGCGAGCCGGGCGGCGGCGGCGGGTCGGGACGGGGCGAGCGCGCTCCGCGCACTCCGCCGCGCGGGCGGCGAGGTCGGTCCGCGGGTAGGCGAGGAGGTCGGCGAGGCCGGCGAGCGCCGCGCGGTCGGCGGTCACGGCAGCGCTCCCACCGCGGACGGCGCCGCCGGGTCGAACGCCTCGCCGCGCAGCGCGGGCGGCAGGACGACCCGCTGCTCCAGGGTCGCGAAGGTGGTGAGCCGGTGCAGCTCGGCGGCGTCCGGGGGCGCGAAGCGGGCCGCGGCGAACGCCCCCTCGACCTCCTCCGGCCCGACGTCGCCGACCGTCGCCGCGCGCCGCCAGAGCCGGAGGGCCACGAGCTTGCGCAGCGCCGCGGCGACCGCCGGCTCTCCGCCGAAGAGCCGGCCGAGGTACGCGAGCGGGATCCGTCCGCGCTCGCCGCTCGTGAACAGCCCCTCCGCCGTCCGGGTCGCCCCGTGCTCCGTCGTGGCGAAGAGCGGCAGGAGCGGCGGGCACGTAGAACAGCATCGGGAGGGTGCGGAACTCGGGGTGGAGCGGCAGCGCCAGCTCCCACTCCTTCACGAACGGTAGACCGGCGAGCGGCGCGCGGCCTCGAGGACGCCCGGCGCGATCCCGTTCGCGCGCGCCGCCGCGACCACCTCCGGGTCGTCGCGGATCGAGGATGAGCTCGCGCTGCGCCTCGACGAGCTCCGCGTCCGGGCGCGCGGCGGCCTCCGCGATGCGGTCCGCGTCGTAGAGCAGCACGCCCAGGTAGCGGATCCGGCCCGACGCAGGAGTGGAAGCAGGCCGGCGCCTGGCCCGTCTCGAGGCGCGGGTAGCAGAGGATGCACTTCTCCGACTTGCCCGCTGTCCAGTTGTAGTAGACCTTCTTGTACGGGCAGGCCGAGACGCACAGCCGCCAGCCGCGGCACTTCTCCTGGTTCGACCAGGACGATGCCGTCCTCGCCGCGCTTGTAGATCGCGCCGGAGGGGCAGGCCGCCACGCAGGCGGGGTTGAGGCAGTGGTTGCAGATGCGCGGCAGGTAGAAGAAGACCAGCCGCTCGACGCTCGAAGAGCTGCGCCGCGCTCCTCGGCGCGAGAGCGCGTCGAGGTTCGGGATCGTTCGCGGCGTAGATCCGTCGAGCCGCCGAGGTCGTCGTCCCAGTTCGGGCCGGCCTTCGATCTCCATCGGCTCGCCGGTGACCAGCGAGACCGGGCGCGCGGTCGGCTGGTCGTCGCCCGGCCGGCGCGTCGAAGAGGTCGCTGGTAGCGGTAGGTCCACGGCTCGTAGTAGTCGTCGAGCGTCGGCAGGGTCGGGTTGTGGAAGATGCTCGGCGAGCGCCGCGGCGCGCCCGCCCGAGCGGAGCCGGAGCGCGCTCGCCGTCGACGCTCCCAGCCGCCGTTGTAGCTGCTCCTGGTCCTCCCAGCGCGTCGGGTAGCCGGTGCCGGGCTTGGTCTCGACGTTGTTCCACCACATGTACTCGGCGCCCTTGCGGTCGGTCCACACGTTCTTGCAGGCGACGCTGCAGGTGTGGCAGCCGATGCACTTGTCGAGGTGGAAGACCGATGGCGATCTGAGCGCGGACGTCCATGGCGTCTCCCCTAGCAACCGCGGCTCGCCCTCGAGCTTGCGCACGAGGACGTAGGTGTCCCGGTTGTACCCGGTCGGGCCCCAGTAGTTGAAGTGGTAGGTGAACTGGCCGTAGCCGCCGACCATCAGCTTCGGCTTGAGCCGGACGCGCGTCAGGCTGTTGTGGCCGCCGGCGCGCTTCCCGCCGCGCGAGGGCGACTCGCGGCACCGAGATGGTCCGCTCGGGCGCGTGGTACTGGATGGCAGATGCCGGCGCGGGATGCGCGCGCTGACGACGGCGCGCGTGCACGACGACGCCGTGGTCGTTGTAGACCTCGACCCAGTCGTTGTCGGCGATGCCGATCGTCGCGGCGTCCTGCGTCGTTCATCCAGAGCGGCTCGAGCCCGCGCGAGAGCGTCAGCATGCGCAGGTTGTCGCCGTAGGTCGAGTGGATGTTCCACTTGCCGTGCGGCGTCAGGTAGTTGAGCAGGAGCGCGCGGCCGCCCTCCGGGGTCTCGACGCAGGTCCTGCACGAAGGACGGGTCGCAGCGTCGGCTTGTAGGTCGGCAGCTGCTCGCCGAAGGCGAGGTAGCCCGGGTGGTCCAGGTAGAAGTGCTGGCGGCCGGTGAGCGTCCGCCAGGGGACCAGCCGCTCGACGTTGAGGTGAACGGCGAGTAGGTGCGGCCGTCGTCGATGATCCCGGACCAGCATGGGGCTGTTGAGGAGCCGCCGCGGCTGGCGGCCGAGGTCGTCGAAGTCCATGCGGACGCCGCGGTTCTTCTCGGCCAGGTCGGTCAGCGGCAGCCCGACCTTCTTCTCCTCGGCCTCGAAGGCGCGGTACGCCAGCTCGCCGTTCGTCTCCGGCGCGAGCCGCAGGATGACGTTCGCCGCCTCGACCGCGGTGGCGAGCGACGGGTAGCGTCTGCCCGCCCCACGATCGCGACGGGGCCGCGCGCGGCCAGCTCGTCGTAGACGTCGTCGATGGACCAGCGCGATCCCGTGCGCGCCGATGCCCGCTCGCGCGGACGGCGGGCCCGAACGACATGAACCGGTCGTACAGGTGCGGCGTAGTCGCGCTCGACGACCGCGCAGGCCGGGCATGGTCTTCCCGGGGACCGGCTCGCACTCGCCCTTGCGCCAGTCGCGCAGCTCGGGCTGGGCCATCTCGCCGGGCGTGTCGTGCTGCGAGCGGGACGGTGACGATGTCCCTCACCGGCTCCGGGCAGGTGCCGGCGCGCGAGCTCGCGTCACCTTCTCGGCGAGCGCCTTGAAGATGTCCCAGTCGCTCCTCGACTCCCAGCACGGCGGCACCGCCGCCGGCAGCGGGTGGATGAAGGTGTGCATGTCGGTGGTGTTGAGGTCGTCCTTCTCGTACCAGGTGGCCGCCGGCAGGACGATGTCGGAGTAGAGCGCCGACGTGTCCATCCGGAAGTTGAGGTCGACGACCAGGTCGAGCTTGCCCTTCGGCGCCGGCGTCGCGCCAGGCGACCTCCTTGACCGAGTCCTGCGCGATCTCCTTCGGCGATCGACGTTGTCGTGCGTGCCGAGGTAGTGCTTGCAGGAAGTACTCGTGCCCCTTGGCGCGAGGACATGAGCGCGTTGCCGCGCCAGATGAACCAGACGCGCGGCCAGTTCTCCGGGGCGTCGGGATCCTCGACCGACGAAGCTTGAGCTTGCCGTCGGCGAGCTGCTTCACGACCGCGGCGACGACGTCGGCGTCGGTCCGCGCGCCGGCGGCGCGCGCCTCCCGCGACCAGCTCGAGCGGGTTTCGGTCGAACTGCGGGAAGAACGGCAGCCAGCCGCTGCGCACCGCCGCGGACCTGGTGGTCGATGGTGTGCCCGTCGACGAGCGGCCCGCCGGCGGGGGTGGGGTTGAGCCGGCGCTCGTCGCTCGTGCGCTCGTAGCGCCACTGGTCGGTGTGGACGTAGTGGAAGCGACGGCGCGTTCTGGAGCCGCGGCGGGCGGCCCCAGTCGAGGGCGAACGCGAGCGTCGCCCACGGCGCCATCGGGCGCGAGCTTCTCCTGGCCGACGTAGTGGTTGAGGCCGCCGCCGTTCTCGCCGACGCAGCCGGCAGACGAGGAGCGCGGTGATGGCGGCGCGGTAGATGAGGTTGGCGTGGTACCAGTGGTTCACGCCCGCGCCGATGATGATCGAGCACTTGCCGCCGGTCCGCTCGGCGGTGGTCGCCCACTCGCGGGCGAAGCGCGATCGACGTCTGCGCGGTCGATGCCGGTGTACCGCTCCTGCCAGGCCGGCGTGTAGGGCGGCGTCGGCGTCGTCGTAGCCGGCGGCGTACTCGCCGGGGAGGCCGCGGCCGACGCCGTACTGGGCGATCAGCAGGTCGTAGACGGTCGCGACCGGTCACCGCGCCCGCGCGCGGTCTCGACGCAGCGGACCGGCACGCCGCGGCGCAGCGTGCGCCCGCCGGCGAAGTCGTCGAAGGCGACCTGCGCGACGCGCGTCGTGACCGCCGAGGAACGTGAGCGCCGGGCTCGATGTCGGCTCGCCGTCGACGCCGTCCTTCAGCTGCGAGGTTCCACTTGCCCTTTCTCGTGCTGCCAGCGGAAGCCGAGCGGTGCCGAGCGGCATGCGCGGCGCGCCGCTCGCGGCCGTCCCAGACCAGGAACTTCCAGTCGCCGTTCTCCACGCCGGCGGTAGCGCGGCCAGCGGCCGGCCGCGGAGCAGCCGGCCCGGGCGCGAGCGCCGCCGTCGCGGTCGTCGAGCTCGACCAGGAACGGCGCGTCGGTGTAGCGGCGCGAGGTAGTCGAGGAAGCACGGCGCCTGCCCGGTCGGCGTGGAACTCCTTGAGGATCACGTGGTCGACCGCCATCCAGAAGGCGCCGTCCTGCCCGGCGTGGACGGGGATCCACTCGTCGGCGTACTTCGAGACCTGGTGCTGAAGTCGGGCGAGAGGACCACCATCTTCGCGCCGTCGTGGCGCGCCTCGGCGAGCGAAGTGCGCGTCGGGCGTGCGGGTCATGTTCGAGGTTCGAGCCCATCGCCACGATGTACTTCGAGTGATACCAGTCGGCGCTCTCGCGCACGTCGGTCTGCTCGCCCCAGATCTCGGGCGAGGCGTTCGGCAGGTCGCAGTACCAGTCGTAGAAGGAGAGGTTCACGCCGCCGAGCAGCTGCAGGAAGCGCGAGCCCGCCGGCGTAGCGGAGCATCGACATCGCCGGGATCGGCGAGAAGCCGATGACGCGGTCCGGGCCGTGCGTCTTCGATCGGTGTGGACGATCGACGGCGGCGACGATCTCGAGCGCCTCGTCCCAGGTCGTCCGGCGGAGCCCGCCCTTGCCGCGGGCGCGCTGCCAGCCGGCGCGCGCCTCGGGATCGTCCACGAGCGACGCCCAGGCGTCGACCGGATCGGCGTGCGGCGCCTTCGCGCCGCGCGCCAGAGCGTCGAGCGAGCGCGCCGCGGACGTACGGGTACTTCACGCGCAGCGGGCTGTAGAGGTACCAGGAGAAGGAGATGCCGCGCTGGCAGCCGCGCGGCTCGTAGGGCGGGACGCCGCGTCGATGCGTCGGGTAGTCGAGCGCCTGCGTCTCCCAGGCGACGATCCCCGTCCTTGACGTGGATGTTCCAGGAGCAGCCGCCGGTGCAGTTCACGCCGTGCGTGCTGCGCACGACGCGATCGTGCTGGTGCCGGCGCCGGTAGAGCTCCTCCCACCGGCGGGACTTCGGGCTCACGATGTCGCGAATCCAGCTCATGGGGTCCTCCCGGCCGAGGCGGAGGCGCGCGCGCGGCGGCCCTGCCCGCGCCTCCCGAGCGCGACGACGAGGGCGAGGAACCCCGCGGCCGCCGCCGCGACGCCGCCCGCGAACGAGACCCCGAGCCCCGTCTGCCGCGCGCCGGCCGCCTCGCCCAGGAACGCGACGAGGTCGGCCCGCTCCGCCGGGGTGACCGCGTGCTCGCGGTAGATGGGCGCCATGCTCGGGAACACCACGTCCTCGAGCAGCCCTGCGAGGCCCTCGGCGCCGTACTGCGCGTGCGCGGCGGTGAGGTCCGGGCCGAAGCTCGCGGCGCGGGCCAGCCCGTGGCCCGCGATCCCGTGGCAGCCGAGGCATGGCGCGCCCCCGGCCGAGAACCGCTCCGCGCCGACGTAGAGCGCCTCGCCGCGGCGCGGGTCGGGTGACGGGGAGGCGGTGGGCGCGGCGACGGCAGCGGCGGGAAGGAGCGCCGCGACGCACGCGATCGCAGCGCACGCCGCCCCGTGCCCGGCGGCTCGGCTCGGCCTCCTCGACTCGCCACGCTCGATGATCCGGTCTCGTTCCATCGAGCACGCATGGGGAGTCGATCACCTCACGTGAACCCCCCGGGAGCGTGGGCGACCCGCCTGTGATGACGCGAGGTGATCGGCGTCAATCCGAGCGCCCAGCAACAACCAGTCGTCGGTGGCGCGACGGCGCCAGAGGACGGGCTACGCCGCCTTGATCTCCTGGATCAGCCGCGAGAGCGTCTGCTTGGCGTCGCCGAAGAGCATCGCGGTGCGGTCCTCGGTAGAAGAGCTCGTTCTCGATCCCGGCGAAGCCCGGGTTCATGGAGCGCTTCAGCACGATGACGCTGCTTCGCCTGGTCGACGTTCAGGATCGGCATGCCGTAGATCGGGCTCGACCGGTCCGTTGCGGGCGGCCGGGTTCACGACGTCGTTCGCGCCGATGACGAGCGCCACGTCGGCGTGCTGGAACTCGTCGTTGATCTCGTCCATCTCCTTCAGCTTGTCGTAGGGGACGTTCGCCTCGGCGAGGAGCACGTTCATGTGGCCGGGCATCCGCCCCGCCACCGGGTGGATCGCGTACTTCACCTCGCCGCCGTTCTTCTCGATGAGCGTCGGCGAGCTCGCGCACCGCGTGCTGCGCCTGCGCCACCGCCATGCCGTAGCCCGGGACCACGATCACGAGCCGCGCGTAGGCGAGCTGGATGGCGGCGTCCTCGGCGGTGATGGCGCTGCACCGTGAGCCCCTCGGCGGCTCCGGGCCGTCGGCGGCGGCGGCTGCGCCGAACGCGCCGAAGAGCACGTTGCGAGAACGAGCGGTTCATCGCCCTGCTCATCACGATGGAGAGGATGAACCCCGAGGCGCCGTCGAGCGCGCCGGCGATGATGAGCACGTTGTTCCCGATGGCGAACCCGGTCGCCGCCGAGGCGAGGCCGGCGTACGAGTTGAGCAGCGAGATGACGACCGGCATGTCGGCGCCGCCGATGGGGAGCACCAGGGAGACGCCGAAGACGAGGGCGAGGCCGGCCATCGCGTAGAAGGCCGCCGGGTTCGCCGGGCCGGACGCACGAGCCAGACGAAGAGCGCCGGCGGCCGTCGCCGAAGAGCAGCGACCGTTGACGACGTTCTGGCCGCGGAAGGTGACCGGGCCGCGCCGGGCAGGAGCTCCTGCAGCTTGCCGAAGGCCATGAAGCTGCCGGTGACCGTGAGCGCGCCGAAGAGCACCTCGAACCCGAGCGCCGCCATCTTGACCCGGCGCCACCGCGCGCGCCGTGGCCGAGCGTGTCAGAACTCGGCGACGCCGACGAGCGTCGCGGCGAGCGCGCCGAACATGTGCGAGATCGCGATCCGCTGCGGCATCGCGGTCATCGGCACGTACACGCCGAGCGGGTAGCCGATGGCCGCGCCGAGCGACGAGCCCGACCAGGATCCACTCGTAGCGGACGATCTCGTGGTGGAGGAGCGTGCCGACGATGGCGACGAGCATCCCGAGCGCGGCCAGCTGCATGCCGCGCCGGGCGCGGTCCGGGATGGTGAGGCCCCGCAGGCCGAGGATGAAGAGGACCGACGCGGCGAGGTAGCGCGGCCTCGATGAGGACGGCGCGGGCGCTCACCGCTTCCGGTCCCCGGGCGGCTCGCGCCGCGCCGGAACATCTTCAGCATGCGGTCGGTGATGATGAAGCCGCCCACCACGTTGATCGTCGCCGCAGTCACGGCGATGAAGCCGAGGACGGTCGGCGACCGGGTTCCGCGTCGGCCCCGGCCATGACGAGCGAGCCGACGAGCGAGATCGCGCTGATGGCGTTGGTCGCCGACATGAGCGGCGTGTGGAGGAGCGGCGGCACGCGGGTGATCACCTGAAGAGCCCGACGAAGCCGGCCAGGACGAAGACGTAGAGCTCGAGATCAGGAGGTGCATGTGGCTCCGCGGTCGATCCGGACCTTCCCGCGGTGGACCGACCGAGCATCGGCCCGGCGATCTCGTCGGCCGGGATCGAGCCGACGAGCCTGCCCTCCGGCGCGAGATGGTGCGAGGAGGTTGACGAGGTTCCGGCCGTAGAGTCTGGCTCGCGTGGAGGGGGACGGTGGAGGGGAGGTTCACCGGCCCGAGGACGCGTCACGCCGCCCTCGCGCACCGTCTCCCCGGCGCGGGTGACCTCGCAGTTGCCGCCGCTCTCGGCGGCGAGGTCCACGATCGACGGAGCCGGGCGCATGGCCCGGAGCATCTCGGCGGTGACGAGGCGCGGCGCGGGGCGGCCCGGGACCTGGGCGGTGGTGACGACGAGGTCCATGTCGCGCAGGTGGGCCGCGAGCGCGTCGAGGACGCGCTCCTGCTCCGTCGGCGCCGAGCTCCTTCGCGTACCCGCCCTGGCCCTCGGCGGCGACCTCCGGGACCTCGACGAAGGTCGCGCCGAGCGACCGCACCTGCTCCTTCACCGCGGGCCGGACGTCGAAGGCGGAGACGACCGCGCCGAGCCGCCGCGCCGTGGCGATGGCCTGCAGCCCGGCGACGCCGGCGCCGACGACGAAGACCTTCGCGGGCGCGAGCGTGCCCGCCGCGGTGGTCATCATCGGGCAGGATGCGCGGCAGGGCCGCGGCCCCGAGGATCACCGCCTTGTAGCCGGCGAGGGTCGCCTGCGACGAGAGCGCGTCCATCGACTGCGCGCGCGTGATGCCGCGGGACCCGCTCCATCGCGAGGGCGGTGACGCGGCGCGCGGCGAGCCGCGCGAGGAGGTCCGCGTCGAGCCCCGGCGCGATGAGGCCGACGAGCAGGGCGCCCGCCGGGAGCTCCTCGACGTCCTCGGCGCGGGGCGCGCGCACGCGCGCGACGACCTCGGCTCCTTCGACCGCCGCCGCGTGCGACCCGGCCAGCAGGGCGCCCGCGGCGACGTACGCGTCGTCCGGGAACCCGGCGGCGGCGCCGGCGCCGCGCTCCACCCGGACCTCGTGCCCCTGCTGGGCGAGCCTCGCCGCGTGCTCGGGCGCGAGCCCGACCCGCCGCTCTCCCGCCGCCGTCTCCCTCGGCACCGCGATCCGCATGTCCCCGGCGCCCCCGATGCCCGGCCCGCGCCCTCCCCCTTGCCGACGTCGCGCCCGCCGCCCGGTCGCCGGCGCGGGATGGCGCCGCGCGAGGGCCCTGCCGGCCGCGGCGACCTCGCGCGCTCGCCATCTCCATGTTGTGGACGGACCCGATGGGAGGCGACGCGATGGCGGAGAGGAGGCGACCGGGCGAGGACGAGCCGGAGGTGCCGCGGACGCCGCCGCCCGGACCGGAGGTCCCGGGCCGCACCGGTGCCCCGCCCGGCCGCGAGATCCCGGAGATCCCGCCGCCGGAGCCGGAGCTGCCGGCGCGCGACGCGCCGCCCGCCCCCGAGGCGCAGGGCGACCCGAACCGGCCCGGGCGCTGACGCTCTTACGGGCCCGCGACGACCCAGACGTCCTTGAAGCCCTGCCCCTTGGTGTCGGACGCGGCCTGGTCGCCGGCGAAGTAGTAGAGGGGGAGCCCCTTGTACGTGGTCTGCTTCTGGCCGTCGTCGCGCGCGAGCGTTCCGAAGTCGCTCGCCTTCGGGCCGCCCTCGGCCGCGACCTTCTCCCGGTAGAACACGGGCCAGCGCGCGATGCAGTCGCCCGCGCAGGCGCTCTTTCCGGGCGCGTCCTTCTTGAACACGTAGAGCGTCCGCCCCTGGTCGTCGGTGAGGTAGCGGCCGACGTCGGGCTTGGACGAGACCTTCACCGCGCCGGCGTCGGCGCGGGCGACGGGGCTGGCGAGGACGGCGAGCACTGCGAGCGCTGCGACGAGGACGATCGGACCGCGAGTGTGCATGGCATGGCCTCCTGGGCTCTGATGCTGATGCTGCACACCCCGGGGCCGTTTCCGCCGGGACCGGCCCTCTCGGGGCGTCAGGCCATCCAGCGGACGATGCCGCGGAACGGGCCGAGATAGCCGTAGAGCCAGCACCCGAGACAGGCGCCGGTCGTCGCGCCGACGAGGGCCAGGCCCCCGACGACCCCCGCGACGGCCCAGGCCGCGGCGGCCGCGCCGGCGGCGTGCAGCGCGAGGGCGACGCCCACGCCCACCGCCCCGACGAGGCTCGCGAACCGCGGCGGCCGGGCGTCCTCCCAGGCGGGCGAACCGAGGCGCGGCCGGAGGACGGCGTCGAAGAACCGGATCGCGCACGTTCCCGCGCCGCCCGAGGGCGGCGGAGAGGGCGAGGTGCAGCCCCGCGAGGGCGAGGAGCGGCGGGGCGCGGAGGGCGAGGGCGGCGGCGACGAGGGCGGCGACGAGCGCCTGGGAGAGGCGGGCGGCGCGGACGTCGACGCGGGGGACGGACGGGAGGGTCGGCTCGGGCATGGCGGGGAATCTAGCTCCCCCGCGTCCGTTATGCTAGACGAACGTCTAATCGTCCGCTTCAGCGGCCTTGGATGTAGGTGTGGAGCTGCTCGATCACGAACTGCTTCTCGTCGAGCATGAGCTGGATGATGTCGCGCATCGAGACCACGCCGACGATCTGCCCCTTGTCCTCGACGAGGAGGTGGCGGGTCGTGTGATCGCGCATGAGCGCGGAGCAGTCGGCCTCGCTCGCGTCCGCCTTCACCCGGGGGATGCCGGTCCGCATGGCGACGCGGATCGGGCCGGTGGGCTGCGCGTCGCCGGCGAGCACGGCGACGACGAGGTCGCGCTCGGTGACGAGGCCGATGAGCTTGCCGTCCTCCCGCACGCCCACGGAGCCGATCTTCCGGTCGGCCATGATCCGCGCGGCGTCGCGGATTGGCGCTCCGGACTCGAGGGAGACCACGTCGCGGGTGACGTGCTTGCGGATCGACGCCATGCGCTCCTCCAGTGTGAGAAGGGCATTAACGCCCCATCGCGGCGGACGGGAGGGGCGAGGCCGGCCTTTTCGGGGCGCCGCCGCCCGGGGTCCGGTCAGAACCGGTTCAGGTTCACGATCCACATCCCGGCCGTGACGTTCTTGTACCGGGTCACGCACTCCGGCGGGGCGTCCGGGAAGTCCCACACCATGGGCGCGAACGCGGGCTCGACCCCCCGCCACGTGCCGTTCGAGTGCATGGGGTCGCCGAGCTCGTAGTGGCCGAGCTCGTGGAGCAGCTCCGAGGCCTCGAAGCAGCCGCCTGCCGACGGAGGGATGCGGACCGAGATGGTCTTCTCGACGTAGTCCGTGCAGCCCTCGTTCTCGGCGGCGAGGTAACACGGGTAGTCGAGGCTCGTGCGGAACTGGATCCGCCACCCCCCGAGGTGCGAGAGCCCCCAGAACGGCAGCTCGCGGTCGAGGAGCGCGTCCACCCGCACCTTGGCGGCGGCGAGGTCGGGCGGGTCGCTCGTGAACTCGATGCAGGCGCCGTGGCTCTCGAAGTCGCACTTCCAGGGGCTGCACCCGCCGAGGGCCGCGGCGGCGGCGACCGCGACCGCGACTCGCGCCCACCACACCGTCCCGACGCTCCTCGCCACGGCGGCAAAGTGGGCTCCACCGGCCGACGGCGAAACGCCCGTCCGGGCGAGCGCAGGGGGAGCCGGATGAGGGCTACCCCGGAGTGTCTCCCCTTGGCGACGAGCCGAGCGGCCGCGCAGGCGCACGCCCGCGGGCCCGGGCAGGCGACGCCGCGCGCCGCATCTTGCGTCGAGGGAGGCGCCCGCCATGCCGACGGGGAGACCGAGGCGGACCCGCGATCCGCTCTGGTACAAGGACGCCGTCATCTACGAGACGCACGTCCGCTCGTTCTTCGACTCGAACGACGACGGCATCGGCGACCTGCGAGGGCTCGTCCAGAAGCTCGATTACCTGCAGGACCTCGGGGTGACCTGCCTGTGGCTGCTGCCCCTCTTCCCGTCCCCGCTCAGGGACGACGGGTACGACATCTCCGACTACCGGGCGATCCACCCGGACTACGGGACCCTCGAGGACTTCCGGGAGCTGGTGGCGGCGGCCCACGCCCGGGGGATCCGGGTCCTGATCGAGCTGGTCGTGAACCACACCTCCGACCAGCACCCGTGGTTCCAGCGCGCCCGACGCGCGCCGCGGGGCTCGCCGGAGCGCGGCTACTACGTGTGGAGCGACACCGACGACCTGTACCGCGACGCACGCATCATCTTCACCGACACCGAGAAGTCGAACTGGACCTGGGATCCCGAGGCGAAGCAGTACTACTGGCACCGCTTCTTCAGCCACCAGCCGGACCTCAACTTCGAGAACCCGGCGGTGCTCGAGGAGATGCTCGGGGTCCTCGCCTTCTGGGCGGAGCTCGGGGTGGACGCGTTCCGGCTCGACGCGGTGCCGTACCTCGTCGAGCAGGACGGCACGAGCTGCGAGAACCTGCCCGGCACCCACGTCATCCTGAAGCGGCTCCGGCAGTTCGTGGACGAGCGCTTTCCGGGGCGGATGCTCCTCGCCGAGGCGAACCAGTGGCCCGACGACGTGCGGCCGTACTTCGGCGAGGGCGACGAGTGCCACATGGCGTTCCACTTCCCGCTCATGCCGCGGATCTTCATGGCCCTGCGCCTCGAGGACGTGGAGCCGGTCATCGAGATCATGCGCCGGACGCCGCCCATCCCCGAGCCGTGCCAGTGGGGCGCTCTTCCTGCGCAACCACGACGAGCTGACGCTCGAGATGGTGACCACCGACGAGCGGGACTACATGTACCTCGCGTACTCCCAGGACCCGCGGATGAAGCTCAACGTCGGGATCCGCCGGCGGCTCGGGCCGCTCATGGAGAACTCGCGGCGCCGGATGGAGCTCCTCAACTCGCTGCTCTTCTCCTTCCCCGGCACCCCGATCGTCTACTACGGCGACGAGATCGGGATGGGCGACAACATCTACCTCCACGATCGCAACGGGGTCCGCACGCCGATGCAGTGGTCGCCGGACCGGAACGCCGGCTTCTCGCGGGCCGACCCGGCCCGGCTCTACACCGCCCCCGTCTCCGACCCGGTCTACGGCTACCAGGCCTGCAACGTCGAGGCGCAGCTCCGCGATCCCTCCTCGCTCCTGCACTGGATGCGGAACACCATCGCGCTCCGGAAGCTCTTCAAGGCCTTCGGCCGCGGGACCATGGAGTTCCTGCCGGTCGCCAACCGCAAGGTGCTCGCCTACATCCGGCGCCACGAGGAGGACGCGCTGCTCTGCGTCGCGAACGTGTCCCGGTTCGCGCAGCCCGCCGAGCTCGACCTGTCGGCGTTCGACGGCGCCGTGCCGGTGGAGATCCTCGGGTACACCGAGTTCCCTCGCATCGGCACCCTCCCGTACTTCCTCACGCTCGGTCCCTACGGCTTCTACTGGTTCGAGCTCCGGCGGCCCGGGTAGAGGCGCCTCGCCGCGCCCCGATCGCGACCCGGCGTCGCGCTGCGCCCGCCCGCCCCACCCGGTAGACTCGGCGCCATGTCGACCGGACGACCGGAGATCGTGGACCGCCTGCGCGACGCCACGCGGGAGCTGCACGCCGAGACCGAGGAGGTCGCGGCGGTGACCCAGGGCGGGCTCGAGCGCTACGTGTGGTTCGTCGCCCGGCAGTACGGGTTCACGGCGCCCCTCGAGCCGAAGCTCGCCGCCGCGCCGGGCCTGGCGGCGACCGGCCTCGACGTCGAGCGTCGCCGGCGCGCCCACCTCTTCGCGGCGGACCTCCTCCACCTCGGCGTCCACCCGGGGACGCTCCCGCGCTGCGCCGCGCTCCCGCGGGTGAGCTCCGCCGCGCGCGCCCTCGGCACGCTCTACGTCCTCGAGGGCTCGACCCTCGGCGGCGCCTTCCTCCTCGCCCACCTCGGCCGGACCCTCGGGATCTCCGCCACCGCCGGCGGGAGCGGCCTCGCCCCCTACGGCCACGCGCTCCGCGAGATGTGGGTCGCCTACGCGGACGCCCTCGACGGCTTCGTCCGCGCCGAGCCGGGCGCCGCGCCCGAGGTGATCGACGCGGCGAAGGAGACCTTCTCCCGGATGCTCGACTGGATGCGCGCGCCGGCCGGCGTGCAGGCCGCCGTCGTCGCGCGGGCGTGAGGCTCCCCATGGATCGTCGACCCGCCAGCGGCACCAGCCACTTCCTCGCGTTCGTCGTCCGGCTCGTCCTCTCCGCCGCGGTGCTCTGGATGGCGGTGGGCTGGGTCTCGCCGGGGAACCCGGCCAACACCTTCGGGCGCGCCGTCCTCGTCTCCATCATCCTGTCGATCGCCTACTACGTCACCCTCGCGAAGTTCCTGTGGGTGCTCGTGCTGCCGTGGCTCCTCTACGTGGCGATCTGGCTCGCGGTGGTGATGGGGAGCTACGGCCTCGGCTTCCTGCGGGCGCTCCTCCTCGCCATCGCCCTCGCGTTCCTCTCCTGGCTCGTCTCGGAGCTCTTCGGCGTGCGGACCTTCCGCTCCGACTAGGGATCACGGCCCGCGGTCGTAGAGCCGGACGAGCTCGGCGAGACGGGCCGCGGCGTCCGGGCCGAG
Organism: uncultured delta proteobacterium; assembly: GCA_963739565.1. Classification (GTDB taxonomy): domain Bacteria; phylum Myxococcota; class Myxococcia; order Myxococcales; family Anaeromyxobacteraceae; genus Anaeromyxobacter. Next base: position 1,187,039 of record CAVUBF010000004.1, on the reverse strand, counting down.
CTCCTCCTCGCGGAACCGCCACGCCCAGTTCCCGCCCAGGGTGGAGGGCCGGTTCATCCGCGCGGCGCTCCCGAGCCCGAGGACGTCCTGGAGCGGGGCGATGGCGGTGTCCGCCACCGACGCCTCCACGGCGCGGATCATGGCCCAGTTCATCTCCCGGCCGTCGGTGGCGAGGTAGGCGCGGGCGAACGCCTTCTCGGCCGCGACGTCCGCCGCGCTCCGCGTCGAGCCCTCCGCGCCGCCCTCCCACCAGCCCATCACCGTGTCGTTGTCGTGCGTCCCGGTGTACGCCACAGTGTCCCGCTCGTACGCGTGGGGCCGGAACGAGGGCGCCTGCGGGTCCTTGCCGAAGGCGAACTGGAGGATCGTCATCCCCGGCAGCCCGAAGCGGCGGCGGAGCGCCTCCACCTCCGGCGTGATGACGCCGAGGTTCTCGGCGAGGAGGGGGAGCGACCCGAGGGCCCGCTGCAGGGCCGAGAGGAGCTCCGCGCCCGGCCCCGGCACCCACCGGCCCGCCTCCGCGGTCGTCGCGCCGGCGGGGATCTCCCAGAACGCCTCGAGCCCGCGGAAGTGGTCGAGGCGCACGCGGTCGACGAGGGCGAGCGTCCCGCGCAGGCGGGCGATCCACGGCGCCCAGCCCTCCCGCGCCACCGCGGCCCAGTCCCAGAGCGGGTTGCCCCAGAGCTGGCCGGTGGCGCTGAAGTAGTCGGGCGGGACGCCCGCCACCGCGACCGGGTGCCCCGCGGCGTCGAGGCGGAAGAGGTCGGGGCGCGTCCAGACCTCGACCGAGTCGTGGGCGACGTAGATCGGGAGGTCTCCGAGGAGCTCGATCCCGAGGGCGCGGCAGTGGTCCCGCAGCTCGCGCCACTGCCGCGCGAAGCACCACTGGGCGAACTCCTCGGCGAAGATCGCGCCCGCGTGCCGCGCCCGCGCGGCGGCGAGGGCGGCGGGGGCCCTGCGGGCGAGGGGGACCGGCCACTCGGACCAGGCGCGGCCGCCATGGGCCTCCTTGAGCACGGCGAAGAGCGCCCAGTCCGGGAGCCAGTCCGCCTCGCGGGCGCGGAAGTCCTCGAGCTCGGCGGAGAGCTGTGGCCCGACGCCCGCCTGGAAGCGGCGGGCCGCGCGGCCGAGCCGCTCGCGGCGCCACGCCGCCGAGGCGCCGAGCTCGGCGCGGTCCGGCGCGCCCGGGGGAGCGCCGGCCAGGTCGGCGTCCTCGAGCCACCCCTCGCGCGCGAGCACCTCGATCGAGACGAGCAGCGGGTTGCCGGCCCTGGACGACAGCGCCTGGTAGGGGGAGTCGCCGTAGCCGGTCGGGCCGAGGGGCAGGACCTGCCAGAGCCGCTGCCCGGCGAGGGAGAGCCACCGCGCGAACCGGTGGGCGGCCGCGCCGAGGTCGCCCGAGCCGTGAGGCCCGGGGAGGGAGGTGGGGTGGAGGAGGATCCCGCTCCGGCGATCGGACACGCGCGCTCCTATCGAACGGGGGCTGCGCCCCCGCCCCGCCGAGCGAAGCTCGTCGGGGCCCCACCCCTGCTACGCGGGGCCCGGGCGCGCTTCACCCTGCGGGCTCGCGCGCCGTCCCGCGAGGAGGGGCTCCGCCCCTCCCCACCTGCGGTGGGGCCCCTCCCCGGCAACCCCCTCTGGCCATGTTGCTCACGAATCACGATTGACCCGTCTACAGGTGGTGGATCCGCTCCTCGCCCTCGCCCTCGGCCTCGCCGGCGCCGTCGCCGGCGTCGGCGCCCCGTTCGAGGGCGCGGGAGACCGCGCCGCGCGCGCCGAGGCCGAAGGCGAGGGCCCCCGCGAGCACGAGGCCGCCCACCACGATGGTGAAGGCGATGGTGGGGAGCGCGCCCCCGATCCCGACGTGCTGGAGGGCCATGGCGGCGGCGAGGACGTAGACGATCCACTTCACGCCCCAGGCCACGAGCCGCGCGCGGCGGATCCCCTGGTTGACCGCGCCGATGAGCACCGCCCGCTCGAGGAAGCGTCCCGAGCCGATCCCGGCGAGGAGGACGAGCGCGCCGACCACCAGCCGCGGGAGGAACCCGAGGAGCGAGAGGCCGACGAGGCTCGTCGCCGACGCGCCGAGCACGGCGAGGGCGAGGGCGACGCCGGTCGCGACGACGATCCAGAACGCGCCGCGCGCGACGAGCCAGGAGGGCTCGTGGTGCGGCTCGAGGCCGCGGCCGGTGGTCATCCCCCACTCCCGCGCGCGCCGGTCGAACCCGACGCGGGCGAGGGCGAACCGGAGCACCGCCCGGACGAAGAACGCCGCGACGATCGCGCCCAGCACGACGACCAGCATCGCGACGATGCCGGGGAGGTCGGAGGCGAGCGCGGCCCCCAGCCTCCCGAACGCCTCGTCGAAGATCCCGCCGACCCGCTGCCACATGACAGCCTCCTACGGCGCGAACCGGTCCGGCCAGCGCCACCGAGAGATGAGGTACGGCTTCTCCGCCTCGAACACCTCGCAGAGCGCCTCGATCCGCTCCGCCGCCCCCGCTGCGTCGAGCGGCGCCACCTCGTTGACGTAGGACGCCACCCAGCCGAGGTAGAGCGGGGTCATCGACCGGAGCAGCTGCGCCCGGTCCACCGCCTTCACGCGCCACCCCACCGCGAAGTCGTAGACCACGCGGGCCCAGAGTCGATCCGGGATCCGGAAGGCGTCGGGCGGGTCGCGAGGGATCCGCTGCAGGGCGTAGAGCGCCTGCGGGGGCAGGACCGGGCCCCACACCCGCCGGAGGTCCTGCGCGCCGAGGCCGAAGGCGGCGACGAGGGGCGCCGTCGCGGGCGGGTGGGCGCCGTCCTCCGGGAGGTGCTCGTCGCCCGTCGTCGCGACCGGGCACGAGCCGCGGACGCGCTGCCAGCGCGCGGCGTGGAGCGCCATCTCGTGGAAGACGTTCCCGACCACGCCCGCGAGGGCGTCGGCGACGTCCGGCGGCTGGGGGCGGCGCGCCGGGCGCGGGCCGAGGAAGACCTGGGCGCACCGGCACTCGCGCACGAGCGCCTTGGTGATGACCCAGAGGTCCGCGCCGGCGTGGGCGGGGTCGGTTCGCCACTCGTCGTCGCGCACGAGGTGGTCCGCGAGGCGGCGCGACATCGCGACCTCGCGCCCGAGCGGCTGGCGGATGCGCTGGCCGAAGAGCGCGCGGGTGAGCGGGTAGACGAGCCCGGAGACGAGGACGCCGTCGAAGCGGGGGCGGGCGTACGAGGGCGCGACGAGGTCGGCGTCGCCGCTCAGGATCGGCTCGAGGATGGCGCGCAGCCACCCTGGATCGGCGGGGCGGGGCATCGGCTCGAGGAGCGCGCACGCCGGCGCGCCCACCGAGAGCGCCACCTCGAGCAGCGCGTGGAGGGCGGCCTCGGGGGACGCGCCGCCGGCGGCGTGGATCGCGGGCGGTGGCTCGCCGGGGGCGGGGAGCGGGAGCGGCGCGCCCGCCGGGAGCGTCCCCTCCGCGTCGCCGGAGAGGACGACCGCCACCGCGGGACGGCCGGGGAACGCGGCGCGCAGCCCGGCCTGCACGGCGATGGCCGCCTCGGCGGCGGCGGCCCGGTCGCGCTCGACCGGGACGCCGACCACGACGCCTGCGGCGAGCGCCTCCGCCGCTCTCGACGGGTCGAGCACGATGGGAACGTAGGACGGGCCGCGGGTGGTCGCCGCGGAACGACGAGGGGGGCGGGCGCGCGTCCGCCCGGCCGGTCGCCCCCCGGAGGCGCGGGGTCGCCCGGGGGAGGGGGCGGCAGGCGGGCGATCCGCCAATCGCGCACCGGGCGGCCGTCGCTATATGATGCGCGCCCGTGAATCGTAAAATGCTCTGGGGCGCCATCGCGGCCGTGCTCGTCGCGACGTTCGCAGCCTACCTCCCGTCGCTCGAAGGCGAGTTCCAGTACGACGACCAGGAGATCGCGAAGACCGTCTGGGTCCGCGACGCGTCGCGGTTCCTGGACCCGGCCTTCTGGTGGTCGATGCCGCGGCCGCTCACCGCGGCGCTCTTCGCGGTCAACCACGAGATCGACGATTTTCGCCCGCGGGTGTGGCACCTCACCAACGTCTTCATCCACCTCGCCGTGGTGGTCCTCGCCTGGCGGTTTTCCCGGCGGATCCTGGCGCGGGCGGGGCTCGGCCCCTTCGGCGTCGCCGTGCCGCCCGTGGAGCCGGAGCGGGGGAAGGGCAAGGGCAAGGCGCGCCGCGCCGCCGCCGCGGTCGCGCGGGCCGTGCCCGAGTGGCCGGCGCTCGCCGCCGCCGCGATCTTCGCCCTGCACCCGCTCCACACCGAGGCGGTCAGCTACATCTCGCAGCGGTCGGAGGCGCTCGCGTCCGGGTTCGTCCTCGGGGCGCTCCTCCTGCTCCTCGCCCGCGACGAGGCGACGGGGAGCCGGCGCACCACGCTCCTCCTCGGGGCGCTCGCCCTCCACTTCATCGGCCTCACCGCGAAGCCGGTCGCCGCCCCCATGCCGGCGCTGTGGCTCCTCGCCGCCGCGGTGCTCCCCGTCGTCGCGGAGCGGGGCCTCCCCTGGTGGCGGCGGGTCGTCCTCCGGCTCCCCGCCGCCGCCCCGTTCCTCCTCCTGTCGATCGGGACCGCGTTCACGAACGTGAAGGAGGTCTCGGGGAGCGGCCACGCCGGGTTCGACCTCGGCTTCGTCACCCCGCTCGACTACGTGGCGACGCAGATGCGGGCGCTCCCCATCTACGTCCGGCTCGTGCTCTTCCCGGCCGGGCTGAACGCCGACTGGTGGTTCCCGTTCTCGAGGTCCTTCCTCGAGCCGGCCGTGCTCGGGGGGACGCTCTTCGTCGGGGCGCTCGTCGCCGCCGCCTTCCTCCTCGTGCGCCGCTACGACCGCGAGGAGGGCGACGTGCCCGCCGCGGCGCGGCTCGCCGCCTTCGGCTGGCTCTTCTTCCTGGGCATGCTCTCGCCCACGACGCTCGTCCCCCTGCGCGACCCGTTCGTCGAGCACCGGCTGTACCTCGCGACGCTCGGGATCGTCCTCGCCGTCGTGGCCGGCGCGGTCGTCGCCCTCCGGCAGGCCGCCCCCGCGCGCGGCCGCTGGATCGCGGTCGCCGCCGCCCTCGCCGTCGCGGGCGGCCTGGGCGCCGCCACCGCGGTCCGCAACCAGGTCTGGCAGAGCGCCCTCGCGCTCTGGGCCGACGCGTCCCAGAAGTCGCCGCAGAAGCCCCGGATCTGGGTGAACTACGGCACCGCCCTCCACTTCGCAGGCCGCTACGACGACGCGGTGAAGGCCTATGACCGCGCCCTCGCCCTCGGGTTCGATCCCACCGTCCCGGTGGAGCTGGTGGTGCGCAACACCGCCCTCGCCCTCGTGCGGCTCCGTAGATATGACGACGCCCGGACGCGCCTCGTGAGCTACCTCCAGCGGGCGCCCCGCGACGCCGCGACGATCGTGATCCTCGCCCTCGTGGAGGTGGACACGAACCGCCTCGAGGCCGCGGAGGGCGCGGCACGCCAGGCGCTCGCCCTCGACCCCCGCCAGTCCCGGCCGTACCAGATCCTCGGGCAGGTCCAGGAGAAGCGCGGCGACCTCCAGGGCGCCTACGACCACTTCGCGACCGCCTCGCGGATCGATCCCTCCGACCCGCTGCCCGTCTACTCGATGGGCCGGATCGAGGAGAAGCGCGGGCGGGTGGCGGAGGCCTGCTCGTGGTACGTGCGGGCGACCGACGCCCTCGCGCGCTCCAGCGCCGCGAAGAGCGCGTTCGAGGCGTACAACCGGCTCTGCCGCAGCCGGGGGCCGCTCCCGTAGGTCACGGGGAGAGCGGGAGCTGCGTCTCCCGCGGATCCATCCCCCGGAGCACCGCCGCGCCGTGCGGGCCGGCGCGGGCGCAGGCCTCGGCGACGGTGAGGCCGGCGGCGAGGAAGAAGGTCACCGCGGCCGCGAAGCTGTCCCCCGCTCCGTACGCGCCCCCCGCGACGCGGGGCGGGGAGGGCGGCGCGGCGAACCGGACCGTCCCCTCGGCCGAGGTGATCGTCCCGCCCCGCGCCCCCTCGGTGAGGACGAGGGCGCCGGGCGCGACCGGGTAGTCGGCGAGGGTCGAGGCCTCCCGGGGATTGGCGGCGCTGCCTAAGACGGCGTCCGCCCGGACGCCCGCGGCCGCGAGCGCCGAGCGCCGCCGCGCCGTCGCGACGAGGACCCGGGCGCAGCGGGCGTGGCGGAGCGCGGCCGGGTCGTCGGCGGTGAAGTAGGCCGCGTCGCACCGGGCGAGGAGGTCCCACGGGAGCGGGTCGTCCGCGCGCGGATGGTGCGGCTCGCCGAGCACCACGATCGTCCGCTCGCCGTCCGGACCGATCATGACGACGCACCGGGTGTGGGGCGCCGCACGCCGGACCGCGTGGATGCGCCCGCCGGCCCGCGCCACCGCGGCGGCGACCTCGCCGCCCGCCTCGTCGTCCCCGAGGGCCGTGAAGAGGTGGACCTCCGCGTCGCTCCGGGCGAGCTGCAGGAAGGCGACCCCGCCGCCGCCGCCCGGGAACCAGCGCGGGTCCGCGACGTGCACGATCTCGCCGGCGCGCGGCACCGCCGGGACGCGCCCGGCGGTCACGTGCTCGACGTGCCCGACCACCGCGATCCGGAGCCGCCGCGCCGCGCCCGAGGACCCGCCCATGCGTCCTCCAGCGTGCCACGCCGGGCGGCGCGCCGTCTCGGGGGGCGGGCTACCCCGCGACCCCGAGCCGCTCCGCGCCGACGCCGGGGTCCACCACCCGCGCCCGGGACCGCCGCTCCGCGGGGGCGTGCGCCCGCTCCGCCGCGAACCGCACGAACAGGTACCGGTCGAGCTCGAGGGCGCAGGCGAGCCCTTCCGCGAGGCGATCGAGCCGCTCCGCCTCGGCGTGCGCGGCGAGCTCCGCCGCACGGGCGCGCGCGAGCGCGGCGCGGTGGAGGCGGGCCGCTCTGCGGCGGGCGAGGTCACGCTCGGCCTCCGCCTCCCGGAGGTCCTCGGCGGCCCGCAGGCAGACCTCCTCGCGCCGGCCCCGCTCGAGGGCCTCGCGGGCCCGTGCGCGGTCCCAGGCGAGGGCCTCCGCGGCCGCGGCGTCGCGCGCCCGTGCGAGGCCGCTCCCAGCGCGGACCAGGGCGGCGGCGGCGAAGGGGACGGCGGACAGGAGGGCGAGCTGCGCCCAGTGCTCCGGGGCCGCGGCGGCGGCGGAGAGGCCGGGGACGAGCGCCGCGGCGCCCGCGGCGGTAGCGGCGAGGAGCGGACGGCGCCCCGCGCCGTCTCCGCCGGCGAGGGCCTCCGCCCCGCGCGCGAGGGCGAGCCAGGCGAAGGTGAACGCGGCGGCGGCGCCACCCGCGGCGAGGAGCAGGGCGAGGCCGGTCTCGGCGGGAGACGTCTTGAGCGCGAGCTCGAGGCCGCCGTCGCCGCCCGCGCCGCCGGAGGCGGCGAGGATGGGGCCGGAGAAGCGCCACGCCTCCGCCGCGAGCAGCGCAGCGACGAACCCGCGGAGGCCGTGCAGCGGCAGCTCGGCCGGGACGGGCGGGCGTCCGAGCTGCTCCGGGGACGCCTCGACCGCCGGGCGGGCGACGATGGCGCCCGACGCGAGGGCCGCGGCGAGGTCGCGGCCGGCGGCGTCGGCGCGCGCCCGGGCGTCCGCGGCCCGGGCCTCGAGGGCATCGAGGGCGGCCTCGGCCTCGAGGAGCTCCCGTGCGCCCCACGGCGCGTCGGGTCCGGCCGAGGCGCGGGTCGCGGCGTCGCTCTCCGGGCGCGGCCCGAAGGACCTCGGGCGCGCCCTCCGGCGAATGACGGCCTCGCCGCCCTCGACGTCGACCGTGACCGGGAGCGCCTCGAGCGGGACCGGGAGCCGCCCGGCGTACCGCGCGAGGCGGTGCCTGAGGAAGTCGTCGAGCCGGACCTCGGCGCGGACCGCGAGCCGCGCGTCGAGCGCCGCTGCGAGCGTCGAGCGCCGGACCTTGGGGGCGGGAGCCCCGAGCCGCGCCGCGACGCGGGCGCGCCGCTCGCTCCGGCGCTCCCGCAGCACCTCCGCGACCGCGTCGATCCACCGCCGGATCGCGTGCCCCCGAGCCCCACCCTCCACCGCGCCCCCGTTCATCGCTCGCCTCCGCCCCGCTCCCGGGAGGAACCTAGGGCGGCGCGGAGTGTGGGAGGAGAGGGCTCGGAGGGGCGCCGGACGAACGGGGGCCCGTGGCCCTTTCCCGGGCCCAGCCGCTGGACCCCCACGGCGTGCCCCGCAGCGCTGGCCCCCTCGGCGGGCCCACGGTAGGGTCGCCACGTGAGCGCTCGCGCTGCCGCCCTCCTCGCCCTCGTGGCCCTCGGGTGCGCGCCTCGCCGGCCGGATCGCCCCGCGGCCGCGACGGGGGCTGCGGCCGGGCTCGCCCGGGCCGAGGTGCAGGCCGTCTCGCGCGGGTACCTGGAGGCGTACTTCCGGTGGCGCCCCGAGGACGCGACCACCTTCGGGTTCCCGGGCGCGAACCACGCCGCGGTGCAGGACCCGAGCCCGGCGGCGGCCCGCGCCTGGGAGGCCGCGGAGGACGGGTTCCTCGCGCGGCTCCGCGCCGTCGACGCCGGTGCCCTCGCCGGGAGCCCCGAGGTGGTGGAGCGCGGAGTGCTCCTCGAGGCGCTCGAGGGGGCTCGGGCCGCTCGCGTGTGCCGGATGGAGCTGTGGGGCGTCTCGTCCGTCAACGGCTGGCAGGGGGACTACGCCGCGCTCGCCGAGGTGCAGCCGGTCGGGACGCCCGAGCTGCGCGCCGCCGCGGTGGCGCGGGTCACCGGCCTCGCGCGGCGGCTCGACGGCGAGATCGAGAACCTGAAGGAGGGGGCGCGGCTCGGCTACGTCGCGACCCGGGAGAACGTCGAGCGCGCCGCGGCGGAGCTCGACCGGCTCCTCGCGACGCCGGCCGTGCGGTGGCCGCAGGTCGGGCCGGCGGAGCGCGACGGCGATCCCTCCTTCCGCGTCGCGCTCGCGACCGGCGTGGAGCGGGAGCTCGCGCCGGCGGCGGAGCGGTACCGCGGCTACCTGCGCGCCGTCTACGTGGACCGGGCGCGGCGCTCGCCGAGCCTGCTCGCGCTCCCCGACGGGGAGCGCTGCTACCGGGCCTCGGTCCGCCTCCACACCACCCTCGACCTCGACCCCGCCGCGGTGCACGCGACCGGGCTCGCCCGGTTGCAGGCGCTTCACGCCGAGATGCATCCGCTGGCGGAGCGGCTCTTCGGGACCACGAACGTCCCGGCCCTGCTGCGGCGGCTGCGCGACGATCCCGCGCTCCGGTTCGCCAGCGCCGACGAGGTGGTCGCGGTCTCCCGCGCGGCCCTCGCGCGGGCACGGGAGGCGGCGCCGCGCTGGTTCGGCCGCGCCCCCGCGGCGCCGGTGGAGCTCCGGCTCTACCCGGGGTTCCTGCGAGGGTCGGCCCCCGCGGAGCGCTACTCCCCCGACTTCGCCGGGGGCCGCCTCGCCGGGCTCTACTGGGTCGACGCCCTCGAGCCGGCGGCGAAGCCGCGGCCGCCCGTGGAGGCGAACGCGTTCCACGAGACCATCCCGGGCCACCACGCGCAGATCGCGATCGCGCTCGAGCGCGGCGGCACGCGCGCCGGGCAGTACCTGCTCAACGCGGGGTTCGTCGAGGGGTGGGCGCTCTACGCCGAGCGGCTCGCGGACGAGATGGGGCTCTACTCCTCCGACCTCTACCGCCTCGGGTTCCTCGCGAACCAGACCTTCCGGGCCGCCCGCCTCGTGGTGGACTCGGGGCTGAACGTCTTCGGCTGGCCGCGCCAGCGGGCGATCGACTACCTCGTCTCCAACGCCGGGCTCACCGAGGACCTCGCGGCCGCCGAGGTGGACCGCTACGTGGCCTGGCCGGGGCAGGCGACTGCCTACGCCCTCGGGGCCCTCGAGATCGCCGCGCTCCGGGCCCGCGCGCAGGAGGCGCTCGGGGACCGCTTCGACGTGCGCGCGTTCCACGACGCCGTCCTCGAGGACGGCGCCGTCCCGCTGCCGGTCCTGCGCGAGAAGCTCGCGCGCTGGGTGGCCGAGCGGCGCGTTCCGTAGGGCGCTCCTCTCCCCGCTGCTCCTCCCCGCCCGGCGGGGAGGCAGGGAAGGGCGCCGGCCTCACTTCATCAGCTTCGGCGCGCCGGGCTCGTAGCCGGTCTCGGCGATCGCGGCCACGATCTGCTCGGGCTTCAGCTTCGCCGGATCGAACACCACCGTGGTCTGGGCCTTGTCGAGGTCGGTGTCGACGCTCTTCACGCCGGCGAGCTTCTTCACCGCCTCGTTCACGTGGCTCACGCAGCCGCCGCAGCTCATCCCCTTCACCGGGATGACGGCGGTCGCGGAGGCCGCCGCCCTGGCCTTCGACGGCGCAGGGGGCGCGGGCTCGGCGGCGTGGGTGGAGAGCGCGAGCAGGGCGGCGGCGGCGAAGGCGGCAAGCTTCACGGTGGGACCTCCTGGAGGTGTCGCCCAGGGTACCCGCCGGCGCCCTCCCCGCCGATGTCCCGCTCGGGGCGAGTGCAGTACGCTGGCCGGGTCGCCCCCGGCGACGCCGATGACGGTCGACCACCACGGCGCCCTCGAGGAGGCGGTGTTCCTCGCCCTGAACCGCGACGCGGGTCCGCTCCTCGACCGCGCGACGGCAATCCTGTCGTCCCCCGCCTTCGGTGCCGCCACCGCGGTCGTGCTCGCCCTGGTCATCGGGCTCGCCGTCGCGACCGGCCGGCGCCGCCTCGCGCTCCTCCTCGCCCTCGGCCTCGCCCTCGTCCTGAGCGACCTCGCCGGCGCGCGGATCCTCCGCCCGCTCGTCGGCCGGATGCGGCCGTGCTACGCCCTGCCGCCCGGGACGGTGCGGGTCCTCGTCCGGGCGGCGGACGTCGGCTCGATCCCGAGCCTCCACGCCTCGAACTTCTTCGCGATGGCGGCCGTCGCGTGGGCGGCGAGCCGGCGGCTCGGGCTCGTCGCAGTCGCCGTCGCCGCCGCGGTGGCGTGGAGCCGCGTCCACGGCGGCGTGCACTGGCCGACCGACGTCCTCGCCGGCGCGGCGTGGGGGACGCTCTGCGGGATGGTCGCGCTCGTGGTCGCGCGGCGGATCGCCGGCGCTCGCGAGGAACCGCCGTCTCCGGCGTGAGACGCTCGCCCCGACTTGTCCCGGCCGCCTCCGTCGCCGCGGCCTACGGTTGAGGGGAGGGCTGTCGGCCGCGCCGAACGAGTCGCAAGACCACCCAGAGCGCGACGGCGACGCCGATCGCCGCGGCGAGGTGGAGGACCAGCGGCGGCTCGCGCCCGATGACGGCTCGCAGCACCTCGCGCGCGGCGAAGAGCCATGCGAGCGGAACGGCATCGATGGCGTCAGCCTGCCAGCGTGCGGTCTCGGGCGAGTGCAGGACGCGATCGCGCCGATGCAGGAGCCTGCGGGTGAGGAACATGATGAGCCATGCGAGGAGGGAAGCGCCGATGGCCCAGGCGGCGCGTGGCAACAGCGGTTCCTCCACCGGGCTTACGCCTTCGCGTAGACCTCGAGGGCGGCGGCGCAGGAGGCGCCGGTCCTCGGGGCCTTGCCCTGCTTCGCGAGCCCCTGCTCGAGGGCGGCGAGGACCGCGAGGACGTTCTCCTGCCGGGCGGACTCGCCCATGAGACCGATGCGCCAGACCTTGCCGGCGAGCGGACCGAGCCCGCCGCCGATCTCGATGGAGTGCTCGGCGAGGAGGTACTTGCGGATCGCGCCCTCGTCGACGCCGGCGGGGACCTGGACGCAGTTGAGCGACGGAAGGCGGCGCCCCTCCTGCGCCTGCGGGGCGCAGCCGAGGGCGGCGACGCCGGCCATCAGGGCGGCGGAGTGGCGGCGGTGGCGCGCGAAGCGGGGCTCGAGCCCCTCCTCGAGGACGAGCCGCAGCGACTCGCGGAGCGCGTAGACCATCGAGATGGGCGCGGTGTGGTGGTACACGCGCTTCCCCTCGGCCCAGTAGTCCGCGACCATCCCGGCGTCGAGGTACCAGCTCTGCACCTTCGTCTTGCGCCCCTTCACGACGTCGAGGGCGCGGGCGGAGAGGGTGAGCGGCGCGAGCCCCGGGGGGCAGGAGAGGCACTTCTGCGTGCCGGAGTAGACCGCGTCGGCCTCCCAGCCGTCGACGTCGACCGGGACGCCGCCGAGGGACGTGACCGTGTCGACGATGAGGAGCGCGCCGTGCTGGTGGCAGAGCTTCCCGAGCCCCTCGATGGGCTGCTGCGCGCCGGTGGAGGTCTCGGCGTGCACGAGGGCGACCGCCTTCACCTTGCCCTCCTTCTTGAGGGCCTCCTCGATCTTGCCGGCCTCGATGGTCTCGCCCCAGGGGACCTCGAGCTTGACGCACCGGCCGCCAGCGCGGCCGACGATGTCGGTCATCCGCATGCCGAACACGCCGCCGACCACGACGACGACGGTGTCGCCCGGCTCGATGACGTTCACGAGAGCGGCCTCCATGCCGGCGGAGCCGGTGCCGGAGACGGCGATGGTGAACGGGTTCTGGGTGCGGAAGACCGCCCGGAGCTGAGCCTGCACCTCGTTCATGATCTCGAGGAACTTCGGATCGAGGTGGCCGAGGAGCGGGGTCGACATGGCGCGGAGGACGCGCGGGTGGACCATGCTCGGGCCCGGGCCGAGGAGGAGGCGCTGGGGCGGGACGAGCTCGGGGACGTTCGGGGAGGTCATGTCGGCTCCGGGTGGCGCGGGGGGGAGAGCGGTAACGCGGCATTCTAGCGAGCAGGTCCTCGGGCGGGAACCGACGTTCGGCGGGGGAGCGGGCGGGCGAAGGGTGGCACCCAAGGGGGGCGAGCGAGCGGACAAGAGCCGGGCCCGCCCGCCGGGCCCGCCCGAGAGTAATCGCCCCTGAACCCAAAGAGCCGGGCCCGCCCGAGAGTAATCGCCCCTGAACCCCGGGCCCGCCCGAGAGTACGTCGCTGAGCGTGCGCTGAGGCGCGTGCCGAACGGGCTAATGCGCGCGTGGACCGAGAGGGGGAGCCTTACGAATTCCGGGCAACCCAGGTGTCCCGGCATCCGCAGACGAGACGAAGGTGCGCGCGGTGGGCGGAAGGCGCCGAGCGGGCGCACCGCCGCGATGCCAACGCGCGAGCACGGCGACTTCAGGGGGTCGTGGACGACTGCGTCCTACGCGGCGCCTGCGCACTGCACGCCGTGGAGGACGCGCAGGAGATAGGTTCCCTCGGGGAAGACCACATTCGCTGCGCCGGCTCGACGTTCGCGCCACGCCTGGCGGTAGTCCCGTAGGAACGTCTTCAGACGCTGGAGCCCCTCGATCCGCCTCCACTTGTCGCGCGCGGCAATCCGGGGCTTGAGCCCGAAGCGCGGCTCTCCGGCTGGAGGGCGCGCAAACGGATCCTGCGCCAGCACATGCGCAGCTCCGAGAAAGCGACGCCCCTCCGACGCGAGCTCCTGCTGGTGCCTGTGCTCGAGCTCCCGCAGCGCGCTCGAGAGGAGGGAGCGGAACTCCGTCGCGGAAGCGAATCCAGAAGGCGTCGTCAGCTCGAGCTCGACCGTCTCCGGCAGATAGCTCTTCGGGTCGAAGAAGACCTTCGGCCTGCGTACCGTCAGCTTCGCGGACCCGATCTGCTCCGGTGCCGTCCACAGGCCCGGCCACTCGGCGCCGCACCGAACGAGCCCGGCCGCGACGGGGTTCGCGAGCACGTACGCGGTTTTCGCGAGGATGTCCGCGGGGTCGAGCGGCTCCACGGCGCTGTAGCTCCCGTCGCTCGCCCAGAAGCCCTCGAAGCGTCCGAGGGACGCGTTCACGGCTCGCGCGACGAGCGAGTCGAGGTACTGCATGAAGGCTGGAAGTCGGCCGTCCACGTCGGTGACGATCAGGTGGCAGTGATTGGAGAGTACGCAGAACGCGTGGACGAGGACCCCGAAGCGGCGCGCAGCGACGGCGAGGACGTACAGGAAGATGTCGCTCGTGAGCTGGGACGGCCTCAGGAAGAAGCGGCGCTCGGAGCAGCGCCGCGTGACGAGATAGGTGGTGCCTGGCAAGACGCGTCGAGGCGGAGTCACGCGCCGGTGCGAGGCAGCGTTCGTGCCGCATTGCTCCACGCGTCGCTACGCGGGGTTGCGGCCAGCCCTGATTCCCGGAGCGGTCGCGCCGCGACCTGTCGGGCTGCGCTGCGGTACTGTCGGTCGGGCCCGAGGCCCGAGCTACGACCGCTTCCCGGCCCGCAGCCAGAGCTCGGCCTGTCCCACCGCGTAGGGCACCGCCGCGTCGACCCGCAGCACCCGCGGGCCGAGGGAGAATGGGGCGAAGCCGCTCCGCCGGAGCTCGTTCGCCTCGTACGGCGTCCAGCCGCCCTCCGGGCCGATGGCGAGGGCGGCGCGCGTGCCGGAGGCGGCGACCTCCTCGAGCTGCGGCGCGCCCGCGGGGTGCGCGAGGAGCCGCGCCGGCTCCGGGAAGATCCAGGCGAGCTCGTCCTCGACGAAGGGCTTGAAGAACCGGCGCAGGAGAACCTCGGGCAGCACGGTGTCGCGCCCCTGCTCGAGGCCGAGGAGGAGCTCGTCGCGGATCGACTCCGGCGCGAGGTGGGGAGAGGCCCAGTAGCTCTTCTCCACCCGCCAGCTCCCGAGCAGGACGATCCGCTTCACCCCCATCGACGCTGCCGCCTGCAGCACCTTCCGCAGGATCTTCGGGCGGGGGAGGGCGAGGAGGAGCGACACCGCCGACGGCGCCGGCGGGTCGAGGTCGAGCGCCGGGCGGAGCGTCAGCTCCGACGCGGAGACGGCCAACACCTCGGCGGCGCCCATCCGGCCGCCCACCACCCCCGCCTGGATCGAGTCCCCGGGGGCGGCGTGCAGCACCGCCTCGACGTGGGCGGCGCGCCGCCCGGCGACACGCGCGGTCCCGTCGGCGCGCAGCTCTCCGGGATCGAGGAGGACGAGGTTCACCCGACCGTTCTACGACGGGAAGGACCTCCGCTCCATCGCGGACTCCCCTCCCCCGGCTGGCGCCGGGGGCGAGGCAGAAAATGGAGCGCGCGCGACCCTCGACCTCGACCTCGACCCCGACCGGGAGCCCGACCCTGACCGGGACCCCGACCCCGACCTCGCGAGCGACCTCAGGACGCGATCCGCCCCGCGACCGGCTCGAGCAGCGGCTCGGGCGCCGGCACCGGGACGGGAACGGGCGCCGGCGCCTCGGGCGACTTCCGCCGACGGGGAGCGAGGAGGTCGTGCGCGCCGCGCCCGGAGGCCTGCCGGATGAACTCGAACCGATTCGAGCTCGAGCGCGGCGACGAGGCTGCGGGCGACGCGGGAGAGCCCCTCCCGCTCGAGCCGCTCCGCCTCCGCGGCGAGGCGGGCCGCCTCAGAGGCGCGCGCGCCGAGCGCCCGCAGGCGCCGGCGCGCCTCCTCGCGGCGGGATTCGAGCGCGAGGACCTCGTCCTCGGCCCAGCGCAGCTCGTCGAGCCGGCGGGTCCGGTCGCCGAGCGCGCGCGCCCGCTCGCGATCCCAGGCGAGGGCGGCGACCTCGTCGAACTCGCGTGCCTCCGCGTGCCGCCGCGCGGTGCCGAGCACGAGGGCGACGGCAAGCGGCACCGCCAGGAGGAGCAGGGCCAGCGCCGCGAACGGCAGGCGCGCCGCCGCCGATCCCGGCAGCGCGGAGACCGCGGCGGCGACCAGCGACGCGAGGCCCCCCGCCCCGAGCGTCGCCGCCGCGAGCCAGCGCCGGCGGCGGTTGTCGGCGTCGCCGCGGAACAGCGCGACACCGGAGTCGAGGGCGGACTGGACGAGGGCGAACAGCCCCGTCGCAACCGCGAGGGCGAAGACCGAGGCGAGGCCCACCTCGGCGGGGGCGCGAACCGCCTCGGACCGCAGGGCCGCGGGGTCGACGCCGGCGCCGACGAGGAGCGGCAGCGCCACCTGCCAGGTCTCGGCCGCGAGCGCCGCGCCCGCGAAACCGAGGGCGAGCATCCGCGGGGCGCCGCTGCGGATCGGCGGCCGCCCGAGCTGCTCCGCGGTCGCCTCGACGTCGGGCGAGCTCGGGACGAGCCCCACCGCCACGTCCGCCGCGAGCTGCCGCGCCCGCTCGTCGACGCGCCGCCGCGCCGCGACGAGCTCGACGTCGAGGGCGGCGAGGCGCGCCTCGAGCTCCTCGACCTCCCGGCGCGCGGGAGGGCCATCCACCGCGAGGAGCGGCTCGAGCCAGCCGTCCGTGGCAGGCGGCGGGGCGGCCGCGGGGACCTCCGGGGGGACCGCACCGCGAGCTGGCCGTCCTCGACGTCCACCGCGACGGGGAGCCGCCCGCGGGGGACCGGCAGCTCGGCGAGGTACCGCGCCAGCCGCGCGCGGAGGAAGTCGTCCAGTGGGAGCCCGGCCTGGACAGCGATGCGCGCGTGCCAGAACGCGGCGGGCCACGACCGGCGGATTGGGTCGAGGTGCGGCGGCCGCGGGCGAGGGAGGGGCGGCTCGCGCAACGCCCCCAGGACCCGTGCCCACGCACGGGTGGCACGCGCCTCCGGTGCGGCGCGGTGAAGCAGGTGCTCGGGCATGAGCCGCCCTCCTCCCGCGCAGGTAACCATCCGGCTGCTCGGTGGCCCGTCCCCCTGAGGGCCGCTCGCTCGACACAGACGGGAGGCCCCGACCGTGGGCGGGCGGAGGCCCGGGTGGGCTACAATCGATGGGTGGGAAGCGCGCGCGAAGACAGCTGGACGCTCATCTCGGTGCTGTTCTCGAACGTCTCGCTCGAGGCTGGCCTCGCGGTGACGCTGCACGAGACCGCGCTCGAGCTGTACCGGCGCGACGGGGTCGTCCAGCAGGTCGCCGGTGACGCGCTCTCCGGCCGCGTCGTCAACCTGCGCAAGACGCTCCAGCTCGGCGCGATCTCGGGTCCGGCGTTCGAGGCGACGCTCGAGACGGCGCGGGGGAGCGGGAAGGTTCGATACCTCCTGACGTCGCAGGGGCTCGAGCTCGCCGGGCTCCCGTCCGAGCGCGCGCGCCGGTTCCCGAACTGAACGTCCGTTGACGGGCCGTGCAGTCTCCCGATCGCACGATGTCGGGCCGTGTCCCCCGGTCACGCTACGCGCGAAATCCGCCGTTCGGACTAGAGTCGAGCGCGAGATGGGGAGCCGCCGCATCCTGATCGTCGAGGAAGACGCCGACATCCGCTCGGCGCTCGCCGACGCGATGCGCGAGTCCGGCGCGGAGGTCGTCGTGGCGGCGGATGGTGTCGACGCGCTCGAGCGGCTCCGGGAAGGCCCGTGCCCGGCGGTGATCCTCCTCGATCTGCGGCTCCCTCGGCTCGGCGGGAAGGAGTTTCTCGCCGCGGTGCGCGCCGACGCCCGGTTCGAGCACGTTCCGGTCATCACCATGACCGCAGGCGCCTCGCGCGCCGAGGGCGGCGACATCGTCGCGCGGCTGCACAAGCCCTTCGACGTCGACGACCTCCGGCAGATTGTCGAGTCGCTCTTCGAGGTCGCGGCGTAGGTCGGCGCGGCCGCGGCGCTGGGATGCGCGCCGCCTGCCCCCTCGCGACCCCCATCGGGCACGGACCTCCTTCGCGGGATGCCCCCGCCGGCGCGCGCTCCCCAGGGTAGTGCCGGGAGGGGAATGCCCGATGAGGATGGCTCGACGTGTGGGCGGGGAGGACGATCCCGCGCCCCGGCTGGGCGGTCGCGCCGCGCGCTTCGCGGCGGTGGGGCTCTCGGGAGTGGCGGTGAACCTCGGGGTCCTGCACCTCCTCGCGGGCGTGCTCGGCGTCCGGGAGATCCTCTCGTCCGCGCTCGCCATCGAGGCCTCGATCCTGTGGAACTTCGTCCTGCACGACGCGGTGACCTTCCGCGACCGGCGTGGGCTCGCCCGGGTGGGCCGGCTCGGTCGCCTCCTCCGCTACCACGCGGTCTCGGCGGTCGGGGCGCTCGTCCAGCTCGGGACCTTCGTGCTCGCCGCCCTGGCGCTGTCGCGGGCCGCGGGCCGCACGGACCTCGGCGCGTTCCGGTACGCGGCGCAGGCCGCGGGCATCGCCGCGGCGTTCGTCTGGAGCTTCGGCGGCTCCATGCGCTTCGCATGGGCGACCGGCGACGACGAGGCGACTCGCGAGCCCCTCGCCCTCGCCGCCCTCGCGCCGCGGGTGCTGTTCGCCGTCCTGCTCGTGCTGCACGCCGCGCCCATCTGGCTCGTCCGCTGGTTCCCGACGCAGGACGGGCCGCTCCACGTCGAGAACGTCCTCGCGCTCGTCCACCGCGCGAGCTCGCCGCTCCTCCAGCACTGGTACCTGCCGAACGTCGGCGCCCAGCCGAACTGGCTCACCCAGCTCCTCTTCGCGGGGCTCCTCCCGGTGGTCTCGCCCGTGATCGCCGAGAAGCTCGTGCTCACGGGCTACACGGTGCTCTTCCCGCTCGCCTTCCGCGTCGCGATGCCCAGGGGGACCCGCGGCTGGTGGGCCGCGCTCCTCGTCTTCCCCTTCGTGCACGCGTTCCCGTTCCACATGGGGTTCTGGAACTTCACCTATGGCTTCGCCCTCGCGTTCCTCACCGCGGGGTTCTACCTCCGCACGCGCGGCCGGATGGGCGCGGGGCGGTTCGTGGTGTTCGCGGTCCTGTCGGTGCTCCTCTACCTCGCCCACATGGTCGCGCTCGCCGGGGCGGGGGTGATGATGGCCGGCGTCCTCGCCTGGCGCGCGCGCCTCTCGTTCAGCCGCGCGCGGGGAAACCCGGAGCGCCGCGCCCGGGTGGTCCGCGGGTACGGGCTCCGGCTCGCCGCGATGGTCGTCGCCACGGGCCCCGGCGTCGCGCTCGCCGTCGTCTGGATCGCGCGCCACCGGGACCACGTCGCGGCGCGGATCCCGTTCCTCGAGCTCGTCGCGAAGCTCGGGGTCGGGTACGCCCTCGTCTCCATCGACCGGCGCGAGCTGTACCTCTCGGCGGTGCTCATGCTGGCGATGTTCGTCGCCTTCGTGCACCTGCTCCTCGCCCGGAGCGGCCGGGGGCCGCGGCGCCACGCCCACGACGGCTGGCTCGCCGCGGCGAGCGCCTTCGGCTTCCTCTACTTCGCGGTGCCGGACGTCGTCGCCGCCGGCGCCCACGTGTCCGACCGGTTCGCCTGGTTCGCCCTCGTCTCCTTCGCGGCGTGGATCGGGACCGGGCCGGCGCCGGAGGCGTCGCTCCGGCGGATCGCCGCCGCCTTCGGCGTGCTGGCGGTCGCCGCCCTCGGCGTCCGGTTCCAGAAGCAGCGCGAGCTGTCGGATCTCGTGGACGAGTACGTCTCGGCCGCGCCGGCCATCGGGGAGGGGCGGGTGCTCCTGCCGCTCGCGCTCTCGCCCCACGGGCCGCGCGACGACGCGGGGCTCCGGCTCGGCTACCGCGTGAAGCCGTTCCTGCACGCGGCGGGCTGGATCGTCGCGGAGCGGGGCGGGGTGGACCTCAAGAACAGCCAGGCCAACACCGACCAGTGCCCGGTGCGCTTCCCGCCGGACCGGAACCCGTTCAAGACCATCGCGGGCTCCCTCGGGCGCATGGAGGGGATGCCGCCGTGCGTGGACCTCGGGGCCGCGGCGCGCGCGCCGGCGGACTACGTCCTGCTGTGGGGGGCGACGCGCGAGGAGCTCGAGACGCCGTGCGGCGGCGCGCTCGCGGCGGAGCTCGCGGCGGGCTACGAGCCCGTCTTCCTCTCCGGGCCGCGCGGCCTCCTCGAGGTCTGGCGCCCGCGGCAGCGGACGGCGTCGCGGTGATGATGCCCTCGGCGAGCGGAGGGGCAGCCGGGCAAGCGGGCCCCTCCCAAAATGAGAAGGCCCCCCGGCTCGCGCCGGGAGGCCTTCCGAGACGTCACGGCGCGGTGCTACTGCGCCTACTTCTTCTTCTTGGGCGTCGCCGCCTTCGGCGCCGCGCCGCCGTCGGCCGGAGCCGCGGCCTTCGGAGCCGCAGCCGGGGCCTTCGCCGCCGAGGAGGACTTCGCGGAGAGGACGCGGTTGCCCGTCTCGTCCATCGACGTGAAGAGGACGGCCTTCTCGTTCACCGTGGCCATGTCCGCCTTGATCGGGTGGCAGACGGCGCAGAACGCGTCCATCTTCGAGCCCTTCGCCGTGTCGACCCGGAGGTACTTGTAGTACGGGTTCGACGGGTGCGGGTCGTGGCAGCCGAGGCACTCGAACCGGCCGCCCTCGCGGAGCAGCTCGGCCGGCACCTTCGCGATCTTCGGAGTCGACCTGCGCGAGCCCGTACGGGTGGCTCATGTGCGCGGAGATCGGAGCGTAACCCTGGCCGCCCTTCGACGACTCCTCGTGGCAGCCGAGGCAGAGCGCCGTGGTGCCGCCGTACGGCTGCTTCGTCTTCGGGTTCACGACCTGCTTGTTCGCGGTGACGGCGAAGATGATCTCGCCCTTCGCGGTGTGGATGGCGTGGCAGCCGGTGCAGCCGACCGCGTCATGGCCACCGGCCGCGAACGCCGACGCCGGCAACGCCGCGGCGACGGCGGCGAGCGCGAGACCTCTGAGGAACGACATGGATGCTCCTTCGTTACGAGATGAATGGGCGGGGAGGACTTAAGACGGCGTGAGACTGTACGGAATCGCGAGGGATCGGGTCCTTGATCCCGGGCAAGCGGCTTGCGCCATGCCTGCGGCTTGTCGACGCTTTCGGTCCACGAAGGTGCGCTAGGATCCGACATGGCCCGGATCGTCCTCCTGCGCCCCCGCAACCCCGAGAACCTCGGGGCGGTCGCGCGCGCCATGAAGAACCTCGGCCTCGACGACTGGGCGATCGCGGCGCTCGGAACCCATGACTTCGAGGGCGCGCGCCGGGTGGCGGTCCACGCCGAGGAGCTCCTCGACCGGCCGCGGGTGGTCCTGACGCTCGACGAGGCGGTGGCGGACTGCGCCTGGGTGGTCGGGACGTCGTCGCGCCGCGTGCGCGGGAAGCGCTCGCTCTCGCCGACCGAGGTCGCGCGGGAGGCCCGCGCCCGCGCGGCCGAGGGCGAGACCGCGATCGTGTTCGGCGACGAGCGGAGCGGCCTCACGAACGTGGAGCTCGATCGCTGCCACGATCTCTCCGTCATCCCCACCGCCGGCGCGCAGCCATCGATGAACCTCGCGCACGCCGTGGTCGTCTACGGCTGGGAGCTCCGGCGCGCCCGGCTCTCGCGGCCGGAGGTCCGGCTCTGGCTGGCGGCGCTGCGGACCCTGGCGCGCGAGCGCTAAGTTAGCCCAGCTCGAGCCAGCTCGAACCAGACCGGGTGGTTCGCCTTGTACCACTCCAGCACCTTGCGGATCGTCGCCTGCTTGTCGCGCGGGATCACCTTGCTCGTCGACGCGATCGAAGTGGACGCGGATCATGTCGCCGTCGTGCTCGAGGGCCTGCGAGAACATCGTCTGCAGCTCGTTGCGGATGCGGCCCGAGTCGGAGATCTTCACCGGCGCGCGTCGTGTGGTCCACGCCCGACATGAAGCGGACGAGGAGCGGGCTGAAGACGTGGCGCGCCTCGTCGAGCGGCTCCATGAGCCGGAACGTGAACGTGATGCGGCTCGAGGCCTTGCGCGTGGCGAGCCGCGTCGTCACCTTGTAGACCCCGTCGTCCGACGCTGCGTGACGCCGGCCGTCCCGGTGTACGGGTCGTCGCAGATGTAGCCGGTCGACGCGAGCACCCGCCAGTTCTTCTCGGGGAGGAAGTCGTCGGGCGCGGAGCACGGGCCGTCCCGATCGGCACGTTGCGAGGCCGCTCGCCTCGCGGATCGCCTCCGCGTACGACTGCGACCTTGGCCCGCCTCGACGCTCCCGCCCGCCGAGCAGCGCGCGCGCAGCCTCCGCGCGAAGTCGGGCGCGTCGGGGTCGAGCGTCATCAGCGCGCCCCTCCGTCGCCGCAGGGCAGCTCGAAGCCCGGGCGAGAAGAGCGCCATGGAGGCGTCGACGTCGAGCACCTCCGCGAGGCTGGCCGCCTGCATCGCCTCGGCGGTGGCGGCGTAGCCGTCGCAGAGGAAGACGTGCGGCGCTCCCGTCGCGTCCTTCCAGCTCCCGACGAGGAACGTCGGCGCGTAGGTGCCCGAGTCGGTGAAGACCTCGAAGCCCGACGGGCGCCTTCCAGCCGTCCTCGACGAGGTGGACGCCCAGCGCCTTCCACTCCTCCCACAGCTTCGCCGAGCCGCCCCACGCGGCTCTTGCCCGCGGAGCGTCCAGACGTGGATGTTCTCCGCGCTTGATGCCGGGGTAGGCCGCCTCGATCGCCTCGCATCACCTGCGCGCGCGGCGTGCGGTAGTCGAGCGAGCAGCGAGCGTCGCGGTCGGCCGCCTCGGCCACCGCGCCGCGGCACGGTGAGGCAGCCCATGTACGACTCGTACGGGCGCGCGACACGACGAGCGGCGAGTCGAAGAGGTGGAAGACCGCCATCGGGCCCGGTCGTCTTCCCCTCGGCGAAGCGCGAGGTGTTCTCGAGCGTGTCCACGGCCGCGCCCCAGATCGTGATGCCGCGCGCCTGCGAGCCAGCTCGTGGAACTGCTCGAACGTGTGGCCCGGGCTCGTTGAGCAGCCGGCGCACCCGCCGGTCGAGCGACGCGCGCCACCTCGGGGCGGGCGTAGACGCGGCCGAAGCCGAGGAGCGGGTTCGCGCCCATCTCCGGCGTCTCGCCCGCCTTCGGCATCAGCCCCTCGCCGAGGGAGACCATGATCGCGTGGTTCTCGGGCAGCGTGCGCGTCAGGTGCCAGAGCCCCTCGCTCATCACGTAGGCGCTGATCGCGTCGGCCGCCTTCTTCACCTGGTTGTAGCGTCGCCTTGTCCTTCCCCGCCCCCTCGCCGAAGCCGCCGAAGAGGCGCGTCCCGAGCGCGGTGGCCGCGGAGGTCATCGCGAGGCAGCGGGCGATGCCGCGGGGCGTGAACGAGTGCGTCCGACACCGGGCTCCGGCCTGCGCCCGCTCGACCTCCACGTCCTCGAGCCAGAGGTGGAAGCGCAGCAGCACCGGCCGGGTGTCGAAGGCCCACTGGGCGATGAGGTTCCGCTTGTCGATGTCCTGCATGGCAGCTCCGGCACTCGGGTGGGTTCGGCGGGGCGGTCATTCTAGACGAGTCGGGTGGGGGTCGCGCCACCCGCGAAGCGCCGGTCCGCGTCACCGACGCAGGGTCCGGCTCAGAGATCCTGGCGCGAGGCGCCGGGGAGCGAGAGGACGAGATCGGGGCCATACGCCGTCGCGGGTGTCTGCCAGCCAGGGGGCGCCTCGCCCTGCAGCGCGCGCGCCGCGATCTCGACCGCCGCGTCCGCGGACAACCCATACGGGTCCGGGTGGCGCTGGATCGCCGCGACCCGCCGCCCGGTCGCGTCGGTCGCCTCGCCGAAGACGACCGAGCGGCGCGCGGCCCGGACCCCCTCCGGCGGTCCCGCGTCGCCCCGGGCCAGCGCGGCGGCGAGCACGTTCCGGATCGCCGCGGAGCCGAGCGCTGGCGCGAGGAGCGGCACGAGACGCAGGAAGGCGCGGGCCGCGACCCCCGCCACGAGGAAGGTCGAGACCGCCTCGACGCCCGTCGAGCGGGGCGCGGTGAAGACGTCGGCCCACTCGACCCGGACCGCGGTCACCGGCCCGAACCCGAGATCGAAGGTGCGGGTCTCGACGGGGCCGCGCCGCATCGATCCGGCGCCCTCGAGCATCGTCCGCGCGGTTCCCCGGGAGACGCGGTCCATCCCGGAGAGGGCGAGGACGATCGACGTCGCGGAGGGCAGGCGCCGGACGAGGTGGGCGGCGAGGCAGTCGCTGGGGACGACGTCGAACCCGGCGCCAGGCAGGAGCATCACCCCCGCGTTCCGCGCCGCCGGACCGAGGGCGAGGAGCGCGCGGAACACCGGGATCTCGCCGGTGAGGTCGAGGTAGTGGGCCCGCTCATCGATGCAGGCCTCGGCCATGGGCGAGGCGGTGTGCACGAAGGGACCGGCGCAGTGGATCACCGCGGCGGAGCCGCGGATCCCGCGCCGGAGCGCTTCGGGGTCGGAGAGCGGGAAGGCCCGCCACTCGCAGCCGAGCGTGCGCGCGAGCGACACGACCCGCTCCGAGTCGCGCCCGGCGAGGATCGGCGCGAGGCCGCGCGCCAGGGCGCGGCGCGCGACGAGGGCGCCGGTGTAGCCGTAGGCGCCGTAGACGAGGAGGGGAGCGGGCATGGGGAAACGCTACCAGGGCCGCCGCCCCGCGGCTCCGACTTGCCTGGGGCGAGCGCAGCGGCTACGTCTCGTCCCCATGGCGCTCGCCTGGGTCGCCCGCGATGGCGACCCCTTCCTCGACCTCGCCGCCGCCGGTCCCGCCGGGGCGGGCCTCTACCTCGCGGTCCGGCCGCACGCGGAGGACGGCTACTTCCGGCCGTGCGCGGTCCTCGTTCGCGGCGAGGAGGAGCGGGAGCTGGGCGATGGCGTCCTCGGCGTGGAGCACGCGCAGGACACGATCGTGAAGTACGCGATCCAGGTGCTCGCGGCGACGCACGGCGTCCCGCCGGTCGCGCGCGAGGCGGACGCGGATGCGCCGTGGTCCGCGCGCGTCGTCGCGGAGCTGTGGGCGGTCCTCGAGGGGACGCCGCACACGCTGTAGCTGCTACGGGGCGCGAGGGTGCGGGGCCTGCGCGTCAGCGCCGTCGCCGTGGCATCGCTTGACCTTCCGCCCCGAGCCGCAGGGACACGGGTCGCACTCGGGGTTCCTGGAGCTGAAGCGCGACGCTCACGGATGAGCCTCACGCCGCTCCGGGTGGCGACGGCGCACGAGCCCGACGGCCCCCTGCACGACGAGGACCGCCACGACGCCCACCAGGAACGCGAACGCCCCGACCGCCCAGGCCGCGCTCCCGACGATCCCCTCCACGAACCCCGCCGCCGCCGCCCGGCCGAGCGATCTCACCCCCGCCTCCACGCACGCGCGCCGATCCTCGCCCTCGCAGCGCGGGAGGAGCGCGTCCAGCTCGCCCCGAACGCCCTGGACCGCGGACCCCGAGACCTGCGCCGCCGTCGCGCCCAGGCTCATGGCGAGGGGGCCCCTGCCGTCCGGGCCGAGCGCGTGCTCGAGCTCGTCCGAGAAGGCCGCGCCGAAGGCCGCCGCGGAGTCGTGCGCCATCCTGTCGACGAGTGAGAGGGAGCGCGCCGGTCCGCGCCCGCCCCGACCATGGACGAGCGGCGGCGCGCGGAGCGCGGCCTCGAGGGAGCGCGTCACCGTCGCGTCCACGACCGTCGAGATCCGATCGAGCCCCTCGGGGCTCGCGAGCTGCGAGAGGGCGCCGCCGGCGGTCTCGCGTCCCACCCGCTCGGGGACGCTCGGTGTTCCTTCCGGTGGGGGTGCGCGGAACGCCTGGAGCGCACCCTCGGTGGTCTTTCCGCCCGCGCGCGAGGCGCAGGCCGCGCCGAGCGACGAGACGAGGAGGAGGAGCAACCCTGGCCGGCGCGGCGCGATCATCGAGAGCACGGAGCTCCTCTTCCCCGGGGACCGCCCGATCGGTGGACCGCGGCTGGCCCCCCGGCTCCTGCGACCGGCTCACTCGTGTCGACGGTCGTCGTCACCCCTAGATGATGAGGACGTTCGGCTTCGTGGCCACGGGCTTCTTCGCCAGGGTCGCTCCCCTGGATGTGCTCCGAGAAATGGGCGCCGGCGGGGCGCTTCGTCATCGGGACGCGCCCGGGGGGTGGTGAGCCTTCCCCCAGGATCCGGCCTCCCCGGCCGGGTCAGGGCTCCACCAGCCGGTGCCGGATCGCATAGCGCACGAGATCGGCCATCGAGCTCATCCCGAGCTTCCGCATGATCGCGGCGCGGTGGGTGTCCACCGTCTTGGGCGTGATGCCGAGGCGGCTGGCGACCGCCCGGCTCCCGAGCCCTTCCACGAGGAGCTGGGCGACCTCTCGCTCGCGGTGCGTCAGCGGCTCGGCATAAGGCCCCGCACCGGGGTCGCGGGCGCGGACGAGCGCGCTCAGCACCAGCCCCGCCACCCGCGGGGAGAAGAACGGCTCGTGCCGCGAGAGCGCGTCCACCGCGTCGACGAGGCGCGCCCCGGACTCGGACTTGAGGACGTAGGCGCGGGCGCCCGCGGCGATGGCGTCGCCGACGAAGACCTCGTCCTCGTGCATGCTGAAGACGCAGACCTCGGTCTGCGGCTGCTCGGCCCGGATCTGGCGGATCGCCTCGACCCCCGCGAGCTCGGGCAGCGAGAGATCCAGCACGGCGACGTCGGGGCGCGTTCGCCGCGTGACGTCGAGCGCCTGCCGTCCGGTGCGGGCCTCCCCGACGATCTCCCAGTCGGCGCGGACGGCGAGCAGCTCGCGGACGCCCTGCCGCACCACGTCATGGTTCTCGGCGACCAAGATCCTCAGCACCTGGCCCCCTCTCTTGTGGCGAGCCGCACCACCCGCCTCGCCCCTCGCGTCTGTCCTAGTGTGGACGCGACCGGCGGATTCCAATCAGGGGAATCCGCAGGGAGGTTGGCTCAGGCCTCGACGAGCCGGTTGCGGACCGCGTACCGGACGAGGTCCACGATCGAGCCCAGCTCGAGCTTCCGCATCACGTTTGCGCGGTGGCTCTCCACGGTCTTCACGCTGATGCCGAGCGTACTCGCGACCGTCCGGTTGGGCTGGCCCTGGGCGAGGAGCTGCACCACCTCCCGCTCCCTCGAGGTGAGGAGCAGCGGGCCGTCGCCGCTCGCGCCTCTGCGACCGTGGTGCGTCGCGTAGGCGTCCGACAGGCTCGGCGTGACGAACCGCGAGTGGCGAGCGACCGCCTCGACCGCTGCGAAGAGCTGGCGCGACGGGTCGCTCTTGAGGACGTAGCCCTGCGCGCCGGACGCCAGGGCGTCCGCCAGGAGCTCGTCCGTCTCGTGCATGGTGAAGACCAGCACCTCGGTCGACGGGAGGCGTGTGCGGATCGTCCGGGCCGCGGCGATCCCGACGCGGCCCGGCATCATCACGTCGAGGATCACGACGTCGGGGTGATGCAGCTCCGCCTGCGCCACGGCGTCGTCGGCGTTCGACGCCTCGCCGCACACCTCCCAGCCCGGCCGGATTTGAAGGAGCTTCCTCACTCCCCTGCGCACCACCTCGTGGTCGTCGGCAACGACGATGCGGATCATGGAGCCTCCGGCGGTCGATCGAAGGTAGCGCCACGGCTCGGCCCGAGCACGACCCGCGAAAACCTCATGCGGGCCCCCTCCGTCGCCCGGGGGATGCGAGTGCGGGTGCCGCCGGTCGCTTCGATCGGGGTTGCCCAGGGGAGCTCGCTGTCCTGGGGCTCGGCGCCCAGGAGCGCGGCAAGTGGGTGAGCAGGTCGAGCAGCTTCGGCAAGGGGCCGCGCGCCGCGCGATCGTACCCGTGAGCCCGCCGAGACGTGACGCTGGCGAGGAGCTCGTTCCCCGCCGCGTGCGGCGTCGGCAGCGAGGTGCGGAGGCGTGCGCGCCATTCCGGGGGCACGGCCCGCTTCTCGGAGGTCACCAGTAGTAACGGAGCCGGAGTGCCGCGATGACGGACTCGGAGCGGAGCGACGGCTGGGCGCCGGGACGGATGTCCCCATGCCTCCAGTCCAGCTCCAGGCCGAGCGCGAGCCGGACGCGACGCGAGTAGAAGACGCCCAGACCGGCCTGGTGCACCTCGGAGACCCCGCCGCTGCCCACCGGGAACTCGCCCAGGTAGCTCGCCTGGACGGCGAGGGGCAAGCGAATGAGCGGGTCGAGATCGACCGCGGCGAGGGCGCCGAGCGACGCCCCCTGGGCCGTGCGGTCGGTCCCGTCGCCCTCGCTCGAGACCCGCCGCGTCCAGACGTAGTGGGCCTCCGCGAGGAACCCCAGCACGGGCGAGGGGGCCCATGCGAACGACAGACCCGGCGCGCCGCGGAGGCGGTTGACCTTCGAGAAGACCCCGCCCGGGTCGAAGGTGCCAGTCTGGACTGCGCGCAGGACCGCGCTCCCCACGAGCACCGACAGCTCCGGCTGGAGGCCGAAGTCGGCCACGAACGAGAGGCGGGTGGTGGGGCTCAGATCCTTTCCGGCGGTCAGCCCCGCCGTGAACCCGTACAGCGCGGTCACGCCCGCGACGAGGATCCCCCTCCCGTTGATCCCCGAGAAGATGAGCCCGTTCACGTCGAACCGGAGCGCGATGTCCGGCGTGAGGCGGAGGTGGAGGTCGACGTCCTGGCCGTAGGCGGCCATCGTGTAGTCGCGCGTGCCGGTCTGGTTGCCCTGCAGGTCGTACCGCGGCGCCTGGGCCTCGCCAGCGCCGAAGAGCGTGGCCATGCCGAAGGACGTCTCCGTGAACGGGCCGGTCAAGAGCCGCGAGGGCTGGAACACGTGGCCGTTCACGGCGCGCGGGCTCTCGCGCGGTGAAGAGGTCCCCTCGCTGGTGACCTCGGCCCCCTGGGCGCGGCCGACGACGAGCGCAGCCCCGACCGCAAGGCAAATCCGCAGGTGATGGCTCATCCGCCCCCCGAGCGTCGTGCGGCACCGGCGTTGGGCCGCGACCACGACTGAGAGTCGGTATGGCCGCGAATCGTTCGCACCTGCGGAAGACCCGTGCCGGCCGTCCGGCGGATCCCAATCCCCCGGACGTCGGAGCCGGCCGGGTCAGGCCGTCAGGTCCAGTTCCCGAGATGGCACTCGAGGAGTACAAGCCCGGCACGAGCTTTCCAGGCGTCATCGAGCGAACCCCAAAGCATTCGCAGCCCGCCTGGCCGGCGCCCATGCGCACACGGGAGGGGGCGCCGAACGTCCTCTTCCTCGTCCTCGACGACATGGGGCTCGGGCAGCTCCTCGATCAACGCCTCCTCCCGGTGTCCACGCCTCCTCCCGGTGTCCCAGCTCGTACACGCGCTGGCGCAGCTCTTCGGTGGACATCTCGACGTTGGCGATCGACAGGACCTTCGTCTGCCGAGGAACGCCGTCGCAGGCAGCGAGCAGGCCGATGGCGACGGCGCAGCTCACGATCGAACGCAGCATCTCGGGCCTCCTCGAGAGACCCGCCCGCGCTCGCCAACCTCCGCGGACGGTGTGCGGGCTGTTGTAGGCCTGCGTGAAGGTGTTCTTCTATCCGGTCGAAGCCGTGCTCCAGGACGTCGCGGTGGATGCGGTCGGCGAGCGCGCGCAGCCTCGGGACGGTACTGGCGGGCGTCGTCGTTCGTGGTCGGTGAACTCGTCGATGATGCGTGTCGAACCGGTCGACGGCGACCCACGCCATCATCTTCGAGTGGACGAAGTGGCGGCGGCCTCCGCGCACCTCCCAGATGCCGTCGTCGGGGAGCTGCCACGCCGACTCGATGAACTGGGCGAGCTTGCGGGCCGGCGCGCGCGCGCCGGCCGCCTCGGGCAGGCCGAGGCGCCGCGCCTCGTACAGCGCCTGGAGGACCTCGCCGTAGACGTCGAGCTGGAACTGGCCGCTGGCGGCGTTGCCGATGCGCACGGGCCGAGATTCCTCGTACCCGGGCAGCTTCGGAGAGCTCGAACTCCGTCAGGCGGCGCTCGCCCCGGACCCCGTACATGATCTGGACCTTCGTCGGGGGCGCCCGCGACCGCTCGCATGTAGCCAGTCGACCGCCAGGCCGCGGCCTCCTCGACGTACCCGCCGACCATGAGCGCGTCGAGCGTCAGCGTCGCGTCGCGCAGCCAGCAGAAGCGGTAGTCCCAGTTGCGGACACCACCAATCGCCTCGGGGAGCGCCGCCGTCGGCGCGGCCACGATCCCTCCCGATCGGCGTGTAGATCATCGCCTTGAGCGTGACGAGCGATCTGGTTCACCGTCCTCCTCGTGATCGCCGCGGTACTTCGAGCGTCCGAGACCATTGCGTCCACAGCCGCTCGGTCTCGGCGAGCGCCGCACGCGGATCGACCGGCGGCGGCTGCGGCTCGTCCGCGGGGTGCCAGGTCAGCACGAACGGGACGCGCTCCCCCTTCTTGCAGCGAGAAGGTGCCTCCATTACGTCCTTGTCGTCGAACTCGAGGTGAGCGGGCGTGCGGAGCACGGTCGCGTCCGGGGCGTGTCTATGAGCTCGATGTCGCCGTTCAGGCGCCGTGATCCAGGGTCGTGAAGCGGTCGCTGCCGCGGTCGAGCGCGGCGGATCAGGAGACGGTCGGACTGAGGTGCGTGGATTCCCGAGCGCCGCGGCGCCGCGGCGGCTTCACCTTCGGCGCAGACCGGGATTCCAGCGCGGCCCCGAGGGCCACGGAGGTGAGAGCGATGAGGGCACCGATGTCGTACACGCATGCCGCTGCCTTGCTGCTGACCGCAGCGCTGGTTTCCTGCTCGCACGGGGAGAAGAAGGCCGCCCCGCCACCGCCGGCCGCCAAGCCCACCGCGGCGGAGGAGTCGCAGAAGTCGTTCCAGCTCGCCGCGCAGGAGCAGCGTGAGCTGGCCGACCAGCAGAAGCGGGTCGAAGCCGCGCGCGCCGCCACCGTGGCGGCGCAGCAGCAGCTCGCCAAGGCCCAGGCCCAGGAGCAGCAGGAGCGCGCGAAGGCGCAGCAGCTCCAGGAGCGGGCGAGCCAGCACCTCCAGGAGGGCGTGGCGCACGCGCAGCAGGCTCAGGTCGGCGCCGCGGGGGCGGGCGGCGGCGAGGGGCTGCAGACCGTCGCGGGGACGGTGGCCCAGGCGACCCCGTCACACGTGGTGATCCAGACGGCGAGCGGTCAGGCCATGTCGTTCGCCGTCGACGGACGAACGCGCGTGCTGGTCGGCACCGAGTCGCGTCCCGTCACGGACATCCAGCGAGGAGCCGACGCGCAGGTGGCCTATGATCCGCGGCCCGGACAGATGACCGCCCTCATCATCCGCGTGATGCCGGCGGGAAGCGCGGGGGCGGCGAGCCCGGCGCCGGAGCGCGCCGACACCCCACCCCGCCACTGACCGGACTGGGCCCATGGCTGACGGGACGAAGCGGGGCCCGGGCGCGGGACGCGTGCGCACCGTCCTCGTGCTGACCCGCAGAGGGCGGCGCGGCTGACGCCGCAACGGGTGACGCGCGCGGGGCGTTGAAGATCCCGGCGACCGGCGAGCCGGCAAGCGGGAAGGGGCCGTGGAGCCGTCAGAGCGGGCGAGCATCCGCGAACTGCGGGACGCACCTGTAGCGGATGCGAAGGGTCACGAGGACGCTCCGTGGGGTGGAGGCGAGCCCGGACGCGACGGACCAGGCGAGGCGTGCGTCGCCTCGCTACACGACCGAGCTCCTCGTCGCCCAGGACGAGGAGCGCCGCCGCATCGCGCGCGAGCTGCACGACGGAACGGCGTCCACGCTGGTCGCGCTCTCGCTGGACCTCACGCGCCTCGTCGAGTGCCTTCCTCCGGGCGAGCCACGCGAGCTGGCGGGGGCCTGCGCGTCGCTGTGCGAGCAGTCGCTGCGCGAGCTGCGCGCCGCGGCGTTCGTCCTTCACCCGCCGCTGCTCGAACGCGCAGGGCTCACGGTGGCGCTTCAGTGGCTCGCGGAGGGCTTCAGCAAGCGCTCGGGGATCCACGTCACGTTCGATCCCGGGGCGATGAACGGCGCCCGGCTCCGGCCCTACGTCGAGTTGACCCTCTACCGGGTCGTCCAGGAGGCGCTCACGAACGTCCTGCGCCACTCGGGCAGCCGGACCGCCCGGGTGGCGCTCGTCATGAGCCCCGATCACGTTCGGCTCACGGTGAGCGACGAGGGGAGGGGATCCCCGAGCCGCGTCAACGGCGACCGCGGGGGGGTCGGCGTAGCGAGCATGCGCGAGCGCGTGCGGACGCTGGGCGGCTGGCTCAAGCTCGCTTTCCGTCCGACCGGGACGGTGCTCACGGCGGTGGTCCCGCGCGCGTGAGGCTCGGGCGCTCACCGCCCGGCGCGCGCACGACCGGCACCCACGGGCCAGCGCCTCGCCTCTGCTCGCCGCAGCCCGCTGGCAGGGCGAGCTTCCGGAAGGCGCGACGCTGATCCGCAGCCCGACGCATCGCCGATGCCGTCGCGGACCGCGAAGAAGATCGCCGCCATCAGCGGATGGAAGTAGAAGCGGAACGCGAACGGTCCGTCGGGGCGCGCCACGATCTCGCCCACACCTCCTCGAACGAGCTCATGCGCGCACCTCGTCGCGCCGCGGGCCCCGGCGAGCCGTCAGAAGCGGACCCCGAGGGTGATCGGCAGGAACTGTCCGTCCGCCGAGCGCTTCTGCCCGCCCGAATCCGTGAAGGTCGGGCCGAAGACGTAGTGGTACCGCGCCTCGAGGTAGAGCCGGACGGGCGGCGAGAGGGCGAAGGTGACCCCGACGCCGGCGTCGAGCCCCAAGTCCCACGAGTCGCGCGAGCCGAGGACCGAGTGCGCATCCACCGGCACCACCGAGCAGTAGTAGAGCCAGGGGTCGCAGTACGGCGCGAGGGTCGTTCCCGTGACCTGGGTGATGCTCGCCCACCGGTAGTAGAGGCCGCCGCCGCCGATGAGGTAGAAGCTGACCGGTCCGGCGCGGCCGGGGTGCACCAGCAGGTTGAGGTCGAAGTACTGGAACGAGGCGGTTCCGGAGACGCCGTTGTTCGCGAGCTTGCCGGACTTCAGGGTGGCCCAGTCTCCCCCGTACTCGAACTGGATCCCGGCGTAGCGGCTGAAGTTGAACGTCAGGCCGGCCGCGAAGCCACCCCCGACGTTCTGGCGGTCCGCCGTGTCCGAGAGCGGGACGTTGAGCGTCCCGCCGAAGTTCCAGACGAGCGGGCCGGTGACCCCGACCTCCGGCTCGGGAGCGTAGTACTGCGCCCGTGCCGGCGTGAGCGCCGTGAGACAGCCGATCACCATCGCGATCCAGTACGCCCGACGCATGCGTGCTCCCTTCCCCGCGGTTCGTGGAACACGCTAGGGCTTCCGGACTCCGGGCGCGCTCGCGTCGTGGCTGATCCGGCGCACGCCTTTCCCCGAGTCCCACCCGCGGTCCGCGCTCGCGGCGCGACCGCGCGCCTGGCGCCCCGGGCGCTCGGCGAGCGCTCTCAGCCCGCGTCGAGGGCGAACACGTTCCGCCCCCAGGGAGGCAGGTCCAGGTAGAGCCCCTTCGACGCGAGCTCACCGCCGTCGCGATCGTACCTGGCGTCGCCGAGCAGGTCCCGCAGCACGACCTTCCCCGAGAGGCGGGCGAACGGAACCTCGGCCCAGCACTGCGCCTGCGTCGGCCCGTAGTTCACGGCGGCGAGGAGCCGCTCCCTGCGTGCGCCCTCCCACGCCATCACCACGAACCGATCCGAGGTCGGATTGTCGGCCCAGGCCGCGCTGCACCGGCAGAGCCGCCAGCTCCCCTCGTGCACCTCGTCCCGCGCGAGGACCGCGAGGAGCCGGTCGTAGAACGCGCGCAGGTCGGGATCGGGGCGCTCGTCCGGGCGCCGGCCGAGGTGCATCGACACGTGCACCTTCCGGCCGTCGAGCTGCCCCTCGTGGAAGAAGCGCAGCCCTGGCGCCAGGAACGAGATCACCGCGGCCGCCCGCGCCTGCTCGGGCCCGAAGACGGCCGCGGCGCGGGGCTCGTCGTGGTTCTCGAGGAAGCGGGCGCACCGCTCCTGGAAGTCGGGGGCGGCCAGCAGGTGCTCCCGCACCGGCCGGGCGTCGCCTGCGTGGAGCCGGTCGTAGAGCCGCTTGTCGTAGGTGAAGTCGAAGCCCTGCTGCTGCAGGGTCCACTCGAGGTCCCAGTACACCTCGGCCATGAAGAGGAACCCCGGGGAGCGCGCCCTCACGCGCGCGATCGCCTCGGGCCAGAACGGCTGGTCGGCCGTCGCGGAGCCGTCGCGGGGGGTCGCGCGACCTCCCCAGGTCCGGCGGAAGACGTCGGGCAGCACCAGCATCGCCATGTCGCAGCGGACGCCGTCGCACCGCTCCGCGACGCGCGAGAGCTCGCCGCGCATCGCCTCGCGCAGCCCTGGGTGGAGGTAGTTGAGCTGCAGCGTGTCTGGCCAGCCTGGGAAGTAGGGATCGCGACCGTGGGCGAGCACGCGCCCCCCCAGGCGGATCCAGTTACCGGGCTCTCGGGCGAGGTCCTCGGGAGAGCCCTCGATGAAGTACTCGGGATGTGCGCGCACCCATGGGTGATCCGGGCTGACGTGATTCGGGACGAAGTCGAGGAGGAGGCGCAGGCCGCGGTCCCTCACGCGCTCGCGGAGGCGTGCGAGCGCGGCGTCGCTGCCGAACTCCGACGAGACGTCGTAGGCCTGGATCGCGAACGGCGAGCCGGTGATGTCCTCGTCCCGCAGGTCGGGGAGATCCTTCCGGAAGCTGGCGCGCCAGTCGGCGCGCGACCGGGACACCGCCCGGGCGGCCGGGCCCGTGGTCCAGACGCCCAGGAACCAGATCCAAGCGAACCCCTGCCCGGCGACCTCGTCGAGGAGGGCGTCGGGGACGTCGTCCAGCGTGGCCGGTCGCCCGAGCGCGCGCGCTCGCTCGGTGAGCAGGATCCGCGTGTTCACCTGGAACAGGAGCGGCCGCCGCGCGTGACTCTCGACCGGGGCGATCCGTGCGTTGCGCATGCCGCCGAGATGAGCACGCGCGCCGCGATTGCCCCTCGGGGATCTGCCCGGCTCCGGATCGGCAATTGCTCGATACGCGGCCGGACGCAAGCTGCGGAACCGTAGGCGATGCCTCGTCGCGATGGAGCACGGACGGGCGCGGTCCTCCCGGCGCTCTTCTCCCTCCTGCTGGTAGCCGGTCGCGCGCTGGGGGCGGCGCAGGGCAGTCCCGGGCCCTCGACCGGGGCGACGAGCGCCGGGCCGGCCGTCAGCCCTGCGCCGAGCCCGGCCTTCCCCATTGCGTACGAGCGCCCCGACGATCCGGCGCTGCTGCCGTACCGCGACATCATGCGGGAGCGGCGCGTGCTGGAGAGGATCTCGCACGCGCTCGCCTTCATCCGGCTGCCGGGGCCGTTGCTCCTGCGCACCGCGCAGTGCGACGAGTCGAACGCGTGGTACGACCCCGACACGCGCTCGGTGACGTTCTGCTACGAGTACCTGAAGGAGCTCGCCGAAGACGCGAAGGCCAGTCCGCCGGCGCTGCTGTCGCGCGAGGAGGCCGTCGCGGGCTCGTTCGTGTTCCTCTTCCTGCACGAGATGGGGCACGCCCTGTTCGATCTGCTGGACGTGCCGGTGCTCGGGCGCGAGGAGGACGCGGCCGATCAGGTCTCGGCGTACCTCCTCCTGCGCGTCGGGCCCGACCTGGCGAAGCGGACGCTCGCCGCGGCGGCCTGGATGTACAGGGCGTCCGCAGGAAAGCACGGGGCGGACGAGAGCGACTTCGCCGACGTCCAC
The DNA here is from genome assembly GCA_963739565.1 of uncultured delta proteobacterium. Taxonomy (GTDB): domain Bacteria; phylum Myxococcota; class Myxococcia; order Myxococcales; family Anaeromyxobacteraceae; genus Anaeromyxobacter. The sequence continues at coordinate 1,151,923 of CAVUBF010000004.1, read as the reverse complement.
GGCCTCGACGCCCAGCGCTACTACAACGTGCTGTGCCTCGCCTACGGGAGCGATCCGAAGGAGTACGCGGTCGCCGCGGGCGAGCAGCGCTTGCCGAAGGAGCGCGCCGAGGGTTGCGCCGACGAGTTCAAGCAGGTCGATCACGCCGTCCGGAAGACGATGACCCGGGGCTTCGACAGGAAGGCGTTCTCGCGGCTCCAGAAGGAGCGCGCGGCGGCGCGGCGAGCGCCTCCGCGGACCCGCGAGTAGACGCCCGCTCAGCCCCGCAGCTCGTGGCCGGAGCGCGCGTCAGCCGCGGAGCTCGTACCCAGAGCGGAGCAGCGCGTACGCGACGCCCACCGCCGCGGGCGCGAGCACGGCGAGGAGCGCCGCGCCCGTCCACGGCGACGCGTCGGAGATCCCGAGCATCCCGAAGCGCAGGCCGTCCACCATGTAGAAGATCGGGTTCGCGAGGGTGAACCGGCGGAAGCCGGGCGGGCAGCATGTCGACCGAGTAGAAGACGCCGCCGAGGAAGGTGAGCGGCGTGATGAAGAAGGTGGGGATGAAGTTCACCTGCTCGAAGGTCGACGCCCAGATGGCGGTGACGAGCCCGAGGGCGGCGAAGAGGATCGCGGCGAGGAGGACGACGCCGAGGGCGACGGCGGGGTGGGCGACCCCGTACCCCTCGAAGATCCCAGCCACCCCCCACATCACCCCGCCGACGACGAGCCCGCGGAGGACCGCGGCCGCGACGAAGGCCCAGAGGATCTCGCCGTAGCCGAGGGGCGAGACGAGCAGGTCCACCACCGTCCCCTGGAGCTTCATCACGAACAGCGACGACGCGGTGTTGGAGTAGGCGTTCGTCACGACGCCGAGGGCGACGAGCCCCGGGACGATGAAGCGCGCGTAGGGGACCCCCTCGATCTCCCGCAGCCGGCCCCCCAGCGACCAGCCGAACACCACGAAGTAGAGGATCGTCGTGACGATGGGGGACAGGAGCGTCTGCCCCGGGACCCGCAGGAAGCGCCGGACCTCCTTCGTGAAGAGCGTCCAGAACCCGTAGGAGATCACCGGCGCTCCCGCTTCCCGGCGGCGACGAGCCGGACGAAGACGTCCTCGAGGGTGGTGCGCCGCGTCTCGACGTCGGCGACGGCGAGCCCCGCCGCGGCGGCCGCGGCGAGCACCGGGCCCGCGGGCGCCCCGGAGGCGACCTCCACCTCGAGGGCGAGGCCGCCCTCGACGAGCCGGGCGCCGAGGCCGGCCAGGGCCGGGGGCGCCGCGGTCAGCGGCTCGGCGAGGGCGAGGTGCAGGGTCCGGCTGCCGTGGAGGGACATCAGCGTGCGCTTCTCCTCGACCACCAGCAGCCGGCCGCGGTCGATGACGCCGACCCGGTCCGCGAGCTCCTCCGCCTCCTCGAGGTAGTGGGTGGTGAGGACGATGGTCGTGCCGCGCTCGCGGAGCTTCAGGACGTACCGCCACAGCGCGCGGCGCAGCTCCACGTCGACGCCGGCGGTCGGCTCGTCGAGGAAGAGGACGCGGGGGTCGTGGACGAGCGCCTTCCCGATGAGGAGGCGCCGCTTCATCCCGCCCGAGAGCGCCCGGCTGTTGGTCTTCCGCTTCGCGGCGAGGTCGAGGGCGTCGAGGATCTCGACGAGGCGGGCCTCTTCGAGCCGCACGCCGAAGTAGCCGGCCTGGATCCGGAGCGTCTCCTCGACCGTGAAGAACGGGTCGAAGTTGAGCTCCTGCGGGACGAGGCCGACGGCCCGCCGGGTGAGCTGGTAGTCGCGGACGACGTCGTGGCCGAGGACCCGGACCTCGCCCGCGGTCGCGCGCAGGAGGCCGGCGACGATGGAGATGAGGGTGGTCTTGCCCGCGCCGTTCGGCCCGAGGAGCGCGAAGATCTCCCCGGGGCGGACGTCGAGGTCCACCGCTTCGAGGGCGGCGAGGGGGCCGAAGCGCTTCGAGACGCCGCGGATCGTGACGACGGGATCCAAGGCCGACAATCTAGTCGACGGCGGCGCCGAGGTGGGGCGCTACTCGGGGCCGACCGGGACCCGCGCGACCCGCTCCCAGGCCTCTCCCACCCGGGCGAGTGTCTCGCCGCCGCGGCCCTCCACCACGATCGACGCGGCGGCGGCGCCGAGCCGGGCGGCGGAGACCGGGTCGTCGCCGCGGGCGAGGGCGAGGAGCATCGCCGCGGCGAAGACGTCGCCGGCGCCGGTCGGATCCACCTCGCGGGACGGATGGATCCCCACGGCACGGGGGGGCCCGCCGGAGAGGAGCTCGCACCCGCGCGCGCCGTGGGTGAAGGCGACGAGGGGGACGACCAGGGCGAGCGCCGCGGCGAGCCCGGGCTGCGCCGCGGCCTCGTCATCGCCGAGCACCGCGAGGGAGATCCCGGCGAGCGCCGGGGCGGCGACCTCGAGCCGCCGGGCCACGACGGCGCCGTCCGGCGCGACCTCGCGCACGAGCCCCTGCACGCACAGCCCCGCGACGCGCGCGCGGACGGCCCGGGCGAAGGCGCCCGGGTCGAGCTCGCCGAGGACCGGCGCGAGGAGGAGGAGGTCGGCCTCGCGCCACGCCTCGGGGAGATCGCCGGGGTCGAGGCGGCGTGCCGCCGCGTGGACGCGCTGCGTGCGCCGGCCCGCGGCATCGTAGCGGTTCTCGAAGGTGGCGGTGGCGGGGGAGGGGAGGACGAGGGCGTCGATGGTGCCGGGTCCGGTCGAGGTCGAGGTCGAGGTCGGGGTCGAGGTCGGGGTCGAGGTCGGGGTCGGGGTCGAGGTCGGGGTCGGGGTCGGGGTCGGGGTCGAGGTCGAGGTCGAGGTCGTTCTTCGACTCCGCGTCGCCCGCGGCGACGCTACGCTCAGGACGAACGGATGGGGCACCCGGAACGCGTCCGCGGGGAAGTCGCCCCCCGCCGCCGTGAGCACCCGCACCCTCGCCCCCAGCGCGGCGAGGGCGTGCGCCGCGTAGTACGCCGATCCGCCCGGAACGGCGGCGCCGGCCACGCGGTCGAGCGTCGCGTGCCCCACCACGAGGGCGACGGGCGCGCTCACCGCGGGGCCTCCGCGGGCGCCTCGAACCGGAGCACCCGCGCCCGGCGCAGCGGCGCGTCCTCGATCTCCACCGTCGTCGGGACGTCGTGGCTCGCCACCTCGACGAACCCGCTGGACGGGGCGTAGGCGCGGCCGGCATCCCCGGCGAGGACGAGAGTCCCGCGCGCCGCGAGCGCGGCGAACCACGCGGTCGCCCCCGCGGCGAGGGCACGCTCGTAGAAGACGTCGCCGGCGAGCACCACGTCGCACTCCGGGAGCGGCGCGCCGAGGGGATCCTCCGCGCGGAAGGGGATCGCGACCCCGTTCAGCTCCGCGTTGAGCGCCACCGCCGCCCGGCAGAAGGGGTCCACGTCCACCGCGACGACCTCGGCGGCGCCCGCGCGGGCCGCGGCGATGGCGACGAGGCCGCTCCCCGAGGCGAAGTCGAGGACCCGCCGCCCGGCGACGAGCGCGGGGTGGTCGAGCACGTGGCGCGCGAGGACCTGGCCACCCGCCCACGGGAAGGCCCAGTACGGCGAGTCGTCCCAGCCGTGCAGCTCCGCGGCGGTGGCGTGCCACAGCGGCGTGAGCTCGGTCGCCTGCCACAGCGACAGCTCCGGCGCGAGCGGCACCGGCGCCGGCGCGGTCCGCTCGCGGATGAACCGGATGGTCTCCTCGAGGGAGGGCACGGCGGGATCCTAGCCCGGATCCCGTCAGGCGCCCGCGACCGCCTCGACCTCGCGGGAGAAGGCGCGGACGAGGACCGCCGGGGTCCGGGAGCACCGCGACGTCGGCGCGGACCCCAATCCGCACCTCGCCGGCGTAGCTCAGGATCGAGACGCCGAGGCCGAGCGTCGCCGGGTGGGGCACGTTGAACATGATCCGGTCGATCTCGTGGCCGGCGAGGTGGAGCCGGGTCCGCGGCCCGGGGACGTTCGTCACGACGAGCGAGGCCTTGCGGGTGAAGAACCCGGTGAGGAGCCGGTCCGCCGCCTCCGGGAGGTGGCCGATGGCGGCGAGGACGGCGTAGCTCACCACCGCGTCCGGCGAGGACTTGAGCGCGGCGGCCGCCGCCCGGAGCTTCGCGAGCCGCGCCGCGGGATCGGGCTCGCCGACCGGCAGCGGCAGGAAGACGAGCCCGAAGCGGTTCCCGAGGTCGGGGTCGCCGTCCTCGCCCGGCACGAGGCCGCGGAGGTTCACCGGGACGAGGGCGCGGAGCTGCGCCGGCGGCGGGCCGTCGGCGGCGAGGACGGCGCCGAGCGCGCCCGCCACGGCCGCGACGAGCACGTCGTTCACCGTCGCCCCGAGGGCCCGGGCCCGGTCGCGGATCGGAGCGAGGGGGATGGGGCGCGAGAAGGCGGCGCGACGGCGGCCCGAGAGCGGGCGGGCGAGGCGGGTCGGCGGGTCGCCGGAGAGGAGCGTCATCTTCGCGAGGGACGAGGCGAACGCGACGCCGCGGGCGCCGAGGTCGAGGGCCCGGGACGGGCTCCGGAGCGCGCGGAGCACCGCGTCGACGAGGGGCCGGTCGAGCCGGAGGTCCCGGAAGGCGCGCGCCCGCGCCGGCGGTTCGGGGGCGGCGGCCGGGACCGGGCCCTCGTCCGCCATCGAGAGGAGGAGGCCGACCAGGGCGAAGCCGTCCGCGATGCAGTGGTGGAGCTTCGCGACGATGGCGCTCCCCTTTCCGAACCCGTCCACCACGTAGATGCGCCAGAGCGGGTGGTCGGGGGCGAGCCGCTCGGTCGCGACGGCGCTCGCGAACCGCTCCAGCGCCCGCGTCCCCCCGCCGGCGAGGCGGCGCCGGGAGAGGTGGTGGCGGAGCGAGAAGGCGGGGTCGTCGTCCCAGGTGGCGAGGGCGAGCGGGCCATCGGGGACGATGCGCTGCCGGAAGCGCGGGTGGCACAGGAGCTTCTCCTCGACGAGCCGCTCGACCGCGCCGGCGGGGACCCGGTCCGGGAACGTCATGAGGGCGACGACGTCGGCGGTGTTTGCCGGGCGATCCATGTGGAGCCAGGCGGCGTCCACGCCCGACATCGCCTCGTGCAGGCCCATCGCGCGCTCCGTTCCGGTGTCCCTCCCATGTGCATGGTGCCCCGTGGTCGTCACCCCGCCCGGGTGGGCCTGTGCGGGGGGCCGCAGCAGCCCCTCCGGGCACTTCAACTCGCCCTCACCCGGACGGAATCGTCGTTGACCCTCATGTGGACCATCGTTCGATTCGAGCTCCGCGCTCCGCGCCACTACGGCCCCGCGTTCGCTCTGCTGCGCGACGCCGGGTTCCTGCCGCACCGGCGGCCCGCCGAGGACGCGGCCGAGCCGCTCCCCGCCGCCGTGGTCCGCGACCTCTTCCAGGATCCCGCCGTCGTCACGCGCGCCGTCTTCGAGGCGCTCGCGGAGGCGGGGCTCGCGCCGGTGGGGGTCGCGGCGGCGCACGTGGCCGTCGGCCGGGGACCCCGCGGCACCCGCGCGCTTGCGCCGGGGTGATCGCCCCCGGACAATGGCGGTCGGAGGACGTCATGGGCCCAGCCGACGAGCGCCGCCGCTTCTCGCGCATCACCTTCCACCGCCCCGCGGAGCTCGACGCCCTCGCCGAGCGCGTCTCCTGCGAGCTGCTCGACGTCTCGCTCAAGGGCGCCCTCGTGGAGACGCCGGGAACCTTCCGCTGCGCCGTCGGCCAGCGGTGCACGCTCACCATCCGGCTCGACGCCGGCGACGCCGTGATCCGGATGGACGGGCAGATCACCCACCGCCAGGCGGGGCAGGTCGGGATCCGCTGCACCGGCATCGACCTCGAGTCGATCGCCCACCTGCGCCGGATCGTGGAGCTGAACCTCGGCGACGAGGAGCTGCTCCACCGCGAGCTGTCGGCGCTGGTGACGCGCTAGCCACCGGTGGTGCGGGCCGCACCGGCCGCGGTAGCATCGCGCGCGATGCCCCTCGATCTCGCGCGCTCCATCGGCTCGACGCCGCTCGTGGAGCTCACCTCGCTCGCCCCCGGGCCCCGCGTCCGGATCCTCGCCAAGCTCGAGGGCAACAACCCCGGCGGCTCGGTGAAGGACCGCCCCGCGCTGTACATGTTCCGCGCGGCGGAGGCCGCCGGCGCCCTCGGGCCAGGTCGGACGCTCCTCGAGCCGACCTCCGGCAACACCGGCATCGCCTTCGCCATGCTCGGGGCGGCGCGGGGGGTGCCGGTCACGCTGACGATGCCGGCCTGCGTCTCGGAGGAGCGGCGCGCGGTGCTCGCCGCCTTCGGCGCCGAGGTGCTCCTCACCCCGGCGGAGGAGGGGACCGACGGCGCGATCCGGGCCGCCCGCGTCATGGCCCGCGAGCACCCCCACCGCTACTTCATGCCGGACCAGTACTCGAACCCGGCGAACCCGCTCGCGCACTACGAGACGACCGGCCCCGAGATCTGGCGGCAGACGGACGGGACGGTGGACGTCTTCGTCGCCGGGATGGGGACGTCCGGGACGCTCATGGGCGTCGGCCGCTCCCTGCACGAGCGGAAGCCGGGCGTCCGGATCATCGGGGTCGAGCCGCGCCTCGGCCACCGGGTGCAGGGGCTCAAGAACATGCGGGAGGCGATCGTCCCGCCGATCTACGACCCGAAGGCGCTCGACGCGAAGGTGACGGTCGAGGACGAGGCCGCCTTCGAGACCGCCCGCGACCTCGCCCGCCGCGAGGGGCTCTTCGTCGGGATGTCCTCCGGCGCGGCGGTGGCGGGGGCGCTCCAGGTCGCGCGGACGATGGAGGCGGGGACGATCGTGGTCCTCCTCCCCGACCGCGGCGACCGCTACCTCTCGACGAACCTGTTCCGCTCGGTCTGCGCCCGCTGCCCGCCCTGAGCCGTCACCTCGGCGCGGGCGCGGAGCTCCTTCGGCGGCTCGGGCGGGGGCTGCGCCGGCGCGGCCGGCTCCGGCGCCTCCTTCGGCGCGCCCATGCCCGCCCATCCCGCCGCCGGCGTCCTTCCCGCCCTTCGCCTCCGCCGCCTTCCTCTTCTCCATGTGCTGGCGCATCCCCTCGCAGGGATCCTCGCGCTGCGTGCCCGGGGTGAAGACGACGAAGTCGTACGGCAGCGGGCCGGTCCCCTCCTCGTCGTCGCGGTAGGCGGCGGGGTCGGTCTCCCCCTTCTGCACCTCGGCGAAGGCCACGGCGACGACCTTCTTCCCGGGCTCGTCCTTCGCGACGATCGCCGGGACGCCGCGGTCGGTCCGGGCGTGGCCCTTGCCGGTGATGAGGACGCCGCCCCGCCCGCCGCCGGCGGTCTCGGTCCGGAGCGCCATCTGCGCGTCGCGGGCGCGCTGCACGAGCACGAGCGGGTCGAGCTTGCTCTCCGGGAGCATTCCGCAGTGCGACTCCGCCATCTCGGCGCGGAGCGCGGCGAGGGCCGCGGGCGGCAGCGGCTCCTCGCGGGTGAGACGGACGCGGAGCGGCTCCTCGAGCGCGTCCTTCCCCTTCGCGCGGATCTCGGCGGTCTTCCCGGTGGGCAGGTTGGCCGCGATGATGGGCAGCCCGGCGTCGAGCCCTGCCGCGAAGATGGGCCGATAGAACTTCCAGTCGGGCCAGCGGCTCGCCTGCCAGCCGACCGCCTTTCCGAGGGCGTCGGCGTCCTTCGGGGCCTTCGCGATGGAGGCGTCCACGACCGGCTGCTTGTCCGCGTCGAGCTGCTCGAAGGCCAGGGCGGGCCGCCTGCCGGTGGCGGTGATGGCCCGGACCAGGCGCGCCTGGAGGAGGTGGTGGTCGGGGTTGTCGTGGACCTCGCCCAGGGCGACGAAGTCCGCGCCGGTGACGGCGGCGTCGAGGGCGGCCTCGTCCACGAGCTTGCCCGCCCGGACGTCCCAGATCTTCCCGACCAGCGGGTGATCGACGTTCTCGGTGCTGACCCAGCGGCGGTTCGGCCCCGCGATGGGCACGTCCACGAGGCGCGGGTCGAAGCGCGGCGCACAGCCGGCGGCGAGGGCGAGCAGCGCGGGGAGGGCGAGGGCGCGGGTGTTCATGGACGGGGACGATAGCAGCGCTGGTCCAGGCCGCTACCATCCCGCTTGGTCCTGTCCTGGACCTGGACCTGGACCTGGACCTGGACCTGGACCTGGACCTGGACCTGGACCTGGACCTGGACCTGGACCTGGACCTGGACCTGGACCTGGACCTGGACCTGGACCTGGACCTGGACCTGGACCTGGACCTGGACCTGGACCTGGACCTGGACCTGGACCTGGACCTGGACCTGGACCTGGACCTGGACCAGCGTTGCCCCTTGGCAACGAGGAAGGGGCGGCCGGGGCGGTGCCGCGCCAAGGAATCGCTCCGGCAAGATTGGCCGACCCGCGGTCCGGGGCGCCACGCTGAAGGCCGGGGACCGCCGCCGCGAGCGCCGCCGTTCACTTTACGTGATTGCCGCGCCCCAACTGGGAAGTTGACGCCTTTCTGGTGAGGCGGCGCTCCCGTTCCGGACGTCGCCACCGGATGCCTCTCAGCGAGCCCCGGCGGCCGCGCCGTGATCGTCGCGGGATGGCGCGAGGGGTGCGCGAGGGGCGCTCGGGATTCGCGCCAGGACGGGAATGCGCGCGTTCCAGGAGCATTCGAGAACGCATGCGACTCTACGTGTATGACGACCGCCCGCGAAGAGACCACCCGCCTCGCCGACCTCCTCCGCCGCGAGCACCACGCGCTCGGGGAGTTCCTCGTAGCTCTCGCGGTCTTCGATCGGGAGCGCCGGTGGCTCGAGCTGGGGCACAGCTCGCTGTTCTACTTCCTGCACCGGGAGCTGGGCCTTCCCAAGGGGCCCGCCTACTACCGGAAGACCGCGGCCGAGCTCATCCAGCGCTACCCCGAGATCGTCGACCTGCTCCGCGACGGTCGCCTCCACCTGACGAGCCTCGTCGAGCTCGCGAAGGTCATCACGCCGGAGAACCGAGGCGACGTCATCCCGCGGTTCTTCCACACGTCGAAGCGCGAGGCGAGGGAGGTCTCGGCCGCGCTCCTGCCGGCGGAAGCTCCGCCGAAGCGAACCGTCGTGACGACCGTCACCCCGAAGGAGTCGGCCCGACCCGCCATCGCGGCGGCTCCCGTCGCGAGAATCCCCTTCACCAGTTCTTCCGGAAGAACCACAGCGTCTCGAGCGGGCCGTCGAGCCTCCTCCGCGTGCGCCGGCCACGGTCGAGCCCCTCACGGCGGAGCTCCGTCGGCTCCACGTCACCGTCTCCCGCCGCCTGCTCGACAAGCTCGCCGCCGCCCGCGACGCCCTCTCGCACTCTCACCCCGGCGCCTCGGAGGAGGACGATCCTCGAGGTCGGCCTCGACCTCATCCTCCAGCGCCACGCGAAGCGCCGCGGGCTCGTCGAGAAGCCGCGCAAGGCGGCTCGGAAGCCGGCTCCGGCACCGGCCGGGGCACGGCCTCCTTGTCCTTCGAAGCGGAGCCGCCACGTCCCCGCCGACGTCTGGCGGGGCGTCTGGAAGCGTGACCACGGCTGCTGCTCGTTGCCGCTCGAGGGCGGCGGAGTCTGCGGCTCCACGTATCAGGTGGAGCTCGATCACATCGACGGGTTCGCGCTCGGCGCGGGCACCACGATTGACGAGTGCCGGCTCCTCTGTCGCGCCACCAGGACGTCGCCGCCCGCCAGCTTTACGGGGACGCGCACATGGACAGGTACACGCGCCCGAAGGGTCCGCGCTGCTCGGAGCGGTATGCGCCGTACAAGGCGGGCTACAGCGCCTTCTCGATCCCCTCCAGCCCCTCGAGCGCGCCGGTGGCGATGGACAGGTGGGGCGCGGCGATGTCCGGCTCGCGCGGATTCACCCGCACCACGAAGGCGTTCCCGCGGCCGAGCCGCTCCGAGGTCGCGCGGATGGTCGGGATCGCCGTCCCCGCCCCGAGCTCGACGACGAAGAGCCGGCGTCCCCGGACCTCCTCCAGGAACTCGTCGAACCGCTCGCGCTGGGCCGCGGTCCGGACGTCGAGCCAGGACCAGTCCCCGAACATGAGGATGTTGGGCCGCGACACCGCGCGGCAGTTCGGGCAGCGCGGGACCTGCCGCGAGCGCATGGTCTCGAGGTCGATGTCGAGGGTCTCGCCGTTCGTCCAGATCGCCTCGGAGCACGGGGCCGTGCACTGCAGGTGGTGGATCGAGCCGTGGACCTCGAGGACCCGGTCCTCGGGGAACCCCGCCTTCTGGAACTGGCCGTCGACGTTGGACGTGACCGCGAAGGCAGGCAGGCCAAGACGCCTCGCCCACCCGAGGAGGATCTCGAACCCGGGGTGCGGCACGGTCGCACGGTAGAGGTTCGTCCGGTGGCCGTAGAACCCCCAGCCAAACTGGGGGTCCTGGTCGAAGTGGGCCGGGTTCGCCGCGTCGACGAAGGAGAGGCCGAGCTTCTGGTAGGGAGGGTAGGCCTTCCAGAACCCCGCGTCCCCGCGGAAGTCCGGGAGCCCGGAGTCGACGCCCATCCCGGCGCCGGCGGTCACGACCAGCGCGCCCGCCCGCCGCAGCTCCGCCGCGGCCCGCCCGAAGAGGTCCGTCCGGTCCATGAGCGACCCTCCGATGCCGGTGATACGCTTCCTCATGCTCGCAGCGCAATGGCGCGGCGAGCGCAGGCGCAGCCGGATGAGGCTGCACCGGAGCGAGCGGGGGGCTCGGGGGGCGCGAGGGCGCAGCCCGAGTGGCCCCCCGCCCAAGGAGAGGTGCCGCATGCCCGCGAACCTCACGCCGGCGTATCACGCCGCCGAGGAGCGCTTCCGCGCCGCGGCCGGGCACGAGGAGAAGCGCGAGGCCCTCCGCGAGATGATCGCGCTCCTCCCCAAGCACAAGGGGACGGAGAAGCTCCAGGCCGACCTCCGGAAGAAGCTCTCCAAGCTCGAGGAGGAGGAGGCCCACCTCGCGAAGAGCGGCCACCGCGGCCCCGACCCCGGCCACGTCCACAAGGAGGGGGCGGGGCAGTGGGTGCTCGTCGGGCCGCCGAGCTCCGGCAAGTCGTCGCTCCTCGCCGCCCTCACCCACGCCCACCCGGAGATCGCCGACTACCCGTTCACGACCCGGACTTCGCTGCCCGGAATGATGGTCTTCGAGGACGTGCAGGTGCAGCTCGTCGACACGCCGGCGGTGGCCGCCGGCCACGGCGAGCCGTGGCTCCCGAGCCTGGTGCGGAGCGCGGACGGGGTGCTCGTGGTCGTCGAGGTCGAGGCCGACGAGCCGGAGGCGAACTGGGCGGCGGTCGTCGACCTCCTGGATCGCGCGCGGGTCTGGCCGCGCGGGAGGCCGCAGCCCGCCGACGCCTCGCCGCTGCTCGTCGAGCGCCCCGTGCTCGTCCTCGCGAACAAGAGCGATCTCGATCCCGACGGGACCTTCGCCGTCCTCGCCCGCGAGGTGATCTGGCCGGAGCTGCCGTTCCTGCCGGTGTCGGCGACGCGCGGCGACGGGCTCGACGGGCTCCGCCCGCGGCTGTTCGCCGAGCTCGGGCGGATGCGGGTCTACACGAAGGAGCCGGGCCACCCGCCGGACCGGGGCCGCCCCTTCGTCCTCCCCGGCGGAGCGACCGTCGAGGACCTCGCGCGGCTCGTGCACGGCGAGCTCGCGGCGAGGCTCCACTTCGCGCGGATCTGGGGCGCCCACGCCCGGTTCGACGGGCAGCAGGTCGACCGCCACCACGTCCTCGAGGACCGGGACGTGGTGGAATTGCATGCGTGAGCAGCGCTGCTACTGCCCCACGCCGGCCTTCTTCGCCTCCTCGATCGCCACCTTCGCCTGCTGCGCCTGCTCGCTCTGCGGCGCGCTCTGGATCACCTTGTTCCAGACCTCGATGGCCTTCTTCGGCTGCTTCAGGTCGTTCAGGTAGACGACCCCGAGGTTGAAGAGGCTCTGGACGTGCTTCGGGTCGAGCTGGTTCGCCTTCTGGAAGTTGGCGACCGCTCTGTCGAACTGGCCGAGGTCCCGGTACATGACGCCCATGTCGGTGAGGACGTTCGGCGAGTTCGGCTTGAGCTCCAGCGCGCGCGCGTAGGCGTCGATCGCCTTCTGCGGCTGGCGCGTGTCGAAGTAGTCGTTGCCGAGCTGGACCCAGGCCTCGAAGTTCTTCGGATCGCGGGCGACCACCGCCTGCATCGCGGTGATGCGGGCCTGGAAGTTGTCGCCGGGGGGCTGCGCCGGCATCCCCGTGCCGCCGGGCGGCATCCCGGGCGCGACGCCGGGCGGGAGCCCGCCGCCCATCGCCGGGCCGGCTGGCGGAGACGTGGACGAGCCCGCCTGGTACCCGATGAAGACGCCGACGACGAGCCCCAGAGCGAGGCCGATGACCAAGGACTTGTTCAAGGTGTACCTCCGGGCGCGAGGGCGCCCCGAATCAGGCGCGGCATCATGCCAGGGCCTCGTCCGGGTTGCCACCATGACGGCCAGAGGCCAGTCGGCCGGGGGTAGCGCGGGCGCCGTCCCGGGTTCGCCCGCGCCACTCGGCGCTCGACGCAGCGCGCCGCAAACGTGTCGGCGATCGCGGTCCCTCGCGCACCCATCTTGGGCAGCCCACATCGAGCCCCCCGCCCCCGTCGAGTCGTTGAATCTGCGCGGGCGCCACACGAGTTCTTTCACCTTCACCTCTGCCCCCGGAGGAGCCCCCATGAAGAAGAAGACCGTCGTGGACCAGCAGGTTGATCCCGTTCGCGCCTCGCGGCGCTCGTTCCTCAAGAAGGCGGCAGTCGGTGCCGCCGGTGCGGTCGTCGCGGCGGCGCCGACGATCCACGTCGCCCAGGCGCCGATCAGCCTTCGCTTCCAGTCGACCTGGCCGACGAAGGACATCTTCCACGAGTACGCCCTCGACTTCGCGAAGAAGGTGAACGACATGACGGGCGGGCGCCTCAGGATCGAGGTGCTCCCGGCCGGCGCGGTCGTGAAGGCGTTCGACCTCCTCGACGCGGTGTCGAAGGGCACGCTCGACGGCGGCCACGGCGTCGTCGCGTACTGGTACGGCAAGAACTCCGCGCTCGCGCTCTGGGGCTCCGGCCCCGCCTGCGGCATGGACGCGAACATGGTCCTCGCCTGGCACTACTACGGCGGCGGCCGGCAGATCCTCGAGGAGGTCTACAAGAGCCTCAACATCGACGTCGTCTCGTACCTGTACGGTCCGATGCCGACGCAGCCCCTCGGCTGGTTCAAGAAGCCCGTGTCGAAGGTGGACGATTTCAAGGGGCTCAAGTACCGGACCGTCGGCCTCTCCATCGACATCTTCAACGGGCTCGGCGCGGCGGTGAACGCGCTCCCGGGCGCCGAGATCGTCCCGGCCATGGACCGCGGGCTGCTCGACGCCGCCGAGTTCAACAACGCGTCGTCCGATCGCGCCCTCGGGTTCCCGGACGTCTCGAAGGTCTGCATGCTCCAGTCCTGGCACCAGTCGGGCGAGCAGTTCGAGATCATCTTCAACAAGGGGAAGTTCGCGGCGCTGCCGGACGACCTCAAGTCGATCGTCGGCTACGCGATCCAGGCGGCGAGCGCCGACATGTCCTGGAAGGCCATCGACCGCTACTCGAAGGACTACCTCGAGATGCAGCAGAAGCAGGGGGTGAAGTTCTACAAGACCCCCGACGCCATCCTGAAGAAGCAACTCGAGATCTGGGACCGAGATCGTCGTGAAGCGGTCCTCCGAGAACCCGCTCTTCAAGAAGGCGTTCGACTCCCAGCGGGCCTTCGCGCAGCGCGCGGGCCGCTGGCAGGCCGACACCAACGTGGACTTCCGCCAGGCGCTCAACCACTTCTTCCCCGCGAAGAAGTCGACCTAGCGCGGCGCCTCCCCCACCGGCCGCCCGGGTCGCCGGGCGGCCGGCCCCGCTCCACCCCCGTCCCGCCGCACCGGGAGCCTTCCCATGCAGAAGGTCTTGCTCGGCATCGACAAGGTCAGCACCCGGGTGGGCCAGGCGTTCTCCTGGCTCATCCTCCTGCTCACCGCGCTCATGACGTGGGAGATCCTCTCGCGCCGGTTCTTCGACGCGCCGCACGCCTGGACGTTCGACGCGCAGATCCAGATGTACGGGATCCTCTTCATGATGGCGGGGGCGTACACCCTCGCGAAGAGCGGTCACGTCCGCGGGGACGTGCTGTACGGGTTCTTCCGGCCGCGTGTCCAGGCGTCGATCGATCTCGTCCTGTACGTCTTCTTCTTCATCCCCGGGATCGTCGCGATGGTCTGGGCGGGGTGGACCTACGCGGGCGAGTCCTGGGCGATCCGCGAGCGGTCCACGATCATGACGGACGGGCCGCCGCTCTACTACTTCAAGAGCGCGATCCCGGTGGCCGGGGCGCTCATCCTGGTCCAGGGGCTCGCCGAGATCTACCGCTGCATCGCGTGCCTGCGCACCGGCGAGTGGCCGTCGCGCACCGAGGACGTGGTGGAGGTCGACGTCGACGAGCTGAAGAAGATGGTCCACGTGAAGGACGAGGACATCGCCAGGCTCGACGAGATCGTGGTCGAGCAGGAGAAGGAGCACGGGAAGGAGGTGAAGCCGTGAGGATCCGCAAGGAGCTCATCTTCGGCTTCACCCTGATGGCGCTCATCGTCGGCGCCACCGCGTTCGCGATGCCCTGGCCGTGGAACTGGACCCCCGGCCACTTCGGCCTGTTCATGCTCTCGATGGTGGTCGTCGCCATCATGCTCGGCTTCCCCACCGCGTTCACGCTCATGGGGATGGGCGTCATCTTCACCTTCATCGCCTACCGGATGAACGCCCCCGCCGGCGTCGCGGTGCAGCAGACGCTCGACCTCATGGTGCAACGGACCTACGCGGTGATGACGAACGACGTCCTCATCTCGATCCCGCTGTTCGTCTTCATGGGGTACCTGGTCGAGCGGGCGAACCTCATCCAGAAGCTCTTCACGAGCCTCAACCTCGCCATCGGGCGGCTCCCGGGCTCCCTCGCGGTCGCGACGCTCGTGACCTGCGCCGTCTTCGCCACCGCGACCGGCATCGTCGGCGCCGTCGTGACGCTCATGGGCCTGCTCGCGTTTCCGGCGATGCTTCGCTCCAGGTACGACATCAAGCTGTCGGCGGGGGTCATCACCGCGGGCGGGTGCCTCGGCATCCTCATCCCCCCGTCGGTGATGCTCATCCTGTACGGCGCGACGGCGTCGGTGTCGGTCGTCCAGCTCTACGCGGGCGCCTTCTTCCCGGGGCTCATGCTCGCGGGCCTCTACATCGGGTACGTGATCGTCCGGGCGATGCTGAACCCGTCGCTCGCGCCGAAGCCACCGCCGGAGGAGGTGCGGGTGGACCTGCCGCCGTGGGCGACGCGGCTCGCGGAGGGGCGCCAGCCGCTCGCGGTGCCTGCGCTCACGCGCGCGCTCTCGAAGGGCGTCCCGGGGATCTCGAGGGGCCTCCTCGCCCGCCAGCTCGCGATCGCGCTCCTCCCGGCGCTGATGGTGGTGGCGCCCCTCGGCATCATCTACCGCGTCGCGACGACGGAGGACGTGGTGAGCGCCGCGGGCGTTCAGGAGTTCGGGGGCGACGACGAGCACGACCTGGGGAGCCAGGACTTCGGCGGCGTGCAGGAGCCGCCGAGCGAGGACGGCGTCCAGGAGCCGGGCGCCGCCGAGAAGGTCGCGCCGGCGCCCGCGCCGCCGCCGAAGGTGGAGGCGAAGGTCTCCGAGCCGAAGCCCGCAGAGCCGGAGACGCGGCGCGTCCCGACGCCGACGTGGTTCTGGATCGTCGCGGCCGTCGGGCTCGCCATCCTGGTCGTCAACTACTCGCTCTTCACCTTCGAGCGGCTCCAGATCTTCAAGATGCTGCTCGGCTCGTTCTTCCCGCTCTCGGCCCTCATCCTGGCGGTGCTCGGGACGATCATCTTCGGCTGGGCGACGCCCACCGAGGCGGCCGCCATGGGAGCGGCGGGCGGCCTGCTCCTCGCCTTTGCCTACCGCCGGCTCACCCTCGACGATCGTGAGGGAGTCGGCCTTCCTCACCGCGAAGACCAGCGCGATGGTGTGCTGGCTGTTCGTCGGCTCCTCGATCTTCTCCACCGCGTTCGCGCTCCTCGGCGGGCAGCAGATCATCGAGCGGTGGGTGCTGTCGCTCCACATGTCGCCCACGCAGTTCATGCTGCTCGCGCAGTTCATCATCTTCGTGCTGGGCTGGCCGCTCGAGTGGACGGAGATCATCGTGATCTTCATGCCGATCTTCCTGCCGCTGCTCGGGCACTTCGGCATCAACCCCCTGTTCTTCGGGCTGCTCGTGGCGCTGAACCTCCAGACGGCCTTCCTCTCGCCGCCGGTGGCGATGGCCGCCTTCTACCTGAAGGGGGTCGCGCCGAAACATGTCACCCTGAACCAGATCTTCGCGGGCATGATGCCGTTCATGGCGATCCAGCTGGTCGCCCTTGCGCTCCTGTACGTGTTTCCGCAGATCGGGTTGTGGCTGCCGGAGGTCCTCTACAAGTGACCGACGTCGCGGCACGGATGGCCGAGGTGGTGGGCGCCGGGAACGTCGTCACGGACCCCGCCGAGCTGCTCGTCTACGAGGCCGACGGCCTCACGCACGGCCGCACGCGCCCGGAGCTGGTGGTGCTGCCGGCGTCCACCGACGAGGTGGTCGGGGTGGTGCGGCTCGCCCGCGAGGCCGGGCATGCCGATCGTCCCGCGCGGCGCCGGCACCGGCCTCTCCGGCGGCGCGCGGCCGGTCGAGGGCTCCGTCGTCATCTCGCTCTCGCGGATGCGCCGCATCCTCGAGGTGGACCTCGCGAACGGCTGGATCCGGGTCGAGCCCGGGGTCATCAACCTCGACGTCACGAGCGCCGTCGCCGGCGCAGGCATGTACTACGCGCCCGATCCGTCGTCGCAGGGCGTCTGCTCCATCGGCGGGAACGTCGCCGAGAACTCCGGCGGCGCGCACTGCCTCAAGTACGGCTTCACGACGAACCACGTGCTCGCGGCGCGGGTGGTGCTCTCCGACGGCGAGCGTCGTCGACCTCGGCGGCCCGGCGCCGGACGTCCCCGGCTACGACCTGCTCGCCGCCGCTCGTCGGCACCGAGGGGATGCGTCGGCATCGTCACCGAGGTGACGCTGAAGCTCCTGCGCAAGCCCGAGGTCACCCGGACCTTCTTCGCGACCTTCCCCTCCACCGACGAGGCCGGGGCCGCGGTCTCCGGCATCATCGCCGCCGGCATCCTGCCCGCCGCCATCGAGATGATGGACCGGCTCGCCATCGAGGCGGCGAAGGCGGCGACCGGGCTCGACTGGCCCGACGTCGGCGCGGCGCTGCTCATGGACGCCGACGGGCCGCGCGCCGAGGTGGAGCACGTCTCGGCCCGCGCCATCGAGATCGCCCGGGCCGCGGGCGCGCTCGAGATCCGCGTGCCGCGCGACGAGGCGGAGCGCGCAGCTCATGTGGAAGGGGCGCAAGTCGCGCCTTCGCCGCGGTCGGGCGGATCAGCCCGAACTACCTCGTCGAGGACGGCGTCATCCCCCGCTCCGAGATCGCCCGGGTGCTCCGCGAGATCGAGCGAGATGGCGCGCGCGGTGGGGCTGCGGGTGGCGAACGTCTTCCACGCGGGCGACGGCAACCTCCACCCGCTCGTGCTCTACGACGCCCGGAACCCCGGCGAGGAGGAGCGCGCGGCGAAGCTCGGCGGCGACATCCTCCGGCTCTGCATCCGGTCCGGCGGCTCGATCACCGGCGAGCACGGCGTCGGCGCCGAGAAGGCGCCGTACATGGCCGAGCATGTTCGGCGACGGACGACCTCGAGACCATGGCGCGCGTCCGCTGCGCCTTCGA
Source organism: uncultured delta proteobacterium (assembly GCA_963739565.1). GTDB lineage: Bacteria > Myxococcota > Myxococcia > Myxococcales > Anaeromyxobacteraceae > Anaeromyxobacter. The sequence continues at coordinate 1,134,170 of CAVUBF010000004.1, read as the reverse complement.
CGGCGCTCGCCCTCATGAACCCCGGCAAGGTCTTCCCGACGCCGCGGCTCTGCGGCGAGAAGCCGGGCCCCTACGCGCCCTCACCCCGCCGAGCTGGCGGGGCTCGCGGAGCGCTGGTGATGCGCGCGCCCCACGCCATCGAGCCGCAGGACGACGCATCCTGGGCGTCGCGCCCGCGCGCTCGTCGCTCGAGCCGGCCACCGTCGCCGAGGCGGCGGAGGCGATGCGCGCCGCTCGCCGCGCGACCGGCTCGCGCGTCGCGTTCGTGGGCGGCGGGACCGACCTCGACCTCGGCGCCGCGCCGGCGCGCCTCGACGCGGTGCTCCGCACCCGGCGGCTCGCGTTCATCCGCGAGCACGCCCCGTCCGACCAGATCGTGGCGGTCGAGGCGGGGATGACGCTCGCCGCGCTGCAGCGGCCCTCGCGCCGCACGGGCAGCGGCTCGCCCTCGACCCGCCGCTCCCGAGCGCGCCACCGTGGGCGGCGTGCGTCGCCGCGAACGCCTGCGGGCCCGCGCCGCACCCGCTACGGCCCGGTCCGCGACCTCGTCATCGGCGTCACGCTCGTCCGCGCCGACGGCGTCGTCGCGCACGGCGGCGGCAAGGTCGTGAAGAACGTCGCCGGCTTCGACCTGCCGCGCCTCCTCTGCGGCTCGCTCGGGACGCTCGGGCTCCTCGCCGAGGTGGTCTTCCGGCTCCACCCGCTCCCGGAGACCTCCGCGACCGCGGTGTTCGAGGGGCTCGCGGGCGGTGGACGTCGCGGGAGACCGTGCCGGCCCTGCGCGAGCTCGCCGTCGAGCCCACCGCCCTCGCCGCGCTTCTCGGACGGGCCGAAGTTCCGGCTCGCGGTCCGCTTCGAGGGGTTCGCGCCGGGCGTGCGCGACCAGCTCGGAGCGGTCCTCGCCCGCGCCGGCGGCGGCGCCCGGCTCGAGGGGGCGCGCGGAGGCCGCGCTCTGGGCCGCGCCACGACGCGGCTCCGCGGCTGCGGGCGCCGTGCGGGTGCGGGCGACCTTCGCGCCGGCGGCGCTCGTGAAGGCGTCGACGCGCTCCGCGCCGCTCCGCGCAGCGCTCGGCGGCGCCGGGCTGGTCGTCCACCCCGCGCTCGGGATCGCGCTCCTCGCCGGGGACGCCGGCGACGCCGCCGCGGCCGCGGCGGCGGCGATCGCCTCCGCCCGCGCCGCGCTGCGGGAGCTCGGGAACGGCGCGGTGGTCCTCGCGCGCGGCGCCCGCGGCGCTGCGGGCGCGGGTGGACGCCTGGGGCCCGGCGCCGCGCGGCCTTCGACGTCATGCGGCGGCTCAAGAAGCGCAGCTCGACCCCGACGGGCGGCTCGCGCCCGGGCGGTTCGTGGGGGGCCTCTGAACGGCGCTGCGCCGACGGTGAAGGGGCCGGCGATCCGGGAGGTGACGGCGGGGCGCTCGCCCGCGGACGACTGCGTCCACTGCGGCTTCTGCCTGCCCACCTGCCCGACCTGGCAGAACTGGCAGGAGGAGATGGACTCGCCGCGCGGCCGCATCGACCTCTTCCGCGCGCTCGAGGACGGGCGGATCGAGATGTCCCCGGCGGTGGCCGAGCACTTCGACCGGTGCCTCGGCTGCATGGCGTGCCTCACCGCCTGCCCCTCCGGCGTCCGGTACGATCACGTCATCGACCGCGCCCGGGCCCGGGTCGAGCGCGAGCAGCTCCGCTCCGGGACGGACCGGCTCTGGCGCGAGCACGATCTTCGCGCTCTTCACCCGGCCCGCGGCGCTCCAGGTGGCGGCGATCTTCCTCTGGCTCGCCCAGCTCCTGGGCATCCGCTGGCTCGCGCGCCGCATCGGCCTCCTCCGGGCCTTCCCGCGCCTCGCCGCGATGGACGCGCTCGCGCCGCCGCTCTCGTGGGCCGACGTCACCGCCCGGCTCCCGGACCGGATGCCCGCGACCGGCGAGCGGCGGCTGCGGGCCGCCCTCCTCGGCGGCTGCGTGCAGCGGGTCTTCTTCCCGAACGTGAACGCGGCGACGCTCCGCGTGCTCGCCGCCGAGGGGATCGAGGTCGTGGTCCCCGAGGGGCAGGGCTGCTGCGGCGCGCTCTCGGTGCACGCCGGCCGCAGCGAGGAGTCCCACCGGCTCGCCCGCGATCTCGTCGAGCGGTTCGAGCGCGTCGGCGCGGACGTGGTGGTCGTGAACGCCGCCGGCTGCGGCTCGCACCTGAAGGACCTCGATCACCTCTTCGAGGACGACCCGGAGTTCCTGCCCCGCGCCCGGGCCTTCGCGGCGAAGGTCCGCGACGTCTCGGAGCTGCTCGCCTCGTTCCCCGCCCGCGCCCCGCGCCACCCGCTGCGCGCGCGCGTCGCCTACCACTCGCCCTGCCACCTCGGCCACGCGCAGCGGATCCAGGACCCGCCCCGCGCGCTCCTGCGCGGCATCCCCGGGATCGAGCTCGTCGAGGTCCCGGACGGCGACCAGTGCTGCGGCTCGGCGGGCGTCTACAACATCGTGGAGCCCGGCAGCGCCGACGAGATCGGCCGCCGGAAGGCCGCGGCGGTCGAGTCCACCCGCGCCACGCTGGTCGCGAGCGCGAACCCCGGCTGCTCGCTCCAGATCCGGCGGATGCTCCACGAGCGCGGCGCGGCCGACGTCGAGGCCGCCCACCCGGTCGAGATCCTCGACCGGTCCATCCGCGGCGGGTAGCCGGTTCCGCCTCCCGCCCCCACCGTGTCGGGGCGAGGAGGCGTACATGAACGAGACGACCACCGGAGCCCCGCTCACCGCCACGGTCGGCGAGCGGGTGGGCGGCGATCCCCACGTCGAGGAGGTCCGCCAGCAGGTCGCGGCGGCCTCGGGCGGCTCGGAGGACCGGGGTGCCGGCGAGCGCGCGGAGCGGGCGGGCGGAGAGGGCGCGCAGGGTGGGGCCCGCGGTGAGGGCGCCGCGCGGCGCACGTCCGGGCGGCAGCATGGCCGGCAGGCGGCAGGGCGGCGACCGTTCCCCTGGGCAGCGCTCGTGATCGCGGTGGTCGGCTGGGCGCTCGCCACCGGGATCGGCCGCGGGATCCGGTCGCGGGCGCGGCGGCTGGGCGCGAGGGTGGCCGGGCTCGGGAAGGGCGCGATGCAGCTCGTGTGGAGGCGTGGCGGCGCACCCCCGTCGACCTGGACCTGGACGTGGACCTGGACCGGTCGGACCTCGACGTCGACGTCGACCTCGACCTGGAACCGGCTCGATCGCCGGTTCTCGGTCGCGATTCCTGACCCATCGCCCACCAGGCGTCGAGGACCGGGGACGAAGTCGAGGACCGGGTCCAGGACGCAAGGTCCAGGCCTGGTCACGGTCAGGGGTGGCGATCGCTCGCAGCTCCCGGGTGTGATACCCGGTGGCCATGGGCCACCTCGGACGGCTGAAGGAGCAGTACCGGGATCTCGTGGCGCGGCTCGACCGCGGTCCGGTCTCGCTGCCGGAGGCGTCCGACGAGGCCGCCGAGGCGGCGCGGCGCGAGATCCTCGAGATCCTCTACACGCCGGAGGAGGCGGCGCTCGCGGCGCGGATGCCCGTGAGGCCCACCACGGCGGAGCGGCTCGCGGAGCGGCTCGGGATGCCGGCCGACGAGGTGGAGCGCCGGCTCGAGCCCATGTGCGATCGCGGGGTCGTGATGGACCTCGTGAACCCGCGGAGCGGCAAGCGCGCCTACCTGCTCTCGCCGCCGGTGGTCGGCTTCTTCGAGTACTCGCTCATGCGGGCGCAGGACGGGATCCCGAAGAAGCGGATGGCGGAGGCGCTCCACGCGTACACCCACGGCGATCCCGCCTTCGCCCGCGAGGTCTTCGGCCACGACACCGTGATCGGCCGCGCCCTCGTCCACGAGCCGGAGCTGTCGGACGAGGTCCCCGACGTCCTCGCCTGGGAGCGGGCCACCGAGGTGGTGGGAGGCGCGCGCCGGTGGGCGGTCTCGCTCTGCTTCTGCCGCCACGAGGCGGAGCACCTCGGCCAGCGCTGCGACGCGCCGATGGACAACTGCCTCTCCCTGAACGGCGGCGCCGAGTTCGTGATCCGGCGCGGCTTCGGCCGCGAGATCGAGCGGACGGAGGCGCTCGAGCTCCTCGAGCGCTCCCGCGAGGCGGGGCTCGTGCAGGTCGCGGACAACGTCCGGAACCGGCCCACCTTCGTCTGCAACTGCTGCGGATGCTGCTGCGAGCAGCTCCAGGCGGTCTCGCGGTGGGGCCTCCCGGCGGTGAACCCGAGCGGCTTCCTCCCGAGCCGCGACGACGCGGCCTGCGCCGGGTGCTCGCGGTGCGCCCGGGCCTGCCCGGTCGGCGCCGTCACCATGCACCCGGTCCTCTCGCCGGGGCGCCGCCGGGCCGACCTCGCGCCGCGCTTCGACGAGGAGCGGTGCATCGGGTGCGGGGTCTGCGCGGGCGCCTGCCACAAGGGCGCGCTCTCGATGGCCCGCGGGGGCAAGGCGCGCCCGGTGCCGTCGAGCACGGTGGAGAAGGTCGTGCGCCAGGCCCTCGAGCGGAACCGGCTCGCGGATCTCCTCTTCGACGAGGGGGCGGGGGCGGGGTCGCGGTTCCTCCACGCCGCGGTCGACGTCATCCTGCGGCTCCCGCCGGCGCAGGCGCTCCTCGCCTCCGAGCAGGTGCGGTCGCGGTTCGTGAAGGCGGCGCTGGCGCGCTTCGGAGCGTGAGCTCAGGGCGCGGGAGCGATGGCCCGCGCCCGGCAGACCGGCGCGCAGGCCGCGCAGCCCGTGCAGGCGCCGGCGTCGACCACGAGCGAGTCGCCGCCCTCGTCGGAGATGGCGGGGCAGCCGAGGCGCAGGCACGCGCCGCAGCGGTTGCAGCGGGAAGGCGCGATCGCGAATGCCGGGCCGGCGCGGAGACCGTCGCGCCACGCGATGCGCCCGGAGCCGCGGGGGCGCGGCAGCGCACGAGGATCGCGGGGGTGGCGGCGGGCTCCACGGGCGCATTCTACCGGACCGCGGGTCCCGGACGCACCCGGCGCCCCCGCGGGGGCGGGGAGGGGCGGGCGGCGCTCAGCTCCACCGGCAGACGTACTCGCAGCAGCTCGCGCCGCGGCCGCGGCACTGGGTCTCGTCCACGATCGCGAGCTTCCCGCCGGAGAGCTCGATGGCGCGCCGGAGCCAGCCGACGGCGGTGAGGCAGTCCTCCGCGTTCGTCTCCTCGCCCTCGAGCGTCCGGATGACGGCCGCCTTCGCCTCGAGCATCGCGTAGGTCCGGATCCCGCCCGCGTGCTGGGTCGAGTACATCTTCGGCACGTTCCGGAGCAGGAAGTGCGGGTCGCCTTCCTTGAGGTACGGCCGCTGGACGCCGGCCGGCCCGAGGTTCGTGTCGGCGGTGAACCGGCCCATGTCGAGGAACAGCTCCCGCCGGTCGCCGCGCCCGTGGAGCGCGACGATGGTCATCTCGAGCCGGAGCACGAGGTCCGCCGCGTACCAGCCGCTCGGCAGGAGCATCCCGCGGAGGACCTCCTGGTCCGGCGAGGACGTCCGGCGCAGGACGCGCTCGCAGGCCTCGTCTCCGCGGGCGCGCAGGTACTTCATCCGCGCGATGAGGAGCGTCCCCTTCACCTTGCCGATGGGCACGGCGTGAGCGCCAGGCACCGGCGTGAGCGCCGGCAGCGGGGTGAGCGCGGGCCGCGGCGTGAGCGCCGGCGTCGGCGCGGACCGCAGTCCCGGCGGCGGCGTGAACGAAGGGAGCGGGGTGAGGGCGGGGCGGCGCGGCGCGGGAGAAGGAGTCAGCGCCGGGAGCGCGTTCGCGGGAGAGGCAGACGTCGAGGGGAAATTGCTCGGCCGGGGCGGGAGTGCGGTCATCTCGGGCTCCTCTTCGGGTGCGGCACGTCGCCAATCCCCCACGCAAGCGCTGCACGACAACTTTGCACAGCAACCACTCCCTGCGTAAAGATGAAGCAGGACGAAAGGTGAAACCGCTGCGCTGCCGCGCGGTTGCCGCGTATCGGTCCATCGGGGGAACTGTCGGCGGATGTGGTCAGATCCTCGCGCTGCGCTCCCGAGCGCCGGGTGATCCCGCCCGCGCCTGGGCGTACGATCTCCTCATGAGAATCCTCCTCCGGAGCGCCGTCGCGCTGGCCGCCCTCGTCCTCGGCTGCGCGGGGCCCGGCCCACGGCCCGTCGAGGAGCGACCGGTGGGCTACGCGCAGCCCGAGCCGGACCCCGCCTGCAGGACCCTCGTCACGAACACGATGGCGCTGAACGGGATCGAGAAGGTCACCGTCCGCGTCGCCGTCGGCGGCGACCGGTCCGCGGTGGACCTCCTCGCGCCGGAGCTGACCCCCGCCGCCGCGGCGGACGTCCAGCGCGCGTTCGCCCAGTGCGTCTGGCGCCCCGGGGCCGGCGGTGCGACCACCGGCACCGTCACCTTCACCCGACGGTGATCGCGTCGCCGCTCGCCGGCCGCGCGTGGGCCGACGCGGGCGCGAGGTAGCAGAGCACGCGCTGGTCGATGCAGCTCGCGTTGAGCCAGAGCGACCGGGCGTCGCCCGGCCGCGGGCTCGTCCCCGGACCTCCATCGCCCCGCGGAGCGGGGCCTGGGAGGGGGCTCGTCCCCGGACCTCCAACGCCCCGCGGAGCGGGGCCTGGGAGGGGAAAGTCGACCACCCGCACGACGGGGGCGAGGCGGGCGTCGTCGGGGAGGAGCTCGGCGAGCCGGTTCGGCTCGGCGCGGAGCGCCTCCTCGGCGAGGCGGTAGCCGGGGCGGTCCGGGTACACCGCGAGATAGAGCATGTTCGCCTCGACGAGGTCGTTGAAGAAGTGCGACCCCAGCGAGACGTCGGGGACGACGTTCATCCGCGCCTTCACGATCTCGCAGATCGCGGAGACGCGCTGGATCTCCGCGAAGGAGACCGGGACGCCGAGCCCGACGGTGGAGGTGCCCCAGCGGCCCGGGCCGAGGAGCAGGATGCGCCGGGTCCCCGCCGGCTCGAGGCGCGTCACGCGCCCGACCACCCGCGCGACCTCGTAGCGGTCCTGCGTCGCGAGGCCGTCGTAGGCGTCGGGGTCGACGAGGATCACCCGGTCCACCGGGGCGTGGGTGGACTGGCCGACCACCGGCCCGCGACTCTCGACGAGGATCGCGTCGCTCCGGAGGTCGGCGGGGGGCGCCACGATCGTGCCGCCCTCCTTGACCTGAAGCGGCCGGCACTGCACGACGTTGAGCCGCAGCCGCCCGCCGGGGAGGACGTTGAGGGTGAACTCCACGTCCACCGGGAACCGGTAGGCCTCGGCGAGGGTCCGCAGGATCTCGCGCAGGTCCTCGACGAACGGCGTCGCGGCGAGGAGCCGCTCGAAGGTCAGGACCGGGACCCCGCCCCTGCGCGGGGTGGCGAAGAGCTCGAGGGGCACGTCGGGCGCCCGCCGCATCAGCTCCTCGAGGGTGAGGGAGGCGAAGCGGTTCGCCTCGAGGTCGAGGACGTCGACCCGCCGCTGGGCGTGCTCGCTCGCCTCGTCGAGGCTCGCCTCCGGCCGCCGGCTCGGGGCGTTCAGGGCCACGAGCCGGGTGTAGTCGTCGTCGGCGCGGTCGACGGCGCGGGTTCCGAGGCCGAAGACGAGCCGGGCGACGCCGGCGTGCGGGTCGATCTCCTTCGACCAGACCTACGGGTTGTACGAGAGGGCGACCCCCGCCGCCTGCGGGAAGAAGAGCGGCCCGTGCACCGCGCCGGAGACGCGCTGCACGAGGATCGCCATCTGCTCGTCGCGCTCGAGGAGGCCGCGGTGCTCGCGGTAGCGGAGCGCCTCCTCGCTCATGGCGCTCGCGTAGACCGCGCGGACCGCGGCGAGGAAGGCGGCGAGCCGCTCGCCGGGAGAGCCCTGGTTCGCGCAGAACACCCAGTCGTACTTCCCGGTGAAGGCGTTCCCGAACCCGTCCTCGAGCAGCGACGAGGAGCGGACGATGATCGGCGACTGCCCGTAGTACTCGAGCATCGCCGTGAACTGCCGGAGGATGAACTCCGGGAACACGCCGGCCAGGATCCGCTCCCGCGCCTCCGCCGCGCCCACCAGGAACGACTCGGGGTTGCGCTGCTCGCGCCGCGCGCGCCAGCCGCCGTTGCGGACGAGGTACGTGTAGAAGACGTCGGAGCCGACGAACCAGGAGTCGTGCGGCTCGAGCCGCTCGCGGATGCGCGGGCTCTGGCGGGCCAGGATGGCGCGCGCGAGGAGCATGCCGATCGCCTTGCCGCCGAGGAGGCCGGTGCCGATCATCCGCCGGCGGATCGCGAGGAGGTCCGGGAGGTCGAGCCAGCGGGAGGCGAGCTCGGCCACCCGCTCGTCGCGGGTCACCATCATCCGCAGCAGCTGCTCGAAGAGCTCCCTCGCCTCGGACTCCGGGGCGACCCCGGCGCGGTAGGCCTCGAGCACGTCCTTCGCCTGCTGGAACTTCCGGTCCCACAGGTCGTGGCGGGCCACCGCGTCGAGGCGCCGGTCGGCGAGGTCGCGCGAGCACCTCGGAGAGGACCGCGCTCTCGGTGAGGGGGCGCCAGGCGTCGCCGTCGAGGGCGTGGGGCAGGTACATCGTCGGGGTCTGGCGCGCCCAGACCTTGAGCGGGTGGACGTAGAGCGTGCCCTCGCGCCGGAAGACGTCGACGAGGAGCTGGGTCGTCGAGCGGATCGAGTCCACCGCCTCGTGCGAGTGCCGGTCCCGCAGCAGGGCGAAGTAGGTCACCGTGTCGAGCTCGTAGAGGTACGGGCAGGTGACCATGAAGAAGTTGCCGAGCATGAGGTCCGAGTACCAGTCCGCCGCCAGGTCGGAGAGGCAGTCGAACACGTAGTACGCGCCCGGGCCCGCCTCCTCGATGACCCGGTGGATCTCCGCGGTGAAGCTCTCGAACCCCACCGAGGGCGCGAGCCGGTGGATGTCGGGCGCCGCGCCCCTCGCGCACGAGCGGCGCGTGCCGCGCGAACCGGAAGTAGACGAGGCGGCGCCTCGCCGCGAGGGCCTGGGCGACGAAGGGCTCGACGAAGGGGAGGTAGTCGTCGACCGAGTCCACCTGCCAGACGACGTTGTCCCCGAGGCGGAGCCCCTGGAGCACGCCGTCGAGGGACGGCAGGCCGGTCCCGGCCGGCGCGGGCCCGGACGGGCTCACGGCGACTCCGTCCCGTCGAGCGCCACCTCGAACGGCGACACCCGCCACACGTCGCGCCCGTACTCGGCGATCGCGCGGTCGGAGGAGAACTTCCCGGAGCGGGCGGTGTTCCGGATCGACATGCGGGTCCAGCGCTCGCGGTCGGCCCAGGCCGCCTCCACGGCGCGCTGCGCGTCGAGGTAGGCGCGGAAGTCGGCGAGGACGAGGAACGGGTCGTGGTCGAGCAGGCCCTGGACGAGGGGCGCGAAGAGCTCGCGGTCGCCGCGGGAGAAGACGCCGCCCGCGACGGCGTCGAGGGCCTCGCGCAGCTCCGGGTCGCGCTCCACGAAGTCCCGGGGCCGGTACCCGCCGCGCCGGAGCGCCTCCACCTCCGGCGTCCGCAGCCCGAACAGGAAGAAGGCGTCGTCGCCGACCTCCTCGCGGATCTCGACGTTCGCGCCGTCGAGCGTCCCGATCGTCACCGCGCCGTTCATCATGAGCTTCATGTTACCCGTGCCCGACGCCTCCATGCCGGCCGTCGAGATCTGCTCCGAGAGGTCCGCTGCGGGGAGGATCCACGCGGCGTTCTTCACGTTGTAGTCCGGGAAGAAGGCGATCGACAGCCGACCGCGCGTCCTCGGGTCCCCGTTCACCGCCTCGGCGATCCCGTGGATGAGGCGGATCACGAGCTTCGCGGTCCGGTAGGCGGGCGCCGCCTTGCCGGCGAAGAGGAGCGTGCGCGGCGGCACGGCCGCCCCGGGGTCGCGGCGGAGCCGGAGCCAGAGGGCGACGGCGTGGAGGGCGGCGAGGTGCTGGCGCTTGTACTCGTGGATCCGCTTCACCTGCACGTCGAGGAGCGCCTCCGGGTCCATGACGACGCCGGTCCTCCGCGCCAGCTCCGCGGCGAGGGCCCGCTTGTTCGCGAGCTTCACCTCGCGCCAGCGCGCCCGGAAGCCGGCCTCCGCCCCCGGCGCCTCGAGGCCGCGGAGCAGCCCGAGGTCGTGGAGCCAGTCCGCGGAGCCGAGGGTCTCGGTCAGCAGCGCGGCGAGGCGCGGGTTCACGAGGGCGAGGAAGCGCCGGGGCGTGACGCCGTTCGTCACGTTCCGGAACTTCTCCGGCCAGAGCGCGTGGAAGTCGCGGAGCAGCTCCTCGGCGAGGAGCCGGGAGTGGAGGGCCGAGACGCCGTTCACGGCGTGGCTCCCCACGCAGGCGAGGTGCGCCATCCGGACCTGCCGGCCGCCCTCCTCGTCGACGAGGGAGACGCGGCGGACCAGCTCCTCGTCACCGGGATGGCGGGCCCGCACCTCGTCGAGGAAGCGCCGGTTGATCTCGTAGACGAGCTCGAGGTGGCGGGGGAGGACCGCGCCGAAGAGTGCCACCGGCCAGCGCTCCAGCGCCTCGGGCAGGAGGGTGTGGTTCGTGTACGCGAAGGTCCGGCGCACGATCTCCCAGGCCGGCTCCCAGTCCATCCCGTGCTCGTCGACGAGGAGCCGCATCAGCTCCGCCACCGCCACCGAGGGTGGGTGTCGTTGAGCTGCACCGCGTACTTCTCGTGGAAGCGCGAGAGGTCCTTCGCGGTCTGCAGGTGGATCCGGATCATGTCCTGGAGCGCGCAGGACACGAAGAAGTACTGCTGCTCGAGCCGCAGCCGCTTCCCGCGGAGCTGCTCGTCGTTCGGGTAGAGGACCTTGGTGAGGTTCTCGGAGGCGCTCTTCGCCTCCACCGCGCCCCAGTAGTCCCCCTGGTTGAAGGCCTGGAAGTCGAAGGACTCCACCGCCTCGGCGCTGAAGAGCCGGAGGAGGTTCGCGGTGGGGACGTGGTGACCGGGGATGAAGGTGTCGTGGGCGACGCCCTTCACCACGTGGGCGGGGACCCAGGTGACCCGGTACCGGCCGTCGGGGCCGACCGCCGCCTCGGTGCGGCCGCCGAGCCGGACCGGGTAGACGATCTCGGCGCGCGGGATCTCCCAGGGGTTCCCCTTCGCCAGCCACTTGTCGGTCAGCTCGACCTGCCAGCCGTCGCGGATGGACTGGTCGAAGATCCCGAACTCGTAGCGGATGCCGTAGCCGATGGCCGGGAAGCGCAGCGTGGAGAGGGAGTCCAGGTAGCAGGCGGCGAGCCGCCCCAGGCCGCCGTTCCCGAGCCCCGGCTCCTCCTCGAGGGCGAGGAGCGCGTCGAGGTCCTCCCCGAGATCCGCCATCGCCCGGCGCGCCGCGTCCGTGAGGCCCAGGCAGAGCAGGGCGTTCCCGAGGTGCGGGCCGAGGAGGAACTCCGCCGACAGGTAGCAGACCGTCCGGCTCCGCTCGCGCCGGTAGGCCTCCGCGGTCGCCATGGCGCGGCCGACCAGCCGCCCGCGCACGGCGTAGGAGAGGGCGAGGTACTTGTCGTTGGGCGTGGCGACCGCCGCGAAGCGCCCGAGGCCGTGGTACAGCGTGCGGTGGTAGTCGCGCTTCAGCTCCTCCACGTGCGGTGAAGCGGAGCGGGGCGCGTGCGGGGCGGCCATGGGCACCTCCGGGCGGCGCTCCATTGTGCAACACCGTCTCGCCGGCGTCCGGGACCGGGTGGGGCGGCGCTGCGCCGCAGCGTTGAATGGGCCGCGCGCGCCGGGGTACTCTCGGTGCCGCACCGTCGAACCGTCCACCCTTCACGAGGGATCCGGAATGAAGCTCCAGGAAGCCATCGCCGTCGCCATCGATTTCGAGAAGAAGGTCCGCGATCACTACCTGCGCGGCGCGAAGGAGATCTCCGAGCCCCTGGGCCGCAAGGTGTTCGCGCTCCTCGGCAAGGAGGAGCAGGGGCACGTGGACTACCTCGAGCACTGCCTCGCGCAGTGGAAGAAGACCGGCAAGGTCCCGAACGTGCCGCTCAAGACCATCCTGCCCAAGGGCTCGAAGTGGATCGAGGGCGAGCGGAAGAAGGTCTCGGCCCAGGCGAAGCGGGTCGCGACGAAGACCGAGCTCGACGCCCTCAAGCTCGCGCTCCAGCACGAGCGGGAGGCCGACGCCTTCTACCACAAGCTCGTCCAGGAGCTGCCGAAGGACGACCAGCCCCTGTTCGCCAAGTTCCTCGAGATCGAGGACGGTCACCTCGCGATTGTCCAGGCCCAGCTCGACTCCGTGCAGGGCATGGGGCTTCTGGTTCGACGTGGCGGAGTTCCGCCTCGAGGCCGAGTAGCGGTGCCCATCCACTTCGCGCCGGGCGCCGCGCGAGGTTGGGCTAGGATCCTCGCTCGATGAAGGCGCCCCTCTGGCTCGTCCCGCTCGCCGCCGCGCTCGTCACCGGGTGCGGCGGCGTTCCCGTCCGCGGCAAGGGGAGCGATTGCTCCAGGTGCCACGAGAAGAAGACCCTCGGGGCCGAGTGGAAGCTGCCCCACGTCCACGAGCCGTTCCGGGACGCGGGCGGCTGCGAGACCTGTCACGGACGGCACGGGGAGCAGGGGAGGAACGTCCTCGTCGAGCCGGAGCCCGGGCTGTGCCTGCGCTGCCACGACGGCGAGTCGTTCCAGCGCGGCCGGCTCCACACCGCCGCGCAGCGCGGCTGCACCAGCTGCCACCGCGCCCACGCCTCGGCGGCGCCGAAGCTCCTCGTCCGCCCCCGCGAGACCCTCTGCGCCGGCTGCCACGCCGACGTGTCGAAGGCACACGGCGGCACCTGGGTCGAGCCGGCGCGCTGCGGCGAGTGCCACGCGCCGCACTCCGGGTCGAGCCGCGCGCTCCTCCGCGAGGTGGCCCACCCCGTCCTCGCGGACTGCGCGGGGTGCCACGCGGCGTCCGCGAGCCGTCCCCTCGCCCTCGCGCAGCCGCAGCCGGCGCTCTGCTGGGACTGCCACCCGGACGTCCAGGCGCGGGTGACCGCCCGGAAGGTGGTGCACCGCCCGGTCCGGGACGGCGCGTGCATCGGCTGCCACGCGCCGCACGCGGGGAGCGAGCCGGCCCTCCTCGCGCGCCCGCGGACCGCCCTCTGCGCCGGTTGCCATCCGCCCTGGGCGAAGGGGAAGACGCCCTCGCGCCACGCCCCGGTGGTGGCGGGCCGGTGCGACGCGTGCCACGACGCGCACGCCACGGACCGCCCGAAGCTCCTCGTCGCGGCCGAGGACCAGCTCTGCGCCGGCTGCCACCGCGCGGCGAGGGAGTGGGCGGCGGCGCCCTCGATCGCACGAGCCCGTCCGCTCCGGCGACTGCGGCTCCTGCCACGACGCGCACGGCGGCCGGGTCAAGCTCCTCCGCGAGGCGTCGGCGAACGCGGTCTGCGCCGGGTGCCACGACGTGCAGCAGGTCGAGGCGAAGCGCCGGGGGAAGCCGCACCCGCCGGTGGCGAAGGGCGACTGCGGCGCCTGCCACGTGCCCCACGCGTCGGAGCGGCGGCCGCTCCTCGTCGAGCGCGGGCAGGCGCTGTGCCTCCCGTGCCACCGCGCCATGGTGGAGCTGCGCGCGGCGGCGGGGAAGGTCCACACCCCGTTCGCCGGCGGCGACTGCTCGCAGTGCCACGTGGCGCACGGGTCGCAGCCTTCGCACCTCCGGGCCGACGACGCCTCGATCTGCCTCGAGTGCCACGTCGGCGCCCGGAAGGCCCGGGCGCGGGGCCGATCGCAGCACCAGCCCTTCGTGAGCGGGCGCTGCTGGGCCTGCCACGATCCGCACGGCGGACCCCGCGAGTTCCTCCTCGCCAGGGAGGGCAACGCGCTGTGCCTCTCGTGCCACGAGCGGCTCCGGGCGCGCCTGTCGGACCCGAAGCTCCAGGTCCACGCCGCCGTCGCCGACGGCGCGTGCCGGGACTGCCACTCGGGCCACGGCTCCGCGGCGCCCGCGCTGCTGCGCGAGGACGTCCCGGAGCTCTGCCTGGGGTGCCACCCCGGCGACTCGGAGCCCCTCCGCAAGGGGCACGCGGGCTATGCCGTGGCCGGCGCGCGCTGCACGGGCTGCCACGATCCCCACGCCTCCGGCCGGAAGAAGCTCGTCGCCGACCGCGCCCACCCGCCCTTCGCCGATGGGGACTGCGCGACGTGCCACCTGAGACCGGGCCAGGAGCTCGGGGCGGCCGGCACGAAGCAGAACCTCCTCGCCTCGTGCGACGACTGCCACGACTTCGCGAAGCGCGCGGCGGCGGTCAAGGTGCCGCACGCGCCGGTGAAGGACGGGCGCTGCTTCGACTGCCACACGCCCCACGCCTCGACCCGCGAGCACCTCCTCGTCGAGAGCGGAGGCGCGCTCTGCTGGAGCTGCCACGGCAAGACCCAGCAGAAGCTCGAGCTCGCCTTCGTGCACACCCCCGTGCGGCGAGGGGAGTGCACGCGGTGCCACGAGGTCCACGGCGGGACGAACCGGAAGCTCCTCGTCCGGACCGGCGGCGAGCTCTGCTTCGGGTGCCACGCCGCGAAGAAGGCGCTCCTCGCGTCGCCGTGGGTGCACGCGCCCTTCGCGGAGGGCGACTGCGCGAGCTGCCATGACGCCCACGCCTCCGCGAACGCCGCCCAGGCCATCGCGGCGGGCGCCGCCCTCTGCTCGAGCTGCCACGACCTCGCCGACCGGAAGGCGAAGGCGAAGCACGCGGGTCTGCAGGAGGGAGCCTCCTGCACCGGCTGCCACGATCCCCACGGCGGCCGCGCGAAGGTCCGCGAGCCGGGGCGCGCGGCGCCGCCGGGCCCGCGCCGACGCGCGGTACGTGACCTTCCCCGCGGCTGGGGGAGTCCGGCGCGGTTCGGTGAGCCGATCCGATTCGTCGCACCCTCGCCCGGGACGCGCGAGCGCCGAACGCAGGGTTCGCGCGCGCGACCCGATTGCTGAAGGGGCCGAACCGACGGCGGTTTCGGATCACGCGCAATCTAGGGTTCGCAAACATTGCGTCATCGCCCGATGCCGTCCACGAACAAAATCGCCGTCCCTGCGGAGGCTTGAGTGCGAGTGCACGGATTTCTGCTAGTCTGCGCGCCGCAATCCGCACGGAATCGCGGGCATTTCTCCGGGGCGCTTCCCGAGGGGGAAACGGCATGAATCGCAGGGGCTGGATTGTCACGCTGGCGGGCATGGGGCTGAACCTCGCCCTCGGCATCCTCTACGCGTGGTCGGTCTTCTCGAAGCAGCTCGTCGAGACGGTGGAGAAGGGGGGCTTCGGCTGGACCAAGACGCAGGCGACGCTCCCGTACACGCTCGCCATCGCGTGCTTCGCCCTGGTCATGGTCCCGGCCGGTCGCCTCCAGGACAAGGTCGGCCCGCGCCTCGTCGCCTCCGCGGGCGCCATCCTCACCGGCGTAGGCCTCCTGGTCGCGAGCTTCGCCTCCCCGGCCGCCGTCTGGCCGGCGGTGGTCGGCTTCGGCCTCCTCGCCGGCGCCGGCTTCGGCCTCGGCTACTCCTGCGCCAACCCCGCCGCGGTGAAGTGGTTCCCGCCCGAGAAGAAGGGGCTCATCACCGGCATCGTGGTGGGCGGGTTCGGCATCGCCCCGGTCTACATCGCGCCGCTCTCCAAGTACCTGCTCGGCGAGCTACGGCATCCCCGGCGCCTTCCGGACCCTCGGCTTCGCCTTCCTCGTGGTCGCGACGGCCTTCGCCCAGTTCATCAGGAACCCGGAGAAGCCCGCCGTCGTCGCTCAAGCCGGCCGTCCCGGGCGCCGCCTCGAAGGTCGACGGCGACCTGGCGCGACATGCTGAAGAGCCCGATGTTCTACATGCTCTGGGTGCAGTTCGTCTGCGCCGCGACCGCCGGCCTCATGATCATCGGCCACATGGCGAAGATCGTGGCCGTGCAGTCGGGCAACGCCATCAAGGTCGGCTTCGTCTTCGTCGCCCTCCTCGCGATCTTCAACGCGAGCGGCCGGATCATCGCCGGCGTCATCTCCGACCGCATCGGTCGCGTCGTGACCCTCGGCATCGTCTTCATCGCGCAGGCGGCCGACGATGTTCTTCTTCCCGCAGTTCACGACCATCGGCGGGTTCATCGTCGGCGCGGCGGTGGTGGGCTTCAGCTACGGCGCCTGCCTCTGCATCTTCCCGGCCACCACCGCCGACCAGTGGGGCACGAAGAACATGGGGATCAACTACGGCATCCTCTTCACCGGCTGGGGCGTCGGCGGCGTCCTCGGCCCGCTCCTCGCCGGCAAGATCGCCGACACGACCGGCTCGTACGTCGGCGCCTACAACATCGCCGGCCTCCTCGTGATGTTCGCCTTCGTCCTCGCGATGTTCAGCTACATCGAGGTCTCGGTGAGCCCGGAGCAGCGCTCGCTCACCATCAAGGTCGGCGGGCAGAAGAAGAACGTCGCGGCCTAGCCGGCCCCGGCCCGTCCGGCAGCGACGCGACGAAGTTCCGGAGGATCCGTCCGCCCCACGGGGCCGGACGGATCCCGGCCGCGGTCGCGGGCGGGTCCTCTCCGCGCGCGCGGGCCTCGGCCTCCAGCGCCGGCGTGCGCGCCGCGACGATCGCCGCCATCGCAGCGGCGTCCAGCTCGGGGTGGAACTGCACCGCGCGCACGGTCGGGCCCACGGCGAAGGCCTGGACCCGGCTCCAGCCGTTCGACGCGAGGAGCGTCGCGCCCGGCGGGAGCGCCCGCACCTCGTCCTCGTGCGTCGCCTGCACGTCGAGCTCCGCGGGCAGCCCCGCGAAGAGCGGGTCGGCGCGCCCCGCGAGCGTGAGGGCGCAGCGCACCGTCCCGAGCTCCCTCCCGCGCGGGCTCCGCGCCACCGCCCCCCCGTAGGCCTCCGCCAGGAGCTGGTGGCCGAAGCACACGCCGAGGACGGGGACGCCGCGCTCCGCCTGCTCGCGGAGCCACGCGCCCGTCCGGGCCATCCAGGGGGCGCGCTCGGTCACCGAGCGGGGCGAGCCCGTGGTCACGATCCCCGCGACGCCGCGGAGCGCGCGGGGGAGCGGCGCGCCGGCGTGGACCTCCACGACGGCGAGCGCCACGCCGGCCGGCGCGAGCGCCCGGAGGAACCAGCGGTCGTAGTCGCCGTGCGCGACGCGCACCTCGGGGGTCGTCGTCCCGCACTTCACGAGGAGGAGCGCCGGCGCCACCCAAATGCCCATAGCGGCCGCGCCACTTTGCCGCAGAACCCAGAATCGGCCCGGGAGGCCGCGCGATGACCGATCCCCGCACCCTCGCACCGAAGCTGCCGAGCCCGAGGCTGCTCGTGGGCGGCCGGCTCGTCGCGCCGCGGGAGGGCGGGACCCTGCCGGTCATGAACCCCGCCACGGGCGAGAAGCTCTGCGACGCGCCCGCCGCGTCGGCGGCCGACGTGGACGACGCGGTCGCCGCGGCGCGCCGGGCCTTCGACGAGGGGCCGTGGCGGACGATGGCGGCCCGCGACCGCGGGAAGGCCATCCGGCGGCTCGCGGACCTGCTCTGGGCGCGGCGCGAGGAGTTCGCCCTCGTCGAGTCGCTCGAGAACGGGAAGACCTTCCGCGAGGCGATGCGCGGGGACGTCGCCCCGGGCGCCGCCTGCCTCGCGCACTTCTCGGAGGAGCCGATCCGGATCCGCGGCGAGGTGCTGCCGGTGGACGGGCCCTTCCACACCTACGTGGTGCGCGAGCCGCTGGGGGTGGCCGGCGCCATCGTGCCGTGGAACTACCCGACCTCGCTCATGTGCTGGAAGCTCGGGCCGGCGCTCGCGGCGGGGTGCACGGTGGTGCTGAAGCCGTCGGAGCTCACGCCGCTCACCGCCCTGATGCTCGGCGAGCTCTCCCTCGAGGCGGGGCTCCCCGAGGGGGTGCTGAACGTCGTCCCCGGCCTGGGCGATCCCGCCGGCGAGGCCATCGCCCGCCACCCGGGCGTCGACAAGGTGAGCTTCACCGGCTCCATCCGGACGGCGCGGCGCCTCGTCGCCGCCTCCGGCGAGACCAACCTCAAGAAGCTGACGCTCGAGCTCGGCGGGAAGAGCCCGCAGATCGTCTTCGCCGACGCGGACCTCGACCGGGCCGTCGAGGCCTGCCTGTGGGGGATCTTCGGGAACAAGGGCGAGACCTGCAACGCCGGCTCCCGCGTGCTCGTCGAGGCGAAGGTGCACGACGAGTTCGTCACCGCCCTCGCCGACCGCGCGAGGCGGATCCGGGTGGGCGATCCGCTCGACCCCGCGACGGAGATGGGCTCCCAGATCTCGCGCCGGCAGCTCGACACCGTCCTCGGCTACGTCGACTCCGGGCGCGAGCAGGGGGCGCGGCTCCTCGCCGGCGGCGAGCGCGACGTCGAGGGGGCGAAGGCGCGCGGGTTCTTCCTCCGGCCGGCGGTCTTCGCCGAGGTGCGGCCGGAGATGGCCATCGCCCAGGAGGAGATCTTCGGGCCGGTGGTGTCGTGCCTCCGGTTCGAGGGCGAGGACGAGGCGGTCGCCATCGCGAACGGCACGCGGTACGGCCTCGCCGCGGCGATCTGGACGGGCGACGTGGCGCGCGCCCACGCCTTCGCGCGGCGGCTCCAGGCGGGCGTCGTCTGGATCAACTGCTTCAACGAGTTCGACGACGCCGCGCCGTTCGGCGGCTTCAAGGAGTCGGGGTGGGGGCGGGACCTCTCGCACCACGCCCTCGACGGCTTCACGCAGCTCAAGGCGGTCTGGACGAAGCTCCCGGGGTGACCCATGGCCAAGGCGGCGCAGGCGAAGGTGCGGCACGTCCCGCTCACGCGGGCCCGGACGGTGCGGGCGCGGCGGTCGCGCCCGGCGGCGGCGGGTGACGGCGTCGAGGCCCTGGGCGCCTGGCTCCAGGAGCGGTCCATCTCGAAGGCGAAGCTCGGGGCCTTCGACGTGGACGGGGTGTTCCGCGGCAAGTACGTCTCGCGTCGAGAAGCTCCTCTCCGCGGCGCGGTCCGGCCTCGGCTTCTGCGACGTGGTGTTCGGCTGGGACCTCGCCGACGACCTCTACGACAACGCGAAGGTGACCGGGTGGCACACCGGCTACCCCGACGCGAAGGCGGTGGTGGACCTCTCCACGGCGCGGGTGATCCCGTGGGAGCCGGACACCGCCGCCTTCATCCTCGACTTCGTGGACGCCGACGGCGGCCCGTTCGAGCCGTCGCCGCGCCAGCTCCTCCAGCGGATCGGCCGCGCGCGCGCGCGCCCTCGGGTTCCTGCCGCGGGTCGGGGCGGAGTACGAGTACTTCCTGTTCCGGGAGACGCCGCAGTCGCTCCGCGAGAAGGGCTTCCGCGGCCTCGCCACCCTCAGCCCGGGCATGTTCGGCTACTCCTGGCTCCGCAGCTCCGCGAACGCGGGCCTCGTCCACGCGCTCGTCGACGGGCTCGGCGCCTTCGGCGTACCCGTCGAGGGGATGCACACCGAGACCGGCCCGGGGGTGTACGAGACCGCGATCCGCTACGACGACCTCGAGAAGGCCGCCGACCAGGCCGCGCTCTTCAAGACCGCGACGAAGGAGATCTGCGCGCGGCACGGCGTCACCGCCTGCTTCATGGCCAAGTGGAACGCCGCGCTCCCCGGCTGCTCCGGGCACCTGCACCTGTCGCTCTGGGACCGGACGGGGGAGACGAACCGCTTCTTCGACGCCGCGGCCGGGCGGGAGAGCGCGACCCTCCGCCACTTCCTCGGCGGCCAGCTCGCGCTCATGCCCGAGCTGACCGCGCTCCACTGGCCCACGGTGAACAGCTACAAGCGCTCGGTCGAGAACACCTGGGCGCCGACCACCGCGACCTGGGGACGCGAGAACCGCACCTGCGCGGTGCGGCTCATCGGCGGCGCGCCGAAGGCGACGCGGCTCGAGTACCGCCAGCCCGGCGCCGACGCGAACCCGTACGTCTCGATGGCGGCGGCCCTCGCCGCCGGGCTGTGGGGGATCGAGAACGAGGTCGAGCCGCCCCCGGCGTGCGAGGGGAACGGCTACGCCGCCGAGGCGCCGCCGCTGCCGCGGACGCTCAAGGACGCGGTCGAGCTGCTGCGGAGCTCGGACCGCGCCCGCGAGCTCCTCGGCGAGGGGTTCGTCGACCACTACGTCCGGACCCGCGAGTGGGAGGTCCGCCGCTTCGAGCGGGCGGTGACCACCTGGGAGCTGGAGCGATACCTGGAGCTCGTCTGAGGGTGCGCCCGTGATCCCCTTCGACCTCCCCGAGGACCTCCCCATCGTCGAGCTCTCCTGGCCGACCCGGATCGTCCTCGGGCCGGGGGCGCTCGCCCGCCTCCCCGCCCACCTCGCCGCGCTCGGGGTGCGCCGGCCGCTCGTCGTCGCCGACCCCGGCATCGTGAAGGCGGGGCTCGCCGGCCGGGTCCACCTGCTGCTCGAGGCGGCCGGGATGCGCGCCGTGGCGTTCGACGAGGTGCAGCCGAACCCCACCGACCGCGACGCGACCCTCGGCCTCGCCGCCTGGCGCCGCGGCGGCTGCGACGGCCTCGTCGCGGTCGGGGGCGGCAGCTCCATCGACGCCGCCAAGCTCGTGCAGCTCCTCGCCACGCACGAGCCGCCCCTCTCGCGCTACGACGACGCCGCGGGCGGCGATCGCTTCGTCCGGCCGGACCTCCCGCCGCTCGTGGCGATCCCGACGACCGCGGGCACCGGCTCCGAGGTCGGGCGCTCCGCGGTCGTGACGCTGCCCGAGACCGGGCGGAAGACCGTGATCTTCAGCCCCCACCTCATGCCCCGCGTCGCGATCTGCGATCCGCGGCTCACCGTGGACCTGCCCGCCCCGATCACCGCCGCGACCGGGATGGACGCCTTCACCCACGGGCTCGAGGCCTACCTCGCCGCGGGCTTCCACCCGCTCGCGGACGCGCTGGCGATCGACGCGGTCCGCCGCGCGACCCGCTCCCTGCCCGTCGCCTACCGCTCCCCGGGCGACCTCCACGCCCGCACCGACATGATGGTGGCGGCGATCGAGGGCGCGACCGCCTTCCAGAAGGGGCTCGGCGCGGCGCACGCCCTCGCCCACGCGCTCGGGCCGATCTCGCGGCTGCACCACGGCCTCGCCAACGCGGTGGTGCTCCCCCACGTCGTCGCGTTCCTCCGGCCGGTCGCCGCGCCCGCGCCTCGCGCAGGTCGCGGTCGCGATGGGCGCCGACCCCGCGGCCGGCGAGGCCGCCCTCGCCGACGGCGCCGCGGAGCGGGTCCGGGCCCTCGCGGCGACGGTCGGGATCCCCGCCCGGCTCCGCGACGCCGGCGTGCGCGAGGAGGACCTGCCGCTGATCGCCGCGAAGGCCTTCGAGGACGCCTCGCACCGCGGGAGCCCGCGGCCGTGCACGGAGGCGGACCTCCTCGCGCTCGCGAGGGCTGCGTTCTAGCTGCTGGTCGATGACCTACAGCTGCGATTCGAGGGCCGCTTCGCTGGTTCCGAGCGGGCCGGGTGGGCCCCCGGTCCGCCTCGCGTCGCCGAAGTCGCGACCGGGCGCCGTACTGACGGAAGGGCGCAGAAACGCAGACGCCGCCGGCACCCCCCTGCGGCGCGCCAGCCGCGCGCGGGGGCGGTGTTCGAGGGCGCGGGGCGGTTCCGAAGGAGAACGCACCGGCGCGGCGCGGCTGTCACCAGTGAAGTGGCGCATCCTCGCGCCAGAATCAGATGATCAGCTGCAGCCGGATGCCCAGGACCGTCGCGGTGTCAGATGCGAGTGACGCTCGCTCCGACCACGCTTCCTCCGCTGCTGGCGACCGTCCGCCTCTGGGCAGGCCGGACAATCTGGACGTCCGGTGTCAGCCTCATCCACGGTGTGATGGCGACGTCGTAGTAAGCCTCGCCCCCCATCTCGTCGCCGAGCAGCGAACGGTCGGCAAATGGGCCAATGAAGGTCGGGTGCCCGACGGTGACGTAGTAATAGCCGATGCCGAAGCGATCCAGCGGCCGGCCGGGCACGATACCCCTGCCGCCGATCCCCGCGCCGTAGAAGTACTTCACGGGATTGGGATCGCCGTCCGACACGCCAAACCGGCCGAAGACGCCGAGCGCCTCGCCGGACCCCTTCCCGGCCTCGTATAGGTACTGGTCGAAGTTGTAATACAGCACCCAGGAGCCCGTCTTTTGCTGGAGGGAGCGGTCCTCGATGACGAGGCGGACGTTCTGCTGGAGCGAAGTGAACTTCTTCGTCGAGTACGCGCCGCCGATGACCTGGTGCCCGGTGAGCCCGAAGAGGAGCGTCCGGATTCTCCCGTCGGCGTGATACGTGGTGTCGCCGTTGAAGACGGTGTCGAACCCGGCGGTGTTGCCTTTCCCGTCGGAGTCCACGACGAAGAGCTTGATCTTCGCGACCTCCTCCTCGCCGGTCGGCAGGATAATCACGCCTGCCCCCAACGCCGAGTAGGGGATCGTCAACGTCGCGGCGCCGTTGAAGGTGAACGCGAGGTTGAAGAACGCCACGTCTCCCTTTCCGGTCGCGAACTCGTTCGCGTCGCTGCCGGTCTCAATCTTCCCCACGATCACGCCGATGTTCCTGGAGACGAACTGCGTCAACATCAGCTCGGGGACGCCCGCTCCGGTGGGACTGGCGATGGGATAGAGCTGATTGCTGTTCACCTCGAGGAGCGCTGCGGTTCGAGAGTTGACGTCCGCTCCAAAGTTCCCCTCGAGCTCCACCGCGAGGAGCCCGCCCCGCCACAGGCCCAGCTTCCCCGTGTCCATCTTGACCACGAGGTCTCCGCGGCCGCCGTATTCCCACCCGGTGTCCTTGCCGCCCCGCACGACGCCTTGCGCGACCTGGGTCAGGCTGAGATCGAACGTCACGCCGCGCTCGGCCAGGTGACTCCGGACGCCGCCCCAGTCACCGCTGAGCGCCGGTCGCGTCCACAAGGTGCCGGAGTAGCTCTTGACCGCCTCGTCTGCAGCGGCCTGCGACGCCGACCACAGCGCCAGGGTCGAGACCGCGGTGAGGACGCGCCACATCGATCGTCGTCCCCGTTCGATCCCGGTCGGCGCTTGCCCCACCGTTGCGGCTACTTGTTCGTTCTAGGCTTCCAGCCCACGGGCGGCGCCGCCGACGCTTCCGTCTCTCGGCGCGCCGGGCGCCCCCGCGCCTCTTGGCCGCGAGGAGCTCCTGGATCTCCTCCAGGGTCCTTCCCTTGGTCTCGGGCACCAGTCGCAGGATGAAGATGAACGTCAGCGCTCCCATGGCGGCGTAGAGCCAGAAGATGCCCGCCTTGCCGAGGAGTCCGGCCAGCGAGAGGAAGGTCGCCGCGACGAGGTAGTTGGCCGCCCAGTTCGCCACCGTGGCCGCGCTCATCGCGACGGCGCACATCTTGAGGGGATAGATCTCCGCGATCAGCAGCCAGAACACGGGCCCGAGGCCCACCGCAAATGCGGCGATGTACACCATCAGGCTGATCCCGGTGATCCGGCCGAGCGCTCCGGGGTTGCCAGCCCGCTCTACGGCCCGAGCGAATCCCGTTCCCAGCAGCAGCAGGGCAGCCGTCATGCCGGCGGCGCTCCAGAGCAGGAGCGGCCTTCTTCCCACCCTGTCCAGGAGCCGAATCGCGACGACGGTCATGACGACATTGACCACGCCAATCCCGGCGGTGGCCGCGATCGAGGCGGTGGCGGACCCGAGACCGGCCGCCTTGAAGATCGTGGGAGCGTAGTAGACGACCGTGTTGACGCCGGTCACCTGCTGCAGGACGGCCAGGCCGAGCCCGATGATGAGCGGCACCCGCAGCGCCGGCGACAGCAGGTCGGAGAGCCGGCCACCCGTCCCGACCTCAATCTCCGAATGGATCTCGCGAACCTCGTCCGCCACGTCGGGCCGTCCCCTGACCTTCCTGAGGACGTCCGCGGCTTCCTCCTCCTTCCGGTTCACGACCAGCCATCGCGGGCTCTCGGGCAGCAGGTACATCCCGACCGCCAGGACGAGACCGGGCAGGGCGCCGACGGCGAACATCGCGTGCCAGTTCCCCGAATGGGAGAAGACGTAGTTGACGCCATACGAGACGAGGATGCCGACGGTGACCGCGAGCTGGTTCAACGACACCATGCCGCCGCGGATGCTCGCAGGCGCCATCTCCGAGATGTACAGCGGCACCATGAACGACGCGACGCCGATCGCCGCGCCGATGAGCAACCGCCCGATCACGAACGCGGTCATTCCGGTGGCGACCGAGACGATCACGGTGCCCGCCAGGAAGAGGAGCGTGGCGCCGATGATCGACATTCGCCTCCCCAGGCGGTCGCCCAGGACGCCTCCGGCCATCGCGCCGACGATGGCGCCGATGAGGACGGAGCTGGTCGCGAACTCCGCCTGCCCGCTCGAGAGCTGCCACTGCTTTGCGATGAACAGGATCGCGCCCGAGATGATCCCGGTGTCGAAGCCGAAGAGGATCCCGCCCACGGCAGCGACGGTGGAGGCGACGATGATGAATCCTGTCAGGTCCTGCGTTCGAGTCACATGCTTCGATTCCATATCGCTCTTCGCTCCACCCCGAACGAACAGCCGGGCTCATGGTCGGCTTTGAGCGCAAAGATACGCACTCGAAGGCCGAGGGCGCCGCGGGGCGTCACTCGTCTCTGGGCCGACGGCGTGCCGGGAGGGGAGACAATCGAGGAGGTCGCGACGCGTGCCCGGCGGGCCATCGAGGCGGCGCTCGCTGCGCATGGGGGCGTCGGCCTGTTCGCGCATGGCCCACGCGCGCCGCAGCGGGCTCGAGAGGACGAGCGCGCCCGCCCGCCCGCGCAGCCGAGCGCCGCAGCCTCATGCCGCGGCTGTGAGCGGGACGTCGGTCCGGGCCCTCGCGGCGTCGGCGGCATCCCCGCCCGGCTCCGCGACGCCGGCGTGCGCGAGGAGGACCTCCCGCTGATCGCGACCAAGGCCTTCGAGGATGCCTCGCACCGCGGGAGCCCGCGGCCATGCACGGAGGCTGACCTGCTCGCGCTGGCGAAGGCTGCGTTCTGAGCCGACCGGTCCATCGACGCTACAGCTGGATTCAGGGCGCCGCGCTTCGACCGTTCCGAGCGGGCCGGGTGGGCCCCCGGTCCGCCTCGCGTCGCCGAAGTCGCGACCGGGCGCCGTACTGACGGAAGGGCGCAGAAACGCAGACGCCGCCGGCACCCCCCTGCGGCGCGCCAGCCGCGCGCGGGGGCGGTGTTCGAGGGCGCGGGGCGGTTCCGAAGGAGAACGCACCGGCGCGGCGCGGCTGTCACGCCGGGTGCAGGGCGGCTCCGTTTGTCGACGCGGGTCCGCCCGCAGCGACCCGGCTCCGCAGCGGCGGAGGGGGCCCGCCCCGGCCCTGCGGAGGTCTCCGCGGGCAGCCCTGCGGAGTCCGTACGGCCGTGAGCGCTGAGCCGCGAGCGTCAGCGCCGGATGTTGGCGCTCGCCGCGTCGATCGCAGCCGCGAGCCCGGCGTAGTCCTTCACGACCGGGAACTGCGGGAACTCGTCGATGACGTTCTGAGGGGGCCGGAACAGGATCCCCGCGTCGGCCGCGCCGAGCATCGCCGTGTCGTTGTACGAGTCGCCCGCCGCGATGACCTGGAAGGCGAGCCCCTTCAGCGCGCGGACCGACGCCCGCTTCTGGTCCGGCATCCGGAGCCGGTAGCTCACGACGAAGCCGCTCGCGTCGGTCTCGAGCCGGTGGCAGAAGAGCGTCGGCATCCCGAGCTGCGCCATGAGGGGCATGGCGAACTCGTAGAAGGTGTCGGAGAGGATGAGCACCTGGTAGCGGGCGCGGAGCGCGTCGAGGAAGTCCTTCGCGCCGGGCATCGGGCCGAGCTCGCGGATGACCTTCTGGATGTCCGGGAGCCCGAGCTTGTGCTTCCGGAGCAGGTCCAGCCGGAACCGCATGAGCTTGTCGTAGTCCGGCTCGTCCCGCGTCGTCCGGCGGAGCTCCGGGATCCCGGTCCGCTCCGAGAACGCGATCCAGAATCTCGGGGACGAGCACGCCTTCCAGGTCGAGACAGACGATCTGCACGCAAGGATCTCCCGGGCCGCGACGAGCGCGGCATCATAGCAGAGGCCGGGAGCCCGCTCCGCTACGGCTCGGGCGTTGCCGCCGAGACCACGGTCGAGCGCCCGGGGATGACCGAGAGCGCGAAGACCGCGGCGGCGACCAGGGCGTTGTTCACCCGCGCGAGCGCCCCGACCTCGGGCATGAGGAGCGCCGCCCAGCCGAGGACGAAGGCGAGGAAGGCGTTCACGAACCTCAGGCCGGGGAGGCCGGGCGACGCGACCGCGAAGGTGCCGATGAGCACGGCGAGCAGGCCGGTGAGCGCCGCCGAGTCCTCGGAGTGGGGGAGCGCCAGCGCGGAGAAGAGCAGCCAGCCCGCGATGGCGAGATTCCAGGCGATGAAGCGCATCCTCGGCTCCTTGGCCGCCGTGCGGCCGCAGGGGGAGTGACGCACGAAGCTGAACGGGCGCTGGAAGGTGAACGGGCTTGGAGGCCTCCACGATCCCGCGACCGCGTCGCCCTGCCATCACCCAAAAGCGGTATTCCGGGCTCGGCGGGCTCGCCGCTGAGCGTCAGAACTCGATGTTCGGGCGGAGGAGGAACTGCACGCGCTCCGGGGTGTCGACCGCGAGCGGGCCCCGGTACGACTGGCCCCGGTCCCACATGACGCCGACCGCGATGGACGGCGCGACGGACCTGAGCGGCCACTTCTTGTCGACGAGGAAGTACTGGCGGAGGGGGGTGCCGTCGAGGCCGAGGTCGATCCGGTACTCGACCCCGGAGTTGGCGATGTACCAGGGGGCGTCCTCGTAGTCGACGCGGCTGCGGCGGATCCCGAGGTACAGGACGTCCACGATGTCGGCGTTCCCGTGGAGCTTCGCGCCGACGCGGAAGGACCAGGAGAGCTTCTTCACCGGGGAGCGCCGGTCGCCCTTCAGCTTCAGCTCGGCCTCGAGCCAGGGGTCGTCGACGAGGACGTTGTCCTTGATGTGCCAGTTGCCGGCGGAGAGGACGATCCCGAAGTAGCCCTTGCCCTGGATGTCCTTCCGATCGCGCACGTCGAAGTTCACGACGTTGCCGAGGAAGAGCGAGGCCGCCCAGGGCTCCTCGAACCCGGCGGTCACGGCCCGGAGGAGGTTCGTGTTCCGGTCGAGCTGGGCGTCGTCGTAGAAGCGCCGGCCCCGGTCGTAGACCACGAGGCCGAGACACGGCATCGGGTTCACGCTCACCTCGAGGACGAGGAAGCGCGGCACCGGTGAGCGCGGGAGGAGCGCCCAGTACATGTCCACCTCGCCGTGCTCGCCGACGTGGGGGACCGGGTCCCGGGTGAGCGGCAGGTAGAGCCCGGCGCTCGAGTAGTAGGCCCCGCCCTCGAGGAGGAAGGTGGGCATCTCGGCGCCCTCCTCCGAGGGGGCCACCACCGGCGTGCCCGGGTGCAGGTCCTCGTCCGAGGGCGGCATCGCCCCGTCCTGCGCGGCGGACGCGGTGACGAGCGCCTCGCCCGCGCGCGCGACGGGCGCGAGGGCGGCGACGAGGAGCGCGGCCGCGAGCGCGCGCGGCGGGACGGAGAGGGTTCGCGGGGAGCGCACGGCGAGCCGCGGATCCTACCCGGCGCGGCCGGCGCGCCGCCACCGGCTGGGCGTGGGGCGTGTGAGGACGTGTCCGGGCCGCCCCCGACGTGTCGGTGCTCCGGCGACCGGCCGGCGCGTCAGGCGCCGCGGTGCGGGCGCGGTCCGCGGGGGTGGGTGGCGTGTCCCGGGCGGTGGGCCGCGGCCCGGTGGGCGGGCGCGCGGTTCGGGGCCGCGTGGGGCGTCGCCGCGAGCGGCTCGATCCGAGCTTCCGGCATCCGCGGATCCGGGAGCGAGGCGGACGCGGTGAACGCGCCGGCGGCGGCGCGGGCGATCTCGAACCGGGTCTCGCGGGGGAGGACCTCGATCTTGCCGATCTGGTCGCGGGTGACGCCGCCGCGGCGGCAGAGGAGCGGGAGGATCCACTTCGGATCGGCCTTCCGCTCCCGGCCGATGAGGATCCGGAACCAGACCACGTCCTGCGGCGCTCCCTTGCGCGGCGCGCGCGGCCCCCGGGCGACCGGGACCTCCTGGGCCGCCCGCGCGGTCTCGGGGAGCTCCTCGGGCGACGGGAGCCGCTCCCGATCGCGGCGGAGGAGGGCCACCGCGAGGACGATCGGGTCGTGTCCGTCGACGAGGCGGCGCGCCGCCTCGCGCTCCTCCGCGCCCGCCTCGCCGGAAAGAGCGATGAGCTCGGCGGAGAGCCGCTCCGCGTCGCGGGCGCGGATCGCCTCCGGGGACGGGACCGGCGCCCAGGTGAGGACGATCCGGCCGCTGTCGCGCAGCATCCGCTCGAGGCGGAACCGCTCGGAAGGCGCGGCGAGGAAGAGCGCCAGCCCCTTCTTGCCCGCGCGACCGGTGCGGCCGCTCCGGTGCTGGAGCGCCTGCGGGTTCTGCGGGAGGTCGGCGTGGAGCACGAGGGCGATGCCGGGGAGGTCGAGGCCGCGGGCCGCGACGTCGGTCGCGACGAGGACCCGGGCGCGGCCGTCGCGGAGCGCCTTCAGCGCCCGCGTCCGCTCCGGCTGGGTGAGCTCGCCGGAGAGCGCCACCACCTCGAAGCCGCGCTCGGAGAGGCTCGCGGCGGTGTGCTGGACCGCGTCGCGCGTCCCGCGGAACACGAGGGCGCTCGGCGGATCGAGGGCGCGCAGCACGTTCACGAGGGCGTGCTCGCGCTCGCGCGGCGAGACGACGTGGCCGCGGTACTCGATGTCGGCGTGGGCCTCGGCCGTGGGCGTCGCCGCCACGCGCGCCGCGTCGCGGGTGTACTTCCGCGCGAGCTCGAGGATGGGCTTCGGCAGCGTCGCCGAGAAGAGGACGGTGCGGCGGGACGGCGGGGTCGCGTCGAGGATGCGCCTCGAGCTCCTCGCGGAAGCCCATGTCGAGCATCTCGTCCGCCTCGTCGAGGACCACCGTCCCGAGGGCGGACAGGTCGAGGGTGCCGCGCTCGAGGTGATCGCGGAGGCGTCCCGGCGTCCCCACCACCACATGGGTCCCCGCCGAGAGGGCCCGCGCCTCCCGCCGGGCGTCCATCCCGCCGACGCACGCGGCGACCCGGCCGCCGGCGCCGCCGAGGAGCCACCCGAGCTCCTGCTGCACCTGGACGGCGAGCTCCCGGGTCGGGGCGACGACGAGGGCGAGGGGCGCGCCGGCCTCCCCGAACCGCTCCCCGGTCCCGATGGCCGCGTCGGCGAGGAGGAGGCCGAAGGCGACGGTCTTCCCGGAGCCGGTCCGGGACGAGACGAGGAGGTCCCGGCCGGCGAGGGCGGGGTCGAGCACGGCGGCCTGGACCGGCGTCGGCTCGCCGAAGCCGCGGGAGGCGAGGGCGGGGAGGAGGGCGCGGTGCGCACCGGCAGAGGCGAAGTCCACGGAGGCTTTCTACCAGACGGGGGCGCGGCGCGCCGGTCCGGCGCGCACCTCACGCCGTCGCGCCGCTCCGCGCCGGCGTCTCTCCTGCCGCCCCGACTGCCGGGAGCGTGACGACGAAGCTCGTGCCGCCCTCCGGCCGCGGCTCCGCGCGCACCGCGCCGCCGTGGGCCTCCACGAGGAGGCGTACGCTGTAGAGCCCGAGCCCGAGGCCGCCCTGCCGCGAGCTCCGTCCCCGGTAGAAGCGCTCGAACAGGTGGGGGAGCTCGTCCGCTGGGATGCCCGGCCCCCGGTCCGCGACGCGCACGGCGATCCAGGCGCCCGCGCGCTCGGCGGAGACCTCCACGGAGCTGTCGGGCGGCGAGAACTTCAGGGCGTTGAGGAGCAGGTTCAGCACGATCCGGTCGAGCCGGCCGCGATCGGCGAGGGACACGAGGCTCCCGGGGCCGGCGGTGCCGAGCCGGACGCGCCCGGGCTCGAGCACGGCGCCGAAGCGGTCGATCAGCTCCGCGAGGTACGAGCCAATCTCGACCTGCTCGAGCCGGAGCTCGAGCTGGCGGGAGCTCCTGCGCGTCGAGTCGAGCAGGTCCTCGATCATCGTCTCCATGCGGGCGGCACAGCGAAGGATGGCCTCGATCCGCGCCGATGCGAAGGCGTCGCCGCCGGACCGGCTCCGCATGAGCTGCGCCTGACCGACCAGGGCGCCGAGCGGCGCGCGCAGGTCGTGCGAGATCACGTCCAGCACCTCCTCGACCGCCGGTCGCTCCGGATCTTCGAGAGCGCGACGGGTGGTCAGGAACGAGACGAGCCGCATGAACGTCTCCCAGTAGATGAGGAGCGCGTTCGAGTACGGGTGCTGCGTGAGGAGGTCCGAGAGGAACCAGCAGCCCCCGGCGAGGACCGCGAACAGCACGCCGGCGGTCCTGCTCCCGTACCACGCGGCGAGCGCCACCGGCGCGAAGTAGAAGACGAAGAACCCGAGCTCGTAGCCGGTGGCGTAGTCGGCCCAGGTGATCGCGGCGAGGAGCGCGGAGATTCCCGCGTACGGGAGGGGTCTCCACGCTCGAACCGACATCCGCGCTCCTTCCTCGACGCCGCTCCGCTGGCGCGCCGGCTCGGCCTGCGCCCGGGCGGTCCCTGCTCAACCCCCCAGGTTGCGGATCCGTTACGCCCGGGTCCACCCGGTACCCCATCGGGCCGGCGAGGCGCTCGCCCGCCGGAGGACGCGGCCCCGCTCGCGAGCGGCGGCCGCGGTGCTATGAAGGCGCCCCCATGACCCTCCTCCACGGCGCCGGCCTCGGCCTCTCCTTCGGGAGCCGGACCGTCTTCGACGGCCTCACCTTCACCCTCGAGGAGGGGGAGCGGGTGGGGCTCGTGGGCGTGAACGGGTCCGGGAAGTCGTCGCTCATGAAGATGCTGGCGCGCGTCTCGGAGCCGGACCGGGGTGAGATCCAGCTCCGCCGGGGCGCCACGGTCACCTACCTCCCGCAGGAGCCGGAGTTCGCGGAGGGCGCCACCGTCGCCTCCGAGCTCGAGGTGGCGCGCGCGCCGCTGCGGGCGGCGCTCGACGCGCACGCGGCCGCGACCACGGGGCTCGAGGCCACGAAGGACGAGGCCACCCACGAGCGGCTCCTCTCGGACCTCGCCGCGCTGTCGGACCGGATCGAGCACCTCGGCGGCTGGGACACCGCGCACGAGGCGCGGCGGCTCCTGGACCGGCTCGGGGTGAGGGACTGGGACCGGCCGGTCGCCGAGCTGTCGGGCGGAACGCGGAAGCGGGTGGCGATCGCCCGGGCGCTCCTGACCCGGCCCGACCTGCTCCTCCTCGACGAGCCCACGAACCACCTCGACGCCGACACGGTGGACTGGCTCGAGGAGGAGCTCGACGAGCTCCCCGGCGCGCTCCTGCTCGTGACCCACGACCGCTACTTCCTCGACGACCTCGTGGACCGGATCGTCGAGATCACGCCGGGCGCGGGGGTGGCGAGCTTCCCGGGGAACTACGAGGCCTACCTGGAGCAGAAGCTCCTCGGCGAGGAGCAGCAGGCGCTGGACCAGCACAAGCGGGACCAGTGGATCGCGCAGGAGGTGGCGTGGCTCCGGCGCGGGCCGGAGGCGCGGCGCACCAAGTCGAAGGCGCGCATCGAGCGGGCCCGCCGCCTCATGGCCGAGAAGGGGTTCTCCCGCCCCAAGGTCGCCGACTTCAAGCTGGCCGCGCCTCCGAGGCTCTCCGCAGACCGTGATCGAGGCGGAGCGGCTCGAGAAGCGCTTCGGCGATCGCGTCATCCTCTCGGGCGTCGACTTCCGGCTCAAGGCCGGTGAGCGCGTCGGGCTCGTGGGGCCGAACGGCGTCGGCAAGACCACCTTCCTCAAGGTCCTGCTCGGCGAGCTCGAGCCCGACGCCGGGACGGTCGTCACCGGCAAGCGGACCCGGGTCGCCTACTACGACCAGCAGCGCACGACCCTCGACGGAGAGCAGACCGTGTACGAGTCCGCCGGCGGCAGCCCGGCGGGGCACGTCGGAGAGGACTTCATCGAGCTCTCGGGCCGGCGGGTGGCGCTCCGCGACTACCTCGACGACCTCCTCTTCCCGCCCGGCAGCCAGAAGATGCAGGTGAAGGCGCTCTCCGGCGGAGAGCGGAACCGGCTCCTCCTCGCGCGCCTGTTCCTGCAAGGGCGCGAACGTCCTCGTCCTCGACGAGCCGACCAACGACCTCGATCTCGTCACCCTGAACGTGCTCGAGCGGCTCCTGCTCGACTTCGACGGGAGCGTCCTGCTCGTCACCCACGACCGGTACTTCCTCGACAAGGTCGCCACCGCGATCCTCGCCTTCGAGGGCGGGGGCCGGATCACGCGGTGGGAGGGGAACTACGACCTCTACCGCAGGCTGAAGGACCAGGCCGAGCGCGCGGCGCGAGGGGCGGAGTCGCGCCCATCCTCCCTCTCCCCCACCGGGGGAGAGGGTCGGGGAGAGGGGGCGGCCGCGCGGAAGGTCGCGCCGCCCGCACGCAAGCCCGGGAAGCTCTCCTTCAAGGAGCAGCGCGAGCTCGAGGGGATCGAGGCGGCGATCCTCGAGGCCGAGGATCGCAAGGTGTCGCTCGAGGCGGCGCTGTCCGACCCCGCGACGTACCAGAGGGGCGGCGCCGCGGTGGCCGGGCTCAAGGCCGACCTCGACGCGGCGACGGCCGAGGTCGAGCGGCTGTACGCAAGATGGCAGGAACTCGAAGCCCTCCGAGCCGGCAGTACCTAGAATCCTCGCAACGCGAGCGATTCGGCGTAAGACGGCCTATGCCGGGCGGTTACTTCGGCGACGGCCGGAATGAGCGGCCGTCGCCGAAGGCTGTGTGATCCGTTCCGGGCACTGCGAACTAGAACGTTCCCTCCCAGATGTTCGTGGGCTTTTGGTCCTTCGGTTGAAGCTCGAACTCGTCGAAGCTCGTGACGATACCCGCCACTGCGGCACTTCCGGCCGGCTGCGCCAGGTAATACCAGCCGACTTGCCCCATCCACTTGCTCGCGCCGGAGAAGAATGCGCTCACAATCCGAGAAACCGGGGGGGTCGGGGGGGTCGGGGGCGGCAGCGAGCCGGTGCTGGGGAGCTCCATGCCGGCGCCGGCGCTCGCAGGTTCGCCCGACCAGGTGACACGGGTGACGTTGTCGGACTTCGGGAACTGCACCTTCCCGAAGGCGCCCTGGTACGCGCCCATGAGCGCACCCGTGGCCGCCCCGGTCAGAGCGCCCAGCTCGACGGACCGCCAGAAGTCCCGCTTCCACCCGCCCACGCCTCCCTGGTAGCCGGTCGCGACGCCAGATGCGGCGCCACTCACGGCTCCGGTCATGGCGCCCGTGGCCACGGCTCCCCAGAACCCTGGGAGTTGCAGCCCGACGATGCCACCCGATACGGCCCCCGCGGCTCCGCCGACGAGGGCTCCGACGAGCATCCCCCTCGAGATCGCGTCCCAATCCCACCCGCCGGAGGCCTGATAGCCGGCATACCCTCCGACGAGGCCGGTGGTCACCATCCCGAGCAGCACGGGCACGCCGATCGGGGCAGTGAGCGGGCAGACCGCGAGCACGACCGCGGCGGCGACAAGGACCGCCGTCGCGATGATGCGGAAAGCCTTCCACGAGTGGCCTGAGGGGTCGGTGTAGATGATGGGGTTGTTGCGGACGTAGCTGTACCGGTTGAAGGCCTGTCCGTCGCTGACGCTCGGGACGACCGTGTCGGGGCTCAGGAAGCGCCCGATCGCCGGGTCGTAGTACCGGGCGTTGTAGTAGTAGAGGCCGGTTTCCTCGTCGTGCTCCTGGCCGGTGTACTTACGGGTAGCGGTGTCCAAGCCGGTCGAGTTCGCCTGCGAGAGCTCTCCGAATGGCAGGTAGACGTAGCGGGAGACCTCGGCGCCGAGGTAGTCCGTGACAACCGAGCTCGAGTTGATGTGATTGCGATGGTAGAAGTACGTCCCCGGGGGCGGGCCCTTCAGCGTATCGCCGCTCAGGACCGGATCGGTCGAGACCCCCGGCCCGCCCGGTCCGGCGTTGCAGGCGGTCAGCCCGAGCGCGAGGACGCTGCCGGCAGCGGTGAGCCGCAGCGACGGCGAGAACCCGCCGCCGCGGTGGCCTCGCCGGCGGAGCGACGACAGCGTCGTCGCGAGGAGCCACGCGGCAGCGACGAGGAAGAGCGTCCAGCCTGCCCACCGCGCCGCCGGCCTGAACGCGCCCACCGCTCGGCCGAGCTGCACGAGCTTCTTCGCCGCGCCCTCGAGCGACGCCGCGTCGTACATCGCCCCGATCGCGAGCTCGGTCCGCCACTGGCTCGGGTTGTTCGCGGCGACGGTGATGTTGCCGGTCCTTGTCACCGAGGCAACGAGCTGGCCGCTCGCGAAGAGGTGGAGGGTGTGGCGCTCCTGCGTGCCGTCCGAGAACGTGCGCACCTCGTACATCGGGGTCGCATAGATCGTGGTGACCGTGGCGCCCGCGGCCGGCGTGTAGACCTTCTTCGTCCGGTGCCCGTCGGCGTCGTACGTCATCGCCACGAGCGCACCGTCCTTCGTGATGCTCGCCAGGCGACCTTCCGCGGTCCACGCGAACGCCGACGCCACGTCGTCCAGCACCCTGCCGGTCATCGCGCCCGTCGCCGCGTCGTACGTGACGTTGCTGAGCTTCGTGCCTGTCATCACCTGCTGGCCGACGAAGGTCAGCGTCCGCTGGATCAGTCCGCCGAACGTCGTCGGGTTGCCGATCGGGCTGTAGCCGTAGCTCTTCGTCCCCCAGACGCCGTCTGCCTGCGTCAGCCGGTACAGCGCGTCGTACGTGTACGTCTGGGTCTCGTCGGTGTTCGTGAGATTCCCGAACGCATCGAGCACGATCTTGTTCGCCCGGTTATCGCGAATCGCCCCGATGTTGAGCCCGCCCGTGTTCGGCCGGCCGTACCAGTCGTAGGCGAGGTCCTGCAGCGCCGTCTCGCCGCTCTTGGTCGAGAGCGTCGTCAGGTGCTCCGCCCAGTCATAGGCGTACTTCGTTTCGACATTGTTGCCGTACAAGACCCGCCCAGGCCGCCCTGCCGCGTCGTAATCTCCCCAGGCAGCGACCGCGGCGTCGTCCAGCGTGAGCGTCGCGAGATTGCCGCCCGGCGTGTAGCCGTAATCCGCGTGCGAGGCGTTGGGATACGTGATCTGCGTGACTCGCCCTGCGCGGTCGTACGTCGACGCCTGGGTATAGGTCCGCCCGTCGATGGTCTTCGTGGAGGCCGCCACCTGGCCGGACGAGGTGTACGAGTAATGCGAGACGCCGGACGCGTCGAGCTGCGTGGTGAGCCGCCCCTTCCCGTTCGCGTACGCCACCTCGTCGTACGTGTACGTCACGTCGGCCTCGCCCGCCGGCTGCTTGCGCACCACGCGGTTCAAGGCGTCGTACTTGAACGTCACCACCTTCCCGCGCGTGACCTGCGTCGTGACGTTGTCGACCCAGTCGTACGCGTAGGTCGTCGCCGCGACCTGCGGCTCCTCCACCCGCGTCCGGCGGTTCAGCGAGTCGTAGAAGATCCGCGTCACCGAGTTGTCCGGCGCCTGGGTCGAGATCAGCCGCCCGAGCGGGTCATAGCCGTACGCCGTCGTCTGGTTCGCCGCGTCGACGACGCGGGTGTTCCTGTTGCGCGCGTCGAAGTAACGAGTGGTCACCTTCCCGTTCTCGTCCGTGGTGCTGGCCGCCGCCGACGCGTAGCCGTACGTCGTCGTATGCCATGCGCGGTCCGGGGACTGCATCGCCACCGATGACACTCGGCCAGCGAGGTCGTAGGTCGTATACGTCCACGTCGGCGTCGTTCCGTAGCAGTACGGCTTCGTCGTCCGCGCGGGCCGACCGTTCTCGTCCTTCTCGACGTTCTCGACCACCCATGTCGCGCAGTCGCCGCTCCTCGTGACGACGTACTTGAACCCGACCCCGTCGAAGTACTCGTCCCGCCACAGCGTCCGCGAGGCGTCCACCCACGTCACCTCGCGGTTCCGCTGAGCGTTCGGATTTCCGTACTCGAGGTAGCTCCACTCCTTGTAACGGGTCCCCGGACCGCTCTCGGTCTGCTTCCGCCCGAACACGTCGTACGTGAACGTCACCGTGTTGTCGTTGGCGTCCGTCGTCGTCCAGACGTTGCCGTCGCCGTAGTACGTGCTCGAGGTGACGAGCCCGCCCGCGTTCGTCATCTTCGGCTGCGCCCGGTACGTCTCGTCGTACTCGGTCGTCGTCACGCGGGCGATGCCGTCCCCCGCGGCGGGGGACGTCACGGACGCGAGATTTCCGCTCGCGTCGTACGCGAGCGTCGTCACGCGCCAGGTGTTCGTCGTGTCGAGCCACTCCCGCCGCTCGACGGCTGCGCTGCCGCTCCACACGTTCTTCGCCGCCGCCAGCGTCAGGCCCCCGGAGCTCGTCGTCGTCGTGTCCAGCCGGCGCAGGAGCCAGTTCGTCGCGTCGATCTGGTACGTCATCGACGCCGTCACGCACGCCAGCGTGCCCGCGCACTGCACCTTCGAGAGCATGTTCCCGTAGTCGTCGTACGTGGCCCTGGTCGTCTGCGCGGACACGAGCCGCCCTGCCTCGTTCGGCTCGTGCGTCTCCACGGTCTGCAGCTCGTCGCGCACGAACTCGATGCCCTGCGTCCCGACGGGCGCGACCGCGTGGAATTCATGCGCCTGCGCGCTCACCGTCACCCAGCTCGCGCCGCTGAGCGCCTGTTTCTCCACCCGCGCCGCAGTCCCCTCGATCCCCGGAGACTGGTTGTA
Organism: uncultured delta proteobacterium; assembly: GCA_963739565.1. Classification (GTDB taxonomy): domain Bacteria; phylum Myxococcota; class Myxococcia; order Myxococcales; family Anaeromyxobacteraceae; genus Anaeromyxobacter. The sequence goes on along the minus strand of CAVUBF010000004.1, from coordinate 1,097,633 downwards.
GGTCGTCACCGTCCGCGTCTTCGTCGTCGCGCCGGGGCTCGCGTCCGTCTGGGTCGTCCACGCGAATCCCAGATCGCGTCGAACCGACGGCGTCCCCGGATACACGCGGCCATCCGCGTACGCGTACGCCACGCTCGTGCTCCCGCCACGCCCGTCGGACGTCGTCGCCTGCATCACGAGCAGCCGCGGCGCCACGTTCGCCTGCCACCAGGCGGGCGCCCCGGTCACCGCATCCCACGCAGGCGGCACGATCACCCCTGGAACGTCGGCCGCCTGTGCATACGCGACCGTGATCGTCCCGCCGATCCCGTTCTCCACCTTCGTCAGCACCGGGTCGCCCGCCACGGTCTGCGCCAGCGTCAGGTTCGCTTCGGGCTGCTCCCCACCGACGAACAGCACGTCGGCCTTTCCGTCACCCGTGAAGTCCATCACGAAGTACCGCAGCAGGTCGTTCCCGTTCCCGAATGGAAACGGCGAGTACTCCCCCCCGAACGACATTCCGTTCGCCACCCGGATGTACAGCCTCCCGTCGCCGGCGATGAACAGAAGGTCCGAATCGGCCATCTCCATTGAAGTCCGCAAGCTGGTACCGCGACGGCGCACCGTCCCCGAACCCGCCGCAAGGCTGGTCCGGCGCGAACGTGGACCCGGTCGCGGCCCGGATGTGCACGTCTGCCGCCGACCCGATGAACATCAGGTCCGTCTTCCCGTCCCCGTTGAAGTCTCCGAACTGGTATCGGCCGAGGTCGTTCCCGTTTCCCCAGGCCGGTGAATTGACCCACGAAGACCACGTGGCCAGGCCCGAGTTTGCGCTGTTCAGCCACGTCGTCGGCGACGCCAGCGTTCGCCCGGTCGACAGCGAGATCCACAGCTCGTTGTTCGGCGAGATGAACAGGACGTCGGCCTTCCCGTCCCCGTTGAAATCCGCGATCCGGTACCGCGCGACCTCCCCGGAGTTGTTGATCGGGATGACGCCCCCCAGACGCGGACTTGCGCGACCTGCCCGACGACCGTTCCTCCGAACGTCGGGAACCCGCTGCCGCTCGAGTAGGCGATCCCGAAATACCCGTCGCCGCCGATGAACCCGACGTCCGCCTTCCCGTCGCCGTCGTAGTCCGCGATCCGGTACCGCCCCAGATCGTTCCCGTTCCCGTGGCCCCCCCAGTCCCCGCGACCGACGAAGCCCGAGTTCGCCACGCCGTTCACCCACTGCGTCCCCGTCGACAGCGCCACGTACAGGCGGGTGTCGTTCCCCACCCACATCACGTCGGCCTTGCCGTCGCCGTTGAAATCTCCGATCTGGTACCGAGCGAGATTCGCCCACGATCCGTCCCCAAAGGCGCCCCAGTAGCTCAAGCCCGACGTGCTGGTCGAGCCCGACAGGTTCACGTACAGTGCACCGCTGCCTTCCGCGATGTACAGAACGTCCGTCTTCCCGTCGCCGTTGAAGTCGCCGACCCGGTACCGGCCCCCGGCGCCAGGAAACGTCCCCGCCGCCCATCCGAATGTCCCCCAGTTGCCCACGCCGCCCGCAACCTGCGCCCCGGTCGTCTCCGCCGCATACGTGAACGTCTGCGCGGGCAACGCGCACGCCGTCGGCGCCGGCAGCGCCGCGCATCCCGCGTCGTCCCCGTTGCTCCCGTACTCCTGCACCGAGATCAGCTGGCTACGACCCGTGCTCGCCGTCGTCTGGTAGTCCAGCCGGTACTTGCGCACCAGCGTCCCGCCGTACCCGTTCTGATCCGTCACGCCCGAGCGCACCCGGATCCGCTTCAACCGCTGCGTCACCGTGTCGAGCGACCCGTTCGCGTAGCTCGGCTCCACATCCGGCCGCGCCTCGTACTCGAGCTCCACCGTGCGGTAGGTCAAAAGCCCAGGACCCTTCGTGTAGACGATCCGTGCCGGATAGGCGTGCCCCTCGGCGCCATGGATGTCGTACCAGACCTCCCAGTACCTCCCCGAGCCGTCGTCGAAGTTGCTCGCGACCCAGACCCCACTCCCGGTCGGCTTCCAGAACAGCACCTTCCCGCCCGACGGGAGGTACGCCATCCACGAGCACGGCCCCCCACACCCGTTCGTCGGGACCAGCTTCACGAACGAGTCCTTCTTCGACCGGTACGACCCGTCCGCTTGCTTCACGAGCACCCCGAGCTCCGAGTGCATGTACGTGTCCGCGTCCGTGTTCGCGATCGCGTTCTCGTAGTTCACCCGCGAGATCGTCGGGATCCCCGTGAGCTGCCAGCCCAGCCCCGCGATCCCGTTCCCCGCGCCCGGCGCGTACACCAGCGACAGGTCCGGCTGCAGCCCGTTCGCCCCCTTTGGCACATTGATCGGAATCCGGTGCGTGAACGGGCTCTGCCCCCACGTCGGAGCCGCGAAGAACAGCACGGAATAGAGAACTGCGGACCGAACCACAGGACCAATACGCATGAATCCCCCCCCCGCGCCCCGCAGACGCGCGGGTACCGGCGGACGCGCGCCGCGCGCCAATTGTGCAGACATTGAGCTAGGGGCAAACGAATCGCCAACGCCCACCGGCACGCTGTCATCCGCTTGCCGCGCTTCTTTGCAACCCCCGCTCGCTCAGTGAACCAAAAGTGCGTAGCCGATCGCAAGTGCGAAGTTTCACGAAACGCATCCAGGCCGTCTCGCGGCGTTCAGGGTCCGGCATTTCAAAGGGTTGCGACACCCCGCCGTCGCATGGCTTGCTGGAGGTTCGACGCGAAGGCGGCTACGACCTCTACCGCAGGCTCAGGACCAGGCGGAGCGCGCGGCGCGCGAGGCGGGTGCGCCGGCCGCGGCGACGGAGCCGAGGGCCGCGCCGAGAGGGCGGGGCCGAGCCGCGGGTCGCGACGTCATCGGCGGCGCGCCGCCCGGGAAGCTCTCCTTCAAGGAGCAGCGCGAGCTCGAGGGGATGGAGGCGGCGACCCGCGCGGCGGCGGAGCGCAAGTCCGCGCTCGAGGCGGCGCTGGGCGACCCCGCCACGTACCAGAAGGACGGCGCCGCGGTGGCCGGGCTCAAGTCCGATCTCGAGACGGCGACGGCCGACGTCGAGCGGCTCTACGCGCGGTGGCAGGAGCTCGAGGCGGTGCGGGGCGGCTGCCAGTCGTGACTCGCTCCCGTCCGCGAGCGCCCCGTCGCGATGTCCCGCCGATGACGTCGCCCCCCGCGCGGGCGTCGGCGGACCGCGCTTCATTCGGATGACGGGGCGGACCGGGGCGGCTCGTCTGCCAGCGCGGCTCCGACCGCCGCAAGCAGCTTCGGACCGTCGAACGGCTTCTCGAGGATTGGGGTCCCGTGCCACACCGAGCCCTGCCTCGAGACGTACTCGTCCGTGTAGCCGGACATGAGGAGCACCCGCAGCTTGGGGTCCTGCTCGCGCAGCCGGCTCGCGAGGTCGGGCCCGCTCGTTCGCGGCATGATCACGTCGGTCAGGAGCAGGTCGAACGTCCCGGGGCATCTCCCGTGCAGCACGACCGCCTGATCTGGGCCGTTCGCTGCGACGACCACGTAGCCCGCGCGCTCGAGAATCCCCGTCGTTCGCTTCAGCACGGCACCCTCGTCCTCCACCACGAGGATGGTCTCTCCCCTCGGAGGCGGGGTGGCCCGGGGATGCCGGTCGCGCTCGTCGATCGCCGGGGGCTGCGCCCGCGGGAGGTAGACGGAGAAGCACGAGCCCGCGCCCTCCGCCGACTCCACCTCGACGTGGCCACCCGACTGCTTGACGATCCCGAACACGGTCGCGAGCCCGAGCCCTGTCCCACGTCCCAGACCCTTCGTCGTGAAGAACGGCTCGAACAGGTGGCGGCGGACCTCGGCGGACATCCCGCACCCCGTGTCACGAATGGCGAGCACGACAAAGTCCCCGGAAGCGAGCACCGGGTGGCCGCCGGCGATCGTGGACGCGCGGGTCTCGATGGTGATGCGTCCGCCGCGCGGCATCGCATCGCGCGCGTTCACGATGAGGTTGAGGAGGACCTGCTGAAGCTTCGCCGGGTCCGCGACGACGAACAGCGGCTCGCGGGCGAGGTTCATCACGAGCTCCACGTCCTCTCCGACCAGCCGCCCGAGCACTCGGGTGGCATCGGCGACGCTCGCGTCGAGGTCGAGCGTGACCGGTGTCGCCACGCTGCGGCGCCCGAACGCCAGCAGCTGCCGGGTCAGCGTGGCCGCGCGCTCCGCGGCGTCCGCGAGATCCACCACCTCTTCGTGCAGCGGGTGGTCGGGGCCGAGCCCCTCCCGCAGCGCGTGGACGGCCCCCAGCACGACCATGAGCAGGTTGTTGAAGTCGTGCGCGATGCCTCCCGCGAGGCGGCCGATGCCGTCGAGCCGGGAGGCCCGGGCGAGCTCCTCCTCCGCCTGCTTCACGTCGCTCCGGAGCCGCTTCACCATCCGCGCGATCGCGTTCACCACCGTCGCGCCATCACCCGGGCCGGCCTGGAGGGGGACCTCGAGCTCGCCGTCCGCGACGCGGTTCGCGATCTCGGCGACGAACGCCGGCTCGCCGCCGAGCGGGTCGAGGATGCTCCTCGCGATCCGCCACGCCACGAAGATGAACGCCGCCGCGATGAGGACGAGCGACGCCAGGAACCACCCCGCCTGGCTGAAGAACCGCGCGTCAATGTCGTCCACGAACACCCCGGTCCCGATGATCCACCCCCACGGCGTGAACGCGCGCACGAAGGAGAGCTTGCGGACGGGCTCCGTCGTGCCGGGCTTGGGCCAGCGATAGGTCACGAACCCCTGCCCGTCGTGCCTCACCGCCTCGGCGAACCGGTCGAGCAAGGCCTTGCAGTCGCGGGCGGACGACGCGTTTTCGTTCCCGACCAGCTCGGGTTCGAACGGGTGCATGAGGAAGGCGGACTTGCGGTCGCTGATCCAGAAATAGCCGCGCTCGCCATACCGCAGCTGCTCGACCGCCCCGAGCGCAGCGGCCTTCGCGGCCTCCTCCGGGAGGACGCCCTGCTGGGCCAGCGAGTGGTGGTGCGCGACGATCGCGTGGGCGACGTCGACGAGGTTGCGGGTCTCCAGCTCGCGTTCGCTCTCCAGGCTGCCTCGGAGCCGGATCGCCGAGCCGACCATCACGACCGCGACGCACAGGATCGCCGAGAGCACCAGGAGACCGAGCTTCCGGGCGGTCGTCGTGTTGGTCGGGCTGCGCATGAAGGAGGAAACTGCAAGACGGTCACCATCGGGCCGTGGCGTTCTGACGCGCACGGAGGGTCGGTTTCGCGCGCGTTACTCCAATGGGAGCGCCTCTGTATCTTCAACGTCGCGCGTGCCAGGCAGTCGGGTCGCGGCTGACCCCCGGCGCGGACGGGACCCGGGCCAATCACGCTCAGTCACACCGCCCTCCGGGTGCCCTGACGAGGTCCGATCGGCACGGCGCGCGGCGGGTGCCTCTCACATGCTCGACGATCCACCGACGCCGTCCGGGCGATGCGGCGCAGCAGCCGCCGCACGAGGACGCGGTGCGCGCGCGTGCCGATGACCAGCGCTCGGTAGACCCGGCCGCGCAGCCCCGGGAACGCGGCGTAGGTCTGCGCCCGGACCGTGCCGTCGTCGATCGAGAACACCAGGGCGTAGGAGGCGAACCGATGCTGGCCGCGGAGCTCGAGGCGCGCCGGCCGTCGAGCCTCGACGACGACGAAGCCCGGGAGCGTCGCGCCGTCGAGGTCATCCGACCAGCCGCCCGAACGAGCGTTCGGCCGGGCGCCGAGCACGCGAGCGAGGAGCTCGCCGCCCGAGGGGCCCGAGCGCAGGACGTGGAGGAGGGACTCCCACGTGCGCTCGGGGCTCGCGGCGACCCTCGCCTCGTACTCATCGACGTAGGGCAGGCCCTCCATCGCGGCTGAACGTACTGGCGCTCGGCCCTGGCTGCTTCATCGCCTGGCTCGTGCAGGAGCGGCTGGCCGGCCGCGAAAATCCGCGATCGCCGCGCACGGGTTGCGCGCAGGGTTTCCCCCCACGGCGGCAGGAACGCCGGGCGCTCGCCCGCTCTCACTAGGAGCTCAAACTTCTCTTCTCGCTGATACCCGGCGAGAAATACGTCTTCTCCACCGAGCGGGCGCGAGCGCGGCATGGCGGTTGCTCAGTCACCCGGCGTTCCACGGGAGGGGGCTCCTCGGCCGGCGCGGTTGCGCCGAGCGATGGGACGCATGCGTCCCCGAAAGGCTCCCGCGTGACGACGAAGCGCCTGCTCGCCGCCCTCGCCCCCGTGCTCTTCCTCGCGTGCGCCCAGAGCCGCGAGATCACGGCGGCCGACCCCGCCTCCGCGTGCACCTCCTGCCACGGCGATCCCGCCCGCGGCAGCGACGCCCTCGTGAACGCGGCGCCCGCGAGCGGTGCGCACCTCGCCCACCTCGAGCGGCGCGTCGCCTGCGGCTCCTGCCACGTCGTCCCGAGCTCCAACGATCACGCGAACGGCAAGGTCGAGGTGCGGTTCTCCGGGGTCGCGATCGCGGCCGGCGCCACGCCGTCCTACGCCGGCGGGACCTGCTCCGGCGTCTACTGCCACGGCGCGACCCTCGGCGCCGGCGGCAAGGTCGCGACGCCGACCTGGTCCGGTGGGCCGCTCGGCTGCGACGCCTGCCACGCCGCGCCGCCGCCCTCCCACGCCGTGACCTCCACGACCTGCAGCGCCTGCCACCCCGGGACCGTGAAGAGCGACGGGACCATCGATCTGGCCGGCGGGCTCCATGTGAACGGGCAGAAGGAGTCGAACGCCGGCCATCCGCAGGGCTGGGCCGATCCGGCCCAGCACGGCCTCGCCGCGAAGCGCGGCCTCGCCTCCTGCCGGACCTGCCACGGCGCCGATCTCACCGGCGGGACGGCCGGCGTCTCCTGCGAGACCTGCCACACCCGCGACGGCTACGCCGGGTGGCAGTCGAACTGCACGTTCTGCCACGGGACCAGGCTCACGACGTACGCCCCGGCGAACCTCGCCTCGGCGGCGCCGCCCCGCGGCACGGAGGGCGAGACCCTCACGACCGACCGCGCCGTGGGCGCCCACCAGCGTCACCTCACCGGTGGCGCCATCGGCCCCGCCGTCGCGTGCGCGACCTGCCACGCCGTCCCGGCCAACCTCTCCCACCTCGACGGCTCCCCCACGGTGACGTTCGGGCCCGCGGCGATCCGCAGCGGCGCGGCGCCGGTCTGGAACGGCGCCACCTGCGCCTCGACCTACTGTCACGGCTCGACCCTCGCGGCGGGCGGCAGCATCCCGGCGCCCTCGTGGACGGGCGGCTCGGCGCAGGCGGCCTGCGGCACCTGCCACGGGATCCCGCCGCCGTCGCCGCACACGACCTCCACGGCCTGCGGCAGCTGCCACGACGGCTACACCGCCACGTCGGTGAACCCGGCGCTGCACCTCGACGGCACCGTCGAGTCGAGCGGCGGCCACCCCGCCGGCTGGCTCGCGAAGGAGCAGCACGGCTACGCCGCGAACCGCGGCGGCCTCACCTCGTGCAAGAGCTGCCACGGCGCGAGCCTCGACGGCGTCGGCGGGACCGCCCGGTCCTGCACGGCGTGCCACACCACGGCGGGCTTCGCCTCGTGGTCGACGACCTGCACGTTCTGCCACGGCAACCGGACGAGCGGCCTCGCCTCCCCGCCGGTCGACACGCAGGGCGGGACCGCGGTGACGAACGTCTCGGTGGGCGCCCACGCGGTGCACCTGGGGACGACGCTCATGGCGACGCCGGCCTGCACGGCCTGCCACCCCGACCGGACCGGCTCGAACGTCATCACCGACGCCTCCCACATCGACGGGAACGGCCTCGCAGAGGTGACGCTCGGCGCCCTCGCGAAGACGGGGGGCGCGGCGGCAGGCTACACGCGCACCTCCGCCACCGCCGCCTCGTGCAGCTCGGTCTACTGCCACGGCGCGTTCACCGGCGGCACCGGCGGGAACGTGAGCTGGGTGTCGACCGCCGTCGCGACCTGCACCACCTGTCACGGGCTGCCGCCCTCGACCGGCAACCACGGGAACCACTCCAGCCGCTCCTGCGGTGACTGCCACCCCGGGTACACCCGGACGACCGTGAACGCCGCCACCCACCTCAACGGGACGAAGCAGGTCGGGAACCGGATCACCGCCTGGAACCCGACGACCCGGGCCTGCACCGGGTGCCACGGCGACGACACCTGGTGAGACGCGTTCTCCCGGGGTGAGGGCCCGTCGCCCGAGCGCGGGACGGGCGGGCCCTCGCACGAGCGCATACCCGGCTGCTAGCATCGGCCTCCTCCAGGAGGCCGCATGCGCCGCGCCGTCGTCTTCGCCCTCGCCCTCGCGCCCTTCGCCGGCGGCTGCTCGCGTGACCTCGCGGTCCCGGCCAGGCCGTCGGCCGAGGCGCTCGGGATCGTCCCCTCGTTCCAGAGCGTCGCCCCGCAGCAGGGGGTGACCTTCGTCGCGGCGGGGGGCACGGGCCCCTACACGTTCGCGTTCACGCAGGGCGGACAGCTCTCCGGTCCGGGCGCTTCCATCGACCCGTCGGGCGTCTACACCGCGGGCGCGAGCGGCTCGGCCCAGGACGTCGTCGAGGTGACCGACGCGCGGGACGCGAAGGCCACCGCGACGGTGAGCGTCGGGCAGCGGATCGCGATCACGCCCGCGTTCACCGGGACGGTGCCGGGCGGCCGGATCTCGTTCCAGGCGACCGGCGGCGGTGGACAGTACGCCTTCACGCAGGGCGTGTCGGGCTCCGGCGGCGACGTGAACATCGCGGGCGTCTACCTCGCCGGCTCGGCGGGCGACACCACCGACACCGTCCTCGTCCTCGATCAGTTCGGCGCCCAGGCGAAAGGGGAGATCCACGTCGGTACGGCGCTGCAGCTCTACCGGTCCGAGACGCGCCCGGTCGCGCCGAGCGAGGCGGTGACGGTCATCGCCCTCGGGGGCCAGCCGCCCTACACGTTCGCCATCGGGCCGGCGCCTGGCTCGGGAACGCATACATGGTCTCGCCGGCGAGCGGGATCTGACGTCGCCGGCGACCGGGCGGGGGATCCCGATCCCGACGCGATCACGAGCGACGTCGTCACGGTGACCGACTCCGCGATTGTCCCGCAGACCGCGGTCCTCACCATCCCCGTCGGCGCGCGGCTGCGGCTCGCCCTCGACTCGACCGACGTGTTCCCGGGCCGGGCCGCCCAGCTCGTCGCTTCCGGCGGGAAGCCGCCCTACACCTTCGGCTTCGCGACGCGCATCGCGGCGAACGCCGGCAATCCCGCCACCGACCCGCGCCGGACGAACGGCGGCAACGGGGGGAACCGCAGCCATGGGTCCGTGAACGCCTTCACGGGCGAGTACCTGCCGGGGTTCAGCCCAGGGGCGGTCGACTTCCTCCAGGCCACCGACGCGACCTCGGCGCCCGCGGCGGTCCTCGCGGGCCCGAAGGTCGGGCCCCTGCCGCTCGCCATCGGGTCCGGCGTCCGCGGCTGCACCGTCGGCGACCTGAACGGTGACGGCAGCCAGGACGTCGTCCTCACCATGAGCGGCGACAACTCGTCGAAGGTCATCACCGGGATGATGCTCGACACGACCGAGCCGTGGCTGCAGAGCTACTTCCTCGCCGCGGCCGGCGCCCCCGCCTTCGTCGACGACTTCGCCCGGTCGGGCCGCCAGTCGGTCGCGTTCGTCGGCGGCGACCGCAACTGCCAGAACAACGGGACCTTCTGCCCCGCGCCGGACTTCTGGGCGCTCGCCCCCGACCTCGCCGGCTACCTGTCGCAGTCCGCGCTCGCGGGCGGCGGCCCCCAGCAGTCCGTGAACGCGTACAACGACCCGGCGTACCAGAACCTGTACGGCTCGATGTTCCACCAGGTCACCACGAACTGGGGGATTCCGGAACGGCGCCGCGCGGTTCGACGCGCCGACGAGCACGTGGCAGTTCTGGGGCCCCGGCTACGACGCCGACACCGTGCAGACCACCGTCTACTCGCCGGGGCCGTACCGCTGCCAGGACGGGACCATGACCCAAGCCGACGCCTGGCTCATGCGGATGGACTGGAAGGTCGGAGACCCGCAGCCGAAGCGGCCGGTGTGCGTGAAGGCGAAGGGGTTCTGTCCCGACTGCACGGGCGGTGGGAACAACCACAACCCCATCGCCATGGGCATCGGCGACTTCGACGGCGACGGGGAGCTCGACGTCGCCTGGATCCTCGACACCGACGGCAACCGCACCGCGGACGGCACCTCCGGGGCACAGCTCTACTTCGCGTTCGGCACCGGCGGCGGCGACTTCGGGAACGCCGTCCACGGCTGGCCCGGGACCGAGTACTCCTTCGAGATTGCGGACCGCGGGATCTACCAGTCCCGCTTCCAGGTGGTCCGGGTGCCCGGCGCCACCTCCGACGCGATCCTGGTCCGCCTCGTGGATCTGGAGCTCGCGCCGCGGCCGGATCTTCCTCGTGCGCAACCCCGCGTCGCCGTGGGTCGACTCCCTCGACCCGAACACGGGCGGCGCGGGTGTGGACGGGTTCGTCGCGATGGGCGCCGTGGTGGGGACCCCCTCGACGGCCGCGGCGGTGCGGACCGTGTACTACTCCTGGAGCGGCGACGACGGGGTGGTCACCGCGTTCTCCCTCGCGCCCGGCGGCATGTTCTCCTCCTTCACGACGCCGGAGAGCGTCGCGTCGCTGCCCTTCGGGGTGAACGCGGTCTGCCTCCCCGACGTCAACGCAGACGGCGTCCCCGACCTCCTCGTGGCGAGCGATTACGGCGCGACGGCGCAGCTGCTCCTCGGCGACGGCGCGAACAGCTCCGCGACGGGGGGCGTGTTCGGCCAGCTCGTCCACCAGCGCGGCGTCGCGTTCCCGGCCGTCGCCGGTGACTTCGACGGCGACGGGTTCGTCGACGCGGTGGTCGCGAACGGCAGCGGCGCCGGGATGTCCGTGCTCTGGGGCGGCGGCGGGATGCTCGCCTGGGGCGGCCAGATCTCCTCCGCGTCACCGTCCGCCGCCGCGTCCGGCGACTACGTCGGCAACCTCGGCACCACGACCCCCTCGGTCTTCTTCCAGGACAAGTCCGGGAAGTTCGGGATCCTCCGCAGCCGGAACGACGGTACCTTCGACCCGGCCATCCTCCTCACCGGAACGAACGCCAGCGGTGGCCCCGCGGAGGCGAGCTTCTTCCTCTGGCCCGCCGACCTCAATACCGCCTCCCCCGGCATCGACGCGATCACCTTCGGCCAGAAGGGAAGCGGCATGCTCCCGCGCGCGCTGCTCGTCCAGCGCGACCAGGGCCGTGTCGTCGACGTGGTGGCAAAGCCGCTGCCGCCCCTCGACTCGGTCCACAAGTACCCGGGCGACTGCTGGGCTCTCCCCATCGCCCGCGATCGCGATCTCCCCCCTGGTCAGGCCGCGGTGTCGGTGGCCTGCAGCTACGAGTCGGGGGGCGGGTCGCAGACCTACCGATTCGCGGTCTGGGGGACGATGCTCTCCCACGTCGACGCCAAGCCGGCGGCGGACGCCAGCGCGCCGGTATGGGGCGACTGGGTGCTCCTCACCTCCACGACCGTGAGCCCCGATCCCGCGTACTCGGCGCCGGTCGCGGGCGGCGGACGCCTCCGCACGGCGATGGTGGGGCGGATCGACGCGCGCTCGGCCAACCTCACCGGCACGCAGGAGGGCTCGGCGGTCTACCTCTTCGCGACCGACCAGCTCTACGCCATCGAGGTCTCGCCCGGGAACTTCCCCACTGAGCCTTCCAAGTGGACGGTGACGAAGAACGGCGTCTCGACGACGGGGGCGCCCACCCTCGGCTTCTACCCGTTCCTCGCGCAGATGGGCCGGATGGACGCGGACCCGACCACCGCCTTCCACGCGGTCGTCGGCGGCGGCGGCAGCCAGGGCGGGATCACAGGAGGCGGCACCGGCGTCCTCCGGCGCAGCGCCACCGGCTACGAGCTGGTCCAGCGGCTCGGCGCGGGCGGGTTCCCGATCGGCCTCGGACGGCTCGCCGACGGCTCGCCGGACGACGCCCTGCTGTTCGTCGGCGACTGGTCCAACACGGGGCTCGTGCCCGAGCTCGTGCCGCACCTGAATGACGGCACCGGAAAGCTGCGCTAGACCCGCGCCTCGAGCGCGGCGCGCATCCCGTCGGCGGCGCGCTCCATCGCCTCCCGCCCGCGCTCGAGCCGGAACGGCCCGAGCCGCGGAAGGTCCGGGAGCGCCACCGCGCGGAGCCCGGGCCGCTCCGGGATCCGGAGGGCCGGGCTGGTCCGGCGCCGCCAGGGCGAGCGCGAGGTGAGGTGGTGGTAGAGGACCCGGGCGTCGCCGGCCGCGCCGGCGAGGCCGTGCCGGTCGAGCACGCCGCCGTCCGCGTAGAGCCGGCCGCCGATCCGGACCGGCTGGAAGAGCGCCGGCGCGGCGCAGGAAGCGTGGATCGCCGGCGCGAGCCGCCCCGCGTCGAGGACCGCCGTCCGCCACCCGAGCACGTCGAACGCGGAGAGGGCGAGACGCGTAGGGCACTCCTCGAAGGTGCCGACCGGGAGCATCGCCTCGAGCCGTGCCCGGAACAGCCGGCCGCGCAGCAACCCGAGCCCGGGCCACGGGTCCCAGAAGTGGGCGCGCCGGAGCGCGAGGAGCTCCTCCCACAGCCGCGCCGCCGGGACGCCCGCGCCCCACAGTCCGCCCACCAGGGCCCCCGCCGACGAGCCGACGATCCGCGACGGCCGGAGACCCTCCGCCTCGAGCACCGAGACGACGCCCGCATGGGCGAAGAATCCGAAGAACCCGGAGGAGAGCCCGAGGGTGAAGGGGCCCTCCTCCAGCCACGCGCGCAGGGTCGGCACGGGACGGAGTCTCGCCGGGACCGCCGCGGCGATCAACGCGCCGCCGCGGGCCGCACGGCGCTTGCAGGGGCCTGCGGCGGAACGCCTGCCGCGCCCGCGGCCCGGGCGTGCCAGGATGGCGGCGAGGGAAATCCATGGACGAGGACGTCGCCGGGCGCTGTGCCGATGACGTCACGAAGCTGGTCGAGGACCTCTTCGCCGCGATCCTGCCGTCCGAGGAGACGTTCGCGGTCCTCATGGATCTCGTCGAGCGCCGGATTGAGACGGCGCTCCGGGCCCGGACCCGCGTCGCGCCGGCCTGCCGCCCGGGCTGCGACGTCTGCTGCACCGTGAACGTCGGGACGCTCCCGGTGGAGGGGGCCGCGGTCGCGGCGTTCCTGCGCGGGCGCCTCGGCGCCGAGGGCGCGCGCGGCGCGGCGCACACGCTCCTCTCGTTCCACGACCGCGTCCGGTGGCTCGACGACGGCGAGCGGATCCGGGAGCGGCTCGCCTGCCCATTCCTCGACGACGCCTCCTCCTGCACCATCCACCCGGTCCGCCCCCTCGCCTGCCGCTCGGTCTCGTCGCTCGACGCCGCGGACTGCCGCCACGCCATCTCCGAGCGGGGGGAGGACGACGGGGAGGGCGGATCCGTCCGGATGGACCTGCTCCAGCGCGAGGTCTACCAGGCGGCGCTCGGCGCGCTCGCCGGTGCGCTCGCCGCCCGGGGGCTCGACGGCCGGATGCGCGACGTCACCGGGATGGCGGCGGTCTTCCTAGCCGATCCGACGCTCGCGACCGCCTACGGGCGCGGCGCGCCCGTCCCGCTCGAGTGAGCCGATCGAGCGCTCCTTCGCCCGCCGGACCCGCGCCGCGGGTCCGGGTGAATAGCTTTCCGCTCGAGCCGGGAGGGGCGGGTGCGCGGGGCGTGGAGGGTGGCGGCGGGGATCGTGGCTGCGACCGGGGCGGCAGCGCTCGTGCTGCGCCGGGCCGCAGTGCGGGCGCGCCCGTCCCCCGCGGCGAAGCGCGTCGTGGTGGTCGGGGCGGGGTTCGCGGGGCTCTCCGCCGCGCGCGCCCTCGCGGGACGCGACGTGCGGGTGACGGTGGTGGACCGGCGGAACCACCACCTGTTCCAGCCGCTGCTCTACCAGGTCGCCACCGCGGCGCTCTCGCCGGGGGACATCGCCGCGCCGATCCGGCACGTGCTCCGGTCGCAGGCGAACGTCGAGGTCCTCCTCGCCGACGTGGCCCGCGTGGACCTCGCGGGCCACGCCCTCGAGCTCGCCGACGGCGGCCGGATCGGCTGGGACGCGCTCGTCCTCGCGACCGGCGCGACCCACTCGTACCTCGGCCACCCGGAGTGGGCGCCGGTCGCGCCGGGGCTGAAGACCCTCGAGGACGCCCTGGAGATCCGGCGCCGGGTCCTCACCGCCTACGAGCGTGCGGAGCGCGAGGCCGACCCGGCGGCGCGCGCGGCGCTCCTCACCTTCGTCGTGGTCGGCGCCGGGCCGACCGGCGTCGAGCTCGCGGGCGCGCTCGCGGAGATCGCGCGCCACACCCTCGCGGGCGACTTCCGGCACATCGCGCCGGAGAGCGCCCGGGTCGTGCTCCTCGAGCTCGCGCCGCGGGTCCTCCCCGCGTACTCCGAGTCGCTCTCGGCGGCGGCGCGCCGCCAGCTCGAGGAGCTCGGGGTCGAGGTCCGGACCGGAACGCGCGTGACCGGCCTCGGGCCCGGCGGCGTCGAGATCGGGGACGAGGCCATCCCGGCCCGCGTCGTGCTCTGGGCCGCGGGCGTCGCGGCCTCGCCCCTCGGTCGCGCGCTCGGGGTGCCCCTCGACCGGAGCGGCCGCGTGGAGGTGGCGCCGGACCTCTCCATCCCGGGCCACCCGGAGGTCTTCGTCGCGGGCGATCTGGCGCGGGCCGTCCAGGACGGCGCCCCGGTCCCGGGCGTCGCGCCCGCGGCGATCCAGGCGGGCCGGCGCGCCGCGCGGAACGCGTCCCGCGTCCTGCGCGGCCTCCCCACGGTGCCGTTCCGGTACCGCGATCGCGGCACGCTCTCCACCATCGGCCGGGCGGCCGCCGTCGGGACGGTCCGCGGCGTCGAGCTCACCGGCCTCCCGGCCTGGCTCGCCTGGCTCGGGGTCCACATCGCCTACCTCATCGGGTTCCGGAACCGCGTGGCGGTCCTCCTCGAGTGGGCGTGGTCCTACGCGACCTTCACGCGCGGCGCGCGGCTCATCACCGAGACCTCCGAGCAGCGCCGGCTCGAGCACGAGCTGCGCGGGCCTCTCCCGCCCGACGCGCCGGCGGCGAGCGGCGGGACCCCCCGGCCGGACCTGGCCGGGCCGCCCGCGGCCCCCACATGACCCGGTGGATGCGCGACGCCAGCGCCGGGCTCGCCGCGATCGCCGTCCTCGCCGTGCTCGCGCCCGCGTGCGCCGCGGACCCGGTTGCCCGCGCGCCGGGCTGCACGCTCGTCGAGCGCGGGTTCGGGCCCGCCGGCGCGGTCCCGATCCGCGTGGAGCGGGTCGCCTCGGGGCTGGAGGTCCCCTGGGGCATCGCGTTCCTCCCGGGCGGCGACGCCCTCGTGACGGAGCGCCCGGGTCGCGTCCGGATCCTCCGCGGCGGCGTCCTCGACCCGAACCCCGTGACGACCGTGAAGGTGTCCGTCGCCGAGGGCGCCGAGGGCGGCCTGCTGGGCATCGCCGTCGATCCCCGGTTCGCGGCCAACCGGCGCTTCTACGTCTACGCGACGGTGGACGAAGGCGGCGCGCCGGTGAACCAGGTCCTGCGCTACGCCCTCGCGGCCGACGGCCGCTCGGCGAGGCTCGAGAAGGTCCTCCTCGACGGCGTCTCCGGCGCGTCGTTCCACGACGGCGGCAGGATCCGGTTCGGCCCGGACGGACGGCTCTACGTCGGCACCGGCGACGCGCGGAAGCCGGAGCGGTCCCGCGATGTCGAGAGCCCGAACGGCAAGCTCCTGCGGATCGGCACCGACGGCGAGGTCCCCGCCGACAACCCGGTCCCAGGGAGCCCGGTGTTCATGCGCGGGGTGCGGAACCTCGAGGCGTTCGACTGGCTCGACGACTCGACCCTGATCCTCGCGGACCACGGCCCGAGCGGCGAGCTCGGCCGCCAGGGGGGCGACGAGGTCACGGTGGCCCGCGCCGGCGCCGACCTCGGCTGGCCGACCGCGTGGCGCTGCGACGTCCTCGCCGGCGTGACCTCGCCGGTCCTCGCCTTCGTCGAGGCCATGCCGCCGGGTGGCGGGAGCGTGTACCGCGGCGACGCCGTCCCGGCGTGGAGGGGGAGCTTCCTCGTCGGCACCCTCGGGTCGCGCCACCTCCACCGCGTCGTCGTCGGTCCCGACGGGCGGGTCGCGGCCCACGAGGTCTACCTGGCGGGCGATCCGCCGTCGGGGCTCGGGCGCGTGCGCGACGTGGTGCAGGGCCCGGACGGCGCGGTCTGGGTCACGACGAGCAACTGCGACGGGCGCGGGACCTGCCCGGCGGAGAAGGACGTGATCGTCCGGATCGTCGCCGGGCCGTAGCCGGCCGGCGCCAGGGGCATCCGCCGCTGCGCGGGCCGCACCCGGGAGCGCCTCCGCCCCGGCGCGTGCGACAATCCCCGCGTGACGACCGCGGGCCCCTGCGACGCGTGCGACGCGCGCTGCTGCCGCGTCTACGTCGTGCCGCTCACCGGCGAGGACGCCTGGCGGCTCGCGGAGCGGTCGGGGATCCCCATGCACCGCCTCGTCGCCTGCGCGGCGCAGCCGGAGCCGACGCCGTCCGGCTTCCTCCTCGCTCCGGACGGGCCCACCCACGACCTCGTCCTCGCCGCGCAGGCCTGCCACCCGCGCGCGCCGTGCGCGTTCCTGAGCGAGGAGGGCGGCCGCGGCCGCTGCGGCGCCTACGCGTTCCGTCCCCGCGCGTGCCGGCGGTTCCCCGCGGCACGGGCCGGCGCGGGGGTGATCTCGCGGGAGGGGATCCCGTGCCCGGGCGGCGCGTGGCCGGCGGCGAGGATGCGGGGCGTCTCCTGGCGCGTCGCCCTCGCCCGCGAGGAGCGCGAGGCCGCCCTCTACGCGGAGGTGGTCGCCGGCTGGAACGCCCGGGTGGTGGCGCGGGGCGCCGCCTTCGACGCGCTCGCCTGGCTCGACCACCTCGCCGAGACCTACGCCTTCCTCGTGCGGTGGCGCGCGGCGCTGCGCCCAGCGGAGCGCGCCGGCGCGCCGTTCCTCGCCCGCGCGCGGGCGGCGCTCGCGGCGCTCCCCGCGCCCTGAGGCCCGCCCGGTCCGCTCGGGCCGGTCAGCCCGCTCAGGCCGCCGGCGGCGCCGTGGGCCGAGGCGTCGGGCTCACGGGCGCCGGAGTGGAGGAGCCCGCCTTCGGGATCGTCACGCAGAAGCGGGCGCCCCGGGCCGGCGCGTCCTCGACCCAGAATCCGCCCGCCGTGCAGGTCCACGATGCGCCGCGCGATGGCGAGGCCGAGGCCGCTCCCCTTGACGCCCTCCTTGCGGAGCCGCTCGAACCGCAGGAACACCTTCTCCTTGTCGGCGTCCGGGATCCCCTCGCCCGAGTCGGTGACCGACACCCGCCAGCGCGTCGCGTCGTCGTCCACGCGGATCCAGACGGTTCCGCCCTCCGGCCCGTACTTGGCGGCGTTCGACAGCAGGTTCTCGAACACGTCCTCGATCATGGGGTTCGCGCGGGCGGGGAACGACCCCGGGGCGTCGAGGAGGACGCGGATCGCGCGCTCGCGGCCGCGGGTCTCGAAGTCGGAGACCACCTCGCGCAGCAGCGGCCCGAGGTCGAGGGTGCCGAACTCGATCCCCTGGGCGGTGGACAGCTTCGCGTACTTCGCCGCCCCCTCGATGAGCTCGATGAGCTTCGTGCAGCTCCGGCGCGCCGTCTCCAGGATCCGCCGGGTGGCGGCGGGATCCGGAGCGCGGCGGAGGAGCGACTCGATGGAGAGCTGCACCGTCGCCGCCGGGCCGAGGAGATCGTGGCGGAGGATGTCGGCGAACAGGTCCTTGAGCCCGGTCGCCTCCTCGAGGCGCCGGGCGTACTCCCAGGTCTCTCGCTCGGCGCGCTTGCGCTCCGAGATGTCGCGGATGACGCCGATGGCGGCCAGGGGCCCCCCGCCGGGGCCCATCACGAGGGAGGTGGTCAGCCAGATCGGGAAGACGTGGCCGTCCTTGTGCCGGACCTCGAGCTCGCCCTGCCAGTGCCCGTGTCGCTGGATGGCGGGGAGGATCTCGCGGGTCGCGAAGGTCGGGTCGGCGTTCATCTCGTTCACGTGCCGGCCCTGCAGCTCCTCGGGGGTCCAGCCGTAGATCGTCTCCACCGAGCGGTTCGAGTACGCGATCAGCCCGTCCACGCCGGTGATCTGGACCCCGTCCGGAGCCGCGTCGAGGGCGGCCCACAGCAGGCGGGAGCGCTCGCGGGCGAGGCGCGCCCGCCAGATGAGGGTCGCGCAGATCGCGACGAGGAGGCGGATCCAGGTCTCGCGCAGCGACGGACGCACGAGATGGTCGAGCAACGGGCCCGTGCGGCGCTCGAGGACCCAGTCGACGCTGGCGTCGAGGATCCAGAAGGCGACGAGCACGGCGAAGCCGACGGAGAGCGCCGCGCGGGCGCGCGCCGTTCGCTCCTTCGAGAGCAGTCGGTGGATTCGATCGCGTCATCGCCCGTCTTCGCCCCTCACGAACGGCGAGCCGCACTCATCGTACCAAGACGGCGGCCCTTGCAACGCGCTCCCGATGAGCACCAGGAGGAAAGTTCGTTTACGCGCGGCGCGCTGTCGCGGGCGCCAGCGCGCGTGCGCTACGCGGCCGCGGGCGGAGCGGCCGCAGGGGCCTCGGGCGCCGCCGCGCCGGCCGGGCGGGACGCGGCGAGGTGACGCCAGAGCCGGAGGTCGTCGCGGCGGTGGACGACGCAGCCGGGAGCGGTCTCCAGGAACGCGAGCAGCTCCGCGGGGGTCGTGTCCTCGGGCGGCAGCGCCTCGCTCCCGGGATACCCGGCGGCGCGCAGCGTCCGGATCACCGCCTCGGAGCAGAAGAGGGCGCTCGGGGTCGGGAAGGGATTCCGCCACGGTCGCTGCCGGAACCAGCGCGCGACCAGGGTGAGGAAGATCCCGACGAGCCCGAGGACGTCGAAGGACTCGCCGAGCCACTCGCCCGCCGCCGGCAGCCCCCGCTCCACGTCGTGGGCGGGCTCGACCAGGGCGACGACGACGTTGTCCTTCACGAAGCGGGTGAAGGAGACGAGGCGGAACCCCGAGGAGTGGGCCTCGAGGACGAGCCGCAGCCGGAAGGCGGGGTCCTCGACGAGCAGCCAGGCGTGGCTCGTCCGCGACCGGGTCATGGCGCGGATGAGCGCCGAGAGCGGGTTCCAGCGCCGCGGGGTCGAGAAGCCTACGAAGACCATGTGCCCTCCGAGACGGCAAGGAGAGCACGGCTGCGCACGGGTGTCACGTTCGGTGAGAAGAACGAAACGGCGGTCACGCGCCCGCGCCCCCGTGCAGGCGCGGGCGCGGACCGCCCGGACGTCGTGGGCGACGGCCGCTGAAGCTAGACGGGGTAGACGAGCTCCTCGACGGAGCGTCCGCTCTCCTCGGAGCGCGTGAAGACGGAGGTCAGGTCGATGGCGCCCAGGCGCGAGCCGTGGGCGAGGGTCCCGAAGGTGCGGCCCAGCTCGGCGCGGGCGTGCCCGAGGGCGGTCGCGACGAGGCCGAGGCCCCAGGCGAGCTCGTCCTTCGGCATCCGGGCGAGGGCCCGGCGCTCGATGGACTCCTCGAGGGTGGCGAAGGCCGCCTCGACCTCGGCCTGCTCGAACCCGCCCTGGAACCGCTCCCGGGCGATGCGCCCGGCGTGGGCGAGGAGGTCGTCGAGATCGCGGGCACGAACGGCCCGCGCGACGGCGCGGTAGAGCGCCTGGACGCGACGTCGGGTCGCCTCCTCGCCGTCGCGGCGGTAGTGCGAGAGCAGCGCGGTGGTTCGCACGGCCTCTTCGAGGATGGCCGGCTCGTCATCGCGCAGCAGTTCTTCGATCTTCATGACTTCCGTTCTCCTTGGCTTCGGGTCCGGTTCCGGCTCCCGAGCGACGCGGAAGGTAGCCCAGTTCGAGTCATGAGGGAAATGCATTCATGCTATGGTTACCATGCCCGAAAGGAATGGTAGCGCACATGGACGTCCACGCCCTCCGGTACTTCGTCGAGGTCGCGCGCCAGCAGAACTTCACGCGCGCGAGCGAGGCGCTTCACGTCACCCAGCCCGCCATCAGCAAGATGGTCCGTGCGCTCGAGGACGAGCTCGGGACGCCGCTGCTCCTGCGCGAGAAGCGCCGCGTGCGGCTCACCGACGCCGGCCGCATCGTCCTGGAGCGGGCCCAGGGCGTGCTCGACGCGATGACGGGCATCGAGCAGGAGGTGGGCGAGCTCGCGACGCTGCGGCGCGGGCGGCTTCGCATCGGCATGCCGCCCATCGTGGGCGTCGCGTTCTTCCCGCCCCTCCTCGCCGAGTACCACGTGGCCCACCCCGGCATCGTGCTCGAGCTGCGGGAGGAGGGGTCCCACCACATCGAGGCGCTCGTCGCGAACCGCGAGCTCGACGTCGGCGCGGTGGTGCTCCCGACCGACGAGAAGACCTTCGGAACCATGCCGTTCGTGCATGACGAGCTGCAGGCGGTGCTCCACCCCTCGCACCCCCTCGCCCGGCGCCGCACCCTCGCGCTGCGCGAGCTCCGCGCGACCCCCTTCGTCCTCTACCGCCCGGAGTTCGCGCTCCACGGGCACATCATCGAGGCCTGCCGGCGGGCCGGGTTCAAGCCCCAGGTCGCGAGCGAGAGCTCCCACTGGGACTTCATCGTCGCGCTCGTCGCGGCGAACATCGGCGTCGCGCTCCTGCCGCAGACGATCTGCCGCCAGCTGGACCCGGCGCAGGTGAAGGCGATCCCGTTCACCGATCCGGTGATCCCCTGGGACGTGGCGCTCATCTGGCACCGCGACCGCCACCTCCCGCCCGCGACCCGCGCCTGGATCGACCTCTGCCGCGGACGGCTGGCCGGGAGCGTCGCGGAAGGCCGCGCCCGCGGCGCGCGCCGGCAGGCCTGAGGCGTCCGGCTCGACGACCGGAGGCGGCGTCGGCGGCGCAAGGGCGGCACGACCGACCAGGGCTCGACGACGAAGTAGCAGCAGGTGCGCGGATGTCGGGAACGCAGCCCGGTCCGAGTCGGCCGGGCGCCGGTTCCGGGCGTCGTGACGATGGGTGACTGCCCGATCGGCCGGTCGCTCGGGTTGCCGCTCCGGGCGGGTGTCCCCGGCGCGCGAAGGCGGACGCAACGTCGTGCCCGCTCGGCGAGAGAGGGCGCCGGGCGCCGGAGGCACCCGATGAGAATCCGTCCGCATCGCCGCCGCGTCGCTCCTCGCCGCCGCCTGCGCCGCGCCGTCCGAAGGGCCGACGATGGCGCCGGGGCAGGACTGCCTCGTCTGCCACGACGGCGCCCGGGCGCAGCGCTGGACCGCGGCGGGCACCTTCTGGCCCGGGGCGCACGTGACGATCACCGACGCGGGCGGGAAGGCCGTGGGGCTCCGCGGCAACAAGGTGGGGAACTTCTACACCGCGGAGGCGCTCGTCTTCCCGCTGACGGTGAGCGTCGAGGGCCGCGCCATGCCGCAGCCGGTGGTCTATGGCGGGTGCAACCGCTGCCACGGGAGCGCTGCGGCCGGGACCGGACCGCTCATGGCTCCCGGGCAGGACTGCCTCGCCTGCCACGACGGGGCGGCGGCGACGCGCTGGAGCGTGGCGGGCACCTGGACGCCCGACGCGGTGGTCACCGTCACCGACACGACGGGCAAGGCCGTCGGGCTGACCGCGAACCAGGTCGGGAACTTCTACTCCGCCGAGCCGCTCGTCTTCCCGCTGACTGCGGTGGTCGACGGAGCGCGCATGCCCGCGGCGGTGACGTATGGCGGCTGCAACCAGTGTCACGGGTCGGCGGTCGTAGCCGGTCCGACCGGACCGCTCATGCTGCCGGGGGAGGACTGCCTCGCGTGCCACGGTCCGGGCGGCGTGGCGACGACGAAGTTCTCCTCCGCGGGGACGTTCGCGCCCGGCGCGACGATCCGCGTCGCCGGTCACACGACCACGGCCAACTCAGTCGGGAACTTCTACTTCTACGCCTCGACGACGCCGATCGCCTTCACCTCGCCGCAGCCGGCGTCGGTGAACGGCAACTCGATGGAGGGCGGCGCGCCGTCCGGCGGCTGCAACCGGTGTCACGGACCGGGCGGCAGCGGCAATCGCTGACGCCGGCTTCACCCCGCTGGGGGCGGCGGCCCTCGAAGGGAATCGACCCGCGTTTCACGCCGCAGTATCCCTCCCGGAGGGAGCGCCCCGCCGGGCGCAAGGGGACCGCCGATGCAGAGAGCAGCTGCCCTCGCCCTCCTCCTCGCGGGGGCCTGCGTCCCGAGCGACGGGCCCTCGATGCGGCCGTTCGAGGACTGCATCGGCTGTCACTCCGGCGGCGAAGACGCCCGCGCCTGGACGGTGGCCGGGACCTGGGCGCGCGGCGCGACGATCACCCTCGTGGACTCCCGCGGCAAGACCGTGACGCTGCGCGGGAATGACGTCGGGAACTTCTACACGGCGGAGGGACTGGTCTTCCCGCTCACCGTCTCCGTGAACGGGCGGCTCATGGCGGACTCGAGCACCCCCGGGGTTCCGCTCCAGATCACCTATGGCGGGTGCAACGTCTGCCACCGCGCGGAGTCGGTGACGATCGGGCCGCTCATGGCGCCCGGGTCCGACTGCCTGACGTGCCACGGGCCCGGCGGCATGGCGACGGCGAAGTTCTCGGCGGCCGGTACCTGGGGATCCACCGCGGGGACGAACGTGACCTTCGGCGGCGCCACGACGGGGACCAACGCGGTCGGGAACTTCGCCTTCTGCGCGCCCGGCAACCCGTGCACGTTCCGGGGGGTGAGCTACGGGAAGGTCGCGCCGCTCATCACCTCGCCGACGACGGTGAAGGTCGGGACACAGACGATGACCAACCTCACCTACGGCGGCTGCAACGCGCTGCCACGGCCGGGGCGGGAACGCGGGCGGCGACTAGCGTTCGCTGGAGTCCCGCGCCGCGTCGCGCGCCCGCTCGTCCTACATCGACCCACCCGGAATCGATTGACCCAGAGTCGAGGCATCTCCTAATGTCCGCCCCGGATAGGGCGCACGGCGCCCGAGGAGAACCTCGTGCGCACGCTGCCAGCCCTCGCCATCCTGCTCGCCGCCGCCGTCGCCCGGGCCGCGGGGAGTCCGCCGCCGAGCTGCCCCGCCGGCACGTACTGGACGCAGACGTGGACGACCGGGCGGACCCGCTCTGGGGCACCACGCTCACGTACGCCATCACCTCGCCCTGCTTCGTCACGTTCGACTCGGACTTCGTCATCACCGCCCGCGTGTCCGACCGCGCTCTGCGTGATGCTTCAGTCGGTCCCGCCCTCCGCCAGTCCGGGTTCCGCTGGAACATCAGCGACACGCGGTTCGACACGGGGGTGGTGACGACCATCGCGAGCGGCGCGAGAGTGAACGGGTCTCCACTTCGCGCCCATCATCACCGACAACAGTCCGGTCGAGGCGAGTGGGTGACGGCGGTAAAGCAGCACTACGGTCCGGGCGGCACGCCGACCGACCACCGGATCAAATTCTCGTTCACGCCGCGGACGGTGGACGACCGCTCACCTGCGGCGAGGGCTGGGCGGCGACGTCGTCGGCACGACGACCTACGATCCGTACGCCGGCGGCGACGGACGCAGAAGTGGTCCCGACGCCCGGCGCGGAGCCGGGCGGCGGAAATCCGGCGTCCGCGGCCGCGCCGGCGAGCGGCGGCTGCGGCAGCTCCGGCGTCGCGCCCGCGCTCATCGGGCTCGCGGCGCTCGCCGGTGCGGCCTGGCCGCGGCGGCGCCGCCGGGCCTGAGAGGGCCCCTCCCGCGGCGCGGCCCACGCCGCCGGGCGGTGGTACACCCAGGCTCCGGAGGAGACGCGCATGACACGCACCGCGCTGCTGCTCGCCGCTGCGCTCGCTGCGGCGGGGTGCAAGGCGAAGGCGCCGGCGGCAGGCGAGCCGGTCCGGATCACCGTCACGCGGAACGGGTACGAGCCGTGGCGGGTCGAGGCGCGGGCGGGGGTGCCGCTCACGCTGGTCGTGACGAGGGCGACCGACGAGACCTGCGCGACCGAGCTCGTGCTGCCGGAGTACGGGATCGACCGGAAGCTCCCGCTGAACGAGCCGGTCACCATCACCTTCACTCCCGCGCGCACCGGCACGCTCCGGTACTCCTGCGCGATGAAGATGTTCCAGGGCCAGATCGACGTCCGCTAGGTCCCCCGCAGCGGCGCCGCGCCGGGCTCCTTCTCCGGCGACGACTCGGTGTGGATGACCGGCCCGGCCCGGATCACGTTCGACCGGAGCTTCTGGCCGAGCACCTCCTCGGCGCGGATGCCGGCGTCGATCATGGCCGCGAGCTCCACGCCGGTCCGGACCCCCATCTCCTCGAGGACCGCCACGAGGTCCTCGGTGCAGGCGTTCCCGGTGAACCCGGCGGAGTACTTGGCCTTCCCGGTCGCGGGCTGGCCCCCGATGGCGCCGAGGGACGAGTCCACGTACCGCAGCCCCATCTCCAGCGCCGCCACCGAGTTCACGATCCCCGTGCCGCGCGTGTCGTGGAAGTGCGCGATGAGGTCGGCCCGGGGGAAGTCGGCCTGGAGCGCCGCGATCCGCTCGCGGACCTGGACCGGGTTCGCCATGCCGGTCGTGTCCCCGAGCATGATCGTCTGCGCCCCCTCCTCCAGGTAGAAGCGGACGATCTTCGCGACGTCGGCGTAGGGCACGTCGCCGGCGACCGGGCAGCCGTAGACCGTGCCGGCGCAGCCGATGATCCGGACCCCGAGGCGGTGGGCCCGGCCCATGATGCGGGCGTGCTCCGCCATCGCCTCGGCGTGCGCCATGCGGAAGTTGAGGAGGTTGTGCCGCTCGCTCGCGGAGATCATGAGGATGATCTCCTCCGCCCCGTACCCCTCCTGCTGGCAGGTCTCGAGCCGCTCGAAGCCGCGCTCGTTGGGCATGAGCACGACGTGCGAGACGCCGGGCCGGCGGCGGATCCCCCGCAGCACCTCCACCGCGTCGGCGAACTGCGGGAGGAGCTTCGGGTGCGAGAAGGACGTCACCTCGAGCTTCCGGAACCCCGCCGCGGTGATCCGATCGATCATCTCGATCTTCTGCGCCGTGGGGACGAGGACCGGCATCGACTGCAGCCCGTCGCGGGCCCAGCACTCGCAGACGACGACCGACTCGGGGAGGGAGCGGCGGGGGCTCGCGTCGATCACGTGGCCTCCTGGATCGGTGGCCGGCCTACCCCGCCGGCGGGGGGAGGGCGCCGCCGCGGTCCGGCGCGCTCGCGGGCGCGGAGGACGAGGTCCGGGTGGACGCCGAAGGCGACGGCCGCCGCCTCGGGGGCGGCGGAGAGGAGGAGCGCGAGGCCGTCCTGGCGGGTCGACGCGGCGACGAGGAGGGCCTCCGGGTCGCGGGGCCGCGGGGGCGGCGCTGGCGCGGGGGCGGCCGCGGCGCGCCGGGACGCGGTCGCGTCGACGAACCGGCGGGCCGCCTCCTCCCGCACCGCGGGATCCTCGAGGGCGGCGCGCACGCGCTCGACGGTGCGCGGGTCGACGCGGAGGAGCACCGCCACGCACTCGAGCGGCGCGCGCTCGAGGAGGACGAGGCCGTCCGCGATCCCCGCCGCCGTCTCGACGAGCGCGAGCACCTCGGCGCGGGACGCGCGGGCCGGGAGGCCGCCGCGGCGGCGCGCACGCTCGCCCTCGCCGGGGGTGAGCCCGTCGAACCGCCCGGTGTTCGAGAGCCGCTCGGTCATGGCAGGAGGGGGACGATGCCATTGCCCGAGCGGCTCGTACAGTCCCCGGCAGGAGAATCGCGGGGCGCCCCTCCCGACGTGCGACGACGCGCCGCGACATCCGATGCCGCGGCGCGGCGCGGCGCCCGCCTGCCTACCTGCGCGCGACGAAGGCCTGGAGCGCCTTCTTGTCCGGGGCGGCGAGCTCCTGCACCCGCGCCTTGACCACGTCGGCGACGATGATCTCGCCGACCTCCTGGACCACCGATCCGAAGAGCCCCTCGGACCTCATGCCCTCCGCCTGCCGCTGGTTGTCCTCGGTCGGCGTGACGTAGTGCGCCGAGTCGACCTTGTAGCGGTGGAACAGGAACAGCTGGGCGATGGTCATGAGCCGCTTCTTGCGGAGCGACAGGTCGAAGTTGTTCTGGTCGCGGACGGAGAGGATCGCGCGGCCGCGCCGGTCCTGGATGTGCGCGAAGATGACGTTGAGCTTCTTCTCCCCGTCCGTCGAGAAGAGCGCCAGCTCGAGGAGCTCCGACCCGGCGGTGTACGGCCTCAGCTGCACCCGCAGCTTGCCCTGGACGCCGTGGTGCGCGCGCCAGACGTCGAGCCACTCCTCGAGGACCTTGGGCGGCACCTCGGTCTGGACGAGGTGCTGGTGCTGCGTCGAGCCCTGGCCCATCGCCTTGGTGGTGGAGGTGCGCCCGGAGATGGACATGAGCGCCGCGTCCGCCCGGGGACCGCCGACGAGGCTCTGGGGCGTCCGGTAGCCCGACTCGAGCAGCCGGAACTTCCGCTGGAGCCGGGCGAGGGCGAGCATGCCGTCCTGCCGGAGCGCGGTCGCGAACTCCTCCGAGGCGACGCCGTCGATCTGGTGGCCGCCGTAGGTGATGAAGTTGAAGACGTAGCCCATCCTCCCGAGCTCCTCCGGGAAGCGCCTCATCTGCTCGTCGTTCATGCCGGTGGTGTCCCAGTTGAAGGACGGCGAGAGGTTGTAGGCGAGCATCTTGTCGGGGAACACCGCGTGGATCGCGTCGGCGAAGCGCTTCGCGTCGGCGAGGTCGGCGGTCTTGGTCTCCATCCAGAGCAGGTCCGCGAAGGGCGCGGCCGCGAGCGACTTCGCGATGGCGTACTCGATGCCGCCGCGCACCTGGTAGTAGCCGTCCGGGGTCTTCGCGTGCTCGCAGTCCCAGGGCACGTGGACGCCGAGGGAGCGGGCCTTCTCCCGCGCCTGGTAGAAGGGCGCGCGCGACGCGAAGGCCATCCACTGCGCGCGCGTCATCGGGAGCTGCTCGCCCTCGCTCTCGCGGAAGCCGATGACGTTCCCCACCGCCTCGGCGTAGGTGCAGACCCCCGCCTCCTGCTGCCAGGCGTCGACGAGCTTGTCGAAGACCTTGTCGAGGGCCGCGTCGACCCCGGCGATGACGCCCTTCGCGTGGTCGGCGGCGGTCTGGGCGATCGCCTTGTCGAAGCCGAGCCGCGCCAGCCACCCGTCGGCGGCGGCGTACTCCTCCTCGCACAGGGCGTACAGCTCGTGGCCCGACAGCTCCTCGACGCCCGCCCGCCGGAACTGCCGGAGGATCGCGAGGAAGGCGGCGCGGAAGGAGGGGAGGTTGAGGTGGGTCGCGCCGAGGATGAACGGCTGGTCCCGATCGTCGCTGCGGCCGTCGAGGAGCGTCGCCGACTCCGCGTCGGTGCGCGCCACGAGGATCCCCGGGACCCCCATGACGTCGAGCTGGAACCGGGCGGCGGAGAGCCGCTTCAGCTGCTCGTCCTCGGAGACGAGCACCTTGCCGCCCTGGTGCCCGCACTTCTTCACGCCCGGCTTCTGGTCCTCGATGTGGTAGCCGGGGACGCCGACCTCCACGAACCGCCGGATGAGGTTGCGGACGTGGGCGTCGCCGCCATGGCCGGTGTCGGCGTCGGCGATGATGAAGGGCCGGAAGTCCACCTCCGGCGTCGCCTTCCGCTGCGCCTCGGACATGCGGGCGCGGGCGTGGAGCTGGTTGCGGTCGGCGGTGAGGAGCGCTCGGACGATGGGCGCCGCCTCGTCGGGCACCTGCGAGAGCGGGTAGCTCGCGAGGTCGGGCCCGGGGTCCTCGTGCGACGAGCCCTTCGCGGAGGTCGCCCAGCCGCCCAGGTAGATCCCCTCGAATCCCCATCTTCTTCATCGCGACGGCCTGGCCGGGCGAGTAGGGGCCGAAGGTGGTGATCGAGCGCTTCTGCTCGAAGAGCTCCCGGAGCCGCCGGTAGAACGCCTCCGCCGCGTCGCGGGCGAGGCCGTACTGCGGGCGGATGGTGCCCCGCTGCTCGGCAATCTCGCGCGCGGTGTAGACCCGCTTGATCCCCCGGAATCGCGGGCTCGCGAACCACTGCTGGAGCTCCTCGACCTCCTTCTCGAAGTCCATCGTGCCCTCCCTCTCCCGAGGCGCCGCCCGGGGGCGGCGGTGACGCGCCGGCAGGCACGTGCCGGCCAGCCGGGCAGATGTATCGACCGGCGGCGGGCGCCGCAGCGCGTCGAGGAGGGCCCGGACGGGGCGGGCGAGGAAGCGGATCCCCGAGAGGGCTCGAGGCTGCGTTCCCCGGGGGCAGCGGGACTGCGGCTGCCCCCGAGGCCAGGCGCTTGCCTCGCGTCAGCGCTCCTACGAGCGCGGGGGCGGCGGCAGCCGAAGCTGCTGCCCGGGGAAGATGAAATCCGGAATCCATGATCCGGCCGGCGTTCGCCGCCTGGAGCTCCGGCCAGCGGGTGGGATCGCCGAGGTGGACGGCGGCGAGGTGCCAGAGGGTGTCGCCGCGCCGGACCTCGACCGACGACGCGCGCGTCGAGGAGGGGAAGGCGACGGGGGTGGGCTCCGCTGAACGGGTCGCGGCGAGGACGGCAGGCGCAGGCGCGACCGCGGCCGCGACCGGAGCGGTGGGTGCGGGAACCGTGGACCGCGGCGCCACCACTCGGAGCGCGAGGCCACCCGCGACGCCGGCGGCGAGCGCGACCAGGACGGCGAGGGGCCGGATGGAGCGGCGCGGGCGCCGGCGCGGGTCCGGTGAAGCGACGATCTCCGTCGTCTCGAGGGGAGCAGGCACGAGCTCGGTCCCCGCCGCGCGCGGGGCCGCGATGCCCGGCAGTGCGTGCTCCGTCTCGGCGGCTCGCTCGGGAAAGCGCGCCTCCGGCGCCGGAGGCGCCTCGGCGTCTGCAGCGACCAGCTCGAGCGCGTCGTGAAGCTCCGTCTGCGCGAGCCGCGCAAGCCGCGCGCGGCGTTCCCTCACCCACCTCGGCACGCCGCCGAAGAACCCGAGCTTGCGGCGCAGCGCGGACATCCGCTGCTTCGTGGTCGCGCTGTGCATGACGTCCTCCCATGCGGGCGATCGCAGCCGCTCGCCCTCGCGGGCGCCCGGCGAGCGCGAATCCGCACGCACCGTGATGTCGCGCGTTCATGGTACGCCTCGAGGTGGTGAGGGGAACCGTTTTCCCGGAGCGGACAGCCGCCCACATGGGCGGCGATGTGCGAGCGCGACGAGCCGTCCGGTCTGGCGCGACGCCACGGAGGGTGGGCCACACGAGAGCGGGGCCGGACGAATCCGGCCCCGCCGCGCTGCTCGAGCTGGTCGCGCGCGCCGCCTACTTCTCCTTGCGGGCGGCAATCTCCTTCTCGAGCTCGTCGAGCTTCGGGCTCTTCGACGGCTCGGCCTTCTTCTCCTCCTCGCCGGGCTTGCCGGTGAAGTAGGCGGACCCCGCCGCGAAGTTGCCGGGCTGGACCGTGGCCGCGAGCTCGGTCGCTCCCTTCTTCACGCCGCCCGTGACCTTCCTCGCGATCGCGTAGGCGAAGAGGGCGAACCCGACGAAGGGGAGGAACATGAGGAAGAGCGCGCCGAGGAGCGGGACGATGACGAAGAGCGCCGGGAACGGGACCTTCACGTACCGTGCGCCGTCGGTCGCCCTGAGGCGCCCGCCCTCGGAGGAGATGACCTCGACCTCCCAGTTGCGCGTGTTCCAGTAGTACCCGCCACTCACCTTCTCGCCGCCCGTGTACTTGGCCATGTCGCCCTCCTTTCAATCCTGAGTCTCTCGCTTCCCGCGGCCCGCCGGTATTGGGACGAGTCCCGTATCACGCGAGAACGAATCCCGAGGCGGCCTCGGGCGAATTCCCGATGCGGCGAGGCGCCGCGGGGATGTGGCCTGCTTCCCGAGGGTTGACGCGCCCCGGCGCAGGGGCCCAACCCCGCGGATTCCGGGCGCCACCCGGGCTGTGTTACGAGCGAGGGACGACGGATCGCGCATTCGAGCGCACCCCGGGGAGTCCGACCCGGGGTCCGGCCGGAAGGGGCACATGTACAAGCACCTGCTCGTGCACGTGGACGCCGGCGCGCGGTGCGCCGGGCGGATCGACCTCGCGGTGACCCTCGCGCGCCGCTTCGGCGCGCGGCTCACGGCGCTCTTCGCGCAGGACGACTCCTGGCGCGCGCGCGGCGCCGGCCCTCGCCCCACGCCCGGCGAGGACCTCGCGTCGACGGCGGCGGGCTTCGAGGGAAAGGCGCGCGCGGCGGGGCTCGAGCACGACCTCTGGAAGGTGCCGAACGGCGAGCTCGACCCCGGCGGCGTCGCCGCCCGGTTCTGCCGGTACGCGGACCTCGCGATCCTGGGGCAGCCCGACCCCGACGAGCCCCGCGTCCCGGAGGACCTCGCCTCGAAGGTGCTCCTCGAGAGCGGCCGGCCGGTCCTGCTCCTGCCGTCCGCCGGGCGCAACGCCGAGGTGGGCCGCCGGGTCATCGTCGAGTGGTTCGGCAGCCGCGAGTCGGCCCGCGCCCTCGCCGACGCGCTCCCGCTCATGCGCGCGGCGGAGGCGGTCCACGTCCTCGACCTGCGCTCGCGGGGCGGCGTGCAGGACGACGACGAGCCCGCCCGCGAGGTGGTCCGCCACCTCGCCGCCCACGGGATCGTCGCGCAGGCGGAGCCGACCTACCTCGCGGTGCGCGAGGCAAAGGCGAGCGGGCTCGAGGTGCTCGACGTCGTCCTCAACCGGAGCGCCGACTTCGGCGCGGACCTCGTGGTGATGGGCGCCCGGGGGCGGCACGGCGTCCCGTTCCCGAAGGTCGGCCGCACCACGCGGCGCAGCCTCGACGAGCTCACCGCGCCGGTGCTGCTGTCGCACTGACAGGCTGTTGAGGAGCGGCTCGAGCAGCCCCGTCGCACCTGAGCGTAGCCTCGCCGAAGGCGAGGCGGAGTCGAAGGGCACACGGAGCGCGCCGTCGCCTTGAGCGAGCCTGCCGGGGAGCCTGTCGACGGCCTGCACGCGCCGCGATCGGCGCAGGCGCGCGCCGTCCGCCGCGGGGCCCGTCGGAGCCGACCTCGGCGGGAACGCGACGAGCGTCGCGCGCGGATCCGCGGCCTTCACGGGCGCGGCTCGCGAGGGCGACCGCAGTGGCGCTGCGCGCCTGCGGTCGCCCGCGTCGCCGCGCCGGCGCGTTGGCCAGCCGCGCACGGAGAGCCCGGCCGAGAGGGGCCGCCTCGGCGAGGCTCCTCCGGTCCCGCGGCGGCGGCGCTGGTTGCGCCTGCGCCTGCCTTTCGAGCGCGGGCGCAGGTACGCTCGAGCCTCGAGCTCGCCCGGTGGGGCACACATCCCTAGCTCGAACCGCCGCGCGGAGCCCCGCGGCGCCGGCGGCGCCCCTCGCGGAGGCGCAGGCCGAACGCCTCTCCCTCCGCGCGCGGCCTCGCAGCCGGGAACTGCGCGCCGACCGGTTTCACTCGGGAGGCGCGCCAATCGCGCCCGGAGCCGCGCGCGATCCGGAGTGCGGCCCGCCGATGCCGGGGCGCCGACGGCGACGCTGGGGCAGAGCGCAAGGTTCGAGCGGTCAACCCACGACCGTGACTGGCTGGCCGTCCTGCCCATCCGCGTCCTTCGACTCCGCGTCCTTCGACTCCGCGGCGCCTTCGGCGCCGCTACGCTCAGGACGAACGGACCCTGGCAGCGCCGCTAGCTCAGGACGACCGCTTGGCAGGACGGCTCCGCCAGGCGACCGCTCGCGCAAGGGGCTTCCTGACGGCGTCCGTCGAGGCTTCCTTCGTCCGGGGTGCTCGGCGCGCGGCGCCCGCACGGGCAGGACGCCCGGGCTCTCGGCTCTCCACCGGAACGCGGCCCCATCCGAGCGGCACGCGGAGATCACCTTCCGGCCCCGGAGTTCGCAGGCTGAAGCATTGGCCGAATCACGGCCGCGGGGAGGACGTCATGAACAGAGTGCTGCTGGCGCTGTTGCTCGTTCCCGCGCTCGCGCGCGGCGCGGAGGGGACCTCGGGGGCGACCGGTGCCGGCGATCCGATGGCGAACTGGGTTCCTCCCAAGGTGAGGACCGAGGCGAAGGACAAGCAGGAGATCCAGGCGCTGCTCAAGGCCATGGAGGCGGCGGGGAAGGCCGGGGACCTCGAGGGGGCCGCGGCGCTCGTCGACTTTCCGGTCACCATGATGACGGACGACAAGAAGGGCGAGGGGAAGGGCGAGGCCTGGACGCGCGAGAAGTGGACCGAGGTGATGAGGCCCTTCTACGCCCAGCCGATGAAGGACATGAAGGTCGCGCACAAGCGGAACATCGTCCTGCTCAGCGACTCGCTCGCCGTCGTGGACGACCAGGCGACGATGACCCGTGGAGGGAAGTCCATCACGGCGCGCAGCTCGATGATCGTCGTCCGCAAGGACGGCAACTGGCTCGTGAAGACCATGGCCGAGGGAGGCTGGGGCGACACGATGGCGAGCCAGGGCGCTGCTGCGTCGGCCCCCCAGGGGGCACCTGCCGGCCAGGGGACCGGGAGCGGGGCGATGGCGCCACCTGCCGGCGGCCAGGGGACCGGGAGCGGGGCGACGGCTCCACCTGCCGGGCAGGGGACTGGGACCGGCGCGCAGGCGCCCGCCGAGCGGACGACGAAGTAGCTCTCCTCGGGGGCCATCGAGCTGCGCGGCGCCGCGAAGAGCTGCGGGCCGCGAAGGACCTCGGCGCGGGCTCGGGGTCGGGGCCAGCCGAGCTGACCGTGCCCGTCGCGGCGAGTGCGGCCAGCCGATGCCGGGACGCCGAGCGCGCGGGGGCGATAGCGCGGTTCGAGCGGTCACTCCCGGCGCGACGGCCCTGCCCCCGGCCCCCCCGACTCCGCCGCCCACACCGGCGCCCGGGCGCGCCGTCAGCCCCACACCCAGCGTCTTGCCTGCTTCACGACGCGTGCTAGCGTGAGCCCTCCACCAGGGGGACTCCATGGCTCTCGACCCGCGTCTCGTCTCTCCGAAGGAGAGGCGCCTCTTCCTCGCCGGCGCCGTCCTCTCCGGGCTCGCGTGGCTCGCCGTCGTCGTGTCGATGATCGGCATCGTCTACGCGCTCCTCGGCGCGATCTTCTTCCTCGCCGCGCACGCCCTCTACCTCGCCCACGTCCGGATGAACGGGGTGCGCGTCGACGAGCGGCAGCTCCCGGAGCTGCACGCGCGCGTCCGCGCCGCCGCGGGCCGGCTGGGGCTCTCGGCGCTCCCGGAGGTGTACGTCGTGAACGGCGGCGGGCTCCTCAACGCCTTCGCGACGAAGCTCCTCTCCCGGCGCTACGTGGTCCTCCTCTCGGACCTCGTCGACCACTGCCACGATCCGCGCCAGCTCGACTTCGTCGTGGGACACGAGCTCGGGCACCTCGCCGCCGGACACCTCTCCTGGAACCTGTTCCTGCTCCCGTACCGGCTCGTGCCGTGGCTCGGGGCCGCCTACTCCCGCGCCTGCGAGTACACCTGCGACCGCTGCGGCCTCGCCGCGGCCGAGGACCTCGAGCAGTCGATGCGGGGGCTCGTGGTGCTCGCCGCCGGCGGGCACGTCGCCGCGCAGGTGGACCTCGCGGTCTTCGCCGCACAGCGGACCGAGGCGGGCGGCTTCTGGGCGACGGTCCTCGAGCTCACGTCCTCCCACCCGTTCCTCAGCAAGCGGGTGGCGGCGCTCCAGGAGCTGCGCGCTCCCGGGACGGTGGCGCCCGTGCGGCGCAGCGTCGCCGGCGTGGTCCTCGCGCCGGTCCTCGGCGCCTTCGGCGGCGGGCTCTCCGGCGGGCCGATCGTCGCCGTCGCGATCGTCGGGGTGCTCGCCGCCGTCGCGATCCCGAACTTCCTCCGGTACCAGCTCCGCGCGAAGGACGCGCGCGCCAAGGTGGCCCTCGAGTCGCTGCACCGCGCAGAGGTCGCGCTCCGCCAGAAGACCGGCAACTACCGCGAGGTCCGGGTCCAGGAGAGCGCGCCCGGGGCGCAGCCGGTGTCCTGGACCGCCGAGGAGACCGAGGCCGCCCGCGAGATTGGGTGGCCCAGCGACGGCGCCGGACTCCACGCGTACACCGTCGCGGTCGGGGTCACGAAGGACGGGCGGCAGGCCCTCGCCGCCTGCGCCGAGAGCGACGCGGACGGCGACGGCGTCTATGCCGCGTGGGTGATCTTCGAGCCGGTGAAGGACCGCAAGGGGAACCTCCTCGCGCCCGACGCGCCGTGCCGCTTCGGCCCGCGGCTCGCGCGCCAGGCCGCGTTCTCTTCCGGTGACGCCGCAGGGGTCGCGGTCCGCATCTCCCCCGAGGACGTGTTCTAGGCTCCGCCCGGCTCACGCGCCCGGGCGCGCCAGCCCGAGGTACGTCTCGACCACCCGCGGGTCGCCGGCGAGGGCCGCGGCGCTCCCGGCGAGGGTGACCTCGCCCGTCTCGAGGACGAACCCCTCGTCGGCGATTTGCAGGGCCGCCCGGGCGTTCTGCTCGACGAGCAGGATCGAGACGCCGCGCGACCGCAGCCCCACGATCGCGTGGAAGATCTCGCGGACGACGAGCGGCGCGAGCCCGAGCGACGGCTCGTCGAGGAGCAGGAGGCGGGGGCGGGCCATGAGCGCTCGGCCGAGGGCGAGCATCTGGCGCTCGCCCCCGGAGAGGGTGCCGGCGCGCTGCGATCGGCGCTCCCGCAGCCGCGGGAAGATCCCGTAGACCTCCTCGAGGAGGCCCCGCCGCGCGACGCGCCCCTCCCGCCGGAGCGGGAACGCGCCGAGGACGAGGTTGTCCTCGACGCTCATGCCGGTGAAGAGCTCGCGGGTCTCGGGGACGAGGACGAGGCCGCGTCCGGCGTTCTCCTCCACCGGATCGCCGGTGATGCGCCGTCCGTCGAGGAGCACCTCCCCCTCGGCGACGGGGAGGAGCCCGGCGACCGCGGCGAGGAGGGTGCTCTTCCCGGCGCCGTTCGGGCCGATGACGGTCGCGATCCGGCCGCGCCGGACGCGCAGGTCGACCCCGCGCACCGCCGCGACCTTGCCGTGGCGGACCGTGAGCCCCCGCGCCTCGAGCAGGACCTCGCCGGACGCCTCGTCCGCCGACGGAGCCGGGGCGGTCACGCGACGCTCCCGAGGTACGCCTCGACGACGGCGGGGTCGCGGCGCACGTCGGCGGGCAGCCCCGCCGCGATCCGCCGGCCGAAGTCCATCACCACCACGCGGTCGGCGACCTCCATGACGAGGTCGACGTCGTGCTCGACGAGGAGGATCGACGTGCCGCCCGCCCGGAGCGACCGCAGGAGGCCGGCGAGGGCGCGCTTCTCGAGGAGGCGCAGGCCGGCGCCGGGCTCGTCGAGGAGGAGGAGGTGCGGGTCGCCGCAGAGCGCTCGCGCGATCTCGAGGAGCCGCTGCTGGCCGAGGGGGAGGGCGCCGGCGCGGTCGAGGAGGTGGGCCCCGAGCCCGACCCGATCGAGCTGCCGCGCCGCCTCCCCGAGGAGGCGCGCCTCCTCCGCGCGCTCGAGGCGGAGCGCCGCCCGGATCACGCCGGCGCGACCGCGCAGGTGGGCGCCGAGGGCGGCGTTCTCGAGCGCGGTCATCTCGGGCAGGAGGCGGACGTGCTGGAAGGTCCGGCCGAGCCCCATCGCCGCGATGCGCCGCTGGCCGCGTCCCTGCACGGGCTCGCCCCGGAACCGGACCGTCCCGGCGGTCGGGTCCTGCACGCCGGAGACGAGGTCGAAGAGGGTGGACTTCCCGGCGCCGTTCGGGCCGATGAGCGCGACGATCTCGCCGGCCCGGACCTCGAACCCGACCGCGTCCACCGCGACGAGGCCGCCGAACCGCTTCGTGAGCCCCTCGACGACGAGGACGGGCTCGCCCGGCGACACGGCGGTCCGAGCCGCCCGCGGCGCGAGGGGCGGCGCGTCCCGGTCGGCGGCCGGGCCCCCCGGGCCGAGCCGGCCGCGGAGGGGCCGCGCCAGGAACGGCCAGAGGCCGGCGGGCGCGCGCTGCAGGAGGGCGATCATCACGACCCCGAACACCAGCACCTCGAAGTCGCCGGCCTGGCCGACGAGGCGGGGCAGGAGGTCGCGCAGCCACTGCATCGCGAAGGTCACGACGGCGGCGCCGAGGAGCGCGCCCCAGACCTC
This sequence comes from uncultured delta proteobacterium, assembly GCA_963739565.1. Taxonomy (GTDB): domain Bacteria; phylum Myxococcota; class Myxococcia; order Myxococcales; family Anaeromyxobacteraceae; genus Anaeromyxobacter. The sequence goes on along the minus strand of CAVUBF010000004.1, from coordinate 1,061,578 downwards.
GCCCACCCCGCCGACGACCGCGATGAACAGGTACTCGATGCCGGCGTGGAGTCGGAAGGGGGTCGGGGAGAGGAACCGCTCGAGGTGCGCGTAGAGCCAGCCCGACGCCCCGGCGAGGAGCGCCGCGAGGACGAAGGCGGCGAGGCGCGCCCGCGCCGTGTCGACGCCCATCGACTCCGCCATGAGGCGGCCGCCGCGCAGGGCCCGCAGCGCGCGCCCCGGGCGCGAGTCGAGGAGGTTCCGCGCCGCGAAGACCGCGGCGAGCACGAAGGTCCAGATGAGCAGGGCCATCGGGCGGGGGCCGCCGAGGCGGGCCCCGAGGAGCGTCACCGGCGGGATCCCGCCGAGGCCGGTGTGCCCGCCGAGCCACTCGAGGTTCCCGAAGACGATTGAGAATCGCAATCCCCCAGGCGATGGTGCCGAGGGGCAGGAAATGCCCGGAGAGCCGGATGGTCACGGCGCCGAGGAGGACCGCGGCGACGCCCGAGAGGGCGAGGGCGGCGGCGAGGCCCATCCACGTCGAGTGGAGCCACGCCGGGCCGCCCGCCGTGGTCGTGACGAGCGCGGTGGCATAGGCCGCGATCCCGACGAAGGCCGCCTGCCCGAACGAGGTCAGGCCGGCGACGCCGGTCAGGAGGACGAGGCCGAGGGCGACGAGGGCGTTCAGGCCCACGTAGGCGAGGAGCACCACCGGGTACTCGGGGAGGAGCAGCGGCGCCGCGAACGCGGCGGCGACGAGGGCCGCGGCCGGGCCGAGGCGCAGGGCGCGGGCGGTCGGCCTCACTCCTCCTCCTCCACGCGGTGGGTCCGCAGGGAGCGCCAGAGCAGGACCGGGACCACGAGGCCGAAGACGATCGCCTCCTTGTAGGCGCTCGCCTCGAAGGACGCGACCGACTCGACGAGCCCGACGAGGAGCGCGCCGGCCGCGGCGAGCGGGTAGCTCGCGAGGGCGCCGACGATCGCCCCGACGAAGCCCTTGAGGCCGATGAGGAAGCCGTTGTCGTAGTAGATCGTCGTGATGGGGGCGACGAGGACGCCGGAGAACGCGCCGACCAGGGCGGCGAGGCCGAAGCACCACCGCCCCATGAGCGCCGGCCGGATGCCCACGAGGCGCGCGCCGGTCCGGTTCATCGCGCTCGCGCGCAGCGCCTTGCCGAGCGTCGTCGAGCCGAAGAAGACGGAGAGCGCGGCGAGGAGCGCGACGCAGAAGCCGACCACCCAGAGCGCCTGCGCGCTCACCGGGACGGGGCCGAGGGCGAGGCGCCCCCCGGAGAAGGGCGTGGTGCGAACCCCCTCGGCGCCGAAGGCGAGGAGCCCGACGTTCACGAGGGCGAGGTGCAGCGCGACCGAGACGATGAGGAGGACGAGCACGCTCGCGCCGGCGAGGGGCTCGTACACGAGCCGGTACAGGCCCGGGCCGAGGGGGACCACGAGCGCGAGGGCGAGCGGGACCTGCAGCCAGCCCGGGAGCGCCGCCGGCGGGACCAGGGCGAGGAGGGCGCCGAGGGCGGCGGGCGGCCCGAGGCTCGCGGCGAGGGCCACCGGGAGCCGCCGGGCCGCGCCGGCGCGGACGAGCCGGACGCCGTCGAGGAGGGCGAGCGCGACGCCCGTCGCGGTGAGCAGCCAGAGCGTGCCGGGCACCTTGCCCGCCTGGAGCGCCGCGAGCGTGAGGGCGCCGAAGGCGACGAACTCGCCCTGGGGGATGAAGATGACCCGCGTGACGGAGAAGACGAGGACGAGCGCGGCGGCGAGCAGCGCGTAGATCGCGCCGTTCACCACCCCGTCCTGCGCGAGGAGGAGGGCGACCTCGAGCGTCAAGCTAGCGAGCGAGCTTCCACGTCCCGCCCTGGATCTGCGCCATCACCCGGGCACGCCGGTCGAGGCCCTGGTGGTTCTCCGGCGAGAGGTCGTAGACGCCCTGGCTCGCCCGGAGCTCGTGGATCTGCTCGAGGGCGGTGCGGAGCGCCTCCCGGAACTCCTTCGTCCCGGGCCGGGCGCGCTTCAGCGCCACCGGGACCGCCGCCTCGAGGAGGAGCCCGGCGTCCCAGGCGTGCGACGCGAAGGCGGAGAACGTCCCGGGGCCGTAGGCCCTCTCGTACCGGGCGACGAGGTCGAGGCCGACCGCGCGCGAGGGGTGGTCCGGGGGGAGCTGCGCGGCGACCACCGCGGGCCCGAGCGGGAGGTACGCGCCCTCGACGTCCTTCCCGCCGACGCGGAGGAAGTCGGCCGTGGCGACGCCGTGCGTATGGTAGACGAGCCCCTGGTAGCCGCGCTCGACGAGCGTCTTCTGCGGGAGCGCCGCGGGCGTGCCGGACGCGCCCACGAGGACCGCGTCGGGCCTCGCCGCGACGATCTTGAGGATCTGGCCGCCGACGGAGGTGTCGGGCCGGGCGTACCGCTCGTTCGCGACGATCTGGATCCCGGCGGCGGCCGCCGCCTTCGAGAACTCGGTCCACCACCCCTCGCCGTAGGCGTCGGAGAACCCGATGAAGGCGGCGCGCTTCACGCCCTTCGAGACCATGTGCTCGACGACGGCGCCCGCCATCAGCTCGTCGTTCTGCGGCGCCTTGAAGATCCAGCGCCGCTTCGAGTCCATCGGCGCGATGATCGCCTTCCCCGCCGCGAGGGAGATGAGCGGCGTCCCCGCCTCGGCGGCGACGTCGATCATCGCGAGCGACGCGGGGGTCGAGTTCGACCCGACGATGACGTCCACGGCGCTCTCGCTCGTGAGCTGCCGGGCGTTCTTCACCGCGGTGGTCGGGTCGGTGGCGTCGTCGAGGACCACGTAGCGCACCTTCACGCCGGCGATGCTCGCCGGCAGGAGGGCGACCGTGTTCTTCGTCGGGATCCCGAGCGACGCGGCGGGGCCGGTGGCGCAGACGGAGAACCCGACCGTGAGGTCGGCGGCGGCGGTGGGCGAGACGAGCGCAGCGGCGAGGGCGGCGAGGGCGACGCGGGAGCGGGTCATCGGGCGATGCGGGGGCGGGTGCCGACCGGAACTATACCCCACCGGGTGGCCCGTGCGCGCTGCGACGCCGGCGCGCCGCATCCGGAACGTATACCTCCTCCCGCTCGGAGAGGCCCTCCGCCCGGCGCGAAGCGCGCTCAGTTCGCCGGGCCCGGGGACGGAGGCGGCCGGGCCTGTCCCGGCGCGATGGGCGCGGCCTGGTGGTGGGCGATCCGCCAGCCGCCGCGCTCGCGGACGTAGACGTTCGTCGCCGCGAGGCGGCCGCCGGCCCGGATCACCTCGTGGCAGGTCACGATGGCCACGTCGCCGAGGACGTGGGCCTCGGCGCGGGAGCAGGACAGGTCCGGCGCGCCGCCCGGGACCAGCACCGCGCGCCAGCTCGCGACGACCGCGTCGCGCCCCACCAGCACGTCCGAGCCGGGGTGGACGCAGGCCACCGGGTGGTCCTCGGCCCAGAGCGCCGCCATCGCGTCGGCGTCGTGCGCCGAGAACGCGCGGTAGAAGGCGTCGTTCGCGTCCAGCACCTCGAGCTCCGTCGGTCCCATCGGCTCCCCCTGCTACCCGGGCGGCGGCGGGGGCATCGCGCCTGGACCGCCCGGCGGCGGCGGAGGCGGCGGCGCGGCCCCGGGATTGCCCGGCGGCGGGGGAGTCGGCGCCCCGGCGCCCGGCGGCGCGGGCGGGGGCGGGGCGTCGGGGGGCGGCCCCCCGGGCGGCGGCGGAGGCAGGTCTCCCGGGAGGTACGCGCCGCGGGCGCCGCGCAGCCGCGCGTGCAGGATGGCGCCGGAGTAGCCGTCCACGACGACGAGGGCGTGGTCGCGGCCGGCGGCGCCGCCGAGCTCCACGTGCCACCGCGCGTGCTGATCGAGGCGCGCGGCCAGGGTGTAGTCGACGACGACGCCGCGCGAGCGGGCGAACCCGGCGGCGATCGAGACCGCCTGGGCGTCGGACATGACGGGCGGTGGGGCGGGGTGGGCCGCGACGATGCAAGCGCTCGAGAGGAGCGCCGCGGCGGCGATCGGGTGGAGGAGCGAGCGGCTCACGGGCAGGGCTCTGGGGCGCGGACGGTGGCCGCGCACTCCCATGGTGGGCGCCGCCCCGCCGCCGGGCGCGATCGCCCGGCAGCTCTCACCTGTCTGGGTCCTACCCGGAGCGGTCCTCGTCCAGCACCGACCGGACCTTCGCGACGAGGTCGGCGGGCGTGAACGGCTTCGGCAGGAACCGCACGCCCGGCTGCACCGCGCCGCCGCGGGTGATCGCGCTCTCGGCATAGCCGGAGACGAAGAGCACGCCCGCGCCGGGACGCCGGCGCGCGAACTCCTCCGCGAGGGGCTTCCCGCCGACGCCGGGCATCACGACGTCGGTGACGAGGAGGTCGATGTGGCCGGGCTCGGTCTCCGCGACGTGGAGCGCGTCGTCCGCGCCGGACGCGACGAGAACCCGATACCCGCTCGCGAGGAGGGCCCGCGCCGCCACGGCGCGGACCTGGGGATCGTCCTCGACGAGCACCACCGTCTCGGTCCCGCCCTCGGCCGCCGGGCGAACCCGCTCCGCGGCCTCGCGGGGGCGCTCGAGCGTCCGGGGCAGGAAGATCTCGAAGGTGCTGCCCCGGCCGGGCGCGCTCTCGACGCGGATGAACCCGCCGCTCTGCTTCACGATGCCGTACACCGTGGAGAGCCCGAGCCCCGTCCCGCCCCCCGGCCCCTTGGTCGTGAAGAACGGCTCGAAGGCGCGCGCGCGGACCTCCTCGGTCATCCCGGAGCCCGAGTCGGTCACGACGAGGCGCACGTAGCCGCCCGGCTCCATGTCGGGGAACGGCAGCGGGTCGTCCCCGCCCGCGACCACGTTCGCGGCCTCGATCGACACGACGCCGCCCTCGGGCATCGCGTCGCGGGCGTTCACGGCGAGGTTCAGCACCACCTGCTCGAGCTGGCCGGGGTCGGCGCGGACGGCCCACAGGTCCGGCTGCGTCCCCACCTGGAGCCGGAGGTCCTCCCCGAGGACGCGCCGCAGGAGCCGCTCGCTCCCGGCGAGGACGCGGTTCAGGTCGAGCGGCACCGGCTCGATGGGCTGCCGCCGCGCGAAGGTGAGGAGCTGGCGGGTCAGCTCCGCGGCGCGCACCGCGGCGGAGCGGATCTCCTCGAGGTCCTCGCGCACCTGCGGCGGCTGCGCGCCGAGCTCGTCCCGGATCGCGTCGGCGCAGCTCAGGATCACGGTGAGGATGTTGTTGAAGTCGTGGGCGATCCCGCCCGCGAGCCGGCCCACGCTGTCGAGCCTCTGGGACTGGGCGAGCGCCTCCTGCAACCCGAGCTCGTCGGTGACGTTGCGCTTCACGGCCACGTAGTTCCGGATCGCGCCGGCGTCGTCCACCACCGGCGCGATGACGGCGTCCTCGGTGAACGTCCTCCCGTCCCTCGCGCGGTTGACGATCCGGCCCTTCCAGACCCGGCCCGCCGAGATGGTCGACCACATGTCGCGGTAGAAGGCCGCGTCGTGCCTCCCGCTCTTCAGGAGGTTCGCGCGCTTCCCGGCCACCTCCGCGCGCGACCAGCCCGAGACGCGCTCGAAGGCGGGGTTCGCGTACTGGATGATGCCGCCCGCGTCCGTGATCATGATCGCGGCGGGCGTCTGCTCCACCGCGGCGGCGAGCCGCCGGAGCTCGACGTCGGCGAGCTTGCGGTCGGTGACGTCCACGACGTAGCCGTGCCAGAGGGTCGCGCCGCCCGGCTCCGCGACGGGGTAGGACCGCCCCTCGATCCAGCGCAGCCCCTTGTACGGGTGGACGTACCGCCACTCGCAGTGCCACCGCGACATCGCGCGCCGCGCCGCGTCGATGGAGGCGACGAGCCGCTGCACGTCCTCGGGGTGGACGTGGGCGTACATCGGCGACATGTCCTCGGCGAGGACGTCCTGGGGGACGCCGTAGAGGTCCTCGATCCCCGGCGCGCTGAAGGGCATCGACGCGCGGCCGTCGGGGAGGACCCGGTACGAGCAGACGACGCCCGGGACGCAGGCGGCGACCTTGGCGAGCTGGTCCTGGACCGCCAGCTGCTCGCGGAGCAGGTGCTCGGTGCGCTCGCGCTCCACCTCGTTCGCCTCGAGCGCGTCGCGCTCGGCCCGGAGGGCGGCGCGCGTCGCGGCCTCGACGCGGTGCTGCTCGGTGACGTCCACGGCCGACCGGCCCACGGCCCGGCCGTCGACGCGGAACACCGTCACGAGCGACGTCCGGCCGCGGCGCTGCACCTCGAACCGCTCCACGGCGCCGGTCTCGAGGACGCGCGCCATCCGGCGCTCGTCCTCCTCGACGTGCTCCGGGAGCACCTCGCCGAACCTCGCCCCGACGAGCCGGTCGCGGGGGATGCCGACGTGGGCCGCCGCGGCGTCGTTCGCGTCGACGATGCGCCACTCCCGGCGCCCGCCGGGTCCGGCGCGCGACTCGACGACGGCGAGGGGGTCCGGCAGGGCGGAGAGGATCGCGCGGAGGAGCGTGCCGTGCGTGTCGTCGGGCGCGGCGGCCTGGGACGACGGGTCTCCGATCGCGTCGCGCATCGCGTCCTCGCACGGTACGTTCCCCCCCCGCCCGGGACCGCATCTCACGCACGGTAGCACCCATACGCGGAGTGGGAAAGTCGAGCACGGCGGTCCGCCTGCCTACATCCGAACGTCCGTCAGCCGCAGCGCAGCAGCTCCGCCGCCTGCTCGCCCGTGAACGCGGGCTGCAGATGCGACACGAACGCCCAGAGCGCCAGGAGCGCGAGCGCCGCGACGACGAGGTAGGTCGTGACCGCGAGCCTCAGGGGAGTCCCTCCGGTGCGACGGCGAGGCGCGGCACCGGGGCCTCGCGCACGGGGACGTTGAGCAGCGCGGCGACGACCGCGAGGCCCACCGAGATCCACCAGACCGCGTCGTAGCTCCCCGTCATCACGTAGATGCGCCCGCCCAGCCAGCCCCCGAGGAACGCGCCGACCTGGTGGAAGAAGAAGACGAGGCCGCCCAGGGTCGACAGGTTCGTCACGCCGAAGACCGCCGCGACGGTCCCGTTCGTGAGGGGGACGGTGGAGAGCCACAGCACGCCCATGGCGGCGCCGAAGGCGTAGGCGCTCGTCTGGGAGAGCGGGACCATCACGAACGCGGCGATGACCAGGGCCCGCAGGCCGTAGATGACGACGAGGACGGCCGGCTTGCTGGTCCGCCCGCCGAGGAGCCCCGCCAGGTAGGACCCGCCGATGTTGAAGAGACCGACCAGGGCGAGCACGACCGCGCCGGTCCTCGCCGGGAGCCCGCGGTCGGCGAGGTAGGCGGGCAGGTGCGTCGCGATGAAGACGACGTGGAACCCGCACACGAAGAACCCGAACGAGAGGAGCCAGAACCCGCGGTGCGCGAGCGCCTCGGCGAGCACCTCGCGGAAGGTCATGGCGTGCTCGCCCGGGCGGTGCGCGCCCGGGCGCTCGAAGAGCGCGCCCGAGAGCGGCGCCATGACCGCGCCGAGGGCGGCGAGTCCGAGGAGGGTGCCCGCCCAGCCGACGACCTCGATGGCGGAGAGCGTGCCGGGGAGCATGGCGAACTGGCCGAGGGACCCGACCGACATGGCGACGCCGAAGGCGAGGCTGCGCCGGGACGGCGGCGTGGACCGCGCGATCGCGCCGAACACCACCGCCATCGTCGTGCCGGAGAGCCCGAGCCCGACGAGCAGACCCGCCCCGGTGAGCGCCGCGGCGGTGTGCGAGGACGCCATCACGACGAGCCCCGCCACGTAGAGCGCGGCGCCTCCGAGGATGGTCTTGCCGGCGCCGAACCGGTCGGCGAGCCGCCCGGCGAAGGGCTGCGCGGCGCCCCAGACCAGGTTCTGGAGCGCCATGGCGAGCGCGAAGACCTCCCGCGTCCACCCGTTGTCGCGGGTCATGGGCGCGAGGAACAGGCCGAAGGTGTGGCGGATGCCGAGGGAGATCGCGAGGAGCGCCGCCCCCGCCGCGAGCATGAGGGTCGGGGTCCGCCAGCCGGGGGGGGTGGTCCGCTGCATCGGGTCTCCTTCAGCGCAGCGCCGCGGCACGCTGGGACCGGTCGCGGGTGAGCGCGGCCACCCGGCGGGTCACGGCGAGGAGCCGCGCCGCGTCGTCGCCGAGGGTGTCCGAGAGCCTCTCCTGGAGGCGGAGCCACGCCTTCGTGGCGGCGCGCAGGGTGGTCTCGCCGCGCGGCGTCAGGGCCACGACGCGGTCGCGCCCGTCCTCGCCCGCGGAGAGCGCCACGAGCCCGAGCACCTCGAGGACGCGCAGGTTCCGCCCGAGCGTGCTCCGGTCGAGTCCGGTCGCCTCGGAGAGGGCGCTCAGGTTCGGCGCGGCGCGCCGCTTCACGGCGTGGAGGACCGAGAACTGCGTGACCTTGAGCCCGTGCGGCCCGAGCGCCTCGTCGTAGAGCGAGGTCAGCGCGAGGGCGGCGCGGCGGGTGTTCGAGCAGAGGCAGAGGACCTCGTCCATGATGCGGGTATATACCCGCATCATGCTCCGCCCGCCAGCGCGGACCCCGGAGACGCCCGAGCAGCACCCGTCGGGGGCGCCCGGCGAGGGAGAGACCGCCCGCTCGGCCCGGCGCGCGACCCCGGCGGCGCCGTGGCTCCGACGGGGCGCCCCGTGCGCGGCCGGTGCGGCGGGGCGCGGGCCCGTTTAACTCCGCGTGCTCGAGGAGATCACTTCATGACCCAGGGTCGTAGGACGTTCCTGAAGCTCGCGAGCGCCGCTGGCGTCGTCGCCGCGGCGAGCGCGGCAGCCACCCCGAACACCGCGCGCGCCGCCCCGAAGAAGGAGGGCGCGCCGGCCCCGCCGCGCGGGATGGCGCGCGGCCTCACGCTCCTCAGCGTCCGCAAGGGCGACGAGGTCCACCTCGCGGCCAGGACGCCGAAGGGGGTCCTCGACGTCGTCGAGGCGGCGCGGCTCCTCAAGATGCAGGGGCCGGCGACCCTCGACGACCTCCTCCAGCACGAGGACGGGCCGCGCCTCGAGGCGATCGTGAAGGCCGCCCTCGACAAGCCCGCCGCCGGCGCCGCGTTCCTGAAGGAGGAGACGATCCAGTACGCCCCGCTCGTGGGACGGCCGGAGAAGATCGTCTGCGTCGGCCTCAACTACCGCAAGCACGCCCAGGAGATTGGCGCGCCCGTCCCGAAGCAGCCGGTCCTCTTCAACAAGTACAACAACACGCTCAACCACCACGGCGGGACGGTGAAGCTGCCCGCGGCGGTCGCGCACAACTTCGACTACGAGGTCGAGCTCGTCATCGTGATGGGCAAGCTCGCGAAGGACGTGACCGAGGCGGACGCGCTCTCGTACGTGGCGGGCTACGCGACCGGGAACGACTTCACCGCGCGCGACCTGCAGCTCGAGACCGGCGGCCAGTGGATGGCCGGAAAGACGCCCGACGGGTTCGCGCCCCTCGGGCCGCACCTCGTCACCGCCGACCAGATCGACCCCGACAACCTCAAGATCGAGTGCCGGGTGAACGGCGAGACGCGCCAGTCCTCGAACACGAACGATCTCATCTTCAACTGCCGCCAGGTGATCAGCTACACCTCGCGGATCCTGACCCTCCGGCCGGGAGACATCATCTTCACCGGCACGCCGGAGGGGGTCATCCAGGGCAAGCCCAAGGAGCAGCGGGTGTGGCTCAAGGCGGGCGACCAGGTCGCCTGCAGCCTCGAGAAGCTCGGAGAGCTCAAGTTCTCGCTGACGTAGGTGCGAGGCGGCGCGCCGTCACATGGACGGCGCCGCCGGCGCATTCTTCTGGATCGTGTTGAGCCGCTGGACGAGGGCCGCGATGTTCTTGCGCGCGGAGCCCTCGTTCGCGAGCTGCAGGCGCGTCGGGCCGTAGAACGCGTCGCCCACCGTCGCGGTGTGCGCCGCCGCGATCTCCTCCTCGATCACCGGGGCACCGGAGCGGGCCTCTCGCACGCGGTACCGCACGACCGACGTCACGGTCATGTCGAAGCCGAAGACCGGCTGGTCGAGCGTGACGAGCGTCGCGTCGACGACGAGCGGCGCGTCGGGCCGGTCCGAGAGGAGCCCCGCGAGCCGGAGCGACGCCTGGAGCGCCTCGCGGAACGAGGCGTCGTCGATCTTGGACGTCCAGGCCGGGTTCGTCTCCTTGCCGCCGGCGACCTGGCCGACGAGGAAGGACGACGCGACGGCGGGGCTCGGCGGCGCCTTCAGATCGTCGGGGAGGATCGTCATCCCCTTCGCGGTCGCGCCCTCGGCGCAAGCCGAGGCGAGGAGCAGGGTCGAGCAGAGCAGGAAGAGCTTCGCGGGACGCGGGATCATCTCGTCTTTCCTCCGGGTGACAGGAAAGCATGCCCGCGCGGAGGGTGTCGAGGCCCGGGGTTGACGCGCGCCGGCACGCCGGCCGCGGATTCCGGCGTGCCCTTTTCGCGCGGCGCGGCTCTCATGGGCGACGACCCCCCACCGCCCCGCCGAGAGGACGCCGATGCCCGAGCCCCGCAGCCCCGAAGACGCCGCCGCGTTCCTGCGCACCCTCGAGAAGGAGGAGCTCGTCCGGATCGTCATGGACGACGCGAAGAACTGGCTCGCCCACGACGGGCTCTGGTTCCAGGCGGTCGAGGCGGAGCACGGGATGGACGCCGCGATCTCCGCCGACGCCGCCGCCTGGGAGCGGTTCACGGTCCTCGAGGCGAAGCGGATCATGGAGCGGCTCGGGGTGCGGCCGGGCGGCGGGATCCCGGCCCTGCTCGAGTGCCTGAAGCATCGCCTCTACGCGCGGCTCAACACGCAGGAGGTCACGGAGGCGACCGGCACGCGCGCGGTGTTCGTCATGCGCGACTGCCGGGTCCAGTCGGCGCGCAAGCGCCGGGGACTCCCGGACTTCCCGTGCAAGGGAGTCGGGATCGTCGAGTACGGCGAGTTCGCGAAGGCGGTCGATCCCCGGATCCGGACGCGCTGCGTCTCGTGCCCCCCGGACGCGCACCCGGAGGACGCCTGGTGCACCTGGGAGTTCACGCTCGAGCCGGAGGCGCCGGCCCGCTGACGGGCTACCCGCCGCTCAGCGCCTGCACGATCTGCACGACGTCGGCCGGTCCGAGAGGCCGTTCGAGGTCGGAGACCAGCTCGCCGTTCACGAAGAACCGCACGTGGGGCCGGATCCGGTCCTGCTCGTCGACCACGCGAAACCGGATTCCCGGGTGGCGGCGGTCGAGGTCCCGGAGCAGCGCCGACAGCGTCGAGCCCTCCGCGACGACCTCGCGCGCGCCGGTGTAGGAGCGCAGCATCGAAGGGACGATCACCGTCACGGTCACCGCGCCGGCTCCGCGACCTCGACCGCGTACACCTCGGGCAGGTGGCGCGCGACGCACGCCCAGCGCTCGCCCTCGTCGCGGCTCGCCCACACCTCGCCCGAGGTGGTGCCCACGTACAGGCCGACCGGATCGCGGGCGTCCCCCGCCATCGCCTGGCGCTTCACGGTCCACCACGCCTGCGCCGGCGGCAGGCCGCGGTCGAGCCTGCGCCACGTCCGGCCCCCGTTCTTGGTGACGTAGGCGGCGGGCCTCCCGTCCGGCGAGGTCCGCGGCCAGACGGTCCCGCCGTCCATCGGAAACACCCAGGCGGTGTCGCGGTCGCGCGGGTGGACCACGAGGGGGAAGCCGATGTCGCCGACGCTCCGGGGCATGCGCCGCCCGATCCGGACCCACTCGCCGGCGGGCCGGTCGAGCCGGTAGATGCCGCAGTGGTTCTGCTGGAACAGCCGGTCGGGATCGGCGGGGCTGATCCGGACGCAGTGCGGGTCGTGGAAGGGGATGTTCGAGGGGTCGAGCCCCTCGACGACCTCGAGCCCCTTCACGAGCGGTGACCACGTCGCCCCGCGGTCGCGCGACTCGTGTACCCCGCCGCTCGACATCCCCACGTACAGGTGGGCGGGGTCGCGAGGGTCCACGATGATCGAGTGCAGCTTGGGGCCGTCCGGCGTCCCGTCCTGGGGCCCGCCCATCCAGGCCCGGTAGGTCGGGTCGTCGTTCAGGCCCGGCACCGGCTCCCACGTCAGCCCGCCGTCGCTCGACCGGAACAGGCCGTGAGGTGAGGTGCCCGCGTACCAGGTCCCCGGCTCGCTCGCGTGGCCCGGCGTGAGCCAGAAGGTGTGGTCGACGGCGCGGCCCCGCTCGCCCTCGGGTGCCTTCGGGAACGCGGGCGGCCGCGCCGCCTCGGTCCAGCGCCCGCCGAGGTCGGTGGAGCGGAACACCGTCGGACCGAGGTGGCCGGTCCGGGCGGCGGCGAGCAGGGTCCGGCCGTCGCGCGGATCGAGGACGACGTGGTTCACGACGTGGCCGAGGAAGTGCGGCCCGCCCGGCGTCCAGCGCCGGCGAGCGCCGTCGGCGCGGAGGATCCACGCTCCCTTGCGCGTGGCGACGAGGAGCAGGAGCGGGCGCTGCGAGTCGGCGGCGCGCCGCCGGCGGACGGTGGTCTTCCGGAGCTTGGGCATGGGGTCCTCCTCGGCCGAGGTGCTCCCCATGCCCGGGGAACGCCGCACGCGCAGCGCGACGCGCGGGGAGGACCCGACCGGGAGGGGCCGTCAGCCGCTCGTGCGGCGCCGCACGAGGCCGCGCGCCCGCAGGCCGGCGGCGAGCAGCGCGGCCGGGACCCGAGATCCAGCGGATCTCCGACGCGAGCACGACCGGGCCCCGAACGGCGAGGCCGGGGAGCCCGAGCGGCGAGACGCGGATCGGGCGCACCGGCGCGAACAGCCGCTCGGGAGAGAAGGGCCACAGAAGCGCGACGCCCAGGCCGCCGCTCGTCAGCGCGTCGAGGAGCCCGTGGGACGCCGCCGCGACGAGGACGAACGCGAAGGCCCTCGCCGGCGGCGCCTCGAGGTCCTGGTGACGCCAGGCTGCGACGAGCGCGAGCGCGACGGCGAACAGGAGCGAGTGGCTGACGCCGCGGTGCCCGAGCGCGGAGGCGTACGGGATCCCGAGCTGGAGCCCGACCACGTCGAGGTCGGGCAGGAGACTCGCGGCCGCCCCGGCGGCGAGGAGCCGTCCCGGGACGGCGCCGCGGCCGAGGCCGGCACCGAGGGCGACCGGGACGGCGAGGTGGGAGAGGGCGGTCGGCACGGGCGCTCCGATGGGCGGGAGGGTCCTCGCGGCATCGCCGGAACGGTCTGCACGGCCCGGGCCGCCGGGAATCCCGAGTCACGGCCGCCGACATCGGCCGCCGGTGTCCGCCAGGACACGTGCCCGCGGCAGGCGCGGCGATCGGGATGCCGGGGTCAGCTCCGGGGCGAGCCCGGACCGGCGCGCCACGGGTGGGCGTGGCCGCCCTCGTCGACCTGCACGCGCGTGTTCCCCGGGCCCCGCCAGACGCTGCCCGCGATGACGCGGGGCGGGAGCCACGGGTACCGCGCGAGGCTCTCCTCCGACACGAACACCGCCGTCGACGGCGGCGGCTCGTCCGGAACGGCGGCGGGGAACCCCTCCGGCGTGAGGATGATGCGGGGCTGCTTGCGGGCATCGCCGTTCGGGCCGTGCGGGCCCCGGCGGCGCCCGCGGCGCCCGCCGTGTCGCTTCTCTTCGTGCGGTCTGCTCAACGTGTTCCTCCTGTCGCCGTCGCCGCCGCGGCGGGCGAGCCGTCGCGGCGTAGATCGGGTGGGCTCCAGCGGCCCGGTGCAGCTGCGGGGCGGCGGCCTCGGGCCGCGTCCCGTTACGGCGGGGGAAGTGGGGGCGCCGGGGTCCGGCGCCGCACCACGCATATATCCCAACCTGCCCGCGCGCACACCCTTTCGCTCGACCGCTCGCCCGGCTACCGGCCCGCTCCATAGAGGGGCGCCATGGCCTCGGCCCACAGCCTGATCATCTCGACGGACCCGGCCGCGTCGGGGTGCAGCCCGTCCGCGAGCCGCTCCGGGTGGGCGCGGAACCAGGCGTAGAGGTCGGGCCCCGGGACGAGGCACTCCTCCCTCGTCACCGCGTCCACCACCGCCGCGAGCCGCGCGGCGAAGTCCTCCTTCGAGTCGGAGCGGTACGGGACCCGCGGCACGACCGGGATCTTCCCGGCCGCGCGCACCTTGCGGATGGTCTCGAGGAGGTCGCGCCGGAAGGCGACCGGGTCCCAGTCGTTCGAGCCGAAGGAGAGCGCGACCACCTTCGCGTGGGGGTTGAGCGCGAGCACCCGGTCGATCCGCTGCACGGCGTCGGTGTGGTGCAGGCTCCCGAACCCGGCGCCGAGCGTCGCCGGCAAGAAGCCCGGGTGCCGCCGCGCGATGGCCTCGGCGAAGCTCGGCTGGTGCTCGGGGGCGCGGTCGAAGACGCCGGAGGTGATGCTGTCCCCGAAGAAGACCCAGACGTCGTCGCCGCCCCACGAGAGGTCGTGGACGTCGATCTCGTCGAGGTAGAGCCCCCACTCGAACACGTCCGGCGACAGGCGCGTCACGGCGAGGCGGACCCAGCGCTGGCCGGTGAAGTCGAAGGCGTGGGCCCGGGTGCGGACCGGGTTGCCGGTGACGTCGACGGCGACTCGCCAGGTGCCGTCCTCGCCGTTGGTCGAGTCCCCGGAGGTCTCGATCCGGTAGTCGACCGGGGCGCCGTACTTCTGGTCGAGGTAGTCGTGGTTGCCCGACGACGTCCACTCGAGCAGCAGCCGGGAGGGGCCAGCGCCGATCTCGATGGCGACCCAGGACGGCGACTCCCGCGAGGGCTTCCCGCCGCTCCAGCTGGCCTTCGTCCGGTAGATCCCGTCCACCGCCACCGAGCCGCCCCCGGGGCGGGAGGTCACGCGCTTGCCGCGGGAGACGATCGGGGCGGCGACGAGCCGGGGCGCGGGCGGGCACCGCGGCGCGGCCGTCGCCCTCGACGCGGGCGCGGCACCCGCCGGCGGCGGCGCGAGCGCCGCGACCGCGGCGACGGCGCCCGCGGCGACGGCGGCGGCGAGGATCCCGGGGCGCGCGGTCACGCCGGGGTCGCCGGGCCGGGCGCCATGCGTCCGCGCGCCGCCTTCCAGGCGTCGTAACGATCCGCCGCGACGGACGCCGCCCAGGTCGCCGCGATCATCACGACGACGCCCAGGATGGCGGTGTCCATGGAGAGCCGCTTGTGGAGGGAGGAGGAGAGGGCGCCGTAGGGCAGCTCGATGGAGACGAAGTACCCGAGGAGAGAGTGCCGCCCCATCGTCCGCAGCCAGGAGAGCCCCCGGTCCGCGGACGCGGGCAAGAGCTGCAGCACGCCGCTCGTGGCGACCACGATCCCGAGCCGCATCGCGACCCACTGCGGGGACGCCCTCCAGAAGTCCTGGTGGGCGTAGAACGCCGGGAGGAAGCGCTCCACCGCCCACCCGCCCGCGAAGAGGAGCGCGCCGGCCCCGAGCCAGAGGGCGGGGCTCGGCGCCCTCGCGGCGAGCCGGCCGAAGGCGACGCCCGGCGAGCACGAAGGCCGCCCACGGGAAGAGGTAGAAGATCCCGCGCTCCCAGTCGGCGCTGAAGAGGTAGTCGAGGACGCGGCCCTCGGGCCGGCTCCACCCCTGGACGACCGGCGCGAGGAGCGCGACGGCGCACGCCGCGGCGGCGGCGAGGGCGACCTGGACGCGCGCGCTCCGGCCGACGGCGAGGAGGGCGGCGGCGAGGAGCGAGACGGCGATGACGTTGAGGACGTCGACCCGGAGGATCGTCTTCCACCCGCCCGGCATCCGCCACGCCCCTCCGAGCAGGCACTCGACGGCGCGGAAGGCGTAGGCGACGCCGAGGAGCCACAGCGCGCGGCGGACCGCGCCCCGCCTCCGCTCGCCGGGCGGGATTCCCTTCCGCTCGCCGGCGGCGTCGCCGAGGAGCTGCGAGAGGCCCGCCATGAAGAGGAAGGACGGCGCCGCGAAGCCGCCGATGGTGCCGAGGGCGTCGTGGAGCGGCCCCGCGGCGGCGGAGTCCGCCCGCCACGAGTCGTAGGTGTGCCACTCGACCATGTAGAGGACGGCGAGTCCGCGCTGCCAGTCCAGCCACAGCTTCCGGTTCTTGTCGGCCAACGCCGCCTCCGGCGGGCCCGGCCGGCTCCGCCGCCGCGACCCACGACGGGGTGGACCTTACACGACGCCGGGGCGCCGATGCACCCGCGGAGGGCGCGCCCCCGCGCCTGGACAGTGGGGAGGGCGCGGGATAGGTACCGAGCGTCGAATCCGCCGCGCCGCCGCCCCGGAGCCCCGCGTGCCGTCTGCCGATCAGCGCAGCCTCATCGCCCGCTTCATCCGCTCCGAGGCCTCCGGGAGCGTCGTGCTCCTCGCGACGACGCTCGTCGCCCTCGCCTGGGCGAACTCGCAGTGGGCGGGCGTCTACGACGCGCTCCTCGCCATCCCGGTCGGGCTCTCGGTGGGCGGGCACACCTTCGCGCTGACGCTGCACCACTGGGTGAACGACGGCCTGATGGCGGTGTTCTTCTTCGTGGTCGGGCTCGAGGTGAAGCGCGAGCTCGTGCTCGGCCAGCTCTCGACCCTCCGCGGCGCGGCCCTGCCGGTCGCGGCCGCGGTCGGTGGCATGATCGTCCCGGCCCTGCTCTTCGCCGCCCTGAACCACGGCGGCCCGGGCGCGCACGCCTGGGGCGTCCCCATGGCGACGGACATCGCCTTCGCCATCGGGGTCCTCGCGCTCCTCGGCCGGCGCGTCCCGCTCGGCCTCAAGGTCTTCCTGACCGCTCTCGCCATCGCCGACGACATCGGCGCGGTCCTCGTCATCTCGGTCTACTACACGGAGCAGCTGAACCTGCTCGCGCTCGGGGTCGCCGCGGTCCTCCTCGCCGCGCTCGGGGTGACGAGCGCGACCCGGCGGATCCCGGTCGCGGTTCACCTCGCGCTGGGCGCCGGGGTATGGGCGGCGACGCTCGCCTCGGGGGTCCACGCCACCGTGGCGGGCATCGTCCTCGCGCTGCTCGTGCCCGTGCGCTCCCGCGTCGCGCCCGACCACTTCCTCGCGGAGGTCGGGGGCGCCATCCGCGAGCTCGAGGCGTCCCCCCTCTCGCGCGAGAGCCTGGTGCTCGACGCCGGCCGGCTCGAGCGGCTCGAGGCGCTCCACGAGACGGCGGGCCACTTCCGGCCCTTCGGCCTCGTGCTCGAGCACGCGCTCCACCCGTTCACGACCTGGTTCGTGCTCCCCGTCTTCGCGCTCTTCAACGCCGGCGTGAGACTCGAGGGCGGGCTGCGCGAGGCGCTGCGGACGCCGGTCGCCGCCGGCGTGGTGCTCGGGCTCTTCGTGGGCAAGCAGGTCGGGATCACCGCCACGTCCTGGCTGGTGGTGCGGCTCCGGCTCGCCGAGCTGCCGGCGGGTGTGGGGATGCTCCAGATCCACGGCGCGGCGATCCTCGGCGGCATCGGCTTCACCATGTCGATCTTCGTGGCGGGGCTGGCCCTCGGCGAGGGGCCCCTCGAGTCCGCCGCCAAGCTCGGCATCCTCGTCGCCTCCGCGACGTCCGCCCTCGTGGGGTACGCGTTCCTGAGGATGGCGCTCCGCGGGCGCGGCGGCGGGTAGCGCCCACCCTTCCTCACCCGCGGGCCGGGACACGGACCGCCGAGCCCTTGCTGGCACGGCCGCGCCCGTGCCACGCTGCGAAGACTCGCCCCGGCAGCGGGGCAGCCAACGAGAGAGGGTAAGACATGAGACGGATCGCCGCCGCCCTGTGCCTGTCGTTCGCCGTCGCCGGACCGGCCTCCGCGACCGACATCCAGTTCGCCCGCGGCGTCGCCCAGGGCGAATTCAAGGCGCTCGTGGAGAACCTCGGGTCGGCGCTCTCCTACAAGAACGTCGCCCCGGCCGCGCCCCTCGGCCTGCTCGGCTTCGACGTCGGGATCGAGGCGGTCGGCCTCGACGTCGGCCGCTCCGCGGCCTGGGACGCCGTCGCCGGCAACCAGGCCTCCACGTTCGTCGTCGTCCCGAAGCTCCGCGCGCGCAAGGGCCTCCCCCTCGACATCGACGTGGGCGCGTTCTACTCGACGATCCCGTCGAGCAACGTCTCGCTGTTCGGGGCCGAGCTGGGCTGGGCCGTCCTCGCCGGCGGCGTCGCCCTCCCGGCGATCGGGCTGCGCGCCACCTACACGAAGCTCCTCGGCGTCTCCGAGCTCGACGTGCAGACCCTCGGGCTCGACGCGGCGATCAGCAAGGGGTTCCTCATCTTCACGCCGTACGCCGGCGTGGGCGCGCTCTACACGGACGGCAAGGCGAAGGGGAAGGTCCTGACCGACCCGACCTTCCTCGCCTTCAATGGCAACAAGCCGCTCGAGGAGGAGAAGCTCTGGTCGGCGCGCTACTTCGGCGGCGTGAAGCTCACGCCCTTCCCGCTCTTCGGCATCACCGGCGAGGTCGAGTACTCGGGCGTGATGACGTACTCGCTCAAGGTCGCGATCAGCTTCTAGCCGGAACGGACGCGCGGGCGCCCTCGCCCGCACCGGGAGCCCTCGCACGCGAGGGCTCTCGTCGTTTCCGGGGCCCGGACTCGGGTTGACGCGGTGCGCTGCGCGAGCGAGCGACGACCGGCCGTGCGCGCAACGGGGGATTCGGACTGACGTCCGTCAAGCCGGCAACACGGACCGTACGGGGGACACCCCGCTGACCCTTGCCTTGGGGCCGCGTCGCGTGCGACCTTGCCCACTCCCGACGCCATCGCTTCCGCGAGGCATACGGTCCCAGCCACGCCCGTACAAGCGTTCGCGCTCCGGCGCGACGCGGGCTCGTTTACGCGGAGGCAACGCAACGTGAACGTTCTGGTCCTGAACTGCGGAAGCTCGTCGGCGAAGTTCGCGGTGATCGACGCGGTGACCGGTCGCGAGATCGTGTCGGGCATCGCGCAGCGGCTCGGCACGCCGCAGGCGACCCTCGACTTCAAGTCGTCGGAAGGCCACAAGGAGTCCCGCCTGCTCCACGGGGCGGGGCACGAGGCCGCGCTGCGCGCGGTCGTCGCGCTCCTCGAGGAGCTCGGCGTCGCGAGCGCGATCGCCGGGATCGGCCACCGCGTCGTGCACGGCGGCGCGAAGTTCTCGGGGTCGATGCCGATCACCGCCGGCGGTGGTGGCGAAGATCGAGGAGTGCATCCCCCTCGGGCCCCTCCACAACCCCGCCAACCTCCTCGGCATCCAGATCTCGCAGGAGCTCTTCCCGGGGCTCCCGCAGGTCGCGGTGTTCGACACCGCCTTCCACCAGACGATGCCGCCGCGCGCGTACCTGTATGCGGTGCCGTACGAGTGGTTCGCGAAGCACGAGGTCCGCCGCTACGGGTTCCACGGGACGAGCCACCGCTACGTGTCGCAGCAGGCGGTGAGGCAGCTCGGCCTCGACCCCGAGGACCACGCCATCGTCACGGCCCACCTCGGCAACGGCTGCTCCCTCGCCGCGGTCCGGAACGGCCTGTCCATGGACACGACCATGGGGCTCACGCCGGTGGACGGCGTCGTCATGGGCACGCGGAGCGGGTCCATCGACCCCTCGATCATCGCGCACATGAAGAAGGAGCTCCGCTGCACCGCGGACCAGGTGATGGACGCGCTCAACAAGAACTCGGGGCTCCTCGGGATCTCCGGCCTGTCGAACGACATGCGGACGCTCCAGGACGCCGCCGCGAACGGCCACGAGCGGGCGGCGCTCGCGATCGACAAGTTCTGCTACTCGGTGGCGAAGGCCGCCGCCGGCATGATCGTCTCCCTCGGGCGCGTCGACGCCCTCGTGTTCACCGGCGGCATCGGCGAGAACGCCGTGGCCGTCCGGGCGCGGATCGTCGACCTGCTCGGGTTCGCGGGCTTCTCCCTCGACGAGCACGCGAACGCGCTCAACGGGAAGGCGCTGCGCGGCCGCATCACGCGGTCCACGAGCCCCATGGCGGCGGTCGTCGCGACCAACGAGGAGCTCATGATCGCGAAGGACACCGCCGAGATCGCCGCCACCATGCGCGCGGGTCACGCCGAGCCGGGCGCCGCCGCTCGCCCCGCCGCCGTCGCCTGAGCCGCAGGAGCCCTCGCCATGGCCCACGTCCTCCTCCTCGCCCCCGCCGGCCGTCAGGTCGGCCTCACCACCGCGTGCCTCGGCTTCGTGCGCGCGCTCGATCGCCAGGGCGTCCGCGTCGCGTTCGCGAAGCCCATCGCGGCGCGCGGCGAGGACCGCGTCTCGACCCTCGTGAAGCTCGGGTCCGGCCTGTCCCCGCCGCCGTCGATCTCCCGGGCGGACGCGGACGAGCTGCTCGCCTCGGGCGACGACCAGACCCTGATGGAGAGGGTGGTCGCGCTCTGCTCCCGCGCGGCGGAGGGCGCCGACGTCCTGGTGGTGGCGGGCATGTGGCCCGAGCCCGGGATGGTCCACTCGACCCGGGTGAACGCGCTCATGCTCAAGGCGCTCGACGCCGAGCTCGTCCTCGTCGGCTCGCCCCGCGGCGAGACCCCGTCCGAGCTCGCGCACGCCATGGCCATCGCGGCGCGCGGCCTCGGCGGCTTCGCCGAGGGCGGCAAGGTGAGCTGCTTCCTCAACCGGGTCACGCGCAACGCCTCGGCGGCCCGCGCCGGCGAGTCGCGGCCGATCTGGCTCGAGGCGGGCGAGGACGCCGAGCTCGCGCCGCAGGACGTCGAGGCCTACCGGGCCGCCCTGAAGGCGGAGAAGCTCGAGGCCATCGCCGTCGTCCCGTCGCGGGGCGACCTCGCCGCGCCGCGGGTGAAGGATCTCGCCGAGGCCGTCGGGGCGCGGGTGCTCCGGGCCGGCGACCTCGAGCAGCGGCGCATCCGGAACGTCGCCCTCTGCGCGATGGCGGTGCCGGGCTCCATCAAGACGTTCCAGCCGGGCACCCTCGTCATCACCCCCGGCGACCGGAGCGACATCCTCGTCGCCGCCTCCCTCGCCGTCCTGAACGGCGTCCCCCTCGCGGGCGTGCTGCTCACCGGCGGCGTCGAGCCCGAGCCGCACGTCTTCGCGATGTGCGAGTCGGCGCTCAAGGCGGGCCTCCCCGTCCTCGCCGTGAACGAGGGGAGCTACGCCGCCGCGACCGCGGTCGCGAACATGAACCTCCAGATCCCGCCCGACGACTCGGTGCGGGTCGAGCGGGTCATGACCGCGGTCGCCGACCTGATCGACCCGGCGTGGCTGAAGTCCCTCGCCGCGACGAGTCGCGTCCCGCGCCTCTCGCCGCCCGCGTTCCGCCACCGGCTCGTCGAGGCGGCCCGCGCCGCGAACAAGCGGATCGTCCTCCCCGAGGGGTCCGAGCCGCGCACCCTCGCCGCGGCGTCCATCGTCCAGGAGCGCGGGATCGCGCGCTGCGTGCTGCTCGGCAACCCGGACGAGATCCGCGAGAACGCGGGCAAGCACGGCGTGACGCTCCACCCCGGCATCGAGATCCTCGACGCGGCCCAGATCGCGCCCCGCTACGTGGGCCCGCTCGTCGAGCGGCGGAAGGCGAAGGGCATGACGCCCGTCCAGGCCGCCCACGAGCTGTCGGACGCCATCATGATCGGGACCATGATGATGGCGCTCGACGAGGCCGACGGCCTCGTCTCCGGCGCGGTCCACACCACCGCGCACACCATCCGCCCCGCCCTGCAGCTCATCAAGACGGTGCCGGGCTGCGATCTCGTCTCGAGCGTGTTCTTCATGTGCCTGCCGGAGCAGGTGCTCGTCTTCGGCGACTGCGCGGTGAACCCGAACCCGACCGCCGAGCAGCTCGCCGACATCGCCATCCAGAGCGCGGACTCGGCGAAGGCGTTCGGGATCGAGCCGCGGGTCGCGATGCTCTCCTACTCGACCGGCACGAGCGGCGGGGGCGAGGAGGTCGAGAAGGTGAAGCGCGCGACCGACCTCGCGAAGGCGCAGCGCCCTGACCTCGCCATCGACGGCCCGCTCCAGTACGACGCGGCGATCATGCCGGACGTGGCGCGCCAGAAGGCCCCCAAGTCGAACGTGGCGGGCAAGGCGACGGTCTTCATCTTCCCGGACCTCAACACCGGGAACGTGACCTACAAGGCGGTGCAGCGGAGCGCCAACGTGGTCAGCATCGGCCCGATGCTGCAGGGGCTCGCGAAGCCCGTGAACGACCTCTCCCGCGGGTGCCTCGTCGAGGACATCGTCTTCACGATCGCCCTCACCGCGATCCAGGCGCAGCAGGCCGAGCGCCGCCGCGCCCGCTAGCGCCGGACCCGCTTGGTTCGATCGCAGGGGCGAGATCTGCGGTGGTCGATGGGGCCACCCGTGCCCCTGGCGTCCGTGACTCGATCGTCCGCCGCTGCGCAAGGTCGGGACCTGACCGCCCGAAGTTTGCGGACAGGGCGATCCGGCGGGACCGAGGCGGCGGTTACGACGAGGAGGCGGGGTTCGGGGCATCGACGGCGGTGGCGGGCGGGGCGGCGTCGCGGGCGGGAAACGTCCCGGCGAGATCGGCCTACCCGTTGCCCGGGTGTCACGCCGATCGCATGCTGCCGTCGCAGTGAAGGGGCGTTCACGGTAGGTGACTGAGCCCCGGGAGCCTGACCGGTTCTCGGTCGGTCAATGCTCCGGGGCGGAGACACCTCCCGCCTCGCCGGCCTATCCGCCGCGAGCGCCACGCCCTCGCCGAGTTCCTCGTCGTCCTCGCGGCCTTCGATCGCGAGCGGAGGTGGCTGGAGCTCGGGCACGCTTGATTCCAATGGGTGCGAGGTGCCGTCGTAGACCGCGACGGGCTCGGAGCACCGCCCACCCTTCGGGCGCGTATAGCGGTCCATGACCTGGTTCCCGTACAGCGCGCGGGCAGAGACGTCCTGGTGGGGCCGGCAGAGGAGGCGGCACTCGTCGACGGTCGTGTCCGCTCCCAGGGCGAAGCCCTCGATGTGATCGAGCTCGACCTGGTACGTGGAGCCGCAAGCGCCTCCGCCCTCGAGCGGCCACGCGCACCGGCCACCGTCGCGCTTCCAGACGGCGCGCCAAACCGCAGCGGGGACGTGGCGGCTCCGCTTCTTCGGCGGGGCCGTGGGAAGGAGCGCCGCCTCGACCGTCTCCGCGGCCGGCTTGCGCGGCTTGGCGCCGATGCCGCGTCGCTTCGCGTGACGCTGGAGAATGAGGTCGAGGCCGACCTCGAGGATCTCCTCCTCCGACGCGCCCGGGTGCGAGTGCGAGAGGGCGTCCCGGGCGGCGGCGAGCTTGTCGAGCAGACGGCGGGAGACCGTGACGCTGGAGCCGCCGGAGCTCCGCGTCGAGGGGCTCCACCGCTGGCCGGTCGCAGCGCCGAGGGGCGTGGCAGCGCGACGCGACGGCTGGCGCCGCCTTCGCTCCGTCCGCCGCGGGCAGTTCTGGCGCCCGAAGAACGAGGGACCCGGACGGGACGGCCGCCGCCTGATGGTCGTCGGTCGGGCCGACTCGCCGTCGGGTGACGGTCGTCACGACGGTCGCGCCGGGGAGCTTCCGCCGGCCGGAGCGCGGCCGAGACCTCCCCCGCCTCGCGCTTCGACGTGTGGAAGAAGCGCGGGATGACGTCGCCTCGCGTTCTCCGGCGTGATGACCTTCGCGAGCTCGACGAGGCTCGTCAGGTGGAGGCGACCGTCCCGGAGCACCGCTCGGATCTCGGGGTAGCGCTGGATGAGCTCGGCCGCGGTCTTCCGGTAGTGGCGGGCCCCTGGCGAGAGCCCAGCTCCCGGTGCAGGAAGTAGAACAACGAGCTGCTGCCCCAGCTCCATCCACCTCCGCTCGCGGTCGAAGGCCGCGAGGGCGACGAGGAACTCCGCGAGGGCGTGGTGCTCGCGGCGGAGGAGGTCGGCGAGGCGGGTGGTCTCTTCCCGGGCGGTGGTCATCCACGTAGAGTCGCATGCGTTCTCGAGGCCTCCTGGAACGCGCGCATTCCAGTCCTGGCGCGAGATCCCGAGCGCCTCTCGCGCACCCCTCGCGCAACTCCGCGGCGCCCGCGGCGCGGCTGCGGACGCGTCGAGAGGGCGCTTCCCGCGCGTCGCTCCGCTCCGAGGCATCGACCCGCCGAGAACCGGTCAAGCTCCCTCTTGGGTGTGCTCACCAGCAGTGAACCGCGCTTCACGGCAAGGTCCACGGGGTCGGCGCGACACCCCGGACTCCGGGTGAGCCGATCTCGCCGGGACGTTTCGCACGCGCGGCGCCGCCCCGCCCGCCACCGCCGTCGTTGCCCCGAACCCCCGCCTCCTCGTCGGAACCGCCTCCCCGGTCCCGCAGGATCGCCCTGTCGGCAAATCTCTGGCCGCTCAGGTTCCTCGACTTTGCAGCAGCGCGCGGACGATCGAGTTCACGGACGCGCAGGGGGCATGGGTGGTCCCATCCCGCCAGCTTTACGGGACGCCCTCGATGAATTGCTGGACGCGGCCGAAGGGTGGGCGCTGCTCCGAGCCGGTCGGCGGTCTACGACGTCGGCCGGCGCCTCGCCCCCACTCGAATCACCGACCTCGGCGCTAGCGCGACCTCACCGCAGCAGCTCCTTCGCGAGGAGGGCTCCCACCTCGCGGAGCCCCGCCTCGAGGAGCGCGGTCCCGCGCGGGGTCGCGAGGGTGGCGCGCATCGCGTCCGGCGCGAGGCCGATCTCCGAGGTCGAGCCGGATCAGCACCGCCGAGATGGCGGGGGTCGCCTCCACCGCCTTGGCCCGGGAGCGCCGCGCGGCGACGTTCGCGGAGATCCGGTCCACCACCGCGTCCTCGGTCGTCCGCGGCCCTCTCGCGGAGGCGAGGGCCGCCGACAGCCCCCGGTACAGCTCGTCGAGCGCCGCGGGGACCGCGAGGGCCCGGGTCAGCCGCTCGCGCGCCTCCTCGTCGTCCACCGCCCGCGCCTTCGCGTAGGTGGGCGCGAGCAGCGCGACGAGGTCGCCGCGGGTGACGACGTGGGGGAGGCGGGGGGAGAAGTACATGACCCAGGTCTACCCGATCGCGCCCGCCTGCGCCCGTCGCGCCGGTGGACGCTCACCCGGACGCGATGAGGGCGAGGGCGGCGGCGGCGAGGGCGAGCCCGGCCCCCTGCGTGCGGCCGATGGGCTCGCGGAGCGCGACCGCCGCGAGGAGGACCGTGACCGCGGGGTAGAGCGAGACGACGACGCTCGCGACGCTCAGCAGGCCGCGCTGCGCGGCGAGCTGGAAACCCACCGTGGCGGCCCCGGCGAGCACCCCGGCGACGGCGCCGCGCCGGCTCGCGGGCTCCCGCGGGACCCAAGGGGCGGAGACGACCGCCGCCCCCGCCACGATTGAGCCCACCGACACGAGCTCGCAGATCGCGAGCGGGGCGAGGCCGCCGGCGGCCGGGACCTGGCCGAGCGCCGAGAACTGGATGCCGAACCCCACCCCGGCGAGGAGTCCCTGGGCCACGTCCGCGCGCCGCGCGCCCCGGAGTCCCGCGCCCGCCATCGACACGAGCCAGATGGCGGGGAGCGCGGTCAGGATGCCCGCGAGGGGGAGGGGGCCGGGACGATCGCCGCCGCCGATCCCGACGAGCACCGGCAGCCCCGCCGCGGCGATCGCGGAGAGGGGCGCCACCACCGCCATCCGCCCGCCGCCGAGCCCGCGGTAGAGGAGGACGTTTCCGGCCCCGTTCCCGAGCCCCGCCACCGCTCCCCACAGGAGCCCGGTGGCGCGGAGGTCGCCGGGATTGCACGCGGCGGCGCCCGCGACGACCACCGCGGCGGCGCCCAGGCTCGCGGCGGCGACCGCCCAGGCGCTCGCGCGACGGGCGAGGACGCCGGCGACGAAATCCGAGACGCCGTAGGCGAGGGCGGAGCCGAGCGAGAGGAGGAGGACCACCGCCGATGGTTTCCACCCATCTGCGGTGGAGTTCAACCCCGGAGCGAGGCCGGGACGTCGCGGAAGGGAGCGCGCCGGCCGGTGCGGCGGGGGCTATACCCGGCACATGCGAGACCCCGAGCGGCCGTACGTCATCTGCCACATGCTCCCGTCGGTGGACGGGCGGATCGTGACGAGCGGCTGGGGGCTCGGGCGCGGCCTCCTCGCCGAGTACGAGTCCACCGCCGCCACCTTCGACGCGGACGCCTGGATCATCGGCCGGGTCTCGATGGAGCCCTACGCCGGGCGCGCCCGCGTCCCGCCGCGGCGCTCGCGCGAGCCGCTCCCTCGCACCGACTTCGTCGCCCGGCCCGACGCGCCCTCTTACGCGATCGCCCTCGACCCCTCCGGCAAGCTGCGGTGGGAGTCGGCGTCCATCGACGGGGAGCACGCCGTCGCCGTGCTGACCGCGTCCGTCCCCGACCGCCGCCTCGCCTTCCTGCGCGCGCGGGGCGTCTCGTACCTGTTCGGCGGGAAGCGGGAGCTCGACCTGCGGCGGGTCCTCCGCAAGCTCCGCTCGCGGCTCGGGATCCGCAGGCTCCTCCTCGAGGGCGGCGGGAAGACCAACGGCTCCTTTCTCGCCGCGGGGCTCGTCGACGAGCTCAGCCTGCTCGTCGCGCCCGTGGCGGACGGGGCGGTGGGGACCCCGACGCTCTTCGACCGGGACGCGCCCGGCCCGGCGCGACGGCTGCGGCTCCTCGCGGTCGAGCGCCGGGCCGGCGAGCTCGTCTGGCTCAGGTACGCGGTGCGCCCGCCGGCCTAGAACGCGATCGTACGGCCTCGGGGCTTCCCCCGAGCAACGCAACGCCGCGGCCGGCGGGTCGGGGACCCCCGCCGGCCGCGGCTGGCGCGCTCACGCCACCTTGCCGATCCCGCCGGCGGCCGCCTCGCTCTCGGCGGCCGGCTCCTCCTTCGGGAGCACCGGCAGGTACCGGACGCCCAGGCCGAAGAGGAAGATGGTCGCGGCGACGAGCCCCGCCGAGACGCCCCACTCGAAGGCGCTCGGGGTGTAGGGCGCGGCGCGATCTGCGGCATCGGGCCCTTCAGGTCCATCGCGAGCGCCACGACGTAGACGCGGTTGAGCACCACGCCGCAGGATGGCGAGGAGCGCGCCCGCGAAGAGGGCGCCCTTCCGGGCGCGCAGCGTCGGCACGCCGAGGAGCACGAGCGGCACGACGCCGCCGAGCAGGAGCTCGGCCGCGAGCAGCGCCGCCTCGGCCCGCGAGCTGCCGGCGCCGAGCTGGCCGCGGACGACGAGGTCGCCGACGCGGACCGCCTCGTAGACGGCGAGCGCCCAGAAGGCCGACCTTGCCATCGCGGCGAGCTGCGGCCATCCGCAGCGTGCGGCCCCAGGCCTTCGCGATCCACATCTCGACGAGGATCATGAGCGCGAGGCCCGGCGGCGATGGACGAGAGGAAGAAGGAGACCGGCATCACCGGCGACCACCAGAGCGGCGTCGAGCTTGTCGGGCATCAGCAGGAACAGCGACCCGAGCGAGCTCTGGTGCATCGTCGAGAGGGTCACCGCGGCGATGGCGAGCATGACCGGGACCGGCTTCTCGCCGGCCTTCGGCCGGAACGCCCAGGCGAGCAGGGCGAACACCGCGAAGGCGAGCGCCCGCGTACGCGACGCTTGCGGGACATGAGCCACACGAAGAGCGTCACCGCGAACACGACCCAGACCGGCGCGACCTCTTCCAGCGCGCCATCGCCCGTCTGCATGCCCCAGCGCTCGAACGGCACCGGCATGAACTCGAAGGCGAGGATGGTGACGTAGAGGCCGACGCACCACGAGACCTCGAACATCGCCGAGTGCTCCGGCGCCTGGACCCCGAGCTGCCAGAAGTGCCACGGCAGGCCGAGGTCGGCGAGGAGCGTCACGGTGACGAAGGAGTAGCTGAGGAGCCCCATGAGCACCGCGCTGCGTCCCGATCGAGTACAGGTCCTTGCGGCGGAACACGTAGATGATGCCCGCGGTGGCGAAGGCGCCGGCCGCGACCGCGATCCAGACGAGGTCGAAGACGATCCAGAGCCCCCAGGCCCAGGTGTCGGAGAGGTGCGTCGAGCCGCCGAGGCCGAGGGCGAACCGGGCGACGAACGAGAGGCGCGCCGAACGCCATCAGCGCGGCGAGCAGGAGGTTCGCGGGCGTCCAGAGCTTCGTCTGGACCGGGGCGAACTCCACGTGGTGCTCGGCGTGGTGCTCGCCCTGCCCGGCGCCGCGGCGGCCGCCTCGGCCTTCGCGACCGCGGTGCGCCGCTGCCCGAGGGCGTAGACGGCGCCGAGCGTCGCGCCGACGCCGACCACCGCCGGGCGGCACCGCGCGCGAGGGCCGCCTTGCTGCGGGCCGGGTAGCTCTCGTTCCCCACGGCCGGGAGGCCGATCTGCTCGAACGGGACCGGCGGCGAGGTACAGCGTCGCCGTGCCGCCCGCCTCCTTCTCGCCGTAGACGTGGTCGACGTACTTGCCCGGGCTCCGTCCGCGATGCGCGCGTGCGCCTTCGCGAGGAGCGTCGCTCGCGCTCGCCGAAGTCGAGCGCGCCGGCCGGGCACGGCTTCACGCAGGCCGGGACGGCGTGCGCCGCGGCGAACCGCTTGCGCTCCTCGTCGCTGAGCGCGACTGGCCGTTCCGCTCGGCGGGCGTCGGACTGCGAGCGCGGTCCGAGCAGAGGGTGCACTTGCGGATCTTGGGGGCGAGCGAGTCCCACTCCGCGGTGGGCACGCCGAACGGGCAGGCCCACATGCAGTAGCGGCAGCCGATGCACTTCGACGCGTCGTAGACGACCGGCGCCCTCCTTGGTCTTCGTGAGCGCGGTCACCGGGCACGCCGAGGCGCAGGCCGGCTCGTCGCAGTGCATGCACTGCCGCTTCGTGAAGACGTCAGCGCAAGCCGCCCGGCGCCTTCGCGTCGTCGAGCTCGTGGTGGGTGACGAGCATGAAGGTCTTCGCCGAGAGCGTCGCCGGGTTCTGCAGGCCGAGCCGCTCGGCCGGCAGCTGCGGTCCGTCTCGCCGGCGAGGCTCGTTCCACTCCTTGCAGATGACCTGGCAGGAGCGGCACCCGATGCACTTCGTCGTGTCGATCGAGCTTGGCGTAGCTCATGGTCGTCTCCGGAGCGGCGCGCTAGCGCGACGCGATCCGCCTCCTCCGACGCGGACGACGTTCACGAGGCACGCCTTGGTCTCCTGGGTCCCGGCGCCCGGGTCGCACGGCGTCGATGGTGAGCTCGTTCGTGCTCGGGCCCGGTGCGAGAGCCCCTTGAAGCCCCAGTTGTAGGGCATCCAGACGATCGGTCACCTCCTGGCCGGCGATCTGCATCGACCTGCATGCGCCGCGTCACGACCGCCTTCACGACGACCTCGCCGCGGGCGGAGGTCACCTTCGCGTCTGGTCGCCGCGTCTACGCCGAGCTTCGTCGGCGAGCTGCACCGGCAGCTCGACGATCGGCTCGGGCGCGAGCTCGTTCAGCCACGGCACGTTGCGCGTCGTCGAGCCGGCGCACCAGTGCTCGGCGATCGACGAGGTCATGAGCACGTACGGGATAGTCCTTCGCCGTGCCGATGGGCTGCATCGCCTTCACGCGCGGGTACTTGAGCGCCGGGTTCGCCTGGACGCTCGGGGTGGAGCAGGTTCGCGACCGGGCTCTCCACCGGCTCGTAGAACTCGGGGAGCGGCCCGTCCTTCGGGACGTACGAGCGACGTCGCGGGGGAGCGCCTTCTCCTTCGCGTCCGGGTCCTCGTAGGCGGCGGCGAAGAGCCGGCCCACGCCCTCGGCGTTCATGCGGAACGCGCATCTGCGCCCTCGGGCGTGTCCGGGCCCCTTGGTCGGCGTCGCGCACGTCGGGCGTGTCGATGCCCGTTCCACTTCTTCTCGGCGCGGTCCCACCAGACGAGCGGCACCGCGCGGCGCGAGGACGTTGCCCCTGGCGTCGCGGGCCGGCATGGGCTTGCCCGTCCGCGTCGCAGGAGGCGCGGTTGTAGAGGATCTTCATGTTGCCCGGCCAGGTCCAGGCGAAGTCGCGGGTAGAGGCCGAGGCCGCGTCGGGATCCTTCGTGTCGCGGCGCTTCGTGAGGTTCTTCCCGCCGCGCGAAGCAGCCCGCGTAGATCCACGACGCCGGAGGAGGTGCAGCCGTCGCCCTGGAGGTCCGGCGATCCTCGCCGACGAGGTCGCCCGCCTTGAGCCCCTTCTCCGGGCAGGTCCTTCCAGGCGCGGCCGTTGATCTCCTTGAGCACGTCCTCGGCGAGCGTGTCCTTGCCGGTAGCTCCACTGCCGCCTTCAGGATGGGCGCGTCCTTCGGGTCGGTCGAGCCGGCGTACAGCGTCGCGGACCCTGCGGAAGACCTCGTCGAAGACCTCGATGTCGGCCCTCGCCTCGCCGGGCGGCTTCACGCCCGCGTAGCGCCACTGCACCAGGCGCGCCGGAGCCGGTGATGGTGCCCTCCTTCTCCATGAAGTAGGCGGCCGGGAGGAGCAGCACCTCGGTCTGGATCGTCTTCGGGTCGGTGCCGGGCGCTGCCAGAACGCCGCGGTCTCGGTCTCCCACAGCTCCTGCACGACGAGGAAGTCGAGCTTCGAGAGCGCCTCGTGCACGTACGAGAGGTTCGGGTTCGTGACCATCGGGTTCTGCCCGAGGACCCAGAGGACCTTCACCTTCCCGGCGTAGGCCGCGTCGAAGATCCCGAAGAGCGAGTAGTCCTTCGTCGTGCTCTTCTTCGGGAGCCAGCCGTAGCCGAACTCGTTCTCCGCGGTCGCGTTCTCGCCGAACCAGGCCTTGAGGCCGTTCACCATCGAACTTGCGCGCGTTGAAGGTGCCGTTGTTCCTCGTCCAGGCCTCGAGGGTCGGCTCGGTCGTGGATCGGGTAGTCGAGGTAGCCGAACCATGTAGTTGTTCAGCACCGACATGTCGCAGGCGCCCTGCACGTTCGGCTCGCCGCGCAGCGCGTTCACGCCGCCGCCGGCCTTGCCGATGTTGCCGAGCAGGAGCTGGAGGATCGCCGTAGCAGCGGATGTTCTGGATGCCGACGGTGTGCTGGGTCATCCCGAGCGCGTAGAGGATCGTGCCCGGGGCGGTTCTTCGCGAAGGTCTCGGCGATCTCCTCGACCTGCTTCGCGGGGATGCCCGAGATCTGCTCCGCCACCTCCGGCGTGTAGCGGGCGAAGTGCTGCCGGAGCTTCTGGAAGCACGCAGCGCGGGTCGTCGAGGCTCTTCGCCTTCCGCGGCGTCCGCTTCTCGGTCGAGGTCGTAGCCCCAGGAGGCGTTGTCGTACTTGTGCTTCTCGTGGTCGTAGCCGCTGAAGAGGCCGTCCTCGAAGGCGAACTCGTCCTTGACGAGGAGCAGCGCGTTCGTGTGCAGCTTCACGTACTCGGCGTCGTACCAGCCCGCTCTCGATGACGTAGCCGGATGACCGCGCCGAGGAAGGCGATGTCTGCGCCGGGCCGGATGCGCGCGTAGATGTCGGCGAGCGGCGAGGTGCGGTTGAAGCGCGGATCGACGTGGATGATCTTCGCGCCGCGCTCCTGCGCGACCCGGATCCACTTCATCGCCATGACGTGGTTCTCGGCGGCGTTGCGACCCTCGATGAGGAAGACCTTGGCGTTCTGGAGGTCGCTCCAGTGGTTCGTCATCGCGCCGCGGCCGAACGAGGCCCCCAGACTGGGGACCGTGGGGCTGTGTCAAAGCCGGGCCTGATGCTCCACGTAGTTCGTGCCGAGCAGGCGCGCCATCTTGGTCCAGAGGTAGCACTCCTCGTTCGTGTTCTGGGCGCCGCCCAGGAACGCGATGCGCGTCGGTCCGGTTCACCGCGATACTCGCGGCTCGCCGTCCTTCTCGGTCGCGATCCAGCTCGCGTCGCGCGTCGCCTTGAGCTTGCGGCGCGAGCTTGTCGAACGCCTCGTCCCAGGAGATCTCCTGCCAGCGGTCGGAGCCGGGCGCGCGGTACATCGGCCGCTGCACGCGCTGCGGCGACTCGTGGGTCGCGAGCATCGCGGCGCCCTTCGAGCAGAGCGCGCCCTCGTTCACGACGTGGTCCGGATCGCCCTCGAGGTTGACGAGCTTGCCGTCCTGGACGTGGCCGACCATGCCGCAGCCGCACGAGCAGAAGTTGCAGGCGGTGGTGAACTCCTTCGCGCCCTCGAGCCGGGACTCCTTCGCGGCGGCGCGGGCCGTCCGCGAAGTCGAGGACCTCGGAGAGGGCGAGGCCGGCGCCGGCGCCGGCGGTCCACTTCAAGAGCGATCTGCGGCCGAGCTTCATCGTGGAGTGCTCCTCGGGGTGCACGGGTGAAGAGATGTGGCGCGCCGGTGAGCAAGCGTCGTGCCCCGCGGTGACGGGCCCGGCGGCGACGGCTCGACCCGCCGGAACAGGCGCGATCGCGTGGTGGGAGATCCGGCCCGCGCGCG
The DNA here is from genome assembly GCA_963739565.1 of uncultured delta proteobacterium. Taxonomy (GTDB): domain Bacteria; phylum Myxococcota; class Myxococcia; order Myxococcales; family Anaeromyxobacteraceae; genus Anaeromyxobacter. Next base: position 1,029,489 of record CAVUBF010000004.1, on the reverse strand, counting down.
GCCTGCGGCGCGTGGACGCGGTGACATGTCACCGTTTGGGACAAATCGAGTCGCCCGGTCCGATACGCGGCGGGCGCGGCGTGTGACAGGCCTAGCGCGTGATCCCGAACCGGCGGAGCCGCCGGTAGAGCGTCATCCGGGAGACCCCGAGCGACGCGGCGGTCCGCGCGATGTTCCAGCCGCAGGTCTCGAGCGCGGCGACGAGCTCATCGCGGCGGGCGCCGTCGGCGGCCTCCTCCGGCTCGTCCCAGGCGTCCGGCGGCGCGAGGGAGGCGGGGGAGGGCGGGATCGCGGCCGCGGGCGGCGGAGCGGCCAGCGGCGTGGTCGACGGCGGCGACGCGCCCACCGCCTCGAAGGCGAGGTCGCCCGGCGACACGGCCGGACCCGCGGTCATCATCGCCGCGCGGAGCACGACGTTCCGCAGCTCGCGGGCGTTGCCGGGCCAGGGGTGGCGCGCGAGCTCGGCGAGGGCCGCGCCGGAGAAGGAGAGCCCGCTCCGCCCGAGCCGGACCTCGGCGTCGGCGAGGAACGCCCGGGCGAGGAGCGGCACGTCGCCGTCGCGCTCGCGGAGCGGGGGCACGTCGACGGCGAGGACGTAGAGCCGGAAGAAGAGGTCCTGCCGGAACCGGCCCGCCGCGACCTCGTCGGAGAGCCGGCGGTTCGTCGCCGCGACGACGCGGACGTCCACCTGCCGCGGCGCGCCGCCGAGCCGGACCACCTCCGACTCCTGCAGCACGCGGAGGAGGGCGGTCTGCGCCTGGGCGGGCAGGTCGCTCACCTCGTCGAGGAAGAGGGTCCCGCCGTGCGCCTGCTCGACCTTGCCGGCCTTGCCCTCGCGGTGGCCGCCGGTGAAGGTCCCCGCGTCGTAGCCGAACAGCTCGGACTCGATGAGGGTGGCCGGGATCGCGCCGCAGTTGAGGACGACGAACGGACCGCCCGAGCGCGGGCTCGCCGCGTGGATGCCGTGGGCGAAGAGCTCCTTGCCGGTCCCCGACTCGCCGTGGAGCACGACCGGCAGGTCGTTCCGCGCCGCGAGGGTGCGCGAGCTCCACCGCGGCGCGCAGCCGCGGCGAGGTGCCGACGATGTCCTCGAACCCGTACCGGGCCGCGTGCTGCTGGCGGACCGCCCGCGGCGGCGCGGGGCGATGCGGCGCGGCGGGCGGCGCCACCCGGAGGATGGCCCCGACGGCGCGCCCGTCGTGCACCACCGGCGAGCCGATGGCGCGCACCTCGTCGCCCGCGCCCGGCCAGGCGAGGGCGAACTCGTCCTCGACCCCGGCGCCCCGGAGCAGAGGCGCGCGACGACGCGGTCGCGCGCCGCCTCGGGCAGGTCGCCGGCGTCGGCGAAGCCCGCCCGCCGCGCCGCGTCGTTCGCGGCGAGGAGCCGCCCGCGGGCGTCCACCGCGACGAGGGCGTCGCCGCCGACTCGCGCGCGGCGCGCAGCGCGTAGCGGACGACCTCGGACCGCACGCCGCGACCGCGCGCAGCCGCTCCTCGACGAGGCCGCGATCGCGGTGGCGGCGACGAGCGCCTGGGGCTCGTCGGTGCTCCCAGGGGCCGGCGAGCGCCACGACCGCCACCGGGGTCTCCTGCCGCCCGGCGCGAGGATCGGCGCGCTCGCGGAGGTCGCCCACCCGTGCAGGGCGCGGAGGAGTGCTCGGCCGCGACGACGGCCACGGCGCGCCGCTCGGCGAGCGCGGTCCCCGGCGCCGCCGTCCCCACCTGCTCCTCGCGCCACCCGCCTCCGGGGCGGAGGTCCGACGGCGGCGACCCGCTCGACGGTGCGCGGGTCGCCGCCGACGCGAGAGGAGCCACCCCTCGCGCGTCGAGGAAGGCGAGGGCGTCCCCGGACTCCCGGATCCGCGCGGCGAAGCCCGCGAGGATCGGCGCGGCCACCTCCAGCGTGTCGTCGCGGTCGCAGCGGATCGCCAGGTCGTCCGGCGGCAGGAGGGGCGCCCGCGGGAGCGCGGGATCGATCCGGTACACGTCCCGGGAGCGCGCCCAGGACCGGGCGATCTCCGGCGGCACGCCGGAGAGGGGCCCGCCGTCGACGAAGGTGCGCCAGGCGGAGATCGGCGCGGCGGCGCGCTCCGGGGCGCTCGACGTCGGTGGGCGGCACCGCCCGAAGGTACCGGCGCGCGGGCCGCCGCTCAAGGGGCCGCTCGCGCGCGGCGGGCCCCGCCCCGGTGGTAGCATGCGCGCCGTGCTCCGGCCGCTCCTCGACCTCGACCTGCGCCGGAAGATCGTCGTCGCGGCGGTGCTGCCCGCGGTCGCGCTCGCGGTCGTGTTCGTGATCATCGTCGCGGTGCAGCGCTGGCGCCTCTCCGGGAAGGTGGAGCAGGCGGTGGGGCAGCTCGCGGAGGAGAACCTGGCGCGCGCCGCCCGCGACGTCCGCACCCTCTGCGAGGCGACGCACCAGGAGCTGTCGCGGCAGGTGCCGCGCTCGCTCTCGGTGGCGCGGGACGAGCTCTCCCGCACCGGCGCCCTCTCCTTCGGGCGCGAGCGGGTCCGGTGGCGCGCCGTGAACCAGCTCGACCGGAGCCTCGTCGAGGTCGAGCTCCCGCGGCTGCTCCTCGGCGGCGCCTGGGTCGCGCCGAACGACGAGTTCGGCCGGCGGACGCCGGTGGTGGACCGCGTCCGCGAGCTCGCCGGCGCCGAGGCCACGATCTTCCAGCGGATGAACGAGCGCGGGGACATGCTCCGCGTCGCGACCACCGTCCCCGACGGCCACGGCCGCCGCGCCATCGGCACGTACATCCCCGCCCTCGAGCCGGACGGGCGGCCGAACCCGGTGGTCGGGACGGTCGTGCGCGGCGACACCTACGTCGGCCGCGCCCGCGTCGTCGATCACTGGTACCTCGCCGGCTACGAGCCGCTGCACGCCTCCGACGGCCGGGTGGTCGGGATGCTGTTCATCGGCCTGCGCCAGGACTCGCTCGAGGGGCTGCGCACCGGCGTCGCGGCCTCGCGCATCGGGCGGAGCGGGTCCATGTACGTCCTCGGCGCGAGCGGGAACCAGCGCGGCCGCTTCCTCATCCCGCCGCCGGGCCACGCCGACGGCGAGGACGCCTGGGAGCAGCGCGACCGGCGCGGCGTCCCCCGGGTGCAGCGCATCGTCGAGGCGGCGCTCGCGGCCCCCGCCGGCGGGACGGCGCTCCTCGAGCTGGCCGCGGAGGCGGGCGCACGCGTCCCCCGGGAGCGCCTCGCCTCGGTCTCCTACTTCGCGCCGTGGGACTGGGTGATCGTCGCCGAGATGGATCGCGACGAGGCCCACGCCGCGGTCCGGGAGCTCGAGTCCTCCCTCGGGGCGATGGTGGCGGCGGCGATCGCCGCGGCGCTGGCGCTCCTCGCCGTCGCCGCCTGGCTCGCGTACCGCGCCGCCGGCCGCGTGGCCTCGCCGCTCGAGGCGATGGCGTCCGCCGCCGAGCGGATCGCCCAGGGCGACGTCCAGCAGGAGGTGGCCTACCGCTCCCGCGACGAGGTGGGGCGCCTCGCCGAGGCCTTCCGGGGCACCATCGGCTACCTGCAGGACGTGGCGCGGGGCGCCTCGGCCATCGCCGCGGGCGACCTCTCGCGCCCGGTCGCGCTCCGCTCGCCGCGCGACGAGCTGGGCCGGAGCTTCCAGGAGGCCCACGCAGAGCTGCGGCGGCTGGTCGAGGAGACGCGCCGGCTCACCGGCGCGGCGGTGGAGGGGCGGCTCGACGCGCGCGCCGACGCCTCCGCCTTCCGCGGCGAGTTCCGCGCCATCGTCGAGGGGGTGAACGCCACCCTCGCGACGCTCGTGAGCCACCTCGACGCGATGCCGGTGCCGGCGATGATCGTCGGCCGCGACTTCGAGATCCGGTACATGAACGCGAGCGGCGCGAGCCTCCTCGGGCGCTCGCAGCGCGATCTCGTCGGGACCCGGTGCTTCGAGGCGTTCCGCTCCGGCGACTGCCGGACCGCGCGCTGCGCGTGCGCCCGCGCGATGGCGGACGACCGCGAGGTGACGAGCGAGACGGACGCCCACCCCGAGGGGCTCGACCTCGACGTCGTCTACTCGGCCGTCCCGCTGCACGACGCCGAGGGGCGGGTCATCGGCGGGCTCGAGGTGGTGGTGGACCAGACCGCCGTGCCGCGGCCGCGGGACGGCCGCGAGGGGTGACCGCCGCGCGGCGCGCGGTGCCTGACCTGCAAGCAGGGACCCTCCCCCGGTCGCGGGACCCGACCGCGCGTCCCCTGAGTCGATTACTTGCGATCGCGGGATGAGCCTGCTGTCCTCTGCGTGAACCGGCCGCGCCGACCCGCTGGCAGCGGCCGCGCAAGGGGGAACACCGATGCACGTCGATTCCGTTCGAAGTTGCGTCCTCAGGACGCTGGCGGCCGCCGCCGCCGGGGCACTCCTGCTGTGCTCGGGAGCGGCTGGAGCCGGCGATGACGCGCGCGCGTCGGTCCGCGCCACGGTTCGTCGCGCCGGCGCGGCGTATGCCGAGCTGGAGCGGAACGAGGTCGAGAAGCTCTCGCAGGCCGTCGACCGCCTCGCGAAGGACGATGCGCTGCTCGCGCCGTTCATCGCCCGCGACCGGGAGAAGGTCCTCGCGACCGCGAAGCCGATCTTCGAGAAGCTCAAGACGGAGCGCGGCGTCACCCACTGGTACTTCATCGAGAAGGAGCCGGCGCGGACCTGCTTCCTGCGCGTCCACGCCCCCTCGCTCCACGGCGACGTCATCGAGCGGGCGACGCTCTCGCAGGCGATCGCGACGCATCAGATCGGGTTCGGCAAGGAGCTCGGGAAGACCGCCTTCGCGCTCCGGGTCGTGAAGCCCGTCAGCTCCGGCGGGAAGCTCGTCGGCTACATGGAGCTCGGCGAGGAGATCGATCACTTCTTCGGGCGCATGAAGGCGCAGACCGGCGACGACTTCGGCCTCCTCGTCGACAAGGCCCGCATCGACCGCAAGGAGCTCGCCCGGATCCGGCACGACGACCGGTGGGAGGAGCGGCCGGACGTGGTGCTCATCGAGAGCACGATGTGGGACGACAAGCACATCGACCTCGGGGGACCGCTCAAGGGCCTCACCGACGACGGGACCGTCGTCCGGCGAATGGCAGGAGGGTTCGGAGCGGTTCGCCGGCGGCGCCTTCCCGGTGCGCGACGCCGGAAAGCAGGTCGTCGGCGCGGTGTTCGTGCGGCACCGGATCGGGCAGTAGGCGGGGCGCGGGCCGGGCGGGCCCGGGACGGCGGCGGGCCCCGATGGCGTGCTGCCGATCCCCACGCGCCGCGGCCGGCGTCTCGTTAGACGAGGCGCCGAGGTGGACGCGATGGCCCCCGAGCCGATCGACATCAGGACCCCGGACGGCGTCGCCCGCGCGTGGGTCCACCGCGCGGGCGAGGGCCGGAGGCCGGGGGTCGTCCTGTACGCCGACGCCTTCGGCGTGCGCCCGACGATGCACGACACCGCCGCGCGCCTCGCCGGGCTCGGCCACGTCGTCCTCCTGCCCGACGTCTTCTACCGGGCGGGAGACGTCCCCCCGTTCGACAAGGCGACCGTGTGGACCGACCCGCCCGAGCGGGCCCGGCTGATGGCGCTCATCGGCGCGATCACCCCGGACCGGCTGCGCGGCGACGCCCGGGCCTGGCTCGACGCGCTGGGCGCGCTCCCCGGCGTCGACGGGGATCGCGTGGGCGTCATCGGGTACTGCATGGGCGGCCGGCTGGCGTTCCTCACCGCCGCGCTCCACCCCGCGGACATCCGCGCCGCCGCGTGCTTCCACCCCGGCGGCCTCGTGACCGACCAGCCCGACAGCCCGCACCGCCTCGCCGATCGCGTGAAGGCCTCGATCTACCTGGGCGTCGCGGACGCGGACCGCGGCTTCACGCCGGAGCACCAGGGGGCGCTCGCGGCGGCGCTCGGCGCCGCAGGCGTCCGCTACACCCTCGAGCTGTACGCGGGGAAGCGCCACGGCTTCGCGGTGACCGACCACGCCGGAGCGTACGACCCGGAGGCGGCCGCCCGCCACTGGCGCCGGCTGGAGACGTTCCTCGGCGAGACGCTCGGCTGACGTCCCGCGGCCGGCCGCCCGCCGCCCGCGCTACTTCGCGGCCCTGCCGGCGCCGCGGGGCTCCGCGCGGCGGTTCGAGCTCGCGGACCTGATGCACCATCGGGTGTGCGCTGGTTCGCGCGCGCTTTGGAGAGCGTCCCCGCGAGGTCGGCTCCGACGGGCCCCGCGGCGGACGGCGCCCGCGCCTGCGCCGTCGATTCGAGCCCTCACTCCGCCTTCCCGAGCAGGTCCAGCATCGCCTGCACGTCGACGAACTTGTCGCGCGGCGCGCCGCGCCGGGCGCCGCGCGCGACCTCGGCGTCGTCGAGCAGCTTCCAGTCGTCGAAGGAGACGAAGCGGACCCCGCGCTCGCGGAGGAGCGCGTCGATCGCGTCGCGGGGCGGCAGGGCGCGGGCGTCGAGCCCGGCCCCGTCCTCGACCAGGTGGGCCACGACCTGCGCCGAGGCGCGCTTGTGCTCGCCGATGAGCCCCTGCGGCCCGCTGCGGGCCCAGCCGACGACGTACTCGTTCGGCACGACGGCGCGGGTCGCGGGATCCACCACCCGGCCGTCCTCGTTCGCGATGATCCGCGCCCTCTCGTCGTGGGGAACACCGGGGATCCGGTCGGCGGCGTAGCCGACGGCGGGCAGGACCATCCCGACCTCGAGCACCTCGCGCTCGCCGGTGCCGACCGCGGCGATCGAGCCGTCGGCCCGGGCCTGGAGCCGGTTCTTCTCGAGGACGAGCCCGGCCACGCCGCCGTCGGCGCCGGCGAGGACCTCGGTCGGTGAGCGGAGGAACCGCAGGTAGAGCTTCTTCGCGCCCGGGCGCTGCGTCCGCGCCGCGAAGGCGCGGAGGATCCGGAGGTTCGCGCTTCCGTCCGCCTCCGGGCCCTCCGGCAGGTCGGCGGGGTCGACGACCGGGTCCGCGTCCTCGAGCTTCCCGAGCTCCTCGAGCTCCGCCGGCGAGAAGGCGGCCTGCGCCGGCCCCCGCCGCCCGAGCATCCAGACCTCGCGGACCCGGCTCTCGCGCAGCGCCGCCAGGGCGTGCGTCGCGATGTCGGTCCGCTCGAGCTCGGCGGGCGACCTGAGGAGGAGGCGCGCCACGTCCACCGCGACGTTGCCGTTGCCCACGACGGCGACGCGGGAGACCGAGAGGTCGAACCGCGCGCGGCGGTAGTCGGGGTGGCCGTTGTACCAGCCGACGAAGACCGTCGCCGGCGTGCACCGCGCGATGCCCTCGCCGGGGATGCCGAGCCGCCGGTCGGACTCGTTCCCGGTGGCGTAGACGATCTGGTGGTAGTGGCGGCGGAGGTCCTCGACGGTCAGGTCGCGCCCGAGGAGCACGTTCCCCAGGAACCGGAAGCTGGGGCGCGCCGCGGTGCTCGCGAAGACCCGGGTGACGCTCTTGATCTTCTGGTGGTCCGGCGCGACCCCGCCGCGCACGAGCCCGTACGGCGTCGGGAGCCGGTCGAACAGGTCCACCTCGACCGCCGTGTCGGTGCGGCGGAGGAGCGCCTCGGCGGCGTAGAAGCCGGCAGGTCCGGAGCCGATGATCGCGACGCGCATGCGGGCGGGCGTCCTTCGTGGGTGACCTCGAAATATAGGCAGAGGACCCAGGCGGCGCCGGGCGACTGAAACGGGGCGGGCCGGAGTTGCCGCGCGCCGGTGGTCTGGAGCGACCAGCTCCGGCTGCGCCGAGGAGGGCGGCTGACCGGGCCGTGGAGCCGCGCGACGAGGCGGACCTCGGGTCTGCTGTGGCCGCCCCCGCTCGTTGCTATCATCCGGCCCGCCCCGTTCCGGGGCGGGAGGCCTACATGGGGGACGAGACGACCCAGTTCGCGTCGCGGTTCGCGATGTCCGTGGAGCTGCTCGCGGGCGTCGTGACCGAGGACGGGTACGCCGCGGCCCGACAGCGGCTCGGGACCCGGCTCCCCGCCGCGATCGCGGACGCCCTCGACGCGGTGGCCGATCTCCACGAGACGCGCACCGAGGCGGTGAAGGACTGGACCGAGCGCCGGGAGCGCGTCCTCGCCCGGGTGGCGGAGCTGCGCACCGCGCTCGCCCGCGGCGGGGTCGACGGCGCCGTACGGAGGCAGGCGCAGGCGCTCGTCGAGCTCCTCGAGCCCCGGGAGCGGTGAGGGCGCGCCTCCGGGCCCCTCGTCCCGGTCGACGTCAGCGGGACGGCCTGCTCCGCGGCGTCGCGCGGAGCGCCACCCCGGTCGCGGCGCTCGCCGCGAAGATGAGCGCGAGCGGGAGCCATGTCCCGGCGACGCTCCCGAACATGACGAAGCTCCGCTCCAGGAAGGGCGCCACCACGATCGCGTCGAGCAGGGCCGCCGTGCCGGCCAGCGTCGCCGCAGTCGCGGCGGGGCCCGGGTGGCGCGGATGGCGCCAGACGAGGGCCGTCGCGGCGCCCGCGATCACCGGCGCGACGGCGAGGTGCACGGCGAGCGCCGGCGCGAGGCCGGCGAGGGCGCGGACCACCGCGAGGGTGAGCCCGCAGGCCGCCCAGCCCAGCACCGCCACTCCCACCGTCGCGCCCGCGGCGACGCCGGACCGCTGGACCGCGCCGAGCGCGGTCGGTGCGACCAGGATCCAGAGGAGCAGGAGCGGCCAGAGCGAGCCCTCCCAGAATCGCGTACTGGGCGCCGACCTCGGCCCAGGGCCGCCCGCTGCCGCGGACGAGCGCGACCTCGAAGGCGACCGTCAGCGCGACCCACAGCGCGCCCGTCGCCCAGCCGGACCGGGGTGATCCCAGCGGCCAGCGGCGGAGGAGGAACCAGATGGTCAGGCCGAGCGCCACGGCGCCGGTACCGGCCGCGACCTGTCGCGCCGCGAAGTCGCCGAGCGTCGGAGGGTAGGCGAGCTGGCGGATCGCGCCGTTGACGAACGCGACGGCGAGGAGGCAGAGCCACGAGAGGAGCGCGCGCGAGGGGGTCATGGAGCGTTCACGGGAGGATGGGTCGCTTCTCCTGCCCCTGCGCCGCTGAGTCAAGGGGTCGATGACAATCGGACTGCGGCGCCGACGGGATCGTCGAGGTGGACGCGGTGCCTCGCCGAGACGAGGTGCGCTCCGGTCCTGGGGCCGCCCCGGACCCTCGTCAGAGGTGCTCGCGCAGGAAGGCCGCGATCGCCGCGAGCGTCCGCGCGTCCACGTCGTCCTGGGTCTCGCCCGCGGCGCGCAGGACGCGCACCCCGACCTCGAGCGAGTGATTCCCGCCCTCCACGCGGTGGAGCGCCGACGGCGCCTCCATGCGGGCGCGGACCTCCTCGAGCCCGTCGAGCGGGCACAGGGGGTCGCGCGTGCCCGACACGAAGAGGACGGGGGTGCGCAGCGCGAGGAGGACCTCGGACCGGAGCTCCCCGCGCGCGCCGCGCAGCGGGTACCCCAGGCAGACCAGGGCGTCGACCCGCTCCTCGAGCGCGAGGTGGCAGCCGATGCGCGAGCCCATCGACTTCCCCGCCAGGACCACCGGGCCACGTCGGCGCCCGCGCGCCGCCGCGAGCGCCTCGCGGTGCGCCTCAATCAGCACCGGCAGCCGGTCCGGGCTGCGGCGGCCCGCCTTCATGTAGGGATAGTCGAGGGGCACGACGTCGCCGAGCCTGCCGAGCCGCTTCGCCCACGCCGACATCCACGGCGAGGTGGACGGCGCGCCGGCCCCGGGGGCGAAGAGCACGAGCGGTCGGGCCATGGTCAGGGCTCGAGGGTACTCGCCCGCGCGGCGTCGCCGCCTCCCGCGGGCCGGGCGCCCTGCGCGCTGCGGGCAATCGCGTCCGCGATGCGCCGGGCCTCGAGGCCGATCTCGCGCAGCATGCCGGTGGGCGCGACGAAGAACCCGCAGAGGTACAGGCCCGCCGCCGCTTCCCGGCCGCTCGTCGCAGGGCGCCCCGCGCCGTCCAGCACCGCGCCGGGATCGGGGAGCAGGGACGCGAGGGTGTGCCGGTACCCGGTGGCCAGCACCACCGCGTCGAAGGGCTCCTCGACGCCGCCCTCGAACACGGCGCGGTCTTCGGTGAAGGACTCGATCCCCGGTCGCACCCGGATGCGACCCGCTCCGGACGAGGTCGACGGTCCCGACGTCGATGAGCGGGATCCGGGACCGGGCCCGGATGCTCGCGAGCGGGCCGAGGTCGGCCTTGCGCAGCCCGAGCCTCGAGAGGTCCCCGAAGCGCAGGCGGAGGAACGGCGCCGCCAGGACGTCCGCGAGCCGCGGGGGCAGGCGCGACAGCGCGAGGGCCCAGCTGAGGATGGGGATTCCCGAGGAGCTCGCGCGGGAGGAGGTTCACGGGGCTGCGAACGACGAGGGCCGGCCGCGCGCCATGCTCGGCGAGGTCCACCGCGATCTCCCCGCCGGAGTTGCCCAGGCCGACCACGAGGACGTCGCTCCCGCGGAAGCGCTCGCCGCTCCGGTACTCGGAGCTGTGGAGGACGGGGCCCCGGAAGCGGTCCAGGCCCGGCCAGGTGGGACGGACCGGGACGGCGTTGTAGCCGGTCGCGAGGACGACCGCCTCCGATCGGAAGACGCGCGCCGCGCGTCTCGACCTCCCATCCGTCCGGACGGGGGCGGAGCGCGGTGACCTCCTCGCCGTGCCGAGGCGAGAGCGAGAAGGCCCGCGCGTACGCCTCGAGGTAGTCGACGACCTGCTGGCGCGACGGGTAGCGCGGGTAGCTCCGGGGCAACGGGAGGTGCGGGAGCGCGGAGTGGGCCCGGTCCGTGTGGAGGTGCAGCCGGTCGTAGTGGCGGCGCCACGCCGACGCGACGGTCTGCTCCCTCTCGAGCAGGACGAAGTCGATGCCGGCACGCCGCAGGCAGGCGCCCACGGCCAGGCCGGCTGGCCCGGCCCCCACCACGACCGCCGTCGAGTCCACCCGTTCGCGGCCCGGCCCGGCCTCCATGCGGCGAGCCTAACGGCGGCGGAGCGGCGCGGCAGCGGTCGAGGGGCTCACCTCCCAACCGAAGGGTCCGTCAGGCCGGGCCGCCCGGCGGCGTGTGGGATGGCGTAGGCCGGTCGCACTGTCCCATTCTTGACACCCGGGCCGGCGACCGGTCGAATCGGATACTCGTCGAGGAGGGGGTCCCCCATGCACCGTCGTCTCATCCTTGCCGCGGTCGCCGCCGGGGGGCTCGCGGCCTGCGCCGGGAAGCAGGCGGTCCCCGCCGCGCCGCCCGCTGCGGCCGCAGCTCCGGCTCCCGCGCCGGCCCCGGCCGCCGTCGCCGCGCCCGCCCCCGGCCCGGCCACCGGGCTCGAGCTCCTCGTCGAGCCCGCCACCGCGTCGATCGTCGTCGACGGCGAGAAGCGCGGCACGGTCGGAGAGCTCCCCGCGGGCATCCTCGGGCTCGCGCCCGGGATCTACCAGGTCAGCCTCGGCGCGCCCGGGTACGTCACCTGGCGCGCCGAGGTCGCGGTCCGGACCGGGCGCGAGCGGATCGAGGTGAGGCTCGCGCCCAAGGGGGCGGGCGAGCGATGAGCGTCGAGCGCCTCCCGGCGATGCGCGTGCGGCTCCCGTGCGCCGACGAGAGCGAGTTCTACGCGCGCCTCGCCGACGGGATCGCCGAGAACGGGCTCCGCATCCCGACCGCGAACCCGCGGCCGGTCGGGACGCGCGTGAAGGTGACGCTCGAGTTCAGGAACGGGGGTTCGCTCCCCGGCGAGGCGGTGGTGGACGCGCTGGTCGAGGGGCCCAGGCCGGCCCTCAACGTCCGCTTCCTCCGCCTCGATCGCGGCGACGCCCGCCCGCCTGCGCCCGCCGGACCCGTCGCCCCGGGCCGGGCCCCCGCTCCGATGCCCCCGGGCTGCGATCCGGGCGCAGTGCCCCGGACGCCGGCCGCTCCAGCCGCGCCGAGCGCGCCGGCTGCCGCGAGGCCAGCCGCCGCCCCGCAGCTCGGGTCGCTCTTCGACGACGGCGCGCCCGAGGTGGACCCCGGAGACATCGAGGAGGTCGACGCGTCCGGCGCCACTGCGTTCGACCCGGCCGCTGCGAACCTTCCCGAGCTGCCGGTGGGGCCGTCGCCGGAGGTCTCCCCGGGGCCATCGGCCGGGCCGGCGGCGCCGCGGATTGGGCGCCGCGGCGTCCTGATCGCCGTCGCCGTCGCGGCCGCCGTCGGGGTCGCCGGGGGCGGGTGGGTCCTCGTGTCGCGCCGCGCCGCGCCGCCGCCCGCGCGCGCGGGCAGGGGTGCGGCGGCCGCCCACATCGCCGCCGCCGACCGGCGGATGTCGGAGGCGCGGCTCGTCGGCCCCGACTGCGCCCTGGAGCACCTCCTCGAGGCCCGGAAGCTCGCCCTGAACGATCCCGGAGTCGCGACGCGGCTCTCGCTGCTCGCCGACACCTTGGAGGCGCTCGGCTCCCGCGCGCTCGCGCGCGGCGACGTCGACGAGGCGGGGGTGCACCTCATCTCCGCGCGCGACGCCGCGCCGGACCGTGAGTCCATCCGGCTCAAGCTGAAAGCGCTCGATGACGCGCGGAATCGCGCGGGCGCACAGGCCGAGCGAGGGTCAGGTGGTAGAGGGACAGCCGGCCCCGCCACGAACAGATAGTATGGGCGCGTGAACGCCTCGCGCGCCGCCCGTGCGCTCGGGCTCCTGGCGTCGGTCCTCCTCTCCGCCGCCGCCGCCTCGCCCGCGCTCGCCGCCTCCCTCTCGATCGAGAGCGGCGCCGTCGTGCTCGGCAAGACCGAGTCGTCGCTGGTGACCGTCCGGGTGGACGAGCCGCCCGGCGACGAGGAGCGGCCGCTGCGGCTGTCCGTGAACGTCGGCTCGTTCTCCGAGCCGCGCCGGATTGGCCCGGGCAAGTACCGCGTGACGTACCTCCCGCCGCGGACCCGCTTCCCGCAGGTCGCGCTCGTCGCGGTCTGGCGCGAGACCGGTCCCGGTGCCCGGATCGACTTCCTGCGCCTGCCGCTCTTCGGCGAGACCACCCTGCCGGTGAGCGCGCCGCGCGGCGCCCAGGTGACGGTCGAGGTCGGCCTCGACACCTTCGGGCCGACCCCCGCCGACGCACGCGGCGAGGCGCGCGTGCGCATCATCGTGCCGCCCGGCTCCGATCGCGCCCGCGTGACGATCCGCGAGAAGAGCGGCGCGAGCGTGACGAAGACCGTGCCGGTGGAGGTGCCGGGCTACAACCGGCTCACCGCCGCGCTCGTGCCGCACGCGATTGTCGCCGACGGGAAGGCGTACGCGCGGCTCGACGTCTTCTACGACCTCGGCGGCGCGGCCCTCGCCGCCGACCGGGTGCGGGTGGTGGCGTCGGTCGGGACGGTGGCGCTCGAGAAGGCGGGGAAGGGGCTCTACACGTACCGCTACGTCGCTCCGGCGGGGGAGGCCGCGAAGGGCGTCCAGTTCCGGATCTCGGTGGACGGCGACCGGCTCGCGACCGCGACCGCGAGCCTCGACCTCGGCCTGCCCGCGCCGGACCGGATCCTGGTCCGCGCCCCGCAGGCCGCCCTCGCCGCCGGCGACCGGACGGGGGGCCGCCTCACCGTGCTCGTCCTCGACGCGGCGGGGCTCGGGCTCGCGGGGCACCTGCTCGAGGCGACCGCGAACGGCGAGGCGGTCGGTCCGCCCGAGGACCTGGGCGCGGGGCGGTACGAGGTCCCGTTCCTCCCGCCGGCGGCGTACCCGGCGGGCGGCGTGGTGCGGTTCGAGGTCCGCGTGAAGGGGGCGGCCGCCGCCGGCGTCGCGAACTGGCAGCTCCTGGCGCGCGCGGCGCCGCAGAGCGTCCGCGCGCGGCTCTCGCCGTCGCCGGTCCCCGCGGACGGCCGGACGGAGGCGTCCCTCGAGCTCGACGTCCGCGACGCCGCGGGTATGCCGCTCGGGGGTGTCTCGCTCATCGCGACGGCGAGCGACGGGACGGTCGGGAGGCTCGAACCGACGGCGCCGGGCCGGTACCGTGCGAGCTTCCTCCCGCCGGACGCCCTCCCCGCGGAGCCCGCGACGCTGCGGATTGTGGACGCGGGCGGCGGCTTCGAGCGGCGCATCCCGCTGCCGCTCCGGCAGCGGACCGGGCGGCTCCTGCTCGGGGGGCGCGCCGGGTGGGTCCACAGCCTCGAGAACCTCACGACGCCCCGCATCGGCCTCGACCTGGTCGTCCCGTTCCGCGCCGGCGGGGCGTGGATGTTCGCGGGCGTGACCGCGTCGGTCGCCACCACCTCGCAGACCGTGACGGATCCCGTCTCCGGGCTCTCGACCCGCTCCGAGGCGACCTTCGCGCCCGTCTCGTTCCGCGGCGGGGCCGAGCTCTGGTCCGGGCGGCGCGCCTCGCTCGCCCTCGGAGCCGGGCTCGTGGTGGCGCCGGCGCGCTTCCGCACCTCCGCGCGCGACGGCGACACCGTCGCGACCGGGTTCGGCGGCGAGGGGTTCCTGGCGCTCTCCGTCGCGGCGGGGCCGGGGCAGGCCTTCGTCGAGGCGTCGTACGCCCAGGTGCAGGTGGAGACCGACGACGCGCGGCTCCCGGCGGGCGGAGTGGGGGTCGCCCTCGGGTACCGGCTGAGGGTGTTCTGATGAGGACGCCCCGCCTCGCGCTCCTCGCCTTCGTCCTCGGCTGCTCCGCGGCCCCGCAGGCCGGGCTGCGGCCCACCTCCGTCGTCCCGTCGCGGGCGACCCCCGACGCCGCGACCGACGTCGAGATCCTGGGGCAGGGGTTCGAGCCGACGGTGAAGACCGACTTCGGCGGGTCCGGGAGCGCGGTCGCGACGGAGTTCACCGCACGGCTCGCTCCCGCCGCCGGCGGCGGCGATGTCCTCCTCGAGGCGGTCGCCCTCACGCCACGCGGCTCGCTCTCCGCGCGCGTCCCGGCCGGACTCCCGACCGGCGGGTACGACCTCGAGGTGACGGCGCCCGACGGCCGCGTCGCGCGCCTGCGCGATGCCTTCCGGGTCGTGACGGCGGTGGAGAGCATCGCGTCGTTCCGCTTCGGACCCCTCGCCTCCCAGGCGGCGGGGGTCCCGTTCTGGATCTCGGTGAGCGCGGTCGACGCCGCGGGTCAGGTGGTGGACGGGTTCACCGACAGCGTGACCCTCGCCGACGTCACGGGGACCGCCGCGCCCGCGACGGTCGGACCGTTCGCGCTCGGGCGCGCGAGCGCGCTCGTCACGGTGGCCGCGCTGTCCTCCGCGAACCGGATTGACCGTGACCGACGGACGCGGCCGCACCGGGACCTCCGACCTCTTCGTCGTCTCGGCCGGGCCGCCGGTGGCGCTCGTCTTCGTCGCCACCCCGGGCGCCGCCGCGGGCGCCTGCGCCGGTCCCTACGAGGTCGAGGCCCGCGACGGGCTCGGCCACCCCGCGTCCGCCCCGGGCCCCGTCGCCCTCGCCCTCGACGGAGCGCCGGCCGGCGTCGTGGCGTTCTTCCCCGACGCCGCCTGCGCCACCCCCGCGTCCTCGGTCTCGCTCGCGGGCGGCGCCACCCGGGCGGCGTTCTACCTCCGCGCCGCGAGCGCCGGGGTCGCCGCCGTCCGGGTCACGCCGGCGACGCTCCCGTCCGTCACGGTCGAGGTGGGGGTGACGCCGTGAGGTCCGCGACCCGGATCGTCGCCCTCGTCGCCGCGGCCCTCGCGCTCGGCTGCGACGCACGGTCCTCGGGCGCGTCCGGGCCGTCGCCGCGCGCCGTCGAGCCCGACCGCGGCCCCGAGGCGCGGGCGGTCGCCGTCGTCATCCGCGGGAGCGAGCCATTCCAGCCCGCCGTGCGGACCGACTACACCGACGGCGGCTCGAGCACCATCGACGCGCGCTTCACTGCCCGTCTCGGCGGGACGTCCCTGCGCGACGTCCGGCTCGCCGCCGACGGGACCCTCTCCGCCACGATCCCGGAGAGCCTCGCGCCCGGCACCTACCCCCTCGCGGTCGTCGATCCCGGCGGGCGCGAGGGCGTCCTGCCCGACGCCTACCGGGTCGTGGGCGGCTCGGCGGCCGCCCTGGTGGCCGCCTTCACCGTCGAGCCCCTGGGACCCCAGGGAGGCGATGCTGCCGTTCACGGTCACGATCACCGCCGTCGACGGCGCGGGCGCGCCGGTCGCCGGGTACTCGGGTCCGGCGACCCTCTCCGCCCTCGGCGGCGCGGCCGTGCCGCCCGAGATCGGGCTGTTCGTGAACGGCCGCTGGACGGGGCTCGTGGAGGTGCGCGCGCCGCGCGCGGCCGAGGTGCTGCACGTCGAGGACGGGCTCGGCCACTCCGGGGACTCGAGCCCGTTCGACGTCGCGCCCGTGCCCGCCGCCCGCCTCCGCTTCACCACCCCGCCCCGCGACCTCGAGGCGGGCGGGTGCTCGGAGGAGATCGGGCTGCGCCTCGAGGACGCCTTCGGCCATCCCACGACGGCCGCGGCCCCGGTCGCCGTCGCCCTCGCGCCCGCGGCGCTCGACGTGCTGCTCTTCGAGGACGCCGCCTGCGTCATCTCGCTCGGCGCCGCGATCATCGCGGCCGGGGAGGGGACGCTCGCCGTGCACGCGCGCGGGACCCGTGCGGGCTCGTCGGCGCTCCCGGTCTCCGCGCCCGCGCTCGCCGGCGACGCGCAACCGATCGCCGTCCACCCGGGCCCCGCCTCGGCCGTCGCGTTCGTCACGACCCCGCGCGTCTCGACCGCGGGCTCCTGCTCAGACCCGATCACGGCGGAGGTCCGCGACGCCTTCGGGAATGCCTCCCCGCAGCCGGGATCGGTCGCCCTCGCCGTCGCGCCCGCGGGCGCCGTCACGCTCTTCTCCGACGCGGCCTGCGGCACGGCGGCCACCTCGATCCCGCTCGGCGTCGACGCGCGCGCGACCTTCCGGTTCCTGGGGCTCTCGGCGAGGACCGCCGCCGTCACCGCCAGCTTCGGCGGAGGCTCGGACGTCCAGCAGGCCACGGTGGTGGCGGAGGGGGCCGCGTCGCGCCTCGTGTTCGTCTCGCCTCCGCGCGTCGCGGTCGCGGGGGCCTGCTCGGAGGAGGTCGAGGTCCGCGCGCGCGACTCGTTCGGCAACGACGTGGCGGCCGGCGGGACCGTCGTCGGCCTGGCGTCGACGCCGGACCGCACCTTCCACGCCGCCGCGGACTGTTCCGACTCGCCGGTCGCCGGGATCACCCTCGCGCTCGGGGAGAGCGCCGCCCGGTTCCGGGTCCGGTCCACCGTGGCGCAGGTGGCGCCCCTCGATGCCAGCGCGGCGGGGCTCACCTCCGCAGCGCAGGACCTGTCGGTGCTCGCGGCGGCACCCCACCACCTCGACTTCGAGACCCCGGCCCGCTCCGTCGTGGCCGGCGCGTGCTCGGCGGCGATCACCGCCCGGCTGCTCGACGCGTTCGGGAACGTCGCGACCAGCCCGGGGCTCGCGCTCGACCTCTCCGCGACGCCGGCGGCGGCCGGCTTCCACCTCGACGCGACGTGCGGCGGGGCGGTCGGGACGCTCGCCGTCCCGGCCGGCGCGTCCGGCGCGACGTTCCACGTCAAGGGCACGATCGCCGGCGACGTCGCCCTGGAGGTGTCGGGGGTCGGCCTCGGGCTCGGCACCGCGACCCAGACGGCGACCATCCTCCCGGCCAACCGCGACCACCTCGTGCTCGCGGCGGGCGGCGGGCAGGCGGTAGCAGCGGGCGCATGCTCGTCCGAGGTGAGGCTGGAGGGACGCGACGTGTTCGGAAACCCCTCCGGCTCCGGGATCGTGCGGACCATCGCGCTCTCCGGGGCGGGGGCGCCCGCCGACCTCCAGCTGTTCGCGGGGCCCGGGTGCGCAGGACCGGCGGTGACCTCGATCGCGCTCGGGTCGGGGGCGTCCCAGGCCGGCTTCTCGTACCGCGGCCGGACCGCGGCGCCTGGGACGGTCGGCGCGGTCGTGTCCGGGTGGACCGCCGTCGACGTCCCGGTGCGGATCGTCGCGGCGAGCCGGGTCGCGCTCGCGCTCCGCTCGGGCGGCGGACAGGCGCCGCCGGCGGGGACGTGCTCGGGAGAGGTGACGCTCTCGACGGTCGACGCCTACGGGAACCCGTCCGCCGTCGGGCCGGCCGTCACGGTCGCCCTCGCCGCCACGGGCGGGGCTCCCGACCTGACGCTCCACGCCGGGCCGGGATGCGGCGCGCCGGCCGCGTCCATCGACCTGCCCGGCGGAACGTCCGACGCCGTGCTCTCGTTCGTCGGGACCACTGCCGGGCCGTTCAACGTCACCGCGTCGGTCGCCGGGTGGACGCCGCTCGTCGTCCCGGAGGCGGTCGCGCCGGGGCCGGCGACCGCCCTGGCGTGGGGCCTCGTCCCCTCGCCGCAGTACCAGGCGGTCCCCTTCTCCGTGTCGCTGGTGGCCCGGGACGTCTACGGCAACGACGCGCCGAGCTTCGCGGGCACGACGGCGCTCTCGGGGCTGGGCGTCGCCCTCGAGTGCGTCACCGGCTGCGCGGCGGCGGGGGCGACGCTCCCGTTCACCGCCGGGACGTGGGCCGGCGAGGTCGCGGTGCGCCCCGGCGCGACCGGCGCCCGCCTCGTCGGAAGCGGCGGCGGCCTGTCCGGGACGAGCGCGCCCTTCGACGTCGTGGGGGCCGGGCCCCGCTCGCCTCCCACCGCGCGGCTCACCGCGTCCCCGGTCGCGCTCACCTCCGGCCAGTCGGTGCTCCTCGACGCGACGCGCTCCTTCGACTACCAGACGCTCTCCCAGGCCCTCACGGTGAGCTGGGACTTCGGCGGGACCGCCGGTCAGCCCGCGGGCGATCCGGCCCAGGGCTGGACGGCGTGGGGCCCGTGGGCGAGCGCGGTGACGGTATTCCACGCGTACGGCTGCGGCGGCCCCGCGACCTGCACGTTCTACCCGCGGGTGGCGATCCGGGACGCGGACCTCGACGTCGCGTACGCGACCGTCCGCGTGGTCGTCCTGCCGGCGGCCGCGGACCTGTGCGTCGTGACGACCGGCGCGGACGTCGACGACGGGGCGACGAGCTGCAGCGACGGCGCGCTGTCCCTCGCCGAGGCAATCCGGCTCTCGAACACGACGAGCGGGAAGCAGGTGATCACCTTCTCCGGCCCGCTCACGATCACGGGGACCGGCAGCTACCAGATCGAGGCAGACGTCGACATCCTGGCGCCGCCCGGCGTCGTCCTCGACGGGAAGGCGCTCTCGGTCATCAACACCCCGGCGATCCTGGTGACGGGCCTCGAGCTCCGGAACCAGCCCGCGCCCATGGTGTTCCCGAACAAGACGCGCCTCACCCTCGAGGACGTCTGGATCCACGACACGGCGGGGGTCCAGGCGTACGGGACCGCCACCCTGCGCCGCGTCCGGATGGCCCGTTGCGCCGGGTTCTGCGTCCAGACCGACGACCCCTCCGGCGCCGACACCCTGACCCTCGTCGACTCCGAGTTCGAGGACGGCGGCATCGCCGTCCACCTCGGCCGCTGCGCGAACGGGAAGGTCGCCCTCGACGCGTGGTCCACCACCTTCGCCGGGTTCACCACCGCCGTGGACGTCGGCTGCCCCGGGGTGGCGAGGATCCGCAACGTCACGTTCCACGAGAACGCGACGGCGATCGCCTACCGCGACGGGTCGAGCCACGTCCTCCAGAACGCGATCTTCACGGGGCAGACGGTGGCGGCGGCGACCTGCGCGGGGGGCGTGACCTTCGCGCCCGGGATGCGCGAGCGCCACCTGCTCTTCTCGAATGCCGCGGTCGGCTCCTGCCCGCTCGCCGGGGACCCGGCGACGCTCACGGGCGACCCGCTCTACGTGTTCGAGCAGCGCCGCGACGTCCGCCTCGAGCCCACGAGCCCGGCGAAGGACTCCGCGGCCGCGAACGGCCTCGACCTGAACGGCGCCGCGCCCGGGACGTACTTCGGGGTGGGGCCGGACCGCGGCGGGCGCGAGACGTACTGACACCCGGCGGCGGGCGCCGCCGTCGAGCCCGGGCGCGGCGTTCTGGACCGGCCGGGCGAGGAGGGTAGACTCGAACGATGCGCGCCACCCTCGCCGTTCCGGCCGCCGCCCTCCTCGTCCTCGCCGCGTGCAAGAAGGACGCTCCGCCGGCCGCGGCGCCGCCCGCGGACCTCGGCGCTGCCGCCGCCGCGCAGAGCCTCGCCGCGATCGTGGCGTCCTGCGCCACCGTCCGGGGCGAGGTGCAGGTGAAGCGCGGGGCACAGGGAGAGTGGCAGGTCATCGGGACTGGCGGCGTGTTCCGCGCCGGCGACGTCGTGCGGACCGGCGCCGGCGCGTTCGCGCGCGTCGAGTTCCTCTCGGGCGGCGCCCTCGAGCTGGAGGAGGGGGCGGAGGTCGTCATCGATCTCGCCCCGCCCGCTGCCGGCGGCGCCGGGCCCGAGGAGCGGCGCATCTCCGTCGAGAAGGGCGTCGTCCGCGGGTACATGCCCGCGGACCTCACCGCCGCGCCGCTCGTGCTGCGGACCGGGGACGGCAACGACGTGCGGCTCTCCGCGGCGGCCCCCGGCGAGAAGCCCGTGCAGGTCCGGCTCACGCGCCGGGCTCGCGGCACCGAGGTGGCGGTGACGTCGGGGCAGGTGAAGATCGTCGGCGCCTCGGGCGAGAAGTCGCTCGGCGCCGGCAAGGCAGCCGACCTCTCCGGCGCAGGCGCGGGCGACGCGATCGACCTGGTGCCGTTCCCGGTGAGCGTCGAGCCCGGGATCGACGCGCGCTTCCGCTACGGCGGGGACCTCACCATCCGGCTCGCCTGGAAGGCCGCGGACGGCGCGACGCGGTACCGCGTGCAGATCGCGCGGGACATCGCGTTCCAGGCGGTGGAGCGAACGTTCGACGTGGACACCACCGAGGCCACGCTGTCGCCGCGCTCCGAGGGGATGTACGCCTGGCGCGTCGCGTCGCGCGACGCGACGGGGCGGCTCGGGGAGTTCGGCTTCGCGCGCCGGATCTACTGCGAGAAGGAGGAGCCGCAGGATCTCCTCGTCGGCCCGCCGGAGGGCCACCTCGTGAAGTACTCCGAGAAGCCGCCGCAGATCGAGTTCACGTGGCAGTCGGCGGGGAGCCACGCGGCGTACGTCTTCGTGCTCGCCACCGGCCCCGACCTGCTCGAGGACAAGCTCATCGGCATGGACGGCGTGGGCCAGCGCGTCGAGCTTCCCGCGCCGAACGAGGGCACGTACTACTGGGGCGTCTACGTGAAGGCCCCCGACGCCCCGTCGCCGATCTTCGTGCGTCCCCGCAAGCTCGTCATCCAGAAGCTCGCGAAGCCGAGGGTGAAGGTCCCGAGCAAGATCGACAAGTGGGGCAACTGACGCTCCGCGGCAGCTCCGGGTGCACCCCGGCGCCCCAAACGGTCGGTCGCTGACGCCCGCCCTCCTGGGGCGGGCGCCTTCCCGCCGCAGTCCGGGGTACTAGCCTCTCCGGGTCCTCTCCCGAAGGAGGCTCCATGCCCTCGCGCTCCGCACCGCTCCTCGCGGCCGTCTCCCTCCTGCTCGCCCCGAGCGCCGCGCTCGCCGGCCCCCGCTGCGTCAATCTCGAGGCGGCGTTCGCCGGGGAGCTCGCCGACGTCGTGTGCGTCGAGTCGATCGACCTCACCACCGCGAACCCGGCGACGACCCCGCAGAACAACCTCGTGCCGGGCGTGCCTGCCGGCACGTGGCCGGCGTTCGCGTTCACGCCGCAGACCGACCGGAACGTCATCTCGCCGGACGCCCCCGACCGGACGCCGATCACGAAGGCGGTGCCCGGGATCCAGCTCATGGCCCGCGTCGCCGACGACCCGACCGGCGAGGCGCGCTTCCTGCTCCGCCTCCCCGACGGCTGGAACGGCCGGCTCGTGGTGGCGGGCGCCTCCGGGACTCGCAGCGAGTTCAACGGCGACTTCGCCTGGAGCGACTACGTCGTCCAGGAGGGCTACGCGTACGCCTCCCAGAACAAGGGCATCATGAACTTCAGGCTCGTCGGCGTCTCCGTGACGCCGCCGAGCGACCCGCTCGCGTGCCGGCTCAACCCGAGCTCCGCCGCCTGGGTCCACTTCTACGACAACGACGACGCGAAGCCCTTCACCGAGTGGCAGGGGCGAATACATCGTCCAGGCCGCGGCGCTGGCCCGCGTCGGCGTGAAGGCGGGGTACGGCAACTTCCATCGCGCTGGACCTACGCGGTCGGGACCTCGAACGGCGGCTACCAGGTGCGCCGCGCCCTCGAGGAGGCGCCGGACCTGTTCGACGGCGGCCTCGACTGGGAGGGCACCTTCGTCCGCCTAGGCGACACAACCTCCTCGCGTACCTCCCGCCCGCTATCCTGCCACTTCCCGGATTACGTCGCGTCGGGGTTCAACCCGGCTCTCCGCCGCCGCGCAGGCATCCTCGCGGCCGGGTTCCCGCCGGACATCGTGCACCGCGACGCCCTCGGACAGGTGACCTGCCTCGCTCTGGTCTCAACTACTCGAATTCTGTTCTGGGAGGTGACGCAGTGCCAGTGGCAGAAGCGGCTCGACCCGGGCTACGACACCTACGGCGCCGGGCCAGGCAACTACGACTACCTCGTCGCGGACGGCGGTGACTCGACGTCGCCGAGAGCCTCGCCGTCGTTCACGACCACCGGGAAGATCAAGAAGTCCGCTCGTGACCGTGGCCGGAACGATGGACGCGCTCCTCCCGATCCAGCGCCAGGCCCGCCTCTACGCCGACGCGGTCCGCCTTTTAACACGCGGAAGGGCACCGCTTTTTTTCAACGACGCGCACCGCGCCGCACTTCGCCCCAGTTCCGGCTCTACGAGGTTCAGAACGGGAACCACATCGAGAACTACAGGAACACCTTCTCCGAGCTGGAGTACCTGCAGCCGTACGCGCAGGCGGCGTTCGAGGCGCTCGTGCGGCACGTCGAGACGGGGGCGCCACTGCCGCCGGACCAGTGCATCCCGCGCGGGAGCGGCGGCGCCATCGCCGCGGCGCCGGCGCAGCCAGGGCGGTGCGCCGAGCTGCTCGCGCCGTGACGGGGTGCGGTGACGGCTCGTCCGGAGCCGTCACCTCCCCGGGGACGGGGAGGGGAATCGGGCCCTAACGCCGGACCCGTTTTATTCTTGTTATTGCTCTTTTGCTATCAGTTTTGTTCTATGCTTCCAGCCTTGCTCCCTTACTCGTTCTTGAATCTATTTTCCTCCGCTGCGCAATTTCGAGACCCTAGCTGACTACCCTGATCTTGCCCATGTGGCTCCGGTCTTCCCTTGGTTGTTCCCGCGGGGAGGCGGTCCTGCGGGACCGGGGAGGCGGTTCCGACGAGGAGGCGCGGTTCGGGGCACGGAGGGCGGTGGCGGGCGGGGCGGCGCCGCGCGAGTGAAACGTTCCTGCGTTATTGGCCCACCCGTGTCCGCGGTCGTCTCTCTGATTCCGTGTTTCTGTTGCCGTGAGCTGCCGTTCACTTTACGTTGATTGCCGCCCACCTGGAACTTGACTCGTTTCTCGTCGAGTCACGCTCCGCCCGGAGCGATCCCCGGTAAGCGCCCTCATCGACGCGCCCGCGGCTCGCCGTGGACGTCGCGAAGTCGCGCGAGAGGTGCGCGAGGGCACTCGGGATCTCGCGCCAGACGGAATACGCGCGTTCCAGGAGACCTTCGAAACGCATGCGATTCTACTGCATACCACCGCCCGCGAAGAGTCCACCCGCCTCGCCGACCTCCTCCGCCGCGAGCACCACGCTCTCGCCGAGTTCCTCGTCGCCCTCGCGTCTTCGACCGCGAGCGGCGATGGGTGGAGCTCGGGCACGCCAGCCTCTTCTCGTTCCTCCGGAGGGAGCTCGGCTCTCGGCCGGCGCGGCGCGTACCGGAAGACGCGGCCGAGCTGGTCCAGAAGTACCCTCTATTCCAGGCGGCGCTCCGGGAGTCGTTGTGCTTGTCGTCCGTCATCGAGGTCGCGAAGGTCATCACGCCCGAGAACGCCGCCGAGATCCTCCCCCGGTTCTTCGGCCTCTCCAGCCGCGACGCCGCCTTCGTCGCCGCGTCCATCCGCCCGTCGAGAACGCTCCCCGGCGCGACTTCCTCGTGAGGCCGGTGCGCCGTCGCCGCGGTCGCGATGACGTCGAGCGACCGTCCGGAGCGCCGCCGGCCCTTCCGGTCGCTTCTAGCTTCGGGCGCCCGAACTGCCCGCGGCACGGAGCGAAGGCGCGCCTCCGTCGCGTCGCCGCTGCCGGCCGCAACGTGTCCGCCCTCGACCGTCCCGCCGTGAAGCCGCTCGACACGGAGCGCGCCCGCGTGAGCATGACGGTCTCCCGCCGACTCCTCGACAAGCTCGCCGCCGCCCGCGACGCCCTCTCGCACTCGCGCCCGGGCGCGTCGGAGGAGGAGATCCTCGAGGTCGGCCTCGACCTCATCATCCAGCGCCACGCGAAGCGCCGCGGTCTCGTGGAGAAGCCGCGCAAGGCGGTTCGGAATCTGGCTCCCGGCACCGGCCGGGGCACTGCCTCCTCCTTCGAAGCGGAGCCGTCACGTGCCCGCCGAGGTCTGGCGCGGGGTCTGGACGCGCATCGCGGGTGCTGCTCGTGGCCGCTCGAGGGCGGCGGAGTCTGCGGCTCCACGTATCAGGTGGAGCTCGATCACATCGACGGGTTCGCGCTCGGGCGGGCACCACAATCGACGAGTGCCGGCTCCTCTGCCGCGTCCACCAGGACGTCTCCGCCCGCCGCTTTACGGGGACGGCCTCATGAACGCTACACGCGGCCGAAAGGTGGGCGGTGCTCCGAGCCGGTCGCGGTCTACGACGCGGCCGGCGCCTCGCGCCCACTCGAATCAACCGACCTCGGCCTAGGCGTCGCGCAGGGCCGCCGCGAGCTCGGCGAGCAGCGTCCGGTCGCCGCCCGTGCCGAGGGACTGGATCCCGCGGCCGCCGTCGGCGTAGCGCGGCAGCACGTGGACGTGCAGGTGCTGGACGTGCTGCCCGGCGGCGAGGCCATGGTTCCACCCGACGTTGAAGCCGAGCGGACCGAAGGCGGCCAGGACCTTGTGCTGGACGAGCTTCACGGTCAGGAAGAGCTCGCCGATCGCCTCGTCCTCGAGCTCGACCAGCGTCGGCGCGTGGACCCGCGGGACGACGAGCACGTGCGGCCGCGCGGCGGGGAACGCGTCGAGGAACGCCACCGCGCCGGGGCCCTCGTGAACGAGGTGGGCCGGGGTGGTGCCGGCGACGATCTTGCAGAACAGGCAGCTCACGTGCCCTCCTCCCGGGCGTCCTGGCGCCCGTTGCTCCTCGCGCGAGCGACCATATGCTGGAAGATCGGCATTCGGAAGCAGTCGTCCTCGCAGGAGAGGTGGATGGTCCGGATCAAGCGCGCCTACGACGAGCCCGGCAGCGACGACGGATACCGCGTGCTCGTCGACCGGCTCTGGCCACGCGGGCGGAAGAAGGACGCGCTGCGGATCGACGCCTGGGCGAAGGACATCGCGCCCACGCCGGAGCTCCGGACCTGGTTCGGTCACGCGCCGGAGAAGTTTCAGGGATTCGCGCGCCGGTACCGAGCAGAGCTTCGCGTCCCGGCGGCCCGGGCGCTCCTTCGCGACCTGGCGCGCCGCGCGGCGGAGGGGACGGTCACGCTCGTCTACGGCGCACGCGACGAGGAGCACAACGGCGCGGTCGTGCTGCGGGACCTGATCGCGAGTCGCGGCGGACGCGTCGCCGGCGTGCCCGCCGGCGGCGCGGGACGAGCGAAGGTCCGGAGCTCCACGCCGCGGCGCTGACCGGGTCCCGCCGCAGCGGCCCCGCTACCCGCCGCCCGGGCCCCGGAGGCGCGCCGGGATCCGCGCCACGGTGTAGCGCGAGACCTGCGCGCACCACTCCGAATCGGCGGCCGTGAACGAGGGATCGAAGAGCCGCAGGTCGAGGGAGAGGTTCGTGACGAGCAGGTCGTCGCCCACGAACCGCAGGCTCGCCGGGAAGAGCAGCTGGAGCGGCGAGCCGTCGACGACGCTCCCGCCGAAGTCGCCGAGCTTCGCGACGACCTTGCCGGTCGGATCGAGCACCACAATCTCGTCCGCCTGGTTCGCCACCACCCACACGTCGTCGTGGTCGTCCACGAGGAGGCCGTCCGCGCCGTTCACCGAGTTCGCGAACACCGACGCGGTCCCGGCGACGAGCCCCGCGCCGGTCGTGGAGGCGGCCCCCGAGGCGGGGATCTCGATCACCGTGTCGTCGCCCGTGTTCGCGACGAACATCGCGGTCTCGCTCGGGTTGAAGCGGAGGCCGTTCGCGCCGAACGGGGGGACGCCCGACGTCCGGAGGCGCGGCGAGTCCACCCAGGCGGACGCGACGCCGCCCTGGGGACCGGTCTTCCACACAATCCCCTGGAACGAGTCGGACACGTAGACGTTCCCGGCGGAGTCGAAGGTGAGGTCGTTCAGGCCGGCCCCTGCGGCGGGGTGGGGGAGCGGCGACGGGAGCGTCATGAACACGCTCGACGACCCCTTGACCGGATCGACCGCCAGGACCTGCCCGTTCCCGAAGTCGTTCACGAGCAGCGCTCCGGTCGACGGGTGGAAGCGGAGCCCGAGCAGGTGCGGGCTCGAGCCGGCCACCGAGAGCTGACGGAGCGGCCGTCCGGACTCGTCGAACACGTAGATCTGCCCCTCGCCGGTGGCGGGACCGGCCGCGGTGAAGCCGAAGGTCGCGACGTACACGCGCCCCCTCGCGTCCACCTCGAGCCCCTCGGGACCGGAGGCGCCGGCGGGCAGCGTCGCGAAGACGCGGGCGCGGCCGCGGTTCCAGGCGCGCGCATCGCGCGGCGCCGCGGCGAGGACGACGAGGGCGAGGGCGACTCCCTTCGCGGACCAGCTCATGGCGAGACCTCCTGCCGGACGGGCGGAGAGACGTGAAGCCGTGGCCATGTGGCGGGCGAGCGTCCCGGGCCGCGCTCGGTTGGGGAGAGACCGCGCGGGGGGCGGGGCGCCGCACGGCGAATCAGGTCACGCGCGCGACGGCGCCGGCGCCGCCCTACCCACCGCCACCCGGCTCGCGGCTCTTCCTCGCGGAGCAGGTGATGTAGTGAGCCGAGCGCGGGACCGTCCCCTCGGGCCAGTCGCCGCCCTTCTCGATGTAGCGAGCGACGAGCTTCGTCCTGTCACCACCCGGGTGTGCGAGCGCATACCTGCCGCTCTCGGACGGTTCCGGGTCGAAGGCCATGTTGCAGGGGGTCCCGTCCTTGCGCGTGGACCTCGCCCACACGATCGGGGCGCTGCAGTCTCGGCAGGTGGCTTCGAACGGCTTGCGCTTGGGTTCCTCGGACATGCGTCGAAGAGTACGAGGAGAGGCTGACGCCCGCCCCCAGCAACGAGAAAGCCCCCGGGGACCGGGGGCTGACGTTGCGGCTGCGGCAGAGCGGAGGACGACCGCTACTTGTCGCGGTATGTGATGCGGCCGCGGGTCAGGTCGTACGGCGACAGCTCCACCTTCACCCGGTCGCCCGTGATGATGCGGATGTGGAACCGCTTCATCTTCCCGGAGGGATACGCCAGCACGACGGGGCCCTGATCGATCTTCACGCGGTACATGCCGCCGCTCGACTCCTCGACGCGGCCCTGCACCTCGATGCCTGCTTCCTTCTCGCTCAATCTCACTCCTTCGGTGGGTGCTTCGAAACCGGATACTCCCTGGGCTCCCATATAGCCCATTTCGGGACACCTTGCCCGGCCGCGATGCCCCGGAGACCCTGCCCGGACGCCCTGGCCCCGCGTGGGCGGCCCCGGGCGCAACTCCCGATAACGTGGGCTGCCTGCCCGATCGGTGCCACGTCACCGGCGGGGCTGCGCCCGTCCGGTCGGTGGCTCCACCGCGGTCCCGCCGGGCCGAGGGCACCATGAATCCTGTCGCACCAGGCCGGCCTGTTCACCCTCGACGAGCGCCCGGTCAGGAGCCTCGTCGAGGATCCGGATTGGCTGGCGACCGTCCTCGCGCGGCAGAAGCCGGTCTGGCCGGCGGCGACGCGCCAGGCCTACCACGCCATCACCCCCGGGGTTCTACGAGAGCGAGTGCTGCGCCGGTATCGGTCGATCGGAGAGGCGGAGCCTCGCCGCCCGTGAGAGCGCGGTCGCCCACGCCGTGATCGCGCTGGGCACGCCGTACCGAGTCGTGCGCGACCGCGACGCGCGCTCCGCCCCGCGGTGACGCCGAGGCTCGCGCCAGCCCCCGCGATGGCACTCCGCGTGATAGCGTGAGCGCTCACCGCGGGAGGCGACATGGAGCAGATCCTGGGGTCCTTCGAGGCGCGCCAGGCGAACACCTGGACCGGCGACGTGCAGTACCGGGTCTTCGTCAGCCCGGACCGCGCGGTCGCGGTCCGGACGGGCGGACAGCTCGCGGGGCAGAGCCGGCAGCTCCTCGCTCATCAGCTCGGCCTCATCGGCGTGCTCGTGCACAAGCTGTTCCTCGAGAAGCGAGAGGCCCGGCGCAAGGCGGAGCAGGCGAAGGCCCTGGATCTCTGCACGATGGAGGAGCTGCGGGGCCGCCACCCGAAGAACTTCGAGCTGCCGCTCCACGCGATCAAGCGGGCCCGGATCGAGCGCCTGCGGTTCTCCATGCACGGCCCGGCCGTGGCGCGGCTCGTGATCGAGGTCCAGCATCGCGAGCCGGTGAAGCTGCTGCTCCAGACCCGGGAGCAGCTCGACGCCTGCCGAGCGCTGCTCGCGGGCGTCCTCGAGGGCCGGATGACGCTCGACCCGAAGCTCCCCCGCTCCGACCCTGCGGAGCGCGCTGCCAGGACGGGGTAGCCGGCGGCCGCAGCGGCCCCCCTCACGCGGGCGGGGCGCCAGCGCGCTTCAGCGCCTCGAGCATCCGCGCCCAGGCGGCCCTCTCGCCGGCGGCGAAGTGCACGCCCACCGTCGGACTCGACCGGGAAGGCGCGGTCCACCGGACCTCCGCGCAGAAGCTCGCGACCTCCCTCCCGGCGCCGAGGCGGATCTCCATCGGGACGCCGACGGGGGGGATTGGTCCGGACCACGCGAGGCCGCACCCGTTGTCGGACACCGCGAACGTCGTCATGTACGTGGGGCCGCCGAGCCCCTGGACGACGGCGGGGACCGCGGCGAGGTAGCGGGGCGCGCGGGGGTGGTATGCGACCGGCGCTCCCTTCGCGACCGCGACGAGCCTCTCCAGCGCCAGCACGCGGGTGACGTCGGGCTCGAGCTCGACCCGGAAGCCGCACGGGTCCCGCCGCGCACTCGAGACACGGCCGGTGATCGTGGCGGCCACCCCGAGGCCGACCGCGCTGATCCGCGCCTGAACGCGCTGGCGGATGGGGAGCGGCGCGCGCAGCGTGAGCGCCAGCCGCCGCGACTCGCTCCGCCACGCCGCGATCAGCTCGTCCGGCCGGAGGGGAAAGTCGATGACGATGACGGCTGGATTCGGAGGAGAGACCATGCTCGGAGCGAGACGGGTCGAAGGTGCGCGACCATTCAAGCAGGCTTCCGTGCGGGCTGGATAGGACCGCTGGCGTCGCGCGCCCTACCTTCGCCCACGCGCCCGATTGCGCAGCCGACGCGCCCGCGAGCCCTGGCTCGTCCTGGGGAGTGGCTCCCTCCGGGAGCATCTCCGCGCGTGCCGGGTGCGACATGATGGTGGTTCGGACGTCAGGAGGTGGGCAACATGGTCGACCAGGTGGCGATCGCGCACGCTCCCGCGGCGGACTGGGAGCGCGCGGAGCGCGAGGCCCGGAGCGCGGCGGCGTCGGTCGCGATGATCGTGGGTGTTCCAGCGGCGGTCGCGGCCGGGACCGCGCTCGTGATCTTCGCGCTGGCGTGGCTCGTGCTCCTCGCGCCGCTGGTCGCGGTGGTGCTCACCTGGACGGCGTGGCGGTACGGGAGGCCGGAGCCCCGAGTCCAGACGCGATGACGGGACGGACGCGGACGTCGAGCCACTCCGACGCGGGGGCTGGAAATGCGCCCCGGCGCTCGGATCCGGTAGTAGGCTCGTGGAGTGTCCGTGGGCAGGCCGAGGGTGAAGGTGGCGAGGACCGCCACCGAGCAGGCCGTCGAGCTCGTCGCGCTCGCCGGCATGGTGGCGCTGGTCGCGATCGCCGCGTCGGGCTGGCAGGCCGCGAAGGGGCTCGTGCCCACCCACTTCGGCGCGGACGGACGGGCCGATGCGTGGGGCGGGAGGGGCAGTCTCCTGCTCCTCCCGGCGGTCGGGTTGGTCCTGTACGCGTCGATCACGGTGCTCTCGCGGTACCCGCATCAGTTCAACTACGCGGTGGAGATCACCGCGCAGAACGCGGCCGCGCAGTACCGGAACGCCCGGTCCATGATGGTCTGGCTGAAGGCCGAGATCGTCTGGCTGTTCGCGTACATCGCGTGGCAGTCGATCCCGGCGAGCGGCGCAGGAGGGGCGAGCCTCGGCATCGCGTTCCTGCCCCTCGCCGTCGTGGCGGTCTTCCTGACGATGACGGCTCACCTGCGCAGGATGTACCAGCTGAGGTGAGCGACGGAAGCCCGGTTGGGGCTCAGCCCGGCGCACGCCCGAGCTCCGTGCGGTCGCTCTTGCGATGGGTCGGTGGGTGAACTCGAGCTGCGTCGGCCTGCCGCAGCCAGCGTGGTAACGTTGCGGCGCATCGAACCCGACGCACGGAGCCACCTTTACGATGCCCGACGACCCCCGTCCGCGGAGCGCCATCGCCTCGGGCGAAGCGCATCCCGGGAACGGCTCGGCGGAGGGACCCCGGGCCGCATGGGCGAACAGGGCCGCGCGGGCCGCGGGCGCCTTCAGCGCGCTCGTCGGCGGGACGTACCTCGCGCTGTGGCTGGGCGGGATGGCCCCTCGGTGGTCGGCGGCGGGCGTCCTCACCATGAAGGCGAACATGGCGCTCTCGCTGCTGGTCGCGGGAGCGGGGCTGCTGCTGATCGAGAGCTCGCCGAGCGCCACGCTCGCGCGGCGCACCGCCGCGACGATCGCCGGGGCCTTCGTGCTGCTGGTCGGCGTGCTCACGCTGGGTGAGCATCTCTCCGGTCGCGATCTCGGGATCGACCAGCTGCTCGCCTCGGAGCCACCGGGCGCGTTCGCGACCGCGAGCCCGAACCGGGTCGGGCTGCCGGGGGCCGCGAGCCTCGCGCTGCTGGGGGCGGGCTTGATCCTGGCCGTCTGGAGGCGCCGGTTCGCGGTCTACCCGGGACTCGCCACCTGCGTGGTCGTGGTCGTGCCCGCCATCGGCTTCCTGTACGGGGTGAGCCCGTTCTACGCCACGCGCAGGACGGGCATCGCCTGGCCGACGGTCGTGGCGCTCCTGTCGCTGGGGATCGGCCTCGTGCTGAGCTACCGCGAAGGAGGTCCGCTCGCCGTGCTGTGGCGCGACGATCCCGGAGGCGCGCTGCTGCGTCGCCTGCTGCTCCCGTCGATCCTGATCCCGCTCGCGCTCGGATACGTCCGCGTCGAGGGGGAACGGCACGGGCTGTACAGCGGCCCCATGGGGACCGGGCTCTACGCGGTCGCCCTGATCCTGCTGCTGTCCCTGCTCCTGTGGCGAAGCGCCGGGCAGCTGAGCGCGTCCGCCGCGATGCGCGAGCGCGCCGCCGAGCAGCTCGCCGCCGAGAAGGAGCGGCTGACCGTCACGCTGCGCAGCATCGGGGACGCGGTGATCGCGACGGACGAGTCCGGCCGCGTGACCCTCGTGAACGGGGTGGCCGAGGCGCTCACCGGGTGGAAGGCCGAGGACGCGCTGGGGAGGCCGCTCCACGAGGTCTTCCACATCCTCAACGAGCACTCCCGCCAGCCCGTCGAGAGCCCCGTGGAGCGGGTCCTGCGGGAAGGAGCCGTCGTCGGCCTGGCGAACCACACCGCCCTGGTGGCCCGGGACCTGACCGAGCGGCCGATCGCGGACAGCGCCGCTCCGATCCGGGATGCGGATGGGCACGTCTCGGGCGTGGTGCTCGTGTTCAGGGATCAGACGGAGGAGCGCAGGGCCGAGTCGGCGCTGCGTTCCGAGCGCGAGCGAGCGGACTGGCTGGCGTCCTTCCCGGCACGGAATCCGGTCCCGATCGTCGAGGTGGATCCGGACGGAGGCGTCCGGTACGCCAATGCCGCCGCCGAGCGGCTCCTTCCCGACCTCCGGCCCCTCGGTACCCGGCATCCCTGGCTCGCGGGCTGGGACGAGGTGGTGCGCGCCTTCCGGGAGCAGGGCTTCCCCTCACACGAACGGATCGTCGCCGCCGGGGGGGCCTTCTACCAGCAGATGATGTACTTCGTGCCGGAGACGGGGTGCATTCGCATCTACGGCGTCGACGTGACCCAGCGCACGCGAGCGGAGGCGGCGCTCCGCGAGAGCGAACAGAGGCTCCGCGCGCTCGCCGACTCGATGCCGCAGCTCGCCTGGACCGCGCAGCCCGACGGCTACATCACCTGGTACAACCACCGCTGGTACGAGTACACCGGCACGACCCCCGAGCAGATGGAGGGCTGGGGATGGCAGGTGGTGCATGACCCTGCGGCGCTGCCCGAGGTCCTGCGGCGCTGGACCGAGTCCATCGCCAGCGGAGCGGAGTTCGAGATGGAGTTCCCCCTTCGCGGTGGCGACGGGAAGTTCCGGCGCTTCCTCACGCGCGGGTTCCCGCTGAAGGACGCGGGACGGCAAGGTGCTCCAGTGGTTCGGGACGAACACGGACGTGACGGAGCTCGTGGAGGCGCAGGATGCGCTGCGGGAGGCGAACCGTCGCAAGGACGAGTTCCTCGCGATGCTCTCGCACGAGCTGCGCAACCCGCTCGCGCCCATCCGCAACTCCGTCCACATCCTGGAGCGCGTCGACCCCGAGGGCGAGCAGGCCCTCCGCGCCCGGACCGTCATCAGGAGACAGACGGAGCACCTGACGCGGATCGTGGACGACCTCCTCGACGTGACCCGGATCGCGCGCGGGAAGATCGAGCTGCATCGAGCGCCGGTCGATCTCCGGGAGCTCGTCTCGCACGCGGGGGACGACGTCCGGCAGCTGATGAGCGCCCGGGACGTCGCCGTTCACACGACGCTCCCCGACGCGGAGGTCTGGGCCGACGCGGACCCGACGCGCATCGCGCAGCTGGTCGGGAATCTGCTGCACAACGCCGCCAAGTTCACGCGACCCGGGGATCGCGTGACGCTCTCCCTGCGCGCGTCCGCGAACGAGGCGGAGATCTCGGTCACCGACACCGGCATCGGGATCGACCCGGCCCTCCTCCCCCAGGTCTTCGACCCGTTCGTCCAGGGGCACAAGACCCTGGCCCGGACCGAAGGCGGCCTCGGTCTCGGCCTCGCCGTGGTCAAGGCCCTCGCGGAGCTGCACGGCGGCAGCGTACGCGCCGAGAGCGGAGGAGCGGGTCGAGGGGCGGCCTTCGTCGTTCGCCTCCCCCTGGCGCAACCGGCCGCATGCGCAGCAGGCGGGCCAGGCGCCTTCCGGTCGCGCGGGACGGTGCCGTCGCGTCCTCGTCGTGGACGACAACCGCGACGCGGCCGAGTCGCTCGCGGAGATCGTGAAGATGCTCGGCCACGAGGCCGGGGTCGCGTTCGACGGCCCCGAGGCGATCGCGCAGATGCGAGCGGGCGGGTTCGACTGCGTGCTCTGCGACATCGGGCTCCCGGGCCTCAGCGGGTACGAGGTCGCGAGGGTGCTCCGGGCGAGCGAGGGCGACCAGGTTCGACTCATCGCCGTGAGCGGATATGCCCAGCCGGCGGACGTGAAGAACGCGGAGGAGGCCGGGTTCGACGCGCACGTCGCGAAACCCTGCGATCCCGGCGTGATCGAGCGGCTGCTCGCGTAGCCGCCCGTCCGGGCGAACCTCGTCACGGCCCGCGGTCGACCCGCACGCGCGCGTCGAAGATCGACCCCACCACCGGGCCGGCTCCATCACACAGGGCGCAGCGCCGGCATTCCCTGAACAGGATCTCGAGCAGCTGCGCGAGCGCGAACGGCTTGGCGACGTGCGCGCGGGTCGGCAGGTCGATCGGCGCAGTCCCGGCGGTCATCGAGACGAGCGGGATGTCCGCGGAGCTCGAGGCGGCCCGAAGCGCCGCGACGAGCTCCGGCCCCGTCAGCCTGGGCATGTCGAGGTCGAGGAGGATGACGCACGGCGGCGGTCCCGACTCGACCTGGTCCAGCGCGTCCCGACCGTCGAGCGCCCCGCGCGCCGCGATGCCAGCAGAGGAGAGGAACTCGAGGAGGCAGGAGCGAACGTCGGAGTCGTCATCCACGACGAGCACCGTCCGGCGCCTGCGCGCGTCTCTCGGAAGGGGCGCGTGTGTTGGAAGAATTGGAATGACGGCGTCCTCCCCCATGCGGGTGCGCCGAGGTTAGGCATCCGATTGTGCCGGTGGGAGCACCGGCGCGCCCGAATCGCGTCGGGCGTGAGGGGCGTGAGCGCCCGTTTACACGAGCTTCTCACCGCGCTGCCGGGAGCTGCGGCGGCGAGAGAGCGACGGCGCGCCTCACCGCGGCGACGATGGCGTCGGCGCCGATGCCGGCCGCGTCGAGGAGCTGGCGCGGAGTTCCGGACCCGGGCAGGACCCGGACCGCGAGCCGCGTGATCCCCGGCGCGGGCCGGCCCGCGAACACCTCCGCGACGGCGTCGCCGAGCCCGCCCTCCGGGCGGTGGTCCTCGACGACGACGAGCCGACCGCCGCACTCGCGCGCGCAGACCTCGACGGTCGCGGCGTCGATGGGCTTCACCGAGTAGAGGTCCACCACCCGGACGTGGATCCCGTCCGCCGCGAGGAGGTCGTGCGCGCGGAGCGCCTCGTGGAGGGTGATGCCCGCCGCGAGCACCGCGGCGGCGTCGTCGCTCGAACGGCGCAGGACCTTGCTGCCGCCGATGGGGAAGCGCTCGTCGGGACCGTACAGGACCGGCGTCTTCTCGCGGGTGGTGCGCAGGTACGAGATGCCCTCCCGGTCCGCCATCTCCCGGGTCAGCTCGGCGGCCGTCGTCGCGCAGGAGGGGTAGAGCACCGTGCTGCCGGTCAGCGCCCGCATCATCGCGAGATCCTCGAGCGCCATCTGCGAGGGGCCGTCCTCGCCGATGGAGACGCCCGCGTGCGATCCGGCGAGGCACAGGTGTGCCCGGGAGATCGCGGCCATGCGGAGCTGATCGTGGGCGCGGGAGAAGAAGGCCGCGAAGGTCGACGCGAACGGGACGAGCCCGAGGGCCTGCATGCCGACCGCGCCGGACACGAGCTGCTGCTCGGCGATGTACAGCTCGAAGAAGCGCTCGGGGTGCGCCTGCCCGAACCGGTCCGAGTAGGTCGAGTTGGCGACCTCACCATCGAGCGCCACGACATCGGTGCGCTCGTCGCCGAGGGCCCGCAGCGCGTCGCCGAACGCCTCCCGGGTGGCGACGCGCGCGCCGACCGCGTACCGCGGGAGGGCGCGGGTCCCGGGCGGCGATGGGGGCGCCGCGGGGGCGGCCCTCGGGCCGGCCATCTCGACGTGGAGGGGCGCCGGGCTTCCCAGCTCCACGAGCGCCCGCTCCGCCTCGTCGCGCGAGAGGGCCTTGCCGTGCCAGCCCTCCCGGTCCTCGAGGAACGACACGCCCGCTCCCTTCCGCGTGCGCGCGACGACGAGCACCGGCCGGTCGGAACCCTCGGCGTCCGTGTACGCGCGATCGATGGCGGTCCGGTCGTGCCCGTCGACGACGAGCGCGTTCCAGCCGAACGCGCGCGCGCGCGTGGCGTAGGTCTCCCCGTCCCACTGGAGCATGGTCGGGCCCGCGCTGCCCCAGGCGGTTCATGTCGAGGATCGCGACGATGCGCGCGAGCCCGTAGAACCCCGCGAGCTCCAGCGCCTCGTAGATGCTCCCCTCCGCCATCTCGCTGTCCCCGAGGAGCACCCAGCAGCGGAGCTCGCGGCCGAGCAGGCGCGCGGCGAGCGCGATCCCCACCGCCGCGGGGAGCCCCTGGCCGAGCGAGCCGGTCGCCACGTCGACGAACGGCAGGGCGGGGGTGGGGTGCCCCTCGAGCCGGCTTCCGAGCCTGCGCAGGGACAGGAGCTCCTCGTCCGCGATCGCGCCCGCGGCCTTCGCCATGGCGTAGAGCAGGGGCGCCGCGTGGCCCTTCGAGAACACGAGGCGATCGTCGTCGAGCCGGCTCGGCCGGCGCCAGTCGGCGCGCAGGTGCCCATCCAGGAGCACCCCCATCAGGTCGGCCGCCGAGAGGCACGACGTCGGGTGGCCGGAGCCGGCCGCCGTCGTCGCACGGATGCTGTCGGCCCTCAGCTGGGCTGCGAGCGCCGCCCAGCGATCGTTCGACGCGGCCATGAGGTCGTCCCCCCGTGGAGCGGATCTAAGGCGGACCGCCCCCGGGACAAGACCTCGTCCGGCGGTCCACGCGCGAGCGTGGCTGCGCGGCCGCGCCGCCGTTACGAGGGTGCCAGCATGAAGGTCGCGCTCGCCGCCGATCACGAGGGGTTCGCGCTGAAGGAGCGGCTCCGTGCAGAGCTCGCGTCCCGCGGGCACGAGGTGGTCGACCTCGGATTGTACGACCCGTCGCCGAGCGACTACCCGGACCACGCGGAGGCGGCCGCGCGCACGCTCCTCGACGGACGCGCCGAGCGCGCGATCCTCGTCTGCGGGAGCGGCGTGGGGGTCGCGGCGGCCGCGAACAAGGTGCCGGGGATCCTCGCCGGGCTGTGCCACGACCATTACTCCGCGCACCAGGGGGTCGAGCACGACGCGATGAACGTCCTCGCCCTCGGCGCCCGGATTGTGGGCGACGCGCTCGCCCTCGAGCTCGCGGAGGCGTTCCTCGCCGCCCGGTTCGACGGCGAGGAGCGCCACGCGCGCCGCGTCGAGAAGGTCCGCGCCCTCGAGGGGCGCTTCCAGGGGAGGGCCGGCCGTGGCGAATCGTCTTCGTGAGCTGGAGCGTCTCGGGCAGAGCGTCTGGTACGACGGCTTCCGGCGCGGCCTCATCGCGTCCGGGGAGCTGGCGCGCTTCGTCGTAGAGGACGGGCTGAAGGGGCTCACCACCAACCCCGCCATCTACGAGAAGGCGATCGACTCGTCGGGCGACTACGACGCCGAGCTCTTGCCGCTCCTCGATCGGGCCGACCTCGACGCGCAGGCCATCTACGATCGAGCTCGCCATCCACGACATCCAGGCGGCGGCGGACCTGCTCCGGCCGGTCCACGACGTGAGCGGCGGGCACGACGGGTTCGTCAGCCTGGAGGTCGCACCGGTGGCGGCGCGCGACGAGTCCGCCACGCTCTCCGAGGCGCGACGCCTGTGGCGCGCCCTCGGGCGGCCGAACGTCATGATCAAGGTGCCCGGCACGCCCGAGGCGCTCCCCGCGATCCGGCAGCTCCTCTCGGAGGGGGTCAACGTCAACGTGACGCTCCTCTTCTCGCGGGACGCGTGGGCCCGGGTCGCCGAGGCCCACCTCGCGGCGCTGGAGGCGCGCGCGGCGCGCGGCGAGGCGCTCGCCGCGGTCGCGAGCGTCGCGAGCTTCTTCGTCTCCCGCATCGACACGCTCGCGGACGAGCTCCTCGGCGAGCTGTGCACCTCGGCGGAGTCGGACGAGGTCCGGGAGCGCGCCGAGGCGCTGCAGGGCCGGGTGGCGATCGCGAACGCGAAGCTCGCGTACCAGGACTGGCGGGCGCTCATCGCCGGGCCGCGCTGGGCCCGCCTCCGCGCGCTCGGGGCGCAGCCGCAGCGCCTGCTGTGGGCGAGCACGAGCACGAAGAACCCGAAGTACCGCGACCTGATGTACGTCGAGTCCCTCATCGGGCCCGAGACGGTGGACACCGTGCCGCCGGCGACGTTCGCCGCGTTTCGCGACCACGGGCGCGTGCGGCCGACGCTCGAGGAGGACGTCGAGGGGGCGCGCCGGACGATGGCGGAGCTCGCGAGCCTGGGCATCTCGATCGACGCGATCACCGACCGGCTCCTCGATGAGGGCGTGCGGCTCTTCGCCGAGCCGTTCGCGAAGCTGCTCGCGGCGATCGAGGCGCGGCGGGCAGCGGCGGCCGGCCTGCACCCCTGACGGGAGGCGTCGATGCAGCTCGGGATGGTCGGACTGGGGCGGATGGGCGGGAACATGGCGCTGCGGCTCCGCCGCGGCGGGCACCGGGTGGTGGGCTGGGATCGTTCCCCCGCCTCGATCCGGGCCTTCGAGGAGGGCGAGGGAGGCGGGAGCGGCGCGGCGACCCTCGACGCGCTGGTCGCCGCCCTCGCGCCGCCGCGCGCGGTCTGGCTCATGGTCCCCGCGGGCGCCCCGACCGAGGAGGCGACGCTCGCCCTGCGCGACCGCCTCGCCGCCGGGGACGTCGTCGTCGACGGCGGGAACACCTTCTTCAAGGACGACGTCCGGCGCGCGCGGCTGCTCGCCGAGCGCGGGATCCGCCACCTCGACGCGGGGACGAGCGGCGGCGTCTTCGGGCTGGAGCGGGGCTACTGCCTGATGGTGGGGGGCGACCGGGAGGCCTTCGAGCTGCTCGAGCCGATCTTCCGCACCCTCGCGCCCGGGCGCGGGGCGGCGGCCCCGACGCCGGGGCGATCGGCCGGGGGCACCGCGGAGGAGGGCTACCTCCACTGCGGGCCGCACGGCGCCGGCCACTTCGTGAAGATGGTCCACAACGGCATCGAGTACGGCCTCATGCAGGCCTACGCCGAGGGCTTCGACATCCTGCGCGGCGCGGGCGGGGAGGGCGTGCGCGAGGAGCTGCGCTACGACCTCGACCTCCGCGACGTCGCGGAGCTGTGGCGGCGCGGCAGCGTCGTCACGTCCTGGCTGCTCGATCTCTCCGCCGCCGCGCTCGCGCAGGATCCCGCCCTGGACGGCTTCACCGGGGCGGTGGACGACTCGGGCGAGGGCCGCTGGACGGTCGCCGCCGCGGTCGAGGAGGCGGTGCCGGCGCCGGTGCTCACCGCGTCGCTGTTCGCCCGGTTCCGGTCCCGCAGGGCGACCACCTTCGGCGAGAAGCTCCTCTCCGCCATGCGGCGGCAGTTCGGCGGCCACGCCGAGGCGAGGCGCGGGGGAGGCGCATCGTGACCCTGAACGCGGCGCGGCTGCGGCCCGGCGATCCCGTGCGCGTTCGTGGTCTTCGGCGCGATGGGCGATCTCACGAAGCGCAAGCTCCTCCCCGCGCTCTACAACCTGCAGGCGAACGGGCTCTTGCCGCGCGAGCTCGCCTTCATCGGCGTGGCCCGCCGCGCCGCTCGACGACGCCAGCTTCCGCGACTACGCCGCCGCGGCGGTGCGCGAGCTCGGGACGCGCCCGGGTGCCGCGCGCTCCCTCCGCCGACTTCACCGCCCGCGTGCACTACGTGAAGGGCGACTTCGAGGACCCCCGGGACCTACGAGGCGCTCTCGGCGGCGCTCGCCCACGCCGGCGAAGGAGCACGGCACCTCCGGGAACGCGGTGTTCTACCTCGCGACCCCGCCCGGCCGAGTTCTCCACCATCGTGCGGGGGCTCGCCGCCGCCGGGCTCACCCGACAGGACGCGGGCTGGCGGCGCGTCGTCGTCGAGAAGCCCTTCGGCCACGACCTCGACTCCGCCCGGGCCCTCAACCGCGAGCTCTCCGGCGTGCTCGACGAGAACCAGATCTACCGGATCGATCACTACCTCGGGAAGGAGACCGTCCAGAACCTGATGGTGTTCCGGTTCGCGAACGGCATGTTCGAGCCGATCTGGAACCGGCGCTACGTCGATCACGTCCAGATCACGGTCGCCGAGGAGCTCGGCGTCGAGGGGCGCGGCGCCTACTACGAGCAGGCCGGCGTGCTCCGCGACATCATCCAGAACCACATGCTCCAGCTCCTCACGCTGGTCGCGATGGAGCCGCCCTCGACCGCTCGCCGCCGAGGCGGTCCGGAACGAGAAGGTGAAGGTGCTCGACGCGATCCGCTCGATGCAGCCCGAGCAGGTGCTGCGCGACGCGGTCCGCGGCCAGTACGGCGCCGGCGTGGTCGACGGGAAGCGGGTGCCCGCCTACCGGGACGAGCCCGGCGTCTCCCCCACGTCGCAGACCGAGACCTTCGCCGCGCTGAAGCTCGTCGTCGAGAACTGGCGCTGGGCGGGGGTGCCCTTCTACCTGCGCTCCGGGAAGCGCCTCGCCCGCCGCGACACCCAGATCTCGATCCAGTTCCGGCGCCCGCCGCTGCTCCTCTTCGAGGACGCGGGGGTCGAGCAGATCGAGCCGAACCGCCTCGACATCCTCATCCAGCCCGAGGAGGCGATCTGCATCTCGATGAAGGCGAAGCGCCCCGGGCCGGCGATCGTCCTCGAGCAGGTGAAGCTCGACTTCAGCTACGCGCAGTTCGGCCCGCTCCCGCCCGCGACCGGCTACGAGCGGCTCCTGCACGACGTGCTGATCGGGGATGCCGCGCTCTTCCACCGCGCCGATCTCGTCGAGGCGAGCTGGCGGATCGTGACGCCGATCCTCGACGTCTGGGCGACCCTGCCCGCGCGCGACTTCCCGAGCTACGAGGCGGGCACCTGGGGCCCGGCCGCGTCGTTCGAGCTCCTCGCCCGCGACGGCCGTCGCTGGGTGAGCCCGGGATGATCCTCGCCGGCGACGTGGGCGGGACGAAGACCCTGCTCGCCCTCTTCGACCCGGGGCCCCCGCTCCGGCTGGAGCGCGCCGCCACCTACCCCAGCGCGGCGTTCCCGTCCCTCGCCGCGATGATCCTCGCGTTCCGGGCGGAGGCGCCCGGGCCGATCGCCGCGGCCGCGGTCGGGGTGGCGGGGCCAGTCCGAGGGACCACCGCCGCGCTCCCGAACCTGCCGTGGTCCGTCGACGCGGTGCCGCTCGCGGGCCTGCTCGGGGTCCCGGCGCTCACGCTGCTCAACGACCTCGAGGCGAGCGCCTGGGGCCTCGAGCTGCTCGGGGAGGCCGACGCAGTGCCGCTCCTGCCCGGGGCGCCCGCGCCCGCGGGGAACCAGGCCGTGATCTCCGCCGGGACCGGCCTCGGCGAGGCCGTGCTGCTCCGCGCCGGCGCGCGCCGGATCGCGGTCCCGAGCGAGGGGGGCCACGCCGACTTCGCGCCGAGGACCGACCTCGAGATCGAGCTGCTCCGCTGGCTGCGCGGCCGGTTCGGCCGCGTGAGCTGGGAGCGCGTCCTCTCCGGCCCCGGGCTCGCGAACGTCCACGCCTTCCTCACCGCCACCGGTCGGGGCGAGGAGCCGGCCGCGGTCGGGGAGGCGATCGGCGCCGGCGATCCCGCCGCCGCGATCTTCGCCGCGGCGCTCGAGGGCACCTCGGAGCGCTGCGCCCTCGCCCTCGATCTGTTCGCGGGAGCATACGGCGCCGAGGCGGGGAACCTGGTGCTCCGCGCGGTCGCGACCGGCGGCGTCTTCCTGGGAGGAGGGATCGCGCCCAAGATCCTCCCCTGGCTGCGGCGCGAGCCGTTCCGGCGGGCGTTCCTCGACAAGGGCCGGCTGTCCCCCCTCGTCGCCGCCACGCCGGTGCGGGTGATCCTGAACGAGCGCGCGGCGCTCCTGGGCGCCGCGCGCGCCGCGGCGGAGGGGCTGCGGTGACCCCGCCCGAGCTGCGCAGGGTGCCGGGCGCGGAGGAGCTCGCGTCGATG
The DNA here is from genome assembly GCA_963739565.1 of uncultured delta proteobacterium. GTDB lineage: Bacteria > Myxococcota > Myxococcia > Myxococcales > Anaeromyxobacteraceae > Anaeromyxobacter. The sequence continues at coordinate 988,091 of CAVUBF010000004.1, read as the reverse complement.
GCCGCGGAGGAGGTCGCGCGCGCCGCGTCCCGCGCCGTCGCGGCGCGCGGCCGCTTCGTCGTGGCGCTCGCCGGCGGCTCGACGCCGCGGCGGCTCTACGCGCTCCTCGCGGACGAGAGCGCCTCGTACCGGGCGCGCATCCCGTGGGAGCGGACCCACGTCTTCTTCGGCGACGAGCGGACGGTGCCGCCGGAGCACCCGGACAGCAACTACCGGATGGCCCGCGAGGCGCTCCTCGACCGCGTCCCGGTCGCGAGCGTGCACCGCATCCGCGGCGCGGACCCGGACGCGGCGGACGCCTACGAGGACGAGCTGCGGCGCTTCTTCGGGATCCAGTCAGGCGGCGCTCCCCCGCGCCTCGACCTGGTCTTGCTCGGGCTCGGGACGGACGGCCACACCGCCTCGCTCTTCCCCGGGAGCCCGGCCCTCGACGAGCGTATCCGCTGGGTCATGTCTCCGCTCGTGGAACGGCTCGGCACCCGGCGTATCACGCTCACGCTGCCGATCCTGAACCGCGCCCGGGGAGCGCTGTTCCTCGTGAGCGGGGCGGAGAAGGCGGGGGCGCTCGCGCGCGTGATCGCTCCGGCGCGCGGGGAGGAGCCCCTGCCCGCCGCCCGCGTCCGGCCGGAGGGTGGCGGGCTCGTCTGGATCGTCGATGACGCCGCGGCGAGCCGCCTCGGCGTCGACCCGGAGGGCCCGGAGTGAGCGCGGAGATCTGGATCGCGCGGCACGGCGAGACGGCGTGGAGCCGCACCGGGCGCCACACGGGACGCACCGACGTCCCGCTCTCCGAGGCGGGCCGCCGGGAGGCGCGGGCGCTCGGGCGGGCCCTCCGCGGGCGCCGCTTCTCCCTCGTGCTGTCGAGCCCGCTCGCGCGCGCCTGGGAGACCTGCCGGCTCGCGGGGTACTCCGGCGTCGCCCAGGCCTCGGAGGACCTGCTCGAGTGGGACTACGGCGCCGTCGAGGGGCGCACCTCCAGCGAGATGCGGGCAGAACGGCCGGGCTGGACGATCTGGGACGGAACGGTGCCGCTCGGAGAGTCCATCGACGAGGTGGCGGCGCGCGCCCGCAGGGCCATCGCGCGGTCGGTCGCCGCGGGCGGCGACGTCCTCCTGTTCGCGCACGGCCATCTCCTCCGCATCCTGACCGCGTGCTGGCTCGGGCTCCCTCCCCGCGACGGGAGGCTCTTCGCGCTCGCGACGGCGTCGCTCGGCGTCCTCGGCGAGGAGGCCGGCGCGCGGGTGGTCCGGGCGTGGAACGCCCTCCTCCCCGAATGAGGCGCGCGCGGCGTCTCGCGAGCCCGACTCCCAATCGAGCGCTCGCGCGTCGCCCGCGCACCCAACCGGTGGACGCGCCCCGGGGGCGCGAGAGGTACGCGGAACCGAGCGTGCTACCGTCTCCTCGTGCGCGCTTTCCTCGCCCTCCTGCTCGTCGTCGCCGCCCGGCCGGCGCTCCCCTGCAGCGCTTTCCTGCGCGAGGTTCCGGCCGGTCCCGTGATGGGCAAGAGCTACGACTGGGACGACGAGCGCGGCCTGGTGCTCGTGAACAAGCGCGGCATGGAGAAGCGCGCGCTGGTGCTGTCGCCGGACCAGAGACCTGCGTCCTGGCGCAGCCGGCTCGCGAGCTTGACCTTCAACCAGTACGGGCGCGAGCTACCGAACGGCGGCATCAACGAGGCAGGGCTCGCGGTCGAGGTGCTCGTCCTGCCCGACACCGCGTACGAGAAGCCCGATCGGCGCCCGGTGGTGACTGAGCTCGGCCTGGTGCAGTACCTGCTCGACCAGGCCTCCACCACGTCCGAGGCCGTCGAGCTGGCGCGAAAGGTCCGGGTCGGTCCGGTCCATGCCCAGCTTCACTACTTCCTGTGTGATGCGCAGGCGACCTGCGCAACGCTGGAGTTCTTGCGCGGCTCCCTCGTGGTCTCGACGGCCGACGCGATGCCGGTGCGCGCCGTGACCAACAGCCCCTACGCCGCGTCGACCCGCGTGCTCACGAGACCGCCAGACCAGGCCGGCGGGTCCCTCGGGCGCTTCGCGCGGCTCGCGGGCCAGCTCCGGGACAGGACCGAGGGCGACCCCGTCGCCGCCGCCTTCGTCGTCCTGGACTCGGTCCGGTTCGCGGACTCGACGCAGTGGCAGATCGTCTACGAGCTCCGTGCGCGCCGCGTCCATTTCCGGAGCCTCCGCCACCCCAGCGTGAAGACCGTCGCGCTCGGCGCCTTCCCGCCCGCCTGTGCGGACCCGGCCCTGATGCTCGACATGGCCTCGGACCAGGCAGGCGACGTGACCTCGGCCTTCGTCCCCTACCGCGAGGAGGCGAACCGCGCGCTCGTCGAGGCGACACTCCGGTCCCGCCGCGCCGAGCTGCCGGCCGGGACCTCGGCTCGCGTGGCCGCCCATCCGGCCACGCTGGTCTGCGCACCGTGACGCACGGGCGGCGTCGAGCCCGCCGCATCAGGCCGGCCTCGGTCGTGGCTAGCGCGCGCGAAGGAAGGCGGCCGCTTCCAGGCACGGCACGCGCGTGCCGTCCAGGTGGATGAGCGAGACCGCCTCGATCGCGGAGATCCTCCGTAGCGGTGCGCTCGCAGGATGCCTGCAGGAGTCGACGCCTGAGATGCTGTCCGTCCGGAAGCTGAGCTCGGCGCCCGAGCGGAACATGAACGGCTCCCGCCACTCGAGGCGGTCGCCGCCCGTCGACGGATCGCGCCCGGCGAGCCAGACCGCCTCGAGCACCGTGGAGCCGGTCCTGTTCCAGACGCTGATGCCCCGGATGCGGCCGGTCCGGCCTTGCTGCCACTCCTCGTCCACGAAGTAGGTGCAGGCGGCGCGGGGGTCCGACAGCCTCGCCCACAGCCATCCGCTCGCGCCGGTCACACCGGCCGCGGCGCCGAGCAGCGCGATCGCGGCGACGACCAGACGGAGCCGTTCGAGGCGCGTCACCCAGCCGGCAAGGAGCCCCGCGGCGACGGCGGCGACGTGGAACGCGACGGTGGCCGGCAGGCGGGCCGGAACGCACGGCGAGAGGCGGGAGCGCAGCCATCCGGCCACGAAGTAGGACAGGTTGAAGTCCGAGGTGTCGGCGCGCGCGATCGCGCCCCCGATCCCGGCGAGCGAGGCCAGGACGAACGCCGCCGCGGCGACGAGCCAGACCCGCGCGATCGGCTGCGCGCGTCCCTCGCCGGTCACGATCTGCCCCGGGGTTCGCCGCGCGGCGAGGAGGAACGGGCCGAGGAACGCGAGCACCCCGAGCAGCGCTCCGACCACGGCGAGCGCGAGCGCGGTCCAGAGGTCCGCCGAGCTGGGCGCGGTGATGAACTCTCCCGCACCGTGGGAATGGCCGCGGGCGCGGGCAGGTCACCGCGCCGTCGATCCAGGTAGTGGTGGCGGACGAGAAGAAGCAGCCGACGAGAAGCGCGACCACGACCGCGAGGTCGATCCAGGTCTTCCGCGAGTGCGGAGTTGCACGATCGGGAGCAGTCCACATGGCGCCGAGCCTCGCTCACGGTAATCCCGAATCGAGGCAGGTGCGACGTCCTTCGCCGAGCTGCCGCGCCGGGGGTGGATCATTCGATGCGCTCGCCGAGGAGCGAACATGGGTGCTACGGTCGCCGGCAGCCACGTGCGCTACGAGGACCCCATCTTCCGCCCGCCCAGCGAGGCCGAGTCGCTCATCCTCCAGGCGACCGTCGGGTGCTCCTGGAACCACTGCACCTACTGCGCGATGTACGGTGAGAAGGCGTACCGGGTCCGGCCGCTCGACGAGCTGATCGCAGAGGTCCGGCTCGCCGGCCGTGAGCGCGGAGCGACGGTCACGCGCCTCTTCGTCGCGGACGGCGACGCGCTCGCGATGGAGCTCGGCCACTGGGAGCCGCTCCTCCTCGCGTTCGGCGAGGCCTTCCCGCGGCTCCGGCGCGTCAGCGCCTACGCCACCGCCCTGAACGTCGCCGCGAAGACCGACGCCGAGCTGCGCCGCCTGCGCGAGCTCGGGCTCTCGCTGCTCTACGTCGGGCCTGAGACCGGGGATGACGTCACCTCCCGGCGGCTCGCCAAGGGATCCGGGTTCGGCGAGCACGCCCTGGCGGCGAAGCGGGCGCACGAGGCGGGGATGAAGGTCTCCGCCATCTTCCTGCTCGGGGCCGGCGGGATCGAGCGCTCGCGCGAGCACGCCGAGGGCTCGGCGCGGCTCGTCACCGAGATGGACCCGGAGTTCCTCTCCGTGCTGACGCTGACGGTCGTCCCCGGCACCCCCCTCGCGACGCTCGCCTCACGTGGGCAGTTCGAGCTGCCGGCGATCGAGGGGATGCTGCAGGAGCTGCGGACCATCGTCGCCGCCTCCCACCCGACGGCCGCGATCTTCCGGACGAACCACGCGTCCAATTACCTGCCGCTGGAGGGACGCCTGCCGCGCGACCGCGACCGGATCGTCGCGACCGTGGACCGCGCCCTCGCCGGCGAGATCTCGCTGCGGCCGGAGTGGGCGAGAGGGCTCTGACCGGAGCGCCGCGTCGACGGCGCAGGCGCGCGGAACCGCAGGGATCGCGTCGTTCGCCGCGCGGTCAGGCGCGGGATCCGGGCGCTCCGTCCTCGCGTGACCCGGCCTTGAGCCGGACGGTGAAGATGCTCCCCGCGCCCTCGCGGCTTTGCACCCCGATGTGGCCGCCGAATCGCGCGAGGATGTCCTTGCAGATGGAGAGCCCGAGGCCGTTGCCGTGGCCGAGAGGCTTGGTCGTGAAGAGCGGCTGCCAGAATCCGCTCGAGCTGGGACCCGGGGATCCCGCGACCCGTGTCCTCGATCTCGACGACGACGTGGCCAGTCGACGGCTCCGCCCGGGTCGCGACCCGGATCCGGTGCGCGGCGGGGTTCCCGTCGGGGATCGACTCGGTCGCGTTGAGGAGCAGGTTGAGGAAGACCTGGACGAGGTGGATGTGGCTGGCCATCACGGGGGGGACGTCGCCGTACTCGCGCACCAGGGCGGCGCGCGTACGGATCTCGCGGTCGGCGACGGTGATGGAGAAATCGAGCGCGGCGTGGAGGTCGACCGGCTCGACGCCGGCGCGGAGCTCCACGCGCGACGCGTCGTTGAGGGAGCGGACGATGTCCTTCACCTGCGCCAGGCCGGTGGCGGCGTCGTCGAGCGCGGCGAGCATCGCCGCGGGGGCCTCCCGGGGAGTCTTCTCTGCCGTCAGCTCGTGCTGGATGAACGCGAGGTTCGAGCTCACGCACGCGAGCGGGCTGTTCACCTCGTGCGCCACGGCCGCGGCGAGGGTCCCCAGGCTCGCGAGACGGACCGAGCTCGCGAGCTGTCGCTCTGCCTCGCGCTCGCGCGACACCGACGCCTCGAGCTCCGAAGTGCGCTCGAGCACGCGCCGCTCCAGCTCGGCGGCGGACGTCGCGAGGCGCTCCGCGAGGTCCGCGTTGCGAAACCGCAGGCGCGTAGCCTCCGACAGGGCCCTGCCCCCCGAGCGCGAGATGGCGGTGACGGCGCTCCCGAACACCGCGAGCATGACCGCCATCCCGAGCTGCAGCCTGCCTCCGCCCGAGAGGAAGAGGATCGTGACCGGCAGGAGCGCAGGGATGGTGAAGGCCAGGAACGCAGGTTGATGGCTCGCATTGCTGAGGGCGCCCCCGGCCGTCATCCCGGCGAGCACGAACGCGAGGAAGATGAGCTGCGCGATGGGAGGGGAGCCGGACAGGAGCAGCGGGCACAGGCCCCACCCGATGCCGTTCAGGGCGGCGCCCACCGTGAAGATCCGCCCCCAGCGGACCGCCTCGTCCGGCTCGCGTCTCGAGCGGTGATAGAGGACCGCGGCGGACAGGCGGACGGCCGCGACCAGCCAGATCGCCGCGAGCCAGGAGAGCAGGCGGTGGGGGGTGGACCGGTCCCAGATCACCAGGACGATCACGAGCGAGTTCAGGAGGACCGTCGCTTGCGCGACGGCGTTCCTCTCGTACAGCGCGCGGATCCGCTCCGCGCGGACGAGCGACTCGATCCGCGCGGAGTCAGCAGGCGCCGCGGAGGTTGCGATGAGGGTCTCTCCGGTCATTCGCTCGCGGCGTGCCTCGCACGCAGAGCGTGAGGAGCCGATTCCGGAGAGTACCGTGGCGGCGCGAGACGGGGCCAGCGACCCGGGGCGGCTCCGGCTCGCCGCCTCGGCCCGCGCTCGCCGACGGCTGCCTCGCCATGACGCGCTCCCCGTGCTGAGCCCCCGGCTGCCGCGCGCACGTCAGGTCGGTTCCGCCAGCGCGTTGATGTCGCGCGGAGCGAGGACGCGCTTCGGGTGGCCCCGCTGCACCGCGTGGATCATCGCGAGGCCCACCTTCTCGGTGGTCGTCACCCGGGAAGGGAAGAGGGCCTCGAGGGCGGGGTAGAGCGGCTTCACGATTGGGAGGAGGACGCGGTAGATCGCGTTCCTGGGGCTCACGCCCTTCATCGGGTGGATGTAGCCCGGCCGGAACATGAAGGCGGCCTTGAAGCCCATCCCCAGGAGGTCGTTCTCGGTCTTCCCCTTCACCCGGGCCCACATCGAGGAGCCCCGCTCCGTGCTGTCCGTCCCGGCACCCGAGACGTAGATGAAGACGAGGCCCGGGTCGAGACGAAGGAGCGTGCGCGCGACGTTCACCGTCAGCTCATGGGTCACCTGGAAGTAGTCCTGTTCCTTCATCCCCACGGAGGACGCCCCGAGGCAGAAGAAGCAGGCGTCGTAGCCCGAGAGCTCGTGCTCGACGTCAGCCAGGTGGAAGAGGTCTCGATGGACGACCTCCCGGAGCTTGGGGTGCGCCATCCCGAGCGGATGGCGCCCCAGGCTCAGGACCTGCGCCACGTCGGAGTGCGCGAGGCACTCCAGGAGGACCCCCTTGCCGACCATCCCGGTCGCGCCCGTGACGATGACCTTCATCTCAGGCGCGGAGTCTAACCCGCGCGCGGTCGAGGGCCCCCGCGACAGCTTGGCACGGAGCGATCCGGGCCACCGTCAGGCGCCCCGCGCGGGCCGCCCGGGCGCCTCCCTCGCGGCCCACTAGATTCACCGGCGATGCGCGAGTTCAGCTTCGATGGCCTCGTCGGCCCCACGCACAATTACGGGGGGCTCTCGCCGGGCAACGTGGCATCCCTCGCGTCCGGCGGGCGCGTGTCGAATCCCCGCGCCGCCGCGCTGCAGGGGCTCGAGAAGATGCGGCTCGTGCACGAGCTCGGCGCCGGTCAGGCGGTGCTGCCGCCCCAGCCGAGGCCGAGCCTCCGCACGCTGCGGCGCCTCGGGTTCACGGGGTCCGACGAGGAGGTGATCGCGCGCGCGGCGCGTGAATCGGAGCACCTGCTGCGGAGCTGCTCGAGCGCGTCCGCGATGTGGGCGGCGAACGCCGCGACCGTCGCTCCCTCGGCAGACGCCGCCGACGGACGCGTGCACCTCACCGCGGCGAACCTGTCGGCGATGTTCCACCGCACCATCGAGGCGGACACCACGCGCGCGGTGCTGGGCGCGATCTTCGCCGATGAGGGCCACTTCTGCGTGCACGGGCCGCTGCCGGGGGGCGCGCACCTCGCCGACGAGGGCGCGGCCAATCACACCCGGCTCGAAGGGGAGGGCGGCGGGGTCCACCTGTTCGCGTGGGGCCGCTCCGCGTGGACCCCGGAGGGCGGCCCCGACCGCTTCCCGGCTCGCCAGACGCTCGAGGCGAGCCAGGCGGTCGCGCGGAAGCACCTGCTCTCCCCGGCGCGTACGCTCTTCCCGCGCCAGCACCCCGCCGCCATCGACGCGGGCGCCTTCCACACCGACGTGGTCGCCGTGGGCCACGGGCGGTTCCTCATGATGCACGAGCTCGCGTTCGCCGATCGCGACGCCTTCCTCGGGCGGCTGCGCGAGGTCGCCGGCGAGGGTCTCCAGGTCCTGGTCGCGACGGAGCGCGAGCTCCCGATCGCGAACGCCGTCGCCGCCTACCCATTCAACTCCCAGCTGCTCGAGCTGCCCGGCGGCGTCGTGGTGCTGCTCGCCCCGGAGGAGAGCCGCGAGGACCCGCTCGCGCGCGCCTTCCTCGAGCGCGCAGTCTCGGAGAGCGGGGTGGTGAGCCGCGTCCACTACATCGACGTGAACCAGTCGATGCACAACGGCGGCGGGCCGGCGTGCCTGCGGCTGCGCGTGGCGCTGACGGAGGACGAGGTCAGCGCCATCCGGGCGGAGGTCTTCTTCTCGCCGGCGCTCCACGCGCGGCTCGTCGCGTGGGTCGGTCGCCACTATCGCGACCGCCTGGTCGCCGCCGACCTCGCCGACCCGGCGCTCGCGCGCGAGGGGATGGTCGCGCTCGACGAGCTCACCTCCATCCTGCGGATCGGCGCGGTGTTCGACTTCCAGCGATAGGCCTCGTGCGCGGCGGACCGGGTTCCTGGGGGGCGCGTGATTCACGCTGCCCCGGAGTCGTCGCGGGAGGCGAGCTGCTGGAAGTTCAGCTCCTCCAGGTCGAGCTCCTGCTCCACGCGCTGGAACGCCGCATCGCCGATGGTGCCGTCCTCACGGAGCGCGAGGAGCCGGCTTCGCGCGGCGGCGGTCGCGCTGCGAACGTGGTCGGTGCCGACGTCGAACCCTCGACCGTCGCGCCGGTTCGCCGCGTCGGCGGCGCCGGCCAGGTCCGCCTCGGCGCGCCGCAGGAGCACCTCGTACCGGCGATGGAGGACCCGGGACATCTCGTCGTCGGGTACCTCGCGGGTGGCCGCGAGCGACGCGCGCAACGTCTCGACGCGGGCGAGGCGCACCTCCCGTTCCACCGAGTCGTCGTCCCCGAGCCGGAGCACCTGGAGGAGCGGACGCAGCGTCATGCCCTGGACGACGAGGGTCCCGAGCACGACCGCGAACGCGGTGAACAGCACCAGGTCGCGGTACGGGAAGGCGGGTCCGCTCGATCCGCCGGCTGGAAGGGCGAGCGCCGCGGCGAGGGTCACGATGCCTCGCATGCCGCACCACCCGACGACCGCGGCCGCCCGTCTCGACAGGCCCACCGTGTCGCGACGTGCCTCCCCGGCGTCCGCCGCAGGTCGACACCGCCACCGGCTGAGCTCAGCGGCGCCAAAGACCCACGCGAGCCGCGCCAGGATCGTCGCGAGGCACACCGCCCCCGCCACGCCCGCGTACTGGATGACCGTGGGCGTGTCGATCCGGCCGAGGATCCCCTTCAGCTGGAAGCCCACGAGGATGAACGCGAGCACGTTCAGGACGAAGACGGCGAACTCCCAGACCGCGTACGACGGGATCCGGACGCGGGCGGGGGTGACTCCCGCGGCGCGCCGGGCGCTCGCCATCGCGAAGACGACGACGGTGAGGATGCCGGAGAGGTGGAGCCGCTCCGCGAGCATCCAGACCGCGAACGTGCCGCAGAACTGGACGACGACGGCGGTGGCGACGTCGTGGATCAGCGCGATGAGCGGGATCATCACCCGGGACAGCGCGAGCCCGAGCACCACGCTCCCCACCGTGACGACGAGGAGCAGCGGGAGGACGGAGGCCGGCGAGAGCGCGCCCGCGAGCGCCGCGCCGACGGCGAGGCGGTAGATCAGGAGCGCGCTGGCATCGTTGAAGAGGCTCTCTCCCTCGAGGATGACGAGCAGTCGATGCGGCGGACGGAGCTGCTTGAGCACGGCCGTCGCGGCCGCCGCGTCGGGGGGCGCGACGATCGCGCCGAGCGCGACCGCGACCGCCCAGGGCATCCCGGGCACGAGCAGACGGACCACCACCGCCACGACGACGACCGTCAGCGCGACCGCGCCGAGCGCGAGCCCGGCGACCGTTCGCCAGTTCGCCCGGAGGTCGCGCGCCGAGGAGTCGAACGCCGCATCCAGCAGCACGGGCGCCACGAAGAGGGTGAGGGCGAGCTCCGGATCGAGGACGAGCGTCGGCGTGCCCGGAACGAGCGCCAGGCCGGCGCCGGCGAGGGCCACCAGCGCCGGGTAGGGCGCGCCGATGCGCCGGGACAGCGCGGTCAGGCCGGCCCCTCCGAGCAGCAACGCGATGACGATCTCGAAGACGTACATGCTGGGTAGAGCGTTGCCTCCCGGCGGCGCCGCCGCAATTCGCGCGTCGGCGCCCGCGCGGGGCGGTCCCTACGCCCGATCCGCCATCGTGAAGCTTTCCTGAATGGCCCATGCGCTTCCCGGCCGTTTCCGCGGCTCGCGCGCAGACGTAGCTTCGGAGAGCACGTACGCGGGAGCTCGGCTCGAAGCGCAAGGAGACGGCACATGCAGAGACGGAGCCTGGGAAGCAGCAACCTCGAGGTGTCGGCCCTCGGGCTCGGCTGCATGGGGATGAGCTTCGGTTACGGCCCTCCCGCCGACCGGCAGGAGATGATCTCGCTCATCCGCCTCGCCGTCGAGCGAGGCGTCACGTTCTTCGACACCGCCGAGATCTACGGCCCGCTCACGAACGAGGAGCTCGTGGGCGAGGCGCTGGCGCCGTTCCGTGGGCAGGTGGCGATCGCCACCAAGTTCGGCTTCGAGCCCGCGGTCGAGGGCGAGGCGCACTGGACCGCCCTGGACAGCCGGCCCGAGCACATCAAGGACGCCGTCGAGGGCTCGTTGAAGCGGCTGAGGACCGACGTCATCGACCTGTACTACCAGCACCGCGTCGACCCGGACGTGCCGATCGAGGACGTCGCGGGGGCGGTGAAGGACCTGATCCGGGCGGGCAAGGTGAAGCACTTCGGCCTGTCCGAGGCCGGAGCGCAGACGATCCGCCGCGCCCACGCGGTCCAGCCGGTCACCGCGCTCCAGAGCGAGTACTCGCTGTGGTGGAGGAAGCCGGAGGAGGAGGTCATCCCGACGCTCGAGGAGCTCGGGATCGGGCTCGTCCCGTTCAGCCCGCTCGGGAAGGGCTACCTGACGGGAAAGATCGACGAGAAGACCACCTTCGACAAGAGCGATTTCCGGAACATCGTCCCGCGGTTCACGCCCGAGGCGCGCAAGGCCAATCAGGCGCTGGTCGAGCTGCTCGGACGGGTCGCGAAGCAGAAGAAGGCGACACCCGCGCAGGTCGCGCTCGCGTGGCTGCTCGCGCAGAAGCCGTGGATCGTGCCGATCCCGGGGACGACGAAGCGCGAGCGGCTCGAGGAGAACCTCGGCGCGGCCGACCTCGAGCTGACGCGCGACGACCTCCGCGCCATCGACGCGGCCGCGTCGAAGATCGAGGTGCAGGGCGCGCGCTATCCGGAGCAGCTCGAGAAGAGGACCGGGCGCTGACGCGCGACCGGTCGTCGCAGGCAGGAGCCGCGATCATGAGCAAGAACATCGAAGGGAAGGTCGTCGTCATCACGGGCGCGAGCAGCGGGCTGGGGGAGGCGGCCGCCCGGCTTCTCTCGGCCGAGGGCGCGACGGTCGTGCTCGGCGCGCGCCGGGTCGACCGCATCCAGGCCCTCGCGAAGGAGCTGACGGGCCGTGGCGGGAAGGCGCTCGCCATCCAGACCGACGTCACCCGGCACGAGCAGGTGAAGAAGCTGGTCGACGGGGCCGTGCAGACCTACGGGCGCGTCGACGTGATGCTGAACAACGCGGGGCTGATGCCGCACTCCCCCCTCGAGCGTCTCAAGATCGACGACTGGGATCGGACGATCGACGTGAACATCAAGGGCGTGCTGTACGGCATCGCCGCGGCGCTGCCGCACATGAAGCGGCAGAAGTCGGGTCACATCATCAACGTGTCGTCCGTCGCGGGCCACAAGGTCACCCCCGCCGGCGCGGTCTACGCGGCGACCAAGCACGCGGTCCGCGCGCTCTCCGAGGGGCTCCGCCAGGAGGTGAAGCCCTACAACCTCCGCACGACCGTGATCTCGCCGGGTGCGGTCGCGACGGAGCTGCCGGACTCCATCACCGAGCGGGACGTCGGCGAGCGCATCCACGAGTTCTACGCGCAGCTCGCCATCCCCGCGGATTCGTTCGCGCGGGCCGTCGTGTTCGCCATGAGCCAGCCCGAGGACGTCGACGTCAACGAGATCCTGTTCCGCCCCACGCGGCAGGAGCTCTGACTCTCGGAGGGCGAGCCGTTCAAGGGACACGACGTGTCGATGAACAGCCTCTCCGACCTCATCGTGAAGCTGGCCCTCTCGCCGACGCTGGAGGTGCGGCGCAGCCTGGGCGTGAGCCGCGCCTGAACCCTCCTGAGAGCAGGGACACGTCCAGGGCAATCTCAACGTGGGGAACGGCAAGAAGAAGCTGATCGCGGTGGTGACGCAGCTGCTGCCGTACATCGGCTATCCGCGGGCGCTGAGCGCGCTGAATTGCGTGAACGAGGTGATCCCCGAAGGGAAGTGATGGGCGGCGCCGCTGGGCGGGAGGCGCCGGCGCGGCACCGCTCGCTCGTGTAGGATCCCTTCACGATGGCCTTCACGCCCCTCAACGCCCTGAACTCGTTCCTCGCGGTGGCGCGGCGTCGCAGCTACGCCGCGGCCGCGCGGGACCTCGGGGTGTCCACCTCCGCCCTCAGCCAGTCCGTTCGCCAGCTGGAGGCGCGCCTCGGCCTCGCGCTGCTCACGCGGACGTCGCGCACCGTGGCGCTCACCGACGCGGGGCAGCGCCTGCTCGAGAACGCGGGGCCGGCCGTGGAGCAGGCCCTCGAGTCCCTGAAGACCGTGTCGGCCCGGCCCGGCGAGGTCACCGGCCGGGTCCGGCTCTCGGTCCCGACCGGAGCGGTGCCGCTCGTCCTCGCTCGACTCCTGCCGCGCTTCGCCGAGCTTCATCCGAAGGTGGAGGTCGAGGTCTACGTCGAGAACCGGTTCGTGAACGTCGTCGCCGAGGGCTTCGACGCGGGCATCCGCCTCACCGAGGCCATCGAGCGCGACATGGTCCAGGTCCGGCTCACCGAGCCGGGCCGCTTCGTCGTGGCGGCCGCTCCCTCGTACCTGGATCGACGCGGCACGCCGCAGGAGCCCCGGGACCTCCTGGAGCACGACTGCATCTGCATCCGCTCGTCCAGCAGCGGAGCGCGGTATGCGTGGGAGCTCGAGCGCGGCAAGAAGGCGTGGCGCGTTCCCGTCCAGGGCTCGGTCACGACGAACGATCCCGAGCTCATGCGAGTTCTCGCCGTCGCAGGAGTGGGCCTCCTCTACACGTTCGAGCAGCAGATTGCCGACGAGCTGCGCCGCGGGAGCCTGCGCCTCGTGCTCGAGCCGTACGCGGCCGCGGTGCCGGGGTTCTTTCTCTACTTCCCGAGCCGGGCCCAGGTGTCGCCGGCGCTCCGAGCGTTCGTGAGCGTTGCGCGCGAGGCGGTGGCAGAGGACGCGGCCCGCAGGCCCCGCTCGCGGTGAGGTGAGTCCGCACGCGAGGCGAGGACGCGGATCGGGGCCGCCGCCGGGACACCACGAGGCCCCGCCTTCAGGGAAGCAGCCCCTCGAGCAGCGCCCGTCGCATCACCTCGGCGAGGGTGTCGAGCGCATCGCTCGTGTCGGTGCGGGTCGCCGACGACGTGGGCGTCTGCGAGCGGGATTCGAGGGCCGCCACGAACGGCAACGGGCGGCGGCCGAGGCGGAGCAGTCGCTCGTCGTAGAACGCGCTCCTCGCCCGCTCGCGCAGCCGCCTCGCGAGCTCGAGCATGTTCGCGGTGCTCGAGGGCTGCATGCCCGCGCCCAGGCACGAGAACTCGAGCTGCCCCTCGGCGAGCACCGCGGCGCGCCCATCGCCCGGATAGACCAGGATCACCTGCTCGATGCTCCTCCTCCGACGAGCGGACCGTCTTCGTGGAGGTGCGGGTCATCTTGAGCCCGCCCGTCACGACGGCGGTGCCGACCGAGAAGCTCTTCGTCCTCTCGGTGCGCTGGACCTCGAGGCGCGCGGCGCGGGCCCCGCGCAGGATGGCGGTCACGTCCTTCCACTCGAACACCGTCGAGTCCCCGAAGCGCGGCGTGAACGTGACGCCCGCCTCGTCGAGGGCGAAGGCGCGGGCGACCACGCGGTCCTTGTCGGCCGGGCAACGGGCGTCGACGGCGAGCGCCGCCAGGCCGGCCTTGCGCAGCGCGGTGACGAGCAGGTCGGCCTTCCCCGGGTCGAGTCGAGCGAGGAGCGCAGGCGGCTCGGGGGCGAGGCGCATGCGGGCTTCTGCCAGCGCGAGCCCCGCGGCGTCGGCGAGCGCCCGGGCGGCCTCGTCGGGGCGCGTCGCGACGCGGACACTGGCCACGAGCTTCATGCGGTTAGCTTACCCGAGCAGGTTCGTCCTCGAGCGGAAACCCCCGCGAATGCCGACGTCGAGCCAGATGGTGGCCCGGTACCACGCCGGGCGCGCGAGGAGCAGGGGGTCGAAGGTCCGCTCCCACCAGTGGACGAGGGCCAGCAGCCGCTCCGGCGGCCACGGCGGCGGCGTGAACCGCGACGGATTGGCGATGGCGACACATAGGTCGTGAGGCAGAGGTTCACGACGAAGAAGACGACGCGCGCCACGTCCAGGGGACGCCTCGACGGCGGGATGGCGAGACGCATGGTCAACCCTTACGCGACCGGGAGGAGCCGTCGGCCGGTTCCTCTTGGGCCCCACTCGATTGCGCGCAGCCCGTGGCTAGGTTCAAGAGCGTGTGAGACTGCCCCTAGAGAGCGCTCGTGATCGCTCCCCTGCTCGTCGCGCTCGCCCTGGCGGGGACCGCGGACCCCGCCGCCCCGGGCGCGCCGGTGACCCCGGATCCCGGGCCGGAGGTCGCCGCCGAGGCGCAGCCGAGCCTGGGAGGCTGGCGGCACGGGATCGGCCTCGGCCTGCACTCCACCACCTTCTCCAGCAAGGAGGGGAGCCAGTACACGTTCCACTCGGCGAGCCTCGGTTATCTCGGGTCGTTCGGGACGCGCGGCGCGTTCCTGCAGGCCTTCGCCCTCGTCCCCCTGCAGGCGCGCCAGGACGGGCGCGTCTACTCCACCTCCAACTACTACCGCCGGCGCTCGGGAGGCGACCTCCTCTTCGGCTATCACTGGCGGTGGCGACCGCGCACCGGCGTCGAGGTGGAGGCGGGTCCCGGGCTGCACGGAACGTTCGTCTACCTGCCGGGCAGGCAGGGGTACCGGGACTTCTCGGCGTTCCCGGTCGGCCTCGGCGCGAGCGGGGTGCTGTGGTGGGGGACCGGCGCGCGGCGCCTCTCGCGCGCGGTCAACTTCGGCACCTACGCGAGCGTCGCTTACGACTTCCGCGATCCGCTCCACGCGGACGACATCGACCATGGGTACACGTTCCGTGTGGGCGTGGCCCTCGGCCTCGGGGGCCGGCTGTGACGACGGGCCCTCCGCGGCTGCGGACGCACGGCCCTGCTCGCGCTCGCGCTCGGCGCCTGCGGTCCGTACGCGGACGTGGCGCAGAAGCTCGACGTGACGGCGCGCATCGCGGGCGACACCTGGATCGCGGCGGCCGGCCCGGACCGGTCGGAGATCCGGGTCCTGCTCGTCGGCAAGCCGGACGCCGAGGGCGCCGCGCCGTTCGCGCTCACCCGGATGCAGTTCCCGATCTCGCGCGGATCCTGGGCCTGGACGCTCCAGGGGACGTGGACCGAGGTCGGGTCCGGGGATGCCACCCTCCGCGTCGCGCACACCTACACGCTGCCCGACGAGAGCGGCACCTCGCTCTACAGCCGCGTCGGCACCCACCGGGACGACACGCCGTACACGCTCCGGGTCACGGTCACGCGCAACGGCGGCCAGCTCGTGGTCGCAGGCGACGGCCAGGCGGCCGCGACCTACGTCGGCCTCACCGGCGCCCTCGGGCGGCTCGGGACCGCGACGGAGCGGGACGCCGCCTGCGCGTTCCAGATCGCGAACCTGGCGATCCGGAGCTCGGAGATCCGGATCATCGGCTTCAACGGACCGGGCATGAGCCAGTATCACCAGGCGGAGACCTACGTCGGGACGGTTTCGGGGACCGTCCGCGTCTCGATGAGCGGCACCACCAACCCGACGACGAGGATCGAGTATGGCGCGTTCGTGGACTTCGGAGGCGTGCAGGTGACCGGGCCACAGGTCACCGACTCCGACACGGGCGGAAACGGGCACATGTCGGAAGTGATGACCTTCGCGCTGGTGCCGCTCACCCCCGACCCGGGCTCCGCGACGACGATCACCGGAACCCTCGACTTCGGCGGGGCGGGCAACTCCGCCGAGTGGGTGCAGATCTCGAACGGGAACGCGACGGGAGGGGTCTACATCACCACGATCGACGGTGGCGGGTCCGCCCGCCTGAGTCCCGTCACCGCGCCCTCACCGTCGGTGTCGGACTGCCTCGCGCTTCCCTGAGACGGCCCCGGATGTGTTCACCCGCACCTGGGGTGCGTTACGGCCCCCTGAGCGGTGTGCATGGTGTCGCGGGGGAGGTCGACCATGCGGATCCTCGGTCTCGTCGCCGTGGCGGCGGTCGTGACGGCGTGCGGCAGCAGCAGCACCTCGAATCCTGCGCCACCTCCGAGCTCGCTCTCGGGCACGGTGGGCGGCCGCGCGTTCACGCCGGTGGAGGTCCGGGCGATCGCCGCCGGGAGCGGCGCGACGGCGTGCGGGATCCCGCTGAACCCCGCCGATCCCACCAACCTCACGAGCATCGGCGTCAAGGCGATCGCGCTCCAGATCGCGACGTACGCCGGCACCTGCGGTGACTTCGGCGGCCAGTGCAAGCTGCACCAGAATTCACAAAGCGTCACGATCCTCCTCGCGCACCTGAACCCGGTTCCGCCCGGCGCAGAGCCCCCGCTCGCCCCGGGGACGTACACGGTGTACTCGAGCCTGCAGACGGCCGTGCCGGACCCCTCGACCGGGCTGCTCGACGCCGGGTTCGCCCTCGCGATGGCGGTCGATGCGGCGTACGTCCCGACGACCGCCTCGTCGGTGCAAGGGGGCACGGTCCGGCTCGACCAGGTCACCGGACCGATCACCGGTCACATCGCCGTCACGTTCCAGGATGGGGGGGCGCTGACCGGCGACTTCTCGGCGCCGCTCTGCACGGGGCTCAACCTGAACGTCTGCGACCTCGCTGCCCAGCGGGGATTCTGCACCCTGCCACCCACGCCGGTGCCGTCGCCGTAGCGCCTGACGCCTGCGCCCATCCTTCAGCGTCGGGCCACGAGGTCGGGCTCTCGCGCGCCGACCTGGCGCCGCGAGCGCGGCCAAGACCGCTCCTGGATCAACGGGACTGGTGAGGATGACCGAGGGATCGGTCCGCGCTCGAGCGGAAGCCCGTGCCGGTCGCCGTGCCGGACGCGGACCTCTCGAAGGACGTGCCGGAGCAGCGGCCTGAGCAGCCGTCACCGTAACGCGCGCAGGACGGTCTCCGTCAGGTCGCCCAGCTCGAGGAGGGCTTCCGCTACTGGAAGCCGGCGGCGCGCGTCCATGTCCAGAAGATAGGACGACCTGAAGCGGCGCGCCTGATCACCGACCCGTCTTCAGCGAGTCGACGGCCGCCAGCAGCGCCTCCACCCGGGCGTGATCGCCGACATCGCCCCCGTAGTGCGCCAGCGCGATCCGGCCGCCGGGACCGAGCACGAAGTCCGCGGGCATCTGGGTCTCACGGCCCTCGAAGCGGCCGTGTCGCTTGCCGGCGACCCTCGCTCGCACCAGCGCCAGCAGCGAGCGGGGATGGATGTATCTGCTCAAGCTCGCTGCCGCCCCGAACGCGTCGTACCATTCCGCGGCGGGGTCGGCGACCGCCGCGAACCCTGGCTGCCATTGGGCCATGGCCTCCCTGAGCCGTTCCGGCGTGGACTGGAAGGCCATCCACACGCCGCACGAGCGCGCACGGAACTCTGGCATCGCCGCGGCGATGCGACCGACGTGGAGCTGGCAGACCGGGCAACCCGCGTAGCGCGTGAACGACACCACGACCGGGCCCTTTGACCGCCTGCAGTCCAACCGCGTCCCGTCCAGCGCGTGCAGCGCGACATCCGGCACGTCATCCCCGACACGGAGCTTCATGGTCTCTCCCTTCGGTGCCGCGATCTTCGAATCGCCAAGGAGGGCCGGATTCGCCGAGCACGCCCTGGCGGCGAAGCTCGTCGGAGGGCTAATCCGCGACGAGCGGCAGCAGGAGCGTGAACGTGGCGCCTTTCCCCGGTTCGCTGGCGACGCGGATCGCCCCGTGGTGTTGCTCCATGATCGCGTACGCGATGGAGAGGCCCAGGCCCGTGCCCTTGCCGACCTCCTTCGTCGTGAAGAAGGGCTCGAAGAGCTTGGCCCGCGCGTCGGCCGGGATGCCGGTCCCGCCATCCGCGACCGAGAGCTCGGCGTACGCGCCCGGCGCGTCGAGGCCCGCGCCCTGCGCGCGCACGTCGTCGACGGTCGTGCGCGACGCAGTGATGACGATGCGCCCGCCCGAGGGCATGGCGTCCCGCGCGTTCGTGACGAGGTTCATGACGACGCGCTCGATCTCCAGCGGCTCGGCCATCACGCGTAGTGCGCATGGAGGCAGCGTGAGCTCGAGGTCGACACCCTCGCGGAGCAGCGAGCGCAGCGACGGGTCCAGGCGCCGCAGGAGCTCGACCAGGTCGGTCGCCTCGAAGCGCGGGGGGCGCTGGCGCCCGAAGGTGAGGAGGTCGCCCGTCAGCGCAGCCGCGCGGTCGGTGGACGCGAGGATGTCGTCCACGTAGCGGCGCCGCGGATCCTCCGCTTGAATCCCCTTGCGGAGCAGGGCTGCCCGCACCTTGATCACGGCGAGCACGTTGTTGAAGTCGTGGGCGACGCCGCTCGCCAGCCGCCCGATCGCCTCGAGCTTCTGGGCCTTCCGGAGCTGGTCCTCGAGCTGCGCCTGGTGCGTGATGTCGACCCCCGACGCGAGGAAGCCCACGCGGCGGCCGTGATCGTCGAAGAGGGGCGTGACGTACCAGGAGACGAGCCGACGTTCGCCGCTCGGGCGGACGACGGAGTACTCCGCCGCGACGACCTCGCTGGGCCCCGTCGCGGCCGCCTCGGGGCCGACGCGAGCCCGATCCGCAGGGATCGACGAAGGTCATGCTCCAGTCGCGGCCGAGCACCTCCTCATCGGAGCGGCCGAGGATTCTCGCAGCCCTTGCGATTGACGAGGGTGACGTGCCCGGCCTCGTCGACGATGACGAACGCGACGCCTGCGACGTCGAGGTACTTCTGCGCGGTGTCCTTCTGGCGCCGGAGCGCCTCCTGGCTACGCTCGATGGCGCGCAGGGGGACCGTGCGCACCGCGCGGTAGGAGAGGAGGCCCACCGCGAACAGCGCGAGCGCGAGGACCCCGGACCGGAACAGCAGCGGCCGCAGCGAGCCGGAGACCTCCATCGTCCCGACGCGCACGCCCGCATCGAACAACGGCACCGAACGAGTCAGCCACGGACGGGGGAGCGGGTCCGCGCTCTCGGCCACGACCGCGCCGCGTGCGTCGAGCACGCGCCGCCGCTCCGCCTCTCCTTTCACGGTGCGCCGAGTGAGGTACTCGGAGAGGCGGACCTGCTCGTAAGCCCAGAGATCGGGGTTGGCGCTGACGATGCGGGTGACGAGGCGCGCGTTGATCGCCGCCTCCGCCTCCAGGACGCCCGCGGCGTGCTGGTAGGAGCCCGCGAAGTAGATCGTGGGAGGCAGGACGACCACCGCGGCGGTGAGCACGCGGGCAGCGAGCGAGACGGTCCTCGTGAGATTAGTGTCGTCCGCCATCGCGGTCGCCCGGCGGCAGCGGCGAGAGGGGGAGATTGCCCGTCTGCTCGAGGATTCTGCCGCGCCTCGGGAGACGCCAGGAACTCGAGGAAACGCCGGACGGGCGGCGAGGGCGGGACGCGGGACACGGCGAGGAGCGTCTTCGCGAGCGGATATGCGCCCGAGGCGAGGTTCGGCAGGGTCGGCGCCACGCCGTTCCAGGTCAGTGGGACGAGAGCCGGGTCGTCGGTCATGATCTCGGCGAGCGACGTGGGGCCGATTCGAGCCGGGGGTGCGACTGAGGATCTCGTCGCACTCCTGGTTGGTGACGGCGAGGAGCAGCCCCTCGAGGGTGAACGCGACGTCCATGGCCGCGGCCATCTCGGGCGAGATGGCGCGCAGCAGGGCGCTGTCCACGTCCGTCCGGGGCCGCATCACGAGACGAACGCGCTCGCCGTTCGGCCACGTCTTCAGCTCGCCGCGATAAATCCGGACCAGCTCCCCGGTGGTGATCCCGCGCACGCCGGTGCGCGGACCGACGGCGAACAGGAGCGGCGTTCGCGCGTACGCGAGCGCGGTCAGGCCGAGCGCCTGCTCGGCGGGCTCGAGGGGCCGGGCCGAGATGCCGACGTCGAGAGCGCCGTTCGCGACCGCCGCGACCGCGCCACTGCTTCCCACGCTCGGGAGGAGCTGCAGGCGGTGGCCCGGGTTCGCCCTCTCGAAGGCCCCCAACAGCCGCCGCAAGGTCCCGAGCGACGCGCCGGTGCCGCTCACGCGCAGCACCTCCTCGGCGCGCACGCCGGGCGCGAGGAGAAGGAACGCACCCGTCGCCGATACGGCGACGAGCCGCCGAAGTCGGATAAGCATCGCCTGCCCCCCTGCCCCCGATCGGATGGCCCTCGATGCCCATTAAACCGTATGACCCCTTCAAGCGATCGAGGGCCTTTGGGTTCTCAAATCCGTCGGTGCCATCGGAGCGGAGCTTGGCCCCGCAGTAGCCGATGGCGATCCCCGCGGTTCGCTATCTCCAGTGCTGGATGGGAGGCGGGAGCACCAACCCGCTTCCCGTTGGTGTCCGACCTCCATCGTTCGGGGTGACCCAACCGCCCCATGGTTGACCTGTTCCGGCGTGCGGCCGATCAGCGCAGATTCCGTGTCGAAGAGAGGCCCAGTTGCACGGAATCGGGCGTCCAGGTTGCGCGGATGCTGGCCCCCTGCAAGTTGAACCATGAGACACACCCGCATCATCGTCACTCATTACGGCGGGCCAGATGCACTTCGGGTGGTCGAGGAAGAGTGCCCCGAGCCGAAGGATGGTGAAGTACGGGTGAGAGTGCTGGCCGCAGGCGTCTCCCTGCCCGACATCATGGCGCGCGAGGGCGTTCATCCCGAGACGCCCAAAGTGCCCTTCACGCCGGGGTGGGATCTGGTCGGCGTGGTGGATCGGCTCGGCGCCGGAGTCCCTGGAGTCGCGCCAGGCCAGCTGGTTGCCGCGATGCCGATCCATGGCGCGTACGCCGGGTTCGTCTGCCTGCCGCAACGTGAGCTGGTCCCGGTGCCACCTGGGCTGGACGCCGCCGAGGCGGTCTGCCTCGTGCTGAACTACATCACCGCGTACCAGATGATGCATCGTTCCGCCGGCAGCAGAAGATCAAGCCGCTCATCGCGCAGCGATTCCATCTTGCCGAGGCGAGACAGGCGCAGGAGCTGCTCGGAAAGGGAGGCGTGGTGGGCAAGATCGTGCTCGTGCGCGACGAGCCATCGCTCGAGCCAGGAGGGCGTGACCGCGGCGGTGGGCGGAGGAACGCACCGTGACCTGGGACCCGGTGAGACCGTCTCGTCAGCCCAGCGCCACCACCGGCCCCGACCCGTACCTCATCGAGAGCAGCATGAGCAGCCACCGCTTCAGGTAGCTCGTCGGGAGGAAGTTCTCGATCACGTACCTCTTCGCCCGCGCTCCGAGCTGCCTCGCGAGGTCGGGAGCCCCGAGCAGCTGGCGGATCCGGTAGGCGGTGCCCTCCACGCTGTACACCAGGAATCCGGTGCTGCCCTGGATGATCTGGCGCCGGATGCCGCCGACCGCGCCGCCGATGACCGGCTTCGACTTCCACATCGCCTCGGTCACCACCAGCCCGAAGCCCTCCGCGAGCGACTTCTGCACCACGATGGTGGCGGCGCGCTGAAGCGCGTTGACGTCGCGGCTCGCGGTGGGCGGCAGCTCCAGGACGTGGACGCCGGGGTCGTGATCCGCCGCCTCCCGCACCTCGGCGAGCACCCTTCCCGTCTCGGGATCGTCGGCCGCCCCCCCGCCTGCGAGCACGAGCTGGCAGGGATGGCTGCGCGCCGCCAGCCGGTAGGCTCGGATCACGCCGACCGGATCCTTGAGCCGGTCGAAGCGCGACACCTGCAGCACGATGGGCGGCTCGGGCTCGAGGTGATGGCGCTCGAGCACCGCGGCGATCTCGTGGGGCTCGAGGTCGCGGTTCTTCTCGTTCAGCGGATTGATCGCGGGCGGCGACACGTTCTGGGCGATCGAGAGCTCCCGGGCGTAGTCGGGCAGGTGGAAGACCGCCGCGTCGTAGGCCTCGACGAGCTGGCGCAGGAACGCCCAGGTGGTCGGGTCGGCGTCGGAGAGGTCGACGTGGCAGCGCCACAGCCAGCGGGTCTTGCCGACGCGCTCCCTGACGAGCCCGACCGGCTGCGGGTCGTGGATGCACTCGAAGTCGACGTCCTTGCGCAGGACCCCCACATTCTGCTGCGTCGTGTCCCAGAACGTCCGGAGCGCCTCCGGCGAGAGCTCCTCGCTGGCGCCGTGCAGGTTGTTGTGGATCGCCTTCGTCACCTCGTAGAACGCGGGGCTGCCGGCGATGACGTCCCACTGAGCGTCCAGGCCGACGTCGCGCATCAGCGGGACGAGATATCCGAGCAGCTCGGCGACCCCGCCCCCGACCGCGGTCGAGTTGACGTGCTGCACGCTCGCGCCCTTCAGGTACGACGCGAGTGCACGGATCTCGCGGACCGCGTCGTCCCCGACGATGGGGGCGTAGTCGCCGAGCGACTTGATGGGGACCGTCACGGGCATCTCTCACTCCACGGCCGAGTCACCGCAGCAGCTCGGCGGTTCGTTGCCCCAGGGTGAACAGGTCGGTCGAGTAGGGCGACAGCGAGCGCACGCGCGCCGCGGCGTCCGCGTAGCCCTGCGCCTCGAGCCAGATCGAGAAGTCGTTGTCGGCCTTCCCCTCCAGCAGCGGCGCGACGACGAAGTGGTAGAAGACGCTCTCTGCGGGCGCCGCGCGCACCGCCTCCACGAAGGACCCGAGCCCGTCGGCGCGCGCGCCCGTGGGGTAGATGAAAGACGCGGCCTCCTGGAAGCAGAACCGCTGCTTGAAACCGACCGACGGCGTGAACGCCATGCGGCCGACGTACTCGCCGATCGTGCGGACCAGGCGCTCGCGCGCCTGCCGGATGGAGGTGAACTCGAGGGGATCGACCGCCGCGAGCAGCTCGGCGAGCGGCTCGTCCGCGAGCGTCATCCGGGTCCACTGCGCGAAGTCGTTCAGGAACTCCGAGGTCGTGAAGTGGCGCCGGAAGAGCGCGAACTGCAGGTGGAAGTAGATGCTGCTGCTCGGGGCACGCTCGATCGCAGTCTGCAGCGTCCGCGCGCTGTCCGCGAAGAACCCCGTGGCCCGCGCGAGCGTCGCGACGGACTTGAAGACGAACGGGCCCGCCATCGCGCCCTCCCGCCGTGGAAACTCGAAACCTAGCGGTCCCGCTCGGGCCACGCACAGCGGGGTGGCCGGCCTCCCTTCGCCAGGCCGTTCGAGCGGCGGCGCCGTCACCGGCGGCGAATCGCCCGGGTGCTCCTTCAGCCCTCCCATGGCGAACGCTCTCCGGCCAACTCTTCGCCCATGCCGGGCGCGGCCGCGACGTCGCTGGGCGGCGCGGCCCCCAGGCTCTGGCAATCCACCCTGCGGGCGCTCGCGCGTTCTGACGCTCGAGCACCGCTGCATGATGAGGAGCGGGGCCGTATAGCGACGGGGTGGCTGGCACGCAGTCGTTCGAAGCCTCACGAGGCCGCGCCGAGCGCGGGCCATGCCGCAGGTCCGTTGCCGAGCAGGAGCGCCACTGGACGACGGTCGGCGCCCGGTACGCGCTCGCGGTCGGGCTGGCAGGGGTCGCGCTCGTCACTCGCCTCGTGCTCGCGCCGCAGCTCGAGGGCCGGATCCCGCTCTCCACGTTCTTCGTCGCGGTGGTCCTGGCGGCGTTCCTGGCGGGGCCGGGGCCGACGGTGACGGCAGCCGTGATGGGCTATCTGGCAGCGGATGGTTCTTCATCGAGCCCATACATTCCTTCGGGCCGCGCTCCAGCGCTGACCTGGTGCGACTCATCGTATACCTCGCCGTTTGCAGCGCCGTCATCGTGGGGAGCACTCGGATATCGCGCGCACGCCAGCGTGCCGAGTCCAACCTGGCGATGCTCGGGCGTGAGATTGCAGAGCGGAAGCGCGTCGAGGAAGCGCTGCGCGAGAGCGAGAGGGCGCTACGGCGAGAGCGAGAGGGCGCTACGGCTCGCAAGGAACGCGGCGAAGATGGGCGCCTGGAGCTGGGACATCCCCACCGGCGCGCACGACTGGTCAGCCCGCTACCGGGCGCTCCTGGGGCTCCGAACGAACAGCCCGACGGGCTACGAGGTCTTCCTTCGCGCGTTGCACCCGGGCGACCGGGACCGCATCGACCGGGCAGTAAAGGATGCCATCAACAACCGGACGCCGTACCAGGCCGAGATGCGTGTCCCTCTGCCCGACGGATCGGTACGGTGGGTCGCATCTCGCGGCGAGGCGTACTACGACGACGCGGGCCGTCCCTTCCGGATGGCGGGGATGGCGCTCGACATCACCTCCCAGAAGGAAGCGGAGGATGGCCTGAGGCGCAGCGAGGAAGCGCTGCGTGAAGCCGACCGCCGCAAGGACGAGTTCCTGGGCGTCCTCTCGCATGAGCTCCGGAACCCGCTCGCGCCCATCCGCAACTCGGTCCACATCCTCATGCGCGCGGACCCTGCCGGCGAGCAGGCCCTGCGAGCGCGTACCATCATCGCCCGGCAGGTGGAGCACCTGACGCGGCTGGTGGACGACTTGCTAGACGTGAATCCGCGCCGGGTTCGACTACCACGTCGCGAAGCCGCCCGACATCGATAGAGTACTCGCGCTCGTCGCCGAGGCACCGGGTGGTGAACAGCAGCCGCCCGTGCCAGAGGACATCACAACGGGTCTTCACGAGGTGGACGCCCAGCATGCGTCCATGCTCGCGGAGGCGAAGCGGCTACGCGGTGCCAGTCAGGGCGCGGTATGGGCGTCTCTGCGGCTCTTGCGGCAGCACCTGGCTACCCACTTCGCATACACGGAGGCGCTGATGGAGGACCTGGGTTACCCGGACCTCCAGGTCGACAAGAGGCGGCACGATGGCCTCCTGGACCGGATGCGCACGCTTCAGGGACGCCTCGAGCGCGAGGGCGCGACGACGAGCAACGTGGCCAGCGTGGCGGATGCGGTCGAGGTGTGGATTGCCGAACACGCCGTGAACCAGGAACGCCGGCTGGCGGAATTCATCCGCACTCACGCGCCCGAGCGCCAGGACGACGGTTCGCCCGGAACCTCTGCGCTTGCGCCCGTACGCTCGGTCTGAACGCCACTTGTATCCCACCCGATCTGGATCGGCCGCGACGCCGCGCCTCCGGCGTGGGGACGAGCGCCGCCACGTCACCGCGGTGGGTGGCTGCGCTGCGGCGACGGCGCGCGCGGCCCACGCGGGACGCGTGCACTCCATCGCGCGAGTCAGAGCGGCGGGGCGACCGCATCGTTCGACCCTGATGCATCGCTGGATGCCGAAGAGTCGTCAGCTCCTCAGGCGCGGCCGTAAACGGGAATCACCGCGCCGCTCACGTCCCGCGCCGAGTCCGAGAGCAGGAACTCGATCACCGCGGCGAGCGACTCAGGCTGGACCCAGCGCGACGCGTCGCTGTCCGGCATGGCAGCACGGTTCTTCGCGGTGTCGATCGTGCTCGGCAACACGGCGTTCACGCGTACGTCCGCCTCGAGGACCTCGACGGCGATCGCGCGGGCGAGCGCGACGACGGCGCTCTTCGCGACGGTGTACGCGGCGGCGCCGGCACCCGACCACGGTCGTTCGACGTTGCGGGAGCCGATCACCACCACGCTCCCCGCGCGCCGCGCCACGAGCCGAGGCAGGAGCGTACGAAGTGCGCGCTGGGCCGACTCGAGGTTCTCGTCCAGCATGCTCCGCCAGGTGGCCTCATCCCCCTCCTCGTGGAAGGGACGGCCACCGCGCCAGCCACCCGCGACCAGCGCTGCGCCATGGATGGGGCCGAGGCGCGACTCGATGACGGCCAGGGCCGCGTCCCACGCCGCGAGCGAGTCATCCTCGAGCGCAAACCCCGCGAATGCGGTGCCGAGATCCTTCTCGAGCGTACGAAGGCGACCCTCGTGCCGGCGGAGGCCCACGCCGGCCACGCGGTAACCGTGCGCGACGAGGTGACTGCAGAGCGCGGTCCCGAGCGCTCCGACCGCCCCGGTGGTCACGATGAGGCGCGACATGGCCGTGTTGCTGTAATCGACGCCAGATCCCCACTCTCGACCCAGGCGTGAGCTCGAGTCCCCGACGCGACGAGTGACACAATCCGACCAGTGGAATCGAAGCGTACCGAGCAGGCGCGCCGACGTTCGCGAGCTTGGCTGAACGCGCTGCGTCACGTTGGGGCCTTGGTAGGCCGCACAAGGCGACGGCCCATGAGAGCCCATGGTGCCCACCAGCGGCCGTGGGCGAGCGCGAGGGCGGGTTATGCAGGAGGGGATGACCAGGGGTGGAGTCGCCCAGTTCCGCGCCGCCGAGGCGCGCCTGCTCGCACGCTACGGACTCGAGGCAGAGGAACGCATCCTGAAGTCACATGGCGCCGAGATCCGACTCCTCGTGGCAGGGAAGGGGCCTCCGCTCCTCTACGTTCATGGTGGCGGCGCATTCGGCGCGATTCTGGGCGCCGCTTGCTGGAGCGCTCCCCGGGTGGCGCCACATCATCCCGGACCGCCCCGGATTCGGGCTGACGCCGCGGATGAGCCTCCGCCGCGTCGGGCTCAGGCAGCACGCGGTCGGATTCCTGTGTCACCTCCTGGACGGGTGCGAGCTGGACGCGGTCGACGTGGCGGCGAACTCGATGGGGGCGCTCTGGAGTCTCTGGCTCGCTCTGGACAGGCCGAGCCGGGTTCGGAGGCTCTGCCTTCTCGGTGCGCCCGCGCTGACTGCCGGCGGCGGCGGGCCGCTGCAGATGCGGCTCGTGGGCCGGCCGCTGGTGGGGAGGCTGATGATGGCCCTCTCCTCTCCCTCGCCGACGCGTGTCCGCCAGCTGTGGGGCCACATGGGATCAGACCCCGAGCGTCTGGATGCGACGATCCTGGACGCATGGCTCGCGGCGGAACGGCTCCCGAGCTTCTCGGTCGCCTGGCGGGAGCTGATGGCGAAGAGCTTCACCATGACCGGCGTGCGCCGTGCTTCCGCGCTTCCGACGGCGGAGCTCGGGCGTCTTCGCTGCCCGACGCTGCTCGTGTGGGGGAAGGCCGATCCGTTCGGTGCCCCTGACCTGGGCGAGCGCATCGCCCGAGCAGCGAACGCGAAGCTCGTCCTCGTCGAGGGTGGACACCTTCCCTGGGTGGACGATCCGCTCGGCTGCAGCTCCACCGTCGAGGAGTTCCTGCGTCATGCCGACGACCGGGCTCCGACCGCCTCGGCCGAGCAAGCGGGTCGGCCGAGGTGTTGAGTGGATGCACTCGTGGGCGCCGCGCGGTGCTGTTGGAGCGTTCCCGGGCGGACACAGACCCGCGGCCGCTCAGCCACGCCCGCCCCGGACCTCGCCGAAAGCTCAGGGCGTTCGGGCCCGTCCACCGTGGGCTCGCGCTGGCAGCCTTCGTGCAGTCGGGGGGGAGGCATGCCCTCGCCCAGACCGCTCACCGCCGGCCTCCTCCTGGTTGCCCTCGCGCTCCTCCCGGCCCCGGTACGTGCGGATTCGTCACCCGCGCCCACCGGCAAGACGCTCTCCCCGTACTTCGTCGTCGACGGCGGCGAGTCCGGGGTCGACGCGCTTCCGCTCAAGTCGACCTCCGCCACCGTGGACGTGGCCGGGGTCATCGCTCGCGTCACCGTAGAGCAGACGTACGCCAACATGGGCACGACGCCCCTGAACGCCAGGTACGTCTTCCCGGCCTCGACGCGCGCCGCTGTGCACGGGATGAGGCTGACCGTAGGCGACCGGACCGTCGAGGCCCGGATCCAGGAGCGAAAGCAGGCGCGCGCTGCTTACGAGCGCGCCAAGGCCGAAGGAAAGAGCGCCTCCCTCCTCGAGCAGCAGCGGCCCAACGTCTTCACGATGGAGGTGTCGAACGTCCTCCCCGGCGACGTGGTCAAGGTCGAGCTCCGTTACACCGAGCTCCTGGTCCCGACCGACGGTGTGTACGAGCTCGTCTACCCGACCGTGGTCCTGCCCCGGTACTCGAACCAGGCCGAGGCCGCCGCGCCCGAGAGCGACCGGTGGGTGAAGAGCCCGTACCTGCACGAGGGAAGGCCGCCGAGCTACGCCTTCGGCTTCAGCGCCCGCCTCACCACCGGCATTCCCATCCAGGATGTCTCCGTCCCCAGTCACAAGGCCAACGTGACGTGGACGGGCCGGACCCAGGCGCAGATCGCTCTCGACCCGGCCGAGAAGGACGGCGGGAACCGCGATGTCGTGCTCCGGTACCGGCTGGCCGGCGCGAAGGTCGAATCAGGTCTCGTCCTCCAGGACGGCCCCGGCGAGAAGTTCTTCCTCCTCACGGTCGAGCCGCCCGCGCGGGTCGCCGCCATCGACATCCCGCCGCGGGAGTACGTGTTCATCATCGACGTCTCCGGCTCGATGCACGGCTTCCCGCTGGATACCGCCAAGAGGCTCATCGAGGACCTCATCGGCGGGCTCCGCCCGACCGATCGGTTCGACGTGATCCTGTTCTCCGGCGCCCACCAGACGATGTCCCCGCGGTCGGTACCGGCCACGCGCGAGAACATCGTCAGGGCCACCACCCTCGTCGGCGAGCAGCGGGGCGGTGGCGGCACCGAGCTCCTCCCGGCGCTGCAGCAGGCGATGCGCCTGCCGCGGACCGAGGGGACCTCGCGCAGCTTCATCGTCGTCACGGACGGCGGCATCTCCCAGGAGAAGGCGATGTTCCAGTACGTCCGCGAGCATCTCGGCGACGCCAACGTCTTCTCCTTCGGCATCGGCTCCGCGGTGAACCGGTACCTGATCGATGGCGTGGCCAAGGCGGGCATGGGCGAGTCCTTCGTCGTCACCAAGCCCGACGAGGCCGCCCCGGTGGCCGCCGCCTTTCGGAGGTATGTCGAGGCGCCGGTGCTGACCGGCATCCAGGTCTCCTACGACGGCTTCCAGGCGAGCGACGCCGAGCCCCGCGCCATCCCCGACCTGCTGGCGCAGCGGCCCATCGTGCTCCAGGGCAAGTGGACCGGCGCGGCCGAGGGGACCATCACCGTCACCGGCCGAACCGGCCGCGGCAGGTTCGAGCAGGTGATCGACGTGGCCAGGACCGCCTCGCGCACCCACGACGACGCGCTCAGGTACCTGTGGGCGCGCACTCGCATCGCGACGCTGTCCGACTTCAGCGCCCACGAGGAGAGCGAGGACGAGAGACGGGAGATCACTCGCCTGGGCCTCGACTACAGCCTCCTCACCCGACACACCTCGTTCGTGGCGGTGCTCCAGGAGACCCGGAACGCCGGCGCCCAGGGCAAGGATGTCGACCAGCCGCTTCCGCTCCCGCAGGGCGTGAGCGACCTCGCGGTCGGCGACCGCAGCGCCCAGGGCGACGAGCCCGGCCTCGTGCTCCTGGCGACGCTCGCCTTGGCCCTCGCCGCCCTCGTCCTCCTCCGGCGCGCCCGAGCCGCGGCCGCCCGCTGAACGCACCGTGCGCGCCCGCACCGCTCGTCCCCGGATCTCCTTGGCCCCGCGAAGCGGGGCTGGGGAGGGGGCTCGTCCCGGATTCCTGGCCCCGCGAAGCGGGGCTGGGGAGGGGGCCGTCGCCGGCGCCGTGCTCCTCGCTGCGCTCGGCGCTGCCTTCGCGCTCAAGCGCTTCTACAGCACCGCCTCCGCCGCCGACCTCCGGTTCGTCCTCGCGCCCACCGCCTGGCTGGTGGAGGTCGCCGGCGGGCACCGCTTCGACTGGACGTCCGGCGGCTATCTCAGCGCCGAGCTCCGGTTCCTCATCGCGCCGGTCTGCGCCGGCGTGAACTTCCTCATCGTGGCCTTCTCCGCGCTGGTGCTCGGGTTCGTGCGGCCGGCGCGCCCCGCGTGGCAGAACGTGAGCATTCTCCTCGCGAGCGCGGCGGCCGCCTACGCGACCACCGTCCTCGCCAACGCCCTGCGAATCCTGATCGCCATCCCGCTGTGGACCCATGGCGTCTCGTTCGGCTGGCTCACCGGCGCGCGGCTGCACGAGCTCGTCGGAGTGGTGGTGTTCCTGGGAATGCTCTTCCTGCTCCACCT
This sequence comes from uncultured delta proteobacterium, assembly GCA_963739565.1. GTDB lineage: Bacteria > Myxococcota > Myxococcia > Myxococcales > Anaeromyxobacteraceae > Anaeromyxobacter. Next base: position 957,931 of record CAVUBF010000004.1, on the reverse strand, counting down.
GGCGGCGCGCCGCCTCACCTGCTCGCCGGTCCACGTCTGCGTGCCGCTGCTCCCGTACGTGGGGGTGATGCTGGTGGTCCCGCTCCTGCGCGGCGCGTACCAGCGACCCGAGTTCTGGGGCCACGCGGGGATCGTGGCGGGCGCGGTCCTCGTGGCGGGCTGCGGTGCGCGGGTCTGGTTGGCCCGCGCAGCTCGCAGGTGCCGAAATCCGCCTGCAGCCCCTGCGGTGAGAGCGACCGGATGGCCGTGAAGCGGCCGTCGCGCAGGTCGACCGAGACGGTGAGCGGGAACGGGGCACTGCCCGGCGGAGGCGCGCTCCGCCTCGGGCGTACGCCCCCGGCGTGAGGACGAGCGCCGCCACGGCGCCGCGGTGGGCCGGCGGGGCTGCGGCGACGGCGCGCGCGGCCCACGCGGGACGCGTGCACTCCGCGTGCGGCGCACGCAAGCTACGACTCGTGCCCGACACGAGCGGCGCGGAAGGGACCGCCTTCCGGGGACCGGATGCGGGGCGCGGCGCCGAGGCCGTGCTCAACGCGCTGTGGCACGCGCCGTTCGCGATTGCGGTCCTGGACCGTGAGCTGCGGACGCTGCGGGCGAACGAGGCGATGGCCCGCCTCGCGGAGGAGGGCGGGGCGACCGCGGCGCCGTGGCTCCCGCGCGCGGAGCTCGAGGACTGCTTCCGGTCGGGCTTCGCGCCGGCGCCCGTGCGGGCGCAGGGGGAGTGGCCGCCCGGCTCGGGCGACGTCCGGCACTGGCTCGTGTCCATGCACCCGGTCCACGGCGCCACCGGCGACGACGTGCGCGCGGTGTGCCTCGTCGCGGAGGACGTGACCGGGTGGCGCCGCGCCGAACAGGCGGCGCGCGAGGCGACCACCGAGGCGGAGCTCGCGGTCCAGGCGCTGATCCGGCTGCAGGCGGTGACGTCGTCGCTCGGGTCGGCGCTCACGCCCGCGGAGGTCGCGCGCGTCGCGATGCAGCAAGGGGTCGGGCTCCTCGACGCGACCGCCGGGAGCCTCTCCTGGACTACGGGGGCTGGCGAGCTCGAGGTGCTCGACGCGTTCGGGTACCCGGAGCGGGCGCTCGTCGCGTGGCGTCGGTTCGCCGTCGACCTTCCGGCGCCGCTCGCCGAGGCCTTCCGGACGGGTGAGCCCGTCTGGCTCGAGTCGCACGGTGCGTACGTGGCGCGGTACCCGCACCTCGCGGCGACCGGTCGTCCGTTCCAGGGCGCGACCGTCGCGATCCCGCTGCTGCTGCCCGACCGGACGATTGGCGTGCTCGGGATCGAGTTCGAGGCGCCCCGCCGCTTCGATCCGGCGGATCGCAGCTTCATCCTCGCGATCGCCGATCAGACCGCGCAGGCGCTCGAGCGCGCGCGCCTCTACCACGAGGAGGAGCGGCTCCGGGCGCGCGCGGAGTCGACCGCCGCCCTGCTCGACACGCTCTTCTCGGCCGTGCCCATCGGGCTGGCGTTCGTCGATTGGGACCTCCGGCTCGTGCACGTGAACGGTGCGTGGGCGCGCCTGTACGGCGCCCCGCCGGAGGCGTTCGTCGGCAAGGCGGTCGGCGACGCGCTCCCCGGCGCGCGTGGGCGCGAGCGCGGCGAACGATGGCGCCGCGTCCTCGAGACCGGCGAGCCCGTGCTCGAGTTCGAGGACAGCCGCGCCGACCCCGGCGAGCCGGTGCTCACCCGGACGTGGGTGGAGAGCTGGTACCCGGTCGTCGCGGGGGGCGACACGATCGGCGTCGGGGTCGTCGTCCGCGAGGTCACCGCCGCGAGGCGCGCGGAGGAGTTCCGCAGGAACCTCCTCGGGATTGTCGGCCACGACCTGCGGAACCCGCTCACCGCGGTCGTTGGGTTCGCGCACCTCCTCGGCCGGGTCGGGCCGCTCCACCCCCGCCAGCGGGACATGGTGGCGCGGCTCGTCGCGAGCGCCTCGAAGGCGACCCGCATCGCGAACGACCTGCTCGACCTGACGCGCATCGAGTCGACACGCGGCATCCCTATCGACGTGCGCCCGTCCCGCGTGGACGCGATCTGCGCGGCCGTCGCGGCGGAGGCGGAGACCGCGTTTCCCGGGCGGGAGTTGCGCTGCGAGGGGGCCGGTGACGCCGCGGTGACGTGCGACCCGGACCGGGTCGGCCAGGCGCTGTCCAACCTCGTCGTGAACGGCCTCAAGCACGGCGCCCAGGACGGCCGCCCGGTCACGGTCGAGTGGGACGGGACCGCGGCCGGGGAGATCGCGGTGCGCGTGAGGAACTACGGGGGGCCGATCCCCGAGGCGCTCCGCTCGCACCTCTTCGAGCCGTTCCGCCAGGGGACGACGCCCGGCGCCCGGGCGAGCGGGCTCGGGCTCGGCCTGTACATCGCCCGCGAGATCGCCCGCGCGCACGCCGGCAACATCGACGCGCGGTCGGACGACGACGGGACGACGACGTTCACGCTGCGGCTGCCCCGATCCGGTCCCGCCTGAGCTCGCGCCAACCGAGCCCGACCTTCGCGCCCACGAGCAGGATCGCCCCACCGCTCCCCTCGCGCTCGAGCAGGAGGTCGCGCGTCTCGAACCCCGCGTCCGCGAACAGCTTCAGGAACTCGAGCTCGGTGCGGTGGATGAGGTGCCAGTCGCCGAACCACTCCATGAACGCCCGCGACGGGTTGTCCGCGGCGAAGTTGCCGACGAGCAGCTCGCCGCCGGGCTGCACCGCCCGGCGGAAGGCCCCGAGGAGGCCCGACGCGATCCGGTCGGGGAGGTAGTCGAACAGGCCGAGCGAGACGACGTAGTCCGTCCCCGCGAGCGCCGGGGACGTGCGCCGGTCGCGCGCGATGTGGACCGCGTTCTCGTGCCGGAGCTCGACCTGCGGGGTCGCGCCGAGCACGCCGGCGGCGTACTCGAGCGCGGCGGGGTCGCCGTCGAGCGCGACGAAGCGCGCGTGGCGCGCGGCGCCGCTCTCCACGAGCTCCTTCTCCAGCCGGCAGGGGCCACACGCGACGTCGGCGACGCGCGCCCGCGGGTGACCCGCGATGCGCTCGGCGAGCCAGCGGGTGACGTACGCCTTCCGGGCCACCACCGCACGGCCGGCCGCGCAGTCGAGGACGAGCTCGTCGAGCAGGCGACCGACCGGGCCGTCCGACAGCGAGCGCATGTAGAAGGCGTCGAGCAGCGCGTGATCGCCGGAGTAGCCCCGAGGCTTCGTGATGGACCGGTTCACGATCCAGCCCGACTTCAGGAACGGGGCAAGCTCGGCCCGGAACGCGTGCTGCACGGTTCTCAGCGCGGCCGGCGTCGCGGCGAGCGCGGGCTCCACGTCGGCGACGCACCGGAGGACGCGCGCGACGGACTGCTCCGCCTCGTCGCGGGCCGCGGGTTGACCGCTCGCGTCGAGCGCTGCGAGCCGGTCGGCGAGCTCGCGGGTCGCGTCGTGGAGGGGGCGAGGAACGTCCGTTTGCATGCGCGTCTCCTGTGTCGGCGTCGGGCTGGGTACCCGGTGCAAACACCGCGGGCCGGGCGCGCAATTCCAGCGGCCCCGCAATCCTCGCGCCGCCGCACTCACCGGGCCGCCGGGCGGGGGAACCCGTGGACGGCAGTCGTCCCCGGGGCCGGGCGGAAGGAGCTTTTTCGTCGGACGATGTGCTCGCGCGGCGATGACGATTCTCGACAGGCGGCTGGCCGCCGCCACGCCCCGCGACACCGTGCGCGGCGTCATCTTCAACGCCACGTTCGACCTGCTCGCCGAGCTCGCCGGGAAGCCCGCCGCGCCCGCGTGCGACCCTCGGGGCAAGGGACGCAGATACGAGTTCTTCTCGTACCCCGTCGCGGACTACCTGCGCGTCGCGTGGGCCGCCGTCGACCGGCTCGCGGCCGGTGGCGATTGCGACGCCGTGTTCCGCGACATCGGGGCGCGCGCCTCGCGCCGCTGGCTCGCGACGCCGCTCGGCGTGGCGCTCGTCGCGTTCACCGGCGCGGACCCGCGGCGGCTCGTCTCGAACGTGGCGAGCGGGTACCGGAACGTCGTGAGCTACGGCACCCGGACGGTGGAGTGGATCTCGGAGCGCCACGCCCGGATCGCGTTCCGGCGCGACTTCCTGGTCCCGGCGTTCCACTGCGGCGTCATCGCGTCCGCGCTCCAGCTCACCTGCGGCGGACGGTTCGAGGTCGCCGGCCGCGAGGTCGGGTTCCTGGAGTCCGACTACGACGTGACCTGGTGAGCGGCGCGGCTCGGGCGAGCAGAAGTAGGGCGGACCCGGCCGCCGGCTCCGGCTATCGAGCAGGTTCGAAGAGCTCGATGGGATTCCCGTCCACGTCCTCGATTTGGACTTGTCGACCGCCAGGGCCTGTTTCCACCTCGTTGCGAAACCGAACCCCCGCCTTCTTCAGCTCAGCGATGAAGCCCGGAAGATCCGTGACCTTCAGCACCACCCGGTTCCAGCCGCCCGGCTCCTGCTGCTGCCCATCCGGCATCGGTCGCGAGCCCGATGCGCCTGGACCGCTGAGCAGGATGTGCGCCTCACCGAGAGAGACGTTCGCAAACGCGGGGAGCTGCTCGTGCTCCAGCTTGAACCCGAGATGGTGCGTATAGAACGCTACGGAGCGAGCGACGTCTCTTACCTGATAGCGAACGCCGTGAACGTTCTTGACGAATGACTTCGTGGCGGCCTGGACCATGCGCGTCTCCTTTCCTGGCCCGATTCTCTGAATCCTGTGCTCCGCTCCCGCACCGAGCAGTCTGATGAGGCACGCCCCTGCCGTAGAAGCAACGCACCGACCGCCACCCAGCGCGCACGTCGCCCGCACATCCCAGCTCTCGCTCGGTCCACTGGGCGAGCAGGTCGAGGAGCTCGATCCGGGGGGCTCGCGAGCGCCTTCGCCACGCGGGCGAACTGCCCGTAGGCGCCGATTCGATTGACTCATCGAATCGTTCAGCAGCACGGAGTTGATCCCGCGCCGAAGCGCGGACATGCAGGGAGCACCCGGAGAGAAAGAGGTCCGCCATGTCGAATCCCGCCGTCCTTCGCAGTCGCCTCGAGGCCCAGGGGTTCCGCAGCCTGGATGAGGCCAGCCTGGCCGAGGTCGGGCCGTGGCTGAGGTGGTCGCCCGCGCTCTGCGCGATTGTCATGGCCGCGGGGACCGTGCTCGGCTCTCCCGCCGTGCTCTGGGCGCTTGCCGCGATCGCGTCCCTCGGAGCCCTGTTCCCGGCGCATCCGTTCGACCTCCTCTACAACGGGGTCGTCCGGCACCTGACGGGGACGCGGCCGTTCCCGCGACACGGCCCGCAACGCCGATTCGCATGCGGGGTGGCGGCGGTCTGGCTCGGCGGCACCGGGCTGGCGTTCCACCGCGGCGCGACGACCCTCGGCACCGTGCTCGGCGCCACGATCACGGTCGTCGCGGGGATCGTCGCGGTGACGAACTACTGCATCCCATCCCTCATCTACAACACGCTCTTCGAGCGCCGCGCTTCCGCCCAACGCGTCGCGCAAGGGGGCCGCGTCTGACTCGACCGTCCTGCGCGGAGGAAACAGTCGCGGCGTTCTAGGCGGCGGGCTCCCGAAGCGACGGGTGCGCCGTGGGCGCGGGGTTGCGGACGGCCCGGGCTCGCGCGCCTCGCATGCGAGCGTCGAGGGAGAGCAGGCCGGGGCCGGCGATTGCGAGGAACAGCGACGTCAGGAGCTGGGCGTACTCCTGATCCAGGCAGCCGACGGACGGGAGGCGCTCGAGCGGGAGCGGACGGCCCACATCGACCTGGTATGAGAGCCCCGGGGTCACCGGCCCACGAGCTGTGGGCGCGCCACCGAGTCTTGCCGAGGGATCGCGTGTCGCCGTCCACGCCATCCCGCACGCCTATCGCACGCGGTCCAGCAGCGAAGTCCTTCGCCGGAATTCGCGATCGTGCGGTCGGGGAGTGGACTCCGACGGGGCCGCTGGACGATCTCGAAGGGGCGCAGGTCACCGCCGCCACGGTCGTGTCGCGTTCCTCCGCACGGTCGCGGCGAGGGCGGCGCCCGCGCTGAGGACGAGCGCGTCCTCGAGGAGCCCGCTCACCGAATTCGGCAGCCGCCGGTTGGCGGCGCGCCGGAGCCAGTACGACGCGAACGCCGATACGACGGCGCTGGCGGCCGCGATTGCGATGTCGCTGCGCCCTGTGCGGTCGTGCCCGAGGGCGCTGCCTACGAGCGCGGCCGAGAGCACGCGACCGACGAGCGAGGGCGGCGCGATCCGGGCCTGAAGTCCTGGCCATTGATCGACCGCCAGCTCGAAGGCTGCAAGCGCCCCGAGAAGCCACGGCGCCGCCCTTGCCCTGAGCGCGCGCTCGACCGCCACGGGCGCCAGCGGACGCCGCCCGTCTGCCCAGGCAATGCTCAGCAGCGCCGGCGCGGTGAAGGTCCGCACTCCTGCCACTGCCCCCCACGCCGCGACCGCCATCGGCCCGTTAGGCAGGGCGCTCACGACGGCAGTACCCCGCCGGCCTGCTCCGCCACCATGTACGCGGCGTACCAGTCGGGCCAGTTCGCGTCTCGCTGCCCGGTGCGCTTCTCGTGCTCGCCGTGGGCAGCCTCCGCGCGCCGGAGCGCACCCGCCAGATCGGTCGCCGAACCGAACGCGATCGCCGCTGGGGCGATCCGTCCGGGGAGTCGCGTCGTGATCTCCTGTACGAGCCAGCCGTTGCCATCCGGGTCGCGGAACGACATGAACGACCCGTAGCTGCGCCGGTCCGGAGCGGGGCCGCTCAACCGAGCGTCCGAGTCGACGCGGTTGAGGCCCCCGTAGTGGAACACCTCGCTCACCTCGACGCCGCGCCTCACCAGCTCCTCGCGCGCGGCCTGGATGTCGGAGACGACCAGGAACAAGTTCTGGGCGGATCCGGGCGCGGCGGACGTCACCTTCGTCCCGAAGTGAACCGAGCACCCCGAGCCGGGAGGCGTGAACTGGACCACGCGGCCGCCGTCCTTGCTGAAGTCGGCGTCGAGACGCCACCCGAGCCCCCCGTAGAACTCCTTCGCGCGGTCGACATCCGAGACGGGGATGGCGACCACCTCGAGCTTCATGTCGAGCTCACCGACGTACGCCTCGCTGGTCGCGTCGTGACTGCGAGCTTCGGTGGTGCCCATGACTCCCTCCATCTCCGATGGCCGTCACGTCATCTCGGTCAACTGTCCGACCTCGATGAGATAGCCGTCGGGATCCCGCATGTAGCAACGAATCTCATCCGCGTGCTGCTTCGGCGGCGTGAGGAACTCCGCGCCCCTGCGCCGCCATTCGTCGTAGGCGGCGTGGATGTCGGCGACGCGGATGTTCAGGAACGAGCTCGTCCTGTGAGGATCCCGTGGTGGCTCGAGGATCACGTCCGGCTTGTCGTCGGTCGGTCCACCTCCGACGTTGATGATGATCCAGCCGTTGGCGAGCTTCACAGCCGTAGGCTCGCCCTGGAAGACGACCTGTCCGCCGAGCACGTCCCGATAGAACGCGGCCGAACGAGCGACGTCACGGCTCGTGATGAAGTGCGTCAGGACGATACCTTCGCTCGGCGCCGGGAACGTCTCCTGTCCTGGATCCATATGGTTCCCACAGCGGCTGGGCAGCTCAGCCAGAAGGCATCGTGGTTCCCTCGAACAGGTCGGCTCTCGGGGTCTCGGCGCGCAAAGAGGAGCCGCGCGCGCCTGAAGGCGTGCCGGAGGGCTTGGTCTGTGACTTGCGGCGCTGTGGCGGAGGGTGCAAGAGACGAGCGTTTCGCACTCCCCCCGCCTCTCGGCGGATCGCTTGAAGCCACTCCGAGCGGCAGGTGCCCCGCCCGGCTGACCCGTCGTGACGATCTTGAAGGGGCCGGAGAAGGAGGCTCACCGTGAAGCACGGGAACTCGAACACGCTATCCCGCCGGCATGCGTTGAAAGCGCTGGGCGTTGCCGGCGGAGCCGCGCTGCTCGGCCGCGTTCCAGTCTTCGCCAGCGAACACGCGAGCGGCTCGACTGGAGGCAGTACACCATCCGGTCCGAAGAGCACGTCGTTGGGCCCCGTTCGGCAGATCGACGCCGGACTCCTGAACGTCGGATACGCCGAGCTCGGGCCGCCACAGGGTCACGCGGTCGTACTCTTGCACGGATGGCCCTACGACATTCACAGCTACGTCGAGGTCGCGCCCTTGCTCGCGTCGAAAGGCTACCGTGTGGTCGTGCCCTATCTGCGGGGCTATGGGACGACACGCTTCCTTTCCGGCGAAACGATGCGAAACGGGCAACCAGCTGCGCTCGCCGTCGACCTGATCTCGCTCATGGATGCGCTCAAGCTCGAGACAGCGACCATCGCCGGCTTCGACTGGGGAGCTCGCACCGCCGACATCGTGGCCGCGCTGTGGCCCGCACGGTGCAGGGCGCTCGTCTCGGTCAGCGGATATCTGGTCGGGAGCCAGAATGCCGGCAAGCTCCCGCTGCCACCCCCGGCGGAGCTCCAGTGGTGGTACCAGTTCTACTTCGCGACGGAGCGCGGCCGGGCCGGCTACGACAAGTACCGGCGCGACTTCGCGAAGCTGATCTGGCGCCAGGCCTCGCCGCAATGGTCCTTCGACGATGCGACCTTCGATCGCAGCGCAGCCTCGTTCGAGAACCCCGACCACGTCGACATCGTGATCCACAACTACCGTTGGCGGCTCGGGCTGGCCGAAGGCGAGCCGAGGTATGAGGACCTGGAGAGACGGCTCGCCCACGCCCCGACCATCGGAGTGCCCACCATCACGCTCGAAGGCGACGCCAATGGCGCGCCGCATCCGGACCCGAGCTCTTATCGAGACAAGTTCTCCGGCCGGTATGAGCACCGCCTCGTCGGACGGGGCGTTGGGCACAATCTTCCGCAGGAGGCCCCGCGGGACTTCGCCCAGGCCGTCCTCGACGTCGGCAGGATGTGATTCGGGCTCCCAATCTTCCCGGCGTGTTGGGTCGAAAGCGAGCGGGCCGACGGATCACGGCTCGCGCCCCAGGCGTGCGCCCACCGGGCCGGCGCGGGTCGCCGGGCGCGCCCGCGGTTCCGGCGCCGCCGCCCCATCGTGTCGACCGTGGTCAGCATGAGAGCCGCTCGAGTCTTGCTCGCCGCGGTGCTCGCGAGCGCGCCCGGAGCGCTCGCGAGCACCGCGGCCGGCGACGGGAACGGGTCGCGGCGAGCCGGACCCGGGACGGGGTCCTTGCCGATCGAACGAGAGTCGCCTTCCCTGGCCGGCGCGACGTCGTGGCTCCACTCGAAGCCGCTGACCCCTGCCGACCTGAGCGGGAAGGTCGTGCTCGTCGAGTTCGGGACCTACACCTGCGTCTACTGGCGGCGCACGCTCCCGTACGTTCGCGCGTGGGCCGACAAGTACAGGGATCACGGGCTCGTGGTGATCGAGGTCCACACGCCCGAGTTCGAGTTCGAGAGATCGCTCGAGAACGTTCGCCGATCGGTGAAGGACCTGAACGTCGACCTCCCGATCGCGGTCGACAGCGACCGCCGGATCTGGAGCGCCTTCGACAATCGATACTGGCCGGCCCTGTACTTCATCGACGCGCAGGGGCGCATCCGGCATCACAAGTTCGGCGAGGGCGAGTACGAGCAGTCGGAGCGGATCATCCAGCAGCTGCTCGCAGAGGCCGGCCACCACGGCTTCGGAATGGAGCTGGTATCCGTCGTCGGGCGCGGCGTGGAGGCGCCCGCCGACGGGGAGAGCCTGAGGTCGCCCGAGACGTACGTCGGGTACGGGCGAGCGGAGAACTTCGCATCGCCCGGCGGTGCCGCAAGGGACGAGCGCCGCATCTACGCGGCCCCCGCGCGGCTGGGACCCGACGCGTGGGCCCTGGTGGGCGACTGGACGATCCGAGAGCCCGCCGCCGCGCTCAACGAGCCCCGTGGCAAGATCGCGTACCGCTTCCACGCGCGCGATCTTCACCTCATCCTCGCGCCGCCGGCGTCGGGCAAGTCCGTCCGATTCCGCGTGACGATCGACGGACGGCCACCGGGCGCCGCCCACGGGCTCGACGTGGACGACCAGGGCAACGGAACGGTCACGGACCCGCGGATGTACCAGCTCATCCGCCAGCCGGCGCCCATCGCCGATCGGCTCTTCGAGATCGAATTCCTCGAGCCGGGCGTCGAGGCGTTCGGGTTCACGTTCGGCTGATCGTTTCCTTACGGCGACCAAACGCCGGGCCGCCAGGGCCGGTCAGGGAGCGGACGCAGGCCCCGGCGGAGCCGGAAGGCAGGAACTGACCGTGGGTTCGTGCACGCGCGAGCGGCGACGACTCACCGGAACGCGCGACTCTGCGCGGGGCCCCGTGCCGTTCGCCGACGTTCGCGCCATATTCGCATTGGCTGTCGCTCGCGACCGGGCAGCCGCGGAGTCTGCTTGGGACCGGGCAGCTAGACGATCCCTCAGGAGGAGGGCGGATGTTCACGAGGAACGTTGGACGAGCCGTGAGGGTGTCAGCGCTGATCGCCGTGGTGGCCGCTGGACCGATGGCGGCGGCGGCGCAAGGAGCGACCGGGTCGAGCGGGGGGACGGGGTCGACCGGGGTCGAGCGGGTCGAGCGGGGGGACCGGGTCGACCGCGTCGGGCGGAGGGACCGGGTCGACCGGCGCGAGCAGCGCGGACGCCGGGACGAGCCACATGCCGCCGAGTCCTTCCGCCATGCAGAAGATGAAGCCAAGCGAGATGTACAACATGATGGACAAGGACAAGGACGGCTACGTGACGAAGGAGGAGTTCCTGAAGTTCGAGGAGAAGGTCTTCGACAGCTGGGACAAGAACAAGACCGGCCGCCTCGGCCAGGCGATGTTCAACGACGCGGGATGACCGCTGTCGATTGTGCGCGGCGCCCGCCGGCTCGACAGGGCCGAGAACGATCCGCGCCTTCCACGTCAGCGTCCCCGACGCCGAGCTAGCAGGGTGTTGAAGAACGAGCACAAACAGCCCCGTTCGCCCTGAGCATGGCGCCGCCGAAGGCGGAGCGAAGTCGAAGGGCGTTCGGGGCCTTGCTCGTTCCAGGCGGGCAGCAGCTTCGAGATCCCCAGGAGGTTGCACGCGGCGGCGACGAAGTGCGCCGCGAGTTGCGTGCGAGCCCGCCCTTTGAATCTCGTGTTCCGGAAGCGGGCAATCGTCTTCGCCCGCGCGAAACACGAGCCGCGTGGTCTCCGGATCGGCGCGGCAGAGGAGCCAACAGTTCGAGACGAGGACCTCGCCAGCCACAATCGCCAGCACGAGCGAGCGCTCGCGCTCTACCGCATGGACAGGCCATCGCGTCCGCGCCACCGGGATCGCGGCGCCCGGGCGGATCTCCTGGAACTCCGGCAGGACGCGTTCTGCGCTCGGCCGGTCGAGGATGCCGCAGAGGCGGTCGAGCCAATCCACACGCAATCCGGGCGGTGAGGTTGGCTCCTTCGTGGCATGGCCGCACCGGGCGCTGCCCCCGCAGCCTTCTCGCCGAGCTCCCGCCGCGGCAAGCGGCCAAGGGCCGCACACCCCGCATGCGACCCCGAAAGCCCGCGCCCAGGCCCGTACACCGCATGCGATCCTTCTGTGCGTGCGGTCGGAGGATGCACGAGCCCGCGCGCCGCGGGCGACTGAAGTGCGCGCCATTCTCTCCTGCGAGCGGCTGAGCAAGGTCTATCGCATGGGCGAGGTGGATGTCCGCGCGCTCGACGGCGTCGACTTCGCGCCTGCACGCACGGCGAGCTCGTCGTCCTGCTCGGGCCGTCTGGCAGCGGCAAGTCCACGCTGCTCAACATCCTCGGCGGGCTCGACGTGCCGACCTCGGGGCGCGTGTTCTTCGCGGGCGAGGACCTGACCGCACGCCGACGAGGACGCGCTGACGCAATTACCGGCGCCGCCACGTCGGGTTCGTCTTCCAGTTCTACAACCTCGATCCCGAGCCTCACCGCGCGCGAGAACGTCGCGCTCGTCACCGACATCGCCGACGACCCGCTCGAACCCGAGGAGGCGCTCGACCTCGTCGGGCTCGGCGACCGGCTCGACCACTTCCCCGTCGCAGCTCTCCGGCGGCGAGCAGCAGCGCGTCGCCATCGCGCGCGCCGTGGCCAAGCGGCCCTCGGTCCTGCTCTGCGACGAGCCCACCGGCGCGCTCGACTTCCGTACCGGCATCCTGGTGCTGGAGGTGATCGAGCGGGTCAACCGCGAGCTGGGCACCGCGACCGCGGTGATCACGCACAACGCGCCGATCGCCGACATCGCCGACCGCGTCGTCACGCTGGCCGACGGACGGGTGCAGAGCGAGCGCGCCCCCGGCCGCGTCGCGCGGGCGCGCGACCTGCGCTGGTGACGCCATGCGGGTCTCGGCCCTCAACCGCAAGTTCCTGCGCGACGTCCGCCGCCTGAAGGGGCAGGTGCTCACCATCGCGCTCGTGCTCGCGGGCGGGATCACGAGCTTCATCGCGCTCCGCGGCACCTACGCGTCGCTCCTCCGCTCGCGCGACGCCTACTACGACCGGCAGCGGTTCGCGCACGTGTTCGCCGTGCTCGAGCGCGCGCCCGAGACCGTCGCGGCCCGGATCGAGGCGCTCCCCGGCGTGGCGTCGGTCCAGACGCGCATCTCGAAGTACGTGTCCCTGCCCATCGAGGGGAGGTCGCGACCGGCCCTCGGCCGCCTCCTCTCGCTGCCGGCCGTGGGCGAGCCCGCGACGAACGCGCATCTCCCTGCGCAGCGGGCGGCTCCCGGAGCGGGATCGCGACGACGAGGTCGTGCTGCTCGAGCCCTTCGCCGCCGCCCACGGCCTCGTGCCCGGGACACCGGCTCCCCGCCGTCATCAATGGCAAGCTCCGCAAGCTGCGCATCGTCGGCCTCGCGCTCTCGCCGGAGTTCGTCTACGCGCTGCGGCCCGGGGCGCTCGCGGACGATCCCGGCGGCTACGCCATCCTGTGGATGAACCGTGCGCCGCTCGCCTCCGCGTTCCAGCTCGACGGCGCGTTCAACGACGTGAGCCTTCTCCTGCAGCCGGGCGCATCGAAGCAGACGGTGCGCGCCGCGGTGGACCGCCTGCTGCTGCCGTACGGGTGCGACGGCGCCATCGCCGCGCAAGGACCAGCTCTCGGAGAAGATCCTCACGAGCGAGCTCGGGATGCTGCAGTCGCTCGCCGGGATGATGCCGGCGATGTTCCTCGGCGTCGCCGCGTTCCTCGTGAACATGGTGCTCGGTCGGCTCATCGCGCTGCAGCGACCCGAGATCGCGACGCTGAAGGCGGTCGGGTACGCGAACGGCGCGGTGGCGCGCGCACTACGCGGGGCTCGTCGCGGTCGTGCTCGTGCCGGCGTCCGTGCTCGGGATCGCCGGCGGCTGGTGGCTCGGACACCAGATGCTGGACCTCTACGCCTCCGTGTTCCGGTTCCCCGGCGTCCGCGTTCGAGCCCAGCGTCGCGCTCGTCGCGTCCGCCATCCTGATGAGCGGCGGCGCGGCGCTCGCCGGCGCCCTGCTCGCGGTTCGCGCCGCGGTGCGGCTCCCCCCGGCCGAGGCGATGCGGCCGCCCGCCCCGGCCGTCTACCACCGGACCCTGCTCGAGCGGCTCCGGCTCTCGACGATCGCCGGGCCCACCGCGATGATGGTCCTGCGCGAGATCGAGCGCCGCCCGCTCCGCACCCTGCTCTCGGCGCTCGGCATCGCGGGCGCCCTCGCCCTCCTCGTGCTGGGTCGCTTCGCCCTCGACTCGGTCGAGGCCTACATCCAGGGGTCCCTGCGGCGCGAGCAGCGCCAGGACCTCGCCGTCTCGTTCGACCGGCCCGTGTCGCCACGGGCGCTGCGCGAGCTCGCGTCGATGCCCGGCGTGCGCCAGGTGGAAGGCGTTCGCGGGATCGCGGCCCGGGTCGGCCACGGGCACCGCGCGCGCGACGTCGTCCTCGTCGGGCTCCCGGCACGGCGCGACCCTGCGCCGCGCGGTCGACAAGCGCGGCGGCCCCGTTGCGGTGCCCCCGGACGGCGTCCTCGTCACGAGGAAGCTCGGCGAGGTGCTCGGGCTGCGCGTCGGCGATCGCCCGGACGTCGAGCTCCGGGAGGGCGCGCGGCCGGTGGTGCGCCCCGTCGTGGCGGGCTTCGTGGACGAGTCGATGGGCCTGCAGCTCTACGCGCGCGAGGAGCTGATCGCGCAGCTCGCGGGCGATCTCGGCGCGCTGCGCTCGGCCCTGCTCACGGTCGATCCGCTGCAGGCCGCCGCGGTCCAGGCGCGGCTGCGCCGTCTGCCGCGCGTCATCGACGTGTCCGAGCTCAGCGCGGACATCGGGCGGCTTCGCGACATGCAGGCCTCGGTGGAGGACGTGCGCGCGATCGTCTGCGTGGCGCTCGCCGCGGTCGTCATCTTCGGCGTGATCTACAACAACGCGCGCATCGCGCTCGCGACCCGCGCTCGCGACCTCGGCAGCCTGCGTGTGCTCGGCTTCTCCACCCACGAGATCGGCGCGGATCCTCGATCGGCGGCATGCTCGTCGAGCTCGCCGTCGCGACGCCGATCGGCCTCTACCTGGGGCACTCCTGGGCCCGGCTCATGATGTTGACCGCGGACCAGGAGCAGTACCGCTGGCAGGTGTACGTCGCGCCGAGCACGTATCTCCTCGCGACGGTGGTGGGTCTCCTCGCGGCGGCCGCGAGCGCGCTCTGGGTGCGCCGCAACGTCGATCGCCTGGACCTCATCGGTGTCCTGAAGACGCGGGAGTGAGCCATGGAGCGGCGCTGAAGGAAGCCGCGCAGTCCCCGCAGCGCGTGGCGGACGTCGAGAACCGGCGGGACGCGCCGCAGGAGCCGGTGCCGGGCGCGCTGCGCCCGTCGTCCGGCGAGGAGGGTCGCCGCGCGCGCGAGCGCCGGCGCAAGGTCCGTGCGCGGTTTCCGCCAGGGCCTCCTCGGCCTCGTCGTCCTCGCGGCCGCCGTCGGCGTGGTGCTGGCGCTCAGGCCGCGCCCGGTGCCGGTGGAGGTCGCGACGGCGTGCGCGCGGCAGCCTCGTCGTCGCCATCGAGGAGACGGGCGTCGCGCGCGTCAAGGACCGCTACGTCGTCTCCGCCCCGGTGTCCGGCACCGTCGCGCGCCAGCTCCTCGAGTCCGGAGACGCCGTAGCGGAAGGGCAGGTCGTCGCCGAGATGGCTCCGCTGCTCTCGCCGCTGCTCGACGCGCGGACGCGCTCCGAGGCGCAGGCGAGGCTGAGCGCGGCCTTCTCGGCGCTCCGACAGACGGAGGCGCAACAGGCACGGGCGACGGCCGCGGAGGCCCTGGCTCGCGACGAGCTCTCGCGTGCACGCGCGCTGGCCGCGGGAGGCTCGCTCCCGCGCCAGCAGCTCGATCGCGCGGAGTTCGAGGCGCGCATGCGCTCAGAGGAGCTCTCCTCCGCTGTGTTCGGCGTGAAGGTCGCGGCGGAGCAGGTCCGCGTCGCGCGCGCCGCGCTGGCGGGCGAGGGGGCCTCGCGTGACTCGGCACGTCGACGTGCTCGCGCCGGCCGTCGGGCCGCGTGCTGCGCGTGCTCCAGAAGAGCGAGGGCGTGGTGCAGGCCGGCACGCCGCTCCTCGAGGTGGGAAACCCCGAGGTGCTCGAGCTCGTGGTCGATCTGCTCACGACCGACGCGGTCCGCGTCCACCCCGGCACGCCGGTGACGATCCAGGGCTGGGGCGGCGACCGCGCGCTCGCCGCGCGGGTGCGCAGGATCGAGCCGTCTGCGTTCACGAAGCTCTCCGCGCTCGGCGTCGAGGAGCAGCGGGTGAACGTGATCGCGGCCTTGACGAGGTCCGCGACTAGGACTGGGCGGCGCTGCGGCGACGGGTTCCGGATCGAGGCGCGCCTCGTGCTGTGGCAGGGCGACGACGTGCTGAAGGTCCCGCAGGGCGCCGCGTTCCGCCACGGCGACGGCTGGGCGGTCTTTCGAGTCGACGCGGGCAAGGCGCGGATGACTCCGGTGCAGCTCGGGCACCGCGGGGAGACCGAGGTCGAGGTGGTGAGCGGGCTCGACACGGACGCCGTCGTGGTCATGCATCCTGGGGATCGCGTCAGGGATGGAGCACGGGTCGAGGCGCAGCAGTAGGGAGCGCGCCGTACTGTCTCTGCCTCGAACGGCGGTAGGATGCGTCCTCAGGCCCGCCGTCCACGTTCCCGGTGGCGCGAGCGCTGGGGGACGCTCTGGAACCGAAAGCTCCACACGACGGTCGCTCGTACCTCCCCGCGCACCTCCTCGCCGGGCTCGCCGTTGCCATCGCGGCCCTGGCGATCCTCGGCTCGGATTGTCGCCGTCCCGTCCTGGACCCGGTGGGTCGCGGAGCTGCCGTCGATGGTCCCGACGACGGCGCTGTCGCTCGCGCTGCTCGGTGCGGCGATCCCCTTCGCGGCGAGCGCACGGGAGGGGTCCGTGGCCGGTCGGCGCATCGCGCTCGGCGCGGCGATGGTCACGTTCTTCCTGGCGGGCGCCGCGCTCGTCGCTTACGCGAGCGGCTCTACGCTCGGTCCCGAGCGCCTGTTCCTGTACGACCGGACAGCCGCCGTGATGACGAACGGCGGGCGCATGTCGCCCCAGACCGCGGGCGCGCTCGTCTGCCTCGCGTGGTCGCTTGCGTTCTCGGTCGTCGAGCGCCCACGCCGGCACGCAGCCCAGGCGCTCGGGGCGATGACCGCAGCGCTTGCGGTCGTGGCCCTGGGGGGCCACATCCACGGCGTCGTGAAGCTGTTCGGGCTCACCCAGGTCGTCGGGATGGCGCTGCCCACCGCCGCGGCCCTGCTGGCGCTCTCCGGTGCGGTCTCGGCGCTCCACCCCGACTTCGGGATCGGCAAGCTCCTGACGCGCTCGGGCCCGGCAGGGCGGTACGCGCGCCACCTCCTGCTGGCCTCCGCCGTGATCCCGCTCGGAACCGCGGTCCTGCTCCGCGGCGGTGAGGCCATGGGGTGGTACGACGCAAGCTTCCGCTCCGGGTCCTACGTCGGCGCCATGGTCTTGCTCCTGTTCGGAACCGCGTGGATGGCCACCCAGGCGTTTCACGCCGCAGAGGAGCAGCGCGCCAAGCTCGCCGAGGAGCGGGCCGCCCGGGCGGCGACGGAGGCGGTCTCGCGCGAGCTGCTGGTGCTGATTGACGAGCGGACGCGCGCGGAGCAGACGGTTCGGGAGCGTGAGGACGCGCTCCGCAGGAGCGAGGAGGACGCGCGAGCGCGCGCAGCCCAGCTTCAGGCGGTCCTGGACTGCATCGCGGACGGAGTGCTCGTCTACGACCGTGACGGCAGGATCGTTCGCGCAACTCCAGCCGCGGCTCGTCTGCTCCAGCTTTCGCCCGACGTCAGCGACGCGCCGGTCCTGGAGCGCGTCTCGAAACACTACGAGATCACGACAGAGGCCGGTACCCGGGTGCCGCCCGAGGACATGGTGGCGGTGCGCGCGGCCGTACGGGGGGAGACGGTGAAGGGGGTCATCCAGCGAGTTCGAAGCGGCGGCGGCGAGCCTCGCTGGCTCATGATCAGCGGCACGCCGCTCACGCTGGACGGGGTCCAGACGGGCGCGGTTCTCTCCATCACCGACCTCACCGAGCGCAAGCGTGCGGAGGACGAGCTCGCCGTCGTGACGCGGCTGTACGCCGTGCTCAGCCGCGTGAACGAGGCCATCGTCCGGACGCGCGACGAGCAGTCGCTCTTCGCGGCGGTCTGCCGGATTGTCGCAGACGACGGCCGCTTCCCGCTGGTCTGGGTTGGCGTCGTGAAGGGACCAGCGGTGTCGCCGGCGGCATGGTCGGGGTCCGCCTCCGAGTACCTCCGGAGCGTCAGGGTCGAGGTGGACGGCGCGCTCGGGCAGGGCCCGACAGGCAGGTGCGTGCGCGAGGATCGCGCGGTCCTCAACGACGACTTCGCCGTGAACCCCGCGACGGGGCCGTGGCGAGAGGCCGCGGGCCGGTACGGCCTGCGCGCGTCAGCGGCCTTCCCGCTGCACCGGGGCGGGCAGGTCATCGGCGCGCTCACGTTCTACGCGGCGAGGGCGGGCGCCTTCACGCCTGCGCAGGTGGAGCTGCTCGAGGCACTCTGCGCCGACGTCTCGTACGCGCTCGACGCGATGGAGCAGGAGCGGCGCCGCGTCGCCGCCGAGGCGGGGCTGCGCGATAGTGAGCGTCGCCTGCGCGAAGCCGACCAGCGCAAGGACGAGTTCCTCGCGATGCTCTCGCACGAGCTCGGAACCCGCTCGCACCGATCCGGAACTCCGTCTACATCCTCGCGCACGCGGCTGCCGGGAGCGAGCAGGCGCAGCGTGCGCGGAGCATCATCGAGCGCCAGGCGGAGCACCTGACGCGGCTGGTCGACGACCTCCTCGACGTGACGCGGATCGCGCGTGGCAAGATCGACCTGCGCCGGTGTTGCGCCGACCTGCGTGACATCGTCGTCCGCGCGGCGGACGACTTTCGTCCCCTCATCGAGGCGCGCGGACTCGAGTTCCATGTCGCGGTCCCCGGGACTGCCGTGTGGGCGGACGTCGACGCGACGCGCGTCAACCAGGTGCTCGGGAACCTGCTGCACAATGCGGCCAAGTTCTCGCGGCGTGGTGACGCGGTGATGCTCGCGGTCCGCGTGGGCGGCGATGCACGCGGAGATCACGGTGCGGGACACCGGCGCAGGCATCGAGCCCGAGCTCCTTCCGCGCCTGTTCGACGCCTTCGTCCAGGGTGACCGTACCCTTGCGCGGAGCGACGGTGGTCTCGGCCTCGGCCTGGCGCTCGTGAAGGGCATCGTGGGGCTGCACGGCGGGACCGTTGCCGCGGAGAGCGCCGGAACGGGAAAGGGGGCGACGTTCGTCATCCAGCTCCCGCTCGGCGCCCGCCCGGGAACCGAGCGGGTCGGTGCGCCTGTCCGCGCCCCGGAGCCGCGAAAGCGGCGGCGGGTGCTCGTGGTGGACGACAACGAGGACGGGGCGAACACGCTCGCAGAGGTCGTGGAGATGCTGGGACACGCCGTGGAGGTGGCCTATGACGGTCCGACCGCCATCGAGAAGGCGCGCGCGGCCCTCCCGGACGTCGTGCTCTGCGACATCGGGCTGCCCGGGATGACCGGTCTCGACGTCGCACGGGCGCTGCGCGCCGTGTGTGCGGGCGGGATGCGACTCATCGCGCTCTCGGGGTTCGCACAGAGCGAGGACGTGAGGCGCGCGACCGAGGCGGGGTTCGACGCCCACGTGGCGAAGCCTTGCGACGTGGCGCAGATTCGAGCGGTTGCTCTCCTAGCGGCTGATCTGCGGTCAGCGAGGTGGAGGGCGAGACGACCGTACTGCTAGTGGCTCGCGTAGGTCTCGCTGCTCCCGGCCTCGCTCGCGTGCTGCTCGCGCAGCTCGTCCATGGTGGGGACGATGCCGAGTTGCCGCAGCAGGCCGAGGGCGTCGTACTCCAGCCACTCCTCTGCGACCCGCTCTTCGTGGAACCGGAAGTACCCGATGCCGTCCAGCACCACGCGGCGGCCGGTGGGCTCGAAGCCGAGGAAGGGGCCGCGATGCGTACCGGTCATGCGCCACCGGCACGCCACGCGATCGCCCTCCGAGATGGCGTCGAGCACGCTGCAGCGGAGATCCGGGAAGCCGACCTTGAAGCCCTTCGCGAGGTCTCGCGTCTCGCCGAGCGACAAGGTGCCGCGCACCGGGTCGTGCCCGACGAACGACAGCCATCCGACGTTCTCCAGGATCTCGGGGTGGCCGCGGTCGAACATCTCCACGAGCGCCATCCGGATCGTCTCCTTGGGGTCGCCTGCCATCACGAACCTCCTCGGGTCGGCATCACACCGCGGGCACCATGCCACCCATGACAATCCTAGCTATGCGATGTCGAGGTCGCCGCGGGACGCCTCACGGCATGCGGACGTCGAAGAGACGCGCCGCGCCCGTCAGCCGCGGCGAAGACCTTCGCGACACCTCGGCATTCTCCGATGCCGGCTGGGTTGCAGTGCGCTTCCCCTGCGGCCTGGCCTGCGGCCGGTCGGGGGCAGGTCTGGCGGTCTGGCGGTCAGATCCCCGCGGACTTGTGGCTCGTGACCGGAGTGAACGTCGAGAGGCGCTTCTCCACCTTGTCCTTCCGGTGGCACTCGGGGCACTCCGCCACGTGGCGGTCGTGCTCGGCGACGTGCATCACCGCGGTGTATTCCTTGTCGCAGCGTCCGCAGTAGAACTCGTAGACGGGCATCGCTCACCTCCCGCGACGGGCGGG
Source organism: uncultured delta proteobacterium (assembly GCA_963739565.1). Taxonomy (GTDB): domain Bacteria; phylum Myxococcota; class Myxococcia; order Myxococcales; family Anaeromyxobacteraceae; genus Anaeromyxobacter. The sequence goes on along the minus strand of CAVUBF010000004.1, from coordinate 937,784 downwards.
CGCGCATCACGCGCCGCGCGCCGCAGACGCAGGGATGGTAAGCACGGCGCCCGCGACCGCCCCATGAGGCGTGTCGTTGTCGTCCGCGGAGCGCCGTCGAGGCCACCGCTGTGGCTGAGGTACAGGGTGCGAGGCGGGCGGCGGTAGCCGCTCCGGCCCTCTCCACTGCACGCGATGCCCCGGCCGCTTCCTGGTCGCAGATGGACCGCGCCGGCAGTGAGGCGACGGAGTACCGACGCCCCAACGACCTCTCGAAACACGAACCCCCCGCTTCGATGGGCTCTCGAACTGGACGCGGATGACCTCCGCCGCTCCCTACCTTGCGCGTCGAAGGACCAGGTGCACCGTGCCACCGCCGACTGCGGAAGCAGGGCTGATCATGGTCAGTTCGTCGCCGCGATTGCGCCCCGCAACGTGGTGCAACGACCCCGAGGCACCGTACTCCCGTTGGACACCGGCGAGACGTCGGGGTACTGAGCACCGCCATGGCCGCGCCCGGTTCGATCAAGAGCGTATTCGCAGTGCCGAAGATGGACTGTCCGTCCGAGGAACGGATGATCCGGATGGCGCTCGATGGCGAGGTCGGGATCTCGGACCTCCGCTTCGACCTCCAGGCGCGCACCGTCACGGTCGTTCACGCGGGAGATCCTGCACCGCTCCTCGCGAAGCTCCAGCCGCTCGGCCTCGGTGTGCGCCTCTCGGGGACCGGGAAGGCGGACCCGGCAGACGTCCCCGTGCCGGCAGACGATGCGACCGAGGCCAGGACACTCCAGGTCCTGCTCGCGGTCAACGCGGCGATGTTCGTCGTCGAGCTCGTGGCAGGCTGGCTCGCCCAGTCGAGCGGGCTCATCGCCGACTCGCTGGACATGCTCGCCGACGCGATGGTGTACGGGCTGAGTCTCTACGCGGTGGGTAAGGCCGCGGCGACCAAGGTCCGCGCGGCCCACGTGTCGGGGGTATTCCAGGGCCTGCTCGCCATCGGCGTCCTCGCCGACGTTGCCCGCCGACTCGTGGCCGGAAGCGCGCCCGAAGCGCCCGCGATGATCGGAATCTCGATTCTCGCGCTCGCCGCAAACGTGAGCTGCCTCGTGCTCATCTCCCGGCATCGCCACGGCGGCGCGCACATGAAGGCGAGCTGGATCTTCTCCACGAACGACGTGCTCGCGAACATCGGAGTCATCGTCGCCGGTGCCCTCGTCGCCTGGACGGGGTCGCGGATCCCCGACCTCGTGACCGGGACGGCCGTCGGCCTCCTCGTTCTTGCAGGAGCCGTCCGTATCCTCCGGCTGAGGTGACAGCGCGCTTAGGTCGTACTGGGCTACCTTGTGCCGACGAACACGACCGCGAGCCTGCGCATCAGCTCGTCCCGAACGTGCCGGAAGGCTTCGATACGATCCGCATCGCTTCCTTCGGCCAGGGTGGGGTCAGGAAGCGGCCAGTAGATCCGCAGCGCGTTCGCCGGAAGGGCGGCGTCCACGTGGTCTGCGCACAAGGTAATTGCGACGTCGACGTCGTCGGTGGCGATCTCCGTGACGTTCCTCGCCAGGTTCCGGCTGATGTCGATCCCGAGCTCGGCGAGCACCTGGATCGCGAGCGGGTGAACCGACGACGGGCGCGCGCCTGCCGACGAGACCTTCACGCCGGGCGCCGCGAGCGCGCGCGTGATGGCCTCGGCCATCTGGCTCCTGGCCGAGTTCTGGAGACAGAGGAGGAGGATGTGGCGGGGACGCGCCGCTCGGATCCGTTCGGCGTCCTCGCTCCAGTTCGCCACTACGTCCTCCGCTGATCGTTGTTCATGGGGCGGCCCCGTTCGGGTGTGCTCTGGGGGTCGGCGGAATCTACCCCCCGGCCGATGACAGGGGCAACGGCCGCGTCCGAGCAGCCGAGCGGCGGCGGGACCTCCTGCACAGCCCTGCGTTCTCGCCGCCGTGGGTGCTCGAGCGCGTCGAGCTCAGCGCGAACGCCGGCGGACATGGTCACCGACCCGCAGGTTTCCGGAGCACCACGCGGAAGAGCCGGCGTGGCAGCTTGCCTTCCTCGAGCTCCTCGACTCCGACGAGCTCGAACCCGTGCGCGAGCCGCTCCACCTTCGCGCGGTCGAAGAAGTGGACGATGAAGCCTTGGTTCTCGTACAGCGCCTCGCCCCGGGGAATGCCGCGCCCGAAGTCGGGATCAGTCGTGTTCCGAACGGTGTAGACGGAGAGGCCGCCGGGGCGGAGAACGCGGAGGATCTCGCGCGAGAGCGCCTCGAGCTCTGTCGTGGTGAGCGCCATGCAGAAAAGCATGTGCGAGTAGCACGCATCGACAGTCGCATCCGGGACGGGCAGGGGTCGCCGCACGTCGTGCTGCGCGACCGTCAGTCGGCTCCCGAGCCCAGCCTGCTCCGCCTTGCGGAGGATCGCCTCGACGCCGGCGGGCGCGTAGTCGAGGACGTGCACGGCGAATCCTTCGGCCGCGAAGAAGAGCGAGTCGCGCCCCTGCCCGCCGCCCAGCTCCAGGATGCGCTCGACGCCGGCCGCCCTGAACTCCGCGAAGCTACGGCGCGCCGGCTCGCTCGGGTCGCGGCCGAACATCTCTGGCTTCGTGCCGAGCGTGCTCTCCCAGTGCCGCGCCTGGGCGTCGAGCACCGGCTTCTCGATGTCATTCGGCATCTTCGACTCCGTGGCCTGTCAGGCTGTCCATAGCAGGAGAAGCCGAGGGCGAGCAGCGCGACGCCCGCCCCACGATCCACCCAGGCGCGCCACCCGAGCCCGTCGAAGCGGCGCGCGACTCGTGGCGCAAGAGGTCCTGGGGCTTCTCGGGCGTGCCGTGGCGATCGAGGTCGCGGTGGAAATCGAGCGGGCGAGCGATGGCACGGATTCGGTCACCGTACTGCCATACGAGCGATCGACGCGCTGTAACCGGTGCTACAATCCCGCAGAAATTTCCGCAGGATGCGCGTCGTTGTGGACTCGATCCACCCTGAAGTGGAGCGCCGTGAACCGATACGAACCCGGGACAGACGCGACCGACGACGCAGCCGCCCGGCAGTGGCAGCACCTTCGCCGTGCAACCCTCTGCGGCCGCCGCGCCCTCGTCTTCTCACATCATCGCGCGCCTGATTCTGGGCGTCGTCATCGTCATCCTGCTGGTTGCTGCCCTGGCGGCCGCGGCACTGTACCGCAGCCGCGACCTTTACCGCGATCGTGCGCTGACCGCTACCCAGAACCTGGCGCAGCTGATCGAGCGTGATTTCACCGCAGCGCTGGACAAGGTCGACCTCGCGGTCCTTTCGGTCAAGGACGAATCTGAATCGCAACTCGCCGGCGGAAAGATCGACGCAAAGCGCCTGAACGCGCATATCGCCGCGCAATATGCCCACCAATCCGGCCTCGGCAGCCTTGGAATCGCAGGCTCCGATGGAACGGTAGAGTATGGTGTAGCGGCCACCAGCGCTCCACCGATCAATATCGCGGACCGCGAATATTTTGCACGGGCGCGAGAGGACGAGGCCGGGCTGGTGATCTCCAAGCCGGTGGTGGGCCGAAACAGCGGCAAATGGATCATCGTGGCGGCGCGGCGCATCAACCACCCCGACGGCAGTTTCGCCGGCGTCGCGTACGCGTCCATCTTCACCGAGCAATTCGAAAAGGCGCTTGCCGCCCTGGATCTCGGGTCCCACGGGGCCGCGACCTTGCGCAACCGGGACCTGCAATTGATTGCGCGCTATTCGAAGCAAGCGACCTCTCCGAGCCCGGTGGGCAACAACACGGTGTCGCGGGAGCTTGCGGACGCGGTGCGGACGAATCCAGACTTCGGCACGTACTTGGCGGCAACGAGCCTCGACAAGATCGAGCGCGCCAATACCTACCGCAGGATGGCCAAGTATCCCTTCTACGTCCTGGTCGGGCTGGCCACGGACGACTATCTTTCCATCTGGCAGGCAGAGGCGGTGAAGACCTCGGCGCTCGTGACCACGTTCGCCTTGGTCACGGCGCTACTGACCGGGATGATCGCGAGCGCATGGCGGCGCCGCGAGGCGGATGCGCAGCGGATACTGGAATTGTCTCGTGCGGCACTGCGGCGAAGCGAGCACCGGTTGCAGCACGCACTGGAAAGCGCAGACATGGGCGTATGGAGCCTCGATCCGGAAACCGGCGACTTTGAAGCCGACGCACAAGCGCGCCTGCTGCACGGGTTGCCTCCCCTCGGACCGCTCGCCCGTGACAGCGCTTTCTCGTCGATACTCGCCGAAGACCGGCACAGGGCTTCCGCTGCCCGCGACGAGGCCATGCGCAGCGGCAATCCCTACGACATCGAAATACGGGTCTTGGGTCCGGACGGCACTCTTCGGTGGATCTATCTGAGCGGGAGGCGGGAGCCAGGGTCGGACGCTCGAGCGGGCAGACTGGTCGGATTGGTGCAGGACATCACCGAGCGCAAGCAAGCAGAGGAGGCGCTGCAGCGACGGGGCGCGGAGCTCGAGTCCGCCAGGACCAGCGCAGAAAGCGCCAAAGCCGAGGCGGAGAAGGCCAACCAAGCCAAGGATCAGTTCCTGGCGGTCCTCTCGCACGAGCTGCGAACCCCGCTTACCCCCGTGTTGGCAGCGGTGCAGCTGCTGCAACGCCGCCCGGGTGTGAGCGAGAGCGCTCGCGAGCCTCTGGAGATCATCCGGCGCAATGTCCAGCTCCAGGCTCGCCTTATCGACGACCTGCTCGACCTCACGCGCATCGCGCGGGGCAAGCTGGAGCTCAGACGCAAGCCCATCGATATGGGCACTGTGATCGAGCGCGCGGTGGAAACGGCCAAGCCCGATATCGATGCACGGCGGCTCCATTTCGGCGTCGACATCAAAGATGCGCCGTGCTGGGTAGAGGGCGACCCCTCGCGCCTTCAGCAAGTCGTCTGGAACCTCCTCACCAATGCGGTCAAGTTCACGCCGGAAGGCGGATGCGTGGGGCTGCGCTGCGAGCGCACGGCCGGGCAAGTGGTCATCGAAGTGAGCGACTCGGGCATCGGCGTCGAACCGAACGCCGCCGAGCGAATCTTCGATGCGTTCGAACAGGGCGGTCAAGCCATCACCCGCCAATTCGGCGGCTTGGGGCTGGGGCTCGCCATCGCAAGGCAGCTGGTGCAGATGCACGAGGGAACGATTTCGGTGCATAGCGAAGGCACGAACCGCGGCGCGACGTTCCGCGTTTCGCTCCCGCTGAGCAGCGTGCCGCTCGAGACGAAGGAGCAAGAGCACACGGCGACTGCCGATGGGCGCTCAAGACGCATCCTGCTGGTTGAGGACAACGGCGACACCGCATTGACGATGAAGATGCTGCTGGAGGCCTTTGGCTACCAGGTGGAGGCCGCCGGAGACGTGAAGCAGGCGCTGGAAGCGATCGACTCGGGGCCGTTCGCTCTGCTCATCAGCGATCTGGGCCTACCCGATGGCAGCGGCATCGAGCTCATGCAGGAGCTGAGGCGCCGCGGCCATGCGCTCAAAGGGATTGCGGTGAGCGGCTACGGGCAGGAAGAAGACACGCGACGCAGCAAGGAGGCCGGGTTCAGTGCCCATCTCATCAAGCCGGTGGATGTCGATGCGCTCATGGAGAGCGTCGCTGCAGTCATCCGCACAGCGTCGTAGCGTGTGCAACTGGGCTTGATCAAGCCCAGCGCTCCTTCGCCCCACTTCGCCCACCGCTCCGTTCTATTTGAGACCACCGCCCCGCGTGACCGCTGCGCGCGGAACTACGCGTCCGGCGACACCGCACTCGCTTCGCGGCCCCGCTTGCGATCGTGGCGCTCGATGCTCCAGCGCAGCGCCGGGGGAGTCACGAGCGTCGTGACGATGACGACGACCACGATCGCCGAGTAGGTCGCCGGCTTGAGGATCGGCTCGCCGCCGATCCTGAGCCCCAAGCCGACGTTGGCGAAGATGAGCCCGACCTCGCCGCGCGGGATCATTCCGAGGCCGACCGTCAGCCGATCGACTCCCTTTGCCAGGACCCCGGCGGAGCAGAGCTGCTTCCCGGCGATCGCCGCCACGGTGAGGGCCGATGCCAGCCCGAGCACCTCGGGGTTCGCGAAGGCTGCGAGCGACGTCCGGGCCCCCATCACCACGAAGAACACGGGGACGAGGAACGACGAAATGGGATGGATCAGCTCCTCGATGCCGTGCTCGCCGCGCTCCTTGAACTCCCGGTAGTGCAAGTCCTCCAAGATGAGCCCGGCGGCGAACGCGCCGACGATGGGCGCGAGGCCGATCAGCGCCCGCGACCCACGACAGGAAGAAGCAGAAGGCGAGGCCGAGCGCGAGCAGGACGCCGGGCGCGCGGAACCGCGACCCGATCCGGAACGCGGTCGGCGACAGGGCCGTGCCGATCGCGAGCGCGCCGACGAGGAACAGGAACGCCTTGCCGAAGATCGACCGCGACCGCGCCGACGGAGAGGCTGCCGCCGGATGCCGCCGCGCCGATGGCGCCGCTCACGACCGCGAGCACGACGAGCCCGAGCACGTCGTCGATCACCGCGGCGCCCAGGATCACCCTCGCCTCCGGAGACTGCGAACGTCCCAGATCCTGGAGCACGCGCGCCGTGATCCCGACGCTCGTCGCCGTGAGCGTGGCGCCCAGGAACGTGTGCACGTAGGGTCCGGCGTCCGGGAGCAGCCATGCGCCGACGAGCCAGCCGAGGCCGAACGGCGCGAGCACGCCGAGCATCGCGACGAGCAGCGACGACGGGCCGACCCGGCATCATGTCGCGGACGGTGGACTCGAGGCCCACCTCGAACAGGAGGACGAGGACGCCGAGCCCGGCGAGCGTGTCGACGGCGGGGTCCGTGGCCAGGCCCTCGAAGGCATGGATCCGGGCGAGGCCCAGGTTCCCTAGCACCACTCCCGCCACAAGCTCGCCCAGCACCGCGGGCTGGCCGAGGCGCACGGCGGCTTCGCCGCCCAGCTTCGCCGCGACGAGGATGACGGCGAGGAGAAGGACCACCTGGGTAATCGGGTCGGCATGCGCTGCCGCACCGGCCTCGGCGGCCTCCGCAGGAGTCGCGACGCACGCGACGAGGATTCCGATGAACGGAAGAAGGCGCAGCTTATGCTCGAGCGTCATGAAGCCCCACGAGCGGCGGGTCAGCCAGCGACCCGACCCTGTTCGTGGAGCAGCGGCCCGACTGCCCCGTCCAGCCTGCGGCGCCCGGCTCTGGGGTCGCACCCGGTGTCACAACTAGCCCGTCGCTGGCAGCGACGTCAACGAAATCGAGATCGCGCCCGCACGCTTCGAACGGACATGCTGACGATGCGCGTGGCGATCTAGGTCTTCCGGTTGCGCGCGGCGATGTAGGCGTGCGCGATCGACGTCTCGTCGACGAAGCCTATGATGGCGCCGCCTGCGTCCGTTACGGGCAGCTCGCGGACCCCCTGCGAGAGCATCGTCTCGAACGCAGAACGGACGTGGTCGTCGTGGCTCATGGCAATGGGGGGTCGCATGACGTCCGACGCGTTCGCGAGTCCGTCGAGGTGCGGCTGTCCCGCGACGGTGACGAGATCCTCGAGCGTGATGATCCCGACGAGCCGCGGGCCGTCGAGCACGGGGAAGACCTCCTGCCGGGTCCGGCTGGACAGGGACTGCAAGAGCTCGCCGACCCCGGCCGCCCTGTCGAACGTCAGGTAGGGCGTCGTGTCGAGGGGCACCTGACGGAGCGAGACGCCTTCCAGCTCGTCGGCCAACGTTCGTTCGCGGAGGCTGACGCCGTCTTGCTCGAGCAACGCCTCGTAGATCGGGGTAGGGCGGTAGTGCCGTGCGATGCCGTAGGCCAGCATGTTCGCGATCATGAGCGGCAGAATGAGCGAATACCCTCCGGTCATCTCGACGATGATCAGCACCGAGGTGATGGGCGCCCGGATGATCCCTGCGAAGACCGCCCCCATGCCGACCAGGGCGAACGCTCCCATCGAATCGGCAGAGTGGTGGAACAGCGCCATGTCTAGCGCGCCCACGGCGCCGCCGGCCATGGCCCCGATGAACAGCGCGGGTGCGAAGATGCCCCCCGCGCCGCCGCTCGAGTAGGAGAACACCGTGGCGGCGACCTTCATCAGGCAGAGCGGGACCAGCACTGCGACGGCGAGCTTCCCCGCCAGCGCCGCGCCGAGGGTCGCGTACCCGCCGCCGGTCACTCCCGTCGCGCCGAGGGCGCCCATCGCGACCACCGCCAGCACGCCGGTCGCGAGGCCCCCGACCGCCGGGTGCGCCCAGGCGTGGCGCGCGCCCTTGAATCGCCTCCGCAGCCCGAGCAGCGATTCGGTGAAGAGGAGCGCGAGCAAGGCCGCGACGAGGCCGAGCGCCGCGTACAGCAGGAGCGACGAGACGTGCTCCATGCCATAGGGTCGAGGGACCTCGAAGATCGGATGAACGCCGAGCACGCTCCGCTCGACGATGGCTGCGAACGCCGCGGCGACGACGACTCCCGACAGGACCGTCTGGTCGAGGTTGCCGACCACCTCTTCGATCGTGAAGGTGACGGCGGCGATCGGAGCGTTGAAGGCGGCCGCGATCCCCGCCGCGGCACCGACCGGCAGCAGGCGCCTCACGTCCTCGGCCGAGATGCCGGCGAGCCGGCCGACGCGGCTGGCGATCCCCGCGCAGATCTGGACGGTGGGCCCCTCGCGACCCAGGGACGAGCCGGTGCCGATCTGCAGCGCCGCGATGAGGAACTTGCCGATCGAGTCCCGGACCCTCAGCGGTCCGGACCTCCCGGCGTAAGCGACCTTCACCTGGGGAATGCCGCTGCCTCGCGCGTTCGGCACCACGTACCGGAGCAACACTCCGGACGCGAGGCCGCCGAGCGTGGGGACGACGAGCGTCCACGGGATCCAGGCGTGGCCGCGCGCTGCCATCGCGGGATCGATCGCGAGGCGGGTGACCAGATTGATGGTCAGGTGAAACGCGACGGCCGCGAGGCCACAGAGCCCGCCGATGAGGAGGGTGAGCACGAAGAGCTTGTGGCGCTCCGTGATCACGACCCGGAGCCGTTGCCAGCTTCCCTGTGGGGATAGAAACCGCAGCAGACCCACTCCCGGCCCGCGATCGCTCGTCACCTTATGTGGCACGGTGTTGCTCTTGGCGGACCTCAGCGAGTACTCCCCGATGACGTTCTAGCGGGCAGCAGCGCACCCCGACGCGCCGCGACGAGGATGCCGTCTGAGCGATACCAACGTTTACCGCTGGCGTCACTCTCTAAGCCGCCGCTCCCGCGGGGAGTGGAGTGAGATGGGACCGTCTTCTCGGGGACGGCTGAGGCGATCTCTCGGCGACACACCGCGGCGCCGCTCTTCGCGCCTCACTGCCCAGGCCCTAGGTGGCAGCCATGCAGCGAAGCACACGACGGTTCCGGAGACTCGGGTGATCACGTGCAGCACGTCGGTCATGGCGACCGCCTCGGCGCCTCCTCATGCGCGGCACTTCCCAACGCGGGAAGGGCGCCGGTCCGTCCGACGAGATCCGCGTTCACCGCTCGATCGGGAAGTCGTGTCGGTGGCTCCATGGCGGAACGGTCCTCGACGGCCGGGCGAGCGCGCCGACGATCGTTGGAGATCCAATGAAAACGGATCGCGCTGGCGGCGTCAAGCACCCCTGGGGGCATCCTGGCGGGCGCCCCACCGACCCAAGTGGCCTCCATGCGATCCCCAGATGATTGCGGAAAGACGATGGCGCGCCCTTTGTTGCAGCCTTGCGCGATGACTCTCCGACGGGCACTCACTCTTGCGATGGTCGCGCTGCTGGCGATCGCGCTGGCAGCGGCGGCCGCTCTCGTGGTGCTGTCGAGTCGGCTCCACCGCACCACCGCTCGAGTCGGGACTGGGCACGGTGCGCCTCGTCGAGGGCTGCCCGGATGTCGCCCTCCGACAGGAACACCTTCTGCGTCCGGACGAGCGCGACGTACGAGTGCCCGTTCTATGGACCGGACGGGAGCCTCCGGCGGGTGCGAAAGCGCGTGGTCGCGCACGGCACCGGGTTCGCGTATCGGCAGCAGGACGGGGGCACGCTCATCCTCACGAACGAACACGTCGCGGGATGGCCGGTGGCGACCGACGACGATCATCCCGTGGACGGGGTGCCGGCGGGCTGCCGGAGGGTATCGGACTCCTTGAAGATCGTCGACGGCGAAGGCGACCAGTACGAGCCGGACGACGTTCCGCTCACGCGCGTCGTGGCGGACCCGCAGCTGGACGTCGCGGTGCTGAAAGCACGCGTGGCGTTGCCCGTGATGCCCTGGAAGATCGGCCGCAGCGCGTCGCTCCGGGAACGGAACGTCGTCAACGTCCGAGGGTTTCCGCTCGGGATCATCAAGGCCGACAACGTGGGCAAGGTCGTCTCGGCGTTCGACCACGACGACTTCAAGGAGTGGGAACACGACGACTTCGTCGTCGACGCGCTGCTCGCGGCGGGCAACTCGGGCTCGACGGCGCGCTGATCTTCGAGGTGTTCTCCCCTGAATACCCAGTCGAGAGCTGGCCCCTCTTCCTCGTCGAGGACATGCCGGCCGCGCCTCCGGACGCGTTCGGGCCGCTCGGTCGCGTCTGGATCGGCAATCGGCTCGGCCTGAAGCCTTACGCCCGGTCCGACCTGGACGCCGAGGCGCAGGGACAGCTCTCCCGGGTGCTCGACGTGCTCCGTCGTGACGCGGTGGCTGTCTTCCGGTATCGCGCAGCCGCGGCGGCCGCGGACGGATCGAAGGAGCGATTTCAGCAAACGGAGCGGCTCGAGAAGAGCCTCCGCCGATCGATCGCGGCGCATCGAGACCAGACCCAGTCCGTCTCGGATCTCTCCGATCGGCTCGGGCCTACCCTCGGGGAACGGACGGTCACGCTGGCCGACGTTCTTTCGGTCTCGCCGCCGACCGCAGCCGCCGCCGTCGTGACGGCGGCGGCCTCCGCTCCGGCCGCGGTGACGCCTGGCCCGCCGCGCTCCACGGCTACGCCCGCTGCGACGCCAGAAGGAGGTGCGGGCGCCGCAGCGCCGACGCGGTGACGCAGAAATCGCTCGGACGCGCGCCCCTTCCGCAACGTCACATCGGGCCGCACCGCATCGCGAGAGCGACCGGTTGCACATCCAACAATGTGTCAGGTAGATTGCGCGCTCGGATGCTCGGCGGCGGGCGTCGAGCGGAGGAGCGTTCATGCGTCGAGCCTGGAAGCTGTCCTTGGCGTTGGGGGCGGCCGCAACCTTCGCTTGCGGGGTGCCCGAGCAGAAGTACAAGGCCGCCGTCGCCGAGACGGAGAAGGCGGTGAAGGGCACGGAGGAGGAGCGGCAGCGGGCGGAGTCATGCGAGCGGCGCCTCGAAGAGTCGACGGCCCGCGCCGACGGCTGCGAGAAGCGCGCAGCCGAGCTGTCCGCCCGGCTCTCGCTGCTCGAGCAGGCCGCACGGGCAGCCAGCGCCGACGCCGACCGGCAACGGGATCTCGCGGCTCAGCTGGCGAAGACGCGGGAGCTGCTCGAGGCAGAGAAGACCGCTGCGACTGCCGAGGCGGAGCGCCAGCGCCAACTCGCGACCCGTCTCGAGAAGGAGAAGGCGGACCTGGCGCGGAAGAGCGCGGAGTACGAGGCCCTCGCGTCGTCCCTCGACAAGGAGATCAAGGCGGGGCGAATCCAGCTCTCCGAACTCGCCGGCAGGGTGACGGTGCGGATGGCCGAGCGTGTGCTCTTCCCGTCGGGGTCTGCGACCGTGAGTCGCGAGGGCCGAGGCACTCTCGAGAAGATCGCCGATGCGTTCAGGAGCGTGAAGGGGCGGATCATCCGGGTCGAGGGGCACACCGACAACGTCCCCATTCACACGCCGCGGTTCCCGTCGAACTGGGAGCTCTCGGCCGCGAGGGCCATCGCGGTCGTTCGCATCCTGCAGGAACGGGGCGTGGACCCGACGCTACTCGGGGCGGCGGGTTATGGGCCGTATCAGCCCATCGCGGCGAACGACACGACGGACGGTCGCGCGCAGAACCGGCGCATCGAGATCAGCCTGGCGGCGCCGCTGGGGGCGCTGCCGGGCGAGCCGGCGAAGTGATTCTCGCGACCGAGCGCCACCAGTGCGACGCCGGTCGCGCTCGGCTGGGGACGTGCAGGTGCGCCCAACGATCTTGCGATGGTGTGCCCGTAGCGGTCTGTGCACCGACGCCGGGCACAACCTCGCTCGCCCATACGCCCGGGTATAGAGTGAGGCCATCACCACCGAGGATGGCATGGACCAGTCACTGACTCGAAGCGAACATCCGGAGCGTGACGGGGTCGCGCGTCGCCCCCTCGGGCCGGTACTCTCGTTCATGCGGGCCCTCTGGGGCGTGAACCACGGCCTCGAGTCGAGCTCGAGGCGCATGAAGGGGAGCATCGGGGTCACCGGCCCGGAGCGGATGGTCGTCCGCCTCGTGGGGCGCTATCCCGGGATCTCGGCCGGCGAGCTCGCCCGGATCCTGCGCGTTCACCCGAGCACCCTGACCGGTCTCCTTCGCCGGCTGACCTCGCGCGCGATCCTCGTCAGGAAGGCAGACTCGACCGATGCCCGGAGGGCCCTGTTCACCTTGACCTCCAAGGGGGCCGCCGTGGACAAGGTGCGTCGAGGGACGGTCGAGGCGGCGGTGACGGCGGCGCTCGAGTCGATTCCGGAGCGTGACGTTCGCATCGCCGCCGCGGTCCTCGACGCCCTTGCGGGCAAGCTGGAGCGGTGACCCGGAGTCCCCCGGAGGGGAGCAGGCGGGTCGCCGGATCTCACCGCACGTCGCTGCACGCTCACCGATAGGATGGCTCGATCCGGCGGCCCAGCGCGACGATAAGAGGCCCGACATGGTGATGTCAAACGACCTAGGGCGTCCAAGCCGTATGGTTTGACATCCAGCGGAAGCGCAAGACACGATCCGGGCATGGACTCTCGACGAGGGAGCGCTCCGGCTGCTTCCGACCCGGTCACGGTCTTCGCTGCGGAGCGTTTCTGGATCGTGCGCGTCGAGACCGACCGGACGATCCACGAATACCGCTGCCCAACCGAAGTCCAGGCGAGGAAGTTCGCGGAGACGCTGACGTTCGCGATGGTGCGCTGGCGAAAGACGCCGAAGCCGCGCTGAGGACACCGTGAACGTCGTCCCCGGGGCGCTCCCTCCAGGCGGATGCAAGGGAGGCTGACGGATCAGTACACGAACGGCACGATACGCGCGGTTCGCTCGGCCCACGCTCCGTACGCCGCTCCGTGTCGCGCCCGGAGCCGCCGATCCAGTGCTGGGATGTAGACCAGCACCAGGATCGCCGCGTGCAAGCAGACGATCACCCAGGCCGACGCGGTGCGCGTCGCGAGCGCCCAGCCGGATGCCCACAGGACGTCGCCGAGGTACTTGGGGTACCTCACGAGGGAGAAGGGGCCACGCATGAGGAGCGCACCCGCGGAGCCCGGACGCGACAGGCGGGCCGCCCGCATCGCCTCGCAAGAGGTGCTGAGCGCAGCGCCAGCGACGTACAGCAGCATGGCCACGAGTTCGAGCGTGCCGAATGAGCCCCTTCGCGTCGCGCCGAGCGACGCGAACATGAGCTGATACGTGCCCGCGGCCATGGTGGTCAGGAGCGCGTCACGCCACGACAGTGGGTCGCGAGGCGCCCGCGACAATCTGTAAGCCATCCGGAACCATCGGACCCCTGCGAACAGCGCGAGGATCGCGACGCGCCCGGCGGGGAGCTCCGAGCGGTCCAGGATCGCGAACGCGATCGCGACGAACGCGAGGTGCGCCAGCACGGCAGCGGTGCGCGGTCCGTCCGACTCCCGGACGTAGGTCTCCGCTCGCTCGAGCTCCATGTCCGCTCCACGGTTCCACCGCTCGCTCACGGCCGGCGGCGCTGAGGACCGTTGGATATCAAACCGCGAGCGAGAGGTCGAGCGGGGCCGGCTGCGCGAGGGACCGTGGCGAGTCCAGGGGCGCTTGCGGGCCACCTGGACGAGCCACGCGCGCGGGTGGCATCGTGAGCTCGGATCGGACACCCTGGAGGTGTTCCCTGGGAGGCAACTTGGAGCTCGATCGGGATCCCCTCTGGTTCAAGGACGCCGTCATCTACGAGACGCACGTGAAGGCGTTCTTCGACGGGAACGGCGACGGCACGGGCGACCTCGCCGGCCTCATCGCGAAGCTCGAGTACCTGGAGGCACTCGGGATCACCTGCCTCTGGCTCCTGCCGTTCTTCCCATCGCCGCTGCGCGACGACGGCTACGACGTCGCGGATTATGTAGGGATCCACCCCGCCTACGGAACCCTTCCGGAGTTCAGACGGCTCGTGGAGGAGGCGCACCGGCGCGGTATCGCAGTGATCGTCGAGCTCGTGGTGAATCACACCTCCGACCAGCACCCATGGTTCCAGCGGGCCCGGCGTGCGCCCCCGGGTTCGCCCGAGCGCGACTACTACGTCTGGAGCGACACCGACCAGGCGCTTCGCGGGTGCGCGGATCATCTTCACGGACACCGAGCGCTCCAACTGGACCTGGGACCCGGTCGCGGGCGCGTTCTACTGGCACCGCTTCTTCTCGCACCAGCCGGACCTCAACTTCGAGAACCCGCGGGTGCTCGAGGAGGTCGTCGGGGTGATGCGCTTCTGGGCCGAGCTGGGGGTGGACGGCTTCCGCCTCGACGCGGTCCCCTACCTCGTCGAGCGAGAGGGCACGAGCTGCGAGAACCTGCCCGAGACCCACGCGGTGATCCGCCGGCTGCGCGCTGCGCTCGAGGCCGAGTTCCCCGGACGCGTTCTCCTCGCCGAGGCGAACCAGTGGCCCTGGGACGTGCGCCCGTACTTCGGGGAGGGTGACGAGTGCCACATGGCGTTCCACTTCCCGCTCATGCCCCGGATCTTCATGGCGCTCCGGCTCGAGGACGCCGAGCCGATCGTCGATATCCTGCGCCGGACGCCGCCGATCCCGGAGACCTGCCAGTGGGGGCTCTTCCTCCGCAACCACGACGAGCTCACGCTCGAGATGGTGACCGAGGACGAGCGCGACTACATGGTGCTCGCCTACGCGCGCGATTCCGCAGGCGCGGCTGAACATCGGCATCCGACGAAGGCTCGCGCCGCTCGTCGACAACGGCCGACGGCGGATCGAGCTCCTGAACAGCCTCCTCTTCTCGATGCCTGGCACGCCCATCGTGTACTACGGCGACGAGATCGGCATGGGGGACGACGTTCTCCGCCCGGACCGCGATGGCGTTCGGACGCCGATGCAGTGGAGCGGCGGCCGCGAACGCTGGCTTCTCGACGGCGCCGCGCGCCGCCCTCTACTCGGCGCCCATCTCGGACCCGGTCTATGGTCACGCGGCGGTGAACGTCGAGGCCCAGCTCGCGCGATCCATCCTCGCTGCTTCACTGGATGCGGAACCTGATCCGGCTCCGCAAGCAGTTCAAGGTGTTCGGCCGGGGTTCCCTCGAGTTCGTCCCCAGCTCGAACCGGAAGATCCTCGCCTACGTCCGCCGATGGGGCGACGACACGGTGCTCTGCGTCGCGAACCTCTCGCGGCAACTCCAGCCCACCACCCTCGACCTCTCGGCGTTCGCCGGGGCGACGCCCGTCGAGATGATTGGCTATACGCGAGTTCCCCTCGGTCGGCGAGGCGCCGTGGTTCCTCAGCCTGGGCGGCTACGGCTTCGCGTGGTTCGAGCTCCGCGGCGATTCGGCCGCCGGCCCCGGGCTGAAGCGACTTCGCGGCTCTCGGGCAGCCCCCCTCAGAGGTGGTGCAGACGCGCCCCGCTCTGGCCTCGGCCTCCTCCGCCGCGTCCTTCGCTGCCTCTGCCCTCGCGGAAAGCGCCGCTCGAGGGAACGCGCCACGACGTCCTTCGCGCCGAGCCCCACGGCGAGCGCGAGCGTGAGGACGATCCCGCCGAAGAGGGTCCCGAACGCGACGATGACGACACCCGCACCCAACGCCGGCGTGCTCCAGTGCGATGGCTGCGGCGAGGAGAACGACCAGCCACCGCGCGCCGAGCGCGATGAGCCGCGCCGACTGGAGCCCCATGTTGACGGCGCCGATGAGGACGCTCCGCTCGACGAAGCGAGCAGCCGCGACTCCGACGCCCAGGATGAGGAGCGCGAGCACGTGCCCGAGGCATGTACTCCACGAGGCGCATCGAGAGCGTCGCCGCGGCGGGCGTCTCGAGCACAGACAAGCCGAGGAAGGCGCCCGCGAGGAGCACCGCCCAGAACGACACGCGGGCGACGAGCCGCGTCGGCGAGCCGCTGCGGCTCGTGCCAGGCGCCGCGACGCCCCACTCTCGCAGGCGCTCGATCGAGCCCGAGCCGATCGCAACCCCGCCGCACCACCCAGCGCACGACGAAGGCGAGGACCGCGGCGAGCGCGAAGAAGAGCAGCATCGCGAGCACGCTCGGGAGGATCCGAGCGGTCGGCGCGCAGCACGTCCGCCGACGACTCGAGGAAGATTCGTCTTCGTCTCCTGCCACATGGCTCCTCCTTCACGGATTGAAGCTGTCCGGCCACCGCCAGCGCCCGATGAGGTACCGCTTCTCCTGCTCGAACGCGGCGCATAGCGCGTCGACCCGGGCCTCGGTGCCGGCGCCGTCGAGAGCCTGCACGTCGTTCACGAACCCGGCGACCCAGCCGAGGTAGAGCGGCGTCAAGGAGCGGAGCAGCTGGCCGCGCTCCATCGTGCGGGTGTAGTGAGCGACCGCGAAGTCGTAGACCATCGCGCGCCCAGAGGCTGTCGTCGAGGCGCAGGGCGTCGGGAGGTCGCCGCGGCCGCGCGCCGGAGCGCCAGCCGCGTCGCGGGCGGGAGCACCAGCCCCCAGACGCGTCCAGCTCGCGGAGGCCGAGGCGGAATTTCGATGCGAGGTCGGCGACGTCGACGCGGATCGGCTCTTCGGCGAGCGTTCCGGGCTGCACCGAAGGACGGCACCGGCTCGGAGCCGTCGACCCGTTGCCAGCGGTCGGCGCGGCGCTCCATCTCGCGAAAGACGGGCCCGACGAGCCTCGCGAGCGCATGGCTCGCATCCTCCGGCGACCCGTCCCCCGGCCATCGACCCAGCCAGGCCTGGCAGGCCCGGCGCCGCTCCGAGAGCACCTTCCCGACGACCCAGGCGTCCGAACCGACGTCATCCGGACCGCGGCGCCAGTCGGTGTCGGCGAGCAGGTGCCGCGCGAGGCCGAGGGAGATGGCCGCTTCGCCTCCAGCGGGCTGCCGGAGGCGGACCCCGTACAGCGCGCGGGTGAGAGGGTAGAGGATGGCAGTGCCGAGCAGGCCGTCGAGCCGCGCGCGCCGGTAGCTGGGGCATACGAACTCGAACCCGTCCTCGAGGATGGGAGAGAAGAGCAGCCGGAGCCAGTCGATCCCATCGTCGCGTATACCGCCCGTCACGAGTGCCGCGGCAGCAGACCCTCGGGAATCGGCCTCTCGCAGGAGCGCTCCGAGAGCGCCGCGCGAGCCCGGGGTTCCTCCGGCAGCGAGAACGGCGGGAAGGGAAGACCCGGTTGCCACGCGCAGATCGTCGGGGCCGACCAGCGTGACCTCGGGAGGCGCTGTCGCGACGAGCACCGTGACCGGGCGACCGTCGAGCCCCGCCGAGACACGCGCCTGGAGTGACGTGGCGAACGTACTCGCGTGGGTGTCGGAACTCCGTGCCACCACGACGAGCAGGGTTTCACCCGCCCCGGATTGGCGTGCGAAAGAGGCCGAAGAGGAGGACGGAGCGAGCATGTCGATCGAATGCTACTCGCTTGGTGAAGAGCCGGGCCGCCCCTGCATGGGACTGCCCGCGCCCTCGATGGGGCCCCGGGGCGGACGTGCGCGCGACGCCGCCCATGACGTCCCGCGAAGACGATGACTGGCGTGTCAACCCTTCGCCGCGCAGTGCCGCTCGCTCGGAGGTCGCTCCGCGCCATTCGAGGAGGTCGTCGCACGCGCGCTGGTCCGCGTAGAGGCGGCACCGATGCCGGGCGCAGACATCATCGTTCGTCTGGATGGTGGGCGCTTCGTCTTCGTCGACCCGCGCCTCGAGGCACTCGGAGACCTCGAGAAGCAGCTCCTGCGGATGGGCCCACGGAACGCGCGTCTCGTCCAGGAGAAGGCGAGGGACATTCGCGAGGCGCTCGGGTTTCAGGCGCCGGTGGCCCTCGCGAGATGAGCCGGACCGGGCACGATGCGATGCGCGATCGCGCCCTCGGCGCACGTCGAGGTGCGATGCTCCGCCGACATCCTCGCGAACGTCGCTCGGAGAGCGGTCCCCACGGGACAACCCCGCGCCTGCGGCACGCGCGGGCGGTCGTCCGCCTGGAAGCGGACGTGCAGGTGAACGGGGCGGCTCGCGTGGGCATGCGGGTCCGGACGCGCTACGACTCCGTCCCGGCCGCTCCCACCGATAGACGGCGCAGAATTCGAGGCGGGGTTCACCCCGTCGAGCGAGCGCTTCGACACGACGGCCGAGCTCGTCTTCCTCTACGCCTTGCCGTGATGTGGGGAACCCGGCGGCCCGGTTCGTGCAAAACCTTCGGTGCGCTGGGCCGAAGGACGACCTGGCCTCGTCGATTCGCGATCCTGGCGCGCTTGCAGAAGCACCAGGGCCGCAACCTGCCACAGGAGGCATTGCGAAATGCGTCGATCCACCCCTGTCCGAATGGGTTCGTGATGGCGATCCGGGTCCTGTTGCCGCTCCTGGCCGATCCTCGCCGCGCTCGCGTGGGGCGCGACGCATCTCGTGAACGGCACGACGCGGTCGTGGTTCGAGCGGGACGTCGCGCTCCGCGCCCGGCTCGCCGCGAGCGGCGCGCGCGAGGCGCTCGTCGCGCACCTCGCCCGCGCGAATGACCGCCGGAAGCTCGCGGCGGTCCTCGACGACATCGCGCGGGACGACCGCATCCTGGCGGCGGCGGTCTGCGCCCCGTCGATGAGAGACGCTCGCGCGGACCGCGGGCGCTGCCCGCGCGCTACGCGTGCGAGGCGCTCCGGCTCGGGGCCTCGCCGAGGTCCCGGCCGAGCCGGGCTCGACCTCGTCGAGGAGCCGGACGGCGGGCTCGTCACACGTCGCAGTCGTCCCGCTGGTGGACGAGGGCCGGGTCGTCGGGCACGCTCGTCGTCGTGCACGACCTGAGCTTCGTCTCCGGCGCGAGGCCGCGATGCGGCGGTTCACGATCGCGCGCGTTCGGCGTCGTGGCGCTCCTCGCGTCCGATCGCGACCTTCCTCGTCCGCCGGTTCACGTGGCGGAGCTGGACGCGAGGAGATCCGGCGGCGTGCTCACCCTCGGCCGCGGCGCCGTCCGGAGCGGGCGCTCCCGGCGGGAGAAGCTGTTCGGACCGCTGCTCTCCGACCTCCGGTCGCATGATGGCGCGATCTCGCGCGCGGACCAGGGGCCGAGCGCCGGTGGGAAGTGGACGCCGGAGCGGCTGCACCGACGCTCACCGAGTCGCTCGAGGGCGAGAGCGTCGTCATCCTCGCGAACCGCGAGCCGTACATCCACGAGAGCGAGGCCGACGGCGGCGCTCCGCGTCGTCAGCACCCGGCGAGCGGCCTCGTCACCGCGCTCGAGCCGGTGATGCGCGCGTGCTCGGGCGACTGGGTCGCGCACGGCAGCGGCTCCGCCGACCGCGAGGCCGTGGACCGCCGGCGACCGGGTCCGCGTGCCGCCCGGCGAGGAGTCGTACGCGCTCCGGCGCGTCTGGCTCACGCGAGGAGGAGGAGCGCGGCTACTACTACGGCTTCTCGCAACGAGGGGCTCTGGCCGCTCTGCCACCTCGCGCACACGCGCCCGGTGTTCCGCGCGCAGGACTGGCGCGCACTACGAGCGCGGTCAACCGCCGCTTCGCCGACGCGGTCGTGCGAGGAGGTCGACAGGGACCGGATCCCGATCGTGCTCGTGCAGGACTACCACTTCGCGCTCGCGCCGCGGATGATCCGCGAGCGGCTGCCCGCGCGCGACCATCATCACGTTCTGGCACATCCCGTGGCCCAACGCCGAGCGGTTCGGCGATCTGCCCGTGGCACCAGGAGCTCCTCGACGGGCTGCTCGGGTCGAGCATCGTCGGCTTCCACACCCAGCAGCACTGCAACAACTTCATCGACTCCGTCGATCGCTTCCTCGAGGCGCGCATCGACCGCGAGCGCATGTCGGTCGTGCTCGGCGGGCGCGAGTCGCTCGTCCGCCCCTACCCGATCTCGATCGAGTGGCCGAACCACTGGGCGGCCACGGCCCCGCCCGTCGCCGGAGTGCCGGCGCGAGGTCTTCGCCGAGCTCGGCCTCGCGCCGGACGCGCTGCTCGGGCGTGGGCGTCGATCGCCTCGACTACACGAAGGGCATCGAGGAGCGGCTGCTCGCGGTGGAGCGGCTGCTCGAGCGGTTCCCGACGCTCCGGGGCCGCTTCACCTTCGCGCAGCTCGCCGCGCCGAGCCGGACGCTGATCCCGCAGTACCGCGAGCTGAACGAGCGCGTCGAGGCGCTCGCCGCCCGGATCAACCGGCGCTTCGCCGACGGGCGCGTACCGGCCGATCGTGCTGCTCCGCGCGCACCACGAGCCGCCGACGGTGTTCCGGTACCTCCGCGCCGCCGACGTCTGCTACGTGAGCAGCCTGCACGACGGGATGAACCTCGTCGCGAAGGAGTTCGTCGCCGCGCGCGACGACGAGCGGGGCGTGCTCGTGCTGAGCCGGTTCACCGGCGCCGCGCGCGAGCTCGACCGAGGCGCTGCATCGTGAACCCGTACGACCTCGAGGAGGCGAGCGCGGCGCTCGCCGACGGCGCTCGCGATGTCCCGCGCGGAGCAGGCGCGAACGGATGCGCGTCGCTGCGGGCGCATCGTCGCGCGAGTTCAACGTCTACCGCTGGGCCGGCCGCATGCTCGTCGGACGCGGCGCGGCTGCGGCAGCGCGAGCGGCTCGTCGGGCCGCCTCTCGTCCGCGGTCCCCGCGTCGAGGAGGTGCGCGGTGAAGAACATCCTGTCGCCGCGAACCGCGCGCGTGCTGGCGGACGCTGGCGCGCGTCGCAGCGCGCTGCTCGGCTTCGACTTCGACGGGACGCTCGCGCCGCATCGTCGACGACCCCGAGCGCCGCCGCGATGCGGCCAGAGACCCGCGCCCTGCTGCGCGTCGACGGCGCTCCTGTACCCGTGCGCCGTCATGTCCGGGCGGCGCAGGGCCGACGTGCTCGGAAGGCTCGACGGGGTGCCGCTCGTCGGGGTCATCGGAAACCACGGGGCCGAGGCAGGTTTCGGTCCGGTCGATCTGGCTCGCGGAGGGACGAGGTCGAGGCCTGGCTGGAGGCGCTCCGGCAGGACGTCGGAGGGCGTGAAGGGCGTGCGGATCGAGGACAAGGAGCTGTCGCGTGGCCGTGCACTACCGCCAGGCGCCGGCGCGATTCTGCGGCGCGCGACACGCATCCTCGCGGCCGCGAGGCGGCTCCCGGGCGCGCGGGTGTTCGGAGGAAAGGCGGTCGTGAACGTCGTCCCCGGCGATGCTCACGACAAGGGCGACGCCGTGGCGCGGCTGCTTCCCCGCGCCATGCCGCCGCACCGCCGTGTTCGTCGGGGACGACGCGACCGACGAGGACGCGTTCCGACACCGGGATGTCGCCGTGGGCATCAGGGTCGGCCGGTCCATACGTTCCGCCGCGGAGTACTGCATCCCCGCGCAACGCGACGTGGACGACCTCCTGCGCGCGCTCGTCCGGGCACGGCGCAGGCAGGATGGGCCTGGGAGACGACATCTCGGGCCTGGAGCGGTCGATGCGCGAGCTCGACGCCCTGGTCGTCTGGCGTGCGTGCTGACGAGGACGGGACGACGTGGAAACGCGGATGCGCAGGAGCAGCTGGGTCGCGGCGATCACGACGATGGCGGTCCTCGTCGGGGTGATTGCGTTCGCTGCCGCGACCGCACGCCGCGACCGGGCCGCGCTGGTGAAGGAGTTCGGGGACGAGAACCTCGCGCGGGTGCGGATCGCAGTCCGCCAGATTGAGAGCGAGCTCTCGGACGTCCGCCTGCACCTCGCCTTTGCCGCCAAGCTCATCGACGCGGCGGATACGGGAACCGACCAGCGGCGGGAGCTCGAGGCGCTCGTCACGGTCGTGCGATTGTACCGGACCATCGTCGTGCTCGACACCGAGGGGCGAGCGCGGGTCGTCGCCGTCGACCCCGCCGTCTCCGGGGTCGTGGTCGCGGCGTCCCTTTGCGGAGCCGATACGGCGGACGGCGCTGCTCGCCATCGCGCGTCACTCGATGGTGATCTCCAGCCGCTCGGCGACCCATCCTCACCGTGGTACAGGGCGTTCGCAGCACCGCTCGTGCGGGAGGGAGCGGCTCGGGGAGCGGTCGTGATCCTGGCGGACCAGCAGGAGACGTTCGATTGCCTGCGGCTCGCGGCGGCGCAGCCCGACTCCAAGCTCCTGCTCATCGGGCCACATGGCCGCGCTGCTCCGATCACCGATCCCGGCGTCGCTGCCGCGCTCGGGGGATCCGAGCAGGGCGGGTCCCTCTCGGCGCTCGTGACGGCGATGCAGGCCGGGCACTCCGGGGTGATGAGGCTCACGCGCGAGCAGGCGCGCAGCGTGGGTTTCCTCGCCGCGGACGCCGTCGCCGCGTTCGCCCCGATCCGGACGGCGGACGCCGGCCACTGGTCCATCGCGGTGCTCGACTCCACCGCCGGCCTCGAGGCCCAGGAGAACGCCATCGTCGACCGGATGGCGATGCTGGCCGTCGTGTTCGCGGCCGCGCTCGGCGCGCTCTCCGTGTACCTGGTGGTCAGCTCCAGGAGGGCGATCGAGGTCCAGGAGCGGCTCCGGACGGCCGAGGAGATTGTCCGCGTCCGGGAGCGAGCGGAGAAGATCCTCGAGAACGTCCCGGTCGCGGTCGTGGCGCTCGATCACACCGGCCGGATCTCCGCCCTCAACGTCGCGTCCCGCGAGCGGCTCGCCGCCGCGCGCGTCGGGGACTCCCTCGACGCGGCGTTCCCGGTCGCGAAGGCGGGCGCCGTCGACACGCTCCGCGCGCTGGTGGAGCGCGCGCGCTCGACCGGAGCGG
Organism: uncultured delta proteobacterium; assembly: GCA_963739565.1. Taxonomy (GTDB): domain Bacteria; phylum Myxococcota; class Myxococcia; order Myxococcales; family Anaeromyxobacteraceae; genus Anaeromyxobacter. Next base: position 914,785 of record CAVUBF010000004.1, on the reverse strand, counting down.
TCCAGGCGCTCGTCGCGCAGCCCATCGCGCTCACCGGGAACGGCCGTGTCTTCGCCGCTCACGCGGTGCCGCTGCCGAGCCCGCTGCCCGACATGACCCTGCTCGTCGTCCTCGAGGACGTGACGGAGCTCCAGGCGCTCGGGTCCCAGCTCCTCCGGGCCGAGAAGCTCGCCACGGTGGGCGTGCTCGCGGCGGGGATCGCGCACGAGGTAGGGACGCCGCTGGGGGTCGTTCGCGGCAGGACCGAGATGCTGGCGAGCTGGCTGGGCCCGAGCCATCCTCAGACACGAACGACCGGGGTGATCCTCGAGGAGATCGACCGCATCTCGCGGACGATCCAGCAGCTCCTCGACTTCGCGCGCGTGTCGCAGGCCGAGGTCGCGCCCGTGGACCTTGCTCCGATCGCGTCGAGCGTCATCGACCTGCTCGCGTTCGAGGCCCGGAAGAGGAGGGTCTCGCTCGAGGTCGAGATCCCGGAACCCATGCCGCGGCTCTCGGCCAACGTCGATCAGCTGAGGCAGGTCCTCGTGAACCTCGCGCTGAACGGCCTCGACGCCTGCGAGCCGGGCGGGACGGTCACCCTCCGCGCGCGGAGCGGCGAGCGGAGCGGGCTCGCCGTCGTCGAGGTCGAGGACAACGGCGCGGGGATCCCGGACGCGCTGAAGCACCGCGTGTTCGATCCGTTCTTCACCACGAAGAAGCGGGGGAAGGGCACCGGTCTGGGGCTGTCGATCGCCGCGCAGATCGTGCGGAATCACGGGGGAGAGATCGATCTCGGCAGCGCTGCGGGGCGTGGGACGCGCGTCACGATGACGTGGCCACTCGCCGCTGCACCGGAGGAGCGAAATGGGACGGCAGAGCGGCGCGCGAATCCTCGTCGCTGACGACCACGTGGAGATGGCGGAGATGCTGGCCGAGAAGCTCGGCCAGGCCGGCTACGTGGTCGAGTGCGCGGGCGGCGGAAGGGAGGCACTCCAGAAGGTGCGCGCGGAGCTCCCCGACCTCGTGATCACCGATCTCCGGATGGAGGCGGTGGACGGGTTCGACGTGCTCGAGGGCGTCCACGAGGTCGACCCGGACGTCCCCGTGATCGTGATGACCGCCTTCGGCGCGATCGACACCGCCATCGAGGCGATCAAGCGCGGCGCGTACCACTACGTCACGAAGCCGTTCCAGCTCGGTGAGGTCCTGATCTTCGTCGAGCGGGCCCTCGCCGACCGGACGGTCCGCACGGCGAACGAGGTGCTCCGCCGCACCGTCGAGGAGCAGGGCGGGACCGGGGGCATGGTCGGGGACAGCGCCGCGATGCGCGACCTGGCGGACGTCATCTCGCGAGCGAGCCCGTCCCCTGCGCCGGTCCTCGTCACGGGCGAGAGCGGGACTGGGAAGGAGCTCGTGGCGCGGGCGCTGCACGCGAAGAGCCCGCGGGCCGATCAGTCCTTCGTCGCGGTGAACTGCACGGCCATCCCCGAGGCGCTGCTGGAGAGTGAGCTGTTTGGACACACGCGCGGCGCCTTCTCGGGCGCGACGGCGCAGCGGCGGGGCCTCTTCGTCGAGGCCGACGGCGGAACGCTCTTCCTCGACGAGATCGGGGACATGCCGGCGGCGCTCCAGGCGAAGCTGCTCCGCGTCCTCCAAGACGGAGAGGTCCGTGCAGTCGGCTCCGACACCGTCCGTCGCGTCGACGTGAGGGTCGTCGCGGCGACGAACCAGGACCTGCAGAAGCGGGTCGACGCCGGACAGTTCCGGGCAGACCTCTTCTTTCGGCTGAACGTGGTCTCCATCTCTGTCCCGTCGCTCCGGAGCCGTCTCGAGGACGTGCCGGCGCTCGTGGAGTGCTTCGTTGCCAGAGCGCGCCGGCGCAACCCGGCGGCGCGAGCGAGGCGGATCGCCGGCGCCGCCGTGGAGGTGCTGGCCTCCTATCCCTGGCCCGGGAACGTTCGAGAGCTCGAGAACGTGATCGAGCGGCTGGTGATCCTCTCGCCCACGGAGGAGATCGGCGTCGAGGACGTTCGGCGGCTCGGTCCGCGACTCGAGCCCGGCCCCTCTCCGCTGGAATCCGCGAAGGAGAGCCCCATGAGGCTTCGGGAGCTCGAAGATGCGTACATCACGTGGACGATTGCGCGCTGCGGCGGCAACAAGACGCGCGCCGCGGAGATCCTGGGCATCGACGTGTCGACGATCCACCGGCGCGAGCGGGATCACTCTCCCGGAGGGTAGCAGTCGGCTGCGGTACTCCAATCCGGGTCGCGGATCGCCCCGGAGCTGGCGCGCGTTCGCGCTTCGGAGCGCTCTCTCGTGGTCGTTCCCCGACGAAAGGGATGGCGACATGCGGTCCCTCCAGCGCAGACCGATCCTCGCGTCCAGGATTCGACGTCTCTCAGCTCTCCTGTTGCTGGGCGTCGCGTTCACGGCGAGAGGCGCACCGGGCGTCGCGGATGCGGTGCTGAGCTCGCCACGGCAGGCCCTCCGGACGTTCGTCGATGCGGCGAGGGCCGGAGACTTCGCGTCTGCGAGCGGTGTTCTCGAGCTGGGCGCGGTGCCGGAAGCGCACCGGGGCGTCGAAGGGGTGCGGCTCGCGAGGGAGCTCGCGTTCGTGCTCGATCAGGAGCTCTGGCTGGATTGGGACCGCATCTCCGATGATCCTGCCGGGGACGCGTCCGACGGTCCCGATGCGGACGTGGTCGGGGCGGTGCCGCTCGGCAGGAGTCGAGTGCCCGTCCGGCTCGTCCGGACGAACGGTGCGTGGCGAGTCGGACCTGGCCTCGTCGCCGCGATCCCGTCGCTCTACGCGGCGCATGGGCCCGGCTGGATCGGCGATCGGGTGCCACCGCTGCTGATGGAGGTGCGGTTCCTCGAGATCCAGGCGTGGCAGTGGGTAGGGCTGGCCGTGGCGCTCGCGCTCGCTCTCTTCGCGGCCCTCGCGATCGGCGCCATCGCTCGGCGGCTCATGTTGCGCGTCGCGCGCCGGACCAGCTTCCGCTGGGATGATCTCCTGGTGAACGCAGCTTCCGGGCCAGCCCGCCTGCTGCTCGCGACCAGCACCTTCGCCGTCGCGGTGAGGGCGCTGCATCTCGCCGTTCCGGCGCAGCAGGGGATGGATCAGCTGCTGCGCATCGCGGTGGTCTTCCTGTTCTGCTGGGCGGTGCTGAGGGCTGTCACGTTCGGGGCCGCGCTGTTCGTGGACCGCATATCGGGGGGCAGCGCGGACGGAGCCGCTCGCGCTCGTCTGACGCAGATCCTGGTCCTCAAGCGGATCATCGGCGTCGTGGTCGTCGTCCTCGGGGGCGCGCTGGTCCTGCTGCAGTTCGACGCGCTCCGAGCGGTCGGGACCTCGGTCCTCGCTTCGGCCGGCGTCGCGGGCATCGTCGTGGGGCTCGCGGCGCAGCGGACGATCGCGACGCTCCTCGCGGGCCTGCAGATCTCGATCACGCAGCCGGTGCGGGTCGGAGATGTCGTCGTCATCGAGGGAGAGTGGGGCACCATCGAGGAGATCACCCTCACCTACGTCGTCGTGAAGATCTGGGACCTGAGGCGCCTCGTCGTCCCGATCACCCGTATCCTCGACGCGCCGCTGCAGAACTGGACGCGCGCCGGGTCGGACATCCTCGGGACCGTCCTCGTCCGGGCAGACTACCGGTTGCCGGTCGGCGTGGTCCGGCGCGAGCTCGAGCGGTTCGTGGCGACGCGCACCGAGTGGGACGGGAAGGTCGCGGGGCTTCAGGCGACGGATGCATCCGACCGCTCCATCGAGCTACGAGCGCTCGTGTCGTCGGCGGACGCGAGCCGGAACTGGGATCTACGCTGTGCGGTGCGCGAGCACCTGCTGACTTTCATCCAGCGGCTCGACGACGGGAGATACCTGCCGCGCACGCGTATCGAGTCGCCGCTGCAGCTCCGCAACGTCGCGTCGGGGACGGAGGCGCTGGTCGCTTCGATCCATCCGGACCACGGGCGAAATAGCGACTGAGAGACGCGGTATCGCAGGACGGTGCCGCCCGGGAAAGGACCAGCAGTGTCTGTGTGTCGTCGTGCCGCTGCGCCTTGTTTGGAAGCGCTCGGTCTTGGGAGATCCCTCTACTCGACCTCAGTCGCTGGCGTGCTCATGACGCTGAGCCGTCCGCCGTGCAGCTCAGCGATCTTCCGGGACGTGGCGAGCCCGATGCCGAGGCCAGGGATGCCGCTCGTGACCCGCCTGCCGCGCCGAAACGGCTCGAAGATGACGCCCAGCTCGTCCTGAGGGCGACCCCACGACCCATCTTCGTACTGCAGACGAACGAGAGCTGCACCGCTTCGGGGCCGGCGCCATGCCCCCCGTCCGGAGGAGCTTCTGGTCGATCGGCCGTGTGGGTGACTCCTGGCTTCATCGCATCATTCGGTTGATTCCCGAAGAGCGCGCCCCCATGTTTCACCAACGGTGTGTCGCGGACGGTGTGTCGCGCCGATGGCCCCTGGCCTACAGAACCATCGCGAGAACCGTCGCGCCGTGGTCCTCGGTGATCGCGAGTCGTTGATGGAGGCGGCCGCGGAGCGCATCGTCGACGCCGCCAGGGAAGCGATCACCAGCAGAGGCCGCTTCACATGGGTGCTCTCGGGCGGCTCCACGCCGCGCCGGCTGTACACGCTCCTGGCGAGCGGGCGATTCGCCACGCGCGTCGACTGGCCGCACGTCCACTTCTTCTGGGGGGATGAGCGCTGCGTTCCGCCCGACCACGCCGAGAGCAACTACCGCATGGCGAGGGAGACGCTGCTCGATGCGGTCGCGCCGCCGCCGGAGAACGTGCACCGCATGCGCGGCGAAGAGGAGCCGAGCCGGGCGGCCGCGAGCTACGAGCAGCTCTTGCGCGAGGTCTTCGATGCGCGCAAGGGCGCATCTCCGCCCCGGTTCGACCTCGTCCTGCTTGGGATGGGCGCCGACGGCCACACCGCGTCACTGTTCCCTGGAACGGCTCCCGTATCGGAGAGGACGCGATGGGTGATGGCGAACCAGGTCGAGGGGGTCGCGCCGTGGCGCCTGACGCTGACGCCGGTGATCATCAATGCCGCCGCGCAGGTCGTCTTCCTGGTCAGCGGGGCAGGCAAGGCGGACCGGCTGAGGCAGGTGTTGCAGGGAACACCGGGCACGGAGGCCCTGCCGGCGCAGCGGATCCAGCCGAGCCGCGGCGAGTTGCTCTGGCTGGTCGACTCCGATGCTGCCGCGCGGCTCGAGCCGGCGTCATGAGCGCCCGACGCGAGCGCCGAACACCGCGTGACACACCGGGTCCGGAGCGCGCGCTGCCGGTGCCAAACGAGGAGGACGAGATGAAGCTGGGAATGGTCGGGCTCGGAAGGATGGGGTCCAACATGGTTCGCCGCCTCCTCGGGGCCGGCCACGAGTGCGTGGTGTTCGACATTCATCCACCGGCGGCGCTCGATCTGGCCAAGGCCGGCGCGACGGCGACCCGCTCGCTCGCCGAGCTGATCGCCAAGCTGGAGGCGCCGCGCGCGATCTGGATCATGGTGCCGGCCGCGGTCGTCGATTCCACCCTCACCGAGCTCGCGCCGTTGCTCGCCGCCGACGACACCGTCATCGATGGTGGCAACTCCTACTATCACGACGACATCCGCCGCGCGAAGACGCTGGGCGAGCGGGGCATCCACTACGTCGACGTCGGCACCTCGGGCGGCGTCTGGGGCCTCGAGCGCGGCTACTGCCAGATGATTGGCGGTGAGCCGGCCATCGTGAAGAGGCTCGACGGCATCTTCGCCGCGCTGGCGCCCGGCGTCGACGATTCGACCAAGGCGCAGGACGGCAACGGCACCGCGCAGCGAGGCTACATCCACTGCGGGCCGGCGGGGGCCGGGCACTTCGTCAAGATGGTCCACAACGGGATCGAGTACGGGATCATGGCGGCGTACGCCGAAGGGCTCAACATCCTTCGCCAAGCCAACGCCGGGAACGCCGAGCACGTGGCCGATGCCGAGACCACCCCGCTCCGACACCCCGAGCTCTACCAGTACGACCTGAACCTCCCCGACATCGTCGAGACATGGCGGCACGGCAGCGTCATCGGCTCCTGGCTCCTCGACCTGACCGCCGCAGCGCTGAAGAAGAGCCCTGACCTTGGCGGGTTCGCGGGCCGCGTGTCCGACTCGGGCGAGGGGCGCTGGACTCTCAAGGCGGCCATCGACGAGGGGGTGCCCGCGCCGGTCCTGAGCACCGCGCTGGCGCAGCGCTTCGCCTCGCGCGGCGAGGAGGACTTCGCCAACAAGTTGCTGTCCGCGCTGCGATACGAGTTCGGCGGACACGAAGAGAAGCACTGATGGCGCGGGCCTCGTCCGATGCCCTGGTCTTCTTCGTGAAGGAGCTTCATCAACGGTACGGTCAGTCGGTCTGGCTCCATTTCATCCGGGAGATCGCCACCGCGGTGGCCGGCTCGATCTTGGGCATCGACCCCTTCGATCAACCCGGCGTGGAAGCGAGCAAGGCCGCGGCGCGCGCGCTGACCGATGCGTACGAGAAGACCGGCGAGTTGCCGCAAGAGCGCCCGTTCTACCAGGACGGTGCGCTCGAGCTGTTCGCCGACGAGAGGAACCGCGCCGCGCTCGAGCAGGCGGCCGGCTCCGACAGGACGCTGCACGGTTACCTGAAGGCCCATCTCGAGCGTCTGCAGCGTGGCGACTACCTCGCGCTCCTCGCCTACGTCGAGCGCAACGACGCGCATGACCGCCCGCTGCAGGCGATCAGGCGCGCGGTCCGGGATTTCCGCCGCGTGGCCACCTGTGTCGGCTTCGGTCCTCGCTTCCTCCACTCGACCGGACAGGCCTACAAGGGCGGACCGAACAGCGGCGTGTTCCTGCAGCTGACCTGCGACGATGCGCACGACCTGCCGGTCCCGGGCCACCGCTTCACCTTTGGCGTCGTGAAGGCTGCCCAGGCGCGCGGCGACTTCCGCGTCCTGGCGCAGCGCGACCGCCGCGCCCTGCGCGTTCATCTCGGCGCAGACGTCGGACGAGGCCTCGCCGTCCTCCACGAGGCGATCGAGCGGGTGCTCCCGTGAGCAAGATCCGGTTGGTCATCGCCGACGTGGACGGCACGCTGGTCACGCCGGACAAGGAGCTGACGGAGCGCGCGCGCCGAGCGGTGCTCGCGCTGCGGGCGGCAGGCGTCGCCTTCGCCATCACCAGCGGGCGACCCCCGCGCGGCCTGAGCATGCTGGTCGGTCCGCTCGGGCTGACGACGCCGATCGCGGCGTTCAACGGGGGGATGCTGGTTCACCCCGACCTGTCGCCGATCGAGGCGCAGAACCTGCCGACCGCGATCGTCGGGCAGATCGTGGAGGCCATCGGCCGGCACCAGCTGGACGTGTGGGTGTATCGCGGCGCGGACTGGTTCATTCGCACGCTCACGGCGCCGCACGTCGATCGCGAGCAGCGCACGGTTCGATTCGCGCCGACGGTGGTGCCCAGCTTCGACGACCTGAACGAAGGGATCGTCAAGATCGTCGGCGTCGGCGACGACCTCGAGGCCGTAGCGCGCTGCGAGACGGACGTTCGCCGGCAGTTCGGCGATCACGTGTCGGCCGCGCGCTCTCAGCCGTACTACCTCGACGTCACGCACCCGAACGCCAACAAGGGCGCGGTCGTCAGGCGGCTCTCGGAGCTCCTGAACGTTCCGGCCGTGCGGATCGCGACGATGGGCGACATGCCGAACGACGTCTTGATGTTCGCGCTGAGCGGCCTCAGCATCGCGATGGGCAATGCGAGCACCGATGTGCAGCGCGCCGCCCGCCGCGTCACTGGCTCGAATGCCGAAGACGGCTTCGCCGAGGCCGTCGAGAAGTACATCCTCGCAGACTCGGGAAACGCCGCGGGGGAAGCGCTAGAACCGAGCCGCGACCCGAAGGGGTGAGCGCGCATGATCCACGGAGAGGCGATGGCACGCCAGGCGGCGGAGCTCGTGGAAGACGGCAGCGCGGTGGGGCTCGGGACCGGGCGCGCCGCGAGCGCGTTCCTGGTTGCGCTCGCGGACCGCGTGCGGCAGGGCCTCAACGTTTGCTGCGTCGCCACGTCACACGCGACCGAGGCGGCCGCGCGCGACCTCGCCATCCCGCTCGTGTCGCTCGAGGACGTCGGCGAGCTCGACCTCGACGTGGACGGCGCCGATGGAGATCGACCCCGTGCTCGACCTCGTGAAGGGCTACGGCGGCGCTCTCGTGCGGGAGCGGATCGTGGCGGCCGCCTCGCGACGGCTCGTCATCCTTGCGGGACCTGAGAAGCTCGTCGCGATCCTCGGGACGCGGGGCGTGCTGCCGGTCGAGGTCGTCCCGTTCGGATGGGCGTCGTGTGCCCGGCGGCTCAGCGGGCTGGGCAGCCCGTCGCGACGCCGGATGGACGGTGGGGTCCCATTCGTCACCGACAACGGGAACTACATCCTCGACTGCGCCGTGGAGCCGATTGCCGATCCGGTCGTGCTCCAGCAGCACATCGGTGCCATCCCCGGCGTGGTGGGGACCGGGCTCTTCCTGGGGATGGCCGACACCGTTCTCATCGAGGATGCGCGCGGAAACGTGACGGTGCGCCAGCGGGTCTGAAAGGAGGCCCTCCTCGAGATGCCATCCAGACGCGACGCTCACAGCGGCACGACCGCCCTGGGCGGTAGGAGTGACGGTGTGGCTTACGTCCCCATAGGCGACTACGCGCTGATAGGCGACTGCCACGGCTCCGCGCTGATCTCCAGGGCGGGCGCGGTCGACTGGGCGTGCATGGCCCGCTTCGACGCAAGCCCCGTGTTCTGCAAGCTGCTGGACGCCGACAAGGGCGGAACCTTCGCGCTCACGCCGCTTGAGGGCAAGAAGGTTGCGCGGCGCTATCTCCCAGACACCAACGTGCTCGAGACGACCTTCACCACCGAGACCGGGGTAGCGCGCATCATCGACTGCTTCACCATGCGCCCTGGCGGCCGGACGCATCCGGCCCGCCAGCTGTTACGCGTCGTCGAAGGCGTCGAGGGCGACGCCTGGTCCGCGACCCTGAAAGAAGTACAGCCGGAAATACCCAACAAGAATCCCGGCGGGGGAGCTTCTTCCGGGCCAGACTGTAAGTAACGGTTGATGCGCGTCAATACACCGTGAGTGCGCTCACTCAAGGGCATGAAATCGCACGCCTCTCGGGCGCCGTCCCTCTTGGCACTCGCGTTGCTCTACCGCGCGGGGTCTTCGCCGTCATGCTGGCGGCGCCCAGGAGGCGAAATGAACAGCGGTCCCCGTCCCAGCGCGTCCGACTCCCTCAGGCTGTACATCTCCGAGATCAACCAGCACGCGCTCTTGACCGTCGAGGAAGAGCAGAGTTTCGCCCGCGCCTACATGAAGGGCGACACCCGGGCCGCTCACCGCCTCATCACCGCGAACCTCAGGTTCGTCGTGAAGGTCGCCTACGAGTACCGGTCCTACGGCTTCAGCGTGTCCGACCTCATCCAGGAGGGGAACATCGGCCTCATGAAGTCGGTGCAGAAGTTCGATCCGGAGAGGGGCATCCGGTTCATCTCGTACGCCGTGTGGTGGATCCGCGCGTACATCCAGAACCACATCCTGAAGTCGTTCTCGCTCGTGAAGCTCGGGACGACGCAGGCGCAACGGAAGCTCTTCTTCTCCCTCGCCCGCACGAAGCGCGAGCTCGACAAGGCCAGCGTCGGGCACGGGGCTGACTCCGACGGCGAGGACGTCGCGAAGATCGCGACGAAGCTCGGCGTGAAGCCCGGCGAGGTGGTCGAGATGAGCCAGCGCATGGGGCGGGACCTCTCGCTCGACGCGCCGATGGGCGACGATGGCGCCTCCGCACACATCGACTTCCTCGCCGGCGAGGGGCCGGCGCAGGATCACGAGGTCTCGGCGGCGCAGGAGCGGACGATGCTGCGGGGCGGCATCGCCGCGGCCCTCGCCCAGCTCGACGCGCGCGAGCGCTTCATCGTCGAGCAGCGCGTCATGAGCGACGAGCCGATGAGCCTGAAGGAGCTCGGCGACCACTTCGGCTTCAGCCGGGAGCGGGCGCGTCAGCTCGAGATCCGCGCGAAGGAGAAGCTCAAGCGGCAGCTGCACGCGCTCGCCGTCGAGGTCGACTGGCCGACCGGCGGCACGCCGTTCGAGAGCGACGACCGCGCGGCGGCCTGAAGCTCGAACCGCGAACGGCTTGTGGAGGTGCGCTTGCGGGTTCACGCCGTTCGCCGTGATCGAGGGCGAGTCGGAAGCGCGGCCGCGGACGCAAACGGCTGCAAACGGACGTGACCGTGCGGTGTGCCAAGTGTACCAAGCGCGTCGCGGGTACTTTCGCGAGCTTGCGTGAGCGCCCCGGGGCAGAATCCCGGCGCCCTTGGTACACCGCAAGAAAAAACCCAGCCGCGAGGCTGGGTTGTGAAGTGGAGGCGCCGGGAATCGAATTCCGGTCTTTGGGCGCTCGATGGGCTCTCCGAGAGCCCATTTCGGGACATCGTGGGCGCTCGCGATGGCCCACGAGAGCCCATCGAGAGCCCACGATGCCCACAAGCTCTGGGCGCGACTCTCTACATCCGTGCCGCGCGTCCGTTCGGGCGCACGCGCACGCGTGCGGCCTGCATCGGACGCGCTCTACCGACGTCCGACTCCGGTGCCCTCTGCGAAGGCTAGCTACTTACCAGATCATCGCGAGCCTGGCATCCTCGCGCGACGGAATACGCCCGGCGGCAACCGCGTGCCAGCGCGACCGGCAGCGCGCGCTCGAGGTGCGTCCCGACGTTCGCGGCGTCGTCGCGTACCTGGCCCAGAGCTGTACCGGCCGAGCCCCTCGTACGCGCCGTAGTTCGTGTAGAGGGGAACCCTCGCGTGGCGGAACAGTCAGGCGCGTATACGCCTGCGTCGGTCGTCTCGAGCATGCCGACCCCGTGCTCGGTGCCTCGCGCGGAGCCAAGCACCCACCGCAACACGAGGCGATACGGGGCATCGAGGTCCTCGAAGGGCGGATTGGACCTCGCGGAACTTCCCAGCACCGCTTCCCGAAAGGACCCCGGCGGTCCGGTGAAGACACCTGAATCGGCTCTCGCCCGTTCGGAGACGCGACCACCCGGATCGGTTCCATTCCGGGCTTGACGGTCCATGAGGTTCCAGCCAGACCCAACGCGACCGGGGTCCGTGAGGGCGCGACCAGACGACATCGGGCCGGTACGGGTACGCAAACTCGTGCGCGATTCCGGCGGGGATCATGCGAGGGCGCACCTCGTCAGCCGTGTCACCCGCCCGATGATACGTTAGAACGTGTCGAGGGGGAGCACGCCGTCCAGGAGAGCGTCAGGAGGTCGCGGCCAAGAGCAGCGCTCCGCGCCGTGGCGCATCCACTTCTTCCAGCGGCATGCCGGACGACGACGCAGCGCGCACGGTCCCCGGGCGCGACTTCCTCGACCGCTGCCCGGTCGCGGCGCGGATGGCTGCGGTGCTCAAGGCCGTCGCCGAGGCGCCGCCGAACGCGTTCGCCGGCGGCGGCTACTGGGAGGCGATGCACGGCACGATGGCCGGGTACTACGAGGTCCGCGTCGACGGACGCGACCGGCGCCACTACCGGCTGTTCTGCGTGCTCGAGCGTGACGGAGCGCGGCTCGGCCTCGGCGGCCCGAGCATCGTCGTGCTCACCGGGATGGAGAAGCCGTTCCGGACGACGTTCACCGAGCGCGACTACGCGCGCGTGCGGCAGCTCGGGGACGAGTACCGGTCGCGCGTGCCGCGGTCGGTGCTCCGGTAGGGGCCCGCGCCTGGCGCGCGGCTTCGGGCACGGGTGCCGCGCGACGCCCGCGGTTCGGTACGAGCTCGAGGTGGTAGTCCAGCGCGGTCGCCACCTTGAGGACCGTGCTGACGGTCGGGTTCCCGCCAGCGTCGGTGAGCAGGCGGCGGACGATCTCGGGCTTCACCGAGATCCGCCGCGCGAGTTCTGCCTTCGTGATGCCGCGGCCCGCTCTGGCGCCCTCGAGCGCGCGGATGAGGGCGTCCGTCGCGGCGATCTCGGCACGCGCGACCTCGAACTCCTCGCGGAAACCGGAGTCGCGGAGCTTCTCGTCGAGGAACTTGTCGAACCCCGTCTTGGTCGCCATGACAGGCGTAACATATACGCTACGGGCGCTGCGAACAACCCGCGTCGCCACTCCGCGGCTGAAGGACCCGGGTTGTGGGCCCGAGGGTCCGAAAAGAAAAAAGCCCCGGAAAATCCGGGGCTTCTGAAGTGGAGGCGCCGGGAATCGAATTCCGGTCTTTGTCCTCTCGATGGGCTCTCCGAGAGGACATCTCGGGACATCGTGGGCTCTCGCGATGTCCAACGAGAGCCCATCGAGCCCATGGTGCCCACAAGTCGTGGGCTCTCAGACCCGCTCGTACGGTTCGGTTTACTGCGAGTACCTCGCTGCGGCGGTGGTACCGTTCTGCCGTCGCCTTCCGGCGAAGAGACGGTGGACAGGGGGTCGTCGTGCACCTCGGAATCAAGACGGCGCTCGCGGTCGCGTGCGCGTCCCTCGCCTGTCCCTCCACGGCGCGTGGGGGTTCACCTTCGTGCTTTCTTGGTAAGATGGTGCCAAGCGGCTCGTACTGCGCCGAAGCGTTCACGTTCGGTATTCCGAGGAGCTCGCTGGCGTCCAAGTCCGATTCGCAGACGCCGTGGCAAGGAAGCAGGACTGGTTCCAAGCTTACGTCGCGAGCTGATCTCGAAGCCGGACACAGAGCCTCCCGTATCACGAACAGATGGACGTGAGCCGGGCGGAATACGAAGCGCTCACCAGGGCGTATCAAGACCCCTCCATCATTCCTCTCGGGGCCTTCAGCGTCGAGGTGGCGTGCAAGAACGGAATCACGAGTCTTCGCGCACAAACGCCGAACGACTTCCTTGGCCAAGTCGAGATTGACGCAAAGGGCACGCTTCACCTCCGTCGGCCACGGCGTCTCGAGTGCCGCCCCCAGGCGGTGCAATCGCGCCGCGCGAAGTTCGGTACGTGGTCGGGCGCGACTTGGTTCTCCGAATCGGGGGACCCGGCGCGCGGAGACGTTCATCACTTCGAGTTTACGATTGGCGCCGTCCGCGGCGGCCTCGTCGGCGCCCGGGATTTCATCGAGAAGGGCGCACGGGTCGTTGCGCTCGGAGAGGAGGCCGCGGCCCCGCGAAGGGACCGCCGTTGGATCCAGGCGTGTCGCTTGTGCGGGAGCATTGGCCTCCGTGGCGCGATGCTCTCCTGCGCCAGCTGGAGATGGCCCGACCCGGCCGCGCGCCCGCGAGCGCGTGATGCCGGCGCCCGGTGAGGCGAGGGACGTCCGGGGCTCTCGCCTCCGGTCCCTTCCCGAACCTCGGGTCAGTGGACGCTGTGGCTCCCCGCCGGCACTGCCGGCGTCTCCGCCTCCTGCCAGGAGCGGGAGGGTGACGACGAGCTCCGCGCCGCGACCCACGTCGTCGCTGCGGGCGGCGATGGTGCCGCCGTGGAGGTCGACCAGCCCCTTCGCGAGCGCGAGCCCGAGCCCGAGCCCGCCTCGGTTCCGATCGAACGTGTCGGCGCCCTGGGCGAACGGCTCGAAGAGCCGGCTGCGGACGTCCGGCGCGAGCCCGACCCCGTCGTCGCGGACGCGCACGACGGCGGTCCCCGGCACCTCGCGGGCGACCGAGACCTCCGCCCGCCCGCCGGGGTTCGTGAACTTGGCTGCGTTCGTGAGCAGGTTGCCGACCACCTGCGCGAGCCGGGCGGCGTCGCCGTCCATCCACAGCGGCCTGTTCGGCGACCCGCAGGTCGAGGCCGACGCCGCTGCGGGTGAACAGCGGCCGGTGGTCCTGACGGTGCGCTCGACGACCTCGGCGAGATCGATGCGCGCGCAGCGGACCTGCATCTTGCCGCTTCGCGAGGCGGGTGGCGTCGAGCAGGTCGTTGACGAGCCTCGCGAGCTGGCTTGAACTGCCGGCAGATGATGCCGCGCATGTCCCATTCGCTTCTCGCTGCCGGGCGTGCCACGCGCTCGAGCACGTGAAGCGCGTTCCCGATGGGCCCGAGCGGGTTCCGGAGCTCGTGCGAGAGCATGCTCGAGAAAATGCGTCCGCCTGTCGAGCGCGTCGCGAAGCTCCTGCGCCGCCCGGCGCTCCTCGGCGTGCAGCCGGAGAGACGCGAGGTAGGCGCCGAGCATCGAGGCGACCACCGAGAGCAGCTGGAGGTCCTGCTCGCTGTACGCGTCGCCGCTCGCGCTCGACGAGGAGGACGCCGGCGACCTCGTCCAGCGCGACGAGCGGCACCGCGAGGTGCGACCCCGCCCCGGCTGTCATGGGCCCGAACGCGGCCAGCGCGCGGTCGACGAGCGAGGCGAGCAGCGCCTCCGCCTTGACCTCCAGTGCGCCGGCGTTCGGGCTCGGGCAGCGGCGGCTCGACCAGGAGCCGGGGCGCGTCCCCGGCGGCGTCGTTCACGACGACGCACCGGTCGAGTGGCACGAGCCGGCGGAGGGCGACCAGCGCAAGGCGGATGCGCGTCTCCGCATCCTGGCCGGACCCGAGCGCGTGCGCGATGTCGGCGAGGACCGAGGCCGTGCGGAGCCGGGTCATGACGTGGGCTTCCCGGCCGCGATGGGGATGCCGGTGAGCACGCCGCGCATGTCCTTGAACGGCGCGCGCTCCGAGACCTCCACGCCGTGCGGTCCGATGGTCATCCCGCGCACCTCGGTGTCCACGTCGACGCCGCGCGCCTTGATGACCGAGATCGCGCGGTCGAGGCGTCCGCCGAGCTCGACGTAGCGGAGCTGGACGACGTTGTCGCTCGCGAACGACACCCCGTGGCCGGACAGCTGCCCGCTGCCGAGCAGCTCGGCGATCTCCAGCGTCATGACGAGCGTCACGTCGGCCGCGCGGAGGTGCTTCGCGAGGGCGTACACGAGCTCCTTGTACCGGCGCTCGTTGACGGCCCCGAGCGCGAGGCTCGAGAGGCTGTCGACGACGACGCGCCTCGCGCCGTGGCGCTCGATCTCCCGGCGCGCCTCGTGGAGGAAGCGGTCGGTGGAGAGCTCGATGGGCGAGGTGTAGCGGAGGTGCAGGAGACCCTTCTCCTCGAGCGCTGCGAAGCCGAACGAGAACTTGCTCGCGACGTCCCGGAGCTGATCCGGGGTCTCCTCGAGCGTGAACAGCACCCCGGCCTCCCCGCGGCGCGCGCCCTCCACGAGGAAGTGGAGGCCGAGCAGCGTCTTGCCCGTGCCCGTGCCGCCCATGAGGGTGGTGCTGCTCGCCGCCGGGAGGCCGCCGCGGAAGAGGGCGTCGAGCTGCGTGACCCCGGTCGACAGCGGCGTCGCGTGCCGATCCGCGCAGTGAGCTCCGCGGCAGGGACCGCCGGCGAGCTGACGCGCGGGAAGAACGCGATGCCGTCCTCCCCGATCTCGAAGAGGTGGATGCCGGGCACGAACCTGGAGCCGCGCAGCTTCTGGACCTCGAGCTCGCGGATGCGGGTCAGGTCGTGCGGCGCCGTCCCGAGACGCACGATCCCGTCCGCGATCGCGAACTCCGGCAGCCGTCCCCACGTCGGCGGCCGTGTACTCGCCGACGAGGAGCGTGGTCGCGCCCCAGCTCGCCATCTGGACCGCAAGGTCGTAGGTGAGCGTCCGCGTCCGCAGCGGCTGGTCGGAGAGGTCGTGCAGCGCCTTGAAGCTGTCGATCACGACGAGGTCGGGCTCGACCTCCTCGACGCGCTCGGCGACCGTCGCGAGCGCGGTCTCGGGGTCGTGGGCGCGGAGCATCGAGCCGAGATCCACGATGCGCACCCGCTCGTCCAGCAGCCGAGGATCGAAGAACCGGAACCCCTGCATGTGCCGCACGAGCTTCAGCGACGGCTCGGAGAGCGTGGTGAAGTACAGCGAGCGCTTCCCCTGGCGGGCCGCATTGAACAGCATCTGGAGCGCGAGGACCGTCTTGCCGGAGCCGGGCTCGCCCGACACGACCGTGATCGAGCTCGCCGGAATGCCGCCGCCCAGGACCTCGTCGAGCCCCGCCACGCCGGTGCTCACGCGCTCGATCCGGAGCGCCTGGTCTTCACCGCTCATCGGTCACCTCCTCGCCGGCGAGGCCCGCCTCGACCAGCTCCGGCGCCTGCGCGAGCCGGCGCCCGATCACCGGGCCGGCGAGCTCGCGGAACAGCGGGTGGAGATCGTCGCGCACCAGCAGTCGCAGGTGCGTGACGGCGTCGCGCCGCTCCGGATCGTGCCACGCGGCGGGGAGCACCCACGCGTACTCGAGCCCCTCCCGCCTCAGGATGACCCCGGCGAGCTCCGGCTGCTTCGCCGATGCCCGCTTCAGGGCTCGCCGCAGGAGCGCAGCGGTCGCCGCCGTGCCGACGAGGTCCGCCACCTCGTCCCAGAGCCGCTGGAACAGCTCGGCGGCCGTGGCCCTTCGGCCAGGAGGAGGTTCTCGGTTCCCTGACGACATGTGCGGCGCTCCGAAAGGGGCTCACGCAACAAGAGGCTCCTTCTATTAACGCGAGCCGCGCCCGCGCGGGTGGCCCAAGAAAGGCGCCAGACGAACGCAGGCGGCCGCGAGTCGGTCAGCGGCAGGGGCGGGGCCCGCCCCTTCGGGCACTGCGGCTGGACGCGTCAAGGGGACGGCACAGGGCTCTGGCGGTTGCCGGAGCTGCCAGCGGCAGCTCGCCTCTGAGTGATGTTCCGCGAGGCGCCACGCGCCGCGGACCGAGCTGCCAGCGCGGCGCCGGCGATCGATTCCACGCCCGGTCGGGCTTCGGACGACAGGACACCCACGCTGCCGGGGCCGCTGAGCGACGCGCAGGGGGCCGAGTGGCGCGCGAAGGAGGGCGAGCGCCTCCTCGTGGTGGGCATCGGCGCGTCCGCGGGCGGCCTCGAGGCGCTCGAGCGCTTCTTCGAGCGCATCCCCCCGGACAGCGGCCTCGCCCACGTCGTGGTGCAGCACCTCTCCCCGGAGCACGAGAGCGGCCTCGCCGACATCCTGGCGCGCGCCACGAAGCTCCCGGTGGTGACCGCCACGGACGGTCAGCGCGTCGAGCGCGACCGCGTGTACGTGATCCCTTCCGGCTCGGGCCTGGCCGTCGAGGGCGGCGCCCTGCGGCTCGTCCCTTTCGATTCGAAGGGCGTTCGCCTGCTGGTGAACGCGTTCCTGACCTCCCTCGCGGAGGACCAGCGCGAGAACGCCGTCGGGATCGTGCTCTCGGGGACGGGGTCCGACGGCGCCCTCGGCATCGCGGCCGTGAAGCGTACGGGGGCCGGACCTTCGCGCAGCTCCCCGGCGACGCCCGGTACGAGAGCATGCCGGCGGCCGCGATCGCCACCGCCATGGTGGAGCAGGTCCTCCCGGTCGCGGAGATGCCGCCGGCGCTCATCCGGCTCGCGGCGGAGCGGCGGGAACACCCGTCGCTGCGGAGCGAGCCGAGCACGGCGTCCGCCGCCGAAGCCGGCACCGGCTCGGCCGCCGTCCGCCACGCGGGCGCCTTGCTGGAGAAGGGGTGGACCGTCTCGCAGATTGTCCACGACTACGGTGATCTCCGCGAGGCGATCGCGGAGCTCGCCTCCGCGCAGTGGCGGTCGGTCGTCCCTGAGGACCTCCGCGCCCTGGACCGCTGCATCGATCAGGCGAGCGCCGACGCGGTCGCGGCCTACGCGCGCCTGAAGGACGAGGCGACCTCCCACCGCGAGGTCGAACGGCTCGGGCAGGTGGGCCACGACCTCCGCAACCAGCTCCAGACGGCGCTGCTGTCGTTCCGGGCGCTCAGGACGGGAAAGGCCGACATCGGAGGAGAAGCGGGGGACGCCCTCGGCCGCAGCCTCGCCCGCCTCGGCGACCTCATCGAGACCAGGCTTCCGGCGGTCGGCCTCGCGGCCACCTCGCGCGTGTCGCTCGCGGCGTTCGTCCACGAGGTCGCCGTGCCCGCGCACCAGGAGGCGGAGTGCCGGGAGATCCGGCTCACGATCGAGCCCGGTGACCCCGCCCTAGCGGTCGACGTCGACCCGCGGCTCCTCGCGTCTGCGCTGATGAGCCTCTTGCAGAACGCGTTCGAGAACACGCGCACGCATGGATGCGTCACGCTTCGCACGCGCCGCGAGAACGGCCGTGCGTTCGTCGAGGTGGAGGACGAGTGCGGAGGGATCGAGACGAGTGGAAGCTATCCTCGTCCAGTCGGCGAAAGGCGGGGAGCCGAGCGCGTCTCGCCCGGGCAGGGGCTCTCGAACAGCCGGAGGGCGGCCCAGTCGAACGGCGGCGAGATCCACGCCCACAACCTGCCGGGCAAGGGCTGCATCTTCGGCATCGAGCTGCCCCTCGCGGCTCCGCTCGACGCCGGGCCGTGAAGAGTCGGCGCACTGCATCCTCAGGAAGTGACGAGCCAGCTGACCCCCGCGGATCTTCGCGAAATGGACGGGTCCATTCCCGGAGTGGCGAAAACGGTCGCAAACGGCTGCAAACAGGCGTGGCGGGCGCGTGTACCGAGTGTACCAAGCCGGCCGCGCGTACTTTCGCGAGCTTGCGTGAACGCTCCGGGTCAGCTTCCCGGCGCCCTTGGTACACCGCAAAGAAAAACCCAGCCGTGAGGCTGGGTTGTAAGTGGAGGCGCCGGGAATCGAACCCGGGTCCGAAAGACTTTCAGTGACTGGCACTACGCGCGTATCCCGGAGTGAATCCGTGGGCGGCAACCTCCGGGCCTGCAACCGCTCACGTTCTCGCCCTTACATCTCGACCCGGTCTAGGCGGCTCGCTTCCCGCCCGGGTCCAGCCGGAGCTGACGTTCACACCCAGTACCCGGCGCTTCCGGGGGAACGCACGGCCTATTTTTAGGCCGCGAGAGCCATGGGCTCGTTCGCGTTTCTGCTTGGTCGGCTTTTTACGTGGCCTGCTGACCAACCACGGCGCGCACCAGACGCCTTCCGTCCTCCGTCGAAGCCAGTTCGCCCCCAAGTCTGCGGACTGACGGTCCTTTCATAAGACCGCCCCCGCTCGAATCAAGCGGGGAACCCACCATAGCACGGGGCCGGACGCCCGGACCCCCGCCGCTGCGTCAGGACGACTGACGAGCGCCCGGTAACCCGGTAAGGTCAGCCCGAGCGGCACCCACCGCCGCTTCGACCATCCGGGAGGAGTCACATGAAGAAGCTGCTCGCCCCCGCCGTCCTCGCGCTCGCGCTCGCCGCCGCGCCCTCGACCGCGTCCGCGCAGGAGCCGTTCCTCGGGTTCCGCATCGGCTACGGGTTCCCCAACGGCACCGCGTTCGACGCGGGGGGGACCAGCATGGACCAGAGCGACCTCATCAAGTCCGTCATCCCGCTCCAGCTGGATCTCGGCTTCCGCACGGGCCCGGCGGAGCTGTCAGGCTACTTCTCCTACGGCTTCGCGACGTCGCCGTCGGGGTGCCCGGGGAGCTGCTCCGCCAACGTGGTCCGCGTCGGCGCGCAGGCCGTCCTCCACGCCGCGCTCCGCTCCGAGCGGGAGCTCTGGGCGGGCGTCCTCCTCGGCTGGGAGCGCACGCACCTCTCGCCGGGGTCCGGCGGCGAGGCCAACGCGAGCGGCTGGGAGGGCGGGCTCCAGGGCGGCTACGACTTCACCAACAGCACCGCAGGGTTCGGCCCGTTCATCCAGCTCACGACCGGCAAGTACAACAGCATCGAGCAGGGCGGCAACTCGGTCTCGGGCTTCGACCGGACCTGGCACGGCACGGTCCTGCTGGGCGTCCGCGGCCACTTCCGGATCTAGCGCCCGCCGGCTCGCGTGGTCCCGCGCCCGGATCCGCCCTGCGGGTCCGGGCGTTCTCTTGCGGTGCACCCGTGCGTGATGTTGCCGCCGCGCTCGCAGTGGCGTCCGATGTCCTTCGAAAGGGAGGTTCATGTGCCGAGAGCGAAGGAGCTGAAGGTGCGGGTCGCGGATCGCCCGGGCGCGCTGGGCGAGGTCGCCGGCGCGCTCGCCGACAAGAAGATCAACCTGCGCGCGGTGAACGCGTGGGTCGAGGGGAACGAGGGCGTCGTCCGCCTCGTCGCCGAGCAGAGCGCCGCCGCGAAGAAGGCGCTCGCCGCGAAGGGCTGGCCCGTCGAGGAGACGGAGGTCGTCGAGGTGGAGCTCGCGGACAAGCCGGGCGCGCTCGCCGAGAAGGCGGCCGCCCTCGGTCGCGCGGGCGTCAACATCACCCACGTGTTCGTGGGCACGGGCGGCGCGCGGAAGGCGACCGTCTTCCTCGGCGTCTCCGACATCCCGGCGGCGCTGAAGGCGCTCCGGTAGCGTCGGGCCGGGGGCGGCGGGCCCCGGATGGTCGGCGGTGGCGGGCGGACGCGCGAGGTGCGCGCCCGCTCGCCCCGCATTACCTCCCTGCCGTGCTCAACTGCCAGCATCACGTCCAATGGGTGCGGCAGGTCCCCGGCGGGCTCCACCAGTGCATCCTCTGCTTCCAGGTCGTGACGAAGAAGGACGTCTACCCGAAGTACGACGACCTCACGGACGACTTCCGGCGGCGCTGGGAGGCGCACGAGGCGACGCGCCCCGCGCCGGACGGCGGCCAGCCGGCCGCCGGGGCCGGCGGCTGATCCTCGAGACCGCCGCGCCCTACCGGCTCGACCGGACCGTCGCGGTCCTGCAGCGGCTCCCGGGGAGCCCGGTGGACGTCTGGCACGAAGGCGCCTACTGGCGCGCCTTCGACGGGCCGGACGGCCCCGCGGTCTGGTCCGTCTCCCAGGACGCGGCGCGGCCGGTGCTGCGCGTCGAGCTGGACGGGGTCGCCGGCCCGCTCGGGCCGTGGCGCGCGCGCCTGCGCCGGATGCTCGGCCTCGACGTGGACGTCGCGCCGTTCTTCGCGGCGGCGCGCCGGATTCCCGCCCTGGCGCCGGTGCTCCCCTTCGCCCGGGGCCTGCGGCCTCCGCGCTTCGCCTCGCTCCACGAGGCCTTCGCCGGCGTCATCCTCTTCCAGCAGGTGAGCCTCGCCTCCGCGGTGGCGACCCTGCGGCGGCTCGTGGCGGGGCTCTCCCCCGAGGTCCACGCCGGCGGCGCCGTGCTGCGGCCGTTCCCGCCCGCGGCGCGCCTCGCGGACGCGCCCGACGCGCTGCTGCGAGCGGCCGGGCTCTCCGGCGCGAAGACGCGGGCGCTCCGGGGCGCCGCGGGCCTGGTCGCGACCGGCGCCCTCGCCGAGGAGGCCCTCGCGGACCTGCCGTCGCCCGCCCTGGTCGAGCGGCTCCGGGAGGTGCCCGGGGTGGGGCCCTGGACCGCGAACCTCCTCGCCCTCCGCTACTTCGGCCGGCTCGACGTGTTCCCTCCGGGGGACGTCGCCGCGGCGAAGGCGCTCGGGGAGGTGGGCGACCCGCGACTCGTCCCCGGATCTCCGCCGCCCGGCGAAGCGGGGCTGGGGAGGGGGCTCGTCGACGCGCTCGGCCCCTGGCGCGGGATGCTCTACTTCCTGCTCTTCGTCCGGCGGATGACGCGGACCGGCTTGCCGCCGTGGACCTGAGCGCTCCGGCCGTGGCCCGGAGGCGAAGGGCGCGCTACACAGGTGGACCGTGCCCACCGTCACGCTCCCCGAGTCCCCCCTCGCCCCCGGCCGCCCCGCCGAGATCTTCGTGCGGGAGGCGGGGTCCGGTTCACCCATCGTCATCCTGCACGGCGGCTGGGGCTACGAGGCGTACCCCTTCGACGCCGCCATCGAGGCCCTCGCGCCAGCGCACCGGGTCATCGCCCCGGATCGGGTCGGGTACGGGCGCTCCGGCCGCGTCGCGGCCCTGCCCCGCGGCTTCCACCGGCTGATGGCGGAGGAGACCCTCGCGGTGATGGACGCCCTCGGCATCCGCGAGGCCGCGCTCTGGGGGCACTCGGACGGGGCGGTCATCGCCGCCCACCTCGCGTTCCTCGCGCCGGAGCGGGTCTCGGCGATCGTCCTCGAGGCGGTCCACTTCCTCGCGTTCAAGCACGCGTCCATCGAGTTCTTCGAGACGGCCGTGCGCGACCCCGAGAAGTTCGGGCCCGCGGTCGTGGAGGCCTGCCGCCGCGACCACGGCGACTCCTGGAAGGAGGTCCTCGCCGCGGGCGGCTGGGCCTGGCTCGACATCATCGACGAGGGGCGGCGCGGGCGCCGCGACGTCTACTCGGGGCGGCTCTCCGAGGTCCGCGCCCCGGCGCTCCTCCTTCACGGCAAGCGCGACCCGCGCACCGAGCCCGGCGAGGTGGAGGCGGCCCACGCCGCGCTCCCGCGGGCGCGGATCGAGTGGGTGGACGCCGGCCACTCGCCGCACACGAGCCGCGAGGCCCCGAGGGCCATCGACGCGGCACGGCGATTCCTCTCGGGGCGTGGGTGGCCGCCCGCTCCGTAGTCCGGGTATCGTTCCACGGCCATGGCCTACACCGTCCGCTTCGCCTCGAACCCCGCCGACCATGACGCCGGGTACAAGCTCCGGCGCGACGTCTTCGAGACCGAGCAGAACATCCCGCGGCCCCTCGACCGCGACGCCTTCGACTACAACGCCGACCACGTCGTCGCCCTCGACGGGAAGGGACGCTGCGTCGGGACCGGGCGCGTCGTGCGGCTGGACTCGCGGACCGCGCAGATCGGCCGGATGGCGGTCGCGAAGGAAGAGCGGAAGCACGGCATCGGCGCGATGGTCCTCGAGGCGCTCGAGCGCATGGCGGCGATGCGCGGCATCTCCGACGTCACCGTCAACTCGCAGCTGCCCGCCGAGGCGTTCTACAAGAACCGCGGCTTCACCCGGATCGGCGACGTCTTCCTCGACCAGGGCGTGCCGCACGTCGTGATGAAGAAGACGCTGCCGCGCTGACCGCGCCCGCGCTCAGGGGACGAGGATGGCGCGCCCGACCAGGGCGCCGGACCCGAGGGCGTCCACGACCTCCTGGAACCGCTCGAGCGGCACGGTCCGGTCCACGACGGTCCGGACCCGTCCCGCCGCCACGAGGTCCACCGACTCCTTCAGCTCGGCGAGGGTGCAGCCCAGGGACGCGGTGATCACCTGCTCGCCGACGACGAGCTGGAATCGGGTGGACCCGGAGGTCGTCCTCCGAGTAGCCGACGAAGACGAGGCGGCCGCGCTTCCCGAGCGCGGCGAGGGACCAGCCCATCGTCTCGCGGGTGGCGACGAGCTCGAAGATGACGTCGGCGCCGCGGCCTCCGGTGAGCGCCCGCACCCGCGCCGTCACGTCCTCGGCGCCCGCCCGGACCGTCTCCTCCGCGCCGAGCTCCCGGGCGCGGGCCAGCTTGTCGGGAGAGTGGCCGACCGCAATCACCCGCGCGCCGCGCAGCCGCGCCACCTGCACGAGTCCGAACCCGACCGCCCCGGCGCCCATCACCACGACCCAGTCGCCGAGGCCGACGCGGGCGAGGGCGGAGGCGTGGACCGCGGTCGTCACCGCGCAGCCGATGGGGGCCGCCTCGGCGTCGGAGATCCCCGGGGGGAGGGGGATCGCGTTCCGGGCCGGCGCCCGCACCCGCTCGGCGAACCCGCCGTCGGTGACGAAGCCATGCTCGGCGCGGAGGGCGCCGCACAGGTTCTCCTCGCCGGCGAGGCAGAACCGGCAGGTGCCGCAGCCGGCGTAGTAGTAGAGGATCACCCGCTCGCCGGCGCGCTCCGGCGGGACGCCCGCCCCGACCGACTCGATCCGGCCGACAATCTCGTGGCCCAGGGTGAGCGGCGCGACGCCGAGGTCGAGCAGGCCCGACAGGAAGTGCAGGTCGGTGTGGCAGAGCCCGGCGGCGGTCACCCGCACCACCACCTCGCCGGGGCCGGCCTGGGGGGCGGGCACGTCCTCGAGCCGGAGGGGCTTCTTCGGGCCGTGGTAGCGGAGCGCGCGCATGGGCCTTCGGGCTCAGAGGTCGAAGCAGTGGGCGAAGAGGATCTCGTCCTTGCGGGCGCGGATCCGGTCGAGGACGGCGTCGGGCGGCCGCTCGTCGAGGTCGATGGCGCAGGAGGCCGCCACCGCCTCCTCGAACACGGTGTTCCGGATCTCCTCGGCGTTGATCCCCGCCTCCCGCACCGCCGCGAGGACGTTCGCGATGACGCCCACGCGGTCGAGGTGCCGGACCACGAGGCGGGCGCGGGCGGGGGTGCGCCGGGCGACGTTCACGCAGCCCGGCACCTGCCCGGTCCGGACGTAGCTCTCGACGATCCGCACGGTCTCCCGGGCGATGGCGTCCTGGGCCTGGGCGGTGGAGGCGCCGATGTGGTGCGTCCCGTACACGCCGGGCAGCTTCGCGAGCGGGCTGTCGAAGTCCGCCTGACCCTTCTCCGGCTCTCCGGCGAACACGTCGGCGGCGGCCCGCAGCCGCCCGGCCCGGACCGCCTCGGTCAGGGCCGCGTCGTCGACGAGCTCCGCCCGCGCGGTGTTCACGAGGGCGGCGCCGGGGCGCAGGGCCGCGAGGACCTCCCGGGAGATCATGCCGCGGGTGTCCTTCGTGAGCGCGACGTGCAGGGAGAGGTAGTCGGCCTCGCGGGCCAGGGAGAGGAGGTCCGGGGCGCGCTCGACGCCCAGGGCGCGCGCGCCGGCGTCGTCGAGGGAGCGCGACCAGGCGACGACCCGCATCCCGAGGGCGAGGCCGCGCCGGGCCACCTCGCGGCCGATGGAGCCGAGGCCGGCGAGGGCAAGGGTCCGGCCGAAGAGGCCGCGGGCCTCCGAGAAGCCCTTCTTGTCCCACCTGCCGGCGCGCAGCAGCGCCACGTTGTCGGGGATCCGGCGGTCGAGGGAGAGGACGAGCCCGATGGCGAGCTCGGCGACCGCGATCGAGTTCTGCCCCGGGCAGTTCGCGACGAAGACGCCCCGGCGCGACGCCGCCGCGACGTCGATGGTGTTCACCCCGGCGCCGGCGCGGACGACGAGGGAGAGGGCGGGGGCGGCCTCGAAGACCTCCGCCGTCACCTGCTTCGACCGCACCACCAGGATCGACGCGTCGCGGGCGGCGGCGGGTAGGTCCTTCGCCGACACGTCCGGCCGGTGATCGACCGTGAGCCCGAGCGCGGAGAGGGGGACGAGGTGCTCCTTCGGGAACGCGTCGGCGATGAGGAGGGTCCGCATGCGCGCCGTCGTAACGCATTCCGGGGACGGGCGCCGCGGGCCGGGAGGGTCCACGTCCGATGGCGCCGACCTGGGTGGGGCGCGGCCGCTTGCCCGCCTCCCGGAACGCTGGTAAACCGCGGAAAACGCGCTCTCGACGCAGCGCGGCGGCGCCGCGGGGTACGCCCCCGCCGCGCCGGCGCCGCGCGCGTCCCCCGCCTCACCAGGAGTGACGCATGGATCGCCGCATCCGTACCCTCACCGTCGCCGTCCTCGCGACCGTCGCCGCCGCGTGCGGCCGGCACGGGGAGAAGGTCTCGCTGCCCGCGACGCCGGCCGCCGGCCGCGCGGTCCGCGTGACGAAGCCCTCCGCCCGCATCGAGACGGGCCTCGCCCGCGCGACGGGCGCCGTCCGCGCGCGCGAGGACGCCGTGCTCTCCGCCAGGGCGACCGGGCAGATCAAGCGCATCCGGGTGCAGGTGGGTGACCGGGTCAAGGTGGGGGCCGTGCTCGCCGAGATGGACTCCGTCAACGCCGCGATCGCGCTCCAGAACGCGAAGGCGATGGAGCGGCTCGCCGCGGCGCGGTTCGCCGAGGCCGAGCGCGAGGCGGTCCGGGCGAAGGAGGTCTACGACGGGCAGGCCATGCCCAAGGCCGCCTACGACCAGGCCCAGACCGGGCGCGAGGTGGCGGCGGCGCAGCTCGACCAGGCGAAGGTCGCGGTGCGCCAGGCGGAGCAGGCGGTGCAGGACGCGACCATCACCGCGCCGTTCGCGGGCGTCGTGACCGCCAAGTTCCGCAACGCCGGCGACACGGTGACGCTCATGCCGGTCTCGCCCATCGTCGCCCTCACCGACGTCGACCACCTCGAGCTCCGGCTCACCGTGCCGGAGGCGCTCGAGCCGGCCATCGAGGTGGGGCAGGTGGTCGAGGGTCAGACCACCCCGGGCGGCCGCGCCTTCCAGGCGAAGGTCCGGGTGAAGAGCCCGGTGGTCGACCCCGCGACCCGGACCGTCGAGGTGCTCGCCGACGTCGTCTCCGACGGGCTCCGGCCCGGGCGCGATCGTCACCGCCGACTTCGGCCGGTTCGGCGAGGGCGGGGGGCTGTTCGTCCCGTCCACCGCGGTGCGCACCGACGGGAAGGGGAGCTGGGTCCTCGTCGTCGCGAACGGCAAGGCGGAGCGGCGCGACGTCGTCGCCCGCCCGGTCCACCCCGGGACGACCGTCGTGCGGCAGGGGCTCGGCCCCGACGCCGACGTCATCGTGGACCCGGGCGCGCTCGAGCCGGGGGCGGCCGTCTTCGCCCTCGCCGACTGACGGACGCGGAGCGCTCACGTGAACCCCATCCGCACCTTCATCACCCGCCCGGTCTTCACCGGGATGCTCACCCTCGCCGTGCTGGTCTTCGGCCTCGTCGCCTACCCGAAGCATCGGCGTCGACCAGTTCCCGGAGGTCGAGTTCCCGTTCGTCACCGTGACGACGGTGCTGCCCGGCGCCGACCCGGAGGCGATCGAGCGCACCGTGACGAAGCCGCTCGAGGAGGCGCTCAACACGCTCCCGGCGCTCGACACGCTGCGCTCGGTCAACCTCGACAACGTCTCGCAGATCATCATCCGCTTCGACCTCGAGCGGAACGTGGACGTCGCCGCGCAGGACGTCCGCGACCGCGTCCAGGCCACGCTCTCGAAGCTCCCCCGCGAGATCGAGACGCCCGATCGTCCAGAAGTTCGACATCGGCGCGAGCCCCGTCGCGACGCTGGCCTTCTCCGCGCCGCTCCCCATCGAGCGGCTCACCAAGGTGGCCGAGGACGTGGTGAAGCCGGCGCTCCAGCAGATCCAGGGCGTCGGCGCGTGGAGCTCGTCGGCGGCCGCAAGCGCGAGATCACGATCGTCGCCGGACCCGCGGCTCCTCGAAGGGCTACGGCCTCTCGCCGAACGACGTGGTGCAGCGCGGTCCGCGGCCCAGTCGCATCGACGTCCCCGGCGGCCGCACCCTCGAGCCCGGCGCGGAGCGCTCGGTCAAGGTCGCCGCCGAGGCGCGCTCCGTCGAGGCGATGCGCGCCATCGTGGTGGCGAGCCCGCTCGGCACGCCGGTGCGGCTCGGCCAGGTGGCCCAGGTGCTCGACGGCCCGGCCGAGGCGCGCAGCGCCGCGAAGCTCGACGGGCACGGCGCCATCGGCCTCGTGGTCCGCAAGCAGTCCGGCGCGAACACCGTGCAGGTGGCCGACGCGGTGAAGGACGCGCTCTGCCCGCGTCGAGGCGCAGCTGCCGGCGGGGAGCCAGCTCGAGGTCGTCATCGACGGCGCGAAGTTCATCCGCTCGTCCATCTCCGCCGTGCAGGAGGACATGATCCTCGGCGGCATCCTCGCCGTGCGTGGTCGTGCTCCTCTTCCTGCGGAACTGGCGCTCGACCCTGGTCTCCGCCGTCGCGCTCCCCACCTCCATCATCGGCACCTTCGCGGTGATGCGGGCGCTCGGCTTCACCTTCAACGTCATCACGATGCTGGCGCTGACCCTCTCGATCGGCCTCCTCATCGACGACGCCATCGTCGTCATCGAGAACATCGTCCGGCACCTCGAGGAGGGCGAGTCGCCCGTGGGAGGCGGCGCGGAAGGGCACCGGGCGAGATCGCGCTGGCGGTGCTCGCGGTGACGCTGTCGGTCGTGGCGGTGTTCGTCCCCGTCGCCTTCATGGAGGGCATCATGGGCCGGTTCTTCTACCAGTTCGGCGTCACCGTCGCGGTGGCGGTGCTCATCTCCTACGGCGTCTCGATGACGCTCACGCCGATGCTCTCGGCGCGCGTCCTCAGGGAGCACGAGGCGCACGGCCGGATCTTCGCGGCCATCGAGGGCGTGCTCGACGCGGTCGAGCGCACCTACCGGCGCGCGCTGGCCTGGGTGCCTCGACCACCGGCTCCTCACCATGGGCGGCGCGACGCTCGTGCTCCTCGCTCACCTTCGGGCTCGCCACCCTGCTCAAGTCCACCTTCATCCCGCAGCAGGACATGAGCGATGGCGAAGGTGACGCTCGAGCTCCCGGCGGGCACCTCGCTCGCGGAGACCGAGCGGCAGCTCGACGACCTCGCCCGGCAGATCCGGGGCGTCCCCGGCGTCACGGCACACCTTCGCCACGGCGGGCGGCGGCTCCCTCGAGGAGGTGAACAAGGGCGAGATCATCGTCGACCTCGTCCCGCTCGCGGACCGCACCTACGGCCAGCAGGACTTCAAGCAGTACCTGCGCCAGGCGCTCCGCACCAGCCCGGCCGCCGATCATCAGCCGTGCAGGACTACAACGCCGATGGCGGGCGGCGGGAACCGCGCCCAGCTCGTCCAGTTCAACCTGCGCAGCACCGACTGGAACGCGCTCCTCGCGGCGGTGGAGAAGGCCCACGCCGCGATGGTGAAGAACCCCGGCCTCGTGGACGTCGACACCACGCTGCCGGCCCGGCAAGCCGCAGCTCGACGTCGTGGTGGACCGCGAGCGCGCCGCGGCGCTCGGCATCCCCGCCGCGATGCCTCGGCGCAGAACGTCCGCGCGCTCATGGGCGGCGACAAGGTCGCCGACTTCCACGAGGGCGGCGACACCTACGACGATCAAGGTCCGCCTGCCGCCGGCGATGCTCGCCGACCCGGCTCGCCGTCGGCGCGGTCCCGGTGCGCGACGGCGTCGGGCCAGCTCGTGGAGCTGCGCGCGGTCGCCGCGGTGAAGCCCACCGCTCGGGCCCGCGCAGATCGATCACCAGGCGCCAGATCCGGCAGGTGACGATGCTCGCCGATCTCCGCAACTACCCGCTCGGCGAGGCGATGAAGTACCTGAGCGCGTTCGCGGCGAAGGAGCTGCCGAAGTCGGTGATCTACGACTTCGAGGGCCAGGGGCGCGAGCTCGGGAAGATGGCGAAGGCCTTCGTCCTCGGCGCTCGTCCTGGGCGTCCTGCTCGTCTACATCATCCTCGCCGCGCAGTTCGAGAGCCTCGTCCACCCGTTCACGATCATGATGTCGCTGCCGTTCGCGGTGATCGGCGGGCATCGCCGGCCTCCTGCTCGCGAGCCAGTACATGTCGATGATGGCGATGATCGGCTTCATCATGCTGATGGGGCTCGTGACGAAGAACGGCATCCTCCTCGTCGAGTTCACGAACCAGCTCAAGGAGCAGGGCAAGTCCACGAAGGAGGCGCTCCTCGAGGCGGGGCCGATCCGGCTCCGGCCGATCCTCATGACCTCGGTCGCGATGATCGCCGGCATGATCCCGGTGGCGCTCGCGCGCGGCGACGGCGCCGAGACTCGCGTCCCGATGGCGATCGCGATCATCGGCGGGCTCCTCACCTCGACGGTGCTGACCCTCGGGATCGTCCCGGTCGTCTACTCGCTGCTCGACGGGGTCCGCGCGCGGTACTGGAAGAGGGCGGTCGACCGCGAGGGCCGGCCCGTCGCGGTCGCGGCGAACGTCGCGGTCGAGCCGCCGGTCCGGGCAGCCGCGGAGTAGCGGCGCCCCCGGCGGCTACGGGCGTGGTGGGGCGGAGCTCCGCGCGCTCGCGGCGGCGAGCCGGAGCACCGCCGGCTGCGAGCCGGCGAGGACGACGAACCCGAGGGCGCGCGCCCGCCGGCGGAGCCGCGCGCGCATGCGCTTCGCGCGGCGCGAGGGGGAGTCGCCGGAGCGCCAGACGAGCCAGGCGGCGGCGCCGGCCGCGAGGGGCGCCGCGAGCACCACGAGCAGCAGCAGGAGCACGACCGCCACCGTGCCGCCGGCGACCAGCGCCGAGGCGATGACGAGCTCACCGGCGAGCGCACCCGCGCGCTGCGCGAGCGGGCGCCGCTCGGTGCGGCGAGCGACGACGGGGTGGAGCAGGACGGCGGTGCCGGTCGGCATGGGCCCTCCGGTTGCGCAACTGCTGCGCGCAAAAAGCGCGTAACCAGAGGAAAGCACATTTTAGGGCAATCTGTCTCACCCCCGACCGAGGGTTGCTGGCGGGCCCGGCCCCCGTCAAGCAACCGCCCGTAATGACGGGCGATCTCAACTACTCTGGGTCGGGAGGCAACTACTCTCGGTCGGGAAAGGCGAGGGCGAGGTCGCGGGCGCGCGCCTGTGCCGCAGGCAGGGCCGCCAGCACCTCCGCCGAGAGCGCCTCGCCGAAGGCGAAGTCGCGGCCGGTGACGGTCACGAGCGCGGCGGGCGGGACGCGCCCGTGGAGGGTCCGGGCGAGGGCGAGGATCTCGCCGGGCGTGAGCGCGTGCAGGAGCGCCCCGGCGGCGTGCGCGGGCGGGACCGGGCCGGAGCGGATCTCGCCGGGCGGACCCGCGACGCTCGCGTCGAGGAAGAGGATCCCGCGCGCCCCCTCGACGGCGTCCGCGTGCTCGGGGAGGAGCTGCTCCGCCTCGACCACGACGAGCCCCGGCACGAGGGACCCGAGGCCGCGGGCCAGCGCGAGCCCGGCGCCGTCGTCGGCGCGGAGCGCGTTGCCGAGGGCGAAGGCGACGACGGTCACGGCGGCGGCTCCGCGACGTCGAGGAGGGCGCCGTCCGGCCCGCGCAGCTCGAGCCGGAGCGGCAGCCGCCCGGCGGCGTGCGTCGCGCAGGAGAGGCACGGATCGAAGGCCCGCACCCCGGCCTCCACCCGGTTGAGCGCGCCCGGGTCGAGCCGGCGCGCCGAGACGAAATGCCGGGCGATCTGCGCGACGGCGGCGTTCATCGCGAGGGCGTTCTGGCCGCTCGCGATGACGAGGTCGACCCGCTCCACGATCCCGTCCCGGTCCACCTCGTAGTCGTGGAAGAGCGTGCCGCGCGGCGCCTCCACCGTGCCGACCCCGCGGCGCCCGTTGCAGGCCGCGCTCGCGAGGACGTCCTCCGAGAGCGCGGCGGGGTCCTCGAGGAGCATGGGCATCCGCTCGAGCGCGTGGACGACCTCGATGAGCCGCGCCCGGTGGGCGTGGAAGGTGGAGAGGACGGCGCCGCGGCCGAGGGCGCGGAACTCGGCGTGCTCGGCGTCGGCGAGCGGCGTGCCGAGGCGGGAGGCGACGTTGAGGCGCGCGAGCGGGCCCACCCGGTAGGCGCCGTGCCCGGGGCCGCGCGGGCGGAAGTAGGGCGCCTTGAGGTAGGAGGCCGGGTCCACCGCCTCGCCGATCCACTTGCGCCAGTCCGACGGATCGACGCCGTCGGCGACGATCGCGCCGGTCTCGTCCACGAACCGCAGCCGCCCGTCGACGTACGCGACGGTGCCGTCCTCGGTGACGGTCCCGAGGAAGAGCGTCGGCAGGTCGCCGAAGGCCCGGATCTCCTCGACGTGCTCCTGCTCCCGGGCCTTCCACGCGAGGAGGGTGCGGCGCGCGATGGCGAGGGCCGCCGGGACGGCGGCCAGGATCCGGTCCCGCCCCTCGACCGGGAGCGGCCGCGCCACGCCCCCGGGCACGGCCCAGGACGGGTGGATCCGCTTTCCGGCGAGCGTCTCGATGACCTCCTGGCCGAAGCGTCGCAGCGCGATGCCGTCCCGCGCCACCTCCGGCAGGACCTCGGCGAGCCCGGCGAGGTTCCGCGACGCGGCGGGCGAGTCGAAGCCGAGGAGGAGGTCCGGGCCGGAGAGATGGAAGAACGAGAGCGCGTGCGACTGCACGAGCTGGGCGAGGTTCAGGACCTCGCGCAGGATGCGCGCCGGCTCCGGCACCCGGACCGCGAGGATCGCGTCGCCCGCCCGCGCCGAGGCGAGGAGGTGCGAGACCGGGCAGATCCCGCAGATCCGGGCGGTGAGGACCGGCATCTCGCGGAACGAGCGCCCGACGCAGAACGCCTCGAACCCGCGGAGCTCGGTGACGTGGACCCGGGCGTCCTCCACCTCGCCGCGGTCGTCGAGGCGGATGGTGATCTTCGCGTGCCCCTCGATGCGGGTGACCGGGTCGATGACGATGCGCTCGCCCATGGGTCACCCGAACCGGAGGGCGCGCGCCGGCGCGGGGCGGCCCGCGAGGGCGGCGTCGAGGGCGGCGAGGATGTCGGCGGGCGCCGGCGGGCAGCCCGGGAGGAAGACGTCCACCGGCACGACCTGGTGGACCGGGAGGACGCGGTCGAGGAGCCGCGGCAGGATCCCGTCCTCGCGCGGGAGGCTCGAGCCGGGGTCGGCGAGGTCGCGGAAGACGCGCTCGAGGACCGGGGCGGCGCCGCCGAGGCCGTTCCGCAGCGCCGTCACGTTCCCGGTCACGGCGCAGTCGCCGAGGGCGACGAGCAGCCGGGTCGAGGCGCGGATGGTCCTGACGAGGGCGAGGTGGTCCTCGTTCGCCACCGCGCCCTCGACGAGCGTCACGTCCACGTCCGGCGGGAAGGACTTCGCGTCGACGAGGGGGCCGTAGACGAGGTCGGCGCGCGCCAGGACCTCGAGGAGGGCCTCGTCGAGGTCGAGGAAGGACATGTGGCACCCGGCGCACCCGCCGAGCCACGCCGTCGCGAGGCGGGGCCTGCGCGCGGGCCGGGTCACCGGGTCCACGACCGCTCCTCCCTCGCCCGGCGCAGCGCGGCGACGAGGCCGCGGTCCTTGTGGACCCGCCCCTGGATCGCGCCCTGCTCGAGGAGCGCGCCGGTCGGGCACGCCTGCACGCACTTCCCGCACCCGGTGCACGAGGTCGCCCGCGCCCCACGGCGCCGCGAGGTCGGTCACCACGTGCGAGGCCGCGCCCCGGCCGGCGACGTCCCAGGTGTGCGCGCCCTCCAGCTCGTCGCAGACCCGCACGCAGCGCGTGCAGAGGATGCAGCGCCCCGGATCGAGGACGAAGCGCGGGTGGGACGCGTCGAGGGCGGCCCGCGGGTGGCGGTAGGGGAAGCGGACGCTCTCGACACCCAGGGACGCGGCGAGCGACTGGAGCTCGCAGGCGCCGTTCGCGGTGCACACGGCGCAGACGTGATTGCCCTCCGCGAGGAGCAGCTCGACGAGCTGCCGCCGGTAGCGGCGCAGCGGCGCGGAGTCGGTCGAGACCTCCATCCCCTCGGCCGCGTAAGTGCTGCAGGCGGGCAGGAGCCGCGCCGCGCCCTTCACCTCGACGAGGCAGAGCCGGCAGGCGCCCACGTCGGAGAGGCCGTCGAGGTGGCAGAGGGTCGGGAGCGGGATCCCGTGCTCGCGGCAGAGGTCGAGGATCGTCTCGCCCGGCCGGGCGGAGACGGGCCGCCCATCGAGGGTGAGGGTCGGGACGGCCGTCACGGCGCGCTCCCCGCCCGCTCGAGGCGGGGCGCACGGTGCGGGGCGGCGAGCTCGCAGGCGCCGGCCGGGCAGCGCCGCTCGACCGCGTGGGCGAGCACCTCCTCGCGGAAGTGCCGGAGGGTCGAGAGGATCGGGTTCGCCGCGCCCTGCCCGAGGCCGCACAGGCTCGTCGCGCGCAGGAGCTCCCCGAGCTCCTCGATCCGGCCGACGTCCTCGGGCACGCCCTCGCCGCGGCAGAGCCGCTCGAGGAGCTCGTGGAGCTGCACCGTCCCGGCGCGGCAGGGGACGCACTTGCCGCAGGACTCGTCGCGGCAGAACTCGAGGAAGAAGCGGGCCACGTCCACCATGCAGGTCCGGTCGTCCATGACGACGAGCCCGCCCGAGCCCATGAAGGACCCGACCTCGACGAGCGACTCGTAGTCGACCGGCAGGTCGAGGTGGGCCGCGGGGATGCAGCCGCCGGAGGGGCCGCCGGTCTGCGCCGCCTTCACCGTCCGGCCCGGGCCGACGCCGCCGCCGAGCCCCTCGATCACGGCGCGGAGGGGCGTGCCCATCGGCACCTCGACGACGCCGCTCCGCCGGACGTCGCCGGAGAGGGCGAGCACCTTCGTGCCGGTGGAGCGCGGCGTCCCGATGCCGGCGAACCACGCCCCGCCCCGGGTCACGATCGACGGGACGTTCGCGAGGGTCTCGACGTTGTTGATGAGCGTCGGGAGCCCCCAGGCGCCGCGCTCCGCCGGGTAGGGCGGGCGGATCCGCGGCGTCCCCCGGCCGCCCTCGACCGAGGCGATGAGGGCGGTCTCCTCGCCGCAGACGTAGGCGCCCGCCCCGATCCGGACCTCCACCGGGAAGGAGAACGGCGTCCCCAGGATCCGCGCGCCGAGCAGCCCGAGCCGCTCCGCGTCCCGGATCGCGGCGCGGAGCCGGGCGATGGCGAGCCGGTACTCGCCGCGGACGTAGACGAAGCCGCGGGAGGCCCCCACGGCGTAGGCCGCGAGCGCCATGCCCTCGAGCACGCGGTGCGGGTCGCCCTCCAGCACCGAGCGGTCCATGAACGCGCCCGGGTCGCCCTCGTCGGCGTTGCAGATGACGAGCTTCTCGTGGCCGGGCGCCTTCGCGACGGTGGACCACTTGAGGCCGGTCGGGTACCCCGCGCCGCCCCGCCCGCGCAGGCCGCTCCTCGTCACCTCCGCGAGGACGGCGGACGGCGACGACTCGCCGAGGGCGCGGCCGAGGGCGGCGTACGCGCCCTCGGCGAGGCAGGTCGCGATCGACTCCGGGTCCACGGACCCGAACCCCTGCGTCACGATCCGGAGCTGCCGGGTGAGGAGCGGGTCGTCCGCGGGGAGGGCGCGGTCGGAGATCGGCGCGCCGGCCGCGGCGTGCTCCCGCACGATCCGCGACGCGAGGCCCCGGTCCACCCGCTCGTACAGGCACCGGCAGCGGTGGCCGTCCGCGGGAGCGCCCGGGCCGTGGACCTCCACCGCGGGGCCGGCGTGGCACAGGCCGAGGCAGCCGGTGCCGTGCACGTCCACCGCGTCGTCGAGCCCGGCCGCGTGGACCTCCTCGGCGAGGGCGCGCCGGATCTCGCCTGCGCCGAGGGCGAGGCACCCCGCCGACGTGCAGACCGCGATCCGGTGCGGCCGCGCCGCCCGGCGGGCCGACTCCGAGGCGGCGAGGGCGGAGACCACGGCCTGGCTCATGGCGCCCTCCACGCCGCCAGGCGGGCCACGACCTCGCCCGCGTCCTGCCGCGCCGCGACGGCGCCGTCGAAGAGGACGACCGGCGCGACGCCGCACGCGCCGACGCAGCGGACGCGTGCGACCGCGAGCGATCCGTCCGGCGCGGTCTCGCCCGGCGCGAGGCCGGTCGTCGCCTCGACCGCGGCGAGGAGATCCCGCGAACGCCGCACGTGGCAGGCGGTCCCGGTGCACACGGTGCAGACGTGGCGCGCCGGCGGCGCGAGCCGGAACAGGTGGTAGAAGCTCGCGACGCCCTGGACGCGGGCGGGCGGGAGCCGGAGCGTCGTCGCGACGTGTCCGAGCACCTCCGGCGGCAGCCACCCGTAGGCCTCCTGCGCGACGTGGAGCACCTCGACGAGCGCGTCGCCGCGGAGCTGGTGCCGGCGCATCGCCGCGTCCACCGCCTCCCGCCGCGCGTCCGCGGCGAGCTCCACGGCCGGGTGCGGAAGGGAGACCACGTACTGATTGTCCCTCCCCGGTGGCGCACAGGTCACGCGACGGACGGGCCCCTCGTGTGGTCCCGGGCGATTGGCCGCGCGGCGAACGGCCGCCCCGGCGACCGCGTGCCTCTACCGCACCTGCGCGCTCGGCACGCTCCGCGCCCGTAGGGCGGGGCGCGGCCCGCGCGGAGACGGTCGCAGTACGTCTCGCGACTGCTCTTACCGCCACGCCCCCGGCCGCGCGTAGGCGAGGGCGAGCGGGACCTCGTCGAGGTAGGCGCCGGCGACCGGTCGCGCCGTCCGGAAGGCGGCCCACACCCGGTACTCGGGGTCGCGGCCGCCGCCGTCGAGCGTGACGACGGCCACGTCGGCGTCCTCGGGGCCGTCGGCCGCGAACAGGTCGGGCCGGAGCCGCCGGTCGCGGACGAGGGCGCGGATGGCCGCCGGCGAGGAGGTCGGCCACCAGACGCGGGCGCCCTCGCGGGCGCGGGCGTTCACGGCGTCGACGAGCCGGATCGCGGCCTCGCCCCCGTCCTGCCGCGGCAGGCCGAGCGTGGCGGCGCCGGGGAGCCCCCCCGCGAGCTCGTTCCAGCCGGAGCCGCCGGCGGAGTGCGCGTGGGCGGTGGCGCGGACCGCGGGCCAGAGGACGACGAGCGCGAGCGAGGCGGCGAGCGGCCCGGCGCGCGCCGGCCACGCGACCCGCGCCGCCCGGATCAGGGCGCGCGCGCCGAGGAGGGCGAGGAACGGGAACGCGGCGAGCCACGGCCGGACGCCCGCGGCGGCCGGCGCCACTCCCGCGGCGGCTGCGACGAGGGGCGCCGTCGCGAACAGGAGGAGCAGCAGCTCGTCGCGTACGTCGCCGCGGGGCAAGTCACCGCGGGTGACGCGGACGATCCGGGCGACGGCGTCGACGATCCCGCCGGCGTAGGTGACGAGGATCGCCGCGGGCACCGTGAGCGCGGTGACGACGAGCGGGAAGGCGGCGCGGGTGACGCCGGTC
The DNA here is from genome assembly GCA_963739565.1 of uncultured delta proteobacterium. Taxonomy (GTDB): domain Bacteria; phylum Myxococcota; class Myxococcia; order Myxococcales; family Anaeromyxobacteraceae; genus Anaeromyxobacter. The sequence goes on along the minus strand of CAVUBF010000004.1, from coordinate 878,443 downwards.
CCGGCGGCGCCGAGGGCGAGGGCCGCCGCGGTCCGTCCGGCTCCGGCGAGGGCGGCGGCCCGGGCGAGGGGCGACCAGAGGAGCGCGGGCCAGAGCGCGCCGAGCACGAGCCCGCCGAGCGCGGCCGCCACGGCGACGGGCGGCGCCCCGCCCGCGGGCGCCGGCCCGGCGCGAAGGAGACGCACCAGGCCGGCGTGGAGCCCGAGGGCGACGGCCAGGACCCAGGCGTCGGGGCGCGCCGCGAGCGCGGCCCCGAGGAGGAGGCCGGCGAGGACCGCGGCCCGCAGCCGCCCGCGGCGGTCCTCCGCGGCGGCGGCGCGCCGCCAGGCGAGGGCGAGCCCGAGGGCGAGCGCCGCGAGGGCGAGGTCGGGCGTCGCGACGAGGCCGGACGCCAGAGTCCGCGGCGCGGCCCAGAAGAGCGCGGGCGCGAGGAGCGCGGCCGCCGGCCCGGACAGCTCCCATGCGGCGAGGGCGAGGAGCGCGGAGAGCGCCGCGCCGGCGAGGGCGGTCGGCACCCGGGAGGCGCGCAGGCCCGGGACGCCGAGGGGCGCGAGGGCGAGGCGCGCCGCGCCCGCCGCCACCGGGGCGAGGGGCGCCATCGCCGGGGCGGCGGCGCCGGGCGCTCGGAGCGACGGGTCGGATCCCTCGAGGACCGTGGCCTCGTCGTGGGAGATCCCCGGCCCGCCGCCGAGGGCGAGGAGGAGGGCGAGGGTCACGCTCGCCCAGGCGCCCGCGGTGCGCCCGCGCCCCGCCGCGATCCAGATCGCGAGGGCGCGGACGGACGCCGCCGACCGGGCCAGGCTCACGGCAGCACCAGCGCGTCGAGGCAGAGCGCGAGCCGCCCCGGGGTCGTGAGGACGAGCGAGATCGCCCGGGTCTGCCCGGCGCTCCGTGTCATGTCGATCCGGAAGAGCGCCCAGCCGGCGCCCGACATCTCCGCGGTCCCGACCTCCTCGCCGTCGAGGAGCACCGCGAGCCGGACCGGCGCCGGCGGCCCGGCGGCGCCCGTCGGGCCGTCCGCTCGCCCCCCTCTTGCTGCCGCTCCCCCGGCGGGAGAGGAGCGCGGGAGGGAGGCGCCTTCGGAGAGGCCGACGTGGCCGTGGAGCGTTCGCCCCACCCGCATCGGCGGGAACGTGACCGCGACCGGCGCGTCGAGAGGGGCCGCCGCGGAGATGGAGAGGCACGGGCGCGGCGCGCCCCCGACGTCGCGCACGGTCCGCGCGAGCTCCACGTCGCCCTCGCCGCAGCCGAACCGTCCCGGCGTCTCGGCCCGGCACGGGACGCCGCCGAGGGTCACCGAGGCGTGCGCGAGCCGATCGGGGAGGAAGGCGAGGGGGAGGGTCGGATCCGCGAGGTCGTAGCGGGTCACCTCGAGGGCGCCGAGGCGGGCCGGGGCCTCGGCGCGCGCGGCACGCTCGACGAGGTCGATTCTCGGCGTCCCACCCGCTGAAGGGCGCGTCGGGGAGCGTGACGAGCCAGACGCGCCGCACGCCCACGAGGTCCTCGCCGGCGTAGCGCGGCAGGGCGAGGACCGGGACCGAGGCCGGGAGGAGCTCGCGCAGCCGCTCCGCCCACGGCGGAGACACGGCGGCGGCGTCCCCCGGGCGCACGTCGCGCTCGATCAGGGCCCTCGCGGCGGCCCAGTCCACCGGGGAGGGGAGCCGGCCGGCGCGCCGCGCCTGCACGAGGACGGATCCGGCGCCGGCGACGGCGAGGACGGCGGCGAAGGCGATGGCGGCGGCGCGGGGCGCGGGCGGCCGGCGGGTCCAGGCCCTGGCGGCGCGCTCCACGGCGGCGCGCCCTGCGTCCCGCGCGCCCTCGACGACCCGCTCGCGGACGAGCGCGACTCCGCGCCCCGCGAGGCGCCGGAGCTCGCTCATGTCTTGGCGAGGCGGATCTTCCGCTCGCTCTTCTCGCGGCAGAACGTGCAGAGATCGCTCTCGGGGTGCTCGGGCAGCCCCTGCGACCACGACGGGTGCATGGCGCACCGGGGGTCGTAGCAGTGGTGGAGGTCCCAGGTGTGCCCGAGCACGTGGATCGACTCGCGGGCGAGCCGCTTGCGCCAGGCCTCGATCGACGCCTCGGTGACGCCGCGGGCCGGGATGCGCGAGGTGCTCACCACGGCGCGTTCCGCGCCGAAGTCGGCGAAGCCCCAGCACGGCGGCTCGCCGAGGGGCCCGGGCGGGAGCGCGAGGGGCGCCGAGGTGATGTAGAGCACCTTGTCGTCGGGCAGGGACCGGACGTGCGGCGCCTCCCGCAGGAGCTTCAGGGCGTCGAGCCGCCCGTCCTTCCGCTCCGCCTCGGGCGGCACCGGCTTGTCGCCGACGTGCTCGGTCCCGACGCCGAAGGCGCGGTAGAGCGTTCCGGAGAGGAACGCGACGTCGGACGGGTCGAGCCGATCGAGCGTGACGATCCGGATCACTTCTTCTTCCCTCCGCGCTTCGCCGCGGGCTTCGAGGGCGCCTTCGCGGCCTTCTTCGCCGGCGCCTTGGAGGCCGCCTTCGGCTTCGCGGGGGGCTTCGCCGCGGGCTTCGGGGGCGCCTTCGCCTTCGGGGTCGCCTTGGCGACCGCCACCTTGGCGGCCTTCGCGGGCTTCGGCGCCTTCGCGGCGGGCCGCTCCGCGGCCTCCTCCTCGCCTTCGCCCTCGGCCTCGCCCTCCGGCGCGGCGGCGCCCGCGGCCTCGCCCTCGCCCGCGGCGCCCTCGCCCTCCTCGCCGTCGGCGGCGGGGATCTCGGCGGCGGGCAGCGCCGCGGCGCCCTCGAGGGCGCCGGACAGATTGATGTCGATGCCGAGGTCGGACAGCCCGAGGTCGTCCTCCTCCTCGGCGACGGGGCGGCGCTTCTTCGGGCGCGAGGGGAGCAGGACCGGCGTCGGCGGCGGCTTCAGGTCGAACTTCACGCCGGCGGGCGGCATGAGCGCGTAGTCGACGTAGTCCTCGGCGAGCACCGCCGGCACTCCGAGGGAGACCGCGATCTCGTGCACGAGGAGGTGGCGGGCGTTGTCGTACTGCTCGCGCTCCTTCGTCGGCAGCGGGCGGATGCGCGAGAGCGAGTGGAGCCCCTTCACGACCTCGGCGACGCCGAGCACGCCCCCCGCGATGAGCCGGTCGGCGTTGTCGCGGTGGCGCACCTTCCAGTCGAGCTCGGGGTCGTCGAACTGGGCGGCGAGGTAGTGGAAGACGCCCTCCATCTGCTCGCCGGTGGCGACGCGGCGGAGCCCGATGGCGGGGACCTTGTTCGTCGGCACGAGGACCGCGGCGCCGTCCTCCTCGCGCCGCATCCGGACGAGCTGGAGCTTCTGTCCGGAGATGTCCTTCTCCTCCACGCCGACGACGGCGCAGACCCCTTGGTTCGGGTAGACGACGCGGTCGCCGGTCTTGAGCTCGGAGGCCGCGGCGATGGTTCCCTCGACGGCCGGGAGCTGCTCGCGTTGCTCGTCAGGGTGTCGGGCGGGAGGGCCTCTCACGGGTCAAGCTCCTACCACGCGATCCCGGGTGCGGCAATCGCCGCAGGGGCCGTGTGGCGAAGGCGCGCGGCGACGCCTTCCTGGAGGATCTCCACGGAAGCGCGGCGCGGCAGCGTCGGGGGCGGGGAAGCGCCCCGGAGGGGGCGCGGCGGCGGACGGGGGGTGACTACGAAGCGTCGGACGGAGGCAGGGCCTCGGCGGCGCGGAGCCGGCGGGCGCCGAGATTGAGGTACTGCGGGTCGCGCTCGAGCCCGAGGAACCGGCACCCCGCCCGGAGGGCGGCGACGCCGGTCGTGGCCGAGCCGGAGAAGGGGTCGAGGACGAGGTCGCCCTTCTTCGCGCTGGCGGCGAGGACGCGCTCGAGGAGCGCGAGCGGCTTCTGGGTCGGGTGGCGCCCGTGGACCTTCTCCCGGGGCGCCGGCGTGGGGATCGACCAGACGACCTGCTCGTCGCCGGCGGCGGGCGCCTCCCAGATCTCCCAGAGGTCGCGCATCTGCTTGCCGCCGTTCGCCGCCTTCATCGCCTGGTAGTTGAACCGGTGCGCGAGCGGGCGGGCCTTCGCCGGGCTTGCCCACAGGAGGATCTCCGTCGAGTGGGTGAAGAACCGGCAGGCCAGGTTCGGCGAGGCGTTCGGCTTGTACCAGGTGACGGTGTTGAGGAGGTGGTAGCCCATCTCCTGCATCGCGAACCCGATGGAGAAGATCACGTGCTGGGTGCCGGACACCCAGAGGGTGCCGGAGGGCTTGAGCACGCGCCGGACCGCCTCGAGCCAGCGGGCCTGGAAGGCGTGGTCGCTCGAGACGCCGCCGGACGCGTCCCAGCTCCCCTTGTCGACGCTGACGCGCTTCCCGCTCTGGCAGGTGGTCCCGCCGTTCGACAGCATGTAGGGCGGGTCGGCGAAGGCGACGTCGACCGTGTGCGGCGGCAGCTTCTCGAGCGCCGCGACGCAGTCCCCCTGCACGAGCGCCCACGACCGCCCGCGCTCCGCCGTCTCCGGCAGTCCGTCCCACGAGTGAAGCTCCAAGCGTCGCGCCATATCGACGCATGGTAGGGAAGCCGATCGATATCGCCAGTTTTTGACCCGACCTGGACCTGGTCCTGGTCCTGGTCCTGGACCTGGACCTGGACCTCGACTTCGACCGGCTTGGGCTCGAGGACCAGGTCGAGGTCGAGGTCGACGACCAAGACCAAGTCCAAGTCCAAGTCCAGGTCCAGGTCCAGATTCGGGTGTTAGTAGAGAGTCGTGCCTTTGGACTCCCCAGCCGTGAAGGACGCCGCCCGCCGGGCCGGGTTCCACGCGTGCGGGATCGCGCGCGCCGCCCCCCTCGACCCGGGGCCGCTCGACCGGGTGCTCGCGGCCGGATGGGAGGCGGACATGGTCTGGCTGCGCACGCAGCGGGACCTGCGCCTCGACCCGGGGCGGCTCCTCCCCGGGGCCCGCTCGGTGGTCGCGGTCGCCCTCGCGTACCACGCCGGCGAGGCGCCCGGCGCGCCGGAGGGGGCCGGCGAGATTGCGCCGGTACGCCCGCGGGCGCGACTACCACGGCGTCATGAAGCGCCGGCTCCGCGCCCTCGCCGCGGACCTCGCGGCCCTCGACCCGGGCGCCCGGACCCTCGCGACCTGCGACGTCGCCCCGACCATGGAGAAGGCCTGGGCGGAGCGGGCCGGGATCGGCTGGGTCGGCAAGAACGGCTGCCTCATCACCCCCGAGCACGGCAGCTGGGTCCTCCTCGGGACGGTGCTCGTCGACCGCGACCTCGCCCCCGACGCGCCGCACCCGGACCGCTGCGGGTCGTGCGAGGCGTGCCTTCCGGCCTGCCCGACCGGCGCGATCCCCGAGCCCGGGTTCGTCGACGCCCGCCGCTGCCTCTCGTTCTGGACGATCGAGCGGCGCGGGCCGATCCCGGCGGAGATCGCGGCCTCCCTTGGGCGGCGGCTCTTCGGCTGCGACGAGTGCCAGCTCGTCTGCCCCTGGAACGACGCCGCGCGGCGGGGCAGCGATCCGGAGCTCCTGCCGCGGCCCGGGCGCGAGGCCCTCCCGCTCGACGACCTCCTCCGGCTCGGCGAGGAGGAGTACCGCGCCCGCTTCAACGGCACCTCCCTCGCCCGCGCGCGCTTCGACGGGCTGGTCCGGAACGCGATCCTCCTCGCGGGCGGGAGCGGCGATCGCCGCTTCGTCGAGGCCATCCGCCCGCACCTCGCGAGCCCCCACGACGCCGTGCGCGCCGCGGCGCGGTGGGCGCTCGAGGCGCTCGGCGCTTGAGCGCCGCCCGCGCGACGGCTAGATCGGCTCCATGGCCCTCTCGAACGCGTCGTGGCTCGCGGCGAAGGACGGGTGGGCGATCGGCCCCGTCGAGCCGAAGGCGATCCTCCGCGCCAGCGGCAAGGACGCGAAGGACTACCTGCACCGGATGACGACGCAGGACCTGAACCCCTTGCCGCCGGGGGCGTCGGCCTACGCCGCCGTCCTGAACGCGAAGGGGCACCTCCTCGCCGACGCCCACGTGCTCGTCGAGGAGGACGGGGTGCTGCTCGTCATGGACCCGGGCGGCGCCGTCGACGCCATCCCGCACCTCGAGAAGTTCGTCATCATGGACGACGTCGTCTTCGAGAACCTCTCGGCCGCCTTCCGGATCGTGCCGCTCGTCGGGCCGGAGGTGGCGACGAAGCTCGGCGCGCGGGGCGCGGGGCTGCGCCGGATCTCGAACCGGCGCCGCGGGGCGCCGGCGCTCGACCTCGTCGTCCCCGGGGCGGAGGCGGAGGACTTCCGGGCCGAGCTCGTCGCCGCGGGGTTCCACGCGCTCTCGGCGGAGGACCTCGAGGCCATCCGGATCCTCGGCGGGCAGGCCCGCTTCGGCGTCGACATGGACCGGACCCGGCTCCCGATGGAGGCGGGGCTGACCCGGCTCGCGATCTCGTTCACGAAGGGCTGCTACACCGGGCAGGAGGTCGTGCTGCGCGCGACCGCCCGCGGCCACCTGCAGCGCGGCCTCGTGCAGCTGCAGCTCCCGGCGGGCGCCGGCCCGGGCGCGCCGCTCACCGCCGGCGGGCAGGAGGTCGGGGTGGTGACGAGCGCGGCCGACGGGCCGGACGGCCGGATTCGGGCTCGGTTACCTGCGCCGCGCGCACTGGAAGGACGGCGAGCGGGTCTCCTCGCCCGCCGGCGAGGTCGTCGTGCGACGCGTGCTGGTAGAGGACGGGATCGGCTAGGCGGCCGCCTGGGGGGGAGGCGGTGCGCACCTGAGCCGACCCCGTCCTGCCGGCGCGCGGTCAGCGCACCAGCACCGGCTGGATCGGGATCGTCCCGAACCATCCGCAGCCGACCCGGGTCGCGCCCGGGTCGATCTGATCGCAGTAGAGCTGGATCGCGACGCAGGTCGACGCCGAGTAGCCCCCGTGCGCGAGAGTGAATTCGTCGCAGATTCTCGTGATGGGTTTGCTCCCGGGCTGCGGGTAGAGGGGGAGCTTCGTCGTCGACTCGCAGCGGGCGCTCACGATGGCGACCGTCGCCCAGCCAACGATCGTCGCCGACTGGTTGTACTGCTGCCCCGCGTCGCAGGCTTCTTCGGACTCGCCGTCGTAGTGCACGACGGGGATTTGAGCGCGGAAGTCGGGCATGCCGTCCCCGTCCGTGTCGTCGACTTCGCCGTCACAGTTCCGGTCGGCGCGGTTGCGCATGACCTCGCACAGGTCGCCGTGTGACGCCGGAGTCCCGCTCGCGTAGCTTGCGGCTGGGCACGCGGTGAACGAGCAGTTGGCCGTCATGCCGGCGTTCCCGTTCTGGGTGTTGACGATCCGTCCGTCACCGGCGGGCAGGTCTTGAGAATGGTGCACGCTTGTTGGGGGGTAGCCGACGCGGTGCTCAGGCTGGTCATCCCTGCCGAGTCCCGCGTCGCGGCGCTGAAGCCGACGAAGTAGACGGGGCCGACCCCGTTCTTGTCGCATCGGATCTTCTTTTCTTCGTAGACACACCCCTCCCGGACGACGAACGGCAGGCAGGCCTTCTGCTCACCGCACGGCCCGCCCAGGACGGCGATCGCCTCGGCGCCGACCGGCGCGGGTTCCTTGTGGCCGACGAACCCGCCGAACCCGAGCTCCACCGCGCCGCCGCCCGCGGCCCCGGGGGTCCCTTCCCGCGCGGAGACCACTCGGACCGCGTTGATGTCCGCGGCCGCCTCCTCGCTCGCCGCGCCCGCCCCCTCGCGCGTGGCGGTGATCTGGCAGAACTTGTACCCGTACCGCTGGGCCGTGACGCCGACGGCGCTGTCCGGACAGGCGTGATCCGATGGTACCCAGGCGCCGAGCTCGATCGTCTTCGGCTCGATGTTGTACCGGTCTGTCGGGTGGCTGGTGGCGTAGAGGCGCGCCTTGTCCACCGCATCGCCGAGCTCGCCGGACGTGTTCCTGCCGGTCAGGGACTTCGCGCCGGCGAGCGCGCCGGCGTCCGAGCCGTTCTGGAGCTCGCCGCGAACCGAGAGGAGATGGCCGACGTCGAGCGACAGCGCCACGAAGCCGCACAGCAGCGCGAGCACGACGGCGACCGCGACGGCGGACACGCCCCGTTCCGTCCGGCGCATGGCCTACTCCTTCGGTACCGACGGTGCGAGCGGCTCGCGGCGATCCCGCGCGGGCGGCGACAGGTAGAGCATGTTCTGGGGCTTCTCCTCCTTCCCCTCGGGGAACAGCGTGCGCCGGTAGTTGTCCGCGGTGATGGCCGCATCCTGCGGGTCGAGGCCGGTGGCCGCCTGGGCAGGTGGCCTGGTCCGCTCCTGCTGGACGCGGAACGCCCTCGCGTACGACTCTCCGTAGCCGTGGATGAGATGGGGCCCGCCGCACCCCGTGGCGCCCAGCGCCACCGCGACGACGGCCATGAGTTCGACGTTCCGCATACGAGCCTCCTCACGACTCCGGTGAGCCCACGACCTCCGGAGGGAGGTCGCGCCCGAGCGTCTTCGCGACCCGCGCGAGATTGCGGCGTGCGACGGCCGCGCGCGGATCCAGCCGCAACGCCTCGACGTACAGATCGAAGGCCTGGGCGAGCGCCCCACGACGCTCGTACGCGAACCCCAGGTTGATCTTCGCGCCGGCCGGCGTGCCCCCCAGCCCGAACTGCTCCGCGGCGCGTCCCATCTCCCCCGTCGCCGCGTACGCGAAGCCGAGGTTGTTGCGGATGCGCGGGTCGACGGGCGCCGCCCGGACGGCCCTGTTCAGCACCTCGATGGCCTCCTGCGGGCGCCCGTGCGCGAAGAGCGAGAAGCCGACGTTGTTCAGGTAGCGGGCCGAGGAGGGATCGAGCTCCGCGGCGCGGCGGTGGTGCTCGAGTGCCTCGGTCGTCCGCGCCTGACCCTCGAGGAGGATCGCGAGCTCCGCGTGGGCTTCGGCGAACTTGGCGTCGAGCTTCAGCGCCTCGCGGAAGTCCCCCTCCGCCTCCGACGGAAGCTTCTGCTCGCGGTACACGATGCCGCGCAGCACGTACGCCTCGGGATCGCGCGTCGCCGTCTTGCAGAGCGCGTCGGCGACGGGATAGGCGCGCTCCCAGTCCCCCTGCCGGACCAGCTCGCGTGCGAGCGCGCGCTGCGCCCCCCGCACGTCCTCGCGCGATCGCGGGGTCGACGCGCACCCCGCGATCCCGAGCGCGAGCGCGAGCGCGAGCGACCGCCGTCCACCAGCCCGGAGGGCGATCATGGCTTCCTCGCCAGCATGGGGAGGAGCGTCGCGGCGACCCTGAGGAAGGCCGGCCCGGCGGCGACGACGACGAGCGACGGCAGGATGCAGAACACCAGCGGGAACGTCATCTTCACCCCCACGTACGCCGCGCGCTCCTCGGCGCGCTGCATGCGCCGGATGCGGATCCCTTCCGCCTGGATCCGGAGCGCGAGCGCGACGCTCGTCCCGAAGATCTCGGTCTGCGCCAGCGTCGCGGAGAGGGATTTCAGAATCCGCGACGCCGGTGCGGTGCGCGAGGCGGCGGAACGCCTCGATGCGGGGGATCCCCGCGTTCACCTCGAGGAACGTGGTCCGGAGCTCACCCGAGATCTCGGGCCACGCGAGCCGCACCTCGTCGGCGACGCGCTGGAGCGCCGCGTCGAGCCCGAGTCCGGCCTCGACGCAGGTCACGAGGAGGTCGAGCGCGTCGGGGAGCCCCCGCTCGATCGCGGTCTGGCGCCGGCGCGTCCGCGACGCGAGCCACGCGTCCGGAAGGTAGTATCCGAGCACGCAGGCGAGGATCGCGACCAGGGCCGCGGGCTCGATGCGGTCGGCACGGCGCGAGTTGGCCCACAGGAACGCGGTCACCAGGGCCGCCGCGAGCCCGACCTTGGTGCCGAGGAAGACGGAGAGCGCGCCGTCGCTCCGCAATCCACCCTGCTGGAGCCGCGTCCGGAGCCTCGCGAGCTCGTCGGGGCGGAACGGCCTCGCGAGGACCCCGATGCGCCCGAGCGCGCGGACGAGGAACCCCGGGCGGTGCTGGTCCTGGTTGAGGAGCGACGCGGGCGCCAGCGCCGCCACCTGCCCCTTCGCGAGACGCGCGACCGCGCCGCCTCTCCGACGGATCGAGATCACGCCCCCGGAGAGCAACGCGAGCGCCGCGATCGCGAGGGCCGCGACTCCGAGCGCGAGTGGATCGAGCGCGACCATGCGTCCCCCTACACGTCCACCTTCGTGAGCCTCACGAGCCAGGCGACGCCGAGGAGCCAGAGCGCCACCGCGAGCACGAGCGCCCCGCGGCCGCCGTCCTCCCAGAAGAGGGCGATGTAGCCGGGGTTCACGACGCGCATCGCGCCGATCGTGACGAACGGAAGCGCGGCCAGCACGAGGCCCGAGGCGCGACCCTCGGCCGTGAGCGCGCGCAGCTTCCCGTAGAACCGGTACCGCGCGCGGATCGTCTCGGCGATGTTGCCGAGCATCTCCGCGAGGTTCCCGCCCGTCTCCTGCTGGATGAGGGTCGAGACGGCGAAGATCCGGAGGTCGCGGTTCCCGGGGGCGCGCTCCGTCATCTGGACGATCGCCTGCTCCACGCGGCAGGCCGAGCCGCTGCGCCTCGAACGCCCGCGCGAACTCGACCGCAGACCGGCTCCGGCATCTCGGTCGCGACCACCTCGAACGCCGCGGTCAGGGCGTGGCCCGCGCGGAGGGAGCGCGACATCATGTCGAGCGCGTCGGGGAGCTGCTCGCTCAGCTTCCGGACTGCGCCGGTCGCGCCGTACGACGAGCAGCAACGTACGGCGCTGCCGCCCCGGCGAGCACGACGGCGAGGACCGACGCCGCCCCGAGCCGCAACATCGACGACGGCGGCCACGGCCGCGCACGCCGCGAGGACGGTGAGCAGGAACAGGCGCGCCACCGTGAGCTGCGAGTCGGCCTGCTCGAGGAGCCGCTCGGCGCGCAGGGCGAGCGGGATGTTGCGGAGGAAGGCGTCGACGGCCTCGCTGCGGGCGAGCTTGCCCCTTCGAAGGAGCGTCGGGGCGGTCGTCACGCTCCGCGTGCACCGCCGCGACGAGGCGGCGCCGCAGCTCGACCCTGCGCCGGTCGCGCGACCAGCGCGCGAGCTGGCGCAGCCCCTCCAGGGTGGCGAGGGCCACCAGGCAGAACAGGATGACGACGAGCTCGCGCACGGTCAGCCCCGCAGCATGGCGTCGAGGACGGTGGACGGGTCCACGCCCGCGCGCTCGACGCGCTCGAGCAGCTTCGGGCGGACGCCGGTCGCGGCGAGGTGGCCGACGACGCGCCCGTGCTCGTCCACCCCGCGCTGCTCGAACTTGAAGATCTCCTGCATGACGATGGTCGCGCCCTCCATCCCGGTGATCTCGCAGACGCTGACGAGGCGCCGCTGGCCGTCGGTGCCGCGGGAGAGCTGGACGATGAGGTTCAGGGCGCGCGGAGATCATCTGCGCGGTCGCGCTCTCCGAGAGCGGCACCCCGCCCATCCCCACCATCGCCTCGAGCCGGCCGAGGGCGTCGCGCGGCGCGTTGGCGTGGACGGTGGTCATCGAGCCCTCGTGGCCGGTGTTCATGGCCTGGAGCATGTCGAGGACCTCGCCGCCGCGGACCTCGCCGACGATGATCCGGTCGGGCCGCATGCGGAGGCGTTGCGGACCAGGTCGCGCGCGATGATCTCGCCCTTGCCCTCGATGTTCGGCGGCCGGGTCTCCAGGCGCACGACGTGCGGCTGCTGGAGCTGGAGCTCGGCCGAGTCCTCGATGGTGACGATGCGCTCGTCGTCGGGGATGAACGCGGACAGGGCGTTGAGGAGCGTCGTCTTGCCGGTGCCGGTGCCGCCGCTGACGAGCACGTTGAGCTTCGCCTGCACGCACGCGGCGACGAAGCAGAGCGACGGCGTGGTCGAGGGTGCCGAGCGCGAGGAGGTCGCGGCAGCGTCAGCGGCGACCGGCCGAACCGGCGGATCGAGAGGATCGGCCCGTCGATGGCGAGCGGCGGGATGATCGCGTTGACGCGCGAGCCGTCCGGCAGGCGCGCGTCCACCATCGGCGACGTCTCGTCCACGCGCCGGCCGACGCGCGAGACGATCCGGTTGATGATCTGCATGCAGGTGGTCGTTGGAGTCGAACCGGACCCGCGTCAGCTCCAGCTTGCCGGCGCGCTCGACGTAGACCGTCGACGCAGGTGTTCACGAGGATGTCCGAGATCCCCGGGTCGCGCGAGCAGCGGCTCGAGCGGCCCCAGCCCGGTGACCTCGTCCAGGAGCTCCTGGACCAGCCGCTCGCGCTCGATGGTGTTGAGCGGGATCCCGGAGCTGCTCACCATCGCGGCGAGGATCGCGCGCAGGTCGTCCCGCAGCTTCTCCGGCGCCATCCTCTCCATCGCCTTCAGGTCGAGGCGATCGATGAGCCGCCGGTGCAGCTCGCCCTTCACGTCCTTGAGCGGCTCGCGCCCGGGCGCCCCGGGCGCCGGCGAGGAGGCGCCGTTTCCGTTCCCAGGAAAGAGGCGGTCACCGAGTCGCGACATGGCTCTTCCTCGGGGTCAGGAACCGGCGGAGGAGGGAGGGTGCGGCGGCGGGCTGCTCGGGCCCGAGGTCGTGCCCCAGGACGGCGACGAGCCGGTGGATGTCCTTCGTCACGGCAGCTCGCGGCGCGTGCTCGAGAAGGAGCTCCCCACGGTTGGTCCCGCGGATCGCCGCGGGATAGTCGTTCGCGATCGTCGCCGCGATGCGCGCGCCGACGCTCTCGGCGATCACCTCGGGCGAGATCTCGACGGCCTTCTGGAAGCGGTTCACGACGACCTTCACCCGCTCGACCGCCCCACGCCGCTCGAGCGCCCGCAGCGCGCGGAACGCGTCGCGCACCGCCGGCACCTCCTGGATCACGACGAGCAGGATCTCGTCGCTCGCGTCCAGCGCGGCGACCGCGAGGTCGTCGAAGCCGCGGATCCCGTCGAGCACCACCGCGTCGTACTGAGCCCGCAGGAAGCCGATGAGGCTGGCGAGGTCGTCGGGCCGGACGGACTCGTTCCCCGTGAGGGGGCGCGACTGGGCCAGGACCCGGAGGCCCGACCGGTGCTTGAGGAGCATGGTGTCCACCAGCTCGCGATCGAGCCGCCGCATGTTCGCGACCACGTCGGTGATCGCGCACGTGGCGGGCAGGTCGAGGAGCGCGAGGACGTCGCCCCGGTCGAGGTCCAGGTCGACGAGGCAGGTCGACTGGCCCGCGAGCTGGAGCGCGCCGGCGAGGTTCGTCGCGATCGTCGTCGCGCCGACGCCCCCCTTTGCGCCGATCACGGCGTAGACCTTGCCGCCCCCCGCCCGCAGCGGGCGGACCTGCGCGCGGAGCGCGCGCACGATCTCGTCGTCATCCGCGGCGAGGACGAACTCGCGCGCCCCCTCGCGCATCGCCTGGAGGATGAGATCGGGGTCCTTCACGTGGCCGAGCACGAGCACCCGCGCGCCGGCCTCGGCGAGCTCGCGCACGAGCTGGAACCCCAGCTCGGCGTCCCCGTCGACGCCGACCACGGCGGCGTCCGCCCCCAGCTCCCGCAGGGTCTGGCGGACCCACCGCCCGTTCGGCAGCGTCACGAAATCGAGGTCCTGGAACGCGGTCCGGAGGCGCGCCTCGGTGGCGGCGCGGACGTCCGCGAGCAGGATGGTGGTCGGCGAGTCCATGTGTCCCCCTCAGCGCGAGAACCCGCGCGCGCCCGACGGACCGCCGTTCACCGGCGGCGGCGCCGCGCCCGGCCGCGCCGGCGGATCGCCGCCCGTGTCCGAGCCCATCAGGAAGAACATGAAGTCGTTCGGGTTGTTCCCCTCGCGCTCGCTCGGTAGAGGCGGCAGCTCGTGCGGCGCCACGGGCCGGGCGAGCCGCGCCGTCACCACCACGAGCAGCTCGGTCTCGTCGCGCCGGAACTGGGACGAGCGGAACAGGGCGCCGAGGATCGGGATGCTACCCGAGGACCGGGATCTTCTCGATCTGCGAGCGCGTCTTGTCCGACATCAGGCCCGCGATCGCGAAGCTCTGCCCGTCGCCGAGGCGAACCGTGGTCTGGCTCTTGCGCGAGCTGAGCCCCGGGATCGTCGTGCCGCCGATCGTGATGGAGATCGACTGGTCGATTTCGCTCACCTCGGTGGCCATGTCGAGGTGGATGGTGTCGCCGGCGATGACCGTCGGCGTGAAGTCGAGGAGGATCCCGAACTTCTTCCACTCGACCTGGGTCTGCCCGAACGAGCCGGCGAGCGGGATGGGCAGCTCGCCGCCCGCGAGGAACTTGGCCTGCTGCCCGGAGAGCGTGACGAGGGTCGGCTCGGCGAGGACCTTCACGAGCCCGTTCGCCTCGAGCAGGCTCAGCATGGCGCTGATCGGGAAGTCCGGGAATGACGAGAAGAAGAGCGAGAACCCGGTGTTGAACTGCGGGAACTGCACGTCGGGCGGCTGCCCGTAGGCGAGATGCCCGGTGCTCTCCCCCGCGCCAGGGATGGTCGGGCGCTGCGCGGTGTTCAGGAAGTCGCCCGGGCTGACGCCACGGCCGGCGATACCCGCCACGAGCTCGCGATTCGCCGACTTGTGGAAGAGGTTCACGCCGATCTGGCGGAGCCCGGAGCGGGACACCTCGGCGAACCGGACCTCGAGCTGCACCTGCTGGTTCCCCGCGACCTTGATGAGGTTCGCGACCTGCTTCGCGTGAAGCTGCGCGACCTCCACGATCCGCTCGGGGACCCGGACGTCGCTCACCTCGCCGGAGAGGATGACCAGCTCCCCCGCCGCGCTGACGGTCACGTTCTCGCCGCGGAAGAGCTCCTTCAGCTGCCGCCGGAGGGGGTCGAGGTTCTTCGACACCTGCAGCGAGACGACGAGCGGGTCGTTGTTGCGGTTCCAGAGGGTGAGGTCGGTCGTGCCGGCGCTCTTCGCGGTCAGCAGCAGCTGGTTCGGCGTGACGACCTTGAGATCGGCGACGTCGGGGTTCGCGACCGCGACGCGGATGATCTCCTCGGAGAGCACGAGGAGCCGGTTCTGCCCCGACTCGAGCTGCAACTCGATGGCGGCGCCCACGGACCGGTCGATGTGCAGCTGCGGGACGGCGGCGGCGCGCGCCGGGGGCGTGGCCCGGGTCGTGGCCGGGGGCGCGGCCGGGGGCGTGGCCGGGGGCGCGGCCGGGGGCGCGGCCACGTCCGGTGCCTGGGCGGCGGTCAGCAGCACCGCGAGGACGGCGGCGAGGGGGATCACGGTCGCGTCTCCTTCCGCTCGGTGAAGGCGCGCTTCTCGTACAGGTCGCCGCGGATCACCTCGACGACCTGCCTGTCCTCCTTCACGGCGGGCGCGAGCAGAGGAGGCGCGGCCGGAGGGGGGGCGGGCTTCTGGCGACGCGGCGGGCGGACCGCCACGGCGCGCTGCGGAGCGGTCGGCTCGGGCGGGTTCGTCAGCATCACGACCGGCGCGGTGACCCCGTGCGTCTCGGCGCGCTCCTCGTCGCCGATGCCGCGCAACGCGAGCAGCAGGTGGCCCCGGTCCGCGGAGAGCGCGAGCCGCTCCGACTCCTCGGCGGTGACCATCAGCGTCGCCACCGTCACGGGCTTCGCCTCCTTCGCGTCCTTCCCGCGCAGGTCGAGCTCCTTGCCCACCGCGACGACCTGGACGTTCTGGAGGACGATCCGGGAGACGAACGGCACGTCCTCGCGGGGCTTCATCGTCACGATCACGTCCACGCGATCGCCGGGGTGGACGAACCCCGCCACCCCGACCACCTCGTCCACCCGTACGGCCACGGCGCGCATTCCCTCGCGGATGAGGGTCGGCAGCCCGCTGCGCGCGCCGCTCGTCACGAGCTTCCCGGGCAACACCGGCTCGCCTTGGCTGATCGGGACGGTCGCGACCTTCCCGACCAGGGCCGCGGGCTCGGTCGCGGCGCCCTCGGGCCGGACCGCCGCCGGCCAGTCGACCGCGCGCAGCCAGTGCAGCTCCAGGGGCTGCGCGACCGGGATGTCGACCGCGGCGACCACGACCTTCGAGGTCGGGACGCGCGCAGCGGCGAGCCTCGCGTCCATGTACCGGGTGAGCAGGGCCGCCGCCGCGACCGCCGTGACCACGGCGAGCGCGAGGAGCAGGAGGGCCCGGATTGGGACGCGTCGCTTGCGCGGCTCGCCGGTGACGGGCTGCGGGTCGTCAGAACGAAGCACCATGATTTCCCCCCCCCGCCCGGCGAGCCGGGCGTCCCTTCATTTGCGCATCTGTGCGTACGCCACGATCGTGCTCGGCACGGCGTAGCCGAGGCCCGGGAAGCCCGAGAACCCGGTGATGCCGCCGCCGAGCGTGTACGTGATCTGGACGCACGAGGCGGTCCCCGGGCACGCGCCGCCACTCGGCGGGCCCACGTCCGTCTCGATGTTCGCCCTCGCGTCGTCGAGCGAGGCAACTCTCAGGTAGGTCGACGCGGCGGTGACCACCTCGTCGCGTACGTTCGTGCCGTCCGGGAACTGGAGCGTCCCGACGCGCGCGCCCTCCCGCGAGGCGTTCACCACGATCTCGCGGGTGAAGAAGTAGTAGCCCCAGTCGATCGTGGCGCAGACGATCACCACGAGCAGCGGGAGGACGAAGGCGAACTCGACGGCCGCCGCCCCGCGCTCGAACCGTCTCGAATGCGTGCGTCGCATCACGTCCTCCCGATGACGAGCGCGGCCAGCGCGCCGACCGAGAAGGCGACGCCGGCGGGAAGCCGCACGCGCCCCGGCGCCGGGCCGATCGGCGCGGCGTCCGGCCGGCCGCGGGCCGCGAAGACGAGGTTGCGGAGCACCTCGCCCCGGACGGCCGGCGAGGAGAGCGCGTACCCCACGACCGCCATCGCGCCCAGGGCGACGCCGGACGCGAGGAGATATCCAGGGAGGCGGGCGAGGCCGACCCACGCCGCCGCGGCGGCGGCGAACTTCAGGTCGCCGCCCCCGAGCCAGACCCGGCGCCATGCCGGCCAGAACAGCGCGCCGACGACCGCGACGGCGAGCACGCTCCCTCCGAGCGCCACCGGGCCACCGCGCAGCAGCTGCGCGAGGGCGCCCGTCGCGGCGACGCCGACGACGAGCGGGTTCGGGATCCGGTGCTGGGTGGCGTCCGACACGGACGCGACCGCGAGCAGGATCACGAGGACCGGCAACATGGTGGGGTCGGGCATCGAAACGCTCCGTCGCGGCGCCGGCACGCGTGACGCCCGCTAACCCGCGACCGGCTTCAGCTTGTCCCGCACGCTTTCGAACACGGCGTTCAGGTTGGTGCCCACCGCCCCGATGGCGACGACGCAGACGACGATGATGAGGGCGAGCATCACGCCGTACTCCACGGCGGTTGGTGCTTCCTCGTCTCTCCACAGCTTCATCAGCGCGTTCATTGACTCCTCCCTCTTTCTCCTGCCGCGAACGGTCTCCCGCCCGGCCTGGGACTTGGGTCCGCTACGCACCTGCCCAGCGACGATGCGTCGGGAGCGCCGCGCCATCCGCGCGCCGGCGAGGCGCCGCAGCGGCCGGCGCGCGGCGAGGAGGCGCTCGCGCGAGGCGCAACGCGCGGCGGCAGGGCGGCGGGGCGCGGCCGGGCGGCGGGGGCGCGCGCGATCAGGAGGGCGGCGGACGAGGCGGCGGGACCCGGCCCGCCGGCTCGGGTCGGCGCGCGGCGCGACGCCCGAGCCCGCTCCGGTCTCGCGACCGACGATCACCCGCTGAACACGGCCCAGCACGCTTGGCCCCCTCTCCTTGCGTGCGCCGATCACCGTAGGCCTTCACGGTGAGTTTCAACTACGGCTTGACGTTCCGTTGCATTGTGTAGCGCTCCACGCGCACAAAGAAGGCGTCCCTTGGGTTCGGCGCAGAGGATGCGGCGCGCCGGCAGGGCCCGCCGGAGCCGGCCCCCGGCGGTCCGTCGTCGGCGAGGCGGGCGCGCGCCGGCGCGCGAGCCATCCCTCGACGGCGTACGTGGCGAGGAGGAGCGGCCCGACCACGAAGCCACCATGCAGGTTCACCCGGACGACGAACGCAGACGCGTGCGCCCAGGGCCATCGGGTGGTCTCCCGCCCGGTCGCGCTCGATCAGGAGCCGCGAGGCGGCGAGCGCGAGGACGCCGGCCCCCATTCGCGGTGGACCGCCTGGGCGTGGACTGGCGTGAAGGCGAACCGGTCGCCCGTGGGCGCTAGGGCCGCGGCGTCACCGGGCAGGCCGCGATGGAGCCCGCCGGGCTGATCGCGTCGTTCCCGGTCACGATCTCCTTCACGACGCCGTCCTGGCCGACGACGAAGGTCGCGCGGTTCGCGAACCCGATGAGGATCACGGTCCCGCCGTACTGCTTCGCGACCTTCCCGTCCGCGTCGGCGAGGAGCGGGAAGGGGAGCTGGTTCTCGTCCTTGAACCTCTTCTGGGTGGCGACGTCGTCGGTCGAGATCCCGACGACCTGCGCCCCCTTGCCGACCACGTTGGCGTACTGATCACGGTACGCCCTCACCTCGCGCGTTCAACCAGGGGTGAACGCCTTCGGGTAGAAGGCGAGGATCACCGGGCCGGCCACGAGCAGGCGCGAGAGGGTGACGGGCTTGCCGTCGGTGTCGGGCAGCGTGAAGTCGGGGGCCCTGTCGCCCACCTTGAGCGTGGCGCTTCCGAGCAGCATGGCGATCACCCCGATGTTCATGGCCTCGCACCTCGACCGCGCGTTCCATAGCGGGCTGTCCCGGGGGGAGCAACGGCCCCGGGAAGGGCAGCGGCTCAGGCGCGCAGCCGCTCGTAGCGGGCGGTGAGCACGGCGACGTCGTCCCGGTGCCAGAACCCGAGCTGATCCGGGAGCTCGGCGAGCGTCCGCGCCGCGAAGCCGGAGACGGGGTGGCGCGGGGCGGGCTCGCCGCCCACGCGCGCCGGCGACGACGAGGGCGAGGTGCCAGGCGTCGCCGACCCGGGCCTGGCGGGTGCCGACGATGACGGCGCCCTCGAGGTCGAGGCCGAGCTGGTCCTTCACGATCCGGACGGCGGCGTCCCCGGGCTGCTCCCCCTCGGCGAGGAGGCCCGACGGGAGCCACCAGCGGCCGAGCTGGGCCTGGCCGTGGTAGCCGCCGATCACCTCGGCGACCACGATCCGCCGCGCCTCCAGCACGAGCGGCAGGACGTCGACCCGGACGATCACGGCGCCCCCGGCGGCGCGGACACGCGGGCGGCGCGGTTCACCCGCAGGACGAAGGCGCGGACGCGCTCGAGGACGTGCGGGCTCGTGTCCGCGGCGGGCTCGACCTCGAGCCGGGGCAGGGGACCGCCCGAGGGCCCGACGCGCAGGGCGAGGACGCGCCCGCGCTGCGGCAGCGTCGCGGCGAGGTCGGCGGCGGTCGTCACCCCGGCGGCGGCGATCGCGGTGGTCGCCCGGAGCGCCTCCACCAGCCCGGCGGGGGGCGTCGCGCCGGCGCCGGCGTCGATCACGAGGTCGGCGGAGGTGAGCGCCTCGTCGAGGTCCGTCGTGAAGAGGATCCCGTCGAGGATGGTCTGCCGTTCGGTGCGGGTGAGGGCGCCCTGGGCGACGGCCAGCTCGACCCGCCGCCGCACCGCGTCCGGGCCGGCGATGGCGCCCTCCGGCGCGTGGAGCCGCACGGCGCAGCCGGCGAGGGCGGCGAGGACCGCGCACGCGGTGCCCCCCTCCGTCGCTCCCAGCACCGCCACCGTGTCGATCCCGAGCACGCGCTCCTCTCCCCGAGGTCTACCCGGCCCGCGGAGTCGCTGGCAAGGGAGGGGCACGGTCCGTTAACGTGGACGGCGGACCCTTTCCCGGCTGGAGGCGGCGATGAAGGCGGTCGTGATTCGCGGGCACGGTGGCCCGGAGGTGGTGAACGTCGAGGACCTCCCCGACCCGCAGCCGGGGCCGGGCCAGGTCGTCGTGGCCGTGAAGGCGGCGGCCCTCAACCACCTCGACATCTGGGTGCGCAAGGGCTGGCCGGGGCTGAAGCTCACCTGGCCCCACGTCCTCGGGTCCGACGTCGCGGGCGTCGTGGAGTCGGTCGGCGCCGGCGTCGACGGCGTGAAGGCGGGTGACGCGGTGGTGGTGAACCCGAGCGTCGGCTGCGGGCGGTGCGAGCGCTGCCTCGCCGGCGAGGAGAACCTCTGCCGCCGCTTCGCGATCCTGGGCGAGCACCTCTCCGGCGGCCAGGCGGAGAAGTTCCTGCTCTCCGCGCGGAACGTCCTCCCGAAGCCGGCGAATCTCTCCTTCGAGGAGGCGGCGGCGGTGCCGCTCACGTTCATGACCGCGTGGCACGCCCTCGTCGCCCGCGCGAAGGTCCGGCTCGGGGAGACGGTCCTCGTCCACGCCGCCGGCTCGGGCGTCGGCGTCGCGGCGGTGCAGATCGCGAAGCTCCTCGGGGCGCGGGTCATCGCGACCGCCGGGTCCGACGCGAAGCTCGAGAAGGCCCGGGCCCTGGGCGCCGACCACCTCGTGAACTACGAGAAGCAGGACTTCGCCGCCGAGGTCCGCAAGCTCACCGACAAGAAGGGCGTGGAGGTGGTGTTCGAGCACGTCGGCAAGACGACCTGGGAGAAGTCGCTCCTCGCCGCCGGGGTGGGCGGGCGGATCGTCACGGTCGGCGCCACCACCGGTACGATCCCGCCGACGGACCTCCGGCACGTCTTCTTCCGGCAGCTCTCGATCCTCGGGTCCACGATGGGGACCGCGGCGGAGCTGGTCGAGGTGCTCAGGTTCGTGGGGGAGGGGAAGCTCCGCCCGGTGGTCGATCGGGTGCTCCCGCTCGGGGAGGCCCGGGCGGCGCAGGGCCTGCTTGCGGATCGCGCCCAGTTCGGAAAGATCGTGCTCAGGCCTTGAATCGAGCGTGCGGGCCGGACGTCTTCGTGCGCAGGATCGGCTGGAGGATGCCATGAGAAACCGGATCGCGACCCTCGCCCTCGCCGCCGCGCTCGCCGTCGCCGGCGCGGGGTGCGGGAGCAGCAAGACCTGCGGCGACGCGACGCCGCCGGTGGCGCAGACGCCCGCCGCGTGCACGGCGGTCGCAGGGCTCGCCGCTCACCGTCCCGGTCAACACCTGCCCCCGGTGCGATCAGGAGACGCCGACGTGCGACGTGCGCGACGCGGGCGGCGGCGCGGTTCACGCTCGAGCCGGTCTCCCAGGTCTGCGACCCGAACTCGAGCTGCCCGCATCCCGAACCTCGTCGAGCTGCGCGGCGCTCGCGACGAGCTGCACGCTGACCGCGGCGCTCACGACGCCGCTCAACCCGGGGCGACCTACCATCCTCGACATCGTCACCGAGACGCGGGTCAGCGCGGACGCTCGCTCGTCGTCGCGTCGGGCGCGGCGGCCTGCACCTAGCTGACGCCCGCTACGCGTACCTCATCCCGCGCTTCATCTCGCGGAGCCGCTCGACGTCACGGAGCCGCTCGAGCTCGCGGCGGCGAGACATGGTCTCGCTCGCCTCGTCGAACCCTCCTCGCCCCCGCGAGGCTCGCATCTGGAGACTCCGCGGGACCCGCCCGTGAGCTGCACCCTTGCGCTGCGCTTCATCCAGGGCGGGACATCTTGGGTGCACGCGCAGCCGCGCCCCATCTGACGCCGACGGCCCTCCGTCCGGCGAGGAGCGGTGCGCATGTCCATGAAGCGCAGGGACTTCCTGAAGGCGGCGGCGACGGGGCTCGCGGCGGCGGTGGGGCCGAGCATCCTCGTGCGCAATGCGCATGCGGCGGACAAGCTCGACTTCGGCGCGGTCCGGTCGGTGAAGGTGGACGTCATCTCCGAGACGAGCTGGTTCGACAACGACAAGTTCAAGGCGAACATGACGGAGGGGGGCGGCGCGTCCACGAGCCAGTACACGATCGCGTGGGATCCGGAGAACTCGGGCGGCTACTCGGCCCTGATCACCGTGACGACGCTGCAGGGCGAGGAGAAGCGGATCCTCCTCGACAGCGGCTGGAACAACGCCTGGATGGACTACGTCTTCGAGAAGAAGGGCATCCCGAAGATGCTCCAGCGCGGCGAGATCGACTTCATGGTCCTCTCGCACTGGCACCTCGATCACCTCTGGGGGATCGAGTCCACCCTGAAGCACAACCCGAACCTCAAGATCATCGCGCCGGGCACCCACTACCCCGAGGACCTCGCCCTGCTCCGCGAGAAGGGGCGGTTCAAGGCGAAGGACGCGGCGGGCCGCGAGGTGCTCCTCGCGAAGAACGACGTCCCGCATCGCGGCGAGCTCGTCCTGACGAAGGCGGAGGGCAAGGACGGGGCGGGGCTCTACCCGCTCATGCCGGGCGTCGCGGTGAAGATGTTCGACGTCCCGATCCTGCTGCGCGTCCGCGGCGAGAACGTCCTGTACTTCAACGTGAAGGACAAGGGCATCGTCACGGTGACCGGCTGCTGCCACCCCGGCATCCTCTCCCTCTTCTCCTTCGCCCGGCAGACCTTCGCCGGGTACGAGCCCTACGGCGCGTACGGCGGGCTCCACCTCAGCCTCTTCGAGACCTGGGACCCGAAGTTCGACGACGTCATCGCCGGCGTGAAGGCGTTCAAGCTGAAGAAGGTCGCGGCGAACCACTGCACCGGCTGGCTGTGGGCCGAGAAGGCCGCCGCGAGCGGCATCCCCATCGTGAAGGGGACCGACACGTTCAAGTCGTACAAGCGCCAGTCCCTCGTCGCGCGGTCGAGCAACGCGTACCTCACGAACGGCGACTCGGTCCTGTTCTAGGCGGCGTGCGTCGTGGGCCGGCGCGAGCCGGCCCGCGCGCGCCGCAGGAGGCCACATGGCGACCGCGATCACGGAGCGCGTCGATGGCGTGGAGGCGGCCGGGCCCCGCGCGCTCGCGAGGCCGGTGCTCGGAGCGGTGAACCTCGCTGCCGCCTTCGCCCTCAGCTGGGCGCTCTGGTACGTGCTGCTCCACCCGAACGGCATCCTGAAGCTCTACACGCCCGATGTACGGCTTCTCGCTCGTGGCGATCCTCGCCGCGGTGCTCGTCGCCATGGGGCCGGGCGCCGAGGGGTGGCCGTTCCGCGGCTGGCGCGCGCCCGCCCCGGTGCGGGGAGCGGTGGCGACGGCCGCGGCGGTCGCGCTCACCGCGGTCATCGTGCACGGCTTCTTCTGGGGCTTCCTCGGCCGCTTCGGGGTCACGTACTTCAGCCCGCGTGCCATCGTCGCCGCGGGCGGTGTCGGCGCGGAGTTCTTCAACGCGCGCGAGAATGCGTCGACGGCCATCGTCTACTTCGCGGACGCGTTCCTGTGGACGACGCTCGTCCTCGCGCTCGGCTTCGGCGCCTGGCCCTGGGAGGGGACCACCCGGGGCGTCCGGGCCGTATCGCGGCTCGCGGTCGCGGCGCTGCTCGCGGTCGTCGCGTACGCCGATCCTCTTCCATCCCCACGTGACGCAGCTCTTCTTCCCGGCCCAGACGATGGCGGGCGTCCCGCCGTGGTGGGCCGAGGTCGCGCAGACCGGGAGCGCGTACTTCAACCTGGGCTGGACGATGAGCGCCGTCGCGGCGCTCGTCGTGGTCGACGTCGTCTGGGGCGGGGCTCCCTGGCGCGTCATCGGCGGCGATCGCCTCTGGGTCCGGGGCCTCGCCGCCGTCGCTCGGGTCCCTCGTCGCCGGAGGCGCGTTCTTCGCGGTCGCGCTCCGGGCGATGACCGCCGCGTGGGGCGAGGCGTTCCAGGGAGGGCAGTACACCGACGCGCCCTATTTTAGATACCTGCACGCGGCGGAGGTCGCGGGGTTCGTCGTGCTCGCGGCGTTCGCCCTCGACACGTACTTCGGGAGCGGGCGTGGGACGGTCGGGCGCGCGCTCCGGACCCTCGCGATCGGCGGCGCCGCGGCGCTCCTGCACCTCTCCTACTACTCGGGGGTCGCGACCCGGATGCTCGGCAAGGTGCCCGGGATCGCCCAGCCGGAGGACACCTCCCTCGTGTTCACGCTCCTGTTCCTCTCCGTGGTCCTCGTCCAGCGCGAGCTCTTCGACGGGTGGCCGCTGCGGACGGCGGAGCGCACGTGAACGCCGAGGAGACGGTCCGGCTCCGCCTCCAGGCGCTGATGGCGAGGGGGCTCGCCGCCCCCGGGATCGGACGCCGGGTAGGGCTGGCCGCGGCGAGCGAGGTGTGGGGCGGGGACGCCCCCCGGGAGCGGCCGGCCTGGTACGTGTGGCTCGAAGGCCGGCGGGGCGCGTGGCAGCTCGAGCTCGGCGACGCGCGCGCGCTCGGCGGCGGCGAGCGGGTCCTGGGGCGTCTCACCGATCCGGCACTACCCGTCCCCGGACGACCCCGTCCTCGCCGCGTTCGACGCCGAGGAGCGCGCCGCCGTCGCGACGTTCATCGACCGGACCGGCACGCCGCGCATCGAGGAGGCCTCTCGCATCCCCGAACGGCTGTTCACGGTGGGGGCCATCGAGTGGGCGATCGACGTCGAGCGCGACGTGTCGGTCATGGTGCTGACGAGCCTGGACCGACTCCGCTCACGTGGCGGGGACGGGCTCCTCCGGGACGTCCCAGGGTGGACGCTCGCCCGTCCGGTGTTCTCGACCCTCGCTGGTCTCCACGCGCAGGTCGAGCGGCGCGCGGCGGTCCAGCTCGTGGTCGGGACGCTGCCCGGGTTCGAGCTCGTCGACGACGCCGGGGAGCTGCGCCCCCGCGATGGCGCCGACGCGGTGCAGGGCGAGGCGCTGCTCGCCTTCGGCTCAGCCTCGGGCTGCGGGAGCGCCGCCCGCGGCCTCCTCGCCTCGCTCAGGGACGCGGAGGCCGAGGTCGTGGCGGACGACGCGCTCGGTCCGGCGAGCCACGGGCGCGCGGTGTGTTCCGTCCCGGGGCTCGAGCTGACCGTGAGCCCGGCGTGGTTCGGGGGCGAGCAGCACTTCGAGGGGAGCTCGTGCAGCTGCTGAGCGTCGCTCCGGGCCGCTACGCGTACCGCATCCCGCGCTTCATCTCGCGGAGCCGCTTCACGCGCTCCTCGAGGGGCGGGTGGGTCGAGAACAGGTTCAGCATCTTCGCGCCCGCGCCGCTGAACGGGTTCACGATGAAGAGGTGGGCGGTGGCCGGCCCGCCGTACTCGTAGGGGCCGGACCTCGTTCCCGCTGCTCGAGGGCGAGCAGCGCCTCGGCGAGCGGCTCGGGATCGCCGACGAGCGCCGCGCCGGAGGCGTCCGCGCCGTACTCGCGCGAGCGCGACACCGCGAGCTGGACGACGAGGGCGATGAGCGGGGCGAGGAGCGCCCAGGCGAGGCGGCGAAGGGGTTCCGCCGCCCTCGTCGTCGCTCGCGGCGGCCGAAGCCGCCAGGATCGCGCCCCACTGGATGGCGTGGCCGAGCGAGCCGGATGAGCCCCGCCACCGACGCGGCGATGGTGGCGATGAGGATGTCGCGGTTCTGGACGTGCGAGAGCTCGTGGGCGAGCACGCCCTCGAGCTGGCGGCGGTCGAGGAGCTTCAGGATCCCCTCGGTCACCGCCACCGCGGCGTGCGCCGGGTTCCGTCCGGTGGCGAAGGCGTTCGGGGTCTCCGACGGGATGACGTAGATGCGCGGCATCGGGCAGCCCCGCCTTCCGGCATGAGCCGCTCGACGATCTCGTAGACCTCCGGCAGCTGCTCGCGGGTCACCGGCTGGGCCCGGTGGGCCATGAGCGCGATCTTGTCGCTGAACCAGTAGGAGACGAAGTTGAAGACGAGGCCGATGCCGCCGAAGAGCAGCATCCCGCCGGTCCCGCCCGCCATCTGCCCGCCGATCGCGAGGATCGCGATGAGGAACGCCATGAGCATCGCGGTCTTGGCGTAGTTCCGTCCGAAGCCGGCAGGGCGCGCCGGCTGCTGCATCCCGCGGGGTCTCTCCGCCTCGTTCCAGGCCATATCGCCCTGTGTAACCACTCGGCGCCCGGTGGCAATCCGCCGGGCGCCCGGGCGCCAGCCCGACAGGCCGGTTTCTCGCGCGGGGATCCTCGGCGTGCTAAAGGCAAACAGGCGATATCGCGAGGGGTTCGAGCGATGGGTCGGAAGGCGGAGGCGGCGAAGGGGAAGGGGAAGCCGGCCGGGAAGGCGGCGAAGGCAGCTCGAGCTCGTCGCGGTGGAGCCCGCGCCCGCGCCGCGCAAGGCGGGGCGTGCGCTGCCGCCGCCCCGGGCCGCGCCGAGGGGCCGAGCGCGAGCGGCCCCGGCGCGCCGGAGCCCGGCGCCGGAGCCGGAGGCCGGAGCTCCTCCCGGCCGAGCCCCCGCCGGCCGCGAAGGGGCCGAAGCGCCGCGCGACCGCCGAGCAGATGGCGACGAAGCAGCGCGAGATCTCCATCTCCGAGTTCTTCACCAAGAACCGCCACCTCCTCGGCTTCGACAACCCGTCGAAGGCGCTCCTCACCACCATCAAGGAGGCGGTCGACAACTCGCTCGACGCCTGCGAGGAGGCCGGGATCCTCCCCGAGATCACGATCGAGGTCCGGGACCTCGCCCTGAACGCGAAGGGCGAGGGCGACCTCACGAAGGGCGAGGGCGCGTTCGTCGTCGTCGTCGAGGACAACGGCCCGGGCATCGTGAAGGCCCAGGTGCCGAAGATCTTCGGCAAGCTCCTCTACGGCTCGAAGTTCCACCGGCTGAAGCAGTCGCGCGGCCAGCAGGGCATCGGCATCAGCGCGGCGGCGATGTACGGGCAGCTCACGACCGGGCAGCCCGATCCGCGTGACCGTCGCGGACCGGCAAGTCGAAGCCGGCGCACTACTTCGAGATCCAGATCGACACCCGGAAGAACAACCCGGTGGTCACGCAGGACGACGAGCTCGACGACGTGGCACCAGGAGCACGGCACGCGCGTCGAGCTCGAGATCGTCGCCAACTGGCAGGCGGGCCAGCGGTTCGTGAACCGCTACGTCGAGCACACCGCGCTCTCGAACCCGCACTGCACGCTCCACTACGTCCGGCCGCGCGCAGGAGCAGCTCTCGTTCCCGCGGGCGACGGAGGAGCTGCCCAAGGAGGCGGTGGAGATCAAGCCGCACCCGCACGGCGTCGAGCTCGGCGCGCTGATGCTCATGGCGGGCGACTCGAAGAGCCACGACGTGAAGGGCTTCCTCCAGACCGCCTTCTCGCGCGTGTCCGCGTCGGTCGCCGACGAGATCGTGCAGCGCGCCGGGATCAAGGGCCGGGTGCGACCGCGCGACCTCGCCGAGGATCGCGAGCTCGCGGCGAGGCTGCACACAGGCGCTCGGCGAGACGAAGATCATGAACCCGCCGACCAACTGCCTGTCGCCCATCGGCGACGAGCTGATGCGGCGCGGGCTGGTCTCGTTCCTCACCGTCATCGAGAGCGAGGGGCCGGAGGATCGACGAGCAGCTCGACCTCGACTCGGCCTCGAAGAAGAAGGCCTCGAAGAAGGAGAAGGCCGCGAAGGTCGAGGCGCCCGGAGGTCCCCGACGCGCCGCCCGAGGAGGGCGTCGAGAAGATCAAGGGGCACAACTACTTCATCGCGACCGTCACCCGGCCGCCCAAGGTCTACCGCGGCAACCCCTTCCAGGTGGAGGTCGGGCTCGCCTACGGCGGCTCCTGGCCCGCCGACAAGCAGGTCGAGCTCTTCCGCTTCGCGAACCGCGTGCCGCTCCTCTTCCAGAAGAGCGCCTGCGGCATGACCGAGGCGGTCGTGAAGACCGACTGGCGGAACTACCTCCTCTCGCAGCCGAAGGGCTCGCTGCCGGTCGGGCCGATGGCGCTCCTCGTGCACATCGCGTCGGTGTGGGTGCCCTTCACCTCCGAGGCGAAGGAGGCGGTCGCGCACTACCCGGAGATCACGCGGGAGATCCAGCTCGCGGCGCAGGAGTGCGGCCGCAAGCTCGCCTCGCACATCCGCAAGAAGCAGCACCTCGACTACCAGGCGCAGCGGCGGTCCATCTTCGAGCTGTACATCCAGGAGGTCGCGCGCGTCGATCGGGAAGATCACCGGGAAGAGCGCGGACCCGCATCAAGCGCGAGTTCCTGCGGGTGGCGAACAAGGTGACCGAGGCGGAGCTCGCGGAGCAGGACGCGCGCCCTGGAGGACGCGTCGAAGAGCTCGACGAAGCGCCCGCGGCGGGCGCGAGCGAGGAGGAGGAGTAAGCCATGGCGCGCCTCGACGCGATCGACAAGAAGACGGTCCAGAAGATCGAGAAGCTCGCCGAGTCGGTCGTGAGGTCCGTGAAGGGCGGGAAGAACCCCTTCGTCGAGATCCCCATCCGCTCCCTCGCGAACGTGAAGTTCAACGAGAAGCAGCGCCTGATCGAGCTCGGGACGCAGCGGCAGAAGCGCTACTTCTTCAACGTCTCGATGGCGAAGAAGTTCATGCAGACGTTCCTCGTCTCGGAGGCCTGCAAGGAGCTCATCGACTCGGGCAAGACGACGAGCATCCGCGACCTCTACTACATGACGAAGCACACCATCGGGGAGACGAAGCAGAACACCTTCGAGGAGCAGGACGAGTCGGATCCCATCATCGAGGACCTCGAGGTCGCGCTCGACTCGCTCCGCGAGGAGCTGCACCTCTTCGCGACTCGGCCGCAGGGCTCGATGGTCGGGCCCGATGACGATCCGCGACGCCGGCGACACCATCGACCTGCGCCGGATGGGCTCGGGCGGCTGGGCCGTGCCGTCGATCGTCGAGGAGAACGTCATCCAGTTCGGCAAGACACGAGGCGAAGTACGTCCTCCTCGATCGAGAAGGACGCGGTCTGGAAGCGCTTCAACGAGGACAAGTTCTGGCAGCGCGAGAAGTGCATCATCCTGACCGGCCAGGGGCAGCCGCCGCGCGGCGTGCGCCGCCTCGTGCAGCGGCTCCACTCGCGAGCTGAAGCTGCCCGTCTACGTCCTCGTCGACAACGATCCCTGGGGCTTCTACATCTACTCGGTGCTGAAGCAGGGCTCGATCAACCTCGCCTACGAGTCGATGCGGATGGCGGTGCCGGACGGCGCGCTTCATCGGCCTCTCCTCGTTCGACAAGGTGACGTACAAGCTCCCGTCCAACGTCGCGATCAAGATGGACGATCAGGACGTCGCGCGCGCGAAGCAGATGCTCGCGTACCCCTGGTTCCAGGCGAAGCAGTGGCAGCAGGAGATCCAGGAGATGGTGAAGAGCGGGCAGAAGTTCGAGCTCGAGGCGCTCTCGCGCCGCGGCATCAGCTTCATCACCGAGGAGTACCTGCCGAAGAAGCTGAAGGATCGCGACTGGCTCGAGTAGCCGCCGCGGTGTAGAACAGCGACGCCAACCGACCTACGAGGAGGAACACGATGCCCGCCCAGGCTGGGAACCGCTCCAAGCGGAAGATCTCGAACCGTTCGAAGACGAAGCGCGCCACCGCCACCCGGAAGCGCAAGCTCTCGATCAAGCGGAAGCGCCGCGCCAAGCGCGGCAAGTAACGACGCGAACGACGAAGCAGGATGCCGGCCGGCGTGCGCCCTCGCGCGCCGGCCGGACCGTTTTCGGGGCTCATGGCCGCCCCGGCCCGGTTCTCCGACCCAGGAGTGGTTGCGAGGCGGGACGCCGCGTCGCAGGATGAGGCCGTGCCCATCCCGCCTGGCAGGCTGGCTCCCCCCGCGCAGGCATTCGCCCTCGCGCGGGAGCCCGAGGCACCCGAGCTCGCAGCGCTCGGCGCGCCCGTGGACGTCACCGGGCTCGCGGCGGGAGGTCCGGCCCTCCTGTTCTTCTACAAGGGAGACTGCGGTGCGAGCGACGCAGCGGCGCACGTCCTGCCGCGCCTCGCGGCAATTCCCGGACTCGACGTGGCGGTCGTCTCGCAGGACGGGCCGGAGGGGACGGACCTCTTCTCCCGCGCTCACCGGCTCGCCGCCGCCGGCGTCCGGGTGCTCGTCGATCCCGAGCCCTGGCCCGCGTCCGTCGCCTACGACGTCCTCTCGACGCCGACCTTCGTGCTCCTCGGCGCGAGCGGGCGCATCGATGCGGTGCTCGAGGGCTGGAGCCGTGACGACACGAACCGGCTGGCGGCACGGGCCGCGGGCCTCGCCGGGGCGCCGGCCCCGGTCGTCTCGACGCCCGCGGACGGCCCGGCGTTCCGGCCCGGTTGAAGCGCGCGGAACGCGTCCTAGTTAGGACGCCCAGTCGATCGACGCGAACCTACCCAGCCTTGCGCGCCTCGCCGCTCGCCCGCGGCGCGCCGAGGAAGCCGCGGCACCGGGCGAGGAACCCGTCGAGCACCGTACGCTGCTCCGCCGGGAGCCGCCGGGCGAAGAGCGCCGGGAGCACCTCGCGGGCCGATGCGATGGACTCCTCGTACCCGTCCGATGTCAGCGAGCCCTCGACGAGGCGCCAGCGGAGATACAGCAGCCAGGTCTGGACGACGTCCGTCATGCAGTACGCCGCGATCCGGTCGTGGGCGCCCGCGGAGTAGAGCGACTGCACGTCCTCGCCCGCGACGTCCTCCTTGCCCGGGAGCCCGACCAGCTTCGCGTAGAGGTCGAGCGGCGCCGCCACCGCCGCGCCGTCCGCGGTGAGGAGCTCCTTCACGTCGAGGTGCTCCGCGACCCCGCCGCCTCGTCGCCCCGGGAACCAGCTCGGGATCGAGACGCCGTGCTTGAGCGAGCGGAGCTCCAGGACGGGGAGGTCGAACCCCTTCCCGTGGAACGTCACGAGCGACGCACCCGACAGCCGGTCCCACGTCTCGACGAGGAACCCCGGCTCGTCGGCGCGGCGATCCGTCCACGACCCGACGTCGACGAGGTGAACGACCCCGCCCTGCTCGACCGCTTCGAGCGTGCACGCGGCGACGGGGCGGTGATACGGAAGTGGGAGGAAGTCGCTGCGACCGCCCGTACGGGCGCGGCGCTCGGCGAGCACTCGGCGGAGCTGCTCCGGATACGGCCGCGTCGGCTCGCCATCGACCGCGGAGACGAGCGTCTCATCGGCGACGGTCTCCAGATCGAGCGTGACGAAGCGCCGCATGGACCACAGCTTTGCACCTCCCTCTGACACCGCGGGTTGAGTCCAAGCCCACGGCGCTACACCCGGATCGGTTCAACCCGATAGGTCGCGCCGCAGCGCGTTGGACAGCGGCTAGGCTCGCTCGTCTTCACGGAGGAGGCACCATGACCTTGCAGGAGCGGTTCGGAGCTTTCGAGGCAGAGGCGAAGGGGCGGATCCGGCGCGCGCTCGCGTCGGGCAACGCGAAGCTGCTCGAGCTCGACGGCGCGCTGGCGAAGGTGGCGAAGGACGACTGGACGGTGCCCGGCATCCGGCGCCACGTCGAGGAGCTGCGCTCGCGCGCAGTGAACATCCGGAGCGAGGCGACCAAGCGCGCCCAGGAGCTTCCGGGCGAGGCGGTCTCTCGCCTCGTGACCGGGTCGCGCGCGCCGGTGCAGACGCTCGCGAAGCAGCTCGGAGAGCTCGCGAAGAAGCTCGAGCCACCGGCGCCGAAGGCGGTGAAGCCCGCCGAGGCGAAGCCGGAGCCGAAGGTCGCGAAGGTGAGCTGACGCGAGCCGCGCGGACGTCGGGGCGCCCTGGCAACCGGCCGGGGGCCCGCGCCCGCGCGCCCGTGCGGGCCCTCACTGCGGGAACGAGGCGGGCGGTACACCCGCCCGGCCGTTGGCGTCGAGCGCGTTCCAGGAACGCGACGAGGCGCCCCTCCGTCCGTCCCGCCGGGCCTGCGGCGCTGGAACGCGCCGGGTGCGAGGGCGGCGGGCCATCCTCCGCCCGAATCCTCGCTGGGTTCCCAGGCTCCAACCGGGCAGACCCCGGAACCGATCGTGACGACCACCGACCCGAGCCCCGCAGCCCTGCAGGTCGCCGTGACGGCCAGGTACGCGACCCTTGCCTCCGCCTCCGGATCGCTCTCCTGCGGCGCCGCCCTCGACCACGCCGCTCCTGCGCCGGGCGAGACGGTCGTGGACCTCGGCTGCGGCCGAGGCCGCGACCTCGTCCGCGCGGCGGCTCTCGTCGGCCCCACCGGGCTCGTGATCGGCATCGACCTCTCCGAGGACATGCTCGCGGAGGCGGGGCGCCGGACGGCGCACGCGGCCAACGTCCGGCTGGTCCGCTCGCCCCTCGCGCCGCTCGAGGTCGCGTCCTCGACCGTCGACGTCGCCGTCTCGAACTGCGCCATCAACCACGCGCCCGACAAGGAGGCCGTGTTCCGCGAGATTCACCGCGTGCTCCGGTCGGGAGGCCGGTTCGTCGTCTCGGACGTGGTGGCAGAGCGGGAGCTCCCCGACTCCGTCCGGACCGATCCCGCCGCCTGGGCCGCGTGCTACGGCGGCGCGATCCCGGAGCCCGAGTATCTCGCGGCCGCCGGCGCGCGCGGGCCTCGGCGGACTCGAGGTTTTGCACCGCACCGAGCCGTACGAGAAGGGAGGCGTGAGGGTCCTCTCCCTCACGCTCAGGGGGTTCAAGACATGACGACGCGCCTCGACCTCGAGCAGAAGGAAGTCCGCATCCTCGTGCAGTCGCTCCAGAACTGTCTCGAGACCTGCAAGACGCACGCGACGAAACCCGACGCGCCGTGCGAGGACTGCGACGCCGCCCGGGCGCTGCAGAAGAAGCTGAAGGGCCAACTGAAGGCGTGACGGCCCCACGCCGGGAGAGAAGCGGATGAAGATGCTGACGAAGCCGAAGAAGGCGTGCTGCGCCGAGTCTGCGGCGCAGTGCTGCGCCAAGTCGTCGCGGCTGGTCACCGGCTGCCACGACTGACGTCGCCGACGCTGCACACGCGGGCCCGCGCGGGAGCGTCCCGCCGGGCCCGCGCCTTTTCCGAATCCCCGCGCGCCGCCGTCGCTCCAACGCAGCGAGACCTGACCCGATCACCGGAGGAGCCGAGATGAGCCAGCACGTGAGGGAGATCACCCAGCAGGACTACGAGCGCGAGGTCCTCGCCGCCCAGGGCGCGGTGGTCCTCGACTTCTACTCGACCGAGTGCCCGCCGTGCGAGGCGCTCGCCCCGAAGTTCGAGTCCGCCGCGGAGGCCTTCGCCGGCCGCGTCCGCTTCCTCAAGATCTTCCGCCAGGGGAACCGCGAGCTTGCGACGCGCCTTGGCGTCAGCGGGAGCCCGACCCTCGTCTTCTTCCGCGACGGCAAGGAGGTGGGCGAGCGCATGACCGGCGAGGAGATCAAGAAGACCGCCCTCAAGGCCCAGGTCGAGGCCATCGCAGGCTGACCCCAGCGACTCGACGAACCCCGAACCCCGGCGCGACGCGGCGACTCTCACCCGCGGGAGACTCATGAAGACCTCGTACGACCTCATCGTGATCGGCGCCGGGCCCGCGGGCCTCGCCGCGGCCATCTACGCGGCCCGCGCACGGATGAAGACGCTCGTCGTGGACGAGAGCGTCCCCGGCGGCCAGGTGAAGACCACGCACAAGGTCTCGAACTATCCCGGGTTCCCGGAGGACGTCTCCGGGAAGGACCTCGCCGGCGCCTTCGCCGCCCAGGCGCAGCGCTTCGGCGCCCGCCTCGCGAAGGCGGTGGAGATCACCTCGCACGACCTCGCCGGCCCCGAGAAGCGGCTCGTCCTCGACGAGGAGGAGGAGGTCGTCGCCCCCGCCGTCGTCGTCGCCACCGGCGCCAGGCCGCGCGAGCTCGGCGTGCCCGGCGAGTCGCGCTTCCGCGGCCGCGGCATCTCCTACTGCGCCACCTGCGACGGCGCCTACTTCGACGGGAAGGACATCCACGTCATCGGGGGCGGCAACTCGGCGGTCGAGGAGTCGCTCTTCCTGACCCAGTTCGCTCGCACGGTGACGATCGTCCACCAGTTCGACGAGTTCCAGGCGGAGCCCGCCTCGGTCCAGGAGGCGCTCGCGAACCCGAAGATCCGAACGCTCCTCTCCCACGAGCCGCGGGGATTCCACGGCGAGCAGTCGCTCGAGCGGCTCGAGGTCGAGGATCTCGAAGACGAAGGAGCAGAAGGTCCTCCCGACCGACGGCGTCTTCGTCTTCGTCGGCATGAAGCCGCGCACCGAGCTCCTCGAGGGCGTCGTGCCCCTCGCCCGCGGCGGGTACGTCGAGACCACCGACGGGATGGAGACGGCGGTCCCCGGCCTCTTCGTCGCCGGCGACGTCCGCGTGAAGCGGTTCCGCCAGATCACCACCGCCGTCGCCGACGGCACCATCGCCGCCCTCGCCGCGCAGCGGTACGTGAAGGAGCACCGCCGGTGAGCCCCTCCCGCTCCGCGCCCCTGCGCCGGCACTGGCGCACCGCGCTCGGCGCCCTCGTCGGCGCCGCCGCCGGGGCCGCCTACGCCCACTTCGTCGGGTGCCGCACCGGCACCTGCGCCATCACCTCGAACATCTGGACCGCCGCCGCCTTCTTCGGGTTCACGGGCGCAGTGGTCGCGGTGCCTGGGTCGCGGCCGGCGCCGGCGGAGCCGCAGGCACCGGCCGAGGCGCCGGAGCGTAGCGCCCGATGAGGGTGCGGAGCGCCCGGCGCGCCGGGCGCTCGAGCTCGCGCGACACGACGATCGCGATCGCGATCGCGATCGCGACGTAGCACACCACGAACGCGGTCGACTCGGGGCCGCTCACGCCGGCGAGGGCGCGCCCCCACTGCCAGACCGGCTCCTGCAGCACGTACAGGGCGAAGGACGCGTCGCCGAGCGCCCGCGCCGGCCTCGATCCGAGGAGCGACGCGAGGGGCCCCGTCCCCGCCGCGAGCGCGAGGATGGCGACGGCGAAGAGCGGGACGAGCAGCCCGTTGTGGAGGAGCACGAACGGCGCGCCCCCCCACGCGACCACCGCGACCGCGCCGGCGAGCGCGAGCGGGCCCGCGACCGCCGCCGCGCGCCCGAGGGTGAGCCCGCGAGCGCTGAGCAGGCCGAGGGCCACGCCCGCGAGGAACTCCCCCGCGCGGGCCACCGGATGGAACTTGAGCGCGAGCAGCCAGCGCGGCTCGTTCCAGGTCAGGTCGGCGACGGCGCCGTCGGGCTGCAGCGCGAGCCACAGGAGCGGCGGCGCGAGGGAGAGGGCCCAGGCCCCCGCGAGCGCGAGCCACAGCCCTCGCCGCCGGAGCGCCGACAGCCGCGCCGCGACGAACGGGAAGGCCGCGTAGAACGCCAGCACGACCGAGGTGGACCAGCCCGGCGCGTTCCAGAGCCGCGCCGCCGGCGGGATCCAGGCCTGGAGCAGGAGGAGCGCCGCGACCCCCACCGCGACCGCCTTCGCCGCCGCGCCCTCGCCGCCGCCCACCCACCGGTCGAGGGCGAAGGGGGTCGCGAGGACGAAGGCGAGGAGGTAGGCGGGGTAGAGCCGCGCCACCCGGGCCACCCAGAAGGCGCGCCGCTCGGGCGGGGAGAGCGGCGCCGGGTGGGCGCGGGCGAGGACGAACCCGGAGAGCACGTAGAAGAGGCCGACCCAGACGTACCCGCCCTCGCGGATCCGCTCCGTCCATCCGGGCGCCGCCGCGACGAGCGGCCTCCCGTGGTGGAAGAGCAGGATCCCGAGCGCCGCCGCGAACCGCAGCCCGGCGAGCGCCGGCAGGCGAGCTTCCGGGCGCGAGTGCACGCTTGGAAGGTGCGGGCGCGACGCCGGCCGGCAACCCCGGCCCGACCGGGCAGGAAGGCGATCAGGCGAGCGGCGACCCGCCCGCCCCACGCCCGCTCTCCTGGGCACGAGCGAGGGACGCGGTCAGCGCTCCGCGCCGAGCCGGTAGAAGCGGGCGCCGAGCCCGAGCAGCTCCCGCACCGGCCGGCAGTCCGGGCCGCCGAGGCCCTTGCCCTGCGCGTCGGCGAGCGCGGCGCAGCCGCCGCCGCAGATCGGGGCGGCGGCGCAGCCGGCGCACTCCGGGATCGTCCGGGTGGACCGCGCCCGCCAGGGGGCGATCGCCGCCTCGTCGCGCTCGATCCCGGGGTGGAAGGCGCCGAGGCGGTACTTCGGGTTGCCCACCGTCGCGGTGCAGCCGTAGAGCGCGCCGTCGGGGGCGAAGGCCCACTCCTTCTTCGCCGCGGGGCAGGCGTCGAGGTTCGGCATGGGCAGCTCGCCCTGCTCGGCGAGGTGGCGCGCGCCGTGGAGCCGGGGCCGGTGGAATCGCCTCAGCACCGGCTCGGCCTCGGCGAGCCGGACGAGCTCCGTCCAGAGCTCCACCCGGTCGAAGAGGGCGCCACGCGCCTGGCGGCTCGCGCAGCCGAACAGCTCGTAGTTCCGCCCGAGCTGGGTCTTGAAGCGCGACTCCGGCAGGTCGAGCCAGCCGCGCTCCTCCGCGAGGCGGGCGAGGGCGGGGAGGGCGGGCAGGTTCTCGCGATCGACGACGACGCGCAGGTTCACCGGGACCTGGGCGGCGACGAGGGCGTCGACCCCCCGGACGATCCGGTCGAAGGTGCCGCGCCCGGAGCCGTGCGGGCGCCGCGCGTCGTGGACCGCGGCGGGGCCGTCGAGGGTGACCTGCACCTCCTTCACGCGCGCCGCGGCGAGGGCGGGGACGAAGGCCTCGAGGTCGTAGCCGTTCGTGACGGTCGCGACCTGCAGCCCGCGCGCCGCCGCGCCGGCGAGGTACCGCCCGAGCCGGTCGTGGTGGGCGGGCGTGTCGACGAGCGGCTCGCCGCCGAAGAGGGTCAGGTACGGGCGCGGCGTCTCGGCGCCGTGGTACCGGTCGACGTAGGCGAAGAACGCGTCGATCACCTCGGGGGAGACGAGGCCGCGGGCCTGCGGGTCGAAGACCTCCTGGTAGCAGTAGGTGCAGGAGAGGTTGCAGCCGAAGGTCGGGACCACGACGAGCTGGGTCGGGGTGCGCGCCGCCTCGGCCTCGAAGTCGGCGCGCGCCGCGGCGAGGAGGGCGTCGTCCTCCGCGTCGGAGTCCACGACGAAGCGGGCCTCGCGCAGCGTCTGCTCCGGGAGCGTCGGGGGCAGGGCGCCGCCGCGGCCGAGCCCCTCGAGCGCGCGGGCCTCGGCTTCGCCGACGAGGGCGGCCTGACCCGAGAGCGGCTGGACCACGAGCGCCTCGGCGCGGCCGGGGACCTGGGCGATGAGGGTGGTGCGGCTGAGGCGCATGTCGGAGTCCGGTGTGCGGGAGGGAGGATCCGCTCGTCCCGGTGTGAGCCTCGACGGCCCTTCAGGGTTCGTTCCCCCGGCCCCGAACCGCCGCCGGATTCTGCTATACCGCGCGGTGCTGTCGGCCCCGGAGGGGGGACGATGCCCGAACGCCCGCGCTTCATCGATCACCGCGGCAAGCTCATCCTCTACCTCGATCTCGCCCACGCGAGCCCGGGGCAGCACGCGGAGGGGATCCGCGCGGCCGAGAAGACGATCCTCGGCAGCCCGCTCTCCTCGGTGCTGTTCCTCCTCGACGTCACCGGCGCCGGCGTGAACCACGACACCGACGGCATCGTCGAGGGTTTCGTCCTGCGCACCGCAGATCGGGTCCGCGCCCGCGCGGTGGTGGGCGCGTACGGGCTCAAGCGCCGCACCTTCGATTGGCCGGCCCGTCCCGCCGAGCACGCGCTCTTCGACGACCTCGAGGCGGCGCGGGACTGGCTCGCGGATCGGTAGGACTCTTCGCGGGCCGCGGCCACCGAGCCGCTCCGCGTCGCGACGGCGAACCCGAAAAGGAAGACGCCCGGCCCTCGGGAGAGGACCGGGCGTCGTGCGAGGCGGAGCGCGGCTACCAGCTCGCCGAGCCGGACGGAGCGCCCGCGCTCCGGTGCTCGGAGATGTCGTGGCAGGTCGTGGTGCAGGTCCGGTTCACGCCGTCCCAGGTGACCGTGGTGTTGCCGCCCGACCCGGACACCTCGACTGTGCCGTTCACGTGCGAGGTGGCGTTGACGGTCCCGGCGCCCACACGGCTGTACCCCGGGTGGCACTGGAGACAGTTCATGCGGCTGGTGCTGCTCGAGTGGCACCCCGCACACCCTGTGTTGTGGACTTGGTGCCCCTCGGTTTCGTTCGCGACCGTGTTGCTGGTCCAGTACTGCGGCGCGTGGCACGCGTCGCAGCCGGAGAGGCTCGTGGTGCTCCAGCTCACGGTGTTGTTGGGCTTGCCGTTGTGGGCGAGCTGGCCGTGGCAGTAGGAGGCCGTGCAGGTTCCGCTCGCCGAGTCGTAGGTCCCGGTCGCGACGGTGTCGGTGGGGCGCTTCAGGGTCACGACCGTCGTGCCGTTCGCGTGGAGGGAGCCGGTCGGGACCGTGTGGCAGCTGTCGCAGGCGACGCCATTCGAGATCCGCGGCGTGTTCGCCCCGTCGCCGAACAGGTGGACCTGGTGCGCGCCGACCTTCGCCGAGCTCGCGTTCCCGTGGAGGTCGCGCGGCGGAGCGGCGTCGGTGGCGAGCGAACCACCCCAGACGCCGTGACAGAAGGTGCAGCTCGTCTTCCAGGCGGCGCCGCCGGTGTGGCAGGAGTCACAGGACGGGATGCCGGCGACGATCGGGTTGTCGAGGTTGGAGCCGTGACAGGCGCGGCAGCCCGCGAAGCCCGTCGGGTACGCGGGATCCTGGTACTCCGCCGCGAGGCCGTGGGGAGTGACGTGCGGCGTGGTCTCCGTCGCCCAGGCCGGATCGGAGTGCGCGTCGTGAGTGACCGCGCCGTTCGCGTGCGTGCCGCGCGGGACGATGGCGCCGCTCGCGTCGACCGTCGTCGGGTGGCAGAGCGTGCACTCGTCGATCGTCGGGCCGCCGCCGTGGATTCGCGCCGGGGCCGGGGTGGCAGGTGCCGCAGGTGATCCCCGACGCCGGGACGTTCCAGCTCGGAGCGTGGCGTCGTGCCCGCCGGCAGTCCGTGGCGCGTGGCAGTAGACGTTCGAGCAGGTGTGGCTCGTGCGGTCGTAGACCGGCGAGGCCGCTCGGGCCGGCGAGCCGGGTCCCGACGAAGTCGACGTCCGCGTGGCCGGTCCCGTCTCCCGTGCAGCGGGGCGGGCCCGTTGCGCGGGTCGACGTGGCAGGCGCCGCAGACGACGCAGCCGCCGTTCGACGTGGTCGTGTGCGCGCCGACGCGGCACGGTCGTGGCGGTGTTGCCCGCGCGCGTCGAACGGCGGAGCGCCGCTCTGGTTGTCCTTGCCGCCGTGGCAGCTGACGCAGCCGGACCCGCCGGTGACCCCTTCCACGTTCTCGGCGGTGGCGCAGGCGGTGAGGGCGACCAGGGCGATCGAAGCGGAGACAATCGAGAAGTTTCGCATATGTTTTCGGTGACCTCGGTCGGACGAGTGTGCCTCTCGGCCCGGCGCGAAATGTTGACGGCCGTCAATTCGCGGTCACTCTGTCGCGCGCGCGAGGGGTTTCCGGCGCGATGGGCGCCAGGGCGCCGGGTGGGCGGATTCTCACCTCGCGAACCGCACGTACTGCTGGATCTCCTCGGACTCGCAGGCGGGCTCCACCCGTGTCCCGGAGAGCCGCACGCCGAGGCAGTGGGCGACCACCGCGACGGTGGGCGCCGTGCAGCGCTCGAGACCGCTCGGCAGCGCGCGCGCCGCCTCGGCGTTGCGCGCGAGCACGTCGTCCGTCTGCCGGAGCTCGCTGCGGAGCCCGTAGAGCCGCTGCCGGTCGCCGGTGGCGACCTTGAGCATCCGCTCCTCGGACGCGACCGCCTCGCGGAGCTCCACGCGCCGCTCGCCGTGGAAGCAGGCGACGGCGCTGTGGACGATCCGCATGAAGGCGGGGATCGCGCCGGTGCGCGTCGTCGAGGGCCGCGTGGGTCACGCGGAGCTCGGCCCCGGCGCCGGCGGCGAGCTCCGCCTTCTCCTCCGGGGTGAGCTGCGAGGGGCGCTTCGACGCGAGCCGCTCGAGCCGCACCTCGCGCCAGGCGCGGTCGCGCTCGACCTCGGTCGCGT
Source organism: uncultured delta proteobacterium (assembly GCA_963739565.1). Classification (GTDB taxonomy): domain Bacteria; phylum Myxococcota; class Myxococcia; order Myxococcales; family Anaeromyxobacteraceae; genus Anaeromyxobacter. The sequence goes on along the minus strand of CAVUBF010000004.1, from coordinate 838,869 downwards.
TCGGCCCGGCGCGGCGGGCCGCCTCGGCCACGTCCTGCTGCTGCTCGGCGGCGTGGGCCGCCTCGCCCCGGACGCGCTCGCGGCACTCTCGCACCGCCTCGAGCGCGGCCCCGTTCTTGCGCGCGATCTCGGCCGCCGGGAGCCCCTGCGCCTCGAAGAGCTTGCGGCGCTTCTCGACGACCTCGAGGTCCGCGGCGCAGGCAGCCCGCTCGCCCTCGGAGAGGGCTTCCGCAGGCGGCGCCGCCTTCCCGGGGCGCGGGGCCGCGAGGACGAGGGTGGCGGCGACGGCGACGGCCCAGCGCATCGGAACCTCCGGTCGGTCGAGGAGCAGGCGTTCTATCACGGTCGACCGGACCGTCCCGGGCCGAGTGCACCCCCCCCGGGACGTCGACGCAGACAGCGCCGGGGCTCCCGGGCTAGACTCACGGTCCCGGGGTGGGGTGGAAGGAGCGACCGCGTGACGCAAGCCGAACGCCTGGCGCGCCGTGAGCAGCTGCGGGCGGACATCGCCAAGCGCGAGCTCGACCTCGAGCAGATGCGGGCGGAGGAGAGCCGCCTGCTCGAGGGGTGCGAGCACCTCTACGCCGACGGCCGCGGCGCCGCGACCGGCGGCCGGGTGAAGATCTGCTCGAATCTGCGGCCGCCTCCTGAAGGCCCGCGACGAGAAGCTGTGGGGTTAACACCGACGGCTCGCGCCTTCGGGCGCGAGCCGGAGCGGGAGACGTTCTCTTTCGAAGAAACCCCCGGGGATCGGGACCGCGTTCTCACGTCCGCCGTCTCGGTGATCACCGCTGCTCGGACCGCGTTCTCCGTCCGCCGTCTCCCAGGCCCAAGTCCAAGTCCAAGTCCAGGTCCAGGTCCAGGTCCAGGTCCAGCCGTCCAGGTCCAGGTCGCTGATCCCCACCGCCGCTCGGCTCTCCCCGCTGCCAGACCGCGTTCCCCGTCCGCCGTCTCGCTCGTCACCGCTGCGCGGACCGGGGCTCTGCTCTAGAATCCCCGTCCCCATGGCCACCCTCTCGCCCTTCCGCGCCCTCCGCCCGCCGCCCGCCATCGCCGCGCGGGTCGCCTCGCCGCCCTACGACGTCGTCACGACGACGGAGGCGCGCGCCCTCGCCGCGAGGGAACCCGACAGCTTCCTGCGCGTCTCGCGCCCGGAGATCGACCTGCCGGAGGGGACGGACGAGCACGCCGACGCGGTCTACGAGCAGGGGCGGACGAACCTCGCCGAGCTCGTGCGCCGCGGGCGTCCTCGTGCAGGACCCGGAGCCGCGCCTCTACGTCTACGCGCAGAGGATGGGCGAGCACCGCCAGACCGGCCTCGTCGCCTGCGCCTCGGTCGACGAGTACGACCGCGACGTCATCAAGAAGCACGAGAAGACGCGCGCCGACAAGGAGGACGACCGCGTCCGCCACATCGACACGCTCGCCGCCCACGACGAGCCGGTGTTCCTCACCTACCGCGCCGTCGCCGACATCGACGACGCCGTCGAGGACGTGAAGCGCGGCGACGCCGGCCTACGACCTCGTCACCGCCCGACGGCGTCGGGCACCAGCTCTGGGTGGTCGCCCGCCGAGGCGGGCCGCGCGGATCGAGGCGCTCTTCCGGGCGGTGCCGGCGCTCTACGTCGCCGACGGCCACCACCGCTCCGCCGCCGCCTCCCGGGTCCACGCGCGGCGCCGCGGGCAGCCCGGCGAGCACGGCGCGCTTCCTCGCCGTGGTGTTCCCCCACGACCAGATGCAGATCCTCGCCTACAACCGGCTCGTGCGGGACCCGAAGGGGCGCACGCCCGACGCGCTCCTCGCCGCGCTGCGCGGCGGTCGTGGACCTCGCGCCCGCGACCTCGGCCCGCGCCCGACGCGCCGCTCTCCTTCGGCGTCTTCCTCGGCGGCCGCTGGTGGCGCGCGCGCGTCCGGCCCGGCACCTTCGACGCGCCGCGACCCGGTCGCCTCGCTCGACTGCTCCATCGTCCAGGACGCAGCTCCTCGCGCCGCTCTTCGGCATCGCCGACCCGCGCACCGCGAAGGACGTCGACTTCGTCGGCGGCATCCGCGGGCCGGAGGAGCTCGAGCGGCGGGTGAAGCGAGGAGGGCTGGTCGCTCGCGCTCCACCTCTTCCCGACCCGCATCGAGCAGCTCATCGCGGTCTCCGACGCCGGGAAGCTCATGCCGCCGAAGAGCACCTGGTTCGAGCCGAAGCTGCGCTCCGGGCTGTTCGTGCACGCGTTCTAGCGCGCTCAGCCCGCGAGCCAGAGCATGACCCCGACGAGCGCGGCCATGAGCACGACCGCGACGACGACGCGCGAGACCGCCTCTCCGCCGCCGGCGCGCCGGTATCGCTCGACGCCGGGGCTCGCCAGGCGCGCGCGCATCGTCTGATCGAGGTAGCGGCGCCCGGTCTCGGGCAGCTCGGGCAGCGGCGGCTTCTTCCTCACGTCCGGATCCTACCTCGCGCGCCGGAACGGCGCTCCCGTCGACATCGCGGCATCGGCGAGGTTGCCCTTTCGGGCAGCCCCACGATCCCCTTCGACATCGGACGGAGCTCCCTCCGAAGGATATGCCACCCACTTCCGCCCTCCGGGCGGTCCGCCCTGGCCTAGACTCGGGCCCACGGATGATGAAGAGGACGCCATGACCACCGCCACCACGCCCCAGGAAGCGCCCCCGGACCTCACGCGCACCGTGCTGTCGGTCCTGGCCATCGGCCTGCTCCTCGCGGGCAGCCTCTGGGTGCTGGAGCCGTTCGTCGGGGCGATGCTCTGGGCGACGATGATTGTCGTGTCGACCTGGCCGATGATGAAGAGGGTGCAGGGCTGGGTCGGCGGCCGCCGCGGGGTCGCGGTCGCGATCATGACCGTGGTCCTGCTCCTCGCGCTGTTCGTGCCTCTCGGCCTCGCGATCTCGACGGTCCTCGCGCTACACCGACCGGGCGCTGGAGCTGTTCCGGAGCCTGCCGTCGTTCCGGCTCCCGCCGCCCCCGCCGTGGCTGGAGGAGCTCCCCGTGGTCGGGCACCGGGCAGCCGGCCGATGGCAGGAGCTCGCCGCGCTCCCGCAGGACGAGCTCGCGGCGCGGATCGCGCCCTACCTCAGGATCGCCCTCGCCTGGTTCGCGGCGAAGGTCGGGTCGTTCGGCGGGATGATCGCCCACTTCCTCCTCACCGTGATCATCTCCGCCATCCTGTACGCGAAGGGGGAGGGGGCGGAGGAGCAGGTGCGCCGGTTCTTCCGGCGGCTCTCCGGCGGCGCGCGCGGCGACGTGATCGTCACGCTGGCGGGGAAGGCCGTCCGCGCCGTCGCCCTCGGCATCGTCGTCACCGCGATCCTGCAGACGGTCGTCGCCGCGATCGGGCTCTACGCCGCGAGCGTCCCCGCGGCCGCCTTCTTCGCCGCCGTCGTCTTCGTGCTCTGCATCGCGCAGCTCGGGCCCCTCCTCGCGCTCGCGCCATGCGTCATCTGGCTCTACGCCACCGATGCGCCCGGGCGGGCGACGCTGCTCCTCGTCGTCATGGTGCTCGCCCAGACCATCGACAACGTCGTGCGGCCGGTGCTCATCAGGCGCGGCGCCGATCTGTCGCTCCTGCTCATCTTCCCGGGCGTCATCGGGGGCCTGCTCTGGCTCGGGATCATCGGCCTGTTCGTCGGCCCGGTGATGCTCGCCGTCACCAAGACGCTCCTCGACGAGTGGGTCGCGTCCGGGCTCTCGCCCGCCGCCGCGGCGGCCGGTGGCCCGGGGAACGCCGGGCCTGCGTGATCGCCCGTCGCCTCCCCGTGGCGCGCTCGCCGCGCTGCCACCGCGGCGTCTAGGCGGCGCCCGCCGGACCGAAGCGGGCGCGCAGCCGCGCCGCGTAGACCTCCGGCGCCTCGGTGTGGACGTCGTCGCCCGCGAACAGCGGCCCGAACCAGGTGTCGTAGTTCGCATACATCGCCTTGAAGGCGGGACGCGAGCAGAGCTTCACGTGGAGCGCCCACTCGCCCTCGCGCCCCGGGACCGGGCTCGACTGGAACGCGAAGGTGAACGGGTGCGCGCCCCATTCCTCGTACGCGGAGACGACGCGGGCAATCCCGTCGCCGAAGGCGGCGAGATCCTCGTCGCGCGCCTCGGCGAGGCTCGCGGTGCCGGGGAGGATCCCCCAGACCTCCCGCTGGTGCGCCGGCGCGAAGGCCGCGATCCACGACACCGCGCCGGTCGTGCCGATCCACCGGGCGCCGTCCGCGCGCCTCGTGCTCGAGGAGCTGGTCGAAGAAGGACCGGCCCCACCGGGTCCGGTGCGCCGCGGCCGCCGCCATCCCCCGCGCCACCGCGGAGTAGGGGACCGCCCGGGCGTGGACCTGGAGGTGGGGGTGGGGGACGCGAGGAGCCGCCCGGCGGGAGGAAGTTCATCCCCGCGACGTGGTGGATGCTCGCGGCGTCGCGCTCGCGGGCGAGCCGGACCAGCCGCGCGGAGGCGCGGAGCGCGTCGCCGAGCGCGTCCGCCGGCGAGCAGCGACGGGAAGAGGACGTGCAGCGCGGGGTCGAGGATCACCACCGCGTCGAGCCGCACTTCGCGAAGAGGTTCGGCACGGCGAGCGCGCGACCGACCCGGACCTGCGGCTCCGCCGAGACCTCCGGGACGAAGCGGGTCCCGCGCTCGCCCGCGCCGCAGAACGGGCACCCGACCCGGGACGACTCCTGGAGGCCCTCGAGGAGCGCGACGTCCGCGGTGCCGAGGAAGGCCCGGGCCTTCTCGCCGAGGGCCGCGTTGAGGGAGGCGACGGCCCCGGTGAGCGGGTCGGTCCGGTGCTCGATGACCTGCTCGGCCCGCTGCCCCGCCGGATCCAGGAGCGCCACCCGCTCGACCACCGTCCGCAGCTCCATCCCGTCCTCCTCTCGCGCTTCCGAGTGTAGCGGAGGCGCCGCCCCCCGGCAGGGATGGCTGCGGGTGAACAATCCGCACTGCCCCGACAGAGACCCGGCCGGGCATGGCGCGGCGTGCCCCCGTCGAGGATACGCTCCGGACGGGCGAGGGCGGCCCGGGAGGATCCTGAGCGAGCCGGAGCAGCGCGAGCGCGGCCGCGACCCCGCCTCGGAGATCGTGCCGGCGGCGGACCCCGCCGCGCCCGAGCCGGTCGCCGGGACCGCGCCGGGGTGGCTCGACCGGCTCGCCATGGGCCCGGGGCCCCTCCTCGTCCTCGCCATGGTCGCCCTGTACGTCGCAAGTCCGCCGGCGGCGTACCCGGACCCGTGGCTCCTGCTCACCCTCAACCTCGTCTTCTCCACGCTGGTCTCGTTCCTCGTCGCCTACCTCGGGATGCGGGGCTTCGTCGTCGCCGGCGAGCCGGGGCTCCTGCTCCTCGCCTGCGGCGCGGAGATCTGGGGGACCGGCGCGGTCCTCGCCTCCGTCGCGGGCTGGGGCCACCCGAACGTCGTCGTCACCGTCCACAACGGCTGCGCGCTCCTCTCGGGAGCCTGCCACGCCGCGGGGGCGGTCGCGGCGCGCCGGCCGCGCCGGACGGTCCGGGACGTGGACGGCCTCGCCGCGACGGCGCTCGGGGCGGGGGTCCTCGTCCCGGCGCTCATCGCGGGCGCCGCGCTGGAGGGCCTCACCCCGACCTTCTTCGTCCAGGGCGAGGGCGGCACCCCGGTGCGCGAGGTCGTGCTCGGGGCCGCGGTCGTGCTCTTCGCCGCCGCGGCCGCGCTCCTCGGGGTGCGACGGCCGGCGCTGACCCGCTTCACCCGTTTCTACGCCCTCGCCCTGGCCCTCGTCGCGGCGGGGCTCGCGGGCGTCCTCTTCGAGCCGACCTTCGGCGGGGTCCTCGGCTGGACCGCGCGGGCGACGCAGTACCTCGGCGGCGTCTACATGCTCGTCGCGGCGGTCGTCTCCGTCCGCGAGACGCGGGGCTGGGAGCTCTCGCTGCAGGCGGGGCTCGCCGACGCCCGCACGCGCCTGCGGCTCCGGGAGGCGCGCTACCGCGCGTTCTTCGAGAACCTGCGGGAGGCCGTCGCGCTCTACGAGCCGGTCCGCGGCCCGGGGGGCGAGGTGGTGGACTGGATCGTGCGGGAGGCGAACGACCTCTACGCCCGGGCCCTCGGCGTCTCGCGCGAGCGGGTGCTCGACCGGCGCGTGGGCGAGACCGTCGGCCCGGAGAAGCTCGCCGAGTGGTCGCGGGAATGGCGGCAGGTCCTCGAGACCGGCGAGCCGCTCGCGTACGAGCGGATCGTGGGCGAGCACGCCTACCTCGTGAGCGCCTTCCGGATGGACGCCGACACCGTGGCGGCCACCGCGCTCGACGTCACCGAGCGTCGGCGCACCGAGCGGGCGCTCCAGGAGAGCGAGCGGCTCTACCGCGCCATCGGCGAGTCCATCGACTACGGCGTGTGGGTCTGCGCCCCCGACGGCCGCAACGTCTACGCGAGCGAGTCCTTCCTCCGCCTCGTCGGCCTCACCCAGCGGCAGTGCTCCGACTTCGGCTGGGGCGACGTCCTCCACCCCGACGACGCGGCCCGGACCATCGCGGCCTGGAAGGAGTGCGTCGCGACGGGCGGCGCCTGGGACATCGAGCACCGGTTCAAGGGCGTGGACGGGAGGTGGCACCCGATCCTCGCCCGCGGCGCCCCGGTGCGGGACGAGGCCGGCCGGATCACCTGCTGGGCGGGGATCAACCTCGACATCGCGCGGCTCAAGGACGCGGAGCAGCGGCTGCGCGACGTCGGACCAGCGCAAGAGACGAGTTCCTCGCGGTCCTCTCCCACGAGCTCCGCAACCCGCTCGCGCCGATGCGCAACGCCGTCCACCTCCTCGCGCACGGCGCCCCCGGAGAGCCCCCAGGCGGCGCGCGCGCGGGATGTCATCGAGCGGCAGGTGCGACCACCTCGCGCGCCTCGTCGACGACCTCCTCGACGTCACCCGCATCTCCCGCGGGAAGGTGACGCTCGCGCGCAGGCGCCTCGACCTGCGCGAGATCGTCATCCGGACCTGCGAGGATCACCGCGCCCTGCTCGCGCGAGCGTCGGGTCTCGCTCCACGTCGAGCGTGGGTGAGCCGGCCTTCGCCGACGCCGACCCGACCCGGATCGCGCAGGTGCTCGGGAACCTCCTCCAGAACGCGGCGAAGTTCACGCCCGAGGGCGGGAACGTCGCGGTGACGCTCGGGACGGCGCGGCGACCGGGTCGGAGCTCCGGGTCGAGGACGACGGGATCGGCATCGAACCCGCGCTGCTCGAGCACGTCTTCGAGCCGTTCACGCAGGCGGAGCGCGGCCTCGCCCGCACCCAGGGCGGCCTCGGCCTCGGGCTCGCCCTCGTGAAGGGGCTCGTCGAGCTGCACGGCGGCTCGGTCGTCGCGCGGAGCGAGGGGGAGGGGCGCGGCGCCGCTTCGTCGTGATGCTCCCGCTCGCCACGTCCGAGCGGGTCGAGGCCGCGGCGCCGCCCGCGCCCGCGCCCGCCCCGGGGCTCGACATCCTGGTCGTCGAGGACGGGGAGGATGCCGCCGCCACGCTCGCCGACCTCCTCGAGCTCGCCGGGCACCGGGTCCGCATCGCGCGGGACGGCCGCTCCGGCGTGGAGCTCGCCCGGTCCGCGCCGCCGGACCTCGTGCTCTGCGACATCGGCCTGCCGGACCTCGACGGCTTCGCCGTCGCGCGGGCCCTCCGGGCCGACCCGGCGCTGCGCCGGACCCGGCTCGTGGCGCTCTCGGGCTACGCGCTCCCGGACGATCGCGCCCACGCGAGCGAGGCCGGCTTCGACTCGCACCTCGCGAAGCCGGCGCCGCTCGCCGAGCTGGAGCTGCTCCTCGCCGACGTCGCGCGGGCGCGCGCCGCCGCGGCGTACGGCTAGGGGCTGGCTCGGGGCGGGCTCGGCGCGACCTGCCGGATCGCCGCGAGCAGCTCGCGGACGCCGAAGGGCTTCGTGAGGAAGGCGTCGGCGGGGACGCCGGCGCGGGCGCGCGGGCCGGTGTGCCCGGTCGTGATCACCACCCGGAGCGACGCGAGCCGCGGGTCGCTCCGGATCCGGCCGAGGACCTCGCGCCCGTCCATCCCCGGCATCATGAGATCGAGGAGGACCACCGCGAAGTCCGGGTTCTCCCCGAGCCGCGCCAGGGCGCCCTGGCCGTCGGAGGCCACCGCGACGTCGTAGCCCTCGAGCTCGAGAGCCTCGGCGAGGTTCTCCCTGAGGGCGTCGTTGTCGTCGACCACGAGGATCCGTCCGGGCAAGGCGCTCATCGTTGGCCCGGGTAAATAACGGTGCGCCCCCTGCGGGGGCAAGCTGAAGGATGGTCGGATCCCCGTAGGAGCCAGGGGGGCTCGGCCGCTGTAGCGAAGGCGAGCCGCCTGCCCCCTCTCCCGACCTCTCCCCCGGTGGGGGAGAGGAGGCAGTCGAGCGGGCGGCTGCGCCGCCCGGCCAATGAGAAGACGTGCCCTCACACTTGCCGCTCAGCACGTTCCGGGGAGGACGAAATGACTCCCACCGAGTCCGTGCATCGCGGCGCTGCCGCCGCACCTCCGGCGGTACGTCGTCGCGCAGGACCACGCAGCCTACACGCCCCGCGATCACGCGGTCTGGCGCCACGTCCTGCACCGGCTCGTCACGGCACGCTGGCGGGGCGGGCGCACCCCCGCTACCTCGCCGGGCTCGCGGCGACCGGCATCGGCATCGAGCGGATCCCGAGCATCGACGAGATGAACGCGAAGCTCGCGCGCGTCGGCTGGTCCGCGGTCGCGCGTGCGCGGCTTCATCCCGCCGGCGGTCTTCACGGAGCTCCAGAGCCGGCGCGTGCTCGCCATCGCCGCCGACGTCCGCAGCCACGAGCACATCGAGTACACGCCCGCGCCCGACATCGTGCACGAGAGCGCCGGGCACGCGCCGATCCTCGCCGACCCGAGCTACGCGAGCTACCTCCAGCGCGCTGCGGCGAGGTCGGCTTCCGCGCCATCGCCTCGGTCGAGGACCAGGCGGTCTTCGAGGCGATCCGGAACCTCTCGATGGTGAAGGAGGACCCGGCGGCGACGCGCGGACGAGGTCGCGCTCGCCGAGGAGCGGCTCGCCGCGGCGGCCGGCGACGCCGCGCGACGCCTCGGAGGCGACGCGCGCGAGCCGGCTCTACTGGTGGACCGCGGAGTACGGCCTCGTCGGCTCCCTCGACGCCCCGACGCATCTACGGCGCGGGGCTCCTCTCCTCGATCGGCGAGGCGGTCCACTGCCTCTGGCCGGAGGTCGAGCGGGTCCCGCTCGCCGCGACCTGCGCCGACGTGCCGTACGACATCACCCGGATGCAGCCGCAGCTCTTCGTCGCGCGGGACTTCGACGCAGCTCTTCGAGGTGCTCGACGCAGTTCGTCGCGACGCTCTCCTGGAGGCGCGGCGGCGACCACGGCCTCGACGTAGGCGATCCGCGCCCGGACCGTGAACCACCTCGTCCTCGAGGGCGGCCTGGAGGTGACCGGCCGCGTCGCCGAGTCGATCCGCGGCCGCAGGCACCCCCGCGCTCGCCCGGCATCGCCGGGCCGGTCCTCCTCTCCCGCGGCGGCGTCGCGGGCGGCCGCCCCTTCCCGGGCGACGCGATCGTCGGCCTCGGGGAGGGCGCGGTGCCGGAGCGGGGCCCCTTCGACCTCGCCCTCGCGTCGGGCCTGCGGCTCTCCGGGTTCGCGGTCGGCGGGGGCGAGGTGCTGCGGCTCTCCGCGACGCTGCGGCGGCGCGCCCCTCGACGCTCCCGCCCTGGGCCGTCCTCGTCGTGGCGCCGTCGATCCCCTCGGTCGCCGGGGGCCCCGCGGATCCGGGCGCGTGGGACCGCTGGTTCGGCGAGCTCTCCACCTTCGCCTCCGGCGACGGCGAGGCGAGGGCCCGGGCGCGGAAGGCGAGCGCGCTCCCCCCGCCGCTCGCGGCGCTCTACGCGGAGGTGCGCGCCCTCCGCGCGTCCGGGGGCGCGGCGCGCGCGCGGCTCCTCGCCCTCCGCGACGAGGCGGCGGCGTTCCCCGACGACTGGCTGCTGCGCGCCGAGCTGGACGAGCTGCTCGGCGTCACGGCGAGCGCAGGGGCAGCCGGATGAGGCTGCCCCGGAGCCCCAGCTACGCCCAGCTACGAGGGACGCCGGCCGCCGTCGCGGGCGGAGCCGCTCGCGGGCAGCTGCCCGCGGCGCCGCGCGAGGTACAGGCCGAGCGGGTAGTCGTTCACGCTGATGTGGAACCGGAGCCACTCCGGGATCCGCCGCCTCACCCAGTCGACCACCGAGGGCGACGCCCCCTCGTCGCGCAGCGTGGAGCGCATCTGGAGGAAGTCGGCCATGAACAGCTCGTGCGCGGACTTGTGGCGCCCGCGCTCCGGGTAGAGCACGTCGTCCATGAGCTGCTCCTCGGTCGCGATGTGCGTCACGAGGATGTCGGCGAGCGCGGCGAGGGCGGCCTCGATGGGACCGCGCGGCCCTTCCAGCGCGTCGGAGAGCGCCGAGAGCCGCCGGAAGATCTCGGCGTGCTGGGCGTCGAGCACCTCGTGCTTCAGGGTCAGCTCCGGCGTCAGGTCCGCCATCCCGCACCTCGTCCCCTCACCATCCCTCACCGTCCGGGGGCGGGCAAGCGCCGGGATCGTGGGAAGCCCGAGTCGGTCGAGGCCGCTCGCCACGCCCCTCAGCGCGGCCCCGCGCGGACGCGCTCCGCGTTCCGGCAGCTCTCGCCGTCCCCGGCCGAGCAGGCCTCGTCCATGTAGGAGAGCCCCCGCCAGGGGTTCCGGGGCGCGCCGTCGCCGGTGTAGCTCCGGTAGGCGAGCGTCCGCGCGACCGACGCGACGATCCGGACCGCCTCGGCGCGCAGCGCCTCCTCGCGCGCCGACCGCAGCGGGCGCGCGGCGGCGAGGGCGCCCTCGAGGTCGCCCTCCTGGACGAGGAGGAGCGCCCGGTAGTAGGCGAGCCGCTCCGAGGAGAGCCCGGCCGCGTCCGCGCGGGCCACGAGGGCGCGGGCCGCGACCGGGTCCCGGTCGACGAGCGCCGCGTGGAGCCGCTCCTCGAGCTGCGACTCCTGCCAGCGCGTCGGCCCGGGGCGGGGCCACGCCGCGGCGACGGCGACGCCGGCGAGGGCGGCGATCGCGACGGCCCACGGCCAGGTCCGGGCCGGAGGGGGGCGGGTGAGGAGCCACGCGCCGGCGGCCCCGGTGACGAGGCCGCCGGCGTGGGAGAGGTGGTCGAGGGGGACCGCGAGCGAGCCCGCCGCGGCGGTCACCACCATCCCGCCGACGAGCCAGTGGGTGGCGCGGCTCGCGAGGAACGGGCGGAGCCCCCCGAGGGCGCGCAGGTGCAGGGCGAGGACGACGCCCACCATCCCGAAGAGCGCGCCCGACGCGCCCGCCGAGACCTGGTCCTGGCCGAGCAGCGAGAGCGCCGAGCCGCCCACGGCGCTCGCGAGGTAGAGCCCGAGGAACCGGCCGGATCCGAGCGCGCGCTCCACGAGCCGGCAGGCCAGGAACCCGAAGACCACGTTGCACGCGAGGTGGACGGGCCCGACGTGGAGGAACGCGGCGGTGACGAGGCGCCAGGGCTGGCCCGCCCAGACGAGGCTCCGCTCCAGGGCGCCGGCGCGGAGGAGCACGGTGTCGTCCCGGCCCGCGCCGAGCGCCGCCGTGACGGCGAACACGGCGACGTTCGCCGCCATGAGCGCGATCGAGGCGGGCGCGTCGCGGAGCGCGACGAGCCGCGACGCGCGACGTGCCCCGCTGGCCGGTGCCCCCATCGCGTCGAGGATACCGCGCCGCCGCCGGGGGCGGCCGGTCACTGGGGTCGACGCACGGATTGGGCTAGGATGCCGGGGAGATGGCGGAGTTCATCGTGAACCCGCGCCGGGCCCCCCGAGCGCCAGCGCGCTGCCGGGCGACGGTGGTCGCGACCCAGGGCTTGATCGAGGCCGAGAGCGAGGACATCGGCTCGATGGGCTGCCAGCTCGTCTCGCCGAAGCGGGTCCCCAAGGGCGAGCAGGTCCGGATCCACGTCTCGAACGAGAAGGTCGGCGAGACGCTCGAGGTCGCGGGGCGCGTCGCCTGGGTGAGCCCGCAGGCGCCCTGGCGCATCGGGATCGCCTTCGACGAGGCCTCCCAGGGCGAGAGCGCCCGCTGGTTCGACCAGCTCGTCGCGGCCTACCCCGGCCTGGGCGGCTTCCGCCGCGTGCCCGACCGGATCCGCGCGGACGCCTCGGTCTACCTCGGGCCCCCGCCGAAGTTCCTCGTCGACTTCACCGGCGAGGAGGCGATGCTCCTGCGCGCCATCGCGAGCGGCGCGCGGATCGACGAGCTCATGGCCCGCCTGCGCGACCGCTGGCCGGCCGCGCAGCGCGCTCTCTTCTCGCTCATCGCGCGGCAGGCGGTCACGCTGCAGCGCGGGCAGGCGGTCCACCCGGACTCCTGGAAGAAGGTCCTCTCGGAGGTCGAGGCGTCCCTCGCGCTCGACGAGATGGGGAAGGGGAGCGCGACGGTGGTCGCGCCGCCCGCGCCCGTCCGCCCGCGCGAGGCGCCCTCGGCGACGCCGGTGCCCGGCTGGCCCGGCCGCGAGGCGCCCTCGGCTACGCCCGTCCCGGCCTGGACGGGGCGCGAGGCCCCCTCGGCGACGCCGGTCCCGGCCTGGACGGGGCGCCACACTCCCTCCGCGACCCCGGCGCCGGGGCTCGCGCGCCCCGGCGCGACCCGCGCGCTCGAGCCCGGCAGACCGTCCCCGCAGGCGCACGACCCGGCGCCGCTCCTCGAGCTCGAGGAGGACGACGAGGCGCCGCTCGAGGTCGCGACCCCCGCCGCGGCCGCGTCCTGGGGCGACCCGGGCCGCGGGCACCCGCAGCCTGACTTCTCCGGGGCCGGGGTCGGCTGGCGGCGGAGCGGCGCACGCAGCCCCGACGCGCAGGCGGCGTTCGAGCGGGCGCTCGCCGAGCTCCGCGTGGGCTCGGTGAACGGCGCCATCGCGCTCCTCCGGCGCGCCCTCGCGCTGGCGCCGGGCGACCCGGAGATCGCGGCCGAGCTCGGCAAGCTCGCCTTCCGCGATCGGACGTAGCCGCGGCCTGCGGCGCGGATCGGGCGCAACCCGGGGCCCGCCGCGCCGCCGGCGAGCGCCCGCGACGCGCAAAGTGGACCGGAGCCATCGGAAATTGCGCAGGAAATGTCCGGGGGTCTTCCTTGACGGGGCGCCTCGCGGACTGATATCCCGCGGCCCTTCCACGCACCCCCTTCACGGAGGGAATCGGACCCCGATGCCGTACGAGATCGTCCGCCACGAAGCCTTCTCCGATACGACCTTCCTCTGGGAGGTCAAGGCCCCCGACGTCGCCGCCGCGGCCGAGCCCGGCCACTTCGTCATGCTCCGCCTCCACGAGGGAGGGGAGCGCATCCCGCTCACCGTCGCCGACTTCGACCGCAAGGCCGGCACCATCACCATGGTGGTGCAGACCCTCGGCAAGACGACGAAGGAGATGCAGGAGAACTACAAGAAGGGCGACTCGTTCACCGACTTCGTCGGCCCGCTCGGCCTGCCGCAGCACATCGGGAAGATCGGCCACGTCGTCCTCGTCGGCGGCGGCCTCGGCGTCGCGCCGGTGTACCCGCAGCTCCGCGGCTTCAAGGAGGCGGGGAACCGGACCACCGGCATCATCGGCTTCCGGAACAAGAACCTGGTGTTCTGGGAAGACCGGTTCAAGAAGTACTGCGACGACCTCGTCGTCTGCACCGACGACGGCTCCTACGGCAAGCCCGGCTTCGTCACCGCGGCGCTGAAGGAGATCTGCGAGAAGGACAAGCCCGACCTCGTCATCGCCATCGGCCCGCTCCCGATGATGAACGCGTGCGTCGAGACCACCCGCGCCTTCGGCGTGAAGACGATGGTCTCGCTCAACGCGATCATGGTGGACGGCACCGGCATGTGCGGCTCCTGCCGCGTGACGGTGGACGGGAAGGTCGCCTTCGCCTGCGTGGACGGCCCGGACTTCGACGGCCACAAGGTCGACTTCAAGGAGCTGCTCGCCCGCCAGAAGCGGTTCAAGGCGCTCGAGACGCGCGCGACCGAGGACTACGCGCACGTCTGCAACCTCGAGAAGCAGCTCTTCGTCGAGGGCAAGAAGAACTACAAGAAGATCAAGGACCTCGCTCCGCACCAGACGCACATGCCCGAGCGCGACGCGCTCGAGCGGTCGCGGAACTTCAAGGAGGTGAACCTCGGGTACACCCTCGAGCAGGCCCTCGGCGAGGCCGAGCGCTGCATCCAGTGCGCGAAGCCGACCTGCATGTCGGGCTGCCCGGTGTCGATCGACATCCCGCGGTTCATCAAGCACGTCGTGGTCCGCGACTTCGACGGCGCCCTCGAGGTCATCAAGGAGGCGAACGCCTTCCCGTCGATCTGCGGCCGCGTCTGCCCGCAGGAGACGCAGTGCGAGGCGCAGTGCGTGATCAAGGCGAAGGTCGAGTCGGTCGGCATCGGCCGCCTCGAGCGCTTCGTCGGCGACAACGCCAAGTCGAAGCCGGCCGTCCCGCCGAAGTTCGCGAACAAGCTCGGCAAGGTCGCGATCTGCGGCTCCGGCCCCGCCGGCCTCGCCGCCGCCGCCGACCTCGTGAAGTTCGGCGCCGACGTCACGGTCTTCGAGGCGCTCCACGTGGTCGGTGGCGTGCTCCAGTACGGCATCCCGCCCTTCCGCCTCCCGCGCGACATCATCGACCGCGAGGTGAAGGGGCTCACCGACATGGGCGTGAAGATCGAGACCAACAAGGTCATCGGCAGGACCTTCACCGTCCCGCAGCTCATGAAGGAGAAGGGCTTCGACGCCGTGTTCCTCGGCGTCGGCGCGGGCGCCCCGGCCTTCATGAACATCCCCGGCGAGTCCGCGAGCCAGGTCTACTCGGCGAACGAGTTCCTGACCCGCGTGAACCTCATGGGCGGCGAACGTCTTCCCGTTCAAGGACACGCCCATCACCCTCGGGAAGAGCGTCGCGGTCGTCGGCGCCGGCAACACCGCCATGGACTGCCTGCGCGTCGCGAAGCGGCTCGGGGCCCCGACGGTCCGCTGCGTCTACCGCCGCACCGAGGCGGAGGCGCCGGCCCGCATCGAGGAGATCCGCCACGCGAAGGAGGAGGGGATCGAGTTCTTCTTCCTCCACGCGCCGGTCGAGATCTACGCCGACGCCGACGGCAACGTGAAGGGCATGAAGGTCGAGGAGATGGTCCTCGGCGATCCGGACGAGAAGGGCCGCCGCAAGCCCGTCCCGACCGGCAAGTTCAAGGACCTCGACTGCGACACGGTCATCATCGCCCTCGGCACGAAGGCGAACCCGGTCATCCCGAAGTCCACGCCGGGCCTCGACGTCAACAAGTGGGGGAACATCGCGGCCGACGACGGCAAGCCGGCGTCGACCCAGGCGACGAGCCTCCCAGGCGTCTTCGCCGGCGGCGACATCGTCACGGGCGGCGCCACGGTGATCCTCGCGATGGGCGCCGGCCGCCGCGCGGCCAAGTCCATCGCGACGTACCTCACGAACGGCAAGAGGTGGCCGATCAGCGCCGAGGACGTCGCCAAGTTCCAGCCGCAGGCCCAGCTCGGCGGCGGCGGCAACGGCGCGACGGGCCGGTTCTCCGACGCGAGGACCTGCCCGAAGTGCCACCGGCCCATCGAGGGTGACGAGGAGTACATCTGCTGCGCGACCGCCCAGCTCGAGTGGCGGTGCGACGACTGCGGCAAGGTGAGCGAGGGCTTCGCCTTCCCGTACGGCATGTGCCCGGCGTGCGGCGGCAAGCTCAAGGTCCTCGATCCGCGCAAGATCGAGGAGGCGACGGCGCTCGAGGCGATCCGGATCGCCTTCGAGATCGAGCTCGGCGGGCAGGCGTTCTACACGCGCGCCTCCAAGGAGTCGTCCGACCCGCTGCTGAAGACGCTGTTCGGGAAGTTCGCCGAGATGGAGAAGGAGCACATGGCGACGCTGTCCCGGCGCTACCACGCGCAGGTCCCCGCCCCGACCCAGGACTTCAAGGTCGACCGGGCCGCGATCTACGCGGGCATCCCGAACAAGCCCGACGACCCGGCGAACCTCTTCCGGATCGCCATCGCCTTCGAGCAGCGCGCGGTGAAGTTCTTCGAGGAGCGGACCGGCGCGACGAAGGAGGGCTCCGTCGAGCGGCAGCTCTACAAGGAGCTCGCGGCGGAGGAGCGGGAGCACGTCGCCCTGCTCACCACCGAGTACGAGCGCTGGAAGCTGGGCAAGCCCGGGCTGCTCTAGCCCTCCCGCGGCCCCTTTCGGCCCGAACGCGCCCGCGCCCTCGCCACCGTGCGGGGGCCGCGGGCGCGAGGCTTTTCGGGCGGGGGGACGACTCGCTCCGCCGAGCCTGCGGCCGGCGGAGGCTGCGCCCCCCGAACGCCGATGCTCCGGCTTCGCCTCCGCCCGTCGGCAGGCAGAGCCCGCCTCCTCCGCCGCTCGCTCCGGGGCAGCCTCATCCGGCTGCCCCTGCGCTCGCCTCGCGTCCTCGGAAGCCCCAACTTTCGGGCGCGGGGAGGCGCGGGGACATGGAAAGCAAGGCGAAGGTGTTCGGCCACTCGGTCCACCCGATGCTCGTCGTGTTCCCCCTCGGGCTCTTCGCGACCTCGTTCCTGTTCGACCTCGTCCGCCTGGCGGGGGGCGGGGAGGGGCTCTCGACGGCCGCCTTCTACATGATCGCCGCCGGCATCATCGGCGGCCTCGCCGCGGCGGTGTTCGGCCTCGTCGACTTCCTCGCCATCCCGGCGGGCACCCGCGCGAAGACCATCGGCGCCTTCCACGGGGTCGCGAACGTCCTCATCGTCGGGCTCTTCATCGCCAGCTGGGGGATCCGCTACGGCGACCACACCGCCGCCCTCGGCGGCGCCATCCTCCTCTCCGGGCTGGCGGTGCTCCTCGCCCTCGTCTCCGGCTGGCTCGGCGGCGAGCTGGTGGAGCGGCTCGGGGTCGGCGTCGACGACGGCGCCCACCTCGACGCGCCGAGCTCGCTCTCCGGCCGCCCGGCGACCGACAAGTGGAGCCCGCCGCGCCCGCTCTCGCCGAAGCGCGCCTGAGCGTCGAGGGCGCGCTCGCGGCGCCGGCGCCTGCTACGCTCGTCCCGTGCCGACCCGTCGCCGCCCGACCCGCCCGCCGGTCCCGCGCCGCGCCGCGCCCGTGGAGATCCGCGAGGCGACCCGCGAGGACCTCCCGGCCCTCGCGCGCCTCGGCGCGCGGCTCGCCCGCGCCCACCACGCCATGGATCCGGAGCGCTTCTTCGTGCCCGAGGAGCCCATGGAGGAGGGGTACGCGTGGTGGCTCGGGAAGGAGTCGCGGAACCGGCGCGCGGTGGTCCTCGCGGCGGTCTCGCGCGGCCGCGTCGTCGGCTACGCCTACGGCCGCGTGGAGCCGAGGGACTGGTCCACGCTCCGCGACGAGAGCGGCGTCGGGATCGACCTCTGGGTGGAGCCGCGCGCGCGGCGCGCCGGGCTCGGCGCGGCCCTGGTGGACGCCCTCGCGGCGGCGCTCGCGGCGCGGGGCGCGCCCCGGCTCGTCGTGGACGTCGCGGCGCGGAACGGCCGGGCCCGCGAGGTCTTCGCCCGCCTCGGCTTCCGCGAGACGATGATCGAGCTCACCCGCGAGCTCGCTCCTGCGCCGCGCCGCGTCCGGCGCCGCGCGCCGGAACGCTGACCGCGCCGCGGCCTCATGCCGCGCGCCCTCGCGCCGCGACGCGCGGCCCGATCAAGTCGCGGCCGTCGCGGGAGCGTAGGCTGGACGCGTGGATGAGGTCCCCTCGACGGCTCCAGCCGCGCCGGCGCGCCTCCGCCTGCGCATGGCGCTCCCGGTCGTGGCGGGGCTCGTCGCGGTCGCCGCGGCGGGGTGGTGGACGCTCGACCGGATCACGCGCGAGACCGCGGAGGCGATCTCGGCCGCCGCGGTCGCCGCGGCCTCCGAGACCTTCGTCACCCTGGTGCGCACGTCCACCGAGGACCTCGCCGCGACGCTCGGGTCCCTCGACGAGGACCACGACCTCGCCGAGGCGGTGGCCTCCCGCGACGTGCGGCGGCTCCTCGCCGCGGCCGGACCGCGCTTCCACGACCTCCGGATGCGCCACGGGATCACCCACTGGAACTACTGGGAGCCCGAGGCGCCGGGGGAGGCGCCGCGGGGGCTCCGGAACATCGTTCGGCTCGGGACCCCGACGCTCCGCGGCGACGTCGTGGAGCGCGAGACGCTCGCGCGGGTGGCCCGGGACAAGGCGGTCGTCTCCGGACTCGAGCTCGGGTACACCGGCTTCGTGCTGCGCGTGCTCGCGCCGGTGCGCGACGGGGGCCGGGTGGTCGGGTACGCGGAGCTCGGGCGCGACGTCGGGACGCTCCTCGTGGAGATGAAGCGCCGGACCGGGGACGACTTCGCGTTGGTCCTCGACAAGCGGCGCATCGACCCGCGCCGCTGGGCCAGCGCGCGCGCGGCACGCGGCGAGCGGAACGACTGGTCCGACCGCGACGACCTCGTGCTCGTCCGCAACCCGACGCTCGGCGAGGCGGTGATCGCGGACGCGGTGCTGCCCGACCTGCTCGCGGACGGCGGGGCGACCCTCGGCGCGCGCCGCGACGGGGCGCGGACCTTCGCGCGCGCCGCCTTCCCGCTGCGCGACGCCGCCGGGGTCAAGGTCGGCGCGATCTGGGTGTTCCGCGACGTGACCGAGGTCGCCGCTCGTGCCCGCGCGCTGCGGCGCGACGGGGGGGCGGCGCTCGCCTTCGTGGCGGCCCTCGCGGCGGCGGTGAGCGGCGCCGCGTTCGAGTGGCTCGTCGTCCGCGCCCGCCGGCCCCGCCCGGCCGCTCCTGACGCGAATTGATCCAGATCAAATCCGGCGGAGCGTCGCAAGGGAAAGCGCCCCCGCGGACGCGACCCGTACGGCGAATCTGCGGCGGAATGCCGCATTCACGCAACCGCTGGTATCGACTAGTGAAATCGGCCTAGCGTGCGCCGGGTTCGGAGGCCTCGGTGCGGAGGTGTGGTTGATTGCCGCAGGCCGGTGTGATTGCCTGATCCCCGTGATTCGGTTCGTGCGCGCCGTGCTCGACGGCCTCCGGCTCGCCCTCGCGCGCGACACGCTCGGCGAGGAGGAGCCCGCCGCCGGCGCGCGCCCGTCGCCCGGGGTGCTGCACGTCCTGCTCGTCTCGCGCGAACCGCTCGGCACCGAGCCGGAGGCGCCGCCGCGGACCCGCCGATCGATCCTCGCCGCGCTCCTCGCGCCCGAGGCGCTTCCGCTCGATCCCGAGCCGCCGGCGCCGCGCCGCCGGGGCCGCCTCGCGACGCTCTTCGCGTTCGAGCGGCTCGACGACTCCCTCTAGGAGGTCCCGATGGAGCATGCCCGCCACGTCTTCCGCGTCCTGCTCGTCCTGCTCCTCGTCCTCGTGGTGGTCGTGATCGGGCGTTCGTTCCTCGTGCCGAAGACGTTCGGCGACTACGGACACTACCGGCACGCCAACGTGGCGGAGCAGATGGCGGCGCGTCCGCCGCTCCACGGCGGCGCGCGGTCCTGCGCCGACTGCCACGACGACCGGTTCCAGGCCCTGACGAAGGGCAGCCACGCGCAGGTGAGCTGCGAGGTCTGCCACGGCCCGCTCGGCAAGCACGTGAAGGACGGCGACGTCGTCGCGAAGATGGCGATCGACCGCTCCCCGAAGCTGTGCGGCTACTGCCACCGCAAGATCGACGGCCGCCCGCCCAAGTTCCCGCAGGTGGTGTTCGAGAAGCACGTCGACGGCGGGCTCGGCCCCAAGGGCTGCCTCGACTGCCACGACCCCCACTCTCCCAAGCTCTAGCCGGAGGCACCATGGACGAGACTCCGAAGGGCAGCGCGCCCACCGAGCCCACCCCGCCGCCGACCTCGGCCGGGGTCGGCCGCCGCGACTTCCTCGCGCGCGCGCTCCAGGCGAGCGGCGGCGTCTTCGCCATCCTCGCCGGCGCCGACGCGCTCGGCTCGGACGGCGAGAAGTACGACTGGGAGGCCCACCGCTGGGCCTACCTCATCGACACCGAGAAGTGCATCGGGTGCGGCTCGTGCGTCCGCGGCTGCCGGGCGGAGAACGGGGTCCCCGACGGCTACTTCCGGACCTGGGTCGAGCGGTACGTCGTCTCGCCGGAGGCCTCGCACGTCGACTCGCCGAACGGCGGCATCGACGGGTTCCCGCCGGTGCAGGTGGGGTTCGAGCCGACCAAGGCGTTCTTCGTCCCGAAGCTCTGCAACCACTGCACGGAGACGCCCTGCGTCCAGGTCTGCCCGGTGGGCGCGTCCTACCGGACCAAGGACGGCGTCATCCTGGTGGACCACGAGCGCTGCATCGGCTGCGGCTACTGCGTGCAGGCCTGCCCCTACGGGAGCCGCTTCATCTCGCCGTCGACGCACACCGCCGAGAAGTGCACCTGGTGCTACCACCGCATCACCAAGGGCCTGAAGCCGGTCTGCGTCGAGGTCTGCCCGACCCAGACCCGGCAGTTCGGCGACATGAAGCGCGAGGACGACCCGGTGCGGCTCGCCATCGCCCACGGCCGCGTCACCGTCCTGCAGCCGAGCCTGCTCACCGAGCCGCAACGCCTTCTACCTCGGGATCGACAAGGAGGTCCGGTAATGCCCGAGATCACAGGCTTCGCGTTCCCGAACGACATCCACGTCCACTGGTCGCTGATGATCGTGATGTACCCGTACATCACCGGGTTCGTCGCGGGCTCGTTCATCGTCACCTCGCTCTACGAGCTGTTCGGGAAGCAGGAGTTCAAGCCCGTGGCGCGGCTCTCCCTCGCGGCGTCCTTCTGCTTCCTGCTCGTCGCCGGGCTCCCGCTCCAGCTCCACCTCGGCCATCCCGAGCGCGGGCTCTTCGTCATGATCACGCCGAACTTCACCTCGGCCATGGCGGGCTTCGGGATCCTCTACTCGTTCTACCTGATGATCGTGTCGCTCGAGGTCTGGTTCGTCTACCGCGGCGAGATCATCCAGACCGCGCGGCGCAGCCGGGGCCTCAAGCGCGCCTTCTACGCCGCCCTCGCCCTCGGCACCTACGACACCTCGCCGGAGGCCCTCGAGATCGACCACCGGGCGGTGAAGATCCTCTCGGCGATCGGCCTCCCGTCGGCGTGCATGCTCCACGGCTACGTCGGGTTCATCTTCGGCGGCATCAAGGCGAACCCGTGGTGGTCGACGCCGCTCATGCCCGTCATCTTCCTGATGTCGGCGGCGGTCTCCGGCATCGCGCTCCTCATCCTGGTCTACCAGGCGCGGGCGAAGCTCGGGCGGCGCCCCATCGAGCCCGAGACGGTCTCCGGGATGGCCCGCTGGCTCTGGTTCTTCCTCATCATCACGGTGACCCTCGAGCTCCTCGAGATCATCATGCTCGCCTACGAGAAGTCGGAGGCGTGGCACATCATCTCGCCGCTGCTCACCACCCGG
Source organism: uncultured delta proteobacterium (assembly GCA_963739565.1). Lineage (GTDB taxonomy): Bacteria > Myxococcota > Myxococcia > Myxococcales > Anaeromyxobacteraceae > Anaeromyxobacter. The sequence continues at coordinate 817,493 of CAVUBF010000004.1, read as the reverse complement.
CTCCAGTTCTCCTTCATCACGGTGCAGATGGTGATCGGGAGCCTCATCCCGTTCATCCTCCTCTTCATCGTGACGGTGATGAACCGGTACCTGCACGACAAGGTGCGCAACACGCTCACCGTGATGGCGTCGCTCCTCCTGCTCGTCCAGGTCTTCTCGATGCGCTGGAACGTCGTCATCGGCGGGCAGCTGCTCTCGAAGTCCTTCCGCGGGCTGCGGTCCGGCTACGAGCCGCACCTCTTCGACCGCGAGGGCGTCCTCGTCGCGCTCGTGCTGTTCCTGATGCCCTTCGTGATCCTGTACGTGTTCGACCGGCTGCTGCCCATCGAGGCGCCTCCCGGCGCCCACCTGCCGGACCGGCACGACGCGCCGCCGCCGCCGGAATCTCGCCCGCGGCGTAGGGCACGCGACCGGCGCGGCCGGCGGCCGATTCACGTGTGGTACGGCGCGGCGGAGGGCCCTCGGGCCCGCTCCGCCGCGCGGCTTTCGTGGTACGAGACCGCCACACCCGATCCCCGGAGGGGAACCGTGCCCAAGACCCAGGAGAACCTCGCCACCGCCTTCGCGGGCGAGAGCCAGGCCAACCGCAAGTACCTCGCCTTCGCGCGCCAGGCCGAGAAGGAGGGCTTCGGCCAGATCGCGAAGCTCTTCCGCGCGGCGGCCGAGGCGGAGACCATCCACGCCCACGCCCACCTCGCCAACATGGGTGGGGTCGGCACCACCGCCCAGAACCTCGAGGCGGCGGTCGCCGGCGAGACCTACGAGTTCACCGAGATGTACCCGCCCATGGTGGCGCAGGCGGCCGCGGAGGGGCACAAGGCGAAGAAGATGCTCGACTTCGCGAACCGAGCGGAGAAGGTGCACGCCGGCCTGTTCGGCCAGGCGCTCGAGGCGCTCAGGGGCGGGAAGGACCTCTCGTCGATGGAGGTCTACCTGTGCCCGTTCTGCGGGGACGTGGAGTTCGGCGTCCCGCCGGAGAAGTGCCCGATCTGCGGCGCGCCGGCGGCGAAGTTCCAGAAGATCTCGTAGCGACGAGCGCCAGCTTCTCCGCGCGCGTGAGCTGCTTCAGGGCGGCCTCGCGGCGGAGGGCGGCGCTCCGGTCCGCGGCGCGGGCGGTCCAGGCGAGCGCCACCGGCAGCCGCGAGCGCGTGTAGCGCGCCCCCGCGCCCCGCCCGTGCGCCGCGAGGCGCCGGGCGAGGTCGTTGGTCGCGCCCGCGTAGAGCGACCCGTCCCTGCACCGCAGCAGGTAGACGCACCATTTCGGAGCGGGGGGCCACTCGCTCCGCGGCGCCTTCGGCCCGCGGAGCTCGGCGCCCCCCGCGGGCACCGATGCTCCGGCTTCGCCTCCGCCCGTCGCCGGGCGGAGCCCGGCTCCTCCCCGCTCGCTCCGGCGGAGCCTCTGCCGGCTCCGCCTGCGCTCGCAGAGCGGGGATGCCCACGGAGCCTCTGCCTGCTCCGCCTGCGCTCGCAGCTCGGCTCACCGCCCGCGCTGCGAGGCCTTCCGGGCCTGCTGCCCGGACACGAAGGGGTTCGTGGGCTTCCCGGTACGGGACTCGGGGTGCGCGGGCTTCTCCTCGAGGTGGATGGCGTGCTCGGCGCCTTCCGCCACCGGGTGGGTGCGCTGGACGGGCTTGCCGCCCTTCTTCCGCTTCTTGCTCACGGGCATCGTTCGCTCCGGCTGGGGATTTGAAGTTCGCCCCATCCGTACCCGAGCGCCGCCCCGGAGGCAATCGCGCCGGAGGGGTGCCGTTGCGGTCCCGGGCGAGCGCGCTACGCCGGGGCGGGCACGAGCCGCGCGGGGGCGAGGGCGGCGCGCGCGAGGAGGAGGGCGCCGTGGAGGGCGGGGCGCGCTGCGTTCGCGAGCCGCCGGGCGGCCGAGGGACGCGCGGTCCGGCGGGCGACGGCCTCGATGGCCTCGAGGGCGGCGGCGTGGCCGGCCCGGCGATCGACGACCGCGTCCGCGCCGAGGGCGAGGAGCTCTTCCCGCGTGGTCGCCTCGAGCTCGGCGGAGAGGACCACGACCCCGAGCTCGCGCTCGCCGCCGGCCCAGCGCACGAGGTGGAGGAGGGCGCGCGCGTCGCGGCCGGGGAGGTCCGCGTCGACCACGACCACGTCGAGGCCGAGGAGCTCGTCGACGAGGAGCGCGAGCCCCGCCTCGCCGTCGGTCGCGGCGCGGAGGTCGTAGCCGCGGGCCTCGAGGGCGGTGCCGAGGAGCCGCAGGACGGTCGTGTCGTCGTCGAGGAGGAGCGCCTTCGGGGTCCGGGTCGAGGTCGAGGTCGTCATGCCCGAGGGACGGGGCTCCCGGCCCCGCATTCACGCTCCGGATCCCTTTCACGCGGCCGTGAAAACCCCAGTCGCCGCGGCGCGTTCGCCCCCGTGAATCGGCGGCACGGCGTGGCGCCGGAGTCACGGATCCGGGCGGCTCGCCGCCGAGACCGCCGCTCGCGCCAGGGCGCGTCAGGGCGCGTCCCTGGCGCGCCGCCGCGTTCCGGCGTTATCTCACAGTGAAACGAGCCCTTCGCCCATCCCGGGCCCCGGGACGCGGGCGGGATGCCGTCGCCCCGCGCGGCGCGGGATCGAGCCGGAGGATTTCACCGGCGCGCGCCCCGTGATCGTGGGACAGCCCAGGTTGCGTTGGGCCATGTCCGCGGTCCGGCGCGGCGGAGTAGGCTTTCGCCGCGAGCAGCGCGTGCCCGATCTCCGACCACCCCAGAGCGAGGTCACCTCTCCAGAGCGGCGAGCGTTCATCGTCGTGCTCGGGGTGATGAGCCTCCTGTTCCTCGCCGCCGAGAGCCCTTCCTTCGGCAAGCAGCCCGGGTACGTGCTGGCGGCGCGCCTCGCGATGTCGGCGCTCCTCCTCTCCGCGCCGCTGCTGCTCGCGCGCCCGCTCCGCCCCGCCGTCGTCCAGGGCATCGTCCACCTCTTCGCCGCGGGAGTGTGCGGCGCCTTCGGCGCCATCGCGTGGGGCACCGGCGGCACCGGGAGCCCCTACTTCGCGTTCCTCCCCATGCTCTCCCTGGTCTTCACCATCGCCGTGCCGGACGCGCCGCTCGGCTCGCTCGTCGCGGGGCTCTGCGCGGGAGGGGTGGGGCTCGCGCGGGTGGGGGTCGAGGGCCTCGGCGCGTCCCAGGTGGCGTTCTGGGTCCTCGCCTTCGGGAGCACGACGACGTACGCGGTGACCGGGTCGATCTTCCACCGGCGCCAGCGCGCCCGCGAGCGCCGGCTCGTCGACGAGCGGGTTCGCGCGGAGGAGATCCTCGCCGAGAGCGAGCGGCAGCGGGCCCGCGCCGAGCGGCTCGCGGTCGTGGGCCGGCTCGCGGCGGGCGTCGCCCACGACGTCGCGACGCCGCTCGCGTCGGTCAAGGCGGGGGTGGGAGAGCTCGAGGACCGGATGCGCTTCGCCGGGGTGGACGACCCCGAGGTCTCGGCCATCCTCTCGGACGTCCGCGCCTCGCTCGATCGCATCCGCGGGACCGTCGAGGAGCTCCGCCGCGCCGCGCAGGCCGACCTCGGCGCGAGCGAGGAGTGCGATCTCGCCGTCGTCGCCGAGGAGGCGCGCCTCACGCTCGCCGAGCGGTTCCGGGCGTCCGTCGCGGTCGTGCGCGAGCCTTCCGAGCTGCCGCACGTGCGGGCGGTGCGCGCCCCGCTGGTGAACGCCCTCGTCTGGATCATGGTCGACGCCTCCGGGCGCGGCGTGCGCCGGCTCCGGATCTCCGCACAGCGGGAGGGCGCCGACGTCGTCGTCGAGCTCCGGGATGACGCCCAGGACCTCGCGCTCGCCCCGCTCGACCTCCCCGCCGCGGCGGTGGCCGAGCCGGGGCTCGCCCTCGCGCTCGCGCGCGAGGACCTGGTCCGGGCCGGCTGCCGCCTCGCGGACGCGCCGAGGGACGCCGAGCTGACGCTGCCCCTGGTCATGCGCTGCCGCGCCGCCGCGAGCTCCCCCGCGAATGGCGGGCTGCACCCGGCCGCCGCGCACCTCGGCTGACGGGCGCACGCCGCTCGGTGGTGCGCGTCGTTCAGAGCGCCTGGAGCTGCACGCCGGCGACCGCCGAGGGGTACTGCTTCTGCACGCCCCGGAGCTCCGTCCAGAACGGCAGCTGGCCGCGCACGAAGATCCACGCGCCGCCCACCGCGTTCAGGTAGACGCCCGGCGCCGCCGAGAGCACGGTCCCGCCGGTGTTCGGGACGGTCTCGCCCGCGCTCCGGTCCGCCGCCGCGTACCGTCCGTCGATGCCGAGGTCGAGGACGACCCGCCTCGTCGGGAACCACTGGCCGTGGACGCTCCAGAGCGCCGCCGCGCCGTAGGCGTAGCGGAACGAGTTCTCGGTCCGGACCCGGCCGGAGAGGCTCGCGAAGCCGAGCCAGCTCCCCTGCTCGAGGCGGTAGTGCACCCCCGCGAACGGCCCCCACCCGCCGGTGCCGGGCTGGCCGTGCTCGTCGATCCGCTCGCCGCCCGAGGTCACGTCGTTGGGGCCGGTGGGCAGCGACGTCCCGGCCGCCACGGCGACCTCCTGCACCCGGCCGACCCCGAGGTTCACCTGGCGCCAGAGCGCGTAGCGCGCCGCGAGCTCCACGTCGCCGAGCCCCGTGGCGTTCGAGGTCTCCGCCGCCGGCATGCCGCCGCCCACCATCCGCATGGACTTGTTCACGACCGGGAGGGTCCCGGTGAGGGACAGGTCCTCGGTGGGCCGGTACACGACGTTCAGCCGGAACGACCACTGCGTGAGCTGGTCGGTCCTCGAAGGGTCGTCCTCGTTCGCCGCGTCCATCCGGAGGAGCTCGGTGTCGAGCTGGAGCCGGAGCCTTCCGTTGATGGCGGCGGGGTCGCTCGAGGAGAGGAGGGGATCGCCGCACCCGCAGATCGAGCAGGCGCGGGCGGGAGGAGGCGCGGCGAGGAGCGCGACGGCCGCGAGCACGGCGGCGGCGAGCCTCGGGGAGACCGGCGTCCTCTCCATGCCGGACATCCTCGCGGGCGAGCCGCCCGGCCGCCACGGGAAAGGAGGGCCGGGCTGGCTCCGGCCCGCGCTCGCTGCGGCGACGCCGCGCCCAAGACGAAGGGCCCGACACGGTGGCTGGGGTCAGCCGTCGCGTCGGGCCCTTCGGAGGTGCGCGCGGTACAGGATTCGAACCTGTGGCCTTCGGCTCCGGAGTCGGCCCGGTGGAGTCGGCAGGACCTGGTGAGGGGTCGCAACCTCTTGCAACTTCGAAGGTTGAGGGCGCGCCGAGTGGTACCGGTTTGCCCGGATTCGCCGCCTTTTCCTCTCCGCTTGGTACACCGGTGGTACAGCGCGGGCCCGGGGTCGGCGAGCCGAGGTACGTGGGTGTGCGCGAGCTGGCCAGGGTCCTCGGCGTGAGCCGGGCGACCATCTACACGGCGGTGGAGCGGGGGGAGCTCAGGTCGGTGCGGGTGTCGAGCGTCATCCGGATCCTGCTCGGGGCGACCGGTGCATGAGCGAGCCCGCGGCCACCAGGGATGGTGGACCGGCGCCGCCGCCGTCGGGCCCTTGCTCCGGTTCCTCCCCGCAGCTTCTCGCTCACGCACCTGGACGGCCGTCCCCTCACCGCCGAGGAGTTCCCCGTCGGCCGCGCCCGGCGGGAGGGTGCCGTGGTCAACCTCGAGGTCCTCATCCATCGGCGCGACGCCCCGTCGGCGCCGGGGCCGGTCCTGATCAGCACCGCCCCGGTCTTCGCGCCGAGCGGGGCGATCCAGGGCGTGGTGCTCGTGCTCCAGGACATCAGCACGCGAAAGGAGCTCGAGCGCCTCCGCGAGGACTTTGCGGCCATGGTCGCGCACGACCTGTGGACGCCGCTGCAGGCCGTGCTCCTGCAGGTCGAGGCGCCCCGAGCGGAGATCAGCGTGGACGATGCTGCTGGATGAGCTTCGCGAACCGCCGCAGACCGATCGTGTCGGCAGCGGACGGCGACACGGCGTTCACGAGCGTGAGCATCCTGAGCAGCCCTCCGCCCATGATGTGGGCCCGACGTCGCTGGCGGATGGTGGCGAGGATCTCGCGCGCGACCACGTCGGGCTCGCAGAGGTCGACGCCCATCTTGCGCCACATGTCGAAAAATGCGGATTCCGACTCGGTGTTGGAGGGCACAGGCCCAAAGAAAGAAAGCACCACGTCGGTCCCGGCAAGCTCGCGGTTGGCGCCTTGCACGTAGCTCGCCAGCGCTCCGCGGGTCGCCGCATAGGCGCTCATGAACGGCAGCGCCACCCGGCCGTCCATGGCGCCACCGACGTGGACGACCACTCCGCCGCCGGCTTGCTTGCGCAGCCCCGGCAGGAATGCCTGGGTCACGAAGATGGGCCCCTTCACGTTGACCGCGAGAAGCGCGTCGACGTCGGCCGGCGTGTAGTCCTCGATAGCCTTGCGCGGCGAGATGCCCGCGAGGTTCACCACTGCATCGATCCGGCCGAGGTGCTCGAAGGCCGCCGCCGCCAGCTTCTCGAGGCTCGCCGGATCGGTGACGTCTGCGCGGAGGTAAATCGCCGAACCGTCGCTCCGGCCGGTCAGCGCCGCGGCGTCGTGCTCGCGTCGCGCCGCGAGCACTAACCGGAAGCCTTCGGCCGCGAGGAGCTTGGCCAGGGCGTGACCAAGTCCTCCGGTCACCCCGATGAGAACGGCGGTGGGCGCATCCATGCCCCGTCTTGCTGCGGCGCGGCCGATTCCGGTGGCGCCACCGGTGGTTAGAGCGGTCTTTCCATCCAGTCTGGTCATCTCGTGTTCCCTTCGGTGGACATGGTTACTATAAAAGTATCTATTGCGAGCAAAAAAAAGCTAGCCGGACCTGGCCCTGATTTTGGACACCACGTCCGCCAATGTCGTCTGGCTCAGCTCCCTGTGGACGGCCTTCTGAGTGCCAACCAGCACGTCGCTCATGACTTCCTTGATGTTACAGCTCACAACACACTCCTTCCTTTTGGGATAGGCATGGATGGCAAAAGCATTTGGAGGGTTTACCGCAGAGTAGATGTCTAAGAGGGAAATACTCTTTGGGCTTCGTGCCAGGCCATAACCACCCGACTTACCAACAGTCGTCTTGGCCAGCTTCGCCTTCGAGAGTTTAACGAGGATTCTCTTAACGAAGACCGGGTTCGCATTGACGCTGCCTGCGAGAATTTCCGACGTGAAGACCCCCTCGTTATGTGCGATTGCCGCCAGGACGTGGACGGCGATCGAAAATTGAGTGTTTACGGAAGCCATTGATGGATACTATATTAGTATCCATCGTAGGATGCAAGAGCAGCCGAGCGTCGATGTACCGGTGCGGTACCTGAGCGTCCGGGAGTGCGCGCGGCTGCTCGGCGTCAGCACGGCCACTGTCAACAAGGCGGTGAGCTCGGGCGAGTTGCCCCACCTCCGGGTGTCGTCCGTCATCCGAATCCCGCTCGCGCACCCTGCACCCGGGTGAGGACCCCCACTGAATCGACGCTGACGGCCGGCGAACTCTGGGCTGTCGGCGAGCGTTCCTTCCAGCGCTTCGACGGACGCACGTGGACGGTGGACTTCGAGGAACCGCACATCTTCTACAGCGGCGTCTGCTCGAGCTCGAGCGAAGACGTATGGGCGGTGGGCGGTGGAGCCGGGCCCATTCTTCACTGGGACGGCTGCTCGTGGAAGCCGGCGGCAAGTCCGGTCGACGAGCTCACGAACTTCGCGCTGTATGCCGTGTGGGGCGCGTCCGCAGACGAGGTCTGGGCGGTCGGGAACTACGGGAAGATCCTGCGATTCAGATGAGGAGCGTTCGCCGGGCTCGTGCGGCGCCGGCACCGGGTGGCGATGCCCGGTCCTCTCAGCCGCCTGCGCGCGTCGCGAGGCTCGCAAGGACTCGCGCGAGGTCGCTCTTATCCATCCGGCGCTCGGCGATGGCGATCATCGCCTCGTAGAGCACGCCCTCGGGATCATCGATCGTGACCCCGTTCAGATCGAGGAAGACGATCGCGGCGAGGAGCCCCGTCCGCTTGTTGCCGTCGAGGAAGGGCTGGTTCTGCGCGATGTGAAAGGCGTAAGCGGCCGCCATCGCGAACAGGTCCTCGTGCGCGAACAGGCCGCCAGCGCTGGCCCGGGGCATCGCGACCGCCGATTCGAGGAGGCCGCGATCGCGAATACCCGCCGAGCCGCCGTAGACGGGCAGCTGTTCGGCGTGGATGAAAAGGACGTCCTCGATGTCGAGGAAGACCGGGTCGCTCACTTCGCCAGCTTCCGGAGCGTCGCGTCGTGGGCCGTCATCGCGCGGTGCACGGCGGCCTTCACCTTGGAGCGCTTGGCGGCCCGGATGGGCTCGATGATGAGCCGCTCGCCGTCCGTGCGCATGTCGAGCTCGGTCTCCCGGTCGATGTCCAGGAGTTCGAGGATGGGCTTCTCGATGACGATGCCGAGGCTGTTGCCGATCGCGGAGAGCTTCTTGCGCATGGGGGGCTCCGTTCTAACGAACGTATACCCACCTGTGCCCGACGGGGCAACGGTTCGAGGAAGGGACGGCCGGGGAGGGGGTGGCGACAGCGACGAGCCGCTCGTCGAGGTGGACGGCATGCCGACCCGGTCGGCTTCGGCACATCGGGAGCCGGGCCGGGACGTGAGTGCGCCGGCCCGGTGAGACCGGCCGAACCCCGATGACGGTGCTCGATGCCCGGACTCCTCGCGGTCGGGGGTGGCTCCGGCATCGGGCTTGGTCCCGCGCTTCGGCGTCCACCTCCGCATCGGCACGGGGCCGGGCAGGGAGGGGAAGGGGATTGGGTTCGGTGAGGAGTTGGAGGGAGTCCAAGGAGAGAAGTTCAAAGTCAGAAGAAAAAGGAGGAGGGGAGGATTACGGACGGGTCGGCACTCGCTTGGGCAGACCGGGGGAGTTGACGCGTCAAGCAGTCGTTAGCTATTCGTAAGTCGAGGGGCTAACGATGGCGTCCAAGACGAAGACGGCAGATGCGTTCAGCACGAGCGAGCGGCTGATGCAGACGTTCCGGATGCCGCGGGAACTCGTCACGTTCTTGAAGGCCGAGGCGAATGCGCGCGGGCTCGACCTCACGGCCCAGGTGAACCGGGTGTTGGACGGCGTCCGGACATGGTTCGGCCTGCCCCACGCGGCCACGGCGCTCCTCGAGGCGGACCGCGAGGCGCTCGGACTCGACCGGTACGACTACCTGCTCCACGTCCTTTACCAGCGAACGCTGGAACTCCGGGAGAAGGGCGCGGGGTTCGACGCCCCGAACGCCGGTGGGGCCGAGGAAGCGGTAGCGAGGGCCGGCGATGCACCCGAGGGCGCCATCCTCACCGAACGCGACCGGGCGCTCCTCTCGTACGTCGGGATCGCGCGCTACGCCTCGGCGGACCAGCTGCACGCTCTCTTCTTCGATGGACGGAGCAAGAAGCAGACCTACCGCCGCCTCGCGAAGCTCGCGCTGCCGGGCAACCGGCCGGGACAGGGCGCGTGCCTCCGTCGGCTCGAGTTCCGGCGGCGGGAGGGCACGGGCGTGCCGGTGTGGGCGCTCTCGCCGTACGGACGCAGCCTCGTCGTCTCGCTCGTCCCGTGGCTGCGCCCGGCGCCGGCGACCGACGTCGGCGCGCGGTTCCTCGAGCACAGCCTACCTTTGAACGGCGTGCTCGCCGGGTTGGTCGCGCGCCTCCGTCCGGCCGTGGCGGCGCCGCTTGCCGCGCTCCCGTTCCGCTGGTTCTCCGAAGACGACGGGAGCCTCGAGTTCGAGGTCTACGAGCGAAGCACGGCGACGACCAGCAAGGCCGTGCTGAAGCCGGACGCGATTCTGGAGGTTTCCGGCCGACGGCGCCGGCTCTTCGTCGAGGCGGAGACCGGCACACAGAGCATCGCGACGGCGAACCCCGCCCGGAGCGGCGCGATCATCGCGAAGCTCGCCCGGTATGCCCGTTATTTCCACGGGCTCGCCGATGAGCAGGGGACCGGGACCTGGTACGAGCACGCGTTCCGGCCGGGGACCATCAACCACCTGCGCCGGTTCGTCGTCCGGGCCTTCAACAAGGCGATCAAGCGCGGCAAGTGGCTCGGCCCGAACCCGGCCGAGGCGGTTGACCCGCGCAAGGTGCCCGAGGCGGTCGTGACGATCCTCGCGCCCGAGGAGGTCCTGCCGTTCTTCGAGGTCCTACGGCTCGAGGACCGGGCGCTCATGGCGACCGCGATCCTGACCGGGCTCCGGAAGGGCGAGCTGTGTGGACTCAAGAAGTCGGACGTCGACCTCGGGCGGCGGCTCCTCACCGTGCGCCGCAGCTACGAGCGCCCGTTCCCGAAGAGCTCCCAGCAGCGCGTCGTTCGGATGCCCGAGGAGCTCGTCCCGTTCCTCGCGTTCGCGCTCGCGACCTCGCCGAGCGAGTGGCTCCTCCCCGGCGAGGACGGCCGGATGCGGCCGCCCACCTGGAAGCCGGAGAAGGTCCTGCAGCCCGCGCTGAAGCGCGCCGCCATCGTCGACGGGTACACCCACGTCTGCCGCCGGAAGGGCTGCACGCACCGCGAGGAGCACCTGGACGCCGACCCGCGGCGCTGCCCGGCGCACGGCATGAGGCTCTGGCCGAAGGCCCGGGTCCGCCACATCCGGTTCCACGACCTGCGCCACACCTACGGCAGCGTGCTCGTGATGCTGGGCGCGAACCTCGTGTCCGTGCAGCGGCTCCTCGGCCACAGCGATCCCAAGATCACTGAGCGCCGCTACACGCACTTCTCGCCGGACTTCATGGCGGCCGAGGTGAACCGCCTCCGCTTCGGCCTGGCGCCGCTCGCTCCCTCGCTCCCCGCGCCCAGTTCCGCGAACTCGAATGGCGGAAATTCGCAGTCGCTCGCAGCGCTTGGGCAGCGGCTTGGTACGTCCTTGGTACAGTCGAGGCCGGAGACCAAAAGAGAAGGCCGGGACCCCGACGGAACCCGTCGGAAATCCCGGCCTTCTGAAGCGCGCGGTACAGGATTCGAACCTGTGGCCTTCGGCTCCGGAGGCCGACGCTCTATCCAGCTGAGCTAACCGCGCAAGGCAGGTCGCGTATCTAGTGCAGACCACCCGGGAAGGCAAGGAGGTTCGGCCACCTACGGGCCTGCGGACCGGGGGTCCGCCCGCAGGGAGCACCGGGGCATACCGTGTGCGACAGCCTGCCGCAGTATGCACTTGAACCCCCGCACCCCACATGCTATTTCGCGCCTCCCGTGTACCAAATCCATTCGCTCGAACAGCTCCTCAAGGCGACGGCGCTCATCTCCGCCGTCATCTCGATCCTGATCCTGCTCTGGTACCTCGTGCGCCGACCGCCCCTCGGCCGGATCACGAAGGTGATGCTGCTGTTCGGGCTCGGCGTGATGCCCCTCGGCGTCGCGCTCACCGGCAACATCTCCGGCTTCGAGTACACGCTGAAGCGGCAGTTCTGCGGCTCGTGCCACGTGATGCTGCCCTACACCGAGGACGCGGCCGACCCGAATTCGAACAGCCTCGCGGCGGTCCACAGCCGCAACCACAGCTTCGGCGAGGAGAGCTGCTACAACTGCCACGCCGAATACCAGCTGTTCGGCGCGATGACCACCAAGGTCAACGGGCTCAAGCACCTCTTCTATTACATCACCGAGTACGCCAACACCGGTCCGTACGGCGAGGGCGGCAAGCCGATCCACATGTACCGGAAGTTCGACAACGGCATGTGCGTGCGCTGCCACTCCACCACGGCGCCGAGCTGGCTCGCGAACCAGGACCACGCCGGGATGCTCGACGACATCCGCAAGGGTGACGCGAAGTGCCTCGACTGCCACACCGGCGAGAAGATCCACCCGCGCGCCTTCGCCCACGGCGGCCAGGGTCGCCCGCCGGTCGCCGACGCGTCGAAGGCCGAGGCGCCGAAGGGAGCCCACCCGTGATCTCCACCCTGACCATCCGGCGGCTCGTCCTCATCTCGATCATCACCACGCTGGTCTCGCTGCTCCTCATGGTGATGGGGATCGTCTACCCGAAGCCGCTCCTCCTCGTCCTCGCGATGAGCCTCGGGCAGCTCTTCGGCACGCTCTCCCTCGCCCTCTACCTCCTCGCCATCGTCCTCGACCTGCAGGGGCTCGGCGAGCACGACGACATCGGCCCGCACATCGGGTTCGACTCCGAGGGCGCGGCGCAGAACCGCGCCGAGGACCGCACCCCCCCGTAGGCTCGGCGCGGGACGCTCGTCTTGACCCCCGCCAAGCGGGGCTGCTACTCATGGCTTAGGCGGTCTGCGGCGCACGAACTCCGAGGTGAGCGCGCATGGCAATCCGGGCGATCGCGGTCGAGGACGATGAGGCGGTCGCGAAGCTGATCGCGTCAGGTGCTGACCGCGCACGGATTCGAGGTGTGCGGCACCGCGGGCAGCGGCGAGGAGGGCGTCGCCCTGGCCCGCCGGGAGCGGCCCGACGTCGCGCTCGTCGACCTCGGGCTGCCGAAGATGAGCGGCGAGGACGTCATCGCCACCATCCGCCAGGAGCTCCCCAAGACCGCGTGCATCGCCCTCACGGCGGTGGACATCCCGGCGCGCGTGCTCGGCGCGATGCGGGCGGGCGCCGCCGGGTACATCCTGAAGCCCTTCCACGCGAGCGAGCTCGCGCGGTGCCATCGAGGAGGTGCTCTCGGGGGAGGCCGCGCCAATCAGCCCGCGCGCCGCCAAGGTGCTCCTGCAGCGAGCTCCGGGGCGATCCGCCGGACCAGCGGGCGAAGGACGGCCCGGCCCTCTCGAAGCGGGAGCTCGAGGTGCTCCAGCTGCTCGTCCACGGCCACACCTACGCCGACGTGGCGCAGGCCCTGGGCATCGCCGAGGGCACGGTGCAGACGTACGTGAAGCGGATCTACGAGAAGATGGACGTCTCGACGAAGGCCGAGGCGGCCCTCCTCGCGGTGGCCCGCGGGCTCGTGAAGCCGTGATTCCAGGCGCGAGGGTCCCGTCGACGGCGCGGGCGCGCCCAGTTAGACGTGTAGCCACTGTACCCTCGCGGGATTGCAGGGCCTGCCCGCTGGCTCGGCGCACCTTGACTTCCCCGATCGCCCCCTATAATGAGGCCCTTTTCCGGCCGCCGGAACTCACCGTAAATGCGCGTCAATATTGATGAAATCAAGGAGGCCGGACTCCGCCGGACCTGGGACGTCGCCCGCGAGCAGCTCGACGAGATGCTGTCCGGCGAGCCGCGCAGGCTACCGCGCCGCGGGCCGCGGCCCACGTCGACGCCGAGCTCGAGAAGGTCGAGCGGCGGGTGCTGATCGGGCACGCGGACGAAGGCGGAGCTCGACGGCGGCGTGCGGCCGCTGCCTCGTGCCGGTCGCGGTGGACGTGCCGGTGGACTTCGAGATGACGCTCGTCCCCGAGGACGAGTACGAGGACGACGACGAGACGAAGGGCGAAGGGGATCGACCGGGCCGGTGGGCGGCAGCTTCGCCCCCGATCAGGCCGAGGAGGAGACGTACTCGGGCAAGGTCATCGACCTCGATCCGATCCTCCGCGAGCAGCTGCTCCTCGCGCTGCCCGGGCTACCCGGTGTGCCGGCGAGGGCTGCAAGGGGCTCTGCTCCGTGTGCGGGGCGAACCTGAACGAGCGGGACTGCGGCTGCGACCGCCACGTCCCCGACCCGCGCTGGGCGGGGCTCGAAGAACCTGAAGCTGTAGCGGCCCGTCGGGCCGAAGAAGGAGTGACGCCGTGGGTCTTCCGAAGAAGCGGACGAGCAGCATGCGGCGCGACCGCCGCCGCGCGGCGAACTTCAAGCTGAAGCCGGCGAACGTCACGAAGTGCCCGAAGTGCAAGGAGCCGGTCCTCTCGCACCGCGCGTGCCCGTCCTGCGGCACGTACAAGGGCGAGCAGATCACCGAGGCGCAGTAGCCCGCGATGCTGGATCCGATCGCGCCCGTCGCCGTCGATGCGATGGGGGGAGACCACGCCCCCGGCGCGATCGTGCAGGGTGCAATTAACGCAGCGCGTCAAGGGCTGGCCGGTCGTCCTGGTCGGCCCCGAGGCCGTGCGTGCGCGAGCAGCTCGCGCGCGCACCGCGCCGGGCGCGCCCTGCCCATCGAGTCGTGACACGCCACCGAGGTGGTCGAGATGGACGACCACCCCGGCCAGGCGATGCGCCGGAAGAAGGACAACTCGATCCGCGTCTGCTTCGAGCTCGTGAAGCTCGGCGAGGCCTGCGGCGATGGTGTCCGCCGGCAACTCCGGCGCGGTGATGGCGGGCGCCATCTTCGTGCTCGGCCGGCCCGCGGGCGTCGAGCGGCCCGCCATCATCTCCGTCGCTGCCGGCGCTCAAGGGCTCGCCGCATCATGCTCGACATGGGCGCGGTCGTCGACGTGCAAGCCCATCCACCTCGTGCAGTTCGCGCTCATGGGCGAGGTCTACGCCCGCCGCGTCTTCGGCATCGCGCGCCCGCGGGTCGCGATCCTCTCGAACGGCGAGGAGGACTCGAAGGGCACCGAGCTGACCCGCGCCGCGGCGGCGGCGCTCTGCGCCGACTCCGCGCATCGACTTCGTCGGCTACTGCGAGGGGCGCGACCTGCTCACCGGCGAGTTCGACGTCATCGTCACCGACGGCTTCACCGGCAACGTCGCCCTGAAGACCATGGAGGGGACGGCCAAGGTCGTCGGCGAGCTACCTGAAGCGCGCGCTCTACAGCTCGACCGCGCGCCAAGCTCGGCGGGCTGCTCGCGAAGGAGCGCCCTCGGGGCGATGAAGCAGCGGCTCGACTGGCGCGAGGTGGGCGGGCGCGCCGCTCGTGGGGGTGAACGGCGTGGGCTTCATCAGCCACGGCCGCTCCGACGCGCTCGCCATCGAGAACGCGGTCCGGCGCGCGGCCGACGCCGCCGCGCGCGCACTTCACCGACGAGATCGCGCAGGCGGTCGCGCCGTCCGAGGCGCTCCTCGCCGAGGCCGCCGCGGCGGCCTCCGGCGACGGACACCCGCAGTCCCTCCGCGCGCCGCGCTCCGCCCGGCGCCTGATCCGGAGGAAGCACGAAATGCGATCCCATCATCGTCGGCACCGGCTCGTACGCGCCCGACAAGGTCCTCACCAACGCGGACCTGGAGAAGCTCGTCGACACGAACGATCAGTGGATCGTCGAGCGGACCGGCATCCGGGAGCGCCGCATCGTCGCCGACCGGACGAGGCCACCTGCGACCTCGCCTTCGCGCCGCGCTCAAGCGCGCGCTCGAGGACGGCGAAGCTCGACCCGAAGGACGTCGAGATGATCGTGGTCGGGACCGTCACCGCCCGACTACCCGTTCCCCTCCGGCTCGCCAGGTCCTCCAGGGGCAGCTCGGGAACAAGAAGGCCTTCGCCTTCGACGTCTCGGCGGCCTGCGCCGGCTCGATCTACGCGCTCTCGATCGGCCGACCGCTTCGTCGCCTCCGGTGCGGTGAAGAACGCGCTCGTCATCGGCGCCGACGCGCTCACCCGGATCAGCGACTGGAACGACCGGAACACCTGCATCCTCTTCGGCGACGGCGCCGGCGCGATGGTGCTCAAGCCCACCGACGACCCGCAGCCGCGGCATCCAGTCCGGTCGCACCTCCACGCCGACGGCTCGCTACGTGGCCGATCCTGTACCAGCCCGGGCGGCGGCTCGAAGGACCCGATCTCGCGAGAAGGTCGTCGAAGGAGCGCTACGCACTTCATCAAGATGAAGGGCGGCGAGGTCTTCAAGGTCGCGGTCCGCGCCCTCGAGGAGACCTGCCGCGAGGTCGCTCGCCGCCGAGAAGCTCACGCCCGGCGACGTCACCTACGTCATCGCGCACCAGGCGAACAAGCGGATCCTCGACGCGACGCTCGAGCGGCTCGAGATCCCGGCCTCAGAAGTGCTGGATGAACCTCGAGAAGTACGGCAACACCTCCGCCGCCAGCGTCCCCATGACGCTCGACGAGGCGAACCGCGCCGGCTGGTTCAAGCCGGGCGACATCATCCTGATGATGGCCATCGGCGGCGGCATGGCCTGGGGCGCCAGCGTCGTCCGCTGGTGAGGGAGAGCGACCACCGCATGGGCAAGCTCGCGTTCATCTTCCCCGGCCAGGGCTCGCAGACGGTCGGCATGGGCAAGGACCTCTTCGAGGCGTTCCCCGAGGCGCGCGCCGTCTTCGAGGCCGTCGACGCCGCCCTCGGCGAGAAGCTCTCGTCCACTCTGCTTCGAGGGGCCCGAGGAGCAGCTGAAGCTCACCGCGAACACCCAGCCCGCCATCCTCGCGGTCTCCGCCGCCGCGGCCGCGGTGCTCGCCGCGCGCGGCGTCGTCCCCGACCTCGTCGCCGGCCACTCGCTCGGCGAGTACTCGGCGCTCGTCGCCGCCGGCGCCTGCGGCGCCGCCGAGGCGGCGAAGGCGGTCCGGGCGCGCGGCACCTTCATGCAGGAGGCGGTGCCGCCGGGGCAGGGGGCGATGAGCGCCGTCCTCGGCCTCGCCCCGGAGCAGGTCAGGGAGATCTGCGCCGTCGGTCGCGGCGGAGACGGGCGGAGTCGTCTCGCCCGCGAACTACAACGAGCCCGCTCCAGACCGTCATCGCCGGCGCGGCCGGCGCGGTGGAGCGTGCCGGGGCGAAGCTCAAGGAGGCGGGCGCGAGGCGGGTCCTGCCGCTCCCCGTGTCCGCCCCCTTCCACTGCGCCCTCATGGCGCCGGTCCGCAGGCGCGCCTCGAGCCGGTGCTGCAGGGCGATCGCCTGGAAGGCGCCGGCGCGTGCCGGTGGTCACGAACGTCGAGGCGAAGCCCAACTCCGACGCGGCCCGGATCGTCCCGCTCCTCCTCGAGCAGGTCACCGCGCCGGTCCGCTGGATCGAGTGCGTCGAGGAGCTGGTCCGGCTAGGGCGTGACCCGGATGGTCGAGGTGGGCCCCGGGAAGGTGCTCTCGCGGCCTCGCGAAGCGCATCGACAAGTCCGTCGAGGTGTGGAACGTGGAAGACCGCGCCTCTCTCGAGAAGACCCTCGCCGCCCTCGGGAGGTAGGAGACCGCCATGGCGTTCGACTTCAAGGGGAAGACCGCGCTCGTCACCGGCGCGTCGCGCGGCATCGGGCGCGCCATCGCGGTGGCGCTCGCGCGCGGCGGGGCGACGCGTCGCCCTCAACTACGCCGGCAACGAGGCCGCGGCCAACGAGGCGCCTCGCCCTGGTGCAGCAGGCGGGCGCCGCGAAGGCGAAGCTCTACCAGTTCGACGTCGCCGACCCGGCCGCCTGCGCGGCGGCCGTCGAGGCGGTCGATCGCCGACCTCGGCGGGCTGCACGTCCTCGTGAACAACGCCGGCATCGCCCTCGACCAGCTCGTCATGCGGATGAAGGACGAGGACTGGAACCGCACCCTCCAGGTGAACCTCACCGGCACCTTCAACCTCATCCGGGCCGCGGCGCGGCCGATGATGAAGGCCCGCGGCGGCGCGATCGTCAACCTGACGTCGGTCGTCGGCGAGATGGGCAACGCCGGGCAGGCCGCCTACGCGGCGGCGAAGGCCGGGCATGATCGGCCTCACGAAGTCGGTGGCCCGGGAGCTCGCCTCGCCGGAACATCCGCGTGAACGCGGTCGCGCCCGGGCTACATCGACACGGACATGACGGCGGGGCTGCCCGGAGGCGGCCGAAGGCGAAGCTGACCGAGATGATCCCGCTGCGCGGCTCGGGACCGCGGAGGACGTCGCGAGCGCGGTGGCATTCCTCGCGAGCGATCAGGCATCCTACGTGACCGGCGAGGTCCTGCGGGTCAACGGCGGCATGTACATGTAGCCGCGGCGGTCCGCGCGGCAGTACGGCAACGAGCAAGCACCCCACGGAGGAGGAGAACACCATGTCGGCAACGATCGAGCAGAAGGTGAAGAACATCATCGCGGACCAGCTGGGCGTCGGCGAGGACGAGATCAAGACCACGTCGAGCTTCATCGAGGACCTCGGCGCCGACTCCCTCGACATCGTCGAGCTCGTGATGGCGATGGAGGAGGAGTTCGAGGTCGAGATCCCGGACGAGGAGGCGGAGAACATCAAGACCGTCCAGGACGCGGTGAACTACATCACCACCCACAAGAAGTAGCGCGCCGCGCCCCGGGCCTCGCGCCCGGGCGATCGTGCGTGCCGTGCGGCGGGCGGGGCCGGAGCGCCTCGCCGGCCGGAGTGCGTCTCTTCGTGAGGTGATCGCATGAGCAGGCGTCGTGTCGTCGTCACCGGGCTCGGGCTGGTCTCGCCCGTCGGTATCGGGGTGGAGGAGTCCTGGTCGCGCGCTCGTCGCGGGCAAGAGCGGGATCGGCCCGATCACGCTCTTCGACGCCTCGACCTTCCCGACGCGCATCGCGGGCGAGGTGAAGGGCTTCGATCCCGCGAAGTTCATGGATCGCAAGGAGGTCCGGCGGAACGACCGGTTCATCCAGTTCGCGCTCGCGGCGGCGGACATGGCGGTCAAGGACGCCGGCCTCGACATGTCGAAGGAGGACGCGGAGCGCGTCGGCTGCATCGTCGGCGCGGGCATGGGCGGCCTCGGCACCATCGAGGACGAGCACGCGCACCTTCGCTCGCGAAGGGCGTGAGGAAGATCGGGCCGTTCTTCATCCCGAGCCTCATCATCAACCTCGCGCCGGGCCAGATCAGCATGAAGTACGGGATGAAGGGCCCGAACTTCTCGCCGGTCTCCGCCTGCGCCACCGGCAACCACTCCATCGGCGACGCGATGATCTACATCGAGCGCGGGATGGCGGACGTCATGGTCACCGGCGGCTGCGAGGCGACCATCACGCCGCTCGGCGTCGGCGGGTTCTGCGCCGCGCGGGCGCTGTCCGAGCGGAACGACGCGCCGGAGAAGGCGAGCCGGCCGTTCGACAAGCACCGGGACGGCTTCGTCGCGGGCGAGGGCTCCGGGCTCCTCATCCTCGAGGAGTACGAGCACGCGAAGAAGCGCGGCGCGCGGATCTACGCGGAGCTCGTCGGGCTACGGCGCCACCGCGGACGCGAACCACATCACCTCTCCGGCGCCGGAGGGGGAGGGCGGGCAGCGCGCGATGCGGATGGCGCTGCGCGACGCGGGCATCTCCCCCGATCAGGTCGGCTACGTGAACACCCACGGCACCTCGACGCCGCAGGGCGACATCGCCGAGTGCGCAGGCCATCAACAAGCGTCTTCGGCGAGCACGCGAAGAAGGGGCTCATGGTGTCGTCGACGAAGTCGATGACCGGCCACCTCCTCGGCGCCGCGGGCGGCCTCGAGGCGGTCGTCACCGTGCTGGCCCTCGCGCGCGGCGTCCTCCCGCCGACGATCAACGTCGAGGAGCAGGACCCGGAGTGCCAGCTCGACGTCATCCCGAACCAGGCGCCGGGAGCGCCGGGTCGACTTCGTCGATGTCGAACTCGTTCGGGTTCGGCGGCACGAACGCGGTCGTGCTCTTCAAGCGGGTCTGACGGCCCGCCGCCGGGCGAGCGCCGAGGGGCCGGTCCGCCGGCTCTCCGCGGCCGCTGGCCGCATCGGTTCACTCCGGGTCTCAGCGCGCGCGTGGAAGGAGCGGCGAACGCCCCCCTTCCGGGGCGGACTCTCGGTCCGCCGTGCGAGCGGCCCGACTGGGCCTCGCTCGCTCGGCTGCGAACGCCCCGCTTCGTGTCTACATTGTCCCCCGGGAGGTCCTTCGTGACGCGATGGGGAAGCCCCGTGCGCCGGGCGCCGCCGGACGTGAGCATGAGCGAGGCGCGACCCGAGGGCCGGCTCTTGCTCGCGGTTCGCTCCGCGGCCGCACCCGTGGTGCTCGCGGTGACGACGGTCGCCGCCCTGGCGGGCGCGGTCCTCGCGCTGCTCCCCGCGGCCGTGCGCGGGCGTCCGGCGGGCCGCGTCGGCCCGAAGGACGTGGAGGACGCGCCCGACTCCGACACGGCGGGTGAACCGCTCGCGCGGTGAGCCCTCCCCGGTGAGCTCGTGCGGATCGGGATCTTCACCGAGTACTACGAGCCGAGCGTCGGCGGCATCCAGGAGCACGTCCGGCACTTCGCCCGCGAGGCGCACCGGCTCGGCCACCGCGCGACGGTGGTGACGAGCGAGATGCCGGACGTCGCGGGTGGGGCGCGGCCGGCCCATGACGACGAGGGACCACGGGTGATCCGGATCGCCCGCTCCTTCCCGCTCTACAACAACGGCGGGGTGGGGCGCGTCACCGGCGGCGCGCGCCTCTTCGGCGCGGTGCGCGACCTCCTGCGGGAGGAGCGCTTCGACGTCGTGCACGTGCACGCGCCCCTCACGCCGGTGCTGCCGCTCCTCGCGATCCACCACGCCACCGGGCCGGTGGTCGGCACCTTCCACACCCACTTCCGCCCGGGCTTCGCGTTCCGCCTCGCCGGGCGTGTCCTGCAGCGCTACCTCGACCGGCTCGACGCCGCCATCGCGGTCTCGCGCGCGTGCCTCGCGCCGCTCGAGGGACGGCTCCGCGCGGACTTCCGGATCGTGCCGAACGGCGTGGACGTCGACCGGTTCGGCGCGGGCCGGCGGCTCCGCGTCTTCGACGACGGCAAGCTCAACGTGCTCTGGGTCGGGCGGATCGAGCCCCGCAACGGCCTCGACCGGATGCTCGCCGCCTTCGCCCTGGTGCGCCGGGTGATCGACGCCCGCCTGATCGTGCTCGGCGACGGGCCGCTCCTGCCCCGGTACCGCGCGCGCGTCCCGGAGGAGCTCGCCGCCGACGTCCACTTCGCCGGGCGCGTCGTCGACGAGCGCCCGGACTGGTACGCGACCGCGCACGTCTACTGCGCGCCGACCCGCATCGCCTCCTTCGGCGTGACGCTGCTCGAGGCGATGGCCGCGGGGACCCCGGTGCTCGCCTCGGACATCGACGGGTTCCGCGAGGTGCTCCACCCCGGGAGCGAGGGCGAGCTCCTGCCGCCCGAAGATCCCGCGACCTGGGCCCGGGCGCTCGTGCGCCTCTCGCGGGATCCCGCCCGCGCCGCCGCCTACGGGCAGGCCGGGCGGCGCACGGCCCAGCGGTACGCGTGGCCCGCGGTGACGCGCGAGGTGCTCGGCGTCTACCGCGCCATCGGCGTGGCGGGGTGATCGTGCCCGCGGGGAAGGCGATCGCCGTCGTCGCCGCGGCCCTCGCCGGGGTCGCCCTGCTCGCCGCCGGCGTCGCCTGGGCCGCCGGCGGCGCCCTCGGCCCGGGGCTCGCCGTCGTGCTCGCGACCGCCGCGGCCGTCGTCCTCGCCCTCGACGCGCTCTGGCCGCGCTTCGATCTCGGCGGCGACTCGATGCGGCGCGGCCCGCGCGGCGATCGCCGCGCCGCCCTCTCCTTCGACGACGGCCCGTCCGGCGACACCCCCGCGGTCCTCGCCGCCCTCGACCGCGCCGGCGTCCGCGCCACCTTCTTCGTCCTGGGCGCCGCCGCGGAGGCCCGCCCGGACCTCGTGCGCGAGCTCGCCGCGCGCGGCCACGAGGTGGCGCTCCACGGCCACAGCCACGTGAAGCTCGCCTTCGCCGGTCCCGGACGGATCGCCGACGAGATCGATCGCGGGCGCGAGGCGATCCGGCGGGCCGGGGTCGAGCCCGCGCCGCTCTTCCGGGCACCCCACGGGTGGAAGGGGCTCCTCCTCCGGCGCGCGCTGCGCGCCCGCGGCCTGCGCCTCGTCGCCTGGACCCGGGGCGTCTGGGACACGGCGCGCCCCGGCGTCGCCGCCATCGTCGAGCGCGCGTCGCGCCGGCCTCGCCCGGGCGAGATCGTGCTCCTGCACGACGGCTGCGGGACGCCGGGGATCGACCCGCGGCGCGACCAGACCGCCGCCGCCGTCGAGGAGATCGTCCGGCGCTGGCGTGAGTCGGGTTACGAGCTCGTCCCCGTCGGGACCCTCGCCGCCGCCGCCCCGCCGCGCCGCGCGGGCGAGCGGCGGCTCCGGATCGCGGGGCTCGTGGTGGTGGCGGCGCTCGCGGCGTGGGCCCTCGCGCGGGTGGACCTGCGCGCGGTCGGCTCGAGCCTCGCCGGCGCCCACCCGGCGCTCCTCGGCCTCGCGATGCTCCTGAACCTCGGCTCGCTCGCCGCGCACGCCGGCCGCTGGCGATCGGTGGTGCTCGTCCCGGGGGGGCGGGTGCGCTACCGCGACGCGCTCGCGTCCCTCATCTCGGGGTTCGCCGCCGGCCTCGTCCTGCCCGGCCGCGGGGGAGACCTCGTCCGGGCGCACCTCCTCGCGAAGCGGGCGGGCCTGTCGACCGCCGCCGTCGTCTCCGCCTCCGCCCTCGACTACGTGGTGGGGATCGTCGCCTTCGTCCTCTCCCTGGGCGCCCTCGCCACGGCGGCGCCGCTGCCCGGGTGGGGGCTCCGGGCGCTCGTCGCCTGCGCGGCGGTCGCGGTCGCGGCGCTCGCGGCGGCGTGGCTCGCTCGCCCGGCGCGCGGCGCCCCCGAGCCCGAGGGGCTCGTGGCGCGGCTCCGGGCCGGGCTCGCCGCGCTCCACGACCTCCGCGCCCTGGCGAGGTCGGTGGCCTGGGGCCTCGCCGGCTGGGTCGCGGAGGGCGCCATCGCCTTCGCGACGCTCGCGGCGCTCGACCTCCCCGCGACGCCGACGGCGGCCGCCCTGGTGGTGATCGCGGCCTCCGCCGCCGCCGCGGTCGGCATCTCCCCGGGCAACGCCGGCACCTTCGAGCTCGCCACCGCCGTCGCCCTCGCCGGGATGGGCGTGCCCTCGGGCGAGGCGCTCGCCTTCGCCCTCGCGTTCCACGCCGCCCACGTGATCCCGGTCGCGCTCCTCGGGGGCGCGCTGCTGCTGCGCGAGGGCGTGACGCGCGACGGCCTCGCCCGGGGAAGAACGTCCTGACAGGTCGTCTCCCTCGCCGTCGCCCCTCTCCAGGCGCGGCGTCGTGCGGTCGACCCCCGAGTCGGCGAAAACCGGGACGGGGCCGGGAAGGGTGTCTCCCGCCAGGGGCGGGGATGTGGAAGAATCCCGCCCCTTCGAGGAGGAGCGAGATGGCGGATCGGGTGATCTTCGGGTCGGACCACGCAGGGCTCGCGCTCCGCGGCGAGGCGGTGAAGGTCGCGAAGGGGAGCGGCCTCGAGGTCGAGGACCTCGGTCCCTTCTCCGGCGACAGCGTCGACTACCCCGACTACGCGCGGCAGGTGGGCGAGGCGGTGGTGGCGGGCCGGGCGCGCCTCGGCGTCCTCGTCTGCGGCACCGGGATCGGCATGTCGATCGCCGCGAACAAGGTGAAGGGCGTGCGCGCCGCGCACTGCACCACCGAGTTCGAGGCGCGGATGGCGCGCGCCCACAACGACGCGAACGTGCTCTGCATCGGGGAGCGCGTGGTGGGGCTCGGCCTCGGCGGCGCCATCGTGAAGGCATTCCTCGAGACGCCGTTCGAGGGCGGGCGGCACGCCCGGCGCGTCGAGAAGATGACCGCGATGGAGCGCTGACGGGCGCGCCGGTCGGGGCTCCAGCGGCGTTGCCGGACCCGGCGCGGCGCGGTATGAACGGCCCTTCTCACGCTCTCCTGGAGACGATCCGATGATGTCGAAGAAGCGCCTCGCCGAGGTGGACCCCCGAGATCGAGCGCCTCATCCGCGAGGAGACGCGGCGGCAGGCCGAGGGGCTCGAGCTCATCGCCAGCGAGAACTTCGTCTCCCCGGCGGTGCTCGAGGCGCTCGGCTCCGCCCTCACGAACAAGTACGCCGAGGGCTACCCCGGCAAGCGCTACTACGGCGGCTGCGAGGTGGTGGACCAGGTCGAGCAGCTCGCCATCGACCGCGCGAAGGCGCTCTTCGGCGCGGAGCACGCGAACGTCCAGCCGCACTCCGGGTCGCAGGCCAACATGGCCGCCTACTTCGCCCTCGCGACGAGCTGGGGCGGGAGCGCGGCCGGGGGCCCGACCGGCGACACGCTCCTCGCCATGAGCCTCAACTTCGGCGGCCACCTCACCCACGGCTCGCCGGTGAACTTCTCGGGGAAGCTCTTCAAGATCGTCCCCTACGGCCTCTCCCGCGAGACCGAGACCATCGACATGGCCGAGGTCCGCAAGCTCGCGCGGGAGCACAAGCCGAAGATCCTCGTGGTGGGCGCGAGCGCGTACCCGCGCACCCTCCAGTTCGACCAGTTCGCGGAGATCGCGAAGGAGGTCGGCGCCGCGATGGTCGTCGACATGGCGCACATCGCCGGCCTCGTCGCCGCCGGGCTGCACCCGAACCCGGTGCCGTACGCCGAGATCGTCACGACCACGACCCACAAGACGCTCCGCGGCCCGCGGGGCGGCATGATCCTCTGCCGCGAGGCCCACGCGAAGGTCCTGAACTCCCAGATCTTCCCGGGCATCCAGGGCGGCCCGCTCGAGCACGTGATCGCCGCGAAGGCGGTGGCGTTCCAGGAGGCCCTCCAGCCGGAGTTCAAGCAGTACCAGCGGCGGATCGTGGAGAACGCGGTGATCCTCGCCGAGGGGCTCAAGTCCGCCGGGCTCCGCCTCGTCTCGGGCGGCACCGACAACCACCTCATGCTCGTCGACCTGCGCCCGAAGAAGCTCACCGGCAAGGTCGCCGAGGAGGCGCTCGGGAAGGCCGGGATCACCGTCAACAAGAACATGATCCCGTGGGATCCCGAGAAGCCGTTCACCACCTCCGGCGTCCGGGTCGGCACCCCCGCGCTCACCTCGCGCGGCATGGGCGCCCGCGAGATGACGCTCGTGGCGGCCCTCATCGGGCGCGCCCTCGACGCGCCGGCGGACGAGAAGGTGCTCGCCAGGGTGCGCGCCGAGGTGAAGGACCTCTGCAAGCAGTTCCCGATGTACGAGGACCGCCAGTAACGCTCTCCCGAGCGTAGTGGCGGCCTGAGCCCTGCGAAGAACGACACGGAGCCGAAGGACGAATGCGTTGCCCGTACTGCGGCCACCTCGAGGACCGCGTCGTCGATTCCCGCGAGGCGCAGGACGGGCTGGCCACGCGTCGCCGGCGGGAGTGCGCCGGCTGCGCGCGCCGCTTCACCACCTACGAGCGGATCGAGGAGGTCCTCCCGCAGGTGGCGAAGAAGGACGGCCGCCGCGAGCCCTTCGACCGCGCGAAGATCGTCGAGGGCGTCGCCATCGCCTGCCAGAAGCGGCCGGTCTCGGCGGAGCAGGTCCAGGCCCTCGTCTCCGCCGTCGAGCGGGAGCTCCAGGAGCTCGGCGAGAAGGAGATCCGGACCACCGTGATCGGCGAGGCGGTGATGCGGCGGCTGCGCGAGCTCGACGAGGTCGCCTACGTCCGCTTCGCCTCGGTCTACCGGGCCTTCCGCGACGTGGGCGAGTTCATGACGGAGCTCGCCGGCCTCGCGAAGCCCGCGCCTCCCCCCGCCTCTCCGCCGGCGGGCGCGGCGGGAGAGGAGCAGAGGAAGAAGGGGGATCGGGGGGAGGGGCGATGACGCCCGCGCCCGCCCGGACCCGCCGCGGGACCCCCGCCGTCGCCGCGCCCCCGGACCGGGCCGCCGCCGAGTCGTTCATGCGGCTCGCCCTCCGCGAGGCGGCGAAGGGGCTCGGGCGGACCAGCCCGAACCCGGCGGTCGGCGCGGTCCTCGTGCGCGAGGGGAAGGTGGTCGCCCGCGGGCACCACTCCCGCGCCGGCGGCCCCCACGCGGAGGTGGTCGCGATCCGCGCCGCGGGCGCCCGGGCGCGCGGCGCGGACCTCTACACGACGCTCGAGCCCTGCGACCACTACGGGAAGACCCCGCCCTGCTCCATCGCGGTCCTCGAGGCGGGGGTCCGGCGCGTCCTCGTCGGCTCGGCGGACCCGAACCCGCTCGTGAACGGCAGGGGGATCGCGCGCCTGCGCGCCGCAGGGGTCGAGGTCGCCGAGGGCGTCCTCAAGGACGAGTGCGACGCGCTCAACGCCCACTGGTTCAAGTACATCCGCGAGAACCGGCCGTACGTGACGCTCAAGGCGGCGGTGACCCTCGACGGGCGGATCGCCACCCGGACCGGCGACGCGCGGTGGGTCACCGGCGAGGAGGCGCGGCGCTGGGTGCACCGGCTCCGCGACCGGGTCGACGCGGTCCTCGTGGGCGCCGGCACCGCCCGCGTCGACGACCCGCTCCTCACGACGCGCCTCCCGGGCGGTCGAGGGCGCGACGCGATCCGGGTGGTCCTCGACACCGACCTCACGCTGCCGCCTCGCCTCGCGCTCCTCCACCCACGCTCCCCGGCGCCGACCCTGGTCGCCCACGCGTCGACGCGGGCCCGGCGCACCGGCCCCGGGGTCGAGCTGCTCCGGTGCCGCCGCGGGAAGGGCGGGGTGGACCTCCGCGACCTCCTCGCCCGCCTCGCCGCGCGCGGGGTGACCCACCTCCTCGTCGAGGGGGGGAGCCGCGTGCACGCCCGCTTCCTCGAGGAGGGGCTCGTCGACCGCCTGGTCGTGTTCGTCGCCCCCAAGCTCGCCGGGTCGGACGGGGTCCCGCTCCTCGCCTCGCGGGGCCCGGCGCGGATGGCCGACGCGATCCGGCTCGACGAGGTCCAGGTGGAGCGGGTGGGGGAGGACGTGCTCGTCATCGGGCGCCCGGTCCGGCCCGACGCCCGCCCGGCGCGGGCTCCGGCGCGCCGCCGTCCACGCCCCCACGGACCCGCGCGCTGACGCCCGCGCCGTTGGCGAAAAACCCAGGACGCGGCTAGGATTGCGCCGCGAGAAGAGCATGTTCACCGGTCTGATCTCCGACATGGGCGCCGTGGAGCGCCTCGTGCCGCGGCAGGGAGGCGCGCGCCTGACGCTCCGGCCGCGGACGCTGGACGTCGACGTCCTCGTCCTCGGGGAGAGCGTCGCGTGCTCCGGCGTCTGCCTCACGGTCGTGGAGCGCGGCGGCGGGCTCGTCTCCTTCGACGCGATCCCCGAGACCCTGTCCCGCACCACCGTCGGCGGCTGGCGCCCCGGCTCGGTCGTGAACCTCGAGCGCGCCCTCGCCCTCGGCGACCGCCTCGGCGGCCACCTCGTGCAGGGGCACGTCGACGCGGTCGGCGAGGTCCTGTCGCGGGTGACCGAGGGGCAGGGCGCGCGGCTCGCCATCTCCCTCCCCGCCGCCATCGCCCCGCTCGTCGCGGAGAAGGGGTCCATCGCGGTGGACGGGATCTCGCTCACCGTCGCGGCGGCGGGGCGGGATCGCTTCGAGGTGGCCCTCATCCCCGAGACCCTGACCCGCACCACGCTGGGCGAGGCCCGCCCCGGCACGAAGGTGAACCTCGAGGTCGACGTCGTCGCCCGCCACGTCGCGCGGCTCCGGGAGTTCGCCGGGCCGGGCGTGTCCGGCGACGACCTCGCCCGCTGGGGCTACGGAGGCACGCGGTGAAGGACCACACGAGGCACGCGGTCGAGCGCGTGGAGAAGGCCATCGACGCGATCCGCGAAGGCCGGATGGTGATCCTCACCGACGACGAGGACCGCGAGAACGAGGGCGATCTCTGCATGGCGGCGGAGAAGGTCACCCCCGCCGCCGTGAACTTCATGGCGAAGCACGGCCGCGGGCTCGTCTGCCTCTCCCTCACCGAGGAGAAGGTCCGCCAGCTCCGGCTCCCGCTCATGGTGGACGAGGGGGCGAACACCTCGTCGTTCGGCACCGCCTTCACGATCTCCATCGAGGCGAAGGAGGGCGTCACCACCGGGATCAGCGCCCGGGACCGCGCCCACACCATCCTCACCGCGGTGCGCGACGAGACCCGCCCCGAGGACCTCGCGCGGCCCGGCCACGTCTTCCCGCTCCGCGCGCGGCGCGGGGGCGTGCTCGTCCGCGCCGGCCAGACCGAGGGCTCGGTGGACCTCGCGCGGCTCGCGGGCCTGAAGGCCGCCGGCGTCATCTGCGAGGTGATGAACGACGACGGCACGATGTCGCGCATGCCGGAGCTCGAGACGCTCTCCCGGGCGCACGACCTCCCCCTCCTCTCCGTCGCGGACCTCATCTCCTACCGGATGATGAAGGACACCCTCGTCCGGCGCGCCGCCGAGGCGCCGGTGCCGACGGTGTACGGCGAGTTCCGGGCGGTCGCCTACGAGAACGACGTCGACCTCCACCAGCACGTCGCCTTCGTGAAGGGCCGCTGGCGGAACGGCGAGCCGGTCCTCGTTCGCGTCCACTCGAAGTGCCTCACCGGCGACGTCTTCGGCTCGGAGCGCTGCGACTGCGGCCCCCAGCTCCACGCGGCGCTCCGGCAGATCGAGCGCGCGGGGAAGGGCGTCCTGCTCTACCTCGACCAGGAGGGGCGCGGGATCGGGCTCGTGAACAAGCTCCGCGCCTACAACCTCCAGGACCAGGGCTACGACACCGCCGAGGCGAACGTGCAGCTCGGCTTCAAGCCGGACCTGCGCGACTACGGCATCGGCGCCCAGATCCTCCGGGACCTCGGGGTCCGGAAGATGCGGCTCCTCACGAACAACCCGAAGAAGATCATCGGGCTCGAGGGGTACGGCCTCGAGGTCGTCGAGCGCGTGCCCATCGAGATGCCGCCCACCCGCCGCAACCGGGCCTACCTCGCGACGAAGCGCGACAAGCTCGGGCACCTCCTCACGCTCCAGGCCGCCGCCCCCGCGCGCGCGGCCAAGGGCCGGCGCGCGACTCCGGCGCGCGGCCACAAGGGAAGGAACGGACGATGAACGTCTACGAGGGATCGCTCGTCGCCACCGGGCTCAAGGTGGCCGTCGTCGTCGCTCGCTTCAACTCGCTCGTCACCGAGCAGCTGCTCGCCGGCGCGACGGACGCCCTGCGCCGCCACGGCGTGAAGGAGGGCGACGTGGACGTCTTCCGCTGCCCGGGCACCTTCGAGCTGCCGCCGCTCCTCCGGCGGGTGGCGCGCACCGGCCGCTACGACGCGGTGGTCGCCCTCGGCGCGGTGATCCGCGGGGGCACGCCGCACTTCGAGTACGTCGCCGCCGAGGCGACGAAGGGCATCGGCCTCGTCTCGATGGAGGCCGACTGCGCCGTCGCCCTGGGCGTCCTCACCTGCGACACCATGGAGCAGGCCCTCGAGCGCGCGGGCGTGAAGGGCGGCAACAAGGGGGCGGAGGCCGCGGTGGCGGCCATCGAGCAGGCGAACGTCCTCCGCGAGACCGCGAAGCTCGGCGGCGCCCGCCGGAGGGAGTGAGCCTTGACCGCGAAGCGGACCAAGGCCCGCGAGCGCGCGCTCCAGGCGCTTTATCAGATCGATGTCGCCGCCGAGGGAATCGACGAGGCGCTCGCCCGGTTCTGGAAGAGCTTCGAGCCGGTGGAGCGCGAGGTGATGGCGCTCGCGGAGTCGCTCGTCCGCGGCGTCGCCGAGCACCGCCGGATCATCGACGAGGAGATCGAGAGAGTGTCCTCCAACTGGCGGCTCGACCGGATGGCGAAGGTGGACCGGAACGTCCTCCGGCTCGCCACCTACGAGCTCCTGCGGACGGACGTCCCGGTGAAGGTCGCGATCAACGAGGCGATCGAGCTCGGGAAGAAGTACGGATCGGAGAGCACCGGGGCCTTCGTGAACGGCGTGCTCGACAAGATCGCCTCCGCCCTCCCGGCGGAGCGCCGGCGGTCGGACTAGGACGGGGACGCGTGGCGCTCGTCATCGAGGTGGCGGAGCTCGGGCTGTCGGCCCTCGACGGGCTCGACGTGGACGCCCTCGCGGTGTTCGTCGGGCCGGAGCGTCCGCTCCAGGGCTTCGCCGGCTACGCCGACTGGCGCCTGTGCGGCGCCATCTCCCGCGCGATCCGGACCGGGCTGTTCCAGGCGGCCGACGGCGAGGCGCTCCTGCTCCCCTCGGGCGGCCGCATCGCGCCGGGCCGGGTGTTCTGCTTCGGGGTCCCGGAGGCGCCGCTCCCTCCCGACGGCTTCCTCCACGCGTCCCGGACGCTCTGCGAGGCGCTCGCCCGGGCCGGGAGCGAGGCCTTCGCCACCTCCATGCCGCCGCTCGCCGGCGGCGACTCCACCGTCGCGGCGCGGCTCTGGCTCGAGGCGAGCCTGGTCCGCCCGGTGCGCCGCCAGATGTTGCTCGGCGAGGCGAGGGCCCTGCAGCGCGACCTCTCCACCGCCCGCGCCGCCCTCGGCGTCGAGGTGGAGGTCCTCGCACCGCCGTCGCGGGTGGAGATGCCGCCGCGCGGCCGCGCCTTGCCGCACGTGGGCGGCGTGGTACGTTGACCGCCGGGGCGCGCGGGCGAGGGCCCGGCGCCTCCCGGATCGATGGACAAGGGCCAGAAGGCGCTCAGCGACTTCGTCTCCGAGGCGCAGGAGACCATCGACCTCCTCGGGCGCGAGCTCATGCAGCTCGACGCCGGCCCGGCCGAGGACCCGCCGCCGGACGCCGTCAACGCCGTCTTCCGCGCCGCCCACTCGCTGAAGGGGCTCTCCTCGATGTTCGGGGTCGAGCGGATGGCCCGGCTCGCCCACGCCCTCGAGGACCTCCTCGACGACGTGCGCATGGGCCGGCGGCACCTCGACCGCGGCGCGATGGATCTGCTCCTCGAGACCCCCGAGGTCTTCGCGCGGATCATCGCCGAGACGTCGGGAGGCGAGGCGCCGCGGACCACCGACGTCGCGGCGGGCCTGACCGACCGGCTCCGCGCGAGGGCGCCCGCGCCGGCGGCGGCCGCCGGGGACCCCCTCGACGCCGTGGGTCTCGGGCCGGAGGTGCGCGCGGTCCTCACCGAGTACGAGGAGCACCGGCTCCGCGCCAACGCGTCGAAGGGGATTCGGGCTCTTCCGCGTGCGGGTGAGCTTCGACCTCGCCTCCTTCGACCGCGAGCTGTCGGCGGTCTCGGCGCGGCTGAAGCGCGTCGGCGAGCTGGTCTCGACCCTGCCCTCCTCGGACGTCCGGGACCCCGCCGCCCTCGGGTTCGAGCTGCTCCTCGCGTCGAGCGAGCCGCGCGACACGGTGCAGCGAGAGGCCGGTCCGGCCGCGGTGGTCGAGGCGGTCCCGCGGCTGAGTCCCGCGCCCGCGCCCCCGCGTCCGGCGGCCGCGCCGGCCCCGGGCTCGCGCACCGTCCCGGCGAGGCCGGGGCCGGAGGGTCCGGGCGGCGAGCTCCCCCCGCCGCCGCGGCGCCGACGGCGACCCCGCCCGAGGCGCCGGACGACGCCGGGTCGCTCCGGTCGGTGTCGCAGTCGGTGCGCGTCGACATCCGCAAGCTCGACGGGCTCATGAACGTGGTCGGCGAGCTCGTCCTCGTGAAGTCCTCGCTCCAGGCGATCGGCGAGCGGATGAAGGCGCAGGGCGGCGGCGATCCGGCGCTGAACGCCGAGCTCCACCTCGCGAACCGCGGCCTCGAGCGGCGGCTGGCGGAGCTGCAGGCGGGGATCCTCGAGGTCCGGATGGTCCCCCTCGAGCAGATCTTCGACAAGCTCGCCCGCATGGTCCGCAAGATCGCGCGGGAGGTGGGCAAGGAGATCGACTTCGAGGTGTCCGGCGGCGACGTGGAGCTCGACAAGCTCATCGTCGAGGAGCTCTCCGATCCGCTCATGCACCTCATCCGCAACGCCATCGACCACGCGATCGAGGCGCCGGAGGTCCGGGTCAAGGCGGGGAAGCCGCGGGCGGGGCGGGTGCGGCTCGTCGCCGCCCAGAAGGGCAACCACGTCCAGATCGTGGTCGAGGACGACGGGGCGGGCATCGACGAGGAGCGGGTGCGGGAGGTGGCGGTGGCGCGCGGCCTCGCCACCGCCGAGGGGGTGCACGAGCTCTCCCGGCGCGAGGTGATGAACCTGATCTTCATCCCCGGGTTCTCCACCGCCCGCCAGGTCACCGCGCTCTCCGGCCGCGGCGTCGGCATGGACGTCGTGAAGAACAACATCGCGAACCTGTCCGGCATCATCGACCTGCAGTCGGAGCGCGGGCACGGCACGCGGTTCGAGATCACGCTCCCGGTCACCCTCGCCATCATCCGCGCCCTCGTCGTCGGGGTCGCCGGGCGCACCTACGCCGTCCCGCTGAACAGCGTCCTCGAGATCCTGGAGCTCCGCGCCCGCGAGGTGCGCACGCTCTCGACCCGCGAGGTGATCTCCCTGCGTGGCTCCACGCTGCCGCTCGTGCGGCTCGGCCGGTTCTTCGACCTCGACCTCCGGGGACAAGCCCCCTCCCCAGCCCCGCTTCGCGGGGCGAAGGAGGTCCGGGGACAAGCCCGGGCGCCGGACGCGTTCTTCGTGGTGGTGGTGGGCCTCGCCCAGGAGCGGCTCGGGATCGCGGTCGACGAGCTCGTGGGCCAGCAGGACATCGTGGTGAAGCCCCTCGGGACCCAGCTGCAGGGGGTCCGGGGCGTCGCGGGGGCGACCGACCTCGGCAGCCGGCGCACGGTCCTCGTCCTCGACGTGGGCGCGATCATCGAGGACGTGGTCTCCGGCGACGCCCTGCGCGACGTCGAGGGAGCCGCCGCTCCCGTCCGGAGAGCGTGACCGATGTACCTCGAGTTCTTCGGTCTCGGGCGCAAGCCCTTCTCGAAGACGCCGGACCCGGAGTTCCTGTTCCCGTCCCGCCAGCACGCCGAGGCCCTCGCGCGGCTCTCCCACGCCCTCGAGGAGCGCGAGATCGCGGTGCTCACCGGGGAGATCGGCGCCGGGAAGACGACCCTCTCGCGCGCCCTGGTGGACGCCTTCGCCGACCGCTGCCGCTTCAGCTTCATCGTCCACCCCGCGCTCCCGCCGGCGCAGCTCCTGGGGGCCGTGGCGGAGGGGTTCGGCCTTCCGCCCGCGCGCCGGAAGGTCGACGCCTTCGCGGGGGTCGCCGAGCACGTCTCCCGCCTCGACGCGGAGGGCCGGTTCGGGGTGGTGGTGGTGGACGAGGCCCAGCTCCTGCCCCGCGGCGCCTTCGACGAGCTGCGGCTCCTCACCAACATCGCCGCGGACGACCGCGCGCTGGTCGGCCTCGTGCTCGTCGGCCAGCCCGAGCTCCGCGAGCGGCTCCGGGATCGCGGCGGCGAGGCCTTCACCCAGCGGATCGGGGTCGCCTACCACGTCGGCGCCCTCGACGAGGACGAGACCGGCCGCTACCTCGCGCACCGGCTCGCGGTGGCGGGACGGCCGGCCCCGCTCTTCGACGAGGGCGCGGTCTCCTCCGTGCACCGGCTCTCGGGCGGCGTGCCGCGCCGGGTGAACCAGGTCGCGGCCGGCGCCCTCCTCGAGGCGTTCGCCCGCGAGGCCCCGTCGGTCTCCGCGGAGATCGTCGAGGCCGCCGCGGCAGACCTCGCCGCGCATCTGGGAACGTCGGCGCGGGCGCGGTAGAATCCGAGGGCCGGCGGAGCCGCTCCATGGACTTCCTCGACATCCGGAAGAAGGCCAAGGAGCGCGCCCAGGCCCGGGCGGCCGCGGAGGCGGAGGCGCGCGAGCGCGCCGCCCCAGCCGCGCGAGCCGCGCCAGCCAAGCACGGGCGAGCGCAGGCGGAGCCGGAAGAGGCTCCGCGGCCCCCCAGGGGGCCCCCAGAGACGAGCGCGGCTTCGCCGCGGGTACTGATCTCGAGCGAGGGTCCCCCCGCTCCGATCGACGCACCGATGATCACCGACGAGGACGTCCTCGAGGGCGCCCTCGTGGCGCGTCTGCAGGGGCTCCCGGCCGCGGAGGACGACCACCCGCCCGCCGCCGGCGACGACGCGCGGTTCACGACCTGGCGCCCCGGCACCGGCGCGCCCCCCGTGCCGCCCCCGCCGGAGCCGGCCCGCGACTTCGCGCCCGACCCCGAGGACTTCGCGGTGGTCTCCCCGGGCCCCCTCCCGGCCGGAACCGCCGCTGCGCCCGCGTGGACCCCGCGAGCTGAAGATCGCCACCTCGGAGCTCCGCCCGCGCCACCGGCCGCGGAGCCGGTCCCGGTCGATCCCCTCGAGGAGTTCTTCTTCCGCGAGGACGAGGGCGGGCCCGTCATCCCCGGAGATCGCCGCGGCGCCGGAGCCCGAGCCCGAGCCGGTCGTCCTCGCCCGGGAGGAGTTCCTCACCTTCCTCCTCGGCGCGGAGGAGTACGCCATCGCCATCGAGCGCGTCCGCGAGGTGGTGCGGGCGCCGCCGATCACCGAGGTGCCGCGCGCGCCGTCCCACATCCTCGGCGTCGTCACCGTCCGTGGCGAGGTCGTGGCGGTGGTCGACCCGCGGCGCCGGCTGGGGCTGCCCGATCCCCGCCCCGTCGAGGGGGAGGGGAAGGTCGTCATCGTGGACGCCGGCGACGGGCCGTGCGGGATCCACGTGGACCGCGTGGCGAGCGTGGTGCGGCTCAGTCCCGGGTCGATCGAGCCGTGCCCGCAGGGGATCGCCGGGCAGCGCGCCGAGTACCTCGCCGGCATCGGCCGCGACGGGGACCGGCTCTTCACCGTGCTCGACCTCGGCGCGCTCCTGCGGCGCGGGCCGGTCCGCGACGTCCGGGCGAGGAGGGCCGATGCCGGGCTCTGACGCCGCGCGGGGCGCGGCCGAGGCGGCGCTCGCGCAGCTGTGCACCTTCCGGATCGGGGGCGAGGACTACGCCATCGACATCATGCGGGTGCGGGAGATCATCCACCCGCTGCCCATCACCCCGGTCCCGCGCGCGCCGGTGTTCGTCGAGGGCGTGATCCGGCTCCGGGGCGACGTCATCCCCGTCATCGACGTCCGCAAGCGCTTCGGCCTGCCGGCGACGCCAGCGACCCGCAAGAGCCGCTTCCTCGTGGTGAACGTCGCGGGGCGGCGGATCGCGCTCGTGGTGGACGAGGTGCGCGAGGTGCTGCGCCTCCCGCGGACCGAGATCCGGCCGGCGCCGCCCCTGGGCGCGGGCGGCGGCCCGCGGTTCTTCCTGGGCGTCTGCGGTGGCGATCGCACCGCCGGCCGCGGCGGCGCCGCGCTTCGGCTCCTCCTGAACGTCAAGGCGCTCCTCGATCCGTCGGTGCCGGGCGAGGTCGAGGTCGCGCGGGTCCAGGCGGAGGCCTCGAGGCGCGCATGACCCGACCGGCCGGCCCGACGGCGGCGCGGAAGCGCGCGGCCCATCCCGACGAGGAGACGCGCTACCGCGCCGTCGCGGAGCTCGACCCCTCCGACGCCGCCGACCGGGCCGTCCTGCTGGAGCGCCTCGCCGACCCGAGCTGGCGCGTCCGCGCCGCCGTGGTGGAGCGGCTCTCCGGCGACCCGGGCGCGGCCGCCGCGCTGCCGGCGCTCGTGGAGGTGCTCGCGGCGGGGCCGGGGCCCGGGGCCCGGGACGCGGCGGCGAGCGCCCTCGCCCGCATCGGCGCCCCGGCAGTCCCGAGGCTCGTCGAGGCGCTCTCCTCGCCGGACGCCGACCTCCGCCAGGCCGCGGCGGGCGTCCTCGGCGCCGTCACGGACGCCCGGGCGGTCCCGGCGCTCACCGCGCGGCTCGCCGACCCCGACCCGAACGTCCGCGCCGCCGCGGCGGAGGCCCTCGGCAAGATTGGCGGCCCCGGCGCGGTCGCCGCGCTCCGGGCCGCCGCCGACTCCGACGACCCGACCCTCCGGCTCTCCGCGGTCGAGGCCCTGGGCGGGCTCCGCGCGGCGCTCCCCGCGGCCCGGATCGAGGGGCTGCTCGGCGATCGCGCCCTGCGCCGGGCCCTCTACCGGATGATCGGCGGAAGCGACGACCTCGCCGCCCTCGCCCTCGTCGCGCGTGGCGTCGCGCGATCCGGCGCGGGTGACGCGCGACGCCGCGCTCGCCGCGCTGGGCCAGCAGCGGGGGCGCCGCACGCCCGCGGAGCTCGCCCCGGTCCTCGAGCGCGCGCGCGCCGAGGCCGAGCGGGATCCCGCCCTCGCCGACGCCTGGGCGGCGGCCCTCGCCTCCGAGGATCCCTCGACGCAGGTCGGCGCCCTCACCGCCCTCGCCGCGGCCCGCTCCGGCCGCCACGCGGGCCGCCTCGCCGCGCTCGCCGAGGACGAGCGGTTCCGCACCCTCGTCGAGGAGGCGCTCGAGGACCTCCTCGACGGACCGGAGGTCCGCGCCGCGCTCGCGCAGGCCCTCCCCGGGCTCGGACAGGTCGCCCGCCTCACCGCCCTCGCCGCCCTGGCGCGCCTCGGGAGCCCGGCGGCCTTCGAGAGCGTCGTCCGGGAGGCGAGCGACCCCGGGT
Organism: uncultured delta proteobacterium; assembly: GCA_963739565.1. Taxonomy (GTDB): domain Bacteria; phylum Myxococcota; class Myxococcia; order Myxococcales; family Anaeromyxobacteraceae; genus Anaeromyxobacter. The sequence goes on along the minus strand of CAVUBF010000004.1, from coordinate 781,609 downwards.
CCGTACGTCCAGGGCGACGCCATCGCGGCCCTGGGGCGGCTGCGCGACGCGCGCGGGGTGCCCCACCTCGCAGGGCTCCTCGCCGACGAGGACGCCGGGACGGCGGGGCTGGCCGCGGCGGCGCTCGTCCGGATCGGGCAGTCCGGCGGCGTCGCCCGCGAGGCGGCCCTCGCCGCGGTCCGGGACCGGGGCGAGACCGGGCCCTGCACCGCCGTGTTCCGCGCCCTCGGCGCCCTCGGAGCGCCCGGGGACGTCGGCGCGGTCGCCGCCGGGCTCGGCGCGCCGAACGCGCCGGAGCGGGCCGCCGCGGCGGGCGCGCTCGGGGCGCTCGCGCAGCGGGGGCTGCTCGCGGAGGTCCCGCCCGCGCTCCACGCGGCGCTCTCCGACCCTGCCTGGGCGGTCCGCGCCGCGGCCGCGCGGGCGCTCGCCGCGGTCGCGCGCGCCGCGGGGGCCGCCGCCGCCGGGGGCGATGCCGTCGCGGCCCGCCTCGCCGTCGCGCTCGGCGATCCGGAGCACGCGGTCCGCGCCGCCGCCGCCGAGGCGCTCGGCGCCTGCGGCCGGGTCGAGGACGCCGTCCCCCTCGCGGCCCTGGCGCGCGACCCGGGGGCCTCGCCGGCCGCGGTGGCCGCCGCCCTCCACGCCCTGGTCGCCCTCGGGTCGCTCCCGGTGGACGCCCTGGAGCGCGCCCTCGGCCACGACGATCCGGAGGTGGTGAAGGAGGCGGTCGCGGGCGCGGCCCGGCTCGAGGGCGAGCGCGGGGTCGCGCTCCTCCGCGCCGCCGCGGCGAGCCCGCGCTGGGACGTGCGGCGCGCCGCGGCGCGTGCCTTCGTCGAGCGCGGCGATCCGGCGCTCCGCGCCGACGCCGAGCGGCTCGCGACGGGAGACCCCGACCCCCTCGTCGCGCGGGCGTTCGCCGAGGCGGCGCGGGCCCTCGGTGAGCGGTAGCCCGGCATGTGGCGGCCCGAGGAGCAGCGGCCGAAGATGACGCGAGGAGGCGTTCCGGCTCCTCCGCGACCTCGTCCACCAGCACTGCGGGATCTGGTTCCGCGACGACACGCGCTACCTGCTCGAGCGGCGCCTCGCGCCGCGGCTCGAGGCGCTGCGGGCTTCGCCGACTTCGGCGCGTACCACCGGTTCCTGCGCTTCGACCCGGGTCGGGTCGGCGAGCTGCAGCGGGCGATCGACCTGCTCACCACCAACGAGACCTACTTCTACCGGGAGCCGCTCCAGCTCGAGCGCCCTCGCCCGGGAGATCCTCCCGGCGGTCGCCCGGGCCCGCGCGAGCGAGCGATCGCTCCGGATCCTCTCCGCGGGGTGCTCCACCGGCGAGGAGCCCTACACCATCGCGATGCTGGTGAAGGACTCGCGGCTGTTCGACGGGTGGGACGTCGAGATCGTCGGCTGCGACATCTCCACGCGGTGCATCGAGCACGCGAAGGCCGGCGTCTACGGCGAGCACGCCTTCCGCAACCCCGAGTCGCAGGCGATGCGCCGCTGGTTCCACCTGCGCGGCGGCAAGTGGGCCATCGACGAGACCATCCGGCGGATGGTCCGCTTCGGCCAGGAGAACCTGCTCGACGCCCGCCGCCCTGACCTCGATCGCGCGCCTGGACGTGCTCGTCTGCCGCAACGTGATGATCTACTTCGACGTCGCCGCGCGGAAGCAGGTGCTCCGCACCTTCCACGGAAGCTGCGCGACGGCGGCTGGCTCCTCCTCGGCCACTCCGAGTCGCTCATCAACCTCACCGCCGACTTCGAGATCGTCCACCTCCGCTCCGACCTCGTGTACCGCAAGCCGCCGGGCGGCGCGCCGGGAGAGGCGCTTCCGTGAGGGGACCCGGCGCGCCACTGGGCGAGGCCCGCCCGCGTGCTCCTCGTCGACGACTCCGAGGCGAGCCGGAGCGCGGTCGGGCGCATCCTCGAGGGCGGCGCCGGGATCGTCATCGTGGGGGCGGCGCGCGACGGCGAGGAGGCGCTCCGGGAGGTGCTGCGGCTCCAGCCGGACCTCGTCTTCCTCGACCTCGCAGATGCCGCGGATGGACGGGTTCACGTTCCTGCGCCTGCTCATGGCGCGCCGGCCCACGCCGGTGGTGGTGGTCTCCTCGCAGTCGCGCCGGGCCGACGTCTTCAAGGCCCTCGAGCTCGGCGCGCTCGACTTCGTGGCGAAGCCGGAGGACGGCGCCTCCTTCGACGGCATCGCCGCGGCGCTCCTCGAGAAGTGCGAGCTCCTCCGGGCGCTCCGGCCCCGAGAACCTCCCGCCCGGCCGTCCCCGGAGCGCGCCGCCGCGTCGCCGGGCAGGGGATCGCGGAGCCGCCCCGGGTGGTCGCGATCGGCGCGTCGACCGGGGGGCCCGCAGGCCCTCGTGCGGCTGCTCTCGCTCCTCCCGCGGGACGCGCCCCTCGGGTTCGTCGTCGCGCAGCACATGCCCGAGAAGTTCACCGCCGCCTTCGCGGAGCGGCTCGGCCGCAGCTGCGGCTTCAGCGCGCCGGAGGCGGCGCGACGGCGACCTCGTCGCGGAGGGGCGGGTCCTCGTCGCGCCCGGCGGGCGCCACCTCGAGGTGCGGCGCGACCGGGACGGCTCGCTCCACGCGCGCCGTGCTCCCCGCCGAGCCGCGCGGCCAGCGCCGCGGCCACTGCCCGTCGGTGGACCGGCTCTTCGCGTCGGTCGCGCGATGCCCTCGGCGAGCGCGCCTGCGCGGTGGTGCTCACCGGCATGGGCCAGGACGGGCGCGCGGGCGTCCGCGCGGTGAAGGCGCCGGGCGGCCTCACCCTCGCCGAGTCGCAGGAGAGCGCGGTGGTCTACGGGATGCCCCAGGCGGCCGCCGAGACCGGCGCGCTCGACGAGCTGCTCCCGCTCGACGGCCTCGCCGAGCGGATCCTGCGCTTCGCCCGGGGCGGCTGACGATGGCGCACCTCCACGGCCCTCATCGTGGACGACAGCGGCGCGATGCGCCGGCAGCTCGCCTACGCGCTCCAGCGCATCCCCGGCATGGGGGCGGTGGAGGCGACCGACGGCGCCGACGCCTGGCGGAAGCTCTGCACCGCCGCCTTCGACATCGTCCTCACCGACATCAACATGCCGCTCCTCGACGGGCTGAAGCTCGTCGCGCTCGTGCGCGCCGGCGGCCCCCACCAGCGCGTCCCCGTCATCGTCATCACGACCGAGGGCGCCGAGGCGGACCGGCGCCGGGCGATGAGCCTCGGCGCGAGCGCCTACCTCGTGAAGCCGGTGCAGGCGACGCAGGTGGTCGAGGCGGTGAGGGGGCTGCTGAGGTTGACCTGACCGCGCGCCGCACGTGGTCGTGGACGCTGGACCTGGACGTGGACCTGGACGTCGACTTCGACTCGATCGACTTCGACCTCGACCTCGACCTCGACCTCGACCGGACCAGGACTAAGTCTAGGTCGAGGACCAGGACCTGGACCAGGACCAGGTCCAGGTCCAGGTCGTCCGAACGCCTGCGCGCTCTACGGCGTGATCCTCTCCATCATCCGCGCGAACGGGATCGTCTCGCGCACGTGGTGGAGCCCGCAGATCCAGGCGACGCTGCGCTCGACGCCCATGCCGAAGCCGGCGTGCGGGACCGTCCCGTAGCGGCGCAGGTCGAGGTACCACTCGAACGCCTCCGCGGGCAGCTCGTGCTCGGCGATGGCGGCCTCGAGCGTGGCGAGGTCGTCCTCGCGCTGGCCGCCGCCGATGATCTCGCCGTAGCCCTCCGGCGCGAGCACGTCGCAGCCGAGCGCGACGCGCGGGTCGGCCGGGTCCTTCTTGAAGTAGAAGGCCTTCATCGCCGCCGGGTAGCGGTGGACCATCACCGGCCGGTCGAAGCGGCTCGCGACGACGCGTCTCCTCGTCGCCGCCGATGTCGTCGCCCCACGTCATCGGGTGGCCGGCCTTCTGGATCACCTCGACCGCCTCGGTGTAGGTGATCCGCGGGAAGGGCGGCTTCACGTTCTCGAGCTTCGTCAGACGTCGCGCTCGAGGACCGTCGGCGAGCTCCGTGCCGTGGCTTCTCGAGCGCGGTCTGGACGACGTGCGAGACGAACTCCTCCATGAGCTCCATGTCGCCCGTCGAGGTCCATGAAGGCGACCTCGGGCTCGACCATCCAGAACTCGGTGAGGTGGCGGCGCGTCTTCGACTTCTCGGCGCGGAAGGTCGGGCCGAAGCAGTAGACCTTCCCGAGCGCCATCGCGGCCGCCTCCATGTAGAGCTGGCCGGACTGGGTGAGGTAGGCCTTGCCGAGGTCGAAGTAGGGCACCTCGAAGAGCGTCGAGGTCCCCTCGCAGGCCGCGGGCGTGAAGATCGGCGCGTCGACGAGGGTGAAGCCGCGCCCGTCGAAGAAGTCGCGGATGGCCTTCTCGACGGTGTGGCGCACCCGCAGGATGACCTGCTGCCGCTGCGAGCGGAGCCAGAGGTGGCGCTGCTCCATGAGGAAGGCGACGCCGTGCTCCTTGTGGCCGAGGGGGTACTCGCGGGCGGGGCGGGCGACGACCCGGAGCCCGCGGACGTCGAGCTCGAACCCGATGGGCGCGCGGTCGTCCTTCTTCACGAGCCCGGTGACCGCGAGGCTCGTCTCCTGCGGGAGGTGGTCGGCCTCCTGGAAGACCTCGGGCGGGACGTTCCCCTTGAAGACGACGCACTGGATGGTCCCGGTGCCGTCGCGGAGCTGGAGGAAGTGGAGCTTCCCGGAGGAGCGGCGGCCGTGGAGCCAGCCGTGGAGGGTGACCTCCTGGCCGTCGTGGCGGGCGATGTCGGCGACGTGGACGGGGGGGAACATGGGGTGTCCTCGGGCGTTGAGACCTGGACCTGGACGTGGCCTGGCCTGGTCCTCGTCCTAGACCCGGTGGACGCAGGTCGAGGACCAAGCTCGACGTCGAGGTCCACGTCCACGTCGAGGTCGAGGTCCACGTCGCACGTCAGGATCACGACAGGCCCAGGTCGAGGCGGAGCAGACGCCGACGCGCCCCTCCGGTAATATCCGCCCCCCATATGTCGATGAACGAGCGCTACGAGCCCCAGTCCATCGAGCCCCGCTGGCAGACCCGCTGGGAGCAGGCGGGCGCCTTCCGGACCGGGCGCCGCCCCGGCGCCGAGCCGCGCTACGTGCTCGAGATGTTCCCGTACCCCTCGGGCGCGATGCACATGGGGCACGGCCGCGTCTACACGATCGGCGACGCCCTCGCGCGCTTCCTCCGCATGCGCGGGTTCGACGTCCTCCACCCCATCGGCTTCGACGCCCTCGGGCTCCCCGCCGAGAACGCGGCGATCAAGGACGGCCGCCACCCCGCCGAGCGGACCCGCGAGAACATCGTGGCGCTTCCGCGCCGAGATGAAGCAGCTCGGCTACGCCTTCGACTGGGCCCGCGAGATCGCCACCTGCGATCCCGAGTACTACCGGTGGAACCAGTGGTTCTTCCTGCAGATGCTCGAGCGCGGCATCGTCTACCGGCGCGAGGGCAAGGCCAACTGGTGCACCGGCTGCAACACCGTCATCGCGAACGAGCAGGTGGTGGACGACGCGCTGCGAGCGCTGCGAGTCGCTCGTGGTCGAGAAGGTCATCCCGGAGTGGGCCTTCCGGATCACCGCCTTCGCCGCAGGACCTGCTCGACGGCCTCGACCAGCTCACCGAGTGGCCCGAGCGCATCACTCACGATGCAGCGGAACTGGATCGGCAAGAGCGTGGGCGCCGAGGTGGACGTTCGCCGTGCCGGGCGGCCCGCGCGCATCGACGTCTTCACGACCCGCGTCGACACGATCTTCGGCTGCACCTACGTCGTCCTCGCGCCCGAGCACCCGCTCGTCGAGCGGGTCACGACCCCGAGCGCAGCGCGCCGAGGTCCGCGCCTTCGTCGAGCGGATGAAGAAGACCGACGCCGCGCGAGCGGACCGGCGAGGACGCGCCGAAGGAGGGCGTCTTCACCGGCGCCCACGCGGTGAACCCCTACACCGGCGAGAAGGTGCCGGTCTGGATCGCGAACTTCGTCCTCGCCGAGTACGGCACCGGCGCGGTCATGAGCGTCCCGGCCCACGACCAGCGCGACTTCGAGTTCGCGCGGAAGTACGCGCCTGCCGATCCGCGTCGTCATCCAGCCGGCGAAGGGCGAGCGGCTCCCGGCCGGCGACGCGCTCGCGCAGGCGTTCACCGAGGACGGGGTCGCTCGAGGGCTCCGGGCCCTGCACCGGCCTCGCCGAGCGCGAAGGCGCGGCGAGGCGATGGCCGAGGAGGCGCGCGCGAAGGGCTTCGGGAAGCCCACCGTGCGCTGGCACCTGCGCGACTGGGGCTTCTCGCGCCAGCGCTACTGGGGCACGCCGATCCCGGTCATCTACTGCGACGACCACGGGGTCGTCCCGGTGCCGGACGACCAGCTCCCGGTGGTGCTGCCCGAGGAGGCGATCATCACCGGGAAGGGCGAGCCGCCGCTCGCGAAGGTCCCGGCCTTCGTGAACACGACGTGCCCGCGCTGCGGCAAGCCGGCCCGGCGCGAGGTCGAGACGATGGACACCTTCGTCGACTCGTCCTGGTACTACGCGCGCTACCTCTCGCCGCACGACGACCGGCGCCCGTTCGATCCCGCGGAGGCGAAGCGCTGGCTCCCCATCGACGTCTACGTCGGCGGGCCCGAGCACGCGGTGATGCACCTCCTCTACTTCCGGTTCTGGCACCGCGTCATGCACCAGCTCGGGCTCGTGCTCGAGGACGAGCCGTGCAAGCGGCTCGTGACCCAGGGCATCGTGAACGGGCCGGACGGCCGGAAGATGTCGAAGCGCTGGGCCAACGTCGTCGCCCCCGGCCCGATGGTGGACCGGTTCGGCGCCGACACCCTGCGCCTGTTCATCCTGTTCGCGGCGCCGCCCGAGAAGGACATCGACTGGTCCGACGAGCAGGTGGACGGGCTCTTCCGGTTCCTCACCCGCGTGTGGCGCTCTTCCACGCCCGGCAGGATTGCTTCTCCGTCTCGGACCCGGCGACGCTCGCCGCGGCGCAGGGCGACTTCCTCGAGCTTCGCCGCAAGACCCACCGGACCATCCAGCGGGTGACCGACGGGTTCGAGAAGGAGCTCAAGTTCAACACCGGCATCGCCGCGCTCATGGAGCTCGTGAACGAGCTGTACCGCTCGAGCCGAAGACCGACGCCGGACCGCGCCGCGGTCCGCGAGGCGCTCGTCGCCCTCGCGGCGCTGCTCGCCCCGTTCGCGCCCCACGTCGCCGAGGAGCTCTGGCACGAGGTGGTGGGCGCGGCGGGGCGCGACCGGCTCGCTCGCCGACGAGCCCTGGCCGGCCTTCGACCCCTCCCTCGTCGCGGCCGACACCGTGACCATCGCGGTGCAGGTGAACGGGAAGCTCCGGGGCGAGGTCCAGGCGCCGGCCGCGGCGGGGGAGGCGGAGGTCCGCGCCCTCGCCGAGGCGCGAGGAGCGCGTGAAGGCCCACCTCGCCGGGAAGACGATCCGCAAGGTCGTCTTCGTGCCGAAGCGGCTCCTGAACTTCGTCGTCGGGGGTAGTCGGTGACGCTGACCACCCCCCGATACCCCCCGCTCGCTCGAGATCAGTACTCGCGGCGAAGCCGCGCTCATCTTCGGGGGCCCCCTGGGGGGCCGGGGCAGCCTCATCCGGTTGCCCCTGCGCTCGCACGCTCGGTGGTCGCCGCCGTCGCCGCCGCCGCCCTGGCGGCGTGCGGCTACGGCTTCAGCCAGCGCTACGTCGCGGCGGGCGGCGTGGACCGGATCCACGTCCGGTCCTTCGTGAACCACTCGACGGAGCCCGAGCTCGGGGCGACCGTCACGGCCGCCCTGCGCAGCGAGCTCGCCCGGCGCGGCGCCGGTGCGCCGGAGGGGTCGGGGGCGGTCCTCGACGGTGAGGTTCGCGCCACCGAGCCGGTGGTGACCTCCACCGCGGGGACGACCTGGCGCGTCGGGATCGAGGTGCGGGCGCGGCTGGTCGCCGGGACGGCGAAGCCGGTCGAACGGATCATCCGCCGCGAGACGGACTTCCTCTCCGGATCCGATCCGCTCGAGACCGAGGGGCGCAGGGCGCTCGCGCTGCGGCGCGTCGCGGACGAGGCCGCCCGCGAGCTGCTTCGAGCGCTGGAGCGCTGACGATGCGAGCGCTGGGGCAGCCGGACGACGCCGCCCCGGCCCCCTGCTACTTCGTCGCGGACGCCTTGGAGACGGCGTGGGCGAGCCGCGAGATCCGGCGGGACGCCGTGTTCTTGTGCAGCACGCCCTTCGAGGACGCGCCGTCGAGCGCCTTCTCGGCGGCCTTGAGCGCGGCCTTCGCGCCCGCGGCGTCGCCCTTGTCGAGCGCCTCGCGGACCTTCTTCACGGCGCCCTTCACGCCCGTGCGGACGGCGACGTTGCGGGCCCGGCGCTTCTGGGCCTGACGGTTGCGCTTCTCGGCCGATGCGGTGTTCGCCAAGCTGACCTCTGTGCGTGGAAAATGGAGGGCGCTGATTACCGCCCATCGCGAGCGGCGTCAAGGGGTTATGAGGTCAGGAGCGGGGGCGGGTGAGGGTGGTCCGCGGCGCGGACCCTCCGGACAGGTGCTCGGCCTCCCCAACGGCGCCAAGGCCCCGACGCGCAGGTGCCGAGGACACCCTACGGCAGCGCGGGTTCGCGGGGGGAACGTTCGCCGAGCCCTTGGCGCAGAAGCCCCGGCGAGCGCGGTGCGCCTCGGCCCCGCGCCAGGAGCGGACGGGAAAAGCGAGGGGCCGCCGCGAGTTGTCCACGGCCGCCCAAAAGCTGAATGCCGCCGCGGGGGTTGCACGCCTACCAGTCAGCCCCCGGCTGGCGATTTCGCCTGCAAGTCCTGGGGATCAGGGCGAAAACGCCCCGTGTCACGCTGTCTGGCCGGGGGGGGAAGTCCTGAAAACGGCTGAACGGCGGACCGGGCCCACAAAGTTATCCACGGTCTTTCCCCAAGCCGTGTGGAGGGTCGGTGGGGCGGGGGACGGGGCGGTTTTCGCTTGACGCTCCAGAGCTTTTGCCTCGTTCCAGATCGCGTCCATCTCGGCGAGGGTCGCCTCGCCGTGGCCGACGCCGCGCCGCGCGAGCTCCCGCTCGACGTGGGTGAAGCGTGCGACGAACGCGAGACAGCGTGCCGCGCAGCGCCTCCTCCGGCGCCACCCCCAGCTTGCGGGAGAGGTTCGCCACCGCGAAGAGCAGGTCGCCGAGCTCGTGCTCGATGGCGTCCCCGTCCCCCTGCGTCATCGCCTCGTCGAGCTCGCCGAGCTCCTCGGCCACCTTCTCCCGGGCGCCGGCGGCGTCCGGCCAGTCGAAGCCGATCCGGCTCGCCTTCTCGGTCAGCCGGTCGGCGCGGGCGAGGGCGGGCATCTCCTTCGGGACTCCCTCGAGCACGCTGAGCGCCGGCCCCCTTCTTCTTCCGCTCCTCGCGCTTCAGGGCCGCCCATTGCTTCAGCACCGCCTCCGCGTCCTTCGCGTCGGCGTCCCCGAAGACGTGGGGGTGGCGGGAGACGAGCTTGTCCGAGATCGCGTCGGCGACGTCGGCGAACTCGAAGGCGCCCTCCTCCCGCCGGAGCTGCGCCTGGAACACGATCTGGAGGAGGAGGTCGCCGAGCTCCGCGCAATGCTCGCGGGCGTCGCCGGCGTCGATGGCCTCGAGGACCTCGTAGGTCTCCTCGAGGACGTAGGGCCGCAGCGACCGCAGGGTCTGCTCTCGATCCCAGGGGCAGCCCTGGGGGCCGCGGAGCCGTTCCATGATCGAGAGGAGCCGCTCGATCGCGGCCTGTGCGCGCGACATGCGCGACCTGTTTAGCCGAAAGCTCCCCGTGCTAGCATCCACTTCTCGCGTGCCGACCCGCGAAAAGACGACGCGACCGGGGCTACTGCGCTCCGCCTTCGCCGCACTCCTCCTCGCCGCGGTGGCGCTGCCTCCGGCGGCGCGCGCCCAGATCGCGGCGCCACGCCTCGTGGAGGACGGCGACGAGCCCTCCGTCGACGAGCCCGCGCCGCCCGCGCGGCGCCCCGGCCGCTTCGACCCGGCCCCCCGCGAGCCGGCGGTCCGCCTGGCCCCCGCGGCGCCCCCCGCCGCCTCGCCGCCCGCGCCCGCCCCGGCGGCGCCGGCCCCGGCCGCCCCGGCGGCGGCGCCTGCCCCGGGCACCCCCCCGCTCGGCCCCGGCTCGCTGGCCCTCCCGCCCCCTCCGCCCCCGCCCGCCACCGCGACCGCGGCGGACCTCGCCCGCCGGATCCTCCCGGTCCAGGCGAGCTACGCGAAGCTGATGGCGCTCTGGGCCGAGCGTCGGATGGCGCTGCGCGAGGCGGATCCGATCCGCGCCGAGACCGCGGAGAAGGCGCTCCTCGCCGCGCGGAGCGAGCTCGGGATCGAGAACCTGTTCGAGCTCGCGGCGGTCGAGGTGCGCGCGTCCCGCCGCGCCCTCGACTCGAACCTCGTCGCGGAGGCGACCGCCCACGCCCGCACCGCCGTCGCGCTCGCGCCCGATCTCCCGGACGCCCACCTCGCGCTCGCCCGCGCCCTCTTCGTGGAGGCGCCCGGCAAGCCGGGCCCGACGCTCTCCGCAGTCGCCGAGGCCTTCGCCGCCGCCGGGCGCGAGCCGCACAGCGTCCGGGCGTTCTACGGAGACCTCGCCTCCGCCGCCCTGGCCGCCGCGGTGGTCGCGGCGCTCGCCACCGCGCTCCTGCTCCTCGTGCGCCGGCTGCGGCTCTTCCTCCACGACTTCCACGACCTCCCGCTCCTGCGCGGCACCGCCCGCGTCCAGTCCACCTTCCTCGCGCTGGTGCTCCTGGCGGTCCCGATTGCCTTCGGCCTCGGCCCGTTGGTCTCGACCGCGCTCGCGCTCGTCGCGGTGTGGCTCTACCTCGGGCTCGCCGAGCGGCTCGTCGCCTCCGTCGCCCTCCTCGCCCTGGTCGCGGTCCCCTGGGCCACCGGGGTCGCCTCGCGCGCGACGGTCTGGACCGGCAGCCTCGCCGAGGTGGTGCACGACCTCGAGCACGGCGCGGTCTCGGACGAGGATGCGGCGGCGGTCGCGGCACGGTTCGCCGACGCGCCGGCCCCGGCGCCGGTCTACGCGGCGCTCGGCCTTCACCACAAGCGCCGCGGGAACCTCGACGAGGCGCTGCGCTTCTACCGGCTCGCCGAGGCGGCCGATCCGCGCGCGCCGGAGCTGCAGGTCAACGTCGGGAACGTCCTCTTCCTCAAGGAGGACCTCGACGGCGCCAAGGCCGCCTACCTCGCCGCGACCGACCGCGCCGCGGGGGACCTGACCGTGCTCGGGACCGCCCACTACGACCTCTCGAAGCTCTACCTGCGCACGACGGACATGAGCCAGAGCGCCGCCGCGCGCGAGAAGGCCGAGCGCGAGGCGGGGGAGTTCCTGCGAGACCACGGCTCCGACGACGACTTCTCGGCGAACCGTTACCTCGTCGACGTGCCGGTGCCGGAGGAGAAGGTCCGCGCCCTGGCGACGACCGACGGCGCGCCCCTCGCCCTCGCGGTCTGGGCGGAGCGGCGGCTCGCCGGCGGGCTGCCGCACGGCGCCTGGCCGTGGGCGCCCATCGGCTTCCTCGGGGCGCTGTGGCTCCTCGCCCTGGGGGGCGCGCGGCTGCGGCCGTCGCGGGCCTGCGATCGCTGCGGGGGCCCGGCCTGCCGGCGCTGCGACCCGAACGCCGGAGAGCTCTGCGGGCAGTGCGTGAACGTCTTCGTGCGCAAGGGGCTCGTCGACGCGCGCGACCGGCTCCGCAAGGAGGCCGAGGTCCGGCGGCGCAGGCAGTTCGTGAGCGTCGCCACCCGGATCCTGTCCATCGTCGGCGGCGGCGCCGGTCAGCTCTTCCACGGCGCCGCGGTGCGGGGCGTCCTGCTGCTCTTCGTGACGCTCTTCGCGGGGTTCCTCCTCTGGTTCTGGCGCGGGATCGTCCCGCCCCCGCAGCCCTCGCCCTACGTGCTCTACGGGAAGCTCGCCGTGGCGGCGCCGGTCGTGCTCGGGCTCTGGCTCTTCGCGATCCGCGACGCGTTCCGCAGGACGGAGTAGGGGGCTCGAGGGTGGCGCTCAAGGGCACGCTCAAGGACTTCGGGATCGCCGAGATCCTCCAGCTCATCGGCCAGCAGGCGAAGAGCGGCGTCCTCCACCTCGAGTCACGCGACGACCTCATCCACATCGCGATCGCCGACGGGTGCGTCGTCCGGGCGGAGTCCGCGGGGCGCAAGACCCGCGAGCGGCTCGGCAACCTCCTCGTCCGCGCCGAGGTGATCAGCGAGGAGGAGCTCGCCTACGCCCTCGACGCGCAGCGGCGGTCCCTGCGCCGCCTCGGCGACATCCTGGTGGAGCTGAACCTCGTCACCCAGCAGGACCTCCGGGAGATGACGGCGCTCCAGACCACGGAGACCGTCTACCGGCTCTTCCACTGGAAGAGCGGCACCTACGAGTTCGAGCCCGGCGACGTCGAGTGGGACCCCGAGACCGTGACGCCTCTGCGCGCCGAGTCGGTGCTCATGGAGGGGTTCCGGCAGGTCGACGAGTGGCCGCTCATCCGCCGGAAGATCCCCTCCACCGCGATGACGTTCGAGCGCCTCAAGTCGCTCGAGCCGGACCGCGGGGGGAAGAAGAAGGAGCGCAAGGGCGGCGACGACCTCGACGTCGCGTTCGACACCCTGGGCGACGACGGAGCCGGGGGGGTGGGGGCGGAGCCCCCGACTTCGACGTCGGCGAAGCCGGCGGCCGCTCGCGACCGCGAGCGCAGGCGCCGGAGGCGCCGCCGCCGGGCGAGTTCGCGACCCTCGGCAAGAACGAGCGGCGCTGCTTCGAGCTCGCCGAGCCGGGGCGCACCGTCGAGAAGATCGTGGACCTGTCGCGCCTCGGCGAGTTCGAGACGTGCAAGGCGCTCCTCAACCTGGTCAACCTCGGGTACCTGAAGGGGGTCGCGCCGGCGAACCGGGCCGCCGCGGCCGTCGGCGCCTACGCCCAGGACTGGCAGGCCCGGATCCGGCGGGGCGCGGCGCGGGTCGTGGCCACGGTCGTCATCGCCGCGGCGCTCGCCGGGATCGGCTACTGGGTGGACCGGCGCGGGGTGTTCTACCGGGGCGGGACGGGCGGGACCGCGGTCCGCGACAACACCGCACAGCGCTTCCTCGGCCGCTACCAGCTGGAGCGGCTGCGCGGTGCGCTCGAGGTGTACCGGCTCGAGCGCGGCGAGTATCCCGAGACGCTCTGGAAGCTCGTCGACGTCGGCCTCGCCGCGCCGCGCGACGTGAGCTACCCCTGGGCGGAGCCGTACTTCTACCGGCTCAGGCCGGAAGGGCGGTACGTCCTCCTCCCGCCCGTGGAGTGACGGGCGCGTGCCGCCCGGCTCCGGACCGGTTATGGTCCGGGAAACCCTCGGGAGGAGCCTCATTGGCTCAAAGCGTCGCGGAACCCCTCCACACGTCTCGGCTCGAGTTCGCGGACAACGACAAGGTGCGCGCCCTCTGCGGCGCCCACAACGAGCACCTCAAGCTCGTGGAGAAGCGGCTCGGGGTCCAGCTCGGGCTGCGCGGCGGCCAGATCGTGGTCGCGGCGGACGACGAGGCGAAGCTGCGGATGGCCGAGGGGCTGGTGCGCGAGCTCTACGACCTCGTCGCGGAGGGCTACCCGCTCTACCTCGAGGACGTGGATCAGGCGACGAAGCTCGCCGGCCAGGGCGTCCCGCTCCGCGAGTCTTCGGCGACACCGTCTTCGTCTCCTCGCGCCACCGGATCATCACGCCGAAGGGGCTCGCGCAGAAGCGCTACATCCAGGCGATCCGCGACGACGACATCGTCTTCGGCATCGGGCCGGCCGGCACCGGCAAGACCTACCTCGCGATGGCGATGGCGGTCTCGTACCTCGTCGAGCGGCGGGTGAAGCGCATCGTCCTCACGCCGGCCGGCGGTCGAGGCCGGCGAGAAGCTCGGCTTCCTCCCCGGCGACATCGCCGAGAAGGTGAACCCGTACCTGCGCCCGCTCTACGACGCCCTCTTCGACATGGTCGACTACGAGAAGGCGACCGCGTTCATGGAGCGCGGCACGGTCGAGGTCGCGCCCCTCGCCTTCATGCGCGGCCGCACCCTCAACGACTCCTTCGTCATCCTCGACGAGGCGCAGAACACCACCGAGGAGCAGATGAAGATGTTCCTCACCCGGCTCGGCTACGGCTCGAAGGCGGTCGTCACCGGCGACGTGACCCAGGTGGACCTCCCGTCCGGCCGCGGGTCGGGGCTCGTGGAGGTCCAGAAGGTCCTCCGGGGCGTCGAGGGCATCGGGTTCTGCTACTTCAGCGAGGTCGACGTGGTGCGGCACCCGCTCGTCCAGGAGGTGGTCCGGGCCTACGACCAGTTCGAGGCGGAGCGCCGCGCCCGGCTCGAGGGAGCCCGGCCTGAGCGGCCGGAGCCCGCCCGGGGCGAGAAGACGGAGGCGGAGGGGCAGGGGACGGCCCCCCCGCGCCCGCAGTAGCCAGGAAAGCTTCCGTCGAGGCCGGCGGTTCCTTCTGGGCTCCGGATCCCCGTTGCCTTCGGCCGACCCCGGTGCAAGGCTTCCGCGCCGTGGACGAACCCGCCGGATCACATCCACCTACACGACCAGGGCTGCTCGGCCGCCTCGCCCGGGGCGACTGGGCGGGGAGCGGCCTGCGGCTCCTCCTCGTCGCGGTGATCTCCACGGCGGCGGCGTGGCTCCTCGCGCCCGCCGGGGCGAACCGGCTCCCCGGCCCGGAGGCCCTCGGCACCCCCGCCTCTGCGACGGTCAAGGCCGACCGCGACTACGACGTCGTCGACCCCGAGGCGACCTCGAGGCACCGCGCCGAGGCCGCCCTCGCGGAGCGCCCGGTCTACCTCCTCGACGCCGGCGCCTCCGACGAGGCGGTGGCCCGCATCCATGCCGCCTTCCAGGTCATGAGGGAGGAGGCGGCGGCGCTGCCGACCCGCCACGGGACGAAGGACCCGATCGAGCTGCAGCGGCGCTTCTTCGCGCAGCACGACGCCTTCGTCTCCCGCCTCCAGGTCCTCGTCCGCGCCGAGGATCTCGCCACCCTCGCGGCGGCCCGCTTCTCGGAGGTGGTGGAGGGTGAGCTCGCCTCCCTGGCCCGGCGCGGGCTCGACGGGATCGTGGTCGGCGACCTCGCGCTCCTGCCGTCGGACCGCGACCGGGGGTTCGTGGTCCGCGAGGGCCACGGGGGCGCGGCGCACTCCGAGCGGATCCTGACCGATCCCGCCCTGGTGCGGGACGTCGCGACCGCGACCGAGGAGGTCGAGCGGGCGGCCGCGGCGCGCCTCGACCGCGAGCCCCCGGCGCTCCGCGGCGCGGTGCTCCGGATCGCGGTCGCGATGATCCGGCCGACCCTCGTCCACGATCAGGTGGAGACGGCGCGGCGCCGCGAGGAGGCGGCGGCGCGCGTGAAGCCGGTGGTCGTCCCGGTGAAGCGCGGCGAGAAGATCATCGGGGACGGCGAGCGGATCGAGAAGCGCCACCTCGCGGTCTTCGACGGGATGCGGGCGCAGCGCCGCGGCGAGGTCCTCGCCCACGTCCGGCTCGGCGCCGGCGCCCTCGTCGCCCTGATGGTGGCGCTCCTCTGGCGCGTGGCCCGCAAGAACCTGCCGCGCTTCCGGCCGGCCCGCCGGGACGCGCTCCTGCTGGCAGTCCTCCTCGATCTGGACGTTCGCCCTCGGCTTCGTCGGGTTCGCGGTGGCGGACGCGATCCAGGACCGGTTCCCCGCCCTCGTCCCGCCGTCGCTCCAGTACCTCGTCCCCTTCGCCGCCGGCGCCATGATCGTGCGCCAGGTCCTGGCGGCGGACGCGGCGCTCCTCTTCGCCCTCGCGGCCGGGCTCGCGGCGGGGCTCCTCGCCGGGCAGTCGATGTCCTACGCGCTGTACGCGACGTTCACGTCCATCGCGGCGGCGGGGCTCGTCTCCGGGCAGCGGGACCGGGCCGGGATCTTCCGGGCCGGCCTGGGGGTCGGGCTCGTGGGCGCCGCCCTCGCCGTCGCCGCCGGGCTCTTCGCGGGGAAGGGGGCGGGGGACGTCGCCCTCGCCGCGCTCGCGGCGCTCACCGGCGGCGGGCTCCTCCTCCCGGTGACGGTGGTCGGGGTCCTGCCCCTCGTCGAGGCGGGCTTCGGCTACGTCACCGACGTGAAGCTGCTCGAGCTCGCGAACCTCAACCACCCGGCGCTCAAGGAGCTCATCGTCCAGGCGCCCGGGACGTACCACCACTCGATCCTGATGGGGTCGCTCGTCGAGTCCGCCGCCGAGGCGATCGGCGCGAACCCGCTCCTCGCGCGCGTCTGCGCCTACTACCACGACCTCGGAAAGATCCGGAACCCGCTCTTCTTCGCCGAGAACCAGCGGGGCGGCGAGAACCGCCACGACGCAGCTCGCCGCCTCGATGAGCGCGCTCATCGTGAAGCGGCACGTGACGGACGGGCTCGAGCTCGCCCGCCACTGGCGGCTGCCGCGCCTCGTCGCCGACGGGATCCCGCAGCACCACGGCACGCGGCTACGTCGGGTACTTCTGGGCGAAGGCGCAGCAGCGCGGCGAGGAGGGGGGCGCGCGCGTCGCGGCCGCTCGACGAGTCGCTCTTCCGGTACCCCGGGCCGAAGCCGCAGTCGCGGGAGACGGCCCTCGTCATGATCGCCGACGCCTGCGAGGCGTCGGCCCGCGCCCTCGACGCGCCGACCGCCGACGCCCTCCGCACGCTCGTGGCGCGCCGGATCAACGAGGTCTTCGCCGAGGGGCAGCTCGACGAGTGCGAGCTGACGCTGCGCGACCTGAACGCCATCGCGGCGGCGATGGTGCGCGCCCTGGAGGCCATCTACCACACGCGCCCCGACTACCCGGCCCGGGGCGACGCGCCGGGCGCCGCCGCGGCCGCTCCCCGATCCACCTCGTGGCGAAGCCGTGATCGTCCGGCTTTCCTGCGAGCACCCGAGGGGGGCGTCGTCGGTCCGCCGGCTCCGCGGCCCGGGCGAGGGCCTACCTCGCCGCGCTCGGCCGGGACGACGCCGAGCTCTCGATCCTCGTCGTGGGGGACCGGCGCGATCCGGGCGCTCAACCGCGCGTGGCGCGGGAAGGACGCGGCGACCGACGTCCTCTCCTTCCCGCTATCGGATCCACCCGGGATTGGGCCGCTTTTGGGCGACGTGGTAATCTCCTGGGATACGGCGTCCCGCCGCGCGCGCGAGGAGGGTCGCCCCGTGGCGAGGGAGCTCGAGCGGTACCTCGCTCATGGCGCTCCTGCACCTGCTCGGCCACGACCACGAGCGGCCGAGGGACGCGCGGCGGATGGCGGCACTCGAGGTCGAGCTGGCGCGGAGCGAAGGGCTCGTCGGCGCGGCGCTCAGGGAAGGGCTGGATCGGAAGAAGTGGACCCGTTCGCCGACATCGACCTCGACTCCGAGTCCGTCTGGCTCGACGGCGCGTGGTACACGCGCCAGGACCTCGCGCGCCGGATCAAGGAGATGATCGAGACCGGCGACTTCCGGGTCTCGCGGCCGAGCCAGGCGCTCGAGCGGCTCGAGGCGGCGCTCGCCCAGGCGCGGGTCGTCACCGTCCGGATGCCCGCCGACCTCGCCGACACGGTCACCGCGACGGCGTCGCGCCTCGGCCGGCCGGTCGGGCATCTCGTCCGCGAGGCGGTCGCGTACTACCTCGCGGCGGCCGCGGCGTATGGCGCCGCCCAGGCCGGCGTCCCCGCGCCGCCCCTGCAGCCGACGCAGATCGACGTGGACCTCGGGGACGTGCCGGGCGACCGCGTGAAGAAGGCCCGCTGACGGCGGGTTAAGACACCGTCCCGATGGAGCCCGTCCTCCCGCCCCCCGAGGGGTCCCGAGCCCCGTGGTCGCCTCGCCGGAGCGCGCTGGCAGCGTACGCGGCGGCGGCGGTGTCCGGCCTGCTCCTCGCCCTCGCGTTCCCGCTCGTCGTCCCCCTCGTGGGCCTGCGGGAGGTGGACCCCGCCGGCCGCCTCGAGCTCGTCGCGTGGGTGGCGCTCGTGCCCGCCCTCCTCGCGGTGCGGGCGGCGCCGTCCGCGCGCTCGGCGTTCCTCCGCGGCTTCGTCGCCGGGCTCGCCTGCTTCTACGCCGCGATCTACTGGGTGTCCCACGCGATGACCGCCTTCGGCGGGCTGCCCTTCGCGGTCGCGCTCCTCGGCCTCACGCTCCTCGTCGCGTTCATGGCCGCCCACTGGGGGGCCGCCTTCGCCATCTCCTGGAAGCTCCGGCAGCGGCTCGGCTGGCCCATGGTCGTGCACCTGCCGATCGTGTGGGTCGCGCTGGAGCTCTGCCGGGACCACCTCTTCAGCGGCTTCCCCTGGGCGAACGTCGGCTACGCCGCAGGTCCGCACGCTCGCCGGTCGCGCAGCTCGCCGCGCTCGCGGGGCCCTACGGGATCGCCGCGCTCGTCGTGCTCGTGAACGCCGCCGCTCGCCGAGGTCCTCGTCGCCCGCCGGGAGGGCGCGCCGCTGCCGCGGCGGGCGCTCGCCGTCGCCGCCGCCCTCGTCGCCGCGACCCTGGTGCACGGCTACGCCCGCCTCGCCGTCGTGCGCGCCCGCACCGCCGCCGCGCCGGCGATCGTCGTGGGGGTCGTCCAGCCCAACATCGACCAGTCGGTGAAGAACCGGGCCCGCGACCACGCCGAGTGGATCCTGGGCCGGCTCGTGCCGCTCACCCTCGAGGCGGACCGCCGGGGCGCCGACCTCGTCGCCTGGCCCGAGGCGACCTACCCGCTCTACGTGCGGCCCGGGACGCGCTCCTTCGCCGGTCCGGACTCGGGCCTCGTCCCGCTGTCGCGGGCCCACCTGCTCATGGGCGCGGCCACGGTCGAGTGGCTCGCGCGGGCCCGGCGGGGAGCGGGTGCCCCGGGTCGGGAACGTCGACTTCCTGCTCTCGCCGTCGCTCGACGTCCTCGGCGTCTACCAGAAGCACCACCTCGTGCCCTTCGGCGAGTACGTCCCGCTCGCCGAGTGGCTGCCGTTCCTGAAGCAGGTGGTGCCGACCTTCGCGCCGGTCGCGCCGGGGACGGAGCTGAGAGGTGCTCGGGTCACGCCGCGCGCCGCGAGCGACGTGCCACGACCACGAGCCTCGACCTCGACCGCGGACCGGCCACGACCGCCGCCGCGTCCGCGCTCGCGCCGATGATCTGCTTCGACGCGATCTTCCCGGAGATCAACGTCGCCTTCGCGCGGCAGGATCCCGAGCCCGAGATCCTGGTGAACCCGACCAACGACGCCTGGTACGGCTACTCCTCCGGCCCGTACCAGTTCCTCGCCATCGTCCGGATGCGCGCGATCGAGGCGGGGAAGGCGGTCGTCCGGCCCGCCTACGCCGGGGTCTCCGCCGTGATCCTGCCGACCGGCGAGCTCGCCCCGGGCGCCCTCGAGGTCGGCCCGGTCGATCCGGACCGCGCGCCGGATCCCGACGAGCCGCCGCGGCTGCTCGTGGCGCGGGTGCCGCGCTTGCGGGGGCTCACCCTCTACACTAGATTCGGCGACCTCTTCGCGTGGGCGTGCGCCGCCGCCACCGTCGCCGCGCTCGCCGCGGCGGTCCGCCGGCGGGCGGCGCGCGAAGCCCGGGGAGACCTAGACGCCATGGCCGGACCGACGCAGGAACGCCTCGCCGAGCTGGCGCGCCGCCTCGACGCGCTCCGGGGGTCGCTTTGACGTCGAGCGGAAGCGCGGCCGCGTCGAGGAGATCGCGCGGCTCTCCGAGGCGCCGACCTTCTGGATCGGACAACGCGAAGGCCCAGGCGCTCCTGAAGGAGAAGGCCGGGCTCGAGGCAGCTGACCGGCGCCTTCGAGCAGGTCCGCCGGGGCGCTCGACGACGCGCAGGCGCTCTCCGAGCTCGCCGAGGAGGCGGGCGACGAGGCGACGCGGACCGAGGCGGCGCAGCACGCCGACGCGGTCGAGCGCGACGCTCGCCGGCCTCGAGTTCCAGAAGATGCTCTCCGGCCCGCACGACCTGGCCGGCGCCATCGTCGAGGTGAAGAGCGGCGCCGGCGGCGTCGAGGCGATGGACTGGGCCGCGATGCTCTACCGGATGTACACGCGCTACTGCGAGCGGAAGGGCTGGGCGGTCGAGCCCGCCGACCTGACCGCCGGCGAGGAGGCGGGGATCAGCTCCGCCTCGTTCATCGCCCGCGGCGAGTACGCCTACGGCTTCCTGAAGGCCGAGAAGGGCGTGCACCGCCTCGTCCGCATCAGCCCGTTCGACGCCGCCGCGCGGCGCCAGACCAGCTTCGCCGCCGTCGACGTCACGCCCGAGATCGACGACGACATCGTCATCGACGTGAAGGAGGCCGACGTCCGGATCGACACCTACCGCTCGTCGGGCGCCGGCGGGCAGAAGGTGAACAAGACCGACTCCGCCGTGCGGATGACCCACCTCCCCACCGGCATCGTCGTCGCGGTGCAGAACGAGCGGAGCCAGCAGAAGAACCGCGGCGTCGCCTGGAAGATCCTCCGCGCGAAGCTCTACGAGCACGAGGAGAAGAAGCGGGCCGCCGATCCGCGACGCGGAGGAGGCGACAGAAGAAGGACATCGACTTCGGCTCCCAGATCCGCAGCTACGTGCTCCAGCCCTACCGGATGGTGAAGGACCTGCGGACCGGGGTCGAGACCGGGAAGGTCGACGACGTCCTCGACGGCGACCTCGACCAGTTCGTCCAGCCGTACCTCCTCGGCGTGCGCCGGACGGATCGTCCGGTGGACGACTAGTTCCCACCGAGGCGTCGGGCCTTCGGGCCCGACGCCGAGCGGCTGCCTTCCTCTCCTCGCGGTACGGTCAATCTCACGGCTGCGCGTGCTCCGATCGTTCGCCGCGGAGCGGCAGCGGCTCGTCGCCGCATCGCACCCGTTTGATTCGATCGAGTGGCGGGGGCGGCGCCGCGCGAGGAGACGTTCCGGCGAGATCGGCATATCCATCGTCGAAGAGGGGCGTCGACGTCCGTCGCGCGGCTCGCAACCCCTCCCTCTCCCCCACCGGGGGAGAGGGCCGGGGAGAGGGGGCGACCGCGCGGCAATGCTGTTCACGGTACGTGATGCCGCACCCCAACTGAGCGGTTGACCGGGTTTCACCGGAAGGTGACCTGACGGTGCAGGCGGCGCCCGGGAAGCGCCCTCTCGCCGCGTCCGCGGTCTCGCCGTGGGCGTCGCGGAGGCGTGCGAGGGGTGCGCGAGGGATGTTCGGGATCTCGCGCCAGGGCGCGAATGCGCGCCTTCCAGGAGGCCTCCGAAACGCGTGCGATGGTACGGGAATGACGACCGCCCGCGAAGAGACCACTCGCCTCGCCGACCTCCTCCGCCGCGAGCACCTCGCCCTCGCCGAGTTCATCGTCGCGCTCGCGTCCTTCGACCGGGAGCGGCGGTGGCTCGAGCTCGGGCACGCCTCGCTCTTCTATTTCCTCCACCGGGAGCTCGGGCTCTCAAAGGGCGCCGCCTACTACCGCAAGACCGCGGCGGACCTCGTCCAGCGATACCCCGAGGTCCTCGACGGCCTGCGCGAGGGCAAGCTCTGCCTGACGAGCGTCGTCGAGCTGTCGAAGGTACTCACGCCCGAGAACCGCGCCGAGATCCTTCCCCGGTTCTTCCACGCCTCGAAGCGCGAGGCGAAGGAGATCGCCGCCGAGATCCTGCCCATGCCGGCGCCGCCCCTGCGTACCGTCGTCACCCCCGTCCGTCCCGACGTCGCCGAGCCGGCGCTCGCGCTCGCCGCCGCTTCGAGCGACGGAGACCGATGCGCCGCGGATTCGGTTCATCCGGCCAACCGCACTCGTGCCAACCCGTTCGTCCCAGGTGGGGCGCCTGCGCCGTCACGGCCGCCGCGTCCGGAATCGGCGAAGGTCCAGCCGCTCACCGCCGAGCTGAGCCGCATCCACGTCACCGTCCCTCGCCGCCTCCTCGACAAGCTCGCGGCCGCCCGGGACGCCCTCTCCCACTCGCACCCCGGCGCGTCGGAGGAGGAGATCCTCGAGGGGGGGCTGGACCTCATCCTCCAGCGTCACGCGAAGCGCCGTGGGCTCGGGGCGAAGCCACGCACGGCGTCCGCTGCGGCGTCCCCTGCGCGCGTCGCAACCGCGCCGGCGAAGGACGCGCCGCCGCCCCCTTCCAGGGGGCGGTCCCGCCATGTCCCCGCCGCCGTCTGGCGCGGGGTCTGGGAGCGAGACCACGGGTGCTGCGCATGGCTGCTCGATGGCGGCGGCGTCTGCGGCTCCACCCACCAACTCGAGCTCGACCACGTGAAGGGGTGGGCACTCGGCGCCGGCACCACGATCGACGAGTGCCGGATCCTCTGCCGCCCGCACCAGGACGTCGCCGCTGTACAAGCGGGCACATGGGTAACGTTTGTCTGGACCCGCTCGCCGGCTCTACGGGAACGCCCTGATGAATCGCTACACGCGGCCGAAGGGTGGGCGCTGCTCCGAGCCCGTCGCGGTCTACGGCGCGCCTGGCACCTCGCACTCGAATCACCGGACCTCGTCGTTACACGGTGAGGGCGCGCGGCTGTGCGACGGCGCCCCGCGCGCGTCCTCGTCGCCGCGCCGCCGTTCGGGCACGATGGGCGCGTGGGAAGCCTCCCGCGCCCGCTCGTCCTCCTCGTCATCGCCGCCACGGTGGCGCGCGCCGCGCTCGCGGCCCTCGCGCCGATCACGGTGGACGAGGCCTACTACGTCCAGTGGGCGGCCCACCTGCGCGCGGGGTACCTCGACCACCCGCCGCTCGTCGCGTGGCTCGCCGCGGCGGGGCTCGCCCTCGGCAGGTCGACGCTCGCGGTCCGGTTGCCGGCGCTCCTGCTCCAGGCCGCGACGACCCTCCTCGCCGCGGACCTCGCCCGGACGCGGGCCGGCGAGCGCGGCGCCTGGGCGGCTGTGCTCCTCCTGCAGGCGGCGCCCGTCTTCTCCCTCGGCGGGATGCTCGCCACCCCGGACGCGCCCCTCGCCTTCGCCTGGGTCGGGACGCTCTGGGCGGTGGAGCGCGCCCTGCGCAATGCGCCGCGGGCCTTCCTCCTCGCGGGGCTCTTCCTCGGCGTGGCGGCCCTCTCGAAGCTCACCGCCGGCGCCCTCGCCGTCGCCGTGCTCGTCGGGCTCGCGTCGACGCCCGCGGGCCGCGCCGCCCTGCGCACCCCGTGGCCGTGGCTCGGGGCCGGCCTCGCGCTCGCGGTCGCCTCGCCCTTCCTCGCCTGGAACGCGGCGCATGGCTGGGCGAGCGTGGCCTTCCAGGCTGGCCACGGGCTCGGCGGGCGCTCCTTCTCGCTCGCGCGCCTCGCGGCGTCCCTCGGCGGCCAGGCCGCCTACGTCTCGCCGGTGATCGCCGCCGTCTGCCTCGTCCCGGCCGCGCGTGCGCTCCGCGCTGCCAATCCGGCCGAGCGCGCGGTCGCGGCCGCGGGGCTGCCGGTCGTCGCCTTCTTCACGCTCGCGGCGGCCCTCGGCCCCGGCGCGCTCCCCCACTGGCCCGCGCCCGGGTGGCTCTCCGCGGTGCTCCTCGCTGCGGTCGCCGGCCGCCACCTTCTCCGCGCCGCGATCGCGACGGGTCTCGGCCTCCAGGTTGCCGCAATCCTCCTCGCCCTCGCGCCGGTGTCGCTCGAGCGGGACCCGCGAGACGAGGTGCGGGGGTGGCGCGAGGGCGCCGCCGCCGCGGAGGTCGCCGCCGGGGGGAGGACGCTCGCGGCCACCCACTGGATCGCCCTCGGCCAGCTCGGCTGGTACGCGACGGGGCCCGTCGTCTACGTGGGCGAGCGCCCGTGCGCGGCGACCCTGTACGACGCCGACCCGCGCGGCGAGGGGAGGCCGCTCCTCGTCGTCCAGGTCGAGGGGCTCGGGCCGGACCGGGCGGCGCTGGAGCGGCGGCTGGGGCGGCTCGCGGAGGCGGGGAGCTTCGAGGTACGCGAGCGCGGGCGGCTGGTCCGGCGGTACGTGTTCTGGACCTGGGACCCGCCGGCTAGAGCGGCGTGTACACAATCGGCTGCCGCGCGAGGATGAACCGCTCGACCGCGTCGACCGCCCAGCCCGGCAGGCTGAGGAGCCGGACGCCGCAGCCGGTGGGCTGCCGGCCGATGGTGGCGCTCTTCTCGCGGACGAAGGAGACCTCGCCCTCGGTGTCGATCTTCCGGCCGTCCGCGAGGCCGAGCCGGATCTGCAGCCGGGTCCCGACCGGCGGCGGCATGGCCGTCGCGATGAAGACGCCCCCCGAGTCCATCCGGCGGGTGGGGCCGACGTAGAAGTTGTGCTCCGAGACGAGGCTCACGTTCACCTCGACGCGGGTCGGGACCGGGCGCGAGCGCGGCTCGTCGACGAGCTCCTCGTCGATGAGCGCCATGAGGTCGACGCCCGGCCGGGGACGGGGCGGCGGGGGCGGCGCGGACGCCGGCGGGGGGCTCTCGAGGACCGGCGCGCGGAAGGGCGCGGCGGGGGCCGCGGGGCGAGGGGGCGGCGCGCCGCCGATCAGGCCGGAACCGACCGCGCGCTCGACGACGACGAGGGGCCTCGAGAGCACCTCGGCGCGGGCGAGCGCGCGCTCGGCGCCGGCGACGGCAGCGAGCGGCTCGACGATGTCCCGGGACGGCGCGACCATGACCACCCGGACGCCGACCTTGGCGGCGTTCTGGGCGGTCGTGAGGGCGCTGCCCCACGTCGCGTCCGGCGCGGCCGGCAGGATGAGGACGATGACGTGCGGCGCGACGACCCGCGCGATCGGCTCGACGTCCTGCGGCCCCGGCAGGCAATAGACGGCGAAGCCTGCCCGCTCGAGGTGCAGGTGAAGGGCGATCGAGACGTCGGCGTCCTGCCCCACCACGAGAACGCGCGACGCCACGGGGGCGCCGGTGGGGGTCACGCGGAGCGGCCTCCTGTCTCCATCATGATGCGGCGCTCGAGGTCGGCGCGGTTGGTCGCGTTGGCGAGGGCCGAGTCGAGGGAGATCCGCTTCGCCTCGTGCAGGCCGTACAGGTACTGGTCGAAGCTGTGCATGCCGAGATCCCTGCCGGCGGTCTCCATGTAGCCCTTCAGCTCCGCGACCTTGGTCCCGTCCCGGATGAGCTCGCGGACCGTGGAGGTCGCGAGGAGCCCCTCCACCGCCGGGATGAGGCCGGTCGCGTCCGCGCGCATGAGGAGCCGGAGCGCGACCACCGCCTGCAGGTTGTCGGCGAGGCGCGCCCTGACGTTGTCCTGCTCCTCCGCCGGGAAGAGGCCGGTGATGCGGCCGATCGCGCGGGGCACGTCGGGCGTGTGGAGCGAGGTGACGACGAGGTGGCCGGTCTCGGCCGCCTTGAGGCAGATGTCCGCGGACTCGCGGTCGCGCAGCTCGCCGACCATGATGATGTCGGGGTCCTGGCGGAGCGCGGCGCGCAGCGCGTCGGAGTAGCTCGCGGTGTCGGAGCCGACCTCGCGCTGGATCACGAGCCCCTTGCCGCCCGCGAAGATGAACTCGATCGGATCCTCGACCGTGATGACGTGCAGCCGCTCCTGCCGGATGATGTAGTCGATGAGCGACGCGATGGTGGTGGACTTGCCGTTCCCCGTCGCCCCCGTCACGCAGATGAGCCCGCGCCGCGCCTCGGCGATCGTCTTCACCACCGGCGGCAGGTTGAGCGTCTCGAAGTCCGGGATCTGGAAGGGGATGGTGCGCATCACCGCGCCCCAGCTCCCGCGCTGCTTGAAGATGGAGGCGCGGAACCGCGACACGCCGGCGAGCGAGTAGCTCCGGTCCACCTCGCGGAAGTCGAGGGGCGAGAACCCGGCTCCGGGCGCCTGCAGCACGAAGGTGGCGATCGCCTCCGTGTCGGCCTCGGTGAGCGGCGGGTACTTCGCCGCGAGCAGCTCGCCGAAGACGCGGTACGTCGGCGGGTAGCCCACCTCGAAGTGGACGTCGCTCGCCTGCCGCTTCACCGCGAGCTGCAGGAACGAATGGAACATCTCCTCGCTGAGAGGACCCTGGCCTTCCATGGGTGCGAGTCTACTCCGGCGCCGGGCGAGCGCCCAGGGAACGGCCTTCGGGCGGGGCGCTCTTCCCCTCACGCCGTGTGGTCGCGGCGGGGCGTCGCCCCTACAGTTCGGCGGTGCGGATCGCGCTGGTGTCGACCCCGTACGTGCCGGTTCCGCCGCGCGGCTACGGCGGGACCGAGCTCGTCGTTCACGCGCTGGCGCTCGCCCTGGGCCGCCTCGGGCACGCCGTCACGGTCTTCGCGACCGGCGACTCCCGCGTCCCGGGCCTCGAGGCGCACTTCCCCCGCGCGGTCTGGCCGCCGGATCCCTGGACCGAGCTCCTCCACTGCCGCGCAGCGGCCGCCGCCATCGCCGGGGGCGGCTTCGACGTGGTCCACGGCCACGCGCCGGCCCTCCTCGCCTTCGCCGACGACCTCCCGGTCCCGGTCGTCCACACGATCCACCACGCGGCCGACGAAGCGCTCTCGCGCTGGTACGCCGCGGTGCCGCCGGCGGCGCTCGTCGCCATCTCCGCGCGCCAGGCGGCCCTCGCGGACCCGGCGCCGGACGCGGTCGTCCACCACGGGCTCGATCCTGCGATGTACCCGCGGTGCGGGCGAGGCGGCGACCTGGCCCTCTTCGTCGGACGGCTCGCCTGGGCGAAGGGGCCGGACCTCGCCCTCGCGGCCGCGCGCCGGGCGGGGCTCCCCGCCTTCGTCGCCGGCACGCCCCACGCCGACGGCGCGCCGCCGGGGTGGGAGCGGGAGGTCCTCGCGCCCGGCCTGCGCGCGCGCGGGGTGACCTGGCGGCGGCGCGTCGGGCTCACCGAGAAGCGGGCCCTGTTCGCGCGGGCGCGGGCGCTCGTGGCCCCGCACCGGTGGGAGGAGCCCTTCGGCCTCGTCCTCGTCGAGGCGCTCCTCGCCGGCTGCCCGGTCATCTCGTCCCCCCGCGGCGCGGCGCCGGAGCTCGTCGAGCCGGGGCTGGACGGGTTCCTCGCCGAGGGCGTGGAGCAGCTCGCCGGCGCGCTGGACGCCGCGGCCGGGCTCGACCGCCGGGCCATCCAGGCCCGCGCCCGGCGGCGCTTCCCGGCGGCGAGGATGGCGGCGGAGTACTGCGTCGTCTACGAGGCGGCGATCCGGGCGCGCCTCGCGGAGGAGGGCGCGTGGACGGCTCCGTGAGCTCGGTCTCCGCCGAGGCGCTCCTCGGCTACGCCGACCCGTCGACCCGGCCCGAGGCGACCGGCGTCGAGCGGCTCGTCCTGAAGCGCGGCAACCTGTTCCTCGTCGCGAACGCCCTCGGGGACGTCGCGCCGGCCGGGGTGCGCGACCTCGGGCTCTTCCAGGGCGACACGCGCCACCTCTCGGGCTGGGCGCTCTCGGTGAAGGGCGGGCCACCCCTCGCCCTGTCGGCGCAGGTGTCGGAGGACTACATCGCGCAGATCGACCTCACCGTCACGAGCCTCCACTCGGGCGACCTCCTCGGGCACGAGCCGGTGAACTACGTCCACCTGCGGCGCGACATGCTGGTGGACGACGTGCTGGTGGACCGGCTCACCCTCACGAACTTCCTCGGGCGCCCGGTCGACACCTGGATCGTGCTCGCCTGGGCGGCGGACTTCGCGGACGTCTTCGAGATCCGCGGCGCCCGGCGGGCGAGGCGCGGCACCTACCTGGCGCCGGTCGTGGAGGACGGGCGGGCGGTGCTGCGCTACGACGGGCGCGACGGCCGCCGCTACGCGACCGAGGTCCGGATCGCCGGGGCCGGCGGCGGAGCCGGCGCGCGTCGGCCGGCTCGACGGGACCTGCGCCCGGGTGGACCTCCACCTCGAGCCCGCCGAGCACGTCGAGGTCACCTTCACCGTCGCCGCGGGGATCGAGCGGGGCGCGCCGGGCCGGGTGCGCGGGCGCGACGAGGAGCGGCCGGTGCCGCCCCGCGGCGGGCGCGGCTTCGCCGAGCGGGCCGAGGAGACGCGGGCCGCCTACCGGACCTGGGCCGACCACGCGACCCGGTTCCGGACGTCGCACGAGGGGTTCGACGCGGCCCTCGCCCACGCCGTGGCGGACCTGAAGGCGCTCACGGTCCACCACTTCGGCGATCCGGTCGTCTCCGCCGGGATCCCCTGGTACACGTGCCCGTTCGGGCGCGACGCGCTCCTCACCGGGTTCGAGGCGCTCCTCGCGACGCCCGAGGTCGCCCGCGACGCGCTCCGCTTCCTCGCGCGCCTCCAGGCGCGCGAGGACGATCCGGCGCCGCGACGCGGAGCCGGGGAAGATCCCGCACGAGCTGCGCTTCGGGGAGATGGCCGCCGCCGGCGAGGTGCCGCACTCGCCGTACTACGGCTCGGTGGACGCGACGCCGCTGTTCCTCGTGCTGCTCGCGGAGTACGAGCGCTGGACCGGCGACACCGGCACGGTCGACGCGCTCTGGCCCGCCGCCGAGGCCGCGCTCCGGTGGCTCGACGACTCCGCCGACCGGGACGGCGACGGGCTCGTCGAGTACGGGCGCCGCACGCCGAACGGGCTCCGCAACCAGGGCTGGAAGGACAGCCCGACGGCGTCCCCTTCGCGGACGGTTCCCGCGCCGAGCCGCCCGTCGCGCTCGTGGAGGTGCAGGGGTACGCCATCGACGCGCGCCGGCGCGCCGCGGAGCTGCTCGAGCGCCGGGGGCGACGCGTGGAGGCGGAGCGCCAGCGGGCCGCCGCCCGGGCGACCTCGGAGGCGCTCGAGTCGCTCTGGATGCCGGAGCGGGGGACCTACGCCCTCGCCCTGGATGGCGCGAAGCGGCAGGTCGACGCCGTGACCTCGAACCCCGGCCACCTCCTCCTGTCGCGGGCGGTGGACGAGTCGCGGGCCCGCCTCGTCGCGGCCTCGCTCCTCGGTCCCGGCCTGTGGAGCGGGTGGGGGATCCGGACGCTCGCCGCCGGCCAGGCCGCCTACAACCCGCTGAGCTACCACGACGGGACCGTCTGGCCCCACGACAACGCCCTCTGCGCGATGGGGCTCGCGACCTACGGCCTCACCGCCGAGGCGGGCACCGTCCTCACCGCGCTCTGGCAGACGGCGCAGCACTTCCGCCACCAGCGGCTGCCGGAGCTCTTCTGCGGCCTGCCTCGCGAGGGGGGCCGGTTCCCCGTGCACTATCCGGTGGCGTGCTCGCCCCAGGCCTGGTCGAGCGCGGCGTGGTTCCTGCTCCTGCGCGCGTCGCTCGGGCTCTTCCCCGACGCGCCGCGCGGCACGCTCCACGTCGTCGCGCCGCGGCTGCCGGCCTGGCTCGACGAGGTCGTGCTCGAGGGGCTCCGGGTCGGGGCCGCCCGGGTCACGCTCCGGTTCGTGCGCGGCCCCGGCGGCGCCGCCGCGGAGGTGGTCGACGTCACGGGCGGGCCGCTCCGGGTCCGCGTCGAATCTCTGAGCCCGCGGGGCCCCCGCCCGGGCGCGATGACGCGGCTGCGCGCACCCGGCGTGGGACGGGGCCGTAGACGTCACCTGCCGCGCCACGCCCGGGTGCGCCCGCGCGGCGGGCCGTGCCGGGCCCCCCGCCTTACCGTTCCCGCGATGCTCGGCTCGGTCGACGAGGTCGCGGCGGCGCTCGCGCACGCGGGCTACCTGCCGTCCCGCGAGGTCGCGACGGCGGTGTTCCTCGCGGACCGCCTCGAGAAGCCGATGCTCGTCGAGGGGCCCGCGGGGGTGGGCAAGACCGAGCTCGCCCGCGCCTTCGCGGAGGCCACCGGCCGGCCGCTCATCCGGCTCCAGTGCTACGAGGGGCTCGACGAGGCGCGGGCGCTCTACGAGTGGGAGTACGGCAAGCAGCTCCTCTACGCGCAGCTCCTCTCGGGCCGCGTCGGCGAGGCGGTGCGCGGCGCGACGAGCCTCGCCGAGGCCGCGGACCGGATCGCGGCGGAAGGGGAGGTCTTCTTCTCGGAGCGCTTCCTCCTGCCCCGGCCGATCCTCCGGGCGATCCGCGCCGAGACCCCGGTGCTCCTCCTCGTCGACGAGCTCGACAAGGCGGACCCCGAGCTCGAGGCGTTCCTCCTCGAGGTGCTCTCCGAGTGGACGGTGACGGTGCCGGAGCTCGGGACGCTGCGCGCGCGCTCCGTGCCGCGGGTGGTCCTCACCTCGAACGGCGCGCGCGAGCTGTCGGACGCCCTCCGCCGGCGCTGCCTCCATCTCCACGTGGACCTGCCGGATCGCGCACGGGAGCTCGCAATCGTGCGGGCGCGGGTCCCCGGCGCGGCGGACGGGCTCGCCCGGGCGGTGGTCGCGGCGGTCGCGAAGCTCCGGACGCTCGACCTGCGCAAGCCGCCGTCGGTCTCCGAGACGCTCGACTGGGTCCGCGCCCTCGCCCTCCTCGGCGCGGGCGCCCTCGAGCCGGCGCTCCTCGACGAGACCCTCGGGCTCGTCCTGAAGCACGAGGCAGACCTCGCCCGGGCGCGGGAGCGGCGCGGCGAGGTCCTCGCCGCCGCGCGCGCGGGATGACGGGCGTTCAGTCCTCGGCGTCGGGCGCGGCGTGCGTGCGCTGCCGCGACGCGACCTGGACGAGGCCTTCCCCTCCAGGGCCCCGCTTCGCGGGGCTGCGGAGATCCGGGGACAAGCCGGAGGGGAGGACGAGGGCGGTGAGGGCGCCGCCGTACACGCACCCCGTGTCAATCCCCAGGCAGACGACGCCGGGGCGCGGCTCGTCCCGCCGGGTCTCGCCGCGGCCGACCGGGAAGTGGCCGTAGACCACCGAGTCCGGGCCGGTCCACGCCTCGGCCCAGCGCCGGACGCCGGGGGCGCCCGCGTCCCCCACCTCCCGGGGCACCGGGCGGCCCGCCGCGTCGACGTAGCGGAGCTTCACCGCCCAGTCCGGCGGCTGCGCGGACAGCGGGAGCCCGGGGACGAGCCCGCCGTGCACCGCGATCCACCGGCCCCCGAGGCCGAGCCAGCGTGGCAGCGACGCGAGCCAGAGCAGGTCCTCGTGCGTCAGCCGCGCGTGCTCGGACGCCCGCTTGGGATCGAAGGGGCGCATGGGGTTGCGGTACCTGGGATCGGTCCGCCGGCGCGCCTCGTGGGCGGCGTAGCGCAGGTGCTTCTCCTCGTGGTTGCCGAGGATGCACTCGGCGCCGAGAGAGCGGACGAGCCGCGAGGACGCCGACGGGGTCCGGGCCGCGATCGAGGAGGTCCCCGAGGAAGACGAGCCGGTCGCCTGGGCCCGGCGCGGTGGCGGCGAGGAGCTCCTGGAGCTCGGCGAGGCAGCCGTGGACGTCCCCGATGACGATCGTGCGCGGCGCGGCCACGCCGGGAATCTACCGGGCGGGGCGCGTCGCGTCGAAGAATCCCGCGTACCCCCCGGCGACGTCGACGTCGTCGAAGGTGCCGCCGGGGCGCCGGTCGACCACCCTCCACAGTCCGTTGACCCGTGCGACGAGGTACTCCGACATCGTCCGGTCGAGGGCGGACTCGGGGTCTCCGAGCCAGTACCGCTCCCGGACCGTGACCACCGCCGCGCCGCGGGGGGCGCGCCGCGCGGCCACGAGCTGGAAGGACTCGAGGACGTGGGCGCGGGCCGCGTCTCGCCACGGCGCGAGGGGGTGGCCCTCGCCCCGTGCGGCGCGGCGGTCGATCTCCTCCAGGGTCCGGGGCGCGGTGAGCCGCCGCGCCCCGGCGTAGGCCCGCTCGTCGGGGGGCGGGAGCCGGCGGCCGCGCAGGGCGACGACGCGCGGGCCGGCGAGCCGCACGGCGTCGAGGTATCGCAGCACGCACCGCGCAGGGCCCGCGAGGAGGTTCTCGGGGCCGTGGCGCGCGCGCACGGGGGAGGCGGCGAGGAGCGTCGACAGGAGGAGGAGAGGTGCGTGCATGTGGTCCCGGCCGGAGCCTGGCTCGAACGCAGAGTCGTACCGCTCCCTCG
Organism: uncultured delta proteobacterium; assembly: GCA_963739565.1. Classification (GTDB taxonomy): domain Bacteria; phylum Myxococcota; class Myxococcia; order Myxococcales; family Anaeromyxobacteraceae; genus Anaeromyxobacter. The sequence continues at coordinate 749,840 of CAVUBF010000004.1, read as the reverse complement.
CGCCGGCAACGGCCCGGGAGCGCCCCGCGCGCCGCGGGATCCCGTCCGGCGCGTCGTCGCTCGATGGCTAGATTGGCGTCGGGGGCGGGGATACACTCCGAGCCCGTCCGGGCTCCCGCCCGGAGCCCGCGATGGAATCGAAGCGCGTCCTCATCGTCGAGCCCGACAACGCCTTCGCGTTGTCGCTGGCGTCGCTGTACCAGGAGGACGGCTGCGCCACGCGGGTCGCGGGGAGCGCCGCCGAGGCGGAGCGCGAGATCGTGACGCGCCGCCCGGACCTCGTCCTCGTCCGCGCCGAGCTGCCGGACCTCTCGGGGTTCTCGCTCTGCGCCCGGCTGCGGCACGAACCGACCACGGCCCGGCTCCCGCTGGTGCTCTACTCGTCCGAGACGCCCCCGGAGTCCCTCGCCGAGCACGCCCGGACCCCCTGGGCCGCGAACGGCTACCTCGCGATGCCCCTCGACACCGCCGCGCTGCGCGTCCTGTCGGGGTCGATCCTCGCCGCGGCCGAGCCGGTCGAGAGCGCGGACGACGCGGTCGTCGAGGACGACGCGCTCGACGAGGTCCCGTCCGAGGCGACTCCGCCGGAGCCCGCCGACGGCGCCGCCCCCGCCGAGCCCGGTCCCCCGCCGGTGCCGCGCCGCGAGGCGCGCTCGGTCGTGACGGAGGAGGACCGGCTCTTCGCCGACCGGGTGTTCCAGTCCATCGCCGAGCGGCGCGACGAGCTCGTGGCGGAGTCGACCCGGCGCCGTCCGCCGCCCCGGCGCGACCTGCTCCAGTCGCCGGAGGGCCGGCTCCAGCTCCTCCGCGAGGATCTCAAGTGGCGCGAGGCCCAGCTCGCCCGGCTCGCCGAGATCTGGGAGGTCCGCGAGCGCGAGCTGTCCACCTTCGGCGAGCGGATGCACGGGCGCGACGTCGAGGTGCAGGGGCTGAAGAACCAGGTCGAGGACCTCCTGCGCCGGCTCGGCGAGGCCCGCGACCTCTTCGTCCAGAAGGAGCGCGAGTTCGGCGCGTCGATCGACGGGCTGCTCCTCGAGAAGTTCGGGCAGGAGAAGGAGCTCATCGAGGTGGTCGCCGGGAACGAGCGGCGGAACCACGAGCTCGAGCGCGAGCTGCGGCGGCGCGACGACGACCTCGCCCAGCGCAAGCTCGCCCTGACCGAGTCGCAGGAGGAGCTCGTCCGGCTCGAGCGGCAGGCGCGCGCCGAGGTGGAGCGCTCCGGCGCCCGCGAGGTCGAGCTCCAGGCCGAGCTCGCCCGCCGGACCGAGGAGGGCGCCGCGGTCGCGGAGGCCCTGGCGCGGACCCGCCGCGAGGCGGAGGAGGCGGCGCGGGCGGCGGCGGTCCGTCTCGACGCCGCCGAGCGGGAGCGCGGCGCCCTCGACGCGGCCCTCCGGACGCTCCGCGGGGATCTCGAGGCCGCGGACGCCGCCCACGCGAAGGCGCGGGCGCAGGCGGAGGAGCGCGAGCGGGCCCTCGCCGCGGAGCGCGACCAGCTCGCGCGCCGAGGCCGAGCGGGCCCGGGCCGCGCAGGAGGAGCGGGCGCGGGAGCTCGAGGCCTCCCTCGCCGAGGCCGAGGCGGCGCGGGACGAGGCGAGCGCGCGGGCCCGGGAGGCCGCGTCGGCGTGGCAGGCGCGGATCGACGAGCGCGAGGCGGTGCTCCGCGAGCGCGAGCAGAAGGTGCGGCTCCTCGAGGACGAGTACCGGCAGTTCCGCGACGGCGCCCGGGCCCGGGAGGACGACCTCTCGCGGGAGATCCAGGACCACCTCCAGCAGATCGGGTCGCTCGAGGGCGAGGTGGAGGCCCTCTCCCGCGAGATGACCGAGCGCGAGGAGGAGCTGCGGCTCGAGCTCGAGGAGGCCCGCCGCGCCGAGGTCGCCGAGCACGTCGGGGCCGAGCGCGAGGCGCTCGAGACCGCGCGCGACGCGGCCCGGCGCGCCGACGAGGCCGAGCGGGCCCTCGCCGCGGCGGGCGAGGCCCTCGCCGAGGCCCGGGCCGGGGCGGCCGCCCTCGAGTCCGCCCTCGAGGGCGCCCGGGCGGCGGCGGCCGCCGCCGAGATCGCGCAGCGGACCGAGCTCGCCGAGGCGCGGGAGGAGGCCGACCGGCAGCGCGGCCTCGCCGAGGGCGCCGGGCGGGAGCGGGACGCCGTCCGGCAGTCGCTCGCCGACCGCGAGGCCGCCCTCTCGGCGCGCGAGGCCGAGCTCGAGGCCGGGTCGGAGGCGCTCGACGGCGCGCGCGCCGAGGCGGCCCGCGTCGCGGCCGAGCGCGACGCCCTCGCCGCACGGCTGCTCGACGCGGAGGAGCGGGTCCGGAGCCTCGCCGACACGGTGGAGGCGGCGCGCGCCGACGTGGCGCGGCTCACCGCGAGGGGCGCCGAGGCCGAGGCCGCCGCTGCCGAGCACGAGGCCGCCCTGGCGGCGAGCCTCGCCGCGGAGCGGGAGCGGACCGGGGCGCTCGAGGCCGAGCTCGTCGAGGTCCGGTCGGCCGCGGAGGCGGCCCGCGCCGCCGCCGAGTCGCAGGCCGAGGCGCTGCGCGCCGAGGCGGCCCGCGCCGCGGACGCCGCGGCCGAGCTCCGGCGCGGCGCCCAGCGTCGCGAGGGCGAGCTCGTGGCGGAGGTGGCGGCTCGCACCGAGCAGATGACGCGGACCGAGGCCGCCCTCGCCGAGGAGGCGGCGCGCGGCGCCGACCGGACCCGGCGGATCGAGGAGCTCGAGGGCGAGCTGAAGGCGCGCCGGGAGGCCCTCGACGCCCTCTCGCGCGAGGCGGAGCGCCGGGGCGCCGAGCTGGAGGCGCGGATCGCCGAGGCCGAGGCCGGGCTCGCCGCGGCGCGGGCCGAGGGCGAGACGGTCCAGGCCGAGGCGGCCGAGCTCCGGGCGACGTCCTCGGCACGGATCGAGGAGCTCGCCAGGGCCGCGTCCGAGGCGTCGGCCCGGGTCGTCGATCTCGAGGGCCGGCTCGCCGCCGCGAGCGCCGAGCGGGACGAGGCGCGGACGCAGCGCGACGCGCTCGCCGCCGAGCTCGAGGCCCGCGAAGCGGAGCGGGCCGGGCTCGTCGAGGAGGCCCGCACCGAGGCCGAGGCCCGGACCCGCGCCGAGGCCGAGCGGGCCCGCGTCGAGGGCGAGCTCCGGGCCGAGATCGAGGCGCGCGCGGAGGCCGACCGGCGGGCTCGCGGGCACCTCGCCGCCGTCGAGGGGGAGCACGCGCGCCGCGAGGAGGAGCTCCTCTCCGAGCTGTCGAAGAAGACCGAGGCGGCGGAGGCGCTCCACGCGCGCTTCGAGACCCTCGGGCGCGAGCGGGCCGGGCGCGAGGAGGCCGTCCAGAAGGAGCTCGCAGCGCGCGACGAGGCGCTGCGCGCCGCCGAGCGGCGCGAGCGGGCCGCCGCCGAGGCCGTCGCGTCCCGCGCCGAGGAGGCCCGGCGCCGGGCGGTCGAGACCGAGGAGCGGATGGCGTCCCTCGCCGCCGCCCGCGACGCGGCCGAGCACGCGGCGGCCGAGCTCCGGCGGCGCGTCGAGGAGGCGCTCGCGGCGGGCCAGGCCGCGGAGGCGCGCGCGGAGCGCGCCGAGGGGCGCGTCCGGGAGCTCGAGCTGGGCTCCCAGGGCGCCCAGCGCGAGCGGCAGCGGATCGAGGCCGACCTCCAGTCCCGGGTGAGCCGCGCCGAGGCGCGGGCCCAGGAGCTCGCGACCCGCGCCGAGCAGGCGGTCCGCGAGGCCGGGCTCGCGCAGGCCGCGCGCGCCCGCGTCCAGGAGGTCGAGGCGCAGCTCCTCGTCGCCGGGCAGGCTCGCGCGCGGGTCGAGAAGGAGCTGACGGCGCGCGCCTCCGCCGCCGAGGCGCGCGCCGCGGACGGCGCCCGCCGGATCGAGCAGCTCGCGGCGGAGCGGCGCGAGGCCGAGGCCCGGGCGGTGAAGGCGGTCGAGGAGGCGCAGGCGCGCTTCCGCGACGAGCTCTCCCGGCGCGATCAGCTCCGCGCCCAGGAGCTCCAGCGGCTCCAGGCCGCGCTCCAGGAGCACGCCCGCCGCGAGAAGGCCCTCGAGCTCGAGCTCTCCCGCGCCAAGGGCGGGCGCAACGTCGTCCAGCCGCAGCCCGCGGCGGCGCCCGCCCCGGCCGTCACCGACGACGAGTGAGCGGGCTCATATCTCCGCGTCGGCGGTGACGCGGGCGTCGCGGCGGCGGTCCGGGTGGACGCGCATCCCGGGCTCGTGGCCACGCACGGCGTTCCGGCCGGCGCGCTTCGCCGCGAACAGCGCCGCGTCCGCCGCGTCCACGAGCGCCCCCACGTCCTGGCCGTCCTCGGGGAACACCGCGAACCCCACCGAGATGGTGACGCGGCCCGCCTCGGAGGCGGGGTAAGGCAGCGCCGCCTGCTCCACCGTGCCCCGGAGCTTCTCCGCCGCGGCGACGGCCGCGGCGCGGTCGGCGCGGGCGAGCACCACCGCGAACTCCTCGCCGCCGGAGCGCGCGACGAGGTCCACCCGGCGGACCGCGCCCCCGAGGAGGAGCGCCACCTTCCGGAGCACCGCGTCGCCGGCGTCGTGGCCGGAGGCCTCGTTGTACTGGCGGAAGCGGTCCACGTCGACGAGGGCGATCGCCATGCCGTGCTCGAAGCGGCGGCTCCGCTCGAGCTCCTGGTCGAGGCGGGCGAAGAGGCTCCGGCGGTTGTGCGCGCCGGTGAGGGCATCGGTCTGCGAGAGCCGCACCATCTGCTGGTGGAGCCGGGCGTTCGCGATCGCGATCGCGGCGAGCCCCGCCACCGAGTCCACGAGCCGCTCGTCGTCGGCGTCCACCGGCGCGCCGCCCGGGCGCCGCAGCGCGAGGAGGCCGACCGGCTCTTCCACCTGCAGGAGCGGGCGGGTCTCGAACCCGGGGAGGGGCGCGCCGGCGCGGAGCGCGGTCGCCGGGCTCGTGCCCGCCGGGGCCGTGCACGGCCCGGACGACGAGGTCCCCGGTCGCCTCCTCGACGAGGAGCACCTCCATCGCCTCCAGGCCGAGGCCCCGGACGACGCGCTCTACCAGGGCGCGCAGGAGCGGCTCGAGCTCGAGGGTCGACGCGAGGGACCGTCCGAGGTCCACGAGGAAGGACAGCTCACGGGCGCGGCGCTCCACCGCCTCCGACACCGCCTCCTTCACGGCGACCTCGCGCTGGAGCGCGTCCATCGCGAGGGCGTCCTCGATCCGCCGCGCGTTGAGGTCGGTGAGCGCCGCCAGGGTCTCGTTGTAGGTCCGGGCGAGCCGGCCGATCTCGTCCGAGCTCTCCACCGGGACCCGGTGCAGGAAGTCGCCGGCCTGGGCCCGCTTCATCGCCGCGACCAGCCGCTTCAGCGGGTTGCGCACGAACACCCGGATCACGAGCGTGAACGTCACGGCCATCGCCAGCGCGAAGACGCCGAGGGCGACGAGGGCCACCCCGTAGACGGGCTCCATCCCGGGCGCGACGCGCGCCGTCTCCTCGCGGAGCCAGAGCGTCCCGGCGAGGGTGAAGACGAGCGACGGCAGCCCCACCGCCAGCGAGAGCTTGCGACCGATGGAGCGCCGGACGTAGAGCATGGGGGAGCCCTCTTTCATACACGACCCATGGACCTCCTCGAAAGCCCGCTGCTCGCCGCGTTCCGGCACGGCTTCACCACCCGGGCCGGCGGGGTGTCCGATCCGCCCTTCGACCGGCTGAACCTCGGGGGCGCGGTCGGGGACGACCCGGCGTCCGTCGCGGAGAACTGGCGGAGGCTCGAGGGGTTCACCGGGCTCGGCTTCGCGCGGGTCCGGCAGGTGCACGGCGCGCGGGTGGTCCGCGCCGGCGTCGCGTGCGCGCCGATCGAGGAGGCGGACGTCGTCCTCTCCACGACCGAGGGCGTCGCGGCCTGCGTCTCGATCGCGGACTGCGTGCCCGTCCTCCTCGCGGACCCGGAGACCGGCGCGGTCGCCGCGGTGCACGCGGGCTGGCGCGGGACCCTCGCCCGCGCCGCGGCCGAGGCGGTGGCCGCGCTCGCCGGCGCCGGCGCCCCGGCGGAGCGCCTCCTCGCGGTCGTGGGGCCGTCCATCGGCCCGTGCTGCTACGAGGTCTCGGACGATCTCGCAGCCCGGTTCCGGGACGAGGTCGGGGAGGCGGTGGTCCGCGCCGGTCCGCGCCCGCGGCTCGACCTCTGGGACGCCAACGCCCGGATCCTCGCCGGCGCCGGCGTCCGGCCCGACCGGATCGAGGTGCTCGGCCGGTGCACGTCCTGCGAGTCCGGGCTCTTCTTCTCCCACCGCCGGGACGCCGGACGGACCGGTCGCCAGATGGCGTTCATCGCCCCACGCCCACCCACGCGCGGGGGGAGCGTTCCTTGACGAAATCCCAGACTCCCCTACACTTTTCCGAGCTTGCGACCGCTCGCGCCAGAGGTCTGCGCGGCGCTCCTCGCCCTCGCCGGCTGCGCGGGGGGAGGGGACGCCGCGCGCCGGGACACCGAGGCCCTGAAGGCCGAGGTGCGCTCGCTGCGCGCGGCGAACGAGGACCTCACCCGGCGGGTCGACGCCCTGTCCGGGCAGGTCGACGCGCTCCACGCCCGCGCGACCCGCGCCGCCGATCCCGCCCCGCCGGCGAGGGAGCCGGCGCCGGTGATCCCGGCGGACCTCGCGGTGGTCCGCGTCGAGCCGAGACCCGCGTCACCGCGGACCGGCCGCTCGCCGCCGCCGGTCCCGACCACGGTCGCCATCGCCGACCCCGATCCGGACCGCGTCGAGGCGCTCACCCGGCGCCACGGCCGCGACCTCGCCGCCGACGCGGACGCCGAGCTCCGCAAGGCGCGCGCCCGCACCGGCGGCGATCGGGCCCGCGCCCTCGAGGAGTTCGCGGCGCGCTACCCGCGTCACCCCTCCGCGGACAACGCGCTCGTCGAGGCGTCGACCGCCGCCGCCGAGGTCGGGCGCGGCGACGCCGCCTGCGACCTCGCCCGCCGCGCCGCCGCCGACTACCCGGCGGGCGACGCCCTCTCCGACGCCCTCGAGCGGCTCGCCTGGTGCGAGTCCCGCCGCGGGGCGCCCGACGCCGAGCGCAGGCTGCTCGAGCGCGTCGTCACCGAGTTCCCGAGGACCCCGGCCGCGGAGCGCGCCGGGACCCGCCTCGCCACGATCTCCGGGCACGCCGGCGTCACGCCGGACGGTCCGGGAAGGAGCGGTCCATGACCCGCACGACCCTCGTCGCCCTGCTGGCGCTCGTCCCCGCCTTCGCGCTCGCGCAGGGCTCCACCGGGCCCCGTCCGGTCCCGGAGGGCGGGCCAGCCGTGGCGGCGCCCCCGCCGGACCTCCCGGCCGCGCAGCGCCCGTCCGGCCCCGGGGACGCGACTCGCGCGCCCGACGCGCAGGCGCCCGTGACCGAGGCGGTCCCGCCGCCGGACACCTACACGATCAAGCCGGGCGACACGCTCTGGGACCTCTCCGGGCGATTCCTCAACAACCCGTGGTACTGGCCGAAGATCTGGTCGTACAACCCGGAGATCTCGAACCCGCACTGGATCTACCCGGGCAACGTCCTGAAGTTCTACCCCGGCGCCGAGGAGGCGCCGACGCGCGTCGAGCCGGTCGGTCCGGGGACGCCGGTCGCGGCGGCGACCGCCGAGGAGCAGGCCGAGGCCGAGGAGGATCTCGCCGACGCTCCGGCGAAGGAGCTCGAGGACTTCTCGCGCGCCGATTTCAAGCTGCCGGCGACGATCGAGCAGACCGACGCGGTGGCGGTGGCGGGGCCCTACAAGATCGGCTTCGTCCCGCAACGCAACCGGTTCGCCCTCCACGACACGTTCGTCACGCCGCGCGAGCTCGCGGAGTCCGGCGCGATCACCGCCGCCTTCGAGGAGAAGGCGATGCTCGCGACGTTCGACCGCGCCTACGCCAAGTTCGACAAGCCGGCCGACGTGAAGGTCGGCGAGACCTACGTCATCTACAAGACGAAGCGGGCGGTCCGGCACCCGAGCTCAGAGACGGAGATCTTCGGGTACCAGTCGCAGATCCTCGGCGCGGCGAAGGTCGTCGCGCTGGACGACCGCGCCGCGACCCTCACCATCGTCTCCGCCTTCGAGCCCATCGAGCGCGGCGCGCTCCTGGGCCCGTGGACCCAGAAGTTCTACCGGGCCGTCGAGCGGCGCCCGAACAAGAAGACGGTCGAGGGCCAGATCATCGGCGCGCAGTCCGACATCGTCACCCAGTACGGCGAGCACCACATGGTCTTCATCGACCGCGGCGAGCGGGACGGCGTCGAGGAGGGGAACGTCTTCACGGTCCTCCGCTCGGGCGATCAGTACGCCAGGGACCTGCGCCGGGGGACCTGGGACGACGCGCTGCCCATCGAGGCGGTCGGCCAGCTCCTCGTCGTCGACGTGAAGGAGCACGCCTCCACCGCGCTCGTCACGAGGAGCCTCAAGGAGCTCCTCCTGGGGGACCGGATCGAGATGCGGCCGGACCAGGGCTCTGGCGGCAACTAAGGGCCCTGCGGCGCTCGCCTTTTTCGACCCCGTCGCGGGGCCGTTCCGGCGCCTGCAGCGGGGCTATTTCGGTCACTTTCCGGCCCGGTCCGTGCAGGCCCCCGCCTTGACCGGCTGTCACCCCGCCGGTATATGGCCCCGCTCCATGGAGTCGGCGCGCACCCTCCGGCCGGGAGACGGCCACTACCCCGACGCGCTCGCGCGGATCGCCGGCCGGCCGGCCGAGCTGCGGCTACGCGGCTCCCTCGGGGACCGGCGGCGCGTCGCGCTGGTCGGCTCCCGGGCCACGGACGAGTACGGCGCCGACCTCGCCCGCGAGATCGCGGCGGGGCTCGCCCGCGCCGGCGTGTCGGTCGTCTCGGGAGGCGCCCTCGGCATCGACGGGATCGCCCACGCGGCGGCGCTCGAGGCGGGCGGCCACACCATCGCGGTCCTCGGGTACGGGCGTCGACGTCGCCTACCCGGCCGAGCCACCGGGCGCTCTTCGCCGCGATCCTGGAGGCGGGCGGGGCGCTCCTCTCGGAATACGCCGGACGGGACGCCCGGCGTGCGCTCGAACTTCCCCGCGCGGAACCGGATCGTGTCGGGGCTGTCGCGAGGCGTGGTGGTGGTGCGGGCGGGGGAGCGCAGCGGCGCGCTCATCACGGCCGCCTGGGCGCGGTCGCAGGGCGTGCCGGTGCTCGCCGTGCCCGGGCGACGTTCGGGACCCGCTCTCGGCGGGACCGACGGCGCTCCTCCGGGGCGGAGCCCGCGCGGTCGCGTCGGCGGCGGACGTGCTCGCGGCGATCGGGCTCGACGTCCCGCTGGAGCCGGCGAGCTGCCGCTCCGCGGCCCCCGCCGGGCGGACGAGTCGGCGATCCTCGTCGGCGCTCGCGCGGAAGCCGCGCCACGCCGACGAGGTCGCGCGCGCCGCGGGGCTCGCCGCGGGCGCGGCGCTCGCGGGCGCTCCTGGCCCTCGAGGTGCGCGGGTTGTGCGAGCAGCGGCCGGGCCACTACTTTCTGCGCCGAAACTAGAGGAGACGGATGGCGAGAGCGACGACGGAGACGGCGAAGGGCGAGGTCGAAGGCCGCGGCGAAGCCGAAGGCGGCGCGAAGGCGGCGAAGGCCCGCCGCCGTGGCAGAAGGCCCCGGCGGCCACGAAGCGGGCCCGCAAGGGCGTCGAGGCGAGGGCCGAGCCTCGTCATCGTCGAGTCCCCCGCGAAGGCGAAGACCATCAAGAAGTACCTGGGGCGCGCCTTCGACGTCCTGGCCTCGGTGGGCCACGTGAAGGACCTGCCCGAAGTCGAAGATGGGCGTCGACATCGAGGGCGGCTCCTTCGAGCCCGAGTACGACGTCATCAAGGGGAAGGCGAAGGTCCTCTCCGAGATCAAGCGCGCCGCCCGCACCGCCGCCCGCGTCTTCCTCGCGACCGACCCCGATCGCGAGGGCGAGGCCATCGCCTGGCACATCTCCGAGGAGCTGGGCGCCGGCGGCGGCGACGCGCGCGTTCGCCGCGTGCTCTTCAACGAGATCACGAAGAACGCGATCCAGAAGGCGATCGAGCACCCGCATCGACCTCGACCGCAAGAAGTTCGACTCGCAGCAGGCGCGGCGGATCCTCGACCGGATCGTCGGCTACCAGATCAGCCCGCTGCTCTGGGACAACGTCCGCCGCGGCCTCTCCGCCGGGCGGGTGCAGTCGGTCGCGGTGCGCCTCGTGGTGGAGCGCGAGCGCGAGATCGAGGCGTTCAAGCCCGAGGAGTACTGGTCCCTCGACGCCGACCTCGCCGCGCGGCTGCCGCCGGAGTTCACGCGCGAAGCTCTGGAAGGTGGACGGGAAGAAGGCGGAGCTGAAGGAGGGCGAGACCACGAGGGCCCTCGCCGCCGACGTGGAGCGCGCGCGCTTCACCGTCGAGACCGTCGACCGCAAGGAGCGGCGGCGCAACCCGCCGCCGCCCGTTCACCACCGCGAAGCTGCAGCAGGAGGCGGCGAACCGCCTCGGCTTCACCGCCAAGAAGACGATGACCCTCGCCCAGCGGCTCTACGAGGGCGTCGAGCTCGGCGACGAGACGGTCGGCCTCATCACCTACATGCGCACCGACTCGGTCCGGCTCTCCACCGAGGCGGTGGACGCCGCCCGCGTCTTCATCGGCGAGAAGTACGGGAAGGACCACCTCCCCGAGACCGCCGAACGTCTTCAAGACCAAGGCAGAAGTCGGCGCAGGAGGCCCACGAGGCGGTCCGGCCGACCAACCTCGAGTGGACGCCCGAGCGCGTCGCCCCGTTCTTCGACGCCATCGGCGAGCGGGACATGTACCGGCTCTACGAGCTCATCTGGAACCGGTTCCTCGCCTGCCAGATGGTGCCGGCGGTCTACGACCAGACCGCCGCGGACATCTCGGCGGGCCGGGCGACGTTCCGCGCCACCGGCTCCATCCTCAAGTTCCCCGGCTACCTCGCGGTGTACGGCGCGAAGCCGCCCGAGGAGGAGGCCGGCGCCGAGGAGGAGAAGAAGGACGAGACCGAGCGGGAGGAGGGCGCGAAGAACGTGGAGCGGCAGCTCCCGCCCCTCGAGCAGGGCGAGGAGCTCCGGCTCGTGAAGCTCAACCCCGAGCAGCACTTCACCCAGCCGCCGCCCCGCTACAACGAGTCGTCGCTCGTGAAGGAGATGGAGCAGCGCGGCATCGGCCGGCCCTCGACCTACGCGGCGATCCTGGAGACCATCCAGGAGAAGACCTACGTGGAGAAGGTGGAGAAGAACTTCAAGCCGACGCACCTCGGGGTCGCTCGTGACGGACGAGCTCGTCCGCGCCTTCCCGCGGGAGATGGACGTCGCCTTCACCGCCGGGATGGAGGAGAAGCTCGACGGGATCGAGGAGGGCAACGCCGAGTGGCAGGCGGTGCTCCGCGAGTTCTACGGGACGTTCAAGGACGACCTCGCGAACGCGAAGAAGAACATGCGCAACGTGAAGAAGCAGGAGATCGAGACCGACCTCGTCTGCGAGAAGTGCGAGCGCAAGCCATGGTCATCAAGTGGGGGCGCAACGGCGAGTTCCTCGCCTGCCCCGGGTACCCGGAGTGCCGGAACACCATGAACTTCCGGCGCGAGGAGGACGGGAAGATCGTCCCGGTGAAGGAGGAGGAGATCCCGGTCGACGAGAAGTGCCCGGAGTGCGCCGCCCCGATGGTGATGAAGCGCGGCCGGTTCGGGCGGTTCCTCGCCTGCACCCGCTACCCCGACTGCAAGGGCACGAAGCCGGTCTCCATCGGCGTGACCTGCCCGAAGGCCTGCGGCGGGTACGTGAGCGAGAAGCGCTCGAAGCGCGGCCGGACCTTCTACGGTTGCTCGTCGTACCCCAAGTGCGACTTCGTCTCCTGGGACCGGCCGCGGAACGAGGCCTGCCCGAAGTGCGGCAGCGCCTACCTCCTCGACAAGTTCTCGAAGAAGACCGGCCCGTTCGTCGCCTGCCCGAACAAGGAGTGCGACTACCGCCGCGAGGCGCCGCCGCAGGCGGAGACGAAGACCGGGTAGCGCCGCCGGGAGACGCCCGCAGACGACGGGGGCGCCGCTCCGATCCCGGCCGCGTCTTCGATCGTCCGGGACCGTCCCCGCGCCCGATGACCGCACCGGAATCTCGCGAGCAACCCTCGGCCGTTTCGCTCCCGCGCGGCCGGCCGGCGTCTCGCCCGCTTGACCTCCCGGCAGGGTGCGGGTAGAAATTCCGCTGTCCATTCGCGGGCGAAGCGCACACAGGGTGCGCTTTCCTTACCCGCCTGAGCCGAGGGAAGCGATGTTCCAGACGCTGGCCGAGTTCTTCAAAGAGGGCGGCCCGTTCATGTTCGTGAACGTGGCGACGAGCGCCGTCGCGATCGCCATCGTGGTCGAGCGCATCCTCGTCCTGGCGTTCAAGCTCAACCTGAACGCGCCTCCCTTCATGAGCCAGGTCCAGAAGCTCATCCTCTCCGGCAACGTGGACCGCGCCGTGAAGCTCTGCGACGCGGCCCCGAACGCCGCCCTCTCGAAGGTGGTCCGCGCCGGCCTCACCCGCGCGAACCGCGGCGAGCAGGAGGTGGCGCGCTCGCTCGAGGAGGCCGTGCTCGAGGTGACGCCGGGGATCTCCAAGCGGATCGCCCCGCTCTGGTCCCTCGCGAACATCGCGACCCTCATCGGGCTCGTCGGCACCATCACCGGCCTCATCGGCACCTTCAAGTCGCTCGGCGCCGCGAGCCCGGAGATGAAGCAGCTCATGCTCTCGAAGGGCATCTCGGAGGCCATGAACAACACCGCGTTCGGCCTCACCATCGCGGTGGTGTGCATCGTCGCCCACCTCATGCTCTCCTCGAAGGCGAAGCAGATGGTCGAGGAGATCGAGTTCAACGCCCTCCGCCTGGAGAACTGGCTGTCCCGGCGCGGCGCGGGCGAGACGAACCCCCTCGAGAACGCGGGTTAGCCCGCAACTCGCGCGAGCGAGAACGAGCCCATGCGCCGCCGGATCCGCGAGGAAGAGCACACGGGCGAGCTCAACATCGTCCCGTACCTCGACGTCGTCGTGAACCTCGTCATGTTCATGCTGCTCAGCATGACGGGGCTCATCACCCTCGGGGTGCTGAACGTCTCCGCCCCGAAGATTGGCGCGGAGGCGGGCGCGGCCGGCGACAAGCCGGAGAAGCCGCCGCTCCTCCTCACCGTCGCCATCGGGCGGCAGGGCTTCTTCGTCGCCGGCGCCGGCGGGGTCCTCGGCAAGGAGGCGGCGACGCCGGACGCGACCCGCCCGCCCACCATCCCGCTCCGCGAGGGCAAGTACGACTACGCCTCGCTGTCGGAGCAGATGAAGAAGATCAAGGAGCAGTTCCCGAACGAGACCGCGGTCATCCTGTCGGCGGATCCGGACGTCGTCTACGACGTCCTCATCCAGACGATGGACGCGTGCCGCGAGGGGAGCGTGAAGGCGCCGGACGGGAAGATTGAGCGAAAGCCGCTCTTCTTCGACGTCTCCCTCTCGCTCATCGGATGAGCCGATGACGACCGCGCCCGCCCGCCCGCCGTCCCAGGAGCAGCTCCGCCGCGAGAAGGAAGCGCGGAACTACCGGAAGGCCCGCCGCAAGGTCCGCGAGGCCGCGGGCGAGATCCGCGAGCTCAACATCGTCGCGATGATGGACATGATGACCATCATCCTGGTCTTCCTCCTCAAGTCCTACCAGGCGTCCGCGATCAACGTGAACATGAACGCGGACCTGACGATCCCGCAGTCGACGACCCAGCTCCACCCGCAGGAGAACATCACCGTCACCGTCTCCCTCAAGGAGGTGACGGTGAACGACCGCAAGGTCGTCGACGTCCAGGGCGGCCTCATCCCCGCGGCGGCGAAGGAGGGGCAGCGGGCGGACGCGTTCTACGTGGGCGCGGTCTACGACGCGCTCAAGAAGGAAGTGGACAAGCAGAAGTACATCGCCCGGTACAACAAGGACGCGCCCTTCGCGGGCCGCATCAACGTCGTGGCGGATCGCAAGATCCCGTACCGCACGCTGATGGACGTCCTCTACACCGCCGGCCAGGCGGAGCTCGGCGAGTACAAGTTCATGGTGCTCAAGAACGACTAATTCCGAGGCGTCGGGCCGTCGGGCCCGACGCCGAGCGGCTGTCGTTCGAAGTCTCGGTCCCGTTCGATCTCGCCTCACCGCGTGCCCCGCCCGCCCTCGCGGTCGGACGACGCCGCGGCTTCGCCGCGGCAGCTGCCGCGTTGCGTGGGTGAACGGGGAACGCGGCGCCGACGACCAGGCGCCACTGATCGACCGGAAGTCTCCCGTTCGGACTCGCGCCCGAAGGCGCGAGTCCTCAGAGTGAACCGTTCGGACTCGCGGCCGAAGCCGCGAGTCCTCAGATGGGAGGCTCCTGCACGACCGCGCCCGGCGTGCGCTGCTCGCGCGACGCCGCGCAGTCCGTGCAGAGCACCGCGTAGGGCAGGGCCGAGAGCCGGCGCGGGTCGATGTCCCCGCCGCAGTCCCGGCAGACGCCGTACTCGCCCGCCTCGATGCGCGCGAGGGCCGCGTCGATCTGGAGGATCTCCCGGCGCTGGACCTCGGAGAGGCGGGCGAGCGTGAACTGCTCGTGCTCGGACTGCGCCCCCTCCTCGAACTCGGGGTCGCGCTCCGCCGAGCGGAGCGAGTCGATCTCGGCGTCGGCCCGGCGGCTCGTCTCGAGGATCGTGCGCCGGCGGCGCTGCAGATCCTCCTTCACGTCGGCGGTCTTCACGGTCACGTTGCGATCCTCTCCAGGGGGCGATACATGGGCCCCGTCGTCGTGGGTGCGGCCTGACGCCGCCTCCCCAGAATCCCAGGCGCCGGGACGGCTGATGCGCCCAGCGGGCAATCTGCGCACCCGGTTCAGGCGGGGCCACCGCGGGGCGAGCAGAACGGTGAGCGCGAGGCCGTTGGGCCGCCAGGGGCGGGGAGATCCGGGACATGGCGCAGCGCGTGACGGTCGTGGGGGGTGGGCTGGCGGGCAGCGAGGCCGCGTGGCAGCTCGCCCGCGGGGGTGTCGAGGTCGACCTCCTCGAGATGAAGCCGGAGCGACGGTCCCCGGCCCACGTCCACGACGGCCTCGCCGAGCTCGTCTGCTCGAACTCGCTGCGCTCGGACAACCCGAGCAACGCGGTCGGGCTCCTTCACGAGGAGCTCCGCCGGCTCGGGAGCCTGGTCCTCGCCGCCGCCGACGCGACCCGCGTCCCGGCGGGGGATGCCCTGGCAGTGGACCGTGAGCGGTTCAGCGCGCACGTGATGGCCGCCCTCCGGGGGGCCCCACGCGTGACCCTCCGGTGCGGCGAGGTTCGTACGCTGCCGTCGCCGCCCGGGCCGCGCCATCGTCGCGACCGGCCCGCTGACCTCCGATGCGCTCGCGGCGGAGATCGCGGCGCTCGCCGGAGCAGGCCTCCACTTCTACGACGCCCTCGCGCCCATCGTGACGGCCGACTCCATCGACATGGAGATCGCCTACGCGCGCTCGCGGTAGGGGAAGGGGAGCGGCGACGACTACCTGAACCTGCCGCTCGACGAGGGCCAGTACCGCGCCTTCGTCGAGGCGCTCGTCGCCGGCGAGAAGGTGGCGCCGCACGGCTTCGAGGAGGCGCGCTACTTCGAGGGCTGCCTGCCGATCGAGGTGATGGCGGAGCGCGGGCTGGAGGTCCTCTCCCACGGTCCCATGAAGCCGGTGGGGCTCGAGGACCCGCGCACGGGGCGGCGCCCCCACGCCGTCGTCCAGCTCCGCCGCGAGGACGTCGCCGGCACCGCCTTCAACCTCGTCGGCTTCCAGACGCGGCTCACCTGGCCCGAGCAGCGGCGCATCTTCCGGACCTTGGTCCCGGGGCTCGCCGCGGCGGAGTTCGTCCGCCTCGGGCAGATCCACCGGAACACCTTCCTCGACGCGCCCCGCGTCCTCGCCCCCGATCTCTCCGCGCGGGAGCGGCCGCACCTCTTCTTCGCCGGGCAGATCACCGGCGTCGAGGGGTACGTCGAGTCGGCCGCCTGCGGGCTCCTCGCGGCGCGCGCCGTCCTCGACCGGCTCGCGGGCCGCCCCTTCCGCGCGCCGCCCCCGGCCACCGCGATGGGGGCGCTCCACCGCCACCTCACCGGCGAGGCCCACCCGTCCGGCTACCCGTACCAACCGTCGAACGTGGTGTTCGCGCTCTTCCCGCCCCTCGATCCCCGTGCTACGGGTTCGCGGACCTCCGCGGACGGCAGGCGCCTGCGCGGGAAGGCCGCGCGCAAGGAGGCGTACGCCGAGCGGGCGCGCAAGGAGATCGAGCCGTGGCTCACCGGACCCGTCCCGTCACCGTCGCCCTCGCCCTCGCCCTGACCGCGGCGGGCTGCCGGCCCGGGAAGGCGGCGGAGCCGTCGCCGGGCCTCGGCAAGCTCCTCCACGCCGCGCCGGTCCGCGCCCTCGCGCCGTCGCCGGATGGCTCGGCCCTCGCCCTCCTCGACGGGTGCGAGGACGTGAACGCGAAGTTCCTGCCGCCGCGCACCGCGCGCTGCGACCTCCGGGTCGTCCCGGCCGCGGGCGGCGCCGCGACGAAGGTGGCCTCCGGGGTGACGACGCTGCCCCAGGGGGTGACGTGGCGCCCCGACGGCAAGGCCCTCGTCTCCATGGCGGACTACGACCACGCCGCGGCGGCGGCGACGCTCGTCCTCTGGGACGGCGCCGCGGCCCGGACCCTCGCGGAGGGCGTCACGTTCCTCGGCTACGGCGCGCACGGCGAGCTCGGCTACGTCGCAGGCGGGAAGGCCTGGGTGCTGCTGCCCCGCGAGCCCGCGCCGCGGGCCGTCCGGGGCGCGGAGCGGGTCGCGTCGTTCGACCTCAACCCGATCGAGTTCCCATCGTGCGGATCCCTCGACGGCGCGAAGGTCCGGCTCGTCGCGCGCCGGTCGCAGCAGGCGGGCGGCGAGCTCCTGTACTCGGGCTGCGCCCTCGACGTCGCGGAGACGCTCGAGCCCGGGCAGGTCGGCGACTACGCGTTCGCGCGGGCGAGCCCGGTGCTCGCCTACACCGTGCACGGGAGGGACGGCACGGTCCTGCGGCTCGTCGAGACCGTGAACCGGATCGCGAGGCACGACCTCGGAAAGGGGGCGTCCTCGTTCGCCTTCGGGCCCGACGGGCGCACGGTGGCCTTCGTCGCCGACGTCGTCCCCGGACGGCAGGGGAACCTGCACCTCGGCGGCCCGGGTCGGAAGGACGTGGTGCTCGCGCGCGAGGTGGGGGAGTTCCGGTGGGCGACCGCCGCGCCGCGCCTCGCCTGGCTCGAGCGGTACGACCCTCGCGTCCGGGCGGGGACGCTCGGCGTCGGCGGCCCGGATCTCGCGCCGAGGACCGTCGCCGGCAACGTGTCCGACGTCGAGCTCGCGTCCGACGGCCGCCACGTGGCGTTCCTCCAGCACACGACCCGCGGCGGCTACTCGGTCGACCTCGGCGTCGCCCGCGTCGGGGCGCCGGAGGGGGAGAAGCCCGTGGCCGTGGCGTGGGGGGTGTTCGGGTTCGCGTTCTCGCCCGACGGGAGGTGGCTGTACTACCGGACCCGGTGCGTGCGGAACGCGGAGGCGTGCGATCTCGAGCGCGTCCCGGCGGACGGCCTCGCGCCGGGGGTGGCGCCGGAGCGGATCGCCGATGGGGTGAAGAGCTTCGAGTTCGATCCCCGCGACCCGGGGCGGCTCCTCGTCGGCTGGCAGCGCAAGGACCTCGTGGCGCTCGACGTCGGGGTGTGGGAGGCGGGAAAGCTCACGCGCGTCGACACCGCGGTCCTCCCCGGCTCGGCGCAGTTCCTCGGCCCCGACTCCCGTCGGCTCGCGTACGTCGTCGTCGACCGGAAGCGGCAGGGCGTCTACGTGGCGGAGCTGCCGAGGTAGGCCGACCTCGACCTCGACCTCGACCCGACCCCGACCGAGGCCACGCCCGCGTCCTCTCCGAGCTCCGTCTCACCGAGCCCTCGCCCGCCCGTCCGTGGATCCCCCGCTGCGCCGGCGGTACGGTGTCGACCCGCCCGCCGCCATGACCGCCCTTCCGCGTGTCGCGCCGCCCCTCGCGCCTCGCTCGCCTCTCCCGGCGCACGTCCCCCCGCTCGCCGCCCGCCCACGCCGGTCGTCCCGTCTCCGCGCGTCCCTGCGCGCCTCCACGGCCGAGGGCATGGCAGCCGAGGTGGTCGGCGCCTGCGCGGGCGGGGCGGCGCTCACCGGCTGGGCGCTCCAGCTCGGCTGCTCCGCCACGGTGATCGGCCTCCTCGGCGCCCTCCCGTTCCTCGCCCAGCTCGTCCAGCCGCTCGCCGCGCGGCTCGTCGCCCGGCACGGGCCCCGCCGCGTCGCGCTCCTCAGCATCGCGGTGGCGCGCCAGGCGTTCCTCCCGCTCGTCCTCCTCCCCTTCGTCGCGGTCGCGCCCGCGACGGCGCGCGCCGTCCTCCTCGGCGCCGCGGCGCTGCACCACGGCCTCGGGATCGTCTGCAACAACGGCTGGGTCGCGTGGATGGGGGAGCTCGTCCCGGAGGCCATCCGCGGCCGCTACTTCGGCCGGCGGACCGCGGTCTGCACCGCCGCGGGCGGCGCCGCCGCCCTCGCCGCGGGGACGCTCCTCGACCGCGCGCCGGGGCCACGCGCCCTCGCCGCCCTCGCCCTCGTCGCCTGCCTGGCCGGCGCGGCGAGCGTCCTCCTCATGGCGCGGCAGGCCGGCGGCCGTCCCAGGCCACGTCCCGCGGGTTCGGCCGCCAGCTCCCTCGCCTCGGTCCTCCGCGTCCCCGCCGCGCGCCGGTGGATGGCGTACGTCGTCGTCTCGGGCGCCGGGGCCGGCCTCATCGTCCCGTTCTCGGGCCTCTACGTCCTGCGAGACCGCGCCCTCGGGTTCACCTTCCTCACCGGCTACGGCGCCGTCTCCGCCTTCGCGCGCATCGTCTCGGCGTCGTCCTGGGGTCGGCTCCTCGACCGCCGGCGCGGCGCCCGCGCCACGGTCGCCGCGTCGACCGCGCTCCTCGCCGCGAGCCCGGTCCTCTGGATCGCGGCGGCCGTCGCCGGGCCCTGGGTCCTCGTCGCCGAGGCGGTGACCGGGGGCGCCGCGTCGGCGGGGGCCGGCGTCGCCGGGCTCGCGATCCCGCTCGCCCTCGCGCCGCCCTCGGAGCGCCCCGCATGGCACGCGGTCTTCTCCATCGCGGGCGGGCTCGCGTTCGGGGCAGGCGCCGCCCTCGCTACGCCCCTCGCGATCCTCGTCCCCGGGGCCGCCGCCGTCGCGGGGCCGCTCACCGCGCCGTTCGCGGCGAGCGCGGCGCTGCGCCTCGCCGCGGTCGGCCTCGCGCTCCGGCTCCGCGCCGATCCCGCCCGGCGCACGCCCTGAAACTCGCGTCGGGGCGGCGCCGGTGGCACGCTCGCCCGCGATGGCCGACGGATCCGAGCCGCTGCCCCTCGCCCCCGAGCTCGCGCGCTTCGTCACGCACCTCGAGGCGGAGAGGCGCGCCTCGCCCCACACCTGCCGCGCCTACCTCGCCGACCTGGCCCAGTACGCGGCGTTCCTCGCGGAGCAGGGCGCCGCCGCTCGTCCCGTCCTCGCCGGTCGCTCGTCCGCGCCTTCGTCGCCCGCGCCGCGGCGCTCGGCGGGCGCGGCGAGCCTCGCCCGCAAGCTCTCGACGCTGCGCATCCTTCTACCGGTTCCTCGTGCGCGAGGGGCTCGCCCCGGGGAACCCGGCGCGCGCCGTCGCGAGCCCGCGCCGGCCGAAGCGGCTGCCGCGAGGTGCTCCCCGAGGACGAGGTCGCCGCGCTCGTCGAGGCGCCGTCCGCCCTCGAGGGCCCGCTCGCGCTCCGGGACCGCGCCTTCCTCGAGCTGCTCTACGGGAGCGGGCTCCGCGTCTCCGAGCTGACCGGGCTCGACGTCGGCCACCTCGACCTCGCCCAGGGGCTCGTGCGGGTGCTCGGCAAGCGCCGCAAGGAGCGGATCGTGCCCTTCGGCGGCCGCCGCGGCGGACGCGCTCCGGCGCTGGCTCGACGAGGGGCGCCCGGCCCTCGCCGGCGCTGCGCCGCGGCGCGCGCCGGCGCGCGGGCGCCTCTTCCTGAACCACCGCGGCGGGCGGCTCACGCCGCGGTCGGTCGCGCGCCGGCTCGAGCGCTGGGTCCTCGCGCGCCGGGCTCCCCCGCCACGTGCACCCGCACGTGCTCCGCCACTGCTTCGCGACGCACCTCCTCGGGAACGGCGCCGACCTGCGCGGGATCCAGGAGCTGCTCGGCCACGCGTCGCTCTCCACGACCCAGCGCTACACGCACCTGGACTGGAAGCGGCTCGCCGAGGTGTACGACCGCGCGCCACCCCGCGCGCGAAGGGTCAGAGCGACCGGCGCGCTAGCGCGGCCGCAGGTCGGCGCGCCCTCGTCTCGCCGGCGCGTCGCGCTGCCGCATCAGCGCTACGGCCCAGCCGATGCTCCACGGAACGACCGTGCTCTGCGTCCGCCGCGACGGCGAAGGTCGTCGATGGCCGGCGACGGGCAGGTCACGCTCGACAAGACCGTGATGAAGTCGACCGCCCGGAAGGTGCGGCGGCTGGCGGAGGGGCAGGTCCTCGCCGGCTTCGCCGGCGCGACCGCGGACGCGTTCCAGCTCTTCGAGCTGTTCGAGAAGAAGCTGAAGGAGCACGCCCGATCCCTGCCGCGCGCCTCGGTGGAGCTCGCGAAGCAGTGGCGGACCGACCGGCTCCTCCGCCGGCTCGAGGCGCTCCTCATCGTGGCGGACCGGGAGCACATGCTCGTCCTCTCGGGCGCCGGCGACGTCATCGAGCCCGACGCCGTCGCCGGGCGGCGGCGCGGCGGCCATCGGCTCGGGCGGCCCCTACGCGCTCGCCGCGGCGCGGGCGCTCCTCGGCTCACTCGAGCCTCGGCGCGCGCGCCAGGTCGCCGAGGAGGCGCATGAAGCTCGCCGCCGAGATCTGCATCTACACGAACGCGAACCTCACGTTCGAGGAGCTGTAGCATGGCGAAGAACGCGCAGGACCTCACGCCGAGGGAGATCGTGGCGGAGCTCGACCGCTACGTGGTCGGGCAGGGCAAGGCCAAGCGCGCCGTCGCCATCGCGCTCCGCAACCGCTGGCGGCGGCAGAAGGTGGCGGCGGACCTCCGCGACGAGATCCTGCCGAAGAACATCGTGATGATCGGGCCCGACCGGCGTCGGGAAGACCGAGATCGCCCGGCGGCTCGCGCGCCTCGCCGGGGCGCCGTTCGTCAAGGTCGAGGCCTCCAAGTTCACCGAGGTCGGCTACGTGGGGCGGGACGTCGACTCGATGATCCGCGACCTCGTCGAGGCGTCGGTGAAGCTCGTGAAGGAGGAGGAGATGGAGAAGCTCCGCGAGCGCGCGCGGGAGGCGGCCGAGGAGAAGGTCCTCGACGCGCTCGGCTACGGCTCCGGCCTCGGCCTCGGGTTCCGGAGCGGCGGTCGCGCGCGTCCGCGGCGAGGGGGAGCCGGAGGCGCCGGCGGGCGCGCTCGGCGCGAGAAGGCCCGCGCCCAGCTCCGCGCCGGCACCCTCGACGACGACATGGTGGAGGTGGAGCTGCAGGAGCAGGCGCCGCTCCCCGCCATGCCGTTCATGGGGCCCGGGATGGAGGACATGGCCCAGGGGCTCCAGGACATGGTCCAGTCCCTCGGCAACAACCCCATCGTCTCGATGCTCGGGGGCGGCGCGAAGAAGCGGAAGCGCAAGATGAAGGTGAAGGAGGCGCTCGACGCCCTCACGCAGGAGGAGGCGTCGCGGATGGTGGACATGGAGCGGGTCGTCCGCGAGGCCCTCGACCGCGCCCAGAACGCCGGCATCGTCTTCATCGACGAGATCGACAAGATCGCCGGGCGGGAAGGCGGCCACGGCCCCGACGTCTCCCGCGGCGGCGTCCAGCGCGACCTCCTCCCCATCGTGGAGGGGTCGAACGTCAGCACGAAGTACGGGCCGGTGAAGACCGACCACGTCCTCTTCATCGCCGCCGGGGCGTTCCACGTGGTGAAGCCGTCCGACCTCATCCCCGAGCTGCAGGGGCGCTTCCCCATCCGGGTGGAGCTCGAGCCGCTCACCCGCGAGGACCTCGTCCGGATCCTGAAGGAGCCCCGCTCCTCCCTCGTCCGCCAGTACACCGCGCTCCTCGCCACCGAGGGCGTCGACATCCAGTTCCGGGACGAGGCGATCGAGGAGGTCGCGCGGATCGCCGCCGAGGTGAACGAGCGGATGGAGAACATCGGCGCGCGCAGGCTCCACACGGTGATGGAGCGACTCCTCGACGAGCTCTCCTTCGACGCCGACGGGCTGCGGGGACAGCGGATCGTGGTCGACGCTGCGTACGTGAAGACGCGCCTCGAGGGCATCGCCACGGACGAGGACCTGTCGCGGTACATCCTGTGATGCACGGGCCACCGTCGCTACCGCTCCCCGGCGGGCGGGCGCGAGCGCGGGACCGAGGACGCGGGCGGCCCTGCGCGTCCGGACGTTTCCCGCTCGGACTCGCGCCCGACGGCGCGAGTCCTCGGTGTTTTCCCGTGCTATAAACGCTGGCATGACCGGCAATGCCGCGTGGGCCGAGCGCGCGCAGCGGGCGCTCACCCCCAACTACCGCCAGCAGCCCGTCGCGCTCGTCCGCGGCGAGGGCACGCGCGTCTGGGACGCCGACGGGAAGGAGTACCTCGACTTCCTCGGCGGCGTCGCGGTGAACGTGCTCGGACACTGCCACCCCGCGCTCGTCCGCGCCCTCGAGGAGCAGGCGCGCACGCTGTGGCACGTCTCCAACCACTACTTCGTCCCGCGCCAGATCGAGCTCGCCGAGGCGCTGCTCGCGGCGACGCCCTTCGCCCGGCGGGTCTTCTTCTGCAACAGCGGCGCCGAGGCGAACGAGGCGATGCTGAAGCTCGCCCGCAAGTACCACGTCCGACCTCGGGCGGCCGGAGCGGAACGAGATCGTCGCCTGCGTCGACTCGTTCCACGGGCGGACGCTCTTCACGCTGACCGTGGGCGGGCAGCCCAAGTACCAGCACGGCTTCGAGCCGCTCGTGCCGGGCGTGCGCCACGTCCCGTTCGGCGACGTGGCCGCGCTCGACGCGGCGCTGACCGACCGGACCGCGGCGTTCATCGTGGAGCCGATCCTCGGCGAGTCGGGCGTCGTGCCCGCGCCGGAGGGCTACCTCGAGGCGGCGCGGGAGCTCACCCGGAAGCGCGGCGCCCTCCTGTGCCTCGACGAGGTGCAGACCGGCATGGGCCGGACCGGCCGGACCTGGTTCCACGAGTGGCTCTCCATCACGCCCGACCTCATGTCGGCCGCGAAGGGGCTCGGGGGCGGCTTCCCCATCGGCGCCCTCCTCGCGACCGAGGAGGTCGGCGCCCACCTCGGCCCGGGCAGCCACGGCTCGACCTTCGGCGGCAACCCGCTCGCCAGCGCCGTCGCCCTCGCCGTCCTCCGGACGCTGCGAGGCGGCGTGCTCGAGGCGTCGCGGGACGTGGCGGCGCGGTTGCGGGCGGGCCTCGAGGGACTCACCGCCGCGGGCCGGGTGGAGCGGGTCCGGGGGCGCGGCATGCTCCTCGGCGTCGTCCTGCGTGGCGTCGCTGCGGGCGAGGTCATGAAGGGCGCCCGGGACCGGGGGCTCCTCGTGAACG
The DNA here is from genome assembly GCA_963739565.1 of uncultured delta proteobacterium. Taxonomy (GTDB): domain Bacteria; phylum Myxococcota; class Myxococcia; order Myxococcales; family Anaeromyxobacteraceae; genus Anaeromyxobacter. The sequence goes on along the minus strand of CAVUBF010000004.1, from coordinate 726,278 downwards.
CCATCGGCGACGACGTCATCCGGCTCGCGCCGCCCCTCACGCTCTCCCCCGCCGAGGCGGACCTCGCGGTCGAGCGCCTCGCCGCGGCCATCGCCGCCGCCCCCGCCAAGGCCTGAGACCGACATGGCACGGACGACCCGCACGAAGCGCGACTTCCTCCGCGTCACCGACCTGGATCGCTCCGAGCTCCTCGAGCTCATCGAGCGCGCCGCGGAGTGGAAGCTCCTCGGCAAGGCCGGCCCGCGCCCCCTCGAGCGGATGACCATCGGCCTCGTCTTCGAGAAGGCCTCGACGCGGACCCGGGTCTCCTTCGAGGTCGCCGCGTACCAGCTCGGCGGCAACGCCATGCTCCTCTCGCCGCGCGACACGCAGCTCGGCCGCGGCGAGCCGATCAAGGACACCGCCCGCGTCCTCGCGCGCTACCTCGACGCGCTGGTCATCCGGACCTTCGAGCACGAGAAGCTGCTCGAGGAGATCGCGCGCTACGCGGACGTCCCGGTGGTGAACGCGCTCACCGACTCATCGCACCCGTGCCAGGTCCTCGCCGATCTCCTCACCGTCACGGAGCGGTTCGGCTCCGACGCCCTCTCCCGGGGCGGGCTCTCGGTGGCCTGGATCGGCGACGGCAACAACATGGCGAACAGCTGGCTCGAGGCCTGCGCGCTCCTCGGGTTCGACCTGCGGATCGCCTGCCCCGAGGGCTACGATCCGGACCCGGAGCTCGTGGCGCGGTGCCGGCTCCCACGCCCGCGTGGTCCGGCGCCCGGCCGAGGCGGCCGAGGGGGCGCACGTGGTCAACACCGACGTGTGGGCGAGCATGGGCCAGGAGGAGGAGGCGGAGGAGCGGCGCCGCCACTTCGCCGGGTTCATCGTGGACGAGGCGCTCATGCGCCGCGCCCGGTCCGAACGCCATCGTGCTGCACTGCCTGCCCGCGCACCGGGGCGAGGAGATCACGGACGGCGTCATGGAGGGGCCGCAGTCGGCGGTCTTCGACGAGGCCGAGAACCGGCTGCACGCGCAGAAGGCGCTCCTCGAGCTGCTGCTCGCGGGCCGCTGATCGTGTCCCGGGTTCGTGGCACGTCCCACGTGGGGGCCCCCGCGTTGACCCTGCGTGGTCCCCATCGATAAGCTGGCCTCCGGAAGGGCGCGGGGGCGCCGGACGTGAGCGATCGCTACCAGGGTTTCGTCTTCAGTCCCGCCGACCTCTCCGAGGACGTCGATCTCGACGGCGAGCGCCGCAAGTCCATCCTGTTCGCCGACGCGCACCTGGCCGGCTGGACGCACTGGGAGGTCCTCGAGGTCCCCTGGAACGCGCCGGTCGCCACCGCCAAGGCGGCGTACCTCGAGAAGGTGAAGCTCTTCCACCCGGACCGGTACGCGGGGAAGCGGCTCGGGAGCTACCGCGCGAAGCTGGAGCGGATCTTCCGCCGGACCACCGAGGCGCGGGACGTCCTCTCCGACGAGGGCAAGCGGGCCGCGTACGCGAAGACGACGGCGCCGCCCGACGAGTTCGCGCGCCTCGAGGCGCGCAAGCTCGAGGACGAGCGCCGCTCCGCGGAGCGACGGGCCCGCATCGTCCGGCAGAACCCGCTCATGCAGCGCGCCGGCCGCGTGGGCGAGCTCGCCGACCGGGGGCGGGCCGCCCTCGCCGAGGGGAAGTTCTCGCAGGCGGCGGCCGACCTCGTCGTCGCGCTCGGCCTGGACCCCAGGAACCCGGAGCTCGTCGCCCTCGCCGCCGAGGCGAAGCGCAAGGCCGCCGCCGCGAAGTCGGTCGAGCTCTTCCGCAAGGGCGTCGAGGCGGAGGCGCTCGGACGCTCCGCGGCGGCCCTCGAGGCATACCGCGAGGCGGCCGACGTCGACCCGAGCAACGTGCGGGCGGCCGCGCACGCGGCGAAGGCGGCGGCGGACCTCGGCGACCTCGCCACGGCGCGGGCCCTCGTCGACCGCGCGCTCAAGGCGAGCCCCCGCAGCGGCGTCGCCCACGAGGCGCTCGGGTTCCTCCTCGACGCGGAGGGGAACAAGAAGGAGGCGAAGAGGGCGCTCGAGCGCGCCCTCGAGCTCGACCCCGGGCTCGACCGCGCGAAGGAGCGGCTGAAGAAGCTGCGCTGGAGCTTCTTCGGATGAGCGACCTCGAGCCCGTCATCGGGATCGACCTCGGCACGACCAACTCGGTCGTCGCCACGGTGCGCGACGGGATCCCGCGGGTGATCCCGAGCCGCAGCGGCCAGCTCCTCACCCCGTCCATCGTGGCGGTGGCGAAGAACGGGAAGCGGCTCGTCGGGGCGCTCGCCAAGCGGCAGGCCATCACCAACGCCGAGAACACCGTCTACGCGGCGAAGCGGCTCATCGGGCGGCGCTGGGGCTCGAAGGAGGTCGAGGACGCCCGCCGGGTCCTGCCGTACCAGCTCGTCGCCGGCCCGGAGGGGAACGACGTCCGGGTGCAGCTCGGCGGGCGGACGGTCGTCGGTCGCCGAGATCTCCGCGATGGTCCTCGCCGAGCTCAAGGCGGACGCGGAGGCCTGGTTCGGGCGGCCCGTCGCGCAAGGCGGTCATCACCGTCCCCGCCTACTTCAACGACGGGCAGCGGCAGGCGACGAAGGACGCCGGGCGGATCGCCGGGCTCGAGGTGCTCCGGATCATCAACGAGCCGACGAGCGCGGCGCTCGCCTACGGGTTCGGCCAGCAGGTCGAGAAGAAGGTCGTGGTCTTCGACCTCGGGCGGCGGCACCTTCGACGTCTCGATCCTCGACATCGGCAAGAGCGTCTACGACGTCGTCGCGGTGGGCGGCGACACGTACCTCGGCGGCGAGGACTTCGACCGCCGCATCATCGACTGGCTCACCTTCATGTTCGCGAAGGAGCACACCGGGCGTCGACCTGCGCCAGGACAAGATGGCGCTCCAGCGGCTCAAGGACGCGGCCGAGAAGGCGAAGTGCGAGCTGTCCGCCGTCGCGAGCGCCGCGATCCACCTCCCGTTCCTGGTCGGCGGCCGGCGACGGGAAGGGCGCCGCTCCACCTCGATCGCCAGCTCACCCGCGAGCAGCTCGAGGAGCTCACGAAGGACCTCGTGGAGCGTGCATCCACGTGGCGGAGCGGACGCTGCGCGACGCGGGGGTGCGCGCCGACGCAGGTCGGCGAGGTCATCCTCGTCGGCGGCATGACCCGCATGCCCCGCGTGCAGAAGGCGGTGAAGGACTTCTTCGGCCGCGAGCCGAGCCGCGGCGTCCACCCCGAGGAGGTGGTCGCGCTCGGCGCCGCCATCCAGGCCCACGCGCTCACCGAGCCGAGCACGAGGGCGAGCGAGGTCCTCCTCCTCGACGTCACGCCGCAGAACCTCGGCATCATGGTGGTGGGCGGCTACTTCCAGACCGTCATCCCGAAGAACACCACCGTCCCCACGAGCCAGACCCACCTCTTCACGACCGTCCAGGACAACCAGACCTCGGTGCGGATCGCGGTGCTGCAGGGCGAGAGCGAGCGGGCGATCGACAACGAGCTCCTCGGGGAGTTCATCCTCGACGGGATCCGGGCGGCCCGGCGCGGCGAGGTCTCGATCGAGGTGACCTTCGAGATCAGCGCCGACGGCATCGTGGGCGTCTCGGCCCGCGACGTGGACACCGGGCAGCAGCAGTCCATCACCGTCACCGCGACCTCGGGCCTCACCGAGGAGGAGCTGAAGCGGATCCTCGACGAGCAGCTCGACGACCGGCTGGAGCGGAAGGCGACCGCGGGCGAGTTCGACGAGAAGCGCGAGCGCGCTCGGGCCATGGTGAGGGAGATCGAGGCGCTCGTCCCCGCGGTCCACGACGCCCTCGAGAAGACCAGGTTCGGCAAGGACGCGGTCCAGAAGGCGGAGGGCGTCCTCGCCCGCGTCCGGACCGCCATCGACGCGCAGGACCTCGCCGCGCTCGCGCGCGAGGAGGATGCCCTCGATCGCACCCTGCAGCTGTTCAAGGGGCTCGCGGCCCAGGCCCGCGGGCCGGGGAAGTGAGCCGTGTCGATCGCGGACCTCATCGATCGCGGCATCAAGGCCTACCTCGCCGGCCGGGAGAGGGACGCCCTCATCGCCTTCCGCGAGGCGCTGCGGCTCGAGCCCGACAACGCCAAGGCGCGGTGGTACGTCGACAAGCTCGAGACGGCGGCGCGTCTCCACCGCGGCGCGGCGGCCCCGCCGCCCTCGCGGGACGCCACCGCGCCGGGGCCGGACGCGCCGGAGCCCCTCGACCTCGACCTGCCGGGGCCCCGGGCCGTCCCCGCGACCCCGGCGGCGCGGGCGGCGCCGCGCGCCCCCTCGCCCGTCGCGGCCGCCGCGGCGGCCGCGCCCGGGCGGCGGCGATCCTCTCGCCCATCCCTGCGATCGGGGCGACCGCGAAGGCGCTCGACCCGGCCGAGTTCGCCGCCCCCGACGAGGAGTTCGCCCCGTCGCCCTGGGACGACGGCCCCGCCGCCGGCGCGACCATCGTCCTCGAGTCGACGGGCGGCCTCGACCTCGGCGCCGTCGCGGAGAAGTCCGATCTCGCGCCCCCTCGTCCCCGAGGGCGCGCGCCCCGCGCCGGGGCCGAAGAGCGACGTCGAGGTGTGGCTCGGCGCCGCGAAGGAGCTCTTCGCGCTCGGCGACTTCTCCGGCTCGCTCGAGCTCATCGAGAAGATCCTGCAGGTCGACCCGGACCACGGCGAGGCCCGCGACTACCTGCGCCAGAACGAGGCGACGCTCATCTCGATGTACGAGTCGAAGCTCGGGTCGATGTCGCGGGTCCCTCGGCTGGCGATCAAGCCGGAGGAGGTCCTCTGGCTGAACCTCGACCACCGGGCCGGCTTCCTCCTCGCCCAGATCGACGGCGCGGTCGACTACGACGTCGCTCTTCGCCCTCTCCGGGCTGCCGCGCCTCGACACCGCGCGCATCCTCGCGAACCTCATCGCCGACGGCGTCATCACCTCCTGACGCCGGGCCGACCGGTCGGCTCGGGTCAGCGGCGAACGACCGCGGTCCAGACGCCGCGCACCGCCGTGCGGCCGTGCTGGTTCACCGTGACCGTCGTCACCTCCACCACGTCCAGGTTCCCCCGCTCGTCGATCCGGGTGATCTCGCCGGTGGTGACGAGCCGGTCGCCGGGCCGGAGCGGCTCGAGCCACTCCAGCTCCTGCTCGCCGTGGAGGAGCCGGATGAGGTCGAGGCCGAGCACCGGGTCCGAGCACGGCCGCCGCGAAGGGCTCGATGGCGAACGCGGCGGCGAAGCCGGGCGGCGCCACGAGGCCGCGGTGCGGGCCGGCGCGGGCGGCGTCCTCGTCCCAGGTGTACGGGTGGGCGTGCTCCGGAGGGCTCGAGGCGAAGGCCCGGCCGGGGATCCCGCCGCCGATCGCGGCGGAGAAGTCCCGGAGGTCCTCGCGGCCGACGCCGTACACGTAGGGGCCGTACTTGCGGTGCAGGTGGGCGCGGTCGACGGGCATCGGTCAGCCTTCCTGGATCAGCGCCTCGGCGACGACGCCCTTCAGGACCTCCTCGCCGGCCTGGTTGCGCGCGGTGAGCTCGAGCCGGAGCGTCGCGCCGTCCTTCGCCGCGCAGCGCCCCTCGAAGGTGATCGTGTCGCCCGCCTGGACCGGCTTCGAGAACCGCACCTTGAGCTTCCGGAGCCGGGCGGGGTCGCCGAGGTACGCGACGCAGGCCTCCGCGGCCCAGGAGTAGGTGCACATCCCCTGGAGGATCACGCCGCGGAAGCCGGCGGCCGCCGCGACGTTCGGGTCGATGTGGATGGGGTTGAAGTCCCCCGACGCCGACGCGTAGTAGACCGGCCGGAACGGATCCACCTCGCGCACGGTTCGGAAGGTCTCCCCCACGACGAACTCGCCGAGCCGCTTCATCGGGTCCCCTCCGCGTCGGGCCGCGGCGGGTCGAGCGGGTCGTCGACGTCCGCCGCGAGCTCCTGCTCGCGGCGCCGCGCGTAGGTCGCCTGCACGAACTCGATGAGCCGGTCGAGGTAGCTCGTGATGGGCGGGCACTGCAGCCCCGTCCCGTCGAGCAGCTCGAGCAGGTTCCGGCAGTTGTAGATGGCGAGGTGGTTCACGTACTCGATGGCCGGCCGGTGGGCGCGGGTGAGCCGCTCGAGGACCGGCAGCTGGAGGAGGGCCTGGAGGACGCGGGCCGGCATGGAGACCGCCGGCAGCTTCTTGCCCGCGCGCGCCGCGATCATCTCGTAGACCCGGCGCGCGGAGAGGGGGGAGGGGTCCACGAGGTGGACGGTGCGCCCGGTGCCTGCCGGGTCCGCGCCGATGGCGAGCGCCGCGTCGACGACGAAGTCCACCGGCACGACGTTGAGCGGGGCGACGGCGTCGCCGGGGAGGGGGAGCGGGACCGTGAGCGGCGACGCGACGAGGAGGATGGCGAGGGCGTAGGGCCCCTCGAACCGGTCGATCTCGCCGGTGCGCGAGTCGCCCACGACGATCGACGGCCGGTAGATGGTCGCGGGGAGATCGGCCTGCGCGCGGCGGACGAGCAGCTCCGCCTGGAACTTGGTCTCCTCGTACGGGTTGTGGAACCGCTGCCCCATCGCGAGCTCGTCCTCGAGGATCACGCCGACGCGGTCGCCGGAGACGTAGGCGGTCGAGAAGTGGTTCAGGCGGCGCAGCCGCCGGGCGGCGGCGGCGAGCTCGATGACGTTCCGGGTGCCCTCGACGTTCACGCGGCGGAGCTCGTCACGCGAGGCGGCGAGGAACGTCCGCGCCGCGAGGTGCCACACGTCGGTCACCTCGCGGGCGAGCCCCTTGAGCTCGGCGCCGGAGAGGCCCAGGTGCATCTGCTCGATGTCGCCCTCCACCACCTCGGCGGCGATCCCCTCGCCGTCGAGCTCGGCGCGGGCGGCCCGCGCGCTCTTCGGCTGCACGAGGAGGACGAGGCGGGCGTCGGTCCCGCGCGCCTCCTCGGCGAGGCGGCGGACGAGCCGCTTCCCGATGAACCCGGGGTAGCCGGTGACGAGGTGGACGGACTCTGCGGGCATCTCCGCGGTCAATAGCGCAGGGGGGCGGCGTTGGGAAGCCTCCGCCCGAGCCCCCGACGGAGGTCGGCGAGGAGCCGGTCCGCCTTGGGGGCGAGGTCGGCGAGCGGGCCGGCGTTCTCGACGACGAAGTCCGCCCGCCGCGCCTTCTCGTCGACGGGCAGCTGCGCCGCGAGGCGCGCGTCCGCCTCGGCCGGGGTGAGCCCGTCCCGGGTCGCGAGGCGGGACCGCTGCACCGCGGGGGGCGCCCAGACCACCACGACGGAGTCGAGGGTGGCGTCGAGCCCCACCTCGAAGAGGAGGGGGGTGTCGTAGAAGGCGAGGTCGTGGCCGGCCGCGGCGAGCCGGGCCGTCTCCTCCGCCATGCCGCGACGGACGGCGGGGTGGGTGATGGCCTCGAGGCGCCGGCGGGCCTCCGCGTCCGCGAACACGAGCGCCGCCATCCGCTTCCGGTCGAGGCCGCCGTCCGGCGCGAGCACCCCCGGGCCGAAGGCCCGGACGATCTCGGCGAGGGCCGGGGAGCCCGGCGCGACCGCGGCCCGCGCGAGGGCGTCGGCGTCGACGACGGGCACCCCGCGGGCGCGGAGCGCCTCGGCGAAGGTGCTCTTCCCGGTGGCGATCCCGCCGGTGAGGCCGACGAGGCGCACGAGCCTTCCTTCAGCGCGCGGGCTGCGCGTCCCTGTCGGCGGCGGGGGCCGCCTTCGTCGCCGGCTTCGCGCCGGGGACGAACGTCAGCGCCTCCACGTTCCCCTCCTTGTTGAAGTAGACCGTCACGCCCTGCTGCGGGTAGAGCCACACCTTCTGGAAGGTGTCCTCGACGAAGGTGCGCTGCGGCGGCTTCCCGTAGGTGCCCTCGATCGACTCGGCGTCGAGCTGGGCGGTGAGGAAGATCGTGATCTCGACGATGACGCCCTGCGGGTCCACGTGGAACTGCGCCTGCCGCGTCCCCTCCAGCGCCTGCTCGCCGTAGTAGGCGAAGACGGTGCGCCCGGTGCGCTTGGTCTTGGTGGTGGGCTCGCCGAACTTCTCGACGACCTCCGCCTGGGTGGTGACACCGGGGTTGATGCCCTTCCAGGCGCGGGCGTGCGCCAGCGCGGGGAGCGCGAGCGCGAGCACGACGGCGAGGCGGATCGAGCGCATGGCGCATTATACTCCGGGCCCCGTGACCCGCCCGCCCCAGACGTCCCGCCGCGCGCTCCTCGCCGTCGCCCTCACCGTGGCCGTGGCCGCCCCTGCGCTCACGCGCGCATCCGAGCGCGTCGGCCCCGAGACCTGCAAGGCCTGCCACCCCGCCGCCTACGACGCCTGGAAGTCGTCGCCGCACGCGCGCGCCCGCGAGACCCTCCCCGAGCGCAGCCGCGGCGACAAGCGGTGCCTGTCGTGCCACGCACCGGACCTCGAGGACGGGATCTCCGGCGTCTCCTGCGAGGCCTGCCACGGGCCGGGGCGGGCCTACTCGGCCCCGTACGTCATGCGCGACCCCGAGCTCGCGCGCGCCGTGGGCCTCGCCGACCCCGGCGAGCGCGCCTGCGCCGGGTGCCACACCGATTCGACCCCGAGCCTCGTCCGGTTCGAGTACGCTCGCAAGCTCCCGCTCATCAAGCACTGGGAAGACCCGCCGCCCGCGCCTCCGGCGCGGAGGTAGGGGAGGGCACGTGCCTGTCCAGGTCGTCACCGCCGAATTCGCGAAGACCGCCACCAAGCCCGACGAGTGGCCGCGCGGGCCCATGCCCGAGATCGCCTTCGTCGGCCGCTCCAACGTCGGGAAGTCGTCGATGCTGAACGCCCTCACCCGGCGCAAGGGGCTCGCGCGCGTCTCGCAGACCCCGGGGCGCACCCGCGCGCTCCAGTTCTTCGACCTGTCGGTGCGGCCCACCCCCGCCGCCCGCCCGCGGGCGCTCCGGTTCTGCGACCTGCCGGGCTACGGGTTCGCGAAGGTCTCCAAGGTCGAGCGCGACCGCTGGGCCGCGATGATCGAGGACTACCTGCGCGAGCGCGACGTGCTCCGGGCGGTGGTGCTCATCGTGGACGCCCGCCACCCGCCGTCGGAGAGCGACCACGAGGCCCTCGCCTTCCTCCGCGACGGCGGCCGGCAGGTGATCGTCGCCGCCACCAAGACCGACAAGCTCGCGAAGACCCGGGTCGGCGCCGCGCTCCGCGCCGTCGAGGCCGAGCTCGGCCTCGGTCGCGGCGAGGTGGTCCCCTTCTCCGCGGTGGAGGGGACCGGCGCCGATGCGCTCTGGGCGCGGGTCGCCGCGATCACCGCGCCGGCGGCAGCCGGCGAGGAGCAGGGTTCGGCTCCCGAAGACGCGAGCTGACGGGCTGACGGGCGGGGCACGCGCGGGCACCGATCCCCGAGGGAGCGAGCTGACGGGCGGGGCACGCGACGGGCACCAATCCCCGAGGGAGCGAGCTGACGGGCGGGGCACGCGGCCCGGAGCGATTGAGCGTCGCCGAGACGGTGGACGTCTCCCGCGTCGCCTGGCGCCCGAAGGCGCCAGGCGCCGGTGCTGGGGCGCCAGGCGACGGTGCCTAGTGCCCGGCCGGCGTGACGCCGGTCTCGAGCCCGATGTCGCGCTGGAAGTCCTGCTCGTGCTTGCCGCGGTTCCGCCAGGCCTCGTTCAGCGCCGAGCGCATCTCGTCGCCGCGCTTCGGGGCGAACATGAGACCGAGGCCCGCGCCGACGAGCACGCCGACGGCGAACAGCCCGAGGCCGGTGAAGAAGTCGCCCGCGGGCGTCCGCCGTTCCAGGCCCATCCGCTCGAGGAGCTCGTCGCGGTCGATCGCGCTTCGCATCGCCTTCCAGGTCATCGCCATCCGTGATCCCCCCGCCCGCCTCCCGGGCCGACGCACACGGTGCGCATCCCGCCGGGCCCTCACGATCACCCGGGCGGGCGATGGCGTTCCGGCGACAGGACCGTCGAGACGCCCGGGGCCTCGAGCGGCCGGGCGGCGGGCGGGCGTCGCGCCGCCGCGGCGAGCTCCAGCTCCACCACCACCGGCAGGTGGTCCGAGGCGCGCCGCGCGAGCCGCGAGCGGTGCACGTCCACCGCGACCACGCGGAACGCCGCGTCGACGAAGCAGCGGTCGAGGCGGAGCAGCGGGAAGCGGGCCGGGAAGGTCGGGGCCTCGTTCCGCGACGCGAGGGCGCAGTCGACGAGCAGGCGCCGGAGCCACCGCGGGACGGCCGAGCGGTTGGAGAGCGAGTTGAAGTCGCCGACCAGGACGAGCGGGTGGGCGAGGGCCGCGTCGCGCAGGATGTCCGCCGACAGGAGCTGGGCGGCCTGACGGCGGCGCTCGCGCCCGCCGAGGCCGAGGTGCGCGGCGAAGAAGTGGATCACCGCGCCGTCGAGCTCCACGTCGGCGCGGACGCAGCCGCGGGGCTCGCGGCCCGGGACCGAGAGGTCGTAGCTGCGGATCGCCTGGATCGGCGGACGGGCCAGGACGGCGTTCCCGTAGGACGACCCCGGCCCGCCGCGGCGGTGGGCCATGGTCCGGCCGAAGGCGCTGTGGAGGCCGGTGAGCCGCCCGAGCAGCGCCGCCGGGTCCGGGTCCCCCTCCGGCAGCGTGACCGCCCCGACCTCCTGCAGGCCCGCGACGTCCGGGCCGAGCTCCTCGAGCACCCGGGCAATCCGCTCCGGGTCGTGGCGCCGGTCGGCGCCGATCATCCCGTGGAGGTTCCAGGAGACGATCCGCACGGCGCCCTCACCGCCCCGGGACCGCGTCCCGACCCCCCGCGCCATCGCCCTCGGCGCGGAGCGCCTCGAGCCACCGGTGGAGCTCCACCGGACCGGGCGCCTCCGGCGGCGGCGGCGCGCCGGCGGGCCAGGCGACGAACGCGTCGAGCTCCTCCGGCGCGAGGCCCCCGTGTGACCCGAACTCCCAGGCGTACGCGACGCTCTCCCGGTCCGGGCCGCGCCAGCCCTGGACGACGACGTCCCCGGCGTCCGGGAGCGACACGAGCGCGGCGAGGTAGTCGCCCGCGAGGACCGGGTCGGGGTGCGGGAGGCGCGCGACGTCCCGGGGGTCCGCGAGGTCGAGGCGCCGCCCGTCCGCGAGGACGAAGCCCCGGCGCCCGCCGCGGACGGCGAGGAGCCCGACCGCGGGGCTGCCGGCGAGGGCGTCGAGGACCCGCCGGTGGCGGGTCCGCAGCGCGTCGAGGGCCAGCGGCCCTCGGTCGTCGAGGAAGTACACGTGGGCGAGGTCCCCCGCCTCGGCCACCGCGACGCCGTTCGCGCGCTTCGCCCCCGCGCGCCCCCAGAGCACGCCGCGGCCGACGCCGCCGAACCGCGGCGCCCGTCGATGCGGCCCGTGCTCGGCGACCGCGACGTAGTCCGGCAGCGGCGCCCCGGCGAGCGTCTCGAAGGGCCGGGTCCGGACGTGGCCGTGGTCCGAGAAGACGACGACCTCGTAGCCGAGCTCCGGGACCGCGTCGGCGGCGGCGAGGATCGCGGCGAGGGCCTGGTCGATGGAGGAGAGGCAGCGGAGCGCCGCGGTCGAGTCCGGCCCGCGGCGGTGCGCGGTCTCGTCGAAGCCGAGGAAGTCCACGAACACCACCGGGATCCCGCGGGAGAGGTCGACGAGGATCCCCTGCACCGCCAGCTCGCGGAGGAAGGCGCCGACGAGGACGCGGTGGGCGAGGAAGCGCGGCTCGTGCAGGACGCGGCCGACCGCGAGCGACCAGCGCAGCCCGTCCACGACGCCGTGGCCCACGTCGTGGGCGAGCCGGACCGCGGTCCGGACCGCGGTCACCGAGTGGGCGAGCCCGGAGGCCACGGTGTCCCAGCCCCCGAGGCGCGAGGCGTACCGGTCGAGGGCGAGGTCGCCGGCGAGGCCGGAGAGGCAGAAGTGCGGGGCGGCGGCGCCGCCGGAGAAGATCGAGAAGTAGGCGGTCCCGCCCCGGAGCAGCCCCGCGCCGCCGGCGGCGAGCCGGGTCTCGACGCGCGCCGCGTCCTCGGGGCGGTCCATGCGGACCTCGCGCCCGGTGGCGCGATCGAACCAGACGAACCCGGGGACGGAGGGGGCGACGCCGTAGAAGAGGCCCGCCTGGAACGCGGGGGTCGACGCCGGCGCGCCGCTGCGCGACGAGCCGAGGAGGTGGCGCCCGGAGGCGAGCCGCGCGGCGAGGGCCGGCATCCAGCCCGCGGCCAGGGCGGACTCGAGGCGGCGGCGGGAGACGCCGTCGAGCTGGATGAGGACGAGGCGCCGGCGGCGCGGGACCGCGGGGAAACGGCCGCGGCCGGCGAGCGGCCGGAGCAGGCCGCGCATCGCGAGGCGGGCCGCGTCCCTGGCACGCCCGGCGGCGCGGCGCAGCCGCCCGTGCTCGACCTCTCCCGGTCCCCGGCTCTCGCCCCTCACGTCCGGAAAGCTAGGCGCGGGTCGCCCGGCGGGGGCGGGAGCCCGGCTCACCCCTGGCGGCGCGCCTCCAGCTCGGCGAGCAGCACCTCGAGGCGGCGCTCCTCCGGCGCCACGTCGAATCCCGCGGCGCGGGCGCCGTCGACGACGGCGAGGCAGAGCAGGAACAGGGCGACGTGGCCGCGCTCCGGCCTCTCGCCCGGGTGGCTGGCGAGGAAGTGCTCGAGCCGCCCCTCGGCGGCGGCGAGATCCCGGAAGCAGACGGCGGCGGGGAGCCCCTCGAGGGGTCCGGTCCCGGCCGTCACCGGCGGGAACGCGATCCCCTGGTCGGCGACCGCGATCTCCACGCCCGACTCGAGGAGGAGGGCGCAGTAGGGTCGGCGCGTCGTCGAGTCGCTCCGCTCCTCGATCTTCGCGACCCGGGCCCAGTCGACCGGGAGGGCCTTCCCGGACGCGACGTCGAGCAGGGTGGAGGTCGCCGCGTCGTAGAGGACGCTCCCGGGACGCACCCGCACGGTCCGCTCGAGGAGCGCGCGCTGGGCGGCGCGGTCGGCGGGGGCGGTCACGCCCGCTCCGGCGTCGTCCAGGAGACCTCCACCACGGTCACGTCCATGACGCCGGCGGGGCGCTGCACGACGACGACGTCCCCCTCGCTCCGCCCGAGCAGCGCGCGCCCGAGCGGCGCGTCGACGCTGATGAGGCCGCGCCCGACGTCGAACTCGTCCGGCCCGACGAGCCGGTAGGTGCGCTCCTCGCCGTCCTCGTGCTCGATGGTGACCCAGGCGCCGAAGAAGGCCCGGCCGCGGGCGTCGGGGCGGGGATCGACGACGGTGAGGGCGTCCATCCGCTCGGAGAGGAATCGCAGGCGGCGGTCGAGCTCGCGGAGCTTCCGCTTGCCGTAGATGTACTCGGCGTTCTCGCTGCGGTCGCCGAGGGCGGCGGCCGCCTCGACCTCCGCGACGATCCGCGGCCGCTCCACGGTCCAGATCCGCTCGTGCTCCTCGGCGAGCCGGCGGAAGCCCTGGGGCGTGATGTAGCGGCGGGGGGTCGACATCGGGCTAGTGAATGGCGGCGTCGCACGCCGCTGTCAACGGGGTCGGGTCGGACCGGCGGGATCACGAGCCTTGCGCGGGGGCCCGGCGGGCGTCGTATGGTGGAGGGCGGAGGCCGAGTGGCGGATCGGTACATCTACCAGGTCGCGGTCGACGCGTTCTTCGCGCGCGCCATGAAAGGGCGCCTCGACGCGATCGCGAAGGCCCGGCTCCGGGACGCCGGGCTGTCCGTCGACGAGCCGCTCCTCTCGGTCTATCCCGCCGAGGTGTTCCACCGCTGCGTCGCCATCGCGGCGCAGGCGGTGTACCCGGCGGCCACCCTCGAGGACGCGACCTACCGGGTCGGGCGGGACCACCTCGACGCCTTCATCCACTCGTACCCCGGCAAGATGATGGCGGCCCTCGCCCGGCAGATCGAGCCGCGCATGATCCTCGAGTACAGCGCGACCTTCATCCGGCTCGGGAACAACTTCACCGAGTCCCGCTCCCGCGTGCTCGGGCCGAACCGCAGCGAGCTGTGGCTGAACGACGTCGGCGTGGTGCCCGGGTGGTACCGCGGCATCGTGCAGCGCGGGCTCGAGGTGGCGAACGTGAAGGGCGTCTCCGTCCAGGCGACGACCGCCACGCCGCCGCCGTCGGTCACGTTCGACGTGACGTGGACCGGGCGCTGACAGCGGCCGGTCCCCGCGCTAATCTGCCCCCGCCGTGAAGATCACCGACCTCGTCAGGTACGCCCGCGAGCGCGGCGAGCCCGTCTTCTCCTTCGAGTTCTTCCCGCCGAAGACGCCGGAGGGGGAGCGCTCGCTCTTCGAGACGGTGGAGGCGCTGCGGCCCCTCGGGCCGGCGTACGTGTCGGTCACCTACGGCGCGGGCGGCTCGACCCGGCAGAAGACGGTCGAGCTCGTGAAGCGGCTCAAGCGCGACACCGAGGTCGAGGCGATGGCCCACGTCACCTGCGTCGGGGTCGTCCCGCGACGAGATCGCGGGGGTCCTCGACGAGGTGGCCGACGCGGGGATCCAGAACGTGCTCGCGCTCCGGGGAGACCCGCCCCGCGGCGAGACGACCTTCACCCCGCACCCCGAGGGCTTCCGGTACGCGAGCGAGCTCGTCGCCTTCGTCCGCGCGCGGCCGGAGCGCTGGCGCTTCTGCATCGGGGCGGCGGCGTACCCCGAGGGCCACGTCGAGACGCGCGACCTCGCTCGCGACCTCGCCCACCTCAAGACCAAGGTGGACGCGGGGGTCGACTTCCTCGTGACCCAGCTCTTCTTCGAGAACGCCCGGTACTTCCGGTTCGTGGAGCGCGCGCGCGCCGCCGGCATCGCGCGTCCCCATCATCCCCGGGATCATGCCGTTCACGAACGTCGAGCAGGTGGAGCGGTTCACGGCGATCTGCGGCGCGTCGATCCCGCCGCTGCTCCGGGCCGCCATGGAGGTCCGCCGCGAGGACGCCGACGGCGCCCGCGAGCTCGGGGTGGCGTACGCGTCGCTCCAGTGCGCGGACCTGCTCCGGCGCGGCGCGCCGGGCATCCACTTCTACACGCTCAACCGCTCGCCCTCGACGCGGGCGATCGTCGCCGCGCTCCGCGCGAGCGAGCCCTGGCGCGCCGGCGCGTAAGCCGCTGCGGCGAGCGCGGGCAGCCGGATGAGGCTGCCCCGGGCCCTCAGGGGGCCCCCGGAGATGAGCGCGGCTGCGCCGCGGGTATTGATCTCGAGCGAGCGGGGGGCTCGGTGGGGCGAGTGTCCCCCCGCTCAGATGCTGCCCGCGCCGGCGGCCGCCTCGTGCATGCGGGCCCGCGCCCACTCCTCGTGGATCACCATCACCGGGCAGCGCGCCTGCCGGAGCGTGCTCTCCGCCACCGAGCCGACCAGGGAGTGGGCGCGCCCCGTCCAGCCGTGGGTCCCCATGACGATGGCGTCGAACCCGCTCGCCTCGGTCCACTCGGCGATGGCGACCTTCGGGTCGCCGCGGGTGACGGCGCTCCGGACCGTGACCCCGGCGTGGGCCGCGTCCTCGAGCCAGGCGTCGCTCTCGGCGGCCCGGTCGGCGCGGTCCGGCTCCTCCACGTGCAGGATGGTGAGCTCCGCGCCGAGGCGCCGGCAGAGGTCCACCGCGACCTCGAGCGCCGCGCGGGACTCGCGGGAGAAGTCCACCGGGCAGCACACCTTCCTCCAGGCGATCTCGTGCATGCACGGAACCTAGGCTTCCCCCACGGCGCGCCGCCCGGTCGCCCGGCTGCGGCGCGCGGAGGAAACCCACCGGCGCACTGGAGAGAGAAGTGACCCCACCGGGATTCGAACCCGGGTACAGCCTTGAAAGGGCCGTGTCCTAGGCCTCTCCCGACGGGGCGAAGCCATCGTCTCGCGCCCGGAGGCGCGCGCGAGCCGTCGGAGAAGTGACCCCACCGGGATTCGAACCCGGGTTACAGCCTTGAAAGGGCCGTGTCCTAGGCCTCTCCCGACGGTGGCGAAGCCATCGTCTCGCGCGCCGGAGGCGCGCGCAGAGGCCGTTCAACGGAGAAGTGACCCCACCGGGATTCGAACCCGGGTTACAGCCTTGAAAGGGCCGTGTCCTAGGCCTCTAGACGATGGGGCCGACAAGAAAACGCGTTGCAAGGTACTGGGCGACCGGTGCGGTGTAAAGACAGCGGCGCGGGCGGGGCACGCGCCACCGCTGGTGGCGCGTCCCGAGCCTGGAGGAAGTACCCCGCTCCGCCTCGCGGCCGACGCCGCGAGGCGTCGGTGTAGTGACCCCACAGGGATTCGAACCCCGGTTTCCGCCCTGTGGAGGGCAGCGCCCCGGGCCTCCATACGGTGGCGAAGCCATCGTCCGCGCGCCGAAGGCGCGCGGTGGAGGCCGGGATGAGACGTTCGACGATTCAGTGACCCCACAGGGATTCGAACCCCGGTTTCCGCCTTGAGAAGGCAGCGTCCTGGGCCTCTAGACGATGGGGTCGGGCGGTCTAGTACCCCGACCCCAGCGGGCATGTCAAAGGGTTGGCGCGCCGCCCGGGGGCCGGTCAGGCCCGCCGGGGAACGACCGACGCCGGCGCATGGGCGGGCCGCCAGACGGTCCCCCGAAGGTGGTCCCAGAGCGGGATGGTCACGTTGAAGTTCCACCGCTGCATGAGCTGCGGCGTGTGGTGGCGCTGGTGGTGGCGGCGGAGCCAGCGCGTGACCCTGAGCCGGCCGATGGCCCCCTCTGCCGGCAGGTGGTACGCGAGGTGGAGCCACTCGTACATCAGGACGTAGCCGACGATCGAGGCGACCCAGAGCATCGCGACGTTGGTCGAGCCGGCCAGGGCGAAGAGCAGGGCGATCGGCAGCCCGGCGACGACGATGGCCAGCACTCCCCACGCAGGGAGGAGCACCAGCTTCACCTCGCGCCAGTCGCGGATGAACATGTCCTCGGCCACGAACACCGCGTGGTGCTGCGGGGTGTGCCGGACGTAGAGCTCCTCGAGGGGCCAGGTCCGCCGGTGCAGCAGGTCGCGGTGCGCGTGCCACTCGATGGCGTTCGACGCGACGAGGAAGACCGGGACGAGGGCGAGCTCCCAGGCGCGCAGGTCGTGGATCCGCCCGAGGGCGACCGAGACGAGGGCGACGCCGGCGAAGGCGGGGACGAGCAGGTGAAGCGTCGGGGAGTACCAGCGCGGGACGCGGGCCATGAGGTCTGCGCGAATCTCCGACCGCGCGTCCTTCGTCATGGGCGTCCTCCGCCCCAACGGTAGCGACGACCGGCCCAGGTGACCAGCGCCGAACCGAGCGACCGCCCGTCCGGGACGGGGGTCGCGACGGAGCTCGTCAGGCGCTCTCGCGAGCCGCGACCGGGACGGCGGCGCGGGCGGCCAGACCCGGCGGGCGGCGCGCGGGACGGAGCCTGAGGTAGGCGACGGCGCCGCCGAGGGCGACCGCCACGGCGGCGGTTGCGGCGGCGACGAGCGCCCAGCGGGGGAGGTCGAGGTAGAAGGCCGCCGCGGCGATCCCCGCGAGGCCGAACCACCCGGCCCGCTGGACGGCGGCGTACCGCCGCAGGGCGGCGAGGGCGACCTGATCGAGGTCCCGCAGCCGCTCGAAGAGGAGCTGCTCCTGGCGCCAGTAGGTGTAGACGACCGGGATGATCTCGAGGGTGAGGAAGGCGCTCGTGAGGAGCCCGCCCACCATCGGCGCGGCGATCCGCTTCATGACGTCGGCGCCCGACCCGGTCGCCCACAGGAGCGGCACGAGGCCGGCGAGCATCGTCGCCACCGTCATGAGCTTGGGGCGGACCCGCTGGACCGTGCCCTCCATGTGCGCCCAGACGATGTCCGAGAGGTCGCGGATCTTCCCGGCGGCGCGCCGGCGCTCGAAGGCGTGGTCGATGTAGACGATCATGACGACGCCGGTCTGCGCGGCGAGGCCGACGAGGGCGATGATCCCGACCCAGACCGCCGTCGACAGGTGGTAGTCGAGGGCCCACAGGAGCCAGATCGAGCCGACCAGCGCGAAGGGGATGGAGAGGAGGACGATCAGCACCTCGGTGAAGTTCCGGAAGTGCAGCCAGAGCAGGAGCATGATGAGGAAGAGCGTCAGCGGGAGGACGAGCTTCATGCGCTCCCGCATCCGCTCGAACAGCTCGTACTGGCCGGTCCACTCGAGGACGTGCCCGGGCGGCACCCGGAGCGTCCCGTCGAGCTGGGCCCGGCGGACCGCCTCCTTCGCCTCGACGACGTACCCGCCGACGTCGCGCTGCGCCGGGTCGATGTCCACGTACACGTAGCCGACGAGGAGCCCGTTCTCGTCGCGGATCATCGGCGCGCCGCCGGAGATCCGGACGTCGGCGAGCTGGCCGAGGGGCACCGAGGCCGGCCCCCTCGACCCCCCGCCGGCCTGCAGCGCAGACGGGTCCGCGCCGGGCGCCCCGCGCTCGATCCAGCCGAGGGCGGGGGCGTCGGTGACGACCCGGGGCGCGCCCGCCGCCTGCGAGCCGCCGCCCATGCCCATCTGCGCGAGCCGCACCGGCGGGAGCGGCGCGTCCGCCGCCCCCATCCCGCCCGGCTTCCTGCCGCCGCCGCCGACGGGGACGAGGACGCGGCGGAGCCGCTCGAGATCGGAGCGGAGGTCCTGCGGGTACCGGACGTTGATGGTGAAGCGGTTCCGGCCGTCGACGGCGACGCTGATGGGGGTCCCGCCGATGGCCGCCTCGACCACGCGGTTCACGTCGCCGACGGTGAGGCCGTACCGGGCGAGGGCGTCGCGCCGCGGGACGATGTCGATGTAGAGCCCGCCGGTGTTCCGCTCGTAGAAGACCGAGCGCGTCCCGGCGATGGGGGCGAGGACCTTCTCGAGGGCGACGCCGACCTTCTCGATCTCGTCGAGGCTCTTCCCCATCACCTTGACGCCCACCGGCGTGCGGACGCCGGTCGAGAGCATGTCGATGCGGGCCTTGATCGGCATGGTGTAGGCGTTGGTCCAGCCCGGGAACTGCATCGCCGCGTTCATCTCCGAGACGAGCTCGTCCCAGGTGATGCGCCGCTCGTCGGCCCAGGCGAGGCGCAGGACCGGCGCGAGGAAGGCCGGGGCCCGCCCCGACCACCAGCGCTCCACCTTCACCTTGCGCCACTCCTCGCGCGGGCGGAGCCGGACGGTCGTCTCGACCATCGTGAGGGGCGCCGGATCGGTCGCGGTCTCGGCGCGTCCCGCCTTCCCGAACACGGTCACCACCTCGGGGAAGGAGCGGAGCACGCGGTCCTGCGCCTGCAGCTGCCGCTTCGCCTCCTCGATGGCGATGTTCGGGAAGGTCGTCGGCATGTAGAGCACGTCGCCCTCGTTGAGCGGCGGCATGAACTCGGAGCCGAGGCGGAGCGCCAGCGGGACCGCGGAGAGCACCGCGAGGAGGCCGATGGCGATGGTGGAGCGCGGGTTGCGCAGGGCGACGAACACGAACGGGCGGTAGACGCGCTGGATGGCCCGGGAGAGCGGGTGGTCCGACTCCGGCCGGATCTTCCCGCGCAGGAGCAGCGGCCGGAGCGCCGGGGCGAAGGTGATGGAGAGGATCGCGGCGGCCACCATCACGAAGGTCTTGGTCCAGGCGAGGGGCGTGAACAGGCGCCCCGCCTGCCCGGTGAGGGTGAACACCGGCAGGAACGCCACCGCGATGACGAGGAGCGAGAAGAAGATCGCCGGCGTCACCTCGCGGGCCGCCTCGGCGAGGAGCGCGTCGTGGTCGGCGCCGGGCGGGGCGTGCTCGAGCTTCTTGTGCGACGCCTCGATCATCACGATCTCGGCGTCGACGGTGGCGCCGAGGGCGATGGCGATGCCGCCGAGGCTCATGATCGTGGCGGGGACGCCGAGGAGCGCCATCGGGATGAAGCTCACCGCGACCGCGAGCGGCAGCGAGAGCATCGGCACGAGGGCCGAGCGGAAGTGGAGCAGGAAGAGGAGGATGATCGCCGCGACGACGAGCGCCTCCTCCACCAGCGCGTCGCGCAGCGTCCGGATGGCGCGGCCGATGAGGTCGGTCCGGTCGTAGGCGACCTCCACGCGGACGCCGGGCGGCAGCGAGGGGGCGAGCTCGGCGAGGCGCGCCTTCACGCGGCGGACCACCTCGAGGGCGTTCTCGCCGTATCGCATCACCACGATGCCGCCCACCGCCTCGCCCTCGCCGTTCCACTCGAGGAGCCCGCGGCGGATGTCCGGGCCGAAGCGGACGTTCCCGACGTCGCGGACGAGGATCGGGGTGCCGGTGGGGCCGGCGGCGCGGATCGCGGTCCCCTCGATGTCGCCGAGCTGCTGCACGTACCCGCGGCCGCGGACGTAGTACTCGCGGCCGCTCATCTCGACCACCCGGCCGCCCACGTCGTCGTTCGAGTCGCGGATCGCCGAGATGACGTCCTGGAGGGTGACGCCGTAGGCCCGCAGCTTCGTCGGGTCGACCGTCACCTGGAACTGCTTCTGGTACCCGCCGACGCTGGCCACCTCCGCGACGCCCGGCACCGAGCCGAGGGCATAGCGCAGGGTGAAGTCCTGGAAGGTGCGGAGCTCGTCGAGGCCGTGCTCGCCCGTGTCGTCCACCAGCACGTACTGGAAGGCCCACCCGATCCCGGTCGCGTCCGGACCGAGGCGCGCCTCGACCCCGGACGGCAGGCGCGACTCGATGGTGGAGAGGGCCTCGGCGACGCGGCTGCGCGCCCAGTAGACGTCGGTCCCCTCCTCGAAGATGACGTAGACGAAGGACATCCCGAACATCGAGTAGCCGCGGACGTCGGCGACCCGGGGCGTCGAGACGAGGGCCGACACGATGGGGTAGGTGACCTGGTCCTCGACGAGCGTCGGGCTCCGGCCCATCCACTCCGAGTACACGATGACCTGGGGGTCGGAGAGGTCGGGGATGGCGTCGAGCTTCACCGTGCGGATCGCCCAGACCGAGGCGAGCACGGCGGCGAGCACGCCGACCAGGACGACCGCGCGGTTGCGCGCGCACAGCTCGATGATCCGCGAGATCATCCGGCCCTCACCGTGAACCGCGACCGGAGCGGTGCGCGTGCTGTCCCTCGTCCTCGTGGGCCCGGTCGTGCTCGGGCTCGTCCTCGGGGGCGGCCGGCGCGCCGCCCGCGCCGAACCCCTCGATGGCGGCGCGCAGCCGGCTCTCGGAGTCGAGGAGGAAGTTGGCGGTGGTGACGACCCGCTCGCCCTCGGCGACGCCCGAGAGGAGCGCCACGCGTCCGGCGCCGCGCCAGCCGGCGCGGACCCGCCGTGGCTCGAACCGGCCGCTCCCGCGGGAGACGAAGACGTACTGCAGCTCGCCGGTGTCGACGACGGCGTCGGCGGGGACGGTGACCGCGGTGAGCTCCCCGAGGGCGAGGCTGACGTCCCCGTACATCCCGGGCCGCAGCTTCAGCCCCGGGTTCCGGAGCTCGATCCGGGCCTGGAGCGTCCGGCTCCCGGAGGCGAGCGCGGGCGACACGAACGTGATCTTCCCCGACGAAGCGCTCCCCCGGCCAGGCGGGCAGCTCGAGGACCGCGCGCTGCCCGACCCGCACCCGCCCGATCTCGGACTCGTAGACGTCCGCCACCGCCCAGACCGTCGAGAGGTCGGCGATCTGGAACAGCTCGGAGCCGGGGGTGAGGTAGAGCCCCCGCACCGCGGACTTCCGCGCCACGTACCCGCGCACCGGCGAGCGGATTGGGACCGTCTGCGGGACCTCGCCGGAGGCGATGATGGCGTCCACGTCCTGACGGGCGACGCCGAGCAGCTCGGCCCGGAGCCGCGCGTCGCGCCCCGCGTCCGCCTGCACCGTCTGGACCGGCTGCACGCCGGTGTTGGCGCGCGCCGACCACTTCGCGGCGGCGGCGAGGCTCTGGAGCGCCGCGGTGAGCTCGGGGCTGTAGACCGTCGCGAGGATCTGACCCTGCTCGACGGCGCGGCCGGTCTCGTCCACCGCGAGGGCCTCGATCCAGCCGGTGTAGCGCGCGGTCACCGAGACGACGCCACCCTCGGTGGGCGTGACGAAGGCGGGGGTCCGGAACGAGGTCGGGAGCGGCTCCCGGCTCGCGATCGACGTCTTCATCCCCATGAGCTGGATCCGGTCCGCGGAGAGCTCCACCGGCGCGAGCCCGGGGACGCCGTCCTGCCCCGCGGCGTCGGCGCTGCGCGGGACGAGCTTCATCCCGCACTCCGGGCAGCGGGCCTTCGGATCGGCGGTCACGAAGGCCGGGTGCATCGGGCAGGTGTACTCGCCCCCCGCCGCGACGGGCGCCGCCGCGGCCTTCGGCTCCACCTTCTTGCCGCACACCGGGCAGGGCTGGGCCGGGTCGGCGGTGACGAGCGAGGGGTGGACCGGGCAGGCGTACTCGACCTTCGCGGTCGCGACGGAGGCGGCCGGCGCCGCCGGCGCGCCGGTCGACGGCGCGGGGACGAGGTCCATGCCGCAGATCGGGCACTCGCCCTTGCGCTGCTGCACGATGGTCGGGTGCATCGGGCAGTGGTAGCGAACCCGCTCCGCGCTCAGCAGGCCGCTGCTCGTCGCGTGGTGGACCCAGGCGCCGGCCGCGGCGACCGCCATCAGGGCCACGAGCGCCCACCGCGCGATCGCGGCGGTGCGCGTCCCTGGCGGCGGCCGCTCCTCGCCCTCGGGGAGCGCGCCTTCCGTTCCCAGCCCGTGGTCGCTTCCTCGTTCCATCTTCCCCATCCGCGGCCGTCGGCCGTTCCGGAGAGCGAGTCTACCCCGTAGGAGAGACCGGGAAGAAACGCCGACAGGGGGCCTCTTCCGGGGCGGGCCATGGTCCGCTGCTTGCTTCGTCGTGGGAGATGCGGCTCTGCGCCGCCCTCGTGCTCCTAGCCGGCTGCGCGCCTGACCTCGGGACCTCGGGTCCCGGCGGCCGCGCCGCGGCCACGGTCCGCGTCGCGACCTGGAACGTCCACGACCTCTTCGACGAGGTGGACCGGACCGTCGCGCCGGGAGACCTCGATCCCGTCCCGGCGCCCGCCGCCGTCGAGGCGAAGCTCGACGCGGTGGCGGCCGTGCTGCTGCGGCTCGACGCCGACGTCGTCGTCCTCCAGGAGGTGGAGAGCGCGGCGGTGCTGGCGCGCCTCGCAGCGCGGGCGGGCTACCCGGAGGCGCGCCTCGTCGAGGGGCTCGACCCGCGCGGCATCGACGTCGCTGCGCTCTCGCGGCTGCCCGTCGCGGCCTACGTGAGCCACCTCGGCGAGGTGGACGCCCTGGGGCAGCCCCTGTGGCCCCGCGACTGCGTCGAGGTTCACCTCGAGGCGCCGGGCCGACCCGTCGTGGTGGTCGCGACCCACCTCAGCTCGGCCCTGTCCGACGACGGGACGCGGCGCGCCCGGCAGGCGGCCCGCCTCCGGGAGATCGCGGACGCCGTCCGCCGGGCCCGCCCCGCCGCCCTCGTGATCGCCGGCGGGGACCTGAACGACGGGCCCCGGAGCGCCGCGCTGGCGCCGCTCCTCGGCGACGGCGCCTGGGTCGACCTCGTCCCTCCCGGCGCGACGACCTGGGGCACCGGGGCCGGCGCCTCGCGGCTCGACTACCTGCTGCTGCCCGAGGGCGACGCCGGCGCGGCCCTCGCCGCCGCGGTCGTCGGCGGGCGGGAGGTCGCGGCGGCGTCGGACCACGACCCGGTGGTGCTCGACGCCTGGCTCCGGTGAGACGTCGCGCTACGCCGCGCCGGACGCGCTCCCGGGCGAGAGCCCGAGGGCCGCGCGGACCGCCACGATGAGCTCGGTCTCGCCGAAGGGCTTCGCGATGAAGCTGCCGGCGCCCGCGCCGAGGAGGTCGCGCTCGCTGCCCGCGCGCCCCGAGAGCCCGATGATCGCCATGGTCCGCAGCTCGGTCACGGGAGCGGCCCGCAGGAGCCGGATGAGCTCGGCGCCGGTCATCCCCGGCATCCACTGATCCACGATGGCGAGGGTCGGCCGCACGTCGAAGGCGACGCGAAGCGCCATCGTCCCGGTGTCCGCCTGGAACACGACGAAGCCGTGGTGGCGGAGCGCCTGGGCGAGCAGGGACCGGACGGGCTCGCTGTCGTCGACCACGAGCACGCGTTGGGAGGACATTGCGGCGATGTTAGCACCCGCACCCTGAGGCCGCGCCGGGGCGGGACACCGCCGCCGCTGCGGGGTGGGCGGGTGTGCGCGTCGATTCTCGTCGTGCGCGGCAGCTGCTGCCTGCGGCTCGTCGGGTATGCCGTCATCCCACACGAGCGTGACGGACGGTCGCTGTCGATGACCCCGGCGGGCGTGAAACTGTGGGTTGTCTGAACCCCACCCCCCTCCACCCGAACCCGCTCTTCCTTGGTCGCCCCGCGCTCGCGGGCGTCGCGGCGGCGGTGATCCTCATTCTCCTCGCCGGCTGTTCCGGCCCGCGGGACGACGACCTCTTCGGCATGAACCTCGAGGTCCGGACGCGGCAGCCCTGGGCCTCCGACCCCGCGCTCCGGCGGCGCGTGCACGACCTCGTCGAGACCGCCTGCGATCACGTCGGCCTGGATCCGACGATGCTCTGGGGGATGACCCTCCGGATCGAGGACGGCGGGATCGACTGCGGGGGAGTCGCCGGCGCCCGGGGCTGCACCTGGCGCGAGGTCGGCGTCGTGGCCGTCTCGACCCTCGCCTGGGCGAACTGGGAGCCGCCGGTGCCCTGCGTGGAGGACACGCCGATCCCGCACGAGCTGCTCCACGTGAAGATCGGCGATCCCGGCCACACCGATCCGCGCTGGTCCGACCCGGTCTACTGGCGGGCGCTCTCGTCGCGGCTGCCGCGGACGGACTGCAGCGGAGAGGCCCCGAACCTCATGTGGTGACGGCGCCGCGGCGGCGGAGGGCCGCGGCGACGCTCCCGGCGAGGAGGAGCGCGGCGAGGAGCGCGGCGGGGCCGTCTCCGGTCCGGGCGTAGAGGGTCGGGACCGGCGTCGTCGGCACGGTCGCGAGCATCACCCGCTCGTTCTCCTCCCAGGCCGACATCGAGGCGCGGACGCGGCCGTACGGGTCGAAGGCGGCCGTCGTCCCCGCCCGCGTCGCGCGCACGAGGGAGAAGCCCCCCTCGATGGCCCGCACCCGCGCCATCCAGGTGTGCTGCGGGTCGATGCCGCGCCAGTCCGAGGACGGGAGCGCGACGAGGCCGGCGCCGGCGCGGGCGTGCTGCCGCGCGAGGGCGGGGTCGTCGTAGTCGTAGCAGATGGCGCCGCCGGCGCGGCCCCAGGGGCGCTCGAGGACCCGGAGCGGCTCGACGCCGGCGAGGGACGGCTCCCCGGGCGGCAGGAAGTGCTTGCGCTGGACGTGGAGGGCGGCGCCGTCCGGCCCGAACCAGCGGAGGAGGTTGTCGATCCGCAGCGGCGCCTTCGAGACGACGACGCCGTAGGCGACGACGAGGTCGATCCGGTGGCGGCGCGCGAGCTCCGCGGCGCGGGCCTCGAGGCCGGGGACCTCGGCCGGGTCGAGGACCGTCGCGACCTCGTTCCACACGACGAGCTGCGCGCCGCCCCGGGCCGCGAGCTCGGTCCGCGCGAGGAGCAGGTCCACGTTGCCGCGGAGGTCGTCCATCGACCGGAGGACCGCGGGGAAGTCGACCGTGACCGCCGCGACGCGGAGGGTGGGGCCGGGGGCCTGCCGGTCGAGGCGGAGCGCCCCGTAGGCGTGGGCGGCGAGGACGACTGCGCCGGCGAGGGCGGCGTGGCGCCAGGGGCGGCGGCCCGCCGGGGCGAGGAGGAGCGCGGCGGCGGCGCCGGGCGGGTAGGCGACGACGAGGCCGACGAGGGTGAGCCCGCCGAGGGACGCCACCTGCATGAGCGGGAGGTTCTCCGCGTGGCTCGCGGCGGCGGTCGCCCAGTGGCCGCCGGGCGAGAGGGCGAAGCCGACGAGGTCGGCGAGCGCCGAGAGCGCGGCGAAGGCGTGGATCGACCAGGCCGGGCCGGCGCGCCGCCGAAGGAGATCCCAGAGCGAGAGCTGCGCACAGACCAGGGCGCCGATGGGGATGCCGAAGGCGAGGGCGAAGGCGGGCGTCGCCGGTCCGCCGACGAGCTTCAGCGTCTGGAGCGACACCGCCGCGGTGCAGGCGAGGAGGAGGAGGGCCCGGCCGCGCAGCCCGCGGAGCCGGGTCGCGGCGAGGGCGAGCGGGACGGGGGCGATCCAGGCGAGGGCGGCGACTCCGGCGCGGTTCCCCGCGAGGGCGACGAGGACGATCCCCGCGAGGGCGAGAGCCCAGGTGGGGACGCGGTCGGCGGCGGCGGCTCGGCGGCGGTCCGGGACGCGGTCGGGTTCGCGGTCGGGGTCGCCGTCGGCGTCGGGGTCGAGGCCCTTCGACTCCGCTCCGACGCTACTACGTCCTCCCGGTCGTCCTGAGCGTAGCCTCCCCGCAGGGGAGGCGAAGTCGAAGGACGCTCAGGGCGAGCGGCAGTACCAAGGATCGGTTCCGAGGTCGGGGTCAGGGTCCCCCGCGCTCCTCCCTCGCCCCCGGCGTGAGCCGGGGGAGAGGGCCGGGGAGAGGGGGCGGCGGGCGAGGTCGTGTTCGAGGTCGATGGCATATGCGTTCTCCTCACCCCGGACGCTATCGATGGCGCCGCCTTCCCGGCTCGACCCCGCGCGCCAACCGTCCGGCCTCGGGCGCCAGCCCCGGTGGTACGCTCCGCGCCGTGGCGGTCACGGTCCTCCCCGTCGCGACGCGGGCGCTCCTCGAGGCGTGCAGCCGGCTCGGCCTCGACGCCGAAGGGCTCGCGGCGCGGGTGGGGCTCGACCGCGCCGGGGCTCGGCGATCCAGACGCGCGGATCCCGGCGGACGCCGCCGATGCGGTCTGGCGCGAGGCGTCGCTCGCCTCCGGCGACCCGGCGCTCGCCCTTCACGCCGCCGAGTCGACGCCCTTCGGCGCGTTCCGGGTGCTCGACTTCCTCGGCGCGACCGGCGCGACGGTGGGGGAGGGGCTCGAGCGGGTGGCCGCCTACTTCCCGCTCGTCGATCCGCGCGGCACAATCTCCGTCGAGCCCGCGCGCGACGCGGTCGCCCTCGTCTTCCGGTCTGCGGCGGGCCCGGTGCCCCCGCCCGCGCAGGAGTACACCCTCGCGATCCTCGTCTCGCGCGTGCGCCACCTCTCGGCGGCGCCTCCAGCCCTCGGCGTCTCGTTCACGTTCGCGCGGCCGCCGACCGCCGCCGAGCACGCCCGCGTCCTCGGCGTCGAGCCGGCCTTCGGCGCGCCCGAGCCCTGCCTCACCGTCCCCCGCCCGGCCTGGGACGGCCCGACGCGCGCCTCCGACCCGGGGCTCTTCGCCGCCCTCGACGCCCACGCCCGGGCCCTGGTCGAGCGCGCGGCGCCGTCGGCCGACGCCGCGGCGCAGGTCCGGGCCGCCATCGCGGCGGAGCTCCCCGGCCGCGAGCCCGCCCTCGCCCCGGTGGCGCGGCGGCTCGGGACCTCCGCGCGCACGCTCCAGCGCCGCCTGCGCGACGGCGGGACCACCTTCGCGGCGCTCCTCGACGCCGTTCGGCGCGAGCGCGCCGAGGGCTTCCTCCGCGCGCCCGACGTCTCGATCGCGGAGGTGAGCTGGCTCCTCGGCTTCGCCGAGCAGAGCGCCTTCACCCGCGCCTTCCGGCGCTGGACCGGCGTCGCCCCCACCGACTGGCGGCGGTCCCCCGCGCCCGGCGGAGCCCGCGAGCCGAGCTCGCGGGCGGGCCGGCCCCGCGGCCCGCGCGCGTGACCGCGCGTCCCGCCGTGGTATCAGTCCACCCGCCGCGGCCCCTGCGGGGCGGCCGGGGCGGGCCCGTCGCTCGGGCTGGCGAACGCCGGTGCATTTCGGCCAGAAATGGGCCAGAAGAGAGCGCGGCGCCCGCACGGAAGCGCGCGGTCCGCCGCCGAGATCGGGATCACGAGGCGCTAGCTCAATTGGTAGAGCATCGGCCTTTTAAGCCGGTGGTTCTGGGTTCGAGTCCCAGGCGCCTCACTTCTCCTCAGAGCCGCGCGGCGGTCGTCGACGTACCGTGAACACAGGACGCCGCGGACCCACCCCTCCCTCGGGCTTGGGGCGAGCGCGACCCGGGATCCTCCGTAACCCCCCGCCGTGTCCCCAGGTTCCGGGAGTTTACGTCGGCGCGGCGGATGCTACGCTCATCCTGCGAAGTCGCGGAGGAATCCATGGTCTCGACACTGCTCGCGCTCGCTCTCGCCGCCTCGGCCGCTCCCCCCACCGGCGTCCCGCTCCCCCCGGGCGAGCTGCGCGGTCAGGTGACCGGCAGGGATGGCGCGCCCGTGGCGAAGTTCACGGTGAACGGCGTCGTCTTCGAGAGCCCGGAGGGACGGTTCAAGGTCCTGACGCCGCCGCAGGGCGAGTTCCGCGTCGTCATCCGCGCGAACAACTACGCGCCGAACGTCTTCCACGTGCAGGGCGCCTCCGGCAAGAAGCTCCAAATCCCGGAGATCCGCCTGGGCTCCGGCGAGCACGTCCTCGGCGAGGTGCTCGACGCAGAGACCGAGATGCCGGTGGTCGAGGCCCGCGCCTCGCTCGCCGACCCCGCGAAGCTCGAGCGGCTGCGCTTCGTCCGCCCCGAGCGGCTCTCGCCGGTCGCCTACTCCGGCACGGGCGGCTGGTACGAGCTCCGGAACGCGCCGCGCGGCAACCTCGTCCTCGTCGTCTCCGCGCCCGGCTACTTCCCCGAGTTCGTGCAGGTGAACACCCGCGAGCCGCTCCCGACCGTCCTCCTCCACAAGGGCGGCGGCGTCGGCGGCCAGGTCCGCGACGCGAACGGGCGGCCCATCCGCGGCGCGAAGGTGCTCGCGCTCTCCCAGGACGCCGTCGACGGCGCCGAGACCGTCACGAACGCCCTCGGCCGGTTCATCATCGAGCGGCTCCGCCCCGGCCGCTACAAGGTCTTCGCCCGCGTGGACGGCCGGACGACGGAGGGCAGCGAGGTCCCGGTCGTCGACGGCGTCGAGACCGAGGTCCGGATCAAGGCGGAGGCGCAGACGCCCATGGCGCTGCTGCACTGAGCGACGCCGCGTGCGGACGCGCCGCCCCCGCGGCATGATGGGGGCGTGACGGACGCGCCCGAGCTCCGCTTCGAGACGCCCGAGCGCGTCGCCCTCCACCTCGAGCTCGCCGGGCTCGGCGCGCGGGCCTTCGCGTACCTCCTCGACGTCCTCCTCGTCTTCCTGCTCTGGGTCGTCGGGCTCGTCCTCTACTCGATCTCCGGCGACCTCCTGCGCGAGGTCCAGGCGCTCTCCTGGGCCGGGCAGCTCGGCGCGGTCGCCGCGGTGCTCCTCTCCGGGTGGGGCTGGGACGTCGCCTGGGAGGTCGTGGCGGGCGGGCGCACGCCGGGGAAGCGGGCCCTCGGGATCCGGGTGGTCCGCACCGACGGCGCGCCGGTGGGGCTCGTCGAGTCGCTCGCGCGGAATCTCCTGCGCGCCGTCGAGGTCCCCCTCGGCTACGCCCCCGGCGTCCTCGCCGTGGCCCTCGGCGCGCGCCGGCAGCGGCTCGGGGACCTCGTCGCGGGGACGCTCGTCGTCCGCGAGCGGCGGGTCGACCTCTCGCGCTACGCCCTCGTCGCCGGGGCGACCGGGGATCCCCGCTACGCCTTCCTCCGCGGCCGGGCGGGCCGGCTCCTCGCGGCGGACGAGTTCGAGCGGCTCGCCGACTTCCTCGCGCGGCGGCCCGGGCTCGTCCCCGCGGCGCGCGCCCGGGTCGCGGCGCGGCTCGCGGCGGCGCTCGCGAGGCGGGTCGCAGCGCCCGTGCCGGAGGAGCCCGAGCCGTTCCTCGAGGCGCTCGCCGCGGACTACGCGGGGGACCGTCCGTGAGCGGCGCCCGCACGCGCAACGTCGGCGCCTTCGTCCGGGGCCGGCGCGCCGGGTGGGAGCGGCTCGAGGCGCTCGCCGCGCGGGCGGAGTCGGGCCGGCTCCCGCTCGCCGAGGTCCGCGAGCTCGATCGGCTCTACCGTCGCGCCGCCGGCGATCTCGCCTTCGCGCGCGGCGCCTTCCCCGGCTCCGACGCGGAGGTCCACCTCGCGCAGGTCACCGCCCGCGCCTACGGCGCGCTCTACCGGCCGCGTCGAGGCGGCCTCGCCCGCGCCCTGCGGGTGCTCCGCGACGAGGCCCCCGCGACGTTCCGCCGGCACCTGCGCGCCCTCGCCCTCGCCGCGACGCTCCTCGCCGGCGCGGCGGCGGCCGGGGCCCTCGCCGTCACCCTCGACCCGGGCGCGGCGGCGCTCCTCGTCCCCGAGCCGGTGCGGGACGCGGTGGCGGCGAGGTCCATGTGGACGGAGCACCTGCTGCAGGTCGCCCCGGGCGTCTCGGGGTCGGCCATCGCGCACAACAACGTGACGGTCGCGTCCCTCGCCTTCGCCCTCGGGCTCACCGCCGGGCTCGGGACCGCAATCCTCCTCGTCACGAACGGCCTGCTCCTCGGCGCGGTCCTCGCGTACGCCGTCCAGGGCGGGATGGGCGGACCGCTCCTCGCCTTCGTGGCCGCGCACGGCCCGGCGGAGCTCTCCGCCCTGGTCCTCGCGGCGCAGGCAGGGTTCGTCCTCGCCGCCGCGCTGGTCGACCCGGGGGAGTGGCCGCGGGGGACCGCCCTCGCCGCCGCCGGGCGCGAGGCGGCGCCGCTCCTCGCCGTCGTGGTCCCGGTCCTGGTGACGGTGGCGCTCGTCGAGACGGCCATCTCGCCGTCGGCGTCCTTCGCGCCCTGGGCGAAGGGGCTCCTCGGCCTCGCACTCGCGGCGGGACTCTGGACCTTCCTCGCGCGGGGCGGGCGGCGGCGCGCCTGGAGCGGAGACCGCTTCACCTGAGTCGCTGCTGCGGCGCACGCTGGCTGGCTGCGCCGGGCAGCTCGGCGCTGCGCTGCTCGACGTACCTTCCAGGTACGCCTGCGCTGCTCGCGCCTCGTGTGCCCGGCTCGCCGACGCCATCGTGCGCCTCGCGACGCATCAGACGAAGCGGGCTCCGCCTGAGCTCAGGGCTTGCGGCCGGCGGCGACCGGCGCGACCTCGACGACGTCGGCGGGATCGAGCTCCGGCACGTCGGCGTCGTTCGACGGCTTCACGGACCGCGCCGGGAGCGCCGGCTCACGGGTGGCGCAGCGCCGCTGGTCCGCCTCGAGGCGCGCGAACCAGCGGGCGGCGGTGGTCTTCACCCGCGCCCACCGCATGTCCTCCGCGGTCGCCATGGGGATCTCCGTCGGGCGCGTCGCGCGCGCCGGGGCGTCGACGACCCGGGCGCCGGCGCGGCGGCGGAACACCTCGCCGTAGAGCGAGCTGTGGGTGCGGGCGCAGAACGGGCACTGGTAGTAGCGGATCGGGCTCCCCGGAGCCGACCAGGACGTCATCACGACGCCGCAGTGGGTGCACTCGACCGACGCTTCCATCGACCTCGGAGATATCACCCGGGATCTCCGGGTCAAGAAAAGCGCCGGGATCACTCGGGGATCTCGGGATCGTCGCAGGCGTCGCGCCAGGCCGCAGGCCGGCCGTGGTCCCCGGCGTTATGGTCCCGGCGTGCCCACGGTGGTGAACCTCGACGGCGTCCTCCTCCCGCCACAGCGCGCGACGATCTCGGTGTTCGACCGCGGGTTCCTCTACGGCGACAGCATCTACGAGGTCATCCGCACCTACGGCGGGTCGCCCTTCGAGGAGGAGGCGCACCTCGCGCGGCTCCGTCACTCCGCCGACCGGATCGGCCTCGTCCCGAAGTGGGACGCGACGCGGACGGCCCGCGGAGATCGCCCGGACGCTCGAGGCGTCGCGGGGAGGGGACGCGCCCGACCCGTCGGCGGCCCCGTGGAACGTCGGCGAGCGGTACGTGCGCGTCGTGATGACCCGCGGCGCCGGCGAGATCGGCCTCGACCCCGCGCTCGCGGTGGACCCGGTGGCGCTCGTGGTGGTCCTGCCCCTCGCGGGCCCGCCCGCCGCCGCCTACCGCGACGGCGTCGCCGCGGTCATCGTCGGCGTCCGCCGCGCGTCGCCGGAGGCGATCGACCCCTCGGCGAAGACCGGCGCGCACCTCCCGAACGTCCTCGCCGTGTCCGAGGCGCGGGCGGCCGGGGCGCACGAGGCGCTGCTCCTCGACGGGCGCGGGTTCGTCACCGAGGGATCCTCGTCGAACGTCTTCGTCGTCTCCGGCGGCGTCGTCCGCACGCCGCCCCTCGCCGCCGGGATCCTGGAGGGCGTCACCCGCGGGGTGGCGCTCCGGCTCGCGCGCGGGCTCGGGCTCCTCGTCGACGAGGTCCCGCTCCGGCCGGAGGACCTCGAGGGCGCGGACGAGGTCTTCATCACCTCGACGATCCGGGAGATCGTCCCGGTGACGCGCCTCGGTCATCGGCCGGTGGGCCTCGGGCGCCCGGGACCGGTCACGCGCAGGCTCCACGCCGCGTTCCGCGCCCTCGCCGGCGGTCCCGCGAGCATCGGCGCGCCGGTGTGAGGCGAGGTGAGGGGATGGGGGACGCGACGACCCGCCCCCGAAACGGCGCCGGTTCGCTTAAGCTCCCGGTGGAATCGATCGGCGCGCCGCTCTCTCCCTCCTCGCACTCTCCCTCGCCCTCGCCGCGCCCCGCGCCCGCGCCGACCTCCCGAACGACTCGGCGATCCACGCGCTCCGCAGGGACGGCTCGCTGAAGGTCCGCACGCAGGCGGCCATCGTCCTCGGCCAGCGCGCCGCCGTGGAGGCCGTCCCGGCGCTGCGCGAGGCGGTGGCGAGCGACGAGGCGTCGGCGGTGCGGCTCGCGGCGGTGACGGCGCTCGCGAAGATCCGGGACCGCTCCGCCCGGCCGACGCTCCGGGCCGCGGCGGACGCCGACCCCGACGATGCGGTCCGCAAGGCGGCCGCCAGGGCGCTCCAGGAGCTCGGGCCGATCGCGTTCTCCCTCGCGGAGCCGCAGGGAACGGGCGGCCCCCAGGCCCGGGAGGCCCTGCGCCGGGCCATCGCGCTCCAGCTCAAGGAGCGCGGCTACGCCATCGTCGATCGCGGCGGCGTGCGGCTCAAGCCGTCGGTCCTGAAGGTCGACGTGGACTCGAAGGGCGGCAAGACCGTCATCGCCGTGCGGGCCTCCCTCGTCGCGGTGGACGACGACGGGAAGATGGCGGCGATGCTCGAGGGAGGCGCGAAGCTGACCGCGAGCGGCGCCATCCCCGAGGCCAGGATCCCGGCCTACTCGGCGAAGGCCCTGGAGGCCGCCGCCAAGACCCTCTGCGACGATCTCGCAGCGAAGCTCGGAGAGCGGTAAAAGGAGGGGTCACATGGAACCCGCCTCCGCCCCCCCGCCCTCCAGCGCCGACCCGCCGATCCCGACCCCGTCGTCGACGTCGGCGACGGGTGAGCAGCGCAGGCCGAAGAAGCGGAAGATCAAGAACTACCTCCTCGACACCGGGATGCAGCTGAAGCTCGCGAGCTACCTGCTCGGCTTCGCGGTCGCGCTCTCGGTGGGGCTGGGCTGGCATCTCTGGACCGCCTACCGCGAGACGAGCGAGGTGGTCGCCCTCGCGGCGCCGGAGGTCGCGGCCGCCCTCGCCACCGAGGACCGCTGGCGGATTGTCCAGGTGTCGATCATCCTGGTGCTCGTCCTCTTGTGCCTGCTCGGCGCGTCGGTGGTGATCACGCACCGGATCGCCGGCCCCGCCTTCGTCATCCGGCGGACCTGCGCCCAGGTCTCCGAGGGGAACCTCTCGCGGCCACGGCCGCTGCGGAACCACGACCTGCTCGTCGATCTGGCCGACACCGTCGCCACGATGGTGGACGCGCTGCGCGACCGGGAGGAGGTGGACCGCGAGGTGATGGCCCGGGCCGCGGCGACGCTCCGCGACCCCGCCGCGACGGCGGAAGCCCGCGCCGGCGCCGCCGCCGATCTCGAGCGGATCGCGGCCGAGAAGGAGGCGCGGCTCCGGGCGTGAGCGGCCCGGCCCGCGCCGCGCGAGGGGAGCACCGGGCCGGCGCCGCCGCCGGGCTCGCCGCGGTCCTGCTCGCCTCCTGCCTCACGGCGCGGCCGCCGGCCTCCGCGTCGGCGCCCGCCGCCCTCGTCGACCCCACGTTCGCGGCGACCGCGGCCGCGGTCGAGCCGGAGGGCGCCGCCACCACCGCCCCCATCGCAGGC
The DNA here is from genome assembly GCA_963739565.1 of uncultured delta proteobacterium. Taxonomy (GTDB): domain Bacteria; phylum Myxococcota; class Myxococcia; order Myxococcales; family Anaeromyxobacteraceae; genus Anaeromyxobacter. The sequence continues at coordinate 692,333 of CAVUBF010000004.1, read as the reverse complement.
GCGACGCCGCAGCCCGAGCCGGAGGGGGCGGGGACCGCAGCGGCCGTGCCGGAGGTGGTCGGTACGACGGCAGGCCCAGGTCCAGGTCCAGGGTTCCCCGGCGGCAAGGGGCTCACCGACGGGCTCCCGCCGCCGCTGCCGCCCCCCGAGCCGCCGCCGCTCCAGCCGCCGATCCAGCCGCCGCCCGCGTCGGAGCTCGCCGATCCGCTCGAGGTGCTGTGGGGACACCGGCTCGACTTCTCGAGCCGCGGCGAGCCGCTCGTGTCGATCCGGCTCATGGAGGGGCAGCGCGAGATCGTCTTCCGGGCTCGGGGCGCGGCCCGGGTCGGGCTGCGCGGGGGCGGGGCGGTGGAGATCCCCGCCGGCGCGCGGCTCACCGTCCGCGCGCGGCGCACCGCGCCCGCCGCGATCGTCCACCACCCGCTCCTCGCCGAGGCCCCCCTCGCCGAGCGCGAGTCGCTCGAGCCGGTGCGCCGGTCCTGGGAGGCGCGGGGCGTCATGGTCCTGTCCCGGGTCGAGGGGGTCGTCTACGGGATCGGCGGCCGCGTCGTGGACAACCGGCGCGAGCTGCTCCTCGCCGCCTCCGACGGGAGCGAGGCCGGGGCGCGTCGCACCGCGGAGGCGCTCCGCGAGCCGGGCGGCGCCGCGCCGGCCCTCCACGCCGAGGTGGTCGCGCGGCCGCGCGGGACGCTCGAGCTCCGCGCCGACGGCGGCGCGCCGCTCGGCGAGGCCGACGCCGCGCTGTGGCTCGAGGTCGAGGGCGACGGCGGGTTCGTCGTGGAGGGGGTCGAGCACGAGCGGAGCCCCACCGCCCGCGCCCGCGAGGACCGGGCCTACCACGGCCGGCTGTACGTCACCCTGGACGCGCGCGGCGCGCTCACCGCCGTGCACGGCGTCGCCCTCGAGGAGCTCCTGCGCGCCCTCGTGCCGAGCGAGATGCCCGCGTCCTCCCACCTCGAGGCGCTCCGGGCGCAGGCGGTCACCGCCCGCTCCAACGTCCTCGCGCAGATCGGGACGCGCCACCTCACCGATCCGTTCATGCTCTGCGCGGAGGTTCACTGCCAGGCCTACCGCGGGGACGCCGCGCGGACCGCGCGCACCGACGAGGCGGTCCGGTCGACGCGCGGCGAGGCGCTGTTCCGGCGGGCCGACCGCGTCCTCGTGGACGCGGTCTACTCCGCGATGTGCGGCGGCCACGGCGAGGACAACGACCAGGTCTGGGCGAACGCGCCGAGCCCGTCGCTGCGCGGTCGCCCCGACCTGCCACCGGAGGAGGGGGCCCGCTGGGCGCGAGCCCTCGGCGACGAGGGCAAGCTGCGCGCCTTCCTCGCGGCGGCGCCCGACGCCTGGTGCCGCCGGGCGACGGCGGCGCGGAAGGACCGCTTCCGGTGGGAGCGGCGCCTCGCGCCGGCGGACCTCGACGCCGCCCTCGCGCCGCTCGGGGTCGGATTCGGTGCGGCGGCTCGCCGTGCTCGCGCGCGGCGTGTCGGGTCGGGCGCGCCTGCTCCGGGTGGAGGGCGACGCGGGGCGGGCCGAGGTCGCCGGGGAGCTCCGGATCCGGCGGCTCCTCGGGAACCTCCCCTCGGCGATGTTCGTCGTGGACCGGGACGGGGGCGCGTGGGTGCTCCGCGGCGGCGGCTGGGGGCACGGCGCGGGGATGTGCCAGTGGGGGGCGGTGGGCCGCGCCGAGGCAGGGCAGGGGTACCGCGACATCCTCCGCGCGTACTACTCCGGCGCCGAGGTGACGCGGGTGTACTGAATACACCGTGGTCTGGCGCCTCACTCCGAGGTCTGGCGCCGCCGGGCGCCAGACCGAGCGGGAGACGCCGGACCGTGCGGTGACGGTCAATCCATCGAGCGCGCGTTCCCCGCCCGCCGTGTCTGATCTTCCCCCTCACCTCGGAGGGGAGCGTGGCACGCGGAGCCGTGCGATCGGACGGCGCCGCAGGGAGCGGGCGTCACCCGCGTGGTCGGGCGCCCGAAGGCGCCCGACCACGGTGGGTTGGTGCCGGGGTGCGGTGGTCGCCGCAATTTCCCAGCGACGGCAGCCACATCGCAGCGCACGGAACGGGGATGGAACAGGACACCAGGGTTCTCGTCATCGAGGACGATGACGCGGCCCGCGAAGCCCTCTGCGAGTACCTCCGCTCCGCCGGCTTCGTCCCCCGTCCGGTCCGCTCCGGCGCCGAGGCGCTCGCGGCGGCGGAGACGGAGCCGCCCGACGCGGTGCTCCTCGACCTCGTCATCCCGGAGCCCGACGGGTTCGAGGTGCTGCGGCGGCTGCACGGGCGAGACCCCGCGCTCCCGATCGTGGTCATGTCCGGGATCTCCGAGGCCGAGTCGGTCGTGCGCGCGATGCGCCTCGGGGCGGTGGACTACCTGCCGAAGCCCTTCGAGGTCCACGAGCTCGACCTCGTGCTGCGCCGGGCCCTCGATCGCCCCGGGCGCCGCCCGGCCGGCGCCCCGCCGCGGCGCCCCCCCGCGCGCGACGCCGACGCCGACGCCGAGCCCGCGCCGACGCTCTCCTCTGCGATGGAGCGGGTCTGGTCCCTCGCGGATCGCATCGCCGACACCGACGTGCCGGTGCTCCTCGTCGGCGAGAGCGGCGTCGGCAAGGACGTCGTCGCCCGGCGCATCCACGCCACGAGCCGGCGCGCGGCGCACACCTTCGTGAAGATCAACTGCGCCGCGCTCCCGGGGGAGCTCCTGGAGAGCGAGCTCTTCGGCCACGAGAAGGGCGCGTTCACCGGCGCGCACGCCGAGAAGCCCGGCAAGTTCGAGCTCGCCCACGAGGGGACCATCTTCCTCGACGAGATCGGCGAGATGGACCCGCGCCTCCAGGCGAAGCTCCTCCAGGTCCTCCAGGACGAGGAGTTCTACCGGGTCGGGGGCAAGCGGCCGGTCCGGGTCGACGCGCGCGTGGTCGTCGCGACCAACCGCAACCTCGAGGCCGCCATCCGGCAGGGCACCTTCCGCGAGGACCTCTTCTACCGGCTCAACGTGGTCACCATCCGGGTCCCGCCGCTCCGCGAGCGCAAGGAGGAGATCGGGCCCCTGGTGCGCCACTTCGTGGCGAAGTACCGGGACCGGTACCGCGGCGGTCTGGAGGAGGTCCCGGCCGAGGTGCTGGAGCGGTTCCACGCCCACGACTGGCCCGGGAACGTGCGCGAGCTCGAGAACCTGGTCCGCCGCCTCGTGGTCCTGCGGGACCCCGCGATGGTGCTCGGCGAGCTCGGGCCTGCGCCCGCGCCTGCGGTGCCGGTGACGGGCGGGGTCCGCGCCGGGACGCTCCACGCGACGCTCTCCGAGGACGCGCCGCTCAAGGACGTGGCGCGGCGCGCCGCGCGGATCGCCGAGCGCGAGGCGATCCTCCGCGCCCTCATCCGCACCGGCTGGAACAAGCGGAAGGCCGCGAAGCGGCTGCAAATCAGCTACAAGGCGCTCCTCTACAAGATCAAGGACTGCGAGATCGTCGATCCCCGCCACGCCGCGATCCCGGAGTGAGCCCGGGGGCCGGCGCCGCGTCCTACGCCGTCCGCTCGACCTGCACCGCCGCGCGCTGCACCGCCGCCGCGGCGACCGCGGCCGCGCCGGGCGCCGCCGCGCTCTGCCCATCTTCGGCCCGACCGGAGCCGGGCGCGCCGCGCGGGCCGGCCGCGTCGTGCTGCGCGCGGTCCGCGCCGAGACGAAGAGGAGCGCGATGCCCAGCCCGAGCAGCACGAGCGGCTCGGTCCACGTCCCCGGGAAGAGCCGCGAGAGCGCCGTCCCCGCCCCGAAGAGGCCCACCGTCCAAATCGTCGCCCTCAGCATCCCCAATCCTCCGCGCCCCGCGCCGGCGCCGCTCCCGCCCCTCGCGCGGCGTCCCCAGGAACGTCATGCGCGGGCGCCCCTCCGGCAACGCGGGCAGCGCGCTTCCCAGCGTGGGGAAAACGGTTCGCCGGTCGAGGCGCCCGAACGTCACGGCGGTCCCTCCGCCCGGCCGCTCGCCGTCGTCCTGGGCGTCCGCCGGATCGCGCGGCGGGGAGCCGCCGGGAGCACGGCGCCGCGCGCCCGCCACGGCCGCGCCCCGCGCGCGTGGCACGCGCCGTGCTGATGGACGCGGCGTCTCTCGGAACGGGTGCGTCCCCCGGAGGAATCACCGATGGTGCGATCGAGCTCGGCGGCGGCGGCGGGTCTGCTCCTGGCGGCGGCGTGCGCTTCCACGCGCCCCACCGAGCGGTTCGCGGAGCGGCCCGACGCGGGCGAGTACCGGATCGGCCGGGAGGACGTCCTCGAGGTGGTGGTCTGGCACGAGCCCGAGCTGTCGCGGGTCGTCCCGGTCCGGCCCGACGGCCGGATCTCGCTGCCCCTCGCCGGGGAGGTGGAGGCGGCCGGGCGCACGCCCACCGAGCTCCAGGCCAACGTGTCACGGGCCCTCGAGCCGTTCATCCGGGACACCAAGGTCGCGGTCCTCGTCCGCGAGATCAACGGCACGCGGGTCTTCGTCCTCGGCGAGGTGACCAAGCCGGGCGGCTTCCCCCTGCGCGGTCCGATGAGCGTGATGCAGGCCATCGCGGTGGCCGGCGGGCGGACCGAGTTCGCGAAGGACGACGTGGTCTGGCTCAGGCAGCAGGCGGGCGGGAAGACCGAGCGGGTCGACCTGTCGTTCCGCCAGCTCGTGAAGGGGGAGGCGGCGGGTGCGCTCTGGCTCCATCCCGGCGACGTGCTGTACGTGCCGTAGGGCGGAGCCGGAGCGCGGGGGCGGAGGCGGGCGATGGGTGCGCGGCGCATCGGGACGGCGGTCGTGGTGGCCGCGCTCCTGCGTGCCGCGCCGGCGGCGGCGGGGACGGTGACGGAGCCCATCGCCCGCCTCTCCCTCGAGGGCGGGTACGATTCGAACGCGCTCTATGACGGGCGCAGCGCGGACAAGGTCGGCCGCGTCCAGCCCGAGGTCGGGCTGAAGCTCCACGACCCGCTCTACAACCTCCGCGCCCTCTACGGCGGCGAGCTCGTCTACTACGAGCGGCTCGCCCCCGGCGGCATCTGGAACAACCGCGGCGAGGTCGCCCTGGACTCGCGCCCGACGCCGACGACGACCCTCGGGGGCGACCTGCGGCTGCTGCAGGCCTCCGACCCCCGCACCCTCGCCCTGGCCGGGGTCTTCCGCACCGGGCCGCAGCGGGCGCTCATCGTGAACGGCCGCGGCCGGTTCGATTGGCAGATGGACGAGCTTCGAGACGCCGCCGTCACCTACGGCGAGCGGACGGTGGTGTACCAGGACGGCAGCGGCGGCGCGATGCACGCCCCCGGCGTGGAGGTCCTGAAGCGCCTGGACCGCCGGCTCTCGCTGGGCGCCGCCTACGGCTTCGGCGTCTTCCAGAGCTTCGTCCCCGGGCCCGCGCCGGACGAGCTCGCGCTCTCACATGCGGCGCGGCTCCGCGCCCGCTGGCGCGCCGAGCGGCACGTCGCGGTGGACGGGTGGGCCGGGCCGGCCCTCTGGCTCCCCCGCGGGGGCCGCTCGGCGGTGGTGCCCGAGGCGTTCGTCCAGGTGCTGGTCGCGACGCGCGGCATCGACCTCCGCGCCAACGCCGGCCACGCCCTGGGCATCGGCGCGACGGCGCAGCCCGGGATCGTCGATTCCCTGGAGCTCGGGGGAGAGCGCCGCCTCGGGCGGAGCTGGTTCGTCCGGGGCGACGGCGGGGTGTGGAGATCGGGTGCGGTGCCGACCGGCGCGTACGCCGTGACGGGGTACGCCGTGGCGGGGGAGGCGGGGATGATCCTGGCCGGGGGGCTCCGTCTGTCGCTGACGGGAGCACATTTCGCGCGGGCCGACTCCTCGGCGGCGGCGTACCGCCGGTCCACGGTGGGGCTGCGGCTCGGATGGGAGCTGCAGGCGCGCTGAGGAGGGTCGAGCCGGGGAGTCTGGGGCGTCGGGGGGGGACCGATGGAACGGACGTACACGCTGCACGACGTCATCGCCGTGCTGAAGCGGAGGCGGGCGCTCGCGCTCGCGGTCACGGGTGGCGCGCTCGCGATCGGGCTCGCCCTCGCGCTCGGCGTCCCGTCCGAGTGGTCGGCCACGAGCGTCGTGCAGATCGAGCCGCGGCGGCTGCCGGCGGACTTCTTCCCGGCGCAGCCTGGAGTCTCCTTCGAGGACCGGCTGCGGACCGTGAAGCACGGGATCCTGGCGCGACCGGTCCTCGAGCGCGTGGTGCGCGAGACCGACTACGCGCCCGACCTCCGCGACGACCTGGACGAGGCGGTCTCGCGCCTGCGGCGCGACATCGAGGTGCGGCTCGAGGGCGAGATGCCCGGCGGCGCGCCAGGGCTCCTCTTCGTCGTCGAGGTCCGGGGGAAGGACCGCGAGAAGGTCGCGCGGGCGGCGGAGCTCCTCCCCAAGGTGTACGCGGAGCTGACGCGCCAGGTGATGTCGTCGCAGGCGCGGGCCCTCCGCGAGACCCTCGACTCCCAGGCGGCCGCCCTCGGCAAGCAGCTCTCGGAGCTCGAGGCGCGGATCCTCGCCTTCAAGGTCGCCCACCTCCAGGAGCTGCCGGAGATGGTCGAGACCAACGCCCGCTCCCTGGCGCGGATCCAGACGCTCATGGACATGCGGCTCGGCGCCATCGGCGACGCCCGGCGGCGCCGCGCGGATCTCCTCGTCGCCATCCCGGAGGGGCCGAGCGCCCCCGGCATGGCGGAGATGGGCCTCGACGCGGCGGTGCGGCGGGTCCAGTCCCTCGAGGCCGCCTACGGCGAGAACCACCCCGACGTGCTCCGCGCGCGCCGCGAGCTGGAGGAGGCCCAGGCGCGCCGCGACGAGGAGGTCGCCCGGTTCCGCAAGGAGCGGATCCAGGCGCAGCTCGTCCGGATCGACGCCGACGTGAAGGACGACCGCGCCGCCCTCGCCTCGCTCGACGAGGAGCGCAAGGCGCTCCAGCGCCGGGTCGACGCGGCCCCGCGCTGGGGCCAGGAGCTCGCGGCCCTGTCGCGCGACTACGAGGTCCTGCGCGGCCGGTACACCGCCGCGGTGTCGCGCCGGGCGGACGCGTCGGCCGCGGAGGCGCTCCTTGCGGCGGACCAGCCGTCGCTCTTCCGCGAGGTGGAGGGCGCGGCGTTGCCGGCGCGCCCCGCCGCGCCGGACCGGCCGCGGCTCGTCTGGCTCGCCATCCTCGCCGCGCTCGGCGTCGGGCTCGGCTCGGCCGGGATCGCCGAGTGGCTCGACGCGTCCGTGCGCGGGCCCGAGGACGCCGGGGCGCTCGGCGCGCCGGTGCTCGCCGCCATCCCGCGGATCGGTCCGGCCCGCGGCCGCGTGTGACCTGGGGAGGGAACCGACCATGATGCCCGCCGAGACCCTGCAGGCGACCGTGCCCGAGCTCCACCCGGAGGCGCGCCTCGTCGCCCTCGCGGCGCCGGAGTCCGCCGCCGCGCAGCAGTACCGCGTCCTCCACCAGCGGCTCCTGCGCCTCGCGGCGCGGCGGCCGCTCCGCGTCGTCGCCGTCACCTCGGCCGGGCGGCGCGAGGGGCGGACCACCACCGCCGCCAACCTCGCCCTCACCGCCGCCCGGGAGGGCGCGATCACGGTGCTCGTCGAGGCGGACCTCCAGCGCCCGTCCCTGGCCCGGCTCCTCGGCCTCGCGCCGCGGGCGGGCGTCGCCGACGTCCTCGCCGGGCGCGCCGAGCTCGCCCAGGCGGTCACGCGCCTCGGGCCGCTCGCCGTCCTCTTCGCCGGCGAGGCCCCGGATCCCGGGTCGCTGCTCCGCGGACCCGGCGCGGTCGACGCTCCTCGATCAGCTCCGCGCCGCCTACGAGCTCGTGGTCCTCGACGCGCCGCCCGCGCTCGCCTTCTCCGACGGCGACCGGCTCTCCGGGGACGCCGACGCGGCGATCCTGGTGGTCCGCGCCGGGACGACGCCGCGCCAGGTGGTGCGCCTCGCCCTCGACGCCATCGGCGATCGCGTCGCGGGGATCGTGCTGAACGACGTCGACCCCGAGTCCGTCGCCCACGGCCGCTGGCTGTGGCCGGGCGGCGCCGAGCCCCGCGGCGAGGCAGGCGGCGAGCCCCCGGGCGGCGCGGCGGCGGCGGGCGAGGCCTGACGGGGGGCGCGGGTGGTCCGGGTCTTCAACCACTGGGTGTCGCCGCGGAAGGCGGCCTACTTCCTCGCCGAGGAGGCGGTGCTGGTCGTCGCCCTCCTCGCCGGCGCCTCCCTCGGGCCGGTGGCGGCGACGACCGGGGGCGCGGCGGGGTCGCCGGTGGCCCCGGCGGTGGTCCGGGCGGCCCTCGCCTCGCTCTTCTTCGCGGGCGCGCTCTACCTCGGGGACCTCTACGACCTCCACGCGGCGGTGCGCGACCGCGCCGACGGGCGCCGGCTGCTGCGGGCGCTCGGCGTCGCGACCATCGCCCTCGCCCTCGCCGACGTGGCCCTCGCGACGGTGCTGCCGGGGTGGATGCTCCATCGCTCCCTCGTCCTCGCCGCGGCGGGCGGCGCCCTCGGCGTCCTCGCCGCGCGCGGCCTCATGCCGGCCGTGGTCGGGTCGCCGACGCGGGTGCTCTTCCTCGGCGCGGGCCCCCGCGCGCGGGACCTGGCGCGGGCGGTCGAGCGCGAGGCGGACGGGCTCTACGAGGTGGTCGGGTTCGCGCCGCCGCCGCGCGCGGCCGGCCGAGCCCGCCGTCCCCGCCCACCTCGTGCGGACGGGCCCGCTCGACGAGGTGGTCCGGCGGGCGCGCGCGCAGGTGGTGGTGGTCGCGCTCGAGGACCGGCGCGAGACGCTCCCGCTCGACGCGCTCCTCGCGCTGCGGACCCGGGGCGGACGGGTGGTCGACGACGTGAGCTTCGCCGAGGCGGTGCTCCAGCGAATCCCCCTCGCCCTGGTCCGTCCGAGCGCCCTCATCTTCGAGGAGGGGTTCCGGGTCTCTCGCCTCACCCGCGCCGCGAAGCGGGCCCTGGACGTGCTCGGCGCCCTCGCCCTCCTCCTCGCGCTCGCCCCGGTGATGCTGGCCGTCGCGCTCCTCATCCTCCTCACCGACGGCGGCCCGGTGCTGTACGCGCAGGAGCGGACCGGGCAGGGCGGCCGCACCTACCGGATCCGGAAGTTCCGGACCATGCGGCGGGACGCCGAGCGGCGCGGCGCCGCCTGGGCGACGGACGGGGACCCGCGCGTCCTGCCGGTCGGGCGGTTCCTGCGCAAGGCGCGGCTCGACGAGCTGCCGCAGCTCTGGAACGTCCTGCGCGGCGACATGAGCCTCGTCGGCCCTCGGCCCGAGCGCGAGGTGTTCGTGCGCGAGCTCGAGGCCCGCTTCCCGCTGTTCCGGCTCCGCGAGCTCGCGAAGCCCGGGCTCTCCGGCTGGGCGCAGCTCAAGTACGGCTACGGCTCGACGGTCGAGGAGCAGGGGCGGAAGCTCGAGTACGACCTCTACTACATCAAGAACACCTCGCTGTTCCTCGACCTCGTCTGCCTGCTCGCCACCGCGAAGGTCGTGCTGCTCGGGAGGGGGGCGCGATGAGGGTCCTCGAGGACGGGGCGCTCGCCGCGGTCGGGCCGGGCGTGGGACGGCCGATCCGCGTCGTCGCCGCCGGCGGCGGCACCGGGCTCCCGCGGGTGCTCGCCGGGCTCGCCGCGGGGGTGGAGCCGGAGCAGGACCGGCAGGTCGAGGTGACCGCGGTCGTGACGACCGCCGACGACGGCGGCAGCTCCGGCGCCCTGCGCCGCGCCTACGGCGTCCCGGCGGCGGGCGACGTCCGGAATTGCCTCGTCGCCCTCGCCGAGGGCGCGAACCCGCTCGCGGCGGTGTTCCAGCACCGGTTCGAGGGCGAGGAGGGGCTCGCCGGCCACACCGTCGGAAACCTCGTCCTCACCGCGCTCGCGCAGCGGCTGGGCGACTTCTCCGCGGCGGTCGCGGCCGCCGGCGTCCTCCTGGGCGTCCGGGGGCGGGTGCTGCCCGCCTCCGAGGGCCCCGTGGAGCTCGTCGCGCGCCTCGACGACGGCCGGGTGGTGCGTGGCGAGTCCCGGATCGCCCGCGCCCGCGGGCGCGTCGCCGAGGTGCGCCTCGCGCGCCCTGCCGCGGCGCCGCGGGAGGCGATCGAGGCGGTGCTCGGCGCCGACGTCGTCGTCCTCGGACCCGGGAGCCTCTACTCGAGCCTGCTCGCGAGCGTCGTCGCCCGCGGGATGCCCGACGCGCTCCGGGAGACCGGGGCGACGCGGGTGCTCGTCGTGAACCTCCTCACCCAGCCCGGGGAGACCGAGGGGTATACGGCCGCGGATCACCTCCGGGCCGTCCGGGATCACCTGGGCGACGTGGTCGACGTCGCCCTCGTCCACCGCGGGCCGCTCCCGGTCGCGGTCGCCGCCGCGCACGCCGCGGAGGGTGCGTACCCGGTCGAGGTGGACCGCGCCGAGCTGGAGGCCCTCGGCGCCGTGCCGGTGGTCACGGACCTCCTCGCCGCGGGCGCGGTCGCCCGGCACGACCCCGACAAGCTCGCGCGGGCGCTCCTCGCCATCGCGCGGGCGCGCTGAGGACCCCGTGCTCAGGCAGGCCGAGCTCGGAGCGACGCCGCGCCCCGCCCACCGCTGGCGCGTCGACGAGGTGCGCGGGCGCACCTCGTTCGACCGGCTGCGCGCCGAGTGGGACGCCGTGGTGGCGCGGGGGCCCGCCGACGTCCCCTTCGCCTCGCACGGCTGGATCTCCGCGTGGCTCGACGCCTTCGCGCCCTCGGCCGCGCCCCTCGTCCTCGTCGCCCGGGACGCCGCGGGCGCGCCCCTCGGCATGGCGGCCTTCCTCGAGGAGCGCCGCCGCGGCGTGGTCCGGCTCCTCGCGCCGGCGAACGACCACTCCTGCCGGGTCGAGTGGGCGCTCGGGGCCGACGCCGGCACCGCCGTCGCGGCGCTGTGGGGCCACCTGCGCGACCGGGTCGAGCTGGGACGTGCTCCTCCTGCGCGACGTCCCGCGGGACGGGCCGACCTCGGTGCTCCTCGAGCCGCTGGCCCGCGCCGACCGTCACCCGACCGGACGCTGGGAGTCGCTGCGCACCCCGGTGGTTCGGCTCGGCGGCGGCTCCGCCGAGGAGCGGACGAGCGCGCAGTTCCGCGCGAACCTTCGCCGGCGCGCCCGGCGCCTGCAGGAGCTCGGGGCGGTGGCGGTCCGCCGGAGCGACGGCGCCGGCGACGTCGACGCCGCGCTCTCCGACTTCCTCGCCGTCGAGGCGTCCGGGTGGAAGGGGAGGGCGGCACCGCCATCGCGCTCGACCCGGCCCTGGTCCGGTTCTACCGGGCGATCGCGCGGGACGCCGCGGCCCGCGGCGCCCTCGCGATCCGGACCCTCACCCTCGACGGGCGGCCCGTCGCGGTCCACCTCGGGCTCGTGCACCGGGGCGTCTACCTGCTCCCGAAGACCGCCTACGACGAGTCCCTCGGGTACGTCTCGCCGGGCCAGCTCCTGCAGCGCGAGGTGCTGGCGGAGTGCGAGGCGCGCGGGCTCGCCGCCTTCGACTTCCTCGGGCCCGACATGCCCTGGAAGCGCGACTGGGAGCCGGCCCACGCGCCCCACGACTGGCTCTACGTCTACCGGCCCTCGGTCGCCGGCCGGGCGCTCCACGCGTTCCGCACCGGGTCCGGCCGATCGCGAAGGAGGTGCTCTCGTGGAGGCGGTGAGCCGCGTCGTGGCGGTGCGACCTCGCCTGCCCGCGCGCCCGCCGCGAGCGCGCTTCCTGCCGGCGCTGCCGACGCTGTGGCCGGAGATGCTCTCGCCCCTCGCCCCGGCGTGGCCCGCGCCGTTCCCCTTCGGGGCGCCGCGCACGACCTTCTACTACCTCGCCCGGAACGCGGTCTTCCACGGGGCGCGGCTCCTCGGCCTCGCCGGCTACGAGGTGCTCGTCCCCGCGTACCACCACGGCGTCGAGGTCGGCGCGCTCGCCGCGGCGGGGGCCATCCCGCGCTTCGTGCGCGTGGACGGGCGGATGCGCCTCGACCTCGACGACGCCGAGTCGAAGATCGGCCCGAGGACCCGGGCGCTCTACGTCATCCACTACGCCGGGTTCGCCCAGCCCATGGACGACGTGCTCTCCCTCGCGCGGCGCCGGGGCCTCCTCGTCGTGGAGGACTGCGCGCTCTCCCTGCTCGCCGCGGAGGGCACGACCCCCCTCGGCTCGCGCGGCCACCTCGGGATCTTCTGCTTCTACAAGACGCTCCCCGTCCCGAACGGCGGCGCGCTGGTGGTGAACGACCCGGCCGCGGCGGGGGCGCCCTCCGCGCCGGAGCCGGCGCCGCTCGTGTCGACGCTCTCCCACGCGGTGGGCGGGCTCCTCGCGAACCTCGCGCTGCGCGCCGGGGAGCCGGGGCAGGCCGTCCGGGGGGCGGTGCGGCGCGCCTACGCCCTCGCCCGCGGCGCCTCGGGGCTGCAGCCGGTCTCCACCGGGACCTCCCGCTTCGACCCGGCGCTCGTCGACCTCGGCATGAGCCCGCTCTCGGCGTTCGTCGCGACGCGCCTCGACGCCGAGGCCATCGTCGCGGCGCGGCGGCGCAACTACTTCCTCCTGCTCGGTCGGCTCCGCGACCTGGTGCCGCCGGTCTTCGGCGAGCTCGCCGCCGGCGCCTGCCCGCTCTTCTATCCGCTCCTCGTCGAGGGCAAGCAGGCCGTGGCGGCCCGGCTCGCGGCGCGCCGGATCGAGACGGTGGACTTCTGGCGCGACGCGCACCCGCTCTGCCCGGCGGGCGAGTTCCCCGAGGCCGAGGCGCTGCGGCGGCGGGTGCTCGAGCTGCCGGTGCACCAGGACCTCGCCCCCGAGGACGTCGCGCACCTCGGGCGCGCGGTCGAGGAGGCCCTGGGGTGACGGGACCCGACCTCGAGGTGACCTCCTCCCGCGACCCGCGCCGCCTCGAGGCGCTGCGGGAGGAGTGGGCGGGCCTGTTCGACGCGGCGGAGGCGCCGTCGCCGTTCCTCGCCCCGGAGTGGCTCTTGCCCTGGTGGCGGGCCTTCGGCGGTCGGCGGTCGCCGTGGATCCTCGAGGTGCGCGACGGCGGCGGGTCGCTCCGGGGGCTCCTCCTGCTCGCCGGCGGCCCCGGACGACTGGGGGTGCGGCGCTTCCGGCTCCTCGGCAACGGCGTCACCGGCGCCGACGGCCTCGACGTCCTCTCCCGGACGGGCGAGGGCGCCGCCGTGCGCGAGGCCCTCGCCCGCGCCGTCGCGGAGGCGAGTCCGGACTGGGACGTCCTCGATCTCGAGGACCTGCCCTGCGGCTCCCCGACGGTGGCGGTCCTCCGCCGCGCGGTGGCGGCCCGCGGCGCGACCTCGACGGTCGAGCGCGGGTTCGTGTGCCCGGGGTTCGCGGTCCGCGGGACCTTCGCGGCCCACCTCGCGAAGGTCCCGCGCCGGGAGACCTACGGCCGGCGGGTCCGGTGGCTGGCGCGGCAGCCGGGGTTCCGGATCGAGGTCGCCGCGGCGCCCGCCGACGCGCCCGCCGCGCTCGAGGAGCTCCTCCGCCTGCACCGGCTCCGCTGGGCGGCGGAGGGCGGCTCGGCGGGCATCCCGCCGGGGCCGGTCGAGGCCTTCCACCGCGAGGTGGCGCCGCTCCTCGCGGCGCGGGGCTGGCTGCGCCTCTACGTGCTCCACGCGGGCGGCGCCGCGATCGCCGCGGTCTACGGGATCGAGGTCGGGCGCCGATTCTACTACTACCAGTCGGGCTACGATCCCGCCTGGGCGCCCCGGAGCCCGGGGCTCGTGCTCGTCGGACGCACCGTCGAGGACGCCTACGCCCGCGGCCTCGCCGACTACGACTTCCTCCGCGGGAGCGAGCCCTACAAGCTCGAGTGGGCCTGGGACCGCCGCGAGACCCTCACGATCCGGATCCACGCGCCGTCGCTGCGCGCCGGCACCGACGCCCTCGCCCGCGGCGCGTGGCGCGGCGCCCGCGGCGCGGCGCGCGCCGTGACGCCCCGCCGCGCCTGGGAGGCGCTGCGCCGCGTCCGCAGGGACCTCGAGAACCGTGCGCTGGCGACGAGCCGGCGCGGAGGAGGGGAGACGCCATGCCCGACCGATCCGACCTGAGCCGACTCGCCCGGGAGGGCGCGGGCGGCGCCGAGCCGAGCCCGCGGGAGCGGCTGCGCCGCGCCGCCAAGGCGGCGGCGGCGGGCGCGCTCCTCGCGAGCGGCGCCCACCGCGTCGTGCGCGCGCTCCGCACCCGGCAGGCGGGCGGCGCCCGCGTGCTCCTGCTCTCCTACCACCGCGCGGTCCTCGACTGGGCGGAGGGGGCCCGCGACGCGATCCCCTCGATGCTGGTCTCCGCCGCGACGCTGAGGCGGCACCTCGAGCACCTCGGCCGCTCCTGGGAGATCGTCTCGCTCTCCGAGGCGGCGCGGATCCTCGCCGAGGGGCCCCGCGGCCCCTCCCGCGCCTTCGCCGCGGTCACCTTCGACGACGGCTACGCGGACAACCACGCCGTCGCGCTCCCGGTGCTCGAAGCGCTCCGCGTGCCGGCGACGATCTACGTCGCCACCGGGTTCACCGGGACGGACGCGCGCTTCGTCCACGACCGGCTCTTCGCGACGCTCCGCGAGCTCGCCCGGCGCGGGATCCGCCCGGAGGCGGCCGGGCTCGACGCGCGGGTCCAGGCCTTCCTCACCGCCGCCGCCGGCGCGAGCCCGGCGGAGACCCTCGACCGGCTCATCGCGTGGTCCCCCCACGCCGCGGTGATCGCGGTGGCGGAGGCGCTCGAGGAGCGGACCGGCCGGAGCCCCGGGGACCTCCCCGCCGGCGCCCGCCCCCTCGACTGGGACGAGGTGAGGGACCTCGCGGCGGCGGGGCTCGACGTGGGCGGCCACAGCGTGCGCCACGCGGCGCTCCCGAACCTCTCGCTCGCCGAGGCGCGCCGGGAGATCGAGGGCTGCCGGGACGCCATCGCGGAGCGGCTCGGGTCGCCGCCGCTCCACTTCGCGTACCCGAACGGCTTCCACTCCCAGGCGATCCGCCGCGCGGTGCGCGACGCCGGGTTCGAGACCGGCTCGACCACGGAGGACCGCGAGAACGTCCGCGGCTGCGACCCCTACGCCCTGCGACGGAAGGTGCTCTGGGAGGGCTCGACCCTCGGGCCGCTCGGGTACAGCGCGGCGCTCGCCACCTGCAGCTTCGACGGGATCTTCGGGGCCCTCAAGGGGCGGCGGACCGACGGCGGGGAGCGGCCGGATCCGCCGGCCGTGGCCGACGCGGCGGACGACGGCCACCGGGCCGCGTCGTAGGGGAGGGACGGGACGGTGCCGGGCGAGACCCTCACCCTGGACGCGGCGCTCCTCGCGCGGGAGGCCTGGATCGAGCGCGCGCGCCGGCGCTGGGGCGGCCTCGCCCACGGCGCCGCGCTCGCCTTCGTCCTGATGCTCTACTCGAACCCGCAGTTCTGGTGGCCCTGGTTCGAGCGGCTGCGGCTCGCCTTCGTCGCGGCGGGGCTCTGCGGGGCCGCGGTGGTCGTCCACCGGCTCCTCGCCGGGGAGTCGATCCGCTTCGGCGGGTGGGCGGCGGCGCCGCTCTGGGCCTACCTCGCCTTCATCCCCGCCTCCCTCGCCTGGACCGTGTACGAGCCCGACACCCGGTTCGCCGTCGGCGAGGCCTGGAAGATGGCGGTCATCTTCGTCGCCGTGCAGAACGTGGTGGACGGCCGGGCCCGCCTGCGCCGCTTCCTCCTCACCGGCGCTCTCGCATCCCTTGGCCCGGCCCTCGGGGCGCTCGACGTCTGGCGCACCGGCGACGCCCTCGTCGACGGCTTCCGCACCCACTGGCGCGGGCCGTACGCCGACCCGAACCGGCTCTCGATGGCCCTCGTCGCGGTGCTCCCCTTCGCGCTCTACGGCGCGGTGACCGCGCGCCGCCGCCGGAGCCGGGCCCTGTTCTGGGGGATCGCGGTCGCGCAGGTCGCGGCGGTGGTCCTCACCCACTCGCGCTCGGGCTCCATCGCCGCCGCCGTCGCGATCCTGCTCTTCCTCGCCCGGGGGCGCGGCGGCGCCGTCCGCGCCGCCGTGGTCGCCGCCGCCCTCACCGTCGGCCTCGTCGCCCTCGCGCCGGAGACGTTCTGGCAGCGCTCCGCCACGCTCGGGAACCTCGAGCAGGACGAGTCGGTGGCGGGGCGCGAGAACGCCTGGAAGGTCCTCGGCGTCATCGTGAACGAGCGGCCGCTCACCGGCGTGGGTGCGGGCGCGTTCATCCAGGCCTGGGGCCACTTCGCGCCCCTCGAGGCGGGGGCCCGCCGCTACATCGCCCACAACGTGCTCCTCGAGATCGTGGGTGAGCTCGGGGTGGTCGCCTTCGCGCTCTTCTGCGCCTTCTCGGGCTGGATCCTCCTCGCCCTGTGGCGGGCCGGGTCGGACCCCCTCGTCGGGGCCGAGGCGCGGGCGATCTTCGCGGCGCTCGCGGGCTACCTCGTGACGGAGATGGCGAACGGGTACTCGCTCTCCTGGTTCCTGTACTTCCTGTTCGCCTGCGCCGTGGCGGTGGTCCGCACCGCCCGGCTCCGGGCGGCCCTCGCGCGGGAGGCCACGTGAGCACGAGCCGGACGAAGGTGCTCGTCTTCCAGAACCGGTTCCTGCTCGGCGGCCAGGAGCGGCAGACGGTCCTGAACGTCCTCACCATGGACCGGACCCGGTTCGAGCCGGTGGTGGCGTGCCTCAGGGCCGACGGGGAGCTCATCGCGGATCTCGCCGCGGCGGGGATCCGCCCGGTCGTCTTCGACGTCGGCGGATCGCATGATGAGCCCGCGGGCCGCGCTCGTGGTCGGCCGGATCGCGCTCTTCCTGCGGCAGAACGGGATCGCCCTCGTCCATGCCCAGGACCTCTACACCAACACCCTCGGCACGCTCGCCGCGCAGCTCGCCGGCATCCCCGTCATCGTGACGCGCGTCGACCTGAACCACAGCGTCGTCGGCTACAAGCGGCCGGTGCTGGGGTGGATCTCGCGCCGGGCCGACCGGGTGCTCGTGAACGCCCTCTGCATCCGGGAGCTCGCCATCCGGGAGGGCGTCGAGCCCGACCGGATCGTGGTGGTGCGCAACGGCCTCGACCTCGAGGCCTTCGACCGCGCCGGACGTGCCGAGCCCGCGGCGCCCGCGCCGGAGCCGGACGGGATCGTCTGCATCGCCAACATGCACCATCCGGTGAAGGGGCAGACCGACCTCCTCCTCGCGATGAAGGAGGTGCTTCGGGAGAGGCCGCAGGCCCACCTCGTGCTCGTGGGCGACGGCGTCCGGCGCCCGCACCTCGAGCGGTCGGCGCGCCAGCTCGGGATCGCCGAGCGGTGCCACTTCGTCGGCCACCGGCTCGACGGCCCGGCGATCCTGGCGCGGGCGTGCATCGCGGTGTCGGCCTCGTACGCCGAGGGGATCTCGAACGCGATCCTGGAGGGGATGGCGGCCCGGCTGCCGGTCGTCGCGACGGAGGTGGGCGGCTCCCCGGAGCTGATCCGGGACGGGGTGAACGGGTACCTCGTCCCGCCGGGTGCGCCGGCGCCGCTCGCGCGGCGGCTCCTCGACCTCCTCGCGAGCCCGCCGCGCCGCCGTCGGATGGGGGAGCGGGGCCGGAAGATCGTCGAGCGGGAGTTCGCGGTGGCGCAGATGCGCCGCAGCTACGACGCGCTCTACGAGGACCTCACCGACCTCAAGGTGCCGCGCGTGATGTACGGGACAGCCTGAGCGGGGGGACACTCGCTCCGGTGAGCCTCCGGCCACCGGAGCTCGCGCCCCCCCGAATGCCGATGCTCCGGCTCGGCCTCCGCCCGTCGGCGGGCAGAGCCCGCCTCCTCCGCCGCTCGCTCCGGGGCAGCCTCATCCGGCTGCCCCTGCGCTCGCACCGTGCTCTACCTGCGGGGGCCGGCCGGGGGCGGGGAGGGCACCAAGGCCGCGGCCGCCTGCGCGGGCCTGACCTCCGGGGCCGGGTGTCGCCGGCCGAGGGATCCTTCGGGGCGGCTCGCGAGCGAGCCGAAGACGAGGGCCGCGAAGACGAGTCTCGGAACCATGCTCCCCGGTATTACAAGGCCCGCGCCAACCGCGAACCCGCGTGTGTTCGCGAGGTTGCACCGCCCGTGTCCGTGGGGACACGGCCCGGCGCACCGCCCGCGGGCAGGGGTGCGGCCGATTCGCGCACCCGGCCCCCTGACGGCACCGCCGGTGACAAGGCGGATCGAAGGTGCTCTCCTCTCCACCCGTGGTCCGGGAACCCGCGATCGTCTGCCGGCACGTCGCCGACGGCGCTCCCATCCTGTTCGCCGCGCGCGAGGACCTCGAGGGCCCCGCCGCGTGCGAGTGGGAGTTCGGGTGCGGCGCCGAGGCCGACGGGGCGAACGATCTCCGCCTGGTTCCGCTCGAGGAGGTGGTCCGGCGCGACCCGACCGCGGTCGAGATCGTCCTCCACCCCCGCGGCACCGCCCTCGAGCGCCCCGCGGAGCACGCGCGCTGGCACACCGAGGCCGGGCCGGTGCTCTTCCCGCGCCGCCCCTCGCGCCGCTGGCCTCGCCTCGACCCGCAGTACCCGCCGCGCCGCGGCGAGCCGCTCGACACGAGCGACCTGCGGCTCCTCGCCGACGTGGCGCAGGCCGGGTTCCACGTCGTCACCGGCGCCTCCAACGGCGGCGGACCGGCCTTCGCCTTCTCGGTGGGGCTGTTCCGGTCCTTCGACCACCCCGAGGTCGCCGTCTTCGGCCTCTCGGCGGAGGTGCTCGAGGGCGCGGTGCGGCGGATCGCCGAGCGGGTCCGCGACGGGCAGCGGTTCGACGAGGGGGACGTCGTCGACGGGCTCCTCGACCGCCGCGCCGTCGCCTTCCGGCGGATCGTGCCGCGCCACTACGCGTCCCGGCTCGGCCACGCGGTCTGGTACCACGGCGGCGCGCGCTTCCCCGCGCTCCAGGCGCTCTGGTCGGAGGGCGGCCACTTCCCGTGGGAGCGCTGGTTCCCGCGGTCGCTGCGCGACGCCCAGCCGGCGCTGTTCGAGCCGGAACCGGCTTGACTCAGCGCGGGGCGGGCGGGGCACGCGTGACAGTGCATCGGGCGGCGCCGCACGGAACGATCGGCAGCCGCTCGGTCTCGCGCCCGAAGGCGCGAGACCTCGGAATCAGTACTCCTTCTTCGGCGGCGCCTGCTCGTAGAACCGCATGGGGGACGCGCGCGGGACCTCCGCGACAGGCGCATCCGAGTCGCGGCGGGAGAGCGTCGTCCGGAGCCAGTCGCGGTTCATCCTCGCGATCACCTCGAGCTGGATCCTGGCGGGGCAGGCGCGGGCGCACTCGCCGATGGTGGTGCAGTGGCCGAACCCCTCGGCGCGGGCCTGCGCCGCCATGGTCAGGACCCGGCGGCCGCGCTCCGGCTGGCCCTGGGGGAGGAGGCCGAGGTGCGTCACCTTCGCCCCGGTGAAGAGCGCGGCGGAGGCGTTCGGGCAGGCCGCGACGCACGCGCCGCAGCCGATGCAGGCGGCCGCGTCCATGGCGCGATCGGCGTCCGGCTTCGGGACGAGGAGGTCGTTCGCCTCCGGCGCGCTCCCGGTCCGGATCGAGACGTAGCCGCCCGCGGCGATGATCCGGTCGAGCGCGCCCCGGTCGACGCAGAGGTCGCGCAGCACCGGGAAGGCGGCGGCGCGCCAGGGCTCGAGGCGCAGCTGCGCGCCGTCCGGGAAGTGGCGCATGTGGGTCTGGCAGATGGTCGCGTTGGCGAGGGGGCCGTGGGGCTCGCCGTTCACGAGGAAGCCGCACGTCCCGCAGATGCCCTCGCGGCAGTCCGAGTCGAAGGCGACGGGGTCCTGGCCGGACTCGACGAGCCGCCGGTTGAGCACGTCGAGGACTTCCAGGAAGGACATGTGCTCGGTGACGTCCGGCACCTCGTACCGGACGAACCGGCCCTCCTCGCGCCCGCTCCGCTGCCGCCAGATCTCGAGGTGGATCCGCACGCGCCCCTCACTTGTAGCTGCGCTGCTGCAGCGGGACGTGCTCGAACCGGAGCGGCTCGCGGTGCAGCACCGGCTCCTCGCCGTGCCCGCGCCACTCCCACGCCGCGGCGTAGGCGAACCGGGCGTCGTCCCGCGCCGCCTCCCCGTCCGGCGTCTGGTGCTCCACCCGGAAGTGGGCGCCCGCCGACTCCTCGCGCTGGAGCGCGTCCCAGGCGAGCAGGCGCGCGAGCTCGAAGTAGTCGGCGACGCGCCCCGCCCGCTCCAGCTCCTGGTTCAGCTCCTCGCCCGAGCCGGTGATCCGCAGGTCCCGCCAGAACGCCTCCTCGATCCGCGGGATGCCCTGGAGGACGCGCTCCAGGCTCTCCCTCGAGCGCGCCATCCCGCAGTCCTCCCAGAGGAGCTCGCCGAGCGCGCGGTGGAAGTCGTCCACCGGCTTCGTTCCGCCGATCTCGAGGAGCCGCCGCGTCCGCTCCCCGACCTCGCGCTCCGCGTCGCGGAAGGCAGGGTGGGACTCGTCGAGCTTCGTCAGCCCACCCCGGGCGACGTAGTCGCCCACGGTGTACGGGATGATGAAGTACCCGTCGGCGAGCCCCTGCATGAGCGCCGAGGCGCCGAGCCGGTTCGCGCCGTGATCGGAGAAGTTCGCCTCGCCCGCGACGAAGAGCCCCGGGATCGTGGACATGAGGTCGTAGTCCACCCAGAGCCCGCCCATCGTGTAGTGGACGGCCGGGTAGATCCGCATGGGCGTGACGTGCGGGTCGTCCCCGGTGATCCGCTCGTACATCTCGAAGAGGTTCCCGTAGCGCTCGTCGAGCACCCGGCGCCCGAGCCGGGAGAAGGCCTCCCTGAAGTCGAGGTAGACGCCGAGGCCGCCCGGGCCCACCCCGCGCCCCTCGTCGCAGACGGTCTTGGCGGCGCGGGAGGAGATGTCCCGCGGCGCGAGGTTCCCGTAGGTCGGGTACATCCGCTCGAGGAAGTAGTCGCGGTCCGAGTCCGGGATCTCCTCCGGCCGGCGGGTGTCCCCCTTCTTCTTCGGGACCCAGACCCGCCCGTCGTTCCGCAGCGACTCGCTCATGAGCGTGAGCTTCGACTGGTAGGCGCCGGAGCGCGGGATGCAGGTCGGGTGGATCTGCGTGAAGCAGGGGTTCGCGAAGAGCGCCCCCTTGCGGTGGGCGCGCCAGATCGCGGTGGCGTTCGAGCCCTTCGCGTTGGTCGAGAGGTAGAAGACGTTGCCGTAGCCGCCCGTCGCGAGGACCACCGCGTCGGCGGCGAAGGAGCCGATCCGCCCGGTGACGAGGTCGCGGACCACGACGCCGCGGGCGCGGCCGTCCACCACCACGAGCTCGAGCATCTCGGCGCGCGGATGCTGCCGGACCGTCCCCGCCGCCACCTGGCGGAGGAGGGCCTGGTAGGCGCCGAGGAGCAGCTGCTGCCCGGTCTGGCCGCGGGCGTAGAAGGTCCGGGAGACGAGGGCGCCGCCGAAGGAGCGGTTCGCGAGGGTGCCGCCGTACTCCCGGGCGAACGGGACGCCCTGCGCGGCGCACTGGTCGATGATGTTCACCGACAGCTCGGCGAGGCGGTAGACGTTCGCCTCGCGCGAGCGGAAGTCGCCACCCTTCACGGTGTCGTAGAAGAGCCGCTCCACCGAGTCGCCGTCGTTCTGGTAGTTCTTCGCGGCGTTGATGCCGCCCTGGGCGGCGATGGAGTGGGCGCGCCGGGGCGAGTCCTGGATGCAGAGGGACAGCACCTCGTAGCCGAGCTCCCCGAGCGAGGCCGCCGCGGCGCCGCCGGCGAGGCCGGTCCCGACCACGATGAGCCGGTGCCGCCGCTTGTTCGCGGGGTTCACGAGCTTCAGCTCGAACCGGCGCCGCCGCCACTTCTGATCGATGGGGCCGTCGGGGATCCGGGCGTCGAGCTCCATCGGTCACCCGAGCAGGCCGAAGAGGACCGCGAGCGGCACGGCGGAGAAGCCGAGGGCGAGGATCACGGCGAGCGCCGCCGCGGCCCGGCGGATCCCGGGGGTGAAGGCGCGGCTCGACACCCCGAGCGACTGGAACATCGACCAGAGCCCGTGCCACAGGTGGAACCCGAGCCCCGCCACCGCGACCACGTAGAAGAGCACCGCGACGGCGCGTCCGAAGGAGACGACGACGTTGTGGAAGACCTGCCCCGGCCGGAACTCCGGGTTCACGACGCCGAAGGTGAGGTCGAGCAGGTGGTAGACGACGAACCCGAGGATGAGCAGCCCGCTCCAGATCATCGTCCGCGACGCGGGCGTCGAGGCGACGGGAGCGTAGTCGCGGTAGGGCACCGGGCGCGCCCGGCGCCGCTCGGCCCAGAGGCCGAGCCCCCCCGCGACGTGGACGATGACCGCGAGGAGGAGCACGCCGCGCGCCGTCCAGAGGAGCGCCGGGAAGACCCGCAGCTGCGCGGCGTACCGGTCGAGGCGGGCGGCGCCCTCGAACGCCTGCAGGTTCCCGACCATGTGGACGAGGACGTAGACGAAGAGGACAATCCCGGTCACCGCCATCAAGGCCTTGCGCCCGATGTGGCTCCGCCACAGCGCGCCGAGGCGGGAGGGGCGGGTCTCGGCGGCGGCGATCTGCGGCTCGGCGGCGGCCATGGCTCGGACCAACGGTGCGTCCCGGAGCGGGACGCATCAACCCCGGCCCCGCTTCGACGTCGCGCGCGACCTGGCTTAGGCTCCGTCCATGCGACGCGTGTGCGTGTTCTGCGGCTCGTCCCCCGGCCAGGGCCCCGTGTACCTGGAGGCCGCGCGGGCGATGGGGCGCGTCCTCGCCGGCCGGGGGATCGGTCTCGTGTACGGCGGCGGGAGCGTCGGGCTCATGGGGGCGATGGCGGACGCGGCGCTCGCCGCGGGCGGCGAGGTGGTGGGAGTCATCCCGCGGGCGCTGCAGCTGCGCGAGCTCGCCCACGCCGGCCTCACGACGCTCCACGTCGTGGGCTCGATGCACGAGCGCAAGGCGAGGATGGCGGAGCTCTCCGACGGCTTCGTCGCGCTCCCCGGCGGGATGGGGACGCTCGAGGAGCTGGCCGAGATCCTCACCTGGGCCCAGCTCGGCCTGCACGCCCGGCCGGTGGGCCTCCTCGACGTCGCCGGGTACTACCGGCCGCTCGTCGCGTTCCTCGATCGGGCGGTCGGGGAGGGGTTCCTCAGGCCGGAGCACCGCCGGCTCCTCCTCGTGGACGATGAGCCCGGCGCGCTCCTCGAGAGGTTCGCCGCCTGGACCCCGCCCCCCATCGAGCGCTGGATCGACGACCAATCGAGCTGATGCACCGGGCGACCGGCCTCGCCGCGTGGTGCCGCGGCGACAGTGGGCGTGCGGCGGGCGACGCGAGCGGTCTCGCCCTGGGGCGCGGCGGGTCGTCGCGCCGCGCACAACCCCCGATGGTCACGCGGCATTTCGGCGGGGAGCGGCTCTCGGCCACCGCTCGGCACGGTCCTCGCTAACCTATCTCCCTGAAAGGTTCAGGAGGAACCCATGCTCGCCATCCTCGCCGCGGTGATGCTCGCGGCCGCCCCCCAGCAGGACACCGTCTACACGAGTGACGGTGGCCGGATCGTCGGAACGGTCGTCGAGGAGACGCCGCAGTCCGTCGCGATCCAGCTCCCGGATGGGACGTTCCGGCGCCTCCCCGGGCGCGAGGTCGTCCGGATCCAGTACTCCGACGGCTCGGTCTCGAACCGCGCGGGCGCGCAGCCGCCCGCCGCAGCCGTGCCTCCGCCCGCCCCGAAACCGCCGCCCCCGCCCGCCTACACCCCGCCGCCACCCCCGGCCTCCCCGCCGCCGGGCTACGGTCCGCCGCCGGGCTACGGTCCGCCGCCGGGCTACGGCCGGCCGCCCCCGCAGCCGATGAACCTCGATCGCGGACCCATCTCGCCGATGTGGGGCGCCCTCGGGATCGGCGGCATGGTCTTCGGCGGCGACGTGGAGCCCCACGTCTCGGCGGGCGACATCTTCGGCCCGCAGCTCGACCTCGCGCTCGAGGGCGGCCTGCGGCTCAACCGGCACCTCGGCATCGGCCTGTACCTCGACGTCGGCTTCGGCAGCGCCGGCTCGGACGTGAAGTCGTACTGCAACGCGAACCGCCTCGACTGCTCCGCGGAGACGGTCAAGTTCGGACTCCTGCTGCGCCACACCTTCGCTCCGAGCGCCCACACGACGCCTTGGATCGCCATCGGCACCGGGTACGCGTACGGCCACGTCATGGCCTCCGCCGACCAGTACGGTCCGTCGCAGGACGTCGTCATCTACCGGGGCTGGGAGATCGGTCGCCTCATGGCCGGCATCGACGTGCGCTCGAGCCAGGTCCTCGGCGTCGGCTTCTACGCGGGGCTCTCGTTCACCCGGTACTCGAGCTTCGAGAACGCGGACGGCTCGATCTCGCTGCCGAGCACCTCGAATCCACCCGATGGCGCAGGCGGGCATCCGGCTCACGCTGTTCCCGTAGCACCGAGGGCTCGCGCCTTCGGGCGCGAGCCCGAGCGGCTGTCTTCCACCGAGCACGGAGACGCCCGCCCGTCGGCGCCGCGTGCCCGTCGCCTCCACGGGGCGCGGCAGCCGCCGCGGCGGAGCCGAGGCCGGGGAGCGCTACTCGAGCTTGGTGTGCCGCAGCCGGAGCGCGTTCGCGATCACGGTGACCGAGCTGAAGCTCATCGCCGCGCTCGCGATCATCGGCGAGAGGACCACGCCGAAGAGCGGGTAGAGCGCCCCCGCGGCGAGGGGGACGCCGGCGGCGTTGTAGGCGAACGCCCAGAACAGGTTCTGCCGGATGTTCGCATCGTCGCCCGCGAGAGGCGGCGGGCGCGGACGATGCCGGCGAGCTCGCCGCGGACGAGGGTCAGGCCCGCCGACTCGATGGCGACGTCGGTGCCGGTCCCCATGGCGATCCCGACGTCGGCGGCGGCGAGCGCCGGCGCGTCGTTGATCCCGTCGCCGGCGAAGGCCACGACCGCGCCGCCGCCGCGCCAGCGCCGGACCGCGTCCGCCTTCTCCCCGGGCAGCACCTCCGCCTCCACGTCGTCGATCCCGAGCTGCGGCCGCCACCGCGCGCGCGGTGGTCCAGCCGTCGCCGGTCACCATCACCACCCGCAGCCCCTCGGCCCGGAGTCGCCGGATCGCCTGCTCCGCGCCGGGCTTCACCGGGTCCCGCGCCTCGACGAGGCCGGCGGCCGACCCGTCCACGGCGACGAGCATCACCGTGCCGCCCCCGGCCCGGAGCGCCTCGGCCGCGGCCCGGAGCGGCGCCGCGTCGATGCCGAGCTCGGCGAGGAGGGCGGCGTTCCCGAGGGCGACCTCGCGGCCGTCCACCCGCGCCGACGACGCCCTTGCCCGGGATGGACCGGAAGTCCCGCGCCTCCGCGAGCGCGAGCCCGCGCCGCGCCGCCTCGGCCACGATGGCCGAGGCGAGCGGGTGCTCGGAGCCGCGCTCCAGGCTCGCGGCGAGGCGCAGGAGGGACCTCGTCCTCGGCGATCGCCGCCCGCGACGACCTCGACCCGCGTCCACCGCCGGCTTCCCGCGGGTGAGCGTCCCGGTCTTGTCGACGAGCAGCACGTCCACCTTCTCGAACCGCTCGAGCGCCTCGGCGCTCTTCACGAGGACGCCGGCGGTCGCGCCGCGGCCGGTGCCGACCATGATCGCCATGGGCGTCGCGAGCCCGAGCGCGCACGGGCAGGCGATGATGAGCACCGCCACCGCCGCGACGAGGCCGTGGGCGAGGCGGGGCTCGCGGGCCGGCCACCGCCCAGACGGCGAAGGCGACGGCCGCGGAGAGGACCACCGCGGGCACGAACCAGCCGGAGACGACGTCGGCGAGCCGCTGGATGGGGGCGCGGCTCCGCTGGGCGTCCATCACCATCCGGACGATCTGGGCGAGGAGGGTGTCCTTCCCGACCCGCTCGGCGCGCATGACGAAGCGACCCGGTGCCGTTCAGCGTCGCCCCGGTGACCCTGTCGCCCTCCCGCTTCTCCACCGGGAGCGGCTCGCCGGTCACCATCGACTCGTCCACCGCGGAGCCGCCCGACTCGACGACGCCGTCCACCGGGATCTTCTCGCCGGGACGGACCCGCAGCCGGTCGCCGGCGCGGACCTCCGCGACGTCGACGTCGCGCCTCGGCGCCGCCCGTCCCCGAGGCGGCGCGCGGTGCGCGGCGCGAGGCGGAGCAGCGCCCGGATCGCGCCCGACACGCGGCTGCGCGCCCGCAGCTCGAGGACCTGCCCGAGCAGCACGAGCTCCACGATGACCGCCGCCGCCTCGAAGTAGACGGGCGGCGCGCCGTGCTCGAGGAAGGCGGCGGGGAAGACGCTCGCCGGGCAGCACCGTCGCCGCCGCGCTGAAGAGGAACGCCGCCGCGGTCCCGAGCCCGATGAGGGTGAACATGTTGAGCTTCCGCGTGCGGACCGACAGCCAGGCGCGCTCGAAGAAGGGCCAGCCGCCCCAGAGCACGACCGGGGCGGAGAGGGCGAGCTGCAGGAGGGCGAAGGCGCGGAACCCGAGCGCGGTGGCGGATCGGGTCCCCGAGCAGCATGTCGCCCATGGCGAGGACGAGCACGGCGAGCGGCGGGGAGGAGGCCGAGCCAGAACCGCCGGGTCATGTTCGTCGAGCTCGGGGTTCGGCGGCTCCTCGGCGGACGGCATCCCGCCCACCACGAGCGGCTCGAGCGCCATGCCGCAGATCGGGCAGGGCACCGGCTCCTTCTCGCGCACCTCCGGGTCCATGGGGCAGACCCAGACCACCTCGGCGCCCGGCGGCGGAGGGGGCGCGGCGCGCCGTCGGCATGCCGCCGGGACCGTGCGCGAGGAACGGCCCGGGGTCGGCGGAGAACTTCGCGAGGCACCTCGGGCTGCAGAAGTAGAAGCGGCGGCCCTCGTGCTCGAGCTGCGCCGCCCTTGGGCGCCTTCGGGTTCACCTCCATGCCGCAGACCGGGTCGATCGCGATGAAGGCCTCGGATCGGCCTCGAACCGCGTCCGGCATCGATCGCGAGCAGAAGAGGTAGGCGTACCGGCCGCGCTGGACGGTCCCGCCGGGCGGGTGCTCGCGGTCGACGTCCATGCCGCAGACCGGGTCGCGCGTCGGCGGCGCGGCGGGTGCGACGGTCGGCGGTCGGCTGGCGGTCGGCTGCATGGATCTCCCCGGGGGGTGCGGCGCGCGCCCCTCCTTGGAGAGCCCGATCCGGGCGGGGAGGTTCGCGGTTCCGGGGGTCTTCCTAGCGCGGCGCGGCCGGCCCGTCCACGGGCGGGCCGGCGTGGCTGCGCGCGGTGCGGAGCACGTCCTCGATGTCGAAGGGCTTCGCGAGCCAGCCTTCGGCGCCGATCTCCTCGGCGCGCGCCCGGGCGTTCTCCGCCGCGGTCACGACGACGATGGGCACCGACCGGCCGTGCCGGGCCCGGAACTCGCGCGCGAAGTCCCACCCGTTCATCCCCGGCATGCGCATGTCGAGGAGGACGAGGGCGGGGAGCTCCTCGGCGCAGCGGGCGAGGGCGGCGCGCCCCTCCCGCGCCGTGGCCACCCGGTAGCCCGCGTCGGCGAGGATCATCTCGACGAGCGAGAGGAGGTCGGGGTCGTCCTCGACCACCAGGATCGGCGCCCGGCAGCTCACGCGTCCTCGCGGGAGAGCGGGAGGCCGAAGTGGAAGGTGGACCCCGCGCCCGGGGCGCTCTCGAACCACATCCGGCCGCCGTGGCGCTCGACGACGCGCGCGGCTCACCTCGAGGCCGACGCCCGAGCCCGCCGTAGTCGTGCTCGGTCCCGGCGTGGGCGCGGTAGTAGCGCCGGAACACCTCGCCCTGGCGCTCCGCCGGGATCCCGATGCCGCGGTCCGCGCACCGAGACGACCGCCTGGCCGTCGCGTCGACTCGACGTGGATGCGGACCTCGCCGCCCCGCGGCGAGAACCGCACCGCGTTCTCGAGGAGGTTCGCGAGGACCCGGGCGATCCGGTCGCGGTCGGCCACCACCGAGATGGGGCCATCGGCGTCCACGGCGAGGGCGTGACCCGGGGCGGCGGGGCGGAGCCGGTCGGCGGCGGCGCGGGCGAGGGCGGCGAGGTCGAACCGCTCGGGGCGGCCCGAGCCCTCCCCGGTCCGCAGCCGGGTGCCCTCGAGGATGTCCTCGAGGAGCCGGGTGAGCCGGTCCACCTGCCGCTGGATGACGGCGAGGGCCCGCCGCTCCCCGGCGTCACGCCGCGACATGAGCTGCGCGTACGCCTTGATCACCGCGAGCGGCGTCTTGAACTCGTGGGCCGCCGTCGAGAGGAACTCCTCGCGGACCTCGTCGAGCCGCCGCGCCGCCGAGACGTTCCGCAGGACCGAGACGGCGAGGGGAGGGCGGCCAGGCCGGGGGACGGGCGTGGCTGCGACCGACACGTGGACGTCCTGGCCATCGGAACGCCGGAGGATCGCCTCGTAGTGCGCGACCCGCTCCCCGGCGAGGACACGCACCGCCGCGTACTGCTCGAAGCGCGAGGGGCGTGCCGTCGGGCGCTCGAGCCTGGAACCGGCGGCCCCACCTCTCGATGGGCCCGAGGATCTCCTCCTTCGAGGCCGCTCCGACGAGGTCGACGGCGGCGCGGTTCGCCTCCACGATGGTCCCGCGCTCGTCGACGAGGAGCACCCCGTCGGCCATCCCGTCCACCGTCGCGCGCAGCTCGGCCCCGAGGGCGCTCACGCGGCGCTCGCTCCGCCGGATGAGGGTGAACAGGAGGGCCGCCGTGACGACGACGAAGAACGTCCCCTTCGCGGTCTGCACGCTGGGCCTGGACGGCGGGGTCGGTGAAGAGCGCCGCCGCGACGCGGTCGGAGAAGGTGATCCACAGGAGCCCGAGCACCGCGTACAGCCCGGCGATGGCGGGCGCGCCGCCCGGCGGGCGGCGCCACCAGCGGGAGCGGACGGGCGCGCCCTCGCGCGAGCCGTCCGGGGAGCGCGGCTGATCGCCGCCGGATGCCATGCCGCTTCTGTACCGTCCGATCCGCGCCATGTCACCCGCCTGGGCGGGGCGACCGCGGGCGCGGCGTCGCCTCTGGCGCTCGCTCGGGAGACGGCCGGTCCCGGGTAGGGTACATTCTGCGGGTGTCCCGATCGATACCACCCATCTCGGCCGACGCCCGTCGCGCAGGGCACGTCGCCGAGGTGCTGAAGGCCGTCGCCCACCCGCTCCGGCTGCGGATCGTCGCGAGCCTCTGCGAGGGCGACGCGCACGTCGGCGCCCTGGCGGATCGCCTCGGCGCGAGCCAGGCCATCGTCTCCCAGCAGCTCCGCATCCTCCGCAGCCACGGCCTCGTCGCGGCGACGCGGGCAGGGGGCTTCGCGACGTACCGGCTCGTCGAGCGGAACCTGCGTGGCCTCGTCCGGTGCATGGAGAACTGCGACCGCTGAGCGCAGTCCCTGCCGCGCGCCGGCGCGCAGGCGGGCGATCTCACCCACCCACTGAGTGAACTGACGCACCCAGCGTGACGCCGGGGCGCGCGGATTCCGCGCGAGCCCGCGCCGCGCGCGCAACCGCTGCGACCTCCTCCGCCGTCCCTGCCCTGGTTCCAGGCCCTTCGGCTCGCGCCGGCGCGGTCGCCGCGCCCCGGCCTCCCCTGGGCCCGCCTCGTGCATGAGCTACATCCCGATATAGCGATATTGCTATGAACGAGATCATCGACGGCCCGGACCGGGCAGAGCGCGTGGCGGAGGTGCTGAAGGCGGTGGCGCACCCGCTGCGGCTGCGCATCGTCGCGCTCCTCTGCCGGGGCGATCGGCACGTGAACGGGCTCGCCGGCGAGCTCGCGGCGCCCCAGCCCATCGTCTCCCAGCAGCTCCGCATCCTGCGGGCGCGGGGGCTCGTCGAGGCGACGCGGGAGAACGGCTTCGCGCACTACCGGCTCGCGGAGCCGGCCCTGAGGGCGCTGGTGGGCTGCATGGAGAAGTGCGACCGCGGCTGACCGCGGCGCAGGAGGGAGCACATGGCGATCACCCGACGCAGGTTCATCCAGATCGGCGCCGCCGCCGGCGGGGTCGCGGCCGCGTCCGGCCTGGCCACGCGGTGGTGGGGGCTCGACCGCGACCCGGTCCCGGACCCGCGCACCGACGGCGACCGCGTCGTCGCGACCTACTGCGAGCTCTGCTTCTGGGGCTGCGGCGTCCTCGCCCACGTGAAGGACGGGCGGGTGACGAAGCTCACCGGGAACCCCGACCACCCGCTCTCCCGCGGGATGCTGTGCCCGCGCGGCGCCGGCGCGACCGGCCAGCTCTACGATCCGGACCGCCTGAAGAAGCCGCTCGTCCGCCGGGCGAAGCGCGGCGAGGACGTCTTCGAGGAGGTCTCCTGGGACGCGGCGCTGAACGAGACCGCCCGCAAGCTCGAGGAGGTGTCGAAGCGGCACGGCCCGGAGGCGGTGGCGCTCTTCACCCACGGCTCGGGCGGCGTCTGGTTCAAGCACTTCATGAAGGCGTGGGGCTCGCCCAACATCGGCGCGCCCTCCTACGCCCAGTGCCGCGGGCCGCGCGAGGCGGCCTTCACCGTCACCTTCGGCACGCCCCTCGGCTCGCCGGAGCCCATCGACATCGCCAACGCGCGGGCCATCACGCTCATCGGCTCGCACCTCGGCGAGAACATGCACAACACCCAGGTGCAGGAGCTCGCCGAGGCGATCGGCAAGGGGGCCGGGCTCGTCGTCGTCGACCCGCGCTTCTCCGTGGCCGCGGGCAAGGCCAAGTACTGGCTCCCCATCAAGCCGGGCACCGACATCGCGCTCCTCCTCGCCTGGATGAACGTCCTCGTGCAGGAGAAGCTGCTACGACGCCGACTACGTCGCGAAGTACACCGAGGGCTTCGCCGAGCTCGCCGCCCACGTCGCCGACAAGACGCCGGAGTGGGCCTACGCCATCACCGGCGTCGACCCGGGGCTGATCCGCGCCTCCGCGCGGTTCATCGGGAGCGCGCGCCCGGCCTCGCTCATCCACCCCGGCCGCCACACCGTCTGGTACGGCGACGACACCCAGCGCGAGCGCGCCATGGCGATGCTCGCCGCGCTCCTCGGCAGCTGGGGCCGCCGCGGCGGCTACCTCACCCCGGCGAAGTTCCCGCTCCCGGCCTACCCGCTCCCCTCCGACCTCCCGCACCGCCCGGTCCCGGCGACGGTGGACAAGCCGAAGGGCGTGCCGGCGTACCCCCTCGCGACGGAGGTGCTCGCGAGCGGCCTGTGCGACGCGGCGAAGCCCGGCCACGCGCTCTACGACCTCAAGGCCTGGCTCGTCTACGGGTGCAACCTCGTCCAGGCGATGCCCGGGCGCCAGGAGCTCATCGAGAAGATGCAGAACCTCGAGTTCCTGGGGGTGGTGGACGTCCTCCCCGCCGAGATCGCCGGCTGGGCCGACGTGGTGCTGCCCGAGGCGACCTACCTCGAGCGCGACGACGACGTCTCCGCGCCCGCCTACAAGAAGCCCTTCGTCGCGATCCGGCAGGCGGCGGTCGAGCCGCAGGGCGACTCGAAGCCGGGCTGGTGGATCGCGAAGGAGCTCGCCACCCGGGTCGGCCTCGGGGCGTGGTTCCCGTGGAAGGACGCGAAGGAGTACGTGAAGACGCGCCTCGCGCAGAAGGGGCTCTCCTACGACGAGCTCGCCGCGAAGGGCGTCCTCCTCGGCGCGGTCCAGCCGACCTGCGAGGAGGAGGGGGCGCCGGTGGGCGCCGCCACCGAGAGCGGCAAGATCCAGCTCTTCGCGAAGGAGCTGAAGGCGCTCGGCTTCGACCCGCTCCCGGTCTACCGGCCGCAGGACGAGGGCCCGGCGGGCTCGTTCCGCCTGCTCTCCGGCCGCTCCCCGCTCCACACCTTCGGCCGGACCGTGAACAACCGGCTCCTCGCGGAGCCGTACCCCGAGAACGAGGTCTGGCTCAACGCCGACGCGGCGAGGAGCCTGCCCGGGTTCGAGGCCCAGCCGCTCCGCAGCGGCGACAAGGTCGTCCTCGTGAACCAGGACGGGGTCCGGCTCGACGCCGGTCCGCGCCAAGCTCACCCAGCGGATCCGCGGCGACTGCGTCTACCTCGTCCACGGCTGGGGCCAGACCGCGAAGAAGCAGCGGTACGCCTACGGCCGCGGCGCGTCGGACTCGCAGCTCACCAGCCGCTACAAGGTCGATCCGATCATGGGCGGCACCGGGATGAACGTGAACTTCGTCCGCGTCGAGCGGGCGGGGGAGGCCGCCTGACATGGCGCTCGCGAAGCGGTACGGCATGGCGGTCGACACCCGGCGCTGCGTGGGCTGCAACGCCTGCGTCATCGCCTGCAAGACGGAGAACGCGCTGCCCGAGGGCGGCTTCCGCGACTGGATCGTGCAGGAGGTCTGGGGCACCTTCCCGAACCTCTCGATGCAGATCCGGTCGGAGCGCTGCAACCAGTGCTCCGACGCGGCCTGCGTGAGCGCCTGCCCCACCGGCGCGTCCCACGTCGGCGAGGGCGGCGTCGTGCTCGTGAACGCGGCGAAGTGCACGGGCTGCAAGGCCTGCATGGCGTCGTGCCCCTACGGCGCGCGCTGGGTCCACCCGGACGGCCACGTCGACAAGTGCACCTTCTGCCTGCACCGGGTCGCCCGCGGGAAGACGACGGCCTGCGCCGAGGTCTGCCCGACGCGGTCGCTCACCTTCGGCGACCTCTCCGATCCCGACAGCCCGGTCTCGCGGCTGCTCGCCTCCCGGCGCCACGAGGTGGTGAAGCCCGAGGCCGGCACCTCGCCCAACGTGTTCTTCCTGATCTGAGGAGGGCGAGCGATGCGGAACCCCGACAAGTACTGGAACCCGTACCTCGCCGGCGTGGCGATGGGGCTCGTGCTCCTCGCCGCGTACCTGTTCGTCGGCAAGGGGCTCGGCGCGTCCGGCCCCGCCCTGCGGTTCGCGACCGCGGCGGTCGAGGCCGTCGCGCCCGCGCCACGTCGCGGCGACGCCGCCCCTCGCGCACGTCGCCGAGGAGCCGCAGCCCGCTCGCGAACTACTTCGTCTTCCTCGGCCTCGGCACGCTCCTCGGCGGCCTCGTCGCGGCCTACACCGCGGGCCGGCTGCGGGCCGGGGTGACCCGCGGGCCGTCGTCGCCGCTGGGCCTGCGGCTCGGGCTCGCGGTCGGGGGCGGCGTGCTCCTCGGCGTCGGCGGCGCGCCTCGCGCGCGGCTGCGCCTCCGGCCAGGCGCTCACCGGCGGCGCGCTCATGTCCGCCGGGAGCTGGGCCTTCATGATGGCGATCTTCGCGGGCGGGTACGCCACCGCGTGGTTCGTGAGGAGGGAGTGGCGATGACGTTCTTCCCGTTCCAGCTGCCCGCGGCGAACCCGCAGGTCGCGATGCTCGCGGCCGTGTTCGTCGGCTTCGGATTCGGCTTCGTCCTCGAGCGCGCCGGGTTCGGCAACGCCCGCAAGCTGCTCGGCCAGTTCTACGGGACCGAGATGGTGATGCTGAAGGTGATGTTCACCGCCATCGTCACCGCCATCCTCGGCACGGTGGTCCTCGCCGGCGTCGGGCTCCTCGACCTGCGCGCCGCTCGGCGACTCGGTCACGAGCGCGACCTTCCTCTGGCCGATGATCGCGGGCGGGCTCCTCATCGGCATCGGGATTCATCGATCTCGGGCTACTGCCCGGGCACCTCGATCGTCGGGATCGCCTCGGGCAAGCTCGACGCGGTCCTCGCGTACGGCGGCGTCGTCGTCGGGCAGCTCCTCTGGGCGGAGCTCGAGACCCGCGGCCCCGTCGCGAGGTTCCACCAGAGCGGCGCCTTCGGCCACGTCTACCTGTACGACCTGCTTCAAGCTCCCGCCCGCGGCCGTCGCCGCGGCCATCGTCCTCGTCGCCATCGGCGCGTTCCTCTTCGGCGAGAAGGTGGAGCGGATGATCGACGAAGGCGCCCGCCGGTCCGGCGCCCGCCGCCCGGAAGTGGTCGTCTTCGCCGGCGTCGGCGCCTTCGGCGGCGATCGGCCTCGCGACGCTCCTCCTCCCGCGCGTCCGGCGTCGCGACGACGGGCGCCCCCGGCCGGATTGCCGCGCCGGAGCTGGCGCGCCGCGTCCTCGCCGAGCCCTGGAAGGTCCGGATCCTCGACGTCCGCGCCCTGGACGCCTGCGCCAAGGAGCGGGTCCCCGGCGCGGAGTGCACGCCGCTTCCGACCCTCAAGGACCTCGCCCTCGCCGACGTGTCGCCGGCGCGGGACCTCGTCCTCGTCGCGGACCGCGGCCTCGCCGAGGTCCCGGCCGAGGCGCGAGCCTACGGCGGCCGCGTCCTCGTCCTCGAGCGCGGGTTCGACGGCTGGCGGGAGTGGGCGCTCGCGCCCGCGCCGGCGCCCGCCCCGGGCGCGCCGGAGGCCGAGCAGGAGGCGTGGCGGGTGCGGAGCGGGATCCGCGCCGCCCTCACGGGCGTGAAGGCGCCGCCCCCGGCGGCGGCGCCGGCCGGCGGCGGGGCCCCGGTGAAGCGCAAGGCCGGCGGCGGTGGCTGCAGCGGATAGAAGGAACCCCCCTCCCTCCCCCGACGCGGGGGAGGAGCAGACGAAGAGAAGCATCCATCGGAGACGTCATGCACGAGCTCGACCTTGCGCGGCACAGCCACCTCGTCGATCCGCAGCTCCACGTCTGGGGCTGGGAGATCCCGGTCTACCTCTTCCTCGGCGGCATGGCGGCGGGGACGCTGTTCCTCTCCGCCCTGCTCTGGTCGCAGCCGGGGTCGCGGTCCCGGACCGCGCGCCTGCTGCCCCTCTTCGCGCCGGCGCTGCTCGCGCTCGGCATGGGCGCGCTCTTCCTCGACCTCTCCCGCAAGCTCCACGTCTACCGGTTCTACCTGGCGTTCCGGTGGACGAGCCCGATGTCCTGGGGCGCCTGGATCCTCCTCGTCGTGTTCCCGGTCGCGATCCTGTTCGGCGCTCGCGACGATGGCCGACGAGGACGTCGAGGCGCTCTCGAAGCGGGCGCCGGGCCTCGCCGGCCTCGTCCGCCGCTTCCGGCCCTTCGCGCTCGAGCACGCTCGTGCGCTCCGGATGGGCGCGGCGGTCGCGGCGGTCGGGCTCGGCGGCTACACCGGGGTCCTGCTCTCCGCCCTCGGCGCCCGGGCGCTGTGGGGCTCGGCGCTCCTCGGCCCGCTCTTCCTCGTCTCCGGGATCTCGAGCGGCGCCGCCCTCGCCATGCTGCTCCCGGTGACGACGGAGGAGCGCGGCTTCCTCGGCCGCGCCGACGTCCACGCGATGTGGCTCGAGCTCGCGCTCATCGCCTTCTTCCTGGTGGGGCTCTCGACCGGCGGCGCCGACGCGCGCGCGGCGGCCGGCCTGATCCTGGGCGGCCCGTTCACCGCGCCGTTCTGGGCGCTCGTGGTGGTGGCCGGCCTCGTGGTCCCCTCGCTGATGGAGCTGCTCGAGCGGCGGCTCCACCTCGCGGCCACCGCGGTCGCGCCGGCGCTCGTCCTCGCCGGCGGGTTCGCCCTGCGGTGGATCCTGGTCGCGGCCGGGCAGCACTAGACGCGCGACCGACGCGGCCGGATGCTGGAGTCGCCGGCGCAGGCGCTGGCGCCGACCGCCGCAGGGTCCGTCGGAGCCGACCTCGGCGGGAGAGCGACGAGCGTCGCGCGCGGATGCGCGGCCTTCACGGGCGCGGCTCGCGAGGGCGACCGCAGTGGCGCTGCGCGCCTGCGGTCGCCCGCGTCGCCGCGCCGACGCGTAGCCAGCCGCGCGCGGAGAGCCCGCCCCAGAGGGGCCGCCTCGGCGAGGCTCCTCCGGTCCCGCGGCGGCGGCGCTGGGTGCGCCTGCGCCTGCACGCCATGGCCTGCCAGCGCGAGCGGTAGCGCGGAGCCCCGCGGTGCCGGCAATGGGTGCGCCTGCGCCTGCGACACTGGACCCAGCGCGGCCGCGCTCCGCTCGAACAGCAGCGCGGAGCCCCGCGGCGCCGGGAGGCGCCCCTCGCGGAGGCGCCGGCTCGACGCCTCTCCCTCCGCGCGCGGCGCTCGCGGCCGGGAACTGCGCGCCGACCGGTTTCACTCGGGAGGCGCGCCGGTCGCGCCCAGAGTCGTGCGCGATGTGGAGTGCCGCCCGCCGATGCCGGGGCGCCGACGGCGACGCGGTGGCGGAGCGCGTCGTGCTCGAGCACGACGCGCGCTACCGCAGCGCGAGCCAGCGCCAGAGCGTGCGCGGCCCGGGCCAGAGCCGGAACGCCACCCAGCGCGCCCGGCGCCGCTCCCGGCGCGTGAGCCGCCCGTCGAGGCCGTCGAGCAGCCGGCGCGCCTCGGCCTTCGCCCCCGCGCGCGAGAGCAGCGGCGCGAGCGTCAGGATCGCGTCCGGGTGCCAGGGCTCGAGCTCGAGGGCCTTTCGGAGGAGCGGCACGGCGGCCTCGCCGCGGCGCGCGCGCGCGAGGGCGTGGCCGCCGTCGACCAGGGCCGCGACCGCGTCCGCGCGGCGGCCGCGGAGCATGTTCAGCCGCGCGAGCTCGAGGCGGAACCCGGCGTCGAGCGGGAAGGTGGCGGCCGCCGTCGCGTTCACGGCGGCGGCGCGGTCGGTGAACCCCTGGGCGAGGTGGCGGCGGCCGGCGGTCCGGAAGCAGCTCGCGCCCCCCTCGGCGTCGCCGAGCCGGGCGAGGAGCGGCCCGAGCTTCACGTTCACCGAGGGATCCTCGGGGTCGGTCGCGAGCGCCTCCCGGTACCCGGCCGCCGCGCGCTTCACGCGCCCGCGGGCCCGCGCGTGGTCGGCGGCGGCGACGATCTCGGCCCGGGTCCGGGGCTTCTTGCGGAAGAGCGACACGGTGGCGTCGAGGCGCCTTGGGTGCGCCTCCCGGGAACCAAGGCTATCACCTGGCCCGGGGTCCGCGCCTCGGCGCCGCGTGGTAGAACCCCCGCGATGGCCGAAGAGGTCCTCATCGTCGCAGGGGAGGCGAGCGCCGACCTTCACGCGTCGCGCGTCCTCGAGGAGCTGAGGAAGCTCCGCCCGGAGGTCCACGCGTTCGGCGTGGGCGGGCCGCGCCTGCGGGCCGCCGGCCTCGAGGCGCTGGCGCCGGCCGAGGACATCTCGGTGATGGGGCTCGCCGAGGTGATCCCCCGGATCCCGCGCATCCTCGGGATCCTCCGCGCCCTCCGGCTCGCCGCCGCGGAGCGCCGCCCGAAGGCCGCGCTCCTCGTCGACCTCCCCGACTTCAACCTGCGCCTCGCGGCGAAGCTCAAGGCCCTCGGGATCCCGGTCGTCTACTACGTCTCGCCGACCATCTGGGCGTGGCGCCCGAAGCGCGCGAAGAAGATCGCGAAGGTCGTGGATCGGATGCTCTGCATCCTGCCCTTCGAGGAGCGGTTCTACGAGGGGACCGGGGTCTCGGCCCGGTTCGTCGGCCACCCGCTCGCCGACCGCCCCGCGCCCGGCACCGCGGAGTCGTACCGCGCCGAGCTCGGGCTCCCGGCGGCGTCGACGACGATCGCGCTCGTCCCGGGGAGCCGGCCGTCGGAGCTCCGCCGGATCTTCCCGGCGATGCTCGACGCCGCCGAGCGCATCCGGGCGATCCGCCCCGACGCCCAGTTCGTCGTGCCGGTGGCGCCGACGCTCGCCCGCGAGCAGCTCGCCCCCTACCTCGCGTCGCCACTCGACCATCCCGACGTGAAGCTCGTCGACGGCCACACCGAGGAGGTCGTCGGGGCGAGCGACGCCGCGCTCGTGAAGAGCGGCACCTCCACCCTCGAGGCCGCGCTCATGCTGCGGCCGATGGTGGTCGTCTACCGGCTCTCCTGGCTCTCGTACCTGGTGGGGCGCCTCCTCGTGCGGATTGCCCACTTCGCGCTGGTGAACATCCTGGCGGGGAGGGGACTCGTCCCGGAGCTGCTGCAGGGGGCCGCGAGCCCCGAGCGCATGGCCGCCGAGATTGAGCGGCTGCTCGGGGACCGCGCCGCCCGCGAGGAGCAGCTGCGCGGGCTGCGCGAGGTGCGCGACTCGCTGGGCGAGCCAGGTGCCGCGCGGCGGGTGGCGGAGGAGGTCGCGCGCGCGATGGGGCGAGGTGAGTGATGGAAGAGCGCCGCGCCGTGATCTGCCTGCCGACGTACGACGAGCGCGAGAACCTCGCGCCCATCCTCGCCGCGATCCACGCCGCCGTCCCGGCCGTCGACGTCGCTCGTCGTCGACGACGCCTCGCCGGACGGCACCGGCCAGCTCGCGGACGAGCTCGCGACCCGCGACCCGCGCGTGAAGGTCCTCCACCGCCCCGGCAAGGAGGGGCTCGGCCGGCCTACCTCGCGGCCTTCGCCTGGGCCCTCGAGCGCGGGTACGGCCTCGTCCTCGAGATGGACGCGGACTTCTCCCACGACCCGCGCCACCTCCCGGCGCTGCTCGACGCCGCCGCGCGCGCCGACCTCGTCCTCGGCTCCCGGTACGTGCCGGGCGGCGGCACGGTGAACTGGGGGATCCTGGCGCAAGCTCGTCTCGCGCGGCGGGAGCCTCTACGCCCGCACCATCCTCGGGCTCCGGGTGCGCGACCTCACCGGCGGGTTCAAGTGCTTCCGCCGCGAGGTGCTCGAGGCCATCGACCTGCCGACGGTCTCCTCCACCGGGTACGCCTTCCAGATCGAGCTCACCTACCGCGCGTTGCTCCGCGGCTTCCGGGTGGTCGAGGTCCCGATCGTCTTCGTCGACCGTCGCGTCGGGCAGTCGAAGATGTCCCGCCGGATCGTCCTCGAGGCGCTCCGCGGCGTGTGGACGATGCGGGCCTCGCGCTTCGCCCGCGAGGCGCGCCCGGTCCGCATCGCGCCCGCGACCTCCCGCGCGTAGCCGGCCGGCGCGCCCACCGGCCACCCACGCGGCGCGTGTCGCTCCCGCGGAAACGGGTTACCCTCGGACCGTGGTCGCGGAGCTCCTCACCCTCTCGCTCATCTCGCTCTCGGCGATCTTCTTCGTCGTCGATCCGCTCTCCGCGGTCCCGTTCTTCCTCGCCATGACGCGGGACGCCTCCGCCGAGGAGCGCCGGGACACCGCGCTCCGCGCCGCCTTCACCGCGGGCATCGTGCTCGCCGCCTTCGCCCTCGCCGGGCACTGGGTCTTCAAGCTCCTCGGCATCAGCCTCGGCGCGTTCCGGATCGCCGGCGGGATCGTCCTGCTCCTCCTCGCCCTCGACATGATCCGGACGCAGCCCTCGCGGACGCGCATCACCGAGAAGGAGGTCGAGGCGGGCGGCGGTGAAGGAGGACATCGCCATCGTCCCGCTCGCCATGCCGCTCCTCGCCGGACCCGGGCTCGATCGCGACCGTCATCGTCCTCGTCGCGCGGGCCCGCGAGGGGCCGTGGTGGCACGTGCTGCCGGTCATCGGGGCCATCGCCCTCACCGCCGCGGCGAGCTACGTCATCCTCGCCGGCGCCGCGAAGACCGAGCGCGTCCTGGGCCGGACCGGGCTCGCGATCATCGAGCGCGCCGCGGGCCTGCTCCTCGTGGGCGTCGCGGTGCAGTTCATGATCGACGGGCTGCGCGAGGCGCTCCCGCACCTGTAGCCGGCCGTTCCGGGGCGGCGTGCGGGCCGGCCGGCGCCCGCCCTCCTGGGCGGGGGCCGGGGCAAAGAACCCGTGGCGCGCCTGCCCGGATCCGGTGCATCCTCGGAGAACATCCACGGAGCACTCGCGCCAGCCCACGGAGACGACGACCCATGGCCACCCCTCGCGTGATCCGCACCTTCTCCATCCTCGGCGCCGACGGCGCGGGGAAGACCGCGCTCGTCGAGGCGCTCCTCCGCGTCGCCGACGCGAAGCGCGCGTCGCCCGAGGGCTCCACCTCGCGCCTCGACGCCGAGCCCGAGGAGAAGAAGCGAAACTTCACGCTGTCGCTCCACCCCGAGAGCTTCGAGGAGGGCGGCCGCATCGTTCAACGTCCTCGACTGCCCCGGGTTCGCCGCGTTCCTCACCGAGGTGGAGTGGGCGCTCCAGGTCACCGACGGCGCGTTCCTCGCGGTCTCCGCCGCCGACGGCGCCCACAACCGGGCCGAGCGGACCTACGACGTGCTCGCCGACTCGGGGCGGCCCGGCGATCTGCGTCGTCGACCCGCGTCGACCACGAGCAGGCCGACTTCGCGAAGGCGCTCGCCGACATCGAGGCGTCGCTCAAGGTGAAGCCGGTCCCGCTCCACCTCCCCATCGGCGGCGCCCGGCAGCTGAAGGGGCTCGTCGACCTCGTGACGATGAAGGCCCACGTCTACGACGGCAAGACCTTCGCCAGTGGACCGAGGCCGAGGTCCCCGCCGACCTGAAGGCCGAGGCCGAGCGGCTCCGCACCGCCGCTCGTCGAGGCCGCCGCCGAGTCCGACGACGAGCTGCTCGGCAAGTACCTCGAGGGCGGCGCGCTCGCGCGCCGACGGAGATCATGCCGCGGCCTCGCCGCGGGCGCCGCCGCGCAGAAGTTCCTCCCGGTCGCCGTCGCCTGCGCGAAGGGCGGGCGTGGGCGTCCGGGAGCTGCTCGAGCTCGCCGTGCAGCTCCTCCCCGGCCCCGAGAAGCGCGAGGTGAAGGGGAAGGACCTGCACGGGCAGCGAGACGCTGCGGCACGCCGCGCCGGACGCGCCCTTCGCCGCGCAGGTGTTCAAGACCACCATCGACCACTTCGCCGGGCGCGTCGACTACGTCCGGGTCTTCTCCGGCACGCTCAAGCCGGACGCCGATCGCTCATGAACCCGCGCACCCGGACCGAGGAGCGCGTCGCGCACTTCTACCGGACCGACGGCGCGCAGACCGCCGAGGTGCAGGAGGCCGGCCCGGGCGACTTCGTCGTCCTCATGAAGCTCAAGGACGCCCACACCGGCGACACCCTCTGCGACCGCGACGCGCCGGTGGTGCTGCCCGCCGTTCCGCGCAGCCACAACCGGCCCGTCGCCTACGCGGTCCACGCCAAGACCGGCGACGACAAGGCCGCGGCCGCGCTCCACAAGCTCATCGAGGAGGACCCCTCGCTCGAGCTGGCGCGCTCTCCCGACACCGGCGAGATGCTGCTCCAGGGCATGGGCCAGGCGCACATCGAGGTCACCGTCGAGCGCGTGAAGCGCAAGCACGGCGTCGAGATCACGCTCGCGCCGCCGATCGCCGGCCTACCTCGAGACCATCACCGCGCCGTCCAAGGCGCAGGGCAAGTTCAAGCGCCAGACCGGCGGCCACGGCCAGTACGGCGACGCGCACGTCGAGCTCTACCCGAAGGCCGCGCGGCGAGGGGTTCGAGTTCGAGGACGCGATCGTCGGCGGCTCCATCCCGCGCCAGTTCATCCCCTCGGTCGAGAAGGGCATCCGCGGCTCGCTCGGCTCCGGGCCGCTCGCCGGCTACCCGGTGGTGGACTTCAAGGCGAAGCTCGTCTTCGGCAGCTACCACGACGTCGACAGCTCCGACATGGCGTTCCAGGTCGCCGGGCTCGATGGCGTTCAAGAAGGCGGTCATCGAGGCGCGGCCCATCCTCCTCGAGCCGGTCATGAAGCTCGAGGTGCGCGTGCCCGAGGAGTACGTCGGGCGCGGTCATGGGCGACCTGAACAGCCGCCGCGCCAAGGTGCAGGGGCATGGAGCCGCTCGCGCGCGGCGTCCTCATCCGCGCGCTCTGCCCGCACGCCGAGGCGATGACCTACGACGCCGACCTGCGCTCGCTCACCCAGGGCGTCGGCTACTTCACGATGGAGCCGTCGCACTACGACCCGGTGCCGCCGCACATCGCGCAGAAGATCATCGAGAAGCGGCGCGCCGAGGGGAAGGTGAAGGGCGTCGAGGAGTAACCACCGAGGACTCGCGCCGTCGGGCGCGAGTCCGAGCGGCTGTCTTCCGCCCGTGCGGCGCCGCCCGATTCGACGGCCCCGCGTGCCCCGTCCGTCGCCGGCGACGGGCTCGCGGACCCCGCCTGCCGTCGGGGGCTGGCCGGGCGTGCGGCCGCTCGCCCCGCTGGGGTGCGGCAACCTGCACGGCGAGCGCGATCTGGCATAGGATGGCCGCGCCTTGCGCACGTACCCGAGATCCCTGCGCTTCCTCCACAGGCTGCGGATCGCGCCGACGGTCCGCTGTCCGGCCGGCCCCGGCGAGACGCGGGCCACCGCGGGGCGCGCGTGACCGCCGACGCCCGGGGCGGCTCGCGACCATGATCCGCAAAGGGCTCGTCGCGGTCGCCCTCGCCGCCGTGCTGGCCTGGCTCGGCCTCGGCCTTCGGGTCCGGGGCGAGCGCGCGCCGCGCCTCCCGCCGGTCGGCGGCGAGCTGCGCGGCGCCTGGCACGTCCACACGACCCGCAGCGACGGCCGTGGGTCCCTCGACGAGGTCGTGGACGAGGCGGCGGCCGCGGGCCTCCAGTTCGTCGTCGTGACCGACCACAACGTCCTCGCGCCGGAGGACCAGGGCTGGCGCCGCGGCGTCCTCGTGGTGGAGGGGACCGAGGCCTCGACCCGCCTCGGCCACCTCGTCGCGGTCGGCGTCCCGCGCGCCCTCACCCCCGCGGAGCGCGAGGGCGACCCCCTCGCCGCCATCCTCGCCCTCGGGGGCCGGACCGTGCTCGCGCACCCGCTCCACCCCCACCGCCCGTTCACCGGGTGGGGGAAGGGGAGCTGGCGCGGGATGGAGGTCGTCTCGAACGACACCTCGTGGGGCGAGACCGTCGCCGGGAAGGCCTGGCACCGCGTCGCCCTCGCCGCCGCGGTCCTTCCCTTCGACCGCGCCCGGGCGGTCCTCGCGCTCCACGACGACGACGTCGACGAGCGGCGGCGGTTCGACGTCGAGCTGCGCACGGCGCGGCGGGCCGGGGCCCGCGGGCCCGCCCTGGCGCTCCTCTGCTCCGCCGACGCCCACGGCTACCCGAGCTACCGCGCGGCGTTCGAGGCGTTCTCGATGCACGTCCCGGTGAGACCCACCGGCGACGCCGCCGCCGACGGGCGCGCCGTCCTCGCCGCCCTCCTCGACGGCGGCGCGAGCTGCGTGTTCGACGGCGTGGCCGCCGCCTCGGGCGTCCGGCTCGCGGTCGCCGACGGCGGCCGGGGCCTCGAGCTCCACCTCTCCGCCCCCGATCTCGGCCGGGCCCGGTTCGTCCTCGTCCGCGACGGGCTCGTCGCCGGCGAGCGGACGCCCGCGGCCTCCGCCGGCGAGGCCGTCATCCCCTTCGCCTGCGAGGGGGGCGGCTCCTGCCCTCCCGGCGACTACCGGGTCGAGGCGACCTGGGACGGCCGGCCCTGGATCTTCACGAACGCCATCCGCATCGAGTAAAGAACGCCCGGA
This sequence comes from uncultured delta proteobacterium, assembly GCA_963739565.1. GTDB lineage: Bacteria > Myxococcota > Myxococcia > Myxococcales > Anaeromyxobacteraceae > Anaeromyxobacter. The sequence goes on along the minus strand of CAVUBF010000004.1, from coordinate 649,259 downwards.
CGTGCACCTCCTCTACGCCATCGCGAGCTACCTCCTCTTCGTGGCCCTGCTCCCGGTGCTGATCTGGCACCCGAAGCTGCGCCACGGGATCCCGTTCCGGCTCGGCTACTACCGGCGCTCGTTCGACCTCGGGCGCGGCAGCCCGCGCATCTGGCTCCACGGCGCCAGCGCCGGGGACCTCCTGTCGCTCCAGCCGATGATGAAGGAGCTCAAGGCGCGGAGTCCCGGCTGCTGCATCATCGTCACGACCATCACCAACAGCGGCCTCGCCATGGCGCGCAAGAAGCTCTCCGAGGCGGACGTCATCTGCCTACGCGCCCTACGACCTGTTCGGCGCGACGCGCCGGGCCGTCGCGGCGCTGCGGCCCGACCTCCTCGTCCTCGAGTACACGGAGATCTGGCCGAACCTCATCCGCGCCGCGCGCAAGGCGGGCGTCCGGATCGCCCTCACCAACGGCCGCTTCAACCCGGCGAAGATGTCCCGGTACCGGCGTCTTCTTCCGCGCCATCTCGAACCCGCTCCGGCGCATCGACTGCTTCCTCATGCGCTCCGACGAGGAGGCCGAGCGGGTGCTGGCCCTCGGGGCGGCGCCGGATCGCGTGTGGGTGACCGGCAACACCAAGTTCGACGCGCTCGTCCTGGACGGCGGCGCGGGGCGCGAGGAGGCGCTCCGGGTCGAGATGGGGCTCGACCCGTCCCGCCCGGTCTTCATGGCGGGCTCGACCCACGAGGGCGAGGAGGAGCTCCTCCTCGCGGTCTACGCGAAGCTCCGCGTCCGGCACCCGGGGCTCCAGGTCGTCGTGGCGCCGCGGTACGTCGAGCGGGCCGGGCGGATCATGGCGCATCGCCGCCGAGGCCGGGCTCCCGGTCCGGCTCCGGAGCGGCGGCGCCGGCGCCGGCCACGCGGACGTGACCGTGCTCGACACCATCGGCGAGCTCGCCGCCGCCTACCGGCTCGCCACCCTCGTCTTCGTGGGCGGCAGCTTCGTCACCCGCGGCGGGCAGAACGTGCTCGAGCCCGCCGCGCAGGGGAAGCCGGTGCTCTTCGGCCCGCACATGGAGAACTTCAAGGACTCGGTGCAGGTGCTGCAGGGGCGCGGCGGCCTCCAGGTCCAGACGCCCGACCAGCTCCTCAAGGTGGCGGACGAGCTCCTCTCGCGGCCGGACCAGATCGAGGAGCTCGGGAGGCTCGCCCGCAGCTCCGTGGGCGCGATCCGCGGCGCGAGCGCGCGCAACGTCGAGCACATGCTCTCGATCCTCCCGCGCGGGAAGGCGGCGGCGGCATGAAGCGATCCCGCGAGCATCCTCGTCGTCCGCTACAGCGCCCTCGGCGACATCGTCCTCGCGACCTCGATCCTCGAGCCGCTGCGGGCGCGGTTCCCGAGCGCCCGGATCGAGTGGGTCACCGACGCGCCCTACGCGCCGCTGCTCGAGGGGCTGCCGGAGCTCGCCGCGGTCCACCGGCTCACGCGCGACGGCCCGAACTCGGCCCTCGCCACGGCGGCGCGGCTGCGCGGCCGGTTCGACTTCGCCATCGACCTCCAGAACAAGCTCCGGAGCGCGCTGGTCGCCCGCTCGGCGGCGCCGCTCCGCGTCTCCTTCCGCCGGCGCACCGCGCTGCGGGCGGTGCTCTCGCTCTTCGGCTCGGACCCGCCCCTCGTGCGCGCCCACCAGACCCGGCTCTACGCCGAGGCCCTCGCGCCCCTGGGGACCTTCGAGCCCGGGCCGGTGAAGGTGAGCCTCTCGGCGCAGGCGCGCGCCCTCGCGGAGGACGCGCTCCAGGGGGTCCAGGGCCCGGCGGTGGCCATCGCGCCGGGCGCCCGCTGGGCGACCAAGCGCTGGTCGGCGGAGCGGTTCGCCGAGATCGCCGACGCCCTCGCCGCCGAGGGCTGCGCCATCGTGCTCTGCGGCGGCCCCGGCGACCGGGACGCCTTCGCGGCGTTCCGGGCGGCGACGCGGGCGCGGGTGGCGGCGGACCTCTCCTTCCTCCCCGTCGACGCCCTCGCGGCCGCCATCGCCCGGGTCCAGCTCCTCGTCGCCTGCGACTCGGGCCCGGTCCACCTCGCGTCGGCGGTCGGGACCCCGGCCCTCGCCCTCTTCGGGCCCACCTCGACGGCGCGCTGGGGCCCGCCGCCGCCCGGGCGGGCGCTCGCCCTCGGGCTCTCCTGCGCGCCGTGCTCGAACCACGGCGGCGACTTCTGCCCGGAGGGGCACCACCGCTGCCTCTCCGACCTCGCCCCCGACGCGGTGCTCGCCGCCGCCCGAGACCTCCTGCGCCGATGACGTCGCTCCTCGAGGTCGCTCTGGTGGTCGGACTCCCCGGGGCTCGCGGGGGCCGCCCTGGCGCCGCCGCTCCGGCTCGCCGAGGCTCCTGTTCCGCGCCGGGGTCGCGCTGCGCGGGGCGCTCTATGACGCCGGGATCCTCGCGGTCACGCGGGCCGGCGTGCCGGTCGTCTCCATCGGGAACCTCGCGGTGGGCGGGGCGGGGAAGACGCCCGCCGCCATCGCCGTCGGCGCGGCGGCTCCTCGCCCGCGGGCGGCGCGTGGCGGTGCTGTCGCGGGGGTACGGGGCGGCGCGGACCGACCCGCGGGTCGTCTCCGACGGGACGCGCCTCCTCCTCGGGGCGGAGGAGGGCGGCGACGAGCCGGTGCTCGTCGCGTCGCGCCTCCCCGGCGCGGCGGTGCTCTGCGGCCCGCGCCGCGCCGAGCTCGCCCGCGCCGCGGTCTCGCAGCACGGCGCCGACGCCCTGCTCCTCGACGACGGCTTCCAGCACCGCGCCCTCGCCCGCGACCTCGACGTGGTGGTCCTCGACGCCGCCAACCCCTTCGGCAACGGCCGGCTCCTCCCCGCCGGGCCGAACCGCGAGCCGCGCTCGGCGCTCCGCCGGGCCGGGCTCGTCTGGCTCTCGCGCGCCGACCAGGCCGAGCCCGGCGGCCTCGAGGCGCTCCGGGCGCTCGCCCGCGCGCCGGACCGGCCGCGACGCCGTCGAGTCGCGCCACGCGCCGGTCGGCCTCGTGGACGGCGCCCTCGCCCCGGCCGGCCCCCTCGACGGGCTCCGCGGCCGGCGGGTGCTGCTCCTCGCCGGCATCGCCCGGCCCGGAGGCTTCCGCCACACCGTCGCCGCCCTCGGGGCGGAGGCGGTGGCCGAGGCGATCTTCCCGGACCACCACCGCTTCTCGATCGCCGACGTCGAGGGCGCGCTCCGGGCCGCCGACGCCGCGCGCTGCGACCTCGTCGTCACGACGGAGAAGGACGCCGTCCGCCTGCCGGTGGCGACCGCGACCGACCCGCGTCTGCCGGGCGTCCGGATCGAGGCGGAGATCGTCCGCGGCGGCGAGCACCTCGACGCCGCCCTCGACCTCGCCCTCGGCGCCCCCGCGAAGCCCGCGGCCGCGCCCGCGCGGCGCGGAGGCCTGACCCATGCGACTCCTCGGCTGGCTCCTCGCCCGCATCCCCCGCAGCTGGCTCGAGGCCTTCGGCGCCGCCCTCGGGACCCTCGTCTGGGCGCTCCGGGTCCGGCGCCGGGTCGTCCTCGACAACCTGCGCCTCGCCTTCCCGGAGAAGACCGACGAGGAGCGGCGGGCCATCGCGCGGGCGACCTTCGTGAACCTCGGCCGGATGATCTCCGACTTCATCCGGCTCCCGTACCTGACGAAGGAGGAGCTCGAGTCGATCTTCGTCTACGACGGGTGGGAGCGGCTGCGAGGCGCGCCCGCGCCCGGGGCAAGGGGCGTCATCGCGTGCACGGCCCACTTCGGGAACTTCGAGATGCTGGCGTCGGCCCACACGCTGCGCGGCATCCCGGTGACCACCATCTCCCGGCAGATGGCGGAGTCGAGCGTTCAACGAGCTGTGGCGCGCCCTCCGCAGGTCGACCGGGGTCGAGGAGATCCTGGTGAAGAAGGGGGCCGACGCTGTCGGCGGCGGTGAAGGCGGTCCACGAGGGCCGCGCCCTCGGGTACGTCATCGACCAGAACCAGCCGGCGCGCCACGCGGTCTTCCCGACGTTCTTCGGGGTCCCGGCGGCGACCGCCGCCGACTCCCGCCGTGCTCGCGATGCGCACGGGGGCCGCGGTCGTGTTCGTGCTCTCGTACCCGCTCGGCGACGGGCGGCACCACGTCGTCATCGAGGGGCCGCTCGACCCACCGGACACCGGAGATCGCGACCGCGACGTCCTGACCTTCATGCAGGACCTGAACGACCGGCTGGAGCGGTGGGTCCGCGAACATCCGGAGCAGTGGTACTGGCTCCACCGCCGGTGGAAGACCGCGGCCGCCCGGTCACGGGACCGGCCGAGCCCGCGCGTTGGCACCCCGTCCGGCGTCGCACGGCCGGCGCCGTCGAATTGACCGGACCGGACCGCGCGCGGTACGACCTTCGGCGTGCGACGCCTCAGCGAACCCGAGCTGCCCGCGCTCGCCACCCTGCTCGGCGCCTTCCCGCGCGCCGAGGTGGTGGTGGTCGGCGACCTCGTGGCGGACGAGTACGTCTACGGCGAGACCGAGCGGGTCAGCCGCGAGGCCCCCGTCCTGGTGGTCCGGTACGAGTCGTCGGAGCTGAAGCCGGGCGGCGCCGGAAACGCCGCGCATGAACCTCGCCGCCCTCGGCGTGAAGGTCCGGGCCGTGGGGGCGGTGGGCGAGGACCCCCTCGGCGTCGCGCTCCTGGACGAGCTCGAGGAGGCGGGGGTGGACGTCGCCGGGATCGAGCGCGTGCCCGGTCGGATGACCGAGGCGAAGACCCGCATCCTCGCGGGTGGCCGCTCGACCCGCCGCCAGCAGATGATCCGGCTCGACCGCGCGCCCGTCGAGCCGCTGCGGCCGCTCGTGGAGCGCCGGCTCGTGCGGACGCTCGAGCGGGTGGGGCGCCGGGCCGGGGCCGTGCTCGCGAGCGACTACGGCTCCGGGACCGTGGGGCTCGCCGCCATCGAGGCGCTGCGCAGGGTCCACCGCCGCGGCGTGCCGGTGTGCGTCGACTCCCGCTACAACCTGCGGGGCTTCACCGGGCTCACGATGGTGAAGCCGAACGAGGTGGAGCTCGAGGCCGCCTCGGGCGTCTCCCTCGCGGGGCGGGGCGGCCTCGACCGCGCGGCGCGGACGCTGCAGCGCCGCGTCGGGTGCGAGGTGCTGCTCGTGACGCGCGGCCGGAACGGGATGTCGGTGTTCCGCCGCGGGCGTGCCCCCCGTCCACGTGCCCGCCCACGGCAGCCAGGAGGCGGTGGACGTGACCGGCGCCGGCGACACCGTCGCCGCGACCTTCTGCGCCGGGCTCGCGGCGGGTGGCGACCCCATCGCCGCGGCGCGCCTCGCCAACGTGGCGGGCGCGCTCGTCGTCCAGAAGCCCGGGACCGCCACCGTGACCCGGGCGGAGCTCGAGGCGGAGCTGCTCCGGCCGTGACGGGGAAGCGCCTCGCCCTCGCCGACCTGCCCGCGCTCCGCGAGGCCGCCAGCCGCGCCGGGCGCACCATCGCGCTCGCGAACGGGGTGTTCGACCTGTTCCACGTCGGGCACCTCCGCTACCTCGCCGGCGCGAAGGCCCACGCCGACCTGCTCGTGGTCGCGGTGAACAGCGACGTCTCGACGCGGCTCAACAAGGGCCCGGGGCGGCCGGTCGTCCCGGAGGCGGAGCGCGCCGAGATCCTGGAGGCGCTCTCCTGCGTGGACCACGTCGTGCTCTTCGACTCGAAGGACGTCGTGCCGGTGATCCGCGCGCTGCGGCCGGACGTGCAGGTGAAGGGGACCGACTACACCCCCGAGACCATCCCGGAGGCCGCCGAGGTGCGCGCCCACGGCGGGCGCGTGGCGGTGGCGGGCGACCCGAAGGACCACTCCACCTCGGAGCTCATCGAGAAGCTCGCGAGGACGAGGACCCCATGACGACCCCGCAGAAGCCCGCCGCGCCGCTCCCCCCGGAGCTGAAGGAGATCCTGGCCTGCCCCCGGTGCAAGGGGGACCTCGAGTTCCGGGAGGCCGAGGGCGAGATCCGCTGCTCCGCCTGCCGGCTCGCGTTCCGGATCGAGGACGGGATCCCGGTGATGCTCGTGGACGAGGCGAAGAGCTTCTAGCGCGCCCACCCCGCGCCGTTCCGCGCCTTGACGGTGCGGGGGCCGGCCGCTACGGTCCCCAAACCATGGCGGAGACCACCCGGCCTGCCCCCTACTGCGGCGCGCGCTGCCTGCCTGCGGCGAGCAGGCTCGTCGGTGCGCTGCTCGACGTAGCCTCCGCTGCTCCCTCCTCGCGTGCCCGCCTCGGCGACGGCATCGCGCGCCTCGCGACGGGTTCAGGCCGGGTGGGCTCCGCCGGCCGCCGGGTGGATCGATGATCCGCAGCATGACCGGGTTCGGCGCCGGGCACGGCGCCGCAGGCGCCGAGGCGCTCGACGTCGAGATCCGCTCCGTCAACCACAAGTTCTGCGAGGTGAAGGTCCGCCTCCCGCGCGAGCTCTCCGCCCTCGAGCCCGACGTGGTGAAGCTCGTGAAGGAGCGGCTCGCCCGGGGCGGGGTCGACGTCTCCGCCCGGCGCGCCGGGCCGGCGGGCGGCGCTCGCGCCGCGCGTCGACGCTCGCCCTCGCGGAGGCCTACGCGCGCGCCTTCGACGAGCTGCGGACGCGGCTCGGCCTCACCGGCGCGCCCACCCTCGCCGACGTCGCTCGCCGCCGACGGGCGTCGTCCGGCTCGACGAGCGCGCGCTCGACCTGGAGGCGGCGCGGGGGGCGCTCCGCTCGGCGCATCGCGACCGCCGCTCGACGCCCTGGTGGCG
>CAVUBF010000004.1:0-635000 GCA_963739565.1 uncultured delta proteobacterium | reverse complement strand
CCACATCCTCGCCGCGCGGCGCGGTCGGCAGCCTCCGCGAGGAGATCGCCGCCGACGTCGCCTCGTCCTCCCGGACCAGGTCATCGACCGCACCTTCCGCCGCGCCGGCGACCTTCTTCGACGACCTCGCCGTGCACGTGGAGCTCGCGTCCCCCTTCTGCGCGACGCTGCGCAACGTGCTCGAGAAGGCCGGGGACCGGGCTGCCCCGCGCGGATCCACCAGAGCGGCACCTACGTCTGCATGGAGGGGCCGCAGTTCTCGCACGCGCGCCGAGAGCGAGCTGCACCGCAGCTGGGGCGCCTCGCTCATCGGCATGACGGTGATGCCCGAGGCGAAGCTCGCCCGCGAGGCGGAGATCTGCTACGCGCTCGTGGCGCTCCCCACCGACTACGACTGCTGGAAGCCGCACCCGGCGACCCTCGACCAGGCGAAGCTCATCGAGGAGATCCTCGGGAACGTGAAGGTCGCGACGCAGAACGCGCTCGAGCTCATCCGCCGCGCCATCCCGACGATCGCCGACGCTCGGCGAGAAGCCCTGCCCCTGCCAGTCGGCGCTGGCCCTCGCCATCTGGTCGGACAAGGCGCGGATCCCGGCGGACGCCCGCGAGCGGCTCCGGCCGATCCTCGGCGAAGTACCTGACCTGAGCCTCGGAAGCACCTGACCTGAGCCTCACAGGTGCGGCTGCTCGGGCGGCGGCGCGCGCAGCGCCCCGGCGAGCGCCGCGAGATCCTCGACGAACCGCTCCAGCTCGATCCGGCGCGACGCGTCGTCAGGGGCTCGGAGTATCGAGGAGGGGTGGACGGTCGCCATCACGAGCGGCGCGAGGGGCGAGGAGACGAGCTCGCCCCGGCGCTCGGTCACCCGGAACGTGCGGCCGAGGAGCGCCTGCGCGGCGGTCGCGCCGAGGCAGACGATGGCCCTGGGCCGCACCACCTGGATCTCGGCGTCGAGCCAGGGGCGGCAGGCGCGGACCTCGCCCGCCGCGGGCTTCTGGTGGATCCGCCGCTTGCCGCGCGCCTCCCACTTGAAGTGCTTCACCGCGTTCGTCACGTAGGCGCGCCGCCGGTCGATCCCCGCGGCGGCGAGGGCGCGATCGAGGAGCCGTCCGGCGGGCCCGACGAAGGGCGCGCCGGCGAGGTCCTCGTCGTTGCCGGGCTGCTCGCCGACGAGCATCACCTCGGCGAGCGGCGGTCCGGCCCCGAAGACCGTCTGCGTGCCGCGCTCCCAGAGCGGGCAGGCGCGGCAGCCGGCGGCGGCGGCGCGGAGCGCGGGGAGCGTCGGGCGCGCGGGGACGAGCGGGGCGGCCGTGCCGTCGCCCGTCGCGCGCGGGCCGGTCGAGTGGCCTCGGCGGGGCATGCCCGTAGGATGCGCAGCCCGGGCCGGCGCGGGGCGCGCCGCCTGGCGGCAGCGGCCCGCGGGCGCTACGTGAGGGCGGCATGACCGCCGCGATACAGCCGCGCGCGGGCGCGGGGGCCTCCCGCACCGGGACCGCCGACCTCCCGCTCCACGGCGGGCGCGTGCCGTCCTGGCTGTTCCACCGGATGGCCCGGCTCGGACGCGTCCTCGCCGAGGCGATCGTGCTCGAGTACGGCCGGGACGAGCTGCTCCGCCGGCTCTCGCACCCGTTCTGGTTCCAGTCGCTCGGCGCGCTCATGGGGATGGACTGGCACAGCTCGGGGATCACCACGAGCGTCGTCGGCGCGCTGCAGCGCGGCCTCGCGCCGCTCGAGCGGGAGCTCGGCCTCAAGGTCTGCGGCGGCCGCGGCCGCCACTCGCGGCGGACTCCCGCCGAGCTCGTCGGCTTCGGCGAGGCCACCGGGCTCGACGGCGAAGGGCTCGCGCGGACGAGCCGGCTCGTCGCGAAGGTGGACGGCGCGGCGGTGCAGGACGGCCACGCGCTCTACCTGCACGCCTTCTTCGTCGCCGCCGACGGCCGCTGGACGGTGGTGCAGCAGGGGATGGACCCGGTCCGCCGCCGCGCCCGGCGCTACCACTGGCTCTCGGAGGGGCTCGGGAGCTTCGTCGAGGAGCCGCACGCGGCCATCGAGGGGAGGCCGGGCGGGGACATCGTCAACCTCACCGACCGCCGCGCCGGGCCTTCGCGCGAGGCGCAGCTCGCCCTGGTGCGGGAGGGGCCCGATCGCGTGGTGGAGGCCGTCCGGCGCATCGGCGCCGGCGCGCCGCAGCTCTCGATGCCGGGTCACCACGACGTCCGCGCGGGGGACGTCGTCCTCCGGCGGCTCCACGGCGCCCTCGCCGCGGCGGCGGAGCGCGGGCCGGTGGACTTCGCCGACCTCCTCCTCACTCCCGGGCTCGGCGCGCGGACCGTCCTCGCCCTCGCGATGGCCGCGGAGGTCGTGCACGGCACGCCCTGCCGGTTCAGCGATCCCGCGCGCTTCTCCCTCGCCCACGGGGGGAAGGACGGTCACCCGTACCCCGTGCCGCTGCGGGTGTACGACGAGACGCTCGGGGTGCTGCGACGCGCGGTGGACCGGGCCCGGCTCGGCGAGGACGACCGGCTCGTCGCGATCCGCCGGCTGGACGCCGAGGGGCGGCGCCTCGAGGCCGCAGCGCGCGGGCCGTCGCTCGACGCCTTCGTCGAGGAGGAGCGAGCTGCGAGCCGCGCGTACGGCGGGAGGAGCGTGTTCGACCGCGCCCCAGCAGCTCTCCCTGCGCCTCGAACGCGGCCGCTGAAGCTCAGGTCCGCGGCGCCGCGAGCGCGAGGACGGCCAGCTCCCGGACGTTCTGCGGGCACTCGACCCCCGCGAGCTCCGCCGCGGTCACCCACCGCGCGGCCTCCCACTCGTCGCAGGGGACGAGGGTCCGCGTCGCCACGTCGGCGACGAAGGCGAAGTTCAGGTGGAGCCCCTTCGAGCCGGCGAGGTGCTCCTCGTAGCCGATGAGGCCGCGCGGCGTCCCGTCGACCCCGAGCCCGGCCGGGAACGCACCCTCGAGCCCGGTCTCCTCGCGCAGCTCGCGGCGCGCCGCCTCGAGCGGCGTCTCGCCCGCCTCGATCTCGCCGCCCACCGGCAACCAGGTCCCGAGGCGGCGGTGCTTCACGAGGAGGACGGCGCCGGCGTTGCGGCAGAAGACGGCCACTGAGAAGGCGCGACGCTCGGGCATGGCGGCGGAGTATGCCACGTCAGGCCGAGCGGGACTCGGCGTCCCGGGCGGCGAGCCCCGGCCCGCTCCGGGCCGGAGCGGGAGCGGCGCGGCGGCGGAGGCCGCGTCCGAGGAGCCGCCGTGGGTCCTGGCGGATCGACTCGACCCAGACGAAGACGACCGGCACGACCCAGAGCGTCAGCAGGGTCGAGGTGATGACGCCGCCGATCACCGCGATCGCCATGGGCGCGCGGAACTCGCTGCCCATGCCGCGGCCGAGCGCGGTGGGGAGCATGCCGAGCACCATCGCCGCGCTCGTCATGAGGATGGGGCGGAGCCGGCGCGGGCCGGCCTTGCGGATCGCGGTCTCCGGGTCGTCGCCGTCGTCGCGGACGTGCTGCAGCGCGCCGTCGACGAGGAGGATCGCGTTCTTCGTCACGAGCCCCATGAGCAGGATGAGGCCGATGAGCGAGCCCATGCTGATGGACTTCCCCGTCACGGCGAGCCCGAGGAAGGCGCCGACGATCGCGAGGGGGAGCGAGAGCATGATCGTGAGCGGGTGGACGAGCGACTCGAACTGGCTCGCGAGGACGATGAAGATGAAGACGACGGCGATCGCGAGGGCGAGCCCCATGTTCGCCTGCGTGGAGGCCTGCTCCTTCTGCATGCCGTCCCAGATCCAGCCGTAGCCCGGGGGCATCGGGTGCGCCGCGAGCTTCTCCCGCAGCGCCCGGACCGCGCTCCCCATGTCGTGGCCGGGGGCGATCTGCGCCCAGACCGAGATCTTCCGCTCGCGCTGCTGGTGCTCGATCACCGCTGGGCTGGTCGACCGGTCCAGGCTCGCGACCTGCGACAGCGCCACCGGCCCGCGCGGCGTCGCGATCCAGAGCGACTCGATGGCGCGCGGCGAGGCGCGGTCCTCCTCGGCGAGCCGGACGCGCACGTCGGAGTCGCGGCGCCCCTCGCGGATCTTGGCCGCGACCTCCCCCTGGGTGGCGAGCCTGACTTGAAGCGCGACCGCGCCGGCGGGGACGCCGAGGCGGGCCGCCTGGTCGCGGTCCACCGCGACGTGCAGCTCGGGCTTCCCGGGCGAGTCCTTGAGCTGGATGTCGGTGAGGGCAGGGATCTCCCGCATCGTCGCGACGAGGAAGGTCGCCTCCTGGCCGAGCTGCGCGAAGTCGCGCCCCACCACGTGCATGAGGATGGGCGGGAAGTCGCCGAGCCCCTCGATCATCGGGGGGTCGGAGACCGCGCGGGCCCGCAGCCGCGAGTCACCGGCGAGGACCTCGCGGATGCGCGACGCGTAGACGTCGACCCCGTCGGGCCGGGAGCCCTTGTCGACGAGGTTCACCCGCCACCGCGCCATCCGCGCGTCCTCCTGGTACCCGGCGGTCGCGTAGACCGCCTCGACCCCGGGGAGCGCCTGCACCTGGCGCTCGAGGGCGGCGCTGCGCTGCGAGGTGATCGCGAGGCTCGTTCCCGGGGGGTACTCGAGGTTCACGATGAGCTGGTTGCGGTCCTCCTTCGCCATGAACTCGCTGCCGAGGCGGCCGCCGACGCCGAGGCTCGCGACGAAGAGCAGGACGGCGCCGGCGAAGGTGAGGAGGCGGTGCCGGAGGACCCAGCCCAGGGTCGACGCGTAGATCCGGTCGGTCGCGGCGAAGGCCGCCCGGATCCTCGCCGGGACCGCCCCCTCCCGGCGGAGCTCTCCGGGCGCGCGCGCCCGGGCGAAGCGCGCGGAGAGCATCGGGTCGAGGGTGAAGGCGACGAACAGGGAGATGAGCACCGCGACGGTGATGGTGAGGCCGAACTGCCGGAAGAACTGGCCGGTGATGCCCTGCATGAACGCGACCGGGACGAACACCGCGACGAGGGTGAAGGTCGTCGCCATGACGGCGAGGGCGATCTCCTGGGTCCCCTTGCTCGCCGCCTGCGCCGGCGGCTCCCCGCGCTCGAGCCGGCGCGTGATCGACTCGCGGACGACCACCGCGTCGTCGATGAGGAGCCCGATGGCGAGGGAGAGGCCGAGGAGGGTGAGCTGGTTGATGGAGAAGCCCATCGCGTACATCGCGAAGAGCGTCCCGATCACCGAGGTCGGCAGGGCGAGGGCCGAGATGATGGTGCCGCGCACGTCGAGGAGGAAGAGGAGGATGATGAGGATCGCCATGACGCCGCCGAAGAAGATGGCGATCCAGACCTCGTGGGCGTTGGCCTCGATGAGCTTCGACTGATCGATCAGGACCTGGGCCTGGAAGGCGTGCTGCTGCTGGAGCTCCGGGAGGAGCGCCTTCACGGCGTTCGCGACCGCGGCGGAGTTCGCGCCCGCCTGCTTCACGACCTCGAGCGCGACCGCCTCGACGCCGTTCGTGCGGACGATGGTGGTCGGCTCCTTGGCCCCGCGCCGCACCAGGGCGACGTCGGCGAGCCGCACCGTCGAGCCGTCCCGGGCGCTGGCGACGGGCATGCGCCGGAGCCCGTCCACGTCGTGGAACTCGCCGCGCACCCGGATCCCGACCTTGCCCTGGCCGGCGGCGTAGTCGCCGCCCGGGAGGTCGAGGTGCTCGCTCTTGATGCGCTGGAACACCGCGTCGGGCGTGAGCCCCACCGCAACGAGCCGGTCGCGGAAGAGGTCGACCGCGATCTCCGGCTCGCCGCCGCCGACGATGCGGACCGCCGCGACGCCCTCGAGCTGCTCCAGGCGCGGCCGGACGCGGTCGTCGAGCTTCTCCCGGAGCGAGATCGGGTCGTCCGCGGACGCGGCCGAGAAGACCAGCACGGGCTGGGCGGAGACGTCGTACTGGGCGATGACCGGGGCGCGGGCGCCGAGAGGCAGCTCGCCCTGGGCGACCCCGACCTTGTCGCGGACGTTCTGGACCGCCTCGCCGAGCGCCACCGAGAGCTGGAACTCGATGAACACCATCGAGACGTTCTCGCGGGACCAGGAGGACACGGTCTTGATGCCCGGGATCGAGGAGACCGCGTCCTCGATGGGCCGCGTCACCGTCTGCTCGATGTCCTCCGGGCTCGCGCCGGGGTAGGCGGTCGAGACGGTGACGAAGGGGAAGGAGACGTCCGGGTAGAGGTCCGTCCCGAGCCGCCGGTACCCGAGGAAGCCGAGGACGATGAGCGTGAGCGACATCATCCCGGTGAAGACCGGGCGCCGGATGGCGACGTCGGAGAGGGTCATCGCGTCGCCTCCGAGACGAGCGCGCCGTCCGAGATCCCGAGGGGCGGGGCCTCGACGACCTCGAGCCCGGCGGGCCAGGCGCCGCCTTCCGGCAGCACCACGACGGCGTCGCCCTCCTCGGCGAGGACGCGGACGGCGAGGGGGCGGGCCCGCGCGTCGGCCCCGGCGACCCAGACGGCGTACCCGGCCGCACGCTGGACGAGCGCCGCCGCCGGCACCCGGAAGGCGCTCCGCTCGACGCCCCGGGGCAGCTCGGCCCGGGCGAAGGCGTTCGGGAGGAAGCGGCCGTCGGCGTTCGGCACGCCGACCTCGACCGGCACCCGGTTCGTCGCCGCCTCGACCGCCGGAACGACCACCGACACGACGGCGTCGGTCGTCCGCGCGCCGCTCGCGGGCACGGTGACGGTCACCCGCGCGCCCGCCCGGAGCTCCGCCGCCTCCTCCTGGGTGAGCGAGGTCTCGAGGACGAGCTGCCGGGTGGAGACGAGGGTCACGATCGACGCGCCGGCGGAGACGGTGATGCCGAGCCCGTCCGGCACCTCGGTCACGACGCCGGCAAACGGGGCGGAGAGGTGGTGGTGGGCGAGGTTCACCCGCGCGAGCTCGCGCTGCGCCTCGGCGGCGGCGAGCTGGGCGGCTGCGAGGTCCCGCTGGGCCATCGCCTGGAACGCCTGGGCCTCGGAGACGCCGTCCTGCTCCCGCATCTTCGCGACGCGGGAGAGGGCGTCGTCGGCGAGGGCGAGCTGCGCCCTCGCGGCCGCCACCGCCGCCTCGGCCTGGCGCAGGGAGGCCGCCGCGGCGGCGTCGTCGAGGGAGGCGAGGACCGTCCCCTCCTTCACCTCCTGGCCGCGCTTCACCGAGACCCGGAGCAGGGTGCCGGCGACGCTCATCGCGAGCGGCGCCGACTGGCGCGCCTTGAGGGTGCCGGTCGCGGTCACCTGCGGCGTGAAGCGGACGGGCTCGGGCGCGACGAGGCGCGACCGGGCGCGGGCCTCGGCGGCGGACCCGGTCGCCCGGGGCGAGGCTGCCGCGGGCTGCTGCGCGGGCGGGGCACTCCGGCCGCAGGCGGCGAGGGCCAGGCCGGCGGCCAGGGCGAGGGAGGGGAGGCGGGTCGCGGTGGGCATCGGGAGGCTCCGGAGCTGACCGGCAGGTCAGCGAACGGGGGTGGGGCGGGCCGGGGCGGCGGGGCGGGCGACGATCCCCTCGTACACGATGACGAGCATCGACCGGGCCCATGCGGCGAGGTCGGGCCGGACGCGCATCTCCGCCATCCGCCGCGAGAAGTCCTCGTAGGCGCCGACGAGGAGGTCGGCGCAGACCGCGGGGTCGACGTCGGGCCGCAGGACCCCGGCGCGCTGGCGCTCGTGAATCCGGTTCGCGATGTGGGCCCGCATCCGGCGCCGGAAGTCGGCGAGCAGGTCCTGGAACGGCTTGCCCGCGCCCTGGAGGGCGGCGGCGATCTGGCGGTTGCGCCAGAGCAGCTCGAGCAGGTCCACGTCGCAGGCGCACTCCGCCTCGAACACCGCGGCGAGGCCGCCCGGGCCGCCCGCGTCGCGCCAGGCCCGCTCCTCCACGTCCTGGCGCCGGCGGACGTGGTCCTCGAGCGCGCCGAGGAAGCGCTGGACGATCTCCGCGGAACGCGTCGTCCTTCGTCGCGAAGTGGAGGTAGAAGGCGCCCTTCGAGATCCCGGCGCGCCGGGAGACGTCCTCGACGCGAGCGCGCTCGAGCCCGACCCGCGCGAACTCGTCGCGGGCGGCGTCGAGGAGCGTCTCGTGGGCGCCGGGGCGGGGGCGGCGAGGCATTCGCCGCCCTCCTTACCGCCCGCGGGCGACCGCGGCAAGCGAAAATGACCGACCGGTCAGGAATGGGCGCCGGGCTCGGACGGGTCCGGCGGCGCAGCGGGCTCTGCCGGCGGTCCGCGGAGCGACTCGAGGAGCGCGGTCATCCCGCGCACCGCGGTCTCCATCCGCTCGATGAGGGAGAGGGCGCGCTCGCGGTCGGGGCCTCCGGTGAGCTTGCGGAGGCGCTGCAAGCCGAGGAGGAGCGCCGAGAGCGAGCTCGTGATCTCGTGGGCGACGTCGCCGGTGCGCGGCTCGGGGCTGGTCATCGCCGCGCAGCATACCGCGCAGCGCAGCGCAGCCCCACCCGGGAACCAAACGCCCGCTTGCCTGCCCCGACGGACGGGCGTCTCCTCGTCTGGAAGGGGGACTCCGTGGGGAACGCGATTGCCGAGCGCGAGACGCTGGAGCGGCTGGCGGGAGACGAGGTCGCGCTGGAGCGCGGCATCGCCGACGCGCGCAGCGCCGCCACCGCGGTCCTCGAGGCGGCGCGGCGCGAGGCGGAGGCCGTCGCCTCCGAGGCCCGCCGCGAAGGGGAGCGCGACGCCGAGCGGCTCCGCGCGGAGGCGGCCGAGGCGCTCGACCGCGCCCTCGCGGCCGCCAAGACCGGCGCCGCCGCGGACGCGTCCGAGCTGCGCCGGAAAGCCGGCCTGAACCGGGAGCGCGCCGTCGCGCGCGCTCTCTCCGTGGTGGTGCCCCGGGAGACCTGAACCGCAGCCGGGAGAAGGAGGAGTCCGTGGAGAAGGTGCTCATCGCACTCGCCGCAGCGCTCGCCATCGGGATCTCGGCCCTCGCCACCGCGTGGGTCCAATCGCGCATCGGGTCCGCGGGAGCGGGCGCGGTCGCCGAGAAGCCGGAGATACGCGGGGCGATCATCGTCATGCTCGCCATCCCCGAGACCCTCGTCATCCTCGGGTTCGTGGTGGCGGTGCTCATCCTCACGGGGAGGTAGGCCGTGGGGTACCCGGAGCTCCTGCGCGTCCTCGGCGAGGAGGCCGCCCGGGAGGCGCGCGACGTGTCCGCGGCCGCCGAGCGGCGACGCGGCGAGATCCTCGCCCACGCGCGGGAGGAGGCGGCCGCCGCCCGGAACGCCCTCGTGAGCCGCGCCCGTGCCGAGGCCGACGCCCGGCGGCGGACCCAGCTCGAGTCGATCTCCCTCGAGCGCGAGCGGACGCTCCTCGTCGAGCGCCGCAGGCTGCTCGACGACCTCCGCGCCGAGATCCGGGTGCGGCTCGGGACGGCGGGCTCGCCGCGGGTGGACGCGGCGCTCCTCGCCGAGCTCCTGCCCGAGATCGGGGACGGTCCGTTCGAGGTGGTGGTCGACCCCGGCGCCGAGGAGGCCATCCGCGCTGCGCTCGCGGCGGCCGGCCCAGGCGTCGCGGCGCGCGCGACGGTGCACGCCGCGCCGGCGCGGCGGGGCGGGGTCGCCGTCGTCGCGGGGCGGCGCGTCCTCGACGACACGCTCCCGTCGCGGCTCGAGCGCGCCTGGCCCGACCTCGAGTCGGAGCTCGCCGCCATGCTGGGAGAGGGGTAGCGGTGGCGCGCCTCGACTACGCGAACGCGCGGGCCCGGGCGCGCCGCTCCCGCCTCGCCGGCGCCCGCACGCTCCGGGACCTCCTCGCCCGGCCCACGCTCCCGGCCCGCCTCGAGCTCGTCCGGGCGCTCCCCGCCGGCGCCGCGGTCCCGGCGGAGCCGGGGCTCGACCCGCTCGGCGCGGTCGAGTCCGGGCTGCGGGAGGGGCTCCGCCGCGAGGCCCTCGCGCTCGTGGAGGACGCGGAGGGCCGGCGGCCGCGGCGCCTGCTCGTCGCCTGGCTCGCCCTCGACGAGGCCGCCACCGTGAAGGCGGTGCTCCGCGGCGTCGCGCGCGGCGCCGCCCTCGACCGCACCCTCGCCGCCGCCCCGCCGGTCCCCGGACTGCCCGAGGAGGCGCTCCGCCTCGCCGCCGCCGCCTCGTCGCTCGAGGGCGCGGTGGAGGCGCTCGCCGCGGCCGGGTCGGGACTCGCCGCGGCCCTGTCCGAGGCGCTCCCCCGCGTGCAGGAGGAGGGGCTCCTGCCGCTCGAGATCGCCGCGGACCGGGCGGCGCTCGCGCGCGCCGCCGCCGCGTGCCGTCGGGGGGGCGAGGACGGCGCGATCCTCGCGCGCCACGTCGCCGATCGGGCCGACGCCCGGAACGCCATGACGCTCCTCGCCCTCGCCGGGGCCCCGCCCGCGGCCGAGCCGTGGGTGCCCGGGGGCCGGCGCTGGGATGACGCGGCGCTCGCCACCCTCGCCCGCGCCGGCCTCGAGGTGGCCCGCGCCGCGGTGGCCCGCGCCTTCGGCCTCGCCGCCGGGGCCCTCGCCTCGCCCTGGTCCGCGGACCGTGCCCTCGAGTCCGCCTGCGCCGCCGCCCTCGCCCGGGAGGCCCGGGCCCGCCCGCTCTCCCTCGCGGTGACCCTCGCCTACCTCGCCGCGCGCCGGGAGGAGATCCGGCGCCTCGCCCTCGCGCTCCGCGGCGCCGACCTCGGGCTCCCGCCGGAGGAGCTCCTCGAGCTGGTGGAGGCGTGATGGCCGACGCGACGACGAGCGTGGTCGACAACGGGCGCAACCGCGCCGCCCGCGGCCTCGCCGTCGCGGTCCGACCCGGCGACGGCCTCGGGTTCCGCCTCGCCGGCGCCGCGGTCGAGGAGGTCGCGCCGGGCGCCGAGGCGGTGGTGTTCCGGCGGCTCGTCGGTGACCCGCACACCGGCGTCCTCGCGGTGGAGGAGGAGCTCCTGCGCGCCGTCCCGGAGCGGGTCCTCCGGCGCGCGCGCGACGCCGGGCTCCCGGTGATCCTCCCCTTCGCCCTCCCGCGCCGGTGGGGCGAGGAGGGGCGAGGCCGCGCCTACGTCGCGGCGCTCATCCGGCGCGCCGTCGGCTACGCCGTGAAGCTCGGCGGCGGGGGAGGGCAGCCGTGACGGTTCCGCCCCGGGAAGCGCCGTGGACCACCCCCAGCATGGCGGGCGCCACCGGGCGGCTCGTCCGGATCGCCGGGCCGACGGTGGTCGTGCAGGGGCTCCCCTCGCCGGGGCTCAACGAGGTCGTCTTCGTCGGGGAGGAGAAGCTCCTCGGCGAGGTCATCCGCATCGAGGGCGACCTCGCGACGGTGCAGGTGTACGAGGAGACCGCCGGCCTCGCCCTCGGCGAGCCGGCGGAGGCGACCGGCGATCCGCTCTGGGTGGAGCTCGGCCCGGGGCTCCTCGGCCAGATCTTCGACGGCGTGCAGCGCCCGCTCACGCGCCTCGCCGAGAAGCAGGGCGACTTCCTCGGCCGCGGCGTCCGGCTCCCGGCCCTCGATCGAGCTCGCAGGTGGCAGTTCGAGCCCGCGGTCGCCCCGGGGGACGAGGTCCGGCCGGGGACACCCCTCGGGACCGCGCGCGGCGTCTCCGAGGTCCACCCGCTGCACGCGCCGCCGGGCGTCGAGGGGCGGGTCGCCTCGGTTCGCGGCGGCGAGGTCGGGGTGGACGATCCGGTGGTCCTCCTCGAGGGCGGCGGCGCCATCGCCCTCGCCCACCGCTGGCCCGTGCGGCGCCCGCGCCCCTTCCGCCGGCGGCTCGCCCCCGACGTCCCGTTCCTCACCGGCCAGCGGGTGCTCGACTGCTTCTTCCCGGTCGCCGCCGGCGGGACCGCGATGGTCCCGGGCGGCTTCGGGACCGGGAAGACCGTCCTCGAGCAGAGCCTCGCGAAGCACGGCGCGGCCGACGTCGTCGTCTACGTCGGCTGCGGCGAGCGCGGCAACGAGATGGCGGAGGTCCTCGACGAGTTCCCCAAGCTCGAGGACCCACGCACCGGCGCGCCGCTCATGGACCGGACCGTGCTCGTGGTGAACACCTCGAACATGCCGGTCGCCGCCCGCGAGGCCTCGATCTACACGGGCTGCACCATCGCCGAGTACTTCCGCGACATGGGGAAGTCGGTCGCCCTCATGATCGACTCCACCTCGCGGTGGGCGGAGGCGCTCCGCGAGATCTCGGCGCGCCTCGAGGAGATGCCCGGCGAGGAGGGCTACCCGACGTACCTCGCCTCGCGCCTCGCCCGGTTCTACGAGCGGGCCGGGCGCGTGGTGACGGCGTGGGGCGGCGAGGGGGCGGTCACCATCGTGGGCGCGGTCTCGCCCCCGGGCGGCGACCTCTCCGAGCCGGTGACGCAGTGCTCGCTCCGCGCCACCGGCGCGCTCTGGGCGCTCTCCGCCGACCTCGCCCACCGCAGGCACTACCCGGCCATCGACTGGGGCATCGGCTACAGCCTCGACGCGCCCCGGCTCGTCGGCTGGTTCGAGCGCGAGGCGGGGCACGGCTTCGCCGCGCTGCGCGAGGAGGCGATGAAGCTCCTGCAGCGCGAGCGCGAGCTCGCCGAGGTGGCGGAGCTCGTCGGGACCGAGTCGCTCCAGGACGCCGAGCGGCTCGTCCTCGAGACGGCGCGGCTCGTCCGCGAGGGCTTCCTGCGCCAGAGCGCGAACGATCCCGCCGACGCGTCCTGCCCGCCGCCGAAGGCGTTCGAGATGCTGAAGCTCTTCCTCGAGTGGCACGCCCGGGCCGGCGGCGCCGTCGCGAAGGGGGTGCCGCTGCGGGTGGTGCTCGACACCGGGCTCGGCGCGAAGCTCCTGCGCCTCGCCCAGACCCCGGCCGAGGCGATCCGCTCGGCGGCCGGGGACCTGCGCGGCGAGATCGACGCGACGCTCGCGAAGCTCGAGGCGGAGTAGGGGGACGGGATGGCGGCGGACCTCGTCACGCGGTCGATCCGGGGCGCCCAGGCGGTGGCGGGGCCGCTCCTGTTCCTCGAGGGCGTGCCCGCCGCGCGGCTCGGCGAGATTGTCCGGATCCGGGCGAACGGCGAGGAGCGGCGCGGGCAGGTCATCGAGCTCTCCGGGGCCCGGGTCGCGATCCAGGTGCTCGAGGAGACCCGCGGCCTCGCGCCGGCGAAGGCGGAGGTGACGCTCACCGGCGAGGTGGCGAAGCTCGGCGTCGCCCGCGGCATGCTCGGCCGCGTCCTCGACGGCCTCGGCCGGCCCACCGACGGCCTCCCCGCACCGATCGCCGAGGCCCGCCTCCCCATCCACGGCGCGGCCCTCAACGTGACCCGGCGCGAGAAGCCGAGCGACTTCATCGAGACCGGCATCTCCGCCATCGACGGCCTCAACACCCTCGTCCGCGGCCAGAAGCTCCCCATCTTCTCCTGCGCCGGCCTGCCCGCGGCGCGCCTCGCCGCCCAGATCGTCTGCCAGTCCCGGGTGCGGAGCGGCGAGCCGTTCGCGGTGGTCTTCGCGGCGATGGGGACCCCGTTCCGCGAGTACGACGCCTACCTCGAGGCGTTCCGCGGGGCGGGCGTGCTCGACCGGACCGTCGTGTTCCTGAACAAGGCCGACGACCCGCCCATCGAGCGGCTCATGACGCCGCGCTGCGCGCTCACGGCGGCCGAGCACCTCGCCGTCGCCCACGGGATGCACGTGCTCGTGGTGCTCACCGACATGACGAGCTACTGCGAGGCGCTGCGCGAGGTGGCGCTCGCCCGCGAGGAGGTCCCGGGGCGGCGCGGCTACCCCGGCTACATGTACACGGACCTCGCGACGATCTACGAGCGGGCGGGGCGGATCGTCGGACGGCCCGGGTCGGTGACGCAGATCCCCGTGCTCACCATGCCCGACGACGACCTCACCCATCCGATCCCGGACCTCTCCGGCTACATCACCGAGGGGCAGGTGGTGCTCTCGCGCGACCTCGACCGCAAGGGGGTCTACCCGCCCATCGACGTCCTGCCGTCGCTCTCGCGCCTCATGGGCCTCGGCGCGGGCCCCGGCCGGACCCGCGAGGACCACCGCCCGGTGGCGGACCAGCTCTACGCGTTCTACGCCCGCGGCCGCGACGTCCGGCGCATGGCGGCCATCGTGGGCGCCGCCAACCTCGGGGACGAGGAGAAGCGGTTCCTCGAGCTCGCCGACCGGTTCGAGACGGAGCTCGTCGGGCAGGGCGGCTCCTTCCGCTCCATCGAGGACACCCTCGAGCTCGGCTGGAAGCTCCTCGCGGCGTTCCCGCCGGAGAGCCTGACCCGCATCCCGGCCCGGCTCGTCGCGGCGCGCGGGGGGACGAAGCCGTGAGCCGCTCGCCGACGACGCGCATGGGGCTGCTCGAGGTGCGCGGCCGCCGGTCGATCGCGTCGAAGGGGGCGCGGCTCCTCCGCGCGAAGCGGGAGGTGCTCGCCGGCGAGATTCTGGCGGCTCATGCGCGACGTGCTCGAGGGGCGGGCCCGGCTCGACGACGCGCTGCGCGAGGCGGTGAAGGCCCTCTCCCTCGCGAAGGCGCTGGACGGGGAGGAGACCCTCGACTCGGTGGCGCTCGCCGCGGGGCGGGAGATCCCGGTGCAGGTCTCCGTCCGCAGGGTGTGGGGAGTCCCGACGCCGACGGTCTCGGCGCCGCCGCTCGCCCGCGCCGCCGACGGGCGCGGGACCTCGCCGACGAGCTGGGGGCCGTCCGGCGCCGAGGCGGCGCACCGCCACGAGGAGGCCCTCGAGGTGCTCCTCCGGATCGCCTCCCGCGAGCTCCACCTCGCGCGGCTCGGGGAGGAGACCCAGGAGACCTCCCGGCGGATCAACGGGCTCGAGCAGCTCGTGCTCCCGGCCCTGCGACGGGAGGCGGCGCGGATCTCCGCCGCGCTCGACGAGCGCGACCGCGAGGACGCGGTGCGCCTGAAGCGGCTCCGCTCGCGCCGGCTGCGGGGGCGATGATCGGCTGCCCGCGGGCGGTCGTCACCGGGCGGGTTCCGCAGCCCCGCACGCCCTCGCCCGGGCGAGCAGCAGCTCGCGCTCGCGGGCGTTGCGGGTCATGAGGGCCGCTCGCTCGAGCTCGGCGCGGGCCTCGCCGGGCCGGCCGAGGCGCACGAGGAGGTCCCCGCGCACGGCGGGCAGGAGGTGGTAGCCGCGGAGCGCGGCCTCGCCGGCGAGCTCGTCGACGAGGGCGAGCGCGGCCTCGGGCCCGAAGGCCATCGCGACCGCGACCGCCCGGTTGAGCTCGACGATGGGCGAGCCGGTGACCTCGACGAGGGCGTCGTACAGCGCCACGATCCGGGGCCAGTCCGTGTCCGCGGCGGCGCGAGCGCGGGCGTGGCACGCCGCGATCGCCGCCTGGAGCGTGTACGGCCCGAGGGGCCGACCCAGCGCCTCGGCGCGCGCGAGGGCGGCTCGGCCGCGGCGGACGAGGAGCGGGTCCCACCGGGCACGGTCCTGGTCGAGCAGGAGGACCGGCTCTCCCCGCGGTCCCACCCGCGCCCGGGCGCGGGAGGCGTGCAGCTCCATGAGCGCGACGAGGCCGTGGACCTCGGCCTCGGAGGGGACGAGCTCCGCGAGGACGCGCCCGAGGCGCAGGGCATCGTCGCAGAGCGCGGGGCGCATCCAGTCGTCGCCGCTCGTCGCGGCGTAGCCTTCGTTGAAGGCGAGGTAGACGACCTCCAGCACCGACCCGAGCCGGCGCGTGAGCTCCTCGCCGCGCGGCACCTCGAAGGGCACCCGCGCCTCGGCGAGCGTCCGCTTCGCCCGGACGATCCGCTGCGCGACGGTCGGCTCCGGGACGAGGAACGCCCGGGCGATCTCGTCCGTCGTGAGGCCGGCGAGGAGCCGCAGCGTCAGCGCCACGCGCCCGTCGGTCGGGAGCACCGGGTGGCAGGCCACCAGCACGAGCCGCAGGAGGTCGTCCCCGACGTCCTCGTCGAGCGCGCCCTCGAGGTCGGGCGTCCCGGCCGACTCCTCGCCGCCGCCGTCGGCCCGCCTGGACTCGGCGAGCCGGCGGCGCCTGAGCTCGTCGATCCCGCGGTTCCGGGCGGTGGCCATGAGCCACGCTCCGGGGTTCGCCGGGACGCCGGTCGAGGGCCACGCGTCGAGCGCGGCGACCAGGGCCTCCTGCGCGAGGTCCTCCGCGAGGGCGACGTCGCGGAAGAGCCGGACGAGGCCGCCGATGAGCCTCGCCGACTCGATCGACCAGACCGCCTCGACGGCCGCGCGCGTCGCGCCCTCGGCGGCGCTCAAGGTCCACCCCGCTCGCCCGGGTCCCGGCCCGGCCGCCTAGTGGCTCGCGTGCTGCTGTTGCTCCAGCTGGGCGCGCAGCCGCTCCTCCCGCTCGCGGAGCTCCGGCGTGAACTCCTTCCCGAAGTCCTCGGCCTCGAACACCGGCCGGACCTCGATCTCGGTCCCGCCGTCGAACGGCGCGCGCTTCAGCCACTCGAGCGCCTCGTCCATGGAGCGCACCTGCCACAGCCAGAACCCGGCGATGAGCTCCTTCGTCTCGGCGAAGGGCCCGTCGGTCACGGTGCGCTGACTTCCGGAGAACCGGACCCGCTTCCCCTTGCTCGAGGGGTGCAGCCCCTCGCCCGCGAGCATGATCCCCGCCTTCACGAGCTCCTCGTTGAACCGCCCCATGTCGGAGAGGAGCTTCTCGCTCGGCATCTCGCCACGCTCCGACTCCGGGCTCGCCTTCACGACCACCATGACCCGCATGACGTCTCCTTTCGGCTCGATCGGCTGTCGCCCCGGGACGCGGGGCCGACCATCCGTCTCTAAGTCGACGACGATCGAGACGCGCCGGGATCGACGTCCCGGATGTGGGCAGGCGCCGGTAAGGAACCGTTCAGGACACGCGCCGCCAGAGCGGCAGGAGATCGAGGGGGAGCCGGCCAGCGACCTGCTCCGCCTCGGCCTCGGAGAGCTGCTCCCGGACCGCGGCGAGCACCGCGCGCACCGTCGGCTCGACGTCGCGGGGGGCGCGGCCGAGGTCCTCGGCCACGACCTGGTAGACCTCCTCGACGCTCGCGAGCGTCCGGGGCGCCGCCGCGTGGCGCTCGCAGACGACGAGCCGGGAGCGCAGCGGCTCCGGGAAGAGCTCGCGGAGCGGCGCGAAGTCGGGATCGTCGAGCCGCTGGGCGAGGGCGCAGACCACCGCCTCGACCGCGCGGGCCGCCTCGGTGCGTCGCGGCAGCCCCTCCCGCGCGAGCGCCTCGACGAGCGCGCGGAAGTCGGAGTCCTCGTGGGGGTCCGGCAGCCTCGCCACGCGCGAAACCTGGGCACCGGCCGCGCGGCGCGCCGCGTGCCGGCGGGGCTAGGGGCGCCCCTTCCGGCGTGGTCGAGCCATTTCGGCGCCCGCTCCGTCGCGGCGGGCGGAGCGTCAGGAACGGACGTTCGCGGTCCGCAGGAAGTGGGCCTCGCTGTGCTCGACGAGGTGCTTCCACGCGAGGACGCGGTCCGCCGCGGGGAGGTACTCCCGGAACGAGACGCAGAAGCGGATGGTCCGGCCGCGCACCCGCACCACCGGGCTCGTCCGCGCCGAGACGATCCAGACCCGGCGCGAGGCGCTCGCGAGGGCGATCCGCGGGAGCCACAGCGGC
The DNA here is from genome assembly GCA_963739565.1 of uncultured delta proteobacterium. GTDB lineage: Bacteria > Myxococcota > Myxococcia > Myxococcales > Anaeromyxobacteraceae > Anaeromyxobacter. Next base: position 617,489 of record CAVUBF010000004.1, on the reverse strand, counting down.
ATGAAGATCACCACCACGGTCGCGGCGACCACGAAACCGGCGGTGCGCCACCCCGGGATGACGACGAGCGCGAGGATCGGGCAGGACCTTCGCCACGTCCCGCAGCAGGACCCCCCACACGAGGCCGCGCTTCACGATCGTGATGCGACCGGTGGCTCCGTACTCCTCGCGCTGGAGGGGCGACAGGTGCCCCCCGAGCAGCTCCTCCGCGCGGACCTCCGCGGCCTCCGCGGCGCCCACGCTACCCTCCGGCGATGGCGGGCTGCAGCACAATCTCCTTCACCTTCGGGTCGAAGCGGCGGATCTGGGTGCCGCCGCCGGTCCCGTCCGGCGCGTACGCCATCCACCCCCTGCCCACCTTGGCCTCGAACAGCGCCCGCGCACGCGCGAGCCGCTCGTCCGCGACGTCGGGGTCGAAGTCCACTCGGTCGTCGCCGTTCGCGTTCAGCACCCGAAGCACCGCCATCGTCCATCTCCTCCGCGGTCCTCCCGCGCCGCCACCTCGCGGCGTGCGGGACCACGCCTCGTCACCCCGTCACGATGATGCCGGTGACGCCCGCGCGCAGCGCGCCCGGCCGGAGGGCCACCGCCCGGGAGGCCGTCCGGGGAGCGGGCGGGAGGGAGCGCGGGCGGGGCGGTCCGGGGCGACCTGCCCGACGCGGGGCGGGCCGCCGAGGCGCCCCGTCGGCCTCAGCCCGGCCGGACCTCCTCGGCGAGCGAGGAGAGGCGGCGGCGCACGAAGCCGATGTGCTCGCGCAGGACGTAGAACTGGTCGGCGTAGCCGAGCGGCAGCCGGAGCGCGTCGGCGCGCCGCTCGATGGCGTCGAGCCGGTCGAGGAGCGCCGCACGGTCCGCGGCGACGTGGCCCCGCACGTCGCGCTCGAGCTCGAGGAGCGCCGCGTAGATCCGGTAGATCCGGTTCCGGATGCGCCAGCGGTACAGCGTCGGGAGGACGCGGAGCGCCGGGACGAGGAGGAGGACGAGGGGGACGAGCACCATCAGGAACCGGTCGGCGAGGCTCGCCGCCCAGAACGGCAGCTGGCGGTAGAGCCAGCGCTTTCCCGACTCGTAGTACCGGCGGGCGTCCGCGCCGAGGGGGAGGTCGTGCTCCCGCGCTGCGGGGAACTCGCCGGCCTTCTGGAGGAGGCCGGGCCGTCCGTGGACCTCGCGCATGGTCTCGACCAGGAGGTCGGAGATCGCCGGGTGCAGGTCGGGGCGGGCGACGAGCTCGATGGTCGCGCCGAGCAGGGCGAGGTCGGAGGGGGGCTCGTCCTTCGCGAGAATCGAAGGCGCCCCGCGGGATGACGATCCGGTCGAGGTTCTGGAAGCGCCGGAGGTAGGCGTCGAGGTGCGAGAGCTGGAGCACGTGGACCCCCGGGCGCTCGATGATGGCGCGGATCACCCGCGGAGAGGCCGAGTCGCCCATGAGGAAGGCCGCGTCGACCTCCCCCTTCGCGAGCGCCGGGCCGACGAGATCGTCGTCGAGGTCGAGGAGCGTCGTCGCGCCGCCCGGCTCGATCCCGTTCGCCTTGAGGAGCGCGAGGGCGAGCATGCGGGTGCCGCTGCCCTCCGGGCCGACGACGAGCCGCTTGCCGGCGAGCGCCGACAGGCGGTCGGGCGGCGGCTCGCCGCGCACGAGCACGTAGAGGGGCTGGCGCGCGACCGTCCCGAGGGTGACGAGCTCGCGGCGCGCCTCGCCCGGCGCGGGGTCGGGCAGCTTCACGCCGACCTGGACGAAGCCGACCTCGACGTCGCCCGTCGGGTCGCTGAGGCGGCGGAGGTTCTCGAGGGAGCCGTTGGAGGGGCGCAGCCGCACCTTCACGCCGCTCCTCTCGAAGATCTTCGCGTACCGCTCGGCGGCGCGCTGGAAGGTGCTCCCGTCGGGGCCCGTCGAGATCGTGATGGCCGAGGGCGGCGCCGGGCGGACGAACCGGAGCACGGCCCACGTCGCGAGGGCGAGCGCGACCGCGAGCGGCAGGACGGTGACGACCAGGTCGCGCCGGGAGAGGAAGCGCAGGCGCGTTCGGGGGCGGCGGAGCGGGCGGGGCTTGTCCATGCTCGCCGGCGTTGTCGCAGACCCGGCGTGGGGCCGCAACGGGCGGGCGGGCGCGGGCTGGCGGGCCGCCTGCCGGTCCGGCACAGTCGCGGGTCGATGCGACACCCGGGCACGGAGCGCGGCCCGCGGACGGCCGCCGGGGTCGGGCTCGACCGCCTCGGCCCTCGGCTCTGGCCTGCGGACGGTGGCGATGTGGCGCGGCTGGGAGGTGGGCGCGATCCGGAGGATCCAGGGGGGGCAAGCCCTGAGCAGGGGTGGGCAGCCCGACCTGACCCGCCGCGGGCGAAGCGCGCCGGGAGGTCCGCGCGGACGAAGGGGAACGCGGCGGCCGCGTCGCCGGCCGCCTCGCCCCCGTCCGCGCCGAGTCACTTCGCGCTGGCGCTCGCGGAGGCCGCGCGCGTGGCGCTCTCGGCGACCTTGGCCTGCAACGCGGCGAGCTGGCCCGACAGGTCCTGCAGCCGCGGGCCCGCGGCGGCGATCTCGTTCGGGACCTCCCTCTTGAAGCTCTCGAGGAGCGCCGTGATGTCCGAGTCCTTGCCCACCTGGATGACCGCCTCGAGGTCGGCCGGGAACGCCGTCACCTTCGACTGCAGCGCCGCGACCTTGCCCTGGTGAGCGGTGACCTTCGTGGCGAGGTCCGCGACGCCGGGGAAGTCGGCGGGCAGGGACTTGAGCTTCGCCGCGAGGGCGTCGCCGTCCTTCGCGAGCGACGCGACCTGCGGGCCGAACTGCCCGACCAGCTTCTGTCCCTCGGCGGTGATCTTGGCGGTGTTCACACCACAGGCAGCGAGCGCCAGCACGGCGACGGCAGCGATGATCTTCTTCATGGCAGCCTCCTCTCGTGAGGGGTCGGGGTTCGACCCGTTGGGGTGAGACCGTTTTCGCACACGGGCGCGACGGCGAAAATTCACACGGACGGGGTCGCCCGTTCGCGGGAGCCCGAACGCGGGAGCAGGTCGATGATCAGGAATCGCGCGTCGCCCGGGACTGCGCCAGCGCCGTCACGGCCCCGCGAGGAGCTCGGGCCACCAGCGGTAACTGCAAGGGTCCTTCCCGGACTGCTGCACGACGGTCCCGTCCCACCCCTGGTCGATGAAGCCGTTCGTGCAATCCTTCGCGTCCTCCCGGAACGTGAGCCGCACGCAGCTGCGGCCGCTCTGGGCGACGAGCTCCGCGACCTGCGTGCAGTCGGCCGAGGGTGTTCCCGGCCCTGGGAAGATCGCGTAGCCGCGGTTGCCGCGCGTGAACCGGAGGGTCTCGCCAGAGCGCGGCGCGAGCCACGCGGGCGCCGCCTCGCCACCTGCGGCGAGGTGAGGGTAGCGGCGCTTCCACGTGCCGTCGTTCTCGTTGTGGACGACGAGCGAGCCGTCGAGGAGCGGCACGAGCGTCACCCGGCCGCTGGTGAACACGCGTCCGGCCCCGCCGTCGACGCTCGCCGGCGCCGCGGGCGTGCCGTCCGGGGTGAGCCACTGGAGGGGCGGTTGCAGCGCGCTGCCCGAGATGACGAGGGCCTCACCCTGGTTCGAGACACCGGCCGCCCAGAGGTTGCAGCCGACTTCACCGGCGCCGCCCCGCGGTGCGCCGGTCGCGTCGTAACGGCGCGCCTCGCCGGGGCAAGGCCCGTCCGGAGGCGGCGAGGGGAAGCCGGTCAGGGCGAGGACGCTTCCGCCCAGGGGATCTCCCGCGAAAGTGAAGTTCGAGGCGAACGTTACGAAGCCGGGCATGGGCGTCTCGCTGCGTCGCGGCGAGCCGTCGCCGAAGAACGTGAGCACGTCCACTGTCACCGGACCGCTCTGCGCGGACGGGAGCGCGCCCTGCCAACCCTCGGGCTGCGGGACGAGGTCGCGGAAGACGGTCATGCGCTGTTCCAGGCTTCCGTCAGCCCCGAAGACCTGCCACGTGACTGACAGCTGCCCGGCCTCGACGAAGGCGACTGCGACATGGCCGCTGCCGTCGGACGTCCCGCGACCGCAGCTCTTGCCCGCCGCGACGTCCGTATGGATCTGCACCGGCGCCGGCACGCTCGCCGGCACGAGAGGATCGCACTCGGGATCCGAGTCGAGCCGCTCGATCGTGACGAAGTGATCCGGCTGTGGCTGCGGCGACGGCGATGGGCTCGGCGTCGGGCTGGGGGTCGGGCTCGGGGTCGGGCTCGCGGTCGTCGTCGGGCTCGTCGGCTCCGGGCCCGGTTGCGGTGGAGGTGCGGGGGCGGACGAATTGCTGCTTCCGCACGAGGCCGCAAGCAGGAGCGCTGTGACGATGGGTGCGTGGTCACGCATGGACCGACGATCGGCACCCGCCCGGCTCCTGGCCCGGCCGGCCGGCCGTGGGGGCGACCCACGCGTGCTCGACGCCCGCCTGCTCGGCGGGCAGCCCGGCGCCGCGGCCACTCCTGTCGCCGGGGCACGTCTTCGGGCCGCGGCCGGTGCCGGGTGGCTCTCGGGGGGGCGTCGTTGCGGACTGCGCCCGCGCCGCGTTCTACTCGGGCGTGTGGCGCGTCGATGCGGTCCCCTGGCCGTTCGCGAGCGCGGTCCGGCTGTACGGCTGGCTCACCGGGGCGCTGCTCGCGGTGCTGTGGGCGCTCCTCAAGCTCACGGTCCGGGTGGAGCACGTCGGCCGGCCACCGCTCCTCGACGCCGGCCCGCACGTCGCCTGCGCCTGGCACGAGGCGCTGATTCCCTACTTCGTCGCGGCGATGCCATACCGGTCGGCGCAGGTCTGGATGAATCATCCCCTCTGGTACATGAAGGGCGTCCACGTGTTCCTGCGGTGGATGGGCGTTCGCCGGCTCGTCCTCGGCTCGTCGGGGCACGGGGGGAAGGCGGCGCTCGCGGCGCTCGTCCAGGAGCTGCGCGCGGGCCTCGGAACGTTCCTCAATCCCGACGGGCCGCACGGGCCGCCGCGGACCGTGAAGGACGGCGTCCTCGAGCTCTCCGAGCGCACGGGCGCACCGGTGGTGCCGCTGCGGATCGCGTGCAGCCGGGCATTCCGCCTCCCGACGTGGGACGGCAAGCTCGTGCCGCTCCCGGGGTCACGGCTGACCGTGACCTACGGCGAGCCGCTGGTCGTCACCCCGGAGACGCGCGAGGCCTGCCGGGCGGCGATCGCGCGGCACCTCGGCGCCGCGTGAGCCGCTGAGCGGGGCCGCGCCGCTGGGGAACGGTCACCCCGTCACGGAAGCCTGGGTGCTTCTGCCAGGAGCTCCTCCAGCTTCTCCAGGCTGGGCGGCTTCGCGAGGTGCCGGTCGAAGCCCGCTTCCTGCGCGCGCTGCACGTCCTCGGGAAGCGCGTACCCGCTCAGGGCCAGCAGGAAGACGCCCTTGAGCGTTTCGTCCGCGCGGAAGGCCTGCGCGACCGCGAAGCCATCCATCCCCGGCAACCCGATGTCACACAGCACCGCCTCCGGCCGGAACTCGCGTGCCTTGGCGATCCCCTCCGGACCGTTGTAGGCCACGGCGACCTCGTGCTCACCGAACTCGAGCACCTCGCGCAGGCTGTCGGCCGCGTCCAGGTTGTCCTCGATGATCAGTACGCGTCGGGCGGCGCGCCTGGCGCTGGGGTGGCTCGCTGCGGCGGCTTCGGCGCTCTCCAGCACGAGCGGCAGGCGCACGACGAACTCCGCCCCCTTCCCCAGCCCATCGCTGTGCGCGTCGATGTGCCCCCCGTGCAACTCGACGATCCCCTTGACCAGCGCCAGCCCGAGGCCGAGCCCGCCCTTGCTCCGATCCAGGGTGGTGTCCGCCTGCATGAACGGCTGGAAGAGACGAGCGAGCACCTCCGGCGGCATGCCGATGCCGGTGTCGGAGACGCGGAGGACGGCTTGCCGCTCTGCCGGATCGACGGAGACGGACACCTTCGTGCGTCCGCCTCGGCCGGTGAACTTCGCCGCATTCTGGAGCAGGTTGCCGACCACCTGGGCCAGTCGCGTCCCGTCGGCGTCCACGCTCACCCGCTCGGGCGCGAGCTCCGCCTCGATGTGGACCTCGCCCTTCTCGAAGAGCGAGCGGTAGTCCTCGATGGTCCGCCGCACGAGCTCGTTGAGCTCCAGCACCTGGCGCTCGAGCCGGATCTTGTTGCGGGAGATGCGGGTCACATCGAGGAGGTCATCGACGAGATGCGCCAGCTGGCCCACCTGGCGATCGATGACCTCCTGGGCGCGGTGCGCCTGGTCGCCTCCCGGGGCGGCGCGTTCCAGGATTTGAAGGCTGTTCCGGATGGGCGTCAGGGGGTTGCGCAGCTCGTGGCTGAGCGCGGCCAGGAACTCGTCCTTGCGGCGGTCGGCCTCGCGCAGCGCTTCCTCGGCCTGCCAGCGCTCGGTGATGTCGAGCGCGGTGATCGCCAGCGTCTCGGAGTCGAGGCGGAAGACGGTCGACGCGAGGCGGCGACCATGCACCTGGGCCTCCTCGACGACGCGCTCGCCGGTGGCGAGGACGCGGCAGTTGCGAGGCTGGAGCTGCTCGAGCGCCGCGCGACCCATCACCTGGCTCATCAGCATCCCGACGAGGTCCTCGTCTCGGCCCAGGAGGCGGCGGTGCGCGTCGTTGGAGGCGGCACAGCGCCAGTCGACGACGTCGCCGCGCTCGTCGCGGACCGCGTCGAGGACGACCACGGCCTCGCTGAGGTGGCCGAAGAAGCCGCGGTAGCGCTGCTCGTTCTGCCGCAGCGCCTCCTCGGCCCGTTTGCGCTCGGTGATGTCGCGCACGATGCTGATCAGCGTGCGCGTGCCGTCAATCGTCGTCCCCCTGGAGCTGACCTCCACCGGGAAGGTGCTGCCGTCCCTGCGCCGGTGAACGGTCTCGAAGAGGAGCCCGAGCGTGTCGGCGCTCGCCATCTGGCCCTCGGTCAGAGGCTTCGTGTCGGACGCGCGAAGATCGCGGATCGAGCACGCCAGCAGCTCCTCGCGGCTGTACCCGTAGGCGCCTTCGGCCGCGGCGTTGGCCTCCAGGATGCGACCGTCCTCACGGCGCATGAAGAGGACGATGTCCCGGCTGTGGCTCGCGAGCAGCTCGTAGCGCCGCAGGATCTCCTCGGCGCGCTTGCGCTCGGTGATGTCGCGGATCGCGGTGTGGCGCAACGTGTTGCCTGGAGATACGGGTTTGCCGTGCGCCTCGACGACGATCAGCGCTCCGTCCTTGCGGACGACGGTGTGCTCGATCACCGACTCCTTCCCCTGCTGGATGTGGGCCGGACGCGCTCGCGGTCCTCGGGGGGGATGAGGTGGCAATCTCCATCCCCCTCAGCTCGGAGAGCGCGAAGCCCGTCAGGTCCGCGAACTGCTCGTTGCAGTCCAGCGACGCGCCCGGCGTCGCTCTCGACGATCCCTTCGAAGGTCGCCTCCGCGAACGCCGCCAATCGCTCCCGGCTCTCGCGAACGGCCGCCTCGCGGTCGTAGGCGGCGGCCTTGTCCCTGCTGCTCCGGTAGAGCTCGGCGACCAGCGCTGATGAACAGGCCCATGCCGGTGAAGATCACCAACCCCAGCCGGTCCGCGGGCGAGGCCACGATCAGCACCGCCGTCGGCGAGAGGATCCAGTAGGCCACGACCGCGTCCGTCGCAGCGTCGCCAGCAACCCGGGCCCGAAGCCCGCGAGCAACGCCACCGTCATGATCGCCGGGTAGAACGTGAGGTAGGTGGGCAGCCCGGGGCCGACCCACGCCGGTGAGCGCTGCTCGGAACCCCACCGCCGCCGCGACCGCCCCGACCGCCAGGCCGTAGCGCAACGCCAGCCCAGGGGTCGTCTGCCGGCGGAAGCTCGCGAGGAACTCGTTCGCTCGCCAGGCCTCCTCCACCGCCGCCAGCGGAATTCTCTTGCCGGTGCCTCCGCGCGCGAGGCCAGCACCGCCACGCACATGTAGACCGTGCCGAGGACCTGCGTGGACCGCGCGACCCATTGCAGGGGAGAGTCCCTCACCGCAATCACCATGGACCCGGCCAGACCGGCCGCCAGCAGGACCAATCCCAGCGCAGTACCAGAGAGAGAATGGCGACGCGGCGCGGCGGTTCGTCCTGCCAGAGAAGACTGGCCGTCAGGACGAAGAGGGCCACGGCCGTGCTCACCACCAGGCTGCGCAGCGGAGTCCCGCCCTGACCGTCGATGAAGAAGACCGGCAGCCGACCCGTGAACGCGGCCCAGATGACCAGCCCCATCGCCGCGAGTCCGCCGCCATAGGTCGCCGGCAGCCACGTGGCCGGAGGGCTCAGGCGGAATCTGCGCCGGGGGGTGATGGCCACGCCGGCGAAATGGCACAGAGCTCCGAGCAAGATGGACGTGTTGTAGATGGCAAACGCCGTGCCCGAGCTGCGCGCAAATGCGCTCGGCATGGCGGTCACCCCGACATCCATCATCAGCACGCCACAGCCGAGCATCAGGACGCTGGGCTCGCCGGTTGACCAGGAAGCTGCGCGCCGCCGGAATGACGATGAACGCAACGCCGAGCACCACGGGACCGTAGTGGATGAGCCAGCTCAGGGGCGCGCAGCGGCCAGACGACCCGCACGTCCGCCACCCACAGCGCAGCCATCGCCGTCGCCATCAGCGGAATCGGCAGCCAGGCCAGCCAGACCCGCTCACCGGCGGGCGCCGCCTTCTCGTCCACGGCGGCGTTCTTCTGGTCGGCGTGAGCCTCTTCGAGCTTCTCGAAATCTGGCGAGCATCGCCGCATCCCTTCGGGCGGCGTACCGTCCTCGAAGGCCTGCTTCATTCGGCGAGGTGCCGCTGCACGATTGTCGGCTTGCACGAGGGTCTCCAGGAGGGCTGGGTCCCGGTGAAGCACCGAGCACGAAGCCTACGCGCCCCAAAGGTCGGGGTCCACGTGTCCACTCCCGGTCGCGACATTCCACTCGAATGGGTACCTGTCGCCCTGCGCCAGCCTCAGGCGCTCTCTCGCCTGGGCGTTGGCCCGCCGTCCTCCCGGCAACGCGCACGCGGCGCTCACCACGGCAGCCCGACCGCCTTCGCCAGCAGCTTCATGGCCGGCCCGAGCGGCCGCCAGGCCTCGACGCAGCGGTCGAGGAAGTCCGGGGCGAGCGCGTCGCGCTCGGTGAGCTCCACCCCTGCGGCGAAGTCCTTCCGGCGCAGCCACGCGTCGAGAGGGTGATCCGGCGGGAAGCCGCGCGGCGTCCGGGTGAGCGCCTCGCCCCACCAGGTGAGCGGGGAGAGTGCGGGCGCCGCGAGCGCCTTCCTCCACGCCGCGGGCGACTCGACGAGGGAGCGGCGGATGAGGCGCAGCGGCTCGGCCTCGGGGTGCCAGACGCCCCCGCCCACCTCGACCTCGCCGGGCGCGAGCGAGACGTAGAGCCCGGGCCCGTGTACGTCGCGGCCGGCCTCGTGACGGAAGCTCGCCGCGGCGTTGGTCTTGTAGGGCGTCTTGTCCCGCGCGAAGCGCGTGTCCCGGTGGATGCGGAAGAGCGAGCCGCCCACCGGGCGCGGATCGGCGACGAGGCGCGGCGCGACCCGCTTCAGGGCGGGGCCCACGTCCGCGATGAAGCGGAGCATGGGGTCGCGGACGTCGGCGAGGTAGCGCGCCTTGTTCCGCTCGAACCAGTCGCGGTCGTTGTGGAGCCGGAGCTCCTCGAGGAAGACGAAGAGCGCCTCGGTGAACCACGGGGATCGGCCGGAGCGGCCCCTCGCGCGTGTACGCATTACCAAGCTTCCTAATGGACGACCGGCAGGCGGCGCCACGAGCGACGGGCGCGCGCTCCCGTCCGAGGCGAGCAGCGCTGCTCCGGCCGGCCAGACCGCGCCAGCGGTCTCGCCGGTGCAGCCCACGAGGTCTAGCTTCGGTGCAGCGCTCCCTCGGAGGTGAACGATGCTCGGCCCGGATCTCGCGCTCGCAGCCTCGAACGTGCTCGTCGGCACGGCGGCGGGCGCAGGCGTCAGCCAGTCCCTGTTCGTCGTGCCCCAGTGGTTCGCGTCTCCGCCGGAGTCGCTCGCTCCCGTCCGCGACCGCAAGGCGGCGAAGTTCTGGATCCCGCTCCAGGCGGGCGCGCTGATCGCGCTCGGGACCTCGCGCGCCTCGGCACGCCGGAGGACGTCGCGCACGCGGCGCTGTTCCTCGCGTCGGCGGACGCGTCCTGGATCACGGGCGTCGTCCTCGACGTGGCGGGCGGCGCCCTGATGCGGTGATCTCGCGTCGGGCGCGCAGACCCTGTGCCCGCGCGGCGATTCACTGCGTGCGGTTCCGGCCTCTCGCTCGGGCCGCTCTTGGCTCCTCCAGCAGCACGCGATCGATGCCCGCTGACCCTTTTCACACATTCGGCCCCGCACACATCGCCATCGGTGCGGCCATTCCACTCATCGCGGTGGCGCTCGCCTTCGCCATCCGCGAGTTCCCGTCCCGGGCCGCGTTCGTCCGTCTCTCGCTCGCGTGGGTGCTGGCAATCGATGCGCTCTCCTGGTACGCGGTCTCGTTCGCCCGTGGCGACGTGCGACCGCCACATGGGCTTCCGCTCAATCTCTGCGACGCCGTCGTGTGGGTGACCGTCTACGCCCTCGTCAAAGCGAGGCCCTGGGCCCTCGAGACCGCCTACTACCTCGGGCTCGCGGGCTCCGGGATGGCACTGCTCACGCCCGATCTCGGGTCGAATGCCTCCACGTGGGACGTGGCACAGTTCTTCATCGCGCATGGCCTGGTGATCGTTGCCGTCCTGTTGCTCGTCCTCACGAGAGTGGTGCACCCGCGTCCAGGCGCGTGGTGGCGCACGTTCCTCACCGTGAATGCGTACGCCGCCTTCGTCGCAGCGTTCGACGCGATCTTCGGGACGAATTACATGTACCTTCGCGAGAAGCCCCAGGCAGGAACGCTGCTGGATCTGCTCGGGCCATGGCCCCTCTACATCCTCGCGGCGGAGCTGGTCGCGCTCACCTTGCTCGTCGCGCTCGATCTTCCGTTTCGTGGCGGCCGCCGTCGGTGGGGCTCCGGGTTGCGCCGCGCGCGGGTGTGAACGAGATCACCTTCGTGCCGGGCATGGGTGCGAGCGTTCATGGAAGGAGCTTCTCCTCGATCCGCCCGAGCCGCGGGAGCCGCAGCCGGCGGAAGGACATCCGCATGGGCAGGAGGCCCGCGGCGAGCACCGCGAGGCCCGCGAGCGCGCCGGCCCCCGCGTAGGCGACGCTCGCGAAACCGCTCGTCGGAGTTCTGCGCGCCGGGAGGGTAAGCGGCTCTGGGGCGTCCGCCGGCGCCTCCCGTCCTGCTCCACGCGGAGGGGGACCTCGACACCGTCGGCGTCCCGGTTGTGGAGGCGGCGCGCCGGAAGGGTGTTGCGCGCTCGACGCAGCGGTTCCTCCCGAGCAGGAAGTCACGGTCGCTGCGAGCGACCTGGGGCGTCACCCACGTTCCCGGTCTGGACTCGACCGATGACCATGTCAGCCGTTTCAAGATGCCGGGCGCTTCGGCGGCCCCAGCCGATGCGGCGCCCGGGCCTGCCTCCTTCGCGCGAACTGCGTCCGGAGCGCGCACCCGACACGGCGCGGAGCGTGAAAAAGAAGACGGGCGGTCCCGCTCTCGCAGAACCGCCCGTCGGAATGGCTCCCCAGGCATGACTCGAACATGCGACCCGGTGATTAACAGTCACCTGCTCTGCCAACTGAGCTACTGGGGAATGGCGGGCCGGGAATCTAGAGAAGGGACGGGGCCCCGTCAAGAGGTCGCTGCACCCGACCGGCAGCTATACTCCGCCGCGTGATTCTCGCGGGGTTCGAGCACCGACCGGGCGTCCACTGCGGAACGACGGCCCTGGCCGACGCCCTCCGCGTCCGCGGGGTCGAGCTCTCCGAGCCCATGGCCTTCGGGCTCGGCGCCGGGCTGGGGTTCTACTACCTCGTCTCCGCCGCGACCTCGCCGACTCACCTCTTCTGCGGCCGCACCGTGCGCCTCGAGGAGACCGCGTGCGAGGTGCTCGGCGCCCCGGTCCAGGTCCGGACGGAGGACGACCCGGCCCGCGCCTGGCAGGGCGTCCGGGCGGCCCTCGACCGCGGGCTCGCCCCCATCGTCGCGACCGACCTCGCCGAGCTGCCGTACTGGTCCTCCCGGACCCACTTCGGCGGCCACCGGATCGTGGTGGCCGGCTACGACGCCGACCGCGGCGTCGCCCTCGTCGCGGACGGCGACCGCCCCGGCCTCGAGGAGGTCCGGCTCGAGGACCTCGAGCGCGCCCGCGCCGCCATCGCGCCCCCCTTCGCCATCCCGGGCCGCCCCTGGCTCGAGCTCGACGCGCCCCCCGCGCCGCGCCCGCTCGCCGAGGCGGTCGGGGACGCCCTGCGGCGGCAGGCCCGCGACTTCCTGCTCGACGTCGACGGCATGGCCGGCATCTCCGCCCTGGAGCGGTTCGCGGCCGAGCTGCAGCAGTGGCCCTCGCGGGCGGCGAGCGAGGCGGACCGCGCCTGGTGCTTCCGCTACGGCTACCAGGTCATCGAGAAGCGCGGGACGGGCGGCGGGAACTTCCGCGTCCTCTACGCCCGCTTCCTCGAGGAGGCGGAGGCGAAGGTCCCCGGCCTCGCCGCGCTCGGCCTCTCGGGCCGCATGCGGACCCTCGCCGCCGCCTGGACCCGCCTCGCGGAGATGATGCGCGCCGTCTCGGAGGTCCCGGGCGGCCTCGTGCCGCCGCAGATGCGCGAGCACGTGCGCGCCCTCGCCCGGGACGAGCGGGCCTATCACGAGGACGTCGCGGCGCGGGTGCGGTGAGGTCATGACCGAGGGGAAGGCCCGCGCCCGCTTCGCACTGCTCATCGAGCGCGACCCGGTCCCGCTCGACGAGGCGGCCCTCGCCCTCGCGGAGGAGGAGTACCCGCGCCTGGAGGCCGAGGAGTACCTCGTCCGGCTCGACCGGCTCGCCGATCGGGTCCGCGTCAAGGCGCCCCCGGCGCGGGCGGCGACGCTGCTGCACGGGCTCCGGAAGGTCCTCTTCGAGGAGGAGGGGTACCGCGGGAACGAGCTCGACTACTCCGACCCCCGCAACTCCTTCCTGAACGAGGTCGTCGACCGCCGCGTCGGCCTGCCCATCACGCTCTGCATCCTCTACATGGAGGTCGCGCGCCGGGCCGGGCTGACGCTCCAGGGCGTCGGCTTCCCGGGCCACTTCCTCGCGAAGTACGTGTCGCAGGGCGGCGCCGAGGTCTTCGTGGACCCTTCCACGGGGGCGAGATGCTGCTCCGCCGACGAGTGCGTGGCCCGCTACCGCGCCCGGACCGGCGGCCGCGACCTCGACCGGCGCTACCTCGCGGGCGTCGCGCCCGCGGCAGATCCTCGCCCGGATGCTCCACAACCTGAAGCGGACCTACCTCGAGCGGCGGGACGACGTCCGCGCCTGGTGGGTCCTCGACCGGATCCTGCTCCTCACCCCCGGGCAGCTCGAGGCGACGCGCGACCGCGGGCTCGTCTCCGCGCGGCTCGGGGTCGCGGCCGCCGCGGAGCGCGACCTCGAGACGTACCTCGCGCGGTCGCCGGCGGCCCCGCGTCGACGAGGTCCCCGAGGTCCGGCGCGTGCTCGCGGGCCTCCGGGGCTCGACTGAGCCCCTCGTGAACTAGCGATCCTTGAAGATCCGCAGCCGCTCGACCGGGACGCCGTTCACGAGGTGGCTCTCCACGATCTCCGGGACGTCCTCGAGCCGGACGTGGCCGTACCAGACGCCCTCGGGGTAGACGACGATCGTCGGCCCGTCGGCGCAGTTGTCGAGGCAGCCCGCGCGTGTTCGCCCGGACCTGCTTCTTGAGGCCCCGCCGGTGGATCTCCGCCCGGAGCGCCGACCGGATCTCGCTGCTCCCCTTCGCCGCGCAGCAGCCGCGCGGGTCGTCCGTCCGGCCGCCGGTTCTCGCAGACGAAGACGTGGTGGAGATACCGCATGGCGGGATCCTAGCGGCGGACCCGGCGGCGCGCCGGGGTCCGGTCGCGGCGTGCGCGAGCGGGCGCGGGCTTCCGGGAGCGACCCCCGCCCGCGTCGACGACCTCGAGGACCTGGACGAAGCTCGAGATCGCGAGGGGCCAGCGGACCCCGGTCTCCTCGGCGACGTGGCGGCGCGTGACGCTCTTCGCGGAGATGATCGCGAGCCGCTCGCGGTACTCGCCGGAGACGTAGGTGCCGTACTCCGCCCAGACGCCGGTCACGCCGCAGGCCCTGGCGACCGGCATGTCCTTCTTCACGTTGTCGCCGACGTAGAGCACCTCGCGCCCGGCGAGGCCGAAGTCGGAGAGGATCCGCGCGAGGCCGACCGGGCTCGGCTTCTCGGCGTCGTGCGGGAGCTCCACGACGTTCGTGCGCGAGCGGTAGTGGCCGGCCTCCTCCCTCCGCCGGATCTCCGGATCGACGTTCTCCGGGATGCGGGTAGCCGGGGAGCGTGTAGAGCGCGTCGAAGTGGCCGTCGAGCTTCAGGTACTTGAGCCGGAGCTCCGCCGCGTTCCGCGGCGCGTCGGTGAGGCCGACCACCTTGAGCCCCCGGGCGCGGAGGGCGTCGAGCGTCTCGCGGACGCCGGGGTAGGTGACGCAGGTACTTGTCGCGCGCCGCCCGGAACGCCTCCCGCGCCGGCCGCAGGACGAGGGCGTTGAAGGAGTCGAAGTCCGCCTCGTAGGGCTCGAAGATCCCCGACTCCTGGATCGCGAAGGGGTACTCGTTCGACTCGTACTTGGAGTAGACGGCCTTGAGCGACTGGACGATCCGGACGCGGGGGAGCCCGGTCGTCGCCACGAGCGAGGCCACCATCGCCTCGAGGCTCGGGACGATGTAGTCGACCCAGGGGTAGAGCGTGTTGTCGAGGTCGGTGACGACGGCCCGGTAGCGCGGCACGGCGGCCATCCTAGCGCGCCGGCCCCACGCGGGGACGCGAATCCTCGCGCACGATCGCCGGTGGGCGCGCCGCGCCGATCCGGGTGTACCATCGGGGCGTGGCCGACCCCGGGCGCCTCACCGTCGTCGCGTCGCTGCCGCCTCTCGCGGGCTTCCGCCGCGCCGTCGCCGTCGAGGGCGCGAAGAGGCGCGCGGTCGTCCTCTCCTTCGCGCCGTCCGAGATCGCAGGCGACCCGGCGCGGCGAGCGGTCCTCCTCCGGGCCGTGGACGTCGCCGCCCGCCTCCACGACCGCTCCGTCGCCGCGGTGCTCGGCACCGGGGCGGTGGACGGCGCGCTCGCCGTCGTCGAGGAGTACCGGCCCGGGACGACGCTCCGCGCCCTGCTCGACGCCGCCGGGCGCACCCCACCCGACGTCGCCGCGCGGATCGGGATCGAGGTCGCCGCCGCCCTGTCCCGCGCGCACGAGGTGGTGGCCGAGGGCGTCCGGGTCGCGCACGGCGCCCTCGACGCGGCCCGGATCGCGATCGCGGAGAGCGGCGAGGTGTCGATCTGCGGGCTCGCCCTCGTTCCCGGCGCGGAGCCCGCGGGGGACCTGCGCGCGATCGGCGCCGTGCTCCACGAGTGCCTCGCCGGGGAGCCCCCCGGGGACCCCCCGCGCAAGCTGGACGTGCCCGGCGTCCCGGCTGCCCTCGCGGCCGCGGTGGACCGCGCCTGCGGCGCGGCGGCTCCCCCGTGGTCCGGACCGGCGGCGCTCGCGGGCGCGATCTCGGAGGCGGTGGCGACGCCGGCGACTGCGTCCGGCGTCGCGGCCTATGCGGACGCCATCGTCCCCGCGGACGAGGGCGAGCGGGCCGCGCTGCGGGCGATGCTCGCGACGGCCCTCGACCGGGCGGTGGGGCCCCCGCCGCTGACCTCGCTTCCGGCCGCCGCGTCCGAGCCCATCGCCCCCGCGCCGCCGCGCCCCCGGACCCCGGACTCGGCCCGCACGGCGTTCCCGCGGCCGGCTCCGTCCGCGCCGCTGCGCCTCTCCATCATCGGGGCCGTGGGAGTGGTGGCGCTCGCCGTCGGGTTCGGGATCGGCTTCGGCGCGCAGCGCGCGCTGCGGCCCGCGGCCGCCCCGGCGGCGATTGCGCCGCAGCTCCCCGACGCGACACCGGCGGGCGCCGTATCTCCCGCCCCGGTCGTCGCCCCCCCGGCTGCCGCGCCGCTACCGGCCGCGCTCCCCGCGGCGCCCGCGCCCGCGCGGCCCGTGACGAGGCCCGGAAAGCGCGCCGCGCCCGCACCCCGCGCGGCCGCAGGGAAGGGGACGCTCGACGTGACCGCGCCGCCGGATGCCGAGGTGCTCCTCGACGGCAAGCGCATCGGCCGCGGCAACGTCCACGTCGAGGTGGCGGTCGGGGCGCACCGGATTCGAGGTCCGGCGCGGCGGCGCGGCGGCCCGCGAGCGGTTCACGCTCGGGCGGGGAGAGACCTGGACCTACGCGGTGACGCCGACGCCGCCCGCGGCGACCCCCGCCGCAGCCGAGGCCGGCGCGACGAAGGGCCCCTAGCAGCTACCCGTGCTCGTGCTCGTCGTCGTGCCCGTGGCCATGCGGCGCGTGGTCGTGGTCGTGCTCGTCCCCATGGCCGTGCGGTCCGTGGGCGTGGCCGTGGGCGCGCTCCTCGTCCGTCGCGGCGCGGACCTCACGGACGGTGACGTCGAAGTGGAGCGTCTTGCCGGCGAGCGGGTGGTTCAGGTCGATGACGATCGCCTCCGGCTTCACCTCGCGGATGACGAACGGCACCGGCTCGCCGCGTGGGCCCTCGGCGGTCAGCTCCATGCCGGGCTTCGGCTCGAAGCCGGGAGGGAAGGCGCTCTTCGGGACCTCCTGCAGCCCGCGGGGGTCGTGCTCGCCGTAGCCCTCCCCCGGGGCGACCACCACCTGCTTGCGCTCGCCGACGTCGAGGCCCTCGAGCGCGTTCTCGAGGCCCGGCACGATCTGGCCCTCGCCGTGGAGGTACTGGAGCGGCTCACCGGGCGCGGACGCGTCCACCACCTCCCCGTCGCCGAGGTGCAGCGAGTAGTCGATGCCGACGACGCTGCCGTTCGAGATCTTCATTCGGCCTCCCCTAGCACGGAACTTAGCGGTCGGGGAGCCGATTCGCCGGGGTCCGGCGCTACCAGTAGCCCCAGCGGCGGCGGAGGATCCACTCGCCCGCGAGGGCGAGGGCCAGGGCGGCGAGGTACCAGGCGCGGTCCCAGATCGGGACTGCCTTGCGGCGGCCGATCTCGACCACCTCGGGGTTCGCGAGGGCGCAGCGCGCGGGAGGTCCCCGCCCGGGAGGGCGTCGAAGGCCCCCCCGGTCGCCTCCGCGATGGCCGAGAGCAGCTCCGGGCGCGGCGCCGCGTCGGCGTCCTCCGGCCCGGCGCCGCGGACCGCGACCGCGGCGGTCGGCGGTCTCCGGCGCCCGGCCGTCCTTCGCGTCGCTCTTCGCGACGACCTTGTACGCGCCCGGCCCGGGGGGGACGAGCTCGACGCCGCGCGTTGCCGTCGGCGCCCGCCACGGCCTGCCCGCGGGCGACCGAGCGCCCCGTCCTCGTCCACGAGCTCGGCGTCGACGCGCCGCCCCGCCCCCGGCGCCCAGTCCGGCGCGCGCACGGAGATCGACAGGCCGACCGGGGACTCCCGGCTCGACCGCGGGGGCGTCGGGCTCGACCTGGATCGGCGCGAGGCCGGGATCGCGGACGAGCCAGCGGAGCGCCGACGACCAGAAGCGCAGGTACGCGCGGTTCCCCTGGCCCGACTCCGCCGCGACGAAGCCCCAGCGCCACGAGCGCGTCGGTCGTCACCGCGAGCGTGCGGCCCGGCGCCGACCTCCCGCACCGCGACGAGCGGCGCGGGCCGGCCGCCGACCGAGGACCGCGGGCGCCTCGAGGAGCACCGCCGCGCCGCGAGCCGGGCGGCAGCGCCCGGGTCAGGTTCACGGCGGTCGCAGGCGGCAGCGCCGCCCAGGCGGCCTCGTTCTGCGGCGTCGCCCGGCGCGAGGCTCGTCGACCGGGTGGCGGCGCCCCTCCGCCGTGAGCCGGGGCCGGACGTCGCCCTCGTACATCCGTGGTCCCGTCGATGCGGCGCGACCGGCAGCACCTCCGCGAGCGGCGTCGCGCCGTAGCGCGCGTCGCCGAAGCTCTGCTCGCCGCCGACCATGGCGAGCCGCCGCCGTTCCGGACGTAGTCGCGGAGGTTCGGGAGGAACCGCTCGATGTCGAGGCCGCGGTAGGGCGCGTAGGCGAAGTTCACGAAGAGGACCGCGTCGAACGTCCGGAGCTGCTCGCCGAAGATCTCCGCGACCGGGAAGGGGATGAGCGAGAGCTCCGTCCTGCGGCCCGGGATTGTCGGTGTTGGAGCGGAGGATGAAGAAGCGAGACGAGGTCGACGTTCGGGTCCTGCTTGAGGAGCCCGCGCAGGAACCGCTCGTCCCAGCTCGGCCGGCCCGCCACGAGGAGCACGCGGACGCGGTCGCGGATGACGCGGAGCACGAAGGAGCGGGCGTTGTTCTCGGTCACCGCCTCGCCCGGGAAGACCGGCGCCGCGACCGTGAAGACGAAGGTGCCGGTGGTGTCGGGGGCGAAGGAGAGCGGGACGGTGTAGCGCTCCTTCCCGCGCTCGAGCTGGACGGTGGCGCGCGCCACCACCGCCCCCTCGCGGCGCAGCACCACCTGCACCTCCTCGTTCGCCGAAGCCGCGCGCGCGCAGGGTCGCCTCCACCGTGACGGTGGTGCGGACGAAGGCGAAGTCGTCCACCGCGATCCGCTCGATGGCCAGGTCCTTCGGCGCGCTCGCGCCCGACCGCGACGGCGTTCACCGGCACGCCCAGCGCGCGCAGCTCCGCGCGCGCCTCCGGGCCGAGCCCGTCGGCGAGCGCGCGCGTTGTCCGCGCCGTCGGAGACGACGAGGACGCCGGCGAGCTTGCGCGTCGATCCGCCGGCGCCGCTCGCGGCGCCGCCAGAGCGCGCCGAGGAGGTCGGTGCGGCCGCCGCGCGGCGGCACCGCCCGGGTCGGCGCTCGCCGGCGTCGGTCGGGCGCGACGTCCTCGCCGAAGGTCGCACCACTCGAGGTCCACCCGGTCGGCGAGCGACTCGAGCTCGCGCGCGGTGGTCGGCGAGGAACGCGGCGGCCGCGGCGGCTCCGGGTCGGGCCGTCCGGGCTCCACCGGGAAGCCCATCGAGCGCGACGCGTCCACGAGGACCGCGAACCGGTTGCGGACGCGGGCGGTCTGCAGGAGCTCGACGGCCGGCTCGAGCGAGGAGGAAGACGGCGAGCGCCGCGGCGACCGCGCGCAGCGCGAGGAGCGCGATCGCGGCGGCCGGGCCGGGTCTCGCCGCGCAGCCCGCGCCAGGCGAGGGCCACCGCCGCGATGGCCGCGACCGGCGAGCAGGGCGAGCGCCCACGCGCGGCAGCGGCGAGAGCGCGGTGAGCCGCCAGGCGTTGTAGCCGCCCTGGTCCATCGTCTCTAGGAGCGCCGCCGCATGATGAAGGGGAGGTGGACCGCGTCGTCCTTGTAGTCGGTGCAGAGCGCGTACATCGCGAGGTTCACGCCGAGCCGGATGGCGGTCTCGCGCTGCGCCTCGCCGCCGGGGCGTGCACGGGTACTCCCAGTCGCCCGAGCTCGCTGCGCGCCCAGGCGCCGCCGAGGTCGTTCTGCGAGTAGACGACGGCGAGCCGGCCGTCGAGCACCTGCGCCTCGACCCAGGGCTTCACGAGGAGCCGGCCGCCCTGGCGGTCGAGCAGGTAGAAGCTCTTGTAGAGGACGTGGTCGCGGGCGACCGGCAGGAGCGGCGCGGCCGGGGCAGGACGCGCGCGAGCTCGCGCCGGACCGAGGCGTCGAAGCCGCTGCCGTCGGACCCGTCCGCCGCGTCCACGAGCAGGAACCCGCCGTACTGGAGGTGGCGCCGGAGGGCGGCGCGCTCCGCCTCGGAGAGGGGCGGCATGGGCGCCGTCGCCGGCGAGGTACAGCATCGGGTGGCGGTGCAGCCCGGGGCGGTCGAGGCGGACCGGGACCGCCTCGGTTCGAGATCTCGATGCTGACGTCCGGCGGGCCAGCTCCCACGGCGAGCCGGCGGAGCGCGGTGGGGCGCGGGTTCCAGCGCGCCGCCGTGCTGGACGAGGCCGAGGTCGAGCTTCGAGGCGTCGGAGAGGGCGAGGGCCCGCCGGGGCAGGGCGAGGGCGACCGCCGTGGCCGCAGCGCCGCGCAGGAGCGCGCGGCGGGAGATTGGGCGCGGCGGGGACATGACGGCACATGTTAGGCCGGATCCGGCCCGGCCGCCTGCCTTGCTCGCCCCCCGCCCAGATGTCCGGCAGCCCCTTCGCTCGCGACGCCGGGGCTGCTACATTCCGCCGCCGATGGCGCGCAAGGACAGACGGAACGCAGGTGGCTCCCGGCTCCGGGCCCTGCTCGACGCGGGGGACCACCGGACGGCCCGCGCCGAGGCCCGGGCGAAGCTCGGCGACCCGGCGGCGAGCGAGACCGAGCGGGAGGAGGCCGGCGCGGTCCTCGCCTCGCTCGCGCCGGACCGCGGGATCGTCGCGGCCGGGCTCGTCGGGGTCGCGGTCGCCCTCGGCCTGATCGCCTGGACCCTCCTCGCGGGGTGACGATGGCGGCGGGGCCCACCGAGATCCTGGCCGGCCTCGGGGCGCTCGCCGCGCGCATACAGCCGCTCGGGCTGGCGCTCGGCGCGCCGCTCGCCGCGGCCGGGCTCGCGGCGCTCACGATCGGGACGCGGCACCGGCGGGTCCTCGCGGTCGCGGGGCTCGGGGCGGTCGGCGCTCTCGCCGGGGCCGCCCTGAGCGACCTCGTCGCAGCCCACCTCGGGGTGTCCGCGGGGCCGGCGGTGGTCGTCCTCGCCGGCGCGGGTGGAGTCGCGGGCGCCCTCGTCCCGGCCGCGTTCCCCTTCGCCGCCGCGGCGCTGCCCGGGGCGATCGCCGGCGCGCAGCTCCCCCTCGCCGGGCGGGCCGCCTTCGGCGCGGCCGCCGGCGCCCTCGCGGCGGGGATTGTCGGCCTCCTCCTCGTCGCGGGTCGTCGTCGCGGCCGCGGCGTCCCTCGCCGGCGCCGTCGCCGTCGGGCTCGGGCTCCTCGCCTGCCTCCGGGAGAGCCCCCTCGCGCGGGAGCTGGTGACGCGCCCCGCGGCCGTCGCCGGGTTCGCGCTGGTGGCGGCGATCGCCGGCGCGGCGCTGCAGCTCTCGACGCCGGCTACGTCTCCGGCGGCCCCAGCAGCTCGAAGTCCGGGATCTCCGCCTTGAGCCACTCGCGCAGCCGCGCGGTGAGCTTCGCCTCGATCTGGCGCGCCCGCTCCCGGGTGAGCTTGAACCGGTCGCCCACCTCCTGGAGCGTGAGCGGCGCCTCGCCCTCGGCGGGCAGCAGCCGCTTCTCGAAGATGTAGCGCTCCTTCTCGTCGGTGATGGTCTCGGCGAACGCGTCGAGCTTCTCGCGGAAGAGCCGGCGCAGCTCCTCGTCGCCGATCCGCTCGTCGCGCCGGCTGTCGCGTCCGAGGCGGTCATGCGGTCGAGGTGCGTCTGGTGCGACTCGTCGTCCCCGTGCGAGAGCGGCGCGTCGAGGGACAGGTCGTCGCTGCGACATGCGCGCCGTCATCTCCTCGACGTCCTTCTCCTCGACCTCCAGGTTCTTCGCGAGGAGCCGCGGGGTCGGGTCGATGCCGCGGGCGAGGAGCTTCTCCCGCTCCTTGGCGAGGTTGAAGAAGAGCTTCCGCTGGGCCTGGGTGGTCCCGAGCTTCACCATCCGCCAGTTGTCCATGAGGAAGCGGATGATGTACGCGCGGATCCACCAGGCGGCGTAGGACGAGAGCTTCACGCCCTTCAACGGGTCGTACTTCTTCACGGCCTGCATGAGGCCGATGTTCCCCTCCTGGACGAGGTCGAGGAGCTGGAAGGCGGTGCGCCGGTACTCGTGGGCGATCTTCACGACGAGCCGGAGGTTCGAGGCGACCAGCCGGTACGCCGCGTCCACGTCGCCGGTCTCGCGGTACTGGACCGCGAGCTCGTGCTCCTCCTCGCGGGAGAGGAGCGGGTGCCGGGCGACCTCCGCCATGTAGGCGCGGAGCGGGTCGTACCGGACCAGGCCACCGCCACCTGGCTCGCGCGCCGAGGTGCCCGGCGAGCGGGGCATCGGCGACGGGCGACGAGTCCTCGCGGTCGTCGCGTTCGGAGTCGGACATCGGAAGGGGACCGCCCGGAAGGAAGAATGGTAGCCCGGGCGGCCGCTTTGATATAGATGATGCGCGATCCGCGCAAGCGCGCGGCTCGACCACCACGGCGCATGGCGGGTCTCGCGGAACGGCGCGGGCCCCGGTCACGGGACCGGGGCCGACGCGGTTCCTAGCGAGCGAGCCGCCATGCGCCACTGACGAGCGCCCCGGATACGAGGGCGGCCCTGGAGTGACAGCAGCATGGAGAACCACTCCGGCGAGGCGCCTGTCCAGGCGCCGTCCGACTACGTCTCGGAAGGCGTCCTTCGACGACCTCGGCCTCTCCGAGCCCATCCGCCGCGCCATCGCCGAGCGCGGCTACACGAAGCCCGACGCCGGTCCAGTCGGCCACCGTTCCGCCCGATCCGCGACGGCAAGGACGTCATCGTCCGGTCGAAGACCGGCACCGGCAAGACCGCCGCCTTCGGCATCCCCATCCTCGAGCGGATCCCGGACGGGCCGCCGCAAGGCCTCCGCCCTCGTGATGTGCCCGACCCGCGAGCTCGCGCTCCAGGTCGCCGAGGAGCTCAGCCGGCTCGCGAAGCACAAGGACCTGCGCGTCGTGACGGTCTACGGCGGCGCGTCGATGGGCGACCAGAAGGACAAGCTCGAGGCGGGCGCCGAGATCGTGGTCGGCACGCCGGGCCGCATCTTCGACCTCATCCGCCGCAAGACGCCTCGGTGCTCGACGAGGCGCATGGTGTGCTGCCTCGACGAGGCGGACGAGATGCTCAACATGGGGTTCTTCGAGGAGGTGACGCGGATCCTCGACCACCTCCCGGACGACTGCCAGCAGCTCCTCTTCTCGGCGACGGTCCCGGCGGACATCGAGCAGATCATCCACGACTACCTGACCACGCCCGAGACGATCCTGCTCTCCGGCGACGAGTACAAGGTCGAGAACATCCACAACGTGCTCTACCACAGCGGTCGACGCGTACCCGAAGCCGCGCAACCTCCTCTACATGATCGAGATCGAGGAGCCGGAGGCGGCGATCGTCTTCTGCAACACCCGCAGCGACACCTCGCCTCGTCACCGCGGTCCTGAACCGCAACGGCTACGACGCCGAGCTCCTGAACGGCGACCTGCCGCAGAAGGAGCGCGAGCGGGTCATGGCCAAGGTGAAGCGCGGCGAGGTCCGCTTCATGGTGGCGACCGACATCGCGGCGCGCGGCATCGACATCTCCGACCTCTCCCACGTCATCAACTACTCGCTGCCCGAGGACCCGGCGGTCTTCCTGCACCGGGTCGGCCGCACCGGACGCATCGGCAAGAAGGGCACGAGCCTCTCGCTCGTCTCGGGCGGCGACATCCACACGCTCACGGCGCTCCAGAAGAAGTACGGGGTCGCCTTCGAGGAGAAGAAGCTCCCGACGCCGGAGGAGGCCCGGCAGGTCTGGACCGACCGGCACGTGGCCGAGCTGAAGGAGGCGATGAGCTCGTCGATCTTCGAGGCGTTCATCCCGCTCGCCCAGGATCTCCGGGCCCGCGCCGACGGCGACTGGCTCGTCGCGTTCGCGCTCAAGTACTTCTTCACGCACCACCGCATCGAGAAGATGACGGACGTGCAGAAGGCCGAGCACAAGCGGCTCGAGCACGAGCGCAAGGAGCGCGAGGCCGCCCGCAAGGAGGAGCCGCCGCGCCGCGAGGGACGCGGGCGCGACGGCGAGCGGGACCGCGGCCGGGGCCGCGGCCGGGACGGCGAGCGCCGGGAAGCGCGTGGCGAGGGCGAGCGGCGGCGAGAGCGCGAGCCCAGGGTGGACCGCGAGCCGAGGGCGGAGCGCGAGCGCCAGGGCGGACCGGCGCGAGCCGCAGGGCGGACGCGCCGAGCGACCGAGCCGGCGCCGAGCGCGAGCCGCGGGCGGAGCGCGAGCCGCGCGAGGTCAGATGATCGCGGAGGTCGTGGGCGCGCCCCGCGCCGCGCGGGCGCCCGCCCCGGAGGGCGGCGAGGGCGACGGAGGCGACCAGCGCCCGCAGCGCGCCCGGATCTTCCTCTCCCTCGGGGAGACGGACGGCGCCGACGAGGGCAAGGTCCGCGAGGCGGTCGCGGCCCTCGCCCCGGGCGTCGAGGTCCGCGCCGTCGAGCTTCGCCGCAGCCACGCCTTCGTCGAGGTGGTCCCGGAGGCGCTCGACGGGGCCGTCGAGGCGCTCAACGGCAAGGACTGGAACGGCAAGGCGCTGACCGCCGAGCGCGCCCGCCGCCGGCGCCGCTAGCTCACGGCGGCGACCGCGACGCGGGAGAGGACCTGTCCCGACGGCGCGGAGCGCCGGCTCGAGCGCGGCGCCCCGCCGCCACGCCAGCACGCTGGCGTGAGCGTCGCGGGCCTACAGCCGCGCCATCTCGCCCTCGAGGCGGGCGCGGAGCGGCGCGATCTTCGCGCGGAAGTCGTCCAGGCCGGCGGGCGGGATGGGCGCCTCGCGCGGGACCTTGAGCTGGAGCGGGTTCACGAACGCCGCCGCCGCGCTTCACCGCGTAGTGGAGGTGCGGGCCGGTGGCGCAGGCCGGTCTCGCCGACGCAGCCGATGATCTGCTTCTGCGCGACCGGCTTGCCGGCCGAGACCGCGATCGCCGGAGAGGTGGCAGTAGACCGTCTCGTAGCCGTTGCGGTGGCGCAGGGTGACCGCCTTCCCGCAGCCGCCGTTCCAGCCCGCCTGTCCGCACCTGGCCGTCGCCGACCGCCCAGACCGGCGTGCCGGTGGGCGCGCCGTAGTCGACGCCCTCGTGGGCGCGTCTGTAGCCGAGGACCGGGTGCTTCCGGTTGCCGAAGCCGCGAGGTGATGTTCGCGTACTTGAGCGGCGACTTGAGGAAGCCCGCGCCGCGCGCTCTGCCCGTCGTCGTCGAAGTAGCTCGTCTGGCCCGACGGGTCGGTGTAGCGGAAGAGGCGCTTCCGGCCGGTCGCGGCGCCGTCGTACTCGGCGGCGAGCACCTCGCCGTAGCGGAGGAGCTTGCCGTCGGCGAAGACCTTCTCGACCACCATCGCCATCCGGTCGCCGGCGCGGACGTCCTGGTAGAAGTCGACGTCCCAGGCGAGCACGTCGGCGGCGAGCACGGCGAGGTTCGGGTCCTCGCCCGCTCTTCTGCAGGCTCTCGTAGAGCGACGAGGAGATGGTCACCGCGACGCGCGAGACCTCGCGTGGTGAGCTCGACCGGGCGCTTCTCGCGCCCGGAGCGTGCCGTCCGGGAGCCGCTCGACGTTCCACTCGTCGGCGGGCCCCTGCCGGTAGCTGAAGCGCTGCGAGGCCGGGCTCGCCCTCGCGGCGCTCGACCCGCACCTGATCGCCCGGGCGCGAGCGGTTGAAGGGGAAGTGGCCGCGCAGCGCGTCGATGACCGCCTTCACCTCGGCGCCGGCGAGGTCGAGCTTGAAGAGGGCCTGGGCGAGGGTCTGGTTGCGGGCGAGCCGGGCCGTCACCGCCGTGAAGCGCTCGGGGGGCGGGGCGGGGACGATCGTCGGCGGCGCGGGCGGGACGCCGGCGTCCGCGGTGGCCGGGCCGGAGGTCACCGGGACGGGGGCGGGACCGCGCGCAGCCGGCCGGAGGCGCCCGCGAGCGGCGACGGCGAGGATCGGCGGCGAAGCCCGCGCCCGCGGCGATGGCGAGGGCGCGGCTCCTGCGAGGGGGGGCGGTTTGGTTCTCCGGCACGGGCGCAATGTAGCAAACGCGCACCCGGATCCGAAATTCCGCGGCCGGGTCGGTGGGGTCTGCGCCTACAGCTCCACCCTCCGATGTCCGAGTGCTCCTTGCCGTCGTACCGGAACGGGTCCAGCGCCCGTCCACCCGGGTCACGAGGTTCACGGGGCGCCGCCAGAGCGTCTGGAGCGTTCCGGAGCGTCTCGCGGGCGTAGTCGAGCTTCAGGTCGACGCCGTCGTGCTTGTGGACGAGGAGCAGCTCGCCGCGGTTCTCGAAGTTGCCGTCCTCGACGTAGATGAACGGCTGGCCGAAGTTGGTGAGCTGTGAGAGCAGCTTCTCCTTCACCTTCTTGAACTCGCGGCTCGACGATCTCCCAGCGCTCGTGCTTGCTCGTTGAAGCCGAAGGTGAAGAGCTTCTGCTCGCAGCAGAACTCGGCGGTGAGGAACTCGTCGATGAAGGTGACGTCGTTGTAGAGCTTGCGGACCTCGAAGATCTTCTCGCGCCCGAGCCCGAGCTGCTTGTCCCAGTCGCGCCGCGTCGTCGAGGTCGTCGCACTCGTCCCACTCCTTGCCGAACTGCCCCTTGTTCCAGCGGTCCTCGATGTCGCGGTAGAGCTCGACGCCGAGCTTGTACGGGTTGAGCTGGCCCGGGCGCGGTCGCCAGCGACGCCCGAGTGGTGGTCGGCGTAGTCGATGATCTCGGAGGCGTCGAGCGCCTTCTCGGTCATGATCGTGGAGTGCCAGTAGGTGGCCCAGCCCTCGTTCATGATCTTGGTCTGGCCCTGCGGCGCGAAGTAGTAGGCCTCGTCGCGGACGATCGCGAGGATGTCGCGCTCCCAGCGCTCGAGCGGCGCGTGCTCGAGCAGGAACAGCAGCACGTCGCGCTCCGGCCGCTCCGGGAAGCTGCTTCTGGCGCTTCGCCTCCTCGTCCTCGAGCTTCTTCTGCTGCGCCTCGAGGAACTCCGGCGGGTTGATGAACTCGTCCATGTACTCGCGCTCGGTCTTGAAGCCCTGCGCGATCTTCCGCTCGGCGCTCTCGTCCTCGTCGCGCGCGGTCGGGGCGCCGCTTGAACGTACGGCGACTGGGAGTCGATCAGGTTCTCGAGCGACAGGCAGCGTGTCGATGAAGTCCTCGACCTTCTCGATGCCCGAGCGCGTCCATGTAGCGGCGCACGCGCGTGGCGTGGTTCGCCATCTCGTCCATCATCTTGCGGTTGGTGTGCGAGAAGCAGAAGTTGTTCTTGAAGAAGTCGACGTGCCCGTAGACGTGGGCCATCACCAGCTTCTGGTCGACGTCGCGGTTGCGCCTCGAGCAGGTAGGCGTAGCGACGGGTCGTTGTTGATGACCATCTCGTAGATCTTCGAGAGGCCGTACTCGTAGCCCTTCGCGAGCTGCTCGTACTCCATGCCGAAGCGCCAGTGCGGGTAGCGCGTCGGGAAGCCGCCGTAGGCGGCGACCTCGTTCATCTCGTCGTAGTCGAGCACCTCGAAGACGATCGTCGAAGAAGTCGAGGCCGTAGCCGCGGGCGTACTCCTCGATCGCGCTTGCGGATGTCGTAGAGCCGGGCCGGGAGGTGGGTGTGCACGGCCATCGTCAGCGCCCCTTCCCGAGGAACTTCTTGATGGAGTCGAAGATCGCCTCCTTGTCGTCGATCTCCGAGAGCGCGACGTTCTCGCGATCGCCGAACGCCTCCTGGAGGTCCTTGATGAACTGGCCCGAGCCGTACGGGCTCTCGACCTGGCCGTAGCAGAACAGGTTCACCGCGCGGCAGGATCTTCTCCTTGCAGCAGCTCGACGCACGTGCGCGGTGTCGTCGACGCGACCAGTTGTCGCCGTCGGAGAAGTGGAACGGGTAGATGTTCCACTCGGTCGGCGGGTAGTCGGTCTCGATGATCTTGCGCGCACAGCTTGTAGGCGCGAGCGAGATCATCGTGCCGCCCGACTCGCGCGTGTGGAAGAAGGTGTCGCGGTCGACCTCGCTGCGCCACCGCGTCGTGGATGATGTAGCGGCGTCTCGAGGCCCTTGTACTGCGTGCGCAGCCAGGTGTCGATCCAGAAGGACTCGATGCGGACGATCTCCTTCTGCTCGTCGCCCATCGAGCCCGACACGTCCATCATGTAGATGATGACGGCGTTGGTCTCGCGGCAGCGGCATCGTGCTTCCAGCGAGCGGTAGCGCTGGTCCTCGCGGATCGGGACGATGACCGGGCTGCGCCGGGTCGTAGGTGCCGCGTCGCGATCTGCCGCTGCAGCGCCTGCTTGTAGGTGCGCTTGAAGTGGCGCAGCGACTCGGGGCCGGTGCGGCGGATGCCGGTGTACTTGATCCTGCGTCGCGACGATCTGCTCCTTGCCCTTGCGGCTCGATGCGCGGGAGCTCGAGCTCCTCGCCGAGGATCTCGGCCAGCTCGTCGAGCGTGACGTCGACCTCGAGGACGTGCTGCGCCCGCGCCGCTCGCCCGCCTGGCCCGACCCGGGCTGCGGATCGCCCTGGGCGAGCGGGTCGCCCGGCTCGCCCTCGCCCTGGCCGACGCCGCCCTGCGAGCGCTCGCCGAAGCGGAAGTGGGGGATGTCGATGGTCGGGACGGGGATGGTGATGAGGTCCTTCCCCTTCTTCCCGATCATCTCGCCCTTCGGGATGTACTTCCGCAGGTTCTGCTTGATGCGCCCGCGGACGATCTCGCGGAAGCGCGCGTGGTCCTGCTCGATCTTCAGCGACATGCGCGAACCCTGGACGATCGCCCGAGCGAGAGCGCCGTCCTCCCGTTCGTCCTTCGCGTCAGTCCTTCACGTCGCCGCGCGCGAAGATGGAGGCGACGAAGTTGAGCACGTCGGTCGAGCAGATCTCGCAGTAGCCGTAGTTCTTCATGAGCCGCTCTTGACGACGTCGATCTTCTCCTGCGTGTCGTGGTCGACCACGGTCGAGACCAGGTTCGTCAGCTTGATCGAGTCCTTCTGGTCCTCGAACAGCTTCAGCTCGAGCGCCTTGTGCAGCCGCTCGTTGGTGCGGTAGTCGAACTTCTTGCCCTCGACGGCGAGCGCGCCGATGTAGTTCATGATCTCGCGGCGGAAGTCGTCCTTGCGGCTCTCGGGGATGTCGATCTTCTCCTCGATCGAGCGCATCAGCCGCTCGTCCGGCTCCTCGTCCTGGCCGGTGTACTGGTTCTTGACCTTCTCCTTCTGCGTGTACGCCTTGATGTTGTCGATGTAGTTGCGCGCAGAGCTTGCGCGATCGCGTCCTCGTCGGCGCTGATCGCGCGCTGGACCTCGTTCTTCACGATGTCCTCGTACTCCTGCTTCACGACGGCGAGCAGCTCGCGGTACCGCTTGCGCTGCTCCTCGCTGGTGATGAGCGAGTGGTGCGCGAGGCCCGCTCTCGAGCTCGTTCAGCACCATGAACGGGTTGACGCAGCCCTCGCCCTTGTCGCTGACCAGCGCGTTCGAGATCTTGTCCTGGATGTAGCGCGGGCGGATGCCCTCCATGCCCTCGCGCGTGCGCCTCCTTGCGCAGCTCCTTGACGTTGTCCTGCGGTGAAGCCCGGGCAGCGTCTTGCCGTCGTAGAGCTTCAGCTTCTGCAGGAGCGTGAGGTTGTGCTTCTTCGGCTCCTCGAGCCGCGTCAGCACCGCCCACATCGCGGCCATCTCGAGCGTGTGCGGCGCGATGTGCTTGCCCGCGGATCTTCTCGGCGTTGAAGTCCTTCTCGTAGATCTTGACTCTCCTCGTCGAGCCTGCGTGATGTACGGGATGTCGATCTTGACCGTGCGGTCGCGGAGCGCCTCCATGAACTCGTTGTTCTGGAGCTTCTTGTACTCGGGCTCGTTGGTGTGGCCGATGATGACCTCGTCGATGTCGGTCTGCGCGAACTTCTTCGGCTTGATCTTGTGCTCCTGCGACGCGCCGAGCAGGTCGTAGAGGAACGCGACGTCGAGCTTCAGCACCTCGATGAACTCGATGATGCCGCGGTTGGCGATGTTGAACTCGCCGTCGAAGTTGAAGGCGCGCGGGTCGGAGTCGGAGCCGTACTCGGCGATCTTGCGGTAGTTGATGTCGCCGGTGAGCTCGGTCGAGTCCTGGTTCTTCTCGTCCTTGGGCTGGAAGGTGCCGATGCCGACGCGGTCCTTCTCGCGAGAGGATGAGGCGGCTGCACGCGCACGTGGCTGCATCACCTTGCGACCAGTCGCCCTTGTAGTGCGTCATCAGCTCCTTGAAGATGAAGCGGCAGGCCGGGTCGAGGTCGCCCGTCGACCGTGACCTGGAACTCGTCGTTGCCGAGGCTCGAGCTCGTCGATACGCCTCGTCGCGCCACTCGCGCGGGATGAGGTGCAGCGGCTCCTCGTGCATCGGGCAGGGCGAACGTCTCGTGGCCGCCGCGCGACGTCGCGTGCGCTCGCTCGGGATCGTCCCAGTCGAACGTGTAGAGCGCGCCCTCGGGCGTGCGCGAGTACTCCTCGAGCCCTTCTTCAGCAGGCGCGCGATGGTCGACTTCGACGAGCCGACCGGGCCGTGCAGCAGGATGACGCGCTTCTCGGTGCCGTAGCCCTGCGCCGCGCCTTGAAGACGTTCACCAGCTTCATCAGCGGGATGTCGAGGCCGAAGATCGCGTCCTTGCCGCCGTGCTGCTCGTCGTTGAAGAAGTTGTAGCGGATGAGCTTCTTCTTGTTGTCGATGTACTCCTCGTTGCCGTAGCGACAGGATCATGTCGTAGACGCGCTGGAACGCGGTGCGCGTGACCTTGGGGTTCTGCCGGACGAGCTCGAGGTAGTCCTCGAAGGACCCCTCCCAGTGCTGCTCCGAGTAGCCCTCGCGGTCCTGATAGGAGGCGATCCGGGAGACCCAGCCGCTCACCTGCGAAGCGTCACGCATGTGCGATTCCTCGACTCCGGGCACGCCGGCGGGCGCGCGCACCGTGGAGCATAAGGACCGGGGGCCCGCGTTGCAGAGGACCGGCCCACGAACGGGACGGTGGTTCCACCCATCGGGGTCGACGGGCCGACCGGACGCGGGCGCCATTGAAGGGGCGCCCGCGTGAAGGGGCGCCCGCGCCGCGCTCAGCGCTTCGCGCGGCGGAAGAACTCGACCTGCCACTGCCGGACCGCCGCGTTGTGGCAGCGGAGGTCCGGGCAGAACACGTGCGAGCCGTCGTTGCGCGACACGAAGTACAGGTCCTTGCACGCCGCCGGCGCGAGCGTGGCGCGGAGCGCCGCGGCGCCCGCGTTGGCGATCGGGCCGGGAGGCAGGCCGCCGACGGAGTAGGTGTTGTACGGGTGGGGCGAGAGGAGGTCGGCCCTCGAGATGTTCTTCGACCACCGCCCGGTCCGCAGCATCGTCGCGTACATCACCGTCGGGTCGGTCTGGAGCCGCATCCCGGTCCGCAGCCGGTTGTGGAAGACGCAGGCGATGTGCGGGCGCTCCTCCGGGCGGCCGG
The DNA here is from genome assembly GCA_963739565.1 of uncultured delta proteobacterium. Lineage (GTDB taxonomy): Bacteria > Myxococcota > Myxococcia > Myxococcales > Anaeromyxobacteraceae > Anaeromyxobacter. Next base: position 586,361 of record CAVUBF010000004.1, on the reverse strand, counting down.
TCTCCTTCTCGACGATCGACGCGAGGGTCGCCGCCTCGCCCATCGTGAGGACCACGCCGGGAGCCCGCAGCTCGCTCGCCTTCTCGTACTCGTCCTTGAAGCGGTCGACCATCGCCTCGGCGATGGCGCGGGCGGTGACGCCCTGCGCGAACGAGTAGGTGTCGGGGAAGAGGAAGCCCTCGAGGCCGGGGTAGGGGAGGCCGAGCGACCGCGCGAAGGCGGCGTCGCGGGCGACGGCCCCGAAGTCGGCCTCGGAGGCGAGGCCGCTCGCGCCGACGATGGCGGCGATCTCGTCGGCCCGGAGCCCCTCGGGCACCGTGAACCGGTGGAGGCGGACCTCTCCACGGTAGACCCGCTCGAGGACCTCGTCGGGACGGAGCGGACCCGTGAAGGCGTACTCGCCCGCCCGCAGCGGCCGCGGATCGCGCTTCAGCCACCTCACGTAGCGCCACGCGAGCCGCTCCTCCGAGATCGCCCCCGCCTGCGCGAGGAGCCGGACCACGGCCCGCCCCGGCGCGCCGGGCGGGATGACCACCACCTTCTCCTCGAGGGAACCGAAGGGGGTCTCGCGGAAGGTCTCGACCCGCCGCCAGACGAGCGCGCCCGCGACTCCGCCCGCGAGGAGCGCGACCGCGAGGATGAGGAGGAGGACGCGCCTCACGCGTCGCTCCGTTCGAGCCAGCCCTGAAGGATCACCGCCGCAGCCTCCGCGTCCACGCGAGAGCGGCGATCCTTCCCGGAGAACCCCTGGTCGCGCAAGCGGGTTTCCGCCTCGAAGGTCGAGAGCCGCTCGTCGTGGAGCGCCGCCGGGACGCCGAGCGCGGCGGAGAGCCGCTCCGCGAAGGCGCGGGCGTGGCGGGCCGAGGGGCCCTCGGTCCCGTCCATGTTGAGCGGCAGCCCGACCACGAGCTGCTCCACCTCGTACTCCCGGGCGGTCTCGCCGATGTCGGCGAAGGTGGCGGCCTCGTCCCGGCGCTGGACGGCGCGCAGGGGCCGGGCCGTCCTGAGGACGTCATCCGCCAGGGCGAGGCCGATCCGGGCACGGCCGACGTCCACGCCGAGGTAGCGCACCGCCCGAATGTAGCGCGGGTCGGGGGGCGGCGGAACGGGCCGGCCGGCGGACGGCCGGTCGCGAGGCCGGACCGCGGCCGCCGTGCAACCACCCGGGATCAGGGGAGGCGAGACCGGCACGGCGCGCGCTTCGTCCCCCGCTGCCGGCGCTCCGCCGGACTCACGAAAGGACCCGCATGATCCCGTCCGTCACGAACTCGCTCGCCGCGCTGGTGGAGCTGCCCGCCGCGCCGGCCGAAGGCGCCGGCGCGACCGCGAGGCCGCGCGCCGTGGCGCGCCTCCTCCCGCACGCGCCCTCCGGCCCCGCCGCGACCCTCACCGGCGCCGCGAAGGCGGCGAGGCCCAGCGCCACGTCGAAGGCGAAGGTCGCCCCGAGCGGCGCCGGGTACGCGAAGGCCGCCGTGGCCGCGAAGACCACCTCGAAGTCGACGACCACGAAGGCAAGCTCGACCTCGACGGCGAAGAAGGCCGGCCCGCTCGACTTCCTCGACGATCCGAAGCTCTCGGTCGAGGACAAGCTCCTGAAGCTGCTCGCCTACCTGAACGACAAGTGGAACAAGGACCTCGACAAGAAGATGAAGGAGTTCAAGACGGCGAAGACGAGCTCGTCGTCCGCGTCGGGGACCTCCGGATCGAGCAGCAAGAGCTCGAGCGGACTCGGCGGGCTCGTCGGGAAGGCGGTCGGGTTCGCGAAGAGCGTCTTCCCGGCGGCCGGCGTCGCCCTCGACGTCCTCCAGATGCCGGCGGTCCGGAGCGTGATCTCGAAGTTCTCCGGCCCCGCCCTCGCGGCGCTCGCGACGGCGACCGGGTTCCCCGAGCTCGCGCCCGCCGCGCTCAAGTACGGCCCGCAGATCGTGGACGCGGTCGCGGGCGTCGCCTCGTCGCTCGGGAGCGACGCGCCGGCCGTCCTCGCGCCGGCGACCCTGATCGGGGCGGTGGCGGGCGGGTCGTCGGGGTCGGGCGGGACCTCCGGCGCCAGCTCCACGACCACGCAGGCCGCGACCCCCCTCGGATCCGGCAACGACGACCAGCTCAAGCTCATGGAGATCCAGCGGATCATGGACCAGCAGAAGGAGATGTTCTCGCTCACCTCGAACCTGCTCCGCAGCGGCCACGACGCGCGCATGGCCGTGATCCAGAACCTGCGCGCGTGAGGGAGGCCGCCATGCACGAGATCGAGAACGGGGCCGCGGAGTCGGCCGACGGCCGGAGCTTCGTCGAGGCGCTCGACGGCGCCCGGACCCTCGCAGAGGTGCAGGGGATCACGCAGGAGATGGGCGACGTCATCACGGCGCTCGCCGAGGCGGAGCTCGAGGCGGGGCGCATCGAGACCGCCCGCGCCATCCTGGAGGGGCTCGTCGCGACGAACCACCTCGACCCCGGCGCGTGGGCGCTGCTCTCGCGGGCGCATCGCCGCCTGCACCAGCCGCTCGCAGCCCGGTTCTGCGCCGAGGTCGCGGCGCGGCTCGCCCCCGCCGATCCGGTCGTCCGGCTGGCGCGGGCGGAGAGCCTCCTCGCCTCCGCCGCCGGCCGCGAGGCGGGCCGGGCCGAGCTCGCGCGGCTCGCGACCGACGAGCGGGTCGGTGCCCGCGCGAGCGCGCTGCTCGCTGCGCTCGGACCGTGAACCCGGACGGATGGTGACGACGCTGCGGACCTCTGGAGTCCACAAAACGCGTGCAATTCCAACGTCGGTTGCCTTGACCGGTCCGCCGGGATTCGGGGATAGTTTCCGGCCGGGTCGGGGGTCCGTGCCCCTCGCCTCCCCGGACCGACGGTCGGTCCGCGCCGGTTCTACCAAGGAAGCGTGAAGCGATGGCGAACGGTACCGTGAAGTGGTTCAACGACGCGAAGGGCTTCGGGTTCATCTCGCAGGAGGGTGGGGAGGACGTCTTCGTCCACCACACCGCCATCCAGATGGACGGGTTCCGCACCCTGAAGGAGGGAGAGCGGGTCGAGTTCGACGTGACCCAAGGCCCCAAGGGACTCCAGGCCGCCAACGTCCGGAAGGGCTAGTCATCGTGGCTTGATGTAGCGGGCGGCCTCGGGTGACCGGGGCCGCTCGCGTTGAGGAGAACGAAGTGGACGAGAAGGAAGCGGGCATCGAGGTCCAGGGGACCGTCGAAGAGGCGCTCGCCGGAGGGATGTACCGGGTGAAGGTCGACCAGGGCCCGACGGTCCTCGCGTACGCCTCCGGCAAGATGAAGAAGTTCCACATCCGGATCATCCCGGGTGATCGGGTGAAGCTCGAGCTGTCCCCGTACGACCTCACGCGCGGCCGGATCACGTATCGCGACAAGTGAGGCCGGAGGCCGGCGCGGAGGCGCCCGGCCCCTTGGCGGGAGGCCCCCCAGCCGGGGCTTCCCGGCGTTCGTCGGCCGCAGTGCGGGATTCCGCCGCGCCGGCTGTTAACATTCGTCAGGATGCCGTACCTCGGCCCCAGCCTTCGGCGGGAGAAGCGCCAGGAGCGTCCGCTCCGGCGCGCCGCCGTGGCGGCGTTCCTCTCGCTCGCGCTGAACGCCGCGCTGCTGACCGCGCTCGTGTCCGCGGGCGCGTTCCAGGTCGCCGGGCCTGCCGACAAGACCCGCGTCGCGCTCGCGCCGCTCTCGTCCTCCCAGTGGGACGCGAACCGGGCCATCGCCGGCGCGCGTCCGCCCCCCGCCGGCGCGACCGCGCAACCGCAGCCGCCTCCGCCGGAGGAACGGCTCTCGGGGCGCGTCGTGGAGCTTCCACCCGAGCAGAAGGCGTCGGACCAGCCGCCGCCGGAGGCGAAGTTCCTCTCCGACCGGAACACGCGGGTCGAGAAGGAGACCGTCTCGCGCCACGCCGGGAACTACCCGCGCGTCGCGTCGAAGCCGGAGCCCGGGGCCGACGGGAAGCCCCAGCCGAAGGCCCAGGCGCAGGCGAAGCCGCCGCTCGCCCCGGACGTGCTGCCCGGCGGGAAGGACCGCGGCGCTCCGGGGAAGGAGGGCGCGCCCGGCGATCGCGTCGCGCTCGCCCGCCCCGGCGGCGCGCTGCGCCTGCCGGAGCTCGGGGAGGGTGGCCAGCACGGCCGCCCCGGCGAGCAGGGCCCGGACCTGTCGGTGTCGCACGAGGCCCTCGCCCGGATCGCCGGCGGCCCGTCCCTCGACGGCGTGCGGGAGGGGCTCCCCCAGGGCGAGGAGACCTGGCTGCAGGCGCGCGAGTTCAAGTACGCGACCTTCATGAACCGGATGAAGAGCGAGATCGCGCAGCAGTGGTTCCCGCGCGTGCGGGATGCCCAGCGCCAGCGCGACCCCGACGGATCGCTCTTCTTCTACAAGGAGCGGACGGTGATCGTCGGGCTCACCATCGACACCAACGGCAACGTCAAGGACCTGGCGGTGCTGCAGTCCTCGAGCGTGGACTTCTTCGACCGGCTCGCGACCTCGGCGGTCCAGGCCGCGCAGCCGTTCCCGAACCCGCCGCGCGGGATGTTCCACGAGGACGGGCAGGTCCGGATCCCGTTCTCGTTCACGATGTTCCCCGGCGACCGGAACGGCCTGCTCTTCTGGCGGCCGCCGGCGGGCGAGTAGCGCCGAGGCACCCGTCCGGTCAGGGCTGGCCCGCGTTCCAGATCGCGGGCGGGGCACGCGGCGCCGAGGGTTCGCTCCGCACCGAGATCGCGGAAGTCTCCCGTGCCGTCTGGCGCCCGAAGGCGCCAGACGGCAGTATGCAGGACCGATGGGAGGACCGACACCGCCCGAGCTCCTCGCCGCGGCGCACCCCGCGCTCGGGCAGCTGCTCCTCGCCGCCGCCGCGCTCTACGGGATCGCGGGGCTCACGGCGATCGCGCGCCCGCGGCTCGTCCGGCCGATCCTCGCCGCGGGGATCGCCGTCCACCTCGCCGCCACGGTCGCCCGCGGCCTCGCCATCGAGTTCTTCCCGCTCACGAACAAGATGGAGTCGTTCAACGCGGCGGCGCTCGCCGTCGCCATCGTCGCCGTCGTCGCCTTCCGGCCGGCGCGCCCCTACCTCCTGCCGCTCCTCGCCGCCCTCGGCGCCGCCATGGCGGCGACGCTCTCCTTCCCCGGCGACCTGCGCTGGCCGCCGCCGCTCATGCGGACGATCTGGTACCCGCTCCACATCCCGCTCTCGTTCCTGGCCTACGCGGCCTGGACCGCGGCGGCGGCCGCGGCGGTGGCCTGGTGGGCGCGTCGCGAGGACGAGTGGCTCGCGCTCGTGGACCAGCTCGCGCTCTGGGGGCTCGTCCTCTGGTCGCTCGCCATGGTGACCGGCGGCATCTGGGGCGTCGTCGCCTGGGGCGCCTACTTCATGTGGGACCCGAAGGTGATCTGGTCGGTCATCCTGTGGTTCCACTACGCCACCTTCGTCCACGTGAAGCTCACGCCGACCTTCCTCGACCGCCCCGGCGCGCGGCCCGCCCTCGCGGTCCTCGGCTTCGTCTTCGTCCTCGTCGCCTACGTCGGAACGTCCTTCTTCTTCCGCGGCTCCTCGCATGCCTTCGGATAGCGGACCCACCTCGCCGGCGCGCCCGCGCCCGGCGCGCCTCGCCTGGCTCCGCTCGCAGGGGCTCGGGCTCGTCTGCGGCTTCGCGACCGTCGCCCTCCTCGCGGTGGGCTCGGTCGTCCTCACCGCGACGCGCGAGGGGGCCTCCGCCGGGATCCGGATGGACGACCTGCGCGGGTTCTTCGAGCCGCCGCGGCTCGCGCACCTCTGGCTCTACCTCCTGTTCCCGGTGGCGGGCCTGTACGCGGTGAACACCGTCCTCGCCACCTGGGACACGGTCACGCGCAAGTGGCGCGCGGGGATCCGCGCGCCCTCCGCCTACGCGGCGTCGGTCGTCCATGCCGGCTTCCTCCTCGCCCTCGCGGCGCACGGCGCGGGCGGGTTCCTCGGGGAGGATGGCAGCGGGGTGCTCGTCGGGCCGGGCTGGCAGCCGGTGCCGGGCTTCGGCGAGGCCCGGCTCGTCTCGCTCCGCGTGGACACGCTCCCGGACGGCATGCCGCGCGAGGCCTGGGCGCAGCTCGAGCTCCGCGACGGCGGCCGCACCGCCGAGGCGACCGTCGGCTACAACGTGCCGCTCTCGAGGGGCGGCGGCGCCTCGCTCGCGCTCCTCTCCGACTTCGGCCGGACCTGGGTGGCGCGGCTCGTCGCCGGCGGCGAGGAGTGCGCCCTCGCCGAGGGCCAGCGGTGCACGCTCGGGGGCGAGCCGATCCGGCTCGTGAAGCTCATCGCCGGGCGCAGCGGCGGCGCCGCCGCGGTCATCGCCGCGCGCGGGCCGTCGGGGCGGGACGAGACGCGCGTCCTCTCCGGCGGGGGAGAGCTTCCCCTCGCGGGCGGCCGGGTCCTCCAGCTCGAGTCGGCTGGACCGGAGACCGTCGTGCTGCTCCGGACCCGCTCGACCCCGGGCCACCCCTGGGCGCTCGCCGCGTCCGTCGTGATGGCGGTCGGGATCGGCCTCCTCTGGCGGAAGCTCCTGCGGCGGAAGCCGGAGCGGCTGGCGCGGCCGGATCGAGGGAACGCCGGCGCGGCCGCGGCCGGGTAGGGCGCGGCGACCGCCGCGGTCACAGCCGCAGCGTCGCCTGCAGCCCGGCGGAGAGCCACCGGTGCGTGACCCGGCCGTGGACCGGGCCGCTCACGGTCCCACCGCCGCTCGGCTTGACGGAGTCGGTCGTGAACTGGGCGAAGGAGAGCGAGGCCCACGGCCCGAGGGCGATCCGGTCCGAGAGCGCGACGTCGGCCCCGGCCTCGAGCGCGGGCAGGACGAACCCCATCCACGTCCACTCGGCGCGAGCCCCGGTGCCGGCGTCGAGCCCCTCGGCGTTCAGGGCCTCGGCGCCGGCGCCGACGCCGAGCCACGGGTCCACCCGGGAGCCCGGGAGGAGCCGCAGGACGAGCTGGACGACGATCCGGACGTCGGACGCGGAGCAGGCCGTCCCCGCGGCGCACAGGGGCGAGGCGGGCTTCGCGGGCGCGAGCTCGAACCCGAGCTCGACCCAGAACCGCCTCGACAGCCGGTACCCCAGCTCGAACCCGACGGGCACCGCCCCTTCCACGAAGTCGGAGACCTGGGGCCCGCCCGAGGAGACGTCGCCGGCGGGGACGCCGACCCCGGCCCGCAGCGCGAACAGCGGCCCGCTCTCCGCGTTCGGGTCGGCGACCTGCGCGCGCGCCAGGACCGGGGCGAGCAGCGCGGCGGCGAGCAGGGGGCGGAGTGACATGGGGTCTCCGCGCCGCCCGCGGGCGGCGCCGGGACCGATCATACGCCCGGGCGCGGCCCGCGGGCGAACCGCGCCCCTCTGCGGGCAGGCGTCGCCGGGAGGGGGACGCCGTAGCGCACGAGCACGCGCGCCTTCGGGCCGGAGAGGGCGCGCCTTTCGCCGAGACGGCGGGAGCGCGGAACGCGGGTGCCGAGCGGATCGAACGTGGCCACCGTCGAGCCCGCGCGGACGTCTCCCGTGCCGTCTGGCGCCCGAAGGCGCCAGACGGCAGAGTTGCAGCCCGGGCCGCCAGCGCAGGACGGGCTTCCGGGCCGCCCGCGTCTCGTCGAGGCGGGCGCGGAACGGCCGCACCGGCGCCGCGTGGAGCGCGTCGGGGTCGGTCTTCGCCTCCTCGGCGATCGCCTTCATCGCCGCGACGAACCGGTCCAGGGTCTCCTTCGACTCCGTCTCGGTGGGCTCGATCGATGAGCGCGCCCGCGACGACCAGCGGGAAGTAGATCGTCGGCGGGTGGAACCCGTGGTCGATGAGCCGCTTCGCGACGTCCATGGTGGAGACGCCGGTCGCCTTCTGGAGCTTGTCGTCGAAGACCACCTCGTGGAGCGAGTCGGTCTCGTAGGGGAGGTTGAAGGTCCCCTTCAGCATGGCGCGGACGTAGTTCGCGTTGAGCACCGCGAGCCGGCCGGTCTGGGCGACGCCCTCGGGGCCGTACTCGCGGATGAGCGCCCAGGCGCGGACCATCATGCCGAAGTTGCCCCAGAACTCCCGGAGGCGGCCGACGGACCGGGGGCGCTCCTTCGCGTCGGTGACGAGCCGGAAGGCGTCGCCCTCCTTCACCACCACCGGGAGCGGCAGGAAGGGCGCGAGGTGCGCCTTCACCGAGACCGGGCCGGAGCCCGGGCCGCCGCCGCCGTGGGGCGTCGCGAAGGTCTTGTGGAGGTTGTACTGGATGACGTCGACGCCCATGTCGCCCGGCCGCGCCACGCCGAGGAGCGCGTTCATGTTCGCGCCGTCGGCGTACACCAGGCCGCCCTTCGCGTGGACGATCTCCGCGATCTCCTGGATGTGGCTCTCGAAGATCCCGAGGGTGTTCGGGTTCGTGAGCATGATCGCGGCGACGTCCTCGGTCCATCGCGGCGCGGACGGTGTCCGGGTGGAGCCGGCCGTCGGGGCCCGAGGCGAGCTGCTGCACCTCGTAGCCGTTCAGCGCCGCCGAGGCGGGGTTCGTGCCGTGGGCGGTGTCGGGGAGGAGCACGCGCCGGCGCGGGTTCCCCTTCGACTCGTGGTACGCCCGGATCACCATCAGGCCGCAGAGCTCGCCGTGGGCGCCCGCCGCGGGGGTGAGCGTCGTCGCGTCGAGGCCGGCGATCTCCGAGAGCGCCCGCTCGAGGCTCCACATGAGCTCGAGGGCGCCCTGGGACAGCTCGGGCGCGGCGAGCGGGTGGAGGTTCGCGAAGCCGGGGAGGCGCGCGAGGGCCTCCGACGACTTCGGGTTGTACTTCATGGTGCAGGAGCCGAGCGGGTAGAAGCCCGTGTCGATCCCGTGGTTCCAGAGGGACATCCGGGTGAAGTGCCGGACCACCTCCAGCTCCGAGACCTCCGGCAGGCCGTCGACGCCGCCGCGGACGAGGTCCGCCGGGAGGTCGTCCGGTCCGCCGCCCGCGGGGACCGGGGGCAGCGACACGCCGCAGCGCCCGCCCGAGCCGCGCTCGAACAGGAGCTGCTCCTCGTGGACGAGGCCGCGCGTCGCGCCGCCCGCGCCGGTGCCGCCGTCGAGGGCCGGCGCCCTTCGCGTCCTTCTCCATGGTGGGCTTCCAGCCGGTGGGGTTGGACATGGCCGCTATCCCCTCACCGAGCGCGCGAAGAGGTCGATGAGCTCCTCGGAGTGGAGCTCGGTCGCGACGCAGAGCAGGGCGCCCTTCGCCTTCGGGTGGTCCGGGTACCACCGCGAGAGCGGCGCGCCGGCGACGATGCCGCGCTTCGCGAGCCGCGCCACCACCGCCTCGGCGTCGCCGACGTCGAAGGCCTGCTCGTTGAACACCGGGCCGGAGAAGACCGGCGCGCAGCCGGCTCGCTCCATGGCGGCGCGGAGGGCGCGCGCCCGGGCGTGGTTCAGCCTCGCGAGGTGCGAGAGCCCCGCCTTGCCGAGGAGCGCGAGGTGGATGGTCGCGGCGAGGGCGCAGAGGCCGGAGTTGGTGCAGATGTTCGACGTCGCCTTCTCGCGCCGGATGTGCTGCTCGCGGGTCGAGAGGGTGAGGACGAAGCCGCGGCGCCCCTGCTTGTCCACGGTGGCGCCGCAGATCCGGCCGGGCATCTGCCGGACGTTGGCCTCGCGGGTCGCGAAGAAGCCCGGGGCGGGGCCGCCGAAGCTCATGGGGTTCCCGAAGCTCTGGAACGACCCGACCGCGACGTCGGCGCCGAGGGCGCCGGGCGACTGCAGAAGGCCGAGGGCGACCGCCTCGGCGGTGGAGGTGACGGTGAGCGCCCCCGCCTTCTTCGCGACGCGGACGATCTCCGGCAGCGGGCTCGACGACGCCGAGGAAGTTCGGCCAGCCGACGATCACGCAGGCGGTGTCGGCGCCGACGGCGCGCTCGAGGGCGGCGAGGTCGGTCCTGCCGTCCGGCGCCGAACGGCACGACCGTCACCTCGTCGTGGGTCGAGCGCAGGTAGGTCGCGAGGACCTTGCGGTACTCGGGGTGCAGCGCGGCCGAGACCACGATCTTGCTTCCGCCCGGTGAGGCGGGTCGCCATGAGCGCCGCCTCGGCGGTCGCCGTCGCGCCGTCGTACATGGAGCCGTTGGAGACGTCGAGGCCGGTGAGCAGGCACACGAAGGTCTGCCACTCGAAGAGCGCCTGGAGCGTCCCCTGCGAGACCTCGGGCTGGTACGGCGTGTACGCCGTGAAGAACTCGCCCCGGAGCAGGAGCTGGTCGACCGCCGGCGGGACGTGGTGCGGGTAGCACCCCGCGCCGGCGAAGGGCGGGTGGGAGACGTCGTTGCGCGCCGCCAGCCGCTGGAACTCGGCGAAGAGCGAGATCTCGTCGAGGGCGGGCGGTACGTCCACCGGCCGCTTCAGCCGGAGCGGCGCGGGGATGGAGCGGAACAGGTCGTCGAGGCTCTTCGCCCCGACGGCGTCGAGCATGGCCCGGACGTCCTCGGGCGTGTGCGGGTGATAGCGCAAGGTGGGCTCCGCTACTCCTGCTCCTCGACGAACGTCCGGTACGCCTTCGCGTCCATGAGCGCGTCGAGCTCCTTGGGATCGGCGGGCTCGATGGCGATCATCCAGCCCTCCTCGTACGGATCGTCGTTGATCGTCTCCGGGGCGTCGGAGAGCGGTTCGTTCACCTCGACGACCTTCCCGGTGATCGGGGCGAACAGCTCCGAGACGGCCTTGGTCGACTCGACCACGCCGAACGACTCGCCCTTCTTCACCGGGTCGCCGACGTCGGGCAGCTCGACGTAGACGACGTCGCCGAGCTGGTCCTGCGCGAAGTCCGTGATGCCGACCACGATCCGCGTGCCCTTCTTGCGGGCCCACTCGTGCTCGCGCGTGTACCTGAGGTCCTCGGGGAAGTCCATGGCTCCGCTCCTCGTCACTTGCGAACGTAGAACGGCGTCTTCACCACCCGCGCGGCCGCCGGCCGGCCGCGGATCTCGACCGCGAACGTGGAACCCTCCGCCGCGAGCGCCGTCGGCACGTACGCGAGGCCGATGGACGTCCCGAGGGAGGGGCTCTTCGTGCCGCTCGTCACCTCGCCGACCTTGCGGCCGTCCTGCAGCACCGGGTACCCGTGGCGCGCGATCCCGGCGTCGACGAGGGTGAAGCCGACGAGCTTCCGCGCCAGGCCCTGCTCGCTGCTGGCGCACGAGCGCCTCGCGGCCGACGAACTCGCCCTTGTCGAGCTTCACGACCCAGGCGAGCCCCGCCTCGAGCGGCGTCGTGTCGTCGTCCATGTCCGAGCCGTAGAGCCGGTAGGCCATCTCGAGCCGGAGCGAGTCGCGGCACCCGAGGCCGGCGGGCTGCGATCTTCTCCGGCTTGCCGGCGTCCATCAGCGCGTCCCAGAGCTTCGGGCCCTGCGCCGAGGGGCAGAAGAGCTCGAACCCGTCCTCGCCGGTGTAGCCGGTGCGCGCGACGAGGCAGGGGACGCCGGCGACCTCGCCCGGGCGCGAACCGGTACGAGCGCAGCTGCGAGAGGTTCACCTTCGTGAGCCGCTGGAGGAGCTGGGCGGCGAGGGGACCCTGGAGCGCGAGCTGCGCCCAGTCGTCCGACTCGTTCCGGACGTCGGCGCCGCCCGCGTGGCCGGCGAGCCACTCGAAGTCCTTCGCGCGGTTCGCCGGCGTTCACGCAGACGAGGAGGTCGTCGGCGGCGCGGCGGTAGACGACCACGTCGTCCACGATCCCGCCCGACTCCGCGGCACAGGCAGCCGTACTGCGCCTGGCCGTCGGCGACCTTGGAGAGGTCGTTCGTGAACACCCGGTTCAGCGCCTCGAGCGCCTTCGGGCCGCGGAACACCACCTCGCCCATGTGGGAGACGTCGAACAGGCCGACGCGGGTCCGCACCGCCTCGTGCTCGGCGAGGATCCCGGCGTACTGGACCGGCATCTCCCAGCCGGCGAACTCGACGAGCCGGGCGCCGGCTCGGACGTGCGTGTCGTAGAGAGGCGTGCGCTGGGACATGGCAGGTGTCTCGGGGGTGCGAGGGCGGCGCGGATTCTAGCACCGAGGTCCGGGAATCGCCGGGCAACTTCTGAGCCCGTGCGCCCCGTCCGAGTCGCGTCAGCGCGCCGCGCGCCGGGCGAGCTCGATGGTGTTGACGAGGAGCATCGCCCGGGTCATCGGGCCGACGCCGCCGGGGACCGGCGTGATGGCCGACGCCCGCTTCGCCGCCTCGGCGTACTCCACGTCGCCGACCAGGCTGCCCGTCCTCCAGCCGGTTCATGCCGACGTCGACGACCACGGCGCCCGGCTTGATCCAGGCGCCCTTCACGAGCTCGGCCTTGCCGATGGCGGCGACGACGATGTCGGCGCGCGCCGACCTCTCCGGCGAGGTCCTGCGGTCCGCGAGTGGGCGATGGTCACCGTCGCGTGCCGCTCGAGGAGCATGGCGGCCATGGGCTTCCCGACGATGTTCGAGCGGCCGACGACGATGGCCCGCTTGCCCTTCGGATCGACCTTCGCCTCGTCGAGCATCCGCATGACGCCGGCGGGCGTGCAGGGGCGGGGCGTCCCGGGGATGCCGATGGAGAGCGCGCCGACGTTGAACGGGTGGAAGCCGTCCGCGTCCTTGCGCGGGTCGATGGCGTCGAGGACGCTGTCGCTCGTCGAGCTGCTTCGGCAGCGGGAGCTGGACGAGGATGCCGTGGACCTTCGGGTCCGCGTTGAGCCGCGCGACGAGCGCCATGAGCTCGGGCTGGGTGGTCGTCGCCGGGAGGTGGTGCTCCGTCGGAGAGGATGCCGACCTCCTCGCAGTCCTTCCGCTTTCCGCGGACGTAGATGGCCGATGCCGGGTCGTCGCCGACGCGCACCACGGTGAGGCCGGGCTTGATTCCCTTCGCCGCGAGCTCCTTCACCGCCAAGGCCACCTCGCCCCGGACCTTCGCCGCGATCTGCTTCCCGTCGATGATCATGGGGCGCGGAGTCTACACCAGGGCTCCCGAGCGGGTGGCCCCTTCCGTGGGCGCTTGTACGGGGGCGCCCGGATGCATACCGGTCGGGCGAAGCCCCGCTCTTCCCGCCCGCCCCGAGGTCCGCCGTGGCCCTGTACCGCTTTCTCTTCGCGCCCGTCCTGCTCGCCGTCGCGGTCCTCACCGCCTCGCCTCGCCGGGATGCGCGGCCACCCGCCGCTCCCGCCGCCGCGCCGCCCGGTGCGTCGGTCCGGCTCGCCGCGGCCTCGGCCCACGGCTCACCCGCCCGGGCCACGCGCGCCGTCCCGTCGCACCCCGCCACGGTGCGCTGACGCCGGGGGCGCCGGCCCGTCCGGCGGGCTATCATCGGGGGGCGCCGCTCGGGGCTTGTCCCCGGATCTCCTCCGCCCCGCGAAGCGGGGCTGGGGAGGGGGCGCCGGAGGAGGAGACCCATGGCCGGGCTGTGCGAGACCTGCCGCGCGACGCCGCTCGACGACGAGGGCCGGTGCGTGACGTGCGATGCGGACGCGGAGGGGCTGAAGGTCCTCACGCGGTCCGGGTACGCCGAGGTCCGGGAGATGATGTCCCTGCTCGAGGTGGAGGGTCTCGCGCCCGAGATGGAGAAGGTTCCGCCCGGGGAAGCCGGAGGAGAAGGTGCCGGCCGCTCTGGAACCTCTACGTCCCCGCCGAGGACGTCGGCCGGGCGGTCGCGCTGCTGAAGAAGGACTGGGCCGCGCTCCTCCGGGATCCGTCCGCCGCCGCCGCCGCCGCGCGGGGGCAGGAGGGGATCGACCTCGACGCGGGCGGGGAGGTGACCTGCCCGGCCTGCGGCCACCGCTTCGTGCTCCAGGGGAAGGACGCGGAGTGCCCGGAGTGCGGCCTCGGGCTCGGGGTCGCGGCCAACTCCGCGCCCGACGAGGCGCAGTCCTCGTGACGAGAGGGCCAGCGCAGGGGCAGCCGGATGAGGCTGCCCCGGAGCGAGCGGCGGAGGAGCGGGCTCAGCCCGTCGACGGGCGGAGGCGAAGCCGGAGCATCGGGTCCGGGGCGCGAGCCGAAGGCGATGCCCCCCGCTGAACAGGCGAAGGAGCTGGTGGACCTTCACATCCACGTGGGCGGGGCGGTGGCGCCGCACGTGCTCTGGTCCATCGCCCACGACCAGGGGTTCAAGCTCCCGGTCTCCGACTACTGGGAGTTCAAGGAGCTCGTCTCGGCGCGGCCCGGGAAGGTCCGGTCCCTCGACGAGTACCTCGCCGTCCTCCACCGCTGGACCGAGCGGATCCAGTCCTCGCCCCAGGCGATGGAGCGGTCCGTCTACGAGATCATCGGGAAGGAGTACCGCTCCTCCCGCGTCTCGCTCATCGAGCTCCGCTTCAACCCCATGAAGCGCAACCTCGGCGGCGAGCGCGACCTCGACCACATCATCCACGCCACGCTCCGCGGGATGGACCGGGCGGTGCTCGAGTACGGCGTCCGGGCCGGGCTCATCTTCTGCCTCGCCCGCGAGTTCGAGCCGCAGCTGAACGAGATCCTGGTCGACAAGGCGATCCGCTACCGGCGCCGCGGCGTGGTCGGGATCGACCTCGCCGGGACCGAGAAGGACGCGCTCGAGCTCCGCCCGGCCGAGGTGTCGCGCTACCGCGCGCTCTTCGCCCGCGCCCGGGCGGCGGGGCTCAAGACCACCGTCCACACCGGCGAGACCGCCGGGACCGGCGCGGAGGGCGTGCGGGCCGTCGTCGAGGAGCTCGAGCCGCACCGGATCGGCCACGGCATCCGCGCGGCGCAGGACGAGCGGGTGATGGACCTCCTGCGCGAGCGCGGGATCGTCCTCGAGATCTGCCCGTCGTCGAACCTCGCCACCCGCGCCGTCGCCTCCCTCGAGGAGCTCGGCGACGTGCTGCGGCGCTTCTGGGAGCGGGGGGTCCGGTTCACCATCAACACCGACGGCCCCTACCTCCTCGACACCAACATGCGGAGCGAGGTGCGCATGCTCCGCGACGCGGGGATCCTCTCCGAGGAGCAGCTCGACCAGACGCTGCAATGGGCGCGCGAGGCGACGTTCATCGAGGCCGACCCCGCCGAGCGGGGGCGGTAGGGCGCACGCGACGGGGCCGCGGCGCGCCGCTGGAACCGGTCCGTTCGCCCCGAGCGGAGCCGCGCCGCAGGCGCGGCGCAGTCGAAGGGCGGAGCGCGTCGACGCTCGACGGCCCGAGCCGTGTCGGGCTCCACGGGACTCGGGTACGCTCCCGCCGTGCTCGTCCCCGCCGTCCTCGCCGCCCTGGTCCTCGCGGGCGCCGCCTCGCCGGCGGGGGGGCCGCGTTGCTCCGGCTCCAGGGCGACCTGGCGCGAGCTGGAGACCGCGCACTTCGTCCTCTCGACGGACCTCGAGCCCGACGAGGCGGACGATCTCGCCGAGCAGCTCGAGGTGCTGCTCGGCGCCATCCGGCGCGGGCTGTTCGATGCCGCTCCCGAGCTCCCGGCGCGGCTCCCCGTCGTCGCGTTCGCGCGGGTGGAGGACTTCCGCGTGCTCGCCCCGAAGCCCTATGAAGGATTCTTCGCGCGCTCCGCGTCGGGCCACGCCGCCGTGGTCCTCCGAGGCGATTTCGGGCGCGTCACGCGGGCGGGCATCGTCGCCCACGAGCTGACGCACGCCGTTCTCGCACTGATTGTACCGCGTGCGCCGCTCTGGCTCGCCGAGGGGCTCGCGACGTACATGGAGGCGGCCGGGGAGGGCGAGGACGGAGAGACGGTCCGGATCGGCGCGCCGCCTCCGCACCGCCTTGCGGCCGCGCGGCGCGACCGAGCTCCGCTGGCGGGGGTGCTCGCGGCGACGGGCCAGCTGGGCGCGGGCCAGTACGCGACGAGCTGGCTCCTCGTGCACTACCTGCTCGCGCAGCACCGGGAGCGGTTCCTCGCGTACGAGGGCCGGCTCGCGCGCGGCGGGGATCCCGCCGCAGCCTGGCGGGAGACGTTTCCGGAGTGGGACCCCGCGATCGCGGCGTCGGTCGCGCGCCTCGACGCGGCGCTGCTCCGGTACGTGCGCGACGACGGCCGCTACGTCGAGACCAGGTTCCCCGCGCGAGGGGAGGGGGCGCACCGCGTCACCGAGCTGACTCCGGCGGAGGCGGACGCGCTCTGCCGCGGGCTCGCCGAGCTGCCGGGACCGGGGCAGCCGTCCCGCTGACACCGGACCCGAAACCGGGGAGACGGTTCCGACGAGGAGGCGGGGTTCGGGGCATCGAGGGCGGGGGCGGGCGGGGCGGTGCCGCGCCAGGGAAACGTTCCGGCGAGATCGGCCGACCCGCGGTCCGCGGCGTCACGCTGAAGGCCGGGACCGCCGCCGCGACCGCCGCCGTTCACTGTACGTGATTGCCGCGCCCCAACTGGGAAGTTGACGCGTTTCTGGTGAGGCGGCGCTCCCGTTCCGGACGTCGCCACCGGATGCCTCCCAGCGAGCCCCGCCGGCCGCGCCGTGATCGTCGCGGGATGGCGCGAGGGGTGTGCGAGGGGCGCTCGGGATCTCGCGCCAGGACGGGAATGCGT
Organism: uncultured delta proteobacterium; assembly: GCA_963739565.1. Taxonomy (GTDB): domain Bacteria; phylum Myxococcota; class Myxococcia; order Myxococcales; family Anaeromyxobacteraceae; genus Anaeromyxobacter. Next base: position 569,924 of record CAVUBF010000004.1, on the reverse strand, counting down.
GCGTTCCAGGAGGTCCCGGAAACGCGTGCGATCCTTCCGGAATGACGACCGCCCGCGAAGAGACCACCCGCCTCGCCGGCCTGCTCCGCCGCGAGCACCACGCGCTCGCGGAGTTCCTCGTCGCCCTCGCGGTCTTCGACCGCGAGCGGAGGTGGGTGGAGCTCGGGCACGCCAGCCTCTTCTCGTTCCTCCGCCGGGAGCTCGGGCTCTCGGCCGGCGCGGCGCAGTACCGGAAGACCGCGGCGGATCTGGTCCAGAACTATCCCCAGATCCAGGCGGCGCTCGGGGACGGTCGGCTGTGTTTGACCGATACGCCCATGCCGCCTCGGTGATCACCCGTCGCAGGTGACCGTTCCCGGTCTTGGTGATTCCACCTCGCGAAGTCTTTCCGCCGCTCGAATGCTCGCGATGGGACTGCTCCTGCGTAGCTCATCAACTCGGGAGCCGACCGGAACCGCGACAGGTCGCCGACCTCGACTGCGATGATCGCTGCGGTCACTCGCGCAACCCCGCGGAGACACTGCAACGCGTAGATCACGGTCGCCGAGCTTTTCCGGTGCGGCATCGATGGCGCGGTCGATCGCCGCCTCGATGCGCGCTACCCGTTCAGCTGCGTGATCGACTTCGTACAGGTAGTCCTCGCAACGTCAAGTTGAAGTGCCAGCCTGCTCGAACCGGATCTCAGTTCAACCAGATGCGATGGAATCTCTTCCATGCGGTCATCCCTGTGCTCTTGCGAACCCCGTGGCGCAGCAAGAGTTGTGCGCAGTCGGTGACGCGCGCGACATCTGATCATCCTTCGCCGCGAGACGAGCGCTGCAAGCTCGAGCGGCGCTCGCTGTCGTCCGTCATCGAGCTCGCGAAGGTCATCACGCCCGAGAACGCAACCGAGGTTCTCCCCCGGTTCTTCGGCCTCTCGAGCGGACGCCGCCTTCGTCGCCGCGTCCATCCGCCCGGTCGAGAACGCTCCCCGGCGCGACTTCCTCGTGAGGCCGGTGCGGGCCGTCGCCGCGGTCGCGACGACGTCGAGCGACCGTCCGGAGGCGCCGGCCGGCCCGTCCGGGTCGCTCGAGGTTCGGGCGCCCGAAACGCCCGCGGCGGACGGAGCGAAGGCGGCGGCACCAAGCACATCGCCGCCGCTATGCCCCAGCGCCCGTCCGGCGGTGAAGCCTCTCGGCGCGGAGCGCGCCCGCGTCAGCATGACGGTCTCGCGCCGGCTCCTCGACAAGCTCGCCGCCGCCTGCGACGCCCTCTCGCACTCGCACCCGGGCGCGTCGGAGGAGGACGATCCTCGAGGTCGGCCTCGACCTCATCCTCCAGCGCCACGCGAAGCGCCGCGGGATCGGCGCGAAGCCGCGTCAAGGCGGCTCGGAAGCCGGCTGCGGCAACGGCCGAGGCACCGCCTCCTGCTCCTCCGAAGCGGAGCCGCCACGTCCCCGCCGAGGTCTGGCGCGGGGTGTGGAAGCGCGACCGGCGGCTGCTGCTCGTGGCCGCTCGAGGGCGGCGGAGTCTGCGGCTCCACGTACCAGGTCGAGCTCGATCACATCGACGGGTTCGCGCTCGGCGCGGGCACCACGATCGACGAGTGCCGGCTCCTCTGCCGCGTCCACCAGGACGTCGTTCCGCCTGTACAATTTGACCCTCGCCAGCTTTACGGGGACGCCCTGATGGACAAGTTCACCGGGCCGAAGGGTGGACGCTGCTCCGAAACGATCGCGGGCTACGACGCCGGCCGCCGCCTCGCCCAACCGATCTCGGCGCTAACCCTTCTTCGCGACCTCGGTCAGGAGCTCGCAGAGCGCGTCCACCCAGGCCGGCTCGACCGCGTTGTAGGTCGAGACGCGGATGCCGCCCACCGAGCGGTGCCCCTTGAGCCCCACCATCCCGCGCTTCTTCGCCTCGGCGACGAACGCGCTCCTCCAGCGCCTCGGTCGGCAGCCGGAAGACCACGTTCATCACCGAGCGGCTCTGCTTCTCCACCGGGCAGCGGTAGAACCCGGCGTGCGCGTCGATGACGCCGTAGAGCTTCGCCGCCTTCTCGCGGTTGCGCTTCTCGATGGCGGCGAGGCCGCCCTCGCCCTTCAGCCAGGCGAGGACGTTGCGGACCATGTAGACGCCGAAGGTGGGCGGCGTGTTGTAGAGCGACTTGTTCTCGGCGTGGGTGCGGAGCTGGAAGATCTTGGGGATGTCCTTGCGCCCCTTCGCCACGAGCTCCTTCGAGACGATGACGACGACGACGCCCGAGGGGCCGATGTTCTTCTGCGCGCCGGCGTAGATGAGGCCGAAGCGCGAGACGTCGAGCTTCCGCCAGAGGAAGTCGCTCGACATGTCGGCGACGAGCGGGACGCCCGCGGCGCCCGGGAACGGCCGGGCCGGGTCGACCTCGAACTCGACGCCGTGGATGGTCTCGTTCGAGGTGACGTGGAGGTACGCCGCGCCGGGGGTCGGCTTCACCTCCGACGGGAGCGGCACGCGGACGTACGCTCTTCTCCTTGCCGTCGCCGGTCCCGGTGGTGGCCGCGACCCGGGCCTCCGCGCCGAGAGCTTCGCGACGATCTTCGCCTCCGAGAGCGCCTTCTCGCCCCAGGCGCCGGTGACGACGTAGTCGGCGACCGAGCCCTTCTCGAGGAGGTTCATCGGGACCTGCGCGAACATCTGCGAGGCGCCGCCCTGCAGGAAGAGCACCTCGTGCGAGTCGCCGGATCCCGAGCAGCTCGCGCAGGAGCGCGATCGCCTCGTCGTGGACCTTCTCGTAGTCCTTGCCGCGGTGGCTGTGCTCCATGACCGACATGCCGCTCCCGGCGAAGTCGAGGAGCTCCTGCCTCGCGCGCTCGAGCGCGGCGAGGGGGAGCGCGGCGGGGCCGGCGTTGAAGTTCATGGTGCGCGCCATCGAGATTCCTCCTCCGGGGCTTCGGCCCGCGGGTGTGGCCACCTAACGTCGCGAGGGGCGCTGCGTCAACCGTTAGAGCGGGGGGCGCTCGCCAATTTTCTGCTCGGCCCGATCGAGGGCCGCCGCCGTGCGGGCGAGGTCCTCCGGCGTGGCGAAGGGGCGCGGCTGGTGGGCGGCGGCGGCGATCGTCCCCCACTCGGCCTCCGGCGTCTCGACCCCGGGGAAGTAGCGCGGCCGCCGCCCGGACAGGGCCTCGAGGACCTCGTCGATGGGGGAGCCGAACCGGGCCTCGTCGCCGGCGCGCTTGCGGAGCTCCCGCGCGCGCCAGGCGAGGGCGAGCGCGCGGCCGAAGCCCTCCTGGAAGATCCGCTTCACCGAGGTCTCCACCAGGGCCTCCGCGGCCCGGGCCGGGTCTCCACCGGAGAGCGCGTCGAGGCCGAGGTCGAGGTAGCCACGGGCCGCCTCGAAGGCGGCGCGGACCGCGTCGGGATCGGCGGGGTCCACCGCGTCCGCGACGATCACCGCGTTCGCCGCGGTGACGATCTCCCCCTCGACCGCGTCCCGGTGCTCGGGGGGAAGCAGCGCGAAGGCGCGGTCGAGGACCGATCCGCGCGAGAGGGTCGCGAGGAGGAAGCCCGGCGGGCGCGCCGGGGGGGCGGCGTGGTGCGGCGAGGGCGTCCGGGGCGGCCGAGCGAACCACGAGGTCGCCTCCTCGATGGTGGGGTAGCCGAGGTCCGCGAGCCGCCCGGTGCGCCAGCGCAGGGCGGTCTCCTCGAGCTCGCTCGGGAGCTCCCACCGCAGCGAGGAGAGGAGCCGGGTCGCGGCGAACGGGTCCTCGGCGTAGAGGTCGTCGAGGAGCCCCTTCACCGCGACGTACTCGACGCCCTCCACGAGGAACTCGACGACGAACTTGTTCTCCGGCGTCCGCATGAAGTGGTCGGACTGGATCTCCGGGTCGTCGTCCTCCTCGAGATCGTGGACCAGGAGCGACGTCCGGAGGACGAGGTAGAGGACCTCGCGGTCGAGGGTGGTGAGCTTCCGGTCCCAGCGCGCCGCCGCCTTCGGGTCGAGGTAGGCGCCCGCCCGCGCGGCGCGGATCCAGGGCAGGGTCTTCTTCGGGTCGAAGCCGTCCCGCGACCAGGCGTCGAGATCGATGAACACCCTGAACTGGGCGGCGGAGGCGAGCTGCACGAGCACCGCGGCGTCCGCGAGCCCCACGTCGCGGATGGCGAGGTACAGCTCGTCCGCGGGCAGCGCGCGGACGAGCGCCTGCGGGCTCGGGGAGCTCGAGGATCACGTCGAGCCGCTGGCGTCCGCGCGCCTGCGCGAGGGCGGCCCGCGCCTCGTCCAGCTCCCGGCGCCCGAGCGCCTTCTCCCGGCCTTCCTTCACATGCGCTCCCTTCGAGCCCGTCCCCGCCCGCGCGGCGTCTCCGCCGCGGCGAGGGCCTTGGGCACGTCCCACCCCGCCGCGGAGAGTAACCGGCGCGCGGCGCCTTCGCCCACGCCGCCGAGCTCGGCGACCGTCCGGACGGCGCGCTCGCGGAGCTTCTCGCTCCCGGGCCGGAGCGCCACCATCCGCCCGGCCCGGACCGCCCCGAGCCGGACGAACGCCGCCGACGAGAGGAGGCCGAGCGCCATCTTGGCGGCGGTCCCTGCCTTCATCCGGGTCGACCCGGCGATCCGCTCGGGGCCGGTGGCGAGGACGACGCGGTGGTCGACGGCGGGCGACGCCGCCGGGTTCGAGGTCACGAGCGCCGTCGCCGCGCCGCGCCCGCGGGCGGCGGCGAGGGCGGCGAGGACGAAGGGGGTCGTGCCGGAGGCGGAGACGCCGACGACGAGGTCGTCCGGGCCGATGCGCGCCGCGGCCACCGCCCGCCGCCCGGCGTCCCGGTCGTCCTCGGCCCCCTCCACGGCGCGCCGCAGGGCCCGCGGGCCTCCGGCGACGAGGGCGAGGACGCGCGAGGGCGCGACGCCGAAGGTGGGCGGGCACTCCGCCGCGTCGAGCGCGCCGAGGCGGCCCGACGTCCCCGCGCCGGCGTACACGAGCCGCCCGCCGCGGCGGAGGCGCGAGGCGGCCGCGTCGGCGACGCGCGCGATCGCGTCGAGGGCGCGGCCGACGGCGGCCACGGCCTCGCGATCGCCCGCGTGCAGGCGCGAGACGAGGGTGGAGGTGGGGAGCCGGTCGAGGTCGGCGCCCGCGGGGTGGGGCGCCTCCGTGACCGGAAGTCTGCGGGGCGCTCGGCGACGGGGTCGCGCCGGCACGGGTCCGCGGACGGTCAGGCCTGGACGGCCTGGCGGTTGGCGCCGCGGCCGGCCTTCACGACCTTGCCGGCCTTGAGGCAGCGGGTGCAGACGCGGATGTGACGGACCTCGCCCTCGAGGTTCGCCCGGACCGAGCGAAGGTTCGGGAGCGAGCGCGTCTTGTTCTTGTTGTTCGCGTGGGAGACGGTGTTCCCGACGAGCGGGCCCTTCCCACAGATGTCGCAGCGGCGAGCCATGGATTACTCCGAAAGCCGAAAGAGCGCGGCATATTACGCAAGCGGCCCCAGAAAGCAAGGGCCGCGAGCGCGGGATCACCTCTTCAGGACGTCCTTGCGGCCCAGGGACTGGGCGACGTGCGCGGCCGCCTGGATGCCCGCGTAGAACTCGCCCTCGACCCCGAGCCCCGGGATCACCTCGCGCCCTGCGAAGAACACGTTCTTCCAGGCGCTCGTCACCGGGAGCCCCCCGACGCCGAGCGGCTCGTCCTCCGCCGGCTCGTAGAGCGGATGGGCGGCCGAGGCGCCGCCCCCGTCCGCAGCCACGAAGACCGGCGATTCGGCGACGAGGTGGCGCTCGAAGAAGGGGATCGCGTCGGCGACTGCCGCGCGGATCGAGGTGGCGGCGGCCGCGAGCTCGGCCCCGCCGGCGCCGGCGGGGATGAACCCGGAGGCGCAGACCACCCGCTCGTCGCCGACCGCCTCGCCCCCGCCCTTGTCGCCCTTCTTGGGGTCGCGCCGGGCCGGGAGGATCTGGAGGAAGACGGCGTTGTCGAGGCCGTCGCCCCCGGAAGCGTCGCGGAGCGCGAGCACGTTCTCGCCGAGGGCAGGGGGCAGGGCGGTCTGCTTCACGACGAGGTTCACCGTCGCGAGCTGGCGGACCGGCCTCGCCCGCCGCAGCGGCGCCGCCGCCCGCGTCTCGCGGAGCTCCGGCGGGAGCAGGGCGAGGAAGCGCGACGCGTCGGTCGCGACGACGAACGCCCGGGCGACGTGGGCGTCGGGCGAGTCGGAGAGCCGGACCGCGGTCACCCGCTTGCCGTCCAGGTCGAGCGCGGTCGCCACCGCCGGCTCGCCGGGGCCGCCGCGCAGCTCGCCGCGGGACTCCGCGATGCGTCGCCGGACGAGCTCGCGGAGCGTGCCGAGGCCGCCCGGGAGGCGATTCGTCCCCCGGAGCGCGCCGCCGAGGAGCCGCACCAGGGAGAGGGGCGAGGCGTCGCCGTCGAGGTAGGTGAGGAACCGGTGGGCCACCGCGAGGCTGCGGACGAGCTCGTGGTCCTCGAGGCCTTCGAACGGGCGCGCCTCGTCGGCCCGGCGCTTCGGGGCCCCGGGCATCGACGCGGCGGTCTTGAGCGCCTTGCGGACGGCGAGCCGCTCGATCAGCCCGTCGGGCGGGAGCGGCGGCGCGGCACGCAGGAAGAAGCCGGCGAAGTCGAAGAGCGTCGAGAGCGAGCCGAAGGCGGCCTCGAGGGGATCGAGCTCCTTCGGCCACTCGCGGCGGAGCTCGCCGCGGAGCTGCGGCGGCTCGCGGGACAGGTCCACCCGGTGGCGCGGCAGGAGCAGCTGGAGGTCGGGCTCGCTCGGGGCGAGGGCGCGGCCCACGTCGCTCGCGAGCCCGAGCTCGGTGAGGACCGCCTCGGCGGAGGGGAGGTGGCGCGGGGAGGGGATCACCGCCGGCCCGAAGGGGAGGACGTAGCCGTGGTCCACGTAGTGGAAGCCCGGATCGTCGTGCGCGACGTGGAGGACGCGGAACCCCCGGCGGGCGAGGAGCGCGCCGGCGACGACGCCGCCGAGCTGCGAGCCGATCACGCAGACGTCGTAGAGGCGCTGGGTGGCGGGGGGACGGAACGCCTGGGCCACGGCTCACCCGATCTCGACGGCGGGGTTGGTGATCGCGGCGGGCGGCGGAGTCCGCGCGCCGGCGACGACGACGCGGCGCCCCTCGACCGAGAGCCGCCCCTCCGCGAACCAGTGGATGGCCTGCGGGTACAGCCGGTGCTCCTGCTCGAGGATGCGCCGGGAGAGCTTCTCCTCGGTGTCGCCCGGCTCGACGGGGACGACCGCCTGGGCGATCACCGGGCCGGTGTCGGTCCCCTCGTCGACGAAGTGGACGGTGCACCCGCCGAAGCGCGCGCCGTAGTCGACGCACTGCCGCTGGGCGTGGAGGCCCGGGAAGCTCGGGAGCAGGCCCGGGTGGACGTTGAGGACCCGGGGGCAGCCGCGGGTGTCGGGCGTCGGCCCGAAGGCGCGCAGGAACGCCGGCGTGACGATCCGCATGTAGCCGGCGAGGCAGACGAGGTCGACCCGGTGGCCGCGGAGCACCTCGACGAGGCGGAGGTCGTAGGCCTCGCGGTCGGCGACCCCCTTCGACGGCACCACCTCGGTGGCGACGCCCGCCTTCCGCGCGCGCTCGAGGGCGCCCGCGCCGGGGACGTTCGAGAGGACCACCGCGACCTCGGCCGAGATCCGGCGGGAGGTGCACGCGTCGAGGATGGCCTGCAGGTTCGTCCCGCCCCCGGAGGCGAGGACGCCGACCCGGATCACCGGACCACCTCGCAGGTGGCCTCGCCGGCGCCCTTCTCGATGGTCCCGACGGTCCAGGCGTCGAGGCCGCGGGCCTTCAGGACGGCGAGGGTCGCGGCCTCGTCCTTCGGCGCGATCACCGCGACGAGACCGAGCCCCATGTTGAAGGTCCGGTACATCTCGTCGCGCGGGACCTGCCCCTCGCGCTCGATCACGTCGAAGATCGCCGGCCGCGGCCAGCGCTTCTCCTCGAGGACCGCCCTCGTGCCGTCGGGGAGGTTGCGCGGCACGTTCCCGGGCAGGCCGCCACCCGTGATGTGCGCGAAGGAGCGGACCGCGACCTGCTCGAGGAGCGCGAGCACGTCCTTCGCGTAGATGCGGGTCGGCTCGAGCAGCACGTCCGCGAGGGTCCGGCCGCCGAGCCCCTCGAGGCGGGCGTCGAGGGGGTGCTTCTCGAGGAGCGCCTTGCGGGCGAGGGAGTAGCCGTTGGAGTGGACGCCGGAGGCGGCGATGCCGACGACGAGGTCGCCGGGCGAGACGGCGCGGCCGTCCACGATCCTCGACCGCTCGACGACGCCCACCGAGAAGCCGGCGAGGTCGTACTCCCCCTTCGCGTAGAACCCGGGGAGCTCTGCGGTCTCCCCGCCGATGAGGGCGCACCCGGCGAGGCGGCAGCCCTCGGCGATGCCCTTCACGACCTCCGCGCCCTGCTCCGCCGAGAGCTTCCCGGTGGCGAAGTAGTCGAGGAAGAAGAGCGGCTCGGCGCCCACGACCGCGACGTCGTTCACGCACATCGCGACGAGGTCCTGGCCGATGGTCCCGTGCCGGTCGGCCGCGAAGGCGATCTTGAGCTTCGTCCCGACGCCGTCGGTGCCGGAGACGAGGACCGGCTCCTTGTACTTCTTCACGTCGAGGGCGAAGAGGCCGCCGAACCCGCCGATCCCGGCGAGCACCTCCGGCCGGAGGGTGGGGCGGGCGAGGGGCTTGATCAGCTCGACGAGGCGGTCGCCCTCGTCGATGTCCACGCCGGCGTCGCGGTAGGTCAGCGCCATGGCCGGGCCTGTACCGCGACCGCGGCGGCGGCCGCAAGGCCGCGCTACAGCGCTACGGCGACCAGCAGGAGGACGGCGAGGATCCAGAGGGCGGTGTGGGGGCGGGAGGCCACGCCGGAATCCTAGCCGCCGTGCGGCCGGGCGCCAGTTCCCGACCCGGCGATGCTACTCTCGCGGGATGTCCCGGCTGCGGACGGTCCTGCTCAGGGTCAGCGCCTTCCGCCTCGCGCTCTGGGTGGGGCTCGTCTGCACCGGCCTCCACTTCACCAACTACGTCTTCCTCGGCCGCGGCGTCGAGCTGCCGGTCGTCGCGCGCATCGAGCACGCCGCCCAGGACTACGCCCTCACGCGGCTGCGCGGCCCGCGCGCCCCCTCGGGGCGGGTCGTCATCGTCGGGATCGACGAGAAGTCGGTGCAGGAGGAGGGGATGTGGCCCTGGAGCCGGGCGAAGATGGCCCGGCTCGTGGACGAGCTCGCGAGGGGCGGCACCCAGGCGGTCGGCTTCGACGTCATCTGGAGCGAGCAGGACGAGGCGGGCCGCCGCATGGCCAAGGTCGCGTCCCTCGTGCGCGAGGCGCGCAGGCGGGCGGTCGGCGAGGACCTCGCGCGGCAGCTCGACGAGGTGTGGGAGGCCGCGGGGGGCGCCCGGCCCGGGGCCGCCGTCGACGTGGACCCGACCGAGCAGCTCGCCGACTCCATCGAGCGGGCGCGGAACGTGACGGTCGGGTTCATGTTCCTGGGCGCCGACGAGGCGGCCGGCTCGGACCAGGACGCGCGCGTCGCCAAGCTCCACTTCTTCGAGACCGCGCCGGTCCACGTCCCCTCGGGCGGGAAGCTCGTCTCGGGCGGCGAGGAGGTGAAGGTGCTCGGCCGGTTCGCGGGCGTCGTCCCGCCGCTGGACGAGGTGCTCGCGGTGGCGGACTCGGGCGGCTTCTTCACCGTGCTGCCCGACCCCGACGGCGTCATCCGCCGGTACCGGACCGTGGCGGGGGCGGGGCGGTCCACCTTTCCCGCCCTCGGCATCGCGCTCCTCGCCCGCGTCGCGGGGAAGGACGGCGCGCCGGCGCCGGTCGTCCCGGTGGGCGCCGAGGGGGCGCCGGAGACCCTGCAGCAGATCCGGGTGGGGGACACCTTCGTGCTCGACGTCGACGACCTCGGGCGCGTCCCGCTCAACTACTACGGCTCCTACCGGACGTTCCCCGCCTGGTCGGCCACCGACGTGCTCCACGGGCGGATCCCGGCCGAGGAGATGAAGGGGAAGATTGTCCTCGTCGGCACGACCGCCGCCGGCACCTGGGACCAGCGGGTCACGCCCTTCGACGACATCGCCCCGGGCGTCATCACCCACGCCACCTTCGTGGAGAACGTCCTGCGCGGCGAGCTCCTCGAGAAGTCGGGCCCGGTCTTCGTCCTCGAGCTCGCGCTCATGCTCGCGATGTCAGTCGGGCTCGCCTGGGTGTTCGCCAGGGTGACGTCCTTCGCGGCGCTCCCGACGCTCGTCTTCGCGGCGGCCGCCTGGGGCGGCTTCGCCCTCCTCGCCCTGCGCAAGGCGAACGTCGTCCTCGCCCTGGGGATGCCGCTCGCCCAGCTGCTCACGATGTTCCTCGTCGCGACCTCCTACCGGTTCTTCTCGGAGGAGCGGGAGAAACGGCGCGCGCGCGAGACCTTCAGCCGGTTCCTCGCCCCCGCCATCGTCGAGGACGTGCTCGCGAAGGGCGGCGCGGTCCAGCTCGGCGGCGACAAGCGGGTCCTCACCGTCCTCTTCAGCGACATCCGCGGGTTCACCTCCATCTCGGAGAAGCTCGACCCGCACGTCCTGCTCGAGCTGCTCAACGAGTACCTGACGCCGATGACGGACATCATCGTCTCGGATCACCAGGGCACCCTCGACAAGTACATCGGCGACGCGATCATGGCGTTCTGGGGCGCGCCGCAGGAGCAGCCGGACCACGCGCTGCGCGCCTGCCGCGCGGCGCTCTCGATGATCGAGCGGCTCGGGGTCCTCCGGGAGGGGTGGCGCGAGCGCGGGCTGCCGGACATCGACATCGGCATCGGGATCAACACGGGCCCGATGTCGGTGGGGTTCGTCGGCAGCCAGGACCGGTTCTACAACTACACGGTGCTCGGCGACGCGGTGAACCTCGCCTCGCGGCTCGAGGGGACGAACAAGGAATACGGCACCCGGATCATCCTCGGCTCCTCCACCCACGACGAGGTGAAGGACGCGGTGGTGGTCCGCGAGCTCGACCTCGTGCGCGTCAAGGGCAAGCGCGAGCCGGTGCACATCTACGAGCTGCTCGGGATCGCGCCGGCGACCCCCGCGCTGGCGGAGTTCGTCGAGCGGTTCCGCTGGGGCCTCTCGGCCTACACCGCGCAGCGGTGGGACGAGGCGATCGCGCGCTTCCGGGAGGCGGACGAGCTCCGCGGTGGCGACCCGACGAGCCGCAAGTACCTCGAGCGCTGCGAGGCGATGCGCCGCGAGCCGCCCGGCCCGGAGTGGGACGGCGTCTTCCACATGAAAACGAAATAGCCGTCTTGGACTTGGACTTGGGCGACTTGGACTTGGACGCTCGACCTGGACCTCGTCCTCGACCTCCTCCTCGACCCGTCCGGCTGTGACGCCGCTCACACCTCCGCCGACGCACCGCGTCGGCCATCCCCCCGAGGGTTGCGGTTTCGTTGACACGCCTCGAGAACCCGGGCTAACTCCGGAGCGCCGCGAGATCGCGGCGTGAATGGCCGACGACCAGCTCTTCCAGCGCTTCGGCAAGGAGTTCGCCCAAGGCACCGTGCTCTTCCGCGAGGGAGAGCCCGGGAAGGAGATGTACGTCGTCCAGCAGGGGCGGATCCACATCTCGAAGCGGGCGGGCGAGGTCGAGAAGATCCTCGCGACCCTCGGCCCCGGCGAGTTCGTCGGCGAGATGTCGATCCTGAACAACAAGCCCCGCTCCGCCACCGCGACCTGCGCCGATCTCTGCAAGCTCCTCGTCATCGACGCGAAGACCTTCGAGGCGATGATCCGCGGGAACGCCGAGATCGCCGTCCGGATGATCAAGAAGCTCTCGGACCGGCTCGCCGAGGCGAACGAGCAGATCGAGAACCTCCTCTTCGCCGACGCCTCGTCGCGGGTGGTGCACTACCTCGCCACCGCCGCCGAGAAGGTGCCGAAGGGGCCGACCGGCCACCGGCTCTCCATCAAGCCGCCGGAGCTCGCGGCCCGGGTCGGGGTGCGGACGGAGCAGGCCGAGGAGGTCCTGGGCAAGCTCCTCAAGTCGAAGATTGTCGCCCTCGAGCCCGACGGCACGATCGTCGCGGACGTCGCGAAGCTCCGCCACTTCCTCGAGTTCCTCCAGATGAAGGCGCAGTTCGGGGACGTGACATGAGGATGCGCGTGCTCGGCTGCTCGGGTGGCGAGCTCCCGGGGCACCGGACCACGTGCTTCCTCGTGGACGGGAAGCTCGCCATCGACGCGGGGGCCCTGACCGCGAGCCTCCCCCTCGAGGAGCTGCTCAAGGTCGACGACATCGTCCTCACCCACTCGCACTTCGACCACGTGAAGGACGTGCCGCTCCTGTCGGACCTGCTGGTCGGCCGCCGCAAGACCCCGGTCCGCGTCCACGCCTCCACCGCCTGCGCGCGCACGCTGCGCGAGAGCATCTTCAACGACGAGCTCTGGCCCGACTTCACCCGCATCCCGACCACGCGGACGCCGGTCATCGAGGTCGTCCCCTTCGACCCCGAGAAGCCCTTCAAGGCGGGCAAGTACACGGTGAGCCCGGTCCCGGTCCACCACCCGGTGGAGTCGGTCGGGTTCGTCCTCTCCGACGGGAAGACCTCCATCGGCGTGTCCGGGGACACCGGGCCGACCGGGCGGTTCTGGACGCGGGTGAACGCCGAGAAGCGGCTGAAGGCGCTCCTCGTCGAGCTGTCGTTCCCGAACGAGCTGCAGGAGCTCGCCGACGTCTCGGGCCACCTCACGCCCCGGACCCTCGAGGGCGAGCTCGGAAAGCTCTCGCGGAACGGCTTCCCGGTCTTGCTCTATCACCTCAAGCCCGCGTACGTTGCCGAGCTCAAGCGCGAGCTCGCGGCGCTGGGGCTCCCGAACGTTCGCGTGCTGCGCCGCGGGGACGAGTTCAGGTTCTAGCGAGCGACCGCATCAAGGAAGGTCATGGCCTGGTTCTCGAAGCAGAAGAAGATGAAGGCGAAGGAGTCGGCGCCGGCGCAGCCCGCGCCGGCGAAGAAGGGCGAGGGGATCTGGTACCAGTGCGACGCGTGCGGCGAGGTCGTGGCCCGCGCCGACTGGGAGAAGAACTGGAACGTCTGCCCGAGCTGCGGCCAGCACGACGCGCTGCCGGTGCAGCGGCGGTTCGAGCTCGTCCTCGACAAGGGCTCGTTCCAGGAGCTGGACTCCGACCTCACGCCCCAGGATCCCCTCGGCTTCACCGACGCGAAGAAGTACCGGGAGCGGCTCCGCTCCACCTACAAGACCACCGGGCTGCGCGACGCCTTCATCTCCGGCGTCGGCACCATCGAGGGGCACCCGGTCTCCCTCGGCTGCTTCGCCTTCGAGTTCATGGGCGGGTCGATGGGGTCGGTGGTGGGTGAGAAGGTGGCCCGGGTGTTCGACCGCGCCTACGAGCGGCGGATCCCCGCCATCGTCTTCAGCTCGACCGGCGGCGCCCGCATGCAGGAGGGCATCTTCTCCCTCATGCAGATGGCGAAGACCTCCGCGGCGCTCCACCGCTTCCGCGCCGTCCGCAAGCCCTACGTCTCGGTGATGCTCCACCCGACCACCGGTGGGGTCGCCGCGAGCTTCGCGTGGCTGGGCGACGTCGTCATCGCCGAGCCGAAGGCGCTCATCGGCTTCGCCGGGCCCCGCGTCATCGAGCAGACCATCCGCGAGAAGCTGCCCCCGGGCTTCCAGCGCAGCGAGTTCCTCATCGAGCACGGGATGATCGACGCGATCGTGCCCCGGGCGGCGATGCGCGAGCAGCTGTCGCGGGTCCTCGGGCTGCTCGGCTGAGGCGGCGCGCCCACCGGGCGCGCATGTTCGACGCGATGACCGATCCCCAGCGGTACCTCGCCGGCCTGCAGCCGCTCGCCATGCGGTTCGGGCTCGAGCGCATGGAGCGTGCGCTCGACGCCCTCGGGCACCCCGAGCGCCGCTTCCCGGTGCTGCACGTCGGCGGCACGAACGGGAAGGGCTCGGCCTGCGCCATGGCGGCGGCCGCCCTCGCCGACGCCGGCCGCTCGGTCGGGCTCTACACCTCCCCCCACCTCGTCCGGTTCAACGAGCGGATCGCGGTCCGGGGCGAGCCCATCGACGACGACGCCCTCGAGGCCGCGATCGCCGAGGTCCGGCGCGCCTGCCCGTGGCACGACGCGGGCGGGGAGGGGGAGCGGCTCACCTACTTCGAGTTCGCGACCCTCGCCGGCCTCGTCCACTTCGCCGGCGCCGGCGTCGACGTGGCGGTGGTGGAGGTCGGGCTCGGCGGCCGCTTCGACGCGACCACCGCGATCCGGCCGGCGGTCACGGCGGTGGCGCGCATCGGCCTCGACCACACCCAGCTCCTCGGCGACACGGTCGAGCAGATTGCCTTCGAGAAGGCGGGCATCTTCAAGCGCGGCGTGCCCGCGGTGGTGCACGCCCACCAGCCGCCGGGCGCCCTCGAGACCCTCCGCGCCGAGGCGGCCCGCCGCGGCGCCTCGTTCATCGTCGCCCCCGCGGCCTGGGACGGGCCGGTCGCGCTCCGCGGGCCCCACCAGCGCGGCAACGCCGCCTTCGCCGCCGCGGCGCTCCGGGCGCTCCGGGGCGCGGGCGTGCCGGTGGGGGACGACGCCATCGCCCGGGGCATCGGGTCCGCGCGCTGGCCAGGCCGCCTCGAGGAGGTCGGCGGCGTCCTCCTCGACGGCGCCCACAACCCGGACGGCGCGGCCGCCCTGGCCGCGGCGCTCCCGGTGCTCCACCCCGGGCGCCCGGTGGAGCTCGTGTTCGGGGTCCTCTCCGACAAGGACCACGCCGGCATGCTCCGCGCCCTCGCGCCCGCCGCGCGCCGGCTCCACCTCGTCGCGCCGGCGACCCCCCGCGCCCGCCCCGCCGCAGCCCTGCTCGAGGACGCCCGCGCCGCGGGGGCGGAGGCGGACGTGCACGCCGACCTCGTCGACGCGCTCGCGTGCGCCCGGCGCGCCGCGGCGGACGGCGCCCTCGTCTGCGTCGCGGGGTCGCTCTACCTCGTCGGCGAGGCGCGGGAGCTGCTGGCGTAGCGGAGCCGCTGCGCCGGAGGAAGAACGAGACCGCGAACGGGCACGCGTAAGGCGGGGACCAGGAAAGAACGAGACAGCGAACGGGCACGCGTACCCGAAGGCCTGACGCTCCGAGACGAGGGAGGTCTCCCGCTCCGGCTCGCGCCCGACGGCGCGAGTCGTCGGTGTGGGAGTAGGTAGATATCGGCCGAGAAGCGCTCGGGTTTTTTGGGGGTCCGGGACCCCCGTGCTATCCTGAGCGCGATTCTCCCACCCGGAGCTTGCGATGCGTCTCCGCCACGCCCTCGCCGTCTCCCTGCTTGCCGGCGCCCTCCCGGTGCTCGCGCAGGACCTGAACCTCGTCACCGCCGTCACGGTGAAGGACGAGGGCGGGACGGTCGTGATGTCGGTCGTCGGCTCGAAGCCGCCGAACTTCACGACCTTCTCGATGGCGGACCCGCCGCGCTTCGTGATCGACCTGTCCGAGGCGAAGTTCCAGGCGGTGCCCGAGGACATGCCCGTCAACGACGGCACGATCCTCGTGGTGAAGAACCTGTCCTACGGTTCCGACCAGACCTCCATCGCCCGCATCATGATCGCCTTCGCGGTCGACGTGGACCCGCCCGACGTGCAGACCCAGGGCTCGACCCTGGTCGTCCGGGTCACGAAGCCCGCCGGCGCGGGCGCCGCTCCCGCGGTCGCCGCGGCCGGCGAGGCCGAGCGGAAGGCCGCGGAGGTGGAGGCCCAGAAGAAGGCGGACGCGGAGGCGAAGGCCCGGGCCGAGGCCCAGGCGCGCGCCGACGCCGAGGCCCAGGCGCGCGCCGCCGCGGAGGCCAGGGCCGCCGCGGACGCGAAGGCGGCGGAGGACGCCCGCGCCGCCGCAGCGGCCGCCGCCGCCGCGACCGCGGTCGCCGCCGCGCCTGCGGGGGAGTCGAGGGCGGACGCCGAGGCTCGCGCCAAGGCCGACGTCGAGGCGGAGCTCAAGGCGATGGAGAAGGAGCAGGCGCTCCCGCCGCCTCCGCCGCCGATGGCCGAGCCGACGGGCGACGCCGGCCAGATCGCCGCCGCCGCGGCCGCGCAGGATGCCGCCGCCGTGAAGGAGTCCCGCGACGCGGAGGCGAAGCGCCAGCGCGAGGAGGCGATCGCCGCCAGGAAGGCGGAGCAGCAGCGGAAGAAGGACGAGGCCGCCGCCGCCAAGGCCGACGCGAAGCGCCAGCGCGAGGAGGCCATCGCCTCCGCCAAGGCCGACGCCGCCCGCAAGAAGCAGGAGGCGATCGACCGCAAGGCCGAGGCGAAGCGCGCCCGCGAGGAGTCGCTCGCCGCGAAGAAGGCCGAGCAGCAGCGGACGAAGGAGGAGGTCGCCGCCGCGAAGGCCGAGGCGAAGCGCCAGCGCGAGGAGGCCATCGCCGCCGCCAAGGCCGACGCCGCGCGCAAGAAGCAGGACGAGCTCGAGCGGAAGGCCGAGGCGAGGCGGGCCCGCG
Source organism: uncultured delta proteobacterium (assembly GCA_963739565.1). Lineage (GTDB taxonomy): Bacteria > Myxococcota > Myxococcia > Myxococcales > Anaeromyxobacteraceae > Anaeromyxobacter. Next base: position 553,480 of record CAVUBF010000004.1, on the reverse strand, counting down.
AGGAGTCTCTCGCGGCGACCCAGCCGTCCCAGGTGCGCGAGCTCGGGTTCAAGCAGATGCCGGGCGCGTCGCGGGTGTTCCTCCGCACGAGCGCCGCGCCGAGGTTCACGATCCAGGACGTGGGCGAGAACCACATCCGGATCGAGCTCGAGAACGCCCGCGCGGCCCGCCGGAACGACCTGCGGTTCCTCGACACCTCGTTCTTCCCGAGCGCCGTCGCGATGATCACGCCGTCGCGCCGCGGCTCCACCTACGTCGTCGACATCAAGCTGAAGCAGAAGGTCCCGTACCAGCAGAAGGTCGAGGGCGACATGCTCGCCATCGACTTCGAGCGGCCCGGCGCGGCGACGTCCGCCGCCGCCCCCGCGCCCGACGCCGCCCCTGAGCCGGGCGCCGCCGAGGCGGCCGAGGAGGCCGCGCCCGCGGCCCTCGAGCCGGACGCCCCGGCCGCCCCCGGCTTCCGATAGGAACGCGGGGACGGCGCCGAGCAACCGGGGGTAGAATCCGCGCCCCGTGACGCGGACGCTCCTCGCCCTGCTCGCCGCGCTGCTCGCGCGCGCTGTCGCCGCCGCGCCCGCGCTGCCCGCGTTGCCGGGCGGCACCGGCGACGTGCAGGTCTCCGCCGACCGCGTCACCTACGAGCCGTCCACCGGCCGCGTCCTCCTCGAGGGGAACGCCGTGGTCCGGCGCGGCGCCATCCTCCTGCGCGCGCGCTCGGCGGAGTGGGACCCCGTGACCGGCGAGGTGCGGGCGGCGGGCGGCGTCCTGCTCACCGATCCGACCCGGGTCGTCTCGGCGGACGCCGTGCGGGCGGTGCTCGGGGGCGACTTCGAGGCCGAGGGCGTCGTGGCCTTCGTGAAGGACCGGCCCGTCGATCTCTCCCAGGTCGCGACCGCCGCCGAGGCGGGGCGCACCGGGCGGAACCGGCTCGCCTTCTCGACGCCGCACCTCACCGGCACGAAGGAGGGGCAGCTCCGCCTGCTCGGGGCGCGCCTCACGCTCTGCGACTGCCCCGGCGGCGCGCCGCCCTCGTGGGAGCTCACCGCGAGCGAGGCCGACGTCATCCCCGGCCAGCGGGCGATCCTCAAGTGGCCGGTGCTGCGCATCGCGCCGCCCTTCGCGTCGAAGACGGTGCCGGTCTTCATCTTCCCCTGGCTCTACGTGCCGCTCGGAGAGCGACAGTCGGGCCTGCTGGTCCCTTACGTGGGCTCGACCGGCGCGACCGGGTTCACCGTCGCGCAGCCGATCTTCGTGACCCTCGGGCGCAGCGCGGACGCGACGATCACACCCGAGTACGCCTTCGGGCAGAAGGCCTCCGCCGTCGCCGACGGGAAGAAAGCGGTGCGCGGCCCCGGCGTGCAGCTCGAGCTCAGGTGGGCGCCGGCGGAGAGAGCCGCGGGGCAGGCGCTGGTCTCCTGGATCCACGATCTCGACGCGGAGCCGGGGGGGGCGCACGGCGACCGCGGCGCGCTCGCGCTCGTCCACCGCCAGCAGGTGGGTGACTCGACCTCGTTCGTGGCCGGGCTTCACCTCGCAAGCGACTCGGTCTGGGTCCGGGACGCGAACTCCAACGACCTCGCCGCGGCCCTCCCGTACCAGCGTTCCGACGTCCTCGGGTCGCAGCGCCGCGACGACCTCGTGATCGAGGCGGTCGGGAGCTACGTCCAGCCCCTCGACCCGGTCCTCGTCTCGACGACGCTCCCTTACGGGACCCTCGGGGCCGACCGGGGCGTCTCGAGCCGGTTCGGCGCCGCGGCCGCGACGCTCGTTCCCGTGTCCGCGGGGCCGCTCCTCCTCTCGGGGCGGGTGGGGGCGGCGCGCTTTGGACCGGTCCACGGCCTCGGCCCCGACGACCTGGACGTCGCGCACCGCCCGGCGGTGACCCGCGCGGATGGGCGGGCGGAGGTCGCGCTCCCGCTCCTCCTCGGCCGAGCCGTCACCTTCGCTCCCTTCGTCCGCGGGGCGGCTCTCGCCTACGACCCTTCGCCGGAGGCCTCCGCCGGGATCGCGTGGGGGGTCGCCGGGGCGGCGCTCGAGACCGACGTCTCCCGCCGCTTCGACTCCATCCGGCACGCGATCACGCCGCGCCTCGAGTGGCGGGCGGGGACGCAGTCGCTGGGCGACACCCTGAGCGTCCCGGCCTACGACCTGTACGATTGCGCGAGCGCGGGGCTCCTCTCGGCCTCGCCGGGGGTGTTCCAGCAGCTTCGCGCCTCGATCGAGACCCGGCTCGAGACCGCGAAGGCCACCGTGCTCCGGTTCGAGCTGGGGCAGGACGCCGACCTGAAGGCGGGGCGGCTCGCCGAGGCGTTCGCGTCGCTCACCTTGATGCTCGGGCCCGTGACGGGCGACGCGGGCGTGCGGTTCTTCCCCACCGGACGCGAGGAGTCGGCGCCGCCGCCACGGATCCCGTCGTCGCTCGACAAGCTCACCGAGCTGCATGCGGGGGTGAGCGTGCAGGATGGGCGCGGCGACTCGGTGCACGCCGGCTTCTTCTCCGTCGGGCCCGGCGGCTCGGGGCGGCTCCTCGCCGGCCTCGACCCGATCTTCGATGTTCGCCCCCAGGTGCTCGACGCCGTCCGCGAGCGCCACCGTCGGCGCGCGCGCAACGTTTGGCTCCGTCCGGCTCGGCTATGACGCGAACCTCTACGGTCGCGCGACGTACGTGCCGCTTTGCAGCGCCACCGCCGGTGAGCGGCGCGTCGACGCCCTCCACGTCCAGCAGCACACGGGGACGCTCACGTGGGAGTCTCCGTGCCGCTGCTTCCGTCTCATCCTGGTCGCAGGCCTCAACGACTGCGGAGTGCCCTCGGGGCACGCGGCGATCGACCTCGGGCGGCTCGGCGGCAGCGCCGCGACCACGCGCTGAGGTCCGGATGCACTTCTCGTGAACGTCCCACGCGGGTCCTCCCTGACGACGGGGTTGCCGGGCGGGGCCGTGGATTGGACAATCGCCGGGTGACCAGGGGACGAACGCCGCCGGACGCGAGCGGGCACGCGGGACCGGAGCCGGAGAAGCGCCGCGCGATCCTCCACGCCGCCGTCCGGGTCTTCGCGGAGAAGGGGTACCAGGGCTGCCGCATCGCCGACGTGGCGCGGGCGGCGCACGTCGCCTACGGCCTCGTCTACCACTACTTCCGGAACAAGGACGAGCTCCTCGAGAGCGTGTTCGCCGAGCAGTGGGCGATCCTCATCAACGCCATCCAGGCCATCGACGAGGGGCCCGGGACCGCCGCCGACAAGATTGCCGGCATCTACGGGTTCGTCTTCGACGTCTACAAGACCGCGCCCGGCCGCGGTCCGGGTGCTCATCCTCGAGGTGACCCGCACGACCCACGCCCTCCGCGCCGGCTCCACCCGCGAGACCTTCGAGCGCGCCGTCCGGCTGGTGGCCGACGTCGTCCGTCAGGGGCAGACCCGGCGCGAGCTCCGGGAGGATCTCGATCCCGTCCTCGCCGCCACCGCGGTCCTCGGCGCCCTCGAGCTCGCCGTCTCGGGGATGGTGGTCGGGCTCGTCCCCGCCGGGACGGAGGAGGAGATCGATCGGGCGAAGCGCAACGCGACCGAGCTCGTCCTGGGCGGGCTGCGCGGCGGCGGCCGAGGCGGTTGACGCGTCACGCCATGCCGTTGACGGAGGAGGGGGCCGCGGCTAACTCCCCCCTCCGCTCCGCTCGCTGCTGCCCCCTCACCCTGCCTCTCCCCCGGTGGGGGAGAGAGCGGCGGAAGAGAAGCACCTCGGAGGGCGCAGGTGGGAGGATCCATGCCGCGGGTACTGGTTTCGGACGACCTTTCTCAGGAGGCGGTGAAGATCCTCCGCGACGGCGGGCTCGAGGTGGACGTGAAGGTCGGGCTCAAGCCGGCGGACCTCGAGGCCCTCATCGGCGGCTACGACGGCCTCGCGGTCCGCAGCGCCACCAAGGTGAGCGCGAAGCTCCTCGAGCACGCCGAGCGGCTCCGGGTGGTGGGCCGGGCCGGCGTCGGCGTGGACAACGTCGATCTCGACGCGGCGACGCGCCGGGGCGTCGTGGTGATGAACACGCCGGGCGGCTCGTCCATCACCGTGGCCGAGCTCGCCCTCGCGATGATCCTGTCGCTCTACCGCCACGTCCCGGGCGCCACCGCGAGCGTCAAGGCCGGAAAGTGGGAGAAGAAGCGGTTCCAGGGGCGCGAGATCGCGGGCAAGACCCTGGGCGTGGTCGGGATCGGCAACATCGGCTCGGTGCTCGTGGACCGCGCCCTCGCCATGAAGATGAGGGTCGTCGCCTACGACCCGTTCATCACCCCGGAGGCGGCGGCGAAGATGGGCGCCGAGCTCGTGGAGCTCGAGACGCTGTGGCGCGAGGCGGACGTCATCTCGCTCCACGTGCCGCTCACCGAGAAGACGCGCCACCTCGTCGACGCCGCGACCCTGGCGAAGATGAAGAAGGGCGCGATCCTCGTGAACTGCGCCCGGGGCGGGATCGTGGACGAGCGGGCGGTGGCGGAGTCCCTCGCCGCCGGCCACCTCGGCGGCGCCGCCCTCGACGTGTTCGAGCAGGAGCCGCCCGCCGCGGACCACCCGCTCTTCCGCCTCGACAACGTCGTCTGCACGCCGCACATCGGCGCGTCGACCGAGGAGGCCCAGTCCGCGGTCGCGATTGCCGTCGCGGAGCAGCTCGTCGCCTACCTGAAGGACGGCGTCGTGAAGAACGCGGTGAACGTCCCCGGCCTGCCGAAGGAGGTCCTCGACCAGCTCGCCCCCTACCTCCCCCTCGCCGAGAAGCTCGGTGCGCTCGCCGCGCAGCTCGCGCCGCAGGGGCCGTCGGAGGTGGCCGTGGAGGTCGCCGGCGACCTCGCCTCGATCCCGATGCGCCCCCTCGCGGCCCGGGCGCTGGTCGGGCTGCTGCGCCACTTCCTCGACACGCCGGTGAACGAGGTGAACGCCGCCGGCCATCGCGAAGGACCGCGGCATCGTCGTGCGCGAGGTCCGCTCCGCCGAGACCCACGACTGGGCGAGCCTCGTCACGCTGCGGGTCCGCGGGCAGGCGGGGGAGACCGTCGTCGCGGGGACCGTGTACGGCAAGCGCGAGGCGCGCATCGTCCGGGTGAACGGGTTCCGCGTCGAGGCGGTGCCGGACGGGCACGTGATCGTCATCGAGAACGACGACGCGCCGGGCGTCGTCGGGAACCTCGGAACCCACCTCGCGGCGGCGGGGGTGAACATCGCCCTCATCTCCCTCTCGCGCCTCGACGACCGCTCGGGCGCCTTCTCGTTCCTCAACGTGGACTCCGCCCCCTCGCCCGGCCTGCTCGACGCGGCTCCGCGCGCTCCCGCACGTCCGCTCGGTCCGCGCGCTGAGGCTGTAGCGTCGAGTGCGGCGCGCGCGCGCGCGCCGCCGCGATCCGGCGATCGCCCCTGGTAACGCCCCCGGCGCGACCCCACCTTGGGTACAGGTGGGCGCACGGTCCCACCGGGAGGGGTACATGGCGACGACAGCAGAGGCGGCCACCGGCCGACCGTTCCCGCGGCTGCACTGGGGCGCGGTGATCGCGGGCGTGTTGCTCGCCCTCGCGGCCCACGTGGTGATGGGGCTCATCGGCGCGGCGCTCGGGTTCGCGGCCGCGCCCGTCGGACTCGAGGGCGCTCGGGGCAGCGCGCGGCCATCTGGGCGCTCGTCACACCCTTCGTCGCCACGCTCCTCGGGGCGTGGCTCGCGTGCCGGATGGCGGACGCGGACGACACGCGGTCGGGGTCGCTCCACGGCGTCCTCGTCTGGTGCATCGGGCTCATCGCCGGCGCGCTGTTCCTGGCCGGAACGATGGCGACCGGGGCGATGAGCGCCGGGACCGCCGCGAGCGGCAACGCCGGCGCGGTGCAGCGCGCGACCGGCGAGACGGGGCGCGTGACGACGACCCCGGGCCGACAGGCGCGCGCGGACCAGGCGGCGAAGGGGGCCGCCGAGGGCGCGGGCGGCGGCGCGCTCGCGGCGATCGCCGGGCTCCTCGGCGGCATCGTCGGCGCGGCGATCTCGGTACGGCGAGAGCGCGGCGCGACGATGCGCCGGCGGTGGACCTCGTTCCGCCACGACGAGACACGGGCCGGCGCGGCGCACGCGGGCGACCGCGGCTTCGGGACGACCTACGGCAGCGAACGAGCCGCCGGGGACGTCGACGGGCCTGCCGCCGGAGGGGGGGATCCCGCCCTCCGACCCGTACCACCACTGAGCCGGACGGCAGCGCGGGGCAGCGGGGGGACGCGGCGACGCCGCGCCCCCTCGCTTGGCGTTTTCGGGTAGAGTCCGCCGGCGCATGGTGCTCGATCTCTCGCTCCCCACCGGCCTCCGCGACCTCCTCCCCGACCACTCCGCGCACCTCGCGGACCTCTCGGCGCGGCTCCAGGAGGTGTTCTCGCGGCTCGGCTACCGGCGCGTGTTCCTGCCCACCCTGGAGCGGCTCGAGGTCGTCGAGCGCGGCCTCTCCCCCGCGGCGCTCGCCGACGTCCTCAAGTTCGTCGAGCCCGGCTCCGGCGAGGTGGTCGCGATCCGCCCGGACATCACCCCGCAGATCGCCCGGCTCTACGCCGCCCGCCCGGATGCGCTGCCGTCGCCGGCGCGCCTCTGCTACGACGGCCCGGTGCTGCGCGCCCGCGAGGCGCGCGCCGGCCGCCCGCGCGAGGTCTACCAGGCCGGGGTCGAGATGCTCGGGGCGGGCGGGTCGGCGGCGGACGCCGAGATGCTGGTGCTCCTCTCCCGCGCCCTCGAGCGGGTGGGGCTCGACGACGCGGTGGTCGAGGTCGGCCACGCCCGCTTCGCCGGCGCCGTCGATCGAGGCGGCGCGGCTGCCCGAGAAGGCGCGTGCCGAGGCGTGGGTCGCCCTCGGCCGCAAGGACGAGGCCGCCCTCGCCGCGCTGGCCGCCCGCGGCCGCGGCGAGCCGAAGGCCCGCGCGGCCCTGCCCGAGCTCGCGACGCTGTACGGCGACGGCGCCCTGGAGCGCGGTCGGGTCATCGCCCGGGCGGTGCCCGGGCGCCGCCGCCCCGCTCGGCGAGGTCGAGGCGGCGATCCGGATCGCGCGCCGCCGCCGGGCCGGGCCGTTCGCGGTCGATCTCGGCGAGGCGCGGGGGCTCGGGTACTACACCGGGATCACCTTCGCCGGGTACGCGCCGGGCGCCGGGAGCGCGGTCGCCGCGGGCGGGCGCTACGACGGGCTCCTCGCCCGCTTCGGCCGCCCCGGCCCGGCGATCGGGTTCGCGGTGGACCTGGAGTTCGCGACGCAGGCGCTGGAGCGGACGACCGGGCGGGGCCAGGGCGGCCGCCGGCGCGCGCGCCGGACCTCCCGCCGCGGATGAAGGGCGCGGCGCTCGGTCGCTGCGGCGGGGCGCCCGTCGCTGTGGCGTCCCCGGGGCTGCCCTGCTAATGTGCGACCCCGCGCGCGCCGCGAACGCACCGTCCGCAGGCGCGGCGATCGCCCGGAAGTCCCGGAGGAATCCGGTCGCCGGGTGAGGTCACCGACAGGGAGCTCGAGCATGCCGAACGTGGTCGTCGTCGGAGCCCAGTGGGGCGACGAGGGCAAGGGCAAGATCGTCGATCTGCTGACCCAGGACGCGGACGTCGTGGTCCGGTTCCAGGGCGGCAACAACGCCGGGCACACGCTCGTCGTCGGCGGCGAGAAGACGGTCCTGCACCTCATCCCCGCGGGCATCCTCCACCCGGGCAAGTCCTGCGTCATCGGCAACGGCGTCGTCGCCGATCCGTCGGTGCTCGTCATGGAGATCGACCGCCTGAAGGCGAAGGGCGGCTTCAAGGACGACGCGCAGCTCGTCGATCTCCCTCGACGCCCACGTGATCATGCCGTGGCACAAGGCGATCGACATCGCCCGCGAGCAGGCGGCGGGCGAGGGGAAGATCGGCACCACCGGCCGCGGCATCGGCCCGACCTACGAGGACAAGGTGGCGCGCCGCGGCCTCCGCGTCCGCGACCTCATCGACGAGGCCCGCCTCGCGCGCAAGGTGAAGGAGCGCGTCCCGGCGGCCCGCGAGGAGCTGAAGCGGCTCGGCGCGACGCCGGAGCTCGACGAGGCCGCCATCGTGAAGCAGTACGCCGAGCTACGGGCGCCGGCTCGCGCGGTACGCGACCGACGCCTCGCTCTGGCTGCACCGCGCGCTCAAGGCGGGCAAGTCGCTCCTCTTCGAGGGCGCCCAGGGCACGATGCTCGACGTCGACCACGGCACCTACCCGTTCGTCACGTCCTCCAACACCGTGGCGGGCAACGCGGTCGTCGGCTGCGGCCTCGGCCCGCGCTCGGTGGACTACGTCCTCGGCATCTCCAAGGCGTACTCGACCCGCGTCGGCGGCGGGCCGTACCCGACCGAGCTCAAGGACGAGACCGGCGAGCGGCTGCGCAAGGTCGGCAACGAGTTCGGCGCGACCACCGGCCGGCCGCGCCGGACGGGCTGGCTCGACGCCCTCGCGCTCCGCTACGCGGCGCGCGTGAACGGCCTCGACGCGCTCGCCATCACCAAGCTCGACGTGCCTCACCGGCTTCGACAAGGTGAAGATCGCCGTCGCCTACGAGGTCGACGGCAAGAAGCTCGACGAGATGCCGTCCGACCTCGAGACGCTCGAGCGCGCCAAGGCGATCTACGAGGACCTGCCGGGCTGGACCGAGAAGGTGGACCACCTGCGCACCTGGGACGACCTCCCCGCCAAGGCCCGCTCGTACCTGAAGCGGGTCGAGGAGCTCGTCGGCGTGAAGGTGATCGGCGTCTCCGTCGGCGCGGACCGCGGCGAGACGATCCTCCGCGAGAACCCCTTCCGGCGGTAGGGTCTTTAAGCCCCTCACCGGGTCCCGCGTCCGGATGCAAGGCGCTCGAGGTACGGCAGGCCGCGGCCCGCCTGGCGTATCATCGTCGCGCATGCTCGCGCTCGCCACGTTCGCCCTGCTCGCCTCGGTTGCCGCCGTCCCCACGGAGGCGCTGCCGGCCGCGAGCGCCCCCAATCTTTCCGCCGCCGCCCCGGCCGCCGCGAAGCCCGCGCCTGCCGCGCCCGCCTCGACGACGGCGTCGGTCGTCCCGACGCAGGCGCTCGTCGACAAGCTGGGGGAGGGCGATCGCCTGTTCCTCGCGGGCGACCACCGCGGCGCGCTCTTCGCGTACCAGGACGCGGTCTACATGCAGCCCCGCTACGCGCCGGCGCGGGTCCGGCTCGGGCGCACGTACATGGCGCTCCGCTACCCCGGCCAGGCGATCGCGCAGGCCGAGGCCGCGCTCGCGGAGGAGCACGACAACGCCGACGCCCGGAAGCTCCTCGAGGAGGCGAAGGCCGCGGCCGCGAAGCTCCCGCCGTCAGCGCCCGCCGCCGCCACCGGCGCCGCGACCCCTCCGGAGCCCTCGACGGCCAAGAACGGGCCGCGGGTCTACAAGCTCACGCCGGAGGGGGACGCCGCACCCGCGCGCTCCGCGCGCCACGGGCGCCGCGGCCGTCGCCGGGGCCGCGTCCGCGTCAGCGGTCGCGAGCGCCCCCTCGGCGGGAGCCGCCGCCCCCGTCTCCGTCGTCGCACCCGCGGCGCCGGTCGCCATCGTGGCCGTCGCGACGCCGCACGAGACGAGGACGGACGCCGTCGATCCCAGCAGCGCACCCGCCGCCACCCCGGCGCAGGCTCAGGCGGCGGCAACGCACTACCGCACCGCGCTCGGGCAGCTCCAGAACCGCGAGTGGTCGAAGGCGGTGGCGGAGCTCTCCGACGCCATCCTCGCCAACCCGAAGCTCGCGGTCGCCTACTCCGCCCGGGGCAGCGCCCAGTTCGGCCTCGGGAAGTACCGCGAGGCGGCGGAGGACTACCGGATCGCCACCCAGCTCGACCCGAAGCTCGGGACGCCGGTCTACGGCCTCGCCGAGTGCTACCGGGTCCTCGGCGACGGCAAGAAGGCGGCCGAGATGTACGACCGCTACGCCCGCAGCTCCGCGCCGGACGTCCGCGACGATCTCCGGGCGCTCGCCGCGAAGCGCGCCGACGAGCTGAGGTAGCGGGCGGGCGCCGGAGGGCCTCCCGGGCGAGGCGGCGCCACCACGCGGCGCGCCGCATCGTTCCGGCGTGGAGCCCGCACGCACCTACCGCACCCGGCTCGCCCTCCGCGTCGCCTGCCTGGCCGCCGCCCTGTTCTGGGCGGGGATGTTCCTCGCGGTGGTGAGGACGCCGGGCGCGGGCTGGGCCCCCGCGGCCGCCGCCGCGGGGTTCGCGCTGTTCTTCGTCTGGTCCTGGCTGCTCTACGCGTCGACCTGGATCGCGGTGGGACCCCGCGGGATTGTCGCCTCCTCGCCCCTGCGCCGCCGCCCCGTCCCGTTCGACGACATCCTCCAGATCGTGGTGCGCGACGGGCTCGCCGGGCGGGTGTACGCCGTCTTCACGCGGCGCGGCCTCGTCCAGTTCACGAGCCTCACCGCCCGCCACCGCGAGCTGTTCGAGCTCCTCCTCGAGCGCTCCCGGCTCGCGCCGCGGATGGGGTGAGATATTCACCCGGCGGCGAGCGCCAGCGCCGCGGCGGAGACCGCGAGGAGCGCCGCCGCGACGATGCGCAGCGGGACGCGGCGGGGTGCGGGCGCGGGAGGCTCGCACGGCTCGGGGGCCCCGTCGACGAGGGCGAGGGTCGTCTCTCCGACCGTGAGCTCGTCGCCGGCGCCGACCGGGAATGGCCGGCGCCGGTCGATCCGGACCCCGTTCACCGAGACGCCGTTCTTCGACCCGAGGTCCTCGACCCGCGCGCCGGCGGGGCCGAGCGTCAGCCGGGCGTGGACGCGAGACGCCGTGGCGTCCGGCAGGATGACGGTCGCGGCCCGGCCGCGGCCGAGGGTCTGGTCCGGGCCGAGCCCGTGGCGCGCCCCCGCGGCGGGGCCGGAGAGGACGACGAGGTGGAGCCCCGGCGGAGGCGCGGCGCCGGCCGCGGCGTCCCGCAGGAGCGCGGCGGCGGCGGCCCGGGTCGCCTCGGGCAACGGCGGCGCGAGGAGCTCGACCACGGCGCCGTGGAGCTCGACCCGCTCGCCCGGGCGGAGGAGCCGGCGGGCCCCCGGGTGGACGGGGTGGCCGGCGGCGCGGACGCCGGCGGCGACCGCCTCGACCACCGCTCCCGCGGCGCAGGGCAGGAACCGCAGCGCAGCCGCCGGGACGCCGGGGAGGTGGAGGTCGTCGGCGTGGGAGCCCCCCGCGACGAGCGGCGCCGGGAGGTCGCGGCGGGTGGGTTCGGCGCCCGGGAGCCGGACGAGGAGGGCGTGCATGGCGCCCCTCGCTCCACGGCCCGTGCCGCGGCGGTTCGCGTCGTTCCGCGTCGTTGCGGCGCGGCGGGGTCCGCGCGGCACCCCGCCGTCCGCGGCGGGACCCCCGTCAGCGCCTGAAGCAGGGGTGGCAGACGAGGCAGCGCGTCGAGACGTCGGGGTCGGTGGTGCAGGTGTCCCCGAGGAGGTCGGCGTGCCGCGGGTCCACCCGGCCGTTGAGGTGGAGCGAGGGCACGACGGTGTTCCGTGTAGCCGGGGTGGCAGGTGCCGCAGTCGGTCCGGGCGATGTGGGGCGCCGCGGGCGGGATCCCATGGCACGAGCTGCACCCCGCCGGCGCGAACGCCGCCGTGACCGTCCTCCCCGCCGTGACGTTCGCGATCGTGCACGTGCTCGTCGTCGAGAGGAGGCAGCCCATCCACGAGGCGAAGGCGTAGCCGGGGCCGGGCGTCGCGGTGAGCGTGATGGTCCCGCCGACCGACACCGACGCCTCGCAGTCGGCCGGGTAGCTCATCCCGTCGAGCACCGCGCCGCCTGCCGCGACGGTGATCGTGCCCTCGCCGGTGGCCTGCACGCGCTCGCCGATCGCGAGGGGCGCGCTCGCCGCGCTGGTCGCGGCCGTCACCGCCTGCTCGGGCGAGGCCGATCCGTCGAGCGCCGGGAAGTCGACCGGCGTCGCCCGCGCGGTGCTCGACACCGCGCTCTGCGATCCCGCGCGCGTCGCCGCCCACCCCTCGCACGGCGGGACGACGATCCGCGCGGCCCTCGCGTGCGTCGCCTGCCACATGCCGTGCGACGACGGGTCGACGAAGGTGACCTTCGGCGCGCTCGCGCGGACCGACGGCGCCGCCCCGGGCAGGGACACGTACTACCAGTACTGCTACCTCTGTCACGGGACCGACCACTGACCGCCGGAGGCGCGGCCGCACGCGTCACGGCGTGTGCGGGTCGATGTCCCAGCGGCCGTCGGTCGCCCGGGAGCGGATCTTCGGGTCCCCCTCGAACTTGAGGTACCCGTTCATCTCCAGGGTGTCGACGAGCGACTCCGCCTCGAGCTCCGAGCAGCCCAGGTCGTGGGCGAGCACGTCTCGGAAGTAGCTCCGCCCGCGCAGGTAGCCCACCGGCGGCTCGCCCTCCGGCACGTGCTTCTTCAGCCGCTCGGCGATCTCCAGCAGGTCCAGGTCCTCGATCCGCACGCCGCAAGCGTGGGTCCGCTCCCGCAGGATCGCCAGGGGATCGAGGGCGGCGCCCGCCGGCACGCGCCGGACGCGCCGCCCGTCCGAGAGGAGCCGGAGCGCCCCCTCGTCCGTCCGCAGGACGAGCGCCCCGGCCTCGCGCCACCGCGCGAGCGCCTCCTCGTGCGGGAAGCCGTAGCGGTTCCCGGCGCCGACCGGGACCACCGCGAGGCGGGGCGACACCGCCGCGACGAAGCCCGCGCTGGAGGACCGGCGGCTCCCGTGGTGGGGGACCTTCACGACGTCGGTGGCGAGGCCGCCCCGGGCGATCGCCGCGGCCTCCCCCGCATCCTCCACGTCGCCCGGGAAGAGGAACGCCGTCCTGCCGTAGGAGACCCGCAGGACGAGCGACGCATCGTTCGGCGCGAGCGCCTCCCGCGCGCCGCCGAGCGCCTCGAACCGCACCCCGGCCCGCTCCCAGACCTCGCCGGGCGCGAGGGGCACCGGGCGCAGGGCGGCGAGCACTTCCCGCGCCGTCCCGTCGCCGCCGTCGCCGTTCGAGAACACCCGGTCGGCGGGGACCGCCGCCGTCACCGCGGCGAGGCCGAGCACGTGGTCCGGGTGCGGGTGCGAGACGAACGCGGCGGCGAGCCGGCCGACGCCGAGGTCGCGCAGGAGCGGGACGACGTCGCGGGCCCCCGGGTCGGCCCCGCCGTCCGGCGCCCCGCCGGCGTCGATCAGCACGGCCGCGCCGTCCGGGAGCCGCAGGAGCGCGGCGTCGCCCTGGCCGACGGAGACGAAGGTCACCTCGAGGCCGCCGCGTTCCCGGGCCGCGGCGGCGCGGAGCGGACCCGGCAGGAGCAGGCACGCGGCGGCGCCCGCGGCCGCCCCGAGGCGCGCGAGGCCGCGCAGCGACCCCGCTGCGACGGCGAGGGCGAGGAAGCCGACCGCGCCCGCGAGCCCGGGGGAGGCGACGCCGAGCACCGAGGCCCGCGGCGCGGCGGCGGCGTCGGAGAGCGCGAGGAGCGCCGAGGCGAGGGGCGACGCGGCGAGGAGGAGCGGCGCCGCCGCAGCCGGGGACGCGGCGCCGACGAGCGCGGCGAGGGTCGCGAGGGCGGTGAGCGCGGAGCCGACCGGGATCCCGGCGACGTTCGCGGCGAGGCCGAGCACCGGGAGCTGGCGGAAGTGGAACGCGAGGACCGGCGCGGTGGCGATGGATGCGGCGAGCGTCGCGCAGGCCCCGCCGAGGAGCGGCTCGACGGTCCAGGCGCGCCACCCGCGGCGCGCCGGCGGGAGCGGGAGGGCGCGGCGGAGCCGCCCGGACCAGAGCACGAGCCCGCCCACGGCGGCGAAGGTGAGCTGGGCGGAGACGTCGAGCGCCGCGGACGGGTCGAGCCCGAGCAGGACCAGCGCGGCGAGGCCGAGGACGTTCGCGGCGCGGGCCTCGCGGTCGAGGAGCGTGCCCACCGCGGCGACCCCGACCGCGAGCGCCGCGCGCAGCACCGGGACGCCGGCCCCGGTCGCGAGGGCATAGAGGGCGGCGGCCGGGAGGAGGGCGGCGGCGGCGGCGCGGCGCGGCTCGACCCGCGCGGCGAGGAGATCGAGCCGGAGGAGCAGCGCCCGCAGGAGCCGCTCGAGCCCGACCGCGACGACGACGAGGTGGAGCCCCGAGACCGCGAGCACGTGGGCGAGGCCGCTCCGCGCGAACGAGGTCGTCGTCGCCGCGTCGAGGCCGGAGCGGTCTCCGGTCGCGATGGCGACGACGAGCCCGGCCTCCCGCGCGGGGAGCGCCGCGTGCGCCGCGCCCGCGAAGGCCTCGCGGCCCCGCTCGAGTCGGGCGACCGGGGAGGGCGGCGCGACGCGAACCGCGGGCCCCTCCGGCATCGCCTGGAGGAGCACGCCCCCGGCGGCGAGCCGGGCCGCGGGGTCGCGCCCGCCAGGGTTCCGGGCGGTCGCCGGCGGCCGGAGGAGGACCCGCATCCGGATCCGGTCGCCCAGGGCGAGGGGCCAGGGCGTGGGGTGGGCGAAGGCGTCGAGCGCTCCCTCCGGTGTGACGAGCCGGAACCGAACGCGTCCCGAGCGTGGCGTCGCCGAAGGCGACGCGGAGCCGAAGGGTCCGGTCCGGTCCGGGACGCTCGCCACGCGCCCCTCGACCTCCCGCTCGAACGGCGCCGGGCGCGGACCCGCGGCCGCCGGCCGGGCGAGCAGCCACCCGGCGGAGGCGAACGCCGCGGGCGCGAGCGGGGGCGAAAGGACGAGGGCGAGCACCAGCGGGAGCCCTGGCGGCCGCGGAACTCCTTGCAGCCCGAGGGCGATCCCGGCGACGAGCCCCAGGGCGGGGCCGACGAGCGGGTGGCGCGAGGTCAAGGACGACCCACCCCGTGGGGCCGATCGACCAGCGGAACAGCCCAGATTTCCTCGCGGTTATTGAACGGACCGGTAAACTGTGGTAGTCTGCCGCGTTCGTGCTCCCGCCCTTTCGTCGACCGCGCCGGTCGATGGACGGAATGCGAGGAGCGGAGGAAGGAATGCCCGTCACTCAGGTTACTCAAACGCCCCCGAACTTCAAGGTCGGGGACAAGGCCGTCTATCCCGGTCAGGGGGTCGGGGAGGTCATGGGGATCGAGCACAAGGAGGTCGCCGGCCAGCGCCAGTCCTTCTACGTGCTCCGGATCCTCGAAAACGGGATGAAGATCATGATCCCGATGAACAAGGTCGGCTCGGTCGGCCTGCGCGAGATCATCGGCGAGAAGGACGTCCGCAAGGTCTACACGATCCTCCGCGAGAAGGAGGTCTCGGTCGACTCGACGACCTGGAACCGCCGGTATCGCGAGTACATGGACAAGATCAAGACCGGCAGCGTCTTCGAGATCGCCGAGGTGCTGCGCGATCTCTACCTGCTCCGGTCGGACAAGGACCTCTCCTTCGGCGAGCGGAAGATGCTCGACACCGCGCGCTCGCTCCTCATCAAGGAGCTCGCGATCGCGAAGGAGTGCGACGAGCAGGACGTCGAGACGGACCTGAAGAAGATCTTCAACTGCTGAGCCCGGGTCCCGGCGCGCGAGCGCCGGGGGTCCGCAGGCGAGACCGCCGCACGGACGCCAGTCCGCGCGGCGGTTGCGTCTCCGGGCCGCCGGGGTAGGTTCGGGGGTCATCGGCCGCGGGAGAGCACGGACGGTGCCACGCCCGCGGGGCGCGGCGCGAGTCCGCGCGGCGAGGAGGACGGATGATCGGCGGCGACAAGGTGGCCGGCATCGTGGCGGCGGGCGGCTCGGGCGTGCGCGCCGGGGTCGCCAAGCAGTGGCTCGTCCTCGGGGGCGAGACCGTGCTCCGCCGCGCCGCCCGCGCCCTCGCGCGCTGCCCCGCGGTCGACACCGTCGTCGTCGTGGTCCCCCCGGGCGAGGAGGGGCGCGGCCTCGCCGAGCTCGAGGGCCTGGGGAAGCCCGCCCGGGCCGTCGCCGGGGGCGCCGCGCGCGCCGACTCGGTCCGCAGCGGCCTCGCCGCCGCCGAGGGGCACGCCGTCGTCCTCGTGCACGACGCGGCGCGCCCCTTCGCCACCCCCGACCTCGCCCGGCGCGTCGCCGAGGCGGCCGCCCGGGACGGCGCCGCCCTCGCCGCGCTCCCGGTGACGGACACGGTGAAGCGCGCCGCGGGGGAGGGCGACGCCCGCGTCGCCGAGACCCTCGACCGCCGGACGCTCTGGCTCGCCCAGACGCCGCAGGGGTTCCGCCGCGACCTCCTCCTGCGCGCCTACGAGGCGGCGGGCGCGGCGGCGTCGGCGGCGACCGACGAGTGCTCCCTCGTGGAGCGGCTCGGCGCGCCGGTGACCCTCGTCCCGGGCGAGCCCGGGAACTTCAAGCTCACCGGCCCCGTCGGACCTCGCCCGGGCCCGGGCGCTCCTCGAGGCGCCCGTCGCGATGGGCGTCGGCTACGACACCCACCGGTTCGCGGCCGGGCGGCGGCTCGTCCTCGGCGGCGTCGAGTTCGAGGGCGACGGCCTCCTCGGCCACTCCGACGCCGACGTCTGCGCCCACGCCATCGGCGACGCGATCCTGGGCGCAGCCGGGCCTCGGCGACCTCGGGTCGCACTTCCCGGACACCGATCCGAGGTGGAAGGGGGTCTCGTCGCTCGTCCTCCTCCGCGAGATCGCGCGGATGGCCGCGGAGCGCGGCTGG
Source organism: uncultured delta proteobacterium (assembly GCA_963739565.1). GTDB lineage: Bacteria > Myxococcota > Myxococcia > Myxococcales > Anaeromyxobacteraceae > Anaeromyxobacter. The sequence continues at coordinate 536,886 of CAVUBF010000004.1, read as the reverse complement.
GGCGTCGGCAACGCCGACGTGACCCTCGCCGCGCGCCGTCCCAAGATCGCGCCGCGGGCCGAGGAGATGCGGGCCCGCCTCGCCGAGGCGCTCGGGGTCCCGCCGGCGCAGGTGAACGTGAAGGCGACGACCGGGGAGGGGATGGGCTTCGTCGGCCGGGAGGAGGGGATCGCGGCGCACGCCGTGGCGCTCCTCGTGAGGAGGGGCACGTGACGGACGATCGCAAGGGGGAGTCGACGTTCTTCGGCGAGGGCGGGGAGCCGGAGCCGGCCCCGCCGCCGCGCCGGTCCTCCGCGCTCTTCGCGCGGAACCCGATCTTCGCCGTCGTCGCGCTGCTCTTCTGCGGGTGGCTGCTCTTCGACCTGTCGCCCGAGGTCGTCTACTTCTTCTCCCCCCTCGACCCCATCGACCTCGGCGGGCCGGGCGCGTACCGGCTCGAGCTCGCGCGGGAGAACCGGCTCGCGCAGGTCCGCGGCGATCTCGCCCAGGCCATCCCGGTCACGGAGGCGCGCTCCGGCGCGCCGCGCACCGTCGGCCGGCTCGCCGGGACGAACCTCGTCGTCGATCGGCCCGGACGGAGCGGGCCGCCCGTGTTCGAGGGCCGGCTCCTCCCCGCCCGGATGAACCCGGACTACGCGACCGCGGTCGGGGCGATGCGCGAGCGCGGCGCGGCCCTCGGCGACCGCTGGCTCGTCCTGCGCGACGGCGACCGCCCCCGCCGGAAGTGGATCCCGGTGGCCGCCTCGGCCATCCTGGCGCTCCTCGCGCTCGTGAACCTGCGGGCGCTCGTGAAGCACCTCACCGCCTGAGCCCGGATCCTCGATGCCCATCGTCCTCCACGACACGCTCACCGCGCGAGAAGCGCGAGCTCGTCCCCCTCGAGCCGGGCAAGATCCGCTTCTACGCCTGCGGCCCGACGGTCTACGACTTCAGCCACGTCGGCCACGCGCGCAGCTACGTGGTCTGGGACGTGGTGGTCCGCCACCTGCGCGCGCGCGGCTACGCCGTCACCTACGTCCGCAACTTCACCGACGTCGACGACAAGATCATCCGCCGGGCGAACGAGCGCGGCGAGGACCCGGTGGCCCTCGCGGCGCGGTTCGCCCGCGCCTTCGACGAGGACATGGACGCGCTGGGGAACCTCCGGCCCGACGTGGCGCCGAAGGTCTCCGATCACGTCCCGCAGATCGTCGTCGATCATCGAGACGCTCGTCGCGAAGGGGTTCGCCTACCCGGCGACGAACGGCGACGTCTACTACGCGGTGCGGAAGTTTCCGGACTACGGCCGCCTCGCGAAGCGGAACCTCGACGACCTCCTGTCGGGGGCGCGGGTCGAGCCGGGCGAGGCGAAGCGCGACCCGCTCGACTTCGCCCTCTGGAAGGCGGCGAAGCCCGGCGAGCCGGCCTGGGACTCGCCCTGGGGCCGCGGCCGGCCGGGGTGGCACATCGAGTGCTCGGCGATGACCCTCGCGCACCTCGGCGCGCCCATCGACCTGCACGGCGGCGGCAAGGACCTCGTCTTCCCGCACCACACCAACGAGATCGCGCAGTCCGCGGCGGCGGTGGGCGACGGCCGGACCGCCGAGACCTTCTCCCGCTACTGGATGCACCACGGCTTCGTCGAGATCGACACCGAGAAGATGTCGAAGTCGCTCGGCAACTTCTTCACGATCCGCGAGGTGCTGGTCAAGTTCGACCCCGAGGTGATGCGCCTGTTCCTCCTCGGCACGCACTACCGCAACCCCATCAACTACTCCGACGTCATCCTGCAGGAGGCGGAGCGGCGGCTCCGCTACTTCTACAAGACCCTCGAGAAGGTGGACCGGCTCGCCGCGGGCGTGTCGCCCGCGGGCCACGCCGCCGAGCTCGTCGAGGAGGCGCGCCGCGCCCTCGACGACGACTTCAACACCCCGCAGGTCCTCGCCGTGCTCGCCGGCGCCTTCACCGCCGCGAACGCCCTCGCCGACCGGAAGGGGAAGAAGTCCCCCGAGGACCGGGCGACCCTCGCCGCCTTCGCGCGCGACGTGCGGGAGATCGGGACGACCCTCGGGCTCCTCCAGCGGCCGCCGCCGGCCGCGGTCCGCGCCCTGCGGGAGAAGGCCGCGGCGCGCCTCGGCATCGACGGGGCCGAGGTGGAGGCCCGGATCGCCGAGCGCGCCGAGGCGCGGAAGGCGAAGGACTTCGCCCGCGGCGACGCGATCCGCGACGCGCTCCTCGCCCGCGGCGTCGGGCTCCTCGACGGGCCGGAGGGGACCACCTGGGACGTCGAGTGACACCCCCGGCGTCCTGCGGGGCGTCGCCGGTCGCCGCCGGGCCCGAGCCCGAGGTCCGCGGCGCGATCCTGCGGCAGTACTTCGACCCGGCCGTCGCCCGGAGCCCGGAGCTCCGCGCCGCGCTGCGCGCCGCGCTGCCGGCGGGGGCCGCGACGGCGATCGAGCGCGCCGGCGCCGCGGAGTGGCTCCCCGTCGCCTGGGAGGTCGCGATGCTCGGCGCCGTCCACGCCCGCGGTGGGGACGGCGCGGTGCGCGGGATCGCCGCCGACCTCGCCCGCGCCACGCCGTCGACGCCGGTGTTCCGGACGCTCTACGACGCGACCCTGGGGATGCTCGGGAGCCACCGCGAGATCCTGGTGCGCATCGCCGTGACCTCGTGGGACCTCGGGATGCGCAACGCCGGCCGGCGCGGGGGGATCGTCGGGCAGGGCGCCGTCTTCCGGGTCGCGCACGAGGACCTGCCCCCCCGCTGGGACCGGCTGATGGTCCTGCGGGTGTGCGGGTCGATCGAGGTGCTGCTGGAGTCGGGTGGCGTCGCGCCTCGCGCCGAGGCGGAGTGGGCGGAGGGGTCCCCGCGCGCGGTCTACGTGCTGACCTGGCCCTGAGGCGCGGGGCCGGGGCTACTCCTCGGGCAGCGGCTGCGGGCCCGGGACGATCCCGGCGATGTCCGGGTCCTCGCCGGGCGAGGCCGGGCGATCGGGGCGCTCGGACTTCTCACGCTTGCGCAGCTCCTTCTTCTCGTCCTTGCGGCGCTGCTTGTCGCGTCGCGCCGCCTCCTTCTGCCGCTTCGTCGCTCCGGGATTGAAAGCCATGGGTGCCGCTCCTGCGAGGGGGTTGTGAACGACGAAGGCCCGGCCTGGGGCCGGGCCTCCTCGGTGCTGCGAGGCGCGCCGGGCTACACCGCCCGGACGTTCGCCGCCTGGAGGCCCTTCGGACCCTTCTTCACCTCGAACTCGACCCGCTGCCCTTCCTGGAGGGAGCGGAAGCCCTCGGCCTCGATCGCGGTGTGGTGGACGAAGACGTCCTCGCCACCGCCGTCCTGCGTGATGAAGCCGAAGCCTTTCGCGTCATTGAACCACTTCACGACCCCACTAGCCATCGGAACTCACCTCGAGATAGCGAACCGGGGTCCTTCCCGGTCGTTCCCGCGCCGCCGACGGGGCCGGGACCGGGAAAAATTATGTGGTTCCGGGGTTGATGTCGAGCGCAAACCGGCCAGCGACACGTCTGGGGACCGGGCGATCGAGCGAGGGGACGGAAGCGCGTCACGGTGGCGAGACGGAGGGTCACGGCCAGGGGCTCGCGAGGCTCGGGCACGCGAGCCCGCTGCATTGGGACGTCGTGGTCTCCCGGACGTGGCCGGCAAAGTTGCTGATCCCGTAGCACCAGATCGCGCACGTCCCGGCCTTCCGACTGGCCCCGCAGAAGGAGTCGCGGAACGTCGCGTCCGTCGGCGACCGCCCGCGCCGCAGTTGCGCCGATCGCCCTGCAAGTCGACGCAGGCGCTGCAGCAGGTCTGGCCCGCACCGCAGGTCAACCCGCCCGCCGCAGCTCGACGCGTCCGAGCTCGCGTCGACGCACCGGTCGACACACGTGATCGACGACAGACGGCAGGTGTCCTCCTTGGACGAGCACCCGGCGACGAGGGCGAGGGCGGCGAGGGGGCGCGTCACGCTCGGCATGATCCCTCGCGGCGGCTGGCGGGGATCCGGCGCCGCGGGTGCGGCGGCGCGCCGCCTGCTGAACGCGGGGCCACCCCCTGTTAGATTCCGCCCGTGCCCTTCGACCTCACGAGCGACTTCCGCCCCACGGGCGACCAGCCCCGGGCCATCGAGGAGCTCGTCGCCGGCCTCCGCCGCGGCGACCCGCACCAGGTGCTCCTCGGCGTCACCGGCTCCGGCAAGACCTTCACGATCGCGAACGTGCGTCGCCGCAGGTGCAGCGGCCGACGCTCGTCATCGCGCACAACAAGACGCTCGCGGCCCAGCTCTACGGCGAGTTCAAGGAGCTCTTCCCCGACGCCGCCGTCCACTACTTCGTCAGCTACTACGACTACTACCAGCCCGAGGCGTACGTCCCGTCGACGGACACGTACATCGAGAAGGACTCGTCCATCAACGACGAGATCGACCGGATGCGCCACGCGGCGACGCACGCGCTCCTCACCCGCAACGACGTGCTCATCGTCGCCTCGGTCTCCTGCATCTACGGCCTCGGCACCGCCGAGGCGTACTACGGCCTCCTCCAGCAGGTGGAGACGCGGGCAGGAGTTCCTGCGCGACCGGTTCATCCGGTCGCTCGTCGACATCCAGTACGAGCGGAACGACATCGACTTCCACCGCGGCACCTTCCGCGTGCGCGGCGACACCATCGAGGTCTTCCCGCCCTACGAGGAGGAGCGGGCGATCCGCATCGAGTTCTTCGGCGACGTGGTCGAGTCGATCCACGAGTTCGACCCGCTCCGCGGCGTCACGCTCGCCGAGCTCGACAAGGCCGCGATCTTCCCGAACAGCCACTACGTCTCGGCGCCGGAGACCCGCAAGCGCGCCATCGACGGGATCCGCGAGGAGCTCCGGGAGCGGCTCGGGCGAGCTCAAGGCCGGGAACAAGCTCGTCGAGGCCCAGCGGCTCGAGCAGCGGACCATGTTCGACCTCGAGATGCTCGAGCAGATGGGCTTCTGCTCGGGGATCGAGAACTACTCGCGCTGGCTCTCCGGCCGGAAGGCGGGCGAGCCGCCGCCCTGCCTCCTCGACTACTTCCCGAAGGACTTCCTCCTCGTCATCGACGAGTCGCACCAGACCGTCCCGCAGATCGGCGCGATGTACCGCGGCGACCGCTCGCGGAAGGAGACCCTGGTCGAGTACGGCTTCCGCCTCCCGTCGGCCCTCGACAACCGGCCCGCTCAAGTTCGAGGAGTTCGAGAAGGTGGTGCGCCAGGCGGTCTACGTCTCGGCCACGCCCGCCGAGTACGAGCTCCGGCAGGCCCAGGGCGTGGTGGTCGAGCAGATCATCCGCCCCACCGGCCTCGTCGACCCCGAGGTCGAGGTCCGGCCGGTCGGGTCGCAGGTGGACGATCTCCTCGGCGAGGTCCGCAAGCGCGCCGAGGCCGGCGAGCGGGTGCTGGTGACGACGCTCACGAAGCGGATGGCCGAGGACCTCACCGAGTACTTCACCGACGTGGGCGTCCGCTGCCGCTACCTCCACTCGGACATCGACACGCTCGAGCGGAGCGCGATCATCCGCGACCTGCGCCGCGGCGAGTTCGACGTGCTCATCGGCATCAACCTGCTGCGCGAGGGGCTCGACATCCCCGAGGTGTCGCTCGTGGCGGTGCTCGACGCCGACAAGGAGGGGTTCCTCCGGTCGTCGGTGTCGCTCATCCAGACCATCGGCCGCGCCGCGCGGAACGTGAACGGGCGGGTGATCCTCTACGCCGACACGATCACCGACTCGATGCGGCGTGCCCTCGACGAGACCAACCGGCGGCGGGAGAGGCAGCGGGCCTACAACGCCGAGCACGGGATCACCCCGCAGACCGTGAAGCGGAACATCAGCGACCTCGGGATGGCGGTGGTCGAGGCGGACTGGGTCACGGTCCCCATGGCGGCCGAGGGGGCGGAGTACCGGCCCGAGCAGCTCCCGGAGATGGTCGCCGCCCTCGAGGAGGAGATGCGCCAGGCGGCCGTCCAGCTCGACTTCGAGAAGGCCGCCCAGCTCCGCGATCGGATCCTGGCGTTGAAGGACATGCAGCTCGGCCTCCCTCCGAAGGCGGCCGGGATGAGGGGGATCAAGGGGCTCCTCGGCTCGGGCGCGGTGGCGAGCGCGGCGGCGCTCGGCAAGCTCCAGGGCGCGCGGCGGGCGGCGCCCCAGCGGCGCCGGCGCCGATAGCGTCCCCGCGCCGCTCACGGACCGGCTCCCGGAGGCTCTGCCCGGCGGGAGGAAGCCTCGGACGCGGCCGCGCGCCCGCGCCCCCGTCGGGAAGGGCGTCGTCGCGCCGCGCGCACCCTACGTTGACCCTCGGCGCGTCCGCCGAGGACGCGCGGGGGGTCCTCCATGCCGCGCTCGATGCTGCGCTCGCTCGCCTGCACGCTCGCCGTGCTCCTCGCCGCCTGCGGGAGCTCGTCCTCGTCGTCGCCCGCGCCTGCACCCGCACCCGCGCCCTCGTTCGGCGGCACGGTCGGTGGCCAGCCGTTCACCCCCGCGGACGCGAGCGCGCTCGTCCTCTCCGATGCGACCTGCTCGTTCTCGGGCACGACCGCGAGCGCCACCGGCCTCGCCATCGGGTTCGGCACGTTCACCGGGCTGTGCAACGTCGTCACGCAGGGCCAGGGCTGCGCCGAGAAGGCGAACGCCACGATCGTGAACGTCGTCGTCGTCCGGGCGAACGTCGCCGGCGCGAAGGCGGGTCCGGTCCAGCCCGGCACCTTCGACGCCTCGGCCTCGACCCCGGTGCCGGACACCGCCGGGAACGTCACCGTCGCGCAGGCGCTCATCACCCGGAACGACTCCTCCTGCGCCAGCCCCGCCTCGACCCCCAGCGCGACGAAGGGGACGATCCGGATCGACGCGATCGGCGCGCGAGTGACCGGATTCGCCGACCTCACCTTCGACGACGGCAGCCACGTCGCCGGCGCGTTCAACGTGGCGACCTGCGGGTTCCAGACGGACGTCTGCTCGCTGCTGTTCGGCTCCAGCTGCGCGTCCCGGACCTGCGTCCCCTGACGGCGCCGCGCGTGCGCCTCGAGGGTCCAGGGGGGCGGGTCTCCGCGGAGGGGCGGACGCTTCGCCCCGGCGCGCCCGGTGCCCGCCGGGCCGTTTCGCGGTATCTCCTCGGGTGCCGTGGACGCCGCCCTCCGCAAGACCCTCGACGAGCTCCCCGCCGAGCCGGGGTGCTACCTCATGAAGGACCGTGAGGGGGTCGTCGTGTACGTCGGGAAGGCGTCGAGCCTCCGCTCGCGCGTCCGCCAGTACTTCGACCGCGGCGGGTCGGACGACCGGATCTTCGTCCCGCTCCTCGACGACCTCCTCGGCGACATCGAGGTCATCGTCACCCGCTCCGAGAAGGAGGCGGTGCTCCTCGAGAACGAGCTCATCAAGAAGCACAAGCCGCGGTTCAACGTCCGGCTCCGCGACGACAAGGACTTCATCGTCCTGCGCCTCGACGAGCGCCACCCGTTCCCGCGCCTCGAGGTCCGCCGCGCGCGGGAGAAGCGGGCTCCCGGGGCCCGCTACTTCGGGCCGTACTCCTCAGCCTCCTCCATCCGCGAGACGCTCCGGGTGGTGAACCGGTACTTCCAGCTCCGGACCTGCACCGATCACGTCATCGATCACCGCAAGCGCCCCTGCATCCTCTTCCAGATCCACCGGTGCCCGGCGCCCTGCGTCTACGAGATCCCGGTGGAGGAGTACCGGCAGTCGGTCGAGGACGCGGTGGAGTTCCTGGAGGGCCGGGAGTCCGAGCTCGTCGAGCGGCTCCGGGCGCGCATGGACGGCGCCGCCGCGGCGCTCCAGTTCGAGGACGCGGCGCGGCTCCGCGATCAGCTCCAGGCGGTGGAGCGGAGCCTGGAGAAGCAGCGGGTCCTCATGGCGGACCGGGGCGATCGCGACGTGGTGGGGCTGTGGCGCGAGGGGCCGGACCTCGTGCTCCAGGTCCTCTCCATGCGCGGCGGCAAGCTCCAGGACTCGCGGAGCCACCCCTTCCGCGAGCAGGAGTTCCCCGACGACGAGATCCTCTCGTCGTTCCTGTCGCTCTACTACGAGCAGAACCCCGCGCCGGACGAGATCCTGGTCCCGCTCGAGCCCGCCGCGGTCGAGGGCCTCGAGGGCGTCCTCGCCGAGCGGCGCGGCCGGCGGGTCCGGATCCTGACGCCGCAGCGCGGGGCGAAGGCGGACCTCCTCGAGGTGGCGGCGCGGAACGCGGAGCAGGGGTTCAGGACCTGGCACGAGAAGGACGAGCGGCGGGAGAAGGCGATGGCGGCGCTCGTGCACGCCCTCCACCTGACGCGCCCCCCGCGCTGGATCGAGTGCTACGACATCTCGACCTTCCAGGGGGCGCTCGCGGTGGGCTCCGGCGTCTCGATGAAGGACGGCGAGGCCGACAAGGCCAACTACCGCCGGTACAAGGTGAAGGGGGTCGCCGGGCAGGACGACTTCGCCATGCTCCACGAGGTGATCACGCGCCGGCTCCGGCGCGCCCTCGCCGACGGTCAGTTCCCCGACCTCCTCGTCATCGACGGCGGCAAGGGACAGCTCAACGCCGCGCTCGCGGCGGCGAAGGATCTGGGCGTCTCGACGTCGCCCCTGACCGGGATCCCCGGCGCGCCCTTCGTCGAGATGGTCGGCCTCGCGAAGAGCCGGCTCGACGTCGAGGCGGGGGGCGTACACAGCGCGCCCCCCGAGCCCCGCGCTCGCTCCGGGGCAGCCTCCGCCGGCTGCCCCTGCGCTCGCCCCACGTCGGGCGCGGCGGCTCGCTGACGCAGCGGAGGCGCGGGACCGCGGGTTCGTCGGAGAGCTGGCGCGGAGCCCCGAGCGCGTCTTCCTCCCGGGCCGCAAGGACCCGGTGGTCCTGCGGCAGAACTCCGCCGAGCTGTTCCTCCTCGCCCGGCTCCGGGACGAGGCGCACCGGTTCGCCATCACCTTCCACCGCAAGCTCCGCCGGGAGCGGAACTTCCAGAGCGTGCTCGAGGAGATCCCGGGGATCGGCGAGGGGCGCAAGCGCGCGCTCCTCCGCCACTTCGGCGCGCTCCGCCGCGTGAAGGAGGCGACCATCGAGCAGATCGCCGACGTGGAGGGGTTCGGCCCGAAGCAGGCCGCGGCGGTCTTCGACTTCTTCCACGGGCCGGACGCACCCGGGGTGGAGGACGCCGCGGAGGACGCCCCGGTCGAGGCGGAGACCCCCGGCGCGACGGCGGTGACGCCCGGCGCCGAGGTCACCGAGTCGGACATCGACGCGGCGCTCGCGGCAGAGGCCGAGGGGTCGGCGTAGCGCCGGCGTGGCCCCCGCGATGGCCGCCCGCGCGCCCCTGGCGCCGCGCCCGACCTCCCCTTAGAGAGAGGCCAACGAACGCCGACCGGGTCGGTCCGGATTTGATAACGTTCGGTCCCCAGAGGGAACGCCATGCACATCGCGGACGACATCACCAAGACCATCGGTAACACGCCGCTCGTGCGGCTCAACCGCGTCATGGACGGCGCCAAGGCGACCGTCGCGGCGAAGCTCGAGATGCGGAACCCCGCCGGCAGCGTGAAGGACCGGATCGGGGTCGCGATGATCGAGGCCGCCGAGCGAGAGGGGAAGATCGGGAAGGACACGATCCTGCTCGAGCCCACCTCCGGGAACACCGGCATCGGCCTCGCCTTCGCGGCGGCGGCCAAGGGCTACAAGCTCGTCCTCACCATGCCCGAGACGATGTCGATGGAGCGGCGCAAGCTCCTCGTCGCCCTCGGCGCGACGCTCGTCCTCACCCCCGGCTCGGAGGGGATGAAGGGGGCGATCAAGAAGGCGGAGGAGCTGGCGGCGCAGGACAAGCGCCACCTCATCCTCCAGCAGTTCGAGAACCCGGCCAACCCCGAGATCCACCGCAAGACCACCGCGGAGGAGATCTGGCGGGACACCGACGGCAAGATCGACGTCCTCGTCTGCTCGACCGGGACCGGCGGCACCGTCACCGGCTGCGCCCAGGTGCTGAAGCCGCGCCGGCCGGGGATCAGGATCGTGGCGGCCGAGCCGGCGGACTCGCCGGTGATCTCGGGCGGAAAGCCGGGCCCGCACAAGATCCAGGGCTGGGGCCCGGGGTTCATCCCGAAGGTGCTCGACCCGAAGCTCCTCGACGAGATCATCCTCGTGAAGCACGAGGACGCGGGCGAGATGGGGCGCCGCCTCTGCAAGGAGGAGGGGATCCTCTCCGGCATCTCCGACGGCGGCGCGGCCTGGGCGGCCCGCGAGGTCGCCCGGCGCAAGGAGAACGAGGGGAAGCTCATCGTGGTGGTGCTCCCCGACACCGGCGAGCGCTACCTGTCCACCTGGATGTTCGAGGAGGCGAAGTGAGCGCGGCGAAGCCCGCCATCGATCTCGTCGCGCTGGCGCCGGTGGTCGACGAGCTCTGCGCCGACTCCGAGGAGCTCGCCAAGTTCCCCGGCGGGCGGATCGTGCTGCCCTCCCGCGACGCGGTGATCCGCATCGTCGAGGACCTCCGCTCGGTGCTCTTCCCCGGCTACTTCGGGACGAGCGATCTCAACGACGAGAGCCTGCACTACTTCGTGGGCGCGACGCTCGCCCGGGCGCTGCGCCACCTCGAGGACCAGGTCCGCCGCGGCGTCGCCTTCGGCGCCCGCCACGACTACGAGACCTGCGACCACTGCGCCGAGGAGGCCCGGCAGGCGACGAAGGCCTTCCTCGGCAAGATCCCGGCGATCCGGCGGCTCGTCCGCTCCGACGTCGACGCCGCCTACGAGGGCGACCCGGCGCTCAAGAGCAAGGACGAGGCGATCTTCGCGTACCCGGGCATCTTCGCCGTGACGAACCAGCGGATCGCCCACGAGCTGCACGTGCTCGGCGTCCCGCTCATCCCGCGGATCATCACCGAGCACGCCCACGCCCTCACCGGCATCGACATCCACCCGGGCGCCGCCATCGGCGACAAGTTCTTCATCGACCACGGCACCGGCGTCGTCGTCGGCGAGACCGCGATCATCGGCCGCAACGTCACGCTGTACCAGGGCGTGACCCTCGGCGCGAAGAGCTTCCCCCTCGACGAGAACGGGAACCCCATCAAGGGCATCCCGCGCCACCCCATCGTCGAGGACGACGTGGTCGTCTACGCCGGCGCCACCATCCTCGGCCGGATCACGATCGGGAAGGGCTCGTCGGTGGGCGGCAACGTGTGGCTCACGACGAGCGTCCCCCCGGGCACGCGCGTCACCCAGGCCGAGGTGCGCGACCAGCGCCACTCCCACGGCTCCGGGATCTGACGGCGCCGTGAGCGAGCGCAGGTCCAGCCGGATGAGGCTGGACCGGAGCGAGCGGGGGATCGGGGGGCGCGAGCTTCGCGGGCCCAAGGCGCCGCGGAGCGAGTGGCCCCCCGCTATACTGGACACGTGGCCTACCACCCGTGGCACGACGTGGAGCTCCCGCGGTTCATCGACGAGCCCGTCCCGGCGATCATCGAGATCCCGACCGGCTCGAAGGTGAAGTACGAGCTCGACAAGAAGTCCGGGCTCCTCCTCGTCGACCGGATCCTCTTCTCCGCCGTTCACTACCCGGCGAACTACGGGTTCATCCCCCGCACCTACTGCGACGACGGCGATCCGCTCGACGTGCTCGTGCTCTGCTCGGAGCTGATCCAGCCCCTCGCCATCATGCGCGCCAAGATCATCGGCGTCATGAAGATGCGGGACGACAAGGGGGAGGACGACAAGATCATCGCGGTCCACGCCGACGACCCGAACTACTCCGACTACGCCGATCTCTGGCAGATCCCTCCGCACCGGCTCCGGGAGCTGCAGCGGTTCTTCCAGGACTACAAGGCGCTCGAGAACAAGCGGGTGCTGGTGAAGGAGCCGCTCGGCCGCTCGGCCGGCCTGCAGGTGCTCCGGGACGCCATCAAGCTCTACGACCGCGAGCGGTACCGGCTGATGGACGCGGGCCCGGCCGAGCCCGCCGAGCCGGCGGCGCGGCGCCGCATGCCGGCCCGGCGCGCGCGGGGCGCGCGCAAGGCCCGCCGGTAGCCCTTCCGCGACCCGCTCCCGGTCCTCCCTCTCCCCCGGTGCAGACGGAGGAGAGGGTCGGGGGGCGGTGGCGCGTCGCCGGGGCGGGTGACCAACGTCCCGGCATGAACGGGCTCCAGCAGATCGCAGCGGCCGTGACCCCCGCGGTGATGGTCTCTGCCTGCGGCCTCATCGCCCTCGGCCTCGACAACCAGATCTCGCGGATGGCGAGCCGGGTGCGGGAGCTCGTCCGGGAGTTCCGGGCGCCCGACGCCGTCCCGGAGCGGCGCGCGGCGCTCGCGGCGCAGGTGGCGGTGCTCGACCGCCGGCACACGCTCTACTACCGCGCCCTCATCCTCAACTACGCCGCGCTCTTCGCCTTCGTCGTCACGTCCGCGCTCTGGCTGGCGCAGGAGCGGCTCCCGATCCCGGCGGAGCTGCCGGTCGCGGTCTTCGCCGTCGGGGTGCTCATGCTCGCCGCGATGGCGGTGCTCGTCATCGCCTCCATCCACCACGCCCGCGCCACCATCCAGGCCGAGGCCGAAGAAGTGCTCGGGCGGAGCCCCGGGCGGCGCGGGCCGCCCCCGGAGGGGCCGGAGCACGCCGGCGCGCGGGTCTGAATCCTCCTCGCCCGGCCGGGCTCTCACCCGGCGCCATGCCCATCTACGAGTACGCCTGCGCCCCGTGCGGCAAGAGCTTCGAGGAGCTCGTCCTGCGGAAGTCGGACGAGGCCGAGGTGAAGTGCCCCGCGTGCGGCAACGCCGACGTCGGCCGCAAGATGTCTCGACCCGCCGCGGCCCGGGTCGGCGGCGGCGGCAGCGGGTACGCGCCGGCGCCGGTGTGCGGCCCGGTCGGCTGAGGGATTCTGAGCCGCCCGGTCGGGCGGCATCCCACATCGACGGAAGGCCTCGGATTATCGGTAGCTCGGCCCTCGCGGTATCATCCGCGCGGTGGCCCGAACCCTCCGCGCAACCGACTTCACCGTAGAGTACGTCGCGGATCTCCTGGCGAAGCAGGGGATCCTGACCGACGACGCGAAGCGCACCGCCTTCGCCCGCGAGAACGTCCAGCGGGCGCGGCTCCTCCGCGACCAGTCGTCCCGCAGCGGCGGCCGCGCGCTGCGCCGGGCCGAGCTGTCGCCGGTCGAGGTCCTCGCCTCCTTCGCCTTCGTCGACGCCTCGCGGGAGGGGGAGCAGGTCGACGAGGACAAGGCCACCCAGGCCGTGGCGAAGGCGATCGGGATCCCCTACCGGAAGATCGACCCGCTCAAGCTCGACGCCCAGCTCATCACCCGGACGCTCTCGCGCCCGTTCGCCCGGAAGCACGCGGTGATGCCGCTCGAGCGCAAGGACGGGCGGCTCGTCGTCGCGACGGCGAACCCCTTCGATCGCGAGCTCTTCGAGAGCCTGCGCGGCCTCACCGGCACCGAGATCGAGCCGGTGCTCTCGGCCCCCTCGGACATCCACCGCGCGATCGCGGAGATCTACGGCTTCCGCCAGCAGATCTCCGACGCGTCGTCGCAGCTGCAGGCCGGCGCCGCGCCGGTCGACGTCACGAACCTCGAGCAGTTCGTGAACCTCTCCGGGATCGACGCCCTCGAGGCGTCGTCGGAGCCGGTGGTCGCGGCCGTCGAGTACCTGCTGCACTACGCCTTCGAGCAGCGGGCGAGCGACATCCACATCGAGCCGCGGCGGGAGGAGTCGATCATCCGCATGCGGATCGACGGCGTCCTCCACCCGATCCACCGCATCCCGAAGGCGGTCCACGGCGCGATCGCGAACCGGTTCAAGATCATGAGCCGGCTCGACATCGCGGTCGAAGCGGCCGCAGGACGGCCGCATCCGCACCGCGCGGGGCGACACGGAGATGGAGCTCCGCGTCTCGACGATCCCGACCACCTTCGGCGACAAGGTCGTCATCCGCGTCCTCGACCCGCAGGTGCTCGTCCGCGACCTCTCCGAGCTCGGGTTCCTCCCCGACGAGCGCGACGCCTTCGAGCGCTGGCTGCTCCGCCCCCACGGCCTCGTCCTCGTCACCGGCCCGACCGGGAGCGGCAAGACCACGACGCTCTACTCCGCGCTCCAGGCCCTCGCCTCGCCCGAGGTGAACGTCGTCACCATCGAGGACCCCATCGAGATGGTCCTCGAGGACTTCAACCAGATCGCCGCGAACCCGAAGACCGGGACGAGCTTCGCCGACGCCCTGCGCCACGTCCTCCGCCAGGACCCCGACGTCGTCATGGTCGGCGAGGTCCGGGACGCCGAGACCGCCCAGCAGGCGGTCCAGGCCGCGCTGACCGGGCACATGGTGCTCACCACGCTCCACACGAACGACACGGTCGGCGCCATCGCCCGGCTCCGCGACCTCGGCGTGCCCGGCTTCCTCGTCGCCGCGACCCTCACCGGCATCGTCGCCCAGCGCCTCGTCCGCCAGGTCTGCCCGTCCTGCGCCTCCGACGTGCCGCTCACCGCCGACGAGGTCCACGCCCTCGGCGTGCCGCACCCGGAGGACCACGCCGGGAAGCTCATCGGGCGCCGCGGGCAGGGCTGCGCGAAGTGCCGCTACACCGGCTTCTACGGGCGCAGCGGCATCTTCGAGGTGCTGGCGGATCAACCCGCGGCTCCGCCACCTCGTCGCCGAGGGCGCGACGCCCGAGGTCCTGCAGCGGACCGCGCGGCAGGACGGGCTCCGATCGCTCCGCGAGCACGCCATCCGCAAGGTCGCGTCCGGCGCGACCTCCTTCGAGGAGGCGATGCGGGCGACGGCGGACCTGGAGGGCAGCGCATGACGCCGATCGTGCAGGACATCGCGGAGCTCTGGTCGGCCGGCACGTCGATCCTCTACCTCGTCACCGCGGAGGAGGAGCGCGCGGTGGTCATCTGCGAGGCGGCGGCCCGGGCCTTCGAGGCTCGGTCCGCGGTCTGGTCCTCGCACCGCGGGCTCGAGGGGATCGCCCCGGCGGCGAAGGACCCCGGCACGTTCCTCGACGCCCTGGTCCGCGCCCCCTCGCCGTTCCTCGCCGTCGCCCTCGACTTCCACCTCGCCCTCCGCGACCCGCTCGTCGCGCGGAAGCTCCGCGACGCGCTCCCCGCCCTCGGCGCCGAGGGGCGGTGCCTCGTCATCGTGGCGCCTCGCCTCGAGCTCCCCGACGGCGTCGCCGGCGAGGCGGCGGTGCTGCGCCTCCCGCTCCCGGACGACGCGGAGCTCTCCGCGCTGCTCGACGCGGTGCAGGCCGGCCTCGCCCACCCGAAGAAGCCGCCCCCCGTCGCGCCGGAGGTCCGCCACCGCGCCCTGGTCGCCGCCCGCGGCCTCTCCGAGGGCCAGGCGCGCCGGGCCTTCACCCGCGCCCTGCGCCGCGATCCGACGCTCGGGCAGGCGGGGGCGTCGGTCATCGCCGGCGAGAAGAAGCGGCTCCTCGCGCGCGACCTCGGGCTCGAGCTGGTCGAGTCGGCAGAGACCGCAGCGGACCTCGGCGGCCTGCCCGGGTTCAAGGCCTGGATGGAGGAGCGCGCCCTCGCCTTCGACCCCGACGCGTCCCGCTTCGGCCTGCCGCCGCCGCGCGGCGTCCTCCTCGTCGGCATCCAGGGGTGCGGGAAGTCGCTCGCCGCCAAGGCCGCCGCCGCGAGCCTGGGCGTTCCGATCCTGCGGCTCGACCTGCCGCGGGTCCTCGGCGACGCCGGCGCGGAGGAGAGCCTCGCACCGCGCGCTCGAGGCGGCCGAGGCCCTCGCGCCGGTCGCCCTCTGGGTCGACGAGATCGAGAAGGGGTTCGCCGGCTCGAGCCCCTCCGACGGCGCCGATCCCCGCGCCGCGCGGCTCCTCGGCGCGTTCTCCACCTGGCTCCAGGAGCGGCACGGGCCGGTCTTCGTCGTCGCGACCGCGAACGACGTCTCGCGGCTCCCGCCCGAGCTCCTGCGCCGCGGCCGCTTCGACGAGCTCTTCTTCGTGGACCTCCCGGACCCCGAGGCGCGCCGCGAGATCCTCGCGCTCCACCTGCGGCGGCGCGGGCGAGACCCGGACAACGTCGACGTCGCCGCCATCGCCGAGCTCTGCGCCGACTACTCCGGCGCGGAGCTCGAGCAGGTCGTGGTCGGTGCGCTCCACCGCGCCTACGCCCTCGGCCGCGACCTCGAGAGCGGCGACCTCCGCCGGATCGCCCAGGACGTCGTGCCGCTCTTCAAGACCTACGAGGAGCAGATCAAGGCGCTCCGCGAGTGGGCGCGGGGACGCGCCCGGGTCGCCGGCCGCGCCGAGGCCGTGGTGGATCTCTTCCGCCGCGTGTCGTGATCGCTCGAGCAGACGCGCTCCGCCACCGCGTCGCCATCGGCCCCCCCCCGCGCGTGTTCTGACCCCTCGAACCTTGCGCTCTGCCCCGACGTCGCCATCCGCGCCCCCCCCGCGTCGTCGTGATTGCTCGAACCGCTCGAACCTTGCGCTCCGCCCCGGCGTCGCCATCGGCGCCCCGGCATCGGCGGGCAGCACTCCGGATCGCGCGCGACTCAGGGCGCGATTGGCGCGCCTCCCGAGTGAAACCGGTCGGCGCGCAGTTCCCGGCGGTTCGGCCGCGCGCGCAAGGAGCGGCGTCGAGCCGGCGCCTCCGCGAGGGGCGCCTCCGTCGCCGCGGGGCTCCGCGCGGCGGTTCGAGCTCGGGATTCTGATGCACCGTGGGGCCTGCTCGAGACTCGAGCGCGTGTGCGACCGCGCTCGAAAGGCAGGCGCAGGCGCATCCAGCGCCGCCGCCGCGGGACCGGAGGAGCCTCGCCGAGGCGGCCCCTCTCGGGCGGGCTCTCCGCGCGCGGCTGGCCACGCGTCGGCGCGGCGACGCGGGCGACCGCAGGCGCGCAGCGCCACTGCGGTCGCCCTCGCGAGCCGCGCCCGTGAAGGTCGCGGATCCGCGCGCGACGCTCGTTGCTTTCCCGCCGAGGTCGGCTCCGACGGGCCCCGCGGCGGGCGGCGCCAGCGCCTGCGCCGACCATTCCCGCGCGGCGGCCTTCCCGCGCGGCGGCCTTCCCGCGCGGCGGCCTTCCCGTGCGGCGGCCTGCGCCCCCCATTCCCCCGCGGCGGGCGGCGCCAGCGCCTGCGCCGACCATTCCAGCGACTCGCGCTCACCTCGCACGACGCGCTCCCGCTCGCACCCCACCGTAGCCATCCTTCCGCGGGGGGAGAGCGGCATGACACGGCGGGACTTCCTGCGGCTCGCGCTCGCGGCGACGGTCGCGCCGGCCGTGGGCTGCGGGAAAGGGAGCGGGGCCATGGCGGCGAGCGGCGGAGGGATCGCGCGGCGGCGGCTCGGCCGCACGGGCGAGGTGGTGTCGCTCGTCGGGCTCGGCGGCTATCACATGGCGCAGGCGGGCGTGTCCGAGGACCAGAGCGTCCGCATCGTCCGGACCGCCATCGACGGCGGGATCACCTTCCTCGACAACTGCTGGGACTACAACGGCGGCGAGAGCGAGCGCCGGATGGGGCTCGCGCTGCGGGACGGGTACCGCGACCGGGTCTTCCTGATGACGAAGATCGACGGGCGCACGAAGGCCGCCGCGGCCCAGCAGATCGACGACTCGCTCCGGCGGCTGGGCACCGACCGGATCGACCTCATGCAGCTCCACGAGGTGATCCACGGCGACGATCCCGACCGCGCCTTCGCGGCCGGCGGCGCCATCGAGGCGCTCGAGGACGCGCGCCGCGCGGGCAAGGTGCGGTTCATCGGCTTCACCGGGCACAAGTCGCCCGCGATCCACCTCTCGATGCTCGACGCGGCCGCCGCCCACGGCTTCCGCTTCGACACCGTGCAGATGCCGCTCAACGTCCTCGACGCGCACTACGACTCCTTCGAGCAGCGGGTCCTGCCGCGGCTGGTCGAGCAGGGGATCGGCGTCATCGGGATGAAGCCGATGGCGGACGGCGCATCGTCTAGGCGGGGTTCGCGTCGGCCGAGGAGTGCCTCGCGGTACGCGATGAGCCTGCCGACGAGCGTCGTCATCACCGGCTGCGAGAGCGAGGACCGGGTCCGGCAGGCGCTCGGGATCGCGCGCGGGGTTCAAGCCGATGGCGGAGCCGGACGTGAACGCGCTGCTCGCCCGGACGGCGCCGCCCGCGCAGGAGCGGGACGAGCGAGCTCTACAAGACCACGACCCAGTACGACGGGACGACGCAGAACCCGGAGTGGCTGGGGTAGGGCCTCCGCGTCTCACTTCCCCCCGAGCGCCCCGAGCACGTGCGCGTGCACGAGGCCGTTCGACGCGACGCAGCTCCCGGACGCGT
Source organism: uncultured delta proteobacterium (assembly GCA_963739565.1). Classification (GTDB taxonomy): domain Bacteria; phylum Myxococcota; class Myxococcia; order Myxococcales; family Anaeromyxobacteraceae; genus Anaeromyxobacter. Next base: position 518,648 of record CAVUBF010000004.1, on the reverse strand, counting down.
GGGTCGGGCTGCCGTCGAGATCGGTGAAGGTCCCGCCCGCCTCCTCCACGAGGATCTGGAGCGGCGCGAGGTCCCAGATCTGCACGCCCGCCTCGACCCACGCCTCGGCCTGGCCCTGGAGCACGAGGGCGCAGCCGGCGAGGTCGCCGTAGCAGCGCGCCGCCTGGGCGGAGAGGGCGAGCGCCGCGAGCCGCTCCAGCATGGGCGGCCGGAAGAGGACGTGCGGCTCGCCGAAGGAGAGGGTCGCGTCGGCCCAGTCCGAGATCTTCGAGACCTGGAGCCGGAGCGGGGTGCCGGAGTCGCCGGTGCGCATCCACGCGCCGAGCCCCTTCGCCGCCCAGTAGGTCTCGCCCAGGGCGGGGAGCGCCATCGCCCCCGCCACGATCCGGCCCTCGTGCTCGAGGGCGACGAGGGCGCCCCAGAAGCCGCGGCCGCGGGTGAAGCCCTTCGTGCCGTCGAGCGGGTCGGCGATCCAGCGCGTCGCGGCCGATCCCGCGTGCACGCCGGTCTCCTCGCCGAGGAAGCCGTGGTCGGGGAAGGCCGCGCGCACCACCGCGAGGATCGCGGCCTCGGAGTCGCGGTCCGCCTGCGTGACCGGGCTCCGGTCGGGCTTCCGCTCCACGCGGACGCCGCGCCGGAAGTGGGCGAGGCTCGCCGCGGAGGCGGCCTCCACCGCGCGGCGCGCGGTCTCCATCGCCTTCGGGAGATCGAGGTCGGGCATGGGTCGAGTCTAGGCGCCCCGGGCCGGCGGCGCGCGCGGAAATGGAAACGGCGGCCGCGCGTCAGCGCGGCCGCCGTCGGGAGCAGCTCGATGCGCCGGACTACTTCTTCGGCATCATCGACCCGGTCTGGAGATACCGGGTGTGGAAGGAGAACGCCTCCGTGAACATGTGCGGCGAGTGGAGGCCGGCGCTCGGGCCCTTCATCGCGCGCTTGAAGTAGTCCCAGAGGACCGGGCGGAACTCCGGGGCGGCGGCCTTCTCGATGATCTCCTTCGCCTTCTCCTTCGGGCTGCGCCCGCGGAGGTCGGCGAAGCCGAACTCGGTCACGATGCCGGACACGTCGTGCTCGGTGTGATCGATGTGCGACGCGAAGGGCACGATGGCCGAGATCTTCCCGTCCTTGGCGGTCGCCGGGGACATGAAGATCGTGTACGCGGAGTTGCGGGCGAAGTCGCCCGACCCGCCGATGCCGTTCTCGATGCCCTTGCCCGCGATGTGGGTCGAGTTCACGTGGCCGTAGATGTCGGCCTCGACGAACCCGTTCATCGCGATGCAGCCCAGGCGCCGGATGACCTCGGGGTGGTTCGAGATCTCCTGCGGGCGCAGGATGATCTGCTTCCGGTACTGGTCGATCTTCTTGTTGAAGCGGACCTGGCCCTCGGGCGAGACCGAGAAGGCGGTCGCGGAGGCGGCGAGGAGCTTCCCGGAGTCGAGCATGTCGAGCATGCCGTCCTGGATGACCTCGGTGTACGAGACCATCGAGTCGAACGGACCCTCGTTCAGGCCGACGAGCACCGCGTTCGCGATGTTGCCGACGCCCGACTGGAGCGGCGTGAGGTGCTTCGACACGCGGCCCGCCTTCACCTCACCCTGGAAGAAATCCATGATGTGGCCGGCGATCTTCTTGTGGATGTCCTCGGGGGCCTTGAAGGGCGCGTTGCGGTCGGGGTTGTTCGTCTCGACCACCGCGACGACCTTGCTGAGGTCGAACTTCCAGACCTTCGAGCCCTTCCGGTCGTCGCGCCTTCATGATCGGGATGGGCATGCGCTCGCCGTGGACGGGGTTCATCGAGATGATGTCGTGCATCCCCTCGAGCCGCTCGTCCTGCCACTCGTTGACCTCGAGGATGATCTTGTCGGCGTGCTCGAAGTAGACGTTGTTCGCGCCGCAGGAGGACGACGGGATCGCCGTGCCGTCCTCGAGGATCTTCGTCACCTCGATGAGCGGCGAAGTCGATGGTGTTCTTGCCGCCCTTGCCGAAGTAGCCGTAGCGCACCTGCGTGCCGGCGTGGCTGAGGTGCATGTCCTGGTACTCGATGAGGCCCGCGTTGATCTTCTCGCGGGTGGCGGCGTCGCCCTGGTACGGGTAACGGAACCGCTGGGCCTCCACGATCGACATCATCGTGTCCTGCTCCGGGCCGGTGGAGGCGCCGGTGAGGACGTCGACCTTCAGGGCCTTGCCCTTGAGCCGCTCGTCGAGCGCGCGCTTCGCGAGCGCGATCGGCACCTGCTTCGGGTAGCCGGCGCCGGTGAAGCCGGACATGCCGACGACGGCGCCGTTCGGGATGAGAGCGGCGGCGGCCTCGGCGGACATCACCTTCGCCTTCAGGCCCTTGTGGAGAATCCGGTTTGCCATTGCGGTGAGCCTCCTGGGTTCTTCCTACGGACTCGCACGGAAGTGCGGTACGGCACGGGATGCTGCGCGGGTGAAGCGGGTGCTTCGGAAGCGAGGGCGGGGAGATTAGCGCGGGAGCAGGCCTGCGTGGAAGAGCCGAGCGCCTGGAAACGCCCGAGAACAGGAGCGTTGACGTCCACGATGTCGTGCCGGACGCGGCGCGTCAGGCCGCGAGGAGTGGAGCGATCTCGTCCACGATGGCGCGGAGCCCGGCGCGGTCGCGGACGGACAGCCGAGCGCCCGCATCGGCGAGCAATCCCTGCGAGACCAGCCACTCGATGGCGTTCTCGAGGGTCGCCTTCGAAACCGATTCCCGGAGCGCGATGCCGCCCGCGAGGAACGCCGCGAGGCCGTGCTCCATCGTGGCGGCGAGCAGGCTGCGGCGATCGGCCGCGGCGGCGTCGGCCTCGCCGAGCGTGTCGAGGGCGGTGGCGGCTGCGAGCCGGTACGCCTCCAGGTACGGGCGGACGAGCTCGGCGAGGAAGACGAGGGTCGCGGCGTCGCTCCCGGGCCGGAGCCGGTCGCCGTCGCGAGCGAGCGCCCGCACCCGGACGAGGAAGGCGAGGTTCTGCTCGAAGATGTCCTCGAACCGGGCGTCCACCCGGTACATGAACTCGAGCTTGAGGAGCCGCGAGAGCCAGAGCACGCGCGCGCGCACGTCCTCGACCACCGCGTCGCCGCCCGCGGCCCGCGCGGCGGCCGCGACGAGCGCCGGCGCGACGTAGCGGTGGATCACGGCGTTCCGGTGGTAGTCGAGCACCGGCCGCTTCTCGTCGGGTACCTGGTAGATCGTGTCGCCCGCCGCCACCGCGATCCGGACGAGCCCGCCCGCGGCGAGGCGCCGGACCGCGTCGGCGATGGGCCCCGGGGCGAGGGGGTCGGACGGGGCGCCGCCGAGGCCGCGGGCGAGCCGCGCGCCGCCCTCGGCCGCGACGTAGCGCAGGAGCTCGATCCGCCGCGCCACCTCGGGCGCGGCGAGGCCGCGCCGGACGTGGGAGAGGAGGGCGGCCGCGACGAGGCCGACCGGGGTGATGGTCACGGCGCGGCTGATGCCGTACGCGATCCGGTTCGCGAGGGCCTGCACGAGCCGGCGCTTCGCGTCCGCGGGCGCGTCGCGGCGCCCCCGCTCGAGGGTGACCGCCGCCGCGCGCATGCTCGCCCGCCCACGCGTCGTCGACCGTCAGCCCGCCCGCCGCCTCGCCGAGCCGGGCCTCGGCCGCCTGCCTGAGGGAGATGGGCTCCTCGAACTGGACGTAGAGGCGCTCGTAGCGCCGGGTGAGGACACGGACCGCGCCGAGGAGCCCGCGCAGGCTCTCCTTCTCCTTCTCGCCGCCGGCGAGCTCGCGGGCGTAGGACGACGCCTCGATGAGCTTCTCGTAGTCGATGGCGATCGGCACGAAGACCACGTCGTCGGCGGCGCCCTCGAGCCAGGCGTCGACCTCCATGGAGACGAGGCCGGTCTTCGGGAAGAGCAGCTTCCCGGTCCGGCTCCGCCCGCCCTCCACGTAGAACGCCTGCGGGAAGCGGTCGCGCAGGAGGTGCTTCACGTAGGCGCGGAGGACCGCGGTGTAGATCCGGTCCCCCTTCACCTTGCGGCGGATGAAGAAGGCGCCGCCGCGCCGGGCGATCTTGTCGAAGGGCCAGAAGGCGAGGTTGATGCCGGCGGCGACGTGCGGCGTCGTCATGCCGTGGTCGAAGAGGACGAGGGGCAGGACGAGGAAGTCGACGTAGCTCTTGTGGCTCGGGCAGAGCACGATGGGCGCCCCGGCCGCGGCGCGCTTCACCCGCGCGAGCCCCTCCTCGTCGACCTCGACCGAGTCGTAGAGGCGGCGGAAGACCCAGGCGAGGAACCCCCGCACGAGCTGGACGAAGCGCGGGTCGTACCGGCTCGCGATCTCCCGCAGGTCCTTCTCCGCCTCGCGGGTCACGGCGGCGGGCTCCTTGCCGCGCTCGCGGGCGACCGCGTCGAGGGTGGCCCGCAGCCCGCGGTCGCGCAGCACCTTCTCCCGCACCCGCGACGGCGCCTTGAGCGGCGGGCCGACCGCGGTGCGGAACTGGCGGGCGAGGTGCTGGTGGAGGACGCCCCGCACCTTGCGGGCGAGGACCGCGTCCGGCTCGGCGACGCGCTCGGCGAGGACCGCCTTGAGGTCGACCGGCCGCCCCACGCCGAAGAACGCCCGGCGGAAGTTGCGGAGGAAGGCGACGCCGTTCGCGAGGGCGCTCGGCGCCTCCGGAGAGCCGAAGAGGACGTCCCAGACGGAGGGCTTCAGCTTCTGGGCGCGGCGGCTCCAGACGAGGAGGACCGGGACGAGCAGGACCGGCTGGAACAGATCGCGCTGGGCGCGAACCAGGACGGAGAAGGGGTCGTGGGAGTTGGGGCGCCCGAGGAAGACCACCGAGGCGTCGCCCGCGGCGAGGGCGTCCTCGAAGGCGCGCCGCGAGCGGCGGACGGAGAACAGGGTCGCGAGCAGGCCGCGCAGCCCCTGGGCCGCCCGCAGCGGCGGCAGCCCGTGCCGGCGCAGGAACCAGCGCAGGTAGAGGTACGAGAGCAGGGAGGGGGAGCGCATCACGAAGACGACGCTCCCCCGCGCGGCGAGCGCCCGGAGCTCCTCCGGCGCCTCCAGCGGCACCTTGACCGGCTCGAACCAGCGCGAGAGCGGGCCACGGACGGGCGCGCCGCCCCGGTCCGGTTGCGGCGGAGCGTCGGTCGCGCGCGGCTCGGTCACCAGACGAGTCTAGCCGGGGGGCCCGCCGAGCGCGTGGGCGATTCGGTCACGGGGTCTATCCCCGCTTCTTCACGTGCCCCTCGCGATCGAGGAAGAACGGCTCGACGAGGAGCGCCTCGACGCTCGGGCGATGGCCCTTCACGTCGGCGCCCAGGGTCGCGAGGGCGTCGAGCACCTCGCCGCGGACGCGCGCGTTGTCGCGGTCCCGCAGGAGGAGCTGGATGAGGCCGTCCCGCGCCGCCTCGCCGGGCGTGAGGGCGGCGAGGGCCCGGGTCGTGCTGATCCGGACGTCGTCGGAGAAGTCCTCGAGGAGCGGCAGGAGCGCGGCCTCGACCTCGGCGCCGCCGGCGCCGGCGTGGTGCTCGGTCAGCCACTTGAGGAGGACGAGCTTCTTCTCCGGATCGCGGGTGTAGATGCGGCCGAGGCGGGTGAGCTCGCGGACGACCGTCCCGAGGACCCGCTCCGGCGCGATCTCCGCGAGGATCGCTGAGGCCCCAGGCGATCCCGTCCTCCTGCGCCGTCACGAACTTCTCGACCGGGCCGACGGCCGGCGCGCCGGCCTCGACGAGGAGGGCGCGGGTGGTCTCCTTCTCCTCGTCGTCGGTGATCCCCTGCTCGACCCGGACGGTGAACCGCAGGCAGAGCGTCTCGAGCGCCTCCGGCGTCCCCAGGTCGCCGAGCTGCTGGATCACCTTCTGGCGGTTCTCGGGCGGGCCGTAGCGCTCGGTCAACTTCTTCGCGAGCTTCTGGAGCGTGCCCCTGGCCCGCTCCTCCTTCGACCCGAACAGTCCAAACAGTCCCATGGGCACCTTCTACAACGAGATCCCGGCGCGCGGGTCACCCTCGTAGAGCGGCTCGAGGGCGCGGGCCGCCTTGCGGAGCGCGTCGCTCTCCGCCGGGAGCACGAGCTGGACCACCGCGTAGAGGTCGCCGCGCGCGCCGCCGTGGAGGCCGGGGAGGCCCTTGCCGCGCAGCCGCAGGCGCATGCCGCTCCCGGCGCCCTTCGGGATCCGGAGCGCGACCGGCCCCTCGAAGGTGGGCAGCCGGACCTCGGCCCCCTCGACCGCCTCCGGAACGGTCACCGGCAGGTCGACGACGAGGTCCTTCCCCTCGCGGCGGACGTGAGGGTGCGGTCGCACCTTGACGCGCAGGAACAGGTCGCCGGCGGGGCCGCCGCGGGCGCCGGGGCCGCCCTGGCCGGCGAGGCGGATCTGGGCGCCGTCGTCGACTCCGGCCGGGATGCGCACCCGCAGCGTCTTGCCGTCCACGCGGAGGTCCCGCTCCGCCCCGAGCACCGCGTCCCGGAGCGTGACCTCGAGGTCCGCGGCGACGTCCGCGCCGGCCTCGGGGCCGGGCTCCCACCCCGGGGCCGCGCGACCGCGCCGCACGCCGCGGACCCCGCCGGCGCGGCCGCCAAAGAGGTCGCCGAAGATCGAGCCGAAGTCGAAGGAGCCGTACTGGCCGACGTCCACGGTGGCGTAGTCGCCGAAGTCGAAGGGCATCCCGCCCGGGGGCGCGCCCTGGCGCTTCCACCGGCGGACCTCCTCCGCCCGCTTCTCGTCGAAGCCAGTCCGCAGGGCGTCGGCGCCGAACTCGTCGTAGAGCTTCCGGCGCTTCGGGTCGGAGAGCACCTCGAAGGCGGCGGTGACCTCCTTGAACTTCTCCTCCGCCGCCTTGTTCCCGGGGTTCACGTCCGGGTGGTGTTGCTTCGCGAGGCGCCGGTACGCCTTCTTCAGCTCGTCGTGCGTGACGGTGCGGGGGACGCCCAGGATCTCGTAGAGGTCGCGCTGCGGCACGCGGGTGAACGTAACGCTTCCGGCGGGGTCGTCAACGACCGCGTGCCCCGGGCGGGCCGGCGCCCCCGGTGCGAGCTAAGATGGGGCGATGCTCCTCGCCGCCGCCGTCCTCGCCGCCGCGCTCGCCGCGGCCCCCGCGCCCGCCGCCCCGGCGGCGCCCGCGGCGGCGCCGCGTCCGGCCGACGGACGGGTCGTGGAGGAGATCGTGGCGGTGGTGCGGAACCCGCCCTCCTCCCCCGCGCGCGTCATCACGCTGACGAAGCTCACCGAGGAGGCGCGGATCGCCCTCGTCTCCCGCGGCGCGACCGAGGCGGCCACCGGGCCCCTCGACCGCGCGGCGCTGCGGGCGGCGCTCGAGTGGCTGCTCGACCAGACGCTGGTCGCCGACGAGGCCTCGAAGCTCCGGATCGACGACGTCGAGCGGGACGCGGTGCTCGCCGAGCTCCGGCGCTTCCAGGGGCGGTTCCCGAGGTTCGAGTCCTACGAGCGGTTCCTCGAGCAGAGCGAGCTCTCCGAGGACGAGCTCGTCGCGACCCTCTCCCGGATGATGCGGGTGGAACGGTACGTCCAGAGCCGCGTCGGGCGCTCGGCGCGGGTCGAGGACGACGAGGTCGACCGGTGGCTGCGGGAGCGGGGCGCCTCGGGCTCGGCGGCGCCGGCCCGCGACGCGGCGCGGTCGCAGCTCGTGGAGGAGCGCGCCCGGACGCAGGTGCGGGAGCTGCTCGCCGAGCTCCGGAGCCGCGCCGACGTCCGGATCGTCGGCCAGCTCGGCGAGCGGGGCGGCTCCTGATGCGCCGGCCCGTCGACCCGAACCCGCCGCCGGCGGAGCTCGTCCTCCGCCGCGCGGGCCAGGAGGACGTGGACCGCGTCGTGGAGATCGAGAAGGAGGGGTTCCTCCACCCGTGGTCCCGCGAGCTCGTGCGGCGGGAGCTCGAGCACGCCTGGTCGCGCCTGCTCCTCGCCGAGCTCGTCCCCGGACCTCCCTCGCCCCGCGAAGCGGGGCTGGGGAGGGGGGACGGCCCCGGGGGCGCCGTCGTCGGCTACATCGTCTTCTGGATCGTCCACGACGAGGTGCACGTCCTCAACGTCGCGACGGCGGTCGCCGCGCGGCGCCGCGGGGTGGGGCGGGCGCTCATGGTCGCCGCCGAGGAGGAGGGGCTCCGCCTTGGGGCCCGGCTCTCCACCCTCGAGGTGCGGCGCTCGAACGCCGCCGCCATCGCGCTCTACCTCGAGCTCGGGTACCGCCAGGTCGGCGTCCGGCCGAACTACTACAGCGAGGAGAAGGAGGACGCGATCGTGATGGTGAAGCAGTTGTAGCGGTCTCTTCTTGGTCTTGGACTTCGTCTTGGACTTCGCTCTTGGAGTTGGTCTTGGTCTGAACCGGTCCACGGACCAGGACCAGGTCCAGGACCAAGTCCAAGTCCAAGTACCGCGCGAGATCGTGTAAGAGAACGCCCCCCATGCTCTGGCCCGCCCTCCGCTGGCTCCTCTTCCGGCTCGATCCGGAGACCGCCCACCGGCTCGCGCACCGGGTGCTCCACCGCGTCACCCCCGCGGAGGCCCGGCGCCGGCGCGCGACGCCGCCCGCGTCCCTCGCGACGAAGGTGCTCGGCCTCGACCTCGACTCGCCGGTGGGGCTCGCCGCGGGGTTCGACAAGGGCGACGTCTCGGTGGCCGGGCTCTTCGCCCTCGGGTTCTCCCACGTCGAGATCGGGACCATCACGCCGCGGCCGCAGCCCGGCAACGAGCGGCCGCGCATCTTCCGGCTCCCGGCCCACCGCGCCCTCGTGAACCGGATGGGGTTCAACAACGAGGGGGCGGAGGTCTGCGCGACGCGCCTCGCCGCGCTCCCGCGGGACGCCCGCCTCGGCCCCGTCGGCGTGAACGTCGGGAAGAACAAGGTGACGCCGAACGAGGAGGCGGTGGGCGACTACCTGGCCTGCATCGACCGGCTCCACCCGTTCGCCGACTACCTGGTCGTGAACATCTCCTCGCCCAACACCCCGGGGCTCCGGCAGCTCCAGGAGGCGGACGCCCTCGACCGGCTCCTGCGCGCGTGCGTGGCGCGCCTCGCGGAGCGCGCGCCGGGCAAGCCGCTCCTCGTGAAGCTCGCGCCGGACCTGGCCCCCGAGGCGCTCGACCAGGCGGTGGACGTCGCCATCGCGGCCGGGGTCTCCGGGATCATCGCGACGAACACCACGCTCTCGCGCGCCGGCGTCGAGGGGCACCCGCGCGCCGGGGAGCAGGGCGGGCTCTCGGGGGCGCCTCTCGAGCGCCTCGCCACCTCGGTCGTGCGCCGGTGCGCGGCGCGCGCTGCGGGGCGGGTGCCGATCGTCGGGGTGGGCGGCGTCATGTCGGCGGAGGACGCCTACGCGAAGATCCGGGCGGGTGCGTCGCTCGTGCAGGTCTACACGGGGCTCATCTACGGCGGGCCCGCGTTCGTACGGAAGGTGAACGAGGGGCTCGCGGCCCTGCTCGCGCGCGACGGATTCGCCCGGGTGCAGGACGCGGTGGGCGCCGATCTGCGGGAGGGGGGTGCGGCGGCAGGCCGCTCCCCTGGTGTGTCTGGCACCCGGTAGGAGAGTGTCCCCCGCCCGGGGTCCGCATCCATGGATGTGGCGCCCCCGAGGTGACGCGCCGCGTTGACCCTTTGACCGGGATGACGCAACGCGTTACGGTGAGGGTGCGGGGCAAGGACCTACACACACGCCCCCGGGAGACACCATGGCAGAGACTGCGAAGCTGAACGGCGGCCGGAACGTCAAGGTCCCGGAGTTCCTGAGAGAACCGATCGAGGCCGCGCAGGCGCGCCTCGGCCAGCTCGAGGAGGACGCGGAGCGGATGCTGAAGGACCTCATGGACAAGGGACGTGCGAGCCGGAAGGAAATCGAGCAGATCGTGGCGCGGCTCTCGAAGCAGGACTGGAAGCTGCCGGAGATGAAGCACCGGATCGAGAAGCTGCGGGAGCAGGGCGTCGAGCGGGCCGCGGAGTGGCGGGGCCGGGCGGAGACGTTCCGGGTCGAGGCGATGGAGAGGGTGATGGACCTACAGGGCCGTACGATCGCGTTCCTCGGCGTCGCGTCCCGCGACCAGGTCGAGGAGCTGTCGCGCGAGATCGACAAGCTCTCCAGGAAGATCGCGAAGACCTCCCCGAAGAAGGGCCGCAAGGCGGCCCGGCTGTCCGCGGAGAGCTGAGCCATGCCGGACCTGAGGGAGACGTTCAAGGACGCGTGGTCGAGCGCCCTCGCCGGCGTGAACGCGGCGGAGGCGGAGGCCGAGAAGGTCCTCGGCAAGCTCGCCGACGCGGCGGGGTTCTCCCCCGACGACGTGAAGCGCCACGCCCGCGAGTTCGGCGAGCGGCTCACGTCGCAGCGCCGTGACCTCGAGCGGGCCATCGACGACGCGGTGAAGCGCACCGCCAACCGCTTCCGCATCCCGACGCACTCGGACATCGAGGCGCTGCAGAAGCGCGTCGACGCGGTCGCGGCGCAGGTCGAGGCGCTCGCGAAGGAGAAGCGGACCTGATGACGTGGTCCCGGCCCACCCGGCTCGCGGGGACCGCGCTCGGCGCGCTGACGCTCGGCGCCGTCGTGCTCGTCCCCGCGCCCCTGGGGACCGGGCTGCGCCCGGCGTCCGAGGCGGACGTCCGGGCGTGGGTCGAGACCGGCACCGAGCCCGGGCCGCCGGGCTGGGTGGAGCGGGTCGACGACCGGCTCGAGCTCCGGATGCCGGCGCTGCCGGACCCGGATCGGCGCATCCTCGCGCGGACGCTCGTCCTCGAGGCGGAGCTCGCGCGCATCGATCCGCTCCTCGTGCTCGCGATCATCGAGGTGGAGTCTTCCTACGATCTGGACGCGGTCTCGGACCGGGGGGCGCTCGGGCTCATGCAGCTCCGCGAGCCGACCCTCCGCCGCGAGGCGCAGCGCGCGGGCCTCGAGTGGGCGGACCTCCACGACCCGTCCACCAACCTCCGGGCGGGCATCCGCTACCTCCGCCGGCTCCTCGACGCCTTCGGGCGCGAGGAGGTCGCGCTCATGGCCTACAACGCCGGGCCGAACCGGATCCTCGGCTACCTGCGCGAGGGCGACGGCGGGATCCCGACGCGGTTCCACGGCTACCCGAAGAAGGTCCGCGCCGAGCTCCGGCGGCTGCGCCGGGCCTTCGGCGAGGAGCACCCGCCGGCGTTCGCCGTCGCCGGCCCCGTGCCGGTCCAGTGAGCGCGGCGGCGACCGACGTCGCGTCCGCGGTCCCGGTGCGCTAGAAGACCCCGGATGCGGGTCACCGAGATCTTCTTCTCGATCCAGGGCGAGGGCAGCCGCGCGGGGCGGCCGTGCGTCTTCGTCCGCTTCACCGGATGCGACCTCCGCTGCGGCTACTGCGACACCGCCTACGCGTTCCACGGAGGGCGCGACATGGAGCGGGAGGAGATCCTCGCCGCGGTCGCGCGCCACCCGACCCGCTTCGTCTGCCTCACCGGCGGCGAGCCGATGCTGCAGCGCGAGCTGCCCGACCTTGTCGACGACCTGGTCGCGCGCGGCTACGAGGTCGCGGTGGAGACCCACGGGCAGCGCCCGCTCGACGCGCTCCCGCCCTCCGCCATCCGGATCGCGGACGTGAAGACCCCCGGGTCGGGGGAGCCCGCCACCGATCTCCGCTGGCTCGACCGGCTGATGCCCCACGACGAGGTGAAGTTCGTCGTCTGCTCCGAGGACGACTTCCGCTGGTCCGAGGCGATTGTCCGCGAGCACCGGCTCACCGAGCGGGTGGGGGTCCTCTTCTCGCCCGCCTGGGGGAGGGTCGACCCGAAGGACCTCGCGCGCTGGCTCCTCGAGAGCGGCCTCGACGCCCGCCTCTCCCTGCAGATCCACAAGGTCGTCTGGGGTCCCGACGTCCACGGGGTGTAGGGACGGTGGGCAGAGGTGCGCGCGACGCGCGCGGAATGCGGAGGCCCCCTCGTGCGTCGGAGAGGGGAGCCACCGAGCGCCCCCGGGGCCGGCTTCTTGACGGGCGACACCGCACGGGGCTACGAAGGCGAACGGATGCGCCCACTTGCACTCGCGATCGCCGCCGCGCTCCTCGGCGCGTCCGCCCCGGCGGCGGCCGCGCCGTCGGTGTCGCTCAACGGCGTGCCCATCGACGGCGTCACGAGCCAGAAGTTCGAGAACTGCACCGTCGTCATCGACGACAAGGGCAATCTCGACATCCAGGCGAAGGGCTACGCCGTGAAGGGCGCCGAGGCCCCGCGCACGCCGGGCCAGGCGCAGCGCGCGGGCTCGGGCGGCGGCGTGTCGTCGAGCCCGCCGCCGAACGGGAGCTCCGCGGGAGCGTACTCCTTCGGCGCCCCCCAGGTGACGCGCCGCTACTTCCTCGTCACCGAGCAGACGCCGCCCGGCCCGCAGTTCGACCTCGCCATCTTCATCAACGCGCAGTGGATCCGCGAGGTGAAGTCGACCGAGCCGTCGCTCGTCATGGAGATCACGAAGTACCTGCGCCCGGGCTCGAACAAGCTCACGCTCGCCGCGACCAAGCGGCTCGGCGGCGAGCGGCTCGCGTTCAGCCGGGACGTGGCGCTGCGGGTCGTGGTGGGGGAGGGGAACGTCGGCGGCGACCACGTGATGATTGACGTGCCGCTCGTCGAGACCTCCCGCACCGCGCTCGAGATGGACGACAAGACCGAGGAGTTCGTCATCGACGCGCGGTGAGCGCGGGGAGAGCGCGTGTTCCAGCCCGATCCGAGCCTGACGTGGGTCCCCGCGATGCGCGAGCAGGTGGTCGCGGTCGTGGAGTCGATCAACCAGCCTCAAGTCTCGATCCCAGGGAAGTCCTCGCAGCAGGTCTTCGGCCACCTCATCGGGATCCGGAACGGCAACGGCTCCTTCTCGATCTACGTCGCCCTCCACCTCCCCAAGAGCGGCGAGAACGTCCTCTACGTCCACGACCGCCGGCAGCTCACCGTGGACGAGTACCGGGACGTCGAGGTGGAGGGGCTCCAGTTCCTCGAGTCGATGGGGTTCATGCTCGACAACCTGAACTTCCGGAACCTCGCCGCCGACGTGCAGGACCGGACCCTCAAGCGGATCCCGCTCTTCTCGCCGCCTCGCCCGCCGGGCGAGGCGCCGGGGGCGGCCCCCGGCGGGAGCGGCGCGCAGGACCCCGCCCGCGTCGCCCGCCTCCTCGCCTCGTTCTAGCGCCGCCCCCTCCCCACATGGACCTCCGCCGGACCCTGCCCCGCCTCGCCGCGCTCGCCGCGGCCGCCGCCCTCGCCTGCGTCCACGGTCCGTCCGCGAAGGACCGGCACAGCTCGGAGATCCACCACGACCTCGCCGTCGAGGCGCTCGGCCAGGGCCGGTGGCCCGACGCCCTGCGCGAGTTCGACGCCGCCCTCGCCATCGACCCCGGCTTCGCCGACGCGCACCGCGGCCGCGGCCTCGTCCTCGACCTCGGCTTCGGGCGGCTCGACGAGGCCGAGAAGTCCTACCGCCGCGCCATCGCGCAGCGGCCGACCTTCTCCGAGGCGCACAACGATCTGGGCCAGCTCCTCGCCCGCACCGGGCGCTTCGACGAGGCGACCCGCGAGTTCGACGCGGCGCTCGAGAACATGCTCTACAAGGAGCCCTACGTCGCCCGGTGCAACAAGGGGCTCGCGATTTATCGCGCGGGGCGCAAGGACGAGGGGCTCGCGCAGCTCCGCGCCTGCGTGACCGGGACCCCCGGGTACTGCCGCGGCCATCGCGACCTCGGCCGGGCGCTCCTCGACGAGCGCCGCACGAAGGAGGCGCTCGACGAGCTCTCGGCCTACGCCCGGTTCTGCGAGCGGATCCCCGACGCGCACCTGCAGCTCGGCGTCGCGCGCATGAAGGCGCGGGACGTCCCGGGCGCCCGGGACTCGTTCGAGCGCTGCCGCGAGCTCGGCAACGGCACCGCCGACGGCGAGGAGTGCCGCCGGAGCCTGTCGCTCCTCGAGTGAGCCTTGGACCACCCGTCCGACACCGCGGAGCGGCTCGCCGCCTTCGGCCGGTGGCTCGCGCGCGAGCGCGAGCTGCGCGGCCTGGCGCGCGACGAGGTCGCGCGCGCCATGAAGCTCGCGCCGGGGGTGATCGAGGCGCTCGAGTCGGGCGAGGAGGGCCGGATGCTTCCCCGCGCCTACGCGATCGGGTACCTCAAGGCCTACGCCGCCGCGGTCGGGCTCGACGCGAACGAGGTGGTGCTGCGGTTCGAGGAGGGGGTCGGGCCCGCCGCCGGGGCGACGCGCCGCCGGCGGGCGGGGGCCTCGGCCGGGACGGTGGCGGCGGTCGTCCTCGCCTTCGCCGCCGCCGCCGGGGTGCTCTGGGCGCTGCTGCGAAGCTGATCGACCTCGCCGCCGCGGCGCGCCCGCGGTATACGTCCCGGCCGGTGGCCGCCGGGGGGCGGCCGGGGGACACCTCGGTGCGGGAAACGGCGGCAGGACCGAGCTTCGAGCGGTACGTCCGGGGCCTGCCCGGCGGTCTCGCCGCGTACCCACCCTCGGTCGCGAAGGGCTCGCTCGTCCGGACGTTCCTCGAGGGACAATCGGCCGACGTGCTCCGCCGGCTCCCGGCGCCGCTGCAGCACCTCGTCTCGGACCCCCCGATCGACAGCGACTGGATCCCCGAGGCGCAGTTCTGCGCCCTGCTCCACGCGCTCGGCGAGGCGAGGGACCTGCCGGACCCGGAGCTCCTCGCCTGGATCCGCGCGCGGAACCGGACCCTCTTCTCGGGCCCGCTGTACCGGCTGCTCATGACCGTCATCTCGCCGGAGCGGGCGCTGCGCCAGGCGGCGAACCGCTGGGGCGTCTTCCACCGCGGCTCGACGCTGTCGTTCGACGGGTTCGCCGACGACGGCGCGCGGGTGACGCTCGCGTTCTCCCCCGGGCTCTTCGATCCGTTCATGCAGCGCGCGCTCGGGGAGGCCTTCGCCGCGGCGCTGGAGTCCGCGCGGGCGAGGGAGCCGTCCGTCGAGGTCGAGGCGGCGGGGCCCCGCTTCGCGCGCTACCTGGCGCGCTGGTAGGCTCCGGCGGTGAAGCGGGGCAAGCTCACGGCGATCGTCCTCCGGACCGTGGACACCGGAGAATCCGACCGGGTGGTCACGCTCCTCTCGCGCGAGCGAGGGAAGGTGTCGGCGTTCGCCCGCGCCGCCCGGGCCTCGCGCCGCCGGTTCGGCGGGGCGCTCGAGCCGTTCACGCTCGTCGCGGCGGAGGTGCGGGAGCGGCCGGGCGCGGAGCTCCTCGGCCTCGACTCCGTCTCGCCCCTCGACGCCTTCGGCGGGATCCGCGGCGACCTCGCCCGGATTGCCTGCGCGGCCTATGCGGTCGAGCTCGCCCGCGAGCTGGTCCGCGATCACGAGCCCCACGACGACCTCTTCGACCTGCTCGTCGCCTACCTCGGGGCGCTCGACGCCGCGCCGGCGCGCCCGGCGGCGCTGCGGGCCTTCGAGCTCGGCGCGCTCCGGGCGGCGGGCCTCCTGCCGCGCCTCGACGCCTGCGCCCGCTGCGGCCGCGCCCTCGACGCGGGCCGCCCGGTCCGGCTCGACCCGGGCCACGGCGGCCTCCTGTGCGCCTCCTGCGCGCCGCTCGCGTCGCCCGCGGCCCCGTGGCTCGCCGCGGAGTCCGCCGCCGCCCTCGCCCGCCTCGCCGAGGGCGGCCTCGCGGCCGCCGCGACGGAGCGGCTCGCGCCGCCCGCCGGCCGGGAGGCGCGCGACGCCCTCGCCGCGTTCATCGAGCACCAGCTCGGGCGCCGGCTGTCGGCGCGGCGGTTCCTGGACGAGGTCGCGAGCGTGCTCGGTGAGTGAACGTGGAGGTGGACGTGGACCAGGTCCAGGTCCAGGTCGTCCAGGTCCAGGTCGTCCAAAGTCCAGGTGGAGGCATCGTGTCGCGTGACCTAGACTTCCTCTGCTTCGGCGAGGCGCTGGTCGATCTCCTGCCCCGGACCCGCGGCCCCCTCGAGGCCTGCGAGACGTTCGAGGTCTGCGCCGGCGGCGCGCCGGCGAACGTCGCGACCGGCCTCGCGCGCCTCGGCCAGCGCGTCGCCTTCCGCGGCGTGGTCGGGGACGATCCCTTCGGGCGGCTCCTCGCGCGCCGGCTCACCGCCGAGGGCGTGGCCTGCGCGTTCCGCTTCGCGCGGGAGCGGCCGACCGGGATGTGGTTCGTCGCCCTCGACGACCGGGGCGAGCGGACGTTCTTCTCGCCGAACGCGCGGTTCTCCGCGGACAAGCTCGTCGCCCCCGCCGACGTCGACCGCGGCCTCCTCGCCCGCGCCCGGTGGCTCCACGTCGGCTCCTCCGCCCACGTCCTTCCCGCGGGCCAGGCCGCGCTCCGCGCCGCGGTCGCGGCGGCGCGGGAGCTCGGGGTGCTCGTCTCCTTCGATCCCAACGTGCGGCTCCACCTGTGGGACGACGTCGCCCCGCTGCGCGCGCTGTGCGCCGACGTCCTCCCGGGCTGCGCCGTCGCGAAGGTGGCGGACGACGAGGTCGAGCTGTGCGCCGGCGTCGCCGACCCCGAGCGGGCGGCGGCGCGGCTCGTCGAGATGGGGGTCGGCCTCGCCTGCGTGACCCTCGGGGCGGGCGGGGCGCTCCTCCGCCGCGGTCGCGACGTGCTGCGGGTCCCGGCCGAGCTGGTCGCGGTCGTGGACACGACCGGCGCCGGCGACGCCTTCGTGGCGGGGCTGCTCGCCGCGCTCGCGCGGTGGCCGTCCCCGGCGGAGCTCCCGCTGCCCGATTTGGAGCGGGCGGCGGCCTTCGGCTGCCGGGTCGCGGCGCGCGTCGTGGGGCGCGTCGGAGCCGTCGCCGGGCTCCCCCGCGCGGGCGAGATCTCCATTTGACATCACGGTCTTAGCGCCCTACCGTGCCGGTTCCCGAAGGCCGCAGGACGGGCGTCCCGCGCGCGAACCCAAGGAGAGCACGCGTGTATTTCCAGGACCTCATCCTGAAGCTGCAGTCGTACTGGGCGAGCCGGAACTGCATCCTCGCCCAGGGATACGACCAGGAGGTCGGCGCCGGGACCATGAACCCCGCCACCTACCTGCGCGTGCTCGGACCCGAGCCCTGGAGCGTCGCGTACGTCGAGCCCTCGCGGCGCCCCGCCGACGGCCGCTTCGGCGAGAACCCGAACCGGCTGTACCAGCACCACCAGTTCCAGGTGATCCTCAAGCCCAACCCGCCCGACGTGCAGGAGATCTACCTCGGGTCGCTTCGAGCCATCGGGATCGATCCGCTCGAGCACGACATCCGCTTCGTCGAGGACGACTGGGAGAGCCCGACCCTCGGCGCCTGGGGCCTCGGCTGGGAGGTCTGGTGCGACGGGATGGAGATCACCCAGTACACCTACTTCCAGCAGGCGGGCGGGTTCGAGGTGCGGCCGGTCGCGGCGGAGCTCACCTACGGGCTCGAGCGGATTGCGATGTACCTGCAGGACGTCGAGAACGTCTTCGACGTGGAGTGGGTGAAGGGCGTGAAGTACCGCGAGGTCTTCCACCGGAACGAGGTGGAGATGAGCGAGTACTCCTTCCGCGCCTCCGACCCGAAGATGCTCTTCGGCCTGTTCGACGTCTACGAGGCCGAGTGCAAGCGGCTCATCGAGCTGAAGCTCCCGCTCCCGGCCTACGACTACTGCCTGAAGTGCTCGCACACCTTCAACAACCTCGACGCCCGGGGCGCCATCAGCGTCACCGAGCGCGCGGCGTACATCGGGCGCGTCCGCGCCCTCGCGCACCAGTGCGCGAAGGGCTACCTCGAGTCGCGCGAGGCGCTCGGGTTCCCGCTGCTCCCGCCGGCCCAGCGGAAGAAGGCGGTCGAGGCGGCGCGGCTCGCGCGCGAGTCGCGGGAGGCGAAGTGACCATGGCGGACCTTCTCTTCGAGATCGGCGCCGAGGAGCTCCCGGCGGGCTTCGTCCCGGCGGCGATCGAGCAGCTCCAGCGGGACCTGGCTCAAGGCGCTCGACGACGCGCGGCTCGGCCACGGCGAGGTGAAGGCGGTCGGCTCGCCGCGCCGGCTCGCGGTCTGGGCCCGCGAGGTCGCGCCGAAGCAGGCGGACGCGCGGACCGAGGCCTTCGGCCCGCCGGTGGCGCAGGCCTTCGACGGGGAGGGGAAGCCCACCCAGGCCGCCCTCGGCTTCGCGAGGAGCCAGGGGGTGGACGTCTCCGCCCTCGAGCGCAAGGTGACCCCGAAGGGCGAGCGGGTCGCGGTGACGAAGGTCGAGAAGGGCCGGAAGGCGGAGCAGGTCCTCCCGGCGCTCCTCGACCGGCTCGTCGCGGGCCTCAGGTTCCGGAAGTCCATGCGCTCGCGCTTCGACGACGTGACCTTCGCCCGGCCGATCCGCTGGATGGTCGCGCTCCACGGCGGCCGCCCGCTCAAGGTCCGCCACGGCGAGGTCGTGTCGGGCTCCGTCACCTACGGCCACCGGTTCAAGGCGCCGAAGGCGATCAGGCTCACCGGCACGCCCGAGGACTACGTGGCGAAGCTCCGGAAGGCCTTCGTCGTCGTGGACCCGGTCGAGCGGCGCGCCCTCGTCGAGCGGGAGGTCGCGAAGGCGGCGAAGGCCGCCGGCGGCCGCGCCCTCGAGAACCCGGGGCTCGTCGACGAGGTGACGAACCTCGTCGAGATCCCGACCGGCATCGCCGGCGAGTTCGAGAAGCAGAACCTCGAGCTGCCAGGCGAGGTGGTGGTCTCCGAGATGCGCAGCCACCAGCGCTACTTCGCGGTGGTGGACGCGAACGGCCGGCTCAAGAACCGCTTCGTCGCGGTGGCGGGCACCCCGGTGAAGGACCCCAGGGTCGCGCGCCACGGCTACGAGCGCGTGCTCCGCGCCCGGCTCGCGGATGCGCGGTTCTTCTTCGAGGAGGACCGGAAGAAGAAGCTGCGCGATCGGATCGAGGCGCTCGGCCGGCGGACCTACCAGGCGAAGCTCGGCAGCGAGCTCGACCGCACCCACCGGATGGGCGCGATCGCCTCGGCGCTGGCGCGGGCGCTCCGGCAGGAGGGGCTCGTCCCCGACGTCCTCGAGGTCGCGCGGCTCGCGAAGACCGACCTCACCACCGGCATGGTCGGGGAGTTCCCCGAGCTGCAGGGGATCATGGGCGCGCACTACGCCCGCGCCGAGGGGATGAAGCCCGAGCTCGCCGACGCCATCGAGGACCACTACCGCCCGGTGGGCGCCACCGGCGAGATGCCGCGCGGCGATCTCGGCGCGCTCGTCGGCCTGGCCGACCGGCTCCACCAGCTCGTCGGCATCGTCGGGGTGGGGGAGAAGGCGACCGGCGCGGCGGACCCCTTCGGCCTGCGCCGCGCCGCCATCGGCATCCTCCGCATCCTCCTCGACCGGCGCTACCACCTGTCGCTCTCGGCGGCCATCGAGGAGACGCTGAACGCGCTGCAGGGCGTGAAGCTCGCCCAGGACCGCGCCGTCGTGGCCGAGCAGGTCCTCGACTTCGTGCGCGGCCGGCTCAAGGCGCAGTGGGGCGAGGAGTTCCCGCCCGACCTCGTCGAGGCGGTCCTCTCGGCGGGGTTCGACGATGTGGTCGACGCGCGGCAGCGCCTGGAGGCGCTCGCCGAGGTGAAGGCCCGCCCGGACTTCGTCCCGCTCGCGGTGGCCTTCAAGCGCGTCGCGAACATCCAGGAGAAGGCCGGCGGCCCCGGCGCCGCGCGGGTCGACCCCGCGCTCCTGCGCGACGAGGCGGAGCGGCGGCTCCTCTCGGAGCTCGAGCGGGTCGAGGCGGAGGCGGTCTCCTTCCGGGAGCACCGGAACTACCCGGCCGTGCTCCGCAACGTCGCGACCCTCGAGCCCGCGGTGGCGAAGTTCTTCGACGACGTGCTCGTGATGGCGGAGGAGCCGGCGCTCCGCGCGAACCGGCTCGGCCTCATGCGCCGGGTCGCGTCGCTCTTCTCCGACGTCGCCGACTTCCGGAAGATCCAGGCGGAGCTCCCGCCGCAGCCGCAGCAGCCGCAGGCGTGAGGAGGCTCGGGGTGAGGAGTGTCGGGGGCGTGAGGAGGCTCGCGTGGTGCGCGGTCGCGCTGGTCGTGGCGTGCGGGGCGGAGGTCATGCCGAAGCCGGCGCCGCTCGGCGGGATCCGGCTGCCGACCGGGATGACCGTGGACTCCCGGGGCATCGCGACCCCCGGCTCGAGCGGGCGGCTCCTCGTCCTCTCGTCCAACGCCGACCTGCTCTACGACGAGACCACCGGCGGCACCCTCACGACGTTCGACCCGGTGACCGTGGACACGGACACCGTGCGGCTCGACGACGCCATCAACGTCCGGTCCTTCGGCGGCGACCTCGCCCTCGCCCGCACCGAGGCGTGGGGGGCCGCCGTCCCGGACGCCGAGGCGTGCGGCACCGCCATCGACACGCCGCGCGCGGTGTTCGCGACCCGCGGCTCGAACACCCTCAACGTCGTCGCCGAGGACCCCCTGAGCGGGCAGCTCTCCTGCACCGCCCCCGGGGCGCGCTGCGGGATCTCCGTCGGGACGGGGGTCGCCGATCCCTTCCCGGTGGCCATCGCCTGCGGCGGGGGGAAGGCCAGGGCCTTCACCGGGTACCTCACCACGGCCAACGCCGTCGCCTGGATTGGCGAGCTCGACCTCGTCACCCTCCGCCCCCCCCGGAACGTCGCGGTGGGGGTGGGACCGATCCGCGGGTTCGCCTACGACCGCGACCGCGACCGGCTCTTCATGGCCGGGCTCGCGACGGGTTCGACGACGCCGCTCCGCTGGCTCGACCTCGGCGGCTGCGACCTCACGCTCCCCCCGGAGCCGGCGGGTGCCGGCTCGGCTCGGCGACCTTCCCGGCGCTCCCCGCCGGCCTCGAGCTCCGCGCGATCGCCCTCGCCAACTCCGATCGACGCCCGGGCGGACGCCCCGCGCGCCGGGCGTCCCGATCCGCGCCTACCTCACCGCCCGCCTCTACGACCCGGTCTCGGCCGCCGCCGCCGGCGGCCGCACCACCGACTACGGCGGGCTCCTCCTCGTGGTGGACCTCGTCGACAACGCGTTCGGCGGCGTCGATCCGCAGCTCGTCTCCGTCCTGGACATCGGCCACGGCGCGCAGGACGTCCGGGTGCTCCCGCGCCTCCCGGCGTGGGCCCCGGACCGCCGCGACGTCGTGGCGGCGGTGTCGGTCGACGAGGGCTCGCTCTGGATCTACGACGACGAGACCCACGTCGCTCGTGGCGTTCCGGACCGACGAGCGTCACCGGCGGCCCGGTGCTCGGCCACAACCCGTTCGGCCTCGCCGTGGACCCCGCCGTGATCGGGACGACCGCGCGCCTGTGGGTCGGCTCGTACGCGGACAGCTTCGTGACGCCCATCGACGTGCCGCTCGACGCGCCCGAGCACGCCGCGTTCGCCGGGCGGCGCCCGCGCAGGATCACCGGGAGCGACGCCGTGACGAACCGCATCGTCGCCATCGCGGCGCTCGCCGCCGCCCTCACCGCGTGCACCAGCGCGTCCGCGCCGGCGACCGGCGCCGCATTCGCCGAGCCGTCGGCCGTCGCCGTGTTCCGCGGCGTGACCACCAGGTCCGGGCTCGACCCGGCGGCGGTGAGCACGGTCCTCCGGTACCGGCCGTACATCGCCGTCGCGAACTCGGCCTCGAACGACCTCACCCTCATCGACGGGATCGACGACACGCTCCTCCCCGCGCCGCTGCCGCTCCGCACCCTCGTCTACCCGGTCCCGGGGCGGCCGCTCCTGCTCGTCGCCGCGGACCTCGGCGACGGCAACCCGGACCTGCTCGTCGCGGTGACGGCCGGCGACCTGCCGTGGCTCGGTGGCTCGAGGCTCGAGGTGATCCGGACCTGGGCCGCCGACGGCGCAGTGGTCGGGCCCCCGGTGGAACTCGGCGCGGACATCCTCGCCCTCGCGGCGCTCCCCTTCGACCCGGCCTCGGCTCGGGACCGTACAGCTCGTCGCCGCCCTGGCCGGCGAGCGGGTGGCGGTCGTCACGTTCCACCGGTCGCCCGCCGGCGACGGCACCTCCATCGATCCGGCCCTCGCGACGGTCGCCGTCTCGGCGCCCCTCGGGTTCCAGCCGCTGGACCTCGCGGTCGTCCGCGGCGACCGGACGCAGGTGTTCGCGGCGAGCCGCGATCGGATCCCCCCCGGCGTCCCGGGCGTCGCGCGGATCGACCTCACGGGCCCGGTGCCCGTGCTCGCCGCCGCGCTCGACGCCCTCGCGCCCACGCGGCTCGTCGCCGCCGCGCACCTCGTCGAGGCGGACCTGCTGCGCCCGAACGGCGGCCTCTCGTCCCCGGTCGCGAGCGCCCTCGACGCGACCGCCTTCGTGGGGACCGCGGTGGACCGCGTCTACGCGGTCCTCGACGAGTCCGGCTGCGGCCTCCGCGCGGAGATCGACTGCGGCGTCGTCGCCCTCGACCCCTCGACGAACGCGCTCGTGCTCGACCCGACGCCCGTCGGGACGATGCACGCCCCCTACCGGGCGCCGCTGCCGACGACCGGCGGCTTCGCGAGCGCGCTGGGCGTCCTCGGCCCGCCGGCGAACCCGCCGTCGGACCTCGAGCCGCAGTACGCCGGGACCTACATGAAGATCGCCGCGAACGCGGGCTGGCGGGCGTCCACCGCCGCGGCGGGCGTCGCGATCTCCGACGGCACCCTCGCGTTCGTCGACCTCGCGCGCTGGGACATCCCGACCGCAGCAGCTCCTCCGCACGACGATCCACGCGGCGGTGACGCCGACCCGCCCCGCCGGCACCACCGGGCACGCAGTGGATCACCCTCGCCGACCCCTCGGGCGCCGGCACCGTGAGCCACGTGAACGTCGGCCCGCCTCGCCGCCGCGGTCACGCTCACGCCCGGGTACACCCCGACCGATCACTGGGTCGCGGTGCGCGAGGGGATCCTCCCGGGGCTGTTCGGGCTGCGCGCGGAGGCCGGCAACGACGGAACGCCGTGGCTCGCGCTCCAGCAGACCGCGCCCGGCGGCTCGGTCTCGAGCGCGGTGCGGCTGTTCGACCCGACCCTCGGCGTCCGCGCCGGTGACACGGTCGTCATCGATCCGACAGGCCTCGGCACCTGCACGACCTTCGAGGCGACGATCACCGATGTCGTCGCTCCGGACCCGATCCGGCCAGGCGGGTACGTCCGGCTCGGGCACCGCGTGCTGGATGCGAGCACGCCGGCGCCGAGCGCGGCGACGCTCGCCGCGTGGAACCGGTGCGTGGACGAGCTCCCCGCCTCGACCGCGCCGGGGATTCCGCCGTTCTTCGCCGCGACCTTCCGCGCGAGCGGCTACGTCCTCCTGCGCGGGTCGGGGACCGTCCGCGCTCCACGTCGGCCGCCCGGAGATCGGCGTGCCGTTCCAGGTCCTCTGGCAGGACGAGGCGCCCCTCAAGCCGCGTCGTGCCCGCTCCCTCCGGCGGCACCTTGGCCCACCGGGGTGCCGTTGCCCGCGCCGGCGAACGCCTGCGACGCGGCCTGCCGCGAGCGCTGCCAGCTCCTGCAGCAGGTGCGGCTCGCCCGGCGGAACGGCTACGTCGTCGAGGCGCCCGCCGGCCAGACGGGCCCGGCCCTCGGCTTCACCCTCGCGCTCGAGCAGCCGACCGCGGTCGTGCCCCGTGACCTCGCGATCAACATCGACACCTCCGCCTCCGACGCCCGGGTCCAGTTCCGGCTCACGCCATCCGCCGGCTCGATCGTCAATCCTCGGGCGGTGGTGCCCTTCGACCGGAGCGTGTGGGGTGGGGGAAACGGGCCGCGGCTCCTCGTGCCGTACGCCGGGGGGATCGTGCTCGACGGCTCGCCGACCTTCACCAACGGCGCGGCCAACACGATTCACTAGCGCCACCGCCGCGGTGGGCGCGGGTGCGACTCCGCCCGCGGCGGTTCCTTCCGGCGGGGCGGCGGGTGCGGTACCGTGAACGGGTGCCCCGCTCGAATCAAGCAGATCCCCGTCGCGGACCACCTCTGGGACGTGTACGGGCGCATGGCGGAGGAGATGGGCTCCGACCGCGACGGCCTCGTGAACGAGGCGATGCACGCGTACGCGCGCCTCCACGGGTACATCGTGCCCGGGGCGGCGGTCGCCGACGCCGCCGAGCCGCTCGCGCCCGCCGCGCGGGAGCGCCGGTTGGTGACCGAGCGCGTGCTCGAGACCGCCGAGCGGCTCGAGCGCGACATCGCCGCGCGGCCGCCGCCGGTCCCGGCGCCCGTCGCCGCGCCGCCGCTCCCCGCCGCTTCGCCGCCGCTGCCGCCGCTGGGGATCCGCCCGGGCGCCCTGGCGCTCCGGCGCGAGGACGGGACGGTGGTCGAGGTGGAGGGGGAACGGTTCGTCATCGGCCGGGGCGGCCACTGCGACCTCGTCATCGACAGCGCGAAGATCTCGCGCGAGCACGCCGCCTTCTTCCGCGAGGAGGGGGGCTGGTGGGTCGAGGACCTCGGCTCCTCGAACGGGACCTGGTTCCGCGGCGAGCGCATCTCGAAGCGGCGGGTCGAGCACGGCGACGAGTACTTCATCTGTGCGGAGAAGATCCGATGCGCGCTGCGCTGATCGCGACGCTCCTCGCCGCGGCGGTCCCCGCCGCCGGCGCGCCCCTCGCCCTCGCCGAGCGGCAGGTGGTGACCCTGGAGTTCCAGCAGCCCGTGACGCGGGTCACGACGACCGATCCCGACCTCCTCCACGTGCAGGTCGCGGCGCAGCGGGTGACGGTCGCGGCGGTCCGCGGCGGCCGGGGCGCCCTCGAGATCGCCTTCGCCGACGGCGCCACGGTGACCTACGACGTCACCGTGGACGCGGCGCGCCGCCCGGTCGTCCGCGCCGCCGCCGTCGCCGCCGCGAACGAGCTCGTGCTCGGGGTGGCCGAGGAGCGCAAGCTCCAGGGCGCCCGGCGTGGCGCGAGTGCTCATCGAGGAGAACGGCGTCGCCCGGGTCTCCGTCGTGGGCGAGACCGTCTCGGTCTTCGGCCTCGCCGCCGGGCTGTCCTCGCTCGTGCTCGTGGACGCGGCCGGCGGCAAGACCACCTGGCAGATCCGCGTCCGGTAGGCCGGACGTGGTCCCGGGGCGCGGCCGGCGGGCTCCTCCGGGAGTGCCCCCGAGGGCCGCGACCGCACGTTTGCGCCGGCTGGAGCGGGGGCCGTTAGGCTATCGTCACCTCCGCGCATGCCCACGCTCACGCTCATCGACGGCTCGGGGTTCATCTTCCGCGCCTACCACGCGATCCCGCACCTCTCGACCACGAAGGGCGTTCCCACCAACGCCGCCTACGGCTTCACGACGATGCTCCTCAAGGCGCTGCGCGAGCACGCGCCGACGCACGTCGCGCTGGTCTTCGACGCCGGGCGGCGCACGTTCCGCCACGACATCGACCCCGGCTACAAGGCGAACCGCCCCGAGGCGCCGGACGACCTCAAGTCCCAGTTCCCCCTCGTCCGCGACGTGGCGCGGGCCCTCTCCGTCCCCATCGTCGAGGAGCCGGGGGTCGAGGCGGACGACGTCATCGGGACGCTCGCCTGCCGCGCCCGGGAGCTGCGGCTGGGAGGTCGTCGTCGTCACCGGCGACAAGGACTTCGCGCAGCTCGTCGACGGCAAGGTCACGCTCTACGATCCGATGGCGGAGGCGAGCGGGCGGGGAGGGTGGACCGGCCCGGCCGAGGTGGAGAAGAAGCTCGGCATCCGACCGGACCAGGTCGTCGACTACATGGCGATCCTGGGCGACAAGATCGACGACGTCCCCGGGATCCCCGGCGTCGGCGAGGTCACGGCGGCGGCCCTCATCCGCCACTTCGGCACGGTCGAGGAGCTGCTCCGGCGGCCGGAGGAGATCCCGAAGGCGGTGGCCCGGGGCGGGGAGAAGCTGAGGGAGAAGATCGTCGCGAACGCCGAGCGGCTCCGGATGAATCGCAGGCTGGTGGAGCTGCGCTGCGACCTCTCCCTCCCGTTCGCGCCGGACTCCTTCGGCCGCAAGGCGCCGGACGACGCCAAGACGCGGGCGCTCTTCAGCGAGCTCGAGTTCTCGCGCCTGCTGAAGGACCTGCCGGCGCCGCCACCCACCGCCCGCGCCGAGCAGACCGAGGTGGTCCGCGACCCGGCCGCGCTCGCCGCCGCCGTCGAGGCGCTGCGGGGCGCGCCCGCGGCGGGGCTCCGGTTCGTCCTCGCCGGCCCGGCGCCGCGCACCGATCCGGTGCTCGGCGTCGCCCTCGCCGGCGGCGGCCGGGCCTTCTACGTCCCCCTCGGCCACCGCTACCTCGGCGTCCCGGCCCAGCTCGCCCGCGACGCCGTGCGAGACGCGCTCCGCCCCCTCGTCGAGGGGGACCGCCCGGTCCACGCCCACGACCGGAAGGCGGCGGCCCACGCCCTCGCGCAGCTCGGGCTCGCGCTCCGGGCGCCGGGCATGGACACCGAGCTCGCGAGCCGGCTCTTGCTCCCCACCCGGCGCGAGCACGCCCTCGCCGACGTGGTGCGCGAGCGGATCAGCTGCGAGCTGCCCCGCGACCCGAGCGGCGGCGACGCCGCGCGCAAGTCCGAGCGGGTCGCGGCGGAGGGGCTGGAGGTCGACACCGTCGGGGCGTGGGCGGGCCCCTGCGCCGCGGCCATCGCCGATCTCGCCCCCGCCCTGGAGCGGGCGCTCGGGGAGGCGGGGCTCGGCGCGCTCTACCGCGACGTCGAGGCGCCGGTCGTGCCCGTGCTCTTCGAGATGGAGCGCGCCGGGATCCTCGTCGATCGCGGCGCCATGACCGGGATGAGCGAGGAGTTCGGGAAGGCGATGGCAGATCTCGAGACGCGCATCCACGCCTCGGCGGGGCGCCGCTTCAACATCGCGTCGACGCGCGAGCTCGCCCAGGTCCTGTTCACCGAGCTCGAGCTGCCGATCCTGAAGCGGCTCAAGACCGGTCCCTCGACCGACCAGGACGTGCTCGAGAAGCTCGCCGAGCAGCACGAGCTGCCGCGGCTCGTCCTCGAGCACCGGACCCTCTCGAAGCTCAAGGGGACCTACGTCGACGCGCTCCCGCAGCTCATCGATCCGCGGGACGGCCGCATCCACACCACCTACAACCCGGGCGGCGCCGCCACCGGGCGGCTCTCGTCCACGGACCCGAACCTCCAGAACATCCCGATCCGGACGGAGCTGTCGCGCCGGATCCGCGCGGCGTTCGTCGCGCCGCCCGGCCGGCGCCTGCTCTCGGCGGACTACTCGCAGATCGAGCTGCGGATCCTGGCGCACTACTCGGACGACCCGGCGCTCCTCGAGGCGTTCCGGAACCGCGAGGACGTCCACACCCGGACCGCCGCCGAGACCTACGGCGTCGACCCGTCGGCGGTGACGCCGGACATGCGCCGGGTCGCGAAGATGCTCAACTTCGGCATCGCCTACGGCCTCTCCGCCTTCGGCCTCTCGCAGCGGCTCGATCTCCCGGGCGCGGAGGCGCAGGCGATCATCACCCGGTACTTCGAGCGGTACACGGGGGTGAAGCGGTACGTCGAGTGGGCGGTGGACGAGGCGCGGAAGAAGGGCGAGTCGCGGACGCTCTTCGGGCGCGTGCGCGCCATGCCGGACATCGCGACCCGGAACCCCGCGCTCCGGAACGCCGCCGAGCGGACCGCCATCAACATGCCGATCCAGGGGACGGCCGCCGACATCGTGAAGCTCGCGATGATCCGGGTCCACGCCGCGCTCGCCAGGGAGAAGCGCGACGCGCTGCTCCTGCTCCAGGTCCACGACGAGCTCGTGCTGGAGGTGGCGGAGCGGGAACTCGCGCCGGTGGAGGCGCTCGTCCGGCGGGAGATGGAAGGGGCGGCGACGCTGAAGGTGCCGCTCGACGTGGAGGTGGGTCACGGCCGGAGCTGGTCGGAGGCCGGGTGAGGTCGGCGCGGGCGAACTTTGCTCGCTTCCGGGGGTCTCGCCGCCGGTGACGTGCGGGCGCGCGCTGCGTTCCCGTGCGGATGATTGCCCTGCCGCTCGCCGTCCGTGAGCCCGACGTCCCATCGCTCGGCGCGGTGGTCCCGGCGCGGCTGGATGGCCAACTTCCCGACCAGCCCGTGATCATCCATCTCCGCTCTTTGGTGGACTCGAGATGCGTGCCAGCAGACGTCGGGTGTGGCCCTATTCCCCCGGCCAGGAGCATGGGTCCGAGCAGCGCGTCGCCTTGACCGTCACCGCAATCTTCATCGTGACGGGGAGCGCCTGGGTCCTGATCAGCGACGCCGTGCTCTACGCGTTCACGCGAGACCCCGCCCTCGTCGCCCGCCTCGAGACCGCGAAGGGCTGGAGCTTCGTCGGCCTGGCAGGGCTCCTCCTGTACGTGGTGACCCTGCGGAGCGCGACACGTCTCACCCGGGCCCAGGCCGTCGTCTCCGCGGTCGTGGAGAGCATCGCCGACGGGGTCCTGCTCCTCGGGCCCGACCGGACCATCCTGCACGCGAATCCGGCGGCGGTGCGGATGCTCCGCTGCGAGCGTCTTCACGATCTGGTCGGGATGGACGCTGTCGAGTTCTCCCGCCGCTTCCGTGTCTCGCGCCCCGACGGCTCCCTCGTCCCGCCGGATCGGTTCCTCTCCCAGCGTGTCTTCGAGGAGGGCGGCCCGCTCCACTACAAGGAGGTCCTGCACCCGCCGGACGCCCCGGAGCTCGTCATCGTCGCGACCGCGGCAGCGGTTCGAGAGAAGGTGGGCGAGCTCGCCGGGCTCGTCGTCAGCGTCATGCACGACATCACGGACTTCGAGCAGATGGATCGGGTCCGCGATCAGTTCTTCGCGGCGGCCGCCCACTCGCTCAAGACGCCGGTGGCGGTCATCAAGGCCAACGCGCAGGTCCTGTCGCGCGGCGCGGCGCCACAGCTCCGGAGATCGACTGCGGCCATCGAGCGGCAGTGCGGCCGGATCGATCGGCTCGTCCAGAACCTCCTCGTGCTCGCTCGTGCCCGCTCGAGGACGCTGCAGCTTTACCCGATGGAGGTGGAGCTCGGGCCGCTCGTCGAGGGGATTGTCCGGGAGATGGCCACCGCCTCGCGCGAGCACCAGGTGCGCGCCGAGCTGACGGCCTCCCCGCGGATCCACGCCGACCAGGAGCGCCTCGCGATGGTCCTCCGAAACCTGATCGACGAGGCCCTCCGCTCGTCGACGTCGGGCTCACCCGTCACCGTGCTGCTGAGGGGGGACCTCGCCGACGCGGAGATCGGAGTCCGGTACCAGCCGCT
This sequence comes from uncultured delta proteobacterium, assembly GCA_963739565.1. Classification (GTDB taxonomy): domain Bacteria; phylum Myxococcota; class Myxococcia; order Myxococcales; family Anaeromyxobacteraceae; genus Anaeromyxobacter. Next base: position 489,577 of record CAVUBF010000004.1, on the reverse strand, counting down.
CCCGCCGGACGAAGGGACGCGCGAGGAGTACGGAGAGTACGACGACCTGGGCATCGGCCGCTCCGTCGCGAGGATGATCGTCGATGCCCATGGCGGAGCCCTGCGGGAGGAGCGGGCAGGTTCCGAGACGACTGCGTGGATCCGGCTGCCTGCCGCCGAGCGAGCGGATGGACGCGCCTAGGGACGTGCTCGTGGTCGACGACGACCCCGATCTCGTCGAGGTCATCTTGCTCGTGCTGAGCGGAGCGGGGTACGCCGCGCGGAGCGCCGCGAACGGAAGGCAGGCGCTCGAGGCGGTGAAGGCGCGGATGCCCGCGCTCATCCTGCTCGACATGCTCATGCCCGTGATGGACGGGTGGCAGTTCGCGCGAGAGCTGCGCGCCAGATACGGACGCGCCGTGCCGGTCGTGGTGGTGACCGCGGCAGAGCATGCGCGAGCGCGCGGCGAGGAGATCGGCGCCGACGAGGTGCTGCCCAAGCCTTTCGACGTGGACGATCTCCTGCGGCTCGTGGCGCACCACGGGCTGGAGCAGGGCGCCAGCCCCTCCGCACCCTGAGGAGCGGCGGTCCCTGGCGGGGGTCGGAGCAGGACGAGCGCCGCTACTCGTCCGCCGTCCGCTTCTTCGCGGGGATGTACTGCACCGCCTCCTCGCGGGTGGGCTCGCGGAAGGCGTCGAGCAGCTTCACGTGGCTCTCCACCAGGGTCCGGACGTTCGTCTCGAACTGGATCCGCTGGCGCTTCAGCTCGTTGATGTCGTCCACGATCCTGAGGAAGCGGGTGTGGGCGGCCTGGACGATCTTCTCCGCCTGGAGCTCGGCGTCGGCGATGGTGATCTCCGCCTCCTTGCGGGCGGAGTCGCGGATCTCCTCGGACGCGCGCTGCGCCGCGACCAGGGTCTCCTGGAGCACGCGCTCCCGGCCGCGGAACTCGAGGATCTCCTCGGCCTTGCGCTGGTTGTCCTCGCGCAGGCTCGAGAGGTCCTTGAGGAGCGCCTCGAGGTCGACCGCGACGAGGCCCAGGAACGCCTCGACCTCCTCGCGGTCGAAGCCGCGGAGGACCTTCCGGAACTGCTTCTGGGTGATGTCGAGGGGCGTGATGTTCATGGGCGCTTGTCCCCGGAAATCCATCGCCCCGCGGAGCAGGGCTAGGGAGGGGGCTCCGGGCGACCATGATACCGGCGTCCACGGGGGAGTCCATTTCCGGAGCGCACATGGGCCTACATGACACGGACCGTGCACCGACGAACCGTCCGCGCCCGAAAGCGGCCGTCGGGTCGGGCGCTTATGCTATCTTCCGCGCCGCCTCATGCCGTTTTCCGACCTCATCGCGCAGGACCGCGCCCTCTCTCCGCTGCGGTCCGCGCTGCGGCGGGGCGCGCTCCACCACGCCTACCTGTTCGGCGGACCCGAGGGTGTCGGGAAGGGGACCGCGGCCCGCCTCCTCGCCCAGGCGGCGAACTGCGAGGGGCCCGGCGGCCCGACCTCGGGCGACGCCTGCGGCACGTGCGGTCCGTGCCGGAAGATCGAGAAGGGCGTCCACCCCGACGTCGTGGTCCTCGCCGAGGAGCGGACCATGGCGAAGGCGGGGCGGTGGGAGCCGAAGGGCGGGCGCACGCCGTCGAAGGACATCGTGGTCGACCAGATCCGCGACCTCGTGGACCACCGCCTCTCGATGAAGCGGTTCGAGGGGCGGCGCCGGTTCGTGATCATCGACCCTGCCGACGCCATGAACCCGCAGGCCCAGAACGCGCTGCTCAAGACGCTCGAGGAGCCGCCCGAGGAGACGACCCTGCTCCTCGTCGCGTCGAGCCCCGACGCGCTCCTCCCGACCATCCGCTCCCGGTGCCTGCGGGTCCCCTTCGCCCCCATCCCGCTGGCCGCCCTCGCGGTGCGCCTCGAGCAGGAGGGGCACCCGCCCGACAAGGCGCGCCTCGCGGCGGCGCTCTCGGGCGGCTCCCTCGGGCGCGCCCTGGCCGCGGACGACGAGGTCCTCGCCGCCGAGGCGAACGCGGTCCGTGGCGCCGCGGCCCTCGATCCGCGCGACGCCGGCGCCTGGCTCGCCTTCGCCCGGGACCACGGCGGAGATCGCGAGGAGGCGCGGGCGCTCTGCGACCTGCTCCTCGTCTGGCTCCGCGACGTCGTCGCGGCGCAGGCGGGCGGGAGCGGCCTCGCCCTCGCCGACCTCGGCGAGGCGACCCGCGCCGCCGCGGCGACGCTCGCTCCCGCCGAGGTGCTCCGGCGCCGCCGCGAGGTCCGGCGGGCCGCCGCGGCCCTCCGGCACAACGGCGCGCCGGTGCTCGCCCTCGAGTCGATGCTCATCGGGTGGTTCCATGGCCGGGCCTAGGACGCCGCGCGCCGCGGGCGCCACCCTCGAGACCTGCCTCGCCGACGTGAAGGCGGGCAAGCCGCAGCCGGTCTACCTCTTCGACGGCGACGCGTTCCTCGCCCTGCGCGCCGCGCGGGAGCTCGCGGGCGCCCTCGTCCCGGAGGCGCAGCGCGCCCTGAACCTCGTCGAGCTCGACGCCGCCGCCGCGCCCGCGGAGGTCGCGGCCGAGGTCGCGACGGGCGGCCTCTTCGGCGGCGGCAAGGTCGTGCTCGTGCAGGAGCCCGCCTTCCTCGCCTCGAAGGAGGACGTGGAGGCCTCCTTCGAGACGGCGCGCAAGGCGTGGAGCGACGGCCGCCAGCGCGAGGCGGCGCGGCGCCTCCTCGCCCTCGTGGCGAAGGGCGGCTGGGACGCCGCCGACCTCGACGCCGGCGAGCCGGACGAGAAGCTCGCGAAGGCCTTCACCCGGGAGTTCGGGTTCGAGCCCGACGTCGCGTTCCTCCGCGCGGCCGGGAAGTTCGCGATCGACCGCGAGATGAAGGCGGCGAAGGACGACTCCTCCGCCCTCGACGCCGCCCTCGAGCGCGGCTTCCCGCCGGGCCACGTCCTCCTGATCGCCGCGGGGAAGATCGACGGCCGGCTGCCGCTCGTGAAGAAGCTCGCCGCCGCGGGCCGCCGCGTCTCGACGGTGCTCGAGAAGGAGGGGACCTGGAACGACCAGCGGCTCGTGCTGGGGCCGGTCCTCGCCTCGCTGCTCGCGGGGACCGGGAAGCGGGTGGACGCGGGCGGCGAGGTCCGCCTCGCCGAGCTCGTCGGGGACGACGCGCGGGCCCTCGCCTCCGAGGTCGCGAAGCTCGCCGCCTTCGTCGGCGACCGGAAGGTCATCGGCGCGAAGGACGTGGACGAGGTCGTGACCCGGGTGGCGTCGGATCCGTTCTTCGCCCTCGGCAACGCGGTCGAGGCGCGGGACCTCGAGGCCGCGCTCGGCGTCCTCGGCCGGTCGATCGCCGACGGCGCCTCGCCGTTCATGATCGCTGGGCTCCCTCGCCGGGTCCGTCCGCCGGATGATCGTCGAGCGCGAGCGCGCCCGGAAGGTGGTGGGCCAGAAGCGGATCGCCTCCGCCCGCGAGTGGGAGGCGACGGTGTTCCCGACCATCCCCGAGGACGAGGTCGGGGAGAAGAAGCCCTACGGGTTCTGGATGAAGTACCAGGCGGCGATGCGCTTCTCGCGCGAGGAGCTGCTCGCCGCCCTCGCCGGCCTCGCCGAGGCCGACGTGGCGATGAAGACCGGGCAGGACGGGCGCGTGCGCCTCGAGCGCATCCTCGTCGGCCTGCTGGCGCCCTCCACAGCTCCGCTCCGCGGGGCAGACGAAGTCCGGGGACCAGCGCGCCCCGCGCCGGAAAGGAGCACCCCTTGAGCCAGCGACTGCTCGTCACGAGCGCGCTCCCCTACGCGAACGGGTCGATCCACCTCGGCCACCTGGTCGAGTACGTGCAGACCGACGTCTACGTCCGGTTCCGCAAGCAGATCGGCGACGACGTGGCCTACGTGTGCGCGGCCGACTCCCACGGCACGCCCATCGAGGTGAACGCGGCCAAGGCCGGGATGACGCCCAAGGCCTTCGTCGAGAAGTACCGGACCGAGCAGCACGAGGACTTCAAGCGCTTCGGCGTGGACTTCTCGACCTACTACACGACCGACTCGCCGGAGAACGCGAAGTGGGCGTACCGCGTCTACGACGCGCTCAAGGCGAAGGGGCTCATCTACAAGAAGTCGGTCGAGCAGCTCTACTGCGACACCGACCGGCGCTTCCTCCCGGACCGGTTCGTGAAGGGGACGTGCCCGAAGTGCGGCACGCCCGACCAGTACGGCGACGTCTGCGAGAACTGCGGGACGACCTACGACCCGCGCGATCTCAAGGCGCCGTACTGCGCGATCTGCGGGACGGCGCCGGTGGTCCGCACGAGCGACCACGCGTACGTGAACCTCCGCAAGCCCGAGGTCTTCTCGGTGATCCAGGCGTGGGTGGACGCGCCCGGCCACCTCGAGCCGGCGGTCCGGGAGCAGGTGCGGGGCTGGCTCGCCGACCTGCAGGACTGGTGCATCACCCGCGACGAGCCCTACTTCGGCTTCCCGGTGAAGGACCCCGAGTTCGCGGGCAAGTTCCTCTACGTCTGGGTGGACGCGCCGATCGGCTACCTCTCCTCCGCGGAGCACTACTTCGCCGACGAGGCGCCGCCCGCGAAGCGCCGCGACCCGGGGACCTTCGAGGCCGACTACCTCGCCGAGGGGGCGCCCGCGCGGATGGAGCACTTCATCGGCAAGGACATCCTCCGGTTCCACGCCGTCTTCTGGCCGGCGATGCTCTGGGCGACGGGCCTCAAGCGCCCGGACCGGATGCCGGTCCACGGCCACCTCACGGTCAACGGCGAGAAGATGTCGAAGTCGCGTGGCACGTTCATCACCGGCAAGACCTACCTCGACTCCGGGCTCGATCCCGAGCTGCTCCGGTACTTCTACGCCTCGAACCTCTCGCCGGGCATCTACGACATCGACCTGTCGCTCGAGGAGTTCCGCAACCGCGTCAACGCCGATCTCCAGAAGCGGATCGCGAACCTCGCCGCGCGCGTCCACTCCCCCATCGCGAAGCTCGGCGGCACCCTCGGCGGCGCCGCCGCGGGCGGGACGGGGCAGCTCGACCGCAAGGTGGTGGCCGACGCGCTCGCGGCCGCCCGGGTGGCCTTCCGCGACCTCGAGTACCGCGCGGCGATCCGCGCGGTGAACGACCTCGCCGACGTCGCGAACAAGGCGGTGCAGGACAACAAGCCCTGGGAGACGCCGGACGCGCCGGCGACCCAGGCGCTCCTCCACGACCTCGGGAAGGCCCTCCACGCCATCGCGGTGATGCTCGCGCCGGTGATGCCGCGGTTCGCGGCGGGGCTGGCCGAGTCGCTCGGCGGCGTCTCGCTCGCCTGGCCGGAGGGGTTCACCCCGTTCGACGGGAAGCCGGTGTCCTTCGTGACGAAGCCGCCCGCGATCCTCCCGGTCGACCCGAAGCAGGTCGCGAAGCTCATCGTCGCGCCGGCGATCGACGCGAAGGAGGCCCCGAAGGTCGCGAAGGCGGCGAGCCCCCTCCCCAGCCCCGCTCCGCGGGGCGGTGGAAGTCCGGGACGAGCCCCCTCCCCAGCCCCGCTCCGCGGGGCGGTGGAAGTCCGGGGACGAGCCCCGCGGAGACCGCGACGAAGGCGACCGCCAAGGCGCCGCCGCCGCCGACCCCGGGGGTCATCCAGTACGACGACTTCGCGAAGGTCGAGCTCAAGGTCGCGGTGGTCCGGAGCGCGGAGCGGGTCGAGAAGGCGGACAAGCTCCTGAAGCTCTCGGTGGACGCCGGCGAGCCGGAGCCGCGCACGATCGTCGCCGGGATCGCCCAGGCCTACCCGGACCCGCAGGTCCTCGTCGGGCGCCGGATTGTGGTGGTCGCGAACCTCGCGCCCCGGCCGCTCCGGGGGATCACCTCGCAGGGGATGCTCCTCGCCGCCGGCGAGCCGCCGAACCTCACGGTGGTCACGGTGGGGGACTCGATCGCGCCGGGGACGAGGGTGAAGTAGGAGACCTGGACGGCGTCGCCGAACGTTGCGGACTGAGCGTCACTTCGACGTCGAGCCTCGACCAGCAGGCGAGGCCACGTCTCAAGTCCAACGTCCAAGTCCAAGAATGCCACGGACACCATGCCCTCATCGACTCCCACGCCCACCTCGACTCCGAGGACTACGCCGCCGACCTCGAGGACGTCGTCGCCCGGGCGCGGGCGGCGGGGCTCGAGCGGGTGGTCTGCGTGGGGCTCTGGCGGGCCCCCGGCTCCTTCGGGAACGCCCTCGACCTCGCGTCGCGCGACCCGGGGTTCTTCTCCGCGACGATCGGCATCCACCCCCACGAGTGCGCGCGGGTGCCGGAGGAGGACTGGGCGCGCCACGAGGCGCTCGCTCGCGATCCCCGCGTCGTCGCGGTCGGCGAGACCGGGCTCGACTTCCACTACGACCACTCGCCGCGCGACGTGCAGGAGGCGTCGTTCCGGCGATCGCTCGTCACGGCGCGCGCTGCCGGGAAGCCCGTCGTCGTCCACGTCCGCGAGGCGGACGCGGTCTGCGCGAGGGTGCTGCGGGAGGAGGGCGTCCCGCCGGCGGGCGGCGTCATCCACTGCTTCACCGGCGACGCCGCGGCGGCGCGGGCCTACCTCGACCTCGGCCTGTACGTCTCGGTGGCCGGCGTCGTGACCTTCAAGACCGCGGAGCCGATCCGCGAGGCGGTGCGGATCGTCCCGCGCGACCGGCTCATGGTGGAGACCGACTGCCCGTTCCTCGCGCCGATCCCACGCCGCGGCAAGCGGAACGAGCCGGCGTGGGTGGTCGAGACGGCGCGGAAGGTGGCGGAGGTGTGGGGCACCTCGCTCGACGAGGTGGCCCGGGTGACGACCGAGAACACGCGGAGGCTGTTCAGGCTGCCGTAGGCCGCCGGGCCAGCGGGTCGAGCCGCTCGACCGGTCTCGCGGATGCCGTCACCCCCGCGCCCGGCTCTTCGCCGACTCCACCGCCGTCGGAACCGCGGCGCCGACCTTGCGCGCCTTCACGATGAGCGTCTCGCCGAACAGCACCGCGGGGTGGAAGGACTGCCGGAGGATCTCGCGGTTGCGCTCGCGCTGCGCCGGGTCCTTCTCCTCGCGCCGGTAGACGAAGGCGGTCAGGAGCCAGGCGAGCGGCGCGAGGGGGGCGTAGAGCCAGCTCACGAGCTTCGTCCGGTTCGTGGCGATCGCCTCGACGCGCAGGCCGCTCGAGTGGAGCATGTACCGGAGCTCGTGGAAGGTGAGCAGGCCGATGTGGTGGAGGGGCGTGGGCGCGGTCTCGTCGAGCGGGACCTTCCCCTTGTTGTGGTGCCCCGTCCACAGGAAGCGCCAGCGGGACCGGAGCGCGCTCACGTTCGGCGTCGAGATCACCGTGACGCCCCCCGGGCGCAGGGACCGGGCCACCTCGCGGACGAAGTCGAAGGGGCGCTCCAGGTGCTCGATGCCGTCGATGGAGACGATGGCGTCGAAGAAGCCGTTTTCGAAGGGCAGCCGCTCGTTCAGGTCGAGCCGCGCGAGCTTCGGCCCGGGGGCGGCGAGCGAGTCCTCGATGTCTCCGGCCCACGCCTCGCGCCCGGTCTCGATGAGCCGCAGGCAGAAGGCGCCGGCGCCCGAGGGCGCGTCGAGGACGCGGCGGACGTCGGGCTCGCCGGCGAGCAGCGCGAGGACGCGGTCGTGGCTGCCGGGCGCCGCGTTCTCGGGGATCCCAAGGTATGACGGTCTCACCAGACCTCCGGGGGCAGGGGAGCCGTGCTCCGCCTCGCCGCGCGGGTTTCTAGCACGCGCGGGGGGTGGCGGCCAGGAGCGGCCGCCTTGACGAACCCCCGCCCGCGAGGCATCAACTCGGGCCGCGTGCGGATCTCCGCGACCATCATCACGCTCGACGAGGAGGAGAACCTCGGACGCTGCCTCGCGTCGCTGCGGGGCGTCGCGGACGAGGTCGTGGTCCTCGACTCCGGGTCGAAGGACGCGACCGAGGTCATCGCGCGCGAGGGCGGGGCAATCTTCGTGGCCCAGCCGTGGCTCGGGTACGGCCCGCAGAAGAACGCCGCCACCGACCGGGCGACGCACGACTGGATCCTCTCCCTCGACGCCGACGAGGCGCTCTCCCACGAGCTGCGCGAGGCCCTCCTCCGGCTGAAGCAGGGCGGGGGGCAGGCCGACGCCTACGAGGTCAACCGGCTCAACTGGTACTGCGGCAGGTTCCTCCGGCACTCCGGCTGGTACCCCGATCGCAAGGTCCGGCTCTGGCGGCGGGGCGCGGCGCGCTGGTCCGACGCGTCGATCCACGAGCTCGTCGAGGTCGCGCCCGGCGCCCGCGTCGAGCGGCTCCCGGGCGATCTCCTGCACTACACCATCCGCGACCGCGCCCAGCACCTCAGGACGATCGAGCGGTTCACGACGCTCTCCGCCGAGGCGCTCCTGCGCGACGGCAAGGCGGGGCAGGCGTGGAAGCGGTTCGTCTCCCCGGGCGTCGCCTTCTTCCGGAGCTACCTCCTCGAGGGCGGCTTCCTCGACGGCCGGGCGGGGTGGACGGTCTGCACGCTCTCCGCCTACGCCACCTGGCTCAAGTACGACAAGCTCCGCCGCCTCGCCCCGGGGCGCCGGTGACGCCGCTCCCCGGACCGGTGATCCACGTCTCGACCCCGCGGAGCTGGCGCGGCGGCGAGCAGCAGCTGGTCTGGCTCGCCGACCGGCTCCGCGCCCTGGGCGTCCCGCAGCTCGTGCTCTGCCCGCCCGGCTCGCCCCTGGCGCGGGAGTGCGACGGACGCGGGCTCCTGCACCAGACGCTGCGCCGCCGCGCGTCGGTGGATCCGCTCTTCGCGCGGGCCCTGGCGCGCGCCGCGAACGCCGCCGGGGCCGCGGTGATCCACGCCCATGACCCCCACGCCCACACCGCCGCGTGCCTCGCGGCCTCGCTCTTCGGCCTGCGGGCGCCCATCGTCGTCCACCGCCGGGTGGACTTCCCGATCGGCCGCGGCCGGTTCTCCCGCTGGAAGTACGACCACGCCAGGGTGGTCCGGATCGTCTGCGTCTCGCGGGCGATCGCGGAGATCCTCCGCCCCGACGTGCGGGACGCCGCGGCGCGGCTCGCGGTGGTGCACGACGGCGTCGACGCGTCGAGGCTCGCCGCGGCGAGGCCGGACGGGCGGCTGCGGCAGGCGCTCCGCGTCCCCGCGGGCGTGCCCCTCGTCGGGAACGTCGCCGCCCTCGCGGGCCACAAGGACTACTTCACCTTCGTCGACACCGCGGCCGCGCTCCTCGCCGGCGGCCTCGACGCCCGGTTCGTCGCGATCGGCGACGGGCCGCTCCGCGAGGAGATCGCCGCCCACATCAGGCGGCGCGGGCTCGAGGACCGGGTGTTCCTGGCCGGCTTCCGCGACGACGTCCCCGTCGTCCTCCCGGAGCTCGACCTGTTCCTCTTCACGTCCAGGGAGGAGGGGCTCGGCTCCTCCCTCCTCGACGCCCAGGCCTGCCGGGTCCCGGTGGTCGCGACGCGCGCGGGCGGCGTGCCCGAGCTCGTGGTGGACGGCGAGACCGGCCTCCTCGCGCCGATCCGCGACCCGGAGGCGCTCGCGGCGGCGGTGCGCCGGGTCCTCGGGGATCCCGCGCTGCGCGCGCGCCTCGTCGACGCCGCGGCCCGGCGCGTCGCCGACTTCGGCATCGACCGGATGGCCGAGAGGACCCTGGCGATCTACGGCGAGCTGGCGAGCTGACCGCTTCGCTAGCCGCCCCAGCTCCCCCACTCGTCGGCGAGGTCGGGCTCGACCCCGGGGCGGTTCCGCTCCTTCCACTCGACGATCTCCCAGCCGCGGCGCTGGGCGAGCTCGCGGAAGGGGGCCTTGGGGTTCACGACCACCTGGGTCCCGATCGCCTCGAAGAGCGGCACGTCGGCGATGGAGTCGGAGTAGAGGAAGGAGCGGGAGAGGTCGAGGTCGAGCTTCTCCGCGAGCGCCTCCACCGCGTCCCGCTTCCCGTCGCGGAAGACCACCGGCGGAACGATCTGGTCGGTGGCGCGCCCGTCCACGATCCGGGTGCGGGTCCCGAGCGCGGCGTGCACGCGCAGGTGCCGCCCGACCTCGTCGACGATGTACTGCGACGAGCCGGAGGCGATGGCGACGAAGTGGCCGGAGAGGAGGTGCTTGCGGATCTGGCGGATCGCGCCGGAGGTGATGCGCCGCCGCAGGTGGCGCTCGAAGCAGCGGTGGGCGTGCGCCTTGAGGTCGTCGGCCTGGAGCCCCTGCTGGCACCGCGAGCCGACCTCCACCATGTCCTGCTCGGTGAGCCGGTGGCGCGCGTACTCGTAGATGAGCCGCGGGATCCGCGAGCGCATCTCCGGCTTCATGAGCTTCTCGCTGTAGAGGTACCAGGTGAAGATCGTGCCGGAGTTGCCGTCGAGGAGCGAGTCGTCGACGTCGAAGATGGCGGCGGTGCGGCCGAAGGGGACCATGTCTACTCCGCCGGCTGGCGCCTTCGGGCGCCAGCCGGCGTGGGAGACTTCCACTCTACGCGGTCTCGGGGCTCCTTCGGTACCGCGTGCCCGGTTGGGTCGTCGGGCTATTCCCCGGCCTTGGGCTCCGGAGCGGCCGATTCAGGCGCGGCGGGAGGCGCGGACGCCTCGGGCGCCGGCGCGGCAGCAGGCTCCGGTGCGGCAGCAGGCTCCGCCGCGGCCTCGGCCTCGGGGGCCGGCGTCGGCTCCGCCTTCTCCTCAGGCTTTCCGGCGTCCCCGAGCTTCGCCGCGAGGGCGGCGAAGGGGTTGTGGGTGAGGGCCTTCTCCTTCTTCTCCGGCGCGCGGTGCGGCCCCCGGTCGCCGGGGAGGCGCGGGCCGGTGTAGCCCCGCTTCTTGTCGCCGAACCCGCCGCCCCCGAACCGGGGCTCGCGCCCGCCGGCCGGCGGACCGCTGCGCTCCGGGCGCTCCGGACGCGGGGGCCGCTCGCCGGCGGTCGCCGGCGCGCCCTCGGGCTTCGCCTCGACGGCGCCGTCCGCGGGCTTCGCCTCGCCGGTCGCCGCCTGCGGCTGCGGCCGCGGCTCGCGCCGCTTCTCCCTCGGCTTCTTCGGCCCCTGGCCCGGTCCCTGGCCCTGGCCCTGCGGCCGCGGCCCCCCGCCGCCGCCGCGCGGCACGTAGATGACCGGCGTCAGGACCTCGGGGCCCGGCCCCTTCTTCTCGACCTGCGCGGTGGGCAGCGCGCCGCGCCAGATCGGCTGCTCGTAGACGTTGTCCGAGCTGGTCCAGCGGCGCGTCCCGCCCTCGCGGCCCATGAGGTTGAGCCAGGAGTTCACCCGGCTGTCGAGGTCGTCGATGTAGTGCGTGAGGAGCGCCTCGAGCGTCATCGGCACCTTCGGCGAGCCGTACTCCATCCGGCCGTGGTGCGCGAGGACGAGGTGGACGATGTGGTGCTCGAGGTCGCGCGGTGCGCCGATCCGCCGCGCCTTGTCGTGGATCCACTGCGCGGCCATGACGAGGTGGCCGACGAGGCGCCCCTCGTCGGTGTACTCCGCGTTCCGGTCGCCCTGCAGCTCGCGGATCTTGCCGAGATCGTGGAAGAACGCGCCGGCGACGAGCAGGTCGCGGTCGACCTGCGGGTACTGGTCGGCGAGGCGGTGCGCGAGCTTGAGGCAGGAGACGGTGTGCTCGAGGAGCCCGCCCGCGTAGGCGTGGTGGACGGTCTTCGCGGCGGCGGAGCGGCGCAGCCGGCTCGCGACGTCCTCGTCCTCCACGAACGCCATGACGAGCTCGCGGACGTGCTTGTCGGCGATGGCGCCGACGAGGGCGAGCAGCTCGTTCCAGAGCGGCTCCGTCCCGCCGGTCGCGGTCTCGGGCTTCTCCGGCTTCTTCGGCTCGGGTGGCGCCGCCCAGACGAACTCGGCCGCGTCGACCGTGGCGGAGTCCACCTTCGCCACCGTCTCGATCTTGAGCTGCGGCTTCCCCTGGAAGGTCCCGACGATCCCCTCCACCTCGACGAGGTCCTTCTCCTCGAACAGGGCGCCCAGCTCCTCGAGCTTCTCGAAGGCGCGCGCCTCGAGCTCACCGGTCTTGTCCTGGAAGGTGACCGAGAGGTAGGTCTTGCCGCTCTTCGACGTCGGGGTGGCCTTCCGGGCGACGAGGAACACGCTCTTCGGCCGGTCTCCCTCCTTGACGTCCTTGGCCCAGATCTTTTCCATGGTCCGCGCAAGCTAGCCCAGCGCGGGCGTTTGGACAACGATAGGTTGAGTCGGCACGGGAGCTTCCCGATGATCCTCGACGCAGCGTCCGACGCGCTCCTCCTCGTCGACCTGCAGCACGACTTCCTGCCCGGCGGCGCCCTCGCGGTGACCCGCGGCGACGAGGTGGTGGCCCCCTCCGCCGCGCTCGCCCAGCGCTTCCGGACGGTGGTGGCGACCCAGGACTGGCACCCGCCGGGGCACGTCTCCTTCGCCTCCACGCACCCGGGCCGCCGTCCGTACGAGACCCTGGTCCTGCCGCACGGCGAGCAGGTGCTCTGGCCCGATCACTGTGTCCGCGGCACCCGCGGCGCCGCCCTCCACCCCGGCGTGCCGGACGAGGCGGTCACCCTCGTGCTCCGCAAGGGGACCCGGCGCGAGGTCGACTCCTACAGCGCCTTCCGCGAGAACGTCGGCTCCGATGGCCGTCGCCCGAGCACCGGGCTCGGCGCCTGGCTGAAGGCCCGCGGCGATCGGCCGCGTCTTCGTGTGCGGCCTCGCCCGCGACTTCTGCGTCCGCTGGACCGCGGAGGACGCGGCGGCGGAGGGGCTCGAGACGCTCGTCCTCGACGACCTGACGCGCCCCGTCTTCCCGGAGCGGAGCGCCGAGACCGACGCGGCCCTCGCGAAGGCGGGCGTGCGGGTGGTGGAGTCGGCGGCCCTCGAGCGCTCGGCGTAGCGGCGCCGCGGCAGGCCCGGGCCCGCGTGCCGGCGTTTGCGCGCCGCGCGCGCCGTCCCGACGTTTGGGAGGATGCGCGCCCTCGTCTACGAGGCCCCCTACCACGTGCGCGTGCGGGAGAAGCCCGTCCCCGCCGTCGAGCACCCTGACGACGTGGTGCTCCGCGTGACCCGCGCGGCGATCTGCGGCTCCGACCTCCACCTGTTTCACGGCCTCGTGCCGGACACGCGGGTCGGGACCACCTTCGGCCACGAGTTCACCGGCGTCGTCGAGGAGACCGGCCCCGGGGTTCGGGGGCTGCGGCGCGGCGACCGCGTGGTGGTCCCGTTCAACATCGCCTGCGGCACCTGCTTCTACTGCCTCCGCGGCCTCACCGCGGACTGCGAGTCCTCGAACCCGTCGAACGAGCTCGCCTGCGGCGTGTACGGCTACTCCCACACGGCCGGAGGGTACGACGGCGGGCAGGCGGAGTACGTCCGCGTCCCCTTCGCCGACTTCGGGCCGATGAAGATCCCGGACGACCTCGAGGACGAGGACGTCCTCCTCCTCTCGGACGTGCTCCCCACCGGCTACCAGGCGGCGGAGATGGGCGGGATCGCCGAGGGGGACACCGTCGCGGTGTTCGGGTGCGGGCCGGTGGGGCTCGCCGCGGCGCGCTGCGCCTGGCTCCTCGGGGCGGGGCGGGTCATCTCGGTGGACCGGGTCGAGGCGCGGCTGCGCATGGCCGAGCGCTGGGCCGGCGCCGAGACCCTCGACCTGCGCGCCGTCGACGATCCCGTCGCCGCCCTGAAGGACCTGACCCGGGGGCGCGGGCCGGACGTCTGCATCGACGCGGTGGGGCTCGAGGCGAGCGGCTCGGCGTTCCAGACGCTGGCCGGGAGGAAGCTGAAGCTCGTCGCCGGCTCGGCGATCGCGCTCTCCTGGGCGATCCACGCGGTTCGCAAGGACGGGACCGTCTCGATCGTCGGCGTCTACGGTCCGCCCGCGAACCTGGTCCCGCTCGGCGTCGCGATGAACAAGGGGCTCACGCTCCGGATGGGCCAGGCGAACGTGAAGCGGTACATGCCCCACCTCCTCGAGCACGTGCGCGCGGGGCGGCTCGACCCGCGCGGCCTCGTCACGCACCGGCTTCCGCTCGAGCACGCGCCGAAGGCGTACGAGCTCTTCGACCGGAAGGAGGACGGCTGCGTCAAGTGCGTCCTCCTCCCCCACGGGTGAGCGATGGCGGAGCGGCCCGAGCGTGGGTGGCTGGGGTACGGCGTCGACGCGGGCGCGGAGGCGCGCCCGGGCGTCCCGCGGGAGCGTCGGGAGCGCGACGTGCGGCCGCAGGGCGAGCCCCCCGCGCCGCAGCGCGGCGCCGCGCTGCTCGCGCGCTCGGGGCTCCGGGCGCCCACGCCCGTGTTCGGCACCGCGCAGCCCGCGCGCGGCCTGTCCGGCGCGCTGCGCCGCGTCGCCTACCGGATTCCCGAGCAGCGCACCAGGCGCTGGGCGCTGCTCCTCGCGGCGGATTCGGGTCGACGTCCTCGAGCACCGCGTCGCTCGCGGCTGGTGGCTCCTGCCGGCGGCGGCGGCGCTCGCGCTCGGGTACGCGGCCGCGAGCCGGGCCCTCGCGCGCCGCTGAGCGCGCGCGGCGCGAGGGTGCGCGGGTCAGAGGGCGGGTCAGGGAGGGCGGCCCGGACGCCGCGCGGCCCCGCGGGGGCGTCGGGGGTACGCCCCCGACCCGGTGCGGCGCGTGGCTGGTACAATGAGCGGTGGTGCCGCCGCGGGCGGCGCGCCCGGTCCTCGCGCCGGCGCGCGCCCTGCGCGAGGCGGCGGCGCCGCGCAGCTCGGGAGCGCGCCATGATGGTCATCGAGGCGATGAACCGGGCGGTCGTGACCGTCGAGCCCGACGAGCCGATCGAGGCGGCGGTGGCGCTCGTGCGCGAGACCGGCGCCGAGCACCTCCTCGTGGTCGACGAGGAGACGCTGGTCGGGATCCTGTGCGTCTGCGACCTGCGCGACGCGGCGCCCGGCGACCACGTCAGCGACTGCATGAGCGTGCCGGTCGTCACGGTGCGTCCCGACATGTCGCTCGACGAGGTCGTCGAGACGATGGACGTCTGCTCGGTCGGGTGCGTCCCGGTGGCGGTCGGGGGCCTCATCCTCGGCACCGTGAGCGAGGACGAGCTGGAGCGGTGCGGCAAGACGGCGCCGCACCCGCACCGGCACTGCCATGCGGCACCGACCGCCAGGGCCGCCGCGAGCCGAGCGACCTGAGCGGGGCCGCGCCCGGGGGCGGGAACGTGGCGAAGACCACCGTCAGGGAGCACATGTCCGTGTCACCGGTCGTGATCGGCAGCGGCGGCACGCTCGCCGAGGCCCACCGGCTCATGCGCGAGCGCGGGGTTCGCCACCTGCCGGTGGTGGACGCGGGCGCGCTCGTCGGCGTGGTCTCGCAGCGCGACCTCTACCTCGCTGAGACCTTGAAGGGCGTCGACCCTGCGACGGACTCCGTGCGCGAGGCGATGACCACCGAGCCGTACGCGGTGCCGCCGGGCGCTGCGCTGGAGGAGGTCGCGACCGTCATGGCGGACCGGAAGCTCGGCTCCGCGATCGTGATCGACCGCGGGTCGGTCATCGGGCTCTTCACCACCGTCGATGCCCTGCGGGCCCTGGCGGCGCTCGCCGCCCGCCGCACGTCGAAGGCGGCGGCTCCGGCGCGCGCGGCGGGGCAGGGCACCCGGCGAAGCTGCGCAAGCGCTGCGCCGGCCCCACCGTCTCCCGCACATCTCGCAGCCCAGCATCCCGGAATCCCGGGGTTTCCTCGGCGGCACGCCTGTTGAAAGATCCCGGCCGCATGAGCTGCATCGAGGCGGAAGCCCGGGAGGTCCTGCTCCGGCGCCGCCGCTTCCTCTCGGACCACGACGGCCCCGCCCACGCGGATCCCTCCGCGCGCTGGTCGGACTACGAGGCCGCCCTCGAGCCGATCGAGCGAGCAGGTCCGGCGCGAGCTCGCCGACATCGACGCCGCCCTCGACCGGATCGCGGAGGGGCGCTTCGGCACCTGCCAGAGCTGCGGCGGGCCGATGGGGCTCCAGCGGCTCCGTGCGCTGCCGGAGGCCCGCTACTGCGTCGCCTGCAGCGGGCAGTTCCCGGCGCTGGAGTAGCCTCGACCGGACGGTCCCGCGGCGGTCCGGGCCGCGCCCCGCCGCGCGTGCACACGCCGGGGCGGGCCTGATAAACACCGGACGCCCATGGCCGTCCCCGAGAGCTCGCGCACGCCGGTGCTCGCCTACCCCCTCGGCGACGCGCTCTACCTGAACCTCACGAGCGCGTGCACGCTCGCCTGCACCTTCTGCCCGAAGATCCGCGACGACGACTGGGTCGTCGGCGGCTTCGACCTGAAGCTCGACCGCGCCATCCCTCGGCGGACGAGGTCTGGGAGGCGATCGGCCGCGAGGGCGCGGCGGGGCGCTCGGAGGTGGTCTTCACCGGGCTCGGCGAGCCGACCCGCCGGCTGGACGTGCTCCTCGACGTGACGCGGCGCTCTGCGTCGCCGGGGCTGCACGCGGGTGCGCGTCGACACCGACGGCCTCGCGTCGCTGCGCGAGGGCCGGGACGTCCCGCCGCTCCTCGCCGCGGCGGGCGTCGGCGCGGTCTCCGTCTCGCTCAACGCCGCCGATGCGGCGACCTACGCCGGCATCTGCCCGAGCCGTTACGGCGAGGCCGCGTTCGACGCGATGAAGGAGTTCATCCGGAGCGCCGTCCGCTGCATCCCGGACGTCGCCGCGAGCGCGGTGGCCCTCCCGGGGCTCTCGGAGGCGGCGTGCCGGAGGGTGGCGGAGTCGCTCGGGGCGCGGTTCCGCTGGCGTCCGTACGACCGGCTGGGCCGGATCGAGGGCGCGGGTCCAATCCCCCGTACGTAACCCCTGCGACATTCCGTCGATCAGCGTGAAATCGCGAGGTTCGACCTAGTCCGGGCTGGATCTCCGGCTCGGAATCGTGCATAACCTGCGGGATCCCGCACGCTTTGCGCGGACGCGAAGGCCAACTGAGCATGATCACTCCGAATTCGGGTCCCCGGCCGGGCAAGGAACGGATCCTGGTCGTGGACGACGAGCAGAACGCTCGCGTCGCGCTCCGGACCATCCTCACGGAGGAGGGGTACGAGATCGCGGAGGCCGCCGACGGCGAGGAGGCGCTCGCGCTGCTCCCCGGCTTCGCCCCGGCGGCGGTGCTGGCGGACGTCCGGATGCCCCGGATGGACGGGATCACGCTCCTCAAGAAGGCGCGCGAGCAGGGCTCCGACGCGGTCTTCGTGATGATGACGGCGTTCGCGAGCGTCGAGGCCGCCGTCGAGGCGATGCGGGCGGGCGCCGAGAACTACCTCGTCAAGCCGCTCGACGTGAACGCGGTCCTCGTCGTCCTCGAGAAGGCGCTCGAGAAGCTCCGGCTCCAGCGCGACACCGCCAACCTGCGCGAGCGCGTCCGCGAGCGGTACCGGTTCCACAACATCGTCGGCGACGCCCCCGAGCTGCAGGCGGTCTACGAGGTCGTGAAGCGCGCCGCGCCCGACCCGCGCCACCGTCCTCATCCTGGGCGAGTCCGGCACCGGCAAGGAGCTCATCGCCCAGGCGCTTCACGAGGAGTCGCCGCGCGCCGACAAGGCCTTCATCAAGGTGAACTGCGCGGCCCTCTCCGAGACGCTCCTCGAGTCCGAGCTCTTCGGCCACGAGAAGGGCGCCTTCACCGGCGCCATCGGCCGCAAGGAGGGGCGCTTCGAGCTCGCCGACGGCGGCACGCTCTTCCTCGACGAGATCGGCGACATCTCGCCCGCCCTCCAGATCAAGCTCCTCCGCGTCCTCCAGCAGAAGGAGTTCGAGCGGGTGGGCGGGATGCAGACCATCAAGGTCGACGTGCGGCTCGTCGCGGCGACGAACCGCGACCTCGCCGCCGAGGTGAAGGGCGGCAAGTTCCGCGAGGACCTCTACTACCGGCTGAACGTCGTGGCGGTGACCCTGCCGCCGCTGCGCACGCGCAAGGGCGACATCCCCGCCCTGGTGTCGCACTTCATCGACAAGTACGCCAAGGCGTACGGCAAGGAGATCCGCGGCCTCGCGCCGGGCACGCTCAACGCGCTGCTCTCCCACGACTGGCCGGGCAACGTCCGCGAGCTCGAGAACGTCGTCGAGCGCGCGGTGGTGCTCTGCAAGGGGTCGGAGCTGACCGCCGACGACCTGCCGCCGACGCTCCGGGGCCCGCGGCCGCGCGAGCGCTCCCCGGGCGCGCTCATCCCCGGCGCGACGCTCTACGAGATCGAGCGCGAGGCGATCCTGCGGACCCTCGAGATGGTGGGCGGCTCCACGTCGCGGGCCGCCGAGATCCTCGGGATCAGCGTCCGGAAGATCCAGTACCGGCTGAAGGAGTACGCCGCCGGTGGCCGCGACGCGACGCGCCCGCAGGACGACGAGGCGAGATCGCGGAGTAGCGGACGTCGGAGGGGGGACACTCGCTTCGCGGGGCCTGCCGCCCGCGAAGCTCGCGCCCCCCCGAACGTCGATGCTCCGGCTTCGCCTCCGCCCGTCGGCAGGCAGAGCCCGCCTCCTCCGCCGCTCGCTCTGGGGCAGCCTCATCCGGCTGCCCCTTCTTCTCGCCAACCTGCAAAATACCCGATTGGGTATCCTGGGCGCGCGGCGCCCGGCGTGGCCGCGGAGGCGACATGCCCGCGCTGCTCCCCGCCGTTGCGGCCCTCGCGGTCGCCCTCTCCGCGGTCGCGGACGAGCCCGTCGGCGCCGTCACCCCGGCGTTCGCGGTTCGCCACGTCGGCGTCACGGACGCGGACGCGAGCGGAACGACGCTCGCGTTCGACACCGAGCTCTCGAACGCGACCCTCTCCGCCGTCTCGCTCGAGCAGGTGGCCTTCGCGCTCGAGGTCGGCGGGAAGCGCATCGTCGAGGGGATCGTCCCGCGTGGCGTCGAGGTGCCGCCGCGGGGCGCCGTCGCGATCACGTTCCCCGAGCGGATCCGGTACGCGGACCTGCCCGGGCTCCTCGCCAAGACCGCGCTCAAGGGCCGGGTCCCGTTCAAGCTCCTCGCGACGGCGAGGGTGCGCACGCCGCTCGCCGTCATCGAGATCCCGGTCGTGTACGACGGCGACCTCTCGATCCCGAAGACGCCCGGCGTCGGCCTGGCCGGATTCCGCGTCGTCTCCATGAATCCGCTCGATGCCGCCGTCGAGGTGAGGGTGGCCGTCGAGAACGAGAACGCGTTCCCGCTCCCTCCCGGGAACCTCAGCTACCGGATCACCCTCGCCGGCGGCGACCTCTCCGCGTCGGAGGCGGCGCTCCCGGCGATGGCGCCGGGCGGGAAGGCGACGGTCTCGATCCCGCTGAAGGTCTCGCTGCGGCGCGCGGGGACCGCCGTCGTGAAGGCGCTGAGGGGCGACACGGCGGTCGTCGGGTTCCACGCGCTCGCGAGCGTCGGCCCGTTCGCCTGGCCGGTGGACCTCGAGGCGCGGCTACCGACGCGGCCCTGAGGGGCCGGTCATCTCGCCGGGCGGAGCCGCTCGCGCCGCGCCCGCGGCGCCGCCGCGAGGAGCGCCTCGGCGAAGTCGTCGGGCGGATCCGGCGTGAGCACGTGGGTGTGCGTGGCCGTCCGCACGAGGACGAGGCCGCCGCTCCGCGTCGCGTGGAGCCGGTAGCTGCCGAGGGTCGGGGAGCGGAAGAGGCCGTAGAACCCGAAGAGCCCGCCCATGCCGAAGATCTTGAGCGATCCGTTCAGGGCGTTGGGCTCGAGGATCGCCACGCTGCGGACGTCCTCGAGCCGCACCTTGAACGACGGCCAGCCGTTGCGGAGCATCCGGAGCCGGCCGTCGCCGATGGCGAAGCCGCGTGGGGCGAGGGCCCAGGCGCCGATGGCGACGCCGGAGG
Organism: uncultured delta proteobacterium; assembly: GCA_963739565.1. Lineage (GTDB taxonomy): Bacteria > Myxococcota > Myxococcia > Myxococcales > Anaeromyxobacteraceae > Anaeromyxobacter. The sequence goes on along the minus strand of CAVUBF010000004.1, from coordinate 469,846 downwards.
AGAAGACCGTGACGGCGAGCGCGATGCCGCGCAGGTTCGCCTGGATCGCGCCCGCGGTCCCGACGATGGCCGTGATGGCGATCACCGCGAGCAGGGCGATCGTGCTCGTCAGGAGCTGGCGGTCCCAGGGGGCTCCGAAGCGGCGCATGAGCGATCCTACCCCGTCACCGGCTCCGGGGGAGGCTCACGACGAACCGCGCGCCGCCCTCGGGGGAGTCCTCGACCCGCAGCCGGCCCGCGTGCTGCGTCACGATGGCGTGGACGATGGACAGGCCGAGCCCCGAGCCCTTCGCCTTGGTGGTGAAGAAGGGCTCGAAGATCCGGTCGCGGGACTCCGCCGGCACCCCCGAGCCGTCGTCGTCGACGATCACCTCGACGGCGGGCTCCGGGCCGGCCGCGGCGAGCCGGCAGGCCACCCGGACCAGGCCGCCCTCCTTCACCGCCTCGAGGGCGTTGAGGCCCAGGTTCACGAGCACCTGCCGGAGCCGCTCCTCGTCGCCGGCCACCGCCGGGACCGGCTCGAGGTCGCGCTCGAGCCGGATCGCCCGCCGCTCCGCCTGGGCGCCGAGGAGGTCGAGGACCCGGTTCACCACCGTCCCGACGTCCACCGCGCGCGCCGCGAACTCCCGCGGCCGGGCGAACTGGAGGAAGTCCTCGAGGATGTGGTCGAGGCGCCGGATCTCGTCCTTCACCACCGTGAGCGGCTCGAGGAGCGCGGGCTGCGCGTCCCTGGGCAGCCGCTGGACGCGCCGCTCGAGGACCGAGAGCTGGAGGGCGGCGGCGTTGAGGGGATTGCGGATCTCGTGGGAGAGACCGGCGGTCATGGTCCCGACCGCGGCGAGCTTCTCCGCCATCTGCGCGCGGCGGGAGAGGTCGCGCTTCTCTCCGTGGAGCCGCACCTGGCGCATCGCCTGCTCGACGGTGACGAGGAGCTCCTGGGGGACGCAGGGCTTCACGAGGTAGGCGCAGGCGCCGGCGCGCACCGCCGCGACCGCCGACTCGAGGGTGGCGAACCCGGTGAGGAGCACCACCTCGCCGTCCGGCTGGACGTCCTTGAGCTGCGGGGCGAGGGCGGTGCCGTCGCCGTCCGGGAGCTTCAGGTCGACGAGGGCGACGTCGAACCCCTCGCGGGCGAGGCCGAGGGCGGCGGCGCAGGTCCCGGCGCCCCGCACCGAGTAGCCGGCCCCCTCCAGGATCTCGGCGAGGTTCTCGACGAGCGCCGCGTTGTCGTCGACGACGAGGACCCGGGCCTTCTTCGGGGCCTGCTTCATCGGCTGGTCCCGGACTTCCTCCACCCCGCGCAGCGGGGCTGGGGAGGGTGCTCGTCTCCGCCGCCCCGCGCAGCGGGGCTGGGGAGGGGAGCCCCGCCGGCCACCGCGAGGCGGTGGAGCGACTCGACGGCGGCGAGGAGCGCCCCCGTGTCGAAGGGCTTCGTGAACACCGCCTGGTGCGGGACGGGGGGCGGGTCGTCGTACCCCGTGACGACGAGCATGGGAAGGCCCGGGAACCTCGCTGCGAGGCGGCGCATCGCCTCGCCGTGGGGGCCGCCCGGCACCCGGAGGTCGACCAGGGCGCAGAACGGCCGGACCGGCCCGAGCCGCTCGGTCTCCAGGACGGAGGCGGCGGTGACCGCGGCGAAGCCGCGGATGCGGAGCGCCTCGCAGAGGTTGTCGGAGAGCCGAGCGTCGTCCTCGACGACCGCGACGAGGCCGTCGCGGCGGGCGGCGGCGAGCAGGGCGAGCAGGCGCGGGACCTGGACCGGCTTGGCGAGCACGGCGAGGAGCCCCTCCCGGCGGGCCGCCTCGAGGGCGTCGTCGCCGGAGTGGGCGGTGATGACGAGCGCCGCCGCGCCGGGGTCGATCCGCCGGATCTCGTGGACCAGCTCGGCGCCGCCCATGAGCGGCATGCGCATGTCGGTGAGGATCGCGTCGAAGCGCAGCCCCGCGCGGACGGCGTCCGCCGCCTCGCGCCCGTCCGCCGCGACCACGACCTCGTCGCCGCCGTCGCGCAGGATCTCGGCGAGGTTCTCGGCGAAGTCGCGGTTGTCGTCGACGACGAGGTAGCTGCGCATGGCGCTCACCCCTGGGCCGGCGCGGGGCAGGGGAGGCGTACGGTGAACCGCGCCCCGCCCTCGACCCGGTCCGAGTAGCTCACCGACCCCCCGTGGCGCTCGGCGATCCGCTTCACGAGGGCGAGGCCGAGGCCGACGCCCCGGTCCTTGGTCGTGATGAGCGGCTCGAAGAGCCGGCGCTGCGTCGCGGCGTCCACCCCGGGGCCGGTGTCCTCGACGTCCACGACCACGCCGTCCCCGTCGGCGCGGGCGCGGACCGCCACGGCGCCCTCGGGCGACGCGGCGAAGACCGCGTTCTCGAGGAGGTTCACGAACACCTGCCGGAGCTGGACCGCGTCGCCGTCCACCGCAGGGAGCGCCTCGAGCCCGTCGAGGGTGACCGCCACCGCCGGCGGCCGCTTCACCGCCGCCGCGGCCTTCCCCAGCACCTCCCCGAGGGCGACCGGCTCCTTCACGAGGGGCCGGTTCCGGATCATGTCGAGCAGGTTCGTGATGATCCCGTTCGCGACCCCGAGCTGCTCGCCGATCCGGTCGAGGTGCTTCGCGACGCGCTCGTCCTCCTGCCGATCCGGCCGCGCAGGATGTAGAGCGAGGTCTCGATGACGCCGAGCGGGTTGCGCAGGTCGTGCCCGATGGAGCCGACGAGCTGGCCGAAGGTGGAGAGCCGCTCCACCCGCGCCTGCTGGGCGAGGAGGTCGTCGCGGTAGGTGTTGAGCATGACCGCGAGCTCGAGGTCCAGGATCTTGCCGAGGGCGGTCCGCACGGCCTCGAGCTCGTCCGGCTCCGGGTGGAAGCGGGCCCAGGCGATCCGCGCGAGCTCGGCCCGGATCACGTTCATCGCGCCGAACATGTAGTGCTGCGGGAGCCCGATGCGGACGTGGACCCGCCCGATCGCGTAGCGGTGCTGCCAGTAGGCCTCGTCCCAGGGGCCGGTCAGGAGCGTGTCCATCCAGGCGACGAGGGTGACCTTCAGGTGGCCGACCCGGCTCTCGCCGCCGACGAGCACCTTGCGCGCCTCCTCGTGCGAGAGGATCCGGTCGTAGAAGACCTCGGCGATCGCCGCGAAGCGCGGCGCCGCGGCGGCGTGGAGCGCCCGGAGCGCCCGCTCGTCCGCGTCCCCGAAGCGGACGTACCGCTTCAGCTCCTCGAAGACCGTCTCGGCCATGCGCCCTGTTGGTAGTCCGGCGGCCGCTTTACGGCAACGAAGGAGTGCGGTCCGGGAGCGGCGGGTCAGGCGTCGCCGGTCCGCTCGCGGGTCTTCACGGCGTCGGCCATGAGGTCGAGGTCCCGCACCACGTCCGCCGCGAAGCGCACGAAGTCCGCCTCCGTGACGATCCCGACGAGCGTGCCGTCGTCCTCGCACACCGGCAGGCACCCGTACTTCCGCTCCAGCATGAGGCGCGCCGCCTGGGCGAGGCCCGTCGCCGGCCGCACCGACGTCGGCGTCCGGGTCATGACGTCGCCGATGGGCAGCTCGCGCGCGGCCGGCTTGCCCCACTGGCCGCAGCGGAGCACGTCGCGGTGGGTGAGGATCCCGACGAGCTTCCGCTCGCGGACGACCGGGAGGTGCCGGATCCCGCCGAGCTTCAGGAGCGACTCGGCGAGCGCGAGGTCGTCGGACTCGCGCACCGTCACGAGGTCCTTCGTCATGAAGTCCGCAACGGAGATCATCGGGCCTCCCGGAAGGCCTCGATTGTATCGGGCTTTCGAGCGAGGGCACACCCGGCACCGCAGCCCCGGCCGGGAGGCCGGCGGTCGCGGGCACGGGAGGGCCGCGGCGCGCGCGAGATCCGAGCCCGGCCCGCCCCTTCCGGGTCAGTGCACGACGAGCACCGGCTTCGGGCTGATGTGCACGAGCCGATCGGAGACGCTCCCCAGGAACATCCGCGCGACCGCGCCGTGCCCGCGGCTGCCGATGACGATCATGCCGACGTCCGCGGCGGCGCCCTCCTCGGCGATCGACTCCGCGGGCGAGCCGTAGAGGACGCCCGTCGAGATCTCCAGGCCCGTCTCGTCGAGCGAGGAGACCGCCTGCTCGAGCAGCCGGTCGGCGTACGCCCGGTGCTCCTTCTCGACCTCGGCGATGGTGAGGCCGTACACGTCGGGTGGAAGCAGGAGCTTCGGGACGACGTGCACCATCGTGAGCTTCGCGCCGAACCGCAGCGCGATGTCCGCTGCCATCCTCGCGGCCTTGAGCGAGGGCTCGGATCCATCGACGGCGACCAGGATGCGCTTCATGACGTCACCCCCACGTCAATCATTCCCCCTTCAAGGGGGATGCCGCAATCCTGCGCGATGGGGCACATCCCCGGTCGGGTCGATCGGCGAGGCGAACCCGCGGTAGCCTCGTGTGCATGCGGGCGGTGGCGCGGGCGGAGGGCGGCCAGGTGCGCCTCCTCGACGGAGGGGGCGAGGCGTATCCCGCCATGCTCGCGGCCATCGCAGCCGCCCGCGGCGAGATCTTCCTCGAGGTGTACCAGCTCTCGCCCGCCGGGATCGGCGCGCGGTTCATCGCGGAGCTCTCGGCGGCGGCGCGGCGGGGCGTCCGGGTCGAGGTGATCCTCGACGGGTTCGGCTCGGCGCCCTGCGCGACCGAGGTCGCCGAGGCGCTCTCCGCCGCGGGGTGTGAGGTCCGGATCTGGGGGAGGCTCCTGCTGCTCCTCGCCGGGCGCCTGCGCCGCAACCACCGCAAGGTCCTCGCGGTGGACGGAGAGCGGGCCTTCGTCGGGGGCCTCAACATCGCGGACGAGTACGGCGGCCCGGAGGCGGCGCCCGGCGCGCGGCCGTGGGCGGACCTCGCCCTCGCCATCGAGGGGCCGGTCGCGGCCTGGCTACAGCAGCGCGCCCGCCGCGAGCACGGGAGGAGCCCGGCGGGGCCGGTGCGGATCTGGCTCTCCGGAGCCGGCGGCGGAGGGCAGCTGCGGCGGCGCTACCTCAAGTCCTTCGGCGGCGCGCGCCGCACGCTCGACGTCGCCCACGCCTACTTCCTCCCGGACCGGCGGCTGGTGCGCTCGATGACCGCGGCAGCCCGGCGCGGCGTCGACGTCCGGCTCGTGGTCCCGGGGGCCTCCGACCTCGCGTTCCTTCGCCCCGCGACGCGCCGGCTGTACCGGCGGCTGCTCCGGGCCGGCGTCCGGATCAGCGAGTGGTCGCGGTCGGTGCTGCACGCGAAGGCGGCGGCGGTGGACGGCGCACGGCTGCTCGTCGGGAGCTTCAACCTCGACCCGCTCTCGCTCGCAAATCTGGAGGCGCTGGTGGTGGTCGACGACGCCGCCACCGCGGCGGACGGGGCGCGCTGGATCCGCGCCCGGTTCGACGAGGGCGAGGAGATCACCCTCGACGGTATCGGCCGGGGCACCTGGCTCGAGCGGTTCGTGGTGGAGTCGATGGGCGGGGTCGTCGCCGCGGTCGTCTCGCGCCTCGCTCGGTTCGTCGGCCGCAGGCGAGGGGAGAAGAAGCGGGACGCGCCGTGACCCGGGGAGCGGCTGCGAGCCACGAGCGCGCGAGGCCGCTCCGGCGCGATCTCCAGGCCGCCCGTAGCCCGAAGGCTACGGGCGAATCGCGCGCGGTGGCGGTCCGCGGGCCCCCCGTCCCGCGCTGGGACGGAGCTCGAGCGGCCACACCCCGGGGACGAGCGCGTCCCTGAGCCTGAACCAAGCAACGTTCCGGCCATTCGCTCGCAGGGTGGGGGCGGGTAAGGGAGGGATGCGGCCCCGTGGCGCAGGTCTTGAATCCCCGGACCCGACGCCGCCGCGCGGCTCGCCGCGACGCCCCGGACCCCGCCATGAACCACGCGCCCGACCGCTCGATCCCGGATCGCCACCTGGAGGTCCACACGGTGGAGGTGATCACCGGCCGCGGGCGCTCGATCACGCTCTCGAGCGTCCGCTGTCCGGTGCGCTCGCGGACGGCTCCCGTGGAGGAGTGCGCTCACTGCGAGGAGAGCGCCGGCCTCGCGCAAGACGTGCTCTCCCGGGGAGAGTGGCTGCGCTGCCGCTCCGCCGGACGCGCCGAGGCCGAAGGGAAGGGGCCGACCGTCCGCGTGGTGATCCGCCGCGTCGCGGTGGCGGTCCGGCCCGGCATCTCCTGTGCGACCGCCGCCTCGGCCCTGTGCGCGCGCGGCCAGCCCGGTGCGCCGGTGGTGGACGGCGACGGGCGCCCGGTCGGCTGGGTCGGCGAGGCGGAGCTCCTGCGGGCGCGCCCGGGGGCGCGGGTGGCGGACGCGATGAGGCGCGCAGCGCCGTCGGTCGCCGAGCTCGCGCCGCTCTCCCGCGCCGCCGCGGTCCTCGCCGCGCACGGCGTCGACCGGCTGCCGGTGGTCTCGGCGGACGGCCTCGTCGTCGGCGTGCTGACGGCGCTCGACGTCGTGAGCTGGCTCGCGGCGCCGGGGGCCGCGCTCGGTGCCGACGGCGGCGGCGCCCGCGAGGCGGGCGCGTAGAGGGCTCAGCCGCGCGCGTCGACGCCGAGGTAGTGGAGGACGCGGAGCTGCCGCTGCGAGAGGCCGCGGACGGCGAGCTGATCGCCGCGCTCCGTGAGGTCGCGGGCGAGCACCGCGAGCGCCGCCGCGTCCCAGTCGCGGACGTGGTGGAACAGGACCTCGACCGCGGTGCCGGGCGCCGCGTGGGCGAGCGCCTCGTGGAGCCGCGCCGCGTCGGGCGCGGAGAACGACGGACCGAGCTCGAACGTGATCGAGCGGTCAGGGGTGCTGTCCGGGGGCATGGCGCGTGATGTGGCAACGCGCCTCGGGTTCGGAAGCGGCCCGGACGGGCCGCCGCCCCAGAGGGAGGCAATACGACCTAGGCCTTCGGGCCGCCGTCGCCGGAGCGCGGCGTGCCGGGCGTCGAGGTCGGCTTCTCGTCGTCCTCACCACCGAACGACTTCTTGAAGCTGCGGATCCCCTCGCCGAGGCCCTTGCCGAGCTGCGGGAGCTTGTTCGCGCCGAACAGCACGACGACGATCAGCAGGATGACGATCAGCTCGCCCATGCCGAGCTTCGGGAACATCGCGACGTCCTTTCTCGACTCTGCCGGTGAAACCCGCTTCTGTCTAACAGGATCAGGCCGCGTTGTCTTCCATCGCGATGGCGGCGAGACGACGCTGATCGAGGACCCGGACCCCGCGGGAGGCGTCCACGACGCCGTCCTTCTCGAGCTTCGTGAGGCAGCGGGAGAGGGTCTCCGGGCGCATGCCGAGGAGGCGCGCGACCACCTGCTTGCGGACGGCGTTCGGGCGGTCCGCGAGGAAGCGGGCGTGGGCCAGGGCGAAGCGGGCGACGCGCGAGAGGCAGTCGCCCTGCCGCCAGTTGACCTCGTCGCGCTGCTGGCGCGACTCGGTGAGGAGGAGGTCCAGGACGACGCGGGCGGGGCTCCGGTCGGGGCCGACCCACTGAGAGAGCGCGTCGCCGCTCATGCCGCAGATCTTCACGCGGGAGAGGGCGCGCACCTCGAACGGGGACGGCTCGCTCTGGAGCGCCTCGGTGCAGAGGAGCGAAGCGGGCCCGCGGAGCGACAGGAGCAGCTCGGAGCCGCGGGGGCTCACGGCGGAGAGCGCGACGAAGCCCTCCTTCACGAAGTAGACGGTGCGCGGCCGCTCACCCTGGGCGCAGATCGTCGCGCCCGACTCGCGGCTCGTGGGGGTGAGACGGCAGCGGCCCGCGGACGCGAGGCCGAGCGAGCAAGCGTTGCAGTCCGTGACAGGAGAGTTGGAGAGCACGCACGTCCTCCGGGGGCCTGGTGGCTTGACCGGCGTCTGTTTGCACGAGCTAGGCCCGCGTAGATTCGGGACTTTACCACAGCGGCAGTGCAGCGGTTGCGTTTTGCCATCGATCAAGTGGGGCGGTGCGCACGATTTGCGGTCGGCCCTGACCCCCGGCTTTCGGTGGCATGATGCGCGGCCCCATGGCTCGACTGCCCGCGAACCGAGACCTGCCCTCGCCGGAGCGCTCCGCATGACCCGCTCGCGCCTCGCCGTCGTCGCCGTCTCGGGGCCGAGCGGTGTGGGGAAGACGCGCCTCCTCGCCCGGCTCATCCCTGCCCTGGCGCGCCGCGGCGTACGGGTCGCGGTCCTCAAGCACACGCGCCACGCTCACCCGTTCGATCGCCCCGGGAAGGACACGGACGTCCTCCGGCGGGCCGGGGCCATCGCGGCCGCCATCGAGGGGCCCGAGGGGATGGCGTGGTTCGGTCCGCCGGCGGGGAGCCTCGACGCGCTCGTCGCGACGCTCCCACCCGTGGACCTCGTCCTCGCCGAGGGGTTCCGCGACGCGCCGGTGCCGCGCGTCGAGGTACACCGGCGGTCCGTCTCGCGCGAGTTCCTGTGCGCCCGCGACCGCAGGGTCCTCGCCGTCGTCACCGACGAGGCGCCGCCGCGCCCGATCCGGTCGCTCGCGGCGGACGACGAGGAGGGGCTCGCGGCCCTGCTCTGCGCCCGGTTCGGGCTCGGTCGCCCCGCCCGGCCGCCGCGGCGCTTGCGGGTGAGCCCCGGCGTGAGCACGCTTCGCGCGGACCCAGGCGAGCGCACGGTCGCGCTCGGGAGATTGAAGCGCATGGCGAAGACGACGAGCCGGAAGAGCGGCGCGCGCGGCACGAGCCGCGGCGGCCGCCGCAGCGCCGGGCGGACCGGCGGCGGGCGCAGCGCGGCGGGCCGCAAGGGCGGCAACGCGACGCTGCGGAACCGCGGGCCGGAGTTCTACTCGGAGATCGGCCGCAAGGGTGGCCGGAGCCGCTCGCGGAAGTCCGCGGCCCGCACGACCTCGCGGCGCAGCGGCAGCCGCTCCGGAAGCGCGCGGGGCGGCGCGCGCGGCTCGCGCAGCGGTGGCAGGCGCAGCAGCTCGCGGCGCTCCAGCACCCGCTGAGCGTCGCCCGACGATCCGAGCGGGGGAGACCGCGGCCCCGGGGACTCCCGGGGCCTCGCGCCCCCGCTCGAGCGGCGCGCCCGCCCGGCGCTGCGGTTCCTTGACCGGGCGTCCCCCCGCCGATACCTTCCGCCGTTCATGGGGACGAGAACGGATCCTCGCGGCGGGGCCGCCTCGTCTTCCGGGGCCGCGAGCGACGGCGGGCAGCGGCCGGCGCCGGGAGCCGGGCGCGCGGCGTTCGTGTCGCCCGAGACCCGCACGCTCCAGCTCCCGGGCGAGGTCGTCCTCGAGCTCGGCGGCCGCCTCCCCGGCCTCCAGATCGCCTACCGGACCTGGGGCACCCTCGCGCCGGACGGCGCGAACGCGGTGGTCGTCTGCCACGCCCTCACCGGCTCCGCCGACGCGGACCTGTGGTGGACCCGGCTCTTCGGCCCGGGCCGCGCGCTCGACCCGGAGCGGGACTTCGTCGTCTGCTCGAACATCCTCGGCAGCTGCTACGGGACGACCGGTCCCGCCGAGGTGGACCCGGCCACCGGGCGGCCGTGGCTCGGGACCTTCCCCTCCATCACCGTGCGCGACATGGTCCGGGCGCAGCAGGCCCTCGCGACCGCGCTCGGGGTGAAGAAGATCCGCACGGTCATCGGCGGGTCGCTCGGCGGGATGCAGGTCCTCGAGTGGGCGCTCCTCTACCCCGAGCTCGTCGAGTCGGTGGTCTTCATCGCGTCCACCGCCCGCCACTCGGCGTGGTGCATCGGCCTCTCCGAGGCGCAGCGGCAGGCGATCTACGCGGACCCGCGCTGGCGCGACGGCCGCTACGACCCGGCCGACCCCCCCGCCGCCGGCCTCGCGGCGGCGCGCATGATGGCGATGCTCTCGTACCGGAGCCAGCCCTCCTTCGAGATGCGGTTCGCGCGCCGGCAGCAGGCCGAGGACGTCTACGCCGTCGAGAGCTACCTGCGCTACCAGGGGTCGCAGCTCGTCGATCGGTTCGACGCGGCGACCTACGTCACCCTCACCAGGGCGATGGACACCCACGACGTCTCCCGCGGCCGCGGCGACTTCGAGGAGGTGCTCCGGTCCATCCGCCAGCCGACCCTGGTCGTGTCCATCGACTCCGACGTCCTCTACTGGCCGTGGGAGCAGCGCGAGGTCGCGACCCTCGTGCCGAACGCTCGGCTCGCGGTGATGGACTCGCCGCACGGCCACGACGCGTTCCTCATCGACGTGGACCGGCTCGACGACATGGTCTGCGACTTCCGCGGCCGGGCGCGGCCGGCCCGCGGGCGCGGCGCCGCCGCGGCGCCGGCGGGCGAGGCCGCGATCGACAAGGTCTACGCCGAGCAAGGCGTCTCGCTCCTCGTCCTCGGGAAGGGGAAGGTGGGGTCGGAGCTCCTCGAGCAGGTCCGGACGCAGCGGACCGAGCTCGAGCGCGACTACGACACGGTGCTCCGGGTCGTCGGCGTCGCGGACCGCCGCGGCACCGCCTTCGACGAGGACGGGCTCGAGCTGTCCCGCTGGCGCGAGCTCCTCGCGGCGGCGCCGGCGAGCGGTCCGGTCGACGCCGCCACCGCGCCCGCGCTCCTCGACCGGCTCGCGCGCCTCCCCCGGCCGGTGCTCGTCGACCTCACCGCCGCCGACGGGATGGAGGACGTCTACGAGCAGGCGTTCCGCCGCGGGATCCACGTCGTCGCCTCGAACAAGCGGCCCCTCGCGATCTCGCCGCGGCGGATCGACCAGCTCCGGCTGATCCGGCGCCAGCACCACACCCACTACCACTACGACACGGCCGTCGGCGCGAGCCTCCCGGTCATCGGGACGCTCCGGCGCCTGGTCCGCTCCGGCGACCGGGTGAAGCTCGTGGAGGGCTCGGTCTCGGGGACCCTCGGGTACCTCTGCTCCGAGCTCGTCCGCGGCGTGCCCCTCTCCCTCGCGACCCGCTGGGCGATGGGGCTCGGGTACTGCGAGGCCGATCCGCGCGACGACCTGTCGGGGCTCGACACCGCGCGCAAGGCGCTCATCCTCGCCCGCGAGCTGGGCGCGCAGGTTGCGCTCGAGGACGTGAAGGTCGAGCCCTTCGTCGCGCGGGAGCTCCTCGGCCCGGGGAGCCCCGACGACCTCATCGCCTCGCTGCGGCGCGAGGACGGCGCCCTCGCCGCCGAGGTCCGCCGGCTCGGGGAGCGGGGGACGGTGCCGCGCTACCTCGCCCGGATCGCGGTGGCGGGCGACGGCAAGGTCGAGGTCTCGGTGGGGCCGCGCGCGGTCGATCCGACCCACCCCGCGGCGCGGCTCGTCGGCGTGGAGGCGTTCGTCGCCTTCACCACCGCGCGTCACGCCGAACGCCCGCTCCTGGTGCAGGGCGCGGGCGTCGGGGGAGCGAACACCGCCGGCGGCGTGCTCGCAGAGATCTTCCGGATCCCGTTCGGCTTCGGCGCGCGGTAGGCGGGGGCACTCGGCCCTTCGGGCCCTGCGCCCCCTCTCCCCGGCCCTCTCCCCCGGCGGGGAGAGGGAGGGGATCCTCAACGGCTTGCTAGGTCTTCGTCGCCGGGTGCGCGACGGGCGCCGCCGCCGGCGGGGTCGGGACCGCGCCCTCGAGCGGGACGAGCACGATCTCGATGCGCCGGTTGAGGCTCCGCCCCTCGGGCGTGTCGTTCGCGGAGATCGGCTGGAACTCGCCGAACCCGGCCCCGGAGAGCCGCGTCGGGTCGACGCCGCTCTCCTGGAGGAAGCGGACGACCGCGAGGGCGCGGGCGGAGGAGAGCTCCCAGTTGGTCGGGAACGCGCCACCGTGGCCGGTCGGGACGTTGTCGGTGTGCCCCTCGACGCGGATGAGCTTGCCGCGGAGCGAGTGGAGCGCCTCGCCGACCTTCCTGAGCGCGTCCTTGCCGTCGGGGCCGATGGTGGCGGAGCCCGAGGCGAAGAGGATCTTGTCCTTCATCTTCACGGTGGTCCGGCCCTTCAGCTCCATGAGCTCGACCCGGCCCGACTCGATCTCGCCGCGGAGCGCCGACGCGAGCTGCTCGTACTCGCCGCTCTTCTTCTCGAGCTCGGCCTTGGCGGCCTCGAGCTTCCGCTTCGACTTGGACAGCTCGTCGACGAGGGCCTGCACCTCGACCACCCGCTGGCGGGCGGCGCGGAGCTCGGCCTCCTTCTGCGAGAGCGCGCCCTCGTCGACGTGGGCCTTCTCCTTGAGCGAGTTCACGTCGGCGACGAGGGTGTCCACCTGCACCTGCATCGCCTTGAGCTTCTCCTGGAGCACCGCGGCCTTCGCCGACCCGTCCTCGACGTTCTGGCGCAGCGCCTTGTTCTCGGCCTGGAGCTTGCCCGCCTCGGCCTCCTTCTTCCGGTAGGTGTCGGTCGAGACGCAGCCGGTCACGGCGAGGGTGAGGGCGAGGGCGACGGTCGCGGCGGGGCGCATGCGGGCTCTCCGGGGGAGGGGAAGGGGCGCATTGTACCCCGAGCAGGGGACGCCGGAAGCGGAAGGCGACGGCGCCGGTGTGGGCGCGGGTGGGGGTCGACGGGCGGTTCCTACTTCGTCTCGACCCCGTACTTCTTCATCTTCCCCTGGAGCGTCGTCGGACGGAGCCCGAGCAGCGCCGCGGCGCCGCCCGGACCGTAGACGCGGCCGGCGGTGTGGGAGAGGGCGCGCTCGAGGAGCGTCCGCACCTCGTCGTCGAAGCGGCCCGGAGCGGTCGCGGGCGGCTCGGGGGCGGTCGCGCGCGCTCCGCCGCCGGGCAGGTCCGGCAGGGCGAGCTCCGGGCCCGGCGAGAGGATGAGCGCGCGCTGGAGGAAGTTCTCGAGCTCGCGGACGTTGCCGGGCCAGGCGTGCGCCTCGAGGGCGCGCCACACGTCCTCGGCGACGTTCGGCGGGCGCCGGTGCATCGCGGCGGCGTGGCGGGCGAGGAAGTAGGCCGCGAGGGGACGCACGTCCTCGCGCCGCTCGCGGAGCGCCGGCAGCTCCACCGGGAACACCGCGAGCCGGTAGTAGAGGTCGGCGCGGAAGGTGCCGCGCGCCACCATCTCCTCGAGGTTCCGGTTGGTGGCGGCGACCACCCGCACGTCCACGCGGACCGGCTCGGCGCCGCCGACCCGCTCGACGACCCGCTCCTGGAGCACGCGCAGGAGCCGCACCTGGACCGACGGCGGCGCGTCACCCACCTCGTCGAGGAAGATCGTCCCGCCGTCGGCCTGCTCGAAGCGCCCCGGGCGGCGCCGGTTCGCGCCGGTGAAGGCGCCCTTCTCGTGGCCGAAGAGCTCGCTCTCGATGAGCCCCTCCGGGATCGCGCCGAGGTTGACGGGAACGAAGGGCGCGTTGAAGCGGGGGCTGAACTCGTGGACCATCCGCGCGAGCCCCTCCTTGCCGGTCCCGGTCTCCCCGCGGATGAGGACGGTGGTGGTGGACGGCGCCGCGAGCCGCACCCGCTCGACCACCTCGCGCATCCCGGGGCTCTCGGCGACGTACCGCGACTCGCGCTTGATCTGCCGGATCTCCTCCTTGAGGAGGGCGTTCTCCTTCCCGAGGAGCCGGTTCAGCCGCTGCACCTCCTCCACCATGAGGCTGTTGTGGAGGGCGATGGCGACGAGGTGCGCCACCTGCCGGGCGACCTCGAAGCAGCACGCGAGGAGCCCGTCGCGCGGCGGGTGGGCGATGTCGAGCGTCCCGAGCAGCTCGTTCTCGAAGACGAGCGGGAACGACACGAGGGACCCGTAGCCATAGGCGGCGAGGAGCGGCTCCTCCCGGTAGCGCGGCTCGCGGGGATGCAGGGGGTCGAGGACGCAGGGGTTCCGGGTCGAGAGGGCCTGGCCCGCCGCGGACCCCGCGAGCGGGAAGGACGTTCCGACGTCCGGAGACGGCTGGCGGGGGTCGGAGACGAGGACCACCTCCGCCCGGGTCGGGTCGACCGCCGAGATCCGGTTGATGGCGACGCGCGTCTCGCCGAAGTGCCGCCGGAGGAGCTGGCCGGTCCGGTCGAGGACCGCGGCGAGATCGACGGTCGAGAGGACGAGCTCGATCGCCTCCTCGACGATCCGGCGGTGCGGATCGTCCTCGCCCTGGGGCAGGACCGGGAGTCCGAGCGGGGTGGGGCCGTGGGCAACCATGTCCCGGTGTCTACCGAAATGGCGGTGCCCCCGGCAACCGATCCGTGGGTGCCGATCGCGTCCCGATCCGAAATCCTCCGTGATTCCGGGTCGGTCCATTCTGGCGTCGCTCTTGCTCTCCCTGGCCCCACGCAACGCAGAGCACCGGCCAGGCCGGAACGGAGACCGAGATGGACGCGATTGAGATGCTGATGGGCGAGCACCGGGTGATCGAGCGGGTGCTCGACGGACTCGTGGGGTTCGCCGAGGAGGTCCAGCGGAAGGGCTCGACGGAGAAGGACGAGCTCGGCCGGTTCGTGACCTTCGTCCGCGAGTTCGCGGACGCCTGCCACCACGGGAAGGAGGAGGAGATCCTCTTCGCCTCCATGGTGGAGCACGGGTTCCCGCGGAATGGCGGGCCCATCGCCGTGATGCTCCACGAGCACGACCAGGGGCGCGGCCTCGTCCGGATCCTGCGCGAGCGCGCCGGGCAGCCGGCGGCGTGGAGCGACGCCGACCGGACCGAGATCGCCGAGGTCGCCCGCGGGTTCTCGTCGATGCTCCGCGCCCACATCCACAAGGAGGACGCGGTCCTCTACCCGATGGCGGAGCAGCACCTCCCGCCCGAGGTCATGGCCGCGATCGGCGACGCCTGCGAGGCGTACGAGGCCGACGAGGCGCGCGCCGGGAAGCACGGCGCCCTCCACGCCCTCGCCGAGGAGCTCATCCGCCGCCACGCCGGGGCGGTCCACCCCGAGACCCATCCCACCCGCGGCCTCGGCTGCTGCGGCTAGCGCGCCGTCCCTTCTCTCCCGCCTTCTCCCCCCCCGGAGCCCCGCTCGACATGACCCACCGCAGCCGTGCCGTCCTCCTCTTCGTCGTCGTCCTGTGCTTCGGCGTCCTCCTCTTCGGGGGCGCGCAGATCTCCAGGCACAAGCCGCCCATCCCCGAGCGCGTCGTGGCGCCGTCCGGGCAGGTCGTCCTCACCGGCGACGACATCCGCCTCGGGCAGCGCCAGTACCTCTCGCGCGGCGGTCAGCAGACCGGCTCGATCTGGGGCCACGGCGCGTACCTCGCGCCGGACTGGTCCGCCGACGTCCTCCACCGGGTCGGGCTCGCCACCGCCGGCCTCGTCCACGGCCTCGCGCCGGATCGCGCCGTCACCTTCGCGCAGCGCGACCTCGAGGCGCTCCCCGCCGGCGAGCGGGGGCGGGTCGAGGCCGAGGTCCGCGCCGAGCTGCGCCTGAACCGCTACGACGAGGCCACCGCCACCCTCGCCCTGTCGCCCGGGCAGGCCGCGGCGCTGCCGGCCCTGGTCGCGTACTACCAGCGGCTCTTCGGCGAGGGCTCCGACGCGATGTCGATCCCCCGCGGCTTCGTCCGCGACCCCGCCGACGCGCGGGCCATGACGGCGTTCTTCTTCTGGACCGCGTGGGCCGCGGGGACGAACCGCCCCGGCGAGGCCTACAGCTACACCGCGAACTTCCCCCACGACCCGCTCGTCGGGAACGTGCCGCTCCCCTCGGCCCTCGTCTGGTCCATCGCCTCCGTCGTCCTCCTCATCCTCGGCACCGCCCTCGCCATCTTCGCCTATCTCCGCATGAAGGCCGCCGACCCCGAGGAGCACGTCGGGATCCAGCCCGCTCGCCGAGCCGAAGCCGACCCCGAGCCAGCGCGCCGCGCTGCCCTTCTTCCTCGTCGCGATCCTCCTCTTCATCGTCCAGGCGCTCCTCGGATCCGTGACCGGCCACTACGCGGTCGAGGGGAACAAGCTCTTCGGCCTCGACGTCGGGATGGTCCTCCCCTACGCCGCGACGCGCGGGTGGCACCTCCAGCTCGCCGTGTTCTGGATCGCGACCTGCTGGCTCGCGACCGGCCTCTTCATCGGGCCGATGGTCTCCGGCGGCCACGAGCCGAAGGGGCAGCGCGCCCTCGTCCTCGTGCTCCTCGGGGCCCTCGTGGTGGTCGTGGTGGGCGCCCTGGCCGGCACCTATCTCGGCGTGCGGGGCGTGCTCTCCGGACCGAACGGCTGGCTCGTCGGCCACCAGGGCTACGAGTACATCGAGCTCGGGCGCGTCTGGCAGGTCGGCCTCATCGTCGGGATGCTGCTCTGGCTCGTCCTGGTCTTCCGCGCGGTGAGGCCGGCCCTCGCGGCGGAGAAGGACAAGGGCGGCCTCACCCACCTGCTCCTGTACGCCTCGATCTCGATCCCCGTCTTCTACTCGGTCGGGCTCCTCTACACCCCGGGCACGCACATCGCGGTGGCGGACTACTGGCGCTGGTGGGTCGTGCACCTCTGGGTGGAGAACTTCTTCGAGGTCTTCGCGACGGTGGCCCTCGCCTTCATCCTGTCGCGCATCGGGGCGGTGGGCGAGCGGGCGGCGCAGCGGGCGACCTACTTCTCGATCCTGCTCTACCTCGGCGCCGGCATCATCGGGACCTTCCACCACCTCTACTTCACCGGCACGCCGCTCTTCATCACCGCGCTCGGCGCCACCTTCTCGGCGCTCGAGATCGTCCCGCTGACCCTCCTCGGCTTCGAGGTGTTCGAGACGCTCCGGCTCGCCCGCTCCGGCGGGAACGTCGAACCGTGGCGCTGGCCGCTCTACTTCTTCGTCGCGGTCGCCTTCTGGAACGCGGTGGGCGCCGGCGTCCTCGGCTTCCTCATCAACCCGCCCATCGTCCTGTTCTACGCCCAGGGGCTCAACACCACCCCCATCCACTCCCACGGCGCGCTCTTCGGCGTGTACGGGTTCCTCGCCATCGCCCTCATGCTCTTCTCGATGCGGAACATCGTGCGGCGCGAGGCGTGGGACGACCGGCTCCTCGAGATCGCGTTCTGGGGGCTCAACGGCGGGCTCGCCGGGATGATCGTCTTCTCGCTCCTGCCGGCGGGGATCTACCAGCTCGTCCACGGGGTGCAGCGCGGCCTCTGGTGGGCGCGCAGCCCCGAGGTGACGGGCAGCGCCTTCATCCACGCCGCCACCTGGGCGCGGCTCGTGCCGGACCTCGTCTTCGACGCGGGCGCGGTGGCGCTCCTCACCTTCGTCGTGCGCGCCATCGCCAAGGACCACGCGCTCCGGCGCGCGGAGCGCGAGGGCGGCCAGGGGACCCTCCGCCGCGCCGCCTAGGCCGCCGCGCCCCCTGCTCCCAGCCTCTCCCCCCGCTCGCGCGGGGGGAGAGGGGCGGGGCGAGAAGGACCTTCGGAGCGCGCGGCCGCTCGCCTGCGCCTGTCGATTCCCCCGGAGGTGTCTAGCGTCGAGGAACGGAGGGGGGAACCCGTGAACGCCATCGACCTTCTGGAGAAGCAGCACCGCGAGGTGGAGGACCTGTTCGAGGAGTTCGACGACGCCGGCGAGGGCGCGCAGAAGACGAAGGAGCGGCTCTGCAGCGAGATCTCCGACCGGCTCGCCGTCCACGCCGAGATCGAAGAGAAGCTCTTCTACCCGGAGTCGAAGCAGGCCGACACCGAGGAGATCCTGCGCGAGTCGGTGGAGGAGCATCTCTCGATGAAGCGGCTCCTCGCCGAGATCATGGAGGGCGGGATCGACGACGAGCAGTTCATGGCCCGCATGAAGGTCCTCGAGGAGCAGGTGGAGCACCACGTCGAGGAGGAGGAGAAGGAGCTCTTCCCGAAGGTGCGGAAGTCCTGCTCGAAGGAGGAGCTCGAGGACCTCGGCAACCGGATGCAGCAGCTCTCCGACGAGCTGATGGAGGAGGGGGAGCCCTCCGCCAGCATCCCCGACCAGACGGACCGGCCCGCGCCGATCTCGACGGTCGTTGCCCGGGCGGGCGGTTTCCCTTAGAAAGCCGCCGTGGCCGAACTCGAGGTGACCACCCGCAGCCGACCGGGCCGCAACGACCCGTGCTGGTGCGGGAGCGGACAGAAGTACAAGAAGTGCCACCTGGACGCGGATGCGCACGGGGAGGGCGGCGGCCCGCCGCCGCGCCCCGCCCGTCCGGCGCTCCGCCCGGGGATGGTCACCCCGCGCCGCGCCGTACCGCCCGGGATCGTCCGGCCCGACTACGCGGCGAACGGCCGCCCCCGGGCGCAGGGGCGCGACGTGAAGACGCCCGACGAGCTCGAGCGGCTGCGCCGCGCCTGCCGCGCCGCGGCCCGGGTGCTGCGGGTCACCGGGGAGGCGGTCCGGGTCGGGTTCACGACCGACGCCCTCGACGAGGTCGCGCACGCCGAGACCATCCAGCTCGGCGGCTACCCGAGCCCGCTCAACTACCGCGGGTTCCCGAAGTCGCTCTGCACCTCGGTGAACGAGGTCATCTGCCACGGGATCCCCGACAGCCGCCCGCTCGAGGACGGGGACATCGTGAACCTCGACGTCACCGTCTTCCTCGACGGGATGCACGGCGACTGCTCCGCCACCTTCCTCGTCGGCGACGTGGACCCGGAGGGCCGGCGCCTCGTCGAGGCGGCGCGCGAGTCCCTCGCGAAGGGCATCGCCGCGGTCCGCCCCGGCCGGCCCATCTCCGACATCGGCAAGGCCATCGAGGCGCACGCCTCGAGGCACGGCTACGGCGTCGTCCGGGCCTACTGCGGCCACGGCATCGGCGAGTCCTTCCACACCTCGCTCCAGGTCCCGCACCACTTCGATCCGTCGGTGAAGCGGATCATGGAGCCGGGCATGACCTTCACCATCGAGCCCATGATCACCGAGGGGTCCTGGGAGGACGCCCTCTGGAACGACGGCTGGACCGCGGTGACCCGCGACGGGAAGCGCTCCGCGCAGTTCGAGCACACCATCGTGGTCACCGGCCGCGGCGCCGAGGTCCTCACCGTCGAGGGGTGAGCGGCGGCGCCCAGGCGCGCCTCCCGGTCAGAGCTGCAGGCCGACCGCGCGCATGAGCGCGAGGGCGTTCGAGTGCGCGACGACGCCGGGCCGGAGCCGGTAGTCGAAGGCGATCTCGCCGTCCCGCACCTGGTCCTCGAAGTGTGCGTTGGCGAGCGTGCCCACGTCATCCGGCTGCCCCTGCGCGCGCTTCTCGTCGGCCAGCTCGGTGAGCGCGAGGTCGTGGGTCGTCACGAGGCCGATGGCGCCTCGCGCCACCAGGCCCCGCACGATCGCCTCCGCGCCGATCCGGCGGTCGTGGGAGTTCGTGCCGTGGAGGATCTCGTCGAGGAGGAACAGGAGCGGGACCTCGCCCTTGGCGAGGTCGGAGAGCTCCTTGAGCCGCATGATCTCGGCGTAGAACCGCGAGCGGCCGGCCTGGAGCGAGTCCTGGATCCGCAAGGTAGCGCCGGGGCGCAGCGGGGTGAGGCGCAGCCGCGCCGCGCGGACCGGCGCGCCGGCGAGGGCGAGGACCACGTTCACGCCGACGGTCCGGAGGTAGGTCGACTTCCCGGACATGTTCGAGCCGGAGACGAGGAGCACCCGCGGGCCGTCGCCGCCGAGGGAGACGTCGTTCGCCACGGCGCCGGCGAGGAGCGGGTGGCGCAGCGCCTCCCCCTGCACGAAGGCGCGCCGATCCGGCCCGAGGTCCACGATCTCCGGGAACGGATCCTCCGGGTGCTCGTAGGCGTGGCCGGCGAGGGAGGAGAGCGCCTCGAGGTCGGCGGCGGCATCGAGCCAGGCGCGGATGGACCGGCCGCGGGCGAGGCGCCAGCGCTCGACCAGCCCCGCGTGGAGCGGCGTCCAGCAGAGGGCGAAGGCGATCGGCGCGAAGAACTGGTTCCGCGCCCACTCCATCCGGGAGACGGTCGACTCGAGGCGCGCGATGGCCGCGGAGGCGCGCTCGCCCGGGCCGGTGAGGACCGACCGCAGGGCGACGAGGCGGGGATCGTCCACCGGCTCGGCCTCGAGCCGGGCGAGGAGCTCGGCGACGACGCGCAGCTCCGCCGCGGGGCGCTCCAGCCCCACGAGGACGCGCGCCACCGGCTCGCGGAGGGACCGGGCGAAGCCCCACTCCGCGACGAGGATCGCGACGAGCGGCACCGGGCCGAGGCCGAGGGCCCATGCGACCGCCGCGCCGACCGCGGCCGCAGCGAGGGCGAGCGAGGCCTGCAGGAGCCACGGCTCGACGAGGCCGGGGGCCTCGCCCCAGGCGGCGAGCGCGGCGGGATCGACCGCGGCCCGGACGTCGTCCCCGAGCACGGCGAGGTCCTCGCGGAGGTCGAGGCGCGGCGCGAGGGCCGCGACCGCCCGCTGCCGCGCGCGCACCTCGTCGGGCGGCGCCGGCGCGAGGAGCCAGCTCGCGAGCCGCGCCTCGCCCGGCCGCGTCCGCGCGGCGCAGAGCAGCTCGAACAGCGAGCCCTTCCCGAAGAGGTCGAGGTCGAGCGCGCAGGGGTGGGCGGGGTCGGCCCACTCGTCGCCGGGCGTGCCGGTCCCGGCGAACCGGCCGTCGAGGCGGGCGAGGGCGCGCTCGTGGAAGGCGATCGCGCGGCGCAGCCGGGCGCGGGCGCGGAAGACGCGGTCGTGGAGCGCGGCGAGCGCGACGAAGGCGGCGAGCGGCACGGCGAGCCAGGCCGCGGAGATCCGGTGGGCGCCGAGGGAGAGCCAGGCGAGGGCGAGCGCGGCGACGAAGGCGGCGAGCCGCCCCCGGGAGGTGGCGGCGTCGCGGCCGTCGAGGCGGGCGACCGCGTCGCGGCGGGCGGCGAGGCGTCGGGAGAGCTCGGCGCGGGGATCGTGCACGCCGGGAGGGTAGCGCGGCGACGGCACGCGGCGGCGCGGAAACGTCGGCCCCCGGCGGGACGCGGCCGCGGCGCGTTGCCCGTCCCCCGGCGCGTGCCGACCTTTTTCTGCGACGCCGTCCGGGAGCCCGCCTGGCTGCCCGATACGTGCGCGACGGGCCGGAAGGCTCGGAGGGAGGCGCGTGATCGTCCAGGACGTCGAGGTCGGGTCGGATGCGGTCGCGGCCGAAGGGTTCGAGGCCGACGTGGTGCGGGGCCTGTCGCGCACGCCGAAGGCGACCCCGCCGAAGTGGCTCTACGACGCGCGCGGCTCGGCGCTGTACGAGCTCGTCTGCGACCAGCCCGAGTACTACCCGCCCCGGATCGAGACCGCGCTCCTCGAGCGGCACGCCGAGGACCTCTCGGAGGTGATCGGCCCAGACGCCCTCGTGTTCGAGTACGGCGCGGGGAACGCCCGGAAGACCGCCCTGCTCCTCGAGGCGCTCCGCCGGCCCGCCGCCTACGTCCCGGTGGACATCTCGCGCGAGCCGATCCTCGCCGCCACCGAGGCGCTCGGCGCCCGCTTTCCGCGCCTCCCGGTCCGGCCGGTGGTCGCGGACTTCACCGCGCCGTTCGTCCTGCCCATCTCGGACATCCCGTGCCGGCGGCGGGTCGCGTTCTTCCCGGGCTCCACCATCGGCAACTTCGACCCGCCGGACGCGGTGGCGCTCCTCCGGCGCATGGCGCGGGACGCCGGCCCGGGCGGCCTCCTCGCCATCGGCGTCGACCTCCCCAAGGAGGAGGCGACGCTGGTCGCGGCGTACGACGACTCTCGCGGCGCCACCGCCGCCTTCGACCTGAACCTGCTCGCGCGCATCAACCGCGAGCTCGGAGGGGACCTGCGGCTGTCGGCGTTCCGCCACCGCTCCGTCTGGAACGCGCGGCTCTCGCGGGTCGAGATGCACCTCCAGTCCCGCGAGGGCCAGGTGGTTCACGTGGCGGGCCGGACCTTCGCCTTCGACGAGGGCGAGACGCTCCACACCGAGAGCGCCTACAAATGGGACCCGCGGGCGTTCGACGCGCTCGCCGCCATCTCCGGCTGGGCGGCGGAAGCCTCGTGGACCGACGACCGCGCCTGGTTCGCGGTGCGTGTCTATCGCGCGCGGTGAGCGGTACCGCGACCGTCGTACTGCGGCCGTCGCCGAGCGGGCTGGGCCGGCCCCCCGTCCGCCTCGCGTCGCCGAAGTCGCAACCGGGCGCCGTACTGTCGGGAGGGCGACCGAAACGCAGACGCCGCGGCACCCCCCGGCGGGTCGCCAGCCGCGCGCGGGGGGCGTGGGGATGGGCGCGTGCGGTGCCGTGGGCGACCGTCGAGACGCGACGACGGCTGTCACCCCGGGTGCAGCGCGGCTCCGTCGGTCGAACGGATCCGTCCGCAGCGACCCGGCTCCGCTTCGGCGGAGGGGGCCGCGCCCGGCCCTGCGTGCGTCGCAGTTGAACGGGAGGAGGGCCGCGCGGGGACCATCGCAGAGACGCCAGCACGGGCGGCCGCGCACACGGCCCCCGCGCCCCATCCGCGCGCCCGGACGCCCGGCCGGGCACCCCCGAGTGCCCTTTCCGGGCCAAGGGATCGTCCCCATCGATGGTGGGCGCCTGCGCGGAAGCGCGGGCCGGGGAGGTACTGCACATGGCACGCAAGATGGTGGACTGCCGCGACATGCCGAGCGAGCGCGGGTGCACGCTCACGATCGCGGGGGAGGAGGACGAGGTGGTCCGCATCGCGGTGATGCACGCGGTGGACTGGCACGGGCACCAGGACACGCCCGAGTTCCGCGACCAACTCCGCAAGGGGCTCAAGGACGAGGCCGCGGGGGAGCGGGCCGAGGCCCGCAAGGGCGGCACGGAGGAGCACGCGACGCACTGACGCCTGGTACCCCATCCTCCCTCTTCCCCCGCGGGGGAAGAGGGACGGGGAGAGGGGGGGCGCAGCGCAGCTACGCGACCGGCGCGCCCGCCACGCCCTGGGTCACCGCGGGTCGCTGCTGTGGCTCCGGGGCGACGCGGCCCGGCGCCACCGGCCGCAGGTCGTCCACGGTGAGGCCGGTGGGCATGCCGCCGCGCTCGAGCCACGCGTGGTCGCCGGAGAGGACCGCGCGCCCGAGCCGGTACGCGCCGTCGTCGTCGTTCCGCCACAGGTCGCGGAAGAGGTCGTCCACGCGGCGGCGGGTCCCGAGGCAGAAGTGGTCCGCGAGCCGCGCGGCCTGCGGCGCGTCCGGGCCGGCCGCCTTCCGGAGCGCCTCGGCGCGGGCGACCGACGCGGCCATCGCGAAGAGCTCGTTCGTGATGTCGACGAGCCGGAAGAGGAACGCCTGCTTCCGCTCGCCGGCGGCGCGGTAGACCACCATGAAGTGGAACATCTGCCGGGCGAGCTTGCGGGAGGAGCGCTCGACGAAGCGGAGGTGCCGAGCGAGCTTCCCGAACGCGCCGAAGCGCGGGGCGAAGAGCCCGCGGAACCAGAGGCCCAGGTACCAGCTCGCGTAGAACCAGGCGACCTTCGGCAGCATCGCGAGCTTCTTCCCGGCCGGGACCTTGGGGTCGATGAGCGCGCCGGAGACCTGGAGGTGCTTGTCGAGCATCTCGCGCGCCATGAAGAGGTGCATGATCTCCGAGGAGCCCTCGAAGATGAGGTTGATGCGGAGGTCGCGCATCGCGCGCTCGACGCCCACCGGCGCCTCACCCCGAGCCGCGAGCGACGACTCCTTCTCGTACCCGCGGCCCCCGCGGATCTGCATGGTGTCGTCGACGATCCGCCACGCCTGGACGGTGTTCCACTCCTTCGCCGCCGCGGCCTCGAGCCGGATGTCGTACCCGGGCTGGTCGGCGAGGTGCTGGCAGAGGTCGGAGACGGCCTCCATCGCGTAGGTGCGCGAGGCCATGTCGGCGAGCTTGTGGGCGATGGCCTCGTGCTTGCCGATCTCCTGGCCCCACTGCGACCGGGCCTGGGCCCACTTGCGGCAGATCTCGAGGAACACCTTCGCGCCGCCCACCACCGCGGCGGGGAGCGAGAGCCGGCCGGTGTTGAGGGTGGTGAGGGCGATCTTGAGGCCGCGCCCCTCCTTGCCGATCAGGTTCTCGGCGGGGACCTTCACGTCGGTGAACCGGATGGCGGCGTTCGCGAGGGCGCGGAGCCCCATGAACCGGCAGCGGTGGACGATCTCGACGCCTGGCGAGTCGGTCTCGACGACGAAGGCGCTGATCGCGTTCGTCCGCGGGTCGCGCGCCATCACCACGAGCAGCTCGGCGATGGTGCCGTTCGTGCACCAGAGCTTCGAGCCGTTCAGGACGTAGAACTTCCCGTCCGGCGTCTTCTCGGCGGTGGTGGCGAGCCGGGCGGGATCCGAGCCGACGTTCGCCTCGGTGAGGGCGAAGGCGCTGATGGCGCCCCTGGCGATCCGCGGCAGGTACTTCTGCTTCAGCTCGGGGGAGCCGAACAGCTTGAGCGGCTGCGGGACGCCGATGGACTGGTGGGCCGAGAGGAGCGCGGTGACGTTCGCGTCGTAGCTGCCGACGAGCTGCATCACCTTGCCGTACTCGACCTGGTCGAGGCCGAGGCCGCCGTACTGCGTCGGGATCTTCATCCCGAAGGCGCCGAGCTTCCGGAACCCGTCGATCACCTCGGGCGGATACTCGCCGGTCTCGTCGATCGCGACCGGGTCGACCTCGTCGCGCAGGAAGGTCTCCATCGCGGCATAGAAGCGCTGGAACTCCGGGCGCTCCGCGCCGCCGAGCGGGTAGGGGTGGATGAGGTCGAGCCGGAGCTTCCCGAGGAACAGCTCCCGCAGGAACCCCGCCCCCTTCCACTCCGCCTCGCGCGCCGCCTCGGCCACCTGCCGAGAGTGGAGCTCTTCTGCGCTCGTGCGTACCTGTGCCATGGCGTCCCTCGATGTCCGTCGATCGGCGCGCCGCGTCGGGCGCGAACGTTCGATTTGATAATCAAGGTAACGCGCTGCGGCTAGGGGAAGCCGCGCAACCCCAGAGGGCACGGCCGGGCGGGCGGAGGCTGGACAGGAGAGCCGCCGGGCGTCACGCGGAGGGAGCCATGATCGGACCGAAGATGCAGGACGCGCTGAACCGGCACGTGCAGGCCGAGGTCTTCTCCTCGTACCTGTACCTCGCGATGTCCGCGTGGTGCGAGGCGAAGGCCTGGAAGGGTTTCGCGCGGTGGCTGCGCATCCAGAGCGACGAGGAGCTCGCCCACGCGAAGAAGAGCCTCGACTTCCTGCTCGCGCGCGGGCGGCGAGGCGAAGCTCGGGCCGCTCGAGGCGCCGGCGTCGAGCTGGGCGAGCGTGGCCGACCTGTTCGAGAAGGTGCTCGAGCACGAGCGCAAGGTGACGGCGTTCG
Source organism: uncultured delta proteobacterium (assembly GCA_963739565.1). Lineage (GTDB taxonomy): Bacteria > Myxococcota > Myxococcia > Myxococcales > Anaeromyxobacteraceae > Anaeromyxobacter. The sequence continues at coordinate 444,823 of CAVUBF010000004.1, read as the reverse complement.
TGAACGACCTCTCCGGGACGGCGCATCAGGAGAAGGACCGCGCGGCGGAGATCTTCCTCCAGTGGTTCGTCTCCGAGCAGGTGGAGGAGGAGGCGCGCGTCGTCGAGATCCTCGACCGGCTGAGGATGGTCGGGGACCGCCCGGGGGCCGCGCTCTACCTCGACAAGGAGTACGGCAAGCGGGGGAAGGCGGCGGGGTAGTCCGCGCGATCAGACGCCGAGCTGCTCGTCGTCCCCGTGGAGGACGAGGGTCCGGATCCCGCGCGTCCGGTCGATCTCCTGGAGGTCGTCGTAGCCGCCGACGAGCCGGTCGCCGAAGAAGATCTGCGGGAGGGTCGAGCGGTCGCCCGAGCGGGCCTCGAGCTCGGCCAGGCGCTCCGGGTGCTCCGTGACGTCAATCTCCTCGTAGGGGATCCCCTCGTCGTCGAGGAGCCGCCTCGCGGCGGCGCAGGAGGGGGAGCCGGCCTTCACGTAGATCTGGACGGTCATCCCGGGAGGATGGTCACTTGTCCCCGGAACTCCGTCGCCCCGCGAAGCGGGGCTGGGGAGGGGGCGCTCCCCGCCTGGCTCGGAGCTCGCGGACGATCGCCGCGTCGTCCGCCGGCGACAGGAGCCGCCGCATCGCCGGGAAGATGACGGCCTCCTCGCGCCGCAGGTGCCCGGCGAAGTGCGCGTCCAGCTCCGCGACGGTGCCGCGAGAGCGACGGCGCGAGCTCCGGCAGGCGCGACGGCTCGGCGGCGAGACTCTCGCAGGCCGCGACGAGCGCGGCGAGGGGCACCTCGTGCTCGCCGTGCTCGCGCTCCATGTCCGCGAGCGCTGCGTCGACCTCCGGATCCGCGCCGCGCAGGCGCGGCAGGATCGAGTCCTCCTCGTCGCGCGCGTGGAGCGGGAGCGCCTGCCGGAAGTAGCGGGCCACCCGCGCCGCCGCCTCGGCGACGCCGTCCCGCTCGCCCGGACCCGCCGCGGCAATCCGGCCGGCCATGGCGAGGAACGAGCGGATCCGGTCGTGGCACTCGAGGAGGAGCGCGACCGCGTCCTCCGGGGTGGCCGTCGCGCCGAGCCGGGTGAGCACCTCTTACTCCCGCACCATCGAGAGGAGCATCTTGAACCGCTCGACCGCCCGCACCGCGTGCGGGACGCCGGCCGGCATCCGGACCACGTCGCCGGTGCGCGCCGCGACCCGCTCGCCGCCGATGGTGAGCTCGACGGCCCCGTCGAGGACCTCGACGAAGGCGTCGAACGGGGCGGTGTGCTCGGACAGCTCCTCGCCGGCGTCGAAGGCGAAGAGGGTGAGCGAGCCGGCGCGCCCCTTCGCGATGGTGCGGCTCACGACGGAGCCAGGGGCGTACGCGATCTCGTCGGCGAGGTGAACCGGGCGGGCGGGCGGCAGGGCGGCCTGGAGGACGTTCATGGCGATCCGACATTGCGAAGGGCGCGCCAGCGCGAGAACCCCCGTGGATCGGGCGGTTCGGCGCACGCGGCGGCTGCGACGTCACCGCGGGCGCGGTGCCGCCCGCACCCGCGGGTCGGTGTCCACCGCGATGGCGGTCCCGCTTCCCGCACCCGCTCAGGGCACGAGCACCGCCGCGCCGCGCACCCGGCCCCCGCGCAGGTCGGCGAGCGCCTCGTCGGCGCGCGCGAGCGGGTAGGGCGTCACCTCGGTCCGCACCCCCGCGGTGGGCGCGAGGGCGAGGAGCTCGTCGCCGTCCTTTCGCGTGAGGTTCGCGACCGAGCGGACCGTCCGCTCGCCCCAGAGCAGGGCGTACGGGAACGACGGGATGTCGCTCATGTGGATCCCCGCGCACACGACCGTCCCGCCCGGCGCGGTGGCGGCGAGGGCCGCGGGCACCAGCGCCCCCACCGGCGCGAAGAGGATCGCGGCGTCGAGCGGCTCGGGCGGCGTCTCGGTCGAGCCGCCCGCCCAGCTCGCGCCGAGCGAGCGGGCGAACGCCTGCGCCGCGTCGTCCCCCGCGCGGGTGAAGGCGAAGACCTCCTGGCCGGCGTGGCGCGCGAGCTGCGCGACGACGTGGGCGGCGGCGCCGAAACCGTAGAGGCCGAGCCGCCGCGCCTCCCGCACCGGCGCCCAGGCGCGGTACCCGATGAGCCCCGCGCAGAGGAGCGGCGCCGCCTCGGCGTCGCCGTAGCCGGGCGGGAGCGGGAACGCGTAGCGCGCGTCGGCGATCGCCGCCTCCGCGTAGCCGCCGTCGAGGTCGTACCCGGTGAAGCGCGCCCGCGGGCAGAGGTTCTCCCGCCCCGATCGGCAGGCCGGGCAGACCCCGCACGTCCAGCCGAGCCACGGGATCCCCACCCGGTCCCCGATCGCGAAGCGCGTCACCCCCTCGCCGAGCGCGTCCACGCGCCCCACCACCTCGTGCCCGAGGACGAGGGGGAGCTTCGGCCGCGGCAGCTCGCCGTCGACGACGTGCAGGTCGGTGCGGCAGACCCCGCAGGCGGCGACCCGCACGCGGAGCTGGCCGGGCCCGGGCGCGGGGAGCGGCAGATCGGCCGCGACGAGCCGCGTCCGCGGCGACGTGAGGAGCATCGCGCGCACGCCTGGACGAGAGCCCCGGTGCGCCCCGGAGTCAAGCCCGACGCGGTCACCCTGGCAGGGAGCGCCTCCACTTCGCGTTGCGGGCGCGGCGCGCCCCTGGGCATGCTCCCTCGTTCGAAGAGGACCCACACGACATGGCCCACCCCACCGAAGACCGGAACTACAGGCTCCCGCGCCACGTCCGCCCCACCGCGTACGACGCGATGATCTCGGTGGACCTCGAGGGGCGCCGCTTCGCCGGGACGCTCCGGATCGAGCTCCAGCTCGACGCGCCGACGGACGAGATCGTCCTGCACGCCGCGGAGCTCGACGTCGCCCGGGCGCGGGTGCGCGCCGGCGCGACCGAGGTCGAGCCGGTCGCGACCACGGCCGCGCCGGCGAGCGAGACGGTGGTGCTCCGGTTCGCGTCGCCCCTCGCGCGAGGGAAGGCCGCCCTGGAGCTCGCCTGGGCCGGCCGGATGACCGACGGGCTCCGCGGGCTCTACCCCGCCGGCGACGGCATCGCTGCGACGCAGTTCGAGGCGGCCGACGCGCGGCGCGTCTTCCCGTGCTTCGACGAGCCGGGGTTCAAGGCGCCGTGGCGGCTCGCCGTCGAGGCGCCGAGCGGCGTCGCGGTCCTCTCGAACAGCGCCCCCGCCTCGGAGGAGGACCTCGACGGGCGCCGCCGGATCCGGTTCGCCGAGACGCCGCCGCTCCCGACCTACCTCGTCGCCCTGGTGCTCGGGCGCGTCGACGCCCACCTGCCGGTCTCGGTGCGCGGCGTCCCGGTCCGGACCTTCGCCCAGCCGGCGAAGCTCGCCCTCACCGGCTTCGGCCAGGACGTCGCGGTCGAGGTCCTGCCGCGCCTCGAGGACTACTTCGGCGTGCCGTACGCCTTCGGGAAGCTCGACCAGGTCGGGCTCCCCGAGTTCGAGGCCGGCGCCATGGAGAACGCCGGGCTCATCACCTACCGCGAGGTCGCGCTCCTCCTCGACCCGGCCACCGCGTCGCTCGCCGCAGAAGAAGCGGGTGGCGGAGGTCGTCACCCACGAGCTCGCGCACCAGTGGTTCGGGAACTGGGTGACGATGACCTGGTGGGACGACCTCTGGCTCAACGAGGCCTTCGCCACCTGGATGGCCTTCAAGATCGTCGACCAGTGGAACCCCGCCTGGCGGGTCTGGCTCGAGTTCGACCAGGGGAAGGCCGCCGCGCTCCACCTCGACGCGCTGCGCTCCACGCACCCGGTCCGCGCCGAGATCCGCGAACGTCGCGGAGGCCACCGAGGCGTTCGACCTCATCACCTACGAGAAGGGCGGCGCCGTCCTCCGGATGATCGAGGGGTACCTCGGCGAGGAGCCGTTCCGCGAAGGCATCCGGACGTACATGCGGCGGCACGCGAAGGGGAACGCCGTCGCCGACGACCTCTGGCGCGCGCTCGGCGAGGCGTCGCGGGAGCCGGTGGTGGAGCTCGCGAACGCCTGGATCGGCGCCGCCCGGCTACCCGGTGGTCGAGGTGGCGCGGACCGGCCGGACCCTGCGCCTCTCGCAGCGGCGGTTCTTCTCCGAGCCCGGCCGGCCGGCGCCGACGGGACGGTCTGGCCGGTGCCCATGGTGATCAAGGTGGGCGACCGGGCCGGGGTGAGCGAGCACCGCGTGCTCCTCCGCGACGCGTACCGCCGAGGTCACGGCTGCCCGGCGACGGCGAGCCGGAGCTCGTCTTCGCGAACGCCGGCGCGACCGGCTTCTACCGGGTCGCCTATGACGCCGCGGGGCTCGCCGCCCTCGGTCGTGCGCTGCCCCGCCTCGCGACCTCCGAGCGGATCACGCTCCTCGTCCGACGAGTGGGCGCTCGTGCGCGCCGGGCGCGCGCGACGTGGGTCGCCTTCCTCGACCTGTGCGCCGGATTCGGCGCGCGAGGAGGACCACGCGGTGCTCGACGAGCTGGTCGGCCGCCTCTCCGTCGATCGAGCACCGGCTCGTCGCGGACTCCGACCGCCCCGCCCTCGCGCGGTTCGTCTCGGGACTCCTCGCGCCGCAGCTCGCCGCGACGGGGTGGGACGCCGCTGCCCGCCGAGCCCGACGTGCAGCGCCTCCGCCGCGCCGCCGCCGTCCGCGCGCTCGGCCTCGTGGCGCGCGATCCCGCGGTCGTCGCCGAGGCCCGCGCCCGCCTCGATCGGTGGATCGCCGGCGACCGCGCCGCGCTCGAGCCGAACCTCCACGACGTGGCCGTGTCGCGTCGTGGCGCGCGCCGGCGACGCGAAGCGGTTCGACGAGCTCCAGGCGCTCTTCCGCGAAGGAGACCGATCCCACGTTCCGGCGGCGCTGGCTCCTCGCCCTCGCGAGCTTCGAGGACCATGGCCTCGCCGCCCGCGGCATCGACCTCGCCTTCGGCGACGCCGTCCCCCTCCAGGACACCTCCTCGTTCATCGCGACGCTCCTCGGGAACCGCACCGCCCGCGAGCCCTTCTGGGCGCGGCTGCGGGTCGAGTGGGACGCGGTCCACGCGCGGCTGCGCGCCGCGCCGATGCTGCTCCGCCGGGTCGTCGAGGCGATGGGCGCGCTCGTCGAGCGGCGGCACCTCGAGGAGGTGGAGGCGTTCCTCGCCGCCCACCCGCTCGAGGAGGCGAAGCAGGCGACGGCCCAGACCCTCGAGCGGCTGCGCCAGGACGTGGCGCTCCGCGAGCGGACCCAGCGCGCGATCGGCGCCTGGCTCGGGAAGCGCTAGGGCGGCCGTTCCGGGGTGGCCCGGTCGGGCTGCTCCGGTGCCCGTCCACCCGGCGGCGGCCTCGTCCGCCTGCCCGCGCGGCGGCCCGTGCAGAACGTTCCCGGGGGACGTCCTCGGCGTGGCGGCGATTCCGACGGACAGGGACGAGCTCGGGGGCGGGACGCCGCCCCTGTTCTTTCGCTCGCTCCGCGACTTCCTGCGGGTCCTCCCCGGCGCGGCGCAGCGGTTCTGGGTGCTCGTCATCGCGACGGGCGTGCTCTCGGGAGCGGGCGCGGGGGCGCTCCTCGCCGTCCTGCGGATCGTCCAGCGGCTCGCGTGGCCGAGGGCGGAGACCTTCGTCGGGGCGGTCGAGGCGGCGAGCCCACTCCACCGCGTCGCGGTCCCCGTCCTCGCGGGGGTCGCCGTCTCGGTGTTCGCGCTCCTCTCGCGCCTCCCCCTCTCCGGCCACGGCACCGCGCGGATCATCGAGGCGATCTGGTACCGCGGGCGCGAGCTCGCCCTGGGCCGGACCCTCGCGCGCGGCGCGTCTCCATCGGCGCGGTCGGCGATGGGCGCCTCCCTCGGCCGCGAGGGCGCTCTCGTGCAGACGGGCGCCGCCGCCGGCTCCTGGCTCGCCACCCGGCTCGGGGTCGAGGAGCGGCAGGCCCGCGTCCTCGTCGCGTGCGGGGCGGCGTCGGGGATCGCCGCCGCCTACGACGTGCCCATCGGCGGCGCGCTCTTCGGCCTGGAGGTGCTGCTCGGCTCCTTCGCGCTCGAGCTCCTCGGGCCCATCGTCGTCTCCTGCGTCGTGGCCACGGCGGTCTCGCGGACGCTCCCGGGCGCGCACCTCGAGTACGTCATCCCCGAGTACGAGCTCCTGCGGCCGTCGGAGATCCTGCTCGGCCTCGCCCTCGCGCCGCTCTTCGGCCTCGCGTCGGCCGTGTTCGTCCGGGTGATGGGGCTGGGCGGAGGTGCAGCTCGATCGCCTGCCGCGCTGGGCGCAGCCGCTCCTTCCGCCGCTCGCGCTCGCGGTGCTCGGCGCCGCCGCGATCCGCTGGCCCGCCGCTCCTCGGGAACGGGTTCGACACGGTCCACGAGGCGCTCCTCGGGGACGTTCCGCTCGCGGCGCTGGTCGTGCTCCCCTGGCTGAAGCTCGCCGCGACCGCGCTCTGCGCCGGGTCGGGCGTGCCGGGCGGGCTCTTCACGCCGTCGCTCTTCTACGGCGCGACGCTCGGCGGCCTCGCGGGCGAGCTCGTCGCGCGCGTCACTCCCGGGCGCGCCGCCCCCGGGCGCGCTGGCGCTCGTCGGGATGGCGTCGGTCCTCGCCGGCACGACGCACGCGGCGGTCTCGTCGGTGCTCATCATCTTCGAGATGACCGGCGACTACGGGGTCATCCTGCCGCTCATGCTCTCCGCGGCGGTCGCCGCCGCGACGAGCCGGGCCATCGAGCCGGACTCGCTCTACACCGCGCCGCTGCGGCGCCGCGGGGTGGCGCTGCCCGAGCTGCCGCGGCCCGAGTGGCTGCGGGCGACCGCGGTGCGCGGCGCTCGTCGTGGAGGACGCGGCGCGCGCATCGGGCCGACCGCGCCGTTCGAGGAGGTGCTGAAGCGGCTCCTCGCGCTCCCGCCCGGCCACGACCTCTACGTCACCTCCGACGGACGGGCAGCTCCTCGGCGTCATCCGGCTCGACGCGCTCAAGGGCACGATCTCGGAGGGCGCGCTCCTCGGGATGATCGTCGCGGCGGACGTCGTGGACCGGACCGTGCAGCCGATCACCACCGGCGATGACGCTCGCGGAGGTCGCCGAGCGCTTCGGGCAGGGGGACCTCGAGCGGCTGCCGGTGGTGGACGCGACGCGACGCCTGGTCGGGACGGTGGCGATGCGGGACGTGCTGGCGAGGGGACGCTTCTGAGGGGACCTCGCCGCCGATTTGCGTCGGCGCCGCCGGCGCGGCTACCGTCCCGCCCGGGCGCGCCCCGCCCGCGCCATGCGCCCATCCTCGTCGCCCACGACCGCCCGACCTGCCGGTTCGCCTGGAACGCGCTCCTCGGCGCGGTCCTCTCGCACCCGGCCTCGCGCGACGTCCAGGTCGAGATCGCGCGCTCGCCCGTCGAGGTCGCCCGCGCCGCCGCCGCGGCCCTCGCCTCCGGGCGGCGCCCGGTGGTCGGCTGGTCCTTCTACACGGCGAGCGCGGCGGAGGTCGCGGTCGAGCTCGCCGCGGTCCGCGCCGCGGTGCCCGACCCGCGCGTCCTCCACGTCGCCGGCGGCGCCCACGCCTCCGGCGCGCCCGAGGCGACGCTCGCGGCGGGGTTCGAGCTCGTCGCGGTGGGGGAGGGCGAGGAGACCCTGCCGCGGCTCCTCGCGGCGGTCGCCGCCGACGACGATCCGCGGCGTGTGCCCGGCCTCGCCTGGCGCGAGGGCGGCGCGCTCCGCACCTCCGGCCGCGCCGCTCCGGTGGACCTCGATGCCGTCCCACCCGGCGCGCCGGCCCTCGGCCGCGCCGGGCCGATCGAGCTCACCCGCGGCTGCGTCTGGGCCTGCCGCTTCTGCCAGACGCCCTTCCTGTTCCGGGCCCGGTTCCGCCACCGGAGCCTCGAGGTCATCCGGGAGGCGATCCGGATGCAGCGCGCCGTCCGGCCGGTGGACGTCCGGTTCATCACGCCGTCCGCGCTCTCGTGGGGCTCGGAAGGTGAAGGCGTCGACCTCGCGGCGGTGGAGGCGCTCCTCGCCGCGGTCCGCGAGGAGGTCGGGCCGCCGGCGCGCGGGTCGCGGGTCCTCTTCGGCACCTTCCCGTCCGAGCTCCGCCCCGAGCACGTCTCGCCCCGCGCCCTCGCCCTCGTTCGCAGGTACTGCGACAACCGGATGGTGATCGTGGGCGGGCAGTCGGGCTCGGACCGGCTCCTCTCCGCGATGGGGCGAGGCCACGACGCCGGGGCGGTCGCCCGCGCCGTCGCCGTCGCGCTCGAGGCCGGGTTCCGCCCGAGCGTGGACTTCGTCTTCGGGCTCCCGGGAGAGACGGAGGAGGACCGGGCCCTGACGCGGGTCCAGATCGAGGCGCTCGCCCGGGCGGGCGCGCGGGTCCACGCCCACGCCTTCGACCCGCTGCCAGGCACCCCCTGGGGATCGCAGCCGCGCGGAGCGATCGACGGCGCGACGGGGGTGCTCCTCGCCCGGCTCCACGAAGGCGGCCGCGCGTACGGAGAGTGGACGTGCGACGTGACCGGGCGTCCAGCCAGCCGCTCTGCGTCCGGCGTCTAAGCATACGAATATGCTCTGGATTTACGCCGGCGCCCCTTGCGGGCGGCCCGTCGCCGCTGATATGGGTCCGTGAGCGGAAGCGAGGTCGGGATACCCTCGAGCTTCTCAGGAGGTCAGATGCGGCACCCGCGAACACGCCTCGTCTCCGTCGCCCTCGCCGCCGCGCTCGCCGCGCCGGCGGCGCGCGCGAACCAGCCCGCCGCGCACCCCACCGCGCCCGCCGAGAAGAAGGAGGAGGTCCTCTTCGAGGCCCGCCCGCCGCCCTTCTCGGACGGGATCTTCCCCTGCATGGAGTGCCACAAGGACCAGAAGGATCCGAAGCGGCGCGAGCTCGCCTTCCACGACGAGCAGCAGTCGGTGTTCGACCACGACGCCGAGCACCGCTGGTGCCTCGACTGCCACGACCTCCAGAACCGGGACGTCCTGCGGCTCGCGAGCGGCGCGACGGTGCCGTTCACCGAGTCGTACAAGCTGTGCGGCCAGTGCCACGGCGACAAGTTCCGCGACTGGCGCGCCGGCGTGCACGGCAAGCGGGTCGGGATGTGGGACGGCGCGAAGACCTACCTGCTCTGCGTCTCGTGCCACAACCCGCACTCGCCGCGGTTCAAGGGCGTGAAGGAGATCACGGTGGACGGGAAGGTCACCGTCGCGCCCACCCTCGAGATGATCCGGCCGGAGCCGCGCCCGCGGCGCCCGGAGGAGATGCGGGACGCGAAGCGTCCCGCGGAGGCCGGCCGATGAGCCCGCGCAAGAGCTTGAGCGTCATCCAGGACGGCGCGGCCGAGCCGGCCGGCAACGCGCCCCTCAGCCCCTCCCGCCGGGCGTTCCTGCGGACGGCGGCGGCGGGCGCGGCGGTCTCGGCGCATGTCCGGCTGCGGCGTCGACCTCGGCGACTTCCTCCGCAAGCACTTCAGGGAGCTCTCGAAGGACGAGCTCGCGAAGGTCCTGGCGAAGGAGGAGCAGCGCAACGCCGCGCGCTTCAAGGGCGCCGACGGCAAGGGCTCGTCACGAAGGTCACCGCCGAGGGCCCGCGGCCCGGCGTCGAGTTCGGCTACGGGCTCGACATCTCGCGCTGCGTCGGCTGCCGCCGCTGCGTCTACGCCTGCGTGAAGGAGAACAACCAGTCGCGCGAGCAGCCCGCAGATCCACTGGATCCGGGTCCTCGAGATGGACAAGGACCAGGGCGTCGACCTCGCCCACGCCGAGCTCTACTACGACGCGGACGCGGTCCCGCGCCCGGGCAAGTTCTACTTCCCGGTCCAGTGCCAGCAGTGCCGCAACCCGCCCTGCGTGAAGGCGTGCCCGACGCAGGCGACGTGGAAGGAGCCGGACGGCATCGTCGTCGTCGACTACGACTGGTGCATCGGCTGCCGCTGCTGCATGTCGGCCTGCCCCTACGGCGCCCGCCACTTCAACTGGGCGGAGCCGAAGCTCCCCGCCGGGGAGCTGAACCCGGACCAGCACTACCTCGGCAACCGGCCGCGCCCGAAGGGCGTCGTCGAGAAGTGCACCTTCTGCATCCAGCGGATGCGGAACGGCCGCTACCCGGCCTGCGTCGAGGTCTGCCCGGTCGGCGCCCGCAAGTTCGGCAACCTCCTCGACCCGCAGAGCGAGATCCGGCGGGTCATGGAGACGAAGCGGGTCTTCGTCTTCAAGGAGGAGCTCGCCACGCACCCGCAGTTCTACTACTTCTACGCGACGTAGCGAGGAGCGCCCATGTCCGGAGTCTTCGAGTTCCTCAGGGGCTGCGTCCGCCAGGTGCTCACCGGCGGCAGGGCCTACAAGGCCTGGGTCGCCTTCCTCGGCCTCACCATCGCTCGTCGGCGGCGATCTCCTACGCGCAGCAGGCGCGGGGCGGGCTCATCGTCACGAACATGCGCGACGAGGTCTCCTGGGCCTTCTACATCGGCAACTTCACCTTCCTCGTCGGCGTCGCGGCGGCGGCGGTGCTCCTCGTCATCCCCGCCTACGTCTACCACTGGAAGCCGATCAAGGAGGTCGTGGTCCTCGGCGAGCTGCTCGCCATCAGCGCGCTCGTCATGTGCCTGCTGTTCATCGCGGTGGACATGGGGCGCCCGGACCGGTTCCTCCACATCCTGCCGTTCATCGGGACGCCCAACTTGCCGCGCTCCCTGCTCGCCTGGGACGCGCTCGTCCTGAACCTCTACCTCGGCGTGAACCTGGTCCTCGTCTCGTACCTGCTCTTCAAGACGTACCGCGGCGAGGCCTACGACAAGCGGATCTTCCTCCCGCTCGTGCTCCTCTCGATCCCGGTGTCGCTCTCGACGCACACCGTGACCGCGTTCCTCTACAACGGCATGGCGGCGCGCCCGTACTGGAACGCGTCGATCCTCGCCCCGCGGTTCCTCGCCTCGGCGTTCTGCTCCGGCCCGGCGGTGATGATCATCCTCTTCCAGGTGCTCCGGAAGACGTTCAAGTTCCCGATCAAGGACGAGGCGATCTGGAAGATCGCCGAGCTCATGTCCTACGCGATGTTCCTGAACCTGTTCCTGCTCGGGGCGGAGCTCTTCAAGGAGTTCTACTCGGCGACCGAGCACCTCCTCTACACGCAGTACCTCTGGCTCGGCATCGGCGAGCACAGGACGCTCGTGCCCTACGCGTGGTTCGCGCTCTTCTGCAGCGTCACCGCCTTCGTGCTCTTCCTCATCCCGGCGACGCGCCGCAAGTTCTGGACGCTGAACCTCGGCTGCCTGCTCATCTGGGCGGGCGTCTACATCGAGAAGGGCATGGGGCTCATCATCCCGGGCATGACGCCGGACACCCTCGGGCAGATCTACGAGTACAAGCCCACCGCCATGGAGTGGGGGGTCGCCATGGGCGTGTTCGGGATCGGGTTCCTCGTCTTCACCCTCCTCGTGAAGATCGCGGTTCCGATCCTGATGGGGACGTTCCGGGCCGAGGGAGCGCCGGCGATCCCGGCCGATGACGGGCCCGAGGCGCGGGTCTCGGCGCACTGACGATCCCGCACGGCGATCAGGCCAAGGTCGCCGCGCATAGACCAAGAGGAAGAGAACCATGACGAAGATCCTGCTCGCCGCCGTGGCCCTGTCGCTCGTCAGTCCCGCGCTCGCGGCCGATGCCGCCGCGCTCTTCGCGACGAAGTGCGCCGCCTGCCACGGCAAGGATGGGAAGGGGACCGCGACGGGGAAGAAGATGGGCGCGAAGGACCTCGCGGAAGAGATGAAGGAGCCCGAGAAGGAGATCGCCGAGGACATCGCGAACGGCACGGGCAAGATGCCCGCCTTCAAGGGGAAGCTCTCCCCCGAGGAGATCCAGGCGCTCGCGAAGTACGTGAAGGCGGGCCTGAAGTAGGATCGATCAGCGCCCGCTCGGCGCTCCAATCCCGCGACGTCCCGAGGCCGAGCCTTCCCGGCCACGCGGGACGTCCCCGTTCCTTCCTGACGACGCGAGCCCTCGCGGAGAGCCGCGCGCTCCGAGGCCCCAAGCGGGTCGTCACGCCCACCCGGGGTCGGCGGTAAGGTCGAGCACCGCAAGCAAGCTGCTCCAGCGTATCCCGGACGTTCCGTCACGCCGTGAAGAACGCGCCAGCCAGCGCGTCCCTCTCGAGGAAAGGAACCCACCCATGAAGAAGACCCTCGTCGCTGCCGCCCTCCTGTCGCTCGCCGGTCCGGCCCTCGCGGCCGAGGCCGCCGCGCTCTACGGCAACAAGTGCACCGCGTGCCACGGCAAGGACGGGAAGGGGACCTCGGTCGGCAAGAAGATGGGCGCGCCGGACCTCACCACGCTCAAGATCAGCGACGCGGACATCGCCAGCACGCATCGAGAACGGCAAGGGCAAGATGACGCGCCTTCAAGGGCAAGCTCGCGCCCGAGGAGATCCAGGCGGTCGCGAAGTACGTGAAGGGCGGGCTGAAGTAGAGCGACGCCGGGGGCGAGGGAGGTGAACGAGGCGTCCCGCTCAGCTCGTCAGGGCGGCGAGGAACTCCACCGCCCGGCGCTCGGCCCAGAAGCTCGGCCAGAACGGCGAGCCCGCGACGAACGCGACGTGGCCGCCGGCCTCCGTCGTCTCCAGGGTCACGTGCGGGTTCGCGCGCGCCGCCGCGACCGGGATCGACTCCGCCGGGACGATCGGGTCGTCGAGCGAGGAGAGCGCGAGCAGCGGCCGGCGCACGCCGCCGAGGAGCGGCCCCGACGAGGACCGCTGCCAGTACTCCTCCGCCGAGCCGAACCCGAACACCGGCGCGGTCACCGGCCGCGTCGAACTCGGCGAAGGTGCGGGCGCGCGCCGCGCGCGCCGCGTCGAAGGCCCCGGGGAACCGCCGCGCCTTCTCCGCCGCCTTCCGGCGGAGGCGGCGCAGGAACCGCTCCCGGTAGACGAAGTTCCAGAACCCCGGCCCGTCCATGGCGCGGGCGGACCGCTCGAGATCGAACGGGCACCGAGATGACCGCGCCGCCGCGGACCTCGGGCGGCAGGGCGTCGCCGGAGTCGCCGAGCCACTTCGCGACGACGTTCCCGCCGAGGGAGAACCCGGCGAGGAGGATGGGCCGGCCCGGCGCCTCCGCGGCGAGGCGGCCGACGCAGGAGGCGAGATCGCCGGTCTCGCCGGAGTGGTAGTTCCGCGCGAGCCGGTTCGGCTCCCCCGAGCAGCCCCGGAAGTTCACCGCCAGCGTCGAGAGCCCCTCCGCGAGCGCGAGGGCGACGAGGCCGCGGACGTAGGGCGCCCGCGACGAGCCCTCGAGCCCGTGGAGGACCACGAGCACCGGGCGGTCGGCGCCCGCCGCGCCGGGCTCCACCCGGTCGACGTCGAGGAAGTCGCCGTCCGGCAGCTCCCAGCGCTCGCGCCGGGACCGCGGGCGCGGGAAGGGCCGCGCCACCGACGCGAACACCGTCATCGTGTGCGCGCCGGGGAGCCACCGGGCGGGGGCGTAGCGCGCGGGCGTCATCGGAACTGCGGGTGGGCCCGGACGCGGTCGAGGGCGTCGGGGGGCGCGTCGGGCGGGAACGGCGCGGAGGATCGCTCGAGCCGCGCGAGCCAGCGGAGGTCGAGGGGGCGGGCGAGGAGGGACGGGTCGGTGGCCGCCGCGGTGGTCTCCTCCTTCGGGCCGGAGGGGTCGCCCGCGCCGACGAAGAATCCGGCGAGCAGCAGGGCGGAGCGGCTCGCGGTCGCGGTGCTGTAGGTGTAGACCGTCGTCGCCTCGCCGCAGCGGGCGCGGAGCGCCGAGAACGCGCGGTGCGTCCAGAGCTCGGGGTTCGCCTTCGGGGAGAACGGGTCCCAGAACACGACGTCGGCGAGCGCCGGCTCGCGCGGCAGGGTCTCGCGGAGATCGCCGAGGACGAGTCGCCAGAGCGCCCGCGGGGTCTCGTGACGTCCGCGGTCGAGGAGCGCGCGCGCCGCGTCTCGCGCGGCGGGGTCGAGGCCGAGCCGGACCGCGCCCTCGTCGGACGCGGCGAGGGCGAGGGCCCGCGGGTCGGCCTCGAACGAGACGATCTCGATGCCCCGGCCGCCGGTGGGCGCCGTCTCCGCGGCGGCGAGCGCGGCGAGGGCGTTCGAGCCGGCGCCGAGCCCCACGTCGAAGAGGACGAGGCGCGGGCCGGGCGCGGCGAGCCGCGCCCGGAGACGGGACTGGGCGACGTACAGCCGCTCGGCCTCGATCGAGGGCCCGATCACGGGGTGCATCACCTCGCCCACGACCGTGTCGCGGACGGCGGGGACGCCGAGGGAGGTGAGGACGATCTCGAAGCGGGCGCCGGTCGCGGTCGGGGTCGGGGTCGAGGTCGAGGTCGATCCGGTCCGCGGTCGGGGTCGGGGTCGGGGTCGGGGTCGGGGTCGGGTCGGGGTCGCGGTCGGGGTCGCGGTCGGGGTCGGGCCGGGGTCGCGGTCGGGGTCGCGGTCGGGGTCGGGGTCGGGGTCGTCCTTCGACTCCGCTCGGCCTCCGGCCTCGCTTCGCTCAGGACGAACGGATCGGGGTCGGGGTCGCGGTCGACGTCGCCCCCGGACACGTCCTCCGCCCCGGCGGCCGCCGTGACGGGTCGTGCTCGTGGCGATCGATGGCCGCGAGCGTCTCGCGGGCGAAGGCGCCGTACCGGCCCTCGTCGATGGCTCGCCGCGCAGCGCGCATCAGGGCGAGGTAGTGGTGGACGTTGTGGACGCAGAGGAGCCTCGGCCCGAGCGGCTCGCGGCACTTCAGGAGGTGGTGCAGGTACGCCCGCGAGAAGGTCTTGCACGTCGGGCAGTCGCAGGCCGCGTCGAGCGACACGTCGGCGACGCTGTGCTCGGACCGGGTGAGCCGGACTCGGCCCTGGGACGTGAAGGCGGTCCCCTGCCACGCCAGCGTCGTCGGGATGACGCAGTCGAAGAGGTCCACGCCGCGGGCGATCGCCCTCGAGGAGGTCGGGCGGCGTGCCGACCCCCATCAGGTAGCGCGGCCGGTCCTCCGGGAGGAGCTCCGCGGTCCGCTCGACGACGTCGGCGCGCTCGGCGCGCGTGTCGCCGACCGCGAGGCCGCCGATGGCGAAGCCGTCGAAGGGGTGCTGGGTGAGGAACCGCGCCGACTCCTCGCGCCAGGCCGGGACGAGGCCGCCCTGGACGATGGCGAAGAGCGCCTGGGCGGGGTTCGTGCGGGCGGCGAGCGAGCGGAGCGCCCAGCGGTGCGTCCGGTCCATCGCGGCGCGCACCTCGCCCGCCGCCGAGGTGGAGGGCAGGCAGACGTCGAGCGCCATCATGACGTCGGAGCCGATGGCGGTCTGGACCTCGATGGACCGCTCCGGAGAGAGGAGGTGGAACCGCTGGTCCACGTAGCTGCGGAACCGCGCGCCCACCTCGGTCAGCGTCCGGTCGCCGGGGAGCGAGAAGATCTGGAACCCGCCGGAGTCGGTGAGGACCGGGCGATCCCAGCCCATGAACCCGTGGATGCCGCCGGTCCGGCGGAAGAGGTCCGGCCCGGGGCGCAGGAGCAGGTGGTAGGTGTTCGCGAGGATCATCTCCGCGCCGGCGGCGCGGAGGTCGGCGGGCGCGAGCCCGGTGACGGAGGCCCGCGTCCCGACCGGCATGAACGCCGGCGTCTCGACGACGCCGCGGGACGTCGTGAGGGTTCCGCGGCGCGCGCGGGTTTCGCCGTCTCGGGCGCCGGGTCGGAACGCGAAGGTCACGAGGGGCTCGGATCCGGCCAGGGCAGGGCGCCCGGCCGGGCCGTAGTACTAGCACGCGGCCGGGTCGATCGCCGTGGGAGTGGTCCCGCCGCCTCGGCGCCGTTAAAGGCCGGCCATGGCGCTCGTCCTCCGGCTCTACTCCGACTTCATCTGACCGTTCTGCTTCGTCGCGGAGCGGAGCAGCCTGGTCAGGCTGCAGGCAGAGCTCGACGTGGTCGTGGACTGGGTGGGCTACGAGCTCCACCCGGAGACGCCCCCCGGCGGCCTGCCGCTCGCCGAGGTCCTCCCGAACGCCGACGCCATGAGCGGGTACGTCCGCGACTTCGCGGCGGGGTTCGGCATCGCCGACCTCGTGCCGCCGCGCCGCCTCGCGTCCACGCGACGCGTCCTCGCCGTGGCGCAGCGGGCCCGCGACGAGGGGAGGCTCGAGCCGCTCCGGGTCGCCGCCTTCGACGCGTACTGGCGCCGCGGCCGCGGCGTCGAGACGGACGAGGAGCTCGTCGCGCTCGCGCGGGAGGCCGGCCTCGAGCCCCGCGCCGCCGTGGCCGCGGCGAGCGAGCCCGCGGTGCTCGCCCGGGTGGACGCCGCGCGCCGGGAGGCGGCCGCGGCCGGCGTCACCGGGATCCCGACCTTCGACTTCGGCCCGACGCGGATCGTCGGCTGTCAGCGCTACGAGGTGCTCGCCGAGGCGGCGCGGCGCGCCGGCGCGCGCCGGCGGGCCTGACCCGCGGGGCCTACGGCAGCACCCGGATCGCCGCGGCGCCCCCGCCCGTCGCGACGTGGAGCGTGGGCGGCGAGACCATCCGGTCCACCTCCAGGTCGTGGACGTCGCCGCTCGGGAGGCCGGGCACCGGCTTCGACGATCCCTTCACCGGATCCCGAATCACGGCGCCGGTGGTGTAGCCGCCGAGCACGACGCGCCCGTCCGGGAGGCAGGCGACGTCCTTCACCGCGCCCTCGCCGAGCCCGAGCGCCCGCGCCTGGAAGGACTGGAACCGCTTCCCGTCCCAGACCGCCACCGTGTCCGAGGTCCCGCTCTGCGGCCCGGAGGAGGAGAACCAGACCCGGCCGTCGGGGCAGACCGCGACGCCGGTCAGGTGCGGCGAGTCCCCCTCGCGGGCCACCCTGAAGACCGGCTCGTTCGTGAACCCGTTCGCGTCGGGCGCGAGGGGATACGGATCGCCGAAGGCGAGGGCGAAGGCGGTGCCGTTGCGGCCGAACCAGTCGCCCGGGTTCGGGGTCCAGGTGATGAGCCCCGCCGTCCACCGCCCCGCGTGCCAGACGTTCCCGGAACCGTCCACGTCCACCCCGGCCCAGTCGCCCATCCGCTGCGGCCCCTCGGAATTCGAGGGGCAGGGGCCCGGGTCGCAGACGCGGGCGTGGAGGTGGTCCCCCATCCACTCCACGTAGGCGAGGTCGTACCACTCGTCGGGGCGCGGCATGCGGAAGCGATCGGGGAAGAGGATCGTCACCCCATGGTTCGTCCCGACGTAGAGCGTGTGGGGGTGGACGAAGTGGTCGAAGGCGAAGCTCTGGACGGTCCGGTCGTGCCAGAAGTTGCCCCCCTCGCGGTTCGCGACGAGGTCCATCCGGTCGACCGTCAGCGTCCCGTCCGCGCTCACGCGGACGCGGTCGAGCTTCCCGGTGTGCCGCGCCGGATCGCAGTAGTCGGCGCCGGCGTCCACGAGCGTGACGTCCTTCGGGGGGCAGACGATTGTCCCATCGCCATCGGTCCCGGCGTAGCCGACGAAGACCTCGCCGGGCCCGCCGCCGACGAGCTTCGTGATCGCGTAGCCCGCGCCGGTGGAGATCGACCCGCCGCAATGATCGGTCGGGCCGATGGGGTGATCGTCGCAGTAACGGACCGGGTTGCCGTCGAGGTGGAGCCCGTCCGACGCGTCGTAGCGCCGGAACCCCTTGTCGCCGGGGCGCAGCAGGTAGAGCGCCTCCGGCGTCGCGACCCAGCGATCCTGGGTCTCGTCGGTGGTGAGGCCGACCACCGGCGCTTCGCGGATCCCGTCCGCCGCGCCGTACACCACGTTCGCCACGGGCCACGGGCCCTGGCTGCCGAAGGCGAAGCCCTTGTTCTGCGGGGGAGCGGCCGCCGGGTGGGCGGCCGAGCTGCCGCACGCCGAGAGCGCCGCCGCCGCGCCGAGCGCCGCGATGGTCCACCGCCGCATGTCTTCCCCCTCGCGCTCCGCCGATGCGGGCGCCCCAGCGCCTGCGCTGCGAGCGCCGGGCCAACCTGCGCGCGGCGAGCGGAGGGGCAGCCGGATGAGGCTGCCGCGTGGCGAGCGGGAGGATCCGGGGGGCGCGAGCGTCGCAGCGCGAGGAGCGTGTCCCCTCGCCACCTGGGCAGCGGCGTTCCCAACCGTGGAGCCGCATTGCTACGCTCGGTCGACATGACCACGCCCGCCCTCGCCCTCCCGGCCCGCCTCCCGCTCGCCCGGCTGCCGACCCCGCTCGAGCCGTCGCCGCGCCTCGGGGCCGCCCTCGGGATCGAGCTCCTCTGGAAGCGTGACGACCTCACCGGCCTCGAGCTCTCCGGCAACAAGGCTCGCAAGCTCGAGTTCCTGGTCGCCGACGCCGAGGCGTCCGGCGCCGACGTCCTCGTCACCTGCGGCGGGGTGCAGTCGAACCACTGCCGCGCGACGGCGTTCGCGGCCGCCCGCCGCGGTCTAGGCTGCGTCCTGCTCCTGCGGACCCCGGACCCTGCGACGCCGCCGCCCGCGGAGGCGAACGCGCTCCTCGACCGGCTCGCGGGCGCCGACGTCCGCTTCGTGTCGCACGACGAGTACCGCCGCCGCGCCGAGGTCATGGCGCGGGTCGCCGGCGAGCTGCGCGGGCGCGGCCGCAGGCCGTACCTCATCCCCGAGGGTGGATTCGAACGCCCTCGGCAGCCTCGGGTACGTCGTCGCGATGGCGGAGCTCGCGACCCAGCTCCCGCCGGCGTGGCGCGACGGTGCGTTCACCGTCGCATACGCCGCGGGTTCGGGCGGGACCGGGGCCGGGATCGAGCTCGGCCTGCGGGCTGCGGGGCTCGGGAACGCGGCCGCGCTCGGGTTCGCGGTCTGCAACGACGCGGCCTACTTCCGCGAGGCCATCGCGGCGATCTGCGCCGACGCCCGGCAGCGCTGGCCCGCGCTCCCGGCCGTCGCCGCCGCGGAGGTGCGGGTGGACGGCGGCTTCGTCGGGCCGGGCTACGCGGAGACGACCGGCGAGGGGCTCGAGCTCGTGCGGCGCGCGGCGCGCGAGGACGGCGTGGTCCTCGATCCCGTCTACACCGGGAAGGCGATGCTCGGCGTCGCGACGCGCGCGGCGGAGGGAGCGCTCCCGTCCCGCCGGGTCGTGTTCGTCCACACCGGCGGCGCCTTCGGGACCTTCCCGTATGCCCGCCGGCTCGTCCCCTAGCCGCGCGCGCCTCCGGGTGGCGGCTCGTCCCCCGGAGGTTATGTAAGCCGCTCGTTCACGGCCGTATCCGCGAGGAGGAAGCCATGGCGAGGGCGAAGCAGATCTCGGCTTGGGTGGAGGATCGACCCGGGATGCTCGGGCGGGTGGCCGACGCGCTCGGCGAGCGGGGGATCTCAATCCGCGCCTTCATGGCGACGACGATGGGCGGGAAGGGGTTCGTCCGCGTCGTCGTGGATCGCGCGGCGGCGGCGAAGAAGGTGTTCGCGGCGCACGGATGGAAGACGACGGAGGACGAGGTCGTCGAGGTGACGGTCCCCGACCGGCCCGGCGCGCTCGGAGCGGTCGCCGATCGGCTCGGCGCAGCGGGCGTCAACATCCTCTACGCGTACGTCGGGACCGCCCGCTCCGCGACGAAGGTGAACCTTTACCTCGCCGTGCCTGACCCCAAGGCGGCAGCTCGCGCGCTGAGGTAGTGAGGCAGGAGGTAGTGTCCGGCACCGAGGCGGAAGGGCCTGATCTTCCTCGGGACCCCGTGATCACGGGACATCGCAGCGCAGGCTGCCGCGTATGCTCCGGCGGTACGGCGCGAGCCTCGCCCGCGTCGCGGAGCAGCGCTGGCTGGCAGCGGGACGCGGCCGGGGACGCCCCGGCGCGCTCCAGTTCTGCGAGTGGGACCGCGAGCAACGCCCGGTTCCTCTGCCAGTCGGACGCCACGAAGATGCCGGCCAGCCGCTTCCCGGTTCGGTCCGAGTAGACCTCGAAGATGTAGCTGTGGATGGCCTGGTTGCAGAGGAAGGGCAGCGCCTGCTGGCACCGGCCTGACCGGGCGAATCGAACAACTCCTCCAGGCGGTGGTTGTTGAGGAGCGTGACGCGCTTCCCCGTGGGCGGCATCCGGTTGACTCGGAGCAGCATGCCCGCCGTCGCATCGGACAGCTTGTGCGAGTCAACCAGGCGCCGGACGACGAACGCGCCCATCAGGACGGCCTTCTCGACGGTGACGTACGTCTTCGAGGAAGACGGCGACGCGGTCCTCCTCGCTCGGCCCAGTTGGTGGGCGAAGCGCAGGAGGTCGGCCTTCCAGTAGCGCGACTCCCAAATCATGACGCCATACCCACGGGGATGCCCGCCGTCCCCCTCTGCATCACCCCGAACACCACTGCGCGGCTGTCGAGCCGCTCGAACTCGGGCCCCGGCTCCGGCCCTCGAAGTGGACGGGTAGGACGGTGGCCTCGGGCTGGCGGCGCTTGGTCATCGCGGCGCTTGGCCGTTCTTAACCAGCCCGCACTCCGGAATGAGCGAGTAGACGCTCTTGCCATCGGGCAGTTCTATGTCTTCGATGGTGGTGGAGCCGGTCGCAAATACGAACGTCAAGGTCCCAGCCCGCGTTGTGACCGCGCGACGCTGAAACGAGTGGTCACTCCCACCGACGGTGGCTCCTACCGCAACCTTGCTGTCGGGGATGAAAAGGCGTGGCCGAAGACGGCCGAGGCAGGTCAGGAACTCGGACCGATGTTTCGAGTCGGACAGCCTCTTGCGCGTGAACTCGGCTACCTCTTCGTCGGGCGCGCGCCGGCCACCGGAGAACTCGCCAGGGAAGTGGACAGCGAGAATCGTGTTCATCTCCGCTTCGCTGTCATTCCCGAAAAGCCTTTGAAACATGGCGATTGTCGGCGTCTTGCTTCTGATGGCGCCAAAGAAGTCGCGCACGGTGCGCGTCTGGCCATCGTCAGTCCGTTTCGAAGCGACGAGAGCCAAGACGAGTAGGAGCGCGCGGGCCGTCATGGCCCCACCGTGACAGGGATGGTCTGGACTCCTTGAGCCCCGAAGTAGTCCCGCAAGGCGTTGTAGAAGTCCCGGGCATCCCAGCACGAGATGCCAATGCACCCCAGCGTTCCCGTGGGTGCCTCGTCGGGATGGAACCGGAGGGCGGTACAATCGGTCGAGAACTGGGGGTCGAGGTCGAGGCTGAACCCGACCTCGTTCTTGCCGCCGCGGTCGCAAACCATTCCCTGGGTCTTTCGGCTCCGCAGATTTGAGCCGAGATCGAGGCCCATCGGGCAGCCAGCCCTTCCCGAACGGACCGGTGATGCCGCTATAGATGGCAAGGACGTTGCCGTCGTCGTCGTACCAGGTTACCGAGCCCCAAGCCTTCGAGTAAGCAATGCTGTCCCAGCCACGGGGGTCCATCCACTTCATCGGGTTCTGCAAGCCGTATCCGTACCAGTCCACTCCGACAGGCGTATTGAACCTTCCCCTCAGCGCCAACGGGTCCAACCCCAAATACCTTCCAACCGAAGGCAGATACCACCGGTTCCAGTTGTAGTACGGCCCCTGGAGCCCGTGATTCCCGCCGCTGCGAACAGCCGCTCGTCGTACTGCCCTGGCAGCCGCAGGTTCGTCACGACCGTGCGCCGGGCTGCTCGACGACGTCCCCGTACGGCCGCGCGTCGCCCGCCAGACGATCTGCCCCGCCGCGTCGGTCAGCGTGCGCGGCAGCCCGATGTGGTCCACGTGGAAGTAATACGGGTGCGGATCTGTGGCCCCTGCGTGCTCGAGCTGGGCGAGCGGCATTCCCCCGAGCCACACGTACTGCCGAATCGGCGTCCACGGTCCGCTGGGGCTCGAAGGCCGCGCGAGCTCGGCGAGGTGGGTCCCGTTTGGCAGGAACGCGAACTGCGTCCACGAACTCGTGGCTGCGGTGTAGCGCGCAACCCGCCGATTCCGCGCGTCGTACTGGAACCTCGCGCGGATCTCGGTCACCTCTGCCTCGCTCCGGCAGACGGGCCAATCGGGGCCGCCGCTCGCTGTCGGCGCACGGCCGACGAGCACGAGCCGGTTGAGCGCGTCGTGCTTCAGGCACAAGGTCTGGGTGATCGTCGTACCGGTCGCGTCGTAGACCGAGATCGCCGAGAGGTTCGTTTGGTCATCGTAGCCGAACGCGTATCGGCGGACCTCGGGCGTTCCGGAGACGTAGGCCGCGATGACGCGATCGCCCGCGTACTCGTACCTCATCGGAGGCGTCTCGCCGCTGCCGTACCCGGCGAGAAGGACACGAGGCGGTCGAGGAAGTCGTGCCCGTACGTCGTCGTGGTCAATCCCGAGCGGACGCTCGCGACGTTTCCGGCCCACGTCATGCCGTAATCGAGAGACAGAGGCCCACTCCGAATGGTCGCGGGCTCATAGCGGAGGTTGAAGGTCTGCTCGAGCGTGGTTCCATTCCCGAACGTGAGCCCGTGAAGCGGGCCCGCCGGCCAGTATGTTACGTCGGACGCGTACTTCGTTCCGGTCCGGGCATCCCGCACCTCACGAACGTTCTTCGTCGCAAGGTCTCGATCGAGCTCGAGCGTCAGCTGCCCCGAGGGATAGACGATCGTCTGGAGGTCGCCGTCCACGTCGTACCGGTACTCGGTCGTGAGCGGCGCGTCAATCCCGGCCTCACGCACGGTCTCGGTCAGGAGCCGGCCCACCTCGTCGTAGGTGAACTCGGTCGTGCGCTGCGGTTCGACGATGGACCCGAGCCGCCCCTGGCCGCCAGTCGGGGTGTCGTACACGTAGACGTACTGGATCTGCTCGCCGTCGTAGGCGTTTGTCGCGACGACACGAATCAGCCGCTGAAGCGCGTCGTATGCGTACGTCGTCGCGACCCGCCCCCCCGTGCGCATCACGACGTTCCCGCGCGCGTCGTAGCCGTAGCGCCAAGGGGAGGACTTGATCGTCGAGGAGCTTCCGACGCTCACCGTCTCACCGAAGTCGTCGTTGCCGTATTCCGTCGTCCGCCCGGCGGCATCGGTGACGGTCTTGAGGCGGGCCCCACCTTCGTAGCCGTACGCGGCGACGTCGAGTGCGACGTCACCACCGGCGGCGTTCTTGCCGCTCCGGTGGGTCGTCGTTGGCCGCCCCATCCCGTCCGGCAGAATCTGCGTGGTTCTCCCCTCCTCGTCCGTGATGCTGCTGAGCAGGCCCGAGGCGTCGTAGTCCCAACGTGCGAACTTCGTCGGATCCTCGGGGTGGAGCTCCTTCTGAAGCCGGTGCTCGGCGTCGTACTCCTGCCGTCGCAACCAGCGCACCATCCCGTCCGCGCCCGCGAGCGTCACCACCGACGTGTTGCCGGAGGGGTCGTACACGACGTCCTGCGTCGCAGCGACATCGACCGCCGTGCCGGGAACATCCGGATCGCCCGCCAGCATCTCGACCCGATTCACGCGCCCCTTGTCGTCGTAGGCGAATCTCCACGAACTTCCGCCGTTCCGAAGCACGAGTCTCGGGCGCCCCTCGTCGTAGTAGCGAACCGACGTCGCCCGCCCGTCGGGCGTGATGCGCTGAATGACCCGGCCATGCCCGTCGCGAAGGAGAAGCGTGACGCGCCCGTTCGGATCGGTGATTTGGTACGGCCCAAACATGTCCCAGTCGTACGTCGTGACGAGCGGGGTCGCGCCACTTGCGGGGTAGCGCTTGACCTCGTGAAGGCGCCCGCGGCGCACGGACGATTCCGAGTCGGCCCAGTAGGTCCTCTCCTCGTAAGGCGCCGCAGGATCGGAGCCGCCGCCGACGATCACAGGCCCAGACGTTTTCGTAAGCCTGCCCCGCGCGTCATATGAGAAGTACGTCGCCCGCTGTTGGCGCACGACGTTCCCGTCGATATCCTTCGTCAGGCCGTCCTCGATATAGCGGCACAGCACGCTCCCGACGGGAAGAGGCGTGTCGGCGCAGCCCGCGATCGGGTTCTGCGGATCGTAGTAGTCGTAGGTCCTCTCAAACGTGTTGCTCTGGCCCGCACCCGCCTCGTTCGCGAGCACGCTCGTCCTGCGAGCCTTCGTAACGGTCGTGAGCGGCACTGCAACGGGCGTTGCGCCCTCAAGAGCGATCTGCTTCTCGAGGCCGAATTCGAACCACTCCTCATTGATGGGAACAACGGGAGGGCTGACTCGCGTCGGAGCCTCACTCACGCAGGAGAAGTCGCCGGCCGCGTACTCAGCGTGATGCGTGATCCGTCCACTGATGTCGCGATCGTACCAATGAACCCGGTGCTCCTCGTCCTCGCGGCACCGAAGGTAACGCGCGATCCATGCATATTGAGAGCTGGATCCCGCGGAGCCCATGGAGTGGGCCGCCCCACCGGGGCTTCTGCTCGTGCGTGTCTTCGACGAGTAGGCCCTTGCAGTCCGGATCTGAATCTGCGCGGTCAGGAGATCGGGGTATGCGACCGTGAGGTTCGAGGAAGGGTCGACCAGCGACGTCGCGTACCCGGTCGCAGGGTCATAGCCGAACTCGACGATCGGATCCCCGGCGGCGTTTCTCACCGACTTCAGATACCCGCCGGAGGAGTACTCGTAGCTCCGAAGCACGGCGCCATTCGCCCCGCCCAGCCGAACCGCCGTGAGCTGGTCGCCCGAGTACTCGTACGAGGCGACCACGGTCGTCACTCCCGCCGCGTCATACTCGAGCGCGCCGACGCGCGGGTTCGTACACGTGCTTGCGCCAGACGCCTGCTTCAGCGTCAGCTTGTGCCCGAGATCGTCTGCCATCGCCTTCACGACGCCAGCCGGCCCGTTGTACGACACGGTGATGGCGTTACCCCGAGCGTCGACGACCTTGACGAGGCGCGCCTTGCCCCCCGCTACAAAGCCCGACGGTGTGAGCGGAGCATTGCAGTAGGTGCTCCCGCTGCAATCACATACCGTCGCGAAGTGAAGCTCGCGGCCGTCGGCGAGAAAGACGATCCAGCGCTGACCGTTTGGCCCATCAGGCCGTCGCACGAGGACGCTCCGATCCCCGCTGACCATCGTGTCGAGGTACGTGCGCTGGTACATCGTCCACTCTTCGCCAGAGTACTGACCGATGCCGGTCGCTTGGACGCCGCTGCCGAACACCATCGCGCTGCCGACCCCGCGCGAGACACGGCACGTAAGCGTCCAGACCTCCCCTGCCTGCCCAAAGGTTCTTGACCTCCACATGCAGGACAACTCGCTCTGCCAATCATCACGCCAGCCGCGGCCGAATGGACCCGGAGCCATCCCGCGCCTGACTGAGTCGTCCGCGCTCGTATACATGCGAGTGAGGGAGAGCCGGACGATGCTCTCCACGGCAAAGTCCGTGAACGGCTCAGTTACGGCAGCGCGAGACCGCAGTTCAAGCGGGTCTTCTCCGGCTTGGTTCGTCCCATCTGCACACGTGGCCGCACCGCCGTAGTCCGGATCTTGACCGAACTCCGGGTTCTTGTTGTCGTCAGGCTGGCATGCCTCGTTGGGAGTGTCGGAGCACACGTTCGCCCCATCGCCGCATGACGGAATGGTCGAAGGGGCAGGCACGCCACCACAGGCACCCGGGCGTTGACATTCCAACAATCCACACAGGAGTCGTCCCAGCAAGCACATCCACATTTGCCCTCATAAACGATCGCTCCCCCGCAAGTCATACTGATCCAGCGCGCACCTCCTTTCTTGTTGAGGTCAGGCCAGCATGCCGGTCCCCCTTCGCCGCAATCGTAGTCGCACGCTACGAATGCGCTGTAAGTGTCGCAGGCGGTGGCAGACCTAACCAGAACGGGAGTCGCAATGATCATCGAGAGCGCAACCGCTGCTCCAATGAACGGGGCAGTAGTCCTAGCGGCAACCGGGTCAGGCACCTTTGTCATGTTCGCCTCTCAGTCCTGCCACGGTTGAATCGTCCCGAACACGACCCGATCGAACTTGCCAGAGCTCCCCGGAAGCCGGGAACCATGCGCGCCGCGCTCAGCGCGACGCGTCGGCGTCACCGACCGAACACCGCTCCACCGGTGCGCGGCTCACTTCCTCGCGACCTCGAGCGTCCCGAACACCACCCGGTCAAGGTGCCGCGACGTTCCGCCCGGCTGGAATCCTTTGACCGGAACTCCGTTGGCGACGCGAATGCGATCGCCGACGCTCACTGCTGCCATCGGTGCTGCAGCCCAGACGTCACCGTTCTGCGTCTTGACCCGCAGGAACGTGTACGGCGTGGCGTCGAAGCGCTCCTCGACGATCCCGGCGACCACCGTGGAGGAGCGTCGGGCGCGCTCCACCGGTTTGGAGTCTCCACAGGCCGCGAGGGCCGCCATCATCGCGAGAGAGAGGGCGATGCTCGTACAGGAGCCGCGAAACGATCGCATCGCGGGCCGGAAGACCGTGCGCACGGCGAGCTCCTGATGATCGCTTACGGGCATGAGCAGACCTGTCCGGAAACGCACACTGCGGTCATGTTCCCCGCACCGTCATAGCAGTAGGACGTCGATCCGCTTTGGACGATGGTGTATCCCGCGCTCGCGACGGGGCTGGTCAAGTACCCCGTCGCAGTCGCGACGGCCCTTACGGTCGTCGTCGTAGCCACAGCGATCGGGCCGGCGTATCGTGCCGAACTCGTGGTCGGCGGCGAGCCATCCGTCGTGTAGAAGATCTGCGCACCGGGCGTCGTGTCCGAGATCGTCACCGACTGGGCAGACGCGTAGGTTCCGGCCGCCGGGCTGAAGGTGGGAGCAGCAGCTGCGGATAGCGTAATGGTGTAAGTGGCGCTCGCGACGGGGCTGTTCGAATAGCAGGGCGCCGTGGCGATCGCCTGGACCGTTGTCGTGTTACTGACGGTGACTGGCCCGCTGTACGGCGTCGAACTCGTGGTCGGCGTGTTCCCGTCGATCGTGTAGTAGATCTGCGCGCCGGGCGTCGCGTCCGTGAGGCTGACCGTCTGTGAGGTCGGGTACGTCCCTGCCGCCACACTGAAGGCGGGCGTCGCCGTGGGAAGCGCCGTGATCTCATACGTCATGCTTGCGACGGAACTGTCCGAATACCCGACCGCCGCGGCCATTGCTTCGAAAGTGGTCGTGCACTCGATGGTGATTGGTCCGATGTACGGAGTCGAACTCGGAGTCGGCACGGTCCCGTCGGTCGTATAATAGATCTGCGCACCTGGCGTGTTGTCCCACATCCTTATCGTCGCGGACGTATACGTAAACGACGGCATTTCGAACCAGGGTGGGTACGCCCTGGGGTTTGTGATCATGTACGTCGCGCTCGCGTAGCCGTTGGAATACCCACCAGCGGCCGCTATTGCTTTCAATGCGAGTGTACTATTGATGGCGATCGGACCAGTGTAGGGCGTCGAGCTTGTGGTCGGCGGGGTTCCGTCAGTCGTGTAGAAGACTTGCGCGCCAGGTGTGTCGTCCGAGATCGTGACCGTCTCCGGATCCGTGTACGTCCCCCCTGCCGGATTGAAGATGGGCGCCGCTGCGGTAGGCTGAATCGTGTACGTCCTACTCAAGATGTTGCTCTTTGTATGTCCGCTCGCGACGGCAATGGCAATGATCTGGGTTGTGCTGCTGATGGTGATCGGCCCCGTGTACAGGATCGTGCTCGTGGTCGGCCAGCATGTAATGTTCGAACACGCCGGCTGCGTCCCGTCCGTCGTGTAGTAGATCTGCGCGCCCAGCGTCGCGTCGGACATTGTGACTGTCTGCGGTGTCGGATAAGTGCCCGGTGCCGGACTGATCGTCGGCGTGGCGGTGAGAAGGGCGTTGGCCGGTGCTGGGGCGGAAACGCCAAGGATAGCCGCCAAGATCAGGAGCCCACAGCCGTTCATAGCTTCCCCCGATTGGTTAACTATCCCGCTCTGAATGGGCCTCGGAAGTTCGACTCCCAGCGATGCAGGAGGATCTACGTAGAGCGTCCCTCTATTTCGGCTTCGCGCGGTGACTTTGAGGCTCACGAAGTCTCCGCCAGCCGTCTTACGAGCGTTCCGAGGTTTTGCACCGCACTGTCAAGTGTGCTGACGAAGTAACGATAGCCCTTGCGCCTAAACGGAGGCGGCGCAATGGCATTGTCGTGCGCGATTGGAAGGACGACCCGCGACAATGAGTCAAACACACTCTCGGTGAGCAGTGCAACCGAAACGTCGCTGCCGCGCCGTGTCAAGAGCGCAACGCACAGCGCGGTGGGATGTCAGTGAAGGTGGGGGTGGTCTCGTAACGCTCGATAGTCATTCGGGATCGGTTCGGATGGCCTCCGCGGAGTCGCGTCAGGGTTGTCGCGTAGCCGCGGCGGATTGGGGGAGAGCGAGCCAAATTTGTTTTCGCCCGCGCCGGCCGCCGGAGCGACTCCGGTCATCCCGCTGCCCCCTCCACCGCAGCGCCTCCCCGCCGGCGCGAAGGGAGGCGCGCTCCGCGTCGCGGTCGTCGACCCGCGCGCGAGCGGCGAGATCCCGCCGCGCCACCTCGCCGCGTTCGCGCAGGCCCTCGTCCCGGAGATCCGCAAGCTCGAGGGCGTCTCCGCCATCGGGATGGCCGAGATCCGCGACATGCTCGGGTTCGAGCGGCAGCGCCAGATGCTCGGCTGCTCCGCCGACGAGAGCTGCCTCGCGGAGATCGGGGGCGCCCTCGGCGTCGACGAGCTCGTCACCATCGAGCTCACCCTCGTCGGCCAGAACTACGCCCTCGCCGGGCGGCGGCTCGACATGAAGCGAGCGCGCGTCGTGCAGACCGTCTCGCGGCGGTTCGAGAAGCGAGACGGGGAGGAGCTCCTCAACGTGGTCGGGCCGGTCATCGAGGGGCTCTGGCCCGACCGCGCGCTGAAGCCCGGGACGACCCGCGGCCTCGACAAGTCGGTGGTGGCCCGCCTCAACCCCCCGCCGCTTCCGCGCTGGGCCTTCTTCGGGACCGCGGGCGCCGCGGCCGCGGCCCTCGTCGCCGGCGGCGTGACGGCGTACCTCGCGAAGGACGCGCAGAACGCGTTCAACGACATGGCGGCCCGCTCCGCCACCGAGCCGGTGTCGGGAGCGGACCTCCAGGCGCTCGAGAAGAAGGCGAACGATCGAGCGGCGCTCGCAAACGCCTTCTTCATCGTGGGCGGGGGCCTCGCCGTCGCGGCGGGGGTCGAGGCCTTCTTCACCGACTGGCACGACGACCGCAACGCGCTGCGGGTCGCGCCCGTCGTGGGGCCGGGGACCGCGGGCGTCGGCGTGAGCGGAAGGTTTTGACGTGAGCCGGTACGAGACGGAACCCATCCGGCGGTACCACCTGCCACCTCACCCGAACGCGGTTCCCTGCGCCGCGGCGACGGTCGAGCAAGCGCCGTTATGCCGCAGTGCGGCAGAGGTGATAGATTTCCCGCGTGGGTCATACCGGTCTCGTTCTGACGGGCGGCGGCGCCCGCGCCGCGTATCAGGTCGGCGTGCTCCGGGCGCTGTCGGAGATCGCGCCGCCCGGCGGCCTGCCGTTCGACATCATCGCGGGCATCAGCGCCGGGGCGATCAACTCCGTCGCGATCGCGACGGCCGCCGAGGACTTCCAGGACGCCGCCCGGCGCCTCGCCGCGACCTGGGCGGCGCTCACGCCGGACCGGATCTTCCGGACCGGCACCTTCCGCCTCGCCGCGACCGGCTCGCGCTGGATCCGGGATCTCTCGGCGGGCGGCCTCGTCGGGAAGAGCGGGATCAACTACCTGCTCGACTCGTCGCCGCTGCGGCAGCTCATCTCGAGCGAGATCCCGATCGGGCGCATGCGCCGCCACCTCCGGTCCGGGAGGCTTCACGGCGTCGCCGTCTCGGCCACGAACTACCACAGCGGCTCGGGCGTCACCTTCTTCGAGGGCGCGGCGGAGATCGAGCCCTGGTCGCGCTCGACCCGCATCGGGATCCGGGGGCGGATCACCGTCGATCACGTGATGGCGTCGGCGGCGATCCCGATCTTCTTCCCGCCGGTGGGGATCGACGGGGCCTTCTACGGCGACGGCTGCGTCCGGATGACGTACCCGATGAGCCCGGCGATCCACATGGGCGCCGACCGGATCGTGGCGGTGAGCGTGCGCCACCTCCGGACGGGGACCGAGACGGTGGAGCGGCAGGCCCGCGAGAAGGCGGAGCAGATGCCCCTCTCGGAGATCGCGGGCGTGCTCCTCAACGCGGTCTTCCTCGACAGCGTCGACTCCGACCTCGAGCGGCTCAACCGGATGAACCGGACGCTCTCGCTCATCCCGCGGGACAAGCTGGAGAAGCTCGAGGTCCGGCCGATCCCCGCCCTCGTGCTGCGCCCGTCGCAGGACCTCGGCAAGCTCGCCGCCGACGAGTACGTGCGGTTCCCGCGGATGCTGCGCTACCTGCTCAAGGGCATCGGCGCCTCCGGCCACGCCGGCGAGGACCTCCTCTCGTACCTCGCCTTCGAGCCGACCTACGTCCGGCGGGTGATGGACCTCGGGTACGACGACACGATGTCCCGCCGCGACGAGGTCGCCGACTTCTTCGGCTCCTCGGCGCCGACCCGCAAGCAGGCGCGCGGCTAGGGCGCGCCTCACCCGCTCGGGCCGGCCACCGCGGGGCGCCTCGCCCGGTACCCCCGGAACCGGCTTGTTCGGCGGCTCGCCGCAGCCGACCTTCACCCCCGCGACGGTGGCGAACGGCCATGTGCGGGATCGCGGGGATCATCGGGGAGGGGACCCCGCGCAACCGCGCGGCGCTCGCGTCGATGAGCGCCGCGATGGTCCACCGCGGGCCCGACGGCGCGGGGACGTGGGAGGCGCCCGCGGACGAGCGGGGCTGGACCGCGATGCTCGCGCACCGGCGCCTCGCGATCCTCGACCTCTCCCCCGCCGGCGCGCAGCCGATGGTGGACCCGGCGACCGGGCACGTCATCGCGTTCAACGGCGAGATCTACAACTACGTCGAGCTCCGGGAGCGGCTCGCCGCGACCGGCGAGGCCTTCGCGTCCACCGGGGACACGGCCGTCCTGCTGCGGGCCCTCGGCCGGCACGGCCCCGACGCGCTCCGGTGGGCCCGGGGCATGTTCGCCGTCGCCCTCTGGGACCCCGCGGCGCGGCGGCTCCTCCTCGCCCGGGATCCCCTCGGGATGAAGCCGCTCTACCTGACCCGCAACCCGGACCCCCGTGGCCCCTGGGCGGTCGCGTTCGCGTCGGAGGTCCGGGCGCTGCTCGCCTCCGGGCTCCTCGGGACGCCCCGGCTCGACCTCCGCGCGGCGGCGTCCGTCGCGTGGAGCGGGTTCGTCGTCGGCCCGGGCACCGCCGTAGAGGGCGTCGAGCTGCTCTGGCCGGGTCAGGCCCTCGAGCTCGACGGCGGCGGCCGCGTCCTCCGGGCGGAGACGTTCTGGTCCATCCCCCGGCCCGCGCCGGGGCAGGAGGTGGAGGAGGAGGAGCTCGGACGGGTGCTGGAGGAGGACGTCCGCCTGCACCTCGCGAGCGACGTGCCGGTCGCGGTGTTCCTGTCGGGCGGCGTCGACTCCTCCGCGGTGGCGAACCTCGCGCAGCGCGCGGCCCCCGAGGCCCATCCACACGTTCACGCTCGCCTTCGAGGAGCAGGCGCTCAACGAGGCCCCGGTGGCGCGCCGGATCGCTCGCGCGATCGGGAGCCGTCACGAGGAGGTCCTCCTCACCGAGGCCGACTTCGTCGCGCGGCTCGACGCCGCCGTGGACGGCCTCGACCAGCCCACCTTCGACGGCCTCAACTCCTGGTACCTCTCGCACGCCATCCGCAGCGCCGGCTTCACCGTCGCCCTCGCGGGGACCGGCGGCGACGAGCTGTTCGGCGGGTACCCGAACCTGAGACAGGTGCGCGCCTTCCACCGGCTCTCGCCGGCGCTCCGCTGGGCGCCGCGGGGCGCGCTCGCGGCGGCGGTGGCCCTCGGGACCTCGGGGTTCGGGGGGGCGGGGATCCCGCCGCAGACGCGCTGGGCGAAGCTCCCGGACCTGGTGCGGCAGGGGGGAGATCTCCTCGCGTCGTACCAGCTCGCCTACGCGCTGTTCCTCCCGAGGTTCCAGCGGGAGCTCGTCGGTCCCGACGTCGCGGCCCTCCTCGTGCACGGGCTCCCCCGCGAGATGCACGACCGGCTCGCGCGCGAGCTCCGGGACCGCTCGCCCCTCGCGGCGCTGAGTCTCCTCGACCAGCGGCTGTTCCTCGGGGAGCGCCTCCTGCGGGACAACGACGTCGCGAGCATGGCCGCCTCCCTCGAGCAGCGCGTCCCGCTCGTGGACCAGGTCCTGCTCTCGGCGGCGGTCCGCGTGCGCGACGGGGAGCGCTACCTCCCGCTCGGGCGAAAGGCGCTCCTGCGGCGCATCGGCCTGCGCGGGCTCGACCCCGCGCTCTTCGACCGGCCCAAGAGCGGCTTCGTGCTCCCGTTCGACCGCTGGCTCCGCCGGGGGCTGCGGGCCGCGATGGACCGGACCCTCCGCGACCCGCAGGCCGTGCGCCAGGCCGGGCTCGAGCCGGGCGCGGTCGGGCGGCTCTGGGGAGCATTCCTCGACAGCGCGCCCGGCCTGTACTGGTCGCGGGTGTGGGCGGTCTACGTGCTCGTCCGGTGGTGCGAGCGGAACGGCCTCCGCGCGTGAGCGCTACAGGAAGGTCCCCGCCACGAACCGCGCCTGGGCCGGGAGGCTCTTCAGCCGGTCTCCGCTCGCCGAGCCGAGCGGATCGACCCACGGCCACGCGAGGTCCCCGAAGAAGGCGGGCTTCCCGGTGAGGTAGAGGGAGTCCGGGAGCGCGTCGGTCGGCTGCGTGTCCACGCGGTTGCGGAGCGTGTCGTAGTTCGCGAACCGCGAGAGCTGCTGCTCGACGCTGGGATCGCGGGGCCCGCCCCAGTTCCCGTTCCACCCGTCGAGGCCGATCGACCAGATCTTCGGCGCGCTGATCTCGCCCGAGGGGACGTTGTCTCCGCTCCAGGTCGGCTCGTAGATGCCGCCCGCCTTGGTGCCGAGCACGTTCCCGACGACGTTCATCCGCCGCATGTAGCGGTTGAACATCACCGCCGCGATGCTGGGGCTCGAGCCCGAGAGCGAGTAGAGCCGGTCGCCCCGGGAGTAGTTCCGGTAGAAGGTCTGGTCGCCGGCGTTGCCGTGGGTCTCGGCGGCGCCCATCTTCGCGGTGAAGTTCCCCTCGATGAGGTCGAACGACGGCGCAGAGAGGTGGGACCCGTCAATCCCCATCTCCATCCAGTCCGTCCGCACGCCCGAGCCGCTGTCGATGACGGGATCCTCGACGTAGTTGTAGGCGATCACGTTCCCGCCCCCCGACGCCTCCAGCACGATGTTCTTGTTCTTGAACCAGACGATGTTGTCCTGGATGAGCGAGTCGGAGGTCTGCTCCGCGAGCGAGACCCCGTAGGCGTGGTTGTCGGTCAGGTACGCCCGCGACTGGTGGAGATAGCTCCCCTGGAGCGTGAACCGGACGCTCCGGAACACGCGGAGGTCGCACCCCTGCGAGCCCGTCCCGACGCCGCCCTGCGCGCTCGGCAGGCCGTCGAACTCGACGCGCTTCACCCAGGAGCGCTTCATCCAGTTGCCCTGGACGCCGAACGCGTCGGTCCAGCCGGTGATCGTCATGTTCTCGAGGCCGATGCCCGCCCAGCCGGCGCGGCGGTCGGTCGAGCCGAACACCTGCGACGCGTAGGTGGCCACCGGGTAGCTCTGGTGGAGGACGCCCGCAATCGTGACGACGTTGCCGCTCACGCTCGTGACCTCGACGACCTGGCCGATGGACCGATACCCGGCCGGCGAGATCGGGCCGTTGTCGGAGTTCCCGGGCCCGCGCTTCCACCACGTCCCTCCCTCGAGGCTGACGTCGCTCGTGTCCACGCGGTCGATCTGGAGCAGGTCGCCGACCTGGACGCCGTGGCCGGCTGCGAGCGTGAAGCTCGAGGCGCCCTTCGCCGCGTCGGCGGTGAGGTCCTTCGGGGCTCCCCAGGCGGTGTAGTTGCCCATGAAGAACATGCTGGAGTTGGCGGCATCCATCACGAGGCGCGTCCCGCTCCCCGTGCCCTTCACGTCCGGCCCGGCGCCCCGGAGCACGACGTAGCTCTGGTCGAGGTAGACCGTCCCGTCGAGGTGGTACGTGCCGGCGGGGAGCAACACGACCCGCGGGCTCTGGGCGGTCGCGACGGCGCCCGCGGCGTCGACGGCGCTCTGGATCGCGGACCGGTTGGCGCTCGCGTTTCCGCCGAGCGCGACCGTGGAGTGGACGGTGAAGCCGGTCGAGTCGGGGACGCCGCCCGGGATCCCGGGTCTCCAGGTCGTCCTGCGCGCGGCCGGCAGGAGGGGAGTCGTCGTGGCGGTCGTCACGTTCACGGTCGCCGAGCCGCTCACCGCAGGCGAACCCGCCGTCGTGGCCACGACGTGGAAGGTGCCCGCCGCGCTCGGAGCCGTGTACAGGCCGCCCTGGTCGATCGTGCCGCCGTTCGCTTCCTGGACCGACCACGTCACCTCGACGGTCGTCCCGACGACGGTGGCGGCGAAGGCCAACGACTCCTGCGGCTGCAGCTCGGCGACGGATGGGCCGACCTCGACGGAGAGTCCCTGCGGTCCATCCGCCGCTCCATCGGGGCTGCTGCACGCGATCGTGCTCGCGGCGGCGAGGACGGCGACGAAGAAGGCGAGGTGCGGCAGGCGTGGCTGGCTCAGGGCTGGCTCCCGTCCGTTCGAGTGCTGTGCAACGGAGACCGGCCCGGCGAGGACCGTGGGTCCTCGCGTGCCGGCGCGGCGCGCCCCAGGGTGGGACGATCGCTGCCGAGGGAACGGGGCCGGTGGAGGTGGAATTCCCCGGACGGGTACGGGGATGTAGGCGGTGGGCGCACCCGCAGGCGCGCGGCGCGACGCCGGCGAGGGCGAGCGGCGCTGCTGCGCGTCCGCGCGACCGGGACGCGGCTAGCTCGTCGACCGGAGGTGCGCCTCGGCGGCCAGCACGAGCCGCTCCAGGCTGTCGAGTCCGTCCAGCTCCTCGGGGCCGAACTGGATCCCGAGCTCGCTCTCGATCGAGAAGATCAGGTTCACGTGCGCGAGGGAGTCCCAGCCCGGCTCGTCGGCGCGCCGGACGTCGCCACCTTCGACGACCTTGCGTCCGAGGGTCGCCTGCATCACGTCGCGGACCGCCGCCTCGACCCGAGCCCGGCTCATCCGCGGCCCTCGTGGACGATCGAGATCGGGAGCGCCGCGAGCGTCCGCTCCGCCCGCGCCGCGTCCCAGGGGATTGACACGCCCTCGGGTCCCACCGGGCGGCCGGCGTACTCCGCGAGGAAGGCCAGGGCGGGCGCGTTGCGCGGCCCCGCCCGGTACCGGAGCTGGACCTCTCGCGCGGGCAGGTCCCGGAGCGCGAGCCGCAGGCCCTCCGTCAGGATGACGGGCTCGACGCCACGTCCGAGGGCGCGGCACGAGACCACGAGCTCGTCGACGACCAGGGTGGCGCCGTCGCGACGCGCGAACAGCGCCGCGATGGTTCCGCTGTCGCTCAGGCGATCCCGGAGCGCGACGGTCACCGTCCGGCAGCCCGGGTCGGCGAGGCGCGCCGCGACCTGCGGCTCGGAGAACCGGCAGAAGGCGGTGTTGAGCTGGTTCGTCTTGTTCGACAGCTCCGACATCCGGCGCAGCTGCGCGGGGTCGTTCGTGGAGAAGGTGAGGACGAGCTCGAGCGAGCGCAGGTACTCCGCGCCGCTCTGCGCGCCCTGCGCGCCTCGTGCGCGCGCCTCGGACGCCTCGAGGTCGGCCACGCGGAGCAGGTCGTCACGGCCGGAGGGGTGGCCGTGGAGGCCCGGGTACCCGTCGAGCGCGCGCGCCGTCAGCGCCGGGTCGGCCGCGTGCAGGACCTGGATCCCGGGCACCGCCGCCGCGACCGCTGCGATCTCGCCCGGGTTGTCGTCGACGAACAGCATGGCGTCGGGCGCGATGCGCAGCGCCGCCGCCAACTCGCGCACGCCCGCTGCCTTTTCGCGGAAGGCGATGGAGCGGGCGGAGAGGTGCTCGGGCCGGAGCGGAAGGTCGACTCGCTCCAGGAACAGCCGCTCCACGTCCTCCGGCACGTTCCGGGACGCGAGCGCGAGGAACACCCCGCGCTCGCGGAGCCGGAGGAGCGTGCGATGCAGCTCGAGGTGGGCCGGCGACACCCGGAGGCCCTCCGGCCCGTCCTCGCCGAGCACGCCGTCGTACAGCGTCCCGTCGAGGTCGAGCACGATCGCCTTCAGCCGGTGACCGAGGGCGGCCGGGAGCCACACGAGGCCGAGCGCGCGCGCCGCCCGGACGCAGGCGGCGTCGGACAGCGGGATCCCGGTGATCCGCGCCGCGCGAGCGTCGACGACCCGCGCACCCAGCTCGGCCCAGCCGGCGGAGAGCGTCGCGACCCGTACCCCGGGAATCGCCGCGAGCAGCGCGAGCCGGGAGTTCAGGTCGATCGAGACCGGGTCGATCGGCGGGGCGTCCGCGACCAGGATGGGCGCATCGCTCCGCTCCCGCAGCGCGCGGACACGGCCCGCCAGCCAGGCCACGAGCTCGGCGGGGTCGAGGCGCTCGCGGTACCGGGTGAAGTCCAGCCACACCAGCTCGACGTCGGGACGTCCCGAGGAAGGGAAGGCGAGCGAGTCGTCGTAGTCGCCGTAGGCGATCTCCGCCCGCCGTCCCGCGAAGGCGAGGAACGGCTCCAGCACGGCGGCGACGAGCTCGAAGGCCTGGTTCCGGTGGACCCGCAGGCGGAACGGCGTGCACGCCCACTCGGGGTGGAGCTTCAGGAGCTCGAGGCGGCGTGGCTCGGCCGCGAAGAGCGCCGGCTGCCACCGCGCGCGTCGCAGCCACCCGTCCGCGACCTCGTTCGTCTGCCGTTCCATCATCCGTCCACGCCCCGTCCGCGCCGGCGACGAGCGCCGGGCCGTCTCCGGCCAGGCGCGCGCGCCGGGAGGATGCTCAGCGCGGCGGGACGGCGGCAAGTCGAGGTCCCCGTCGAGGCGGGGTGCGGGCTCGTGGCGGCACCCCGCTCCGCGGCTGGTTCGACGGCAGGTGCGTCCGTAGCTTGCTCGCGAACCGCACGTGGGTACGACGGAGAGGGGAATGAGGTTCCGCGTCCTGTTCACGCTCGACTACGAGATCCACGGCAACGGCTCGGGCTCTCCTCGCGCGCTGATGGTCGATCCGACCGAACGGCTCCTCGCACAGCTCGACCGGCATGGGGCGCGCCTCACGGTCATGGCGGACGTCGCGGAGATCCTCCGGTTCGGGCGGCACCGCGACGAGACCGGCCGGGACGAGTTCGCGTTCGAGGCGATCCGGCGCCAGCTCCAGGGCGCCGTCCGGGCGGGGCACGACGTCCAGCTGCACCTCCACCCCTCGTACTACAACGCGCGCTACGTGGACGGCCGCCTCGAGCAGGACTACGCCGAGTACGATCTGGCGCGCCTGCCCGACGACCGCCTCGACCGGATCGTGCGCGAGGCGAAGGGATGGCTCGAGGAGCTGCTGCGCCCGGTCGACCCGGGCTACCGCTGCGTCGCCTTCCGGGCGGCGAACTGGTCGATGAACCCGGCGCGGGGCATCGTCCGGGCGCTGGCCCGGAACGGGATCGACATCGACACCTCCGTGTTCAAGTACGGGCGGCGGAACGGCATGGTGAGCTTCGACTACGGTGCGGCTCACGACGCGCTCGTCCCCTGGCGGGTGGACGAGGAGGACGTCTGCCGGCGCGATCCGCGCGGACCGGTCCGGGAGTTCCCGATCTACTGCGAGCGCAGGCCGATCTGGCACTTCCTGACGCTGAACCGCGTCTACCGCGTCATCCAGGGGCGGCTCCATCCGCTCCCGAAGGACGAGTACGATCCGGGCGGGGAGG
The DNA here is from genome assembly GCA_963739565.1 of uncultured delta proteobacterium. Taxonomy (GTDB): domain Bacteria; phylum Myxococcota; class Myxococcia; order Myxococcales; family Anaeromyxobacteraceae; genus Anaeromyxobacter. The sequence goes on along the minus strand of CAVUBF010000004.1, from coordinate 407,201 downwards.
GAGGTCGAGGGGTGCTCGCGCGGGCGGTGCGGCTCCGCGACCTGCTCCTCGCGAAGCACCCGTGGAAGCTCGACTTCAACCAGTGCTCGGGCCGGCAGCTCGTCGCCGCGTTGCGGCGGATCGAGGAGCGCCACGCCGCGGCGGAGGGGGTCCTCCCGGTCGTGCTCATCGGTCACTCGAAGACGTTCACGGCCCTGAACGAGGCGATGCTCGAGCCGTTCCTCCGGTTCGTCGCGCAGCACCGTGACCGCTTCGGGTTCGGTACGTTCCGGGACTTCGAGGACGGCCGCGCCACGGGGGGCGAGGCCTGACGTGCAGGAGCTGCTCTACGCCCTCGCGCGCCGCGCGTTCGCCCAGGGAACCCGGGACCGCCTGAAGGCGCGCGTCGCGCGGGGGAGGAAGGCGCTCGCGCCCGCGCTGCGCCGCCTCCACGGCCGGTTCGACGCGGCCGAGCTTCGCGCCGAGCTCGCCCGCGTCATCCCTGCGCGGTTCGACGCGCTGATGGTCCACTGCGCCTTCGACGATCTGCTCCCCATGTACGCGGAGGGCGTCGGGCAGCTCCTCGCGGCGCTGCGCGCGCTCTGCGGGCCGGATCGCACGCTGGTGATGCCGGCGTTCACGTTCCTCGTGCCGGGGGGGAGCCTCGTGGAGCACCTCGCGAGGAACCCGCGCTTCGACGCGAGGCGGCAGCCCTCGCAGATGGGCCTGCTCTCGGAGGTGTTCCGCCGCACGCCGGGGGTGTCGAGGAGCCTCCATCCGACCCACAGCGTCTGCGCCCTCGGCCCGCTCGCGCGCAGCCTCACCGCGGACCACCACCGCTCGCGCACGACGTTCGGGCACGGCACGCCGTTCGCGCGCATGGCCGAGCTGGACACCGTGATCCTCGGCCTGGGGAAGCCCTTCTACCGCGTCCTCACCCAGAGCCACGCCCCCGAGGACCTGCTCGGCGAGCGCTTCCCCGTCCCCCGCACGTTCCAGGAGGTCGACCTCGTCCTCGTGGACTCCGACGGCGAGCACCCTCTCCGGTTCCGCGTCGACACGACGGGGGTCGAGCGGCAGCTGCACCGCCTGCGGCGCCTGCTCGAGCCGGGCGACCTCACCGAGTGGCGCTTCCACGGGGTCCCGTTGTTCTGGACGCACGCCGGTCGCGTCACCCAGGTGATGTGCGAGGCCGCGCTCCGGGGCCGGACGATCTACCCGGGGCCGACGCTGGTCTGAGGCGCGCGGTCCGCGCCGCGACGGGCCGGCGCCCGCTCCGAACGCCGGCGCATCGCCTCGAATCGCTTCCTGGCAGGGAGCACGCCCACCTTGGGCTCCCGCTGCGGGTCGACGTAGGGCCAGAGCTCGTCGCCGAAGAACGCGGGCTTCGAGGTCCGGAACAGGGACGGCGGCAGCTCCCGGGTCGGGATCCGCGGGTCCCACGTGACCCGATTCGTGACGAAGTCGAAGTTCCCGTGGGCGAGCAGCGTCCGGAGGGCGGTGCCGTCGTCGAACCTCTCGAAGGGCCCTCCCAGGGCGGCGGCGCCGATCCGGAAGGCGGCGGCGGTGGCGAGGGTGTCCGGCGAGGAGCTCAGGTAGACCGGCGCGAGGCCGTTCAGCACCAGCTCCGGCTGGAGGAGCACGTTCCCGACGACGTTGAACCCGCGGTTGAACCCGTCCACTCCGATGGCCCGGACGTTCGCGGAGCGGGGTACGGCGCCGTTCATCCCGGGCGCGTAGTTCCTGAAGAACGTCTGCCACCCCGAGTTCCCGTGGGTGCTGTCGGCGCCGAGGTTCGGGGCCCAGTTCCCCTCGAACAGGTCGTGGTGCGCGAACGAGCCATGGCTCCCGTCGATCGCCGACTCCTGCCAGGTCCGGTGCGAGGCGATGAACGCGTCGTCCACGTAGTTGTATGCGACCACGTTGCCGCCGCCGGAGCCGACCATCACGATCGGCTTGTTGAGGTACCGCACGATGTCGTCCTCGACGAGGTTGTCCGAGCTCTGAGTCGACACCACGATGCCGTACGCGCCGCCGCCCGGGGCGATGTCCCGGGCGTGGTGGACGTACGAGCCGCGCACCTCGCAGCGGAAGCCGTGCACGATGAGGACGTGCGCACCGGTGGTTCCAGGCCCGGTCCTCGGATCGCCGTCGGACTCGACGTTCCTGATCCACCCGTAGGCGACGTTGAGCATGAACACCGAGCCCTCGTTGCCGCCGGTGACCGCCAGGTCCTCGAGCCCGACGTACCGCGTGCCTGGCTCGTCCGGCCGCGCCGTGGCGGTCTTGAACACCTCGGGCGCGAAGGCCGCGTCGAACGCGATGTGGGTCGGTCCCGAGAGGCCGAGCGTGCTTCCGGTCTTCGACGCGACCTCGACCTGCTGCCCGACCGATCGGTACCCCCCGGGCGACGACGGACCGTTCACGTCGAGCGGCCGCGGCCCGCGCTTGGCGTGCGTCTGGTCGCCCAGGCGCACGTAGCTCGGGTCGTCGAGCTGGTCGATTTGGAGGACGTCGCCGACCTGGATCCCGCGGGCGTCGGCGACCGTGATGGAGCGAGCGCCCTTGGGGACGCTCCCCACCACCTTCACGGGGGGACGGTAGTCGGGCCAGAACACGCCCATCCGGATCGCCGGGACCGGCTCCCTCGAGTCGAGGCGGATGCGCGTACGATCCGGCCCGGCGCCGCGCAACACGACGTCGCTCCGGTTCAGGTCGATGCTCCGCGTGATCCGGTAGGTGCCGGGCGGCAGGTACACGACCTGGCGCCGCGCGGGGCTCGCCGCGGCGCCCGCCGCCCGGAGCGCCGAGTTGATGGCGGCGGTCGCGTCCGCGCTGCCCGTACCGAAGGCCGCCGCGTCGATGGTCGTGTGGATCGTGGCGACCGCGGGGATCCCCCCGGGATCCCGGGATTCCAGGCGGTCCGCCGGTCCGGCGGGATTGGGCCGCCGGCCGGCCCGGGCTCCGCCGGGCGCGCCCCGGTCGCCGGGGCGCCCGCGAGCAGCGCGGCGGCGCACAGCAGGCCGAGCGGTCTGCGGTGACGCGTCGTCGTCATGTTTCGCTCCCCGGCGCCGCGTGCGCGCCGTCTCGGGCCTCGTCGAGGTAGCGCCGGACGCGCGCCACGATCCGCTCGGCGGCGTGGCCGTCGCCGTAAGGGTTTCGCGCGGTCGCGATGGCCCGGTAGGCCGCGGCGTCGGTCAGGAGCCGCGTGGTCGCCTCCACGATCGCGCTCGCGCGCGCACCGGTCAGGATGGCGGTCCCGGCCGCGATCCCCTCCGGCCGCTCGGTCGTGTCGCGCATCACCAGCACGGGCTTCGCGAGGGAGGGGGCCTCCTCCTGCACTCCGCCCGAATCGGTCAGCACGAGGCGGCATCGGGCCATCAGCGCGACGAAGTTCCGGTAGCCCTGCGGCGGGACGAGCCGGACGTTCGGGAGCTCCCCGAGCACCCGGTTCACGTGGCGGTGCACGTTCGGGTTCAGGTGGACGGGGTACACGAACCGATGGTCGCCGAAGCGCCTCGCCAGCTCGGAGATGGCCTCGCAGAATCTGCTGCACACCGTCGCCGAAGTTCTCCCGGCGATGCCCCGTGATGAGGACGAACGGGGTCCGTGCCCAGTCCTCCCCGAGGAGGACCCCGAGCTCCTCGTCGATCCTCGCGCGGACGCGGGCGTCGCGCCGCTGGACCTCGAGCTCCATCCGGAGCGCGTCGATGACGGTGTTGCCGGTGACGGTGATGGCCTCGTCGGGAACGCCCTCGCGGAGGAGCGCGGCGCGAGAGGCGCCCGTGGGCGCGAAGTGGAGCGACACGAGGGGCGTCGCGAGCCGGCGGTTCGCCTCCTCCGGGAACGGCGACCAGACGTTCCCGGTCCGCAACCCCGCCTCGACGTGGCCGATCGGGATGCGCCGGTAGAAGCAGGCCAGCGCGGCGACCAGCACCGTCGTCGTGTCGCCCTGGACGAGCGCGAGATCCGGGTGCGCCTCCTCCAGCCACCCGTCGATCCCGTTCATCAGCCGGGCCGTGAGCCTCGCCAGCGTCTGGTTCGGCTGCATCACCTCGAGGTCGGCGTGCACCGCGAACCCGAACTGGTCCGCCACCTGCCGGAACATCTCGCGGTGCTGGCCGGTCGCGACCACCGTGCACCGGAACGCCTCCGCGGCCTCGAGCGTGGCCACGACCGGCGCGAGCTTGATCGCCTCAGGGCGCGTGCCCATGAACACGACCACGTGGTCGGGGCGCGACCCGGTCATGCGCGCTCCACCGAGCCGCTCGCGGGACCTCCCGGCTCCTCGCGCACCGCTCGCGACGAGCGGCGACGGAGGACCTCGCGCCCGGCCAGCCAGAGGAACTCGCTGTTCGAGGCGAGATACCTGCGCCACATCTTCCGCGGCTCCATCGCGAGCCGCCAGGACCACTCGAGCCCGCTCCGCTGCATCCAGCGTGGCGCCCGCCGCACGCGCCCGGCCAGCACGTCGAAGGACCCGCCCACCCCGACGACGACCGGGACGTCGAGCCGCGCGCGGTGACGCTCGCACCACGTCTCCTTGAACGGGCTCGGCATCCCGACGAACAAGAGATGGGGCCGGACCCGCCGGATCTCCTCCACGATCGAGGCGTGATCGGCCTCCGAGAAGTAGCCGTCCCGGAACCCCGCGATCACGAGCCCGGGGTGGGCGCGGGCGGAGCGCTCCGCGAGCGCGGACACCACCTCGGCGCGCGCGCCGAGGAGGTAGACGCTGAGCGACCGCCTCCCCGCCTCGGCGAGGAGCCGCTCCATCAGATCGCACCCCGGGACGCGCTCGGGGAGCGGCGAGCCGACGATCCGCGACGTCCAGACGAGCGGCATCCCGTCGGCGAGGATCAGGTCCCCTGCGCGGCACGCGGCGCGCAGCTCCACGTCGCGCCGCATCATGCGGAGGTGCGACGCGTTCACGGTGATCACGGTGTGCGAGGCGCGGGGCGCGTCGCACCACGCGAGGCACCGCTCGACCGCCGACTCCATCGTGGCGCGATCGAACGGGAGCCCGAGGAGCTCAGCTCGCTCTGCGGTCGGCATCGCCGCTCCCCGTCTCTCGCGCCCCGCCGTGTGCGGCGTACCAGGCGCGGGCCTGCCGCGCGGTGATCCGGCGAATCGCCGCGTCCTTCCCGAGGAGGAGGGTCGTCCACTGGTACCGCGTGAGGAAGCGGCGGAAGACGCGGTCGTCGTATCGCGGCCGCCGCCGGACGGCGCTCGAGAGATAGCCCCAGAGCATGCCTGCGCTTCCGACGACGGGCGGGTACTTCGGCAGGCGGTACAGCGCGCTCGCGAGGTAGTAGAGGGGCGAGGTCCCCATGAAGTACTGACCGAACCCGGCACGGACCCGCCCGGACCAGATCCCGACGTGGCTCGACCCCATGGGGCGCAGGTGCTCGAACCGGAGCGCCTCGTCATCGGACGCCTCGGCGATCCAGCCGAGCATGCGCGCCCGGTGACAGTCGATCCCGTCCCACATCACCTGCCGCACGAACCCGCCGATTCCGCGAAAGCAGCCGACCCGGTAGAACTTCGACGCGCCGACGGACATCTCGCTGCCGACGTCCTCCGGCACGAGCGCGCCGGACTCGGGGTGGGTGAACCACGGCTTGCCGGAGACCGTCCCGAGGCGCGGCTCGCGGTCCATCCGTGCCATCAGCAGCTCGAAGTACCGGGGGGGCAGCACCAGGTCCGTGTCGAGCTTGCAGACGTAGTCGAACCCGTCGAGGCCGCCCGCGGCCGCGAGGCCGTCGTAGAACGCCTCGATCACGCCAGGACCGACGCTGCGCCCGCCGCGGTCGCCGCGACGCACGACGCGGAGGTAGGGGAGCTTCCGCGCGTACTCCTCCAGGATCGCGGGCGTCTCGTCCTTGGAGCCGTCGTCCACCACCACCCAGAGCGCCGGTGCGATCGACTGCGCGGCGACGCTCTCGAGCGTTCGGCGGAGGAACCGCGCCTCGTCGCGGCAGGGGGACACGAGGAGGTACCGGCGCGAGACCAAGGAGACACCCCCGGGCGTTGGCGACGGCATGGATAACGACGACCCGGCACCGAGGGGACTGGCGCGGCAGGGGTTTCGCGGGGCACCCCCGCCGCGTCCCGCCGGGCCGCGACGGCGGATCCCGGCGCCGCGCCCCCGGCGAGCTCACGGCCAGGTCGGGACGAACAGCACCGGATGCAGCTGGGTCAGGTACGCGACGTAGAGGGCGTTCACGAGGAGCAGCGTCACGAGGACGCGGCGGAGCCCGCGCCGGGGATTCGCGTCGCGCGCGCCCAGCGCCGGGACGCCGATTGCGCCGAGGAGGACCGAGAGGAGAAGCAGCGTCTTCATCGTGCACCCGCCGCGTCCGCCGTCCCGGGGTGGGAGGCGCCGAAGCGAAGATAGGTCGCCGGGACGCACGCGCCCTCGGGCTCCCATCGGCATGCCCCGGGCGACGCGGCGGCGCGCTCCGCGGCGATGCCTATACTTCGCGCGCCCGGGGCCTGCCGGGCCCCCTCCTCGTCGCGGAGTGTTCCTTCGTGTCCACCATTCTCGGCATCTCCGCCTTCTACCACGACTCGGCCGCGGCCCTCGTGGTCGACGGCAAGATCGTCGCCGCGGCCCAGGAAGAGCGCTTCACGCGCAAGAAGCACGACGCCGACTTCCCCGCCCGCGCCGTCGAGTACTGCCTCGACGCAGGCGGGCGTGCGCGCCGACGAGATCGACTACGTCGGCTTCTACGACAAGCCGCTCCTGAAGTTCGACCGCCTGCTCGAGACGTACCTCGCGTACGCGCCGGCGGGGTTCCGCTCGTTCGCTGAAGGCGATGCCGCTCTGGCTGAAGCAGAAGCTGCATCTCCCGCGCGAGATGCGCAGGGCGCTGGGCGGGCGATACCGGAAGCGCTTCGTCTTCACCGAGCACCACGAGTCGCACGCGGCCAGCGCGTTCTTCCCGTCGCCGTTCGACGAGGCCGCGATCCTCACGCTCGACGGCGTCGGCGAGTGGGCCACCGCCAGCTTCGGCGATCGGCCGAGGGAACCGAGATCGAGCGTCTCGCAGGAGCTGCGGTTCCCGCACTCGCTGGGGCTGCTCTACTCGGCGTTCACCTACTACACCGGCTTCCGGGTCAACACCGGCGAGTACAAGCTGATGGGCCTCGCGCCGTACGGCGAGCCCAAGTACGTCGATCTGATCCTCGAGCAGCCTCATCGACCTGAAGGACGACGGCTCGTTCCGCATGGACATGTCGTACTTCAACTACTGCCAGGGGCTGACGATGACCTCGCAGAAGTTCGACGAGCTCTTCGGCGGACCGCCCGCGGAAGCCCGAGGCGACGCTCGACCAGCCGCGACATGGACATCGCCGCCTCGATCCAGGTCGTCACCGAAGAGATCATGCTCCGGATCGCGCCGGCACGTCCACCGGGTGACCGGCATGAAGAACCTCTGCCTGGCCGGCGGCGTGGCGCTCAACTGCGTCGGCAACGGCCGGATCCTGCGCGAGGGGCCGTTCGAGCGGATCTGGATCCAGCCGGCGGCCGGCGACGCGGGCGGGGCGCTCGGGGTGGCCCTCTTCATCTGGCACCAGCTGCTCGAAGCGAGCCGCGGACCGCCGACCGCGACCGATCAGCAGCGCGGCTCGCTGCTCGGGCCCGCGCTCTCGACGGACGAGATCCGCCGGTTTCTCGAGGCCCAGGGGGCGGCGTTCCATCACTACCCCGGGGAACGAGAGCTCCGTCGATCGGGTCGCGGACCTGATGGCCGCCGAGAAGGTCATCGGCTGGGTCCAGGGACGGATGGAGTTCGGCCCGCGCGCGCTCGGCTGCCGCAGCATCCTCGGCGACGCCCGCAGCCCGAGGATGCAGTCGGCAGATGAACCTGAAGATCAAGTTCCGCGAGTCGTTCCGCCCGTTCGCGCCGTGCGTGCTGCAAGGAGCGCGCCGACGAGTTCTTCGAGCTGCGCCCCGAGGACGAGAGCCCCTACATGCTGCTCGTCGCGCCGGTCCGGGACGGGAAGCGGCTTCGCATCGACGCCGCCTCGGCGCGGCTCACCGGGATCGACAAGCTCAAGGCGCTGCGCTCCGACGATCCCCGCCGTCACGCACGTCGACTACTCCGCCCGCGTCCAGACGGTCGACGAGGCGCGCCACGGACGGTTCTATCGCCTGATGAAGGCGTTCGAGGCGAAGACCGGCTGCCCGGTGATCATCAACACGAGCTTCAACGTCCGCGGCGAGCCGATCGTCTGCACCGCCGCCGACGCCTACCGCTGCTTCCTCGCGACCAACATGGACGCGCTCGTGCTCGAGGACTTCGTGCTGCTGAAGCAGGAGCAGCCCGCGGTCGGGAGCGTCGACACGGCGTCGTACCTGAAGCAGTTCTCGCTCGACTGACCCCGATCCCCGGAGGCGCACGTGGCGCTCGTCACGATCAACAGGAACCCGTCCCCCAAGGAGCTCCGCTGGTTCGGCGCGCTCCTCGGCGCCTTCCTCGGCGTCGCCGGGCACCTCGTCTCGCGGAAGGCGGGCCTCGCGGGCGTCGCGCCGGCGCTGTGGGCGCTGGCCGCCGCGGTCCCCGCCGTCTACTACGCGGTGCCGCGGGTGCGCCGGCCGATCTACCTCGGGTGGACGTACCTGACGTTCCCCATCGGGATGACCGTCTCCTGGGTCGTGCTGTCCCTCGTGTACTTCGCGGTGGTCACGCCGGTGGGGCTCGCGCTCCGGCTGGCCGGCCGCGACCCCCTCCAGCGCGCGCTCGAGCGTGGGCGGGCGAGCTACTGGAACGATCACCCCACCGGCGACGATCCCAGCCGGTACTTCAGGCAGTACTGAGGAGGGAACGCCGTGGCCACATCGCACCTGCCCCCTGCGCCGCCGCCGGACGCCTTCCTGCGCGAGGCCCACCGCAGCGCACCGGGGTTCGCCCGGGAGCTCGTGGCGTTCCTCCGCGACAACAAGAAGTGGTGGCTCATCCCGATCGTCGTCGTGCTGCTGCTCGTCGGCGCGCTGATCCTGCTCGGTGGGACGGCCGCGGCCCCGTTCATCTACACGCTGTTCTGAGCGCGGCGGCGGGGCAGCGCCGCGAGGGGCCGGGAGGCCGACATGGCGAAGAAGATGGCGCTGGCGCTGGCGGCGCTCGCCGCCAGCGCGCTCGTGCTCGCCCTCCTGGGCGAGGTCATCGTCCGGGCGACGTACGGGCGCGACATGGTGATGTTCCCGCGCTATCACACGGCGGCGCGCTACGGCGAGTTCGTGCTCCGCACGATCCGCCCCCACTCCACCTTCCATCACACGAGCCGGGACGGGACCTGGGAGTTCGTCACGAACGGCCGCGGGTTTCGCGACACCCGCGAGTTCTCCTACGAGAAGCGCCCCGGCGCCGTCCGCGTCCTCGCGCTCGGCGACTCGCACACCCAGGGGTACGAGGCGAGGCAGGACCACGTCTACTCCGCCGTCCTGGAGCGCTGGCTGCGCCACCGCGGCGTCGACGCCGAGGTGCTCAACACGGGGGTCTCCGGCTTCGGCACCGCCGAGGAGCTGCTGTTCCTCGAGAACGAGGGGTACCGGTACCACCCCGACTACGTGGTCCTCGCGCTCTACGCGAACGACTACATGGACAACGTGAAGTCCGGCCTCTTCGGGCTCGACGCGAGCGGCGCGCTGAAGCTGCTCAAGAAGGAGCACGTCCCGGGCGTGAAGGCGCAGGACCTCATCTACTCGGTCCCCGGGGTCCGCTGGCTCGGCGAGCACTCCTACCTGTACTCGCTGGTCTTCAACGGGGTGTGGACGTTCTTCAAGACGCGGCTCGCCCACGAGCGGGCGCTGGAGTACGCGGTGGCGGAGACCGGCGACGTGGGCGAGTACGAGACCCGGCTGATGGGCGCGCTGCTGGACCGGACCTACCGGTTCTGCAAAGCGCAAGGCATCCGGCTCATCATCGTGGACGTCCCCGCGCTCGAGGAGGGGCGCCCCTTCGGATCGTCGATCGTGCCGGCGCTGGAGCAGCGCGTCCGCCAGGACAGCGACTTCTACCTGGCCAGCGGCGCGACGCTCGCGGACCTCGCGGGCGCCGTCGAGATCCACGTCCCGCACGGACACCGCCACATCTCCGAGTTCACCCACGTGGCGATCGGGACGGCGCTCGGGCGGGTCATCCAGCAGGATTTGCACGACCGTCCCCGGCCGGCGAGCCCCCCGGCGGTCGAGGCGGCCCCCGTGCCGGCGGCCTCCCTGCCGCCCCGGCGCGTCGCGGCCGGGGCTCAGTAGCTCTGCAGGTCCCTGATCTTCAGGTCGTCGATCCCCTTCCGGGCGAGCGCCTCCGCGAGCCGGTTGGCGAGCTGGATGTTGGTCAGCAGCGGGATCCCGAAGTCGACCGCGCGACGGCGGATGAGGTAGTCGTTCGAGAGCTCGGCCTCCTGGAAGTGCTTCGGGACGTTGATGACGAGGTCGACCTCCTTGCGGTCGATGAGCTCGAGCGCGTTCGGCGTGCCGCCCTCGGACGGCCAGCGCACCGGCGTCGCGGGGATCCCGGAGCGCTCGAGGAACTCCGCCGTGCCGAGGGTGGCGTACAGGCGGATGCCGAGCCCATGGAGGAGCCTCGCGCTCTCGGTGAACGCGACCTTGTCGGCGAGTGGGCCCGTGGAGAGGAGGACGGAGCGGATGGGGAGGCGGAACCCGACCGAGAGCAGCGCCTTCAGGAACGCCTCATCGAAGTCGTCGCCGACGCACCCGACCTCGCCGGTCGAGGCCATCTCGACGCCGAGGGTGGGGTCGGCGCCCTGCAGGCGCATGAAGGAGAAGTGGGGAGCCTTCACGCCGACGTAGTCGAGGTCGAGGAGCGATCGCTCGGACCGCGCCACGGGCTGCCCCATGGTCCCCCGGATCGCGAGATCGATGAGGTTGACCTTGTGGATCTTCGAGACGAACGGGAAGCTGCGCGAGGCGCGGAGGTTGCACTCGATCACCTTCACGTCGTTCCCGCGCGCGAGGTACTGGACGTTGAACGGGCCGGTGATCGCGAGCGCCCTGGCGATGCGCTCGCTGATGGAGCGCACCCTCCTCATGGTCTCGAGGTAGGTCCGCTGCGGGGGCAGGACCAGGGTGGCGTCGCCGGAGTGCACGCCCGCGTTCTCGACGTGCTCGATCACCGCCAGGGCGACGACGTCGCCCTGCACGGCGACGGCGTCCACCTCGATCTCCTTCGCGTTGACGAGGAACTTCGAGACCACGACCGGGTGGCGGGGGGAGACGTCGGCGGCCTTCGCGAGGTAGCGCCGCAGCTCGTCCTCGCTGCTCGCCACCGCCATCGCCGCGCCGCTGAGGACGTACGAGGGGCGGACGAGCACCGGGTACCCGACCTGCGCGGCGAACGCGGCGGCCGCGGCGGAGTCGACCACCTCGCTCCACGGGGGCTGGTCCACCCCGAGGGTGTCGAGGAGCGACGAGAACTTGTGCCGGTCCTCGGCGCGGTCGATGTCCACCGGCGAGGTGCCGAGCACGCGGACGCCGTGCTCGTGGAGCTGGAGCGCGAGGTTGTTCGGGATCTGCCCGCCGACGGAGACGATCACCCCCGCGCACCGCTCCCGCTCGTAGACGTGGAGCACGGTCTCGAGGTCGAGGCAGTCGAAGTACAGGCGGTCGCAGACGTCGTAGTCCGTGCTGACCGTCTCGGGGTTGCAGTTGACGAGGATCGAGCGGTACCCCATCGCGCGCAGGGAGCGCGACGCGTTCACGCAGCACCAGTCGAACTCCACCGAGCTCCCGATGCGGTAGGCGCCCGAGCCGAGGACGAGCACGCTCGTCGCCGCCTCGGGCTCGGCGTCGTCCTCGTCCGCGTCGTAGGTCAGGTACAGGTAGTTGGTCTTCGCCGGGTACTCGGCCGCGAGCGTGTCGACCTGCTTCACGCGCGGGCGGATCCCGAGCGACTTCCGCAGCTCGCGAATCGAGCGCTCGTCCTGCCGGAGGATCCGCGCGATCTGCCCGTCCGAGAACCCGGTCCGCTTCGCGGCCTCGAGCAGGGGCCGCGGGCACCGGCCCCCGGCGTACGGCTCGAGCGAGCGCTCGACCGCGACGACGTTCGCGATCCGCTGGAGGAACCAGGGATCGATGTCGGTGAGCCGGTGCACGTCCTCGACGCCGTACCCGTCCTTCAGCGCGGCCGGGATCGCGAAGATCCGCTCGGGGGCGGGGGTCGAGAGCGCGGTCTCGAGATCTCCGAACCGCGGGACCCGCGTCGCGACGAGCCCGTCCGAGCCGATCTCCAGCATGCGGAGCGCCTTCTGGAGCGCCTCCTCGAAGTTCCGGCCGATCGCCATCACCTCGCCGACGGACTTCATCGCCGACCCGATGTGGTGCGTGACGTTCCGGAACTTGGCGAGATCCCAGCGCGGCACCTTGACGACCACGTAGTCGAGGGCGGGCTCGAAGCACGCGGTCGTGCTCTGGGTCACCGAGTTCTCGAGGTCGGCGAGGCTGCGACCCAGCGCGAGCTTCGCCGCGACGTACGCGAGGGGGTAGCCGGTGGCCTTCGACGCCAGCGCCGAGCTGCGGCTGAGGCGCGCGTTCACCTCGATGACGCGGTAGTCGCCGGTCTGGGGTGCGAGGGCGAACTGGATGTTGCATTCGCCGACGACGCCGAGGTGCCGGATCACGCGCAGCGAGATGGTCCGGAGCCGGTGGTACTCCTCGTTCGTCAGCGTCTGGCTGGGCGCGACGACGATCGACTCGCCCGTGTGGATGCCGAGCGGGTCGAGGTTCTCCATGTTGCAGACCGTGATGCAGTTGTCGAAGCGGTCCCGGACGACCTCGTACTCGACCTCCTTCCAGCCGTTCAGGTACTCCTCGATCAGCACCTGCGGCGAGTGGGCGAGCCCCTGCGAGACCCGCTGCACGAGGTCGGCCTCGTCCCTGCACTTGCCCGAGCCGAGGCCGCCGAGCGCGAACGCGACCCGGATCATCACCGGGTAGCCGATCTCGGCGGCCACCCGGCGCGCCTCCTCGACGCTGGACGCCGCCCGGGAGCGCGGCGCGACGACGTCGACCTCCGACAAGCGCTCGACGAACAGCGCGCGGTCTTCCGTGTCGCGGATCGTCGCGATCGGCGTGCCCAGGACCTGCACGCCATGGCGCTCCAGGACCCCGCTCTCGGCGAGGGCCAGGCCACAGTTGAGCGCCGTCTGCCCTCCGAAGCCCACCAGGATCCCGTCCGGCTTCTCCTTCTCGATCACCCGCTCGACGAAGTCGGGGCTCACCGGCAGCAGGTACACCTTGTCGGCGAGCTCCTCCGAGGTCTGGATCGTCGCGATGTTCGGGTTCACCAGCACCGTGGTGATCCCCTCCTCGCGCAGCGCCTTCAGCGCCTGGCTCCCCGAGTAGTCGAACTCGCCGGCCTCGCCGATCTTGAGCGCGCCGCTGCCGAGGACCAGGACCTTACGCGGGGGTCGCATGGCGGACCGTCTCCAGGAACGCGTCGAACAGGTGGTCGGTGTCGGTCGGGCCCGGGTTCGCCTCGGGGTGGAACTGGACCGACGCGAACGGGCGGCTGCGGTGCCGGATGCCCTCGTTCGTGCCGTCGTTCGCGTTGAAGAACCAGGGGAGCCACTCGTCGCTCAGGCTCCGATCGTCGACCGCGTAGCCGTGGTTCTGCGAGGTGATGTGGCAGCGGTTCGAGCCGACCTCGATGCACGGCTGGTTCTGGCCACGGTGGCCGAACTTGAGCTTGAACGTGTTCGCGCCCGCGGCGAGGGAGAGCAGCTGGTGGCCGAGGCACACGCCGAAGATGGGCAGGCCACGGTCCATGCCCTTCCGGATGACGCCGACCGTCGCCGTGCACGTCCTGGGGTCCCCGGGGCCGTTCGAGAGGAGGACGCCGTCGGTCTCCTCGGCGGACCAGTCGTAGTCCCAGGGGACTCGCACGACGGTGAGGCCGCGACGCAGCAGGCTGCGGATGAGGTTGTGCTTGCAGCCGAGGTCCACGAGGACGACGCGACCCTGGCCCGACCCGCGATAGACGACGCGCTCCCGGACGCTCACCTCCGCCACGAGGTTCCGCTGGCTCGGATCGTCCCAGCCGACCTCCTCGGAGCCGACGACGATCTTCCCGAGCATGCAGCCCTTGGCCCGCAGCCGCTTCGTCAGCGCGCGGGTGTCCACGCCGGCGAGGCCGGGGATCCCGTTTCGCGCCATCCAGGAGTGGAGGGAGTCCACGGCGGACCAGTGGCTGAACCCGCCGGAGAGGGTCGACACCACGAGCGCCCGCACGTGGATCCGTCCGCTCTCGAGGTACCGGGAGATCGCGTCCGGTGGCGACGCCTCGCCGTTCACGGGAACGCCGTAGTTGCCGATGAGGGGGTAGGTGAGCACGAGGATCTGTCCGGCGTAGGACGGATTGGTCATCGACTCGACGTAGCCGACCATCCCGGTGTTGAAGACCACCTCGCCGGCCGCCGGCGCCGGCGCGCCGAACGGGGTCCCGCGAACCCGCGTGCCGTCCTCGAGGACGAGCTCGGCCTTCAGGGGGGAGGCAGGGGCCTGGGGGAGGGAGGTCATGTCGCGCGCTCCAGCACGAGAGGGGGGTGGGGGGAACCGCGGGATGGCCACGCGCCGGTCGAGACCGCGAGCTTGCCCGCGAACGTCAGCGCGAGGGCCATGAGGACCTTGTACTGGTCGTAGTGGGCGCCCGTGTCGCCGTAGGCGAGGACGTGGCACGCGACGATCGCGCCCGCGCACGCCAGCGCCGCCGCGCGCTGCTCGGGTCCCCTCGCGAGGCGATGGGACCGGAAGGCGAGGAACAGCGCCGCCGCGAACAGCGACCACACCGCGGAGAAGCCGAGCACGCCGAGCAGCAGGAAGAGCCCGAGGACGGTGTTGTGGGGCCACTGCCGGTACTCGGGGTAGTCGGCGCTGATGTCGTCGTTGGCCTTGTGCTCGGTGTACTGCCCGCCGAGCCCGAGCCCGAGGATGGGCCGCTCGCGCATCGAGACCGCGATGTTCCAGTCCTCGACCTCGCGCCAGTACGCCGAGTGGTCGTAGGAGGAGTCGGTCACGCCGCGCAGCGTCCGGATCGGGGCGAACAGGCGACCCCCCCGGTCCCAGCCCACCGCCGTGTACAGCGCGATCACCGGGGCGGCGACGAGGGCGGCCCGCGAGATCCGCCGCTTCCAGCCACGCATCGGGGACACCAGCCACGCGACCCCGAGCATGAGCAGCAGCATGATCCACACGAGCCGGCGATCGTTCTCCAGCATCCCGGCGAGGAGGAGCGGGAGGAGCAGGGCCGCCCGCGCGATGCGCCTCCGGTCGGTGCGGCCCGTCAGCCCGAGGAGCACGAGCAAGGTCGCGACCGCGAAGAGGACCGAGTCGCCGTGGCTCGTGGCGGCCAGGAACTTGCCGCCCGTCTGGGCGACCGCGATCCGCTGCACGACGACGGCGAGCAGCGCCCGCGCCGCCGCCGAGGCGATCACCACCCGCGCGACGAGCCCGTGATCGGACGGGCCGCGGAACGCGACGTCGAACACCAGGAACAGCAGGACGGGGTGGAGCAGGTTGCGGACCTTCCAGGGGACCCAGGACTCACCGTGGAGCACGCCCCACCCCGCTCCCAGCGCGACCGCGCCGACGGACACGAGCGCGAGCGCCCTGAGCACCGCCGGGGCAGGCACCCGGTCCGTCACCTCAGCGGTCGTGCGCGCGACGCGCCGCTGCGCCCAGACCAGGAGCAGCACGACGCTGAGCACCTCCATCCCGGTGACGGAGACCCCCGGCACCTTCGTGACGAGATCGAGGCGGTTGTGGACGAGGTCGCCGAGGATCGCGAAGGGCGTCCGCCACTGACCGACGTTCTCGTTCGTGTCGTCGACGCCGAGCAGGAGGATCACCATCCCCGCCGCCGACCAGCGCAGCGGGAGCTTCGCGATCGCGTACCCGAGCGCGGCGAGCGTCACCGGAACCAGCGCGAGGAGCGGCGCGGCGCCGCTCACCGCCGCCGCGAGGGTGGCGAGGCCAACGACGGCGACCAGCACGCCGACCGCCGCGCGCGGCAGGAAGGCGGTCGTGGTCGGAGCCGGCGCGGAGCGTGCCGCGCTCGCCGTGGCAGCTCGGACGGGGATCATCCGACGAGGAAGCACCCGGCGATCCGTTCGCGCCCGACGAGCTCGATGGTGCGCCGGGCGTCGGCGACCCGGGTGCGGCCGCGGTCGATGCAGAGGACGACGGCCCCGGCGCGTGCGACGAGGGCGAGCCCCAGGGGCTCGGAGAGGACCGAGGGGATCGCGATCACCAGGCGACCCGGCTGCACGGGCGCCGGCACCTGCTCGCCGCCGTGGGCGCGCGGCATCGTGCCTCGGCGCGGATCGTCGGCGTCCACCCGCGTGGCGGTGACGTGGACCAGCGCGGGACGATCGTCGCCCGCCGCGTCGTCATCGGCCACCGTACGGCGCTGCAGCTCGACGAGGGCGTGCGCGGACACGTACTCGAGCGCGTCCACGGTGACCGCGGTCACCCGCACGTCGCTCACCCGGTTGCCGACCTCCGCGAGCGAGCGGGCGATCCCGGCGCAGGAGCCGCCTGGGTCGGTCGGGACCAGGACGAGCGACGCCCACCGACCACCGGCCAGAGCGAACCAGAGCTCCTGGTACCTGCGCTCCGCCGGGATCGCGGGGCGCGGCGCCGCCTCGTCACGCCCGACGTCGAAGCTCACGTTCGTGCTCATGCTGCCTCTCGAGACGCCGCGTGGGGGAAGATGCGGACCGCATCGACTCGCTTCAAGGCGGCGCGCCCTGGCGAGGAGGGTGGTGGGCGACGGTGTCCGCCGCCGCCGCGACGAACAGGCCCCCCTCGCGGATGGAAGGGAGCCCGGGCGCGGCCGCGAGCTGCCAGTCCGCGAACACGCCGAAGCCGAGGAGGAGGTGCGCGGTCGCCGTCCAGTCGAGGCGTGTCTCCGCTGAGAGCCGCCGCACCTCCCCCGCGGAGAGGCGCGCGTCGGCGACCGCGCCCCGGCCGGAGAGGGACCACGCGGTCGCGAGCTGCCAGCGCGCGCTCCCGATCGCCTCGAGCTGCGGGGCGGCCTCTCCCGTGGCCCGATTGATTGTCGCGCCCGCGCGGGCGAGGAGCTGCGTCGAGAGCCGCAGCGGGAGGCTCACCTGGGAGAGGCCCAGCTCGGCGGCGGGAAAGACCCGCGCCCGGGTGCCGCCGCGATCCGACGTGTCGGCGCCGATCGCGCCGCCACCCACCCAGACCTCGCGGGTGGCGGCGAGCGTCCGCCTCCAGGTGGTGGTGGCCTCGACGAGGTAGGTGGTCCGGTCGAGGAGCGTCGCGCGCGTCCCGGCCACGCGCCCGTCGAGCCGGTCCAGCGGGGTCGCTCGCCAGCGGAGGGCGCCCTCTGCGCGGATCCCGCGCTCGACCGGGACGAGCGCGCGCGAGGCGGCGTCCTCGCCGCCGTCGAGGAACCAGCCCGCCGAGGTGCTGACGCTGGTGCGCGCGTCGAGCGCGCCGTCGAGCCGGAGCTCCGCCCGGGCTGCGCGGTAGGTGAGCGTCCCGGTCGTGGGGATCGTCTGGAGGTCCGTCGGGCTGCGCCGGCTCTCCGTCAGGAGGTCGGTCGTTCCCCGGGCCGCCGCGGCCGTTCCGGCGAGGCGCCAGAGCGGGTCGAGCCGCAGCTCGGCGCGGGCGTCGGCCGCGTGCAGCACGTCCATGGCCGCCCGGGTGGTGAGATCGGGTGCCGAGAGGACCGGCTGGTAGGTGAGGCCGGCGGTGAGCTCGGTGCCCGCGATCCCCGCCGCGACGCGCGGCATGACGGTCGCCTCCGCGACCGTGCTCGACGGGCCGGCGCTCGGGACGGTGGTGCGGGTGCGCCCGAGCGTGCCCACGGCCGCGTCGAGCTGCAGGTCGCCCGGCGCGCCGGTCGCGAGGGCGAACGCGAGCGCCACGGCGAGCACCGTCACTCCACGACCACGGTGTCGCCCTGCCGCAGGGCGAACGAAGCCGCCGCGCGCTCGGCCCGCGTGAGGGCCGCGAACGTGAACCGGATCCGCATCGGCGCACCCGCGCGATCCGGCCGCAGGACGTACACCGCGTCCCGGTGCGCGAAGTCCGTGAGCCCTCCCGCGGCGGCGAGGGCAGGGAGGACGCCCGCGCCGCGCTCGAGGTCGTAGACGCCGGGCCTCGTCACCTGCCCGATCACCGGCACGCGGAGCGGACGCACCTCCTCGACCGTGACCGTGACGACCGGGTTCACCACGTAGCTCGTCAGCTTGGCCTCGAGCTGCCGGGCGATGGCGCCGGGAGTCTCGCCCGCGACCCGAACGTCCTGCAGGAACGGAAGCGAGATGCGGCCGTCGTCGCGCACGCGTGCGCGCGCCTGGGACATCGCCTCCTGGTTCAGGACGCGAACCCCGAGCACGTCGCCCGGCGACACGCGGTACGGGGCGTCGTCGGGCTGGGAGGGGGGCAGGTCCTCGACGCGGGTGCCGCCCGCGCGGGCGCCGGCGCATCCGGCCGAGGCGAGGAGCGCCCCGAGCGCGACGATGCCCGGGACGAGGCGCCGGCGTCCCGTGACCCGGCCGGGCCAGGACGGCAGAGCGGGGCGGTGCATCCGAGCCTTCATCGAGGCGCTCCATCCCGGCAGCCGCCACGCGCGGACCGCCGTGCGCGATCTACGGCGCGTCCGCCGCGACGGGCAGCGCCCATCGCGGGTCGCGGCGCCCCGGCGTGCACGCAGGGGGACTTCGGTCGACCGCGCTGTGGGGTGTGGCCCGGGCGCGCGCGGGTTCATAGGGTGCGGGCGCGGGAGGACCGGGAGCGCCGAGGGGGCCTCGCGCCACGGGCGCCGCCCGCGTGCCAATGATTGAAGAGCGCCTCGACGTCCTGTTCGTCACGCTGTTCCCTCCGAGCCCGCCGACCTTCGGGGCGCAGCGGCGAATCGAGGGGCTGATGCGCGTCCTCGCTCGCCGGAACCGCGTCGCCGCGGTGTCGCTCGTCACCCCCGAGTACGACGCCGCCCTCGCCGAGCGGGAGATGCGCCGCACGTGCGAGGACGTCGTGTTCGTCCCGGCCCGCTCCGATCGAAGCCTGGTCAAGCGGCTCGTCCAGCTCCGGGCGCTCGGGTCGCGGAGGAGCTACGAGCACCACGCGTTCTCGTCGCCTGCGCTGCGGAGGACCCTGGACCGGGTCCTCCGGACCCGGAGCTTCGACGTCGTCTGCCTCGAGGCGCCCTACCTCATCCAGCACGGGGTCAGGCAGGCGCCGCCGGGTGCGCCGCCTCCCGTCGTGATCGTCGATCAGCACAACGTCGAGCACGAGCTCGCGCGGCGGTCGCGCGACGCGAGCCGAGGTCTCAGGCGTCTCCACCACGCGGTGAACTGGCCGAAGATCCAGTCCGAGGAGGTGGCCGCGTGGCGCCGCGCCGACGGGGTGGCGTTCACGTCGACGGTCGACGCGGAGCGGGCGCGGGCGCTGCTGCCCGGCGTCGTGTCGGCGGTGGTCCCGAACGGCGTCGACGTCGATCACTTCAGGCGCCCGCCGGGCACGACCGCGGACCCCGCCCGCGCGGTCTTCTTCGGGACGCTCAACTACTTCCCGAACCTGGACGGCGTCCGGTTCTTCCTCGCGGAGATCTGGCCCCGGCTCGCGCAGGCGGTACCCCATGCGCGCCTCGACGTCATCGGGTCGCATCCGGGCGCGGAGGTGCTCGCGCACCAGGGGCCGCGGGTCGACGTGAGGGGGGCCGTCGACGACGTCCGGCCGCACCTCGCGCGGGCCGGCGTGGTGATCGTCCCGCTGCGGGTGGGCGGCGGCACGCGCCTCAAGATCCTGGAGGCGATGGCGATGTCGCGCCCCGTCGTGTCGACCACCGTCGGGGCCGAGGGGATTGGGGCCACCGACGGGCGGGACATCCTGATCGCCGACGATCCGGCGGCGTTCGCGCGCGCGGTGCAGCGCGTGATCGAGGACCCGCTCCTCGCGGCGCGGCTCGGCGAGGCCGGTCGGGCCCTCGTCGAGCAGCGCTACTCATGGGTGGCGATTGGGGCCGAGCTCGAGCGGTTCATTCGAACGCTGCGGCGCGAACGGGCGGCCGCGGGTTCCGGGGAGTCCGCGGGCTCCCTGGAGACGCGGGTACGCCTGGAGCTCCGGTGAGCCCGCGGGGCGCGGTCGCGCGGAACGCCGCGCACCTGGTGCTCGGGCAGGCGGGGACGACCCTCCTCGCCGTCCTGTTGAGCGCCGCCCTCGGCCGCTCCCTCGGCGCGGCGGAGTTCGGGACGTTCTTCGTCCTCACCTCGATGACGGCGTTCGCGTTCGTCGTCGTCGAGTGGGGGCAGGGGCAGTACGTCGTCCGGGAGGTCGCGCGCCGACCCTCCGCCGCGAGCGCCCTCCTCGCGGGAGCGGTGACGAACCGGGGGGTGGGGGCAGTCGCGGCCGCGGCGGTGACCGCGCTCTCCGCCGCCCTGCTCGGGTACGATCGCCGGACGTGTGGCCTCGCGGCCCTCATGCTCGCGACCCTGACGCCGTTCTTCCTCGCCCAGGCGTACGGCGCGACCTTCCGCGGACGGGAGCGGATGGATTGCGACGCGCTCGTCTCCGTCGCGAACAAGCTCCTCACGTTCACCTTCACCGTCGTCGCGCTCGTCCTCGGCGGCGGGCTGCTCGGCGTCATCCTCGCGCAGGCCCTCGCCGGGCTCGGCGCGCTCGCGCTGGCGGTGGTGCTCGGACGGCGGCTCGGCCTCGCCGTGGCCCGCCCATCCGTCGCGATCGCTCGTGAGCTGGTGCTGGGCGGCACGCCCATCGTCGCGATGAGCCTCGCCATCGCCGCGCAGGGCTACATCGACGCCGTGGTCCTCTCGAAGCTCGCCCCTCCCCACGTGGTGGGGTGGTACGGGGCGGCGAAGAGCATCCTCGGGACGCTCGTCGCGCCCGCCGCGCTCCTCGGCACCGCCGCCTTTCCGGCGATGTCCCGCGCGGCGAGCGATCCGGTCCGGCTCGGGGCGGAGCTCCGCTCGTCGATGCGGCCGCTGCTCCTCCTCGCGGCGATCGGCGGGGTGGGGACCTACCTCTTCGCCGACCTCGGCGTGGCGATCGTCTACGGCGCGGACCGGTTCGGCCCGGCGAGCACCGTCCTGAAGGCGTTCGCGCCGGGGCTGTTCCTCCTCTTCGTGGACGTCCTGCTCGGGTCGGCGATCGTGGCGGCCGGGCGCGCGACCGCGCTCGCCGTGGCCAAGGTGCTGAACCTGCTCGCCATCGTCGGGCTCGAGCTCCTCCTCGTCCCGGTCTTCCAGGCGCGGAACGGGAACGGCGCGATCGGAGTCGTCGTCGCGTTCGCCGCGAGCGAGATCCTGATGTTCGGCGCCGCCGTCCTCGTGATCCCGCGCGCGGCGCTCTCTCGCGCGCTCTTCGCCGACCTCGGGCGGGCCCTGCTGCTCGCGGCGGGCACGCTCGTCGCGGCGGTCTCCGTGCCGGCGGGGTCGGAGTCGGTCGCGGTGGGGGCGGCGGCGATCACGTTCGTCGCCCTCGCGGGGGCGCTGCGCCTGGTGCGACGTGCCGACGTGGAGGTGCTCCTCGAGGCCGTCCGGCACCGGGGGACGGCGGTGCGCCTCCCGCCGCGCGGTTGACGGGGCGCGCGCTCGCCCGGAGGAGCGCCACCGCACGGTCAGCCGTCGTCGTCCCCCGCCGGCATCCGGTACGCGAGCAGCCCGGAGTTGTCGTACCCGGACACCACGACGCGGGCGGGGTTGCCGACGACGAGCGCCCGCGCCGGCACGTCCCTCGAGACCACCGCCCCCGCCCCAATCGTCGCGCCGTCGCCGACGGTGATCCCGCCGGTCAGGATCGCGCCCGGACCGATCCAGACGCCGTCGCCGATGATCGGGACGCCGCGCGCCGGCCCGGAGAGCCCCATGCCGATGGTCACGCCGTGCGTGACGTTGCAGTTCGCGCCGATCTCGGTCGGGCCGATGATGATCCCGTAGGGGTGGCCGAGGTGGAACCCGGGGCCGATCCGGCAGCGGTGCGAGAGCTCGAGGTGGAAGACGAGGCGCACCAGGAGCTGCAGCGCGAGGAAGACGCCGAAGGGCACCGCGCCCAGGAGCCGGCTCCGCTCGAGGAGCGTGAGGGAGAGCTGGCCGAACCGGTACACCGCGATGCAGGGGAGCTCGAAGTGCCAGAGCCAGGCCTCGAGCTTCCGCGCGAGGGAGGGCGTCCTCGTGCCGAGGATGATGAGGTAGTACTTCTCGCAGTCCTCCCGCAGGCGCCAGTGGCGCCGCGGCGCCCCTGCCGCCGTCGTCGCGGGTGCGGTCAGCGCGTCCATCCGTGGACCTTCGTCGGAGCGACCGCGGACGGGAGGGCCGCCACCACCCGGAGGAGCGCGCGCGCGGCGCGCTCGCGCCCCGCGAGGTTCAGATGGCCGCCGTCGTCGGTCCAGCCTCGGCAGAGGGCCGGGACCTCGGAGCCCTGCCACGCCTCGGTCGCCCGCCGCCCGTCCGGGCAGGTCGACTCGAGCCGGGCGAGGTCGAAGACGGGCGCGCGGCCGCCGTAAGCCTCCCGGAGCAGCGCGTTGTACGCCGCGCGGCGGGCGTTCCGGGCCGCCGACGGCTCGCGCCGGAGGAGCCGCTTCGCGAGCGCCTTCGGCCAGGGGTCCGGCGCGGTGAGCGGGACGGTGACGTGGACGAAGGTCGTCCGCGGGTGGCCGGCGCGGAGCGCCTCGACGGTGGCACGATACGCGTTGAAGAGCGCGGCGGGGTCGGTCCCCTCGTGGAAGTCGACGTAGCAGAACTTGAGGATCGCCACGTCGGGGTCGCGCTCGGCGGCGTGGAGCGCCCGGACGAAGGCGCGGAGCTTCGACGCCGGGTCCCCGTTCTCGCCGAGCGCGGCGTGGAACCAGGTGCCCGGCGCGAACGCCGCCGCCGGCGACCCCTCGACCAGGCGCGTCGGCACCCCGGCCCGCGCGGAGAGGCGCGCGAGCCCATCGAGGACGTTCGCCCCGACCGACTGGTGCCCGAGGAAGACGACCCGCCGGGCGGCGGCCGCGAGGTCGCGGGCCAGGTCCGGGTCGGCCGCGGGATCCCCCGCGGGCGCCACCGCCGCGGCGGCGCCGAGGGACGCGAGGGAGAGCAGGGTGAGACCCGAGCCGAGCATCGTGGGAGCGCCTTTCGCGCGCCGGCGCACCCCTGGAGATGGAGCCCGCCGTCCAAGTCGGCAAGGGCGCCCCGGCGCGCCACGTCCCGCCTCGTCGTGCCCCCAGCGGACCCGCCGCGGCGGCGGGGCGAGTGACTAGGTTCGCGCGCGGCGAGGTGCGCGTGAACGGGCTCCTGGAGCGGATCGAGCAGCGGTCGGCGGTGATCGGGGTCATCGGGCAGGGCTACGTCGGCCTCCCGCTCGGGCTGGTGTTCGCCGAGGCGGGGTTCCGCGTCGTCGGGTTCGACGTGGACGCGCGAAAGGTCGAGGCCATCGGACGGGGCGAGTCGTACATCCGGCACATCGGCCCCGAGCGGATCGTCGCCGCGGTCGCGAGCGGGCGGTACGCCGCCACCGGCGACTACGACCGCCTGGGCTCGTGCGACGTGATCCTCATCTGCGTCCCGACGCCCCTCGGGAAGCACCGCGAGCCGGACAACTCCTACATTCACGCGACCGGCCGCGAGATCGCCGCCCGCCTCCGGCGAGGCCAGCTCGTCGTCCTCGAGTCCACGACGTACCCGGGGACCACCGACGAGGAGCTGCGGCCCCTCCTCGAGGCCTCCGGCCTCCGCTGCGGCGAGGACTTCCTCCTCGCCTTCTCTCCGGAGCGCGAGGACCCGGGGCGCAGGGACTTCTCGACCCGGACCATCCCGAAGGTGGTCGGCGGCGTCGACGAGGCTGCCACCCGCGCCGCGGCGGCGCTCTACGGCGCCGCGGTCGAGCGGGTCGTGCCGGTCTCGAGCGCGCGGGTCGCCGAGGCCTCGAAGCTCCTCGAGAACGTCTTCCGGTCGGTGAACATCGCCCTCGTGAACGAGCTCAAGATGATCCTCGACCGGATGGGGATCGACGTCTGGGAGGTCATCGAGGCGGCGCGCACGAAGCCCTTCGGGTTCATGGCGTTCCAGCCCGGGCCGGGGCTCGGCGGCCACTGCATCCCGCTCGACCCGTTCTACCTCGCGTGGAAGGCGGCGGAGCACGGCGAGTGGGCCCGCTTCATCGAGCTCGCGGGCGAGGTGAACACGCGCATGCCGCGGTGGGTGGTCGCCAAGGTGGGCGAGGCGCTGAACGGGGACGGCAAGCCGCTCCGCGGCTCGCGCGTCCTCGTCCTGGGGCTCGCCTACAAGGCCAACGTCGACGACGACCGGGAGTCGCCCTCCTACGAGATCATCGAGTTGCTCCGCGACGCCGGCGCGCTCGTCGACTACTGCGATCCCTTCTTCCCGGTCGCGCGGAAGACGCGCAAGCACGACCTCGGGCTGCGGTCGGTGCCCGCCGAGGCCGAGGCCTTCGCGGGCTACGACGCGCTCGTCCTCGCGACGGCTCACGACGTCTTCAAGGACGCGTCGCTCTATCGCGGGGCCTCGCTCGTCGTCGATACGCGCAACGTCGTCGCGGCGGTCCTCGGGCCGGACGCGGGCGCCCGGCCGCGGATCTGCAAGGCGTGACCCGCCGGCGCGGGCGCCGCGCCTCGTTCAGCGCGGGAGCTCCCCGATGACGGGGAGCGCGAGCGTCCGCTCCACCTGCCAGCGCTCGACGACCCTGCCGCCCGCGAGATCGGCGGCGACTGCTGCGAAGCAGGCCAGGGCGAGGCCGCCGAGGACCCCACCGAGCGCCGCCAGCAGCTCGTACGGGCGGATGGGGTCCCTGGGCAGGCGCGGCGGCGCGATCACGCTGTAGCGGTACTTGAACGCCGCGCGCGCGGTGTCCATCTCGACGCTCGCAGCGTCGATCCGCTCGACCAGGCCGGCGTGCTGGCGCAACAGGTCGTCGAGGCGCCTGCGCTCGTACGCGAGCCGTGGATCGTCCGTTTCCCGCAGCCGGAGGCGGACGTCGTCGAGGGTGGGCGGCATCGCCGCCGCGAGGTCCGCGCCGGCGGCGGCGCTGGCGCCGGGCAGCCGGCCGCGCGCGGCGAGCTGGCGCTCGAGCGCCTCCGCCTCCTTGCGGAGCGCCCCGATCTGCGGCGACGGGCTGGAGAGGCTCTCGACCGCCTGGATCGTGCCCATCAGGGTCGGGTGGTGCGGCGCGTAGATCGTTCGCTCCCGCGCGAGCTGCGTCTCGAGCTCGACGAGGCGCTGCTGCCGGAAGGCCTCCAGATCGGCGATCGCGCGGCGACGCGCGGCGAGCAGCGACTCGAGGCGCGCCCGCTCCTCGTCCGGCGGCGGATCGTGCGGCGGCGACGCCACGGGCCCAGGCGCGAGCCCGGGCCTCCGGGCGCGGAGCCCGAGCGCCAGCTCCTTCTGCTCGACCCGGTCGAGCGTGGCGGCGATCTCCTGCTGCAGGCCGGCGTCGTGGGCTCGCAGCACCGCGGTCGCCTCTCCGATGGTCTTGATCTCCGAGGCGTACCGCTCGTCGAGGAACGTCTGGAGCGCCTCCTGGACGATCTGGCGCGCGACCTCGCGGTCGGGCCACTGGAAGGTGATCGTGACCGCGCCCTCGGGGGTTGCCGAGATCCAGAGCCGCTCCGCGAGCGTGTCCACGAGGCCGTCCTCGAGGCGCGCCCGGTCTCGCGGCTTCCCGCTGAGGCGCTCGACGAGCCAGTCGCGCGCGCGGATCGCCGGAGCGCGGTTCGCGAGGTAACGCTCCACGAGGTGCGTGCGCTCGACGAGCGCCACCAGGTTCTCCCGCCGGACGACCACCTCACGTGCCGCGCGGGTCGGCGTGTCCCAGTCCCGGTTCAGGTTCGGGTTCGACACCGCCGCCATCTCCGGGCTGCGCTGCGCGAGGACGCTCGCCTCGACCTGGTACTGGTGCGGGATGATCCGGACGATCAGCACCGCCAGGGCGGTCATGGCTAGAAAGGCCCCGAGGGCGAGCGCCCGGTGACGACCGACCGCCCGCGGCACGAAGCGCAGGCCGTCGAGCAACGAGGGGAGCCCGAGCCCATCGGGATCGTCGGGCGCTCGCGTCGGGACCCGCCCCCAGGAAGGCGAGCCGGAAGGGGCAGCAGGATCGGGCACGGCGCGGCTCCTCGCGGAGGTCGCGCAGCCCCCCGCATCGTCAGGCCCAGCGAACGTAAGGCGCGCGCGCCAGGCCGGCGGGGGACCAGATGCGGCGTGCCCTCCGTCAGCGCGCCCCGCGTGCGGTGAGCACCGCCGGGATGGTCCGCAGGCAGATGTGGAGATCCCGCCAGAGCGACCACCCGTCGATGTACTGGAGATCGAGCTCCATCCACTGCTCGAAGTCGATGTGGTTCCGCCCGCTGACCTGCCAGATGCAGGTGATCCCCGGCTTCACCGACAGCCGGCGCCGCTGCCACCGCTTGTACTGGCGCACCTCGGCGGGGATCGGCGGGCGCGGGCCGACGATGCTCATGTCCCCGAGCAGCACGTTCCAGAACTGCGGGAACTCGTCGAGGGAGGTCCGGCGGATGAAGCGCCCGACCCGCGTGACCCGGGGATCGTTGGCCATCTTGAACACCGGGCCGCTCATCTCGTTCTTCGCGCGGAGCTGCTCCTGGCGCGCCTCGGCGTCCACGTACATGGACCGGAACTTCAGGATCTGGAAGGTCCGGCCGTTGAGGCCGACCCGGCGCTGGCGGAAGAAGATCGGCCCCGGGGAGTCGAGCCTGATCGCGACCGCCGTGGCGGCGAGGATCGGCGCGAGGACGGCGAGGGCGACCGCGCTCGCGAGCACGTCGAAGATCCGCTTCGCCGCGAGGGCGAGGGTGTCCGAGGGCGTCCGGGAGAACCGGAGCATCGGCACGCCCGCCACCTCGCTCACGGTCATCCGGGCGCGCCCGAGGCTCATCACGTCGAGCGAGATCCGGACCGGGACGCCCAGCTCCTCGCAGGTGAGGAGCGCCTCCTGCATCGCCGGCATCCGTTCGCGCGGGACGGCGAACACGACCTCGTCGAGCACGTTCTCCTCGAGCACCCGCGCGATCCCGGACACCCGCCCGAGCACCGGCCCGGTGCCGGCGGGAACCGCCCGCTGGTCCTCCGCGACGTACCCCGCGAGGTGGAGCCCCCACTCCTGCGAGCGGATCGCCTCCACCAGCTGGTGTGCGCGCGCGCCGGTGCCCACCACGGCGTAGTAGCGGGCGCGCCGTCCGGTCCGCCCCATGGCGCGGAGGACCGCCCGGATGGCGAACCGGATCCCGAGGAGGAGCAGCCACGAGATCGCGAAGAACGCGACCACGGTCGCGCGCGAGGCGCGCTCCACCTTCACGAGGAAGAGGACGGCCGCCGCCGCGGTCGCGACGATGGCGAGCGCGGCGCTGAAGCGTCCGAGCTCGAACCAGGGCGAGCGGGTGCGCGCCTCGTAGACCTGGAGCAGCCACGCGCTCGCGAACCAGAGGAGGACGGAGAGCGCGAACGGCGGCCAGTAGAGCGCGAAGGCGTCGGCGGGCGGCGCCGACGCGCCCGGGACGAGCGTCGCCGCCCGGAGCGCCAGCGGCGCGGCCACGCAGAGCCCCGCGAGGTCGGCGAGCCGAAGCAGGGCGTCCCCTGCGCGTGCACGATCCCCGAGCATCCCGTCCCCCCCGTCCGTCGCCCGACCAGGCCCGCCGCCGTACCGCCCGTGATACCCGTGATGCCCGTGCCGTCCCCCGGCCGCGCGGCCGGTGTGCGTGCTCGACGCACCGTGTCCACCGCAGCGCGGCGCGGCACCTTCCTCGTGAGGTCGCTTCCTCCGCGTGGATCGGCCGAAGGCGCCGAGCTCCCCCGCGGGCTCGACCTCGCGAGGTCGCGCCGCGCCGCGAGCCGGCGCGACCGGACGAGCCCGGGAGCCGGTCGGGTGCGCGGGTCAGGACGGACGGGAGGCGTCCCGCGGGGCGCGGCGGAGCGCGCGCATGAGGTCGGCCCAGCCCTGGCGCGCCGCGCGGCGGAGCGGGACGCGCAAGGCGCCCGGGCGAAGGCCGCCGGCGCGCACCGCGACCGCGAGCGCGTGGGCCTCGCGCCAGGCGCGCCGCCTCACCTTCCCGGCCAGCGCGTGGAACCGGTGCCGGAGCGCGGTCAGGCCGGGACGTCGGGGGTACGCGACGACCGTCCAGTTCGGGATCTCCACCGCGTCGAAGGCGTCGCGCTTGTACGACTCTCCGCCCCGCATGAGGTCATAGACCTCGAGGCCCCTGCCGACCGCCCACTCCATGCACCTCGCGTGCAGGACCCGCCCCGGGGAGAGCCGCGCCAGCTCGGCGCCGTGGGACGCGCCGGTCAGGTAGATCGCGAGGTCGTCGCCGAAGGAGAACCCGTAGTTCACCGCGCACCGTCGCCCCTCCACCCGCAGGAAGGCGAGGAAGAGCCAGCCGCGCCGGCTCAGGCGGGCGGCGACGTCGAGCGCGAACGAGGACCGCCTCGGGTCCGAGAAGACGCCCCAGTACCCGTCGCGGGTCCACCGGGCCTGGTGCATCTCCACGAACTCGCGCATCGCGGCGTCGACGCCCGGGCCGTCGGTCACCACCTCCAGCTCGACGCGGTGCGCGGCCGCGAGCTTGCGGTCTCGCCGCTTCAGCTCGTGGCGCGTGTGGGGCCGGAACCGGGCCAGGGTCTCGTCCCAGCTGGCGTGCAGCCGGGTCCGAGGGCAGCACTCCCCCAGGGTCCGCGACGTCGACCACCCCTGGCGCGCCAGCGCGTCCCGGAGGAGCGGGCCGCTGCGGGACCGTTCCGGCGTGTCCTCCAGCTCCATGACGTCGAACAGCCCGGAGTCCGCGGCGAGCTGGACCGCGACGAGCTCCGCGCACTCGCGCTCCCGCCCGCGCTCGACGACGACGTCCAGGTAGTCCGAGTCTCGATGACCCACGAACAGGAGCCGGCGGAGGGGCAGGACGCCGAGGGCGCGAGCGGAGTCCACGAAGAGCGGCGCCACCGCGACGAGCCCCCGCGGGTCGCGCATCACGACGAGATGGAGCCGCGCCGCGGCGCGACCCTCCCCGAAGTGCCGCCACCACGTGCGCAGCCACTCGAACGACTGGAACACCGAGGCGTCGCTTCGCGCGAGGAGGGCGTCCCAGTCGGACTCGAGGGCGTCGAACCCCGCGGCGTCCTCGACAATCTCGATGGCGAGGGGCGGCGAGGGGTGTCCGCCGGGGGGGCGGGCCGGAGGCGCGACGAGCGGGACGTGAGTGTCGGGGGAAGACGAGCGCGACATGGAGCCTCCGAGCCTGCCGTTCACGCGGAGCCCGCGGCCGGTCCTTCGGGGCGCCGGCGCCGGAGCGAGCCGAACCCCTCCTTGAGCTTCCACTTCGACCACGCGTAGACCTTCTCCGCCCCGGAGAGCCTCACCGCGAGGTAGGCCTCGCTCGCGGAGTTCCCCACGATCTGCCGCCGGATCTCGAACAGATCCGCGTGGAGCGCGAGGGGACCCGACGCGACCGCGAGCCCCGACGAGTACCCCGCGCGGCGCGCCGCGCGCTTCACGCGGTCGTCGACGTCTCCGAACGGATAGGCGACCACCGGCAGCGGGCGCGCCACGAGCGAGGCGAGCCGCTCGAGGGAGCCCGCGAGCTCCCGCTCGAGCGCGGCGTCGTCGCAGGCGGTGAGGCGCGGATGGGTGAGGGTGTGGGAGCCGAACTCAATCCCCTCCGTCTCCAGGACGCGGAGGTCCGCGTGCGAGAGCAGGGGCGCGCGGAGCGCCGGCGAGGTCCCCCAGGTACCGGGCCCGAGCGCCGGGTCGAGGACCGGGAAGACGGCGGCGGGGAGCCCGAGCTCGCGCAGGATCGGGAGCGCATGGGTGCGGACGTCGGCGTACCCGTCGTCGAAGGTGAGGACGACCGGGGGCCGCGGCCCCGCCGAGGGCACCCGGCCCGCGAGGACGTCGGAGAGGCGAGCCGTCCGCCAGGGCCCCGTCGCGAGGAACCGCATCTGCTCGCGGAACACCGAGGCCGCGACGAGGAACTCGTTCGGGCGCCAGTCCTGGTCGGCGCAGACGCGGTGGTAGAGGAGGACGACCGGGCGCACCATCGGCCGCGCGAATATCGTCACGGGCCTCCCGCGCGACCAGGGACCGGGTCCGGACGGGGGCGCGCTGGCCCGGGAGGGGGACTGCTCGCGCGGCTCTCCGCTACTCGAGGCGCGGCGTCAGCACCGGCGCGACGGTGCGCCACCCGGTGGCGAGGAGCACGACCGCGCCTCCCGCGACGGCCCACGGCCCCATCCGCTCCCCCGCCACGAGGAAGGTCCAGATCGGGTTCAGGACCGGCTCGATCAGGATGAGGAGCGACGCCTCGATGGCCGGGGTCCCGATGACGCCGCGGGAGAAGGCGAGGTACGCGAGGCCGAGCTGGAAGACGCCGAGGTAGGCCAGGAGGGCGAGATTGGCCCCGGTCGCCGCGGGGCCCCGCCCCCAGAGCGGGAGCGTCGCCGCGGCGGCGATCAGGTTGCCCCAGGCGAGGGCGGCCGGTCCCCGCTCGCGCAGGACGCGGAGGCCGACGATCGACAGCGCGAAGGCGGCGCCGGAGACGAGGGCGGTGAGGTTCCCGAGGGCCTGCCCCGGCGAGAGCTCGTCGACGAAGAAGAGCCCGAGGCCGACGCCGAAGATCGGGATGGCGAGGAGCTCGCCCCGCGTCGGGCGCTCGTCGAGGAGCCACGGCGAGAGGGCGAGCACCCAGAGCGGTGCGGTGTCTTGCAGGAAGATGGCGTTGGCCGCGGTGGTGAGCTTCGTCGCGACGACGAACAGGACGACCGTGAGGGCGTAGGCGCAGGAGACGAGGAGCACCCGCCGGTCCGGCCGGGTCCGTGCGTCGCGGACGGCGAGGAACAGGAACGCCGCCGCGACCAGCGATCGCCCGCCGGCGATCTGGATCGCGTCGAGGCCGCAGGACTTGATGGCCGCCCCGGCGGTGGACCACAGGACCGCCGCGGCGAGGAGGAGCAGGCGGCTCGTCACTACGCCGTCACCCACTCGCGCAGCACCGCGTCGATCTGCGCCTCGCGACAGCTCGCCCTTGTCCGCCATCTCCTTGATCCGCTTCGTGATGGCCTTGAGCTCGGTCTCGCCGAAGGTGATCCCCATCTCGCGGGCGCGGTAGGCGATGGCGTGCCGGCCGGTGAGCCGGCTCCCGAGGATGAGCCGGCGCGAGAGGCCGAACGCCTCCGGCGGGATGATCTCGTACGAGCCGGGGTTCGACATCATCGACTTGAGGTGCATGCCCGGCCTTGTGGGAGTAGGCGGTCTCGCCGGTGACGTAGTTGTTGAACGGGATCTCGACCCCGGTCACCCGCGCGACGAGCCGCTCGAGCTCGCGGAGCTGTCCGAGCCGGTAGCGCTCCGCGACCGCCTGCGGCTCGATGCGCGAACATCCGCGCGACGAAGCCGCCGAGGGAGGTGATGCCGACGCGCTCGCCGATCCCGAGCACCGACACGTCGACGTGCGTCGCGCCCGCCGAGATCGCCTCGTACGCGTTGGCGATGGCGCAGCCGGTGTCGTTGTGGCCGTGGAAGCCGATGTCGCAGCGTCACCGCCTGGCGGACCTCGCGGACGAGCGCGTAGACCTGCCGCGGCGTGGCGATGCCGACCGTGTCGGCGACGCCGACCCGGTGGACGCCCATCCTCTCGGCCGCCTGGTACACGGTGACGAGGTCCGGCACCTCGGAGCGGAAGGCGTCCTCGCGCCGAGAAGCGGACCTCGAGCCCGGCCTTGAGGGCGAGCTCGATGGGCGGCCCCATCGCGTCGATGATCTGCTGGATCGACTTGCCGTGGGACGACTCGCGGAGGATGCGGCTCGTCGCGAAGAGCAGGCCGATGCCGCGGACGCCGGTGTCGAGGGCGGCGCGGACGTCGTCGAGGACGCAGCGGCGAGTGGGTGATGACCTGCGCCCCGAGCCCGAGCTTCACGATCTGCGCGGCGTCGCGCTGCGACTGCGGCGAGGCGGCGGGGGAGGTGACCTCGATGTACTCGACGCCGAAGGTGTCGAGCGCACCGCGCGATCTCGAGCTTGTCCTCGGTGCGGAAGTTCCCCTGGGCGAACTGCTCGCCCTCGCGGAGCGTCGTGTCGATGAGCTTCCAGGTGGGCTTGGCCATGGCGCTAGCTCGGGAGCCCGGGGATCGCGACGGAGCCCGGTGGGCCCTCCGGCGGAGGCAGGGAGGGGACGTCGCAGACGAGGCCGCCGGAGGTCGGGTCGGTGCGGAACCCGTAACGGCGCCAGGTACTCGGGCTGGAAGTAGCCGGTCTCGACGCGTCCTCACGCCGCGCGCGGCGAGGCGGCGGAAGAACTCGTACATGAGCCCGTTCGCCACCCCCTTGGCCCGGTGCTTGCGCGACGACGACGATCTTCTCCATGTGCACGCGCTCCGGCCCGACCTGCTTGTAGAACAGGCCGCCGATGACGGCCTCGCGGGCGTCGAGGGTCGAGCAGGAACTCGTGCTCCGTCGTGAAGGTCACCTGCAGGTTGGACTCGTGGAACATGTGCAGGAGGCGGGCCACCTCGCGGGGCGAGACCGGCGCCGCGGACGATGAAGCGGTTGCCGTCCTCGTCGGCGAGGGCGACGACGACCTCGGTGACGTAGTGGCCGCCCGACGGCATCGAGATGAGCGCGACCTGGTCGGTGGGCGCGAGGTAGCGGTAGGTCATCCGGGCGAGGAAGTAGTCCTCCTCGGCGGTGGGCGGGATGGCGCCGCGGAGCGCCGCCACCTGCTCCTCGAGGTCGAGGCCGCCGGGCGGCAGGCTCCGGGCCCGCTGCATGAGCCGGTCGAGGGCGGTCGCCGAGCTCCGCCCGCGCGTTCGCGAAGACGGTCATGCGGAAGAAGCGGAGGCGCGTGTCCGGCCAGGCCTGCTCGAGCTCCGAGAGCCGGTAGGTGTCCCACTGGTCCCCGAGCATCTTCCCCTGCGCCTCGGCGGTCGCGGCAGGGTTGACCTCGAGCCAGCGGCGGAACCGGCGCGCCGCGAAGTGGACCCGCTGCGAGGTGAAGCCCGCCGTCGCGCAGCCGCTCGAGGAAGGTCTCGATGGCGATGGCGCGCCGCGACTCCTGCGCGGCCTCCGAGAGGAGCGCGCACGCCGCGGTCGCAGCCCGAGGGCCTCCACGACCGCGGAGAGGATGAGGTGGTCGTCCACGTCGCCGCGGAGCTCCGGCCGCGAGGCCTCGAGCCGCGATGACGAAGGACCGCTCGAACCGATCGAGGAGCTCGTCGAGGGTCGTGCAGGGCGATCGGTCCGAGATCGACACGAGCCGCGCGCCGGAGTGGTAGTCGTGCGACGGCACGATGAAGGCTGCGGGCGATGGGCTCGCGCAGCGCGAGCCGGCGGCCGGTCCGGTCCCAGAACCGGACGTGCCCCTCGAGCGCGGTCCAGACGATGAACGGCCAGAGCGACTTGATGCGCTTCGGCTCGCCCTGGCGGACGAGGCGCGCGACCTGCCGCTCGACGGTGTCGCCGGGGATGAACTCCTCGGTGAAGATGCCCCACTCGGCGAAGTAGCCGCCGAACTGCTCGACGAGCGGCGGCGGCCGCGCCGGCGGCGAGCAGCCAGTTCACCTCCGCCCGCAGCTCGGCGAAGTTCATCTCGTCGGCGACGTTGATGGCGACGTCGAAGGTCTCGTTCGAGCGGGTGTGGATCGAGAGCCGGAAGACGCTCTTGCCGTGCTGGCGCCCGAGCAGCGAGACGCGTCGCGCCGCCGGGAGGGATGTCGGCGAGGGAGAGGAGCACGCCCCGCCCGAGGAGGAAGACCGAGGCGCGGACGATGGTCATGTCCTCGAGGGCCTGGAGCAGGTGGTGCTGCGCCGCCGGCGGGACGTTCGCGTCGAAGACGATGCACGTCCTTCCAGCCGTACTCCGCCCCGGTCTTGGGATCGATGGCGAGCCGCAGGTTCGGTCCGATCCAGTTGGAGAAGCCGCGGCGGAGCCGGTCGAGCTCCTCGCCCGGCGCGGGCGGCGATCTCGGGATCGTCGTGGAGCGTCAGCCGGGCGAGCGGGCACGCGCACCCGCGCGAACTAGAGCGGATGGGCGATGGCCGTGGCCGCGACGCAGCCGCATCGAGCCGACGAGCAGCCGCCGGTCCGAGGGGTCGCGTGGCGGACGCGAGCGCCTCGTCGGAGCACGAGGAACCCGAGGAGCATCGCGACCTGCGCGTCGGTGAGTCCCGCGCTCCGCCGAGCGATGGCGAGGTCCTCGTCGCGCAGCGCGAAGGGGCCCAGCCGGTCGAGGAAGACGCCGCAGGGTCTCGAGGGTCTCGGCCGGCTCCTCGTGGGGGAGCAGGACGCGGAAGGCGCGGCGCCGGATGTCCTCGTCGGGCGCGTCGGCGGCCCGCCGGAGCAGCGCGCGGCAGCGTCCGGCCCGCGTCCGGCCGCTCGGCCGCGACGCCCGGCGTGGAGGTGCTCGAGGGCGAGGCGCGCCTCGGGCCGCTCCGCGCGGAGGAGCTCGCCGGCGGCGTGGATGGAGTGGAATCGTACGGCTCGCCCTCGACCGCCCGCGAGCAGGCCCGGAGCCGCGTCCGGGGCCGGCGCAGGCCACAGCCGCGCGTCGACCTTGATGTCGCCGCCGCCCTTGCGGCGGCGCGACGTCAGGGACGCGAAGGCCTCGTCGCCGAGGAACCGGCGGAGCGCGTCGTTCCCGAGCCAGAGCGACGGGCGCGACAGGAGCGCGCCGAGGTCGAAGACCGTCCCCTCGGCCGTGTAGGCGAGGTCGCCGACCCGGAGCGCGCCCGGGCGCCTCGGGGCTCGCGCCCGACGCTGACGGACCGCTCGCCGGCGCGGAGCACGCCGTCGCGGAGCGCGACCTCGTGCTGGAGCACGCCGATCTCGCGGAGCACCCAGTTCGGGATGCGCAGGAACCCGCCGTCGACCGGGAAGCGCGAGGTGCTTCTGCTCGTACATCCGCTCGATGAGCGTCCTTCCAGCCCTTCTCCACCACGCTCGCGCTTGAAGGTGTGCTTGTGGGTGAGCTCGCCGTGCTCGAGGTCGAGGGCGCGCGGCAGCATCTGGAACGCCGACCACGCGCTCGTACGGCGCGAGGAAGCGGTTCGCGCTCGCGACGAGGGACGAGATGCAGCTCGCGCACCTCGCTCTCGGCGGCGCCCCTCGATCTGCGGGCGACGCCGGGTTCGGCCAGACGAGCAGCGTGTTGTACTCGCGGTGATCGCCGACGAGGAACGCCTGGGAGATCGCCTCGAAGTCGCGGAAGAGGTTCTCCACGCGCTGCGGGGCGATCGTCTGGCCCTGCGCGGTTCTTGTAGATCTCCTTCTTGCGGCCGGTGATCCGGAAGTGGCCGTCGGGATCGATCGAGACGAGGTCGCCGGTGTGGAACCAGCCGTCGGGTCGTGGCCGCGTGTCCTCGCGGCCCGGGCTTGTAGTAGCCCGGGGAGACGTAGGGGCCGCGGATGAGGAGCTCGCCGTCGTCGGCGCGGCGGCACTCGACGCCGGGGAGCGGCGTGCCGATCGAGTCGTCGACGTACTCGCCGGGCGGCGTCATGGTGACCCCGCCGGTCGCCTCGGTCATGCCGTAGCCGGAGCAGAGCTCGGTGCCCGCGCGCGTGGAACGCCCGGAACACCGTCGGGTCGAGGTAGCCTGCGGCCGAGAGGCCGTAGCGGAGCCGCCCGCCGGTGATGGCACGCAGGTGGGCCGTCGACCTCGTCGGGATCCTCCTCGGAGGCTCGCCTCCCAGACCGCCGCCTCGTGGAGCTCCATCCACTTCTTCGGGACGGAGATGAAGACCGTCGGCTTCACCCGCTTGAAGTCCTCGAGGAGCGTGGACTGCGCGGTGGAGCGGGCGAAGACGTAGGTCGCGCCCCAGAACAGCGAGCCGCACGAGCTCGAGCCACCTTCCGAACGTGTGGTAGAGCGGCAGGTACGCGAGGAAGACGTCGCCCTCGGAGAGCAGCGGGAGCGCGAAGGCGCGGGCGAAGCGCTTCGACACCAGGTTCTCGTGGGTGAAGACGATGCCCTTCGGCTTCCCGGTGGTGCCGGAGGTGTACATGACGGTGGCGACGTCGGTCGCCTTCACCGCCGCGGCGCGCGCGGCGCGCGCGCCGTCGTCGAACTCCGCCCCCTGGCTCACCATCTGGTCGAGGGAGAGCAGCCCGTTCCGCTCGGCGGCGGCGCGCGAGAAGACGACGACCTGCTCGAGCTCGGGGAGCGCCGGCAGCGAGGGCAGCACCTTCGCGAGCTGCTCCTCGTCGGAGACGAGCAGCACCTGCGCGCCGGAGTGCTTCAGCATGAAGACGACCTGCTCGGCGACGGCGTTCGCCGGGAGCGGCAGGTCCACGATGCCGTTCGAGAGGCAGGCGAGGTCGCAGAGCGCCCCCTCGAGGCAGTTCTCCGAGAGGATCGCGACCTTCGCGTCGGCGGTGCCGTCCACCAGGCCGAGGAGCCCCCGGGCGATGGCGCGGGTGCGCCGCGAGAGGTCCGCGACCGTCAGCTCGCAGGCCTCCTGCCCGAGGACGCGGAGCGCGACGGTCTTCGGGTCGGTCTCCTCGCGGGACCGGAGGAGGTCGCTGAAGGCGTAGTCCGCCTCCCGGACGATCCGGAGCACGAGCCCGAGCCACGGGTCGACTTCCGCCTTCTGGAGCGCGAGCGTGAAGGCGCGCCGGCGCACCCCGTCGAGGAGGGCGAAGAGCGCCCGGCGGGCGCGGTCGCGCCAGGCGAGCTCGGTCACGCGCCGGAGCAGCACGTCGGCGAGCGGCGCGACGGCCCCGAGGTCGTCGGGGCGGACCGTGGAGAGCGCCTCGCGCGTCGAGTCGACGGCCGCGGCATCCGGGCCGTCCGGGCGGGACCACGCCTCGGCGAGGGCGGGGTAAGGCGACTCCGGCTTCACCTGGAACATGGGGGCAAGTAACCACGGCCCGGCGCCGGTGTCGACGCGGCGTGGGAGCCCCTTGATGTACGGTCGGGCGAGGTCGCGTGCACCCCGAAAGGACCGTCCCGGAGCCCGGCGCCGACCCCGCCGGGTCCCGTCAGCGCGGCTTCGCAAGCGGCGCCCGCGCGGCGCGCCAGCCCGCGTCGGTCGCGACGCCGTAGACGAGGTGCGCGGCGAGCCCCTTGAGGTGGCTCGAGGCGGGGTAGCGGGCCGGACCGCGTGAGAACCCGAGGAGCGGGACGAGCACCTCGTCGGAGACCACCCAGAGGAGCGCACCGAACGCGAGCCCGGTCGCGACCGGCGGGCGGCGCGACAGGACCCGGGCGGCGAGGGCGAAGGCGGCGCCCCACGCGGCGCCGTAGCCGTAGTGGACCGCCTTCCCGCCCACGGACCGGGCGCGCCGGCCGGGGAGGTCGGTGCCGACCGCGCGGGCGGCTGCCTCGGCCGCCCGCACGGCGGAGGGCGGCAGCCCTGCCTGCGCCTCCTTCTCGCGGCGGAGCGTCTCCTCGCTCCCCACCTTCATGAGGGGCGGGTAGGCCAGGGACATGATCCAGCTGGCGCCGAGGCCCGCGAGCGCGCCGGCGATCGCGTCGCCGGCGGCGGCGGGCCGCCGCTCCCTTCCGAACATGGCTCCCCCTCGCTTCGGAAACGTAGGGTCGCCATCGTCGGGGCGTGAGGCGTGGCGCAGCGGTCGAGGGGCGGCCCGGCGCGGCGGGTCGCGGCGCGCGGGTGCTCGGGACCGTCGCGCTCGTCGCGCTGGGGCTCGCCTGCGCCGGGAAGGGGAGCCGGCCCGAGCCGCCGGAGCCCGCGCTCCGGATTTGGACGTCGGGGCTCGTGCGCTGGAGCGGCGACCGGCGCGACGTGGGGTTCGAGATCCAGAACGGGACCAGCCAGACCGTGAAGGTGGAGGCGCCGGGTCCGCGCCGCGCGCGAGTCGTGGTCTTCCTGGGCTCCGGGCCGGAGCGGGCGTGCGAGCACGACGCGGACACCGGGGGGCCGCCCGGGGACCCGGTCGCGCTCGGGCCGGGCGAGGTCTGGGAGGTGCGCGTGGATCTCGGGGCGGCCTGCGCCGGGCTTCCGCCCGGCGGGTACCGCTACGAGGTCGGGTACGAGGCGCCGGCGGTGGATCCCGGACCGACGGTCCGTCTCCGGCCGACCTACGGCCTCCTGCTGGTGGAGGCGGGAGCGGCGTCCCTCGAGCGGGGGGGCCTCGGCTCCGGCGGCGAGGCGCCGGCACGTCGCGGAGGAGAGACCCAGACTCCGCGCACGCCCAGGTGAACCGGGCGCCCCTCCTGGGCTATCATCGGCGGCTCCCCAGGAGCCCCCGTGGTCGAACAGCTCTCCGTCTTCCTCGAGAACGAGACCGGCGGCCTCGCCGACGTCGTGGACGTCCTCGCCCGCGCCGCGGTGGATCTCCGCGCCCTCTCCCTCGCCGACGAGACGGACTTCGGGATCCTGCGACTCATCGTGAACGACACGGACCGTGCCGCCTTCGCCCTCAAGGACGCCGGCTTCACGATCCGCCGGACCCCGGTGGTCGCGGTCGAGATCCCCGACCGCCCGGGCGGCCTCGCGACGGTGCTCCACGCCCTCCGCGGCACCGCGGTCGAGTACATGTACGCGTTCGTCCGGAAGAGCGGCGAGCAGGCCCTCGTCGTCTTCCGGTTCGAGGACCCCGAGGCGGCGACCGCGACCCTGCGGAAGGCGGGGGCGCGGATCCTCGACGCCGCGGACGTCCAGAACCTCTGACCCCCCCGAGGGGGACGCAGCTCACCCGAAGCACCGCGGAACGAGAGCCATGATGACCCCGACCCCCGTCCTGCTCGCGCTCGCGCTCGCCGCGGCGCCTGCCGAGCCCATCAAGGTGGGCGCCCTGATGTCGATCACCGGCCCCGCCTCCTTCCTCGGCGCGCCGGAGGCGCGCACGCTCGAGATGCTCGTCGACGACCTGAACGCAGAAGGGCGGCATCGCCGGGCGCAAGCTGAAGCTCATCGTGAAGGACACCGGCGGCGAGCCCGGAGAAGGCGATCTCCTTCGCGAAGCAGCTCATCGAGGAGGAGCAGGTCTTCGCCATCATCGGCCCGCCGACGAGCGGCGAGACCATGGCGGTGAAGCCCATCGCCGAGGAGGCGAGGACGCTCCTCCTCTCCTGCGCGGCGGCCGAGGCGATCGTGAACCCGGTGGCCCCCTGGGTCTTCAAGACCGCCCAGAAGGACAGCCACGCCATCGTGAAGATCTTCCAGCAGATGAAGAAGATGGGCGTGACCCGCATCGGCGTGCTCTCCTCCAACACCGGCTTCGGCAAGGCCGGGCAAGGAGCAGATCGCGAAGCTCGCGCCGGAGCACGGCATCCAGATCGTCGTGGACGAGGTCTACGACAAGGCCGCGACCGACCTCACCGCCGAGGTCACGAAGCTCAAGGCCGCGAACGTCCAGGCGATCCTCAACTGGTCCATCGAGCCGGCCCAGGCCATCGTCATCAAGAACGCCCGCCAGATCGGCTTCACCGTGCCGATCTTCCAGAGCCACGGCTTCGCCAACATCCAGTACGTGAAGGCCGCCGGCGCCGCCGCCGAGGGCGTGATCTTCCCGGCGAGCCGCATCGTCGTCGCCGAGGCGCTCCCGGACAAGCACCCGCAGAAGGCCGTCCTGCGTCGCCTACAAGAAGGCCTACGAGGCGAGGTTCAACGAGGACGCGAGCGCGTTCGGCGGCTACGCCCACGACGCCCTCGGGATCCTGGTGAAGGCGATCCAGACGGCCGGGGTGGACCGGGAGAAGGTCCGCGCCGCGGTGGAGGGGATGAAGGGGTACGTGGGGACGAGCGGCGTGTTCAGCTTCGCGCCGGCCGACCACAACGGCCTCGACGTCGACGCCTTCGAGATGGTCACCGTGAAGGACGGCAAGTTCGTCCTCGCCAGGTAGCACGCGCGCACCGGAGGACACCCATGAAGACGCTCCGCATTCTCGCGACGGCCGGACTCCTCGCCGCCTCCCTCGCCGCGGTCGCCCAGGAGAAGGGCAAGGAGCCGCTCAAGATCGGCGCGCTCCTCGCCGTGACCGGCCCCGCCTCGTTCCTCGGCGCCCCCGAGGCCCGCACCCTCGAGATGCTCGTCGAGGACCTGAACGGGAAGGGCGGGATCGACGGCCGCAAGATCCAGCTCCTCGTGAAGGACACCGCGGGCAACCCCGCCAAGGCGGTCTCCTTCGCCAAGCAGCTCATCGAGGAGGAGAAGGTCTTCGCGATCATCGGCCCGGCGACGAGCGGCGAGTCCCTCGCCATCAAGCCGGTGGTCGAGGAGGGGAAGACGCTCCTGCTCTCCTGCGCCGCCGCCGAGGTGATCGTGAACCCGTCACCCCGCACGTCTTCAAGGTCGCGCCGAAGGACGGCTACGCCGCCGAGATGATCTTCCGCCGCATGAAGAAGATGGGGGTGAAGCGGATCGGCTTCCTCTCCTCCAACACCGGCTTCGGCAAGGCCGGCAAGGATCAGGTCGAGAAGCTCGCCCCCGCCCACGGCATCGAGATCGCGGTCTCGGAGGTCTACGACAAGGCCGCCACCGACCTCACCGCCGAGGTCACGAAGCTCAAGGCGGCGAACGTCCAGGCGATCCTGAACTGGTCGATCGAGCCGGCGCAGTCCATCGTCATCAAGAACGCCCGGCAGATCGGGCTCACCGTGCCGATCTTCCAGAGCCACGGCTTCGCCAACGTCCAGTACGCGAAGGCCGCGGGCGCCGCCGCCGAGGGCGTGATGTTCCCGGCGAGCCGGATCGTGGTCGCCGACGCGCTCCCGGAGAAGCACCCGCAGAAGGCGGTCGTCACCGCGTACAAGCGGGCCTACGAGGCCCGCTACAAGGAGGACGTCTCCACCTTCGGCGGCCACGCCTACGACGCGCTCATGATCCTCGTCCGCGCGGTGAAGGAGGCGGGGCTCGACCGCGAGAAGGTCCGCGCCGCCGTCGAGGGCACCAAGGGGTTCGTCGGCACCGCCGGCGTCTTCAACCTCGGGCCGGCCGACCACAACGGGCTCGCCCTCGACGCCTTCGAGATGCTGACCGTGAAGGACGGAAAGTTCGCGGTGCTCGGCGAGTGATGCCGCTCCCGCTCGTCCTGCAGTACCTGGTCGCGGGGCTGACCTACGGGACGATCTACGCGGTCGTCGGCGTGGGCTTCAACATCATCTACAACACGACCGGCATCATCAACTTCGCCCAGGGCGAGTTCGTGATGCTCGGCGGGATGACCGCGGTGACGCTCCACCGCTTCGTCCCGCTCCCGCTCGCCATCGCCGGCGCCGTCGTCGTCACGATGGCGGCGGGGGCGCTCGTGGAGCTGACCTTCATCCGCTGGCTCCGCAAGCCCACGGTCCTGCGGATGATCGTCATCACCATCGGCGTCTCGATCGTGCTCCGCGAGCTCGCGCTCGTCGCCTGGGGCGAGTCGGTCCGGGCCCTCCCGTACTTCACCGGGAACGAGGTGAGCTCTCTCACCCTCGCCGGCGTCCACGTCTCGCCCCAGGTCCTCTGGTCCCTCGGGACCTGCGTCCTCATCGTGGGGTTCCTCTGGTTCTTCTTCCAGCACACCTCCCTCGGGCGGCAGATGCGGGCCTGCGCCGCGAACCGCGACGCGGCCGCGCTCTGCGGGATCGCCGACGCGGAACCTGGTGACCCTCTCCTTCGTGCTCTCGGCGGGCATCGGCGGGCTCGCCGGGTGCGTCGTCTCGCCGATCACCTACACCGCAGTACAACATCGGGACCGGCCTCGCCATCAAGGGGTTCACCGTCGCGATCCTCGGCGGGCTCGGCAGCTCCATGGGCGCGGTGGGGGCGGGCTTCCTGGTGGGCGTCCTCGAGTCCTTCTCGGTGTCGCTCCTCCCCACCGCTTACAAGGACGCGATCTCGGTCGCGGTGCTCCTCGCCATCCTCTTCCTCCGGCCGAGCGGGCTGTTCGGCTCGCGCGAGGTCGCGCGCCTCAAGGCCGCGTGATGCTGCGCTCCCGCTACGCCCGGGTCGCGCTGTTCCTCGCCGTCGTCACGGCGGTGCAGCTCGCCGCGCACGCGGCGGACAAGGCCTTCTTCCTCACCCAGCTCACGATGGCGGCGTACTACACGCTCGTCGCGGCGGGGCTCTCCCTGCTCATGGGCTACGCCGGGCAGATCTCGCTCGGCCACGCGGCCTTCTTCGCCA
This sequence comes from uncultured delta proteobacterium, assembly GCA_963739565.1. Taxonomy (GTDB): domain Bacteria; phylum Myxococcota; class Myxococcia; order Myxococcales; family Anaeromyxobacteraceae; genus Anaeromyxobacter. The sequence continues at coordinate 365,149 of CAVUBF010000004.1, read as the reverse complement.
TCGGCGGCTACGCCTCGGGGTACCTCACCACCCTGGACCTCTCGGCGCACCGGGCGAGCGCCCCGATCGCCGCCCTCGTCCGCCTCCACGTGCTCGTCTCGCGCCCCGACCTCTACGGCGGCGACGCGCTCTCGGTCCACCCCTGGGCCGCCTTCGCCGTCGCGCTCGCCCTCGCGCTCGCGATCGCCTGGCTCATCGGCGTCCCGGTCCTGAAGCTCAAGGGGCACTACCTCGCGATGGCGACCCTCGGCTTCGGGACCATCGTCCAGAGCGTGCTCCTCGCCTCGGAGCGCCTCGGCGCCGCCGACGGCCTCGGCTCGGTGCCGCCGTTCCCGCTCCTCGCCGGGATCGCGGTGGGCGGCGGCCGGGCCGGGCGCGTCGCCAACTACTACGTCGCCTGGGGGCTCGTCGCCCTCGCCCTGCTCGTCCTCTCGAACCTCGTCGAGTCCCGGGTCGGCCGGGCGCTCCGGGCCATCCACGGCGCGGAGGACGCCGCCGCGTCGATGGGGGTGGACGTCGCGCGTTACAAGCTCCGCACGTTCATCCTCTCGGCGGCGCTCGCCGCCACGGGCGGCGTGTTCCTCACCCACTACAACGGCGGGATCGGGCCGGGCGAGGCGGGGGTCATGAAGTCGGTCCGCTACGTCGCCATCGTGGCGGTGGGCGGCATGGGGAGCCTCTGGGGCACGGTGACGACGAGCGCGGTCCTGACCTTCCTCTCGCTCCGCGGCTACTTCGGGACCCTCGACGACGCCGTCTTCGGCGGGGTGCTCATCGCCGTCATGCTCTTCTCGCCCGAGGGCATCCTCCGCTTCGACCCGCGCGCCGCCGTGGCGGCGGTGCGGGCTCGCCTCCGGCCGCCGGGGGCGGAGGGATGAGCCTCCTCGAGGTGACCGGCCTCTCGAAGTCCTTCGGCGGCCTCCAGGCCGTGAAGGACGTCTCGTTCCGCGTCGAGAAGGGGACGCGTCAAGGCGCTCATCGGCCCGAACGGCGCCGGGAAGACCACGCTCTTCAACCTCGTCTCGGGCGTCCTCCCCTCCGACGCCGGGACCGTGCTCCTGCGCGGTGCGCCGGTGCAGGGCTGCGCCGCCGCACGCCATCGCCGCCCTCGGCGTCTCCCGGACCTTCCAGCACATCCGGCTCTTCGCGCAGATGACGGCCCTCGAGAACGTGATGGTGGGCGGCCATCCCGCGCAGCCGGGCGGGGTTCCTCGCCGGGATGCTCCACCTGCCCTGGACCTGGCGGAGGAGCGCGAGGTCGAAGCGCCGCGCCCGGGAGGCGCTCGCGTTCGTCGGCGCCGCGGACCTCGCCGGCGCCGAGGCGACGAGCCTCTCCTACGGCCAGCAGCGCGCGGTGGAGCTCGCCCGCGCCCTCGCCGCGGACCCGCGAGCTCCTGCTCCTCGACGAGCCGGCGGCCGGGCTCAACATGCGCGAGACCGCCGAGCTCGCGCGGCTCATCGGCCGGATCCGCGAGTCCGGGATCACGGTCCTCATCGTCGAGCACGACATGGGGCTCGTCATGAGCATCTCCGACGAGGTGGTGGTCCTCTCCTACGGCCAGAAGATCGCCGACGCCGACCCCGCGGGTCGTGCAGCGCGACCCCGAGGTGATCCGGGTCTACCTGGGGGACGACGCGTGCTGAGGCTCCGCAACCTCGACGCCGGGTACGGCGCCCTCACGGTGCTGCGCCGCGTCTCGCTCCACGTGAGCCAGGGCGAGATCGTCACCATCGTCGGGGCGAACGGCGCGGGGAAGACCACGCTGCTCAGGACCATCGTCGGGCCTCGTGCGCGCCCGGGCGGGCGAGATGGTCTTCGACGGCGCGGAGATCGCGACGCGGCTCCCCACCGAGCGACATCGTCGCCCTCGGCTGCTCGCTCGTGCCCGAGGGGCGGCAGGTCTTCGCGCCGATGCCGGTGCGGGAGAACCTCCTCCTCGGCGCGCACGTGCAGGTCGCGCCGCGGGCGGCGCGCACGAGGTGGCCGCGCGACCTCGAGCGCGTGTACGCGCTCTTCCCCATCCTCGAGAAGCGGCAGCGGCAGCTCGCCGGCACGCTCTCGGGCGGCGAGCAGCAGATGCTCGCCATCGGCCGGGCGCTCATGGCCCGCCCCCGCCTCGTGATGCTCGACGAGCCGTCGATGGGGCTCGCCCCGCTCGTGGTGAAGGACATCTTCGCGATCGTCGAAGCGGATCGCCGACGAGGGGACGACGGTGCTCCTCGTCGAGCAGAACGCCCGGAGCGCCCTGCAGCATCGCGACGCGGGGCTACGTGCTCGAGACGGGCCGGATCGTGCTGCAGGGCACCGCCGAGGAGCTGCTCGCGAACCGCGACGTGCAGCGCGCCTACCTGGGAACCGAGCTCGAGAACGACGGGGTGGGGACATGACGACGCCGACCGGGAGCCGGATCTGGGAGCCGCAGTGCGAGTGCATGGATCGCGCGGAGCTCGAGCAGCTGCAGCTCGAGCGGCTCGAGGCGACCCTCAACCGCGTCATCCGCCACGTCCCGTTCTACCGGAAGCGGTTCGAGGAGCTCGGCTTCGACCCCGACGAGTTCCGGTCGCTCGAGGACCTCGCGCAAGCTCCCGTTCACGACCAAGGCCGACCTCCGCGAGAACCACCCCTACGGCCTCTTCGCCGTGCCGCTGCGCGACGTGGTCCGGGTCCACGCCTCGTCGGGCACGACCGGCCTCTCCACCGCCGTCGGCTACACCCGCAACGACATGCGGACCTGGTCCACCCTCACGGCCCGGGTCCTCGTGGCGGGCGGGGTGACGAAGGACGACGTGGTCCAGATCGGCCTTCGACTACGGCCTCTTCACCGGCGCCTTCGGCCTCCACCAGGGCGCCGAGCGGCTCGGCGCCTCGGTGATCCCGGTCTCGTCCGCCAACGCCCGGCGCCAGGTCGGCATCATGCGGGACTACCGGACCACCGCCCTCGTCACGACCCCGAGCCACGCGCTCAACGTCGCCGACGCGATGATCGAGATGGGCGTGAACCCGACCGTCGCTGTCGCTGAAGCACGGCCTCTTCGGCGCGGAGCCCTGGTCCGAGTCGATGCGGAAGGAGATCGCAGGAGAAGCTCGAGATCGTCGCGACCGACAACTACGGGCTCTCCGAGGTGATGGGCCCGGGCGTCGCCGGCGAGTGCCTCGAGCGCAGCGGGCTCCACCTCGCCGAGGACCACTTCCTGTTCGAGGTCATCGACCCCGAGACCCTCGCGCCGGTGCCGGACGGGACGGTGGGCGAGCTCGTCGTCACGACCCTCACCAAGGAGGCCATCCCGGTCGTCCGCTACCGCACCCGCGACCTCACCGCGATCCTCTCCGGGCCGTGCCCCTGCGGCCGCACCTTCCGCCGCATGGCGCGGGTGAAGGGGCGGACCGACGACATGCTCATCGTGAAGGGCGCGAAGGTCTTCCCCTCCGAGATCGAGGCGGTGCTCTTCGAGGTCGAGGGGACCGAGCCGCACTACCAGGTGCAGGTCGACCGCGAGGCCGGGGTGGACGTGGTCACCGTGCTCGTCGAGGTCTCCGAGTCGATCTTCTTCGACGAGATGAAGCGGCAGCGGAAGCTCGAGGAGACCATCGTGCGGCGCCTCGCGTCCGAGCTCGGGGTGACGGTGGGCGTGAAGCTCGTCGGGAAGAAGACCCTGGAGCGCTCCGACGGGAAGGCGCGGCGGGTGGTGGACCGGCGGAAGCTCGAGTAGGCGTCGCGCCCACACCTGCTCTTGGAGCGGTTCCGCGGCTGGTGGTAAAAGCGGCCGCCATGAACCGCTCGCTCCTCCTCCCGATCGTCGCCGTCGCACTGCTCCTGTCCGCCTCCCCGGCACAGGCGAAGCCGGGCGCCTCCCGCTCCTCCAGCGGCTCGGCGTCGTCGTCCGGCGGGGTGGGCGTGAGCTCCCTCTCGTTCTGGGGCGTCTTCGACGCGGGCCCGGTGGACGGGATCGGCCTCGGGATGCGCCTCGCGCTCCCGATCGTGCCGCAGGGCATCCTCCACGCGAAGGTGAGGGACGAGCTCGTCCTCGAGCTCGGCGCGGACTGGGTCCACTACTCGGACCGCGTCGGGTACTACCCGTACTACGTCGACTACTCCTTCAACGGGGTCCTGCTCGTCGGCGGCGTCGCCTGGAACTTCTGGTTCACCCCCCAGCTCGCCCTCTACCCGAAGCTCGACCTCGGGTGGTGGCTCGGCTGGTACTCCGGCTACTACGACCGGTACGGCTACGGCCACCACGACTTCGACGGGATCTTCCTCCAGGGGGCGGTGGGGCTCATCTACCGCCTCCGGCCGGTCGACCTCCGGGTCGAGCTCGGCTCGGGGCTCCTCCGCCTCGGCATCGGCATCCCGTTCTAGCGGACATCCTCGGCCCCCTCTCCGCGGCCCTTTGCTCCGCCGGGGGGAGAGGGAGAGAAGTTCGCCGACCCGCTAGGGCGCCGTCGGCCCGGCGGTCGCGCAGGGCGCCGTCCCGGCCGCGGGGGCCGGACAGCTCCCCGGAGCCGAGGTCCGGGCCTCCTGGACGACCCGGCGCGCCCGCGCCCTCGGGCGCTTCGCCGTCGCCGGCTGCGGCTCCTGCGCGGCGGCCGGCTTCGTCTCCTGCGCCGGCGCGGGGGCGGCGGCCGTCCCCGGCTGTGCCGCAGGGCTGGCCGGCAGGACCACCGACGCGTTCGACACCGGGGCGCCGCCCGGGGGCGCGTTCGCGCCGCTCTCCGCGGCGAGGGTCGTGCCGCTGTCGTTCGAGGCCTTCCCGTCGCTCGTCGCGCTCGAGGTCGCGCTCGCCGTCGCATTTCCCGGCGGCTTCTGCGCGGCCTGGCCGAGCCAGTCGGCGAGCTTGGCGTGGCTCTCCTGGAGCGCCGTCCAATCCTTCGCGACGTCCGTGCGCAGCGCGTCGCGCTCGCCCGCGAGCTCCGAGAGGCGCGTCCGGAGCTCGGCCGCCTCGGTCTCCGTCGCCATCCCCGCCTTCGCCTCGTCCATGCACTCCCGGAGCACCTCGTCCTGGCGGGGCTGCGGCGTCGGGTAGGGGAGGCGCCGGGACCAGACCTCGAGGGCGCGCGACTGCAACCGCCAGTCCGCCTGGGCGACGCACTCCTGGACGAGCCGAGTGAGCCGGTCCAGCGCCCACTGCGGGGCCGGGCGCGCGCAGGGCCCGACCTCCTCCACGACGCGCCCGAAGACCTTCTCCGTCCGCCGCACCCAGCACCCGTCGCGCTGGACCATCTTCACCGAAGTGCACCCGCCCGCGGCGACGACGAGCAGGAGTCCCCCCACGAGGCGCCGCATCCCCATCCCCCTCCGGCCCCGCGCCCGGGGCCGCCCTCGGAAAGCTAGGGAGCGTGGGGGCGCAGGCGCACAGCCCCGCGCGGTCCGGGCGCGCGGCGCGTGCCCGCGCGGGGCCGCGTCAGGTCCGCTCGGGGCCGCGGGCGGCGCGCCGCTCCGGCTTCCCGGCCGCGCCGCCGGCGCGGACGGGACGGGGTGGCCCGCGGAGGCCGCCGCGGACGAGGCGCAGCGCCGGAGCGCGGCGCGTGCGGGCGGAGCAGCGTCGCGTCGCCAGCGCGCGCTCCGCCCTGGTGGAGCCCCCCGCGACCGGCCCAGGACGGCACGGGGCAGCCTCAGCGCGCTGCCCCCGCGCCCGTCCGCGAATCCGGTAGGCTCGCGGCGCGGAGCCTCCATGACGACCTGCGCCCCCCTGCTCGCCCTCGCCCTGTCGGTCACCGCCGCCTCGCCGCGCGGCGCGGTCGCGACCGCCCACCCGCTCGCGAGCGAGGCGGCCGCCGCGGTCCTGCGCGCCGGAGGGAACGCCGCCGACGCGGCGGTCGCCGCGGCGTTCGCGCTCTCGGTCGTCGAGAACCAGAGCTCGGGCCTCGGCGGCGGCGGCTTCGCGCTGGTCTGGGACGCGAAGGAGAAGAAGGTCCACGCGCTCGACTTCCGCGAGGTCGCACCGGGGCGGGCCCGGCCCGACATGTTCCTCGAGCGCGGCAAGCCGGCCCCGAACCGCTCCCTCGATGGCGGCCTCGCGGTGGCGGTGCCCGGCGCGGTGCGCGGGTACGAAGAGCTCGCGCGCCGCTTCGGGACGAAGCCGCTGGCCGAGCTGGTCGGGCCCGCGGCGGCGCTGGCCGACCGCGGGTTCAAGGTCGGGCGCGCCTACGCCGACGCCGCGGCGCGGCGCCTCCCCTGCCTGTCGGCGGATCGCGCCGCCGCGGCGGAGTTCCTCGGGAAGGGACCGGACGGGAAGCCGGCGCCGCTCCTGCCGGGCGCGCTCCTCGTGCGCCGCGACCTCGCCTCGACCCTGCGGACCATCGGCCGGGGCGGCGCGGAGGCCTTCTACCGCGGCCCGCTCGCGGACCGGATCGTCGCGGCGGTCCGGGCCCGGGGCGGGATCCTGTCGAGCGAGGACCTCGCCCGCTACGCCGTCCGGGAGCGGGCGCCGGTGGAGGGGCGCTACCGCGGCCGCCGGATCGCCTCGTTCCCGCCGCCGTCGTCGGGCGGGGCGATCGTCGTCGCGCTCCTGCAGGCGCTCGAGGGGGAGGACCCGCGCGCCGGGGGGTACCGGCCGGAGCGGTTCCTTCACGCGATGATCGAGCTCGAGAAGCGGCTCTACGCCCGGCGCGGGACCGCGTTCGCGGATCCGGCGTTCGTGCCGTCGGTGGCCGGCGCCGTGGAGGAGCTCGTCTCGCCCGCCTTCGCGCAGGCGCTCCGCGCCCGGGTCGGCGAGCGCGCCGCGACCGCGGCGGAGGTGGACGCGGAGCTCGCCGAGCAGGGAGCGGCGCCGCGCGAGGCGGCGCACACGACCCACGTCGCGGTGATCGACGCCGAGGGGAACGCCGTCTCCCTGACCACGACCGTGAACTTCTGGTTTGGCTCGTGCGTGGTGGTGCCCGGGACCGGGATCCTCCTCAACGACGAGATGGACGACTTCGACGTCGCGCCCGGGGTCCCGAACGCCTACGGGCTCGAGGGGAGCGGCCTCAACGCCCCGCAGCCGGGGAAGGTCCCGCTCTCCTCGATGGCTCCGACCTTCCTGTTCGACGAGAAGGGGCGGCTCGACCTCGTGGTCGGCTCACCGGGGGGCTCGACGATCCCGACCACGGTGGCGCAGGTGATCGTGCACTGGGTCGACGACCGGATGCGACTCGACGAGGCGCTCGGCGCGCCCCGGCTCCACCAGCAGCACCGGCCGGAGCCGGTGATGGTCGAGGCGAACGGCCTCGAGGCCGCGACGGCGAGGGCGCTCGAGGCGCGTGGCCACGTGCTGCAGACCGCGCCGCGGCCCATCGGGAACGCCCAGGCGGCGCGCATCGACTGGGAGACGGGGCTCCGGGAGGCGGCGAGCAATCCGAGGTTCGAGGGGTCCGCGGCGACCCCCTGACCGACCACGCCAATCGAGCGCCCGCTCGCTCGGATCCGCTAACATGCGGCGATGCGCCGCATTCTGACCGCCCTCCTCGCCGTCGCTGCCGCCGGTTGCTCGCGCGACCTGGAGCTACCGTCCCAGAACCGGATCTCAATCTCGCCTGCCTTCGCGACCGTCGCGCCTCGCGAGCAGCTCACGTTCACGGTGAGCGGAGGCGCCGGAGACTTCCGGTTCGAGTTCTCGCGGGGGGGCCGGCTGTCGGGCGACGACGCGGACGTCGGCCCGGTCTCCGGCGTCTACGTGGCGGGGCGGAACGGGTCCGCCCAGGACCTCGTCCGCGTGGTGGACGCGGCGGGATCGGTCGCGGAGGCCCGCGTGACGGTGACGGCGCGCATCGCCGCGCTCTCGGGGGAGGCCTTCCTCTCTCCCGGCGCAACGCTGACGCCCGCGATCAGCGGAGGCCGGCTGCCGTACCAGTTCGGGCTCGTCCGCGGACCCGGATCGACGGGGACGCTCCTGGGCGTGACCTACGTGGCGGGCGACGAGGGCGACGTCGTGGATCACCTCGCCGTCGCCGACGGCACCGGCGATCCCGCCGCCGCGACGACCGTGGCGATCCACGTCGGGCCCCGGGTCCGCCTCTATCCGCCGGGCGCGAGCGTCGCGCCGGGGGAGGCGCTGCCCTTCGTCGCGCTCGGGGGCGCGACGGCCTACGACTTCGCGCTCGACGCGGCCTCGGGCGGCAGCATCACGCCCACCGGCGGGTACGTTGCGGGCCCGACGGGCGGCGTGGTCGACCACGTCTTCGTGACCGACGGCTACGGCCGTACCGCCGTCGCGGACATCTCGGTCGGCGCCACGCTCCGGCTCTCCGTCGCGGCCGGCGAGATCCGCCCCGGAGTCACGGCGCCATTGCTCGCAACCGGGGGCAAGCCGCCGTACCGGTTCGCGTTCGCGCCGCGCGGCAACCGGAGCCTCGGCGTCGTGGTCGAGCAGACCGGGGACTACGCCCCGGGCCAGAACGTCGGAGCCCGGGACCGGCTCATGGTCACCGACGCCGTCGGCGCGACGGCGTTCCTCGATCCTGCCCGCGGTGGGCCCGCTCCAGATCCACGCGGGCCAGGGCGCCGCCCGGTGCATCGCGGCGGACCTGGACGGCGACCAGCGCGGCGACGCGATCGTCATCGCCGAGGACACGGGGTACCAGTTCACGGTCGGGCGTAGCCTCACGTTCCGCGCTGGGAGCGGCGCCGTCGAGCGCGAGGTCTACATGCCGCGCGATCGGGTGCATGATCAGTACCTGGTCGCGGACTTCAACGGGAGCGGGCGCGACCAGCTCGTCTTCTTCGGCTCGAACGGCCTGTGGTCGCTCGTCCCCGACGCCGCGGGGAACCTGGCCTTCGGCCCGAGCGTCCCCGCCTCCTCGTTCTTCGCCGCGACAGGCCCCTTCAGCGCGACGCCCTACCAGCCGGCGGCGCTCCTGCGTGCGACGAGCAGCAATCGGGTCAACCGAGATCATCACGTCGGCCCGGTGCAATGCGGGCACCGGCCTCTGGCGCGTGGACTGGCCCGTCGGGGCGAGCAGCCCCAAGCCTCCCGCCGGTCTGCCAGCCCGTCGGATACCTCGATAGTCCGCTCGCGATGACGGCGGGCGACCTGAACGGCGACGGCCGCCAGGACCTCGTCTGGCTCGAGTACGGCTCCGGGTCCTCTCCCGTGGGCCGCTCAAGGTCGCGCTCGACCAGGCAGGCACGTGTTCGGCCCGACGCTGCCGTACCCGTTCCCGATCGCGACACTTACGTCAACCCGTGGAGGACCGGGACCCCAGGAGACCTCGCTCGCCTGGACGCCTCTCGGCGTGTACGTCGGCCCTGGTTCCGACGAGCGTGCCCCTGCCGCATGTCCGGCTCCTGCGCGCCGGGACCTCCGGAGCGATTCCGCGCTGGGCGCGCGGACTTCCCCGGTCGCGCTCGCGCCAGCGGGACGTCGATCACACGGCTCTCGCCGCGCGGGACGCGACGGGCTCGCGCATGGCCGCTTGGACAACGGCGCGGCAGCTCGGCTTTTTCGACGTCGGACCGTCCGGCCCGACCTCGCCCGTCGTCTCGACGTCGCCACGCCGACCCTCTGCGCGACGTTCACCGACGTGAACGGCGACGGTCTTCCCGGACCTCGTGCCGGCCGACTCCAGGGCGAGCGCGTCGGACGTGCTCTTCGCGGACGGCGGCAGCCGGTACGGCGAGCGGCCCTGGTTCGCGCGGAGCGGCGCCTACGCCGCGCTCGGGGATCTCGACGGCGACGGGCTCGGCGACCTCGTCGTGGCGTCGGGAGATCGATTGCTGCGGGTCCTGTTCAGCGGCGCCGGGCAGCTCGCGTACGGACCGGAGACCGCGCTCGCCCAGCCGGTCGTCGGGCTCGCCGGGGCGGCTCTCGGCGCGGCGCGGCCGAGCGCGGTCGTCCTGGATCAGGGCGGGGCGCGTGTGGACCCTGCCGCTCGCCGCGGACGGCTCGGCGAGCGCGCTCGCCGCGGCTCGGCACCGTCGATCTCCGCTTCGTCCACCCGATCCTCGTCGCGGTGCACGACTTCGGCGGCACCGCGCCGCCGCGACGTCCTGGTCGTGACCGAGAACGGCGATCGGACGAGCGCCACGGCCGCTACCAGGGCATCGTGCTCTACCGCAACACGTCCGGCGCCCCGATCCCGACGACGGCGCTCATCCTAAACCGAGAGGCTGGTGCGAGGCGCTCCCCGCGGTCTCGCCGGCAGCCGAACGAGGTGGTCGCGCTCTGCATGGCGCCGGACCTCGCGACCCTACGCCTGTTCCGCGCCGTGTCGACGCCGGACGTCTCGGGCCTCGCCCTGGAGCGCGATCCCGGTGCCGTCGCTCGCCGGAGCGGGATTCAACGGCGGCCTCGCGGCGCCGGCACGCTGCCGACGGGAGAGGCGGTGTTCGTCGCGTCGCCGGGCGTCGCCTCCGGCACGCAGCGGACGTACGCAGTCACCGTCGCGCCGGGAGGCCTCGTGACGGTCTCGCAGCTGACGGGCACGTCGGGCGCCGTCACAGGCGCGAGGCTCGGGCCGCTGCGCGCGGGCAAGTGGGATCTCTGGCGGTCGCCGCCGGCGGCGAGGTCCGCACGTTCCTCGCCGGCGCGACCGCGGGACTCCTACTCGGCGGGAACCGCGTCCGCGGCCCCGGGACTCCCTGCCGCCATCCTCCCGATGACGACCGCTGCGAAGGGTGACGTGCTCTTCGCCACCCCCGACGCGTTCGTGCCGCTCGTCGGCGACGGCGCCGGCGGGCTTCGGTAGCCGCGCCGCGGCGCCTCGGGGCGTCAGTCCCGCGCGTACCCTGTCCCCATGGACGGGATTCTGGCTGGTCGGGGCGGGGCTCCTCGCGGTCACGGGCGCGGCGGTCGTGTTCGCGCTCCAGGCGGAGCGGCGGCGCGGCGAGGCCGCGCGCGAGGTCGAGGCGCTGCGTGGGCGCGGCGAGGAGCTCGCCCGCGAGGCGCGGCGGCTCGCGGAGGACCGGGCGCGGCTCCTGGCCGAGCTGGAGGCGGAGCGGCGCGCCGCGGTCGAGCGGACTGCCGAGGTCGAGCGCACCCGCGAGGCGGTCCGCGCCGAGGTCGAGAAGCTCGCCGGCCGGGTCCTCGACGAGAAGGGGAAGGCCCTCGTCGCGTCGAGCCAGGAGGGGCTGCGGGCGCTCCTCGCGCCCGTGGGCGAGCGGCTGAAGGCGTTCGAGGAGCGGATTGAGCGGACCTACGGCGAGGAGGGCCGCGACCGCGCGAGCCTGCTCCGGCAGCTCGAGCTGCTCCAGCAGGCGCAGCAGAGCCTCTCGACGCAGGCGGACGGCCTCTCCCGCGCCCTCACCGGCGACTCGAAGGTGCAGGGCGACTGGGGCGAGCTGATCCTCGAGCGGGTGCTCGAGACCGCCGGCCTCACCGAGGGGCAGGAGTACGACCTCCAGGTCTCGCACGTGGATGAGGAGGGCGGCCGCAAGCGCCCCGACGCCCTCGTCTACCTCCCCGGCGACCGCGTCATCGTGGTGGACGCGAAGTGCTCGCTCACCGCGTTCGTCGAGGCGATGCGGGCCGGCACGCCCGAGGCCCGGGAGGACGGGCTCGATCGCCACCTCGCTTCGCTGCGGGCGCACGTGAAGGGGCTCGCCGGGAAGAGCTACGCGAGCCTCCTCGCCCAGCGCACCCTCGACCTCGTCCTCCTCTTCGTCCCGAACGAGGCCGCCTTCCACGCGGCCCTGACGCGCGCGCCGGGCCTTTACGAGGAGGCGTTCCGGCAGGGGGTGGTGGTGACGAGCCCGACGACGCTCCTCGCCGCCCTCCGCCTCGTCGCGCACGTCTGGCGGTCGGAGAAGCAGAACCTGAACGCCCAGCGGATTGCCGAGGAGGCCGGGAAGCTGCTCGACAAGCTCTCCGACTTCGTCGCCGACCTCGACCAGGTCGGCGCCCGGCTCGACCAGGCCCAGGAGAGCTTCGCCGCGGCGCAGGGCAAGCTGCGCACCGGCCGCGGGAACGTGCTGCGGAGGGCCGCCGACGTCGCGGCCCTCGGCGCGCGCGTGAAGCAGGACCGGCTCGAGCGCCTGCTGCGCGCCGCCGACGGCGAGGGCGAGGGGGGAGGGGGAGGAGCCTACATCCCCGGAAGTCGCGGCACCTGCCGCCGCTTCGAGGCCTTGAAGTAGGCGCCCCAGCCCTTCTTCATCCAGTGCCCGACCACCGGGAGCGGGATCATCCGCTCGGTGGCGGCGTCGCGGTGCACGTAGGCGGCGCCGTTGCCCATGTCGAGGAGGCAGGTGATCCCCACGTGCGGGAGGTAGCTCTCCCGCTCCGGGCGCCCCGCCGCGGCCGCGACGATGTTCGTCGCGGCGACCTTCGCCATCACCTCGGCGAGATGCCCCTGCTTCGCGCGCCACTCGGGCCCCTCGAGCGCCGCCGAGTCGCCGACGGCCCAGACGCCGGGGAAGGCCGGGACGGCGCAGCCCGCGTCGATGGTCACGAACCCGGCGGCGTTTCGCGGCAGGTCGGACGCCTTCAGGACCGGATGGCCCTCGCCCGCGGCGAGGAACATGACGAGGTCGGCGTCGAGCCGAGCGCCGTCCTCGAACAGGACGCCGCCCGTGTCGAACCCGGCGATCTTCTTCCCGAACCGCATGGCGATGCCGAGGCGGCCGAGCATCCCCTGGATCGCCCCCACCGCCTTCTTCCCCATCCGCTCGCCCGGGCTCGCCATCGGGGCGAAGAAGGTGAGCTCGAACCGCTCCCGCAGCTCGCGCCGGCGCAGGAGCGTGTCGACGTTGAACATGAGCTCGAAGGCGGGGCCGCCGCGGACCGCCGACGGGTCGGCGGGGTTGCCGCCGAACCCCATGGCGATCCGGCCGCTTCCCTTCTCGAGGAGCGCGTCGAGCGCCGCCTTCATCCGGACCGAGCCCTGGGGATCTCCGGTGATGGTGTGCGTGTGCTCGGCGCCCTTCGGGCGGAGGGGGGTGCCGCCGAGGGCGAGGACGAGGTGGTCGCCGGTCAGCTCGCGCCCGGAGACCGTGACGCTCCGGCGCGCGCCGGAGACGGCCTCGACGGCCCCCTCGACGAACCGGAAGCCGTTGCGGCGGGCGACGTCGGCGAGGTCGAGGCAGACCTCCCCGAACGGCTTCTCGCCGGTGACGATCCAGATCGAGGTCGGATAGACGAAGAGGTACGGGCGGTTCGAGACGAGGGTGACGTCGAGCCCGGCCTTCGCGAGCTGGATGGCCGACTCGAGCCCCGCGAAGCCGCCGCCGACGACGAGCGCGCTGGTCATGCCGCGTGGGAGCCGCGGCGCGGCGGAAGGAGTCCGGAGCGTGGCCGCGCCTCCTTCCGCGCCGCACCGGCTCGTACCGGGCACGGTGAAGGGAGGCGCGCCATGATCCCGGTCCCGCTCGCATTCTCCGGCTGCCAGGAGGTGGACGACCTCCTCTCGGAGTACCTCGACGGGGAGCTCGGGCCGCGCGCTGCGGCGCGCGTCGAGGTCCACCTCGCGACGTGCGAGGGGTGCGCGCCGGCTGGCGACGGAGCTCGCGGCGATCGTCGCGGCGCTCCACCGCCTGCCGCGCGACGGCGCTACCCGCAGCCGCCCTTGACCGCGGCCTTGGACTGGAGCTTCACCCGCTTCACGTAGGCGTGGGCGGGCCAGCCCGGGCCGTGCTCGCCCGCGTGCGCCGGCGGCGCGTCGCAGGGCACCCGGAACTCCCGGGAGGAGGAGAGCTCGGGCCAGGCCGAGGGCAGGCTCGCCCCGGTGGCGTAGGCGAGGCGCCAGCGCGACTCCTCGGAGGCGGTCGCGGCTGCCTTCTCGGCGACGCAGGCCGGCGCGGGGTAGAGCTCGAGCCAGCGGTTCACTCCGCCCTCGATGACGTAGAGGTTCGCGACGCCGAGCGCCTCGAGCCGCTTCCAGGCGCCGAGCGCGCGCTCCTCGTCGTTCGAGACCAGGAACACGACCGACGTCGCCGGCCGGTTCTGGAGCGCCTTCAGGACCTCCGGCGACTCCAGCGAGGCGGGCTCCACCCGGCGGGCGCCGCCGACGTGGAAGAGGTTGAAGTCGTGCTCGGACGCGCAGATCCAGGACGTCCACCTTCAGGTTGAGGTCCTGGCGGAGGGCGACCACCTCGGCCGGGTCGACGAAGATGCGCTCGGTCGCGCACCAGCTCCTGGAGCTTCGGGGAGCGCGCCCAGCGCTCGTCGGGGGTGGGCTGGCCCCGGACCGCGACGACCAGGGCCGCGACCACGAGGGCGCCGGCGCCGGCGAGGCGCAGGACGCGGCGGCGCCGCGGGACGGGGACGGCCTGCGCGGCCGCCGGCGCGAAGCGCGCCTCGATCTTCTCCGCGGCCCAGAACATGGCGAGCGCCATGAGGACGACGAGGAGGACGGTCGTCCCGACCGACAGGCCGAGCCAGTCGGGCAGGGTGAACCGGCCCATGTAGGACGACAGCCAGAAGGTGTCGAACGAGGAGACCGACTCGCCGAACAGCCACACGCCCGTGAGGGCGCCGACGACGAAGAGGATGCCGTCGATCTTGAGCGTCGCCGCCGCGACGAGCGAGGTCCCGGGGCAGAACCCGCCGACGACGAAGCCGACGCCCATGATGAGGCCGCCCAGGATCCCCGGCCAGAGGTAGGTCGGGTTCACGAAGACGCGGCCCATGTCGAGGAGCGCCGGCGCCGGCGGCGAGGAAGATGAGGACCGCGGCGACGACGATGGCCGTGAACATCGTCTTCAGGACGGTCATGTCCCGCAGGTAGAACTGCGCGGCGAGCTTGCGGGTGTCGCCGAAGCCGCCCAGCTCGAGGGCGGCGCCGAAGCCGAACCCGATGGCGCCGAAGACGAGGGCGTAGGCGAGGTTGCCGAGGGTGGCGAGATCGAACGGGTGCCATGGCGTTCTCCTCAGATCCAGAGGCGGCGGAAGAACCACGCGACCGCGTAGCCCGCCGCGAAGATGGAGAACATGAACGCCCAGCTGCCGACCGAGAGCACCGCGCCGCCGGAGAGGGCCTGCCCCGAGGTGCAGCCGCGGGCGAGCCGCGCGCCGTAGGCCATGATGACGCCGCCCGCGAAGGCGAACGCCCACCGCATCCCGGTCGAGATGCGCGGGCCCTTGCGCGTCTCGAGCTTCACGCGCCGGTTCCACAGCCCCGAGGCGAGGCCGCCGAGCGAGCGTGCCGGCGAGCATGTAGACGCTGTAGTGGAGCCAGGGGCTCCGCGTCCCGCCCGCCAGCTCGGCGAAGTAGGCGACGCGGTCGACGTGGGCCGGCGGCGAGCACGTCCAGGATCGCCCGTCTGGACCCGGCTCAGCGCCGCGGAGGCGCCGAGGCCGCCGCCGGTGACGAAGAAGGAGAGGAAGAGGACGACGCCGAGCAGCGCGCCGGCGAGGTACGGATCGATGTAGGGGCGGGGTTCCTTGGGCGTCGCCATGTCAGGCTCCCTGGGGGTGCGAGTCGGCCGGGACCGAGCGGAAGCCCGTGACCATCGAGCTCAGGTGCTCGCCGAGCGTCGGGCCGGTCGTCACGAGGTAGGTGTGGAGGACGAAGAAGGCGAGGAAGAGCCAGGCGCCGAGGTTGTGCACCGGCGCGACGACCTGGAGGCCTCCGATCGCCGCCGCGAACCGCGGCCAGTGGCCGACCGCCCAGATGAGGGCCCCGGTCAGGATCTGGAGGGGGAACAGGAACCCGAGCAGCGACAGGTACGTCACCTGCTGGAGCGGGTTGAGCTTGTGGCCGGCGTGGTGCGGGTGGGGGTCGCCGAGGAAGATGCCGCGCGACTGGTACTCGATGTGCTCGAGGGCGCGCTCGAGCAGGCCGTGCGGGCGCGGGATGAACTGGCGGATCGCGCGCGTGGTCAGGTGGTAGAAGAGCGACAGGCCCGCGTTGACGAGGAGCACCACCGCGGCGACGTTGTGGACGTCCACCGCGAGCGAGAGTGCGCCCGCCCCGGCCCAGCCGGCGTTGTGGACGACCACGCCGGTCGCCATGAGGGCGATGCCGGCGAGGGCCATCGTCCAGTGCCAGAGCCGCTCGTAGCGGCCGAACACGTACTCGCGCTCCTCCGGCGGGTGCGCCTCACCGGCGGGGCGGCGTCGCCGGACGAGGGCCTTGAGATAGAGGCGGGCCCCGCCGTGGACGGCGACGCCGAGCGCCACCGCCAGGAACACGAGGAAGCCGAGGCGGTTGGTCCAGGCCTGGCGCGAGTGGCCGAGCACGTACGTGCCGCTCGTGCGCCGCCGCGGGATCGCGCCGGTAGGCGAGGCCGCCGGACGGCGTCGGCGCCATGACGCCGGCCAGCTCGACGCGGGCGCCGTCGGGCGGCGGGCGGGGCGGCACGCCGCCGGGGAGGTAGGCGGCGATCTGGAAGGTGTCGTCGAGCCGGGAGTCGGCCGCGTGGCAGGCGCCGCACTCGGAGAGCGCGAGCTCGCGCGAGGGGATGCCGTGGGTGACGACGTGCGTCTCGAGGACGCCGTCGATGATCGGGTCGGCGACCCCGAGCGTCCGCAGCCGCGCCGCGATGAGCTCCGCCTTCCTCGGGGTGTCGAGGCGGGCCTCGGTCGGCGACAGGGCGCCGTCGCCGTCGGCGTCGAGGGCCCGGACGACCTCCGGCGCGTAGCGGTCGCCGTCGCGCCAGGCGCGGGTCACGAGCTCGTACGGCACCTCGGCGCCGTCGGCGCGGTCGAGCCAGCGCCAGCGGGAGACCACGTTCACGGGGGTGAGCCGGTGGGCGCCGTCCGCCCCCGCGCGCATGACGAGGAGCGGCCGGAGCGGCCGGATCGTCGCGGCGTTGAGCGGCTCGCCCTCGGCCGCGTCGACGTTACGGAGGCGCACGAGCGGCGTGCCGCGGGCGGTGACCGCCGTCGCGTCCACCATCTCGGCGGCAGGGCCGCGCGGCGACGCCACGTGGCAGGTCTGGCAGGCGATGACGTCGACGTGGCGCTCCCGGTAGGGCAGGAAGGCGTGGCCCTTCAGGGCGTCGTGGCAGGAGCGGCAATCCGGCTCGACCAGCCGGTGATCGGGCCGGATGCAGGAACTCCGCGGTGGAGGCGCGACGCGGGTCGCTCGTCACGTACTCGAGGCGCGACCGCTTGGCGTCGGTCCGGCGCGGATCGTTCGGGGCGTAGTGGCACCCGACGCAGTCCACGAGCTTCGCGGCGTGGACGTCCCAGGGCGACGCGAGCGACTCCTTCCCCTCGAGGTTCAGGAACGAGTCGGACATCCGCTGCGGCGCGACGATCGCCCCCTCACCCTGGGTGAGCGACCAGGTGCGGCCGCCGGCGGGGTACGCCTCGAAGCTGGCGGGGAGCGCGACCGCCGTGCGGCCGTCGGAGACGAGGCCGTGGCAGGCGGCGCAGCTCGCCGCCTTCGGGCTGCCGATGCGGAGGACCTCGCGGGGGAGGCGGCCGTCGGCGCCGGCGCGGGCCGCGTCGAGCCGGCCGCCGTCCACGTGGCACTGGATGCAGGTCGCCCGGTTCGCGCCGCGCGCGTGGCCGGAGTGCCTCCCGACGAACTTCGCGTCGTGGCACTGGCCGCAGGTGGCGTCGGCGTCGACCGTCTCGGGCCGGCGGGTGGGCTTCCCGTCGACCGCGAGCGGGACGAAGGTCGGGTGGATGGGGTTCACCGCCTGCTGGGCGCGGGCGGGGAGCGAGGCCAGCGCGACGAGCGCGGCGACGAGGGTGCGGGTCACGGTCACGGCCGGCCTCCGGTCTTGATGGGATCCCCGGCGTAGCCGAGCGCCTTCCAGTCCATGCGCCCGCCGTCGCCGTGGCAGTCGGTGCACCCGAGCGCCTTCTCCTTCGGGGCCACCATGTGGGTGAGGGGCCAGTACATCTCGGTCTTCGCGAAGCCGTACGAGCCGCTGTAGGCGATCCCGGAGGCCTTCGCGCCGAGGCGGAAGGCGTGGTCCCAGTCGAAGTCGGTCCAGTACCCGTCCTTCCCGCCGGTGACGGGCGGGAACAGGTAGTCGTTCCTCGCGTCGTAGGGCTGCGTCGCGCGGTGGATCTTGAACGGCCAGATCTTCGCCGAGCGGTCGGAGATGGACCCCTGCGGCAGGTTGATGGGCGGTGACCTTCGACGGGTCGATCTTGTCGCCGAGCAGGTACCGGCTCACCGTCAGGTTGAACCAGCGGTACTCGGGGACGACGTCCTGCTCGTACCGTGAACTCGCCCTTGATCTTGAGGTAGCTGTGCTGGTCCTCGGGGCGCTTCGGGTCGCCCGCCTTGCTCCAGTCCCAGTTCGCCTTGGTGGGGATCTTCCGGGCGTAGGCCGGGATGTGGCAGGTCTGGCAGGCGACGGTGGCGAGGTGCGCGTCGATCCGCTCGTCGTGGTGCGGCGGCCGCGCGTGGCACTCCTGGCACGCCACGCCGTGCTCGTCGTTCACGCTCACCGAGAAGGCGCGGCCGCGGATCTCGTGCCCGGGCGCCTTGTGGCAGTCGACGCAGAGGAAGTTGTGCTTCCCGATGTGGACGTCCTCGTCGGTCGAGCGGGTGGATCAGCGACGAGTCGATGTCCCCGTGCTTCACCGCCTGCCCGCCGCCGCCGTAGGCGTGGCAGCCGATGCAGTTCTCGCGCCCGGGCGTCGCGACGGAGCGCGCCGCGGCGAGGAGGTTCGAGTCCTTCGTCGGGATCCCGCCCGGCCCCTTCACGTAGGTCCCGGTCCGCTCGTGGCAGACGAGGCAGTCGACGTTCTCGCGCTTCGAGAAGTCGAAGTCGGCGTCCACCCAGCCGTAGCCGGCGTGGCACTTCATGCAGCCGCGCTCGTTCCCGCGCGTCGCGATGCAGAAGTTGTTCAGGAGGTTCCGCTTGCCGATGCGCGTCGTCCCGGTGCGCCCGGGGATCGTCGTCTCCTCGCCGACCCACAGCCAGTGCGAGGTCTTCATGATCGCGTCGGCCTTCGGGTGGCAACCGAGGCAGGCGAGGGTCACCGCCTGCGGCGACGCGAAGGGCCCGGCGATCACGGCCGCGTGATCGAAGTGGGCCCGCAGCTTCGGGAGGGCAGGTGGCGGCGCGTCGGGCGGCTGGACGCGGGCGAGCGCGACCTTCGCGGCCGCGGCGAGCGCGATGGCGAAGACGACGCTCGCCAGGATCCAGCGGCGCGAGTGGGAGGCGGGGGATCGGGTCACGTGCGCTCCTCGTAGGTCGGCGCGGGCGCGCGAGACGTCGCCTGCTCCGGGTTCGGCCGTCAGAGCCGATCGGTCCCGAGGAGATTCGCGAATCTTTTCCGGTACTCGCGACGCACAATACGCGTGGGTTCGTGCGCAATCCGTGCGTCCGGCGAGGCGATCGCGAGCCGTTCCGAGCGGTGGCCCAGAACCGTTGCACCCTGGGTCCGGGCCGTTCCGGGCCTGCGCCCGTAACGGGCTGCGTGCGGCTTCCATCCGCGATCCGCACATTGTTGAGCAGCGGCGCGCTCGCGCCCGCGGAGGTGCGCGCGGGGGGAGCGGCGTCCGTCTGGCGGCGCGCCGCCTTGGCGGCGGCCCGGAACCTCGAACCGGAACCTCATCGCACCGGAGGAGTGGCTGGAATGCCCGGCCGTGCTGCACGAACGTTGAACCTGATCCTCGGAGCGTGGCTGTTCGCCTCCGCGTTCCTCTGGACCCATACCTCCGCCGACCGCGTCAACGACTGGACGGTCGGCCTCGCCTTCGTCATCTTCGCCGTGATCGCGATGACGAGCCCGGCGGCCCGCTGGGTGAACACGATCCTGGCCGCGTGGCTCTTCGTCTCGGCGTTCGCGCTCCCGCACGTTCACCAGGGGACGCGCTGGAACGAGGTGATCGTCGCGCTGTTCGTGTTCTTCATCTCGATCGTGCCGACCGAGATCCGAGCCGTGGCGCCTTCGGGCGCCACGCCGAGCGGGGGACGTTCGTGACGGAGGCGACGTCCGGGTTCACCGATCCGCGTTCCACGGTCGTCCGCGAGACGGCGGCGCGGGGGGGCGCGCCGTGAAACGAGCCGCGCCGCCGGCGGGGGCCGGCGGCGCGGTGGCTGAAGCCCTGTGCTGCGAGGACCGGGAACGCGGGGTTGGCGGATCGGGAGCGACCGAGATCGGAGGGCGTACCCCGCTCGGTCTGGCGCCCGACGGCGCCAGACCTCGGTCAGGAGGGATTCGGCACGTCGATGTGCAGCTCGACGCGGCGGTTCTTCGACTCGGCCCTCGGCGCTCCCGTTGTCGGCGACCGGCCTCGTCTCGCCGAAGCCGTAGACCTCGATCTGCTTCTCCTGCACCCCGCGGGACGCGAGGATCGTCTTCACCGCGTTCGCGCGCCGCTCGGACAGGGTCAGGTTGTGCTTCGCGTCGCCGACCGAGTCGGTGTGCCCCTCGATCTTCACGCGGTCGTCGGAGTACTTCGCGAGGATGTCGGCCATCTTGTTCAGCTCGACGACCCCCTCGGCCTTGATGGCGTCGCTGCCGGTGTCGAACAGGATGTCGTTCCGCATCTGCACGAGCAGGCCGTTCTCGGTCTTCTTCACCTCCGCGACGCGCTCGAGCTCCTTGCGCTGCTTGTCGAGGTAGAGGCCGACCGAGCCCCCGGCCAGCGCCCCGACGCCGAGGCCGATGAGGGCGCCCTTCTTGCCGCCCACCAGGTACCCGACCCCCGCGCCCGCGGCGCCGCCGGCGCCGGCGCCGATCGCCGTGTCGCGGCCTGCGGTGGCGCAGCCCTGCATCGCGAGAACGAGGGCGACGAGTGCCGGGACGGCGAGGGAGGACTGGGTCGAGCGGGTCATCTGCGTTCTCCTGAGAGGCGACGTGGCGCCGCCTCTGTACCGCACGGCCCAGCGGGTGGGCAAGGAGCGGCCGGCACCCCGGACGAGTGCCCCCCCGGCCGTGGAGCGGCGGCTCAGGCGGGCGTCGAGATGAACTGCCGGAGCGCCTCGCGGACCGAGCGCGCGACGTCGGCGGGAACCTGCGCCGTGCCCGCGTTCCGGCAGAGCGTCAGGGTCGACCGCAGGGAGTCGCAGCGCCCCCGGCAAGACGCGCAGGTCTGGAGGTGCTTCTCCAGCTCGGCGCAGGCGTTCGCGTCGATCTCGCCCTCGAGCCGCCGCGAGAGCATCGTCACGACGTCCTGGCAGCCCGGGCCGGGCGCAGCGGGCGCGGCCATGGCGGGGGCGAGCGCCGGCGCGACCCGCTCGCGGACGGCGATGCGGGCGCGGTGGAGCCGGCTCTTCACCGCCTCGACGGTGAGCCCGAGGATCTCGCCGACCTCGGCGGCGGGCAGCCCCTCGATGTCCCGCAGGACGAGCACCTCGCGGTACATCGGCTCGAGCTCCGCGATGGCGGCGTCGAGCAGCCGCTTCGTCTGGCGCGCCGAGGCGTCCTCCTCGGGCGTACGCCGGCCGTCGGCGACCTCGTTGGAGAGCTCGGCCTGAGCCTCGAGCGACTCGATCCGCTCCGGCGCGAACTTCGAGGTGCGGCGCTTCTTGAGGCAGAACGACCGGGCGATCGTGTAGAGCCAGGTCGAGACCGACGAGGCGCCGCGGAAGTCGGGCAGGGTGCGGACCGCGGCGAAGAGGGTCTCCTGCAGCACGTCCTTCGCGTCCTCGGACTCGCCACACATCTTCATGCCGAACCGGTACACGGCGCCCTGGTGCCGCTCGAGCAGCTTCTCGAGGGCGCGGCGGTCGCCGCCGCGCGCCGCATCGATGAGCGCCTGGTCGTTGTCGGACATGATCGATCCCTAACCCACGGTCGGCCCGCACACAACGGCCCCGCCCGTCGACGCTACTTCGCCCCGACCACCACGTTCCACGGACGGATGCGGTGCGCCGTGACGACCCCGTTCTTCACGTACGGGTCGCGCTTCACGTACGCCTCGACCTCCGCGGCGGAGTCGGCGCGGAAGATGAAGAGCGCGCCGTCGGTGGGGGGATCGAAGGCGCCGGCGTAGAGCACCTTCCCGGCCGCGTGCTGCTCCTGGATGAGCGCGAGGTGGCCGGCGCGGTGCGGGGTGCGCTTCTCCAGGACGTCGGGGACGTACTCGTAGGTGAGGACGAAGAGCATGGCGAACTCCTAGCACGGCGCCGGGCGCGCCGCAGGTCCGAGGCGAGGCGTCAGCCCTTCACGGCGCGGTCGGTGAGCTCGAGGCCGCGGTCGACGATGGCGAAGGCCTCGCGGAGCTCCGCCTCCGTGATGACGAGGGGCGGGTTCGTGAAGAACCCGTTCCAGCGCAGCATCGTGAAGAGCCCCTCCTGCCGGAAGAATCGCCCGAGGGCCACCATCTCGTCGGAGGTGCCGTTGAACGGCGCGAGCGGCTCCAGGGTGCGGCGGTCGCGGACGAGCTCGATCATCCCGAAGAGCCCGATCGACCGGACCGCGCCGACGGAGGGATGGCGCGCCGCGAGGTCGGCGTGGAGCTTCGCCAGCACGACGCCCATCTCGCGGGCCCGCTCGACGAGCCGGTCCTCCTCGTAGACGCGGATGGTGGCGAGCGCGGCGGCGCACGCCACGGGGTGGCTGCCGTAGGTGAGCCCGCCCGCGAAGGGCCGGTCGCGGAACGCCTCGGCGATGGAGCGTCGCATCGCGACGGCGCCGAGGGGCACGTAGGACGAGGTGAGGCCCTTCGCCATGGTGAGCAGGTCGGGCACGACGCCCCAGTGGTTCACGGCGAACCACGCGCCGGTCCGGCCGAACCCCGCCATGACCTCGTCGCAGATCATGAGGATGCCGTGGCGATCGCACAGCGCCCGCACTCCCTGGAGGTAGCCGTCGGGCGGCACGAGGACGCCGTTCGTGCCGGTGACCGTCTCGAGGATGAAGGCGGCGATGGTGCCCGGCCCCTCGAGCTGGATCGTCTCCTCGAGGTACGCGAGGGCGGTCGGCACGTCGTCCCAGCCGCGCGCGATCCCGTGGTACGGGTCGAGCACGTGGACGACCCCCGCCATGCCCGGCTCCGACGGCCAGCGCCGCGGATCGCCGGTGAGGGCGATCGCTCCGCCGGTGGCGCCGTGGTACGAGCGGTAGCGCGCGAGGACCTTGTGGCGCCCCGTCACCTGGCGGGCGATCCGGACCGCGTTCTCGTTCGCCTCCGCCCCGCCGGTCGTGAAGAAGAAGACGTCGAGGTCGCCGGGGGCGAGCTCGGCGAGCTTCGCCCCGAGGAGCGCCCGGGGGGCCGTCGCGAGGGAGGGCGCCACGTAGGCGAGGCGCGCCACCTGCTCCTGGATCGCCCGGATCACCCGGTCGTCGCCGTGGCCGATGTTCACGGACATGAGCTGGGAGTTGAGGTCGATGTACCGCTTCCCCTCCGGCGTCCAGAAGTGGACCCCCTTCGCGCGGTCCACCGCGATGGGGTCGACCTTGGACTGCGCCGACCACTCGAAGAGGGTGTGCTTGCGCGCGAGGGCGACGATCTCCTCGCTCGAGAGCTGGGCGACGCTGGGATTTGCCATGGGGACTCCCGACCTCCGGAGGATCACACCGCGAGCGCCGCCCGGGTGCCCTGATCGATGGCGCGGCGGGCGTCGAGCTCGACCGCGACGTCGGCGCCGCCGATGACGGTCGTCGGCACCCCCGCCGCCTCCAGCCCGGCGAGGAGGTCGCGCCGGGGCTCCTGCCCGGCGCACACCACCACCGTGTCCACCTCGAGCGTCCGCGCCTCACCGCCGACCCGGAGGTGGAGCCCGGCGTCGTCGATCGACTCGTACGTCACGCCGCCGATCATGGTCACGCCGCGCTCGGCGAGGAGCGTCCGGCGGATCCAGCCGGTCGTCCTCGCGAGCCCCGCGCCCACCTTCGCCGCCTTGCGCTGGAGGAGCCAGACCTGGCGCGGGGAGGGCGGGCGGGCGGGTGAGGGCGTGAGCCCGCCGCGCCCGGCGTATCCGTCGTCGATGCCCCACTCCGCGCGGAAGGCGCGCGCGGGGTCGCCGCCGTCGCCGGCGTGGGTGAGGAGCTCCGCCACGTCGAACCCGATCCCGCCTGCGCCGACGATGGCGACGCGCCTCCCGGCGGTCCGGCGCCCCTCGACGATGTCCGCGTAGCTCGCGACGCTCGGGTGGTCGAGGCCGGCGATCTCCGGGCGGCGCGGGACGACCCCGGTCGCGAGGACCACGCGGTCGAACCCGCCGCCGGTGAGCTCCCCGGCGCCGGCGCGGTGCCCGAGCCGGACCTCCACGCCGAGGGCGGCGAGCCGGGTCCGGAAGTACCGGATCGTCTCCGCGAACTCCTCCTTCCCGGGGATTCCGCCGGGCGAGGTTGAACTGTCCGCCGATCTCCGGCGCCGCCTCGAGCAGGGTGACGCGGTGGCCGCGCGCGGCGGCGGTGCAGGCGAAGGCGAGCCCGGCCGGCCCGGCCCCCACCACCGCGATCCGCCTCGGCGCCGGCGCGGGCTCGAGCCGGAGCTCGGTCTCGTGGCAGGCGCGCGGGTTGACGAGGCAGGAGCAGATCTCGCCGGAGAAGATCGCGTCGAGGCAGGCCTGGTTGCAGGCGATGCAGGTGTTGATCTCCGCCGCCCGCCCCTCCTCCGCCTTGCGGACGAGCTCGGCGTCCGCGAGGAACGGCCGGGCCATCGAGACGAGGTCCGCGTCGCCGCGGGCGAGCACCGCCTCCGCGACCGCCGGGTCGTTGATCCGGTTGGTGGCGACGAGCGGGATCCGGATGGCGCCGCGCAGCCGCCGGGTGACCCAGGTGAAGGCGGCGCGCGGGACCATCGTCGCGATGGTCGGGATCCGGGCCTCGTGCCAGCCGATGCCGGTGTTCACGATGCTCGCGCCCGCCGCCTCGACGGCCTGGGCCAGGGCGACGACCTCGTCCCAGCTCGAGCCTTCCTCGACGAGGTCGAGCATCGAGAGCCGGTACACGAGGATCGCGTCGGGCCCGAGGGCGGCGCGCACGCGGCGGACGACCTCCACCGGGAACCGGAGCCGGTTCTCGAGCGAGCCGCCCCAGCGATTGGTGCGCCGGTTCGTGCGGGGCGCGACGAACTCGTTCAGGAGGTACCCCTCCGATCCCATCACCTCGACGCCGTCGTACCCCGCCTCGCGGGCGAGGGCGGCGCAGCGGGCGAAGTCGTCGATGGTCGCCTCGACCTCCGCGCCGGAGAGCTCCCGGGGCTTCACCGGGGAGATGGGGGCGCGGATCGCGGAAGGCGCCACCGCGCCCGGGTGGGCGGCGTACCGGCCGGTGTGGAGGATCTGCAGGCAGATGAGCCCGCCGGCGGCGTGCACCGCAGCGGTGACCGGTCGGTGCGCTCGGGCCTCGGCCGCCTCGGTGAGCTTCGCCGCGCCCGGCCAGACGACGCCGTCCGCGTTCGGCGCGACGCCGCCGGTCACGATGAGCCCGGCGCCGCCGCGCGCGCGCTCGGCATAGAACGCCGCGAGCCGCTCGGGACCGTCCGGCGCCTCCTCGAGGCCGGTGTGCATGGAGCCCATCACCGTCCGGTTCCGCAGCGTGAACGGCCCGACGGCGAGCGGCGCGAGGAGGTGCGGGTAGGGCGAGGGGCTCATGGAGGTCCCAGGGCGGACGCCTGCGGCCGTCATGTTCTCACAGAGCCGGCGCGGGCGAGTCGCCTGATGCGGCGAACGTCCGGCGCGCCCCGCGCGGGAGTCAGCGGCGCTTCGACGCGACGAGCGGCAGCTGGAGCGCGTCGAGGATGGCGCGGGCCTTGGCCTGGAGGATCCGCTCGTTCCGCGGCCCCATCCGCACCAGGTGCTTCTCCACCTCGCCGAGCGCCTCGAGGCGGGGGTCGGCGTACTCGTAGACCCCATCGGCCGCGCGGACGAGGACGTCGCCGTCGGGCACCGGTGCGCCGGCGATCCGGCGCAGCGCCCGGCCCGTCGCGACGTCCAGGGGATGGGCCGACAGGCCGAGGGCCCGCCAGCCCTGCTCGAGGACCGGGTGCAGGCGCCGGTAGACGGACGCGACGGTCGCCGCGTCGACGGAGCCGACCGCGTCGGCGAAGGCGTCGTAGCGGGCGTACGACTCCGCCGCGATGGCGAGCCGGTCCCCGCGCGCGACGGCGGTGAAGGGCGTGCCCGGCGCGAGGAACCGGAGGACGACGCGCGGGCTCTCGCCCTCCGCGAGGTTCGCGGTGACGGTCAGCCACTGCCGGACGAGGTCCCCGTGGCCGAGCCAGGAGCGGAAGGTGGGGCTCGGGGAGGCGGCCTCGAGGGCGGCGCGGGCCGACTGCGCGTCGAGCGGCGGCGCCTCCGCGGCGACCGCGTCGTCCACCGCCGCGGTGGAGGCCGCGACGGTGGGCTCGGCGGTCGCCGTCGCGACGAGGGGAGCCGGGGCGGGCTCGCGCATCCGCCACATCCAGAGCGCGCCGCCCGCGAGCGCGGCGGCGGCGACGGCGAGCAGGACCGCCATGGGGAGGCGGGAGGAGCGCAGGTTCGAGCGGCCAGGTTCGGGGTCCATGGCCGGCAATCTAACACCCGGCGAGCGCCCCGGCGAACCGCGGTCGGGCCGGACCCTCTCGGTGGGTTCCCCCCACCGCAGGGTCGGTATGCTCCCGACATGGCCCTCCTCTCACCGAGACGCCGCTCCTCCTCCTCGTCCTCCGCGCGGTCGTCGTCTACGCCTTCCTCCTCGGCGCCCTCCGCCTCGCCGGGCGGCGGGAGCTCGCGCAGATGACGAGCTTCGACCTCGTCCTCCTGCTCATCCTCTCGAACGCGGTCCAGAACTCGCTCAACGCCGGGGACAACTCGCTCGCGGGCGGGCTCGTGAGCGCGGTCACGCTCCTCGCGCTGAACTGGATCCTGGGCTACGCCACCTGGCGCTGGCGCCGGGTCGAGCGGATCGTCCAGGGCCGGCCCGTCCGGATCGTGAGCGACGGGAAGGTCCACCTCGGCGCGCTCCGCCGGGAGCTGCTCACCGCGGAGGAGCTCCGCTCGGCGCTGCGCAAGCAGGGGATCATGCGGATCTCGGACTGCAAGCAGGTCGTGCTCGAGCCGGACGGGACGCTCTCGGTCGCGCGCGTCGACGTCGTACAGCGCCCGCTCCCGGAGCTTGCCCACCCACAGCCGTTCTACGAGGGCGACCACGGGGCAGGCATCTGACCTGCTGGCGGCGAGGCTTCGTCGCGTGACCCACTGTCGAGCGACCGCGAGTCGGAGGTCCTTCCCGCTCCCAGGGGGACAGCGGGCCCACCCCACTGCACGTGAAGTGGGCACCGTGCCCGCGCCGGGCCGGCGTCTCCGAGCGTGCGGCGCCTACGCTACGGCGCGACGACCTGGTAGTAGACGCCGTTGCCGCCGAAGTAGGGCTGGTACCAGAGTCCGCCACACTGGTAGCGGTTGCCGGACGTCGTGCACCCGGAGGGGAGCGTGGTCACCACGGTGCCGACCGCCGGTGGGGCGGGCTGCGGCGGGGGCTGCACGACCACGGTCGTCGACGGCGCGCTGTAGTGATACGCGTTCGCCGTCGCCGCCCCCGCGACGGCGCCGGCCGCCACCCCGACCGCGGCCGCGCCGACGAGCCGCGGGCCGGCGCGCACCGCCACCCAGGCGTCCGCCGTCGCGGGAGCGATCGCCACCGCAGCGAGCGCGACGAGGATGCACGCCTTCCCTGTCATCGTCATGGAGTCCTCCGAGCGTCAGCGCCGGGCAGGCGGCGGGCCGTGGCGCGCCGCCGCCTGGGCCCTCCGCTGCTCGGGGTTCTGGAAGGGCACCTTCATCGCGTCGGCGGGGGCGTTGAAGCTGAACGCGTCGGCGGGGAGGGGACGATCGATCGCCCAGTCCGAGATCTGCACGGTCTGCGTCGGCTTTCGGGCCTCGGCGATGTCCGTGAGGGTGACCAGCCGCGGGAGCCGATCGCTCGTCGCGATCCGAGATCTCCCAGTCGAGCTTCTGCCCGTGGACGGCGACGTGCACGGTCTCCACCCCGTCGATGGTCGACGTCCCCACCACGCGCGCGCTCTTGAGCCCCTTCGTCATGGCCGCAAACGGATCCGAGGCCACCAGGTCGCCGAACACGAAGACGGCCTCGCCCTTCTTCGCGGCCTGCTCGAGCATCGCGTCGATGGTGCTCGGCGCGTCCTGCTCCGCATACACGTTCGGCCCGGGGGCGAAGGCGGTGAGGGTCTTCCCGTCGTAGAACAGCTTGAAGGGGAACAGGTCGCCGGTCGTCGCCACGGAGAGCTTGTCGTGGCCCTGCCTCGCCACGGTCGCCTCGCCGGCGAGGGTGATCCAGTCGCCGCCGGGGCTTTGCCACGGCACGAGGCTGCGGACCTTGAATCGCACCGTCTGGGCGGAGGCGAGCGCGCTGCTCATCTCGCGCAGCGCGGCCTTGGCCTGCTCGGTCTCCTGCGCGCTGGCCTGGGCGCCGGGTCCGGAGGGCTTCTGCGGGCTCGCGGGCCGGGCGCTACCCGGCACCCCGAGCAACAGCGCTCCGGCGATCAGAAACGCTCCTGGAGCGCAGCGACGCGGCATGGGTCACCTCCTCGGCTCGAGGTACACCATGGCCCGTGGCGGGACGCCCCGGCATCGGGGACGCCCTGGCATTCCCTCCGACGTTCCCCGCCGGCCTGCCGCCGCGGCCGCTCGCCTCCATACTTCGTAGGCAGGTGGCCATGCCCGGTCGTGGGACCCATCCGGTGGACTGGCTCCGAGGGCTCGCGCTCTCGCTCGAGCGCCTCGCTGCCCAGGGGGTGGCGAGCGGGGCGGTGCGAGGCGCCACCGAGGAGCTCAGGGCCGGAGTCCCGGAGGATCTCGACGTGCTCGTCCGCGCCCTGCTCCAGGACGCGCTCGTGGTGCTCGGTCGGCTCGCCGACGAGGCCGCCCGGTCGAAGAGCTCGCCTCTCTCGGCGTGGTCCCGGACGGTCGCAGAGGGGGCAGTCCGGGGAGCGGTCGAGGAGGCGCGGCGTCTCGTGCCGGACCTGCAGCCGACCACGCAGGAGCTCATCGGCCGGGTGCGGCTGTGGCTCGATCGGTCGCAGGCCGAGGCCGCAGCGCGCGCGCAGGCGATCCGCGCGCCCGGTGAC
This sequence comes from uncultured delta proteobacterium, assembly GCA_963739565.1. Taxonomy (GTDB): domain Bacteria; phylum Myxococcota; class Myxococcia; order Myxococcales; family Anaeromyxobacteraceae; genus Anaeromyxobacter. Next base: position 336,363 of record CAVUBF010000004.1, on the reverse strand, counting down.
CGCGCGCGGATCGCGGCCGCGGGCGCCATCGCCGGGGCGACCGACCAGATGATCGCCGCCTTTCCGGTGCTCGCCGAGCCTGCGGCCGAGTTCGCCTCGCGCGTGGGGAGCGGCGCGGTGCGAGGGGCCGCCGAGGAGCTGGGCCGCCATGCGCGGAACGCCGCGCGCAGCCCGGTCGTGCGTGGGGTGGTCGCGGGGGGGGCGGCCCTGCTGCTGCTCCTCGCCGTCAGGCGCCGGTGAGGGCTCGCGAACCGGCCCACTCACCCACCACCGCCCGCGCCCGATCACGCTCCGCGAGCGGGCCTCAGTCCGGCCTGGTCGCGAGCCACTCCCGGATGATCTCCTCGGCCGGCCTCGCGTCTGTCCGCTCCGCCGACGCGTCGGCGCGGCCCCACCGTCCGAGGACGCCCCGGACCTCGAGGCGCCGGATCGTCCGCGGCAGGACCGGGTCCACGGCGAGGTGGTCCCCCCGGGGCTCCAGGCCGAGCAGCGTGCGGATCGCGAGCAGCGGCGCGCCTGAGGCCCAGGCCTGCGGGCTCGAGGCGGTGGGGTACTCGACCGGGAACGCCGTCGCCGCGCGGGCGTAGCCCGCGAAGACCTCCGGGAGCCGGAAGCGGAAGTGGAGGGCGGCCGCGAACAGCGCGGTGCAGAGGGTCGCCGCCTCCTCCCGCCGTCCGCAGCGGGCGAGCCCCGCCGCGATGAACGAGGTGTCGTGCGGCCACACCGTGCCGTCGTGGTACTCGAGCGGGTTGTAGCCCCCCTCGCCCTCCGCCATCGTGCGGATTCCCCAGCCGGAGAAGAACGCCGGCCCCATCAGGTGGCGGACGACCGGCTCGATCTTGTCGTCGTCGACGATCCCGCTCCAGAGCAGGTGCCCCACGTTCGAGGTGAGGCTGTCGACCTGGCGCTTCCGTCCGTCGAGCGCGACGGCGAAGAAGTCGCGCGCCGGCATCCAGAAGTCGCGGTTGAAGCGCTCCTTCAGCGCCGCCGCCTCCGCCGCGAGCCGGTCCGCGAGCGCGTCGTCGTCCCAGACCGTCCGCGCGAGCCGGGCGGTGCGGACCTTGGCGTCGTAGACGTAGCCCTGGATCTCGCAGGTCGCGCGCGGCGAGGGCGCGACGGTGCCGTCCCGGAACAGGATCGAGTTCCAGGAGTCCTTCCAGCACTGGTTCTCGAGCCCGGTCTCCTCGGCCCGCTGGTACTCGACGTAGCCGTCGCCGTCGCGGTCCCCGTAGCGATCGATCCACTCCAGCGCCGCGCGCGCCGGCGCCTCGAGCCGTCGCACCAGCTCGCCGTCGCCCGTCCACCGCTCGTACTCGTCGAGCAGGACGAGGAACAGCGGCGTGGTGTCGGCCGCGCCGTAGTAGGGGGACTGCGGGCGCTCGCGGAAGCAGGTCAGCTCGCCGAAGCGCAGCTCGTGCAGGATCTTCCCGGGCTCCTCGTCGCGGAAGCCGTTCACGGCGCGGCCCTGCATGGCGGCGAGCACCTGGAGGGTGGTGCGGGCGAGCTCGGGGAGGAACGGAAGCGCCTGGTAGCTGGTGAGCACGCTGTCGCGGCCGAAGAGGGCCATGAACCAGGGGAGCCCGGCGGCCGGCACCGAGGCGTGCTCGGGGACGGGGACGGCGGAGTGCTCGGCCCCCTCGGAGGGGAAGAAGCGGAGCGCGGCGAGATCGACGATGCTCCGGCGGTAGGTGTTCACCACCGCGGGCGGATCCGCGACGACCCGGGGCGCCGCCTCGAGCCAGTCCCGGAAGCTCGCGCGCAGGCTCTCCCGCGCGCTGGGTCGCGCCTGCGCCTCCTCGCCCGTCACCGGGCGCAGCTCGACCCGAGCCTCCCAGCTCCCCTTCGGCGCGATCCGCGCCCGGAACCGGAGCCCGTCCTCGCGGACCTCGGCCCCGTCCGCCGCGATCCACGTCTCGCGGACGAACCCCTCGCGCCGGTACCCGAGCACGAGCGCGCTCCCCTCGATCCGCCGGTAGCGCTCGCCCTTCTTCGGGAGCTGGTCCTTCACCTCGAACAGGTCGGCGAAGTCGGCGTCGGCGTCGAGCGTGAGCTCGAGGTCGTAGGGCTCCTGGTGGTGGTTCTGGACCTCGACCTTCTCGACGAGCCTGTCCCCGATCCACCGCCGCCGGATCACCGAGAGGTACGGGTTCGCGTAGATGGTCCCGGTGGGCGGAGCGAGGAAGAACTGGGCGAAGTAGTACTCGAGGCTGTCGGTCGAGAGGACGTCCGGGACGATCCCGTTCACGCGGAGCAGCCAGCGCGACAGGTGGCGCGTGTCCCGGAAGAAGAACCCGTGCGCCTGGTCCGGGCGGGCGTCGATGTCTCCACGCCGATCGGACACGACGAAGGTGGAGCCGTCGAGGATGGCGACCGTGGGCTCGGGCATGGCGACCTCGGCGACGGACCGCTCCGAAGCAGGACGGGAGCGGAAGGCCGCGTGCGTGACGATGGGCGCCGGCGCCGCGGATCGTGATCGGGGAACGGATGGGCCGGTCCCCGGGAATCACTGCACCTCTTGCGACGGCGCGGGTGGCCCTCCGGCCGCGGCGGCCGGCACCGCCGCGACCGCCTCGACCTCCTGCCAGCCGCCGCCGAGCGCGCGGTAGAGCTGGACGGCCGCGGTCAGCTGGTCGCGCACCGCGTTCGCGTGGTTGAGCTGCGCCGAGAAGAGCTGCCGCTGCGCGTCGAGGACCTCGAGATAGCTCGAGACGCCGCCCTGGTACCGCGCGAGCGCCAGCTGCGCGGCCTCGGTCGTCACCTTGACCTGCACCTCCAGCGCGGCGCGCACGTCGCGCAGCTTGATCACCCCCGCGGACGCGTCGGCGACCTCGCGGAGGGCGACCTCGACCGCCTTCCGGTACGACGCGACCGACTCGGCCAGGACGGCGCGCGACGCCTCCTCGGCCGAGGCCAGCCGTCCGCCCTGGAAGATCGGCGCGAGGAGGCCCCCGCCCGCGCTCCAGGCGAGGGCGTCGGGCGTGAAGACGTCCGGTACGGTGCGCGCCTCGAGGCCGATGAAGCCCGTGAGCGACAGGCTGGGGAGGCGGTTGGCGACCGCCACGCCCACGCGCTTCCCCGCCGCGACGACGCCCTGCTCCGCGGCGAGCACGTCGGGGCGCCGCTCCAGGAGCGGGCCGGGACGCCGGACGGCAGCTCCGGGGCGACCTGCGTGTCGAGGAGCGCGGTCCCGCGGGCGATGGGGCCGGGCGGCCCGCCCGAGCAGGACGCACAGCTCGTGCTCCTTCAGCGCGATGAGCCGCTCGGTCTGCGGGATGGCCGCCGCGGTCACCGCCAGGTCCGCGCGCGCCTGGTCCACCTCGAGGTCCGAGGCCATCCCGCCCGCGCGCGCGGTTCTCGAAGAGCTCCGCGCGTGCCCTGGCGCGTCTGGGTGTTGGAGCTGCGCGATCTCGAGCTCGAGGTCCAGCTCGCGCAGCTCGAGGTAGGCCTGGGCCACGCCGGCCACCAGCGCCAGCACCACCGCGTGGCGGCCCTCCTCGGTCGCGAGCAGGTCGGCGAACGCGGCGTCGCGGGAGTTGCGGACCCGCCCCCAGAGGTCCAGCTCCCAGGCGGCGCTCAGCGACGCCGAGTAGAAGGGCTGCGCCTTCCCCGCTGACGGGCCCGCGTTGCTCGACCCGGAGAGGACCTTGTTCGAGATGGGCTGCCCGTACGCACCGTTCAGGCTCGCGGCGAGCTGGGGGTACAGGTCGGCCTTCGCGATGCCCGCCGCCGCCCGCGCCTCGTCGACGCGCGCGACGGCGAGGGCGAGGTCCTGGTTCGCGGCGAGCGCCTCGCGGATGAGCGCCTGGAGGGCGGGGTCCTTGTAGACCTCCCACCAGGGGAGGTCGGCGACGGAGGCGGCCTCGTTCGGCTTCGCGAAGCGGAACTGCTGGGGCGCGCCGGCGTCGGGCCGCCGGTACGCCGGGCGCGAACGAGCAGGCGGCGCCGGAGAGCGCCGCGGCGAGGAGCACGGCGCGCTTCACGGGTGACCTCGCGAAGGGGCGGGGTGGCCCGGGAGCTCCCGACCGGCGGCCGCTCGTCCCGCGCCGGCTCGCGCCGTCCCGCCGATGAGCCGCTCCACCACCACGAACAGCACCGGGACGAGCACGACGCCGAGGATGGTCGCGACGAGCATCCCGGCGAACACCGCCATGCCCATCACCTTGCGCCACTCCGCGCCGGCGCCCGGCGGCGCGCACCAGCGGAAGCGACGCCGAGGATGAAGGCGAACGCCGTCATGAGGATGGGGCGCAGCCGCAGCTTCGCCGCCTCCAGCGCCGCCTCGATGTGCCGAGCCCCTGTCGCTCGTGCGACTCCTTGGCGAACTCGACGATGAGGATGGCGTTCTTGGCGGCCAGGCCGACCAGCATGACGAGGCCGATCTGCGCGAAGACGTTGATGACGTAGCTCGTCGCTCGCCCAGCCGGGCGAGGAACAGGCCGAGGAAGGCGCCGAAGGCGGCGAAGGGCGTCCCGAGCAGGACGCTCATCGGGAGCGACCAGCTCTCGTACTGGGCCGCCAGGATGAGGAAGACCAGCACCATGGCGAAGACGAAGACCAGGCCGCGCCGTCCCCTCCGCCTTCTTCTCCTGGTACGAGACGTTCGACCACTCGTAGCCCATGTCCTCCGGGCAGGACCTGCTTGGCGCGTCTCCTCGAGCGCCGCCAGCGCCTGGGCCGAGCTGTAGCCGGGCGCCGGGCTGCCCGGTGATCTCCGCGGAGCGGTAGAGGTTGAAGCGGTTGGTGAACTCGGGCCCGGCGGTGGGCGGGTGGTCACCAGCGTGTCGAGCGGGACGGCGCCGCCCTTCTCGGTGCGGACCGAGAAGAGCCCGAGGCTCTTCACGTCGGCGCGGTACTCGGGCTCGGCCTGGAGGTAGACCTTGTAGTCGCGCCCGAACCGGTTGAAGTCGTTCACGTAGGTGCCGCCGAGGAGCGCGCCGAGCGTCGAGTTCACGTCGGTGACCGGCACGCCGAGCTTGGTGACCTTGTCGCGGTCGATGTCGGCGAAGATCTGCGGGACCGCGGCGCGGTAGACGGTGCGTGCCGATGCCGATCTCCGGCCGCTTGCGGACCGCCGCCAGGAACTTCTCGGCGTTCTGGGCGAGGTACTCGGGCGTGTTCCCGCTCCGGTCCTGGAGCATCATCGTGAACCCCGAGCCCGTGCCGAGGCCGATGATGGGCGGCGGTCCGAAGGTGACCGCCATCGCCTCGGGCACCTTCGCCGCGCGAGCTCGCGCGTTGAGCGACTGCATGAGCGCGAAGGCGTGCTCCTCCTTCGCCTTGCGCTCCTCCCACGGCTTCAGCGACACGAAGAGGAACGCGGTGTTCGAGGCGTAGGCGCCGGAGACGCAGCGAGTAGCCGGTGATGGTGGTGACGTAGTCCACTCCCGGCGCCTTCCCGATGATGGCCTCGACCTGCTTCGCGACGGCGTCGGTCCGCTCCAGCGACGCGGCGTCGGGGAGCTGGATGTTCGCGAAGAAGTAGCCGTTGTCCTCGTCGGGGACGAAGCCGCCCGGGATGCTTCCGCACGATGCCCACCGCCGCCACGGTGACGAGGGCCACGATGAGGGTGCTCCGGAACGCCTTCCGGACCAGGATGCCGGTGAGCGACAGGTACCCGTCGGTGAAGCGTGCCGAAGACCCGGTTGAACCAGTCGTAGAAGGGCTGGAGCAGCGAGCGCTTGCCGCCCTTCGGCTTCAGGATGAGCGAGCACAGCGCCGGCGAGAGGGTGAGCGCGTTCATCGCCGAGAAGATCACCGAGATCGCGATGGTGATCGCGAACTGCTGGTAGAGGCGGCCGGTGATGCCGCTGATGAAGGCCACCGGGACGAACACGGCGGTGAGCACCAGCGCGATGGCGATGACCGGCCCCGAGACCTCCTTCATGGCCTGGGCGGTCGCCTCCTTGGGCGTCATGCCCGTGCTCGATGTGGTGCATCACCGCCTCGACCACGACGATCGCGTCGTCGACGACGATGCCGATGGCGAGGACGAGGCCGAGGAGCGAGAGGGTGTTCACCGAGAAGCCCAGCAGCGGGAACACCATGAAGGTGCCGATGAGCGACACCGGCACCGTGAGGAGCGGGATGAGGGTGGCGCGCCAGTTCTGGAGGAAGACGAAGACCACCAGGATGACGAGCACCACCGCCTCGAGGAGCGTGTGGACGATCTCGTCGATGCCGGCGGTGATGGCGGCGGTGGTGTCGAGGGTCACCTCCTGCTTGATGCCGGTCGGGAAGCGCGGTCTCGAGCTCCGCCATGGTCTTGCGGACCGCCTTCTGGACGTCGAGCGCGTTCGAGCCGGGGATCTGGTAGATGGCGATGACCGCGCCGGACTTGCCGTTGAGGCGTCCCACCGCGTTGTAGAGCACCGAGCCGAGCTCGATGCGGGCCACGTCGCTCGAGCCGCACCACCGAGCCGTCCGGGTTGGCGCGGACGATGATCTCGCGCGAACTCCTCGGCGGAGAGGAGGCGCCCCTTGGTGCGGACGACGTAGGTGAACTCGGTCCCCTTGGGCGCCGGGGGGCCGCCGATCTGGCCGGCCGGGCTGGAGGACGTTCTGCTGCCTTCACCGCGTTCGACGAGGTCGGTGACCGTGAGCCCCAGCGCGCTGGAGCCGGTCGGGCCGCACCCAGATCCGCATGGCGTAGTCGGAGCCGCCGAAGAGCGTCACCTGGCCCACGCCGCTGATGCGGGCGAGCTGGTCGTTGATGTTGATGAGCGCGTAGTTGGAGAGGAAGTTCGAGTCGTACGCGCCGGACGGCGAGGTGAGCGTCACCAGCATGAGCGGGAAGGAGAGCGACTTCTTCACGTTCACGCCGTAGTTCTTCACGTCCACGGGCAGGGACGGGGTCGCCTGCGAGACCCGGTTCTGGGTGAGGACGTTCGAGATGTCGAGGTCCGAGCCCGACCTCGAACGACACCTCGAGCTTGAGGGTGCCGTCGTTGGCGTTGGTGGACTTCATGTAGATCATGACTGCTCGACGCCGTTCACCTGCTGCTCGATGGGCGTCGCCACCGACTGCTCCACGTCGAGCGCGCTGGCGCCGATGTACGTGGTGGTGACCTGGATGAGCGGCGGCGTGATCTCGGGGTACTGCGCGATGGGGAGGCGGGAGAGCGCGACCGCGCCCGACGATCACCGTGACGATGGAGATCACCATCGCCACGATCGGGCGGCGGATGAAGAAGTTCCCCATGCCTCACCTCGGCGGCGTGGACCCGGGCTGCTCCGCGGGTGGGGGCGTCTCCGCCCCGCCCCCCGAGCCGGGGCCGCCGGCGTCCCCGCCGCTCGAGGCGGTGCCGCCGCCGGCGGCGCCGCCCGCCTGCGAGCCCGCGGCGGCGGGCTCGAGCGCCTCGGGAGCGGCCTTCGCGTTCACCGCCATGCCGTCGCGGACCTTGAGCGCGCCCTCCACGATCACCCGCTCGCCGGGCTTCACGCCCTGATCGATGATCCAGAGCTTCCCGGCGCGCGGTCCGGGCTTCACCGTGCGGGTCTCCGCCTTTCCGTCGGCGTTCACGACGACGACCGAGTACTGCCCCTGCAGCTCGGCACCGCGCGCTGCGGGACGAGCAGCGCTCCGCGGCGCACCTCCTCGCGGTAGAGCACCTTCGCGTACAGGCCCGGCCGCAGGAGCTTCTCCGGGTTGCGGAAGGCGAGGTCGGCGTGGAGGGTGCCCGTCGTCGGATCCACGGCGCGATCGACGAGGACCAGGTGGCCGCGCTCCGGGTACAGGGTCCCGTCTCCGAGGACCAGCTCCGCGCCGGGCTGGTCCTCGGTGGGCTTGGCCGGCGCCGCGCCCCCCGATGGGATCCGGGCGCGGTACCTGAGGTACAGGGCCTCGGGGAGGTTCACGCTCACGCGGATCGGGTCGATGGTCGAGACCGTGGCGAGGAGCGTGGGTTCCCCCTTCCCGACGAGGTCGCCGACCTTGCGCTGCGCCTGGCCGGCGAGCCCGTCGATCGGCGAGACGAGGCGCGTGTAGCCGACGTTGAGCTCGGCGTTCCTCGACGGTGGCCCGGGCCGCGTCGACCTGGGCCTTCGCCGAGCGCTGCAGCGCGATGGCGTTGTCGAGCTCGGCCTGGCTCACGGCACGCTGCGCGACGAGCGGGGTGTACCGTCGCACGTCGAGGGTCGCCTTCGAGAGCGTGGACTCCGCGCGCGCCAGCTCGCCCTTCGCCTCGGCGAGCTTGGCGCGGTACGGCTGGTCGTCGATCGTGAAGAGGAGCTGCCCCTTCTTCACCTCCGAGCCCTCCCGGTAGTCGATCGACTGGAGGAACCCCTCGACGCGCGCGCGGATCTCGACGTCCACGTCGCCCTTGAGCGTTCCGGTCAGGTCCGCGCCGATGGGAACGTCGCGCTGGACGACCTCGGTGACGATGACCTCGGGGACGGGCGGCGCCTTCTTCTCGTCCTTCCCGGAGCAGGCGGCGACGAGTCCGGCCGCGGCGAGGGCGGCGACGCGCCGCGCGAGCGAGGGCGCCGAGGACGGCAGGCGGCTGCGGATCCGACGCATGGCTTCCTCGCTCAGCGGGCCGGGTCCCGATTGGTGGTCGCGGCGGCCGCTGCTCCTGCGGACCTTGCCCAAGCTAGGCTTCGTCCCGCGGCGAGGCAGGTCCCCTCAGATTGGCGAAGCCTGCGTTCGCGCCACGCACCGAGGGCGGGGCGGCCGCGCCGCCCGGCGGGGGCGCGCGAGGTGACCTGCACGAGGGGCTCCGATCGCGCCCACACGACGCGGCCGGTCCCGCTAGCGGCGGCGCGTCGTGCGGGCGGCGGCCCTGCGGGCGCCCGCCGGCGCGACCCGCTTGCCGGCCTTCCCGCTCTTCCAGGCCTCGACGTACTCCGCCGCGGCCTCCTTCATGAACGCGCCGATGTTCTCGTACTCCTGCTCCGCGAGGTTCGCGAGCGACACGCGCACCGACCAGGGCGGCCCCCCGAAGCCGCCGCCGTCCATGAGGATCACCGAAGACTTCTCCGCGACGCGGAACAGGAAGTCGACCGGCTCGTAGTGAGCCCGCAGGTACTCGAAGAAGTCGTCGCCGTACACGCGGCGGGCCCACACCTCGAGGTCGAGCTCGACGTAGTACCAGGCGCGGAAGGGATCGTGGTGCGGCGGCGGCAGCCCCAGCCCCTTCCAGAGCAGGTCACGCCGCCGCCGCACGATCTGCATGGTGAGGTGCTTGTAGGCGTCCTGGGCGTCGAGGAGGTGCGTCAGGGCGAAGAGCGCCATCTGCACCTGCTGCGGCAGCGACAGGCCGGCGGTGTGGTTGAGCGCCACGCTGCGGCTGTCGGCGACCATGCGGTCGATGAACTTGATCTTCTCGGGCTCCAGGGTGAGCGGCGCGTACCGCGTGTGGAGCCGCTTCTTCCAGGCCGCGGGGAGCTTGGCGATGGCGTCGTCCATCACGTTCTGCTCGTGGATGGCGACCACCCCGAGCCGCCACCCGGTGCAGCCGAAGTTCTTCGAGAACGAGTAGACGCCGATGGTGTTGCGCGGGAGCTCGGCCATGAGCGACCGGAAGTCCTCCACGAACGTGCCGTAGACGTCGTCGGTGACGACGATGAGCCCGGGGTTCCGCCGCTTCACCGCGTTGACGATCGTCTTGATCTCGTCCGGGGAGAGCGCCACCGACGGCGGGTTGCTGGGGTTGACGCACACGGCGAGCTTGATGCGCTTGTCGCCGAGCTTCTCGAGCTGCTTCTGGCTGTAGTGCCAGGAGTGCGCGCCGTCCTCGCGGATGTCGTCGGCCTCGACGGGGACGATTCTTGAAGGAGAAGCGCTCGAGGTGCGCGACCTCGATGTACGGCGTGAAGGTGGGGAGCATCAGGGCGATGGTGTCGCCCTTCTCGAGCAGCCCGTTGTTGACGAGCGAGTCGAAGATGTAGCACATCGCCGCCGTCCCGCCCTCGACGGCGAAGAGATTGAAGCGCCCCTTGGGCGCGCGGCCGCCGCACAGCTCCTTCACGAGGTAGTCGTGGATGATCTTCTCGCAGTGCACGAGCATCCGATCGGGCACCGGGTAGTTGTCCCCGATGATCGAGTCCGCGAGCTCGTGCACCCACGCGTCGGGGTCGAAGCCGCGCTGCTGCCCGTACTCGTAGACCTTGCCGAGGAAGTCCGCCCCGGGGGCGTCGCGGTGCGTGACGAGGAACCGCTTCAGCCGATCCCCGATCCCCGGCCGGTCGGGCATCCCGGCGAGGATGCCCTCGTCGCGGGTGCGCCTGCTCTCCCCGATCGCGAACGTCCCGAGCAGGAAGTACGCCTCGCGGGCCTCGGTGGCGATCCAGTTCGGATTGCCGCGGCCGGCGTTGAGCATCATCACGGTGCTCTTCTGCTCGTTGGTCTTGGCGAGCCCGATGAGGTGGTCCTTGAGCTCGAACGGCGAGAGCTGGCGGAGCGCCCGCTGCCGGGCGCGGCCGGTCTTGAGTCCGGGTGCGAGTACGGTCATGACGTCTCTCTCCTTTCGCGGCGGGGCGGCCCGCGCCCCTACCGCATCAGCAGTACGATGACGATTCCCCAGATGATGAGGAGGGTGTTGCTGATCGCGTACGGGATCGTGTAGCCGAGCGCCGGGACCTGGCTCCTCGCCGCCTCGGTGAGCTGGCCGAGGGCCGCCGTCGTGACGCGCGCCCCCGCGTTCGCGCCGAGGTTGATCGCCGGATCGAACTTGAAGAGGTACTTGCCGATGTAGATCCCGGCGATCATCGGCAGGGACGTGGCGACGATCCCGGCGACGAAGAGCGGCAGCCCGAGCGCCCGGAGCCCGTCCACGAACTTGGGGCCGGAGCTGATGCCGACCACCGCGATGAAGGCGGTCAGGCCGACGGAGTTCATGAACCAGAGCGCCGCGTCCGGGATGCGCCCGAAGGTCGGCCGCGCCGAGCGCAGCCACCCGAACACCAGGCCCAGGATGAGCGCGCCGCCGGAGGTGGAGAGGGAGATGGGGACGCCGCCGACGCGGACCGCGAGCAGGCCGATGAGCCCGCCGATGACGATCCCGGCGCCCACGAAGACCATGTCCGTCTGCGTCGAGGGCCGGTCCGGGTAGCCGAGGCGCTCCGCGAGCCGATCGACCTCGGCCTTCCCCCCGACGAGCATCAGCCGGTCGCCTCGGTCGAGCTTGAGGCCGGGGACGAGCGGCATCTCCTGGTCGGCGCGGACGACCTTGCGCAGGAACACCCCGCGCCCCAGGTCGCGGAAGGCCTCGGCCGCCGCGATCTCCGCGATGGTCTTCCCCGCGACCTCCTTGTTGGTCAGGACGACGTCGAGCACCTGGACCGGGGTCTTCAGGAGGTCGGGGTCGTCGACCTCCTGACTGCCCGCCCGGTTGCTCGCCGCCACGAGCGCCTCGTGCCGGCCCGAGAGCGCGATGACGTCCCCCGCCTCGAGCCTCACGTCCGGGCCGGCCTCGATGATCTGCTCGCCCCGGTGCACCTTCTGGACGAACACGCGCCAGCTCCCCGCGGCCGTGAACATGGCCTCGAGGCTGCGGACGGTGCCCCCGACGCGCGCAGGTTCGTCGAGCCGGTAGGTGCGCGCCGTGAACATCCGGTAGGCGGTGAGCCCCTCGGCCTGCCCGCGGCCCATCTTGGCCTCGTAGGCCCTGCAGGCTGCCGGGAGGTCGACCTTGAGCAGCCGGGGGCCCAGCGAGGCCAGGAGCCACGCGGTCCCCGCCGTCCCGAAGATGTACGTGACCGCGTACGCGACGGGGATGTGGTCCACCATCGCCTTCTTCTGGTCGGCCGGCAGGTTGAGGCCGTTGACGGTGTCGGTCCCGACCCCGATGACCGCCGAGATGGTCTGCGCCCCGGAGAGCAGCCCGGCCGCGGTGCCCGCGTCGAAGCCCGCGATCTTGGCGCAGGCCCAGGTGACGAAGAGGCAGAGGACGCAGATGACGACGGCGAAGAGGACCTGGGGCAGGCCGTCGCTCTTGAGGCCCCGGAAGAACTGCGGGCCCACGCCGTAGCCCACCGCGAAGAGGAACATCAGGAAGAAGACCGACTTGACGTTCGGTGAGATCGTGATGCCGAGCTGGCCGACCAGGACGCCGACGAGCAGCGTGCCGGTGACGGCGCCGAGGCTGAAGCGCCCCAGCCTTCGGGCCCCGACCCAGTACCCGAGGCTGAGGGTGAGGAAGATCGCGAGCTCCGGGTTCTTCCGGAACGACTCGGCGAGCCAGTGGAGCACTTCCATCGTGAGTCCCTCTCAATGAACGAGCATGACGATCACGGACCCCCAGAGCGCGAGGAAGATGTTTCCGATCGCGTAGGGGACGCCGTAGCCGAGCGTGGGGATCTTGCTGCGCGCGACCTCCTGCACCGCCGCGAGCGACGGCGTCGTGGTCCCCGCGCCGCAGCAGACGCCGAGGAGGATGCCGGGGTGCATCCGGAAGACGTACTTCCCTGCGAGCAGGGTGACGAGGTGAGGGAGGATGACGAGCACCGCTCCCGCGAGGACGAGACGCAGGCCCGACTGCTTCAGCCCTGCGACGAAGCTGGGCCCCGCGCTGAGCGCAAGCACGCCGAGGTAGGTCGTGAGCCCGAGGGACTCGAAGAGCGCCGCCGCTGCGTCCGGCAACCGCGGGATTCCGGCGGTTCACCGAGCGCAACCAGCCGAGGACGAGGCCGGCCAACAGCACGCCGACGCTCTGGCTGAGCCCGAGCGCGAGTCGCCCGACGTGCAGCGCTGGGATGCCGATCACCCCGCCGACGAAGACGGTGGCCGCGACCAGGCCCAGCGCGGTGACGTTGGTGTCGCGGTCGGCGAATCCGATGGCGGAGGCGACGCGTGTGACGTCCCCGGGGAACCCGACCAGCGTGACCACGTCCCCGTGGACGAGCTGGGTACCGAAGGCGAGCGGCAGCTCGGCGCCGCCACGGGAGATCTTCCTGACCCCGACGCCGCGGAGGAAGTCGGGGCCGACCTTGTCGATGAACTTCCCCAGCTCGATCCCCTTCGGCGCCGGCTTGCTGACGACCACCTCGACCGACTCGACCCCCACGTCGAGGAGCGCCTTGTCGTCGACCTCCGAGCCGATGGCGGCTTGGGCCGCGATCACGTACGGGCGACGCCCCATGACGGCGAGGACGTCCCCTCCCTGGACGACCGTCTCCGGGGTCGTCTCCTGGATCGCCTCGCTGCGCCGGATGCGCGGGACGAGGATGCGCTGGCCACGATCGAGGAAGTCCTGCTCGAGGGCGCGGACGGTCTTCCCGAGGCTGGCACCCGCGGCGCGATAGGCCCGGACGGCGAAGGTGCGATAGCCGGTCGCGGCCGCGCTCTCGGCGATGGATCCCATGCTCCGCTCCAGGCTCGCGCACTCCGCTACGAGATCCTTCACCCCCAGGATCCGTGGGGCGACGCGGGAGAGGAAGGTGACGACGATCAGCACGCCGAGGAGGTAGGTGACGGCGAACGCCACGGCGACGTTCGCGACGTACTGCTGGGTCGTGGCCTGGTCGAGCCCGAGCCGGGAGATCGCATCGCTGGCGGTTCCCACCGCGGCCGACTCGCTCGTCGATCCGGCCATGAGCCCACCGGCCGTGCCGGGGTCGAATCCGAAGATCCGGGCCGCGGCATAGGTCAGGCCGAGCGCGCTGAAGACCCACAGCAGGGTGAGCGAGATCTGCGGAAACCCGCTCGTCCTCAGGCCGCTGAAGAACTGTGGGCCGGTGCGGTAGCCGATCGAGAAGAGGAACAGCAGGAACAGAGCGGTCTTGAGGTCGGCGGACACCTTGATGCCGATCTGCCCGATGATCACCCCCGCGATGAGGACGCCGAGCACGGCGCCCGCCTTGATGGGCCCGATCTTGATCTTCCCGATCCAGTACCCGAGGGCGAGCGTCAGGAAGAGCGCCATCTCGGGGTGCTGGCGGAGCAGCTCCAGGAACCAGTTCCACATCGATCGGTCGCCCTCGTTCTTCTGCGCCCGCCGGCGATCGGCAAACGCCCGCCGCCAGTCACGATGCGCGCAGGAGGGGGCGTCGGGCATCCGGACCAGCCCCCGAGCTCCCTGAGGCGTCCCCGGAGGTCGCGCGCGGAGGAGCGGGTGAGGGGTGTCGGCCGCCGTGCCGCTCCGCCCGTACCCACGGCGGGCGCTACGGTCCGATGTGGTGAGACGACGCCCGCTCGGCTCCGCCTTGCCCCGGCACCCGGCCGTCCCGACATCGTGGAGGTGACGACACGCGTCGCGCCCGACCTGCGCCCGCGAACGGACCTGCGCGGCCTGCTCGCGCGCGCCCGCCTGTTCTTCGCGGAGCGGATCTGGGCGGTCCGGGTCGCCGAGCTGCGGCGGGGGCAGGCGCTCCTCTACCGCGCGAGCCGCGTGGCGTACACGGCCGTCCTCGGCTTCGACGCAAACCGGCTGACGGTCCGGGCCGCCGCGCTGACGTACTACAGCGTCCTGTCGATCGTGCCGTTCCTCGCCTTCACGTTCGCGGTCCTCAAGGGATTCGGCGCGTACCGGACCTTCGTCGACGGCACGCTGCGCCCGTACCTCGAGGAGACGTTCGGCGCGAACCGCGCGCTGCTCACGTCGATGGAGCGGGTCCTGCAGTTCGTGGATCGCACCGACGTCTCGAAGCTCGGCGCCGCCGGCCTCGTCGTCCTCATCTACACCAGCATCGCCCTGCTCTCGAGCGTCGAGGACACGCTGAACCAGATCTGGGGTGCGCGGGCCCGGCGCTCCTTCCTCCGCCAGGTGACCGACTACGTCACGCTCCTCGTCATCGCGCCGCTGCTCGTCACCGTCGCCGCGGCGGCGATCACCGCGGCCCAGAGCTCGATGGTCGTGGTCGTCCTCCGGAACGCGCTCGGGCTCGGCGCGATGATCGACTTCCTGCTGCAGCTCGCGCCGTTCGCGGTCGTCGGCCTCGCGTTCTTCGCGACCTACGTGATCCTTCCGAACGTCCGCACCCGGCCGGCGTCGGCCGCGCTCGGCGCTGCCGTGGCGGCGCTGCTGTGGCAAGGAGCGCTGGTGCTCTACGTCCGGTTCCAGGTGGGCGTGGCGGGCTACAACGCGCTCTACTCGGTGCTGAGCGCGATCCCCGTCTTCCTGGTCTGGACGTACGTCTCCTGGCTCGTCGTCCTGGCCGGCGCGCAGGTCGGCGCGAGCCACCAGAACGAGCGCGCGGCGCGCCAGCGCTTCCGGGCGCTGCGGGCGGACCAGGCGCTGCGGGAGACGCTCGCGGTCGTGGTCGCGGCGCACGTCGCGCGCGCGTTCCTCTCGACCGGCCCGTGGCGCGACGCGGTCGCGCTCGCGGACCGCGTCGGGGTCTCGTCGCTGACGGTCGACGAGGTCCTCGAGGCCCTCGCCCGGGCGAGCCTGCTCACCCGCGCCGAGGCCGGCCGCGAGGGCGGCTGGGTCCCGGCCCGGGATCCCGGCGCGATCCGGGTGTCCGACGTGCGGGATGCGCTCCGCCGCGACGCGGCCGCCGAGATGGTCCGCGCGGTGATGGAGCGTCACGTGGGCCCGGAGCTCCGGCAGGTGGTGCACGCCACCGACGCGGCGCTCCGGGGCTCACCCCAGGACGTCACCCTCCGGGAGCTCGCCGCGATGCTCGATCGCGACGAGGCGGTTGCCGTCCCCCGCTCCTAGAAGCGGAACCCGATTGTCCCGACCGCCTTCCAGTAGTCGACGTGCTGGCCGGAGATCTCGCTCGTGTTCCACTGGTACTCGGCGCGGGCGCCGACGACGAGCGGTCTCGCGTGGAACTCCAGGCCGGCACCCGCCGGGATCACGAGGCGATTGACGGACTCGTTGAGCACCGACGAGCTGCCGCGGAAGTGCACCCATCCCGCGCCGGCATACAGGAACGGCACCACCTGCGCGCTACCGAGATCGAAGCGCACGTGCCCGAACACGCCGTCCTGCTTGAGCGTGGCGAGACCGGCGGTCCCGCTCACGTCGTTCTCGGCGTGCTGGTAGTCCAGCTCGAGCCCCAGCGGGCCGGCGAAGTGGAGCCCGAGGATCGCGCCGTAGACGACGTTGAGGTCGGTGTTCACGTCTCGCGCCGTCTCGCCCGCTCCGACCTGCCCCTGGATCGACAGCTCGAACTTGTCGGCGGCCCTCGCGTCGCTCGCGAACCCTGCGGCCAGGGCCACGGCCGCCGTCAGGATGACACGTCTCATGGTTGTCCCCTCTCGAGACCCGCGCTGGGCGGGCCCTGCGTGGTGGTTGCTGGGAAGAACCTGATCCGACGGTCCGCGTCCCGCATCGGGCTCGCCCCGTACGGGACCTGGTGGCCCCGGCCCCTGCCCCGAGGGCCGAGGGCCTGAACGTCGGGCGGTCGGCGCGCTCGGAGCCGGACTAGGATTCGCGATGGTCTGAAAGAGGAGCGGCCGGCGCGTGCCCTGTCGGCGACCGGGGCAGGGCGGAGGGCCCGCGGCCGCGAGAAACCACGCGATCCGGGAAGGGCGGATCGGGGCAGTGGAGCCCCCGATCCTCCGATCCCGGATCGCGCAGCGCAGGCGGCGAACGCCGCCGCGTCACTTCTTCTGCTTCACGCTTGCCACCGCCGCCTTGCAGTCGGCCGAGAGATCGTTCGAGTGCTTCTTCAGGCAGCTCGCGATCCCGCCTTTGCCGATCGGGGCGTCGAAGCAGTACTTCTCGACGTCCGGCTCGCAGGCCTGGGAGACCTGCTTCATCGCCCCCTGCACCTGCTTGATGTGGCTGGCGCACGGGGCGGACACCTCCGCCTGGTGCGTCTTGAGGCACTCCAGGATCTTCCCTTCCCCGGGCTGCACGTCCTTGCACAGCTTCTGCACGTCCGCCTTGCACGCGCCCTTCTGAGACTGCTGCGCGGCGTCGGCACGAGAGAACAGAGAGAACAGGGCGGCCACGACTCCGCCCACGATCAGCATCCTTGCAGTTCGCATCGAGCTCCTCCTTGGCGCGGGAGGGTCGTTCGCCGACCTGCCGCCCCGCCCCCGGGGAGAAGATACGTTCGGCTGACGGCCCGGCCTCCTCGCACGGACGCACAGTAGTCCTCGCCGACGGCCGGCGCATGCCGCTCCAGGTGCTCGTGCGCGCGCGCCTCGCCCGTCCGGGCGGGCCCGGGGCGGTGCACCCGTCCCAGGACCTGGACCCGCCCAGCGCGCGCTCACAGTGACGCTGCGTGCCTGCTCGCCGGTCTGCTCGAGGACGCGGGACACCGCGACGGGTGTGCTATACCGCGTCTTCGATTTCGATCTGGCCCCGTAGCTCAGGTGGATAGAGCGGCGGTTTCCTAAACCGTAGGCCGTGGGTTCGAGTCCCGCCGGGGCCACTTCAACTCGCCGCGCGTCGCGCTTCCGCGTGGTCGCGGTCCCCGCGTATCGAGGACGCTACCGCGACGCGTCTGAGCGAGCACGCGGCGGCGCTCCTGGCGGCCGCGGTTTCGGCGGGCTGCCCGACCGCCCGGCGATGTCGCACCATCCCGCCCTGGCCCGAGCTCGGGCAGAGAACGTACTGTCACGTCCTGCTCAGCCGGTCGGGTGCGTACGTCGACGGCACCCGATCTCCGGCCGCGCCGCGGCGGAGACCGGCCGCCGTCACTCCGCCGCGACGACCGGCTCCGGGTAGTCGCTCCCTGCACCCGTGACGAACCACGCACTCGCGAGGGCGAGCAGGACTGCGGTCGCTGCCGCGAGCAGCACGGAGACCGTGCCGGCGCTCGCCCTCCTCTTTCGCGACTTCACTCCGACCTGCCCCTCAGCCGTGTCGAGGTACCCGGACGCACACATCGCGATCTCCTCCTGCGCGTCGAGATGGATGGCCCGATCCGGGAGCGCCATGGTCAAGGAGTCACGCGGTTGGGCCGGGCGCGTCACGCACCCGGAGGCTGTGGCTCGCGAACCTCGCCGGCGCGCACCAGGGACGCGAACTCGCGGACGAGCTCCGCGCGCGACGCGAGGCCGAGCTTCCTCCGCGCCGAGGCGAGGTTCGCCGCGACCGCCGAGGGAAGTAGGCCGAGCGCGTAGGCGATGAACCAGCTGGGGCGTGACGTGAAGCTCACGCGACCGTGGATACGGGCTCGAGCCGGCCTCACCTGAACTCGCGTCCGCGCAGCATCCGGGCGACCTCGTCGGCGACCGCCTCGGTCGCGACGGCGTGACCGCGCGCGTTCCAGTGCCCGTCGAGCTGGAGGTACAGCTCGCCGGCCCCGCTCGACGCGAAGACGGGCGTGAGGTCGACGTACGGCACCGCGAGCTCGTCGAAGACCGCGTGCATCCGGGTCTGGGGGAGGAGCCGGTCCATCGTGGACCGGCCGTCGCCGACCTCGCGCACGAACCGGCCCCACGCCTCGTCGTCCACCTGGATGCGCATGGGCACGATCACCGGGAGCGGCTCGCGCCCGTCCGCGCGGATCTCGCGGATCAGCTCGCGGATCGCGGTGTCGAACCTCGGCCACGGGTCGCGCGCTGCCGCCTCGGTGGTCGGACGGTCGGAGAACATCGCTGCGAGCTTCTCGGAGTACGACTCCCGATCGCCTGCGCTCGTCAGCCGCAGCCGCTGCAGGACGCGGCTCGCGAGGCGGTACGAGTGGAGGTTCAGCTTGGGCCAGGCGCGCCAGGCGGTCACGTGCGGAGCGGACGTGGAGATCAGGAAGCCCCGGTCGACCATGTACTCCGGCTTCTCGCGGAGGCAGTCGAAGAGGTCGTTCCCGACGTAGATCCCGATCACGACGATCCTGGGCCGGAACGACTCCCGGAGCTCCTCGTACCGCAGGCGGTACTCGAGCGGCCCGTATCCGGGAACACCGGCGTTCAGGACGTCGTACGTCGCGTCGGGCGACCTCTTCCTCAGCGCCGCAGAGAGCCGTGCGCTCATGACCTCGTCGTCGTCGACGCCGGCCCCGAACATGAACGAGTCCCCGAGCACGAGTACGTGGACGTCCCCCGGCCGCGCGCTCGGCTCCGCGCCCCGACATCCGAGCACGTTGGTCCGCACGTCGATGGCATATTCACCGGTCGTGAGCCGCTCGCGGTGCTCCGGCGCGAGGCGGTACCCGGCGCTCGCGTCGGGCGCGTAGAACCTGGGGAAGGACATGGGCTGCGGCGCGAGGAGCCGGATGGCTCCCTCCGCGACGAGGCCCGCCAGCACGAGCCCGAGGGCGACGGCGGTCACTGCGACGGACGCCTTGCGAAGACGCATGGCGGGCGTGCTTTTCGCGCGCCGGGCGCCGCCGCGAAGGAAGGTTGGGGGCCGCTCCGCCGGGGGCCCCAGGCCCCGGGTCGGGCAGCCGCTGCCGGCGTCCCGGTCCCGCGGGGGCCGCATCGCCCCGGGCCGCGTCAGTGCCCGTGCCGGTGATGGATGTCCGGCAGGTGGGCGTGGTCGTGGACGAGCGGCGCGTGCCCGTGCACGTGCGAGTGCGGCTCGGTGACCGGTCCCTCGTGGGCGTGGCGGTGGTGCTCGTCGTGGACGTGGCCATGCTCGTGCTCGAACGCCTGGTGGACGTGCGGGTGCCCGTGGCGCGCGCGGACCATGGCGAGGACACCTGCCGCCATCAGCGCGCCGGCGGCGAGGTGGGCGACGGGAGGGCGCTCGCGGAGGAGCGGGATCGCGAGCGTGGCGCCGATGAACGGCGCCGTCGCGAAGTAGGCCGCCTGCCGCGCCGCGCCGAGCGCTCGCATCCCGAGGAGGAACAGCACGAGGCTCGCGCCGTACCCGAGCGCGCCCGTCGCGAGCGCCCCCGCGACGTGACCTGGCGACGGGAGGCGCTCACCGAGGGCGAGCCCCAGCACGACATTGAGCGCGCCGGCGGCGAGCGCCTTCGCCCGCGCGACCGCCACGGGATCGCGCAGCGAGAGCCGCTGGCTCAGGTTGTTGTCCACCGCCCACGCCGCGCAGGCGCCGGCGACGCAGGCGACCCCGGTCGCGTCGGCGGCGAGCGGGCCCGGCGCCCAGGCCAGCGCGGCCGCGCCGAGGACCACCGCGCCCGCGCCCGCGAGCTCCCGCGTCGACAGGCGCTCCCGCAGCAGGACCACCGCGAGGGCGATGGTGAAGGGGGCCTCGAGGTTGAGGAGGAGCGAGGCGGCGGTTCCGGAGAGGTGCGCGAGCCCGAGGACGAGGAGGACGGGCCCGACCACGCCGCCGGCGACGATCACGCCGCCGAGCACCGGGAGGTCGGGGCGCCGGAGGGGGGCCTCGGCGCCGCGGCGGCGGGCCGTCGCCGCCACCGCGAGCCCCAGCCCGGCGCCCAGGTAGAGGAGGCCCGCGAGCACCACCGGGCCCGAGCCGGGCACGAGCAGCTTCGCGACGGGCGTGCTCGCGCCGAAGAGCGCCGCCGCCGCGAGGCCGACCACCGCCCCGCTCGTCGGAGCAGGGCGGATCCCGAGATCCGGCGCGGGCGGCGTGCTCATGTCCCCAGCTTACGGCCCCTCGCGGACGCCGTGGGAAGCGGGCCTTCCGGAAGCCGGTCGCGCGGTCCGCGATCGGCTGGGCGGCCGGCCGGAACCAGTCCGCTCACCGCGGCGTCCGTGCACCGGCCAGGGCGGCTCGTCGCGATCAGCGGGTATGCGTCGCCGGAGGAAGTCGACCGCGCCGCGCGGGCAAGGGGCCGGGTTCGACTTCCACCTCGCCAAGCCGCCGACATCGGGCAGGTCCTCGCGCTCGTGGCAGGCACGACGGCCCGCGCGTCGTCCACCGAGTGGACCGCCGTCGGCGGGTAGGGCGCGCCCCCGCCCGGGCGCTCGCGCTGCGCCCGTCGCCGGCGCGCCCCACCTTGGCTCGTATCGAGCGGCGAGACCGCGAGGAGGGCGCCGTGCGCGTGCAAGAGCTGATGAGCGCCGCAAAGTGCTGCCGCTCGTCCGACAGCGTCATCGACTGCGCGAAGCTGATGCGGGACGAGAACATCGGGTTCGTCCCGATCTGCGACGACGACGGAAGGCCGGTCGGGGCGATCACCGACCGCGACCTCACGATCCGCGTCCTCGCCGAGGGCCGGTCGCCCGACCAGAAGCTCTCCAGCTTCATGACGAAGGACGTGGTCTCCTGCCGGCCGGACGACGACGCGCAGGAGGTCGCCGAGCTCATGAAGGAGCGCCGGAAGTCGCGCGTCATGGTGTGCGACGACCAGGGGAAGCTGGTGGGGATCGTGAGCCTCCAGGACCTCGCCGAGGCCTCGACCGACGAGGAGGCCGGCGAGACGCTCCAGGAGGTGAAGAGCGGTCCGCCGGATCAGCCGGCCACGCACTGAGGGGCCGCGGATGCGCCGGATGAACTGGGCGCACATTCGCCAACCGCAGCGCACCTTGGCCACGCCCCCTCGCCGGCTCTTCCGCCCGCGCTCGGAAGGCCGACCTTTCGGCGCATGCCCCACGACCCTGCGCACGGCGACCGAGCGGCCACGCTCCAGACGATGAACGCGGCGACCGCCGTGCCAGTGGAGGTGCGCGCCGGGGAGCCGGACTCCTGGCCGATCGCGGTGGCGCTCGCGGTCGTGGGACCGCTCGCCGTGGTCGCCGCGATCGCGGCGATGCTCGCCGCCGTGACCTGACCCGGCGCCCCGGACGCGCCGGGCGGGTGCTTTCAGGGGGCGGTCACCGTGCGCTCCTTGTGAGCCGTGCACGCCCAGGCCCGACTCGAGCTCGCCCGGCAGGCGTACGTGCGAGCGATCGTGGCTGCGCGGCTCGAGCCGACCCGGAACCGGTGGGGACGCCTCCTCGCTGCGGCGCGGAACCTCCGGTCCGCGCTGACCGAGGTGCGCGGCGGCGCGTTCACGAGCTGCGCGCGGACCGGGGCGCTGGAGCCGGCGGGTCGACTCGTGGCGTTCCCGCCGCCCGCCGGTCCCGAGCGATGGCCGGAGCTGACGCAGGAGATCCGCCGCGCACGGGCCACGATGGAGCGCTCCCGCCGCCTCGTCGCAGAGTCCCGGGCGATTCTGCGCCGCGCTCGCCGCCCTCGCCGCGCTGCGGCGAGCGAGGGTGCCGAGCCGGCCGCCGGCGTGACCGGGGAGTCCCGCTCCGTTCCCGGGAGCCTTGCCGCGTGTGACTCGCAGGCGAGAGACGTGGACCTCCCCGCGGGCGACCGATGGCGTCACGGCGTCACGTCTTCTGCCCCCTTCGCCGCGGGCGCGGTGTGATACACAGGCCGCTCGCGCGCCCGGGAGGCGGGCGCGCCGAGCCAGGGGAGGGGGATCGGATGGAGAAGGCGAAGGAGAAGATCGCGACGCTCGCACCGGGTCGCCTGGGCTCGCTCCTCTCGCAGGGGCTCCGGGGGCACCACCCGCTCTTCGACCGGGATGCGATCCTCGCCGCCTTCGCGCTCCCCGACGCGTCCGTCGCCTGCGAGGACGCCGACGAGGTGGGGCACGCGCTCCTCACCATCTGCAAGGAGCCCCTGCCCGCCGCGCGCGCCGCGATCGCGGGCCTCGGCGACTCGGCCCGCGTCTCCCTCATCCGCCTCTACTTCCGCCTCCTCGACCGCGCCGAGGAGGAGCGCGCCGCGGTCCACTAGGTGACGCCGATGCGGGTCCCCGCCGCCCTCGCCCGCGCCCGGGACGGGCTCCCGGCCCCGCTCCTCGAGGTCCTGCGCCGCCTCGGAGCGGCCGGTCACCGCTCCTGGATCGTCGGGGGCGCCGTGCGCGACCTGCTCCTGCACCGCCCGCGCGAGGCGGCGGACTTCGACGTCGCGACCCCGGCGACGCCGCAGCAGGTGACCGCGCTCTTCCGCAAGGTCGTGCCGACCGGCATCGAGCACGGCACGGTCACGGTCGTCGCGGGCGGCCTCGCCATCGAGGTCACGACCTTCCGCGGCGAGGGGCCCTACGTCGACGGGCGGCGGCCGGAGTCGGTCACCTTCCACACCGACCTCGAGGCCGACCTCGAGCGGCGCGACTTCACGATGAACGCCCTCGCCTGGGACCCCATCGCGGGCGAGTTCCGCGACCCGCACGGCGGGCGCGCCGACATGGCCCGGCGGATCGTCCGCGCGGTGGGGAACGCGGCGGAGCGGTTCGCCGAGGACGGCCTCCGCCCGATGCGCGCCGTCCGATTCGCGGCGCAGCTCGGGTACGGGCTCGCCCCGGCGACGCGCCGGGCCATCCCTGCGGCGCTGCCGGTCGTCGCGCGGGTGGCGGTGGAGCGGATCTCCGACGAGCTCGGGCGCCTCGTGGTCGCCCGGGACGCGGCGCGGGCGGTCGGACTCATGCGCTCGACGGGGCTGCTCGGCGTCGTGCTGCCGCCGCTCGCCGCGCTCCCGCGGAAGGTGCAGGACCACGCCGCCCGGGCGCTGGGCGCGGTGCCCCCGGAGCCCGCGCTGCGGCTCGCCGCCCTCCTCCACCCCCTCGGCGCTGCCGCGGTCGAGTCGATCCTGGTGGACCTTCGTCAGCCCCGGCGGGTGTCCGACGAGGTGGCCGCCCTCGTGCGGGCCCACGCCTGCCGCCTCGCCATTCGGGGCCCGGTCCTGCCCTCGTCCGCCCGGGAGGTCCGCCGCTGGCTTTCCGGGGCGGGGCCCGATCGCGGCGAGGCGCTGCTCGCCCTCGCCGGCGCCGAGGCCGGCTCGCAGCCGGCGCGCGTCGCCCGGCGGGGCCGGCTCGAGGTGAAAGAACTGCAAGCGCGGCTCTCGCAGATCCGGCGCGACGGTTCGCCGCTGTCGACGCCGGATCTGGCCCTCGACGGCCGGGGCGCGATGGCGGTGCTCGGGGCGGGGCCGGGGCCCCACGTCGGCGAGGCGCTCCGGCACCTCCTCGACCGGGTCCTGGACGATCCCGCGCTGAACGATGGTCCGGCGCTCGAGGCCGAGCTGCGTCGCTGGTGGGCGGATCGCGCGCGCGGGGACTAGGCCGCGCTTATGTTCCGGGCGAGGCGAAGTCATGCCGCGCCGCGTGCTCTGCATCGAGTCCGATGAGGGGCTCCGGGAGCGCCTCCGGGTGCTGCTCGAGGGGGAGGGCTTCACCGTCGACCTCACCGTGTCGGGGCTCGACGGGATCGCCCGGGCGCTCACGCTGCCCCCCGACCTCGTGCTCGCGGACGTGCACCTCCCGGACATCGAGGGGGCGGAGCTCACGGCTAGGCTGAAGCGCGAGCGGTCCCTCGCCGGGGTCCCCTTCGTCGCGGTCGGCGCGTCGCCGGGGGACCACGACGTCGTCCTCGCGGCGGGCGCCGACGGCGTCGTCGAGCGGGGGCACGAGGACACCCTCGGCGACGAGGTGCGGGCGTTCCTCGCCGGGAAGCGCGAGCGGCTCTCCGAGGACGGCGAGCGGGTGAACCTCAAGACGTTCTCCGGCGACATGGCCGCGCACCTCGAGACGGCGGTCGCGGGCGCGCAGCGCGCGACGCGGCGGGTCGAGGAGCTGGGCCGGCTCCGCAGCGCGTTCGTCCACAACCTCGCCCACGAGCTGTCGACGCCCCTGACGCCGCTCGCGGGGTACCTGCGGATCCTGGCGTCGGGGAAGCTCGGCGCGCTCACCGCGCAGCAGCAGCGGGTCGTCGAGACGATGGTCCAGTCCGTCGTCCGGCTGACCCGGGTCGTCGACAACCTGGCGGACTTCGCGAGCCTCGAGGCCGGGCAGGCGCCGCTCCTCCGCACCGCGCTCGAGCCGGACCGGCTCGCCGACGAGGTGGTGGAGGAGCAGAAGGCCGCGATCCGCGACGCCCGCCTGCACGTCACGGTGCTCCGGGGCGGCGGCCCGCCGGTGCTCGCCGACGGGCGCAAGATGCGTCAGGCCCTCTCGAACCTCGTCCAGAACGCGGTGAAGTTCTCCCCGCACGGCGGCGAGGTCCTCGTGGAGGTGACGCGGGAGCTTGGGCGGATCCGCTTCACCGTCTACGATCAGGGACCGGGCGTCGCTCCGGGCGAGGCCGAGCGGATCTTCGAGCCCCTCTTCCACGCGGCGACGCGCGGAGAGACGGCGCGGCTGCCGGGGAGCGGGCTCGGCCTGCCGGTGGCGCGCCGCATCGCTGAGGCCCACGGTGGGCGCGTGTCGGTCGAGAGCCCGCCACGGACCCAGCCGGCGTCGCTCGCGCGCCACTTCACCGGCTCGAAGTTCGTGATGGAGATCCCGGCGCGCGCCGTGGAGGCGGTGCGGCCTGGCGGCCCGGCGCCCGCCGTGACGCCGGTGTGAGCCGCGCCCTTCGCTGCGCGTCCTGCGTCCATCCGGTTCGTTGATCCCCCCGACCCGGCAGGGTATGAGCGAGACGGCGGATTCATGCGTGTGCTCGTTGCCATGTCGGGCGGGGTCGACTCGTCAGCCGCCGCGGCGCTCCTCGCCGCGGAGGGCCACGACGTGCTCGGGGTCGCGATGCGGGTCGCCGACTTCTCCGACGCCGCGCGAGGCCGGTCCTGCTGCGCCCCGGACGATCTCGAGGACGCCCGGCGCGCGGCGCGCCGCCTCGGGATCCCGTTCTACGTGGCGAACGTCGAGGCCGAGTTCGCCGAGAAGGTGATCGCGCCCTTCGTGGAGGACTACCTCGGGGGCCGGACCCCGAACCCCTGCGTCGCCTGCAACTCCGGCGTGAAGTTCGCGTGGCTCCTCTCCCGGGCGCGCGCGCTCGGCGCCAGGCTCGCGACCGGCCACTACGCGCGGGTCGAGCGGCGCGGGGACCGCCTCGCGCTCCTCGCCGCGGCGGATCCCGCCAAGGACCAGAGCTACTTCCTCCACGGCCTCGGCCAGGAGGCGCTCGCCGAGGTGCTGTTCCCGGTGGGAGGCCTGCCGAAGCCCGAGGTGCGCGCCGTCGCCGCGCGGGCCGGGCTCCCCAACGCGGAGAAGCCCGAGTCCCAGGAGATTCGCTTCGTGACCCGCGGGGACGCGGCGGACTTCGTCGCGCTCCGCGCCCCCGACCGCGTGCGGCCGGGGGAGGTGGTCTCGACGTCCGGCGAGGTCCTGGGCCATCACCGGGGCGTCCACGGGTTCACGGTCGGTCAGCGCCGCGGCCTGGGGGTGGCCGGCCCCGAGCCGCACTACGTGGTCCGGCTCGAGCCGGAGTCCGCGCGGGTCGTGGTCGGGACGGGCGCGGAGGCGTCTCGCGACGCCTTCCGCGTCGCCGGCGTGACCTGGGTCTCGGGGGTACCGCCCGCCGGCCCCCGCGCCGCTCGGGTGAAGGTGCGGCACCGCCACGAGGGCGAGCGGGGCACCGTGTCTCCGACCGCGGGCGGCGGCGCCGAGGTCGCGCTCGAGGCGCCGGTGCGGGGCGTCGCCCCGGGCCAGGCGGCGGTCTTCTACGACGGCGACGAGGTGCTGGGCGGTGGACGGATCATCTGACAGCCGCTCGCTCCGGCGGCCGCGGGTCGCCGTCGTCGCCCTCGGCTGCCGGGTGAACCGCGCCGACGTGGACGCGCTCGCGTCCGAGCTCGGCGACACCTTCGACCTCGCGCGCGAGGGCGAGATCGCCGACTTCGTGGTCGTGAACACCTGTTCGATCACGACCGACGCGGAGTCGGCGGCACGCCAGGCGATCCGCCGCGCCGTCCGCGACCACCCGGGGGCGCGGGTCGTCGCGGCCGGGTGCTACGCCGAGCTCCGCCCGGACGAGCTCGTCGCGCTCCCGTCCGTCGCTGCGGTGGTGGGAGCCCGGAGCCAGAGCGCGGTCGCCGGCGTCGTCGCGCGCCTCGCCGCCCGGGACGCGGGCGCCGAGGGCATCCACGCCCCCCTCGCCGGCGAGGACGCCTGGGGGATCGCGCCGGGGGCGCCCGCGCGGCACACCCGCCCGTTCCTCAAGGTGCAGGACGGCTGCGACCAGCACTGCACCTACTGCGTGGTCCCGGCCGCTCGCGGGCCCTCGCGCTCGCTCCCCTTCGACGAGGCGCTGCGGCGGCTCGTCCTCCTCGGCGCGCGCCACCCGGAGGTGGTGCTGACCGGGGTGCACCTGGGCGCCTTCGGTCGCGATCTCGCCCCACGGCGGTCGCTCGCGGAGCTCGTCACCGCGGCGGTCCGGACGCGTGCGGTGGGGCGTCTGCGGCTCTCCTCGGTGGAGCCCAACGAATTCCCGAGGGCGCTCCTCCGCGCCCCGGACGTCGCGGGGCTGCTCTGCCCGCACTTCCACCTCCCGCTGCAGAGCGGCGCCGCGCGGATCCTCGCCGAGATGGGGCGGCCCTACCGGCCCGGGGCCTTCCGCGAGGTGGTGGAGGACGTCGCGAGCGCGGTGCCGGGCGCCTGCATCGGGACCGACGTCCTCGTCGGCTTCCCCGGGGAGACCGAGGAGGAGCACCGGGCCACCGTCGCGCTCGTCGAGGCGCTGCCCCTCACGTACCTCCACGTCTTCCCGTTCTCGGCTCGGCCCGGCACGCCGGCGGCGGAGCTGCCCGGCCGGGTCCCGAGCCTCGCCGTGCGCGAGCGGGTCCGCGAGCTGCTCGCGGTCTCCGACCGGAAGTGGCGCGCCTACCTCGCGGCGCAGGCGGGGCACGAGCTCGAGGTGGTCGTCGAGCGGGTCGACGGCGGGCTCGCCCGCGGGACCGCCCGGCAGTGGGTCACGGTCCGCTGGCCCGGGGCGGGCGACGTCCGCGGCGCGGTGGTGCGGGTGCGCGTCGAGGCGAGCGACGGGAGCGAGTGCTTCGGCGTCCGCGCGTCGACGTTCGAGGCGCGCCTCCCGCCCTAGGCGCGGAGACCGCTTCAGGCTCCTCGCGGGGGCGCGACGGTGGGGGAGGGGGCGGAGGAGGGCCCGCCCCGGCGCTTGCCGCTCCGGGGCGCGGGCCCTACCCATTCGTCATGGTGCTCCCCGACGGCAGGGTGGTCCCGGACCTGCCGCTCGACCCGGCCAAGGTGGACCGCTGCCGCGCCCTCGCAGACCGGATCACCGGCCAGGTGCTGGAGCTCGTGCGGCGCCACACGACCGTCGCCATCGAGCGGACGGTGCTGCGGCTCCTCGGGATCCACGAGGCGGGCCCTCGCGGCGTGCCCCTCGTGAACGTGGCGGTCGACGCCCTCCACGAGCGCGGCCTGCTCGGGCGCGGCGCCGCCTGGTGGATGGGCTGGGCACTCCGGCACGGTGCCACCGGGCCGCTCGCGGTGGTCGAGCGGCTCGCCTCGCTCCCCGTCGATCCGCCTCCGCTCCCGCCCGACGAGGAGCGCGTCATGCTGGCGGAGCTCCGCCGCGACGCCCGCGCCGCGGTGGACGAGCTCCTGCGCCGGGTGCGGGCGCGCGACGGGCTCAGGGCGGAGCTCGGGTCCGGACCGCGGCCGCTCCGGTACGTGATTGTCGCGACGGGGAACATCCACGACGACGTGGAGCAGGCCCGGGCCGCGGCGCAGGCGGGCGCCGACGTCATCGCGGTGATCCGCTCCACCGCGCAGTCGCTCCTCGACTACGTCCCGGACGGCGCGACCACCGAGGGGTACGGCGGGACCTGGGCGACCCAGGAGAACTTCCGGATCATGCGGCTCGCCCTGGACGAGGAGTCCCGGCGCCTCGGGCGTTACGTGGCGCTGACGAACTACTCCTCCGGGCTGTGCATGCCGGAGATCGCGTTCGTCGCGGCGTGGGAGCGGCTCGACATGCTCCTCAACGACGCGATGTACGGGATCCTGTTCCGCGACATCAACATGCGGCGGACCCTGTGCGACCAGCACCTGTCGCGGGGGATCTGCGCGCTCGCCGGGATCGTGATCCACACCGGCGAGGACAACTACATCACGACCGCCGACGCCGACGAGGCGGCCCACACCGTCATCGCGTCCCAGTTCGTGAACCTCTCCTTCGCGCGCCGCGCCGGACTGCCCGATCGCCTGGTGGGGCTCGGCCATGCGTTCGAGATCGATCCGTCCCGCGACGACACCTTCGCCCGGGAGCTCGCCCAGGCGCTCCTCGTCCGCACCCTGTTCCCGGACTCGCCCATCAAGTACATGCCCCCCACCAAGCACAAGCAGGGGGACATCTTCTTCAGCCACGCCTACGACGTGATGGCGGACGTCGTGGCGCACGTCACCGGCCAGGAGATCCAGCTCCTGGGCATGATGACCGAGGCCATGCACAATCCCTTCCTCATGGACCGGTTCGTGGCGTTGAAGTCGGCGGAGTACGTCCGCCGCGCGTGGAGATCGATGGGCGCGGAGCTCGTGGTGAGGCCTGGGGGGCTCGTCGCGTCGCGCGCGGACGAGACGCTCGGGCGCGCCCTCGCGCTGCTCGAGGAGGTGGCCCGCGACGGGCTGATGCAGGCCATCTCGAGGGCGCGCTTCGGCGACGTGGCCCGGGCGGAGGACGGAGGCAAGGGGCTCGCCGGCGTCGTCGAGCGCGCCCCGGGGTACTTCAACCCGCTCGTCGAGCTCCTGGAGGCGCGCGCCGACGAGGATCGCGCCGGCGGCGAGGACGACTGGGAGCCCGGACGCGCCGGGATCGACGCCGGGCTCGAGGGGCTCGCGCTGTGAGCGCGCGCGCGATTGTCGTCGCCTCCGCGGCCGCGCTCTTCGGCTGCGCCGGAGCGCGCGGCGCCGCCGTCCACGGGACGCCCTCCGGCCGCGCCGGGTGGCTCACCTACGCGGTCGAGGGGCTCCGCCTCGAGGCCCCCGCCTCCTGGTCCGCCGCGGGAGACGCGCGGCGGCTCACCCTCGCGGCGCCGGACGGCAAGGCGCGCCTCGAGGTCACGACCCCGGAGGCTCCGTACCGCGACGAGCGCGCCTGCCTGGTCGCGGCGGAGGAGCGGCTCGCGGGCGGCGTGGGCGGCCTCGAGCGGGCGCGGAAGCACCCGAGCCGGCTCGCCGGACGGCCGGCGCAGGCGCTCGAGGGGGACCAGGGCGGCTGGCACGTCTGGGCGATCGCCGCGTGCGACGGTGGGGCCCAGTACCGGATCTTCTTCACCGCGGCGACCCCCGCGACCGCCGAGGCCCTCGAGGTCTGGCGGAGCTTCCTCCAGGGCGCGCGGATTGGTGGCGAGGTGTGAGGACGACCTGAGGGGCGGGGGACGAGGAGTCGCGGATGACGCACCACGACTGGGCACCCGGCGAGCTGGTCCGGCCGTACGGCGACCGGCGCGACGACGGCGTCGTCCAGCTCTCCTTCGTCCTGCCGGTGCCGCCGAGCGAGCGCGCCCGGGAGGCGGCGGCGGAGCTCGCCCGGCGCCTGGGGATGGACCAGGTCCACGTCGCGCACATGGAGGCGGCGGCGGAGTCGTACGCGTTCTTCGTCGTCTACGGCCGGACGGCGGTGGGCGTGGAGTGGGACCGGATCCAGGTGCCCGAGGTGGTGATCCGGCGCCGGGGGTTCGACGAGCTGAACGCCCACGCGCTGCGCGAGGTCGGCCGCCGGATCGTGGTGCTGGGAGCCTGCACCGGGTCCGACGCCCACGCCGTCGGGATCGACGCGATCATGAACATGAAGGGGTGCGCGGGCGATCCGGGCTCGAGCGGTACCCGTGCTTCGAGGCGACGAACCTCGGGGCCCAGGTCGAGAACGCCCACCTCGCCCGCCTCGCGGTGGAGCGGCGCGCCGATGCGCTGCTCGTGTCGCAGGTCGTCACGCAGCGCGAGGTGCACCGCGAGAACGCCCGGCAGCTCGTCGACGAGCTGGAGTCGCTCGGCGCCCGGGCCGGCGTGGTCCTGGTCCTCGGCGGCCCCCGCATCGACCACCGGCTCGCGGTGGAGCTCGGCTACGACGCCGGCTTCGGCGCCGGGACCCGGCCCTCCGACGTGGCGAGCTTCATCGTCGGCGCGGTGCTGCGGCGGATGGGCAAGGAGCACTGACATGCGCGCGCTCCTCCGGGTCAGGATGTCCGGCGCCGACGCCCACTACGGCGGCTCGCTGGTGGACGGCGCGTCGATCCTCGCGCTCTTCGGCGACGCGGCGACCGAGCTGTGCATCCGGCACGACGGCGACGAGGGGCTCCTGCGGGCCTACGAGGCGGTCGAGGTGCTCGCCCCGACCCACGCCGGCGACTACCTCGAGGTCGAGGCGGAGCTCGTCGCGGTGGGGAACACCTCCCGGACGATGCGGTTCGAGGCCCGCCGGGTGATCGCGGCCCGCCCGGACCTCGCGCCGAGCGCGGCGGAAGCCCTCGCCACCCCGGTCGTGGTCTGCCGCGCCCGCGGCACCTGCGTCGTCCCCCGAGGGTGCCAGCGCGGCCCCCTCCCCAGCCCCGCTTCGCGGGGCGAAGGAGGTCCGGGGACGAGCCCGGGGCGGCGGGAGGGGTGATCGTGGGCGCCCCGGTGATCGTCGCGGCGGCGGTGGTGGGCGCGGAGGTGACCCGGGCCCAGAGCCCGCACGTCCCGTACACGCCCGAGGAGATCGCCCGGGCCGCGGTGGACGCGGGGCGCGCCGGCGCGGCGGTGGTCCACCTCCACGCGCGGTGGCCCGACGGGCGGCCGTCGCAGGAGGCGCGCCACTTCCGCGAGATCGTGGACCGGATCCGGGACGCGGGGAGCGGCGTCGTCATCCAGGTCTCGACGGGCGGCGCCCTCGGCATGTCCCTCCAGGAGCGGCTCGGGTCGCTCGTCGACGGAGCGGAGATGGGGACGCTCAACCTCGGGTCGATGAACTTCGGGGAGGGCGTGTTCCTGAATCCGCGCCCCGACGTCGTCGCCGTCGCCGCGCGCCTGCGGGCGCGCCGCCTCGTCCCGGAGTGCGAGGCCTACGACGCGGGGATGCTCGAGACGCTCCGCTGGCTGGTCGAGCGCGGCCACCTCGCGCCGCCGTACCACGTCCAGCTCGTGCTCGGGGTCCCAGGCGGCATGGCCGCCACCGAGCGCAACCTCCGCTTCCTCGTGGACGATCTGCCCGCGGGGGTGGCCTGGTCGGCGGCGGGAGTCGGCAGATGGCAGCTCCCGACCGCGGAGCTCGCCCTCCACCTCGGCGGCCACGTGCGGGTCGGGCTCGAGGACAACCTCTTCGTCCGCAAGGGCGTCCTCGCGCGGGGGTCGGACGAGCTCGTCGCGCTCGCCGTGGACGTCGCGGTGCGCCGCGGGCGGGAGCCCGCGACGCCGGAGCAAGCGCGCAAGCTCCTCGGCATCGCGGCGGAAAACCGCTGACGTCACGCGTTTCCATGGCTTGACGCCCCGAAAAGGGGGAGCTAGGGTCGCGCCGTTCTTCCCGCGGGGACCCATCCGGATGACCAAGGCCGATTCTGATCGAGAAGGTGCAGGCCGTACACGGCGACCTCTCGAAGCGCCAGGTGGCGCTCGTGGTGGACGCGGTGTTCGAGAACCTCGCGAAGGGCATCCGGAAGGACAAGCGGTTCTCGATGCCCGGGTTCGGCACCTTCGTCGTGAAGAAGCGCGCCGGCCGCGTCGGCCGGAACCCGCAGACCGGCGCCGAGATCCGGATCGCCCCGACGAAGACCATCGGGTTCAAGCCGGCGCCGGAGCTGAAGAACGCGCTGTAGCCCGCGCCCTCCGCGATGGGCTCGCTGACCGAGTGGCTGATCGCCTTCCGCGGCCTCCACGAGAAGGCGCGGCGGGGGCAGCTGCGCGACGGGGACGCGGTGCGCTACCGCGCCGGCCGCGACGAGCTCGCCCGCGCGCTCCTCACCGCGCAGCGGCTGCAGCTCAAGCCCGGGGAGACGCCGCGGCGCGCGATGCGCGTCGCCCGGGCGCTCCAGGTCGACCTCGATCTCGGGACCGGGCACGTGCGCGCCCTCACCAACGACATCTCCACGGGCGGGTTCTCCTGCCTGCTCCCGAAGGCGCCGGCGCTCGGGGACGAGGTCGGCTTCACGCTGCGCATCCCCGCCGCGGAGGCCATCGCGGGGCGAGCGCGGGTGCAGGACGTGAAGGCGCTCCCCGGCAACGTGCGCGTCGCCTTCATGTTCCACCTGCTCTCCGAGGCGGACCGCGAGCGGATGGACCTCTTCGTCTTCGACACGGTCCTCGCGCAGCTCGCCCCCGGCGGGCGCTGACGCTCCCCCTGGAGACGGACGAGGGGCGCCCCGGGCCCGCGCGCCCGGGACGCCCCGTCGATCCTGCGGGCAAACCCGCCTACGTCTTCTTCTTGATGAAGTCGATGTCGACGTCGAGCTGGACCGTCCACATGAAGTCGGTCCCGTACAGGCTCTTGAACAGCGTCGAGTCGTTGAACCACACCGGCCCGGTGAGGATGTCGATCGCCGGCGTGAAGTAGAGGCCGATGCCGGCGCCGAACGCTCCGAACACGTTGTTGCCGCTCGCGTAGTCGGCCATCACCGTGATCTTGTCGAGCCCGGGCAGGCCCACCTTGATGTCCGGGCTCGTCCACGCCACCATCACGCCGGAGCGCTCGGTCTTCCCGGACGAGCCCACGTAGAGCTTCTCGTTCCCGCCGTAGTACCCGCCCAGGTTGAGGTTGCCGACGTAGGGGAACGTCTTGGCGATCGTCGCGTGCAGGTGGTTGTAGTCGGAGTAGTCCTTCGTGAACCCGATGCTCTGCATGCCCACCGAGAGGCCGGGCTGGTACGGGGAGAACGCGTTCTCGGGAAGCGTCAGCTTCGCGTTCAGGTAGAGGTTGTCCTTCGTGTACGTGGGGGCGCCCGACGCGTTCGGGAGCCCCGGCGCACGAGCGGTCGCGTAGAACACGTCGACGCCCACCTCGCCCTGCAGCTTCTCCCAGGGGAGCACGCCGACGGTGAGGCCGTAGTCGTTCTGCAGCATCCCCTTCTCGGCCACGTAGGTGTCGTAGGTGATGTGCGGGACGAGGAAGGGCTGCGTGTACGTCGTCGCCGGCGTCCAGAAGGTCGTGGACGGGGTCGCCCACGCCGCCGTCGCCGCGCCGAGCAGCCCCGCCACCACCACCGCCTCGAATGCCTTCTTCATTCCGTTCCTCCCGCGGAGCGCCGCTCCGGTCGTGTTTGAGTGGGACGCACGGACCGATTGCAGCAGGCGTGCCGGGCGCGGCCAACGGCGGGAAGGCCCGATTCGCTGGGAGTTCTCGCGCGTACCGCCCCGCCGCGCCGACCCCCGCACGGGAGCCGGGCAGGCGCTGCGCGGCAGCGCGGCAGCGCCTGCCGGCCCGCGCGGCGTTCACGGACGGGCGATCCCGGCCCACAAACGAGCGAGCCCGCCCCGGTCGACCGGGGCGGGCTCGAGGGCCCTGCGAGACGTGAAGGGGCTACGCCGCCGTGTGTCCGGGCTGCGCGTGGCCGATCGGGGCGGGGGAGCTGGGCGCACCGGCGGACGGCCCGAAGGCGGACTCGTCGCCGAGGATGTAGCCGCGCTCGCCGGCCTCGGAGGAGTCCATGCCCGCCCACTCGTCCTGCTCGTCGGCGCGGAGCGGGGTGACGAGCGCCGACGAGCTTCAGGAGCGCGAAGGAGAGGCCGCCGGAGAAGGCCAGGGTCACGACCACCCCGAGCGCCTGCTTCGCCACGAGCGCGAGGGACGCGTCGGCGCCGCCGGCGTTGACCGCGGTGCTCGCGAAGGCGCCGGTGAGGATCGCGCCGAGGCTCGCGGCCACGCCGTGGACCGCGAAGACGTCGAGGGAGTCGTCGAGCCCGAGCTTCGGACGGAACCGGACGGCGGCGAAGGAGGCCATCGCGGCGAGGGCGCCGAGCGCGAGGGCGGCGACCGGCCGGATGAAGCCCGCGGCCGGCGTGATGGCGACCATGCCCGCGACCGCGCCCGAGGCGAGGCCGACGCCCGACATCTTGCCGTGGAGGAAGAGCTCGAGCGAGGCCCCAGGCGAGCGCCGCGGCGGCCGGCGCGAAGAAGGTGTTCGTGAACGCCGCGGCGGCGAGGCCGTTCGCGGCGAGGGCCGAGCCGCCGTTGAAGCCGAGCCACCCGAACCAGAGGAGGCCGGCGCCGAGGATGGCGAAGGGGACGTTGTGCGGGAGGACCGTCGGCGTCCGCAGGCCCGCGCCGCTTGCCGAGGACGATGGCCCCGACGAGCGCGGCGGCGGCGGCGTTGATGTGCACCACCGTGCCACCGGCGAAGTCGAGGACGCCGAGGTTCCGCAGCCAGCCCCCCGGCGCCCACACCCAGTGGGCGACGGGCGTGTAGACGACGAGGCACCAGAGCGCGATGAAGAGGAGGTACGCCTTCATCCGGATGCGCTCGACGAGGGCGCCGGAGATGAGCGCGGGGGTGATGACCGCGAACATGGCCTGGAAGAGCATGAAGGCGGAGTGCGGGATCGTCGCGGCGAGCGACGCGTCGGGCGCGTCGCCCACGCCCGAGAGGCCGG
Source organism: uncultured delta proteobacterium (assembly GCA_963739565.1). GTDB lineage: Bacteria > Myxococcota > Myxococcia > Myxococcales > Anaeromyxobacteraceae > Anaeromyxobacter. Next base: position 301,370 of record CAVUBF010000004.1, on the reverse strand, counting down.
CCCACGACAGGCCGCCGATCACCCGGTCGAGGCTCGCCGCCCGGCGAGAAGGCGAGGCTGTAGCTGACGAGGGTCCAGAGCACCCCGACGATCCCCATGCAGACGATCGAGAGGTTCATGGTGTGGACCACGTTCTTCGCGCGGACGAGGCCGCCGTAGAAGAACGCGAGGCCGGGCGTCATGAGCAGGACGAGCCCGGCGCTCACGAGGACGAGCGCGGTGTCGCCGGCGCTGAGCTGGACGGGATTGGCCGCGGACGCGACGACGGGCAGGGCGAGGGCGAGGGCGGCGAGGCTCTTCTTCACGGGTTCCTCCGGAAGGGGTCGTGGTTGGCGCGGGGGCGCGCCTCGCTCGGTCCCTTTGCAGCGCGCGTGCCGGGCAGCCTCTGACCCCGATTCTGGGCTGCGGACGCGGGGGCTGCCCGCGGCGAGAGCAGCGCGTTGCCGCTGCCTCGTGCAGATCACCCGGGAGGGCGCTGCGGACCCCGCGAGATGTGCCCGCCGCGCGGGCAGCTGCTGCCGAGGAAGCTCGCAGCGAACACCGGACTGCCCGTCGCCTGGGCCCGGCGCCGCCCGCCCGGTATCCTGGCGGCGGTGCGTCCGCGTCCCCCTCCCTCCCATCTCACCCACGGCCTCGCGCCGGCCGTCGCGCAGGTCTGGCCCTGGCTCGCTGCGGCCGCCGCTGGTCGTGGCGGCCGTCGTCCTCGTCCTGCTCTGGCTGCGCAGGCGGGCCCGGGCCCTCCGACGTCACCCCCTCCGGCGCGCGCCGCGCCACCCGGTGGTCCTCGCGCACGGGCTCCTCGGGTTCGACGCGCTCCGCGTCGTCGGCGCCCGGGCCGACTACTTCCGCGGCATCTCGGAGCGGCTCGGGCGGGAAGGGTGCACGGTGCATCGCTGCCGGGTCGCCCCCACCGCCTCCATCGCCGCGCGGGCGGCCGACCTCGCGGCCTTCGTGAACGGTCTCGACGCGAGGCGCGTGAACGTCGTCGCCCACTCCATGGGCGGCCTCGACGCCCGCTACGCGATCGCGCGCCTGGGGCTCCGCGGGAAGGTCGCGTCGCTCGTCACCATCGGGACGCCCCACCGCGGTACGCCCCTCGCCGACGCCGGCGCGTCCTTCGCGCGGCGCGCCGGGCTCTTCGCCGCGCTCGCGGCGCGTCGGGGTGGACGTGGCCGCCCTCCACGATCTCACCTCGGCGCGGATGGCGCAGTTCGACGCGGAGGTGCTCGACGCGCGCGGCGTGCATTACGCCTGCGTCGTCGGCGCCCCGCAGAAGAAGCGGGAGGTCTCGCCGATCCTGGTGCCGACCTTCGCCTGGCTGCGGGAGGCGGCCGGCGACAACGACGGGATGGTCCCGGTCGACTCGCAGGTCTGGGGTGAGGTGCTCCGGGTCGTCCGCGCGGACCACTTCGCGCAGATTGGGTGGTCCCGGCGCTTCGACGCGCTCGACCTCTACGCGGAGCTCCTCGCCGAGCTCCGCGCGCGCGGGTTCTGACCACGGGGCGGCGCGCGGCTACGGCCGCGACTTCTTCGCCGTCTTCTTCTTGTCGGCCTTCTTCGGCGCCTTCTTCGTCGCGGTCCCCTTCTTCTTCGCGTCCGCCTTCTTGGCCGGGCCGATCTTCTTCTTCTCGACCTTCTTCACGACGGCGGGCGGCGGGGGCGGAGGGGGGGCGGCGCGGGCGAGAGCTCGCCGGGGTCGTCGTCGCTCGCGCTCTGCAGAGGCGGCGGCGCGCCCGACACGGCGCGGTAGGGGCCGCGGTGTTCGGCGGCGACGACGGCGGCGCGCCCCGCCCAGGTCCGCGCCGCGGCGTCGACGCCCGCGGCATCGAGGGCCGCGTCGGCGGCAGGTCTGGTCGCCGGCGCGCAGCCGGAGCGCGGCGAGGTGGACGGCGGCGCGGGCCCGCTCCACCGGGGGCGTCCCCTCGCGGTCGTCGAGGAGGCGGCGGAGCGCGGTCTCGGCCTCGGCGGCCGGCGCGTCGCCGGCGAGAGCGAGCTTCGCGAGCCCGTAGGCGGCGCGGGCGTGGGCCGGGGAGGCCGCGAGGGCGGCCTCGTACGCGGCCCGGGCGGCGCCCGCGTCCTTGCGCAGGCGGCGGAGCACGTCGCCGTGCAGCGCGAGCCCGGGGGCGAAGGAGCCCTCGGCGGCGGCGGCCGCCGAGGGCTGGAGCGCCGCCTCCGGGTTCCCGGCGGAGAGCGCGACCCGCGCCTGGAGCACGAGCGTCCAGGGGCCGGTCCCGGCGCGCGTCGCGGCGGTCGAGGCGGTCCCCGCCTCCCTGCGCCCGAGGGCGAGGGCCGCCGCGGCGAGCTGCGCGTGCATCGGGACGTTCTCGGCGCGCATCGGCGCGACGAGGAGGTTCTCGATGTCGGCCTCGGCGTCGGCCTGCCGGTAGTCGGCGAAGAGCATCGCCAGGGCGAAGGCGCGGACGCTCGCGCCGTTCATCGTGTCGAGCTGCGCGATCGGCTCGAGGAGCGTCGCCGCCTGCCGGTAGCCGGCCGCGGTGTCGAGCCGGAGCAGGGCGTCGGCCTGCGCGAGCGCCGCCTCGACCACCTTGCGGCGGTGGTGGGCGCGGTAGGCGAGGAGACCGCCGCCCACCACGAGGGCGATCCCTGCGACCGCGGCGAGCTTCAGGGCGAGGCCGCGGGGCGACCCTGGGCCGCCCGCGGCGGGCTCGTCGGTCAGCTCCGGAGGAGCGTCGTACCCGAGGTCGTCCGCTGCGGGGTCGTTCGGCTCCGGCGTTTCGTCGGGCACGTTCTTGGGCATCGCTCGTGGGGGGTGAGGAGGACCCGACGAGGGTAGCGCCAGCTATCGGGCGCGTCAAAAACGAGCACGCCCGCGCAGAGTGCGCGGGCGCGGGGTGAGGCGAGTGGGGGCCGGGGCCCGGTGAACCTAGCTGCCCTTCACCTCGCGCTCGTCCTCGCGGGCGACGCCGGAGAGCACGTCGTTCACGGAGGGGAAGCGCATGATCTCGCCGCGCGCGATCCGCCACGCCTGCTGCACGATCCACGAGAGAGAACGGTCCTGCCGGTTCGCCTCCGTCTGGATCTCGTTCAGCATGTCCTCGGGGAAGTACAGCGACTGCTTGCGCTTGTCGGTTCCGGCCATCGGCGCTCCGTTGTGGGGAAGGCGTTGCCCTTGTACGACGTACGGGGGAAGCTGGTCAAGGAAAGGTCGAGATTCCCGAGGGAACGGGTGTTCCGGACCCCGCGCCTCGGACGGCCCGTCCTGCCTACGGAAGCCTCGCTCGAAACCGGCGGAAGCCTCGCTCGAGAACCGGCCCTGCGCTGCTCGGCCACACCCCCCGCCATCCACCTCGCGTGTGTACGCCTGGCGAGGAGTGCGCGAGCCGCAGGACCTGCGCGCGCGGTTTGCGGGGGCAGAAAAGAGGAGAGCCGGCATTTCTGCCGGCTCTCCGTGGGCCCAGAGGGGGAGGGGGGGGACCCCTAGGCCCAGCGCCACAAAATTGTCGTCGACCCCGCTCCAGTCAACCAGAGGACCCGAACATCTCATTCCCGCTCATGAAGTGCAACCATTTGCGGGGCAGGGTGTCCTCGGACCTCCCTCGTTCCTCGCCAGTCAAAACGGCGCACCTTCGAACTTCATTCCCGGGTGCGGCGGAATCCGGCCAGCTCGCCTCCTCGCCTAGTATAGAGGGCTCTGCTCACCGGCGCCCGGCCATGCGCAAAAAACGACTCGACGACCCTTACGTCCGCGCAGTGCGGGCGACGGTCCGGCGCCGGCGGCTGCTCGGCCCCGGGGACGTCGTGCTCGCGGCCGTGTCGGCCGGCCCGGACTCGACCGCCCTCGTCGCGGCGCTCGCCGCGCTGCGCAACGCGGGCGAGATCGCAGGGGTTGCCGCGCTCCACGTCGACCACGGGCTGCGGCCCGGCGGCGGCGAGGACGCGGCCTGCGCCGCCGCGGCGTGCGCCCGGCTCGGCGTCCCGTTCGAGAGCGTCCGGGTCTGCGTGGCCCGAGGGAACGTCCAGGCCGAGGCGCGGCGGGTCCGTTACGCGGCACTGCGGGAGGCCGCGGAGCGGGCGGGGGCGAGCCGGATCGCGACCGGTCACACCCGCACCGACCAGGCGGAGACCGTCCTGCTCCGCCTGCTGCGGGGCGCGGGGGCGCGGGGCCTCGCCGGCATCCCGCCGCGCCGCGGCGCCATCGTCCGGCCGCTCATCGACCAGCCGCGAGCCGAGGGCATCGCCTTCTGCGAGCGGGCGGGGCTCGCGTGGCGAGACGACCCGACCAACGCGACCCCCCGGTTCGCGCGGAACCGGCTGCGCCTCGCCGCGTGGCCCGCGCTCGTCTCGCTCGCCCCCGCCGCCGAGCGCGCGCTGGCCCGAACGGCGGACCTCGCCCGGGCGGACGAGCGTGCCCTCGCCGCGCGGGCTCGTGCCCTCGCGGGGGGTGCAACCGCCATCGACGCCGCCGCGCTCGCCGCCGAGCCGCTGGCCGTCCGGCGCCGGGTCGTCCGCCGGCTCTGGAAGGGGGCGGGCGGCCGAGGCGAGCTCGAGGCGAAGCACGTCGACGCCGTGCTCGCGCTGCCACGCCGGAGCGGACCCGGACGGGTGGCACTGCCGGGCTGGCTCGAGGCCCGGTTCCGGTACGGGCGGCTCGAGATCGGCGCGGCCGGTCCTCGCGGGACCCGCCGGGGTGAGCACGCGCCGGAGGTCGAGGTTCCCGGTCCGGGGCGGTATGCCTTTCCCCCGTACGGCCGGGTGGAGATCGGCGTCCGCGACTCGTCCGTCATCCCGTGGCCGCTGGCGCTCCGGACGCGCCGGCCAGGGGACCGCTTTCGCCCCGACGGAGGCCGCGGGTCGAAGAAGCTGAAGGGGTGGCTCATCGACCGGAAGGTCCCCCGCGAGCAGCGCGACGCCCTCGTCGTGCTCGCGGCGGGGGCCCGGATCGTCGCGGTGCCGGAGCTCGGGGTCGTCGCGGCGGGCCTCGGCCCGGCGGGGGCCGGCCTGACCGTGTCGATCTCTCCCTGACGGGCGGGCGCTCCGGCGGACTGCAAAAGGGGGGCGGGGCTGTTATAACGACCCTCCGTGCCGGCGGCGCCCGGTCGCCCGGACGGCGCCGGCACGACGATCGCGGAACACCCGGCGCGCGCCGGGCGTTCGAAACGATCGAACCGTTCCAAAAGAAGGGGTGAGACGGCCTTGCGACAGTCCCACAAGACGGCCCTGCTCTGGGTCTTCCTCATCGTGATGTTCATCGCGCTCTGGCAGCTCTTCCAGCAGCGCGGCCGCGAAGCCAAGACGCTCAACTGGTCGCAGTTCATGTCGAAGGTGGAGGCGGGCGAGGTCCGCGACCTCCAGATCAAGGATCTCGACTACACCGGGACCCTCCGCGACAACTCCACCTTCCAGACGACCGGGCCGATCGACGCCTCGGCGACGATCGCCGAGAAGCTGCGGGAGAAGGGCGTCAACCTGGCGTTCCAGAAGCCGGAGCAGTCCTCGCTCTGGGTGACGGTGCTGCTCCAGTACCTGCCGCTCGTCTTCCTGTTCCTCCTGTTCTTCTTCTTCATGCGGCAGCTCCAGTCGGGCGGCGGCAAGGCGATGAGCTTCGGCAAGTCGCGCGCGAAGCTCATGACGGAGCACCACAACAAGGTCACCTTCGCCGACGTCGCCGGCATCGACGAGTCGAAGGACGAGCTCGAGGAGATCATCTCCTTCCTCAAGGACCCGAAGAAGTTCACGCGCCTCGGCGGCCGGATCCCGAAGGGCGTGCTGCTCATGGGACCGCCGGGCACCGGCAAGACGCTCCTCGCGCGCGCCGTCGCCGGCGAGGCGGGCGTCCCGTTCTTCTCCATCTCCGGCTCGGACTTCGTCGAGATGTTCGTGGGCGTCGGCGCCTCGCGCGTCCGCGACCTGTTCGAGCAGGGGAAGAAGAACGCGCCCTGCATCATCTTCATCGACGAGATCGACGCGGTCGGCCGCCACCGCGGCGCCGGCCTCGGCGGCGGGCACGACGAGCGCGAGCAGACGCTCAACCAGCTCCTCGTCGAGATGGACGGCTTCGAGTCGAACGAGGGCGTCATCCTCATCGCCGCGACGAACCGCCCCGACGTCCTCGACCCGGCGCTCCTGCGCCCGGGCCGCTTCGACCGGCGCATCGTCGTTCCGCGCCCCGACCTCAACGGCCGCCTCGGGATCCTCAAGGTCCACACCAAGAAGACCCCGCTCGACTCCGACGGTCGACCTCCTCCTCATCGCCCGGGGCACCCCCGGCTTCTCCGGCGCCGACATCGAGAACCTCGTGAACGAGGCGGCCCTGTACGCGGCCCGGCGCAACAAGGAGCGGCTCGCGAACGACGACTTCGAGTTCGCGAAGGACAAGGTGATCATGGGCACCGAGCGGCGCTCGATGTTCATCTCCGAGAAGGAGAAGCGCACCACCGCCGTCCACGAGGCGGGCCACGCCCTCGTCGCGAAGATCCTCCCGGGCACCGACCCGCTCCACAAGGTGACGATCATCCCCCGCGGCCGCGCGCTGGGCCTCACCCAGCAGCTCCCGCAGGAGGACCGGCTCAACATCAACCAGGAGTTCGCGCTGAACCAGGTCGCGATCCTCATGGGCGGCCGGATCGCCGAGGAGATCGTCTTCGACCAGAAGACCACCGGCGCCGGCAACGACATCGAGGTCGCGACGAACCTCGCGCGCTCCATGGTCTGCGAGTGGGGCATGTCCAACCTCGGGCCGCTCGCCTACGGCAAGAAGGAGGGCGAGGTCTTCCTCGGCCGCGAGATGTCCGCCGTCTCGACCTTCTCCGAGCAGACCGCCCGCGACATCGACGCCGAGGTCCACCGCATCGTCATGGAGCAGTACGCCCGGGCGAAGAAGGTGCTCCTCGAGCAGCGGCCGTTCCTCGACAAGATCGCCGACGCGCTCATCGAGTACGAGACCCTCGACGCCGCCGACGTGGACGTGATCCTCGGCGGCGGGGCCATCTCCCGCCCGCCGCCGCCGAAGCCGCTCGCGACCGCGGTCGCCGAGAAGAAGAAGGCGATCGCGGAGCCGGCCGGCGCGCTGCCCGCCGTCGGCAAGGCGTAGCGAGGGACGAGCCCGCCGATGAGGCTGTCGATCGGGGCCAGGCTCTTCGAGGGGCCTGGCCCCTTCCTCATGGGGATCGTGAACGCGACCCCCGACTCGTTCTCCGACGGCGGCCGGTTCCTCGACTCCGGACGCCGCGGTGGCCCACGCCCTCCGGCTCGCCGAGGAGGGCGCCGACCTCGTGGACGTGGGCGGCGAGTCCACCCGTCCCGGCGCGCCGCCGGTCCCGGTCGAGGAGGAGCTCCGCCGCGTGGTCCCGGTGATCGAGGCGCTCCGGGCGCGCCGCTTCCCGCTCCCGATCTCCGTCGACACGTGGAAGGGCGCGGTGGCGCGCGCGGCGCTCGACGCGGGCGCCGACCTCGTGAACGACGTGACCGGCCTCTCCGACCCGGAGCTCGGCCGGGCCGTCGCCGCCGCGCGCGCCCCGGTCGTGCTCATGCACACGCGCGGCACGCCCGCCGACATGCAGTCGCGGGCGGTCTACGGCGACGTCGTGACGGAGGTCGCGCGCCGAGCTCCGGGGCGCGCTCGCCCGGGCCGCCGCCGCCGGCATCCGCCCCGAGGCCGTGATCCTCGACCCGGGGCTCGGGTTCGCGAAGACCGCGGAGCAGAGCGTCGAGCTCCTCGCCCGGATCGGGGAGCTCCGCGCCCTCGGGCGTCCGCTCCTGGTGGGCCCCTCGCGCAAGAGCTTCATCGGGAAGCTCACCGGAGCGCCCGTCGAGGACCGGCTCCCCGGCACGCTCGCGGCCGTGGTCGCCTGCGTGCTCGCGGGGGTCGAGCTCCTGCGCGTCCACGACGTCGCGCCCTGCCGGCAGGCGGCGCGCGTCGCCGCGGCGCCGCGACGCCCTCCCCGCGGCGATATCCGGCGCAGCGCCGCCGGACGGGACCGCGCTAGACTGCGCCGCGACCCTACCTTCGAAGCGATGAGAACCCGCGAGGACCTCATGAAGAGCTCCCGAGCCGTGTCCCAGATCGCCGCCGGCCGCCCCCGTCCGCCTCGCAACGAGGCGCGTCCGGCGCCCGCCGCGCCGGCGACGCGCCGGCTCTTCGGCACCGACGGCGTCCGCGGCGTCGCGAACGTGCACCCGATGACCGCCGAGATGGCGCTGCAGCTCGGCCGCGCGCTCGCCTACCTCGTCCGCAGCGGGCCGCACCGCCACCGCATCGTCGTCGGCAAGGACACGCGCCTCTCCGGCTACATGCTCGAGCAGGCCATCGCGTCGGGCATCTGCTCCATGGGCGTCGACGTGATGCTCACCGGGCCGCTCCCGACGCCCGGGCATCGCGTTCGTCACCGAGTCGATGCGCGCCGACGCGGGCGTCGTCATCAGCGCGAGCCACAACCCGTACCAGGACAACGGCATCAAGTTCTTCTCCCGGGACGGCTTCAAGCTGCCCGACGAGCTCGAGCTCCGGGTCGAGCGGCTGGTGCTCGACGGCGCCGAGGGCGACGGCGCGGAGGCCTTCCGCGCCCTGCGCCCCACCGCGACCCGGATCGGCAAGGCGAAGCGGATCGACGACGCCATCGGCCGCTACGTCGTGTTCCTCAAGTCCATCTTCCCGAAGGACCTCACCCTCGACGGCCTCACCGTCGTCGTCGACTGCGCCCACGGCGCCGCCTACCACGTCGCGCCGGCGGTCTTCGAGGAGCTCGGCGCGAAGGTGATCCCGCTCGGCGTGAAGCCGGACGGGACCAACATCAACGAGGGCTGCGGCGCGGTCCACCCCGAGGGGATGGCGCGGCTGGTCCAGAAGCACGGCGCCGACCTCGGCCTCGCCCTCGACGGCGACGCCGACCGCGTCATCCTCGCCGACGAGCAGGGGCGGGTGGTCGACGGCGACGCCATCATGGCGCTCGTCGGCCGTGATCTCATCCGGCAGGGGACGCCTCGCCAAGCGGACGGTGGTGGCGACGGTGATGTCGAACGTCGGGCTGGAGCGCGCCCTCGCGCCGGTGAAGGGGCGGGTGGTGCGGACCGCGGTCGGCGACCGCTACGTCGTCGAGGAGATGCGCCGCAGCGGCTACAACTTCGGCGGCGAGCAGTCGGGCCACCTCATCTTCCTCGACCACGTCACGACCGGCGACGGCGTCGCGGCGGCGCTCAACGTGCTCGCGGTGATGCAGCGCGAGGGCCGGCCGCTCTCCGAGCTCGCGCGCTGCTTCGAGCCGGTGCCCCAGGCGCAGGTGAACGTCGTCGGTCCGCGAGAAGCGGCCGCTCGGCGAGCTGCCGGCGGTCGGGAAGGCCATCGCCGCGGTGGAGCGGGCGCTCGGGTCCGACGGCCGCGTGCTCGTCCGCTTCTCCGGGACCGAGAACAAGGCGCGGGTCCTCGTGGAGGGGCCGGACGCGAAGAAGATCAAGGCGCACGCGGACTCCATCGCGGAGGAGCTCAGGAAGGCTATCGGGTAGCTGTGGGACCGTGCCGCGGCTCAGCCGCGGCGGCTGCCGCACCGGAGAAGACGGGCGGGGCACGCGTCACGGCGGGATCGGACGTTGCCGCGGTGAGCGACCGGCAGCCGCTTCGGCTCGCGACCGAAGTCGCGAGCCGAAGGTGCATGGGTTACATTTCCCGGCATGTCCGCCCGCCTCGGCGTCAACGTCGACCACGTCGCGACGCTCCGCCAGTCCCGCCGCACGCAGTACCCGGATCCCGTCGCCGCCGCGGTGCTCGCGGAGCTGGGCGGCGCCGACCAGATCACCATCCACCTCCGCGAGGACCGCCGCCACATCCAGGAGCGCGACCTCCAGATCATGCGGCGCACCGTCACGACCCGGCTCAACCTCGAGATGGCGGCGACGCAGGAGATGGTCAAGCTCGCCTACGAGACCAAGCCCGACGTCGCGACCCTCGTCCCGGAGCGGCGCGAGGAGCTCACGACCGAGGGCGGGCTCGACGTCGTCTCCGGCCGCGACGCCATCCGCACGCGTGGTGAAGACCCTCCACGACGCGGAGATCCGGGTCTCGCTCTTCATCGATCCCGACCTCGACCAGGTGAAGGCGGCGCACCGGGCCGAGGCCGAGGTCGTCGAGTTCCACACCGGACGGTACTGCGACGCCCGCCTCGTCTCGGACCGCGGGCGCGAGCTCTCGCGGCTGCTCGACGCGTGCAAGGCCGCCTCGAAGCTCGGCATCGAGGTGGCGGCCGGCCACGGGCTCAACTACCAGAACGTCCTCCCGGTCGCGCAGATCGACGAGATCGAGGAGCTGAACATCGGCCACGCGATCGTGGCGCGGGCCGTGCTGGTCGGGTTCGAGCGGGCGGTGCGGGAGATGAAGGAGCTCGTCGAGAAGGCGCGCCGGTAGCGTCCTGCGGGGGCGACGTGATCGTCGGGCTCGGGATGGATGTCGTGGAGATCGCCCGGATCCAGCGGATCCTGGACGGCCCGCGCGACCGCGCCGAGCGGTTCCTCGCGCGCTGCTTCACCCCGGCGGAGCGGGAGTACTGCGAGTCCGGGCGCGATCGCGCGACCCGCTACGCCGCCCGGTTCGCGGCGAAGGAGGCGGCGTCGAAGGCCCTCGGCGCGCCCGCCGGGATCGGCTGGCACGACGTCGAGGTGGTCCGCGGCGAGGGGCCGCCCGCGCTCCTCCTGCGGGGCGTCGCCGCCGAGGCGGCGACCCGCCTCGGGGTGGCGCGCCGGCTCCTGACGCTCACCCACGACGGCGGCGTCGCCGCCGCCACCGTGATCCTGGAGGGGGCGTTGAGGCTCGTCGGCTCGGCGGAGATGCGCGAGATCGATCGCGCCGCCATCGAGGACCTCGGGATCCCCGCTCTCACGCTGATGGATCGCGCCGGACGCGCCGTGGCCGACGCCGCCGCGGAGCTCGCGAGCCCGCGCGGTCGGGTGGTCGTGGTCTGCGGCGGCGGGAACAACGGCGGCGACGGTTACGTGGCGGCGCGCCTCCTGCGCGCGGCCGGGCGCGACGCGCGGGTGATGGCCCTCGTCCCGGCGGAGCGGCTCTCGCCGGACGCGCGCGCGGTGCGCGACCAGGCGGAGCGCGCGGGCGTCGCCATCGACGACGGCGTGCTCGGGCCGCTCGACGCCGGGGTCGGGGACGTCGTGGTGGACGCCATCTTCGGCACCGGCCTGGCCCGCCCGCCCGAGGGAGCCTTCGCCTCCGCCATCGCCGCCGTCGAGGCGGCGCGGGCGGCGGGGGCGCGGGTGGTGGCGGTGGACGTTCCCTCCGGGCTCTCCGCCGACACCGGCCGGCCGCTCGGGGCCTGCGTCCGGGCGGACCGGACCGTCACCTTCGCCTTCCCGAAGCGCGGCCTCGCGATCCACCCCGGGCTCGCCCTCGCCGGCGAGGTCACGGTGGCCGACATCGGGATCCCCGCCGAGGCGGCGCGGACGCGTCCCGGTCTCCTGCGAGCTGCTCACCGAGGTGGAGGCGCGGCTGCTCCTGCCGCCGCGGCCGCCGGACGCGCACAAGGGCGACGCGGGGCGGCTCCTCGTCGTCGCGGGCTCGCCCGGGAAGAGCGGCGCGGCCCACCTCGCGCTCACCGGCGCGCTGCGCGGCGGCGCCGGGCTCGTGACGCTCGCGGCCCGGCCCGAGGTCCTGCCCTTCGCCCTCGCGGGCCGCCCGGAGGCGATGAGCGTCGCGCTCGTCGGCGACGGTCCGCTCGGCCGCGGCGACGTCGCCGCCGCTCCTCGCCGCGGCCCGCGAGGCGGACGCCCTCGTCGTGGGCCCGGGCATCCCCCGCGGCCCCGAGACCGGCGACGCGCTCCGGACGCTCCTCGCCCGCGCCGGCAAGCCGGCGATCGTGGACGCGGACGGGCTCAACGCCCTCGCGGACGAGCCGTCGCTCCTCGCCGCGCTCGGGATCCCGCTCCTCCTCACGCCCCACCCCGGGGAGATGGCGCGGCTCTGCGGGACGACCACCGCGGCGGTCCAGGCGGACCGGATCGGCGTCGCCGCGGCGAAGGCCCGGGCCTGGGGCGCGACCGTCGTGCTCAAGGGGGCGCGGACGGTGGTCGCCGACCCCGAGGCGCCGCCGTCGATCATCCCCACCGGGAACGCCGGCCTCGCCACGGGCGGGACGGGCGACGTGCTCGCCGGCCTCTGCGGGGCGCTCCTCGCCGGCGGCCTGCCGCCTCCCGCCGCCGGCCGGGTCGCGGCCTGGGTGCACGGCCGCGCCGGCGACCTCGCCGCGATGCGCTTCGGCGAGCGCGGCCTCGTGGCGGGCGACCTGGGCGACGCCATCGGCGCGGTCTGGGCGGAGTGGGGCCGGTGACGCCGGCCGCGTCGGCCTCGCTCGTCACCCGCGCCGCGCGCGAGACCCACGCCCTCGGCGTCGCGGCTCGGGCGGCTCCTCCAGCCGGGGGACGTCGTCGCGCTCGTGGGCGACCTCGGCGCCGGCAAGACCCAGCTCGTGCGCGGCGCCTGCGCGGGCGCGGGGGTCCGGCCGGAGGAGGTCTCGTCCCCGAGCTTCGCCATCGTCGCGACCTACGCCGGGCGGGTGCCGGTGCACCACGCCGACCTCTACCGGATCGCGGACGAGGACGAGCTGTACGGGACCGGCTTCGGCGACCTCGTCGGCGGCGACGGCGCGCTCCTCGTCGAGTGGGCGGACCGGATTCCCTCGGCGCTCCCGGCGGAGAAGCTCACCCTCACGCTCACGCACGACGAGCGCCGGCCGGACGTGAGGCACGTCCTCGTCGAGGGGGTGGGAGAGCGGTTCGCAGCGCTGGCGGACGGGCTCGCGCCACGTGGTCGTGGACGTGGACGTGGAGCTGGAACCAAGAACGACAGACCGAGGTCGAGGTCCAAGTCGACCAAGATCGCAGGTCCGACAGAGCCAAGTCCAAGAGTCCAAGACCAAGTCCAAGTCCAGGAAGACCAGGCGCACGCCCAGGCCCGGCACGAAGCGCCGGTAGATCGTTTCCCGGGTTCGTGCGTACCTCTCGGAAAGGAGAATCGCCATGCGCCTCGTCGCGTTCGTCTTCCTCGTCCTTCCCGCCCTCACCCTCGCCGCACCGTCGTTCGACGTCGGCTCCCGCATCGACGCGGTCACCGTGTTCCGCTCCGGGGCGCGGATCACCCGCGTCACGAAGCTCGAGCTGCCCGGGGGCCCGGCGCGGGTCCTGCTCCGCGGCCTCCCCGTCGACCTCGACGACGACTCGATCCGGGTCGAGGGGAAGGGGAGCGCGAAGGCCCGCGTCTTCGGCGTGACCGTCGAGCGGGTCACCGCCGAGGAGGCTCCCGCCGCGGAGGCGCGGGCGGTCGAGGAGCGGCTCGAGAAGCTCCAGGACGAGGACCGGGCCCTGCAGGACCGGACGCAGGCGGCGCAGGCGCGGATCGAGCTCGTCCGCTCGCTGCGGTCCACCTACTCGGAGGAGCGCTCGAAGAACCTCGCCGTTCGCGGCGTGACGCCGAAGGAGTGGAGCGACCTCGCCAGCTACGTCGCGAGCGAGCTCGCCGACGCAACGACAGACCAGCGCAAGGTGGAGATCGGCCGCCGCGAGGTGGCGCGGAAGGTGGCCCAGGCCCGCGCCGACCTCGAGAAGGTCCAGGCGAAGCGCGGCAAGACCACCAAGGCCGTCGCGGTCGAGGTCGAGGCGGAGAAGGCCGGGACCTTCGAGGTGGCGGTGTCCTACGCGGTCGGCTCCGCCGGCTGGCAGCCGGTCTGGGACGCGCGGCTCGCCCCCGAGTCGAGCACGGTCGAGCTCGCGTTCTTCGGCTCGGTCTGGCAGCGCACCGGCGAGGACTGGAGCGAGGTGTCGCTCTCCGCGTCGACGGCGCAGCCGGCGCGCGGGCTGTACGTCCCGACCCTCGATCCGCGCTACCTCACCCGGTACGAGCCGCGGCCCCAGCCCGTCCTGCGCAAGAGCGCGCCGATGGGGGCCGCCCCCGCGCCGTCCGCCCGGGCCATCATGCGGGAGGAATCCGATGAGCTGGCCTCCGCCGGCGAGTCGAAGCTCGCCTACGCGACGGCCACCGTCGAGGAGGGGCTCCTCTCCGCCTCGTTCCGCACGGCGCGCCGCGAGACGGTGGACGGCTCGGGCCAGGCCCGGAAGGTCGCGCTCGCGCGCTTCCCCCTCAAGGCCCAGGTGGTCCGCACCGCGGCGCCGCGGGTCGAGGCGGCGGCGTTCCTCACCGCGAAGGTGGTGAACGACACGGGCATCCCGCTCCTCGCGGGCGTGGCCGGCGTCTACGTCGGCGACGAGTTCGTCGGCCGGACCTCCCTCGCGGCGACGCCGCCCGGCGGCGAGCTCGAGCTCGCCTTCGGCGCGGACGAGCGGGTGGAGATCGACCGCAAGGTGCTGGACCGGCGGCACGAGTCCGCCGGGATCGTCTCGAAGGACGAGGTCTAGCGGTACCGGGTCCGGATCGGCCTGAAGAACCGCTACCAGGCGCCGGTGGCGGTGAAGCTCCTCGACCTCGTCCCGGTGTCCCGCGACGAGAAGATCCAGGTGAAGCTCCTCGACGGCACCACCGCGGCGACGCGCGAGGACCCCGAGCGCCCCGGCGTGAAGGTCTGGGAGCTGCCGCTCGCCGCGAAGGAGGAGCGGGTGGTCGAGCTGCGCTACGAGGTGCGCTACCCGCGCGACTTCCCGATCGCCGGGCTGGAGTAGCCTGCCGGGCCGGGGTCGGGGTCAGCCGCCGGCCCCGACCTCCCGGCCAATCCGGTCCGCCCACTCCGGGCGCGGCGAACGCCGGAGGACCCGCCTGCCTACCCCGCCGCCCGCGCCGGCTCCAGGGGCGCGCGCACGGCGCGGATCCCGTCCTCGGTGCCCACGAACCCGCCCTCGGGGACCTCCTCCCAGGCGGCGGCGCCGATCCGCTCGCTCGCCACCACGAACGCATGGCGCGGGCCGGCCTCGGTCGCGAGCTCGAGCGGCTTCCGGTGGCGGGTCGCGGCGAGGAGCCGCCCGTCGGAGACGAGGAGGTTGAGCGTCGTCGGGCTCTCGGCGTGGGGATCCGCGATCCGGATCACCGCGGCCGTGGTCTCGGCGAGCGCGCGCCTGACCTGCGAGATCGTGGCCCCGTCGAGCGGTGCTCGCGCCCGGAGCCGCGACAGGAACAGGAGGAAGACCCGCTCGCTGTCGGTCTCGCCCCGGATCACGTCGCGCAGGTCGGGGTCGACCTCCGCCTCGATGGCGTCGCGGACCGACTGGACCTTCTTGTAGCGGGCGACCGTCCCGTTGTGGGCGAACAGCCAGCGCCCGTGCTGGAACGGGTGGGTGTTCTCGGCGGTGATGGCGCCGATGGAGGCGTCCCGGACGTGGGCGAGGACGACCGTCGACCGCGCCGCGATCGCGGCGTGGACGAAGGCGTCGTCCGAGTGGGCCGGCAGGAGCCCCCGGCGAAGGACCGGGTGCCCTTCGGCGTACCAGCCGACCCCCCATCCGTGCGGATGCCTGTGCGACTGGAAGCGGAGCGCGTTCTCGGCCGAGCAGAGCGGGGCGGAGAGATCGTACCCGGGGTGGGCGTGTTGGCCGAAGAGGCGGCACATCGGCGTCCGGAATGTAACAGCCTGCGGCGCCCGGTTCCATCCGCCGCCCGGCCCGGGCGGCGTCGTCAGGCGCGGCGCCCGCTCTCGCCGAGCCGGACCGCCGCGCCGACGAGGTGCGCGAGCCGGAGCGGCTCCGGGACGGCGCCGCGGTCGGTGAGCCGCGCGAGCGCGTCGGCGACGGCGGCGGGCGAAGCGCCCGCGACCTGGAAGGTGAACGGCCCCACCCCGTGGATCGGGCCGGCGGCGCGGAGCAGGGCGAGCCGGCGCGACGCGCCGGGGAGCCTCGCGACCACCCGCTCCATCGCGGCCAGGTCGGGCGGCCGGCGCATCACCGCGACGCAGGGCCGGCCGAGGCGCGCCGCGAGCCCGGGGAGATCGACGAGGTTGAGGCCGCCGAAGGAGAGGCCGTCGAGGAGGACGAGGTGGAGCTGAGGCAGGAACTTGCGGCCCTCGAGGAGTCGCGCGAGGGCGTCGGTCGCGTTCCAGCCGTCCTGGCGGAGCCGGCCCCAGACGAGCCCCTCGAACCGGGTCCCCGCGCAGACGACCCCCGCCACACCCACGTCGCCGCGGCGCCCGCGAACGAAGGGCGCGTCGTCGAAGCCGACGGCGCGGAGGGTCCGGCCGGCCGGGGGGAGTCCCCGGGCCCTGGTCACAGCGTCACCTCGAGCGGGCCCGGGACCGGCGCCGGGCTCCCGGGCAGCGCGAACCACTCGACGCGGGCCGAGCGGCCCGAGAGCGTCAGGACGGCGGCGGCCCGGGGCAGCGAGAACCGCCGCGGCCCGGCGCTGCCCGGGTTCACGAAGAGCGTCCCGGCGACGAGCGCTCCGCCGGGCCGGTGGGAGTGGCCGTGCACGACGATCTGCGGACGGGCCCGGGCGAGGAGGGCGCGCGCCGCGGGGAGGGGGCGCTCCCGCGGGCCGAGGTCGTGGAGGACGAGGGCAGTGAGCAGGCCGAGGGGGACCACCGCCGACGCCGGCAGCGACTCGAGGCTCGTCCCCTCGTCACAGTTCCCCCGCACCGCGGTCACCGGCGCGACGATCCGGAGCGCGTCCAGCACGGACTGCTTCACGACGTCGCCCGCGTGGAGGACGAGGTCGCAGCCGGCGAGGAGCTCTGGGAGCCGCGGGTCGGCGAGGCCGTGGGTGTCCGAGACGAGGCCGACCCGCACGGCCGTCACCGGCAGTCGACTGCCGCCCCCGGCAGCGCGTCGTGGACCACCCGCCCGCGCTTCACGACGGCGAGCGCGTGGTTCACGGCCATGTGCCAGGCGAGGTGCTCGACCGATCCGCAGCCCCACAGGACGAGGTCCGCCTCGCACCCGGGCGCGATCCGGCCGAGGTCGCCGCGCCGGAGCGAGCGGGCGCCGCCCGCCGTGAAGGCGATGAGGGCCTCCGCCGGGGAGAGGCCCATCTTCATGCACGCGATCGAGAGGACGAGGCCGACGTTCTCGCTCATCGCGCTGCCGGGGTTCAGGTTGGAGGCGAGGGCGAGGGGCACGCCGGCAGCGAGGAGCCGGCGCGCCGGCGCGTACCGCTCCGAGCCGAGGTAGAAGGTGGAGAGGGGGAGGAGGCCGGCGACGACCCCCGCCCCGGCCAGCGCCGCGATCCCCTCGTCGTCCACGAGCTCGAGGTGGTCCGCGGAGGCGCAGCCGATCTCGGCGGCGAGCTGCGCGCCGCGCGCGGCGGTGAGCTGGTCCGCGTGGAGCCGCGGGACGAGGCCGCGCCCCTTGGCGGCCTCGAGGATCCGCCGCGACTCCTCGGCGGTGAACGCGCCCTCCTCGAGGAACACGTCGCAGGAGGCCGCGAGCTTCTCCTTCGCGACCGTCGGCAGGAGCCGCTCGCACAGCTCCGTCACGAAGCGGTCCGGTCCTCCTGCCGCTCGGGCGGGACGGCGTGGGCGAGGTAGGTCGGGACGATTGTCACCTCGCGCCAGAGCGCGTGGGCGAGCTCCTGGACGACCCGGAGGAGCCGGAGCTCCGTCTCGGGGGTGAGCCCGTACCCGCTCTTCACCTCGATTGTCGTCACGCCCTGGGCGAGCAGCCGGCGCGCGCGGGCCGTGGCGGACTCGAGGAGCGTCGCGTCGGAGGCCGCCTGGGTGGCGCGGGTGGTGACCGAGATCCCGCCGCCGGAGAGGGCCGTGTCGTGGTAGCTGCGGCCGGAGCAGCGGAGCGCGAACTCGCCCGCCCGCTCGCCGGCGAAGACGAGGTGCGTGTGCGAGTCCACGAGGCCGGGGGTGACGAGGCCGCCCCGGGCGTCGAGGGTGCGGGCGCCGTCGAGATCCACCGCCGCCTCGACGTCGCGGTCGCGCCCCACCCAGACGATCCGCCGCTCGTCCACCGCCACCGCGCCGCCGGGCACGAGCCCGGGATCCGACGACCCCCGATCGCAGGTGGCGAGCGTGGCGTTGCGGACGAGGAGGGTGGCCTTGGGCCGGAGGTGCTTGGGCGCGGGCATCCGAGGTGATCCGACCTGCCTCTCCTTACCCCGAAACCGGGCCGTGCGCCGCAGCGCGAGGGTTGCGGCCGATGGTCGCGCAGCGGAGCGAGCCGGGGGGGCGTCGAGCTCGGGGGGCGCGAGCCGAGCGGATGCGAGGCGAGAGACCCCCCGGCCAAGATACACTCGCGCGCCATGAACGATCGCCTGTTCATCTCCGCGATGCGTCTCGTCCCGAAGAACGCGCTGTCGCGCCTCGCCGGCGCGCTGACGCGCTGGCGGGCGCCCGCGCCGGTGCGGCTCGTGGCGATGAAGGCCTTCGCGCACCGGTACGGCATCGACCTCTCGGAGTGCCCCGACCTCGAGGTCTACCGGACCTTCGGCGAGTTCTTCGCGCGCCCGCTGCGTCCGGGCCGGCGCCCCGTGGCGCCGGGCGAGACCGTCGTGGTCTCGCCGGTCGACGCGGTCGTCTCGGAGACCGGGCTCGCCACCGCGGGGCGGCTCGTCCAGGCGAAGGGGATCGACTACACCGTCGCGGCCCTCGTCGCCGACGACGCCCTCGCGGCGCGGCTCGCGGGCGGCGCGTGGGTGACGATGTACCTCTCGCCGAAGGACTACCACCGCATCCACTTCCCGCTCGGCGGGAAGGTGCTCGGGTGGCGCTACGTCCCGGGCCGCCTGTGGCCCGTGAACCCGGCCTCGGTCCGGACCGTGCCGGGGCTGTTCGCGGTGAACGAGCGGCTCGTCACCGTGATGGAGACGCCCCTCGGCCGGTGCGCGGTCGTGGCGGTGGGCGCCACCGTCGTCGGCCGGGTCCACGCGTTCTACGACCCCTCGGTCCCGTACACCAACGTCCCCGGCGCGGCGCCGCGACGGCACGACTACGGCACCCCCATCCCCGTCGAGAAGGGGCAGGAGCTCGGGGCGTTCGAGATGGGCTCCACCGTGATCCTGCTCTTCGAGCCGGGGAAGGTTCGGCTCGACCCGCGCCTCGCCCCCGGCGTCCGGGTGCGCGTCGGCGAGCCCATCGGCGGCTCGGCGTAGCCGCTCGACGTGGCCCCCGGCCTCGGGTCCGCGCCGCAGTTCTCCATCAGTCAAATTGACGTAGATCGCCCGAAAACCGAACCCTGGGTCGGCGATCACCCATTGTCCCTCGCGGCAGGGATACCGGGTTTCACGAGCTTCGGCGAAAGGTTGCGGCCCCCGTCCTCACGGCGCGGGCGCTCACCCTTGGTGCACGGTGTGCTCAGTGACCCTCCAGCAGCTCGCAGCTCGTCGCCCTGTCGTACGCCGTCGCAGAAAGGACCACACCATGGCCCGGCGCCTCGATCAAGCTCCTCTCGTGCGTCGCGCTGCTCGCCGCGGCGTCGCATGCGTCCGCCGCGCCTGTGCTCCGCAAGCAGATGACGCTCACGGGCGACTTCCAGCTCTTCGGGAACACGCTCGGCTACGACTGCTCGACGAGCTACACCCCCACGGTCGGCACGCTGGGGCCGTGCCCGGCGCGCTCGACGACGGACAGCGGCATCGACCTGTTCTGGCAGTCGGCGCCGATGAGCGGGTCGGCGAGCGCCACCACCGGCGTCACCGCGGCGACCGCGCGATCCACCTCGGTCCTCTCGATCCCGGCAAACGCGGTGGTGAAGTATGCGCGCATCTACTGGGCCGCGCAGTCGAGCGGGACCGGATACGACCCGGGCGCCGTCCTCATGCTCCCCGACGACGTCACGACCGTCGCCGTCACCGCGGATTGCGGCTGGGTGCAGAGCCGCGCCGGCAACGGCGCGGTCGCGACCGAGTACTGGTACCAGTCGTCGGCCGACATCACCTCCGTGCTCCAGGGGCTCGCGAACCCGCGCGGCGCCTACACGCTCTCCGGCGTGGACTCGCGGGCCCTCGCCACGAACCGCGCCGAGGAGACGCTCTTCGCCGGCTGGTGGGCGGTGGTGTTCTACGAGGACCCGACCGACACGAACCTCCGGCAGCTGACCCTCTTCGACGGGCTCGACATCGTCGACACCGCGACGGGCGGCGTCGCGGATGTCACGCTCGGCGGGTTCCTCGTCCCGAACGGCGGCTACGACGCAAAGCTCGGCGTCGTGACCTACGAGGGCGACGCCGCCGTCCCCGGCGACTCGCTCCTCTTCGAGGGCTACAAGAGCACCGGCCCGGATCCGACCGTCCTCACGGCGCTCTCGGACGCCCAGAACACCGCGACGAACTTCTTCAACGGCACCCGCTCCTGGCTCGGCGCGACCCGCACGGTGGCCGGTGACCTCCCGCAGATGTCCGGCGCGGCGGGCACGATGCAGAGCTTCGACATGGACGTCGTGGACCTCAAGGCCAACGGCGCCATCCACGCCGGCGACGACTCCGCCAGGATCGGCGCGACCACCACCCAGGACGTGTTCGCGCTCGGCGGGTTCATCACCTCGGTCAACACGCTCAGGCCGAGCTTCGCCGAGACCGTGAAGACCGTCGTCAACCTCACGCGCGGCACCGGCGTACTTCGCGGGCGACCTCCTCGAGTACACGATCGACACGCGCGAACACCGGCAACGACCCGTCGATCCAGACCGTGCTCCAGGACGTCCTCCCGGCGAGCGTCACCTACGTCCCCGGCACGCTGCAGATCACGCAGGGCGCCAACTCGGGCGCGAAGACCGACGCCAGCGGCGACGATCAGGCGGAGTACCTGAGCACGACCCGGACCCTGTACGTCCGCCTCGGCACGGGCGCGAACGCCTGGGTCGGCGGCACGATGGCCATCGGCGACACCGCCCAGTTGAAGTTCCGCGTCACCGTGAACCCGGGGGCATCCGGGGTCATCCAGAACCGCGCGGAGGTGGTGGGCGCCGGCCTCAACGGCGAGCCGGCCGAGGACCTTCGACTCGAACCCGCCCATCGGCTCCGGGCCCACCGACGTCCCGGTGGACCAGTGCTCCTCCGACTCGAGCTGCGGCGGCGCGACCCCCGCCTGCTGGATTGCGGCCACCCCCAACGTCTGCGTGGGCTGCACCAGCAACGCGCACTGCGGCGGCGCCACCCCGGTCTGCGACGTCACCGCCCACGCCTGTGCCGGCCTCTCGACGCTCGCCCCCGCAGCCCGGGACCAGACCACCGTGGCGGGGACGAATACCCCGTTCTCGCTGGCGCTCACCTCGAACCTCGCGAGCGCCGACACCTACGACCTCGACGTCCTCGACGGCGGGTGCGGCTGGGGCGTCGAGCTCCGCACCGCGGGCGGGACGCTGGTCGCGACGCGCAGCGTGCTCGGCGCCTGGACCATCCAGGCTGGCTACGACAGCGACGCCGACGGGAAGCCCGACCTCGGCCCGACCGCCGCCGGCGGGACGACGAGCTTTGCCCTCTGGCTCCGGCCCCCCGCCGGCACCGCCGCCGGCTCGACCTGCGCCGCGACCGTCGTCGCGACCGGCCGTGTGAGCGCCCTCGTCGCGACCGCGTCGGCGACCCTCCACGTCTCGACCCAGGCGACCTGGACGCCCAGCTACGGGCCCGCGGCCGCGAAGGTCGTGTCGCGCGGCGGCGACGTCGGGTTCCCGGGCGTCATCCAGAACAACACGAGCGGACCGCTCACGTTCAGCCTCGCGACGGCGGTCACCGCCACCCCGAACCAGGGGGCCCTCCAGGCCGCGACGTTCTACTCGGATCCGAACGGAGACGGCGATCCGTCCGACGGCGCGCCCATCGCCTCGATCGGCCCGGTCGCCGCGTACGGCGGGCAGGCCCATGTCGTCCTCGTCCTGCACGCGACGACCTCCACCGGCACGGCCCTCACCACCGGCACCGTGCTGGACGCGACGTCGACCGCGACCTCCGGCGGCGTCGTCGCGACGCAGACCGCGCAGGCGAAGGTCCAGTACGAGGCGACCTACTCGGACTCCGCGCGCACCCTCACCGCGAGCCGGTTCGGGCCGTGCGACACGGTGTTCCTCGGCGCGAGCCTGCTGCCTTCCGGGTACCCCTTCGCGCTGGAGTGGTACGCGAAGGCGAGCCCGGTCCGCGGGACCGACACGCCCCACCGCGCGGTGGATCCGTGGGCCGTCTCGGGCGGCGTCGGGGCAGACCAGCTCCAGCTCCCGGCGAACGCCCTCGGCACCTGGACCGTCCTCGTCGTGCAGAAGACGACGCCCAGCGCGACCGTCCTCGACACCGTCACCTTCCAGGTGGAGCGCGCGGGCGCGTTCGCGGCCTTCGGCGTCCCCGGCCGGATTGGGATGGGCGGCGGGCTCTCCGTCTCCGCCACGGTGCAGAACCTGAACGGAACCGCCGCGTTCCCGGGCTCGCAGCTCGCCTACACCGTCACGGCCGGCGGGCTCTCCATGGACGGCGCCGGCGCCTTCTCGGCGACCCCCGGCCTCGCCCACCTCACCGCGCCGCTCAACGTGGCCGCGGGCACCTCCGCGTCGGACTCCTGGGTGGCCGCCTCCCCGGCGTGGCCCTCGCCCGGCACCTACCAGGTGGACGCCGACTGGCAGCTCCAGTGCGGCGGCGTCACCCAGATCATCGCCCAGGCGACCACGACGGTGGACGTCATCCCCGCGCCGCCGGTGGTCACCGCCCCGGCCGCCGGCGCCGTGCTCACCACCCGCACGCCGACCCTCTCCGGCACCGCGCTCCCCGGCGCGTCCGTGCTGGTGACGGTGGGCTCCGCCACCTGCGGTCCGGTCGTCGCGTCGGCCGGCGCGTGGACGTGCCTCCTCGCCACCTCCCTCGCGGACGGCCCGCACTCCGCCACGGCCGTGCAGGTCGTCGCCGGCGCGACGAGCGACCCGTCCGCCGCGGTCGCCTTCACGGTGGACGCGACGCCTCCCGCGGTCGCGATTCTCGAGCCCCGCGTCCGGCGCGCTCGTCGGCGCCGCCGCAGCGCCGGGCGGCGACGTCGCGTTCTCCGGCACCGCCGAGGCCGGCGCGACCGTCGTCGTCACCGTCGGCGCCTCGAGCGCGACCGCCAGCCGCTCGGGCACGACCTGGTCCGCGACGCTCACGCTCGCCGATGGCACGCGCACCGCCAACGCGACGGCGACCGACGCCGCCGGCAACGCCGGGACGGCCTCGGTCACCTTCACCCTCGACACGATGCCGCCCCCGGCGCCGGTCGTGTCCTCGCCGGCGACCGGCGCCGGGATCTCGGCCGCCGCCGCGCCGGGCGGGTTCGTGACGGTCTCCGGCACCGCCGAGGCCGGCGCCGCCGTCGAGGTGACGGTCGGCGGCACCACCCACGTCGCCAGCCGCTCCGGGGCCTCGTGGACCACCACCTTCGGCCTCGCCGACGGCGTCTGGGCCGTCTCGGCGACGGCGACCGACGCCGCCGGGAACGTCTCCGCGGCCGGGACCTCGGGGTTCACCCTCGACACCGCCGCGCCGTCGGCGCCGGCGTTCACCTTCCCGCTGGATGGCGCCCTCCTCGGCGCGGCGCAGGCTCCCGGCGGTCTCCTCACGCTCACGGGCGCGTCCGACGCGGGCACCACCGTCGCCGTCACCGTGGACGGCAGCGCCCACCCGGCGAGCGTGTCCGGCACGGGCTGGTCGCTCACGCTCACTCTCGGCGACGGGCCGCACCCGGCCTCCGCCGTCGCCGCCGACGCGGTGGGCAACGCCGCCGCCTCCGCGGGGATCCTGTTCCGGATCGACGCGACCCCGCCCGCCGCGCCCACGCTGAACGCGGTGCCGTCGTCCACCGCCGCCGACCCCATCGTCCTCTCGGGCAGCGCCGAGGCGGGCGCGAGCGTCGAGCTGTTCCTCGACGGCGTCTCGCAGGGGACGACCATCGCCGGCCCCTCGTTCTCGTTCTCGATCCCGGGCCTCCCGAACGGTCCCCGCGCCGCCCACGTCGTGGCGACGGACGCGGCCGGCAATGCCTCGCCCCCGTCCACGACCCGCAGCTTCCTCGTGGACCGCACCGCGCCGGGCCTCGCCACCGTGGACGTCCCCGCCGACGGCGCGCTTCTCGGCGCCGCCGCCGCGCCCCTGGGGGTCGTGGCCTTCTCCGGCACCTCCGAGATGGGCTCCGCCGTGGACGTGGAGGTGGACTGGATCGTCCTCGATGTCGCGGACGCCGCGACCGGCGCCTGGTCCGCCGCCTTCTCGGTCCTCGACGGCGACCACCAGGTCCGGGTCCGTGCCAGGGACGGCGCCGGCAACGCCGGCCCCTGGAGCGCCGCCAGCCTCTTCTCCGTCGACACCGTCGCACCCGCGGCCCCCTCGATCGACACGCTGCCACCCGCGACCCACGCGGCAGCGGTCGCCGTGACCGGCCTCGCCGAGCCAGGCTCGATCGTGGCCGTCTACCTCGACGGCGCCTTCGCCGGGACCACCGAGGCCTCGGGCGGGATGTTCTCCCTCGCCGTCGCCGTCGCCGAGGGCACGCCGGCGTTCACCGCCACCGCGACCGACGCCGCGGGCAACGTCTCCCCGCTCTCCGGCGCCCGCTCGACCGCCGTGGATTGGGTGGCGCCGGACGCGCCGTCGCTCGCCGCGCTCGTCTCCCCCACCGACGCGACCACCGTCGTGGTGAGCGGCGCCGCCGAGGCGGACGCCACCGTGACCGTCTACCGGGACGGCGCCGCCTTCGGCACGACGTCCGCGCCGGGCGGGACGTTCTCGCTCGCCGTCCCGGTCTTCACCGGGACCATCACCTTCCGGGCCACCGCGACGGACGCCGCGGGGAACGTGTCGCCGCTCTCCGCGCCCATCACGGTGGTCGTCGACCACGAGCTGCCGGCCGCGCCCGTCCTCGACCCGCTCGTCTCCCCGACGAACGCCGTCACGGTCGTGGTGACGGGCCGCGCCGACGCGGGCGCCGACGTCACCGTGTACCGCGACGGCACGCCGCTCGCCGTCGTCGCGGCCCCGGCGGGGACCTTCTCCCTCGCCGTCGCGGTGGACCCCGGGATCACGACCTTCACCGCCACCGCGCGGAACACCCTCGGGACGATCTCGCCGCTGTCGAACGCGGTCCCGGTCCTCGTGGACCGGATCGCACCGGACGAGCCGCTGCTCGCGGCGCTCGAGTCGCCGACCGGCGCGAGCCTCGTCACGGTCGCCGGCACGGCCGAGCCCGGCGCGACCGTCACCGTCTACCGGGACGGCCTCGCCGCGGGCACGGCGAGCGCCGATGCCTCGACCGGCGCCTTCGCCCTCGACGTCGCGGTGGACGACGGCACCTTCTCCTTCACCGCGGTCGCCCGTGATCCGGCCGGCAACGACTCGCTCGCGTCCGCGGCCGTCGGGGTGGTCGTGGACCACGGGCTCCCCGCGCCGCCGGTCCTCGCCGGGCTCGTCTCGCCGACGAACGCGACCACGCATCGCGGTGTGGGGCGTCGCCGAGGAAGCCTCCACCGTCACGGTCCTCGTCGACGGCGCTCCGGTCGGCACGACCACCGCCACCGGCGGGGCGTTCACGCTCGCCGTCGCCGTGCCCGAGGGGACCCTCGCGATCACCGCGACCTCCCGGGACTCGGTCGGCAACCCGTCGGCCTCCTCGGCCACGGTCTTCGTCACCGTCGACCGGACGCCGCCCGCGGTCCCCAGCGTCGACGCGCCGGCCAGTGGCTCCGTCCTCGGGGCCGCCCAGGCCCCCTCGGGCATCGTATCGCTCGCCGGGACCGCCGACGCCGCGACCACCCTCGAGCTCGAGCTCGACCTCGTCGTGACGACGATCTCCCGTCCCGACCGGCTCCTGGGCGGCGTCCGCGACCCTGCCCGACGGTCTCCACCGCGTCCGCGCCCGGTCCGTCGACGCGGCCGGGAACGCCAGCGCCTGGACCGCCCTCTCGACCTTCACGCTCGACGCGCACGCGCCCGCCGCGCCGGCGCTCGCCGACCTCGCCTCGCCGACCGCCGCCACCACCGTGGCGGTCAGCGGGACGGCCGAGGCCGGCGCCACCGTGACCGTCCACCGGGGCGGCACCCTCGCCGGCACCGCGACCGCGACCGGCGGCACCTTCACGGTCGTCGTCCCGGTCTCGGACGGGACCTGGAGCTTCACCGCCGTCGCGACGGACGCCGCCGGGAACGGCTCGCCGGTGTCGAACGCGATCTCGGTCCAGGTGGACCACTCCGCGCCGGCCGCGCCCACCCTCGGCGGGCTCGCGACCCCCACGAACGCGCTCGCCATCACCGTGACCGGCGCCGCCGAGCCGGGCAGCGCCGTCTCCCTCTACCTCGACGGCGCGCTGGTCGCCTCCGGCGTCGCCGCCGGAGGGACCTTCTCCTTCGCCGGCGTCCCGGTCGACGAGGGTAACCGCCGGTTCACGGCGCGCGCCACCGACGAGGCGGGGAACGCCTCGCCGCTCTCCGCCCCGGTCTCGATCCTCGTCGACCGCACGCCGCCCGGCGTACCGGTCCTCGCTCCGCTCGCCTCCCCGACGAAGGCGCTCTCGGTCACCGTCGGCGGGACCGCCGAGGCGGGGGCCACGGTGGAGCTGTTCCTGAACGGCGTGTCGGTCGGCAGCACCGTCGCGCCCGGGGGAACCTTCTCCCTCTCCGTCCCGGTCCCGCTCGGCCCGGTCTCGTTCACCGCCGCCGCGACCGACGCGGCGGGCAACGTCTCGGGTCTCTCGGCGCCGGTCGCGATCACCGTCGACCGCACCGCTCCGGGGCTCGCCACCGTCGACGTGCCCGTGGACGGCGCGGTCCTCGGCGCCGCCGCGGCGCCCGGCGGCGCCGTCGCCTTCGGCGGGACCTCCGAGCTGGGCTCCACCGTGGAGGTGGAGGTGGACGGGATCGTCCTGGGCCTCGCCGGGGCGCCCGGAGGCACCTGGGCGGCGACGTTCACGCTCCTCGACGGCCCGCACCGGGTGCGCGTGCGCGCCACGGACGCCGCCGGCAACCCCGGCGCGTGGAGCGGCACCTCGGGGTTCGGCCTCGACGCGGCCGGGCCGCTCGCGCCCATCCTCGACGCGCTCGTCACGCCGACCTCCGCCGCGACCGTGACCGCCACGGGCGTCGCCGAGCTCGACGCGGTGGTGACCGTCTACGTCGACGGCACCTTCGCCGGGACCGTCGCGACGCCCTCCGGCGCCTTCTCCCTCGCGCTCGTCCTCGCCGAGGGGCTCCACTCTGTCACCGCCACCGCCACCGACCTCGGCGGGAACGTCTCCGCGCTCTCGACGCCGGTGCCCGTGGAGGTGGACTGGACGTCCCCCGCGGCCCCGAGCCTCGACCCGCTCGCCACCCCGACGAGCGCCCCGACCGTCACGGTGACCGGGACCGCCGGGGCGGGGACCGCGTCCGTGACAATCCTCCGCGGCGGCGCGCCGATCGGCAGCGCGACCCCCTCGGGCGGCCGCTTCGCCCTGGCGGTCGCGGTCTCGGAGGGGAGCTGGACGTTCACCGCGATCGCGGCGGACGCGGCTGGGAACGTCTCCGGCCCGTCGAACGCGGTCACGATCCTCGTGGACTGGTCCGCGCCCGCGGCCCCGGCGCTCGACCCGCTCGCCACGCCGACGAACGCCACGACGGTCACCGTGGCCGGGACCACCGACGCCGCGACCACCGTCACCGTGTACCGCGACGGCGCCGCCGTCGGGACGGCGGTCGAGACGGGCGGCCGGTTCTCCCTGACCGTGCCGGTGGGGGAGGGGACCTTCGCCTTCACCGCGATCGCCCGGGACGGGGCGGGGAACGGCTCGGCGGTGTCGGACCCGGTGTCGCTCACGGTCGACCAGACCGTCCCCGCCGCGCCGACCCTCGATCCGCTCGTCACGCCCACCAGCGCGTCCTCCGTCGCCGTCTCCGGCAGCGCCGACGCGGGCGCGAGCACCGTCACGGTCTACCGCGACGGCATCGCCGTCGGCACGGCGGCGGTCGCGGGCGGCCGGTTCTCCCTCGCCGTCCCGGTCTTCTCCGGAGCGATGGCGTTCACCGCCAAGGCGTCCGACGCCGCCGGGAACGTCTCGGGGCCGTCGGCCGCGGTGCCCCTCGTCGTCGACCACGCCGCCCCGGCGGTGCCGGTCCTCGACGCGCTCACCTCGCCCACCCGCGCCGCCACCGCGACCGTCACCGGCCGGGCGGACGCCGGGAGCGTCGTGACCCTGTACGTCGGCGCCGCCGCCGAGGGCACGACCGTCGCGGCCCTCGACGGGACCTTCTCGTTCTCCGTCACCCTCGTCGAGGGGGCGACCACGTTCACCGCGACCGCGGCGGACGAGGTGGGCAACGTCTCGGCTCCGTCGGCGCCCGTGTCGGTCGTCGCCGACCGGATTGCTCCGGACGCGCCGCTCCTCGCGAGCCTCGAGTCGCCCACCGGCGCGTCCACCGTCACCGTGATCGGCTCCGCGGAGCCGGGTAGCACGGTCACGATCTCGCTCGACGGCAGCCCGGTCGCGACCACCGTCGCGGACGGGAGCGGGTCCTTCTTCGTCGACGTCGGCGTCCCCTCGGGGGTCCTGACCGTCGTCGCCACCGCGACGGATGCCGCCGGAAACATCTCGATTGACTCGAACGCCGTTCCGCTCGTCGTGGACCACGCGCTCCCGGCCCCGCCGGTGCTCGCGGCGCTCACGTCGCCGACGAACGCCACCACCGTGACGGTCACCGGGACGGCGGAGGTCGGCTCGACGGTCACCCTCTACCTCGACGGCGTCTCGGTCGGAACCTTCGGCACCTCCGCCGGCACCTTCGCCCTCATGGTCGGCGTGCCAGAGGGGACCCACGCCTTCACCGCGCGGAGCTCGAACTGGGTCGGGAACGTCTCCGCCGTCTCCAACACCGTCGTCCTCGAGGTGGATCGCACGCCTCCCGCCGCGCCGGTCGTCGAGACGCCGGTCGCCGGCGTCCAGCTCGGCGCCGGCTCCGCGCCCGGCGGCGTCGTCGGCTTCACCGGCACGGCCGAGGCCGGCACGACCGTCGAGGTCGAGGTGGACTCGATCACGACGGTCGTCTCCGCGGGCGCCGGGTCGTGGGCGGGGACGCTCGCCCTCGCCGACGGCCCGCACCAGGTCCGGGCCCGGGCGGTCGACGCCCTCGGGAACGTCGGGTCCTGGTCGCCCGCGAGCGCCTTCACGCTCGACACCACCGCGCCCGGCGCACCGTCGCTCGACCCGCTCGCGACGCCGACGAACGCGGCCTCGGTGATTGTGACGGGCTCCGCCGAGGCCGGCGCCACCGTGACCGTCCATCGCGACGGCGCCTCGGTCGGGACCGCGACCGCCACGGGCGGCCGGTTCTCGCTCGCCGTGACGGTCGGGGAGGGCACCTTCGCGTTCACCGCCACCGCCCGCGACGTCGCCGGCAACCTCTCGCCGCTCTCGAGCGCCGTGACGCTGGAGATTGACCGGACCGCGCCCGCGGCCCCGGTTCTCGACCCCCTCGCCGCGGTCACGAACGCCGCGACGGTCGCCGTGACCGGCTCGGCGGAGGCGGGCAGCCGCGTCACCGTGAAGCTCGGCGCGACGCCGGTCGCGTCCGTCACCGCGACGGCCGGCGGGACCTTCTCGGCGACCGTCCCGGTCCCCGAGGGAATGGACACGTTCACCGCCACCGCCTCCGACGCGGCCGGAAACGTGTCCGGACCGTCGAACGCCGTCTCGATCCGCGTCGATTGCACGGCGCCCGCCGCGCCGGCGCTCGGGTCGGTCCCGGCCTTCACGAACGCGAACCCGGTCGTCGTCGCGGGTACCGCCGAGGCCGGCAGCGTCGTCGAGCTGCTCGTCGACGGCGTCTCGCAGGGGACCCTCGCCGCCGGGCCGGCCTTCTCGTTCTCGCTCCCGGGCCTGGGGGAAGGCCCGCACACCGTCGTCGCGGTGGCCCGCGACGTCGCGGGCAACGCCTCGGCGCCGGCGAGCGCAGGGCTCGAGGTGGACCGCACCGCCCCGTCCGCGGCGAGCGTGGATGCGCCGGCTGAGGGCACCCTCGTCGGCGCGGCGTCCGCCCCGGGCGGCACCGTCTCGGTCTCGGGCTCCTCCGAGCCCGGCTCGACCGTCGAGGTCGAGGTGGACGGGACGCCTCTCGGCTCCTTCCCGGCGTCCTCCGGCGCCTGGGCTGTGCCGGCCACGCTCCTCGATGGGCCGCACCAGATCCGCGTGCGGCCGACCGACGCGGCCGGGAATGCCGGCCCGTGGAGCGGCGCCACCGGGTTCGTCCTCGACACGACCGCGCCGCTCGCGCCGACCTTCGACCCCGTCGCCCCGACCTCCGCAGCGACGGTGGCGGTGACCGGCGTCGCGGACGCCGGCGCGAACGTCTCGGTCTCCGTCGACGGAACGTTCGTCGGGACCGCCGTCGCCGCGGACGACGGCTCGTTCTCGCTCGCCCTGCCGCTCGGGGAGGGGACGCACGCCGTCACCGCGGAGGCCATCGACGCCGCCGGCAACGCGTCGTCGGCCTCGACCCCGGCGGCGGTGGTCGTCGACCGGACCGCCCCGGTGGTCCCGGTCCTCGGCCCCCTCCCGCCCACCACGAACCTCGCGACCTTGCCCGTCACCGGGACCGCCGAGCCGGGCGCCACCGTCTCCGTCCTCGTGGACGGGGCTCCGGCCGGCACGGGGGTGGCCGCGGCCGACGGCACCTGGTCCGTCCCGGTGCCCGCCGGCGCGGAGGGCAGCCGCGTGGTGACCGCGACCGTGTCCGATCCGGCCGGCAACTCCTCGGGCATGACGGCGCCGATCACCGTCGCCGTGGACCGGACCCCTCCGCCTGCGCCGGTCCTCACCGCGCCGGCGGAGGGTGAGAAGCTCGCCGCGGGGACGGTGACGGTCGAGGGGACGACGGAGCCGGGCGCCACCGTCTCGGTCGTGGTGGACGGGAGCACCTACACGGACGTCGCCGGCGCGGGAGGCGAGTTCTCGGTGACGGTGTCGGTCCCCGCGGGCGCCTGGACCGCCACGGCCACGGCGACGGACCCCGCCTCGAACGCCTCGGCGCCGGTCACGGTGAATTTCACCACCTCCGGCCCGCCCGTCGTGGCGGCGCACGTCACCGGCGGTGGCTGCGGCTGCGGCCCCGGCGGCGGCACGCCCGCGAGCGCGCTGCTGCTCCTCGGGCTCGCCCTCGCCCTCTCGCCCCGGCGCAGGGTGGGCGGCTCGCGATGAGACGGGAGCGACGATGAGACGGGAGCGACGGAGCGACCGGGAGCCGACATGACCCGCCTCTCGCGCCACGTCGCTGCGCTCCTCCTCGCCGCCGCGTCCGCCTCGGCGCGGGCGGACGCCGGGGGCTTCGCGGTGGACCGGTTCCAGCTCGACCCGGGCGCCCACGGCATCCTCGGGGTGGCGAGCGCCCGCGTCCCCGCCTTCACCGCCGTGAACCTGTCGCTCGGGTTCCAGTACGCGGACTCGCTCCTGCGCCTCGAGCAGGCGGGGAAGGAGACCGCGCTCGTGAGCGACTCCTACGCCGCCCAGGTCGCGGGGGCGATCGCCCTCGGGGGCCGGCTCGAGCTCGGGCTCGTCGCGCCCGTGGTGCTCTCGCGGTCCACCGAGTCCGGCGGCAGCCTCCCGTCCGCCGCCGTGTCCGGGCTGGGCGACCTGCGGGTCGTGCCGAAGGTGGTGCTCTCCCGCGGCGGCGCCCTCCGGCTCGCCGTGTCGCTCCCGTTCACGATCCCGACGGCGAAGAAGGGCTCCTTCATGGGCGACGGGGCGTTCACGGCGACGCCCACCGGGATCGCCGAGGTGCAGCTCGGGAGAGCCCGCGTCGCCGCCGACGTCGGCTACGCCGTTCGCCCGACGCGGACGCTGTACGACCTCGAGCTCGGGAACGCGGTCACCTACGGCGCGGCAGGGGAGCTGCCGTTCGAGGCCGCCGGGCAGACGTGGGCGGCGCTCGCGAGCGCATGGGGCGAGGTCGGGATTGGCGGCGCGAAGGGTGCGGCGAGCCCGTGCGAGGGCGACCTGGCCTTGCGGTGGGGCGGGGAGCACGGCGTCGCCGTGACCGCCGGCGCCGGCACGGCCATCGTGAACGGCTACGGCGCGCCGGGCCTCCGGGTCTTCGCGCTCGTCGGGTGGCGTCCCCGGCCCGCGCTGCCCGCGAGGAAGGAGGAGCCGCCGCCGATGCTCGACCCGTGCGCGAGCGGGCAGCCCCATGCGCCGGAGCAGTGCCCGGACCTCGACGACGACCTCGACGGGATCCCGAACGGGATCGACCGGTGCCCGCTCGTGCCGGGGGTCGCGGCGGAGGGCGGCTGCCGGGCGAAGCCGGCGCCGCGCGCGATCCCGCTGCCGCCACCGCCGAAGGTGCATCCCTGCGCGAAGGGACAGCCCCACGCCCCGGAGCAGTGCCCGAACCTCGACGACGACGGCGACGGGATCCCGAACGGGAAGGACCGCTGCCCGCTCGTGCCGGGCATGGCCCAGTACCAGGGCTGCCCGCCGCCGAAGGCGGTGCTCACGGGGAAGAAGATCGAGATCAAGGAGGCGGTCTTCTTCGACAACGCGAAGGACACCATCCAGCGGCGGTCCTTCCAGCTCCTCGACGACGTCGCGCGGCTCCTCGAGGACCACCCGGAGGTGAAGCGGGTCTCGATACAGGGCCACACCGACTCGAGCGGCGACCGGCTGGCCAACGTCCGGCTGTCGGAGCGGCGCGCCGTGGCCGTGAAGGCCTACCTCGTGTCGAGGGGGATCTCCCCCGGCCGGCTCGAGGCGCACGGCTTCGGCGCCAGCCGACCGGTGGCGAAGAACACGACGGCGGCGGGTCGCGGGAAGAACCGCCGGGTCGAGTTCATCGTGGCGCCGTGAGGCGAGTGGCCCCCGCCTCGACGGTGCGCGGCGGCGGGCTCTCTGGTAGAACCCCGCCGCCATGAAGATCGCGGGCGTCAAGGGGATGAACGACGTCCTGCCGGCGGACGTCGCGCGCTGGCAGGAGATGGAGCGGGTCGCGCGCGAGGTGTTCGCGCTCTACGGCTACCGCGAGGTGCGCACCCCCGCGGTGGAGCACGCGCAGCTCTTCGCCCGCGGCGTCGGCGAGGCGACGGACATCGTCAACAAGGAGATGTACGTCTTCGAGGACAAGGGGGAGGAGCTGCTCGCCCTGCGCCCCGAGGGCACGGCCGGGACCGTCCGCGCCTTCATCGAGCACGGCGCGTACGTCGAGGGGCCGCAGAAGTGGTTCTACATGGGCCCCATGTTCCGCCGCGAGCGGCCGCAGAAGGGACGCTACCGGCAGTTCCACCAGATTGGCTGCGAGGCCTTCGGCATCGCCGAGCCCTTCATCGACGCGGAGCAGATCGCCCTCGTCGCCGACTACTTCGGCCGGCTGGGCGTCGGCGCCCGCCTGAAGCTCAACACCGTCGGCGACGCGGCCTGCCGGCCGGGGTACCTGGCGCAGCTCGAGGGCTACCTCTCCGGACGGAAGGCCGAGCTCTGCGCCGACTGCAACGACCGGATCGTGCGGAACCCGCTGCGCGTCCTCGACTGCAAGGTCGAGTCCTGCCAGCCGGTCCTCGACGCCGCGCCGCGGCTCCTCGACTCCCTCTGCGAAGGCTGCCGGACCCACTTCGACCAGGTGAAGGCCGCCCTCGACGTGCTCGGCGTGAAGTACGAGGTCGACGGCCGGCTCGTGCGCGGCCTCGACTACTACGTGCGCACCGCCTACGAGTTCACGAGCGACGCCCTCGGGTCGCAGTCGGCGGTCGCCGGCGGCGGACGGTACGACCGGCTCGTCGAGACCCTCGGCGGGCCGCCCACCCCCGGCATCGGCTTCGCCCTCGGCGAGGAGCGGCTCGCGATGATCCTCGAGAAGGCCGGGAAGGCGCCGCCGGCGCAGGGACCGGCCATCTTCTTCGTCACCGCGGACCCGGAGGGCGCCCTCGAGTCGCTCCGCCTCGCCGCGACGCTGCGCGCGGCGGGGATCGCCTGCGACCTCGATCCCCGGGGCGGGAAGATGAAGGCCCAGTTCAAGCAAGCCGAGCGGGTGGGGGCGCGCTGGGCGCTCGTGCTCGGCGGCAACGAGGTCCGGACCGGGCAGGCGAAGCTCAAGGACGTCCGCACGCGCGAGGAGGTTCCCGTCGCGCTGGGCGAGCTGGCCGAGCGGCTTCGCCGCGGCTAGGCCGCCGGCCAGCGCGAACCGCAGCGCGGAGCCCCGCGGCGCGCCCTTCGACTTCGCCTGCCCTGAGCCTGCCGAAAGGCTCAGGGCGAACGGGGACCTCGGTCGGCGGCGGCGCCGCCGTCCCTCGAATCGTGGGCTCCCAGGGGGCATCCGGGCGTGCCAGAATGCCCGCCATGCGCCCGTCCGTGCTCGCCGCCGTCGCCCTGCTCGCCGCCCTCCCGGCCGCCGCCGAGGAGGAGATTGGCGAGGGGCTCCCCGCGCCCACCTTCTCCCTCCGAACCATGAACCCCGAGGCGGCCGGCACCGGCTGGATCGCCCTCGACCGGTTCGTGGGGGAGGAGCCCGAGGACCCCGCCGCGAAGGCGGTGCTCGTGACGTTCTTCGCCTCGTGGTGCGAGCCCTGCAAGCGCGAGATGCCCTTCCTCGTCCAGCTCGACAGGATGTACCGGGACCAGGGCCTGCGGGTGATCGGCGTCTGCATCGACAAGGAGGAGGCCGGGATCGAGGCCGCGAAGAAGCTCGTGCTGGAGAAGCAGGTGAGCTACCCGGTCCTCTCCGACCGGTTCAACTTCCTCGCCCGCCGCTACCTCGGCGAGAAGGCGCCGCTCCCGTCGGTCTTCCTCATCAAGCGCGACGGGACGATCGCCCGGATCGAGCGCGGGTACGCGAAGGACGCGTCGGCGTTCCTCCTCGGGGAGGTCCAGGATGTCCTCGGGATCGAGCGGAAGCCCGCGAAGCAGGCCGCCGCCTCGAAGCCCGAGCCCGGCGCCGGGAAGCCGGCCCGCGCGGCGGCGGTCGTGAAGTGACGTCGCGCGCCGTCGCCGTCGCGGCCGCCCTCGGCCTCACCCTGGCTGGCGTCGCGGGCGCGGAGGACTCCAGGCCAGCGCCGAGGAAGGTCCGGATCGGCCTCGACCGGCTCCGCGTCGCGGGCGTCACCCCGGCGCTCGCCGAGGTGGTGGAGGAGCGCGTCTGCGCCGCGCTCGGCGAGGTCTCGGGCGCCGACGTGGTCTGTCCGTCCGACGTCGCCGCCGCGGCGGTCCTCGCGAAGAACGCGGCGGTCTTCGGCGAGTGCCAGCCGGACGACTGCATGAAGCGGGTGGACGCGGTGAAGAGCGCCGACCGGCGCGTCTCCGGCGCGATCGAGCACGCCGAGAAGGGGCTCGTGCTCTCCCTCCAGGTCACCGGCCCGGAGGGGCCCGGCCCGCGGATCGTCGAGCGCCTCCCGGAGGACCTCGACGGGATCGTCGCGAAGATCCCGGGCGTCGTGAGGAAGCTGTTCCCGTGACACCGAGACCATACCGAGGACTCGCGCCGTCGGGCGCGAGCCCGAGCGGCTGTCATCCGCCGATTCAGTGACGCTCGACGTACGGAAACGCGTGCCCCGTCCGCGCAGCGCGGTGTTTGGTGCGCGGTCCCCGTTCTTTCGGCGCGTCGCGAGGAGGACCCGGGCACGCGTCTCCGAACGCCCCCCGTCCTCCCGCGGTCGATCGTCTCCGCGTCGTCTCGCGCCCGACGGCGCGAGACGACGGTATGTTGACCCCGTGATCCGCATCTGCGTCGTCGCCGGGCCGACCGCCTCGGGGAAGACCGCCCTCGCCATCGCCCTCGCGCGGCGGGTCGGCGGCGAGATCGTGAACGCCGACTCGCAGCAGGTCTACCGCGGGCTCGACGTGGGCACCGCGAAGCCCACCGCGGGGGAGCGGGCCGCGGCGCCCCACCACCTGCTCGACGTCGCCGATCCGGGGGAGGGGATGGACGCGGCCCGCTTCGTCGCCCTCGCGGACGCCGCCATCGCGGAGATCGCCGGCCGCGGCCGGGTCCCCGTCGTGGCCGGCGGGACCGGGCTCTACCTGCGCGCGCTGCTCCACGGCGTCGTCGCCGCGCCGGGCCGCGACCCGGCCCTGCGGGCGCGCCTCGAGGCGGAGGCCGCGCGCCTCGGGCGTCCCGCGCTCCACGCGCGGCTCGCCGCCCTCGACCCCGCCGCCGCCGCCCGGATCCGGCCGAACGATCTCGTCCGGGTGGTGCGGGCGCTCGAGATCGCCGCCGGCGGCCGGCTCCCCTCGGACCTCCACGCCGAGCACGCCTTCCGCGCCGACCGCTACGACGCGGTGATCGTCGCCCTCGACCCGCCGCGCGCGGAGCTCCACGCGCGGATCGACGCGCGGGTCCGGGAGATGTTCGCGGGCGGCCTGCTCGACGAGGCCCGCGCCCTCGTCGCCCGGTGCGGGGCAGCGCTGCCGCCGAAGCTCCCCATCGGCTACGCGGAGGCGGCCGCCTGCGTGCGCGGAGAGCTCGCGGTCGAGGAAGCGATCCGGCGCGTGCAGGTCGCTCACCGCCGCTACGCTCGCCGCCAGATCGTGTGGCTCCGGGCCGAGCGCGGCGTCGAGTGGGTCGCACCCCCCGTCGACGTCGAGGCGTTGGCGCGGCGCGTCGCGGCCGCGCGCTGAGCGGGCCCGGGAACGTGCGTTCGCACGGGGGCCGTGCTAAAAGCGCGACGTGGCCAAGCAACCGTTCGCCCTCGAGTTCGAGCGCCCCCTCATCGCGCTCGAGTCCAAGATCGCCGAGCTGAAGGACCTGTCCGGCGGCGCGCGCGTCGACTTCTCGGACGAGATCGCCAAGCTGGAGCGCAAGGCGAGGAAGCTGCAGGCGGAGATCTTCGCCGACCTCACGCCCTGGCAGATCGTCCAGCTCGCGCGCCATCCGAACCGGCCCTACACGCTCGACTACCTGAGCCGGCTCTTCACCGACTTCTTCGAGATCGAGGGCGACCGACGCTTCGCGGCGGACCGCGCCATCATCTCCGGGTTCGCCCGGTTCGACGGCGAGCCGGTGGTCGTGATGGGCCACCAGAAGGGCCGGGACACGAAGGACAACATGGTCCGGAACTTCGGGATGCCGCGGCCGGAGGGCTACCGCAAGGCGCGGCGGCTCTTCGATCTCGCGGACCGGTTCCGTTTGCCGGTGCTCATCTTCATCGACACCCCCGGCGCCTACCCCGGCATCGGCGCGGAGGAGCGCGGGCAGGCCGAGGCGATCGCGGTGAACCTCGAGGTCATGTCCTCGCTCCGCGTGCCCACGATCTCGGTGGTCATCGGCGAGGGCGCGTCGGGCGGCGCGCTGGGCCTCGGCGTGACGAGCCGGATCCTGATGCTGCAGTACGCCTGGTACAACGTGATCTCGCCGGAGAGCTGCAGCTCCATCCTCTACCGCGATCCCACCCAGGGGAAGAAGTCCGCGGAGGCGCTGAAGCTCACCGCGCAAGGACCTCTCCGGCTTCGGCATCGCCGACGAGATCCTGCCGGAGCCCGCGGGCGGCGCGCACCGCGACCCCGACGCCATCGCGAAGACCGTCGGCGACGCGCTCCGGCGCCACCTCGCCGATCTCAAGAAGCTCACGCCCGAGCAGCTCGTCGTGGACCGGTACAAGAAGTACCGGGTGATGGGCGTCTTCACCTCGGAGGAGTAGCGCCCAGGGCCGAGGAGGCGCCCGCGTGCCCGGTCCGCTGCGGGCGCGCGTGCTATAACCTCCGCGCCCGATGCACTCGTCCCCGCGAGAGGCCGCCCCGTGACGACACCGCGCCCGTTCATCGTGGCGATCGACGGGCCGGCGGGGGCGGGGAAGTCCACCGCCTCGCGCCTCGTCGCGGCGCGCCTCGGCTTCGCGATGGTCGACACCGGCGCCATCTACCGCGCGGTGGCCCTCGCCGCGACCCGCGCCGGAGTCGCCCTCGACGACGACGCCCGGCTCGGCGACCTCCTGCCCGGGGTCGCCATCCGGTTCGCGCCGCCGGCGAGCGCCCGGCGCCGGGCAGCGCGTGCTCCTCGCGGACGAGGACGTCTCCGCCGAGATCCGCACGCCCGCCCATGTCGCTCGGCGCCGCCAAGGTCTCCGCCCGCCCGGTGGTCCGCGCCGGGCTCCTCGACCTGCAACGGCGGCTCGCCCTCGCGGCGGAGAACGCCGGCGCGGTGCTGGAGGGGCGCGACATCGGCACCGTGGTCTTCCCGGACGCGGACGCCAAGTTCTTCCTCACGGCCTCGCCGGAGGAGCGGGCGCGCCGCCGGCACGCAGGAGCTGCGGGCGAAGGGCGACGGGTCGAGCTTCGAGGAGGTCCTCGCGGACCAGCTCCGGCGCGACCGCGACGACTCCGAGCGCGCGGTGGCCCCGCTCCGGCCCGCCGCCGACGCCCTGGTGGTGGACACCGCCGGAGTCTCGCTCGAGGCGGTCGTGGACCGGCTCGTGCGGGACGTGCAGGCGCGGCGGCGCCGCGCGGAGGGGCTAGCGTTGGACGGCCGGACGTACGGTCCGAGGGAGTGCGGGAGCTGCCGCCTGTGGCGGCCCATCCTGGAGGACGAGCGCGGCCCCATCGGCCCGTGCCGGCTCGGGGTGCGGACCGGGGACTTCCCCGGGACCGCGCCCGCCTGCGAGCGCTACCTCTCGCGCGAGGCCGCGGTGCCGAGCGCGCCGCCGCCCGACCCGGTTCGCCGCCGTGCCCCGCGCGCCGTCGCGCCGGCCGTGCACCGAACCCCATACGGGGCCGAGCACCCTGAGCGTAGCGGCGCGAGGCGCCGCGAAGTCGACGCCGGCCGCTGCCCGAGGAGATGACCGACATGACCCGCGAGGAGTTCGCCCAGGCCATCCGCGACGCGCTGAAGGAGGAGGCGACCGAGGTCCGGCTCGCGCCGAAGTGGGAGGGCGGGACGGTGGTCCTGAAGCCCGGGGACCCCGGGACGGCGCCGAAGGAGATCCCGCTCGACGCGCTCCTCCACAAGGTCGTGATGATCCGCGACCGGCTCCGCGTCCTCGAGCAGAAGATCAACGCGAACGAGAAGCTCACCGACGCGGAGAAGGTCGACATGCAGCAGTACGTCACGCGCTGCTACGGCTCGCTCACGACCTTCAACGTCCTGTTCCGCGACGAGCGGGACCAGTTCGTGGGCGAGAAGGATCGAGCCCGGAACGGGGCCCGGGTTGGCCGGCCGCCGCGCCGTGCGTTATATGAGCGCGCCATGCAGGTGAAGATCGCGAGGACCGCCGGGTTCTGCTGGGGCGTCCGCCGGACGGTGGACAAGGTGATGGAGGTGGCCGATCAGCACCGCGGCCCCGTCGTCACCCTCGGTCCCATCATCCACAACCCGCAGGCGGTCGCCCGCTTCCGCGAGAAGGGCGTCGGCACCGTGAACGCCGTCGGCGAGGTCGGCGACGGCACGACCGTGGTCGTCCGCACCCACGGCGCGGTGCGCGAGGAGCTCGAGCGGGCCGAGGCCCGCGGCCTCGAGGTGGTGGACGGGACCTGCCCTTACGTGAAGTACCCGCAGGCGATGGCGCAGCGCCTCTCCGGCGAGGGCTACCACGTCGTCATCGTCGGCGACGCGAACCACGCCGAGGTGAAGGGCGTCGTGTCCTACGCCGAGGGGCCCTGCACCGTCGTGAAGCCGGGTGGCCGCGATCCCCGACCATCCCGGCGAAGAAGGTCG
This sequence comes from uncultured delta proteobacterium, assembly GCA_963739565.1. Lineage (GTDB taxonomy): Bacteria > Myxococcota > Myxococcia > Myxococcales > Anaeromyxobacteraceae > Anaeromyxobacter. The sequence continues at coordinate 261,955 of CAVUBF010000004.1, read as the reverse complement.
CCGTCATCGCGCAGACCACCTGCATCGGCGCCGACTTCGAGCGCGTGGTCGGCGCCCTCGCCCTCCGTCACAAGGAGGTGCGGGCGGTGAACACCATCTGCAACGACACCGAGGAGCGGCAGGCGGACGCCCGCGCCCTCGCTCGCGAGGTCGACGCGGTGGTGGTCGTGGGGGGGAAGAACAGCGCCAACACCCGCCACCTCGCCGAGATTCTGCCGCGACATCCAGCCGCGCACCTGGCACGTCGAGACCGAGGCCGAGCTCCGCCCGGAGTGGTTCGACGGCTGCCGGGCGGTGGGGCTCTCCGCCGGCGCCTCGACCCCGGACTGGGTCGTCGAGGGCGTCGCGACGTGGCTGCGCCGGCTCGCCTGACTCCACCCGCTCGTCCGAGCCCCTCCCGCCCGTCCGGGGTTCCGCCCGCCCGGGACCGGACGCCCCGGCCGCGCGGCCGTCCGCGCCTTGACGCAGTGATCACGGCCGTGTAGGTTTCGCGCCTTCCGTGGTCCGGGATTTCCCCGGGCTCCGCCGCTGGCCTCGCTCCCCGGGCCGGACGCGAACCGAATCGAAACCAGGGGGCAGCGCGATTTCGCCGGCGACCCGAGAAACATCCCGCCTGCCGGCGCATTCCACAGAAGGTCGGTACCCAACACAAATGGAGAATCAGACTCCCCGCACGCCCGAGGCCGAGATCGAGGACTTCGCGACCCTGTTCGAGCAGAGCCAGAAGACCGGCGGCCCGATCGAGGAAGGGAAGGTCGTCAGCGGCACCGTCATCCAGCTGACGAAGGACTACGCGGTCGTCGACATCGGCTACAAGTCCGAGGGCCAGGTCCCCATCTCCGAGTTCATCCCGGCGCCCGGCGGCGAGCCCGGCGTCAAGGTGGGCGACAAGGTCGAGGTGCTCGTCGAGTCCCGTGAGAACGACACCGGCATGGTCGTCCTCTCCAAGGAGAAGGCCGACAAGATGCGCATCTGGGACGAGATCTCCGCCGCGTGCGAGCGCGACGAGCTCGTCGAGGGCGTCATCGTCGGCCGCGTGAAGGGCGGCCTCTCCGTCGACATCGGCGTGAAGGCGTTCCTCCCCGGCTCCCAGGTCGACATCCGGCCGGTCCGGAACCTCGACAAGCTCATCGGCGAGAAGTTCAAGTTCAAGGTCATCAAGTTCAACAAGAAGCGCGGCAACATCGTCCTGTCGCGCCGCGTCCTCCTCGAGAAGGAGCGCGAGGAGCTGAAGAAGGAGACCCTCAAGAACCTGAAGGAGGGCGCGGTCCTCAAGGGCGTGGTCAAGAACCTCACCGACTACGGCGCCTTCATCGACCTCGGCGGCATCGACGGCCTGCTCCACGTCACCGACATGTCCTGGGGCCGCATCGGCCACCCCTCCGAGATGTTCGAGGTCGGGCAGGAGGTCCGCGTCGTCGTCCTCAAGTTCGACCCCGCCACCGAGCGCGTCAGCCTGGGCCTCAAGCAGATCCAGGAGGACCCGTGGCACCGCGCCGACGAGAAGTACCCGGTCGGCACGCGCGTCAAGGGCAAGGTCGTCTCGCTCACCGACTACGGCGCGTTCATCGAGCTCGAGCAGGGCGTCGAGGGCCTCGTCCACGTCTCCGAGATGAGCTGGACCAAGCGGGTGAAGCACCCCTCGAAGCTCGTCAACGTCGGCGACCAGGTCGAGGCGGTCGTCCTCGACATCGACCCGAAGGCCAAGCGGATCAGCCTCGGCATGAAGCAGATTGAGGCCAACCCCTGGACGCTCCTCGAGGACAAGTACCCGATCGGCTCGGTCATCCGCGGCGAGGTCCGCAACGTCACCGACTTCGGCATCTTCGTCGGCGTCGAGGAGGGCATCGACGGCCTCGTGCACGTCTCCGACATCTCGTGGACCGAGCGGATCAAGCACCCCGGCGAGAAGTTCAAGAAGGGCGACGTGGTCGAGGCGGTGGTGCTCAACATCGACGTCGAGAACGAGCGCTTCAGCCTCGGCATCAAGCAGATCCAGCCGGATCCCTGGACCACCCTCGCCGAGCGCCACCCGGTGGGCTCGAAGGTGAAGGGGAAGGTCACCAAGGTCACCGACTTCGGCGCCTTCGTGGAGATCGAGCCCGGCATCGAGGGGCTCGTCCACGTCTCCGAGATGAAGGACGAGCGCGTGGAGAACCCGCGCGACGTCGTCGCGGAGGGCCAGGAGGTCGACGTGAAGGTCATCGACATGGACCTCCAGGAGCGGAAGATCGCGCTGTCGATCAAGGCGCTCAACCGCGACGGCGGCGAGGACGACTACCGCGAGTACCTGCGCCGCCAGGGCGACGGGCGCGCGCGCCTCGGAGACCTCATGGAGAAGTTCAACCGCCGCAAGTAGCACCTCGCGGCAGCGAAGCTCCAGAAGGGCGGCCCCCGGGCCGCCCTTTCCTTTTTCGGCGGATGCGAGCGCAGGGGCAGCCGGATGAGGCTGCCCCGGAGGCGAGCGGGGGGCATCGGCGCCGGGGCGCGAGGGCGGAGCCCGAGTGTCCCCCGCTCCTGTTGCAGGCCCCGGCGCCGCGTGGTTACTTCACCGCACCATGGACCCGACGGACCCGAACGAGCCGCTGCCGACGATGCCGGTCGGCGAGCCGCCGAGCGCACCCGGCGCGGCGCCCGCGACCGGCCCCGCCTCCGGCGCGCCCGTGCCGCCCCCGCTGCCCCCCCAGTCCGCGGCACCGCCGGGCTGGGGCCCGCCGCCGGGGTGGGGGCCGCCCTGGGGCTGGCAGCCGCCGATGGCGCCGCCCCCGCCGCCGCGCCGCGACCGGCTCGCCCTCGGGATCGTCGCCTTCATCTTCGGCGGGCTTTTCCTCGTCTTCTTCGGCTTCCTCGTCCTCGCCTACAGCGTGGTGAAGGGGGAGTCGCCCCACCTCGGCGCCGGCCCGCGCATCGGCGTCGTCCAGCTCAAGGGCGGGATCGGGATGGGGGACGGCGGCCCCGACGCCGAGTCGGTGCTGAAGCAGGTGAAGCGGTTCGAGACGGACGACTCGGTGAAGGCGGTGGTGGTCCGGATCGACTCGCCCGGGGGCTCGGTGGGCCCGAGCCAGGAGATCCACGACGAGGTGAAGCGGCTCGCCGCCAAGAAGCCGGTGGTCTGCTCCCTCGGCAACGTCGCCGCGTCGGGCGGGTTCTACGTGGCGGTGGCCTGCCCGAAGATCGTCGCCGCCCCCGGGACGCTCACCGGGTCCATCGGCGTCATCTCGCAGTTCGTGAACGTGCGGGGGCTCGCCGAGCGGTTCGACGTGAAGCTCGAGACCGTGAAGAGCGGGAAGCTGAAGGACGCGGGCAACCCGTTCCGCGAGATGACCCCCGAGGACCGCGCCTACTGGCAGGCCCTCATCGACGGGGTCCACAAGCAGTTCATCGCGGCGGTCGCCGAGGGTCGGGACCTCGACGAGGAGGACGTCCGGAAGATCGCCGACGGCCGGGTCGTCACCGGCGCCGAGGCGAAGGAGCTCGGGCTCGTCGACGAGCTCGGGAACTTCTACGACGCGGTGGAGCTCGCGAAGACCGAGGCGAAGCTCACCGGCGAGCCGCACCTCGTCTATCCGCCGGACGAGCGGGGCAAGCTCATCGAGGACCTCCTCGGCGGCGCGGCGGGCGCCGTCGCGGACGCGGTGCACGCGCGGATCGCGCGCGACGCCCGGGCGGCGCAGTCGCCGGGGCTGTACCTGCTCGCGCGCTGATGGCTCGGTACGAGCGCAGGGGCAGCCGGACCCCCTCCCCAGCCCCGCTTCGCGGGGCGATGGAGGTCCGGGGACTCGTGAGGCTGCCCCGGAGCGAGCGGGGAGGAGCCGGGCTCCGCCCGGCGACGGGCGAAGGCGAAGCCGGAGCATCGGTGCCCGGGGGGGCGCGAGGCGAGCGGAAGCGAGCCGCGTGTCCCCCCGCTAGGAGGACGTGATGGAGAAGCCGCTCTGGGCCCCCTGGCGGATGGAGTTCATCCGCGCCGACAAGCCGAAGGGGTGCATCTTCTGCGACTTCCCGGCGGCGCCTCCCGAGCGCGACCGCCAGAACCTCGTCGTCCACCGGTCGGCGCAGGCCTTCACCTGCCTCAACCGGTATCCCTACAACTCGGGGCACCTCATGGTGATCCCGCGCGACCACGTCGCCGATCTCGGCGCGCTCTCCGCGGAGGCCCACCTCGACCTCTCCGAGGAGCTCCGGCGCGCGGTCGCGGTCGTGCGGAAGGTCTACTCGCCCGACGGGATGAACGTGGGCATGAACCTCGGGCGCGCGGCGGGGGCGGGCATCGCCGATCACCTCCACTGGCACGTGGTCCCGCGCTGGGTCGGGGACAACAACTTCATGCCGGTGCTCGCCGACCAGCGCGTCGTCGTGGAGGCGCTCGACGAGGCCTGGACGCGGCTGTCCGCGGGGTTCGCGAACCCGTGACCGCCGCCTGGGTCGCCGTCGCCGCCCTGTCCTTCGTCGTCGTGGCGATCCTGGTGGTGGACCGGCGCCGTCGGCGCGACGAGGCGCAGGCGGTCCTCAAGGGCGTCCGCTCCGTCATCTCCGGCGACCCGGACGCCGCCATCGAGGCGCTGTCCGACGCCGCGCGCCTCGGGACCCCGGAGGCGGTCGACACCTACCTCGCCCTCGGCGCGCTCTTCCGGCGCGAGGGGGACATCTCCCGGGCCATCCGCCTGCACCGGAACATGCTCCTCGGCCCCGCCCTCGACCCGGCGCGGCGCCCGGAGATCGAGCGGGAGCTCGCCGAGGACTACCGGCGCGGTGGGATGCTCGCCGAGGCGGCCGAGCTCTTCGTGAAGCTCGCCCCCGCCGACCCGGTCGCGGCGGAGGGGCTCCGCGACGTCCGCTTCGAGCAGGGCGACCTCGCGGGCGCCGTCGAGGTCCAGCGCCGGATCGCGGGCGGCGCGACCCCGGACCCGATCCTCGCGCACCTGCTGTCGGCGCTCGCCCGCGAGGCCGCCGCGGATCCGGCGCGGGCCGCGGCCCGCGCGCGGGAGGCGCTGGAGGCCGACCCGGCGAGCGCGGACGCGCTCCTCGCCCTCGCGGAGGCCGAGGCGACGCGCGGGGCCGCCGCCGCCCTCGGCGCCGCCGCGCGCGCCCTGGAGGTCGATCCTCGCGTCGCGGTCCTCGCCTGGCCGGCGCTGCAGCGCGTCGGGGACGCCGCGGCGGTGGAGGCGTTCGTGCGGGACCGCATCGCGGCGCGCCCGGAGGACGCCGGGCTCCGGCTCCTCCACGCGCGCGTCCTGCGCCGCGACGGCCGGATCGCCGACGCGCTGGCCGAGCTCCACGCGGCGATCGGCCGCGACCGGACCGGCGAGGTCACCGTGGCGATGCGCGAGCTGCTCCGCGAGGCGGACGCGCCGGGCCCGGACGACCTCGCGGCGCGTCACGAGATCCTGGTCGCGGCGCTCCTCCGCCGCGCCCGGCCCATCCGGTGCGCGCGCTGCGGCGCCGAGGCCGCCGCCCGCGCGTGGCGCTGCCGGCGCTGCGGGGCGTTCGACTGCTATCCGTGAGGGCGGGTGGCGGCTCCGCCACCTCCTTGCGCGGCGCGTCGGCGCTCGGTATGACGCGGCCTCCATATGGTGAGAGACCGCGTCGTCGAGATCTTCCGCCGGGCCCTCGCGCGGGGGGCCGCCGACGGGCGCTGGCCCGCCGCCGCGCCCGCCATCTCCGTCGAGAGCCCCCGCGACCCGAAGCACGGCGACTTCGCCGTGAACGCGGCGATGGTCCTGTCGAAGGCCGCGGGCAAGCCCCCGCGCGAGCTCGCCCAGGCCATCGTCGAGCTCGTCCGCGACCGTGGACGACGCGCGCGAGGTGGCGAGCCTGGAGATTGCCGGCCCGGGGTTCATCAACGTCCGGCTCGCCCCGGAGGTCTGGCTCCGCGCCCTCGAGTCGGTCGTCGCCGCGGGCGCGGCGTGGGGGCGGACGAAGGTCGGGGAGGGGAGGCGCGTCAACGTCGAGTACGTCTCCGCGAACCCCACCGGCCCCATGCACGTCGGCCACGGCCGGAACGCCGTCACCGGAGACGCGGTGGCGCGCCTGCTCGCCTGGAGCGGCCACGAGGTCGTCCGCGAGTACTACGTGAACGACTTCGGCGCGCAGGTGCTCACCCTCGCGCGCTCCGTCCACCTCCGGTACCAGGAGCTCGCGGGCCGCACCGTGACGTTCCCGGCCAAGGCCTACCCCGGCGAGTACGTGATCGACGTGGCCCGGGCGCTCCGGGCCGAGCTCGGCGACCGCTACCTCGACGCGCCGGAGGCGGAGTGGCTCGCGCTCTTCCGCGACCGCGCGGTGGCCCACGTGCTCGGGATGATCCGCGGCGACCTCGCCGCCATCGACATCTCCTTCGACGTCTGGTCGTCCGAGAAGGCGCTCTACGAGTCCGGGACGGTGGAGCGGTTCCTCAAGGACCTCGAGGCGAAGGGGCTCGTCTACGTCGGCAAGCTCCCGCCGCCGAAGTCGAAGAAGGGCGCGGCGGGCGGCTCGGCCGGGCAGGTGTCCCAGGCCGCGGACGAGGAGGGGGTCTCGGCCTCGGACGACCTCACCCTGTTCCGCTCCTCGGCGTACGGCGACGAGGTGGACCGCCCGGTGAAGAAGGCGGACGGCACGCCCACCTACTTCTGCGCGGACATCGCCTACCACTGGCAGAAGCGGCAGCGCGCCGACGCCCTCATCGACGTCCTCGGCGCGGACCACGGCGGGTACGTCCCGCGCCTGAAGGCGGCGCTCCAGGCCCTCGGGTACGCGGGCTCGGACCTGCACGTCGTGCTCATCCAGATGGTGAACCTCACCCGCGGCGGCGAGGCCGTGAAGATGGGGAAGCGCGCCGGAAACGTGGTCTGGCTGCGCGAGGTGGTGGACGAGGTCGGCCGCGACGCGACCCGGTTCATCTTCCTCACGCGCCGCGCCGACGCGCAGCTCGACTTCGACCTCGAGCTCGCGAAGCGCCAGACCCTCGACAACCCGGTCTTCTACGTCCAGTACGGCCACGCCCGGCTCGCCGCCATCGCGCGGAAGGCGGCGGAGGCCGGCATCCCGGTGCCGGGGTTCGACCTCGAGGTGGCCCGGACCCTGACCGCGCCGGAGGAGCAGGACCTGATCCGGCGGATCGCGTCGTTCCCCGACCTCGTCGCCGGCGCCGCCCTCGCCTACGAGCCGCACCGGATCGCCTACTGGCTCCAGGAGACGATCGCGGCGTTCCACTCGTACTACACGCTGGGCAAGAAGACCGGCGAGCGCGTGATCGGCCCCGACCCGAGGAAGACCGCGGCGCGGCTCTTCCTCTGCCGGGCGCTGCGCCAGGTGCTCGCGAACGGCCTCGCCATCCTCGGCGTCGCGGCGCCGGACCGGATGGAGAGTCCGGAAACTCGCGACGCCGTCGAGGACGCCTAGAATCGGCGGGCCATGCGCGAACCGAACGCCCGCGTGCGTGCGCGAGAGAAGTTCCAGCTCTCCCTCGACGGCCGCCAGGTCGCGTCGGTCGTCGCCGGCGCCCTGGTCCTCCTCGCGGTGGTGTTCGTCCTCGGGCTGACCGTCGGCCGGCAGCTCGCCGCCCGCCGCGACGCGGAGGGCCGCGCCGGCGACCTCGAGGCCCTCGACCGCGCCCCGGCCGCCCCGGCCCCGTCGAAGCCGGAGCCCCTCACGTTCCACGACAAGCTGACCCAGGCGACTCCCGCCCCACCGCCTCCCCCGGATTCGCCCCCGAGGCCCTCGACCGCGCCGCCCCCCGCCGCGAAGCCGCCCGCGCCGGCAGGCGAGCCGAGCGCCTCCCCCACCGCGCCACCGGCGGGCGAGCAGGCGGGCGCCGGGTCGCCCGCGCCCCCGAAGCCCTCCGCTGCGCCGATGCCGCTCAAGCCCTGGACGGTCCAGCTCGCCGCGGCCGAGGACCGGGGCGAGGCCGAGCGGCTCGCGGCGAGGTTCGCCGCCCTCGGGCCGCGGATCGAGGAGGCCTTCGTCCCGGGCAAGGGTCGCTTCTTCCGGGTCCGCGTCGGATCGTTCGACACGAAGGACGCCGCGCAGCGTTACCTGCGTGACGTGGCCCGGGAGACCGGCGCGAAGGGTATCGTCACCACCACCCGGTGAGGCCAAGGTCAGCCGATGAGCACGTTCGAGAAGCCGAAGCGCGTCGAGAAGCCCTGGGGCCACGAGCTGTGGTGGGCCCAGACGGACCGGTACGTCGGCAAGCTCCTGCACGTGAAGGCGGGCGCGCAGCTCTCGCTGCAGTACCACGTGAAGAAGGACGAGACGATCCACCTGTGGAGCGGCGAGATGGTGCTCGTGCTCCAGCAGGACGGGAAGCTCGTCGACCACCCGATGAGGCCCGGCGACAGCTACCACGTGAAGCCCGGGACCGTTCACCGGATGCGCGCCATCACCGACGTCGACGTGCTCGAGGTCTCGACCCCGGAGGTCGAGGACGTGGTTCGCGTGCAGGACGACTACGGGCGGAAGTCCTAGGCTCGGCACGGCGAGCGGGGAACGCGGGCCCGACGGTCGGACGTCCGGGCGGGTGCGGACGTCTCCCGCGTCGTCTCGCGCCCGGCGGCGCGAGACGACGGTGCTTCGTCGAGGCCCCTCGCTCGCACGTAACGCGCGCTACGCAGCTCGCACCGAGCGCGAAGTTCCGTTCGCGCCGCACGCGGGGACTTGCCGATCCGGCGCGCGAGAGCGGTCGGGCTTGAGCGCGATCACGCGATCAGAGGAGGCGTCCGAGGAGCACGAGCCCGGCGACGAGCGCGGTCGCGGCGGCGACGAGATAGAGCACGATGCGAGGATCGCGCCGCCGCTCCCGCACCCCGTGCAGCGCCGGGAGCGATCCCGCACGCTCCCAGCGGGTGGAGGTCTCCGCCCGGACGAGGTCGTCGTCCCCGAGGAACCCGTGGTCGTAGAGGTCGTGGAGCACGGCGAGGCTCGGCACGACGAGCTCCCCGCCGTCCGGGCCGCGCACGCGGTAGCGCATGCGCCTCGCGCGGCTCATGCGGGGCCGAGCTCCCCGCAGATCGCCTCGGCGACGCGCAGCCCGTCGACCGCCGACGAGACGATCCCGCCGGCGTAGCCCGCCCCCTCGCCGCAGGGATAGACGCCGCGGAGCCCCGGGGACACGAAGTCCTCGCCCCGGACGAGGCGGCAGGGCGAGCTCGTCCTCGACTCGATCCCGAGCAGCAGCGCCTCCTCCGTGACGAAGCCCCGCATTCGCTGGCCGAACGACCCGAGCCCCGCCCGCAGCGCCTCGTGGACGCGGGGAGGGTACAGCGCCGAGAGGTCGGCCGGCGTCACCCCGGGCCGGTAGGACGACCTTCCGGGCGGAGCGCCGGGCTTCCCGGCGAGGTAGGCCGAGAGCCGCTGCGCCGGCGCGCGGTAGCCGCCGCCCCCGAGCCGGTAGGCCTCGCGCTCCCACTTCCGCTGCCACTCGAGCCCCGCCAGCGGGCCGGTGAACCCCTCCGCCTCGAAGTCCGCGGGGGAGACCGCGACGACGATCCCGGCGTTCGCCAGGGGCGAGGAGCGATGCGAGTTGGACATCCCGTTCGTGCACTGCTGCTCGGGCTCGGTCGGCGTCGGCACGACCACCCCGCCGGGGCACATGCAGAACGAGAACACGCCGCGCGCCTCGCCGCCGACCTTCGGGTTGTCCGCGAGGCGGTAGTCGGCGGGCGGGAGCTTCGGGTGGCGCTTCTCGGTCCCGTACTGGATCCGGTCGATGAGCGCCTGGGGGTGCTCGGCCCGGAAGCCGGCGGCGAAGGACTTCGCCTCGACGGGCCAGCCGCGCGACGCGAACAGCTCGAAGAGCTCGCGGGCGCTGTTCCCCGGGGCGAGGACGAGCCGGTCGGAGTCGAGGGTCCGGCCATCGGCGAGGCGCAGGCCGCGGAAGCGGCCGCCGGCGACCTCGAGGTCCACCGCCCGGGCGCCCCACACGAAGCTGCAGCCGCCCCGCTCGAGCTCGGCGCGCATCGCCGAGATCGCGGCGGGGAGGACGTCGGACCCGACGTGCGGCTTGCCCTCCGCGAGGATCCGCGCGGCATCGCCGAACCGGGCGAAGAGCTCCACGACCTTGCGGACGGCGGGGTGGTGGATGCGCGTGCCGAGCTTCCCGTCCGTGTAGGCGCCGGCGCCCCCCTCGCCGAAGTTCATGTTCGACTCGGGGTCGAGCATCCCCTCGCGCAGGAGGGCTGCGACGTCGCGTCGCCGCGGACCGACGGGCTTGCCGCGGTCCACCACGACCGTCGGTACGCCGCGCTCGAGGAGCGCCCAGGCGCAGAAGAGTCCCGCCGGACCGGCGCCGAGCACGAGGGGGGGTGCGGCAGGCGCGCGCACCCGCGGTGGAGGGGGCTCCGGCGCAGCGACCGTCGCCACGTCCGGCGCTGCACCCGACCGCGCCCTCGATCGTCGCCTCGACGTTCAGCAGCCAGCGCGGGTGGCCCTTCTTCCGGGCGTCGAGCGAGCGGCGGACGACGAGCAGGTCGGAGACGTGCTGGGGCGCGAGCCCGAGCTTCTCCGCGACGCGCGCGCGGATTCGCGAGTCGTCCTCGTCGAGCCACAGCGGGATGTTCGAGATCCGGTAGCGCATGGCTCCTCGCCGCGTAGGGTGCTACGCGCCGCGACCGCAGGACACGAAGGGGCTGCGAACGCCCCTACGCACCCGAGCCGGAGGGCGGACAGGCGCTCCCTCGCTGCAACCATCGAATATCACTGATGGGTCGGTGTGTGATACCAGCTTGGCCCGCGCGTTGCTCGATGGACCGTCGTTGCGACGCGCCGCGCTCCGTGGCCTCGCCCGAGGAGGACGTCTCATGGTGCCAGGGATTCTCGACAACAAGGGGGCCAAGATCCTCGCGAAGTCGCTCTTCAAGGAGCTCCGCGGAAACGGGTACTCGCCGAACCAGATCCTGAGCCTCTCCACCGAGCTCATCGATCTCGTGACGCAGGACCTCCGCGACGAGCACGCGCAGGCCGCCGCCGCGGCGCAGGCCGCGGTCGCGAACGAGGCCGCCGTCGTGCAGCAGCCGCGGGCCGCGGTCTAGCGGACGCGGGCTCGCCGGACGAGCGCAGCGCGGATCGGGACGGCGCCGAGCGATCGGCGCCGTCCTCCCTTTTTTCGCGGGGTTGGGCGCGGCCGTTTCCGTTGACGATCCCGGGAGCGGAGGGTAGTTTAGCCGCCTCTTTTCGCCCCCTTTCGCCCAGTTTCCTCGAAAAAGACCAGGGAGGGTCTCACGATGGCGCGCATCGCAATCAACGGGTTCGGCCGCATCGGTCGCTGCGTCGTCCGGGCCGCGCTCGAGCGCGGCGAGAAGGACCTCGAGTTCGTCGCCATCAACGACCTCACCGACACGAAGACCCTCGCGCACCTCCTCAAGTACGACTCCGTGCACGGCAAGCTCGACGCCGACGTCAAGGCGACGGAGAAGGGCATCGTCGTCAACGGCAAGGAGATCCAGATCACCGCCGTGAAGTCGCCGGCGGATCTCCCCACGCCGCGAACAAGGTCGACCTCGTCCTCGAGTGCACGGGCCTCTTCACCGAGCGCGAGAAGGCCGAGGGGCACCTCAAGGCGGGCGCGCAGAGCGTCCTCATCTCGGCCCCGGCGAAGGGCCCGGACATCACCGTCGCCTTCGGCGTCAACCACCAGCAGCTCGACAAGGCGAAGCACAAGATCGTCTCGAACGCGTCCTGCACGACGAACTGCCTGGCGCCGGTCGCGAAGGTCCTGCTCGAGACCTTCGGCATCAAGCGCGGCCTGATGACGACGATCCACTGCTACACGAACGACCAGAACCTCCTCGACCTGCCGCACAAGGACCTGCGCCGCGCCCGCGCCGCGGCGCTGTCCATGATCCCGTCCACCACCGGCGCCGCCAAGGCGGTCGCCGAGGTGATCCCGGCGCTCAAGGGCAAGCTCGACGGCACCGCGGTCCGCGTCCCGACGCCGAACGTCTCGCTCGTCGACCTCACCGTCGAGCTCGAGAAGGCCGCGACCGCCGAGGAGATCAACGCGGCGTTCAAGAAGGCCGCGGAGGGCGCCCTGAAGGGCGTGCTCGTGTACTCCGACGAGCCGACGGTCTCGATCGACTACAACGGCAACCCGGCCTCGGCGATCTTCGACGCGACGCTCGACCTTCGTCGTCGACGGCAACTTCGCGAAGGTCTTCGCCTGGTACGACAACGAGTGGGGCTTCTCGAACCGCATGGTCGACGTCGCGAAGTATCTGGACGAAGTAGGCGCGCCATGGCCGCCTTGAAGACCATCGACGCCCTCGACCTCGCCGGGAAGCGCGTCTTCATCCGCGTCGACTTCAACGTCCCGCTCGACGAGCAGGGGCGGGTGACCGACGACGCGCGCATCCGCGCGGCGCTCCCGACCATCCAGCACGCGATCGAGGCGAAGGCGAAGGTGATCCTCGCCTCCCACCTCGGGCGTCCGAAGGGCAAGCCCGAGGACCGGAGAAGCTCACGCTGGAGCCCGCCGGCGCGCGGCTCGCCGAGCTGCTCCGGCAGGACGTCATCGCTCGCCGACGACTGCGTCGGCGACGGCGTCGTGAAGCTCGTCCGCGACCTCAAGGACGGGCAGGTGCTCCTGCTCGAGAACCTCCGCTTCCACCCGGAGGAGGAGAAGAACGACGAGGCCTTCGCCCGGGAGCTCGCGGCCCTCGCGGACGTCTACGTGAACGACGCCTTCGGCACCGCGCACCGCGCCCACGCCTCCACGGCGGGGATGGCGAGGTTCGTGAAGGAGAAGGCGGCCGGCTTCCTCATCCAGAAGGAGGTCGAGTACCTCGGGAAGGCGCTCGGCGAGCCCCGCGCGGCCGTTCGTGGCGATCGTCGGCGGCGCCAAGGTCTCGGACAAGATCAAGGTGCTCGAGAACCTCCTCGCCAAGGCGCGACGCGGTCTGCATCGGCGGCGCGATGGCCTACACCTTCCTCAAGGCCCAGGGGGTCGCGGTCGGCAAGAGCCTCGTCGAGGCGGACAAGCTCGACCTCGCGCGCCAGATCCTGGAGCGCGCGACGGCGCGCAAGGTGGACCTCCTCCTGCCGGTCGACCACGTCTGCGGCGCCGAGCCCAAGGAGACCGCGAAGCGGGTCGTCGTGAACGACCGCGCGATCCCCGCCGACCTCATGGGGCTCGACATCGGGCCGAAGACGCTCGACCGGTACCGGCAGCGGATCCTCGTCGGCGAAGACGGTCTTCTGGAACGGCCCGATGGGCCTGTTCGAGCAGAAGCCCTGGGCGGAGGGGACCTTCGGCGTCGCGAAGGCGATGGCGGAGAGCGCGGCGATCACCGTCGTCGGCGGCGGCGACAGCGCCGCGGCGGTGGAGGAGGCGGGGCTCGTCGACAAGATGAAGCACGTCTCCACCGGCGGCGGCGCCTCGCTCGAGTTCATCGAGGGGCGCGAGCTCCCCGGCGATCAAGGTCCTCGAGGAGTAGCCCATGGCGCGCCGGAAGTTCGTCTGCGGCAACTGGAAGATGCACAGGACGGCCGCCGAGGCGGTCGCCCTCGTGAGGAGCTCGCCGCCGGCGTCGCCGAGGCGTCCGGCGGCGGGAAGGTGCAGGTCGCCGTCGCGCCGCCCTTCACCGCGCTCCACGCGGTGGCCGAGGCGCTCGCGGCGACGCGGCATCGAGCTCGCCGCCCAGAACGTCCACTGGGAGGCGCAGGGCGCCTTCACCGGCGAGGTCTCGGCGGCGATGCTCGCCGAGGCCGGCTGCGCCCACGGGATCGTCGGGCACAGCGAGCGGCGCCAGCTCTTCGGCGAGACCGACGAGGCGGTGCGCAAGAAGGTGCGGCGCGCTCCTCGCGGCGAGGATCCGCCCATCGTCTGCGTCGGCGAGACCCTCGCCGAGCGCGAGGCGGAACCGGACCCTCGAGGTGGTCGAGCGGCAGGTCCGCGGCGGCCTCGCAGGGCCTCGGCCCCGAGCAGCTCGGCACGCGTGACCGTCGCCTACGAGCCGGTGTGGGCCATCGGCACCGGCAAGACCGCGACCCCGGCGCAGGCCCAGGAGGTCCACGCCGCCATCCGCAAGCTGCTCCGCGAGCTCGGCGGGGCCGCGTGGCGGACCAGATGCGCATCCAGTACGGCGGCTCGGTGAAGCCCGACAACGCCGCAGAGCTCATGGCCCAGCCCGACGTCGACGGCGCGCTCGTCGGCGGGGCCAGCCTCAAGGCGAAGGACTTCCTCGCCATCGTGAAAGGTGCACTCCGTTGATCACCCTCGTCACCGTCCTCCACGTCGTCGTCTGCATCTTCCTCATCCTCGTGATCCTGCTGCAGGCCGGTAAGGGCGGCGGGATGGGCGGGGCCTTCGGCGGCGCCGGCGCCCAGACCGTCTTCGGCGGCCGCGGCGCGCAGACGCTCCTCGGGAAGGTCACGAGCGTCTCGCGCCGGCATCTTCATGCTGACCTCGCTCACGCTCGCCTACCAGGCGTCGCGCTCCGGCTCCGAGATCGACCGGGCCGCCGCGGCCCCGGCGCCGTTCCAGGCCCCGGGCGCCCCGGGCCTGCCCGCGCCCGACGCCGGCGCCCCCGCCGCTCCGGCGCAGCCGGGCACGGGGCTGCCGCGCTCGTCGTCGGCCCCGGCCGCGCCCGCCCGCGCCCGCGCCGGCCGCCCCGCAGGCGCCCGCGCCGAGAAGTAGCGCGCGCCACCGCGCTGCGCCCGGGACGGGCGTTTGCGGAAAGCGACCCCGTTGAATGCCCAGGCGGTGGAACCGGTAGACACACCATCTTGAGGGCGTCGCGCCGTAAGTGCCCAGGGCGAGTTCGAACTCGCACGCCTTACGGCGCCACCCCCTCAAGGGATCCGGTGTGTCTACCAGTTCCACCACCTGGGCGACTCGACCGCGAGGCGAGCGGGTTCTAGCAAAGGCTCCGCCCGGCGGGCGCGACCGCGCGACGTCGATCGCCGCCCGGCGCCGGGCTGCCGCGCCCGCCGGCGCGGGCGCTCGGCACAGCCCCTCGAGCAGCGCCCGCTTGTCCTCCTTGTCCTTCCAGGCGTCGGCGTCGGGCAGCGCGTCCTTCTTCTCGGTGATGTTCGGCCACTTCTTGGAGAGGTCCGCGTTGAGCTGGACGTACTCCTTCCACTTCGCGGGGAGGCTCTCCTCCGGGAAGATCGCCTTCGTCGGGCAGGCCGGCTCGCAGGCGCCGCAGTCGATGCACTCGTCGGGATGGATGACGAGGAAGTTCGGCCCCTCGTAGAAGCAGTCCACCGGGCAGACCTCGACGCAGTCGGTGTACTTGCACTTCACGCACGGGTCCGCGACGACGTAGGCCATGGGTCATCCTCCCGCGATCCCGTAGGCGCCCCGCGGCGCTGTCCGCGACGCCCCTGAAGGGAAACGCGGGAACGTCCGAGGCTGGCGGACGGGAACGCGTCGCGGATCGATCGACCGTCGCCTCGCGGGCGGACGTCTCCCGCTCGGACTCGCGCCCGAAGGCGCGAGTCCTCGGTGTAGCTCGTCACCGTAGTAGTCGAGGCCGAGGTGCGTGATGAGCTCCTCGCCCGCGACGTGGCGCAGGGTGTTCTTGAGCTTCGTCAGCTGGATGAAGAGGTCGTGCTCGGGGTAGAGCCCCTCCGCGACCATCGGGCTCTTGAAGTAGAAGGAGAGCCACTCCTGGATCCCCTTCATGCCCGGCGCGTGCGGCGAGGTCCATGAAGAGCGCGACGTCGAGCGCCGACCGGCGCGGCGAGGATCGAGTCCCGGCAGAGGAAGTTCACCTTGATCTGCATCGGGTAGCCGAGCCACCCCACGATGTCGATGGCGTCCCAGCCCTCCTTGTTGTCGCCGCGCGGCGGGTAGTAGTTGATCTGCGACCTTGTGGTCGAAGTGGCCGTAGAGGTCCGGGTAGAGGTGCGGCTGGAGGATGTGCTCGAGCACCGAGAGCTTCGAGACCTCCTTCGTCTTGAAGCTGCCGGGGTCGTCGAGCACCTCGCCGTCGCGGTTGCCGAGGATGTTGGTCGAGAACCAGCCGTCGAGCCCGAGCATGCGCGCCTTGAGCATCGGGGCGAGGACGGTCTTCATGAGCGTCTGGCCGGTCTTGAAGTCCTTGCCGGCGATGGGGACGCCCTTCGCCCTCGCGAGCTGCTGGATGGCCGGGATGTCGACGGTCAGGTTCGGCGCGCCGTTCGCGAAGGGGATCCCCTCCTTGAGCGCCGCCCAGGCGTAGATCATCGAGGGGGCGATGGCCGGATCGTTCGCGGCCAGGCCCGTCTCGAACGCCGCGAGCTCGGCGTGGACCGCGCGACGGCTCGAGGTAGACCTCGGTCGAGGCGCACCAGACCATCACGCCGCGGGCGCAGTCGTTCGCCTTCATGAAGCGGCGGATGTCCTCGCGGAGCGCTCCGCCGAGGTCGCGCTTGGTCGGCGCCTTCTTCACGTTCGGCCCGTCGAGGCGGCGGACGTACTCGGGCGAGAAGACCGCCGCCATCGGGCTTGATCGCCGAGAGCGGCTCCTTCAGCCGTTCGAGGAGGTCGCGGCTCGAGGACGCTGCGCCTGGACCGCGGAGTCGTAGGCGTCGTCGGGGAAGACGTCCCACGCCGCCGAAGCGGAGGTCCGCCGAGGTCGGCGAGCGGCACGAGCTCCTTCGACTGGCGGGCGAGCGCTTCTCCGTCCGCTTGCCGAGCCGGATGGTGCGCCATCTGCGTGAGCGAGCCGATGGGCTTGGCCATCCCGCGGCGGACCGCCTCGACGCCGGCGATGAGCGTCGTCGCGACCGCCCCGAGGCCGGGGAGGAGCACCGCCAGGCGACCCTCGGCCGGCGCGATGGAGCTGGGCTTTTTCAAGGTCGACCCTCCCGGATCGACGATCTTCGTTACCACAAGCTTCTCGGGTGAAGGGCGTCGCCGCAAGCCGGCGCTCCCGACGGGCATGCTGGCGGGCGCTCGCCCGGATGGGTACGATGCACCCGATGGCGGGGCGAGACCAGCGGCGACGACGCCGCGCGTCGCGCGGCGAGCTGAAGCTGCGGCTCGCGTTCGCCTCGATGGACGACTTCATCGAGCGCTACGCGCTGAACGTCTCCCGCGGCGGCATCTTCGTCCGGTCCCGCGACCCGAGCCCCCCGGGCACGGACCTCCTCCTCGACATCGCGCTCGAGAGCGGCGAGGGGGTGATCCGCGGCCGCGGACGTCGTGCGCTGGACCACCCCACCATCCGCGCCCGGCGAGCCGACCTGCGATCCCGGGATGGGGATTCGAGTTCGGCGAGCTCACGCGCGAGAGCCGCGCCCTCGTCGACCTCGTCGTCGGGACCCAGGAGCGGCGCCGGCGCGCACGCGACGAGCCGCCCGTGCCCGCCGACGTCGATCCGGCCTCGCTGCGCCGGGCCCCTGCGCGCCCGCAGCCGGCGCCCCCGCGCGAGGCCACCGCGCCAGCGCCGGTCCCGTTGGCCGCAGCGCCCGCCGCATCCGGCCCCGGGCCTGCACCGGCGCGCCCGCGCCCCGGGCGCGGCCGACCGGGCCCGTCGTCGGGATCGACCTCGGGACCACCAACTCCTGCGTCGCGTTCGCCCAGGAGGGGCAAGGCGCGGGTGCTCGCGTCGAAGCAGGGCTACCGGACGCTCCCGTCGGTCGTCGCCTACGACGCCGCAGGGACGGCTGCTCGTCGGCCAGCCGCGCGAAGGCGCAGATGGTCGTGAACCCGCAGCCACACGGTCTACGGCTCGAAGCGGCTCGTCGGCCGCCCGTTCGCGTCGCCGACCGTGCAGGCGTGCCGCGACCGGTTCCACTACCAGATCGTCGAGGCGCCGGACGGCGCCGCGGCGGTGCGGTTCGCCGGCCGCGACTACTCGCTCCAGCAGGTCTCCGCCGCTCATCCTGAGGGAGATGCGGGAGATGGCGAGCCAGGCGCTGGGCGAGGCGGTCGACGCGGGCCGTCGTGACGGTCCCGGCGTACTACGACGACCACCAGCGCCAGGCGGTGCGCGAGGCGGGCCACGCTCGCCGGGCTCCACGTCGAGCGGATCGTGAACGAGCCGACCGCCGCGGCCCTCGCCTTCGGCTTCGGGCGGGGGCTCGACCAGCGGGTCCTCGTCTACGACCTCGGCGGCGGGACCTTCGACGCGTCCGTCGCTCGAGATCCAGGGCGACGTGTACGAGGTCGTCTCCACGGGCGGCGACACCTTCCTCGGCGGCGTCGACTTCGACGCCCAGCTCGTCGACCACCTCGTCTACCAGTTCATCGGAGAAGCACGGCTTCGCCCCGCCCGACGATCCCGTCGCGTGGCAGCGGATGCGCGACGCCGCGGAGGAGACGAAGGTCGCGCTCTCCGCCGCGCGAGTCGCGCGGTGGCCGCGGTGCCGTACCTCTGCCGCGGCGCGGACGGCCGCGTCCACGACCTCCAGGTCCAGGTGACAGCGCGCCGAGCTCGAGGGACTCACGGCGCGGCTCGTGGAGCGGACGGTCGAGGTCTGCCGCGAGGTCCTGGCCGCGAAGGGGCTCGGGACGAAGGACGTGCGAGGAGGTGCTCCTCGTCGGGGGGCAGAGCCGGATGCCGCTCGTCTGGCGGCGGATCGCCGAGGAGTTCGGCCGCGAGCCGAACAAGAGCGTCCACCCCGACGAGGCGGTGGCGCTCGGGGCGGCGCTCCTCGCGGACTCCGCGGCGCGCATCGACTCGGTCGTCCTCATCGACGTCCTCGCCATGGGCATCGGCGTCGGGCTCCCCGGCGGCCGGATGGTCCCGGTCCTGCCCCGGAACACGACGCTCCCCGCGAAGAAGGCGGCGAGATCGCCACCACGCCGGGAAGGGCAGGAGGAGCTCGAGCTGCACGTGTTCCAGGGCGACTCGCCCCAGGTGACCGAGTGCGAGTACCTCGGGGCCGTGAGGATGCCCGGTCTCCCGGCGCGCCCCCGCGGCGAGGTCCGGGTTTCCTTCGAGTTCGCCGTGGGAGCCGAGGGGCTCCTCACCGTGACCGCGCGAGAGCTCGCCACCGGCCGCACGACCGCGGTCCGGCTCGCGACCCGGGACACCCCCGAGGCGCTCCGGACGAAGCTCGGCCTCGAGGGTCCGCAGACCGCGCCGAAGGGCGCCCGCCCGGCCGAGCCCGCATCCGCGGCCCGCACGGCGGAGCGGAAGGGGCTCTTCGGCAGGCTCTTCGGAGGCAAGCGGTGAGCGGGCGGCTCGTGATCTTCCTGCACCGCGGCACCTGGGAGGACCGGTACCAGGCGGTCACCCTCGCCGTGACGGCGGCGGCGCTCGGGGATCCGGTGACCGTCGCGCTCTTCTTCGAGCCGCTCCGGCTCTGGGTGGAGGGGCGCTTCGACGAGGGCGCTCCGCCCGAGGCGACCGCGGCCCGCGCCGCGCCGCTCCGGGAGACGCTCGAGGAAGCCCGGCGCGAGCTCGGGCTCGAGGTGGTCGCGTGCGACACGGCCGTGCGGCTCGTCGGGCTCGACCCCGCGACCCTCGGCGGCGCGCTCGACCGGATCGCGACCCTGCCGCAGCTCTGGCAGGACGCACGGAACGGTCGCCGGCTCGTCATCTGACCGGGGGGCCTCGCTCGAGATCAGTGCCCGCGGCGCAGCCGCGCTCGTCTCTGGGGGCCCCCTGGGGGGCCGGGGCAGCCTCATCCGGCTGCCCCTGGCTGCCCCTGCGCTCGCCCATTGCCCGCAAGGCTGCCGCGGGATATAGCCGACGGGCTCCGATGGACCTCTCGGCAAAGAGCGCGCTCGTGGTCGGCGCGGGCGGCCTCGGCGGCCCGGCCCTGCTCGTCCTCGCCGCGGGCGGCGTCGGCCGGGTGGTCCTCGTGGAGGACGACGCGGTCGACACCTCGAACCTCAACCGGCAGCCGCTCTTCGGCGAGGCCGACCTCGGCGCGCGCAAGGCGGCCACCGCGGCGGCACGGGTGCGGGCCCTGTTCCCCCGGGTCGCCGTCGAGGCGAGGGACGCGCGGTTCGACGCGACGAGCGCGCTCGAGCTCGTCCGCGCCGCGGACGTGGTCGTGGACGGCTCCGACAACTTCGCCACCAAGTTCCTCGCGAACGACGCCGCCATGCGCGCCCGCGTGCCCCTCGTCCACGGCGGTGTCCTCCGCACCACCGCGCAGCTCCTCACGATCGCTCCGGCCGGGATCGGCGGCTGCCTGCGCTGCCTCTTCGAGGCGCCGCCGGCGCCCGGAGAGGTGCCGTCGTGCTCGCAGGCGGGGATCCTCGGCCCGGTCGCCGGGTTCGCCGGGGCGCTCATGGGAGCGGAGGCGCTCCGGCTCCTGTCCGGCGAGCGCGGCGCGTACGAGGGCCGGCTCTACACCTACGAGGCGAGGAGCGCGCGCTCCCGGCTCGTCCTCGTCCGCAAGCGGGCAGGCTGCGCCGCCTGCAGCGGGACCCAGCCGCTCGGCGCCGACGATGCGGCGTCCTGCGAGGCGACCTCCTCGCGTTCGGGAGGGGCGGCGTGACGACCTCTCCGGTGGTGGACCTCCGCCGCTTCGCGTGCCCGCTCACCTACGTGAAGACGCGGATCGCCCTCGAGCGGATCGCGGCGGGGGAGCGGGTCGAGGTCTGGCTCGCCGCCGGCGAGCCGGTGGAGAGCGTCCCGCGCAGCGCTGCCGAGGAGGGCCACCGCGTCGTCGCCGTCGAGCCGCTCGAGGGCGAGGCCGACGGCTGGCGCGTGCTCCTCGAGAAGGGCGCCGCGGCGCCGGGAGATGTCTCGTGAACGGCCTCGACGACCTGCGCGTCGCCCGCTACGCGCGACAGCTCCTCGTCCCGGGCCTCGGCGAGGCCGCGCAGCTCCGCCTCGGCGCCGCCCGGGTCCGGGTGGTCGGGGCCGACGGCGTCGCCGCGCCCGCCCTCGTCTACCTGGTGCAGGCCGGGATCGGAATGCTGTGGGTGGACGACCCCGAGACGGTGGGGCCGCAGGACCTGGCGAGCTGGCTGTACGTCCCCTCCGACGTGGGTCGGCCGCGTGGCGAGGCCGCGGCCGAGGCGCTCGCGCGTCTGTCCGGGCTCGTCGAGGTGCAGCCGTACCCGGTGGGCGGCGTCCCCACCGCGACCCTCGTCGCCGCGCCGTCCCAGGCCCAGGCCCTTCACGCCGCCGAGGCGGCGCGGAGGGCGGGCGCGCCCCACGTCGTCCTCGAGGCCGACGGAGACGGGGGTGCGGTGGTGTCCGTGCCCCTCGGCGCACCGTGTTACGCCTGCGCCCGCTCGACCGGCGCGGGGCGTCCGGCGCTTCCCGGCGCCGCCGCCCTCGCGGCGCTCGCCGCGACGGAGCTCGTCCTCCTCGTCGCGGCGCCTGCAGCGGCCGCGGGGCGCCGCTTCGACCTCGTCCGCGGGGTCGCGACGGTCCGGCCGACGGTCCGCCTGCCGGGGTGCGTCTGCGGCGGGACGGCCCCGGGGGTGGCTGAGGACCCCGGAGCGCAGCCGGACTCATTGACCGACAGGAAATCACCGCGTTCGCGCGACATTGCGCAACCCGCCGGAACTCCGGAAGAAAGCCGATAGCGCCCCGGGCCCCCCGATTTGGCGCCCGGAGGGTCGCACGGTATACTGCTCGGATCGCCGCCCGGAGTAGCCCGGGAGCAGGAGCCCGGACGAGGCGCGCGGTCGGAGGATCGGGATGGACGTACAGCAGAACACCGGCTTCGTGATCTGGCTGACGGGGATGAACCGTGCGGGCAAGAGCACGCTCGCCGCGCACCTCGCCAAGCTGTTCACCGCATCAGGCCGGCGGGTCGAGCTCCTCGACGAGGATGGCGACGCGGCGGTGCTCCTCGACGGGCTCGGCGCGTCGAAGGAGGACCACGCCAAGGCGGTCGCCCGGATCGGCCTCGTCGCCAAGGCGGTGATGCGCAACGGCGGCGTCGCCGTGTGCGCCGCCCTCTCGCCGTACCGCGACGCCCGCGACCAGCTCCGCAAGGAGGCGCGGCGCTTCGTCGAGGTCTTCGTCGACTGCGGGATGGAGAAGCTGCAGCAGCGCGACCCCGAGGGCATCTACCGCCGCGCCCTCGCCGGCGAGCTGAAGCAGGTGCCCGGGCGTCGACGTGCCGTACGAGCCGCCCGGGCACGCCGACGTGACGGTGCACACCGACCAGGTCTCCGCCGCCGACGCAGGGACCCAGGTATTCCAGGCCCTCGTCGATCTCAAGTACGTCGGGCCGACCGAGTTCGGCCGGCTCACCGGTGGCCAGCGCCCGCGGCGCGGCAAGCAGGGGAAGGCCCGGAAGGGCAAGGCCGGGAAGTCCGGCAAGCGCGCCGGGAAGGGCGCCGCGAAGCGGCCCGCGACGAAGTCCGCGGCCCGCAAGGCGCCGCGGAAGGTCGCGGCGCGCACCGCCCGCGGGTAGGGCCCCCGGCCCGCCCCTCGCCGCGGCCGCCTCGTCCCCGGACTTCCTCCGACCCGCGGAGCGGAGCTGGGGAGGGGGCCCTGGCGTGCCCCGGCGGGAGACGCTATGAACGCGGCGCCATGAGCCCCGTCGAGCTGGAGCCCGTTCGCCGAGCGTCCGAGGCGAAGCTCGCCCGCGTGAGGGGCGTCATCTCGGCGTGCGGGAGCGCCGTCGTCGCGTTCTCCGCCGGCGTCGACTCGACCTTCGTGCTCGCCGTCGCGCGGGAGGTCCTCGGCGACCGCGCCATCGCCCTCACCGCGCACTCACCGTCGGTGCCCGCCGCCGAGCGCGCCGAGGCCCGCGCTCTCGCGGCCCGCCTCGGTGCCCGCCACCTGGAGCGCGAGAGCCGGGAGCAGCTCGATCCGGGGTACGTCGCGAACGGGCAGGACCGCTGCTACTTCTGCAAGCGCGAGCTGTACCGGCTCTGCGGGGAGGCCGCCCGCGAGCACGGCGCCGCCGCGGTGCTCGACGGCTTCAACGCCGACGACCGGCGCGATCACCGCCCGGGCCATCGCGCCGCGGCCGAGGCCCTCGTGCGCTCCCCGCTCGCCGAGGCGGGGCTCACGAAGGTCGAGGTGCGGGCCTGGAGCGCCGCGTACGGGCTGCCCACCTGGGACAAGCCCCAGATGGCCTGCCTCGCCTCGCGGATCCCGTACGGCACCGCGGTGACGCCGGAGCGGCTCGCGCAGATCGAGCGGGCCGAGACGGCGCTCCGCGCCCTCGGCCTGCGCGACGTGCGGGTCCGCCACCACGGCGACATCGGCCGGGTCGAGGTCGGGGAGGGCGAGCTCGACGCCGCGTTCGCGCACCGCGCCGAGATCGCGGCGGGCGTGAAGGCGGCGGGGTTCAGAATCGCCGCCCTCGACCTCGAGCCCTTCCGCTCCGGGCGCATGAACGAGCTCGCCGGGCATCCCGCTCCCGATCGTCGAGCGCTGAGGCCCGGAGACCCCGCCGAGTGCGCGCCGCGTCCTCGCCGCGCGCCGCCGCGCTGCTCCCCGTCGCCGCGGGCGCCCTCGAGCCGCGCTTCGATCACCGCGACTCGCACGGTCCCATCCTCGAGCTGCTCGAGATGCACGACACGGTGGTCCTCTCCGGCCGGACGACGAACGCGTGGCGACCGGCGATCCGGGCCGGGTGGGGTGTCGACGTGACGGGGGAGGGGAGCGAGCTCCTCGTCTCCGCCGACGCAGCGCTCCGGTCGTGGAACGATCCCACCGACGGCCACGTGCTCCTCTCCGTCAGCGCCCGCTACCGGACCTACTTCGGGACGGAGGAGTGGAAGAGCTACTTCGAGGCGGGGATCTGGGCGCCGGGTCCTCTCGCGGCCGGCGGTCGGGCCCCTCGTCGGGATCGGCGTCATCCACGACTTCTCGCAGGACTGGGGGCTGTTCGCGGGCGCGGATTCGCGACCGCCTTCGGCGAGGGCGCGTGGTCTCGTTCGGCGCGCTCGCGGGCTCCAGTTCCGGTTCGCGATACCCTGACGGTAGGCCCCGTGCGGGGCGTCAGCGCGCCGCCTGTCAAGAAATCTGACCTAAGTGCCGATTTCTTTACGGTAGGGTATCGAGTGGTAGCGTGTAGGTGTTCCTCCTCCCATGTAGACAGGAGCCTACACGTGAATACCTCATCGATGGACGTGATCCTCACCGACAGCGACGCCAGCCAGCACCCGAACAGGCTCGAGCCGATGCTGATCCGGCTTCCCCCCGCCTTCGCCGCCGAGCTCCGGAACCTTGCCCGCCGCACCCGGGTCCGCCAGTCGGACTACCTCCGTGAGGCGGTCGCCGACCTCCTCGCCAAGTACGGGCGCCTGCCCGCCGACCGGAGCGCGATGTGATCGCCGGGGCCGCCCCGGCCTCTCGACCCGCGCCGGCGCCCCCGCCCGCCGCCGTGCTCGGGCGCCTCCGCCTCGTGCGGATCGCGGTCATGCGCGGCGCGGCCGGCCTCAGGGCGCCGCCGGCGCCTCCGGCTGCAGCCGGCCGGGCGGGTAGGCCACGCGCGCGAGCGTGAGCCCCCACCCCGGCGCGCGGACGCCGCGGTAGCGCCCGCCGGCGGCGCGCAGGTCGAGGATCGCCGTCACCGGCGCCGCGCCCGACCGCCGCAGCGACCGCGGTGCCGACGAGGTTGCGCACCATCGCGCGGAGGAAGCCCCGCCCCTCGATGACGATGGCGTGGAGCGGCGTCCACTCCGCCGAGACGACGTCGACACGCGTCACGGTCCGCACCGTCCCGCGCTGTTCCCCCGGGCGGGCGAAGGACCGGAAGTCGTGGGTCCCGACCGCCCCGGCGAGGCAGGCCCGAAGCGCCGCGGGATCGATCGCGGGCGAGGGGAGCTCCGGGAACGCGCGCAGGTCCGGGAGACTCCAGGCGAGCCCCTCGAGCCCGGGCGGCACCGGGGCGCCCACCAGGTAGACGTAGGTGCGCGAGAGCGCGTCGGCGCGCGCGTGGAAGGAGCCCGCCGCGCGGCGCACCGCGAGCGCCACGATCCCCTCCGGCAGCGCCGCGTTGAGCCCGCGGCGGAGTGCATCGGGGTCGAGGTCGGCGCGGGTGGCGAAGCTCACCACCTGGGCGAGGGCGTGGACGCCTGCGTCGGTCCGCGCCGCCACCGCGAGCGGCGCACGGACGCCGGCGGCCGCCAGCGCGTCCTCGAGGGCGGCCTGGACGGTCGGGAGCCCCGGCTGCCGCTGGAATCCGCGGAACCGCCCGCCCTCGTAGGCGACCTCGACGGCGTAGAAGCGCCTCGGCACGCGTGCTAAGTTCACCACGCCCGCCGCCGACGCGCGAGGGCGAACCCCCGACACCCCCGAGACATGGCGCCCGACGAGACGCTCCTCCACGACGACCCCCGCCTCGAGGGCGGGGAGTGGCTGTTCCGCCGCGACGGCCAGGTGTTCGGGCCGATCGACTCCCGCGCGCTCGCCGCCATGCTCTATCGCGGCGAGCTCGACGGCCGCACGCCGGTGTCCGCCGGCGACGGCACCTGGAGGACCCTCGGCGAGGTTCCGGCCTTCCTGCTCCACGTGAAGAAGGCCGAGGCAGGGCTGCGCGTGGAGCGCGAGGTCACCGGGGAGCGGCAGCTCCGGGCGCGCGCGAACCGCCGCCGGGTGGTCGGCTTCGTCGTCGCCGCCCTCGTCCTCGTCGGCGGGGGCGCGGGGACCGCCGTGGTGGTCGCGGCGCGGCGCGCCCTGGACACGAGCCCGCTCCTCGAGGACTTCGGGGCCGGCATCCACATCGCCTCCGCGGCCCGGGTCGGCGTCTCGGGGCGCGCGGAGGACGCGT
The DNA here is from genome assembly GCA_963739565.1 of uncultured delta proteobacterium. Classification (GTDB taxonomy): domain Bacteria; phylum Myxococcota; class Myxococcia; order Myxococcales; family Anaeromyxobacteraceae; genus Anaeromyxobacter. The sequence goes on along the minus strand of CAVUBF010000004.1, from coordinate 236,404 downwards.
TCGAGGTGCCGGTGGACGCGCCGCAGGGGCCCGCGGCCACCCCGCAGCGGCGCCGCTCGCGCCCCGCCCCCGCGCCGGGGGCCGGCCCGTGCGGGGCGCGTCGACGGCGGCGAGCTCGTCGCCGCGAGCTTCGACCCGCGGAGGATCCAGGGGGTGGTCGGGCGCGAGCAGCGCGGGCTCGCCCCGTGCTTCCGCGCCGAGGCGGATCGCTCGCCGGACTTCCGCGGGGACGTCCCCATCGAGTTCGTCATCGGGAACGACGGGCGGGTCGCCCAGCTCTGGATCGACGAGCCCCGGTTCAAGGAGGGGCCGCTGCGGGAGTGCCTGCAGAAGGCCCTCGCGGCGTGGCGCTTCGACCCGTTCCCCGGGCAGCGGCCGACCGTCTCGCTCGCCTTCGGGATCGGTCGATGACCGCCACGGCCGAGAAGCTCGCCGCCCGCGCGGAGGACCTCCCCGAGGGCTCGATGCGCCGCGAGGTCATCGAGGGGGCGCGCCGGTTCAAGGCCGCCTGGGTGGAGTTCGGGCGGCTGCTCGCCCAGGTCCGGCACGAGGAGGCGTGGAAGGAGTGGGGGTACCCGAGCTTCGAGCGGTACTGCGCGAAGGAGCTGTTCCTGCGCCCGGCCACCGCCGAGAAGCTCACCGCCAGCTACGGGTTCCTCGAGCGCCACGAGCCGGCGCTGGCGCGGTCGCAGGCGGGGCGACGGCAAGGCCCCGCCGTTCGAGGTGATCGAGGTGCTCTCCCGCGCGGAGGCGGCCGGACGGCTGTCCCAGGAGGGCTGGCGCGAGCTGCGAGACGAGGTCCTCGCGAATCCGCCGACGCCCGCCGCGATGAACAAGAAGCTGTCCGAGCGGTTCGGACCGCCGCCGGCGCCGCCCGCGCCGCGCAAGGCCGAGCGGCTCGCGCGCCTCGCGGCGCTCGCCCGGCGGCTCGCCGCGGCGTGCGAGGACGACTCGGCGATCCCCGACCCCCTGGCGCGGCGCGCCGCGGACCTCGCGCCGGGATCTCGAGGCCCTCGGCGGCGCGCGAGTGACCCGCCCCTCCGGCGCGTCCATTCGAAGGGGCGACGCGCGAGCGCGCTGGTTATGTTGCGGGGCGGGCCGCGGAATTCCGGGGCACCGGTTTGGTGGTAACATCCGACGGACGAGGGACGCGTGAGCCGCAAAGAGCACCACCACGGAAACCTGTGCTGCTCCTTCTGCGGGAAGGGCCAGCGCGAGGTTCGCAAGCTCATCGCCGGGCCGACCGTCTACATCTGCGACGAGTGCATCCGGCTCTGCAACGACATCATCGCGGAGGAGGCGGAGCGCGACGAGGGCCGCCCGGCCGTCTCGCTCCCGACGCCGGCCGAGATCAAGAGCTTCCTCGACGACTACGTCGTCGGCCAGGACCGGCGAAGAAGGTCCTCTCCGTCGCCGTCTACAACCACTACAAGCGCGTCTACTCGCAGAAGCCGGCCCGCCCGGCAGCGCCCAGGGCAGGCCCGCGCCGGCGACCGAGGACGTCGAGCTCCAGAAGTCGAACATCCTGCTCATCGGGCCGACCGGCTCCGGCAAGACGCTCCTCGCCCAGTCGCTGGCGCGCTTCCTGAACGTCCCGTTCACGATCGCCGACGCGACCAGCCTCACCGAGGCGGGGTACGTCGGCGAGGACGTCGAGAACATCATCCAGAACCTCCTCCACAACGCCGACTACGACGTCGAGAAGGCGGCGCGCGGCATCGTCTACATCGACGAGATCGACAAGATCGCCCGCAAGGGCGACACGCCGTCCCCGACCCGCGACGTCGGCGGCGAGGGCGTGCAGCAGGCGCTGCTCAAGATCATCGAGGGCACGCGCGCGAACGTCACCCCGCGCGGCGGCAAGAAGTACAACCAGCAGGAGTACATCCAGGTCGACACCTCGAACATCCTCTTCATCGTCGGCGGGGCGTTCTGCGGGCTCGAGCAGGCGATCCGGCGGCGCGTCGGCGTGAAGGGGCTCGGGTTCGGCGCGACGCATCGAGCGCAAGGAGGAGGCGACGCCTCGGCGAGCTGCTCGCCAAGATCGAGCCGCAGGACCTCGTGAAGTTCGGGATGATCCCGGAGTTCGTCGGCCGGCTGCCGATCATCGCCACGCTCATCCGAGCTCTCGCGAGGACGACCTCGTCACCATCCTCACCCAGCCGAAGAACGCGCTCACGAAGCAGTACGTGAAGCTCTTCGAGATCGAGAAGGTGAAGCTCTCCTTCACGCGGGAGGCGCTGCGCGCCACCGCCCGCGAGGCGATGCGCCGCAAGTCGGGCGCGCGCGGCCTGCGCGCCATCCTCGAGCAGGCGATGCTCGACATCATGTACGACGTGCCGTACCGGGAAGGCGTGAAGGAGTGCAAGATCACGGAGGGCGTCATCCTGAACAAGGAGCCGCCGCTGCTCTCCTTCGAGAAGGAGAAGAAGCTCGCCTAGCACCGAGGACTCGCGCCGTCGGGCGCGAGTCCGAGCGGCTGTCCTCTTCCAGCACAGTAACGTTCGACGAACGGGGCCGCGTGCCCCGTTCGCCGTTTCGGGCGGCAGCTGCCGCGGCGGAGCCGCGGTTCCTTCCGTTCCGTTCGTCGTCTCGCTACGCCAGCTCCCCAGACCAGCTCCCCTCCCGGTCCCCGACCGAGGGTCGTTTGATCGTGAGCGCACTCTCGGTCCCCGACCTCGGTCCCCCCGGTCCCCTCCGAGGGTCGTTTGATTGTGAGCGCACTCGACGCACCGTGCGCGACCCCGGACATGCGTTCGGCTGTCGCGCGGCCGCGGGGAGGCGGGTCAGACGCTGTGCTCGGGGGACATCGCGCGTCGGGGGGAGCGACGTGCAGCGCACGCGCTCGACGTGCTGAGAACTTCAGCGGCAAAGCTTCGCGCCCAGTGCCTCCCTGACGAGGACCGACCTGTACCTCGCGGAAGGGCTGGAGCCGCTTCAGGCCGGCGCGGGACAGCAGACGCGATGGTGCACGCGCATCAGCCAGGTTCCCGTGGGGAAGCAGACGTTGCGCTCTCCGGCCTTCCAGGCAGCGAGCGCGGCGCGGTACGCGGAGCGGAACCCGCCGAGCTCGAGGAGCGCCTCGATCCTCCTCCACTTGTTCCTGCACGCGACGCGGGGACTGAGGCCGCGGTGGGGCTCGCCGGCCGCGGGACGCGCGTCCGGTTTCTGCGCGAGGACCCGGGCGACGCCCATGAACGAGCGGCCCCTCGCCGCGAGGTCGGCGGCGGCGCGGTCCTCCTCCTGTCGAAGGCGGCGGCGGAGCTCGGCGACGAGCTCGGGGGTGTTTGCGAAGCCGGGAGGCGGGTGGAACCGCAGGCGAGCGGTCGCGGGCAAGGGGCCGTTTGCGCGGAAGAAGTCCTTCGGCCGCTCGAAGCACGACGCCTTCCCCTCCGATGAGTTTCGGGTCCGACCAGAGCCCGGGCCAGTCGCCTCCGCGGCGCACGAGGCCGGCGGCCACCGGGTTTGCGAGGACGTAGACCATCTTCTCGAGGACGGCGTCGGGGGTCTCGAGCCGGACCGCGCTGTAGCTGTCCCGCTCCCACAGCGCCTCCCAGCGCCCAAGCGCGCAGTTGACCGCGCGCGCGACGAGGGCGTCGAGGTCGCGGTGGAACTCGGGCAGGCGCGCGTCGGGGTCGGTCAGGACGAGGTGGAAGTGATTCGACAGCACGCAGGCGGCGTGGAGGAGAATTCCGTAGCGCTCGCTGAGGACGGCGAGGAGGTAACCGAAAATCGCGGTCGTCTCCTTCGCTGGCCGCAAGAAGAAGCGGCGCTCCGAAGCGCGGCGCGTGACGAGATAGGTGGTGCCTTCGAGAACCTGGCGAGGAGCAGTCATCCCGTGCGCACAGGCACGAGCGGTGCCTTCACTGTGCACCCTGATTCCGGGGTGTTGGCCGGGATGCACCGTCCGCGCAGCGGACGTAGCGTCCGACCAAACTTCCCTCGGTCGGGTGGGGGTGCCTCGCGACCAAACTTCCCTCGGTCGGGTGGGGGTGGGGGTGGGGGCGGCCTGCCGGGCAGCCGCCCGCCTAGCACCAGATCGAGCGCAGGTGACCCCGCCGCACACTGTGCTGCGCCGGCGCGGCATCCACGCAGGAGAACTCCCGTCGAAACGCGAGCTTGACCGCGGCACCGTCCTTGCTCTGGTATGCGATCGGAGGTTCCTCCATGTCCCGGGTCCCGCTCGCCCTCGCCGCCGTCCTCGTCGCGCTCCCCGCCGCGTCCCGCGCCGACGACTGGGCCGACGACCGGGCCGAGGTGCGGCCCGCGGGCGGGTACGACGTCTCGGTCGACCTGAACGTCCAGGGCGGCGTCGGCTTCGAGACCTTCCACGCCCCGCTGCAGGCGTACGGCGACTGGGTCGTCGTCGGAAGCTACGGCACCGTCTGGCGCCCGCGCGTCGCGGCGGGGTGGCGCCCGTACTACTACGGCCGCTGGGAGTGGACGAACGAGGGCTGGTTCTGGGTGTCCGACGAGCCGTGGGGCTGGGCCGCGTACCACTACGGCCGCTGGGCCTACGATCCGTATTACAGCTGGGTCTGGGTGCCCGGGTACGAGTGGGCGCCCGCGTGGGTGAGCTGGCGCTCCTCCGGCGACGTCGTCGGCTGGGCGCCGCTCGCGCCCGGCTACTCCGTCTTCGTCACGACGTACCCGTACGTCGACGCGTGGTGGACGTTCGTCCCCTGCAACCGATTCGTCTCGGTCCCGGTCTACAGCGTCGCCTACGCGCCGGGGTACGCGCGCCGCTGGTACGACTCGAGCGCGCCCGCCCCGGCGTTCGCGCCGCGCGGCGGCGCGGTGGCGCGCGGCAGCTTCAACGCCCCCGCGTGGGGCGGCCCGGCGCCGCGCTCGATCGAGCAGCGGATGGGCCGGCCCCTCGCGCCCGCCCGGATCGTCCGGACCCCGACGCCCGGGGAGCGCGGCCGGCCAGGGGAGATCGCCGTCTACCGGCCCGAGCGCGGTCCGGTGAGCCACGGCCCCCCCGCGCACGTCGACCGCGGCGGCCCGGCGTGGGGCGCGCAGGGCGGCGAGCGGCGCGGCGGCTTCGGCGAGCACGGAAGCGCGGGCGGGCGAGGACCGCCGGATCGCAGCGGAGGCTGGGCGCCTCCCGGCGGCGACCGGAGCGGCCCCCCGGGCGGCGGTCGCGGCGGTGGAGACCGCGGAAGGCCGGCGAACCCGGGGAACCCCGGCAACGCGAGTAACGCCGGCGGCGGCGACCGCGGAGGCCCGCAGGGCAACCCGGGGAACCGCGGCGGTGGCGATCGCGGCGGCGGCTGGAGCCCGGGCGGCGACCGCGGCAGCCACGGGAACCCCGGCAATGCGGGAAACCCCGGCGGCGGCGGCCGGGGGCGCTCCGAGCGGTCCTTCCGGTAACGCCGGCTAGCTCGACGCGACGCGGACGGTCGTCTGCATCTGACGCCCGGTGTCGAGGTCCCGGGCGCTCATGCTCAGGATCCCCTCGATGTTCACCTCGAACAGGATCTCGAGCCGGGTCTCGCCCGCGCGCGCCGGGCGCACGCCGCTGAAGGTGAACTCGCCGAGGATCTCGTCCCGCGCCGTCTCCGCGTGGTCGCCCTGGTAGATCCGGACGACGAGCTCGCTCTGTCCGTCCACCGAGTTGGTCGCCGCGATGGTCTTCGCGTTGGGGATGGCGGCGTTCCGCGGGAAGACCACGTGCATCGTCCCGCCGGCGCCCTCGATCCCGATCGCCATGGGGATGACGTCGAGGAGCTGGAGCTTGAGGTCCGAGCTCTCCTGGAGCGACCAGCCGTAGAGGGCGGCGCCGATGGCGACCGCCTCGTCGGGGTGGACCCCCTTCGACGGCGGCTTGGCGAAGAACTTGGTGAGCCGGTCCTGGATCACCGGCATGCGGGTCTGGCCGCCGACGAGCATCACCTCGTCGATGTCCTTGGCGCTGACGCCCGCGTCGACCATCACCGCGCCCATGATCTTGAGCGACCGGTCCACGAGGTGGTGCGTGAGCGCCTCGAGGAGCTTGCGGTCGAACTTCACGTCCATGTTGAGCGGCTGGCCCTGCGGCGTCATCGTGATGAACGGGATCGAGAAGGGCGCCTCGGCCCGCGCCGAGAGGTCGATCTTGGTCCGCTCCGCGAGGTCCTTGATCCGCTGCATCGCCACCGGGTCCGCCGAGAGGTCGATCCCGTGCTTCTTCTGGAACTCGTCGAGGACGTGGTGGATGATCGCGTTGTCGAAGTCGATGCCGCCGAGGAAGATGTCGCCGCCGGTGGCCTTCACCTCGAACACGCGGTCGCGGATCTCGATGATCGAGACGTCGAAGGTGCCGCCGCCGAGGTCGTAGACGAGGACCCGCTCGTCGAGCTTCTTGCCGATGCCGTAGGCGAGGGCGGCCGCGGTGGGCTCGTTGATGATCCGGACGACCTCGAGGCCGACGAGTCGGCCCGCCTCCTTCACCGCCTGCCGCTGGCGATCGGTGAAGTAGGCGGGGACGGTGACGACGGCGCGGCCCACCCGGAAGCCGAGGTGGTCGGAGGCGACGTCGCGGATCTTCGCGAGGATCTTCGAGCTGATCTCGTGGATCGCGTAGGTGCGGCCGTGGCAGTCCACCGCCACGTCGTTCTCCGCCCCGGCGTGCACCTGGTACTGCACCGACCGCTGCACCGCCTCGACGACGTCGTCCTTGGGCGCGCGGCCGATGAGCCGCTTGGTCGCGTAGAGCGTGTTCCGGGGGTTGAGCTGCCACTGGCGCTTCGCCTCGTGGCCGATGAGCTCGTTGCCCTTGTCGTCGATCGCGTAGATCGACGGGATGGTGTAGTCGCCGCCCTTGTACGGGATGAGCTTCACCTGGCCGTCGCCGTAGGCGACGGCGCCGCACGAGTTCGTCGTGCCGAGATCGATCCCGATGATGGTGTCCGCCGGCAGCTTCCCCACGGCCGGCAGCCTACTACGGCGGGGGGCCCCGACTGTAGTTCCCGCCTGCGAGCGAGCGGGCGCCCGGCGGGCCCTTCGTTGGAAAGGCGGCCGGGATCGGGCACCGTTAGGAAAAGACCTGGAGGTCGCCCGGATGGATGCGCGCCGCTGGCTGTCGAGCGTCGGGAGCGGGGTGAAGGGCGCCTTCGCCGAGAACCGCTCGATCCTGTCGTTCGAGGAGTGGCTGCAGGCCTTCGCCGAGGCGCCGCGGCAGCACGCCCGGTCGTCGGCGCAGTACCTCCGGGACGCCCTCGACCACTTCGGCTCCGAGGAGCGCGAGACCCCGGTCGGCCGGGTGCGCCGCTGGAAGCTCTTCGACCTCGCCTTCGATCCGGGGGCGCGCTCGCAGCGGATCGCGGGGCAGGAGGAGGTCCAGGCGGCCCTCTACCGCGCCCTCAGCACCTTCGTCCGCTCGGGACGGGTCTCGAAGCTCATCCTCCTCCACGGGCCGAACGGCTCCGCGAAGTCCTCCATCGTCGCGGCGCTCGTCGGCGGCCTGGAGGCGTACTCGACGACGCGGGATGGGGCGCTCTACCGGTTCCACTGGGTCTTCCCGAGCGAGCGCCGACAGAAGGGCGGGGGCGGGCTCGGCTTCGGGCCGCGCGAGGACGCGGGGGAGGTCCCGTCCTGGGCGCACCTCGAGGGCGACGCCCTCGACGCCCGCATCTCCTGCCCGATGAAGGACCACCCGCTCCTGCTCGTGCCCCGCGAGGAGCGGCGGCGCCTGCTCGAGGAGCGATGCCGGCCGACGGCGCGGGAGGGGGCGGGCGACACCGACTTCGTGCTCTCCGACTACCTGCTCGAGGGCGAGCTCTGCCACACCTGCCGGCAGATCCACGACGCGCTCCTCGCGGCGTACCGAGGCGACTGGCTCAAGGTGATCCGGCACGTTCAGGTGGAGCGGTTCTACGTGTCGGGGCGGTACCAGCAGGCGGCGGTCACCCTCGACCCCCAGCACTTCGTCGACGCGGGATACCGGCAGCTCAGCGCGGACCGCAGCGCTGCCGCCCTCCCGCCCGCGCTCCACTCGGTCGCGCTGGTGGAGCCGGCGGGACCGCTCGTCTCGGCGAACCGCGGGCTCATCGAGTACTCCGACCTGCTCAAGCGCGACCCGAACGCCTTCAAGTACCTGCTCGGCACGAGCGAGACCGCCCGGGTCACCCTCGACCAGCTCGTCCTGCAGCTCGACCTCGTGCTCCTGGCGAGCGCGAACGAGAAGCAGCTCGCCGCCTTCAAGGAGTCGCCCGAGTTCCCGTCGTTCAAGGGCCGCCTCGAGCTCGTGCGCGTGCCGTACCTCCGCCGCGCCTCGGTCGAGCGCGAGATCTACGACCGGCAGATCACGCCGGCGGCGGTGGGCAAGCACGTGGCCCCCCACGCGACCCGCGTCGCCGCGCTCTGGGCGGTGCTCACCCGGCTCAAGCGGCCCATCCCGGAGCGGTACCAGGGCGAGGTGCGGGAGCTGGTGGAGGACCTCGCGCCGCTCGAGAAGCTCCGGCTCTACGACGCCGGGGCGGCGCCGGACCGGCTCTCCCTGGGCGAGGCGAAGCTCCTCCGCGCCCACGCCGGCGACCTCTACCGCGAGTCGGACGTGTACCCGAACTACGAGGGCCGCGCCGGCGCCTCGGCGCGCGAGATCAAGACTGCGCTCTTCAACGCCGCGCAGGACCCGCGCGCCCGCTGCCTGACGCCGCTCGCGGTCCTCGAGGAGCTCGCCGCGATCTGCCGCGACAAGACGGTGCACGACTTCCTGTCCCAGGAGGTGGTGGACGGGTACCACGACCACGAGCACTTCGTCCGGGTGGTCGAGGCGGAGTACCTCGACACCATCGACGACGAGATCCGCGACGCGATGGGGCTCGTCTCCGAGGCCCAGTATCGCGATCTGTTCGAGCGGTACGTGACCATCGTGTCCTCCTGGGTGAAGGGCGAGCGGGTCCGGAACGCCCACACCGGCGAGCACGAGCCGCCGGACGAGCATCGGATGACGGAGCTCGAGTCGATGGTGATGCCGCCGGGTGACGACCGGAAGGACTTCCGGCTCGGCCTCATCTCGGCGGTCGGCGCCTTCCGCCTCGACCACCCCGACGCGGACACCATCGACTACCAGGCCATCTTCCCGGACCTCTTCAGGCGCCTGCGCGACCACTTCTACGAGGAGCGGAAGCGCCAGCTCCGCCGCAGCCGCGAGGACGTGCTCCGCTACCTCTCCGACGAGCGGACCGCGCTCGACGAGAAGGCCCGGCGCCGCGTGGAGGAGACGCTGCGGAACCTCCGGGACCGGTACGGCTACTGCGAGGCCTGCGCCCAGGACGCGGTCCTGTTCCTCCTGCGACGCCGGTATGCCGGCTGACCGGCGGGTTCCCCGGCGACGGAGCGGGCGCCGGCCCGAGCGAGGGAATAGCGGCGCCCGGGGGTTGGTTGCTCGCGACGTGCCCACGACCCGACTCGTCTCGACGCTCGCCGGCGCAGCGCTCGCCGCGGGACTCCTCTTCGCGGCCGCTCCGCTCCTCGGCGGCGCGTCCTCCACCCGCGGCTCGAACCCGCGCGCGGCCACCGTCCAGAAGGTGTTCCCGTCGGCGGTGCGGCTCCAGGTCTCGGTCGGAGGCGAGGTGCTCCGGAGCGCGTCCGGGATCGTCTTCGCGCGTCGCGGGGGCGTGAGCTACGTGCTGACGAACGCCCACGTGGTCGAGCCCGCGCGCGAGTGGCGCGGCGCCCCGGAGATCCGCGTTCTCCCCGGCGCCGGCGGCGCCCCCGCCGTCGCGAAGGTCGTGGCGCGCGGCCGCGTCCCCGACGTGGACCTCGCGGTCCTCGAGGTGCCCGGGGACCTTCCGGTGACGCCGCTCGCGCCCGACGAGGAGCTCGAGCTCGGCGACGATCTCGTCGTGATCGGCGCTCCCTTCGGCAAGGGGCTCTCGGTCGCCGCGGGGATCGTCTCGCAGGTCGAGTACGAGCACGCGGAGAACGCGGCCGCGCGGCGCACGCCCACCGCCATGAAGACCGACGCCGCCATCGGCTACGGCAGCTCGGGCGGCGGGGTGTTCGACGTCGGCGGCGCTCGGCTCGTGGGCGTCGTCGAGGGCTACAGGACCGCGCGCGTCGCCTTCGGCGGCCGGGACGCGGAGGAGTACGCCTTCGACGTGCCGATGCCGGGCGAGACCTTCGTCGCCCCCGCCGCGAAGATCCGCCGGTTCCTGCGGGAGAACGGGCTCGCCGATCTCGCGACCGATCAGGTCCGCGGCGCGGTCGTGGCGCCTGCCGCGCTCGCGCTCCCGGGCTCGGCGCCGAGGCTGTAGCGGGATCGCGACGCCTCGCGCTCACCTCAGGGCGCCGCGCCGCCGGGCCCCGGCGTGGCCGGGGTCGCCGTCCCCCCGCGCCCGGCCCAGGCCCGCCCCGCGGCTCGGAGGCGGAGGCGCCGGAGCCGCCCCCGGGCCCCGTCCCCTGGCCGGGCGTCGGCGCGGACTCGGTCGGGGTAGGGGTCGGGGTCTTCCCGGGCACCGGCCGCACCTGCACCCAGTAGGCGACGAGCTCGGCGTTGCGCCCCACGCGCACCGGTGCGCCCGGGACCACGTCGAGGACCGTCCCGAGCCCCGCCGGGGTGTAGACCATGGTGTTCCGGTCCATCGACAGCGTGACCTGCTCGCCGCCGACGTCGATCGTGAACCGGTGCGTCTGCCGGTCGATTCGAGACGACCTTTCCCGAGACCTGCTCGAGCACCGCGCCCCGGGGGAGTGGCTGGGCGGGACGCTCGACCGGCGCCGCCTTCCGGGGCGGCTCCCCGGGCGGCGCCGTACCGGAAGGCTGCGCCACGGGCGGCAGGCGCCCGGTCGGATCGACTGGACCCTGGGCGCGCGCGGGGAGTGCGAGGAGGAGGGCGAGCAGCGGGGCGAGCGGGCGGGACATGGCGAGATGGTAATCGCGACCGGGCTGCGCCGCGTCGGACCCGTGCGGTAGCATGCCGCACCACCGGGAGGCTGGATGGACAACCGCGTCAGCTGGGACGAGTACTTCATGAACATCGCCCGCGTCGTCGCGACGCGCGCCACCTGCGATCGCAAGCACGTCGGCGCGGTCCTCGTCCGCGACCAGACCATCCTCTCGACCGGGTACAACGGGTCGATCCGCGGGCTGCCCCACTGCACCGAGGTCGGGCACATGATGGAGGACGGCCACTGCGTGGCGACCGTCCACGCGGAGGCGAACGCCATCATCCAGGCGGCGAAGAACGGCGTCGCCATCGAGGGCGCGACGATCTACACGACCGCCTCGCCGTGCTGGCCCTGCTTCAAGCTCATCGCCAACGCGGGGTGCCGCCGGATCGTCTTCGGCGAGTTCTACCGGGACAACCGGATCTTCGAGTTCGCGCAGCGGCTCGGGATCGAGCTCGTCGCGCTCGACGTGCCGGCCCGGCCCGACGTGCAGCCCCCGGACACCGGCCACGCCAAGCCCGTCACCGGGCCGCGCTAGGGGGCGGGCGCGGCTGGGGCGGGGGCCGACGCCGGGACCGCGGGCCTGACCGGCGCGGCAGGGACCGGCGACGGACGCGGCGGCGCGACGCGGAGGAGGTCCTCCCCGAGCAGCGAGGCGATGGCGACGCGCCGCGCGACGAGGAGCGACTCGCGCTTGCGGAGCGCGACGAAGCGCTCGCGGTCCGCCGCCGGCACCGGATCCGGGAGGCGCGCGAGGTCGGCGCGGACCTCGGCGAGCGCCCGATCCACGGCCACCACGCGGATCGCCGGGCGGCGGTCCGGCTCGCGCTTGCGGTCGATCTCGACGGTGTCGTTCTCGGTCCAGAGCGGCACGAAGTCCGCGCCGTCGACCTCCACGCGCACGACGCCGCGCCCGTAGTCGCGCCGGGCGAGGGCGACGCGGAGGAGCGCCCCGTCCCGGGTGGCGGCGATCTTGGCCGGGCGTGACTCCGAGCTGGTAGTTCCGCGACTGGTTCGAGACGAAGTTCCCGAGGGAGTAGGCGATGACGCCGACGCGGCCGTCGGCGGCCCGGTAGAGCTCGATCGGCTGCAGGACGTGCGGGTGGTGCCCGAGCACCACGAGCGCCCCGGCATCGACGAGCGCGTGGGCGAGCTCGACGTCCTCGGCCCGCGGCTGCGGGTCGTACTCGACGCCCCAGTGGAGGGAGACCACGACGGCGTCGGCGCCCGCCGCGGCCGCGCGGACCTCCTCGACGATGCGCCGGCGATCGAGGAGCGAGGCCTGCTGGCACGGCGCCGCCCCCGCCTCCCGGCGGCGGGCAGGCGTTCCCCTCGGCGTTGAAGAAGCTCGCGTAGCCGAGGAACGCGAGAGAGAGGCCGCCGGCCGAGAGGCGGACCGGGCCGGCCGCGTGCCCCTCCGTCCCGGCGCCGATCGCCACGAGCCCCGCCTGCTGGAGGCGGCGCAGCGTCTCCTCGAACCCGGCGCGCCCCTGGTCGAAGGCGTGGTTGTTCGCGACCGACACGGCGTCCACGCCGGCGTGGACCAGCGCGGCGATCGCCTCGGGCGGCGCGTTGAAGACGTACTCGCGGGTGCCGCCCGCCGCGCCGGGCGCGACCGGGGTCTCGAGGTTCGCGAAGGTGAGGTCGGGCTCGGAGAGGAGATCCGCGATGGGCGCGTAGAGCCAGGAGAATCCGCCGTCCGCGGCGCCGCGCCCGTGGACGGCGGCGCTGCGCTTCACCGCCTCGTGCATGAGCACGTCGCCGATGGCGCCGAGGGTGACGCGCGCGAGGATCCGCACCGGCTCCGGCTCGGGAGAGGCCGGGGCGACGGTGCCCCCGTGGGGCAGCTGCGCGGGGGCCGCCACGGAGCCCGGCGGGGGGGCGCGCCGCGGGGCCGTGGAGGGCCGGGGCGCATCCGGAGAGGACCCCGATCGAGACCGCCAGGATGAGGAAGAAGGGGCGCACGCGACCGCAGTCTAGGGCATGATCCCCTCCAGGCTTGTAAATGGGAGCCCCGGCGACGCATCTGAAGCCGCGGTCCCCCGGGAACGACATGGTCATGGAAGCCTCCGCCGCTGGGATGCTCGACGCCCGACCCCGAGGGGGCCGCGCTCGCGCTCCGCGCGAAGGTGCTGTCGCGCGTGATCGCGGCGGCGGTGCACGACATCCGGACGCCCCTCAACACCCTCGGGCTTCGCGTGCCGCTCCTCGCGGAGTCCCTCGAGGGCAACCCGGGAGTGCCCGACGGCGCCGCGGGCCAGATCCGCTCGCTGCGCGAGCAGCTCGACCGGATCAAGGACCTCGTCGCCCGGCTCGCGGAGGTCTCCGATCCGGCCGCCCCGCTCGGCTACCTCGACGTCGCCGGCTACGTCGCGCAGGTCGCCGGCGCCCTCGGGTACGACGCGAAGCTGCGCCACGTCGAGCTCACCGTCGAGCCGTCGCGTGGCTCGGTCCGGACGACCGCAGAGCCCGCGCGGGCGGGACGGCTGGTCCTCTGCCTCGTCGCGCGCGCCCTCGCCGGCACGGCCGAGGGCGCGCGGCTCACCGCCCGCGTCGCCGTGCGGGACGGTCACGCCGTGCTGGAGCTCGACCGCACGGTGGCTGAACCGGACCGCGACCTCGACTATGACCTGTCCGTGCTCGCCGCGGACTCGATTGCGGCCGGCGCGCGCCTCGATCGGGCCTCGGTGGGAGCGCTCGAGCGGCTGACCCTGACGATGCCCGGGAACGAGCGGACATGAGATACCGCGTCCTCATCGTCGACGACGAGGCCGACAGCCGCGACGCCCTCGCCGAGCTGACGACGCGCTGGGGCTACGACGTCCAGACCGCGAGCGACGGCACCGAGGCGCTGCGGCGCGCCATCGAGGGTCACCCCGACGTCATCCTCACCGATCTCGTGATGCCGAACATGGACGGGCTGTGGCTCCTGCGCGCGCTCCGCGCCGAGCTGCCCGGACTGCCCGGTCGTGCTCCTCACCGGGCGCGGGACGATCCAGACCGCGGTGCAGGCCATCAAGGAAGGGGCCTACGACTTCATCGAGAAGCCCCTCGAGATCCCGCGGCTGCGCATCGTGCTCGAGCGCGCGCTCGAGAAGAAGGAGACGATGCGCGAGGTGCAGCTGCTCCGGCGGCGCCTCGCGGCGCTCGCGCCCGGCACCGACATGATCGGGTCCGGCCCGGCGCATGCAGCAGGTCTTCGAGCTCGTGAAGAAGGTCGCGCCGTCGAACGCGAGCGTCGTGATCACCGGCGCAGAGCGGGACCGGCAAGGAGGTCGTGGCCCGCGCCGTCCACAACCTCTCCCCCCGCAAGGACAAGCCCTTCGTCGCCCTGAACTGCTCGGCGATCCCGGCGACGCTCATCGAGTCGGAGCTGTTCGGGTACGAGCGCGGCGCCTTCACCGGCGCGGACCAGCGCCGGATCGGGAACTTCGAGCTCGCCCACAACGGGACCCTCTTCCTCGACGAGATCGGCGAGCTCCCGCTCGAGCTGCAGGCCAAGTTCCTGCGGGTCCTCGAGGAGCGGAAGTTCCGCCGGCTCGGCGGGCACGAGCGAGGTCGAGGTGGACGTCCGGGTCATCTGCGCGACGAACCGGGACCTGAAGGAGGAGATCCGGCGCGGGCCGCTTCCGCGAGGACCTCTACTTCCGGCTCCACGTCTTCACGATCCAGCTGCCCGCCGCTCAAGGAGCGGCGGGAGGACATCCCGCTCCTCGTCCACCACTTCATCGAGAAGTTCAACGGCGAGACCGGCAAGCGCGTGCAGGGCCTGTCGCCCGCCGCCCTCGAGCGTGCTCCAGGGCTACGCCTGGCCCGGGAACATCCGCGAGCTCCGCAACACCGTCGAGCGCGCGATGATCCTCGCCGACGGCGACGTCATCGGCGAGGAGCACCTCCCGCCCGACCTGCCAGGCGTCCCGGCCCGAGGCGGCGATGCTGCGGGTCCCGCTCGGCATCCCGCTGGACAAGGTCGAGAAGGACTACATCCTCGCCTCGCTCCAGCGGAACGGCGGGCAACAAGGCGCGGACCGCCGAGGTCCTCGGGATCAGCGAGAAGACGCTCTACAACAAGCTGAACCGCTACGCCGCCGAGGCGCGCGAGCGCGGCGCGGAGGGCGGCGAGCCGGGCGAGGGCTCCGCCGCGGGCGCGAAGGCTTGACCCCTCACGGCGGCGGGCCGGCGGACTCCGCGGCCGCCTCGCCGTGGAACGCCACCTCGACGCGCCCGCGCCCGGCCCGCTTCGCGCGGTAGAGCGCCGCGTCGGCGGCGCGGACGAGGGCGTCCGCCGCGTCGGCCGCGTCGTGGTCGAGGCACGCGACCCCGAAGGACGCGCGGATGGGGACGCGCCGGCCCGAGATCTCGAGCACCGTCTCGCGGAGCCGCGCGCAGATGCGCTCGGCGAGGATCGCGTCCCTCGTCGCCGGCGGTGTGGGGCAGCAGGAGCACGAACTCGTCGCCGCCGTAGCGCGCCCCGAAGTCGGTCTCGCGGAGCTCGGCGCGGATCACCCCGGCGACCGCGGCGATGGCGCGGTCGCCGGCGGAGTGGCCGAGCTCGTCGTTCACCGGCTTCAGGTCGTCCATGTCCGCCATCACGCAGGTGAGGGGCGTCCGGTACCGGCGGGCGCGCTTCACCTCGTCGGCGAGCCGCGTCCGGAACGCGCGGAGGTTCGCCAGGCCGGTGAGCGGGTCGGTCTGGGCGAGCTCGCGGAGGGCGCTCTGGCTCCGGGAGAGCCGCAGCGTCCGCTCCACCCGGGCCCTCAGCTCCCGCTCGGAGAACGGCTTCTGGAGGTAGTCGACCGCCCCGAGGTCGAGCGCCCGCGCCTTCACCGAGTCCTCGCCGCGGGCCGAGACGAAGATGACCGGCACGTCCCCGATCTCGGGGTCCGAGCGGATCCGCTGGAGCGCCTGGAGCCCATCGAGCCGGGGCATGAAGAGGTCCATGAGGACGAGGTCGGGGTGCTCGTCACGGGTGAGACGCACCGCCTCCTCGCCGTCGGCGGCGGTGAGCACCTCGCACTCGGGGGCGAGCACCTCCGCGAGGACCGCGCGGGCGTCCTCCTCGTCGTCGACCACCAGCACCCGCGGGCGGGGCCCGACCGCCGCGGCGGGGGCGCGCGACGCCTCCGGCTCCACGGCGGGGTGCAGGGCCTCCTCGAGGTCGTCTGCGAGCTGCCGCAGCCGCGCGCCCTCCGCCTCGAGGGTCGCGTCGTCGCGCTCGTAGACCTTCTCCGCGACGGCGCGCAGCTCCTCGGCGGCGGCGGCGACGAGCCCGTCCCGGCGGTGGAGCGCGGCCCGGAGGCGCAGGTTCGACTCGGCGATCTCGGCGATCGCGGGCGGGAGCGCCTCGCGGAGCCGGCGCGCGAGCTCGGCGGGGGAGAGGCCGGTCGCGCCGAGCAGCGTCGCGAGGAGCGGCGCGAGCGGATCGGCCCCGGCCCCGTCTCCGGAGCTGGTCATCGGCTCGCGCTCGTCGTCCTGCGATGCGTCGGACATCGCTCGGTCGCCGGGGGCGGATGCGTGGATGGTGCCGTCGCACGGAGCGCCCGGCCGCCGCCCCCGGTTCGGCCGGATGCCCGCCCGTACGCCGGGACGAGCTCAACCGATCCAAGCGTATAGCGCCGCGGCGATCGTGATCCAAGGGATCCCCACCAGGGCTGCGGCGGCGATGCGGAGGGTGCGGCGGCGGGCGGGGGTCATGCGTGTGTGCTCTTGTGGTGAACGCGCGGGGACGCGCATGCAGAGCAAGGGCGGTGCCGCCACGCCCAGCGGCGGATCCACGCGTCGGCCCTCGGCAGGCCGGCAACATTTCAGTGCACGGGCGGGACGTTCCCGGAATATCGTTCAGCCTGGAGGACGTGATGCCCGAGGCCGTCCAGATCTACGGGAAGTCGAGCTGACCCTACACGAACGCCGCCCGTGAGGACTTCGGCGCCAGGAACGTCCAGGTCGAGTACTTCGACGTGAAGCGCGACGTCGAGGCGATGAAGCGCTTCCTCGAGCTGTCGGGCGGGTCCCGCCGCGTGCCCCTCATCGTCGAGGGAGGGCGGATCACCGTCGGCTTCGGCGGGAGCTGAGGGGTGTAGCGCGCTCCCGGTCGGGAGCGAGGCGCGCTAGCCGCGGTAGATCGCGCGGCGCCCGCCGCGGAAGCCCGCGCCGGCGAACTCGGGCGGCGGCCGCTCGAGCATGAACTGGAACCACTGCTCGGCGTAGAGCTTGCCGAGCTTCAGCTTCTTCCCGTTCTGGAGCGCCTGGAGCGAGCCCTTGAGCTTGTCGTCGGAGGGGTTCGCGGCGACGGCGCGGCCGAGGACCGCGATGGCCTGCTCGTGCTTGTCCTCCTTCTCGAGGATCCAAGCGTAGAGCGCCCAGAGGACGCCCTCCTTCTTGTTCGAGGAGACCGCGTCGTCCAGCACCTTCGTGGCCGCCGCGACGTCCTGCTTGCGGTACCGGGCGGCGCCGAGCATCCCGCGGGCGACCCAGTTCTTGGAGAAGCTCTTCTCGAGGTGGGGGAGGGCGGCGTCGAGCTCCTGCTTGAGGTAGTGCAGGATGCCGATGTTCGAGTGGAGCTGGGAGGCGACGAGGAACTGCCAGGGCGCGAGGACGAACCCGCCCTGGAGCGTCTGGATCGCCTTGTCGAACTTCTGCGCCTGCACCTCCTTCTGCATGGCCTCGAAGATCGACTCGAGCTTCTTCCACGTGCGCCGCATCAGGACGAAGTAGAGCGATCGCCGTGGCGAGGACGCCCGGGAAGATCGCGGGGAGCGACGCCGAGCGTGGTCCCGAACGCGAGCGCGAGCGAGACGGCGACGCCGACGGCGATGGAGATGAGGAGGTTGTACATGCGCGATCTTCCGGGGGGAACGTGGCCGGGTACCGATACACGCGCGCGCCCGGCGGCCGCAAGGGAAAAGGGTCGGGCGGCGGGGAGTGGCCCTCCCCGGACTCGAACCGGGACGGGGGGTGACCCCACTCGATTTTGAGTCGAGCGCGTCTACCGTTTCGCCAGAGGGCCTCGGGCCGACCGTAGCAGAATTCGCGGGGCGGCGCCGCGAGGGGATCAGCCGCGGCGTGGACCGCGCGGCGGCCCGCCGCGGCGGGGTCCCGTCGGCTTCGCCCCGGTCGGCCCGGGCCGCGCGCCGGAGCGTTCGGGCCGGGAGCCGGGGCGAACGGGCCGGACGCCAGAGCGATCGGGCCGGGCGCCAGAGCGATCCGGGCGGGCGCCAGAGCGATCCGGGCGGGCGCCAGAGCGATCGGGCCGGGCGCCGGAGCGATCGGGCCGGGCGCCGGAGCGATCGGGGCGGGTGCCGGAGCGATCGGGGCGGGTGCCGGAGCGATTCCGGGCCGGGTGCCCGCGCGATCCGGGCGACCTCCCGCGGGACGCGCCCCGAACCGGGGCCCGCCCGGTCGCGGCCGCGCGGCGCCCGCTCCGGGGTGCCGGGGCGCGCCGGGCCGCGCTCCCGCGGGGCGTGGGGCGGAGGCACCAGAACCGGCGGGCCTCGCGCCGCGCCGAGCCGGCGGGCGCATCCCTCCCGCGCTGCGGGGCGGGGCCGCAGGCCGGAACCGCGGGCGGCCGGCCGGGGCGCGCGGGGCGCCGCCGGCGGGAGCGCCGCGGGGCGCCTCGAGGGCGACACCGAGGCGGTCGAAGAGCTCCTTCGCCTCGGCCGCCGTCACGGACAGGCTGTGGGCGAGGGCGAGGAGCAACGGGCCGGACCCGGCGCCGACGGCGCGCACGTGCTCGGGGAGGCGGCGCCGAAGGTCGTCCTCGAGCTCTCCCAGGAGCCCGAGGTCCTCGAGCCGCGGCGCGTCCGAGATGAGCAGGCGCACGCGCTCGGCGAGGGTCGCGCGGCCGCGCAGCTCCGCGCGGCGCTCCTCGCGGATGGACTCGGCCGTCCGGGGTCGCGCCGGTGCGGGCGAGGGAGGCGTCGAGCCCATCGCGGTCGAGGCCGAGCCGGGCGGCGGCGACCGACCGGAGCCCGCCCGCGGCGCGGAGCGCGTGGAGCAGCTCGTCCCGTTCCCGCCGCGCGAAGGTGCGGGCGAGGCCGTGGTGCTCGAGGAGGCGCGAGAGGTCCGGATCCCCGAGGACGCGGCCGTCGGGGGTGCGCCACCCGGCCGCGAGCGCCGCCACGAGGGCCGCGCGGCGGGCGCCGTGCCGCCGGACGAGCCGCTCGAGGAGGTTCCGGCCCTCGGGCAGGAGCAATTCGTCGGCGAGGGGGAGCGCAGGCGTGGCCGGCGGCGGAGGCGGGGCCGCATCGCGGGCGCGGCGGATCACCATCGACGGCTTCGCGCCTTGCCGGCCGCCCTTGCGCGCCGCCGCAGCGCGAGACCGCGGCGGGCTGGCCGGGGCGACCGGCTCCACGGGGTCCGCCTCGGCCCGGGCCGGATAGCGCCCCTCTCGCTCGCGCTCCGCGGCGACATCGGCGGGCGCCCCGCGGGCGAGGTCCGCGAGGGCGAAGGGCCCGAGCGGGCGGGCGGGCGGCGGATCGACGAGGAGGGAGCGAGCGGCGAGGAGCTCGTCCCATCCGAGCGGTGACAGGGCGCGCCGGATCTCCGCGGGCGTGGTGATGCGGCCCGCGTCCGCGCACCAGCGCGCCACCCGTTCGAGGAGCTCCACGTCGAGGTCCGGCATGGCGCGCAACCTGAGCCGACCGGCGGGGGTCCGTCAAGCGCCGCATGACGACGCGATCCGCGCGAGCGCAGGATGAGCCTGCCCCGGAGCGAGCGGGGAGGAGCCGGGCTGCGCCCGGCGACGGGCGAAGGCGAAGCCGGAGCATCGGTGCCCGGGGGGGCGCGAGCTTCGCGGGCCGAAGGCTCCGCGGCAGTCGTGCGTGGGCGAGCGCAGGGGCAGGCGGAGGAGCCTGCCCCGGAGCGAGCGAGGAGGAGCCGGGCTCCGCCCGGCGACGGGCGAAGGCGAAGCCGGAGCATCGGTGCCCGGGGGGCGCGAGCTTCGCGGGCCGAAGGCTCCGCGAAGCGAGTGTCCCCCCGCCCTGATCGTCCGGTTGCCGGCGGCAGGGACGCGTGCTTCACTCGGCGCATGGCGGACGCAGCGACGGGGTCGGGGCAGGGGCAGGGGCAGGAGCGGACGCCGCCGGTCGTGCGGGCGGCGCGGTGGGTGCTGTACGGGCTCCTCCTCGTGACCGTCGCCCTCACGCTGTTCGGCCTCCCCGAGCTGCAGCAGGAGGTCGCCGCCGGACGCTGGCCCACCGCGGCGCTCGCGCTCCCGCCTGCGCTCCTCGCCCTCTTCATCGTCGGCTACGCGGCGTACCGGATCGCCCTCGTGCGTGCCGGGCGGTACGGCGCGGGGAAGACGCTCGTCCAGGTCGCGGTGATGTTCCTCGTGCTCGCCATCGTGGCCGGCGTCGCGCTCCGTCCGGGCGAGGGGACCAGGCCGGGGCAGGGGACGGTCGCCCTCTCGCGCCCTCGCCTCGACCAATCCGGAGACCCGCGCCCTCGCCGCCGAGGTGGCGCGCTACCGGCCGGCCGAGCAGGGGCGCGCCGTCGCCGGGCGCCTCGTCGAGCTCCTCGACGATCCCACCCCCGAGGTCCGTCGCCAGGCGCACGCCGCCCTGGTCGCCCTGGCCGGCGCCGATGTCGGCGGCGAGGGCCCCGGCGCCGCGACGCGCTGGCGGGAGTGGGCGCGGGGCGCCGGGCTGTTGCGGTAGAGGGCCACCCCGATCCTCCGCAGCACCCGCGGTCGCCCGGTCCCTGGGGGGGCTTGCGCTGTCCGCCGAGACCGTGATAGCGATAATCGTTATCAGGATGCGCACGACCCCTTCAGACCCCGGATCTCCCCGCGCCGCGCGGCCCGCCGCGACGGCCTTCGCCGCCCTGGGCGACTACATCGCCCGAAACGGCCTCAAGCACTCCCGCCAGCGGGAGCGCATCGCCGAGACCTTCTTCGCGATGGGGGGCCACGTGAGCGTCGAGGAGCTCGTGGCCCGGGTGCGCCGCGTGGACCCGCGCGTCTCCGTCGCGACGGTCTACCGGACGATGAAGCTCCTCGCCGACTGCGGCGCTCGCGGTCCCGCGCCAGTTCGGCGGCGACGGGCAGACCCGCTACGAGGCGGCCGCGCGGCCGGCCCGCACCACGACCACCTCATCTGCACCGCGCTGCGGGGAGATCGTGGAGTTCGCGAACGAGCGGATTCGAGTCGCTCCAGGAGCGCGTGGCGAGGCGCCACGGCTTCGAGGTGGAGAGCCACCGGCTCGAGCTGTACGGCCGGTGCGCCCGGTGCCGGCGGCGCGCCGCGGAGGCCGACGCCGTGACGCCTCCTCCCCCCGGCCGCCGCCGCGACCCGGCTCGACCCCGGCCTCGAGCGCAAGGCGGTCGTCGCCGCCGCGCGCACCGTGATCCTGGTCGGCAACCCGAACGTCGGGAAGAGCGTCCTCTTCGGCGCGCTCACCGGAAAGTACGTCACCGTCTCGAACTACCCCGGCACGACCGTCGAGGTGACCCGCGGCTCGGCGACCATCGACGGCCACCCCTGGCACGTGATGGACACGCCGGGGACGAACAACCTGCTCCCGATGTCCGAGGACGAGCAGGTCACCCGGGACATCCTGCTCGCCGGAGCGCGGCTACGTCGTGCCTCCAGGTCTGCGACGCGAAGAACCTGCGGCGCGGCCTGCTCATGACGGTGCAGCTCGCCGAGGCGGGCGTTCCCTTCGTCCTCGCCCTCAACATGGCGGACGAGGCGGCGAGCCGCGGGTTCACCATCGACGCGGAGCGCTCTCGCGGCGAGCTCGGCGTGGACGTCGTCCCGACGGTCGCGGTCCAGCGGAAGGGGGTCGCCGACGCTCCAGGCGCGCCTCGCCTGCGCGCGCGCGACCTCCCGCTTCGTGCCGCGCTACGACGCGGCCATCGAGGCGGCGCTCGTCGAGGTGGAGCCGCTCATGCCCGCGCGGCGGGATCGGCCCGCGCGCCCTCGCGGTGATGGCCGCTCGCCGGCGACGAGTCGCTCCGCGCCGCACCTCGCGGCCCGGCTCACCGCGGCGGACGCTCGCGCGGCGTGGACGAGGTCCGGCGCGGCCTCGCCGCGCGCTACCCCGAGTCGCTCCGCTACGTCGTCGCCAAGCAGCGGCTCGCGGCGGTCGACCGGCTCCACGACGCGGTCGTCACGCGCGGCGGCGCCTCGGTCGCGAGCGGCTTCGCGCGGAGGCTCGGCGCCTGGTCCACCCACCCGCTCTGGGGCATCCCCGATCCTCGGCCTCGTGCTGCTACGCCGCCTACCAGTTCGTCGGCGTGCTTCGGCGCGAAGACCGCTGGTCGACTTCCTCGAGAACACCGTCTTCTCACGAGTGGCTCGTGCCCCTGGCGGATCGGCTCGTGCGCTGGGTCGTCCCGTGGGGCGGGGTGGAGCGGTTCCTCGTCGGCCCGGCCGGCGTCCCGTGCCGGGAGCACGGCGGCTTCCTCGTCGGGAAGTACGGCCTGCTCTCGATGGGGCTCGCCTACGGCATCGCCATCGTCCTGCCCATCGTCACGACCTTCTTCATCGCCTTCAGCATCCTCGAGGACTCGGGGTACCTGCCGCGCCTCGCGGTGATGGTGAACAAGGTCTTCAAGCGGATGGGGCTGAACGGCAAGGCCGTGCTCCCCATGGTGCTCGGCCTCGGCTGCGACACGATGGCGACCATGACCGCGCGGATCATGGAGACGCGCAAGGAGCGGGTGATCGTGACGCTCCTGCTCGCGCTCGGCGGTCCCGTGCAGCGCCCAGCTCGCCGTCATCCTCGCCATGACCGGCGGGCCTCTCCCCCGCGGCGATCGCTCTGGTTCGCCGGCGACGCTCCTGGTGGTCGTCTTCCTCGTCGGCTGGCTCGCGGCGAAGGTCCTGCCCGGGCGGGGCTCGGACTTCATGCTGGAGCTGCCGCCGCTCCGGATCCCGCAGGCCGGCGAACATCGCGGTGAAGACCCTCGCGCGCATCGAGTGGTACCTGCGCGAGGCGCTGCCGCTCTTCGTGCTCGGCACGCTCATCCTCTGGAGCCTGGACCGGTTCGGCGGGCTCTCCGTCGCTCGAGCGCGCCGCGTCCCCGGTCGTGGTCGGGGCTCCTCGGCCTCCCGAAGGAGGCGGCCACCGCCTTCATCCTCGGGCTTCCTGCGCCGCGACTACGCCGCCGCCGGCCTCTTCCAGCACTTCAAGCCGTTACATGAAGGCCGGGACGATGACCCGGGACATGGAGATCGCAGGTCACGGTCGCCCTCGTCACCATCACGCTCTTCATCCCCTGCATCGCGAACTTCTTCATGATCCTGAAGGAGCGCGGCTGGAGGACCGGCGTCGCGCATGGCGGCGTTCATCCTGCCGTTCTCCTTCGGCGTCGGCGCGCTGGTGAACCACCTCATGCGCCTGCTCCACTAGGACCGCCCATGCCCGCCCTCGTCCCCGGCCAGGAGACCTGCCCGCTCTGCGGCGCCGCCTTCGACGCGGAGGGGCAGGGGTGCCGCCCGAGCTGCCCGATGTCGAAGGGCTGCCACGTCGTCTGCTGCCCGTCGTGCGGCTACTCGCTTCCCGCAGGAGACGGCGGGGCTCGCCGGCGGGCTGCGTCGCTTCCTCGATCGCTGGAAGAAGCAGAAGGAGAAGGAGACGGTGAGCACTCCGTGACCGGCCCCGTCCCACGCAGGCTCGAGGAGATCCTCGAGCACGTCTTCACCGAGCGAGAGGAGGGGCGCGACGCGCCCGCCGCGATCCTCGCCGCGTCCACGTCGCGACCACGCGCCGGACGCGCGCGCCGCCGACCTCGCGGAGCTCGCCGCGGCGGGGCTCGTCCGCGCTCGACGGACGACCACGTCCTCCTCACGCCGGAGGGCGAGGCCGCGGGCGAAGGACGTCGTGCGGCGGCACCGGCTGACCGAGCGGCTCTTCCGCGACCTCCTCGACCTCGGCGGACAGGCCATGGAGGAGCCAGGCCTGCGAGTTCGAGCACATCCTCTCGCCGCGAGGCGACCGACTCGGTCTGCACGCTCCTCGGCCACCCCCCGACCTGCCCGCACGGGAAGCCCATCCCGCCCGGCGAGTGCTGCGGCGCGTTCCAGCGCACCGTGCGGCCCCTCGTCACCGGGCCTCAAGACCTTCGAGGTCGGCGCGACCGGCCGGATCGTCTTCATCGCGCCGAAGTTCCACGACCGGATGGACCGCCTCGCCGCCCTCGGCGTCATCCCGGGCAGCGAGGTCAGGCTCCACCAGCGCGTCCCCGTCCTACGTGATCGAGGTGGGCGAGACCACCATCGCCCTCGACCCCGAGATCGCCGGCGAGATCTTCGTGAAGCCCGTGGACGCCCGTTCCCGCTAGGCGGGCTCGACCGCAGCGCCTCCCGCAGCACCGCAGCCCACCTGATCCGGAGAGGCCCGCCGCCGGCGGCGGGCAGAAGTAGGGCGGGGTGCGCCTCGCCAGCGCGGCTATATCGTCCGATTTCTGGACGGCCCGCCTACCCTCTGCGAGCTTCGGGGCGAGGCGGAGTGATGTCGCGGACGCGCGGGCGATGGGCGAGGTTGGGAATCGTCGGCGCGGTGGCGCTCGCCGCCGGCGCCGCCGCGTGGGATCCCGACGGTGTCCGCAAGTACGTGCGGCTGCGGGCGGAAGTCCGCCGCATGCAGGCCGAGAACGCCCAGCTCTCGTCGGAGAACGCCGCCCTCGCGCGCGAGGCCCGCGGCGCTGCGGGGCGACCCGGCCGCCCTCGAGCGCGCCGCCCGCGAGGAGCTGCGATACGTGCGCCCCGGCGAGCGGGTCTACTGGCTCGGCGGCGACGGGGGCGCGCCGTGACCCCGCGCCGTCTCCATGCCCCAGCGCGGGCCGGTGGGGCGCGTGCCCGACGTCCATGGGCGGCTCGCCCTCCAGCGCCCGCGTCCGATGCTCGTCCGGCTCTACGCGGCGCTCCTCTCCGAGTCCGGCCTCGCCGGGCGCCCCGCGCGCCGCCGCGCGCGCCGCCTCGTGCTCGGCGCGCTCCCCGCCGCCGCGGCCGCCGGCGGGGCGGCGGCTCGTGGTCCTCGGCGTCTTCGATGGCGTCGCCCCGGGATGGGGACAGGCGGCGGCGCTCCTCGGCCTCGCCGTCGCCGTGGCCGGGACCGCGCTCCGCCGCGTCCTCCGCGCCGGGCGGGGCGAGGCGCCGGCGCCGCGCGAGCAGCTCGAGCTCGGCGCGGTCCTCGTGGTGGCGGCCTACGCCGTCGCCCGCGCCGGGGCGAGCGGGGAGGGCGAGTCCCCCTTCCAGCCGGTCGTCTACCTCGTCATGGCGTTCCTCGTCGCCTTCCTCGGCCGCGGCGTGGGGACCGGGCTCGTCGCGCTCGGCGATCGCCCTCGAGCTCGCCGTCTGGGCGGCGCGCGGCGCCGCGCCCTGGGGCCTCCCGGCCGCGGTGGTCCACGCGGCGTTCCTCGCGCTCTTCGCGCTCCTCTACCACGCCGTGCTCGCGGCCCGGATGGCCTCGGCCCGGCGCGCCGAGACGACGGCGGTCGAGCGCCGGCTGCGGGACATCGCCGAGCGCGCCCGGGAGCTCCGGCTGCTCGGGCCGGGGGCGGGCGCGGTCGAGGACGCCACCGAGCGCGAGCGGCGCTGGACGGAGTCGGCGGTGGTCGAGGTCGAGTCCGCGGTGCAGGGCGCCCTCGAGGTGGCGGAGGCCGCCCTGCGGACCCACACCCTGGCCGTCTTCATGCTCTCGGCCGGACGACCGCGAGCTCCGGCTGCGCGAGTGCCGGTCGGCGAGCGAGGCGGTCACGCGCGACCCGATCCCCGCCGGCGAGGGGGCCCTGGGCGGCGCGGTGCGCCGTCGCTCGCCGGTGCGGCTCCAGGGGGAGCCGCGGCCGGTGAGCTACTACCGCGACGGGACCGCGCCCCGCGGCGCTCCTCGCCGTGCCCCTCCTCGACCTGCGCGGCGGCCACGTGCGCGGCGTCCTCGTGGCCGACCGGCTCGAGGCGGCCCCCTTCACCGAGGCCGACGAGCGGCTCCTCGTCACCCTCGGCGCCGAGGTCCTCCGCGCCGCCGAGGCCGAGCGGCTCATGATCGACATGAAGCGCGCCCGCGACGAGAAGGTGCGCTTCTACGAGGCGCTCGAGCGGCTGAACCGCGTCGACGCAAGCCGGTCGAGGTGTTCGACGCCGCTCCTCGAGTTCGCCGGCGCCATCGCCGCGGCGGACTTCGCAGCGGTCACGATCGTCGACGAGCGAGCAGGGCGCGGCGCGCCACCGCGTCGCGCGCGTCCGCGGAGCCGAGGGGATGCAGCCGGCTCGAGGGGCTCGAGTTCCCGGACGACAAGGGGCTCGCCGCCTCGGTCGCTCCGCCACGGCTTCGTCCTGCCCGCCCGCGGGCTCGACCTGACCAAGGCGCCAGATCTTCGGCCCGCGACGCGAAGGTGAAGGGGCTCGCGTCGCTCAAGCTCGTCCCGCTCCGCGCCGCGGGGAACGTCCTCGGCACCCTCGTGGTGGGCGCGCGGCGCGAGGGCGCCTTCGGCGACGACGCGGTGCGCCAGCTCGAGGTCCTCGCCATGCAGGCGGCGGAGTCGATCTACCGCGCGCGGCTCTTCGAGAAGACCGAGCGGCTCGCCACCACCGACGGCCTCACCGGCCTCACGAACCACCGCACCTTCCAGGCCCGCCTCGACGAGCACCTCGCCGCACGCGCAGCGGTACGGCAAGCGGCTCGCCGCTGATCCTCTGCGACATCGACCACTTCAAGGCGGTGAACGACACCCACGGCCACCCGGTGGGCGACCTGGTCCTGAAGGGCGTGGCGCGCGACCCTGCAGAAGGAGGCGCGCGCCACCGACGTCGTCGGCGCGCTACGGCGGCGAGGAGTTCGCGGTCGTCATGCCGGAGACCGACGCGGCCGGCGCCCTCGTCATCGCCGAGCGCATCCGCGAGCGGGTGAAGGCCGCTCGCCTTCGAGACCGGCCAGGGGCCGCTGCGGGTGACGCTCTCCCTCGGCATCGCCGCGTTCCCGGACGACGCGGCGAGGAAGGGCGACCTCGTCGAGCGCGCGGATGCCTGCCTGTACCACGCCAAGCGGAACGGCCGGAACCAGATCGTCACCGTCGTCGGCGTCCTCGCTGCGCGGCCGGTCGCCCCTGCTAGACTCGGTCGTGCCCGCGGTCGCGGCCACCTCCGCCGGGAGCCCACCGGACTCTTGAAAAAGAACTTCGTCCTCGACACGAACGTCCTGCTCCACGACCCCCGCAGCATCTTCGGGTTCGCCGACAACGACGTCGTCATCCCGATCTACGTCATCGAGGAGATCGACAACTTCAAGCGCGACCTGTCGACGCTGGGCCGCAACGCCCGGCAGGTCGCGCCGCTACCTCGACGAGTTCCGCGTCCAGGGCAAGCTCGCGCGAGGGCGTGCCCATCGCGCCGGACAAGGGGAAGCATCCGGGTCCTGCTCCAGGACCGGAAGCTCCCGCACGGCGCCGGCGACGGCGCACACCGTCGACGACAAGATCCTCGCGGTCGCGCTCGACGTCCGCGCAGAGCGAGAAGGCGACCCCGACCGTCTTCGTCACGAAGGACACGAACCTCCGCATCCGCGCCGACGCGCTCGGGCTCCACGCCGAGGACTACGACGTCGAGGGGCTCGCACCTCGACGAGCTCTGGAGCGGCGTCGTCCGAGCTCGACGTCGTCGCCGGAGCAGGTGAACGACTTCTACGCGAGCGGCGTCGATCCCGCTCGACGGCCGGCGCGGGCGAGCCGCCGCCGCCCAACGAGTTCGTGGTCCTGCGCGACCGGACGAACCCGCAGCACACGCGCGGTCGGGCAAGTACAGCGCCGCCAAGCAGGCCTTCGTCCAGCTCATCAAGACGCCGAAGGAGGGCGTCTGGGGCATCCGCCCGCGCAACAAGGAGCAGTCCTTCGCGCTCGACCTCCTGCTCAACGACGAGGTCCAGCTCGTCACCCTCGTCGGCAAGGCCGGCACCGGCAAGACGCTGCTCGCCATCGCCGCCGGGCTCCAGAAGACGATGGAGGAGAGCGTCTACCAGAAGCTCCTCGTCTCCCGCCCGATCTTCCCGCTCGGCCGCGACATCGGCTACCTGCCCGGCGCCATCGAGGAGAAGCTCAACCCCTGGATGCAGCCGATCTTCGACAACGTCGAGTACCTCATGAACCTCTCGCGCTCCGAGAAGAAGGCGGGGCGCGGGTACCACGAGCTGATCGACCTCGGGATCCTCGAGATCGAGCCGCTCACCTACATCCGCGGCCGCTCCATCCCGAACCAGTTCATCATCGTCGACGAGGCGCAGAACCTGACGCCGCACGAGGTGAAGACGATCATCACGCGCGTCGGCGACGGCACGAAGATCGTCCTCACCGGCGACCCGTACCAGATCGACAACCCCTACGTCGACCCGACCAACAACGGCCTCATCCACGTGGTGAACCGGTTCAAGAGCGAGCGGCTCGCCGGGCACGTCACGCTCTCGAAGGGCGAGCGCTCGCCCCTCGCCGAGCTCGCGGCCAACCTCCTGTGAGCTTCGCCTTCGGGCGAAGCTCACAGAGGGAGACGTCCGGGCGCGCGATTCCGTCCGATCCCGTATCCAGCGTTCCCCGTCCTCCGCGCGGTGCGGCAGCCGCCGCGGCGGAGCCGCGGCCGGGGGGGCGGCTGGCCCGCATCGCAGTCCGACGTTAGGGTGCAGGCGTGAGCGTGACCTCCGACGGCAAGGGTGCACCGGCCACCCCGGTTCTCGACTACCCGCTCGACTACACGTTCAAGATCATGGGGCTCGCGGCCGACGACTTCCCCGAGCACGCGCGCCGGCTGGTCGCCGGGGTGGTGGGCGATGCGCCGGCGGAGCGGGTGACCGTCCGGGCGAGCGCGCAGGGGAAGTACCACTCCGTGTCGGTGGGGGTGACGCTCGCGTCGGAGACGCAGCGGCGCGCCGTGTACCAGGCGCTCCACGACGACCCGCGGGTGGTCTACTACTTGTGATGCAGGCGCGGGGGGCTGCCGCACCCTGAACGCGGGCGGGGCACGCGGAACCGAGGGAACGGACGTGCTGCTGCGGGACGAGGACAGCCGCTCGGCCTCGCGCCCGAAGGCGCGAGGCCTCGGTACTAGGCCGCTGCCCGCGGGCCGAAGTCGACGAGCTCGACCGGGTTCGCCGCCATCCCGAGCGTCACCTCGTCCCGCAGCCCCTCGGCGTCGCCGCCGATCTGCAGCGGCATGGGGCGCTCGAAGCGGAGCGCGACCCGGTCGGCGTGGAAGTCGAGGAGCCCCTGGTGCGCGAAGTTCCCGCTCCAGATCGACGGCAGGTTCATGAGCAGGGTGGTCACGCCGATGGTGGTCACGACCCGCAGCTGCATCATGCCCGGGCCGTGGTCGGCGAACGGGAAGACCCGCAGGCCGAGGCCGTAGTAGGGGACGGTGCTCGCGGCGGCGAGCATGGCGGGGCCGGCGTAGAGCAGCTCGCCGTGGCCGATGGGGCGGCCGATCCGGGCGCCGGTCGCGTCGAGACGCCACGCCGGGCGGCCGACGTTCACGATCTCGCAGTAGGTCGGCGCGGCGCTCGAAGACGCGGCGCGGGGCGGAGCGGAGCGCGATGGCGAGGCCGTAGCCGGGGAGCCCGACGCCGAGCTGCGCGATGGGCGTGCCGGCGAGGCGCTGCTTCAGCCAGTTGTAGTCGTTCAGGACCGCGGCGTCGATGCCGACGCCGGCGAACGGCGCTGCGCCGGCCCTCGCAGGTGAGGAGGTCGAGGCGCCGGACCGTGCCGACCTCGCCGCGGACGATAGCGGGCGAGGTCCTGGGCGTGGCGCCGCGGGGTCGCGCCGACCATCTCGGCGACCGCGTTCCCGGTGCCGAGGGCGAGCACGCCGAAGCGCGGGGGCGCGCCGAGCGCCGCTCCGCGCTCTCGAGGATCCGGTTCACCCAGCCGACGAAGGTCCCGTCGCCGCCGCCGGTGAAGACGGTCCCGTACCGCCGCGCGACCACCTCCTCGGCGATGCGCGCTCGCCTCCTCGTGGGTCGTCGAGAAGAAGAGGTGGTCGCTCGGGACCACCTGCGGACAGCGCGCGCGCGCACGTCTGCGTTCACCGCCTTCGCGTTCGCGTTCAGCAGGACCGCCACGTCCGGGGGACGGTCGCGAACGCGGCCTCGTACCGGTGCGGGTGCTTCGCGCTGAAGGTCTGGAGCATCGTGTCCCCGGGTAGAGGGCTGTGACGCCGGCGCCCTGGTCCAGCAGCAAGCGAGGTGCCACGGTGCGTCACCGGATCTGAAAACCGAATCATTCCGCCCGATTATGCGGCAGGTGCCCGCGAGGGGTGAGGCGCACGGCCGCGTCGCGTCGGTGGCGGCGCGTACCGGGCTACGCACCCGCTGGGGGCCTACATGCCCGCCGGGCAGGGTCGGCACCCGGGCGGCCCGGCGGGGGCCTGCGCGCGCCGGCGGACCCGTTTGACAGGTCCCGATCGCGGACTTAGGTTGCGCCCAGTCCAGGAGGATTTCACGAGACCATGGCGAAGATCATCGGCATCGACCTCGGCACCACGAACTCCGTGGTCGCGGTGATGGAGGGCAAGGAGCCGGTCGTCATCACGAACGAGGAGGGCTCGCGCATCACGCCCGTCGCGTCGTCGCCTATACGAAGGACGGCGAGCGGCTGGTCGGCCAGGTGGCGAAGCGGCAGGCGATCACGAACCCCGAGAAGACCGTCTACTCCATCAAGCGGTTCATGGGCCGGCGCTTCGACGAGGTCGCAGAGGAGATGAAGCGGGTCCCGTACCACGTGGTGGAGGGGCCGAACGGCGACGCGCGGATCGAGATCGACGGCAAGCAGTACTCGCCGCCGGAGATCAGCGCGCAGATCCTGCTCAAGCTGAAGCGGGCCGCCGAGAACTACCTCGGCGAGAAGGTGACCGACGCGGTCATCACGGTCCCCGCCTACTTCAACGACGCGCAGCGCCAGGCGACCAAGGACGCGGGCGAGATCGCCGGCCTGAACGTCCGCCGCATCGTGAACGAGCCGACCGCGGCGGCCCTCGCCTACGGCCTCGACAAGAAGAAGAACGAGAAGATCGCGGTCTACGACTTCGGCGGCGGCACCTTCGACATCTCGATCCTCGAGGTCGGCGAGAACGTCGTCGAGGTGCTCGCGACGAACGGCGACACCCACCTCGGCGGCGACAACATCGACCAGCGGATCATCGACTGGCTCATCGCCGAGTTCAAGAAGGACACCGGCATCGACGTCTCGAAGGACAAGATGGTCCTGCAGCGGCTCAAGGAGGCGGCGGAGAAGGCCAAGATCGAGCTCTCCTCGATGATCGGAGACCGAGATCAACCTGCCGTTCCTCACCGCCGATCAGACCGGCCCGAAGCACCTGTCCATCAAGCTCTCGCGGGCGAAGCTCGAGCAGCTGGTCGAGGACCTCGTCGAGCGCTCGATCGAGCCGACCCGCAAGTGCCTGGCCGACGCCAAGCTCCAGCCGTCGCAGATCGACGAGGTGGTGCTCGTCGGCGGCCAGACGCGCATGCCGCAGATCATCGAGACGGTGAAGAAGTTCTTCGGCAAGGAGCCGAACCGGACGGTGAACCCGGACGAGGTGGTCGCGGTCGGCGCGGCGGTGCAGGCGGGCGTGCTCTCCGGCGAGGTGAAGGACATCCTCCTCCTCGACGTGACCCCGCTGTCGCTCGGCGTCGAGACCCTCGGCGGCGTGATGACGAAGCTCATCGAGCGGAACACCACCATCCCGGGCAAGCGCTCGGAGGTGTTCTCCACCGCGTCCGACAGCCAGACCTCGGTCGAGATCCACGTCCTCCAGGGCGAGCGCGAGATGGCGCGGGACAACCGGACCCTCGGGCGCTTCCACCTCGAGGGCATCCCGCCGGCGCCCCGCGGCGTCCCGCAGGTCGAGGTCACCTTCGACATCGACGCGAACGGCATCCTCAACGTCTCGGCGAAGGACAAGGGGACGGGCAAGGAGACGAAGATCACCATCACCCACTCGTCCGGCCTCGACAAGGACGAGGTCGAGAAGATGGTGGCCGACGCTCGCGCCCACGAGGCCGAGGACAAGCAGCGGCGCGAGGAGATCGAGCAGCGGAACCGGGCCGAGAACCTCGCCTACCAGATGGAGAAGCTCCTCAAGGACAACAAGGAGAAGCTCCCCGCCCCGATGGTGAAGGAGATCGAGGACGCGATCGCAGGAGGTCCACAAGGTCCGCGAGAAGGGGAGCCTGGACGAGGTGAAGGCTGCGGCGGAGAAGCTGGAGCGGGCGAGCCACCGCGCCGCGGAGGAGCTCTACAAGGGCGCCGCCCCCGGCGGGGACGGCGCGGGGGCTCCCCCTCCGGGCGCCCCCGGCGCGCCGGGCGCAGGCGAGGAGAAGAAGAAGGACAACGTCGTCGACGCGGAGTTCAAGCAGGTCTAGACCGCGTCTCGCGCCTTCGGGCGCAGACGGCGCGGGAGACGTTGCCCGGTCCGCCCATGCGGCCGCGTCCTGCGCTCGAACCCGAGATGGCGAGGGGCCGCGCGCCGCGATCGCCGCAGCGCGCCTCGCTCGGCTCGCGACGGAGCTCGTCGATGGCTCGCTTTTGCGGGGGCGCCGCCTTACGATCCGCGCCGCTTATGCGCCTCACCGTCCTGTCGCGCTCGGCGAGATCCACACGACGCGCCGCCTCGTCGAGGCCGCGCGGGCGCGCGGCGTGAAGGCTCGCGTCGTCGATCCGCTCGAGATCGAGCTCGGGCTCGGGGACGAGCCGGCGGTCTACTGGCGGCGCCGGCGGTTCCCGGCGACGGACGTCGTCGTCCCGCGAATCGGCCTCTCCATCCACCAGTACGGGCTCGCGGTGGTGAGCCACCTCGAGCTCATGGGCCTCCCGATCCTGAACGGCGCCTACGGGATCGCCGCGAGCCGCAACAAGATGCGCAGCCTGCAGCTCCTCGCCGCCGGCGGCGTCCGCGTGCCCCGCACGGTCATGGCCTCGAATCCCTCCGGGCTGAAGGAGATGGTGCGGCTGGTGGGCGGCGTCCCGGTGCTCGTGAAGCTCCTCTCGACGAGCGAGAAGAGCGGGGTGATGCTCTGCGAGAGCCTCGAGTCGCTCGAGGCGGCGCTCGAGGCCATCCTCGGGCTCGGCCAGAACATCGTCGTGCAGCAGTACGTGCGCGGGGCGAAGGGGCGGGACCTGCGGGTCATCGTGATCGGCGGCGAGGTCGCGGCGGCGATGCGCCGGACCGCCCCGGCCGGAAGGTTCTCGCGCACCCTCCGGCGCGGCGCGCAGTTCGAGCGCGCCGACCTGCCGCCCGCCTACGCCCGCGCCGCCGCCGACGCCGCGCGGGTGCTCCGGCTCGAGGTGTGCGCCGTCGACATGCTCGACGTGAAGGGGCGGCCCCTCGTCTTCGAGGTGAACGGCTCCCCCTCGATCCGCGAGGCGGAGGCGGCCTGCGCCGTGGACCTCGCCGGGCGGATCGTCGACCGCGCGATCGCGGTCGCCGGGGCGCGCCCGTCGGCCGAGGGAGCCGTCGCGGCCGCCCCGCGGCGGTCGGCGCGCGGCGCCCCCGTGAATCCGTGACCGCGGGCGCGCGTCCCTGGTATGGAGACCGCGAGGAGAGACCCCGACGCCATGACCCGCCGACTCGCCGCCCTGACCCTGCTCGCCCTCGCGTCCCTCGCGCCGGCCGCGTCCGCCGCGGAGCCCGGGGCCGACGCTGCGAAGACCTACCGGCTCGAGACGGCCGGCACGACCGGGAAGGTCGCGGTCGGCAAGCCCGGGCTCCTCGTCCTCTCCATCGTCCCGATCGAGAAGATCCACGTCGACCCCCGCGCCCCGCTCAAGATCACCCTCGACGCGACCCCGGGGCTGAAGCTGTCGAAGACCTCGCTCGGGAAGGCGGATCCCGTCGACCCGAAGGCGGAGGGGCGGCGCTTCGAGGTGCCCTTCGTCGCCGAGTCGGCCGGCAAGCACGAGGCGAAGGCGAAGCTCGACTTCTTCGTGTGCTCCGACCAGTGGTGCGTGAAGCAGGTCCGGGACGTGACGGTCGCCATCGAGGCGAACTGAACGAATGCGCGTCGTCTACGGCCTGAACCCGGTCCGGGAGCTCCTCCGGGCCGCGAGCGCCGAGGTGTCGGAGCTCTGGCTCGCCGAGGGCGGGACCCGCGGCGCCGCCTTCGCGGAGCTCGAGTCGCTCGCCCGCAAGGCGGGCGCGAAGGTGCGCGGCGCGCCGCGGCAGAAGCTCGACCGCCTCGCCGGGACCGACCGGCATCAGGGGATCGTCGCGGTGGTCGCCGACTTCCGGTACGCCGAGGTGTCCGACCTCCTCGCGGCCGCGGCGGCGACCGGGCGCCCGCCGCTCCTCGTCGTCCTCGACGGGGTCGAGGACCCGCACAACCTCGGCGCCATCATCCGGTCGGCCCACGCCCTCGGAGCGAACGGCGTGGTCATCCCCAAGGACCGGGCCGTCGGGGTGACGCCGGCGGTGGCGAAGGCCTCGGCGGGGGCGGTCGAGCGCTGCCCGGTCGCGCGGGTCACGAACGTGGCCCAGGCGATCGAGGCGCTCAAGGAGGAGGGCGTCTGGTCGGTCGCGCTCGCCGCCGACGGCGACCGGCCCCCTGCGGGACGTGGATCTCGAAGGGGCCCACCGCGCTCGTCCTCGGCAGCGAGGGGGAGGGGCTCCGCCCGCTCGTCCGCCGGACCTGCGACCTCGGCGCGCGAATCCCCATGATGGGGGACCTCGACAGCCTCTCGGTCTCGGCCTCCGCGTCCGTCGCCCTCTACGAGGCGTCGCGTCAGCGGGGGGCGTAGGCGCCGGTCCGCAGACCGGTTTTGCCTGCTTGACAAGGCGGCCGGCATCCCATAAAAGACGCCGCTCCATGAGGTTCGGGGCGGTTGGCGCTCGCCGGAGCAACGGGTGCCCTTCCGCCGGTGTGTTTTCAGAAGGCGTCTTGCTGGCGTAGCTCAGCTGGTAGAGCAGCTGCCTTGTAAGCAGCAGGTCGCGGGTTCGAGTCCCACCGCCAGCTCCAGGAGCGTGGGATTCACGTTAGGTCAAGGAGTCCGGAGGGGTTCCCGAGCGGCCAAAGGGAGCAGACTGTAAATCTGCCGGCTTCACGCCTTCGGTGGTTCGAATCCACCCCCCTCCACTCACGGTTCACTGTCACTGGCGGAAGACGAGGTTCGAGCGAGACTTTGCGGGAATAGCTCAGTTGGTAGAGCGTCAGCCTTCCAAGCTGAATGTCGCGGGTTCGAATCCCGTTTCCCGCTCCAGTGAGGTCGGAAAAGAGAGATGCCCTTGTAGCTCAGTTGGTAGAGCGCGTCCTTGGTAAGGACGAGGTCTCCAGTTCAATCCTGGACGAGGGCTCCAGTTAGCAGGTCGGTACGCGCGAGAGGGTAGAGGTCGCGCAGAGGGCAGGAGCGAGCAATGGGCAAGGAAAAGTTCGAGCGCAACAAGCCGCACGTCAACGTCGGGCACCATCGGCCACGTCGACCACGGCAAGACCACGCTCACCGCGGCGATCACCAAGTACTGCGCCTCGAAGGGCCTCGCCCAGTTCATGGCGTACGACCAGATCGACAAGGCGCCGGAGGAGCGGGAGCGCGGCATCACCATCGCGACCGCCCACGTCGAGTACTCGACGCCGACGCGGCACTACGCCCACGTCGACTGCCCGGGCCACGCCGACTACGTGAAGAACATG
The DNA here is from genome assembly GCA_963739565.1 of uncultured delta proteobacterium. Classification (GTDB taxonomy): domain Bacteria; phylum Myxococcota; class Myxococcia; order Myxococcales; family Anaeromyxobacteraceae; genus Anaeromyxobacter. The sequence continues at coordinate 200,932 of CAVUBF010000004.1, read as the reverse complement.
ATCACCGGCGCCGCGCAGATGGACGGCGCGATCCTGGTGGTCTCCGCCGCCGACGGCCCGATGCCGCAGACGCGCGAGCACATCCTGCTCGCCCGCCAGGTCGGCGTGCCGTACATCGTGGTCTTCCTGAACAAGGTCGACATGGTGGACGACAAGGAGCTCCTCGACCTCGTCGAGCTCGAGGTCCGCGAGCTGCTCACCGAGTACGAGTTCCCCGGCAACGAGATCCCGATCGTCAAGGGCTCGGCGCTCAAGGCGCTCGAGGGCGACAAGGGCGACCTCGGCGAGCCGGCGATCCAGCGGCTGCTCGACGCGGTCGACAGCTACATCCCGACGCCGAAGCGGGCGACGGACAAGCCGTTCCTGATGCCGGTCGAGGACGTGTTCTCGATCTCCGGCCGCGGCACGGTCGCCACGGGCCGCATCGAGCGCGGCATCATCAAGGTCGGCGAGGAGGTCGAGATCGTCGGCCTGCGCGCGACGACGAAGACGGTCGTCACCGGCGTCGAGATGTTCCGCAAGCTGCTCGACGAGGGGCAGGCGGGCGACAACGTCGGCGCGCTCCTCCGCGGCCTGAAGCGCGAGGAAGTGGAGCGCGGCCAGGTGCTCGCGAAGCCGGGCTCGATCACGCCGCACACCAAGTTCAAGGCTGAGATCTACGTGCTGACGAAGGAGGAGGGCGGCCGCCACACGCCGTTCTTCAACGGCTACCGCCCGCAGTTCTACTTCCGCACGACGGACGTGACGGGGTCGGTCGAGCTTCCCGCAGGGTGTGGAGATGGTGATGCCCGGGGACAACATCACGATGGAGGTGGAGCTGATCACGCCCATCGCCATGGAGAAGGAGCTTCGGTTCGCGATCCGCGAGGGCGGCCGCACGGTCGGCGCCGGGCGTCGTGGCCGAGGTCATCCAGTAAGGAAGGGATCCCATGGCCGGGAACCGGACGATCATCACGCTCGAGTGCAAGACCTGCAAAGAGCGGAACTACACGACGACGAAGAACAAGAAGAAGACGCAGGACAAGCTCGCGCTCTCCAAGTTCTGCCCGCGCTGCCGCAAGCACGTGGAGCACAAGGAGACGAAGTAGGTCCTGGCGGCGGCAGGATAGGCCAGTAGCTCCAACGGCTAGAGCAGCGGTCTCCAAAACCGCGGGTTGGGGGTTCGAATCCCTCCTGGCCTGCCAAATAGAAGTGAGCAGTCGAGACCGCTGGGCAGCGGTCTCGACTTCTAAGCGCAGCAAACGAAGGCGGTCCGAGGCGCAACATGGAGAACGTCGGCGGGGTCGAGCAGCCGAAGCGGATTGTCGCGATCTGCGTACGTGCTCGCGGCGCTTGCGCTCGGCGTGTTCCTCGAGAAGGTCATCGAGCTCGTGCTCTCGTACGCGCGGGTGAACGACTTCGCCGTCCTCGGCGACTGGTCGCTCTCCACCGTCCTCGGCTTCGGGCTCGCCGCGGTCGCGGCCGTCGTGGTCTGGCGGATCCCGCGGACGCAGACGGTGTCGCTCGAGGTCGCCCTCGAGCTGCAGCGGGTCACCTGGCCGAGCCTGCGCGAGACCCGCGCCGCCACGGTCGCGGTGATCGTCGCGTCGGCGGTCGCCGCGGTGATCCTCGGCGTCTTCGACATGGTCTGGAGCTGGCTCAGCGCGAAGATCTACTAGGTAGGGGCGGCGCGGGGCAGTCACGGGGAGCCACGGCGGCGGGGCCGCACGGGAGGCTCCCTCGGCTTTCGGGCGGTGCGGCGGCGGAACGGAGATGGACATGGCGAAGAAGTGGTACGTCGTCCACACCTACTCGGGCTTCGAGAACAAGGTGAAGAAGTCGCTCGAGGAGCGCATTCGCCAGCAGGAGCTTCAGGACTCCTTCGGCGAGTCCTCATCCCGATGGAGGTCGTTCAGGAGATGGTGAAGGGGGAGAAGAAGACCTCGAAGCGGAAGTTCTTCCCCGGCTACATCCTCGTCAACATGGAGATGAACGCTCGAGACCTGGCACCTCGTGAAGGGGACGCCGAAGGTCACCGGCTTCGTCGGCAACGCGAAGACGCCGAACGACGTCCCCGCGTCACGCGACGTCGAGGTGAACCGCCTCACGACGCCAGATCTCCGAGGGCTCGCTCAAGCCGAAGCCGAAGGTGCAGTTCGAGGAGGGCGATCAGGTCCGCGTCATCGACGGCCCGTTCTCGAACTTCAACGGCACGGTCGAGGAGGTCAAGCCGGACAAGGGCAAGGTCCGGGTGCTCGTCTCGATCTTCGGGCGCGCCACGCCGGTCGAGCTGGACTTCATGCAGGTGGAGAAGACGTAACGCCGCCGGTTCACGCCGCCGGCTTCAGCCGGCGGAACGGTACGGCGAGGCAGCACGGATTCACGCAGTCGCAGCACTCACAGGAGCGTGGAAGGGCATCGTGCCCGATAGACCACGCAGGGACTGAAGGTCGGTCCCGGAAGGCGAACATGGCGAAGAAGATCACAGGATCAGATCAAGCTGCAGCTCCCCGCCGGGAAGGCGAACCCGGCCCCGCCCGTGGGCCCGGCGCTCGGCCAGCACGGCGTGAACATCATGGAGTTCTGCAAGCAGTTCAACGCCGCGACGCAGGCGCAGGCGAAGGAAGCGCTCATCATCCCGGTCATCATCACGGTCTACCAGGACCGCTCCTTCACCTTCCAGCTCAAGACGCCGCCCGCGGCCATCCTGCTCAAGAAGGCGGCCGGCCTCCACACGGAGAAGAAGAAGGGCTCCGGCGCGCACAAGCCCGGCAAGGAGAAGGTCGGGCAGGTGACGCGCAAGCAGGTGGAGCAGATCGCGAAGATGAAGATGCAGGACATGACGGCGGGCAGCCTCGAGGCCGCGATGCGGACCGTCGAGGGCACCGCGCTGTCCATGGGCATCGACATCGTCGGCTGAGCGACGGGAGACACGGACATGGCGAACATTGCGAAGAAGTACAAGGCGGCGCTCGCGAAGGTCGATCGCAACAAGCGGTACAAGCTCGACGAGGCGATGAAGCTCGTGAAGGAGACCGCGACCAAGAAGTTCGACGAGACCGTCGACGCGGCCATCAACCTCGGCGTCGATCCCGAAGCACGCCGACCAGGTCGTCCGCGGCGCGGTCGTGCTGCCGCACGGCATGGGCAAGGCCGTCAAGCTCGCGGTCTTCGCCAAGGGCGACAAGGCCAAGGAGGCCCGAGGCCGCCGGCGCGGACATCGTCGGCGCCGAGGACCTCGCCGAGAAGATCCAGGGCGGCTTCATGGACTTCGACAAGGTGCTCGCGACCCCGGACATGATGGGCGTGGTCGGCCGCCTCGGTAAGGTGCTCGGGCCCCGCGGCCTCATGCCGAACCCGAAGGTCGGCACGGTCGTCGCTGGACATCGCCCGCGCGGTCAAGGAGCAGAAGGCCGGCAAGGTGGAGTTCCGCGTCGAGAAGGCCGGGCATCGTCCACGTGCCGTTCGGCAAGGCCTCCTTCGACCCCGAGAAGCTCAAGGCGAACTTCACCGCCATCATGGAGATCATCTTCAAGGCGAAGCCCCAGACGGCGAAGGGCGTGTACGTGAAGAACGTCACCGTCAGCACGACCATGGGCCCGGGCATCAAGGTCGACGTCGCGGAGCTCGCGGCGCACCACGCCTAGCGGAGGACTCTTCGAGCAGGTTCCCGGCGGCGGGTTCGCCGCCGGGGTTTCTGGTCCAAGACAGCGGGCCCGCCTCGTCCCCGAGTGCGAGAGGTCGAAGGGGACGGGGCGGCCAAGCGGGTCGAGAGACCCGACCCGCCGAGACGGGAACTGCGAACGACGCAGCGTCCCCTGCTTGGCCAGGGGGTTCACGTACCGGAAGTCCGGTCCGAAGCCCGAACGATCCCGCCGACCGGCGAGCGCCGGCGGTCGGAAAGGTGGTGAGTTCGACTTGAACCGGACGGAAAAAGAACAGGTCATCGGCGAGCTCCACGAGAAGATGGCGAAGGCGAAGGCGGCCATCATGGCGGAGCCCAGGGGTCTCGACGTCGCGACGGTCACGGAGCTCCGCAAGAAGCTCCGCGACGCGAAGGTGGAGTACCGCGTCGTCAAGAACACCCTCGCAGCAGCGGGCCGCCAAGGGCACGCCGCTGGAGGTGCTGGCCGAGAAGTTCGTGGGACCGACCGCGATCGTCATGTCGTACGACGACGTCGTGGCGCCGGCGAAGCTCCTCGCGGAGTTCGTGAAGGACCGCGAGAACTTCGCCATCCGCACGGCGGTGGTGGAAGGCAAGGTCATCGACGCGAAGGGCGTCCAGGCGCTGGCGAAGCTGCCGGGCCTCCCGCGAGCTCCGGCAGCAGATCGCTGCGATGATCGCCCAGCCCGCGACGAAGCTCGCCCGCGTGATCGGCGACCCCCGGCCAGCAGCTGGCCCGGGTCCTCGCCGCGCGGCGCGACCAGCTCGAGAAGCCTCAGTAAACGGTACGTGAACCGGCACGCGCGGGAGTCCGCGCGCGCCTCGAACGCTCACGGCGCCGCACGCGGCGCCGAACGAAAAAAGGAAGGAAGAAGTCATGGCCGATCTCAACACGATCGTCGATCAGCTCTCGGGGCTCTCCATCATGGAGGCCTCCGAGCTCGTGAAGAAGCTCGAGGAGAAGTGGGGCGTTTCCGCCGCCGCCGCGCCGGTGATGATGGCCGCGGGGGCCGGGGCCGCCGCGGCTGCGCCTGTCGAGGAGAAGACCGAGTTCACGGTCGTCCTCGCCGAGGCCGGCGCGAACAAGATCAACGTGATCAAGGAGGTCCGCGCGATCACGGGCCTCGGCCTCAAGGAGGCGAAGGACCTCGTCGAGGGCGCCCCCAAGGAGGTCAAGGCGGGCGTCGCCAAGGCCGAGGCCGACGAGATCAAGAAGAAGCTCGAGGCCGCGGGCGCGAAGGTCGAGGTCAAGTAGCGAGTCGGACGTGCACGGCCGGGCCCCGTTGCAAGGGGCCCAGCCGTGCACCACGTTGGATTCTTTGACGGGCGAGGGCAGAGCCGTTACAAACCCGCATCCCTTTCACGACCCGCGTACCACCGGCCCGTCGGCCGGACGAGGGTAGCCGGCCTCACGGCCGGCTAGACCCTTTTGTACCGGGGCACCGAGGGGAGAGGACCGCACTCGATGGCGACGACGATCCAGAACAATTTCCGCGTTCGGCGGAACTTCGGGAAAATCAACAAGATCACCGAGATCCCCAACCTCATCGCCATCCAGAAGTGCTCGTACGACAAGTTCCTCCAGGCCGACGTCCCGCCCGAGAAGCGGGACGACACCGGCCTGCAGGGCGTCTTCAAGTCCGTCTTCCCCATCAAGGACTTCAACGAGACGTCGCTCGCTCGAGTTCGTCAGCTACCACCTCGAGAAGCCCAAGTACGACGTCGACGAGTGCCACCAGCGGGGCATGACGTTCTCCGCCCCGATCAAGGTGGTCGTCCGCCTGGTCGTCTGGGACAAGGACGAGGAGACCGGCGCGCAGTCGATCCGCGACGTGAAGGAGCAGGAGGTCTACTTCGGCGAGATCCCGCTCATGACGGAGAACGGGACCTTCATCATCAACGGGACCGAGCGGGTCGTCGTCTCCCAGCTCCACCGCTCCCCGGGCGCCTTCTTCGACCACGACAAGGGCAAGAGCCACTCGTCGGGCAAGCTCCTCTACAACGCCCGCATCATCCCGTACCGCGGCTCGTGGATCGACTTCGAGTTCGACCACAAGGACATCCTCTACGTGCGCATCGACCGCCGCCGGAAGCTCCCGGCCACGGTGCTGCTGCGCGCGCTCGGCGCGATGCCCGACACGGCCAAGAAGGACCCGGTCGAGTTCCACGGCACCGCCGAGGAGATCCTCAAGTACTACTACGACACCGAGACGATCCGGATCGAGGGGAAGGGGAAGTACGAGAAGGACCTCGAACCCCGACCTGCTCAAGGGCCAGCGCGCGACGCGCGACATCCGCGATCCGAAGACGAACGAGATCATCGTCAAGAAGAACCGGAAGTACACCGAGAGCGCGATCAAGAAGCTCCAGGCGGCGAAGCTGAAGACGCTGCCCGTCGAGCCGGAGGAGGTCTACACCAAGATCTCCGCCGAGGACGTCGTCGACGAGGCGACCGGCGAGGTCCTCCTCGAGGTGAACGAGGAGGTCACCGAGGCCAAGCTCGAGGAGCTCCGCAAGCGGAACATCAGCGAGCTCAAGGTCCTCTTCATCGACAACCTGAACGTGCTCCCGTCGCTCCGCGACACGCTCATGCAGGACAAGATCTCCACGCCCGAGGAGGCGATCATGGAGATCTACCGCCGCCTGCGCCCGGGTGATCCGCCGACGCCGGAGACGGCGACGAACCTGTTCGTCAACCTGTTCTTCAACGCCGAGCGGTACGACCTCTCCAAGGTCGGCCGGCTCAAGCTCAACTACAAGTTCGGGATCGAGGAGCCGCTCGACAACTCCGTCCTCACGAAGCGCGACATCCTCGAGGTGGTCCGCTTCCTCATCGACCTCAAGAACGGCAAGCCGAACAAGGACGTCGACGACATCGACCACCTCGGCAACCGCCGCGTCCGCGCGGTCGGCGAGCTGCTCGAGAACCAGTACCGCATCGGCCTCGTCCGCATGGAGCGCGCGATCAAGGAGCGCATGAGCCTCCAGGAGATCGAGACGCTCATGCCGCACGACCTGATCAACGCGAAGCCGGTCACCGCGGTGATCAAGGAGTTCTTCGGGTCCTCGCAGCTCTCGCAGTTCATGGACCAGACGAACCCGCTCTCCGAGGTCACGCACAAGCGGCGCCTCTCGGCCCTCGGGCCGGGCGGCCTCACCCGCGAGCGCGCCGGCTTCGAGGTGCGCGACGTCCACCCCACGCACTACGGCCGCATCTGCCCCATCGAGACGCCGGAAGGCCCGAACATCGGCCTCATCGCGTCGCTCTCGACCTACGCCCGCGTCAACGAGTACGGCTTCGTCGAGACGCCGTACCGGAAGGTCGAGAAGGGCCGCGTCACCGACGAGGTCACCTTCTACTCCGCGCTCGAGGAGGAGAAGCACATCATCGCCCAGGCGAACGCCCCGGTGGACAAGCAAGGGCGCCTTCATCGGGGGCAACGTCTCCTGCCGCAAGGAGGGCGAGTTCGTCCTGGCCAAGCCCGAGGAGGTCGACCTGATGGACGTGTCGCCGAACCAGCTGGTCTCGGTGGCCGCGTCGCTCGTCCCGTTCCTCGAGAACGACGACGCGAACCGCGCCCTCATGGGCTCGAACATGCAGCGCCAGGCGGTGCCGCTCCTGCGCACCGACGCGCCGCTCGTCGGCACCGGCATCGAGGCGATCGTGGCCCGCGACTCCGGCGTGACCATGGTCGCGAAGCGCGACGGCGTCATCCAGTCGGTCGACGCCTCCCGCATCGTGGTGAAGGCCGACGTGGCGACCTCGACGACCGACGTCGCGAACGAGGTCGACATCTACAACCTCATCAAGTACCAGCGCTCGAACCAGAACACCTGCATCAACCAGAAGCCCATCGTGAAGCCGGGCGAGCGGGTGAAGAAGGGCGACGTCATCGCCGACGGCCCCGCGACCGAGATGGGCGAGCTCGCGCTCGGCCAGAACGTGGTCGTCGCGTTCATGCCGTGGCAGGGCTACAACTTCGAGGACTCGATCCTCCTCTCCGAGCGGCTCGTCAAGGAGGACGTGTTCACCTCGATCCACATCGAGGAGTTCGAGTGCGTCGCGCGCGACACCAAGCTCGGCAAGGAGGAGATCACCCGCGACATCCCGAACGTCGGCGAGGAGGCCCTCAAGGACCTCGACGAGTCGGGCATCATCCGCATCGGCGCCGAGGTGAAGCCGGGCGACATCCTCGTCGGCAAGATCACGCCGAAGGGCGAGACCCAGCTCTCCCCCGAGGAGAAGCTGCTCCGCGCGATCTTCGGCGAGAAGGCCGGCGACGTCCGCGACAGCTCGCTGCGCGTCCCGCCGGGCGTCTCCGGCACGGTCATCAACGCCAAGGTCTTCAGCCGCAAGGGCGTCGAGAAGGACGAGCGCGCGAAGGCCATCGAGGAGATCGGAGGAGGCGAAGCTCCTCAAGGACCAGAACGACGAGATCAAGATCATCCAGGACTCGGCGTACCTGAAGATCCGCAAGCTCCTCGTCGGCAAGGAGGTCACCGGCCGCCTGGTCGACGACAAGGGCAACCAGCTCCTCAAGAAGGGCGACGTCATCGACGACGCGCTCCTCGACACGGTCCCGCAGCGGTACTGGGGCGAGATCGCCGTCGTCGGCGACGTCCAGGACCTCGTCCGGAAGATCGTCGAGAACTTCGAGGAGCAGCGCGAGCTCGTGAAGCTCCTCTTCGGGGAGAAGATCGGCCGCCTGAAGAAGGGCGACGAGCTGCCGCCGGGCGTCATCAAGATGGTGAAGGTGTACGTCGCCATCAAGCGCAAGCTCGCCGTCGGCGACAAGATGGCCGGCCGCCACGGCAACAAGGGCGTCGTCTCCCGCGTGCTCCCCGAGGAGGACATGCCGTACCTCGAGGACGGCACGCCGGTCGACATCGTCCTGAACCCGCTCGGCGTCCCGTCGCGCATGAACGTCGGGCAGATCCTCGAGACCCACCTCGGCTGGGCGGCGCAGAACGTCGGCGCGCGGCTGAACGAGATGCTCGAGAAGAACTTCGGGCCCGACCAGCTCCGCAAGAAGCTGAAGAAGGTCTTCGAGCGGCGGACGAGCCCGGTCAGCGACCGGATCGGCGCAGCTCATCGACGACATGCCCGACCGCGAGATCCCGAAGCTGGCCGCCAAGCTCAAGAACGGCATCCACGTCGCGACGCCGGTGTTCGACGGCGCCCACGAGGACGAGATGAAGACCCTCATGGTCGAGGGCGAGCGCGACGATGCAGTCGATCCTCTTCGACGGCCGCACCGGCGAGCCGTTCGACCACGACGTCACCGTCGGCGTCATGTACATGCTGAAGCTGCACCACCTCGTGGACGAGAAGATCCACGCCCGGTCCATCGGGCCGTACTCGCTCGTCACCCAGCAGCCGCTGGGCGGCAAGGCCCAGTTCGGCGGTCAGCGGCTCGGCGAGATGGAGGTCTGGGCGATGGAGGCCTACGGCGCCGCCTACTCGCTCCAGGAGTTCCTCACCGTGAAGTCCGACGACGTGGTCGGCCGCACGCGGATGTACGAGGCCATCGTCAAGGGCGAGAACACCCTCGAGTCGGGCCTGCCCGAGTCGTTCAACGTCCTCATCAAGGAGCTCCAGAGCCTCGCGCTCGACGTGGAGCTGCATCGAGTCGCCGGAGGCCAAGGCGGCTCGGGAGCAGGCCGAGGGCGACCTCGGCGGCCCCCTCGGGACGCCCCGCGGCGCGGCCGCGGACAAGAACGTCGGGTAGCGGGTCCCACCGAACCTTTCGACGTTCGAGGAGCTCGACGTGAAGGACATCTTCAATTTCTTCGAGAAGCCGAAGGACCCGCTCTCGTTCTCGGCCATCCGGATCTCGCTCGCCAGCCCGGACAAGATCCGGCAGTGGTCGCACGGCGAGGTGAAGAAGCCGGAGACCATCAACTACCGGACCTTCAAGCCGGAGCGCGACGGCCTGTTCTGCGCCAAGATCTTCGGCCCCGTGAAGGACTACGAGTGCAACTGCGGCAAGTACAAGCGCATGAAGCACCGCGGCGTGGTCTGCGAGAAGTGCGGCGTCGAGGTCATCCAGTCGAAGGTGCGCCGCGAGCGGCTCGGCCACATCACGCTCGCGACGCCGGTCGCGCACATCTGGTTCCTGAAGTCGCTCCCGAGCCGCATCGGCAACCTCCTCGACATCACGCTGAAGGACCTCGAGAAGGTCCTCTACTGCGAGTCGTACATCGTCATCGACCCGAAGGAGACGACGCTCACGCGCGCCGAGCTCCTCTCCGAGGACCGGTACCACAAGGCCATGGAGGAGTTCGGGCGACGAGGCCTTCTCCGCCGGCATGGGCGGCGAGGCGGTGCTCGAGCTGCTCCGGCAGGTCGGCCCCACCGACAAGAGCCACGGGAGGGCGTGAAGGGCCTCTCCGACCAGCTCCGCGCCGAGATGAAGGAGGCGACCAGCGAGGCCAAGCGGAAGAAGATCGCCAAGCGCCTCAAGGTGGTCGAGGCCTTCCGTCCAGTCCGGCAACAAGCCCGACTGGATGATGCTCGAGGTCATCCCGGTCATCCCGCCGGACCTCCGCCCGCTCGTGCCCGCTCGACGGCGGCCGCTTCGCGACCTCCGACCTGAACGACCTCTACCGCCGCGTCATCAACCGCAACAACCGCCTGAAGCGGCTCCAGGAGCTCAACGCCCCCGACATCATCATCCGCAACGAGAAGCGGATGCTGCAGGAGGCGGTGGACGCGCTCTTCGACAACGGCCGGCGCGGCAAGACCATCACCGGCCCGAACAAGCGCCCGCTCAAGTCGCTCTCCGACATGCTGAAGGGCAAGCAGGGCCGGTTCCGCCAGAACCTGCTCGGCAAGCGCGTCGACTACTCGGGCCGCTCCGTCATCGTCGTCGGCCCGGAGCTCAAGCTGCACCAGTGCGGCCTGCCGAAGATCATGGCGCTCGAGCTGTTCAAGCCGTTCATCTACAACAAGCTCGAGGAGAAGGGGTACGTCACCACCATCAAGAGCGCGAAGAAGATGGTGGAGAAGGAGCGCCCCGAGGTCTGGGACATCCTCGACGAGGTGATCCGCGAGCACCCGGTGCTCCTGAACCGCGCCCCGACGCTGCACCGCCTCGGCATCCAGGCGTTCGAGCCGGTCCTCATCGAGGGCAAGGCGATCCAGCTCCACCCGCTCGTCTGCACGGCGTTCAACGCCGACTTCGACGGCGACCAGATGGCCGTCCACGTGCCGCTCTCCATCGAGGCCCAGATGGAGGCGCGCGTGCTCATGATGAGCACGAACAACATCCTCTCCCCGGCGCACGGCAAGCCGATCATCGTGCCGTCGCAGGACATCGTCCTCGGCATCTACTACATGACGCGCGAGCGCGCGTTCGCGAAGGGCGAGGGCAAGGTCTTCGCGAGCCCCGAGGAGGTCCGCGTCGCCTACGACCAGGGCGAGGTCGAGCTCCAGGCGAAGATCTGGGTGCGCATGGACGGCAAGCGGATCGAGACGACCGTCGGCCGCGTCCTGCTCTACGACATCGTCCCGAAGCGGCTGCCCTTCGAGTCCATCAACAAGGTCATGGACAAGAAGCAGCTCGCAGAGCCTCATCGACCTCACCTACCGGCTCTGCGGCGAGAAGGAGACCGTCCTCCTCGCCGACCGCGTCCGGTCGCATGGGGTACGGCAACGCCACGAAGGCCGGCATCTCCATCGCCATCGACGACATGGTGATCCCGGCGAAGAAGCAGGAGCTGCTCGAGCGCGCCACCAGGAGGTCGACGACATCGAGAACCAGTACACCGAGGGTCTCATCACCAACGGCGAGCGCTACAACAAGGTCATCGACATCTGGGCGCAGGTCACCGAGGAGATCGCCCAGGAGATGATGGGCGAGATCGGCACCGAGACGGCCACCGGCATCAACCGGGAGGGCAAGCGCGAGGAGCGCAAGCAGCCGTCGTTCAACCCGATCTACATCATGGCCGACTCGGGCGCCCGCGGCTCCGCGCAGCAGATCCGGCAGCTGGCCGGCATGCGCGGCCTCATGGCCAAGCCGTCGGGCGAGATCATCGAGACGCCCGATCACGGCGAACTTCCGCGAGGGCCTCAACGTCCTCCAGTACTTCATCTCGACGCACGGCGCCCGCAAGGGCCTCGCCGACACGGCGCTCAAGACCGCCAACTCCGGGTACCTGACCCGCCGCCTCGTCGACGTGGCGCAGGACGCCATCATCACCGAGTACGACTGCGGCGCCATGGACGGCATCACCCTCGGCGCGCTGGTCGAGGGCGGCGAGATCATCGAGCCGATGGGCGAGCGCATCCTCGGCCGCGTCGCGCTCGACGACATCCTCGATCCCTTCACCGACGAACGTGCTGGTGAAGGCGAACGAGGAGATCGACGAGAACAAGGTCAAGCTCATCGAGAACGCCGGCATCGACAAGGTGAAGATCCGCTCGGTGCTCACCTGCCAGGCGCGGCGCGGCATCTGCGTCGAGTGCTACGGCCGCGACCTCGCGCGCGGGCGCAAGGTGAACATCGGCGAGGCGGTCGGCGTCATCGCCGCCCAGTCCATCGGCGAGCCTGGCACCCAGCTGACGATGCGGACCTTCCACATCGGCGGCGCGGCGTCCCGGCGCGCGGAGCAGTCGACCCTCGAGAACCGCAACGGCGGCCTCGTGAAGTTCAACAACGTGAGCGTCGCCAAGAAGAAGGACGGCACGCTCATCGTCATGAACCGCAACGGCGAGATCATCATCACCGACGACCAGGGGCGCGAGCGCGAGCGCTACGGCGTCGTCTACGGCGCCAAGCTCCTCGTCCGCGAGGGCGGGAGGGTCGAGGCGGAACACGCTGCTCGCCGAGTGGGATCCGTACTCGATGCCGATCATCACCGAGGTGGCCGGCCTCGTGAAGTACGGCGACCTCATCGACGGCGTCACGATGCAGCGAGCAGCTCGACGAGGTCACCGGCCTCGCCCGCAAGGTCGATCATCGAGTCCAAGGACCCGGACGCGCGGCCGCGCATCTCGATCAAGGACGACGAGGGCAAGACGCGGAAGCTCGCCGAACTCCGACGCGGACGCCCGCTACATGCTCCCCGAGGGCGCCAACCTCGTCGTGAACGACGGCGACGAGGTCGACGCCGGCGACGTCATCGCCAAGATGCCGCGCGAGACCACCAAGACGAAGGACATCACCGGCGGTCTCCCGCGCGTCGCCGAGCTCTTCGAGGCCCGCAAGCCCAAGGAGCACGCGGTCATCTCCGAGATCGACGGCGTGGTCGCCTTCGGCAAGGACACCAAGGGCAAGCGCAAGGTCGTCATCACCCCCGAGGTGGATGGCAAGCTGCGACCCGATCTCGCGAAGGAGTACCTGATCGGCAAGGGCAAGCACATCTCGCGTGCACAAGGGCGACCGGGTGCGGGCCGGCGAGGCGCTGATGGACGGCGCGGCGAACCCGCACGACATCCTGCGGGTGCTCGGCGAGAAGGAGCTCGCCCGCTACCTGGTCGACGAGGTGCAGGAGGTCTACCGGCTCCAGGGCGTGAAGATCAACGACAAGCACATCGAGACGATCGTCCGGCAGATGCTCCGCCGGGTCCGCATCGTCGACGTGGGCGACACGAGCTTCCTCGCCGACGAGCAGGTCGAGAAGTTCGTCGTTCGAGGAGGAGAACGAGAAGCGTGATGCCAGGCCGGCGGCCGGCCCGCGCAGGGCGAGCCGCTGCTCCTCGGCATCACCAAGGCGTCGCTCTCGACCGAGTCGTTCATCTCGGCGTCGTCCTTCCAGGAGACGACGAAGGTGCTCACCGAGGCCGCCATCAGCGGCAAGGTCGACTACCTCCGCGGCCTCAAGGAGAACGTCATCATGGGCCGGCTCATCCCCGCCGGCACCGGCCTGCCGCCTACAAGCACCTCGACATCGAGGTCGAGACGCCGGTGGACGCGGTCGAGGAGGCCGAGGAGGCCCTCGCGGTCGCGGCCGAGGAGTAGGAACGCTGCGCGCCGCGATCCAGACCGAGGCCTTCACAGGGCCCGGTCCCTGTTGGGGCCGGGCCCTTCTCTTTTTGATCCAGCGCACGAAGTTGTTCCGAACCCGGTCAGCCGTGTCCCCGATGGGCAGTTCCAGGGGACGGTCGTCGGAAGGCGGAGCGCAACGTGCGAGTTGATCGCCAGCAAGAACGAGCGGTTGCCAGCACACACGCCCGCCGGATGTGCGCCCGGGGAATGCGGCGTGCGGCATCGTGTTCATATTTGGGGTCGTCCGTGGAGGTCGCCTGGTGTGCGGCGCGCCGGTCGATCCCCCAGGTCCGCGATAACTGACGGTTCCCGGTAAAGGTTGACTTGTCCGGTCCACAATTCTAAGCTGACGTTACGTAACCTGACTTGGACAAGATGACGCAGGGCTCCGACACGATGGCGCAGGGAGATTTGACGAAGGTCAGTCAGAGAGGCGAAGGCTCATGAGGACGGCGACGACGCAAAGGGGCAGCAAGGAGTTCGAGGAACTCGCTCCGTACCTGAAGGCGGTCCGGGACTACCCGCCGCTCTCCCGCGACGAGGAGCACGCGTTCGCCGTGCGCGCTCGCAAGGGCGACGTGAAGGCGAAGCAGAAGCTCGTCCGCCACAACCTCGCGTTCGTGGTGGCGATCGCCCGCAAGCAGCGGCGCGGCACCGTCCGGCTCGACGACCTCATCCAGGAGGGCAACGTCGGCCTGATGCGCGCGGTCGAGAAGTTCGACCCGAACGCCGGGACCCGGTTCTCGACCTACGCGGTCTGGTGGATCCGCGCGTACGTCGGGAAGTACCTCAAGGAGGCGCGCTCGACCGTGCGGCCGCAGAGCGGCACCGTCGCGCAGCCCGACCTCTCCCTCGACAGCACCATCGACGAGGAAGGGGACGCCACGCACCTCGACCGGATCGAGGACGACGGTCCCGGCCCGGAGGACTCCTACCTGTCCACCGAGGGAGACCGCGAGGTCCGCGACGCCCTCGGCAAGGTCCGCAAGCGGATCGGCGAGCTCGGCTGGGACATCGTCCACAACCGGCTCGAGCAGGACCAGCCGCGCACGCTCGAGGAGATCGGGAAGCGCTGGGGCGTCTCGCGCGAGCGCGTCCGGCAGGTGGAGCTGAAGACCAAGCAGTTCCTCCACCGGTACCTGACGCCGGACGAGCGCGACGCGGCGTAACTCCGAGGGCTCGCGCGCACTCCGAGGGCTCGCGCCTTCGGGCGCGAGCCCGAGCGGGGGACGTCCCTCGACGAGAGCACCTTCGACGAACGGGGCCGCGTGCCCCGTTCGTCTTTTCTGGTTTCGGCACGTCTGGGGTCGGCACGCGCGTTGCTCTCTCCGGGCCGCGCATGTCGACCCAGCCGAGGATCCTGAAGGGCGCCGCGCCCGTCGCCGCGAGGCGGATCGAGGCGGCGGTCTTCGACGCGGACCGCCGGGTCCGCGAGATGGTCGCCGCCGCCGAGGAGCGGGCGCGCGCCGTCGTGGCGGCGGCGTGGGTCGAGCGCGACTCGGTCGTCGCCGAGGCGCGGGAGGCGGGGCGGCGCGAGGGGGAGGCCCGGGCGGCGGCGACGCTCGTGCGCGCGGCGGCCGAGCGGGACCAGATGCTCCGGGAGGCGGGAGGGGAGGTGGCGCGCCTCGCCATCGCGGTCGCCCGGAAGGTGCTCGGGCGCGAGCTCGCCGAGGCGGGTGGCGCGCTCGCCCTGGCCGAGGCCGCCCTCGTCGAGGCCCGTTCCTGCCGCGAGGTGGTGCTGCGGGTGAACCCTGCCGACGCCCCCGCGGTCCGCGCGGCGGGACGCGCGCATCACGCGGGCGCTCGGGCGGGCGCCGGTCGACGTCCGCGAGGACCCCGCCGTCCCTCCCGGAGGAGCCGTGGTCGAGACCGAGGCGGGCCGCATCGACGCGGGGATCGAGGCGCAGCTCGAGGTCCTCGCCCGCGCCCTCGAGGAGGCGCTCCGGTGCTGACGGCGGCCGCGGACCTCCTCGCGGCCGTGGAGCGGGCGACGCCCCTCGCGCGCCGCGGGCGCCTGACCCGCGTCACCGGGCTCACCGTGGAGGCGGCGCTGGGTGGCGTGGTCATCGGCGAGCTCGTGGAGATCCGGACCCCGGGCCGGACGCCGCTCCCGGCGGAGGTGGTGGGCGTGCGCGAGGACCGCGCCGTGCTCATGCCCCTCGGCGACGTCGCGGGGGTCGGGCTCGACGGCGAGGTGATCGGGACAGGGCGGCCCCTCTCCATCCGGGTGGGGGAGGGGCTCCGGGGCCGGATCCTCGACGGCCTCGGCCGGCCGGTGGACGGCGCGCCGCTCCCCGCCGGGCTCGAGGAGTGGCCGGTGTCGCGCCCGCCGCCGCCGCCCCTCGCCCGCGGCCGCATCGCGGCGCCCCTGTCGCTCGGCGTCCGGGCCCTCGACGGGCTCGCGACCCTCGGCGAGGGGCAGCGCATCGGCATCTTCGCCGGCGCCGGCGCCGGCAAGTCGACGCTGCTCGGGCAGATCGCGCGGAACGCCCGGGCCGAGCTCTCCGTCGTCTGCCTCGTGGGAGAGCGCGGCCGCGAGGTGCGCGAGTTCGTGGAAGACGCCCTCGGCCCCGAGGGGCTCGCGCGGAGCGTCGTCGTCGCCGCGACGAGCGACGAGCCCGCGCTGGTGCGCCGCGAGGCGGCCCACGTCGCCACCGCCATCGCCGAGTGGTTCGCCGGGCGCGGCGCGCGGGTGCTCCTCGTCGTCGACTCGCTCACCCGGTACGCGCGGGCGCAGCGCGAGGTGGGGCTCGCCGCCGGCGAGGCGCCGGCGCGCCTCGGGTACCCCCCGAGCGTGTTCGCCGCCCTGCCGCGCCTCGTCGAGCGGGCGGGGAACCGGGCCCGCGGCGGCATCACCGCGGTCTACACGGTGCTCGTCGCCGGGAACGACCTCGACGAGCCCATCGCGGACGAGGTCCGCGGGCTCCTCGACGGGCACGTCGTCCTCGAGCGACGCCTCGCCGAGCGCGGGGCGCTACCCGGCCATGGACGTCCTCGCGAGCCTCTCGCGGACGATGGCGGCGGTGACGTCGGCGGAGCACCGCGGCGCCGCGGCGCGGCTCCGGCGACTCCTCGCCGCCCACGAGTCGGTCCGCGAGCTCGCCGCGGCGGGGGCCTACCGGCGCGGCGCCGACCCCGAGGCCGACCTCGCGCTCGATCGGCTCCCGGAGATCGAGGCCTTCCTACGCCAGCCGCCATCCGAGGACGCGCCCTTCGAGGCCACGCTCGCATGGCTCGTCGAGCTCACGCGGCCGCCCGGAAGGCCCGAGGAATGAGCGCGGGTCGGCCGCGCGGGCGGATCGCGTGAGGGCGCCGGCGCGCTGGGGACTCGCCACGCTGCACTCCGCCGCGGTCGCACGCGCGGCCGTCGCGCGGGGCGCGGTGGGGACCGCGCTCGCCGAGCGCGGGCGGGTCGCGGCGGAGCGGGACGCCGCCCGGGAGGCGCTCGGGCGGCACCGCGAGATCGCGGCGGAGGCGGTGCGGCGCGGCGCCGGGCCCGCTCCGACCGGCGCCGTGCTCGCGACCCGCGCGCTCCACGCGGCACGCCTCGCCGGGGAGGAGGCCCGGCTGGTCGCGGCCCTCCGGCGGCGCGAGGGGGCGGTCGCGGCCGCGGAGGCGGAGGTGCTGCGCCGCCGCGAGGTCCTCGGCGGCGCCCGGGCCGAGGTCGAGGCCCTCGAGCGCCGGCGAGAGGGCTGGCGCGCGGCGCGGAACCGCGACCGGGCCCGGGCCGAGGAGGACGCGGTCGACGAGGCGGTCAGCGCTCGACGGGGAGGGGAATGTTGACCCGGCCCTCGCCGCACTCGATGCCGATCGTCGGGGACGAGAGCCCGGGCGGCGCCGTGGCGCCGTCCTTCGCGAACCGGTTCGTCGGGACGACGAAGCTCTCGCCGGGGCGGACCGTGCGCTTCTCGAAGCGCCAGCCGCCCTCGAGCGTGACGACGACGTCGCGCCAGACCTGGTCCGACTCGTTCTCGACGAAGACCTGGCTCCCCATGATCGAGCCGGCGAGGAGCTTCGCCTTCGCGCCGAGGGAGTTGGTCGGACCGGAGGACGGGCAGGCGCTCCAGAGCGTCACGAGGGCGAGCAGGGCCCAGGTCCCGACGACCGCGGCGCGCAGCTTGAAGTAGCGCGTCGACTTCCGGTAGCCGCTCGCGACCTCGGACGCGGCGTCGGTGGCCGCCCCGAGGGCGCTCCGGGCGAGGTCGCGGACGCCCTCCTTGACGCGCTGGGCGGCGACGGCGGGGTCTGGGCGGGGGGCGTCCTTCATCGGCGCGAAGCGTAGCGCCCGGAGCGGCGGCGCCACAAGCGGTTGCTGCGGCGGGCCTACTCGTCGCCCGGGGACACCCGGCCGCGGGCCTCGCCCGGGGAGCCGGGGAGCGCACCGCCGAGGCCGCCGATGGAGCGGTGCAGGTCGACGATGCGGCGGCGCACCTCGGCGAGGAGCGACTCCTTGTCCGGGAAGGCCGAGGGGTCCACCGGATCGCCCGCCGCGACGCGGATCGGGCCGGGGTAGACGGCGATCCGGTGGGACGGGGTGACCGCCCCGGACCCGGAGATGGCGATCGGGATGATGGGCACGCCTGCCTGCTTCGCCACGACGAAGGAGCCCTTCTTGAACGGCTGGACGTGGCCGTCCCGGGAGCGGGTGCCCTCGGGGAAGACGACGATGGAGGTCCCGGCGCGCACGGTGTCCCCCGCCTTCGCGAGGGACGCGACGGCCCGCTGGTGGTTCGAGCGGTCCACCGGGATGTGGCCGCCGAGCCGCATGTACCAGCCGAAGACCGGCAGCCGGAACAGCTCCTGCTTCGCGATGAACCGGAAGGAGCGCGGGACGATGGAGAACATGACCCAGATGTCGAGGGCGCTCTCGTGGTTGCAGGCGAAGATGACCGGCCCCTCGGGCGGAGCCGGGGCGCGACGCACGTCGAGCTTCGCCCCGGCGAGCCACAGGCCGAGCGGTCCCCAGATCTTGCGGCCCAGCCAGATCGGCAGGTCGCCGGACTGGGAGAGGATCATCCACGGCAGCGAGCCGAAGAAGATCGCGACCATCGTCACGGCGGCGACCGCCAGCACGAGCTGTCCTCGGAGCCGCGCGAGCATGGGAGGGGGTTTATAGCACGCACGTGCGCGGGCGGCGGCCCGCGGCGTCCCCTCCCCAGCCCCGCTCCGCGGGGCGATGGAAATCCGGGGACGAGCGCGGGCTACACTCGTCTCCATGGACGGTCCGATCCGGATCTCGGAGGAGGTCGCGGCCGCGCTCGCCGCGGGGCGCCCGGTGGTCGCCCTCGAGACGAGCGTCGTCGCCCAGGGGCTCCCACCGCCCGACAACCTCGTCGCGGCGGCGCGGCAAGCGGCGGCGGTCCGCGCCGCGGGCGCCGTGCCCGCGGCGGTCGCGGTCCTCGGCGGCGCCGTGGTGATCGGGGCCTCCGAGGCCGACCTGGCCCGCCTCGCCGACCCCGCGCGCCGGCCCGCGAAGGCCGCGGCGCGGGACCTCGCGCCGCTCCTCGCGGCCCGCCGCGACGCGGGGACGACCGTCTCGGCGACGGCCTGGGCGGCGGCACGCGCGGGGATCCGCGTCTTCGCCACCGGCGGGATCGGGGGCGTCCACCGGACCGCGCCGGGCGAGCCCCCCGCCGGCGCGGCCGACGTGTCGGCCGACCTCGCCGAGCTGGCGCGGTCCCCCGTCTGCGTCGTCTCGGCGGGGCCGAAGGCGATCCTCGACCTCGCCGCGACCGCCGAGGCCCTCGAGACGCTCGGGATCCCGGTCGTCGGCTGGCGCACCGGCGAGATGCCGGCCTTCTACTCCGACGGGAGCGGGATCCCGCTCGAGCACCGGGTGGAGGACGCCGCGACCGCCGCGTCGGTCCTGCGCCTCCACTGGGACGGGCTCGGACGGCGGGAGGGCGTGCTGGTCCTGGTGCCCCCGCCGGAGGCGGTGGCCCGGGAGGTGGTCGAGGCGGCGATCGCGGCCGCGCTGGAGCAGGCCCGGGCGCGGTCGGTGCGGGGGAAGGCGGTGACCCCCTTCCTCCTCGACGCGGTCGCCCGGGCGACGCAGGGGCGGGCGCGGCGGGCGAACCTCGCCCTGCTCGAGCGGAACGCCGCGGTCGCCGGAGAGATTGCGGCGGCGCTCGCCGGGAGCGGCTAGAATCCCGCCACCGCATGTCCCATCCCCCCGCGCACGTCCCGCCGCCGACGCTCGTCGCCGACGCCGCCGCCCTCGCCGAGCTCGTGGAGCGGCTGCGGGACGAGCCGCTCGTCGCCTTCGACACCGAGTCGAACTCGTTCCACGTCTACCGGGAGCGGGTCTGCCTGCTCCAGGTCTCGACGCGCACCGCCGACTTCGTGGTCGACCCGCTCGCGGTCGATCCCGCGCCGCTCGGGTCCGTGCTCTGCGATGGCCGGGTGACGGTCCTGCACGGGGCCGACTACGACGTCCGCTGCCTGCGGCGCGAGTGGGGCTGGCAGCTCCCGAACCTCTTCGACACGATGGCGGCGGCGCGCCGGATCGGGCGGGTCGGCCTCGGCCTCTCCGCGCTCGTCGAGCACCAGTTCGGCATCCGCCTCTCGAAGGCGTTCCAGCGCGCCGACTGGGGGCGCCGCCCGCTCACCTCCGACCTGCTCGGCTACGCCGCGCTCGACACGCACTACCTCCTGGCCATCTACGACGCCCTCTCGGCGGAGCTCGCGTCCCGCGGCGCGGCCGAGGAGGCCCGCCGCGAGTTCGACCGGATCGCCGCGGCGGAGTTCCGGGAGCGGGTCTTCGACCCGGAGGGCTGGCGCAAGCTCAAGGGCGCGCGCGACCTCGACGCGCAGGGGAAGGCGATCCTCCGCGCCCTCTGGATCGCCCGGGAGGACCGGGCGCGCGCCGACGACCGGCCGCCGTTCAAGGTCCTCGCCGAGCAGGCGATGCTCGAGCTCGCGCGGCGGCGTCCGGCGACGCACGACGCCCTCGCGTCGATCCCGGGCGTCACGCCGTCGGTGCTCCGGAGGATGGGCCCGGCGCTCCGCGCCGCCATCGACACCGCCGCGGCCTGATTCGTCCCGCGGGACCGCCGGAGGGCGCGCTGTTGCCGCGCCGCGGGCGGTATGCTGGGCGCCTCCCCCCGGAGGCCCATGAGACGGATCCCCGCCTGGCTCGCCCTCGTCACCGTCGCCGCCTGCAGCCGCGACGTGTCGCTGCCCGAGTCCAACCCGCTCGTCGCGACGCCGGCGTTCGCGAGCGTCGCGCCGCGCGAGTCGATCCCGCTCTCCGCGACCGGCGGGGCCCGGCCCTACCACTTCGCCTTCGGGACCGCCGGTCCGATGTCCGGCCCCGACGCGACGGTCGACCCCGCCACGGGCGCGTACCGGGCCGGTGGGCTCGGCTCGGCGCAGGACGAGGTGGTGGTGACCGACGGCGCGGGGCGCGTCACCCGCGTCACCATCGCGGTCGGGCCGCGGCTCGTCATCTCGCCCGGGCTGACGAGCGTCGCCCCCGGGGGAGCCGTCCAGTTCAGCGCGGCCGGCGGCAAGCCGCCCTACGCCTTCGCCGCCGCGACGCACGGCGGCGCGCCGTGGGTCGACGCGACGACCGGCCTCTACCGCGCGGGCGCGGCGGGCGACGTGGAGGACGACGTCCAGGTCTCGGACGCGACCCTCGACCCCGCGGCGATCGCCACCGCGCGGGTGCTCGTCGGTCGTGCGCTGTCGGTGCTGCGCGTGGACTCGGGCCCGCTCGCTCCAGAGGACGTCACCCAGCTCGTCGCCCTGGGCGGCGAGCCGGAGTACGCGTTCACGATCTCGCCTTCGCTGAACGGGTCGGGCGGGACGATCCTGGCGGGCGGCCTCTACCGGGCCGGCCCGACCGGCGACACGACGGACACCGTCGAGGTGATCGACCAGCTCGGTCAGGCCGCGACCCTCGTCATCCCCGTCGGCCCGGCCCTCACCCTCGATCTCGGCGCGACCGAGGTGCACCCGGGTGCGACGGTGAAGCTCTCGGCGGCGGGGGGGAGGCCGCCCTACCGGTTCGGCTTCCTCCCACGCGGCAACCGGAGCCGCGGCACCGTCGATCCGAACACCGGCGACTACACGCCGGGCCCGAACGAGGGCGCGATCGACCTCCTCGCCGTGCAGGACGCGACCGGCGTCGCCCGGGCCACGCCTGCGGTGCCGCCGAGGGTCGGGGGCGTCCGGCTCCCCGCGACCGGCCCTACCTCCCAGTGCGTCACCGCGGACCTCACCGGCGATCACCGCGACGACGCTCTCCTCTTCGAGGGGTCGAGCATCCAGCTGTGGTCGCAGCCTGCCACCGGCCCGAGCCGCAGCATCGACCACACCTACGGCTACGCCTACGGGCCGGTCGTCGCCGGTCCGCTCGACGGCAACGCCTACCCGGCGCAGGTCGCGATGGTGTCGGGGCAGCTGACCTACCTCGCGCCGGACCTCACCGGGACGCTGCACCTCGTCTCCCCGACGGTCCCGGTCGCCGGCACGGTCGGCTCCCTCTCCCCGTACTCCCGGGCGACGAGCGGGACGGGCTGGGTGCCCTCGATCTTCACGACCTCGACCTGCCCCGGCGGCTTCCTCGCCGTCGACTGGGCGTCGGTCGCGGCGGGGCCGGGTCCGGGGACGGTCTGCGTCACCGTGCCCGGGTCGGCCGGCGGAGCCCTCTCCCTCGTCGCCACCGACTTCAACGCCGACGGGACTACCGACCTCGCCTGGATCCCGACCGGCGCGACGAGCGTGCTCGTCTCCCTGGGGCTGCCCTCGACCACGACGTTCGCGCCCCCGAAGGTCGTCGGGCTGCCCGCCGGCTACCGGTTCGTCCAGGACGGGCTCGGCCCGTTCGCGAACCTCGCGGCGGTCACGTCGATGACCCTGAGCAGCTGGAAGGACCTCGTGCTCCGGGTGGTCGACTCCGCGGGGCGGGGCGCCCTCGCCCTCGTCAAGGTGGGGCCGTCGACGCCCGCGCTCGCGCCCGGCAGCCCCTTCGACGCGCTGCCCGGCTCGGCGGCGGGCGCCGCCGGCTTCCGCGAGGTGCGGAGCTCCGCCACCCTCGGCCAGAGCTACGTCGCCTGGGACGGCCTCACCGCGGCGGTGTTCGGGGTCACCTTCGACGCGGCCGGGAACCCGAGCCTCTCCACGCAGATCCTCGCGGCGCCCCCGGCCTTCCCGGTGGGCTGCGCGGCCGCCGGAGACTTCGACGGGGACGGCGCCTGGGACCTGCTCCTCGCGAGCGCCACCGGCGCGGTCGCGGAGGTCCACTACGGCGACGGCCTCGGGTTCGGCGTCCGCCCTCGCTTCGAGGCCCCCGGTCCGCTCGCGGTCGCCGACGTGGACGGGGACGGGCTCGACGACGTCGTCACGGCCACCCCGACGCCGGGGATCGCGGTCCTCCTCGGCTCGGGCCACCAGCTCGCGTTCGAGAGCGAGCTCGCGATCCCGCGGGCGGCGGTCGCCCTCGCGGTGGGGAGGCTGTGGGGCGGCGGGATGGGGGTCACCTGGCAGGACGCGCTCGGCGCCTTCTGGACCGCGAGCATCGTGACCGGCCAGCTCGGGCCGCCCGCCGCGCTCGACGTCCGGGACGCGGGGAGCTCCCCGTTCACGACGATCCTCGCCGGCCTGCGCGCGGAGCCGGTCCCGGGGAAGGCGTCGGACCTCTGGGCGAGCCGCTCGGTCGCCGGCGGAGCACCTGCGCTGCACCTCATCCGGCCGACCGGCCCCGGCGCCGCGCTCCACGCGGCGACCTCGCTCTCCTCGTCGAGCGAGTGCCGCGTGGCGCCGGTGGGGGACGGGGCGGCCACCGCGATCGCGGCCTGCGGGAACTACGGGTCGCCGCCGAGCCTCTCCTCGGCGATCTTCGACCCGGGACCGGGCGCCTTCGGCGCGTGGTCGGCGCCGACGGCCGCGAGCGGCGCGAACGCGCTCGGCATGCAGTCGTACGTCGGCCACCTGCCGGACCCGGGCCGCTCGGCGCTCTTCCTCGCCGCGAACGGGGTCTCGCCGGGCCTCCTCACCGCCACGGTCGCCGGCGGAGCGCTCTTCGGGACGAACGTCACGGTCTCCGGGACGACCGACGGTCTCCAGAGCGCCGTGGTGGCCGACGTCACCGGGGACGGGATCGCCGACGTCGTCGCGGCGGCGATGTTCGGCGGGGTCGAAGTCCTCGTCGGCGGCGCGGGCGGCGGATACGCCTACGCCTCGAGGACGCCCGCCACGGTGCGGGTCCTCGCGCCGGCGCGGCTCGCGCCCGGCGTCCCGCCGGACGTGCTGGTCCAGCCCCTCGGGGGAACCGCCGCCGTCGTGATCCCGCTCGTCAACGACGGTCGCGGCACGCTCCGCTAGAAGGCGACGCCCGGCGCCGGGGCCTTCACGCGCCGGTCCGGGTCGAGGGGCGGCGTGGCCTCGCCGGCGACGGCGCGGTACGCGTCCCACTCGGCGAGGACCACCTTCACGTACCCGCGGGTCTCGCGGTACGGGATGGACTCCACCCACGCGTCGAGCGGCATGCCGGCGCGCTCGGTCGCCCACGCCGCCACCGGCGCGGGGCCGGCGTTGTAGGCGGCGACGGCGAGGGCGGGCTCGCCGAAGCGCGTCACGAGGAGCCCGAGGTAGTGCGCGCCGACCGGGATCGCGACCTCCGGGTCGCGCAGCCGCGCGCCGAGCCCGGCGCCGAAGCCGAGCATCGCCCCGAGCCGCTCGGCGGTCGCCGGCCGGAGCTGCAGCAGCCCCTCCGCCCCCGCCGCGCTCCGGACGTCCGCGCGGAAGGACGACTCGCGGCGCATCACCGCGAGCAGGAGGGCGGGATCGAGGCCGCAGCGCCGGGCCGCCGCCGGGAGGAGCTCCGGGAGCGGCTCGGGGTAGAGCCAGCGCATCGTCCGCCGGGTGGCCGCCATGTGGTCCCGGGCGAGGCGGAAGGGGGTCTCGAAGTCGCCCGCGAAGGACGCGAGCTGCGCGACGAGCGGCGCGGCGCCGCGGACGCGCCCGGAGCGAGAGAGATCCCGCAGCTCGGTGAGCGCCTCGTCCCGCATCCCGAGCCCGAGGAGCTCCACCGCGACGGCGAGGCGCCCTCCGGCCCAGGCGTCGAGGACCTCCGGCAGCGGGCGCGCGGCGGGGAGGCGCGGCCGGCGCACGGGCTCGCCGAGGCCGGCGAGCCGGATGCGCGCGAGGAGCGCGTACCAACCGTCGCCCCCCATGGCTACGGCGGACCGGTAGAGGGCGCGCTGCGCGGCGGGGCCGCGGGCGAGGCGCGCGCGCCAGTAGAGCGCGGCGTCGGCGAGGGGGCCGCGGGCGAGGCGGGCGAAGGCGTGGTCCGCCTCCTCGGTCCGGCCGAGGCGGTAGCGCGCCCAGGCCGCGAACCAGAGCGCGTCCTCGGCGCGCCGCGAGCGCGGGTTCGCCCGGGCGAACGCCTCGAGGGCGGCGATGCCCCGCTCGTGGTCGCCGGCGTCGTAGAAGAGCCAGGCCGAGAGGAACGAGGACTCGTCGCCCACGTCGCGCTGCTTCCACTCGGGCAGGCCCGGGATCGCGGCGCGGCCGTGCCCCACGTCGGCGTGGAACCGGCTCGCCTCCTCCACGCGGCCGGCCCGGGCGGCGACGCGGGCGAGGACGAGGCGCGCGCCGCGCTGGACACCGTCGTCCCGGGCGCCGGCGAGCGGCAGCGCCACGCGCTCGGCCTCGGCCTGCTGCCCGAGGGCGAGCAGCGCGAGGGCGCGGAGCAGGGCGGCCCGCTCCGCGTCGAGCTCGGGCTCGTCGGCGCGCGCCGCGGCGTCGAGGGAGACGAGGGCCTCCTCGGGCCGCCCGGCGGCGACGAGCCGCTCGGCCCGCGCCACGTGGTCGGCGGCCGACTCGGGCGGCACCGGACCGCCCGCCGCGCGCCAGGACGCGAGGGTCTCTCCGGCGGCGCGGGCCTCCGGGCGATCGGGGAGCTCGAGCCAGAGGGCGCGCAGCGTCCCCACCGCGAGCTCGTCCTGGCCGAGCGTCCGCTCTCCCTGCGCGAGGGCGAGGCGGGCCGCGGCGGCGGCGTCGGGGTCGAGCGGTCGCCGGAGCACCGCCTCGAGGTCCGGCACCGCCTCCGCGGCGAGGCCGCTCGAGAGGAGCGCCTGCGCCTCGCGCAGCGAGGCCCTGCGCGCGACGGCGAGATCCCCGCCCCGCGCCGCGTCCGCGAAGAGCCGGGCCGCGTGCGGCGCGTCGCCGGCGGCGAGGAGCGCCTCGGCCCGGGCGGCGGAGAGGTGGACCCGCGCCGGGATGGGCGAGCCGAGCGCGACCTCGAGGGCCTCCGCGGCGCGCGACGGCTCCTCGAGGGCGAGGAGGGCGAGCCCGATCGACGCCTGCGCCCGCGCGGCGGCGGGGCCGCGCGGGCGGGCGCGCAGCGCGCGGCTCGCCTCCGCCTCGGCGTGCACGTAGTCGCGATCCGCCTGCGCCTGCGCGGCCCGGCCGAGGGATAAGAGCCAGTCGCACAGCGGCTCGGCGGCGCGCGCCGGCGCGGGCACGGACGCCACGGCGAGTGCGACCGAGAGCGCCGCGCACGCGTAAGTCCGGCGGCGGACGGCGGTTTCGGCGGACGATGGCGTGGAGCGCTCCATGCGCGGGGAGGGGGTCTTGACTCGCCTATCGGGGGGTTGAGATATAGCCCGCCAGCCGAGCGGTCGGCGGCTCGCCGGATCCCGCAGAGGGGGGTCGGCGGCGACCGGAGGGGGTCGCGACGCGCTCCAGCGGTGCGCAGCGGGATGGGTCAACCATCCGGAGGAATCCATCGTGCTCGCCAAGCCTAGCCCGACCGAGCTCACGGCGCCCATCAACCCCGACCGTGGGGTCGAGGGGCACCGCAACCTCTTCTGCACCTTCTACGACAACTGCCTCGACGAGGCGGTGAAGCGCGGCTGGAACAGCTGGACCTGCACCCGGTGCGAGCTCCACGCCCAGGAGCCCGAGGTCGAGGGCGGCATCGAGAGCTACGCGCAGCAGCGCCGGCTCACCTAGTCGGTGTAGACGACCGCGATCCACAGCCGCGCCTTTCCGAACCTCGCGCTGTCCCCCGAGGCGACGCCGACGCCCACGCGCGCGAAGCGGGCGTCCTTCAGGTTCGCCGAGCGGGCCGCGTCGTCGGGGCCCCCCGCCACGAACACGTCCACCGCCGCGATCCGCCGCCGGAGCCCGAGGGCGCGTTCGGCGAGGCCGTCGGTCTCGGGCTCGTCCCGGGTCCGCATCGCCGCCGCCGTTTCGCGGGCGAGGGCGTCGAGGGCGGCGTCCGCCGTGAGCGGAGCGAGCCCGAGCCGCGCCCGCTCCCGCCAGAGGGCCTCCCGGACCCGCGCGTCGGGGGTGAGAGGGCTCGCCGCGCCGTCATCGGGCGGCTCGAGCAGCACCTCCGCGAGATAGACCGTCGGCTCGCCCGAGGGGAGCTTCGCGCGGGCGACGCCGAGCCCGGCGCGCGTCGCGGCGGGCCGCAGGACGTTCGCGAGGTGGGCGGGGCTGTCCTCGAGCCCGGCGTGGGCCTCGAGGGCGGTGGCGTCCCGCCCGACGTTCTCGTAGGCGCGGCGGTAGGGGACGCCGGCGCGCCGGAGCCGGGCGCCCGCGTCCGGCGAGCCGGGGAGGACGTGAGCGACCCGCCCGGCGGCCGCCATGGCCGCGGCGTGCCGCCGCGCCACCGCCGCAACCTCGGGGGCCGCGGCGACCGGGGAGAGGCCGTGCCGGGCGCGGGTGGCGTTGAGGGCGGCGAGGACGCCGGCCTCGCTCGCGGCGGCATCGGCGGGCTCCGGCGCGGTGGCGCCGCGCGGGGGAGCGTCGAGCGACGCACCGCCCGCCGCGACGGTGAGGAGCGCCGCCACCTCCGGGCCGCCCTCACCCTCGCCGACCACCTCGACCACGTGGCGCCCCGGCCCCGGGAACTCGAGGGGCACGCGGAACGCGCGCCCGGCGCCGCCGCCCGCGTCGACGACCTCGCCGGAGGGCCGGGTCACGAACACGCGTGGGCTCGCGAGCGGCGCGACGAGCTCGCCGGAGAGGATGGC
The DNA here is from genome assembly GCA_963739565.1 of uncultured delta proteobacterium. Lineage (GTDB taxonomy): Bacteria > Myxococcota > Myxococcia > Myxococcales > Anaeromyxobacteraceae > Anaeromyxobacter. The sequence continues at coordinate 173,309 of CAVUBF010000004.1, read as the reverse complement.
CCGGGCGCCGGCGGGGAGGTCGCGGGCGAACGGGTCGAGGCGCGCCCGGCGCTCCGAGAGCAGCACCACCACGAAAGCGGTCCCGTCTCGCTCGACGGCGCCCGCGCCGGCGTGCGTCGCGGCGGTGCGGGTCAGCGCCCGGGCGACCGCAGCGGGCACGTCCTCGGGCGCGGCGGAGACGAGGAGGGCGGCGGGGGAGGGGTCCGCGGCGAGGGCGCGGGCGAGGGCCGCCCGGAGCGCCGGTCGCCCGATGGGGTCGCGCGCTCCCGCGGCGGCCCGCGCCGCGAGCTCCCGCGCCGCGGCGACGAGGGCGCCCGAGGTGCGGGGAGCCGGGCGCAGCCGGGCCCGGACCGCCTCGAGGGCGCGCGCCTCGAGGCGCGACGGGGCGGAGGCAGGCTCGGCTCCGTACTCCGCGACGGCGAGCGCCGCGGTCGGAGCGAGGGCGATGGCGAGCGCGGCGGCGCACGCGGCGGAGGGACGACGCATCACCTCTCCGCCGCGACGTGGACGTCGAGGCCGCTCGCCACCGTGCGGCCCAGGCGGGCGTTCAGCAGCTCGCACAGGACCGGAGCGAGCTCGCGCACCTGCGCCGCCCACGCCTCCGTCCGCACGACCACGAGGAGCCGCCCCTCGCGCGTGACGCCGCGGACCGACGCCTCGCGGGCGAGGCGGGGCCCGCACGCCTCCGCGAAGGCTGCCGGGAGGGCGACCGCCTGAGCGGCGCGATTCCCAGCGAGGGCATCGGCGAGCGTGGAGGCGAGCGTACGGCGACGACCGCGCATGCGCATGGCGCGCGAACGTACGGGGAGGGATCGGCGGGGTCAAGCGCGCGCTGCGGCACCGTGTCGCGCCTGCGCCGCACGCGTTCGGGTGTGGTACTTTTCGCCCGACGAAAGTACCCGCGGATGCAAGCCACCTCGGCCCACACGCTCGCCCCCGCGGAGCTCGGGAGCTCGGCTGCCGCCTCGGAAGAGGTGACGCGCGGCGGCGCCCGCGCCGGCGAGGACGAGCGCGGCCGGATCCACCTGTCGTGGCTCGTCCAGCTTCACTGGTGGGCGATCCTCGGTCAGGCGGTGGTCATCGTCGCCTCGGACGCCCTCACCGGGATCGCCCTCCCGTCGACGACCCTGGTCGGCCTCCTGGTGGTCGAGGTGGTCGGGAACTTCGCCCTGGGCGCCTGGGCGGCCCGCGTCCGGGTGACCGACGGAGCGATCGCCGCCGTCATGATCCTCGACGTCGTGGTCCTGACGGTGCTCCTCGACCTGACGGGCGGCGCCTCGAACCCGTTCTCGACCCTGTACCTCGTGAACGTCGCACTGGCGGCGGTGCTCCTGCCGCCCCGCTGGTCCTGGGGGCTCATGTCCGTGAGCCTGCTCGGCTTCGGCAGCCTCTTCGTCCACGAGACCCTCGTCGGCCCCCACCACCACGTGCGGATGCTGGTCGACAACGTCCACGCGATGGAGGCCCACCTGCGCGGCATGTGGGTCGCGTTGGCGCTCGCGGCGATCTTCGTCGTGTTCTTCGTGCAGCGCGTCTCGAGCGCGCTCGCCGAGCGCGACCGGGAGCTCGAGCGGGCCCGGGTGCACGCCGCGCGTCGCGAGAAGCTCGCCTCCCTCGCGACCCTCGCCGCCGGGGCGGCCCACGAGCTCGGGACCCCGCTCGGCACCATCGCCGTCGTGGCGAAGGAGCTCGAGCGCGCGCTCTGCCAGGACGAGCGCGACGAGGTCCGGGGCGACCTGAAGCTCATCCGCGAGATGGTGGGGCGCTGCCGGTCGATCCTGAACCGCATGTCCGCGCGCGCCGGGGAGCATGCCGGCGAGGCCTTCGCGCGGATCACCGGCCAGACCTGGGTCGACGCCGCCCTGGACGGGCTCCCGATGCGCCACCGCGTGACGGTCGAGCACGTCGCGCCGGATGCCGCGATCGTCGGGCCGGTGCTCGCCCTCGGCGACGCGCTCCGCGGGCTTCTCAAGAACGCGCTGCAGGCCTCGCAGCCGGACGCGCCGGTGGCGCTCCGGATCACGGCGGAGCGGGGACGCGTCCACGCCGCCGTGCGGGACCGCGGCCCAGGGATGCCCCCGGAGATCCTCGCCCGCGTCGGCGAGCCGTTCTTCACCACGAAGGGACCGGGAGATGGGATGGGGCTCGGTCTCTTCCTGACCCGCGCGCTCGCCGAGCAGCTCGACGGCGAGTTCCACATCGCATCGCGCCCCGGTGAGGGGACCGAGGCGTGGATGGATCTGCCGGCGGCGGACGCCGCCGAGAGGAGCACCTCATGAACCAGACCGAAGTGAACCGCGACAGCCTCCCCAGTATCCTCCTCGTGGACGACGACGAGGTCCTCCGCGAGCGGCTCGCCACCGCGATCCGCTCGCGCGGGTACGAGGTCCGGACGGCGGGCTCGAGCGACGACGCGCTCCGCGAGGTGGCGAAGGACTCGCCGGAGATGGCGGTCCTCGATCTCCGCATGCCGGGGGGGAACGGCCTCGAGCTGCTCCGCGAGCTGAAGCGGCAGGACCCCGCGACGCGCGTCCTCATGCTCACCGGCTACGGCTCGATCGCCACGGCGGTCGAGGCGGTGCGCGAGGGGGCGATCGGGTACCTCCCGAAGCCCGCCGACGCGGACGAGATCCTCGCCGCGCTCGCGGGCACGAACACCGCCAAGGAGAAGGGCATCGATACGCCCTCCCTCGCCCGGGCGGAGTGGGAGCACATCCAGCGCGTCCTCTCCGACTGCGGCGGCAACATCTCGGAGGCGGCGCGCCGCCTCGGAATCCACCGCCGCTCGCTCCAGCGCAAGCTGCACAAGTACCCGCCGACCCGGTAGCGCGCGGGAGGCCGGGCGCGTCCCCCGCGCCCGGGCCCGCGGGCCCGTGGCCCCCCCCGCCGGGGGCCGCGGAATCCTTTTGCCGCGCCCAGGATCTGACGGACGAGTGCCGGCGGCCGAACGGATCGGCGGGCGCGGGGGAGGACATCGTCGCCATGGGCAACGCCACCGTCGAGGTCACGAGCGCCAACTTCAAGCAGGTCGCGGAGAAGGACGGGATCGTCCTCCTCGACTGGTGGGCCGCCTGGTGCGGACCCTGCCGCTCGTTCGCGCCGACCTACGAGAAGGTCGCGCAGACGCACCCGGACATCACGTTCGGCAAGGTCGACACCGAGGCGAGCCCCGACCTCGCCAGCGCTTTCGACATCCGATCGATCCCGACCCTCATGATCCTGCGGGACAAGGTCCTCCTCTACTCGCAGCCGGGCGCGCTCCCCGAGGCCGGCCTCGAGGACCTCATCCGGCAGGTCCGCGCCCTCGACATGGACAAGGTCCGCGCCGAGATCGCGCAGCAGGACGCCAAGGGCGCGGAGCGTCCGGCGCAGCGGGACCGCGCGTCGTAGCCCCGCCGCTGCGACGAGAATCGAGAAGGGCGGACGGCCTTCGAGGCCGCCCGCCCTTCGCGTTGCTGCGGGACGCGCGCTAGTAGCCGCGCTTCGAGCCGGAGCTGCCGGGCGTGCTGCTCGACCCGCCGGGCGTGCTGCTCGACCCTGGCGTCGAGCTCGGCGAGCCGGAGCTGCCGCTCCCCGAGCTCACGACGTCGATCCGCTGCACCTGGCCGCTCGGCGAGAAGCTCGCGCGGACCTGATCGCCTTCCTTGATGTCCGAGAGCGAGGCGGTCTGGCCGTCCTTCATCACCTGGGTCGAGTCGCTCACCTTGAGCTGGAGCGAGAGCTGGTTGTTCGACTTGTCGATCTTGTCGACCTTCCCGGTCACCTGCGAGCTGCTGGAGCTCGAGGCGCTGCCGCCGGACGACCCGAGCGATCCCGACGAGCCGCCCATCGAGCCGGAGCTCGAGGACCCCGAGCCCGTCCCCATGGAGCCGGACGAGCCGCTCGACTTCGACGGAATCCGACTTCGACGGACGAGCTCGAGCCGGAGCCCATCGATCCGGACGAGCCGCTACTCCCCGACGAGCCGGACCCCATCGACCCCGAGGAGCCGCTGCTGGACGACTGCGCGCTCGCCGGGAGCGCGATCAGGAGCCCCGCGATTCCGAGACCTGCGACGATTCCCTTGCTGACCTTCATCGTTCCCTCCCGTGTTCCGCTGAAGACGGACCAGGCAGACCGCCGTGTCGCGTCGTGATTGGCGCACTTACGCTCGTGCTCGTCCGGGGACACAGCAAGGGCCACGGGCCCCTCCTGCGGCCCGCCAGCCGCGGGGACGCCGGGAGGGAGGCCCTGTCAGACCGGCTTGCTACCTGAACGGACGTATAGGTATGGTCCGGGAACGGAGGAGCCGCGGTTCATGTCTCACCTGCCCGACGCCGGAGAGCGCCACCTTGCCCCCCAGGGGGCCCCAGAAGCGGAGCCCGCCGCGGCGACTCTCGTGGTGGCGAGGCTCCGGGAGGAGATCCGCCGCATCGAGCGCCGCCCCGGGCGCCGGGAGGGGCTCGTCCCTTCCGGCGTCGAGGCGGTCGACGCGCTGCTGCCTGGGGGCGGCTTCGCCCGGGGGGCGCTCGTGGAGCTCGCCGGCGGACCGGCGAGCGGGAAGACCGCGGTCGCGCTGTCGCTCGTCGCAGCGCTCGGGGAGGAAGACCTCTTCGCCTGGGTCGACGGGCGGGGAGAGCTCTACCCGCCCGCCGCCGCGGCCCGGGGAGTGGACCTCGGGCGGCTGCTCGTCGTGCGCCCGCCCGCAGGGCCCGGCGGCGCGCCGCCGCCGAGGGCCGAGCCGGCGTGGCGGGCGGCGCTGTGGGCCTCCGAGGCGGTGCTCGCGTCCGGCGCGTTCGCGGCGGTCGTCATGGACGTGCCGCTGCCGCCGGTGGTCCCGGGGGCGGACGCTGTGGGGCGGCGGCTCCAGGCCGCGGCGGAGCGCGGCGGAGCGGTGGGGCTGTGGCTCGCCGGCGCCCGCGGCGGGCTCCGGCTGCCCGGGGCGATCCGGCTCGAGCTCGACGCGAGCCACGGCCGGATCGTGGCGCGGCGCGCGGGGACCGGGGCGGGCGTCGGGGCGGCCCGCGCCGGGGGAGGCGGACGTGTCGCGTGAGGCCGGCCCGCGGGTCGTCGCGGTCCGGATCCCGGATCTGCCGCTCCAGCGGGTGCTCCGCGGACGGGCGCCGCCCGACGTGCGTGACGGACCCGCCCGCGCCGAGCACGGCCCTGGGGCGGCCCGCGCCGGGCGGCCGGTCGCGGTGGTCTCGGAAGGCCGGATCCTCTGCGCCGACCCGGAGGCGCGAGCGGAGGGGGTGCGCCCAGGGGCGACGCTGCCCGAGGCCCTCGCCGCCTGCGGCTGCCTCGAGACCGTCCCTGCCGACCCGGTGGCCGACGCCGCGGCGCTCCGCGCCCTCGCGGAGGCCCTCCTCGGCCTCGCGCCCGCGGTGGAGCTCGCCGCGCCGGACGCGCTCCTCCTCGACGCGAGCGCGGCCTACCTCCTCGCCCCCGAGCCGGGCCGCGGGGGCGCCGCGGGACGCGAGCGCGGCCCGGCGCGGGACGCGGAGGAGCTCCTCGCCCGCCGCGCCCTGGCCATCGCCCGGGACATGGGCTACGCGGCGCGTGCGGCGGTCGCGACCGGGCGGGGACCGGCCCGTGCCCTCGCCGCCTTCTCCGAAGGGCCCGTCGCGTGGGTGCCACCGGACGGGGCCGCCGCCGCCCTCGCCGCGCTGCCGGTCGGCGCCCTCGGGCTCGGGCCAGACGTCGCGGCCCGGCTGGCCGCGCTCGGGGTGGACCGCGCCGGCGCCCTCGCGGCGCTGCCCGAGGGAACGCTCGCGCACCGGTTCGGACCGGCGGGCGTCCTCGCGGCGCGGCTCGCCCGCGGCGAGGACGACTCGCCCCTCGTCCCGTACGTGCCGCGGACGCTCCCGGAGGAGGGGCTCGATCTCGAGGGGCCGGTGGAGAGCGCCGAGCCGCTCCTCTTCGCGCTGAAGCGGCTCGCCGACCGCGTGGCGGCACGCCTCGCCGGGCGCGGCCTCGGCGCGACCCGGCTCCGGGTCGTCCTGCGGCTCGATCCGCGTGGCGAGGAGCGGCTGGAGGTGCCCCTCGCCGCCGCGAGCGCCGCCCCCGGCCGCTGGCTCCTCCCGATGAAGGAGCACCTCTTCTCGCTCCGGCTCCCCGCCGCGGTGGTGGCGCTGCGGCTCGTGGCGGTGGAGGTGGCGGCGGTCGCGCCCGAGCAGCTCGCCATCGGCGATCGCCCCGAGGCGCTCGCGGCCCTCGAGGGCGTCCTCGCGCGGCTCGCGGTCCGGCTCGGGGACGCCGCCCTTTTCGCGGCGGAGCCGGTGGACCGGCACCGGCCCGAGGGGGCCTACCGCCCCGTGCCTTTCCGCTCCGGGGGGCGCCGCCGGCGGACCTCGGCGCCGGCGGCGGTCGACGCCCCCGAGCCGCCGCGACCGACACGCCTCCTCGCCGCGCCCGCGCCGGTCGTGGCGGAGGGGGAGGGGGGCCGGCTCACGGCGCTCCGGGTGGACGGCCGCCCCCGGGCCGTCCTCGCCTTCGAGGGCCCGGAGCGGCTCCGGGGCGAGTGGTGGGCGGGCCCCTTCGATCGCGACTACTACCGCGTCCGCCTCGAGGGGCTCGGCGACTGCTGGGTGTTCCGCGACGGCGGCGACGGCCGGCTCTGGCTGCACGGATTCTTCGACTGATGCCCGCGCCGGACCAGCCCGGGCGGGAGACGCCGCGCTACGCCGAGCTCCGCTGCCGCTCCTGCTTCTCGTTCCTCGCCGGCGCGAGCCACCCCGAGGAGCTCGTCGCGCGGGCCGCCGAGCTCGGCCTCTCCGCCCTCGCCGTCGCCGACGTGAACGGGCTCTACGGGATCGTGCGCGCCCACGCCGAGGCGAAGCGGCGCGCCCTGCCCCTCGTCGTCGGGGTCGAGCTGTCGGTGGCGCGGGCTCGAGCTCGGGCGCGCCGTGCCCCTCGTCCTGCTCGCGCAGGATCGGGAGGGCTACGCCGGGCTCTGCCGCCTCGTCACCCTCGCCCACGGCGCGCCGGTCGGGGACGGGGAGGGCGCGCCCGCGCGGCGCGAGCGGAAGGACGTCCGCGTCCCGCTCGACGAGGTGCGGGCCCGGGCGCGCGGGCTGTTCGCGCTCTACCCGGGGGCGGACGGCGACGCGGCGGCGAAGCTCCGGGAGGCGTTCGGGGGACGGCTCGCCCTCGCGGTGGCGCGCCACCGGATCGCCGGGGAGGAGGCGCGGACGCGGGCGGCCCGATCGATCGCCGACCGGCTCGGCATCGCGGTGGCGGTCACGAACGACGTCCACACCCACGCGCGCGCCAGGCAGCGGCTGCAGGACGTCCTCACCTGCGTCCGGCTCGGGGCGCCGGTGGACCGCGCCGGCCGCAGGCTCTTCCCGAACGCCGAGCGGACGCTGAAGGGGCCGGAGGAGATGGCGCGGCTGTGGCCCGACTTCCCGGAGGGGCTCGAGAACGCCGCCGCCATCGCCGAGACCTGCCGGTTCCGGATGGAGGAGATCCGCGGCGAGCACCCGCTGCCGCCGGTGGTGGTGGACGCGGGGTCGCTCGTCGAGGGCGCCGCCGTCGCGATGTCGAGCCCGGGGCAGGGCGAGCGCGAGGCGGCGATGGCGCCCGTGCCGGCGCCGAGGCTCCGGACGGCGGCGGCTGTCTCTGCCGACCGCGACCGCCGACCACGACCCCGCGAGCGCGGCCGGGGAACGCGCGACCGAGGCTCCGGGCGCCGCCGCGCGCCCGGGCGTCTCCCGCGACGTCTGGCGCCCGGCGGCGCCAGCCGTCGGTGTGACGACCCCCGACGACCTGACCGGAATTCCGCTCCTCCGCGAGCTCGTGCGAGAGGGCGCGCGCTGGCGCTACCGTGGCGAGCCGCCCGAGGACGTCGCCCGGCAGCTCGCGAAGGAGCTCACCCTCGTCGAGGAGCTCGGGTACGCGAGCTACTTCCTCACGGTCTGGGACGTGGTCCGGTTCGCGCGGTCGCGCGGGATCCTCTGCCAGGGACGGGGGAGCGCGGCGAACTCCGCCATCTGCTTCGTCCTCGGGATCACCGCCATCGACCCCGTGCGCATGGGGCTCCTCTTCGAGCGGTTCATCTCCGCCGAGCGCGGCGAGCCGCCCGACATCGACGTGGACTTCGAGCACGAGCGGCGCGAGGAGGTCCTCCAGTACGTCTACGCGCGCTACGGCCGCGACCGGGCCGGGATGGTCTGCGAGGTCATCACCTACCGCGCCAAGTCGGCGGTGCGCGACGTCGGCAAGGCCCTCGGGCTCTCCGTCGCCCAGGTGGACCGGCTCGCCAAGCAGCTCGGGATGTACGACGACCTCGCGACGCTCGGCCCGGAGGCCGTGCAGGCGGGCGGGGCTCGACGGGGTCGACTCGGAGCGGTGCGGCTCGTCCTCGAGCTCGCCCGCGAGCTCGTCGGCTTCCCGCGCCACCTCTCCATCCACGTCGGCGGCTTCGTCATCACCCGCCGGCCGCTCTGCGAGACCGTGCCCATCGAGCCCGCCGCCATGCCCGGGCGAACCATCGTCCAGTGGGACAAGGACGACCTCGCCGAGCTCGACCTCCTGAAGGTGGACCTCCTCGGCCTCGGGATGCTGACGGCGCTCTCGCGGACGCTCGCGCTCCTCGCCCGCCACCGGCCCGCGCCGGCGCTCGCCGACCGCCTGCCGCAGCCGGACTCGCTCGCGACCATCCCCGCCGAGGACCCGGCCGTCTACGAGATGCTCACGCGGGCCGACTCGATCGGCGTCTTCCAGGTCGAGTCGCGGGCGCAGATGTCCCTCGCTCCGCGGCTCAAGCCGAGGAACTTCTACGACCTCGTCATCTCGGTGGGCATCGTCCGCCCCGGGCCGATCCAGGGCGGGATGATCCACCCGTACCTGCGCCGGCGGGACGGCAAGGAGAAGGTCCGCTACCCGTACCCGCCGCTCGAGCCGGTCCTCGCGAAGACGCTGGGCGTCCCGCTCTTCCAGGAGCAGATCATGCGGCTCGCCGTCGTCGCGGCGGGCTTCACGCCCGGGGAGGCGGACGAGCTGCGGCGGGTCATGACCCACCGCCGCTCGCACGAGCGGATCCAGGCGATGAAGGCGCGGCTGCTCGCGGGCATGGCGGCGCGGGGCATCGCCGCGGCGGACGCGGAGATCATCTTCAGCCAGCTCCTGGGGTTCGCGGGGTACGGCTTCCCCGAGTCGCACTCCGCCTCCTTCGCGCTCCTCGTCTACGCCTCGGCGTGGCTGAAGCGCTACCACCCGGCCCCCTTCGCCTGCGCCCTGCTGAACAGCCAGCCCATGGGGTTCTACGCGCCCCACACGCTCGTCGAGGACGCGAAGCGCCACGGCGTCGAGGTGCGGGGGGTGGACGTCGCTGCGAGCGGGTGGGAGAGCGCGCTCGAGGGCGCGGCGCCGGGCGCGCCCGCCGCGCCCGGGGAGGCCCCGTGCCTCCGGGTCGGCCTCCACGCCCTCCGCGGCCTCCCGCGCGCCGTGGGCGACGCCGTCGTCGCGGCACGCCGGGCCGGACCCTTCGCCTCCCTCGGCGACCTCGTGCGCCGGGCGGAGCATCTCCCGGGCCTGGCTCGTGCGCCTCGCCGAGGCGGGTGCCCTCGGCGCCCTCGCCCCGGACCGCCGGAGCGCGATCTGGTCGAGCCTCGGGGTGGAGACCGACCCCGGGGACCTCTTCGCCGGGGTGGCGCCGGCCGAGCCCGATCCGGGCCTCCCCGAGGCGACCGCGGCGGAGGAGGTCTCGGCCGACTTCGCGACCGCGGGGCTCTCCGCCCGCGGTCACCCCATGGCGGTCTTGCGGCCGGCCCTCGCCCCGGGGCGCATCCGGACCGCCCGCGAGCTGACGCGGCTGCCGGACCGGACGCCGGTGGAGGTGGCGGGGCTCGTCATCGTCCGGCAGCGGCCGGAGACGGCGGGCGGGATCGTCTTCCTGTCGCTCGAGGACGAGACCGGCATCTCGAACCTCGTCGTGATGCCGGAGGTCTACGAGCGCTGCCGGACCGTGGTCCGCGGCGCCCCGTACCTCGTCGCCCGGGGGCGGCTCGAGCGGAACGGGGCGGTGGTGAACGTGAAGGTGGACTCGGTCGCGCCCCTCGCCCTCGCGCCGGCGGTGGGACGGAGGGCGAGAGAGTTCAGGTGAGCACGCGCGGGGCGCCCTTCGACTCCGGGACCGCTCCGCGGTCCCTACGCTCAGGGCGAACGGGTACGCTCAGGACGAACGGTGGATCCAGCGTGGGATCCGTTCGTCCTGAGCGTAGCGAGGCCGGAGGCCGAGCGGAGTCGAAGGACCGATCGGTCCCGCGTCACCGCCCGGCAGCGGCGACTGAGGCCGCCGCTAGGAACAGCCGGTCGTGCTGCCGCAGTTCAGGCACTTGTAGCAGGCGCCGTTCCGCACCGTGATCTGACCCGCAGGTCGGGCAGGGCGGGGCGTCGGTCTGCTTCTCCATCGCGCCGTTCGCCAGCGGCGTCGGCTCGTTCGCCGGCCTCGTCTCGATGGTCTTCTGCGAGGCCTTCTTCGGCGGCGCCGGCTCCACGCCGGGCAGGTACGGCTGGGCCTGCCCGCCGTCCTCCGCCGGGAGGAACTTCAGGGCGAGCCACCGGAAGATGTAGTCGGTGATCGACTTCGCGATGGGGATCTCCGGGATTCCCGGTGAAGCCCGACGGCTCGAACCGCGTGTGGCTGAACTTGTCCGCGAGGACCTTCAGCGGGACGCCGTACTGGAGCGACATCGAGATCATCGTCGCGAAGTTGTCCATGAGGCCCGAGACGACCGACCCCTCCTTCGCCATCGTCACGAAGAGCTCGCCCGGCGTGCCGTCGTCGTACATGCCGACGGTCATGTAGCCCTCGTGGCCGCCGATCGAGAACTTGTGGGTGATCGACCGGCGCTCGTCCGGGAGGCGCCGCCGCGCGAGGCGCTGCTGCTCCTCGGTCGGCTTCGCCTCGCCCTTGGCGGCGTCGCTTGCTTGGTGTTGAGCGGCTGGCTCCGCTTGCAGCCGTCGCGGTAGATCGCGATGGCCTTGAGGCCGAGCTTCCAGGCCTCGAGGTAAGCCGTCTCGATGTCCTCGCGGCGTCGCCGAGGGCGGCATGTTGACCGTCTTCGAGATCGCGCCGGACAGGAACGGCTGGACCGCGCCCATCATCCGGATGTGGCCCATGTACGTGGATGGACCGCGTGCCGTTGTGGGGCTTGAAGGCGCAGTCGAAGACCGGCGAGGTGCTCGCCGTCGAGGCCCGGGGCGCCCTCGATGGTCTCCATCTCGTCGATGAACTGCAGGGCCGAGGAGATGGTCTCGGCGGAGTAGCCGAGCTTCTGGAGCGCGAGCGGGACCGTGTTGTTCACGATCTTGAGGACGCCGCCGCCGACGAGCTTCTTGTACTTCACGAGGGCGATGTCCGGCTCGATGCCGGTCGTGTCGCAGTCCATCATGAAGCCGATGGTGCCGGTGGGGGCGAGCACCGTGACCTGGGCGTTCCGGTAGCCGGCGGCGGTGCCGGTCCGGAGCGCGTCCGCCCAGGCGTCGCGGGCGGCGCGAGACCAGCTCGCGCTCGACGAGGGTCGGGTCGATCCGGTCGACGTGCTGCGGCGTGCTTGCGGACGACGCCGAGGAACGGGTCGCGGTTCTTCTCGTACCCGGCGAAGGCGCCCATCCGCTCGGCGATCCGGGCGGTCATGGCGTACGCCTCGCCGGTCATGAGCGCCGTGATGGCCGCCGGCGTAGGCGCGGCCGCCGTCGGAGTCGTAGGGCAGGCCGCTCGCCATGAGGAGCGCGCCCAGGTTGGCGTACCCGAGGCCGAGCGGGCCGGTACTCGTCGCTGTTCTTGCCGATCGCCGGGGTGGGGTACTTGGCGTTCGAGACCAGGATCTCCTGCGCGAGGATGGTGAGGTCCACCGCGCGCTTGAAGGAGTCCACGTCGAAGCCGCCGTCGATCGCCCGGAAGTGCATGAGGTTCAGCGAGGCGAGGTTGCAGGCGGTGTCGTCGAGGAACATGTACTCCGAGCACGGGTTCGACGCGTTGATCCGGTCGGTGCTCCGGGCAGGTGTGCCAGGCGTTGATGGTGCGTGTCGAACTGCATGCCCGGGTCGCCGCAGAGCCAGGCGGCCTCGGTCACCTTCGCCATGAGCTCGCGGGCGCGGACGGTCTCGACCACCTTCGCGTCGAGCCGGCCGGTGAGGGCCCACTCGCCGGTCCTCGACGACCGCCCGCATGAACGCGTCGGTGACGCGGAGCGAGTGGTTCGCGTTCTGGAAGAAGACGGAGTCGTAGGCGCCGCCCCTGCACGTTGAAGCCGCCGTCGTAGCCGGCCTCGATGAGCGCCCAGGCCTTCTTCTCCTCGTCGGCCTTGCAGCTCGACGAACTCGACGATGTCCGGGTGGTCGGCGTCGAGGATGACCATCTTCGCGGCGCGGCGGGTCTTGCCGCCGGACTTGATGACGCCGGCGAAGGCGTCGAAGCCGCGCATGAAGGAGACCGGGCCGGACGCCTCGCCGCCGCCGGAGAGCCGCTCCTTCGAGGAGCGGATCTTGGAGAGGTTCGAGCCGGCGCCCGAGCCGTACTTGAAGAGCATGCCCTCGGTGTGGGCGAGCTTCAGGATCGAGTCCATCGAGTCGCCGACGGAGTTGATGAAGCACGCGGAGCACTGCGGGTGCTCCTCGACCCCGACGTTGAACCAGACCGGCGAGTTGAAGCTCATCTTCTGCCGGTAGATGAGGTGCGAGAGCTCGGCCTCGAACGCAGGCGGCGTCGTCCTCGCGTCGCGAAGTAGCCGTCCTTGCGTCCCCAGGCGCCGATGGTCGTCACGACGCGGGAGACGAGCTGCCTCACCGAGCGCTCGCGCCCGGCCGTGCCGAGCGTCGCCGCGGAAGTACTTCGACGCGACGACGTTGGTCGCGAGCAGCGACCAGGTCTTCGGGACCTCGACGTCCTTCTGCTCGAAGATGAGCGAGCCGCCCTCGCCGGTGATCTGCGGCGGTCCGGGTCTCCCAGGCCAGCTCCTCGGCCGGATCGACCCCCTTCGTCGTGAAGTACCGCTCCACGGCCAGACCGCGGCGGGCCGACTTCTTCTGCGCCTTCGCGCCCTTCGCCCTGCGGTACCGAGACTTCGCGCTCCATCATCCTCTGGTCCCTCCACCCGGGAGCCCCTCGGCTCCGGGCAAACGCCTGCCCCTCGGCGGATGCGTCGCATCCGCCGTTCCCGAACCACCCCCGGCCGGCCCGCGTTGGTGAACCAGGGGTTATCGCGTTGTTCTAGAAGTGCTTTCCCCGACCTGCCCTCGACGCCGCCACCCCGTCCTCCTGCCCCCGCCAGCACTCCGCAGGGCCCGAAGCACTCTAGCAGCCGAGCCCCACCTGTCAATCGCGTTACCACAACATATGGTGCACTACGTCTACTCGCCCACAACATGTGGCCTTTTTCCGGGTCTGCCCACTTGGGGCGCGACCGCGACCGGGTGCGGAAGCTACGCGGGACCTCTGACATCGGCGGGACCCGCAGCGGAGGGGCACGCGGACGGCTCTCACCCCGAGCGAAGGGCGCGCGCCGACCGAAGCGGCCGCGGCCGCGAGCGGCGCCGGGCGCGGCATGGAACCGCCCTGCGCGGCATGTTAGAAGCCCACCGCCCCATGGCCGCCTCGAACGCGCACATCCGCAACTTCTCGATCATCGCGCACATCGATCACGGAAAGTCGACGCTCGCGGATCGCCTGCTCGAGGCGACCGGGACCGTCTCGAAGCGCGACGCGCAGGCCCAGTTCCTCGACAACATGGAGCTCGAGCGCGAGCGCGGGATCACCATCAAGGCCCAGACGGTCCGGATGGCCTACCGGGCGCGCGACGGCAAGGACTACGAGCTCAACCTCATCGACACGCCCGGCCACGTGGACTTCGCCTACGAGGTCTCGCGCTCGCTCGCCGCCTGCGAGGGCGCGGTCCTCGTCGTCGACGCGAGCCAGGGCGTCGAGGCGCAGACGCTCGCGAACGTCTACCAGGCGCTCGATCACGACCTCGAGATCATCCCGGTCATCAACAAGATCGACCTCCCGTCGGCGGACGTCGAAGGGGTCCGGCGCGAGATCGAGGACGTCATCGGGCTCGACGCGAAGGACGCGGTGCCGGCCTCCGCCAAGGAGGGCATCGGGATCGTCGAGATCCTGGAGCAGATCGTCCAGAAGGTGCCGCCGCCGAAGGGCGATCCCGAGGCGCCCGCTCAAGGCGATCATCTTCGACTCCTGGTACGACACGTACCGCGGCGTCGTCATGCTGGTCCGGGTGTTCGAGGGCACCCTCGCGACGAAGCAGAAGATCCTGCTCTGGTCGAACAAGCAGCGAGTTCGAGGTCCAGGAGCTGGGCGTCTTCGCCCCGTTCTCGCGGCCGGTCCCGAGCCTCATCGCGGGCGAGGTGGGCGTCGTCGTCGCGAACGTGAAGGACGTGCACGACGCGAAGGTCGGCGACACGATCACCGGAGCTGACGAGGCCGACCGCGGAGCCGTTCCCCGACTTCAAGGTCATGAAGCCGATGGTCTTCGCGGGCGTCTTCCCCATCGACGCCGCCGACTACGACAAGCTGCGCGACGCGCTCACGAAGCTCCGCCTCAACGACTCCGCCTTCACCTTCGAGCCGGAGACCTCGCAGGCGCTCGGCTTCGGGTTCCGCTGCGGCTACCTCGGCCTGCTGCACATGGAGATCGTGCAGGAGCGGCTCGAGCGCGAGTACGAGCTCGCGCTCATCACCACCGCGCCGTCGGTCGTGTACCGGGTCACGGACACGCAGGGAGCCGTCGTCGAGATCGACAGCCCGGCCAAGCTGCCGCCGATCCAGCGGATCGCGAAGCTCGAGGAGCCCATCCTCGTCTGCCACATCCACGGCCGGACCGACGACGTGGGCGCGATCCTGAAGCTCTGCCAGGACCGCCGCGGCGTGCAGCGCGACCTCAAGTACGTCGGCACGCGGCGCGTCCAGATCACCTACGACCTCCCGCTCGCCGAGGTCGTCTTCGACTTCTTCGACAAGCTGAAGAGCATCTCGCGCGGCTACGCCAGCCTCGACTACGAGCTCAAGGGGTACGAGGAGGCCGACCTCGTGAAGCTCGACTTCCTGCTCAACGGCGAGCCGGTGGACGCGCTCAGCGATCATCGTGCACCGCGAGCACGCCTACCAGCGCGGCCGCGAGCTGTGCGCGCGCCTCAAGACGGTGATCCCGAAGCAGATGTACGAGGTCGCCATCCAGGCCGCCATCGGCGCGAAGATCATCTCCCGCGAGACGGTGAAGGCCTTCCGCAAGAACGTCCTCGCGAAGTGCTACGGTGGCGACATCTCGCGCAAGCGCAAGCTCCTCGAGAAGCAGAAGGAGGGGAAGAAGCGCATGAAGCAGGTGGGCTCCGTGGAGATCCCGCAGGAGGCGTTCCTGGCGGTGCTGAAGGTGGAGGAGTAGCCGGAGGGCCGACCGCGTGGCCGACCCGGTCCGCAAGCTCGACCGTACCCGGCGCGACGCGCGGCGCTTCGCCGCCGACGCGCGCGACCTCCTCGCGCGCGGGCGGAAGCGTCTCGACGAGCGCACCCGCGACGCTCATCGAGGCGGCCATCGACGAGGTCGAGGCTGCCGCGAAGGACGGCGACCCGGAGCGGCTCTCGGCCGCGCTCCGCGCCCTCGACGCGCTGTGGGACGAGCACCTCGCGAAGCTCGGGAAGTCCCCCTGGCGCGAGTACCTCGAGGTCGTCGCGCTCGCCGTCGTCGCCGCCCTCGCCCTGCGCGCCGGGGTGATGGAGGGCTACCTCATCCCCTCGGGCTCCATGGCCCCGACGCTGCTGGCGGGGGATCGCGTGCTCGTCTCGAAGCTCGCCTACGGCTTGCGGATCCCGTTCATCGCGGGCGCGGCTCGGGGGCGAGCCGCCACGGCGCGGGGACGTGGTCGTCTTCGAGAGCCCGCGGACTCCGGGCGTGCAGGTCGTGAAGCGGGTGGCGGGCGTCCCCGGGGACGTGGTCGAGCTCCGCGAGCAGGTCCTGTGGGTCAACGGGGTGCCGCAGCCGCGCACCCCCGACGGCGACGCCTCCTACGACGACCGGAGCGAGGAGGGCGGGGCGCTCCGGCGCGAGACCTGCCGGCGCTTCCGGGAGGCGCTCGCCCGCGGTCCGCTCGCGCCCCCCGCCGACGGCGATCCCGCGGCGCTGGAGGCGGCCTGGCAGGCTGGCGCGGCGGAGGGGGTCGCGAACCACGACGTCCTGCAGTGCCGGCCCGCGCGCGCCGGGCGGGAGGGGCCGTACCAGGTCGTCGCACCCGGCCACGTCTTCGTCCTCGGGGACAACCGCGATCGGTCCGCGGACAGCCGCGGCGCCGGAGGCTGGCAGGTGCCGCTCGAGCGGGTGGAAGGCCGGGTGACCCTGGTCTTCTTCAGCTGGGGCCCCGGGGGCGCGGTCTTCGGCCGCGGCCCGCGCCTCGACCGGCTGCTGCGGCAGGTCGAGTAGCGGCGGGTCCCGAAAACCGCAGCGGGGCCGCGTGCCCGAGGAACGGGGTTTTCAAACCGGGCGAGCCGCGCTAAAAGCTCCGACCTGAATGACTCGCCCACGGTCCTCGCGGAGCGCGCGACCTTCCGGTGGCCCGGCGCGTCGGGGAACCCCTGGCGAGCGCGGCGTGACGTGGGTCAGCGTCCTGCTCGTCATCCTGCTGGTCGGTGGCGCGTACCTGGGCTCGGTGTGGCTCCCGCTCTGGTTCGACCACTACACGGTGAAGCAGGTCGTCGCGGACTACATGAACCAGGCCGCGAAGAACCACGACGACGAGCAGCTCCGCAGGGACATGGTCGCGAAGATCCGCGCCCTCGTCACCGTGGAGAGCGTCGATCTGTCGGGCCGGAAGGTGAAGGTCCCCGCCATCCCGCTGGACGAGGCGGGGGTCACCTGGGAGCGGGACAGCGCGACCCACACCCTGCGCGTCGCCTTCGAGTACGAGCGCCGGGTCGTCTACCCGCTCATCGACCGCGAAGCCTTCACGGTATTCACCCTGGACCGGACGGGGGACACCAGCATCCCGGACTGGGGACCCGCACGCTGAGGGAGGCACGATGAACGCGCTGGACATCGACCGGGCGGTGCGTCGCCTCGGCCGCGAGATCGCGGAGCGCGCCAAGGCGACGGGCGCCGGACGCACGCTCGCCATCGTCGGCATCCGCCGCGGCGGGGTCCACCTCGGCCAGCGGCTCCGCGCGGAGCTCGCCGCGGCCCTCGGGCACCGAGCCGCCCTTCGGCACCCTCGACATCGCGCTCTACCGCGACGACCTCGCGGAGAAGGGCGCCGCCCCGGTGGTCGGCCCGACCGACGTCCGCTTCCCGGTCGCAGGGGAAGACCATCGTCCTCGTGGACGACGTGCTCTACACCGGGCGCACCATCCGCGCCGCCCTCGACGAGCTCGTCGACTTCGGGCGGCCGCGCCGGGTGTGGCTCGCGGTGCTCGTGGACCGCGGCGGGCGGGAGCTGCCCATCGCGGCGGACTTCGCCGGCGCGCGGATCGACGTGCCCGAGGAGGACGACGTGCAGGTCCGGCTGCGCGAGGCGGGCGCGCCGGAGGACGCGGTCGTGGTCAAGCCGAGGAGGGGGACGTGATCGGCCGACACAGGCACTGCATCGCGCTGGAGGAGTACTCCCGGGAGGAGATCCTCGAGGTCCTCGACCTCGCGGTCTCCATGAAGGAGGTCCTGCAGCGGCCCATCAAGAAGGTCCCGTCGCTCCGCGGGAAGAGCGTCGTGAACCTCTTCTTCGAGGCCTCGACGCGCACCCGGACGCTCCTTCGAGATCGCCGCGAAGGTCCTCTCCGCGGACGCGCTCAACTGGACCTCCGCGACCTCCTCGACGACGAAGGGCGAGACGCTCGTCGACACGGCGAGGAACCTCGAGGCGATGCAGCCCGACGTCCTCGTCATCCGGCACCCGCCGGCGGCGCGCCGCGGCTCGTCGCCGACCACGTGGGCTGCTCGGTGGTCTCCGCCGGCGACGGCGCCCACGAGCACCCCACGCCAGGGGCTCCTCGACTGCTTCACGCTGCGCGAGAAGCTCGGGACGCTCGAGGGGAAGACCGTCGCCATCGTCGGCGACATCAGCCACTCCCGCGTGGCCCGCTCCGACCTCCACGCGCTGCCCAAGCTCGGGGCGCAGGTCCGCCTCTGCGGCCCGCCCACGATGATCCCGGCCGGGATCGAGGCAGCTCGGCGCGACGGTCCACCACGACCTGCGCGAGGCGCGTGGAGGGCGCCGACGCGGTGGTCATGCTCCGCATCCAGCACGAGCGCATCGGCGATCCGCTCATCCCGAACACCCGCGAGTACTCGAAGTTCTGGGGGCTCAACGCCAAGAAGGCCGCACGAGTGGCTGAAGCCCGGCTGCGTGATCCTCCACCCCGGCCCGATCAACCGCGGCGTCGAGCTCTCGCCCGAGGTCGCCGACGGCCCGCGCAGCGTGATCCTCGACCAGGTCCAGAACGGGGTCGCGGTCCGGATGGCGATCCTCTACCTGCTCGCCGGCGGCGAGTCCGGCCGAGGGCGCGCGGAGGCGCAAGGCATGAGCAGCGAGACGCTCTTCATCGAGGGCGGGCGGGTCATCGACCCGGCGAGCGGCGTCGACGGGGTCCGCACGGTCGTCGTCCGCGACGGCAAGGTCGCCGAGGTGGCCGAGCGGGTGGAGCGGCCCGCGCGACGCGCGCGTCGTCGACGCCCGCGGCAAGTGGGTCACGCCCGGGCTTCGTCGACCTGCACGTCCACCTGCGCGAGCCGGGGCAGGAGTACAAGGAGACGGTCGCGACCGGGGCCCGCGCCGCGGTGGCGGGCGGCTTCACCACCGTCTGCGCGATGCCCAACACGAAGCCGGTCAACGACAACACGACGCGTCACCGAGCTCGTCCTCGCCCGGGCGGCGGCCGCCGGGCTCGCCCGCGTCCTACCCGGTGGGCTGCATCTCCAAGCGGGCAGGACGGCGAGGAGCTCGCCGAGTACGGCGAGCTCAAGGCGGCGGGCTGCGTCGCCGCTCAGCGACGACGGGAAGCCGGTCGATGTCCTCGGCGCTCATGCGCCGCGCCCTCGAGTACGCCCGCGCCTTCGGGCTGCCGGTGGCGGTCCACGAGGAGGACCTGCGCCTCGTCGGCAAGGGCGTGATGCACGAGGGCGCCGACCTCGACGCGGCTCGGGCTCAAGGGCATCCCCGCCGCCGCCGAGGACGTGATGGTGCTGCGCGACCTCTCGCTCCTCGAGCTGACCGGCGGGCGGCTGCACGTCGCAGCACGTCTCGACCGCGCGGCGCGGTCCGGGCGATCCGCGAGGCGAAGCAGCGCGGGCTCGCGGTGACCGCCGAGGTGACGCCGCACCACCTCGCGCTCACGCGACGAGGACGTGGCGCGCCTCCGGCTACGACACCGACTTCAAGATGAACCCGCCGCTGCGCTCGCGGGACGACGTGAAGGCCGTGCGCGAGGGGCTCGCCGACGGTACGATCGACGCCATCGCGACGGACCACGCGCCGCACTCCGCCGTCGAGAAGGACCTCGAGTTCGACGCCGCGATGAACGGCATCGTCGGGCTCGAGACCGCCTTCCCGGTCTGCCTGGAGCTCGTCCGGCAGGGCGTGCTCCCCGACCGCCGCCTCGTCGAGGCGCTGACGATCGGGCCGGCTCGCGCCTTCGGGCTCGCCGGCGCGGGACGCTGTCGCGCGGCGCCGCCGGCGGACGTCGCCGTCCTCGACCCGGCCGCGGAGTGGGTGGTGGACCCGGCGAAGCTGTCACTCGAAGAGCCGCAACACCCCGTGGAAGGGGAAGCGGCTCGTCGGACGTTGCACGTACACCGTCGTGGGCGGCCGGATCGTCCACGGGGAGGGCAGGTCGGAGAGATGAAGAAGCGGGCGATCCTGGCGCTGGCGGACGGCACCACCTTCGAGGGCGTCGCCTTCGGCGCGACCGGTGAGGCGACCGGCGAGGTGGTGTTCAACACCTCGATGACCGGGTACCAGGAGATCCTCACCGATCCGTCGTACGTCGGGCAGATGGTCTGCATGACGTACCCGGAGCAGGGGAACTACGGCGTGAACCGCGGCCGACGAGGAGTCGGCGCGGCCGCACGCGACCGGGTTCATCGTCCGCCACTTCGCCGAGGAGCCCTCGAGCTTCCGCGCGGAGCAGTCGATCTCGACGCCTACCTGGCCGAGCACCGGCATCGTCGGGATCTCCGGGATCGACACGCGCCGCCTCACGCAGCACATCCGGACCGCCGGCGCGCAGATGGGCGTCATCGCGACGGAGGGCTCGCGCCGCGGCGCTCGTCGCCCGGGCGCAGGCGCTGCCGGGGATGGAGGGGCAGGACCTCGCCACCCGCATCTCGACCGCGACGCCGGTACGAGTGGCGCGAGAAGGGCGCCGACCGCTGGACCGACGGCGAGCGCGAGCAGGAGGCCTCGCCGCGCTTCCACGTCGTCGCCTACGACTGGGGGCTCAAGCGGGCGATGCTCCGGCTCCTCGCCGAGACGGGCTGCCGGATCACGGTCGTGCCCGCGCGGACCACCGCCGCGGAGGCCCTCGCCCTGAAGCCCGACGGCGATCTTCCTCACGAACGGCCCGGGCGATCCGGCCGCGGTCGTCGGGGGCGCGCGAGGCCGTGGCGGGGCTCCTCGGGAAGGTGCCGGTGTTCGGCATCTGCCTCGGGCACCAGAATCCTCGCCCTCGCCTCGGCGCGCGCACCTACAAGCTCAAGTTCGGCCACCGCGGCGCGAACCAGCCCGTGAAGGACCTCGCGACCGGCAAGGTGGACATCACCGCCCAGAACCACGGCTTCGCGGTGGACGACGAGACGCCTCGGGAAGCGGGCGCAAGGTCACGCCACGTCAACCTGAACGACGGCACGGTGGAGGGCATCGAGGTGCTCGACGCGCCGGCGTTCAGCGTCCAGTACCACCCCGAGTCGTCGCCCGGCCCGCACGACGCGCGCCACCTCTTCGGGCGCTTCGTGGCGATGATGGAGCAGCGCCGATGACGCTCCAGGAGCTCCACGAGAGGCTCCTCTCGTGGGCGTCCGCTCCGCCGCGCGACCAGGAGCTGCTGCGGGCGAAGCGCGAGCACTTCGAGCAGCACGGCGAGCCTCACGAGGAGGATCGCTCGTACGAGGTCCGCGTCAACCGGATGCTCGACGCGTACCTGTACGAGTGGAGGCCCGGCAGCGGCGGCACGGCCGTCGAGCGGTTCGTGGAGGCCGAGGGCCCGTCGCTCCCGCCCGACGGAGCTCGAGGCGTTCCGCGCGCTGGCCCAGAGCGTCCACGGCCTCTTCGAGGTCCGGAAGATCAAGGACGGGCGGGTGCGGCTCCGCGACGTGTTCTCCGGGCGCGACGTCGACGTCACCGAGCGCCGGCAGGTGGCCGGGCTCGACAAGGACGACCTCCTCGAGGCGCGGCTGCTGCCCTTCGACGGCGGGCTCTGGTTCTCCGGCGCGTTCCTCTACCACCCGCGGGAGGCCCGCAAGGCGATCCTCGGGGAGGTGAAGCGGATGCGGAAGGCGACGCCGAAGGGGGCGGAGCTCGACGTGAAGCCGTTCCTCGCCCGCCTCTCGCGGATGGCGCTCAAGATGGAGCGCTACCGGAACGTCCGGCTCGAGTCGATCTACGACTTCTCGCCGGAGGCGCGGACCTGGACGCCGCGACCGACGTCGGGCAAGCCGTAGCCGCGGGTCCCGCTACAGCCGCTGCTCCCCGCGCTTCGCCTTCCGGTGCGCCTTCGCGAGGTCGTCGGGCGTGAGCCCGGACTCGTCGAGGAGCCGGCGCGTCGTCACGATGGGGACCTTCGCCGAGATCGCGAGGGCGATGGACTCCGACGGCGACCCCCGCACCTCCAGGCTTCTCCCGCCCTGCGCGAGCCGCACCCGGGCGCCGGAGCGCGACTCCTCCGCCCGGTCGATCTGCACCTCGGACACGCGCCCGCCGAGCGCCTCGATGGCCTGGCCGAGGAGCCCCGGCCCGCGCAGCTCGTTCGCCGCGTCGCCGAGCCGCCCCGCGGGGACGACGAGGGGGAGGATGGTCCGCGCCCCCTTCTCGCGGAGGACGAGCACCGCCGCCTCGCCCTCGCCCATCGGCAGGAGCCCCGCGACCTCGAGCTCCACGCGGTCGCCGTCGTGCCCGGGGCTGGCGGTGCCGCCGAGCAGCAGCGCCGCCCCGAGGACGGCGACCGGCATCGCGCGCAGCCGGGCCTGGGCCATGGCTCCAATCTGGGGTGCCCCGTCAGACCGCGCCGGGACCTGGTGCACCCCGCTGGGCGGGGGCTTTTCCAGCGGCACGGAAGGCCCCACCCTCCAGCGTGGACTTCTCCCTGCTCGAGTCGGTCCCGGACGCGATGGTGATCGCGGACGAGACCGGCCGGATCGTTCACGCCAACGCGGGCGCGGAGCGGCTGTTCGGCTGGCCGCGCGGCGAGCTCCTCGGCCAGCCGGTCGAGGTGCTGCTGCCCGGCCGCTTCCGGCCGATGCACCAGATGCACCGGGCCGGCTACCACGCCGCGCCCCGCGCGCGCCCGATGGGGCTCGGCCTCGACCTCTCCGGCCTCAAGAAGGACGGCGGCGAGTTCCCCGCCGAGATCAGCCTCTCGCCGCTCGTCGTCGACGGGCGGCCCTGCGTGATCGCGGCGGTCCGGGACGCCGGCGAGCGCAAGCGGCTCGAGGAGCGGGCGCGCCTCCTGCGGAAGGCGCAGGAGGAGGTGCGCGAGCGCGACGAGTTCCTCTCCATCGCTTCCCACGAGCTGCGGACGCCCGTCGCCGCCCTCCAGCTCCAGCTCCAGATGCTCCAGCGCGCCGCGCAGCGCTCGCTCGACGAGCTGCCGGGCGCCCTCGACGCCAAGCTCGAGGGGCTCGAGCGCCAGACGCGGCGGATCGGGTTCCTCGTCGGCGAGCTCCTCGACGTGTCGCGCATGCGCCTCGGCCGGCTCGAGCTGGTGCGCGAGCCCGGCGATCTGTCGGAGATCGCCCGCGAGACGGTGGCGCACGTCCGCGACGAGCTCGAGCGGACCGGCTCGCAGCTCCTCCTCGACCTCTCCCCGACGCCGGGCTCCTACGACCACTCGCGCATCGAGCAGGTCATCACGAACCTCCTCGCGAACGCGGCCAAGTTCGGGCGGGGCAAGCCGGTCACCCTCCACGTCGATCCGGAGGGGCCGCGTGCCCGGCTCCGGGTGGTGGACCGCGGGATTGGGATCCCGGCCGAGGACCAGGCGCGGGTGTTCGACCGGTTCGAGCGCGCGGTGCCGTCCCAGCACTTCGGCGGGCTCGGCCTCGGCCTCTACATCGCGCGCCAGATTGTGGAGGCGCACGGCGGCGAGATCCAGGTGGAGAGCACCCCCGGCGCCGGCACGACCTTCACGGTCCTGCTGCCGCGCGAGCCCGCCTCGGCGGCGCCGCCGGAGGCAGAGCCGTTCCGCCGGGGCGCGTGAGGCCGCCGTCGTCCCGGCGCCGGGAAGCGCGTTAAGCTCCGGCCGTGAAGCTCCTCGTCGTCAACGCCGACGACCTCGGGTACGACCCGGAGATCGACCGCGGCATCCTCGAGGCGCACGGGCGCGGCCTCGTCACCTCGGCGACCGCCATGGTCGAGACGCCCTTCGCCGCGGCCGCGCTGCGGCGCCGCGCCGCCGACGCTCGGCATCGGGCTCCACGCCGTCCTCGACCCGCCGGCGGGACGCGCCGGCGCCGAGGTCGCGCTCCGGCGGCAGCTCGCGCGCTTCGAGGCCCTCCGGGGCGCTCCGCCGACCCACCTCGACAGCCACAAGCACGCCCACGCGCGCCCGGAGGTCCTCGCCGCCTTCGTGGCGGTGGCGCGGGAGCGTCGCCTCGCGGTCCGCGCCATCGACGCCGAGATGCGGGCCGCCCTCCGCGCGGCGGGGGTCCCGACCTCCGACGCCTTCCTCGGCGACGCGAGCCGCCGGCCGGCCTGGACGCTCGAGGCGCTCCTCGCCGCGCTCGCCGGGGTGGGCGAGGGCGCGACCGAGCTCATGAGCCACCCGGGCCATCGGCCGTCCTCGGCCAGGACGAGCTTCGCCGCGGAGCGGGAGGTCGAGCTCCACGCGCTCTGCCACCCCGCGGCGCGGGAGGCCGCGCGGCGGGCGGGCGTGGTCCTCGCCACCTGGGCCGACGTCGCGCGGGAGGCCGGGGCCGGGCCGTCGGGCCGCTGACCGGGCGAGCGAACGTCGACCGATCAGGTCGTCGAAAAGTGCCTACGTTTCAGCGTGTTGGGCCGCTTCCGGCTTTACACCCTCGGGGACCGGATGGTAAGACGCGGCTCCCGTTCCACCCAGCGACAGGGACGCCCGCGATGGCCGACGCGAAGCCGGTGGTGCCGAAGGACGGAGCGAAGATCACGCTCGCGGGGGGCAAGCTGTCCGTCCCCGACCGGCCGATCATCCCGTTCATCGAGGGGGACGGCACCGGCCGCGACATCTGGCGCGCGTCGCGTGCGCGTCCTCGACGCCGCGGTGGAGAAGGCCTACGGCGGCAAGCGCAAGATCGCCTGGACGGAGGTCTACGCCGGCGAGAAGGCGTTCACGAAGTTCAACAACTGGCTGCCCGACGAGACCATCGAGGCGTTCCGCGAGTACCTCGTCGGCATCAAGGGGCCGCTCACGACGCCGATCGGCGGCGGCATCCGCTCGCTCAACGTCGCGCTGCGCCAGCTCCTCGACCTCTACGTCTGCCTGCGCCCGGTGCGCTGGTTCAAGGGCGTCCCCTCGCCGGTGAAGCACCCGCAGAAGGTCGACATGGTGATCTTCCGCGAGAACACCGAGGACATCTACGCGGGCATCGAGTGGGAGGCCGGGTCGGAGCGAGGTGCAAGAAGCTCCTCGGCTTCCTCGAGAACGAGTTCCCGAAGGAGTACAAGAAGATCCGCTTCCCGCGACTCGAGCGGCATCGGCCTCAAGCCGGTCTCGCGCGGAGGGCACCGAGCGGCTCGTGCGCGCCGCGCATCGACTACGCGCTCCGCAACAAGCGCAAGAGCGTGACCTTCGTCCACAAGGGCAACATCATGAAGTTCACCGAGGGCGCGTTCCGCAACTGGGGCTACGCGCTCGCCGAGCGCGAGTTCGCGGACCAGGTCTACACCTGGGAGCAGTGGGAGCGGACCAAGGCGGCGAAGGGCGAGGAGGCCGCGAACGCCGAGCAGAAGGCGGCGCTCGCGACGGGCAAGCTCCTCGTCAAGGACGCCATCGCCGACATCACGCTCCAGCAGGTGCTCACCCGCCCCGACGAGTTCGACGTCATCGCCACGCTCAACCTCAACGGCGACTACCTCTCCGACGCCCTCGCCGCGCAGGTCGGCGGCATCGGCATCGCCCCGGGCGGCAACATCAACTACGTCACCGGCCACGCCATCTTCGAGGCGACCCACGGCACCGCGCCCGAAGTACGCCGACCTCGACAAGGTGAACCCGGGCTCGGTCATCCTCTCCGGCGAGATGATGCTCCGCCACCTCGGCTGGAACGAGGCGGCGGACCTGATCATCAAGGGGATGGACGGCGCCATCGCCGCGCACCGCGTCACCTACGACTTCGCCCGCCTGATGAAGCAGGAGGGCGTGCCGGACGTCGTCGAGGTGAAGTGCTCGCGAGTTCGGCGACGAGATCATCAGGCACATGTAGACCGGCGTCACGCACGGAGGAGAACCACATGGCTCACCGCAAGAAGATCGCGCTCATCGGCGCCGGCCAGATCGGCGGCACGCTGGCCCTCCTGTGCGGCGCAGCGGAACCTCGGCGACGTCGTCCTCGTCGACATCATGGAGGGCGTCGCCAAGGGCAAGGCCCTCGACCTCCAGCAGACCCGCGGCGTCCTCGGCTTCGACGTCGACGTGAGCCGGCGGCGGCACGACCGACTACTCGATCATCCAGGGCGCCGACGTCTGCATCGTCACGGCCGGCGTGCCCCGCAAGCCGGGCATGAGCCGCGACGACCTCCTCAAGGTGAACCTCGAGGCCATCACCAAGGTGGCGCACGGCATCAAGCAGCACGCGCCGAACGCGTTCGTGATCGTCGTCACGAACCCGCTCGACTCGATGGTCTACGCGATGTACAAGATCACCGGCTTCCCGAAGAGCCGGGTGGTCGGCATGGCCGGCGTGCTCGACACCGCGCGCTTCCAGTACTTCGTCGCCGAGGCGGCGGGCGTGCTCGCCGCAGGACGTCGTCG
Organism: uncultured delta proteobacterium; assembly: GCA_963739565.1. Taxonomy (GTDB): domain Bacteria; phylum Myxococcota; class Myxococcia; order Myxococcales; family Anaeromyxobacteraceae; genus Anaeromyxobacter. The sequence continues at coordinate 147,178 of CAVUBF010000004.1, read as the reverse complement.
GCGCGGTGCTCGGCGGCCACGGCGACGACATGGTCCCGCTGCTCCGCTACTGCTCGGTCAGCGGCGTCCCGCTCACGAAGGTCCTCGACCAGGCGAAGCTCGACGCGATCGTCGAGCGCACCCGCAAGGGCGGCGGCGAGATCGTCGCGCTGCTCGGGACCGGGTCGGCGTTCTACGCGCCGGCGGCCGCGGCGATCGCGATGGCCGAGAGCTTCCTGCGCGACCAGAAGCGGACGTCTCCCGTGCTCCGCGCTGCCTCGACGGCCAGTACGGCGTGAAGGACCTCTTCGTCGGCGTGCCGGTGGTGATCGGCGCGGGCGGCGTCGAGCAGGTGATCGAGCTCGACCTCGACGACGAGGAGAAGGCGATGCTCGACGAGCTCCGTCGAGTCGCGTGCAGCAGAGCCGTCGCCGAGACGAAGCTGTAGGCCTCGGATTCACCCCGACGCCAGGGACGGGCGGAGGTATACCTTGCGCCTGGACCGACCGCGCGGACCCCGTCCGGGTCCCAAGGAGCGGCTGCCGCCGTGAAGATCCACGAGTACCAGGCGAAGGAGATCCTCCGGAAGTTCGGCGTCGCCGTGCCCGCGCGGCTACCTCGCCGTCACGCCGCTCGAGGCGGAGGGCGCGGCGCGGCAGCTCGGCGGCGGGATCGTGCGCGGTGAAGGCGCAGATCCACGCCGGCGGCCGCGGCAAGGGCGGCGGCGTCAAGCTCGCGCGCTCGCCCGACGAGGCGCGCGCCGCACGCCGAGGCCATGCTCGGCATGATGCTCAAGACCCCGCAGACCGGCCCCGAGGGGCAGGAGGTCCGCAAGGTCTACGTCGAGGAGGGCTGCCGGATCGCCCGCGAGCTCTACCTCGGCATGACCCTCGACCGCGAGGTGGGGCGCCTCGCCGTGATGGCGTCCACCGAGGGCGGCATGGACATCGAGGAGGTCGCGGCGCAAGTCGCCGGAGAAGATCCTCAAGGAGTGGGTCGATCGCCGCTCACCGGCCTCATGCCGTTCCAGGCCCGGCGCCTCGCCTTCGGCCTCGGCCTCAGCGGCGACTCGGTGAACGCCTTCGTGCGGTTCGCGAGCGGCCTCTACGCCGCGTACGTCGCGACGGACGCGTCGCTCGCCGAGATCAACCCGCTCGTCATCACGCGTCGGCGGCGACGTGCTCGCGCTCGACGCGAAGATGAACTTCGACGACAACGCGCTCTACCGCCACCCGGACATCGCGGCGATGCGCGACCCCGACGAGGAGGATCCGAAGGAGACGCAGGCGAAGGAGTACGACCTCGCCTACATCGCGCTCGACGGCGACATCGGCTGCATGGTGAACGGCGCCGGCCTCGCCATGGCGACCATGGACATCATCAAGCTCTCCGGCGGCCGCCCGGCGAACTTCCTCGACGTGGGCGGCGGCGCCGACGAGGAGAAGGTCACCGCCGCCTTCAAGATCATCCTCTCCGACCCGCACGTGAAGGCGGTGCTCGTCAACATCTTCGGCGGCATCATGAAGTGCGACGTGATCGCGAACGGCGTCGTCGCCGCCGCGAAGCAGGTGGGGCTCTCGATCCCGCTGGTGGTCCGGCTCGAGGGCACGAACGTCGAGCTGGGCAAGGACATCCTCGCCCACAGCGATCTCGACGATCATCCCCGCCGACGACCTCGGCGACGCGGCCCGCAAGGTGGTCGCGGCGGCGCGGGCGGCCTAGGACCGGCGTCATGCCCGGCGGAGGGCGGAGCAGGTGAGCATCTTCGTCGACAAGAACACGCGGGTGCTCGTGCAGGGCATCACCGGCTCGGCGGGCAGCTTCCACGCCGAGCAGATGCTCGAGTACGGCACGAAGCTCGTCGCGGGCGTCACGCCGGGCCGCGGCGGCACCAAGTTCCAGGGCGACGGTGCCCATCTTCCACACCGTGCAGGCGGCGGTGAAGGAGACCGGCGCCAACGCCGCGGCGATCTTCGTGCCGCCGCCGTTCGCGGCCGACGCGATCATCGAGGCCGCCGAGGCGGGCGTCCCGCTCATCGTCGGCATCACCGAGGGGATCCCGGTCCTCGACATGGTCCGCGTCCGGCGGTTCGTCGCAGAGCACCGGCAGGGTCGCGGCTCGTCGGCCCGAACTGCCCGGGCGTCATCACGCCCGGCCAGTGCAAGATCGGCATCATGCCCGGCCACATCCACAAGCCCGGGCGGATCGGCGTCGTCTCGCGCTCCGGCACGCTCACCTACGAGGCGGTGCAGCAGCTCACCGACCTCGGGCTCGGCCAGTCCACCGCCGTCGGCATCGGCGGCGACCCGGTCCACGGCACCGACTTCGTCGACGTCCTCCGCGCCGTTCGAGGCGGACCGCGAGACCGAGGCGGTCATCATGATCGGCGAGATCGGCGGCTCGGAGGAGGCGAAGGGCGCCGCCTTCGTGCGCGATCACATGACGAAGCCGGTGGTCGGCTTCATCGCCGGCCGCACCGCGCCTCCCGGCAAGCGCATGGGCCACGCGGGCGCCGTGATCTCCGGCGGCGAGGACACCGCCGAGGCCAAGATCGCGGCGATGCGCGAGGCCGGCATCACCGTCGTCGAAGGTCCGCACCTGCTCGGGCGCGCGATGAAGGAAGCGCTCTCGAGGCGGGCCGCCACAAGGCCCAGGCGCCCGCACCGGCGAAGCGCCCCGCCGCACCCGCCGCAGGCCCGCAAGGGCCCGGCCGGCCGCCGCCCGCGCCGCGCGGGGCGAAGGCCGCCAAGAAGTCGGCGACCAAGGGCGAGCGGTAGTCATTTCCGGTAGAACCCGTCACCCCATCGAGAGGAAGACCGCACCATGGCCATCGAGACGGACCCTTTCCATCATCAAGCCCGACGGCGTCGAGAAGGGCATCATCGGCCGCGTCGTCAGCCGGTTCGAGACGCAGGGCCTGAAGCCCATCGCGATGAGGATGAAGCTCCTGTCGCAGCACCGAGGCGGAGGGCTTCTACGCCGTCCACAAGGCGCGGCCGTTCTTCGGCGACCTCGTGAAGTTCATGACGAGCGGCCCGGTGGTCCTGATGGTGCTCGAGGGCGAGGGCGCGGTCGCGAAGAACCGCGAGATCATGGGCGCGACCGACCCGAAGAAGGCCGCCGAGGGGACGATCCGCAAGGACTTCGCGACCGACATCGAGAAGAACACCGTCCACGGCTCCGACAGCCCCGAGAACGCCAAGGTCGAGGTCGCCTACTTCTTCCCGGAGATCGAGATCCACCCGTACGAGTGGAAGAAGGCGGCGAAGTAACCCCCTGCCGATCGCTGGGGAATCCGGTCCGGGCGAGCGCCCGGTCCGGTCGCCGGCCCGGATTCCGCGGTAGAATCCCCGAGCCCGTCCCCTCCAGGGGGACGGGCTTCGTCGTCTCTGAGGCCTCGTCGCTCGGGAGGAGCGTGCGGGTGGGTGCAGTACCGGCATGGGAGTGGCTGCTGGCGGCTGTTCTTCGTGGTCGGCGTCCGCCTTCTGCTCCGGCACCGAGACCGCCCTCACCGCCCTGGGCGACGCCCGCGCGCGGCAGCTCGCGACGCGGGCGGGCGGCGGGCCCGGCTGCTCGCCCTCTGGATCGACCACCCCGAGCGGCGTCCTCTCGACGCTCCTCATCGGCAACACCCTCGTGAACGTCGGCGCGGGCGCGCTCGCCGGCGCCATCGCCGCGCGGCTCGTCGCCGGCGCACCGGCTGGCCGGCGGGGCCGACCGTCGCGGCGACCACCGCCGTCGCGACGCTCGCCATCCTCTTCTTCGGCGAGATCGTCCCGAAGACCATCGGGAAGCGCCACCCGGTGCGGGTCTCGCTCGCGACCATCCCGGTGGCCCGGCTCGCTCGCCATCGGCTGCTCTGGCCGGTCGTCGGCGGCCCCACCCGCGCCACGAACGCGGTCGTCCGTCGGCTTCGGCGGCGGGCGCAGCGGGCACGCCCGCCGGTCACCAGCGAGGAGATCGAGTACCTCATCGAGATGGGGACGAAGGAGGGCGTGCTCGACGAGGTGAAGGAGGAGCTCCTCAACAGCGTCCTCGAGTTCGCCGACCGGGTGGCGAAGGAGATCATGGTGCCCGCGCACGCGGATGGTCGCCATCGACCGGGACGCGCCGCCCGACGAGCTCCTCCGCATCGTGACCGAGAACCCCTACAGCCGGATGCCGGTCTACGAGGGCTCGGTCGGACAACGTCGTCGGGATCCTCCTCGTCCGGGAGATCATCGGCGAGGTGCGGCGGTCGGACGGCGCAGCCGCTCGCCCTCGACCGCTACCTCAAGAAGCCCTTCTTCGTCCCCGAGCAGATGAAGATCTCGCGGCTGCTGAAGGAGATGCAGCGGCGGAAGACCCACCTCGCCATCGTCGTGGACGAGTTCGGCGGGACGAGCGGCCTCGTGACGCTCGAGGACGTGCATCGAGGAGATTGTCGGGGAGATCCAGGACGAGGCGGACGTCGAGGCCGCGCCGGTGAAGGCGGTCGCGCCCGGGGTCTGGCTCGCCGACGGCGCCGTCCCGCTCCACGATCTCGAGGCGTTCCTGAACGAGCGGCCGCCCGAGGCCGACGGCGAGGTCGAGGACGCCCGACCCCGAGATCCGCTTCCCCGAGGAGGGCGACTACGAGACGCTCGGCGGCTTCGTCACCGCGCAGGCCGGGCGGCGTCCCGCCGGTCGGGGTCGCTCATCGCCTGGGACGGCCTCACCTTCACCGTCCGGGCCGGCGACGAGCGCCGGGTGGCGAAGGTCGGAGATCGCCCGGCGCGGCAGCGGTCCCCGGACGCCGCCCCGCGAGCGAGGCGCGGGCCGCCGGGCAGCGTTAGGAACGGGGCGATGGTGATCCCCCACGACGAGACGCCCGACCTCCGGGGCCTGCCGCGCGACGCGGTCGAGGCGCTGGTGGCGTCGCTCGGCGAGAAGCCCGTACCGGGCGCGGCAGCTCTTCCGCTGGCTCCACCGCGCCGGCGCGGCGGCGCTCGACGAGATGACCGACGTCCCCGCGGGCGCTCCGGGAGGCCCTCGCCCGGAGCGCGCGGCTCACGACCCTCGAGCGCGCCGACGAGCAGCGCTCGTCCGACGGCACCATCAAGTGGACCTGGCGGACCCGCGACGGGAAGCTCGTCGAGTCGGTCTACATGCCGGAGGCCGGACCGCCGCGACGCCTCTGCGTCTCGTCGCAGGTCGGCTGCGCGATGGGCTGCACCTTCTGCCTGACCGGCACGATGGGGCTCGCCCGCAACCTCGAGGCCCGGCGAGATCGTGGACCAGGTCCACCGGGCGAACCGCCGGCTCGTCGAGCTCGGGCTGGCGGAGGGGCCGCGCCCGCTCACGAACCTCGTCTTCATGGGGATGGGCGAGCCGCTCGCGAACTACCGGAACCTCAAGCTCGCCCTCGACCTCCTCCTCGTCCGAGGACGGCCCGCAACTTCTCGCACCGCCACGTCACGGTCTCGACGTGCGGCCTCGTCCCGCACATGCGCCGGCTCGGCGAGGAGACGCCGGTGAAGCTCGCGGTCTCGCTCAACGCGACGACCGACGCGCAGCGCGACGCGCTCATGCCGATCAACCGGCGCTGGCCGCTCGCCGAGCTGCTGGCGGCCTGCCGCGACGTTCCCGATCCGGAACGGGCGCCGGATCACCTTCGAGTACGTGCTCCTCGGGCGGCGTGAACGACGCGCTCGAGGACGCGCGGCGGCTCGCCGACCTCGTCCGCGGCATCCCGGCCAAGGTGAACCTCATCCCGTACAACGACGAACCCGGGGCTCGGCCTACGTCGCGCCGTCGCCGCAGCGGGTCGTCGCCTTCCGGACGCGCTCGTCGGCCGCGCAACCTCACCGTGGTCGTCCGGAAGAACCGCGGGCGCGACATCTCCGCGGCCTGCGGCCAGCTCGCCGCGGAGGGCGGCCCCGGGCGATCCCGCGACCGCGGCCGGCGGACTCGCCGGTCGGACGCCGGCCGCGCCTCGACCGGCCGGCCTCTGGCCGCGTCGCACCCGCCGTACGCGTCGACGGCTGCCGCTACGGGCGCCTGCTACGAACCGACCCGCGCCGCGGCCCCCCGCGGACGAAAGGCCCAGGGATGCCCCTCCTCGTCGTCGGCTCCGTCGCGCTCGACTCGCTCGAGACCCCCTTCGGGCGCCGCGAGGACGTCCTCGGCGGCTCCGCGTCCTACTTCTCGACGGCTGCGCCAGCTTCTTCGGCCCGACCCGGATGGTCGCGGTGGTCGGCGAGGACTTCCCCGAGGAGCACGTCCGCTTCTTCGCCTCGCGCGGGGATCGACCTCGCCGGGCTGGAGCGGCAGCCGGGCCGGACCTTCCGCTGGAAGGGCCGCTACGAGTTCGACCTCAACACCGCGCACACGCTCGACACCCAGCTCAACGTCTTCGCCGACTTCCGGCCCGAGCTGCCGGCCGCCTACCGCGACTCCGAGTACGTGTTCCTCGGCAACATCGATCCCGACCTGCAGCGCGCGGTGCTCGACCAGGTGCGCGCGCCGCGCTTCGTCGCCTGCGACACGATGAACTTCTGGATCACCGTCGAAGCGCGAGAGCCTGCTCAAGACGCTGAAGCGGGTCGACCTGCTCTTCGTGAACGACGCCGAGGCGCGGCAGCTCGCCGGAGGAGCACAACGTCGTCAAGGCGGCCCGCCGGATCCTCTCCTTCGGCCCGCGCGCGGTGGTGGTGAAGCGGGGCGAGTACGGCGCGCTCTTCTTCTCGGGCGACGAGGTCTTCGCCGCCTCGGCGTACCCGCTCGCCTGCGCGTCTTCGACCCGACCGGCGCCGGGCGACAGCTTCGCCGGCGGGTTCATGGGCTACCTCGCCCGCAGCCGCCGGGAGGACCACGCGACGCATGCGCCGCGCCATCGTGCTCGGGAGCGTGCTCGCCAGCTTCACCGTGGAGCAGTTCTCCCTGGAGCGGCTGCGGACGCTCACGCGCGACGAGATCCGGGCCCGCTTCGCGGAGTCGCGGCAGCTTGCCGCACTTCGAGGACCTCGAGGTGGACCTGTTCGAGCGCCGACCGCGGGTTGACGCCGGTCGGTCCGCGACTAGCATCCACGACCTCGCGTCCGGCCGCGGACGGCGCATGCGCATCGGGATCATCTCAGCGACATCCACGCCAACCTCGAGGCGCTGACCGCAGTCGCTCGCGGCGCTGGAGCGGCAGCGACCGGACCGCGTCGTCTGCCTGGGCGACGTCGTCGGATACGGCGCGAGCGTCAACGAGTGCTGCGACGCTCGTGCGCAAGGTCTCCGAGGTGACGCTCCTCGGGAACCACGACGCCGCCGTCTCCGGGCGGATGGACTACAGCTTCTACTACGACGCCGCGCGGCACGCCCTCGACTGGACCGCCTCGCGCATCGACCCGGACCACCTCGAGTGGCTGCGCGTCGCTTGCCCGTACGCGCACCGGCTCGGAGAGCGTGCAGTTCAGCCACGGGAACCCGGTCGACGCCCGAGGAGTACGAGTACGTCTTCGCGATCGAGCAGGCGCGCGAGCTGCTGCCCGCACCTCGCCGACCTCGCCGAGGTGAACTTCGTCGGCCACTCGCCACCTCTGCAAGGCCTTCGCGCTCGACGCCGGCGGCGACGTCGACGGAGGTCGTGGCGACGCGCTTCGGGCTCCGGCGCGGCTACAAGTACGTCGTCTCGGTGGGCTCGGTCGGCCAGCCGCGCGACTACGACAACCGCGCGTGCTTCGTCATCTACGACACCGACGAGCGCGTGGTGGAGTACCACCGCGTGCCCTACGACATCGAGACCTCCGCGCAGAAGATCTTCGACGCCGACCTCGCGCTGAACTTCGGCAAGCGCCTGTTCCTCGGCGTGTAGCCGCCGCCCCCTCACACCACGCTGAGGTGGGTCGCGAGCCGCCAGCCGGTCGCGACGCCGTCGCCGTCGAGGGCCGCGACCGCGAGCGAGGCGTCGACGAGGAGCCGCACCGGCGCCGCCGCCGCGATCGCCCCCACGAGGTCGCCGGTGCGCGCGTCGAGGGCGTGGAGCGCGTCGCCCGCCGCCGCGATCACGGTGCCGCGGACCACGACGGGGGGCGCCCCGCGCCCCGGGGTCGACCCCGCCGGCGCCGGGCGGCTCCATGCGACCGTGCCGTCGCGGCCGAGCGCGGCGAGCGCGCCCGCCGCGTCGCGCACGACCACGAGGCTCCCCGCGGCGGCGGCGCCGACGGCCCCGGCGAGGGGCGGCGAGACGGTCCAGGCGGCGACCCCCTCCCGGTCGACCGCCGTGACGATGGGATCCCCGGCGACCGTCCCCGCCACCGCGATCCGCCGCCCCCAGGCGAGGACGGCGGCGCCCCCCGCCGCATCGAGCGGCGCCTCCCAGCTCCGCTCGCCGGTCGCGGGGTCGACCGCGAGGAGCACCGCGCCCGAGTCGGTCCCGGCGGCCGCGACGCACCGGCCGGCCGCGGCGAGGGGCGGGCGGAGGACGGGCCCCGGCGCCCTCAGCCGCCACACGAGCCGCCCGCCCGCATCGAGGCCGTACAGGAGGCCGGCGTCGGTCCCCGCGACGAGGAGGCCGCCGAACGGCGAGGCGTGGACGCGGGTGGCGCCGGGCGGCTCGAACCGCCAGAGCGTCCGGCCCGAGCCGGGATCGAGCCCGGTCAGCGCGTCCCGCTCGACGACGACGAGCGGCCCGCGGACGAGGACGGTCGCCGCGACCGGCGTCATCCCGGGGAGCGGGCGCGCCCAGGCGACGTGACCGGTCCTCGGCGAGAGGGCTCGCAGGACGCCGCGGGTCGCCGTGACGACCGCGCCCCCCGCCACCGCGGCGAAGCTGCACCCCTCGGAGCGCCACCGGACCTCGCCGCCCCGCTCGTCGACGGCGGCGACGAGCGCCGCGCCGGCGACCACCACCGCCGAGCCGGCGCGGAGCAGTCCCTCCCCGGCGGGCGAGCCTGCGTCGAGGCGGAAGGTCTCGCGGAACGCGAGCCGCCGCAGGCGGCCCGGGCCGAGGGGCCGCTGCGGGACGCGTGCCGGCGCCGGGACGCGGGCCGCCCCTTCGGCCCCGGCGCGATCGCCCTCGGCGAGCTCCGCGATCTGCGCGAGGCGGGCGGCGGCGCCGCGCTCGAGCTCCGCCACCCACGCGTTCTCCGCCTGCCGCGGGTTGCGGGCGCGGGCGGTGCGCCCGAGCTCGAGCTGGACCTCGGCGAAGGCCCGCGCGAGGGCGAGCGGCGGGCAGGAGACCGGGGCGATCCCCGGGGCCGCGACCGTCCCCGCCGCGAGATCCACCTCGAGCCCGAGCGCGGGTCCCGAGCGCGGCCGGGCCAGGGCGAGGGTGCAGCGGAGCTCGCGGCCGCGGACGGCACGGAGGAGCGCGTCGGCGGCGGCGCCGAGGTCCCGGGCGGCGAGGAACGGTGCCCCGGCGAGGTCGGCGAGCACCGTCCCGTCGGCGGCCCGGAGCACCACGCGGCCGGGGCCGAGCAGCGAGCCGAGGTCGGCCCGGCCCCCCTCGTAGGCGGCGAGGAGCCCGTCATCGTCGGCGAGCTCCACGATCCCCACGACGGGCGCGGAGGGGGGCGCGGTGCGGGGGGATCGGGAGCGGGCCGGGAGCGGCGGCCCGCGGGTCGCCCCCTCCTCGGTCCTCCGCAGCGCGTGCGCCGCGGCCCGCAGCGGCCGCGCCTCGCGCCCCTCGGAACCCGGGAGGAGCTCCGCGAGCTCTCCGCACAGGTCGGCGGTCGCGTCGAGGGCGGCCGCGGCGAGGGCGTCCACCTCGACCTCCACGTCCCGGGCGAGGACCCGCGACGGCCGGGAGGTGGCGACGACGCTGAGGAGGGCGGTCCGCCCCCGGCGGCGGATGAGGAGCTCCACCTCGCCGTCCGGGAACGCGACCGTCGCGTGGGAGGCGCCGCCGACGACCCGTGCCACCGCCCGCAGGAGCGCCTCGAGGGCAGGGAGGAGGGGGCCCTCCGCGAGCCCCGCGGCGATGTCGACCCCGTCCACCTCCAGGGCGAGGGCGTCCACCACCCCCCGCGCGGCGGCGAGCCGGTCGGGACCGGCGCCGCGGCGCAGCGCGGCGCGCAGGGAGGGGTCGTGCCGCCAGGCGGCGCCGGCGCGGATCCGGATCATCCGAGGTGGAGCATCATCGCGGAATCAGGGCGTTTCAAGGTTGACAGCGCAGGGGACGGCCACCAGAATGCGACTCCCCTCTATCGAAGGAAGTGCATGACGTTCACCGAAGCCGCCGTCGAGGTGCTGCGGCGCGAGGGAAAGCCTCTTCATTTCAAGAAGCTCGCCGAGATCGCCGTCCGGGAGAACCTGCTCGACCATGTCGGCAAGGTCCCCGAGGAGACCATGGCCGGCCAGCTCGCGGCGCACTGCCGCCTGCCGCGCGCCGAGCGCCGGGTGATCGCGGTGCAGCCCGGGACGTTCGCGCTGGACGAGTGGGGCTTCGAGGAGGATCCCGCCGCGCTGGAGGGGCTCGTCGAGCCGCCGCCCGAGGACGAGCCGGCGTACCGAAACCGCGAGCGCCACCCCGTCCCGTCCCGCGACCTCGCCCGCAGCTCGGGCCGGTCCGAGGCGCGCCCGCGCCGGCGCGAGGAGGAGGAGCGGCGCGACCGCCGCTTCCCGCCGCCCGCCGAGGTCGCCTACGAGATCCTCGCCGGCGCCGGAAAGCCGCTCGGGCTCGTGGACATCGCCGGGACCGGCGCCGAGCGGACGCTCATGCCCGACGCCTTCGTCCGCGACGTCGCGGCGCTGCGCGCGGCGCTGTCCGAGGACAACCGCCGGCGCGAGAGCGCCGGGCGCAAGGCGCTCTTCCAGCTCGACGGCGACACCGTGACGCTCGTCGCCCAGCCCGAGCCGGGCGAGCGTGCCGCCCCTGCGGCGGCACCCCGCGCCGCGGCCGTCGCGGCGAGCGCGGCCGACCTCCGGCGCTCCGCCCTCGCGGCGCTGCGCCGCCGGCTGCGGGAGTGCGACGAGCCCACCGTCGAGCACGTGGCGATGCGACTCCTCGAGAAGCTCGGGTTCAACGAGCTCAAGGTGGCGAAGCGCGGGCGCGAGCACGTCGTCTGCACCGGCCGCCGCCGGATGGGGCTCGGCGACGTTCGCCACGCCATCCGGATCCTCCGCTCCGGCGCCGACGCAGGCCGGCGCGACGTGACCGACCTGCGCCGCGACATCGGCCACTACGGCGCGCAGATTGGCATCGTCCTCACGCCGGGCGAGGCTGCCCGCGAGGCGCGCGCCGACGCCGCGGCCGCGGGCCAGCTGCCCGTCGTCCTGCTGTGCGGGGAGGCGCTCGCCGAGGCGCTCTCCGACGCGGGCGTCGGGTGCGTGCCGGTCGTCGTGCCGGAGGTCGACGAGGCCTTCTTCCGCGACGCGGCCGAGACCGCCGAGCGGGACGAGGTGGCGCGCAAGGCGCGCCGGGACGAGCGCGATCGTCGCGAGGGACGCGAGCCGCGTGAGGCCCGGGAGCCGCGTGAGGAACGCGAGCCGCGCGAAGGGCGCGAGCCACGGGCAGAGCGCGAGCCACGGGCAGAGCGGGAGCCACGGGCAGCGCGCGAGCCGCGGGCAGAGCGGGAGCCACGGGCAGCGCGCGAGCCGCGGAGGCGCGAGCCCGCGAAGCGCGCGACCGCGCGAAGGGCGCGAGCCGCGGGAAGCGCGTGAGCCGCGGGAAGCGCGTGAGCCGCGCGAGGGCGAGCCGGCCCACGTCATCGCCACGGTGACGGCGGATGGCGCCGAGCCCGCCCCGGCCGCGGAGCGCGAACCCGCACCGGAGGAGTCGGTGGACGTCGCCGCTCGCGCGGGGGGCGTCGTGGTCGCCGGAACGGTGGATGCCGACTCCGTGGAAGCCGACTCCGAGGAGGACGGCAACGGCGAGGACGGCGAAGGGGACGACGAAGGGCTCGAGGCCGAGGGGCCGGAGGGCTCGGAGGCTGCCGCCGGCACGCCGGCCGAGCCCGGCGCCGGGGGCGGGGAGCGCCGCAAACGGCGCCGCCGCCGCCGCCGCAGGGGAGGGCGCGGCCGGGGCGCGCGCGAGGGAGCGCCGGGGACGCCGGGTGCCCAGGGCCCGGGCGGCGCCGCGGCCGGGGCGCCGGCGCAGGAAGGCGGGGCCGCCGCGCCGCCGCCGTCGGCACCGGAGCCGTCGCCCGTGCCGCAGCCGCCGCCGCTCCCTCCTCGGGACCCGCCGTCCGGCGAGGGCGCCTAGGGTGCGTCCCGGCGCGGAGCGCGCCGGCTGCGGCGCCGCCGCGTCGGTGGTCGCAGCGGGGCTCGTCGCCCTCGCCTCCGCGTGCTCCGTCCGCCCCGAGCCGATCCACGTGCGGAGCGTCCGCGTCGCGGGCGAGTCCACCTCGGCCGCCCTCGGCGAGACGGGGCTCGACCGCGCCGCGATCGAGGAGTCGGTCCGCGAGGCGCTCGCCAGCGCCGGGTTCAAGATGGGCGAGGGGAGCCGTCCGCACGCCGCCGGGATCGACGTCACCGCGCTCCGCGTCGTTCCGGGCGGCGCCGTCGGGCCGCGGGTCGAGGTCACGGTCGAGGTGGTCCTCACTCCGGCCGAGGCCGGGAGCGCTGCGCCGCGGCGCGAGGGCGCCACGGCCGCCGCACCGCTCTCCACCGCCTCTTCGCCGCGCGAGGCGTGGCGGCGCGCCCTCGCCGAGGCCGCGCAGCGGGCGGCCGAGGGGCTCGCCCTCGGCGCCCGCGCCGAGGGGAAGGGCGTCGACGGGCTCGTCTCCGACCTGCGGGCGAAGGACCCCCGGGTGCGCGAGCAAGCCATCCGCGTCCTGGGCGACCGCAGGAGCCGCGACGCGGTCCCGGCGCTCCTCGCGCGCCTCAACGAGGAGGACGCGCGCGTCGCCCACCGGATCGTCGGCGCGCTCGCCCAGATCGGCGACGAGCGGGCGGTCCCGGCCCTCATCGAGCTCTCCCGCGGGGTCGACCCGGGGTTCACCTCGCGGCTCGTCCGCTACATCGGAGACATCGGCGGCGCGGAGGCGGAAGGCTACCTCCTCACCCTCGCCAACGGTCACCCGGACCCGCGGGTCCGCCGGGCCGCGGTCGAGGCCCTCGACGACCTGGCGACCCGCACCCAGCCCGCGCCCGCCACCGCCGCCGCGCGCCCGTGAGCGGGGCACCGAGGGGCCGCGGCGCCGGACCGCCCGGCGCAGGATTCCGATAAGATGCCCGGCACCATGAGACTCCGCACGTTCCTCCCGCTCGCCGCCCTCGTCGCGGCCTGCGCCGGCCCCCCCACCGGGCAGCGCCCGTCCAGGGTCGAGACCGCGCCACCCGGCACGCCCGCCGACTTCTACCCGCTCGCGGTGGGGAACGAGTGGACGTACCGCGACGAGTCGCCGGGGCTGAGACAGCCGGGGGCGCCCAGGACCGTCCGGATCCTCGAGCGGACCAAGGACGGCTATTACCGCGACAGCGACCGCGGCGAGCTCCGCGCGGATCCGGACTGCCTCCACGACCGCAGCCGGCGGCTCCTCTGCGCGCCCATCGCGAAGGGGAACGGCTGGACCTCGGTCGTCTCCGTGAGCTCCACCGAGAAGTACGAGATCGCCGCGGTGGGCGAGACGGTCGAGACCCCCGCCGGCAAGTTCGACGGCTGCGTCCGGGTGCGCGCGCACAACCGCGCCGGACCGGGCGCCGAGCTCGTCCTCGAGATCGCGTACGCCCCCGGGATTGGTCCGGTCCGGATCGAGACCTTCGTGCTGGCGGGCGGCAACGCGGTCCCGCAGTTCCGCGCGGTGCTCGAGAAGGTCAAGCTCGAGGGGAGGTGACCGTGCGCGAGGTCGGGATCGGGATCGCGGGCTTCGGCACCGTCGGCGGAGGGGTGCTGTCGATCCTCCGGCGGCACGCCGGGGACATCGAGGCGCGCCTCGGCGCGCGCATCGTGGTGCGCAGGGTGGCGGTGCGGGATCCGGGGAAGGAGCGGGCGCTCGATCTCGACGCCGCGCTGCTCACGGGCCGCGTCGAGGACCTCCTCGACGACCCGCAGATCGCGGTGGTCGTGGAGCTGATGGGAGGCGTCGAGGCGCCCCTCGCCCTCGTCCGCGGCGCCCTCGAGCGCGGCAAGCACGTGGTCACCGCCAACAAGGCGCTCCTCGCGGCGCGCGGCGACGAGATCTTCCGCCTCGCCAGGGCGAGGGGCGTGGACGTCTACTACGAGGCCGCGGTCTGCGGCGGCGTCCCCATCATCCGGACGCTCCGGGAGGCGCTCGCCTCGGATCGGATCCACTCCCTGTACGGGATCGTGAACGGGACCACGAACTTCATCCTGAGCGCGATGGCGGAGAAGGGCGAGCCCATCGAGGCCGCCCTCGCCGAGGCCCAGCGGCTCGGGTACGCGGAGGCCGATCCCACCCTCGACGTGTCGGGCGGCGACGCGGCCCAGAAGCTCTGCATCCTCGCCCAGCTCGCCTTCGGCGCCGGGCTCGCGCCGGCGGACGTCCTCACCGAAGGGATCATGGGCCTCTCCACCGAGGACCTGCGGTGGGGGCGGGAGATGGGCTACGCGCTCAAGCTCCTCGCCATCGCCCGGCGCTGCGGCGCGGGCGACCAGATCGAGGCGCGCGTCCATCCCGCCTTCATCCCCGCCGGCTCGCTCCTCGCCGGCGTGCGCGGCGCGATGAACGCGGTGGTGCTCCGGTCCGAGGCCCTCGGGCCGTCCATGCTCTACGGCCAGGGCGCCGGCGCCATGCCGACGGGCAGCGCCGTCGTCTCGGACATCATCGATCTCACCCGGAACATCCTCGCCGGGAGCCCGGGACGGGTCCCCTTGCCGCCCGCGAAGCCGCTCGTCGCGCTCCGGCCCCACGACGACATCCGCACCGCGTATTACCTGCACTTCCAGGTGCAGGACGCGCCCGGCGTCCTCGCCGGGATCGCCTCGCGCCTCGCCGCGCGCCGGATCTCCATCGCCGCCGTGCAGCAGCGCGAGCAGAACGACCAGGGCCGGCCCGTCCCGCTCGTGATCGTGACCCACGAGGCCCGGGAGGCGGACCTGCGCGCCGCCATCGTCGACATCGACGGCGACCCGACGACGCTCGCGAAGACGCGGCTCATCCGGATCGAGAACATCTGAGGAGCCGCCGTGGTCCGGACCGAGCTGCGGATCATCTACGGCGACACGGACCAGATGGGCGTCGTCTACTACGCGAACTACCTCCGGTTCTTCGAGGCGGGGCGCAACGAGTTCATCCGCGCCCATGGGCTGACCTACCGGGACTTCGAGGAGCGGTTCGCGCTCCAGCTGCCGGTGGCCGAGGCGAAGGTGAGCTACAAGGCGCCGGCCCGGTACGACGACGTGGTCGCGGTCGAGACGTCGCTCGCCGAGCTCCGGCGCGCGTCGGTCCGCTTCGCGTACCGGATCCTGCGCGGGGACGAGCTGCTCGCCACCGGCGAGACCGTCCACGCCTGCGTGGACGTCGACGGCCGCGTACGGCGGCTTCCCCCCGAGCTCCTCGAGCGGCTCGACCCCTCCCCCCGGCCCCCTCCCCACGCTGCGCGCGGAGAGGGGACGGGCGATCGCGGGAAGGAGTGATCATGGATCGCAACCTGGCCCTCGAGGCCGTGCGCGTCACCGAGGCGGCCGCCCTCGCCTCCGCCCGCTTCATGGGGCGCGGTGACAACGAGGGCGCCGACCGCGCCGCCGTCGAGGCGATGCGCCGCGCGTTCAACGACCTCGCCATCGACGGCGAGGTGGTGATCGGGGAGGGCGAGCGGGACGAGGCCCCGATGCTCTTCATCGGGGAGCGGGTGGGCCGCCGCGACCCGGGCGCGCCGCAGGTCGAGATCGCGGTCGACCCGCTCGAGGGCACGAACCTCTGCTCGAGCGGCGCCGCGAACGCGATCGCCGTGCTCGCCATGGGCGAGAAGGGCTCGCTGCTGCGCGCCCCCGACACCTACATGGAGAAGATCGCGGTGGGCCCGGGCGCCCGCGGCGCCATCGACCTGCGGGACACGCCGACCCGGAACCTCGACCGCATCGCCGAGGCGCTCGGAAAGCCGGTGGCCGACCTGAC
Organism: uncultured delta proteobacterium; assembly: GCA_963739565.1. GTDB lineage: Bacteria > Myxococcota > Myxococcia > Myxococcales > Anaeromyxobacteraceae > Anaeromyxobacter. The sequence goes on along the minus strand of CAVUBF010000004.1, from coordinate 131,230 downwards.
CGTCGTGATCCTCGAACGCCCGCGCCACGAGGCGCTCGTGCGCGAGGTCCGGGCGGCGGGCGCGCGGATCAAGCTCATCGGCGACGGGGACGTGGCGGGCGCCCTCGACACCTGCTTCCCCGACACCGGCGTCGACGTGCTCATGGGCACCGGCGGCGCGCCCGAGGGCGTCATCTCCGCGGCGGCGCTCCGGTGCGTGGGCGGCGACATGCAGGGGCGGCTCCGGTTCCGCAGCGACGCCGAGCGGGAACGGGCGCGGAGGATGGGGCTCGCCGACCTCGACCGCGTCATGAGCGCCTCGGAGCTCGCCGGCGGGAACGTGATGGTGAGCGCCACCGGCGTGACCCACGGCCAGTTCCTGAAGGGCGTCCGCTTCACCGCGGACGGGGCGCGGTCGCACTCCGTCGTGATGCGGTCCAAGACGGGGACGGTCCGCTACATCGAGACGATGCACCGGTTCGGACGTGGCCCGGGCGAGGGCGCGTGACGCGGCCGGGTACCCGGCTGCGCGCGCCCGCTCCGCGGGTTACGCTCCCGGGGAGCCGGCGAGCGGGAGGGTGTGCATGGCCGTGGTGACGAAGCAGGTCCTGATCGAGGCGCCGCTCGAGCGGTTCTACGAGATCGTCGTCGACTACGAGAAGTACCCGGAGTTCGTCCCCGGGATCCGCCGCTGCCGCGTGCGCGACGGGAAGGGCGAGAAGCAGGTGGAGTACGAGCTCGACCTCGGCATCCGGCGGATCAAGTACGTGCTCCGGCACGAGGAGCAGCGGCCCCGCCGTGTCGCCTGGTCGCTCGTCTCGGGCGACATGATGAAGGTCTCGAACGGCTCCTGGGAGCTGTCGGCGGACGACGGCCGCACCCGCGCCACCTACTCGGTCGAGATCCGAGATCTCCCGCCCACCGCTCGTCCCCCAGGCCCTCGTCGATCGGGTCAGCGACGAGCTGACCCGTATCCAGCTGCCGAAGACGCTCGACGCCTTCAAGGCGCGGGCGGAGCGGAAGGCCTAGGCCCCGGTCGGCCGCTGCATCCGTCGCCAGACGGCACGGTGCGTGTCGCTGGCGCCACGCCAACCGCCTCCGGGGGGTGCGGTGTGGGACGTCGGCGCCAGCCGCCGCGACGCCGGGGCGCGCCTTGACCCCCCCGCGGAGCGGGTGCTACACGAAAATGAGGCACCGATCTGGGTGCAACGAGCGCAGCCGCGGCGGAGCAGCGTCGTTAAGTAGGAGGGACGCGAGAGCGGGAGGAGCGAGAGGCCGCGGGAACGCGGCTTGCAGTCGAAGAAGACGACGACGAAGACGAGGCCGGAGAACACGCATGCTGGACGCCTACGTCATCGAGGAGATCAAGCGTCGCGAGCGCGAGCGAGGTCGCGACGAACGCCCCGCGATCGAGCTCCCGCTCCCGCCTCCGGCTCCCCATACCCACGACGACGATCGGGACGATCGGAAGGGTGATCGCGGCGTCGTGATCATCGACTACTCCGGCTGAGCGGCGCTCGGCCGGGGCGGCGCTCGCCAGGGGCGAAGCGCCGGCAGCAGGGGCGCGGACCGACGGTCCGGCGCCCGTTTTTTTGCGCACCGTCCGGGCGCGCGCCGCCCCCCGCCACCAGGCCGCGAATCCGATTGACGCGGGTGGGTGCGGGCGGCACATTCGCGGTCCCTTTTCTCTTCTGGAGGAGCGATGACCGAGATCATCAACGTGACCGCCCGCGAGATCCTCGACTCCCGCGGCAACCCCACCGTCGAGGTCGAGGTGGCGGTCGCCACCGGGCGACGTCGGGCGCGCGGCCGTCCCCTCGGGCGCGTCCACCGGCGAGCACGAGGCCCTCGAGCTGCGCGACGGCGACAAGGCGCGCTACCTCGGCAAGGGCGTGCGCAAGGCGGTCGCGCAACGTGGCCGACGTCATCGGCCCCGCGGTCGTCGGGATGGACGCGTCCGACCAGGCCGCCCTCGACGCGCGGATGATCGAGCTCGACGGCACCCCGACCAAGGCGAAGCTCGGCGCGAACGCCATCCTCGGCGTCTCGCTCGCCGCGGCGAAGGCGGCCGCGACCGCGCACGCCCTGCCGCTCTACCGGTACGTCGGCGGCGCGGGCGCGCGGACCCTGCCGGTCCCGCTCATGAACATCCTGAACGGCGGCGCGCACGCCGACTCGAACGTCGACATCCAGGAGTTCATGGTGGTCCCGCTCGGCGCGCCCGACCTTCGCCGAGGGCGCTGCGCTACGGCGCCGAGATCTTCCACGCGCTGAAGAAGGTGCTGAAGGGGAAGGGCGCCGCGACGGGCGTGGGCGACGAGGGCGGCTACGCCCCGAGCCTCGCCTCCAACGAGGAGGCGCTGGCGCTCATCATGGAGGCCATCGGACAGGCCGGGCTCAAGGCCGGCGAGCAGGTCGCCCTCGCCCTCGACTGCGCCGCGAGCGAGTTCTTCGACAAGAAGACCGGCAAGTACACGCTCGAGGGGGAGGGGAAGAGCTACGACGGCAAGGGGCTCGTGGACTTCTACGCCGGGCTCGCCGCCAAGTACCCCATCGTCTCCATCGAGGACGGCTGCGCCGAGGACGACTGGGCGACCTGGAAGCTCCTGACCGAGAAGCTCGGCGGGAAGATCCAGCTCGTCGGCGACGACCTCTTCGTCACGAACGTCACCCGGCTCTCCCGCGGCATCGCCGAGGGGGTCGCGAACTCGATCCTGGTGAAGGTGAACCAGATCGGCTCGCTCACCGAGACGCTCGAGGCGGTCCGGATGGCGCACCGCGCGGGCTACACGAGCGTGATGAGCCACCGCTCCGGCGAGACCGAGGACACCACCATCGCCGACCTCGCGGTCGCCTGCGACTGCGGGCAGATCAAGACGGGCTCCGCCTCGCGCACCGACCGGATCGCGAAGTACAACCAGCTCCTCCGCATCGAGGAGGAGCTCGGGAAGACGGCGCGCTACGCGGGCCGGTCGGCGTTCCAGGCCCTCCGTTAGGGCGGGGGACACTCGCTTCGCGGAGCCTGCGGCCCGCGAAGCTCGCGCCCCCCCGAGCCCCCCGCTCGCTCCGGTCCAGCCTCATCCGGCTGGCCCTGCGCTCGCCCGGACGCAGCGCAATAAGATCGGCCCCTTTCCGTCTGCGGCGCGTTGACACGCTCGAGCGCGATCGCTAGCTTCGCGGGCCTATGCGCGCCGACTGGATCGCGAAGCGGAAGGGCCAGGCCAACGTCACGCAGATGCACTTCGCCCGGCGCGGGCGTCGTCACCGAGGAGATGGCCCACGTCGCGGGCGCGCGAGAAGCTCGCGCCCGAGCTCGTGCGCGACGAGGTCGCCCGCGGCCGGCTCGATCATCCCCGCGAACGTGAACCACCCCGAGCTCGAGCCGATCGCCATCGGCATCGCGCGCGACCTGCAAGATCAACGCGAACATCGGCAACTCGCGCCGTCACCTCGCGACACTCGCGGCGAGCTCGAGAAGCTCCGCGATCTGCCTCAAGTACGGCGCCGACACCGTGATGGACCTCTCGACCGGCGGCGACATCGCCGGCGATCCGCGAGGCGATCATCCGGCGCGAGCCCGCTCCCGATCGGCACGGTGCCGATCTACCAGTGCCTCGCGCACGTGAAGGAGGTCGCAGGACCTCACGCCGCGGCATGCTCCTCGACATCATCGAGCACCAGGCGGAGCAGGGCGTCGACTACATGACGATCCACGCCGGGCTCCTGCGCGAGTTCCTGCCCGCTCGCCGCGAAGCGCATCACCGGCATCGTCTCGCGCGGCGGCGCGCTCATGGCGCAGTGGATGCTCGCGAACCAGGCGGCAGAACCCGCTCTACACGCACTTCGACGAGATCTGCGAGATCTTCAAGCAAGTACGACGTGACCTTCTCGCTCGGCGACGGGCTGCGGCCCGGGCTGCCTCGCCGACGCCTCCGACGAGGCGCAGTTCGCCGAGCTGAAGGTGCTCGGCGAGCTGACGCGGCGCGCCTGGGAGCACGACGTCCAGGTGATGGTCGAGGGGCCCGGGCACGTCCCGCTCGACCAGATCCCGATGAACATGGAGAAGGAGACGCGAGCTCTGCCACGAGGCGCCCTTCTACGTGCTCGGGCCGCTCGTCACCGACATCGCGCCCGGCTACGACCACATCACGAGCGCCATCGGCGCCGCGGTCGCCGGCCCAGCACGGCGCCGCGATGCTCTGCTACGTGACGCCCAAGGAGCACCTCGGGCTCCCGGACGCGGACGACGTCCGCCAGGGGATCATCGCCTACAAGATCGCCGCGCACGCCGCCGACGTCGCGCGCCACCGGCCGGGCGCGCGCGACCGCGACGACGCGCTGTCCCGCGCCCGCTACGCGTTCGACTGGAAGCAGCAGTTCGAGCTGTCGCTCGACCCCGAGACCGCGCAGGCGATGCACGACGAGACGCTGCCCGCACGAGGCACTTCAAGACGGCGGAGTTCTGCTCGATGTGCGGGCCGAAGTTCTGCTCCATGAAGATCCACGGCCACCTGAAGCAGCTCGCCGACCCGGCCGCCTGCGCCGCCGCGGTCGACGCGGAGCGCCCCGCCGGGACCCCGCCCCCGGCCCCTTGACGGGAGGCGTCGAGCCGGGGCGCGGCCGCCCGTGCGGAGAGGCGGCCAGCGGCGCCGATCCGGGCTAGGATCGTCCCGTGCCCCCCGCCGTCACCGTCTACGAGGTCGGCCCGCGCGACGGGCTGCAGAACGAGGCGGCGACCGTCCCCACCGACGGGAAGCTCGCCCTCGTCCGCGCCCTCGGCGAGGCGGGGCTCCGCCGCGTGGAGGCGACGAGCTTCGTCTCGCCCCGGTGGATCCCGCAGCTCGGCGACGCCGACGCCCTCGTCCCGGCCCTGCCGCGCCTCACGGGCGTCTCCTACGTGGTCCTCGTCCCGAATGCCCGCGGCCTCGAGCGGCTCGTCGAGGCGCTCGGGCGGGCGGGCGACGGCGCGCCGGAGGTGGCCGCGGCGGTCTTCATGTCCGCCTCGGAGAGCCACAACCGCAAGAACCTGAACCGCACCGTGGAGGAGTCTTTGCGCGAGCTCGGGGCGGTCGTGCCCGCCGCCCTCGCCCACGGGCTGCGGGTGCGCGGGTACGTCTCGACGGTGTTCGGCTGCCCGTACGAGGGGCAGGTCGATCCCGAGCGGGCCGCCGCGGTGGCGGAGGCGCTCGTCGGGCTCGGCTGCGACCAGATCTCGCTCGGCGACACGATCGGCGTCGCGACCCCGACCCTCACGCGCCGGGTCGTCGGACGCATGCTCCGGACCATCCCTGCCCCGAAGCTCGCGCTGCACATGCACGACACCCGGGGCACCGCCCTCGCGAACGTGCTCGCCGGGCTCGACCTCGGGATCACCACCTTCGACTCGTCGATCGGCGGCCTGGGCGGCTGCCCCTACGCCCCCGGCGCCTCGGGCAACCTCGCCACCGAGGATTCTCGTCTACATGCTCGAGGGGATGGGCCACGAGACGGGCGTGGACTTCGACCGGCTCATCGTCGCGGGCGCCCTCGCGCAGCGGCTCGTCGGGCGCCGGCTCCCGGGCAAGACGCTCCAGGCCGAGCTGGCGCGCACGGAGGCGTGATGGAGCTCGCGGTCGAGCGGACGGGCGCGGTCGAGGTGTGGACGATCCAGGGCGAGGCCCGCCGGAACTCGCTCACCATGGCGCTCCTCCGCGAGCTGCGGGGGAGGGTGGACGCGGCGGGGAAGGACCGGACGCTGCGCGCCGTCGTGATCACCGGTGCCGGCGACCGCGCCTTCTGCGCCGGCGCGGACCTGAAGGAACGGGCGCGGATGAGCCCCGAGGAGGTCCACGCCTTCCACGCCATGGTCCGGGACGGCTTCTCCGGGATCGAGGCCTCCCCGCAGCCCTTCGTCGCGGCCCTGAACGGCGTCGCCCTGGGCGGTGGGCTCGAGCTCGCCCTCGCCTGCGACCTGCGGGTCGCCGCCGACGGGATTGAGGTCGGGCTGCCCGAGGTCGGGCTCGGCATCATCCCGGGCGCGGGCGGCACGGCGCGGCTCCCCCGGCTCATCGGGGTCGGGCGGGCGAAGGACCTCATCCTCACCGGCCGGCGCGTCGGCGCGAACGAGGCGCTCGCGCTGGGGCTCGTCTCGCGGGTCGCGCCGGCGGGGCGGCTGCGCGAGGAGGCGCTCGCCCTCGCGGAGCAGGTGGCGCGGAACGCCCCCATCTCCCTCCGGCAGGCGAAGCGGGCGGTGGACGGCGGCTTCCACCTGTCCCTCGAGGAGGCGCTCGCCCTCGAGAACCGGCTCTACCAGGACTGCCTCGCGTCCCGGGACCGGGTCGAGGCGCTCCGGGCCTTCGCCGAGAAGCGCCCACCGGTCTTCACGGGCGAGTAGCGCCCGGACCGACCGCGCCGCGCGCCCGCGCCGATTTGGAGGTAAGCTGCGCCCGCGCGATGGAAGGCGAACACACCATCATCGGGAAGATCCCCCGGGAGCGGCTCAACCAGATCGCCTCCCGGAAGCTGTCGGCGCTCGGGATCCCGGTCCGGCTCGGCGCGGACCGCGAGACGCTGGAGGGGGACCTCGCGCTCGGGCGGGTCGTCCACCCCGCCACGGGCCAGCCCCTCGCGCGCGCCCGGTTCGTCGTCTCCGGCCACGACCAGCTGCGCTTCATCGATCCGCCCCTCGCCGCGCTCGGGGCGGTGAGCTTCTCCGATCACGAGCGGCTCGCCGCCCTCGAGCAGGCGGTGGCCGCCGCGCTGCAGCGGCGGACGGCGGCGCTGCAGGAGATCGCGACACGGTTCCGGGCCCTGCGCCTCGAGGCCGCCATCGACCCGGACCGGCTCGCGATCCGCTCGATCGTGAAGACCGCCACCCACGCCTTCGAGATCCTCGGGGCGCCGGAGGGGACGCGCGTGTCGCGCGTCGCGCCGGTGGGCGGGGTCCCCCACGAGGTCTCGCCGGAGTTCCCGGCGCTCGAGCTCAACACCTTCCCGACCCTGGCGGACCTCGAGGTCTTCCTCGTCCACGCGGCGCCGCGCATGGCGCCGGCGACGGCGCGCTCCGGGACCCCGGCCCCTGCCGCGGCGGCCGGGGGCGGCGCCCTCGAGGCGACGCCGCCGCCCCGCAACGCGCTCACCCTCGCCGCCCTCGCCCAGGTCTTCGGTGAGGACGCGATCCTCGCGCCCAACGCGATGGTGGAGCTCATCCAGGAGTTCACGCACGGCGGCACCCGCTACCGCTTCGTCGCCGCGCGGGAGATGGGGACGCGCTTCAAGGGGCGGCTCATCGGCCCGAGCGGCGATGTCTGGTCGGACCGGTTCGACCTCGCCGACTTCCCGGGGACCCGCAAGGTCGTGGCCCTCGCCCTCGGCGCCGCGGGCGTCGAGGAGCCAGCCCTGCCGGCGGAGCCGCCGGCGGGCGGCGCCGTCTCCGGCTTCCCGGACCACCTCACGCCGCACCCGGGCGAGGTCTGGGTGATGAACGTGGTCGTCGAGGACGCGGGGCTCGAGGAGGTCCGCTACGTGGGGACCGACATCGACGGGCGGCCCTACGGCGCGGCCCGCGTCCTCAAGCGGTCCGACTTCGAGGCGGTCTTCTCGAAGGAGAAGGGCGGATGGCGGCTGCTCGTGCAGATCGACCAGGTCCAGGAGGGCCAGGTCCTGTACCGGCAGCTCGACACGCAGCGCCAGCCCATCGGGGCGCCCCGGAAGATGTCGGCGGCCATCCTCGTGGCGAACTTCGTGCCGGAGGCGGCGGCGTACTGATGGAGCCGGCGTCGAAGAGCACGATTGCGGAGCGCGTCCTCGCGGGGGACGTGCGGGCGGCGGCACGGCTCATGCGCGACCTCGACGACCGGCTCCCCGAGGCGGAGGCGACGCTCCGCGCGCTCTTCCCCCGGACCGGCCGGGCCTACGTGGTGGGGCTCACCGGCGCTCCCGGCGCGGGGAAGTCGTCGCTCACCGACCGGCTCATCGCGCGGCTGCGCGCAGCGGGGAAGAAGGTCGGGGTCGTCGCCATCGACCCGACGAGCCCGTTCAGCGGCGGCGCGATCCTCGGCGACCGGATCCGGATGCAGGACCATGCCCTCGACCCCGACGTCTTCATCCGCTCGCTCGGGACCCGCGGCCACCTCGGCGGGCTCTCGCGGTCGACCGCCGACGTCGTCCTGGTGATGGACGCGATGGGCAAGGACGTCGTCCTCGTGGAGACGGTCGGCGTCGGCCAGGACGAGATTGAGGTCGCCTCGCTCGCGCACACCGTGGTGGTGGTCGCGGTGCCGGGGTTCGGCGACGACGTGCAGGCGATCAAGGCTGGCGTCCTCGAGATCGCCGACGTCTTCGCGGTGAACAAGGCCGACCGGGAGGGCGCGGACCGGACCGTGCGCGACCTCCAGTCCATGCTCGAGCTCAGGCGCACCGTCGCGGGGCCGCCCGGGGAGCACGACGCCCACCACCGGGTCGTGCACGCGGAGGCCGCGGCTCCGCCGCCGGGGCCGGGCCAGGACTGGGAGCCGCCCATCGTGCGGACCGTCGCGGTGAAGGACGAGGGCGTCGCCGACCTCCTCGACGCCATCGACCGGCACCGGGTCCATCTCGAGTCGACCGGCCAGCGGCGCGCCCGGGAGACCGCGCGCGCCCGCGTCGCCTTCGTCACGGTGCTTCGCGAGCGGCTCCTCGCGGGCGCCCTGGAGCGGCTCGAGGCGGAGCTGGGGCGGCTCGACGCGGTCGCGGAGCGGATCGCGGCGCGTCAGGCGGACCCGTACGCCCTCGCGGAAGAGCTGTCGGCGCGGCTCCGCGCCTAGGGAGAGGGATCGATGCGCGACGGCCAGGCACCTCTCGGTCATGCGGACGGCGCACGCGGCGACCGCCCGGACGATCCGGTCACCGCCCTCGAGCGCAGGCTCGGGGTGTGCTTCGTCGACCGCGCCGTCGGCCTCGCCGCCGTCACGCACAAGTCCTACGTGAACGAGCACCGGGAGGAGTCCGGTCTCACCGACAACGAGCGGCTCGAGTTCCTCGGCGACGCGGTGATCGACCTCGCGGTCTCCCACCGGCTGATGGAGCGGTTCCCGAGCGCGCGGGAGGGCGAGCTCTCGAAGATGCGCGCCGCGGTGGTGGACGAGCAGGGGCTCTCGGAGATGGCGCGGGCCCTCGACCTCGGCTCGCTGCTCCGCCTCGGGCGCGGCGAGGAGCTCACCGGCGGCCGGCAGAAGGCCTCGCTCCTCGCCGACGCGATGGAGGCCGTCGTCGCCGCGGTGTTCGTCGGCGGCGGGCTCGGCCCGGTGCTCGAGATCGTGGACCGGTTCCTCGGCGAGGCCTTCGCCCGCGCCGCCGCCGGCACCCTCGACCGCGACTACAAGACCCAGCTCCAGGAGCTCGCCCAGAGCCGGCTGCGGGCGACCCCGCGCTACCGGGTGGTCGCGGAGCACGGCCCGGACCACTCGAAGACCTTCGACGTGGAGACGGACCTCCGGGGCGACGTGGTCGGGCGCGGCACCGGTCGGTCCAAGAAGGACGCCGAGCAGGCGGCCGCGAAGCTCGCCCTCGACGAGCTCGGGCGGAGGTTTGCCTCGGCGCCGGTCGAGGGGACGGCGGCGGCGCCGGCCCTGGAGCCGGAGCCCCCCGAGGCCGCGCCCGCGCCCGAGCCGCCCGCACCGGCGCCCGAGCCGGCGGAGGCCCCGACGCCGCGCAAGCGGGCGCGCGCCGTCCGGGCGCCCGCCCGGAAGAAGCCTCGCCGGACGACCGCGGCGGCGGCGGCGAAGGGCACGAAGGTCGCGAAGGGCTCGGCCCGCAAGGGTCGCCGTGGTAAGGGATGAGCCGCGCGCCGGCGGTTTCCATTTGCCGGCCCACCGCCCCACCGATAGCATCCCGCGGATGAACCGCACCCCCCTCGCGCTGGCGCTCGCGGCCATCCTCGCCGCCCCGCTCGCGCACGCCCAGGAGAAAGCCAAGATGGCCGAGCCCGTGTTCGCGACGTTCAAGACCTCGATGGGCGACATCGTGGTGAAGCTGTTCCCCGAGAAGGCGCCGAAGACCGTCGAGAACTTCCTCGCGCTCGCGGAGGGGACGAAGGAGTGGAAGGATCCCGCGCAGCGGCCAGAACGTGAAGAAGCCGCTCTACGACGGCACGATCTTCCACCGCGTGATCCCGGAGTTCATGATCCAGGGCGGCGATCCGCTCGGCACCGGCACCGGCGGCCCGGGCTACAAGTTCGCCGACGAGATCGGCCCGGACAACAAGTTCGACCAGCCCGGCCTCCTCGCCATGGCGAACGCCGGCCCGAACACCAACGGCTCGCAGTTCTTCATCACCGAGGTGCCGACGACCGCACCTGAACCGCGGCCACACCATCTTCGGCGAGGTCGTGAAGGGCTTCGACCTCGTCCCGAAGATCACCGCCGCCGGGAACGGCAAGGTCAAGCTCGAGAAGGTCGTCATCACCCGCGGCGCGCAGCCCTAGGCTGCCGCCCGGCAAACCCCTGGCGCCCGTCTCGCTTCGGCGCGGCGGACGCGATCACCTCCATGACCCGCAAGAAGACTGCAGGCCGCTCCGCGCCGGATTCGTCGCCATCGTCGGCCGGCCCAACGTCGGCAAGTCGACGCTCCTCAACCGGATCCTCGGCGAGCACCTCGCCATCGTCTCTCCGCGCCCGCAGACCACCCGCACCCGCATCCTCGGGGTCTGGACGGCCAGGGCGCGCAGCTCGCGCTTCTTCGACACCCCGGGCCTCCACCGCGCCAAGGGCGCGCTCAACCGCCGCATGGTCGAGGTCGCGCTCTCAGACCCTCCCCGAGGTCGACGCGGTCCTGCTCCTGGTCGAGGCGGGGACCGGCCCCGGAGGGCGGGTCGAGGTCGGCGAGGCGACGCGCTGGGCGATCGAGGAGGTCGCGCGGAGCGGCAAGCCCGCCGTCCTCGGCATCTCAAGATGGACCGGGCGCCGCGCCAGTCGCTCCTCCCGGTGATCGAGGCGTACCGCTCCCTCCACGCGTGGGCCGAGATCGTCCCGTTCTCCGCGCTCACCGGCGAGAACGTCGACGTGCTCCTCGAGGCGCTCGTCCGTCACGTGCCCGAGTCCGAGCAGCCGCTCTTCCCGCCGGACGTCCTGACCGATCAGGCGGAGCGGCAGATCGCGGCCGAGTACGTCCGCGAGCAGGTGATGCTCCAGACCCGCGAGGAGATCCCGTACTCCGCCGCCGTCGAGGTCGAGGAGTTCGACGAGTCGGAGCCGGGAGCCCGGGGACCAGCGGGGCGGGCTCGTGCGGATCGCGGCGATCATCTGGCTGGAGCGCGGAGTCGCAGAAGGCCATCGTCATCGGGAAGCAGGGGTCGATGCTGAAGACGATCGGGACGCGGGCCCGCGAGAACCTCGAGCGGCTCGCTCGGCTGCAAGGTGTTCCTCAAGCTCGAGGTGAAGGTCGACGAGCGGTGGAGCGAGCAAGCCGCCGCGCTGAAGCGGCTCGGGATTTGACCGATGACCCTCGCCGCGCCCGCTCGTCGCCCTCGTCGGCCGCCCCAACGTCGGCAAGTCGACGCTCTTCAACCGGATCGCCGGCCGGCGCGCCGCCATCGTCGAGGACGTGCCCGGCGTCACCCGCGATCGGAACTACGCCGACGTGGACTGGGACGGCCGCGCCTCTCGGTCGTCGACACCGGCGGGTTCGAGCCGGAGTCGCGCGACCGGCTCACTGGCCCAGGTCCGGGACCAGGCGCAGCTCGCCGTGGACGAGGCGGCCGCCATCGTCCTCGTGGTGGACGGGCGCGAGGGGCCGACGAGCGTCGACCGCGCCGTCGCAGACCTCCTCCGCCGCGCCGGGAAGCCGCTCTTCGTGGCGGTGAACAAGATCGACTCGGCGGTGACGGAGGGAGAGGCCCCCATCGCGGAGTTCTACACCCTCGGGTTCGGGGACGTGATGGCGGTCTCCGCGGAGCACGCCCGCGGCGTCGCCGACCTGGTCGAGGCGATCCTCGACGCGCCTCGAGGTTCCGCTCGCGCCCAAGCCCCCCGAGGACGAGCCCGAGCCGGAGGAGGTCTCCGACGAGGAGCGCCCCACCGGCGACATCCGGCTCGCGGTCGTGGGGCGGCCCAACGTCGGCAAGAGCACCTTCGTGAACGCGCTCCTCGGAGAGGAGCGGTTCGTCGTCTCCGAGGTCCCGGGCACCACCCGCGACGCCATCGACTCCGCTCGTCGTCCACAAGGGGCGCCAGTTCGTCGTCACGGACACCGCCGGGATCCGGCGCAAGCGCTCCATCGCCCTGAAGGTCGAGGCCTACTCGGTGGTCCGGGCCATGCGCGCCATGGATGACGCGGAGGTGGTGGCCTGCCTCCTCGACGCCACGGAGGCCGGGGTCGAGCAGGACGCGCGCCTCCTCGGGATGGTGGTGGAGAAGGGGAAGGCGCTCGTCGTCGTCGTGAACAAGTGGGACATCGCGGAGCGGGAGGGGGCCACGCAGGAGTGGTACCGCACGGAGCTCCTGAAGCGGCTCCCCTTCGTCGCCTTCGCCCCGATGGTGTTCGTCTCCTCGAAGGAGCGGCGGGGCGTGACGAGGGTGCTCGACCGGGCGGCGAAGCTCGTCGAGCAGTACCGCGCGCGCTTCCCGACCCCCGAGCTGAACGAGCTGGTCGTGGCGCTGCAGGACGAGCATCCGGCCCCGATCTCCCGCGGCTCGCGGGTGAAGCTCTTCTACGCGGCCCAGGTCGCCTACGCCCCGCCCACCTTCGTGATGCAGTGCTCGCACGCCGACGCCATTCCGGACTCCTACAAGCGCTTCGTCGAGAACCGGATTCCGGGCGGCGTTCGGCCTCGAGGTGCCGATGCGGATCGTCTACAAGGAGCGGAAGCGCAGGAGTCGGCCGCCGCCCACCCACCACGAGCCCGGAAAGCGTGAGGGCGGCAAGCGCGACGCCGGCAAGCGGCACTCCGCGAAGCGGCAGACCGGGAGCCGGCACTCCGGGAAGCGGGGGTGACCGGTCGCATCGAACCCCCGAGAACGGGGCGGGAACGCGTGACCGAAGGCCCGGACGGCGCCGCGCGGGCGGGCGTCTCCCGCGTCGTCTGGCGCCCGAAGGCGCCAGACGACGGTGTAGAGGCGCCAGACGACGGTGTTGACTTGACCTGCCCCGGCGGCGCCGCCTAGATTGGCGCGTTTTCTGGGGATTTCCAGCGCGACCGCGCACGAGGCGACATGTCGAAGACCGACGCCATCAGCCGCAAGGACATGAAGGAGCCCGACAAGTTCCAGCAGGCCGCGACGCAGGCGGCGGGCTGGATCGCCCAGCGCAGGCGGCACGTCGTCATCGCCGGCGCCGTCGTCGTCGGCGCCGTGCTGCTCCTCGCCATCGTCTCGGCGGTGAACGCCCAGCGCGAGGAGCGCGCCGGGGCCGCCGCCGCGGACCTGCTCGCCACCATGTCGGGCGAGATCTCGGCGGTCCCGCTCCCGGGGCTCCCCGGGCCGTTCTTTCCCACCGACGAGGCCCGGCAGCGGGCGATCGTCGACGCCGCGCAGAAGGTCATCGCGGGGCACCCGGGGACCGGCGCAGCCCGGATGGCGGCCCTCGCCCTCGGCGACGCGCAGCTCCGCCTCAGGGCGTACGACGACGCCAAGGCAGGCTACGAGAAGTTCCTCGCCGAGGCGCCGAAGGACGACTCGCTCCGCTTCGGCGCCCTCGAGGGGATCGCCATCGCCGAGGAGGCGAAGGGGAACCTCGACGCCGCCGTCGCGGCGTACGACCGGCTCGGCCGCGAGGTGCCCGCCTTCTCCGATCGCGCCGACCTCGAGCGCGCGCGGGTGCTCGGGCGCGCGGGGAAGACGACCGACGCGAAGGCGATCCTCGCTGCCTTCGGCGAGCGCCACAAGGAGTCGCTCCTCACCGCGGACGCCTCGGAGCGGCTCGCCCGGCTCGGTGGGAAGTAGATGACGCCGCTGGCGCTCGCGCTCGCGCTCGCGGCGACGGGCCCGGGCGTCGAGACGACCCTCCCTCCCGCGCCGATCCAGCTCTACCGGGTCGCCTGGCAGAAGCCGCTCGTCCGGCTCGAGCTGCTCGAGACGAAGCCGCAGGAGCGGGGCGGCGTCGCGGTGGATCCGCAGCGCGGGATCGCCTTCGTCGGCACCCGCGACGGGTGGCTGCACGCGCTGCGCCGGACGGCTCGGTCCTGTGGGAGGTGAAGGGGGGCGGCGGCTTCGGGCCACCCGTCGTGGACGGGGACACCGTCTACGCGGGGTCGAGCGACGGGAACCTCTACGCCGTGGCGATCCCGACCGGGAAGGCGCGCTGGACGTACGCGGCGAAGGAGGACCTCACCACCCGCCCCGCGGTCGCCCACGGGCTCGTCCTCGTGGCGAGCCTGCAGGACACGGTCTTCGCCGTGGATGCGGCGACCGGCGCGTGGAAGTGGCACCACCGGCGCGAGCAGAAGGGCGAGACGCTCACCATCCAGGGCGCGGCGGCGGTGCAGATCGCAGGGAACACCGCGTACGCCGGGTACTCCGACGGCTTCGTCGCCGCGGTGGACGTCGCGACCGGCGCCGCCCGCTGGGAGCGGCGCGTCGCGCCGAGCGGCGCGCACCCCGACGTCGACTCCCTCGTCCTCGACGGCGACCGGCTCTACGCCGCCGCCTACTCCGGGGCGGTCCTCGCCCTCGACGCCCGCACCGGCAACGACGTCTGGTCCTTCCCCGCCGCGAGCGCCTCGCGCGTCGCCGTCGGGGCGGGGTTCGTGTACGCCGTGACGCCCGGGAACGTCTACGGGCTCTCGCCCGCGACCGGCGCGATGCTGTGGACGACGCCGCTCGACGGCGCGCCCGGCGCCGCTCCCGCCCTCGCGGGGAAGTGGCTCCTCGTCCCCGCCGGGGACAGCGGGCTGCGCTGGCTCGAGGCGGCGACCGGCCGCCCGCTCCGCCACTTCCAGCCGGGCACCGGCGTCCTGTCCGCGCCGGGCGTGGGCGCCGGCCGGGTCTACGTCCTCTCGAACGGCGGCGACCTCTTCGCGCTCGACCTCGGGTGACCGTGCGCGAGGTCCTCGTCGTCGCGGCGGTCGTTCGCCGGGGGGACGAGCTCCTCGTCACGCGCCGGCCGGACCGGCCGGGGCGTCCCGGGCAGTGGGAGTTCCCTGGCGGGAAGGTCGAGCCGGCCGAGCGGGAGGAGGCGGCCCTCGTCCGGGAGATCCGGGAGGAGCTCGGCTGCGGCGTCGAGGTGGGCCCGCTCCTGCTTCGCCATCGCCACCGCTACCCGGACCTCCAGGTCGAGCTCGCGTTCTACGCCTGCGCCCTCGCGCCGGGCGCGGCACCGGCGCCGATCGGCGTCGCGGAGATCGCCTGGGCCCGGGTCGGGACGCTCGCCCGGTACGACTTCCTCGAGGCGGACCGCGCCGTGCTGGGCGAGCTCGAGGCCCGCTCCGCGCCGCACGCGGCCTCCTGACGGGCCCCGCGGCTCCCCGGGGCTCGCCCCGGCGGGCGGGCGACGCATCGTGAAGGCACCACGATGCGGGGCGTCGCGATCCTCACGAGCCTGTTTCCGCCCTCGGTCGGCGGGATCCAGACGCAGACCCTCTCCCTCGCGCGGGCGCTCTCCGAGCTCGGCGTGGAGGTCCACGTCGTGACGCGCCCCGCGGCGGGCCGCCCCGCCCGGGAGGTGCTCGACGGCGTCTCCGTGCAGCGGGTCGGGCTCGACCGGAGCGGGCCGGCGGCGTCGGTGGCCTACGTCGCCCTGGCGGCGAGGGCGGTGGCCGCGCTCGGCGGCCGGATCGACGTCGTCCACGCGCACCAGCTCCTCTCGCCCGCATCGGCCGCGCTCGCCGCGGCCGCGCTGGGCGGTCCGCCCTTCGTGGCCACCGCCCACGCGAGCGGCACGGTGGGCGACGTCGCGTCCCTCCAGCGGCAGGGGCGGCTCGGCCGCGCCCGCCTCCTCGCGCTGCGCCAGCTCGCGAGCGCGTTCGTCGCGGTCTCCGGGCCGATCCGCGAGGAGCTGGAGGGCGCGGGGATGCCGCCCGCGCGCGTCCGCTCCATCCCGAACGGCGTCGACACGCGGCGGTTCGCGCCGGTCGAGCCGGCCGAGCGGCGCCGGCTGCGTCGCGCCCTCGGGCTCCCGCCGGTCCCGGTGGTCGTGTACTCGGGCCGCCTCTCGCCGGAGAAGGGGGTCGACGTCCTCCTCGACGGGTGGGCGGCGGCGCGCGGCCGGGGGCTCCTCGCGACGCTCTGCCTCGTCGGCGACGGCCCGGAGCGGGCCGCCCTCGAGCGGCGGGCGCGCGACCACGGGATCGTCGGGGCGGTGCGGTTCGCCGGCGCCGCACCCGACGTCGCGCCGTGGCTCGCCGCGGCCGACGCCTTCGTCCTGCCGTCGCGGGTGGAGGGGCTCTCGGTCGCGCTCCTCGAGGCGATGGCGACGGCGCTCCCGGTGGTCGCGACGGACGTGGGCGGGACGCGGGAGGCGGCCGGCGGCGCGGCGGTGCTCGTCCGCGGCGGCGACCCGCTCGCCCTCGCGGACGGGCTCGGCGCCGTCCTCGCGGAGCCGGAGAAGGCGCAGGCGATCGGGGAGGCCGCGCGGCGGCGGGTCCTCTCGCGATTCGGGATCCAGCAGGTCGCGCGGCGGCACCTCGACCTCTACCGCGAGGTCGCGGAGGCGCGCCGGGCGAGGGGGGGCGGGCATGCCTGGGCGGCGGCGGATCGCTTACGTGGTCTCGTGGTTCCCGGCGATCACCGAGACGTTCATCCTCGACGAGCTCCGTGACCTCCGCGCCCGCGGGGTCGAGGTCGAGGTGCTCCCGCTCTTCGGCGCCCGCGGAGGCGAGGTCCACGCCGGGTTCGGAGCGCTCCGCGCGAGGACCCACTACCACCGGACCGTGTCCTGGGAGCTCCTCGCCGCCCAGCTCCACTGGCTCCGGCACAGGCCCGGCGCGCTGCTCCGGGCCTGGGCCGAGGCGCTCCGCGCGAGCGCGACCTCGGGGAAGCTCCTCGTCCGGGCGCCGGCCGTGCTCCTCAAGGCCGCGCTCGTGGCTCGCCGCGCCGAGGCGATGCAGATCTCCCACGTGCACGCGCACTGGGCGACGCACCCCGCGCTCGCCGCGTGGGCCGTCCGCGCCCTCACCGGCATCCCCTACAGCTTCACCGCCCACGCCCACGACCTGTACGTCGACCGGGCGATGCTGCGGGAGAAGGTGGCCGGGGCGGAGTTCGTCGTCACGGTCTCCGAGTACAACCGGCGATTCCTGGAGCAGGTGTGCGGCGAGGCCGCCCGGGGGAAGGTCCACGTCGTCCGGTGCGGCGTCGATCTTCGCGCCTTCGCCCCGGCGCCGCGCCCGGCGCCCGCGGTTCCGACCTTCGCCTGCGTCGCGTCGCTCCGGCCGTACAAGGGGCACGCGGTCCTCCTCGACGCCGTGTCGCTCCTTCGCGCGCGGGGAGTCGCGCTCCGGGTCGTGCTCGTCGGGGACGGCGAGCTGCGCCGGGAGCTCGAGACCCGGATCGCGCGGCGGGGGCTCGGCGACGCCGTGGAGCTGCGCGGGGCGGTGGCGCACGAGGAGATCCCCGCCGTCCTCGCCGGCGCGACCGCGATGGTCCTCCCGAGCGTCACCGCCGGCGACGGGCAGATGGAGGGGATTCCGGTCGCGCTCATGGAGGCGATGGCGGCCGGCATCCCGGTCATCGCGACGCGGCTCTCCGGGATCCCGGAGCTGGTGCGGGACGGGGAGGGTGGGCTGCTCGTGCCGGAGCGCAACCCCATGGCCCTGGCCGCGGCGATGGCGCGGCTCGCGGACGATCCTGCGCTGCGGGCCCGGCTCGCCGAGGGCGCGCGGCGCGCGGTCGAGCGGGACTTCGACCGGGCCCGGACCGTGGCGCGGCTCGAGGCCCTGCTCAGCGGTGCCGCTTCTTCCGCTGCGGCCTCTTCGGCTCCGGAGGGGGCGGCGAGCCCGCGGCGAGGAGCGGCAGGGTGACCGGCGCGTAGCCCCGGCCGGCCTCGTCGTGGAGGTCGCGATCGGTGGCCCCGTCGAGCCGGAGCGCGTAGCGCGAGCCGGGCGTCAGGGGCGCGGCGGGCATGAGGGTGAGCCTCGTCCCCGCGGCGAGCTCCCGGGTGGCGTGCGCAGGGACGAGATCCTCGCGCGCGTCGACGAGGACGAGCCGCGCGTCGGGCGCGCGCGCCGAGAGCTCGAGCTCGAACGTCGCGGCCGGATTGACCACGATCTCTCCGCCCGGAACGAGCGGCAGGCGCGCGGCCGGCTCGACGGCGACGGCGCTCCGGAGGAGGGTCACCGCGGAGGCGCGGACGGTCGCGGTCGTCCCCTTTCCTCCCTCGCCCCCGGCGTCAGCCGGGGGAGAAGGTCGGGGAGAGGGGGCTGCGGTCGCGGTCGCAGTCGCGGTCGGAGTCGAGGCCGGGTCGAGGTCGGGGTCGAGGTCGGGGTCGAGGTCGGGGTCGCGGTCGGAGTCGAGGTCGGGGCCGAGGTCGTCAAGGTCGTCGACGTCACGGCGTCCGCAGCTGGCGTTCCCGATCGCGGAGCGGGCGCGCCCTCGCACCCCGCGGAGGACCCGAGAGCGACCGCGAGTACGACCCCCATTCGCCGGCGCGACATCCCCATCGTGTACCACGGCGCCCGCGCCGAGCGCGTCGCTCCTCGCCCCACGTCGCCGGGTCAGGGGCTCCGCCAGGCGAGGGTGCCCAGAACGCCCAGTGCCACCGCGGCCGCGGCGCTCGCCGCGACGGCGGCGCGGTGCCGGGTGACGAACAGCTCGCCGCTCCAGCGCCGGGCGCGGGCGTCGAAGTCGCCGTGCGCGCCGCGGTCGCCCGGGAGCGGCGCGTCCACGTTGTCTGGGCGCCCTGGCGGGACCGGCTCGTCGGTCTGCTGCGCGGAGTAGCCCTTCCGGCCGAGGTAGCGGTCGAGGACCCCGGGAATGACCTTCTGGCCGAGGATCGCCTTCACCGCGCTCCACCCGATCCAGAGCTCGCGGCGTGGGTGCTGGGCGACGTACAGCGCGGCCCGAGCGATCACCTCCGGCTGGAAGATTGGTGGCACCGGCTGCGGGTGGTTCGGGAGCCGGGAGCGGGCCACGTCGAACTGCGGCGTGTTCACGGCGGGGAGCTGGAGCATGGAGATCGCGACCCGGCTCCGGTCGTGGTCGAGCTCGGAGCGGAGCGAGTCGGTGAAGCCGCGGATCGCCGCCTTGCTCGCGCAATAGGCGCTCTGCAGCGGGATCGATCGGTACACGAGCGCCGAGCCGATCTGGATGACGTGCCCCTCGTCCCGCGGAAGCATGTGCTTCAGCGCGGCGAGCGTGCCGTGGACGTAACCGAGGTAGTTCACCTCCGTGACCCGGCGGTACTCCTCGGCCTTCATCTCCTTCACCGGCGAGAAGACGCTCACCATCGCGTCGTTCACCCAGGTGTCGATCCGGCCCCAGCGCGCCACCACCGCGTCCGCGGCGCGCTCCACCGCGGCGGCCTCCGCGACGTCGAGGGGAAGGACCAGGGCCTCGCCTCCGGCCAGCCGGATCTCGTCTGCGCAGTGCTCGAGCGCCTCCTGCGTCCGGGCGATGAGGCCGACCTTCGCCCCCTGCGCGCCGAAGGCGCGTGCGATGGCTCGGCCGACGCCGCTCGACGCCCCGGTCACGACCACGACCTGCTCAGACAGCTTCCTCGGCATCTCTCGTTCCCTCCCGGCGTGGGGGTGACGATTCCGCCGGGGGCGCGTCACGCCAAGCCGCGTCCACCGTCCACTCCGCGATTCGAAGGGGCGCCCCGGGCGCCGCGCGCCGGTCCGCTCGCCCTGCGAGCGCACGCGCAGCCCGGGCGCGACCGGGCGCCGCCGGTCCTCTCGGGGGGACGGACCGCGTCCCCTCCACGTCCGCCCTCGGATCGAGTCGTCGTTCGATTCGAAAGGTGCGTCCGCCCGGGGGTGCCGTGAAGACTCCGCCGTCCGGTGGTTCCCCTGGAGCCAGCGCTTCTACCTCGGCGCCGCCTTCGGCACGCGCACGTTCCAGGCGCAGCGACGCCCGCTCCGGTGGCCGACGGCGGCCCGGGCGCGAGGGCCAGCCGCGGGGTGACCGCGCAGAGCTTTCACCGCGGGCCTCCCGTTCGCGCATCTCGTTCGTCGGTCGATCGCCCGCCCGTACGCAGAGCGCGGGGACGGCGCGGCGCCTCTCCGCCGGGCGGATCCGCGCGCGCTCAGGGCTCACTGCGAGAAGGAGATCCGCGACGACCGCTGCCCGCCTCGCGCGCTGGGCCAACGCCCGTCCGCACGTCCGCCACGCCGGATGTGCGCAGGCGTCGGCACGGTGGGCGCAACGCCGACGTGGATGTCGCCACGAGCTGAAGGTGCACCGCACAGGGAGCGCCCGCTGCGCTCCGGGGCGTGGGCGATTCTCGATCGCCGGGCTCGGCGCGCTGCTGTTCGTGTGGCCGTTCCTGACGACGCCGCTCCTCGGCATCGGCCCGGCCTACGCGCACCTGCTCGGGGCCTGGATGGTGATCGTCGCCGCCCTCGGACTGCTCTCGCGCGCGATTGGCCGGGACGCGCGCGCGCGAGGCGACCGCGGTGCGTGATCTGGTCCTCGCGGCCGTCGTGGTCACCGCGTACGCCGGGCTGCTCGTCGGGGTGGCCGAGTGGGCGGAGCGGCGCGAGGCGCGACGGCGGTCGGTGGTCGCGAACCGGTACGTGTACTCGCTGGCGCTCGGCGTGTACGCGACGACCTGGACGTTCTACGGCAGCGTCGGGTTCGCGGCGCGCCACGGGCTCTTGTTCCTCACCGTATACCTCGGTCCGACGCTCTGCGCCGCGGGCTGGTGGTGGATCGTACGGAAGCTCGTGCGGCTCAGGAACGCGCACCGGGTCACGAGCCTGCCGGACGTCCTCGCGCTCCGGTACCAGAAGTCGCAGACGGTCGCGCTCGTCGCGACGGCGGTCCTGGTGGTCGGGCTCATCCCGTACATCGCGCTCCAGCTCAAGACGATGATCGTGACGCTCGGGATGGTCGCGGGGGGCGGCCACTTCGCGTACCCCGCCTCGGGCCGGCAGCTCGGCCCGCCGCTCGTGGCGTTCCTGCTCCTGTTCACGATCGCCTTCGGGCTGCGCCGGATCCGTCCCGCGGAGCGCCACCCCGGCATGGTGTGCGCGCTGGCGCTCGAGTCGATCGTCAAGCTCATCGCGTTCGTCGCCGCGGGCGCATTCGTGGTCTGGGGGCTCTTCGACGGCCCCGGCGACGTCTTCCGGGCGGCGTCGGTCCCGTCGGTGCATCCGCCGGACCTCCTCGGCCTCGACGGCGTCGGCTCCTGGCTCGCGCACCTCGTCGTCTCGGGGCTGGCGGTGTTGCTCCTTCCGCGCCAGTTCCACATGGCGGTCGTGGAGAACGCGGACGAGGATCACGTCCGGACGGCGATGTGGGCTTTCCCGGCCTACCTGCTCCTCATCAACGTCTTCGTCCTGCCCGTCGCGCTCGGCGCGCTGGTGTTGCACGGCTCGGTGGAGGCGGCCGACACGTTCGTCCTGTCGCTGCCTCTCGATGCGGGGATCCCCGTCCTCTCCTGGCTCGTGTTCCTCGGCGGCTTCTCGGCGGGGACCGGGATGGTGATCGTCGAGACGACCGCGCTCGCCACCATCCTCTCGAACCACGCCGTCATGCCGGCGGCCGACGCCTTTCCGCCGCTCGGCGGCGTCCGCCGCCACCTCCGGCTCATCCGGTGGATTGCCGCAGCGGTCGTGCTCGTGGCGGCCTTCGCCTACGAGCGCACGTTCGGAAATGGCTACCAACTCGCGTCGATCGGGCTCATCTCGTTCACCGCCGTGCTCCAGCTCGGGCCGGCGCTGCTCGGAGGGCTCTTCTGGCAGGGCGCGAGCCGGACCGGCGCGCTGGCCGGGATCGGCGCCGGCTCGGCGATGTGGGTCTACACCCTCGTCGTCCCCGTCCTGGCTCGCGCCGGCTGGCTGCCGATCTCGCTGCTCACCGAGGGGCCATTCGGGATCGAGAGCCTCGTGCCCGAGGGCCTGTTCGACCTGCACACCGACGCCATCACGCACGCCGTCGTCTGGACGCTGGTCGTGAACGTGGGCGCGTTCGTCGCGGCGTCCCTGCTCTGGCCCTCCCGCCGGGCGGAGCGGGCGCGCACGGAGCAGATCCTGGACGTCCTCGGGACCGCGGTGGCGGCGTCGCCGGAATCGGCTTCCCCGCCCGGGACGACGCTCGAGCAGAAGCGCGCGCGGACCGTCGCGCTGTTCCAGACCTATCACCCACCTGCGGACGCCGCCGCGCTGGCGCAGGAGTGCCTCGCGGCGATCGGGACGGGGCTCGGCGAGGAGCTCCGCGCCCTCGACGTCGCGACCCTCGAGGCCCGCGTGGAGCGTACGCTCGCCGCGACGATTGGGGCTACGGCCGCGCACGCCGCCGTTCGCCGCGCCGGGCTCGTCGACGAGGAGGAGGCCCAGGCGATCTCCGAGCGCCTACGGCGAGCTCCTGGCCGGGCTGCACCTCTCGCCCGAGGAGCTCCTCCGGAAGATCGACTACCACCGCGAGCGCGAGCGCCTCCTCGAGCGCGACGCGGCGGACCAGCAGTTCCTCGCGGGGGTGAGCAGCCTCCTCGCGAGCTCGCTCGATCTCGACGCGACCGCGCGGAACGCGGTCCGGTTGCCCGTGCCGCACCTCGCGGCCGCGGCGCTCCTCGCGCTGCGGCAGGACGGCGGAGTGCGGACGTGGTTCTGCCACGTCGACCCGGAGCAGGAGCATGCCGGCCGCGCCGCCCTCGAGGGCGCGCCGCCGCGCGTGGCCGCGTCCGCGGCGAGAGCGCTTCGCACCGGCCGTGCCGTCACGTGTTGTCCGCCCGACGGGGACTGGCCCACCGCGGTCCGCAACGCCCGCGCCACCCTCGAGGTGACGCTCCCGCTCATGGGCGTCGGAGAGCCGCTGGGCACGCTCACCCTGCTGGCGCCCTCCGAGTCCCGGCTCGCCTCCCCCGAGGGGCTCGTCCTCGCGGAGGAGCTGGGGCGACGGCTCGCGATCGCCATCGAGAATGCCCGGCTGTACGCCTCGGCGGAGCAGGCGGTCCGCGCACGCGACGACTTCCTCGCGATCGCCTCGCACGAGCTGAAGACGCCTCTCACGCCGCTGCGGCTCCAGATCCAGGCGCTCGAGCGGCTCGTCCGCCGGGGCGAGCACGAGACGCTGTCCCCGGAGCTGGTCTCGAAGCTCGTGGGCAGCGCGGACGGGCAGATTGTCCGCATCGTCGGGCTGATCGACCGGCTGCTGGACCTCGCCCGGATCCGGGCCAAGCGGTTCCGGCTCGAGCTCGGCCCGATGGACCTCGCGGCCACCGTGCGGGGCATCGTCGAGCAGCACGCGGCCGAGACGCGCCAGGCGGGCTGCCACGTCTCGTTCGACGCCTCGGGCCCGGTCTTCGGGACGTGGGACCGGGTCCGCGTCGAGCAGGTCGTGGCGAACCTCATCACCAACGCGGCGAAGTACGCTCCCGGCGCGCGCGTCGAGGTGCGGGTCGAGCGAGACGAAGCCCGCGCGCGCCTCGAGGTGCGCGACGAGGGTCCGGGCATCCCGCCGTCGGAGCAGGAGGGGCTGTTCCGGCCCTTCGAGCGCGCGCGCACGTCGAAGGCGAGCGGGCTCGGCCTCGGCCTCTTCATCGTCCGGCAGATCGTCGAGGCCCACGGGGGAGTGGTGAGCCTCCGCAGCGCGCCGGGGGAGGGGACGTCGTTCGTCGTCGAGCTCCCCTGCCCGCCGCACGCGCGCGCGTGAGCCGTCGCGCGCGGCGTGCTACCGGCGTCCGGGGTCGGGCGAGCTGGGAGCTGCCGAGTACGGTCGCGCGACGGTTCGCGAGGCGCTAGGCTGCCGGACGGCGGCCAGGTGCTGGCCGCGAGGGGGCCGTTCGAGCATGTCGGGTGCCCGAGGACGCGTTCACGCATGGGCAGGCGTCGCGACGCTCGCGGTGAGCCTCGCGTCCCCCCGCGTGCAGGCGGCGGACGTTCCCGCAGCCGCCTGGATCGCGGTCCAGGGCGGCGTCCGGGACGTGTGCGGCACCGAGTACTGGCTCGATCCGTACCGGATCGAGGCGCGCGCCACCCCGGGCGACGACCGGCGCGACGGCTGCGAGGCGCCGCGCGCCGAGGAGTGGATTGTCGCGGCTCGGCTGCGCGAGCTCTCCGTCGAGAACGCGTTCGAGCACGTCGCCGAACCTCCCGAGGACGCCTGCGCGTACTCCGCGAGATCCTCGACGCCGAGGGCGTCGAGGGGTGGGTGCACTTCACCGGCCTGGGCGCCCACCTCGGAGGCGAGACGCAGGTCTTGTGCGGCGGCAAGGAGCCGCGCGAGACCTGGGTGAAGGTGCACGCGAACCCCTGGTCGTTCTGGGGCGACGAGTACAAGCCCTCGCCGCGCGCCTGGCGATGCGTCGAGCGCGGGCCTTCGCCCAGGGAGAAGGCGTTCGTGCAGGCGTCACGCCTCAAGCTGCGCGCGCGGCGCGCGACGACCGCGGCATCCGTCGGCGACGTCCGGATCGGAACCGAGGTCGGCGTCGCGCACCGGGCCGGGGACTGGGCCTGGGTCGAGGCTCCCGCTCGCGGCGAGCTCGCCGAGTGCGTTCGGCGCGGCTGGGCCATGATCCGGTTCCTGGGGGCGGAGAGGCCCGACGCGGACGCGCTCCTCGCCGAGGGCAGGAAGCTCCTCGAAGCCGGTGATGCCTCCGGCGCGGTCCCGAAGCTCGAGCGCGCCGCCGCGCTCCGTCCCGACGATTGCCGGGTCCTCTCGCTCCTCGCGAAGGCGTACCGCGGGGCGGGAGACGTCCGCGAGGCGGACGCCCTCGAGCGGTTCCTCGCGAAGCCTCCCGGGCGCCGGACGCAGTGAGCCGAGCGACCGGCTAAGAGCTGGCCGCGGCGCTGCGCGGTCGAGCGCCGGCGCGTGTCCTCGACAGCTACGAGCCGGAGCGCATCGCCTTCGCCCGCCGCCTCGTCGCCACCACCAATCGCATCTTCCAGCTCGTCACTCGCAGCGGCCAGCTCGCCGCTCGCGTGCGCATCCACGTGCCGCCGCCCGTGATCTCGGCGCTGTTCCGACTCGGGTCCGTGCGGCGGTTCCTGTCCGCAGCTCTCTCAGACGGCCATCGAGTACCGCATCAGAGCCCAGCACGTCTCGAACGGTACCTGGATGCTCGCGGCCTCCGGCTCGTCGAGCGTTCGGACCGACCTGCCGAGAGGTCCCAGCTTCGGACGTGATCGAAACGCCACAGCTCGATCCCGGGCCGCTCACTCGCGGGAACCCGGAGTTGTCGCTGACCGGGACCGCACCTCTCGGTAGCCTCCCTTGCGCGTGGGCGCAGGGAACCGAGCCACTGGGATGGCATCGCGGTGGCGAGCGTCGGTCGTGGTCGCGGCCCTCTTCCTCGCACCGGCGCTCGCCCACGCCCAGCCGGCGACGGAGCGGGGTCCCCGCACCTACGGCGAGGACGTGTACCTCTCAGGGCCCAACGTGGACGTGAGCCGGGACGCGCCGGGTGATCTCGTCGCGGCCGGAGGCACCGTGCGCATCGGCGGCGCCGTCGCCGAGACGGCGATCGTCGCCGGCGGGAACGTGGCGATTGACGGCCCGGTCGGAGACGACGTCATCGCGGCCGGCGGCGAGGTCGTGCTGCGCGGCCACGCCGGGGACGACGCGCGGCTCGCGGGGGGAACCGTCCGGATCGCGGGTCGGGTCGACGACGACGCGACGGCGGTGGGAGGGACGGTCCGGCTCGAGCGGGAAGGGGTCGTCGCAGGGCGCGCCTGGTTCGCGGGAGGTGAGATCGTGGTGGCCGGGGCGGTCGGGAGGCAGCTGCGTGCGGCGGGCGGGCACGTGTCGATTGCGGGCACCGTGCGGGGAGATGTCGTGGTCGACGCGGACTCGCTCGACATCGGGCCGACCGCCCGGATCGACGGAGACGTCGTCCATCGCGGCGCCCGCGAGCCCCGGATCGATCCGGGCGCCCGGATTGGCGGACGGGTCGAGCACCTGCCGTCCGCCGGGGGGCGCCGGGCGCGTGGGCTCGCGGTGCTCGCCTGGCTCCTGCTCCTGCCCGCGCTCTTCGTGACGGGGGCGGTGATGATCGTCCTGTTCCCGCGGTTCACGCCCGCCGCGGCGCAGGCCATCGAGACCGATCCCTGGCGCGCGCTCGGCATCGGCGCGATCGCGCTCCTCGGCGCGCCTGCGGTGATGGTGGCGCTCTTCGTCACGGGGATAGGGTTCGCGCTCGGCCTCGTCCTGCTCGCGGGTTATCTGGTCGCGCTGCTCGCCGGGTATCTCGTCGCGGCGCTGTTCCTGGGCAGCGCGGGCGCGAGGCGGCTGCGCGGCCAGCGCCTGCCCGCGGCGACGAGGGGCGCGCTCGTGCTCCGCCTCCTCGTCGCGCTGGTGGTGCTCGCGATCCTCCGGCTCGTGCCGGTCCTCGGCGGCCTCGTCTCCTTCGCGGCGCTCCTGTTCGGGACCGGCGCGCTCGTCATGCAGCTCTACCGCGCCTATCGCGGCGGGGGTGGGGCGCAGCCGGCCGGGACGGGCACGCTGGCCGCGAGCCCATGACGCGGTACGCGCTGCTGCTTCGCGGCGTGAACATCGGCACCAAGAACGGGCTGCCGATGGCCGAGCTGCGCGCCATGCTCGCGGAGCTCGGCTGCACCGACGTCGGGACCTGGGGGCAGAGCGGTAACGCGGTGTTCGCGACGCGGCGGAACGCGGCGGGGCTCACGAAGGCGATCGAGGCGGCGCTCGCGCGGTACATGGGGCGGCCGATCGCCACGACGCTCCGCACCCGGGCGCAGCTGGCCGCGATCGTCGAGGCGAACCCGTTCGCCGACGTCGCGAAGAATCCCTCGCGCCTGTTCGTCACGTTCCTCTCGAGCGCGCCCGGGAGGGCGGAGCTCGCGCCGCTGCACGCCCAGGACTTCGCGCCTGAGCGGTTCCGGGTGTCGGGCGCCGAGATCTACACCTGGCACCCTCACGGCTACGCGCGGAGCCCGCTCGCCGCGGCCCTCACGAAGCTCCGGCTGCGCGGCACGGTCACGACGCGCAACTGGAACACCGTGCAAAAGCTCCTGGAGCTGCTCGGCGAGGGCTGACGGAACGCGGCGGCCTCCTACCTTCGTGTCGACGGCGCCGCGAGAGGACGCTGCAGGCGGAACGAGCCTTGCCCGAGCGCACTCGCCGTGCAAGCATCGACGGGTCTCCTGCCTCGAGGTTGCTGCCACGTGTCCCGCCTCGCGATCGCCGCGCTGCTCGCGTCCCTGACCGCATTCCCGGTGCGGGCCGAAACCGCCGACGCACCCACCCCCTCTCCCTCTGCGCGACGTGCCTTCGAGAGCGCGCGCTCCAAGCTCCTCCAGGTACGCACCCTGCTCCAGGGACAGGACAGCCAGGCCTCGGTCGGCTCCGGGTTCGTGGTCAGCCCCGACGGCCTCGCGGTCACCAACTACCACGTGGTGAGCCAGGCGGCCCTGGACCCGAAGCGCTTCCGGCTGGTCTACGCGAGCGCCGACGGGGAGCAGGGCGGGCTCCAGCTCCTCGCGTTCGACGCCCTGCACGACCTCGCGCTGGTGCGGCTGTCCCGACCCGCCGGAGCCCGGCCGCTGCCGGCGCTCGCCTTCCGGCTCCAGGGCGCAGCCATCGAGAAGGGCGAGCGGATCTACTCCACCGGCAACCCCCTGGATGTCGGCTTCGCCGTGACCGAGGGCACCTACAACGGCCTGGTCGAGCGCAGCTTCTATCCGAGCATCTTCTTCGGCGGCGCGCTGAGCCCGGGGATGAGCGGTGGCCCGGCGCTCGACGAGCAGGGCAGGGTGGTCGGCATCAACGTGGCCACCCGTCTCGATGGCCAGCTGGTGAGCTTCCTCGTCCCGGCGCGGCACGCGGAGGAGCTGCTGGCCAGGAGCCGCTCCGCGCCGCCGCTCCCCACGCCGGTCTACCCCGAGCTGGTCCGACAGCTGCTCGTCCACCAGGAGCTGCTGACCAGCCGCTTCACCGCGCAACCCTGGCGTGCCGGCGGCAGCGCGCACTATGCCATCCCGGTGCCCCAGGAGACCTTCATGCGCTGCTGGGGGCACACCACGCCCGCGGAATCCAAGGGGATGCAGTTCGAGCGCTCCGATTGCGTCATGGACAACGCGATCTTCGTCAGCGGCAACCTGAGGACCGGGAGCGTGAGCGTCCAGCACGAGGAGTACGACGGGCGCAAGCTCGGTGCGCTCCGGTTCGCCAAGCAGTACTCCGCCAGCTTTCGCAACGAGGCGTTCGGCGAGAGCGACAAGACCCGGACGGCGCCGCAGTGCCAGGAGCGCGACGTGGACCGCGGGGGCCTTCCGCTGCACGCCGTGCTCTGCCTCCGTGCGTACCGGAAGCTGCGCGGGCTCTACGACCTGAGCGTCCTCGTGGCCACGCTGGACCAGACCCAGGGCGGCGCCCAGGGACGCATGGACGTCCGCGGCGTGAGCTTCGAGAACGCCCTGAAGCTGGCCGACTTCTACCTGCAGGGGTTCGGATGGAAGAGCGACGCGCGCTGATCGTTGCAGAGGTTCGGACGGAAGAGCGACGCGCGCTGATCGAGCTGCTCGACCGGGACGGATTGGTGCGGACCCGCCATCCGGTGGGAGCATGGCCGGTGCGCATCGGCCGCGCCTTCGACTGCGACCTGGTCCTGGACGACCCGCACGTGGCGGCGCATCACGCCGAGCTGGCGCTCGACGCCGAGGGCCTCGTCATCGTCACGGCGCTGCCGAGCTTGAACGGCGTTCAGGTCGGTCCGCGGAAGATCGCCGCGAGTGAATCCGCCAGGCTCGCGAGCGGAGACCTGCTGCGGATGGGCCAGAGCTCGCTGCGCCTTCGCCATGCCGGCGAGGCGCTCGCGCCGGAGCGCCCGCTGCCCCCCCTCGCCGGCCGCCGCCGCATGGCCGGAGGCCTCGCGCTCGGCGCCGGTGTCCTGCTGGTGACCGCGGGCGAGGCCTGGCTCGCGCTCGATCCGGGCGGCAAGCTGTCCTCGATCTTCTCGACGTTGCTTGCGGCGACCGCGGTGCTGATCGCGTGGGCCGGGCTCTGGAGCCTCGTCACGAAGCTGTTCCGCCACGACGGCTGCTTCCTCGCCCATCTACGCCTCGCGCTCTGGTTCGTCCTCGCGGCGACCGGCGCCGACGTGCTGCTCCACGGGTTGGCCTTCTCGCTCTCGTGGGGCCTCCCCAGCCGGCTCGCGACATGGGGGCAGGTGGCCTGCGGATTCGCGCTGGTGAGGGCCCACCTGGAGCTCGTCGTCCCGCCGTTCCGCCGGGCCGTGACCCGGACCGCGCTGGCCCTCTTCGCCGCGTCCATGGCCGTGTCGATGGCCCTCACGTGGCAGCGCAGCGACCGGTTGTTCAGCGAGCTGTACACCGCGACGATCGGTCCGCCCGCGCTGCGTTTCTCCCGGGCCGTTGCGCCCGCGGCCCTTCTCGATGCGGCCCGCCGGCTCGAGGAGAGCCTGGAGGAGCGCGCGCGCGAGGACGGCGACGGCGAGAATATGGACGACTGAGCCGAGGACGCCGAGCCGTCTGGACCTTCGAGGCGCGGCAGGGCGCTGGACGACCACGCCGATGCGCCGGAGAAGATGTCAGCCGGAGATCTCCGCCGTGGCGACGAGCACGGCGCGCGCGAGCACGTGGCCGAACATGTGGAAGCCGAGGATCGCCGGCGTGCTCCTGGGCGGCGTGCCGATGTGCTCGACATCGAGGGCGTGCACCACGATGAAGTAGCGGTGCGGGCCGTGCCCGGCCGGGGGGGCGGCGCCGATGAACCGCGCCGCGCCCGTCTCGTTGGGCAGCTGGAACGCGCCGGGCGGGAGCCTCCGGCCTGCGTCGTCGCCGGCGCCCTCGGGGAGGCTCGTCGCCGTCGCCGGGAGGTCGGCCACGGCCCAGTGCCAGAATCCGGACATGGTCGGCGCGTCGGGGTCGTACATCGTGACGGCGAAGCTCTTCGTGCCGCCCGGCGCGCCGCGCCACGAGAGCTGAGGGGAGACGTCCTTCCCGCCGGGCACGCCGAAGACGCCGGACATCTGCGCCGGCGGCAGCGGCGCGCCCTCCTTCACCGTCGTGCTCGTCAGCTCGAAGCTCGGCACGTTGGGGAGCCGAGCGAAGGGGTCGTTGCCGGTCATGTCGGTTCCTCTCCTGGGGGCGGATGGAGGCGTCGTCGGCCCCAACGAAGGATGGTCCGGGGCCTGGCGCGACGCACGGACTCCTCGCAACTGGGCGTTCTGCGTTCTGTCTCGCCCCAACTGGCGCTGCTCGGCCCCGCATGACGCGGTCCGGTCGGGGGCAGCCCCGTCCCGCCAAGGCCAGTGCACAACTTCGAGTGGTGAAGCGTCCGCTCGCGACCGGCATCGCCGTCGGGGCTGCCCTGGGAGCGCTCGGGCGCCGCTGGTGGGAGCGCCGCGCACTCGCAGGCGCACTCGGATCGATCGGGATGGGGGTTGCCCAGGGTCACGACGAGATCGACCTCGCCCTGATGCAGGCCACGGGCGTTTCGCTCGTCGACGGAAACCGGATCGCGTGGCGAGACAACGGCGAGGTGTTCGATGCGATGGAGGAGGCGATTCTCGCGGCGCGCCACAGCGTGAGCGTCGACGTGTACATCTGGAAGCCCGGCAAGGCCGGGACTCGCATCGCGGAGGCGGTTGCGCGTCGCGCCCGCGCCGGGCTCGCGGTCCGCATCCTCGTCGATCCCGTGGGCAGCCGGGGCTTCGACGAGGTGCTCCATCGGCCGCTCCGCGCGGCCGGGTGCGAGGTGCGGTACTTCCGAGACCCGAAGAAGCACCCGTTCGCGCTCACAGGCCGCAACCATCGAAAGCTCGTCGTGGTGGACGGGAAGGTGGGCTTCACGGGCGGCTTCGGAATCGCTCCCGAGTGGAGCGGGGACGGCCTGTCGCCAGAGGGCTGGAGGGATGCGAACGCGGAGGTCGAAGGACCGGTCGTGAAGCAGATGCAGGCCGCGTTCGCCGCGCACTGGCTCGAGACCGGAGGTGCGCTCCTGCCTCGCTCCGAGTTCGAGCGGGCTCGTCCAGCGGGCGGTGCGCGCGCGGCCTACGTCACGAGCATGGACGTGGTGGGGCTCTCGCACGCACGCTGGCTGACCCACATCGCCTTGATGGCGGCCCGGCGTCGCGCGTGGATCGCGAACGCGTACTTCATTCCTCCTCCCGAGGTGCTCGGTTCGCTGCTCCTGCTCGCGCGCCACGGGGTCGAGTTGCGGTTGCTCCTGCCGGGGCCGCATCAGGATCACCCCTCGGTGACGTTCCTGCAGCGGCGGTTCTATCGGCGCCTCGAGCGCGCCGGCGTGCGCGTCTACGAGTATCAACCCTCGATGATGCACGCGAAGACGATGCTCGTGGACGACCGCCTCGTCATCGTCGGGTCGATCAACCTCGACTTCCTCTCCATGCAGTGGCTCGAGGAGGGGTGCCTCGTCGTGGACGATCGCGCCTTCGCGGCTGCGCTCGAGGACCGATGGCATGCAGACCTCGCGCGCTCCCGGGCGGTCACCGGACGTCGCCGCGACGTCCCCGCGACGGGCGCCCGGGCCGCCGGCGAGCGGGCCGGACCGGGCTCGAGCGCCTGAAGCTCGGTCCGGCGCTCGAACCTATTCGCCGCGCTTCCGTCGCACCTGACGGTGCGCTTCTGCCAGGAGCTTTCCCCAGGCGCGCTCGTCGACCCGGCTCAGCCGCGCGTCGTGTCGCCGCTCGTAGGCTCGGGCCTCGCGCCCGAGCTGGTGGAAGTGCGCGAGGCGAGCCGGGTCGAGCTCCCCCGCCTCGACGGCGCCGCGCACCGCGCAGCCCGGCTCGGCGCCGTGGCCACAGTCGGTGAAGCGACACCGCTGGGCCAGCGCAGTCACGTCATCGAACGCGGCCTCCAGACCTGCCTCGTCGAGGAGCTGGAGCTCGCGCATCCCCGGCGTGTCCAGCAGCACGCCACCGGCCGGCAGGAGCACGAGCTGCCGGTGGCTGGTGACATGGCGACCCCGCCCGTCACGGGCGCGGACCGCGCCGGTCGCCATCCGCTCCTCGCCCAGCAGGACGTTCACGAGGGTGGACTTGCCCGCACCGGAAGACCCGACGAGGGCGACCGTACGCCCCGGGGCCAGGTGCGCCCGGAGCTCCGCCAGGCCACCGCCGTGCAGCGCGCTGATGGCAAGGACTGCCACGCCCGGCGCGTTCGCTGCGACCTCGTCCACGCGGGAGCCCGCATCCTCGACGAGGTCGGCCTTGCTGAGGACCACCACGGGCAGCGCGCCGCTGGCCCAGACGCGGGCGACGTAGCGCTCGATGCGGCGGACGTTGAAGTCCTCGTCGAGGCCGCAGACGACGAAGACCGTGTCGACGTTGGCGGCGACGACCTGCGCGCTCGCCTTCCGCCCGGCCCCACCGCGGGTGAAGGCCGTCCGGCGATCGAGGATGCGCTCGATGACGGTCGTGCGGTCCGGGCCCGGGGATCGCGTCGAGGGCGACCCAGTCACCGACCCCAGGGAGCGACTCGAGCTCATGGCGCAGGCGGCCAGCGACCCGTGACCAACCGGAACCCGAGGCCGCCCAGGCCTCGTAGGCGCCCCGATGCTCCGCGGCGATGCGGGCGGGAACCTGCCCCGGAGTCGAAAGACGCTGCCACTGCTCCTCGAACGACGGATCCCAGCCCAGGTGAGAGAGCTCGACTTCCATGGCGGACTCCATGCGGCACGGCGCGCGAGGCGCGTGCGAATCGGACCGATCAAGAGGGGAGGGCGAAATGACTCGCCCGCCACCCTTGCGGCGCATCGACTGAATCGGTGAGGGGGCTTCTCAGACGCTTACGCTTGGCCCACGGCCAGCGCGTCTAGGACTCCGCCACCCGCACACGATCCGCATGGAGCACAACAGTGTTCATCCACTCTCGTTAGGAAGTCCGTCTTCCCGCGCTCATGCTCTCAGCGAGGCGCTCTCGCGTCAAGCCTCGCCCCCCAGCGGGCCAGGCGCCTCAGCGCACCAGATCCCAGCCCACGGTGAAGATGGCCGCGTCGACGAGCAGGTGGCCGAGCCAGGGACCGGCCAGGGATCCGGTCCGCTGGTAGAGCCAGGCCCAGAAGACGCCGCCGGCCGCGACTGCCAGGGACAGCCCCCAGGTCATCGGCGAGCCCCAGCCGAAGAAGACGGCGAGGAGGATGACGTGGTGGGCAGTGAAC
The DNA here is from genome assembly GCA_963739565.1 of uncultured delta proteobacterium. GTDB lineage: Bacteria > Myxococcota > Myxococcia > Myxococcales > Anaeromyxobacteraceae > Anaeromyxobacter. The sequence goes on along the minus strand of CAVUBF010000004.1, from coordinate 98,104 downwards.
GCCAACGCGGAGCCAACGATTGCGCAGGCGTTGCGGCAGGTGCGGCGCAGCTCACCGAAGACGAACCCGCGCCAGTAGAGCTCCTCGGCAGCCGAGTGGAGCAGCGAGTAGAAGCTGCCCAGCGCGAGGAATCGCCACGGGCCGGTGACGCCGAACCCCGCCACCTTGGCGCGGACCGCCTCGGTCGGGCCTCCGTCGAACACCCGGAGCGGGACGAGGACGCCGTGGTAGAGCGTCAGGGCAGCGACCAAGACCGCCAGGCCGAGGGCGCCGCCGAGCAGGACGCCTCGAGCGTTCAGCTGGGCGAACCGGCGCGGACCGCTCGTGCGACGGAGAACCCACACGGCCGGGAGGCCGAACTGAAGCGCCTTGCCGGCCAGGTAGACGCCTTGCTGCACTGGACGAGGCGCGCCGGCGAGCCCTACGAAGTAGACCGCCGTGAGCAGCGCCGGGAAGGCCACGCCGAACGCGAGTTCGCCCAGGCTCGTGGCGTCGGGCGCGCGGTCGGGTCGATCCTCTTCCTCGAAGCTCGCGAGATTCACGCGCTCGCAGCGTAGCATCCCCGCCGGTGAGCCCGGCCAGGAACGCCGCGCCGCGCGGTCCTGCCCGGGCCCGAGGCGCCAGCGCCCAGCGCGACGGATTGTGAGGGCGCGCCTGCTCACGAGGGCCGAGTCCGAGGCCCGTCGGCGCGGCTGCCGCCAGATGCACCTCGACACGCACAGCTATCAGGCGCCCGGGTTCTATCGTCGCCTCGGCTACGAGGTGATTGGCGAGCTCCCGGGCTGGCCCGGCGACGACGTCCGGATCTTCCTGCGCAAGACCCTCGCGTAGCGGCGGTCCCGGCGACGACGCCGCCAGTTCACGATTCTGGTCGTGCCCGAGAACGGCCCTGTGAGCTCGCGACGTGCGCGCGGAGCTCCCGCCCCGCGACGCCCGGCCACGACCCTGTCGTACAGCGCCTCGAGCTGCCGCACCGAGGCGTCCAGGGTCCGTGACGCAGCCAGCTCGAGGCAGCGCGCGCGAGCCGCCGTGAGCCGGTCCGGATGATCGAGCAGGTCGTCGAGGCGGTGCGCGAGGTCGTCCGGATCGCCGGCGCGGAAGACCAGGTCGGGGGAGACGGCGAGCGCCGACGCCGCGCTGCCGGGCGCGTTCGCGATGAGCGCGGGCGTCCCGCAGCCGAGCGCCTCCAGGACGGCCATCCCCTCCAGCTCGGCCTCCGAGGCGTGAACCAGCAGATCGGCCGATTGGAGAAGCCGGACCAGCTCGTCGTCTCCCGCGAAGATCACCTCTCCCGGAGGGGAGAGCGTTCGCACCAGCCGACGCACCCGCTGCTCCTCGGGACCCTTCCCGGTCACGACCAGCTGGACGCACCCTGCGTGGCGCGACCTCCGGAGGCCCTCGATGATGACGTCGTGTCGCTTCTCGGGCGCGAGCCGGCCGATGGCCAGCAGGTGCACCTTGCCACCGGGACGAGGCGAGCGGTCCACGGTGGACGGGCGGAACTCCGGCGGGATCCCGTTCGAGATGACCTCCGCCGGAGTGGTGAGGCCGTGTCGACGCAGCTCCTCGAGCGCCGCCTCGCTGGGGCAGATCACGGCATCCACCCGCTGGTAGACGGTGCGAAGAAAGATCCGATAGGTCAGATCGCAGAGCGCTTTCGAGCGGACCCCCAGGTGGACGAACATGTTCCTGGGCTGCACGTGATGTGCGGCGACCGCCGGCAAGCCGGCGCGCCGCGCGAGCTCCACCGCTCGTACGCCAAGCCACAGCGGGAACTGGACGTGCACCAAGTCCGCGCCCGCGAAGGCTGCCTCGAGGACCCGGCGGCGCGGCACCGCCAAGATGAAGCCCATCTCGCGCATGACCCGACCGGCCTGGAACCCGGGAACCGAGTAAGGGCCGCGCTCCTCGGGTCCGGCGGTCACCACGGTGACGTCGTGGCGCTCGCGGAGGGCCGCCACGAAGCGGCGGGCCGACACGACGCCACCCGCCTTCACGTCGCCGAACGTATCCGTGACGTAGACGAGTCGAAGCCGGCGGCGCGCGTCCATGTCCCGAAGATAGGCGAGCCGTCGGGCTGATGCCCGTAGAGCGCTTCGGGGAGACCGTGGCGGGGCTCCTGGCCGAGGCGCAGGGGCTCGGCCACGCGCGGAGGGATCTCGGTGCGACGGAGCAGGGGGCGCAGGTGGCCGCGCTCTACAAGTTCGCCGTCATGTCGGTGGACGTCGAAGGGCGCAGCGCGAAGGCGGCAATCGCCACCGCCTGGCGCTTCGCCGGGGGCGTGGTGCCGCCGGGAGCGGGCCAGCGCGTCCTGACGGTCGACCTCGCGCTGACGAACGCGCCGCGGCAGGCGATCCGGGGGGTGTTCCGCTGGAATGGGTCGCGTATCCCGTGCCCGGGCGGCTACCTGGACGACGTGGACGACCTCGCCTTCGACGTCCAGCCCTGACGCCGGGCGGGGCGACCGCCGCCCGATTCCTCAGCGCGGGGCTGCCCCGGTGGCGCCCATGTAGGAACTGGCCTACTGCCGATCTTCCGCGGGTGACTCGCGGCTCCGGCCGCATTCCCCTAGGCTGCGACAATGCGCCACGCTTCCGCAAGCCGGATCAGGCTGAGCCTCGCGATCCTGGTCTCCTCGCTGCTCATTTCCTGCGGCGCCGGAACGGGGGGCGGGAGCAGCGGTTCGGGCGACTGGTACTACCACTTCGCCTGCAACGGCGACGCGCAGTGCCTCAGCACGAACCCGACCGGAGCGAGCTCCGGGAACCTGGACGAGGGACCGTCCGAGGCGAGCTGCACGTCGCTGATGAACTTCGCGGCCCGGTTCTGGGGACCCGCCGCGTTCAACGCCTGCGATCAGTCGCCCGCGTTCCCTCTTCACCTGCTCTCCCTCGTGGTCTCCCCGAGCGGCTCGCGCCTGGCGCTCGGCGCGAGCGGGCAGTTCCAGGCCATCGCCCACTACAACGACGGGTCGTACCGGGACGTGACGACCCAGGCCGTCTGGAGCATCCCGAGCGGCGGGAGCTACGCGACCACCGACTCGGGCGGGCTCGTCCACGCGGTGGCGCTGGGGACGGCGACCGTCCAGGCGACGATGGGGGCGATCTCGGGGAGCACCACGGTGACCGTCGGCCCGGTGGCGATCGTGACGATCACGGTCGCGCCGACCGACCCGACCATCGCCAAGGGGCAGACGCAGGCCTTCACCGCGACCGGGCACTACTCGGACGGCAGCACTGCGAACGTCACCTCGAGCGTGACCTGGTCCTCCGCGCCGACCGCGACCGCGACCATCGCCCAGACCGGCGTGGCGTCGGGCGTCCGGGCCGGGACGGCGACGATCACCGCCTCCAGCGGCGCCATCAGCGGGAGCACGACGCTCACCGTCACCGGCCCGGTGCTGGTCACCATCGTCGTCGACCCCGCCATGCCGAGCGTGGCCCGGACGTTCTCGCGGGCCCTCCGGGCCGTCGGCAACTTCTCGGACGGCACGTCCGAGGACCTGACCGGAGTGGTGAGCTGGGGATCCGCCACCCCGGCGGTCGCCACCATCGATCCGGCCGGGCTCGTCACCGGCGTCTCGGCCGGTACCTCGATCCTCACCGCGACCGTGGGCGCGATCTCCGGCCAAACGACCGTGACCGTCACGAACGCCACGCTCCAGACCATCACGGTGACCCCGCCGGTCCCCAGCGTCGCGCCGGGCACGACGGTGGCCTTCACCGCGACCGGCCACTTCTCGGACGCGACGAGCGCGCCGCTCCCCGCCGCCGCGTGGTCGTCCGCCACTCCCGCGGCCGCGACGATTGGGGCTACCGGCATCGGAGCCGCCGTGGCGGCCGGCAGCTCGATCATCACCGCCGCGGTCGGGCCGATTCTCGGGGACCGCGACGCTCACGGTGACGCTGACGCCGCCCGGCACGGCCTTCACCTATCAGCCGATCAACCCCGCCGTCGGGACCCTCACGTCCGTCGCCTGGTCCGGGTCCCAGTTCGTCGCGGTGGGCAACGCGGGGCACGTCGTGACCTCTCCCGACGGCATGACCTGGACCGCGAGCCCCTCCGGCACGGCGGGGATGACCCTGCTGAGCGTGGCCTGGTCGGCCCCGCTCGGCCGGTTCGTGGCGGTGGGCCCCGCCATCTTCACCTCGCCCGACGGGATCACCTGGACGCTCGACGCGGCGGTCCCGGTCAACACCTCCTTGCTGTACGACGTGATCTGGAGCGGCACGCAGTTCGTCGCCGTGGGGGTCTCCTGGCCCCCGGGCACCGGCGTGATCCTGACCTCGCCCGACGGGCTCACCTGGACCTCCCGGACCTCGGCGACGACCGCGTCGCTCCGGAGCGTTGCGTGGTCCGGGGTGCAGTACGTCGCGACGGGCGACGCGACCGTCATCTCTCCCGACGGCAAGACCTGGACGAAGACGGCGACCGAGACCGTTCCCTGGACGAGCATCGCCTGGTCCGGCTCCGTGTTCGTGCGGGTGTCGAGCTGGGACAACGTCCAGACGTCCGCGGACGGCATCACCTGGGTCGACCAGGCAACCCAGCCGATGGGGCTCTACTGCGTGATCTGGGCGGACACCCAGTTCGTCGCCGTGGGTGGGGCGAGCGGAAGCCCCGGCTACGTCGCCACCTCGCCGGACGGGATCACCTGGACCTCCCGCTCGGTCGCGCCGCTCGGACCGCCATACGACACGTCCATCCAGCTCGATGGCGTCGCCTGGTCCGGGACCCGGCTCGTCGCGGTCGGCTACGCGGGCTTCGGGTCGTGGACGTCTCCCTGAGCGGCCCGGCTTCCGGGCGCGTTGGGGGCGCCTGCTGGGCATGAGCAGGGAGGGCGGCGAGCAGCGCTCAGCGCGGTGGACGGCGCGCGGGGAATCGGCGCTAGACCCTCGACAGGCAGGTGTGCTCGCGCGGGGGCGACGGCGCGGCTCCGACCCGCACCGAGCCGATCCCGCTCGCGAGCGCGAGGCCCCGGACCAACGCCTGGTCGAGGAGAGCGCCCTTCAAGACCTTCGACAGCACCTTCCGCCGGAGCGGCATCGTCGCTGCCCTGTAGCGCTCCGCCGCGCCTGCGACGCCGCCCGCCGCAAGCGCCGCCGCGAAGTCCGCCCCGCTCTCCAGCGCGAACGAGATCCCCTCCGCCGAGCTGGGGCTCACGAATCCCGCGGCCTCACCGACGAGCGCCACTCGCGCGCTCGCGGTGACGAGCTCCGAGGGCCGGCGCGGACGCGACAGGAGCGTCCCTTCGCGCCCCAGCGACCTGCCGAGCCGAAGGCCCGAGCCGCGCAGGTTCGCGACCAGGCGCTCGAAGCGGGCGCTCGCGCCCGGTCCCGCCGGGAGGGCGGCGCCCACGATCACCGCGGCGCCCTTGGGGATTGCCCAGCCGTAGAAGTCGCTCACCGCCGGGTCGAACACCGCGGTGTAGCAGGGCTCCGCCGCGCGGGCCTCGAACCACTCCTGGATGGCGACGTACCGGCGCGGCTCGGACGCGCGGGGGAAGACGTGGCGCCTGACGGTCGAGCCAGCGCCGTCGGCGCCCACCACGAGGCGCGCTTGCACCACCTCGATCCTGCCGCGAGCTTCGAGCTGCACCTCGGCGCCGTCGCCGCGTTCGCGCACTCCCGTCACCCGCACTCCCCGCCGCACCTCCACGTCGCCAGGCACGAGCGACCGCAGCCAGGCGTCGAAGCGGGCGCGATTGACGTTGAGGTAGGCACGCGGGTAGTGGCGCTCGCGCCCGGTCGACACGTCCAGGGCGCGCACGGCGAAGAGCTGGGGTCCCTCCAGCACGTCCCGCGGCACGCCGAGGCCCAGCGCCGCGAGCGCGCGCTGTGCGTCGGGCGCGAGGAGGCCACCACAGGGCTTCCCGCGGCCAGGCCCGCCGGCGGCGACATCCTCGCGTCGTTCCACGAGGAGCGTGCGGCCGCATCTGACGGCGAGCCTCGCGACCGTGGCTCCCGCAGGCCCACCGCCCACGATGACGACGTCGTACATGGCCGACCTCCCCGGCGCGTGGCCGGAATGGCCACGCGACCTCCGTGTCGGGCGAGCCGCATCGCAGCGCCCGCCCCGCGATTCTCGGGGAGATGCAGCGACGAGGAGCCCTCGCCCGCCCCATCCTGCAGCGGACGGGCCAAGGCGGGGGGGGGCAGGGTCGGTCCAGATCTTCGCCGGGTCCGTCCCGATCGCGACGACTGGAGCGCGACGACGGTGACGTCCGCCCGGGGCGGATCCGGCGCGTGCCCTCCGCGAGCGCGCGAGCGAGCAGGTCCCAGTGGCGGTCTCGGCCCCTTGACGATGTGTCGATGGCGATGGACTTACGTCTAACTCTAGACTATCGTCTAACCATGCTCGCAACCCTCCGGAGCCGCAAGCTGGCCGACGCGCGGCGAGCGCTCTTCGAGGCGGCGCTGGCGCTGTTCCGCGAGCGGGGATTCGACGCGACCACCGTCGAGGAGATTGCCGCGCGCGCTGGCTTCAGCCGGGCCACGTTCTTCAACCACTTCGGGAGCAAGGCGGCCGTCCTCCGTCTACTTCGGTGAGCAGGTCGCCGACGTCATGGAGGCGACGCTCGCCGCAGCCCGCCCCGGGCCCCGCCGCTGGAGCGACTGCGCCGCGTGCTCCTTGCCATGGCCCGCGAGGCCGAGAGGAGCCGGGAGGACTGGCGGATTGTCTTCATCCACAGCCTGCGCGACCCGGACTACCTGGCCATGCCGATCCCCGCCCGGCAGCGCTTCGCGGACACCGTGGCGGAGCTCCTCCGTGAGGCGCAGAGGCTCGGGCAGGCGCGGAAGGATCTCGGCGCGACGGAGCAGGCGGCGCAGGTGGTCGCGCTCTACAAGTTCGCCGTGATGTCCGTCGTCCTCGAAGGACGCGGCGCGAAGGCGGCGATCGCCAGCGCCTGGAGCTTCGCCGAGGGAGGAATCCATGGAGATCACGGCTGCTGACTGGCAGACGATTCGCGGCGTCTTCCGCGAGAGCTTCGCCAAGGGCTTCCACTTCGCCGTGGCGACCGTCGACGAGGATGGCTTCCCGCAGGTCACGCCGATCGGCTCCCTCGTGCTCGGCGAGGTGGGTCGAGCCATCTACACCGAGAGCTACGCGCTCGGGCTCGGGAAGCGGCTCGAGCGCGATCCGCGCCTGTGCGTCATGGCATTGAACAGCAGCAGGTGGGAGCTCCTCAAGACGCTATGGCGCGGCAAGGCCAGCCGGCCATTCGGGGTCCGACTCTATGGCACCGCCGGTGCGCGGCGCGAGGCGACCCTCGATGAGCTCGAGGGCTTCTCGCGGCGCGTCAGGTCCCTGCGGTTCTTGCGCGGACACGGGCTGCTCTGGGGGAAGCTGCGAACGGTGCGCGAGGTGCGTTTTCACGCCTTCGAGCCAGTACGGCTTCCGCCGCTCGGCGACCCGTGGCCGCGCAGCGAATAGCGGGCACCGGGATCCAGGCGGAACCGCGGCGCTCCCGAAGCCCCCCGAACGCCGGCACCGCGCGGCAGCGGTCCCGGCGACGATCCGCGCGGGGCGGGCAGGGTCACGTCGCGGGGCCTTGGAGGTGGGATCAGGCCTTCCTCTTGACGATGCGGACATGCGAGACGGTCTGGGACGGGATGAACTCGACCACCTCGTAGCGGTCCTGCACGCCGTCCAGGCCCTCGAAGATCCGCTCGCCCTCGCCCAGCAGGATGGGCACGAGGACGAGGTGAAGCTCGTCGATCAGGCCGGCCTTCAGGTACTGGCTGACGGTGGCGGGGCCGCCGCCGATGCGGACGTCCTTCCCCTGGGCGGCGGCGAACGCCCGCTCGAGGGCCGACTCGATGCCGTCGTGCACGAAGGTGAAGCTGGTGCCGCCGTCCAGCTCGAAGCTCGAGTGCTCGTGATGGCTGAGCACGAAGACCGGGTGGTGATAGGGCGGGTTCTCGCCCCACCAGCCCTTCCACTCCTCGTTGGGCCAGGGCCCGCGCTGGGGGCCGAACATGTGGCGGCCCATGATGGTGGCGCCGATGCCCTCGTCGGCTTTGAGGGCGAAGTCGTTGTCGATGCCCTCGTTGCCGCCTTCTCGGCCGAACATCGCGCTGAAGAATCGGGTGGCGAAGGCCCAATCCATGAGCCTCAGGCCGTCCTTGCCGAAGGGAGCCTCGAGGGTCTGACCCTTGGCCGCGCTGTAGCCATCCAGCGAGACCGCGAATGCGCGAACGACGAGCTTGGGCATGCTCTTCCCCTAGCGGATGGTCGGCTCGAGTTCAGCCGAGAGCGGACATCTCCACTTGGGGCGCGAGGGCGAAGTCTCCGTGCTCGGGAGCGAGCCGCCGCCACCTTTCGTCGAAGTGAGTCGAGAGGAGGGCGCCCGCTGTCTATGAGGGACGCCACCAGCCACGGACCGCCGCGTGCGCAGGAAGACGGCTCGGGCTGAAGGAGGTCTGCATCGCGCGCAAGGCTACGTGCAGGTTGCTCGCCGAGTCAATTCCCGCGGCGTGCGCGCGAAGCGTGCCGGTAGCTGCCGGGCGTGAACCCGAGGATGCGCTTGAAGTGGCGCGTGAGGTGGCTCTGGTCGGAGAACCCGACCTCCGCGGCCACCTCGGCGGGCGCGAGGCCCGTGCGAAGCAGCGCCTGCGCATGCCGGACCCTCTCCTGGATGAGCCAGGCGTGGGGCGGAAGGCCGTAGGCCCGGGAGAACGCGCGCAGCAGCGCGAACGGATCGAGCCCGGCCACCGACGCGAGCGTGCCGAGCGCGACGTTCTCGGAGAGGTGCGCGACGAGGTAGTCCCGTGCTCGCGCGATCCCGGCAGCGGAGAGCGACGGCGTTCTCGGCGCGACCGGCTCGAGCCCGTGGCGAGTGACCAGCCGCGCGAGCAGCGCGAGAAGGCAGGTCTCGCGCGAGAGCCGCGCCGCCCCGCAGGCCTCGGCATCGAAGATCGCGGAGACGAGCCGGGCCGTGCGAACGTCCTCTATGACCGGGGGAAGCGCGAGCGTACGTCCGACGCGACGACCGGCGACCGACTCGGCGGTGGCGGAAAGCAGCTCGGCGGACGGGTAGAGGCATCGATAGGCGAACCCGAGGTCGCCCGCAGGCTCCACCGCGTGCGGTTCGCCTGGAGTGACGGTGCAGAGGGCTCCCACCGGGGCGGTGTGGAACTCGCCGCGGTAGCGAAAGCGGTTCGCGCCCCAGGAGACCAGGCCGACGGCGTAGGTCGCGTGCGCGTGGCGACCGAAGTGAGGGCGCGGGTGGACGGCCTCGATCAGCTCGATCCCGCCCAGGTCCTCGTCGATGCGGATCCGACATGAAGCGCGCACGCGCTCATCCTACAAGAACGTTCAAGACCCCGGCGGGCGCCCTTCGGCATCCTCTGCGAAACAGCCGGAGGTGAGGGAATGACCGACGACTACGTCCATGGGTACGCCGAGCGCGAGAGCCTGCGCCTGAGGGATCAGGCGGGCGTGCTGGCCGAGCTGCTCCACGCCGACACGCGGTACCCAGACGGCAGCACCGTCCTCGAGGCGGGTTGCGGGGTGGGGGCCCAGTCGCTCCTCCTCGCCCGGAACAGCCCGGGCGCGCGGTTCACCTGCATCGACGTCTCGCCAACGTCGCTCGGCCAGGCGCGGGAGCGGGCCCGCGCGGCCGGGATCGACAACGCCTCCTTCGAGCAGGCGGACCTCCGCGAGCTTCCTTTTCCGCCGGAGACGTTCGATCACGTCTTCATCTGCTTCGTCCTCGAGCACCTCTCGGATCCGCTGGGCGTGCTCGCGAGCCTGAAGTCCTGCCTGAGGAGGGGCGGCACGATCACCGTCATCGAGGGAGACCACGGCTCGACGCTCTTCCATCCGGAGAACGCCGACGCGCGGCGCGCGATCGACTGCCTCGTCGAGATCCAGGCCGACTCCGGGGGTGACGCGCTCATCGGGCGTCGGCTTCATCCGCTGCTCTCGCGGGCCGGGTTCGACCCCGTCGCGGTCTCGCCGCGCGTGGCCTACGCGGACGCCAGCCGGCCGGCGTGGGTCGAAGGGTTCACGAAGAACACCTTCATCGCGATGATCGAAGGGGTTCGCGGCGAGGTCGTCCGTCGCGGTCTCATGCCGCCCGCGGCCTGGCGCGCCGGGATCGACGGGCTCCATCGAACGACGGAGCCGGATGGCGTCTTCTGCTACACCTTCTTCAAGGCGGTAGGGGTGAGGTGAGGAGGGAGACGCGCCCGCGGGGGTGTTGCGCGATGCAGAACGAGCGGTTTGTCGCGTTCTGGAGACGAGATGGACGGGGTCCAGGGGCGCACCCGCGTCACCCCGCCTTCGCCGCCGCGAAGGCCCAGTGGGTCTGGATGATGCGCCATCCTTCACGGTCGCGTCGGTAGACCTCGGTGCAGTTCCAGCGGAGCGTCTGGCCGCCCCAGGAGGTGAACTGGAAAGTGAGGACCGCCGCCTCGCCGGCGAACTGCACCAACGGCCGTGACAGCTCCCATCGCTCGGCCGAGACGGTCCCTCGAAGGCTCTCGTAGTAGGCGGTCAGCGCTGGCAGCCCGTCGATCCGCTGCGCCTGGAACGGATCGAAATAGACGACGTCCGGCGCAGCGATCTCGAGGAACCCGGAGGGGATCTCCCCGGCACCAGCGCGCCAGGGCACCTTCCTCCATGGAGATGATCCGCTTCGATTCGGTGTTGGGCTCCATCTCGATCTCTCACTTTCTGGGTCAAGGGACCTGCATCGCGGAACGGAGCCTCCCGGCGGCTCCACCGCACGGCCATCGCGGCTCCGTGACGGACTTGCTCGCCTACGGGTGAAGCCCGCGGAAGAGGACGGTGCGCGCGCGGTCGAACAGCTCGGCGGCTGCAGCGGGATCCTCCGCGGCCGCTCCGAGCTGGCCGTCCACGACGAGCGACGCGAGCCCGTGCGTCATCGCCGCGATGGTGAGCCCGAGCTCCATCGGATCGCCGTCGCGGATCTCTCCCGCGCGCTGGCACGCCACGAGCGACTCGAGCAGGAGTGCGTTGACCCGTCTCCACGCCTCGGCGAGGGCAGGGTACCTGTCCTTCCGCGAGGACACGCGGCCGAACATCACCCGGAACCGCGCCGGATCGCCGACGTAGGACTGGAACGCGGCGAGCCCCTGCGCGCGCAGGCGGAGGCGCGGCTCGAGGCCGGCGGCCTCGGCCGCCTCCGTGAGGCGCCGGTGAAGGTCCAGAAACCCCTGCTCGGCGACCGCCGCGAGCAGGTCGTCCTTGGTCGGGAAGTGGCGGTACGGCGCGGTCTGGCTCACGCCCACCCGGCGCGCGGCCTCGCGCAGCGTGAACCCGTCGGGACCGCGGTCGCGGACGAGCTCGAGCGCAGCCTCGACGAGCGCGCGCCTGAGGTCGCCGTGGTGGTAGGGCTTGCGTCGCGAAGGGCGCGGGCGGCGGCTCGCGGGCCGGCGGCGGGTCGATGTTGACATCGTCACCATCGTTCTAGTAGCAATGTGTCCCATGTCAACTTTTGCACGCCTCGCGACGACGCCGCGCGGCGAGATCGAGTACGCCGAGACCGGCGACCCCGCGGCGCCCGCCGTGCTCGCGCTCCACGGCGCGATGGGCGGCTTCGATCAGGGGCTCATCCTCGCGCGCTCGGCGGGTCTCACCGCGGGGTTCCGCGCCATCGCACCGTCGCGGCCGGGCTACCTCGGCACGCCGCTCGCCTCGGGCCGGACGCCCGAGGAGCAGGCGGACCTCTTCGCGGCGCTGCTCGACGCCGCCGGCGTCCAGGCCGCGACGGTGGTCGCGGTGTCAGGCGGCGGCCCCTCCGCGCTCCAGTTCGCGCTTCGTCACGCCGAGCGCTGCCGCGCGCTCGTCCTCGTCTCGGCCGCGTCGGGGCGCATCGAGGCGCGCCTGCCATTTGCCTGGCACGTCCTGAGGCTCGCCGCGCGCTGGCCCGCGCTCCTGCGAACGATGCAGCGGCGCGCGGCGCGCGATCCCGAGCGGGCGATGAGCCGGTCCATCCCGGACCCCGCGCAGCGCGCGCGGCTCCTCCGGGATCCGGAGGCGTGGGGCCTCATGCAGGAGCTTCAGGGGAGCACCGGCGAACGCACGGTGCGGCGGCTCGCCGGGACGGAGAACGACATCGCAACGACCCGGGGAAAGCTCGAGCTGCCGCTCGAGCAGCTCGCCGTGCCCGTCCTCGTGGTCCACGGGACCGCCGACCGGCACGCGCCGTTCGCGCATGCGGAGGCAGTGGTGCGCCGCGCTCCCGGCGCCGAGCTGGTCGCGCTCGAGGGCGGCGAGCACGCCTGCCTCTTCACGCACCTCGCCGAGATCCGAGCTCGCATCGCGAGCTTCCTCGCGGTCGATCCGCAGGTGCCGGCTGCGCGCGCACCGGCGAGGTAGCCCCTGCGCTGACCGAGTGGCGGCGGCTCGTCGCGGGCTGGAACGGCGGCTCGCGCAAGCTCGCCGCCATGCCTCGCTGGCGCAGCGGCGCTCGCGCAACGCAACGCTCATGGAGGTTGCCCTCGACAGCGGCGCCAAGGTCCATCGCTGCGTCGGAAGGCCTGCGGCCCAGCCCATTCCGCCACGCCGCTGAACCTGATCCCGGGTCTGCAACTGGGCACTTCCGGGAGGCGTTGCGCTTCCCGTTCGGACGCGTCTTCGCACGTCGTACCAGGAGACTGAGAGCCGGGCAGGGGACGGCAACGAGCAAAGACTGCTGCCGTTTCACTCTCAGGCTGTATTTTCGTCTTGGACGGCCTGCGTCCCGCTTGGGCCGGCGGCCGATGAACGTTCCCCGGCCGCCGGGTCGAACGAGTGGGTCCTCCCTTCCAACGGCTCGTCAGGAGGCCCTCGGCCCAACGGCTCGTCGGGAGGCTCTCGGCCCGCCATATCTTCTGTGCCGAGTCTGTCGATTCGGGCCGGTGTGGTTCGTCGTCATGATGGAGGACGAGAGTATGCCCAAGATCGTCGTGAACGCATTTCTGACCCTGGACGGCGTCATGCAGGCGCCCGGCGGCCCTGACGAGGATCCAGAGGGTGGCTTCTCGCATGGAGGCTGGCAGGCCCCCTATGTCGACGAGGTCATGGGGCGGCTGGTCACAGCGGGGATCACGGACGCCGACGGATTCCTGCTCGGGCGCAAGACCTACGACATCTTCGCCAATTACTGGCCTCAGGTCACCGACCCCAATAACCCCATCGCGACCGCGCTCAACTCGCGGCCAAAGTACGTGGTGTCGCGCAGCCTCGAGCGTGTCACCTGGAACAACTCCAGCCTGATCAAGGGCGACGTGGTCGCCGAGATCCGGAAGCTCCGGCAGCAGCCCGGCCGGACCGTGCACACCTGGGGCAGCACCGACCTGCTCCAGACGCTGCTGAAGAACGACCTGATCGACGAGTTCCGGCTGTTCATCTTCCCGGTGGTGCTCGGCTCCGGCAAGCGGCTCTTCGCCAGCGGCACGGTGCCGGTGGCGCTCAGACAGGTGGAGTCGGTCACGAGCGGCAAGGGCGGGACGTACCACCGGTTCGAACGCAGCGGGAAGCCGGAGTACGGGCAGATGGGCGCCTAGATCGCCACGATGGCCCGCCCATGCCGGCCGCGACGCGGCCGAAGGGACCAGCTCAACGCAACCCCTGCGACCCCTCGCCGGGCCGGCTCTTCCTTCTTGGAGGTCAGCGCCATGGGGCTACTCACCTTAGCGCTCAACGTGACGCTGGACGGGTGCTGCGATCATCGCGAGGGGGTCGCGGATGACGCGTTACTCCGCTACTACACGCGCCTGATGGACGAAGCTGGGGGCATGTTGTTCGGGCGCGCGACCTACGAGCTCATGGAGAGCGCCTGGCCTGCGGTGGCGCGCGACCCGAAGGCCCGGCCCGCGTTCCGCGCCTGGGCGCGCAAGCTGGAGGCCAAGCCCAAGCATGTGGTCTCGACGACGCGCCGCGACTTCCCCTGGAGCAACACGTTCCGCGTCGACGGGAACCTGCGCGAGGCGATCGCGGCGCTCAAGCGACGCACGCCGCGCGGCCTGCTCGTGGGCAGCCCGACGCTGTCGGCCGCGCTCGAGCAGATGGGGCTGATCGACGAGTACCGCCTGGCGGTGCACCCGGTCCTGGCCGGGCACGGACCGACGCTGTTCTCCGGCCTGAGCCTGTCGTCGCGCATGAGGCTCCTCGACGCGAGACGCTTCAAGTCCGGCGTGATGGCGCTGCGCTACCGCCGGAGATAGGCCGGCGAGAACGCCCGGAAGAACGAGGGGGACGTGGTGCCCTGAACTGCGTCGGAGGGAGGTGAAGACTCGTGCCAGCGGGGTGCCCCGGAGCCGCCCGAACGCAACGCTCTCGAAGTTGCGCCCGACTTCTGAGACGTCGGCCGGCAACCGGCCGAGAAGAGCTGCCGCCCAGCGATTCCCGCAACAGTCCCGAACCGGGGTCTGAGTCCGAGTCTGGGCACTTCGGGAGGTGTTGCCTGCTGGCCGGACGCTGGGAATGGCTGCGCCCCAGCGGATCGGATGCGGCGCCGGCCCGTCGAAGAGGGCAGGGTGTCGCGTTCGCCGCGCGCCGCCTTGTTGCGACTCAGTGCGTCACCGCGTGCTCTGGATGAACCTCGCGTCGATCCCGTGCCGGCGATCCCATTCCAGCCGGGCGGCGCGGAGCGCCCCGAGATCGAGGTCCTTGCACAGGACGGTCTCGGTCCACCGCGCCAGCGGACGCCGCCGGCGCCCGCGCTCCGGGGCGTGGGCGAGCGAGCGCCCAAACGCGGCCGCGTTGGCGAAGAGGGAACACGCGTAGATCGCCCGGCGCGCCTCGAGGTGCACCGCCTCGAAGTCCGCGGTGACCGGGGTGAACGCCGGGTTGAGGACGAGATCCACCGGGGGTTCCGCGTGGCGGAGCGCCGCCCGGAGGTCGAGGTCGAGGTAGTCGCGGCAGATGACGATGGCGATCCGCCCCCAGCGCGTGCCCGCGACCACGACCTTGCGCGAGGAGGAGGGGCGGATGCCTTCGGTGAAACGGCGGCCGGCCAGAGTGAGGGTGGCGGGGATGTGCTTCTCCTGCTCCCACAGCGGGCCTTCGGGCCCGATCGCGCGCGCCACGTTCGCCTCGCGCTCCCGGTCGTGGAACGAGCCGGGGACGATGAGCATGCGGTGCGCGCGAGCGAGCGCCGCGAGCGTCTCCGCAATTTCCGGATGGGCGAGGTCCGCGGCCAGCTCCGGGAAGAGAACGAGATCGGCATGCGCTCGCGCTGCCTCCTCCACGAGGCGGGCGAGCCGCTCCAGCGTGGGCGCGACTGCGCTGCGGCGAAGCCCGAGGAGGCCGCTCCCGCGCTGCTCGTGATCCTCGAGGCGGACGTCCGCCTGCGCCACCGCGACGCGGACCCGCGAGCTCGGGACCGGGCGCGCGTCGTCCAGCTCCCGGTACTCCAGCTCGTAGCCCGGTGGGCGCGGATGCGTTCCGCGGTCCGCCTCGACCCCGCGTCGCGCCGGCTCGTGCGGGCGGGACCGGGGCGGATCGCCGAGGAACTCGCGGACCGTGTCGACGAGCGCTCCCCAGTCGCCCACCCAGGCGAGGTGAGCGGCGCCAGGCAGGGAGACGAAGCGGGCGCCGGCGATGGACGCCGCGAGCTCGCGCCCGCAGCGGACCGAGATGGCCTGATCGCGTTCCCGGTGGACCACGAGTGTCGGCGCGCGAATGCGCGCCAGGTCGTCCCGGACGTCCACCTGATACAGGTCCTCGAGGAGCGAGGCCGCCATCTCGCCGCTCGCGGACTCGCGCTGGAAGCGCGCGAACGATTCCGCCACCGCCGGATCTTCGGCGCCTTCCCCCACGAAGAGCTGCGCCAGCGTGCGAGAGCCAAGGCCCCAGTGCCTGCGGACGAGCGCGACGACCGCACCCCTGACCTGCGGGCTGCCGACCAGTCGTCCGCGCGCGAACGCTCCGTAGAGGACGAGCTTGTCGACGAGCTCCGGACGGCGCGCCGCGAGGACGCAGGCGAGCGCGCCTCCCTGCGAGATCCCGAACACCGACATGCGCGAGGCGCCCTGGGCGGCGATCACCGCCTCGAGCGCGTCGAGGTCCGCGTCCATCGAGAAGTCCGTCCGGCGCCGATCCGAAAGGCCCGTGCCGGGCCGGTCGAGTGTGACGAAGGTGTGCCCTTCCGCGAGCGCCTCCTGGAACGCGCGGCTCGCCGGCTCATCCCACAGGTGGCCGAGGTGGCCCACCCAGCCAGGAGGGGCAAGGATGACGGGGCCGCTCCCCACCTGCGCCCAGGCCACCTGCACGCCGCGCGGCGTCGTCGTGAACCGGACTGATCGCTCCACTCCCTCTCGATAAGCCCGTCGCGGGTGCCGCGCAGTGCGGGGCGGGCTGTCACCGCGCTCGCACCTGCAGCCACGGGTGCGTGGCGGCGAGCGCCTTCTCGAAGGACTGGGAGACACCCGGAAACAGCGACGGAATCACCCGGTGCACACCTTCGTGGGTAAGGCTCGAACGAGGAAGGCTCGGTGCACGGACCGATTGTAGAACCTCGCCACCTTCCCGGAGGAAAGGCCATGCGTTCGTCGATCGCTCTCGGGGCGCTCTTCGGAGCGGTGATGCTGGGTGGAGGAGCTGCACGGGCGGCAGGGGATCTCGACGCGCCGAAGGCGGACCCCGCGCACCATAAGGTGGAGTTCGAGAACGAGTGGGTCCGCGTGGTGCGCGCGGTCATCCCTCCGCACGCGAAGACCGCGCTGCACGACCACCCGAGCCTCGTGAGCGTGCTCCTCACCGACGCGGACCTGAAGGTCACCGCGCAGGACGGCAAGGTCTCGGAGGTCCACGCGAAGAAGGGCTCGGCGTCCTGGCGCGGCCCGACCGTGCCTCCACACGTCGCGGAGAACATCGGCGACCAGCCGTACGTGCAGATCCTGGTCGAGCCGAAGGGCCCGCCGAACCCGGCGTGGAAGCCGCCGCCCGGCGACGTGCCGAAGGTGAGCGGGGCCGACAAGGTCGAGTTCGAGAACGAGTACGTGCGGATCCTTCGGGCCACCTTCCACAAGGGAGATCGCTCGCCGATGCACGATCACCCCGCGAACGTCCAGATCGCCCTCGACGATAGCCACACGAGAAGCACCACCCCGGACGGGAAGACGACCGAGGTGAGGAACAAGGCGGGCGAGGCCAAGTTCCGGACCGCGTCCTCGCACGCCGTCGAGACCCTCGACGACGGGCACACGTCGATCATCGTGGATCTGAAGAACGCGCCGCCGGCGAAGTGACCGGCCGCCCGCCGCGAGCGGTTGCCTGGAATCCGGCGACCACGCGACCGTCGACGCGGAATGCGGGCATGCCGTAGCTGAAGCACTCGACGGCGCCCGGCGCCGCGGCGCGGATCGTCCGGCGCAGCCTCGCGACTACGAGCGCATCCTCGTCACCATCACCTCACCGGCGGCGCCTGGCGCGCGCTGTCCGGCTGGTCCGCGCCAAACGCCTCTCGGCAGATGGCGTCGAAGTCCGGCACGAAGGCGCGCTCCGGCACCGGGCGCGCCCGCCGGATCCGGTCCATCCGGAAGAGGCGCGCGAAGCCCGTGGCGGTATCGCGCGCGAGGACGTACCAGGCCGGCGCCTCGACCATGAGCCCGTGGGGCTCGACGCAGCGGCGCGTCTCGCGGCCGTGCCGATCGCGGTAGTCGAACGAAAGGCAGACCCGCCGCCCGAAGGCAGCCTCGAAGGCGCCGAGGAGCTCGGGCGGCGGCGCTCCCAGCTCCGCCAGCACCCGCGGGCTCGCCGGGCGACCGACGTGGATCCGCCGCACCAGGGACCGGACCGCGCGGGCCCGCTCCGGCGGGAGGCTCGCGAACAGCTTGTCGAGACCCCCGCGGGCGGCGCCGCTCCAGGGGACCCGGCTCACGCTCGCGGCGAGCCGGGCCGAGAGCCAGAGCGCCGCGACCTCGTCCTCGGAGAGGTGTACCGCCGTCACCCCGCGGTCGCGCTTGAGGCTGATTCCGCCGCCGGGTCCACCCTCGCCGCGGATTGGCCAGCCGGCCCCCCGGAGCGCGGCCAGATCGCGGAGCACGGTCCGGGCCCCGACGCCGAGCTCCTCCGCCGCCGCCCGAACGGTCGTGGATTCGACGCCCCGGAGGAGCTCGAGGAGCTGGAAGACCCTCTCGATGCGCGCCATCGGTGACCGATTCTGTCATGGATCGGCGAGAGGGTGGCCGCATGACCACGCCCGCCCGCCCCATCGTTCTCGCTGCCGCGGCGCTTGCCGCGGCGTGCACCCACACGCTCTCCGGAGGTCACCGCGTGTCCTCGGACATCCGCTCCACCCGCCTCGTCGCCGGCCCGCAGGGACCGCTGCTCGTCGACGATGGCGGCACCGGGGCGACCCCAGTCCTTCTCGTCCACTCCGCCGCCGGCTCGACCGCGCACTGGGCGGCCCAGCTCGCCCACCTGCGCCGGACCCGCCGGGCCGCCGCTCTCGACCTTCGCGGCCACGGCCGCTCTGCGCCGCCCCGGGACGGCGGCTACGCGATCGCTGCGATGGGTGACGACGTCCTCGCCGCTGCCGACGCGCTCGGCCTCCAGCGCGTCGTCCTGATCGGCCACAGCCTGGGCGCGGCGGTGGCGATCGCCGCGGCCGCCCGGGCGCCGGAGCGGATCGCGGGGCTCGTCCTCCTCGATCCGGCGACCGACGGCCGGCTCGTGCCGCGGGAGGAGGCCGAGGGGCTCCTCGCAGCCCTCCGCTCGGACGGCTACGCCCAGCTCACCGAGAACTACTGGCGGGAGCAGCTGGCCGGAGCCCGGCCCCAGGTGGCGGAGGCGCTCCTCGCGGACCTGCGCGCCGCCCGGCCCGACGCGCTGATCGGTGGCCTCGAGGCGATTCTCTCGTTCGACCCGGTGACGCCGCTCCGGTCGTTCACCTTCCCGCGCCTGGCCGTGATCACGCGGGTGAACGACCGGCCCGACGCGCTCCACCGCCTGGTCCCGGACCTGCCCGTCGAGCGGATCGAGGGGACCGGTCACTGGCTGCAGCTGGACCGGCCCGAGGCGGTGTGCGCCGCGCTCGACCGTTTCCTCGCGCGCCTCCCGTGAGGGCGAATGGGATGGCGCTCCACTCATTGCGAGCTTGGTGGAGGTCGGAGTGGCAGATTCCGCAGAAGAGGCCGGCCCAGGCGGAGGCTACGGCAAGGCACGGACTGAGAGTCGCCCAACCGTCTGACGACCGGCAAGCGGTCTGACTCAGGAGAAGGCCGCGAGGTCAGCCCCAAGCGCCTAGATCGCAACAGTCCCGAACCGGGATCTAGGGCCGAGTCTGGGCAACTTCGGCAGGTGTTGCGTGCTGGCGATCGCGCTCTGACACCTGCGGGACAGCGCGTTCCGAACGCATGCCTTGGTGAACGGGCGGGTAGGGTGTTGCGGTTACGCGGAAGGCCGTCTTGTTGCGTTCTGGGCCGCCCCATCGGGCGGAGGGCGGCGGTTCGAGTCATGCAGAGCCCTCGCTCGCTCATCGACCCGCCCAGCAGAGGGCCCTCAGCGGGGTGCTCAGGCCTTCTCGCGGCGCATCAGCAGGCCGGCGGAGACGCGCCACGGCCTCCGGGGAGGGCAGGCGGTTGGACTCTGCGTAGTGCTGCGCGAAGAGCAGCCCGGCGGCCTCGTCGTCGGCGACGCCGCGATCGATGACACCGGACAGGAGCGCCTTGACCTCGTCGCTCGGGACGTCGCGATGCTCGGCCAGACGCGAGTGGAACCAGCCGCAGTAGCGGCAGCCGTTGACCGCCGTGACCGTCAGCATCAGCTTCGACTCGAAAGCCGCGCTCACGCGGCGGCGCCAGGCCGCGCGGACGAGCAGCGGCCAGCTGACGATCCAGGCCAGCGAATCAAACACGAACTCGTGGAACCGATAGGTGCGGCGCTCCTGCGAGATCATCGAACCTCCCCTGGCGCGAGCGACGCGCCTTCGGCCTTCGCGCGAATCGATGAATCGACGAATCGACGAACGGGAGCCGCAATCGCGCGCACAGGTTCGCCTCGGAGTGCGGCCGATGGACGCACGCACGCCCGATCGCGACCGAGGTCGACTGGCGCCTCTCGATCGATCGTGGGGTTCGCCGACGAGGGCGAGCCATTCGATCCGCGCGCGGCCGCCGCGGACTGATGCCCGACGACAGGGCGATTCCCTGAGGCGCTCGAACTTCTGGCCTGCGCAGTTGCCTGCGAAACGGGCGCGTTACCTGCGACAGGAAGACGAAACCCCCGGAACCGTGAGGTTCCGAGGGCTTACAGGTCGCCGCATTTCCGCTTGCGGTAACCGCGACGGTGTTGTTCACTGTTCGTGCGTTGACACCTGGCTGCTGGGAGTCACGCGCCACCTTTGCGGTGGCGGGGGCTGTTCGATCGCTAGGCAGGACTCGTCGTTCCCGGACGGCACGCGGGGCGAGCTCGTCTGCGCTCCGGCGCGGCCGGGTGTGCCGGGTGTCGTGTGTCTTTGCGTGCGCTCTGCGGCCCGGCGGGACGTGTCCGCGGTGACTCCGGCCGCAGCGTCCCGTGTCAATCGGGTAGGCGCGCTCGGGAACGGGGAATCGTGTGCGGGCGTTGGCGTCCGACGCGCGGAGCCTCGGGCGAGAGCGTCTTCACTCCTTGTGATGTGGAGAGGCGTGGCGCGAAGCACGGGGGCGTTGGTGACGTCCCCGAACCAGGAGAAGGTGGGAGGAGACGGGATGAGACTGAAGGTTGGAGTTCCGGGGGCCGCGTGCGCCCTCGTCGTGTGCCTGTTCGCAGCTTCGGGGTGCAGCAACGCAACCCGGCCAGCCGGCGCCGACCGCGACTCGGCGGCCCTCGCCGTGTTCGGTGGCAAGACGTACTACGCGGGCTATGGCTACGAGATCAACACTGACAGCGTGATGCTGCCCGACGCGATATTCGGGACGAGCGTCTACACCAGCCAGGGAGCCTCCTCGACGCTGGAAATCGACTTCGTCGAGAACGTCACTTCGATGGAGTCGCTGACCTCCAGCACGATCGATTTCCAGGCGAATGGCAGCTACGGGAGCTTCACCGGGTCAGGTGGGTACACGGGTAGCGCCGTCAGCGACATCAAGATCAAGAGCGATTCGATCACCCTGTACGCACGGCAGCGGATCGCGCTCGGGACGTACAGCATCCAGGGCGTATCCTTGACGCCGGTG
The DNA here is from genome assembly GCA_963739565.1 of uncultured delta proteobacterium. Taxonomy (GTDB): domain Bacteria; phylum Myxococcota; class Myxococcia; order Myxococcales; family Anaeromyxobacteraceae; genus Anaeromyxobacter. The sequence continues at coordinate 76,991 of CAVUBF010000004.1, read as the reverse complement.
GGGACTCAGGCGCTGGCCGACATCCATTCGTTCGTCGCTTCGTACGGGAACTGCTACCTGAAGAGCGCCAAGTACGCGGCCGATCTGATCTACGTCTACTCCTACGAGTACGCGGAGACGGACGTGGCGAAGCGAGCCGAGATGAAGGTGAAGCTGAAGGCCGGGATCGAGAAGGTGTTCGGGCTGGACTCGAGTTACACGCTCACCGAGGAGGACAAGTCCCAGATATCGTCGCTTTCGAAGACGATCAGGTCCGCCACCAACGTCGCCGGGTTCCTGGTCCCCACGGTCACGGACATCGAACAGTGGAAGAGCGCGCAGAAAGCATTCGGGGAGTGGGTGAACAATCCGGCGAATGCGAACTCCCTCCAGTACGTTCAGGCGACCTTCGTCGCCTATTCTGAGATTGCCTCGCCCGTCTGGAGCCAGTACCCCGCCTCCAAGACCCTTCTCGACACGTCCATGCTGTTCAGGACGTGGCAGGGGGAGTGGAACGCCCACACGGCCCGCATCACCGATATCGCGAACTTCACGTACAGCGATGACCTGAAGCAGCAGTGCGCCAACGCGCTCTCCTCGATCGCCAGCGAGGTGAGCAAGATCAGGGCGTATGCCGCCGACGCGAGGGCGCCGCGACCGGGTGAATTCGACGCGATCTACGCCCAGTTCCTTCCGTGGCAGAACGTCGGCGACGCGGGCGCGCCGCAGTTCGTGAACGGGTGGACGAACATCGGGACGCTCAATGGGTACGCGGAACCCCCGACCCGCTTCAAGAAGACCGCCGGCGGGGAGGTGCAGATCCAGCTGGCCGCGAGGGCTGGGGTGGGAACGGCGGTGTTCACGCTTCCGGGCGGTTACCGTCCTGCTCATCGACTTCACTTCGTCGGCAACGACGGCACCGCGCTCTCGATCGCGACGGTGGACTCGAACGGTGACGTGAGCGTTGTGCCCTTGACCGTCTGCTACTGGGTTTGGGGGGTCTGCGCGCCCCGCCTGCCCCCGGGCTCCGACGGCAACCGACGGTTCACGATCCAGTTCCCCGCCGATCTGGTGGATCCGGCTCCGTTCGGCTGGCAGCAGCCCGTCCTCGTCAACGGGTGGACCGACATCGGCTGGATGAACGGTTACGCCGAGCCCCCGACGCGGTTTAGGAAGACCTCATCGGGCGAGGTGGAAGTCCAGGTCGCCGCACGCGCCGGGCGAGCCGCCACGGTGTTCACCCTGCCCGCCGGATTCCGTCCCGCGTACCGGATGCACGTCGTCGGCAATGACGGTGGCGCGCGCTGCATCGCCGTCGTTCAGCCGAACGGAAACGTCGACATCGTCTACTCGGAGTCCGGAGCCGACGGCAACCGGCGCTTCCACATCCGGTTCCCGGCCGAACCCATCGACTCCGGGAACGCGCCGTGGCGCCTGGTCGGCGCGGCAGGGGAACCCGGGTTCGTGAATGGCTGGGCGAACGTCGGGTACCTCAACGGCGACACCGAGATGCCTACCCGGTTCCGGCTCGGCGGCGAGGGGACGGTCCAGGTCCAGCTCGATGTGAAGGCAGGTACCTCGGCAACGGTCTTCACGCTGCCGATCGGGTATCGTCCGGGTCACCGCGTTCACTTCGTCGGAAACGACGGGGCGGCGTTCTGCATCGGCACCGTGAATCCCACGGGCGAGGTGACCATCGTGTACTCGGGCAGCGGCGGCGACGGGAACCGCCGCTTCAACTTCCAGGTCCCGCTCTAGCGCCAGGCGCCAGGGGGGCGGATCCGCGCACGACACGTCGCGGATCCGTCCTCCGTCGCGCCCCACGGAGGCGGCCCACCTTCGTGATCAGTCGAACAATTGACCGCTTACCATCCAGTAGCGCGGTATCCCGACGTCGTCGACTGGGCCCCGAAGGCCGTGCGGGATCCCCTGACCGCCCAGATCCATCATCGGCACGTGCTGGTGTCTCCGGCAGGGTCTCTCGCATCGTGAAGCAATCATCGCGAACGCAGCAGGTCCGTCAACGAGAGCCGCAGCCAGCCGGGATTTCGCTCAGAAGGCCCGGAACCAGGGCAGAACGCGAGGGATCAGGCAACACCCGTGAACTTGAACCAAGGTCCGATAATATGGATTATGGTAACTCGGCTCGGGAGTCAGGCCGGCCGGCGCGGATGGGCCCGGCGCGGCGTCTCGGTGCCGTGCGGAGTCTCTGCGGCCCGGTGCACGCCGTGCTCGCAGCACCCCTGCTGCCGCGCAAGGACCTTCACGATCCGCGGCGCGCCGGCCGCCTCGGCCACCGCGCACGGGCACTGCTCGACGCCCGCCGACGAGAGCCGCTCCTGGATCGAGGCGAGCGCGTCGTACAGCTCCTTCTTCACCCGCCGGAGCCGCTCGAGCCGCTTCTGCGCCTGCTCGAGGTGCCCGGCGAGGACCTGCTGGAACCGGATCGCGAACTCGGCGGCGTTGTGGCAGCCGGTGCGAAGGTCGAGGATCGAGCGAATCTCGCAGAGCGACAGCCCGAGCTCCCGCAGGTCGGAGATGAGCCGGAGCCGCTCGAGGCCGTCCTCGGTGTACCGCCGGTGGCCGCCGTCGCTCACCACCGCCGGCTTGAGGAGCCCCTCCTCCTCGTAGAATCGGATCGTGCGGACGGTGGTTCCCGTCGCGCGCGCCAGATCACCGGACGAGAGGTCGGCTTGCGGCATTGCCGGGGGTGACCTAACCGTGCGATCTGACGAAGTCAACGCGCCCTCCATCGAGGGGATCCGACCCCTCCCGGTAACGTCTAGGAGTTGCCGAGCATCCCTCCGGTCGATTAATGGACCGACTGGCTCCGAATTGGGGAGCCGAACGAGGGAGACGCGCATGCCGGAGAACGTGGTGGTGGTGGCCGCACGCAAGGGTCGGAGCGGCCGCATCGCGATCTACGGTGAAGCGCCGCTGCCCACCCACCGTGGGCTCTTCCGCACCGTGGTCTTCCGGGACGAGGACACCGGGGCCGAGCACGTCGCGATGGTCCGCGGCGACGTCGTGGGCGACTCGGTGCCCGTCCGCGTCCACTCGGAGTGCCTGACGAGCGAGGTGCTCGGGTCGCTCAAGTGCGACTGCCGCGCCCAGCTCGACCGCGCCCTCGACCTCATCGCGGAGCGCGGCCGCGGCGTGCTGCTCTACCTCCGCCAGGAGGGGCGCGGCATCGGCCTCGGGAACAAGATCCGCGCCTACGCCCTCCAGGCGCAGGGGCACGACACCTACGAGGCGAATCGCCTCCTCGGCTTCCCCGACGATCTCCGGCGCTACGACGTCGCGGCGGACATGCTGAGGCTCCTCGGCGTCCGCTCGATCGAGCTCGTCACGAACAACCCGCTCAAGCTCGCCGGGCTGCAGGAGGCGGGCGTGAAGGTCCGCGGGCGGATCCAGCTCCCCTCCCCCGCGAACCCCCACAACGTCGAGTACCTGCGGACGAAGCGCGACCGGACCGGGCACCTCATCGAGCTGGATGACGAGGCGCAGGCGCGGGCGAGCTGATCGCCGAACCCTATCTTCCCTGGAACTTCGCCGGGCGCTTCTCGAGGAACGCCTTCATCCCCTCGCGCGCGTCCTCGGTGCCGAAGAGCGCGCGCGAAGGCCTGCCGCTCGAGCTCGCACCCGACGCGCAGATCGGCGTCGGCGCCCTCGCGGACGCAGCGCTTCGCCACGGCGATCGCGATCGGCGCCTTCGCGGCGATCTTCCTCGCCTGCGCCTTCGCGAAGGCGAGGAGCTCCGCGGGCGGGAGCACCTCGAGCGCGAGCCCGATCTCCTTCGCCTTCGCGGCGTCGTACCATGTCGCCGGTGAGGACCATCTCCAGGGCCCGGCCGATCCCGACGCGCCGCGTGAGCCGCTGCGTCCCGCCGAACCCCGGGATGAGCCCGAGGTTCACCTCGGGCTGGCCGAAGCGCGCCTTCTCGCTCGCGTAGACGAGGTCGCAGGCCATCGCGATCTCGCAGCCGCCGCCGAGCGCGAACCCGTTCACGGCGGCGATGGTGACGATGGGGAGCGCCTCCAGCCGCGCGAGGATCGGCGTGGGCGGTCTCGGCGAAGCGGCGCGCCTCGGCGGGCGGCATGGTGGACATCGCGGCGATGTCCGCGCCGGCCACGAACGCCTTCTCGCCGGCGCCGGTGAGGACGAGCGCGCGGCATCGCCGCGGTCGCCCTCGACGCGCGCGACGCACCTCGCCGAGCTCGGCGATGGTCGTCGCGTCGAGCGCGTTCAGCACCTTCGGGCGGTTGAAGGTGAGGACGCCGACGCCGTCCTCGACGTCGACAGAGCAGGTTCTCGTAGCGCCATGGTCGTCTCCTGTCAGCCGTAGCTTGTAGAAGCCGCGCCCGGTCTTGCGGCCGTACCAGCCCGCCGCGACGTACTGCCGGAGGAGGGCCGCCGGCCGGTACTTGTCCTCGCCGAGCTCGCGGTGGAGCACCTCGGCGATGAAGAGGCAGGTGTCGAGGCCGATGAAGTCCGCGAGCGTGAGCGGGCCCATCGGGTGGTTGAGGCCCGAGCTTCACGCCCGTGTCGATGTCCTCGGGCGTGGCGAGCCCCTCCTGCAGGGCGAAGCAGGCCTCGTTGATGAGCGGGATGAGGACGCGGTTCACGATGAAGCCGGGCGACGTCCTTCGAGGTGACCGTCGTCTTCCCGAACCGCTTCGCGAGGGCGATCGTCGTCGCGTAGGTCTCGTCGGAGGTCTGCAGCCCGCGGATGATCTCGATGAGCTGCATCACCGGCGGCGGGTTCATGAAGTGCATCCCGATGAACTTCTCGGGGCGCCTCGTCGCCGCCGCGAGCGCGGTGATGGAGATGGACGAGGTGTTGGAGGCGAGGAGCGCGTGCGCCGGGAGGAGCGCGTCGAGCTTCCGGAAGAGCTCCTTCTTCACCCCCTCGTTCTCGACGATCGCCTCGATGGCGAGATCGGCGCCGGCGCAGTCGTCGAGGGAGCGTGCGGCGCGGATCCGGCCCGAGCACCGCGTCGCGGTCGGCCGCCGAGAGCTTCCCCTTCTCGACGAGCTTCGCGAGCGTCGCGCCGAGCCGGTCCACCGCCTTCTTCGCGAGCTCCGGCGAGGCGTCGGCGATGACCACCGCGACGCCCGCCTGGGCCGCGACCTGCGCGATGCCCGAGCCCATCTGCACCGCCTCCGATGACCGCCATCCTCTCGATCGCCATGCGCGCCTCCTCGGGTCCGGGGACCACCGGGTCTGAAAGTCGACGCATCGTATGCGGCCCTCGCGGTCGGCGGCGATGCCCGTTCCGCCCGGAGCCCCCGGTGTTTTTTGCCACCCGCGCCGCGCCGGTCGGGCCGAGCCCGTCGAGACCGCACCCCCTCCGGGGCGGGTAAGCCATCCCCTCCGGCGCACCCCTACCGACCGCGGGTGGATCCCGCCCGCGCCTCGTCGACGGAGGGCCCCCGGTCCCCGCGCCGGAGGTGGCTCCAGGCGATCTCCCCGAGCGCCTGCAGCGTCGGGACCTCCCAGGGCGCCCCCGCCTCGACCTTGTGACGCGCCGCGAAGCGCCGGAGCGCCTCGAGCTGATCCGGGCTCGGCGAGATGACCGGGCGGGCCTGCTTCGCCGCCTCGAGCGCGGCGAGCGGCGGGGCCCCCCGGGCGACGAGGGTGCAGACGGCGAGGAGCGCGCTCCGGCCGATCCCGTACTGGCAGTGGATGAAGACCGACTCGCCCGCGTCGAGCCCCTCCGACACGAACGCCACGCCGTCGTGGAGCATCCGCTGGGAGACCGCGCGGGTGTCCTCGGTGGGCAGGTGGAGGAGCCGGATGCCGTGCACCCGGAGCGCCGCCTCGTCGTCGCAGGCCTCGACGCGCACATCGACGACGCGGGCGATGCCGTGGTCTGCCGCGAGGCGCACGGCCGCGTCCATCGGGTAGGACGCCCCGACCGCGAGCCCCGGGGCGACGAAGTGCAGGTCGAGCACCCGGGAACGATGCGGCGCGGACCGCCCGGTGACACGCCCCGCGCCGATCCCCGCTCACCGGCCGAGGGAGAGGACGATGGTCTGGTCGCCGTCGACCTCGAGAGCCCGCTCGCCCGTGCGGACGCCTGCAGGGCGGTCGAGCCTCCAGGCCAGGTCGTAGCTGCCTTCCCGGAGCCGGACCGGGTGGCGGACCTGCTCGCCGGGGTGGAGCTGGATCCGGGCGTGCCGGACGAGCTCGCCGGCGTGCCGGAGGTCCACCTCGATGGCGGTCGCATCGGGCGCCGCCGAGACGTCGTAGACGAGGACGACGTCCCGGGGCCGGGCACCGAGGAGGAACCACCCGACCAGGACCGCGCCGACGAGCGCGGCGAGCCGGGCGGTCCGCTTCACCGGCCGCCCTTCTTCCCGGGCCGCCGCGGCTTCACCTCGGCGGTCACCTCCGGGGTCGGCGCGCCGTCCCCCTCGGACGGCCGCAGCCGGATCTCGGCGTGGATCTCGATGGTGGAGCCGGACAGCTCCTTCCAGAACTCGCGGCGGACCGACTCGGACTCGAGGAAGCGCCGGATCTCGTCGCCGAAGAGCCGCAGGAGCTCGTCCTTCGCCGAGGTGGCCTGCTGCCCGATGAAGCCCGCGACGTCCTTCGGCAGCTTCCAGTCCCGCGCCAGGCGCCGCGCGCCTTCCTCGGTGAGGAACAGGGCGCCGACGCCCGCGAGGAGCGCCTTCTTCACCCCGTCCGCGATGGTGCCGCGGAGGCCCGCGTCGTCGTCGGGCGGCGGCGGGATCGAGCGGATCGTCTTCGTCTTCGGGCCGGCGTCCCTCCACGGGAGCCTCCTCGCGCTACGCGCGCGGCTGCGCGCCGATGACGGGCAGGCGCGGCGCCTTGAGCACCTGGGTCGAGACCGCGCCCGCGACGTTCCGGGCGACGGCGAGGAACGCCTGCGCCTGCGGGCTCTCCGGGGCGCCGGCGACCACCGGCACGCCCTTGTCGCCGCCCTCGCGGATGGCGAGGTCGATGGGGATCTCGCCGAGGAACCGGATCCCCATCTTCTCGGCCGCGGTGCGGACGCCGCCGTGGGCGAAGATCTGCGTCTCGGTGCGGCAGTGCGGGCAGATGAAGGACGACATGTTCTCGACGATCCCGAGGATCGGGATCGACACCTTGTCGAACATGAGCTTCGCGCGGATGACGTCGGCGAGCGCCACGTCCTGCGGCGTCGAGACGAGCACCACGCCCGCGGCGCGGACGTTCTGCGCGAGCGTGAGCGGGATGTCGCCGGTGCCGGGCGGCAGGTCGAGGACGAGGTAGTCGAGGTCGCCCCAGTTGACGTCGCGCAGGAGCTGGAGGAGCGCGCCGGTGACCATCGGCCCGCGCCAGATGAGCGCCTGGTCCGGGTCGATGAGGAACCCGATCGACATCACCTTCACGCCGTGCGCCTCGAGCGGGATCGAGCCGCTGGCCGTCGCGCGAGGTGGGGCGCTCGGAGAGCCCGGTGAGGACCGGGAGCGACGGCCCGTAGATGTCCGCGTCGAGGATGCCGACCTTCGCCCCGAGGCGAGCGAGGGCCACGGCGAGGTTCACCGCGACGGTGCTCTTGCCCACCCCGCCCTTCCCCGCGCCGACGAGGATGATGTTCTTCACGCCGGGCGTGAGCTGGGACTGCGCGACGCCCGGGGCGCCGCGGACCTGGGCGCCCCAGGCCAGCTCGACCTTCTTGAACCCCGCCGCCTGCAGCGCGGCGCGGACGTCGTTCTCGATGGTGCCCTTGAGCGGGCACGCGGGCGTGGTGAGCTCGACCTTGAGGCGGACCGCGTCCCCCTCGACGGCGAGGTCCTTCACCATCCCGAGGGAGACGAGGTCCCTGCGGAGCTCCGGGTCCATGACCTTGCGGAGAGCTTCGAGCGCGGCGGCGGAGTCGAGGGGCATGCCGAGCCCTTTATAGCGGGGAGCCAGGGCCTTCTCAACGGACGGAGGGGCACTCGGGCTGTGCCCTCGCGCCCCCCGATGCGCTGGCTACTCGAGGGCGTCGACCCGCCAGCCGCCCGGTTCGGGGACGAGGACCGCGGCGCGGCCGCCGCCCGCCGGGAGCCGCGCTGCGTCCGGGCCGCGCACCACCGGCTCGCCCGCGGCGAGGAGCCGCGCCACGCGGACGGCCGCCTCCCGCGCGCCGGGCCCCGCACCGCGGAAGTCGAGGGCGAGGCGCCCCGGCGTGTAGGCCTGGCGCCAGCGCGCCGAGAGGAGCGCGTGGGCCTCGTCGAAGCGGCCCGCCTCGAGGGCGCCGGTGAACCGGGCCAGCACCTCCCGCGCGGCGGCCTCGTCCGTCCCCGCCGGTGGCGGCGGGAACGGCCGGGTGGTCCCGGCGCATGCGAGGGCGAGACCCGGCGGCGAGGGCGGCGGCGAGGCGGAGCACGGGGGATCGCTTACCGCAACGGCGGGCGCCGCGGTAGTGTGGCGGGGAACGGCGAGGGAGGGCCGATGCGGGTGCTCCGGCTCGAGGACGGGCAGGTGCTGAGCGGCGGGCGCGAGCTCGTCCGCCCCGGCGGGCCCATCTGGATCGACCTCGCCCCGACTCCCGAGAACGTCGCCTTCGTCGGCGAGCGGTTCCGGTTCCACCCCCTCGCCCTCGAGGACTGCCTCCACGAGGACCAGCGGCCCAAGTTCGAGCAGTACCCCGGTTCGCTCTTCACGGTCGTCCACCGCCTCGTCCCCACCCCCGACGACAGCGAGGTCGTCTCGCTCGAGGTGGACGCGTTCCTGACCGCGGACGCCGTCGTCACCTTCCACTCCGCCCCCCTCGCCGAGATCGATCGCACGTTCGAGCGCTGCGCCGCGGAGCCCGTGCTCCTGGAGCGGGGCCCGGACTTCGTCCTGTACCTCCTCCACGACGCCATGACGGACGTCCACTTCGCGCTGGTGGACGCCTTCACGAGCGACATCGAGGAGGTCGCGGACGAGAGCGCGGCCTACTCCCCCGGCGACGGCCGCGAGCTCCTCGACCGGATCGTCGGCCTGCGGAGAGCGCACGCGGTGCTCCGGCGGCGGCTCTCGCCCCAGCGCGAGGTCTTCGCCGCGCTGGCGCGCCCGGGCCAGCCGCTCGTCAAGGACCAGACGGCGATCTACTTCCGGAACGTCGTCGATCACTCGGTGCGGCTCACCGAGGAGATCGACACGGGGCGAGACCTCCTCGCCTCGGCGATGGACGCGTACCTCTCGCACTCGAGCTACCGGCTCTCGGCGGTGAGCGCGCGCCTCTCGCTCATCGCGACGATCTTCCTTCCGCTGAACTTCATCGCGGGGTTCTTCGGGATGAACCTCGAGATCGTCCACCCGCGCGCCGCGGTGCCCCTCGTCCTCGCGGCGATGGTGACGATGCCGGCGGTGATGTTCTGGGTCTTCAAGAAGAAGCGCTGGCTGTAGGCCCCACCGGCTCGGCAACGCTCCCCGTTGCGAACCAGGCGCGGCCCCGGGCATGCGGCCATGGGACCGCGCCACGGGGAAGGGCCCGGGCGGGTGCCGCGCCGGGTTCACGCCAGTGGCGGCACGATGAGGCGAACGGCCGCGCGGGGCGAGCCCGCGGCGGCGCCGCGCCTGCGTATAATCGGGCGCTCCTGACATGGAGGTCGAGCATGATGCGCAGGATCCTGCTGGGCATCGCGATGGCCGGCGTCGTCACCGCGTGCGCCACCGCGCCGGCGACGAGGAGTGCCGCGCCCGATCCGGCGAAGGCGGTCCCCATCGCCGAGCGCCCCGCGAAGCAGGATGCGCTCGCCGCCGGCAGGGCCGCGTTCCACTCCGGAGACCTCGCTCGCGCGGAGGAGCTGCTGCGGTCCGCCGCGCAGGCCGCTCCCGGCGACGTGGCGCCATTGCTGGCGCTCGCGGACGTGCACGTCGCCCAGCGCCGGTTCCCGGACGCGGTGGCCGACCTCGACCGCGCCGCGGCCCTCGGCGAGAACGCCGCGGTCCTCGCCGCACGCGGGCGCGCGCTCGGGCTCGTCCGGCGCTTCGACGACGCCTCGCGCGATCTCGAGCGCGCCGCGGAGCTCGAGGCTTCCCGTTCCGAGACCTGGGCGACCCTCGCAGCGGTCCAGGTGAACCGGGGCGACCAGGTCGAGGCCGACCGCGCCTTCGCCGCGCTCGTCCAGCTCGGCGACCCGGCCGCCGCCCAGGATCGGGCCTGGACGCAGCTCCTCGCCATGCTCCCCGACCAGGTCGCGCCGCAGGAGACCCTCGATCGGTGCTCGCGCGGGGTCGTGGCGGGGCTGGCCGGCGAGTGGATCGAGGCCGAGCGCGAGCTCAGGAGCGGGCTGCGATACGCGCCAGGCCACGCGTGGTGCGGCGCGCAGTGGGCCGAGTCGCTTGCTCGCACCGGCGAGCTCGCGCGCGCGGAGCAGTCCTTCCGGATGGCGATCAGCGCCTTCCCAGCGGACCAGGCGCCGCTCCGGGGCGACGCCGAGGGCCGCCTCGCCGCGCTCCTCGTCTCGACGCGGCGCAATGCGGCGGAGGCGGTTTCGCTGGCGCGCTCCGCCCTCGCAGCACGCGGGGATCGCGCCGCCCTGCTGTTCGTCCTCGGGCGCGCGTGCGAGCTCGCTCGGGACGCCGCGTGCTCCGCCGACGCCTACCGGCGGCTCGTCGCGCTCCCCCACGTTCCGGAGGCGATGCGCGCGAACGCGACGGAGCGGCTGGGGCCGGCGCCCTCCTCCGCCTCGCGCTGAGGCGTCCCTGGCGCCCGGCGGAGATCGCTCCGTGCGACCTGGGTCTCACTGCAGGACGTGGCGCAGCCGGAACCGCTCGCCCGTCGCTGCACGAGGGGCCGGCATCCGCCAGCCCTGCAGCACGCGGACGCAGCACTCGAGCAGCTGGTGCGTCGCACGGCCCTGGGCCTCCACCTGCGCGTCGACGACGACGATGACGCCTGCGTCGGTCTCGAGCGACAGGAGGAGGATCGGCGTCCCGGAGCCTGCGTCCGCGAGCTTCTGGGGGTGCGCCCGCAGCCGCTGCCCCTCCTCCGTGAAGCACGGATCCATGCGATCGCGGGCGGCGTCGAGCCCCCGCAGCACCGGTCCGGCGACATCGGGCCCGAGCTGCGAGGGGCGTGCGGAGATCGGGACCGCGCCCCACTCCGTTGCGTCCCCCGGGACCGCGGCGGGCACCGTGAGCACGACCGCTGCGGGCGCGACTGCGCCGCCCTCGGGTGGCCGCGGCGCGGCCGCATCGGCGGGACCCATCGTCGCCTCGGGCGCGCGGCTCGGGGCGGCCTGCGGCTTCCAGATCGCGATGACGAGGGCGGCGGCGAGGGCGATGGCCAGCGCGCCTCCGGCCCCGGCGAGGAAGATCGTTCGGGTGGACATGGGCGCGCTCACGACGCCTCGGAGGAGGGCCCCGCGGGCCGCGTCGGCGCGCCGGGCTCGCTCGCCGGGATCGTGGGCTTGCCGCGATTCAGGAAGGCGTCGACGTCGTCGAGCCGGCGCTCGAGCGCGTCCGCCGCCGGGCGGACGCGGCGCACGATGCCGTTCATGCGGTCGGCGCAGGCCCGCGACTCGGCCCGGGCCGCGTCGCGCTCCTTCGCGACCTCGACGTTCCCCGGGTCGATCCGCTGGTCGAGGTCGCGGAGCGACTCGCGGCACGGGTGCACGCGGCCGCCGTCCTCGGGGATGGCCTGCTGCGCCTGGATCGCGGCGCCCTCGAGCGCCTCCCGGAGCGCCTTGGCCCGGGCCGCATCGGCGGATGCGGTGCCGATCTTCGCGTCCAGCAGCTCGTAGTACCTTCCGTACCGGATCCGGGCGGAGCACTGGGCGACGCGCGCGAGCTCCCACAGGGCCCACGAGGTCCCGTCTCGCAGCTCGTGCCAGAGCTTCGCGTCCTCGGCGGACGCGCCGGGCGGCGGCTGGTTGTAGTCGCGCTCCGGCCCGGCGAGCACGGGGGCTCCCAGGAGCAGCAGGACGGCGGCGGCGAGCGCTCTCGTCATGGATGGCATCGCGATCTCCGTTATCGAGGTGGTCACTCGCTGGGGGGCCAGACGTATCGGCCGGAGGGATCGACGTATCCGAGCTTCGGGCCGTTGCCGACGAGGCGCGGGTCGCCCCCGACGCCCACGGCGGCCAGCCCATCGACGAAGTCCTCGGCGGCGAGGAAGGGCGGGTCCAGCCTGGCGCCCTCGAACTCGACCTCGCCCTTGCGGTCGATGAACGCGACGCGCTCGGCGTCGGTGGGCGTCGCCGCGAGGTCCACCCGCGCGCGCCCGTCCGAGAACGCCCCGCAGGCGCGGAACGCGAGCGGGATGGCGACGCGGCCGTCGCGATCGACGTAGCCGCAGCGGCCCGAGGCGTCCCGCACGGGCGCGAGCCCCTGCGAGAAGTCGCCAGCCCACGCGAACTGCAGCCCGATGGCAGGCTCGCCGCGCGCGTCGACGTACCCCCACGTTCCCTCGAGCCGCACCGGCATGAGGCCGTCCGAGAGGCTTCCGACGGCCTGGTACTCTCCCGGGAGCCGACCGACGCGCCAGGAGAACAGCGCGATACGTCCGCTGCCCATTCCCATGCCGATCGCGATCCCCGCGACTCCGCCGCGGAACGGGTTCCCTCCCATCAGCCCGGGCCGGAGCGCGACGGAGCCGTCGGGCGCGACGTACACGCACTCCTGCCGGTCGCAGACGGCGGCGAGCCCCTCCGAGAAGTCGTCCGCCCAGTCGAAGCGTGCCGGGATGGCGAGCGCACCGCTGCGGTCGATGAAGCCGACCATCGGGCCGTCGCGGACGACCGCGCGACCGTTCGAGAACGGACGGTGTGCGCCCCGGCCGGCGGGAGCGAACGCGGGGACGACCACGATCCTTCCGGTCGCGTCGGCGTACCCCAGGGTCGGACCGAGCCGCACCGCAGCCAGCCCCTCGGAGAAGGGCTCGGCGGCGTCGAACCGCGGGGAGATCACCACCCGGCCCGCCCGGTCGATGAATCCCCACTTGCCCCCCGATCGGACGCGGAACAGGGGCCCCGCTGCGGCCGGGCGCTCCGGGCCCGCCGCTGCGGCGACGGAGACGAGCGCGAGCAACGCGAGCGCACTCTTCCAGTGACCCACTGAAGCTCCCGTCCGTGAGGGCGACGGCGCGGACCGCCCCTGATCCGGTCGGCATCGTCGCGCCACCGGTCTCGTCGGGTCAACGTCGCAAATAGGGCAGCGCGGCTAGGCCGCGGCGGCCACGCCACGTTCACCTCCCGTGCCCGCGGCGGCGCGGATCGCTCCGCCAAAGAGTGAGGCGGCGCCCGGAAGGGCGCCGCCTCGACCTCACGCGACGAGCACCGCCGCTACGGCATGACGAGCGACGGGCGCATCATCTCGTTGTCCTCGTGGTCGACGATGTGGCAGTGCCACACGTACGGGCCCGAGGTGACCGGCTGGTAGAACGGCTCGGTCCCGACCGCCGGCTTGGCGCACACCGGAGCAGCCGCGTTGTACGGCCCCGGGCTCCCGTTGAGCGCGGTGCCGGGCGGGCAATCCGCCCAGCCGCCGTCCCACTTCGCGATGAGGGTCAGGACCTCGCCCGGATACGAGATGGCGGTGTCCTTGAACCCCAGCTCCTGCGGGAGCGGCAGCGTCGGCGCGTTCATGAGGAACGGGCCGACGTCGACGGGGGTGAGCGGCAGCCCGGCGATGGGGTTCCCGGGCAGCCCCACCGCCTTCTTGTACTGGTTCACGTTGAAGGGCTGGCGCTGCACGATCTGGAACTGCACCAGGTGCAGGTGCATCGGGTGCGCGTCGACGGTGGTGTTGACGATCTGCCAGACCTCCGTCGTCCCGCGGGACGGGATCTCGGTGACCGCGTCCTCGAACGGCTTGCCGTCGATCTGGACGCGCAGCGGCGCGGCGGTGGTCGGGTCGGCCACCTCGTTCAGGATCTTCTGGCAGGCGAGGCCCGTCGTGCCGGCGACGGCGTTCCACGGGCAGCGCGTGCTGTTGGAGGTGAGGGTCGCCAGGGTCGGGCCGGTGTAGGTGCGGCCGGCCTTCCACGGGCCCGGGCAGGTCCCGGTGCAGGCCGCCTTCACCTGGAACTGCGCGAGCGTCGCCAGGCCGGCGAACGGGCTCCCCGCCTGCTGCGGGGTGAGGCCCGCCGGGAACGGGGCCGCGGCGGTGTTCGTGAGGTTGACGAGGTTGTTGGCGAGCCCGCTGAAGTCGATGATCACGTCATAGCGCTCGCCCGGGCACATGGTGAGGGCGGGGGCCGCCGCGACCTTCCTCATGTACCCCTGGTCGCTTCCGATCACGCTGATGGTCGGGGCGATTCCCTTCGCCGCGACGTTCGCGAGCCCGAGCGTGTAGCAGCGGGCGTTCGACCCGTCGAGGAGGCGGAAGCGGTACGGCCGCGGCTCGACCGTGATCTTCGGCCAGGCGACGCCGTTGATGACGGCGAAGTCGGCGAAGTACTCCGGCACCATCTGCGGGTGCACCAGCGGGTTCACGCCCGGGGTGAGCGGGTTCCAGCCCGGGGTCTTCGGCGGGGCGATCTGGCCGAGGCCGTTCGGGTAGTTGATGCTGCCGTTCGGGTTGAACGCGCGGTCCTGCAGGACGATCGGGACGTCGTAGCAGGTGCCCGCGAGGATTCTCGGCGTTCGTGCAGCTCGTGGCCCCCGGCGTCGGCGAGACGGCCGGCAACCCGTAGGTCGCCTCGGCCGCCGGATTCGGTGATGTAGAAGTACCCGGCCGGCCCGGCCGCGACGTTGATGCGGGTCTTCCCGAGCGCGTGGTCGTGGTACCAGATCGTCGCCGCGTTCTGGACCATCGGGTAGTTGTAGATCATCGCGTTGCCCGTCGGCCGGATGAGGTTCCCGAGCAGGTCCGGCCGGACGAACGGATCACCTGCCGTGGTCCCGTTCCCCACGTCCGTCGCGCACGAGCCGATGGTGACGGGGTCGACGTTTCCCCAGCAGACGGGCGCGTTCGCCGGGCAGGTCTGCTGCGGCGTGACGAGCAGGTTGCAGGCGAGGTTCGTCAGCGCGGCTGCGCTCGGGCTCAGGATCGCGTTTCCGGGGGGCGCGAGGAACAGCGGCTCGATGTTCTGCGTGTATCCGTTCATCGTGGACTGCGGGAACTTCGCCTTGTACGCGGCGGCGGTGACGTTGTTGCCGAACCAGAGCTCGGCGAAGCCGTCGGAGTCCGGCGGGATCTCGCCGCCGTGCAGGTGGACGACCATCGCGTTGTCGGGCTGCATCGGGCTGCCGAACGGCCCGACCTGCTCGTTCGGCCGCGTCAGCGTCCCCATGATGGTCCGGTCGATGGCGCAGGGAGAGTTCGAGTCGAGCGGGTTCTTGCAGAAGAGGTGATTGTCGGGGAGGTTGTTCACCCACTTCACCTTCACCGGCCGGCCCTTCGTCGCCTTGAAGCTCATGGCCGGGTACGTGATCTGGTTGTTGAGCGGGAAGGTGCCCGCCGGCGCGTTCGTCTGGCCGTAGCCCCACACCTCGGTGGTGAGCGCGGCCCCGGGCGTGCAACCCACCTGCCCCGCGGGGCAGGTGATACCCAGGTTCGCCTTGTTCCCAACGGCTGGCGAGAGCGAGGCGGCGCTGAACGGTGCGAGCGGGCTCGCCAGCGAGAGGGTCACCGGCGCGGACTGGATCTCGTAGTAGTCGAAGCCGGGATAGGCGTTCTGGTCCGGCACGTAGAAGATCGGCTGCGGCAGCTCGTTCACGAACATCGGCTGCCCGAGGAAGTTGAGCGGCGTGACGACCGACGCCAGCGGGAGCGTGCAGTTCCCGCTCTGGCCGCCGAGCGGGCACACGCAGCAGCACGCGGGCTGCCCGGCGGCGCCGCAGTTCGTCGGCGTCGTCAGGTTCGGGTACACGCACGCCGCGCCCGGAGTCGCGGCGAGGTTCACGCACCCCGGCACCCCGGTCACCTGTGCGCTCGCCGGGGCAGCCGCGAGCAGCGCCAGGCCGGCGGCCACCGCGGCCGCCGCGATCACGATGCGATTCTTGCCGGTCATCTCGGTTCCTCCCTCGTTGCTCGAGCCGGATGCGTGAAGCGATGCGCGCATGCAGCCGTCCGCGCCCCACGACCCCTTCGCACACGCACACCGGCCCACTCCGGTGCGCACGTGTAGGGCGCTCTCCGACGCGGCAGCATCCGACGCGCGCCCGCGACCCGGGGTTGCTCCTTCGGGGCGTCCGGCGACGGGGTCGACCCATCGTGAACGTGCCCGCCAGCCGCAGACTCAACTCGCGGGAACGCCTGCCGAAATCCGCGACCGTTCACACAGAGTGCGTGGCCGATTCTCGGATGGGGCGGGGCCGGCGCGAGGGTCCCCGTGCGCGCGTGGGCCGCCGCTCCCGTAGGACGTGGCGAAGCCGGGACCGCTCCCGCCTGCATCACCGCGGCAGCGCCAGCACCTCGGCGCTGCCTCCCGGCGGCTGCACCCGGACCTCGCCCTCCTCCTCCTCGCGCCCGAGCACCGCGATCTCGACGTCGAGGAAGCGAGAGATGACCGCCGCGTTCGTCGTCAGGTGCTTCGTGACCGCGGCGACGGTGTAGCGCGTCGCCGGGACGACGCCGGGCGGCGCCGGGACGAGCCCTGCGGCGGCGAGGGCCGTGGGGAGGAGCAGCTGATCGCCGAGGTGGCGGTCCACCGCGGCCCCGCCGGCGAGGTGGGCGCGGAACGCGCTCACCGCCTCGTCCGCGACCTGCTCCGGCGAGCGCTCGCGGGCGGAGACCGCGCCGTGGCCGGAGCGCGTCCGCTCGAAGGTCGAGACCACGAGGACGTGCCCGCCCTTCGAGATCGGCGCCGGCACGGGCACCCGCTCCGCCTGGGCGGAGATCCCGGCGTCCCGGAGGCCGCGCAGCGCGCGCGCCGCCTGCCGGTCGGCGATTCCGTACCCGAGCCCGCCGACCATCGATACGACCTCCACCTCCTGGAGCGTGCCGCGGTGGCGCAGGTCGAGGGGCGGCATGGGGGTGGGCGGGCTCGACGCGCGCCGTGAACTCGCCGCCGCCCTCCGGGTAGAAGCCGGCCGCCTGCAGCTCGAGGCCGATGCTTGAACCCGAGGCGCGCGACCGCGGGGGCCCAGACCAGGGCGAGGTAGTGGAAGCTCGGCGCGTGGTCCTGGTGCGTGCCGCCCCGGAGCGTCACCGCCGAGGGGCCGCCAGCGAGGGCGAGCGGCCAGCAGACGGTCTGCAGCAGGAGCGGTGTCGAGCCGGCGGTCCCGACGTCGAGGGTCCACTCGCCCGCCACCGGCCTGCGGCGCGGCCGGAACTCCAGGCGCGAGGAGCCGACCTCGTCCCCGACCACCTCGGCGTCGACGATGCGCGCGACCGCCCGCGCCGCCTCGCGGTGCTGCGGGCGGAGGCCAGGCTTCGGCGCGGTTCGTCGCGGACCTTCACCACCGTGAACGGCTTCCCGGTGATGGCCGAGAGCGACAGGGCGGTGCGGAGGATCTGCCCGCCCCCTTCACCCTGGCTTCCGTCGAGGACGATCGGCAGGTCGGCGCCCACGCCGGGAATGTAGTGGGTCGGCGGTCCGAGGTGGGGCCGAAAGCGCCGCCCGACCGACCCGCGTGGGGCGTGCTAGAACGGGCCGTGCTCGCGGCGATCCTCGTGTTCGCGCTGACCTACGTCGCCGTGGCGGCGGGGCGCCTCCCGGGGCTGTCGGTGGACCGGCCGTCCGCCGCGCTCCTCGGCGCGGTCGTGATGGTCGCGGCCGGGGTCCTCACCCCGGCGCAGGCGGGCGCCGCCGTGAACGGCGACACGCTCGGTCTCCTCCTCGGGACGATGATCCTGTCCGCCTACCTCGGGGAGGCGGGGTTCTTCCGCTGGTCGAGCGGGCGGATCCTCCGGGCGGTCGCGGGGCCCCGGGCGCTGCTGTGGGCGATCGTGTTCACCGCGGGCGTGCTCTCCGCCTTCCTCGTGAACGACACCGTCTGCCTCATGCTGACGCCGCTCGTCCTGCGCCTCGTCGACGACGCGAACCTCCCCGCCCTGCCCTATCTCCTCGCCCTCGCCTTCGGCGCGAACGCCGGCTCGGTCGCGACGCTCACCGGCAATCCGCAGAACATGATCGTCGGGACGCTCTCCGGGATCCCGTACGCCACCTTCGCGGCGGCGCTGGCGCTCCCCGCCCTCGTCTCTCTCGTCCTCGTCGCCGCCGTCCTTCACGCCGTCTTCCGCCGCGACCTCCGGCGGGCGCGGCTCGCGCCCCGCGCCGCCGCCGATGCGCAGGTCGATCGCCGGCTCCTCCTCAAGGCGCTCGGCGCCACCGGGCTCGCGATCGCCGGGTTCCTCGCCGGCTTCCCCCTCGCGTGGACCGCGCTCTTCTGCGCGGCGCTCCTCATGGCGGTCGCGGGGGGCCGGCCCCGGGAGGCGCTCGGGCGCGTGGACTGGCCGCTCCTCGTCTTCTTCGCGGGGCTGTTCGTCGTCGTCGCCGGGGTCGCCCGTGCCGGCGTCGCGGCGCGCATGCACGACGCGGTGGCGCCGCTCCTCGGGACCGGCGGGCCGCGGCAGGTGGTGGCCTTCTCGCTCTTCACGGTGGCGGGGTCGCAGCTCGTCTCGAACGTCCCCTTCGTGATCCTCGCCGGCGAGTGGATCCCGCGGATGGCGGATCCGCGCCTGCTGTGGCTCGCGACGGCGCTCGCCTCCACCCTCGCCGGGAACCTGACGATCCTCGGGTCCGTCGCGAACGTGATCGTGCTCGAGCTGGCCGGCTCGCGGGCGTCGATCGGGTTCTGGCGCTTCTTCGCGATCGGCGCGGTCGTGACCGCGACCACCCTCGCCGCCGGGATCGGGATCCTGCTCCTCGAGCGCGCCGCCGGGCTGATCTGAGGCCCCGGCGGGGCGGCGTCAGGTCAGCACGAGCCCCTCGTCCGTCCACTCCGCGTGGCCGGTGAGGATGGCGTCGAGGTTCTCCGCGCGCTCCTCCGAGAGCGTCGCGACGAGCTCCAGGATCTGCGGGTAGCTCTGGACGAGCTCGTCGAACGCCTGCCGCGGGAGCCGGAGCAGCATGCCGGCGCGGCGCACGACCACCGTCGCGCTCGCCGGCGCCTTGCGCAGGCAGCTCATCTCGCCGAAGAGGTCGCCCTCGCGCAGGTGCCCGACGACGAGCTCCTGCCCTTCCTTCCGCTTGACCACGTCGACCGCGCCCTCGAGCACGACGTAGAGGCCGTCGGAGGGCTCGCCCTCGCGGATGACCACCTCGCCCTCCGTCACCTCGCGGGCCCGGAACCGCTCCATGATGAGCTTGCGCTCGCCCCGCTGGAAGGGCCGGAAGATGGGGCTCACCGCGAGGGCGTTCGCGAGGAGCCGCTGGCGGTAGAACTTCCGCAGCGACTGCGCGACGTGCGGGTGCTTCCCGGCGACGTCGAGGAGCTCCTCGGCCCGGAACTCGAGCACCTCGGACTCCACCTCGGCCGCGACCGTGGCGGAGCGGGGCGCGCCGGAGAGGAGCGCCATCTCGCCGAAGAAGTCCCCGTCGCCGAGGTGGGCGAGGACGATCTGCCCCCCCGTCTCGTCCCGGCGGGAGACCGAGAACCGGCCGCTCGCGACGACGTAGAAGCTCGTCCCCTCGTCGGCCTCCTGGATGACCGCCTCGCCCGCGGCGACCCGGTGCAGGACGGTCCGCTTCGTGAGCTCGAGGAAGGCGTCGCGTCCGAGGTCGGAGAAGATGGGGACCTGCGGGAGTCCCGGCGCAGGGGCGGGCGCAGGCCTCGCCGCGGCGGGCCGCACCGGCGCAGGCGGCGGAGGGGCGGGCGCCCGGGGCGGCGCCGCAGCGACGGGCTCCGGGAGCGGCTCCGGCTCGATGACGAGCTCGATCCCCTCGTCCGCCGGGGCGGCCTCCGCAGCGGGCGGCGAGAGCGGCTCGTCCTCGAGCACCTCGCCGTCGAGGGGATCCGCCTGGATGAGCAGGTCCTCCTCCACCCCGGCCTCGACGGCGGCCTCGGCGGCGGAGACGATCTGCGCGAACGCCGTCGGCGGCCGCGCGACGGCGCGGCGCGCGCCGGAGCTCGCCGGGACCGGCGCCTCGAACCCCGCCTGGGCGTGGGGGGCCGGGGCGGGCCGCGCGGCGCGGCCTGCTCCGGGACGATCTCGAGGAGCGGCTCCGTCTCGATGACGAGCTCCAGGGGCAGCTCCTCGACGGGCGGCGGCGCGGCTCCCGGGGCGGCGGCGCGGCCCTCGCGGCGGGCGCGGCGGGGACGGCCGCGGCCGGCCCCCCGGGCCGGGGGCCGAGGGGGATCGCGACGACGGACTCGCCGGCCTCGCGCGGTCTGGGCGGGGCGGCCGGTGCGGGGGCCCCCGCGGCCTTCATCGCCTGGACCATCAGGGTCCGCGGCGGCGGGCGTGTTCCCTCCATCGCGGCCTTCTTGGCGTAGAGCTCCGCGAGCGCGCCCTGGGTCTCGACGTGCTGCGGATCGAGCTCGAGGATCGTCTTCGAGATCGCGATGGCCTTGATGAGGAGCCCGTCCTTCGCGAACCGGTCGGCGACCTCCCGGTACGCCTGGATGGCGTCCGGGATCTTGCCGGCGCGGCGGAGGGTGTCGGCGAGCTTCTGCCGCGTGCCGGCGTCGCGCGGGTCCCCTTCCGCGGCCTCGCGGTAGAGCTCGGCGGCCTTCTCGAACTTCCCCTTCGCGGCGGCCTCGGTCGCCTTCTCCTTCAGCTTGCGCAGGTCGTCCGGGGACGGCTTCTTCGCCATTCCGCGAGTATACGCCGAGGACTCGCCGCTTCGGCGGCGAGTCCGAGCGGGTGACTTCCGACGTCTCGGCGCCGCCCGCCGAGCGGCGCCGCGTTCCCCGGTCGTTCTCCCCGGTCGTTCTTCCCCGGTCGTTCTTCCCCGGTCCTTCTCCCCGGTCCTTCGCGCCGGTCCTCCGCGTTCCCCGGTCCTTCGCGAGGCTGTGCCGCGCGGATCACCGCCGGGCGCGCGGGACGCCGGACGGGAACTTCGCGAGGGCCTCGACGGCGGCGCGCCGGACCCGGCCGTAGTAGTCGCTCCGCAGCGCCTCGAGACGTGTGGAGGCCGCCTCGTGCCGGAGGCGGCCGAGGGCGCGGGCGGCGGCGGCCCGCACCTCGGGCCGGTCGTCGGTGAGGAGCGCCGCGATGGCGGGGGCGGCGTCGCGCGCGGCGAGCTGCGCCAGCGCCTCCACCGCATCGGCCCGGGCGGTGGCGTCGGGGCGAGCGAGGTACGCGACCAGGGGCTGGGCCGCGGCGGGGGCGCCGATGTGCGAGAGCGCCGCCGCGGCGGCGGGCGCCGACGGCCCGGAGAGGAGCGTCGCGAGCGCGGGGATCGCGTCGGTGGAGCCGGTGTCGCCGAGGGCACGCGCGAGCGCCCTGCGCCACTCCGGAGGACCACCCTCGGCCGCGCGCGCCGCCACGACGAGGGGCGCCGCGCCGCGGGCGCCGGCGCGCCCGAGCCCCCCTGCGGCCGCGATCCGCACCGAAGGGTCCGGATCGCCGAGCGCAGCCGCGACGGCGTCGAGGGCGGCGCCTCCCCCGAGCGCCGAGAGCCCCTCCACGGCGCCTCGCCTGACCTCGGCGCGTCCATCCCGGAGCGTGGGCGAGGAGCAGCGGCTCCGCCCCGGCCACGCGCAGCGCGCCCGCCGCGGCGAGGAGCGCGCCGGCCTCCCGGGCGTCCTCGAGGGTGACCGGGTCGAGCCACTCCGGCGGCGCGCCGGTCGCGGCCGGCGCGGGGATCCACCGGGCTCGCCGCTCGGTGAGGCGCGCGAGCGCGGCCTGGAGGCGCCGCTCGACCGCGGCCGACGCGGACGGGGTCGCGAGCCGCGCCAGGGCGCCCGCCGCCGCGGCCCGCACGCCGGGATCCGGCGAGCGCTCGAGGAGCGGGACGACCCGATCCGCCGCGGACTGGCGCAGCCGGGCCGCGCAGGCCCAGCTCCGCGACGGCCGCGAGGGCCGCCTCCGTGCCCGGACGGCCGAGCTTCGAGAGGAGGGGGCGCTCGGGGCAGTCGGCGTCGCGCCGCCGCGCCTCCCGGGCCGCCTGCGCCGAGACGGCAGGGTCGCTCGCGCGGATGGCGACGTCACAGAGCGCCACGCCGACCTCGGAGGCGTCGGGAAGCGCGGCGAGGGCCTCGGCGGTCGCGGCGCCGATCCGGCCGGTCGCTTCGGTGCCGGCCGCGGCGAGCGCGTCCGCCGCCCGGGGATCGCCGAGCCGGCCGAGGGCGGCGGCGGCCACCTCGGCGAGCGCGGCATCGGAGTCGCCGAGGAGCGCCTCGAGGTACGGGCGGACGCTCCACTCCGCGGACTCGCCGAGGCCGCGGCTCGCGGCGGCGGCGACGGCGCGATCGAGGGTGCGCGTGGGATCGACGAGCGGGAGGAGGCGCTGGAGCGCGTCGGCCCGGCCACTCGCCCCGAGCTCCTCGGCGGCCCCGGCCCGGGCGGGGCCCCGCCGCGTCTCCAGCGCGGCGACGTTCCGCTCCCAGAGCGTCCGCGCCTCGGCCTCGACCGCCTCGCGGACCGAGACGCCGATCCGATCGAGGGCGTCGGCGATGGCGGCGCGCCCGGCCGGCGTCGCGCCCGCGTAGGCGGTGACGAGGTGCTGCCGCGCCCGGGGCTCGGTCGGCAGCGCGGCGAGGCCGCGGGCGGCCGCGGCCGCGACGTCGGGGGCCGGATCGAGGAGCAGCGTTCCGAGGGCGTCCGCCGAGGCCGGATCGCCCCGCGCGGCGAACCGGTCCGCGGCCGCGATCCGCACGAGGGGGCTCGCGTCCCGCTGCGCGACGAGGAGCACCGCCAGCGGCCGGTCTCCGCCGGAGGAGAGACCGCGGACCGCCGCGGCGCGCCGCGTGGCGTCGGGCGAGTCGAGGTCGCCGCGGCCGCAGGCGAGGGAGGCCGCCGCGAGGGCGAGGGCGAGCGCGGTGCGCATCGCGCGGGATGCTCTCCGAGAGCCTCCCCCCGCGCAAGGGGGGCCGTCTTGGGGGCTCCCGCGTCCGACGCGAACCCTCGCGGCTCCGCCCGGACTCTCCCCTGGCAAGGAGGAGCACCCCATGACGAACGAAGGAACCCTCGACCGCACGATCCGCGTGATCCTCGGCATCGCCCTCATCTCGCTGGTCTTCGTCGGTCCGGCGTCCTACTGGGGCCTCGTCGGCCTGGTTCCGCTCGCGACGGGCCTCGTCGGCTTCTGCCCGCTCTACCGGATCGTCGGCGTGAGCACCTGCCGCGTTCCGGCGCGGAGGGCGGGCGCCGGCGCGTGACGCGTCAGCGCCGGGGGCGTCCGCCGCCGCGTCCGCTGCCGCGAGTGCCGCCGCGTCCACCCCGGTCGCCGTGTCGGTCGGTGCTCCCGCCACGGCCCGGCCGCTGGGGCCGCTTGGGTGGGCGGGGGCCGGAGCCGGGCCGCGCGGGCGCACGGTCCCCGCGCTGGGAGCGGTCGTCGCGGCGCGAGCGGTCCTCGCGCGCCGCATGGCCCTCGCGTGGCGCACGGCCCTTCGCGGCGCGCGGCCGTCCCGCGCCGCAGGTCCTCGCGCGGCGCGCGGCCGTCCCGTGGCGCCGATCCTCGCGCGGCGCACGCTCCTCGCGCGGCGCTCGGTCTCTCGCGACGCCGCGGTCCTCGCGCGCCGCGCCCTCCGCCGGGCGGTCGGCGCCGGGGGGCCGCGGCGGCCCGTGGCCGTGCCGGCGCGCTGCCTTCGGCAGCGCGCTCCGCGGCATGGCCTTCATCGGCTCCGCCTCGCCGCCCTCGAGGCCGACGAGCTGGCGCATCGCCCGGACCTCGGCGGGCGCGAGCGGCCGGAACTGGCCGGCGCGGAGCCCGTCGACCGTCACGCCGCCGAACTCGGGGCGGAAGAGCCGCTGCACCTGGAGCCCGACCGCCTCGCAGAGCCGCTTCACGAGGTGGAAGCGCCCCTCCCCGACCACGACGCGGATCCAGACGTTCTTCTCCGCGTGCTCGTGGACGGTCGACCTCGAGCGCCTTCGCCGGGCCGTCCTCGAGCCGGACGCCGGTGCGTCATGCGCAGGAGCGCCTCGGGCTCCGGGTCGCCCTGCACCTTCACGAGGTAGACGCGGCGGTGGCCGTAGCGCGGGTGGGCGAGCCGGTTCGCGAGCTCGCCGTCGTCGGTGAAGAGGACCGCGCCCTCCGCGTCCCAGTCGAGCCGGCCGACCGGGAAGACGCGCTCGGGGACGCGCCGCAGGTACTCGAAGCGCGGTGGGCCGCCCCTCCGGGATCGGACGCGCGTCGTCACGCACCCGGACGGCTTGTAGAGCAGGTAGTACGCCCGGGTCTCGGCGCTGCGTCGACGAGCTTGCCGTCCACGGTGACGAGGTCGCGCGCCGGGCTCGACCTTGGTGCCGAGCTCCGGTGACGGTCGCCGCGTTCACCTTCACGCGGCCGGCGAGGATGAGCTCCTCCGCCTTGCGGCGGGAGGCGACGCCGGCGGCGGCCAGGAACTTCTGGAGCCGGACGGGCTCACCCATGTCGTTCACCCTGAGCGTAGGGCGCGCGGAGCGCGCCCGGAGTCGAAGGGTCACGGCGTCGCCCTCCGGGCGGCGGACCCTCGCCGCCGGTCCCGCCCTCCCCGGCTCGTCCTTCTCCGCGAGGGCCGCCTCGACCGCGCGCCCCTTCGCGTCCGCGTCGTCGATGGCCCGCTCGAGCTCCTCGAGCGCGGCGTCGCCCTCGGCGCGCTTCGCCTCGAGCTCGGCCCGGAGCTTGGTCGGCCCTGAGCTCCTCGACGAGCCCGGCGATGGGCTCGGGGTCGGGCCTCGGGCTGCCTTCTCGACGATGTCGCGGTGCTCCTCGGAGAGCTCGTGGAACTCCCGGAGCGTGGGGAGCGAGGCGAGGTCCTTCAGCGCGAAGAACTCGAGGAACTCGCGGGTGGTGCCGTACAGGATGGGCCGGCCCGGCTCCTCCTTCTTGCCGAGGATCTTGATCGAGCTTCCGCTCGAGGAGCGCCTTCACGACCGCGCCCGCAGTCGACGCCGCGGATGTCCTCGATCTCGGGACGCGTGACCGGCTGGCGGTAGGCGATGATCGCGAGCGTCTCCAGCGCGGCGCGGGTCAGCCGCTGCGGCTTCACCCGGAGGAAGCGGCGGGCGAAGTCCGACGTTGTCGGGCGAGGTGCGCAGCTGCCACCCGCCGGCGACCTCGTGGAGGACGATCCCGGAGACCCCTTCCCGGTAGTGGCCGGAGAGCTCGTCGAGCGCCTTCTCGACGCGCGCGCGAGCTCGACGCCGGTCGCCTTGCGGATCTCCTCGACCGTGAGCGGCTCGCTCGGCGAGGAAGAGGAGCGTCTCGACGACGGTCCGGACCCGCGCCGCGGAGAGCCGCCGCGCGGCGCCGGCGAGCTTCTCGAAGGGCTCCTCCTTCTCCGTCTCGTGGCACCTCGATGTCGGCGGCGTCGACCTCGTCGAGGGCGGGATCGCCCTTCGCCTCCTCCGCGGCCTGGAGCGCCTCGAGCTCCTGCGCTCACGGCGGGCGCCGCGGGCGGCGGGCTGCGCCGCTGCCGCGGCGTCCTCCGCCGGCGGCGGCGCCGTCGGCGTCTGCGGGTCGTCGGTCATCGGTAGTCCTCCGTGCACGGTCGGGCGCGCCGTCGCCGAGGGTGTCGCGCGCCTCGACGAGGATCTCCGCCCCGGGCCGCCGGCCTCGTCGACGCGCGGCCTGGAAGATGCGGACGAGCTTCAGCTTCGCCATCTCGAGGATGGCGAGGAACGTGGCGATGACGGCCGAGCGGTCGTTGCCGGGCGCCCGGCGGCCGGCGAGCAGCTCCTCGAACGGCGCGCGCCGCTGGAGCGCGGAGCACGCTCCGCCACCCGGGCGATGGCGTCGCTGATCGTGAGCCGGTCGGTCTGGACCTCGTGCGCGTGCTCCGGGCTCGCGCGTGGCGAGGGCGCGGTCGAGCGCCTCGATGAGCTTGAACACCGAGACGTCGGCGAGCCCCTCCGGCCCCTCGGGCGGCGGCGGGCCGCTCGGCGCGCGCCCGGCGCACGAAGACCGATCCGCTCGAGGATGTCGCGCGCCGCCAGCTCCTCCCCGGCGGCCTTGTACTTCTGGTACTCGAGGAGCCGCCGCACCAGCTCGGCGCGCGGATCGACCCCGGCGTCGTCGGCGGCTGGCGCGTCCTCCGCCACCTCGGTGCGCGGCAGGAGCAGCCTGCGACTTCATGAGGACGAGCTGCGCCGCCATGTGGAGGAACTCGCCGGCGAGGTCGATGTCGAGCTCCCGCAGCGCCTCGAGGGTCGCGAGGTAGCTCTCGGTGATCTTCGCGATGGGGATGTCGAAGAGGTCGACCTCGTGCTCCTTGACGAGGTGCAGGATGAGGTCGAGCGGCCCCTCGAAGGGCGGCTCGCCCGGGCGCAGGGGGGCAGCGCGACGCGGAACGCGTCCGCGGCGCGCCCGAGCGGTCGGCTCGTCGCCGGCGACCGCGTCGCCCGTGTCGGTGTCCCGGGACGCTCATCCGCTCGGACAGGCTAGCCAATCTGCATCGCCGTCGCGGACCTGGACCATCGTCTGCTCGGCGGTCTCCCGCGCCTTGCGCGTGCCGAGCTGCACGATGTCGTCGAGGTCCTGCGGCCGGGCGAGGAGCGCCTCGCGCTTCTCGCGCATGCGCTCCTGGTCCGGCCCGAGCCGCTCGAGGAGCTTCTTCTTGCAGTCCACGCAGCCGATGCCGGCGGTCCGGCAGTTCTGGTCCACCCAGGTCGATCGTGTCCGGCGTCGCTGTAGACCTTGTGCAGGTAGTAGATGCCGCAGACGTCGGGGTTGCCCGGGTCCTTGCGCAGCTTGCGCGCCGGGTCGGTCACCATCCCCATGATCTTCTTGGTGGTGGACTCGGCGCTCTCGCCGAGCTCGATGGCGTTCCCGTAGCTCTTCGACATCTTGCGGCCGTCGGTGCCGAGCACCTTCGCCGCCTCGGTGAGGAGCGGCTGCGGCTCGGGGAAGACCTCGCCGTAGTGGAAGTTGAAGCGGCGGACGATCTCGCGGCAGAGCTCGAGGTGGGAGACCTGGTCCGCGCCCACCGGCACCCGCGTGCGCCTTGTAGAGGATGATGTCCGCGGTCATGAGCACCGGGTAGCCGAGGAAGCCGTAGAGCGCGAGGTCGCGATCGGTGATGTTCTCGCGCATCTCCTTGTAGGACGGCGAGCGCTCGAGCCAGCCGAGCGGCGTGATCATGCCGAGGAGCAGGAACAGCTCGGCGTGCTCCTTCACCTGGCTCTGCACGAACAGCGTCGCGCTTCTGCGGGTCGATGCCGGCCGCGATGAAGTCGACGAACATCTCGCGCTCGGCCTGCTTGATGACCTCGGTCCGGTCGTAGCTCGTCGTGAGCGCGTGCCAGTCGGCGCTGAAGAAGTAGCAGTCGTGGTCCGCCTGCAGCTTCACCCAGTTCGCGAGCGCGCCGTGGAGGTGGCCGAGGTGGAGCCGGCCGGTCGGGCGCATGCCGCTGACGACGAGGGGGCGCTTCTCCGCCATGGATGCTTTCCCTCCGCGCTCAGGCGCGGGCGATGGAGTTGATGAGCGCCTCGAGCAGCCCGAGCACCCAGTTGCGCGGTCCGCGTGAGCAGCCCCCGGCCCAGGAAGAAGAAGGCGATGAGCACGAACGGCGAGACCCGCGCGAACGGCCTCCCACGCGCCGCGGAACCGGGCCGGGATGAGGGCCTCGGCCACGTGGCTCCCGTCGAGGGGCGGGATCGGCAGCAGGTTGAAGATCGCGAGGCCGACGTTCACGAGGATGAGGATCTCGAGGAGCTCGCCCGCGCCGGCGCCGCCCCGGAGCGTGCCGGGCGCCGCAGCGGATGAGGAGCGCGTAGACGACCGACGCAGAGGATGGCCAGGGCGATGTTCGAGAGCGGCCCGGCGGCCGAGATGAGGATGTTCCCCTTCGCCATCGAGATGTCGCGCCGAATCCGGCGGATGTCCACCGGGACGGGCTTCGCCCAGCCGAAGGGGATCCCGGCGAGGGGCAGGAGGATGGTCCCGACGAGGTCGATGTGCGGGAGCGGGTTCAGCGTCAGCCGCCCGAGCGCGGGCGGCCGTGTCGTCGCCGAGCCGCCACGCCGTCCAGGCGTGGAAGAACTCGTGGACGGTGAGCGAGAGGATGAGCGGGATGAGGAGCATCACCCGCTGGAGGAGCGCGGCCTGATCCAACTGGACCTCGAGAAAGGAAATCGGGTGTTTAGCAGCGCGACGCGGGCGGGTCAACGCGCTCGGCGGGCGGCGCTCCAGCGTGCGTGACGGAATCCGCGCCCTTCAGGCCCGGGGGTGGAAGCGGTCGTAGAGCTTGCGGACGTGGGTGCGGTCGACGTGGGTGTAGATCTGCGTCGTCGAGACGTCGGCGTGGCCGAGCATCTCCTGGACCGCCCGGAGGTCCGCCCCGCCCTCGAGGAGGTGGGTCGCGAAGCTGTGGCGGAGCTTGTGGGGGGAGATCGCCCGGCGGATCCCTGCCCCGCGGGCGCAGCGCGCGACGACCTTCGCGAACCCCTGGCGGGTCATGCGGCCGCCCCGGGGCGTCACGAAGAGGTGCTTCGAGCGCCGCCCCTTCAGGAGGGCCTCGCGCGTGCCGGCGAGGTAGACGCGGACCGCCTCGGCCGCCGGAGCGCCGACGGGGACCAGCCGCTCCTTCGACCCCTTGCCCCGGGCGACGAGGACGCGGGTCTCGAGGTTCACGTCGTTGAGCTCGAGGCCGACGAGCTCGGACACCCGGAGCCCGGTGGCGTACAGGAGCTCCAGCATCGCCCGGTCGCGCCGGCCCGCGGCGCGGCGCGGGTCGGGCTGGGCGAGCAGCGCCTCCACCTCGTCGCGGGACAGGAGCGAGGGGAGCCGCCGCCCCGGGCGCGGGGCGTCGATCTCGTCGGTCGGGTCGCCGGGGGCGAGCTTCTCCCGGACGAGGAGCGCGTGGAGCGACCGGATGGCCGAGAGGGCCCGGGCCTGGGACCGCGCGGAGATCCCGCGCCCCGTGAGCGCGGCGAGATGGGCCTGGACCTCGGCGCGGCCGACCGCCGCCCAGTCCGAGACGCCGAGGGTGGCGAGGTGCTCGGAGTAGCGCCGCAGGTCGCGCCCGTACGCCTCGACGCTGTTCTGGGCGAGCCCCTTCTCGAGCCGGACGTGCGAGAGGAACAGGTCGAGGGCGGGGTCGAGCGAGGCCACGGCCCGACGATACGCGCCGGGCGCGGATCGCCGTCCAGAAACCGGGTTACGCGACGAGGTCGGAGACGTCGCCCTTCCCCACCCGGACGACGACGGGCTCGGGGCCGGAGAGGTCGATGATGGAGGATGGCTCGTTCGGGCGGTAGCCGCCGTCGAGGACGAGGTCGAGCCCGTGGCCGAGCCGCTCCTTGATGTCCCGCGCGTCGATGAGCGCCTCGCCGTCCGGCGTCGCCGCCGAGGTGGAGACGACCGGGTGGCCGAGGCGGCGGACGATCTCGAGGGCGATGGCGCTGTCCGGGATCCGGATGCCGACCGTCTTCTGCCGCCGCAGCATGAGATCCGGCACGAGGCGCGTCGCCGGCAGGATGAACGTGAACGGCCCGGGGACCTTCCGGCGCAGCACCCGGTAGGCGGCGTTGTCGATGATGGCGTAGCGGGCGATCTCGGCGAGGTCCTGGCAGATGAAGGACAGCTCGTGGGACCTCGGCAGCTGCTTCAGCTGGTAGATCCGCTCGATCGCGCGCTTGTCGAAGAGGTCGCAGCCGAGGCCGTAGTAGGTGTCGGTCGGAAAGGCGAGGAGCCCGCCGGAGGAGAGCACCGAGACCGCGCGCTCGACGACGCGGGGCTGGGGGTGGGCGGGGTCGATCTCGACGATGGGCGCGGCCGCCATGGTGCCGAGTTCTTAGCAGCTTTCCCCCGCGCTCCCAACTTCCCGGCGCGGGGCGAGGCCTAGGACGGGCCGCGGCGACGGAGCAGTCCGTCCACGGCGCGGGCGAGGTTCTGGAGGTCGAGCGGCTTGCGGTGGAACTCGGTGAACCCCGCGCCCGCCGCCGTCTCCGGGCGCTTGCCGCTGCAGGCGATCGCGGGGAGGTCCCGGACGGACTGCCGCAGCCGCGCCACGAGCGCCGCCCCGTCGAGGTCCGGAAGCTCGAGGTCGACCACCGCGGCGTCGGGGGCCCGCTCGCGAACCGACGCCAGCGCCTCCGCGCCGCTGCGCGCGACGACGGCCTCGTAGCCCCGGGCGGTGAGGTACGCGGCGAGGACCTCGCCGACGTGCGGGTCGTCCTCGACGACGAGGACCCGCCGACGGATCGCTCCGAGGAGCGCCTCCGCCTCCGCCTCCGCGAGCAGCGTGCGCGGACCGGTGGGGGCCCGACCGGTCACCGCCGCGCCCGTGGCGACGCCCGGACAGGCCGAGGCGATCCGGGCGGCGCGGGCGCGGGCCTCGTCGGCGTCGACACCCGGGAGGACCAGCGCGACCCGGCCGTCGGCGAGCGGGAACGCGAGCCCTCCGGGCACCAGCTCCCGCAGGGCGGCCTGGCGCGCCGCCTCGGTGGCGCCCGGCTCCCGGGGAACGAGGGCGACCACCACCGCGACCGGCTCGGAGCGGGCCGCGGCGCGCTCCAGCGCCGAGGCGAGGGCCGCCTCGAGGCGGGCCTCGTCGGTCCGGTCGGGTTCCCGTGCGCTCATGGCCGGCGACCCTCCGGGCGATATCGGAGCTGCGGCATGCACCGGAAGTTGAGCAGGAAGCGGCCGGCCGGTCAAAGGCCCAATCGCCGCACCGCGGGTGGGGGATCTGCTCCGATATCGGTGCCGGACCCACCTGGAATCACGGAAGGAACCGCCCGCCCGGCGGTGGCCGGGAGGGCGGTGTCCGTTCGCGCTCGGTGGGCTAGGTCCGGCTCTTTCCGCGCTCGATGAGCTCGCGGACCTTCTGCCCGCCCTTCTTCCCAATCTCCTCGTAGAACGCGTGGCCGCGCTCGTCCCGGACTGTGATGCCGCCCTTGCGGCCGGCCTCGGACACCGTCATCCCTCGACGTCCCTGCATCGGGCTCGGCGCGCTCCGCACCCGGGCCCTTCTCCTCGTCCGCCATGTCCCCCCCTTCGTCCGTCGCGCGCCCCCGCGCGCTCCCGGCCGCTGCGCCGGCGACTACCGTTCACCGTGGTGGCCGCCGTCGTGGCCGGCCTCCTCGCCCTCCCCCGCCTTCCCCTTCTCGATGAGCTCGCGGACCTTGTGACCGCCCTTGCGCCCAATCTCCTCGTAGAAGGGGGTCCCGCGCTCGGCCTTGATCGTCTCGCCGCCCTTCTTGCCAATCTCCTCGTAGAAGCGCGGCCCGCGCTCGGCCTTGACGGTGTCGCCGCCCTTCTTGCCAATCTCCTCGTAGAACTTCCGGCCGCGCTCGGCCTTGACGGTCTCGCCGCCCTTCTTGCCAATCTCCTCGTAGAACTTCCGGCCCCGCGTCTCGCGGACCCGAACGCCGCCCTTGCGACCGGCCTCCGAGACCGTCATCGCCCCCTTGCTCCCGCCCTTCTTCTCTTCAGCCATGGATCGCCCCCGTGCTCCTCTCGAGCACAATCTGGTCGCTGGTCCTACGCCGGCGCAGGGCCCGACCGAGCACGTGCTCGGCGATGACCTCCGCCATGTCGAGGCCGGTGGCCTCCAGGATCCCCCGCCAGCTGGGGTTCCCGTTCACCTCGAGGACGGTCGGCGCCCTCGCCCGTCGGAACGAGGTCGACCCCTGCGTAGTCGAGCCCGAGCGCCCGCGCCGCGGCCTCGGCCACCGCGAGGGTCGCCCCGCCCGGCGCCGCCGGCTCGGTCCGCCCGCCGCGGACGACGTTCGTCCGCCACTCGCCCGGCGGGGCGTGCCGCTCGATCGCCGCGCGGGCGCGCCCGCCCACCACGAAGACCCGCAGGTCGCGCCCCGGGTGCGGAACGAAGGCCTGGAGGTACATCGCGCCGTCCCGCGCGACCCGCGCGCGGACGCTCCCGCGCCCCTCCTCGTCGTCGCGCACCCGCTCGACCCCGTCGCCGAGCGAGCCGGCGAGCGGCTTCGCGACCGCCTCCCCCAGCATGCGCGAGGGCGCGCTCCGCGTCGTCGGGCGCCTGGGCGACGGCGGCGCGGGGCGTCGCGACGCCCGCGAGCCGCAGCAGCCACGAGGTGCGGAACTTGTCCTGCGCCGCGAGGAGCGGCTCGAGCCGGTTCACGACGACGGCTCCCGGTCCCCTCGAGCGCGCGGTAGATCTCGAACTGGACGTCGGGATCGCCCGCCGCGGCCGAGCCCGCGCGCGAGGACGAAGGCGTCGAACCGCCCCGCGCGGCGCGCCCCCGGCGAGGACGACCACCCCGTCGCGCTCGACGCGGGTCGCGAGCGTCGGCGGGATCGATCGGCGACGGCCTCGCCCGGCGCCCGCACGCGGCGAGCAGCCGCTCGCTGTGCCAGTCGTCCTCGGGCCAGGCGGTCACCACACCGATCCGGATGAAGCGCTCCATTCCCAGGCCAGCTTTCCTTCCCCTGCCCCGACACCGCCCGCGTGGAAATGGTGTCCATGGCTGGCTCGGCTGGACAAGGAGCGCGCCATCCCGGGTGTTTTCCGGGCGTCGCGGCGGGGTGTCGGGGGCCGCGCGGCGGAGCGGCCCGAGCGAGGCCGGGCGCGCCCTCGGGCCCGTCGTGCCTACTCGGGTCTGGCGAGGGCTGCGGTCACCGCGGAGACGACGCGCTTCGCGAGCTCACCCTCGAGCCGCCCACCGTCCGCGTGCGGACGTAGAAGGCGTCGGCGGCGCGGTGGCCCTCGGTCGTGATCCGCGCGAGGTCCACCGTCAGGCCCGAGGTCGAAGAAGGTGCGCGACAGCGTGTGCAGCAGTCCGACCCGGTCGGCCGTGAACACGTCGACGACGCTGTGCGTCGCGGGCGCTGTGGTTGTCGATGACCACCTTGGTCGGCACCCGCGGCAGCGGCTTCTGCGGGAGCGTGGAGGCGCGGAGCCGCCGGGCCATCAGGGCGTCGAGCGACTCCTCGCCGGCGAGGACGCGCGCGAGGTCCGCGCGCGCCGCGCGCCAGCGTGCCGGCTCGACCGGCCCCTCCTCCGGGCCGCGCAGCTCGAACAGGTCGAGGGCGCGGCCGGCGAGCCAGCCGAGCGCCGGCGTCGGCGCGGCGTCGAGAACACCTCCGCGTGCTGGATGTCGATCCGGTGCGCGGCGAGGACGCCGGCGATGGTCGCGAGGAGGCCCGGGCGGTCGGGCGCGGTGAGCGCCAGCTCGGAGTGGCCGAGGTCGGGTCGGTGGCGCGTCGACGGTCGCGAGGCCGCGGCCGCGGCCGAGCGACAGGAGCCGCAGGTGGCGCGGCGCGAGCCTCGGGCGCGACGGTGAGGAAGTAGCGGGCCGGCATCGCCGCGAGGAAGCGGTCGCTGGTCCTCGACGCGCACGCCCCGGGCGCGCTGCTGCAGCGCCTCGACGGCGAGCTCGCGCCCGGCGGCCTCGGCGGTGCCCGGCGATCGGCCGGCGCTCGCCCTCGGCGCAGCACCTCGCGCGTCTTCTGGTAGAGCTCGCGCAGGAGCCGCGCCTTCCAGTCGGTCCAGGTGCGCGGGCCGACCGTGGCGATGTCCGCGTAGGTCAGGAGGTAGAGCTTCTCCAGCCGGTCGAGCGTCCCGCACCTCCTCGGCGAAGGCGTGGATGAGGTCCGGGTCGGAGAGATCGCGGCGCTGGGCGATGGCGGCCATGCGCAGGTGCTTCAGGACGAGCCACTCGATGTCCGCGGCGTCGGCGGGATCGATGCCCATCCGCACGCAGGCCTCCGCCGCGATCTCGGCGCCGCGGGTGGAGTGGTCCGTGCCCGAGCCCTTGCCGATGTCGTGGAAGAGCGTCCCGAGGTAGAGCCCGAGCGGCCGCTCGCATGCCCTGCATGAGCTCGGTGAGCCCCTCCTCCTTCACGTCGCCGCAGCGGAGCGCGAGGAGCCGCCGCACCGCGAACAGCGTGTGAACGTCCACGGTGTACACGTGGTAGACGTCGATCTGCCGCCGCGCGGTGATGCGCGCGAACTCCGGGATCACCTGCTGCAGCACGCCCAGCTCGTGCATGAGCGTGAGGAAGCGGCCGCGGGTGCCGGGCCGGGTGAAGCAGGCGAGCAGCTCCTGGTTCAGCTCCGGGATCGTCCGCCGCCTCCGGCGGAGAGCTCCTCGGCCGCCTGCGCGGCGAGGTCCCGCGCGTACGGGTAGAGGTCGAGCCCCTCGCGGTCCGCCGTCGCGAAGAGCCGGACGAGCGCCGCGGGCGAGCGGCGCAGGACGTCCTTGTCGACGACGGTGAGCCGGCCGCGGAACACCTTGAGCTCGCCGCCCGGCAGGAACCGGTCCGCGCCGCGGGCCGGCTGCCGCGGAGCAGCGGCACGGGCCGCTCCGCGCCGATGGTGGCGGCGGGCGGCGGCACCATGCGCCAGCCGCTCGCGTTCTGCGGCTCGAGGCAGCGGTCCACGATCGCGTCGCAGGCGACGAGGACGGTCTTCGCCGCGAGGTAGTAGTGGCGCATGAACTGCTCGACCGCGCTGCCGTGCTCCCCGTCGCGCGTAGCCCATGAGCCGTCGGCGACCTGCGGCTGGACGTCGAAGGTGAGCTGGTCCCACTTGCGGCCGGCGAGGTAGTGCATCTCGTTCCGGACCCGCCACAGGAAGTCGCGGGCGCGGCGCATCTCGCGGATGTCCCGCTCCGGGAGGAGCGCGCGGGAGAGGAGCTCGGTGATGCCCGCCACCTTGAAGCGGACGCGGGCGAGCCAGAGCGCCGACTGGAGATCGCGCAGCCCGCCCTCCGACTCCTTCACGTTGGGCTCGAGCAGGTAGAGCGAGTCGCCGAACCGCTCGCGGCGGTCGCGCATCTCCTCGAGCTTGTCGGCGAGGAACTTGTCGACCTTCGCCTGCGACAGGCCGTGGAGCTCCTCGCGCTCGAGCTCGCGGTAGAGGGCGCGGTCGCCGGCGAGGTGGCGCAGGTCGAGGAGCGCGGTGCGCGCGGTGTGGTCCTCGCGAGGCGAGCTGCTCGCAGGCGCGGAGGTCCCGGACCGCCGTACCCGACCTCGAGCTTCAGGTCCCAGAGCGAGTAGAGGAACCGCTCGCTCGCGCCCTTCACGAACGGCGTCGGGCTCGCGCTCGCCGTGGAGCACGAGCAGGTCGACGTCGGAGAACGGGCGCCAGCTCGCGCCGGCCGTAGCCGCCGATGCGCGACGAGCGACACCGGCGTCGGCGGGTGGGCCTTGGCCGCCTCGGCGACGGCGCGCTCCCACAGGACCGACCACGATCCGGTCCATCGCGGCGCTCTGGAGCCGGACGACGGTGTGGCCGCTCGCCCCGCCGCGGTGGAGGTCCGCGATGTACTTCGCGCTGGGCGGCGAAGTCGGCCTTCGACGTCGCCGGTGAGCGGCGGGAGGTCGGCGAGGCGCGCCTCGTACTCGAAGGGCGCGGCGGCGGGGAGGACGGCGTGGGTCGTCCGGGAGCGAGCATCGCGGCCGAGTATAGCGTCGGGTCCGCCGTCGCCGTCGCCCGGCGCGTCAGCGAGCCGCCGCCACCCGCGTCGCCGCTGCGCGGCGAAGGCGGCGACGGCCCGGGCGACGCCGCGGCCGACCTCGTCCTGGTAGGCGGCGAGCTGCGAGCCGCCGCTCCTCGTCGCGGTTCGAGATGAAGGCGGTCTCGACGAGCACCGCCGGCATCCGGGCGCCGAGCAGGACGTAGAAGAGCGCGCTCTTCACCCCGAGGTCGCGGACCTCGCCGACGTGGGCGCGGACGCCGGCGCGTGACCTCCCGCTGGACCATGCGGGCGAGCTTGCCGCGAGGACCCGGCGCTCGCCTTCGCGTCGAGGTCCGTGAGGATCCGCGGCGACGTCCGCCGCCGCCATCGCCCACGTCGAGCCCGTTCTCCCGGGCGGCCAGGCGCGCGGCGTAGCGGTCGTCGGTCGACGTTGAGGAAGTAGGTCTCGACGCCGCCGCGGTCGCGGCGCGGGTGGGCGTTCGCGTGGAGAGAGACGAACAGGTCGCCGCGGGCGGTGTTCGCGATGGCGGTCCGCTCCTCGAGCGCGAGGTACCGGTCGTCCTTGCGGGTGAGCACCACCTCGAACCCCGCGTCGCGGAGCCTCTTCGCGAGCCGCCGCGCCATCGCGAGCGTGACGTCCTTCTCCCGCACGCCGCCGCGGCCCGATGGCTCCGGGATCGTGGCCGCCGTGCCCCGCGTCCACCACGATGCGCCGTACCGCGGCGGGCGGCTCCTCTGCGGAGTCGTCGGTCGCCGGCACGTCACCACCCGCGACGGCGGTCGCGGTCGGCGGTCGCGGTCGGGGTCGCGGTCGGGGTCGCGGTCGGGGTCGGGGTCGGGGTCGGGGTCGCGGTCGGGGTTACCCCTCCGCCTGCCGCGATGGCGGACGCGGCACGCGGGACCGTCGACACGATCGGCGCCGCCTCCGCGGACGGCAGCCGCTCGGACTCGCGCCCGACGGCGCGAGTCCTCGGAGCGACCCCGACGTCGAGCACGAGGCGGGGCGGGTCATCGAGGGCGAACAGCTGCACCCCATCGCCGCCCGGGAGCTCGAGGACCACCCGGACCGTCTCCGGGTCGTTCTGCGCGGCGCGGACGCGATCCACCTGGTCTCCGCCGACCGGCCGCGCGAGGGCGGCGCCCTCGAGGACCGCCGGGCGGAGGTCGAGGGCGATGCGGCGAGGCCGGCCCGGCGCGGCCGGCAGATCGAGCTTCTGGAACCCGGTCCAGTGCGACAGGTAGACGGCGACGCGGGTGTAGTCGTCCGACGCCCAGGTCCGGACCTCGGAGACCCGCGCCGGCCCCTGGCCGCCCGTCGTGCCGAGCGGGTGCGCCGGCTCCGACGACGGCGTCAGGTCGACGAGGGCCGCCTCCAGCGCCGGGTCGGGGGGAGAGTCGTCGTCGAGCGGCTCGGGCCGGACGGCGGGCTCGGGCGTGGGAGCCGCCCTCGGCGCGGCCGCGACCGCCGCCGGCGCGGCGCGAGTCCGCCGGCGAGCCACCGGCGCCGGGCGCTCCTCCGCCGCCTCCCCCGCCTCCTTCCGGATCGCGCGGGCGAGGGCCGGCGCGTCCTTCGAGCCGAGCCGGGCAGACCTGGTGGCGAGGGCGAGGGCGGCGTCGCGATCGGCCTCGTTCGCCGACCAGCGGTAGAGCGCGTAGCGCGCTCGGGCCGCCTCGAGGTTCGCCGCGGGTGCGTCCTTGCCGCGGGCCGCGCGGAGGAGGCCGCGGATCGCGCGCTCCCACTGGTGGTGGTACCGGCGCCGGACCGGGTCGCGCATCACCGCCGTCATCGCGGCCTTCGCCTCGGCGAGCGTCGGCGGGCGGCCGGCCTTCGTCGAGGAGCGGGTCGCCGACGCGGTCGGGCGCGCCTTCGCGCGCGGGGAGGCCGCCCCGACCGCCGAGGGCGCGAGGAACACGACGAGGGAGAGCGCGAGCGCCCGGCGACCCATGCTCCGCCACTCTCCCCGAGGCCGATATCTGCGTCGAATTTTCGGCCGGCGGTCGACGGCCGTCCGGGTCGGCCGTCCGGGCCGAGGCCGAGGCCTGGTCTCGGGAACGGGATCGGGTCCCGTCGAGGAGGCACCACTCGGGGGGCGGATCGCTCCTCGTGCAGGGGCGTATGATCCCCGCTCCTTTGCTCCGGCGCGGAGGTCTCACATGGCATCCCAGAAGCGAGTGGGCGTCGTCCTCTCCGGCTGCGGGTTCCTCGATGGCGCGGAGATCCACGAGGCGACCTGCACCCTCCTGTCCCTCGACCGCCGCGGCGCGAAGCTCGTCGCCATGGCTCCCGACGTCGAGCAGCTGCACGTCGTCGATCATCTGAAGGGCGCCCCCGCCGCGGGCCAGAAGCGCCGCGTCCTCGAGGAGGCGGCGCGGATCGTTCGCGGCCAGATCGTGGAGATGTCCCAGGTCTCGGCGAAGGACCTCGACGCGCTCATCTTCCCGGGCGGGTTCGGCGCGGCGAAGAACCTCTGCTCCTTCGCGGTCGACGGGCGGCAACATGCGCGTCCTCCCCGCCGTCGAGTCCCTCGCCCGCGACCTGCGCCAGGCGGGGAAGCCCGCGGGCTATGTCTGCATCGCTCCGGTGATCGCGGCGAGGCTCTTCGGCGGCGAGGGCGTGAAGCTCACGATCGGCAACGACCGGGACACGGCCGAGGCGATGGAGTCCTGGGGCGCGCGCCACGTGGACTGCACGGTCGAGGAGATCGCCGTCGACGAGCGGCTCGAAGATCGTCTCCACCCCGGCCTACATGCTCGGTCCGTGGATTGCCCCGGTGGCGGCCGGCATCGACAAGCTCGTCTCGGCGGTCCTGGAGATGGCCTAGCCCCGACCGAACGGCGGGACGGAACGCGCGATTGATCCCGACTGAGACCAGGTCGCGTCCCTGCGGCGCGGCGCCGCATGTTTTTTGTTTAGCTCCGGTGAATTCCGGGTAGAGTCCCGCGTCTCATCCGTGGGCGGACTGGGCCGCCCCACCGATTCAGGAGCAACAACCGTGAACAAGACCTTCGCTGCGCTGTTCGCCGCCGTCGCGCTCGCCGTCGCCACCTCCGCCTCTGCTGCGGCGCCGGCCGGCCCCGTCACCCTCCCGGCCAAGCCGGGCAACGTGACCTTCAATCACTCGAAGCACGCCTCGCTCAAGTGCACGCAGTGCCACAAGGACGAGAAGGGTGGCGCGATCGAGGGCTTCAACAAGACCGTGAACAAGGACAAGGCCCACGCGGCCTGCCAGGACTGCCACAAGAAGGAGGGCAAGGGCCCCCAGAAGTGCGCTGACTGCCACAAGAAGGCGTAAGTCGCGCTTCGACCTTGTCGAGCTCGAGGGGGCCGGGAAACCGGCCCCCTCTTCTTTTGCCTTGCGGCCGCTGCGCGCGCGTCCACTTGCCGCACGCGGGCCCGGAAGGATGCGGCTAAAGTCCCGCGCTCGTCGCGTCGGGAATCGACCCGCGCGCTCCCGCTCTCTAAGGAGCATTCATGAAGACCCTCGTCGTCGCCATCGCCCTCGCGTTCGCCACCACGGCGTTCGCCGCCGCGCCGGAGAAGGCCATCACGCTGCCGGCCAAGCCGGGCGCGGTCACCTTCCAGCACAAGACCCACGCCGCGCTGAAGTGCACCCAGTGCCACAAGGACGAGAAGGGCGGCGCGATCGAGGGCTTCGGCAAGACCGCCAACAAGGACAAGGCCCACGCCGCGTGCCAGGACTGCCACAAGAAGGAGGCGAAGGGCCCGCAGAAGTGCGCCGAGTGCCACAAGAAGTAGGGCGCGCTCCTACCTAGTGTGTGCCGAGGGGGCCGGGAGACCGGCCCCCTCTCCTTTTTTTCGTTGAGGAGTTCCGCACGCGCGTCGGTTTGCCGCACCGAACCCTATTGGGCTAGCGGTACACTGTGGGGTTCATGGCGCGGGAATCGCCCCGCGCAGTCCCGCTCTCAAGGAGCACCCATGAAGACCTTCGTCGCCGCCCTCGCCCTCGCCTTCGCCCTGACCGCGTCCGCCGCGGCGCCGGCCGGCCCAATCTCGCTGCCCGCCAAGCCGGGCGCGGTCACCTTCAATCACAAGACCCACGCGTCCCTGAAGTGCACGCTGTGCCACAAGGACGAGAAGGGCGGCGCGATCGAGGGCTTCGGGAAGACGATGAACAAGGACAAGGCGCACGGCGCCTGCCACGAGTGCCACAAGAAGGAGGGCAAGGGCCCGCAGAAGTGTGGCGACTGCCACAAGAAGTAAACTCTCTCGTCAGGCGCCTTCGGGCGCCAGACGAGACGGGGTACGCCCGGTCTCGACGGTGACGGTCGATCGTCGGGCGGCGCGTACCCCGCCCGCCGTCTCCAATCCCGAGCTTCCGGCTCGCCCGCCGATGCGGCGCCGCCGCGTAGTCGCCGCCGAGAGCCTGTCGGCGGCTGAGCTCGCCGCCGAGCTTCTGAGTAGGCGAACCCGTCCGATGGACGGCGCGCGAAGCTCGACGGCTAGTCGCCGCCGAGCTTCTTCTTCCACCCCGCGAGCAGGTTCAGCGCGTCGAGCGGCCGGAGCGCATCGAGGTCGAGCGCCCGCAGCGCCTTCGCGACCTCCTCGACCGCCGGATCGACCGGCGCCCCGCCGAACAGGCCGAGCTGGCTCGTCCCGGCGCCCTTCCGCCGCGCGGCCGCGGGCGAGGGAGGCGTGACCGCCCTCGTCCACCTCCATCGCCTCGAGGTTCCGCAGGATCTCCCGGGCGCGGGCCAGCACCCCGGCGGGCAGCCCGGCGAGCTTCGCGACCTCGATCCCGTAGCTGCGCGACGCGCCGCCCTGGCACGAGCTTGCGCAGGAAGACGACCTGCTCGCCCACCTCGCGCACCGCGACGGTCAGGTTCCGCACCGCCGGGCGCTCGCGGGCGAGGTCCTGGAGCTCGTGGTAGTGGGTCGCGAAGAGCGTCCGGCACCCGACCGCGTCGTGCAGGTGCTCGGCCACCGCCCACGCGATGGAGACGCCGTCGAAGGTCGAGGTGCCCCGGCCGATCTCGTCGAGGACCACGAGGGACCGGCGGGTCGCGTTGTGGAGGATCGCGGCCGTCTCGGTCATCTCCACCATGAAGGTCGAGCGCCCGCGGGCGAGGTCGTCGGACGCGCCGACGCGGGTGAAGATCCGGTCCACCACCCCGACCCGCGCCCGCCGCGCCGGGACGAAGCTGCCCATCTGCGCGAGGAGCGTGATGAGCGCCGCCTGGCGCATCACCGTGCTCTTCCCGGCCATGTTCGGGCCGGTGATGACCTGCAGGCAGCCGTGCGACTCGCACTCCGGCGCGCCGCCGCGAGGCCACCGTGACGTCGTTCGGGACGAAGCCGCCGGGCCGCCCGGCGAGCAGCGCCTCGACGACCGGGTGGCGCCCGTCCTCGATCTCCAGGACCTCCGACGCGTCCACGACCGGCCGGACGTACCCGCGCTCCGCCGCGACGCGCGCGAGGGAGAGGAGCACGTCCGCGGTCGCCACCGAGTCGGCCGCGCTCCGGATCGCGCGCCGCCTCCTCGACCACCTTCCCCCGCAGCTCCTCGAAGATCCGCTCCTCGAGGGCGAAGCGCCGCTCCTCGGCGGTGAGGACCTTCTCCTCGAACTCCTTCAGCTCGGCGGTCACGAACCGCTCGCCGCCCACCGTCGTCTGCCGCCGCTCGTAGTCCTTCGGGACGAGGTGGAGGTTGGGCTTGGTGACCTCGATGTAGTAGCCGAAGACCCGGTTGTAGCGGACCTTGAGCGACCCGATCCCGGTGCGCTCGCGCTCCTTCGCCTCGAGCCGGGCGATGACCCCCTTGCCGTCCTCGGCGATCGCCACGATCTCGTCGAGCTCGGCGCGAGTAGCCGCGCCGGATCGAGCCCGCCCTCCTTGAGCCCGGGCGGCGGCTCCTCGGCGACGGCTCGGTCGAGGAGGGCGGCGAGCGTCCTCGAGGCCGCGCAGCCGCGCGGCCGCGTCGCTGCAGGAGCGGCGGCGGTCCGCCCGGCCGAGGAGGTCCGCGAGCGCGGGGAGCGCGAGGAGCGCGCCGGCGAGCGCGCGCAGGTCCCGGCCGTTGCCCTGCCC
Organism: uncultured delta proteobacterium; assembly: GCA_963739565.1. Taxonomy (GTDB): domain Bacteria; phylum Myxococcota; class Myxococcia; order Myxococcales; family Anaeromyxobacteraceae; genus Anaeromyxobacter. Next base: position 35,684 of record CAVUBF010000004.1, on the reverse strand, counting down.
CAGCACGAGCCGCGAGAGGAGCCGCTCCGCGTCGCGCCACCGGCCGGAGCGCGCTCGCCGAGCTCCTCGCGCAGCACCGCCGACGCCGTCGAGCTCCGCCGACCGCGTCGAGGCGCGCGCCGATCGCCGACGAGGTCGGTGAGCGGGTACCGGAGCCACTCGGCGAGACGCCGCGCCGCCGGGCGCGGTGACGGTCCGGTCGAGGAGCGCGAGGAGCGTGCCCTTCCGCTTGCCGCCCGAGAGCGTCCGCTCGAGCTCGAGGTTCGTCCGGGTCGCCTCGTCGAGGAGGAGGGCGTCGTCGGTGGCGCAGCCGCGAGAGCCGGTCCACGTGGCGGCGGCGCCGCGCGCTGCGTCTCGGAGAGGTAGGCGAGCGCGGCGGCGGCCGCGGCGAGCCCGAGGGGCAGATCGCCCCACCCCGAAGCCGTCGAGGCTCGCGACGCCGAGGTGGCGCCGGAGCCGGTCGTCCGGCCGCTCGAAGTCGGCGTCGGGGCGCCGCGCCGCCGGGACGCCCCACCGCCCTGCTCGACGGCGGCCGCCCGCGCCGCGTCCGCCCCGGCCGGGAGGATGAGCTCGCGGACGCCGGCGCGGCGCAGCTCGTCCACGAGCCGCGCGTCGGAGGGGACCTCGCCCGACGCGCAGCTCGCCCGTCGAGGCGTCGAGGAGCGCGAGCCCGCCGCCGCCGTCGCCGAGCGCCACCGCGCCGAGGTAGCTCGCCTCCCGCGGATCGAGGACCTGGTCGTCGAGGACCATCCCCGGCGTGACGACCCGCGTCACCTCGCGGCGGACGAGGGTCGACTTCCCGGGCGGCTCGACCTGGTCGCAGATCGCGACCTTGAACCCCTTCTCGAGGAGCTTCGCGACGTAGCCGCGGGCGGCGTGGTGCGGCACGCCGCACATCGGGACCTTGTCGTCCCCCTTCGCGCGGGCGGTGAGCGTGATCTGGAGCGCCTCCGAGGCGGCGACCGCGTCCTCGAAGAACATCTCGTAGAAGTCGCCCAGCCGGAAGAAGAGGATGCGCGTCCGGGTACCTCGCCTTCGTCTCGAGGTACTGCCGCATCATCGGCGTCGCGGCCTGGGCGATCTCCGCGCATGAGGGCGTGCGTTCTATCACGTGGACCGCGACCCGCCCGGCGCCTCCGCCGCCCGCGGAAAGCTGCGCCCTCGCGATGCCGCTGCTACAGTCGCGGGACCCATGTTCGAGCGGGCGTTCCAGGATCTGAACCGCCTGCGCCAGATCGCGGCGGCGGTCGCGCAGGCACGGCTTCGGCGCGTACCTCGCCCGCACGCGGCTGCGCGACGTGCTCGGCCGCGACGCCCCTCCCGGTCGAGGGCGAGCCGCCCCCGGCCCCCGGCCGCGACACCGCCGCCCGCTTCCGCACCGCTCCTCGCCGAGCTCGGGCCCACCTTCACGAAGCTCGGACAGCTCCTCTCCACCCGGCCCGGACCTCCTCCCCGCCCACTGGGTGGAGGAGCTCGAGACGCTCCAGGACGACTGCCCGCCCGTCTCCCTCGCCGAGGTGCGCGCGCGAGATCGAGCGCGGGCTCGGCCGGCCGGTCGAGACGATCTTCGCCTCCCTCGACGAGCGGCCGCTCGCGAGCGCGTCCATCGCCCAGGTCCACCGCGCCCGCACGCACGCCGGCGAGCGGGTGGTCGTGAAGGTGCAGCGCCCGCGCATCCGCGAGCGGATCGAGTCCGACCTCGCCCTCCTCTACTACCTCGCGACGCTCCTCGAGGCGGTGGTCGAGGAGACCGGCGTCTACACGCCGACCGGCATCATCGAGGAGTTCGACCGGACGGTGCACGAGGAGCTCGACTTCGGGAACGAGGCCCGCAACGCCCTCGACGATGGCGAAGTCCGCCCGCGGGCGCGACGTTCCTGGTCATCCCCCGCGTCCACGCCGACCTCTCCTCCGCGACCGTCCTCACCCTCGACTACGTCGAGGGCACGAAGATCTCGCGAGGTCACGCGAGGAGTCCGGGCTCGACCGCGAGAAGATCGCGCAGAACGTCATCGAGGCGGCCTTCCGCCAGCTCTTCGAGGACGGGCTGTTCCACGGCGACCCGCACCCCGGGAACATCCTCGTCCTCCCCGGGCAACCGGATCGCCCTCCTCGACTTCGGCCTCGTCGGCCGGCTCATCGCGGGTCGCAGCAGGAGGCGCTCGTCACGCTGATCGTCGCGGTCGCGCTCCGGGACCCGGAGACGCGTGGCGCGGGTCCTCAACCGGATCGGCGTCCCCGACGCCCACACCCCCATCACCGAGTTCCGCGAGGACATCCGCCGCCATCCTCGACCGCTACCTGGGGCTCAAGCTCGACGAGATCCGGACGGCGACCCTCCTGCGCGACCTCCTCGATCTCGCGGTGCCGCCACCGGATCCGGATCCCGAAGGAGTACGCGGTCCTCGCCAAGGCCGCGATCGACGATCGAGGGGATCATCCGCAAGCTCTACCCGAAGCTCGACATCCTCGAGGTGGGGCTCCCGTACGCGAAGGAGCTCCTCCTCTCCCGCTTCAACCCGAGCGACGCGTCCTCGACGGTCATGAAGTCCCTGCTCAAGCTGCAGGGGCTCGCCGAGGACGTCCCCGCGCAGCTCACGCAGATCCTGGTCGACCTCGAGGGCGGCAAGTTCCGCGTGAACGTCCACTCCGAGGACCTCGAGCGGGTCGGCGGCCACGTGCGCGCGCTCGGCGTCCTCCTGTTCCTCGGGGTGCTCGCGGCGGGCCTGACCGTCGGCGGCCTCCTCTCGCTGTCGCTGGGCGGCCGCCCCTGGATCGGCGTCGCCGCCCTCGCCCTCGCCGGCGCCCTGGCCTCCGCCGGCGCCCTGTACCACCTCGCGACGCTGAAGATGCGGAAGATCTCGCTCCGGCGTTTCATCCAGCGGTAGGGGGCCGTCCCTCGCCTCGCGGGGCGGGACGCGCCGCGAGGCCCTCCCTACACGGGTGCGGGCGCGCGCCGCCGTCCGCCGCGGAACGCTGCCGCGACCGCGGCGCGGACCTGCTCGGCGCCGACCGGCTTCTCGAGCACGCGGTCGCGCATGCGCTCGACGAACTCGGCCCCGCTCCGGGTGAAGGTGCCGCCGGTCACGAACAGCGTGCGATCCGCGAGGTCCGGGTCGACCCGGGCGAGCGCGGCGTGGAACTCCACCCCGCTCATCCCGGGCATGACGAGGTCCGCGAAGACGACGTCGAACGCCTCCCCGCCCTGGATGCGGCGGAGCGCCTCGCGGGCATCGCAGAGCGTCACGACGTCGTGGTCCGCGCCGATCATGCGGGCCATCGCGGTGCAGAAGAGCGGCTCGTCGTCGACGACCAGCACCCGGGCTGCGCACGGCGCCCGAGGCGTCGCCGGCGCGGCCTCGGGGGCGACCCTGCCGAGGGCGGCGACCGGGAAGGCGACGCGGAACGTGGAGCCCCGCCCGGTCTCGCTCGTGGCGTCGATCTCTCCGCCGAGGGCGGTGACGATCCGGTGGCTGATGGCGAGGCCGAGCCCGGTGCCCACGCCGACCGGCTTCGTCGTGAAGAACGGGTCGAAGATCCGCTTCAGGTTCTCCGGCGGGATCCCGCACCCGGTGTCCCGGACGGCGAGCACCACCCGCCCCCCCTCGACGCCGAGCCGGATCTCGACCTCGTTCAGGTCCGGGCTCCCCTCCGGGATCGCCTGGGCGGCGTTGACGAGGAGGTTCAGGAACACCTGCGAGACCCGCGCCTCGTCGCCGAGGATGGGGGGACCTCCGCGAGGTGGGTCGTGACGCGGGCCCGCTGTCGGAGGTCGTTTTGGGCGATGTGGAGCGCCATCTCGAGGGCGCGCCCGACGTCCATGGGGACGACGCGGTCCTCGCCCGTGCGAGAGAGCAGCTTCAGGTCCTGGACGATGCGCCGGACCCGGTCTGCGCCGGAGGCCGCCTCGCCGAGCGCGATGCGGCACTCCTCGATGGCGCGGGCGATCCGCTCCGGCCCGGCGCCCTGGGTGCGCGCGAGCTCCTCCAGCGTCTCGAGGGCGAAGGACACGTTCGCGTTCACGAACGCGAGGGGGTTGTTGATCTCGTGGGCGACGCCCGCCGCGAGCGTCCCGACCGCCACCATCCGGTCGGCGAGCTGCAGCCGCTCGATCATCCGGCGGCGCTCGGTGACGTCCGTGCAGGTGCCCACGATCCGGAGCGGCTCGCCGCCGGGGCCGCGCGCGACCACCCGGGCCCGGGCCTGCATCCAGAGGTAGTCGCCCGTCGCGGTGCGCACCCGGTGCTCGAACTCGATCTGGTCGTGGCCCGGCCGGTTCGCCGCGTTCACCTGCGCCGTCAGCGACGGGACGTCGTCCGGGTGCACGTGGGGGAAGAACTCCCGGCCGGTCGCCGGCGTCGCCGATTCCGGGTAGCCGTACACCGCCGCGAAGCGCGGCATGGACATGGCGTCGGTGCGAAGGTCCCAGTCCCAGACGATCTCGGTCGTCGCGTCGAGCGCGAGCCGGAGCCGCTCCTGGGACGCGCGGAGCGCCGCCTGCGCCGAACGCAGGCGCGCCTCGCGGCGGCGCGACACCGCGACGGAGACGGCCAGCGCGGCGGCGGCGACGCCGACCGCGACCGACGCGCAGAGCGGAAAGAGATCCTGCGGCACGGGCGCAGGATACCGAACCCGGCGTTGTCCGGGGTGCGGGTCCCGTCCTGCCTCACGACCCCGGCTGCGGTTCTTCGCCGCAGGCGAGGGCCGCGATTGTCCCGAGCCAGACGAGGTCGATCCCGGCCGCCACCGCGGCGGCGACCGCGGCCACCATGAGCTGCGGGCCGAGGGCGAGGGCCGGCGCGATCGCCGCGGCGAAGCCGGTCGCGGCCGAGCCGGTGCCGGCGACCAGCACGGGGCCGATCGCCGCGACCAGGCCGAAGGTCATGGCGCCGAGGAGGAAGGTGCCGGGCCGCGCGAGGAACCGCGCCCCGCCCTCGACGAAGGCGATCCCCGCCGACTCGCCCCGCACCGCCGCCCGGGCGACGGCGGCGTCGACCACCGCCGAGAGCGCGAGCGGAACGGCGAGCGCGAGGACGAGGGCGAGGGCCACCGCCGCGGCGAGGAGCGCGGACCCGCCGCTCGACGCCGCGACGCGGCTGATGCGGGCCGCCGCGAGGCCGAGGGTGACGCCGAAGAGGCCGCCCGAGACCTCCACCACGAGGCCGAGGGCGGCGGCGGCGAGCACCCGGGGGAAACCGAAGGCGACGCCCGCCGCGAACCGGGGCCCGGGCGCGCCCGCGAGGGCGCCGCCGAGGGTGGGCAGCGCGCCCGCGAGATAGGCCACCCGCAGCGCCGCGCCGGTCGCGACCCCGACGAGCCAAAGGCCGGCGACGAGGGCCACGAACCTCGGCGCGGTGGCCGCGGCGAAGGCGCCCTCGAGCGGCGCCACCGCCGAGAGCGGGTTCCGCGAGAGGGACAGGAGCGCGGAGCGGAGGAGGACCGCCCAGGCGACGGCGAAGGCGGGCCAGACCGCCGCCCGGCGGACCAGGGCGACGACGAGCCCGACGGCGAGGAGCCACGGCTCGCGGAAGGCGGCGCGGAGGCCCAGGCCGATGGCGGCGGGGAGCGAAGGAGGCATCCGGGACCGACGGTAGCGAGGGAGCGTTTTCTTGCCTTCTGAACGCCTCGTCAGGTATACCGATGTTCAGGAGGTGATACCGCATGAATGGGCTCACCGAGCGGCAGCTCGAGGTCCTGCGCTTCATCGCGCGCCAGATCGATGACGCGGGCTACCCCCCGACGATCCGCGAGATTGGGGAGGCCCTGGACATCCGTTCCACGAACGGCGTCAACGATCACCTGAAAGCCCTGGAGCGCAAGGGTTATCTCACTCGCGATCCGATCAAGTCGCGCGCGGTCATCCCGACCGACGCCGCCCGGACCGCCCTGGGAGCCTCGGCGCGCCCGGCGAACGTGGTCTCGATCTCGAGGGCCGCCGCCTCCCGCTCCGCCGCGGCGCGCATCGTGGAGATCCCCATCGTCGGCCGGGTCGCCGCCGGCCAGCCCATCCTCGCCCAGGAGCGGATCGAGGATACCGTCCAGGTGGACTCGTTCCTCCTCGGGACGAACAAGAAGGTCTACGGGCTGCGGGTGCAGGGCGACTCGATGATCGGCGACGGCATCCTGCCCGGCGATTACGTCTTCGTGAAGAAGCAGCTCAACGCCGACGACGGCGAGATCGTCGTCGCGATGATCGACGACGAGGCGACCGTGAAGCGGGTCCACTTCGAGGGGGACCGCGTCCGGTTCCAGCCCTCGAACCCGCGGATGGCGCCCATCTACGTCCGGCAGTCCGACTTCCGCAGCACGATGATCCTCGGCGTCGTCGTCGGGATCTACCGCAAGCTCGGTTAACCTAGGCTCGCGATCCCACCGAGGGCTCGCGATCCCACCGAGGGCTCGCGCCTTCGGGCGCGAGCCCGAGCGGCTGTCTTCCCGGGGCTCGGTTCCGTCCGACGATTGCTCCCGCGTGCCCCGTCCGCCCTCGCGGGCGGCAGCACGCCGCGAAGCGGCGCAGTTCGTGTTCCGTCCTTCGACTCCGGCAGGCTTCTCGTTCTCCGTCCTTCGACTTCGGGCTCGCTCCGCGGGCCTTACTCTCAGGACGAACGGAGCCGCTCCGACATCGAAGCACCAGCGCTGCGCCCGCTCGGTCCCCCGCCCCTCTGGCGCCCTTCCCGCTCCCCGCCGCCCACGCGAAGCGTGGCCCTTCAGGGGCTCCCCGCGCCGCGCGGACGCGGTCCTATCTTGCCGCACAGGTTCGCACACTTGTCGTGCGGCCGAGGGGGGAGGAACGGATGGCGAAGCCGAACGCCAGGCTGGACGCGGCCCGGAAGGCCTACCGCGAGGCCCTCGAGGCCGCGCGTGCGACGCCCACGCCGGAAGCATGGGCGCGGCTGCTCGCGGCCGGGAAGGAGCTCTCCGCGGCAGAGGATCCGCGCTCCCGCGGACGCAGGGGAAGGCGCCGCCCCGCTCCACCGCCGGCCTCGGAGCCCGCCGAGGGGACGCTCGGTCACGGCGAGGGGATCGAGTAGGGCCATCGCAACGGGGGGCGCGAGCCTCGCGAAGCGAGGCGGGCGCGACAGCCACTCGCATCGGGGGGGCGGGAGCTCGCGAAGCGAGGCGAGTGGCCCCCCGCTACGAACGTGTCTTGGCCTGCCGCACGTAGCGGTCGAGGTCCTCGCGGTCGATGAGCGAGAGGATCTCGATGGTGTTCTGGCGCTCGGTGCGCCGGTACAGGAGGCGGACGTCCGTCGCGACCCGCACCCGGTAGTAGCCGGGCAGCCCCTCGAGCGGGAGCGCGCGCAGCGACCCGTGCCGGTGGTCCTGCGCGAGGAGGGCCGCCTGCTTGAAGGCGGCGCGCTGGATGCGCCGATCCCAGCCGTCGAGGGAGTCGTAGAACTCCCGCGTGTAGACCGGCATGAGCCAGGTCGCGGGGGCCTCCTCCGGCTCGTCGGCCGCCTCGGCGGCCGGCGCCGCCGGCGCGGGGACGCGCCCGGCCTCGTGGACCCGGGCCGCGAGCGCGGCCTCGAGCTCGCGCTCCCGCTCCTCCTGCCGCGCGAGCCTCGCCTCGAGCGCGGTCACCTTCCCCTCGAGGTCGCGCGCCGCCGCCCGCGCGCGCTGCGCGTCGGCGGCGGCGTCGGTCGCCTGCGCCGTCGCGAGGGCCGCCTCCGCCCGCTCCCGCGCGCGCTGCGCCTCCGCTGCGCCTTCCCGGGCGCGGGCGGCGTCCTCGACCGCCTGCGCCTCGCGGGCGCGGGCCTCCTTGAGCCAGGCCTGGAGCTTCTCGCGCTGCTCCTCGCCCTTCTTCCGCGCCGACTCGGCCCGGGCGGCCGCCTCGTCCTTCGTGCGCCGGACCTCCTCGGTCCGCTGCCCGACGAGCTCGCGCTGGCGCTCGAGCTCGCGCTCGAGCTCCGCGATCCGCTCCGCCGGGTCGTCCTTCCGCGACGCCTTGCGGGCGCCCTCCGGCGCCGGGCCGTAGTAGTCCTTCGCGAGCCCGTCGAGCACCGGCACGGCGCGGGCGCGGACGGCGCCGTCGGGGTCGGCGAGGACGCGCCAGAGCGCGAAGGTGAGCCCGTGCTCCGAGCGGCCCACCGCCAGGAGGTCGTCCGCCCCGGGGGAGTCGAGGGGCACGTCGGGGAGCGGCATCCCGCGGAACGCCTTCCGGAGGGCGTCCACGACGTGGACGCGGGTCTCGGGGCGGGCGCGGACCTCGTCGGCGACCGCGTCGCACAGCTCGACGTCGTTCAGCCCCTCGGTCCGGAACCCCGGGATGCTGACGCCGAGCGCCTTGACGATCGCGCGGGTCTCCTCCGGGAGGAGGGCGACGTACAGGAAGACCGAGAGCGCGTCCCGGGAGAGCTCCTCGAGCGGCGCGTCTCCGCGGGGGTCCGGCAGCGCCGTGCGCCGGAGGCGCGGCGCTCGCCGCCGCCTTGCGACGGGGCTTCTTCTCCTTCCGGTCCGCCACGGCCCCTCTAGCGCCCCGGCGCCGCCTCGCGGACCTCGGCCTGGAAGGCCGCGCCCGGGGGGAGCTTCCACTGCTCGGGGACCGGAAGCTTGAAGACGAAGGCCGCCGGCCGGACCGCGCCGCTCGGCCCGCGGAGGTCCGCGGCGATCTCGAGGTTCACCGTCGCGCCCTCGCGCGGAAAGAGCTCGACCCACCAGGTCCCGAAGAGCACGCCGGGCGGGAAGTCGTCGGCGAAGCGCTCGGGGTCGACGAGCTTCTGGTACGGCTCGCCGCCGCCGCTCATCTCGCCGTAGGGCTTGCCGGCCGCGTCGAGGAACTGGAAGGCAATCCGCTTGAAGGCGACCGGAACGACCGTGCGGGTCACGGTCTTGTCGCCCGAGCGCTCCCGCTCGAGGTAGCGCGGCGCGCCCCACAGGGCGAAGTCCACCCGGAGCCCGGGGCCCGTCCCCGGCGCCGCGCCCGGCTCGACCGCCACGAGGTCGAGCCGCAGCCCCTCCGCGAAGGCGGAGGCGATGGGCGCGTACCTCGCCTCGCGGAGCAGCGCGAGCCGCCCGTCGGCGTAGGCCTGGAAGTCGGCGATCGCCTCGCGCTCCCCCTTCTTCGCCTTCCCCTTCTTCTCGTCCTCGGCGGCCTGGACGCCGTTCGGGCGCGGGGCCTCGCCGGGGTGCCGGTTCCGGATCGAGGCGAGCTCGTCGAAGTACCAGCGCGAGAGCGCGGCGACCTCGCCCTGCCACTCGGCGGGCGCCGGGATGGAGCGCACCGCCTGGGCGCGCTCGGTGAAGTCGCGCTTCAGCCGGGCGCGGGCGAGGCGCGCATCCGAGGTCTCGCCGAGCGAGCGCGAGGTGTTGAAGAGCAGGATCCCGGCGAGCACCGCGAGCCCGACGGGGAGCGCGACCACGAGCAGCTTTCGCATCGGATCACTCCATGCCGGCGACGAGGGCCTCGACGCTCCGCAGGCCCGTGCGGTCGACCTCGTACACGTACGCCCGGGCGCGGCGCACCGGCTCGTCGGCGACGCGTGAGGCCGAGCCGGCGCAGAGCACCGGGGTCGGTCCGCGCGCGCCGGGAAGGTCGACGCGGAAGGCGGTGTGGCGGTGGCCGTGCAGCACCGCCGCGATGGGCAGCTCGGCGACGAGCCGCACCACCTTGTCGGCGTCCGCGAGGGGCATGCGCGCGACGTGGGCGTCGGAGGGCATCCGCTCCGGCGGGAGCACGACGTGGTGGTGGAAGGCGAGGAGGACTGCCCTCCCCTCCTTGGCGTGCTCGCGGGCGAGCTCGCGGGCGGCGCGCAGCTGCTCGGAGCCGAGGCGCCCCGGGGTCTCGAGGGGATCCTCGCCGAAGCGCGCGCTGTCGAGGGCGACGAGGACCGCGTCGTCGCCCACCGGGACGACCTGGGGGTAGCTCGGGGCCGCCCGCCGCATCCCCAGGCCATCGGGGCCGATCGCCCGCAGGAACCGGGCCGTCTCCACCGACTCCTCGGTCCAGACGTCGTGGTTCCCCGGCACCACCGTGAGCTTCTTCGCCTCGGCGAAGGGGCGGAGCAGGTCGGCGGCGCGCTCGAACTCCCGCGGCTCGCCGGAGAAGGTCAGGTCGCCGGTGACGACGAGGTGGTCCACGCCGACCTCGCGGAGGGCGTCGAGGAGCCCCTTGGCGAGCCGGGCCGAGTGGCGCTCGCAGTCACGAGCGGTGAAGCCGTTCCGGGGATACCGCGCCCGGTCGGCAACGTGCAGATCGCTGATGTGGCCGATGCGGACGATGTGCGCTCCCGGTCCGTCGAGGTGCGCCCGGATGCTATCGGCCAGTTCGCCCGGGTGTCAAACGTCGCGATTCGGACTCGCGCCGCCCTCACGCCGGCTCGAGGCTGGGCGCGCGCTCGAGCGCGATCCGGACCACCCCGCCGCGCCCCGGCTCGACTTCCTCCTCGACGCGGCCGCCCTGCGGCGCGACCAGGGCGCGCGCGAGGGAGAGGCCGCCCGCCGGCAGCCGGGCCGGCGAGCGGACCTCGATCGAGACCGACGCTGGACCGGCGAGCGCGACCACGACGAGCTCGCCGCCCGCCGCGACCGCTGCCGCCGAGGCCGCGGCGAGGACCTCGCGGACGGCCGCCCGCACCGGCCGGTCGTCGGCGAGGGCGCGGGCGGCGGCGGTCCGCGCCCCGGCCCGGATCCGGACGCCGGGCGGCGCCGGGAACCGCGACACGAGGTCCTCGACGAGCGCGCCGAGATCGAGGGGGCGGCGGATCCAGCCCTCCCCCGCGACCGCGAGCGCGGAGACCCGGCGGTCCGCGACCTCGAGGGCGGCCTCCGCCGCGGCGAGGGCGGCGGCGGCGCGCGGGCCGAGGGCGGGCGCCGCGAGGCGGAGGATCGAGACCGCGTCCGCGGCCCGGGCGACCGGCTCGTGGAGCGCCTCGGCCGCCGCGGCGAAGCCGGCGCGCGCCTCGCCCCGCGCGGGCCACGGAGGGGGCGGGGCGCGCGGGAGCGGCGGCGGCCTCGGGCGGGCCACCGGGAACGGGCGCATCACCGCGAGCGCCCACGGAGGCCGTGTGGACACGCGGAGGACGACCGCCCGCACCCGCGCCGGACCGCGCGGGCCAGGGACGGCGATCCGGGCCGAGGCCGGACCGCGCTCGACCCCCCGGGCGAGCGCGTCGAGCTCGGGGGCGACGGCGGCGACGTCCCGGTCCACGAGGTCCGCCACCGGGATCCCGAGGAGCCGTGCGGCGGCGGAGTTGGCGTGCCCGACCCGGCCCGCGCCGTCGACGGCGAGCACCGCGTCCCCGAGCGCGTCGGGCACCGCCTCCGCGAGGAGCGCGACGTGGGCGGGGACGGAGCGCCGGCGCAGGAGTCCCCACCGCAGCGCCGCCCACGCGGCGACCGCGGCGAGCCCCAGGACGAGCCCGACCGCACGCACGGGGGGGAAGTTGCCCACCGGCTTGCCGCGGAGGAAGCCGCTCTTATGGAAGAGGCATGACCCGCAAGCGCGCATGGTCCCCTTCCGAGGGCCCCGAGGCGGCTCCGCAGCAGATCCCCCGCCACACCGGCCACGTCTCGGGCGCCGGCGTGGACGATCGCGAGGGCGGCCTGTGGGCTCCGTCGGAGGGGCCCGTGCGCAGCGATCCGGGCGGTCCCGGCGGCGAGCCCGACGGGAAGACCGTCTCGATCCCGGGCCGCACCGCGCTCAACGAGGACTGACCGGCGTCGCACAGCCCCAACCGCCCGCCAGGCAGCCGGTTTTAGGTTGATAAGCTGGGTCCTCGCGGGTATCCCCTACGGATGGAGGAGACGGCGATGTCCGAGAAGGAGAAGAAGGGAGCCGCGGGAGCCCAGGTCGCTCCGGCGATGGGGCCTCCGGGCCTCATCAACAAGGAGGACATCCCCCAGGTCCTGCCAATCCTCCCCCTGCGGAACTCGGTGTTCTTCCCGGGTGGCGTGCTTCCGCTCGCGGTGGGCCGGCAGAAGACCATCGCGCTCATCAAGGACGCCGTCCGCGACGAGCAGGTGATCGGGGTCGTGACGCAGCGCCGGGCGGAGGAGGAGGACCCGGGCGCGGCCGACCTGTACACCGTCGGGACCGTCGCGCGCGTCGTGAAGCTCCTCAAGATGGGCGAGGACAACTACTCGCTGGTCGTCCAGGGGCTCGCGCGCTTCAAGGTCCTCGAGCTCGTCCAGGAGAACCCGTACCTCAAGGCCCGGATCGAGCCGGTCGAGGACAAGACCTCCACGGACGACGTCGAGGTCGAGGCCCTCGCCATCAACCTCAAGAAGCTCGCCCGCGAGGTGATCGAGCTCATGCCCGAGCTCCCCGCCGCTGCGACGGAGCTCGTCGAGTCGATCACGCACCCCGGGCCACCTCGCCGACCTCATCGCCGCGAACGTCGACGTGCCCATCGAGGAGAAGCAGCAGGTCCTCGAGACGATCGACCTCAAGGCCCGGATGAAGCTCGTCCTCGAGCTCCTCAACCGGAAGCGCGAGATCCTCAAGCTCTCGAACAAGATCGACTCCGCCGTGAAGGGCGAGATGTCGAAGACGCAGCGCGAGTACTACCTGCGCCAGCAGCTCAAGGCGATCAAGGAGGAGCTGGGCGAGCTGGGCGAGGAGGAGGAGGAGCTCGACGAGCTCGCAGAGCGGCTCAAGAAGGCCGGCCTGCCCCCCGAGGTCGACAAGGTCGCCCAGAAGGAGCTCAACCGGCTCAAGTCGATCCCCACCGCGTCGTCGGAGTACACGGTCGCGCGCACCTACCTCGACTGGATCGCCGACCTCCCCTGGGCGAAGAAGACCGACGACAACCTCGACATCGAGAACGCGCGCGGGATCCTCGACGCCGACCACTACGGCCTGGAGAAGATCAAGAAGCGCATCCTCGAGTACCTCGCGGTCCGCAAGCTGAAGAACGACATGCGCGGGCCGATCCTGTGCTTCGTCGGCCCTCCCGGCGTCGGCAAGACGTCGCTCGGGCAGTCCATCGCCCGCGCGATCGGCCGCAAGTTCGTGCGCCTCTCCCTCGGCGGCGTGCGCGACGAGGCGGAGATCCGCGGCCACCGCCGCACCTACGTGGGCGCCCTCCCCGGCCGGATCATCCAGGCCATGAAGAAGGCCGCGACCATCAACCCGGTCATCATGCTCGACGAGATCGACAAGCTCGGGGCCGACTTCCGCGGCGATCCCTCGGCGGCGCTCCTCGAGGTCCTCGACCCGGAGCAGAACTTCACGCTTCTCGGACCACTACCTCGACCTCGCCTACGACCTGTCGAAGGTGATGTTCATCGCGACGGCGAACCTGCTCGACCCGATCCCCGGCCCGCTCAGGGACCGCATGGAGATCCTCGAGCTGCCCGGCTACACCTTCGAGGAGAAGGTCCACATCGCGCGGAACCACCTCGTCCCGAAGCAGCTCAGGGAGCACGGGCTCGTCGGCGGACTCGGTGAGCCTCACCGACCAGGCGCTCATCAAGATCATCATGGCGTACACGCGCGAGGCCGGCGTCCGGAACCTCGAGCGGCGGATCGCCGACGTCTGCCGCGCGGTGGCGGTGGAGGTCGCGAGCGGCAAGATCGCGGTCGGCGCGAAGCGGCCGGTCGACGAGGACGACCTCCCCGACATGCTCGGGCCGGAGAAGTTCTACAACGAGACCGCCGAGCGGACGGAGATCCCCGGGCGTCGCCACCGGCCTCGCCTGGACCGCGGCGGGCGGCGACATCCTCTTCATCGAGGCGACCAAGATGGCCGGCAAGGGGGCGCTGACCCTCACCGGCCAGCTCGGCGACGTGATGAAGGAGTCGGCGCAGGCGGCCCTCTCGTACCTGCGCTCGAAGGCCGACACCCTCGGCATCGCGTCGAACTTCCTCGAGAAGACCGACATCCACATCCACTTCCCGGCGGGCGCCATCCCGAAGGACGGCCCGAGCGCCGGCGTGACGATCCTCACCGCGCTCGTCTCGCTCCTCACCGGGATCCGCGTCCGCTCCGACGTGGCGATGACCGGCGAGGTGACCCTGCGCGGCCTCGTCCTGCCGGTCGGCGGCATCAAGGAGAAGGTCCTCGCCGCGCACCGCGCCGGCATCAAGCGGATCATCATGCCGGCGCGGAACGAGAAGGACCTCATCGACGTCCCCGAGCAGGCGCGGAACGAGCTCGAGTTCGTCTACGCCTCGCACATGGACGAGGTCCTCAAGGCCGCCCTGGAGGAGAGCCCGATCGGCCGCAAGGTGCCGGCGGCGCCCCCCGCGGCGGAGCCCGAGGCCGTCCCGCCCGCCGCCAAGAAGCCGGGCGAGGTCCGCGTCTAGCGCGCAGCGCCCGCCGTGGCGCCGATCGCGCTCCTCACCGGCACCCCCGGCGCCGTCCTCGAGGCGGTGGCGGGGGCGCTCGGCGCGGCGGGGTGGACGACCCGCCACGTGCCCATCGCCTCCGACGGCAGCCTCCGGCTCGAGCGCGCGCCGGACGGCGCGGCCGCCGTCGTCCACGCGGGGCTGCGCACGCCGCGCGAGGCCGACGAGCACCTCCGCGCGGAGGCGGAGGCGACCGCCGCGGCGGGAGCGGCGGAGCTCGCCCGCGCCGCCGGCGCGGCGCGCCTCGTCCACATCTCGACCGTCGCCGTGTACGGCCGGCCCCGGAACCTCCCTTGCCGCGAGGGCGAGCTCAAGGCCCCGCGCACTGCGCACGAGCGGATCCGCTGGCGCGCGGAGCAGGCGAGCTGGGCCGCGTTCCGCCGCGGCGCGCCGCTCACCGTCCTGCGCCCGGCGATCCTCTACGGCCCGACGCTCCGCGGCGGCCCGGTCCGCGCGCTCTCGCTCTTCGCGCTCCTGTACGGAAGCCGGCGGAACGTCCCCATCCTCAGGCGCGGGCCGGTCGCGCACCTCGTCCACCTCGACGACCTGGCGCGGGCGGTCGTGCACGTCGTCACCCACCCCGACGACCGCGCCGTCGTCGGGCGCGCGTTCAACGTCGCCGACGAGGCCCCGCTCCCGCTCGCCGAGCACCTCGACACCGCGCTCACCGCCCTGGGCTACCGCCCCGGGCGGCTCCTGCCGAGCGTCCCGCGCGTCGCCTCGGGGCTGCTGTGGCTGGTCCGCCACGTCCCGGATCGGTTGCTGCTCGAGCCGGTGAACCGTCGCCTCGAGCGGCGCTGGTTCGCCCTCGCCGCGCGCACCCGCGCCGCGACCGCGCTCGCGCCGCGCCTCGATCGCGAGGCGCTCCACTGGATGGCGGCGGATCACTACTACGACACGAGCCGCCTCGAGCGGATCGGCTGGCGGCCGCTCCACCCGGTCTCGACGCCGGCGGTGGTGGAGACGATCCGAGCGCTCCTCGCAGGCGGGCTCCTCCCCGGCTCGGGCACGGGCGCCCTCCCCGCTTGGTAGCACCGCGGGCCCGACCCCCTCCCTCGACGCCCCGATCCGCGAAGTGGCCGGACCACGGGCGGCCGTGTCATAGTGCCCGTCTCGACCTCGACACGGATGTCGCGATTTGCGATCCGGGCGCGAGGGGTCGTGTGGGTCAACGTGGGCGGCGCGACGAGTCAGAACGATCCGACGCCCGGCGGCCGCGCCGAGGTGCTGCGCATGATCGGCCGCTACGAGCTCCTCGAGCAGATCGGGAGCGGCGGGATGGCCGTCGTGTACCGCGGCCGCGACTCCGCGCTCGATCGCGAGGTCGCGGTGAAGCTCCTCCACCCGCACCTCGCCTCCGCGCCGGAGTCCCGCGCCCGCTTCGCCCGGGAGGCGCGCGCGGTCGCGCGCCTCGCCCACCCCGGCATCGTCGAGATCTACGACTACTCCGGCGACGCCGCGGTCGAGAGCTACCTCGTCACCGAGTTCGTCCGCGGCCCGACCCTCCGCGGCTTCGCGCAGGAGGTCGAGTTCGGCCACCCCGAGCTCGGGATGCTCGTCGGGCGCGCCCTCGCGGACGCGCTCGTCCACGCCCACTCCGCGGGCGTGATCCACCGCGACCTCAAGCCCGAGAACGTCCTCGTCCGCCGCGAAGAGCCCCCGGCGGTGAAGCTCGCCGACTTCGGCATCGCCCGGATCATCGCGTCGGACGAGCGGA
Source organism: uncultured delta proteobacterium (assembly GCA_963739565.1). Taxonomy (GTDB): domain Bacteria; phylum Myxococcota; class Myxococcia; order Myxococcales; family Anaeromyxobacteraceae; genus Anaeromyxobacter. The sequence goes on along the minus strand of CAVUBF010000004.1, from coordinate 19,680 downwards.
TGACGATGACCGGCGCCCTGGTCGGCTCGCCCCACCACATGGCGCCGGAGATCGTCGAGGGGCACGACGCGGACGCGCGTGAGCGACGTGTTCTCCCTCGGCACGATCCTGTACTGGCTCGCCACCGGGAAGCTCCCCTTCTCCGCCCCGAACCCCACCGCGATCCTCCGGCGCGTCCTCGAGGGCGACGTCGAGGATCCCCGCGCCGTGGAACCGCGCGTTCCCGATCCGCTCGCGGAGCTCGATCCTCCGCTGCCTCGCCGTGGCGCCGGCGCACCGCCCCCAGACGGCGGCGGAGGTCCGCGACGCCCTCGACCGCGTCCTCGCCCAGGTCGGCCTCGAGCGCCCCGAGGACGCCCTCGTCGCGTTCCTGCGCGACCCGCCGGCTTCCGCGCCGCCTTCCCCGCCCGCGCCGTCACGACCCTCGCGGCGCTCGGCGACGGCGCGCTGGTCGAGGGGGCGGCGGCCCGCGCCCTCGGCTTCTGGGGCCGCGCCCTGACCATCGACCCCGCGAACCGCGAGGTGCTCGCGAAGGTCGCGGGCCTCACCCGCCGCCGCCGGCGTCCGCCGCGGCCTCGGCTGGGCCGCCGGGACCGTGGCCGCCGCGGCGATGGTGACGCTCGCCGTCACGGCCTTCCCGCGCCGCGGCCCCCCCGCCGACGTCCGCCCGCCCGCCGGGGCGCAGCCGGGCGCGGCCCCGGCCCCGGCGGTCGCGCTGCCCGATGCCGGCCCGCCGCGCGACGGCGGCGAGGCGAGCGGACCCGTGCCCGCGCCTCACCCCTCCACGCAGCCCCGCCGCGCGCCGCCGCAGCACCCCGCCCCCGCGACGGCGCCGCCGGTCCCCCTCGTCGTGCACGTGCGGCCCTACGCGCAGCGGGCGCTCCTCGACGGGGTCGAGATCGCGCGCGACGAGCAGCTCGTCACCGTCGCGGTCCCGCCCGGGCGGCACGAGCTCCGCATCGAGCACGCGTGCTGCGCGCCGTTCGTGCGCGAGCTCACGGCGGAGGACGCCGCGGCGGCGGGGGAGCTGCGGGTGCCGCTCGAGCCCCGGCCGGCGCGCCTGCGCGTGGACGGCGATCCGGCCACGAGGATCTTCGTGAACGGGATCGATGCGGGGACCGCCGGCGACTCGCAGCACGCGCCCATCGCCGTCCCGGTGCCGCCCGGAGGCGCGAGCCCGTACGAGGGGGTCGCGCACGTCCGGCTGGAGCTCGTCGGAGCGCCCCCGACCGAGGTGACGGTGCGGATCCGGGCGGGCGAGTCCTTCACCGTGGCGGCACCGCAGCCCGGCTCGAGCGGGGGATAGCCCGTGAACGTCCTCCCGCTACTCCTCGCCCTCGCCCTCGCCGCACCCCCGGAGCTGAAGCGCGCGAAGGACCGGTTCGAGTTCGGCGCCTACGCCGAGGCCGCCGGGACCCTGCGCCAGCTCCTCGCGAAGACCCCCGAGCTCCCCCACGGCGACGCGGTGGAGGCCTACCGGATCCTCGGCATCTCCGAGTTCCAGCTCGGCGACAAGCGCGCGGCCCGCACCGCCTTCGTGAGCCTGCTCTCGCTCGAGCCGGACTACTCCCTCGACGCGTTCCTCGTCCCGCCTCCCATCGTCGAGTTCTTCGACGCGGTGAAGAAGGAGCACGAGCCCGCCCTCGCCCCGCTCCGGGAGCGCCGCCGCGAGCTCGCGGAGCAGCAGCGCCTCGCCGACGAGGCCCGGCGCCGGCTCCTCGCCGAGGAGGGCCTGCGCGCCGGCCCGCCCGGCAAGGTCGTGCGGGTGGAGCAGCACGTCTACCTGTTCAACTGGCTCCCCCTCGGCGCGGGGCAGTTCCAGAACGGCGAGCGCGCGAAGGGGACGGCCATCGCAGCCGGGCAGCTCGTCCTCGGCCTCGTGAACCTCGGCGCGATCGTCTACCACAGCCAGCTCGCGAACGACCGGACCCGGACCTGCATCTCCGGCCAGCCCGGCTGCTCGAACCCGCCGTACAGCGACGCGGACCGGAAGCTCATCAGCCAGGTGGACACGGTGAAGTACGTCTCCGCCGGCCTGTTCTGGGCGCTGTACGCCTACGGCGTCTGGGACGCCCACCGGAACTTCGTCCCCCGCATCGAGACCGAGATCACGGCCAAGCAGCCCGGCGGGACCGTGAAGCTCGAGTGGGCGTTCTAGGAGCGCGCGCGTGGCGACCCTCATCGTGAAGTCCCCGGACGGCAGCGAGCGCGAGGTCGCGATCGTGAAGCGGATCACGAGCGTCGGCCGCGACGCGGAGAACGACGTCGCCCTCCCCGATCCGGCGGTCGCGCGCACCGCGTTCCACATCCACTTCGACGGCAAGGAGTACAACGCCGCCGCCCACGACGCCTCGGACATGACGGTGAACGGGAAGCGGCGCGCCACCTGGCGCCTCGGCCCCGGGGACCGGATCCGGATCGGCGACGACGGAGCTCTTCTTCGACCCCGCCTCCGCGCGTCGCCTCTCCGGCCCGCGCGCCCGCCGGGCAGCGGCTCCTCGCCCTCGACTCGCTGGTCCGCTTCTCGGAGCGGCTCCTCGGGGCCACCGACTTCGCCCGGCTCCTCGACGAGCTGCTCGACGCGCTCCTCGAGGTCACCCACGCCGACAAGGGCTTCCTCATCCTGCTCGAGAACGCGCGAGATGTCGGTGCGCGCGGCGCGGAACGTCGCCCGGGAGACCATCGAGAACGCGATGGCGCGCGTCTCGGACTCGATCATCCAGCGGGTGGTCGAGACCCGCCGGCCGCTCATCGTCGCCGACGCGCTCCACGACGTCGAGTGGTCAGGCTCGTCCTCGGTGGTGAACCTGAAGCTCTGCTCGGTGATGTGCGCGCCGCTCATGCAGAAGGGCGAGGTGTTCGGGCGTCATCTACCTCGGCAACGACAGCGTGGTGTCGCTCTTCGACGAGCGCGCCCTCGAGCTGCTCACCGTCTTCGCCGCGCAGGCCTCGCTCCTCGTCCAGAACGCGCTGCTGCTCGACGCGCTCCGACGCGAGAACGTCGCCCTGAAGGAGGCGGTCCAGTCGAAGCAGTACGGCGACCTCGTCGGCGCCGGCGCCGCGATGCGCGAGGTCTACCGGCGCATCGAGAAGGTCGCGGCGACCGACATCTCGGTGCTCATCACCGGCGAGACCGGCACCGGCAAGGAGCTCGTCGCCCGGGAGATCCACCGCCGCTCGCCCGCGCGGCGCAGGGCGCCTTCGTCGCCATCAACTGCGGCGCCATCCCCGAGAACCTCCTCGAGTCCGAGCTCTTCGGCCACGTGAAGGGCGCGTTCACCGGCGCGGTCGCCACGCGGATCGGCCGGTTCCAGGCGGCGAACGGCGGCACGCTCTTCCTCGACGAGATCGGCGAGATGCCGCTCGCGCTTCAGGTGAAGCTCCTGCGCGCGCTCCAGGAGCGGACGGTCGACCGGGTCGGCGACACCCGCGCCGGAGCCGGTCGACATCCGGGTGGTCGCCGCGACGAACAAGGTGCTCGAGGACGAGATCAAGCGCGGCGCCTTCCGCGAGGACCTCTACTACCGGCTCAACGTGGTGACGATCGAGCTGCCGCCGCTGCGCGACCGCGGCGACGACCTCGTCGTGCATCGCGAAGTGGTTCCTCCAGAAGTACGGCCGCGAGTTCGGCGCCAGGGTCCGCGGCTTCACCCCCGCCGCCCTGGTCGCGATGCGCAAGTACGCCTGGCCGGGCAACATCCGCGAGCTCGAGAACCGCATCAAGAAGGCGGTGGTGCTCGCCGACAGGCCGCTGCTCGCGCCGAGGACCTGGACCTCCGGCCCGAGGTGCCTCGACCCGATCCTGCCGCTCGCCCAGGCGAAGGAGGAGTTCCAGAAGCGCTACATCAACGAGGTGCTCGAGCGGAACGGCGGCAACCGGACCAAGACCGCGAAGGACCTCGGCGTCGACCCGCGCACCATCTTCCGCCACCTCGAGAAGCTCGAGGCGGAGCGGCGGGGCGAGCCGCTCCCCCAGGATCTGGACGACGTCGAGGAGGCCCCGTGAGGCGCGCCGAGCTCCTCCTCGCGGCGCTCGCGCTCGGGCTCGCGGGGTGCCCCATCCCGCAGCCGCTCCCGGACTACCCACCGGGCACGGTGACGCCGCCGCGGATCGTGGTCGACGACCTCCTCGGCGACGGCGCGGTGACGCTGGTCCCGGCGGGCTGCACCACCCTCGCTCCCTACCAGCCTCTCGGCGCAGGTCGTCGTCACCTCGAACCCCATCGAGAGCATCGAGGCGCGCTGGTTCGTGAACTACGACTTCCGTGACCTCTGGCTGAGCCGAGATCCAGTGGAGCAACATCATCCCGCCGAACGCCGACACGACGAACCTGACTCGGGTCGTCCCCCAGTTCCTGTTCGACCCCTACCGGTCTCCGCCGCCCTACTCCCCCGTGTTACCGACGCTCCCGGGGCCACCGTACAGGCAGCCCGGGGTCGTTCGCGTCGTCGAGCTCGTGGTCTCGAACGGCTTCGATCCCGTCGAACATGAACACGGTCGCCCCGGCCGCGAACCGTGCGCCGAAGGCTGGGTTCGCGACGGCAGTACCACCGCTGGGTGTTCCTGACGTCGACCGACGCGACCTGCCCCTGACGGCGCGGCGCAGCGGCAGCTCGCGCTCACGCCGAGGTCGGTTGATTCGAATGAGTCCGAGGTGCCGGCCGCGTCGTAGACCGCGACCGGCTCCGAGCAGCGACCACCCTTCGGCCGCGTGTAGAGATTCATGAGGCCGTCCCCGTAAAGCTGGCGAGCGGAGACGTCCTGGTGGACGCGGCAGAGGAGCCGGCACTCGTCGATTGTCGTGCCCGCGCCGAGCGCGAACCCGTCGATGTGATCGAGCTCCACCTGATACGTGGAGCCGCAGACTCCGCCGCCCTCGAGCGGCCACGAGCAGCACCCGTCGTCACGCTTCCAGACGCCCCGCCACACCTCGGCGGGCACGTAACGGCTCCGCTTCGAGGGCGGGGGCGGTCTCGGCGGGTGTAGCCGCCGGCTGCTTCGGCGCCTTCGCGCGCGGCTTCGCGCCGATCCCGCGGCGCTTCGCGTGGCGCTGGAGGATGAGGTCCAGGCCGACCTCGAGGATCTCCTCCTCCGACGCCCCCGGGTGCGAGTGCGACAGAGCGTCGCGGGCGGCGGCGAGCTTGTCGAGGAGCCGGCGCGAGACCGTCATGCGGAGCCGGCGCGCTCCGCCGTCGAGCGGCTTCACCGTGGACCGGCGCGCGCGGAGGCGGGCTCGACGGCCCGCTCGGGGCGCCGCTCGGTCCTTCCGGAAGGACTAACGGAGGGGATTCTCGTGACGGGAGCCGCCGCGCTGGCGGGTCGGGCTCGACTCCTTCGGGGTGACGGTCCGTCACGACGGTTCGCTTCGGCGGAGCTTCCGCCGGCAGGAGCGCGGCCGACGACCTCCGCGCCTCGCGCCTCGACGAGTGCCGAAGAACCGGGGGATGACCTCGGCCGCGTTCTCGGGCGTGATGACCTTCGCGAGCTCGATGACGGATCGACAGGCGTAGCCGACCGTCCCGGAGCGCCGCCTCGACCTCGCGGGTACCTCTGGACCAGCTCCGCCGCCGTCTTCCGGTATTGGGCAGGCCGCCTTGAGAGCCCAGCTCCCGCTGCAGGAAGGAGAACAGGCTAGCTGTGCCCGAGCTCCAGCCATCTCCGCTCGCGATCGAAGACCGCGAGGGCGACGAGGAACTCCCCGAGCGCGTGGTGCTCGCGGCGGAGGAGGTCGGCGAGGCGGGTGGTCTCTTCGCGGGCGGTCGTCATGCCGGCAGGATCGCACGCGTTTCCGGGGCCTCCTGGAACGCGCGCATTCCCGTCCTGGCGCGAGATCCCGGGCGCCCCTCGCGCACCCCTCGCTCGACTCCGCGACGCCCACGGCGCGGCCGCGGGCGCGTCGCGAGGGCGCTTCCTGCGCGTCGCTCCGCTCGGAGTCGTCGACCCACCGTAGAACCGGTCAAGCTCCCTCTTGGGTTGCGTCGTCAGTCACCTACCGTGAACTGACGCGCTTCACGGCAACGGCAGCACGGGGTCGGCGCGACACCCCGGGCGACGGGTGGGCCGATCTCGCCGGGACGTTTCCCTCGCGCGGCGCCGCCCCGCCCGGCACCGCCCTCGATGCCCCGAACCCCGCCTCCTCGTCGGAACCGACCCCGGTCCCGCAGGATCGCCTCCCGGCGGGAACAACAAAGCGCCGACCGGAGCCCCGTCGGCAAGCTCCGGGCCGTCAGGTCAGGTCTCGACGTTGCGCAGCGACGGACAATGATTCACGCACGCGCACCGGGCCGTGGCGGTCCCCTCAATCGCGCCCGAGCAATGGATCAAACGGGTCCGCCTAGTGCACCGCGGTCGCGCGGCTCACCGCCGCCTTCGCGACCTGGAGCGCATCCGCAGCGGCTCGGGCGAGGTTCGCCTCGTCCTGCGCGAACCGGTTCACCTGCACGCTGTAGCCGCGGTGGACCCGAAGGACGGCGTCGCGCGCGGCTGCGAGCTCGCGCCGGCCGGCGAACGCCGGCTGGCTCTTCTCGTCGGAGGCGTCGAGGCGGCAGCGGTCGCCGAGGTCGTCGAGGCGCTGCTCCCAGTCGTGGGACCAGGCCTGCCACCGCTGCACCGCCTCGCCGCCGTCGGCGAGCTCCGAGCCGAGGCGCCACGCCCGCTCGTTCTGCTCGCGGTGGAGCCGCTCCAGCTCCGTGACGCACACCCGCACCGCCTCGCGCGTCGGGAGCGTCGCGGACGGGCGGGGCGGCGCCGCGGAGGTTCTTCACGACGGAGCGGACCGTGACGGCGATGGAGAGCGCCACCACCGTGAGGTAGACCACCCAGAGGGCAATCCGGAAGGGGCGGAGCCGCGGGTCCCGTGCCATCGAGGCCCGGACTGTGCCAAAGGCCCGGCCCCCCGTCCACCGCCCCGTTCCTGACGAGGTGGGTCGGTTCTCCCGAACCCCTGCCCCCGCGACCCTCCCCGGGCGAGTATCGGTGGCTGGCACGACGTGCCCCGGCACCACGGGAGCGCCGGAGCTGCCCTCGCGCCCTCAGCGCCCGGACGCGAGGACGTCGAGGAAGGTGCAGGCCCGGCCGCTCGCGATCACCCGCAGGCATCGCAGGTAGAACGCGGGGCCCCACAGCCGGAGGATCGTGACCGAGTGGACGAGCACGTCCTTGCTGGTGATGGTTCCCTGCACGCCCTCTCTGAATGCATCAGAGGTGCCGAGCGCGATCCGGGAAATTCTCCGTGAGAACGGGCCTTCCTTCGTCCGAGGGGTCAACACGGCCGGGGCTGCCGGTCGTCTTTGCCGCCCCGGGATCCGGAAGGAACTTCAGGCCGCGGGGCGCGGCCTGAGCGAACTCAGCGCCGCCCGACCCGCCGCTCCAGCTCGGCGAGCGGCAGCTCGAAGACGACCGGGCGGCCGTGCGGGCAGCGGGCCTTGAAGTCGATGGCGTCGAGGCCGTCGAGGAGCGCGCGGGCCTCCTCCGCCGAGACCTCCTGGTTCGCCCGGACGGCGCGCGTGGCAGGCCATCGTCGCGAGGAGGTCGTGGAAGGCGTCGTCGACCGCGCTCCCCCGCTCCACCTCCGCGAGCTGGCTGGCGAGGTCCGCGAGGAGCGCCTGCGAGGTCCACGCCGCCGAGCGCGGCGGGCGCGCCCTTCACCGCGAAGGCGTCGCCGCCGAACGGCTCGACCTCGAGGCCGAGGCGGCCGAGCTCGTCGAGGGCGCCCTCCAGGGCGCGGGCCGCGGCGGGCGGGACCGTCACCACCTGGGGCAGGAGGAACGGCTGGACCGGCACCGCGTGCGCCTGGAACGCCTCGCGGAGCCGGTGGAACAGGAGCCGCTCGTGGCTCGCGTGCTGGTCGACGACGACGAGGGCGCCGCCGGGCGCCTCGCAGACGAGGTAGGTCCGGGCGTGCTGGCCGACGAACCTGAGCGACCCGAAGTACCCTGCCGGCCGCGGCACGCCGTCCGCCGCCCGCGACGGGGAACGCGAGGGGTCCGGTCCCGACCGGCGTCGAGACGGGGGAGCGGCAGCGAGGCGCCGCTGCCCTCGGGCGGCCGCGCGGCCCGTGCCCAGGCGAGGACGCCCGCCGCTTCCTCGGCGGCGACGGCCGAGCTGCCCGCCGCGTCCGCCACCGGGCCGCCCACCTGCTGCGCGGCGGCGCCGTCGCGGCGCCCGGCCGAGCCAGGGCGCGGTCCGGAGCGCGGAGGCGACGGCGTGGAAGAGCGCGTCCTGGACCTCGCGCGGCTCGGCGAAGCGGACCTCGTGCTTCTGCGGGTGGACGTTCACGTCCACGCGGCCGAGCGGCAGCTCGAGGAACAGGATCGCCGGCCGGGTGGCGGCCGGCCGGGAGCGTGCCGGCGAAGGCGCGGAGGACCGCGTGCGCGGCGCTGCGGTCGCGGACCCAGCGGCCGTTCACGAACAGGTAGAGGCCGCGGGCGGTCGCCTGCGAGTGATCGGGCGAGCAGACGACCCCGCGCACCCGGACCCCGCCCCGCGTCGCCGTCCACCGCGACGAGGTGCCGGTGGGCCTCGCGCCCGAGGGCCTGGACCGCCCGCTCGGCGAGCGGCTCGCCGGCCCGGGCGGCGAGCGCGAGCGCGCCCGCCCGAGCGGAGGGTGAAGCCGACGTCCGGCCGCGCGAGCGCGAGGCGCACCATCGCCTCCGTGACGTGGCCGGCCTCGGTCGGCGGCGACGCGCATGAACTTCCGCCGCGCGGGCGTGTTGAAGAACAGGTCGCGCACCTCGATCGTCGTGCCGCGCGGCCGGCGCCACGTCCGACACGGCCGGCGGCGCGCCGCCCTCGACGTCGACGCGCGTGCCGTGGCCGTCCTCGGCGGGCGCGGTCTCGAGCCGGAACCGCGCGACGGAGGCGATGGCCGGGAGCGCCTCGCCCCGGAACCCCATCGTCGCGATGGCGGAGAGCCCCTCCGCGTCGCGGAGCTTCGAGGTCGCGTGGCGCTCGAGCGCGAGCAGGGCGTCGTCGCGGTCCATCCCGCAGCCGTCGTCGGCCACGCGCACCAGCGCGAGCCCGCCCTCCTCGACGTCGACGGAGATCGAGCGGGCGCCCGCGTCGAGGGCGTTCTCGACGAGCTCCTTCACGACGGAGGCGGGTCGCTCGACCACCTCGCCCGCGGCGATCTGGTTCACGAGCCCGGGGGACAGGACGTGGATGCGCGCCATCGCGCCCCTTCGTAGCATGCCGGGCCGACTCGCCGCGGCATCGCGGACCCGAATCGACGTTTGACGGTTTCCCGGGGCGCGTCTATGACGATCGCCATGGCGGGAGGGACGAACCGGGGGAAGTCGGGGCGCAAGGCGAGCGCGCCAGCGCGGGCCAGGCGCCCGGCGCTCGGGAATGACCCCTTCGAGCGCGGCGCGGCGGTGCGGGAGCCGGCGTCGACCTCGACCCCGACCCCGACCTCGACCTCGACCGCGACCCCGACCCCGACCTCGACCCCGACCTCGACCCCGACCCCGACCTCGACCCCGACCTCGACCCCGACCCCGACCTCGACCCCGACCCCGACCTCGACCCCGACCTCGACCCCGACCCCGACCTCGACCCCGACCCCGACCTCGACCCCGACCTCGACCCCGACCTCGACCCCGACCGCGACCTCGACCCGGGCGCCGGAGGCCGGCGCCCCCGTCGCCCCGAGCGGAGTCGAGGCCCACCGAACCCCAGAAGGTCCAGCCCCCGGAACACGAGGACGCGCATCCCGCGCACCCCGCCTCTCGCACCAGCCTCGCCGGCCTCGAGGAAGAAGCGCGCCTCGCGGTCGCGAAGCTCCTGCCAGCGCTCCGCGAGCGGCTCGGCACCCTCGTCGATCTCGTCCGGCTCCTCGAGCCGCCGGAGCGGCTCGACCGGTTCGGGATGGATCAGCGGTTCGCGGAGCGGCTCGCGCCGCTCGTCGAGTTCCTCTACTCGACCTGGTGGCGCGTGCAGGTCCGGGGCATCGCCGCCGTCCCCGCCTCCGGCCCCGCCGTCGTCGTCGCGAACCACGCCGGGCTCGTGCCCTGGGACGCCTTCGTGCTGCGCCACGCGCTCCGCCGCGATCACCCGGCCCACCGGGACCTGCGCCCGCTCCTCGACGACCGCGAGGTCGAGCTCCCCGTCGTCGGGCCTGCCGCCGTCCGGGCCGGCGCCGTCCGCGCGACCCCCGACGCGGCGGACGCACATCCTCGCCGCGGGGGGCGTCCTCGGCGTCTTCCCGGAGGGGAGCGCCGGCGCCCGGAAGCCCTGGCGCGATCGCTACACGCCTCGTCCGCTTCGGCCGCGGCGGCTTCGTGAAGGTGGCCCTGCGCGCGGGCGCGCCCATCGTGCCGTGCGCGATCGTCGGGAGCGAGGAGGCCTCCGCGGGGATCTCGCGAACGGGCTGGCTCGCCGAGCGGCTCGGGATCCCGCTCCTCGCCGCGAACTCCGCCCTCCGGCTCGCGCCCGCCGCGGTCCTGCCCCTCCCGTCGCGCTGGACGCTCCGGTTCGGCGACCCGATCGAGGTCGCGGGGCTCGGGCGCGAGGCGGCGGACGACCCGGCGGTCGTGAACGCGCTCGCCGAGCGCGTCGCGCAGCGCGGTCCAGGCGATGCTCGACGAGGACGTCGCCTCTCGGACCTCGGTGTTCCTCTAGGTCACGCCAGCACGAGGGCCGGGTCCGCCTTCGCGGCCCCGGCGAGCTCGTCGCGGTACTTCTCGTAGCCCGGGCGCCCGAGCAGCCCCTGGGCGTAGCGCTTCCCCGCCTCGACCCCCGGCTGGTCGAAGGCGTTCACGCCGTAGAGCCCGCCCGCGTAGGCGGTCGCGAGCTCGAGGAAGAAGAGCAGCTCGCCCACCGCGCGGGCGTCGAGCCGGGGCAGCTCGACGGAGAGCGTCGGACGGCCCGCCTTCCGGAGCGCAGCGTCGGTGGCGCGCCGCTCCGCCTCGATGAGCTCCCCCATGGTGTGGCGGTCGAGGTAGGCGATCTCCGCGTGCTTCCGGTAGACCTCCGGGACCGAGAGCGCCACGTCGGCCCGGGGCGACGCCACGCGGACGAGGGTCACCACCTTGTCGTGCGGCCCCTCCATCATGAGCTGGAGCGACGAGTGCTGGTCCGTCGCGCCCACGGCGCGGAACGGAGTCGGCCCGACCTCGGGCGCCTTGCCGAGCGACTCCGCCCAGAGCTGGACGAACCAGTCGCCGGTGTCGCGCAGGGCGTCGGCGTAGGGCATGAGGACGTGGATGCGGCGCGCGCGGCTGCGGTCCATGAGGTGGAGCGTCGCCGCATACAGGAGGGCGGGGTTGGCGAGGACGTCCCCGGAGCGGCAGCGCGCCTCCATGGCGGCGGCGCCGGCGAGGAGCTCGCCGACGTCGACCCCCGCCGCGGCGGCGGGGAGGAGCCCCACCGCGGAGAGCGCGCTGAAGCGCCCGCCGACGTTGGCGGGGACGGGCAACGTCCGGAGCGACTCGGCGCGGGCGATCTCGCGCAGCGCGCCCTTCGCCGGATCGGTGACGAGCACGCACCGCTCGCGATAGCCCTCCTCGCCGAACCGCGCGAGGCACCGCTCGCGGAGCGCGAGGTGCTGCGACATCGTCTCCGCCGTCCCGCCCGACTTGGTGATCGTGGCGAAGCAGGTCTCCGCGAGGTCGATCGTCCCGAGGAGCGCCTCGAACGTCGCCGGGTCGGAGTTGTCGGGGAAGAAGATCCGCATCGACCCCCGCCGCTCCCGCGGGAGGAGGTTGTGGTACGGGTGCGCGAGCGCGGAGACGATGGCCCGGCCGCCGAGGGACGAGCCGCCGATCCCGAGGACGAGGAGGTTCTCGAAGCGCCCGCCGAGCTCCTGCGCGAGGCGGACCGACGCGTCGGCGGCGCCCCGGTCCGCCGGGAGGTCGGCGAACCCGAGCTCGCCCGCCCGCCGCCTCGCCTCGAAGGCGTCGAACGCCCCCCGGGCCGCCGGCGCGACCGCGGCGAGCTCGCTGCGCTCGAGCCCCCCCGCGGCGGGATCGAAGCAGCCGTTGACGTCGAGCTTGAGCCGGTCCATGTGCCCCTCCGCCCGGCACTGTAGCCGCGGGTCCGGCTCGAGGCGAGGGAACGGGAGGGGCGCCCGGCGACTACCGTCGCTGTCGGGCGAGCGCGAGCCGGGTCCGCCGTCGGCGAGCGGCCGGCGCCGACGCTCGGAGCGCCTCGCGCAGTGCGCGAGCCGGACGCGGGGCGGCGGCGTGCGGAGCTCCGAGACCACGCCGAGCGCCGCGAGGCCTCGCAGGACGAGGAACGACAGGTCGAGCTCCCAGGAGAAGAAGCCCTGTCGCGCCGACGTCGGGTAGAAGTGGTGATTGTTGTGCCACCCCTCGCCGAGGGTGACGACCGCGAGGGCGAAGCTGTTCCGCGACCCGTCGCCGGTCTCGTACCTGCGGCTCCCGAGCACGTGGGCGAGGGAGTTGATCGCGAAGGTCCCGTGCCAGAGGACGACCGTCGAGACGAAGAAGCCCCAGAGCAGCGCGGGCCACCCGCCTGCGAGGAAGAGCCCGACCGCGAGGACGAGAGGCGGCAGGTAGTGGTGGCGATCCAGGAACCGCAGCTCAGGGTACCGCGCGAGGTCCTTCACGCGGTCGAGCTTCGTCGCGTGGTGGCGGCGGGACAGGATCCAGCCGACGTGGCTCCACCAGAACCCGCGGCGGAGCGGAGAGTGCACGTCGTCCGGCCCGTCGGACCAGCGGTGGTGATCGCGGTGGTGCGCCGCCCACCAGAGCGCCCCCTTCTGCGCGGCGGTCCCGCCGACGCCGGCGAGGAGGAGCTGGAACGCCCGCGAGGTCCGGTAGGACCGGTGCGAGAAGTACCGGTGGTACCCGGCGGTGATGGCGAACATCCGCACGAGGTAGAGCGCGGCGGCGAGCGCCACCCAGCGCCAGGCGATGGGGGCGAGGAACGGCGTCGCGACCGCGACGGCGTGAACGGCGAAGAACGGGATCGACGCGAGCCAGTCGGGCCGGTCGAGGTCGAGGGGGCGGGGCATGGGCCGGTGATCTGTGGGCGCCCCGTCATGGGCGTGTCACGGTCTCCGGCCATCCCACCAGGGGCCTGCCTGGGGATGCGGGCGAGGGGCGCAAGGCTCACCCTTCCAGTGGGGTCTGCGTCCCCGGGGGCCGCGATGCTCGTCACCACCGACGAAGGTCGGGACGTTCACAGGGATTCGTTCATCCGGCTGATGGCGGAGACCCTCCCGCTCGCGGGTTACCGCGGCATCCGGGCGGATCTCCCGGGGTGGGATCAGCCAGAGCTCATCCACGGTGCGATGCGCGACCACCGCCCGAGCCTGTTCTGCGACGCCCCGAAGCCCACCTTCCTCGACGTCCTCTCCCCCGGACCGCTGACGCTGGAGGACGTGGCGAGCCGGTGGCAGCTCTTCGCCTCGGCGGCCGAGCTGACCGGGGGCGAGTTCCACGTGGTCATCCCGCGGTGGGTCGCGGGGCGGGACGGCCGGCACGTCGCGAAGCAGATCGCCGAGGCCGTCGGCGTCCGCATCGGCTACATCTGGACGGTCTAGCGCGCCGGCGCCTGCGCGCGATCCGCCGCGATCTCCTCGGCGGGAGGCGGGGTGGGCGCCGGGAGCGACGCCATCGCGCGCAGGAACGCCCAGACCTCCGCCGACGACTGGTCGTCCGGGCTGTCGCGGAGCCTACGCTCCTTCCACCCCGGGTGGCCCGGCAGGAGCTCCGTGAACGCCAGCGGCGAGATCCGGGATGCCACGGTGCTGAGGTCCGGCCCGCGCTGCCCGCCCTGGCCGCGCAGCCGGTGGCACCCGATGCACGACTCCGCGTAGACGCCCGCGCCGCGCCGCGCCGCGTCCGCGGCGCCGTCCGGTGGCGCGAGGACCGGGCCGAAGGTCCGCTGCCAGTCGACGATCTCGAAGGCGACGACGTCCCGCGCCCACCACGAGGCGGCGCGCGGGTCGGTGGCGAGCCCGCGCTGCTCGGCGTTGGGCCACGCGAATACTCGGGGATCGCGAGCGGCGCCCCGTCCACCCGGTCGGCGAGGACCGGGTGGAGCTGCCGGATCACCGGGAGCGGGATGGGGGTCGCGGTACCGTCGGTGGTGCGGACGAGGACGGTGTCGGCCCCCTTCCGCAGCTCGACCCGGTCGCTCACGAGCGCCGCGAGGGACGGGCCCTCCCACTCGGCCAGCCGGCCCGTGCGGGGATCGGTGCCGTGGACCTTGAGCCGGGGGAGCTTCGCGAGGTCGGCCCTTCCGAGGGAATGGGGCCCGCCTTTCACCGCGCCGCGCACCTCCAGCACGGGCGTCCCCTGCGCGGCCCGCGGCAGCAGCTCCTTCGGAGCACACGCCGCGGCCGCGGCGACGAGGAAAAACCCGAGCTTTCTCATGGAGCGCCTTTCGGGATATCTTGCCGGCTCTCGAATTCCCAGGGAGCACCAGCATGGCACGCGCGTTCATCGGAAGCATGGAATGCCGGGTCCAAGTCGACAAGGATCTGGGCGACAACTGGGCCGTGACGGTGTACCCGAACCCGCCGACGCCCCCCCTCGTCGTCAAGCTCCAGGGCAACGACAAGGAGAAGGCGACGAAGGGCGCTCTCGAGGTCCTCCAGAAGTCCGGGAAGATCGACCGCTTCGAGATGTGACGCGCGGCGCGGATGCCCGAGCGCAAGCCCCTCGACTGGCCACGGGACCCGCCCGGTCCGGACGGGGAAGACTCGATCGCGGGGCAGCTCGCGTCCCGCATCGACGCCTTGCCCGCGGTGCCCGGCGAGGCCATCGACTGGGCAGCGGCCGCCGCGGTGTTCGAGCGCGAGGCGTCGGCGCTCGGCGCGCGGCCCGCGTCGGCGCAGCTGCTCTTCGAGGCGGGGCGGATCTACGAGGAGCGGCTCGGCGAGCCCACCGTCGCCCTCGACTACCACCGCCGCGCGCTCGCCCTCGACGCGGCGTTCGTCCCGAACCTGCGCGCCTGCCGGCGCCTCGCCATGGAGCAGGGCGACGACGCCCTCGCGGCCGAGGTGCTCGACGCCGAGGCTTCGGTCGCGCCGACCCAGGAGGCGCGCGCCGAGCTCCTCCTCCTGCGGGGTCGCCTCCTCGCGTCGCTCGGGAGGCACGAGGAGAGCCGCGGGGTCCTCGAGCTCGCCGTCGCGTGCGCGCCGGGGTCCTTCGCCGCCGCGGAGGAGACGGCGCGCGCCGCGGCCGCCGCGACCGATCGCGAGGGCCTCGCCGAGGCCTACGTGCGGTGCGCCCGGACCGCCGCCGACCGCCGCCTCTCCGCTCACTACCTCTCCGCCGCCGCCGCGCTCCTCGAGGAGGGGCTCGGCCGCGTCGACCGCGCCGGCGCCCTCGCCCTCGACGCCTTCTCCCTCCTCCCCGACGATCCCCTCCTCCGCGCGTCGGCGCGGCGCCACGCGGAGCGGCTCGGCCGCACCGACGACCTCGCTCGCATCCTCGAGGCCGAGGCGAAGGCGTCGCAGGGCCCCGCGGCGGCAGACGCCTGGCTCGCCCTCGCCCACCTCGAGGAGCGGCTCGGGCGATCCGACGCGGCCATCGCGGCGGTCGAACGAGGCCGGGCCGCCGCGCCGGCGGACCCGCTCGTGCTCTCCGAGGTCGCCCGCCTTCGCGAGACGCGCGGCGCCTGGGCCGACGCCTGCGACGCCCTCGAGGCGCTCGCGGCGGCGCACCTCGCCGTCGGGGACGCGGGCCACCTGCACGAGGCGGTGGTCGCGAAGCTCCGGCGAGCCGAGCTCGAGGAGGCACAGCTCGGGCGGACCCACCAGGCCATCGCGTGCTGCCGGGACGTCGTCGAGCTCGACCCGAGGAACCGTGCGGCCCTCGCCGCGCTCGGGAGGCTCTGCGCCCGGGCCGGGGACTGGGACGGGCTCCTCGCCGCCTTCGACGCCGAGGCCGCCTCGGCCCACGATCCGCGCGAGAAGGCCCACCGGACCTTCAAGGCCGCCGAGGTGCTGGAGGAGCGGCTCGGCCGGGTCGACGACGCCCTCTCGCGCTACCGCGACGCCCTCGCCCTCGACCCGGACCTCGTCCCCGCCCGCGCCGCGCTCGAGCGGCTCTACGAGCGGGAGGGGCGCTGGGAGGAGCTGTGCGCGCTCCTCGAGGGCGAGCTCGCCGCGCTGCGCTCCCCCGCGGAGCGCATCGCCCAGCTCTTCCGGATGGCGCGCCTGCGCGAGGAGCGGCTCGGGGACCTCGACGGCGCCGCCGGGCTCTACGGGCGCATCCTCGAGCTCGATCCGGAGAGCCGGGTCGCGCTGCCCGCCCTCGGCGCGGTGCTGGCGCGGCTCGGCCGGATCGAGGAGCTCGCCGGCGTGCTCCTGCGGGAGGCGGAGCTCGCGGTCGATCACGGCCGGGCGGTGGCGCTGCTGCAGCGCCGGGCCGAGCTCGTGGACGAGCACCTCGAGGACCCCGAGCTCGCCCGCGCGGCGTGGGAGGACGTCAGCGCCGCAGCGCCGCGGCACCTCCCCGCGCTCCGCGCCCTCGGGCGCCTCCACGCCCGGGCCGGGCGATGGGAGGAGCTCGCGGCGATGTACCGCGCCGAGGCCGACGCGGCGTCGGATCCCGCCGCCGCCGCGGACCTCCTCCACCGGATCGGCGAGCTCCTCGAGCGGCGCATGGGGCGCGTGGACGATGCGGTCGGCGCCTACCGCGAGACGCTCACCCTCGCCCCCGCCCACCTCCCCGCGCTCCACGCCCTCGCCCGCATCTACCGGGCGCAGGGGGACGATGAGCACCTCGTCGAGGTGCTCCGGGCGCAGGGTGCGGCCCGCGTCGCGCCGGTGGAGCGCGCGGCGCCCCTCGCCGAGGCGGCGCGCATCTGCGAGGAGCGGCTCGGGGATCCCGGCCGCGCCATCGAGCACTACGAGGAGGTGCTCCGGATCTCGCCGCAGTTCCCCGCCGCGCTCCGCGCCCTCGACCGGCTCTACGCCCAGACCGGGCGCTTCGACGCCCTCGCGGAGCTCCGGCGAGCCGCGGAGGACGCCACCCCGGAGGTCCGGGCCGAGCGGCTCCTGCGGCTCATCCGGCTCGAGGCGGACCGGACCGGCGATCGCGCGGCGGCGCTCCGCGCCCTCGACGAGCTCCTCGGCCTCGCCCCCGATCATCCGGCGGCGCTCCTCCTCGAGGCGCGCCTCGCGCCGGACGCCGAGCGGCGCGCCCGCGCCCGCGTCCGCCTCGCGGCGAACGGCTCCGAGCCCGAGCCGCGCGCCGCGCTCCTCGCCGGGGCGGCCCTGGACCTGCGCCCGGCCTCGGTCCGCCGGGAGGCGCTCTCCCGCGCCGCCGCCCTCATGCCCGGGAGCGCCGCCCTCGCGCCCGAGGAGGAGCGGCGCCTGCGGCAGGCCGGGGACGCCGGGGCGCTCGCCGCGTTCTACGAGCGCTCCCGCGCGTCGGCTGGGGACCCGGCCTCGCGCGCCTGCTGGGCGACCCGCGCCGGCGAGGCCTGGGAGGCCGCCGGCGACCCCGCCCACGCCCTCGCCGCGTTCCAGGCCGCGCTCGACGAAGCGCCGGCGAGCCTCCCCGCGCTGCGGGGCGCCCGCGCCCTCTTCGCCCGCCTCGAGGACTGGGCGGCGGTCCGCTCCACCCTCGAGGCCGAGGGTGCCGCGCTCCAGGATCCCCACGGCGCCGCCGCCGCCTGGCTCCAGGCGGGCGAGATCGCCGAGTACCGGTTCCACGATCCCGACGCCGCCCTCGCCGACTATCGCGCCGCCGCGGAGCGGGCGCCGCTCGAGGCCGAGCCGCTCGCGCGCCTCCAGGTCGCGCTCGGCGCCGCGGGCGCGGCGGAGCTCTCGCACCTCCACGAGGCGCGCGCCCGCGCGGAGCAGGACGCCCACCGCGCCGCGGGCGCGTGGCTCGAGGCCGCCCGCGCGGCGGCCGCGTCCCCCGACGACCGCGAGAACGCCCTGGGGATGCTCGACCGCGCCCTGGAGGCGCGCCCGGATCTCGCCCCCGCCCTCGACCTCCGCGCGAGGCTCCGCACCGAGGTCGGCCGGCACGAGGAGGCGCTCGCCGATTGCCAGGCGTGCGCCGCCCTGGAAGGAGATCCGCACGCGCGGGTCCTCCTGCACCTGCAGGCCGCCGCGATCTGCCAGGACGGGCTCCGCGCCCCCGCCCGCGCCCTCCCGCACCTCGCGGCGGCGCTCGCCGTTGCGCCGGACCACCCCGACGCGCTCGCCCGCACCGCGCGCGCCCACGAGGCCCTCGGGCGGCCCGCGGAGGCGGCGGCCGCGCTGCGGCGTCTGGTGGAGGTGCCGGGGCTCCCGCGGGACGCCCTCCTCTCGCACCTCATCGCCATCGCGCGACTCGACGAGGGGCTCGGGGGGCGGGCCGCGGCGGCGGTGGCCTGCCGCCGGGCGCTCGACCTCGACCCGGCACACGAGGAGGCGCTGCAGCTCCTGCTGCGGCTCGAGGGATCGAGCGACGATCCGTGGGTCCAGGTCTCGGCGCTCGAGACCGCCGCGCTCTCCTCCCGCGACCCGGCGGTCCGCGCCGCCGCCCACGGCAAGGCGGCGCGGCTCCACGCGGGCCCGCTCCGTGGCCGGACCAAGGCCATCGAGCACCTCCGCGCTGCGCTCGCCCTCGACCCGGCCCGCGACGAGGAGCGCGCCGCGCTCGCGGAGCTGCTCGAGGAGGTGGCGCCCCTCGCCGCCGTCGAGGAGCACCGCGCGCTCCTCGCCCGCGACCCGCTCCGGCTCGGCAGCTGGAGCGCGCTCCACCGGCACTTCGAGCGGACCCGCGCGCACGACCGGGCCTACGTCGCCGCGACCGTGGTCCGGTGGCTCGGGGCGCCCCCGCCTGGCCCCACGACGGAGCGGCTGCTGGCCGAGGGGGATCGCCTCGCCCTGCCGCCACCCCCCGCCCTCGGGCCCGAGGCCTGGGACCTCCTGCGCGCCCCTGGGGACCGCGGCCCCCTCGCCGACGTCGTCGCCCTCGCCGGGGACGCCATCGCCGCGGCCCTCGGTCCGACGGCCGGGCTGCGGGGAGAGCCGCTCCGGGCCGATCACCCGTTCCGCCGCGTCCTCGCGGAGCTCTCGAAGCCGCTCGCGCTTCCCGAGCACGAGCTGTACGGCGCGAGCCACGGACGGCTCGACGTGGAGCCCGGGCCGGTGTTCGCGGTCCGCGTGGGCAGCGATCTCGCACGGCGCACCACCGCGCGAGAGCAACGGTTCCTCGTCGGCCGGATCGCCGCGCGGCTCCGGTCGCGCAGCTGCCTCGCGGAGCTCCTCCCGCCCGCGGCCCTGGCCGGCTGGGCCGCCGCCGCCGCCCGGGCCGCCACCGGGTCGGGCGAGGACGACCTCTCGCGGCAGGTGGCGCGGGGGCTCGCGCGCCGCGCGCGCAAGGCGCTCGAGCCGGCCGCGCGGTCCCTCCTCGCCGCGCACCCGCCGCCGGACCCCGAGGAGTACCGCGCGGCGACGGCGCGCACCGCCGACCGGCTCGCGCTCCTCCTGTGCGGCGACGTCCCGACCGCGATCGAGCTCCTGCTGCGCGAGGACGGCGGGAAGGTGCCGGAGCGCGCCGAGGCGGTGGTGGCCGCGGCGCGGCGGCCCGACCTGCGCGCGCTCCTCGCGTTCGCTGCGTCGGACGTGCACTTCGCGCTGCGGCAGCGGCTGCGCGTCGCGATCGCGTGAGCGGGCGGCGCGGACCGACCGCGACCCCGACCCCGACCTCGATTAAACCGTCTGCGAAGATCCGTTCGTCCTGAGCGTAGCGGCGCCGAAGGCG
>CAVUBF010000003.1:0-104277 GCA_963739565.1 uncultured delta proteobacterium | reverse complement strand
CCCGACCTCGACCTCGACCGCGACCTCGACCGCGACCTCGACCTCGACCTCGACCGCGACCTCGACCTCGACCTCGACCCCGACCGCGACCGCGACCCCGACCGCGACCTCGACCGCGACCTCGACCTCGACCTCGACCTCGACCTCGACCTCGACCGCGACCGCCGAGAAACCGTTCGCCCTGAGCTCCGATCCGGTCGTCCTGAGCGTAGCGCCGCCGCAGGCGGCGCGGAGTCGAAGGACGCCGGCAGTCGTGCCCACCCAGAAGCGCCCCTGTCGCCGTCGTCGACCCGCTCCGCAGGAGCCGCGCCCGGCTTCGCCGGTCACGGCCCCTGCAAGGCCCTGGAGTTCGCGTCCGACGACGGCTCGGACGCGGCGTGAGTGCTGTTTCGCACGCGGCCTCCTCCGCCGAGGCGAGAGGAGGCCGCATGCGAAACGTCACGTCGTCCACGTCCCAGTCCGCGCTCGGTGCCGAGCGCTTCCCGTTCCAGAACCTCGATGTCTACAAGGCCGCGAGGCAGCTCGCGGCGCTCGTCCATCGCCTGGACATCCGCGATGCCGAGCTCCGCGATCAGGCGACGCGCGCTGCCAAGAGCGCGTTCCTGAACCTCTGCGAAGGCCTGCCCGACGACCGCCCGGCCATGCGCCGCAAGTACTTCGCGCAGGCGGACGGCTCGCTCCACGAGACCGCCGGCGCGGTCGATCTCGCCGCCGCCATCGGCGCGGTCCCGCAGGCCCGCGCGGACGAGGTCCTCGCGGTCGCGAGCCGCGTCCGCGCGATGATCCGCGGGCTCCTGCGGGTCAGGGGCGGCAGAGCCGGGTGAGCATCGCCACGAGCCGGTCGGCGACCCGCGCGACCTCGAGCGCGGGCCCGCCCGGCGCATCGCCGCACATCGCGGCGATCTCGACCGCCGCCGCGGCCTCGACCGCCTCGGCGCGCGCGATGGCGAACGCGCGGGCCTTGTCCGCGCGGGTGACGCGCCCGGCGCCCTCGGCGCAGTTGAGGCAGGCGCTCTTGGCGGAGCGGAGCGCCTCGTCGCGGAGCTTGGCGTCGCGGATGGAACAGCGGAGGACGGCGAGAAGCAGCTCGCGGGCGACGCCGTAGGCGAGCAGCTTGTGGTGCGGCAGGACGGGAACAGCTGCGTTTCGAGTCTGCGTTTCGTTCATGGTGCGGCTCCTTTCGCCGTCCGAAGGAGCCGCACCATGAACGACGGCGCGAGATCCGCTGACCGACAGCGCAGCGCGATGCTCGCGGCGCGTCATTCCGTTGGGCAAGCGCAGTGCCACCGAAGGTGGCACGAGCTTGCTCAGAGCACGCCGCGCCGCGAGCACGCCCGCGTCCCGCCCCCTCTCCCCGACCCTCTCCCCCGGCTGGCGCCGGGGGCGAGGGAGGAAAAGCGAGCGTGCGCGACCCCGACCGCGACCCCGACCCCGACCCCGACCCCGACCCCGACCCCGACCCCGACCGCGACCCCGACCTCGACCCCGACCCCGACCCCGACCTCGACCCCGACCGCGACCTCGACCGCGACCCCGACCCCGACCCCGACCCCGACCCTCGACCCCGGAACGCGGAGCGCGGTCCTACCCCGGCCCCTCGGTCCGGATCACCGCCCCTCGCGGGAGCGCCTCGAGCACCGCCGCGAGGGCGGCCCGCACGGCCGCGCCGTCCTTCGCCTCGATCGTGACGAGCACCCGGTGGTCGGCCTCCGCGTCGAAGCGGGGGTAGCTCCCGATCTCCACGGCCGGGTGGGCGCGGGCGACGGCGTCGAGGGCGGGCGCGATCGCACCCTCCCCCACCGAGAGGTAGACGCAGGCGAGGCGGAACGGCGGCGCCTCGAGCAGGTGCGCGATGCCGCTCGAGCTGGTGGCGGAAGAACTGCGGGACGCCCGGGAGCATCACCACGTTGGCCGCGACGAGGGTCGGGTACGTGGCGTCCCCGAGGAGCCGCGTCCCCTCCGGCACGTCCGCCATCCGGAGCGCGGCCTCGGGCGGCTCCTCGCCGCCGTGGTGCGCGCGGTGGAGGGTGCGGATGACCCGGACGAGCTCGGCGCTCCGCTCCACCGGCCTCCCCAGGGCGCGCGCCACCGCCGCGACGGTCACGTCGTCATGCGTCGGCCCGACCCCGCCGGAGGTGAACACCCAGTCGGCGCGGCGCCGCGCGACGTCCACCGCCTGGACGATCTCCTCCACGACGTCGGGGAGCGTGTGGATGGAGAGGAGCCGGACCCCGAGCTCGCGCAGGCGGCGCGCTGCCCAGGGGCCGTTCTCGTCCACGACCTTGGCGGACAGGACCTCGCTCCCGACGACGACGAGGACCGCGGTGGGCGTCGGCATCGCTCCACGGATAGCGTCCCTCGCGCCCGGGCGCCAGCCCCGCGAGCCCGGCGCGCTACCGGAGCCGGCGGACGACGTCCCAGACGGCGTCGGCGACGGCGGCGGCCGGGGCCTCGCCGTCGAGCTCGACCACCCGCTGCCGGGCGCGCCGCTGGCGGAGGATCGCCTCCTCGTAGCCGGCGCGCGACCTTCCGCTGGAACGCGTCCACCTCGAAGATCTCGCGATCGACCGAGGCGGCGTGCCGGCGTCGCAGCGCGATCTCCGGGCGGACCCGCAGGAAGACGACGACGTCGGCGTCCGGCGCCTCGCGGTTGATCGCCTCGACCCAGTCCATGTCCCCGAGGTCCGCGCCCTGGTAGGCGAGCGAGGACGTCGTGAACCGGTCGCAGACCACGTCGATCCCGGCCTCGAGCTTCGGCGCGATCTCGACGTGGAAGTGGTCCTGGCGGTCGGCCGCGAAGAGGAGCGCGAGCGCCGCCGGGGAGAACGGCTCCCCGCCCCGCCCGCCCCCGATGCGCCCCTTCAGGATCTGCCGGATGAGCGCGCCGATGGGGCCGCCGGAGGGCTCGGCGGTCGACGTGGACCCGGCGCCCCGCGGCGCGGAGCCGGTCGGCGAGGAGCGCCGCCTGGGTGGTGGTGCCGGCGCCGTCGAGCCCCTCGAGCACGACGAGGCGCCCGAGGGCCTGGCCCCGGCGCGCGCCGGGCCGCTCCGGGGCCCCGCGGGCCCGCGTCCGCCGTCCGCGCCGCTTCACCGGTCGAGCTCCAGCCTGGCGCGGAGCTCGCGGAAGCGGACGAAGAGCCGGTCCTCGTCCCTCGCGAGGCGCCGCGCACGCAGGAGCGAGGCGATCCCGAGCGAGAGGAGCACGAGGGTGACCGCCGTCGCGATCAGGAAGAAGACCGGCCGCCCGGCGACGACCTTCCGGACGACGCCCGGCTTCAGGACGCCCCAGCGGTCCCAGGCGAGCTTCACCGTCAGGCCCGCGGAGATGAGGCCGACGAAGATCGCGCAGGAGCCCGCGGCGGATGTGGTCGACGGAGACCCGCACCTCCAGCCGGCGCGCGAGGTCGTCGTGCTCGGCGCGGAGCGCGGTCGCGTCCTGGCGTGGTCGCTGCCGTCATCGGAGGGCCGGTTCTACCCCCGCCCGAAGCGGGCGGCAATCGCGTCCTGGACGGCGCCGAGGGTGGGCGCGAGCTTCACCGAGACGTTCTTCAGCGGCGAGCGGAGCCCGGGGAGCGTCCCCTCGTGGTACCCGACCTTGAAGTCCGAGAACTTGAGGCCGTGGGCGGTCGAGACCACCACCACCCGCTCGTGGCGCTTGATCGTCCCGTTCGCCGCGAGCTTCTCGAGGGCGGCCAGGGCGACGCCGGTGTGGGGGCAGGTGAACAGCCCGGCGCGGTCGGCGCGCGCCGCCGCGTCCGCGAGCTCCTGCTCGGTCGCCTGCTCGACGAGACCGTCGAGCGCCTCGAGGGCGCGGAGCGCCCGCTTCGCGGAGACGGGGGCGCCGATCTGGATCGCCGAGGCGAGCGTCTTCTTCGCGGTGATCGGCTGCTCGACCTCGACGGTCCGGCAGGCGACGTCGGCCTGTGCCCGGCGGGCCGGCTCGCCCGGCACCGGTCACTGCCCGCCAGAGCGGGTTCGCGTGCTCCGCCTGGGCGACGACGAGGCGCGGGAGCCGGTCCACGAGGCCGAGCTCCTTCAGGAGCACGAACCCCTTCCCCACCGCGCTCGCGTTCCCGAGGTTCCCGCCCGGGATGACGATCCAGTCGGGCGAGGTCCAGCCGAGCTGCTGCGCGATCTCGATGGAGGCGGTCTTCTGCCCCTCGATGCGCAGCGAGTTCATCGAGTTCGCGAGGTAGATGTCCTTCGTCCTCGACAGGTCCCGCACCACCTTCATGCAGCCGTCGAAGTCGGTGTCGAGCTCGAGCACCAGCGCGCCGTTCGAGATCGGCTGCACGAGCTGGGCGGTGGAGATCTTCCCGCGCGGCAGGAGCACGACGCTCGGGATCCCCGCGGCGGCGCAGTACGCCGAGAGCGCGGCGGAGGTGTCGCCGGTGGAGGCGCAGGCGACGGCGCGGATCGTCGTGCCGCGGGCGCGCATCTCCTTCACCGCCGAGACGAGGACCGTCATCCCGAGGTCCTTGAAGGAGCCGGTGTGGGTGACGCCGCACTCCTTCACCCAGACGTCGTCGAGGCCGATCTCCCGGGCGTAGCGGTCGACGCGGAGGAGCGGGTTGCCGCCCTCGAACATCGAGACGACGTTCTCGACCGCGAGCTGCGGGTAGATCCACTCCTTCTTGCCCCACACGCCCGAGCCGAAGGGCCACGGGCCGAGGCGGAATCGCCCGTCGAAGAGCGCCTTCCACTCCGCGGCGCGGGCGGCGCGCGAGGGCCGCGCGGTCGTGCTCGACCTCGAGGAGGCCGCCGCAGCGGGGGCACTCGTAGACGACCTCGGTGAGCTCGGCCCGGAAGTCGCAGCCGTCCGCGCACCGGAACCAGGCGGAGAAGGAGTCCATGGGCGGGCAAATCTGCCGGGACCCGGCCCGGATGGCAAGCCTCGCGACCCGCCGCTACGCCCCCTCGGGCTCGAGGGTGCGGAAGCCCTCGAACTCGCCGTCGGCCGGCACCGGCGGGCGGGGGCGGACCGCGGCGGGCGCGGTGACGCGCCTTCACCTCGAGGGCGAAGGCGTCGAGCGGCTCGGGGTCGAGCGGATCGCCGTTGAGCGAGAGGGTGAGCGAGACCAGGCCCTCCCGCTCGCCGATGTGGACGAGCTGGGTCTCGGCGATCTTGTTCGGCATGCACTCCAGGGGGCCGACCGACAGCACGCCGTCCACCTCGCTTGCGCCGCCAGGCGTCCAGGGCCGCGCCCACCGTGAGGACCGTCTCCGCCTCGAGCGCGTCGCGGACCCAGGGCCCGGCG
The DNA here is from genome assembly GCA_963739565.1 of uncultured delta proteobacterium. Lineage (GTDB taxonomy): Bacteria > Myxococcota > Myxococcia > Myxococcales > Anaeromyxobacteraceae > Anaeromyxobacter. Next base: position 99,019 of record CAVUBF010000003.1, on the reverse strand, counting down.
GCCTTCACGACGTCCGCCACCGACGACGGGAGCCGCCAGCCCATGGGCCGGGCGACCGCGGCGGTGATGCAGGCCTCGATCCGGTGGCGGATCGAGCTCTCGAGCCGCTCGCCGACGGTCCGGCGCTTGAGCCGGGCGCCGATGAGGTCCGAGAACTGGAGGAACTCGGTGATCGGCGCGACGCGGGCGCGGATGCCGCGGCGCTCCAGCTCCTCGACGACGCGGCCGTTCGAGGCGGGCACGTTGCGGAGGTAGATCTCGCCGACGACCAGCACCGAGGGGAGGTCCGCGCCGCTCCGGAGCTCCACGAGCTCCTCGCGAGCGCGCTCCAGGAGCGCCGGGATCCCGAAGACGCGCCCGGTCGCGACCTCGCGCAGCACGCGCTTCAGGGACAGGTCGCCCTGCGACCGCCTCGCGGACGTGGTCGCCCACCGCGGCGAGGGCGCGGGCGTAGGTCTGGTCCGCCTCGCCGCGCGCGGATCTCGAGCGGCCGGACGTCGTAGAGGACGTCGCGGAGCTGGTCGGCGGCGACGAAGCCGGCGAAGACGATGGCCCCGAAGCCGGGCGGCAGGCCCTGGAAGTAGTCGCCGAAGGGCGGCGACCAGATCCGCACCCGGTCGCCGTAGCCGAGCCGCTCGGCGACGAGCTGGTGGAGCTCCTTGTACGCGCCGAACCGGCACGGGCCGTCGGACCCGGGCATGAGGAACGCGAACTTCTCGTCGGGCCTGCGGCCCGCTCGAGCCGCTCGAGCAGGCTACCCGAGCGTGAGCGTCATGGGCAGGCACTCCTTGCCCGAGGTGTGCCGCCGCCCGATGCGCAGCGCCTCGGCGCCGGGCTCGGCGAGCGACCTCGGCCCGGATGCCCATCCCCTCGAGCGCCGCCTTGAGGACGTGCGGCGGCGTCGCCCATCTCCGGGAGGAGGACGGTCTCGCCGGCGTCCTGGATGTCCCGGATGGTGGCGCTGCGGACCGTGAGCCGCTCCGCGCTCGCGCGCCGGCCGCTTCACGCCCGACGCGCGGTGCTCCTCGCACGCAGTGGAGGAACGCCTCGACGCGGGTCTTCGTCCCGGCGTCGCCGGCGTGGCCGTCGGTCTCGATGATCGAGAAGGGCTTGCCCTGCCATGAGGTCCAGGACGAAGTGGTGCGTGAAGCTGTCCGGGCCGCAGGAGTAGTTGGACGCGAACAGGGCGTAGACGCCGCGGTGCGGCGGATCTGCCAGGCCGCGCGGAGGATCCGCTGGCCGTGGCCCCAGAACATGTCCTCGAAGACCGGCGCGTCGGCCTGGACCGGGTAGCAGTCGAGCGGGATGGCGACGCGCCCCCTGCTCGCGCAGGATGGTCGGGCACGTTCGAGTTCAGGACGTCGTTGTGGATGGTGTAGGTGCGGCCGAGCACGACCACCGGCACGAGGCCCGTCCCGGCGCGCCCGGTCGAGCGCCGCGCGCCCGAGGTCGAGGAGCCCCGCGTCGAACGAGAGCTGCGCCTCGCGGGCCGCGCCCGAAGGCCGGCCGCCAGGCCTTGCTCGCCCTTCACGCCCACCGAGCGCCGCGAGCGTCCGGCAGGACTCGAGGAACACCGGGGCGTCGAGCGCACCCGGCGCCGATGTCGACGACCGGCGAGAGCATCCGCTGCGTCACGTCGGCGCCGAGGTCCCAGGCGCAGCATGTCCGGGCTCCCCTGCACGATCGGGCAGAGCTGGGACGCCCGCTCCGGCCCGACCCGCGGGATCTCGCGGACCATCGGCACGAAGAGGTAGTCGGGCTTCGCGCTCGGCCAGCGGTCGCGACGGCGCCGTGGTACTGCTGCATCGGCGCGCAGAAGGGGACGTTCGCCCCCTCGATGCCGCGCTTGAGCGCGGCGCGCCCGCCGCCCGGCATGACGTCGAGGTCGAGCCCGAGCCCGTGCAGGAAGGTGGCGAAGAACGGGAACAGCCCCTTCAGCTGGAACTCGTCGCGTGAGGCCGACCACCGCGGCCGCCGCGGCGCGCGCGAGAGCGAGCTCGCGAGCGCCGCGATGCGACTCGGCGCGGGCGCGGAACGGATCGGGGCGCCGTCGGGCAGCTTCCGCTTGCGCGTGCCCTGGTCGTAGAGCGAGCAGCCGCCGCCCCAGGTGAAGCGCTGCTTCTCGCCCTCGACGTGGGTCGTGAGCCGGTCGATGCGGCACTTGTTGCCGCGCCGCCGCAGCCCTCGTCGACTTGCAGACGAACTGGTCCTTGCCCTCGACCCGCGCCGCGAGGAAGCGGGCGCCCGTCGAGCGCCGTCGCCCGCGACCGGGACCTTCTCGGCGGCGAGCAGCGCGATGCCGAGGGCGCCGACGGTGCCGGGGCTCGGCGGGCACGATCACCTCGGCCCCGGTCTGCCGCGCCACCGCCGCCGCGAGCGCGTCGGAGGCGAAGGGCATGCCCTGGCAGAAGATGACCTCCCCGACCGAGCGGCTGCCCTTCACGCGGTTCAGGTAGTTCTGGATCACCGAGTCGTAGAGCCCGGCGATGATCTGGTCGCGCGGCACGCCCGCGGCGACCGCCTCGTCGATCACCTCGGCCATGAACACCGAGCAGTGCTGGCCGAGCGCGGCGCTCGCGCTCGGCGCTCGATGGCGATCTCGCCGAGCTGCGCGACGTCGCTCGATGCCGTCGAACCGCCCGCCCTGCTCCTCGATGAAGGAGCCGGTGCCGGCGCTGCACGCCTCGTTCATGGCGGCGTCGACCACCCGGCCGCTCTCGAGCCGGATGTACTTCGCGTCCTGGCCGCCGATCTCGAAGATCGTGTCGACCCGCGGGTCGTAGTGGTGGCGCGCCCTTGGCGTGGGCGGCGATCTCGTTCAGGACGAAGACCGCGTCGCGGGCCGTAGCAGGTCGCGAGGAGCGAGCCGACGATCTCGCGGCCGCTGCCGGTCGCGCCGAAGCGCGCGGACCGCGCACTTCGCCGGCGGGGCCCGCCAGGAAGTCGCGCATCAGCGCCTGCGCGGCGCCGACGGGGTCGCCGCTGGTGCGGCGGTACCCCTCCCAGATCGGCTCGCGGCGCGCGAGGTCGAGGGCCACCACCTTCGAGCCGGTCGAGCCGATGTCGAAGCCGAGGATGACGTCCGTCGCCTCGTCCGCGCGCACGGGCGCCGGGGGCGGCGCCTTCATCCGCCGGACCCGGGCGAGCGCGCCCTGCGAGCGGCGGCACGCTCGCGATCCCGGCGTCTCGACGTCGCGGAGGAGGTCCTCCAGGGCGCGGGCGCCCGGGCGCATCTCGGCGGCGTGGACCGCGCAGCCCACCGCCTCGATGAAGAGCTGCTCGCCGCCTTCGCGGCTCGAGGAGCTCCATGCCGTTGCGGCCGAGGAACGTCCGGAAGTGCTCGCGCACGCGGCGCGACCGGGTCACGCCGCCGGTCAGGAGCACGCGCGGCGGGGAGCGCCGCGGCTTCACGAGGACCTCGACGCTCTCCGCGATGGCGTCGAGGAGGCCGGCGAGGATCCGGTCCTGCCGCTCGCCCTTGTTCGCGAGGTGCGTCATGTCCGTCTTGAGGATGACCGGGCAGCGGCCCGAGAGCGGGGCGGGCTCGCCGACCGCCTCGGCGGCGAGCGCCGCCTCCTCGACGGTCAGGGAGAACCGGCCGACGAGCTGGCGCAGGAAGTTGCCGGTCCCCTGCGCGCAGCGGGACGACTCGCGGTAGACCGACTCGCCGGCCGCCGGAATCTCGAGGACGCAGATGCCCCGGCTGCCGATCGAGACGATCGTCGCCGGGTCGCTCCCGTAGAGGAACTTGAACCCGCGCAGGAGCGCGTTCCGCGTGGGGATCCGGTCGACCGCGAGCTGGTCGACCGAGGCGTCCTGTCGCAGCCACGGATGTGACCGTCCGCCAGTCCCACGCCTGGAGCACCTCGATGAGCCGAGCACCGGGCTCCTTCCCGTGGGGGACGACCGCGTGACGGACGAGCCGAAGCCCGTCGTCATACCCGCCGAGCTCGGCGAGCTTGATCGTCTCCGCACCCACATCGATCCCGATGAACCGCTCCATGTGCACCCCTCCGTCGCGCCGGCGACGTACTACGGCCGCCCTGCGGAGTCGAGACCCTAACCGACCGGGATGTGACTTGTCCAAGGTCAAAACCCCTCGTACCGGGACCTTGTCTCGCCCCGTCGCAGCGGCCGCAGGGGTCGCATTGCGATACCTGGTCTCAGCCCTGATCCGGGTCGCGGGGACCTGCCGTTCACGGACAGAGGAGCCGTCCGTGACGCTTCCCCCCGCGACAGCGGGTCAGGAGGCGAGTCGTGCGCCGCAGACCGGGCAGAGCGACGCGTCGAGGCGGACGCTCGTCCCGCAGGAGCAGATCCGGAGCGCGGCGGGCGCCGCCACCGCGCCCGCCCCGCCGGGGAGCACGGGGAGCCTCATGCCGCAGCGGGAGCAGATCCGCTCGCCTGGCATCGCGGGGGTCCGGCAGTACCGGCAGGTCGCGAAGACCGGGGCCGCGGTCGGCGCGTCGCCCGGGATCTCCTGGGCGGTCCGCTCCACGTCCGGCGTCTCCTCGACCACCACGTCCACCGGGTCGGTGCGCGTCGCCACCATGTCCGGGGTCACGTCGACGGTCGACGCCGCGGCCGCGGCGGCCCCGTCGAGGAGCGTCGGCTCGAGGTCCGGGACCGGCTCGCCCGCCGCGTCGCTGGGCGCGTGGAGCGTCGGCTCGAGCCCCTCCACCGCGGGGATGGCGAGGTCCGCCGCGGAGACGCCCGCGACGAGCCGCTTGCCGCAGACCTCGCACTCCGCGCCCTGGGCTTGCGGGTGCTCGCAGACGGGGCAGACGATCATCGTGCGCGATTGTAGCGCGCGCCCTCACGGATGCGTGAGCGGCACGAAGCGGACCCCGAGGAGATCGGTCTCGGCGATCGCGCCGTCGGCGCCGCGATCCACCACCCGCAGCACCTGCCCGTCCGGATCGGGGCCGACCGGCAGGATCATCCGGCCCCCCGGGGCGAGCTGCGCGACGAGGTCCGGCGGGACCGCCGGCGCCGCGGCCGTCACGATCACGCGGTCGAAGGGCGCAGCCTCGGGCCAGCCCAGCGCGCCGTCCCCGGTGCGGAGCCGGACGTTGACGAGCCCGAGCCGCTCGAGCAGGAGCGACCGGGCCCGGACCGCGAGGGCGGGCACGACCTCGATCGAGAAGACCTCCTCGGCGAGGTGGGCGAGGATCGCCGTCTGGTAGCCGGAGCCGGTCCCGACCTCCAGCACGCGCTCGTTCCCCGCGAGGTGGAGGCGCTCGGTCATGAACGCGACGACGTAGGGCTGGGAGATCGTCTGGCCGTGGCCGATGGGGAGCGGCAGATCCGCGTCGGCGCGATCGCGGAGGTCCTCGGGGACGAAGGACGCGCGGTCCACCTCCGCGACGGCGCGGAGGACCCGCTCGTCCCGGATCCCCTCCTGGCGAAGGTAGGCCGCGAGCGCGACGCTCACCGGTCGATCATAGCCACCCGGACGGGCGAGTGGACGCGGCGTGCGCGCGCACCCGCCCCCTCTCTCCCTCCGGGGGCCCTACCCGACCTGCGCGAGGGAGAGCCGCTCGGCCCACCGCAGCCGCAGCGCCTCCCCGGCCGCGGCGTGCTCCGGGCGGGCGAGGTCGGGGTCGGCCTCGACGACGGCGAAGGCGTCCTCGCGCGCCTCCTCCAGGATCGACTCGTCGCGGTACAGGTCCGCGACGTCCAGGATCGCGAGGCCGGACTGGCGCGTCCCGAGCAGCTCGCCCGGCCCGCGGATGCGCAGGTCCTCGCGGGCGATCTCGAACCCGTCCTGCGTCGACTCGATGGCGCGCAGCCGCTCCCGCGCGTCGTCGCCGGTGCGGCGGAAGTGCGCGACGAGCAGGCAGTGGCTCTTCGCGGCGCCTCGCCCCACCCGGCCGCGCAGCTGATGGAGCTGCGAGAGCCCGAAGCGCTCGGCGTGCTCGACGATCATCACGGTCGCGTTCGGCGACGTCGACGCCCACCTCGATGACGGTCGTCGAGACGAGGACCCGGAGCGCGCCGGCGCGGAACCGGTCCATGACCGTCCTTCTTCTCCTCCGCCTTCATCTGCCCGTGGAGGAGCCCCACCGGGTGGCCGGCGAACACCTTCTGCAGCTGGGCCGCGCCGGTGGTCGCGTCGGCGAGGTCGGTCTTCGCGGACTCGGCGACGAGCGGGTAGACGACGTAGACCTGCCGGCCCGCCTCGAGCTCGCGCCGGGCGACGTCGTAGGCCGCCTTGCGCTGGGAGTCGCCGAAGAGCTTCGTCGTCACGGGGGTGCGGCCCGGCGGAAGCTCGCCGATCTTCGACTGGTCGAGGTCGCCGTAGAACGCGAGCGCGAGCGTCCGCGGGATGGGCGTCGCGGTCAGCACGAGGACGTCGGGGCGGCGGCCCTTGGCGATGAGGGCGAGCCGCTGCATCACGCCGAACCGGTGCTGCTCGTCCACGACCACGAGGCCGAGCCTCTCGAAGGCGACGTCCTCCTCGACGAGGGCGTGGGTGCCGATCGCGATGCGGGCGCGCCCGTCGGCGACCGCCGCGCGCGAGGCGCGCTGGGCCTTGCCGCGGGCCGCGGCGCCGACCAGGGCGACCTCGATCCCGCTCCCGGCGAGCCACCCCGCGAGGGTGCGACGCGTGCTGCTCGGCGAGGATCTCGGTGGGCGCCATGAGGGCGGCCTGCCAGCCCGACCGGACGGCGATCATCATCGCCGCGAAGGCGACGGCGGTCTTGCCGCTGCCGACGTCGCCCTGGAGGAGCCGGTTCATCGGCTCCGGGCGCGCCATGTCACGGGCGATCTCGGCGAGCGCCCGCTCCTGCGCGCCGGTGAGCGCGAAGGGGAGCGGCGCGATCGCGCTCCGGAGCGCCTCGGGCGAGGCGTCGAAGGCGATCCCCTGCTGGGCGCGGACGCCGCGACGCCGGCGCGCGAGGGCGAGCTGGAGGAAGAAGAGCTCCTCGTAGATGAGCCGGCGGAACGCCGGCGTGCGCCGGGCCGCCGCGAGCACCACGTCGGTGCCGGGCGGCGGGAAGTGGGCCTCGCGGAGCGCCCGCGCCCGGGAGAGCAGGTCGCGGCGGGCGCGGAGCTCGACCGGCAGATCATCCGGGACGAGGGGCGCGGCCTCGTCCACGAGCCGCTTCATCAGCTTGCGGAGCGCCGGGTGCTGGGAGTCGGTCGGGCCCGGGTAGACCGGGACGATCCGGCCGAAGCTCGCCGAGTCGCCCGCGTGGAGCTTCTCCACCTCGGGCTGGGTCATCTGCCGCCGCCGCCCGAAGCCCTCCGTCACCTTCCCCCACGCGAGGAGCGTGTCGCCCTGCTGGAACTGCTTCGTCCGCCAGGGGGGCGGATTGAAGAAGACGAGCTCGAGCGGGCCCGTCGGGTCGGACGCGCCGACCTTGAGCATGGGCTTGCCGCTCCGCATCCGCTGGACCCGCGCGTGCCCGACCGTGGCGAGGACGATCCCCTCCTCGCCGGGCCTGCAGATCGGCGACGCGCCGGACCTCGGTGCGGTCCTGGTACGCGCGCGGCCAGAACTCGAGGGCCTGCTCGACGGTGGTCCGCCCGCGCTCCTCGAGCTGGGCCCGCGGCGCGGGATGCGCCCGCGGAAGCGACGCGAGAGGCTCCGCGAGCCGCTTGCGCCGCTCGCCGCGCTCGGCGGCGGTGCGGGGCGCCGGGGCCTCGTGCCAGGGAGGCTCGGCGATTGGGGGGTCGCGGTCGCGGTCGGGGTCGGGGTCGCGGTCGGGGTCGCGGTCGGGGTCGCGGTCGGGGTCGCGGTCGGGGTCGGGGTCGCGGTCGCGGTCGGGGCCCTTCGACTCCGCTCCGACGCTTCTGCATCCTCCCGGTCGTCCTGAGCGAGCCTCCCCGCAGGGGAGGCGAAGTCGAAGGACGCTCAGGGCGAACGGCCGTGCCGGAGATCGGCCCGGAGATCGCGGTCCTCGACAGCATCTCGATCCGCGCCTTGCGCGCGACGTCCCGGAGCTCCGGCGGGAGCGGGATGAGCGATGCGAGGTGCGCGGCGATGCGAGCGAGGGCGGCGCGCCGCCTCGGGGCGGGGAGCGCGTCGAACGCCGCCGCCTCCTCCTCGAGCCGAGCGAGGGCGGGCGAGTCCGGCACTCCGGCGGCCCGCGCGCGCGCCACCGCCCCGTGCGCGGTCGCGCCGAAGCCCACGAGCCGCCCCGCCCGCGCGTCCCCGGCGAGCGCGAACCGCAACGGCGGCACGAGCGCCCCGAGCGCCGCGGCGCCCGAGGTCGCGCCGCCCTCGCCACCCTCTTCTCCTGGACGCCCGTCCCCGCTCACGCGGTGAGGCTATCAGCCCGCTCCGACGCGGGAAATCGATCAGTTGCCCTCGAGCCGCGCCCGGAGCTCGCCGTGCAGGCGCTCCTCGACGCGGCCGGCGAGCGCCTCGCCCGCCCGGCGCGCGGCCTCGTCGGCCCGGCCGGAGGTCCCCTTCGCGGTCTCCACGAAGCCCGCCACCTGCTCGCGCTTCGCGTCGAGGACGCGCACGCGGGCGGTCGCGCGGGTCACGAGCCAGCCGTCCGAGGTCGCGGGCGCCGCGACCTCCTCCTCCACGAGGACCGAGAGCTCGTGCGGCCCGTCGACCGCCGCTGCGCGCATCCCCGTCGCGAGGACCGCGCGGGTCGCGGCGGTGCGGAGCCGGTCGGCGTCGTCGCCGGACGCGCGCACGACCACCGCGATCGCAAAGAGGGCCCGCTCGGCCGCGACGCGGGCGTCCCGCGCGCCGGCGGGAGGCTCGGGCTCCGCGGCGGGGTCGAGGATCCGGAGGTCCGCGACGACGGGCGTCCGCCGCGCCGCGGCGCCGACGAGCCGGTGCGCGACGCGGGCCCGGGCGAAGGGCGCCGCCTCCGCGGAGAGCCGGGCCGACAGCGCGGTCACGTCCCCGTCCACCTCGGCGAGGCGGCGCCGGAGGACCTCGACGGCGCGGCCGCGATCGAGCACCGCGAGGGCGAAGACGCGGCCCGCCGGATTGGTCCAGGCGTCGCCGATCTCGACGCCCTCGAGGAGCTTCGCGGTGACCGAGGTCACCTCCTGCTGGGCGGCGAAGGACGCGACCTTCAGCTCGACCCGCGCCGCCACCTGCACGCCGCCCACGTCCTGGACCTGGGTCGCGGTCGCGCGCCCTTCCGACTCGCTCGACCGCGAGGTCGCCGCGAGGCGGCTCTCGAAGAACGCCGCGATCCCGGCGCGGGCGCGGCCCTCGGCCGCCGCCCAATCCTCGGCGCTCCCCACCGCGACGAGCCACTTCTCGCGGGGGAACGCCGCCGGCATCCCGTCCACCCAGTCCGGGCGGGCGGCGAGGGCGACGAGGAGGAGCGCCTGGGTCACCATCACTTCGCCGTGCGGACGTGGACGTAGGTGCGGAACCCCGCCCCGATCTCGACGCCGCGGAGGACCTCCTGGAACGCGACCGCGCCGGCGGCGTCGCGGTAGGAGATCGTCACGTCGTGGACGCCCGCCGGGAGCGAGACGCGCGCCATCCGGATCTCCGCCGGGAGGGTGGCCCACCCGCGGGTGTCCGCCTGCTCGAAGGCGCCGGCCGCGGAGAGCCCGGCCTTGTTCACCGTCTGGTTCGTGCCCGCCGCCTCCGCCGCGGTGTACGCGCCGCCCTTCGTCATGGCGCGGGTGATCGCCCGGGCCTTGATGGCGGGGAACTCGTCCTCGAGCGCCTTCGTCGCGATGGCGCCGATCGGCTCGACGACCACCGTCTGCGCGCTCCGACCGCCCGCCTCCACGAGGGAGCCGCGGATCGCGTAGGGCTGCTCCACGATGGTCGGAAGGGCGACCGGCAGCTGCGCCTGGTCCTCGTCGGAGCCGGACTGCTGCATCTCCCGCACGGTCTTCTTGTGGCCCACCGGCACCGAGGTGTGCTTCGTCCCGCGAAGCGGGATCCGCCCGTTGTAGTGGAGGAACACGAGCTCCCCCTCCCCTGCGGCGCGGGCCGCGCCGAACTGCGGGGTCGGGACCTGGTAGTCGCGGGCGTAGCGCGCGTAGGCGCGCTCCGCGGCCTCGCGCGAGATGCGCGCGTCGTCGTACCGGCCCGCGTCCTCGAAGAGCATCGCCGAGAGGAGGTGGGCGAGCCCGTCGTCGCGGTAGGTCTTCATCTGCACGCGCTCGCCGTAGCCCTCGAGGAACGCGGTGACCTTCCGCGCCTCGACGACCGCGTCGTCCACCTTCTGCTGGTAGGCGTAGTTGAGCGACCGCAGGACGTAGAGGAGCGCGCGCTCGTGCGGCTCGCCGGCGTAGGCCTGGGTCACGTCGTTCACGAGGACCGTGCCGGCGGCCTGCGAGAGGCTCTTCGTGTAGAGCTCCTCGATCCGGAGCTCCGCCTGGTCGAGCTCCTTCTCGCTCGCGCCGTACTGGCGCGCCGCGTGGAGGACCGCCCCCTTGTCGAGCCAGTAGAGGACCTTGTCGTTCTCGCCGTACTTGTCCTCCTTCGCCTCGTCGATGGCGCTGACCGTCGCCTCCCACTGGCGCTCGGCGACGAGGTCGGACAGGCGCTCGCGGTAGGCGACGGACGGCGGGATGCAGCCCGCGAGGGCGACGGCGGCGGATGCGGCGACGACCGGAAAGCGAAGACGGGACACGGGGCGGCCTCCTCACCAGGTGACGGCGGAGCGGACCACGTACTTCTTGATCTGCTTCTGGCCGTTCCAGACGATCTGGTTGGACTGCACGTCGAGCAGCTTGAGATTGACCTGGTAGAAGACGACCTTCTCGCCCTGGACCTCGTCCTGGATCGCGTTGATGGCGCCGGAGAGGGCCAGGTCGGCTCCCTGCTCCTCCCCGTGAACCTTGCGGGTCGCGTCCGAGGCGTTCTGGTCCTGGTCCTTCCGCTCGTCGCGGAGCTGGCCGCGCTCCGCCTGGCTCGCGACGAAGGCGACCTTGCCGGAGTTGATGAGCGCCCGCTGGAGCGCCTCGACGAAGGAGTCGGTGTTGATGTGCTCGAGGCTCTGGTTCCGGACGACCCCGACGATCACCGTGGGGGTGCGCCCGAGCCGCTGCTGGGCAGCGGGGAGCCAGGGGCGGCCCAGGCTGTCGGGGATCATCTCCTCGGCGACGAGCCGGGCGTCGGTGTCGTTCCAGCGGCCGGAGAGGTCCTTCTCCTGCTTCGTGTCGAGGCGGCTGACCTGGACGGGTGCGCACGCGGCGAGGGCGGCGAGGAGGGCGGCGAGGGCGAGGCGCATGGTGATGTCGGGGGCTCGAGGGCGCGGGCTTGCGTCAGTACCAGACGGCGGCGATCGACGCGGTCATCATGAACGGGATGTCCCCGGTCGGCGGCAGGAAGAACAGCGACACCTTCATCTTCGCCTTCTTCCCCATCTTCGAGGCCATCGACTGCATCGACCCGCTCTCGAAGTTGATCGCGAAGCCGGCGGCGTTGAAGCTCGTGTTCTCCGTCACCGTGCCGGACTGCGAGTCGGTCATCGACATCTTCTGGTAGCTCGGGGCCCAGTCCGCGCCGATGGCGAAGCCGGACCACTCGCTCGGCGAGTCGAAGGAGCCGAACGCCTTCATGAACCCGAAGGTCCCGACGAGCGTCATCGTGCTCACCGACGCGGTCATCTCGCCGCCGCCGACCTGCCTTCCGAGGACGTAGATGGGCGGGGTGTAGATGGTGGTGGTGAGGGCGCCGAGGTCCAGGCCGCCGCCGATCTTCCAGGCCGTCCAGTTCTTGTCCCGGGTCTCGTACTTCGGCGGCTCGAGGGTGAGCAGGACGACCCGCCCGCCGACGTTGAAGCCGACGCCGGACATGTACGCGCCCTCGCCCGCCTGCTCCGAGAGGTTCTTGTAGAGGAGCGTCATCCCGGCGTTGAGCTCGAAGCCCGGGATCGTCCCGCCCTTCGCCGCCCAGTCCTGGCGGATCCTGTCGGAGTCGAGGTCCTGGGTGATCGTGATCATCGCGCCGGTCTGGTCCACGGCCGACTTCACCTTGGCCTCGCCGGGTCCGCCCTCGCCGGCGGGCGGCGCGGAGTAGTCCTGCGCGGCGATGGCGGCGACGCCGCCTCCGGTCGCCATCGCAGCGGCGCCTGAGGGCGGCGGCGCGGTGAACTCCTGCGCCGCCGGCGCCAGCGCGGGCTTCGCGCCGGGCTTCGCGCCGGGCCTCGCGCCGGGCGGAGGCGGAAGTGGGACATCCGCCCACTTCGGCGGCGATGGGCGCGACGACAGCTCGGACGCCATCGGGCCGGACGCGGGGAGCGGGACCGCGACCTTCGCGCGGGACATCGAGCTCCACTCGACGGGGGTCGACGGCGACTGCGGCGCGGGCGACTGCGCTACGGCGCCCCCCGCAATTCCCCACAGCGCCAGCATCGCCAGTAGCTTCGGGATTCGGACCATGGGGCCTCGCACCTCGATTTTCACGGGTAGCGAAAGGCAAGGTACCGCACCGATCGCGAAGGCCGCTATCCCTGGAACGCATGACTGTCGCGCCGCGTGGCGTCCATGGGTAGGATGCGCGGTCCACCTTCACCCGGAGCGTCCCAGTGACCAAGACGACCCTGCTCTCCTGCCTCTCCGCCGCGGCCCTCGCCGCCGGCTGCTCCCACGCGCCGCCTGCGCCCGTCGCCAAGGCGCCGGAGTGCCAGACCGGCCCCGACTGGACCTGCACGCGGTCCGGCCCGTGTACGCTCCCCGAGCTGAAGGGCATGCTCTGCGCGGTCGGGACCGCCGAGGGAGTCTCCTCCCTGAGCCTCGGTCGCGACGCCGCCGCGACCCGCGCCCGCGTCGAGATGGCGTCCGTCGTGAAGACGAAGGTGGACGGCTTCACCCGCGCGGTCCAGGACAGCGTCTCCAAGTCCGGCGCCGGCGAGGAGTCGGTCCAGAAGATTGGCTCGCTCTCGCAGAGCACCGTCGACGAGACGCTGCACGCGGTGGCGATCCCGAAGACCCATTACAACGAGAAGCTCAAGGTGCACTTCGCCCTCGCCGCCCTCGACACGAAGACCTTCGTCGACGCGCTGAAGGGGCTGAAGCAGGCCGGCAACCTCTCGGAGGCGGTGAAGCAGGACATCGACACCCGCGCCGAGAGCGTCGTGAACGAGTGGCAGCAGGAGAAGGCGAAGTAGCGGAGGCGTCATGACCGCCGCCCTCCTCGCCCTCGCGCTCGCCGCCGCCGAGCCGCGCGCCGCGGCGGCCCAGAAGGTCGCGGTCTGGTCCATCCAGGCCGCGCAGGGCGTCAGCCCTGCGGCGGTCCAGGTGCTCGAGGACGTCGTCGCGACCGAGCTCGCGAGGACCGGCCGGTTCCAGGTGATCGGCCGCGGGGACCTCGCCGCGGCCCTCAACTACGCCCAGCAGCAGCGGGCGATGGGCTGCACCGAGGCGGCCTGCCTGTCCGAGCTCGGGACCACCGTCGGCGCGGATCTCGTGCTCTCGGGGCAGGCGGGCCAGCTCGGGTCCCAGTACCGGCTCTCGCTGCTCCTCGTCGACGCGAAGAAGGCGGTCGCGGTGGCGCGGGCGGCCCGGTTCACCGCCGCGACGGAGGACGCCCTCGCGGCGGTCGTCCCCGCGGTGGTGGCCGAGCTCGTCGCGGCCGCGCCCGCCCCGGGCGCGCGCGAGGCGCCGGCGACCGCGGCGGCCCTCCTCGAGCGCGCCGGGACGCTCGTCGAAGCAGGGGCGCCACGCGGACGCGGCGGCCGAGTACGATCGCTACCCCGCCGCGTTCCCGGACGGGAAGGAGCGCTGCCTCGCCGCGTTCCAGGCGGGGACCGCCTGGGAGGCCGCCGGGAATCGGGTCGTCGCCGCGGAGCGGTTCCTCGCGGTCGGCTCCGACGCGGCGTGCCAGCAGTCCGGACCGAACGCGGCCGCGACCGCCCTCGCCCGCTCCGGCGGGCTCTACGAGGGGCTCGGGAGGCACGCGGAGGCGCAGGAGGCCTTCCGGCGGCTGGTCGCGCTCCCCGGCGTCTCCGACCCGTCCCTGAGGGCGAAGGTCGAGGCGGCGCGGATGCGGCTCGACTCTCCGCCCTCGCCCCGCTGACCGGGCGCCCCCGGGGCGCTACCCGCCCGCGCCGGCCACGCTCGACTCCCGCGCCCGCCAGCGGCGAGCGAGGAGCCCGGTCAGGAGCGCCGCCTGCAGGAACGCCCCCGCCGCGCTCCAGGCCGCGCGGTCCGTGTCCGGGTAGAAGAGCGCCGCGAGCGGCTTCGACCCGAGAGCCCCGAGCACGAGCGGCACCAGGACGTACCCGGCGAGGAGGAGGACGATCGCGAAGAGCTCCGCCCGGCGCGGGCGGGAGCCGAGGGCGAGGTGGAGGAGGAGCGCCAGGTCGCGGACCAGGAACAACGTCACCGCCGTGACGGAGAGCCGCACCTGGAGGTGCTCCGCCGGGTCCGCGAGGAGGCCGGGGGCGGCGAGGAGCACGAGCGCGGCGCCGAGCGCGAACGGGAGCGCGAGGAGCCAGGGCGGGAGCTCCTCGACGGCGCGCCGCCAGGAGGACTCCCGCACCGCCCGCGCGAGCCGGCGGAACGCCACCGGGTCCTTGCGGTCGACGAGCGCGGTCGCCCAGGTGAGCGCCACCGCGACGCCGAAGGCGATAGCCACCGCCGCGCCGCGCGCCGTCGGCCTGCGGGCCTCGCCCGAGAAGCCTCCGGCCCACGCCATCGCGAAGAGGACGAAGGCGGGCCACAGGAGCGGCGGCGTGCGGACGCGCAGCTCGTGCCGCATGCGGACCCAGACTCCCGCCACCGCGAAGGCGGCGAAGGCCGCGAGCGAGGCGACGACGAAGTCGAGCGGCGCGACGTCGGCGCCGTACCAGCGCAGCTGCGAGCGCGAGGCCCCGAAGGACACGAGCGGGTAGACCCCGAGCAGCACGAAGGCGAGGTAGGCGCTCGACTGGGCCCTGGAGGCGACGCGGTCGCGACCGGCGGAGTGGAGCGCGGCGAAGAGCGTCGCGGCCTGGGCGAGGACCGCGGCGAGGAGGAACATCGTCGCCGTCCAGCCCTGGCGCGCCCCCGGGAAGGGATTGGCGACGGGGCCGGGCGTCGAGGCCGCGTACACGGCGAGGCACAGGATTCCGCCGTACCACGGGATCACGGTCGCGCCGGCGAGCTTGCCCCACGCGAGCGTCCACGGCCGCAGGCCGCCCATCCGCTGCGCATCCCAGGTCCGCCCGCGCAGCTCGGCGAGCACCGACTCGGACGCGAGGTGGGCGCCCCACAGCCAGGTGAGCCCCGCGAACGCGACGAGCGCGGCCGAGGCGACGCCGGACCCGAGGCGGTGATCGTCCGCCGCGTACGCGACGTAGAAGACGCCGGCGAGGATCGCCGGGAGGAGGAGCAGGCGGGCCGGGGTCGCCTCGATCCAGAGGTTCCGGCGCAGCTCGGGGTTCGAGAATCATCGGCGCTCCCCCGCCCGCGCCGGCGCGGCGACCGTCGCGAGGTAGGCCTCCTCCATCGAGCGCCGCCCGCCGCCGAAGGCGCACACCGGCGCCCCGGCCTCGACCAGGAGCCGCAGGATCCGGGCGCGCGCCTCGGCGTCGCCGGGCAGCTCCGCCGTGACGGTGAGCCCCTCCACCCGGACCGCGGCCACCCCGTCGACGCCGCGGAGCAGGTCGGCGATCCCGTCGAACGGGCGGGCCAGCTCGAGCGTGACCGCCACCGGCCCGGCGGCGCTCGCCCGCGAGGACGCGAGCGGCTCGTGCGAGACGATCCGCCCCGCGCGCAGGACCAGCATGTGAGTCGAGTAGGCGTCGAGCTCGGCGAGGATGTGCGAGGAGACGAGGAGCGTCATCCCGTCGTCGCGCAGCCGGAGGAAGAGCGACGCGAGGGCGTGGCGCGCGTCGGGGTCGAGGCCGGACGCGGGCTCGTCGAGCAGCAGCACCGGCGGCTCGTGGACAATCGCCTGCGCGATGGCGAGCCGCTGCCGCAGCCCGCGGGAGAGCTCCCCCGCCCGGGAGCCGAGCCGATTGAGGATCCCGAGCCGCTCGGCGGCGCGCCGGACGGCGTCGCGCTCTTGCGTCCGCGGCACCTCGCGGATCGCCGCCGCGTGGCGGAGGCACTGCTCGACGGTGAGGTCGTCGTAGAGCCCGAAGAAGTCGGAGAGGTAGCCGAGGCGCCGGTGGCACGCGCGCGGGTCCGCGAGCGCGTCCACGCCGTCCACGCGGACGGTCCCCTCGAGCGGCTGCTCGAGCGCCGCGAGGCAGCGCAGGAGCGTGGTCTTGCCGGCGCCGTTCGGGCCGACGAGGGCGGTGATGGAGCCGCGCGGGAGGTGGAACGCGACGCCCTGGAGCGCCCGCGTCCCGGGGTAGTCGAAGGTGAGCCGCTCTACGTCGATCATGGGCGCCGCGCACGCGGCGCCGCGACGAAAGCACGAAACCGGACCGGCGTCACCGCCGGAGCGACCCTACTCGCCGGACTCGCCAGGGACGTCCTCCTCGACGAACTCGACGGCCTTCACCTCGTACTCCTTCGTCCCGCCGGGGCTCTGCACCACCGCGACGTCGCCCTCCTCCTTGCCGATGAGGGCGCGGGCGATGGGGCTCGTGACGCGAGATCCGGCCCAGCTTCAGATCGGCCTCGAGCTCGCCGACGATCCGGTAGGTCACCTCGTCGCCGGACTCGGAGTCCTCGAGGGTGACGGTGGCGCCGAACACGACCCGGTCGCCGGCGTGCTTCGAGACGTCGATGACCTCGGCGGAGGCGATCCAGTGCTCCACCTGCTGGATCCGCCCCTCGATGTGGCTCTGCTTCTCCTTCGCCGCGTGGTACTCGGCGTTCTCGGAGAGGTCGCCGTGGGAGCGCGCCTCGGCGATCTCCTTCACGATCTTGGGCCGCTCGACGTTCTTGAGCCGCTTCAGCTCCTGCTTCAGCCGAACGAGGCCGCCCGGGGTCATGGGGACGCGCTGGGACATTCCTCACCTTCCCTTCGAATAAAAAAGCGAGGCGGCCGGCCCGGGAGCTCCGGGGCGGCCGCTTCCATCGTGGTTCAGTATTGCGCGCCAGGGCGCCGTGTCAACGTGACGCCCGGTGGTACTCCTGGATCGAGCGGACCGCCGGAGGCCCTGCCGCGGGCCGCCTCCATGGCGGCCACCGCGGCCCGGGCGGCGGTGAGGGTCGTGCAGTACGGCAGGCCCTTCATCAGGGTCTCGCGCCGGATCGAGTAGCTGTCGGCGATCTCGCGCTTGCCCGCGGTGGTGTTCACGACGAAGTGCACGTCGCCGTCCTTGATCCGGTCGACGATGGAGGGGCGGCCCTCCTGCACCTTCTTCACCGGGGTGGTCGGGATGCCCGTGCTCCTGGAAGAAGCGGCTCGTCCCCCCGGTGGCGAGGACCTCGAAC
Organism: uncultured delta proteobacterium; assembly: GCA_963739565.1. Lineage (GTDB taxonomy): Bacteria > Myxococcota > Myxococcia > Myxococcales > Anaeromyxobacteraceae > Anaeromyxobacter. Next base: position 81,760 of record CAVUBF010000003.1, on the reverse strand, counting down.
CCGAGCTTCACGAGGCGACCGGGCGAGCTCGACCATCGCCGGCTTGTCCGCGTCGCGGACCGACACGAACGCGCGCTTGCCCTCCCCGGACTGCGGCAGGGCGTTGCCCGCCGCCGCCTGGGCCTTGAGGAACGCCCGGGAGAAGTCGGTCGTCGATGCCCATCACCTCGCCGGTCGACTTCATCTCCGGCCCGAGGACCGTGTCGACGCCCGGGAAGCGGGCGAACGGGAAGACCGCCTCCTTCACCGAGACGTGCTTGGGCCGCGGCGTGCCGAGCGCGCCCGCGTCCTGCAGGCTCTTGCCCACCATGCAGAGCGAGCCCGCCTTCGCGAGCGGCACGCCGGTCGCCTTGCCGACGAAGGGCACCGTCCGGCTCGCGCGGGGGTTCACCTCGAGGACGTAGACGTCCTTCCCCTGGATGGCGAACTGCACGTTCATGAGGCCGACCACGTCGAGCTCGCGGGCGAGCGCGATCGACTGCCGCTCGATCTCCGTCACCACCTCGGGGGCGAGGCTGAAGGGCGGGAGGGCGCAGGCGGAGTCGCCGGAGTGGATGCCGGCCTCCTCGATGTGCTCCATGACGCCGCCGACCACGACGTCCTTGCCGTCGGAGACCACGTCGACGTCCACCTCGGCGGCGTCGCGGAGGAACCGGTCGACGAGGACCGGCCGCTCGTTGGAGGCCTGGACCGCCTCGCGGAGGTAGGTCTCGAGGTCCGTGTCGTCGTAGACGACCTCCATGGCGCGGCCGCCGAGGACGTAGGACGGGCGGACCATCACCGGGTAGCCGATGCGGCGGGCGACCGCGAAGGCCTCCTCGGGGCTCCGCGCCATGCCGTTCTGCGGCTGGCGCAGCCCGAGCTTCTCGATGAGCGCGGAGAAGCGCTCGCGGTCCTCGGCGCGGTCGATGGCGTCGGGGGTCGTCCCGAAGATCGGCACGCCCAGCTCGTGGAGCGGGACGGCGAGCTTGAGCGGCGTCTGGCCGCCGTACTGGACGATGAGCCCCTTCGGCTTCTCGACGTGGACGATCTCGAGGACGTCCTCGAGCGTGAGCGGCTCGAAGTAGAGCCGGTCGGAGGTCTCGTAGTCGGTGGAGACCGTCTCCGGGTTGCAGTTGACCATGATGGTCTCGAACCCGGCCTCCCGCAGCGCGAAGCAGGCGTGCACGCAGCAGTAGTCGAACTCGATCCCCTGGCCGATCCGGTTCGGGCCGCCGCCGAGGATCATCACCTTCTCGCGGTCCGTCGGCGCCGCCTCGCACTCCTCCTCGTACGTCGAGTAGAGGTACGGGGTGTAGGCCTCGAACTCGGCCGCGCAGGTGTCGACCCGCTTGAAGACCGGGCGGACGCCGAGGGCGTGGCGCGCGTCGCGGATCTCGCGCTCCGTCACCCGCGTGAGCTGGGCGAGCCGCTTGTCGGAGAAGCCCATCGCCTTCACGGCGCGGAAGGCCTCGGCGGTGCGGGGCGCGCCCGCCTTCGCGAGCCTCGGCCTCGACCTGGACGATCTCCTCGATCTCGCGCAGGAACCAGGGGTCGATGGCGGTGAGGTCGAAGACCTCCTCGCACCGAGAGCCCGGCCCGGAACGCCTCGGCGACCCAGAACAGCCGGTGGGCGCGGGGGACCCGCGCCTCCGCCTTGACCCGGTCCACGCTCGGCCGGGGCGTAGGCCTCGCCCGGCCGCTTGCCGAGGGGCGACTCGAAGCCGGCGCGGTCGATCTCGAGGCCGCGGATCGCCTTCTGGACGCTCTCCTGGAAGGTGCGCCCCATCGCCATCACCTCGCCCACCGACTTCATCTGGGTGGTGAGGGTGTCGTCGGCGCCCTTGAACTTCTCGAAGGCGAAGCGCGGGATCTTGGTGACGACGTAGTCGATGGTCGGCTCGAACGAGGCCGGGGTCTTGCGGGTGATGTCGTTCCTGATCTCGTCGAGCGTGTAGCCGACCGCGAGCTTCGCGGCGATCTTCGCGATGGGGAACCCGGTGGCCTTCGACGCGAGCGCCGAGCGACCGCGACACGCGCGGGTTCATCTCGATGACGACCATGCGCCCGGTCTCCGGGTGCACGCCGAACTGGATGTTGGACCCGCCGGTCTCGACGCCGATCTCGCGGATGATGCGGATCGAGGCGTCGCGCAGCACCTGGTACTCCTTGTCGGTGAGGGTCTGCGCCGGCGCGACGGTGATCGAGTCGCCGGTGTGGACGCCCATCGGGTCGAAGTTCTCGATGGAGCAGATGATGACGACGTTGTCCTTCCTGTCGCGCATCACCTCGAGCTCGTACTCCTTCCACCCGATGATCGACTCCTCGCAGAGGATCGTGTGGGTGGGGCTGAGCGTGAGGGCCCGGCGCGCGAGCGGCTCGAACTCCTCGAGGTTGTAGGCGACGCCGCCGCCCTCGCCGCCGAGGGTGAAGGACGGGCGGATGATGATGGGGAAGCCGATGTCCCGCGCGATCGCGCGGCGACTCCTCCCAGCTCGTCGCGTACCCGGAGCGCGGCATGCCGACGCCGATCCGGTTCATCGCGTCCTTGAAGAGCTGGCGGTCCTCGGCCTTCTCGATGGCCTCGAGCGAGGCGCCGATGAGCTCACGCCGTGGCGCTCGAGCGCCCCGTTCTTCGCCAGGGCGACGGCCAGGTTGAGGGCGGTCTGGCCGCCGAGGGTGGGCAGCAGCGCGTCCGGCTTCTCCCGGGCGATGATCTGCTCGGCGACCTCGGGGGTGATCGGCTCGACGTAGGTGCGGTCGGCGAACCCGGGGTCCGTCATGATGGTCGCCGGGTTGGAGTTGAGGAGGACGATCTCGTACCCCTCCTCCTTCAGCGCCTTGCAGGCCTGGGTGCCGGAGTAGTCGAACTCGCAGGCCTGGCCGATGACGATCGGCCCGGAGCCCACGATCATGATCTTCTTGATGTCGGTACGGCGGGGCATGGGGAGCGGGAACCTAGCATAATTGTCTGGCGCGGAGACACGTCCGCCGCCCGGAAAAATCCCGAGCAACGGCGGGGGCCGAGCCCCTCCGGCGACAGGGGCCCAGGCGGCCGGGCTAGGACGCGAGCCGGCTCGCCGCCTCGCGATCCCGGACCGCCTGGATCGCGAGCAGGAGCTTCCTCACCTTCGGGAACTGCTCGGCCATGGCGGCGACGACCGGCGCCGGGAAGGCGACCACCGTCACGTCCGTCAGGGCCTGCAGCGAGGTCGCGGGACGCGGGCTGCCGAGCGCCCGGCCGACGCCGAAGAAGGCGCCGCGATCCAGGCGGTAGATCTCGACGGGACCGGCCGCCGACGCGGCGAGCACCGCCGCCGAGCCGTCGGTGAGCAGGTAGAAGCCGTCGTCGCCCTCCTGCGGGATCACCTCGCCCGGGAGGTAGCTCACGACGTGGCCGACGCGGAGGAGGTCGACCCGCGCGCCCTCGTCGAGGGAACGGAACAGGACCGACGAGTCGACGAACGCGGTCGTGGCGAGGTCGCCATAGGCCTCGATGGGCGCGCTGGCCATGGGTTCGAAGCTAGCATACGCTCCGCGTGCGATGAACGGTCTCGCGCTCGCGGCGGCGCTCGCGCTCGCACAGGCTCCGCCGGCGGAGGAGCCCCCTCCGGGATCCCGCGCGCCGGCCGCTGCGCCGGCGAGGCCGGAGGCGCCGCCCGCGGCGACCCCCGAGGCCGGGTCCGCGCAGGAGGCGCCCGTCGCGTCACCGCCCCCGCGGCGGCGCGTGCCGGCCGCGACCCCGACCTCGACCCCGACCCCGACCCCGACCCCGACCCCGACCCCGACCTCGACCTCGACCCCGACCTCGACCTCGACCCCGACCCCGACCTCGACCCCGACCTCGACCTCGACCTCGACCCCGACCTCGACCTCGACCGCGACCTCGACCTCGACCGCGCGACCCCGAGCCGACGCGCGACTCGAAGGGCGCCGCCCCGCGCCCCCTCCCCGAGCGCGACGACGCGGAGCGCGCCGCCCGCGCGTTCCTCGAGGCGCTCGCCCGGGGCGACGCCACCGAGCTCGCCCGCGCCGCCTCGGACCGGTTCTCGTTCGACGGCGACCTGCTGTCCGGTCAGGAGACCATCCGCAGGACCTGGCGCGACCTCCTCGTCGCGCGGCGGCCCGCCTCCCCGCCGGCGGTGGGCGCTCTCGAGGTGCTGCAGGCGACCGACGCCGCCGCGAGGTTCGGGAAGCCCCCCGCCCGCATCGCCCCGCTCGTGCGCCAGGGCGTGATGATCGCCATCGGCGACGTGGGCGGCCGGACCGTGGTGCTGTTCATGGCGCGCGAGCGCGGCCGGATGGCCGTGCTCGGGATGCACGACTAGCGCGCGGGCGACCTAGCCGCCGATGACCCTGCCCGCGAGCTTCTTGCGGAGCGCCTCGAGCACGTTCGCGGGCACGAAGGCGGAGACGTCGCCGCCGAAGGTCGCGACCTCGCGGACGATCCGCGCCGAGACGAAGAAGTAGTCCTCGCCCGTCATCACGAAGACCGTCTCGAGATCCGGCAGGAGGTGCCGGTTCATGTTCGCGATCTGGAACTCGAACTCGAAGTCCGAGACGGCGCGCAGCCCGCGGAGCACGGTGTGGATGCCCCGGCGGCGCACGTAGTCGACGAGCAGGCTGTCGAAGGAGTCCACCTCGACGCGCGGGTCGTTCCCGACCGCGTCGGAGATCATCGCCTTGCGCTCGACGGCGGTGAAGAGCGGCTTCTTCTCCGGGTTGTTCGCCACCGCCACCAGGAGCCGGTCGAACACCTTCAGGCCGCGCTGGATGATCGCGAGGTGGCCGTTGGTCAGCGGGTCGAAGGAGCCGGGATAGATGGCTGTGCGCTTCGGCATGCGGGCGCGAAGTATAGGATCAGCTCGCGGACGTAGATCGACATTCCCGTGCCGCCCCATTGCCGGCGATCGGCGAGGACGAGCGCGCCGTACCGGTCCGCCGGCGGCTGCCGGGCGTCGTGCTCCGCCACGGCGCGCCCCCCGGCGCCAGGGCCCCCTCCAGCAGGGCGAGGGCCGCCTCGGGTCCCTCCTCGTACGGTGGGTCGATGAAGGCGAGGGCGAAGCGGCCCGGCGGCAGCCGCGGGACGACGTCCAGGACGCGCCCGCGTCGGACCTCGACCCGGTCGGCGACCCCGCAGGCCTCGGCGTTCGCGGCGATCACCTCCGCCGCCTCCCGGTCCGCCTCGACGCAGACCGCCCGGGCGCAGCCGCGGGAGAGCGCCTCGAGGGCGAGGGCGCCGGTGCCGGCGTAGAGGTCGAGCACGTCCCCGCCGTCGAAGAACTGGCCGAGGACGTTGAACACCGCGCCGCGGACCTTGTCGCTCGTCGGCCGGGTCCGCGTCCCCCGCGGCGCCGCGAGCCGGCGCCCGCGCGCCGCCCCCGCGATGATCCGCGTCACCGCCGCGAGCCGCCTGCGCTCGAGCGCCCGGACCACGCCCGGCGCGCCGCCGCGGGCCCCGAGCCGCTCGATGAGGTCCACCGTCTCGACGTAGGCGCGCGCCTCGAGCCGGTCCGCCGCCTCGTCGGAGAGCTCCGCCGCGGCGCGCTCGTGCGGGCTCGCGCGGGTGGGCTCGGCCTCGCCGCCGACGAGCTCGAGCGGGAGCAGCTGCATCGCGCCGGCCGCCGCCGCCCCGCCGTCCTCGCAGGCCTTCACCGGCGAGTCCCGGAGCAGCTCCAGGAGCCGCGGGGTCACGGGCCCGCGGCGCATCACCGGGACCCCGGAGAGCGCGAGCGAGATCCGCGCGAGGGCGGCGGCCTGCATCCGGGCCTCGCGCGTCGTCCGCCGGCGCCGGGCAGCGCACGCCGGCGAGGTCCGGGGCGGACCCCCGCCGGGACACCTCCTCGAAGAGGTCCGCCGCGCGCGGACCGACCTGCGCGCCCTCCCCGAGGGGCACCACGATCTCGACGCTCAGGCCGCGATCGAACCCGGCCTCGGCGACCTCGCCCGCCACGCGCCCGCGCTCTCCCGGGGCGACCGCGGAGACGTCGATGGCGAGGTGGGTGAGGCCGTCGTCGACGAGGCGCCACGCCTCGCGCGCGGCGAACTCGACCTGCGTCCCGCCCTCCCCCGCCACCACCACGTCGGCGGAGAGGAAGATCGGGAGGCCGGCGGCAGATCTCGTCCGCCGCGCGCGCCACCGCGTCGAACCAGGCGCGCGACGGGACCCCGTGCGGGAGCGCGAGCCCGATGATGGCAGAGAGCTCCTTCGCGGCGACCAGGGCGCCGCGGGCGACGCCAGCGATCGGCGCGCGGATGAGCGGGAGGATCGAGCCCGCGTCTCGGAGGCGGCGGCGACGAGATCGCGGGCCGAGAGCGGGCACGCCCCGCTCCGGTGCGGGAGCCGGTCCACGACGCTCGCAGGGCGGTAGGCCAGGGCTGGCGACAGCACGGATCCCGGTATACCCCACCGCGAGGGCGGGCGGGGCACGCGGTGGCGTGAGGTCGAACGGTACCGCACGCGCGACAGGCAGCCGCTCGGACGCGCGCCCGAAGGCGCGCGTCCTCGGAGCTCAGTGGGTGTGGACGTCGTCCACGTGGGCGTAGTCGGCGGACTCGATCTGGATCGTGGTGTGGTCGATCGCGAACGTCCGCCGGAGCCCGCCCTTCACCGCGGTGAGGATCTCGTCGTTCCGCCCCACCGCGTCGACGTGGACGACGACGTGGGCGGAGAGCGCGTACATGCCCGAGGAGATGGTCCAGATGTGCAGGTCGTGGACGGCGATGACGCCGTCCGCCGACTCCATCTGGCGCGTGACCTCCGCGACGTCGAGGTGGCGCGGGACCGACTCCATGAGGATGTCGGTGATCTCGAGGACGAGCCGTCCGGCGCCCCACAGGATGAGCGCCGCGATCACCATGGAGAGGACGGGGTCGAGCCACCACAGGTCCGGGTGGAGCGCCATCGCGCCGGCGCCGAGGAGGATCGCGACGGACGACACGGTGTCGGCGACGACGTGGAGGAACGCCGAGCGCGCGTTGAGCCCGTGCTCGTGCTGGAGGAACCGGAGGATGGCGAGGTTCGCGGCGAGGCCGATGCCCGCGATGATCGCCATGAGCCTCAGGTCGATGGGCTGGCCACCGCCGCCGAGCCGCTCCACCGCCTGCCAGCCGATCCAGCCGGACAGGACCACGAGCGCGCCCACGTTGATCTGCGGCGGCGAGCACCTCCGCGCGCCGGAAGCCGAAGGTGCGCTTGTCGTCGGCGGGGCGCGTCGCGAGGTAGGCGGCGACGAGGGCGAGGCCGAGCGCCCCCGCGTCCGTCAGCATGTGCCCGGCGTCGGAGATGAGGGAGAGCGACCCGGAGAGGACGCCGCCCACCGCCTCCGCGACCATCACGGTCGCGGTGAGGACGAGGGACCACCCGAGGCGCCGAAGGCTCGTGCCGGCGCCGTGCGCGGCGCGCTGGTGCTCCGCGTCGTGGACGTGGCCGTGCGGCCCCGCGTGGGACGCGTGGTGCAGGTGGCCGTGCCCGCCGTGGGGGTGATCGTGCGACATTCCGCTTGAGAACCTCCGCCCTGCGTACTCTACTCCGTGCACGGAGCCGCGGGGACCGCGGGGCCGCCCCGCCGGGCGCCCGCCCTGCCGGGCCACGACACCATGCCCCTCACCCTGCACCACGCCCTGGCGTCCGACGGCTCCCGCCTCGCCTGGACGAGCCGCGGCCGCGGCGCGCCGCCGGTCCTCCTCACCGACGGCATCGGCTGCGCCGGATACGTCTGGCGCCGGCTCGCGCCGGCGCTCGCGCAGGACCCGGCGGGTGATCCACTGGAACTACCGCGGCCACGGGCGGAGCGACCCGCCCCGGGATCTCACCTCCGCGACGGTGGACGCCTGCGTCGACGACCTCTTCGCGGTGCTCGACGCCGCGGGCGAGGAGCGCGCCGTCCTCGCCGGCCACTCCATGGGCGTGCAGATCGTCCTCGAGGCGCACCGCCGCGCGCCGGAGCGGGTCGCGGGGCTCGTCCTCGTCTGCGGCGCGCCCGGGCGCGTCCTCGACACCTTCCACGACTCGGCGCTGCTGGGGCGGGTGTTCCCGTTCGCGCGCGCGATCTTCGACCGGTGGCCGGTCGCGGCGGCGGCGGGCTTCCGCGCCATCGTCCGGAGCGAGGTCGCGATGGAGTACGCCCTCGCCTTCGAGGTGAACCGCGCCCTCGTCCCGCGTGAGGACCTGCAGTCCTACTTCGACGACCTCGCGCAGGTGAGCGCGCCCGTGTTCGTCCGGCTCCTCGAGTCGGCGGCGGCGCACGACGCCTCCGCCCACCTCCCCGCCATCCGCGTCCCGACGCTCGTCCTCGCGGGCGAGCGGGACGGCTTCACGCCGATGCGCCTCTCCGTCGCGATGCACGAGGCCATCCCCGGGAGCGAGCTCGTGGTGCTGCCGGGCGGAACCCACGTCGGCCCGGTGGAGCACCCGGCGCTCGTCGCCCGGACCGTCGGCGCGTTCCTCGAGGAGCGCGTGCCGGTCCGGCGCCCGACCCGCAAGCCCTCGCCGGCGCGGCGCCGCGCGGGGCGAACGGGGGCGTCCCGGCGGACGGCCTCCGCGCGCACGAGGCGCCCGCGGTGAAGCGGGCCGCGGCCGTCGCCCTCCTCCTCGCCGCGAGCGCGGCGCGGGGGCAGCCCTACGACCCGGCCTTCCGCTGGAGGACCCTCGACACGCCCCGGTTCCGGATCCACTACCACCAGGGCGAGGAGGAGCTGGCGCAGGAGGTCGCCCGGGAGGCCGAGCGCGCGAACGCGCTCCTCGCGCCGAGGCTCGGGTACGAGCCGCGGCGGACCGAGATCGTCCTCTCCGACGACGTGGACGACGCGAACGGCTCGGCGACGCCGGTCCCCTACGACATCGTGCGGCTCTACGCGGTGCCGCCGTCGGCGGGGTCGGAGCTCCAGGACTACCGGAGCTGGATGCGCCAGCTCGTCGAGCACGAGTACACGCACATCCTTCACCTCGACCACGTCGGCGGCGTCCCGTCGGTCGTGAACTCGATCTTCGGGAAGCTCTGGCCACCGAACGCCCTCACCCCCTCCTTCATGGTCGAGGGGATCGCGGTGACGAACGAGTCCGGCGGCGACCCCGGCGCCGGGCGGAACGCCTCGGCGATGTTCGACATGGAGGCGCGCGCCCTCGCCCTCGACGGCCCCTTCCCGCGCCTCGACCAGGCCTCGAATCCCTTCCTCGAGTGGCCCCTCGGGCAGGTCCCGTACCTGCTCGGCGGCCGCTTCATGGGGTTCCTGCAGGCGCGCTACGGCCCGCGCGCCGTCGCCGGCTTCGTCGCCGATCAGGGCTCGGTGATCTGGCCCTACGCGCCGTCGTGGGCGGGGCGCGGCTGGTTCGGCGGGGAGGAGTTCCCGGAGCTGTGGGCCGAGTACGCCGCCGCGGAGCGCGCCCACGCCGAGGGGGTGCGCGCCTGGGTCCGCTCCCGTCCCGTGACCACGCCGGCGCCCCTCACCCACCGCGGCGGCGACCTGCACTTCCCGCGCTTCTCGCCCGACGGATCGTTCGTCGCCTACTGGGAGCGCGGCCTCGACGAGCCGGCGGCGCTGCGGCGCGTCGCCCTCGACGGCCGCGACCTCGGCCGCGTCGCGATCGTGGACCAGAACGGCGCCCTCGCGGTGGCGTCGCCGCGCGAGGCGGTGGTCGCGATCGGCGAGGTCTTCCACGAGTACCGGGTCTACGACGACCTCTACCGGGTGGACCTCGCGGACGGCCACCGCCACCGGCTCACCTCGGGCGAGCGCGCCACCGACCCGGACGTCGGACCCGACGGCACGCTCGTCTACGTCCGGCGGACCGGCGGCGGGACGACGGCGCTCGTCCGCCGCCGCCCCGGCGAGGAGCCCGAGGTCCTCTACGGACACCGCGGCGCCGAGGTCTACCGGCCCCGGCTCGCCCGGGACGGGCGCGTCGCCTTCGAGCTCCACGAGGGGGGCCGGCGGGACATCGCGCTCTGGCAGGACGGACGGATCTCCCGCGTCACCGACGACGACGCCCTCGACACCGCCCCGGCCTGGACCCCGGACGGACGCTTCCTCCTCTTCGCGTCGGATCGCGGCAACGTCTTCAACCTGTACGCCTGGGAGGGCGCCACCGGCCGGATCCGCCAGGTGACGAACGTCGAGCTCGGCGCGTACGAGCCCGACGTATCGCCCGACGGCCGGACGATCGTCTTCGTCTCCTACTCCCGGGCGGGCTGGGATCTCGCGACCGTACCTCTCGACGAGGCGAGCTGGCTCGAGCCGCTCGAGGCGCCTCCGGTGCCGGATCTCTCCGCCGCGCCGACCGCCGCGGAGACGAGCCTCCCCGACCCGATCCCGTCGCGCCCCTACTCCGCCTGGCCCACCGTCGCCCCGAGCTTCTGGCTGCCCGTCATCGCGACCGACGCCGCCGGGCCGATCTTCGGGGCCATCACGGGCGGAGTCGACGTGCTCGCGCGCCACGCCTGGACGCTCGAGGGCTGGTGGGGCGCCGACTCCCGCGAGCCCGGCTACGCCCTCGCGTACCAGGGCGGCTGGTCGTGGCCGAGCCTCGATCTCTCGTCGAGCCTCCTCGTCGACGACTCGCCCGGGCCGCCCGACCGGCTGCAGCGCGTCTGGAACTACGCCGACACCGGGGCGACGTTCACGTTCACGCGCCTCGCCCGCGCCCTCGCGCTGCGGGTCGGCTGGAGCGGCACCGGCTACCAGTCCATCGAGCCGCAGGGTCCGATCCCGCGGGCGTGGGAGCCGTACCGGTTCCGGGACGGCTTCCTCTCCGAGGCGACGGTGCAGACGCGCTACACCGACGCGCGCCGGTTCGTCCGATCGATCTCGCCCGAGGAGGGCCGGACCGTGACGCTCGGGCTCGGGCTCGCCGCGCCCGAGCTCGGCAGCGACTACACCCTCGCGCGCGCGCAGGCCTCCATCGCCGAGTACCTGCGCGTCCCGCCGACGAGGCACGTCGTCCTCGCCGTCCGGCTCGCGGGCGGGGTCGCGGACGGGACGATCGGCGGGCGCGCCCCCTTCGAGCTCGGCGGGGTCACCGCGCCGGATGCCGCCGCGCTGCTCCCCGGCAGCATCGCGACGCCCTCGAACCAGCTCCGCGGCTACCCCGCCGGCGCCCTCGGCGGCACCGGCTACGTCCTCGGGAACCTCGAGCTGCGCCTGCCGCTCGCGGACCCCACGCGCGGCCGCACCACCTGGCCGGTCTTCCTGCGGCGGGTCCACGGGGCCGTCTTCCTCGACGCGGGCGACGCCTTCGATCTCCCGGGGCAGGTCGCGCTCGCGGGCCACCCGCTCTCCGCGGACGAGCTCCGGTTCTCGGTCGGCGCCGAGCTCCGGCTCGAGATCGTGCTCGGGTACTACCTGCGAACGGACGTCCGGCTGGGCGTGGCGCGGCCGCTCGGCGCCCTGCTCGGCGATGGGCGCGCCGCGGACGCGGCCATCGGCCTCGATCTGCCCGCGGTCGCCTGGTACCTGACCGTCGGCCCGTCGTTCTGACCGGGGCTACGCCTCCCGCGGACTCAGGAAGGCGAGGAAGATCCGGAAGGGCGCGGTCGCCATCGCGCGCGCGAGGCGCAGCGCGCCGAGGGCGAGCTCGAGGGCGATCGCCCCGTAGCCCGGCAGGTCCCGGCTCTCCTCCCGCCGGAGCGACTCCTCCTCGAGCTCATTGCGGCGGCGGCCCAGCTCCCTGGACGCAGCGTCCGCCCGGCGCTGGAGGTCCTCCGCGGCGGCTCCCGCGCTCTCCTCGAATCTTCCGGGCCAGCTGCGCGGCGGCCCGATCGGCCGCGTTCATCTCGGCAGCCTCCCCGGGAGGCGCGGGCGCGGCGGGGTCCTCGGGCATCCGCTCCGCCCGCGTGGGCTTCGCGAGCCGGAGAGGCGTCCGTTCGGGCGCGCCCGCGAGCTCGGAGGGCTCGGGCCGGACCTCGCGAGCCACCACCGTGCTGCGGGCCCGCCGGGCTCCGGCCGTCCGCCTGCGCGTCTTCGCCGCTCCGCCCGCCCGGCTCTTTCCTGCCGCCGGCCGCCTGGCCGCCTTCCCCTTCGTGCTTCGCCGTCTCGTCGCCATGCCCGCAAGCTAAGTCCGGGCCCGCGGCGACGGACCGCAGCACGCGCCTCGCGCCGCCAGCCGAGCCCTGCAGCCGAGCCCTTGCGAGCGTCCGCGAGCGATGCTAGAGAATCGCCGCTTCGACGCTTCGCCGACATAGCTCAGCTGGTAGAGCAACTGATTCGTAATCAGTAGGTCCCCAGTTCAATTCTGGGTGTCGGCTCTCGAAACACGGGGGAATCCGGGCGACCGGGTTCCCCTTCGTGTTTCCGCCCCCTCAGCGGCTCCTCTTCTTCACGCCCGGGACGTCGTCCTCGGGCCGCTCGCGCTGGTACTCGACCGGCGGATCGCGGCGCAGGCTCTCCGCCGCGGGTTCCTGGTCGGTGGCGAACGTCGCGTCGATGACCCGCTCGCCCGGTCCGTGGGGAGGAACGCGCCCGGTCCGCTGGTGCATCTTCTTTCCGGTGTGATCGGTGGCCATGGGCCGACCTTGTGCACGGTCGCGGACGCGGACGACCGCCGCGGCGACACTGAACGCCTCGCCCCGGCGCTCGGGGAAGACGGGCGGTTGGCCTCGCGGCTGACCGCCCGTTCCGTCTTCGAGCGTCACGCTCCGTCCTGGATGAGCGCCAGGATGTTGCCCTCGGTGTCCTTGAACCAGGCCGCCTTCCCGCCGACGCCGGCCGCGACGCCGTCGCGGAACGTCATCCCCGGCAGATCGTACTCCTCGAACTTCACGCCCCGCGCCTTGAGCTCGGCGACCTCGCGCTCGATGTCGTGCACCATCCAGAAGGCCTGGCTCGCCTTCGAGGTGCCGGCGTTGGGCGTCGGGTACAGGAAGCAGCCGGTGTGGTCGGCGAACTCGTAGACGACGCCGCCCGCGTTCTCCTCCTTCGGCTTGAACCCGATCTTCTGCTCGTAGAACGCCCGCGCGCGGGCCACGTCCTTGGCCGGCAGGTAGGCGTACATGGGGGAGCTCTGCAGCATGGGTCGAATCCCTCCTCGCCCAAAGCTAGGCGCCGGACCCGACCGAGCGCACCCCGCAGCGGACAGGGGGCCCGGTGCGCGAGCGGCCGGTGCGAGTGCCCGTCGGCGTGCCCGGGTCTCTGCGGCTCGGCGCGTCGGCGTCCTGCGCGCAGCTTCTCACCGAGCCGGAGAGCGGCGCCTCCGCGGCGGGGGCGCCGGCGCCTCGAGGGCGTACAGCCGCACCTGCGCGCGCTTCGCCGCCCACAGCCCGGCGCCCACCTCGACGAAATGGCGCGAGAGCCGCGACCGGTACCAGGCGGCAGGCCGGACGTGGATGGCGGTGTCCGTCCTCGCGAGATCGAGGTTCGGCGCATCCTCGCGTGTGACCGCCTCGAGGTAGAGCAGCCCGCGGCACATGCGGCCGACGTTGTCGATCGCACGCGCCGCTTCCGCGTCCGGCATGTACTGGAGGACGCTGTGAAAGACGACGAGGTCGAAGGTGCGGCGCGTCCGCCACGCGGAGATGTCCCTGCGCTCGTGGCCGTAGGCGCGGCACGCGTACTCGGAGACGTCGATGGAGCGAACCTTCACTCGCGGGCGGCGGCGGCGGAACCAGCGGCCCCAGAGCCCCGTCCCGGCTCCGACGTCGAGGACCGAGCGGACGTCGATGCCCAGCCAGGCGGCGAGGCCGGCGACGCCCGACGCGAGGTGCGCGATGTCACGCGCGCCGTGGACCCGTCGGGGGCCGAGGTAGTAGCGGCGGTAGTACGAGCGGTCGAAGCGACCGGTCCTGCGGTCATCCATCTCGCCACTCTAACCGGGGCCGAACGAAAGGCCGGCGAGAGCGTGTCCGTTACGCTCGCGCCTCCGCCTCACACGGCGCCGTCGTCGCCGGTCGGCGGGGACGCGGCCGCCGCCTCGTCGGGCCCCGACGCACCCCGCAGGCGACCGAGCTCCTCGTTCACCCGCCTCGGGTATTCGTGGAATCGCACGGGGATCTCGCCGCTCTTCTGGAGGTGGCCGAGGATCCGGTTCGGCCCCGCGTTGTACGCCATGAGCGCGACGTCGAGCGCCCCGAAGGCCCTCACGAGCCGGCGGAGGTAGCGGACCCCGCCCTGGACGTTGGTGATCGGATCGGACGGATCCGCGAGGGCGATCCCGGCGCGCCCGAGCTCCTCCCGCAGCGTCGGCTCGAGGAGCTGCATGAGCCCCACCGCCCCGGCCCGGGAGAAGGCATCCGGATCGAACGCCGACTCCACGTGGATGACGGCGAGGACGAGCAGCGGGTCGAGCCCGGCGGACATGGCCTCGGCGACGATGGTCCGCGCGATCCGGGCGTGCGTCGTCGAGTCGTACGAGGGCATCCGCCTCGCCACCTCGGCGCGGATCCGGCGCGCGACCGCGCTGCGGTCCTCCCGCTGCACGCGCTCGCCGCGGAGGTGAGCGGGGACGGTGGGGATGGCCGGAGCCTCGGAGGCCTGCGCCGCGTGGGGCTGGAGGGCTTGCCCCTTCTCCAGGTCTCCCGCGCGCAGCCCGCCCGCGCAGCCGGCGAGCGTGGCGGCCGTCGCGGCGATCGCGACGTGCTGGCGCGCGACGCCGAGGAACCGGGTGAGCTTCCGCGCCACGGAGCGGCGTGAGACGCCGAGGGCCGCGGCGACCTCGCCCTCCGCCATCCCGCGGAAGAGGACGCTCCTCGCCACCGCCCGCGTCGCCGCGTCGAAGCGCGGCAGGGCGGCCTCGAGCGCCGCGCGGTCGGGAAGGCCTTCCCGCTGGCGCTCCGCGGGCGCGCGGGCGGCGCGCGACGGCGCGGGAGCCGGCGGGTGGGCGTCCAGCTCGGCGATCTTGCGGGCGAGGATCGCCTCGTGCTCGAGCTCCTCCTCCATGAGCCCTTCGAAGAAGGCGCGGGCGTCCGGAGCGCGGAGGCACGGGAGGGCCTCCCGGTAGAACTCGTACGCGTGGCGCTCCGCCGCGCGCGACAGCTCGAGCGCCTCGCGCGCCGTGCGGGGCAGCTCGTCGTCGTCGACGTCGGGGCGCTCCACCCCTTCGTCCATGACCGAGATCTCGATGCGCGGCGGCGCGTCGCCGAACAGGACGGCGCGGCGCTCGACGAGCGCGCGCCGGTGCCCGGCCTCCGTGACGATCATCGCCCGGAAGACGTCCCCCGCGCCGCCCGCGTCGTCGCCGAGGAGCCGCGCGAGCTGCTCGTACCGGAGCTGCGCGTCCTCCTCGATCAGGATCGCGAAGTCGAGCGCGCCCCGGAGATCGAGCTCTGCGAAATCGATGACCGAGCGCATCGCGTCCTCCAGGGGTCACCCGTTCGACTTCGGCCGTGCAGGTGCGCACGGTTCGGGCGCGGCGCAAGCGCGCAGCTTGACCTGCGTCATTTCCGGCAAGCCGCGACCACCATCTGAGCCGCCGCTCGGCGCGAACTGTCCCGCGTTCGAGGGACGGCGCTCCTCCCTCGCGACCGAGAGACCATCGCGCTCTCGGTGAAGCCCGGGGGCCTTGATGCTTCGCCATCCGACCGCGACGCTGGCCGCCGCGCTCGTCTTCTCGACGGGCTCGTGGCAGGAGCAGCCTTCCGCTGTCACGCGCCCTCGGCCGATGCGAGAATCGGACGTGCTCGCGACGCCCGACACCCCCGCCCCCCGCCCGAAGGGCGCGGGCGAGCTCTTCGTCGCCTTCACCCGCCTCGCGCTCCAGGGCTTCGGCGGCGTCCTCCCGGTCGCGCAGCGCGTGCTGGTCGAGGAGCGGCGCTGGCTCACCCGCGCCGAGTTCCTCGAGCTCCTCGCCGTCGCTCAGGTGCTCCCCGGACCGAACGTCTGCAACCTCTCGGTGCTCGCCGGGTACCGGTTCCTGGGGGTCCGCGGCGCCCTCTCCGCGCTCGCAGGGCTGCTCGCGGTCCCCGCGGTGGTCGTCCTCTGCCTCGCCGCGACGCAGCGCCACCTCGCGTCCCACCCCGCGGTCGCCGGCGCGGTCCGCGGGATCTCCGCGGTGTCGGCGGGCCTCATCGCCGGGACGGCGCTGAAGCTCGCCGCCGGGCTGCGCGGGAGCACGCTCGGCGTCCCCGCGAGCCTCCTCCTCGGGCTCGCGGCGTTCGTCCTCGTCGCGATCCTGCACGTCCCGCTCGTCTGGGCGCTCCTCGCGGTCGGCCTGCCGGCCTGGGCCCTCGCGGCGCGGAAGCTCGCCGGCGCCGGACGCGGGGGTGCTCCGTGACCGCCGCGGCCTGGCTCTCCCTCGTCGCGAACGTGATGGCGGTCGCGCTCCTCTCGGTGGGCGGCGCCCTCACCGTCGCCCCCGAGCTGCGCCGGCTCCTCGTCGACCGGCTCGGGCTCCTCGGGTCGACGCAGTTCGCGACGTCGGTCGCGCTCGCCCAGGCGGCGCCGGGTCCGAACGCGCTCTACGCGGGGCTCCTCGGGTACGAGATCGCCGGCCTGCTCGGCGCCGTCGTCCTCCTCGCGGCGTTCATGGCCCCGACCACGGCCGTGGCGCTCGCCGTCGCCCGCTTCGGCGCGAGCCGGGGCCACCACGGCGCCATCGTCGCGCTCAAGGCGGGCCTCGCGCCGATCTCCATCGCGATGCTGGTCGCGACCTCCTGGATCCTCGCGGCGCAGACGCCCGCCCCCGTGCCCGTCGCCGTCTCGGTGGGCGCGGCGCTCCTCGTCTGGCGCACCCGCCTGCACCTGCTCTGGATGATCGGCGCGGGGGCGCTCCTCGGCGCCTTCGGGTTGCTCTGAGCGTCAGCTGATCGCGTCCAGCGATCCCGCTACGGCCAGCGCGCCGGACGCTTCTGCAGGAACGCGTCGATGCCCTCCGCCGCGTCGGGCTCGAGCATCCCGCACGCCATCACCTCGCTCGCGAGGGCGTAGGCGGACACGACCGGCTGCTCGATCTGACGGTAGAAGGCCCGCTTGCCGCTCGCGACCACGTTCCCGCTCCGCTCCACGATGATGGACGTGAACCGGGCGATCTCCGCGTCGAGCCGCTCCGCGGAAACGACGCGGTTGACGAGCCCCCAGGCGAGCGCGGTCCGGGCGTCGAACAGCTCCCCCGTGAGCAGCAGCTCCATCGCGCGCTTGCGCCCGACGTTTCGCGCCACCGCCACCGCGGGGGTCGAGCAGAAGATGCCGACGTTCACGCCTGGGAGCGCGAAGCGCGCGTCCTCCGAGGCGACCGCGAGGTCGCAGGTGGCGACGAGCTGGCACCCGGCCGCGGTCGCGATGCCGTGGACGCGGGCGATCACCGGCTGGGGGATCTCGGTGAGCTTCACCATCATCCGGCTGCAGCCCGCGAAGAGCTCGTCCTGCCAGGCCTTGTCCGCGCTGTGCGCCCGCATCTCCTTGAGGTCGTGCCCCGCGCAGAAGCCTCGCCCCGCCCCGGCGAGCACGACGACCCGGTTCGAGCGATCGGAGGCGACGCGGTCGAGCGCCTCGTCGAGCGCCGCGATCATCCTCGTCGAGAGCGGGTTGAACCGGTCTCCCTGGTCGAGGGTCACGGTCGCGACGCCACCCTCGCTCCGGACCGTGACGAGACCCGCCGCCGCTCCGGACGTCCCTGGATTCGTGCTCATGCGCTGCCTCCCGATCGGTTCCGCGGCGCGCTCCGGCGCGGGGCGCGACTTCTGTGCATAGCGCCCAGCTCCAGCCGCCGCACCCGCTTCGCCCGCGGGGGCGCGGGCTGCGTCAGGGCCGCAGCAGCCTCGCAAGCTCCTCGATCGAGGCCGGCTTCGCGAGGTGCGCGTCGAACCCGGCCTCGCGCGCGCGGGCCCGGTCCTCGGGCAAGGCGTAGCCGGAGAGCGCCACGAGCCGCGTCCCGCGGAGCGCGGGGTCCGCGCGCAGGGCCCGCGCGACGGCGAACCCGTCCATGTCGGGGAGGCCGATGTCGCAGAGCACCACGTCCGGCCGCGCCTCGCGCGCGAGGGCGAGCCCCCCCGCGCCGTCGCCCGCGATGAGGACGCGGTGACCCTGCAGCTCCAGCACGTCCGCGAGGGTCCGGGCGGCGTCGGGGTTGTCCTCGACGACCAGCACGAGCCGGCCGCCTGGCACGGGCGCCGGAGTCGGCACCGGCCTCGCCGCCGGCTCCTCCGCGAGCGGGAGGATCGCCGTGAACTCCGAGCCGCGTCCAGGGCCGTCGCTCCGCGCGACGACCGTGCCGCCGTGGAGCTCCACCAGCGCCTTCACGAGGGCGAGACCGAGCCCGAGGCCGCCGTTCGTCCGCGCGAGGCCGGCCTCGGCCTGCGCGAACGGCTCGAACATCCGCTCGACGTCGCCCGGCTCCATCCCCATGCCGTCGTCCCGGACCACCAGCCGCGCTGCCCCGTCCACGGCGTCGATGGCGAGGACGACGTGCCCGCGGGCCGGGGTGAACTTGGCGGCGTTCTGGAGGAGGTTCCCGATCACCTGCGCGACGCGGGTCGGGTCCGCGTCCACCCACAGCGGCCCCGCTCCGTCCTCGAACCGGAGCGATACCCCGCTCTCCTCGACGACCGGACGCAGATCTTCCACCGTCCGGCGCGCGACCTCGCGCAGGTCCAGGCGCGAGCGGTGGAGCGCGATCTTCCCGCGCGAGATCCGGGTCACGTCGAGGAGGTCGTCCACCAGGCGCGTCAGGTGATCGGTCTGGCGGCGGAGGATCGCCGTCGCGCGCGCCGACTCGGAGCTCCCGGACCCGGCCCGCTCGAGGAGGTGGATGGCGTTGCGGATGGGAGCGAGGGGGTTGCGCAGCTCGTGGGAGAGGATCGCGAGGAACTCCGACTTGCGCCGGTCCGAGTCGGCCAGCTCGCGGAAGAGCCGGGCGTTCTCGAGGGCGAGGGAGAGCGCCGCCCCGAGCTTCGCCCCGAAGTCCTCCTCGACGGGCCCCAGGGGACGGTTCGCCCGATGGTAGTTGAAGTAGGCGACCCCGAGCGGCTCGTCCCGCACGACCATCGGGACGACCAGCACCGAGCGGACGTTCCAGCGCCGCATGTGCTCCTGGTTCGTGCGGGCGTCGTTCCAGCAGTCCGCGATGGCGATGGGCCTCCGCTCCCGGATCGCGAGCAGCGCGTGCGGCTCCTCGTCGTCGCTCATCCGCGCCCCGAGCGCCGTGTCGGGCAGGCCGAAGACGTGGCGCACGACCCAGTGCTCCCCCTCGCGGAGGGAGACCGCGGCGGTCTCCGCTCCGAGCGCCGCGCACGCCGCCTGGATGGCGGAGCGCAGGATCCCGACGATGTCGTGGCTCGAGTGGACGAGGAGGTGGATCACCCCGAGGGCGTCGCCGAGCGCCTCCGCGCGGTCGCGATCGGTCACGTCCAGGACGGCGCCGACCGCGCCACGGCGGACCCCCTCCGCGTCGACGATGGGGCGGGCGTTCGCGACCACGTGCCGGACGGTCCCGTCGCGGCGCACGACCTCGTACCCGAAGCCGCTCGTCTCGCGCCCGAACCGCGCCGCCGCCCGCAGCGGCAGCTCGTCCACCGCGAGCGGCCGCCCATCGCGGACGGCCATGTACGGAGGGCGCTCGCCGGCCGGCTGGTTGAGCGAGGGGTTCTCTCCCGGTGCGAGGCCGAGCAGCTCCTGCCCCGCGGCGTTCGCCTCGATCCGGGTCGCCAGGGCGTCTCGCGCGATGAACACCGGGACCGGCACCGCCGCGAGGGTGGCCTCGAGCTCCACCGTGCGCCGCCGGGCGGCGTCGAGGGCGGTCGCCCGATCGAGGGCGAGCGCGCACCGCTCCGCCACCGACTCGAGCTGGGCGCGGTACTCCGCGTCGAACGTCCGGGGCGCGTAGTACGAGAGCCCGAGCGCGCCGAGCACGCGCCCGCGCGCGACGAGCGGCACCGCCGCCCACGCCCGGTCGGGCAGGTCGACCACCGCCGCCGCCCACCTCGGGTACCGCGCCGCCGCGTCCTCGGGGGCTGCGACGAAGCGCGCCGAGCCATCGCGGGCGGCGTCCGCCATCGGGGACGGCAGCGAGAGGGGGAACCGCCGCCACGCCTCGACGAGCGCCGCGGGATACCCGAGCTGGTCGACGAGCTCGAGGAAGTCCGGCGCGTCCTCCGGCACGACCGCGAGGGTGCCCGCGTCTGCGCCGAGCAGGGCGAGCCCCTTCGCGAGGACGGCGCGGGCGACCTCCGCGCGGGTGAAGGCGCCGGACAGCGCCGACGAGAGCTCGTTCGACGCGGCGAGCTGCGCCGCCATCCGCTCCGCCGCCTCGAGGGCGCGGACGTGGTCGGTCACCTCGTTCGCCATGGCGAGGATGCGCGAGACGACCCCGTTGCGGCCGCGCATCGGCAGGAAGGAGAAGGTGAGCCAGATGGTCTCGGGCCCGCGGTCGCGGACGACGTGGAACGGCTGCCCCTCCGCCCGGTACGGCTCCGCCGTCTCGAACACGCGGTCGAGCACCTCCACGATGCCGGTCCCCGCCTCCGGCCACACCCCGGCGAACGTCCGCCCCAGGACCTGCCCCTTGCCGCGGGCGAGCGTCCGGTACGCGGCGTTCATGACCGAGTAGCGGTGCTCGGGCCCGTCGAGCACCGCGATCGCCGCGGGCGAGAGCGCGATGATCTCCGCGAACAGGTCGGCGCCGGGGGCGGCCTGGGACGCGTCGTGCGAAGAGCGCGCCGGCGCGACCGCGCGCGGCCGCTCCCCGACCCGCCCTCCCCCGTTCTCGGTCACCCTCTTGTTCTGCCCGGTTCGGGGGTCGAGGGGAACCCGGACACCTGGTCCTTGTTGGGTTGCGATCCAGGCCCGAGAGCGACGCCGAAAAGGCGAACGGCCCGCCCGGTGCACCCGGCGGGCCGTCCCGATGCTGCGGTGCGGCGTGCGGCGCCGCTACTTGCCGCGGACCGCGCGGGTCGCCTTCGCGACCGCCGCGAAGACGAGCGGGATCTGCTCGGCCTCGCAGGACGAGAACGCGATCCGGAGCTCGCGACTTGCCGAGGGCGATCGTGCCGACGCCCGTGCTCTCGAGGGCGCGGCCGCGCACCGTGTCCGCGTCGGCGCCCTTCAGCCGGACGCACATGAAGTAGCCGGAGTTGAAGGGGTAGACGTCCCAGCAGTCGGCGTACTCGGCCTTGCGGCTCTCGGCCTGGGCGATCGCCGCGCGGGCGCGGAGGATCGCGACCTTCTCGGCCTGCTGCTTGCGGAAGTCCGGGTCGTTCAGCGCCTTGAGGACGACCGACTGGCCCGGGTTCGAGATGTTCGAGACGTACGCGCGGATGAGGCCCGCGGTCTTGTCCTCGAGCGCCTTGTACGCGGCCGCGGTCCCGTTCTTCGTCGCCGAAGGTGATGAACCCGACGCGGAGGCCCCAGACGAACTCCTCCTTCGTCGCGCCGTCGACCTTGATGGCGAGGAGGTTGTTGGAGGCGCGGGCGAGCTTGCCGAAGATCGACTCGCGGTCGCACTGCTCGTCGAAGAACATCCCGTAGTAGGCGTCGTCGACGCAGACGACGAGGCTTCGTCCCGGCCTCGGCCTCCGCGGTGAGGGCCTTCGCGATCGCCGTCCATCTCCGGCCTGCGTCGGCGTGTAGCCGGACGGGGTTGTTCGGGAAGTTCAGGGAGACGACGAGCTTCTTGCCGCGGAACTTCGCGAGGGCGGCGGTGAAGCCGGCGAGGTTGAAGCCGGTCAGCTGCTCGTCGAAGAACGGGAAGTAGTTGAACTGCGCCTCGAGCCGGGTCTCCCAGTTGAGGTTGTAGTTCTCCCACATGAGGTCGGGCGTGAGCACCGGGTCGCCCGGGTCGAGGAACAGGTCGCCGACGAGGCCGAGGCCGTGGGTCAGCGCGTTGGTCACGACCGGGTTCGAGCGTCGGGTGATCGGCGAGCGACGGGCGTCTCCTGGCGCTGCTTCTTCGCCCACGCGGTCGCGGAGGTCCGGCTTCCCGTAGCGACGGCGCGTAGTCGTAGATCTCGCTCGGCGTGAGCCCCTGGAAGTACTTGTTCACGCAGGCGAGGTGCATCGGCGCGCCCTTCTCGGTGGCGATGCCGATCGTCGCGTTGGCCGTCTTCGCCTTCTGCTTCGCCTCGCCGCTCTGGGCGAGGATGCCCTTCGCGGGGAAGAAGAAGCGCTTGCCGCGCGCGGAGAGCATCGAGAAGAGGACCGGACAGTCCTTCGCGAGCGCCTCGTTGGCGGCCTTCGCGAGGGGATTCAGGGGGGCGGGGCTCATCTCGTTCGCTCCTGGAGGGTTCGGGGCTGCTGCGTGGGGTTCGGCTCCGGGCGGTGATTAGGTGCATGAGCGGGGCGAGGGGGTCAACAGCTTCCGCGTCGCAGCGGGGCGCGCTGCGTGCACGCCCGCCGGCACGCCCGCCTGGCGCCGCCCGGGCCCCACGTTCCCTCGGCCAGGTCCGGTGGGCGGGACCTACCATGACCGGAGAGCCCCGGGCCGGAGGCCGCGCCGATGAGCGCCCGAAACGGCAAGAAGAGCATCTACGACGAGGCGATGGAGACCTTCCATCGCGCCGCCGACCTCATCGAGATGAACCCGCGCGTGCGGCTCGAGCTCGAGGAGCCCGACTTCGAGCACATCTTCTACGTCACGATCGAGACGCGGGACCGGCTCGTCCCCCTGACCGCCGACGAGGCGGACGGCTTCAGGGACGTGCGCCCCTCGTCGGTGAAGGCGGCCGACGCCCTCGAGCCGCTCGCGAACGGCCAGTTCGTGCTGCACCGCCGGGCGCTCCTCGAGGCCGACATCGAGCTGCGCCGCGGCGTCATCCACATCCCGCAGAAGGGCATCTTCCGCGTCCAGAAGGGCGGCCCGCGGAAGTTCAAGGCGTACCGGATCCAGCACAACCAGGTCCGCGGACCCTACAAGGGCGGCATCCGCTACCACCGGGACGTCTCGCTCGACCTCTTCAAGACCCTCGCCGCCGACATGACCTGGAAGACCGCCATCGCCGAGATCCCCTTCGGCGGCGCGAAGGGCGGCATCCGGATCGACCCCTTCAACTACTCGCGGGAGGAGATCGAGCACCTCTCGCTGCGCTACGTCTACAAGTTCAAGAAGTTCATGGGGCCGTTCCTCGACATCCCGGCGCCGGACGTCGGGACGAACGGCGAGATCATGGCGTACATGATGCGCCAGTTCACCGACGGTGAGCGCGAGCACCACAAGCTGCGCGGCGTCGTCACCGGGAAGGACGTCCGGATCGGCGGCTCCGAGGGCCGGCTCAAGGCCACCGGGCAGGGCGTCGTCTACTGCATCGAGGAGTGGGCGCGGGAGAAGGGCCTCTCCCTCGCGGGCGCGCGGGTGATCGTCCAGGGGTTCGGGAACGTCGGCTCCTCCGTGGCGGAGATCCTCCACGCCATGGGAGCGAGGATCGTCGCGGTGAACGACGCGAACGGCACGATCCACCGCGACGAGGGGCTCGACGTCCCCGCCCTCGTCCACCACGTCCACCAGAACCCGGCCAATCTCCGTCGCACGGTGGCGGGCTTCCCGGGCGGGAAGGCGATCTCGAAGGACGACTTCTGGCGGATCGACGCGGACCTCTGCATCCCGGCGGCGCTCGGAGCGGAGATCACCGGCGACGTCGCGGAGCGGCTCCGCGTCAAGCTCGTCGCCGAGGGCGCGAACGGGCCCACGACCCGCGACGCCGACCGGATCCTCGCCGAGCGGAGGATCGAGGTCATCCCCGACATCATCTGCAACGCCGGCGGCGTGACGGTGTCCTACTACGAGTGGCTGCAGAACCAGCGGCTCGAGCACTGGACCGAGGCCGAGGTGAACCAGCGGCTCGCGGCGGCGCTCAGGAAGAACTACGCGATCATCCGCGACGTCGCCCGCGACCGCCCCCAGCGGCCTCGGGGCGCTCGACTCGCGGCCGTACTGCGTCGGGCGCGAGGTCGACGTGCGCACCGCCGCGATGATCGTCGCCCTGAAGCGGATCGAGGCGCACTACCTGCTGGAGGGGTTCTCGCAGTAGCTCCGCAGGTGCAACGGAGTCGAAGCGGCGCCGGGCGGGGCATCGAGGGGCGGGCGGGCCTGAGCATCGCAGGACCCGGGACCGCGCCGTACTCCGCGATCGGCTCCGAGCACGTCGAACCCTTGGGCTTGGTGTAGTTGTTCATCAGGTCGTCCCCGTAGAGTTCGCGCGCGGAGACGTCCTGATGCCAGCGGCAGAGGATGCGGCACTCCTCGACCGTGGTGCCCGCGCCGAGCGCCCACCCCTTCACGTGATCCAGCTCGACCTGGTCGGTGGAGGCGCAGACGCCACCGTTCGCGAGGGGCCAAGCGCAGCACCCGCGGTCGCGCTCCCAGACGGCACGCCAGACGTGGGCCGGGACGTGGCGGCTGCACGGCGTCGAGGGTGGCGTGCCCGCCTTCTTCGGAGTCGCCGCACGCGGCTTCGCCCCGATGCCCCGCCGCTTCGCGTGGCGCTGCAGGATGAGGTCGAGACCGACCTCGAGGACGGTCTCCTCGGACGCGCCTGGGTGGGAGTGCGACAGGGCGTCCCTTGCCGCGGAGAGCTTCTCGAGGAGGCGCCGGGAAACCGTGACGTGGAGGCGGCTCTTCTCCGCGGTGAGCGGATCGACCTGCGCCCGCTGCTGGCGCGGGAGTGGCGGCACGACCTCCGGGGCGTCACCCATGTTCCCGGTCTGGGCCGCCGGGTGTGCAGGAGGCAGTTCTTCCGGAAGAACCTGAAGCGCCGACGGGGGAGTCGGAGCCGTGGGCGCGGAGCGGACCGCCGTCACGACCGTGCGGAGCGGCGGCGCCGCAGCGGGGACGAGCTCCGCGACGACCTCCCTCGCCTCGCGCTTCGACAGGTGGAAGAACCGGGGCAGCACCTCGGCGCGATTCTCCGGGGTGATGACCCGCGCCGAGCTCGGTGACGCTCGTGAGATGGAGTCGGCCGTCGCGCAGGGGCTCCACGAGCTCGGGGTACTTCCGGATGAGCCCGGCGGCGGTCATCCGGTAGTAGGCGGGGCCCTTCGGCAGGCCGAGTTCCCGGAGGAGGAAGTAGAAGAGCGAGCTGTACCCCAGGGGGACCCAGCCCCTCGCCTCGTCGAAGACCGCGAGGGCGACGAGGAAATCGGCCATGGCGAGGTGTTCACGCTTCAGGAGCTCTGCGAGGCGGGTGGTCTCTTCGCGGGCGGTCGTCATGCCGGAAGGATGACACGCGTTTTCGGAGCCTCCTGGAACGCGCATATTCCCGTCCTAGCGCGAGATCCGGAGCGCCCCTCGCGCACCCCTCGCGTAACTCCGCGACGCCCACGGCGCGCCCGCGGGCGCGTCGAGAGGGTGCTTCCTGCGCGCCCCTCCTCTCCGAGTCGTTGGCCCACCGAGATCCGGTCAAGCTCCCAGTTGGGTCATATTTACCTACCGTGAACGCCGGCTTCACGGCAACGTCAGCACGGGGTCGGCGCGCCACCCCGGACGACGGGCGGGCCAATCTCGCCGGGACGATTCCCGCGCGCGGTGCCGCCCCGCCCGCCACCGCCCTCGATGCCCCGAACCCGCCGCCCCCTCGGTTCCGCCCGCGCGGGGTGCACGGGGCCGCCGCCGGTGAGGTCCGCAGCCGCCTCGGCTCGCGCTTGCTCATCCTCGCGATGAGGAGCTCATGAATCCCGTCCCGGGATGTGTGCGATTCTTGAGAGGGGCGGCTACTCTTCATCCCCGCAGATCGCGTCGAGGAGCGGCTCGCGCCGTTCCTGGAAGAGCCTCGCCAGGCGCGGCAGCGCCGCCCGGTAGACGAGGAGCCCGGCGAGACCGAGCGCGACCCACCCCGCGGGCAGGAGCCAGGGCTGGTCGAGCCGGATCGCGAGGAGGACGGGGATCGAGAAGACCGCGCCGCCCGCCGAGAAGATCGCCATCCCGGCGAAGGCCGACACCGGGGCGAGGTGACCGCCGCGCTGGATCGTGTGCGGCGCCGCCCGGGGGTTGAGGAGCGACACGAGGTTCCCCGCCAGCAGGAACCAGGGCGCGATCCCGGCGTGGAGCGCGAGGGCGCCGAGGAGCGCCCAGGCCGGCGGCGCGCCGCCGAGGGCGATCCCCGCCCCGGCGCTCGCGACGAAGAGAGCGAGCGAGAAGGCGTACGCGACGGCGTTCTTCGCGACGAGGACGTCGGCGGGGGCGACCGGCGCGAGGAACCAGGCGCGCCCGCCGCCGCGCTCCCAGCCGAAGGCGTTGAGCCAGAACGGCTGGGTCGCGAGGTGGGCGTAGAGCGCGAACCCGAGGAGGGGGAGCGCCCGCACCACCTCGCCCGCCTCCGCCGGGATCCGCGGCACGAGCTTCCAGCCGACGAAGCCGGCGAGGGCGGGGACCACCAGGGCGAGGACGCTCGCGATGGGGTGGCGCAGGAGGTACTTCGCCTCCTTCTCGAGGAGCGCCCCGCGCACGCCCGGGAGCCGCCACCCGCCCTGCCCCGTCGCCGCCGCGCGCGGCGCCTGGTCGCCGCCGGAGCGCGCCGCCGCGAGGGCGAGCCGGTAGGCGGCCCAGGCCGCGACGGCCGCCGCGAGGGCGAGCGCGAGGAGCCACGCGAGCGCCGCCGGGTAGGCCGCCGCGTAGAGCTTGCGGACGGCGCGCTCGGCGAGCGCGGCGGGGAAGGCGATCCACCGCGCGTAGGCGAGGACGCGGAAGGCCTTGAGCGCGGCCCGCGGGCCCCCGGTCATGAAGACGAGGAGGAGCGCGGTCCCGACGTAGACCCCCGCGATCGCGACCTCCCGCACGCGCCGCCCGCGCAGGAGCCGCGCGAGGAGCTCCTGGAGGAGCGAGACGTACGCCGCGGTGGCGACGACGAAGAGGAGGTAGGCGAGCGCGAGGAGGAGCGCCCACGCCCCGGGCCGCGCGAGGGCGCCGCCCAGGAAGGCGCCCCCGAGCATCAGGCACCAGAAGACCGCGAAGGGGTCGCCCACCACCGACGCGGCGAGCCCGTACCCGAAGACCCGCGCCGGCGGGATCGGGTAGCCGAGGAACCGGCGCAGATCGAGCGCCTCGCGCTCGGAGACGGAGAGCGAGATCGCGGTCCAGGTCTGCCACACGCCGAAGAAGAGCGCGGCGACGGCGACGTCCGCCTGCACCCCCGAGCCGGCGCGCACCGCCCGCCAGGCGCCCGCGCCGGAGAGCGCGGCGAACAGGAGCCCCGCGGGAATGGCGACGGCGAAGAGCGCGATGCGCGCGACGAGCTCGGGGATCCCGCCCCGTCCGCGGAGCCGCCGCAGGAGGAGCCGCGCGCGGAGCTCGGCGAAGGCGAGGAGGGGCGACGGACGCGCCGCGGCGGAGCCGCTCACTCCGTGCCGCCCTCGGGACGGTCGAGCCAGGAGAGGGCCTGGGACGGCGGCCGCTCCTCGCCGACCGTCCGGATGAAGACCTCCTCGAGGGAGGAGTCGCCCCGGACCTCGGCGAGCGTCCCCTGCGCCGCGAGCCGGCCCTGCCGGATGATGCCGACGTGCGTCACGAGCCGCTCGACCACCTCGAGGACGTGGCTCGTGAGGAAGATCGTCATCGCGCCGCGCGCCACGAGGTCCTGCAGCATCCGCCGGATCCCGGCCACCGCGACCGCGTCGATCCCCTCGAACGGCTCGTCGAGGAAGAGCAGCTGCGGCCCGTGGATGAGCGCGCACCCGAGGGCGAGCTTCTTCTTCATCCCGTGGCTGTACTCGGAGACGAGCTTCCCCGCGTCCTGCGTCAGCTCGAGCGCCGCGAGGAGCTCGTCGGCGCGCCGGCCCGCCTCGCGCCGGTCGAGGCCGAAGAGCTGGCCGTGGATCCGGAGCTGCTCGGCGCCGGAGAGCCGCTCGAACAGCGAGAGGCCGTCCGGGACGACGCCGATGCGCCGCTTCACCTCGACGCCGTCCCGGGCGAGGTCGACCCCGAGGACCCGCGCGCGCCCCGGCGCTCGGCGCGAGGAGGCCGGTCAGCATCTTGATGGTGGTGCTCTTCCCCGCGCCGTTCGGCCCGAGGAACCCGTAGAACGCGCCCGCCGGGACCGCCAGCGCGAGGTCCTGCACCGCCGGCCTGCCGTCGAAGAGCCGGGTGAGGCCCTGCGTCTCGATCGCGAGCATGTGACCCGCGGATCTCTAGTGCACGTCCGCGAAGGCCGCCTCGTCCGCCTCGAAGTAGAGGAAGCGCACGCCCATCCCGCGCAGCGCGAGCGGCCCGCGCTCGACGGCGGTGGTGCGTCCGAGGAGGTGGCACACGTACCGGACCTCGGCGACCGCGCTCATCTCGCCCGACTCCGCGGGGAACGTGATCCGCACCTGCGATCCGATGGGCTGCGGCGCGCGCGTCTCGACGAACATGCCGCCCTCGGAGATGTTGCGGGCGATGCCGAGCCCCATCCCGTGCTCTCCCTCGAGATAGACCCGGAACACCTTGTCGAGGCGCGCGTCGTACCTGCGCTCGAGCGCCTCGGGGTTTCGCGAGTCCTTGCGGGAGAAGAGCATGCGGTGCGCCTCCGGTACGTGCCGCCGATGTGGGACACAGGATATCTGGTGGGCTGATGTAGTCAATTTACTGACCTTGCCCCCTATCTCCGGTGCCCCCGGCGCCGTCGCAGATCGCGGATCCCCAGGCGGGCCAGCGGGCTACACTGCCCGGCCGCTTCCCCTCCCCCTCTCCCCGAGAAGGCCCGATGACCTCCCTCCGGCTCGCCCTGCCCCTCCTCGCGCTCGTGGCCTCGCCTGCCCTCGGCGCCCCCTTCGACGACCTCGCGGCGAAGGCGCAGCGGGTGGACGCCCTCGAGCCGTTCCTCGCCCGCTACGTCGGGCGGTGCACGGACGTCTACGAGCGGGCGACGTGCCAGCGGAACGTCGCCGCGGCGCGGAAGGAGGTCTCCGGCAAGACCTTCGTGGTGCGCGTTTCGGACGCGGCCGCGCTCGTCCGGCCCACCCTCGACGGCGACCGGTTCACGCTGCTGCTCACGCCGTTCGTGGACGGCGGCGGCTACGCCCTCTCGCACGGCGCGCCCGGGAGACAGGACTCCGCGGGCCGCCCGGTGGTGGGGCTCGTGCCGATCAAGGGGAAGCTCGCGCCCGGCACCCTGGACATGGAGTTCCAGGGGCCGTTTCGCACCGGCGCGGTCGAGCTCGAGATCGTGTTCACGCCCGAGAAGGCGTGGAAGCTGAAGCGCAAGGGCGAGCCCGGCGATCTCGAGGGCGTCGCCTCGAGGTTCCTGGGCGTGCGGGTCCTCGACGCGAGGTCCGGGAAGGAGATCGCGTCCCGGATGCTCTAGGTCCCCTCTCCCCGCGGCGCGGGGGAGAGGCCAGGAGAGGGTGGCGGCTTACTGCCTCCCGCCGACAGGCACCGCGATGAAGAGCGCGGAGTCCCCGCGGCGGACGCGGAGGAGCGCCATGTCGCCCTCCTTCAGCTTGGAGAGGCCGGACGCGACGTCCTCGATCTTCTTCACCGGCTGACGGTTCACCTCGAGCAGGACGTCGCCCTGCCGGATGCCGGCGCGCTGCGCCGGGCCGCCGTCCACCACGTCCGCGACGACGACCCCCTCGTCGGCCGAGACCCCGAGCTGCTTCGCGATCTGCGGCGTGATCGGCGCGAGCGAGACGCCGAGCTTCGGGCTCTTGTTGGCCTGGTCGGCGCCGCCCTCCTCCTCGCCGCCGGTCGACGCCTGCGCCTCGTCCTCCGGGCGCTGCGCGACCTTGAAGGCGAGCTGCTTCTTCTCGCCGCCGCGCCGGATCACGTCGAGCTTCACCTGCTCGCCGGGCGGGCACGAGCGCCACGTTGCGGGTGAGCGTCGCCCGCCGAGGTCACGGGCTTCCCGTTCAGCGCGACGACGAGGTCGCCGGACTGGACGCCGCCCTTCGCCGCAGGGCCGCGCGGCACGACGTTCTGCACGAGCGCGCCCTTCGTCCCCGGCGGGAACCCGAAGCCCTGGGCGAGGTCGGGCGTGAGATCGCCGACCTGGACGCCGAGGTAGCCGCGGGTGACCTTCCCCTTCTCGCGGAGCTGCGGGAGCAGCGACTTCGCGAGGTTGATGGGGACGGCGAACCCGATGCCCTGGCCGATGTCCGGCCGGACGATGGCGGTGTTGATGCCGACCACCTCGCCGCGCAGGTTGAAGAGCGGGCCGCCGGAGTTGCCGGGGTTGATGGCCGCGTCGGTCTGGATGAAGTCGTCGTAGGTGCCGCCCGGGTTGATGCCCGAGCGGTGCTTCGCCGAGACGATGCCGAGCGTGGCCGTGTCGCGCAGGCCGAGCGGGCTCCCGAGGGCGAGGACGAAGTCGCCCTGCCGGAGCGCGTCGGAGTCGCCGAGGACGACGGTGGGGAGGTCCTTGGGCGGGTTCTTGAGCTGGATGAGCGCGACGTCCGTGAGGTGGTCCTTGCCGACGACGGTCGCGACGAACTCGCGGCCGTCGGAGAGCATGACCTGGATGTCGGTCGCGTCCTTCACGACGTGGTTGTTCGTGAGGATGAACCCCTCGCCGTTGAGGATGAACCCCGAGCCGAGGGACTGCCCGCGGAACTCCTGCGGCGCCTCCGGCATCGGGCGGCCGAAGTACCGCTCGAAGAAGTCGTCGGATCCTCCTCGGGCCCGCCGCCGCGGGCACCGCCGCCGCGCCCGGAGCGCGGGTGCTTCACGACGGTGGTCGTCGAGATGTTCACCACCGCCGGCTTGAGCCGCTCGATGAGCGGCGCGAGCGAGGCCTGGATCGGCACCTGCGCCTCGGCCGGCGCCGGGGCTGGTCTGCGCCGCCTCGCGGAACAGCGCCTCGCCGGACGGGTGCCGGCTTCGCCGCGCGAGGCGCCTCGGTCGCGGCGTGGCCGTTGCTCGTGCAGGCGAGGACCGCCATCACGACGGCGACGGCCAGGGTCGGGCGGAGCATCCGATGCATGTCTGTCCCCTCTCTAAGGGTGAACGCGGAAGAGATCTCGTCGGTCCCTTCGACGCGCGGGCGGCCATTCTATTCCCGCGGAGCGCTGCCGCGGGTGAATGAAGGGCCTGCGCGGGTCAAGCCTGGGCGAGCCGTCCCACCCTGACCCGGGCGGGACGCAAGATCCGGTCGCCGATGCGCCAGCCGGGCCTCACCTCCTGGACCACCATTCCATCCTGATCGGCGGTCGCCACCGCGACCGTGTCGACCGCCTCCGCGACCCGGGGGTCGAAGGCCTGGCCGGCGACGGAGATGCGGACCGCGCCGATCTCCGCGATCCGCTTGTGGAGCGCGCCGAGGGAGAGCCGGACGCCGTCGACCAGCGCGCGGAGCGCCTCGCCGCCCCCATCCCCCGAGCCGCTGACCGCCGCGAGCGCGCGCTCCAGGTCGTCGGCGGCCTCGAGGAGCGCCTGGGCGACGCTCGCGCGCTCCGCCTCGATGACCCGGGCCTTCTCCCGCTCGGTCCGCTGGCGGAAGCCCTTGTTGTCCTCGAGGAGCGCCGCATAGGCGCGGGAGAGCTCGTCGATCCGGGCCGCCTGCTCGGCGAGCTGGCGGTCACGGTCGTCCGGTCCGTCCCCCGGCGGCGTCGTCCCGGCGGGCGTCGCCTTCGGCCGGGGGATTCCACCGGCTCACCTTCCGGCGTGAACCGGCGGCGATCGTTGACCTTCACGTGCGCCTCGCCCTGGGGCGCGGACGCGTCCCGGCGCTCGTCGGACATTCGGTACGACCTCCGGCCGCGAACCTAAGCACCTGGCCGGGCGTGTCAAACGAGATCGCGCGGAATGGCGCGAGCTTCCGCGCTGAGGCCCGCGACGGGAGTGCCCCCCGCTCGATTGCCGCCGCGTCAGGGACCGGGGTTGGGACCGCCCGGCGGCTCTCGCGGGATCTCCACCTCGTCGCCCTCGCGGTCCTTGATCTCCACCCCCGCCGCCCGGAGGCTGTAGAAGAGGAGCCACCGCTCGGACGGCGACAGGCTCCCCGGCGGCAGGGCGCGGTCGATTCTCGTCGAGCGACAGCGTCCCGCGGCGGATCCCGCGCTGGAAGAGCGCCTTGCGCGCCTCGTGGCTCTCGGACCCGCCCCTCACTCGGCATCTCCCGGGATCGTCGCCGGCCGGCGCCTGGGGCAGCGGCCCAGGCCGCGCGCCCCTCGAGCGCCGCGGTCGGCTGGTTCGGGTTCTCCGGCGGCGCCTCGGTGTGCCCGCGGCCCGTCGATGCGTGCCCGGGCGGACCACCTTGGGCCCCCACAGCCGCTGGATCTCCTCCTCCTCCACGACCTCCGCGGTGAGCAGGCGCGCGGCCAGCGCGTCGAGCTTGTCGCGGTGGGCGTCGGAGCGACGGCGCGGGCGCGCTCCTGCGCCTCGAGCACCATCGCCTGCACCTCGCGGTCGATCTCGAGCGCCGTCTGGTCGGAGTAGTCGCGCGGCTCGAGCCCCTTCGATCCCGAGGAAGCTCGGGCCGTGCTCGTCCGCCGAGCGACACCGGGCCGAGGGCGGCGCTCATCCCGTAGTCGCGGACCATCATCCGGGCGAGGCCGGTCGCGTGCTGCAGGTCGTTCGAGGCGCCGGTGGACGGCTCGCCGAAGACCTCCTCCTCCGCGACGCGCCCGCCCATCAGGCCCGGCCATCCGGTCGCGCAGCTCGCTGCGGGTGAGGAGGTAGCGGTCCTCGAGGGGCAGCTGGAGCGTGTAGCCGAGCGCGCCGAGCCCGCGCGGGATGATGGAGACCTTGGTGACGCGGTCCGCGTACGGGAGCATCCAGGACACGAGCGCGTGGCCCGCCTCGTGGAAGGCGACGATCTCCTTCTCGCGCTCGTTGATCCGGCGGCTCTTCTTCTCGAGGCCGGCGACGACGCGCTCGATCGCCTCCTCGAACTCGGAGCGGCGTGACGTGCGCTCTTGTTCCGCCGCGCCGCGAGGAGCGCCGCCTCGTTCACCACGTTCGCGAGGTCCGCGCCGGCGAAGCCGGGCGTGCGGGCGGCGATCGGAGCGGAGGTCGACGTCGGGCCCGAGCTTCACGTTCTTCGCGTGGATCTGGAGGATCTTCTCGCGGCCGCGCTTGTCCGGGCGGTCGACGAGGACCTGGCGGTCGAAGCGGCCGGGGCGCAGCAGCGCCGGGTCGAGGATCTCGGGCCGGTTCGTCGCGCCCATGATGATGAGCCCGGCCCGCGCGTCGAAGCCGTCCATCTCGGCGAGGAGCTGGTTCAGGGTCTGCTCGCGCTCGTCGTGGCCGCCCATCATCCCCGAGTTGCGCGACTTCCCGAGCGCGTCGAGCTCGTCGATGAAGACGATGCAGGGCGCCTTCTGCGTCGCCTGCTCGAACAGGTCGCGGACGCGCGCGGCGCCGACGCCGACGAACATCTCGACGAACTCGCGAGCCGGAGAGCGAGAAGAACGGCACGCCCGCCTCCCCGGCGGTCGCGCGCGCGAGGAGCGTCTTGCCGGTGCCCGGCGGCCCGACGAGCAGCACGCCCTTCGGGATCCGGCCGCCGAGCCGGCGGTACTTCTCCGGCGTCTTCAGGAACTCGACGATCTCCTGCGAGCTCCTCGACCGCCTCGTCGATGCCCGCGACGTCCTCGAAGGTGACGCCGGTGTCCGGCTCCATGTGGACGCGCGCGCGGGTCTTCCCGAACGCCATGACGCCGGGCGGCCCCTGGCCCATCTGGCCCGACATCCGGCGCATCATCCACGCCCAGAAGAGCAGCCCGAGCCCGACCGGCGCGATCCAGATCCAGAAGAGGTCGCCCATCCCGCCGCCGGAGACCGCGTCGTACGGCGACCCCGGCCTTCTCGATCTGCTGCACGAGGTCGTCGCCGCCGCCGGGGATCCGCGTCGCGACGTAGGGCACCCCTGCTGGCCTGCCGCGCGCCTGCTGTCCGCGTCGCCTGACGCGGCTTCGGGATCGCCGCGCACCCAGTCCGGGCCGATCGACGACTCGCTCGAACGAGCCCTGAGGCGCAGCATCTCCTTCAACTGGGAGTAGCCGGATGCGGCGGACGCCGACGTCCTGGAACGCCCGGAAGAGGAAGACCGCGAGGGCGATGAGGACGAGCCACGCCGCCGGCGACGCGAGCGGAGATCCGCGGTCTGGCCCCGGCGGCCGGCTCGGTCCGCTGCCGCCTGGCGCCTTCTTGTCGTCGACGGCCACGCAGCCCTCCCCGCCCCTTCCGGCAATGTGTGCATGGCGGGCAGGCGGGCAATGCTGCAGCGGGACGGAGCAGCCCCCAGCGGAGGCGGCCGGCCGCGGAGGCGAGCGGACGGCGTGCATCGGCGCCGAGCGCGGACGCCAGCGGCGCCGCGCTCGGCGCTCAGAGCCCGAGCAGCTTCGCGATGCTCTTCTCGTCGGCGGGCGGGAACTCGTAGCGGTCGAGCTCCTCGGGGCGCACCCACTCGTGGGCGTGCACGCGCAGGTGCTGGATCGGGCCGCGGAGGAGCCGGCACCGGTACACGCAGAAGTCGATGTCGTAGCCCTCGTAGGCGTGCTCGACGTGGATCGACGCGGTCGCCGACCTCGACCACGATCCCCATCTCCTCGCGCAGCTCGCGCGCGAGCGCCGCCTGATCGGTCTCGCCCGCCTCGACGCGGCCTCCCGGGAACTCCCACAGGAGCGGCAGCGTCGCCGTGGGCGGTCGCTGGGTGATGAGGTACCGGCCGTCCTGCTCGATCATCGCGCCGACGACCCGGATCTTCCGCCTCATCGCCTCTCCCGGGCGCCGACTCCCCACGCCCCGGCCGGTACGCCGGGCACCCGCGGCGCCCCGTGAATTGTAGAATCGCCAGCGCATGCCGTCCATCCGGTTCCTCGGCGCGGCCGGAACGGTCACCGGATCCCGCTACCTCGTCGAGCGCGGGCGCGGCGCGCGTCCTCGTCGATGCCGGCCTGTTCCAGGGCGCGAAGGAGCTCCGCCTCCGCAACTGCGCGCCGTTCCCCGTGCGACCCGGCCGTCGCTCGACGCGGTCGTCCTCACCCACGCCCACGTCGATCACGCGGGCGCCCTCCCCCTGCTCGGCCGGGAGCGGCTTCCGCGGCGCGGGTCCACTGCACCCCGGCGACGCGCGACCTCGCCGGGCTGCTCCTGCCCGACTCCGGCCGGCTCCAGGAGGAGGAGGCGCGGTTCGCGAACCGGCAAGCGGGTACTCGAAGCACGCGCCCGACGCCGCGCCGCTCTACACCGAGGAGGACGCCGTCGCGGTGCTGCCGCGGCTCTCGCCGCTCGCGTACGAGACGGCGGCGGAGGTCGCGCCGGGCGTCGTCGATCCGCTTCCACCGCGCCGGCCACATCCTCGGGCAGCGCCACGGTCGAGATGTCGCTCGCGTCGGACCGGCGCCGGCGCGGCTGCTCCTGTTCAGCGGCGACCTCGGCCGGTACGGCGCGCCGATCCTCCCCGACCCGACGCCGGGCGCGGCGCGGACGCCCTCCTCCTCGAGAGCACCTACGGCGGCAAGCGCCACCCGGCGGGCTCGGCGGAGGACGCGCTCCGGGACGAGGTGCTGCGCGCGGTGGACCGGGGCGGCGCGCTCCTCGTGCCCGCCTTCGCCATCGGCCGGACGCAGGAGATCCTCTTCACGCTCCGCGCCCTCGAGGAGCGCGCGGCGAGATCCCCGTCCTCCCCGTCTTCGTCGACTCGCCCATGGCGGTGGACGCGACCCCGATCTACCTCGCGCACCGCGAGGACCACGATCGCCGAGATGGCGGCGCTGCTCGCCTCTGGCCGCTCGCCGCTGCGGCCCTCCCGCCTCACCTTCGCGCGCCTCCCGGAGCGAGTCGAAGGCCATCAACGACGTCCGCGGCCCGTGCGTCATCCTCTCCGCCTCCGGGATGGCGACCGGCGGCCGGATCCTCCATCACCTCGCGCGGCGGCTCCCCGACCCGCGCACGACGGTGCTGCTCGTCGGCTTCCAGGCGCAGGGGACGCGCGGCTGGTCGCTCCAGAACGGCGCGGCCACCCTCCGGATCCACGGCCAGGACGTGCCCGTCGAGGCCCACGTCGCCTCGATCTCCGGCTTCTCGGCCCACGCCGACGAGGCGGAGGTGACACGCTGGCTCGCGACGTTCCCGGCGCCGGCGCGGCGCACCTTCCTCGTCCACGGCGAGCCGCCTGCGCTCGCCGCGGCGAAGGCCCGGATGGACGGGCTCGGCTGGGCCGCCCAGGTCCCGAGCCACCTCGAGGAGGTGGCGCTGTGACCGGGGAAGGCACCGGCGGGCGGACCGCTCTCGTCCTCTCCGGGGGCGGCGCCCGGGGCGCCTACGAGGCGGGCGTCCTGCGGTACCTGCGCGGCGAGCTCGCCGAGGCGCTCGGGTTCCAGCCGCGCATCGACATCGTGTGCGGGACCTCGATCGGCGCGGTGAATGCCTGCCACTTCGCCTCGCTCGCCGACGATCCGGCGCGCCAGGGCGAGGCGCTCGTCGAGGTCTGGCGCTCGCTCGAGCTGGAGGAGGTCTTCCACTGGAGCGCGCTCCGGCTCGCCGCGATCCCGCTCTACGTCTGGCGGCAGCTCCGTGCGACCCGGCTCCGGCAGGTCTCCTGGCGCCTCTCCGACTTCCTCTGGCCCGAGGCGCTCACGCGGGTGGTCGAGCGAGAGGTCGACTGGGACCGGCTCCACCGGAACGTGCGCTCCGGGCTCGTCCACGCCCTCACGGTCTCCGCGACCGATCTCGGCACCGGCCGGGCCGTCGTCTTCGTCGAGTCCGCCGCGGCGCTCCCGCCCTGGAGCCGCGACCCGCTCGTCGAGGTCCGGGCCCGCGAGCTCGGGCCGGAGCACGCCCTCGCCTCGGGGGCGATCCCGCTGCTCTTCCGCCCGGTGGCGATCGAGGGGTCCTGGTTCGTGGACGGCAGCGTCCGCCAGAACGTGCCGCTCGCGCCCGCGATCCGGCTCGGGGCGGACCGGATCCTCGTCATCGCCCTCCGGGCCCCCGCGCGCACCCCTCCGGCTCCGCTGCCGCTCTCCAAGGAGCCACCGACCACCGCGGCGCAGCTCGGGCGGCTCCTGAACGCGCTCCTCCTCGACCACACCGACTACGACCTCGAGCGGCTCCGGAAGATCAACGAGCTCGTGGTGCAGGGCCGCCGCGCCTTCGGCCCCGGCTTCGCCGAGACCCTCGCCGCCATCCCCTCCGACGGCCTCGCCGCCCCCGTCCGCGAGGTGAAGGACCTCGTGATCCGGCCCTCGCGCGACGTCGCCCTCATCGCCCGGGAGCACGCGGAGCGGCGCGTGGGACGGCTGCGCCGTGGGACCCTCGCGTCGCGGCTCCTGCGGCGGGCCGCCTCCGACGCGGAGGCCTCCCGCGACGGCGCCGCGGACCTCGCGAGCTACCTGCTGTTCGACCGCGAGTACGCCGACGCGCTCATCGCGCTCGGCTGGCACGACGCGAGGGCGATGCGGGAGCCGCTCCGCGAGTTCTTCTCCGTCTCGCCCGCCGCCGACCTCCGGAGCGCGTGACCGTGCTCGGCGGGCCGACCCTCCTCGACGGCGCGATGGGCACCGCGCTCCTCGCGCGGGGACTGCCCCCGGATCGACTCCCGGAGGAGTGGGTCCTCGCCCGCCCCGAGGAGATCGCGTCGGTCCACGCCGGTCATGCCGCCGCCGGCGCCCGGGTGCTGCTGACCTGCACCTTCAACGTCGCGGCGCCGCGGCTCGAGCCCCGCGTGGACCCGGGCCGGCAGGGCGACCTCTGCGCCCGGGCGGTGTCGCTCGCGCGGCGCGCCTCCGGCGGCTCCGGCGGCGCCCTCGTCGCCGGCGCGGTCGGCCCGACGGGCCTCGCGCCGCCGCTCGGGCCGGGGGCGTCGACCGCGGCGCTGGCCGCCCGCTACGGGCGCGCCGCCGGCGCCCTCGCCGCCGCGGGCGTCGACCTCCTCTGGATCGAGAGCCAGCACGATCTCGCGGAGGCCCGGGCCGCCCTCGCCGCCGCACGGGTGACCGGCCTCCCGGTCGTCGTCACCTTCGGCTTCCCGGAGCGGAACGGCCGCCTCGTCGCCCCCGACGGTACGACCGCCCTCGAGTGGCTCCGGGCGCTCGAGGCCGGCGGCGCGGCGGCGGCGGGGCTGAACTGCGTCTTCCCCGGCCCGGCCCTCGACGCGGCGGTCGCGGAGGCGGTGCCTGCGCTGAAGATCCCGCTCGTCCTGAAGCCGAGCCCGGGGCTCCCCGGTTCCGTGCTCTCGCCGGCCGCCTTCGCCGGTGCCCTCCGCCCGGCGGTCGCGGCCGGGGTCCGGATCGTGGGGGGCTGCTGCGGAGCGGGGCCCGAGCACCTGCGCGCCCTCGGCGAGGTCCTCGCCGCGACGCCTCGGTGAGCCGGCTCAGGCCGGCTGCGCCCGGGGGTAGGACCCGAGCACGTAGAGCCGGTGGACGCGCGCGTGGACGCCCGCGAGGGCGGCGGCGGCCTGCGGCTCGGTCCGGTGGCGCTCGAAGTCGATGAAGAAGACGTAGTGCCCGAGCGCCTCCTTCATCGGGCGGCTCTCGACCTTCGAGAGGTTGATGTTCCAGCGGGCGAACTCGCCGAGGACCTCGTAGAGGCCGCCGGGACGGTCGCGGTCGAGGGTGAACGCGATGGAGGTGCGGTCCGTGCCGGTGGGCGCCTCGTCGGCCTTCGCGACGAGGACGAACCGGGTGACGTTCTCCTCCACGTCCTGGATCGACTCGGCGATCACCGCGAGGCCGTACCGCTCCGCGGCGGCGCGGGAGGCGATGGCGGCGGTGCCGGGCTCTGCGGCCGCGGCCCGCCTCGCGGCGTCGGCGGTGGAGTTCGCGGGATCGAGCGTGACGCCGGCGAGCCGCTCGCGGATGAACCGGCTGCACTGCCCGATGGGCTGCGGGTGGGAGATCACGCGCCGGACGTCCTCGAGCCGCGTCCCGGCGCGGGCGAGGAGGTGCTGGCGCACCGGCACGAGCACCTCGCGCCGGATGAGCGGGCCGGGCTCGTGCACGAGGAGGTCCAGGTTCCCGCCGACCGATCCCTCGATCGAGTTCTCGATGGGGAGGATCGCGCCGTCGGCCTCGCCGCGCAGGAGCGCGTGGTAGGCGTCGGCGAACGTGGCGAACGGGAGGGGTACGTCGCCGGCCGCGAGATCGCAGCGCGCCACGGCCTCCTCGCTGAACGTGCCGGGCGGCCCCAGGTAGGCGATGCGCATCGCCGTTCTCTATCACGCGGCCGGCCCGGCCGCCCCGTCCGCGGCGCTCACCGGCGCGGGTCCAACCTCGGCACGGATTGGCGAGCCGGCGACGCCGGCCGGCGGCTCGATCAGCGCGGCCGGACGGAGTCGAGGGCGCCGAGCAGCTCCCGCATGTCGAACGGCTTGAAGAGGGCCGCGTCGACGCCCGGCAGCCGCCTCACGCTCGACGAGCGAACCCCGGTCGTGACGACGACCCGCATCGCGGAGAGCGCGGGATCGCAGCGGAGCGACGCGAGCACGGAGGCTCCGTCCGTGTCGGGCAGCATGAGGTCGAGGATGACCACGTCCGGCGGCGTCGCGCGCGCAGAGGCGAGGGCCTCCGAGCCAGTCGCGGCGACCCGCACGTCGTACCCCTCGCTCGCGAGCACGTCCGCGACGACCTCCCGCTGGAGATCGTTGTCGTCCACGACCAGCACCCGAATGGCGCCCACGCGCCCAAGCTACAGCGTGCCGGCGAGGGCCGGGAGGTCCGTCACCCGTTCGAGCAGATGGTCGGCGTGAGGCGCGAGGACGTCGCGCCGGCACGCGCCCCAGAGCGCCGCGACGGAGACGGCGCCCGCGGCCCGCGCGGCGGCGAGGTCGTGCGGTGAGTCCCCCAGCATCAGGGCCTCCGAGGCGCTCCGGCCGAGCCGCGATAGCGCGAGCAGGACCGGCTCGGGGTGCGGCTTGGCGTTCGCGCAGGAGTCGGCGCCGACGATCGCGGTCACGTACGGGAGGAGCCCGGTATGGGCCAGGGTGCGAAGCGCCCCCTGCTCGTTCTTCGCGGTCACCACCGCGATCGGGTGCCCGGCGGCCGAGAGCTCGCGCACGATCTCGAGCGCGCCGGGGAACGCCCGGGTCCGGTCGTCGTGGTGCGCGAGCCAGTAGGTCCGGTAGCGCTGGAACAGGAGCTCGACCTCCTCCGGACGGGGCGCGAACCCGGCCAGCTGGGTCCGGAGCGGCGTGCCGATGCCGGCGATCCACTCGGCGTCGGTCGGGCAGCGCCCGTGGCCCTCGAAGGCATGCCGCACCGCCTCGAGGATGAAGGGCACGGTGTCGACGAGGGTGCCGTCGAGGTCGAAGAGGATCGCGATGGGACGGGGGCGCGGCAAGGGGACGCGGATGATAGTGCAAAAAGCCCCTTGCGCCTGGCGGCGCGTGCCTAATTTTGCCCTGGCATGACGGGGGCGGCGATCGTGCGCTGGGAGAGCGCGGGGGCGGTCGTGCTGGCGGTCCACGGGGCGTTCGACGGGGCCTCGGCGTGGGCGCTTCGCAACGACATGGACGAGTCGCCCGCGCGCGACTTCGTCGTCGACCTGACGCACGCCGTCGAGGCGTGCGACTTCGCGGCGGTGCTCCTCGCGGCGTGGTTGCGGCAGTGCCCGGGGCGGAGGCTGCGCTTCCGCCCCGGAGCGCCGGAGCACGCCCGGCTGCTGCGCGCCCACGGGTTCGAGCTGCTGCCGGACGGCGACGATGCCCTCGCACCCACCCTCGCCTTCCCGCACCCCCGCTCCACGGTGCCCGGCGCGCTCGCCTGAGGAGGCGGCGCCGCGCCACGTCAAGCCCGGGACCCCGCGCCGCGCGCTGGCCCGATCCGCCCGATCCGCGACCCTCGCGGCCGCGCGAGACGCGCGCCGGAAGCCTTGTGCGCACGCGGACTCCCTGCTGTGATGCCCCGATGCTCGAGCGCCTCCGAGACCTCCTCCGCTCCGCCGCCACCGGCCGGGCCCTCACCCGCGCGGTGCGCGCGTACCAGAAGGGCGACCTCGCCACCGCGCGCGCCAACGTGGAAGAGGTGGTCGCCGCGACGGAATCCCGCGGCAGCCCCTCGCAGGAGACGCACCGCCGGTCGATACGGCTCATGGCGGTCGCGCTGCGCGCCGAGATCGCGGCGAAGCAGGGAGACGCCGCGGTGACCCGCGCGGCCATCGAGGAGGGCTTCGGGCTGTGGGCGACGCTCCGGGACCACCCTGCGTCGATCGGTCCGCGCAGCCTCGAGTCGTTCGAGTCCTGGGAGAAGTGGGCGCGCGGCTGGCTCGAGTCCGATCGCCGCCCCGGAGCGTAAGGCCGCGCTTGTCGCCGCGCGCCGCGCGTGCTCTCATCTGCCGGTGCAGCGCGCCTTCGGCGACCTCCTGCGCCTCTCCCGCGCCTCCGGGCAGCTCGGCCGCGCCGTCGGCCTCGCGGGAGAAGCCCGCCTCGCCGAGTCCCGGGACGCGCTCCTCGCGGTCCTGGACGTCGCCGGGCAGTCCGCCGGAGGGCTCGCCGCGAGCGCCTGGCTCGCGACCCGGCTCTGCGCGCTCATGTCGCTCGCGGAGGTCGGCGCGAAGCTCGGCGATCGGCCGCTGGCGGTGACCTCGGTCCGCGAGGCCCTCGGGCTCTGGGATCGCTCGGGGCACGATCGGGCCGACCCGCGCTTCCAGTCCTTCGCGCGATGGGAGGGCTGGGCCCGTCCGTTCCTCGCCTCCGCACAGGTGCAGTGACGTCCGATGGGCCCGTCGCGGCCCTCCTCTCGGCGTGGGCGCTCGTCGACGTGCTCCAGGTCCCGCTCGTCGCGGCCGTCATCCTCTCGGTCCGGCTCGCGCGTCCGCTCGGGGCCGCGTGGAGGTCGGTCGCGCTCTGCTTCGGCGGCTACCTCGGGTGGGTCGTCGTGACCGCCCGCGTCGTACCCTCGTCGGCGAGCGGCCTCGAGGTGCTGCTCTTCGGGCTCCTCCTCGATCCGCGCCGGGACACGCCGCCCGAGCGAACCTGGGCGCTCGGCGCCTCGGTCGCCGCGGCGCTGTTCTGGGTCGTGCCGGTCGCGGTGGCCTGGCGGTTCCGGCGAGCGCGCCGGGCCGGCGGGCGCTAGAACGTTCCGCCGAGGAGATCGAACCGATGGACACGAGCCGCATCCGCCCCGCCGTCGCCGCGGCGGGGATCATCCTCGCCGC
Source organism: uncultured delta proteobacterium (assembly GCA_963739565.1). Taxonomy (GTDB): domain Bacteria; phylum Myxococcota; class Myxococcia; order Myxococcales; family Anaeromyxobacteraceae; genus Anaeromyxobacter. Next base: position 39,929 of record CAVUBF010000003.1, on the reverse strand, counting down.
CGCCGCCTGCGCGGGCGAGAGGAAGGCCGAGCCGTTCACCCTCGTCTCGGTCGACGAGGTGGAGAGGATGATCGTCCGCCCGGACGTCTTCGTGGTGGACGCGAACCCCGAGGACGTCTTCCAGCAGAACCACGTCCCTGGCGCGCGCTGGTGGCGCTCGGCCCCGCTCGCGCAGCTCCTCCCGGCGCAGAAGGACCGGAGCCTGGTCTTCTACTGCGCGAGCCCCAGCTGACACTCGAGCCACGACGCCGCCCGTGAGGCGGCGAAGCTCGGGTACTCGAAGGTGTACGTGATGTCCGACGGGATCCGCGGCTGGATGAAGGCGGGCAAGCGCACCGAGACGGGCGGGTAGCGGCGCCGTCAGCCCACGAGCCGCTCCCGCGCGAGCGGCTGCGAGGCCGAGGCGGACCTCACCGCTGCGCGTGACGCTCCTGGAGCCCCGGGCGAGGTCGTCCCCGGTGCGAGCAATCGAGCCGCGTCCAGTCCGTCCGCGGCGAGAGGACCACGTCGGGGGGGCGCACCGCGCGGGACGAGCGCCGGTAGTGGGCGCGCGCGGGTGTCTGCTTGGGCGGCGAGCCAGGCGGCGTGAGGCGTCGCGGAACCCGGCGCCGGCGCCGGTCACGAGGACCTCGCCGGGCCCCGGGACCGGAAGGAGCGGGGCCCTCGCCGCACACGAGTGCGGCGAGGGCCCCGGCGGCGAGTCCGAGGAGTGCGAGCGACGCCTCGGCACGCGTAGCTGGTCCCCGACGAGGTCCCGGAGCGTGCATTCGCAACGACCGCGCCAACCCTCGCCGGCGAAGCCGACTTGACGTTCCGTCACATTTCGCCGAGCGCGGCGCCCACGGTGCCGCGCGGTCCGTCGCTCGACGAACGCCCGTGCCACCGGTCCCACCGGAACCGCTCGCCCGCGTGGACGGTGGGAGGGCGCCGGCCCGCGTGCCACGAGCGTCCCTCACGAGCACGGGCGCTGTGAGCGGGCGGCGCCGGAATTCCTACCGCCGCACGCCCGCACGAATTACCGCCCGCTGCCCGGTCGAGCGGCCGAACGGCTTCATCGCCGGACGGACGCTCGCCTGCCTGGCACGGGGGCTGGCGAACGATTGGAGCGCGTCAGCGCGCCGAGCGCGCCCGCGCGCCGGCGACCGCCGTGCGGAGCCACCGGCGGACGGTCGCGCGTGGGAGCTCGTCGAGGCCGCGGAGCTTCAGGTGGCGTCCGGTCCTCGCCTCGCCCTCGAGCAGGCCCCCGGGATCCGCGAAGGTCCCCGGCGCTCCCGGGAGGATGAGGTTCACGTGGGAGCGGAAGCCGGCGATGGCGCAGAACGTCTCGCCGTTCACCTCGAACCAGGGGATCCCCCACCTGAGCGACGCCGTCGCGTCGGGCGCAGCGTCCGCGACGAGGGCCCGGAGCGCGTCCAGGATCACCCGGGCCTGCGGACCCTGGCGCTCGAGGTACCCCTCGATGGATCCGCCGTAGTCCGCACGACGAGGGGCGGTCCGGCGCGCGGCCGGCCCACCAGGCGCGACGCGGGTGGCCTTCTTCCGCCGGGGGCCGCGGGCGCGAACGGGGCTTCGCTTCGGAGGCGACCGCTTCTGCACTCCGCGATGATGCCACCCGGGCCGGGCCGCGGCACGGGGCGCTGCTCGCGCCCCGCGCGGGGGTTTCACCCGGGTGATATTGACGCGATCGTTTCACCCGGGTAAAACATCCCGCATGGAACCCGCCATCTACTCTGCCTTCGCCGGCGACAGGCTGGTCGCGACCGGCCCCCTCGAGGACGTCCTCCGCCGGACCCACGCCCACCTCGACCGCGGCGGGGGCCAGGTGCTGATGTTCGAGGACGGGACCGGGCGGCAGGTCGACTTCGACCTGCGTGGCACCGCCGACGAGGTCGTCGCCCGCGCCACGGCCGCGGCGCGTCCCGGCCCGGGCCGGCCCCGCCTCGGCGTCGTGTCCCGCGAGGTCTCGCTGCTGCCCCAGCACTGGGAGTGGCTCGAGGCGCAGCCGAACGGGATCTCCGCCGCGCTCCGCCGGCTCGTCGACGCCGCCCGCCGGCGCGCACCGCACGAGGAGCAGGCCCGCCGCGCGCAGGAGGCGGCGAGCCGGTTCCTCACCGCGATGGCTGGCGATTGTCCCGGGTACGAGGAGGCTTCCCGCGCGCTCTTCGCCGGCGACGGCGAGCGGTTCGCGACGCTCGTCGCGCGCTGGCCGAAGGACGTCCGCGAGCACGCGCTGCGGCTCGCCGCGGGGGCGTTCGACGGCCGCAAGGCCTGACGGCGGCGCCCGAGCGCGCTCCCGCGCGAGCACGAGCGTGCTCGCGCGGGGGGCGCCCGCCTGCCCGCGCCGTACCCCTACCTGGGCCTCTTCCGTCGCACCATGAAGGAGTAGGGTTCGCGTCCGTGCGACTCGCGGACCTCCTCGACGTCGAGCTGCTCAGGAAACTCGCCGAGGCCAACTACCGGGCGAGCGGCATGCCGATCGGCATCGTGGACGCCGTGGACGGCTCCGTCCTCGTGGGCCTGGGCTGGCAGGACATCTGCACGCTCTTCCACCGGACGAACTCGATCACGCTCGAGCGATGCCGCGAGAGCGACGACCACATCAAGGAGCACCTGCCCGCGTCCGGACCGTGCGAGTACACGTGCCGCAACGGCCTGCGCGACATCGGCGTGCCCATCCGCGCGGGCGGCGCGCACCTCGCGACGCTGTTCATGGGCCAGTTCTTCTACGAGGGGGAGGCCCCCGACCGCGCCTTCTTCGTCGAGCAAGCGCGGCGCGTCGGCTTCGACGAGGCGGCGTACCTCGCCGCGCTCGACCGCGTCCCGGTCTTCAGCCGCCCGGCGGTCGAGAACATCCTCGCCTACGACACCGCCCTCGCGACGTTCATCTCCGATCTCGCCGACGCGGCGCTCCGCCGGCGGGACGCGGAGCGCCGCGCCGACGCGCTCGCGCGCTTCCCGCAGGAGAACCCCGACCCGGTCTTTCGCCTCGGCCCCGACCTCCGGGTCGAGTACGCCAACCCCGCCGCGCTCTCGGCGCTCGCGGGGCTCGGGCTCTCGATCGGCGCTCCTCGCGCCGCCGGAGATCGTCGGGCTCGCGCGCCGCGCCCTCTCCGGGCGGGACGGGTGCGGGGCGACATCGCGGCGGGCGACCGCTCCTATGCGGTGAGCGTGGGCGTCGTCGGCGCCGAGGTGAACGTCTACGCCCACGACATCACCACCCGCGTCCGCGCCGAGGAGGCGCTGCACGGGACCATGCAGCGGCTCGAGTCGCTGCTGGAGAACTCGCCGCTCGCCGTGATCGAGTGGTCGTCCGTGGACTTCCGGGTGTCGCGCTGGTCGGACGAGGCGACCCGCATGTTCGGCTGGACCTCGGCGGAGACGGTCGGGAAGCGGATCGACGAGCTCGGCTGGGTCCACCCGGAGGACCGCCCGCTCGTCGAGCAGGTGATGAGCGACATGCTCTCCGGGCGGCGACCGAGGAACGTGAGCAGGAACCGGAACTACCGGAAGGACCGCAGGGTCATCCACTGCGAGTGGTACAACTCCACCGTCGCGGACTCGGCCGGGAAGCTCGTGGCGGTGCTGTCGCTCGTGCTCGACGTGACGGAGCGCAAGCGCGTCGAGGAGGAGCTGCGCGCGACCAACCGCGCGAAGGACGAGTTCCTGGGGATGCTCTCGCACGAGCTGCGCAACCCGCTCGCTCCCATCCGGAACTCGCTCTACATCCTCGACCGCGCCGAGCCCGGGAGTCCGCAGGCGCGGCGCGCCAGGGAGGTCGCCGGACGCCAGGTGACGCACCTGGCGCGCCTCGTCGACGACCTGCTCGACGTGACCCGCATCGCCCGCGGGAAGGTGGAGCTCCGCCGGGCCGAGCTCGATCTCGCCGGCCTGGCCCGCACGACCGCCGACGATCACCGGACGCTCCTGCAGGACCGGGGGCTCGCCCTCGAGGTCGAGGTGCCCGCCGGGTCCGTCTGGATCGAGGGGGACGAGACCCGGCTCGCCCAGGTGATCGGGAACCTCCTCCAGAACGCGGCGAAGTTCACGCCCGCCGGCGGGTCGGTGACCCTCTCGCTCGTTCCGGCCCTGGACACGGTGGAGCTCCGCGTCCGGGACACCGGCGTGGGCATCGAGGCGGAGCTGCTCGCGCGGGTGTTCGAGCCATTCGTCCAGACGACGCAGTCGCTGGCGCGCACGCAGGGCGGGCTCGGCCTCGGGCTCGCCCTCGTGAAGGGGCTCGTCGAGCTGCACGGGGGAACGGTGTCGGTGACCAGCGAGGGCAGGAACCGCGGGAGCACCTTCACGGTCACGCTGCGGAGGGCGACCGCGACGCGCCCGTCCGCGGCCGAGGAGCCCGGGGCCGAGGAGCGCCCCTCCCGCCGCGTCCTCGTCGTCGACGACAACCACGACGCCGCGGAGTCGCTCGCGGACGTGGTGCGGATGCTCGGGCACGACGCGGAGGTCGCGTACGACGGCTGGACCGCGGTCGAGAAGATGCGGGTCCGGCCGCCGGACGTGGTCCTGTGCGACATCGGGCTCCCCGGGCTCAGCGGGTACGACGTCGCCCAGCTCCTCCGCCTGGACCACCGGTTCGACCGCGTCCGGCTCGTCGCCGTCAGCGGCTACGCGCAGCCCGAGGACCGCGAGCGCGCCCTCGACGCGGGCTTCGTCGAGCACCTCGCGAAGCCGGTGGAGCCTGCGGCGGTGGAGCGGCTCCTCGTCGCGGGCGAGTAGGCGGCGCTGGTCGCGGGCCCCGCGCCGGAAAAGGAAAAGGCCCGCCGGCCGGGTGCCGTCGGGCCTTCCGAGAGAGTGGGCAGCGAGGGGTTCGAACCCCCGACCCTCCCCGTGTGAAGGGGATGCTCTACCACTGAGCTAGCCGCCCTGGTGCTGCGAGGCGGCGGAGTATGTATCCGGTCCCAGGGCCTGTCAACGCGATCGACGCGCGATCCGCGCGCACGCGATCGGCGCGCCCCCGCGCGTCTTCACGCGCCCCCGCCGCCGCCCTCGCCGCCCTCCCGGCCCCCGTTCGGACCGGCGTCCCGCCGCTCCGGCTCGAGCTTCCCGGCGAGCTCGCGCGCCTTGCGCTTGATGCGTGCGAGCCGCTTCGCGAGGTCGTCGTAGTCCTGCCGGCCCGGGATCCCGGCCGCGGACATGAGCCGCTCCTGGACCTCCTCCACGCGCCGCCGGCCGCGCTGCGCGAGGCCGATCGCCCGCGCCACCGCGTCCTGCCCCCGCGGATCCGAGAGCACCCTCTCCGCGGCGCGCGCGACGAGGCGCGTCCCCGCGTCGAGGAGCGCGCCCCCGAGCCCCTTGCCTGCGCCGCCCGAGTCGTCCCGAGTCGCTCGCCATCCCGCACCTCCTAGGGGAGCTCCGTCGGGACCGCCCGGAGCGCCGCCTCCACCACGTACCGGTAATGGGCGCGTCGGACCAGCGCCTCGAGGTCGCCCTCCACCCGGACCCGCCCGGTGAGCGCCGCCTGCACCGGGTCGCCGCCGGCGAGCAGCGCTCGCCAGATCCCGTACGGCGCCCGCAGCACGTACGCCGGCTCGAGCTCCAGGATCTCGTCCTCGTCGGCGAGGAGCCGCCACGACGCGATCCTCCCGCGCTCCTGCTCACCGTGAACCGCGATCGTCCGCGGGAAGGCCGGCGGCTCGGCCTCGACGACGAGGGCCGCGTCGCGCGGGAGCCCGGCGAGGGCCTTCGCGAGGTCGGGCTGCGCGCCGAGGGCGCCGACGAACGCCGCGATCCACTCGCGCGACCCGAAGCGCACGCGGCCCCTCAGCCCCGCTTCAGCCAGCCGAAGATCCCGCCGCGCTTCTCGGCGCCCGCCGCGGCCGGCTCGGCCGCCTCGCGCTTCCTCGCCTCCTCGGCGAGCGCCTTCCGGAGCGCCTCGGGCGTGTCCTTCGTGGCGAGCCCGATCTCCGTCATCCCCTTCACCGGATCGTCGAAGCTCACCTTGAGCAGGCACTCCTCGTCGAGCTTGAAGTCGATGCGCCGGCCGGTCGCCGCGGCGGGGAGCCGGATCGACCCGAGGAACTCGTTGTCCACGATGAGGCTCGACTCCCCCTGGTAGATGTCGATCTCGATGGGGCGGCCGGGCTCGCGGGGCGGCGGCAGGCGGAAGCTCTTCGTCGACGGGATGGTCTGGTTCTTGTCGAGGATCTTCCGGAACTGGTTGTTCTGGGTGGCGATCCCGATCGGCATCGACAGCACGTCGACGAGCGTCACCGAGTCGATGGAGTCGAGGGAGTCTCCGAGGAGCGCCGCGCCGAGGGCGACGCACTCGTCGGGGTGGACGCCCTTGCGCGGGGGCCGCCCGAAGTGCTCCTGGATCCTCTCCTGCACGAGGGGCATCCGGCTCTGGCCGCCCACCAGGATGATCTCGTCGATCTCGTCCGGCCGGATGTTCCGCTCGGCCAGCACCTGGTCGCAGATCGCGAAGGTGCGCTCCACGAGATCGCCGGTGAGGTCGTCGAGCTGCTGCCGCGAGAGCTGCATCTGGATGTCGAGGGGCCGGCTCCGCTTCTCCTCGATGTAGGGCAGGTCGATCGTGACGTTCGGGATGAGCGACAGGTCGATCTTCGCCGCCTCCGCCCCCTTCTTCACGCGCTGCATGGCGATGGGGGACTGGGCGAGGTCGATCTTGTGCTGCCGCCAGAAGTCCTCGAGGACGTAGTCGATGATCCGGTTGTCGAAGTCGACGCCGCCGAGGAAGGTGTCGCCGCCGGTGGCGAGGACCTCGAACACGTTCCCGGACAGCTGGAGCACCGAGACGTCGAAGGTGCCGCCGCCGAGGTCGTAGACGAGCACCTTCTGGTCGAGCCCCCGGGAGAAGCCGTAGGCGAGGGCCGCCGCGGTGGGCTCGTTCACGATCCGCTTCACCTCGAACCCCGCGAGGGCCCCGGCCTGTCGGACCGCGAGCCGCTGCGCGTCCGAGTAGTAGGCGGGGACCGAGATGATCGCCTCGTCGATCCGCTTCTGGAGGAAGGCCTCCGCGATCTTCTTCACGTGCGCGAGCACCATCGCGCTGATCTCGGGGAGCGTGTGGACCTTGCCCCCGAGCATCACCGCCGCCTCGCCGCCCGGCCCCTCGACGATGTCGTACGAGTAGTAGTTCCGCAGCTCCTGGACGACCTTCGAGTTCCACTTGCGGCCGATGAGCCGCTTCGCCCCGTAGATCGTGTTCTTCGGGTTGGTGACGAGCTGGTCCTTCGCGACCCCGCCGACGAGGACGTCCCCGCGCTCGGAGAGCGCGACCACCGTGGGCAGGATGAGGTTCCCGCGGTCGGTGGGGACGACCTTCGGGATCCGGCTCCGGACGTGGGCGACGCAGGCGTTCGTCGTCCCGAGATCGATGCCGATGATGGGCTTCTCGCGCGGGCCGGCCATGAGCCCAGATTTATCACGGAATCCCGCGCGATCCCTCACGCGCGCCCGTCCCGTCAGAATGGCACGTCGCCGCCGGCCGGGCCCTCGCCGCCGGGGTCGCCGCCGTCCCCGCCCCCCGCGTCCTCGTCCGGCACCTTCCCGAACAGGACCGGGATGACCCGGGCATCGCGCGTGCCCGGCAGCGACGCCGGGCCCGGAGCGGCGGTCAGGGTCGGCGCGCCGGCGCCGGGGTCGTCGAGCTGCCAGCGCTCGAAGAGCTCGGGCTCGGCGGGCGGCAGCTCCTCCAGGAACCGCGAGGCCTTCATCACCACCCGCTCCCGATCCCGCGGCGCCGCGACGAGCGGGTACGAGAGGTAGAGCTCGTCCTTGGCCCGGGTGCAGGCGACGTAGAAGAGCCGCCGCTCCTCCTCCTCGCCGTCCCGATCCTTGAGCGCCTGCGCCGAGGGGAACCGCCCGTCGGCGAGCCACACCACGAAGACCGCGCGCCACTCCAGCCCCTTCGCCTGGTGGACCGACGAGAGGACCATCTTCTCGTCCGGCTCGCCGCCCTCCGAGACCGTCTCGGCGGTGAGCTCGGTGAGGAGCGCGATCTCGGCGAGGAACGCCTCGGTGTCCTCGTAGCCGCGGGCGTACTCCGCGAGCTGGCGGACGTCCTCGATCCGGCTGTCGGCGTTCAGGAACTCGGCGCGGAGGTACTCCTCGTACCCCTCCTCCAGCACCTTCTCGATGGAATCGCCGGGCAGGTCGCAGACCGGCGGGCGCGAGAGCGCGCGCAGGAGCTCCGCGAGCCGGCGGTACCCGGCCCGCCCCTTGGGCGGGACGTGGGACGCGACGTCCGGCGCGAGGAGCTCCTCGACCGTGCCCGCGCCGCGGCGGCGCCGCCCGACGAAGGCGTTCCAGACCCCCTCGGCCGTGGCGGTGCCGACCCCGGGGGCGAGGCGCAGGCAGCGCTTCAGCGCGAGCTCGTCCCCGGGGTTCCGCACGAACCGGAGGTGAGCGAGGGCGTCCTTCACGTGGGCGGCCTCGAAGAAGCGGACGCCGCTCCGGACGACGAACGGGATCCCGCGCCGCGCCAGCTCGAACTGGATCTCCATCGAGTGGTGGTGCGCCCGGTAGAGCACCGCGATCTCGGGGAGCGGGATCCCCTCGTCCCGCAGCTCGAGCACGCGCTGGGCGACGAAGGCGGACTGCTGGAGGATGTCCCGGCAGGGCACCACCGCGGGGAGCGTCCCCGCGGGGCGGACGCTCGTCAGCTCCTTCTCGAACTGCCGGACGTTCGCGGCGATGGAGGCGTTCGCGAGCGAGAGGATCTGCGGGGTGGAGCGGTAGTTGACGGTGAGGTCGAACCGGCGCGCGTCGGGGTAGCGCTTCTCGAACTCGAGGATGTTCGCGAAGTGGGCGCCGCGGAAGGCGTAGATGGACTGGGCGTCGTCGCCGACGACGCAGAGGTTCCGGTGCTCCACCGCGACGAGGTCCACGACGTCGCCCTGGAGGCGGTTCGTGTCCTGGTACTCGTCGACGAGGACGTGCTGCCAGCGCTCCCCGAGCGCCTTCCGGACCGGCTCCCGCTCCGCGAGGAGGATCTTCCAGTTGAGGAGCAGGTCGTCGAAGTCCATCGCGTTCATCTCGTGCTTGCGCTCGGCGTAACGCCGGGCCACGCGAAGGAGCTCCTCCTCGAGCGGCGCGAACTGCGGGCGCCGGGTGGCGACGACGTCGGCGAGGGGCGTCTGGGTGTTCACCGCCATCGACACGAGGTCGATGAGCACGTCCGCCTTCGGGAACCGCCGGGCGCCCACCGCGAGGCCGCAGTCGGCGATGGCGGCGGTCATCACGTCGCGGGAGTCCTCGCGGTCGAGGATGGAGTAGCCGCGCTCGTACCCGAGCTCGGCCCCGTGCTCCCGCAGGACCTGGTGCGCCACGTGGTGGAACGTGCCGCCCTGGATCCGCCGGGTGTCGACCCGGCAGACCTCCTCCACGCGCCGGAGCATCTCGCGGGCGGCCTTGTTCGTGAACGTGAGGAGGAGCACCGACTCGGGGGCGACGCCGTCGGCGAGGAGCCGCGCCACCCGCCAGGTCAGGGTCCGGGTCTTGCCGGAGCCTGCGCCGGCGATGACGAGGATCGGGCCCGGGCCCGCCTCGACGACCGCGATCTGCTGGTCGTTGAGGAGCCCCTCGTAGCTCAGGTCGCGCGCGCTGGGCTCGGCGCGCTTCAGCTGGTAGCGGCGGGACATGGTGCTGGAGGGTGCGAGGGTAACGGGGGGGTCCGACACGAAGCCCGAGCGGGCGAACGGGGCACGCGGGACCGACGACCCAGCGCCATCGCGACGAAGGACGTTTCCCGCTCCGTCTGGCGCCCGACGGCGCCAGACGTCGGTGGGAAACTGGACGCAATGCCAGCACTGCGTACCATCGCACCCTGATGTCGCCGCTCCGAACGAGCGTCCTCGCGCTCGGCCTCCTCGCGATGGCCTGCGCACCCCGGGCGCACGCGGCGCGGCGCGACCGTCTGCCCCCGCCCGCCCCGGCGAACCGGGCCGGCACCCGCGAACCGGGTGCCGGCCCGGCCGCTGGTTCCCCCGCGGCGGCCGGGGCGCGCGACGCCGACCGGGCCTCTTCCCCGCCGGTGCAGGCGCGCAGGCCGCCCATGCAGCGCGACCTCGCGGTGCGCCGCGCGATCGAGACCGCCTCGGCCCTGGTCGGCCAGCGGGACGTCGTGATCGACGGCGTGCAGTGGGGCGACGGCTGTGCCGCCCTCGTCCGGGCCGCCTACGCCGAGGCCGGCTCGCCTCTCCCCGCCAGGGCGCTCGATGCTCCTGCGCTCCACGCCTTCGCGAAGGAGCGCGCCCGGGTGCGGCGCGGCAAGCCCGCCGCGGGCGACCTCGTCTTCCTCTCCGACCGCCCGGGCGGACCGCCCGAGCACGTGGGGCTCGTCGAGTCGGTGGCGGCGGACGGGACCGCCCTCGTCCTCCACCGGACCGATCACGGCGTCCTGCGGGTGCGGGTGAACGGCGCCCAGCCCTGGAAGCTCAAGGCCGACAGCGGGAGGGCGGTGAACGACGTCCTCCTCGTCGGCGCCGGCCGGATCTCCGCGGGCCGGCTCCTCGTCGCGTACGCGACGGTGCTGTAGGCAGGTCTAGGACCGACGCCCGTCGGCGAGCGCGCGAGCGCGGCCCTCGTACGCGAGCAGCCGCTCGATGTCCTCGACGCTCGCTGGCTTCGCGAGGTGCCGATCGAAGCCGGACTCGACGGCCTTCCTGACGTCCTCCGGCTGTGCGTACCCCGTGATGGCGACGAGCAGCATCCCGTCCTGCGCACCGGCTCGGACCGCCCTCGCGACCTCGTAGCCGCTCATCCCCGGCAGTCCGACGTCGCAGAGGACGACGTCGGGAGAGGTCGCCCGCGCCCTCTCGATGGCGCTCGGCCCGTCGTAGGCGACCTCGGCGGTGTGCCCGAGCATCTCCACGATCTCGGCCATCGAATCGGCCACGTCACGGCTGTCGTCCACGATGAGGACGCGTCGCACGACGTCCGGTGACCGCTCGGTCGGGCTCGGGACGTCCCTCGGCGCCGGCCCCTCGGCGAGGGGCAAGCGGATGACGAACTCGGCGCCCTCCCCTCGCCCGCCGCTCTCGACCCGCACCGTTCCGCCGTGCAGATCGGTGATCCCCTTCACGAGGGCGAGGCCGAGCCCGAGGCCGCCTTCGCTCCGCGCCAGCGTGTGCTGACCCTGAACGAAAGGGTCGAAGATGTGGGGCAAGGCCGCCGCCTCGATCCCCGCCCCGGTGTCCCGAACGCGGATCTCCGCCTCGCCGCCGGCAGGCTCGAGGGAGAGGGTCACCGCGTCGCCGCGTCGCGTGAACTTCGCCGCGTTGTGCAGGAGGTTCCCGATGACCTGCGTCAGCCGGGTCGCGTCCGCGCTGGCCAGGAGCTTCGTGGGAGGGACGACCGTCCGGAACGCCAGCCCGCGCTCGTCCATCATCGGGCGGAAGTCGTCCGCCGCGCTCAGGACCGTCTCGCAGAGGTCGACCCGGGACGTGCGCAGCTCGATCTTGCCGCGCGCGATCCGCGTCACGTCGAGGAGGTCGTCCACCAGGCGCGTCAGGTGCCCCGCCTGACGCTCGATGACGTCGCGGGCGCGCTCCGCCTGCTCGCCTGCGGGGTCGACGTGCCTCAGGATGTAGACGGAGTTGCGGATTGGCGCGAGCGGGTTGCGCAGCTCGTGAGAGAGCATCCCGAGGAACTCGTCCTTCCGCCGGTCGGCCTCGCGGAGGCTCTGCTCGCTGTCCCGGAGCGCGCGCTCGGCCTCGGCGCGAAGCCGCTCGTGCTGCATCGCCCCGAGCGCGTAGGAGATGTCCGCACAGAGGGACTCGAGCAGCCTCACCTGCTCGGCGGTGAAGGCGCCCGGCTCGTCCGCGTAGAACGTGAGGGCGCCGATGACCTCGCCGCCGCGGTGCAGCGGGAAGGCGGCCGAGGCACGCAGCCCGTGCTTGAGGCTGGATTCGCGCCACGGCCACGTGGACGGGTTCGTGCGGAAGTCATCGTTGAGGACGGGGTGGTCTTCGCGGATGCAGGTCCCGGTGGGACCCTGGCCGAGCTGTCCCTCGACCTCCACCTCGATCTCGCGGAGATAGTCCGTCGCGCGCCCCGCGGACGCCGCGGGCCTGACCCGTCGTTGCTTCACGAGCCCCACCCACACCAGCGGGAACCCCCCGTCCTCCGCGACGATCCGGCAGACCTCCTCGTAGAGCGACGGCTCGTCGCGAGTCCGGACGATGGCCTCGTTGACGCGGCTCAGGACCGCGTACAGTCGCGTGACGACGGTCAGCGCGGACTGGGCCTCGATGAGCCGCTCCGCGCTTCGGGCTCTCGCCACCGCCGCGGCGAGATAGCGCGCCAGCCGCTCCCATTGAGCGATGAGCTCGGGCGAGAACATCCCCTTGCGGCGGTCGTTCAGCTGGACGAGCCCCAGCCGCTCCTCCCCCAGGGACAGCGGGATCAGCGCCACCGACTCGTAGCCTTCGCCGTTGCACCGATTGCGGGTGCTGGCCTGTCGATCCGCGTCCGTGGTGGTGGCGAGCAGTTGCGTCGTGTCGTTCGCCCAGAAGCTGCCGCCCGAGGTGAAGAACGGCTTCCTCGCATCGACGCGCCCGCGGATCACCTTGCCGCACATGCACTCGAGGGCGGGAGCGCCGGCGCCGTCACGGACCACCGCCCCCATCGCGTCCCGACGGCAGAGCTCGTTCTCCAGCAGGACGAACCCCCTCGAGAAGCCCCGCACCTCCCGGTAGGGATAGTCGTCCCCTTCCTTGAGCCTGATGCCCACGGCCTCGCAGCCAGAGAGGCGCTGGAAGAAGGTGGCAGCAGCCTCGACGAGCTCGTCCGTGCCGCCGGCGCCGTTCACCAGCCGCAGGAACTCCACCGTGGCCTCGCGCTCCTGCTCCGCCCGCTTGCGCTCGGTGATGTCGTCGAACACGGCGACGAAGTGCTCCGGGTGGGGGCTGTAGACCATGATCGCGAGCCACATCGCGAGCGGGCGGAACTGGACCTCGACCCGCTCCGGCTGACCCGTCCTCGCGACCCGGGCGTAGGTCTCGAGCAGATCCGGATGCGCCTCGCGAATGCCGGGGAATACCTCGGTCGCCCTCTTGCCCGCCACGTCGCCGAGGCCGGTGAGCGCTCCGAACGCGCCGTTCACGTCCAGGTAGACGAAGTCGTCCGGACGTCCGCGCTCGTCGAAGATCATCCGGCAGTAGGCGAACCCGTCCAGCATGTTCTGGAAGAGCAAGCGGTACCGCGTCTCGCTCTCTCGCAGCGCGTCCTCGGCTCGCCTGCGCCCGACGACGTCGGCCGCGACGGGGTCCCCTTCGCCGCCGGAGCGCACGAGGTCCGTGACCTCGCGCGCCGTGATGAGCAGCCCCGTCCCGTTCTCCATCGGAAACGGCCCGATGCTCCCCTCCCACCAGGTGGCGCGGCCATTCACCTCCCGCGCGTGACGCGGAACCTCGACGCAATGGCCGGCTCGGGCGCGCGCGTGTCTCGCGACCGCCAGATCTCGCGTCTCGGGGAACAGCTCGACGATATCGGCCCCGAGGACGTCGTCCGGCGCGAGGCCCGCCGCGCGCAGCCACTCCGCGTTCGCGCGCAGAACCCTTCCGTCAGGCGCGACCAGACATCGGCCGACCCTGAGCTCCGCGAAGAGCAGATCGATCAGCGCGCTCGCCGCGACCTCGGGCCGCACCGGCATCGGCAACTCCGTCGAAAGCGGGGCCCCAGCATCGTACCTTCTCAACCGGGGGTGCAAAGCCCCGAACGGGCCACCGTCCGGTCACCCGTGCGCTCCGCACCACGTCCCGGCGATTGACCACCCGTGCTGGCGCCTCGGCTCAGCGCGCCTCGCCGGTCTCGGCGCGGATGGCGAGGAACTCGTCCGCCATGTCGTACGCGCGCCGGGCCGTCGCCTTGGCCTCGACCGCCGGATCGCGCCCCTCCGCGTACCGCCCCGTGATGATCGCCTGCATGAACATGGCGGCGAGCTCGTCGCGCACGTCCCACTCGATCTTTTCGTTCGTCAGCATGTCGGCTCCTCCTCCCCCGGCCGGCTCGCGGGCGCACGGGGGCCGATCGCGAGCGTAGCGCTCGCGCGGGGCGCCCCGGGGCCCCGTTGGGTAGGCGGCCCGGCGCGCAGGCCCGCGCCGCCCTACCCGCCCCCGTGCTCCACCCGCCCACCCACGATCGTGTGCGTGACCGCGATCGCCCGCAGCCGCTCCGCGCTGCAAGCCGCCGGGTCCTCGGAGAAGAGCGTCAGGTCCGCGTCCATCCCCTCGCGCACCATCCCCCGCCGCCCCTCGGCGAAGCACGCGAACGCCGCGCCGCGCGTGAAGCCCGCGATCGCGGCGGTCCGGTCGAGTCGGTCCTCCGGCCGGAACGGCGGCGCCCCGGGCGCGGCGCGGGCCTCGACCGCCGCGAGCCCCGCCCGCGGGTCGGGGTCCTCGACCGGGAAGTCCGAGCCGAAGGCGAGCGGCACCCCCGCCGCTGCGAGGGTCGACCAGGCAAAGGCGCCGCGGAGCCGCTCGGTCCCGTCGCCGAGCCGCGCCGCGAGCCAGGGGCCGTCGCTCGCGGCGTGGACCGGCTGGACCGACGCGACGGCGCCGAGCGCGACGAGGCGCGGGACGTGGCGCGGCCGGAGCACCTGGAGGTGCTCGATTCCGCGGCCGCAGCGCGCGGACGTCGGCGGACCGCGCCGCGGCCTCGAGGGCGTCGAGGGTGACGGACAGGGCGCGGTCGCCGATGGCGTGGACGGCGGGCTGCATCTCCGCGGCGGCGATGGCCCGGACGCGCTCGGCGAGCTCGCCGGGGTCGAGCAGGAGCAGCCCGCGGTTCCCGGGCTCGTCGGCGTAGTCCTCCTCGAGGGCCGCGCCCCGGCTCCCGAGGGCGCCGTCCGCGAAGAGCTTCACGGCGTGGAGCGCGAGCCGCTCCGCCGCCGGCGCCGCCCGCGCCTCCGCCATCGCCTCGCGCATCGCGGAAAGCGGCACGCTCCCGTCGACCATGACCTCGACCCGCAGCGGGAGCCGGTCCCCGGCCGCGAGGCGCCGCAGCACCGCGAGCACCTCCGGAGGCGTCCCGGCGTCGTGGACCGAGGTGAGCCCGAGGCGGACCAGCGCCTCGAGCGCGGAGACCACCGCGTCCTCGAGCTCGACCGGGCCGGGCGGCGGTATGCAGGCGAGGACCAGGTCCTGTGCGGCGTCGAGGAGGACGCCGGAGGGGCGGCCGCCCGGGCCGCGCACGATCCGCCCGCCCCTCGGGTCCGGCGTCGTCGCGCCGACGCCTGCCGCGGCGAGGGCCGCGGCGTTCACCCAGAGCGCGTGGCCGTCCACGCGGGAGAGCGCGGCGGGGCGGTCCGGCACCGCCCGCGTGAGCGTCCCCTCGGAGGGGAACGCGCCCCCGGGCCACCGGGTCTGGTCCCAGCCGCTGCCGCGGATCCACGCGCCCGGGGGCGTGGTGCGTGCGCGCTCCGCGGCGCGGCCGGCACAGGTCACCTCGTCGGGCGCGTCGCCGAGCCGGACCTCGCGTCGCCACCGGCCGAGGAGCGCCAGGTGGCCGTGGGCGTCGGCGAGCCCCGGCGTCGCGCCGCCCGCCTCGACGAGGGCGGCGCCCGCACCGGCCGCGGCGGCGCACGCCGACCGGCTTCCCACGGCCGCGAACCGACCGCCGCGGACGAGGGCCGCCTCGGCGCGGGGCCGCGCGGGATTGCAGGTGGTGATGGGGGCGACGACGAGGAGGTCCCGCACCGCCGGATCATGCCGCGGGTGGCGGCGCGGCGCAGGCGCAGCCCCGCATCAGGTCGGCAGGAGCGCGAGCTGCGTCGGGACGTCGGGATCGATGGAGCGACCGGTCAGCACCGCGATCCGGAGCGCCTCGAACCGCTCCTGCCGGCGCCGGACCGTCTGGGCGTAGAGCGCCCGGGCCGTATCGATCTCCGGGTAGGCGTCCGGGACCTCGTGCCCGAGGAGCCGGTCCTTGCGCCGGAGGTACGCCTCCTCCGCGGCGAGGTGGTCCGCCTCCAGGTTCTCGAGCTCGATCGTGTTCTGCTCCTCGCGATCGATCGCCGCGAGCGCCTCGTGCTGCGCCCTGCTGAGCTTGCGGATCCGATCCATGACGCCCATGCGTCCTCGCGAGCCGATCCGGTCCCCGCCCCACCCGCTGCCCGCCCGTCGTCTGCTTTCAAGCTATGGCGCGTGACCAGCCGTGCAAGGCCACGGCATGCAGCCTGGCAAGAAAACGGCCGGATCTGCCCCATCAGGGACCGCGCGAAGGGTCGGCGCAGAAGGCCCGTGCGGGGCCTCGGGTCCCGCGCCGATCATGCACGTTACGGTGCGTCAAGTCGCGGCGGCGGTCCGGGCGGTGCGGCGCCACGCGGCGCGCTGCGTTCCCCGGAGGAACCGCCAGAACCCGACGGCGAGCGCGGCGTTCATCTCGACGAAGTGCCGGGCGGCCCGCCCCGGCCCGCCGGCGCCCCCTCCCGCGGCGGCGAGGGCGTAGAACGCGACCTGCGCCGCGAGGACGGCGCGCACGCCCCACGCGCCGCCGGCCGCCGCCGCGCCCACGTTCACCGCGAGCGCCACGGCGAGGAGGAACGGCGTCGCCCAGCGCAGGAGCTTGTGCGACACGAACGCGAAGGACACGAACCCCGCCCGCGGGTCGAGGAGGTCCGGGAGGCGCGCCAGCGCCTGCCAGTTGCCCGCCCCGATCCGAGCCCGCCGCCCGAACTCCGCGCGCGCGTCATCGGGCGCGTCCTCGTGCGCGATGGCGGTCGGCTCGTACGGGACCTTCCACCCGCGCACCGCGATCCGGAGCGGGATGACGAAGTCGTCGGTGATCGTGTCGGCAGGGAGCTTCGGGAAGAGGATCCGGCGGATCGCGTAGATCCCGCCGTTCGCGCCGAGGACGCACCCGAGCTTCCCCTCGAGGTACTTCAGGAAGGTCTCGTACGCCCAGTACATCCCCTCGCCGCCTCCGTCGGGGGTCCGCAGCCGCAGGCGCCCGACCGCCGCGCCGACCGACGGATCGCGGAACCGGCGCGCGAGCGCGCGGACCGCCCCCGGCTCGAAGGTGACGTTCGCGTCGGTGAGGACGACGACCTCGCCGGGGGCGGACGGCACGAGCCGGGCGAGGACGCTCGCCTTGCCCTGGCGGGGCGCGAGCTCGACCACCCGCACCCTCCCGCGCCCGGCCCGGCGGGCGAGCTCGGCGGTGCCATCGGTGCACCCGTCGCAGCCCACCACCACATCGAGGCGGTCGGGCGGGTAGTCCACCGCGAGACAGTTCTCGACCTTCTGCCGGATGCACGCCTCCTCGTCGAAGGCGGCGAGGACGATCGTGACGCGGGGCCACTCCCGCGGCGCCGACCGCTCGCGCCGGTCGGGTCCCCCGGAGAAGAACCGGAGCGCGCCGCGCAGGTCGTGGAGCGCCCCCCAGGCGGCGAGCACCACCGGGTACCCGGCGTAGCTGAAGGCGACGAGGCCGAGGCAGACGACGAGCGCGGTGAGCATCGCGCGCCGTGAGGAGGCAAGGCGCGCGCCACGCGCGCGGGGCTACCCGCCCGCGTCGGAGGGGAGCGGCGACGGCGTCACCCGGGGCCGGGGCGCCGGGGCGGCGGGCGCCGCGGCGGGCGGCGAGGTGTCCGAGGGGGCGCCGGATGGCGGCGCCGCCGGGGGAGGCGACGGGATCGCGGACGGCTCTCGCTCGGCCGGGGTCGGCTCCGCCGGCGGGGCGGTTTGCGGCACCACGGCGGGGCTCGCGGCCGGGGCCGGGGGCCTCGAACCACTCGCGGCCGCTGCGGAACCGGCCGTCCCGGGCTGTGGAACGATCTTCCTCACCTGTGGCGCCGGCTTCGCAGGCGGCGGGGCACCCTCGGAGAGGGGCTGGGGCTGGGGCGGGGGCGGGGGCTGGGTCGCGGGCGCCGCGGTCAGCTCCTCGCGCAGCCGCTTCGCCCCCTCGTGCTTCGGGTTCGCGGCGAGGACCCCCTCGACGGTCGCGAGCGCGTCCGCCTTCCGGCCCAGGGAGAGCTGGGCCCGGGCGAGGAGGTACCGGCCCCGGACGAGGTCCGGGCGCGCCGCCGCGACGGCCCCGAGCTTCACGAGCGCGCGCTCGCGGGCGCCCCGGTCGGGATCACGCGCGTCGCCCCACCCGTCGGCGAGGTCGACCCAGGGATCGCGCACGCCCTTCTCGCGTGCGAGGCGCACGAGCCGGTGGAGCCGGTCGCGCTCGCCGCCGAGCGCGTGGAGGAGGGCCTGCGCCCGGACCACCTCCGGCGTCTCCCCGGCCTCGGCCTGGAGGATCGCGAGCTGCTCCCGCGCCCCGGAGGACGCGGCGCGGGTCTTCTCCTCGCGCGCGCGGACCTCCGGCTCGAGTATCTGCGCCTCGGCGGAGGCGGCGCGTTCCGACTCCTGCCAGCCCTGGAACTGCTCGCGGTGGGCGCGCTCGCGCTCGTCCCGCGCGACCCCGGCGCGCACGGAGAGCGCCTCGGCCTCCTCGGCGAGCCCCGCCGCCCGGACCACCAGCGCGAGGGCCCGGTCCGCGGCGGCGCTGCGGAGCTTCGGGCGCTTCTTCACGACCGCGGAGAGCCTCGAGACCGCCTCGTCCACGCTGGCGGCGTCGTCGAGGGCGACGAGCGCGAGCGACTCGGCGCGGATCCGCTCCGCGCCCGCGTCGCCCCGGCGGCCGAGGAGCGCCCACGCGCCGACGAGGATCGCGACCACGCCCACGGCGGCGACGGGGGCGAGCCAGCGCCAGCGCGCGCTCCACCGGAGGCGCGCCTCGAAGCTCCCGACGGTGTCCCGCTTCAGGACCGGCCCGCGGTTCGACGCGGCGGAGCCGCCCGGCACCGCCGAGGCCTGCGGCCGGTAGATGGACGGCGCGGTCGTCCGGACCGCCTTCGGGGGCGCGCCCCCGTTGGCTCGGCCGGCGGAGGACGCTTGCGCCGTGGCCGGCGAGCCCGCCGGGCGCGGGGGCGACGGCTGAGTGGCCGGCGTCGACGGCGGGGCGCGCCGGGGAGCCGGGCTGGCGGCGGGCGCGGGCGAGGCCTCGGGCTCGGGCTGGGGCTGGGCGGGGACTCCGGCGAGCGTGCGACCCGGCGACCGCGGCGGGAACGCCGTGAACACGTGCTGGCACTTGGTGCACTGGACCTCGGAGCCCGTGGCCGCGAGAAGCGACTCGTCGAGCTCGTACGTGGTCGAGCAGCGCTCGCAGCGAATGACCAAGGTGCGCCTCCCGTGACCCGAAGGTCCGGAGCCTACCGCAGGCTCCGCGCGGTCGCTACGGCGCGGGGATCCGGAGGTGCGGGGAGGCGGTCGCCAGCCGCTTGGGCCCGACGCCGCGTACGCGCAGCAGGTCGTCGATGCGCACGTACCGTCCGTTTCGCCCGCGTTCGAGGACCACCTCCTCCGCGAGCCTCGGCGAGAGCCCGGGCACGAAGGCGAGCTCGCGCGCCCCGGCGGAGTTGGGGTCGATGGGGAGGCCCAGGGCGAGGGACTCGTCGGCGAGGAGCGCGCGCCGCGGTCCAGGGTCCGTCGCGCAGCCGAGCCAGTGGCGCGGAGCCACGCCGCGGCCCTCGGGCGCGCAGGCCCGCGGTGGCCCGGGGTCCTCGAGGAGGACGCGCAGCCGCGGCGCGGCGAGGACGGCGGCGAGGAGCGCCGCGAGGGCGAGGCGTCGTGTCACGCCCCGCTCCCGGAGCAAGGACCGCACCACCCTGCGGCGGTCGCCCTATCGGCGCCGCTCGTCGCGCTCGCCCCGGCCGGCGGAGGCGGGCCGCCCCGTCGCGAGCCGTACGGCGCGCCGGAGCCCCGCGAACCTCAGGCGCTCGAGCGCCTCCGCGGGCGTGACCCAGGCGTGCTCCGCGTGCTCGTCCGAGAGCACCGGCGCGAACCCCGGCGGCAGCCGCGCCGCGAAGGCGGTCTCCTCGACGAGGACGAGCGAGCCGGGCCGGACCCGGTTCAGCGACGGGTCGAGGGCGAAGGAGTGGCGGTACTCCAGGGACTCCACCGCCACGTCGGCGCCGGTCTCCTCGAGGAGCTCGCGGCGCGCCGCCGCCTCCGGCGACTCCCCGGGCTCGATCCGGCCGGTCACCTGCTGCCAGAACCCACCCCGCGCCTCGCTGCGGCGCAGGAGCAGGACCCGCCCGTCCGCCGCGAGCGGCACGACCGAGACGGTGCGCAGGTCGGGGCCGCGGGACGGGACGAGCTCGCGCCCGAGCGCCTCCGCGAGGTGGCGGGCGAGCCGGCCCTCGACCTCGGCGCGGTCCGGGACGGGCTGGCCGCGCGCGGCGAGCTCGGCCGCGAGGGTCGTCACGCCGAGGCGCGGGTCGGCGATGCCGCACGGGACGATGGCGCGGAAGTGGGCGAGGTCGGGGGAGAGGTTGAAGGCGAAGCCGTGGGAGGTGATCCAGCGCGACAGGTGGACCCCGACGGCGCCGATCTTCCGCGCGCCCACCCAGGCGCCGCGGTGCTCCTCGTGGCGCCCCGCCTCGACGCCGGAGTCGGCGCAGGCGCGCGATCATCGCCTCCTCGAGGGCGCCGACGTACCGCCGGACGTCGGGCCGGTCGGAGAGGTCGACCACCGGGTACCCGACGATCTGGCCGGGCCCGTGGTAGGTCACGTCGCCGCCGCGGTCGGTCTCGTGGATCTCGAAGCCCTGCCGCTCGAGCCACGCCGGCGAGGCGACGACGTTCCCTCGCTCCGCGCTCCGGCCCAGCGTGAGGACCGGCGGGTGCTCGAGAGGAACAGGTGAGTCGGTCCCGGGCGGCGACCCCGCGCGCACGCGCGTCGCCGGCGAGCCGCATGAGGACGAGGCCGTCGTCGTACTCGACGCGCCCGAGCCGATGGACGAGGAGCGTGCGGCGGTCGGTCATGCCCGGGCGGCGCTCCCCGCCTGCGGCTTGCGGGGCCGCTCCGGCCGGTTGAGGACGTGGATCGGCCTCGCCGAGGGCGCGCCTTGCACGCCTCCATGAACGCCTCCGGCAGCGTCGGGTGCGCGTGGATCGTGAGCGCGACGTCCTCCAGGTAGGCGCCCATCTCCAGGGCGAGGGCGGCCTCCGCGATGAGGTCCGCCGCCTCCGGGCCCGCAGATCGTGACCCCGAGGAGGAGCTTCGACGTCTCGATCGCCGATGACCTTCACGAACCCCTCGGTGTGGTCGATGGCGATGGCGCGGCCGAGCGCGCCGAAGGCGAACTTCCCGACGATCGGGTCGTAGCCCCTGGCCTGCGCGCCTCCTCCTCGGAGAGGCCGACGGTCGCCGATCTCCGGGTCGGTGAAGATCGCGCCGGGCATGCGCCACCCAGTCGCGGGCGGACTTCATGCCCGGCGATCGACCTCGGCCGCGATCTCGCCCTCCTTCGACGCCTTGTGGGCGAGGAACGGCGGCGCCGATGAGGTCGCCGATGGCGAAGATCGACGGGACGCTGGTCCGGAGCTGGTCGTCCACCTCGACGAAGCCCTTCGGCCCGAGCTTCACGCCCACCTCGTCGAGCCCGAGCCCCTCCGAGTTGGGCCGGAACCCGACGCCCACCAGGATCCTGTCGCAGGCGATCTCCTGGGGCTTCCCGTCCACCTCCACCTGCACCGAGAGCGCGCCGTCCTTCCGCGCGAACCCCTTCGCCTTCGCGTTCACGAGGACGGTCCC
Organism: uncultured delta proteobacterium; assembly: GCA_963739565.1. Classification (GTDB taxonomy): domain Bacteria; phylum Myxococcota; class Myxococcia; order Myxococcales; family Anaeromyxobacteraceae; genus Anaeromyxobacter. The sequence continues at coordinate 18,362 of CAVUBF010000003.1, read as the reverse complement.
GCCGCGCTGCCGGATCCCCTTCTGGACGAGCCGCACCGCCTCCGGATCGACGCCGGTGAGGATCTGCGGGGAGCGCCTCCACGAACGTCACCTGCGAGCCGAGCTTGGCGTAGACCGTCCCGAGCTCCATCCCGATGACGCCGCCGCCGATGCAGACGAGCCGCTTCGGGACCTCGGGGAGGTCCACCGCCTCCTTCGCGCTCCAGACGTCCTTCCCGTCGAACGCGAAGCCCGGGATCTCGATGGGCCGGGCGCCGGTCGCCACGATGAAGGCCGGCGCCTCCACCCGGAGTCGGCTCGCCGTCGGCGCCCTTCACCTCCACCGCGTTCGGCGCGACGAACCGCGCCGTCCCGCGGACGACCTCGACGCCGTTCCCCTTCTCGAGCAGCCCGACGCCGCCGATCATCTTCTTGACCACCACGTTCTTGAACTCGCGGAGCTTCGCGACGTCGACCGCGCCGTCGGCGACGATGCCCCGCTCCGCCGCGCCGCGGACGTCCTCGACGAGGTTCGCGGCGGCGATGAGCGCCTTGGACGGGATGCACCCCCAGTTCAGGCACACGCCGCCGAGCGCCTCCTTCTCGACGAGGGCGGTCTTCTTCCCGAGCTGGGCGAGCCGGATGGCGGCGACGTAGCCGCCCGGCCCCGCCCCGATCACCACGGCGTCGAAGGTCTTCGTCGGCATTGGAGGTCCCCCTTCCAGGGTGCCGGGAATATAGGGGGCCCTGCCACCCGCCGACCAAGACAAAAGACGTTGCCCGGAGGGGCCCCCTTCCCCGCCGCCTGCCGCCGCCGGAGCTTCAACGCGGGGACGCGGCGACGGCCGCGGGAGGAGGCGCGATGCGGGCTCGATGGGGGGCCGCGATCACCGCGGCGGCGCTCGCCGCCTCGGCAGGCGCGGGGACGGGCGGCGGTGGGACCTGCGAGCTCGGGCGGGTCGAGCGGCGGCGGGCGACCTCCCTCGAGTGCATGTCGTGCCACGACGGGAGCGCCGCCACCGCGATTGGCGGGTTCCAGATGCGCGCGGACGGGCGCGGCCCGAGCCACCCGGTGGAGGTGGACTACGCCAGCGTGGCCGCTGCGCACCCCGACCAGTACCAGCCCGCCGCGAGCCTGCCGGCGAGCGTGCCGCTCGTCCGTGGCCGGGTCGAGTGCACGACCTGCCACGACCCGGGCTCGCGCGACCCGAAGCACGTCGCCGACACGCCGGACCTCTGCCTCGCCTGCCACAAGCTCTGACCGCGGGGCTCAGCCCCTCGGCTTCGGCCTGGGCTTCCGCCGCCGCGCCTCCTCCGCCTCCGAGAGGACCCGGTGCGTCCGCGGCGCGACGCCCGCGAGCCGCTGGACGACGGCCCCCGCCGCGGCGAGGCCGAACGCCCCGGTGACGAACGCGACGCTCCCGTAGACCTTGGGCTCCCGCCGGCCCTCCCCGGGCGCGGCCTGCCGCGTCCCGGGGATGCCGTGCTCGTCCCCCGGCCGCGACAGGGTGCGGCGCGGCTCCTCGGCCGACCAGACCGCGAGCACGCCGGTCGGGGCCGTCGCGGAGATGCCGTGGCGGCGCCGCAGGTACTTGCGGACGTCCTTCGCGAGCTGGTCGGTGTGCGTGTCACAGAGGTCCGTCACCTGGATCGCCGTCGGGTCGAGGCGCCGCGCTGCGCCGAGCGACGTGACGATGGGGACGCCGAGCTCGAGGCAGCGCTCGATCACGTGGAGCTTCGCGACCACCGTGTCCATCGCGTCCACCACGAACGACAGGCCGGGCGGGACGAGCTCGACGGCGGTCTCCGCCGAGTACCGGAGCGGCAGGGCGTCGATCCGCGCGCCCGGGACGGCGCGGCGGAGCCGGTCCGCCATCTCCTCCGCCTTGAAGCGGCCGAAGGCGCCGTCGATCGCGTGGAGCTGCCGGTTCGCGTTGGTCTCCTCGATCCGCTCGCCGTCGACGAGCGTCACGCGGCCGACCCCGGCGCGCACGAGCGCCTCCGCCGCGAAGGTGCCGACGCCGCCGATCCCGAGGATCACGACGTGGGCCGCGGCGAGGCGCGCCATCGCCTCGTCGCCGAGGAGACGCGCGGTCCGGTCGAGCCGGAGCGGGACCCGGCTCGCGGTCACGCTCCGCCTCCCGGCGCGGCGGGTCCGAGCCGGAACAGCGCCCGGGCGTTCGCGGTCGTCGACGCGTCGAGCTCCGCGACGGCGAGGCCGACGGCCGCGGCGAGCGCCGCGGCGATCCCGGGGAGGAGCGCGGGCTCGTTCCGGCCACGGTGCGGGCGGGGGGTCTGGTCGGGCGCGTCGGTCTCGACGAGGAGCCGGTCCGGGGGGACGGCGCGCGCGGCGAGCAGCGGCTTCTTCGCGCGCTCGTAGGTGACCGGGCCGGCGAAGGAGAAGTGGAGCCCGAGGGCGGCGAAGGGTGCGACCTGCTCGGCGGAGCCGGAGTAGCTGTGGAGGACGCCCCCCGCCGGGAGCGGCCCTCCTCGCGGAGGAGCGCGAGCAGCGGGTCGAGGGTGCGGAGCGCGTGGAGCACGACCGGGAGCGAGAAGCGCCGCGCGAGCGCGAGGTGCCCGCGGAGCACCGCCACCTGCCGGTCGAGGGGGGCGCCGGCCTGGGCCGCCCCGCCGTCGAGCCCGCACTCGCCTACCGCCACCGCGCCCCCGCGGCCGAGGGCGGCCTCGAGGTCGGCGAGCCGGCGATCGTCGCCGGTGGGGTCGAGCTCCGGCAGGAGCTGCGGGTGGATCCCGAGGCCGAAGTGGAGGCCCGGCGTCGCCGAGGCCAGGGCGGAGAGGCGCGCCCATCCGTCCGGTCCCACCGCCGGGACGACGACGTCCGTCACCCCCACCGCCCGGGCCCGGGCGAGCGCCTCGGCGCGGTCCGCGTCGAACGCGGGGCTGTCCAGGTGGCAGTGGGTGTCGATCACCGGACGGAGTGTAACGCCCGCTCGACTTGACTTGGACTTGGACTTGGACCTGGACTTGGACCTGGACCTGGACCTGGACCTGGACCTGGACCTGGACCTCGACCTCGGACCTGGAGTCGCTCGACCCGCCCTCACGCAAGCTGCATGAACAGGAGCTCCGGCTCCTCGAGGAGCCGGATGACCTCGTAGGCGAACGCCGCCGCCTCGTGGCCGTCGACGACCCGGTGGTCGCTCGTGACCGAGACGTGCATCACCTCGCGGACGACCACCTCGCCGTCGCGCACGACCGGGGTCGGACGGATCCGGTGGATCCCGAGGATTCCGACCTCGGGGTGGTTCAGGACCGGCGTCGCGAACAGCCCCCCGAGCGCGCCGAGGCTCGTGACGGTGAAGGTCGAGCGCCCCACGTCCTCCGGCCGGAGCTTGCCCCCGCGCGACGCCTCCGAGAGCCGCTCGATCTCCCGGGCGAGGTCGAGGAGCGAGCGCCGGTCCGCGTCGCGGACCACCGGGACGACCAGGCCCGCCTCGGTCGCGGCGGCGACGCCGAGGTCGTACGCGGCGATGGAGCACGAGCTCGCCGCGCTCCTCGTCCATCGTGGCGTTGAGCCGCGGGTGCTTGCGCAGCGCGAGCGACGGTCGCCTTCAGGACGAACGGGAGGAAGGTGAGCTTCACGCCGCCCTCGCGCGCCGCCCCGGCCATTCGCTCCTTCACGCGGACGAGCTCGGTCACGTCGCACTGCTCGACGAACGTGAAGTGGGCTGCGGTCCGCTTCGACCGGGCCATGTTCTCGGCGATCTTCCGGCGAAGGCCGCGGAGGGGGACACGCTCTTCGTCTCGGCCCCACCGCCGGCTTCAGCCGGCGGAACACGCCGCGGCGAAGCCGCGGCCGCCTCTCGCTCCGGGGTCGCGGTCGCGGCCAGGAGCGCGTCGTCCTTCGACTCCGCCTCGCCTTCGGCGAGGCTACGCTCAGGACGAACGGATTCGGCCGGTCGCGGTCGGGGTCGCGGTCGCGGCGCTCGCCGGGCCGTGCCCATTCCTCCGCCCCCGCGCCGCGGCCAGGTCCTCCTTCGTGACCCTGCCGCCCGGTCCCGTCCCGGGCACCGCGTCGATGGCGAGCCCCAGCTCCCGCGCGAGCGCGCGGACCGCGGGCGTGGCGAGCGCCTTGCGCCGGGGCGCCTCGCCGACCTCGCGTGCCGCCTCCTGGCGCGGCGCCTCCCGGCGCGCCGCCGCGGGCGCCGCCGGCGCCGCGGGCGCGCGGCGCGGAGGCGGCGGCCGCGTCGCCCGTGTCGATCTCGACGAGCGGCGCGTGCACCTTCGCGATGTCCCCGACCTTCCAGAGGAGCCGGACGACCCTGCCCCGCCGCGGCGACGGGATCTCCACCGTCGCCTTGTCGGTCATCACCTCGACCATCGGCTGGTCCTCGTCGACCGCGTCGCCCGGCGTCGACGAGCCACTTCAGCGACCTCGCCCTCGACGACGCCCTCGCCGATGTCCGGGCAGCTTGAACTCGAAGGCCATGGCGCGACCTCCGTGCGACCTCAGTACCGGACGACCTCGCGGAGCGCCTGCAGGATGCGCGGCGCGCGCGGCAGGTACTCGTTCTCGAGCGTGTACGGGAACGGCGTGTCGAAGCCGGTGACGCGCGCGACCGGCGCCTCGAGGTGCAGGAAGCAGCGCTCCTGCGATGAGCGCGACGAGCTCCGCGCCGAAGCCGCACGTCCGCGGCGCCTCGTGGACGACCACCGCCCGCCCGGTCTTCGCGCACCGAGGTCGACGATCGTCGTCGATGTCGAGCGGCCAGAGCGTGCGCAGGTCGATCACCTCGCAGTCGATCCCCTCCGCCGCGGCCTCGCGCGCCGCCTGAGTCGGCCTCGTGCAGCATGGCGCCCCAGGCGAGCACGGTCACCTGCGCTGCCCTCGCGCGTCACCTTCGCCTTGCCGAGCGGCACCGTGTAGTCGCCCTCGGGCACCTCGCCCTTCGCGGCGCGGTAGACGCGCTTGGGCTCGAAGAAGAGCACCGGGTCGGGGTCGCGGATCGCGCGCGAGGAGCAGCCCCTTCGCGTCGTACGGGGTTCGACGGGCACCACCACCTTGAGCCCGGCGGTGTGGATGAAGTAGCGCCTCGGGCGACTGCGAGTGGTAGTGGCCGCCGCGGATGCCGCCGCCGTAGGGCGTGCGGATCACCATCGGGCACGGGTACTGGCCGCCCGAGCGGTAGCGGAACTTCGCCACCTCGTTCACGATCTGGTCGAAGGCCGGGTAGATGAAGTCGGCGAACTGGATCTCGGGGACCGGCCGCAGGCCGTAGAGCGCCATGCCGATCGCGGTGCCGATGATGCCGCCCTCGGCGAGCGGCGTGTCGATCACGCGGTCGGCGCCGAACTCGTCCTGCAGCCCCTGGGTCGCGCGGAAGACGCCGCCGAACTTGCCCACGTCCTCGCCGAGGACGACCACGTCCGGGTCGCGCCGCATCTCGAGCCGGAGCGCGTCGTTGACCGCCTGGATGATGTTCAGCGTCGGCATCGATGACACCGCCTCACGCGTCGGAGTGGCGCGGGTCGCGCGACGCGCGGGTCGGCCGCGATCGCGCCCCGCAGCTCGTCGAGCTGCTCGCGCTGCTGGCGCAGCGGCTCGGCGTAGACGTCCTCGAACAGCGTCTCCAGCTCGGGCTTGGCCGGGACGGCCTCCGCCTCGGCGAGCGGCCGCGCTGGATCTCCGCCCGGACCGCCTCGCGCAGGCGCACGTCCGTCGCGTCGTCGAGCGCGCCGCGCAGCCCGAGGTAGCGCCGCGATGCGCACGATGCGGGTCCTGCTGCTTCCAGGGCTCGACGAGCTCCGCCGGCCGGTAGGCGCGCGGATCGTCGGAGGTCGAGTGCCCCTCGATCCGGTAGGTCACGCCTCGATGAGCGTCGGGCCCTCGCCCGCCGCGGCCCGCGCGCGGGCCCGCCGGACGACGCCGTGGACCGCGAGCGAGGTCGTTGCCGTCCACCCGCTCGCCGCGCATGCCGTAGGCGATCGCCTTCTGGGCGATGGTCTCGGACGCCGGTCTGGCGCTCGCGCGGGACGCTGATCGCCCAGCCGTTGTTCCGGCAGACGAACACCACCGGGATCCGGCGGACCGCGGCGAAGTTGAGGCCGGTGTGGAAGTCGCCGGCGCTCGTCGCGCCCTCGCCGAAGTAGACGAGCGGGACCATGTCGTCGCCCTTGAGCCGGGCGGCCCAGGCGGCGCCGACCGCCTGCGGGATCTGCGTCGCGATGGGCGAGCTAGATCGAGGCGAAGCGCCCGGGGCGCCACGCCTCGTGGCACGGCATCTGCCGGCCCTTCATCGCGTCGCCGGCGTTGCCGAGCAGGTTGTCGAGGAACGTCGCGAGCGGCATCCCGCGCAGCAGCGCCGCGCCGTGCTCGCGGTAGCAGGGGAAGAGCCAGTCGCGCGGCTCCATCGCGGCGGCGGCGCCGAAGACGGTCGCCTCCTCGCCGATGGACCCGATGTAGAAGCCGATGCGCCCCTGCCGCTGCAGCGTCGACCATCCGCTCGTCGAGCGTGCCGCTCGAGGACCATCCAGCGGTAGAGCGCGAGCACCTCGGCGTCCGTGAGGCCGATCGCGTCGGGGTCCCCGACCACGCGCCCGTCCTCCCCCACCACCCGGTGCACGGGGAACTCCCGCGCCCAACGGCCGCCCTCGCGCTCGCGCGCCGTCGACGGTCCCGTCACCTCGGTCTCGTGCCGCATGTCGACCCCGAGCCGACGTCACTCGCCCACGGCGCCCCGCACGACCCCGCGGCCCTCGCCGGGCTGGCCCCGGGACGCGCCGCGCTCCTCGATCGCCCCGCGCAGGAAGAGCTCCGCCGCGCGGTAGCTCGAGCGCACGAGCGGGCCGCTCGCGACGTACCGGAACCCGAGGCGCGAGCCCCGCCTCGCGGTACGCGGCGAAGCTCTCCGGGCGTCACCCACTCCACCACCGGCAGGTGCCACGCGCTCGGCCGCAGGTACTGGCCGAGCGTGAGGATGTCGACGCCCGCGCCGCGGAGGTCGCGCATCGTCTCGAGCACCTCGGCCTCGGTCTCGCCGAGACCGACCATGATCGAGGACTTGGTGAAGACCTTCGGGAACTCCGCGCTTCATGCGGGCGAGCACGCCGAGCGTCTGGTCGTAGCCCGGCCCGCGGGTCGCGCACCGCGGGCGTGAGCCGCCGGACCGTCTCGATGTTGTTCGCGAAGACGTCGGGCCCGGCGCGGCCGACGATCCGGACCGCCTCGGCGTCGCCCCGGAAGTCGGGCGTGAGCACCTCGACGAGCAGCCCGGGGATCTCCTTCAGCCGCACGGATCGCGTCGGCGAAGTGGGCGGCGCCGCCGTCCGGGCAGGTCGTCGCGGTCCACGCTCGTCACGACGATGTAGTCGAGGCCGAGCCGGGCGATCGCCTCCGCGAGGTGGCGCGGCTCGTCGGGATCGAGGGGCGGCGGGTGCGCGGCCGTCTTCACGTGGCAGAAGCGGCAGCCCGCGGGTGCAGACGTCGCCCATGAGCATCACGGTCGCCGTGCCGCCGCTCCAGCACTCGCCGACGTTGGGGCAGTGCGCCTCCTGGCAGACCGTGTGCAGCGCGAGGCCCCGGAGCGTGTCCCGCACCTTCTGGTACCGCTCCCCGCCGGCGATCGGGACCTTGAGCCAGGCGGGCTTCCTCGCCTCGCGGGGGATGCCGCGCGCCTTCAGGTCCTCGGCGATGTCGCGGCGGCTCGTCGGGAGCGCGCCGCCGGGCGGCTCGGCGAGGACGGGCAGGGAGGCGCGCGGCGGACCGGACATGGGGCTCCTGAGGGCGATGTAGCGACGGGGCGGAGCAGGGTCAAGCGGCTCGGTCCCTTGGCGGCACCCTGCTCATCGGGGCGCGCACCCGCATGATATGATGCCACGCATGGCCCCGCCCCGTGCGGGCCGACGTGAGCGCCCCCGCCCGCCGCACCCATGGTGGATTCAAGCCCCGGCGAGCCCACGAAGATCCTGATCGTCGACGACGACGCGTCGGTGCGCGACGTCATCGCCGTGCTCCTCGGCGAGGAGGGGTACGCCTGCACGGCGGTGAGCTCGGCCGAGGCCGCCCTCGACGCGCTGCGCAAGGCCGAGTACCCGCTCGTCATCAGCGACGTCCGGATGCCGGGCCGCGACGGGTTCTGGCTCCTCGAGCGCGTCCGCGACGCGACCCCCGACACCGCGGTGGTGATGCTGACCGCCTTCGGCGACACCGAGGCGGCGGTGGAGTGCCTCCGGAACGGCGCCGCCGACTACCTGCTCAAGCCGCCGAAGGTCACCGACCTCATCCGCGCCATCGAGCGCGCGCTCGGGCGGCGCCGGCTGGAGCTCGCGCCGCAACAAGTACCGCCGCTCCCTCGAGAACCGCGTGCGGGAGAAGACCGCGGAGCTCTCCCGCGCCCTGCGCGAGCTCGAGGCGACCTACTCCCAGACGCTCTGGTCGCTCGTCGCCGCGCTCGACGCCCGCGAGCACGAGACGAACGACCACTCCCAGCGCGTGGTCCGCTACTCCCTCGCGGTGGCGCGGCGCCTCGGCCTGCCGGAGCGCGACCTCCCCGACCTCGGCCGCGGCGCGCTCCTCCACGACATCGGGAAGATCGGGGTGCCCGGACGCGATCCTGCTCAAGCCCGGGAAGCTCTCCGACGCGGAGTGGGCGGAGATGAAGCGGCACCCGCAGATCGGCTACGACATCCTCCGCTCGATCCACTTCCTCGAGCGCCTCGGCGGAGATGGTCCTCGCGCACCAGGAGCGGCTCGACGGCGGCGGGTACCCGCGCGGCCTCGCCGGCGAGGCGATCCCGATCGCGGCGCGGATCTTCGCCATCGCCGACACCTACGACGCGATGACGAGCCACCGCCCCTACCGCCGCGCGCCTGTCCGGCGACGCCGCCCGGGCCGAGATCGCGCGCTGCTCCGGCACCCAGTTCGACCCGCGCTGCGCGGACGCGTTCCTCTCGATCTCCCCGGCGGAGCTCGCGGAGCTCGCGCGCCCGAGCGACTCCTTCCCGATCTGAGGCGACGTGACCGACCCCGCCCCCGCCTCCGCCCCGCCCCCCGAGCACGCGCCGCGTCCGGCCGCGCCGCTCGTGGACGCGCAGGGCCGCCGGGTGGCGTACCTGCGCCTGTCGCTCACGGATCGGTGCAACTTCCACTGCAGCTACTGCGCGCCGGCGGGCCCGGAGGGCTGCGGCGACGCCCTCACCCGCGCCGAGCTCGCACGGCTCGTCGGGATCTTCGCCGGGCTCGGCGTGCGGCGCGTGCGGCTCACCGGCGGCGAGCCGACCCTCCGCCCCGACCTCCTCGACGTGGTCCGCGACGTCCGCGCCACGCCCGGCATCGAGGAGGTGGCCCTCACGACGAACGGCCACGCCCTCGCCGCCCTCGCCCGGCCCCTCCACGAGGCGGGGGTGTCCCGGCTCAACGTCTCCCTCGACACCCTCGACCCGGAGCGGATGCACCGCATCTCCGGACGCGCCGCCTCCCTCCAGCGGATCATCGCTGGGCTCGAGGTCGCGCTCGCCGCCGGGTTCGACTCGGTGAAGCTCAACGTCGTGGTCGTGCGGGGCGAGAACGAGGGCGAGCTCGGAGAGCTCACCCGCTTCGCCTGGCGGCACGGCGTGACGCCCCGGTTCATCGAGCTCATGCCCTTCGGCACCGGCGAGCCCGTCCCGACCGCGGAGGTGAAGCAGCTCCTCGCCGCGCAGGGCGTCTCCCTCGTCGCCGACGCGAGCCGCGGCTGGGGCCCCGCCCACCACATGCGCGGGACCTCCACCGCGACGAGCGGGGAGGCCCTCACCGGCCTCGTCGGCTTCATCGGCGCGATGACCGAGGGCTTCTGCGAGGGCTGCAACCGGGTGCGCGTCGGCGCCGACGGCGCCCTGCGCGCGTGCCTGGGCGGGCGCGACCGCGCCCCGCTCGCGGAGCTGCTCCGCTCGGGCGCGACCGACGCCGACGTCGCCGCGTCGATCCGGACCGCCCTGCTCGCGAAGGGCGAACGCCACCACATGGCGGACGACGCGGGCAGGCTGCTCCCGATGATCGGGACCGGCGGGTAGCGCTCCGCCGTCAGGCGAGGGCGAACCGCACCTCCGCGGCGCGCGTGGCCCCGGCCGACCCTCCGGGGAAGAACCGCGCCGAGAGCGTCCGCTCCACCGTGTCGTAGACCCCGTGCCACAGGGTGCGGGTCGCACCTGCGGCGGGGGCCACGAAGGCCCGGGCGGCGAGCGCCGAGAGCGCGGTCCGGTCGAGGGCGCCGGGCACCTCCGCGAGCCCCGAGGAGAGGGCGCGGTAGCGGGCGAACGTCCCGCCGGGATCGGGATCCCGCGGGAGCGGCTCACCGGGCAGGTGGCGGTGCAGGAGGTGGTTCGTCGCGACGAGCGGCTCGCCCGCCGCCTCGACGACGTGGACGCGGTTGCGGCCCGCCGACACCTCGAACACGAAGGCGTCGCCGTGGCGATCCGCGACCAGCCAGTGGGCTGGATGGGCGGCGTAGTAGAGCTTCGCCGCGAGGAGCGCCTCCCGCGCCTCGGCGGCGGTGGCGCAGCCGTCGAGGAGGTGGCGGACCACCTGGAGCTCGTCGAGCCCCACCGACGCCCCGGCCGGCTCGAGGCCGTTCGCGGCCGACTCGACGTCCGACGCCGCGACGACCACCAGCCCCTCGGAGTTCACGCCGTCGAGCGCCCCGCTCACGAGATCGAAGGCGCAGATGGCGAGGGACGCGTAGCCCTCGTCGGGGTAGAGCTCGAGGATGTACGGCCTCCCGGCGGACGGGGGCTCGCCCGGGCGCCCGCTCCCGAGCGGGCCGGCGAAGTCGAAGGCGCGCGAGACGAGCGGGTGGCCGGAGGTCGCGCGCCGCGGCGGGAGGAACACCGCGGAGCAGCCCGGCGACGCGGGCGGCGCGCCGAGGTGCGCCGGATCCTGCGCGTCGTCCGCGAGATCCACGCCGAGGGCGTCGGCGACCCCGCGCAGTCGCTCGAACAGCGGCGGCGCGTGGTTCCGGAGCCACTCGCGCTGGACGCGGACGCGCCGCGGATCGTCCGCGGCGGGTGCGCGCACCCCGTAGCGGGCCCGCATCACCGCGCCGAGGTGGCGGCCGATCGCGCGATTGCTCCCGCGGAGCACGAGGTGGTGGACGACCAGCTCGTCCCCCTCCCCCTCCCCGCCGACGACGATCTGCTCCTCGGCCCTGAGTCCCATCGCGACCTCCGGAGAAGGAGGTAGCGCTCGCCGCCGGCGCGGCGGGGCCCGGCCGGGTCCTGCCCCGAGGGCCCGGCCGGCGTCGCCCTTCGGGATGACGCGTCGCGCGGTGCGGGAGCGCTACGCGGCGGCGGCCCGCGGGTGGATGTTCGCCCGGATCCACTCGATGATCGCCTGCGTCGACGACCCGGGCGGGAACACCGCCGAGACGCCCCGCTCCATCAGCTTCGGGACGTCGTCCTGCGGGATGATGCCCCCGCCGAACACGGCGATGTCCGCCGCGTCCTTCTCCTTCAGGAGGTCGATGATGGCCGGGAAGATCGTCATGTGGGCGCCCGACAGGACCGAGAGCCCCACCGCGTCGACGTCCTCCTGGATCGCGGCCGCCACGATCATCTCGGGCGTCTGGTGGAGGCCGGTGTAGATGACCTCGAACCCGGCGTCGCGCAGCGCCCGCGCGATGATCTTCGCGCCGCGGTCGTGGCCGTCCAGGCCGGGCTTCGCGACGAGGATGCGGAGGGGGCGCTCTTTCGCGGGGCTCATGCGGGCGTCTCCAGGAGTGCGACGAGGTCCGGGTCCTGCGGTCCGGGCTCCCGGAGCGCGGACGCCCCGGAGGTGCTCGTCAACGCGACGAGCCGGAGGCCGGCCCGCTCCGCGAGCCGATCCCACTCGGAAGGCATGTAGTACCGCAACTCCGCGGTGGCCGCCAACACCGCGCCGCCCGGGCGGATGATGCGCCGCGACGAGACGTCGACCCCCCGGGCCGGATCCCAGCGCGAGCGACTCCTCCACCCGGGAGCCGTCCGGGAGCGTCCGCTCCGCGTACGCCTCGGGCTCCGCGGCCAGGGGGAGCGGGTTCGCATGGTGGACGAGGAGGCGGCCGCCGGGCCGGACGGCCTCCGCGGCCTGCGCGAGCGCGGCCTCGTTGGTCCGGTCGTCGAACATGAAGAGCGACGAGTACCAGGAGTAGGCGGCGTCGAAGGCGCCCCGCCGGAACGGGAGCGCGCGCACGTCGCCGCGCACGAGGGCCGGCACCGCGCCCGCGCCCCGCGCCGCGCCTGCGCGCGCCGCCCGCCGGAGGTAATCGGCGCTCCGATCGAGGCCGCAGACGGCCCGGACCGACGCCGCGACCGGGAGGGCGTGGCGGCCGTGGCCGCAGGCGAGGTCGAGGACCCGGTCGCCCGGGCCGAGGCGCAGCAGCCCGGCGATGATCCCGGCCTCGAGCGCGGAGAGCGAGGGGGTGAGGAGGTCCTCGACCGAGTCGAGGTAGAGGGCGCCGTAGTACGCGTCGGTCCAGTGCGCACTCATGGCCGCCCGCCGATCATGGAGCGCGGTGGCTCGCGTCGAAGGACGCGTAGTCGCTCGTGAGCTCCTCACCGGCCTCGATGTCCCGCGCGGCGACGGTGGTGCCGCCGCTCGCGTCGGGGAAGTCATGGCAGTTCGGCGCGTCGGAGTGGTTGAAGAACCGCGCGTCGTCCCCGCACAGGACGAGCTTCCCGAGCATCCGGTCGAGGTAGGTGTACTTCTCGATCTGTTCGCGGGCGGCCGGGTGGAGCCGGTCGAGCTGCGCCGGGTCGAGGAGCAGATCGATGTCGGGCGAGCGCCGCCAGATCACGGTGCCCTTCGCGATCCGCTCGGCGGCGTGGAGCCCGACGCCGTGGATCGCGCTGCGGTCGAGGTAGGTCTTCACGAGGAGCATGCCTGGCCCCGGTTCTTACACCGGGACGGCGCGGCGGCAAGGTCCACCTCGCCCCGCGAGCGGAGGGCCACTCGGCGACGCGCGACGCCGACCCCAGGCCAGGCGCGACGACAGGACCGGCTGCGTGCGCAGGTCGAGACCTGACGGCCCGGAGCTTGCCGAGCGTGGGCCTTCGCTGCAGGAGCGGGGGGACGGTTCCGACGTGGAGGCGGGGTTCGGGGCATCGAGGGCGGTGGCGGGCGGGGCGGGGCCGCGCGAGGGAAACGTTCCGGCGAGACGGGAATGCGGACGTTCCAGGAGCCTTCGAGAACGCATGCGACTCTACGTGCATGACGACCGTCCGCGAAGAGACCCGCCGCCTCGCCGACCTCCTCCGCCGCGAGCACCCCGCGCTCGCGGAGTTCCTCGTCGCTCTCGCGGTCTTCGATCGGCGAGCGGAGGTGGATGGAGCTCGGGCACGCCAGCCTCTTCTCCTTTCTCCGGAGGGAGCTCGGGCTCTCGGCCGGCGCGGCGCAGTACCGGAAGACGGCGGCGGAGCTGGTTCAGAAGTACCCCGAGATCCAGGCGGCGCTCGGGGAGGGTCGGTTGTGCCTTGTCGTCCGTCATCGAGCTCGCAAAGGTCATCACGCCCGAGAACGCGGCCGAGGTCCTCCCCCGGTTCTTCGGACTCTCGAGCCGCGACGCCGCCTTCGTCGCAGCGTCCATCCGCCCGGTCGAGAACGCTCCCCGGCGCGACTTCCTCGTGAGGCCGGTGCGGGCCGTCGCCGCGGTCGCGACGACGTCGAGCGACCGTCCGGAGGCGCCGGCCGGCCCGTCCGGGTCGCTCGCTTCGGGCGCCCGAACCGGCCACGGCGGACGGAGTGAAGGCGGCGGCACCGGGCACATCGCCGCTGCCATGCCCCAGCGCCCCGACCGTCCGGCCGTGAAGCCGCTCGATGCGGAGCGCGCCCGCGTTAGCATGACGGTCTCGCGCCGGCTCCTCGACAAGCTCGCCGCCGCCCGCGACGCCCTCTCCCACTCCCACCCGGGCGCGTCGGAGGAGGAGTGCAGCCGCCCCCGAACCCCCGCGTGCTGCTTGGAGTAAGGGGGCAGAGAGGACTGAAGTGGTGAGGGGGAGAATCGAACTCCCGACCTAGGGATTATGAGACCCTCGCTCTAGCCGACTGAGCTACCTCACCGGGCCCTGAGAACGCGGGTTTATAGGGGGATCGGCGGGGACCGTCAAGCGACGGCGCCGGCCAGGACGCGCAGAATCGCGCGCCCGCCGATTTCTTGACCGTCGGACTCTGCGTGAGACCGATGTGCGCGATATCGGAGGATTGCGCATGCGGAAGCCGCCGCCGTCGCTCTCGACCCGCACGAGGAGTTCTCGCCGCGCGAGCTTCCCCTCCCCGCGCCGTCCGCGCCCGCTCCCGCCGCCGCGACCCTGCCGGAGCGGCGCCCGGCCGACCGGATCAAGGAAGCCCTGCTGCGCTGGCTCGAGGAGGAGATGTGAACCTCGAACTGCCGTTCGATGAGCTGCCGCCCTCGGAGCTCGACGAGTACCTCGCCCGGATCGACCGCGAGCTCGACGCCCTCTTCCTCGACGAGGTGGAGGGGGCGCTCGACCTGCTCCGCGCGCGACCGCCAGGCGGACGTGGCGGCGTAGCCGCCCCGGGACTCAGGCAGCGCCGTCCCCCGCGGAGCGGTACTCCGCCTCCTCGGCCTCGAGCCCCTGCTCCATCGCCGCGCCGGCGCCGGTGAGGCGCCCGAGCTGGATGTGGCGCGAGAAGAGGAACAGGAGCCCGAGCGCGGTGACCTGCGCGAGCTGCGCCGCCCAGAGCACGTTCGCGTAGGCCATCCCTCGCGTCGCCACGGCCTCGCGCCGGCGCGAAGAGCGACAGCCCCACCACGATCGCGCCCTGGAACGTCCCGATCATGCCCGGGCCGGCCGGGATCATCACCCCGACCACGAGCACGCCGAGCGAGCGCGCACGCCTGCGACGACGCCCAGGTCGAAGCCGAACCCCGACGCGAGGACCGCCATCCCGAGCGCGTTACGAGCGCCCAGTACAGCGCGGTGAGCGCGAAGAAGAGCGCGACGCTGCGGCCGCCGGGCAGCACCCGCAGCCCGTGGATGAAGGCGTCGAGCATGCCGGCGGCGCGCTCGGCGAGCCGGCCGCGGAGAGCGGGCGGAGGGCGGCCCGGGCGAGCCGGACCGCGGCCGCGCGGTTCCGGTAGGCGAAGACGAGGAACGCGAGCACCGCGGCGAAGGCGGCGGTGACGAGCGACGCCCGCCGACCCGCAGCAGCCCGACGCCCGGGGTGCCGTCCGGCAGCGCCAGGAGCGCGACGACGAGGAGCGAGCCCGGTGAAGAGCCCGTCCGCCGCCCGCTCCACGACGACCGACGAGAGCGCCGCCGAGATCGCGCAGGCGCGGCCGCTCGGCGACGAGGACGGGCCGCGCGAACTCGCCGAGCCGGAACGGGAGCAGCATCAGCGCCATGAACCCCACGGCCGAGACCGCGTTCAGGCGCGCGAAGGGCATCTCGGCGGTCGGCTCGCAGCAGGAGCCCCCACCGGATGGTGCGGACGAGGTGGATGGCGAGGAGGATGACGAGGTACGGCGCGAGGTAGCGGTAGTCGGCCGCCCGCATCGCCGCCCAGATCGCGCCGAGGTCCTTGCCGCGCAGGGTGAGCCAGAGGGCCACCACCGACACCGCCACGCCGGCGAGGGCCCGGAGCGCGCGCTTCACGCCGGCAGCGTCCTCGCCCGCGAGGATGCGCCGCGGGTTCTCGGACATGCAGCCGCTCGAGCCCCTCGGTCCCGGCGCGCCGCTCCAGCGCGGCGAGCGCCTCGTCGAGCCACTCGTGGGCGCCCTCGGCGTGGTGGAGATCGGTCGCCGCGACCGCGTAGAGCCCCTCGTCGAGGAACGCGCTCCGCGAGCCGCCGCGGCGGCTTCCCGTACACGCCCGCGAGCGCGCCGACGTTGAGCTGGAGCGCGCCCCCGAGCCGGACCACCTCGGCGGCGCGCCCGGGGCGCTCGAACTCGGCGCAGCGCTCGGGGTGGGCGAAGAGCGGGAGGATGCCCTTGCGGCGCAGGCGGAACACGAGGTCCGGCAGCGCCGGGACGGCGCCCTCGAACGGCAGCTCGACGAGCACCCAGCGCTGCGACGCGCCGATGCCGCGCCGCCCCGCGGCCTCGGCCCGCGCGAAGAAGTCCTCGTCGAGCCGGTTCTCCGCGTTCCGGTGGAGCGCGAGCGGGAATGCCCTGCTCGCGGAGCAGCGCCTCGGCGTCGGCGAGCCGCGCGCCGGCGCGGCCCGGGTCGCCCGAGGGCAGCCCCGCGATCGCGTGGGGGCTCGGGGCGGAGTCGGTGAACCCCAGCTCCACCAGCAGGCGCGCCGCGGTGAGGGTCTCGTCGGGCGTCTCGCACCCGTCGTCGATCCCCCACAGCATGTGGCTGTGCAGATCGACGAGGCCCATCGCGCCGCGCTTCTAGCACGCGCGGCGCCCCCGCGGAAGGAGGCCCGCTCGACCGCCCGCTCAGGGGACGGGGTGGCGCGGCGGCTCGCCCTTCGCGAACCCGAGCGCGTCCTCGAGCACGAGGCGCGCCATCGCGGCGCGGGTCTCGCGCGTCCCGGAGCCGAGGTGCGGCGTCAGGACCACGTTCTCGAGGCCGAGGTACGCCGCGGGCACCCGCGGCTCGTCGCGGAACACGTCGAGCCCCGCCGCGGCGACGCGGCCGCTCGCGAGCGCCTCCGCGAGCGCGGCGTCGTCCACCACCGCGCCGCGCGCGGTGTTGACCACGATGGCGCCCGGCCGCATCGACGCGAGGCGCTCCTGCGAGAGGAGGCGGTCGGTGTCCGGGGTGAGCGGGCAGTGGAGCGACACGAAGTCGCTCTCGGCGAGGAGCGCGTCCAGCGAGACGTGGCGTGCTCCGGGGAAGTCGACGGCGCGGGGGCCGGAGTACAGGACCGCCATGCGGAACCCGAGCGCCCGGCGCGCCATCGCCTGGCCGATCCGGCCGAACCCGACGATCCCCAGGGTCTTCCCGCTGACCTCGGTCCCGAGGAGGAACGAGGGGTCGACGGTGCGCCACCCGCCGGCCCGGACGAGGCGGTCGCCCTCGGCGACGCGGCGCGCGGCGGCGAGGAGGAGCGCCATCGCGTGGTCGGCGGTCGCGTCGGTGAGGACCCCCGGGGTGTTCGTCACGAGCACCTTGCGGGCGCGGCACGCGTCGAGGTCGAGGTGGTTCACGCCCACCCCGTAGGACGCGACGTGGCGAACGGTCGGGAGGGCGTCGAGGAGCGGACCGTCCACGCGGTCGAGGTAGGTCGGGGCGAGGATGGTCGCGCCGCGCGCCTCCTCGACGAGGCGCTCGCGGGGCGGGGCCGTCGGGGCGCCCCCGCGGATCTCGAGCCAGGGGCGGAGCGGCTCGAGCTCCTGTCCGGGGAGCGCGCGCACGAGGTACAGGATTGGCTTCATCCCTCGTCCTCCTCGCCGGGCACGTGCGGCGCCTCGGCGCCGTCGCCGGCCCGCGGGCCGGGGATCCGGTACTCCTCGCCGAGCCAGCGGGCGAGGTCGACGAACCGGCAGCGGTCCGAGCAGAACGGCACCGCGCGGTTCTCGGGGACGACGGGCTTGCCGCAGACGGGGCACGGAGGGCGGGCCACCCCCTCGATCTAGCATCCCCTCGGCGCCGTCGCGAGCGCGCTTCGACGGCGCCCTTCGACTTCGCCTGCCCTGAGCCTGCCGAAGGGCTCAGGCGAACGGTGATGCCATCGCCCCGGCACGGCGCTACGCTCAGGGCGAACGGTGATGAGCGGGGTCAGCTGGCCGGGCAGGTGGCCGGAAGGAGCGGCCGGACCGCCTCGGAGAGCTGCCGCTTCGAGATCCCGCCCGTGAAGACCTGCCGGACGTTCCCCTCGGGATCGACGACGTAGGTGACGGGGTACCCCTGGACGCCCCACGGCGCGAGCGCCTCGGCCCGCTCGTCGAGGACGATGGGGTACGGGATCGACGCCGCCACCTTCACGACGTCCTCGCGCGCCGACTCCTCTGCGACGCCGACCATCTCGAAGCAGCGCCCGCGCTGCTCGGTCCAGAACTCGGCGAGCTCCGGGATCTCGTCCCGGCACGGGAGAGCACCAGGTCGCCCAGAAGTTCACCGCGACGACCTTGCCGCGGAGCTTCGCGAGGTCGACCCGCTGACCCTTGAGATCCGCGAGCGCCAGCGGCGGGGCGCGCTCGCCCGTCGCGCGCGGCGGTGCAGCACGCTGGACGAGCAGCTGCGTCACGACCACGGCCGTGACGACGAGGAGGGCGAGCTTGATCCATCGGTTCATGTGGGTGAATTCCCGTCGAAAGTGTATAGGCGCTTCGGGCGCTTCACCGTAAGATTCCGCGCCCGCCCATGAGGATTCTCGCGCTGCTCCTCGGAAGCATTCTCGCTGCCGGGGAACCCCCGTCTGCGGGGACCCTCACCCGTGCCCCCGAGCTGGTCGAGTTCGTCCCCGCGGAGTACCCGCCGGAGGCGGAGGCGGCCGGGATC
>CAVUBF010000002.1:0-565483 GCA_963739565.1 uncultured delta proteobacterium | reverse complement strand
CACAGCGACCGCGAGTCGTTGAACCGTCAGTGTGTGAACGCCCTCGACCGGCCCATCACAGGTTGGTATCCATCACCTCTCGTTGCGTAGAACGCGAGGGGGGATTACATGGGGCGCGCCCGGAACACCTTTGTTCACACGGTCCTCGTGGCTGCACTCGCAGTGACTGCGGGATGCGGGCGGGACGCACCCGTCGCCCTGGAGGAGGATCCCTCCGCCGTCGCCGGCGTGTCGTGCTCCGCGCCGAAGCTCGCCGTGACGCGCCTCGAGGGGACGACGTTGGTTCTCTTCGACGCCCAGGCGACCTGCTCGGCCGGCGCGCCGCAGTACGAGTTCTTCGTGCGCGCTCCCGGGACGAAGAGCACCATCGTGAAGGGCTACAACTCCGACTGGTACACGTACTGGGACCCCGCGAAGCAGCCTGTCTCCGGCCGCTACACGGTCACTGTGTGGGTCCGCCCGCAAGGGAGCACGAAGTCGTACGACGCGTGGGCGAGCACGTCGCTCCTCGTCGGGGACGTTTGCTCCAGCGTCACGCTGAAGAGCCGCGCGTCCGGCAGCTCCGTCGAGCTGGAGGCGGCCGCAACCTGCAGCGGAGCGGCGAAGCCCGAGTACCGGTTCTTCGGAAGGGCCCCCGGCACGACGGTGTTCACGCCCCTCGGCGACTACGGCGCGAGCGCGAGCGCGTCGTATTCAGTGGGCTCGGCGTCGGGTCGGTGGGAGTTCATCGTCTACGCGCGGGCAGTAGGGAACCTCTCCGACTACGAGAGCTCGGTCCGGGCGTCGGCGCTCCGCGGGGGCGACGTGTTCCCCGGCGGCGCTCCGAGTGGATCAGGCGGGGCCGGGGTTCGTCTCCCTCACGGCCTCGGCGATCTGCGCCCCGGGAGCGACGCCCGAGTACCGGTTCTTGTATCGGAAGACGGGCGACGTCTCGTTCCTGGACCTCGGCCCGTGGACCTCCGACGGCCACGCGGTGCGCTCCTGGTACCCAGCGCCCAGCGGCCGGTACGAGTTCCAGGCCTTCGTCCGCGCCGCCGGGAACGCCTCGGACTACGAGGCGACGGCTGCGGCGGCCGCCCTGGTCGGGAGCACCTGTTCCGCGGCGACACTCGACGCCTCGAACGACGGGACGAACCGGGTCGATTCTGACGGCGGGGTCGAGCTGCACCGGAGGCGTCTTCGGGGACTACCGGTTCTTCGTCCGGCGCCCTGGCGCCACGGCGTACGTCGAGGCGCGCGCCTATGGCGTCGAACCACGGCTCGCGTTCTACGCCGACCCGACCGTCCAGGGGCGCTACGACTTCCAGGTTTACGCTCGGTACCCGGGAAACGCCTCGCCGTACGAGGCAATCGCTTCCCGCTCGTTGCTGGTGGGCGCGAGCTGCTCCGCGGCGACGCTCGCCGCGGCGCCGCGGACGGGGACCTCGGACGTTGGATCTCTCGGCTGCGGCGACCTGTCGGGGCGGCACGCCCGCGGAGTATCGGTTCCTGGCGCGCGCGCCCGGCGCGACGACGTTCAAGGAAGTGCGGCCGTACGCCCTCGACCCGGACGTCGTGTACACGTCGGCGGGGCCGGGCCGCCACGAGTTCCAGGTCCAGGTCCGCGCCGCGGGGAACGCGTCCGACGTCGAGGCGAGCGCGAAGGCGACGGCGGCCCTTGGGCCGACGTGCTCCTCGGCCGCGCTCTCGGCGCGGAACACCGGGTACGGCTTCATCGACGCGGAGGCCGTCGCCGCGTGCAGCGATGGCGCCACGCCCGAGTTCAAGTTCTTCGTCCGGCCACCCGGCGCAACGACCTTCGGCGAGGCAGGGCCGTGGAGCACGAGCCCCTTCCTCGACCAGTCGACCTACAGCGCCAGCCCAGGACGATGGGAGCTCAAGGTTCTCGTCCGGGCCACCGGAAACGCGTCCGACTACGAGGCGACGGCGACGGCGGCCGCGACGACCGACTACACGTGTGGCACCGCCACGCTCACCGCCACGTCGCAGCCCGGATCCCCGTGGGTCGAGCTGCAGGCGACCGCCGGCTGCTCGCTGTACACGTATCCCGAGTTCCGGTTCATGGCCCGGCCGCCCGGCGCGACGGCGTGGACGGAGGTGCAGGGGTACGGTCCGTCCGCGGGGCTCGGGTACCTCACCGGTTCCGCCGGCCGGTACGGCTTCCGCGTCTACGTGCGTTCCACCGGGAGCCATCGGCGACTACGACGCCTACGACGACGCCACCGCGCTCGTCGGCGGGACCTGCACGTCGGCCTCGCTGGTCGCGTCCGCGCTGGCCCCGACGCTGTCCGGCTCACCGGCGCGGCCGCGTGCACCGTCGGCCCGGGAGCGACGCCTGAGTATCGCTTCCTCGCGCGCATGCCGGGCGCCTCCGTGTTCTCGGAGGTGCGGGCGTATGGCGGCGACCCGGTGATCGACGTCCCGGTCGGCGTCGCGGGCCGGTACGAGTTCCAGCTGCAGGCGCGCGTGAGCGGAAACCCGTCCGACTACGAGGCGACGGCGCGCGCGTCGACCCTCGTCGGCGCGACCTGCGGCTCGGTCGACCCTCGCAGGCTCGTACGACGGGGCGCAGTCGTCCGTCCTGCTGGATGCGGCTGCGGCCTGCACCGACGGCGCGTCTCCGGAGTACCGGTTCCTCTATCGCCCGCCCGGCTACGCGACGTACGTCGCGCTCGGCGCGTTCGGGCCGGACGCGAAGCTCGCCCTCCCCGTGAATGCGACCGCGGCCGGCCGGCACGACTTCCAGGTGCAGGCGCGCGCCAGGGCAAACGGCTCCGACTACGAGGCGACGGCGACGACGGCGGTGGCGGTCGGGCCGACCTGCTCCGCGGTGACGCTCGCCGTCACGGCGTCGCCCAGACTCTACGTGTCGCCTGCAGGGAGAGGCGAGCTGCGTCGCGGCCGGCATACCCGGAGTACCGCTACCTCGTCCGGCGGCCGGGCGAGACCGAGTTCACCGAGCTGAGGGGGTGGAACTGGGATCCGCGCCTCGGCACGAGCGCCGACGCGGGCGCGCGGCAGCTACGAGTTCCAGGTGCAGGCGCGCGCGGCGGGTAATGCGTCCGCCTACGAGGCGAGCGCGAGGAAGACCGCGCTCGTCGGGCCTACCTGCTCGGCGGTGAGCGCCACTGCGACCTACGACGGCAGCGGAACGTCGACCTGGCGTCCTCCGCGACGTGCACCTATCCCAACGCCGAGTACCGCTACCTCGTCCGCGCCCCGGGAGCGACGGCCTTCACCGAGGTGCGCTCCTACGACGCGAACCCTGCCTTGCGGTACGCCGTTCTCCCAGGTGCGGCCGGCCGGTACGAGTGGATCGTCCATGTCAGGGCGTACGGGAATCGCTCGCAGTACGAGGCGTCCACGAGGACCTCCGTCCTCGTCGGTCAGACGTGCAGCTCGGCCGAGCTCGAGGCGTCCGTCTCCTCCAACGACCCGCGCACGGTGACGCTCGCGGCGACTTCGAGGTGCACCTATCCGAACGCGGAGTACCGGTTCCTCGCGCGCCCTCCGGGGGCGACCGCCTTCTCCGAGCTGCGCGCGTGGGACGCGAGCGCGCTCGCGAGCCTCGCCGCGCCCCCGGGCGCTGACGGACGGTACGACTTCCAGGTCCAGGTCCGTTTCGCGGGGAATGCGTCGGACTGGGAGGCCACGGATACCGCGACGTCGTTCGTGGGCCGCTCCTGCTGGAGCGCGAGCCTCATCGCCGTTCCGGACGGAGCCGCGGGGGTTCGCCTGTCCGGTTCCGCGGCGTGCCAGGAGGGCGGGACGCCCGAGTACCGCTTCATGATCCGCCGTCCGGGGGCGAGCGCGTTCGCGGCGCTTCGCGACTGGAGCTCGGAGCCGCGCCTCTCGTTCGTCGCGGATCCGGGTCCGGGCGCCTCCGGGCGCTACGAGTTCCGGGTGGACGCGCGCGCGGTCGGCAACGCGTCGGACCTCGAGGCGTCCGCGACCACCTCGCGCCTGCTCGGTTCGACCTGCCCGCAGCTCCGGCTGACGCAGACGCCGCGGGATCCGTCGTCCGTCGACCTCGCCGCGGAGCCGATCGGCGCGGGCGTGGGCGTCGAGTTCCGATTCTTCGTCCGCGGCCCCGACGAGGCCACGTTCCACGATGTGACCGGCTGGACGGGCTACGCGAACTACACGCTGCGGCCCCTGGCCCCCGGCCGGTACGAGGTGCGCGTCGACGCGCGCGCGTACGGGAACGCGTCGGACTACGAGGCGCGCGGGACCACCACCGTGTTCGTCGGCCGGTCGTGCCCGGAGGCGACACTCGCAGTGACACCGCAATCCTATGGCGCCGCCGACCTGCTCGCGGCCGCGACGTGCGTCCTCGGAGGGCAGCCAGAGTACCGGTTCCTGGTTCGCCGTCCCGGCGAGGTCGCGTTCGCCGAGCTCCAGCCCTGGAGCCCGAGCCCGAGCGCCCACTCGTATCCGGTCGGGTTCGCCGACTACGGGAGCTACGAGTTCCAGGTGCAGGTGCGGTCGGTCGGGAACCGAGGGTTCGACGCGAGCGCCCGGTCGGTGTCCCTGCTCGGCGACGTCTGCTCGACCGTGGCGCTGAGCGCGACGGGCGAGCCGGGCGACTACGGATTCCAGCTGCGGGCGGCCGCCGCGTGCACCGGATTCGCCTCGCCGGAGTACCGGTTCATGCTGCTCAGGCCCGGCGCGACCGCGTTCACCGAGCTGCGGGGCTGGAGCACCGACCCCATCGCGCCGTTCGCACCCCAGTACGCCGAGCACGGCCGGTTCGAGTTCATGGTGTACGCGCGCGCGCGCGGTAACGCCTCGGCCTCGGAGGGCTCGGCCAAGCTCGCGAAGCTCGCGGGGTGGGGCTGCTCGTTCACGACGCTCCGCGCTTCCACGGAAGGGATGGTCCAGTACCTCCTCGCGTCGGCGAGCTGCACCGCGTATCCGGAGTACCGGTTCTTCGTCCGGAAGCCCGGTGAGACGGCGTACCTCGAGCTGACGGACTGGCAGGGCGAGCCGTACTTCGCGTACCAGGCGACCGTGCCTGGCCCATACGCCTACCGCGTTTGGGTCCGGGGCCGCACGAACGCGTCCGCGTGGGAGGCGCACGCCGACACGGAGGCGCTGACCCAGAATACCTGCGCGGCGACGGGGCTCACCGCGACGGTCGGGCAGGAAGACCCGGCCACCTTCGCGGTGACGCTCGACGCGACCGCGAGCTGCACCGGCGATTGGTGGACCTCCCCTGCGTACCGGTTCATGGTCCGCAGGCCGGGGGCCGCAGAGTTCACCGAGCTGCAGGCCTATGGCTCCACGCCGTCGGCGCTCCTGTACGTGACGGCCGCTGAGGCCGGGGCGTACGAGTTCCGGGTCGACGTCCGCTCGCAGTACAGCCCGTGGGACACCGAGGGCTCCTCCGTCGCCGTCGCGACGGTCGGGAGCGCCTGCACGTTCGCGGGTCTCACGGCGACGTACGACGGCAGCGGGGCCGTCGACCTCCAGGCGAGCTCGGCCTGCACGGCGGGCGCGACCGGCGAGTACCGGTTCCTCGTCCGCCGACCGGGGACGAGCACCTACACCGAGGTGCGTCCGTTCGGCTCGGCTGCGACCTTCCACGCGGCGGTCGACCCGAAGCTCACCGGGGTGTACGCGTACAGGGTGGACGTCCGCGCCAAGGGGAACACCTCCGCGGCCGAGACGTCCGCCACCGCGACCGCAGCTGTCGGCCAGAGCTGCGCCTCGGTTGCCGTCACGACCGCCCGCACCACGTGGAGCGTCGACCTCCAGGCGTCCCCGACCTGCACCGCGGGCGCGGTGCCCGAGCTCCGCTTCCTCGCGAAGGAGCCGGGCGCCGCGGCGTACACCGAGCTGCGGACGTACGGACCCGTCGACGTGCTGAGCTTCGCGCTGCCCTCGAACGTCTCCGGCGCCTGGGTGTTCCGCGCGGATGCGCGCGCGGAGGGGAATGCGACCGATCTTCGACGCGACTGCGGCGACAATCACCCTCGTCGGCGCTTCGTGCTCGAGCGTCACGCTCTCCGCCCGGCCCGACGTGGACCCGGCGTTCGTCCGGCTCTCTTCGGTCGCGACCTGCACGGCGGGCGCCACGCCGCAGTACCGGTTCCTCGTGCGGGCGCCGGGCGCGGCGTCGTTCACGCCGCTCCCCGGCGGATACCAGTCCGTCGGCTCCTACTCGTGGCAGCTCCCGCGCTCCGCGCCCGGGCAGTACGAGTTCGAGGTCCAGGCGCGCGCCGTGGGCAACGACTCGACGTTCGAGGCGCAGGCAATCGCGACCATCGCCACCGGAGGCTGACCGCTCTCGCCGGTAACGGCGACCTCACCGCTGGCCGACCGCCCTCACCACGCGCCGCGCGGCCTCACGGCCACGCGAGCACGGTGAGGAAGTACGCGGTCCCCGACTTCTCGGGGGTCACCTGGTGCACGATCCGCTGGCCCTTCTCCACCGTGAGCCGCGACTGGGTGTTGCGCGCGGCGAGGGCGACCTCGATCGTCACCGTGTCGCCCCGGCGCTCCTGGAGCGTCACCGCCGACGTCCTCGCCGCCGGGGAGCGTCACGAACTGCGGCTTCCCCTGCTGGAGCTCGAGCCGCTTCTCCTCGACCTGCTCCCACCGGACGTAGGCGAGCGGCGACAGCTGGCGCTTCTGATCCTCGAGGCGCGGGTCGATCGACGCCGGCCCCTGGCGCGACCCCTTGATGACGCGGATGCGCACGGGGACCTGCGCCTCGGCGAAGGCGGGGACCGCCGCGAGGGCGGCGACGGCGAGCAGGGCGGCGACCATCCTGCGTCTCATCTTCCCCTCCGGGCCTCTCGGCGTCACGTCCCGACGTCCTCCTGCAGGAGCACCACCGGACCGTCGGCGGTCTGGAGGACCGTGGTCGCCTCGCCCTCGGACGAGAGCTCCAGCATCGCCACCGGGCCCGGCCCGCCTTCGAGCCGAACGTACACGATGACCGCCAGGGCCGCCAGGACGGGCACGAGCCCCGCCGCGGCCGCCGCGCGGTGGCGCCGCAGCCAGCCGAGCACCCCCGTCCGCTCGCCCTGAGCGTAGCCCGCCCGGAGGGCGGGCGAAGTCGAAGGGTCGCCTTCGCCGACGCGCGCCATCACCTCGTCGGCGAAGGTGGAGAAGTCACGGGCGTTGGCGCGGCGCAGGAGCGCCTCGGCGACCATCCCGTCGGTGGCGGCGACGTCGGCCGCGAGCGCGCGGCAAGCCGCGCAGGTCGGCGAGGTGCTGCGGCGAGGCGCGGCTTCGCGTCGGCGTCGACGAGCTCGCCCGGGCGCGAGCCGATCATCGGAGCGAACCGGATGCAGTCCTCTCATGGCTCGTCCTCCTCTCGCCTTCGTCGTCGCGTCCGGACCGGCCAGTCGCCCGGCGCGAGCCCCGCGTACCGCCGGAGCGCCGCCTGCATCTTCTTCCGCGCGTGGAAGAGGCGGCTCATCACCGTCCCCTTGTGGATCCCGAGCCGCTCCGCGAGCTCCTCGTAGGAGAGCCCCTCCACCTCGCGCAGCACGAGGATGGTCCGGTGCTTCTCCGGGAGCGTGGCGAGCGCCTCGTGGATCTTCCCGGCGAGCTCGCGCCGGAGCAGGTTCTCCCGCGGGTCGTTCCCGAGCGCCGTCGAGAGGATCCCCTCGGCGCCCTCCGAGAGGTCGCCCTCGTTCACGTCGTCCAGGTCGTCCTTCTGCGACCGGCGCTCGCGCCGGACGGAGTCGATGGCGAGGTGGGTCGCGATCCGGAAGAGCCAGGTCGAGAAGGAGGACTTGCCCTCGAACTCGCCGAGGTGGCGGTGGACGCGGACGAACGCCTCCTGGGCGACGTCCCACGCGAGGTCCGGATCCTTCACGACACCGAGCGCCACGGCGTACACCTTCCTCTGGTAGCGGACGACGAGCGCGCGGAACGCGGCTGCGTCGCCGGACTGAGCCTGGGAGACCAGCGAGAGGTCGTCGGCTTCCATCGGAGGGACGGCGGCTCGGAGTGCTAAATTCACGAGTCCGGACGGGGACCGTAGCACAGTCGGCGTTCCCGCCCCACCCGCGTTATCCTGTGACGGACCGCCGGAATGCGAGGCGGAGAAAGCGGTTCGAATCCCGCGGATGTCCGCGTACGGCGAGATCGCCCGCGTCCTCGGAGGGGCGCGCAGGCGTCAGGTCTGGGTCGTCCTCCTCGCCGCGGTGGGGTCCGGCGCGGCGGGTGCGGTCCTGTGCCTGCTGGTCGGCGCCGGAGCCCTGGGTCTCGGCGCCCGGGCCTGGGTCCGGCCGCTGGCCCTGGTGGGGGCCGGCGTCGCGGCCCTCGGCGCAGCCGCCTGGGCCGCCCTCACCCTGCTGCGCACCGCCTGGTCCGACGAGGCCGCGGCGCGGACGGTGGGCGCGCGCGAGCCGGGGCTCCGCTCCGATCTCCTCTCGGCGGTGGAGCTCTCCCGAGAGCGGGCCGACGTCCAGGCGTCCGGCCGGTTCTCCGTCGCGCTCCTCGACGCCCACGTGCAGCAGACCGCGGGGCGCGCCCGGTCGGTCCGGCTCGAGGAGGTCGTCCCGTCCCGCCTCGCCCGCCGCGCCCTCCTGGCGCTCGCCGGCGTCCTCGCCGCGAACGCGCTCGCCGTGCTCGTCGCGGGCGGGGCCCTCGGCAAGGGGTACGCGCGGCTCCTCGCGCGCGCGGCGGCGGCGGCCCCCTCGGTCGACCCCATCACCGGAGACATCGAGCTCACCTTCCGCTACCCGGCCTACATGCGGCGCGAGCCGAAGACCCTCTCCGGCACCGGCGGCGAGATCCGCGCGCCCAAGGGGACCGAGGTCGAGCTCCACACCCGCGCCGACCGGCAGGTGGAGGCCGCCGAGCTCGAGGTGACGGCGGAGGTCGAGGGGAAGGAGGGCCCCGCCACCGCGACGCGGCGGCTCGCGCTCGCGGTCCAGGGCAGTCGCGATCTCTCGGGCCGCCTCCTCGTCGAGGGCGCGGGGAGCTACCGGTTCCGATTCCTCGATCGGAGGGGGCGCGCCGCCGCGGAGGGGCCCGCCATCCCGGTCGCCGTCGAGCCGGACCTCCCGCCCGAGGCGCGGATCGTCTCGCCGGAGCGCGACGTCGAGGTGGACGCCGGCGCGGTGGTCCGGATCGAGTGGCAGGCCGAGGACGACGTCGGGCTCTCCGAGGTCGCGCTGGTGGTGACGCCCCCGGGCGGCGAGGAGCGCCGCAAGGTCCTGCGCTCCGGCGCCGACGTGCGCCGCGACTCCGGCTCCTTCGACCTCGACCTCGCGCCGGAGCGGCTCGGCGAGGGCGAGTCGCTCGGGTACCGCCTCGAGGCGGTGGACGGCGACCGCGTCTCGGGGCCGAAGACCGGCGTCTCCGAGACGCACCGGATCCGGATCTACTCCGAGGCGGAGCACCGCCGGCAGGTGCTCGAGCAGGCGCGGCAGGCCTTCGAGGAGCTCATCGCGCTGCTCGGCGACCGGCTCGAGACCCAGGCGGCGGGGCCGTTCGCGACCGCCGACCGGATGGTCCTCGCGGACCAGCTCGACGCCCGCACCCGGCAGCTCCACGAGCGGCTGCGCGAGACCGCCCGGGCCATCCGCAAGGACCGCGCCGGCCCGCGCCAGGTCGCGAACGCCCTCGACAACGTCGCCGCCCAGCTCCGCTTCGCCGAGCAGCGGCTCACGAGCGCCCGGGCCCCGGTCGCCCAGGCCCTCCGGATCCGGATCCGGCCCGACCCGAACCTCGTGCGGAACATGGGGCCTTCGACGCCCAGCTCGACGCCGAGCTCGAGAAGGGGATCCTCTACCTCGAGCAGCTCCTCGACAAGCAGCGCGCCGAGGACCTCGTCCGGCTCGCGAAGGACCTCGCGAAGCGCCGCAGCGAGCTCGCGGACCTGCTCGAGAAGTACAAGGCGGCGCCGAGCGAGGCGGCCAAGAAGGAGGTCCTCGCCCGGATCTCCCGGATGAAGGACCGGGTGAAGGAGCTCCTCGCGCGGATGGGCGAGGCGGCCCGGGGGTTCAACGACGAGCACATGAACGCGGAGGCGCTCGCCGAGATGTCGCGGAGCCAGGACATGGCGGGCGGCCTCGACGAGGTGGAGAAGCTCCTCGCGAAGGGCGACGTGGAGGGGGCGATGAAGGCCCTCGACCGGATGGCGTCGTCCCTCGACAAGATGCTCGCCGGGATGCAGCGGACCGCGGGGCTCCCCGACGAGAAGGCGAAGGCGCTCATGAAGGAGATGCTCGCCTTCAAGGAGCAGCTCGACCAGGTGAAGGCGGAGCAGGAGAAGACCGCGAAGGACACCGAGGCCGTGCAGAAGCGCTACCGCGAGGCGCTCGCCGAGCGGATGCGGCGCTCCGAGCAGAAGGTGAAGGACCTCGCGAAGCTCGCCGGGGAGGCCCGGCGCGACGTCGAGTCGGCGCAGCCGGGCGTCACCTACCGCGCCGAGCCCGAGTTCGACCAGTCGCGCGAGACCCTCTCGAACCTCGAGCGCGCCCTCGGCATGAAGGAGCTGCAGGCCGCCCTCGACACCGCCCAGCGGGCCGCGCCCGCGGTGGAGCGGCTCGCCCGGTTCCTCGAGGAGGACGTCGCCCTCTCGGAGCAGAGCTCGGCCTACACGCGGAAGGAGCCGCAGGACGTCCGCGAGGCGCAGCGCCACGCGCGCGACGCGGTCCCCAAGGTCCGCGAGATCCGCGACGAGCTCGCGAAGCTCTTCCCCGACCCCCGCCAGATGCTCGGGGAGAAGGACCAGCAGAAGCTCGACGAGCTCTCGCAGCGGCAGCGCGAGCTCGAGCGCAAGGCGGGGGACCTCCAGCGCAGGCTGTCCGACCTCGCGCAGCAGGCCCCGATCTTCCCGCCGACCGCGCAGGGGCAGCTCGGCGAGTCGCGCGGCCACATGGGCCAGGCGGCGAGCCAGCTCGGGCAAGGGAAGAACCCGCAGCGCGGGCACGGCGAGCAGGAGCTCGCCCTCGACGCCCTGTCCCGCTTCCAGAAGGGGCTCGAGGAAGCCGCGAAGAAGGGGCAGGGGAAGGGCGAGGGCCCGGGCTTCCCGTTCCCCTTCGCCGACTCGGGCGGCGAGCGCGACGGCGACGGCTCCGATCCGTCGCGCGAGAAGGTGAAGATCCCGGGGGCCGAGGCGCACCGCGTCCCCGAGGAGTTCCGCCGCGACCTCCTCGAGGCCATGAAGCAGGGGACGCCCGGAGCGCTACCGCGGCGACGTGCAGCGCTACTACGAGGAGCTCGTGAAGTGATGCTCCGCGTCCTCCTCGCCGCGGCGGCGCTCGCCGCCACGGTTCCGAGCCCGCCCCTCGACTCCGGGGCCGCTTCGCGGCCCCTCCGCTCGGGGCGAACGGGGGAAGGAAAGTCCGTTCGTCCTGAGCGGAGGGCCGTCCCGAAGGGCGGCCCGGAGTCGAAGGGCGGCGACGCCGTCGGCACCGAGACGGTGAAGGTCCTGCGGCTCCTCGCCGACGAGGACGTGGACGGCGCCCGGGCCGTCGCCGAGCCGCTCCTCGCCGCCCACCCCGCCGACCGCGGCGCGAAGCTCGCGGTGGGCGTCCTGCGCTTCTACGAGCAGCGCTACGACGAGGCGGTGCGCCTCATCGAGGAGTCGGAGACCGGCGATCCCGCCGGTTACCTCACCCTCGCCCGCGACGCCCGCGACGTGACGCGCGGCCACGCCCGCTTCGAGGGCGAGCGCGTCGTCGTGTCGTACCCGAAGGGAAAGGACGAGGTGCTCGTCCCGTACCTCGTCGACACGCTGGAGCGGCAGCGGGACGCCCTCGGCCGCGCCCTCGGCGGCGTGCCCGGCGGCAAGCTCGCCGTCGAGGTCGTGAACGACGTGAAGGAGCTCGCGCGCCTCACGACCCTCACCGAGCAGGAGATCCGGACCTCCGGCACCGTCGCGGTCTGCAAGTTCGACAAGCTCATGCTCCTGTCGCCGAAGGCCCTCCTCAAGGGCTACGACTGGCAGGACACCGCCGCCCACGAGTACACCCACCTCGTCCTCACCCGCCGCAGCCGGAACCAGGCGCCGATCTGGCTGCAGGAGGGGCTCGCGAAGTGGTTCGAGGCCGCCTGGCGCGGCGGCGAGGACCCGCTCTCCCCGTTCTCCGCGGCGCTCGTGAAGGACGCGGTGCAGAAGGGCACGCTCGTCACCTTCGACGAGATGCACCCGTCCATCGCGAAGCTGCCCTCCCAGGAGCGCGCCGCCCTCGCCTACGCCGAGGTGGTGCTCGCGGTCGAGAAGATGGTGCAGCAGGGCGGCCCCGGGACGCATCCGCGCGCGTCCTCGACCTGCTCGCGGGCGGGAAGGACGCCCGGGACGGCGGTGGCGGCGGCGCTCGGGATCCCCTTCGACCGGTTCATGGAGGCCTGGCGGCGCCACATGGTCGAGCGGCCGCTCCCCCGCGGCGGCGAGCACGAGCTGCGGCGGCTGCGGTTCCGCGACGACCCGAAGCACGGCGGGACCTGGTCGGAGTGGGCGGAGATCCAGGACGACCAGGCCCGGGGCTTCGCGCGGCTCGGGGACCTCATGCGCGCCGCGCGGCCGCTGGGCCGCGGCTCGGATCGAGCTCGGGAAGGCCTACGACCGGGTGGGCGCGCGGGTCCCCATCCTCGCCGACCAGTACGCCCTCGCCGCGCTCCAGTCCGGGCAGGACGGGCTCGCCGAGAAGGTCCTCGGCGACGCCCTCGCCTGGAACCCGGAGTACGCCGCGCTGCACGTCCACCTCGCCCGGTTGCTCGCCCGGCGGCAGGACTGGCCGCAGGTGCGCGATCACCTCCTCGTGGCGAACCGCCACGACCCGTTCGACCCGGAGATCCACGCCGGGCTGGCCCGGGCCCTCGCCGCGCTCGGGGACCCCACGAGCGCCTCGCGAGAGGAGCGGTTCGGGCGGATACTGCAGCCGGAGGGACACCCATGACGGACACGCTCGCCGCAGCCCCCGCGACCGACGCCGACCTGCGCGCCGTGCAGGAGCTCGCCGACGCGCGCAGGCTCCTCGTCACCGAGATCGAGAAGCGCATCGTCGGGCAGAAGGACGTCGTGGACACGCTGCTCGTGGCCCTCTTCGCCCGCGGCCACTGCCTGTTCGTGGGCGTGCCGGGGCTCGCGAAGACGCTCCTCATCTCCACCGTCGCCGACGTCCTCGACCTCTCCTTCAACCGCATCCAGTTCACGCCGGACCTCATGCCGTCGGACATCACCGGCACCGACGTGCTCGAGGAGGACCACACCACCGGGCGCCGGGCCTTCCGGTTCGTGCGGGGGCCGATCTTCGCGAACCTCCTCCTCGCCGACGAGATCAACCGGACGCCGCCGAAGACCCAGGCCGCGCTCCTCCAGGCGATGCAGGAGTACCGCGTCACCGCCGGCGGCGAGACCTACCCGCTCGACCTGCCGTTCCTCGTGTTCGCGACGCAGAACCCCATCGAGCAGGAGGGGACCTACCCGCTCCCCGAGGCGCAGCTCGACCGGTTCATGTTCTACGTGACGGTCTCGTACCCGAGCGCGGAGGAGGAGCGGGAGATCGTGCGCGCCACCACCGTCGCCGCGCGGCCGGCGCTCCGGCGGGTGCTCTCGCCGCAGCAAGATCCGCGACCTGCAGGATCTCGTGCTGCGCGTCCCCGCCGCCGACCACGTCGTGAAGTACGCGGTCGACCTCGTCCGCGCGACCCGCCCCAGCGAGCCGGACGCCGTCGACTTCGTGAAGGACAACGTCTCCTGGGGCGCCGGGCCGCGCGCGTCGCAGTACCTCGTCCTCGGCGCGAAGAGCCGGGCGATCCTCGACGGCCGCATGGCCGCGTCGGTGGAGGACGTGCGCGCGCTCGCGAGGAACGTCCTCGTCCACCGGGTCCTCACGAACTTCCGGGCGGAGTCGGAGGGCGTCACGTCGCGCGAAGATCGTGCGACCGGCTGCTCGAGAAGGTGAAGGGCGTAGCGCCGGCGGAGCGCAGCCTCCTCGATCCCGCGGTCCTCGCGCGCCTCGGCAACCTGCGGCTGCGCGTGCGCGCCATCGCCGAGGGCGTCCTCTCCGGCCTGCACCGCTCGCCGCACCACGGCCAGTCGGTCGAGTTCGCCGAGCACAAGGAGTACGCGCCCGGCGACGACGTCCGCCGCATCGACTGGAAGGCCTACGGCAAGTTCGACAAGTACTACGTGAAGCGGTTCGAGCAGGAGACGAACCTGCGCGCCTACCTCGTGGTCGACGCCTCGGGCTCGATGGGCTACCGCGGGCGCCCCGACGCGCTCTCGAAGCTCGAGGTGGCGAGCGCCCTCGCCGCGTCGCTCGCCTACCTCCTCTTCCGGCAGCAGGACGCGGCGGGCCTCGTCCTCGTCGGGGACGCCGTGCGCGGCGCCATCCCGCCGCGCGCCTCGGCGAGCCACCTCGGCCCGCTCGTCGAGGCGCTCGAGGCGGTCAAGGCGGACGGGCCCGACCCGCCTCGCGGCCGCGGTCGACTGGATCACCGAGCGCGCGCCGCGCCGGTCCTCGGTGCTCCTCTTCTCCGACCTCATCGACCCGGACGAGCAGATGCTCCGGAAGATCTCGCAGCTCGGCCTGCGCCGGCACGACGTCACCCTCTTCCACATCCTCGACCCGGCGGAGCTCGAGTTCCCCTTCGAGGACCCGACCCTGTTCCTCTCGATGGAGGACGGGCGGCAGGTGGAGGCCCACCCGCGGGACGTCCGCAAGGGCTACCTCGAGGTGCTCCGGCGCTGGCTCGACGACGTGAAGCGGGTCGCGGCCGAGGCGGACGTGGACTACCAGCTCTGCCGCACCGACCGGCCCGCTCGACGAGGTGCTCCTCCCGTTCCTCGCGCGCCGGGAGCGGACGGCGGCGTGAGCGGGACGAGAGGCGCGCCGTGAACCTCGGCTTCGTCAACCCCGCGCTCCTCTGGGGGCTCCTCGCGGCGGCGATCCCGATCGCGATCCACCTCTTCTTCCGCCGCCGGCCGCGGCCGACGCCGTTCCCGGCCATCGACTTCATCCTCCGCGCGCGCCGGGAGACCGAGCGCCGGCTGCGCCTCAAGAAGCTCCTCCTCTTCGCGGCCCGCACCCTCGTCCTCGCCGCCGCTCGCCCTCGCCATCGCCCGGCCGCACCTCGAGTCCCCCGCCGCGGCGGCGACGCCGGTCGCCCAGGGGCCCCGCGCGACCGCGATCGTCCTCGACGCCTCGGGCTCCATGCGCTACCGGCTCGGCGGCAAGCCGCTCTTCGAGCGGGCCCGCGCCGACGCCCTCGGCGCGCTCGCCTCGCTGTCCGCGGAGGAGCCCGCCACCGCCGTCGTCTGCGGCGGCGGCGAGCCCGTGGCCGAGCCACCCGTCCTTCGATCGCGCCGAGGTCCGGGCCGTGCTGGAGCGGGCCGAGGCGTCCGCGGGCTATGCCGACGTCACCGCCTGTGTCGGCGCCGCCGCCCGCGCCCTCTCCGGCGCGACGACGCACGCCGCGCTGGGCAAGCGCATCGTCGTCGCGACCGACCTCGCCGCGAGCGCCTGGCGGCTCGACGTGTCGCCCCCGGTGGTGGAGACGCCCGCGGGCAAGGTCCGCCCGGAGGTGACCGTGCTCGACGCGGCCCGGGGCGCGCCCCTCCCGAACGCTGCGGTCCTCTCGGCGGAGGCGGAGCCCGATCCCGGCCGCCGGCCCCCGCGGATACCGGATCACGACGCAGGTCGCGAGCTACGGGGACCGGCCCCTGTCCGACGCGCCCCTCTCGCTCGTCGTCGGCGCCGGCAAGGAGGCCCGCACCGCGATCCGCGCCTTCGCCGACGTCCCCGCCGGCGGCACCGTGAAGAAGACCTTCTCCTACGCCTTCCCCGCAGGGCGGCCCGGCGATCCTCCAGGTCGACGCTCCCCGGGGACGCGCTCCCCGACGACGACGTGCGCGCGCTCCCGCTCTTCGTGCCGCGCGAGGTGAAGGTGCTCGTCGTCGACGGCGCGCCCTCGCCGGTGCGGTACCGCGACGAGGCCTACTTCGTCGAGTCGGCGCTCGCCTCGCCCGCCTCGCCGGTCCGGCCGACCCTGGTGGACGCGGAGGCCCTCGCGGCGCAGGACCTCTCCGGCTTCGACGTCGTCTTCCTCCTCAACGTCCGGTCCCCCGCGGCGAAGGCGGCCGACCTCGCCCGCTTCGTCGAGCAGGGCGGCGGCCTCTTCGTCGCCCTCGGGGACCAGATCGAGCCGGAGGAGTACGCGAAGCAGCTCGGCGGACTGCTCCCGGCGGCGCTCCACGTCGTGAAGACCGCCCCCGAGGGACGCCCCGCCCGCTTCGGCGAGGTGGACGCGACGCACCCCGCGCTCTCGGTGTTCCAGGGTGAGGCGCGGGAGGGGCTCCTCGGCGTGCGGACCACCCGCTGGGTGCTCGCGAAGCCCGGCGCCGCGGGACGCGGCGGCCAGGGCGCCCGGGTCATCGCCTCCTTCGACGACGGCGCGCCGGCCCTCCTCGAGGCGCGCCGCGGGAAGGGGCGGGTCCTCCTCTTCACCTCGTCCGCCGACCGCGACTGGACCGACTGGCCCATCCGGACCTCGTTCCTGCCGGCGATGCAGCGGTTCGCGGCGTGGCTCGCGGGCGGCCTCGACGACCGGCGCGACCCGCCGGCGAAGGCCGGCGAGGCCCACCCGATCCGGCTCGAGCCCGGCGAGACCCTCGCCGCGCTCGTCGGCCCCGACGGCCGCGAGCGGCGCCGCCCCGAGCTCGAGCGCGAGGGGCTGCGCGAGGAGGCGGGGGCGCCGCGCTTCGTCGCGCGCGAGCCGGGGCTGTGGCAGGTGAAGGTCGCGTCGGGGGCGGCGGAGCGGCTCGAGCCGCGCCTCGCCTTCGCCGTCGCCTTCGATCCGCGGGAGTCCGACACGCGCCGCCTGCGCCCGGAGGAGCTCACCGCCTGGCTCGGCGGCGCCGCCCACGCGAAGGTCGAGGGCGACGCCCGGACCGCGGGTGGCGCCCAGGTGCCGCTCTGGTCGATCCTGCTCGTCGTGGGGCTCGCCGCCTTCTTCCTCGAGGGGCTCCTGCTCGCATGACGACGCTCACCCTCGACCAGGAAGTCGCCGGCCTCTTCTGCGTCGGCTTCCAGGGGAAGTCCCCGTCGCCCGAGGTGCTGGGACTCCTCGACCGCGGCGTGCACGGCGTCATCCTCTTCTCCCGGAACGTCGAGGACGCGGAGCAGGTCGCGACGCTCGTCGCCGAGCTCAAGCGGCGCGCGGGGCGGCCGCTCCTGGTCGCGGTGGACCAGGAGGGCGGGCGGGTGGCGCGCCTGCGCGCGCCCCAGGGCTTCACCGAGCTCCCGCCGATGCGCGCCGTCGGTGAGGCCGGCGACGAGGCGCTCGCCCGGGACGTGGGCGCGCTCCTCGGCCGCGAGCTGCGCGCCGTGGGCATCGACCAGGACTACGCGCCGGTGGTGGACGTGGACACGAACCCGGCGAACCCCGTCATCGGCGACCGCGCCCTCTCCCGCGACCCGGCCGTCGTCGGACGGCTCGGCGCCGCCCTCGCGCGCGGACTCCAGGGCGAGGGGGTCGCCGCCTGCGCGAAGCACTTCCCCGGCCACGGCGACACGAGCCAGGACTCGCACCAGGACCTGCCGCGGCTCCCCCATGACCTCGAGCGGCTCCGCCGCATCGAGCTCGCGCCCTTCCGCGCGCTCGCGTCCGCCGGCGTCGCGGCGGTGATGACCGCCCACGTCGTCTTCGAGGCGCTCGACCCGCGGCGCCCGGCGACGCTCTCGCCCGAGGTGATGCGGCTCCTGCGCGAGGAGGCCGGGTTCCGGGGCTGCGCCGTCTCCGACGATCTCGAGATGAAGGCGGTCGCCGAGCACTTCCCGCTGGAGGAGGCGGCGCCCGGGGCGGTCCGCGCCGGGGTGGACGCGCTCCTCGTGTGCCACCGCGCCGAGGTCCAGCACCGCGCCATCGACCTCGTGCGCGCCGCGGTCGAGGACGGCGTCGATCCCCCGGGCCCGGATCGCGGAGGCGCGGGCCCGGATCGCGGAGCTGCTCAGGTACGCGGGGCCCCCGCCCGATCCGGCGCGCGCGCGCGAGCGGCTCCGGACGGCGGCGCACCTGGCGCTCGCGGCGCGAATCCCGCCGCTCGTCGCCGGGCGCGACCCAACGGCGGCCTGACCTTCGCGGCCTCGAGCCGCTCGAAGGCGTCCACGAGCGCGTCGCGCATCGCGCCCAGGTGGCCGAGCACCGCCGAGACGTGGCCGGCGGGGAGCCACCGCAGCTCGGCCCCCCAGTGCTTCGCGATCCGAGCCTGATCCTCGGGCGGGACGATGCCGTCGCCCGACGTGCCGACCACGATCGCGGCGCGCGGCGAGACCGGCGGCGGGAGCATCGTCACGGCGAAGCGCGCGAGGTGCGCGCACAGCTCCTCCCGCGCCGCGTCGAGGTCTCGCCCCTCGCCGGCGAGCGCCTTCCACTCCGCGACGTGGTGGAGCACCCCCCGGCGCAGCACCGAGTCGGGCGAGCACGGCGCCGCCACCGGCACGATCGCGCAGGAGAACGGCATCGACGCCCCGACCATCGCGGCGAACTGGCCCCCCATCGAGTAGCCGGTGACGCCCACGAGCGGGACGCCGCGGGTCTCCCGCAGCCAGCGCAGCAGCGCCCGTCCCTCCTGGAACGTCGCCGACCCCATGAGGTGGAGGTCCGAGATGGACCGGAAGGCGTGGCGGGGCTGGTTCGCGGGCCTCCTCGCGCCGTAGTACGCGTTCTCGAGCACGAGCGCCCCGATCCCGCGCTCGAGGAGCGGCGCCGCGAACCTGAGCCGGACTCCGAACCCCTGATCGCCCGACGCGGCGAGGTGGAGCGCGACGGCGCGGACCTCGTGCTCCGGGAGGAGGAGCCGGATCCGCGCCGCGCGCGAGCAGGCGGGCAGCCGCTCCTCCGGACTCTCGAAGGTCCCCTCGTGGAGGAGGCCGCCGTGCTCGCGGCGCGCGGGGCCGAGCCGGACCTCCAGGCGGGGAATCCTCCGCCGGGAGAGGACCAGCGGATCCGTCGCGTCGCAGAGTCCCCGATCTCCCCACCCGTCCTGGAAGAACCGGGGTCCGCGGGCCGTGAGCCCGAACACGAAGTCGAGGAGGTGCATCCGTCGCCTACCCTGTAGAGAAGATAGGGTCGGGGTGGGCGCGGGAGGTCCCCTCGACGGTCCGAGCGAGCGCCGCCCAGCGGGGGCGACGGGAGTTCCTACAGGCCCCGCTCGAGGATCTTGAGCGCGACGAGGCCGTACAGCGCGCCGTAGACGACGTGCTCGGGACGCTGCGCGACCGCGATGAGCTCGGCGACCGTGCGGGTGCCGTCGACCTTCGGGAGGAGCTCCGCCTCCCAGCGCTCGACCTCGACCTCGTGGAGCCCGTAGGCGGGATCCTGCGAGGGGGTGAGCCGGTCCTCCGGCGACAGCAGCCGGAACAGGCGCTCCGGCTTGTACAGCTTCTTCACGCCACGCGTGATGAGGTTCGCCGGGTGGAGGTCGATCTTGATCGCCTCCTTCGCGGCGCGGTCGGTGAAGTGGAGCCGGTAGTCGCCGTCCTCCCAGCCGAACACCGAGTAGACGATCGCCTTCACCTGCTGCGCGACGTAATAGAGCTTCTCCGTCTCCTTGAGCAGCCCCATCTCCACGAGCACGTCGCCGGTCCTCCGGCCGGTCTTGTCCGCCGCGGCCTGGCACAGCTCGAGCTGCTGCTGGGTGATCTTCCCGACGCGCACGAGGAACGGGCCGAAGCGGTCGGTGACGAGGTTCGAGATGGCGAAGCAGGGCCGCCCCTTCTCGAAGTAGATGGTCTTCTTCACCTTGCCGCGCTGCAGGGTCAGCTCGCCGGTCTGCTGCGCGAGCCAGAAGGCGGTGATGAGCTCGGGGAGGTTGTCCTCGAGCTTCCCCTCGGTGTGGGCGAGCGCCTGGCCCGGCCTGCGCGCCGGCTCCCTGGCCGCGGCGGCGCGCACCTCCGCCGCGCGGGGCGGCGGCGCGGGGCGCGCGGGCGGCGCGGCGCGAGGCTGCGCAGGGGCGACCGCGCCCGCGTGGACGGTGTCGCCCTTCAGCACCGCCGAGACCTTGCCATCCTCGGTCAGGGTGACCCGTCCGGTGAGCTCCATCGCGGCCTGGGGCTCCTCGGACTCGACCGCGACCTCCACGTCGAAATCCGAGAGCTCGATCGGCTCGTCGCTCGTTCCGCCGTCGCGGCCCGCCGCTCCGAAGGAGATGGCGGTGGGGGTCGGGGTCACGTTCGGCAGGAGGGAACGGAGCGCCTCCATGAGCTTCTTCGCGTCGAAGGGCTTCTCGAAGTACCCGGCGGCGCCGTGCTGCGCCCGGGCGTCCGAGGCCGCCCGGCCGCCCTTGAAGACCCCGGTCATGAACACGAACGGGACCCGTGCGTTCCGCAGGGCATGGGCGACGTCGTACCCCATCATGTCGGGGAGGAGGACGTCGACCACCGCGGCGGCGGGCTTCTCGACGGGGATGGCATCCAGGGCGCTCTTCCCCTTGGCGACCGGCACCGGGGTCCAGCCCTCCGCCTCCACCAGGCGGGCGAGCAGGGCGAGCAGCTCCTGGTTGTCGTCCACCAGCAGGATCTTGGGCGGCACGGCCGACGACGATACCGGCGGGGGACCTGGGGATCAACGTCGCAAGATCCGTGGCGACCCTGAGGGCCACCGTGCTACAGGATCTTGCGTTTCCACACCTGGAGGATCCGCCATGGGCTTCCGCCGCGTTCTCGTCCCCGCCGCTGCCCTGCTCCTCACCCTCGCCTGCGAGCAGAAGAAGCCCGCAGAGGCCCCTGCCGCCGCCGCGCCGCAGGGCGGGGCCGCCACCGCCAAGATTCGGTTCGGCCACGTCGGCTCCATGACCGGCCAGGAGGCGACCTTCGGCGACTCGACCGACAAGGGCATCAAGCTCGCCATCGAGGAGCTGAACGCGAAGGGCGGCCTCAAGGGCAAGCAGGTCGACCTCAAGACGTACGACGACCAGGGCAAGCCGGAGGAGGCCGCCGTCGCGGCGACCCGCCTCATCACCCAGGACAAGGTGTCCGTCCTGCTCGGCGAGGTGGCCTCGAGCCGCTCCCTCGCGATGGCCCCCATCGCCGACGCGAACAAGGTGCCCCATATCACCCC
The DNA here is from genome assembly GCA_963739565.1 of uncultured delta proteobacterium. GTDB lineage: Bacteria > Myxococcota > Myxococcia > Myxococcales > Anaeromyxobacteraceae > Anaeromyxobacter. Next base: position 544,447 of record CAVUBF010000002.1, on the reverse strand, counting down.
GTCCTCGACCAACCCGAAGGTCACGAAGGACGGCGACAAGACCCGGCCGTACGTCTTCCGCGTCTGCTTCATCGACCCGTTCCAGGGGACGGTGATGGCGAAGTTCGCGACGGAGAAGGGCGTGAAGAAGGTCGCGATCCTCCGCGACGTGGGGAACGCCTACTCGGTCGGGCTCGCCGACTACTTCCTCGCCAAGTTCAAGGAGCTCGGCGGCACGATCGTGAACGACCAGAGCTACAAGGCCGGCGACCAGGACTTCAAGGCGCAGCTCACCGCCATCAAGGCGAAGGGCCCCGAGGCGATCTACGTGCCGGGCTACTACACCGACGTCGCCCTCATCGCGCGCCAGGCCAAGGAGCTCGGCATGAAGGTCCCGCTCATGGGCGGCGACGGCTGGGACTCCGCGAAGCTCTTCGAGATCGGCGGACAGGCCATCGAGGGCTCGTACTTCTCGAACCACTACTCGCCCGACGACCCGTCGCCGCGGATCCAGGACTTCATCGCAGCGCTACAAGGCCCGCTTCGGCGCCGTGCCCGACTCGATGGCCGCCACCGGCTACGACGCCGCCATGGTCGCCGCCGACGCCATCAACCGGGCGAAGGACGTGACCGGCGAGGCCATCGCCGCCGCCATCGCCGACACCAAGGGCTTCCCCGGCGTCACCGGCGTCATCACCCTCGACGCCGACCACAACGCCGTGAAGCCGGCGGTCGTCCTCGAGGTGAAGGGCGGCAAGGCGGTCTGGGTCGCGACGGTGTCGCCGGACGCGCCGGCGCCGGCGTCCCCGGTCCCCGCGTCGAAGCCCGCGAAGTAGGCGGCCGCGCGCCAGGCTCCTGGACCTGGACGTGGACGTGGACCTCGACTTCGTCCTCGACCTCGACCTCGACGTCGTCCTGGACCAGGACGAGGTCGAGGACCAGGACCAAGACCAGGACCACGTCCAGGTCGCCGGTTCCTAACGCCGGATGACCGAGTTCCTCCAGCACCTCGTCAACGGCCTCTCCCTCGGCACCATCTACGCCCTGGTCGCCCTGGGCTACACGATGGTCTACGGGGTGCTGAAGCTCATCAACTTCGCCCACGGCGACGTCTACATGGTCGGGGCGTTCGCCGGGTACTTCCTCGGCGCGGTCCTCGGCACCCGGGAGCGCCCGAACGTCGGGACGGCCGGGCTCGTCGTCATCGGCGCGATGGCGATCTGCGCCGCCCTCGGCTTCTTCATCGAGCGGTTCGCCTACCGGCCCCTGCGGAGCCGCGCGCGCCTCACCTCCCTCATCACCGCCATCGGGGTCTCGTTCCTGCTCGAGTTCGGGTTCCAGCTGAACCCGATCCTCCGCTCGCCCATCGAGTTCCCGCCCGGGCCGGCGCCGCGCTTCTTCCCGGCGCTCGTCGAGCTCGGCGAGCCCTTCGAGGTCCTCGGGGCGACCATCCCGCGGATGGACGTCATCGGGTTCCTCGTCGCGATCGTGCTGATGCTCGCGCCTGCAGTGGATCGTCTACCGGACCCGGTTCGGCGTGGCGATGCGCGCGGTCTCCTTCGACCCGCAGGTCGCCGGGCTCATGGGCATCCCGGTGAACCGGATCATCTCCGGGACCTTCATGCTCGGCAGCGCCCTCGCCGCCGCCGCCGGGATCATCAACGCCTCGTCCCGGCCCCGCATCGAGCCGCTCATGGGGCTCATGAGCGGCCTCAAGGCCTTCGTCGCGGCGGTGCTCGGCGGGATCGGGAGCGTCCCCGGCGCGATGGCGGGCGGCGTCCTCCTCGGCGTCGTCGAGGAGTACGTCTCCGGCTACACCTCGTCGTCGTACCGCGACGCCATCGCCTTCACGGTCCTCATCCTCGTCTTGCTCGTCCGTCCCGAGGGGCTCTTCGGGAAGGGGCGGGTGGAGAAGGTGTGATGACCCGCGCCCTCCTCCGCTCGCTGCTGCCGTTCCTGGTGGGGCTCCCGCTCCTCGTCGTCGCGCAGGCGTTCGTTCCGGACAAGTACTTCCTCCGGGTCGTCGTGATCGGCGTGAACGTCGTCCTGGCGGTCTCGCTCAACGTGGTGAACGGCTTCACCGGCCAGTTCTCCCTGGGCCACGCGGGCTTCATGGCGGTGGGGGCGTACACGGCCGCGAAGGTCACGCTCGCTCTCGCCGGGGTGCGGATCGCGCTCCTTCCCGACGCGGTCTCCGAGCAGCTCTTCTTCGCGATCGCCCTCGCCTGCGGCATGGGGATGGCGGCGGTGGCCGGGTTCGTGGTCGGGATGCCTTCGCTGCGCCTGCGCGGCGACTACCTCGCCATCGTGACCCTCGGGTTCGGCGAGATCATCCGCTCGATCATCGAGAACAGCACGTTCCTCGGCACCGCCCTCGGCCTCCAGGGGTTGCCGCTCCGGACCAACCTCGTCTGGCTGGGCGTCTCCGCCATCGCCACCATCGTCATGGCCCGGAGGCTCGCCGTCTCGACGCAGGGACGCGCACTGTTCGCGATCCGCGAGGACGAGATCGCCGCCGAGGCGATGGGCGTCGACACCACCGGCTACAAGGTCCGGGCCTTCACCATCTCCGCCGCGTACGCCGGTCTGGCCGGCGGCCTCGTCGGCCACGCCATCCAGATGGTGACGCCGAACATGTTCAACTTCATCCGGTCCATCGAGGTCGTGGTGCTCGTGGTCCTCGGTGGCCTCGGCTCCATCACGGGGTCCATCCTCACCGCCGCCATCCTCGGCCTGGCCGTCGAGGAGGCGCGGCGGTTCGAGCAGTGGCGGATGGTGGTCTACGCGCTGCTCCTCATCGTGCTGATGATCGTGCGCCCCCAGGGCATCTTCGGCACGCGCGAGCTGTGGGACCTGCCGCTCTTCCGGCGGATCCCGCGGCCGCGCCCCATCGCGCCCGCGACCGGCGGCGCGTCGCCCACCGACGTCCGCGACGAGGGCGGGCGGGGAGGCGCGGCGTGAGCCCCGCGACGCCCCATCCGCTCGAGGTGACGGGCGTCACCATGCGCTTCGGCGGGCTCAAGGCGCTCTCGTCCTTCTCCCTCGCCCTGCGCCCGGGCGAGCTGGTCGGCCTCATCGGCCCGAACGGCGCCGGGAAGACCACCGCCTTCAACGCCATCACCGGGGTCTACGTGCCGACCGAGGGCGAGGTGCGGGTCGGGGGCGAGCTCGTGAACGGCTGGCGCCCCCACGAGATCTGCGTCCGGGGCGTCGCGCGGACCTTCCAGAACATCCGGCTCTTCAAGGAGCTCTCCGCCCTCGACAACGTCCGGATCGCCTGCCACGCGGGCGCGCGCTCGGGGTTCTTCGACGCGCTCCTGCTCACCGGGCGCCACCGCTCCGAGGAGGCCCGCATCGTGGCCCGGGCGGAGGAGTACCTCGCCGTGATGGGGCTCGGCGACCGCCGCGACGAGCTCGCGCGGAACCTCCCCTACGGCGAGCAGCGCCGGCTCGAGATTGCCCGCGCCCTCGCCACCGGCCCGCGGGTCCTCTGCCTCGACGAGCCCGGCGCGGGCATGAACGCCGGCGAGAAGACCGAGCTCATGCAGCTCATCCGCGCGATCCGCGACCGGTTCGCGCTCGCGGTCCTGGTGATCGAGCACGACATGCGGCTCGTGATGGGCGTGTCCGAGCGGATCCTGGTCCTCGACCACGGCGATCACCATCGCGGAGGGGCGGCCCGAGGCGGTGCGGCGGGACCCGAAGGTCATCGAGGCCTACCTGGGCGACGCCTACCTCGAGGAGAAGCACATCGTGGTGCCGCCCGCGGGGAGCGGCGGCGACGGGCGCGGAGGCGAGGCGTGAGCGCGCCGGTCCTCGAGGTCCACGGGCTGCACGTCCACTACGGCGCCATCGAGGCGCTCCGGGGGATCTCCCTCGAGGTGCCGGCGGGCGAGGTCGTCGCCCTCATCGGCGCGAACGGGGCCGGGAAGACCACCACCCTGCGGGCGATCTCGAAGATGCTCCGCCCCTCCGCGGGATCGGTCCGCTTCCTCGGCGAGGACGTGACCCGGCTCCCCTCGCACGCGATCGTCTCCCGGGGGATGGCCCACGCGCCGGAGGGGCGCGGCATCTTCCTCAACCTCACGGTGGGCGAGAACCTCGCCCTCGGCGCCTTCCTCCGCCGGGACCGCGCCGGGATCGCGAAGGACCTCGATCGGGTCTTCGCGCTCTTCCCCATCCTCGCGGAGCGGCGCGGACAGGTCGCGGGGACGCTCTCCGGCGGCGAGCAGCAGATGCTCGCGGTGGCGCGCGCCCTCATGAGCAGTCCGAAGCTGATGCTCCTCGACGAGCCCTCCCTCGGCCTCGCGCCGCAGGTGGTCGAGCGGATCTTCGGCGTGCTGCGCGAGGTGAACGAGGGCGGGGTCGCGCTCCTCCTCGTCGAGCAGAACGCCCACAAGGCGCTCCAGCTCGCCCACCGCGCCTACGTCCTCGAGACCGGGACGGTGGTGATGCGCGGCACCGGCAAGGAGCTGCTCGCCTCGCCCGAGGTGCGCAAGGCCTACCTCGGCGAGTGAGGGGGGCATAGACTCCGAGACACGCGCTCCCTCCGGCGCGCCCCCGGGAGGCACTTGGCCCTCGCCATCGAACAGGTGCTCGCGGCGCTCGAGGCCGAAAGGGTCCGCTACCTCGTCGTCGGCGGGGTCGCGGTGGTGCTGCACGTCTCGGTCGCGGACCTCATCGCGCTGAAGCAGGCGTCCGGCAGGCCGATCGACCTTGCCGACGTGGACGCCCTGCGGGCCCTCGGAACGCGCGAGGGGGGTGCTCCATGACGGCGGCGTCGCGTCCGCCGCTGGAGTTCCCCCGTGGGTTCGACGGTCATCGCCGCGCGCAGGCAGGAGCGGGCCTACGGCTCACTCCGGCGGAGCGGCTGCGCTGGCTCGAAGAGACGATGGAGGCGCTCCGCAGGTGGCGAGGGCGCGCGCGCGACGCGGAGCGCGGCTCTCGACCGCGCGGGGCCTGATGGGAGGTCGCGCCGGCGGGGAGCCCGAGCCGGCTACTTCTCGGCGCGGACTGCCGGGCCACGCCGCGGAGCAATCACCGACAGCGCGACGCCCACCACGATTGCGAGCCCCGCGCCGGCGAGGCGCGGCGTGAGCGACTCGCCGAGGAGCGCGACCGCGCCCAGGCTCGCGAGCACCGGCACCGCGAGCTGGAGCGTCCCCGCCCGCGCGGCGCCGAGGGCCGGGAGGACCGCGTACCAGGCGGCGTAGCCGAGCCCCGACGCGACCGCGCCGGAGGCGGCGGCGAGGAGGAGGCCTTCGGGATCGGCGCGGGCGCTCCCCGCGTGGACCGCGAGGAAGGCGAGGCCGAGGGGCGCGGCGCGCAGGAAGTGGTCGGCCGTGGTCGCGAGGGGATCGACCGCCCGGCGCCCGCGGATCGAGTACACGCCCCAGGCGGTCCCCGCGATGGCCATGAGGACGACGCCGGCGAGGTCGGGCGCGCCCGCTCCGGGCAGGGTGAGCCAGGCGAGCCCGGCGATGGCGAGCGCCGCCCCCGCCCAGCCGCGTGCGCCGAGCGTCGCGCCGGTGGCGACGCCGTAGCCGACCATCGTCGCCTGCACGAAGGCGAACAGCACGAGCGCGCCGACGCCGGCCCGGATCCGGACGTAGGCGAGGGAGAAGGGCGCCGCGTACGCGAACAGGACGAGGGCCGAGCCCCAGCTGCCTCCGGAGGGCCGGGCCCGCCGGGTGACCGCGAGGAGCGCGGCGAGCGCCACCGCGCCCGAGAGGAGCCGCACCGCGGTGAACGTCGCCGGGTCGGTCCGCCCGGCGCCGAGGGCGGCGCGGCAGAGCAGCGAGTTCGCGGCGAAGCAGGTCAGGGCGGCCGCCGCGAGCCCCACGGTCCGCGCGGCGGTGCGCGCGCCGGGCGAGGCGGCGAGGGGAGCGACGGCGGACGGCGGCGGCATCGCGCTGGAATAGCGGCGCGCGCGAGGTCCGGCCAGGGCCGCCCGCCGGGACACCCGGCAGGGCGCCGCGGTCAGGCTCGCACGCCGGCGTGCGCCTCGCCGGCGAGGTGCGTCCGCAGCTCCTCCACCGCGAGCCGGCGGACCTCGAGCCGGAGCGGGTGGAGCGTGCAGCGGGCGAGCTCGAGGTCGCGCACCTCGCCCCAGGGCGCTCGCACGTGCGCGACGAGGGCGCCAGGCGCTCCCGCGGGCGCCCGCTCCACCGGCTCGAGCTCCATCCAGAGCGCCCGGCCGGAAGGGTGAGCGCCGAGCCAGCCGCGCATGCCGGCCTCGTACGCGGCTCGCTCGGCGGGCTCGAGGTAGTCGCGCATGAGGCTCTGGTAGGCGAGGACGAGCGCGCTCATCTCGGCGCCGGAGAGGAGATCGAGCCGCGCCGGAACGCTCGTCGCCGCCACCGGGATGATGACCGGCGCGTCGGGCCGGACCCGGGCCGCGTGGAACGCCGCGAGCGCCGCGTCGAGCCGCTCCTCGCGCGCCCGCTCGCCGGGCCAGATGCAGGCGCGGAGCCAGCGCGCGTCCGCGGCGCGGAAGGCGTCGAGTGGAGAGGGGTCGAGGCCGAGCCGGGTCACCGGCCGGACGTCGCGAGCGAGCTCGAGCGGGCCGCCGTCCGTCGCGACCCACACCGGAGGGAGCGCGTCCGCGACGAGGTTCAGCCCGGCGCTCGCCCCGACGTCGGCGAGGGCGAGGGGGTGGGCCTCGTCCCCGGCTCGGGCGAGGGCGGCGGGCCAGAGCCAGGCGATGGCGCGGGAGGTCTCGTTCGTCTGGACGCCCCGGTGGGCGAGCGCGTCGAACACCCCCTCCCGCGAGCCGTCGAGGGCGGCGGCCAGAGCGGCCTCGGTCACCGCCGACGGATCCGCCTCGCGCTCCGCGAAGCCGTCGAAGAGCGGGTGGGTCGGCCCCTCCGCGAGGGCGTCGTTCCGGAGCGCCGCCAGGAGGAGCAGGGGCCGGTCGTACCAGGCGAGGAAGCGGCGGTGCTCCCAGGCCGCCTCGACGAACCGGCCCGGCGGCCCGGCGAGGACGCCGGGCAGGAGCCGGAGTGCCCGCTCGTACGGCGCCGAGCGCCCCCGCACCGCCTCGCGCTGCCGCGCGAGCTCCTCCTGCAGTCCGGCCATCCCGATGCGCGCCACGCTCCGCTCCCGGCCGGAACCTAGGGAGGCGGTGGCGACGGCGCCCGGAGGGCTCGGGGCGCCGGTCAGACGGCCGGCGGGCCGGAGGCAGCGCCGCCCGCGAGCCGCCGCCGCCGAGCCGGCCCGGCGGCGAGGTGCCCGAGGGCGACGGCGACGCCGGCCACGAGGCACGCACCCCAGACCGCGTTCGGCCCGCCGCGGGCGAGGAGCCCGCCCCCGACGAGCGGCGAGAGCGTGAAGGCGAGCCCCCAGGACATCGAGAAGGCACCCTGGTACCGGCCGCGGAGCTCGGCGGGGGCGAGGTCGGCGACGAGCAGCGCGGCGTAGGGGAACCCGCTCACCTCGCCGATTGTCCAGAGCACCCCCGCGGAGAGGTAGACCGGGAGCGGCGGGAGGACGCCCGCGAGGGCGTTCGCGCCGTAGCCGAGGCCGAAGAGGAGCGCGGACGCGGCGAGCTGTCGGGAGGGATCGCGGCGGCCGCCGAGCGCGGCCTGCACGGGCTGGAACAGGATGACCCCGATCCCGTTCACGATCATGACGAGCGCGAAGAGCGGCTCCCCGAGCCCCCGGGCGCGCATGTCGAGCGGCAGCGCGAACTGGAACTGGACGAAGACGGTGAGCGCGACGAGGTGGAGCAGGAGGAAGGCCACGAAGGTCCGGTCGCGCAGCACGAGCCCGAGCCCCGCGAGCGGCGAGTGGACGCGGGTGCCGGGCGGGCGCGTCTCCGGCACGCGCCGGAGCACGATGACCGCGAAGGCGAGGGTGGTGACCGAGTCGGCGAGGAAGAGGGCCGTGTAGCTCCGGGCGGCGAGGAAGCCGCCCAGGGCGAGGCCGAAGACCCATCCCGCGTTCATGGCCCAGTAGGACAGCCCCCAGGCGCGGGCGCGGTCGGGCGGTGGGACGACGTCGGCGATGGCGGCGTTCATGGCGGGCCGGTAGAGCTCGCTCGTCGCGGCGGCGAGGAAGGTGAGCGCCGCGAGCGCCGGCGGCGACTCGACGAACCCGAGGGCCCCCACCGCGACGGCGCCGGTGCCGAAGGAGAGGAGCATCGTCGCGCGGCGCCCGACGGCGTCGGCGAGGACGCCCCCGACCGGCGCGCCGACGAGGACGCCGACCCCGAACAGCGCCACCACCCCGGCCGCCTCCTCGGGCGAGAAGCCGCGGGCGCGGACGAGGTAGAGGCCGAGGAACGTCGCGACGAACGACGCGAGGCGGTTCACGAACATCCCGGCGAGGAGCGCCCAGTAGACGGGCGGCAGGCCGGACAGGGTCGTGCGCAGGCGGACCGGGAGCCGTTCCACGGAGTCGACCGGATAGCACCGGGACGCCGCGACCGCGACGCCGAAAACGAAACGGCCGCCCCGGAGGGCGGCCGCGTTCGTAATCGTCTTCGGGGGTGTAGGGGGCAGAGCCCCCTACTCAGACGTCGTCGAAGTTGACTTCGACGTTTGATGGCCGCGAAGCGGCCATCAAATGTCGAAGTACAGCGCGTACTCCATCGGCGTCGGACGCATCCGGACCGGGTTCACTTCCTTGTCGTACTTGTACTGGATCCAGGTCTCGATCACGTCCTCGGTGAAGACGTCGCCCTTGAGCAGGAACTTGTGGTCCCTGCGGAGGCACTCGAGCGCCTCGTCGAGCGAGCCCGGCATCTTCGGGATGTCGCGCAGCTCCTCCGGCGACATGCCGTAGATGTCCTTGTCGAGGGGCTGGCCGGGGTTGATCTTGTTCTCGATGCCGTCGAGGCCGGCCATCAGCATCGCCGCGAAGGCGAGGTAGCCGTTGCAGGACGGATCCGGCGACCGGAACTCGATGCGCTTCGCCTTGGGCGACGGCGAGTACATCGGGATGCGGATCGAGGCCGAGCGGTTCCGCGCCGAGTAGGCGAGGTTGATCGGGGCCTCGAAGCCCGGGACGAGCCGCTTGTAGCTGTTCGTCGTCGGGCAGATGAGCGCGGCGAGGGCCGGGCCGTGCTTCAGGATGCCGCCGATGTACCACATGGCGAGGTCGGACAGGCCTGCGTACCCGTCGCCGGCGAAGAGCGGCTTGCCGCCCTTCCAGATCGACTGGTGCACGTGCATGCCCGAGCCGTTGTCGCCGTAGAGCGGCTTCGGCATGAACGTCACCGTCTTGCCGTGCCGGCGGGCGACGTTCTTGATGATGTACTTGAACCACATGAGGTTGTCGGCCATCCCGACGAGCGGCGCGAACTTGATGTCGATCTCGGCCTGGCCGGCGGTGGCGACCTCGTGGTGCTGCCGCTCGACGTGGATGCCGACGGACTCCATCACGCGGCACATCTCGGTGCGGATGTCCTGCTGGCTGTCCGTCGGCGCGACCGGGAAGTAGCCCTCCTTGTAGCGGGGCTTGTAGCCGAGGTTCCCGCCGGCCTCCTCGCGGCCGGTGTTCCACTGACCCTCGACCGAGTCCACCTTGTAGAAGCCGTGGTTCACGCCGGTGTCGTACCGGACCTCGTCGAAGATGAAGAACTCGGCCTCGGGGCCGAAGAACGCGGTGTCGCCGATCCCCGTGGACTTGAGATACTTCTCCGCCTTGATCGCGATGTTGCGCGGATCGCGGGAGTACGGCTCCTTCGTGATCGGGTCGGTCACGTTGCAGATGAGCGAGAGCGTCGGCTCCGCCATGAACGGATCGATCGTCGCGGTGTCCGGATCCGGGACGACGAGCATGTCGGAGGCGTGGATCGCCTGCCAGCCGCGGATCGACGAGCCGTCGAACCCGAGCCCCTCCTCGAACACGGCCTCCGTCAGCTCGTAGAGCGGGATCGAGAAGTGCTGCCAGATGCCGACGAAGTCCATGAACTTCAGGTCGACGTACGTCGCCTTCTTTTCCTTGGCGAGGTCGAGGACCTGCTTCGGGGTGAGCTTTGCCATCGAGGTCGTGTCTCCCAGGACAGGAACTGCGGGGTGGTTGCGGGCGCGGTTTAGCACGCCGTGTGCCACGAATCAGCAGCCGAGCAGCGCCAGAGATCGGATTCCCAGCGATTCCGGTGACCGATCTCCGGGCATCGGCTGCCCGGAAGCCAGGCACCAGGCGGGGTGCCCCCCGAGTACCTGTGTGGGCTCTTGGCACCCGCCTGCATGCCCCCACCCGGTGCAAGCGTTAGTTCACTGTCCCAACGGACGAGAGGAGGGTGTCACCCGTGGCAGGAGGAACGGTGAGCGCCGACAGGGCCGAGGAGCTCTACCGGACGTTCGGTCCGGCGGTCTACCGCCGTTGCCTGAAGCTGCTGCGGAACAAGGACGCGGCCCAGGACGCGACGCAGGAGGTCTTCGTGAAGTTGCTGAAGGACGGCGACCGGTTCGAGCAGGTGGAGACGGCGCTCCCGTGGCTGTACCGGGTCGCGACGAACCACTGCCTGAACTTCCTGCGCAACAAAGGGCGTCGCGGCGAGGAGGAGCTCGGGGAGTGGGAGGTCGCGGCGGACGCAGGGCCGTCGTATCCCGACCGCCACCTCGCGCAGACCGTCCTCGCGAGCTTCGACGAGGGGACACAGGCGGTGGCGGTGGGCGTGCTCGTCGACGGCATGGGGCACGAGGAGCTCGCGGGAGCCCTGGGGATCTCCCGCAAGACGGTGGAGCGTCGGCTCGCCAGGTTCCTGGAGCGCGCGCGACAGCTCGTCGGAGGTGACCCATGACTGCCCATTGCCCGTCGGACCTCGCCCTCGAATCGTTCCTGCTCGAGCCCGAGCGGTCGCCGGTGAAACCGCACCTCGACGCCTGCGAGCCCTGCCGCGGCCGGCTCGCGCGCATGAAGGCGGAGGGAGACGAGTTCCGCCAGTACGTCTTCCCCGCGACCGTGGGTGCCGTGCGCGAGGCGGCTGCGCCGCGCCGCTTCCGCTGGACGTCCGTCTTCGCCCCCGCCGCGGCCCTCGCCGCCGTCGGCGTCGCGGTGCTGCTCGTCGTCCGGGTCACCCCCGGGGGGCCGTCGTCCGACTACGTCGGCGTGAAGGGCGTCGCCCCTGAGGGGCGCGCGGGCTCGGTGGGGCTGACCGTCTTCGTCCAGGGGGAGGAAGGCGCGGTCCCGGTGGGCGACGGCGCCGCCATCGCCGCGGGCGCCGCGATCCGCTTCACGGTGAAGCCGGACGACGCGCACTGCTTCCTCTGGATCGCCTCCGTCGACGCGAGGGGCCAGGTGTCCCGGCTGTACCCGCCGAGTGGGACCCCGGCCGACGAGCGCGCGGCGGGGCCGGTCCCCGGCGGCGCCGTGCTCGACGGGCAGCCCGGCCCGGAGCGGATCTACGCCGTGTGCGCCGACACCGCCGCGACGACGTGGGACGACGTGCGGCGCGCCGTGACGCCCGCCGCCGGCGGTCCGGACGCCGTCCGTGGCTCGCGCAGGCTCGGGGAGCCGCTCAGCGACGAGTGCCAGTCGACGGTCCTGCTCGAGAAGCGCTAGATGCCGGGCCCGGTCCAGGTCTCCCGCGCGCGGTCGTGCTCGAGGGCGTCGGCTCGGCGCCGCACGCTCGTCACCCTGCTCACGCTCGCCGCCGCATCCCCCGCGCTCGCGGCGCCCGGGCGCTTCGGCGTGTTCGTCGGCAACGACCGCGGCGACACGAGCCGGCCGCGCCTCTGGTACGCGGAGAAGGACGCCGAGCGGATGTACCGGGCCCTCGGCGAGCTCGGCGACCTGGATCAGGGCGGGTCCGTGCTCCTGCAGGGGAAGAGCGTCTCCGCGCTCCTCGACGCCCTTCGCTCCCTCGAGCCGCGCATCCGCGCGGCGAAGGTGGCCGGCGAGCGGACCCTGCTCCTCGTGTACTACTCGGGCCACGCCTCCTCGGCGGGGCTCGAGCTCGGCGCCGACCGGCTCTCCTTCGACACGCTCCGGAGCGTCCTCGCCGCCTCGGGCGCCGACGCCAAGATCGCTGTGGTGGACGCCTGCGAGGCCGGGCTCCTCACCCAGGTGAAGGGCGCCGCCGCGGCCCCGACGCTCGAGTTCGCGCTCCCCAGCGAGGACTCGGTCGCGGGCATGGCCCTCGTCGCCTCGACCGCGGTCGGCGAGTCGGCGCAGGAGTCCGCCGCGCTCGGCGGCAGCTTCTTCACGCATCACCTCGAGGTCGCGCTCCGCGGAGCGGCCGACGTGGACGGCGACGGACGCGTCACGCTCGGCGAGGCGTTCGCCTTCACCTCCGCCCGGACCGCCGCCGGCACCTCCGGGACCCAGGCCGGCCCGCAGCACCCGACCTACTCGTTCAAGATGGCGGGGCGCGGCGACGTGGTCCTCGCGGACCTCCGCCGCGGCGACGCGAAGCTCCTCATCCCGCCCGATCCCGGCGCCACGTTCATCCTCAAGGCGCCGCTCCTCTACGCCGAGGTGCCGGGCGGCGTGCAGGAGCTGACGCTCGCGCTGCCGGCGGGTCCGTACCGGATCGAGCGGCGCGGCCGCAACGGCCGGGCGGTCGCCGACGTGACGCTCGTCTCCGGCCGCTCCATGAAGATGCCGAGCCTCGAGCCGACCCGCTACGAGGTGGCGCGCTCGAAGGGCGGGCCGAAGCCGGGGCTCCTCTACGCGGGCGCCGGCCTCTGGACGACGGACCTGCCCGGCTTCGGCGTCGCCCCCACGGCGCGGGTGGGCGTCCGCAAGGAGCTCGGGCCGCTCGGGCTCCGGTTCAAGCTCGACCTCGCGAAGAAGCGCGTCACGGACGGGTCGCTCGTCTACGACTACACGTACACCGGGGGCTCGCTCGCGGCGCTCTATCCCGTGAACGCGGGGCGGATCCTCGTGGAGGCCGGGCTCGAGGGCGGGTTCGGCTGGGCCACCCAGCGGCTCCAGGACCAGCGCTCCTTCGAGGCGGGCATCGGCTCGGCGGGCGCGGCGGTCCTCGTGACGGCGCCGATCCGCTCGGTCCGCGTGGGCGTGGACGCGTCGGCGGGGGCGCAGGTGTTCGACCTGAACGGCGGCCGCGTGGTCCGGCCCGCCTTCTCGGCCGCGCTCCTCGCGCTGTGGGGGTTCTAGCCATGCGCGGACTCCGCCTCGCCACCGCCGCCCTCGCCGCAGCCGCGACGCTCGCGGGCTGCGGCGGGACCCTCGTCGACCACGGCGGCGTCGGGATCCTGGCCGACGCGGCGAGCTGCCGCGCCGGCCAGATCGTGTGCAACGGGTCGTGCGTCGACCAGTCGCCGGACGCGTGTGGCGCGTCCTGCTCGCCGTGCGGGGCGGCGCCCCCGTTCGCCGCCGAGGTCTGCACCCCGATCGGCGCGAGCGGTCACGACGGCGTCTGCGACTTCGCGTGCGACGCGGGGCTCCTCCGGTGCGGGAGCGCGTGCTGCTCGCCGGCCCTCGTCGCCGCCGGGGGCGCCTTCTCCTGCGCGACCACGACCACCGGCGACGTCCACTGCTTCGGCGCGGGGGACGTCGGCCAGCTCGGGAACGGTGGAACCGTCGACCGTGCCACGTCCGCGCAGCTCCGCGGCTTCACCTCGCCCGTCTCCAAGCTCGCCGCCGGGAACGGCCACGCCTGCGCCGTCTCCGGGGCCGACACGCTGTGCTGGGGCGACGGCGCCGCCTTCGGGTCCGCGACCGCCGCGGTCCTCGATCCCGAGGTGGTCCCGTCGCTCGCCGGGCGCGACCGAGATCTCCGCGGGCGCGACCCACACCTGCGGCATCGTGGCGGGCGCGGTGGTCTGCGTCGGCGCCGGAGTGAGCGCGGCCAGCGGGGGCGGGGTCCACTCGAGCGCGTCGCTCGGCGGGGCCGCGCTCCAGGTCGCCGCGGGCGACGGGTTCACCTGCGCCCTCGTCGACGCGGGCGCGGGGACCACCGCGGTGAAGTGCTGGGGCGCGGACGGGTTCGGGCAGCTCGGTGACGGCGGGACCGCCGGCGTGAGCGCGACGCCGCTCGCGGTCCCAGGCGTCCCGAGCACGATGGCGAGCCTCGCCGCCGGTGCCCGCCACGCCTGCGCCGCGGCGCCGACGAGCGACAACCAGCAGCTCTGGTGCTGGGGCTCGAACGCCTCGCGGCAGCTCGGGTCCGATCCGACCGGGACCGGCGTGTTCGGCGCGACGCGCAACACCCGGGTGCAGAACCCGGTGCTCTCGGTCGCGGCCGGCGGTGGCGCGACCTGCGCCGTCACGAACGTCGGCAACGCGTTCGTCCCGCAGTGCTGGTCGTCGGATTCGCTCGTCTCGGGGGGCGCGAAGCTCGACGGCCAACCGAACCCGCTCCCGTCGGCTGCGAGCACCGGCCCGCGGTTCGCCTTCTCGGCGGGCGCCGCCCACACCTGCTACGTGAACGTCGCCCAGAGCCCTGCCCGCCTCGAGTGCTTCGGGACCGGCGGCCGGGGGCGGCTCGGGGGCGGCTCGATCGCCGATTCGCCGACCCCCGTCCCGGTCCTCGACCGGTAGCGCTTGCTCGGACGGCGGGCAGGCTGCTGCTCGGATGTCGAGCACCGCGGGCGGACGGGGAGCGCGTCCCCGGGGGGCGGGCGGGACCGCGCCAGGGGTCGTCTCCCGCTCGGACTCGCGCCCGAAGGCGCGAGTCCTCGGTGTCACGTCTTCGGCTTCATCCCGAGGCCGCGCATCCGCTCCCGGAGGGTGTTCCGGTTCATGCCCAGGAGCTCGGCGGCGCGGAGCTGGTTGCCACCGGTGCGGGCGAGCGCCGCCGCGATGAGCGGCGCCTCCACCGCGGCGAGCGCCGCCTGGTAGCGGCCCCCCTCGGGCACCGCCGCGTCGAGGATCGACTCGACGAGGCCGCCGATGCCCCGCTCCTGCATGCCCGCGGCGGGGAGCAGGCCGACGAGGTCCTTCGAGCCGATGCGGTTCCCGGCGAGCTTCAGCAGCACCCGCTGCACCACGTTCTGCAGCTCGCGGACGTTGCCGGGCCAGGCGTGGGCGAGGAGGAGCGGCTCGGCGTCCTTCGCGAGGGTGAGGGGGCGGCCCTTGAGCTGCTCGCCGTACTTGGCGAGGAAGTGCCGGGCGAGGAGGATGACGTCCCCCTCGCGCTCCCGCAGCGGCGGCAGCCGGATCGGGACCACCGCGAGCCGGTAGAAGAGGTCGCGCCGGAAGCGCCCCTCCTCCACCGACCGGCCGAGGTCGGCGTTGGTCGCGGCGACGATCCGCACGTCCACCGCGAGGGGGCGCGTCCCGCCGACGCGGTCGATCTCGCGCTCCTGCAGCACGCGCAGGAGCTTCGCCTGCAGATCGAACGGCAGCTCGCCGATCTCGTCGAGGAAGAGCGTGCCGCCGCTCGCGAGCTCGAACTTGCCCGGGCGCCGCTCCACCGCGCCGGTGAAGGAGCCCTTCTCGTGCCCGTAGAGCTCGCTCTCGATGAGATCCTTCGGGATCGCGGCCATGTTGACCGTGATGAAGGGTCCGCGGGAGCGGGTGGAGTTCGCGTGGATCGCCCGCGCCACGAGCTCCTTGCCGGTGCCCGACTCGCCCGTGAGCAGGACGGTCATCTCCGTCCGGGCCACCCGGCCGATCTCCTTGTAGACCTCGACCATCGCCGCGGAGCGGCCGATGAGCGTCTCGGGGAGGGCGACGTCCTTGAACCGGCGCGGCTCCGCGTTCGGATCGATGTTCTTCTCGAGCCCTTCCGCCCCGTCCGGCTCCTCTGGCGCCTCGGCGTGGTCCGGCGCCGACGCGAGGTCCTTCACGATCCGCTCGACCCGCGCGAGGTCGAACGGCTTGCCGAGGTAGTCCGCCGCGCCGCGCTTCATCGCCTCGACGGCGGAGCGCATGGTGTCCTCGGCGGTCATCACCACGACGAACGGGGAGTCGGTCCGGCCGCCGATCTCGCCGAGGAGCTTGAAGCCGTCGTCGCCGGGGAGGCGCACGTCGAGGAGCACGAGGCCGACGCCGTCCTTGCCGCCGCCGAGCGAGCGCAGCTTCTCGCGCGCCTCCTCGGCGCTCCCCGCCTCCTCGAACGGCACGCCCGCCCGCTCGCAGGTCCTTCCCAGGACGAAGCGGACCGACGGCTCGTCGTCGACGATGAGGACCTTGCGCACGACGCTTCCTCCGGAGGCAGGGGCTGCTCGTTCTTCGGTCCTTAGCAAGGACGGGGCCAGCCGCTGGCCGCCCCTTCGGGCCTTCGGGCTACGGGACGTCGAGCGGGAGGTACACGTTCGCCTCTGCGCCGCCGGCGGCGCGGTTCTTCACCTCGATCCGCCCCCCGTGCGCCTCGACGATCCGGCGCGAGATGGCGAGGCCGAGGCCGGTCCCGGCCGGCTTGGAGGTCGCGAAGGGCGTGAACAGGCGCGCCAGCATCGCCTCGGCGATCCCGGGGCCGTTGTCCTGGACCGAGATGCGGGCGAGCGGGCGGGACCGGCCGCTTGCTTGCCTGAGCCGCAGCGAGGCGACGCTGGTCTCGAGGCGCACCGTGGGCTCGGGCCGGCCGGCGATCGCGTCGAGGGCGTTCCGGAACAGGTTCAGGACGACCTGCTTCAGCTTCTCCTCGTCGCCGAGGACCGGCGGGAGGGACGGATCGAAGCGCTCGACGAAGGAGACCCGGTCCGCGCCGGGGATGCCGCGGGCGAGGGTCGTCACCTCGCCCAGGATCGCGTGGACGTCGACGGGCGAGGTCTGCAGCACCGCGGGCCGGGCGAGGTCGAGGAGCTCGCGGACGAGGCCGTCCACCCGCTTCGCCTCGCGGGCGATCACCTGCGCGTACTCCTTCGCCGACCCCTCCGCGACGCGCGCGAGGAGCTCCGCCGAGCCCTGCAGCCCGGCGAGGGGGTTCTTGATCTCGTGGGCGAGCCCGGCGGCGAGCGCCTCGAAGTCGAGGGCACGCTCCGAGGAGCGCGGAACCCGGAGCACCAGCACCGTCCCCACGCACTCGGCGCCGTCGAGGAGCGGGTTCGCCTCGACCGCGATGGGGATCCCCGCGTCGCGCGGGGAGGGGAAGTCGATGGTCTGCGTCTCCTGGGCGTTCCGCGCGCGATCCGCGAGGGTCGCGAGCTGGGCGCCGCCCGGCAGCGCGCGGATGGGGAGCTCGACGGCGCGCTCGCGGCTGCGGCCGAAGAGCTCCTCCGCCGCGGGGTTCAGGTGCAGCACCCCGCCGTCCGTCCCGACGATGACGATCGCGTCGGCGACGGAGTCGACCGCGGCCCGCGCGAGCGGCGCCGCGAGCGGAGGAGCCTTGACGGATCGGGCCAAGCGCCGGCCCGGCGCCTAGAGCGCGTCCTCGCCGCGCTCGCCGGTGCGGATCCGGATGACCTCCTCGATCGGCACGACGAAGATCTTGCCGTCGCCGATCCGCCCGGTCTTCGCGGCGCGCTCGATGGCCTCGACGACGCGGCCGACGATGGCGTCGGCCACGACGACCTCGACCTTCACCTTGGGGAGGAAGTCCACGACGTACTCGGCGCCGCGGTAGAGCTCGGTGTGCCCCTTCTGACGGCCGAAGCCCTTCACCTCGGTGGCCGTGAGTCCGGCAACCCCGACCTCGGAGAGCGCCTGCTTCACCTCGTCCAGCTTGAACGGCTTGATGATGGCTTCGACCTTCTTCACGGCGCACCCCTTGTAAAATGGAGGATGGCTGACGCTTATCCCCGTGGGACGGGGGGGTCAACCCCTGTTGCTCGGATCTTGGGCAGCTCCTTGCCCACGCTCCGAATCAGGTTCCACGACGCTGCTACGCTCCTCGTTCGCGTCCTGCCGTGCCGCGGCCGCCGGCCCTTGCCGGCGCCCGCGTTCCGTCCGGACGTAGCGTCGAATGTGCAACGGGCAGGCCACGGCGGGGATGCGGCTGCCCGTCGCGACGCCCCCGGTTCGGGGGGCCATAGAATCGACACGTGCCGTCCACCGCCTGGATCGTCGTCGCCGCGCTCGCGCTCCTCGTCGCGCACGTCGTGTTCTGGCGGTGGAAGCTCGACGCGCCCGGGCGCGAGGACGAGCTCCTCCGCGCGCCGACGCGGGACGGCTGGAGCCTCGCCCTGGGCCGGCGCCGGCCGCGCGCGACGCCGCGCCTGCCGCCGGTGCTCTTCGTCCACGGGATCGCGATGAACCGGCAGGCGTTCGACTTCGGCGTCGAGCGCTACTCGGTCGCGGCGCACCTCGCGGCGGCGGGGTTCGACTGCTTCGCCCTCGACCTGCGCGGGCACGGGGGCTCGCGCCGCGGCCCGGGCTCGCGCTGGACCCTCGACACCTACCTCGAGGAGGACCTGCCCGCCGCCTTCGACGCGATCCGCGCCGCCACCGGCTCGCCGGACGTCCTGTACGTCGGCCACAGCCAGGGCGCGATCCTCGGGATGGCCGCCTGCGCCCTCCACCGCGAGCGGATCCGCGCCCTCGTCGCGCTCGCCGGGCCGGCCCACTTCGACGCGCAGCCGCGGCTCCGCGCCCTCGTCGAGCTCCGCCACCTCGGGCTCGGCCGCCACCTCCGGCTCCTCTCGCGGACGGTCGCCCCCTTCTCCGGGTTCTGGCACCCCGCCCCGGTGGAGCTCGCGATCAACGTGCGCAACGTGGAGCGGCCCGTCTACCGGCGGCTCCTCGCGAACGCGATCGAGAACCTGCAGCCCGGCGTCGTCGACCAGTTCGCCGCGTGCATCCGCGACGACACCTTCCGCTCCTGCGACGGGACCGTGGACTACCGGGCGCTCTTCCCGCGCTGCCGGCAGCCGGCGCTCTTCCTCGCCGCGGAGAAGGACGGGGTCGCGCCGCCGCCGGCGGTCGAGGCCGCGTTCCGCCGCTGGGGCGGGCCGAAGCGGTACCGGTGCTTCGGTGGCGACTACGGCCACGCGGACGTGCTCCTCGGGCGGAACGCGCCGGAGGTGGTCTTCCCGGTGATCCGGGAGTTCCTGCTGGAGAACTGCCGAGGACCTGGCCGTTGGCCGGTCGGTCCTGGTCCGGTCCTAGTCCAAGACCGAAGTCGAGTCGAGGTCGAGCCGCGTCACCAGTCCCCGACATGCGCCGACGCTTCGCCCTCGCCGCAGCGCTCCCGGCGCTCGTCTCCCTCGCGGTGATGGCCCTCGTCTCGGACCGGCTCGCCCGCCGCGCCCTCGAGGACGAGGTGGCAGCGCGGCTCGTCGCCGCCGCGAAGGTCGCCGCCGCGGCCCTGCCCGCCGAGCGGGTCGTGCGCCTCGCGCCGGGCGACGAGGGGAGCCGCACCTACGGCCACGTCCGGGCGCGCCTCGATCCGGTCGCCCGCGCGACCGGAACCCGGCTCGTCGTGCTGCGCCCGGACGGCACCGCCCTCGCCGACAGCGCCGGCCGCGTCCGGATCGGCGACCGCGTGCCCGCCCTCGAGCGCGACCGGCTCGAGATCGCCCAGGCCGCCGCCGGCCGCGCCACCGCGAGCCAGGTGCTGTTCGAGGGCACGGACGGCCGCCTCCACAAGAGCGGCTACGCGCCGCTCGTCGAGGGGGGGCGGGTGGTCGCCGTCGTCGGCGCGGACGGGACCGCGCCGTCCTTCGAGACGCTCCGCGACTTCCGGCGCACCCTCGCGACGGTCGTCGTCGCGGGCGCGCTCCTCGGCGCGCTCGTCGCGGCGCTCGCCGCGGTCACGGTGACGAGGCCGCTCCTCCGGATCACCGAGGCGGCGCGGCGGATCGCGCGCGGGGACCTCGAGACGCCGCTCTGGCGGCGGCGCCGCCGCGACGAGATCGGGACGCTCCGCGACACCATCGAGGAGATGCGCCGCGCGCTCCACGCGCGCGACGAGGAGCGCGAGACGCTCCTCGCCGGAATCGCCCACGAGGTGCGCAACCCCCTGGGCGCCCTCGACCTCTTCGCCGGGCTCCTCGCCGAGGAGCTCCGCGACGCCCCGTCCGCCGCCCACGTCGCGCGGATCCGCTCGGAGCTCGCCGCGCTCTCCAAGGTCGTCGAGGAGTTCCTCGACTACGCCCGGGCGCGGCCGCCGGTGCGTGAGGCCGTCGACCTCCCGCGGCTGCTCGGGGAGGTGGCCGATCTCGTCCAGCCCCTCGGGTCGGCGCGGAACGTCTCGCTCTCGGTCGAGGGGGCGGGGGAGGTCCGGGCCGATCGCGAGCAGCTCCGGCGCGCCGCGGTGAACCTGGTCCGGAACGCCGTCGAGGCGACCGCGGCGGGCGGCGTCGTCGAGATCGCCGCCCGGACCCGCGACGGCGAGGCGGTCGTGGAGGTGGCCGACCGCGGCCCGGGGCTCTCTCCGCAGGCCCGCGAGTCGCTCTTCCGGCCGTTCTTCACGACGAAGGACCGGGGCACCGGCCTCGGTCTCGCCCTCGCGAAGAAGGTCGCGGACGCCCACGGGGGCGCCCTCTCCCTGGAGGACCGCGAGGGGGGCGGGACGGTGGCGCGGCTGGTGCTGCCGGTCGCGCCGGCGGAGTGAGCCGCGCCGGCCGGCGCCTCAGCGCCCGACCTTCGACACGTAGTGCGGCTCGACCGACCGGATCCGCTCGCCCACCCGCAGGGAGAGGCGCGGCAGCCCGGGGTCCTCGGCGAAGACGACGAGCCAGGCGTCGCCCCCGAGGCCCTGGATGCGCGTCGGCGCGAGGTCGACGAGGATGCCCTGGAGGAACCTGCCTTCGGTCCCGGGCTCGAGGGTGAGGACGTACTCGCCCGGCACCACGATCCGGTCGGGCGCGGACTCCGGCGAGGAGCGCGCCGCGGCGAACGCGCCGCAGCCCGACGAGAGCGCTGCCGTCGCGGCGATCAGCACGAGGAGGAGCCGCATGTGTCCTTCCGGCGCGACGAGCGCGCGCTACGGCGCCGTGGGCGCGCTCGCCGGGAGGACCGGCGTCCGCGCCCGGCGACGCTCGAACCCGATCACCGCGGCGGCCGCGCCGGCGAGGACCGAAGCGGCGATCCCGATGGAGATCCACCGCGACGGGAACACGTCGAAGGCGCGGCTCGCGACGAGGACGGCCGCCACCGCGATCCCCTCCAGGAACGGGCCCCGGGCGAGGAAGGCGAGGCCGCGGACGATCCGCCCCACGGAGAGGAAGGCGAGGGACATCGTCGCGACGAGGGCGGTGCCGTTCCCGGTGTCGAGGGAGAGCCCCGCCGCGAAGGCGACCACCGTCGCGACGAGGAGCATCGCCTCGCCGCGGGCGTGGGCGTCGACGTCGGTCCGGCGGTGGCCCGCCGCGACCGCCGCGGCCGCGAGGAGGAGCGGCGGGAGCGCCGCGAGGAGCCCCTCGCTCCCGAGGCCGTTCCGGAACCGCGCGACGTCGGCGACGGGCACGAAGGAGAGGACGTACGCCGACACGTAGAAGAGGATCCGCCCGAGGGTCCGGACGCCCTGGCCGGCCGAGGCGAGGTGTGGCCCGTGGACGACGAGGGGGGTGGCGGCGAAGGCGGCAGCGAGGGCGGTGATCGGGAGCAGCACGCCGTCCCCGAGCCCGGAGAGGAGGAGCGCCGCGGCGAGGGCGAGGACCACCGCGATCGCGGCCGCCGCCGCGAACGGGCCGGTCCGGTCGGACGCGGAGGTCGCCCCATCGACCAGCTCGAGGTCGTAGCGGGCCACGAGGGCGCGAGCCGCGCCGTCGGTGACGATCCCCTCCGCTCTCCACACCGGCAGCTCCCGGCGGAGCCCCTCCATGAACTCGCGCGACCTTTCCATCGATCCGACCTCCGAACACGCAACCTTACGCCTCGGCGCTCCTCGCGGGGGTGCGGCGCCGCGCCGCGTGCGGGCTGGCGAGCGCAGGGGCCGCCGGATGAGGCTGCCCCGGAGCGAGCGGCGGAGGAGGCGGGCTCTGCCCGCCGACGGGCGGAGGCGGAGCCGGAGCATCGGCGTTCGGGGGGTCGCGAAATCCGCCGCGCGCAGCGCCAGGCGGACCGAGTGTCCCCCCGCGTCAAAGGCTCAAAGGTAGGGGGAGAACAGGCGGGCGACCCCGTCCCGCAGCTTCACGGCGAGCGAGCGCCCGTCCACCTCCGCGAGGGTCAGCCGGCGCGACCGGCCCATCCGCTCCAGCGCGAGCGCCTCCACCCGCGCCGCGAGGTCGGGGTCGTAGCACTCGAGCTGCAGCTCGAAGTTGAGCCGGAGCGAGCGGGGGTCCCAGTTGGCCGAGCCGAGGAGGGCCCAGACGCCGTCGACCACCACGAGCTTCGTGTGGTCGAAGGGGGCCGGGGACAGCCACACGCGGCACCCGCGCTCCAGCACCTGCCAGAGCTGCGCGGTCTGCGCCCACTGCACGAGCGGCAGGTTCCCGCGCTCGGGCAGGACCACGTCCACCTCGATCCCCCGCATCACCGCGACGTCGATGGCGGAGACGAGCCCTGCGTCGGGGACGAAGTAGGGCGTCACGATCCGGATCCGTTCCCGGGCCGTCGCGAGGGCGCCGAGGAGGAGCCAGCGGACCGCCTCGAAGTCCTCGTCCGGCCCGTCGGTCACGCCACGGGCGAGCACGGTGCCCGCCGTCCGGAGCGGCGGGAAGAAGGCGTCGCCCTCGAGCGGCTCCCCCGCCGCGAAGAGCCAGTCCTCCGCGAAGGACGCCTGCAGGTGCGCGACCACCGGCCCGTCGACGCGGGCGTGCAGGTCGCCGTAGGCGGGCTTGCCCGGCCGCGGCAGGAAGTCGTCGCGCACGTTCATCCCGCCGGTGAAGCCCACGCGGCCGTCCACCACCAGCACCTTGCGGTGGTTGCGCAGGTTCACGAAGGGCAGCCAGCCCGGGGTGAGGCGCGGCAGGAACAGCTCCGTCGGGATCCCGACGCGCCGCAGGCGCCGGTGCATCGGCGGCCAACCGTACCGGACCCCCACCGCGTCGATGAGGACGCGGACCTGCACGCCCCGCCCGTGCGCGCGGGTGAGGGCGTCGACCACGGCGTCGGCGGCCCGCCCCGGGTCGAAGATGAAGGTGCAGAAGGTGACGGACCGCTCCGCCGCGTCCACCGCCGCGCACATCGCCGGGTAGGCGGCCTCGCCGCCGGGGAGCAGCGTCACCGCGTTCCCGGAGAGGAGCGGCCGGCGGACCACCCCGTCGGCGAGCGCGACGAGGGAGCGGAGGTGCTCGGCGGCGCCCGGGAGGGCCGGCGGCGGAGGCCGCAGCGCGTCGGGCAGGCGCGCGCGGTAGTCCGGGAGCCGGAGGGCCTGGGCGCGCCGGCGGATCCGGTTCACGCCGAGGACGAGGTACGCGACCGCGCCGACCACCGGCGCGAGCCAGACCAGCGCCACCCAGCCGAGCGCGGCGCGCACGTCGCGCTTGTGGAGCACGACGTGCGCGCTCGTCGCGATCGAGAAAGCGATCGTGAGCGCCGCGGCGGCGGTGGTCCAGGCGTCGTGCCACACGCCGCCGAGTGAACCAGAGCCTCCGCGCCGCGTCGAGGGCGCCCTGCGGGAACGCCCCGAACCGAGCCCCGGCTCGGGCCGTCATCCCCCCGCCGTCGCGGCGAGGCGCGGGCCGCGCTCCTCCGGCCGGACGCGCCCGAGCAGCGCGGCGAGGGCGGCGCCGGCGAGCGTCTCCCGCGCGAGCAGCTCCCGGGCGCTCTCGTCGAGCAGGTCGCGGTTCCCGAGGAGGATGCCGCGGGCGCGGGTGAAGGCGACCTGCACGAGGTCCCTCACCGCCACGTCGATCTCCCGCGCGGTCTCCTCCGCGTAGAGCCGCCGCGTCCCGCCGCCGAGCGGGCCGAGGAAGCCGTTCGGCTCGGTCTCGTAGGACACCGGGCCGAGCGCGCCGCCCATGCCGTAGCGGGTGACCATCTAGCGGGCGATGTCGGTGGCCTTGGAGAGGTCGTCGGCGGCGCCGGTCGAGAGGTGGCCGTAGACGACGTGCTCCGCCGCGCGCCCGCCGAGGAGGACGAGCATCTTGTGCTCGAGCTCCTCGCGCGTCATGAGGTAGCGGTCCTCGGTCGGCCGCTGGATGGTGTAGCCGAGCGCGCCGATCCCGCGGGGGATGATCGAGATCTTGTGGACCGGGTCGCAGCCCGGCAGCGCCGCGGCGACGATGGCGTGGCCCATCTCGTGGTGCGCGACGATCTCCCGCTCGCGCGGGTTGAGGAGCCGGTTCTTCTTCTCCAGGCCGGCGACGATCCGCTCGATGGCGACGTTGAAGTCGTCCATGGCGATCTCCTCGGCGCCGCGCCGGGTCGCGACGAGCGCCGCCTCGTTCACGAGGTTCGCGAGGTCCGCGCCGGTGAAGCCGGGGGTGAGGGCGGCGACCTGCTCGAGCTGCACGCCCGCCGCGAGCTTCACCTGCGCGGGTGTGGACCGCGAGGATGGCGGCGCGGCCAACCCGGTCGGGCCGGTCCACCAGCACCTGCCGGTCGAAGCGGCCGGCGCGGAGGAGCGCCGGGTCGAGGACCTCGGGCCGGTTGGTCGCGCCGAGGAGCACGATCCCGGAGGACGGGTCGAACCCGTCGAGCTCGACCAGGAGCTGGTTCAGCGTCTGCTCCTTCTCGTCGTGCCCGCCGCCGAAGGCCCCCAGCGAGGCGCGGGCGCGCCCCAGCGCGTCGAGCTCGTCGATGAAGATGATCGCCGGCGCCTTCGCCCGGGCCTGCTCGAAGAGGTCCCGCACCCGCGCCGCGCCGACGCCCACGAACATCTCGACGAACTCGGACCCCGAGATCGAGAAGAACGGGCACCCCCGCCTCGCCCGCGACCGCCTTCGCGAGGAGGGTCTTGCCGGTGCCGGGAGGCCCGACGAGGAGCACGCCCTTCGGCATCCGCGCGCCGAGCCGGCCGTAGCCCTTCGGGTCCTTCAGGAACGAGACGATCTCCTTCAGCTCGTCCTTCGCCTCCTCGACGCCCGCCACGTCGGCGAAGGTCACCTTCGTGTCGGTCTCGACGTAGACCTTCGCCTTCGACTTCCCGATCGCCATGAGGCCGCCGCCGGGGCCCCCGAGCTGCTTCGCCATGCGCCGCCCGAGGAACACCCAGACCCCGGCGAACAGCAGGATCGGCACCACCCAGGACAGGATGAGCGGCAGGGTGCGGTCCTCGAACCGGCCGGCGTACTCCACGCCGTGGCCGTCGAGCTCTCGCGCGAGGTCCTGCTCCACCCGGTTCGTGACGAACCGCTTCTTCCCGCCGAGGTCGCCCTTCACCTCGCCCTCGATCCGGTCGGCGGAGACGACCACCCGCGCGACCTGGTCCTCGCGGACGAGCTTCTGGAACTCGCTGTAGGGGATGGTCGCGATCGCCTGAGAGCGGATCCACCAGTCCTGCACCGCGAGGACGCCGAGGGCGGCGAGGAGGACGTACGCGAGGTTGAAGCCGGTCTGCTTCACGTTCGGGGTCATGGGGGCTCCGGGAGGGCAGCCCGATCCGTAACCACCCCCTGGACCGTGGCAAATACGAAATGCCGCACCGAAACATTCCGTAATGTTTGCGTTCCGGCACCCGGAGGGAGCGGTGGCGTCGTCACACGATTGCCCGGACGACCCCGCCGTCCACGCGCGCCGCGGCGCCCCGGCGGGACCGGCCCGTTCCGGATAGAGTCCGGGATCGAATGGCCCGCATCCTCGTCGCCGACGATCACGACGCCCTGCGCGAGGGCATGGTCCTGACGCTCACGCGCCTCGGCCACGAGGTGCAGGGGGTGCGGGGCGGCGCCGAGGCGATCGCCGCCTACCGCAAGCGCCCCGCCGACGTGGTCGTCACCGACCTGAGCATGGTGCCGGTGGACGGGATCGAGGTGGTCCGCCGGCTCCGGGAGGTGGATCCGGAGGCGACGGTCGTCGTGGTCTCCGCGCACGGCACGATCGCGACGGCGGTCGACGCCATGCGGGAGGGGGCGATCGACTTCCTCGAGAAGCCCTTCTCGCCCGGAGGTGCTCCGCGCCCGGGTCGAGAAGGCGGTGGAGATCTCGCCGCGAGCGCCGTGGCGCCCGCACCGCCCGCGCCCGCGCCGAGGCGCTCGAGGAGGACCTCGGCCGGGCGCGCGATCCCCACGGGCTCGTCGGCTCGAGCGAGCCGATCCACCGGGTGCTCGAGCAGGTCCGCAAGGTCGCCGCCACCGACGCGACGGTCCTCGTGCTCGGCGAGTCCGGGACCGGCAAGGAGCTCGTCGCGCGCGCGATCCACGACGGCTCGCCCCGCCGCGAGAAGCCCTTCATCTCGGTCTCGTGCGCGGCGATCCCGGAGGGGCTCCTCGAGTCCGAGCTCTTCGGCCACGAGCGCGGCGCGTTCACCGGCGCGGTCCGGCGGAAGCTCGGGCGGTTCGAGCTCGCCCACGAGGGGACGCTCTTCCTCGACGAGGTCGGCGAGCTGCCGCCCTCCGTGCAGGTGAAGCTCCTGCGGGTCCTGCAGGAGCGGCGCTTCGAGCGCGTCGGCGGCGAGGAGACGGTGGAGGTGGACGTGCGGCTCGTCTCCGCGACGAACCGCGACCTCGCCGCGGTCGCCCGGGAAGGGCGCTTCCGCGAGGACCTGTACTACCGCCTCGACGTCGTCGCGATCCGGCTGCCGCCGCTCCGCGAGCGGCCCGGGGACGTCGAGGAGCTCGCGCGGCACTTCCTCGCCCGGGCGGCGCCCCGCCTCGGGCGCGCGGTGACCGGGTTCACGCCGGAGGCGCTCGAGCTCCTGCGCCGCCACCGCTGGCCCGGGCAACGTCCGCGAGCTCGAGAACGTCATCGAGCAGGCGCTCGTGTTCGCCGAGGGCGAGCTCGTCGGGCCCGTGGAGCTCCCCGAGGCGCTGCGGCGCGTTCCGGCGGGCCAGGTGGCGGCGCCGCCGCCGATGCCGACCGGCGACCGCAGCCTCACCGACATCCTCGAGGACCTGGAGCGGCAGCTCATCCTCGCCGCCTACGAGCGGGCGAAGGGCGTGAAGGCGGAGACCGCCCGGCTCCTCGGGATCAAGCCGTCGGCGCTCTACTACAAGCTCGAGAAGTACGGGATCGTGAAGGCGGGCGAGAAGCCGGAGGAGCCGTGACCCGGAGCCGGGCTGAATGCGGCTTCGCCGCGACCGCCCTCCTCCCCCTGGTCCTCGCCGCCGCGGTCGCGGCCGTCCTCTCTCCGCTCGACTGCGTGAAGGGCACCGAGCGGCGCGGCTCCGGACCGCCGGACGGCCTCGAGGAGTGGTGCGAGGGGAAGGATCCCTACGGCCGGCCCCGTCGCGAGGGGCCCGCCCGGACCTGGTACGACGACGGCGCCCTCTGGATCGAGCGCGGATTCCACGAGGGGATCCTCGATGGGCGGTTCCGCGAGCGGCACCGGAACGGGAAGGTGGCGCGGGAGGGCGCCTACGCCATGGGCCGGAAGGTCGGGATCTGGCGGGTCTTCTTCGAGGCGGGGGGGCTCGAAGAGGAGTCCGAGTGGCTGGACGGCATGGCGCACGGCCGCTTCGTCGCCTGGTGGAAGACCGGCGCGATCCGGACCACGGGGAGGCACTGTGGCGGCGCCCAGTGCGGCCGGTGGCGCACCTTCGACGACGCGGGCAAGCCGCTCGGCGAGGTGGACTATGGCGAGCAGCGGCTGACCCCCTGACCTCGGATTTCCGAGGGCGTCGGCGCGGATTGCCGTCGTCCCGGACGGTGCGCCGTGGATAAGTGCCCGTTCCGGCGCGGCGTCGCGCAGGCACGGGGGTTGCTCCTGCTCGGCCCGCGATGCTCGCGCTCCCCGCCCTCCTCCTTGCCCTCGCCGCCGCAGATCCCCCTGATCCGCCGCGCGACCCGCGGGCCGAGCTCGAGGTCTGCGCCGAGCGGATCGAGGAGCTGAAGGCGCGGCAAGAGCGCGGCGCCGAGCTCAACCGGCTGCTGCGTCGTGCGCAGGAGCTCGCCGCGGAGCTGGAGCGGACGTCGATCGCCGCGCCGCGCGACGACGCGGATGGCCCGCCGCCGGAGGAGCTCCGCGAGCGCGCCGACGCCGCCCGCGACGAGGCCGACCGGCTCGCCGCCGAGATCGCCGCCGTCGACGTCCGGATCCAGGACGCGCGGCGCAGCCGGGGTGACCCGGTGGGAGGGGTCGCGCGGGCCGCCCTCGGGACCGTGGTCGTGGCCCCCTCCGGCGACCGCGTCCGGGCGCTCCTCGCCGAGCGGGCGGCGCTCTCGACGCGCCGCGCGGAGGCGGAGGCGGAGGCGGCGCGGCTCGACGCTGCGGCCCGCGACGCCGACCGCGATCAATAGGCTAGGTCGTCTTCCCGGGCGCGCGGCGGGCCGCCTCGGCCTCGAGGTAGGCGTCGAAGGCCGCCGACGGGACCGGGACCGCGAGGAACGAGGCGACGAGGGCGCCCTCGCCTTCGCCGAGGGCGAGCTCGTGCTCGACGCCGGGCGTGAGCGAGAGCTCCCCCTGCGCCGACACCGCGCGCTCGGGCACCCAGAGCGAATAGCGGAGCGAGATCTCGCCGGAGGGCTCGCGGGTCGCCTCGACGCGGAACGCGAGCCGGACCACGTCCGGGCGGGCCGGGTCGTGCAGCACGAGCTCCGCCACCTTCCCCGCCGGCGCGATGAGCCGCGGGCGCGCGAGCACCTCGCCCCCGACGCCCGTGATCTGTATTTGCACGAGCTGGCCCGCCGCGCCGATCTCGCGCTCCTGCCGTACGCGCTCGATGGCGTCGTGGGTGCGGACCGCGACCTCGGCGGAGCCGGCGCCGACGAGGAAGGCGGCGGCGAGGACGAGCGCGACGCTGGCGGGGCCGAGGGGGCGGGCGGGCATGCCCCTGGTGGGCTGCAACCGATGTGCCCGCGACCGTCCCCGCGAATCCGCGTGGTTCGGCGCTTGTGCCGCGCCCGGGGCGTGTCTTTCCCGAGACCCTCGCTCGGAAATCCGTGGCCGCGCGGACACGCCCCCTCAGGCGAGCTCGAATCGCTCGCCCGCGGCCCGCGCTCGCCCCTGCCGGACGAGCTTCTCGATCACCGCGAGGCAGCTGCGCGTCGCCACCGGGTGGACCGCGGCGGGCACGTCGGGGTAGGCGGACGCGGTCAGGTCCGCGAGCGTCCCCCCCTCCGCGAGCGCCGCCACGACGAGGGCCTCGCGCTCGCGCCGGTGGACGAGGTACGCGCCGAGCCGCGCGACCGCGTCCGGCGCCGGCGGGCCGTGGGCGGGGTAGAGCGTGCGCGGCGCGAGGGCCCGCATCCGGGCGAGCTGGATCTCGTACTCGGCCATGTCGCCCTCGGGCGGGTCGATCACGATGGTCGAGAGGGTCGAGACCAGGTCGCCGCAGAGCAGGGCCCCCGAGACCTCGTCGAGGTAGGCGAGGTGCTCGCGGGCGTGGCCGGGGGTCTCGAGGACGAGGAACCGGCCGCCGGCGAGGTCCCCCTCGCGGAAGGGGACGACCTCCGCCCCCGGGACGCGGCCGCGCGCGAGGGCGTGGGCGCGGACCGGAATCCCGAACCGATCCGCGACTGCCGCCGCGGCGCCGACGTGGTCGGCGTGGACGTGGGTGAGCCAGACCTCGCGCGGCGGGCGTCCCTCCGCGGCGAGCCCGTCGAGCAGCGCGAGGAGCGGCGCCCGGTCGGCCTCCTCCGGCGCGCCAGGGTCCACGACCGCGACGCCGCCCTGCACCGGGACGATCCAGGCGTTCGTGTGGGTCGCCGGCGGGAGCGTCGGCGTCCGGAGCGCGCACATGAGGAACCCGGCCTGGAACTCGATCCGGCGGACCGGCTCCGGGGGCGGGCGCAGCGCCTCTGGCGACGGGATCCCCGGCGCGGCCAGTCCGCGGACGGCGTGGAGGTTCGGCGGGAAGAAGAGGAGCTCGCCGCGCTCCCAGCGCGCGAGGGCGGCGGCGACTTCGACGAAGTCGCCACCGGAGAGCTCCCCCGGCCAGATCTCAGCGGCCTCCCCGGCGGGCATCGGCACCAGGAACAGCCGCGCGTCGTAGCGCAGCGGGAGGTGCTCGGGGGTGACCCACCGGCCGATCGGGGCGAGCAGGCCCGGATCGAGGACGAGGCCGCGGGCCCGGAGGAGGTCGGCCCAGCGCAGCGCCCCGTCGAGGAGCGCCTTGCGGTCGGCGGCGCGATCGCGGGCGGAGACCGACGCCGCGCCGCGGGCGAGGAGGACGCCGGTCTCCTCGAAGAGCTCCCGCGTGGCGCAGGCGACGAGGATCGCCTCCTCGCCGGAGGCGCCCGGGACCGGGACGTCGGCGTCCTCCGGGTCGAGCCGTCCGCCAGGGAAGGCGTGGAACCCGCCGGCGAAGCGGCGCTCGGCACCGCGGCGGACGAGGAGCACCTCACGTCCCCGGGGACCGTCCCGCCAGAGGACGACCGCGGTGGCGACGACCGGCGAGGACGGCGGCGGGGCGGGCGGGAGGCCGGGGTAGGCGTGGCTCACGGTACCGCTAGCCTAACCGGCAACTTCGACCTGGTCCTGGACCTGGACCTGGTCCTGGTCCGATTCAGACCAGGTCCAAGTCCAAGTCCAAGGTGAAGTCGACGTGATGCGGGCCGGCCGCTACCTGCCCGCGAACTGCTGCCCGTCGGCGCGCTTGTCGCCCGGCAGCCGCATCTCGGCGCGGCGGTTCTGCGACCAGGCCGTCTCGCCGGCGCCCTGCGCGACCGGGAGCTCCTTGCCGAAGGAGATGGTGTCGAACTTGGTCTTCACGCCGAGGTCGGCGAGGTACTTGCGGACCGCGTCCGCGCGCCGCGCGCCGAGGGCGATGTTGTACTGGGTCGTGCCGCGCTCGTCGCAGTGCCCCTCGATGAGCAGGGCCGACGGGCGGCGGCGCGAGAGGCACTCGGCGTCGCCGCGGAGGCCCTTCATGGCGGCGTCGTCGAGCTGCGCGGAGTCGAAGGCGAAGCGGACGCGCACGAGGCCGCAGGCGTCGGCGGCCGGCGCGCACCGGCCGGCGTCGCAGCGCTGGCCGTCGCCGCACTGGCCGTCGGACTCGCAGGTGCCCGGCGCGGGTGCGGCGGCGACCGGCTCGGCGGCCGGGGTCGCGGCGCTCGCGGACGCGCCATCCTTGATGCTGGTGTCGGGGGTGACGGTCTTCGGGTTCGCCGCGCAGGCGCTGACGAGGAGGGCGACGAGGGCGCCGAGAAGCAGTCGAGACATGAGGTCTCCTTCGAGAAGTGGAGCCGGGCCCCTTCGGCCCGGCGGGGCTCGCTGCCAGTCGAGCCCCTTCGATCCTGGAACGCCGCCGCCGGCCAGCTCGGCCACCGGGCGTCCCGCCGGGGACCGCGAGGTGTCCGGATTTCCGGCCTTCTTCGGCCTACACGGACCCACCGTCGTTGCGCTCCGGGGAGCCCTCCGGAGTAGACTCCCCGCGAGGATGCGAGCCGGCGAACGAGTGGTCGAGGGCGAGGGGCTCGAGTGGCTCACGCCGGAGGTCTACGAGGAGCTCCGGGCGCGGGCGCGGGCCATGAGCCGCGGCGCGCCGCCGACGCTCGCCGGGACCGCCGGGCTCCACACCGCCCTCGAGCGGGTCCTCCGGCGCCGGACCACCTTCCGGGACCAGCGCCACTTCGCCGCCTACTGCCTGTTCCTGCTGCGGCGGATCTGGATCTCGCACGCCCGCGCCACGCGCCGGCGGGCCCGGCGCGACGCCGCCGCGATCCTCCCGACCCTCACCCTGCTCGCCGGCGAGCCGGTGGTGCCCTCCGGCGAGGAGGCGGTGGAGGTCCTCGAGCTCCTCGAGAAGCTCCGCGCCGACCGCCGGATCGCGCGCCGGCGGCAGATCGCGCGCGCCGCCGAGTACCACCTCGTCGCCGGCTTCACCCAGGCAGAGACGGCGGAGCTCCTCGGTGAGTCGAAGGCGATGGTCCAGCAGCGGCTCGCGTTCTTCGTCGCCTGGGCGCGCCTCGCCGTCGCGCCGGAGCTCGTGCCGGTGGAGCAGGCCATCGAGGCGGCCGCGACCGACCCGCGCCTCACCCGCGGCGCCGCCATCGCCGAGGCCGCGCGGCGGCACTACGTGAAGGGCGAGCCCCGGGCCGCCATCGCGGTCGCGCTCGGGGTCGAGCCCGCGCGGGTCGAGCAGGATCTCCGGCTCTTCGCGGCGTGGGTGGCGGCGCGCGCGGCGCGGGGCGGGGGAGCGGCCGGGCCGTGACCTCCGTCGGCGCCGACGTGATCGTGGAGGTGGCCCTCCGCCATGAGCCCGCGGAGCGGGCCCGGATCGTCGCGGAGCTCTGCCGGGAGGACCGCGATCTCGAGGCCCTCGCCCTGGCGCTCCTCGCCGCCCTCGACCGCCCCGACGCGCCGCTCCCCACCGGCCCGTTCCCGCAGGAGCTCGGGCCCTTCACCCTCGAGCGCGAGCTCGGCGCGGGGGCGCACGGCAAGGTCTTCCTGGCGCGGCGGCGGCCCCTCGACGGCTTCGTCGCCTTGAAGCTCCTGCGCCCCGGCCCCGGCATGAGCGCCTTCGTCGAGCAGGTGCGCCGGGAGGCGGGGCGCGCCCGGCGCATCCCGAGCGCCCACGTGGTGGCGGTCTTCGACGCCGGCCGGATCGAGGGCGGGCCGTTCTACGTGGAGATGGCGGTCTGCGCCGATCCCGACGAGGCGAGCCCCGGCTCCATCCGGATCGGCCGGTCGCTCCACGCGGAGCGGGCGGGCCTCTCCGCGCGCGAGGCCGCGCGGCTCGTCGAGGACCTCGCGGGCGCGGTCCACGCCGCCCACCGCACCGGCGTCGTCCACGGCGACCTGAAGCCCGAGAACGTCCTCGTCACCCCCGAGACGCGCCGGGTGATGCTCGCCGACTTCGGGATCGCGACCTCCCTCGCGGTGGCGAGCGCGGCGCCCGGCTCGACGCCCATCGGGACCATCGCCTACATGGCGCCGGAGCAGTGGCGCGACCGGCGCGCGCCCTCCGAGGCGTCGGACGTGTACGGCCTCGGCGGGACCCTCTACTTCCTGCTCTCCGGGGAGCCCCCGCACCCCGCGCGCGAGCGGGGCGAGGATCCTCCCGCCGCCCCGCTCCCGCAGGACGTCCCGCACCGGCTCCGCGAGATCGTGATGCGGGCCCTCGCCCCCAATCCGGCCGACCGGCCGCCGTCGGCCGGCGCCCTCGCCGACGAGCTGCGGCGGTTCCGGACGGACGAGCCGACCTGGCACGACCGCCGGAGCCCCTCACGGCGGGTCCTCCTGTTCGGGCGCCGGCACGTCCGCGAGCTCGCCGCCGCCGCGGTCGTGCTCGCGCTGCTGCTGCCGCTCGGCGTCGCGGGGTACCACGTCTTCACCGGGCAGGTGAGCGAGCTGGGGCGCCGCGAGGCCCGGCTGCGGCGGCAGATCGACGACCTCGAGCGGGCCCGGGCCGAGCTCGACCACGAGACGGCGCGCCTCGAGGGCGAGGCGGCCGCGAAGCAGCGCGAGCTCGCCCGGGTCGAGGCGCGGCTGCAGCTCCTGCCGAAGATGGATCAGGCCCTCGGCGCCGCCCGGGCGCAGGCCGAGGGCGCGGTGGCGGACGCGAAGGCGCGCGAGGCCGAGGCGCGGCAGGCGCTCGAGCGCGCCGCCGGCCTCGAGGCGGCCCTCGCCGCCGCCCGCGACGCCGCGGCCCAGGCCTCGACGCGGGAGGCGGCGGCGCTCAAGGACGCCGGCCGGACCGCGGGCGAGCTCGCCGAGGTCCGGGCGCGGCTCGCGAGCGCGGCGGCGGACGCCGAGCTCGCCCGGCGCGAGGCGGAGGAGCGGCGCGCCGCGCTCGAGCTCGACCTGCGTGAGCGGAGCGCGCAGCTCGCCGAGGCCCGGGCGAAGGCCGCCGCCACCACCGCAACCGCGCCGGCGCCGGCGTCCGGGAGCGCGGCCGACACCCACGAGCCGCGGCGACCCGAGCGCCCCCCGGCGACCGGGCCGGCCGTGCCGGCGGCGCGGAAGTCGACGGACGCGCAGAAGAAGGAGCCCGAGCAGCGCAGGGCGGTGGAGCCGGTGGGCGTCCCGCCGAGGTGAGCTGGGGACGTGGACCTCGACTTCGACTTCAGGACGAGGACCAGGTCGAGGACCAGGACCAGGACCAGGTCCAGGTCCAGGTCCAGGTCACAAGGCTGACCGTTCCGTCAGATCGGCACGCGGTACCGCTGGCCGGGGCCGCGCTCGCCGTGCGCGGTGATCTCGTGGAGCCGGATCGAGTTCGTATGGCCCGGGACGCCCAGGGGCGAGCCGTGCACGAGCACGACGCGATCGCCGGTCTTCGCGACCCCGTCCTCGACGAGCCGCTCGGCCACGAGCTCCGCCATGAGGTCGGCGTTCTTCACCGGCTCCATCACCTTCGCGACGACGCCCCAGTAGAGCGCGAGGCGCCGCCGGATGGACTGATCCGGCGAGAAGGCGACGATCGGCATCGCGGGGCGGTACCGCGCGAGCTGCCGCGCGGTCTCTCCGCGGAGCGTGAAGCAGCAGATCGCCACCGCGCCGGAGACCGCCGCCGCGTCGCAGGCGGCCGCGGAGATGACCTCGCCGGTCGGCGCGGCCCGCGCCGCGGCGCCGCCGATGCCGCCGGTGCCGATCCGGATGTCGTGGGGGTGGACCGCCGCCTCCGCCTCGCGGACGATCCGGTCCATCATCTGGACCGAGGCGAGCGGATAGCGGCCGCTGGCGGTCTCGCCGGACAGCATCACCGCGTCGGCGCCGTCCCAGACCGCGTTCGCCACGTCGGAGGCCTCGGCCCGGGTCGGGCGCGGGTGCTCGATCATCGAGTTGAGCATCTGCGTGGCGATGATGACGGGCTTCCCGGAGGCGTTCCCCTTCCGGCAGATCTCCTTCTGGAGGAGCGGCACCCGCTCCGGGAGGATCTCGACCCCGAGATCGCCGCGCGCGACCATCACCCCGTCCGCCGCGGCGATGATCGCGTCGAGCCGATCGAGCGCCTCCGGCTTCTCGATCTTGGCGATCACCGGGACCACCCGGCCCGCCCGCTCCATCTCCGACCGGCACAGGGCGATGTCCTCGGGCGAGCGCACGAAGGAGAGGGCGACGTAGTCGACGCCGTGGGAGATCCCGAAGGCGAGGTCGTCGCGGTCCTTGTCCGACATCGCCTCGGCGCGGAGCGCGACGCCCGGCAGGTTGATCCCCTTGTGCTCGCCGAGGAGCCCACCCTCGACCACCTCCGCGCGGGCCCGGACGCCGTCGCTGGAGAGCACCCGCAGCTCGATGAGCCCATCGTCGATGAGCAGCCGGTCGCCGGGGCGGACGTCCTCCGCGAGGTGCGGGTAGGTCGTCGAGACGAGCTTCTCGTCCCCGACGACCTCGCCCTCGGTCGTGATCACGATCTCGGCGCCGGGGACGAGGGTGACGCCGGCTCGCCCCGTCTTGAGGGGCCCGGTGCGGATCTTCGGGCCCTGCAGGTCCTGGAGCACCGCGACCGCCTTCCCGAGGTGCCGGGAGGCGGCGCGGAGCCGGTCGAGGACCTGCGCGTGGTCCTCGTGCCGGCCGTGGGAGAAGTTCAGCCGGGCGACGTCGAGGCCGTGCTCGAGGAGCTTCTCGAGCATCCCGGGGGCCGACGACGCGGGGCCGACGGTGGCGACGATCTTGGCGCGGCGCATGTCCCCCGTTCCTAACGCTGGGCGCGGCGGTCCGTCCACAGGCTTCACGGGGCGCTCGCTCCGCGCCTCGCCTCGTCCCCGGACCTCGATCGCCCCGCGGAGCGGGGCTGGGGAGGGGGCACGTTTGCCGAGCGCCGCGCGCCCTTGCTACCGTCCTGCGGAATGACGGACGTCGACCTGAGGCGCCGGCTCGAGAAGCTCCAGTCCATCCTCGAGGTGGCGAAGGCCCTGACCGCGGAGCGGCAGCTCGAATCGGCTGCTCGGGCTCGTCGTCGACGCGGCGGCGAAGGTGGCGGAGGCGGACCGCTGCACGATCTTCATCGCCGACCGCGACCGGGGTGAGCTCTGGTCCAAGGTCGCCCACGGCGCGAAGGAGATCCGGATCCCGCTCGGCGCCGGGATCGCCGGCGCGGTCGCCGCCACCGGCTCGGTCATCCGGATCGACGACGCCTACGCCGACCCGCGCTTCAACCAGAGCGTCGACCGGGGCAGCGGCTACCGGACCCGCAACCTCCTCACCGTCCCGATGCGGAACACGAAGGGCGAGGTGGTCGGCGTCCTCCAGGCGCTCAACCGGCACGACGGCGCGTTCACCGCCGAGGACGAGGACCTGCTCGGCGCGCTCGCCGGCCCCGCCGCCTCCGCCATCGAGAACGCGGTGCTGAACGAGGAGATCGAGCGGCTCTTCGAGGGGTTCGTCCAGGCGTCGGTCGTCGCGATCGAGCAGCGCGATCCGACCACCGCCGGCCATTCGGGCCGGGTCGCCACCCTCACCACCGGGCTCGCCCGGGCGGTGGAGAAGGCGCCCCCGCCGGACTGGCGCGGCGTCGCCTTCGACGCGGCGGCGCTCCGGCAGATCCGGTACGCGGCCCTGCTCCACGACTTCGGCAAGGTCGGCGTGCGCGAGCACGTCCTCGTGAAGGCGGAGAAGCTCCACCCGCACGAGCTCGAGCTCGTCCGGGCGCGCTTCGACCTCGCCCGCGCCACCCTCGAGAACGGGCGGCTCCGGGCGCGGCTCGAGGGGCGCCCCGAGGGGGAGCTCGCCGATCGGGCGCGGGACCTCGACGCGCTCTGGGAGGTCGTCGCCGCCTCGAACCGCCCGACGGTGCTCCCCGCCGACGCCTCGGCCCGCCTGAAGGACGCGGCCGGGTCGACCTTCGTCGACCTCCGGGGCGAGGTGCGGCCGCTCCTCACGCCCTTCGAGCTCTCCTGCCTCTCCATCCCGAAGGGCTCGCTCTCCGACGGCGAGCGCAGGGAGATCGAGGGGCACGTGACCCACACCTTCCGGTTCCTCTCCGAGATCCCGTGGACGCGCGCCCTCCGGCGGATCCCGGAGATCGCCTACGGCCACCACGAGAAGCTCGACGGGCGCGGCTATCCGCGCGGCGTGCCCGCGAAGGAGATCGCCATCGAGACGCGGATGATGACGATCTCCGACATCTACGACGCGCTCACGGCGAGCGACCGGCCCTACAAGAAGGCGATGCCGGTCGAGAAGGCCCTCGACATCCTCCACGACGAGGCGAAGCGCGGGCAGGTGGACGCGCCGCTCCTGGGCGTGTTCGTCGAGGCGGGGGTGTGGAGGGAGACGGTGAAGGCGTAGGGAAAACGACCTGGACCTGGACTTGGACTTGGACCTGGACCTCGTCTTCGACCTCGACCTCGACCTCGACCTCGACTTCGACTTCGACTTCGACTTCGACCTGGAACCAGGGCTGGTTCTGGGTCGAGGACCAGGACCAAGTCGAGGACCAGGACCAGGACCAGGACCAAGTCCAGGTCCAAGTCCAAGGCGAGACGATGAAGCTCCCCCGCTCCTTCTACGCCCGTGACACCCGGGCCGTCGCCCGCGACCTGCTCGGCAAGACCCTCGTCCACGTGGAGGGCGGCGTGCGCCGGGCGGCGCGGATCGTCGAGACCGAGGCCTACCACGGGCCGGACGACCGGGCCTCTCACGCGCGCTTCGGGCCGACCCGCCGCGCCGCGGTGATGTTCGGCGGCCCCGGCGTCGCGTACGTCTACCTCATCTACGGCCGCAGCCACTGCATGAACGTGGTGACCGGCGAGGCCGGGTTCCCCGCCGCCGTCCTGCTCCGCGCCGGCGAGCCCGTGGAGGGCTGCCTCCACTCGACCCGCGGTCCCGGGAACCTCTGCCGCGCCCTGGGGATCCGGCGCGAGCACGACGACGGGCGCGACCTCCTCGGCGACGACCTGTTCGTCGAGGACGCCCCGCCGCCCGCGGAGGCCGTCCTCTCCGGCCGCCGGGTGAACGTGGACCACGCCGGTCCCTGGGCCGAGAGGCCGTGGCGGTACGCTCTCGCCGGGAGCCCGTGGGTGAGCGGGCCGCGACTCGCGCCGCGCCGGCGAAGCCGCTAGATTCCGCCGGTGCTCCACCTCGCCGGCCAGGACAGCCGCTCCCTCGCCCGGCGCGCCGACATCTCCCTCGAGGACGCGCGCCGCATCCTCGGCGCGGTGATCGGCCGCGACCGGCCGCTGCGCGAGGCCCGGAACGTCCGGCGCGAGGTCCTCGACCGGGTCGAGGCGCTCTGCGCGCCCGGCGACCTCGCCGAGGTGGCGCGGGTGGACGCGCGCGACGGGTTCCGGCGCTACCTCTTCGAGCTGCCCGACGGCGCCCGGATCGAGACCGTCCGCATCCCGCTCTACGACACCCACCACGTGGTCTGCCTGTCCTCGCAGGCGGGCTGCGCTCTCGGCTGCGCCTTCTGCGCCACCGGCACCCTCGGCCTCACCCGCTCCCTCGCCTCCTGGGAGATGGTCCGGCAGCTCCAGCGCGTCCGCGCCGACAGCGCCCGCCCGGTGACCGGCGTCGTCTTCATGGGGCAGGGGGAGCCGTTCCAGAACTACGACGCCGTCCTCGACGCCGCCTACGCCCTGTGCGACCCCGCCGGCGCCCGGATCGACGCGCGCCGGATCTCCATCTCCACCGCCGGGATCGTCCCGGCGATCCGCCGCTACACCGCGGAGGGGCACAAGTTCCGGCTCTGCGTGTCGCTGAACGCCGCCATCCCGGAGAAGCGCCGCGCCCTCATGCCGGTCGAGGCGGGCTTCCCGCTCCCGGAGCTCGCCGAGGCGATCCGCGAGCACGCGGCGCGGCGGGGCCGCATCACCCTCGAGTACGTCATGATCTCGGGCGTGAACGTCGGCGAGGAGGACGCCGTGGCGCTCGGCGTCCTCCTGCGCGGGATCCCGGTCCGGCTCAACCCCATCGCGGTGAACGACGCCTCGGGCCGCTTCCGG
Source organism: uncultured delta proteobacterium (assembly GCA_963739565.1). GTDB lineage: Bacteria > Myxococcota > Myxococcia > Myxococcales > Anaeromyxobacteraceae > Anaeromyxobacter. The sequence goes on along the minus strand of CAVUBF010000002.1, from coordinate 505,918 downwards.
CCGCCGGACGAGGCCGAGTGGAACCGGTTCCGCGACGCCCTCGCGCGGGAGCTGCCGGGGCAGCCCGTCGTGCGCCGCTACTCGGGCGGCCAGGACGAGCACGCCGCCTGCGGCATGCTCGCGTCGCGGCTGGCCTGAGGCCGGCGCCCTCTATTCAAACAGCTCGAGGTGGTCGAGCAGCTCCATGTTCTGGAGCAGCTCGAGCTCGCGCAGGAGCTCGGGGTCGGGCTCGGTCCGCGGGCGGCGCGCCGGCTCGCCCTCCCGCCGCGCCCCGGTCGTCGCCAGGGAGGGGTCGGGCGTCGCGGGCGGCGGAGCCGCGGCGCCGGGCGCCGGCGCGACGGAGAGGAGCGCGGCGAGCACGGCTCCGATCACGGCGTCACCAGGTCCACCGCGAGGACGGTCTTGTAGACGGTGTCGCGTCCCGCGTAGAAGTCGCCCGGCCAGAGGGCGTCGAGCTCGACCCCGAACAGCAGCCAGTCTCGCGCCGCCCAGGTGACGTCGAGGTCGGCCTCGGTGCCGTAGACCTTCCCGCCGTAGGGCCCGGTGACGTCGGCCCGGAGCCACGCCGCCCGGCCCTGGACCGACACCTTGGGCAGGGGATCCACGGCGAGCGAGATGCCGGGCGCGACGACTCCGCGCCCGTTGACGCCGGGCGCCGTCACCTGCCGCGCCGCGAAGGTCTCGGAGAGGCCGCCGCCGAAGAAGAGGTTCGTCGTCGTGATGAAGGGCGAGATCCCGAGGAACGCGTCGTAGGTGCCGTCGCGGCCGGGCAGCGCGTTGCCCGCCGGCCCGCGGACCGGGGGGAGCCCGCCGGAGAGGTAGAGGAAGAACGCACCCGCCGTCGCCCGCTGCCCGAGATCGGTGTCCCAGCGGAAGGACGCGAGCCGGCCGCGGATCGGGACGTCCTCGTCGAGGATCCGGGTGCCGGCGGCGGTCGTGGAGGAGAGCCGATGGAGGGTCCCGCCCTGGAGCGCGAGCGTCCACGCGACGCGCTGCCCTCGGAAGGGGGCGAGGCTCCCGCTCGTCCCCGCCCAGCCAATCGACGCGTCGCTCTCGAGGGGCGCCGCCAGCACGCTCGCGAGCACGTGCGCGGCGTCCGCCTCGCCGGCGGTCCCGAGGCTGCGCGCGAGGTTCCCGACCCCCCACTCGACGACGCTGCCGCGGACGAGCTCGGCGATGGACCCGGTCCGGTCGCGCAGGCCCGCGACGAACACGCCGGCGTGCTCGAACAGGGACGGGAGGAAGTCGGCGCGGGCGACCGCGACCGGCGAGATGCCGGCGACGGTGGACGGGAAGTCGCGCGTCGGCTGGAACAGGCCGGCGGAGAGGTCCCAGCGCGGACCGAGCGCGCCGAGGTCGAGCTCGACCTCGATCCCGGTCGAGTAGTCGTCGTGGACGAACCCGTCGGCGATGGCGGTGCGCTTGCGCCCGGCGCGGATCGTGGCGAAGCCGGCCCGCCCGAAGGACCAGGCGGCGTAGGCCTCGCGCACGAGGAGGGTCTTCTGGATCTCGTCGCGGATCGGCCGGCCGTTGGAGACCGTCACGGGGGCCGCGAGCCGGGTCTCCTCGAGCGGGACGACCGGCGCGCCCATCATGCACCGCCCGCCGCCGACGACCGCGAGGCCGGTCGGCGCGCGGGTCGCCGGCACGAGGCAGACGTTCACGAGCTGCGGGAAGGCGGCCTTGCGGATCTCGCCGGTGTCCGCCGCGAGCACCCAGTGGAGGTCGCCGTCGAGGAGCCGCCCGTCGAGCCGGAGCGAGGCGAAGAGCGAGCCGTGGCGCTCCGCGCCCTGCGGCCGGAGGTAGCTCGCGACGTCGAAGGTGGAGAGGTCGCGGTCGAAGAGGACGTCCGCGTCCGGCACGTTCCCGGTGGAGGTGGAGCGCAGGTGCAGGGTCGCCTGCGCGCGCACGCCGTCACGCTCCCCGGCCGCGGCGGGAGCCGCGGCGGCGAGCACCGCGGCGAGGGCGGCGGATTCGGAGGCGCACGCGAGCCCGATCCTACCTTCGGCGGCGCTGCCGCCACTCCTCCCGGGCCTGGTCGCGCTCGCCGGGCGACATGTCCCGCCAGCGGCGTAGGTTGTCGAGGTAGCGCGCCCGCTCCCGGGGCGGTGCGTCCACGATCTGCCGGAGCGCCTGGCGCATCTGCGCGCGCCGCTCGGGGGCCATCTCGCGGAAGCGGCGGAACCGCTCGAGGATCTCCCGCCGCTCCCGGACCGGCAGCCGCTGGAACGTCTCGAAGTTGTGGACCACCTGCTCGCGGCGCTCCGGCGGCAGGCTGCGGAACCGCTCGAGCTTCTCGCGGAGCTCGGCCTGCCGCTCCGGCGGGAGCGAGCGGAACTGCCGCCAGCGCTCGCGGACGGCCTGCTGCTCCTCGGGGGAGAGCGACTCGAACCGCTCGCGCGCGCCGGGCGGCGGCGCGGGGGGCGCCGCCTCCTCGGCACGGGCGGCGGGCCCGAGGAGGAGCGCGGCGGCGACGAAGGCGCCCGTCCACCTCACGGCCGCCCCTCCCCCGGGCCGAGCCGGTCGAGGGCGGCCACCACCGCGGCGTCCTCCGCGCTCTCCACGTCGCCGAGGCTCGCCACGACCTCGTAGTCCTCGAGGAGCTCGAGCCGGTCGACGAGCGCGAGGTCCGGCGCGCTGCGCCCGCGCTGGACGAGCACGACGCCGAGGGCGAGGGCCGCGGCGGCGCCCCCCGCGAGGACGAGGCGCCAGGGCAGCGACCCGAGAAGGCCGCGGCGGGGCGCGGGCTCGGCGGCGAGCCGCGCCGCGAGGCGGGTCGCGAACCACGGCGAGGGCTCCGGGCTCGGCGAGCCGGCGCGCAGCGCGGCGACGCCGGCCTCGAGCCTCGAGAGCTCGGCGCGGCACGTCGTGCACCCCTCGACGTGGGCGCGTGCCCCGGCGAGGGCGCCGGGCGCGAGGGCGCCGTCGAGGACCGCGACGAGCTCCTCGCGGCTCGGGCAGGTCATGGCAGGGCCTCCTTCCTCGCCGCGCCGTACGGCGCGAGCGCGTCCGCCGCCGCCACGGTGGCGCGGTGGACGAGCGACTTCACGGCGGAGACGCTCGTGCCGAGCACCTCCGCGATCTCCTCGTACGACAGCCCCTCGAGCCGGCACAGGACGAGGGCGGCGCGCTGCTTCTCCGGCAGGCGCGCGAGCAGCTCCGCGATCGCGCGCTCGAGGGCCGCCGCGCGGGCGGCCTCCTCCGGGCTCGCGGCGCTGGACGCGAGCGTGTCGGGGTCCGCCGGCTCGGCGCCGGCGGCGGCGCGCCGGGCGGCGTACTCGCCCCGGCGCAGCTCGTTCAGGCAGTGGTTCGAGGCGATCCGGTAGAGGAAGGTCTTGAACCGGGCGCTCGGCCGGTACCGGCCGGCGGCCTGGTGCAGCTTCACGAACACGTCCTGCGCGAGCTCCTCGGCCCGGGCGGCGTCCCGGACGAAGTGGTGGCAGAAGGCGATCATGGCGCGCGCGTGCCTCTCGAACAGCGCCCGGAACGCCGCCTCGTCGCCCCGCTGGAACGCGAGCATGAGCGCCGCGTCGGGATCCGGGACCATCTGCCTACCGGAACACGCGTCGGCGCGGGAGGTTGCGCGCCCGCGTCAGGCGAGCGCGCCGACCACGGCGCGCGCGATGACGCAGGACGACCGCCGCGACCACCGGCCGACGCCGGAATCGTGAGGATCCACGCCCAGATGATCCGGCCCGCCACCCCCCAGCGGACCGCCCGGGTGCCGCGGGTCGCGCCGACGCCGACGATGGCGCCGGTGATGGTGTGGGTGGTCGAGACCGGGATGCCGAAGTGGGCGAGGGCGAGGATGGTCACGCCGCCGCCGGTCTCGGCGGAGAAGCCGCCGATGGGCTGGAGCTTCGTGAGCGAGTGGCCCATCGTCTTCACGATCCGCCAGCCGCCGAACAAGGTCCCGAGGCCGATCGCGGCGTGGCAGAGGAGGACCACCCAGAACGGGACCGGGAACTCTCCGCCATGTGGCCGACGCGGCCCTGTCGGCCCAGACGGTGCCGTAGAGGATGACCGCGATGATGCCCATGACCTTCTGGGCGTCGTTCGTGCCGTGGCTGTAGCTGAAGATCGCCGCGGAGAGGAGCTGGAGCCGCCGGAACCAGCGGTCGACGCTTCGCGGGCGTGCTCTTCCGGGAGAACCAGGCCGTCAGGATCATCATCGCCCGAGCCGAGCACCATCCCGATGAGCGGGCGAGAGGACGATGAAGCGCGCGATCTTGAGGATCCCGCTGGCGTGACGAGGCCCGTCGACGCCGAGGGCGGGGATGGTCGCGCCGATCATCCCGCCGGCGAGCGCGTGCGAGGACGAGGACGGCAGGCCCCACCACCAGGTGAGGAGGTTCCAGACGATGGCGCCGATCAGCGCGGCGAAGACGACGACGAGGACCACCGTCGTCCCCTGCGCCTTGCAGCTGATCGAAGTGGATGATCCCCTTGCCCATCGTCGCCGCGACCTTGAGCTCGCCGCCCCAGAGCACCGGGGCCGCCGAGATGAAGTTGAAGAAGGCGGCCCAGGCCACCGCCATGAGCGGCGAGAGCACCCGGGTCGAGACCACCGTCGCGATGGAGTTCGCCGCGTCGTGGAAGCCGTTGATGAAGTCGAAGGCGAGCGCGACGGCGATGAGCAGGACGACGATGGCGAGGAGCATGGGCGGGGCGCGGAGGTCGCGCTAGGCGTGCTCGAGCACGACGCCCTCGATGACGTTCGCGACGTCCTCGGCGCGGTCGGTCGCGTCCTCGATGAGGTCGATGATCTCCTTCCACTTCATGACCGTGAGCGGGTCGTTGCCCGCGCTTGAAGAGCTTCGCCATGGCGCGGCGGGTGAGGGAGTCGGCCTGGTTCTCGAGGACGTTCATCTCCTTGCAGGCGTCCAGGATCGTCGTCCGGGTCCTTCTTCATGTCGCGCAGCCCCTTCACCGCCACCACCATCTTCTCGACCTGCGCGACGAGCACCGCGGCAGAGCTCGCGGGCCTCGGGGAGCACCGTGTCGACGTCGTAGAGCCCGAGCCGCTCGCGCGGCGGCGTCGGCGAGGTCGAGCACGTCGTCGATGCGCGGAGAGGAGCCGGTGGATCTCCGCGCGGTCGAAGGGGGTGATGAACTGGGTGTGGAGGCGCGCGAAGGCGCGGTGGGTGATGTCGTCGCCCCGGTGCTCGACGTCCTTGATCGCCTGGCACTTGCGCGGCACGTCGGTGAAGTCGTCGAGGAGGTCCTTCAGGAGCTTCGCGCCCTCGACCACCGTCGCGGCCTGCGCCTCGAAGTCGGCGAAGAAGTCGTCCGACTTCGGCATCAGCTTCTCGAGCATCGACATCGGGTGCCTCCCGTTGGGCGCGGAACATACTGGTTCCGACCGGGTACTCCAAGCGGTTCCCGCGACCCGTCCGGGAGTCACCGTTCGTTGACCAGATGGGGCGTCCGCACGCGGGACCACCCGGCAATCAGCGGGTCTCGCGCGTGATGCCTCGGTCGAGGCTTGTCCGCTCGCCCGTCCGGTCCCCACCCTGTCCGGTCCCCCGCGAGGCGCACATGCGCCCACCCGGGGGCCCAGGCGGGGCGCCCGCGACGGCGAGGAAGCGCGCATGAGGTATGGGGCGAAGGTCGGGCTCGTGCTGCTCGCCGTGGGCGTCCTGCCCGTCGGGCTGCTCGGGCTCGTCTCCTACGCGGTGAGCCGCGACGAGCTGCGGCAGACCGTGGGCCGGATGCAGCAGCAGGCCGCCGAGGACCTCGCCCTCTTCACCGAGCGGACCGTCACGGCGTCGATCGAGAACCTGCGGCTCTCCGCGGCGGCGCTCCCCCTCGAGGACTCCTCCGGGTTCGCCCGCTGGGAGATCGCGAAGATGCTCGCGATCCCGTACCGGCAGCTCCCCTTCGTCTCGATCCTCGCCATCGTCGACGACCGCAAGGTGCCCGTCGCGGGCCCCGCCTTCGAGCGGCGACCCGATCGGGATCCTGCTCTGGCGGGGCGCGAGGCGATCGGCGACGAGGACCTCGAGCGGTTCTCCGCGCACGTGCCGGTGCCGCCCGCGGCGGTGGGCGCGACGAGCCTCTCCGAGCCGTACCGCGCCCCGCGCGGCGCGCTCCGGATCGCCGTGGCGCACCGGCTCGCGCACGATCGCTCCATCGTCGCGGAGGTCGTGCTGCGCGACGTCGAGGCGCGGCTCGCGGAGCTCTCCGCGTCGGGCGTCGCCTACGTGGTGGACGCGCGCGGCAACTCCCTCGCCCACGGGTCGGGCCCGGGCACCGCGTTGACCGAGGAGGAGGTCGCCCTCGCCCGGGCCAGCGCGACCTCCGGCCGGCCGGGCGCGCGGATCCTCCGGCGGGCCGACGGCGAGTCGTGGCTCGCGGCGAGCGCCCCGGTCCGGCGCTACGGCTGGAGCGCGGTGGTCGCGCAGCCCGCCGCGGTGGCCTTCCGGGCCGCGGAGCGGCTGCGCTTCTACACCGTCGCGTGGGCCGCGGCCGGGCTCTGCCTGGCCGCCGCCCTCGGCACCCTCCTCGCCCGGCGCGTGACGCTGCCGGTCCAGCGGCTCTCCCGCGCCGCCGGGGCGATCGCCGCGGGCGAGTGGGGCGCGACCGTGGACGCCGGCGGCAACGACGAGATCGCCGACCTGGGCCGGGCCTTCTCGCGGATGACCCAGGAGCTCCGCCGGCGCGAGGGCGAGGTCCGCGAGCTCAACCGGGACCTGCAGCGGCGGGTGGACGAGCGGACCGCGGAGCTGAAGGCGGCGCAGGACCAGATCCTGCGGACCCGCCGCCTCGCCGCGATCGGATCGCTCGGGGCGGGGCTCGCGCACGAGCTCAACAACCCGATGACCGCGGTGACCGGCTACCTCGCGATCCTGCGCAAGCAGGCGCCGGCGGGGTCCCCGCAGGTGGAGATGCTCACGCGGGCGCAGGACCAGGCGTCGCGCGTGTCGCGCATCGTCGAGGACCTGCGCGCCTTCGCCGACCAGGAGCGGCAGGTCCCGGGGCAGCGGTTCGCGCTGGCGCGGACCGTGGACGCGGCGCTCTCGCTCTACGAGGACCGGCTCCGCGCGAGCGGGATCACCCTGACGCGAAGGGTGGACGAGCCGCTCCCCGAGGCGCAGGGCGATCCGGTCCAGATCCAGCAGGTGGTCGCCCACCTCGTCGAGAACGCCATCAACGCCATGGAGAACGGCGGCAACCTCGAGGTGCAGGTCGGGACGGTGGACGGCGACGCGCTGCGCCTGCGGATCTCGGACACCGGCCGCGGGATCCCCGCGCCGCTCCGGGAGCGGATCTTCGACCCGTTCTTCACGACGAAGGAGCGCGAGGGGCAGGTCGGCCTCGGCCTCGCGCTGTCCCACAGCATCGTCGAGGCCCACCACGGGCGGATCGTCGTCGAGAGCGAGGAGGGGATGGGCGCCGCGTTCACCGTGCTCCTCCCCGCCGCGGCGACCGCGCACCTCGCGTGAGGACCCCCATGGCCCCCACCCCCGAAGAGTCCTTCCAGGACGCGGCGCTCGAGGTGGACCTCGTCGCCCCCAGCCTGCTGCACGAGCTCCGCCAGCCCCTCATGGGCGCCGACGCCTCGGCGCGGCTCCTCGAGCGCGCCCTCGGCGCGGCCCTCGCCCGCGAGCAGGACTGGGTCATCCTCCGCGCGCAGCTCGATCGGCTCGCCGAGATCGTCCTCGAGTACGAGGCGCTCCTCCGCCCCGAGGTCTCGCCGGTCCGCTACGCCGTCGGGCCGGTGGTGGCGCGGGCCGTCGCGCTCCTCGCCTACCGCACCCGGCCGCTCGCGAGTCGCTTCGCCCTCGAGCGGGAGGACGGCGATCGCCACGGCTGGGGCGCACCCGGCGCGCTCGTGCACGCGGCGACGAACGTCCTCGCGAACGCGCTCGACGCGGTCGACGGCGCGCCGGCCGGGCGCGTCCACGTCCGGGTGCTGCCGGCCCGCGCCGATCGGGGCGTGGAGGTGCGGGTCTCCGACGGGGGCCCGGGCATCCCCGCGGCGCTGCGCGCGCGGATCTTCGAGCCGCGCTTCACGACGAAGGCCCCGGGGCGCGGCAGCGGCCTCGGCCTCCACGTCGCCCGGCAGCTCATGGCGCGGCAGGGCGGCGACGTGTTCCTCGTCGAGGATGGCGATCCCGCGCGGCTCCCCTGGGCGACGACCGAGTTCTGCATCTCGGTCCCGCCGCCTCCGGGAGGCGCCGCCGCGGGCGGAGGGCTCGCGGGAGGTGCACCGTGACCGGGCTCCGCCTCCTCGCCGCGGCGCTCGCCGCCACCGCGCTCGCCGCGGGCGGCGCCGCGATGGTGGTCCCGCGCCGGCCGCCGGGCCCCGCGGCTGAGCCCGCGTCCGCGGTCGTCGCGGCCACCGGCGCCGCGTTCCCCGCCGGCACGCCCGTCCCGGACGCGCGCGAGGTCGTGCCGCCCGGCATCCTCGCTCGCGCCGCGGGGGCCCGCGCCCTCGAGCGCGCCCCCGTGTGTGTGCCGACCCCCGCGCCGGAAACAGAATGCGCGCCGCCCCGCGACTCCGTGGAGATCGAGTGGGATGTGGGGCGTGAGCCGTAGCGTCCGCGCCACCGCGGGCCTCCTCTGCGCCGCGCTCGCGGCGGCGGCCCCCGTTCGCGCCGAGGAGCCGCCCCCCGGCGGCGGTGGCGCGCTCCGGATCACCGCCGACCCGCCGCGGCTCGTGCTCGCCGGGGAGGCCGCGACCGAGCTCCGGGTGGCCGCGCCACCGGACGTCGAGGAGCTCTCGCTCACCGCGAGCGTGGGGCGCATCGAGGGGCTCCGCCGGCTGCCCGGCGGCGGGTTCACCGCGCGCTACCGCCCTCCGGCCGAGCGCGCCCCGCAGGTCGCGATCGTGGCGGCCCTCGCCCGCGGCGTCAGGGGGCCGGAGGACGGCTGGGTCGCGATCCCCATGTCCGGCAGCGGCAACGCGCGCGTGCGCGGCGACCCGGGCGCGCCGGTGAGCCTGCGGATCGGGGACCGCACCTTCGGCCCGGAGACCGCCGGCAGCGACGGCGTCGCGGTGATCCCGGTGGTCGTCCCGCCCGGCATCCATGAGGGCCACCAGGGGTTCCGGCCCATCGACCTCCACGTCCCCGAGCGGACGCTGCTCCACGCCGTGCCCGGACCGCGAGGCGGTGCGGGCCGATCGCGAGGAGCGGGTCCGGGTGATCGCCTACGTCGTGGCGCCGCACGGGGCCGCGCGCCGCGGCGATGCCCCGGCCTTCGAGCCCTCGCGCGGCACGGTCTCGGTGAGCGAGCGCGAGGCGGGGGCGTACGTCGCGAGCTGGACGCTTCCCCCCGGCCCGGCGGGCGAGGAGCGGCTCGTCGTCCGGCTCCCCGGCTCGCCGGTGTCGCGCGCCGTCGTCCGCGTCGAGGCCTCGGCGGGAGCGCCGGCGCTCGTCGCCGTGTCCGTGGACCGCGACGGGCTCGTCGCCGGCGGAGACCGCGGCCCTGGTGGTGGCCCGCGCCCTCGACGCCGCCGGGAACCCGGTCCCGGCGGCGCTCGCGCTCGAGGTCCACGGCGCGCTCCTCACCGACGTCGCCGAGATCCGTCCTGGGGAGGTGCGCGGCCGCATCGCGGCCGGCCCCCGCCTCCAGGGCGACGAGGCGGTGGTCACCGCGACGGCCGCCGCGCTCGGCATCTCCGGCGCCCGCGTCGTCCCGCTCCGCCCGGCCGAGGCCGCCGCCGGCCGCTTCGAGCCGCGCGCGGTGGTGCGGGGCGATGGAAACCGCGTCACGGCGCTCCGGCTCCTGGTCGCCGATTGGTTCGGGAACCCGGTGCCCGCCCTGCCGATCGTGACCGCCGGGCGCGGACGGGTCGCCGGCGTCGCGCCCTCGGGGCCAGGCGAGTTCGAGGTCCACTACGTCGGCCCGGCCGTGGCCCGTCCCGAGCCGGACTCGCTCGTCGCCCGGATCGGCGGGCTGCGGGCGACGCTCGCGCCGACGGTGGCGCCGCCCCCCCCGGCGCTGCGCCTCGACGCGCGCGGCGGGCCCGCGGTCGACCTCGGCGGTGGCGGCGGCGGCGTCGCCGCGAGCGTCGGGGTCGAGCGGCCCGCCGACGTCGAGCTCGCGCTCCGGAGCGGCCTCGAGGCCGGGCTGCGCCTGGAGGTCGGCGGCCTCTCCGGCCCGGGCGGCGGACGGGCCACGCTCCTCGCCGGGCCGTCGCTCCGGCGCATCGTCGGTGGGGGCCCGGTCTGGGGCGGCTCGGCGACGGCGGGCCTGCTCCTCGAGGCAGGCGAGGTCGCCCCGGCGGCGCGCCTCGCCGTGTCCGCCGGCCTCGCCGGCGCGAGCCCGGAGCCGTTCCTCGAGCTGTCGGTCCTCGGCGCCACCGCCGGCGCGCCGGGCCCGTTCGTCGCGGCCGCCCTGTCGGTGGGGGTCCGGCTGGGAGTGAAGGGTAGCCATGCCCACGATCCTGATCGTCGATGACGAGCCCGTGATCCTCGACGTGTTCCGCCGCTTCCTCGAGGCGGACGGGCGCACGCTCCTCCTCGCGAGCTCGGTCCGCGAGGCGCTGGTCAAGGCGGAGGAGCCCGGCGAGCTCGACGTGGCCCTCGTCGACAAGAACCTCGGCGACGGCTCGGGCCTCGACGTGGCGCGCGCGCTGCGGCGCCTCAAGCCCGACGTCGAGGTGATCCTGGTCACCGGGTATGCGTCCCTCGACTCGGCGATCCAGGCGGTGCAGATCGGGGCCTACGACTACGTGACGAAGCCCATCACCGACTACGAGGCCCTGAACCTCAAGGTCGAGAACGCCGCCGAGAAGGTCCGCATGAAGCGGCGCCAGCGCGAGCTCGTCGCGCAGCTCGTCGAGAGCGAGGCGCTCCACCGCGGGATCTTCGAGACCTCCTCCGACGCCGTGCTCCTCGTCGACGCTGCGGCGGGCCGGATGGAGGACGCGAACCCGGCGGCGGAGCGGCTCTACGGGGTGACCCGCGAGATCCTGCGCGGGCGGACCTGGCGCGACCTCGTGGACCCGGAGACCGCGGACCCGCTCCCGCCCGCCGGCGCCCGGTCGCTCCCGGGCCGCCACCGCCGGGCGGACGGGACGTCCTTCCCGGTGGAGATCTCCGCCGGAGAGCTGTCCCTGCGGGACCGGCAGCTCCGGGTCCTCTCCTTCCGCGATGTGTCGGAGCGGGAGGGCGCGGAGACGGCGCGGCGCGCCCTCGAGCAGAACCTGCGGCAGGCCCAGAAGATGGAGGCGGTGGGGCGGCTCGCGGGCGGCATCGCCCACGACTTCTCGAACCTCCTCGCCGTGATCCTCGGCTGGTCGGACATGCTCGTGCGCGACCTGCCGCCCGGGGACCTGCGGCTGCGCGAGTCGGCGGACGGGATCATCGAGGCGGCGCACCGGGCGGTGGGTGTGACGCGCCAGCTCCTCACGCTCTCCCGCAAGAAGCTCCTCCGCCCCGAGGTGCTCGCGCCGAACAAGGTCGTGACCGAGCTCCAGCGGCTCCTCGCCCGGGCGATCGGTGAGCGGATCGAGCTCACCACCTCGCTGCAGGAGGGGCTCTGGCCGGTGGTCGCCGACTCGGACCAGCTCGCCCAGGTGCTCCTCAACCTCGCGGTGAACGCCCGTGACGCGATGCCGGACGGCGGTCCGCTCTCGATCTCGACGGCCAACGTCGAGCTCGACGCGCGGGTCCCCGACGTGGGGCTCGCGGCGGGGCGGTACGTGACGCTCACGGTGAAGGACGGCGGCGTCGGGATGTCCGAGGAGGTCCGGGCGCGGCTCTTCGAGCCCTTCTTCACGACGAAGGAACACGGCACCGGGCTCGGGCTCGCGACGGTGTACGGGATCGTCCGCCAGGCGGGCGGCGCCATCCGGGTGGAGTCGAGGCCCGGCGCCGGCGCGACGTTCACGGTGTTCCTCCCCGCCGCCGACGAGCGGGCGGCGCGCATCGCGGTCCCGGTCTCCGCCGCCGCGCCGCGCGGCCTCGGAGAGACGGTGGTGCTCGCGGAGGACGAGGACTCGCTGCGGGTCCTCCTCGCGCGGGTGCTCGCCGGGTCGGGCTACCGCGTCATCTCGGGCCGCAACGGCGCCGAGGCGCTCGAGGCGGCCCACGCGAGCGGCGGGCGGGTCGACATCCTGCTCACCGACGTCGTCATGCCGCGGATGAACGGCACCGACCTCGCGGCCCGGCTCGCCTCCGAGCAGCCCGGCGTGAAGGTGCTCTTCATGACCGGCCACACCGAGGACTCGACCCTCCTCGGACGGTTCGAGACGGGGGGCATCGAGATCATCCAGAAGCCGTTCACGAGCGAGGCGCTGCTCGGCCAGCTGCGACGGCTCCTCGGGCCCGCGCGGGCCTCGGCCTGAGCGCGAGGGACACTCGGCGCAAGGAGCCGCGGCTCCGCCGGCGAGCGCGGTCGTCGGGGCAGCCGCGATGCCGGCTGCCGCCGTCCGCCGCCGATCTTACAGACCGGCGGGTTCGCCGTCCGGGGTCACGCCGCGGCGCGACGAACGCTCCCGCCACGTCCGGCCGAGCGGCCGGTGCACGGGCTTGCGCGACGGCGCCCGCATCTTCGAGAGCTCGCGCCGGACGAGCCGCTTCAGCCGGTCCGCCGCCTCGAGCAGCGCCTTGTGCAGGTCGTCCGAGATCGCCTCGACGTGCATCGTCCGCGCGTTCGGGATCCGGAAGGAGAGCCGCGCCTGCTGGTCCACGCCGCCGCGTCTCGGCCGCTCGTCCCCGAGGTGGACCGCCAGCTCCGCCGCGGGGTCGTCGAACAGCCGGACGAGGGGCCGCGTCACGTGCTTCTGCAGGAACGCCGGGAGGTCCGGCGGGAGCGTCAGGTGGTGCGAGTGGATCGAGAGCCTCATGGAACGACGATGCGCACGACCGGGGGTGGTCAGCGCAGCGTCACGAGCGTCGCGCCCCAGCCGCCCGCGTCCTCCCCCGCGGTCCGGAACGAGGCGACGAGCGGGTGCCGCGCGAGGAGCGCCTCCACGGACCGGCGCAGCGCACCCGACCCCTTCCCGTGCACGATCCGCAGCTCCCGCAGCCCGGCCGCCCGGGAGGCCTCGATCCACTCCGGGACGAGGCTGCCCACCTCGGAGGGCGCGAAGGTGTGGAGGTCGAGCGTCCCGTCGAGGGGAAGCGCGACGGGGTCCTCCCCGGCGTCGCCGTCGCCCTGGCGCCCCGGGGGGGCGCCCTGCGTCCCGTCGTTCGCGGTCACGACCACCTCGGCGGGATGATACCGTCCGCGGGACCCCGCCGCCTCCGAAGCCGCGATGCGCCGCGCCCTCGCCCTCCTCGTCGCCGTCCCGCTCGCAGCGTCCGCGGAGAGCCCGGCGGAGCTGCACCACGACCTCGCCGTGGACGTCACGATCACGGCGGTGGCGACCGCCGCGTGGGCCGCGAGCGAGGTCGCGAAGCCGGCCCTCGCGCCGGCGCGCTGCCGCTGGTGCGAGCCGGGCCCGCTCGACGCCGCCGCGCGCGAGGCGGTGGTCTGGCGCGCGCCCGCCCGCGCGCGCCGCGCCTCCGACGTCCTCGCCTTCGGGCTCCTCCCCGCGGGCGTCGCCGTCCACCAGCTGCTGGCGGGGCGCCGGGCGGGCGACGCGAGCGCCGGCCTCGCCGACCTCCTCTACGTCGCCGAGGCGACGGCGCTCACCGCCGACGCGACGCAGGTCGCGAAGTACGCGGCGGGGAGGCGGCGGCCCCTCGCGCACTCCGCCGATCCCGCGCGCCCCGCCGACCCCGACGACGACCTGTCCTTCTTCTCCGGCCACACGAGCGTCGCCTTCTCGCTCGTGGCGGCGGCGGGGACGGTCTCGTCGCTTCGCGCCTACCCCTCCGCGCCGTGGGTCTGGGCCGGCGGGCTCGGCGTCGCGGCGGCCGTGGGCTGGCTCCGGATGGCGGGGGACGCCCACTGGCTCACCGACGTCCTCGCCGGCGCCGCGGTGGGGACCGCGCTCGGGATCGCGGTGCCGAGGCTCGTGCACGGCCGCGACTCCGGCGCGACGAGCTCGGCGCAGGCCGCGGCGGTCCCGCCGACGTTCGGGTTCGTGGCGGCGTTCTAGGTCGGCGCCGGCCCCGCGCGGCGGGCGATCGCGGCGCGCAGGGCGGCCGGGTCGAAGGGCTTCTCGAGCCACTCGACCCCCTCGCGCTCGAGGAAGGCGCGCGCGGCGGGGGTGTACGCGCCGCCGGTGAGGAACACGAACCGGCGGGCGAGGTCCGGGTCCCGGGCGGCGACGGCGCGGTGGAGGTCCATCCCGCTCGTCCCGGGCATGAGCAGGTCGGAGATGATGACGTCGTACGCCTCGCCGCGCTCGAGCCGCTCGAGCGCGGCGCGCGCCGAGTGGAGGACCGTCACGTCGTGCTCGGAGAGGGTGCGGCGGAGCACCGTCCCGACCAGCGGCTCGTCGTCGACCACGAGGATCCGGACGCGGCGCGGCGCCGGCGGGGGCGTCGGGAATCCGGCCTCGATCGCGGCGTCCGAGGTCAGCGGCGCGAGCAGGACCGTGAACGCGGACCCCTTCCCGACCGTGCTCTCCACGTCGATGGTGCCGCCGAGCGAGGTCACCACCGCGTGGCAGATCGAGAGCCCGAGGCCGGTGCCGCCCCCCGGGTCCTTGGTCGTGAAGAACGGGTCGAAGATCCGCGGCAGGTGGTCCGGCGAGATCCCCGCGCCGGTGTCGCGCACCTCCACCGCGACGCGCCCGTCGGGCCGCGTGCGCGTGACCACGTGGATCTGGTGGTCCTCGGGGCGGCCGCCGGGGATCGACTGGGCGGCGTTGAGGATGAGGTTCAGGAAGACCTGCGAGAGCCGCGCCTCGTCCGCGAGGACCGGCGCGACCGGCGCGAGGTCGCGGACGAGCTGCGCCCGGCGGCGGATCTCGCCCCAGGCGACGTTCAGGCACGAGTCGAGGATGGGCCGGACGTCGACCGGGCGTCGCCGCTCGTCGTCGGCGCGGGCGAAGGTCTTGAGGTCCCGGACGATCGTCCGCATCCGCTCGGCCCCGGACCGCGCCTCGCGCATCGCGTCCGCGAGCTCCGTGACGAGCTCCGCGTCCTCCGGGGTGCGCGGCGCTCCCGAGAGGAGCTCCACGATCCGCGCGGTCCGCTCGGCGAGGAAGGCGAGGTTCGCGCTCACGTAGGCGAGCGGGTTGTTGAGCTCGTGGGCGACGCCCGCCGCGAGGGCGGTCGCGGAGGCGAGCCGGTCCGCGAGGGCGCGGCGCGCGATGGCCTGCTCAATCTCGTCGCGCGCCTCCGGGCGGGTCGACGCCTCGGCGAGCTCGGCCCGGTCCTGGGCGGAGAACCCGAGGCGCACGAGCACGCACTCGTCGTGACAGTGCGGGTACGGCCCGGGCCGTGCGCTCGGATCCTCGGGATCGCTCACATCGGCGGTTCATGCATGATCCATTCGCACCTCGAGGGGGCGCGCGGGCGCCGATCCCTATGAAAACCGGGTGTAAATGTACGTTCACTTCCCCGCCCGTACGGGGGACGGCGATCACCCGGGGTGGGGAACCACCCGGCGCGGAGGGGCACCGACGCCGTCCGGGAGGAGGTCGAGCACCCGCTCCGCCGGCCGCGCGACGACGGCCCGATCGCCCCCGACCAGGATCGGCCGCTCGAGGATCCTGGGGTGAAGGGCGAGCGCGCGGAGGAGCTCGTCCTCGGGCGTCCGGTCGGAGAGGCGGAGCGCCTGGTACTCGTCGGCGTCGGTCCGCGCGACGGCACGGGGGGCGACCCCGAGCTTCGCGACGAGCCCGGCGAGCTCCTCCACCGTCGGCGGCTCCTCGAGGAAGCGGCGGAGCACGGGCTCGATCCCCGCGCTCTCGCAGGAGCTCGAGCGCCCGCTTGCTCGTCGAGCACCGCGCGTCGAACCAGAGGACCCACTCGCCGCCCATCGCGCGCCGGAATATACCGGGGACCCTGGACCTCGTGCAGCACCTCGCCCGGCTCGCCGCGCTGCTCGACGCCGAGCGGCGACGAGGAGCGCCTGCGCCTCGACGAGGCGCGCGGCCGGCTCTCGCTCGCGGAGCGCGAGGCGCGCGGGCTCGCGCTGGCCGACGTCGAGGCGGTCGAGGAGGGGGCGCTCGCGGGCCGGACCCTCGTCACCTACGGCCGGCCCGGGCCGGCCGCTCGGCGCCGGGCGCATCGGCGTCGGGAGCGTCGTCGCGGTCACGCTCCGTCGCGAGGACGCGCGCCGACGCGCCCTCCGGGGTCGTCGCGCGCCGGAACCGCGGCGCGATCGCGATCGCCTTCGACGAGCCGCCGCCCGACTGGGCGACCGACGGCCGGGTGGTCCTCGAGCTCGAGCCGTCCCCGGTCACCTGGGAGCGGCTCGCCTCGGGCCTCGCGCCGCCTCCGCGACGAGAAGGCGGGGAAGCGCTGGCACGCGGTGCTCGGCGGCGCGGCGCCGCGCTTCCTCGACCGCCCGCGCGGTCCGGACCTCCCGCACGTGCTCAACGCCGAGCAGGCCGCCGCCCTCGACCTCGCCGACCGCGCCGAGGACCTCGCGCTCGTCCACGGGCCGCCCGGGACCGGCAAGACGACCGTGCTCGTCGAGGTGATCCGGCGCGCCGCCGCGCGCGGCGAGAAGGTCCTCGCCGCGGCGCCCTCGAACCTCGCCGTGGACAACCTCCTCGAGCGGCTCGCGGCGGCGGGGCTCTCCTGCGTCCGGCTCGGCCACCCGGCGCGCGTGCTCCCGGCGGTCCTCGAGCACACGCTCGAGGCGCGCGCCGCGGGCCACGAGGCGGCCCGCATCGCCCGCGGGCTCGTGGAGGAGGCGCTCGCGCTGCGCCGCGCCGCCTCGAAGCGCAAGCAGCGCCGCGGCCCCGGGCGCTTCAGCGAGTCGCGCGCCGCAGAGGCGGGACGCCCGCGCGCTCCTCGCCGAGGCGCGCGCCCTCGAGGCCCGTGCCGAGGCGGAGGTGCTCGACCGCGCCGCACGTGGTCCTCGCCACGCTGACCTCGCTCGACGCCCCGCCGCTCGCGGGCCGCCGCTTCGCGCTCGCCGTCGTGGACGAGGCGACGCAGGCGGTCGAGCCGGCGGTCTACCTCGCCCTGCTCCGCGCCGACCGCGCCGTGCTCGCCGGCGACCACCTCCAGCTCCCGCCCACCGTGCTCTCCGCCGAGGCGCAGGCAGGGCGGCCTCGGCGTCTCGCTCTTCGAGCGGCTCGTCGCCGCTCGCACGGCGACGCCGCGCAGCGTCACCCTCGCCGAGCAGCACCGGATGAACGAGGCGATCATGCGCTTCCCGTCGGACGGCGCTCTACGGCGGCGCGCTCCGCGCCCACCCGGCCGTGGCCGACCGCGCGATCGACGCGGCGCCGCTCGAGGTGGTGGACACGTCGGGGCGCGGCTTCGAGGAGGAGACGCCGGAGGGCTCCGACTCGAAGCACAACGAGGGCGAGGCCGAGCTCGTCGGCGGCGGAGGTGGCGCGCGTCCTCGCGCTCGGCGTCGCGCCGGCCGACGTGGCGGTGATCTCCCCGTACGACGCGCAGGTGCAGCGGCTCCGGCAGCTGCTCGCGGCGCGAGGTCGAGCGCGGGCTCGAGGTCGACACGGTGGACGGCTTCCAGGGGCGGGAGAAGGAGGCGGTGGTGGTCTCGCTCGTCCGCTCCAACGACACGGGCGAGGTCGGGTTCCTCGCCGACGTCCGGCGCATGAACGTCGCGCTCACGCGAGCCCGCGCGAAGCTGGTCGTGGTCGGCGACGGCGCGACGGTGGCGCGCCACCCGTTCTACGACGCCGTTCCTCCGGCACGCGCGAGGCGACCGGCGCGTGGCGCAGCGCCTGGGAGCGGTACCTCCGAGCGCGTGACGGCGGGCGAGGGCCCGCCCGGGCTTTGTGACGGGTCGGCCCGCGCCGTAAGCTCCCCGCGTGATCCGCTCCTCCTTCCGCTCGCGCCGGGCATCGGCCCCTGGCTCGAGGCGCCAGCTCTGGGACTCGGGCGTGCGCCGCTGGGACGACCTCCCCGCGGCGCCGGGGGACGCCTCTCGCGCTCGCGCTCGACGCGCCGCCTGCGCGAGGCGGTGCCCGGGCCGCGCGGGCGCGCTCGAGGCGCGGGACGCGGAGACGCTCGCGCGTCATGCTCCCGCGCAGCGAGCGCTGGCGGCTCTACGCCGCGTTCGCGCGAGGACGCGGCCTTCCTCGACGTCGAGACCGACGGCGACGCCCTCACCGCGATCGGCTTCCTCGACCGCGACGGCCCGCGCGTCTTCCTCGCGGGCCGGGACCTCGACGCGTTCCCGGAGGCGACGCGCCGGCTGGAAGCTCCTCGTCACCTTCAACGGCCTCTCCTTCGACGTGCCCGGCGCTCCGCCGCGCGTTCCCGGGCTGGCGCCCGCCGCGCGCCCACGTCGACCTGCGCCACCTGTGGGCGCGGCTCGGCCACGAGGGCGGCCTCAAGCTCCTCGAGGCGGACGCCGGCGTCGGCCGCCCCGCGCACCTCGCGGGCTGTCCGGGCCGGGACGCGGTCCGGCTCTGGCGCGCGCACCAGCGCGGGCGACGCCGCCGCGCTCCGGCTGTTCGCCGAGTACAACCTCCACGACGCGGTGAACCTGCAGGACGCTCATGGACCTCGGCTACAACCGGATGATCGAGCGGCTGCGGCTGCCCGCGGCGCCCGTGCCGGTCCGCGAGCGCGGCGACGTCGCCTACGACGTGACGAAGCTCCTCCTGTCGCTGTGAGCGTCCGGCGCCGCACCGCCGTTACGAGCCCGTCGTGTCACGGCCGCGCCCTCGCTCCTCCTGCCCCTCGCCGCGAGCGCCATGGTCCTCACCGCCTTCGCCGCAGCCCCGCGACGCCGAGGGGCGCTTCGCGAACCTGGACGGGACGGGAGCCCGCCGGGCCTCGGCGCGGTCCTGCGCTGGGCCGTCTGGGACCGGATCACGGGCAAGCGCCGCTCGCACCCCCGACCGCGCCCCGGTCCCCACCGTCGCGCCCGACCTCGCGCTCCTCGCCACGCCGCCGCGGCCGGGCGAGCCGGCGCGGGTCACCTGGCTCGGCCACGCGAGCTTCCTCGTCCAGCTCGACGGGGTCTCGCTCCTCGTCGACCCGGCGCTCCTGCCGACGATCTTCGGCGGCATCTCGCGGAACGTCCCGCCGGGCGTCCCGATCGAGCAGCTCCCGCCCATCGACGCGGTGCTGGTCTCGCACAGCCACTACGACCACCTCGACCTGCCCACGATCGAGAAGGTCGGCGCGCCGGTCGTCGCCGGCCTCGGGCTCGAGCCGTTCTTCCGGGAGCGCGCACCTCTTCGCGACGGAGCTCGGCTGGTGGAGCGCCGCCACGCGTGCGCGGCGTGCGGATCACCTTCGTGCCCGGCGCAGCACTGGAGCCGGCGCGGGCTCTTCGACACGAACCGGACGCTCTGGGGCGGGTTCGTGATCGAGGGCACCCGCGCGACCCTCTACCACTCCGGCGACACCGCCTACTTCGACGGCTTCGAGGAGATCGGCGCGCGCTTCCCCGGGATCGACGCCGCGCTCCTCCCCATCGGCGCCTACGACCCGGCCTGGTTCATGGAGCGGCAGCACATGAACCCCGAGCAGGCGCTCCGCGCCTTCGAGGACCTCGGGGCGCGGACCTTCGTCGCGATGCACTGGGGGACCTTCAAGCTCGCCGACGAGCCGCTCGACGAGCCGCCGAGCCGGCTCGAGGCGGAGCGGAGGCGGCTCGGGATCGACGCGGCGCGGGTGCGGGTCCTCGCGGTGGGCGAGACGCTCACCGTCGGGCGGGGCGCCGACGTCCGCGCCGACGCCCATCCCCCGAGTGATCGCGGGCACCGCCTTCCCGGCGAACCCGCCGCCCTCGGCCCGCGACGTCGTGGCGCCTCCCGGCGAGGAGGTCGACTGTCCCCCCTGAGTCCGCCTTCCCGCACGCCTCCTCACCAGGGTCGAAATCCGGCGCCGCCGCGGCTATCATCCGCGGCCTCATGACCGAGAAGATCACGCCCGAGGTCGTCGCGCAGCACGGGCTCAAGCCGGACGAGTACGAGCGCATCCGAAGCAGCACCTCGGCCGCGAGCCGAACCTCGACCGAGCTCGGGCGTCTTCTCCGTGATGTGGAGCGAGCACTGCTCCTACAAGTCCTCGCGCGTCCACCTGAAGACCTTCCCGACCACGGGCCCGCGCGTGCTGCAGGGCCCGGGCGAGAACGCGGGCGTGGTGGACATCGGCGACGGGCTCGCGGCCGCCTTCAAGATGGAGAGCCACAACCACCCGAGCTACATCGAGCCGTACCAGGGCGCGGCGACCGGCGTGGGCGGCATCCTCCGCGACGTGTTCACGATGGGCGCGCGGCCCATCGCCTCGCTGAACTCGCTCCGCTTCGGCGATCCGGCGCACCCGAAGACCGCCTACCTGCTCGAGGGCGTGGTGGCGGGCATCGGCGGCTACGGCAACTGCATCGGCGTCCCCACGGTGGGCGGCGAGGTGATGTTCCACGCGAGCTACAACGGCAACTGCCTCGTCAACGCCTTCACGCTCGGCATCCTGCCCGGCGGACAAGATCTTCCGCGGGCACCGCGGCCGGCGTCGGCAACCCGGTCATGTACATCGGCGCGAAGACCGGCCGCGACGGCATCCACGGCGCGACGATGGCCTCGGCCGAGTTCGACGCCTCGACCGAGGAGAAGCGCCCCACGGTCCAGGTCGGCGACCCGTTCATGGAGAAGCTCCTGCTCGAGGCGTGCCTCGAGCTCTTCCAGACCGACGCCGTGGTCGGCATCCAGGACATGGGCGCGGCCGGGCTCACCTCGTCCTCGGTCGAGATGGCCGGGCGCGGCCGGCAACGGCCTCGACCTCGACATCGACCAGGTGCCGCGCCGCGAGGAGGGGATGACGCCGTACGAGGTCCTCCTCTCCGAGTCGCAGGAGCGGATGCTCCTCGTGGCGGCGCGAGGGCAAGGAGGACGAGGTCCGGCGCATCTGCGAGAAGTGGGACCTCGACGTCGCGGTCATCGGCGAGGTCACCGGCAGCGGCCGCTGGCGCGTCGTCTACGGCACGGGCAAGGTGGTCGCGGACCTCCCGGTCGACCCGCTCACCGAGGGCGCTCCCAGGTACGAGCGGCCGATGACGCCGCACCCGGCCCTCGCCGGCGCTGCACGCGCTTCGACCCGGCGACGCTCCCCGCAGCCGACGGACCTCGGGGCGGTCGCTGCTCGCGGCTCCTCGCCCGCCCGACCATCGCCACCAAGGAGTGGGTCTACCGGCAGTACGACCACATGGTCCGGCTCGTCGGCGCGGTCCGCCCGGGCGGCGACGCGGCGGTGGTGCGGCTCGCGACGGGCGACGGCCGCCCACGCGAGGAAGGGCATCGCGCTCTCGGTCGGCGTGCAACAGCCGCTGGTGCTTCCTCGATCCGCACCTCGGCGCGCATGCACGCCGTGGCGGAGTGCGCGCGGAACATCGCCTGCGTGGGCGGCGAGCCGCTCGCCTCACCGACTGCCTCAACTTCGGCAACCCCGAGAAGCCGGAGATCATGTGGCAGTTCGCCGAGGCGTCCGCGGGCATCGCCGACGCCTGCCGCGCCCTCGGCACGCCGGTCGTCTCCGGGAACGTCTCGCTCTACAACGAGACCGAGGGGCAGGGGATCTTCCCCACGCCGACCGTCGGGATGGTCGGCCTCGTCGAGCCGGTCGACCGGACCTGCCGAGCCGCGTTCCGGCAGGCGGGCGACGTCGTCGCGCTCGTCGGGGTCGCTCCAGGGCGAGGTGGGCGGCTCCGAGTACCTCGCCGCCGAGTCACGGCAAGGAGGCGGGCCGCCCGCCCGCGCTCGACCTCGCCCGCGAGAAGGCGGTGCAGGAGACGGTGCGCCGCGCGATCAGCGAGGGGCTCCTCTCCTCCGCGCACGACTGCTCCGACGGCGGCCTCGCGGTGGCGCTCGCCGAGTGCTGCATGATGCACGACCCGCCGCCGGGCGGCGCCGCGCCGCCCTGGCTCGGCGCGGCGGTCCGGGTCCCGTTCCCCGCCGCGGAAGGACTTCGTCCTCTTCGGCGAGGACGCGAGCCGGATCGTGGTCTCGCTGCCGAACGCGAACGCCCAGCGGCTCCTCGCCATCGCCCAGGAGTGCGGCGCCCCGGTCGATCCGGCTCGGCATCGTCGGCGGAGACCGGCTCGTCATCGAGGGCGCCCTCGACGTCCCGGTCGCCGACCTCGCCCGCGCCTGGCGCGACGGCGTCCCGAGCGTGCTCCGCCGGGACGCCGCCCACTTCTCGCTCTCGAACGCGTCGTAGGCGCCCCGCGCCCCGCGCCGCCGCCCGAGGCCGGACGGCGCGCCGGGGTGGCGCGTCAGCGGAGCGACCACTGGGGCGAGACGCCCACCTTCGTCGTCGCGGCGCCGTCGCTCGCGACGAGGAAGCTCACCGGCTCCCACGGGGACGGGCAGAAGTGCATGTGGAGCGGATCGTAGAAGTGGAACGGGACGACGTCCGAGCCGGTGAGGACCGCCGCCTGGGGCGACGCCGAGCCGCCGTAGCTCGGGACCGCGGTGAGGACGATCGGATCGCCGTCGGGATCGGACGCCTCCGGCGTGACGTCGAAGGCGATCGCGTTGACCCACACGTCCCAGAAGCACCCCGGGAAGACCGGCGGGACCGGGTCGTTCTTGGCCCACCAGACGCGGACCGCCGCCGGGGTGGAGGTCGTCGCGAGGCGGGGCGGGGAGTCGAGGATGGTGACGGTGCGGATGGGCACCACCGTCGCCACGTCCCACGGGTCCCGCACCGGGACCGTGACCGCCCGGTTCCCTGCGAGCTGGTCGAGGGTGGGGACTCCCTCGAACGGCACCGCGCACTCGACCGTCGCGTCGTTGCCCTCGACGTGGATCGTGCCGCACGGACCGGGGCCGGTGGAGTCGACGAGCGGGTCCCCGTCCGGGTCGGAGAAGCTGCCCGCCCGCATCGACGCGACGTACGCCGAGCGCTCGCGGTCGAACCGGTGAGGGACGACGGAGTCGAAGGTGCCGCCGGTCGGGACGGGCGGCCGGTTCCCGATCTCCACCTCGCCCGCGCCGCGGCCGAGCGCGCGGTTCGCGTCGAGGGCGAGGATCTCGATGCGGCGCGAGAGCCCCTCGCCCCCGCGGAGCCGCAGGGCATCCGCGGGAACGTCGTAGGGGACCTCCACCTCGAAGGTCGCGGTGGTCCCCGAGAGCTCGCCGTCGAAGGTGCTCTCGTCGCCGTCCCCGACGTGGCGCCAGATCGCGGTGAGCTGAACCGGGTCGCCGTCGGGGTCGACGACGGACCAGTGGAGCGCGCCCTCGGACGTGAAGACGGAGCGGCCGGCGTCGAAGACGTGGGGAAACGGCGCGGCGGGTTCGAAGGTGACGACGGGGGTCCGGTTCCGGACGCTGACACGCGTGAGGGCCGCCCCGACGACGCCGTACGCGTCGAGCGCCTCCACCCGGAAGATCCAGTCGCCGGAGATGGCGGTCGCGTCGGTCTCGATCTCGACGAACGGCTCTGCCGAGGAACCGTCGGGGACGAACCGGACCCGGCGGGTCGCGTCGAGGGGCCGGTCCGCGGGGGGCTCCACGCTCCAGCGGAGGGCGAGGCCGGCGGGCGCCGCCGCGGCGAGTTGGACCGCCCGCTCCGTCCGGCAGCGGAGCGGGGTTCCCCGGCAGACGTGCTCGGCCGCGAGGTCCGGGCTCGCGGCGACGACCGGCTCGCCGCCGGCGGGCACGACGGTCACTGCCTGCGTGGCGGGCTCGCTCTCGACGCCGAGCTCGTCGCGCACCGTGAGGGAGACCTCGAAGCGGCCCGGGCAGCCGAAGCGGACCGCCGCGAGCGGCGCGTTCGCGGCGACCTCGGGCGGCGTGCAGCGGGCGTCGAGCGCGCGGATCGTCCAGACGTGCTCGGCGATGGCGTCGTCCGGATCGCGGCTCCCCGACCCGTCGAGCGGGACGAGCGCGTAGGCCTCGATGGGTCCGATCGGCCGGAGCGCCGCGACCGGCGCGCCGTCGGCGGCGCAGACGCCGCCCTGGCACCGCGCGGCCGCGGGACACTGCGAGTCGGTGCGGCAGCCGGTCGCCTCGAGCTTCTGGGCGCAGGCGGCGGCGAGGAGGAGGGGCAGGAGGCGGAGGCAGCGGCTCGTCGACATGGGTGGGCTCCGGGGTGATCGGCCACGCGGCCGTGCCGGATCGGAGTGCGACCGCCGTTCCCGCCGCGTCGCCCGGGATCCCGCGGGGTTCCACCACCGCCGGCCCGCGCCGAGGTCGCGCGTCGGACCGCGCCGTCCGCCCGGCGGACCGCGGCGCCGCGCGGAAGCCGCGTGATCGCGGGCGGTTCGGTCGCGGCGCAGGCGAGCGCGAAGCTTGCAGCGGGTTGGAGGGTGTGCTGAACCTACCTCCTCACGATCAGAGAGGGCGAGGAACGACATGGCCGTCTCCGCAGCACTGACCGTGGTGCTCGCGCTCGCGTCCGCCGCCGCGCCGGAGCGCGTCCTCCTCTGCCGGCCGAAGGTCGCGGGGGATCCCGGGCTCGCGCGCGGGGAGGCGGTCGGCGAGGCCGCGAAGGCGACGGGCCGCTTCCTCGACTACGGCGTCGCCTGCGACGATCCCGCCGAGAGCGCCCGCGCCGCGCGCCGGGTCGGCCTCGCCCACGCCGTCTCCGCCACCGCGGAGGGGCGCGCCGACGGGAGCCGGTACGTGCTCGTCCTCGCCGACGCGGACACCGAGGCCGAGCGGGCGCGCCGCGCCCTCGAGGTCGCCCCCGGGCGCGACGCGGTGACGCCGCTCCGCTCCGCGCTCTCCGAGCTGCTCCTCGCGCTGCCGGCGCCGCCGGGGACGCGGCAGCCGCACCTCGGCGCCTGGGTCACGGTGGGCGCCGGGGCGGCCGCCCTCGCCGCCGGGGTCGGCTTCGCCTTCTCCGCGCGCTCCGCCGCCGACGCGGCCAGCTCCGCGACCGATCCCGCCGCGTACACCCACGCGCGCGAGCAGTGGAAGACGCGGCGCACGACGAGCGCGGTCCTGCTCGGCGTGGGCGCCGCGGCCGTCGCCGGGGGCCTCGCCTGGCGGTACGCCTTCTAGGAGGAAGCCCGATGCGCGCCTTAGCGATGGCCCCCGTCCTCCTCGCGCTGCTCGCGGCGTGCGACTCGGTCGAGGACCGCGCCGCCTGCGGCGTCAGCACCGACTGCCCGCGCGGCGAGTACTGCGCCCGGACGCCGGACGGGAACGTCTGCTGGCCCGACGCCGTGCCGCCCACCGTCTCGGGCGTGTCGGTGACGTGCGCGACCCCGTGCCTGCGCGACGCGACGCTCCGGGTCGAGGCCACGGTCGGCGACGACGCCGAGGTCCTCGGCGCAGACGTCACGCTCGACCTGGGCGGTCCGGCGGTCCCGATGGTGCGCGGGAGCGGCGGGGTGTGGACGGCGCAGGTGCCCCTGAGAGACTTCCCGTTCGAGCACTTCGCGCACGGCGTCGTCGCCACCGTGACCGCCCGCGACGGCGCACGGAACGAGGCCTCGCTCGACGCGAGCGGCGCGACGACGGTGACGCGGCTGAGGTTCCAGCGATCGCTCGACACCGGCGTGTTCAGCCTCGGCACGCCGGCCGTGATGCAGGACGGGACGGTCGTGACCGCGGGGACGAACGGGAAGGTCTACCTCGTCCCCTGGGACGGGTCGGGGCTCACCTCGGTTGCGGTAGGGACCGGACGAATCTCCGCGGCGCCGCTCGTGCTCGGCGGGTCGATTCTGGATTGGGAGCGAGGACAACAAGGTCTACGAGGTGACGAATCAGCGTCCGCGTCTGGCAGCCGGCGTGCAGCGACGGCTGACACGTGGGGCCGGTGCAGGGTTCGCTTGCAGCACTGCTCAGCGGGCGACCGATCGCTGGCGGCATCCGACATCCGGTGTCGTCTATGCGGTCAACGTCGTCCGGGTGCAAAGAACAGTGCGCCGGACTCGCGCCTTTCGCAGTCGGGCCGTCGTCGATGGTCAGACGGCTGTCTACGCAGTCGCGGCGGATCTCGTTCAGCGACTTATGCGCTCGTGCTCGGCATTCCCGACCACGAGCCTGGATTCAGCGCACGTGCGTCTTCGGGCTGGCACTGTTATCGATCCGCTTGCCTGTCAACTACGGGCGTCGTTGCGATCGCAAGCAATGGTTCCGACGGCTTGCTCGACGCGTCGCAGCATCCGGCGGCGAACCCGAGAGCTCTTGCGTACGACCGCGATGCCCGTCTGGCGGCGTCGCGATCGCTGTCGGACGGCAGCATTCTTGTTCCCGAGCAGGCGAAGACGGTGTCTCGCTGGACGAGCGCACGGCGCGGCATTCCCTGGCTGGCAGAAGCCCGACCTCGGCGGAGCGACGCGCACGCCGCTCGTCGTCACGGCGCAAGTCCCATTCATCGTCCCGACCGCGAAGGGCGCGCTCCACGCGCTCCGCTCCGACGGCACGATCGCCTGGTCGGGCCAGCTCAGCAGCGGCACCGCCGCGCTCCAGCCCGGCAACATCTACACGCCCCCGACCGAGCCGACCGGCGCCGAGCTGAGCACCGCGTACTTCGCCGGGTCGGACGGGTTCCTCCACGCCGTCATCGTCGACGGCAAGCTCGACGCCTCCGCACCGTGGCCGAAGGCGTTCCACGACCCCCGCAACACCAACCGCGCCGGAGCGCCGCAATGATCCGCGCCCTCTCCCTCGCCGCGGCGCTCCTCGCCGCAGCGCCCGCGACCGCCTTCGAGACCCTCGCCGTCCTCGCCGCGGGCGATCCCCCCGCCGGCCCCGACGCCGACCTCGCCGAGCTCGCGCACCAGCTCCGCGCCGCCTGCCGCGACCGGGTCGGCGGCGTGCAGGACGTCCCCACCATGCGGGCGCGGCTCCTCGGGCAGCGGTCGAACGCGACCGTGACCGAGCTCGACCGCGCCTACGGCGGCGCGCTCGCCGTCTACCAGAACGGCGAGTTCGAGAGCGCGATCCGGACGCTCAAGGCGATCGTCGACGACCTCGAGAGCCTCCCCGAGACCGACGAGTCCTACGCGCAGTGGACCCGGGCGCAGCTCCGGCTCGCCCACGCCGCCCTCACCATCGGCCGGGAGCGCGAGGCCGACGAGGCGATGTACGCCGTCGCGCGGACGGACCTCTCGACCCAGCCCGACGCCGACCAGTACTCGCCCACCTACCGCCGCCGCTTCGAGGGGGTGAAGGCGAAGGTCCGCGCGATGCCGTCGCGCCGCCTCCAGATCGCCGTCGAGGGGCCGGGCGGCACGGTCTACGTGAACGGTCGCCCGATGGGCTCGGCGCCGCTCACGCTGTGGCTCCCCGCCGGCACCTACCGGATCGGCGGGGCCGCGGGCGCGCTCCACGTCCCGAGCTTCCGGGTGGACCTCCAGGCGGAGGACCGGGCCGTGGTCCTCGACTTCGCGCTCGCCGACGCGCTGCGCGTCGGCGGCGGTCCGGGGCTCGCGCTCCCGGCCGCGCGCCGCAGCGAGGGGATCGTCCGGGCCGGCGCGTGGCTCGGGGCCGACCGCGTCATCGCGGTGAGCCGGGTCCTCGAGGGCGACGCCCTGTTCCTCCTCGGGTCGATCTACGACGTCCGCAACGGCGCGCTCCTGCGCGAGGGCTCGGTCCGGACCGTCGCCGGGACCGTGCCCGCCGCGAACCTCGGCGCCCTCGCGTCCTTCCTCCTCACCGGCCAGTCCTCGCGCGACGTGAAGGACCGGACCGAGCACGCTCGCGCCGCGCCCATCGCCGCGGCGGCGCTCCCGGCAGCGGGGGCGACGGTGGCGGCCGGGGCGACGGACGGCGGCGCTGCGGCCGCGCTCGCCACGCCCGGCACCGCCGCGAGGACCGCCCCTGCCGTCGCGGCTTCCGCCGCGAAGGCGCCTGCGGCTCCCGCGGTCGCGGAGCGCTCGACGTCGAAGGCTCCCGCCGCGGCGCCGTCGCTCGCGGCGGTCCCCCGCAGCTTCGCCCCGCCCGCGGTCGAGCCCTCGGCCCTGACGGCGACGGCGGGCCCGCCGCGCTGGATGCGCCCTGCGGCCTACGGATGCGCGGTCCTCGCCGGCCTCTTCGGCGCGGTCGCCGTCCAGCAGGGGCTCACGGCGCGGCAGGCGTCGTCGGATGCCTCGGCGATGGTCGGCCCGGGCGGCGCCCTGGCGCCGGGCTCCGACCCATCCCGCTACGACGGGCTCCAGAGCAACGCCGACGCGGCGACGCGGAACGCGTACGTCTCGGCGGGCGCGGCGGTCGCCTTCGCCGTCACCGCGGGTGTCCTCGGCTGGAAATCGCGGGCGCCCGTCGGAGGAGCCCGCGCTCGCCCTGCGGTTCTAGCGGCGCCGCCGGACGCCCCCGGTTCGGCCGGGCGCGCCGCGGCGGGATCGGCTAGGTGTGCCGGATGGACCGGTACGCGAAGACCTTCACCGTCCGCTGGGCCGACTGCGACGCCAACGGCCACATGCGGAACACCGCCTACTCCGAGTACGCCATCGACGTCCGGATCGCGTTCCTCGACGAGCACGGCTTCGGCTTCGACCAGTTCGTCGCGTCGGGCTTCGGGCCGGTGCTGCTCCGGGAGGAGATCGACTACCTGCGCGAGCTCAAGATGAACGAGACCGTCGAGGTGGACTTCAAGCAGCTCGGCGTCTCGGCGGACGGCTCGCGGTTCCGGCTCCAGCACGACTTCACGAAGGCGAACGGGAAGCCCGCGGCGCGGATCGTCCTCGACGGCGGCTGGATGGACATGCGCTCCCGCCGGCTCGCGCCTCCGCCCGAGGCGCTCGGGCGGGCCTTCTCGCTCGCGCCGCGCGGCGAGGGCTGGGCCGAGGTCCCGTCGAAGCGGAGGTGAGTCGCGCTCAGCGCCCCGGGGCGGCCGTGAGGCCCGACCGCTCCGCCGCGTCCGCCGCGGCGCCCAGGGCGGCGCCGAGGGTCCCCGCGAGGGCGGGGCCGTAGTAGGTCAGGTGCGTCTCGCCGCCGTCCTTCGCCATCCGCGGCGCCTCCTCGACGTACCCCACGTACCCGTTCGCGAGGGAGACGACGACCGCGCCGGGCGGCAGCGAGGTCCGCCAGGCCGCGGCGACCGCGGAGGTCGGCTCTCCCGGCACCGCGGCGAGCAGCAGCGGGCCGACGCGGATCGCCTCGACGCGCGCGCTCGCGGGGAACGACCGGGCGGCGAGGTTCCGCGCGGCCGGGCGGAGGAGCGCGGGCGCGCCGCCGATCTCGTTCGCGGGCAGCCCCACCTCCGCGGCGGCGAAGGCGAGGCGCGGCGCCGGATCGGGCGCGCCGAAGGCGAGGGCGTCGACGCGCGACGAGAGCACGTTCGCGAACCCGCGCGTCGAGCCGGAGCTCGGCCCCTCGGTGCTCTGGTCGCCGATCGCGCCCTGGAAGAAGAGCCGGAGCCCGTGGTCCCCGCCCTGCAGGAACCGCCCGGGCCAGTCGCCCGAGATGACGCGGTTGCGCTTCCCGAGGAGCGTCGCGTGCGCGGCGAAGACGGTCAGCTCGGCGATCGGCCTGCCGTCCGGGCGCGCGAGCCTCAGCACGGTGAGCGGAGCGTCCTCGAGGCCGCCGGACCGGCTGCGGGCGAGGTCGTCGGCCGCCGAGCGGACGGCGGAGAGGCGGGCGGGGGCGAGCTCGCGCGCCGCGCCGCGGATCGCCTCGGCGGCCGCCGAGACGATCGCCTCGCGCACGTTCGGGTCGTACGACCCGGTCGCCACGCGCTCGAAGACGAACGGCTCGACGTACCCGCCCGGCCCGGCGTGCGTGTGCGTCGCCGCGACGACGAGGCCGGAGAGCCCGAGGTCGGCGACGCGCGCGCGGAGCTCCGCCGCGAGCGTCTCCGGGACGAGGAGGACCTCCAGCGAGGCGAGGGCGACCCGGCAGCCGGGCTCGTCCAGCACGAGCGCCCGGGCTCCGACCGGGCCGTGCGTCCCCTCGCTCGCGTAGCGCAGGCGGGCGAACCCGCCGATGGGGGTCCCGGGCGGCAGGGCGAAGCGGACCTCCGCGGCGCCGGCGCGGAGCGGACCCGCCCCGGACGCGCTCTCGATGACGCGCGGCGGCGTCGGCTCGCGACCGGGCGTCCAGGGGAGCGACGCCATGGCAATGACGAGGATCGGCAGCGCGAGCGCGGCGGCCAGGGCCCGGGTGGCCCCGCGGGTGGGGAGAAATTTCAAGCGTGGATCGTTATACTCCGCCGCGCTCATGGGTTACGACGCCGTCTTCGACAAGCAGCAGGAGGAGTGCGGGGTCTTCGGGATCTGGGCCCTGGGCCACTCCGAGGAGGCGGCGAACTTCGCCTACCTGGGGCTCCACGCCCTCCAGCACCGCGGCCAGGAGTCGGCCGGCATCGTCTCCACCGACGGCGAGACCCTCCACGTCCACCGCGGAGATGGGGCTCGTCGCCGACATCTTCGGCGCCGACGTGCTCGCGACGCTCAAGGGCGACGCCGCCATCGGCCACGTCCGCTACTCGACCGCCGGCGCGTCCCACCTCAAGAACGCGCAGCCCATCGCGGTCCAGTACGCCGGGCGGCGCCGTCGCGGTCGCCCACAACGGCAACCTCGTCAACGCGGAGCAGCTCCGCGTTCGAGCTCGAGAGACCAGGGCTCGATCTTCCAGGCCGTCGACCGACACCGAGGTGATCGTCCACCTCATCGCGCGGGCGCGCGGCGCCCGGCCCGGCGGGCTCGACGGAGCAGCTCCTCGGCGCCGTGCGCGAGGCGCTCGGGAAGGTCGCCGGCGCCTACTCGCATCCTCTTCACTGACGCAGCGGGCGCTCGTCGGCGCGCGCGATCCCATGGGCTTCCGCCCCCTCGTGCTCGGGCAGCTCAAGGGGAGCTGGGTCCTCGCGTCAGCGAGACCACCGCGCTCGACCTCATCGAGGCGGAGTACGTCCGCGAGGTGGAGCCGGGCGAGGTCGTGATCATCGACGCAGTCCGGCATGCGCAGCGAGCGGCTCTTCCCGGCGCAGCGCCCGCAGACGCGCCTCGGGCGGTGCGTCTTCGAGCACATCTACTTCGCCCGCCCCGACTCGGTCCTCTTCGGCAAGTCGGTGTACGAGGCGCGCCACGCGCTGGGCAAGCGGCTCGCCGTCGAGCACCCGGTCCGAGGCCGACCTCGTCATCGCCGGTGCCGGACTCGGGCGTGCCGGCCGCGATCGGCTACGCCGAGCAGAGCGGGATCCCCTTCGACATGGGGCTCGTCCGCTCGCACTACGTCGGCCGCACCTTCATCGAGCCGCAGCAGTCGATCCGCCACTTCGGCGTGAAGCTGAAGCTCAACGCCGTGCGCGGCGTGCTCGACGGGCAAGCGGGTCGTCGTGATCGACGACTCGATCGTCCGCGGCACGACCAGCCGCAAGATCGTGAAGATGATCCGCGACGCGGGCGCGACCGAGGTCCACCTGCGCATCAGCTCTCCGCCGACCGCCTGGCCCTGCTACTACGGCATCGACACGCCGACGCGGCAGGAGCTCATCGCCGTCCACCCACTCGGTCGATCGAGATCGCGAAGTACGTCACCGCGGACTCCCTCGGCTACCTCTCGCTCGAGGGGCTCTACGCGGCGCGTGGGCGGCGATCGCAGCGGGTTCTGCGACGCGTGCTTCTCCGGCGAGTACCTGATCGAGTTCCCGCACCGCGCCGGCCGCACGCCGCTGAGGGTGGTCGGTACCTAGCACGAACCGAGGTCTCGCGCCGTCGGGCGCGAGACCGAGCGGCTGTCTTCCGCCCCTTGCGGTGCCGTTCGCTCGCAACGGACCCGCGTGCCCGCGCTCCGCCCACGCACGTTTGCGCCGGAGCACGCAGCGCCGCGGTCCGCTAAGCTCGCCCCGTGAGCACCGGGGACGGCGGCATGAGGATCGCGGAAGGGACGGTCTTCGTGTACCGGCTGTTCGACGTCGCGGACGCGGTGGACCTCGCGGCGGCGGAGCGGGCCGCGGCGGGCGCGCCCAAGTCGCGGCTTCGGCTCGAGGGCGCCCAGTCGGGCTCCGCCCTCGAGTTCCCGCGGCCGCCGCTCCACTTCGGGTTCGGCAAGCGCGAGGTGCCGCTCGCCTCCGGGCCGCGCGCCGCCGAGGCGAGCGCCCACGTCTACGACTACGGCGTCATCTCCGTCCTCTACCGGCTCCCCATCGCGCCGGGCACCTCGCTCGCGGACCTCGTGCCGCTCGCGGAGGAGCTCTTCGTCGATCCGACCCCCGGCGTCGACCAGGCGGCGCGGCGCGAGGCCGACGAGCTTGCGAGGGCGCTCGGCCCCGCCCTGGAGCGGCCCCACGCCTGGGACGGGCTCGAGAGCTACCAGGTGTTCTTCGTACGCCGGTTCGAGGGCGGGCCGGTCCGGGCCCTCGACCTGCTCGCGCGGGCGCCGGTCCCGGAGCTGCTCCTCGGGGAGACGAGCCCGGTTCCGCTCTCCCCGGCGGAGCGCCAGGAGGTCCTGTCCCATCATTTTTCGTACCTCGAGGACGACCTCGCGGTGCTCCACTGGAACAGCGCCCTGGTGGTGGAGCCCTCGGGGGTGGAGGACATCCCCGACCTGCTCGAGTTCGCGACCGCCCACCTGCTGGAGCTGCGGTACTACGACGCCCTGCTCGACCGGGAGCTGCACCGGATCTACGACGAGATCGAGGCGGGCGGCAGCCCCGTCGCGAACATCCTGACGCGCCGGTACCGCAAGCTCCAGCGCGACACCGCCGCGCTCCTGCTCGAGCTCTCCGAGATGATCGAAAGGCTCGAAAATGCAGTGAAAATCGTCGGGGACTTCTACCTCGCCCGGCTCTACCTCGCGGCGGTGCGCCGGTTCCGCCTGCTGGCCTGGCAGGAGACGGTCCTGCGCAAGCAGAAGCTCGTCGCCGACGTGAACGACCTCACCGGCGACGCCGCCGACACGAGCCGGTCCGAGCTCCTCGAGATGGCGATCATCGCCCTCATCGTCTTCGAGATCGTGGCCGCTCTCCGGTGACGCGCCCGGCCGGACGGCGCGTTCGCGATCCTCACGGGAGGCCCGATTCCCAGCGTGATCGTGCATCTGTTAAGTTGACGTGGAGATCCGAAGGCGATATCAAACTCGCAATTCGCCCGCCGGGCGGCGGTCGACAGGAGGGATTCCCTACATGACGCAGGCTCAGTTCTTCCAGGCGGTGGCCGAGGGCTCGCAGGTTTCCAAGGCCCAGGTTCGGGCGGTCTTCGCAGCGGTCGAGGACGTCGTGATGAAGCGGCTGAAGGGCGAGGGGAAGATCCCGCTCGGCGGCCTCGGCGCAGTGAAGCTCGTGGATCGCAAGGCGCGCATCGGCCGCAATCCGGCGACCGGCGAGCAGATCGAAGATTCCGGCGAAGACGGTGGTGAAGATCACCCCGTCCAAGTCGATGAAGGACACCTTCAACAAGAAGGGCAAGAAGTAGCCTCGACGCACTTTCACGTGCGGTGAACGCCCGCCGGCAACCCCGGCGGGCGTCTTCTTTTGTGCGGCGCGCGAGAGCGGCCGTCGACCGCGGGGCCGAGCGGTCCCGGATCGCGAGGACGGACGGGGCCGAGCCTTCCGTCCGCGAGGGGCGGACGGGGCACGCGGGGCGTCGGATTGGACGTCACCGGAAAGACGGAAGACAGCCGCTCGGTCTCGCGCCCGACGGCGCGAGACCTCGGTGGGGACGGCGCGAGACCTCGGTGCTACGTGGGAATTCGCAGGAGCGTGCGGACCGTCGCGATGATGTCCGCGAACTGGACCGGCTTCTGGAGATACACGTCGACGCCGAGGTCGAGGGCGCGCGCCCTCGCCTCCGCCGCGCCGGCGCTGATGACGAGGATCGGGACCTCGTGGAGGGCGGGGTCGCCGCGCATCCGCTCGATGAGCGTGAACCCGTCCATCACCGGCATGTACAGGTCCGCCATCACCAGATCGATCCGGGGCGGCTGCTCCAGGCGGCCGAGGGCGTCGTGCCCGTTCGCGGCGTACTCGACCTTCACGCCGCCGTCGCCGGTCCCGAGCTTCCGGAGGGCGTACTCGTACATCTCGACGACGTGCGGGTTGTCCTCGACGACGAGCACGCGGTAGCCGCGGCGCGCCGGCGCCGCGCTGGCGGCGCGGGCGGTCTCGACGATGTGGGCGAGCTTGTGGCGGTCGTCGGTGCGGTCGAGCGGGATCTTCACCGCCACGCCGCCGGGGTCCGACTGCGACGGGGGCCGGCGCCGCACCACCTCCACCTCGACCTCCACCGGCGCGAGCAGGCCGGGGAAGCTGATTTGGAGCGGGACGCGGGCGCCCTCCGCGAGGATGCGGGTCGTCCGGATGAAGAGCCCGCCCACCGACAGATTTTCGGTGACGTCGCGGACCGCGTCCGGCGTGTCGGGGTACTCGACCCTCAGGACGAGCGGGACCCTGGGATCCCGTCGCTTTTCGCTGTCGCGCGACATCGAGAGGACGCGAGTATAGCGCGCTGGAACCGCGCAAAGTGGGCCTCATCCGTCCTTGACAATCCCACCCCCCCTCACTAGCCTGCCCGGGCTTTCGCCCCATTTCTCGGACCCTTATGACGAATCCAGCGCCGGTTGGTGCAGTCGAAGAACTGCCCCGCGACAAGGTCGAGCGATTCGATCGCGAGCTCTCCGCGATCGTCCAGCGGTACCCGCCCGACCGGAAGCCCGCCGCCATGCTCCCTGCCCTGCGGCTCGGGCAGGAGATCTTCGGCTACTGCTCCCCCGCGGTGCAGCGCCTGGCGGCCGAACGGCTCGGCACCTCGCCGTCCCGCGCGGAGGAGGTGGCGACGTTCTACGTGATGTTCCACACCCACCCGCTCGGCCGGCACCTCGTCGAGGTCTGCACGAACGTGTCGTGCTGCCTGACGGGCGGTGAGCGGATCTTCGAGGCGCTCAAGAAGAAGCTCGGCGTGAAGAACGGCGAGACGACGCCCGACGGCCGCTTCACGCTCCGCGAGGTCGAGTGCCTCGGCTCCTGCGGGACCGCCCCGGCGATGCTCATCGACGAGGTCGAGATGCACGAGCGTCTGGACGTGAAGCGGGTCGAGCAGATCCTGGAGGGGCTCAAGTGAGCGAGACGCTCATCCTCACGAAGCGCTGGGGCAGGCCGGACTCCGCGGCGCTCTCGACGTACAAGGCGGACGGCGGCTACGCCGCCCTCGACCAGGCGCTCGGCATGGAGCCGGTCGCCATCGTCGACGAGGTGAAGAAGTCGAACCTCCGCGGCCGCGGCGGCGCCGGCTTCGCGACCGGGCTCAAGTGGACGTTCCTCCCGAAGGACGTCCGCCCGCGCTACCTCACGATCAACGCCGACGAGTCCGAGCCGGGGACGTTCAAGGACCGCTACATCATCGAGCACGATCCCCACCAGCTCATCGAGGGGATCGCGATCACCTGCTACGCCCTCGACATCCACGCCGCCTACGTCTACATCCGCGGCGAGTTCCCGAAGCAGGCGCGCATCCTCGAGAAGGCGGTCGAGGAGGCCCGCGCCGCCGGGATCCTCGGCAAGCGGCTCCTCGGGAAGAAGGACTTCGACCTCGACATCCACGTGCACCGCGGGGCGGGCGCGTACATCTGCGGCGAGGAGTCGGCGCTGCTCGAGTCGCTCGAGGGCAAGAAGGGCTACCCGCGCCTCAAGCCGCCGTTCCCGGCGGTGGTGGGCCTGTGGGGCAAGCCGACCATCATCAACAACGTCGAGACCATCGCGAACATCCCCTGGATCATCTCGAACGGCGGCGAGGCCTTCGCGGCGCTCGGCACCGGCAAGACCGGCGGGACGCGGCTCTTCGGCGTCTCCGGCCACGTGAACCGGCCCGGCGTCTACGAGAAGCCGGCCGCGTACAACCTCAAGAAGCTCATCATGGAGGACTGCGGCGGGATCCCCGGCGGCCGGAAGGTGAAGGCGGTCATCCCGGGCGGCTCCTCCTCGCCGATCCTCCGCGGCGACGAGATCGACATCTCCCTCGAGGTGGACGCGGTGAAGGCGGCGGGGTCGATGTCCGGCTCCGGCGGCATCATCGTCTTCGACGACTCCACCTGCATGGTCCGGGCGCTCGCACGCATCTCCAAGTTCTACGCCGAGGAGAGCTGCGGCCAGTGCACCCCCTGCCGCGAGGGCACCTCGTGGATGGAAGGGATCCTGCGAGAAGATCGAGCACGGCCACGGCACCCGCGCCGACGTCGACAAGCTCGAGCAGCTCGCCGGCAACATCGGCGGCAACACCATCTGCGCCCTCGGCGACGCCGCCTCGATGCCGGTGCAGTCCTTCATGAAGAAGTTCAAGGACGAGTTCATCCGCCACGTCGAGGAGCGCCGCTGCCCGTTCGGCGAGCACGGCTGGGGCCTCGACCAGTCCTCGCGCCCGGCGGTGGTCGGCGCGGTGAAGTACTAGGGGACGACGATGACTGCCGAGACCATCCTGTTCTGGGTGTTCGCCATCCCGCTCGTCGTCACCGCCCTCGGGGTGGTGGTGGCGCGCAGCCCGGTGTACGCGGCGATGAACCTCGTCGTGGCCTTCTTCTTCATGGCGGGCATCTACGTCCTGCTGACCGCGCACCTCATCGCGTTCATGCAGGTGCTCGTCTACGCCGGCGCGGTGATGGTGCTCTTCCTCTTCGTCATCATGCTCATCTCCCTCGGGGACGAGCACCTGTTCCCGTCGCGGAAGACCGCCATGCAGTACCTGGGCGTCCTCGGCGCGGTCGCGCTCTTCTCGGTCCTCGTCGCGGCCATCGCCCGGGCGACGTTCGCCCCCATGCGCGCCCTCGACGCGAGCTTCGGCACCGTGAAGGCGGTCGGCCAGGTGCTCTTCACCGACTACCTGCTGCCCTTCGAGGCGACGAGCCTCCTGCTCCTCGTCGCCATCGTCGGCGCGGTGGTCGTCGCGAAGGAGAGGATCTGACCATGCCGGTCAACGCGTACCTCTACCTCGCCGCGGTCATCTTCACGATCGGCCTCGCCGGCGTCCTCATGAAGCGGAACGCCCTCATCCTCATGATGAGCGTCGAGCTCATGCTGAACGCGGCGAACCTCACCTTCCTCGCCTTCGCGCGGCAGTCCGGGAACGTCTCCGGCCACGCCATCGCGTTCTTCGTCATCGCGGTCGCCGCCGCCGAGGCCGCCGTCGGCCTCGCCATCGTCATCGCGATCTTCCGGAGCCGCGGCGCGGTGAACGTGGACGAGGTCCGCGCGCTCCGCGAGTAGCCGGCGGACCGTCGCCGGGACGCGGTAAGCTCGCGCCATGCTCGCGCGCTGCGCCCGTTGCCAGGGCACCTTCTCGACCGATCGGTACGGGCGCCAGACCTGCCCCCACTGTGGCGCGGAGCTCATCCTCCCCGCGCCCCCTGGCACCCCCGAGGGCGCGCCTCCGCCCGAGCCGGTCCCGCCGGCCGCCGCCGCCCGCCCCGGCCCCCCCGCCGGCGGGTTCGGGCCGCCGCCCGGGGGTGGATGGGGCCCGCCGCCGCCTGGGTGGCCCCCGCCGCCGGGAGGCGGGTGGGGCCCGCCTCCGCCTTCCGGGCCCGACCTCCCGTCCCCCTTCGCGGACCGGACGCGGCTCGGGTTCCTCGCCTCGTTCCTCGAGACCTGGAAGCTCGTCGCCACGCAGCCGGAGCGGTTCTTCGCCCGCGTCCGGCCGGACCAGCCCTGGAGCGCGATCCTCTTCGGCGTCGTCGCGTCGACGATCGGAAACGCCCTCGCCTCGCTCTACGCCTGGCTCTCGGGGCAGCAGGCGATTGTCGCGATGCGGCAGATGGTCGAGAGGATGCCGGAGGAGCAGGGGCGCATCGTCGACCTCTACGCCCAGGCGCTCACCGGCCGCGCCGTGCTCGCCCAGATCCTGCTCTCGCCGATCGTCACCTTCGTCCTCATCTACGTCGGCGCCGCGCTCGTCCACCTCGTGCTCATGCTCCTCAAGGGCGCGCACCGCGGGTTCGACGCGACGCTCACCGCCGTCGCGTACGTGTCGGGGCTCCTCCTGCTCCTCGCCGTGCCCGCCTGCGGGCTCCTCCTGGGCGTCGTCTGGGGGCTCGTCTCGCTCGTCATCGGGCTCGGGGCGATCCAGCGCTGCGGCGCCGGCAAGTCGGCCGCCGCGGTCCTCGCCCCGTTCGCGCTGGTCTGCGTCTGCTGCTGCGGCGCCATCGGCGTCACCGTCCCCGCGTTCCTGAAGGGCGCCGCCGGCGCCGCCAAGGGCGTGCCGACGACGAACCTATGATGGCGGCGCGGTTGCCACCATGACGCTGACGACGACGACCTCGCGACGGACGCGGGCGTTCGGGCACCCCGAGGTCTTCGCGGTCATCGGCGCGATGTCGTTCCTCGTCGCGCGCTTCGTCCCGGTGCTGGGGATCCCCTTCACCTGCCCGCTCCGGGGCCTCGCCGGGATCCCCTGCGCGACCTGCGGGATGACCCACGCCTTCGTCCACCTCGCCCACGGCGAGGTGGCCAGGGCCGCCCAGGCGAGCCCGCTCGGCGCCCTGGTGGCGGCGGCGGCGTGGGTCTTCGCCGTCCTCGACCTCGCGCGCTGGCTCGCCGGCGCGCCCTTGCCGGCCCCGAGCCCCCGCGCGACCCGCGCGGCCGCGGCGACCGGGGTCGTCCTCCTCCTCGCCAACTGGGCGTGGCTCGTCGTCCGGGAGATTCGATCGTGAGCACCACCGCGCTCGGCGCGCTCCTCGTCGTGATCGGCTACCTCTCCGGCTCGGTCCCCTACGGGCTCCTCCTGGCCCGCCTCTTCCTCGGGGTGGACGTCCGGACGGTCGGGTCCGGGAACATCGGCGGGACCAACGTCGCGCGCGTCGACAAGAAGCTCGGCGCGGCGACGATCGTCCTCGACATCCTGAAGGCGGTGATCCCGCTCCTCGTCGCGAGATCGATGCTCGCCGGCGCGCCGCACGGCGACCTGTGGGTGATGGGGGTCGCGATCGCCGCCTTCGCCGGCCACCTCTACCCGGTGTGGCTCCGGTTCGAGGGCGGCAAGGGCGTCGCCTCCGCCTTCGGCATCTACCTCGTCCTCGCCCCGCCCCTCGCCCTCGCCGGCGTCTTCACCTGGGCGGGCACGTACCTCCTCACCCGGATGTCGTCCCTCGGCTCGCTCCTCGGGACGCTCGTCTGCGTGTTCGGGGTGGTCGCGACGCGCGGGCTCGGCGACCCGCTCACCTACTCGGTGATCGTGGTCGGCGCGCTCATCTTCTGGCGCCACCGCGAGAACATCCGGCGGATCGCGTCCGGCCAGGAGGGGAAGAAGATGAAGGTGTAGCAGCGCGGACTCGCGCCCGTAGGCGCGAGTCCTCGGCTACACGTTGGGCACCGGACTCGTCTCGCCGATGGGCCGGATGAGCACCTGGCGCGGCTTCACGCCGTTCGCCGGGCCGACGACGCCCTCGCGCTCCATGCGCTCGACGATCTTCGCGGCCTTGTTGTAGCCGAGCCGCATCTCGCGCTGGAGCTTCGAGACCGAGACCTCCTCCATGCGCGCGACGAGCTCGAGGGCCTGGTCGTAGACCGGGTCGTCCTCGTCGTCGAGGCCGCCGCGGTCGCCGCCGCCCTCGCGGGCCCTGAGGATCGAGTCGTCGTAGACCGGCCGGCCCTGCTCCTTCAGGAACTCGACCACCCGGTGCAGCTCCTCCTCCGAGACGAAGGCGCCCTGCACGCGCGTGACCGGCTGGGTCGCGGTCATGACGAGCATGTCGCCGTCGCCGAGGAGCGTCTCCGCGCCCGGGCCGTTGATGATGGTCTGCGAGTCGTGGCGCGAGGCGAGGCGGAACGCTGATGCGCGCGGGGAAGTTGTTCTTGATCATGCCCGTCACGACGTCGGTGGACGGGCGCTGGGTCGCGACGATGAGGTGGATGCCGGTGGCGCGGGCCTTCTGGGCGAGGCGGGCGAGGGAGATCTCGACCTCGCGCGGCGCGGTCATCATGAGGTCCGCGAGCTCGTCGATGACGACCACGATGTAAGGCAGCTTCTGCGGGAGCCTCCTCTCGTCCCGCGCGGCGACCGGCTCGGCCGGCGGCGGGGCGGTCGGGTCCTCGAACTCGGCCGTGGCCGCGGCGCCCTTCGACTTCGCGCCGCCTTCGACGGCGCTCCGCTCGGGGTGAGCGGAGGAGCCCTCGAGCGGCTCGCCGAAGAACTCGGTCTCGGCGCTCGCGGCGCGGGCCTCGACCTCCTCCTCCGTCTCGCCGGCGGTCACGTCGACCACCACGAGCTTCTTCGGCGGGACGAGCGACGTCCTTGTCCTCGAAGGTCCGCCCCTCGGCGCGGAGCTTCTCGACCTTGCCGTTGTAGGAGCGGAGGTCCTTCGAGCCGGTGTCGGCGAGGATTCTGCGTCCGCCGCTCCATCTCGTCCACCGCCCACTGCAGGGCGCGCGCGGCCTTCTGCGGGTCGGTGACGACGGGGAGGAGCAGGTGCGGGATGTCCTCGTACGCCTTCAGCTCCGTCATCTTCGGGTCGACCATGATCATCCGCACCTCGGCCGGCGTCTGCCGGTAGAGCATGCTGAGGATCATGGTGTTGAGGCCGACCGACTTGCCCGACCCGGTGGTGCCCGGCGATGAGGAGATGAGGCATCCTCTGCAGATCCACGCAGTAGGGGACGCCCTCGATGTTCTTGCCGAGGCCGAGGGGCAGGAACCCGCCGGCGTGGGCGAAGGACTCGGACTCGAGGATGTCGCGGAGGTAGACCGTCGCGCGGTCGCTTGTTCGGGACCTCGATGCCCACGACGCCCTTGCCCGGGATCGGCGCGATGATCCGGATCCGGGTGGCGCTGAGCGCCATCGTGAGCTCCTTGTCGAGGTTCTCGATGCGGGCGAGCTTCACCCCCGCGACCGGCGAGAACTCGTAGAGCGTCACGACCGGCCCGGGGCGGATGTGCTTGATCGAGCCCTCGACGCCGTGCTGGTTCAGCGTCGCGACGATGACCTCGGCGACGCGGGTGAGCCCCTGGGCGTCCACGTCCTTCGCCTTCTCGACGTGGACGTCGAGGAGCTCGGTGGAGGGGAGCCGGAAGACGTCGCCGGCCTTCGTGAAGGCGAAGGCGGGGGCCTCCTTCTCGTCCTTCTTCTTCTTCTTCCCGCCCCGGTCGAGCATCGCCTGCGAGACGACAATCTCCGGGCGCACCGGCGGCAGCACGGCGGGGACTGCCGGCTCCTGCGGCCCGGCCGCGGCGCCCTCGGCCTTCTCCTCGGCCTCCTTCTCCTTGCGCTTGCGGCGCGGCGCCGGCGGCTCCTCGGCGGCGGGGGCCGCGGCGTCGGTCGCGGGGCCTTCCTCTGCGGCGTCGCCCGCCGGGGCGATGGACGCGACCCAGGCCGGGTCGTCGAAGGAGCCGGTCCGGCGCACGTGCTCGAGGGCGAGGGCGCCCGCGACGGCGCGGGCCTCGGCGCGGTCCTCCTCGCGCGCGACCTCGATCTCGGCGGTGTCGGCGATCCGGCGGGCCTCCTCCTCGGCGCGCAGGGCGCGGAGGGCCGCGTCCTCGGCGCGCAGCTCGGCCACCGCGGCGCGGTGCTCGTCGACGGCGTCGCTGAACCGCGAGGACGCGAACCCGAGGATCGCCTGCGTCGCGGCGGCCAGGGCGGCGGCGACGTCGCGCGGCTTCACGTCGGCGGCGACGATGAGGGCCACGTTCGCGAGGGCGAAGAGGACGATCGCGCTGCCCCAGGTCGAGAGGAAGCGGACCGAGAACGCCGCAGAGCGCCGCGCCGACGGCGCCGCCGGCGGGGAAGGGGACGGCGCCGCGCGACCCGAGGACGAGGTGGGCGAGGGACGCGACGGAGAGGGTGAGGACGCCGTAGGCGACCGCGCCGAGCACGGTGATCCGGGGGGGCGCGTCGCGGAAGAGCCGCACCGCCACCGCCGCCATGGCGACGGGGAGGACGAGCGCGGACGCAGCCGAGGAGGCCGTAGAGCGCGGTGGCGGCGCGGTGGCCGACCGGCCCGCAGAGGTTCGCGGGGGTCATCCCGCGGGCGATGAGCGCGCCGTCGATCGACGAGAAGGTCGCGAGCGCGAGGGCGGCGACCGCCGCCGCGGCGAGGAGCACCACCGCCCCGATGTCGCGCCGCATCCCGCTGCGAGGCGTGCGCTTCCCGTTGCGAGGGGCGTCGTCCCGCCGCCCCCGCTCGCCGTCCAGACGCCGGTTTCCCTTGGCCTTCCCCATGCCCGCCGCCCGCCGATCTCGAAGACCACGCCACCGCCCCGCGCAAACAGGGGCTTGCCCGGGCGAGGATATCGGCGGGTAGCGGGGGGTCAATTTTTCTGCGGAACCGGGACCTGACGTACAATGGCCGAGAAGAACTCCCGTCATCCCAAGAGCTTCCATGGACGTCCGCTGCGAACGGTGCAGGGCCCAGTACGTCTTCGACGACGATCAGGTCACCCTCGCCGGGCTGACGGTCCAGTGCACCAACTGCGGGCACCTCTTCAAGGTGAAGAAGAAGGAGCTCGTCGTCACCGTCCCGGTGAACCCGGGGGACGTCGAGGGCACGCCGCCTTCGCCGGCGCCACCGCCGCCGCGCGCCGCGGACGAGCGGGACCCACGCGGGCGTCGCCGCGGCCGGGGCCGCCGACGCCGCGGCGCGTCCGCGGCCCGGAGCTCGAGCCCCGGGATGCCGGTCGCCGCCGCGCCCGAGCCGGAGCGGACCCGCGAGTGGCGCGTCCGCCAGGCGAACGGGAACATCTTCACGTTCCGCGAGCTCACCACGCTGCAGAAGTGGATCATCGAGCAGAAGGTCGGGCGCGACGACGAGATCTCGCTCTCGGGCGAGCAGTGGAAGCGGCTCGGGAACATCGCCGAGCTGGCGAGCTTCTTCCAGGTGGTCGAGGCGGCGGAGCGCTCGAAGACCCAGGCGCAGCCCGCGATCACGCCCATGCCGTCGGTCGCGCCGGTGCCGGTCCATGGCGTCGCGGGCCAGACGCCGTCGCTCTACCAGCCGACGCCCTCGGGGAGCTTCCCCATCCCGCCCGCGCCGTCCGGCTTTCCCCCGCCGACGCCCTCGGGCGGCTTCGCGCTCCCGCCTCCGGCGTTTCCTCCGGCGTCCTACGCGGCGCAGCAGCCTCCCCCCGGCCGCGCGCCGGTCCACGAGGTGGACCTCGGGATCGAGGAGCCGCCCTCGCGGAAGAAGGGTGGCGCCCGGACGTGGCTCCTCGTGCCCCTGCTCCTCGCCGCGATCGGCGCCGGGTCGTACTACGTCGTCCCGCTCCTCGTCCCGAAGCCGCCGCCCCCGCCGCCGCCCGTCGTCGAGGCGAAGCCGGCGCCCCCGCCGCCCGAGCCGCCGCCCGCCCCGGTGCCCGCGCCGGAGCCGGTCGTGCAGCA
This sequence comes from uncultured delta proteobacterium, assembly GCA_963739565.1. Classification (GTDB taxonomy): domain Bacteria; phylum Myxococcota; class Myxococcia; order Myxococcales; family Anaeromyxobacteraceae; genus Anaeromyxobacter. The sequence goes on along the minus strand of CAVUBF010000002.1, from coordinate 462,788 downwards.
GGCGCCGACGCCCCCCGAGCCCATCTCCAGGCCGGCGAAGGTGACCCCGCCGCAGCCGAAGGGGCCGAAGGCGCTCCTCGCGCGGGCGAAGGTCCTCCTCGAGAGAGGGGATGCGGCCGCCGCGCTCGACCTGTACGGGCGCGTCGCGTCCGACGATCAGGAGAACGTGGAGGCCCTGACGGGCCGGGGTTTGTGTTATCTCGACCTCGAGAACTGGGCGCCCGCCGAGGCGAGCTTCCAGGCGGCGCTCCGGCTAGAACCCGATGAAGCCGACGCGCTCCTGGGCCTCGCGGAGACCTATCGATTCAGGGGCAAGAAGGCCGAGGCCATCGCGACCTACGAGCGGTACCTCGCCCGGTACCCGGGTGGCGAAGAGGCCGAGGTGGCGAAGCACGCACTCTCAGAGCTGAGGAAATAAGGTCATGTCCGACAAGGGAACCCCGGGGAAGGCGTCGCAGAGCGAGGACGAGTACTTCGTCCGCGAGGACGCGGAGAAGAAGCGCAAGCTCGCGCTGCAGGCGAAGAAGGACGCCGTGGCCGCCGAGCGCAAGCGCCTGAAGGACCTCCACTGGATGCGCTGCCCGAAGTGCGGGATGGAGATGCCACGAGATGCGACTTCCGCGGCATCGACGTCGACGTCTGCTTCTCCTGCAACGGCGTCTTCCTCGACCAGGGCGAGCTCGACGACGATCGTGAAGCCGACCAGAACGCCGGCTCATGGCGCGCGATCCTCAACCTGTTCAGGTCCGAGACGAAGAAGCCCGTCTAGGCTGGCACGACCGTGGCGCTGTCGCTCGAGCAGGTCCGCCGGATCGCCGATCTCGCGCGCCTCCGGCTCTCGGCCGAGGAGGAGCACGTTCGCCGAGCAGCTCTCGGCGATCCTCGGACCACGTCGCGCCAGCTCGAGGAGCTCGACGTGTCGCGGCGTCGAGCCGATGACCCACGCGCTCGCCGCGGGCGAGGTGCCCGCGCTGCGCGAGGACGCGAACCGCCGCCGAGCCTCTCCCCGACCGAGGCGCTCGCGAACGCGCCGGCGCGCGAGGGGACCTGCTTCAAGGTGCCGAGGATCATCGAGTGAGCGACCCGACGACCGAGCTCACCGCGCTCTCGCTCCGCGAGGCGGGCGCGGGCCTCGCCGCCCGCGCGCTCTCCTCGCGCGAGCTCGTCGACGCCGCCCTCGCGCGCATCGCCGCGACCGACGGGTCGCGTCGGGGCGTTCCTCGACGGTCACCGCCGAGCGGGCCCGGGCCGCGGCCGCCGAGGCGGACCAGCGCGCGGCGAAGGGCGAGCGCCGCTCCGAGCTCGACGGGGTCCCGGTCGCGGTGAAGGACCTCTTCGCGACGAAGGGCGTCCCCACGACCGCCGGGCTCGCGCATCCTCGAGGGCTTCGTCCCCCCGTACGACGCGACCGTCGTCGAGCGGCTCGAGCGGCCGGCGCGGTCGCTCGTCGGCAAGCTCAACATGGACGAGTTCGCGATGGGCTCGTCCAACGAGAACAGCGCCTACAAGCGCTGCGCGAACCCCTGGGACCTCGCCCGCACCCCCGGCGGCTCCTCGGGCGGGAGCGCGGCGGCGGTCGCGGCCCGGCAGGTCCACGGCGCGCTCGGGCACCGACACCGGCGGCTCGATCCGCCAGCCGGCGGCGTTCTGCGGCGTGGTCGGCCTCAAGCCGACCTACGGCCGCGTCTCGCGCTACGGCGTCGTCGCCTTCGCCTCGTCGCTCGACCAGGTCGGGCCGCTCGCGCGCACCGTCGAGGACGTCGCCGCTCCTGCTCGCAGGCATCGCCGGCCACGACCCGCGCGACATGACCTCCTCGGCGCGCCCGGTCGACGACTACCTCGCCGCGCTCGAGGCGCGGCGCGCGCGGGCTGCGGATCGGCGTGCCGCAGCGAGTAGTTCCAGGGCGGGCGTCGAGCCGGGCGTCGAGCGCGTCGGTGCGCGCGGCGCTCGCGACCTACGAGAAGGCTCGGCGCGAAGCTCGTCGAGATCTCGCTGCCGCACACGAAGTACGGCATCGCCGCCTACTACCTCATCGCGCCCGCCGAGGCCTCCTCGAACCTCGCGCGCTACGACGGCGTGCGCTACGGCCTGCGCGGCGCGAGGCGAAGGGGCTCCAGCGAGATGTACGCGCGAGACCCGCGAGCGCGGGTTCGGCGCCGAGCCGAAGCGCCGCATCATGCTCGGCACCTACGCGCTCTCGCGCCGGCTACTACGACGCCTACTACCTGCGGGCGCAGAAGGTCCGCACCCTCGTGCGCCGCGACTTCGACGCGGCGTTCGCAGCGTGCGACGTGGTCGCCGGGCCGGTCGCGCCGACGGTGGCCTTCCGCCTCGGCGAGAAGGTCGACGACCCGCTGCAGATGTACCTGGCCGACGTCTTCACCATCACCTGCAACCTCGCCGCGCTGCCCGGGCTCTCGGTGCCCTGCGGGCTCCACGAGCGGGACCGGGATGCCGGTCGGGCTGCAGCTCGTCGGCCGGCCCTTCGACGAGGCGACGCTGCTCCGCGCCGCGCGCGCGCTCGAGCGGGAGGTCAGGGCCGCTCCCGGCTCCCCGCCGCGTGGCGAGCCCGACCCGGGAGGCCGCTGACATGCCGGTCTCCGACTTCCAGGTGGTGATCGGGCTCGAGGTCCACGCCCAGCTCCTCACCCGCAGCAAGATCTTCTGCGGCTGCTCCACCGCGTTCGGCGGCGAGCCCAACACCCACACCTGCCCGGTCTGCCTCGGGCTGCCGGGCGTGCTCCCGGGCTCAACCGGCAGGTGGTCGAGTTCGCGGTCCGGACCGGGCTCGCCCTCGGGTGCGACGATCCAGCGGACAGAGCGTCTTCGCGCGGAAGAACTACTTCTACCCGGACCTGCCCGAAGGGCTACCAGATCTCGCAGTACGAGCTGCCCATCTGCGAGGGCGGCGCCGTCGAGATCACCGTCGACGGCGAGGACGAAGCGGATCCGGCTCACCCGCATCCACATGGAGGAGGACGCCGGGAAGAACCTCCACGACGTCTCCGCCGGACGGCGCCTCCGGGGTCGATCTGAACCGCGCCGGCGTGCCGCTCCTCGAGATCGTCTCCGAGCCCGACCTCCGCTCGCGTCGACGAGGCGGTCGAGTACCTGCAAGTCGCTCCGCGCGATCCTCATGTACCTCGGCGTGAACGACGGGAACCTGCGAGGAGGGGTCGTTCCGCTGCGACGCGAACGTCTCGGTGATGCGCAAGGGGGCGCGACCAGTACGGCACGCGGTGCGAGATCAAGAACATGAACTCGTTCCGCTTCCTGCAGGCAGGCCATCGACTACGAGGTCCGCCGGCAGGTCGAGCTCGATCGAGGCGCGGCGGGAAGGTCGTGCAGGAGACGCGGCTCTTCGACCCGGACGCGCGGCGAGACGCGCGTCGATGCGCTCGAAGGAGGAGGCGCACGACTACCGCTACTTCCCCGAGCCGGATCTCCCGCCGCTCGTCGTCGACGCCCGCGCTCGTCGAGGCGGTCGCGCCGGACGCTCCCGGAGCTGCCGCGGGCCGCGCGCCGCCCGGTACCAGCAGCGACCTCGGCCTCTCCGCCTACGACGCGCGGCCTGCTCGTCGCCGAGCGCGCGACGGCCGAGTTCTTCGACGCGACGCTCGCCGCCTACGGCGCCGGGCCCGAGGCGGCGAAGAAGATCGCGAACTGGATGAACGGCGAGGTGGCGCGCCTCGCGAACGAGACCGGCGCGCGGCGCCGGCCGCGCTGGAAGCTCACCCCGGCGCACGCTCGCCGGCGATCCTGAAGCTCGTCGACGCGCGGACGCATCGGCGGCCCCGGCGCGAAGCAGGTGCTTCGAGGAGATCTTCCGCGAGCGGCGGCGAGCCCGACGAGGTCGTCCGGGCGAAGGGGCTCGCCCAGGTCTCGGACGCGGGCGCCATCGAGGCGGCGGTCGACCAGGTGCTCGCGGCGAGCCCGCCGAGGTGGAGCGCTACCGGGCGGGAACAAGAAGCTCATCGGCTTCTTCGTCGGGCAGGTGATGAAGGCGATGAAGGGCAAGGGGAACCCCGCGGTGGTGAACGCGCTGCTGAAGCAGAAGCTGGGAGACTGACGAGATGGCGCGCTGGGCGGGATGGGGCGCGGGCCCCGCGGGCGCGGGCGCGGCGGGCGGGCCGAGCCGCGTCTTCCTCGTCCTCGCGCTCGCTCGGGAGCGGCGTGGTCGGCGGTCCTCCTCGCGCGCGACGGCCGCTGGGCCGCCGGCAGGCGCTCTCGCGGCCGCGGCCTCGATGTACTTCGGCCTGCGCATGTTCGCTCGGGCGTCGGGAGAGGACGCACGTGACGACGCGCGAACCGCTCCGGCCGGTGCTCTACGACGACGCAGGACGTCGTCCGGCTGCTCGACCAGCGGCTGCTCCCGGACGAGGAGCGCTGGCTCGCGCTCGAGTCCTCCGCCGACGAGGTCGCCGACGCGATCAAGGACGCTCGCGGTCCGGGGCGCGCCCGCCATCGGCGTCGCCGCCGCCTACGCGCTCGCCGGTGAGGCGCGCGGCGCGGCGCCGACGTCACCGAGCTGCGCGCCGCGGCGGAGCGGCTCGTCGCACGCGCGCCCGACCGCGGTGAACCTCGCCTGGGCGGTCGCGCCGCATGAGCCGGCGCATCGGCCTCGGCGCCGGCCGTGCTCCTCGCCGAGGCCCACGCCATCCGCGACGAGGACGAGGCCGCCTGCCGCCGCATCGGGGCGCTCGGCGCGCCGCTCATCCCGCCGCGGCGCGCGTCCTCACCCACTGCAACGCCGGCGCGCTCGCCACCGCCGGGCTACGGCACCGCGCTCGGCGTGGTGCGCGCCGCCGTCGAGGCGGGGAACGCCATCTCGGTCTACGCCGACGAGACGCGCCCGTTCCTCCAGGGCGCGCGCCTCACCGCCTGGGAGCTCCACCGCGACGGCATCCCGGTGACGCGTCCTCACCGACGGCATGGCGGGCTGGCTCATGGCACCGCGGCGAGATCGCCTGCGTGGTCGTCGGCGCCGACCGCATCGCGGCGAACGGCGACGTCGCGAACAAGATCGGCACCTACGCGCTCGCCGTCCTCGCCGCGCACCACGGCCTCCCGTTCTACGTGGCGGCGCCCTGGAGCACGGTCGACCTCGCGACGCCGGACGGCGCGGCGCATCCCGATCGAGGAGCGCGCCGTCGCGACGAGGTCGTCACCATCGCGGGCCGCCGGATCGCCCCGGTGGGCGTGCTCGGCGCGCTACCCGGCCTTCGACGTGACGCCCGGCGGCGCTCGTCACCGCCATCGTCACCGAGCGCGGCGTGGTCCGCCGGCCCTTCGCCGCGGCGCTGCTTGCCCTCAGCTGAGCGGGGGGACACTCGCTCCGCATCCGCGGAGCTCGCCCCCCCCCGAACCCCCGCTCGCTCCGGGGCAGCCTCATCCGGCTGCCCCTGCGCTCGCTGCGGGGCGGGAGCGCGGTATCATCGCGCGCATGGGCGGAATGGGGTCGACCCGCGTCTTCGGCGCGAGCAGCGGCGTGGAGGTGGTGGGGCTGCGGCGGCGGCCCGGGCGCGACCTGTACCACTGGCTCGTCACGGGCCCCTGGACGCGGCTCCTCGTCATCTACGCCGTCGTCTTCTTCGCGACGCAGATCCTGTTCGCGGCGGCGCGCCTCCTCCTCCACGCGCGCCTGCCCGCCGGCGCCGCCCTCCTCCCCGCCCTCGCGGCGGCGCTCGACGAGACGCCCGGCGCGGCCGCGGCCCTCACCCCGCGCGGCGTCGCGCTCTCCGCCCTCGCGGGCGTCGAGGGGTTCGTGCGCTGGGCGGAGCTCGTCGTCGCCTCGGGGATCGTCCTCGCCAAGTTCTCGCTGGTGCGGGCGCGGGTGCTCTTCTCGGACGTCGCGGTGGTCGCGCCGCACGCCGGCGGGACCGCGCTCCTCTTCCGGATGGCGAACGAGCGCGCGAGCCACATCGTGGACGCGAAGGTCTCGGTGATGCTCGTGCGGAACGAGCTCCACGACGGCGAGGTGGTCCGGCGGGCGCACGACCTCGACCTCGCGCGCGGCGGCTCGGCGCTCTTCTCCCACGCCTGGACCGCCGTCCACCCCCTCGACCGGTCGAGCCCCCTCGCCGGCGAGTCCGCCGGCTCCCTCGAGGGCAGCGAGGCGGAGATCATCGTGAACGTCTCCGGATTCGACGAGGGGCTCGTGAAGGCCGTCTACGCGCGCCACGTCTACCCGGCGAGCCGGATCCGGTGGAACGCGCGCTTTCGCGAGATCGTCCGGCTGCGCGAGGACGGCGTGCGCGTCATCGACTACCGGAAGTTCCACAAGATCGTCCCGCTCGAGGACGCCGCCGCCCCCGCGGAGCGCACGCCGCGCAGGGCGCGCTGATCCCGGGCGGCCCCCGGAAGGGCCGGTCCGCGCGAGGTCCCCCGCGCGGCGGCGGCGCGGGCGGGTTACGATCGGCGCATGGCTCCCCGTACCTGCGCCGCCTGCGGCCGCCCCCTCGGCTCGAACGCCGAGTGCGTCTCGTGCCGCGACGCCGCTGCCCGCGACCTCGCCCGCGAGGCCCAGGACATCACGCCCGACGCGATCCACCGCCACGCCGAGGCCGCGGGCCGGTTCCTCGACCGGCCGCCCTGGTGGGCGCGCCGCACGCCCGGCGTCCTGCGCGCGAAGGTCCGGCTGCTCTGGATGGTGCTCCGCGACTACGCGAACGGGAGCTACCGGAAGGTGCCGTGGAAGGCGGTCGCGGCGCTCGCGGCGGCGGTCGTCTACGTCGTCTCGCCCTTCGATCTCGTCCCGGACTTCCTCGTCCCCATCGGCTGGACCGACGACCTCCTCGTCGTGGCGCTCACCTGGGGGCTCGTGAAGAGGGAGCTCCGGGCGTACTGCGACTGGAAGGGGCTCAGCCCCGCGCACTTCGGGCTGTGAGCGCGCGCGGACAGAGGCGGCGGGACGCCGTGTCCGGCCAGCGGGTCCTCGCGCTCGGGCTGCCCCGCAAGCCGCTCGCGGATCTCTACCACTCGCTGCTCACCGCGCCCTGGTGGCAGTTCCTCCTCGTCGTGGTCACGGCGTACGTCGTGGTGAACGCGCTCTTCGCCCTCGCCTACCTCGCGCTCGGCGACGCGATCGAGCACGCCCGCCCCGGGGACCTCGCGGACGCCTTCTTCTTCAGCGTCCAGACGATGGCGACGGTGGGGTACGGGAACCTCTGGCCGCGCACGCCCGCCGCGAACCTGCTCGCCACGGCGGAGATGATCATGGGCGGCGTCGGGCTCGCGCTGATGGCGGGCCTCGCGTTCGCGCGCTTCGCGCGCCCGACGGCGCGGGTCCTCTTCAGCGAGGTCGCCGTGATCCGGCGCTGGGAGGGCGTCCCCGCGCTCATGTTCCGCATGGCGAACGCGCGCACCTCGCAGATCGTGGAGGCGCGCATCACGGTGATGCTCGTGCGCACGGAGCGGACCGCCGAGGGCGACGAGGTGCGGCGGCTCATCGACCTGCCCCTCGTCCGCGCCCAGCACGCCCTGTTCGCCCTCACCTGGACCGCCGTCCACTTCATCGACGAGGCGAGCCCGCTGCGCGCCGAGGACCCGCGGTCGCTCGCGGCGAAGGAGGGGGCGCTCGTCGTGTCCTTCACGGGCTTCGACGGCAACCTCGCCACCACGGTCCACGCGCGCCACATCTATCGCGCGAGCGAGATCCTCTTCGGTCGCCGGTTCGCCGACGTGCTCCTCCATGGCGAGCACGACGAGCGGATCATCGACTACTCCAGGTTTCACGACACCGAGCCCGAGCGGGACGTGGGCTAGGAGCGGAGCGCGCGGACGAGGGCGCGGATCGCCTCGCCGCCGCCGCCCGGCGCCGGCGCGCGCCACGGGCGGCCGTGGCCGGGCAGGACCCACTCGAAGCGCAGCGACTCGAGCGACTCGAGCGATGCGACCTGCCGGTCCCAGTCCCACCAGCAGACGGCCCGCGACGCCCCGAGGCGCCCGCCGGCGTCGCCCCACAGGTGATCGCCGGTGAACAGGAAGGTCTCGTCGACGAGGAGCGCGCAGGATCCGGCGGTGTGGCCGGGGACGGGGACCGCGAGGAGCCCCGGCCCGAGCGCGACGGGGAGGTCCCCCTCGAGCTTCCGCTCGACGGCCCGGGTCGCGCCGGAGAGGTCGCGGGCGTGGAGGACCCGCTCGCAGCCGAGGGCCTCCCGCCAGCGCGCGTGGTCCGCGACGTCGTCGCGGTGGGTGAGGAACATCGTCGCGACCCCGCCGAGCGCCCGCAGCCGCGCGAGGAGGGGCGCGGCGAACCGGGGCGAGTCCACGAGGACGTTGCCGCCGGGCCGGAGGACGAGCCAGCTCGCCGCGCCGAAGGACGACTCGGCGGCGTAGCCGCAGCGCAGGACGCCGGGGGCGAAGGGGAGCGGGAACGCCGCCGCGGCCTCGACGACGCCCTCCTTCGAGCGCGAGCCGATCGCGGCGACCGGGCAGGCGACGAGGGCGAGGAGGGCCTTGCGGCGCTCGCCCGCGTCCGCCGGCTGCCGCGCGACGAAGGCCCGGTCATCCTCGCCGCCGCCGAAGGTGGCGGGGGCGAGGGCGCGGCAGGTGTCGCAGGCGATGCAGGTCTCGTCCACGAAGAGGTCCCCGGGGACGTTCTGCGGGACGGCGAAGGCGAGGCGGGCCACCGCGGGCTCATAAGCGAAGGGCCGCCCCCCCGCACCGAGCCCCCTCCCCAGCCCCGCTTCGCGGGGCGATGGAGGTCCGGGGACGAGGACTCGCGCCGTCGGGCGCGAGTCCGAGCGGCTGCCGTCCGGGCGTGCGGTGTCGCCCGATCACTCGGGATCGCGTGCCCCGCCCGCCGCCTCCGCGATGGGCTTCACTGCGAGCTGGTCGTGGCCATGCCCGTGACCGTGCGCGCGCTTCTCGGCGCTTCTCCGCCTTCCGCTCGGGCGGCGAGCCGGAGCGGGACGCGCGTCGGGATCAGCGGCGGCCGGGCGACTGCGCGGGCGCCGCCGGCGTGGCCGCCGAGGTCGGTGGCCGGGCCTGGCGTGCGCGGTCGACGAGGCCACGGAGGGTGTTCCCGACGAGGCCGAGGAAGTTGCCGAAGAAGCCCTCGAACTTGCCAATCTCGTCGTCGCTCGAGGCCTTCACCGTCCCGGCGACCGAGTAGTCGCCGCCGGCGAGGCGCATCGACGCGTCCTCCATCGTCGCCATCATCGCGCGCAGCCGCCGGAAGATCATGCGGTCGACGAGCAGGTACGCGAGGAGGGACGCGACGACCGCGAGGGCGACGAAGAAGGCGATGGCCTGGAGGAGCCCCTGCCACATCGCGGCGTACAGCCCGCTGATGTCGTGGCGGACGACGAGCCCGCCGACGACGTTGCCGCCCGAGTCGCGCACCGGGAAGACCGCGCGGGCGAAGACCGCGCCGTCCCGGGAGAGCTCGTCGAGCGTCCGGCCCTCGGCGCCGCCGCCCGTCACCGCGGCGGCGTCGACCATCGGCTCCTGCGTCGTGGTGTTCACGACGACCACGTCCGGAAAGTCGCTCCAGCCGTTCCGGGTCGCGCCGCGCGTGCGGGCCCACTCCGACGCGTCGATGAGCTTTTTCGAGATGAACATCGCGAAGTCGTTCCCGGTCTGCTGCTTCATGCGCCCGAGGAAGTGGTCGATCTCCTCGCCGAGCTCGATGTAGCCGACGAGGCGGCCCTCCATGAGGACGGGTTTGCCGACCCGCAGGGCGAAGGCGCTCTTGCCGAGCTCCTTGCCCGCGGAGAGCTCCCGCCGCTCCATCGCCTTGATGAGGGAGGCGCGCTCGATCACGTCGTCGTGCTTCGCGGGCAGGTGGACGCGCAGGAACATCCGGCGGTTCTCGGCGTCGACGAAGTTCCAGTGGCCGATCCCGTGCTCGCCCTTGAGCACCGCGTGGATAGGCTGGGAGACTGCCTGTAGCCGCTCGCGATCCCGCGCCGCGAACGCGTCGCGGATGCCGGGGTTCGCGGCGAGCATGTCCACGATCGCCGACATGCGCGCGATCTCCTGGCGCTCGAGCTCCTCGTACGCGGCGGCGGCCCCGCGCAGCGCCTCGGCGGAGGCGCCGCGCGCGCTGCGGCCGTAGAGCGTGCGGACGAGCACGGAGCTCGCGGCGGCCGACACGGCCATGATGAGGACGATCGCGACGACGAGCTTCGAGCGGATGGACACGGAGCGCATGGAGGCTTCCTCGGGGGCTAGAAGGGCCGGTTCAGCACGGCGGACGCGGCGGCCCGCAGCTTCTGCAGCTTCTCGGGGTCGTCTGGGGACTCGGCGTCGATGAGGTCGAGGGCGAACCCGGCCGTGAGGGCGATGCGCCCCCTGAGCTTGAACCGGTCGCCCCCGCCGCGCGCGATGGCGGCGTCGATCTCCTGGACGAGCCGGTGGAGGGCGCCGCTCGGCGCGGGCGCGACGGCGGGCTGCTGCGGCGCCGGCGCGGCGTCGCCCCCGGCGAGGAGCGCCTCGAGCCGCCGCACCGCGCCCGAGGTGGACAGGAGCAGGGTCTGGAGGTTCGCCGAGGGCGTGCACAGGAGCAGGAGCCGGCCGTCGCCGACGGGTCGGATCACGATCCGCGCCAGCGCGAAGCGGAGGTCGATCGTCCCCACCGTGCCCACCGCGGCGTCGAGCCCCGACGCGCGGTCGGCGATCACCGACGCGGCGACCTTGAGGCGCGTCACGTCGATGCTCGCCGGGAACTCGTGCGCGACCAGGTTTCCCTGCGCGTCGCACACGAGGCTCCCCACCACGCCGGGGACGGAGTTGAGCTGCGTCAGCGTCGCGCTCACCGGAGCCTCCCGATCCAGAATCATTTCCCCTTCGCGAGGGCGCTCCGGAGCGCCGCGTCCACCGCGCCGACGTCGGCCTCGGGCCGGGCGATCACGCCGAGGGTGTGGGTCTTCGAGGCGAAGAGGAGCAGGTGCCGCTTGCTCCCCTGGACCCAGCCCGAGCGGAGCTCGCCGGCGTCGAACACCGTGCCGAGCTCGCTCGCCAGCAGGCCGACGAAGAGCGCCTGGCCGCCGAGGACCTCGGTCTCGTAGCCCCCGCTCCCGAGGCGGGCCCCGGTCTTCGTGAGCAGCACCGCGTTCGTGACGTCGGCGACGCCCTTCGCGAGCTCGACCGCGAGGCCGACGCCGGGCTTCCGCGGCGGCTCCGCCGCGGGGGCGGCCGCCGGCGCGTCGCGGCGCCGCTCGTCGTGGAGCCGGTGGGCCTCGAGGAGGAGGTGCGCGCACTTCTTCTGGATCGTGCGGAGGGCCGTGAAGACGTTCGTCTGCACGGTGAAGCGCCCGCCCTCCCACGTCACGATCTCGAAGAAGGCGTCCTCGCCGGTCCGCGCGCCGAGCTCGGCGTGCACGACGTCCCCCTCGCGGAAGAAGATCGCGCCGGTCTCGTCGCCGTGCTGGACGCGGATGGACCCGGAGAACCCGTTCCCCGCGTTGATCTGGATGATGTCGGTCAGCCCGAGTCCCGCGACCTCGCCCTCGAAACCCGAGGAGGCGCGGCTCGGCGCATCGCTGAAGGATGTCATGCTTGCCTCGTACGCACTGAGAGTACAGGCATTCCCACGATCATGGTACTGAGGCGCAGGGCCGCAGATGGGCTGCCGATACCGCGTGCGGAAGGTAGGCCGGGCTCCCACCTGGGCGTAGATGCACGAACGCCCGTTCGCCGCCCGCCGAACGCGAAGGGCCGCTCCGGTTCACGGAGCGGCCCCGGTGAGGCGGGATCTGCGGGGGCTCAGTCCCCGTGGCCGTGACCGTGGCCGTTCCCGTGCCCGCGCTCTTCCCGCTCCTCGCGGCGCTCGCGCTTCTCGGCGCGCTTCTCCGCCTTGCGCTCGGCCTTCCGCTCCTCCTTCTCGGCCTTCCAGTTCCGGTACTTGCCCGGGGGGAGGGCGACGAGGCGGGAAGGGACGCGCTGCGGGGGGACCATCATCCAGCCGCTGCGGTGGGTGCGCGACCGGTACCAGTACTCGTCGCGGCGGACCCAGTACCAGCCGTCGTGGAAGAAGACCTCCTCGCGCACCTCCGGCACCACCTGGACGCCGGGAGACACGACGACGAGGCGCGGGAGGACGACCGGGAGGTCGAAGTGGATGTCGACCTGGGCCTGGGCGGCTGCGGCGCCGGGCAGGCTGATCAGAGCTGCGATGACGAGAGCGATCGTGCGCATGGCCGCGGAGGATCGGGGAAAACCGGTCCCCCGATCAAGGGACACATTCGCCCCGATCAGCCCTGATCCCCTGCCTGGGCGGTAACTCCCGGGATTCCTTGACAGGCGAGGGCCCCGGATCGTATACGAACGCCCTTCCGGAGGCCCGGTGGGCGCGCCCGTTGGGCGTGCCGCGGCGAGAACCTCCCAGAAATTCGAGGAGAAGGCGATGTACGCGGTGATTCGGACCGGCGGCAAGCAGTACCGCGTCGCGAAGGGCGACCGGCTCAAGATCGAGAAGCTCGCCGGCGACGTCGGCGGGAAGGTCACCTTCGAGGCGCTGCTCGTCGGCGGCGAGGGCGAGGCCAAGGTCGGCAGCCCGACCGTCGCCGGCGCGGCCGTCGAGGGCGAGATCGTCGCCCAGGCCAAGCACAAGAAGGTCATCCACTTCCGCAAGAAGAAGGAAGGCTGGACGAAGAAGCGCGGCCACCGGCAGCCGTTCACCGAGGTCGTGATCACCGAGGTCCGCGCGTTGACGCCGGGCGGCCCGCGAAGCGGAAGCGGCACGGGCACGAGCGAATGGCTCACAAAAAAGGACAGGGCTCCTCGCGCAACGGGCGCGACTCCCCCGGGCAGCACCGCGGCGTGAAGGTCTACGGCTCGGAGAAGGTCGTCGGCCGGCCGGATCCTCGTCCGCCAGTGTCGGCACGCTCATCCACCCCGGCGCGAACGTCGGGATGGGGAAGGACTTCACGCTGTTCGCCAAGATCGACGGACAGGTGAAGTACGCGCGGACCCGTGGCGATCGCCGCGTCGTGTCCGATCGTCCCCGAGGCCTAGCGCCCGGAGACGCGCACGCGAGCGGCGCCGCGGGCCCCGGGTCCGCGGCGCTTCATTTGTAGCGGGGGGCCTCGCCCCGCGCCTGCGGCGCGGGGCTCGGACCCCTCGAAGCGACTGGACCGCCATGAAGTTCGTCGACGAGGTCCGGATCAACGTGAAGGCCGGCGACGGCGGCAACGGCGCCGTCGCCTGGCGGCGCGAGAAGTTCATCCCGCGCGGCGGCCCCGCCGGCGGCGACGGCGGCAACGGCGGCGACGTCGTCCTCGACGTCGACCCCCAGCTCTCGACCCTGCTCGACTACCGCTACGTCCGCGAGCACAAGGCGAGGAGCGGCGGCACGGCCTCGGGTCGGACTGAACGGACCGGACGGCGGACGACCTCGTCGCTGCGGGTCCCGCCGGGCACGCGTCGTGAAGGACGTCGGCGACCGGCGAGGTGCTCGCCGACCTCGGCGAGCCGGACCGCGACTTCGTCGTCGCGAAGGGCGGCCGCGGCGGCCTCGGCAACATGAACTTCGCGACCTCGACCAACCAGGCGCCGCGCTTCGCCGAGGACGGGACGCCGGGCGAGGAGCGCGAGCTCCGCCTCGAGCTGAAGCTCCTCGCCGACGTCGGCATCGTCGGGTACCCGAACGCCGGCAAGTCCACGCTCATCAGCCGCGATCTCCCGCGCCCGGCCGAAGATCGCCGACTACCCGTTCACGACCCTCGTCCCGAACCTCGGCGTCGTCGGCTGGCGCGGCGAGCGGAGCTTCGTCGTCGCCGACATCCCCGGGCTCATCGAGGGCGCCCACGCCGGGCGCCGGGCTCGGCCACCAGTTCCTGCGCCACGTCGAGCGCTGCCGCGTGCTCGTCCACCTCGTGGACGGGGCGAACCCGGAGCCGGGGCGCGCGCCCCGAAGGCGGACCTCGACGCCATCAACCGCGAGCTCGCGCTCTACTCGCCCGAGCTCGCGAAGAAGCCGCAGATCATCGCGGTGACGAAGGTGGACGTGCCGGAGGCGCGGGCCGGCGGCGAGAAGCTCGCGAAGCTCCTCGGCCGCCGCAAGAAGCCGGTGAAGGTGCACCTCGTCTCGGCGGTCACCGGCGAGGGGATCGCACGCAGCTCCTCGACGCGGTGGGCCGGGTCCTGTTCAGGCAGCCCGAAGCGCGCGAGGGCGGCCGCGGACGGCGGATGGGCAAGCCCCGCGCCGTGAAGTCCTCCCAGTAGTCCCGCACGTTCGGTGCACCCGGGGAGGCGCCGGTCGCGTATCATGCGCGCCGGAGGCTCCCATGCCGAAGACCGAGACCGTCCTCACCTACGACGGCGCGACCACGATTGGGCTGCACCTGCTCCCCGACCTCGCCCCGCTCCTCGCGCGGGCCGGGCTCCGCTTCGGCGCGGTGGGCGGCCGCGGGACGAACGCCGGGATCGACGCGACGCGCCGCGGCGAGGTGGACGTCGCGGGCGTGCTGCGCGAGCTCACCCCCGCGGAGAAGGCCGAGCTGCGCTGGGTGCTCGTCGGGCACGACGCCCTCGGGGTGTTCGTCGCGGACGCGAACCCCGTGCGCGGCGTCACCCGCGCCCAGCTGAAGGGGCTCTTCACCGGCGAGGTCCGGAGCTGGCGGGAGCTCGGCGGGGCCGACGTCCCGGTGGTCGCGGTCACCGAGGTGAAGACCGGCGGCCGCGGCACCGTCCAGGAGCTCCGCCGGATCGCCCTCGGGGGCGCGGAGTACGGGCCGACCATCGAGTACGAGGACGCGCCGGACTGCCTCCTCCACGTGAAGCGGGAGCCCGCCGCCGTCACCGCCGCGTCCATGTCGATGGCGATCCCGGGCGTGCGGGCGCTCGCGATCGACGGGGCCCCGCCGACGACCAGCGAGGTGCGCAGCGGCGCGTACCTCCTCGGCCGGCCGATGTATCTCGTGGCGGCCAAGCCCGCTGCGCCGGCCGTGGAGGCGCTCCTCGCGGCCGTGCTGACCTCCGAGGCCCAGGCCATCGCCGCCCGCCGGTTCACGCCGGCGCGCTCGATCCGGCCTGATTGAATCCGACCCGGCGTCTGGGTACCGTGGCCGTCTCACGCGGCGTGAGGGCGCCGAGGGCGCCCGCGGAGGCTTCATGGCGGCGAAGAGCGGTCGGCACTTCCTGCAAATCCCCGGGCCCACCAACGTCCCGGACCGGGTCCTCCGGGCGCTCTCGAAGCCCACGATCGATCACCGAGGCCCCGAGTTCGGCGTCCTCGGCAAGGAGCTCCTGGCCGGCCTCCGCCGGGTCTTCAAGACGGCGAACCCGGTCGTCATCTACCCGGGCTCAGGCACCGGCGCGTGGGAAGCCGCGATCGTGAACACCTGCTCGCCCGGCGACCGGGTGGTGATGTTCGAGACCGGCCACTTCGCGACGCTCTGGCGCGACGTCGCCACCCGCTTCGGCGTCACGGTCGACTTCATCCCCGGCGACTGGCGCACCGGCGTGGACGCGGCGAAGCTCGAGGCGAAGCTCGCCGAGGACCGCGGCCACACGATCAAGGCCGTCGCGGTGGTCCACAACGAGACGTCGACCGGCGTGGCGAGCCGCATCCCCGAGCTGCGGAAGGCCATCGACGCGGCCCGGCACCCCGCGCTCTTCCTCGTGGACACGGTCTCGTCCCTCGGCTGCATCGACTACCGGCACGACGAGTGGGGCGTGGACGTGGCGGTGAGCGCCTCGCAGAAGGGGCTCATGCTCCCGCCCGGCCTCTCCTTCAACGCGCTCAGCCCGAAGGCGATCGCCGCGGCGAAGTCGGCGCGCCTCCCGCGCTCGTACTGGGACTGGGACCAGATGCTCCGCGACAACGCGGGCGGCTACTTCACCTACACGCCCTCGACGAACCTGCTCTTCGGGCTGCGCGAGGCGCTCCTCATGCTCGAGGAGGAGGGGCTCGAGGCGGTCTTCGCCCGGCACCTCCGCCACGGCGAGGCGGCCCGCGCGGCGGTGAAGGGCTGGGGCCTCGAGCTCGTCGGGACCGACCCGCGGGAGTACAGCCCGTGCGTCACGGCGGTGATGATGCCCGCCGGCCAGGACGCGGACGGGTTCCGGAAGCTCGTCCTCGATCGCTACGACATGTCGCTCGGCACGGGCCTCGGGAAGCTGAAGGGCAAGATCTTCCGGATCGGCCACCTGGGCGACTTCAACGACCTCTCGCTCGCGGGGGTGCTCGCCGGCGTCGAGATGGGCCTCTCCCTCGCCGAGATCCCGTTCAAGAGGGGCGGCATCGCCGCCGCCCTCGATCGCCTCGCCGTCGCCTGACGCCGCCGCAGCGCCCGCCCCCGAGGAGTCCACCATGTCCGTCCCGATGATCTCCCTGCTCGCGTTGCTCTTCGCGATCCTCGTCTCCGTCGTCTTCAGCTCGCTCAACATCGGCGCGCTGGCGATTGGCCTGGCGCTCGTGGTCGGCCACTACTTCGGCGGCCTCAAGGTCGACCAGATCATCAAGGGCTTCCCGACGAACCTGTTCATCCTCCTCGCCGGGACGACCTACCTCTTCTCGATCGCGTCGACGAACGGAACCCTCGAGAAGCTCACCAGCTTCGCGATCCGGGCGGTGCGCGGGCGGGCGGCGCTGCTCCCCATCGTCCTCTTCTTCCTCGCCTTCGGGATCTCGTCGATCGGGCCGGGGCAAATCACCACCTCCGCGCTCCTCTCCGGCCCGGCGATGCTCATCGCCGAGCGGGCGGGGATCGCTCCCCTCCTCATGGCCCTCGTCGTCGGGAACGGCGCCCAGGCCGGGGCGATGTCCCCCCTCGCGCCCCCCGGCATCATCTCGGCGAACCTCCTCGCCAAGGTCGGCCTCACCGGGGTGAGCGGCTACCTCTGGCTCAACATGCTCATCGTCCACTTCGTCGCGACGGTGATCGCCTACCTCATGTTCGGGGGCATCAAGCTGTGGCGGACCGCGACGCCGGCGCACCTCGCCGCGGAGATCGCGCCGCAGGTGGAGCCCTTCGACCGCAAGCAGATCTCCACGATGCTCGGCATCGCCTTGCTCATCGGCCTCGTCATCGGCGTGAAGCTGGACCTCGGCCTCGGCGCCTTCGCGATCGGCTCGCTCCTCGTGCTCTTCAAGGCCGGCGACGAGGGCAAGGCCATCAAGAGCATGCCGTGGAACACGATCCTCATGGTCACCGGCGTGACCGTGCTCGTGAACCTCATGAGCGACGTCGGCGGCATGGACCTCTTCGCGAACCTCATCTCGAAGATGTCGACCGCCGGCACCGTGACGCTCGTGGCGGGCTTCTGGTCGGGCCTCGTCTCCGCCTACGCGAGCACCACCGGGGTCATCCTGCCGATGTTCCTGCCGATGGCGAAGCCGCTCCTCGCGCAGGTCGGCGGGACCGACCTCCTCGCCCTCGTGTCGTCGATCATCGTGTGCGGGTTCATCGTGGATCTGAGCCCGCTCTCCACCACCGGCGCGGTCTTCATCTCGAATGCCGGCCCCAAGGCGGACAAGAACAAGCTCTTCCGCGACATGCTGATCTGGGGGCTCTCGATGTCGGTCGTCGGCGCGATCACGAGCTGGATCGCGTTCACCCTGCTCAAGCTGCCCTGAATCGAGCTCAGGCGAGGCCGGGTCGCCGCCCGGCGATTGCCCCCATCACGCGCTCCACCATCCGGTTGCAGCGCGGGGCGAGGAACGGGAACGCCTCGGAGGCGGCGCGGTCGATGGCCTCGCCGAGGGAGCGCCGGAGCATCCCGCGCGCGCGGTGGAGGCGGACCTTCACCGCCTCCTCGCCGAGGCTCAGGGCCTCCGCCGTCTCCGCCGTCGAGAGCTGCTCGACCTCGCGCAGCACGTAGACCGCCCGGTACGGCGGCGCGAGGCCGTCCACGGCCCGCTCGAGGAGCCGGACCGTCTCGTGCGCCGCCGCGCGCTCCTCCGGATTTTCCGCCCGCGGGTCCATGATCCCTCCTTCCTCGTCGGCCTCGTCCTCCACCGGGACGAGGCGCGCGCGCTTCCGGAGCCGTCCGAGCGCCTCGTTCGCGGCGATCCGCACGAGCCAGGTCGAGAAGGAGGACGCCCCCGCCCACTCGCCCAGGTGCTCGTAGGCGCGGACCCAGGCCTCCTGCATCGCGTCCTCCGCCTCGCCCTCGTCCCGGAGGATCGCCCGGACCGTCCGGTACACGCGCGAGTCGTGCCGCCGGAGCAGCACCTCGAACAGCGCCTGCTCTCCGGCGAGGACGCGACGCACCACCTCGGCGTCGTCGAGCGCCGGGTTCCTCACGAGCTCCTGAGTGTTCACCACGGCGTCTCCTCCTCGCGTGTCCAGGGAGCGGATGCACGAGGTCGGAAAAGGTTACGGCGTCAGCGAGCCCGTCACCTCCGCCCGGCCGGCGCATCCGTCCTTCAGGTCGCCGAAAGTCACCCCACCACCGACCTAAGGGAGAAGACGATGCAGGACCACAGGACCGAGACCGCATATTGGGCGCTCCGCCTCACGTTCGGAGTCATCCCGATCGTGGCAGGGCTCGACAAGTTCACGAATCTGCTCGCGAACTGGGAGGGGTACCTCTCCCCGATCGCCGTCCGGCTCCTCCCGGTGAGCCCCCACTCGTTCATGATGCTGGTGGGCCTCGTGGAGATTGTCGTCGGAATCGGCGTCCTCTCCGGGCGCGCCCGCGTCTTCGGCTGGATCGCCGCCGCCTGGCTCCTCGGGATCGCCGTGAACCTCCTCACGACCGGCCACTTCCTCGACGTGGCGGCGCGGGACGTGGCGCTCGCCGTCTCGGCCTTCGCCCTGGCGCAGCTCGCGCCGGCGCACGAGCGCGTGACGGCGGCTGAGCGTCCGGGAGCGGGAGAACCCGCGCGGGTGCACGCGTAGGCGCCGCGCCGGTCGCGCGCAGGGGCGGTGGCGCGCGCAGGGGCGGTAACGCTCGAACCTTGCGCTCCGCCCCTGCGTCGCCGTCGGCGCCCCGGCATCGGCGGGCGGCGCTCCGGATTGCGCGCGGCTCCGGGCGCGACCGGCGCGCCTCCCGAGTGAAACCGGTCGGCGCGCAGTTCCCGGCTGCGAGCGCCGCGCGCGGAGGGAGAGGCGATGAGCCGGCGCCTCCGCGAGGGGCGCCTCCGTCGCCGCGGGGCTCCGCGCGGCGGTTCGAGCTAGCGGCCCGATGCACCTTCTGGCGTGCTCGAGGCTGAGCGTGTCTGCAACCAAGCCCTCCGCAACCAAGCCCAAGCCCTCTGCAACCAAGCCCAACGTGCAGGCGCGGGCGCAACCAGCGCCGCCGCCGCGGGACCGGAGGAGCCTCGCCGAGGCGGCCCCTCCCGTGCGGGCTCTCCGCGCGCGGCTGGTCGGCGCGCCGGCGCGGCGACGCGGGCGACCGCAGGCGCGCAGCGCCACTGCGGTCGCCCTCGCGAGACGCGCCCACGAAGGCCGGGGATCCGCGCACGACGCGCGTCGCCCTCCCGCCGAGGTCGGCTCCGACGGGCCCCGCGGCGGTCGGCGCCGGCGCCCGCGCCGGCGATCCCAGCGCGAGATGCTCCCTCGCCCGCCCGCCGATGACTCGCGGGCGCGGACGTGGTTTCCTCCCCGGCGATGAAGGGACCCCACCTCCCCCGGCCCGCGCGGCAGGACGACGACGGCCGCGCGAGCTACCTCGTCCCGGAGCGGAAGGCGCGCATCGACGAGGTGGTCGCGAGCCGGACCCGCACCCTCACGGTCGTGATGGAGGCGTTCTGCGATCCGCAGAACGTGAACGCGGTCCTGCGGACCTGCGACGCGTTCGGGATCCAGGAGCTCCACGTGATCGAGGGGCCGATGAAGCCCTTCGACCGGAACAAGAAGATCTCGCAGAACGCCGACAAGTGGCTCGACGTGCACCGCTGGCGCTCGACGGCGGAGTGCCTCGGCCACCTCCGCGACCAGGGCTTCGCGATCTACGTCACGCACCTCGATCGCGGCACGCGCGTCCTCGGCGACCTGTCCTTCGCCGGGAAGGTGGCCCTCGTCTTCGGCAACGAGAGCCGGGGGGTCTCCGACGAGGCGGCGCGGCTCGCGGACGCGACCTTCGCGATCCCGATGCGCGGCTTCGTCCAGTCCTTCAACGTGTCGGTGGCCGCCGCGATCACCCTCGCGAAGGCGGTCGAGCGCCGGGAGGCGGAGCGGGGGCGCCACGGCGACCTCGGCGAGGCCGAGGCGGCCGCGCTGCGGGAGAGGTTCTACCTGCTCGCGGTGAAGCAGCGCACGCGGATCGCGAAGGCCGAGGCGGTCGCGGCGCGGCGCGCCCGCCACGGGCGGTGACCGCATCTGCTCGCGACCCGCTCCGGCTCTGCTCCTGCTCCTGCTCCTGTCGGGTCGCGCTTGACTTCGAGGCGCTATGCATATATTCATGACGCAGCTAAGCATGGAGGCGCGGATGGCGGCCCGGCGGACCCAGAGCAGCGCAGGTGCGGAGGCGGAGGAGCGGTTCCTCTCGCGGTACGACGCCGCGAGATACCCGCGGCCCTCCCTGGCGGTCGACGTCGCCCTCGTGTCCGTGGCCGCCGGCACGCTCCGGACCGTCGTCGTCCGGCGAGCCGAACACCCCGCCCGTGGCCGGTGGGCGCTCCCGGGCGGTTTCGTGGGGATCGACGAGGGGCTCGAGGCGGCCGCCGCGCGGGTGCTCGAGGCGAAGACGGGAGTCTCCGGGGTGTTCCTCGAGCAGCTGTACACCTTCGGAGAGCCGGACCGCGACCCGCGCACGCGGGTGGTGAGCGTCGCGTACTACGCCCTCGTCGACGCGGACCGGCTCGACGCGGCGCCCGGCGCGGGACCTCGCGCGCGCGCGGGTGGTCGTCCCCTGGGAGGGCGAGACCGGAGGTGCGGTCGAGCTCGTCGGGGACGACGGCGCGGGGATGCCGCTCGCCTTCGACCACGCGGACATCCTCGGGATGGCCGTGAAGCGGCTGCGGGGCAAGCTCGACTACACGCCGATCGGATTTCAGCTCCTTCCGCCGGCGTTCACGCTCCTCGACCTGCAGCGGGTCCACGAGACCGTCCTCGGGCGCCCGGTGAACAAGGACTCCTTCCGGCGCCGGATGCTCGCGTCCGGCCAGCTGGAGGCGACCGGTCGGAGCCAGACGGACGTCGACCACCGGCCGGCGGAGCTCTACCGGTTCCCGCGCAGGTCGGCGGTGTGAGGCGGCGGCCGGACGAGGCCGCGGAGAGGAGAAGGTCATGGCGGAGATCAGCAGGCTCGGCGTGGTGCGGCACCTGGAATCCGACGCGAGCGCGTACGTGCTGCAGTGGCGGCGCTCCCGGCTCGAGCGCGAGGGGCGCGGCCTCTCCTTCCTCTTCATGCCGCACGCCTCGTCCATCGCGGAGATCCCGGTGGACGACCGCGAGATGCCGCTCGTCTTCCACGGGCGCTCCCTCGATTACCAGGACGTGACCGTCCAGGGCGTCCTCACCTTCCGCGTGGCCGACCCGCGGATCCTCGCATCCCGGGTGGACTTCACGATCGATCTCGCGACGGGTAGTTACCGCCGCGAGCCGCTCGAGAAGCTGGCGCTCCTCTTCGCGCAGCTGGCCGAGCAGCACGCCTCCGGCTGGAATCTCGCGGACGCCGATCCGGGAGGCTCTCGGCGAAGGCCCGGACGCCGTCCGGGCGGCCGTCGCCGACGGGCTCGCGGCCGACTCGACCCTGCCGGCCATGGGGCTCGAGGTGGTCTCGATCCGGATCTCCTCGGTCCGGCCGTCGCCCGATCTCGCGAAGGCGCTCGAGGCGCCCACCCGCGAGAGCATCCAGCAGCTCGCCGACGAGGCGGCCTTTTCCCGGCGCGCCCTCGCCGTCGAGAAGGAGCGGGCGATCCAGGAGAACGAGCTCAAGAACCGCATCGAGCTCGCGCGGCGGCAGGAGGAGCTCATCTCCCAGCAGGGGAAGAACGCGCGCAGCCAGGCCGGGGAGGAGGCGGAGGCGCAGCGGATCGCCGCCGAGGCGAAGGCGGCGCGCGGCCGGGTCGAGGCGGACGCCGCGGCCCACCAGGTCCGCTCCGCCGGCGAGGCGGAGGCGCACCGGACACGCGTCCAGGGCGAGGCGGATGCGGCGGCGCTCGACCTCGCAGAGAAGGTGCGGGTCGCCTCCGAGCGCAGCCGGATGGAGGCGGTGCGGGAGGTTCCGCCGGCGGTGATCTTCGGCCTCGCCGCCCAGGCGATCGCCGGGAAGCTCGAACGCATCGAGCGCGTGAACCTCGGGGACGGCTCGCTCGGCTCCGCCCTCGAGCGGCTCCTCGAGGCGGGCTCGAAGCGGCTGGGAGGGGACTGACGTGGCCGGCCCGGCGCCGCGCGCGGTGGTCGTGACGCGGGCGACCGAGCTCGAGGCGCTCGTCGCCCGGCACGGCACCCGCGCCCAGGCGCGGTTCTTCCTCGAGCGGCGCGGCCAGGACCTCGCGGCGATCGAGCTCCGCCACGCGCTCCGCGACGCCGCCCTCGCCGAGGTGTCGCGGGCGATTCCCGTCTCCTGGCGCCGCGTTCGGCTCGACCGGGGGGACCTCGCCCGGTTCGTCTTCGAGCCGGAGGACCTGGTGATCGCCGTCGGCCAGGACGGGCTCGTCGCGAATGCCGCGAAGTACCTGCGAGGGCAGCTCGTGCTCGGGGTGAACCCGGATCCGGCGCAGCTACGACGGCGTCCTCGTTCGGCACCGGGCGGGGCGCGCGGAGGGGCTCCTCGCGGCCATGGCGGCGGGCCGGGTCGAGATCGAGGAGCGGATCCTCGCCGCCGCCACCCTCGACGACGGCCAGTGCCTCCTCGCGCTGAACGAGATCTTCGCCGGCCACCGTTCGCACCAGTCGGCGCGCTATCTGCTCCGGCACGCCGGGCGCGAGGAGCGCCAGTCCTCCTCGGGCGTCCTCGTCACGACCGGCACGGGGGCGTCCGGGTGGGCTCGCTCCGTGAACGCCGAGCGGCGCCGGCCCCTCGAGCTCCCGGGCCCTTCCGAGCCGTCGCTGGCCTTCTTCGTGCGCGAGCCATTCCCGAGCGTCTCGACCGGAACGAGCCTCGACGGTGCCCGGCTCTCGCCCGCGGAGGGGCTCGAGGTCGTGTCCGAGATGAACGACGGGGGCGTGCTCTTCGCGGACGGGATCGAGGAAGACCGGCTCGAGTTCCCGTTCGGCGCCCGGGCCCGGTTCGACGTGGCGCCCGACCGGCTCCGCCTGGTCCGCGGGGCGTAGCGCAGGTCAGAGCTCCACGCGCCCTCCCTGAAGAAACCAGGTCCTCGTCGTGCAGCGCGCCGCGAGCCCGTCGTCGTGCGTCACGAGGAGCAGCGCCCCGGGGTAGGCGGCGAGCGCGGCCTCGAGCCGCTCGACGCTCGGGAGATCGAGGTGGTTCGTGGGCTCGTCGAGGAGCAGCGCC
Organism: uncultured delta proteobacterium; assembly: GCA_963739565.1. GTDB lineage: Bacteria > Myxococcota > Myxococcia > Myxococcales > Anaeromyxobacteraceae > Anaeromyxobacter. The sequence goes on along the minus strand of CAVUBF010000002.1, from coordinate 439,492 downwards.
CACGCGTGCCGCCCCATCCCGAGGGCGAGGTGGAGCTTGCGCGCCTCGCCCGGCGAGAGCGCGCCCGAGGCGAGGAGGCGCGCCGGATCGCAGCCCAGGGCCGCCACCACCGACAGCACCCGGCCGCGCGCCTCTGGCTGAAGGCGGACGAATCTCTTCCCGCAGCGCGTCGCCGGCGCCGGCGGGGAGCTCCTGCGGGAGGTACACCAGCCGCTCCGGCGGGAGCCCGGAGGCGGCGCGGAGCGCCTCGAGGAGCGTCGTCTTCCCGGCCCCGTTCGCCCCGGCGAGCCGGATGCGGTCGTCGCGCCCGAGCCGGACGGAGACGTCGTGGAGGATGACCGGGCCCGCCGCGGGCAGCGCGTCGACCTCGAGCGACCCGAGCACCGGGCGCGGCGCGCGGGCGAAGCCGAGGAACACCGACCCGCCGAGCTCAGCGATGCGCGGCGCGCCCGGGACGGCGACGGACGCGCGCTCGGCCGCGCTGCGCAGGCGCCGGACGTCGGCGCCGAGCCGGTCCTCCGCCCAGCCCCGCAGCGTGGTCGCGCCCATGGAGCGCGCGTCGCGGTCCTTCGGGTCGCGGTGGCGGGCGCTCTTCGACCGCTCGGCGGCCTCGCGGGTCCGCCGCGCCTCGACGAGCCGTCGCGCCGCCGCGCGGGCCGCGTCCTGGGCGGCGGCGCGCGCGTCCCAGGCAGCGCGGAGCTCCGCCTCCCAGTCCGGGCGCGCCTCGCCGTAGGCGCCCGGGTACAGCGCGAGGTCGCCGCGGTGGAGCCGCAGGGTGCGCGCGGTGAGCGTGTCGAGCAGGACCCGGTCGTGCGACACGAGCACGCCGACGCCGCGGTGCTCGCGCAGCGCGGCGACGAGCAGCGCGCGGCCGGGGGCGTCGAGGTGGTTCGTCGGCTCGTCGAGGAGGAGCACTTCGGGCTCCCGGGCGAGCGCGGCGCCGATCTGCCAGCGTTTCCGCTCCCCGGGCGAGAGGGTCGACCAGCGCGCGAGCCCGCGCGCGTCGAGCCGGAGGAGGCCCGAGATCCGCCGGGCGGCGCGGTCGTCGCGCTCGACGAGCGCCCGGACGTCGTCGCCAGGGGAGTCGACGCCCTGCGGGCAGAGCACGACGATCGCGCCGGTCGGGTCGATGGCGATCCGGCCGCGGTCGGGGGTGAGCTCTCCGGCGACGAGCCGGAGGAGGGTCGACTTCCCGGAGCCGTTCTCGCCGACGAGGCCGGTCCAGCCCGGCTCGAGCCGGACGGAGGCCTCCTCGAGGAGGGGGACCGCGTCGCGATACGCGAAGGAGATCCGCTCGAGGCGGACCGTGGAGGACGTCAAGGGATGCTCCCGGAGCGGGCCGGGCGCCCGGGGGCGCGCGCGGCAGTGGGCGTGAGGGCCAGGTCGCTCTACACGGTGGGGAGCATGGACGCGCCCGTCGGGCGCGCCCCACGTCTAACCGGAGCGGGCGCGGATGGCAACGGACCGCCGCGGGTGCCTCCACGGCCGGCCGGCTCAGCCGGTCACGCACCGCGCCCAGAACCCCGCGAGGTCCGGCGGGAGCGGCGCCTCGAGGGCGAGCCGCTCGCCGGTGCGCGGGTGGGGCAGCTCGAGCCGCCAGGCGTGCAGCGCCTGGCGCGGCAGCCGCATGACGGCGCGGTCCTCGTCGGTCATCGCGTGCTTCGTGAACCGATTGAAGATCCCCTCGTCGGGGCCGTAGATCTTGTCGCCGACGAGCGGGAGCCCGGCGTGGTGGAGGTGCGCGCGGATTCTGGTGCTGCCGGCCGGTCCGCGGCCGGCACGCGAGGAGCGAGACGGGCGCGCCGTCGGCGGCCGTGCGGCGCTCGAGCACCTCGAAGTCGGTCACCGACGGCAGGCCGCGCTCGCCGGTCCACACGTGCATCCGGACCCGGACCGTCGAGGCGAGGGTGATGGCGAGGGGCGCGTCCACCGTGAACACCCCGTCCGCCGGCGACCCGCAGGCGATGGCGAGGTAGGTCTTCGAGACGGCGCCGTCCGCGAAGGCGCGCTTCAGCTTCTTCGTCCACTCCGGGGCGGAGCCGCAGGCGAGCAGGCCCGAGGTCTCGCGGTCGAGGCGGTGGGCGGGGTCCACCTTGCGCTCGGGGAAGCGGAGCCGGGCGACGGAGGTGAAGGTGTTCGCGGAGTAGCGGGCGGTCGGGTGGACCGGGAGCCCGGCCGGCTTGTCCACCACGAGGAGCGCGCCGTCGTCGTGGATGATCCCGAACTCGAGGGGGACCTCCGGCTCGGGCTCGGCGTCCTTCAGGAGGGCGAAGGCGAGGCCGGACACGACCCGGGTCGCCGGCTTGAGCCGGCGGCCGCCCTCGCACTCGAGCCGGTGCTCGATGAGGTGCTGCACCCGCTCGCGGGAGAGGCGCGGAATCTTCTCCTGGAGGTAGCGATCGAGCCGCCATCCGGCGTAGTTCGGCTCGACCGAGAAGCGGACCCGCACGACCTGCGTCACGGCGGCGAACATAGCACTTGAACGCGAGGGGGCGCCTTGCCACCATCGGGCTCCATGCCCTCGCTCCTCCGTCCGCTCGCCGCCGCCCTGGCCCTCGCGGGGGGCGCCGCGTCCGCCGCCCCGCGGGTCGCCGTCGTGACCCTCGACGCCCCGCCCCAGCTCGCGAACACCGGCAAGAGCGTCGCGGAGGCCTTCGCGAAGAAGGCCGCCGCGTCCGGGTACGAGGTGCTCGGGCCTGCGGCGGTGGAGCAGAAGCTCGGGAGGTCCGCGCACGCCTCCCTCGTGGGCTGCGGCGACGACGCCCGCTGCCTCGCCGACCGCGGCGCGCGGCTCGGGGTGGACCGGATTGTGGGCGGGACGCTCGGACAGCGCGGCGCCTCGTACCGGGTCGCCATCGTCAACGCCGACGCGAAGACCGGCGCGCGCCTCGGAGGGCTCGAGCGCGAGATCGCCATCGCCTCGCGGCGGCTGCAGAAGGACGTCGCTGACTCGGCCCCGGCCCTGCTCGAGGGCGGCCAGGAGGCGACGGGGGTGCTGAAGGTCACGACCGACGCGCCGGGTGCGATGGTGACGGTGGACGACGTGCTCGTCGGCAAGACGCCGGTGCTCCGGGTCGTGAAGCCCGGGAAGCACAAGGTGAAGGTCGTGCTGACGGGCTACGCCGACGCCGACCCGGTCTGGGTCGACGTGCCGGCGAGCGCCATCGTGGAGCACCGCCCGCGGCTTTACGCCATCCCGGCGCGCGACCGGCCGAACGCCTCTCCCTCGGAGGGGCAGGGTACCGCCGTGCAGATCGTGAAGTGACGCGCCGGAAATCGCGAGCGTTCCCGCCTTTTCCCGACTCGACGGTTGACGCGATCGATCGCGCCGCGTAGTTTGGCGTCCCGGTTTGAGACGAATCTCCGTCATCATTCCGGCCCGCTTCGGCGCTCAGCGGTTTCCCGGTAAGCCCCTCGCCGATCTCGCTGGTATTCCCATCATCGCCCACGTCGTCGAGCGCGCGCGTCGCGCGCGCGGCGTGGACGTCGTCGCGGTCGCGACGGACGACGAGCGGATCGCCGGGCGGCGGAGCGGGCGGGGGCGGAGGCGATCGTGACCGGGCCCGCCGCGACGGGGACCGACCGCGTGGCGGAGGCGGCGCGGCAGCTGCGGCCGGCGCCGGACGATGGTCGTGAACCTCCAGGGCGACGAGCCGCTCATCGAGCCCGAGGCCATCGAGACGCTCGTCGCGGCCATGGCGACCCGGGGTGGACATGGCGACGCTCGCCCGGCCCGCTCGCCGAGGGCGAGCTCGAGCGGCCGCAGGTGGTGAAGGTCGTGACGCGACCTCGCGGCGACGCGCTCTACTTCTCGCGCGCGGCGATCCCGCACCGGCGCGCCGGGGGCGACGAGCGCCCTGGCCCGGGCGCACGTGGGCATCTACGCCTTCACCGCCGCGTTCCTCCAGGAGTTCGCCGCGCTGCCGCCGGGGCGGCTCGAGGCCGGAGGAGTCGCTCGAGCAGCTCCGCGCGCTCGAGCACGGGCACCGGATCCGGGTCGCCGACACCGCGCTACGGCGGGTTCGGCATCGACACGCCGGAGGACCTCGAGCGCGCTCGGGCGGTCCTCGCGGCGGGAAACGTGAGCGGAAGGGGGAGGGCCATGGTGAAGCGCGGCAAGAAGACGAAGTACATGTTCGTCACCGGCGGCGTGGTGAGCTCGCTCGGCAAGGGGCTCGCGGCCGCGTCGATCGGCGCGCTGCTCGAGAACCGCGGCCTCGAGGTCACGCACCTCAAGCTCGACCCGTACATCAACGTCGATCCGGGCACGATGAGCCCGTTCCAGCACGGCGAGGTCTACGTCACCGACGACGGCGCGGAGACCGACCTCGACCTCGGCCACTACGAGCGCTTCACCAGCGCCAAGATGACCCGGAAGAACAACTTCACGACCGGCCGCATCTACCAGGCCGTCATCCAGCAGGAGCGGCGCGGCGAGTACCTGGGCAAGACCGTGCAGGTCATTCCCCACATCACCGACGAGATCAAGGCGGTGATCCGCGAGGCGGCGGGCGGCGCCGACATCGCTCATCGTCGAGGTCGGCGGCACGGTCGGCGACATCGAGTCGCTCCCGTTCCTCGAGGCCATCCGGCAGATGAAGTACGACGTGGGCGAGGAGAACGCGCTCTACGTCCACCTCACGCTCGTGCCCTACATCGCCGCCGCCGGCGAGCTCAAGACCAAGCCGACCCAGCACTCGGTGAAGGAGCTGCGCGAGATCGGCATCCAGCCGGACATCCTGCTCTGCCGCGCGGACCGCGAGATCTCGCGCGAGATGAAGGACAAGATCGCGCTCTTCTGCAACGTCGACCCGTCGGCGGTCTTCACCGCCCTCGACGTGCTCGTCGATCTACGAGGTGCCGCTCGCGCTCCACGCCGAGGGGCTCGACGACAAGCTCGCCGAGCTCCTCAACATCTGGAGCCGCGCGCCGCGCCTCGAGCGCTGGGAGGCGATCGTCGAGAAGGTGAAGGCGCCGCAGCAGCGGCGAGGTGCGGATCGGCGTCGTCGGCAAGTACGTGGAGCTGCACGAGAGCTACAAGAGCCTCAACGAGGCGCTCGTCCACGGCGGCATCGCCGAGCGACGTCCGGGTCCGGCACGATGTTCATCGACTCGACCAAGCTCGAGGAGGGCGACCTCTCCGAGCTCGACCAGGTGGACGCGATCCTCGTCCCGGGCGGCTTCGGCGTGCGCGGCACCGAGGGGAAGATCCTGGCCGTGCGCTACGCCCGCGAGAAGAAGGTCCCGTTCTTCGGGATCTGCCTCGGCCTGCAGATGGCGGTCATCGAGTTCGGCCGCGACGTGCTCGGCCTCGACGGCGCGAACTCGCTCGAGTTCGACGAGAAGACGCCGCACCCGGTGGTCACCCTCATGGAGGCGCCAGAAGGGGCGTCGCCGACGAAGGGCGGCACGATGCGGCTCGGCAGCTACCCGTGCGCGCTCAAGGACGGGACGAAGGCGCGCGAGCTGTACGGCGCGGACCTCATCCAGGAGCGCCACCGCCACCGCTTCGAGTTCAACAACGCCTACCGCGGCGCAGTACGAGCAGGCGGGCATGGTCTTCTCCGGCGTGAACCCGGACCTGAACCTCGTCGAGATGATCGAGCTGAACAACCACCCGCACTTCGTGGGCTGCCAGTTCCACCCCGAGTTCAAGTCGAAGCCCTTCGCGGCCGCACCCGCTCTTCGCCGGCTTCGTCGCAGGCGGCGCGCGAGCACCGCGACCAGGCCCGGCGGGGCACCGGCGCGGCGGTGACGAAGCTGCCCGTGGGGAAGAGCGGGTAGCGAGGTCGCCGTCGATGCCGGCGGAGCGGCAACACGTGACGAAGGTCCTCGCCCGCATCGCCGGGCACGAGGTCGGCGACGGGAGGAAGCTCCTCCTCATCGCCGGGCCCTGCGTGATGGAGTCGGAGGCGCACGCCCTCGCCCACGCGCGGAAGGTGAAGGCGCTCGCGGCGAAGCACGGGCTGCCGGTGGTCTTCAAGGCGAGCTTCGACAAGGCGAACCGCTCCTCCGGCAAGAGCTTCCGCGGCCTGGGGCTCGAGGCCGGGCTCGCGGCGTTCGAGGCGGTGAAGCGCGAGACCGGGCTCCCCTGCACGACCGACGTGCACGAGACCTGGCAGGCGGAGCCGGCGGGGCGGGTCGTGGACCTGCTCCAGGTCCCGGCGTTCCTGTGCCGCCAGACCGACCTCGTCATCGCCTGCGCGAAGCACGGCCGGACCGTCTCGGTGAAGAAGGGGCAGTTCCTCGCGCCCCGCGACATGCGCCACGCCGTCGCGAAGTGCCGCGAGGCGGGCAACGCGAACGTCTGCTCATCGAGCGCGGCGCGACCTTCGGCTACGGCAACCTCGTCGTGGACATGCGCGGCCTCGTCATCATGCGCGAGCTCGGGGTGCCGGTCTGCCTCGACGCGACCCACTCCGTGCAGCTCCCCGGGGGCGGCGGCGACGTCACCGGCGGCGAGCGGCAGTTCGTGGCGCCGCTGGCGCGCGCCGCGGCGGCGGTGGGGATCGACGCGCTCTTCATGGAGATCCACGAGGACCCCGCCGTCGCGAAGTCCGACGGGCCGAACTCGCTCGACTTCGACCTGGCGGACCGGATCCTCCGCGACGTGCTCGCGATCCGCCGCGCGCTGGGGCAGCCGTGAGCCCGGCCCGCGCCTCGCGGTCGAAGGGCCCGCGCTCGCGCGCCCGGATCTCGCCGCAGGCGCTCGTCGCACGCGCCGCGAGGATCCGGCTCGTCCTCCTCGACGTCGACGGCGTCCTCACCGACGGCCGGCTCTACTACGGCGCCGGGCGGCGAGGCGCTCAAGGCCTTCGACGTGAAGGACGGCCACGGGATCGTGCTCCTGCGCGACCACGTCGCCTTCGGCGTCATCTCGGGCCGGCCCGGGAAGGCCTCGGAGGCGCGCCTGCGCGAGCTGCGCTTCAAGCACCTCGTGTTCGGCGAGCGCGACAAGCTCGCCGGCTACGCGCGGCTCGCCCACCTCGGCATCCCCGACGAGGAGGTCGCGTACATGGGCGACGACGTGAACGACGTCCCGCTCCTCCGGCGCGTCGGCCTCTCCGCCTGCCCGGCCGACGCGCTCCCCGAGGTCACGGAGGCGGTCCACCTCGTCACCCGCGCCTCCGGGCGGCCGCGGCGCGGTCCGGGAGCTGTGCGAGCTCATCCTCCGCGCGAAGGGGCTCGCGCCCCGCTAGCGGGTGGTGACCCTTCCCGCTCTCCCGCGCAGCGGGCGAGGGCCGGGGAGGGGGTCTGCCGGGGCGGGGCGCCCGGTGGTACCTTCCCGCGTCGATGACGGTCCCGCTGCACAAGCGCATCAAGCGGAGCGTCCGCTCCGCGCTCCTCGTCGCCGCGATCAGGCTGCTCGGGCTCGTCCCGCTCCGGGCCGCCCTCGCCCTCGCGACGGGGGTCGGCCGTCTCGCCTGGCTCGTCGCGCGGGGGACCCGCCGGCAGATGCTCGAGCAGCTCGCGACCGCGTTCCCGGAGAGGCAGCCCGCGGAGCGGGAGGCCATCGCCCGCGCCTGCCTCGTCCACCTCGCCTGGCTCGCGGCGGAGGTCGTGACCGTCCCGCGCTGGCGGAGCCGGCTCGACGACTACGTCGGCCTCGCCCCCGGCGCCGAGGAGGTCTTCCGGGGCGCCCTCGGCCGCGGCCGCGGGCTCGTCTACGTCGCCGGCCACGTCGGGAACTGGGAGCTCATGGCGCAGCGTGTGCCGCGTCTCGGCCCCTGGCCGGCGGCGACCATCGCGAAGGCGACCATCCGACCCCGGCGTGAACGTCGCTCATCGAGAAGGCGCGCCGCGCAGGGCGGCGTCGAGACGCTCTGGCGCGAGGACCCCGCCACGGCCCGGGCGCATGATCCGCTGCTTCAAGCGGAACGGAGATCCTCGGCATCCTCATCGACCAGGACACGAGCGTGCAGGGGGTCTTCGTCCCGTTCTTCGGCCGGCCCGCGTTCACGCCGCGCGCCGCCGCGGACCTCGCCCTCCGGTTCCGGGCGCCGGTCGTCGTCGGGACCGTGCCGGCGGCGCGGGGCGAAACCGGGGGACGGCCACGAGGTCTCCGCGGTCGAGATCCCCTACGACCCCGACGCCCCCGACCGCGAGGCGGAGGCCATCCGGCTGACGGCCGCCTGCACGGCGGTGCTGGAGGACGCCATCCGGCGCAATCCGGCGGAGTGGGTCTGGATGCACGAGCGCTGGAAGTCGGCACCGTCCCCCGCTGGCCCCCCAACCGAGGGCCCCGGTGGCGGACCCCAAGCAAAGCCGGTGCCGAAAACCGCTGCACTTTCCGGCGGCTAGGTCCTCGGCTCACTTAGCAAGGCCCGTGCCCGTCGATCGTGCCCGGAAAGAATGCTATGTTTCAGCGCGTTTGCATGAGGATGACCGCACACTTCGCCACGGCGCTGACCCTCCTCGCAGCCCTCGGCTGCGGGGGTGCGGCGCGCCGGGACACCCAGACCGTGGCCCCTGAGCTGAAGCTCGACGGCGTCCGGTTCCGCATCTACCGCGGGGACGACGCTCCGCGCCTACGGCGAGGCCGACGGCAGCGTCGCTCCGGCGGGACTCGTCGGAGCTCCGGGCGCGCCAGGTCGAGGCGACGCTCCCCGCGGCGGCGCGACGCCGGTCCGCGTCACGGCGCCGGCGGGCGAGGGCTCGCTCCTCTCCCGGATCTTCGCGGCCACGGGCGGCGTGGTGGTGTCCCGGGGCGAGGACTCCGCGCGCACCGAGCGCGCCCGGTACGAGCCGGAGCCGGACGGCGGCGACGGCCTCGTCCGCGGCGAGGACCCGGTGGTCGTGGCCGGGCGGGGCTACCGGCTCACCGGCACCGGCTTCACGCTCGATCCGGACGAGGGCAGCATCGTCGTCCGCGGCGGCGCGCGGCTCGTCGCGGGTCTCCCGGGGGGCCGGTGACCGGCGCGCTCCTCCTCGCCCTCGCCCTGGCCGCGCCGAAGGCGCCGGCGGCCGCCGATGATGCGCGGCGCCGCCGGTGCGCGTCGACGCCGACGAGGTCCAGTACGCCTTCCAGAAGCACGAGGTGACCTTCAGCGGGAAGAAGCCGGTGGTCCTCACCCGCGACGACGCCACCCTGACCTGCCGCCGCATCGTCGCCAAGACCGACGAGGCCGGGCAGATCGTCACGGCGACCTGCACCGGGGACGTCCGGTTCGCCCGCGGGACCCGGGTCGTCACCTGCGATCAGGCGACCTTCGACGAGATCGCGGAGCGGGTGGTGTGCGAGGGGAACCCGGTCCTGCGCGACGGCGGCTCCGAGGCCCGCGGCGCCAAGCTCGTCTACGACCTCAAGGCGGACGAGGCGAAGCTCGAGGGGTCCAAGGAGAGCCCGACGGTGATCACGCTGCCGGGCGAGGAGCTCGAGGCGCGGCGCCGCCTCGCCGAGGACCAGCGCAAGGCCAGGAAGGAGAAGCGGCCGTGAGCGAGCCGGTGCGTCCTGCGCGCCGAGGGGCTCGTGAAGACCTACCGCGGCCGCCGCGTGGTGGACCAGGTCTCGTTCCACGTCGCGCCCGGGCGAGGTGGTCGGGCTGCTCGGCCCGAACGGCGCCGGCAAGACCACCTCGTTCAACATGGTGGTCGGCCTCGTCGTCCCCGAGGCCGGCCGCGTCCTCCTCGGCGACGTCGACCTCACCCGCCTCCCCATGCACCGCCGGGCGCGGCTCGGGGTCGGGTACCTCCCGCAGGAGGCGTCGATCTTCCGGCAGCTCACCGTCCGCCAGAACTTCACCGGCGTCCTCGAGGCGCTCGGGGTCGGGCGGCGCGAGCGCGAGGAGCGCGCGCCGCGCGCTCCTCGCCGAGTTCCGCCTCGAGAAGGTGGCGGAGTCAGCCTCGGCGAGCAGCTCTCCGGCGGCGAGCGGCGCCGCGCCGAGGTGGCGCGGAGCCTCCTCTCGTCGCCGCGCTACATCCTCTTCGACGAGCCCTTCGCGGGCGTCGACCCCATCGCGGTCGGCGAGCTGCAGCGGCTCATCGGCGGGCTGCGCGACCGCGGCATCGGCGTGCTCATCACCGACCACGCGGTGCGCGAGGCGCTCGGCATCTGCGGCCGCGCCTACATCCTCTCGGCCGGCTCCATCCTCGAGGCGGGGACGCCCGCCGAGATCGCCGCCTGCGCCGCAGGCGCGCGCCGTCTACCTCGGCGAGAAGTTCCGGCTGGACGACGACCACGCGCCGCGATGGAGCTGACCGATGGCCTCGAGCTGAAGCAGCACCTGAAGATGACGCAGCAGCTGGTGATGACCCCCCAGCTGCAGCAGGCCATCAAGCTCCTGCAGCTCTCGCGGATGGAGCTCGTCGACCTCATCCGCACCGAGGTGACCGAGAACCCGCTCCTCGAGGGCGCGGACGAGCCCGAGGAGGAGCCGCGTCCAGAGCGGCGACAGCCCGGCCGAGGTCAGCCGACCACGACGCGAAGCCCGAGCACAAGGAGGCCGAGAAGGCGCGAGGAGGTCAAGGGCGAGGAGGGCGCCAACGAGATCGACTGGGACCAGTACCTCGACCACTACCAGCTCCAGGGCCACACCGCGCCGTCGAACCGGAACATCGCCGACGAGGAGCTGCCCGGGTTCGAGGCGACGCTCACCCGCAAGACCGACCTCGTCGACCACCTCGTCTGGCAGCTCCGCCTCTCCAACTTCACGCCCGAGGAGGAGCAGGTCGCGATGCTCATCATCGGCAACCTCGACGAGGACGGCTACTTCAAGATGCCGCGCGGTCGAGGGGGAGGCCGGAGGACGCGGCGACCGCGCGACCCGCTCATGCGCGTCTCCTTCGAGGCGGGCGTGGGGGTCGAGTTCGCCGAGGACGGTGCTGAAGCAGGTCCAGCAGCTCGACCCGGTGGGCGTCGCCGCCCGCGACCTGCGCGAGTGCCTGCTGATCCAGGTCCGGCATCCTGAACGCCGACACGCCCGAGATCGTGGCGATCATCGAGCGCCACCTGAAGCACCTCGAGTCGAAGAACTACGCGGCGATCGCCAAGGACCTCAAGATCCCCATCGAGGAGGTCGTGAAGGCGGTGAAGGTGATCAGCCGCCTCGAGCCGAAGCCCGGCCGCGCCTTCTCCGGCGAGGAGCCGCAGTACATCACCCCCGACGTCTACGTCCACAAGATGGGCGACCAGTACGTCACCGTCCTGAACGACGACGGGCTCTCCAAGCTCCGCATCTCCGGCATGTACCGGGCCGCGCTCAAGAACGGGCAGGCGGGCGAGGCCAAGGAGTACATCCAGGACAAGCTGCGCAGCGCGGTGTGGCTCATCCGCTCCATCCACCAGCGGCAGCGCACCATCTACAAGGTCACCGAGTCGATCGTGAAGTTCCAGCGCGACTTCCTCGACAAGGGCATCGCCTACCTGAAGCCGCTCATCCTGCGCGACGTCGCCGAGGACATCGGCATGCACGAGTCGACCGTGTCGCGCGTGACCACGAACAAGTACGTCCACACGCCGCAGGGCATCTACGAGCTCAAGTTCTTCTTCAACTCGGCCATCGACCGCACCGGCGGCGACGAGATCGCCAGCGAGGCGGTGAAGAACCACATCAAGCAGATCGTGGCGGCCGAGGACCCGAAGCACCCCCACTCCGACCAGAAGATCGTCGAGATCCTGAAGGCCCAGGGCATCGAGATCGCCCGCCGGACCGTCGCGAAGTACCGCGAGGTGCTCGGGATCCTGCCGTCCTCGAAGCGGAAGAAGTACTTCTAGCCGGCCCGCCCGCGCGCCCTGGTGCCCCGCGTTCGCGGGACGGGCGGCCTTGCGCCCGCACCGTTACAGGACGCCCCGGAAGAGCGAGGTCCCCGCACGGGCCCGGCGATCCCGCGCGACGACCCCCTGTTATGATGTTCGCGAGCATGTCGGCAGCCCTGCTGACATCGATCGGCCGCGGAGGCGGCGGGTTTTCGCAACCCGCCGGCCGCGGCCGAAGCATTTCCAGGCCGTCCCAAGGAGGCGAGGTCCATGCAGGTGAACATCACCTTCCGCCATCTGGAGCCCACCGACGCCCTCAAGACCCACGTCCGCGATCGCGTCGCCCACGTCGAGAAGTACATCGATCGGCCCAGCGAGGCGCACGCCGTCCTGCACGTCGAGAACCTCGATCACCACGCCGAGATCACCGTGAAGGCCGGGCGGTTCCTCCTCCGAGGCACCGGCCGCTCCCAGGACATGTACGCCTCCATCGACGCGGCCGCGGACCGCATCGAGAAGCAGCTCAAGAAGCACAAGTCGAAGCTCTACGACCACCACAAGGCCAACGGGCACGCGGAGGGCCGGCCCGTCGAGGTCCGCCACGACGTCCTCGACATCCTCGAGAATCCCGACCGCCCGAGCCACCGGGTGGTGAAGAGCAGCCAGTTCCAGGCGAAGCCGATGACGGTGGACGAGGCGATCCTGCAGCTCGAGCTCCTCGACGCCCGCTTCTACGTGTTCCAGAACGCCATCGATCGCGCCGTCAACGTCGTCTACCGGCGCGACGACGGGAACTTCGGCCTCATCGAGGCGCGGTCCGCCTAGCCGGACCGGCGGCCGCCCCGGGCCGGCGCGCTTCGCCGGCCCGGGGAACCGCCGATCGTCCGCGCCGGTCGGGCGCGCATCGGCTTGCCTTCTTGCCGTCCCGTTGCCACCTGTGTTAGCTGACGCCGGTCCACCATGAAGATCGTCGAGTTCCTCCGGTTCGACGCGGTGATCGCGAACCTGTCCGGCACGACGGGGCCTGCGGTCCTGGCGGAGCTGTGCCGCCCGCTGGCGGCGGCGCACCGGGTGGACGCCCAGAAGCTCCTCGACACGCTCCTCGAGCGGGAGAAGCTCGGCTCGACGGGCATCGGCGAGGGCGTGGCGATCCCGCACGGGAAGGTGCCGGGTCTCCCGGGCCTCATCGCGAGCTTCGGCCGCGCCGTGCAGGGCATCGACTTCCGCGCCATCGACGGGCGGCCGACGCACCTGTTCTTCGCGCTCTTCGCCCCCGAGAACTCCGCCGGCGCGCACCTCAAGGCGCTCGCCCGGATCAGCCGGATCTTCAAGAACCCGGCGTTCCGCGAGTCGATCCTCCGCGCCCCCTCGGCCGAGGAGATCTACCGCCTCATCGAGGCGGAGGACGCGAAGTACTGAATCGATGCGCCGTCCGGCCGCCGGCCAGCGCCCAGGGGCGCAGGCCTGGTTTGACGCCGGTCAGGTGGTGCGGCTAATCTCGAATTCGCACGGCGGGTGCGGTCGATCCCCGTCCTGGCGCACGGTCCACCGAGGGGGCAGCGGCGTGGGACTCAACTTGATGCGGATCGACTGCACCGGGATGCGCTGCCCCCAGCCCGTCCTCAAGCTCGCCGTCGAGACGGCGGAGACGCCCGCCGGCACGATCGTGGAGATCGTCGGCGACTGTCCGACCTTCGAGAAGGACATCCGCACGTTCTGCGATCGGCGGAAGAAGACGCTCCTCTCCGTGCGCGGCGACGGCGTGAAGACCGTCATCCAGATCCAGTACTGAGGCTGAGGCCGACGGGACGGCGTGACCGAGCGAGAGTCGCGGGGGGCCCACGGGGCGCCGACCCAGGAGCAGGCCGGCCGGACCGGGCTCTTCTTCTGCCGCTGCGGTCCGAACCTCGGGCAGGTCGTCCGCATCGGGGAGCTGGAGACGGCCGGCTGGCCGGGCGCCGCTGACGTCGCGACGCACCCGGTGCTGTGCTCTCCCGAGGGGAAGGCGTGGCTCACCGAGCGGATTCGCGGCCACGACCTCGATTCGATCGTCGTCGCGGCCTGCTCCCCGCGCGAGCACGAGGCCACGTTCCGCGGGGTCCTCGCCGGCGCTGGGAGATCCCCGTGGCTCCTCCAGATGGTGAACCTGCGCGAGCAGGTCGACTGGCTGGGCGGCGACGGAGGCGCCGCGACCGAGCGGGCCGGTCGCCTCGTCCGGGCCGCGCTCGCCCGGCTGCCGCTCCACCGTCCCCTCCCGGCCGAGGAGGTCGAGGTCGCAGCCGACGTCCTCGTCGTCGGCGGGGGCGCGGCGGGGCTCTCGGCGGCGCGGACCCTGGCGGGCAAGGGGCGCAAGGTGATCCTCGCCGAGTCGACCTTCGTCCTCGGCGGCCTCGCGAACCAGCTCGACGAGACCTTCCCGGACCTGGAGTGCGCGAGCTGCTTCCTCGAGCCGGTGCTCGACGGCGTGCTGCACCACCCGTCGATCGAGGTGCTCACCGGGGCCGAGGTGGCGCGCGTCCGCGGTGCGGCCGGCCGCTTCGAGGTCGAGCTCGAGCTGCGGCCCCGCGGGGTCGACCCGACCGTCTGCCTCGGGTGCGGCGAGTGCGCCAAGGTCTGCCCGGCGAAGCGGGCCGATCGGTACGCCGCCGGGCTCGCGGACGCGAGGGCGATCGGGCTCCCGTACGTCGGCTGCCTGCCCCACGTGTCGGTCCTCGACCGCGACGCCTGCCTGCGCTCGCGCGGGGAGGACTGCAAGGCGTGCCTCGCCGCGTGCGCCTTCGGGGCGATCCGGCTCGACGGCGCCGCCCCCGCGCGGCGGACGGTCAGGGTGGGCGCGGTGGTGGTCGCGACGGGCCTCGCCCCGGGCGAGGTCGACGGTCCGGACGGGGTCGTGTCCTCGTACCAGCTCGAGCGGATGCTCCACCCGAACGGCCCCACCTCCGGCGCGGTGCGCGGGGCCGGCGGGCGCGAGCCGGCGGCCGTCCTCCTCGCCGCGGACGCGGACGACGACGGCGACCTCGCGTCGCTCGAGGTGCTGAAGCTCGCGCACCTCCTCCGCGCCAGGATGCCCGGCGCCTCCATCGCGGTCGCCGGCGACCTCGACCGGGTGCCGCAGCTCCGCCGTCGCGCCGCGGAGCTCGCCGGGGAGGGGATCGCCTTCGTCCCGGGCCGGATCGCGCCGGAAGCCATCGAGGCCGCCGGGGGCGCGCTGCGCGTCCCGCTCTGCGGGCCCGGCGCGGGCGTCCACGAGGCCGACCTCGTCGTGATCCACGGCGCAGCGCGGCCGGCCGCGGGCGCCGAGGCGCTCGCGCGCCTGCTGCGGCTCGATCTCGGGGACCGGGGCTTCCTCCTCGATCGCGCCGCGAGCCCCTTCGAGCCCACCGCCACGCGCATCGCCGGCGTGTACGTGGCGGGCGCGGCGGCGGGGCCGCGGACCATCGCCCAGGCCATCCGCGATGGCGCGGCGGCCGCCGGGCTCGTCCACGCCTCGCTCGTCCCGGGCGAGCGCCGCGCCCTCGAGCCCCTCGCGGCGGTGGTCGACGTCGCGCTCTGCGGCGGCTGCGGGATCTGCGTCGCGGCCTGCCCGTTCGGAGCGGTGCGGCTGGGGCCCGAGCGGAAGGCGGTCGTCGAGGCGATCCATTGCCGCGGCTGTGGGACCTGCGCCGCCGCCTGCGCGACCGGCGCAGCGAGCGCGCGCCACTTCACCCGGGCGCAGATCGAGGCAGAGATCTCCGGACTTCTGACCGGGGGGACACTCGGGCTGCGCCCTCGCGCCCCCCCGAGCCCCCCGCTCGCTCCACGCACGCCGGCGACCGGTAAGCCATGACGGCGCGCGAGCCCAGGATCGTCGCGTTCCTCTGCAACTGGTGCGCGTACCAGGCGGCCGACCGCGCCGGCCAGGCCAGGCTCGCCTATCCGCAGAGCCTCCTCACCGTCCGTGTCATGTGTACCGGGCGCGTCGAGCCCGCCTTCATCCTGCAGGCGTTCCGCGAGGGCGCGGATGGCGTGCTCGTCGCGGGCTGCCACCCCGGCGACTGCCACTACGTGGACGGGAACCTCCGGGCTGCGGCGCGGCACGCGGTGCTCTCCCGGGCCCTCGCGCAGGCCGGGATCGAGCCGGCGCGGTTCCGGATCGCCTGGGCGAGCGGGTCCGAGGCGGAGCGGTTCGCCGCGCTCGTCACCGAGATGACGGACGACCTGCGCGCCCTCGGCCCGCTCGACTACCGCGAGCGGGCCCTCGAGGAGGTGGAGGACGCGATCCGGCTCGCGCCCCACCGGCTCGACGGGATCCAGGAGGCCACGCCGGCCCCGGCGTCGGCGCGCCCGAAGCTCGCGTTCTACTGGAACGCCTCCTGCGGCGGCTGCGAGGAGGCGGTGCTCGATCTCGGCGACGACCTCCCCGCGCTCCTCGCGAAGGTGGACGTCGTCCTGTGGCCCGTCGCCCTCGACTTCAAGCGCCACGACGTGGAGGCGCTGCCCGACGGCGCGATCGACGTCGCGTTCGTGAACGGCGCGGTGCGGCTCACCGAGCAGGACGAGTGGGCGCAGCTCCTCCGGCGCAAGGCGCGGATCCTCGTCGCCTTCGGCGCCTGCGCCCACCTCGGGGGCGTGGTCGGCCTCGGGAACCTCCGCGAGCCGCCGCGACATCCTCGACGCCGCCTACCGCCGCCCGCCCTCGATCTCGAACCCCGGGGGGCCGCTCCCCGGGCAGCCGGTGCACGCCGGCGGCCACGACCTGTCGCTCCCCGTCCTCCTCTCGCGGACCCTGCCGCTCGGCGACGTGGTGGAGGTCGACTACGTCCTGCCGGGCTGCCCGCCGTCGCCGGCGCTCATCGCCGCCGCGGTCGACGCCCTCCTCTCGCGGCGACCCGCCGCCGCGCGGCGCCGTCCTCGCCCCGAACGCGTCGCTCTGCGAGACCTGCCCCCGGACGGAGTCGAAGCCCGAGTCCATCGAGATCTCGTCGCTCCGCCGCCTCGCGACGAGTCCGATCGACCCGGAGCGCTGCTTCCTCGCGCAGGGGCTCGTCTGCATGGGGCCGGGGACGCGCCAGGGCTGCCAGCCCGGCTGCGTCGAGGCGGGGATGCCCTGTCGCGGCTGCTTCGGACCCCTCGACGGGGTCCGCGACGCGGGGGCCGCGATGCTCTCCGCCTTCGCCTCGCTCCTCGCCGGGGGCGAGGAGGAGCGCGAGGCGCTCGCCCAGGACCTCGTCGATCCCGCCGGCACCTTCTGGCGGTACTCCTACGCGGCGGGGCTCCTTCCCCGGCGCCCCCGCGAGCCATTCGTTCCGGGGCAGCCTCATCCGGCTGCCCCTGCGGACCATCTGGACGGGGGGGCACTCGGGCTACGCCCTCGCACCCCCCCGGACCCCCCGCTCGCTCCGGGGCAGCCTCATCCGGCTGCCCCTGCGGACCATCTGGACGGGGGGGCACTCGGGCTACGCCCTCGCACCCCCCGGACCCCCCGCTCGCTCCGGGGCAGCCTCATCCGGCTGCCCCTGCGCTCGCCGCGCGGCCCCCGGAGCGTTCATGACGCGGCGGATCACGATCGACCCGATCACGCGGCTCGAGGGGCACGGGCGCATCGAGGTGATCCTCGACGAGCAGGGGAACGCCCAGACCGCGTTCCTCCAGGTGCCGGAGCTGCGCGGGTTCGAGTCGTTCTGCGTGGGGCGCGCGGCGGAGGAGATGCCGCAGCTCACCGCCCACGTCTGCGGCGTCTGCCCGGCCGCCCACCACCTCGCCTCGGTCCGCGCCCTGGACGCGCTCTACGCCGCGTCGCCCCCGGTGGCGGCCCGCCGGATCCAGGCGCTCTACTACAACCTCTTCATCTTCGAGGACCACCTCCTCCACTACTGGTACCTCGGCGGCCCCGACTTCTACGCCGGACCGCGCGCCCCGCCGCCCATGCGCAACGTGCTCGGCGTCGTCGCGAAGGTGGGCGCGGAGCTCGGCGGGAGGATCCTCGCGATCCGCAAGGAGGCGCGCGACCTGATGGCCGCCATCGCCGGGCGGACCATCCACCCGGTGTTCGCCCTGCCCGGCGGCATCTCCCGGCCCCTCGACCCCGACGTCGTCCGGCGGGTCCGCGAGGCTGCGCCCCGCCTCGTGCGATTCGCGGAGGACACCCTCGCGTCGTTCCGGCGTGCGGTGCTCGAGGACCCGGAGTACGCCCAGGTGATCGAGAGCGAGGTCTTCCGCGTCCGCTGCCACTCGATGGGCATGGTGGACGAGGCCGGGCGCCTCACCTTCCTCGACGGGAAGCTCCGCGTCATCGACCCGACGGGCGAGGAGCTCGCGCTCTTCGAGCCGTCGGCCTGGCTCGACCACCTCGCCGAGCGGGTCGAGCCGTGGACGTACGCGAAGCTCACCTTCCTCAAGGCCCGGGGCTGGAAGGGGCTCGTCGAGGGCGCCGAGAGCGGGCTCTACCGCGTCGGCCCCCTCGGCCGGCTGAACGTCGCCCGGGCGATGGCGACGAACCGCGCCGAGGCCGAGCGCCAGCGGCTCTTCGACCAGCTCGGCTGGCCCGCCCACCAGACCCTGGCCTTCCACTGGGCCCGGCTCGTCGAGGCGCTCCAGGCGGCGGAGGTCGTGGAGCAGCTCGCGGCCGATCCCGAGCTCGTCTCGCGCGACGTCCGGGCCGTGCCGGACCCGCTCCCGGGGCCGCGCGAGGGGGTCGGGGCCGTCGAGGCGCCGCGCGGGACGCTCATCCACCACTACGCGACCGACGGGAGCGGGATCCTCACCGCGGTGAACCTCGTCGTCGCCTCGCAGCACAACGCCGCCTCGGTCCAGGTCTCGGTGCGGAAGGCGGCGCGCGGCCTCATCCGGAACGGGAAGGTGGACGACGGGCTCCTCAACCTGCTCGAGATGGCGTTTCGCGCTTACGACCCGTGCAACGCCTGCGCGTCGCACGCGCTCCCGGGCGAGCTGCCGCTCGTCGTGACGCTGCGCGGGCCCGACGGCGCCGTGCGGGACGTGATCCGCCGCCGCGTGGGAGAGGACGGGTGATCGCGGTCCTCTGCCTCGGGAACGCGCTCCGCCGCGACGACGCCGTCGCGCTGCGGGTCGCCGACCTCCTCGACGCCGCCCCGCCCCCCGGCGCCGTGGTGCGCCGCACGGCGGTCTCCGGGCTCTACCTCCTCGACGAGCTCGATGGGTTCGACACCGCCGTGGTGGTCGACGCGGTCCGGACCGGGAACCATCCGCCGGGGACGGTGCTGTCGTTTCCGCTCGAGGCGCTGCGGGCGCCGGAGGGCCCTTCGCCGCACTCCATCGGCCTGCCGTCGGCGCTCGCGCGAGCACGGGCGGCGGGCGCGCCGGTTCCGTCCCGGATCCACGTGGTTGCGGTGGAGGTCCAGGACATGGAGCACGTGGGGGAGGGGCTCACCCCCGCGGTCGCGGCGGCCGTCGCGGGGGCCGCCGAGGCGGTCCGCGAGGCGGTGGCGGCGCTGCTCGCGGGCCGGGGCTAGGCTGCAGGGGCGCGGGGGAGAGGGAGGGATTCTCGACGGCCTTCTCGATACCCGGCGGCACCGGGTCGACCCACCGCGGGCGACCGGGGCACGCGGCCCCGAGGCCACGGAGGGCGCCGCGCGCGCGACCGTCTCCCGCTGCGTCTTCCGCCCGACGGCGGAAGACGCAGGTGTTTAGTGTCTAGTGATTCACGAAGTGGAAGAGCCGGTCCCAGCGGATGCCCCGCGGGCCCCAGGAGGCGAGCGCCATCCAGGCGCGCCCCTTGATCCGGCCGACCGGCACCGGGCCGAAGACGCGGCTATCGGCGGAGTGGTCGCGGTGATCGCCGGCGAGCCACACCGTCCCGGGCGGCACCTTCTGCGGCTCGACGTCGCCGCACGGGATCCAGGGCGTGCAGTAGGTGTGGAAGCGGTGCAGGTCGAGCCGTTCGACGAAGTCGACGCACGGCTCCTCGCGCCACTCGCCGCCCTCGGGCTTGTTCTGGTACGCGCACGGCCCGGAGATCCGCTCGCGCGGCACCGGCTCGCCGTTCACGACGAGGTGGCCGTCGCGGATCTCGATCGTGTCGCCGCCGACGCCCACCACCCGCTTGATGAGGTCGTCGTCCCGCGGGTTCCCCGGCGGCGCGAGGAGCACCACGATGTCGCCGCGCCTCGGCGAGGACCAGGTCGCCTGCGCGGTGCGCGTGAAGGGGAGCCGGGCGCCGTAGGCCCACTTCTCGACGATGACGTAGTCGCCGATCTGCAGGGTCGGGATCATCGAGCCCGACGGGATGAACACCGCCTCGTACAGGAAGGTCCGGAACGCGAGGACCGCGAGGATGGTGAACGTCCAGCCCTTGAGCTCCTTGACCAGCTTCGCCCGATCCACCGCGCCGCGCTCCGTCCCGCCGCTCGCGCGGGCGGAACGCCCGCCGCGCCCGAGGGCGACGGAATCTACCATGCGAGCGCAAGGTCACGCTCGGGCGAGCGCAGCCGGGGGCGGGCCCCGCCCAGACAGGACGGCGAGGGCGACGACCTGCCCGCGGATGCTGCGGTGGGCCGCCGCCCTCGCCGTTCCCCCCCTGCCCCTCGTCACGCAGGATCGGCACCGGGGGCGCAGTGGGCAACCACCTACAGGCCCGCAGGCGGCGAGGCGGCCGGGGCCTCGCCCGCCGCGGGCGCCGCCGCGGGGCGCGCCACGAGGGCGCGCACGCGCGCGCTCGCGTCGCGGATCGCGAAGAACGACAGCCCTTCCACCGGCCACCCTGGATAGGCCTGCAGCTGGCGGCGGACGAATCGCTCCACCGGCTCCTGGATGACCGACTCCACGCCCCGCGAGGACGTCGCGTGCCGGATGAGCGGCTTGCCACCCGGCCCGGACACGACGAGCCCAGCGTGCGTCACGCGTGTCGCCCGCTCGGGCGCGTCGGCGCGGACCACGAAGACGACCGTGCCCTCGGGGAGCTGGCGGGCGGCCGCGGGCACGTCCGCCGGCGCGACAATCGACACCTCGAACCGGCCGGCCGGCAGCCGCGACCGGGGCAGCCACGGGATTCCGCGCCCGGCCGCCCGGACGGCGGCCCAGGAGGCGGGCGAGTACTCCTTCGACGCGGTGGACACCGGGACCCCGGCGAGGCGCGCGGTCGCGTCCGAGATCCATCCCTTCGCGACGTTGGCCGGGATCCACTGCGAGAGCACCTCGTGGTTGCGAGCCACGTACGAGGGCGTCCCGGAGTAGCGCACGTCGTCGAGCGCGGCGCGCGCGTCGTCGAGCGAGGCCGCGCTCCCCAGGGCCACCGCCGTCTCGACCAGCGTCATGCAGTCGAACGCATCGAGCCGGAAGCGGGGATCCGGGTCGCGCCCCGCCCCCTCGCCGAGCGGCGACGGGAGGTACGGCACGCCGAGCAGGGGGCGGGTCGCGAGGGCCGCGCGCGCCCCTCCCGCGGGCGTGCCGACGAGGGCGCGGGCGACCGCGGCCTCGGGCGCCGGTGCGGCGAGGACGGCGAGGGCGGCCAGCGCGGCGAGCACGGCTCGAGCGTAGACGGCACGGGCGACGCGGGGCAAGGTCGCACGCTCGCCCCGTGCGAGGTGAAACGAGGTCTCTCCCTCCGAGGATCCGTTTGACCTCTAACCTTCTCGGCTGCTTCTTCACGATCCAGCGTCGCGCTGGGACCGCGGGTGCGCGAACCGGCACGCTTCCCTCCGGGCACGTGGCCGCGGTAGAAGAGCGCACGTGTGGTCGGCCGCCCGGCTGCCCGGCGGTCCGTCGAAGGGACGACGGGCCGCTTCGGTGCGAGCGGTCGCAACCGAAAGGGTCGAGATGAGAACGGTTCCTGGTCTGAGAACGCCGCGCGCGGGGGAGAAGCTCGCGGTCCTCCTCCCTGGAATGGGGGCGGTCGCCACCACCGCCATCGCTGGCGTGGAGGCGGTGAGGCGGAAGCTCGCCAGATCCGGTCGGCTCGCTCACGCAGCTCGGGCACCTGCAGGACGGCGCCGGCGGCGCTCGGCCCGCGCATCCGCGACGTCCTCCCCCTCGCCGGCGCTCGACGACCTCGTCTTCGGCGGCTGGGATCCCATCCCCGACGACGCCTGGCGCGCCGCGGTCCGCGCGGAGGTGCTGCGACGCGACCACCTCGATCCGCTGCGCGAGGACGTCTCGAGTCGATCCGCCCGATGCCGGCGGTGTTCGACAAGGAGTGGGTCCGGCGCCTCGACGGCCCGAACGTGAAGACCGGGACGCTCCGCGCAGAAGGCCGAGGCGCTCGTCGACGACATCCGCGCGCTTCCTGCGAGCGGAACGGCTGCGCCCGCGGCGTGATGGTCTGGACCGGCTCGACCGAGACCTACGCCGAGGTCGGCCCGGCCCACCTCTCGCTCGACGGCCTTCGAGGCCGCGCTCGACCGGAGCGATCCGACGATCGCGCCCTCGATGATCTACGCGTAGGCCGCGATGCAGGCCGGCCTCGCCGTTCCTGAACGGCGCGCCGAACCTGTCCGCCGACATCCCGGCGCTGCGCGAGCTCGCCGAACGAGCGCGGCATCGCCGACCGGCGGGAAGGACTTCAAGACCGGCCAGACGCTGATGAAGACCACCATCGCGCCGATGCTCCGCGCCCGGCTGCTCGGGCTCGACGGCTGGTTCTCGACGAACATCCTCGGGCAACCGCGACGGCGAGGTGCTCGACGACGCCGCCTCCTTCAAGACGAAGGAGGTCTCGAAGCAGTCGGCGTCCTCGACCAGATCCTCTACCCCGCGCGAGCACCCGGAGCTCTACGGGGAGATCGACCACAAGGTCACGATCCACTACTACCCGCCCCGCGGCGACAACAAGGAAGGCTGGGACGCGATCGACATCTTCGGGTGGCTCGGCTACCCGATGCAGATCAAGGTCAACTTCCAGTGCCGCGACTCGATCCTCGCGGCGCCGCATCGTCCTCGACCTCGCGCTCCTCGGCGACCTCGCCCAGCGCGCCGGGGAGAAGGGCCCGCAGGAGTGGCTCTCGTTCTTCTTCAAGAGCCCGGTCACCGCTTCCGGGGCGCACCGCCGGTGCACGACCTCTTCCAGCAGCAGACTATGCTGCAGGAATACCTCCGCACGCTCGCCGACCGGGCGGCTGCGGAGACCCACGGCGCCGTCGGCTAGGCCGGCGGCCGGCACTACGATACAGGCGGTATGAGCGGATCCTCCCGCGTCGCTGCGTTCCTCCTGCTCGCTACGGCGATCACGACGTGGGGGCTCTACGGCCTCGTCCGGCCGACGCCGCCCGAGCGGATGAAGGCCTACTCGGGCCTCATCGGCTTCCTCGGGCGCTGGGCCCACTGGGTCTCGCGGCCGCTCCTGCGGGCCGCGGTCGCGCTCCGGCTGTCCGCGAACACCATCACCGGCATCGGGGCGGCGATCGCGCTCGCGGCGGGTGTCCTCGCGGCCATCGGGGAGTGGGGCTGGGCCGGCTTCCTCCTCGTCTTCGGCTCCTGGTGCGACCTCATCGACGGCGAGATCGCGCGGACCACGCGGACCCAGGGGAAGGCGGGCGCCTTCCTCGACTCGAACCTGGACCGGCTCTCCGAGATCGCGCTCTTCGCCGGGCTGGCGGCGTCCCTCCCCGATCGCACCGGCTCGTTCTGGGCCGTCGCGGCCCTCGCGTCGTCGCTCATGGTGAGCTACGCCCGGGCGCGGGGCGAGGGGCTCGGGGTCGAGTGCCCGAACTTCGGGATGGAGCGGCCGCACCGGGTCGTCCTCCTCATGTTCGCGATGCTCTTCGCGCCGTTCCTCCCCGCCGCCGCCGCGGTCCTCGTGGTCGAGGGGGCCTGCGCGTTCGTCGCGGTGGGGGCGGGCGCGACGGCGCTCGGCCGGATGGTCGTCATCCACCAGCGGCTGCGCCGGACCGAGGCGCCGCAGGGCGACGTCGACGCCGCCGCGGGGCGGGGCGCCCTCCCGGCGCGCAGACCGCCGGGTTGAACCGGGAAGCACTCGGGGGGTAGAACGGCCGGACCGGCTGTTCCCCTCCGAATGGACTTCTCGCAAGCCTTCGTCCGCTTCCTCGATCGTCACCGCGTCGCGGTGCTCGTGCTCTCGACGCTCGCCGCGGGCTTCGGGGCCTACGGGACGATCGACCTCTTCTCGGATCTGCGCACCGGCGTCGGGCAGCTGCTCCCCGACTCGACGCGCAGCGCACGCGACCTGGAGCGCGTCACCGCCCGCGTCGGCGGCTACGCGCAGCAGACGGTGGTCCTGCACGGCGCCGATCGCACGACGCTCGAGGTCTTCGCCGACGATCTGGCCGACGAGCTCCGGGCCGAGAAGGGGCTCGTCCGCTGGGTCGAGTACCGGCAGGACGAGGTCCGGGACTTCTACCTGCCGCGCCTGCTGCTCTTCCCGTCCGTCCCGGAGCTTCGGGGGCTGCGGGACGTGCTGCGCGACCGGATCGCCTGGGAGCGGAAGCGCGACACGGGGCGCGCGCCGACGTCGCCCCCGCCGGACGTCGCGGCGGCGCTCGATGCCATCGGCGGCGCGCGGAAGGACGTGCTCGGCCGCTTCCCCGACGGCTACTACGTCGGCGAGGTGCCGGGCCGGACCCCGACCGAGTCGATCACCATCCTGCCGATGATCGTCCGGATGGAGGGCACCCCGGACGACTACGCGAAGGAGGTCGCGCTCGACCGCGCGGTGAAGGCGGCCGTCGCGCGCCTCGACCCCGTCAAGTACGACGCGGGCCTCAGGGTCTCCTACGCCGGCCACGTCACCTCCAACATCCTCGAGCACGACGCGCTCGCCGACGACCTCGTCTGGGCGACCCTCCTCGTGGTGCTCGCCGTGGCGGCGGCCGTCGCCGTGTACAACCGGACCTGGAAGGCGGTGGTGGCGGTCGGGATCCCGCTCGCGGTCGGGACCCTCGTCACCTTCGGCCTCGCCGACGTCCTCGTCGGGCACCTCAACACCAACACCGCCTTCCTCGGCTCGATCGTCGTCGGCAACGGCATCAACGTCGGGCTCGTCTTCTTTGCGCGGTACCTCGAGGAGCGGCGCGCCGGCGTGGACCCGCTCCGCGCGATGGAGACCGCCGTCGCCCGAGACCTGGCTCGCGACGCTCACCGCCGCGCTCGCGGCGGGCGTCGCGTACGCGTCGCTCATGGCCACCGACTTCCGCGGGTTCAGCCAGTTCGGGCTCATCGGCGGGATCGGGATGGCGCTCGCCTGGGTCACCTCCTACGTCGTCACGCCCCCGCTCGTGCTCGCCTGGGAGCGCCACGCGCCGATCCCGCGGCCCGGGCAACGCCCCGGCCGCCCGATCTTCACCAAGGCGGTCTCCTGGGCCATCGAGCGGGCGCCCCGGGCCACCACGGTCGTCGCGGTCGCGGTGACCGCCGCCTCCCTCCTGGTCGTGGCCGGCGCGTCGCGCGACCCCGATCGGTGGTTCGAGTACGACTTCTCGAGGCTCCGCGACGGGACGGCGCTGCGCGAGGGCGGCCCGGCCTGGTGGGACGAGCGGGTGGACGATCTCTTCGGCGACCACCTCACCCCCACCGTGCTCCTCGCCCGCGACGAGGGCGAGGCCCGGTCGATCGCGCGCACGATCGAGGCGCACCGGCGGGAGAATCCCCGGGGGCTCGTCGGACCGGTCATCTCGATCGCGACGCTGGTCCCCGAAGGGCAGGAGGAGAAGCTCCCGCTCGTGTCCGAGATCCGGGCCCTGGCGACCCCGGAGAACCTGGGGTTCCTGGCGCCGGACCGGCGCATGGCACTGGCGCGGGCGCTCCCGCCGGCCGACCTGCGCCCCTTCGGCCCGGCCGACCTCCCCGAGCAGCTCCGCCGCCAGATCACCGAGAAGAACGGCCGGATCGGCACCCCGGTGCTGGTCCACCCCGCCGGCCGGATGGACATGTGGGACGGCCGCGACATGGTGGCCTTCCAGCGCGAGCTGCGCTCGAATCCCGCTGCCGCCCGGGACGCCGATGGCGAGCTGGAGCCTGCTGCTCGCGGACGTGCTCACGCTCATCGCGCGCGACGGCCCGCGCGCGACGGTGCTCGCCCTCGCAGGCGTCGTCCTCATCGTGCTCGTCGCCTTCCGCGTCGGCCGGCGCTCGCGCTCGTTCCGCGACGCCGGCTGGGTCCTCCTCGCGCTCGCGGTCGGGGTGGTCTGGTTCCTCGGCCTCGCCGCGGCGCTCGGCCTGCGCCTCAACATGCTGAGCTTCATCGCGCTGCCGATCACCTTCGGCATCGGCGTCGACTACGCGACGAACATCTTCCAGCGCCGGCGCTTCCACGAGGCGGGCGGCATCGCCGGCGCGGTCCGGACCACGGGCGGCGCGGTGGCGCTCTGCTCGCTCACCACGATCATCGGGTACTCCTCGCTGCTCGTCGCGCGGAACCAGGCGCTCGTGTCCTTCGGGATCCTCGCCGACCTCGGCGAGGTGGCCTGCCTCGTCGCGGCCCTCTTCGCGCTCCCCGCGATGCTCCGGTGGCGTGAGCTCGGGCGGGCGGTCGCGCCGGAGCCGGAGCCGGTCGCCGATCCGGGGCCGGGCGCGGCGTCCTAGGCGCTGGGGCTAGAACGCCTCGAGGAGCACGAAGTAGACCTGCGGGCCGGCGTCGCCGACGGCGCAGTCGAGGCGCAGGGTCGCCCCCGCGGGGGTGACCCGCCAGCGAAGCCCCGCGCCGCCGGCGACCTTGAGCCGGTCCACCCGGATGTCGGCGAGGTCGGGGGCGACGTCTCCCGCCGCCCCGAACGCGGTGGCGGCGAGGGGACCGGCGATGGGTACGCGGAGCTCGGCCTGCGCCGCCCAGACTTCCCGGTCCCGCCAGCGCCCCTCGCGGTAGCCGCGGAGGAACCGCGGGCTCCCGAGCTTCGAGAGCAACGAGAACGGCGTCGCTCCGTCCGTCGTCTCGACGACCGTCGAGAGCGCGAGGACCGGCTTCGCCCCGAGGGGCAGGAACCAGCGGAGATCGACGGCGCCCTTGCCGAAGCCGTCGTTCCGACCGAGGGCGGCGGGGTAGCGGACGTAGTAGGCCTGGGCGAAGGCGCCGCGGCGCGGCCAGAGCGGCTGGTCCCGCGTGTCCCAGGTCACGCTCCCGCCCACCCCGATCCCGGTGAACCCGTCGACGCCCGGCAGCCCGCTCGTCTCGAGCCGCCCGCCGGGCACGAGGTCCTGGATCTCCTCGACGCGCCCCGCTGCACGCGGGCCGGCCCGGAACCGGCCGTCGAGGAAGGCGAGCTCCCACGAGACGGAGAGCTCGACGAAGCGCCGGAGGAAGTCCTCGCTCCCTTCCTCCGGCGACGCCGGCCCGAGGCCGTAGTACGTGTCGGGGTAGTTGACCGCGCGGAACCGCGTGGCGAGGAGCGAGCCGCCGGGGAACCAGACGTCCGCGACCCCCTCGAGCGACCCCACCTTCTCCATCGAGTAGGCGGCGATGAGGAACGCGTTCGAGGCGCGCCCGCTGCCCTCCAGGCGGAAGTCGCGACCGCCCACGATCGCGAGCCCCGCCCTGGTCTCCGGGAGCCAGAAGACCATCGGGAGGAGGAACCAGCTCCGCGGCGGCACGACGTCCGCGGCGACCGGCTGCGGAGGGGCGAGCACCTCGGCGGTCGAGGCGGAGTCCGGGGGCCGGGCCTGCAGCGCGGGCGCGGCGGCGGCGCCGTCCGGATCGGCGGCGGCGAGCGCCGCGGCGGCGGCGGCGGCGAGGAATGGCGCGAACACCGCCGCGGAGGCTAGCACGCGAGCGGCCGCGGCGAGGAGCGACGCTCCGCTTCCGAGCGCTCCGGCTACGCGCCGACGCGCTCGAGCGCCCACTCGAGCTGCTCGCGCGAGAAGGGCTTCTCGAGGAATGCCTCGGCAGCGGGACGGGCCCGGTCGGCCCGGGCGCCGCTCATCGCGATGATCGGGACCGCCGCGAGGCGGGGCGTCCGGCGCACCCGCGCGACGAGGTCGTGCCCCGTCATCCGCGGCGTGCAGAGGTCCGCGAGGATCGCCGACGGCCGCGGTCCGCGCGCGAGGAGCTCCCACGCCTCCGCCCCGTCGCAGGCGGTCGTCACGTGGAAGCCCGACCGCTCGAGGAGCGTCCGGATGGCGTCCCTCATCGCCGGGTCGTCCTCCACCAGCAGCACGCGCCGAATCAGCTCTCCCATCACCTCGGAACCTAGACAGCGCCCCGGAGCCACGCGACCAGGAGCCCCCGGTGCCCGTCCCCGATCCCCGGTCTACCCCGCGTGGGCCTTTCGTGGTTCGAATCCACCGGAGCCGGGCCGCTGCCCGGCCGGGAGCGCGAAGATGCCCGCGGACCGCAGCGACCTCGCCCGACGCCTCGCCGAGTGCAAGGACTCCGACACCTCGCGCGGGCTCAACTTCAACCGGCTGTTCGACCTCGTCCGTGAGCACCTGGGCGACGAGGCCGCGCGCGCCTGCGACCCCCAGCGCAAGGGTTCGCGCATCGACTTCTTCTCGTACCCGGTCTCCGAGTACCTCCAGATCGCATGGGACGCCGCCGACCGGCTCGAGGGGAAGCTCGGCGGCGTCGAAGGCGTCTGGCAGGAGCTCGGGCGGAGGACGGTCACCGGCTTCCTCGCGTCGGCGCTCGGCCGCACCATCTTCGCCCTCGCGGGCCGGGACGCGCGCCGGATCGTCGGCGCCGGACCGGCGGGCTATCGGTCCGCGGTGAGCTACGGCGAGCGGCGGCTCGAGTGGAAGGGTGACAAGGCGGCCCTGCTCGTGTTCAAGCGCGACTTCATGCCTGCCAGCTTCCACCGGGCGGTGGCCGCGGCGGCCCTCGAGGCCTCGGACGCGAAGAACCCGAAGGTGGTCGCCCGGGCGACGGGCCTCCTCGACTCGGAGTACGACCTCAGCTGGGAGTGAGCCGCGCGGCGGTCGGACGGGCGCTACCCGCCGTGGCCGCGCACGCACCGGGCGAGGGCGTCGGCGCGGGCGCGCAGCTCGGACGACCACGCGAGCGGGCGGAACGCGTCGGTCGCCAGGGCGAACCACCAGTAGCCCGTGGACCGGGCCGGTGGCGCCGCCCTCGAGCCCCTCGAGCAGGGCGACCGGGTCCTTCACCTCGATCCCCGACACGTGCCAGAGCTCCTCGAGGTACGCGGCGCGCTGCGGCCGGCACTCCGGGCCACCCGGCGGCGGGGCCTCGCCCGGGCTGGCGGCGTCGGCGGCGGCGGGCAGCGGCGCCGCCGAGGTCGACGCGAACGACTCGGCCGACACGACGCCGAAGGACCCGACCTGGCCGTCCTCCGGCCCGGACTCCTCGACCACCAGGGTGCCCTCCGGCAGCTCGATCCGATCGCCGGCCCTGAGCGGCCGCCCGAGGATCTCGAACCGGCTCTCGTCCGACTCGATCCGCCCCTCCGCGGCCGGAGGCTCCGCGCGAGCCGCGCGCGGCACGGCGAGAGCGAGGGGGACGGCGGCGAGGGCGAGGAGCGCGTGGTGCATTCGGGAGACCTCCGCACGCGAACCTTCGGTGCGTGGCGGCCAGGCGCAAGCTCGCCGGGCGCATCGCGGGTGGGGTACAACCTCGTCATGGTCGCCTGCCTGCTCGCTCTCGCGCTCGCCGCCGCCCCGCAGAAGCTCGCCGTCCTCCAGGTCATGAACGGCGAGGGCGTGCCGCAGTCGACCGCCGCGGCCATCACCGAGGCGGTCGTGGCCGAGGTCCGCAAGCAGAGCCGCGCGGAGGTCATCACCCAGCGGGAGATCGCCTCGATCCTGTCCCTCGAGAAGCAGAAGGCGATGCTCGGGTGCGAGACCGAGGCCTGCATGGCGGAGCTCGGGGGCGCCCTCGGAGCGGACCGCCTCGTCGCGGGGGACCTGGCGAAGCTCGGGGAGAGCTTCCTCCTGCACCTCCGGGTCGTCGACGTGAAGAAGGTCCGCGTCACCGCGCAGGCGGATCGCCGGCTGCGCGGCGGGACCATCGACGATGTCCTCGACGTCCTCCCCGCGATGGTCGCGGAGCTCTTCCCGGGGGCGCCGCCGCCGCAGGCCGCGGTGCCGCCGCCCCAGCCGGCCCTGGCCGCGGCCGTCGCGGTGATGCCGCCGCCGATGGCACCGCCCCCCGACCTGCCTCCCGCTCCCGCACCGCCCCCCGGCGCGGGCCTCGCCGCGCCGCCGCAGACCGGCGCCGCGCTGACCAAGAAGGCGGCGGGCGGGTGGACGGAGGAGGAGGAGAAGCTCCCGCAGGACGTGAAGGACCGGCTCTGGATCCTCACCGACGACGACGGGCTCGTCATCGCGGTGGTCCCGTTCCAGGGGATCGACGCGCCATTCTATGCAGGGGACGGGGAGAAGCTCTTCCGCCAGCGCGTGGTCTCGGGCGGACGCGAGGGGAACGTCAACGCCGACTACTCGTTCTGGGATCCGCGCGCCCGCGCGGGGGTCGAGGCGTCGCTCACGGTGCGCGGCGGCAGGGCGACCCTGTCCTGCGGGAAGCGGACCATCCCGCTCCGGGTCGTGGGGCCGGGCGGGGTGAAGCGCGTCCTCTCGGAGGCGAAATTCTACGCGCCGCCCTTCCGCCGGATCCCGCACCTCCTCGCGCGGGACGACCAGGGCTCGTACTTCTACGTGGACGCGGCGCGGGATCCCTGGAGCGGCCGGTCGGCGGAGCGGCAGGACCTCCGGCTCCGCTACGGGCGGAAGGGTGGCCTCGCGCCGGTGACGCTCGCGGACGAGATCAGCGACCCCGCCGGGCTCGTCCTCGTCACGTCCGCCGGGCGGCTCGTCGCCCGCGGCGGCGCGGTCGAGTGGATCGGCGCCGCCGGCCGCACGCCGCTCACGTCGCTCGACCTGCAGGACGCGGCGCCGTTCGTCTACGGCGAGCTCGGCGCCTACGGCTCGCGGCTCGGGACGCCCTGCGACGGCAAGTTCCCGTGACGGGGGAGACCATGCGGATCGCGATCGTCGGCGCCGGAGGGGTGGGCGGCCTCCTCGCCGGGCTGCTGGCACGGGCGGCGACGGAGGTCGTGGTGCTCGCGCGCGGCGCGCACGCGGAAGCGATCCGCGCCCGGGGCCTGCGGATTGACTCGCCCCTCGGCCGCTTCACCGTGCCCGTGGCGGCGGTCGAGGCGGACGCCGCCGCCCTCGGCCCGGTCGACGCCGTCCTCGTGGCGGTGAAGGCCTGGCAGGTCGCGGCGCTCGCGCCGTCGCTCGCGCCGCTCGTCGCGGGCGGCGGGGTCGTCGTGCCGCTCCAGAACGGCGTCGAGGCGGCGGCCCGGCTCGCAGCCGCGCTCGGCGAGGAGCGGGTCGCCGGCGGCCTCGTGGCCGTGCTCGCCTGGCTCGACGGGCCCGGCGCGGTGAAGCATCTCGGCGCGCCGCCGCGGGTGAAGGTGGGCGAGCGCGGCGCGCGGGCGGGGACGGCGAGCCCGCGCCTCGACGCGCTCGCCGGCGCGCTCCGCGCCGCGGGCGTCGAGGTGGAGGTGGTGGCCGACATCGAGCGGGCGTCCTGGGAGAAGTTCCTCCTCATCGAGCCGTGGGGGACGCTCTCCGCCGCGGCGCGCGCGCCGATCGGGGTCGTCCGCTCGATCCCCGAGACCCGCGCGCTGCTCGTCGCGCTCCAGGACGAGCTCGCGCGGGTGGGGCGGGCGCGCGGAGTCGCGCTGCCCGCCGACGCCGCGGCGCGGGTGATGGCCTTCCTCGACGGGGTGCCGTACGAGGCGACCGCCTCGATGCAGCGCGAATCTCGGGGCCGGGAGGCCCTCCGAGCTGGACGACCAGACCGGCGCGGTCATCCGGCTCGCGCGCGGCGCGGGGGTCCCCGTCCCGCTTCACGAGGCGCTTCATGCCGCCCTGCGGCCGCAGGAGGCGGCCGCGCGGGGGGCGATCGGGAAGTTCGAGCGGAGCTGAGAGTCGACCCCGACCCCGACCTCGACCTCGACCTCGACCCCGACCGCGAACGCGACCTCGACCTCGACGGCGACCTCGACCGCGAACGCGACCTCGACCGCGACCCCGACCCCGACCCCGACCGCGACCGCGACCGCGACCACGACCGCGACCACGACCACGACCGCGACCGGGACCACGACCTCGACCGGGACCGGGACCCCGACCGGGAGGATCCGTTCGTCCTGAGCTCCGATCCGGTCGTCCTGAGCGTAGCGCCGCCGCAGGCGGCGCGGAGTCGAAGGACGCCGCAGGCGACGCAGAGTCCAAGGGGCGCGAATTCGTGCTCTCCCAGAAGCGCCCCTGTCGCCGTCGTCGACCTGCTCCGCAGGAGCCGCGCCCGGCTTCGCCGGTCACGGCCCCTGCAAGGCCGTGGAGCTCGCGTCCGACGACGGCTCGGACGCGGCGTGAGTGCTGTTTCGCACGCGGCCTCCTCCGCCGAGGCGAGAGGAGGCCGCATGCGAAACGTCACGTCGTCCACGTCCCAGTCCACGCTCGGCGCCACGCCCGAGCGCTTCCCGTTCCAGAGCCTCGATGTCTACAAGGCCGCGAGGCAGCTCGCGGCGCTCGTGCATCGCCTCGACATCCGCGATGCCGAGCTCCGCGATCAGGCGACGCGCGCTGCCAAGAGCGCGTTCCTGAACCTCTGCGAAGGCCTGCCCGACGACCGCCCGGCCATGCGCCGCAAGTACTTCGCGCAGGCGGACGGCTCGCTCCACGAGACCGCCGGCGCGGTCGATCTCGCCGCCGCGATCGGCGCGGTCCCGCAGGCCCGCGCGGACGAGGTCCTCGCGGTCGCGAGCCGCGTCCGCGCCATGCTCCGCGGGCTCCTGAAGGTCAGGGGCGGCAGAGCCGGGTGAGCATCGCCACGAGCCGGTCGGCGACCCGCGCGACCTCGCGCGCGGGCTCCGCCGGCGCGTCGCCGCACATCGCGGCGATCTCGACCGCCGCGGCGGCCTCGACGGCCTCCGCGCGGGCGATGGCGAAGGCGCGGGCCTTGTCGCGCGGGTGACGCGCCCGGCGCCCTCGGCGCAGTTGAGGCACGCGCTCTTGGCGGAGCGGAGCGCCTCGTCGCGGAGCTTGGCGTCGCGGATGGAACAGCGGAGGACGGCGAGAAGCAGCTCGCGGGCGACGCCGTACGCGAGCAGCTTGTGGTGCGGAAGGACGGGAACAGCTGCGCTTCGATTCTGCGTTTCGTTCATGGTGCGGCTCCTTTCGCCGTCCGAAGGAGCCGCACCATGAACGACGGCGCGAGATCCGCTGACCGACAGCGCAGCGCGATGCTCGCGGCGCGTCATTCCATGGGGCAAGCGCAGTGCCACCGAAGGTGGCACGAGCTTGCTGAGAGCACGCCGCGCCGCGAGCCCCGACCGCGTCGCGCCCCCTCTCCCCGACCCTCTCCCCCGGCGGCGCCGGGGGCGAGGGAGGAAGAGCGAGCGACCTCGATCCCGTCCGACCCCGACCCCGACCCCGACCCCGACCCCGACCCCGACCCCGACCCCGACCCCGACCCCGACCCCGACCCCGACCGCGACCCCGACCGCGACCCCGACCCCGACCCCGACCCCGACCCCGACCCCGACCCCGACCCCGACCACGACCACGACCACGACCCCGACAACCGCGACCTCGCGGTCGCGACCAACTTCCACCGTTCCCGAAATGACGCGTGCCGGCGCGGCGTTGCCAGATCACCCGCGCGCGCCGTTGTGTTCCGCCCGGCCTCGCGCAAGAATGGCACGCAAAGGTTGCGCGAGCCTCGGGAACCTTCCCAGCTCGCGAGATTCCGAGGCCCCGCCCCGTGTCCCCGAACGGCCACTCCCCGGCCCCGCGCCGCGACGCGCCCCGCGATCCGGGGCCGCCGACGCACCGGCCCGCCGCCGGCCGGGTCTTCCTCGTCCTCGGCGGTGCGGCGATCCTCGTGCTCGGCGCCGCGATCGCGCTCTCGCTCTCGTCCCCCGTGAAGAAGATCGACCGGGTCGTCGCGGAGGCGCTCGCGCCGCCGCCGGGGGCCCGCGGGATCTCCGACGTGGAGATCGTCCTCGGGATGGCCTCCCCCTTCACCGGCGCGAACCGCGAGCTCGGGAGCGGGATGCGCGCCGGGGTCGAGGCGGCGCTCGCGGCCGTGAACGCGGCGGGCGGCGTCCACGGGCGGAGGCTTCGCCTCGTCGCGGTGGACGACGGGTACGAGCCCTCCCGCACGCTCCCCGCCATGAAGCAGCTCGTCGAGCGGGAGCGGATCTTCGCCGTGGTGGGGAACGTCGGCACCCCCACCGCCGCGGTCTCGATCCCGTACTGCACGCAGGAGCACGTGATCTTCTTCGGCGCCCTCTCCGGGGGCGACCTGTTGCGCAGGACTCCGCCGGATCGCTACGTCTTCAACTTCCGGCCGAGCTACGCGCAGGAGACCGCCGCGGCGGTCCGCTGGCTCACCGGCGCGCGCCGGATCGTCCCCGCCCGGATCGCGGTGTTCGCCCAGCAGGACGAGTTCGGCGAGTCCGGCTGGCGCGGCGCGGCCGACGAGCTCCGGGCGCGGGGCGTCGACCCCGCCCAGGTGCTGCGGGTCGGGTACCGGCGGAACACCGCGGAGGTCACCGACGCGGTCGCGACGCTCTCGGCCCGCGCCCGCGACGTGGACGCGGTGGTGATGGTCGCGACCTACCAGGCCGCGGCGGCCTTCGTGCACAAGCTTCGCGACGCGGGCCTGCGGCAGCTCACGACGAACGTCTCGGCGGTGGACTCGAACGCCCTCGCCGAGGAGCTCGTGTCGGAGGGGCGCCGGCACGCGGAGGGCGTCTTCGTGACGCAGATCGTCCCGCTCCCGACCTCGCGCGCCTCGGCGGTCAGCCGGTTCCAGGAGGACATGGCGCGGCACGGCGCGGGGGCACGCCCCGGCTTCGTCGCGCTCGAGGGGTGGGTCGCCGCCCAGCTCCTCGTCGAGGGACTGCGGCGCGCCGGCCGCGACGTCGACACCGAGAAGCTGGTCGCGGCGCTCGAGGGGATCCGCGACCTCGACCTGGGGCTCGGCGCCCGGATCTCGTTCGGGCCGGCCGATCACCAGGGCTCTCGTCAGGTGTGGGGCACGCTCCTCCAGCCGGACGGCTCCTGGAAACAGGTCGCGCTGGAGTAGAGATCCTCCACACCTGCTGTCCTTCTCGACGACCGCCGTGATCCCCGCGCCGTTCCTGGGGATCGGACGTCGTGCCGCGCCCGACCTGGCGAGGAACTCGACGCGGCGGCGCGCCGCGGACGGGGCAACCGCCCGGAACCCGGCGCAGCGTCGGACGGCCCGCGGCTTGCGATGGATCCGATCGGAAGTTCTTCCGAGAGGAGGCGGTCCATGACGTCGCTCGTGACGGTGCTGGAGGCGCTCGGTTCGCTGCTCGTCGGCCTCGTCGGTCGGATCGGCGTCTCGATCCTCGGCGGGCTGGTGCTTCTGCTCCCTGCGCTCCTGATCGCGCTCGGGTGGCACGCCCTCACGGAGCGGCGCCGCGGGCGCGGCGCGGTCCGCCCCGGCACCCGCCTCGCGCCCGGGCACACCTGGCTCGCGCCGCGCGGAGCGGATGGCACCGTCGCCGTGGGGCTCGACGACGTGGCGGAGCGCATCCTCCCGTCCGCGACCGCCCTCGAGCTCCCCACGCCGGGCATGGAGGTCCACCGCGGGGACCCCATCGCGGTGATCCGCGCCGGGCGCCGCGCGATCCGGATTGGCGCGCCGGTGGACGGCACCATCATCGGCGTGAACCGGCGCGTTCGCCGGAACCCGGGGCTCGTGAAGGAGGACCCCTACGGCCGCGGCTGGCTCTTCCTCATGACGCCGCGCGACGACTCGTGGAAGGGCCTCCCCGCGGGCGCCGTCGCCGAGGAATGGGTCGCCTCGGAGCGCCGGCGGCTCGCGCACTTCGTCGAGGAGGAGCTCGGCCTCGCCGCGGCGGACGGCGGCGAGCTCGTCGCTCCGGCCCCGGCGCTCCTCGGCGAGGACGCCTGGAAGCGGATCGTCGCCGCGTTCCTGCACGCGGCGTGACGTCGGGGCGGCGGCAGCGAAGGGCGGAGCCGGATTAGGCTCCGCCCTACCGATCGTTCCAGACGTAGCGCCCCGCCTCGAGGGCGAGGTCGCCGAGGGCGACGGTCCCCGCCTGGTCGGGCGACTCGACCGCGGCGAGCGATCGGCGGACCCGGCGGCGGGCCTGCGCCGCGAACGCGCGCAGGATCTCGCGCTCCGGTGCAGCGGCGGCCTCGCCGTGGTCCTCGATGCGGGTCGACACGCGGGTGAGCATCGCGGCCAGCGCGAAGAGGTCGACCATCGCGTCCGCGAGCGAGCGGCAGGCGAGCTGCGCGTCCACGACCTTCCGCCCGTGGTGGCGGAGCATCCGGTCGGCGGCGAGGGCGAGCCCGCGGGTGTGCTCCTCGAACTGCTTCGCCTCCGCGGCGAGTGGGCCGGCCAGGAGGGTGAACTTCCCCTTCTCCCGGGGCAGCCGCGCCGCGAGCGAGGCCCGCCGCTTGGCGTAGTCGGAGAGGACGCCGAACCCCTTGATCGGGTCGGCGAGGACGCCCCCCATCGAGTGGGGCAGGTCCTTGAGCTCGTCGGCGACGTCGTTCATGGCGGCGAGGGCGATGAAGAGCCGGAGGATCTCGTTCGTCCCCTCGAAGATCCGGTTGATGCGCGCGTCCCGCACCGCGCGCTCGTAGGGGAACTCGCGCATGTAGCCGTTGCCGCCGGCGATCTGCAGCGCCTCGTCGGAGGTCCGCCAGAGCGCCTCGCTCGCGAAGACCTTCGAGATGGCCGACTCGACCGCGAGCTCCTCGTAGCCCCGGTCGACCAGGCCGGCGACGAGGTTCACCGCGGTCTCCGCGGCGTAGCAGTCCACCACCATCTGGCCGATCTTCTGCTTGATGGTCTCGAACGTGGCGATGGGCCGGCCGAACTGGGCGCGGTCGCGGGCCTGCCGGCTCGCGAGCTCGATGAGCCGCTTCATCCCGCCGACGGCGCCGCCGCCGAGCCCGGTGCGGCCCGCGTTCAGGATCTTCATCGCGACCTTGAACCCCTTGCCGACCTCGCCGAGGACGTTGCCGGCGGGCACGCGCACGTCCTCGAACGACACCGAGGTCGTCGAGGACGCGCGGATCCCCATCTTGTCCTCGTGGGGGCCGGACGAGACGCCCTTCATGTCCCGCGTGACCACGAACGCGGTGATGTGGCCGCGCCCCTCGAGCGAGGTCTTCGCGAAGACGGTGAAGAAGTCGGCGATCCCGCCGTTCGTGATCCAGAATCTTCTCGCCGTTCAGGATCCAGTCGTCGCCGTCGCGGACGGCGGTGGTGCGGATCCCGGCGGCGTCGGAGCCCGCGCCGGGCTCGGTGAGGCAGAACGCGGCGACGAGCTCGCCGGTCGCGAGCCGGGGGAGCCAGCGCGCCCGCTGCTCCTCGGTGCCGAAGAGGAGGAGCCCGCGCATCCCGATGGAGCTGTGGGCGCCCACCGTCACGGCGACGGAGCCGTCGTACCGCGCGAGCTCCTGCATGACCCGCGAGTAGGCGGCGGCGCCGAGCCCCATCCCGCCGTGGGCCTCGGGGACGACGAGGCCGAAGAGGCCCGCGTCCCTGAGCTCGCCGATGAACGACGCCGGGTACTCGCCCGCGACGTCCCAGGTCCCGAAGTCCTTCTCGTGGGAGCCGAGCATCGCCTTGAGCGTCGCGGCGATCGCGCCGAGGGTCTCCTTCTCCTGCGCGGTCGGCTCGGGATAGGGGAGGAGGATCTCCTCCTCGATCTCGCCGAGGCAGAGCGAGCGCATGAAGCTCGCCGTCTTCTTGTCAGGCATGGGCACGGCCTCCGGGGGACTGACTCTGGAATCATAACGCGCTGCGCCAACCACGGGAACCCCACCCGCTCACCGGACGGCCGATCCCGGCGCTCCGGGATGCGGTCCCCCATCGAAGGAGTCACCCGGGCGTCCGTCCGGAGGCGAGCTCGGGTCCCATCCCGGAGAGCGCTCCGGCCCGAACGGGGTGGCCTTCACCCCCTCATCCCACGCCGAAGGGGTTGCATGATCGGCCGGACGCGAGCTATTCGATTGTTATGGAGCGGCGGAACCCGACCGTGAACCGGGATGCCCTGCTCGCCGCGAAGGGGCTGCTGGAGTTCAAGCCCTGGATGCTGGCGCTCGCGGTCTTCCTCGCCTGCGCGCTCGGCGTCGCGGTGATGGAGCAGTTCCGCGACGCGCGCTCGATGTGGGCGCAGGCGACGCCGCAAGACGCAGCGGCGCGCTGATCCGCTTCCTCTACCGGCGGCCCTTCCGCGCGGGCTTCTTCGCCCGCCGCGCCGGCGCCTTGCGCGCGGGGGCCTTCGCCTTCGCCCGCGACGCGGTCCTCTTTCCGGCGGCCTTCGCGCGCCGCGCCGGCCCGGCCTTCGCCTTCGCCTTCGCCGCCAGCCCGGCCTTTCCCTTCGCCTGCGCGCCCTTCGCGGGTGCGGGCTTCTTCGCGGGCGTCGGGGCGGCAGGCTTCGGCGGTGCCGGCGCGGCGGCGCCGCCGAGCTCGACGGCGACGTTGCGCGGGCCCGAGAGGCGGCCGGTCGCGCACCACTCCACGAACGCCTCGGAGTCCCGGAACATCGAGGCGAGGACCGGGTCGGAGGCGCGGCTGTAGGCGCGCTTCACGATCTCCTTCGGCGGGAAGGTCCGTTCACGGTGCGTCACGATCTCGACGGCGTCGGCGCCGGCCACGAACTCGGGGCGATAGGCCCGGCGCACGCGGGGCGGCGGTGCCTCCTCGGCGAGGTGGAGCACCGTCTCGTCCCCGCAGTCGACCGCGTGGATCCAGCGCCCGTCCTTCAGAACTCGGATGTGCTGGCCGACCATCGTGCCCCTCCGCGCGCTGCTCGGGATGCGCCCGAGAACGGGGAGGATGGTAGCTCCCCCCCGGCAGAGGGGCAACGCGCGTGACCTCGGGCGAGGGTCGCTCGCTCGGTCCGGCTCACGGGAGGGTACCGGGGCTTCCCACCCCCGATTCGGGGGCGCACCGTGGAGTCGAGTGCCCGATCTCCGGACAGGCTTGCGCGTGATGGTCGTCGACGACAACCACCTGATCCGCCGGCTCCTCACCCTCATGCTCGAGACCGCCGGGTTCGCGGCGGTGGAGGCGGAGTCCGGCGAGGACGCGCTCGCCCTCGCGCGCGAGTCGCCGCCCGACCTCTGGCTCGTGGACGAGGTGATGCCGGGCATGAGCGGGTCGGAGCTCGTCCGCACGCTGCGCCGGTCGCGGGATCGCCGACTCTCGAGGGCGCCGATGGTCGGCATCTCGGGACGCGCCGGAGCTTCGTTCGAGCTCCTCGCGGCGGGCTGCGACGCGTTCGTGGCGAAGCCCGTGGACGAGCGCCGGGTGGTGGACGCGCTCGGGCGGGCGGTGACGGCGCGGCGCGCGCCCCCGGACCACGTCCCCGCCGCCTGAGCGGCGTGGCTGACGCTACCTGCGCGGCGGTCCCGGCTGGCCCGAGCGATCGCACTCGGAGAGGGCGCGCGTGAACCGCGCCGCGTCGGGTTCGGCCTGCGCGCGAGCCCTGACCTTCGCGCAGCCCTCGGCCGGAGCGGTTCGGACGAGCGCCTCGGCCGCGGCGGCGCGGACCGCGGGATCGCGGTCCCGCTCGAGCACCGGCCCGAGCGCGGCCGGCGCGCCGGAGGGTCCGGCGAGGCGCGCGAGGCCGCGGACCGCGCCGCGGCGCACCGCGGTCGGCGCGGTCGGGCTCGCCAGCGACCTCGCGGTGGACCTCCTCCGCCGTCGTGCCGCCGAGCGCGGCGAGGGCGTCGAGGGCGCGGAGCCTGCGGATCGGCAGCGGGTCCGTGCGCGCGAAGTCAGCGAGGGCGTCCACCGCGCCGGGGCCGAGGGCGCGGAACGCCGCGGGCGAGACGGGCTCGTGGATGGCGCCGAGGTACGCGCTCACCTGATCGCGCACCTCCTCGGCCGGCTGAGCGTCCGGCGGCTGAGGCGCCGCAGGAGGCGGCACCGGGGCCAGGAGCGCGAGGGCGAGGAGGACGGGGGCGAGCGGCATGAAGCTCCCTAGCGGACCGCCGGGTTGAGGCGCATGACCTGGCCCTGGTCGCGGGAGAGGGCGCCGGTCGAGGTGGGTGACTGGAGCAGCCAGAACATGAGGTTGTCGCCGCCGCCGCAGGTGGCGCTCTTGCCGGCGCAGCTGCGACGCCATCAGTTTGCGTGCCGAGGAGGTGCAGCTGCGAGCGCCGCACGAGCTGCAAGGGCACTGCGGCGTGTCGGCGAGCACGTCGAAGGAGTCGCCTCCGCTCTCGGTCGTGTGCGAGAGGCCGAGCCAGTGGCCGATCTCGTGGGCCGCGATGTAGGCGAGCGTGTCGTTCCCGCAGGAGAGCGAGGGGCTCCCGGTGCCGAAACAGGTGCCCGTCCCGAGCGTGCCGAAGAGCCCTACCACCGCTCCAGAGTTGATTGTCCCGGGGAAGCCGGAGGGTCCAGGGATTGAGCCGTCGACGCCAACGATGGTCGAGCCGGCGGGCTGCCCGGCGAGAACGAGATCCTCGGCGAGGAAGAGGTGGACGCCGCGGCTCGGGGCGAGGCCCGTCGCGAACAGCTGCTGCAGCTCGTCGCAGGGGCCCTCGCCCGCGATGTTCACGCTGCCGTTCGGGTACCGGGCGTGGACCCACGCCGGGAGATCGTGGAAGGTCACGGTGCCGAGGCAGAGCCCGGCGCGGCCGAGATAGAAGCCGAGGCTCGAGACCCAGCGCTGGATGTTCGGGTTCGCCGCGGCGGCGGCAGCGGTCGCGATGGGACCCGCGCGATCGGTGAGGAGGTAGACCTCGACGTCGAGTGTGCCGGTGGAGGCGACCGGCGCGACCTTCGTCACGGCGTGGAGCCGGTACGTCCCGGTGTTCCGGGCGGCGGTGCATCCGACGCCTTTCGAGCACTCGTTCGCCCAGTCGTTCGCCAGGAGCGACCAGGTGCCGGACGGGAACCCCGAGTTCCGCACCGTCTCGAGGCCGGCGCTCGTGTTGGGCGCGGTGAGCGTCCCCGAGACGGGCGCCGAGCCCAGGAAGACGACGTCGGGCCGGTCGAGGTGGATGTCGTCGAAGTAGACCGCCCCCGAGGGCGTCTTCACCTGGTCCGGCACGACCGCGTTCGCCACCGTCACTCCGAACGAGGGGACGAAGACCTCGTCGACGGCGGAGCCGTCCACCTCCTGCGACATGATCGAGAGGCTCGTCGTCCCCGGGTCGACCGCAAAGTTCACCGTTTCACCGACAAGGTGCGCGCCGAGATCCCGGACGACGACGTCGGTCGCGCTGCCGAACACCGGATCGCGCACCGTCGAGACGCACACGCCCGGATCGACCGCGGGTCCGTAGACCGTCGAATCGGCGGCGAGCAGCGGCGTTCCCCCTGGCGACGCGCAGGACGCCGCGGCGGCCAGCACGCTGCAGCTCCCCGATCGGCAGACGAGGTCGGTCCGGCACTGCGACGTCCCGGTGCAGCTCTCGCCGGGCCCCCTCCCCGTCACGATCGGTGTTCGTCGCGGGCGGGGACTTGCCCGGCCCACAGGCGACGACCAGGGCGAGCGCGACGGCGCCGAGGCGGAGACGCATGCTCGAAGCCTAGGCCGGGAAGGCGCGATCGAGGAGGTCCGCGAGCACACGGGCGGTGAGGCCCCACACCACCCGCTCGGGATCCGCGTGGAACGACCAGATGCGCCAGTGCCCCGTCGCGGGGTCCACGTCCTCGAACGGGACGTGCCGCGCGGAGGCCCGCGCGCGGCGGACCATCTCCGTGAGCTCGGGGGAGAGGCGCTCCGGATCGAAGAGCGTCCAGCGTCGCTGGGAGGGATCCCGGAGCATCTCGAGGGGGAGCTCGAACGGCTCGTGCACCTCGAACTCGGCGGGGCTGAACGCGGCCGGCGGCGCGTGGATCGCGGCGACGACCGGCGTCACCACGAACCCGGCGACGCTCGGGAGGTCGTCGAGCACGCCGAGCGGCTCCGCGGCGCCCGGCGGGAGCCCCACCTCCTCCTCCGCCTCGCGGAGCGCGGCCTGCACCGCGTCCTCGCCCGGCTCGCGGGCCCCGCCGGGGAACGAGATCTCGCCCTTGTGCGATGGGGACCCGCTCGGTGCGGCGGGTGAAGAGGAAGGTCGGCCCACCAGGGCGGTCGAGGAGCGGGACGAGGACCGCGGCGGGGCGATAGGCCGGGACCTCGAGGGTCGCCGGCGGCCGCTCCGCGAGGGCGGCCCGGATCCGCTCCACGCGCCTCCGCGAAGGGCACCGGGCGCATGGATGAGGATGTAACGGGACTGAGGCTGCCGTGCGAGCGGAGGGCGGCTCCGGGTGCGGCCGCGCCCGCGGTCGGCGGGTTGACATCCCGGGCGCTTCCCGCGAGAAGGTTCTCGTGCGAAGCGACGAGATCAAGAAGGGTTTCGAGCGGGCCCCCCACCGCAGCCTCCTCCGCGCGGCCGGGCTCAAGGACGAGGACTTCGACAAGCCGTTCATCGGGATCGCGAACAGCCACGTCGACATCATCCCCGGCCACTTCTTCCTACAGGAGTACGGGCGGATCGCGAAGGACGAGATCCGCAAGGCGGGCGGCGTCCCCTTCGAGTTCAACACCATCGGCGTCGACGACGGCATCGCGATGGGCCACGCCGGCATGCGCTACAGCCTGCCCGTCGCGGGAGCTCATCGCCGACTCGCATCGAGACGATGATGAACGCGCACATGCTCGACGCGCTCGTCTGCATCCCGAACTGCGACAAGATCGTGCCCGGGCATGGTCATGGGCGCGCTCCGGGTGGACGTCCCGACCGTCTTCGTCTCGGGCGGCCCGATGAAGGCCGGCCAGGCTGAAGGACGGCACCGCCATCGACCTCACCACCGCGTTCGAGGCGGTCGGGAAGCGCGCGCGCGGCGCAGATCACCGACGCGCGAGCTGCTACGAGATCGAGTGCCGGGCCTGCCCGTCGGGCGGCTCCTGCTCGGGCATGTTCACCGCCAACTCGATGAACGTGCTCTGCGAGGCGATGGGCATCGCGCTCCCCGGGAACGGCACCATCCTCGCGCTCACCCCGGAGCGCGAGGCGCTCGTCCGCGCGCGCCGCCCGCCGCGCCGTCGAGATCGCGCGCGGACGAGCGCTTCCGGCATCCGCCGCATCGTGACCGCGCGACGCGATCCACAACGCGATCGTCGTCGACATGGCGATGGGCGGCTCGTCCAACACCGTGCTCCACATGCTCGCCATCGCGAGCGAGGCGGGCGTGGACTTCGACCTGCGCGCCATCGAGGCGGTCGCGAAGACAGGTCGCGCACATCGCGAAGATCGCGCCGTCGCTCTCGACGGTGCACATCGAGGACATCCACCGGGCGGGCGGCGTCCCGGCGGTGCTCAAGGAGGCGGCGCGGCGCGGCGGCGTTGTCCGCGAGGGCGCGCTCACCGTGACCGGCGAGACGGTCGGCGAGCGGATCGCGCGGCGCCGAGATCAAGGACCCGACCGTCATCCGCCCGCTCGAGAACGCCTACTCGCCGGTCGGGCGGGCTCGCGGTCCTCTTCGGGAACCTCGCGCCGGAGGGCGCGGTCGTGAAGACCGCCGGGATCCAGCCCTCGATGCGCAAGTTCACCGGCAAGGCGATCTGCTTCGACTCCGAGGAGGACGCGATCGCCGGGATCATGGCGGGGCAAGGTGAAGGCCGGGCACTTCGTCGTGATCCGCTACGAGGGCCCGAAGGGCGGACCGGGCATGCAGGAGATGCTCGCGCCGACCGCGCTCATCATGGGGATGGGGCTCGGCGAGAGCGTCGCCCTCGTCACCGACGGCCGGTTCTCCGGCGCGACGCGCGGCGCGTGCGTCGGCCACGTCTCCCCCGAGGCGGCGGAGGGCGGCGCCATCGGCCTCGTCCAGG
Source organism: uncultured delta proteobacterium (assembly GCA_963739565.1). Lineage (GTDB taxonomy): Bacteria > Myxococcota > Myxococcia > Myxococcales > Anaeromyxobacteraceae > Anaeromyxobacter. The sequence continues at coordinate 396,087 of CAVUBF010000002.1, read as the reverse complement.
ACGGCGACGCGATCACGATCGACGTGGAGGCCCGGTCGATCTCGATCGCGCTGCCGGACGCGGAGCTCGCGCGGCGGCGCGAGACGTTCCGGCCGCGGAAGAAGGAGGTCAAGTCCTCCTGGCTCCGCCGCTACGCGCACCTGGTGACGAACGCCGCGAAGGGCGCGGTGATGAGGACCGACATCTAGGGCGGGGCGACACTCGCCCCGCAGCGCCTCCGGCCTGGGGGCCCGCGACCGCCCGCTGCCGCCTACTGCACGATCACCGTGAGGTGCATCTCCGGGTGGATCGTGCAGTGGATCTGCTCGGTCTCCGCGGTCGCGAAGGCGTGGGTGAAGTGAGCGCCCTGGGCGAGCGCGCCGCTGTCGAAGGTCTCCGGCTGGCCCGCGTCCGACGTCACGGTGTGGGCGATCGAGTCGTCGTTCGTGAAGGTGACCGTGGTCCCGGCCGCCACCTTCGCGCAGGCCGGCACGAACGCCATCCCGGCGATCTCGATCGCGCCCGTCACCGCCGTCGCGTTCGCGGAGGTGCACGCGACGGGCGCGGGCGCGGCCGAGCCGCTCCCGGAGCCCATCCCCGAGCCGCACCCGGCCGCGCTCAGGAGCGCCGCTGCCACCGCCCACCTCGTCCAGGACCTCGCGCGCATCGGACCACCTCCGTCGAGGATGGACACTCGAGCCCACGGGCCGGTGACAGGCCCCGGTGGGTCGTCCCCTCCGGGCCCGGTCCTGCCGGTCGCGAGGCCGCGACCGCGCCGCACCCGCGGCGAGCTCCTGCTCAGGCGCGCCGGCGCCAGGCCGCGGCGAAGAACGCATCGGTCCCATGACGGTGGGGCCAGGTGCGCAGGAAGCCCTCGGGCGTGAGCACCTCCGCCGGCGCACGGGGCGAGACGCGGACGAGCTCGGGGTGCGAGCTCTCGATCGCCAGGGCGACCTCCTCGTCCTCGTCGCGGCGGAAGGTGCACGTCGCGTAGACGAGGATCCCGCCCACCCTGAGGCTCCGGACCGCGGTCGACACGATCGCCCGCTGCTGCGCCGGGAGCGCCGCGAGCGTTCCCGGATCGAGGCGCCAGCGGAGGTCCGGGCCACGGCGCAGCGCCCCCAGCTCGGAGCAGGGCGCGTCCACGAGGACCCGGTCGACGAGGAGCCCGTCGGGTGGCGCCTCGCCGTGGACGGCGGCGATCTCCCCGGCGCCTGCGCGGATCGCGCGGATCCGCAGCCGGGAAAGCCGCTCGCCGTCGGGATCGACGCAGTGGACCCGTCCGCCCGGGCCGACCGCGGCCGCGAGGAGGAGGGCCTTCCCGCCCGCGCCCGCGCAGGCGTCGAGCACGGCCTCCCCCGGGAGCGCGCCGACGGCGTCGCCGAGGAGCTGGCTCCCCTCGTCCTGGACCTCGAGGAGGCCCTCCTGGTGCGCGGCGAGGCCGTAGACGTTCGGGCGGGGCGAGGTCACCTCGAGGCACGCCGCCGCGAGCCGGCCCGGGCGGGTCGCGACGCCCTCGGCGGCGAGGCGCGCCGCGACCTCGTCGCGCGTGGCGCGGAGCAGGTTCACCCGCAGGAACACCGGCCCGGGCAGATCGAGCGCGTCGGCGAGCGCCTCGGCCTCGCCGCCGGCGGCGCGCCGCAGCTCGACCGCGAGCCAGTCGGGGAGCGACCAGCGGTCGGCGAGCCCCTCCGGACGGGGGCGCGGGGGCGGGAGCGCACCAGGGGGAAGGCCGGCGAGGAGCTCCGCGTCGTCCCGGCCCGCCAGGTCGCGCAGCAGCGCCGCGAGCAGGAGCGGGGCCGGCGCGTCGTCGCGCCCGAGCTGGACGCGCAGGCGCCGCCGCCAGAGCGAGACCCCGAGGATCGCCTCCGCGGCGGCGGCGCGGGCGGCCGCGGAGAGCTCCGGGCGCGCGCGGAGGAAGACCCCGAGGACGCGGTCGGCGGCGCACCCCGCGAGCGCCGCCCCGAGGGGCTCGGCGAGCGCCGGACCGAGGCCGCGGAGCCCTTCCCAGCGGACGTGGCCGAGCCGCGCCTCCGACCGCGACGCGGTCACGCCAGGAGGGCCCCGCGCACCGGGTGCTCGGCGAGGACCCGGGCCACCAGGGCCCGGAGCTGGTCGGGCTCGAAGGGCTTCTCGAGCCGGGCGTTCGGGACGCGGGCGAGGAACTCGCGGGCGCCGGCGGTGAACGCGCCGCCGGTGAGGAAGACGGTCCGGTCGGCGAGGACGGGGGCGGCGGACCGGAGCTGCTCGTACAGCTCCATCCCGGTCATGTCGGGCATCATGAGGTCGCAGAGCAGGAGGTCGAAGCCGGGCGCCCCGGTCACGTCCTCGAGGGCGGCGCGAGCGCTCGTGCGCACGACGACGTCGTGCTGGGTCGAGAGGATCCGGCTCACCGCGCGCCCGACCAGCGCCTCGTCGTCGACGACGAGGATCCGGCCGCGCCGGGTCGGCGGAGGGGTCGGCTTCGGCACCGCGGCGGTCTCGCCGCGCGCGGCGAGCGCGGCCGGCGGGAGGATCACGCGGAAGGTGGAGCCCTTCCCGAGGGTGGACTCGACCTGGATCTCGCCGCCGAGCCCGCTCACGATCCCGTGGCAGATCGAGAGGCCGAGCCCGGTCCCGACCCCCACCGGCTTCGTGGTGAAGAAGGGGTCGAAGATCCGCGGCAGCACGTCGGGCGAGATGCCGGTGCCGGTGTCGGAGATCGCGACGCACGCCCGCCCCTCCCCCGTCGTGGAGGTGGAGGCGCGGACGAAGTTCTCGTTGGACCGGCCCTCCGGGATCGCCTGCGCCGCGTTGATGAGGAGGTTCAGGAGGACCTGGCCGAGGCGGTGCTCGCTCCCGACGACCCGCGGGATGTCCCCGACGTCCACCTCCAGCTGCGCGCGGTGCCGGATCTCGTTCTGGGCGAGCCCGAGGGCGGACTGCAGGACGCGGCGCAGGTCGACCGCGTCCCCCTCCTCGGCGTCGGCGCGGGAGAAGGCCTTGAGGTCCCGGACGATCTCGCGGACCCGCAGCCCGCCGTCGCGCGCCTCGGAGAGCGCGCGCAGGATCTCGGGGTCGCCGCCGGAGGCCCGGACCTCCGCGAGCGCGAACTCGACGTTCGCGAGGATGAAGGCGAGCGGGTTGTTGATCTCGTGGGCGACCCCCGCGGCGAGCGTGCCGACCGACGCCATCCGGTCGGCCAGCATGAGCTGGGACTCGAGCCGCTTCTTCTCGGTGACGTCCTCGACGACCGCCAGCGCGAAGCGGAACGTGCCGGCCTCGTCGCGCAGCGCGCTGGCGCGGAGGATCACCTCCGCGAGGGAGCCGTCCTTGCGCAGCAGGCGCCGCGGCAGCTCCACCGCGCCCACCGTCCCCTCCCGCATCTGGCGGAGGATGGCGGCGGCGGAGGCCCGGTCCGCGGGGGCATGGACCCCCTCGAAGCTCTCGGAGCGGAGGTCGTCCTCGCCGCGCCCGAGCATCCGCCGGATCGCGCGGTTCGTCTCGACGAGCAGACCGGCCGGGGAGACGAGGACGATGCCCAGCGAGGCGAACTCGAAGGCCGCCCGGAACTTCTCCTCGCTCGCCCGCAGCGCCTCCTCCGCGAGCTTGCGCTCGGTGATGTCGCGCGTCACCGCGTGGAAGTACCGGCGCCCCTCGATGGTCTCGGTGTGGGCGCTCACCTCGACCGGGAAGGTGGATCCGTCCTTGCGCCGGTAGCGGGTCTCGAACACGGCCGACGCGGCCTCGACCTGCTCCTGCGTGCGGGCGTCGAAGTCGCCCAGGGTCGCGGGGTCGCGCACGATCCGCACGGGCTGCCCGAGCAGCTCCTCCCGCGTGTAGCCGAGGAGGGTGATCGCCCGGTCGTTGGCCTCGAGGATCCGGTGGCGGTCGTCCGCGAGGAACACCATGTCGCGCGCGAACTTGGTGAGCTGCTCGAGGCGGCGCGCGAGGGAGAGCCGTTCGGCCTCGTCGTGGAGGCGGGTCCGCTCGAACGCCGCCGCCTGTGCCCGCCACCAGAGCGCGGCGGCCGCCGCCGCGGCGAGGACGAGGGCGACGACGCCCGCGATCACCCAGCCGCGCTGGCTCGCGAGCGGCGCGAGGGCCTCGTCGACGTCCACCAGGGCGACGAGCCGCCAGCCCGTCTCCGGGACCGGCTCGACCGCCGCGAGCACCCGGACGCCCCGGTGGTCGACCGCCTCGAACGCGCCGCGCTCGCCGAGCACGGCGCGCACGATTGGGTCCTCGCCCTGCTCGAGGGGCACCGACATCTTGGAGGGGTCGTCCACCCCGTGCCGCGGCTCGTTCACGACCACGGCCTGGCTCCCCTCGACCCGGACGAGGAGCGCCTCGGCGGAGGCGCTCGGCGACGGCCAGGACTGGACCATCCGGAAGAGCCAGCGGTAGGGATCGATCCGGAGCAGCACCGCGTCGTGCGCGCCTCCGGGGCCCGCCTGGACCGGCGAGGCGACGGTGAGGTGGAGCGGATCGTCGGGGCCGTGCCGGTGCAGGTCGGAGAGGATGGCGCGCCGCTCGGAGATCGCCCGGCGGACCACCGACCGGACCTCCGGCGCGCTCGGATCGAGGACCACCTCCCCGGCGGAGAAGCGGATCCGGCCGTCGAGGCCCACCACCGCGATCGCGGAGTACTCGCCGACCCCGCGCAGCACCTCGAACCAGGACTCGAGCGCGGCGCGCACCCGCCGCGGCACCGGCTCGCCCGCGGCGAGCGCCGCGAGCAGCGTGGGATCGGCGGCGATGGCGTCCGCGTCGACGAGCCGCTCGTCGCGCCAGCGCTCGATCTCGTCCACCTTCAGGGCCGCGATCGCCGCGATCTCCCGCTCGCGCTGCCGCCGCAGGTCGGCGGCGCTCGCGCCGTACGACAGCGCCCCCGCCCCGGTGATGGCGGTGGCGAGGACGACGAACAGCGCGAGGGGCGCCGCCCGGGAGGGGCGCCCGGCCCGCCCCGCCCCGACCGCGCGCTGCTCCGAACCGCCCGGCATGCGAACGGGAGCATACCGCGGCTGGCCGGCGGGGATCCGCGCCCGGCGAGCGCACCCGCACCGGAGGGCGAGCGGCCGGACGACCAGCGAGGTCCTCGCCGCCCGGATACACTACGGGGGACATGGGTCGGCCCTTCGGCACCTCCAGGCGGCTCGCGCTCGGGTTCGGCCTCCTCGTGGCGCTCCTCGCGGCGGCGTCGGCGGTCGCCCTCGCCGGCTCGGCGCGCGTCCACGAGGGGCTCGCCGAGACGCGCCGGCGCGAGGAGGGGGTCCGGCTCTCCCTCGAGCTCGCGAGCGCGGTGCGGGACCAGTACGCGCACCAGGCCCACACCATCATCATCGGCGACGCGTCGCACCTCGCCTTCTACGGCGAGGCGCGGGAGACGGTGACGCGCCTCACCCGCGCGCTCCGCCAGGCGGCCGAGTCGCCGGAGGAGCGGGCCCTCGTCGACTCGATCGACGATCAGAGCCAGCGCCTCGACCGCATCTTCCGGGAGTCCATCGTGCCGGCGGTGCTCCGCGGCGACCGGGAGACGGTCCAGGAGGAGCACGGCCGGGCGCAGCTCGTCGTGACCCGGATCCAGGACCTCACCCAGGCGCTCGTCGAGCGCTTCGAGACGTCGATCCGCGTCGGTGCGGCGCGACCTCGAGGAGGTCGAGCGCCGGACCCGGCAGTCGCTCGTCGCCCTCCTCGTCGGCGGCGCCGCTCGTGGCGGTCGCCGTGAGCGTCGTCATCGGCCGGTCCATCGCCGGGCCGGTGGCGCGCCTCGAGGCGGGCGCGGCCCGGATCGCGGCGGGGGACCTCGAGACCCGCATCGAGGTGCGGGGCGCGCCCGGAGCTCGAGGAGCTCGCCCAGCGGTGGAACGCCATGACGGCGGCGCTGAAGGAGCACCAGCGCCGGGCGGTCGAGTCGGAGAAGCTCGCCGGGATCGGCCGGCTCGCCGCGGGCGTCGCGCACGAGATCAACAACCCGCTCGGCGTCATCCTCGGGTACGCGAAGCTCCTGCGGAAGAAGTGCGACGGCGCCATGGCGGCGGACCTCGGGCGTCATCGAGGACGAGACGCTCCGGGCGAAGGAGATCGTCGACGGGCTCCTCGACCTCTCCCGGCCGCTCCCCGCCGGCGCGGAGCAGGTGGACCTGCGCGCCCTCTCCGACGACGTGGTCTCCCGCCTCGGCGAGGCGCGGCTCCTCGACGGCGTCGCGGTGACGGTGGACGGCGCCGCGCGGGCGCCCGGCCACCCCGACAAGCTCCGTCAGGTGCTCGTGAACCTGGTACGGAACGCCGCCGAGGCGGCGGGCGCCGGGGGACGGGTCGAGGTGCGTGTCGCCGAGCGGGACGGGGCCGCCGAGGTCGCGGTGGAGGACTCCGGGCCGGGGATCCCGTCCGAGCGCCGCGATCGGCTCTTCGAGCCCTTCTTCACGACGAAGCCGCGCGGCACCGGCCTCGGCCTCGCCGTCTCCCGGGCGATCGCCCGGGCGCACGGCGGAGACCTCGCCGCGGACGTGGCGGCCGCGGGCGGCGCCCGTTTCGCGCTGCGGCTCCCGCTCCGGCGGGCCGGGGAGGCGTAGGTGATGGCGGCGCGGCAGCGGATCCTGGTGGTCGACGACAAGGAGAACATGCGTCGGCTCGTCGCGCGCATCCTCGAGGAGACCTTCGCGGTCGAGGAGGCGGAGGACGGGGCCCGGGCCCTCGCCCTCGTCGCCACCCGGCCCTACGACGTCGTGGTGACGGACATCCGGATGCCCGGCGCGGACGGGTTCGAGCTCCTCGCCGCGGTCAAGGCCCGCGATCCCGCGACCGAGGTCGTCCTGATGACGGGGTACGCCACCGTGCCCGACGCCGTGCGGGCGATGAAGCTCGGGGCCTTCGACTACCTCGAGAAGCCCTTCGACCCCGACGCGGCGCTCGCGGTGGTGGCGCGCGCGGCGGCGCGCCGGCGCCTCGCCGACGCGGCTCGGCTCGCCGCTGCGCCGGGCGAGGAGGACTCGTTCCACGCGCTGGTGGGCCGCAGCCAGGCGATGCGCGCCGTGTACCGGCTCCTCGAGAAGGCCGCCGCGGTCGACGCGACGGTGCTCGTCCTCGGCGAGACCGGGACCGGGAAGGAGCTCGCGGCCCGGGCGATCCACTCGCTCTCGGCGCGCCGGGAGCGGCGCTTCGTGCCGGTGAACTGCGGCGCGCTGCCCGCCGAGCTCGTCGAGAGCGAGCTCTTCGGCCACGCCCGCGGGGCGTTCACGGGTGCCGCCGCCGCCAAGCCCGGCCTCTTCCACGAGGCGCAAGGGGGCACGATCTTCCTCGACGAGGTCGGGGAGCTGCCCCTCGCCGCGCAGGTGAAGCTCAACCGCGTGCTGCAGGAGAAGGAGATCCGCCGCGTCGGCGAGACCCAGGCCTCGCCGGTGGACGTGCGGGCCGTGGCGGCGACGCACCGCGACCTGCGGGTCGAGATCGCGGCCGGACGGTTCCGCGAGGACCTCTTCTACCGGCTCAACGTCTTCACGCTGACGCTGCCGCCGCTGCGCGAGCGGGCCGAGGACGTGCCCCTCCTCGCCGCTCACTTCCTCGAGAAGCACGCTCGGGCAGTGCGCCGGGAGCTGCGCGGCTTCACGCCCGAGGCGCTCGCGCTCCTCGCCGCCCACCCGTGGCCCGGCAACGTGCGCGAGCTCGAGAACGTGGTCGAGCGGGCGGTGGCGGTCGCCGCGGGCGAGGTCGTCGACGCGGCCGACCTCCCGCCGGACCTCGCCGCGGGGACGACCCCGGCGCCTCCCGCCCCCGGCGCGGCGCTGGCGGCGCTGCCGTACAAGGACGCGGTGGCGGGGGCGCGCGATCGCGTCACCCGTGAATACCTCGTCGCGCTCCTGACCGAGTTCGGCGGGAACGTGACCCGCGCGGCGGAGCGGGCCGGAGTGGAGCGGGAGAGCCTCCACCGCCTGCTCCGGAAGCACGGGCTGCGCTCCGAGGACTTCAAGCGGGACTGACGGGCTGCAGGAGGGCGTTCGCGTCCTTCCCCTCCAGCCGGTCGAGGAGCGCCGCGCACCGGAACATGTGGCGGTCGCCCGCCAGCGCGGCCGGGACCACCTTGCGATCATGGCCAGGTCGCTCGCGGGGAAGGTCGTGGTGGTGACGGGCGCGTCGAGCGGGCTCGGGCGGGCGACCGCCCTCCGCTTCGCGCGCGAGGGCGCGGCGGTCGCGCTCGCGGCGCGGAGCCACGAGGCGCTCGCGGGGGCGCGCGCCGAGATCGAGCGCGCCGGCGGGAAGGCGGCGTCGTTCGAGTGCGACGTCACGGACGAGGACGCGGTGGAGTCGCTCGCGGCGGGCGCCGAGGAGGCGCTCGGGCCCATCGACGTCTGGGTCAACGACGCCGGCGTCCTCGCCATGGGCCGGTTCGAGGACACGCCCCCGGAGGTCTTCCGGAAGGTGCTCGAGACCAACTTCATGGGGACGGTGCACGGGACGCGAGCCGCGCTCCGCCGGTTCGAGGGGCGCGGCCGGGGGACCGTCGTCAACGTCTCGTCGATCGAGGGACGGATCGCGGCGCCCTACGCGAGCGCTTACGCCGCCTCGAAGCACGCGGTGATCGGCTTCTCGGCCGCGATCCGCCAGGAGCTGCGCCTCGAGCGCAAGTCCGGCATCCACGTGTGCGTGGTGCTGCCTGCCACGATCGACACGCCGCTCTTCCAGCACGCGGGCAACTTCACGGGCGTGGAGGTGAGGGCGATGCCGCCCGTCTACTCCCCCGAGCGGGCGGCGTCCGTGATTGTGTCGCTCGCTCGTCGGCCTCGCCGCGAGGTGCTCGTGGGGACGAGCGCGTACCTCATGAGCGCCCTCTGGACGCTCGCCCCGGCGATCGCCGAGGCGGCCATCGCGCGGATGGTGCGGCGCAGCCACCTTCGCCAGGGGCATCCGGCCGCGGAGAGCGTCGGGAACGCCTTCGGCCCCACCCAGCCCGAGGCGCGGACCGGCGGCTGGCGCCGCGGGCGCGGGCGGCGGCTCGCCGTGCTCGGGATCCCGGCGGCGATCGTGGCGGGCGCGGCCTGGATGCGCAGGGGCTGAGCGGCGCGGTCCCTCGCCGCCTCGACGCGCGAAGCGCGGCGTGGCGCGGCGTGCCGCTCCGCCCCCATGACGGAGGGGGTCTCGACGCGCAGCGCCGACGGGGAAGATGGTCGCGGGACGCGGGTGCGTCCGCTCCGGCGCGCCGATCTCGCCGCACGGGGCTCAGGGCGCGATGGTGACGCCCCAGGGGAGGTCGCCGACCCGCACCCGGCGGATCACCACGAGCGACGCGGCGTCGAGCACGGCGACCTCGTTCGCGGGGCCGTCGGCGACGTAGAGCCGGCGCCCGTCCGGCGCGAGCGCGATCCCCCATGGCCGCTGTCCGAACGGCGCCGAGGTCGCGACCACCTGCCGCGACGCGACGTCGACGACCGACACGGTGCCCGCGCGTCCGTTCGAGACGTACAGCCGGCGCCCCGCGCGGTCGAGGGCGAGCCCCATCGGGCGCGCGCCCTCCGGGAGCGGGATCTCCCCGCCCGGTCGGAGCGCAGCGACGTCGAGCACCGCGATGGCGGACCCCTCCTCGCAGGCGGCGAACGCGACCGACCCGTCCGGCGTGAAGGCGACGGAGCGCGGACGAGGGCAGGTCGCGACCCGGGCCACCACCCGCCGCGCCGCCGGGTCGACGAAGTCCACCCGGCTCGAGCCGTCGGAGGTGACCGCGACGAGCCTCCCATCGGGCGAGGCGGTGACGCCCTCCGGCTCCGCTCCGACCGGCACGCTCGCGACGAGGCGCGCCGCCGCGAGGTCCACGATCCCGGCGGAGGCGGTCTCCTCGTTCGAGACGACGAGGAACCGCCCGCCCGGGACGAGGTCGAAGGACCCGGGATCCCGTCCGGAGGGGAGGATCGCGACGACCCGGCGGGTTCCGACGTCGACCACGACGATCCCGTCCGCGCCGCGATCGGCCGCGTCCTGGAAGCCGGGCGAGAGCTCCGGCCGCGGCGGGGGCGATCCCGAGACGGCGGCGTACAGGAGCCGCCCCTCGCGATCGAGCCGGAGCCCCCGCGGACGCTTCCCCACCGGCACGCGCGCGACCACCTCGTCGCGGGACGCGTCGAGGAGCGTGAGATCGCCGGAGCCCTCGTTCGAGATCCAGACCCAAGGTCCGGGCGGAAGCGGGGCGGCCTGACGCGTGGCGGGCGCGGGCGTGGCCGCTGCGACGCAGGCGAGGATCGAGAGCGGGAGCGCGAACGCGAGGAGCGGAGGCCACAGGGGGAGGGAGGAGCGCATCGGGACTCCGGGAACGGTTCGCATCAACCTGGGGCCAGAGGCGCCGCCGCGGCACGCCGCGCCCGGGTAGATCCCGGCGTGACCGTCCTCCTCTACGTCCTCGGCGCGGTCGCGCTCGCCGTGGGGCTCGCGGGCGTGGTGCTGCCCGCGATCCCGGGCTCGGCGCTCCTCGTCGCGGGCGCGTTCCTGGTGGCGTGGGCGGAGGGGTTCACCCGCGTCTCCGGCTGGACCGTCGGCGCGTGCGCCGCGCTCGGCGCCGCCATCTTCGTCGTCGACCTCCTCGCGGGCGCCCTCGGGGCCCGCGCCTTCGGCGCCTCGCGGTGGTCGGTGATCGGGGCCGGGGTGGGGCTCCTCGTGGGGCTCTTCCTCGGCCTGCCCGGGATCCTTCTCGGACCGGTGGTCGGCGCCGTCGCCTTCGAGCTCGCGCGCGACCCGAACTTCGGACGCGCGCTCCGGGCGGGCGCGGGAGCGTTCGTGGGGTTCGTGCTCGGCAGCGCGGTGAAGGTGGCCCTCGCCTTCGTCCTCCTCGGCGTGCTCGCCGTCGCCCTCGTCACCTGAGCGCCCCGCCGGCGCGGTTGCGGGCCGCCGGGCGGTGCGCACCTTCTCGGGGAGATGGTCGAGATCAAAAATCCGGGCCTGATGGCCATGGCCCTCGAGGTCGATCTGGCTCGCTTCCGCCAGGCGCGGAGGATGGTCCGGATGCCCGCCGTCCTCGAGGAGCTCGCCGAGACGCTCTCGCGCGTCACGGCGATGCTCCGCGAGGCGGCGGAGCGCGAGCAGGCGGTGGACCTCGGCGACGAGGTGGTCCGGCTCATCGAGCAGTTCCGCGGCGCGCTCCGCGCCGTGGGCGGCGAGCCCGCCCAGGCCTGACGGGCGCGAGGTCGTCCTTCGACGCAGCGGCGCGCCGCGCCGCAACGCCCCCGACGAACGGAATGCGCCTACGGACCGCCCGCCGCAGCGTCCGCGGCCCGGCGCTCGTCCGCCGCGACGTCGGCGCGCCGGAGCCCGTCCGCGACGAGCGCAGCCCGCCGGTGCAGGTCGGCCGCCTCGGCCGCCGCCGCGGGATCCGCGTCGGCGTGGCGCGCCGCGGCGCGGAGCGCGGCGAGGAGGCCCACCCGGTCGTCCGCGATGGAGAGCGGCGCGATCGCCGCGCGGTACCCGGCGCGTGCCTCCGCGGCCCGACCCTCCTTCTCGTCGAGCCGGGCGCGGTTCAGCCGGAGCGGCCCCGCCACCTCCGGCGCGTCGCCGGCGAGCTTCTCGGCGGCGGCGTAGCGCTCCCGCGCCTCGGCGGGAGGCGCGAGGGCGCCGAGGCCGAGCTCGGCGAGCGCCTCGGCGGTGGGGTCCTTCCCATCGCGGGCGAGGGCGAGGGCGTCACGCAGCGGCGGTCCGACCTCTCCCTCCCCGGAGATCCGGCGCGCGCGCGCGACCCCGAGGAGCGCCCGCGCCGCGAGGGCGGGGTCGCCGGCGTCGCGGGCGAGGAGGGCCGCGTCGGAGAAGGCGCGCTCCGCCCGGCGGGGCTCGCCCGTGGCGAGGAGCGCGATCCCCTCGCGGCAGGCCGCGTCGGCGGCGAGCCTGGGTCGGTCCACCGCCGCCGCGCTCCGCGAGGCGCGGCCGTAGAGCGAGGCCGCGGTCTTCGGATCGTCGTAGCGGCGCGCCGTCTCGCCGGCGGTCCGCTGCCGGATTGCGAGCTGCTCGCCGGCGGGGCGCTTCGGCTCGCCCGCGCAGGCCGCGCCCAGCAGCGCGGCGGCGGCGAGCGCCATGCGAGGACGGCGGCTCACGGCCGGCCCTCGCGACCCGCCGGCTCGGTGGGGAGATCGAGCACCGCCGGGGGCAGCGGCGCCGAGGGCTCCGGGACGTTCCCGCGGAGGAACCAGCTGTTCGAGACGAGGTCGAGGGCGTGGTTCGACTGCATGACGAGGAGCTGGACCTCGCCCACCAGCGTGTCGAGGTCCTTCGTCCGGCCGCGGGCCTCGGCCGCGAGCTCCTGCGCGCGCTCCGCGACCAGCGTCGTCGCCGCGACCAGCGCGTCGATCTTCTGCCAGCTCCGGTGGACGTCGTCGAGGACCGCCGCCGTCTTGTCGTACATCGCGGGGTCCGTGAAGAGCTTCCCCGCGCTGCCCTTGCCGTCGCGCAGGCCCCGCAGGACCTCCTCCAGCCGGGCGAGCGAACCGGAGGCGTTCGCGACGACCCGCTCGCGCTCGATGGCGACCGCCAGCCGGTCCACCGAGCGGACCAGGCGGTCCACGTTCTCCGCGGTCCGCGCCCGCTCGACCTGCCCGAGGATCGTGTCGGTCTTCTGGAGGATCGCCTGGGTCCGGTCGAGGATGATCGGGACCTGCTCGCGGACCCGGTCCACGGTCTCCCGCGCCTTCACCGCCGGGTCCCCCTCGGCCTCGCCCTCCATCACCTTCCCCTCCGGCCACGGCGCCGGAGCGCTCCCCGGATCGAGGGAGATGGCGAGGTCGCCCACGAGCCCGGCGATGGGCACCCGCAGCTGGGCGGTGGCGTCGGCGCGGAGCGTCTCGCGGGCGGCCGCGCCGATCTCGAGCCGCGCCCGGATGAGGCCGCCCTCGCGGACCGCGCCCACCACGCTGCCGACGCCGTCGCCGGCGAGGCGAACCGGGACCCCGACCCGGAGCGCCGCCGCGTGGGTGGCGGGGAACGTGATCTGAAGGAGGGCCTGCTTCTCGAACCAGCGGCGGCCCCGGCCGACGAAGACGATGCCGACGAGGAGCAGCGCGACGATGGCGAGGTTGAAGGCGCCGACGATGGTGCGGACGTGGCGGAGCGGGGCGGGGCGGCTCATGCGCGGATCACCGGGAGCAACAGCGCCGGGAGCCGCAGCGTGGACGCGGTCCGGGCGAGGGGGGAGGCGACGAGGAGCCCGCGGGGTCGCTCCCGCGACCACGTGGTGAGGGCGGCGGCGACCTCGCGCGCGACGTCCTCGTCGAGATCGTCGAGCGGGTCGTCGAGGACGAGCAGGTCCGGGTCGAGGAGGGTCGCGCGGGCGAGGGCGATCCGGCGCCGCACCGGGAGCGAGACCTCCTCCGGCCGCACCCGCGGCGCCTCCTCGAGGCCGAACCGCGCGAGGGCGGCGGCGCTGGCGCGCTCCGCCTCCGCCGCGGTGAGGTGGCGGTGGAACTGGAGGGGGAGGAGCAGGTTCTCCTCGAGGGTGAGGTTCGAGAGGAGCGCGCCGCTCCGCGGGAGGAACCCGACGCGGGAGAGGAGGGCGGCGGCCCGGGCGCGCGGGAGGGTCGCGGGGCTCTCCCCGAGCACCCGCGCGGCGCCGGCGTCGGGACGCTCGATCCCGAGGAGCGCGCGCAGCACCGCCGAGGAGGCCTCGACCGGGCCGACGAGGACCAGGGCCCCCGGGAGGTCGAGCCGGAAGGCGAGCCCCTCCACGCGCAGCCCTCCGGCGCGGGCGGTGACGGCGAGGCCCTCGGCCTCCACGAGCGGGGTCGCGGGCACGGGGCTCACACGAGGTAGAGCAGGGCGGTCACGGTCGTGTTCCAGACGAAGACCAGCGTGAAGGAGCGCACGCCGGCCGCGGTCACCGCCGGCGGGATCTGGGTCGTCGCGCGGGAGGCCCGCAGCCCCTCGTGGCAGGCGATGGCCGCGATGGCGGTCCCCGGCACGATCGTCTTCGCGAGGAGGGCGACGCCGTCCGCCGGCCGGAGCGCGGCGGCGACGTGGTCGAGGAGCACGCGCGGCGCGGGCCCGCCGAGCAGCGGCGAGAGCATCGCGCTCACCCCCACCGAGAAGAAGAGGAACAGCACCGTGAGGCTCGCGACCGCGACGGCCGCGCCGATCACCCGCGGGACCACGAGGTACTCGAAGGGATCGATCCCCATGCCGACGAGCACGTCCACCTCGCCCTCGATGCGCATCGTCGCGAGCTCGGCGGCGATCGCCGTCCCCGACCGGGCGATGACGATCCAGGCGGTGAGGAGCGGGGCGAGCTCGCGCACCAGGGTCGCCACGAGCACGGTGCCGAGGACCTCGCCTCCCGCCCCGGCGGTGAGGGGCGACTGCGCGGCCACCGCGAGGGCGACGAGGAGCGCGAGGAGGAGCGTGTACGGCGCCGCCTTCACCGACGTGAAGTAGACCTGGCGCCAGAGCACCTCGCGCACCACCGGCCGGATCCGCCCCCCCCACCGCGTGAGGGCGAGGGCGGTCTCGCCGGAGATCGCCGCGACGTCCGTCAGGTACACGGCGAGGTCGACCACCGGATCGCCGAAGGCGCGCAGGAGCTTGGGACGCCGGAGCATGGGGTCCTGACCAGCAAACCACGGGGGCGCGCGGGGGAAAAGGCCGGGCCCGAGGGACATCTCCCGAAACGGAGGAGTCTGCCCGGCGCAGGCAGCCAGCGTGCGTCGCAGCAGGCGTCCTGGGTTATGGGATGCGCTCTAGGGGCCGAGCGCCGCGGCGGCCTGGCGCGCGGCGGAGAGGAGCGGCGCCGCGGGATCCGCGTCCCGCCACTCGGCGAGGAGGCGCGTCGCGGCGGCGCGGGCCCCCTCGCGATCCCCGAGGGCGGCCCGGCTGCGGGCGAGGAGCAGGAGCGTGCGCGGGTGGACCCAGCTGCGCCACATGACCCGCGGGAGGTAGAGCGACTCCAGCGACTCGAGGGCGAGGCGCGCCTCGGCCCATCGCCCCGCCTCCGCGGCGAGGTCGCCGAGGAACCAGAGCGGAGAGGGCCGCCACGCGCAGACCGGCGCCTCGGCGGCGACGGCCCGGAGGGAGGCGAGGCCGCGGTCCACCTCGCCCGCCCGGACCGCCGCCACCGCCTGGTGGGTCCGCGCGAGGACCGAGCCGGGCCGCAGCCG
The DNA here is from genome assembly GCA_963739565.1 of uncultured delta proteobacterium. Lineage (GTDB taxonomy): Bacteria > Myxococcota > Myxococcia > Myxococcales > Anaeromyxobacteraceae > Anaeromyxobacter. Next base: position 381,019 of record CAVUBF010000002.1, on the reverse strand, counting down.
GCGCGCGAGCTCCGCGGCGCGCCCCTCGACCCCGAGCCAGGCGAGGCCGGGGGCGTGCTCGGCCGCGGCGCGCGGGTCGAGGGCCTCGACCTCGGCGACCGCGGCGAGCACCGGAGCGGGCTCGCCGTCGCCGAGGAGGAAGTCGGCCCGGGCGGCGAGGTAGAGCGCGTCCTCGCGGGCCTCGGGGATCTCGCGGGCGAGGGCGTCGAGCCAGCCCAGCGCGGCGGCGCGGCGGCCGCGGTACGCCTCGACCGCGCACCGCGTGTAGAAGCCCATCCGCCGGATCGGGCTCCCCGGCTCAGCGAACCCGCGCGCGAGCTCCGCCGCCTCCTCGTACCGGCCCGCGAAGCCGACCGCGCCCACGAGGTCTTGCTGCGCGACGAGGCCGGCCCCGAGGTCGAGGGCGCGCCGCGCGGCGGCGGCGGCGCCGTCCGGGTCGCCGAGCCACCCGCGGGCGATGGAGAGCGCGTGGAGGCTCACCGGCGTCGGGGCCGCGGCCCACCGCTCCACGCGCGCCCGGAGCTCCTCCGTCCGGCCCAGGGCGCCGAGCACCTCCGCGAGCTGCCCGGGCGCCCAGCCGTGATCGGGGGCGAGGGCGATGGCCCGCTCGAGGTACGGCAGCGCCAGGGCGAGCTCGTCCTGGTGCCGCAGGAGGTCCCCGATCTCGTAGAACGCGCGCGGGTCCTCCGGCCAGCGCTCCGTCGCCTCCCGGAAGAGCGCGATGGCGTCGCCGTCGCGGCCGTCCACGTGGGCCGCGAAGGCGCGGATGAGCAGCTGCTCGGTGGGCGGCGCGCCGCGGTGGTGCCGGAGCGCGCGGGCGATGGCACGGCGCTGCGCCGCGAGCGACCCACCGAACCGTCTCGCCCAGACCGCGAGCTGGTAATGGGCGACGGCGAGGGTCGGATCGAGGGCCACGGCCCGCCGGTAGTGCTCGGCGCAGTCCAGGCCGAAGACCGGCCGGGCCTGGCACTGCTCGCCGAGGAAGAGGTGCCGGAGCGCCTCCACCGCCCGCGCCGACGGGGGCGCCGTCCGGGGCACGCCGCCGCGGGGCCCGTCGAGGGGCGCGCGCAGATCCTCGAGCTCGCGCGCGACCGCCGCCGCGTCGGGCGGGCGCGCCGCGGGATCCTCGGCCCGGCACCGCGCCGCGAGCGCGGCGAGGGGCGCCGCCCCCCGCGCCGGGCGCAGCCCGAGCATCCCGTCCACGAGGACCCCGAGCGCGAACAGATCGGTGCGCGGGTCCTCGCGGCCGCCCCGGAGCTGCTCGGGGGCCATGTAGCCGGGGGTGCCGCTCCGGGCCGGGACCGCGCCCCCGAACACGTGGGCGAGGCCGAAGTCGAGCACCTTCACGCCGCCGTCCGCGGTCAGGAAGACGTTCGACGGCTTGAGGTCGCGGTGGAGCACCCCCGCGGCGTGGGCGTGGACGAGCGCGCGGCCGACGGCGAGGGCGATCCGCGCCACCTCGCGGGCGGGCAGCGGGCCCCGCGCCTCGCGGTCGGCGAGCGTCTCGCCGCGGAGCAGCTCGTACACGAGGTAGTCCCCCTCCGGCGAGCGCCCCGCGTCGAAGAGGGTCACGATGCCCGGGTGCTGCAGCGTCGCGACCGCGCGCGCCTCGCGGCGCAGCGTCTCGGGGTCGGACCCGCGCGCGGACGGCCTCACCGCCTTGAACGCGACCGGGCGCCCGAGCTCGACGTCGCGGGCCTCGAACACCACGCCGAACCCGCCGCGCCCGAGCTCGCGGACGAGCTCGAACTTGCCCACCCGGCGGCCGGGTCCGTGGGCGCGCTCCCAGGCCGGCGGCGGCGTCGCCGGGGGCGAGGCCGCGAGCTCCGCGAGCAGCGCGGAGAGGCCCGCCGCCGACGCCGCCTCGCCCGAGGACGCCTCGTGCTCCGCCACGCCGTTCTCCTCAGGGCTCCGGGTCGAGGAGCCCCTCCTCGCGGGCGAGCTCCCGCAGCCGCTCCTTCAGGCGCTCGAACCGCTTGCGCAGCGCCGCGGCGCCGACCGGCGCGCCCTCGGCCGAGAGCACCACCGCGACCTCGTCCCACTCGAGCTCGCGATCGAGGCGCAGCGTGAGGAGCGTGCAATCCTCGGGCGGAAGCTGCGCGCGCAGCCGATCGAGCCCGGCACGCCGGCTGCCGGTCGCCACGGTGGACGCGGCGACCGAGGCCGCGAGCCGGGACGCGGCGCTGGTCGGCAGCCGCACGCCGCGCGCGCGGTAGGGATCGCGCCGGAGCCGGCAGGCCGCGTGCCACGCGAGCCGATACGTCCAGCCCCGGAGCGACGCCTCGCGCCGGAAGCCCGGGAGCCCCTTCCAGAGGTCCTCGGCCCACTGCGCGTACGCGTCGCGTGCGTCGTCCTCGTCGTCGAGGACGGAGCGGAGATACCCGAACACCGCCGCGCCGTACCCCTCGATGGCCGCGGTCGCGGCCTCGTCGGGCCGGCCGGCCTCGGAGTGCGCGAGCACGCGGGTCTCGACGGCGTCCATCGCGCCGAGTCTACGCCGCGCCGGAACGCCGGTGCCACCCGGACCCGGGCGACCCGGTCGGGCGCGCCGCCGGGGGGTGCTCGCGGGGCTCCCGCGGCGCCATCGTCTCTCCCATGGCACGCATCGCGATGATCGCCGACGACATGTTCGAGGACGCGGAGCTCCGGCAGCCGTACGACCGGCTGCGCGAGGCGGGGCACGAGGTGGTGCTCGTCGGCCTCGAGCAGGGAAAGCAGATCACGGGCAAGCAGGGGAAGGAGAAGCTCACGATCGAGCGCGCGGCGAAGGACGTCCGCGCCGACGAGTTCGACGCCCTCGTCATCCCCGGCGGCTACTCGCCGGACAAGCTCCGCACGAGCCTCCCCATGGTGGCGTTCACGCGGGCGTTCTTCGACCAGGGCAAGCTCGTGGCCGCGATCTGCCACGCCCCCTGGATGCTGATCGAGGCGGACGTCGCGGAGGGCCGGACCGTCACGTCGTGGCCGTCGCTCCGGACCGACCTGCTCAACGCCGGCGCGAAGTGGGTCGATCGCGAGGTGGTGGAGGACGGGAACCTCGTCACCTCCCGCAACCCCGGGGACCTTCCCGCCTTCAGCGACACGATCCTGCGGCGGCTCGCCGAGCGGGCCGCCGAGGAGCGCTCGAGCCGGCCGGGCGCGGAGCCGCCCGGCGCCACGCGCGTAACGCCGGGCGACCCGACCCGCGCGGGCGTGGCGCTGCGACCGCCGCTGCGAGAGGCTCCGGGGAGGAGGTCCGAGGATGGGATCGCCGCCCGTGAAGGGCTTCGGACAAGGGGACGCCGCGCTCGCCGCGTGGGCGGAGGCGGTCTACCGGCCCGAGGACGCGGTGCTGCGGGAGATCCGCGAGCGGAGCGCCGCGGCCGGACTGCCGTCCATCGAGGTCGGCGGCTTCGACGGCCTGCATCTCGAGGTGCTCGCCCGGCTCTCCGGCGCGCGGCGCGCGGTCGAGATCGGGACCCTCGGCGGGTACAGCGGCGTTTGCCTGCTCCGCGGGATGGGCGAGGCGGGGCTGCTCGACACGTTCGAGCTCGACGCGCGCCACGCGTCCGTCGCCCGCGAGTCCTTCGAGCGCGCGGGGGTGGGAGCGAGGGCCCGCGTCCACGTGGGGCCGGCCCTCGAGCGGCTCCGCGACGTCGAGGGAGAGGGTCCCTTCGACCTCGTGTTCGTGGACGCCGACAAGACGGGGTACCCGCGCTACCTCGCGTGGGCCGCGGAGCACCTCCGCGTCGGCGGCGTCCTGCTCGCCGACAACACCTTCGGGTTCGGCCACGTGCACGAGGAGCGCCCGGCGGGCGAATCGCCGGAGGCGATGGCGGCGCTCCGCGCCTTCAGCGAGGAGCTCGCGCGCGGCGGCCGGTTCCGCGCGACGATGATCCCCACCGCGGAGGGGCTCTCGCTCGGCGTGAAGGTGCGGTGACGCCGAGTCGCACCCGCGCGAAGCGCGGCACTCGGACGCATCCCTCGCCCGCGCGTCACGGAGCGATGCTGGACGCCTCGGGAGGCGGCCTCCTGCCGGCTTCGAGGGGGACAGCCATGACCACCACCACGGCCACGCCGCCGTCGCTCGATCTCGTCGAGGAGGCGAAGGCCCTCGGGTTCTCCATCGCGCTCACCGTCGCCTTCACGGCGGCGTACATGGTGATCGCGCCGTTCCTGCTGCTCGGCGCGCTCGTCGGCGGGCCGGTCTGGGCGGCGCTGCTGGTCGCGCGCGAGGCGTAAGAGCGAGGCGTAAAAAGGAAGAGGCCCGCAGAGCGGGCCTCTTCACATCTGAGCTGGCGCTCGCTTTGGTTCGAGCGCAATCCCGGCTAGGCCGGGCGTGACTTCGAGCATGTCTGTGACTGCGACGGCTCTGTGATCACGACCTCCTTGGTTGTACAGCTCGGTGCTGCGAGACGATCATAGTCGCGTCCGAGCGCAGATCGAGGGGGCTCGGTGTCGCGGATGGGGCGAAAGCATGCATTCGCGCGGGATCACGGAGGGATCGGGGCGGCGATCGGACGGTCCCGCGTCGGGGGGCTTGCGCGGCGAGCGTATTGGGGATCGACGCACGACCACCGGCCCGGGCCGCGAGGCGGGGGACGCGTGAGGATCGGGGGGCGCAGGATGCTCTGGATCGCCGCCGGGACGGTGTTTGCCGCGGTGTCGCGGCCGCCGCGATCGCGGCCGTCGCGGTGCAGCGCGCGCGCTTCGAGCGACGCGTGGCGTGCGAGGCGCGCGCGCTCTTCGCGTCGGCTCCCACGCCTCCGGCCGACCCGGCGCCCCTCGCGTCGCTGGCCGCGCCGGTGCGCCGCTCCCTCGAGCTCTCTGGCGCCGCGCGGCACGCGCCGATCCGCGCCGCCCGGCTCCGGCACGGCGGCGTGCCGACGCGCTTCACCGCGGAGCGGTACCGCGACGTCGGCGGGCGCGGCGTGCTGACGCCCCTTCACCGGCGAGTGCTTCGACTGACGGTGGATGGGAGCCACGTCCCCTTCCGCGTCACGGCAACCTGGCACCTCGAGTCCGGGCCGCTCCCGTACGCGCGCTGGGACGTCGACGAGGTCGAGCTCGATCGCGCCGAGCCCTGGTGAACGCCGGAGGCGCCGGGGGCCGAGCCCGCCGGCGGACGGATCGGGCCGGTATCGGCCGATTACTTGCTGCGCGAGATCCCGACATGTACGCTCCGTGCGCGCCTCGACATACAGCCTGCGACTCTGTGGGTGGGCGCGCCGAACGGCCGGGGGGTCGGAGGGCAGCACATGGCGGACGGCACGCTGTACGTCTGGTTCCCGGACGCCTCGGTGCTCGATTGCGTGAGCGACGCGCTCCGCGCCGAAGGGCACCGGCCGACGCTCACCGCCTCCTGCGCGCGCGTGACGCTCGAGCCCGGGGAGCTCGACGGCTGCGTCCTCGATTCCTCGGCGGGGCGCTCACCGAGGCCGAGGCCCGCAGCGCGCGTGCCCTCTTCGTCCCGGGCGACGCCGCCCCGACCCTCGACGACTTCGGGCGGATCGTCTCCCTGCACGAGCTTCACGTCGCGGCGCAGACGGGCTGGCTCCTCGAGCAGTTCGACGAGGGCACCATCACGAGCCACTTCCACCCCATCGTCCACGTCGGCGACACCTCGCGGATCTTCGCGCACGAGGCGCTGCTCCGCGGGACCGGCCGGAACGGCGAGCCGCTCGAGCCGCTCGCGATCCTCCAGAGCGCGCGGGAGGCGGGGCGGTACCAGGAGCTCGATCTCGCTGCGTGCCAGTGCGCGATCCGCGAGGCCGCCCACCTCCCTCCGAGTGTCACGGTATTCATCAACTTCTCGCCGGCGATGATGAGGGACGCCGAGAGCGCCCTGAAGACCACCGTTTCCGCCATCGACGCGGCGGGCCTCGCCCCGGAGCGGTTCGTGTTCGAGGTCATCGAGGCGGACCGCATCGAGAACGCGTCACACCTCAAGGAGGTCCTCGATGCATACCGGAAGGATGGCTTCCGGGTGGCGCTCGACGACCTCGGTGCCGGGTGGTCTACGCTCAACCTCGTGCACCGGCTCCGCCCGGACTTCATCAAGCTCGATCGTGAACTCATCCGGGAGGTGAACGTGGACCGCGTGAAGGATTCTCATCGCGTCCAAGCTCCTCGAGATCGGGCACGGCCTCGGCATCCGGACCATCGTCGAGGGAGTCGAGACGCCGCAGGAGCTCCAGTGGGCCCGGGCGCGCGGCGCGGACTTCGTGCAAGGCTTCCTCATCGCCAGACCGGGCCCCAGCCACCACCCCGTGCAGCACGCCTGACCATGCACCCGCGGCTCCGACGTCTCCTGGAGCTGCACCTCGGGCCCGACCGCGAGCCGGAGCGCGAGCTTCGTGCGCTGCTGCGCGACGTGGACGCCGACTACCGGCGCACCGACCAGGATTCGGACCTCGCTCCAGCGCGCCCTCGACCTGGTCGCCGACCTGAGCCGCCGCCCCGCGGTGGCGCCCGTCCCGGTGGCGCCGCACCGCACCCGCCTCTCGCGACTCGTGCGCCGGCTCTTCCAGGACGCCCCGTTCCCCGGGCTCATCTGCGATCCCGGCCTCCAGGTGCTCGCCTGGAACGGCGCGGCGGAGCGGCTCTTCGGCTACGCCGCGGGCGAGGCGATCGGGCGGGAGCTGCCCGGACTCATCTTCGCGGAGCCGGACCGCGCCGTCGCCGAGCGGGAGCTGCGCGACCTCGTGGAGCGCGGCGCCCTCGACCAGTCCCTGCGGGTCTCGTCCTCGCGCAAGGGCGAGGCGCGCCTCGACGAGTGGACGCTCGTCCCGCTCCGCGACCGCTCCGGGCGCGTCTCCGGCGCGGCGGTCCTCCTCCGCGAGCCCTTCACCACGCCGGATCGCTACGCGGTGGCGGCCCAGGGCACCGGCGACTGCGTCTTCGACTGGGACCTCGGCACCGGACGCTTCTGGCTCTCCGACGCGTGGGCGCAGCACGTGGGGGATCCGGCCGTCACCCTGACCGGCGCCCCCGGCGACTGGTTCGACCGCATCCACCCGACCGAGCGGGAGCAGGTGGACACCGCCCTCCAGGCGCACCTCGACGGGAAATCGGAGCGGTTCGAGTCGGAGCACCGGGTGCGCCACACCGGCGACGGCTGGCGCTGGCTCCTCGCCCGCGGCCGGGCGGTGCGGGACGCGGCGGGCAAGCCGGTCCGCTTCTCCGGATCCTTCATGGACGTGACGTGCCGGCGCGAGGAGTCGGAGCGCGCGCTCCACGACGCGCTGCACGATCCACTCACCAAGCTCCCGAACCGGGCGCTCTTCCTCGATCTCGTGAAGCGCTCGTTCGCGCGGAGCCGCCGGCGCGACGACTACCGGTTCGCGGTGGTGTTCCTCGACCTCGATCGCTTCAAGGCGGTGAACGACGGGCTCGGCCACGCGGCGGGCGACGACCTGCTCGCCCAGATGGCGATGCGCCTCCAGGGCTGCCTGCGCGAGGGCGACACCCTCGCGCGCCACGGTGGTGACGAGTTCACGATCCTCCTCGACGACGTGAAGGTGCCGGCCGACACCCAGATCGTCGCGGACCGGCTCCACCACGTGACCGCGCTGCCGTTCCAGCTCGCGGGGCACGAGGTCTTCTCCACGGTCAGCGTCGGCGTGGCGCTCTCGACCCCCGGCTACACGCGCCCGGAGGACCTCCTCCTCGACGCCGACACCGCCATGTACCGCGCGAAGGCCCTCGGCCGGGCGCGGACGGCGGTGTTCGACCCGTCGATGCGCGAGCGCGCGCCGCAGCTCCTCGACCTCGAGGCGGATCTCCGCCGCGCCCTGCTCCGGAAGGAGTTCCGGGTCCACTACCTGCCGGTCGTCGAGGTGGCGAGCGGGAGGATCGCAGGGGCTCGAGGCGCTCATCCGCTGGGCCCATCCGCAGCGCGGCCTCGTCGGCCCGGAGGAGTTCGTCCCCTTCGCGGAGGAGACCGGGCTCATCGTGCCCATCGGGTCCTGGCTCCTCCACCAGGCGGGCCGGGAGTTCAACGAGTGCCGGAGCGCCGCCGCGGACGGCGGGCCGCTCATGCTGCACGTGAACCTCTCCTCGAAGGAGCTCCTCGCGGCGGACCTGCCCGCCCAGCTCGACGAGATGATGTACGAGCACCACCTCGCGCCGACCGAAATCGCCCTCGAGCTCACCGAGAGCACGCTCCAGCAGAACGAGCACACGGCCGCCCGCGCCGCGGAGCTGCGCGGGCGCGGCGTGCGGCTCTGCATGGACGACTTCGGGACGGGCTACTCGTCGATCAGCTCGCTCCACCGCTTCGCGCTCGACTCGCTCAAGATCGACCGGTCGCTCTTCAGCGGCGGCTCGCCGCGCGGGAAGGCGCCGGAGCTCGTGCGGTCCATCGTGTCCCTCGCCCGCGACATGGGGACGCCGGTGGTCGCCGAGGGGGTCGAGACGGCGGACCAGTTCTACTTCCTGCGTGAGCTCGGCTGCGCCGGGGCCCAGGGCTTCTACTTCTCGCCGCCGGTGGACGGCAGCGCCGCCGCCACCCTCGTCGCGAGCGGCGCGACCTGGTGAGCGCCTAGGCCCTTCGCTCGGGGACGCGCAGGGCCGGGATCGCGGCGAGCAGGTGTCGCCCGAGCGCCTGGTCCCGGACGCCCACGTGGTCGAGGAGCCACACCACGATCCAGTTGCGCGCGCGCAGCCCGAGGAACGCGCTCGCGCCCTTCTCGCGGTGCTCGCGCACGAGGGCCTCGAGGCGGGCCGTGAACTCGCGGTGCTCCGCGCGGTGCTCCTCCTGCGCGGGGAACGCCCCCTCGCGCATGAGCCGCTCCTCGTCCGCGAAGTGGATCGCGGCGTAGCTCCGCAGGAAGTCGAAGGCGTCGGTGATCCCGGACGTGTCCGAACGTTCCAGGGCCGCCTCGAACGACTCGATGCGGGTGAACAGCTCGCGGTGCTGCGCGTCGATCGACGCGACGCCGATCGCGAGGCTCTCGTTCCAGTGGACGGTCACGGTTGGCCCCCGCGGCGCTCAGGGGGACGCGTGGGGAGCCCCGGTGTCACCCGCCCCCTTGAGCCCGAGCTTGCGCAGGATGATCCCCGCCGGGCAGAACCCGGTGAAGACGCTCTGGACGAGCATGAAGCCGACGAAGGTCGTCACGAAGAGCATGTTCTCCGAGACGAAGATGGGGCACTTCGGGTGGGCCATCCCCACCGACAGGAGCACCACCGTCCCCGCGATCAGCCGGACTCCACGCTCCACGGTCATCACGTCCTCCCGCGCCGGTCCCCGGCGACGTCGGCGATGATACCTCGCGGCGAGGTGGACGGGTCGTCCGCGCGGCCGTCCCAGGGCCGGGGCCCCTCAGAGGTGCAGGTGGACCCGCAGGCCGAGCACGGCGGCGGGCCCGCGATCGGCGTTCATCCCGGGGTTCCAGATGGCCTGGGCGTCCGCGGTCACCTCGACCTCCCGGGCGACTCGCACCAGGTAGTACACCTCGCACAGGGTCTCCGGGGCGTCGCGCAGGCGGCCGTCGCCGAGCTGGAACCCGCGGCCCCCCGCGGCGAGGTAGCGGGCGTGGCCGCCGGAGAGGGCGCCCACCTCGAGCGCGGCGCCGAGGGCGGCGGAGTAGCGCCCCGCGCGCGCGTGGTTTTCGTAGACGAGGAGGCGGGCCGAGCCTCCTTCTCGGGGCGCGCCGGGCCCCGCGGTGGTCCCCTACCTTCTCGTCACGCGTAGCGAGCGGACGACCTCGAGGGCGAGCCGCTTCACGCCGGTCGTGTCGGCCTTCGCGAGGCCCACGGAGGAGAAGTGGAGCTCCACCCACCTCTCGCCGGCGAGCGTGTGGAAGAAGAGGTGCCACTGCTCGAGGTTCTTCGGGAGGAGCGTCGTCGTCGTGAACCAGAACCCCTCGGGCGACGAGAGCTCCGTCACCTTCGGCTTCGGGTCGTGCTCCGCGAGGACGTGCGCCCGCAGGCGCGCGAGGTCGACGCCGGGAGGGACGCCGTCGACGAGCACCGAGACGACGAGGGACCGCCCGACCCCCTTCGCGCGCCCGCTCTTCGGGTCGAGGCTGAACTGGCCGAGCCGGTAGTACGCGCCGCGGATCGGGCCGCCCGCGAGGTCGCGCTGGAACCCCTGGAGGTCGACGGCGACGCGGACGCCCCCGCCCTCGAGCGAGGTGGGTGCGGAAGCGACGGCGAGCGTGAGCGCGGCGAGCCACGGGTTCATCGCAGGTCTCCCCCGGGGGCGGCGCCGGCACGGCGCCGGAATCGGGTCGCCGGAAAGGATGGCCGATCCCGTCGCCGTTCGCACGGATCCCGGGCCGGCACCGCGTCCGATGGGAGCCTGCCCCGACCGAACGTCGCGGTCCCACGAGGCAGGACCCACCGTCGAGAGGCCCGTCGATGCCCACCGCGCTCGCCGTCACCGCCATCCTGCTCGCCACCGCCGGGGCGGCGCCGCCCGAGCCGGCGGCCGCCGGGGGGGACCACGACCCCCGGCTCGAAGTCGCCGCGCCCTCCGTCCCGCCGCACCTCGCCCTCGACTCGCTCGTGCTCGCCGAGAGCGGGCCCTGGCCGCCGGGGGACGCGCCGCCTCCCGGCGACGAGGCGCGCGCGAGCACCCTCAAATGGTGGGGGCGCACCCTCCGGTGGAGCACCGCGGCCGCGCTCGTCGCGACGAGCACCCTCGGGACGATGGCCGCGATCAACCAGCCCACCGCCTTCGGAGACGGGCGCTGCATCACGGGAGACCCCGTCCTCGGGACCTACGGGTGCGACCGCGGCCTCTCGACGCTCCATGGCTCGAGCGCGGTCCTCTCGGTGACGCTCTACACCGCAAACGAGGTCCTCGCGCTCGCCGCGCCGGAGTCGAGGGGGCAGGTCTCCGAGGCGGCGCGGCCCTGGCATCGCGTCCTGAGCTGGGTCCACCTCGGCGGGATGGTGCTGCAGCCGATCATGGGCCTCGTCGCCGCGTTCCCGCAGGTGATTGGGAAGTCGAAGACGCTCCCGACCGACCCGTTCCCGCGGAACCTCCGCACCGTGCACGTCTTCGTCGGCTACATCACCACCGGCGCGTTCCTCGCGACGACCGTGATGGAGCGCTGACGGGTCGAGCTGTCTCGGCGCTCCCGACCGCGCCCGCCGCGAAGGAGTAGCTCAGGGCTTCGCGGGCAGCCGCAGCCGCTCGCCGGGGAGGATCCGGTCGGGGTCCGCGACCTGGTCGTGGTTCGCCCCGAAGATTGCCGGCCACAGCAGCGGGTTCCCGTAGTAGCGGCGGCTGATCATCCAGAGGGTGTCGCCGCGCCGGACCTCGTGGACTGAGGGCTCCGCTGCGGACGACGACGAGCGCGGAACCGCGACGGGCTCGAGCGGTGGCGACGCGCTCGAGGCGACCCGGACCGGCGCCTTCGCCGGGATCGAGGAGGGTGCCGGCGGAGACGGGATCACCACGATCGGGCTCCGCGCAGGAGGCGGCGCGGGCGCAGGCTCGGCGATGGGAGGAGGAGGCGGCGGCGGTGCCGGGGCAGGTCGCGCCGGCGGGTCGGGGTCGCGCTCGACGCGGCTCGGCACCGCGGCCGGGAGCCGAGCCGGCGCGGGCTCGGTCGCCTTCGGGGCAGGCGGCGCCGGCGCCGGTCCGGCGCGTCGCGGGTCGTCGCGGCGATCGCCGCTGCTCCCCAGCGCGAGCACGAGCGCCAGGGCAGCGCCGACCGCCCCGAGACCGACGAGCCACGGCGTCGCCGGTCGGGCGGCAGCCGGCGCGGACCGTGGCGCCGGGCGGGGGATGGTGGCCTCTTCCGGCACGGGGGCCGGGGGCGTCGTCGGCCGCGCGAGCGGCTGCGCGATGGGTTCGTGCGGGATCCGCACCGGGAGCACCGGCCTCGCGGGCGCGGGCCCGACCGCTGCGGGGGCCGGCGGGTGCGCTGGCGGCGCGGCAGGAGGGGGTACGACCCGAGCCTCGCGAGGCCTCGGCACGGGAAGAAGGCCCGGAGCCTCGGCGCGCATCGCGGGCGGCTCGGGTGCTCGCGGCGACGGGGGCGACGGGGGCGCCGGAGGCGGCGCCGCCAGCCGCGTCGTCGTCGCGCTCGCCCGAGGCGGCTCGGGTCGTGACGGAGGCGCGGTCACGCGCGGCGGCTCCGGTGGTGGAGGTGGCGCGCTCGCCCGAGCCGGCTCCGGATTCCACCGCGGTGCGCCGGGGTCGCTCGCGGGGCGCGGCACGGGCTCGGGAGCCACCGCCGGGACGCGCCGGAGCGGCGGGCGCGACGCGTGGCTGGAGAACGGCGAGCGGCGGGGCCCGCGCGACGTCGACGAGCGCGTCGACGTCGAGGAGTGGCACGAGCCCGCGCTCCGCCCGCCCGAGGCCGGCGATGAGGTCGCGCTCGCGCGCGGAGAGCGCCGCGGGCGGTGGAAGGACGTCCTCCGCTGCGAGGCTGAGGATGCCCTCGAGGCCGTCGACCGCCAGCGCGACCGTCGAGGCGACGCCCTCGTGCACCGCGTTCGCGTGGACGAGGCAGGCACGGTCCGACGAAACGCGCGCCCGGCCGAGGCGCGCCGCGACGTCCACGACCGGGACCACGGCGCCGCGCACGTTGACGACGCCGAGGAGGGCCGGGTGCGCGCCCGGCACGCGGGTCACGACCCCACCGACGGAGACCTCGCGGACGCGGAGCAGGCTCACCGCGAACGCTTCGCCCGAGACCTGGAACGCGAGGTAGTCCACCGGATGACGGTCCCACGTCAGCAAAGCACGATTCGGCGCCCGGGGCAGCGGCGTTCAGACGAGCTCGAACAGAAGGAGCCGCGCGTGCTCGTGTGCGCCGAGCACCGCCCTGTGGGCGTGGCCGTCCCCCGCCTCGAGGAAGGCGACGTCGCCCCGACGGAGCCGCACCTCGCCGTCGCGCAGGCGCAGCGTGAGCGAGCCCTCGAGGACGTGGACCGCGTGCCCCCGCGTGCACCACTCCGCCTCCTCGAACCCCGGGGAGAACTCGAGCAGCCTGAGCCGCTGCGCGCCCCGGACGTACGCCTTGAACCGGGCGCCGGGCGCGGGCGACTCCCAGGGAAGCTGGTCGAAGGGAACGAGAACGCTCACGAGATCTCCGGGGCGGGCCGCGAGGAGGCGCGATCCGCCACGACCCTATCAGACGGTCCGCGGGCCGGGAGGTGCGGGAGCAGCCGTAGCGTGCTCACCGGCCCCGGGCGGTCGCGTCCTTCGCGGCCGCCTGGAAGAGCGCGAGGTACGCCCCGTACCCCTCCGAGTCGAGCCGCTCCACCGGGACGAACCGGAGCGCGGCCGAGTTGATGCAGTAACGGAGGTGCGTCGGCGGAGGCCCGTCGTCGAACACGTGCCCGAGGTGCGAGTCGCCAGCCTTCGACCGGACCTCCGTCCGGTCGAAGAAGAGGAAGCGGTCCGACCGCGTCGTGACGGCGCCGGCATCGATCGGCTTCGTGAAGCTCGGCCAGCCGGTCCCCGAGTCGAACTTGTCGAGCGAGCTGAAGAGCGGCTCGCCCGAGACGACGTCCACGTACAGGCCGGCGCGGTGCTCGTCCCAGTACGCGTTCCGGAAGGGCGGTTCCGTGCCCGCGTGCTGGGTGACGCGGTACTGCTCCGGAGTGAGCCGGTCGCGCAGCTCGTCGTCGGACGGTTTCACGAAGGCGGCCGTCCGCGCGGCCTCCCGGCTCCCGGCCGGGCGCTCGGGCGGCCCGGGGTCCGCGCTGCCGCGAGCCGCCCTGCCGCTCGCGAGGAACGCGGTCGCGAGCAGGACCCCGCCGAGGATGTTCCGATGGCGCGCGATCATGGCCACTCCGTCGCCTGCCCCTGACATGCTCCCGCTCCACCGGCGGCGCCACCCCGTCTGCGCGCCGCCGGTGGACGTCGGCAGGCCCCTCAGCCGCAGCGGCCGGCCGCTGCCGAGGGAGGGTCCTCGCGAGCCGGCCGCTTCCCGAGCGAGATTGTCACCGGGCACGCGGCCTTGAGCGTGTTGTGGATCTTGCAGCGCTCGGCAGCGTGATGCCGGACGAGCGCAAGGCGGAGCTGGTGCGGCTGCTCCGGACCCACGAGATCCCGCTCATCGAGGACGACGTGTACGGCGAGCTCGGGTTCGGGCCGCACCGCCCCACCGCCGCGAAGGCATACGACGACGCCGGCCTGGTCCTGTACTGCTCGTCGTTCTCGAAGACGCTCGCGCCCGGGTACCGCGTCGGGTGGATCGCGCCGGGCCGTTACCTCGACCGCGTCCAGCGGCTGAAGTCCGTGTTCAGCCTCGCCACGGCCTCGCCCACGCAGCTCGCCGTCGCCGAGTTCCTCACGAGCGGCGGATACGACCGCCACCTCCGCGCGCTGCGCAGGACCTACGCGGCCCAGGTCGCGCACGTCCGCGCCGCGATCGCGCGCTGGTTCCCGGCCGGGACGCGGGTGACGCGCCCGGAGGGCGGGTTCGTGGTCTGGGTCGAGATGCCCGCCGGGGTGGACGGGCTCGCCGTGCACGAGCGGGCGCTGCGCAAGGGGATCGCGGTCGCGCCCGGGACGCTGTTCACGACCGGCGATCGCTTCCGGAGCTGCATCCGCCTCAGCGGTGCGTTCTGGTCGGATCGCATCCGGGACGCGCTCCGGACCGTCGGCGGGATCGCGTCCGGGATGATCTCCTGAGCGCTCTTCACCGCTCGGAGACGAGGACGTCGTCGACGGGCCTCCGCAGCGCCCGGGCGCTGGGCGGAGCCGCGCGCGCGACCCGGAACAGCATCGGCTCCCCCATGCTCGCCGCGGCGGGGAAGAGCGCGCCGAAGCGAGCCCGCAGCTCGCGGAGCGTCGCCGCCTCGGCGGGCGAGAGGCCCTCCCCGCCGCCGAGCTCCAGGCGCGCGAACAGGTAGGTGATCGGGGCCATGGGCTGGAACGCCAGGCCGCGCGCCGTCGCCTCGAGCCAGACCCGCTGCATCGCGCGGCCGCCGGCGAAGTAGGCCTCGCGCGTCCGGCCGGGCACGGTCACGAGGCCGACGGCGCTCGCGGCGGCGATGGCCTTCCGGGCCGGCTTCTCGAGGGCGCGCCCGCCGCCGATGCGACCGACGAGGTCCATCGCCGCCCAGGACGACATCACCCGGAGGCCGGCGAGTATCCGTGGCGGTCAGCTCGAGCGTCGTGACGTCCAGGCCGTCGCGGGTCGTCCGGACCGCGTCGGCGGTCCACCGGACCTCTCCCATCATCTCGCGGTGCATGGTGCGCGAGAGGAACCGGAGCCGGTCCCCGCGCCCGAGCAGCTCCCCCACCTCCGCGAGCCGGTCCGCGTCCTCGAGGAGGTGCAGCGCGGCGCCCGGGACCCCGGCCGCGGCCCGGACGAGCCCGTCGCGGGCGTCCGGCTCGAGCGGGAGGCGTGGTGCGAGCCGGCGGTTCGTGACGCGGTCCGCGATGGCAGCCGAGAGCGCGCCGTCGGTAGGGGTCTGGAGAGCGCGGCGCGCACGGAAGCGCAGATCGCACACGGCGGAGGGATCGCAGGCCTCGGGGCCGATCTCGACCTCCACGTCGAGCCCCATCCGCGCCGCGACGAGCGCGACGTTCTCCGTCGCGGCCCCGAACGCGAGCCAGCTCGCGAGGTGGCCGTAATCGAGGAAGGATTCCGACCGGGCGAGGTCGTGGAGGAGGCGGAGGCGCCGGCCGTCCCACGAGAACCGCCAGGGCTGGCAGTTGCCGCCGGACGGCGCGAGGGTGGCGAAGCTCACCAGCGCCCGGACCTGCTCGGCGCCCAGACTGGTGCCGCTCCGCAGCACGACGGGCGCGACCGCGGGCGTCGCGGGCGCCGCGCGCGCCTCGTCGACGGGGACGGGGGCGGGGGCGGCCGCGGGAGCACGCCCGACGGCCCCGCCGCCGTCGCGGACGAGGTCCTCGAGATCGATGAAGAACCGGCCCGAGGTCGTGAGCTGACCGAGGGCGATCCGGCGGGCCGTGTCGGTCACGGCCGCCGCGCCGAGCGACACCGCCGAGGCGAGCTGCGGCCAGGTCTTGAGCGTCGACTTGACCTCGACGAGCGAGGCGGCGAGCCGCGGCGAGACGGTGGATTCGCCGATGATGCGGAGCACGATCGGGACCTTCTCGTAGGAGTCGAGCCCGCGGAGCTCCCTCGCGTCGAGGGGCCCCGTGAGGCCGTGGAAGATGGGGCGGTCCGGCTCGAGATTCGAAGCGCTCGACGTCGAGGAGCCCGCGATCGCTCGTCTCCATGATGACGGGGATGCGCAGGGCGCGCGCGCGCTCGCGGATCCGCACCTTCACGTACAGGTCGTCGCACTCCTCGACGAGCAGGTCGAGCGGGCGCCCGCCCGGGCGGAGGAACGCGTCCATGTTCTCGTCGGTGATGCCCTCCACGACCGGGTGCACCCGCATGTACGGATCGAGCTCCGAGATGGTGCGCGCGGTGAGGTACGCCTTCGCCACCCCGATGTCGTGCACGCCGGCGCGGAGCCGGTTCATGTTCGAGAGGCTGAGGCGGTCGAAGTCGGCGAGGAACAGGTCGCCGCCGACCTGCTCCATCGCCAGCGCCACCGCGCTCGCGCTCCCGACGGAGAGGCCGATCACCCCAATCCGCAAGGCGCGGAGCCGCTCCTGCTCGTCGGCGGAGATCTTGTTGCGGTTCCGGCTCGACCGCAGCTCGCGGTACTCGAGCTCCGGGAGCACGTGCACCACCCGCCGGGACCACGGATACAGGAACCACGTGCCGTGGTGCGCGAGCGGCACGTCGCCGAGGTGCGCGGCGACGCGGGCGCGCAGCGCGTCGGGGTCGAGGTCCATCGCGGGCTCGCGGGTCTCGACGAGCTCGACGAGCTGGTCGCCGAGGGTGTCGTGGACCGTGAAGCCGCCCTCCACCACCCGCGCCGCGAGCCGCGCGCGCGCGAGCGGCTCGCCCGCCGGGAACGCGTGGGGCCACCAGTCGTCGAGCTCGGGCGTCGGCCGGAGGACCTCGTCGGGATCGACGGGCGCGCGGACGAGGCGGGGAGGCCGGATGGAGCGCCCACGAAGGGGATGCCCGTGCTCGAGGGAGCGAAGCTGCTCGTAGGTCATGGCGGCTCCGGAAGAGGAGTGTTCGCGCGAGTCTACGGTCCCCGCCCTCATCTACATAGGTATCGGCCGGCCGGGCCGGCGCCCGCCAGGCGGCCCCGGCAATCGCCCACCGCCGGCACCGGCCCGGAATACCCGGCGTTCGCGGGCGCGGGGACGGGTGCTTCCCCACCGGGAGAGGGGGGGCGCCGCCCGGGCCGGCCACGCGCTCCTCGGCCGAGACCCGCGCGGGCGCGAAGGCGCCCCAGCGGCAGGTTCCGCGCTCCGGCGCCTGCCTCGCGCGCGGTGGCGTCGACCTCCCCGCCGCCGGTCACGCAAACAGGGGACGCGGATCCTCTGGCTCACCCGCACGGGAAGTGCTATTGGTCTCCCCAGTGTCAGATTCCGCACACGATGTTGCGGAATCCGCAATTACACGAAATGTGAGCAGGAGCCACCGATGGCCGGTCTCGCCGACAAGTTCGCCGTGAACCTCAAGAACGAGCGGCTTCGCCGCAAGCTGTCCCAGGAGTCCCTCGCCATGAAGGCGCGGCTCTCGGTCTCCTACATCTCGATGCTGGAGCGCGGGCAGCGGGCGCCGCCGCTCGACACGCTCGAGTCGCTCGCGAAGGCGCTCTCGGTTCCGCCGACGTCGCTGCTCAGCTGAGCCCGCTGCCGGCGCGGCCTCGCGCCCGGCCGCGGGCCGCGCCGTTCAGCGATCGAGCCTGATCTCGAACTCGGGGAACAGGCCCGTGAACGACAGCGCGAGCTTCTTCTGCCAGGGCACCGCCGCGCTGCCGAACAGGGTCACGCGCGCGCCGCTCTTGCGGGCGACGAGGAGCACGTCCGCCAGGGCCCGGATCCCCGAGCTGTTGAGGAAGACGACGCTCGTGATGTCGATGGTCACGGTGCCCGCCGTCGCGGCCGCGGCCTCGAGCGGCGCGAACGCCCGCGCGTAGCCCTCCACGGACTCGAGCCGCATCACGCCGCGCAGGATCCACGCCCCCGGCGCGGGCCCGCGCTCGACCGAGTACTCTGGTTTGTGTGGGCTCATCGCTGCTCCACCTCGATGGCGGGTAGGACCGCTCTCACCAGGACCGTGCTCAGGCCGCCGCCCGATGGGGTCACCGTCGCGCCGAGCGATGCCCCGTAGTCGCTCGCGACGAGCGCGAGCCCGAGCCCGAGCCGCTGCCCCATGCGGCGCGCGAACACCGCCGCCGCGTCGCCCGCGGCCAGCTCCGCGAGCTCCTCCGCGAGCGTCTCGACGTGCACGGCGCTGGCGACGCTCCTCGACTCGACGAGCAGCGTCGTGCCGTGGTGCTCGAGGGCCACCCGCGCGGGGACGAGCTTGTCCGCGCTGTACTTCGCCACGTTCTCGACGAGCTCGTTCACCACCGTCGAGAGGATGCTCCGGGCGACGTCCCGTCGCTCGAACGCGTACGACAGGTAGTCTGCGAGGCAATCCGAGATCATCCCGCAGCGCCGCCACTGGGTGAGGAGGTCGAGCGGGACGATCTCCGTCGCGATCGCGCACAGGGGAGGGCGTGCGGGGACGCCCCAGGTCCTGCCGAGCTGCCTGCTGTCGGTCACGGCCGCTCTCCCCCGAGGACGTCCAGCGTGTACTCGCCCGGGATGCGGAGATCGCGGTACGCCGCGGGCACGTCGAGGTCTGGGATCACGAGGTAGCTATCCATCGGGTTCGCTTCCGATCGGTACAGCTCATGGACCTTGTAGCGCGGAAAGGGCTTCAGGCGCCGCGCCCGGATCCCGTGGCGCGTCATCACGCCCTGCGCGATCGTCCGCACGCAGCAGTAGGTCAGCAAGGGCGGCCGCTCGGACTCCATGTCCATGAAGTCGCGCGAGTGGGCCGCCGCGATGATCGCCGGGGACAGGTGGTGCTTGCGCCAGGGCGGGGCGACCACGAGCTTGGTGACCTCCCGCCGGATCGCCGGGTCGTACGAGCCCAGCATCCCCGCCGCCTCCAGCTGTGCGGCGATCTCCTCGTTCGACACGAGCCCGAACCGCTCCACGTAGGTGTGACGGAGGTAGAGCCCGCACACGACCGCGAGGTCCTCGCCCGAGAACGCCATGAGGTACCGGTGAGGCCACGGCTCGACCTTGGCGTCGAGGTCGTAGATGTCGTCGGAGAAGACGACGCCGTAGTGGCGGTTGTACACCTCCGCGATGAGCCGCTGGCAGGAGAGGACGTCTGCGGAGCTGCTCGCGATCCGGAGCTGCACCTTCACGCGCCGACCTCCGCGTGCGCGCGCAGCATCAGGAACGCCACGTCGTCCTCGTACGTCCCGCCGGTGAAGGCCTCGAGCGCCGCGAGCACCCGCTCCTTCAGGACCTGGAGCGGGACCCGGTCGGAGGAGAGCAACAGGTCGGCCACCCGGTCGGCCCCGAACTGGCCGCGGTGGTGGTCTCCCTCCCGCGGGGCCTCGAACAGACCGTCCGTGCCGATGAAGACCAGAATCGCCCGGAGCGAGCGGGATGGCGACCTCGCCGATGCTGGCGGCGTCGACGCCGCCGAACCCGAGGCCGAGCGGGAAGTGGGCCACCGGGACCCGATCGACGCGTGCGCTCCCCGCGCGATAGATGAGCAGGTCCTCGTGGCTCCCGCTCACGACGAGCCGGCTCCCGGCGCGGTCGTGGCGCACGGAGACGACCGTCATGAACCGTCTCTCCCCGAGCTGCTCGAGGCTCTTGCAGAGGATCCGGTTCGCGGAGATCGTTGAGCTCGCGGGGCGACGCGTCCGGGCGCGCCTCGATGATCGACGCGACCGTGCTGTGCGCCATCAGCGCGATGAGCCCCGCGCCGAACCCGTGCCCCGCCACGTCGAGGACGAAGAACCAGTCGGCGTCCGGGGTGCGGAACAGGTGCAGGTAGTCCCCGCCGACGGAATCCGCCGGGCGCATGTGGGCCGCGAAGTCGAGGCCCTCGAGCCGGGCGTCGTCGGGGACCAGCCGCCGCTGAAGCGCGCGGGCGATGTCGAGCTGGGCCGAGAGCCGCGCCTGCCGCCCGGCGACCTGCTCGAGCAGCGCGGCCGGCGCGCTGATCGAGAGGGCGAAGACCACGACGAGGGCGACGGTGAACCCGATCGTCGCGAACGACTCCCGCATGCGCAGGAACGCGAAGTCGACGTTGTGGGCGGAGAAGAAGAGGCAGCTCAGGGTCAGGGCGCGGCCCTGCGCCGTGAGGGTGGACCAGCGCCGCCGGAACACGCTCGCCGAGACGACGACGCAGGGGGCCGCGACCGCGAGCGCAGTCGGGAGCGCGACGGCCGTGAAGCCGAGCCCTGCGACGGCGGCCGCGCAAGAGAGCGCGAGCCCGACGACGTACGTGCCGATGAGCGGGCCCCACGGAGTCCGGACGTCGGCGATCCCCGCGAGGACGGCCGCGAAGGCGAGGTTGTTCAGGAAGACGAGGGAGAACCCGAGGGTCACCGCGAGGGCGCCGCCGACGAGGACGCCCTGGCCGACGAACGCGACCATCACGGACGTCCACGCGAGGAAGAGCGTCCGGACGGTGCGGTCGCGCGTGCTCCGCCACAGCGCCGCCGCGAAGACCGCGTTCAGGAAGGTCAGCCCGGCGTACAGCGCGAGCAGGTTCTGCAGCACCGCATCTGACTGCATTCGCGTCCTCGGAACGACCCCCCGGGGACCGTACACTTGGGGTGCTGGTGCGCGCAAGCCGCGAACCCCGCCTCTGGCAGGGCGGCGGCGTCCGGCGCCGGCCGGCACGTGCTCGAGCGCGACGATGGGGTGCCCTTCGACCGCCGCCGTCCGGGTCAGGACCGAGCTGGCCCCAGCTCTCCGTGGCCGTTCGTTCGGGGTGGTGACCCGGAGAACGGAGCGGGGAGCGCGACCTCCTGCACGAGCTCGGCGGTCTTCCCGATCCGCGGGACGGGGGACGCGAGCAGGCTGCCCGACCGCTCCGCCTGCTCGCGCGCCTTCAGGTACTGCGCGGGCGATGCCTCGAGCGCTCGTCGACGCAGGAGTGGGAAGGCGAGGGCGAGTCGGGTGGCGATCGACAGCTTGCGCATCACGGACCTCCGCGGGTGACCGGCCTTCGGGGCATGCAAGGCGCGGTCATCCGATCACGCCCGTGAGCATCCGCGTCCCCATCACGGCGAGGAGGAGCGCGAACGTCTTCTTGATGTGCGAGACGGGCAGGGCGTGCGCGAGCCGCGCGCCGAACGGCGCTGTGAGCACGCTGACGACCGCCACGCCGGCGAGGGCCGGGAGATGCACGAACCCGAGGCTGTACGCCGGCAGGGCTCCCGTGCCGAGGCCGCTCGCCGCGTACCCGACCGCCCCGGCGAGGGCGATGGGGAGCCCGATGGCGGCGGACGTCCCGATGGCGTTGGGCAGGGAGACGTTGCACCAGACGAGGAACGGAACGGACATGCTCCCCCCGCCGATGCCGACGAGGCTCGAGACCCCTCCGATCACGGTGCCGGCGCCGAACATGCCCGTCGCGCCGGGGAGCTGGCGGGAAGGCTTCGGTCTCGCATCGAGGAGGAGCTGGATCGCGATGAGGTAGAGGAAGACGACGAAGAACCCCTTCAGGAGCCGGCCCGAGAGCTGCGCCGCCACGAACGAGCCGGCGAGCGTCCCGGCGAGGATCCCGGGGGTCACGCGGCGGACCACCTGCCAGTCGACCGCGCCGCGCCGGTGATGCGCGCGCAGGCTGGAGATCGACGTGAACACGATGCTCGCGAGCGAGGTTCCGACCGCGAGATGCAGGATGGACGCGGGGGCGAAGTGCTGGGTCGTGAAGAGCGCGACCAGCATCGGAACGATCACGACACCGCCTCCGACGCCGAGGAGCCCCGCGAGGACCCCTGCGACACCGCCGATCCCCGCGTAGACGAGCCAGCAGCTCATGCCGCGCCCTCCTCCGACGCCGCGCCCTCGCGGGCGACGCTCGCCACGAGGGCCTGCCAGCCGCTCGCGCCCGGCCACTCCGCGCGGACGTTGAGGCCGACGGTGCGCTCGCCGCTGCGGTCCTCCCGCACCCACCGGACCCTGGCGCGAGCGCTCGCGCGCAGAGCGCGGGTCACCACCTCGAGGCGCAGCTCGTCGCCGACGCGCGGGGCGGGACCGCGCACGCGCAGGGCGCACCCGCCGTTGGAGAGGTTCAGCGTGACCGCCGGGGCGACGGCGCCCTCGTGGAGGATCCCGACGGGCACCTCGGCGAAGTACCGTGGCTCGCGCCGCAGCGTCCGCGGCGGCTCGGGCTCGACGAGGGTGGGTGGCCGCGCGCGGCGACCTGCGCGAAGCTCCTCGAGCACCTCCCGGGTGTGCTCGCCGAGCAGGGGCGGCCGGCGCCGGTACGTCACCGGCGTCGCGGAGAGGTGCAGCGGCACGCCCAGCAGCTGGATCGGGCCGGCCGGGTGCTCGAGCTCGACCACCATCCCGCGCTCCCGGACCTGAGGATCCCGGAGGGCCTCGTCGAGGCTGTTCACGGGGCCGCACGGCACGTCCGCGCCGCGCAGCCGTTCGAGCCAGTGGTCCGCGTCGCGGTCGGCGAGGACCGGCTCGAGGATGGCGTAGACCGCGTCACGGTTCCGGAGCCGGGCGGCGTTCGTCGCGAAGGGCGCGCCGTCGCGGACGTCGTCGCCCAGGCCGAGGACGCCGCAGAGCCGCCGCCAGTGCTCCTCGGTCCCGGCCGCGACGATGAGGTGCTTGTCGCGTGCCCGGAAGACGTCATACGGGACGATGTTGGCGTGCCGGTTCCCGAGCCGCGCCGCGGGACGCCCCGTCGCGAGGAGCTGCGCGGCCATCACCGTGGACCAGCTCAGCTGCGACTCGAGCAGCGACTGGTCGAGGTATTGCCCGCACCCGCTGCGCTCGCGGGCGTGCAGCGCCGACAGGATCGCGACGGCCGACCAGACCCCGGTGGACAGGTCGGCGATCGCGACCGGCCACCGCGTCGGGCCTCCGTCGGGCTCCCCCGTCGCCGCCATGAGGCCCGCCTCGCCCTGCGCCACCAGGTCGTAGCCGGCGCGTCCGGCGTGAGGGCCCGACCGTCCGTAGGCGGTGATCGAGCAGTACACGAGCCGGGGGTTGCGGGCGCGCACCGTCTCCGGGTCGAGCCCCGCGGCGCGCAGCGACTCGTCTGCCCGAAGATTGCAGACGAACACGTCCGCCTCGTCGAGCAGCCGCGCGAGGTCCGTGCGGTCCGCGCTCGACTTGAGGTCGAGGGCGACGCTCCGCTTGTTCCGGTTGATCGAGAGGAAGTAGCTGCTCTCGGTCCCGACGAACGGCGGACCCCACGCCCGGCTCTGGTCGCCGATCCCGGGGCGCTCGATCTTGATCACGTCGGCGCCGAGGTCGCCGAGGATCATCGCGCAATAGGGGCCCGCCAGCGCTTCGGCAAGCTCGACGACCCGTACGCCTTCCAGAGCTGACACGTGCTTCCCTCCGGTCTCGAGCGGCCTCTCGTCCAGGGGCGGAACTCGCGCGAGGAGCGTATTCGACTCGGAGTGAGAACGATACGAGTTTCACGAGGTGTGAGCTTCACGCATAGCGCAAAACTGATGGGGTTCCGGCGACTCCGGGGGCGGGCTCCGGGCCCGCCGTTCGTGGCCCGGGCCGGCGCATCCACGCCGGGTGCGCGTCGGGCTCCGAGACGAGAAAACCCCGGGGCCACCGGGCGTTGGGTTCATCGGGTTGCCCGCCCGACAGGGCTCGCGCCTGTCGAGGATCACAACAGGTCCGCCTTCACCCCGGGAACGCGCCGACCATCCGCGGCCCGGGGACTCCTTCAGGACGCCGAAATAAGACGAGAGCCGGAACCCAGGGCGACCAAGCCACGTGGATTCCGGCCTTCGAGATGGAGCGGCAACCGGGGAGGGCGTGCCAGAACGAGCGGGAGGTCTCGCGGCGTCCGACCCGCGCTCAGAGGGACTTCAGGTACTGGACGAGGTCCGCCTTCTCCTGCGGGGTGAGGCCGAGGGAGAGGCGCGCGTCGTACGTGTTCACCACGTCCTCGAGCGTCGCCGCCGACCCGTTGTGGAAGTACGGCGGGTGCTGCCACACGCCCTTGAGCGGCGCAGTGCGGTACTGCTTCGTGGCGCTGCGGGACGCGTAGCTGGGGGTCTCGGGCTCCGCCATCGAGTCGCTCACCGGGTGCAGCCGAGTGTTGGCGTCGGTGAGCGCGGTACCGCTGTGGCAGGTGGCGCAGGTGGCCTTTCCGGTGAAGAGCCCCTGCCCCCGCGCGGCGGCGGCGGCATCGAAGCTGCCGGCCGGCGGCGCCGGCGCCCGCAGCGTGAGCTGGTAGGCCTGCAGCGCCGGCAGCTTGCTGCTGACCTGGTCGTCGGTCCCGCTGGTGACGTTCACGCCCGTGCGCGGCTCGGAGAACGTGCCGTGTCCGCCCATCTGCGTGACCGCGACGTAGCGATTCCAGTATTGGACGTCGTCGCCGTCCCCGGTCACCGTGATGCGGTGGATCCCGTCGAGGCCGTAGGCCGGCGGGATGACGGTGGGTCCGTTCTTCCCGTCGAGGTTGAAGCGAGGATCGTACTTCCCCGGCCCCCACGAGTTGAAGACCGCCTTGGCCGCGGGGTCGAGCGCCGGCGACAGGGCCACGATCGCCCCGACGTCGAGATCGCGGTTCGGCCAGCCGTCGAGGCGCTTGCCGATGCCCCGGGCGAAGGAGTTGTCCACGGTCGAGTGGCACAGCGCGCAGGTGATCCCGAGGTGTGTCAGCGTGTCCTTGCCGCCGACGCTCTCGACCGTGCCCTTCAGGCCGACGACGGCGTCGAGCTTGAGCAGCGCCACGGTCGTGGCGGGATCCGTGAGGCTGATGCTCCCGTCCTGGATCCCCGACACCACCGTCGATGGCAGCGCCTCCGCGTCGACCTTGAGGCCGATCGCGAGCGCGCTGGTCGGGTCGACGGTCGCGACCACCTCGTGCATGCGAAGCGTGTCCGTCCACTTCGTCTCGTCACCGAACGTGTCGAACCGGAAGATCTGCTGCCCCTGGGCGGGGTCGACCGTGCTCTTCGCGCCGGGCGTGCTCTCGCTGCCGCAGGCCGCGATCCCTCCGACGCACAGGCAGAGCAGGGCGGCGCGGAGCGTGGGAGGTCCGAGACGCAGAGGCCGCGCAGCGGGGCCGCTGCGCGCGGAGGGCGTTGATGCGTCCGGGATGCGGGCCGATGTCATGTTCGCTGTCCTGTGCTGGGGTGAACCGTCACGTGTTCCGAGTCGACGGCATCTCGGCCGCCGCGCAGGAGATGCGACGTGCGCGTGGTGGTTACAGCCGGCCCCTCACGGCGCGCGAGACAAGGGATGTCGGGCCCCTCCGACAGGACCGTGACCAGGCACACGCCGGGGCGGGTGCTCTGCGAATCGCTCGAGCCCGTCGCCTCAGACGCGCGCCGGCTTCGCCGTCGCGATTCTCGTCGTACCCGCCGCGCTCGAGCTGCAGCAGGCAGAAGCCATGGCCGAACGGGTCGGAGAGGACGGCGAGCTTCCCGTACTCGTGCTGCCCGACGGGGACCTCCACCTTCGCGCCCGCGTCGACGGCGCGCTGCACGGCCGCCTCGATGTCCTCCACCGCGAAGTCGAGGTGCACCGGGGTCCAGTGGCGCCCGTAGTCCCGGCCGAGCGCGGCGCCGCGAAACGGCGCGGTGCCGGGCGCCGCGACGAGCAGGAAGATGGCGACCTCGGCGCCGAGCAGCTCGAGGTAGGCGTCTCCGAACCGCCTGCCTACCCGCAGGCCGAGCGCCGTCGTGTAGAAGCGCTCGGCGCGGCCGAGATCGTCCACGTCGACGTTGATGAGCACTCGCGCCATCGCGGAACACTAGGGCGCGAGCAGGCTCCGCGCAGGACCGCCCGCGTGTTCCGGCACGACCGGCTCGCCGGAAACTAGCGGCGAACCGCGACGAGTCGCCGCGTCGCCAGGTCCACGCGATGCGGTCCGGGCTCGAGCTTCGCGTCGCGCAGGTGGAGCGCCTGCAGGCCCGGGGGGAGCGGCGTCCTCCGGTGAGAGGCGGCGTTCCGGCGCGCTACCGCCTCCAGGGCGTCGGGAGAGGGAGCCGCGCCGCCGTCGAACAGGATCGCATGGTGAAGGTGGTGCACCTGCCCGGTCGCGGGATCGAAGAGCGCGACGGTGTGGGTACCGACGCAGCGGGGGAAGCGCCCTCGGGTGTCGATGCGCGCGATCATTCCCAGAGCTCCACGGAGATCGTCCATTTGCCGGCCGCCTGGATGCAGGTCACGCCGAAGTCGACGCGCCGGAGCTTCGCTGCGAAGAAGGCGCCCCAGAAGACCGGGTCCGCCTCGAGGTAGCCGTCGGCGGTGTCCCAGCCGATGAGGTACCCGGCAGCCTCGGGAGGTCCGGCGAGCGAGCCGGGGTCGAGCTGGTTCACCATCGTGTTCATGGCGATCACGCCCGAGGCGTCGAGCTCCGGGAGTCCCTCCATGCTGAACGTCATGGTCTCGACCCAGGAGCCGGTCGCCTCGGCCCAGAACTGGAAGAACGACACGCCGACCGCAGACATCGGCACCTCCCTCAGCGTTCGCCCGACGACCCCGCCACCGTCGGATGGCTGCGTCGGACCATGTTCGAGACCTCCGGGTGGGAACGCCCGAGCATCAAGACTGAGGCGTCGCGACGAGACGCAGTACCGCCCTCGGTGGGGCGCCATGGCTGGCGGCTCCGCGGCCGGACGCTGCGGGCCCGCCCCGGGGCCTGCTACACTGCCCGCGAAGGTGGAGGAGGGAGCCGCATGAGGAAGACGAGGATCCTGGCCGTCGTGGCGGCGCTGCCGCTCTTGGCGTTCGACTGCGGCGGGAAGAAGACCGCGCCCTCGGCTGTGAGCCCGTTCGGCCTGAGCTGCAAGATCCACATCGCCGGACCGGGTGTCTCCGAGGATATGTGGTGCATCGTCGCCGCGTACGACTACTCGGTCGTTCCGGGCGGAGCCCCGGCGTCGACGCCGTCGGCAATGTGGGGGTTCGAGCTCGTCGCGTACCGGCCGAACCTGATGGACGTCGGCGCTGGCGTGGGCATCTTTCTGAACGGCCCGCCGACGCTCGGAGCCGCCTACGGCTGGGACGGCGCCTCGGCGTCGAGCGGGCTCGACGGCGGAAGCGCAACCCGCTCCGCCGGCAGCCTGACGAACGACACCTTCGAGTACACCCACGAGTCGAGCTCGGTCGCGGAGATCGGGAGCCTCCAAGTCCAGTTCAGGCAGATCCCTCCGGCGGGCGCGCAGGAGCAGGCGATCCTGGTGCACGGCTCTCTCTTCGGCACGATCGAGCCGATCGGAGCGGGGACGACGCTCTCGATCAGCGCGACCTTCTGACGGTCGGGGTCACCGGGCGTTGGGTTCATCGGAAGATGGAGCGGGAAACCGGATTCGAACCGGCGACCCTCAGCTTGGGAATATCGCGGCCGGGGTCCACGGACCGGCACCTTGGCGGAATCACGTGTCCGGGTGGGCTGGCTGGGGCCGGTAAAGTCCGGGTGGGCTGGATGATCCTGTCCAACGAGGGAGAGGCCGCTTGAAGAACTTGGCTCTTCATCGTCGTTCCGGCTTTCGGCTTGTGGTGGGCCGGGTACGTCTACGAGGACGGGACGTATCGCACGCTCCCCGATTGCTGATCGACGCGTCGCTGTTTGCTGCGTCGCTCGCGGCGGCAGCGATCTGTGCAGTGCGCGGCGCCCGAGGCGCGACGCTGGTCTCTCATCGGCGCGCTGATCGCGCTCTGGACCGCCTGGGTGGTACTGAACGTGGGCGGTTCGGCGCTCGTGTTGGCGCTCAATCGCGAGAGTGGCCCACAGCCCCATCTCGTGCTGCCGATGCTCTACGCAGCATGTGCGGCGCTCGTGCTCGGAGCCCTACGCATCGCACACCGATCAGGTCGAAGGTCGCGGCCGCAGCCGGATGCCTCGGGATCGGGCTGCTCGTCCCCGTGCTTCTCGTCGTACTCCAGATGGCCTTCATCGTCTTGTGAGGCCGGACGCGCTGCGCGTCGTGCCGACGCTCTCCACCTTCGGCCGGGCGATCTCCAGGCGAAGCCTGTCGTCACCCCCGCGCGGCATGTAGGGAACGAAAAGCACGAGGGCGATCTGCTGGCGCTCCATCACTCCGCGGCGACGGGATCGCTTCTCATGGCGTGTTCCCGCGAAGCGAGGCCGGGTGCCCAGGAAGTCTGAGCGAGCCGGCCTTGACGAGCCGATCCCCGTCCAGCCGCAGGATGGTCATGTCGCCGTCCAGGAAGTTGCCGACGTAGAGGAACTTGCCGTCCGGGCTGAAGGCGACGCCCTCCGCGAGGCCGCCCACGTCCGTCTGGGAGACCTTGCGGACCTTCTTCCCCTCCACCTTGAGGAGCGACACGTAGGAGTGGTCGGTGTGGAAGAAGGCGTTCTTTGGGACGTTGCCGACGCCGTTCAGGATGACCACCGCGATGTACGGGCCCACGGGACTCACAGCGAGCCCCTCGGGCCCGTCACCGACCACCACCTGGTCGACGACCCGGGGCGGCGTCGCTTCCAGGTCGATGATCGCCGCCGTGTCGACCTGACCGTCGGACGCGCCCATGGCCCCGCTGTTGCCTGCGATGCCGAGCTTCCCGTTTGACGTGATCTGGACGTTGTAGGGCCAAAGGCCGACCGCCATGTCGTACTTCGCGTAGCTCACCTTCTGGCCGTCGATCTCGAGGAGCGCCACCTTGTGGCTGGCGAACTTGGTGACGAGAGCGCGCTTGCCGTCGGGTGTGATCGCGACGGCCGAGGGTTGCTCGCTCGGCGCTCCCGGAGCGCTCAGCGCCACCGTGTCGAGGACCCGGACCTCCTTGCCGTCGATGGCCAGCACGCTCACCGCGCTGTCGGCACGGTCGGCGACGAGCGCGAGGGTGCCGGCGCGGTTGATGGCGATGCCCGAGGGCTGCTTGCCGACCATGACGGTCGCCGTGAGCGCCGGCGGCGACGCGGTGAGGTCGATGACGTAGACCTTGTTGTCGGGCTGCGACTTCCAGCCGGCACCATCCTGAACCCAGTCGAGCGAGTTCGCGACGAGCGCGAGATGCTGGTCCGGAGTGATCGCGACGTTCGTGGGCGGCCCGACCACGGAGTTCATGAGCGGCAGGTTGGCGACGATCACCGGCTTGGCGCGGTTCTTCACGTCGATGATCGAGACCGTGTCCTTGCCCGGCGCCGTCAGGACCGGCTTGCCCTCGTCGTTCCAGGCCATCTTCTCGTCGTTCCCGGAGATCAGCAGCTGCGCCTGCGCGGCGGCGGCCGAGAACAGGAGGACCGCGACGACCGCGTGGATCACCAGCTTCGGAAGCATGTTCATGGGAGCCTCACCGGCGCGACCCGGAGAATCGAGTCGACCGGACACGCTCCCCATACACGCGAGCCGCCGCGGCGCGCGCCCCCAGGCAGGGCCGCCTCCTCCATGGTCCTGCTCGAGAGCGACCGGTGCACCGACCCAGAACTCCATTTCTCCCGAGTTGAGGGCCACCGGCCGAACCCCAAGTGCGTTCAGGGCTATCCGTTACGCCGATCAGGGCCGGGCAAGGTTTTCGACGCCATCCGAAAGGACGAAGGGCTCCCGGGTCACCCCGGAAGCCCTCGTCGTTTCATCGAAAGATGGAGCGGGAAACCGGATTCGAACCGGCGACCCTCAGCTTGGGAATTTGACCGGGCGGCGCGGGACCCGCAGAACAGTTCTTGCGCACGCCGCGGTTGTGCGGCTGCGGGGGGTGGACTTGCGCGTGCTGATGCGGCCGTTTATAAGTGAGTACGGACTCACGCACTGTCGCGCTCATGGCCCGCCCCCTAAGTGACGAGAAGCGAAGCGCCCTCCTCGCGGCCGCGATGGACCTCTTCTCCAGCCATCGACTCGACGCCGACGGCGGCCATCTCGAAGGCGGCGGGCGTCGCCGAGGGCTCGCTCTTCACCTACTTCAAGTCGAAGGACGGCCTCGTCAACGCGCTCTACCTCGAGCTCAAGGCCGAGCTTGCCCAGGTGCTCATGCCGGCTTCCCCGCCGCGACGGCTCGATCGCGAAGAAGCTGAAGCACCTGTGGGATCGCCACGTCATCCTGGTGCGCCGAGTCGCCGGAGAAGCTGAAGGTCCTGGAGCGGCTGCTCCTCTCGAACCGCGTGGACGCTGCTCAGGGCGCACGGCGCTGAGCCGTTCCGCGACCTCGAGGACGCCTTGCGGCGGGCGGTGAGGACGGGACGCTGCGCGACCTGTCCTTGCCGTTCCTCCACCAGATCTTCACGGCCATGGTCACGGCCACGCTGCAGATGATCGCGGCCGAACCCGCATGGGCCGCAAATACCGCCTGGAAGGGTTCTAGATCCTGTGGAACGCCGTGCGGCGGTGACTTTTTTTTGGGAGCAATCATGAGCGCGCACTCACGCAACCACGGAGGTAAGAACATGGACCGCTGGACCTTCGCCGACGTCCCCGATCAGACCGGCCGCACCGGCCATCGTCACCAGCGCCAACTCCGGTATCGGGCTCGAGACCGCCCGCATGCTCGCGCTGAAGGGCGCGAGCGTGGTGCTCGCCTGCCGAAACCTCGCGAAGGGAAAGGCCGCGGTCGAGCGCGTCCTGTCGGACAGGCCCCGCGGCAGCGTGACGCTCGCCGCGCTCGGACCCTTCGGATCTCGAGTCGGTCGCGGCCTTCGCGGACATCTTCGCCACCTCGCACGAGCGGCTCGACCTCCTCGTCGCGAACGCGGGCGTCATGGTGCCGCCGTTCGGGCGCACGAAGCAGGGCTTCGAGCTGCAGCTCGGCACGAATCACCTCGGCCACTTCGCGCTGGTGGGGCGCCTGCTGCCGCTCGTGCTCCGCACGGCCGGCGCGCGATCGTCGTCGTCTCGAGCGCCGCCCAGAACATCAGACGATCGACCGGGACGACCTGAACTGGGAGCGGCGCGCGTACCGGGCCTGGGCGGCCTACGGCCAGAGCGAACTGGCCAACCAGCTCTTCGCGCTCGAGCTGCACCGGCGCCTGTCGGCGGCCGGGTCGCTGGTGCGGGTCACGGCCGCCCACCCTGGCTTCACGGCCACCGACCTGCAGCGCACCTCGCCCGTCGCGCGTCTGTTCAACCCGATCTTCGGTATGAAGACGGCGGACGGCGCGCTTCCGACGCTCCGGCAGCGACCGATCCCGCGGCAGCGAGCGGCAGCTACTGGGGCCCAAGGGGCCTCTTCGGGCTGCGCGGACCGCCCGCCCCGGCGCGCATCTCCGCAAACGCGCAGGACCCGTCGACCGCGGCGTGGCTCTGGAACGAGAGCGCGAAGCTCACGGGCGTGGCGTTCGGGCTCGCGCCTGCGGCGTGACGGAGGCTGACGCCGTGGGCGGTCCGCGGACTCGGTACTGGTTGGGAGCTCTCATGACACTCGCCGTCGCAGGATACTCGTTCAGCGGCTGCGCCGCGCTCGGCGCCAAGCCGGAGGGCGCACGGCGCGCGCGGATGGAGCGCTCGCCGCAGTGGAAGGATGGGCGGTTCGAGAACCCACAGCCGCTCCACAACGACATGTTGGGCGCGCTCCGCGACGTCACCTTCGGTGTGAGCGACCACCGGACGCCAAAGGGGCCTGTCGCCGTGGAGGCGCTGGACGCGAGCCGCTTCCTCACCGCGCCGCAGAGCGGGCTGCGCGTCACGTGGCTCGGTCACTCGAGCCTGCTCGTCGAGCTGGACGGGCGCCGCGTGCTGGTCGATCCGGTGTGGGGTGAACGAGTCTCTCCCGTCTCCTGGATGGGCCCGAAGCGTTTCTTCCCTCCGCCCCTTCCGGTCGATCGGGTTCCGGCGGTGGACGCGGTGGTCATCTCGCACGACCACTACGACCATCTCGACGAGCCGACATCCGCGCGATCCAATCCTGGAATACGACGCTTCGTCGTACCGCTCGGCGTGGGCGCCCACCTCGCGTCCTGGGGCGTGCCGGAGGCGCGCATCGTGGAGCTCGACTGGTGGGAGTCGACCCGGCTCGGCAACGTCGAGATCGTCGCCGTGCCCGCGCGCCACGCCTCGGGCCGCTCGCCCTTCGCCAGAACGCGACGCTCTGGGCCGGCTTCGCGCTCATCGGGCCGCTCCATCGCGTCTACTACTCGGGCGACACCGGCTTCTTCCCCGGTCTCGCCGACATCGGCGAGCCGCTTCGGGCCCTTCGACCTCGCCATGATCGAAGCTGGCGCCTACGGTCGCTCGTGGCCGGATTGGCACCTCGGCCCGGAGCAGGCCGTCCACGCAGCAAAGCTCGTCCGAGCGAAGATGCTCCTTCCGGTCCACTGGGGCCTCTTCAACCTGGCCTACCACGGGTGGACCGAGCCCGCCGGAACGTGTCCTCGCGGCAGCTGGAACGTCCGGATCTCTCTGTGGCACGTCCCTGGACCCGGCCAGAGTTCGAGCCCGACCCGCCGCCGGCGTTCGCGCGCTGGTGGCCCGAAGTGCCCTGGAAGACCGCGGACGAGGACCCCATTGTCCCAACCGGGACCTCGAGTCAGGATTGAGAGCGCGAAGCCATGCCTTCTTCACCCGTGCCTCACGAGCACGCGCGAGTCAGGGGGGGCTCCCCGAGGCCACCTGGGCGTCCTCGCTCGCGGCCGCAATCCGCGCGCGCCGCGCGGTCAGGAGCGCCTCGATCTCGGCGGCCGAGCCCAGCTCGAGCGCGCTGCGCGCCAACTCCCTTGCCGCGTCGAGGTGGGTCGCGCGGATACGCGCTCTTCGCCTCGAGCAGCACGCCGGGTGCGACGCTGAGCCGGCGCAGCCCCAGGCCGAGCAGCAGCTCGGTGTTCCCGGCGTCGCCAGCCATCTCTCCGCAGATCGTGAGCTCGCGTCCGGCGCTGCTCGCGGCCTCCGCGACGAGCGAATCAGGCGGAGCACCCCGGGGTGGAGGGGCTGGAGTAGGCGGCCACGTTCTCGTCCTCGCGGTCGGCCGCGAGCGTGTACTGGACGGAATCGTTCGGTCCCCAGGCTCAGGAACTCGACCTCCCTGACCAGGGCGCGAGCAATCAGGGCCGCCGAAGGGTCTCGACCATCGCGCCGAGGGGGATATCGCGGCGTCGAAGCGCCGGCCCGCGGCCGCTAGCTCGCGCTGGACCTGACGAAGGACCTCGCGCACCTGCCGCACCTCCTCGAGCCCGCTCACGACCGGCAGCAGGACGGACGCGGGGTGGTCGGCGCTGACGCGCAGGAAGGCGCGGAGCTGCGGCTTCAGCACGTCGAGGTGCCTGAGGAGCAGGCGCACGCCTCGCTCGCGCGAGGGAGGGGTTCCGCGCGGGCGGCAACGGGAAGTACGGCAGGACCTTGTCGCCTCCGAGATCCAGCAGCCGGAACACGACGGTTCGTGCGTCGAAGCGCTCTGCGGCGCGGGCGAGGAACTCGTACTGCTCGTCCTCGGTGGGGAAGCGCGGGCGGATCGAGAACGCGAACTCGGTCCGGAACAGGCCGATACCCTCCGCTCCGGAGCGGAGCGCGGCCTCGGTGTCCGCGAACTTGTTGACGTTCGCGAGCAGCGGGATCGGCGTCCCGTCGCGGGTGACCGACGGCTAGCCCGACGAGCTGGCGCAGCTCGCTCCTTGGTAGACCCCCAGCTCGACCTCGAGCGCCTCGTACTCGCGCTCGATCGACGGCTCGGGGTTCACGAACACCAACCCCGCGACCCCATCTACGATGAGCCGATCGCCGGTCTTGATCCGCGAGGAAGGCCTTGCGAACCCCCGCGACCGCCGGCGTCCCGTGGGAGCGCGCGAGGATCGCGCTGTGCGAGTACCTGTTGCCGCGCTCGGTGACGAAAGCGTGGGCGTTCTCGAGCTGGAGGCGGGCGGTGACGGAGGGAAGCAGCTCCTGCGCGACCACGATTGCGCTCTCGGGGAGGTCGAGCCGAGCCGGGGGTTGCCGCTCGACGAGCGTGGAGAGCAGGCGCCGGCCCACGTCCCGGACGTCGGCCGCGCGCTCGCGCAGATAGCCGTCGGAGACTCCGTCGAAGGTCCTCGTGTAGGCGTCGATGACGTCTGACAGGGCAGCCTCCGCGTTGATGCGCCGCTCCTCGACGAGCCGCATGACACGGTCCCGCAGCCCGGGGCCCTCGAGCACGAGCGCCTGGGCGCCCAGGATGTCGCCCTCGCTCGAGCCCATCCGCCGGGTGACGTCCTTCTGGAGCGCGAGCAGCTCGGAGGCCGCTGCTAGCCAGCGGCCGCCTCGAGCCGCGCCCTCTCCGACGGCACCTCGGACGCCTGGATGTCCCGGCGCGGGGCGGCAGAGCGGTCGCCGCACGCGAGAACATAGGCAGCTCCCCGCGCGACCCCCGTCGAGACGGCCAGACCCTTGAGAACGCGGTGCACGTCGACTCCTACAATGAGCGGGCCCTCGCGCCTGAGAGGGAGCGAACGTCGCAAAGCTACGTCGGGAGTCCCAATAAGCGACGCGACGTGCGCGATCCCGCCCCGGACGAGCCCTCGTCGCTCGCCCTGCATCGCGGCCTCTCGCTCGCTCCGCGGCGCGCCCGAGGAGCGCCAGTTGGAGGCGGGCGGGCGCGCTGGGAAAGACCTTGCCCAAACCTTGCCCGCCGGTCGGACCGCCGGCCGTCGCGCCGCCGCGCCAGGACACGGCGACGGCGACGTGCGCGGGCCAGCTCTGGTTCCTCAGCGCCAGCGGGCATCGTCTCGGCTCGGTCGCGCCACAGCCTGTCGCCGTCCGCTTCCCCACGGCCCGTTCGAGACGGGCGCGGCCTCCTCCTGTGGGTTGGCCTGCGTGATTCGAGAGCGTGAAGTGCGGGCGGGCGGGCTCGCATTAGGAGAAAGTGATGGAAGCGCCCCGAATCGAGTGGCGAGCCGCCGAGGCCGACCCGTCCGATCCGTACCTGCGCGACGCCCAGACGTTCCCGCGACTCGATCCCGAAAAGGCGGCGCGCATCGCGGCGTACGGAACGGAGGAGCGGCTTCCCGCCGGGACGCTCGTCTTTCGCCGCGGTGATCGCTCCGTCGACTTCTTCCTTGTGCTCGAGGGGACCATCGAGATCTTCGAGCTCGACGACGCCGGCCGGGCGCGCGTCTTCAGGGTCCACGGCGAGCGCCAGTTCACTGGGGAGCTCGACCTCTTCAACGAACGCCAGGTCCTCGTCAGCGCTCGCACCGGGATGGCGAGCCGGGTGGTCCGGGTGCCGCGGCCGGCGT
Organism: uncultured delta proteobacterium; assembly: GCA_963739565.1. Taxonomy (GTDB): domain Bacteria; phylum Myxococcota; class Myxococcia; order Myxococcales; family Anaeromyxobacteraceae; genus Anaeromyxobacter. The sequence goes on along the minus strand of CAVUBF010000002.1, from coordinate 345,905 downwards.
TCCGTCAGTTGATGACGGCGGAGCCGGACATCGCCGAGATCGTCATGCGCGCGCTCATCCTGCGCCGAGTCGGGCTCATCCTGCATCAGCTCGGCGGGGTGACGGTGGTCGGTCCCGCGCGCGGGGCCGACACGCTGCGGCTCGAGCGCTTCCTCGTGCGGAACGGCTATCCACACCGGGTCCTCGACTCGGAGCGCGACCTCGACGCTGCGAGCGTCGCGGCCGGATCCGTGCTCACGGGCGACGAGCTCCCCGTGGTCGTCTTGCCCGGGCCTCGGATCCTGCGCAATCCGTCCACGGCGATGCTCGCCGACGCGCTCGGGATCACCGAGACCGTCGATCCCGCTCACGTGCACGACGTGGCAGTCGTCGGCGCAGGTCCGGCCGGTCTCGCCGCCGCCGTGTACGCCGCGTCGGAGGGGCTCGACACGCTCGCCATCGAGGCGCTGGCGCCGGGTGGGCAGGCCGGGACGAGCTCGAAGATCGAGAACTACCTGGGGTTCCCGACCGGGATCTCCGGGCAAGCACTCGCCGGCCGCGCCCACATCCAGGCGCAGAAGTTCGGCGCGCGTCTTCTCATTTCGCGCGCGGTGGTCGGGCTCGAGTGCCAGGACGAACCCTTTAGACTGCGCCTCGAGGACGGCCGCATGGTGACCGCACGCGCCGTCGTGATCGCGACGGGCGCTCGGTACCGGAAGCTCGCCGTCCCGGGGATGGAGCGGTTCGAGGGGCAGGGCATCCACTACGCAGCGACGGCGATGGAGGCGCAACTCTGTTCCGGCGACGTCGTCGTGGTCGGCGGCGGAAACTCCGCCGGGCAGGCGGCGGTCTTTCTGTCGCGGTACGCGCAGGTACATCTCCTCGTGAGATCGGCCGGGCTCGCGACGACCATGTCGGACTACCTCGTGCAGCGGATCCGCTCGTCGGCGAGGATCACGCTCCGCACGCATTCGGAGATCACCGCGGTTGCAGGCGAGTCGACGTTGCGCGAAGTGACGTGGGTCGACCGGCGGACGGGGCAGTCAACGACCGTCGCGGCCGGGAACATCTTCGTGATGATCGGCGCGGAGCCGAACACGGCTTGGCTACGCGGCTGCGTTGAGCTCGACGCGAAGGGCTTCGTCCGGACGGGGGCCGCCCTCGGTGATGCGGCGTCCGCGTTCGAGACGAGCCGGCGCGGGATCTACGCCGTGGGCGATGTGAGGTCGGGGTCGGTGAAACGCGTCGCGTCGAGCGTCGGCGAGGGCTCCGTGGTGGTGCAGTCGATCCACGCCTTCCTGAACCCGCCCTTGCCGGGCCTCGACGACTCGGGGACTGAATATCCCAGCGTCGGTGGTTCGATTCCGCCCCCAGGCACTCGCACTTGAGCGCGTTCATCGCGCCCAGCGGAGTGAGAAGTCCGCTGGGCCTCAGTGTTGTCCGGGCAAGAGAGGGCGCGCCCCGTGAGCGCGGTCGGCAGCCGTCCGGTCTACCGGATCCGGTCGAGCCCTCGCTGATTTCGGCGCGCCGGCGCGAACCGTGGTAGCCGCTACGGCACGAACGCGGTCCCCTGCGCGGCGATGCGCCAGTACGGCGCAGACGTCGCGGTCGAGACGACGGAGGAGCCGACGAGCACCGCGCCTGTCGCGTTCGCGGCCGCGTCTCCCAACCCGCCCGTTCCGATTGTCCCGATCACGGTCGCCGCCGCCCAGGTCCCGTCGGCACCCCGCCGGCGCGCGCGCAGCCACCCGGTCGTCGTCGCGGAGAACGCCCAACCCGCGCCGCTCGCGTCCATCGCGACCGCCACGGCGCCGACGGGCGCGCTCTTGTCGAAGTCGAAGGGGACGGACCAGGTCGTGGACCCCGCGTCCAGGTGGGCAGCGGTCCCGATGAAAAAGAGCGAGATGGGGTCGTCGCCGACCCAGCCGGCGAGCGCGGCGCCGTTCCCGTCCGTGGCGATGACGGGGTTCGAGAGGTAGCGCGAGGCGGACGACGACGACGCCAGCACGGTCGGGACCGACCACGTGGTGACCGAGCTGGCGTCGAGCGACGCCAGCGCGATCCCGTTGACCCCACGGTGCTCCTCCCAGATCGCGAACGCGCGCCCGGCGCCGTCCAGGGTCACCGCGGGGTGCTCGATGTGCTCGTACGCCGCGAGGGCCGTGTTCAGCACCTGCGGGTCGGCCCACGCGGTCCCGGAGAACACCCGCACCCGCATGTTCGGGTCGGCCGGGTTCGAGGCGCTCGTATCCTGCGCCCACACCACCGCGGCGCGTCCTCCGGCTGAGACTGCCGCGTCCGGCCAGAGCGCGTTGGTCGTGCCGCCGCTCACCGCGAACGGCGCGCTCCAGGCCGAGCCGTTGAAGCGGCTCGCCTGGATCGTGAACGCGCCGCCCAGCTCCTGCTGGTTCTGCTGGTGCCACACAGCGAGCGCGTTGCCGCTCGCGTCGATGCCGAGGCGAGGACGGGAGGCGTAGAGCACGTTCGGGGCCGGGGGCGCCAGGCAGAGTCGCTCGGCGGCGCGCCACGATCCGCCCGTGTAGCGCCGGGCCCACACCGTGCGGCTCAGGATCGCCCCGGCGGCACCATGCTCCACGACCTCGTACGCAACAACCGCGTCCCCGGCGTCGTTCAGGGCCACGCGCGGAAGGATCGCGTGGACGGAGGGGTCGCTGACTTGAACCGGGGAGCCCCATGCTCCGGCGGAGTGCCAGGCGATCCAGACATTTCCCGTCCCGCTCGCGTCGGCGTCCTCGCCCCATGTCGCGATGCCGAGGCCCGACGCGTTCACGTCGACGTCGACGCCATCGATCGCCACGGTGCTCTCGTCGCGGGTGGCGCCGATCTGCGCGGAGGCTGCCCATCCGTGTGTCGTCGGGCCCGGCCCGGGCCGGGCCCTGGCCCTGGGCCGGGGCCGCTGCCGCCACTGCTACATGCGACGACGAGCGCGATCGCGGCGAGAAAGGCGAGGCGAGCGTTGCGCATGCGCACTCCGGGTGAGAGAGGTTCCCTCTTCAACCACGGCGGGGGCGCACGCGCAACCGGTTTGCAGGCGCGCGCGTGTAGGCGACGATGCGACGTTCACCGGCTGGAAAGCGAATACGCCCGCCGCCCGGAAGACTTGGGCGCGATGGCGAGCTCGTGAGCGCTGCCGGGTCCTTCGGTTCACTGCTTCGCCACCCCGCCAGTTCGGCCGCGCGTTGCCGACCCGTAACCAAGGAGCTGAGGGTCGTGCGGAAATCGCGAGCCGGGGCGCCGGAGCGCGAGGCACGCCGCTTGCCCCGGCAGGGAATTCGCGCCTGCAAGAAAGACGAAGGGCTCCCGGGTCGCCCCGGAAGCCCTCGTCACCTCATCGGAAACTGGAGCGGGAAACCGGATTCGAACCGGCGACCCTCAGCTTGGGAAGCGGGTTCACCGGGAGTCCAGGCGGTGGCACGGCTTCGCAAGCGCTGGGAACTGCTGGAGGTGGGGATGACGCCGGTGTCCAGCGGTCCCAGCCGGAACAGATGCTTCTCAGGGGTTTTGCTACGCCCTTGCTACGCGACTCTCGGTCCGGGTCAGTGGCGGCGGCGGGCGGGTTCCTGACGGTGCGCGAGGCGGCCCGGGTGCTCCGGGTCTCGAGGGCGACGGTCTACAAGCTCTGCGCGCGGGGGGAGCTGGGGCACGTGAGGGTGTTGAACGTCATCCGGATTCCTGCCCAGGCACTCTGCGACGGCAGGCACGGTGGCATACTCACGGTGCGAGGGTCGGAATGAGCACAGCCGCAGAACATGAGACGGGACTCGTCGCGCTCATCGCACCTGCGAAGCGTGACAGGATGGCCAGCTTCCTTGGGAACCCCAAGCGGCGTCGCAAGTTCGTGGATGACCTCTGGCACTTCAGGGACTGGGATCCCAAAGCGGTCGTCAGGCTGGCCGCATCGGCACAGACTTCGGCGGCTGTGCTCGCGGAACTCAGTCGGCGCGGAGCGGCGTCGGAGGTCTACGTCGTGTCGGCGACGTCGAAGCTGGACGCGCGGTCCATGGCGCTCCAGGACGCAATCGGGACCATCGTCGGAACCTCGTCCGGGACGGTCGTCTCGTGCGTCGCCGGTCGCCTGGCCTATTTCGAAGGCGAGGAACCCGGGGATCGCTGCATCCTGGCGCGACCCTAAGAGACTGGCCACGAAGGGGCGCCTTCCGGCCAAGGCCGGTAGTATCGGTTATACTGATACCCGCATGGACCCGCGAACCACGCTCACCGCCTTCGATCGGTACCTGGCGGACCGGGGCCTCGCCCTCGATGCCGTCGTCGTCGGCGGCACGGCGCTGAACCTGCTCGGGGTCATCGCGCGGCAGACGCGCGACTGCGACATCCTCCACCCGGCGCTCTCCGCCGAGGTGGTGGAGGCCTCGCGCGCCTTCGCCACCGAGATCCGGCCGCGGGCGGGCAGCTCAAGGAGCGCTGGCTCAACAACGGCCCGAGCTCGCTCGCGCGCGCTCCTCCCGGCGGGGTGGGAGCTGACGGCTGCAGGAGGTCTTCCGCGGGCAGGCGCTGGTCTTGCGCTCGCTCCACCGCTCCGACCTCCTGAAGTCGAAGCTCTTCGCGCTCGTGCGACCGCGCGACTCGACCTCCCCGACTGCCTCGCGATGGCGCCCACGGCCGGCGGAACTGGCGGAAGCCGCTGGCCTGGCTCGAGCCGCAGGACCTCAACCCGCACTGGCCGGCGCCACGTCCGGAGCACGCTCGCGCGACCTCGGCCGGAGGCTCGGCCATGGCCCATAGGCGCGCGCTCGCGCCGGCCGGCGCGCCGTCCGCCGACGCGCTCACGGCCGACATCGTCGGGATCGGCATGCTCGTCGGCGGCGGGGTTCGCGCGATCCGAACATCGAGGACACGCTCCTGTTCGCCTCCGTCGAGGGGCTGGAGCGCGACGACCTCCGCGTGCTCGCCGTGCTCGTCACCTGGTTCGGCGTTCACTCGGCGCGCGTCAACGCCGACCGGCTGACGCGGCTCGTCGCGCTGCAGGCGTCGAAGCGGGTCCGCGCGTTCTGGTGCGCGCTGGCGCGCTGGCGCGCCGCCGATCGACGCTTCGCGCGGCTCGCTCGGCCTACCGGGGCCCGCCGATCGCCCTGCTCGACGACCGGCACCGACTTCCAGGTGGCGCGCCACGGCGAGGACCCGCGCTTCGCGGGGTCGAAGCTGCGCGTGCCCGCCAACGTCCTGCGCGACCGGCCCGCCGACGTGCTCCGCCGGCCGAGCTCGCCAGGCACGCACGCGGCCTACCGCTGGCGCCTCGTCATCGGGCCCGTGCTACCGGGCCGACATGTGGGCGGCGCTGGAGCGCGAGCCGGACCTCTCGGCCGCGGCGCTGGCGCGAGCGACCTACGGCTCCTTCGCCACGGCGTGGCAGGTCGAAGGGACTTCGCGGTGTGGACCGCCGGTGGCTCGTAAGCCAACGTCCCGGAGGGCACATCCTCGTCGGCGCGTCGTGGGGCTGCGCGTGGGAGGGCCGCATCTACCGCAGCCGCATGGCCCGACCTGAAGGTCGGTGGCTACACGATTCGCGTACCCGGGCTGCCCGGCTGCTTCCCCGAGGGCGACACACTCCAGCCGAGGCGAAGCCAGCATGACCAAGGAGGCCATCGAGCTATGGCTGTCGGTGGCCGAGCTGGAGGGGGTCCGGAGCCGTGCGACGCGGCCGTCACGGTCCCGAGAAGGGGCGCGACGCTGAAGGAGGGGAACGCGCCGTCAATCTTCCTGCGGCAGGCAGGGATCGGCGAGGACGAGTTCTTCCACGTCTATTGATGGACGGGCGGGAGTCGTCTGGCATTCTCGTTGCTCGCCAGGGTGCGAGCCGGACGCTGAGTCATGCGCGGGAACGGAGCAGGCCTTCGAGCCCGTCCAGCCGTCCCTGCAGCATTTCGAGATCGCGCGAGAGATCGAGTCCGCGCTGGGCTTCCGCCGGGATCCGGCGCGCCGGTGAGAGCGCGTCGCCGCGTAGCGTGAAGCGGATGTCCACGATGCTCCCGCCCGCATCGCGGATCTCGGCATACGAGAAGGCCGTCGTCGGAAACCCGCGCGGCAGGTCCTGTCGCGGCCCGAAGAAGAGGATCCGATCCGGGTCGACCTGGAAAGCCCAGGCCTCGCCGAGGTCCTCGAGCTCGTCGAGCGCCACGGCCTCCGCGGTCGCGACGCGGATCTCGTCGACCTGGTCGGCTGCCAGCGCACTCTCGATCCTGCGGCGCCTCGCGTGCGCTCTGCGGTGCTCTTCCCACCCGATCCACAGGACCATCAGGATCGCAAAGGACACCCAGAACACCGTGGGCCAGAGCACGACCTTCGACGCGACGACGGTGAGGCCGCAGAGAACGCCCGAGAGGGCGAGCACGATCCAGAGCCTAGGCGACGCCACCGAGAGCCGCGACCTGCGCGCCATGAGCTTGCGGAGGCGCCGCCGCTCCTGGTCAGTGAGAGCTCGGACGGTGCGGGGCGTACATGGCACGAGTGTACCGCGGCCGCGTGACCCTGGAGGACGGCTGGGCACCTGGCGACGGGGCCGTTCCGCGAGCGCGTCTTTTGAACCAGGTGGTTTCAAAATGGAGCAAACGGGTGCGGCACCGGCACCGCGACGACGGCCGCGACGCTCATCGCGTTGGACCGCGTGGTCCAAAATGCTCACGAGGGGTGTACCCGGGGCCTGTCTCCCGGAGTCACCACGATTGGGAGCAGGAGTTCGGAATCGGGGCTGGGATCAGCTTCGGGGACGTAACTGCGCGTGAACGCAGGCGGCCCGGCCCCGCCGCCCCCGGCGAGCGTCGTCGTCGCGACGTGAGGGGCGCAGTCGCGCGCCTTCGACGCGGCGCGCCGCGCCGGGCGCTGGCCGGGGCCGAACCCGGCGCAGGACCTGAAGAAGCGGAAGGTGCCGCGCCGGCAACCGGACTACCTGCGCCGCACGAGGTGCCTCGCTGCTCCGGGCGCTCGAGCCGCGCTGGCGTCCGCTCTTCGCCACTGCGCTCTACACGGGCCTGCGCAAGGGCGAGCTGCTCGGCCTCCGCAAGACCGACGTGGACCTCCGCCGGCGTCTGCTGACGGTGGCGCGCTCGTACGACCGCGACACCACCAAGGGCGGCCACGCCAACGTCATCCCCATCGCCACGAGCTGGTGCCCTTCCTGGAGCGCCATGCAGCCTCGCCCTCCGGGCTGGTGTTCCCGCCGGCCGGACGGCTCATGATGCGGCGCGACGCGACCTCGAGCACGTGCTCCGCCGGGCGCTGGGCCGGGCCGGGGTCGCGGGCTACAAGCACGTCTGCCGGCGCAAGGGCTGCGGACACGCGGAGAAGGCGCCCGACCAGGAGCTGCGCCGGTGCCCCAGCGACGGCGAAGCTCTGGGCCAAGCCTCAGGTCCGCCCGATCCGGTTCCACGACCTGCGGCACACGACGGCGAGCCTTCTCATGATGGCCGGCGCGACCCGGCCGCGGTCCAGCGCATCCTCCGCCACAGCAATCCGCGCTGACGACCGAGCTCTACGGGCACCTCGCGCCGGACTACCTGCGTGCGGGAGGTCGACCGGCTCCCCTTCGGCGCCGCCGTCCTCGACACCGTCCCGGACGGCGGCCGCCCCCTCTCCCCGTCCCTCTCCCGCTTCGCGGGGGCGAGGGGGAGGCCCGCTGTCAGCGCTCGACCTGAGCGTGAGTCTCTCCCCCGCCCTCGAGTCACCGGGTTTCTTACCCGGTTGCTACCCGAAACGCCCGGCCGGAAAAAGAGAAGGCGCGACCCGCAGGGCGACCAAGCCACCGGATTCCGGCCTTCCAAGACTCGGAGCGGGAAACCGGATTCGAACCGGCGACCCTCAGCTTGGGAATTTGACCGGGCGGCGCAGGACCCTCGGAAATGGGCCGAAAGCGCGAGGTTCCAGACCGGTTCAGGCCCGCTGAGTCCCGTCTGGCTGGGCAAGACCTTGCCCAAACCTTGCCCGCGCAGCAGCAGCGCCGCCCGGCGGCCGACCGGGCAAGCGTCTTCATCCGCGCGCCCGCCTCTGATGGGGCCGGGGGTGCAGAACGGTCGCGCTTTGACAGGTGGTGCCATTAATGACACCATGGCCGGGTGCGGAAGGAGCTCGACGACCTGCTCGCGGAGATGAGGAGCAACCCGGCGAACGCCCGTTTCACGGACGTGTGCAAGGTGGCGAGTCACTTCTTCGGAGAGCCGAGGAACAAGGGGTCGAGCCACTACATCTGGAAGATGCCTTGGGCGGGTGACCCGCGGGTAAACCTTCAGGATGCGGGTGGGAGAGCGAAGCCCTACCAGGTACGGCAAGTCATCCAGGCCATCGATCGTCTGCTCGAGGGGAAGAAGCCGTGAAGAAGCGCGATGTCGTAGACAAGTACACGTATCGGGTCATCTGGTCCGAGGAGGACCAGGAGCACGTGGGTCTCTGCGCGGAGTTCCCGAGCCTGAGCTGGCTGAATGGGTCGCAGGCGGGCGCTCCGCAAGCGGGCATCGTCGATGTCGTTCGGCACGCCGTCGAGGACATGGCGAAGGCGCGCGAGCCGATTCCGAAGCCGCTCACGACCCGTCGCTACAGCGGCCAGTTCAAGGTACGGGATCCGCCGGAGGTGCACCGCCGCCTGACGATCGAGGCCGCCGAGTCGAAGGTGTCGCTCTCAACCGTCTGGTCAGCGCCAAGCTCGCGCACGGGTGAGGGGCGGGGTCGCGGCCGGGTGACGGCACAGACAGACGTGGGCTCAGCGGACGACCGTCCAGCCCGGCGCGGCGCGCCCGAAGTCCAGCGCGAACCGCTCCTCGACCTGGCTGCCGAACCGGGTCGCGATTGTCGACGCGGAGAGCCAGAAGGTCGTCGCCGGCGGCATGCCCTGGTGAACGACGGCCGGGGCTTCGGGCGCGTCTTGGTCTCGCCTCGCGGCCGAGGAAGCGCCGTGGGAGTCGTGAAGTAGAGTGGCCGCCACCGGCTCGACAGGCGCCGGGCTGGGGAAGAGGCCGGGAACCACGAACGCGAGAGTATCGTCATGCGCTTCCTGACCTATGAAAGGCTGCACCCCGGAGACTTCGCGGCGAAGGTGGACCGGGTCCGCGCCGCCATCGAGCGTGACGATTTCCGTCGGCCGACGTCAAGAAGCTCGGCAGTGAGGCAGGCAACTACCGGGCCAAGCTCGACTACGCCAACCGGCTGCTCTTCAGTTCGTCGCGCCGGCGGCGAGCGCCTGCGCTGATGCTGGAGGTGATCGAGCAAGCACGCCTACGACCGCTCCCGCTTCCTGCGCGGCGCGCCGGTCGACGAGGAGAAGATCGCATCGACGCCGCAGCCCGCCGGCCGCCGCCGAGGCCGACGCCGCTGCGCTACGTGCACCCGGCCCGCCCCGAGTTCCACCTGCTCGACAAGGCGCTCTCCTTCGACGACGCGCAGGAGGCGCCCTACCGCCTGCCGCCGCCGCTGATCATCGTCGGCTGCGCCGGCAGCGGCAAGACCGCGCTCACGCTGGAGAAGCTGAAGCACGCCGCGGGCGACGTGCTCTACGTCACGCTCTCGCGCCTACCTCGCCGCAGCACGCCCGCGACCTCTACTACGCCCACGGCTACGAGCCCGAGCGGCAGGAACGCCGACTTCCTCGCCTACCGCGAGTTCGTCGAGACGATCCACGTGCCGCCGGGCCGCGCGGTGGCGCTTACCGCGATTTCCGCGGCTTCTTCGCGCCACCGCCAGCAGCGTGCAGGCGTTCGCTGACGCGCACCAGTGCTTCGAGGAGATCCGCGGCGTCATCACCGCCGAGGCGACCGGCTCCTCTCCCCGCGAGCAGTACCTCGCCCTCGGCGTGCGCCAGTCGATCTTCGTCGAGCGACCAGCGCGCCGGCTCTACGACCTGTTCGAGACGCTACCGCGCCTGGCTGCCGAGGCCGGCCTCTACGACCGCAACCTCATCGCCCACGAATGCCTGCCGCACGCCGCGCCCGCGCTACGACTTCGTGGTCGTCGACGAGGTGCAGGACCTGACGATCGTCCAGCTCGCGCTGGTGCTGCGCGACGCTGAAGCAGCCCGGCCAGTTCCTGCTGTGCGGCGACTCGAACCAGATCGTCCACCCGAACTTCTTCTCCTGGACGCAGCGTGAAGACGCCTGTTCTGGCGCGACGAGGGCTCGCGCAGACGGCAGCGAGCTCGCAGGTGCTGCGCGCCAACTACCGCAACGGGCGGAGGCCGACGCGCGTCGCCAACGCGCTGCTCAGGATCAAGCACGCGCCGCTTCGGCTCGATCGACCGCGAGAGCAACTTCCTGGTCGAGGCGGTCGCGGCGACGGGGCACGGTCGAGCTGCTCGCCGCGACACGCGACGCGGCCATGCGGGAGCTGAACCAGAAGACGCGCCAGTCGACGCAGTTCGCGGTGCTGGTGATGCGCGACGAGGACAAGCCGGAGGCCGCGCCGGCACTTCCAGACGCCGCTGATCTTCTCCGTCCACGAGGCCAAGGGGCTCGAATACGAGAACATCGTCCTCTACCGCTTCGTCTCCGGCGAGCGCGCGCAGTTCGCGCGAGATCGCCGCGGGGTGTCGCGGCGGCCGACCTCGAGCCAGGCGACGCTCGACTACCGCGCGCGCGAGGGACAAGCCGACAAGTCGCTCGAGATCTACAAGTTCTTCGTCAACGCGCTGTACGTCGCGCTGACCCGCGCGGTCCGGCAGCTCTATCCTCATCGAGTCGGACACCGGGCACCCGCTCTTCGCCTGCTCGACGCTGCGGCAGGCGGGCAAGGCCGCCGAGGTCGAGGCGGACGCGTCGAGCGCGCACGACTGGCAGAAGGAGGCGCGCAAGCTCGAGCTGCAGGGCAAGCAGGAGCAGGCCGAGGCGATCCGCGCGACGGTGCTGCACCTCGTGCACGCCCTGGCAGGCGTTCGACCCGGCCCGCCTCGACGTGGCCGCGAAGGCGCTCTACCCGGGGTGCGTGTCGACCAAGGCGAAGCAGCGGCTGTAGGAGTTCGCCTGCTTCCACGACGAGTGGGCGCTCGCCGAGCGGCTGGTCGGTCGACGGCAACTTCGAACAGGCGCGGCAACTGCACCAGCAGGGCACCGCGATTCGGCAACGGCTGCTGGCGCCGTACACGGGCAAGAAGCTCAAGGACGTGCTGGCGGACACCGAGCGCTACGGGTGGACTTTCGCACCCCTACGGGAGTGACTCCGCTGATGGCCGCGGCCTACGCCTGCAACGTGCCGCTGGTCGAGGCGCTGCTCGAGCGCGGCGCGAGCCGGGAGGCGCGCGACCGCCTGGGCACGGACCATGCACTGGGTACTCCGAGCGCGCCTACGCCCGGATCAGGGGCTGCCGGCGCTTCTGGGATGACCTGGGACCTGGTGGCCCCGCGTCCTTCGACGTGGACGTCGATGGGAGGCTCGTGCAGATCGGGCGCGAGCAGGCGGAGTTCTTCGTCTTCTCGGTCATGCTGGCGCGCCTCTCGGACCTCTCTTCGCTCGCGCAGCGCCGCCGTCCCATGGGGTGTTCCTTGCCTTCCTGCTGCAGAACGGGTTCGAGGCCTTTCCCGACGTGATGGTGAAGCCCGAGCGCAAGCGACGCGCGTACGTGAGCGCGGTGCTCGCCGCGCCGAGGCCTGCTCGAGCTACCGGCCCGCGCGGCGGCTCTGGGTTCGGGAGCGCCAAGGGCACTACGTGCCGAACCCGGCGCTCAAGTTGCGGGTACGCCAGTCGGACGGCACCGACGCGTCGCTTGCCCATCCTCGAGGTTCTCAACGCCGCGTGGCTGGACGCTCAGTTGACTCCCAGCGCCCGCGGTCACCTGTCGCGCTTCCCTGCCGGGGCGGATCCCGGAGCCGGAGAGGGTTGCATGATACGTGGATGACTGGCCGAGCACGGCCGCGGCCGCTCGCCGCCACGGAAGACGCGGCGCCAAGCTAGGGCCAGGTAACGCGTCTCGTGGGCCGGATGGCGAGAATCCCGGCCGCGCGGATAATCACCGCCCTTCGCGTTCGTCCCAGACTCATCCGACGGGCCCACCTACCGGGCCGACATGTGGGCGGCGCTGGAGTGGCAGCCGAGCCTCTCGGCTGCGGCGCTGGCGCAAGGGCGACGTACGGCTCCTTCGCCACGGCGTGGCAGGTGAGGAAGGACTTCGGAGCGTGGAAGGGCGCCACCCCCCGGATGCGAAAAACCTTTCCCGGACCTTGCCCGGCCGAACGTGTGAATGGCGCCGGAACCGGCCGGAAGGCCGGAGCTTGTTGGGAGCCGGCCCGCGCCAGACCCTCAGCTCGAAGAGGAAAGGGGTCCCGCCTCTCGACGGAACCCGAGCTGAGCCTAGTCCCATCTGGACGCTGTACATGCTCGAGAAGTGGCGCCAGGCGTTCTGCCCCTGAGCGGGGAGGGTCGATGAGCGACGTCTGAGCGCTGCCCCGCGCCAGCCGTGACTCAGCCGCTGCGGGTGTGCCTACTGCTCGTTGAAGAGCTCGCGCGCCCAGGCTGGCACGGGCTCGTTCACCGTGACGGGCTTGCCCTGCTCGAACTCGGCGACGACGCGGAAGGGGTCCGCGCGCTCGCTGTTGTCGTAGACCAGGACGTGCGGGAGTTCGCCGACCGCGCGCGCGAGGTTCCGCAGGGTCCTCGGAAACCGAGCGACGAGCTTCTTGGTCGGACGTCGTGGCCGCCGCGTAGGACCCGCTGGGCGACCCGGGCCTCGGAGAGCTCGACGCTCTCGAGGCCGATGAAGCAGAGGACGACCGTGTAGCCCTGTGCTGCGGCGCCGGAAAGAAACGCGAGCTTCTCTCCGGCCGGGTCCGAGAACACGGTCTCGAAGACGAAGCTCTCCTTCTCCTCAATCAGCGCGGCGCGCACGTGCGCGGCGAGCTCGGCCGCCTCGTACGCGTCGGTGTCCAGCTCGCGGGCGAGGTCGTCGGCGTTGATGTAGCGCAGCCCGAGCGGCTCGAGGTGTGCTCGAAAGAACGTCGTCTTCCCGGCTCCGTTCGGACCGGCGATACGCAATCACAATCGGCCGCCGGTCGAACGCCGGTGGCCGTCGAGGAGGAAGTCATCGCTCACAGGTCCGCTCAGGCCGCCGCGTCAGTGGTCCTTCACCGGCGTGAAGGTCCGCTTGATGAAGCGCCCGACGGTGCGCGTACCGTCCTCGTCGATCTATCAACACAGGAGCCCTGGGCGTCCAGGGGGCGGGCTCGAAGTGCGGGAACGGTCCGGACGCGAGCAGTGCTTCCACGCGCGCGCGCCCCGCCGGCGTGTCGATGTCGCGGAGGCGCTCGGAGAGAAGGGGGACTGGCTGGCGGCGCTTCAGCTTGAGTGCCGTGGCGGGGCGCACCGCGAACTCAATCGCTCGCCCCAGGCGGGCCCAGTGCTCAATCTGGCCGGCAATGAGCGCTCCGACTCCTCGGCGACCAGCCGCGCATCGAGCATGAGCTTGTCGGAGAGCTTCACAGGCTGGCCCATGTCACGAAGGTAGCACCGTGCTACCTTGGTTGCAAAGCCCAGCCCCGACGCAAATCGCCAGGGTTGGTGATGCAGCCCGGCGAGGGACCCGGTTCGGACACGTGCCTTCGGTCAGACCCCCCGGACGCGAAAAGCTTGCCCGGACCTTGCCCGTCCGGACGCGTCGATGGCGGCGAACACGGTGAAGGCGGGGTTTCTCGAAGTCCGCCGCGCCAGACCCTCAGCTCCAAAGAAGAAGGGTCCCGCCTCTCGACGGAACCCCTCGTTGAACAAGACCTTGCCCGGACCTTGCCCACGAGGAGCCCAGAACGCCGAGGCCTTCGTGATCACCTGGAGGGTCTCCAGGCCGGAACCCTGACCAGCTGCGAGCGTGCTCTTCCGACCGGAAGAGGACCTGATCGAGCGGCTTAGGGACGAGCTCGGCGAAGCCGCGCAGGCCAGGCGCTCAGCGTCCGCTCCAGGGCAGCGCGAGCAGGCCGAGCATGCCGACGAGCGCGGTCCAGAGGAGGCCGTGACGAAGTCCCACGCCGAGCAGCCGGCCCTCGCCGCCCTCCATCCCGGCCGCGGCGGCCGCCGCCGACAGGACCTGGGGCGCCGCCATCTTCCCGAGCGCCGCTCCGGCGCCGGCGAGCGCCAGGACGGGGGCGGGGTCGAGGTTCAGCTGGCTCGCGATGACGGCCTGGAGCCGCCCGAGGAGCGCGTTGGAAACGGTGTTGCTCCCCGTCATCGCGGCGCCGAGCCAGGAGAGGAAGGGGCTCAGGAAGGGGAAGGCTCCGCCGGCTCCGGCGAGCGACTGGCCAACCGCGCGGGTCATGCCGCTCGCGCTCATCACCTGTGCCAGCGCCAGCATGGCCACCGTGATGAGGAGCGGCTGCCGCACCTGGGTGGCCGTGAGCCGAAGCGCCTCGCCGACCTGCGCTCTCGTCGCTCGGCCGGCGACGGCGACCACCGACGTGGCCGCCAGGATGGCCGTTCCCGGGGAGGCGAGCAGCTCCAGGTTCCAATCGTCCCGTCCATCGCCGGGATCGGCACCGTGAGGGTGAGCCTTCCGAGCACGCGAGACACCGTCGGGATCGACCAAACCGTCACCGTCCCCATGAGGACCCAGTACGGCCACCACGGCGCCGTTGTCCGCCAGAGCTCCCCGGCCCCGGGGCGATTCGCCCTCGCCCGCAGCGCGCGGACCGCGCCGATGGCGAACAGCGTCGCCACCGAGCCGGCGAGGGCCGCCGCAGTGGGGCTGACGCGCGTCACCGTCCACCAGAGCGCCGCCGAGTAGGCGAGCCCCGCGGCGAGCGACTCGGGCCACAGTCGCCGCAGCGCGGCGCGCCCCCCGAAGGCGAGCGTCAGGTAGGCCGGAAAGCCTGCGAAGAGCACGGCCGCCACGGCTGCCTGGGTGCGGGCGAGCGGTGCGAGCGGGACGCGCGCCACGTCCGCCAGCACCAGCACGGGAACCCCCATGGCCCCGAAGATGGGCGGCAAGGACGCCGCGACGAGGGTGTAGGAGGCGGCCTCCAGCGCGGGCACTCCCAGCCCGCAGAGCAGCGCCGTCCCCACGGTGACCGGCGTGAGGAACCCCGCCGTGGCGTCGAGGAAGGCGGCGAAGCCGAACCCCAGGATCAGGAGCAGGAGGTGCCTGTCCTCGGCGACCCGGACGAGCCCCTCGCGGAGCCGCGCCGCCCATCCGGTCACCACGGTGAGGTGGTGGAGGAGGAGCGACCCGAAGACGATGTAGACGATGGGGAAGAGCCCCGTCGCGACGCCGTAGCCGAATGAGGCGAGCGTCGTCCGCCAGGGCAGGGCCCACGCGGTGGTGGCGAGCCCGGCGGCCAGGAGCGCTCCGACCAGGGAGGCCTTCCACGCGGCCACGCGGCGAGACCCGATGAGGAGGAACACCGGGGCCAGCGGCGCGGCGGCCAGCAGCGCTCTCGCCCAGGGCGCCAAAGCTAAATCGTGATCGCCGCGCGCAGCCGGTCGCGATCGGCGGCGCTCGCCGCGTCTCCCTGCGCCACCACCCGTCCGCGCTCGAGCGCGTAGAACCGGGCGCAGACGTCGAGGGCGCGGAACACCTTCTGCTCGACGAGGAGGATGGCGATCCCCTCCTTCCGCAGCCGGGTGATGATCTTGAAGAGCTCGTCGACCACGAAGGGCGCGAGCCCCTCGGTGGGCTCGTCGATGAGGAGGAGGCGCGGCGCACCGACGAGCACCCGCGCGATCGCGAGCATCTGCTGCTCGCCGCCGGAGAGTGTGACCCCCTGCTGCCGCCGCCGCTCCCAGAGGCGCGGGAAGAGGTCGTAGGCCCGCTGCAGGGCAGCCTTCGACTGGCCCCGCGCGCGCCGGGGGCACTGCAGGAGCCCCAGCTCGAGGTTCTCCTCCACCGAGAAGCCGGGGAAGATCCGGCGGTCCTCCGGCACGAGCCCCAGGCCCAGGCGGCAGATCGCGTCGGAGGGCCTGCCGCCGATCTCGGTTCCGTCGAGCCGGATGGAGCCGGACGTCGGCGGCAGCCAGCCGGCGACGGTCTTCAGGACGGTGGTCTTCCCCACGCCGTTGCGGCCAAAGAGCCCCACGACCTCGCTCGCGCCGACCTCGAGGTCGACTCCCTGCAGGACGTGGCTCAGCCCGTAGTGGGCATTCAGCGACTCAATTCGCAGCATGGGCCTTCCCGAAGTAGGCGGCCTCCACCGCCGCATCTCCCCTCACCTCCGCAGGGCTCCCCTCCGCCAGCTTCCTCCCCTGGTGCATCACCATCACGTGCTCGGAGAGCTCCATCACGAGGTCGATGTCGTGCTCGATGAGCAGGACGGTGACCTCCCTGCTGATCTCGCGGATCAGCGCGGCCGTCTCCTGCGTGTCGCCGTGCGACATCCCCTGCGTGGGCTCGTCGAGGAGCAGGAGCCTGGGGCGGCACGCCGTGGCCACGGCAATCTCCAGGCGGCGCTGCTCCCCGTGCGACAGGCACCCCGCGAGCTCGGACTCCCGCCCCCCGAGCCGGAAGGAGCGGAGCAGCTCCTCGACCCGTTCCTGCGCGCGAGCGGAGGCGGCCGTGTGGCGGAGCACCTTCGCCCGGGGCTCCAGGACCTGGGCCCCCAGACGCAGGTTCTCGCGGACCGTCAGCTCCGGGAAGACGTTCGTGATCTGGAACGAGCGGGAGAGGCCCCGGCGCACGAGCCGCTCGGGGCGCTCTCCGGTGACGTCGCGCCCGTCGAGCAGCACCGTGCCGCTGCGGGGTCGGATCGCGCCGCTCACGAGGTTGAAGAGGGTGCTCTTGCCGGCTCCGTTGGGGCCGATGACCGAGGTGATGACCCCGCGCCGGACGGCGAAGCTCACCTCGTTCACGGCGAGCAGGGTGCCGAACTTCACGGTGAGGTCTCGCACCTCGAGGATGGGGGCGGAGGAGGTCATGGCCCGCTCCGCCGGCGCCGCGCCACGAGCGACTCGATCCCGCCGACCAGGCCGCGCGGGAAGGCGACGACCGCCAGCATGAAGAGACCGCCGATGATGATGGGGTAGTGCTCGGTGTAGGTCCCCAGGACCGACTTCAGCGCGGTGACGATCACGCTGCCGTAGATCGGGCCGATGAGCGTTCCCAGCCCACCGATGATCACGGTGACCACCGAGTCGCCCGAGACGTGGAAGTACATGAGCTCGGGGGATACGAACCCGCGCAGCATGGGGTAGAGCGCCCCGAGAAGGCGGCCAGGTCGGCGGCCAGCACGAAGGCGAGGAACTTGGCCTGCCGGGTGCTGTAGCCGAGGAAGGGGACGCGGGCCTCGTTCGCCCGTACGGCCACGAACAGGCGCCCGGCTGGCGTGGACAGCACGTAGGCGAGCGCCGAGGTAGGCGAGCTGGATGAGGACCGAGGACCAGGAGGAAGAAGGCCGGGGCGCTCGCGGTGTCGACCTGGAACAGCCCGAGGTTCACCTTGATATGGGGGATACCGATGATCCCGTCAGAGCCGCCGATGGCCCGGGTGTTGTAGACGACCTTCGAGACCACCTGCGCCATCCCGAAGGTGATGAGGGCGAAGTAGACGCCGCGGGCGCGGATCGAGAGGAAGGCGGCGATCGACCCGGCCACCGTGGAGACCGCGAGGGCGACGCCAATCGCCGCCCAGAAGGACGGCGTCACGTGCTTGAGGACGAGCGCCGACGCGTACGCCCCGATCCCGAAGTAGAGCGCCTGCCCGAGCGAGAGCATGCCCGTGTACCCCAGCAGCAGGTCCACGCTCATGGCGAGGCCCGAGAAGATCAGGGCCTCCGTGCCGAGCCGCAGGAAGAACGTGTCGCCGAGCGGCACCGCCACGGCGGCGAAGACGAGCGCGACGATGAAGAAGACCTGCGCGAGCCGGCTCTGCACCGAGCGCGTGTCCACCCTCACGACCCGCGCGCGGACGGCGCGCTCCAGGGCGACGGCGGGGATCAAGCGTGTCCAAGCCTGCCCCCGAAGATCCCCTGCGGGCGAACGTAGAGCACGAGCACCATGATGCCGAAGACGATGGGGTCACCCCAGACCGGGGAGACGTAGAGGCTGGAGATGGCCTGGATCTGGGTGAGCGCGAGGCCACCCAGGACCACGCCGCGGATGCTGCCGAAGCCGCCCAGGATCACCGCGGTGAAGGCCATGAGGATGAAGTCCTTCCCCATGGTGGGGAACACCGAGTAGATGGGCGAGAGCAGGACGCCGGAGAGCCCCGCGAGCGCGACCCCGAAGGCGAAGGTGTGGAGTACACGCGCTGCACCGGCACGCCGAGCGACGCGGCCATGTGCCGGTCCAGGGCAGCGGCCCGCACCATCGCCCCGAAGCGCGTCCGGTTCACGATGAGCCAAACTCCCAGGATGGTGACGGTCCCAATCCCGACGAGGAACAGTCGATAGGTGGGGAAGAAGTTTCCCAGGAGCTCGGTGCCCCCCTGCAGGGGGGAGTCGGGCTTGAGGGTGTTCGCGCCGTACACGGCCCGGAACAGGTCCTCCATCACGATGGCGAGCCCGAAGGTGAGCAGCATCGTGAGCATGTGCCGCTCCTTCTGGTGGAACACGCGCTGGATGAGCGCGCGGTCCACCAGGAAGCCGACCGGGAGCAGCACGAGCGGGACCACCACGAGCAGGGCCCAGAAGCTCACGCCGCGGCTCGCCAGCGTGACCCCGAGGTAGGCGCCCAGCGCGTAGAACTCGCCGTGGGCCATGTTGAAGACGTCGAGGAGGCCGAAGATGATGGTGAGCCCCAGCGCCATCAGGATGACGGCGACTCCGATGGTGAGCCCGTTGAACATCTGGGGCATCAGCACGAACTGCAGGTAGTCCGCCAGGGCTCCCATCTTCGCTCCGCGTCCCCGCTCGCTAGAACCGGGTGCAGGTGTCCGGCCCGATGGCCTGGGGACCCGCGACCTTGGTGACGATCCGGAACTTCCCGCCCTCCACCCTGACCGCGTACATGTCCTGGATGGCCTGATAATCCCCGGCGCGCAGCTCCTTCTCGCCCTGCGGGGTCATCCACTTGAGGCCGCGCATCGCCGCGCGCACCTTGTCGGTCTCGGTGGACTTCGCCTTCTCCACGGCCGCCTTGTAGAAGTAGATGAGCCCGTAGGAGTCGGCCCCGTAGAGATCGGGATCGGTCTTGTAGGCGGCCCGGAAGGCCGTCACGAACTGCCGGTTCTCCTTGGAGTCGATCTCCGGCGAGTACCCCACGCCCGTCACGTAGCCGTCCGCCACCTTGCCGAGCGCCCCCATGTTCTGGGAGGTCACCGTCCCTGACGCTCCCACGATGAGGAGGTTCTTGCGCAGGCCGTACTCGTCGAGCTGCGTGAACAGGCGCGCCGTGTCGTTCCCGGCCACCGACGTGTAGAGCACCGCCGGACGGGCCGCGCGCATCTGGCCGAAGAACGGGGAGTAGTCGTTGTTCCCGAGCGGGGCGAAGACCTCGCCCACCGTCTTCATGCCCCGCGACTCCGCCGCCGACTTGAAGGCCGCCACGGTGTTGCGCCCCATCTCATAGTCCGGGCCCAGGTAGTAGACGGCCGTCCCCGCGCCCTTGTCCTTGGTGAGCCATTCCGCCAGGGCCGCCGACTGCTGTCCGGCGCGAGCGTTCACCCGAAACACGTTGGGCGAGCACTTGTCGCCGGTGATGGCGTCGGAGAACGACACGGTGGTCGAGGCGAGCCGGTTGTTGCGCTCGGCGAGCTGGCCGACCGCGAGCGTCGAGCCCGAGTTCACGGTCCCGGTGAGGAAGTCCACCTTCGTCACCTGGAGGAGCTTTTCCGCCTTCTGCGTGGCGACGGCCGGGTTGGCTTCCTCGTCCTCGAAGACCAGCTCCACCGGCCGACCGAGGATGCCCCCGGAGGCGTTCACCTCCTTGGCGGCGAGCTCCAGGCCCCAGCGGACCTGCTGGCCGATGGGTGCGTAGGTCCCGGTCAAGGGCGTGACGACGCCGATCTTCACGGGATCGGCGGCCACCGCGGGCAGGGCCAGGAACGAGGCGAGAAGGGCGACGGTGTGCACTGGGCGACGGCTCATCGGGAACCTCCGGTGGGGGTTACTGCGCTTCATCGACGGAACGAGCGACTCGGTGATCTCGGGACCTTCGTCAGGCGGCGACGGCGATGCCGCGCTGCCGGAGCCATCTCGGGAGGAGCTCCTGGTCCACGCGCCGGCTGACCTCCGGGGCGCGCTTCACCAGGAGCTCGGCGAGCGGCTCGCTCAGGTTGATGCCGCCGAACGCGCCGTCGAAGACCAGAATCTTGTCGGTCCCGGTGACGCGGTGGGCGTGGGCCATGGCCTCCTCGGTGGTGTCGAGGACCCGGGCGTGCCGGGTGTAGGTGCTGTTCTGGGCGTCCCGGTCGAAGAGCTCGGCCTGCTCCCTGCCCGACAATCACGGTGGGGATGTGCTCGCTGAAGAAGGCGCTCGGGTACCCGGTCCACGCGTAGTTGTGGACGCACATCTTGATCGCGGGGTTGAGGGAGGGGATCTCGGGGAGGAGCGGGCGCCCCGCCTTCCCGTAGAAGGCCTCCGTGTACCAGGTGTACGCCGGCAGCGGCAGCTCGAGGTCGTAGAGGTCGGTGTTGGCCCCGACGAAGTTCGCGTAGATGACGCCCGCCGCGAACGTGTAGACGACCGGGCACGGGAAATCGACCGCGACGATGCACTCGTCGATCTCGCCGAAGAGCGTCATCATCCGTCCGTACAGGCTGCACCCGGACCGGGTGATGCGGTCGTTCAGGGTGTAGAGGTCCCGATCCGCGTCCACCCCCACGATCCCGTTCGGCGACACGTCGAGGAAGCACGCGAAGGCGAACTTCCCCTGCACGAACGGCGAGTCGAAGATGGCCCGGGCGATGAAGTTCGCCGCTCGGGGCCCCAGGTTCTGGTGGTAGGTGGAGCGCGTCTCGAGGCGGGCGTAGGACATCCCGAAGGGCTTCACGGCACGGTCCACCTGGCGGTGGAAGTGCACCTCCCGGACGTCGCTGTTGTGCGCGTGGACGATCCAGTCGGCGTCGTAGGCCTTCTTGATCCCGTACAAGGTGCCGATCTCGGTCTCGATGGGGATGGCCTGGTCGATGGGGGCCATGCCGATGGCCTTGCCCTCCCCGAAGTGGCGGTCCAGGCCGAAGCGCCGGATGTACTCCTCGGTCTCCCGGAAGCGGAGCCCCACGCCGGCCCGGAGGCGGATGTTCTTGCAGCCGGTGCGCGCCTGGATGACGTCCTTGATGACCTTCAGCATCTCGGCGTACGGCTCCCCGCCGAGCAGCGTGAAGCCGTGGTGGGAGGCGAGCACGTTGACGGTGTGGCTCGGGCTCGATCCTGGCCATGTCCACCCTGGCGAGCGCCGCCTCCGCCGCGCGGCGAACCGCGGCCGACTCCGCCCGGGCCGGGCATGAGCACGTCGGGGAGCTCGGGGAACAGGTCCTTGGCGAGCAGGGAGGTGATCCCCGGCAGCTCGGCGATCCGGCGCCGCACCAGCGACGGGTCGATGCCGTACTGCGACTTGCGGGGCGGGAGGGGTGGAATGGGTGGGCGCATGGTTCTCCTCAGCCCTTCTGCGAGGGCGCGGCGACAATCCGCTCGAGAAGCTCGATGTCCTCGTCGAAGAAGAAGCCGCGCTCGGCGTAGCGCTTCTTCACGGCCTCCGGGATGTCCCAGGCGGTGA
This sequence comes from uncultured delta proteobacterium, assembly GCA_963739565.1. Lineage (GTDB taxonomy): Bacteria > Myxococcota > Myxococcia > Myxococcales > Anaeromyxobacteraceae > Anaeromyxobacter. Next base: position 324,349 of record CAVUBF010000002.1, on the reverse strand, counting down.
CCGGTCCGCCCGTACCACTGCCAGCCGCCCTCGGGAGGCACGGCGGCAGATCCCGGCCGCGTCGAGCAGGCGCAGCATGGGCTGGAGGCACTCCACGGTGCACCCGGTGCGGATCCCGGTGCGGAAGGAGATCTCCTCCGGGGTGTGCGCTCCCTGGAGGATGGCCGCGGCGGCCTCCTCGGCGCGGGTTCCGGTGCAGTAGCAGACGAGCTGCTCCGGGTGGAACCTCGCCGACCGGCACAGCGCGTCCACGCGCTCCCGGTCCTCGGGAGGAACCTTCACCCCGACCTCGAGCGGCTTCTCGCGCACCACCATGTGGATCGCCCCCTCGGGGCAGCGCTGCTCGCAGGCCGGACATCCGCTGCAGCGGTCGGCGTTCACCGCGGCCAGGTGGACCTTGCGATCGGTCACGATGGCCAGCGAGGGACAGACCCGGTCGCAGATCGTGCAGCCGGTGCACAGCGCGGCGTCCACCTCGGCCAGCATCCGGATGGTCCTCATGGCGCCCTCGCCCCCTTCCTCTGCGACAGCTGGTAGGCGACGTCGATGATCATGTCCTCCTGGCCGCCGACCATCCTGCGCCGGCCCAGCTCGACGAGGATGTCGCGGGCCTCCACGCCGAAGCGCTCCGCGGCCCGGGAGGTGAAGAGCAGGAAGCTCGAGTAGACGCCGGCGTACCCCATCATCAGGGCGGTGGCGCCGATCACCTGGGGCCGCTGCATCATCGGTCCGACGACGTTCTCGGCGACGTCCATCGCCTTGTAGAAGTCGACGCTCGTCTCGTAGCCCAGCTTGTCGAGCACGCCGGTCAGCACCTCGAGCTGGGCGTTGCCGGCGCCCGCGCCGAGACCACGGCAGGTGCCGTCCAGGTAGCTCGCCCCCGCCTCCAGCGCTGCCACGGAGTTGGCCACCGCCATGGAGAGGTTGTTGTGCGCGTGGAACCCCACCGGCACCTTCACCGCGGCGGCAAGGGCGGCGATGCGGTTCCGCACGTCGCCCGGCAGCATGGTGCCCGCCGAATCGGCGACGTACACCACGTCGGCACCGTAGGACTCGAAGAGCCGCGCCTGCTCGGCGACCTTCTCCGGAGGCGCCATGTGGCCCATCATCAGGAAGCCGAAGGCCTCCATCCCCAGCTTCTTCACGAGGCCGATGTGCTGCTCGGCGATGTCCGCCTCGGTGACGTGCGTGGCGACGCGCACGGCGCGGACGCCGTGCCCGGCGGCCATCTCCACGTCCTCCCGGGTCCCGATGCCCGGCAGCAGGAGGACCGTGAGCTTGACCTTCCGGACCGCCAGCGAGGCGGCCGCGAGCATCTCCTCGTCGGTGAGGAGCGAGCGTCCGTAGTTGATGGATGAGCCCCCGAGCCCATCTCCGTGCGAGACCTCGAGGTACTCCAGGCCCGCCGCGTCGAGGCCCGCCACCACCGCGGCAATCTGCTCGGCGGTGAAGGCGTGCCCATCGGATGGCTGCCGTCTCGCAGCGTCGTGTCGAGGACGTGTACGTGGCGCTTTCCCGTCATGCCGCCTTCTCCTGCCAGCGGAGCGCCAGCTTCTCCGCGACGCCCACGGCTGCGGCGGTGATGATGTCGAGGTTGCCGGAGTATTCCGGCAGCCAGTCGCCCGCCCCCTCCACCTCGATGATCGTGGTGACGCGGTTGCCCTCGAGGTACGGGGGCACGCGGAGCCGGTACCCGGGGACGTAGCCCCGCACCTCCTCGACGATCGTTTCCACCGACGCCCGGATGGCCGCCTCGTCGGGACGCTCCACCTCCACGAAGACGGTGTTGGTCATGATGAGCGGCGGGTCGGCCGGGTTGAGCACGATGATGGCCTTTCCACGTCGGGCCCCACCCAGCACGGTGAGCGCCCGCGCCGTCGTCCGGGTGAACTCGTCGATGTTCTGGCGCGTCCCCGGTCCGGCGCTGCGGCTGGCGACGGCGGAGACCATCTCGGCGTAGACGGCCCCCGCCACCCGGTGGATGGCGTGGACGATCGGAACCGTGGCCTGCCCGCCGCACGTCACCATGTTGAGGTTCGTCGCCTCGCTCAGCGCGGAGAGGTTCACGGATGGGACCACGTAGGGACCCACCGCCGCCGGAGTGAGGTCGATGGCGATCTTGTTCGCCTTCTGCAGCAGGCGGGCGTGCCGGAGGTGCGCCCTGGCGCTCGTGGCGTCGAAGACGATCCGGATCGACGGATCTTCCAGGATGGGATCGAGTGTGCCGACGGAGGTGGAGATTCCCCGGTCCCTCGCGCGGCGGAGCCCCTCCGACTCCTCGATGCCGGCCATGGCCGCCATCTCCAGCCTCGGGCTGCGGAGGACCTTGTGCATGAGGTCGGTACCGATGTTGCCCGGCCCGATGATCGCAACCCTGACCTTCTCCGCCACGGCGTCCTCCCTCCTAGGCGAACTTCGCGGTGACCAATCCGAGCCGGTCGAAGTGGGCCTGCACGACGTCGCCAGGCCCGACGTCGACCGCTGCGGTAAGCGCGCCGGAGAGGACGATGTCCCCCTCCTCGAGGGCTGACCCGAGCTCGGCCAGCTTGTTGGCCAGCCAGGCCACCGCGGCCGCGGGGTGGCCCCACACCGCCACTCCGGCGCCGCTGTTCACCACGAGGCCGTTCTTCTCCAGGCACATCCCGATGAGCCGCAGGTCGAAGGCCTCCGCCGGAAGCATCCGGGAGCCCAGGACGAGGCGGGCGCTCGAGGCGTTGTCGGCGACGGTGTCCACGAGCTTGATCTTCCAGTCGCGGATCCGGCTGTCGACGATCTCGAGCGCTGGCATGACGCCGGCGGTGGCGCGGAGGACGTCGGCCATGTGGACCCCGGGCCCGGCGAGCCGACGCTTCATGACGAAGGCGACCTCGCCCTCCACCTTGGGCTGGAGCAGGCCGTCCCGTCGGCAGGGCTGACCCTCGATCACCAGCATGTCGTCGAGGAGGTGCCCGTAGTCGGGTTCCCCCACCCCCAGCAGGTCCTGCATGGCCCTGCTCGTGAGGCCGATCTTCTTCCCGATGACCTTTCGGCCGGCGGCGAGCCGCGTCTTCACGCCCGCGAGCTGGATCTGGTAGGCGGCCTCGATCTTCAGGTCGGGATACGTCGTCGTGAGCGGCGCGATCGGGGCACGCTTCGCCTCGGCCTCGAGCAGCGTCCGTGAGATCCCCTGCACGTCAACCATGGCTTCCTCCGGGCGGGTGCATCTTGAAATGCCAGCGATCGCGGAGCGCCACCGCCAGCGCCTCTGCGATCTCGTGATCCGGTCGGCCCGCCGACAGCGCCGGCAGCAGGACTCCCGTCGCGAGCCGCACCTCGTCGTTCGGTCCAGGCAGGGCGATCAGCATCGTCGGGCCCACGCGCCCCACGGCGATGCGAACGCCTGCCTTGTGATGGCGCTTCATGTCTGGCTCGAAGCGCAGGATCCACGGGGTGTGGGCGCGAGGATCCAGCCTCAGGACGGCCTCGATGTTGTGATCCTTGTCCTCGGCCCCCACGCCGCCCGTGGTGATGACGAGGCCGTAGCCCCTGGACAGCGCGCCCTCGAGGGATGCGGCCACCGCCACCGCGTCGTCCTCCAGGATCCCCCCGGGCTCCACCCTGAACCCGGCCAGTCCCAGCGCGGCCATCAGGAACGGCGTGTTCGTGTCGCGAATCGATCCGTCCCGGACCTCGCTGCCGGAGGCGAAGACCACGGCGCGCCTGGCCACTCGCTGGAGGACCTCCGCCGCCATCCGCCGGGAGCTCTCGAGGGCGCGCGCTCCTTCCACCGGATCCGAGGCGATCAGGCCGAGCACACCCTCCGAGTGGACGGAGGCCCCCGGGGCGAGGGTCACGCCCTCGATCGCTCCGAGCCGCTCCAGCAGCGCGGTCTCCTTCGCCGTCACGGCTTCCGCTGGCACGGTGCGGCTCGTCACGTCGAAGGCGACGAGCCCCGGACGGACGTCGACCACCATCACGTCCTCCGCTGCAAGGCCGAGGACGGAGGCGGCGACCGCCGCGAGACGACCGAGAATCGGTCGAGGCGAGCTCGATGCCGTCGACCCAGAACGTGGTCTTCTCGAGGAGGTTCAGGTCCATGTGCGCCGTCACGCCACGTCGAGCCGCAGGTCCAGCATGGGGGCGTCGAGGATGGCGCGACCCACGTCCACGATGGTGGCGCCAGCATCCAGCACGTCATCGAGGCTCGCCGCGGTGACGCCCCCGGCGAAGGCGACGCACGTGCGCGATCCGAGGCGCCCGGCGGCCCTCAGGCGACCCACGCTCGCCAGGTCCGAGAGCCGGCCCGTGTCGACCATGACCACCTCGGCGCCTTCCTCCGCGGCCTCGAGCGCCTCGTCCACGATGGGCGCCGTCTCGCCACGCAGCTGGACCACCACGGAGCGCCCAGGCTCCTTCCGGGCGCGCCGCACGGCGGCCGCGACGCCACCCAGCATTCGGACTGAGTTCTTGTCGAGGTACACGAAGGCGGAATCGAGGATGCGGGTCCCGACTCCGCCGATAGCGGCTGCGCGACGAAGATCCGCCCTGATCTCGGCGGGGACCTTCTTCCACGCGCCGCAGACAATCCGGGCCCCGGCTCCAGCCTGCGCCACGAGGCGCGCGGCGGCCGTGGCGACACCCGACGCCTTGGCGACCACCGCGATGAGCTGCTCCTCGGACCGCGCGAGCTGCCAGGCATCGCCGCGCGCCGCGAACAGCCGCGCACCGGGCTCGAGCGCCGCCCCCTCCGCGGCCACCCAGTCCGTGTGTACGCACAGCTCGGCGGCCGTGGCGGCGAGCTTTCCCGCACCGGCCAGCACCCCTGGCTCGCAGGCCGTGATGCTGAACGGGAAGAGCCGCCCCTGGAGGCCCGCGAAGAGCGTGTCTCGCACGTCCCCGCGCGCGGTGCACACCTCGGGCGCCGGGGAGGGGCTGTCAGGCTGCGCTGTCGCCGCGCGCATGATGGCGCCTCCCCTCCGTCGTCCTTCGGGCCGACAGGCTCCTCATGGCCTCGGAGACCCGTGCCGCGGCGCGAAGCGCCTTGGCGGTGACCCGCTCTGCTTCCTTACCCTCGAAGCGAAAGGCGGGCCCCGAGATGCTCAGGGCGCCGATGACCGTCCCGGACCCGTCCTGAATCGGAGCGGCGATGCACTTCAAGCCGATCTCGATCTCCTCGTCGTCCAGCGCGTAGCCGCGCTCCCGGAATCCTACGGAGCTCGGCGCGGAGCGCATCGCGCTCGGTGATGGTGTTCGGCGTGAAGCGCTTCAAGCCCTTCGTCCGGACGATGCTCTCCACCCGGTCGTCCGGGAGGTGGGCCAGGAGCACCTTCCCGACTCCCGAGCAGTGGGCGGGCAACGTCATCCCAATCCGCGACACGACGCGCACCGTCTTCCGGCCCTCAATCTTGTCGAGGTAGAGCGCCTCGCCGTTCTTCATCACGACGAGGTGGACGGTCTCGTTGCACTCCTGCTGCAGCTTCTCGAGGATCGGGCGGGCGCGGCTCTTGAGCTCCGTCCCGCCCTCCACGAGCGACCCGAGGTGGTGGAGCTTGAACCCGAGCCGGTATCTCGTCGAGCCATGGGGCTTCTCGAGGTAGTTCGCCCCGTCGAGCACGGTCGCGATGCGAAAGGCCGTGGTCTTGTTGATGCCGAGACGTTCGCCAATCTCGGTGACGGTCAGCTCCGTCCCCTGCTCGTTGAAGAGCTCGAGGACCGCGAGTGCCTTCTCGAGGACCTTGATCCGGTATTGATTCATCGCGCTCGAAAGTGAGTTCACTATGTGAAATCGTTGTTTCACGTCTGATCACCTACCGGTATTGGATCAGGCCTCCTCGTGTCAAGACGCGAGGCGCCAGGGCGGAAGACCACGCCCCCGTCGCGACGCACGCCGCCGAGCCGAAGCCCACCACCGCGGCGAAGCCCGCGAAGGAAGTCCCCGCGGTCGTGCTCTCGCGCTTCGTCCTCTCCGTGGAGCCCGAGGTCAGCCAGGACGTGAACGGCCAGATGCTCGCGGCCGTCCAGCGACGCATGCCGGATCTCATCGAGCGGGATGAAGGACGAGCTCGGAGAGGCGGCCCAGGCCAAGTAGTCATCGCCGTCACGTCGCCCACCGCGAGAGCGAACGGGGCACGCGTGGCGGCGAGGGTGACCCCTGATCGCGAAGCGCGAGCGACTCCTGCGTCGACTGGCGCCCGAAGGCGCCATTCGACGGCGCTCTCGATTCAGGTCGTCGCGTGGAGCCCCCCTGCCGCGAATTCCTGCGCCGGTACAGTGGCGCACGCTGACGCTGCTTGGCTTCGCGTTCCCGAAGAGCACGGGAGTCGCAGCGGCAAACTCGGTCGCGTTGGAGGACCGCGTGGAATGGATTGCGTGGCTCAACGCCTGCTACGCACGGCGCGGCGCTTCCGCGCCTGCCCACATTCGGGGACGCGCGATTCAGCACCCGTCGGGAGTGGAGGGGTTCGACCCCAGGATCAGAGCGTGTCGGCGACGATTCGGGTACGCGCTCGATGACAAGTGGGCGCCGATGAAGGGGATCAGCATTGACGGGGCCCTTCCGAGCATCCAGTTCCCACAGCTCGCATCCAAGCTGGTATCGGGCGGCGCATCGTCGATCTTCTGCGGCGCAGGCGACTGCCCATCGTGCGCGGAGATCGGCATTGGCCGCGGGTGGGAGGACGCCGCCGCGACGACCGCGTAGCCCCCAGGATCGAAAGAAACGGCCTCAGTAGCCATGGCGCCCGCCACGTGGCGCGGCCCGGACGCGAAAAACCTTGCCCAGGACCTAGCCCAGAAAGCGTCGAGGGGTCCCGCCTCTCGACGGAACCCCTCGGAAGAACTGGAGCGGGAAACCGGATTCGAACCGGCGACCCTCAGCTTGGGAAGCTGATGCTCTACCAACTGAGCTATTCCCGCGTAGCGGCCTCTGTTTCTGCCGTGAAGGGCCCGGGGAGTCAAGACGATCCGGCCGCCTCCGCGGGGCCGGCCCGCTGCGGGTGGGCCCGACCGCTGCGGGTTGCCCGCCCGGCTGATAGAACCTGGCCGTGACCGACCTCGAGCGCCGGATCGCGGAGGGCGCCGCCGAGCTGCGCGCCCGGTTCGCCGACCGGATGCAGGCGACCCCGTCCCTCGCCGACCCGACCCCGCAGGGCGACGGCCCGAAGAACCGCCACGGCATGCCGAAGGAGCCGCCGGGCCAGAACGTCCTCGAGAAGCACGAGTGGCCGGTGCTCGACCTCGGCGAGACGCCCGAGCTCGCGGCCGAGCGCTGGAAGCTCACCGTCGATGGCGCCGTCGAGAGCCCGGTGACGCTCCGCTGGGAGGACCTCCTCGCGCTCCCCCAGGCGGACGAGCAGGCCGACTTCCACTGCGTCACCGGCTGGTCGATCCTCGACGTCGGCTTCCGCGGCGTCCGGCTCGAGACCCTCGCCGCCCTCGCCCGGCCCACCGCCGACGCGACCCACGTCATGACCTACGGGTCGGACGGCTACTCGACGAACCTCCCGCTGTGGAGGCCCTCAAGCCGGACGTGCTCGTCGTCCACACGGTGGACGGCAAGCCGCTCTCCTCCCAGCACGGCGGGCCGGCGCGCGTCGTCGTCCCGCAGCTCTGGGCCTGGAAGGGCGCGAAGTGGGTGAACCGGATCGAGTTCCTGCCCCACGACCGGCGCGGCTACTGGGAGATCCGCGGGTACTCGAACACCGCGCACCCGTGGCGCGACGACCGGATGTGGTGATGACACCGAGGACTTGCGCCTTCGGGCGCAAGTCCGAGCGGGAGACGGACGTCACCGAGGTTGCGTTCGCCGATCGGCCCCGCGTTCCCCGTCCGCCCCCGCATCATCCGCCGGGATGGGCCTCACTTCTTCTTGTTCGCGAACTGGCGGAAGAACGCGACGATCTCCGCCTCGGCCTTCTTCGCGTCGATCTCCGGAGCGGGCTCGTCCTCCTGCCCGTCCACCCAGATGCCGCCGCACGACTCGCACGTGTCGTAGGCCTCGGTGGCGCGCTTCTCCGCGTTCTCCACCACCACGAGGTCGATCTTGCAGGCGGGGCAGAGACCCGACAGCTCCTCGGCGTTCACGAACCCCGGGATCGACGAGAGCGCCGGGAGGTTCGCGTGGAGCAGGATCTTGTTCAGGTCCATCACGTCGGCGACCCAGAGGCCGCCGCACTCGGCGCAACGCTGCAGCGCACCGGTCTCGCGTACGACCTCCGACAACTCGACGCTGCACCGCGGGCAATCCATGACGAGTCGGTCCTCCTCGGGACCGTGGGGCGATACGTTCAGGAAAGGGGGATCAAAGCGAAGGGCCGCTTCTCTGGGACGCGGGGAATACTAGGCAGAAGGAGCGTTCCCTTTCAACGGGCACGATTCGGCGGCGGCGGCGGCGACCGCCTCCCGGAGGGACGCGATCAGCCGCCGGAGCCGCTCGGCGTGGAGCTTCAGGGCCACCTTGTTCACGACGAGGCGGGCCGAGACGTCCAGCACCTCCTCCTCGATCACGAGGCCGTTCGCCTCCAGGGTCGCCCCCGTCTCGGTGATGTCGACGATCGCGTCCGAGAGGCCGAGCGAGGGCGCGACCTCGATGGAGCCGTGCAGGGGGATGATCTCCGCGGGGACGCCCTTTCGGGCGAAGTGCCGGGAGGCGAGCGAGACGTACTTCGTGGCGACCCGCGGGGCGACGCCGCGCGGGAGCGGCTTTGCCCCCTTCGGCCGGGCGACGATCACCCGGCAGCGGCCGATCCCGAGATCGAGCGGTTCGTAGAGGTCGACCGGGTCCTCGCGAAGGACGTCGAGGCCGACGATGCCGACCGCGGCGGCGCCGTGCTCGACGTAGCTCGCGACGTCGCCCGCCCGGATTGAGATGAACCGGAGCCCGACCTCGGGCGCGTCGGCCGCGAGCTTCCGGGTACCTTCGAGGAGCCGGCGGGGCGAGACCCCGAGCGCCCGCTCGAACAGGGCCGAGGATTCCTCGAGGAGCCGCCCCTTCGGCACGGCGACGGTGATGATCTCGTCCTGGATGGGCTTCACGCCTTCTCCCGGCGGATGCGCGCGCCGAGGGGCGCGAGCTTCTGCTCGATCCGCTCGTAGCCGCGGTCGAGGTGGTAGACGCGCTGGATCTCGGTCGTGCCGCGGGCGGCGAGGCCGGCGAGGACGAGCGCCGCCGAGGCGCGCAGGTCGGTGGCCATCACCGGGGCGCCGGAGAGCGAGGGCACGCCCTTCACGATCGCGGTCTTCCCGTCCACCGCGATGTCCGCGCCCAGCCGCTGCAGCTCCTGCACGTGCATGAACCGGTTCTCGAAGACGGTCTCGGTGATCTTCGAGGAGCCGTCGGCGAGGCACAGCAGCACCATGAGCTGCGCCTGCATGTCGGTGGGGAAGCCGGGGTGCGGCGCGGTCCGCACGTCGACCGGGCGCGGCCGGCCGTCGCCGACGACGCGCAGGCCGCCCGGGACCGGGATCGACCTCCGCGCCCGACGGTGCGGAGCTTCTCGACGAGCGCCTCGAGGTGCCCGGCGACGCAGCCGTTCACGGTGACGTCGCCGCCCGGCAGGGCGCCGGCGACGAGGAACGTCCCCGCCTCGATCCGGTCGGGGATGACGGTGTGGTCGAGGGGCCGGAGCGCCTCGACGCCCTCGATCGCGGATCTCGTCGGTGCCCGCCCCCTCGATGCGCGCCCCCATCCGGACGAGCGCCGCCGCGAGGTCCACCACCTCCGGCTCGCGCGCGCAGTTGCGCAGCACGGTCTGCCCGCGGGCGAGCGCCGCGGCCATCATGACGTTCTCGGTGCCGGTGACGGTCTGGCCGTCGAAGGTGAAGACGGCGCCCCGGAGGTGGCCGCTCGGCGCGAACGCCTCGACGTAGCCGTGCTCGAGCCGGATCTCGGCGCCGAGCGCGGCGAGCCCCTTCAGGTGCTGGTCGATGGGGCGGGCGCCGATGGCGCAGCCGCCGGGGAGCGAGACCCGCGCCTTGCCCCAGCGCGCGACGAGCGGCCCGAGCACGACGACGGAGGCGCGCATCGTCTTCACGAGCTCGTAGGGCGCCTCCGGGCGGACCGTGGCGGGCACGCGGATCGACGCGGCGCGGGTGACCGCGCTCCGCTCGACGGTGCAGCCCATGTGGCCGAGGAGCCGCCCGAGCGTGCGCACGTCCGCGAGGTCCGGGACGTTGCGCACGGAGTGGTCTCCCTCGGCGAGGAGGGCGGAGGCGATGATGGGGAGGGCGGCGTTCTTCGCGCCCGAGACGTCCACGCTCCCGCGGAGCGGCACGCCTCCTTCGACGACGATTCTTGTCCATGGGAAAGCGGGCGGATTCTACGCCGGGTCCTCGGCCCGCGCCAACGTCGCGATGGTCAGGCGGGGCAGGCCGGCGAGGTCCCGGCGCGCCTCGACCGTCGCGAACCCCGCCGCCCGGCACAGCGCCGGCAGCGCCTCGACGTGCGACTCGTGCATCTCCAGGCACAGCGTCCCACCCGGCCTGAGCCGCGACGGCGCGCCCTCCACGATCCGGCGGAGGAGGGCGAGGCCGTCGTCCCCTCCGTCGAGGGCGATGCACGGCTCGCGCCGCACCTCGCGCGAGAGGCCGGGCAGCTCCTTCGCCGGGATGTACGGGGGGTTCGACGACGATCACGTCGAACCGCTCCGGGCCGTGGACCGCCGCCCACAGGTCGCCGGTGGCGAACTCGACCACGGCGCCGAGGGCGGTCGCGTTCTCGCGGGCGACGGCGAGGGCGTCCTCCGAGACGTCGGTCGCGACCACCCGGGCGCCCTCGCGCCCGAGGGCGACGGAGACCGCCACGCACCCCGAGCCGGTGCACAGGTCGAGGGCGCGCCCCCCCACCGGGAGGGCCGGGAGGGCGGCCTCCACGAGCTGCTCCGTCTCGGGACGCGGCACGAGCACCCGCGGGTCCACCCGGAACGGGTGGCCGAAGAACTCGCGGCGGCCGACCAGGTACGCGGTGGGCTCGCCCTCGGCGCGGCGGCGGACGAGCTCGCGGAACCGGGCGAGCTCGGGGTCGCCGAGCGGCTTGTCGAAGTCGAGGTAGAGCCGGACCCGATCGCAGGAGAGCGCGTGCGCGAGGAGCACCTCCGCGGTGAGCCGCGGCGAGTCGAGGCCCTTCTTCGCGAAGAACTCCTGGGTCCAGCGCGAGGAGCCGGAGCGTCGTCCACGGCTCCGTCATCGCTTCTCGGCGGCCCCGCCGAACTCGGGCCGCGACGCCTCGCGGAGCGCCTGCGCCGCGAAGAAGGTGCGGCACGCGTCGATGACGTCCTGCACGTCGCCGTCCATCACGGCGGGCAGGTTGTGGCGCGTGTAGTTGATCCGGTGGTCGGTGAGCCGGTCCTGCGGGAAGTTGTAGGTGCGGATCTTCTCGGAGCGGTCCCCGGTGCCGACCTGGCTCTTGCGCGCGGCGTCGCGGGCGCTGCGCTGCCGCTCGAGCTCCATCTCGAAGAGCTTCGCCCGGAGCATGCGCCACGCCATGTTCCGGTTCTTGAGCTGGCTCTTCTCCTGCTGGCACTTCACGACGATGCCGGTCGGCTTGTGGGTGAGCCGCACCGCGGAGTCGGTGGTGTTGACGCTCTGCCCGCCCGAGCCGGTCGAGCGGAACACGTCCATCTCGACGTCGGCCGGGTTGACCTGGACGTCGATGTCCTCGGCCTCGGGCATCACCGCCACCGTGACGGTGGAGGTGTGGATCCGCCCCTGCGCCTCGGTGGCGGGCACCCGCTGCACCCGGTGGACGCCGGACTCGAACTTGAGCCACGAGTAGACGGAGTCGCCGGAGATGTTGACGGTCGCGTCCTTGATCCCGCCGAGGGCGCCCGGGGAGCTGTCGGCGAGCTCCACCTTCCAGCCGCGGCGCTCGGCGAAGCGCAGGTAGGCCCGGAGGAGCTCCGCCGCGAAGAGGCCCGCCTCGTCGCCGCCGGCGCCGGCGCGGACCTCGAGGATCACGTCCTTCTCGTCCGCCGGGTCCCTGGGGACGAGGAACATCTTGAGCTGCTCCTCCGCCGGCTCGATCCGGGGGCGGAGCTGCGCGAGCTCCTCCTTCGCCATCTCCCGCATCTCGGGATCCTTCTCGGCGAGGAGCGCCTCGTTGTCCGCCACGTCCGTCGTGAGCTTTCGCCAGGCGCGGAGCGCGTTCACGGTGGCCTCGATGGAGGCGCGCTCCTTCGAGACCTTCCGGAACCGGTCGCCGGAGGAGGCGACCGCCGGGTCGGAGAGCTGGTGCGTCAGCTCCTCGAACCGCTGCTCGATGGCGTCGAGCTTCTTGAGGACCTCGGGGGACAGCATGGGGGGAGTGTCTAGCCGGTCCCCACCGGCCCGGCAAGCGGCGGCGCCGGGCGGGGGAGACGCGCCGCTCACCCGGCCAGGGGCGCGGCGCCGGCGCGGAGCCCGGGGTCGGCCGTCGCGAGGGCGCGCCGGACGGCCGCGGCGTCCGCCGGGTCGCCCGGGACCGCCGCGAGCGCCGAGAGCCACCGCTCGAGCCTGCGCCGGGTCCGGGTCCTCGCGTCGACGGCCCAGGGGGCGTCGAGGCCGGGCAGGAGCGGGCCGCGGTACAGCGCCAAGACCGCGGCCGCGTCCGCTCGCGCCCGCTCCGCGGTGCTCGCGTCCGGACGGCCGAGCTCGTCGAGGGACGCGCGGAGGCGGCTGTCGAGGTGGAGCAGGTCCACGCCGCAGCGCCCCGGCGCGAGCGAGATCCGGCGCTGCCGCTGGACGACGTGCTCGGCCCCGAGCGTCCGGCGGAGCCGGTAGAGGGTCGTCTCCAGCGCGTGCTGCGCTGCGTCGGCCTCGGAGTCCGGCCAGAGCGCCTCCGCGAGGGTGTGCTCGGGCACGTCCGCCGCGCCGAGAACCGCGAGCGCCTGGACGAGCTCGACCGGCTTGCGCGGGGTGCCGTGCCCGGTGGCCCATCGCTCACCGGCGAGCTCGAGCTCGAACCCGCCGAGGAGGGAGACGCGCACCGGCCAGGGCCAGCGCTCGGGGGTGGCGAGCGTCGCCGGCGCCTCGAGCCCGCGGGCGACCACGAAGGCCCGGACGTCGTCCGCCGGGACGCCGTGCGCGAACGCCGCCGCCGCGAGCTCGGCGAGCTCGGCGCGAGAGAAGAGCAGGAGCGGCGGGGCGCCGCTCTCGCGCGTCAGGCGGAACGCGGCGGCGAGGGCGGCGGTCCGTTCCGGGCCGTCCCGCCGGAGGTCGGCCACCATGAACGCTGCGAACGAGCGCGCCCGGAGGCTGTCGACGGAGTCGGAGATCTGCCGCAGCGCGCCGAGGGCCCGCTCGGCGCCCGGGGCGTCTCCGGTCCGCGCCCGCGCCCGCGCGAGGAGGAGGAGCGCGAGGACGGCCGGCATCGGGTAGCCGCACGCCCGCGCCCGCGCGAGCCCCTCCTCGCCGAGGGCGACGGCGGCGCCGAGGCGGCCGCCGCGAAGCGCCGCGAACCCCTGGATCACGCGCAGGTTCGCGAGGTCGATCTGGGAATCGGGGCGGACGGCGCGCTCGGCGGCGACGAGCCGCTCGGGGACGTCGGACGCGTCTCGCGCGATGGAGACGGACGCCTCGAGCATCCGGGAGACGAAGTCCCAGGCTCGCAACCCGTGCCTGCGCGACGCCTCGAGCGCGGCGGCGGCGCTCGCGCTGCACGCGTCGAGGTCGCCTGCCGTGAAGTGGAAGGTGCCCACCGCCGACAGCCACAGGCTCGCCGGCGCGGCGGGGGTCTCGGGGTCTCGGGCGATCCGGTCGAGCGCCTCCACCACCGGCCGGTTGCGGCCGACGATGCCGAGGACGAGCGCCTCGTGCGAGACGAGGAGCGCGCCCGCGGAGAGCCGCAGGACCGGGTCCGGCGCGGAGAGGGCGAGGTCCCGGACCGCGTCCGCCCAGGCGCGGTAAGAGGGGTGATCCGGGCGGTGGAGCGACGCCGCGGTGAAGGCCGCCACGGTGACGCGCGCGGCGACCTCCCGGGACGGGAACGGGAAGCGCCCGGAGAGCCGCTCGTGATCGGCGAGGGCGGGGCCGAGCACGACGAGGTCCTTCCACTCGAAGACGACGCTCTCCACGATTGCCGCCCACGACAGCCACGCGCCGGTCGCGTCGCCCCGCGCCTCGTAGGTCGCGAGCGCCTCCCGCAGCCGCTCCCGTGCGCGGCCCGGCTCGAACGGGAGGATCGACACGCCCTCCCAGTGGAGCAGCCACGGGTCGCTGGCCCGGATCGCCTCGGGCAGCGCCGCGATCCACCGCGCGACGGTTTGCGCCCGGCCCGCGCGGAGCAGCGCGCCAGCCGCGCCGCGCACGAGCCCGGCCATCTGCGTCCAGGCGCCGGCCTCGGCGAGGAGCGAGATGGCCGCCTCCGCGCCGGCCGGTCCGGCCTCGGCGAGGGCTGCCGCGGCGGCGCAGCGGACCTCGTTCGCCCTCCCCGGAGGAAGCTCGTCGTGCCCGCGCTCGAGCAGGAACTCCCGGAAGAGCCCGTGCAGCTCGAACGCGGGCCGGGCGCCGTCGTGGCGGACCGTGAACAGGCCGCGGCGGGCGAGAGCGGCGAGCGCCCGCGGCGCCTCGGGGTTCCCCGTGGCGCGCTGGACGAGGTCGGAGGTGGGGGCCTCGAGGAGGGCGACCTCGAGGAGGACGCGCCGGATTGACGGCTCCACGCGATCGAGGACCTCCGAGGCGAAGTACTCGGAGGTCGACGCGAGAGGTGACGCCCCCGCGCGATCCGGCCGGGAGAGCATGAGGGAGAGCCCGGCCGCCCAGCCGCGCACCGCGTGCCGGAGCGCCTCCACCCGGGCCCGGCCCGCCCTGAAGCCGCGGGCGCGGGCGAGCGCCAGGGTCTCGGCCTGCGTCAGCTCGAGCTCGCGCGAGGGCAGCACGCCAAGCTCGCCGTGCGCCTGCGCCCGCGCGAGCGCCGGGGGCGGGTCGCCGCGCGAGACGAGGACGATGGAGATCCCGCCGGCGAGCTCCTCGATCCCCGCGCGCAGCGCGCCGAAGAACGCGGCCTCCGGCGGGACCGCATGGCAGTCGTCGAGGACGACGACGGTCCCCGGCCTGAGCCGCTCCGTCATCCCCCGGAAGAACGCGCGGGCGAAGGCGTCGAGGTCCGGGAGGTACTCCGGGCTGAAGGCCGGGAGCGGGACGCGCCGTCCGGTGGCCGCGCGCACCGCCACGCCGAGGTAGTGGAAGAAGGTCGCGAGCTCGGCGTCGGCGGCGTCGACGCGCAGCCACACCGCGCGAGCCCGCCGCGCCGCGAGCCAGGTCGCGACGAGGGTGGTCTTGCCCGAGCCGGGCTCGCCGGAGACCCACACCCCGCGGGCGCGCCGGCGGAGCCGGTCGAGGGCGCCGAAGAGGCGCCGCCGCGGGATCGCGGCCTCCGGGATCGGCGGGGTGACCTTCGCGGGCTGGTGGATCCGGGCGCGTCCGCTCGGGCGAGTCCGCATCGCGCAACGGTACCAGACCCGAAGCGGGAAGCGCGGGTGCCGGATCCCCACCGCGCCGGCACCCGCGCTTCTTCCCCCCGCCACGTCCGAGACCGAGGGAGGATCTCCCGGCCGGGCTCACAGCCGGCTCACAGGAGCGGGGTGCGGCTCACCGTCCGGGCGAGGCCGCCAACTTCGTCCGGAGGCGCGCACTTGCGCGCGATCAAGACCTGTGGTCATTTCCCGCCCATGCGCCTCGCCCACACCGCCGCCCTGCTCGCCGCCGTCGCGCTCGCGGTCGTCTCCTGCCGCGAGAAGGCGTCCTCGCCCGCGCCGCAGGCGCAGCCCGCCCAGGCCAGGCCCTACGCCTTCACGGTCCGCGACCTCGCCCTCGCGACCGCGGTGGACGCGAAGCTCGCCAGGCTGTCGCTCGCCGGCTCCGAGATCGAGGCCGCCCTCGCCGCGTCCGATCCGAAGGCCCGGGGCAAGGCGAAGGACCTCGTCCCCGCCCTCGACGCCGCCCGCGCCGAGGCGGAGCAGGCGGTCGCCGCGGTGATGAACCCCCTCGACCGCCCGCCCGCCGAGCGGGTCGCGGCCGCCGCGAAGGAGTACGCCGCCCGGCTCGCGACCGCAGCGGGCACGCCCGCCGCGCCGCTCACCCCCGAGCTCGCCTCCGCCCGCGCCTCCCTCGGCGAGGCGCTCTCGGCCTACCGGCAGTCGCGGGTCGCCTGGCGCTTCGACGCCCCCGAGCCCCAGGGCGCCGAGCGCGAGTTCGCCGAGGCCCGCCGCGACATGGAGAAGGCGGAGACCGGCTTCATGGCCCGCACCCAGGTCGCGCCCCGCGAGGCGGGCCACGAGCTCGACCCCACCGCGGTGCGGATGACCGGGCAGATGGGCGTGCAGCGCGCGAAGGCCGCCGCCGGCCAGCTCGCCCCCGCGCTCCAGCCGCACGCGGTCCGCTACGTCGCCGCGCAGGAGAAGGTGCTCGACGCGGTGAACGCGATCCAGGGCGCGCCGGAGGCCGACCGGCCCCGCCTCGCCCGCGGCTACCACGCCGCGAAGGCCGACGCCCTCGCCGCCCTCGCCGATTACTTCGCCGCCGTCGCGGCGCGCTGAACTGCGGTGGCCGCGTCGCCCACGGCGCGCCGCCCGCGTTCGTCTCGGGCTCGTAGTGCTCCTTGCGGTCGCCCGGGACCTCCACCGGACGCACCAAGCCCCAGCGGCAGCTCGGCCGCGCTGCGCGCGCGTGTGAGCCAGCCGTGAGCGCCCTCGCGGTACCAGGGCACCTCACGCGTTCGCCGCCCGTCCCGGCGCGGGCGCCGACGAACGGGAGGGAACGTGAGAGCGCCGCCGGAGTTCAGGGAAGAGCTTCACCCCGAGGAGATTGTCCACCGCCCATCCGGCGACAACCCGGCCTTCGCCGTGACCGCGATCCTCGTCGTCGTTCTCGTGGCCGCCACGCTGTTGCGCGTCGCCGTCTCAGCCGGCGAGGGCCCGCGGCCCGTGCAGCACGCGGCCGCTCCGCGGCCTGCGGACAGGCCGCCGCTCCCTGCCGACGGAGCGAGCAAGTGAGCGCCTTCGAGGCCCGGATGACCGCCTAGCGGACGTGCGACGCGGCGTTGCTACGCGCCGAGGGCGCGCCGGCCGCGCCCGAGGGCGGCCGAGATGAGCTTGATGGGTCCCGCGTCGGCCCGGGCGCTGTCGACGAGGATCCGGAGCACGTTCAGGGCGGCGCGGGAGAGCTCGACGAGCAGCTCGAGCCGCTTCGCCTTGAAGCGGGCGGCCGCCTTCACGGCGGGGTCCGCCTCGAGGAGCGCGGCGCGCGCGTCGTGGAGCGCCCGCTCGAACGTCGCGAGCGCGCCCTCGACGGCGCGCTGCTCCCGCTCGCGCAGCACCCGCGCGACGAGCCGCCACACGTTCGTCTCGGGCTCGTAGTGCTCCTTGCGGTCGCCCGGGACCTCCACCGGCCGCACGACGCCCCAGCGGCGCAGCTCGGCGAGGCTCATGGAGAGGAGCCCCGTCGAGATCTCGAGGCGCGCGCACAGCTCCGGCGCGGCGAGGGGCCGGTCCGACAGGAACAGCACCGCCCAGACGCGCCCGAGCTGCCGCCGGAACCCCCACAGCTCCATGAGCGCCCCGACCGCGTCGGCGACGGCGAGGTCCACGCGCTGCAGCGGGTGCGCGGGCGGGCTCTGCGGCGAGGGGTGCGTGGCGGTGGCGGACATCGCGGGCGTCCTCAGGAGACCAGCAGGTCGGCGACGGCGCAGAGCGCGAAGGCGACCGAGGCGAAGGCGTTGTAGTTGAAGAAGGCGACGTTGATCCGCTCGGGGCGGAGCGTCCCGCGCGGCGCCACGTAGAGGTGCTCCGCCGCGACGACCGCGGCGAGGATCGCGGTCCCGGCGAGCCACCCCGCGCCCCGGTGGGCGAGGGGGCCCGCCGCGGCGACGCCCGCCACCGCCACGACGTGCAGCCCCCGGGCCCAGCGGATCGCGCCGGTCACCCCGAAGCGCGCCGGGATCGACCTCAGCCCCGCGCCGCGGTCGTACTCCAGGTCCTGGAGCGCGTAGAACACGTCGAACCCGGCGATCCACGCGCCGACCCCGAGCCCGAGGACCACCGACGCGAGCGGCGCCGTCCCGGTGAGGGCGATGGCGACGCCCACGGGCGCGAGGGCCTGGGCCACCCCGAGCCAGAGGTGGCAGCTCCAGGTGAACCGCTTCGCGTAGGAGTAGCCGAGGAGGATCCCGAGGACCGGCAGCGCGAGCCAGCCGCAGAGCTCCGAGATGAGGGCGGCGGAGACGATGAACGTCGTCGCGCTCCCGGCGAGGAGGGCCCAGGCGGCGCGCGGGGAGACCTCGCCGGTCACGAGCTCGCGCCGCATCGTCCGGGGGTTCCTCGCGTCGAACCAGCGGTCGGCGATCCGGTTCATCGCCATCGCCGCCGTGCGCGCGGCGACCACCGCGATCGCGACGAGGGCGAGCCGGCCGATCGAGAGCGTCGCCTGGCGCGCCACCAGGACCACCGCGGCGGCGGCGAAGGGGAGCGCGAAGAGCGAGTGGGAGAGCTTCACCATCCGCGCGAGGGCGACGAGCGGGCTCGAGCGCGGCGGGGGTGCGCCCGTGGGGGCGCTGGCGGAAACGGTCATGGGGTGGCCTCCGGCCGCTGCCTCGCGAGCCACTCGAACGGCTTCTCGTCGGCGCCGCAGGCGGCGAGGAACTCCCAGGGGTCGTCGACCCGCACTCCCCGCGTCGGGGCGGCGAGCACGCCTGGCGCACGGCCCGGGACGAGCGCGCCGACATGGGGCGCGCCGACCGCGGGCCCGTTCCAGAGGAGCGGCACGATCCGCGAGGCCGGGATCGCCGGGAACTCCCGCCACAGCGCGGCCGCGTCGGCGAGGGGCGCGAGCGACGGGCAGGACGCGAGGGAGTCGGTCCCGAGGGCGAGGGGGACCCCGGCGGCGAGCAGGGCGTCGAGCCGCGGCAGCCGCCCGGTGATGAACCGGTTCGAGCGCGGGCAGAGGACCACCGTCGCGCCCGACCGGGCGAGCTGCGCCGACGTCCTCGTCGTCGAGATCGACGCAGTGGACGGCGAGGTGGTGCGGAGCGAGGTGGGGCGCGACGAGGGCGACCGCCGAGCGGGCGCGGGGGGCGATGTCCGCGGGCGACGCGCCCATCCGCGCGACGAGGGCCGCGAACCCGCCCTTCGCGCCGGCGACGAAGGTCCGCTCCGCGGGATCCTCGGCGAGGTGGAGGGAGGCGGGGCCGGCGCGGAGGAGCTCCACCAGCCCGGGGTGGAAGGTCGAGTAGACCGCGTGCGGGCTCGTGACGACCCGGAGGCCGGGCGGGGGCGCCGGGGCCCTTCGCCGGAGCTCCTTCGCGTCCGCGAGCGCGGTCGCGAGGCGCTGCGCGGTCGTCCCGAAGACCTCGTGGAACACGGTGCCGGCCATCCCGGCGGCGCCGAGGGGCGCGACGGACCGGAGGGTGTTCGAGACGTCGCCCACCGCGGCGACCCCGGCGCGCACGAGGTCCTCGGCCGCCATCGTGATGGCCGGGCCGGGGTCCACCTCGCGGCTGCGCACCCGGGAAGAGACGAAGAGCTCGATCCAGGCGGGGAGCCCCTCGCCCCCGACGACCGTGCCGGCGAGGTGCGAGAGCTCGAGGTGCAGGTGGGCGTTCACGAAGGCGGGAAGGAGCACCGCCTCGCGCGACTCGCCGGCGCCGTGGCGCGCCTCGACCTCGGCGCGCGGCCCCACCGCGACGATCCGGTCGCCGTCGAGGGCGATCGCGCCGTCCCGGAACACCTGCCCCGGAGGCAGGCGAGGACCGCCCGGTCAGCACCCACGGCGCGGAGAAGACGCGGATCACGCGCCGACCGCCCCCTTCGCCGCCGCCGCCGCCGCGAGCCGCTCGTACCTCATGTTCCGCCGGGAGGGCCGGAAGCCCGCGTCGAGGATGTGCCGCTCGACCTCCTCGGAGTCCATGTTGAACGAGGTGCCCGCCGCCGAGACCACGTTCTCCTCGATCATCACCTGGCCGAAGTCGTTGCAGCCCATGTGCAGCGCCGCCTGCGCGACGCCGCCGCCCATGGTGACCCAGGAGGCCTGGAGGTTCGGGACGTTGTCGAGGAAGAGCCGGGCGAGGGCGTTCGTGCGCAGGTACGCGTGCGCGCTGCCATCGCCCGGGACGAGCCGCGTGTTGGCCGACTGGAAGGGCCAGCAGATGAAGGCGGTGAAGCCGCCGGTCTCGTCCTGGAGGTCGCGGAGGCGCGAGAGGTGGGCGACACGGTGGGCGCTCTCCTCCCCCACGCCGAACATGAGCGTCGCGGTGGAGCGGAGCCCCTTGTGGTGGGCCGCCTTCATCACCGTGAGCCACTCGTCGGTGGAGCACTTGAGCGGCGCGATCCGGCGCCGGACGTCGTCGTGCAGGATCTCGGCGCCGCCCCCGGGGATGGAGTCGAGCCCGGCGGCGACGAGCCGGTCGATGGTGGTCCCGAGGGAGAGCTCGCTCGTCCGGGCGATGTGCCAGATCTCCTCGGGGGAGAGCGCGTGGAGGTTGATCATCGGCCAGCCGCGCTTCATCCAGCGGAAGAGGTCCTCGTACCACTCGATCCCGAGGTCGGGGTGGAGCCCGCCCTGCATCAGGATCTCGATCCCGCCGAGCTTCACCGTCTCGTCGAGCTTCGCGCCGAGCTCCTCGCGGGAGAGGACGTACGCCTCGGAGTGGCCGCGCGGCCGGTAGAAGGCGCAGAAGTGGCACGCGGTCGTGCACACGTTCGTGTAGTTCACGTTCCGCGAGACGATGTAGGTCACGACCCCGTCGCCGTGGAGCGCCCGGCGGCGCGCGTCGGCGGCGAGGCCGAGCTCGAGGAGCGGCGCCTGCTCGTCGAGGGCGACCGCCTCGTCGGGGTCGAGCCGGCCGCCGTCGGCGGCCTTCTGGAGCGCGGCGTCCACCGAGACGGCCCGGCGGGCCGTGCGGGAGCGGACCACGTCGTCGACGAACCGGAGCTTCATCGGCGGGAGGAACCCCTTCGCCGCCGCCTTCTCGAGGAACAGCCTCGAGCCCCTGCAGCTCGTACGGCCCGAGGCCGTAGCGGATCCGCTGGGTGAGGTAGCGGCGGTAGCGCTCCGGGTCGCCGCCCTTCTGCGCCGCGAACTTCTGGGCGAGCTCGGTGCGGATGCCGAGGCCGTGCTGCGCGGCGCGCGAGAGCTCCTGCACGTGCTCGGGGGAGACGCGCCCGGGCCGGGCCGCCCAGAGCGCGAAGATCATCGGGAGCCCGGTGAGCCGGTTCCACTCGCGGCCGAGGTCGAGGACGTGCGGCGCGCGGACGTCGAAGCCGCGGTCGCCGATGACGAGGGCGCCCTTGGTCCCCTTGGCGCGGGCGAGCCCCTCGACGGCGGGCAGCGGCGTGAACCTCGGGTGGACGCCCATCTCGTCGAGGACCAGCTTCGCGAGGACGTGCGAGGTGCGCGAGGCGGTGTCGAGGAAGACCTCGTCCCAGATGGCGGGAGACTGCTCGCCGGCGAGGACCACCGTCTGGACCGGGCCGTCGGCGCCGATGGCGAGGCCGGGGACGATCTCGTATTCGCCCTCCGTGAGGGCGCCGACCGAGACGAGGGCGAGGTCCACCTCGCCCGCCTCGAGCATCGCGGCGCAGCTCGAGGGCTCGGCGAGGACGAGCTCGATGCGAGTCGGAGGACTCGAGGCCGGCCGTGAGCGGCCAGGCGTTCAGGAACGAGACGGCGGCGGCGCGGAGCTTAGGCCATGCGCGGCCCCCCTCTCCCGGCCCTCTCCCCCCGCTGAGCGGGGGAGAGGGGAGCGCTCGGAGCGGGCGAGCAGGCTCGTGGACCTTCAGGACGCGGTAGTGCGAGTCGCGCTCGGCCGGGATCGCGGCCGGCGGCGCGGATGAGCTCGTGGAGCGTCTTCTCGCGAGAGCGCCTGCGGCACGGTCGAGCCGGCCATGTGGTAGATGCGCTCCTCGAGGACGGTCCCGTCGAGGTCGTCGACGCCGAAGGCGAGCGCGGTCTGCGCGAGCCGCTCGCCGAGCGAGACCCAGTACGCCTTCACGTGGTCGAAGTTGTCGAGGTAGAGGCGCGAGACCGCGAGCGTCCGCAGCGCGTCGTAGCCGGTCGGCTTCGGGAACGCCTTCCCGATCATGTTGTGCTCGGGGTGGAAGGCGAGCGGGATGAAGACCTGGAACCCGCCGGTCTCGTCCTGCAGCTCGCGGAGGCGCCGCATGTGGTCGACCCGCTCGTCGAGCGACTCGATGTGGCCGTAGAGCATGGTCGAGTTGGTCTTGATCCCGAGCCGGTGCGCGGTCCGGTGGATCTCGATCCACTGATCCGCGGTGGCCTTGTCGTCGCAGATCTTCCGGCGGACCCGCGGCGCGAAGATCTCGGCGCCGCCGCCGGGCATGGTGTCGAGGCCGGCCTCGCGCAGCTCGGTGAGCACCTGCGCGTAGCTCTTCCCGTACTTCTCCGCCCAGAAGTGGATCTCGATGGCGGTGAAGGCCTTGATGGTGAGCTCCGGCCAGGCGGCCCGGATCCGGCGGAGCAGCTCGGTGTAGTACTCCCAGGGCAGCGTCGGGTGGAGCCCCGCCACCATGTGGACCTCGGTGATCCCGAGGGGGCGGCGCGACAGCACCTTCTCCACCGCCTCGTCGACGGTCATGGTGTAGCCCGGCGACGCGGTCTCCCCCTCCTTGCGCGCGAACGAGCAGAACTTGCAGCTCGCCACGCAGACGTTGGTGGGGTTGAGGTGGACGTTCCGGTTGTAGAAGGCGAGGTCGCCGTGGCGCTCCTCGCGGACGTGGTTCGCGAGGGCGCCGACCGCCGCGAGGTCCGCGGCCTCGTAGAGCCGGAGCGCGTCGGCGTCGGAGATCCGGCCGCCCGGCGAGCACCTTCGTCGCGGATCGGGCCGAGGCCGTCGCGCTCGAGGGCGCGGTGCGCGAGCGTGGAGATGGCATCTAGGGCTCCTCCACGGGCTCCGGCGCGGCGGGGCGCAGGCCGTCCCAGCGCTTCATGAGGTCGTTCGGCAGGCCGAGCCGGTCGAGCACCCGGGCGACCACCGTGTCCACCAGCTCGTCGATGGTCCGCGGCCCCGAGTAGAACGACGGCGAGGCCGGCATCACGAAGGCGCCCGCCTCGATCACCTGGGTCATGGCCCGGGCGTGCACGAGCGAGATGGGCGTCTCGCGCAGCACGAGGACGAGCCGCCGCCGCTCCTTCAGCATGACGTCGGCGGCGCGGCCGACGAGGTCCACCGA
This sequence comes from uncultured delta proteobacterium, assembly GCA_963739565.1. GTDB lineage: Bacteria > Myxococcota > Myxococcia > Myxococcales > Anaeromyxobacteraceae > Anaeromyxobacter. The sequence continues at coordinate 301,217 of CAVUBF010000002.1, read as the reverse complement.
GATGCCGTAGGCGATCCGCGCGAGCGCCCCCGCCGAGCAGGGGATGACCACCATCCCGTCGTAGAGCGACGAGCCCGACGCGAAGGGTGCGGTGAAGTCCTGGTTCTTCCAGACCTTGAACGGGTAGGCCGGCTCGGCCCCGATCTCCTGCTTCCAGACCTGCTTGCCGGTCTGCGTGAAGACGAGGTCGGCCTCGACGCCGTGGTCCCTCCCGTGCGCCGCGAGGAAGTCGAGGAGCCGCTTCGCGTAGGGGGCGCCCGACGCGCCGGAGACGGCGACGACGAGCTTCACGCCCGCACCGCCGTGACGAGGCCGCAGACGCCGGGGAAGAGGGTCGAGCCGCGGACGTCGCGGAAGCCGGCGCGCCGCGACGCCTCCTCGAACTCCGGCCGCGAGGCGAACCGCTCCATCGACGCGACGAGGTACCGGTACGCCTCCGGGTCGGGCGAGAGGAGCCGGCCCAGCACCGGGAGGGCGAGCCGGTTGTAGGCGCCGTGGACGAAGCGCGACCCCTTCGACTCGGGGCGGAAGAACTCGAGGACGCCGAGCCGGCCGCCGGGGCGGAGCACGCGGGCGAGCTCGGAGAGGCCGACCTCGTAGGCGTCGAGGTTCCGCATCCCGAAGGTGACGGTGGCGAGGTCGAAGCGCGCGGCGTGGAAGGGCAGCGCCATGGCGTCCGCCTGCGAGGCGGGGAGGCCGGTCTTCTCGACGCCTCGGCGGAGCATCTGCATCGAGAAGTCCGCGCCCACCACCCGCAGGCCGGGGACGCGGCGGCGGGCGAGGGCGGCGACGTCCATCGTGCCGGCGCACAGGTCGAGGAGGGCCTCGCCGTCCCTCGGCGCGAGGTCCGAGAGGAGCCGGCGGCGCCAGGCCTGGTCCACCTGGAGCGTCATCACGCGGTTGAGGAGGTCGTACCGGGGGGCGATCCGGTCGAACATCGCGCGCACCGCCGACCCGCGGTGCGCCTCGCCGGGGAGCGGGACCGGGGCGGTCACTGGAGGTTCCCTCCCCGGGGCGGCGTCCACGACGCGGCGGGCGGCGGCGCGATCCGGGGGCGGCGGGGCCTCGGCGCGCCGGGGACGAGCGCCTCGTAGAGCGCGTCCATCCGCGCCACGACCTCGGGCGGGTGGACGCAGACCTCCGGCCACTCGCGCCCGCCCTCCTCGCTGCCACTTGCGCGTCGCGTCCACGCCGAGCTTGCCGCCGAAGGCGAAGTGCGACGCGGCGTGGTCGAGGACGTCCACCGGCCCGTCGGCGACGACGAGGTCGCGCTTCACGTCGACGTTGGCGAAGGCGCGCCACGCCGCCTGCGAGACGTCCTGCACGTCCACGTCCTCGTCGAAGACGACGAGGGTCTTCGTCTGCGCCATCTGGCCGGAGCCCCACAGGCCGTGGATCACCTTCTTCGCCTGGCCCGGGTGCTCCTTCTTGATGGAGAGGAGGCAGAGGTTGTGGAACACGCCCTCCACCGGCATCGCCATGTCGACAATCTCCGGGAAGATCAGCTGGAGCATCGGGCAGGAAGAGCCGCTCCGTCGCCTTCCCGAGCCACTGGTCCTCGACCGGCGGCGGCCCGACCACCGTCGCCGGGTAGATCGGATCGCGGCGGTGCGTCACCGCCACGACGTCGAGGGCGGGGTAGTCGTCGGCGAGGGAGTAGAAGCCGGTGTGGTCGCCGAAGGGGCCTTCGCGGACGAGCGGCGCCGACGTGTCGACGAAGCCCTCGATGACGAGGTCGGCGTCGGCGGGGACGTCGAGCCCGGTCGCGACGCCCTTCACCATCCGGACCGCCTCGCCGCGGAGGAAGCCGGCGAAGAGGTACTCGTCGACGTTGGGCGGGAGCGGCGCGGAGGCGCAGTAGGTGAGCGCCGGGTCGCCGCCGAGGGCGATGGCGACGGGCATGCGCTCGCCCCTCTTCTTGTAGCCGCGGTAGTGGGCGGTCGCGGTCTTGTGGAGCTGCCAGTGCATCGCGAGGCGGCGCGGCCCGAGGACCTGGAGCCGGTACATCCCGACGTTGCGGATCCCGGTCTCGGGATCGCGGGTGATGACCTGGGGGAGCGTGACGAAGGGCCCGCCGTCGTGCGGCCAGGTGGTGAGCACCGGGAGCTTCCGGAGGTCGGGCTCGCGGTCCACCACCTCCTGCGAGGCGCCGGAGGAGACCTGCTTCGGCGCCATCGAGGCGAGCTTCCCGAGCTTCGGCAGCATCTTGAGCTTGTCCCAGAAGGACTGGGGCGGCGCCAGGTGGAGGAGGGCCCGCAGCTCCCGCGCGTGGTCCTCGAAGTCGTCGGTCGAGAGCGCCCAGCTCGTGCGGCGCCGCGTGCCGAACAGGTTCATCGCGACGGGGTAGGCGCCCGAGGCGGGGTTCTCGAAGAGGAGCGCGGGGCCCGCCCTGCTTCGCGGCGCGATCGGCGAGGGCCGCCATCTCGAGGAACGGGTCCACGCGCTCCTTCACGCGGACGAGCTCGCCCGCACCCTCCAGCCGATCGAGGAACTCGCGCAGCGAGCGGTAGGCCATGGGGCGCGATCTCTACACCCGCCCTCGGGTGACTTTCAACGTTCGTTGAACGTTCGCGGCCGGCGGCGGGGCGGGCACCCGGCGGCGCACGCCGGGCGGGGCGGCCCGGCCGCGGCGGACCGAACGTCCATTTTCTGCCCCTCGGGGCTCGACCCCGCCCGGGACCTTCCCTCTCACGGTGACATCGAACACCGTCGGTCAGTTCCATACCGTCGCGAGCGAAGCTCGCGCACGGCACGACGCGCCGCCGCCCCCCGACGCCGAGAGCCGCACCAGCCCCCAGGGGCCAAGGAGCGCCTTCATGAGCCGGTGGACCGCGTCACCGCTTCTCCTCGTCGTCTCGACGATCCTGCTCGCCGCCCCGCGGGAGGCCCACGCGATCCCGTCGTTCGCCCGCAAGTACGAGACGAGCTGTCTCACCTGCCACTCCGTCTACCCGAGGCTCAACCCATTCGGCGAGGCGTTCCGCCGGAACGGGTACCGCTTCCCGGGCGTGGACTCCGACTACGTGAAGCAGGGGACCGTCGCCCTCGGCCAGGAGGCGAACAAGAAGACCTTCCCGAACTCGGTCTGGCCGGCGTCCATCCCAATCTCCTCGGTCGTGGCGATCGGCGCGAACGGTCAGGCCGTCGTCTACCCCCAGAAGTCCGCGACGATCCCGCGCGAGAACCACGACGTCCTGTTCTCGCTCGACAACCTCGTCGCCGAGGGGCACCTCTGGGCCGGGGCGGCGCTCGACGACACCATCACGATCTGGGCGGAGCTGACGGTCGCGGACGGCGGCGCGAGCGTGGAGCACGCGCAGGTGCTCTTCAACGACCTCGTCGGCCCGAAGCACGCGGTCAACCTCGTCGTGGGCCGCGGGTTCCCGACGCTCACGAGCTTCGGCCCGCACTCGACGTACCTCGGGGACCAGCGGCTCTCCAACCTCCCGCTCACCGGCATCTACGGCCTCTCCACAGACCCGTTCGTTCTCGTCGACAACTACAACTCGGTGGAGGCCACCGGCGTCCTCGCGGGCCGGTTCGACTGGTCCGCCGGCGTCGGCGCGGGGAAGAACGCGCTCACCGGCAGCCGCGTGAACAGCGAGAACGTGTGGGGGCACGTCGGGTACAAGCTCGGCGGCCTGCGCCTCGACGGCGAGGGCTCCCAGGGGCCGAAGAACGCCTTGAAGCCGTGGGCGGAGGACGCGCTCACCGTGGACCTGTTCGCTTACCGCTCCCGGGAGGTCCTGAGCGGGCCGACCGCGACGCCCTTCACCGACCTGGTGAGCGACAGCTCCCGGACCTTCGGCGCGACCGTGCGCGGCCAGCTCGGCTCGGCCGAGCTCGACCTCGCGTTCTACGCACAGCGCCACGACCGCGGGTGGATCGACCCCGGCACCAGCGACCTCGGGACGATCAACGCGGCGATGTCGTCGGCCGAGCTCTCGTACGTGGTGTTCCCCTGGATGGTGCCGGCGATCCGCGTCGAGCGGATCGACCTGCGCCCGACCGGCGGCTCGATCGTGAACGACCTGCACGTGATGCCCGGGATCGCCTTCCTCATCCGGGCGAACGTCAAGGCGGTGCTGGTCGGCAACATCGAGCGGACGAACGGGTTCCCCACCGGTCCCGACCGGGGCCGCGGCTCGCCTGGGACGGCGGGAACGCGGACTGGGGCAACTTCGTGGCCGCCCCCAAGGACCCGGCCTCGACGGGAGCGAAGCAGACCGAGTTCGAGTCGATCGCGCTGTTCCTCGCGTGGGCGATGTGACCCCACGTCGCCCCCTTCACCAGGAGCCACACCCATGACCACCGGAACCCAGCGCCGCCTCGCCGTCGCCGCCCTCGCCCTCGCCGCCGCCACGCTCCGCCCTCGCCGAGGGCGGAACCGTGAGCGGAAAGGTCGAGGCGACCCCCGCGAAGTACGCGGACGAGACCGTCGTCTACCTGAAGGACGCGAAGCCGTCGGGCGCGCCGCGCACGCTCTCGATGGACCAGAAGAACCTGAAGTTCGTGCCGCACGTCCTCGCCGTCGCGAAGGGCGACACGGTGAAGTTCCTGAACCACGACGGCGTCGCGCACAACGTCTACTCGCCGGACGGCGACGCCTACAACCTCGGCACCTTCAAGCAGAACGAGGAGCGGAGCCACACCTTCGAGCAGGACGGCGCGTACACGCAGCTCTGCTCCATCCACCCCGAGATGCTGGGCTTCATCTTCGTGGCGCCGAACCCGTACGCGGCGGCGGTGGACGCGAAGGGGCACTACGTCATCAAGGACGTGCCCGCCGGGCACCTACAAGCTCGCGGTGTGGAACGCGCACCTCAAGGCGGCGGACAAGCCGGTGACGGTCGCCGCCGGGAAGACCGCGGAGGTGGACTTCGCGGTGAAGCGCTAGGAGCAGGGTGGCCACCCTGCGCGCCTGGGTCTCGCCGCCGCGCTCGCGGTCGCCGGAGCGCGCGCCGGCGCGGCGGAGGGGCCGGCCCAGCCGGTCCCCTTCAGCCACAAGATCCACGCGGCCGACGCCGCGATCGGCTGCACCTCCTGCCACGTCTACGCGGAGCGCGGCCCGGTCGCCGGGATCCCGTCCATGGCGCGCTGCCAGGGCTGCCACAAGTTCGTGAAGGAGGATCCCGCGAACCCGGTCATCGACCGGCAGCTGAAGGGCTTCGTCCAGCTCCTCCGCGCGAAGACGCCCATCGAGTGGGTCCGCGTCCACCGCCTCCCCGACCACGTCTTCTTCACGCACGAGCGCCACGTGCGCGCCGGCGTGCGCTGCCAGGAGTGCCACGGCGAGGTCGAGCAGCATGGAGGTGGTGCGGCAGGTGGCGCCGCTCACGATGGGCTGGTGCCTCGAGTGCCACCAGCGCAAGCAGCGCGAGCAGCGCGGGCGCGAGCGCCTCACCGAGTGCGTCACCTGCCACAAGTGAGGACCCGTGTCCGATCCCGCCCAGAGGCCGCTCGGCAGAAGGACCTTCCTCGGGATCGTGGGAGGCGCCGGCGCGGCGAGTCTCGCCGCGGGCTGCTCGCCGAAGCCGGCCGTCCAGCGGATCGTGCCCTTCCTCGTCCCGCCCGAGGACGTCGTCCCCGGGCACGCCGCTCTTCTACCGGACCGTCTGCCGGGAGTGCGCCGCCGGCTGCGGGGTCACCGCGCGGACGCGCGAGGGGCGCGCGGTGAAGCTGGAGGGGAACCCCGACGATCCCATCGGGCGCGGCGCGCTGTGCGCGCGAGGGCAGGCCGCCCTCCAGGCCCTCTACCACCCTGAGCGCTTCCGCGGCCCGCAGCGCCGCGGGGCCGACGGGATGCTCGCGCCGCTCGGGTGGGACGAGGCGGAGGACGCTCCTCGCGAAGGCGGTGGCCGCGGCCGCGGCACGCGGGCCGGGCCGGGTCCGGATGCTGACCCGGCTCGAGCCGGGGGGCGACCGGGGCGGTGCAGCGCGCCTTCCTCGCCGCCGCCGGCGCGCGTCCGCAAGACCGCGTCGTGCTCGACCCGCTCGAGCCCGCGCCGCTCCGGGCGGCGGGCGGCATCCTGTTCGGCCGCGCCGAGCTCCCGGTCTTCGACCTCTCCGAGGCGCGCTCGGTGGTCGCGTTCGGCGCCGACTTCCTCGAGACGTGGTCCTCGCCGGTGGAGCTCGCGCGGCAGCTCGCCGAGGGGCGCGTGCGCGAGGGCGGCGCCGACGGACGCGGCTCACCTGGGTCGGGCCCGCGGCTCGCCCTCACCGGCGTGTCGGCGGACCGCTGGCTGCGCGCCCGCAGCGGGGGCGAGGTCGCGGTCGCGCTCGGGCTCCTGCGCGCGCTCGTCGATCCGGCGAGCGGGGTGCCGGACCTCGCGCCGGAGGCGCGGGCGCTCTGGCCGCGCCTCGAGCGCGCTCGCGCCGGCCGCCCTGGCGGAGCGCGCGGGCGTTCCCTGGCCGAGGAGCTCGCAGTCGCTGGCGCGCGAGCTCGCCGCGCGCCGCCCCTCGGCGATCCTCGGCCCCGGCGCCGCAGAGCCAGGGGCCGGACGCGACGCCGCCTCGCCGCCCTCGCCCTGACGCTGAACGCTCGCGCTCGGGAACCTCGGGCGGACCGTTCGCTACGGCCTCGACCCGGGCGAGGACGCGGCCTCTCCGCTCGCCGACGTGCGCGCGCTCCTCGCGCGACTGCGCCGCCGGGCGCGGTGGACGTGCTCCTCGTCCACCACGTCGATCCGGCCGGCGCGCTCCCCGCGGCGCTGGGCGCCGCGACCGCGCTCTCGAAGGTCCCGCTCGTCGTCGCCTTCGCGCTGCGGCCGGACCAGACCACCGGCGCGCGCCCACCTCGTCCTCCCCGATCACCACGCGCTCGAGACGTTCGACGACGTCGTGCCCCGCGCAGGGTCCGTGAACCTCGTGCCAGCCGGTGATGACGCCGCTCCCGACACCCGCGCCGCCGCGCAGGTCCTGCGCGAGGTCGGCGGCGCGCCTCCCCACGCCGGCGGCGATCCCCTCCGCCGATCCGTTCGACGTCGTCGCGGCCCGTTCGCGGCGCGGTCGAGCCGGGCGACACCCGGCGCCGCCGCGTCGACGGCGCCCGCGGAGCCCGGGGACGCGCTCCGCGCCGCGCTCCAGCGCGGCGGCGTCCTGGACGGAGGCCGCCGCGGCGCCGGCGCCGCGGCTCAGGCCCGGCGCCGCCGACGCCGTTCCTCGCGCCCGCCGCCGCCGCCCGCGGCGCGGCGCCGGGCTCGACCTCGTCCCGTTCCCGACGGCGCTCCGCGGCGACGCGAGCGGCGCCGACCTGCCCTGGCTGCGCGAGGTCCCCGACACCCTCTCGAGCGTCTCCTGGACCGCGTGGCTCGAGGTCTCGCCCGCGACCGCGGCTCGGCTCGGCGTCGCCACCGGCGACGCTCGTCGCGGTCGCGACCGCGGCGGGGCGCGTCGAGCTCCCGGTGTACGTCTTCCCGGGGATCCGCGACGACGCGGTGGCGCTGCCGCTCGGCGCGGAGGCGTGGGCCCTGCTGCCGGCCCTCGCCGACGAGGGCTCCGGCGCGCTCGCGTTCGCGGGGGCGCGCGCGACCGTCACGCGGGTGGGGCGGCGCACGAGCCTGCCGCTCCTCGAGGGGAGCCCGTACCAGCACGGGCGGGACCTCGTCCCGGTGGTGACGGCGGCGGCCCCGTCGCCGCACCGGCCCGACCTCTCGGCGCGGATGTACGCCGAGCCCCCGCACCCGGAGCACCGCTGGGCGATGGCGATCGACCTCGACCGCTGCACCGGGTGCGAGGCCTGCGTCGTCGCCTGCTTCGCGGAGAACAACGTCCCGGTGATGGGCCCCGAGGCCGCCGCGCAGGGGCGCTACATGGGCTGGCTCCGGATCGAGCGCTACCTCGGCGACGAGCCCGGCGGCGCGCTCGACGTGCGGCTGCTCCCGATGCTGTGCCAGCAGTGCACCAACGCGCCGTGCGAGCCGGTGTGCCCGGTCTACGCGACCTACCACACGCCGGAGGGGCTGAACGCGCAGGTCTACAACCGCTGCGTCGGCACCCGCTACTGCTCGAACAACTGTCCGTACAAGGTGCGGACCTTCAACTGGCGCGACGCCCGGTTCGAGCGGCCGCTCGACCTGCAGCTCAACCCCGACGTCACGGTGCGCTCGCGCGGCGTGATGGAGAAGTGCACCTTCTGCATCCAGCGCATCCGCTACGCCGAGGGGCAGGCGCGCGACGAGCAGCGGAAGGTCGCGGACGGCGAGGTCGTGCCCGCCTGCGCGCAGACCTGCCCCGCCCAGGCGATCGTCTTCGGCGACGCGAACGACCCCGCCTCGCGGGTGAGCCGGGTCGCGCGCGATCGGCGCGCGTTCCAGGCGCTCGAGGACCTCGGCACCCGGCCGGCGATCACCTACCTCGCCCGCGCGCGCGACCCGGAGGAAGGCCCGGCATGACGAGCCCGAGGCCACCGGAAGCCGGGGAGTCCTTCCGCCGCATCGAGGAGACGGTGCGCGCGACGCACGGTCCGCCCGGGCCGCTCTACTGGCTCGCCCTCGCCATCGCGGGCGGGGTCGCCGGCTTCGGCGCCTGGTCGTACTCGCTCATCGTCCGCAGCGGCCTGCACTGGACGGGCCTCGAGCGCCCCGGCATGTGGGGCAACCTCATCACCGACTTCGTCTTCTGGGTCGGCATCGCGCACTCCGGCACGCTCATCAGCGCGATCCTGTTCCTGTTCCGGGCGCGGTTCCGCACCGCCGTCTACCGGCTCGCCGAGATGATGACGGTGTTCGCGGTGATGACCGCCGGGCTCTTCCCGATCCTCCACCTCGGCCGGCCCTGGTTCGCCTACTGGCTGCTCCCGTACCCGAACCAGCGTCAGCTCTGGGTGAACTTCCGCTCGCCGCTCGTCTGGGACGTGTTCGCGATCTCGACCTACCTCATCGTCTCGACCGTGTTCCTCCTCGTGGGCGTCGCGCCCGACGCGGCGGCGCTGCGCGACCGCGCCTCGGGCTGGCGGCGCCGGCTCTACGCGGCTCCTCGCCTTCGGCTGGCGCGGCACCGACGAGCAGTGGCGCCACTACACCCGCGCCTACCTCTTCTTCGCCGCGTTCGCGACGCCGCTCGTCGTCTCGGTCCACAGCGTCGTGTCCTGGGACTTCGCGGTGTCAGCCTGACCCCGGGCTGGCACTCGACGCTCTTCCCGCCCTACTTCGTCGCGGGGGCGATCCTCTCCGGCGTCGCGATGGTGATCACCATCCTCATCCCGGTCCGCCGGGCGTTCCGGCTCGAGGACGCTCATCACCCCGCGCCACCTCGACATGCTCGCGCGCCTCGTCATCCTGACCGGGCTCATCGTCACCTACTCGTACGCGACGGAGATCGTCCTCGTCGCTCCAGGCGCCGCGCGGCGACCCGGAGCGGAGCACGTTCCTCTACCGGATGACCGGGCCCTACGCGCCGGTGTTCTGGACGATGGTGATCTGCAACTGCGGCGGCCCGCTCCTGCTCCTGCTCCGCCGCGTCCGGACGACGACCTGGAGCCTCCTCGTCATCTGCGTCCTCGTGAACGTCGGGATGTGGCTCGAGCGGTTCAACATCGTCGTCACCTCGCTCGCCCACGACCGGCTGCCCGTTCGTCGTGGCGGGTCTACACGCCGACCTGGGTGGAGTGGGCCATCACGTTCGGCGCGTTCGGCTGGTTCTTCTTCCTCTTCCTCGTCGGGCTCGAAGCTCCTGCCGCCGGTCTCGATCGCCGAGCTGAAGGAGGACGTGCTGCACGGGGTGCACCCGCCGGTCGGCGCGTCCGGGGAGGGCCGCCATGGCTGAGCGCGGCGTCCTCGGCACCTTCGCGGACCCGGCCGCCGCGGCGCGCGCGATCCGCGCGCTGCGCACGCAGGGCTTCGCGGGTCCGCGCCGCGATGCCCGCGCCGTTCCCGGAGGTGGTCGCCGCCCTCGGCCGGCCGCGGAGCGCCATCGACCTCATCACGCTGCCCGGGCGCGCTCGCTCGGGCATGGTCGTGGGCGTGGCGCTCACCGTCGGCACCTCGCTCGCGTGGCCGCTCGTGACCGGGGGCAAGCCCATCGTCTCGGTGCCGCCGTTCGTGATCGTGATCTTCGAGGTGTCGGTGCTCGTCGGGTCGCTCACGAACCTGCTCGCGGTCGTCGATCGGGAGCTGGCGCGGCGGACGCGCCGCGTCGTTCCCGGCGGGGCTCGCGTTCGACGCGGACCTCGTCGGCGTCTTCGCCGAGGGCGGCGACCGGCGGCGCGCGGAGCGGATGCTCCGCGGCCGAAGGGGCCGGGGAGGTCCGCCGTGCCGGGTAGCCGCCGCCGCTCGCTCGCCGTCGCCGCCGCGCTCGCCCTCCTGGGCGGCTGCTCGAACGACTGGCGGACGGACATGTGGTACCAGCCGTCGCTGCGGCCGCAGCAGGCGCCCCGGCCGGAGCCGGAGCGGTCGGTCGCGCTCGGCGCCTCGCCCCGGTACGAGAGCCGCGACGACACCGAGCAGCTCGCCGAACCCGGTGCCCTCCTCGCCGGCCTCGCTCGAGCACGGCAAGCGGCTCTTCGAGGCGCGCTGCGCGCCGTGCCACGGCCCGGAGGGGCACGGCGGCGGCCCGGTCTCGAAGTTCTTCCCGCCCGCGCCCGACCTCGCCTACGTGAAGGTCCGCGAGCGGACGGACGGGTTCATCTGGGGCACGGTCAGCTACGGGGGCAAGGCGATGCCGCCGCAGCGGCGAGGGGCTCGCCCCGGCGGACCGGTGGGACCTCGTGAACTGGGTGCGCGAGATCCAGCGCACGAGCCCGGTCGTGACCGTCCCGCCGCCGCCTCCTCCGGAGCCGGGAGGGACGCGATGACCCTGCTCGAGCGGAGCGCCGCCGGGATCGGGCCGACCGCGGCGCGCCTCGCCGCCGGCGCGGTCGCCGTCGGGGCCGTCGCGCTCGCTCCTCGGCCTCGCGCTGCGGCCGGGCCGCCGCCCGCGTGCGCCGCGCTCGTCGCGAGCTGGCTCTTCTTCGCGGGGCTCGCCGCGGGGAGCGTCGCGCTCGCCGCGGCCGTCCGGATCGCCTACGGGACCTGGGCGCGGCCGCTCCTGCCCATCGCGGAGGCCACGAGCGCGTTCTTCGTCCCCGCGCTCGTCCTCCTGCGTGCTCGTCGTCGTCGGGCTCCGCGGCCCTGCCGGCGCGCCGCGTCCGGGCCCGCCGCGGCGCGCCTCCTCGTCTCGGCGGCGCTGGTGTTCGCGCTCGGGTCGCGCTTCGTCGCCGCGGCGCGGGCGCCCGGCGCGGACCCGAGCCGCGTCCGCGGCGCCGCCCTCGCCTACGTCCTCGCGTACGTCGTCGGGCTCTCGGTCTGGGCCTACGACCTCGTGCTGCGCCTCTCCGCGGGGCCGCTCTTCACCGTCATCCCGCCCTACTACTTCCTCGGCGCGTTCCTCTCGGGCCTCGCCTGGGTGGCGCTCGTCGCCGCCGTCCGGGACGTCTCGGGTCCGGACCTCCGCCACGACGTCGGCAAGCTCCTCTTCGCCTTCATCGTCGTCTGGAGCTACCTGCTCTGGGCGCTGTTCCTGCCGACCTGGTACGGCAACGTGCCGGAGGAGGTGGCGATCCTGCAGCGCAGGTGGGTGGGGGCCTGGAAGCCCGCCACCTCCGCGGTGCTCGTCGCCGTGTTCGCGTGGCCGTTCTGGCTGCTCTTCTCGGAGCGGATGAAGCGCCGGCGCGGCACCCTCGCGACCGGTGCGGCCGCGGTCCTGGTCGGGCTGTGGGGAGAGCGGTTCCTGCTCGTGCTCCCGTCGCTCGAGCTCGAGGGCGGCGCGGCCTCCGTGCTGGTCGGCGCCGGCGTCGCGGTGGGGGTCGCGGGCGTCTTCCTGCTCGCGGTGGGCGCGCGGATGGGCGCGGGACCGGCTGGCGCGGCCGCGCCCGCGGGCAGCCCTCGGGCGACCTAGAACGCCCGCTCGGTGAGCGAGACGGCCGCCTCGTGGAGCGCGCGGCGGTGCGACCCGTCAGGGATCTCCTGGAGCGCCGCCATCGCGGTGTGCGTGTGCTCGCGCGCCATCGCCCGGGCGGCGTCGACGCCGCCGACCGACTTCACGACGTCGATCACCTCGCCGACGACCGCCTCGCCGTCCGCGGTCCCGTCCACGAGCGCGCGGAGCCGGTCGCGGAGCGCGGGGCGCGCCTCGCAGGCGCGGATGAGCGGCAGCGTCGCCTTCCCCTCGAGGAGGTCGGCCCCGAGCTTCTTCCCGAGCAGCCCCGGGTCGGCGGCGTAGTCGAGGGCGTCGTCGACGAGCTGGAAGGCGATCCCGATCCCCTCGCCGAACCGGACCAGCGCGGCGGGGATCCGGCCGTCCACCCCGGCGGCCCAGGCGCCGGCGGCGGCCGCCCAGCCGAAGAGCGAGGCGGTCTTGCCGACGACGACCGCGAGGTAGTCCTGCTCGCTCGCGGCGAACGTGCCGCGGAGCGAGAGCTGGAGGACCTCGCCCTCGACGAGCCGGCGCATGGTCGCGAGGAGCGGCGGGAGCGCGTGCCGGCTCGCCGGCTCCTTCGAGACGATCTCGAGGGCGCGGGTGAGGAGCCAGTCGCCCGAGAGGACCGAGACGGCGTTGCCCCAGATGACGCGGGAGGCCGGCTGGCCGCGCCGCAAGCGGGCCGTCGTCGATGACGTCGTCGTGGAGGAGCGTCGCGGAGTGGGTGAGCTCCGACGCGACCGCGTAGGGGACCGCGGCCCGCATCTCGCCGCCGCAGGCGCCGCACGCGAGGAGCGTGACCATCGGCCGGATCCGCTTCCCGCCCGCCGAGACGAGGTGGCGGGCGGCGCCCTTGAGCTTCTCCTCCGCGTCGTCGGTCGCGCGGGTGAGCTGCTCCTCCAGCGCGAAGAGGGTCTCGGGGAGCGCGGGGACGTCGGCGAGGGCGGCCCTGGCGCGCTCGGGGCGGACCCCGCGCTCGGCGGTGGCGTCGAGCTGGGAGAGGATGGCCCGGTCCTTCGACATGCGCTGCGGCTCCTGCGCGGACGTTCAACGAACGCTGAAGGCGCCGTATAGCGCGGCGGCGCGGGCGGGGTCAAACGGACGGTGCCGGTGGGGAGTGCTAGGTTCCCGCCCGTGCCGGTCGTGAAGCTCGTCATCGAGTACGACGGGACCCGCTACGTCGGCTGGCAGGTCCAGCCGAACGGCCCCTCCGTGCAGGCCGAGGTGGAGCGCGCCCTCGCGACGCTCCACAAGGGGCCGCGCCGCGTCACCGCCGCCGGCCGCACCGACGCGGGCGTCCACGCGCGCGGGCAGGTCGTCTCCTTCCCCGAGGAGCGGCCCCTCCCGCCCGTCGCCTACGTGAAGGGGATGAACGCGCTCCTGCCCGAGGACGTCGCGATCCGGGCGGCGTCGCTCGAGCCGGACGGGTTCGACGCGCGGCGCTCCGCCCGCGGCAAGCGCTACCGGTACGTCATCGAGAACGGGGAGACCCGGGCGCCGCTCGGCCGGCTGCAGGCGTGGCAGCTCTTCGTCCGGCTCGACGTCCCCGCGATGCGGGAGGCGGCGACCCACCTCCTCGGCCGCCACGACTTCGCCGCGTTCCAGGCGGCGGACTGCGCCTGCGACCACGCGGTGCGGGAGGTCCGCAGGCTCGACGTCCTCGGCGAGGCGGGCGGGCGGATCGAGCTCGTCTTCGAGGCGACCGCCTTCGTGAAGCACATGGTCCGGAACGTGGTCGGGACCCTCGTCGAGGTCGGGCAGGGGAAGCGCCCGGCCGGCTCGCTGCCCGCCCTGCTCGCCACCCTGGACCGCCGGGAGGCGGGCCCGACGGCGCCGCCGCAGGGGCTCTGCCTGGAAGAAGTCTTCTACTGACGGCGCCGGCGCCCCGTCCCTGCCTCGCCCCGCAGGGCGGGCGAGGAGCGGTGGAAGAGAAGCCTAGATCCGACGGGGTGCGGCAGTTCCGCCGGGCGGGGCTCTCTGCGGGGACCGCCGCCCGTGTTAACCGTCTCGGGCCATTTTCGGGTGCTCCGCAGCCCCGCAGCCGGAGGAAGCAGATGTCCCAGAAGAAGCTCAAGGTCGGCGTCCTCGGCGCGACCGGCATGGTCGGTCAGCGCTTCCTCGCCGCTGCTCGAGAACCACCCCTGGTTCGAGGTGACGCTCCTCGCCGCGAGCGCCAACTCGGCCGGCCAGAAGTACGCCGACGCGGTCAAGGGGCGCTGGGCGCTCAAGTCGCAGATCCCCGCCGCCGTCGCCGGCCTCGTCGTGCAGAACGCCTCCGACGTGAAGGCGATCGCCGGCGCAGGTCGACTTCGTCTTCTGCGCCGTCGACATGAGCAAGGAGGAGACGGCGAAGCTCGAGGAGGACTACGCGCGAGGCGGAGACGCCGGTCGTCTCGAACAACTCGGCCCACCGCGGCACGCCCGACGTGCCGATGATGATCCCCGAGATCAACCCGGAGCACGCCGCGGTCATCGAGGCGCAGCGCAAGCGGCTCGGCACGAAGCGCGGCTTCATCGCGGTGAAGCCGAACTGCTCGCTCCAGAGCTACGTCCCGGCGATCCACCCGCTCATGAAGTTCGGCCCGAAGCGGATCGCGGTCTGCACGTACCAGGCGATCTCGCGGCGCCGGGAAGACCTTCGAGACCTGGCCGGAGATGGTCGACAACGTCATCCCGTTCATCAAGGGCGAGGAGGAGAAGTCCGAGCAGGAGCCGATGAAGATCTGGGGCTCCGTCGCCGGCGGCAAGATCGAGAAGGCGACGGACCCGGTCATCACCGCGCAGTGCATCCGCGTCCCGGCGAGCGACGGCCACATGGCCGCGGTGTTCGTCCAGTTCGACCGCAAGCCCGACAAGGCCGAGGTGATCGAGCTGTGGAAGAGCTGGGTGCCGAAGCCGCAGAAGCTGGGGCTCCCCTGCGCGCCGAAGCCGTTCCTCACCTACTTCGAGGACGACACCCGGCCGCAGACGAAGCTCGACCGCGACATCGGCAACGGCATGGGCGTCGCGATCGGGCGGCTCCGCCCGGACGTCGCTCTTCGACTACCGCTTCGTCTCGCTCTCGCACAACACCGTGCGCGGCGCGGCGGGCGGCGCGGTGCTCACCGCCGAGCTGCTGACGGCGGACGGCTGCGATCCAGGCGAAGTAGCCCTTCGACTTCGCCTGCCCTGAGCCTGCCGAAGGGCTCGGGTGAGCGGGAGGCGTCGATGGACGAGCTCCTCGCGCGCGCCCACGCCGCGCGGGTGCGCGTGGTCGTGGGGGCGGTGCTCCTCGCCGCCTTCCTCGTCCTCGCGCACGTCCTGTCGCTCCACGAGCGGATCCCGCCCTTCCTCGAGGCCTCGCGTGGCCTCGGGGCGAGCGGCGTGCTCGTCCACCTCGTCGCCTACCTCGTCGCGGCGCTCCTCGCGCTGCCCCTGTCGCCCATCACCGTGGCGGCGGGCGCGACCTACGGCGCGCTCGCCGGGGCGGCGCTCGCGGTGCCCTCCATCGCGCTCTCGAGCTCCGTCGCCGTTCCTCGTGGGCCGGCTCGTCGCCCGCGACCCCGACGCCCTCGCGTCGGGGGAGGGACGGGTGGCCCGCGCCTTCCGCGCGGTCAGCCGCGGCGGGTTCCGCCTCGTGCTCGTGCTGCGCCTCGCGCCCGCGTTGCCGTTCTCGATCCTGAACTTCGCCTTCGGCGCGACGCCGACCCCCCTCGCCCACTTCGCCGCCGCGAGCTTCCTCGGGACGGCGCCGTCGCAGCTCGGATACGCCTGCCTCGGCGCGGTCCTCGCCTGGCCCGCGGGACCCCGGCGCGTCGCCGCCGAGGCCGCCCTCGTCGCCGGAGCGGTGGTGATGAGCCTCGCGGCGGTCGCGGCGGCGGCGGCGATCCTGCGGCGCGCCGGCGGCGCCCGCCCTCCGCGCGGCAGCCCCCTCTCCCCGGCCCTCTCCCCCGGTGGGGGAGAGGGAGGAGCTGCGAAGGTCCGGCGCTAGAGCGGCATCTTCTCGCCCGCCACCGCCGCGTCGGCGAGGAGTCGCTTCGCAGCGAGGAGGCCGGAGGCGTCGTACTTCGTGAAGCGCCGGATCCCGCCGAGGAGCATCGTCGCCGCGTCGCCGTCGGTCACGAAGAAGGCCGCCCGGCGCGCCGCGGTCGCGACCTTCTCCGCGGCGGAGAAGGTGTGGACCTTCACCGCCGCCCGCGCGAGGGCGGACCCCGCCGCGGTGCGCGCGCGGTCGGTGCGCTCGGCGCGCAGCACCGCGCTCTCGACGGCGAAGACCTGGATCGCGACGTCGGCGAGCGGCCAGCAGCACCTCCTGCTCGTCCTTGAGCTTCTCGCCGAAGCTCCTGCACCGCCGCGCCGGCGACGACCAGGAAGGCGCGTCTTCAGGTTGGCGAGGGTCGCCTTCTCCGCGCGCGAAGGGATCGGCCGCGTCGAGCTCCTCGAAGGACGGGCGTCATCAGCGCTCGAAGGCCTTGCATCGCCTCGCGCTGCAGCGGCAGCTCGCCCTTCAGGGCGCGGCGCAGGATCGTCCCGGGGACGAGCAGCCGGTTGATCTCGTTGGTCCCCTCGAAGATCCGGTTGATCCGCTCGTCGCGGTAGTAGCGCTCGGCCGGGTACTCCTGCGATGAAGCCGTAGCCGCCGTGGATCTGCACCACGTCGTCGACCACGTCGGCCAGGACCTCGCTGCAGAACACCTTGGCGATGGCGCACTCGATGGCGTACTCCTCGATGGCCGCCTGGTACGCCTCGTAGTAGTCGCGGGGCGTCCTTCGGGATGGTGGCCAGCCGGTCGTCGATCAGCCCGGCGAGGCGGTAGACCAGCGACTCGGAGGCGAAGATGTCGGCGGCGCATGTCGGCGAGCTTCTCGCGGATGGCGCCGAAGCTGGCGATGGGCACGCCGAACTGCTTGCGCTGGTTGGCGTAGGCGGCGCCCACCGCGCAGCGCGTGCTTGGCCGGCGCCGGTCACCGCCGCGCCGAGCTTGAAGCGCCCGACGTTCAGGACGTTGAAGGCGATCTTGTGCCCCTTGCCGATCTCGCCGAGCACGTTCTCCGACCGGGACCTTCGCGTCCTCGAGGATCACCGAGGTGGTGGAGGAGCCCTTGATGCCGAGCTTCTTCTCCTCCGGGCCGATGGTGACGCCCTGGATGTCGCGCTCGACGAGGAACGCGGTGAAGTGCTTCCGGTCGATCTTGGCGAAGACCGTGAAGAGATCGGCGAAGCCGCCGTTGGTGATGAACTGCTTGGTGCCGTCGAGGAGGTAGTGCTTGCCGTCCGGCGGACAGCGCGGCCGTGGTCGTGCCGCCGAGGGCGTCGCTGCCGGCGCCGGGCTCGGTGAGGCAGTAGGCGGCGAACCACTCGCCGGTGGCGATCTTCGGCGAGGTACCTGCTCCTTCTGCTCCTCGGTGCCGTAGTAGACGAGGGGCAGGGTGCCGATGCCGGTGTGGGCGGACCTAGGCCACCGAGAACGCGCCGCCCGGCGCGCCATCCGCTCGGCGGCCAGCATGCTCGTCACCTTGTCGAGCTCGAGGCCGCCGTACGCCTCCGGCACGTCGATCATGAGGAGCCCGGCGTCGCCCGCCTTCTTCATGAGCCCCGCGGCGAGCCCGGGCTCCTGGTGCTCGAGCCGCGTCGTAGACCGGGGCGACCTCGTCCTTCACGAAGGACTCGGCGGTCCGGGCGATCTCCCGCTGCTCGTCCGAGAAGTCCTCGGGGGTGAAGACGTCGTCCTTCGTCGCCTGCGCGAGGAGGTACTCCCCGCCCTTGAAGAGCCGCTTCCATGATCCCGACCTCCCGAGCTGCTGGACTCGAACACCGCCGCCGCGCCCATGCCGCCGCCGATGCACATCGAGACGACTCCGTACCGCCCGCCGGTCCGGCGCGAGCTCGCCGAGGAGCGTCGCGGTGAGCTTCGCCCCGGTGCAGCCGAGCGGGTGCCCGAGGGCGATGGCGCCGCCGTTCGGGTTCACCCGCGCCGGGTCGAGCCCGAGGGTCCGGATCACCGCGAGGGACTGCGCCGCGAACGCCTCGTTGAGCTCGAAGACCGCCGACGTCCGCGGCCCGGACGCCGGCGCGGGAGAGCGCCGCCGGGATCGCCTCGATGGGGCCGATGCCCATCACCTCCGGGGCCACCCCCCGCACCGCGAAGGAGACGAAGCGCGCCAGCGGGCTTGAGCCCGGTCCGCGCGAGGAACGCCTCGGAGACCACCAGGGCCGCCGCGGCGCCGTCGGTCATCTGCGAGGAGTTCCCGGCGGTGACGGTGCCGCCCAGCTTGAACGCCGGCTGCGAGCTTGCCGAGCCCCTCCGCGGTCGTGTCGCGCCGGACGCCCTCGTCGGCGGCGAGTCTCTCGCGGGTCCGGACGAGCCGGCCGTCCACGACCGCCGTCGACTCGATCTCCACCGGGACGAGCTCGGCGTCGAAGCGCCCGGCGTCCTGCGCCGCGGCGGCGCGCCGGTGGCTCTCCGCGGCGAACGCGTCCTGGTCGGCGCGGGAGACGGCGTACCGCGCGGCGACGAGCTCCGCCGTGATCCCCATGGCGGCGTAGCTCTCGGGCCACGACGACGCGAGGGCGGGGTTCGCGGCGAACCGCTGCCCGCCCATCGGGATCATCGTCATGGACTCCGTCCCGCCCGCGACGATGCAGTCGGCCCCCCCCGCCGCGATCCGTTCCGCGGCGGTGGCGATGGCCTGCAGGCCCGAGGCGCAGAACCGGTTCACGGTCTGGCCGGGGACCTCCACCGGCAGGCCGGCCCGGAGCGCCGCGACGCGTGCGACGTTCATCCCCGCCTCCCCCTCGGGGAACGCGCAGCCGAGGATCACGTCCTCGACGAGGCGCGCCTCGACCCGGGTCCGCTCGAGCAGGGCCCGGATGACCGAGGCCGCGAGGTCGTCCGGGCGGACGTCCCGGAGCTTCCCCTTCTTCGCCTTGCCGCCCGGCGTCCGGACCGCCGCCAGGATGTACGCTGCGCCCATTCCGACCTCCGGTTCCGACTAGTTGCGGAGCGGCTTGCCCTTCTTCGAGCATGTGCTGGATCCGCTCGACGGTCTTCCGCTCGCCGCAGAGCGACAGGAACGCCTCGCGCTCGAGGTCGAGCAGCCACTGCTCGGTCACGACCGTCCCGGCGGCGACGTCGCCGCCGGTGATGACGTGCGCCACGGTCCGGCCGAGCTGCTCCTCGTACTCGGTGACGAAGCCGCCCATCCGCAGGTTCCACAGGTGCGTCCCGATCGACGCCGCGACGCCGCGCCCGGGGGCGCGCAGGTCGGTGGCGGCCCGCCCCGGCCGGAAGTTCGTCGCGAGGGCGAGGACCTTCTGCTTCGCGTCGGCGAGGAGCCTGATCCTCGCCGAGCGTGATCGCGTCGACGTCCCGCAGCAGGCCCATCGGCCCGAGCTCCGCGGCCGAGGCCGAGACCTTCGCGGTGGCGATGGCCGAGAAGGACTTCACGACGAACGGCTGCACGTCGGCCTCCCAGCGCTCGGCGAGCCGGATCGCCCGGACCGCGAGCTCCTTCGTGCCGCCGCCCGCCGGGATGAGCCCGACCCCCACCTCGACGAGGCCCATGTAGGTCTCCGCGTGGAGGTTCATCGCGCTCGCGTGCAGGCACAGCTCGCACCCGCCGGCGAGCGCCATCCCGTGCGGCGCCGCGACGACCGGCACCCGCGCGTACTTGAGCGCCATCGTCGCGCGCTGGAATGCCGAGACCGTGAGCGCCACCTCGTCGTAGGCCCCCTCGGCCAGGGCGACGAGGAGCATCCCGAGGTTCGCGCCGGCGGAGAAGTTCGCCCCCGCCCCGGCGAGGACGAGCCCCTGCCCCTCCTCCTCGGCGCGCCGGAGCGCGCGGTGGACCATGGCGAGGGCGTCCCCGCCGATGGCGTTCATCTTGGAGTGGAGCTGGAGGCAGAAGACGCCGTCGCCGAGGTCGAGCACCGAGGCGCCGGCGTTCGACTCGACGACGCCGCCGGAGCGCTCGAGCAGCTCGAGGTCGACGAGGCCGGGAGGGACCGGGACGTCGCGGCGCTCCCCGGTTCCGAGGTCGAGGAAGCGCGCCCGGCCGCCCTCGAAGGCGTAGAAGGACTCCACGGCGCGGAGCGCGGCCGGCACCTCGACCCCGTCCGCCTCGGCGCGCGCGACGAAGGCGGCGACGCCGATCGCGTCGAGCATCTCGAACGGGCCGAGCTCCCAGCTGAAGCCCCAGCGCAGCGCCCGGTCGACGTTCACGACGTCGTCGGCGATCTCGGGGATCCGGCGGAAGGCGTAGAGGAGGGTGTCCCGCAGGCTCCGCCAGGCGAGCTCCGCGGCGGGGTCCTTGCCCGCGAGGACCGTCCGGAGGCGCGCCGCCGGGTCGCCCTCGCGCTTCGCCGCCTCGACCGACGCGAAGCGCGGCTTCCGCGCCGGGAGGTACTCGCCCGTCCGGTGGTCCCAGAAGTGCGTCTCGGGCCTCTCGCCCCTCGTCTTCTTGTAGAAGCCCTGCTTCGTCTTGTTCCCGAGCTGGCCGCGCTTCACCATCTCCGCGACGAAGGGCGGGAGCCGGAAGGTGTCGCGGCGCTCGTCGCCGGGGAGCAGCTCCCACGAGTTGTTCGCGACGTGGAGGAGCGTGTCGAGGCCGACGAGGTCGGCGGTGCGGAAGCAGGCGCTCTTCGGCCGGGCGGTGGCGGGCCCGGCGACCGCGTCCACCTCCTCGACCGTGAGGCCGAGCTCGAGCATGTGGTGGATCGCGTTGCACATCGAGAACACGCCGATCCGGTTCGCCACGAAGTTGGGCGTGTCCTTCCCGACGACGATCCCCTTGCCGAGGCGGCGCCGGACGAACTCCGCCATCCCGGCGGCGACCGCGGGATCGGTCTCGCGCGACGAGACGATCTCGACGAGCCGCATGTAGCGGGGCGGGTTGAAGAAGTGGGTGACGAGGAAGCGGGGGCGGAGCGCCGGCGGGAGCGCCGCGGCGAGCTCGTTCACCGAGAGCCCCGAGGTGTTCGTCGACAGGATCGCGCCCGCCTTGAGGTTCGGGGCGATCTTCCCGGCGAGGAGCTCCTTCTTGATGGCGAGGTTCTCGATCACGACCTCGACGACCCAGTCGCACTCCGCGAGCCGCGGCAGATCGTCCTCGAGGTTCCCGGCCTCGATGCGGGAGAGCTCCGCTTGGAGGTAGACCGCCGCGGGCTTCGAGCGCGCCAGCGCGGCGATCGCGCTCGCGGCGAGCCGGTTCCGCACGACGCGATCGCCGAGGCCGAGGCCGGCGGCGGTCTCCTCGGGGGTAGGCGCCTTCGGGACGACGTCGAGGAGGAGGACCCGGAGCCCCGCGTTCGCGAGGTGGGCGGCGATGGTCGCGCCCATCACCCCGGACCCGAGCACCGCGACGCGGTCGATCCTGGGCGTGGACCCGTGAGCAGCAGCGGCGGGCATGTCGAAGGCCTCCTGGATCGGGGGCGGCGTGACCGATTCGAGAATCAACGCTAACGCATTGCGTCGAGTCCCGGGAAGCCCCCCCCTCGAATCTCGAAAAGGGCCCTTCGACCGAGCGCGTCAAAGCCGACCGAGGGGTCGATCGCTCGCTCGATCACGCGTTCCTGCGCCGGGTCCGACTCAGCGCGGGCCGAAGTCCAGGGGGTACTCGACGTCGACCGGCTCCTCCGGACGAAACGGCGTGCGCCAGCCGCGCACCGCCGACGCCACGCAGGACGGGACCGCGTGCGAGCGGAACGACGACCTCGCGACGCGCACCTCGGAGACGCCGCCGCCGGGCAGGATCGAGAACGAGAGCGTCAGCTTCCCGCGGAGCGAAGGCTCGTTCGCGAGGGCGGCCTCGTAGCAGCGCCGCACCTCGGCGTTCTGCTTCTTCGTGAAGGCCCGGAAGGACGCGAGGGTGAGCTCGGGCGCGGGCGCCTCGTCGCGCCGGATCGGGCGCGCGGCGGGCGCGGGGGACGGGGCGGCGGCCGGCGCGGACTGCAGGGCCCGCGGAGCGGGCGCGGGGTCCTTCGCGCAGGCGGCGAGGGCGACGGCGGCGACGGAGATGGCGGCGCGGGCGAGCTTCACGCGCCGGATGCTACCCCGGCCGCCGCGGGCCGTGCACGCGGGTCAAGCGTGGGCGCGGTGCCGGATCCACGGCGCGTGGAGCGGGGTGTCGCCGTGCCGGGCGCGGGCGTCCACGGACAGCGGCCCCGGCCCGCCGAGGAAGAGGGCGAGCAGCCCGGCGATGTAGAGGAGGTTGAGCTCGTACCCCGGCATGCCGAAGATCGGGCCGCGCTCCGACATCCCCTTGACCTGCACGACCTCGAAGCCGGCGGGCAGGTGGACGAGGACGAGGGCGACGATCATCTCGATCGTGAGGAGCGCCGACGCGATCCAGGTGAAGAGCCCGAGCACGAGCGCGACCCCGCCGAAGAACTCCACGAGCGCGACGACCCACGAGGCGAGGGACGCGGCCGGGACTCCCATCTGGCCGAGCATCCCCTGGAACTGGTGGTGCGCCGTCGCGTCGAAGAGCTTCGGCGCGCCGTGCACCATGAAGGAGATCCCGAGGATGATGCGGATCGGGATCGCCCACTGGCGCGAGAGTCCGGTGTCCATGTTCCCCCCTCGAGGCGCGAGCACGCGCCTCCTCGGATGGATATGCAGCCCGGGGCCGGGTTTCACGCCGGCGGTGGGCCGGTCGGGCGGGCGGACGAACGGGGCCCGGTCGGCCGGGAGGGCGGCGGCGAGCCCGGCGAGGATCGCCGCCCCCGTCCGCCTCGCCCTCGCCCGCTCGCGATGCGCATCGTCGTCCCAGGGCGGGCGCGCACCGTGCGGGCGGTCGTCATCCAGAACGAGGGGGCCGGGAGCGTCCGCGCACCCGCCGAGGTGAAGGCGGCCCTCGCAGCCGCGGGGGTCGACGCGGACGTGCGGGTCGTGGCGGCGCGGGCCTGCGCCGAGGCGGCCGCGGCCGCGGTCCGCGAGGGAGCGGACGCGGTCGTGGCTGCGGGGGGCGATGGGACGGTGAGCGCGGTGGCGGGGGCGCTCTCCGGGACCGGGACGCCCATGGGCGTCCTGCCGCTCGGGACGCTCAACCACTTCGCCCGCGACCTCGGGATCCCGCTCGAGCTCGACGCGGCCGCGTCGGTGGTGGCCGGCGGGTTCGTCCGCCGCGTCGACGTCGGCGAGGTGAACGGCCGCCGGTTCGTGAACAACTCGTCGATCGGCGTCTACCCCCGGGTGGTGCGCCGCCGGACCCGGCTCCGCGCCTTCGTCGGGAAGTGGCTCGGCCTCCTGTGGGGGGCCCTGGCGGTCCTCTGGCGGTTGCCGCGGATCCGGCTGCGGCTGCGCACCGAGGGGGTGGACGCGCCGGTCGTGACGCCGTTCCTGTTCGTCGCGAACAACCGCTACGAGCCGGGCAAGCTCCTCGACGACCGCAAGCGCGAGGCCCTCGACCGCGGCGAGCTGCGGGTCTACGTGGCGCGCTGGTCCGGGCGGAGCGGGCTCGTCCGTCTCGCCATCCGGTGGCTCGCGGGTCGCGGGCGGAACGAGGACGTGGCCGAGCTCTCGGTGCGGGTCATGTCCGTCGAGTCGCGCCGGCGGGGCCTCGACGTCGCGACGGACGGCGAGGTGGCGCGCCTGCGCCCGCCGCTCCGCTACGTCATCCACCCGGGGGCCCTCGGCGTCCTCGCGCCGCGCGGGCCGACGCCGTGAGGACCCTCGCGCACCTGTCGGACCTCCACTTCGGGCGCGAGGACCCGCGCGCCGTCGACGCGATCGTCCGCGACCTGCACGAGCTCGCCCCGTCCCTCGTCGCGGTGAGCGGCGACCTCACCCAGCGGGCGCGCCGGTCGGAGTTCGCCCGGGCGCGGGAGTTCCTGGCCCGGCTCCCGCTTCCCAGGCTCGTCGTCCCGGGCAACCACGACGTGCCGCTCTTCGACGTCGTCCGGCGCTTCGCCTCTCCGCTCGGGCGCTACCGAAGCTACGTCGAGCCCGACCTCGCGCCGGTCTGGGAGGACGACGAGCTGCTCGTGGTGGGGCTCACCACCGCGCGCTCCTTCACCTGGAAGGCGGGGCGGGTCTCGTACGCGCAGATGGAGGGGCTCCGGCAGCGGCTCTGCGGCGACGGTTCGGAGCGGCTCCACGTCCTCGTCGCCCACCACCCGTTCTCGCCGCCGGCCCGGGACCCGCGCGAGCGGATCGTCGGGCGCGCCGCCGCCGTCCTCGCGTCGCTCGCCACCTGCGGCCTCGACCTCGTCCTCACCGGTCACCTGCACCGCGAGTACGCTGGGGACCTCGCCGGCCACACCCTCGCGCAATCGGTGCTCGCGCTCCACGCCGGGAGCGCGGTGTCGCACCGGCTGCGCGGCGAGGCCAACTCGTATCACCTCGTCCGCGCCGACGGCCCCCGGGTCGACGTGGAGCTGCGGGTCTTCGACGGGACGCGCTTCGAGGCGGCCCGGACGCGACGCTTCCTGCGCACCGGGGAAGGGTGGGTGGCGCTCGGCGAGGCCCCCCAGGCGTGGCCGCCGCCGCCTGCGTGAAGGTACGCCCGCCCTTCGACTTCGCCTGCCCTGAGCCTGCCGAAGGGCTCAGGGCGAACGGGGGTAAGGCGTCGCGGGCGGGACCCTCCCCGCCTGCGGGTGCCCGCTCGTGGGGTCGAGGAGGTAGCACGCCGCGAAGCGGCCTGGCTCGATCTCGCGCAGCTCGGGATCGAGCCCGCGGCAGACCGGCGCGGCGAACGGGCAGCGCCCCGCGAACCGGCACCCCGGCGCGAGGTTCACCGGCGAGGGGATCTCCCCGGGCGGCCCGCCGCGCGGACGGCTCCGCTCGTGGCCAGGGTCGGCGACCGGGTTCGAGGCGATGAGCGAGCGCGTGTACGGGTGGAGCGGACGGAAGAAGACGTCGTCCGCCGGCCCGAGCTCGACGAGCCGGCCGAGGTACATCACCGCGGTCCGGTCGGAGACGTAGCGGACCATCGAGAGGTCGTGGGCGATGAAGAGGAGCGTCAGCCCCATCGACGCCTTGAGGTCGGCGAGCAGGTTCACGACCTGGGCCTGCACCGACACGTCGAGCGCCGAGATCGGCTCGTCGCAGACGACCAGCTCCGGCTCGAGGGCGAGGGCGCGGGCGATCCCGATGCGCTGCCGCTGCCCGCCGGAGAACTCGTGGGGATAGCGCGACATCTGGTCGGGGGAGAGCCCGACCCGCTCCAGCCAGGCGCCGACCCGGTCCGGCACCTCGGCGCGGCGCCACATGCCGTGGATGAGCGGCCCCTCGGCGACGATCTCCCGCAGCGTCATCCGCTCGTTGAGCGACGACGAGGGGTCCTGGAAGATCATCTGGATCTTGCGGGACCAGCGCCGGAAGTCCGACGACCGGTAACGCCGGGGCAGCACCTCGGTCCGCCAGGCGACCTCCCCGGCCGTCTTCTCGAGGAGCCCGACGATCGTCCGGCCCAGGGTCGACTTCCCGCAGCCCGACTCGCCCACGAGGCCGACCACCTCGCGCTCGCCGATGGCGAGGCTGACCCGGTCCACGGCCTGGAGGACGCGGCCGTGGCCGAGGTCGAAGTGGCGCGAGAGGCCGCGCACGTCGAGGAGCGGCGCCGTCACGTCGCGCTCCCCGCCGGCATGAGCGCCCCGCGGAACAGGCGGGGCGGGCGGAGCGCCGCGGCCGCCTCGTGGTGGAGCCAGCACCGCGCCGCGTGGCCGGGCTGCACGGCCCAGAGCGGCGGCAGGTCCGGGCCGCACACCTTCATCGCCCAGGGGCAGCGATCGAAGTACGGGCAGCCGGGAGGCGGGCTGAAGAGGTCCGGCGGGCTCCCCTCGATCGGCTCGAGTCGCGCCCGGGTCCCCTCGGCGTCCGACGGCATCGCCTGCTTCAGCCCGAGCGTGTACGGGTGGGCGGGCCGGTAGAAGACGTCGTCCACGCTCCCGCGCTCGACGATCTGCCCCGCGTACATCACGGCCACCTCGTCGGCCATCTGGGCGACGACGCCGAGGTCGTGGGTGATGAGGACGATGGCCATCCCGTGCTCGCGCTGGAGGTCGCGGAGCAGGTCGAGGATCTGGGCCTGGACGGTGACGTCGAGGGCGGTGGTCGGCTCGTCGGCGACGAGGAGCTTCGGGCGGCAGGCGATCGCCATGGCGATCATCACGCGCTGGCGCATCCCGCCGGAGAACTGGAACGGGTAATCGTCGGCGCGGGCGCGGGCCTCGGGGATCCGGACCCGGTCGAGGAGCTCCACCGCCCGCTCCCGGGCGGCGGCGCCGGAGAGCCCCTCGTGGAACCGGAGCGCCTCGGTGATCTGCCTCCCCACCTTCATGGTCGGGTTGAGGGAGGTCATCGGGTCCTGGAAGATCATCCCGACCTCCTTCCCGCGGACGCGGTTCAGGACCTCGACGGTGGCCCCGACCAGCTCGACCCCGTCGAACCGCACCGACCCGCCCGTCACGCGCCCGGGCGGCGAGGGGATGAGCCCCATCGCCGCCTGGAAGGTGACGGACTTCCCGCACCCCGACTCGCCGACCACCGCGAGGGTGCGCCCGCGCTCGAGCTCGAGCGACACGCCGCGCACCGCCTTCACGACGCCGCCGTAGGTCGAGAACTCGACGCGCAGCTCCCTCAGCTCGAGGAGGCTCACTCGACCGACCTCATGCGCGGGTCGAGGGCGTCGCGCAGCCCGTCGCCGAGCAGGTTGAAGGCGAGGACCGTGACGCTGATCGCCGCCGCGGGGAACAGGAACTCGTGGGGGTAGACGAGGAAGGTCTTGATCCCATCGCTGCACATCGAGCCCCAGGATGCCGTCGGCGGCGCGACGCCCATCCCGATGAACGACAGGAACGCCTCGGTGAAGATCGCGCTCGGGATGGCGAAGGTGAGCGAGACGAGGATGACGCCCAGGGTGTTCGGGAGCAGGTGCCGGAGGATGAGGTAGGCCGGGCGCGCGCCGAGGAGCTGGGACGCCTGGACGAACTCGCGCTCGCGGAGCTGGAGCACCTGGCCGCGGGTGAGGCGGGCGGCCCCCGTCCAGGAGAGGACGATCATCGCGACGAGCATCGGCCCGATGCCGCTCTCGCCCGGCCCGGAGCCGAAGGCGACCTTGAACAGGATCATGAACAGCAGGAAGGGCAGGGCGAGGACGAAGTCCGTGATCCGCATGATCCAGTGATCGACCCGCCCCCCGAAGTAGCCGGAGGCGCCGCCGATCAGCACCCCCATCACGATGAACAGGAACGGCGCGGTGAAGCCGATGAAGAGCGACACCCGGGCGCCCGCCATCAT
This sequence comes from uncultured delta proteobacterium, assembly GCA_963739565.1. Lineage (GTDB taxonomy): Bacteria > Myxococcota > Myxococcia > Myxococcales > Anaeromyxobacteraceae > Anaeromyxobacter. Next base: position 274,104 of record CAVUBF010000002.1, on the reverse strand, counting down.
GCGGGCGAGGAGGTCGCGGCCGAGGAAGTCGGTTCCGAACGGCCGGCGCGGCTGGGCGATCACCTCGCCCGGCCTCGCCGAGGGGTCGATCACCTTCGCGTCGACCAGGGAGATCCCGGGCGCGAGCTTCACCTCGATCGTCGCGGCGGCGTGCGACTCCGCGCCGTTCGTCGCGACGACCGAGTACCAGTACGTGGTCGGCTCGAGGTTGAACGCGTCCTCGAAGGACACGACGTTGCCGGCGGTCACCTCGCCCATCGGCAGGCCGAGGTAATCGCCGCCCGGCCTCGAGGTGGAGCGATAGACGAGGTAGCCCGCCGCGCCGGCCACCGGGGACCACCGGAGCCGCACCGCCTCGACGGTGGGCCGGCCGATGAGCTCGAGGGACGCGGGGGCGGGGAGCGTCGCGCCGTCGGCGGACGGCGCCGCGGGGACCTCCGGCAGGACCGTCTCCTCGAAGGGCGGCGGCTCGGCGAGCACCTCGGCGCGGTCGTCCCAGCGCGGCGGCTCGGAGATCCGCGAGAGCTCGGGCCGGTTCGGGTCGATGCGCCACAGGAGCGGGCCCCCCAGCGTGAACAGCACGAGCCCGCAGACGATGGCGAGCGAGACGAGGGCCTGCCGGTTCCGGCGGAGCCGGAGCCAGGCGTCCTTCCAGTAGGAGAGCGACGGCCGCGCGGGCCCGCGGCCGACCGGACCGCGCGGCACCGGGGCGAAGTCCTCGGGCGCGAGGGCGCGCAGAGGCCTCCCCGTCGCGGCGCCGCCGCGGGCGACCTCGCCACTCGCCCCCGTCCCGCTCACGCCGTCTCCTTCGCGACGCGGATCCGCGGGTCGACGAAGCCGTAGACGATGTCGACGACGATGATCATCAGGACGAGGAACGCGCCGTAGAACACCGTGAGCCCCATGATCACGGTGTAGTCGAGCTGCTGCACCGCCTGGACGAAGTAGCGGCCGAGGCCCGGGATCGCGAAGACGCTCTCGACCACGAAGCCGCCGGTGGTGATGGCGGCGAGGGCCGGGCCCAGGAGGGTCACGACCGGCAGGATCCCGTTTCGCAGCTGGTGCGAGAAGAAGATCCGCCTGGGCGGGAGCCCCTTGGCCTTCGCGGTCCGGATGTAGTCCTGGTTCACGATCTCGAGGAGCGAGCTGCGCATGAGCCGCGTCAGGAACGCGAGGGTCCCGATCCCGAGGGCGAGCGCCGGCAGGAGCATGAACTGGAGCCCACCCCACCCGGCGATGGGCAGCACCGTCGTCCCGGCGGCCTGGTTCAGGGCGAGGACGCCGTACTGGCCGAGGGCTGCGAAGACGAAGCCGGGGACCGAGATCCCGAGCACCACCAGGAAGAGGATGGTGCGGTCGGCCCACCTTCCCCGGAAGCGCGCCGTCAGCGAGCCGAAGAGGACGCCGCCGGCCGTGGCGAAGACGAGGGCGAGCACCCCGAGCACCGCCGACACCGGGAAGTGCTCCCGGATGATGTCGTTCACCGAGCGGTTCTGCTGGGTGAAGGAGATCCCGAAGTCCCCCTTCGCCATGTTGGCGAGGAAGATGCCGTACTGCGCGAGCACCGGCTTGTCGAGGCCGTAGCGCGCCTTCAGGTTCGCCACGATGGCGGGGTTGCGGGCCTTGCCGGTGGTGAGCGGATCGCCCGGGACGGCGTGCATCGCCGCGAACGTGGCGGTGGCGATGAAGAGGACGGTGACGAGGCCGGCGACGAGGCGCTTCAGCGTGTAGGCGAGCACGGCGCGTCCTTGGAGCGACTGGTCATGGCTCTACTCGATCCGGGCGTGGGTGTAGTCGGGGTCCGGCCCCACGACGTGCCGGACGATCCCGGTGAGGCGCGGGCTGTGGACGTAGACGCTGCCCGCCTCGCTCGTCGGCAGGATCCCGACGTCGTCGAGGAGGACCTTCTCCGCCGCCGCCATCGCGTCGATGCGGGTGCGGGAGTCGGCGGTCGCCTGGGCCTTGCGGATGAGGGCGTCGTACCGGTCGTTCCGCCAGCGGCCGCGGTTGTTCTCGTTCCAGCTCGTGAAGAGGTCCGCGAAGGTCATCGCGTCCGCGTAGTCCGGTCCCCACCCCGCCGAGACGAGGTCGAAGTCCCCCTGGGTCATCTTCGCGAGCCGCTGCTTGAAGGTCTGCTTGTCGATCCGGAGGGTGATGCCGAGCCGGGAGGAGAACAGGTACTGGAAGTACTCCGACTCCCGGGAGGTGAACGGGCTGTCGCCGGTGAGCCAGACGAGGGGCGGGATGGTCCCGCCGAGCTCCTGCCTCGCGAGCGCGAGCTCCCGGCGGGCGGCGTCGAGGTCGGGCCGGACCGGCTCCACCGGGTGCTCCTTGTCGAAGGGCTTCTCCACGCCGGGCACCCACCCAGGGACGAGGCGCACGCCCGGCTTGGTCCCCGGGATGCCGATCACCTTCGAGACGTACTCCTTCGAGTCGAAGACGAGCTGGATGGCCCTGCGGAGGTGGTAGCTCGCGGTGGGCTTCCCGGGCCGGTGGTTGAACTCCGCGTAGAAGACCGACCCGGCGGCGAACGCCTTCATCCGGAACCGGTCCGCCTGCGCGCGGCCGAGCAGGTCCCGGTCGAGGCCGGTCAGGTCGATCTTGCCGTCCTTGAAGAGGTTGTACCGGGTGGTCGGATCCTGCGTGAAGTACGGGACCTCGATCCGGTCGATCTCGACGCGAGCCCTGTCCCAGTACCGCGGGTTCTTCTCGAAGACCATGCTCGCCGCGTGGACCCAGCGGGTGAGGACGTAGGGTCCGTTCGAGAGGAGGTCCGTCGCGTCGGCGGCGTAGCGGCCCGGGCGCTCCCGGTAGAAGGACTCCTTGAGCGGGAGGTAGGTCGAGAACGCGGTGAGGCCGAGGAAGATGCCCGTCGGCCGCTCCAGCTCGACCTCGAGCGTCCGCGGGTCGCGTGCGCGGACGCCGAGGGCGGAGGGCGGGAGCTTCCCCTGGCTCACCGCCTCCGCGTTCTTCACCGGGTAGAGGATGAAGGCGTACTCGGACGCGGTCCTCGGGTCGACCGCGGTCCGCCAGGCGAAGACGAAGTCCTGCGCGGTGACCGGGCTCCCGTCCGACCAGCGGGCGTCGGCGCGGAGCCGGAAGACCGCGCGGGTCTCGCCGAGCTCCCACGACTCCGCGACGCCCGGGACGAGCTCGCCGCTCCGTCCGTACCGGGTGAGCCCCTCCATCACGTGGCCGAGGACCCAGTTGCTCACCTGGTCCGTGGCCCGCGTCGAGTCGAGCTGCGGGGGCTCCTCGGCCATGGCGAGGTGCAGGACCTTCCCGCCGGCTGCCGCGCGGGCATCCCTGTCCGCGCAGCCGAGCGCAGGGGCGAGCGCGAGGAGCGCGGCCGGGAGGAGGGTCGTGAGCCTGGTCTTCGCCATCGAGGGGCGGGACGCCGGGGGGAGCGGCCCTGGAAGCCGGTACTTGTTCGTGCGCCGTCCCCGCGTCAAGCGCGCTTGTCCCCGGATCTCCTCCGCCCCGCTCCGCGGGGCTGGGGAGGGGGACGACCCCGGCGAGGAGCGTCGCCGGGGAGAGCGAGCGTACCCCACCCTTGCCCACTGCGGCGGACCATCGCGGTTGCGTCCGGGGCGCCCTGCCCGGGAAGATGGTCCCGATGGGACCGCGTCATCGCCGCTCGCTGGTCCAGGCCGCGCTGGTGTTCCTCGCCGTGGCCGCCCTGGGCGCGCTCGCCGTCCGGCACTTCCAGCAGCTGGACGTGGCGGAGCGCAGGCGGGCGGCGACGGAGCTCGCGCGCGGGTCCGGCTTCGCCATCGAGCAGCGCTTCGCCCTCGCGCTCATGTCGGCCTCGACCCTCGGGGCGATGGTGTCCGCCGGGGCGACCGACGCCCAGTTCGAGGCGGTGGCGAGGACGCAGCTCGCCCTCGGGGGCGGCGCCCTGAACCTCCAGCTCGCCAAGGACGGCGTCATCAGCCACCTGTGGCCACTCGCGGGGAACGAGCGCGCGCGCGGCCTCGACCTCATCCACAGCCCGATCCACGGGCCGTTCACGCTGCGGCTCATCGCCAGCCGGGTCCCGCTGCTCTACGGTCCGTTCGAGCTCGTCCAGGGGAGCACCGGGTTCGCGCTCCGCGTCCCCATCTTCGTCCGCGAGGGGGGGCGCGAGCGGTTCTGGGGGCTCGCGAGCGCCGATCATCCTGGTCGACGACCTGCTCGCGGAGAGCCGCCTGCCGCGGCTGGTCGACGCCGGGTTCGATTACGCGATCCGGCGAGAGGGTGGGGAGGGCGCGGAGTGGGAGCTCGTCACCTCCTCCTCCGGCTCGAGGTCGATGGCCGACGCCGTGGGGGTGCCGGTCGAGCTCCCTGGGCAGCGGTGGCGCCTCGGGGTCGTGCCGCGGGGCGGCTGGGGAGAGGCGACGCCGCGCGTCGTCGCGGGGCTCGTGCTCCTCGTCGCGCTCCTCGCGGGGGTGCTCGCCTACCGGATCCTGGCGCTGCCGGCGCTGCTGCGCCGAGAGGTGGCGGCGCGGACGCGCGAGCTCGAGATCGCCCACGCGGACCAGCGCCGGGCCGAGGACGCGCAGCGCCAGTCGCAGAAGCTCGAGTCGATCGGGCTCCTCGCCGGCGGGGTGGCCCACGACTTCAACAACCTGCTCGTCGGCATCCTCGGGTACGCGGACCTGCTCGCGGCCGAGGCGGCCCCGGGGTCGACCGCCCACGAGGCGGCCACCACCATCACGCAGGCGGCGCGGCGCGCGGCGGAGCTCACGCGGCAGCTGCTCGCGCTCGCCCGGCTCGGCCAGCACCGGGAGGAGCCGGTCGATCTGCACGCCCTCGCGGCGGAGGGCGCGAAGCTCCTCGGCCGGACCCTCGACAAGTCCATCCGGCTCGAGACCCGCCTCGACGCCCCGGTCCACGCGGTGCTCGGGGATCCCGGGCAGCTCCAGCAGGTGATCCTGAACCTCGCGGTGAACGCGCGCGACGCGATGCCCGCGGGCGGCACCCTCACCATCGAGACCGGCGCCGTCGAGGTGGACGAGGCGGGCGCCGTCCCGGGGCTCCGTCCGGGCCGGTACGTCACCCTCGCGGTCGCCGACACCGGAGTCGGCATCCCGCCCGAGCACCTCGCTCGCCTCTTCGAGCCGTTCTTCACGACGAAGGCGGTCGGGAAGGGCAGCGGGCTCGGCCTCGCGACCGCGTTCGGCATCGTGAAGGGGCACGGCGGGACCATCCGCGTCTACAGCGAGGTCGGCGTCGGCTCGAGGTTCCTCGTGTACCTGCCGGCGCTCGCCGAGGGCGGCGCGCTGGCGCCGGCGGACGAGGAGGCGGCGCCGCGGGGTCACGGGGTGGTGCTCGTGATCGACGACGAGGAGCTGGTCCGGCGGACCGCGGCGCGGGTGCTCTCCTCCCTCGGGTACGAGCCGGTGGCGGTCGCGGGCGGACGGGAGGCCCTCGACTGGCTCGAGGCCCGGGCGGCACCGCCCGCGGCGGCGCTCCTCGATCTCGCGATGCCCGAGATGGACGGGGCGGCCTGCTTCCGGAAGATGCGCGCCCTCCACCCCGACCTCCCGGTGGTGGTCAGCTCGGGCTTCTCCCAGACCGGGCGCGCGCAGGAGCTGCTCTCGGAGGGGGCGGCCGTCTTCGTCCAGAAGCCGTACCGGACCGTGGAGCTCGCCCGCGCCGTGGCGGCGGCGATCGAGGCGCGGCGAACGGCCGCGTGAGGCCGGACCCTAGGCCTGCGCGGGCCACCGGGAGGGCGGGTGGTAGAGCTCCCTCTCGAGCGCGCACTGCGAGCAGGATGTGCCCCCGGCGTGGGAGGCGAGCCTTCCGCAGTCGCAGCGCGCGAGCCGCGTCAGGACGAACGAGGACGCGCGCTCCGTCACCGCCGGGTCCCGAAGGATGCGCCGGTGCCCGAGCCCCCGCGTCGTGACGAGCACCGCCTGCGGCCAGGCGCGGGCGATCGCGTCGCCGTCGCTCCAGGACACCTCGCGGTCCTCCCGGTCGTGAAGGACGAGCAGCGGGGTCGCCGCGGCGGCGCGCCGGGCGAGATCGACGTCCTCGAGGGCGACGCCGAGCCTCCGCTGGAGCCGCGCGCGGGTCGCGTCCCGCACGCCCGGACGGAGCCGGAGCGCCTCGCAGAACCGCTCGAAGAACTCGACCGGGCCGCGCGCCGGCGCGATCAGCACCGCCGAGTCGAGCGCGAGCCCGCCCGCGAGCGCCCAGCCGACCCCGAACGCGCCGAGCGAGTGGGCGATGGCGGCGCGCGCTTCGACCCGCGCCGCCACCGCGGCGACCGCCTCGGCGAACCCGATCCCGCTGGTGAGCCGCCCGGTGGACCCGCCGTGGGCCGGTGCGTCGAACGCGACCGCCGAGCAGCCAGCGGCGACGAGCGGCTCGATGAACGGAGTGAGCTGCGAGGCCCGCCCGCCCCAGCCGTGCACGAGGAGGACGGCGGGTCCCTCGCCGAAGCGCCGCGCGAGGACGGTCTCGCGTCCGACCGGGACGAGGAATGCGTCGCCGCCGGGCGACGCGTCACGGCCGTTCCGCGCGGTGTGCCGCCCCGGGCGGAGGAAGAGCTGCTCCCCGGCGCGGGCGGCGAGGGCCGGCGCGACCGCGCCGAGCGCCGCGAGCGCCATCCGGAGCGGCAGGGGCGCCGTGAGCCCACCATTAGTGCGAACGTTCGTGCTTTTCTGTGGCAAGGCCTGCTCCATCTCCGTCTCCTCTCTTCGGTGCTGCGTGGGTCAGCGGCGCGCGCGCGCGTCGGCGACGAGCGCCTCGAACGCGCGGTGGGCGCGATCCGAGGCCTTCGGGTCGTCGAGCAGCCGCGACGCGAAGTGATAGGCGATGAGGATCCCGTCGGCCTCGAACGCGAGCTGGTCGGGGTCGACGTCGCGCCGGAAGTCCCCGGTGTCGATCGCCCTGCGGACGGCGCCGGCGAAGAACGCGACCCGCTCCTTCCAGTACGCGCGCACGAGGTCCCGGACCGGCCCCGGTCGATCGTCGAACTCGACCGCCGCCGCCACGAAGATGCAGCCACCGGGCTGCGGGACGAGCTGGGGCCAGCGCAGGGTGGCCTCGAACAGCGCACGCACGCGGGGCTCGCCGCGGGGCGCCGCGAGGGCGGGCTTGACGATCACCTCGCCGAAGCGCCCCGCCGCGTACTCGAGCGTGCGGAGCATGAGCGCCTCCTTGGAGCCGAAGTGCGCGAAGAGCCCGCTCTTCGAGAGCCCGAGCTCCTCCGAGAGCATGCCGATGGAGAGCCCCTCGAACCCGACGCGGCTCGCGAGCTTCAGCGAGCCCTCCAGGATGGCGTCGCGGGTCTGTTCGCCCTTGCAGACCAAGATGCCCAAAAATTAGAACGACCGTTCGTGCGGCGCAACGGCCCCGAGCGGGGCGCCCGGGGGGGGCGGGTGTCAGTGCACCACGACCTGGGCGGGCTCGCCCTTCGAGAAGACGATGTTGCCGTCCTTCCCCTCGTCGACCACGACGTGGTCGCCGGGCTTGAACTCGCCGCGCAGGAGCTTCGTCGCGAGCGGATCCTGGATCATCCGCTGCAGCGCGCGCTTGAGCGGCCGGGCCCCGTAGATCGGGTCGTAGCCGGCGTCGGCGATCGCCTCGCGGGCGGCCTCGCTGAGCTCGAGGGTGAGCCGGCGCTCCTCGAGGAGCTTGCGGAGCCGGCCGAGCTGGATCTCGACGATCCGGCCGACGTGCTCCCGGCTGAGCGGGCGGAACACGACGATCTCGTCCACCCGGTTCAGGAACTCGGGGCGGAACTCCGCCCGGAGGTTCTCGAGGGCCGCCTCGCGGATCGCCTGCACGTCGGCGCCCGGCCGCCCGGCGAGCCGCTGGATCTCCTGCGAGCCGATGTTGGAGGTCATGATCACGACGGCGTTCCGGAAGTCGACCGTGCGCCCCTGGCCGTCGGTGAGGCGGCCGTCGTCGAGGATCTGGAGGAGCACGTTGAACACGTCGTGGTGCGCCTTCTCGATCTCGTCGAAGAGGATCACCGCGTACGGCCGGCGGCGGACCGCCTCGGTGAGCTGGCCGCCCTCGTCGTAGCCGACGTAGCCGGGGGGCGCGCCGATGAGGCGCGCGACCGTGTGCTTCTCCATGTACTCCGACATGTCGATGCGGACCATCGCCGCCTCGGAGTCGAAGAGGAACTCGGCGAGGGCGCGGGCGGTCTCGGTCTTCCCGACGCCGGTGGGGCCGAGGAAGATGAACGAGCCGATGGGGCGGTTCGGGTCCTGGAGGCCGGAGCGGGCGCGCCGCACGGCGTTCGAGACCGCCTGCACCGCCTCCTCCTGGCCGACGACCCGGAGCTTCAGGCGGTCCTCCATCCCGAGGAGCTTCTCCACCTCGCCCTCGAGGAGCCGCGACACCGGGATGCCGGTCCACTTGGAGACGACCTCGGCGATCTCCTCCGGGGTCACCTCCTCGCGCAGCATCGCGCCGCCCTTCTGGAACTCCGCGAGCCTCGCCTGGGCGGCGTTCACCTTCTTCTCGAGCTCGGGCAGCCGGCCGAACTTGAGCTCCGCCGCCTTCTGGAAGTCGGCCTCGCGCTCCGCCTTCGCCTGCTCGTTCTTGAGCTGGTCGATCTCCTGCCGCGCCGCCGAGACCTCCTGGATCGCCTGCTTCTCGGCCTTCCAGCGGCCCTTCGAGGCGCGTGAACTCCTCGCGCAGCTGGGCGAGCTCCTTCTCGGTCTGGGCGAGGCGCGCCCGGGAGGCCTCGTCCTGCTCCTTCATGAGCCCCTGCCGCTCGATCTCGAGCTGCCCGATCCGCCGGCGGACCTCGTCCACCTCGGTCGGCATCGAGTCGATCTCGATCCGGAGCCGGCTCGCCGCCTCGTCGACGAGGTCGATGGCCTTGTCGGGAAGGAAGCGGTCGGCGATGTAGCGGTGCGAGAGCCGGGCCGCGTCGACGAGGGCCGCGTCCTGGATCCGGACCTTGTGGTGGAGCTCGTAGCGGTCCTTGAGGCCGCGCAGGATCGAGATGGTGTCGGCGACCGACGGCTCGCCGACGAACACCGGCTGGAACCGCCGCTCCAGCGCCGGGTCCTTCTCGACGTGCTTGCGGTACTCGTTCACGGTCGTGGCGCCGATGGCGTGCAGCTCGCCGCGGGCGAGGGCGGGCTTCAGCATGTTGCCCGCGTCCATCGCCCCCTCGGCGGCGCCGGCGCCGACGATGGTGTGCATCTCGTCGATGAAGAGGACGATCTGCCCCTCGGAGGCGACGACCTCCTTCAGCACCGCCTTGAGCCGCTCCTCGAACTCGCCGCGGTACTTCGCGCCGGCCACCATCGAGGCGAGGTCGAGGCCGAGCAGCCGCTTCCCCTTGAGCCCCTCCGGCACGTCCCCGTCGACGATCCGGCGGGCGAGCCCCTCGACGATGGCGGTCTTGCCGACGCCGGGGTCGCCGACGAGCACCGGGTTGTTCTTGGTCCGGCGGGAGAGGATTCTGGATGACGCGGCGGATCTCGTCGTCCCGCCCGACCACCGGGTCGAGCTTCCCCTGGCGGGCGAGCTCGGTGAGGTCCTTCGCGTACTTCTCGAGGGCGCGGTACTGGCTCTCCGCCTCCGGGGAGGTGACGCGGGCGCCGCCGCGGACGTCCTTCAGCGCGCCGCGGATCCGGTCGGGCGTCGCCCCGGCGGCCCGCAGCGCCTCGCCCGCGGCCCCTTTCTCCTCCGCGGCGGCGAGGAGGAGGTGCTCGCTCGAGACGTACTCGTCCTTGAGCTTCTTCGCCTCGTCCTCCGCGCGGTCGATGAGCTTCGCGAGGCGGTTCGCGAGGTACGGCTCGGCGCCGGAGATGCGGGGGACCGATCCGCAGCTCGTCCTCGATGCGCGCGACGACGCGGGCGGGGTCGGCGCCGATCTTGTCGAGGACGGGCTTCGCGATCCCCTCGGCCTGGCCGAGGAGCCCGAGCACGAGGTGCTCCACCTCGACCGCCTGGTGGTCGCGGCGGCGCGCCTCCCCCTGCGCGGCGGCGAGCGCCTCCTGGGCCTTCACGGTGAGCTTTTCCGGTCGCATGGCGCGAACGTAAGACCGCAAGGGGGCTTGGCAAGCGGGCCCGAATGTCCGACATGGCGAGTCGTCGCCGAGGGTTGCATACTGCGACCCCACCGGGATCGCGATGACGGAATGGACCGACAGGACGCGCCGCGAGGGTGCGCGGGCGATCGGGCTGCTCGCCCTCGCCGGCGCTCCCGTGCTGCTGCTCCTCGCCGTCCGGCCGTGGGGCGTCGCCCTCCCCCGGGCGCTCTACCTCCCCGTGCACACCACGCTCGAGGCGCTCGTCGTGGCGGGCGGGATCGCGACCTTCGCGGTGCAGTGGTTCGCCGCGGGCGCCGGCGCCTTCCGCGAGGCGCGGGCTCGGTTCATCGGGCCGGCGTTCCTCGGCGCGGCGCTCCTGTCGCTCGCGCATCTCCTCGTCGTTCCCCGGGATGCCGGGGCTCTTCGGCCCTGCCACGACCGAACGAGGGATCGTCTACTGGTTCGCCGCCCGGATGGTCACGGTCGTGGCGCTCCTCTTCGCGGCCCGCATCGACCGGGCGAGCGCCAGCCCGGTCCTCGCCCGGCGCCGGATCCTCCTCGCCGCGAACCTGGCCCTCGTGGTCGCTCATCGTCGCGGCGGAGGTCTCGATCCCCGCGGGCCGCGGGATCTTCTTCGTGGAGGGGCGGGGCCTCACGCCGCTCAAGGTCGGGCTCGAGGGCCTCCTCGCCCTCGCCTGCGTCGCCGGCGCGGTCGCGCACGGCCGCATCTGGCGCGACACCGGCGAGCCCACCGCCGGGAAGCTCGCGGCGGCGCTCGTGCTCGGCATGTACGCGGAGCTCTGCCTCATGCTGTACGCGAGCGCCTACGACCCGTTCAACGTCGTGGGCCACGTCTACCTCGTCGCGTCCTTCTGGTTCGTGTTCGACGCGCTCTTCGTCGCGGCGCTGGTGCGGCCCTACCGCGACCTCGACGCGCTGCGCGCCCACGTCGAGAACGAGCTCGTCGTCACCATCCGCCGGCTGCGCGAGACGACCGACCAGCGCGAAGACCTCCTCCGCGCGGTCTCCCACGACCTGCGAAACCCCCTCCAGATCGTGGTGCTGCAGGCCCAGCGCGTCCTGCGCGGCGCCCCCGACGACCGGATCCGCCGCGCCGCGGGCGGGATCCTCACCGCCGGCCGCCGGATCGACCGGATGCTGCGGGACCTCGTGGACTCCGCCCGCAGCGAGGGAGGGCGGCTCGACCTCGCGTTGGCGCCGGTCTCGCTCCGGCACTTCGTGGATCAGCTCCTCGAGACCTCGGACGGCGTCATCGACGTGGAGCGGGTCGAGAACGAGGTCCCGGCCGAGCTCCCGCCGGTGCTCGCCGACCCGGACCGGCTCGACCGGATCCTCGCGAACCTCGTCGGCAACGCGCTCAAGTACTCGCACGAGGTGGTGCGGGTCCGGGCGGAGCACGTCGGCGACTCGATCCGGATCTCGGTGGCGGACCGCGGCCCCGGGATCGAGGACGGCGACCTGCCCCGCATCTTCGACCGCTACTACCGCGGCCAGCGGCACGAGGGGGAGGGGCTCGGCCTCGGCCTCTACATCGTCCGCAAGCTCGTGGAGGCGCACGGCGGCTCGATCGCCGCGGAGAGCCGCGTCGGGGAGGGGAGCACCTTCACCTTCACGCTCCCCGCGGGGCCCGCCAAGGCCCCCGCCGCCGAGGCCTGAACCGGCAGGAAACCCCCGCCCAGCCGGGGGCCCCGTCCCGGACCTTGAAACCCCGGGCCGACGCAGGCATCGCTGAGGGACGCGATGCCCGACCCCGCCCCTCCCGCGATCCTCTCCGTCGGCCGGGCCCTGCCGCCGAACTTCGTCGACCAGGAGACGCTCATCCGGGCGCTCACCATCCACTGGGCGTCGAGGCATCACAACGCCGAGCGGCTCGCCGACGTCCATCGCGCCGCGCAGGTCGGGGGGCGTCACCTCGCCCTCCCGCTCGCCGAGTACCCGGGCCTCGACTCGTTCCAGAAGTCGAACGACGCGTTCATCCGCGTCGGGACCGACCTCGGCGAGGCCGCGATCCGGAGTGCCCTCGACGCGGCCGGGCTCGCGCCGCGCGACGTGGACCAGCTCTGGTTCGTGACCGTCACCGGGATCTCGACGCCGTCCCTCGACGCGAAGCTCGCGAACCGCCTCGGCCTGAAGCCCTCGCTGAAGCGGACGCCGATCTTCGGGCTCGGCTGCCTCGCCGGCGCGGCGGGCCTCGCCCGGGCGACCGACGCGCTCCGGGCGTTCCCGGGCGACGTCGCGGTGCTCCTCTCGGTCGAGCTCTGCTCCCTCACGCTCCAGCGGGACGACGCGTCGGTGACGAACCTCGTCGCGACCGGGCTCTTCGGCGACGGCGCCGCGGCGGTGGTCCTCGCAGGCGGCGCGCGGCCGGCGGAGCCGCCGGTCCCGCGCGTCCTCGCGACCCGCTCCGTGCTCTACCCCGACACCGAGTGGGTGATGGGGTGGGACGTCGTGGACACCGGGTTCAAGGTGGTCCTCTCGGCGAAGGTGCCGGAGGTGATCGAGGCCCGGGTCGGCGCCGACGTCGACGCGTTCCTCGGCGAGCACGGCCTCGCCCGCGGGGACGTCCGGCACTGGATCGCGCACACCGGCGGCCCGAAGGTCATCGAGGCCTTCCGGCGCGGGCTCGCCCTGCCCCCCGAGGCCCTCGCCCGCTCCTGGCGGTCGCTCCGGGAGGTGGGGAACCTCTCCTCCGCGTCGGTCCTCTTCGTCCTCGGCGACTTCCTCGCCGCCCGGGACGCGCGGGAGGGCGACTTCGGGCTCCTCGCCGCCATGGGCCCGGGCTTCTCGGCCGAGCTGCTCCTGCTCCGGTGGGGGCGTTGAGGTGACCGCCGCCGAGGCCTCCGTCGCCCGGGAGATCGTCCGGATCGCGCGCGACGAGCTGCGCCTCGACGGCGAGCCGCCCGCGCCGGACGAGCCGCTCGCGCAGTCGCTCGACTCCCTCGCCCTCCTCGGCCTCGTCGTCGCGGTGGAGGACCGGTTCCACGTGATCCTCGCCGACGACGACGCGGCGGGAGCCCGCACCCTCGCGGACCTCGCCCGGATCGTGGTCGCCCGCGCCCCCGCCGAGCGGCTGCCGGAGACGGCGCCCCCTCCCCAGCCCCGCTCCGCGGGGCGACGGAGGTCCGGGGACGAGTCCCCTCCCCAGCCCCGCTTCGCGGGGCCAGGGAGATCCGGGGGCAAGCCGTGATCCTGCGCGGCCCGCCGGCGCCCCCGGCGCGTCACCCGACGCTCGTGGCCGCCCTCGAGGCCGCCGCCCGCCGCCCCTCCGGCGTCACCTTCGTCGACCTCCACGAGCGCGAGGTGCACGTCACGTGGCAGGAGGTGCTCCGCCGCGCCCGCCACGCCGCCGCCGCGCTCGCGGCGATCGGCGTCGCGCCGGGCGACCGGGTCGCCATCGTGCTCCGCACCGAGCCCGCCTTCCTCGACGCCTTCTTCGGCGCCTGGCTCGCCGGCGCGGTGCCGGTCCCCCTCTACCCGCCGGTGCGGCTCGGCCGCATGGACGAGTACACCGCCGCCACGGCCCGGATGCTGGCCGTCGCCGGGGCGAGGGTCGTCGTGTCTTCGGGCGGCACGCGGCGCCTCCTCGGCGAGGCGGTCGAGCGCGCCGGTCCGCCCCTCGGGTGCGTCGACGCGGCCGACCTCCACGTCGGTCCCGGCGGCGCTCGCCCGCGCGGCCGCGCCGGACGCGCTCGGCGTCGTGCAGTTCTCGTCGGGCTCGACGGTGGACCCGAAGCCGGTCGCGCTGACCCACGCGGCCCTCGTCGCCCAGGCCGACCTGCTCGTCGCGGCGACCGCGCCGGGGCCCGAGGACGTCCTCGTGTCGTGGCTGCCGCTCTACCACGACATGGGGCTCATCGGCGCCCTGCTCGGGGCGATGAGCTACCCCGGGCCGCTCGTGCTCGTGCCGCCCGAGCACTTCCTCGCGCGCCCCGCGCTGTGGCTCCGCGCCATCGCCCGGCACCGCGGGACGATCTCCGCCGCCCCGAGCTTCGCCTACGCGTACGTCGCGGACCGGGTCGCGGACGCCGACCTCGCGGGGCTCGACCTGTCGTCGTGGCGGCTCGCCCTCGACGGCGCCGAGCCGGTCTCCGCGGAGGCGATGCGCCGCTTCGCCGCCCGCTTCGCGCCCCATGGCTTCGACCCGGGCGCGCTCATGCCGGTCTACGGCCTCGCCGAGGCGGCGCTCGCGGTGACCTTCGCCCGGCCGGGGCGGCGGCTCGAGGGCCGCCGGCTCGACCCGGTCCGGCTCGCGACGGACGGGGTCGTCGTCCCCGGCGACCGGGAGGTGGTCTCGGTGGGTGGCCCCGTCCCCGGCGTCGAGGTCGAGCTCCGGACCGAGGACGGCCGGGAGGCGGACGAGGGGCGGCTCGGGCGCATCTTCGTGCGCGGCCCCTCGCTCATGGCCGGGTACCTCGGCGATCCCGCCGCGACCGCGGCGGCGCTGCCGGGAGGGTGGCTCGACACCGGCGACCTCGGCTTCGCCCTCGGCGGCGAGCTGTTCGTCCACGGCCGCGCGAAGGACGTGGTGGTCGTGCGCGGCGCGAACCACGCGCCGGAGGAGTTCGAGGCCGCCCTCGCCGGCGTCGCGGGCCTGCGGCCCGGGTGCGCCGTCGCGGTGGGGTTCGTGCCGCCCGGCGGGGAGGGCGAGGTGCTCCTCCTCCTCGCCGAGCGCGGTCGGGGCGCGGCGGAGCCCGACGCCGAGGTCGGGGGCGCGGTCCGCCGCGCCGTGCTCGACCGCACCGGCGTCGCGCCGCACGTCGTGCTCCTCGCGCCCGGGACGCTCCCGCGGACCTCCTCGGGGAAGCTCCGGCGCCAGGAGGCGCTCCGGCGCTGGCTCGCGGGGACCCTCGCGCCGCCGGCGAAGGTGACCCGGCTCGGGCTCGCGCTCCTCGCCGCGCGGTCGACGCTCGCCCTCCGCCGCGCGCGGCGGCGGAGCCGCCCCTGAGCCGCACGCGCGACGCGGTGGTGGTGGGCGGCGGCCCGGCCGGCCTCGCCTTCGCCGCCTTCGCGGCGCGCCGCGGGCTCGACGTCCTCGTGCTGGAGCGGCGCGAGGGGCCACTCGACAAGGCGTGCGGCGAGGGGCTCCTCCCCGCCGGCGTCCGGGCCCTCGAGCCGCTCGGGGTCCTGCCCCGCGTCCCCGCCGCGGACCGCTCGAGCCTCCGGGCGATCCGCTGGATCGACGCGACCGGGCGCCAGGCCCGCCTCGCCCTGCCGCCGCCGGGCGGCGTCGCGATCCGGCGGACGGCCCTCTCGGCCGCGCTCCTCGCGGTCGCGCGCGAGTCGGGGGCGGAGGTGGTGCAGGGCGCGCCGATCGTCGCCCACCGCCGCGAGGGCGACGCCATCGTCGCCGCCGGGCCGGGCGGCGAGGCGCGGGCGCGGGTCCTGGTGGCGGCGGACGGGCTCAACTCGCCGACCCGGCGCCGCGAGGGGCTCTCCCGGCCGCCGCGCCGTCCCGCGCGCTACGGGCTCCGCCGGCACTACGGGGTGGCGCCGTGGTCCGAGGACGTCGAGGTCCACTTCGGCGACTCTGCGGAGGCCTACGTCTGGCCGGCCGGGCCGGGGCGGGTCGGCGTCGCGTTCCTGCACGAGCCGGGGGTGTCGGGGGATCCGCGGCGGCTCCTCGAGCGCTTCCCTGCGGTGGCGGCGCGGATTGGGGGCGCGGTCGAGGTGAGCGCGCCGCGCGGCGCCGGGCCGTTCGACCAGGCGAGCCGGGCGCGGGTCGCGGACCGGCTCGTCCTCCTCGGCGACGCGGCCGGGTACGTGGACGCGATCACGGGCGAGGGGCTCTCCCTCGCCTTCGGCTGCGCCGCGGACCTCGCCGCGCTCCTCCCCGGCGCGCTCGCGTCCGGGGCGACCGCCGCGGCGCTCGGGCCCTACGAGGCGGCGTGGCGGAGGCGCTTCCGCCCGTACGCGGCCTGGACGCGGGTCCTCCTCGCGCTGTCGAGGCGCGCGGCGCTCCGTCGCTCGGTCCTCGCCCTCGCCGCCGCGACGCCCGCGCCCTTCGAGCGGCTCGTCGCGGCTGCGGTGGGTTGACGCGGCGCGAGGGCCCCGCCTCCGGCCACACCAAGGGGCGCATCCACGCGAGTCATCGCGTTCCTCGAGCGAGCGCCGGAGGATTCCCTCCTCTCGGTGGAGGCGCACATGAGCGAACGGGCAGCGAAGCTCGTCTTCTGGGTGGGGACGCTCGCCTCGGCCGTGCTGTTCCTCGCGCTGACCTGGGACACGCACCACCAGTTCGACGCCCTCACCCACGCCGACCGGCTCAGCGAGGAGGTCGTGAGCGGGAAGCGCGTGTTCGAGAAGCGCAACTGCAACGACTGCCACACCATCCTCGGCTTCGGCGGCTACTACGCCCCCGACCTCACCCGCGCCGTGTCGCGCCTGGGGGAGGACACGGTCCGGAACCGGCTGGAGCACCCGGACACCTCGCTTCGCGCGAGCTACCGGAAGATGCCGCAGCAGCACCTCGCCGCGGCCGAGGTGGACCGGCTCATCGACTTCCTCCGCTGGGTCGCGGAGATCGACAACCACGACTGGCCACCGCAGGACTCCGAGGCGACGTGGAAGTCCTCCACCCGGCGGCTGCTCGCGGGCGCGACGCTCTCGCCCGGCGCGGCGCTCGTGGCGTCGGAGGGGTGCCTCGCGTGCCACGCCCTCGGCGATCGGGGGGAGCGCCGCGGGCCGAGGCTCGAGTGGATCGCGACGCGGCGAGACGCGGCGTACGTCGCGCGGTACCTCGTCAGCCCGGAGGCGCTCACGCCCGGCTCGCTGATGCCGCCCTTCGACGCGCTCCCGGAGGGCCAGCGGCGCGCGATCGCCGAGTTCGTGGTGAGCCTCGCCGACGGGAGGAAGCCATGAGGTACCGCACCCAGCGGATCGCCTACCCGTACTTCGTGGTCGCGCTGCTCCTGTTCGCGCTCCAGCTCGTCGTCGGGCTGTGGCTCGCCTTCAACTACTTCTTCACCGTCCCGCAGGGCGTCGTGGACGTCTTTCCGTTCTCCACCGCGCGGGCCATGCACACGAACCTGCTCGTGCTGTGGTTGCTGCTCGGCTTCATGGGCGCGACCTTCTACGTCGTCCCCGAGGAGACGGAGAGCGAGCTCGCCTCGCCGGGGCTGGCGTACGCCCAGCTCGTCCTCCTGAGCGGCACCGGCGTGGCGGCGCTCGTCGGGTTCCTCTTCGGCTGGACCCAGGGGCGCCCGCTGCTCGAGATCCCGACGGCGCTCGACGTCCTGGTCGTCATCGGCGCGCTCATGTTCCTCGGCAACGTGGCGTGGACGATGCTGCGCGCGAGGCGCTTCACCGCGACGCAGGGGAGCCTCCTCGCCGGGCTGGTGTTCCTCGCGCTCCTCTACCTCTTCGGCATGCCGTTCTACCGGAACCTCGCCGTCGACTGGTACTACTGGTGGTGGGTGATCCACCTGTGGGTGGAGGGGGCCTGGGAGCTCGTGACCGCCGCGCTCGTCGCGTTCATGCTCATCCAGCTCACCGGCGTCGACCGCAAGGTGATCGAGAAGTGGCTCTACGTGGAGCTGGGGCTGTTCCTGTTCACCGGCATCGCCGGAACCGGCCACCACTACTACTGGCTCGCCGCGCCGCGGTACTGGCTCTGGGTGGGCGGGATCTTCTCCGCGCTCGAGCCCTTCCCGGTCCTGCTCATGCTCGTCGACACGCGACGGGTCATGAAGGAGAGCCACCGGCCGCTGGAGCCCAGGCTGACCTGGGTGTTCCTGTTCGGCATGGCGATCCTGCACTTCGTGGGCGCCGGCGTGTTCGGCTTCGCGCACACGCTCCCGCAGATCAACTACTACACGCACGGGAGCCAGGTGACCGTGTCGCACGGCCACCTCGCGTTCTACGGCGCCTACGTGCTCGTCAACCTGTCCTTCTTCTACTTCGCGATCCCCCGGCTGAAGGGGTTCGCCGGCGGGCGCTACGACGAGCGTACGGGGGCACTGGGGCTTCTGGCTCGCGTCGCTCGGTCTCCTCGGGATGAGCCTCGCGTTCGCCGTGGCGGGCGTGCTGCAGGCGTACCTCGAGCGCTACCTCGGCCAGCCCTACATCGTCGCGCAGGGGCCCATCCGCTTCTGGATGGCCCTCGCCTTCTGCTGCGGGCTCTTCGTCCTCGCCGGCGCCCTCGTGATCATCCGCCACCTGCTGGTGCTCCGCGCCGCGCCCGTCGCGACGCCGGCCGCGGCGGCCTGAGTCGCGACGCGGGGACGGGCAGCCGATCGCCCGGTCGGGTTCTTCCCCTTTCCGGCACGCGGCGGCGCGCCTCGCGAGTAGGATGGACTCCTCTCGAACGGAGGTCCTCCATGCGGTGCACCGTGCTCGGCGCAGGGTCCTGGGGAACAGCGCTCGCGTCGCTCCTCGCCGGGAAGGGCTTCACCGTCACCGCGTGGGACAAGGAGGGCGCCCTCCTCGACGACATCCAGAAGAACCACCGGAACGAGCGGTACCTCCCGGGCGCCGCGCTCCCCGCGTCCCTCCACGCCTCCCACGACATCGCGAAGGCGCTCGAGGGCGCCGAGCTGGTGGTGCTGGCGGTCCCGTCCCACGCCGTCCGGCAGGTGGCGATCGAGGCGAAGCGGCACGTCCACGCCGGGACGCCCATCGTCTGCGTCGCGAAGGGCATCGAGCTCGAGACGCTCATGACGATGAGCGAGGTGCTCGAGGACGTCCTGCCGGTGCCGCTCCACCCGTACGTCGCCCTCCTCTCCGGACCCTCCTTCGCGAAGGAGGTCGCCAAGGGGCTCCCCACCGCCGTCACCGTCGCGGCGCGCTGGGAGCGGATCGCGAAGCAGGTGCAGGACGCCTTCCACACCCGGACCTTCCGCCCCTACACGTCCGGTGACGTCGTCGGCGCCGAGATCGGCGGGTGCGTGAAGAACGTCGTCGCCATCGCCGCCGGCATCTCGGACGGGTTCGGGTTCGGCGCGAACTCCCTCGCCGCGCTCATCACCCGCGGCCTCGCCGAGATCTCCCGCCTCGCCGTCCGCAAGGGGGCGAACCCGCTCACGCTGTCGGGTCTCTCCGGGCTCGGCGACCTCGTCCTCACCTGCTCCTCCGACCTGTCGCGCAACCGGACCGTGGGGCGCGGCCTCGCCGAGGGGAAGACCGTCGAGCAGATCCAGAAGGAGCTCGGGCAGGTCGCCGAGGGCGTGCGGAACGCGAAGAGCGCCCGCGAGCTCGCGCGCCGGCTCGGCGTCGAGATGCCGATCACCGAGACCGTCTACCGCGTGCTGTACGAGGGGCTCCCCCCCAAGGATGCGGTCACCTCGATCATGACGCGCGAGACGAAGCCCGAGATGTAGACGCTCCGCTGCGCGGTGGTGGCGCCCCGCGATCGCCCGACAGACACCCCCGGTGCGAACGGCCTAGCATCGCGCCGTGCCAGACGTCGCGGCCCACCTCGTCCGAGCCGGCGTGCTGCCCCCCGAGGCGGCGGCGCGCGCGCTCGCCGCCGCCCACGACGGCGACGTCGCGTCGGCCGCGCTGCGGCTCGGCCTCGCGCAGGAGGCGGTCCTCGCCCGCGCCCTCGCCGGCCTCCACGGCTGCCCCGCGGTGGACTTCTCGAAGAGCGTCGTCCCCACCGCGAACCTCGAGGTGGTCGCGCCCGCGTTCTGCCGGCAGCGGCGGGTCCTGGCCGCGTCGGTGTCTCGCACCGAGCTCGTCCTCGCCATGGCAGACCCCGAGGACCACGCCCTCGCCGACGAGGTCCGGTTCGTCACCGGGCGGAGCGTGCTGCGGTACGTCGCCGTGCCCGCCGCCATCGAGCGGACCCTCGACGCGCTCCAGCGCGAGCGGACCCGCGGCGGCCGGACCTGGCGCGGCCCGCGCGCCCCGGCCCTCCCGGACCCCGAGGCGGCGTGGGTGGGCGTCGTCCACGGCTCCCTGCGGGCCGACGCCGGCATCGACCTCCCGGAGGCGACGGGCTCGATGGAGCTCGTCGGCCTCGCGCACGCCATCGGCGAGACGCCGTTCTCGGCCGCGTCCCCCGCCCGGCGCGAGCGGCAGCGGCCGCCGGCCTCCCTCGCCCCCGCCGCCGGCGAGCCGACCGTACGCCTCGAGGGGATCGGCGCGGGCAAGCTCGCCCTCGTCGCCGACGGTTCGCCGGAGGCGCGCGAGGAGGCGGCGGGCCTCCTCGCGCGCGTGGGCTGCGCGGTGCTGCAGGCCTCGAACGGCCGCGCCGCCCTCGACCTCACCCGCGAGGCGCGCCCCGAGCTCGTCGTGTGCGACGCCATGCTCCCGATGATGCCGGGCTTCGAGGTGTGCCGCGCCGTGAAGGGCGACCCGGTCCTCCGGCCCACCGCGGTCGTGCTCACCTCGGGGGTCCACCGCGGCCTCGTCCCCGCCGACGTGAAGGCGGCCTTCGGCGCCGACGCGTTCCTCGAGAGGCCGCTCCGTCCCGACGAGCTGCTCCGGACGGTGAAGCTCCTCTTCCTCGGGTCCACGCCCGATCCCGGCGAGGTCGCGGCGCGGTCGGCGGCGCAGGCCGCCTGGCGCGAGGGGGCCCGCCTCCTCGCGGCCGGCTCGATCGACGAGGCCACGGCGGCGCTCCGCGAGGCAGCGGACAAGGACGAGCTCTCCGCCGAGGCCCACCACTACCTCGGCCTCGCCCTCTCGCGGCAGGGGCTGCTCTTCGAGGCGGCGGCGGCCTTCTCCCACGCCGCCGAGCTGCGCCCGGACGTGGACGCCGCCCACCAGGCCCTCGCGCAGGTGTACGAGCGCCTCGGGTTCATGACCTCCGCCCGGCAGTCCTGGGCCCGCGCCATCGAGACCTGCCGGGACGAGCCGCGCAAGGCGGACATGCAGCTGCGCCTCATGCAGCTCCTCGGGGTGTAGCGAGCCTTCGACGAGCCCTCGCGCCGGGGGCGGGGCGGTTAACATACGGGGACCCATGCGCCCCGACGCCTCCCGAGAGCTGACCGGAACCCCCGAGGACTTCACCGCAGGCTGCCGCCGCGACATGGACCGCGCCCGGGCCGAGGCGGCCCGCGCGAAGGCGAGCGGCGCGCGGGACGTCGCGGCGACCCTGCGGGGATTCGACGCGGCGTTCGGGTCGCTCGGGGAGGCGGCGTCCCGCGCGAGCCTCGCCCGCAACGTCCACCCGGACCCCCGCATGCGCGACGCGGCGGAGGCGGCCGAGCAGGAGGTGGATGCCCTCTCGACGGAGCTCTCGCTCGATCGGGGGCTGTACGACGCGCTCTCCGCCGTCGACGTCTCCGGCGAGGACGCGGCGACGCGGCACCTCGTCACGAAGAGCCTGCGCGACTTCCGGCGCGCCGGCGTGGACAAGGACGAGGCCACCCGCGCGCGGGTGCGGGCGCTCCGCGAGGAGCTCGTCCGGATCGGCCAGGAGTTCGGCCGCAACATCAAGGATGACGTCCGCCGGCTGTCGCTCGACCCGACCGACCTCGACGGCCTCCCCGAGGACTGGCGCCGCGCCCACCCGCCGGGCGCCGACGGGAAGGTGACCGTCACCACCGACAACACCGACTACGTGCCGTTCATGACCTACGCGCGGAGCGAGCCCGCGCGCGAGGCGCTCTGGCGGCTCTACCGGCTGCGCGGCCACCCCCGGAACCTCGACGTCCTCTCGCGCATGCTCTCGCGGCGGGCAGAGCTCGCCCGCGTCCTCGGGTACCCGTCCTGGGCGGCCTACGTCACCGAGGACAAGATGATCGGCTCGGCGGACGCGGCCGGCGAGTTCGTCGAGAAGATCTCCCGCGCCGCCGAGGCGCGGATGAAGCGCGACCACGCCCAGCTCCTCGCCCGCAAGCAGCGCGACGTCCCCGGCGCGAAGCGGGTCGAGCCCTGGGACTCGGCCTGGCTCCAGGAGCGCGTGAAGGCGGAGCAGTACGGGTTCGACTCGCAGTCGGTCCGGCCCTACTTCGAGTACGGCCGGGTGAAGGACGGCGTGCTCGACGTGACGGGGCGGCTCTTCGGGATCGCCTACCGCCGCGTCGTCGCGCCGGTCTGGCACCCGGAGGTCGAGGTGTACGACGTCGTGGAGGGCGAGGCGCTCCTCGGCCGCGTCTACCTCGACATGCACCCGCGGGACGGCAAGTACAAGCACTACGCCCAGTTCACGCTCGCCTCAGGGCAGCGGGACGTGCGGCTCCCGGAGGGCGTCCTCGTCTGCAACTTCCCGCGGCCGGCCCCCGGCGCGCCCGCGCTCATGGAGCACGGGGACGTGAAGACCTTCTTCCACGAGTTCGGGCACCTGCTGCACCACGTGCTCGGCGGGCACACCCGGTGGGCCGGGCAGTCCGGCGTCGCGACGGAGTGGGACTTCGTCGAGGCGCCCTCGCAGATGCTCGAGGAGTGGGTCTGGGACCCGGGCGTCCTCGCGACCTTCGCGAGGCACGTCGAGACCGGCGAGCCCATCCCGGCGGAGCTCGTCCGGCGCATGAAGGCGGCGGACGAGTACGGCAAGGGGCTCATGGTGCGCCAGCAGATGTTCTACGCGGCGACGAGCCTCGAGCTGCACCGCCGCGACCCGGCCGGCCTCGACACGACCGCGCTCGTCGCCGAGATGCAGGAGCGCTACACGCCGTTCCGCCACGTGGAGGGGACCTACTTCCACGAGTCCTTCGGCCACCTCGACGGCTACTCGGCCATCTACTACACGTACATGTGGTCGCTCGTGATCGCGAAGGACCTGTTCGGCCCCTTCCGCCGCGCCGGCCTCATGAGCGCCGAGCCCGCCCGCCGCTACCGCGCCGCGATCCTCGAGGCCGGCGGCTCGAAGCCCGCCGCGGAGCTGGTGCAGGACTTCCTCGGCCGCCCGAGCTCGTTCGAGGCGTACGAGCAGTGGCTGAACGCGGAGTGAGATAGACGGGCGGCGCCGGAACGGCGGGGGGCGGGGTCCCGCGGCAGGGGAGGGGATGACGCGCGAGGCGGACGGAACGACGAACCGGTGGTTCGCGTCGCGGGCGAGCTCGTCTTGTTCGTCGCGTTTCATGGCCCTCTGCGCCGCGCTCCTCGTCGTGATGGCCACGTTCGCGCTGTGGAGCGACGCAGAGGTCCGCCAGGTGCTCCTGACCGGGCTGGTGCCGGGCCTGCTCGCGCTGGCGGTTCTCGTGGCCGCCTCGAGGTCGTTCTTCTTCTCGGCGGCACGCAGCCGGCACCCGTGGCGCCGGCGGGTCCTCGCGGTCGTGGAGATGCTCTTCGCGGTCTACATGATCGTCCTGGCGCTTCGAGGCCCGTGACGGTGGGCGGGACCCGCTCGCCGCGCTGCGTGCGTGAGCGTCCGGGACAGGTGCTCCTTCGCCGAGGCGCCCCGCGAGCCCGGTCGGCAATCTTGATTCGGCCGAGATGGTCAAACGATCCACGCGCGTGGGGCGGCGGCCAGGGGTCGCGGGATCGTCGCGTTGATGCAAGGCACGCCGGTCATGGGATCACGCGGGTTGGCGGTCCGCGCCGGCAGTCCCTTTGTTGCAGGTCGGCGCCTACGCGCCGCTCTGGTCCGCGAGGAGGGGGCAGGCGGCGCCGTGAGCTCACACACGGCGGCATCCGACGGCGCGAGGACGGGCAGCGGGAAGCGCATCGCGGTGAGGACTTCCCGTATCGCCGAGCGAAGGCTCGCGAGCTGGTCGGCCGCGTCCGGGTCAACCCCGGCGGAACGAGCGACGAGATCTTCGCAAGGCCCGCGCGGAAGGCCGCTGGATCGAGACCCGTGTTTGGCAGGTCCATCATCTGGAAGACCGGCGCGTACTCCGTCTCCCACCGCCGCAGAAGTTCGGACGCCTGCGGCTTGAGCTTCCGCAAGGCCGGCCCGCACAGGAAGACCCCAAGGCAGTTCAGCCCCTCACTCACAGCCTGGGCGAACCTCGTCGCCTTCTCTGCGGCGTCCATGCCCCTAGTCATACCCGCTTCAGATATCCGAAAATCGAAAATGCCGAAACCGTCCAGGCCACCTCCCCTGCACCCCGAGCAAGGCGGCGATACCGGCGCAAGGCCGGGCGACCGAAGAAGGGGTTCGTCAAGGTGCTGGTGTCGCTCGATCCAACGCAAACGTCGATGCTCGGCCACGCCGCATACATCCGCGGAGCCATCGAGGGCCGTCGAGGGGACGTGTCCGCGCTCGTCCGCGAGATCATCGAGAAGTCGGAGTATTGGCAGCGTCTGAGCAACGACACCTTGCGTGCAATGTAGGCGATAACCAACTCGCCGCTCGCCAAGAGCGCGATCCGCGACATCGTCGGGAAGTCGAAGCGGGCCGACGGCAAACCAACGGCCGAAGCGGCCGCGGCCGCAATCCGGGCCGGATACATCACGGCGCTTCGCGACCGGAGCGCGACGGACTTCAGGTTCAGCAACTTCAATCTTGCAGATCACATCTTGGAACGTCGTCGCGCGGAAGCCGCAGCGGCCGTGAAGAAGGCGCGCGAGCGGGCAGGCTTCACGATGCAGGGGCTCGCGAAGCGCGCCGGGATAGCGGCGCCCCGACCCCCCCGGTGATCTCCCGCATCACGGGTCGTCATCGCGGTCGGGCATCGGCGTCGGGCACCAGGTTCGCGAGGTCGAAGGGGTGACGGTCGGTGCTCATCGGAGGGGCAGTTCGCGCCGACGGCTCGAAACCGGCCTACCAGTTTTGCGCCTCACCCCGACTCGGCCCGGATGGTCGAACGAGCGCACCATGTTCTCGAAGGAGTCCTATAGGCTGTAGCGAACCGTCCATCGCCCAAGTGCGGGCACTCCCTCTATCAGCCCCCGACGCCGCTCCTTCCCAGCCATGGCCCAACCGTCCCTTGTCTCCCTCTCCTCAAGTCCCACTAACGTCAGCGCAGTGCGCGTCTTACAGCTTGCAGCGCTGGCTGCGTTGTTCGGTGGATTCGCCATGAGTGTCGAAGCGAGCGAGGCGGGCGCCTGGTGCGAGGCGCAATGGGCCAAGGAGTCGGCGAACGCCGGCACCGCGGAGGGGGCCCGGACTATGGTGCCCTCTTGCGGAGGTGGCAGGGGTACCAGCCGCGTTGCCAGGGGACTGGCGCGTACGAGGCGCGGCTGGCGATCGCGCTCGCGCTGACGAAGGACTTCGCGGCCGCGCGAAGAGCGCTGGAGCCGGTTCGTGGTCGGCCAACTCAGTACCCGCAGCTCGTCGAGTTCGCGCCATTGATGGTGGACTACTTCGAGGCGCCCGAGGACGCGCGCGCGGTGGACCGCTTCAAGCAACTCGAGCCTATGTTTCGCGAATTCACGCGCAAGCACCCCGAGTTCGCAGAGGCGCTGGGCATTTACGGAGGGATCCTGACCATGGGGGGCAGGCACGCTGAGGCCATCGGCCCGCTGCGCGCGAGCCTGAAGTCCTCGATGTCCCTGTTGGGCCCGTACCGGAACCTCACAGTGAGCTACGCGGCGCTGGAGCGGTGGCGAGAGGCGATAGATGCGGCCGATGAGGCCTACACCCTCGATCGAGGGGTGACGAATGATCCTCACTTCGTGTGCGCAGCCGCCATGGCGAACGCGGGAGTCGGGGATCTGAAGTCGGCCGAGACCATGCTCCGGGTGATCGCGACAAAGCGCCCCGAGAGCCGCCAGGATCCCGATTGTCGGAGGGCAGCCGCGTTCGTGATGGCGCGGATGCCGAAGAGCGACAAGTAACGGGGCAGGACTGGCGGGCGTCGTGATCTCGTCTCAGCTCAAGGTTCGCCTCACGGGCCTGCGAAGCCACTTCCGTAACTAGGGGCCGGCGACGCGCCGCGGTTCGCATCAGGTTGGGACCACATGGACTACTTCAGGACAGCCTTCGGTGGCTTCTCGCCACACCGCGATGAAGACGCAGCCGTTAAGTTCGTCTTGAACGCTGTGCTCATGGACCACCGCGTGGAGGAGCTGGCCGAGTTGGTGGTCGATGGGAGCCAGTTGGGAGGCATCGAGGGCGAGCCGGGGTGGATGCTCGAAGGTCGCGACGCCGCCGACGAAGGCAATGAGGCCGCATACCCGGGGTGGCCAGCGGGCGCGCGCTTCAAGGCAAGCGTTGACGAGGACGCGTACACGCTTCAACACCCCAAGTTCTTCATGAGCCGCGAGACGTTCATTGGGTATCTCGCGCCGGCGCTTGAGGCGTACGTGGAAGCGAATCCGTCCACGGCGACTGCTCCGAGCGTAATCGCGCTTCGGAAGGCAATGGTCTCGTGACAAGCAGCGTCTTGGCGACGACCGGTGAGGCCCCGGCGGGCCAAATCCCGCGCCGTTCCGCCTCCACGCGGCCTCCATGGAATCGGTCGATTCGCGTGGAGTGCCGTCGACCGTCGGGGAGAGTGGTGCGTCAACGAAACCGCTGCGGCTCAAGGGCTTCGACGCGACTTGCGTGTCCCGTCGTCACCCGGGGTAACGTTTTCGAGTCCCACCGGGGCCACTGTTCCTTCCTCCCAACCGCGTCCAGCTCACCCCGCCCGCCTCAGCAGCCACGTCCTCGCCGGCGCGGTCGCCGGCACGTCGAAGAGTGTGAGCTGCTCCTCCCGCGGCGCCCTGCCCGCCGCCGACGAGAACGGGTCCACCCAGCCCTTCGTCGACGTCGGCTCGCCGCGGCGCGCGGCGTGACTCTCGAAGTTGCCGAGGACGTAACGGACCGCATTGCGGGCTTCCGCAGGCGTCCGGAGCACGTGGGCGTGATAGCGGTCCGCAAACACGGGACCGGTCCGGCCCATCATCCGGTTGAGTCCGCGCGCGAGCCGGACCTCGAGGCCGCGCACGCGCAGGGCGAAGGTGCGGGTTCCGTCCGCCTCCACCACGAGGTGGAGATGGTTGCCGAGGACTGTGAAGTGGACGACCCGGAACCCGGGGCGCCGCTGCGCGCGGCGGATGGCGGCATCGATCACGCGGAACGAGCGCTGGCTCCGCAGGTTCCAGACGTGCTCGGCCATCCGGAGCGAGACGTGCACCGGCTGGTAGGGGCGGACGACGGGCCGGGCCACGTGCGGCGCGCGGGCACGCTCGCCCGCGGGCTTCCTGCCCGCACCGCGCCGTCGACCGCCCCAGGTCCGGAGGTCCAGCGTCTGCTGCGCGGAGGTGTTCTTCGGCGCCATGGCTCGATCCTGCCACGCGGGTCTGACAATCAAGCCCAATCGCATCGCATCTGAACGCGGACTCAATCCGAATCAATGACCATCTCGGCCGAATCAAGCTGGCGGCGCTCGCGGCGACGACGCGCACGCGCCCGCGTCCACCCGGTCGTCCGCCTCGCTGCGACGTCCGCGCTCGGTCCTTCTCCGGTCGGCCTCGGCCTCGCACGCTCAGGACTGTAAAGACCGGGCTGATGGTGGACACGCGATCGGGCACATCGTGGACACCTCACGCTGTTTCGGCAGCGGTGTCCCGCAGGACGAACGGAACGCTCACGCGCCTCCTACGGCTCCCGCGTCTGCGGCGTTCGTCCTCGCAGCTCGACGCCGACTCGTCCGCGTCATCCCCGGCGCCGTCCTCCTCGTCGGACGTCGGCGCCGCCGCCGGCTCGCACCTGGGCGGCGGTGTGGCAGATTGTGGCACGGTCCAGGGAGCTGGCGCCGGGCGGCCAGCACGCAATGGGGCGCGCGAGCAGGCGACGCCCGCTCGCCCGGCTCCGGACGCCCCCTGCGTGCAGGCGACCCGGCCGCGCCGTCCCTACGGTTGCTCCCAAGCCCGGATTCCCCGGGCGCACCGGGAGGTAGACCTCACCATGAAGCGGATCCTCCACGCAGCCGCCGCGGTCGCCGCGGCCGGTGCCCTCGCGTATGCCGCCCCGGCGCAGGCGTGCGGCACGCAGCAGAAGACGACGACCTCGAAGGTCGAGGAGCAGGAGAAGACGCCGCCCCAGAAGACCGCCAGCGCCAAGCAGGTCGAGAAGGACGCGAAGGCGCAGCAGCAGCAGCAGCAGAAGACCGGCGCTCAGGCGAAGAACGACGCCGGAACCCGTCCCGAGCAGCGCTGAACCGCGTCTCGCGTCGCCGGCGGCCGGCGGAGCGGGGCACCCCAAGGGCCCCGGTCGCGGCGCGCGACCGGGGCTCGCTCGTTCGCTACACTCCGGCCCGTCGACGAGGAGGAGCGCATGGCCGAGGCGAAGACCTACGAGGGCGGCTGCCACTGCGGGACGGTGCGCTACCGCGTGACGCTGGCGCTCGATCCCGTCATCTCGTGCAACTGCTCGATCTGCTCGAAGACGGGGACGCTCCTCGCCTTCGCGCCGGCAGCGAGCCTCGAGCTGCTCAGGGGCGCCGACGCCCTCGCCGACTACCAGTTCGGCAAGAAGCGGATCCACCACCTCTTCTGCACCCGCTGCGGCATCCGTTCCTTCGCGCGGGGCGTCGGGCGCAGCGGCGAGCCGACCGTCGCGGTGAACGTCCGGTGCCTCGACGGGGTGGACCTCGACGCGCTCCCGACGAGGAAGTTCGACGGGCGCTCGCTCCCGCTCGAGGCCTGACGGCGCCGGCGACCGCGGCCGGGCTATCCTTCGGCATGGCCGAGCTCTTCCCCGGCTTCACCGTCCACGACCTCGAGACCCGCGGCGCGACGATCCGGGCGCGAGTCGGCGGGAGCGGTCCGCCGGTGCTCCTCGTCCACGGGTACCCGCAGACGCACGCGATCTGGCACCGGATGGCGGGGCCCCTCGCCGCCCGGTTCCGGGTGGTCGCGGTCGACCTCCGCGGCTACGGGGACAGCTCGAAGCCCCCGACCACGCCGGACCACGCGCCGTACTCGAAGCGCGCCATGGCCCAGGACCTCGTCGACGTCATGGACCGCCTCGGGCTCGGCGCCTTCCACGTGGTCGGCCACGACCGCGGCGGCCGGGTCGGCCACCGCCTCGCCGTCGACCACCCCGGCCGCGTCCTCTCGCTGGCGGTCCTCGACATCTCGCCGACGCTCGCGATGTACGAGGCGACCGACCTGGCGTTCGCGTCGGCCTACTACCACTGGTTCTTCCTCATCCAGCCCGCGCCGCTCCCCGAGCGGCTCATCGGCGCCGACCCGGAGTTCTTCCTGCGCGAGAAGCTCCGCGGGTGGAGCCAGGGGCGCTGGCCCTTCGACGAGGCCGCGTTCGCCGAGTACCTGCGCTGCTTCTCCGAGGAGACCATCCACGCCTCCTGCGAGGACTACCGCGCCGCCGCCTCGATCGACCTCGACCACGATCGAGCCGACCGCGACGCCGGCCGCAAGGTGCGGTGCCCGGTCCTCGCGCTGTGGGGCGAGCGCGGCACCGTCCACCGCTGCTTCAGGCCGCTCGAGGACTGGCGGCGCGTCGCGGACGCGGAGGTCGCGGGCCGGCCGCTCCCGACGGGCCACTACCTGCCGGAGGAGGTCCCGGAGGAGGTCCTGCGCGAGCTCGTCCCGTTCGTCGACCGGGCCGCGGTGCGGCCGTGAGCGCCGCGCCGAGGCTGCTCGCCCCTGCCGCCGGGCTCGGCGCTCGCCGCGGCCCCTGCGCGGGCCGCCCCTCCTCCGCAGCCGGCGGCCGCCGCGTTCTCGCTACCCGGCCCGCGGGCCCGGCGGGCACTTCGCGCTGCCGTAGCCGGCCCCGGCGCTGCGGTACTCCTCGCGGACCGGGCTGAAGACGTCCAGCACGACGGCGGGCGCCTCGCCGGTCCGCACCCCGTGCATCACGCCGCCCGGCGTGTGCCAGAAGTCGCCGGCCTTCGCCACGACCTCCACGCCGCCCTGGATCCGGACGCACTCGCCCTCGAGCAGGATCCCCCACTGCTCCTCGGGATGGCAGTGGATCGCCCCGGCGGAGTGGGGGTCGAAGCGCACCACCGAGAGCTGGATGTTCTTGCCCGAGAAGACGCGGGAGCGGATCCCGGCGGCGAGGTCGCGCGGGATGCCGGAGGCCTCGTCGTCGAGGCGGAACAGCCAGTCGGGGCGGGGGACGGAGGCCATGCCGCGAGGCTACGCCCGCACGCGCGGGCCGCCAAGGACCGAGCCCGTTCCACGAACGGTCGGCGGCCGGCCGGTCAGGCGTTCGCAGGCCCGCGAGGACGGGGCGGCCCCATCTCCAGGATCTTCACCTGCACGATCCCCGCCTTCGCGGGCTTCGCGCTGATCCGCAGATCGATCCGCCCTCCCTCGACGTCGAGGTACGCCGGCACGCGCTCGGTCGGCTTCCCCGTGCGCGCGACCGTCTCGACGGTGCGGCGCACCGCGCACTCGCGGCAGTGGACGGTGCGGCCGCACCCCTCCGGCAGCCGCGAGTGCACGCAGGCGAACGCCTCGCCGCCGGTGAGCCCCCTGCACTTGTCGCGGTCGACGCCGATGAGCTCTGCGAGCTTCGCGTTCATCGCGAGGACCCGGCCCTCTCCGTCGGTGAGGAGCACGGGGTTCTCGAGGCCGTCGAGGTACTCGTCCATCGGCATCCCTGCCCAGAGCCGCTCGAAGTGGCGGCCGCAGGGCTCGCACATGCCGTGGCTCACCTCGGTGACACGGGCGTGCGGGTCGGCGCGGATGACCCGGCGGCAGTACGAGCAGATGAGGCGCATGGAGAGTCGATGGTGCCCGACCGGCGGCGATCGCCGGGGTGTCCGGTTGTCGCAGCCCCGCGCGAAGCCGGAAAGTACACTCACCGTGCGGTTCACCATCCCCCGCCGGCGGTCGCGCGCGGCATCGCGGCGCGGAACCGCTCGCCGCCGCGCGGCGGCGCTCCCGCCTCCGGGTTAGGCTGCCGTCGTGCGCCGCGCGCTCCGCGCCATCCCCACGCTCATCCGGGTCGGCCTCGCCGAGGCGGTCGCCTACCGGGCGGAGATGCTCGTCTGGCTGCTCTCCACGACGATGCCGCTCGTCATGCTCGCCCTCATGACGGCGGTCGCCCGGGACGCGCCCGTCGGCCGCTTCGGCCAGGCCGACTTCACCGCGTACTACCTCGCCGCGCTCGTGGTCCGGCTCATGACCGGGGCGTGGGTGATCTGGGAGGTGAACTTCGAGATCCGCCAGGGCACCCTCGCGTACCGGCTGCTGCGCCCCATCCATCCGCTCGTCGCCTACGCCGCCGAGAACGTGGGGGCGATGCCGCTCCGACTCCTGGCGGTCGTCCCCATCGCCCTCGGCGCCCTCGCCGCCACCGGCGCAGAGCGCGTCACCCACGATCCGCTGCTGCTCGCCGTCTTCCCGGTCGCGGTGGTCGGCGCGTGGCTCATCACCTTCCTCGCGATGTCGGTCATCGGCGCCCTCGCGTTCTGGGTCGAGTCCTCCGGATCGCTCTTCGAGGTCTGGCTGGGGCTGTTCGGCGTCTTCTCGGGATACCTCGTCCCGCTCGAGCTGTTCCCGCGCTGGCTCGAGGTCTCCGCGCGCTTCCTGCCCTTCAGGTACATGCTCGCGTTCCCGGTCGAGATGATCATCGGGATGACCCCCCGCGCGGCGGCGCTCCGGGAGCTCGCCATCCAGTGGCTCTTCGTCGTGGTCCTCGCCGCAGCGGCGCGCCTCGCGTGGCGCGCCGGGCTCCGGCGCTTCGCCGCGTACGGCGGCTGACCGCCCCATGCTCCGGTACCTCCGCCTGCTCGGGATCCAGCTCCGCGCCTCCACCGCGGTGGCGATGCAGTACCGGCTCGACTTCCTCGTGCAGGGCGGGCTCGCCCTGTTCTGGACGGCCTGGGGGATCGTCCCGCTCCTGGTGGTGTTCGGGAAGCGGGCGGGGGTCGCCGGCTGGAGCTTCGAGGAGGCGCTCGTCGTCATCGGCTGGTTCATGGTGATGAAGGGCGTGCTCGAGGGCGCGGTGAACCCCTCGCTCGCGAGCGTGGTCGAGCACATCCGGAAGGGGACGCTCGACTTCGTCCTCCTGAAGCCGGCGGACGCCCAGTTCCTGGTGTCGACCCAGAAGTTCCAGCCCTGGCGCGTCATCGACGCGCTCGGCGGGCTCGGGATCTTCGTCTTCGCGTTCCACCGGCTCGGCCGGTGGCCGGCGCCGGCGCACGTCCTCGCGGCGGCGCTGCTCCTGGGCTGCGCCGCGCTCATCCTGTACTCGCTCTGGATCCTGGTCGTGTCCGCCGCGTTCTTCGTCGTGAAGGTGGACAACCTCTCGTACCTGTTCGTCTCGATCTTCGACGCCGCGCGGTGGCCGGCGGACGTGTTCCGCGGCGCGCTCCGCGCCGTGTTCACCTTCGTCGTGCCCCTCGCCATCATGACGACCTTCCCGGCGCGCGCGCTGCTCGGGAAGGACTTCGGCCCCGCCCAGGCGCTGGGCGCCCTCGCCGGGGCCTTCGCCTTCGCGGCGTTCGCGCGCGTCGTTTGGCTCCGTTCCATCGGGCGCTACACTTCGGCGTCCTCGTGAGCCACGACCCGTACGCCTCGCTCCGCCTCCCCGAGTACCGCGCCTTCCTCGTGGCGATGGCGGCGGTGTTCGTCGCGACGCAGATCCAGAGCGCGGTGCTCGGGTGGCAGGTCTACGCGATGACCGGGGACCCGCTCTCCCTCGGGCTCGTCGGCCTCGCCGAGGCGGTGCCCTTCCTCGCGCTCACCCTCGTCGGCGGGTGGGCCGCCGACCGGGTCGACCGGCGCCGGCTCACGGTGGCGAGCCTCCTCACCGTGGCGGCGAGCGGCCTCGCGCTCCTCGTCCTCTCCTTGCTCGCGCCGCGCACGCCGCTGCCGTACTACGCCGCCCAGGCCCTCGCCGGGGTCGGGCGCGCCTTCTTCCGGCCCGCGACCTCCGCGCTCGGCGCGGAGCTGGTCCCTCGCGCGCACTACCTGAACGCGGCCACCTGGCGCTCGTCGATCTTCCACTCGACCATGGTGGTCGGGCCCGCCGTCGGCGGCGGGCTCATCGCGCTGGGCGGTCCGACGATCGCCTACGCCACCGTGCTCGTCCTCTCGGGGATCGGCCTGTTCTCCCTCGCCGCCATCCGGCCCCGGCCGCGCGCGCCGGCGGGGCCCGGCCACATCGTCGCGGAGCTCTCCGACGGGATCCGGTTCGTCTTCCACCACCCGCTGCTCCTCGGGGCGATGAGCCTCGACCTCTTCGCGGTGCTCTTCGGCGGCGCGACGGCGCTCCTCCCGGTGTTCGCGAGGGACGTGCTCCACGTGGGCGCGGTCGGCTTCGGGTTCCTCCGCGCGGCGCCCGCCGTCGGCTCGGTGGTGATGTCCATCGCGCTGGCGCGCTCGGGGCCGTTCCGCCGGGCCGGCGCGGCGCTCCTCTGGTGCGTCGCCGCCTTCGGCGTGGCCTGGATCGCGTTCGCCCTCTCCCGCAGCTACGCGCTCTCGGTCGTCCTCCTGTCCATCAGCGGCGCCGTCGACTCGGTGTCGGTCGTGCTCCGCTCGACGCTCGTCCAGCTCGAGACGCCGCAGGAGAAGATGGGGCGCGTCGCGGCGGTGAACAGCTTCTTCATCGGCTCCTCGAACGAGCTCGGCGCGTTCGAGAGCGGCGTCGCGGCGCGCCTGCTCGGCACCGTCGCCTCGGTGGTGTTCGGCGGGACGATGACGCTCGTGACGGTGGCCCTCGTCGCCTGGCGTGCGCCCGTCCTCCGGCGCCTTCGCAGCCTGGGACCCGGCGCGGCCTGAGTTCCTCGCCGCGGCGACCCGGTTCCCGCTACATTCCGGGCGGCATGCTCCGCCTCACCTTCCTCGGCACGTCGGCGGCCCAGCCGACCACCCGCCGGAACCTCACCGCCCTCGCGGTGCGGCGCGAGCGCGAGCTCTTCCTCGTCGACTGCGGGGAGGGGACCCAGCGCCAGATGATCCGGTACGGCACCGGCTTCGACGTCGACGCGATCTTCTTCACCCACTTCCACGCGGACCACTACCTCGGCGCCATCGGGTTCCTCCGCACGCTCTCGATGGCCGGACGCGAGACGCCCCTCGACGTCTACGGCCCGCCCCCGGCGAAGCGGCTCCTCCAGGTCATGCTCTTCACCGGGACCGAGTCGCTCGCCTTCGAGGTCCGGATCCACGAGGTCGCCCCCGGCGCCGTCATCCCGCCGCGACGGCTGCCGGATGGTCGCCTTCGAGACCGACCACCGGATCCCGTCCTGCGGGTGGGCGCTCGTCGAGGACGAGCGGCCGGGGGTGTTCCACCCGGAGAAGGCCCGGGCCCTCGGGATCCCGATGGGACCGCTCTGGGGGGCGCTCCAGCACGGGCGCGAGGTGACCCTCGACGGCGGCCGGGTGATCCGCCCCGAGGACGTCGTCGAGGCGCCGCGGCGGGGGCGCCGGGTGGTCGTCACCGGCGACACCCGGCCGTGCCGCGGCACCGTCGAGGCCGCCCGCGGCGCCGACGTGCTCGTCCACGACTCGACCTTCTCCGATGTCGAGCAGGAGCGCGCCGGGGAGACCTACCACTCCACCGCACGGGAGGCCGGGCGCGTCGCCCGCGAGGCGGGCGTCGCGCGGCTCGTCCTCACGCACCTCTCCACGCGCTACGACCGGGACTTCGCCCCCCTCGCCGAGCAGGCGCGCGCCGAGTTCGCGGGGACGCTCGACGTCGCCGCGGACGGGATGGAGCTCGAGGTCGCGCTCCCGTGATCCGACTCGCCTCGCGCGCGTAGCCCGCGCTCCCGGCGAGAACAGGGGCCCCGCCGTCCGGGCGCCCGGCCCCCTTCCGGCTCCGGTTCACGTGGAAACGCCGCGCCTCCCCGAGCATCCAGGGGACGGAGGCTCGAGATGCACGACACCCGGTACCTCATCGTCGGCGGCGGCATGGCGGGACACGCGGCGGCGGCCGCCCTGCGCGAGGCCGAGCCCGGCGCATCGATCGCGCTCCTCGGCGAGGAGCCGGACCGACCCTACGCGAGGCCGCCGCTCTCGAAGGGGCTCTGGCTCGGGAAGCCCGAGGAGAGCGCCTTCCTGCCGGACGTCCCGGATCTCGAGCTGCGGACCGGCCGCCGCGCCGTGGCGCTCGACCCGCTCCGCCGCGAGGTGCGCGACGATCGGGGCGACGTCCACCGCTACGAGCGGCTGCTCCTCGCGACCGGCGGCGCGCCCCGGCGGCTCCCCCTCGGCGCGGCCGACTCCCGGATCGTCTACCTGCGCACGATCGCGGACTACCGCCGGCTGCGGGACGAGCCGGGACGGCGCGCCGTCGTCATCGGCGGCGGGTTCATCGGCACCGAGATCGCCGCCTCGCTCGCCTCTTCCGGCCGCGAGGTGACGATGGTCCTCCCCGAGCCGGCGATCGGGGCGCGGAGCTACCCCGCCGATCTCGCCGCCTACCTGACTCGGATCTTCCGCGAGAAGGGCGTGACGGTCATCGAGGGCGAGACCGTCGCGGCGGTCGAGCGCCGCGGCGAGGTCGACCTGGTCCGCACCGGCGGCGGCGAGGTGATCGTCGCGGACGCGGTGGTCGCGGGGCTCGGCATCCGCCCGGCGACCGGCCTCGCCGAGGCCGCCGGGCTCCGCTGCTCCGACGGGATCGAGGTGGACCGGTTCCTCGAGACGAGCGCCGAGGGCGTCTTCGCGGCCGGGGACGTCGCGCGGTTCCCCTGCGCGCCGCTCGGCGAGCGGGTCCGGATCGAGCACGAGGACGCGGCGCTCACGATGGGGCGCGCCGCGGGCCGCAACATGGCGGGCGCCCGCGAGCCGTACGACCACCTGCCGTTCTTCTACTCGGACCTGTTCGACCTCGGGTACGAGGCGGTCGGCAGGCTCGACGCGCGGCTCGAGACGGTCGCCTCCTGGGCGACGCCCTACCGCGAGGGGGTCGTCTACTACCTCGACGACCGGGAGCGGGTCCGCGGCGTCCTGCTGTGGGGCACGTTCGGCAAGGTCGACGCCGCGCGGACCCTCGTCTCGCGCCGCGCGCCGGTCCGGCGGGAGGGGCTCGTGGACGCCCTCGCGCGGTAGTCGCGCGGCTCGCGCCATGACGCCGCGCCTCCGGCGGGTTACAACCGCGAGCCGTGGCCGACGTCACCCAGGACCTCTCGAGGTGGATCCCGCGCCTGCTCTCCGCCTGGCGCGGGGCGCGCCGCCGTCCCTCGCCGCCGCCGGCGCGCGGGGGCCCTCGCCGCGGGCACGGCCGGTTTCCGCCTCGCGGCCCATCGCCGGGCGGGCGGCCGCCCGAGGGGCTCCTCGCGCCCGACGAGCTGCGCGAGGTCGCGTCGGCGGTGGAGCGGCTCTCCCGCGGCCTCACCCGCGAGCGCGAGCTCGCCGGGGCCCGGTACATGGACGAGGAGCGGCTCCTCGGCGCGTACCTCCTCTTCTACTGGCCGGTCTCGTACCTCCAGGCGCGCGGGACGATCTCCGAGCTGTCGCGCCGGCCGCGCTCGGTCCTCGACCTCGGCAGCGGCCCCGGGCCGATGGCGTTCGCGGCGCTCGACGCCGGCGCCGCCGAGGTCGTCGCGGCGGACCGGTCGGCGCGCGCGCTCGCCGCGGCCCGGACCCTCGCCGCGGACGCGGGCGAGCCGCTCGCGACCCGCGAGTGGAACCCGTCCCGCGGCCGCCCCCTCGCGGAGCTCGCCGGCGGCCGCACGTTCGACCTCGTCACGATGGGCCACGTCGTGAACGAGCTCTTCCCCGGGCCGGAGGGCGACGGCCGCCGCGCCGACCTGCTCGAGGAGGCGGCCGCGCTCCTCGCGCCGGGCGGCTCGCTCCTCGTCGTCGAGCCCGCCCTCCGCGACACCTCCCGCGCGCTCCTCCGCGTCCGCGACCTCCTCGTCGCGCGCGGCTACGTCATCCGGGCGCCGTGCCTGTTCCGCGGCGCCTGCCCCGCGCTCCTGCGCGAGACGGACTGGTGCCACGCCGAGCGGCCGGTGGAGGCGCCCGCGCTGGTGGCGCAGATCGGGAAGGCCGCCGGGCTGCGCAGGGAGGCGGTGAAGATGAGCTACCTCGTCCTCGCGCCGAAGGGCGAGGCGTGGGTCGAGCCGCCGCCCGGGCGGCTCTTCCGGATCGTCTCCGAGCCGCTCCCGTCGAAGGGGCGCCTCCGCTACATGGGCTGCGGCCCGGAGGGGCGGCTCGGCCTCTCGCTCCAGGAGAAGCACGTCGTCGACGGGAACCGCCGCTTCGAGTCGCTCCTGCGCGGCGACGTCGTCGAGATCACCGGGGCCGAGCCCCGCGGCGACGGCCTCGCCCTCGGAGAGGCGTCGACCGTCCGCGTCGTCGCGCCGGCGGGGCGGCCGGTGCCCGGGCCGACCCGGCCTGGGTAGCGGTCTGGATCCCGTGCGCCCCGCGGCGCCGCCCGGCTCCGCCGAACCCATCGCGCGGTCCCGGGGCTCCAAGAGACGTCGATGACCACGCCCGACGACCGACCACGCCACCGGCTGCCTCGTCTGCGGCGCCGACCTCGTCTACCTCCCGGCGAGTCTCCCCATGACGTGCGCCCTCTGCGGCGCGCCCCGCGAGTCCGCGGCCCGCTGCGCCGCGGGCCACTTTGCCTGCGACGCCTGCCACGCCGCGCCGGCGAAGGACCTCATCGAGGCGACCTGCGTCGCGACCGAGGAGCGGGACCCGATCGCCCTCGCGGTCCGGCTCATGCGCCACCCCGCCCTCAAGATGCACGGGCCCGAGCACCACTTCCTCGTCCCGGCGGTCCTCCTCGCCGCCTACTGGAACGCCCGGGGCGAGCCGGCCCGCAAGGCCGACGGATCCGCGAGGCGCGGCGCCGGTCGGAGCCGGTGGCCGGCGGGTTCTGCGGCCTGCAGGGCGCATGCGGGGCGGGGATCGGCACCGGCACCTTCGTCGCCGTCGCGACCGGCTCCACCCCGCTCGCCGGGCCGGCGCGCGGCCTCTCGAACCGCATGACCGCGCGGGCGCTCCAGGTCATCGCCGAGACCGACGCCCCGCGCTGCTGCAAGCGCGACTCGTTCCTCGCGATCCTCGCCGCGGCCCGGTTCGCGCGGGAGCACCTCGGGGTGCACCTCCCTGCCCGGGGCCCGGCCTGCGAATGGTCGGGGACGAACCGCGAGTGCCTCGGCGAGGCCTGCGCGTTCCACCGGGCGGCCGCGTAGCGCTGCGAGCGCAGGGCAGCCGGATGACACGGCCGTCCCCCCCGCCCGAAAAGGGACCTTGGCCTGCTCCGATCGCGGGTGGCAGGCTCCCGGGATGTGCCGCCGCGCCCCGCTCGCCGCCGCCGTCGCGCTCGTCGCCTTCGCTGCCGCGCCCGCCCGCGCCATCGACCGGTTCGAGATCCAGGTCTACGAGGCCGACATCGACGACCCGGGGCAGTTCGGCCTCGAGGTGCACCTCAACTACACCTTCCGCGGGACGAAGGAGCCCGAGTTCCCGGGCCAGGTCCCGCCGTACCACGTCGGGCGGGTCACCTTCGAGCCCGCGGTGGGCGTGACGGAGTGGCTCGAGCTCGGCGCCTACGTACAGCTGTTCTGGGCCCCGAACGACGACCAGGGCACCCGGTTCGGAGGGTGGAAGGCGCGCGCCAAGCTGGTCGTCCCCGAGCGGATCCGGGGCCGGCTCCTCCTCGGGCTGAACCTCGAGATCGGCCACTTCCCGAGCTCGGTCGAGCAGGAGGGGTGGGCGACCGAGTTCCGGCCGATCATCGGCTGGAAGGGAGACCGCTGGCTCGTGTCGGTGAACCCGATCTTCGGCTTCACGCTGAGCGGGCCCGACCAGTTCCGCCCCGACCTCGAGCCCTGCGGGAAGGTCGCCTTCGACACCCGGCTCGGGTTCTCGGTCGGCGCCGAGTACTACACGAGCCTCGGGTTCGCGAACGACCTCCTCCCGGCGAACGAGCAGGAGCACCTCCTCTTCGCGGTGGTGGACCTCGTGCCCCGCGCCGCCGACCAGGCGTCGGGATCCCCCATGCACGCCGAGCCCTGGGAGCTCAACGTCGGCGTCGGCGGCGCCCTCACCGACGCGCCGGGTCCTCACCTGCTCGTGAAGGCGATCGTCGGCCGGTCGTTCTGAGGCGCCGCGGCCTCGTCGCGGTCAGCGCCAGAGGGTCGCCGCGCCGCCGGGCACCGTCCCCAGGAACAGGACGACCACGTTCACGCTCGCCATCACCGTCACGACCGGTGCGGTGAGCGCCGCGCCCGACGGAGCCGTCGCTCCCACCGGCGCGAGCGCCTCGAGCTCGATCCCGAACGCCGGCCCGAGCGCCCAGCGGGGCGCGAACAGCACGCCGAGCTCGCCCACGACCGCGGTGGAGCTGGCGCTCGGCCGCGACGGATCGTCGAACGAGCGCGTGAGCCGCCCGGCGCCGACCCCGGCGTGCGCCGAGATCCAGCGGCTCTCCGCGAAGAGCCACCCGAGCCGGCCGCTCGGGAACGCGAGGTAGTCGCCGGACTCCATGAACTCGCCCCGCCAGGCGAAGCGCGCGGTCACCGGACCGACGCGCAGGCCGAGGTCGGCGCCGAGCGAGACGACCCCCGAGGCGCCGCCGAACCCGCCGAGGAGGATGGGCCGGACGACGAGGTCGTCGCCGCGCCGGGACGGCTCCACCGCCGCGACGGACGGCGCGCCCGGGGCCTCGCCCGCGTCGTCGGCGCGCGCGCCGGGCGCGGCGGCGAGCACCGCGGCGAGCACCGCGCACTGCAGGCGAGCACGCATCGGGACCATCCTCGCGCCTTCCGTGCCGGAACGCGACCGCGGATCCCGAGACGCGGACGCAGCGAGGCCCCGGGGGAGTCCCGGGGCCTCGGGTGCTGCGCCTGCGCCGGCCCCCGCGCTACAGGTGGATGGCGGCCTCGACGAAGAAGGCGCTCGCGAGCGAGCCCGAGTTCACCTTCACGCCGCCCACCTCGAGGGCGTTGTCGTTGCCGTACTTGTTGAGCCAGTACTGGTACCCGACGCCGACCTCGTACCCGGCCCGCGTGTTCGAGAAGGTCTTCGCGACGTCCCAGACCAGCTTGGGCTGCACGATGACCTCGGTCTTCGTCGTGTTCCCGAAGCCGTCCTTGCCCTTCGGCAGGATGGCGTTCGCGAAGCCGGCGAACTGGAGCGGCAGCTTCCCGAGGGGGATGCCCCACGCGGCCTCGACGGCACCCGTCGTGTTGAACTCCACCGGCCCGCCGTAGGGGAGCTTCCCCTGCGCGTGGCTGAACCCGTTGTTGTTCCACTCCTTGGTGACGTAGGCGCCGACGTTCAGGAAGCCCGGCACGTCGAAGGAGAGCGCCGCGCCGGCCAGCGGCCGGATGATGTGCGACGCGAAGGCGTTGTTCTTCGTGCCGACGTCCGCGCCGAGGTCGATGTTCACGTCGCGCACCACCGAGAACGTGAACGCCTTCGAGTCGAGCAGCTTGTTCATGGCGAAGCTGCGCCGGCCGACGACGAAGACCTCGGTGGCACCCTGGGCCGAGCCCTGAGCCGCGTCGTACTTGTCGGACAGGTACATGTCGACGCTGAGGAAGTTCCCGCCGAGCTTGTCGCCCGAGGCGTGCGTGAAGTTGAGGGTCGTCTTGGCGATGTCCTGGGGGGTGTCGGTCCCGGGCTTCACGACCGCCGTCTCGCGGTAGTTCGCGCCGTACTGCACGCGGAACGAGTTGTCGCTCCAGTCGAGCGCCGCCACGGGGGCGGACGCGGCCACGAGTCCGAGCACGGTGAGCGACGACAGCGTCTTGGTCATGTTCATGTCTTCTCTCCTTGGACACACTTCGGGTGACAGCCGCGGCGGGGGCCGCGGCGGGGGAGCGACCTGCGGGCGGGATGCTGCGTCTCAGCGACCGGCGACAAGGCTGTCCGTCTCCTTCGAGATGTTGCCCTGCCACTGCTCGCCATCGAGGTTGGAGCGGCCGGCCCGCGCGACCTTGGCCGCGCGCTGGCGCTGGACCAGGTCGTGGTGGGAAGAGAGGTACGGCAGGCTCTTCCCGACGAATTCGCGGACCGTGGCGAACCGGTGATCGACCATGAACTTTGCGAGGTCGGCCTGGAGCTCCGCGACCATCTCGTAGCCGCGGAGCATGGCGCCGGTGCACACCTGGACGGTCGATGAGCCGAGCAGCATGAACTCGATGGCGTTCGCGCCCGTCTCGATCCCGCCCATTCCCGAGAGCTCGCAGCCCGGGAAGGCGCGGGCGATGTCCGAGCACTGCCGGAGCGCGATGGGGCGGACGGCCTGGCCCGAGAACCCGCCGGGGACGGTGTGGCCCTCCACCGTCGGGAGCGGCCGGAGCGTCGAGAGGTCGACGCCCGCGATGGAGAGGACCGTGTTGATCGCCGCGATCCCGTTCGCGCCGGCGGAGAGCGCCGCGCCGGCGGGCTGGGTGATGTCGCCGATGTTCGGCGTCATCTTGGCCCAGACCGGGATGGTCGAGACCTCCTTCACCCAGCCCACGACCTCCCGGACGAGGTCCGGGTTCTCCCCCATCGCCATCCCCATCTTCCGCTCGGGGAGGCCGTGGGGACACGAGAGGTTGAGCTCGAAGGCGTCGACCCCGGTCTCCTGCACCGCCCGGACGATGGTGTGCCAGCGCGCGCGGTCGAACTCCTCCATGATCGAGGCCACGAGCATCTTGCGCGGGTACTCGCGCTTGAGCTGCCGCAGCTCCTCCAGCCACACGCCGAAGGGGCGATCCGAGATGAGCTCGATGTTCTCGAACCCGACCACCTCTCCGGACTCCCGCGCGAGGACCTTCGCGTAGCGCGGGACGGTGTTCACGACCTTCGTCGCGTCGAGGCTGATCGTCTTGCAGACGACGCCGCCCCAGCCGAGGTCGTAGCTCTTCGCGATCACCCGCGCGTTCGTCCCCGGCGGGCCGGAGCCGAGCAGGAACGGGTTCTCGAACCGCATTCCATTCACCTGGATCGACAGATCGACGCTCATCCCGTCCTCCTGGATCGTGTCGCGAGCTGGCCGCGCTCAGGCGGCGACGCCGGCCTTCTCCAGCACCGCGTGGAGCAGCACGTTGGCGCCGGCCGTGACGTGCTCGGGCTCGGCGTGCTCGATCTCGTTGTGGCTGATGCCGTCCTTGCAGGGGATGAAGATCATCCCGGTGGGCGCCACGCGGGCCATGAAGACGGCGTCGTGACCCGGGCCCGAGGTGACGGGCATGTGGCTGTAGCCGAGCAGCTCGGTCGCGCGGCGCACCGCCGAGACGCACTCGGCGTGGAACTGGACCGGCCTGTTGTAGGAGACCTCGCGCAGCTCGATCCCGACGCCGGTCCGGGCCGCGAGCCCCTCGGCGAAGGCGCGCAGGTCCGCGTCCATCCGGTCGTGCACCTCGACGTTCACGTTCCGGAGGTCGATGGAGAACGTCACCTGCCCCGGGATGACGTTGCGGCTGTTCGGGTAGACCTGCACGAACCCGACGGTCCCGCGCCCGTGCGGCGCGGACCGCTCGGCGATCGCCACCACCTCCTGCATGACCTTCGCGGCGACCTGCAGCGCGTCCTTGCGCCGGCCCATCGGCGTCGCGCCGGCGTGGGACTCGAGCCCGGTGACGATGCAGTCGTACCAGCGCAGGCCGAGCACCGCCTCGACGACCCCGATGACCTTCCGGTGGTCCTCGAGCACCGGGCCCTGCTCGATGTGCGCCTCGAAGTAGGCGGCCACCGCGCGGCCGCCCGGCTCCACCGGCCCCGCGTAGCCGATGTTGCGCAGCTCGTCGCGCACCGTCTTGCCCTGGAGATCCTTGGCGGAGAGCGCGACCTCGAGCGGGAAGACGTTCGCGAAGACGCCGGAGCCCATCATCACGGGGACGAAGCGCGACCCCTCCTCGTTCGTCCAGGCGACGACCTCGAGCGGCGCCTCCGTCTCGACCTTCCGGTCGTTCAGGGTGCGGATCACCTCGAGCCCGGAGAGCACGCCGAAGTTCCCGTCGAACTTCCCGCCCGTGGGCTGGGTGTCGACGTGGCTCCCCATCAGGACCGGGGGCCTGGCGCTCGCGCGCCCGGGCCGGCGCATGAAGATGTTGCCGATCCGGTCCACGGTGACCGCGAGGCCGGCGCCCTTCGCCCAGGAGACGACGAGGTCTCGGCCCTTGCCGTCCGCCTCGCTGACGGCGAGGCGGCAGACGCCGCCCTTCGGCGTCGCCCCGACCTTCGCGAGGTCCATGAGCGAGCCCCACAGCCGCTCGCCGTTCACCCTCAGGTCTCTGTCGGTTGCGCCCATGGCTCTCCTCACGCGCGCTTCACTGCGACCGCCGCCGTTCGCGTCGCCTGGCGGGCGAGCGCGTCGGTCACCGCGTTGAACGGGGGCCGCTTCAGGTACCGCCCGGCGCCCTTCTCGGCCCGCAGGTCCCCCCGCGCGAAGACGAGCCGTCCGCCGCTCACCGTGTGGGTGGGGACGCCCCGGACGTTCCGGCCCTCGAAGACGTTGAAGTCGCCCTTGCTGAACTGCGTCTTCGCCGAGAGCGTCTTCGTCCCCTGCGGATCCCACAGGACGAGGTCCGCGTCGGCGCCGGGCGCCACGAGCCCCTTGCGCGGGTAGAGGTTGAAGAGCTGGGCCGCGTTCGTGGAGGTGACGCGGACGAACTCGTTGGGCGTGAGCCGGCCGGCGTTCACGCCCGCGTCCCAGACGACCGCCATCCGCTCCTCGACGCCCCCGCAGCCGTTCGGGATCTTCGTGAAGTCGGCCTTCCCCGCGGCCTTCTGGGCGGCGTCGAAGGTGCAGTGGTCGGTGGCGGTGGTCTGGAGATGTCCCGCCTGCAGCCCGCGCCAGAGCGCGGCCTGGTGCTCCTTCGAGCGGAAGGGCGGGCTCATGACGTGCGCGGCCGCGGTGGCGAAGTCCGGGCTGCGATAGGCGGAGTCGTCCACGAGGAGGTGTCCCGCGAGCGCCTCGCCGTACACGCGCAGCCCGGCGGACCGCGCCCGGGCGATCGCCTCGACCGCGTCGGCGCACGAGACGTGGACCACGTAGATGGGGACGTTCAGGACGCCGGCGATGGCGATGGCGCGGTTCGTGGCCTCGCCCTCCACCGCGGGCGGTCGCGAGAGCGGGTGCCCCTCGGGACCGGTGATCTCGCGCCCGAGCAGCTCCCGCTGCAGCAGCGCGACGAGCTCGCCGTTCTCGGCGTGGACGCTGGGCATGGCGCCGAGCTCGAGGGCGCGGCGGAAGGCCCGCACCAGCGTCTCGTCGTCCGCCATGATGGCGCCCTTGTACGCCATGAAGAGCTTGAAGCAGGTGACGCCCTCGTCGCGCACGAGCGCGCCCATGTCCTCGTGGACCGCGTCGCCCCACCAGGTGATCGCGACGTGGAACGCGTAGTCCGCCGCCGACTTCTGGGCCCACTCGCGCCAGGTGCGGTAGGCCTCCATCGGCCGCTGCTT
Source organism: uncultured delta proteobacterium (assembly GCA_963739565.1). Taxonomy (GTDB): domain Bacteria; phylum Myxococcota; class Myxococcia; order Myxococcales; family Anaeromyxobacteraceae; genus Anaeromyxobacter. The sequence goes on along the minus strand of CAVUBF010000002.1, from coordinate 230,053 downwards.
CGCGCCGGGCACGACGAAGTCGATGATCGTCGTCGTGCCGCCGGCGAGCGCGGCCGCGGTCCCGGTGAGGAAGTCGTCCCGGGTGACCGTGCCCATGAACGGCAGCTGCATGTGGGTGTGTGGGTCGATGCCCCCCGGCATCACCAGCAGCCCGCCGGCGTCGATCTTCTCGGCGCCGGCGGGCGCCTGGAGCTCGTTCCCCACCGCCTGGATCTTTCCGTCCACGCAGAGGACGTCCGCGCGGACCGACTGGTCGGCGTTCACCACGGTGCCGCCCCGGACGAGGATCGTGGACATGGCGCGATCGCTCCGGCTACGCGGGATCCGCGGAGACGGCGGGCTGCTCGTCGGTGCTGCTGAGCATCCCGACGCGGTAGACGGTGGCCGCGAGGGCGAGCCCCACGAACCAGGCGTACGCGTAGATCGTCTTGAAGAAGTCGGGGACGTTGGGGAACGCCGCGGGGAAGGCCGCGTTCAGGAAGCCCGGGACGTTCGGGAGCACGCCGACGAAGAAGGCGACGACCGCGACGGCGTTCCAGCCGTTCTTGTAGGAGTACTTGCCGCCCTCGACGTAGAGCTGCGGCACGTCGAGGTTCGTCTTGCGGATGAGGTAGTAGTCGACGACGAGGATGCCGGCGACCGGACCGAGGAGCGCCGAGTAGCCGATGAGCCAGGTGAAGATGTAGCCCTGGGTGCTCTCCAGGATCTTCCACGGCATGAGCAGGATCGCGACGCCCGCGGTGATGTAGCCGCCGATCTTGTAGGAGATGCGCTTCGGGCTGAGCGCGGCGAAGTCGTAGGCAGGACCGACGAGGTTCGCGGCGAGGTTCACGCTGACCGTGTCGATGAGGAGCACGATGAGCGCGATGAGGACGCCGGCGCCCGTCATGCGGCTCGCCACGTCGACCGGATCCCAGAGCGCCTTGCCGAAGAGGACCACCGTCCCGGAGGTGACGATGACGGCGAGGAGGGCGACGAGCCCCATGGGCCCGGGCAGGCCGACGCTCTGGCCGATGAGCTGATCGCGCTGCGACTTCGAGAAGCGGGTGAAGTCCGGGATGTTGAGCGCGAGGGTCGCCCAGAAGCCGACCATCGCGGTGAGGGAGGGCCAGAAGGTGGGCCAGAACTGGCCGGCCTTCTTGCCGCCCTCCACGAACTGCGACGGCTGCCGGAGGATGGGCCCGAAGCCGCCTGCCTTCGACCAGACCCACCACAGCAGCAGGAAGCAGATGACGATCTTGATCGGCGCGGTGTAGGTCTCGAGCTTGCGGATCGCCTCGATGCCGTGGACGACGAAGTAGAACTGGATCCCCCAGAAGACGAGGAAGCAGACGAGCTGCGCGCCGTTGATGCCGAGCCCGCCGATGGGCGCGCCGCCGAGCGGGTGCCCGAGGAGGACGCCGACGAGCGTGTAGATCATCGAGCCCGCCGAACCACGACTGGATGGAGTACCAGCCGCAGGCGACGAGCGCGCGGAGGAGCGCCGGGAGCCGGCCGCCCCGCGTGCCGAACGAGGCGCGGACGAGCACCGCGTAGGGGATGCCGTACTTCGCGCCGGCGTGGCCGATGAGGAGCATCGGCACGAGGACGATGGCGTTGCCCGCGAAGACCGTCGCGACCGCCTGGCCCCACGACATGCCGCCCTCGATGAGGCTCGCGGCGAGCGTGTAGGCCGGGATGCACATCACCATCCCGATCCACAGGGCGGTGAAGTGGTACCAGCGCCAGGTCCGTTGCGCGAGGCTGGTCGGGGCGAGGTCCTCGTTCCAGAGGCCGTCACCGGTGTTCAGGGGCTTTTCCATGTCCTTCTCCTCGGCAAGGGGCGCCACGACCGCGACGGCGTCCTGGACGATGCAAAGACCGCGAGACGCAAACCTGAGACGCAAACTTTGACCGGCTGGACAAAAATTTTGCCGTTTGGCAAGTTCGACGCGATGGTAGTGCGCAAATCAGCGCACCTGAAAGTACGGTAGACCTAAAGCGGGACAACCGTGCTGTGCGCCGGGACAGCACACCTGACGCGGATCAAGCCGCGCCGGCAGGGCACGCGGGCCTCGGAGCCGAAGATGCGAGCAGCCTCAGCGGACGCGAATGCCGGACTTCCCGAAGGAACGGCGGGGAGTTGCGCCGAGCTGCCCGGGCTCGTCCTCGATCGCCGGAGCGGGATCCGGCTCCCGGAGCAGATCCGGCGCGGCATCGCCGCGCTCGTCGAGCAGGGGCGGCTGCGCGCCGGGACGCGGCTTCCGTCGGTGCGCGTCCTCTCGCGCGCGCTCGGCGTCAGCACGTTCACGGTGGTGGAGGCCTACGATCTGCTCGTCGCGAGCCGCGCCGCGTCGGCGCGCCGTGGGTCGGGCACCTTCGTCATGCACCGCGGGTCTCCCCCGGGCGCGAGCGAGGCGCTGCCGCAGCCGATCCCGGCGAGCGTCGGCGAGAGCTGGCTCTCCCTCGAGCTGTTCGCGCAGCAGCGCAATCTCTCCGGCGCCGGCTGCGGCTGGCTGCCGGCGGAGTGGTGCGGCGAGAGCTACCTCACCGAGGCGCTCCGGCAGGCTGCGCGCATTCCCAACGAGCGGCTCGCCGGCTACGGGAACCCGCTCGGCTTCCTGCCGCTGCGCCAGCAGCTGGCGCATCGCCTGTCCGAGCGGATCGGGTCGACCGCGCCGGAGCAGATCCTCCTCACGAGCGGCGCCACCCACGCCCTCGACCTCGTCGTGCGGACCCTGCTCGCGCCGGGCGACGCCGTCCTCGTCGAGAGCCCCGGCTACTGCAACCTGATCCCGCTCCTGCGCGAGCGCGGCTGCCGGCTCCTCGCCGTCCCGCGGTCGGCGCGGGGGCTCTCCATCGACGCGCTCAACCTGCTCGCCGCGGAGCACCGGCCGAAGGCGATGTTCGTCACGACCGCGCTCCAGAATCCGCTCTCGACGACGCTCAGCCAGGCGGACGCCTATCGAGTGCTCGCCGCCGCGGAGCGCTACGACTTCACCGTCGTCGAGGACGACATCTTCCGGGACTTCTGCGCCGAGGGGGACGCGTCGCTCGCGGCGCTCGACGGGCTGCGGCGGGTCCTCAAGGTGGGCAGCTTCTCCAAGTCGGTGAGCCCGTCCCTGCGCGTCGGCTACGTCGCCTGCCCGCAGCACCTCGTCCAGCCCCTCGTGCGCACGAAGATGCTGTGCGGCCTCACCACCTCGGAGGTGAACGAGCGCTGCGTCCACGAGGTGCTGCGGAACGCCTCTCACCGGCGCTACCTCGAGCGGCTCCGCATGCGCTTCACGGCGGCGCGGGAGCGGCTCCTCGGCACGCTCGACTCGCTCGGGCTCGAGCCGCTCGCGACCCCCACCGGCGGCATGTTCGTGAGCGCCGGGTTCCGCGCGCGCCCGACCGAGCGCGCGAACGCGCGGCTCGTCGCGGACGCTGCGCTGAAGGAGCGGATCGCGCTCGCGCCCGGTGACTTCTTCGAGGTCGGCGCGCCGGAGACAATCTGGTTCCGCTTCAACGTCGCGTACTCCGACAATCCGCGGCTGCACGCGTTCCTGCGGGACGTCCCGGCGCGGTTCGGGCTATAGCGGCACGAAGGGGGACGACACCGTGACCCAGAGGAATCGACGAGAGCGAGCGAGCCGGGGGCGTCCGCCCCCGGGCTCGCGCGCGCGGCGCGCAGGGCGCGTCGCCGCGGCGGCCGGACCTCCGGCGCCGGCAGGTGATGGACACCGAGATCCTGGCCGCCGCGGAGGACCTCTTCGCGACCCACGGCTTCCAGGGGGTCTCCATCGCCGAGGTCGCCGCCCGCGTCGGGATCTCCAAGCAGAACCTGCTCTACTACTTCCCCACCAAGGAGGCGCTCTACCGGCGCGTGCTGGACGGCGTGCTCGACGAGTGGCTGGAGCGGCTGCACGGGCTCGCGATCCCGGCAAGGACCCCGAGGCGGCGCTGCGCGAGTACATCTCGGCGAAGCTGAAGTACTCGCGGGAGCGCCCGTCCGGATCGCGCGTGTTCGCGACGGAGATCATCGCCGGGCTGCCGATGTACGCGAAGCAGATCCGGGAGCGGGTGGTCCCCGCCCTCCGCGCGCAGGTCGAGACGCTGGGCCGCTGGGTCGCGGCGGGACGGGTCCAGCCGATCGAATCCCATCCACCTCATGTTCGTCCTTTGGGCCGCCACCCAGACCTACGCCGACTTCGCCCACCAGATGGCGCTCGTGATGGGCAAGGCGGCGCTGGCGCCCGCCGACTTCGAGGCGGCGGAGGAGGTCATCACCCGCGTGGTGTTGAGCGCGCTCGGCCTCGCCGAGCCCCGCCCGCGGCGCACGGCCGCGCCCTGAGGCGTCCCGACGGAGGTCGGGCCGTCAGGCGAACTGAGCCGCGACGTACTCCTCGAGCGCGCGCTCGAAGTCGGGCTCGGTCCCGCCGCGGTACACCATGGTGGTGGCGATCTCCGCGGCGAGGATCGCGGAGCGGTACTTGGGCGGGAGCCGCTCGAGCCGGCGGCGGAAGACCGGCGTCTCGCGCACGAGGCGCGGCAGGTGCGCGAGGAGCGCCCGCCGGTAGAGGGGACGGCGGGCGAGCGCGGGCCGCGCCTGGAAGAAGGCGAAGAGCCGGGCCTTGTGGGCGTTGATCTCGACGCTGAGCGCCTCCGAGAGCTCGGTGAAGCTCCGCCGGCCGCCCTCCTCGCGGTGCCGCCGGAAGAGGAGCTTCGCCTCGTCGGCGGCGCGGCGCTCCAGGATCTCGAGCACGTCGCGCACGTAGCGCGTCCTTGTGCTCCAGGAACTCCTCCTCGTCGAGGAGGAGGTTGCCGATGATCTCGTAGGAGGAGGAGATGACGCCGCACTTGTTGGCGGAGGCGTCGCGCAGGACGACCACGCCGGCCTCCTGCAGCCCGTCGCGCGCCTCCGGGGTGATGAAGGAGTTCGCCCCCTCCACGATCACCTGCGCGGAGGGCGTCCCGTCCGCCCGGAGGAAGCGGCGCCAGTTCGAGCCGTCGATCGTCTCCGGGCGGCCGCCGGCGGGGATGAAGAGGTCGGCCTGCGACGGCGAAGACGCAGTCGTCGAACTCCTGGTGGAACTCGTCGAGCGTGACCCAACTCCTCGCGGTCCGCCGCTCGGACATCTCGACCCGGCGGTACAGCTCGCGCAGGCCCTCGCGTCCGCCGCCGTTCCGGTAGAGGACGAAGCCGCCCGGCGAGAGGCGCGCGGGGTCGAACGCGTCGGCGTCCGAGCGGAGCAGGATCCGCGAGAGCGCCTCGCGGTCGAGCCCGCCGAGGATCGAAGAGCGCCGCCGTCCCGTCCACGATGAGCCGGATCTGCGACCCCGGGCAGCGCTCGAGCAGGAGGCGCATGGCGTTCCCGGCGACGTCGCCGTTCGGCCCCCCGGTGAGCTTCACCGTGAACGGATCGCGGCGGATGTCCATCCCCAGCTCGCGCATGGCGTCTCGGCGAAGGTGACGACCCCGGTGCGAGGTGACCCCGTACTGCTTGTGGTTGATGCCGACCCGCTTGCTGGACATGATCCCGGTGCCGAGCACGTACCCGCGGCGCGCCGACAGCTCGGCGATCACCTCGATCATCTCGTCGTGCATGTTCTCGTCGGGGCCGAGCTCGATGGGCTCGTCCTCGCGGTAGTAGTCCACGACGCGCGGGTCGCGGCCACGCCCGCCCTCGGTGACGAAGATATCGAGGAAGGCGCTCGACGAACGCCGCGCTGCAGCTTGTGCAGCTCGCTGGTCGAGCCGCTCGCGCGTGTCGGCGCGCGGCGCGTCAGGATGCAGCACGAGCTTCGAGCCGCCCTCGTAGATGTCCTTGTTCTTCAGGTGCTGGGTGTGGGCGAGGACGTAGTTCTCGCGGAAGAGCGTGTTCGCCACGGTGACGTAGTCGTCGCGCGTGCGCGTGACGATGGTGCGCCAGCCGCCGCGGGCGATGTCGGAGAAGCCGATGTGGTAGCCGAGCCCGTGGCGGCCGAAGAAGAAGGTGACGCGGAAGGGCCGCGCCGGCGGCAGGTCGGACGGTGAACTCCGGCCCGAGGTCGTCCAGGTAGGCGGGGTCGAGGCGGAAGGCGAGCGCGTGCTTCTCCGGCACGAAGAAGTTGGTCTTGAGCGTGCGCCGCACGAAGACGAGGGCGGTCGCGGAAGACCGAGCGCCGGAACTCGTCCAGCAGCCGGTGGCCGGTGTTGTACGACGCGCGACCTCGCGCTCCAGCTCCGCGAGCGCGGCGGCATAGCGCGCCTCGCGGTCGGCGACGTCGGGGTCGAAGCGCAGCTCGAACAGGCGCACGAGCCGCAGCGCGAGGTCCGGCTGCGACGTGGAACGCGCGCAGCACGTCCTCGAGCGTGTACCGGTCGATCTGGTCGTGGGCGCAGTTGGTGTGGCAGAAGCCGACGAGCGCGGTCGACGAGGGCGGCCTCCTCGCCGCTCATGACCCCGGTGAGCACGAAGTCACGGTACGCGGGCGACTCGTCGAGAGGATCTGCGTGCCGTAGAGCTGGCGCCGCAGCGCCTTGAAGAGCTCCGACTCCCGCTCGAGCGCGCGGCCGCCGCGGTGGGCCACCTCGAAGCTCCCGAGGAAGTAGGGCCGGGTCCCGGTGGCGACCGTGACCGTCAGCGAGCGGCGGACCCCCAGGTCGAGGCGCTTGAACACCTCCATGAGCTGGGTGAGGTGGTTGCGGGGTGGCGGGCTCTCGAGGGCGAAGAGGAGCTTCGCCTGGCCGGGAGCGTGCGCGCCGGGCTCGGGCGGACACACGTCGAGGAAGAGCCCCTCGTTCCCGCGTCCCTGGTGGAGCACCCAGAGCAGCTCCGCGACCTCGTGCGCCGGCGCGCGCTCGACGAGGCGCCGCTCGTTGATCCACAGGACGCGCAGGAGCTCCTCGAGCTCGGGCCCGTCGAGCTCCGGGCCGCGCGCCGCGAGCGCCGCGCGGATCGCGCGGCCGGGTCCGGTCCGGGATGGCCGGCGCGCCGGCCTGGGCCACGAGGCCGTCCGGCTTCCGGTCGAAAGCGTAGCGCTGCACCTCGAGGCGCCGGCCGGTGCCGGGCACCTCGCGGGACGAGTGAAGGATCTCGGCGAGGGAGATCTCGCGATCCTGGATCCGCTGGACCGTGTCGAAGATCGAGTCCGGGAGGTCGAGCCGCGCGAGCACGAGCTCGCGGTCCCGATCGGCGAGGACGAGCTGCCGCTCGGCGCCGAGCCGCGACAGCCCGACCGCCAGGGAGGCGTGGGCGGCCGAGTCGTCGCCGAGCACGCCCGCGAAGAGTCCCGGCATGCTGTCGCGCAGCCAGGCGAGGTTCGCCTCGGCCGCCGCCGCGAGGGCCCCCGCGACCTCCGCAGGGTGACTCGCGGCGGCAGGACGTCTTGCAGCCCGCATGGACGCCTCCCGCCGGGCCGGCTAGCCCGCCATGGCGCGGTCGGTGATCTCGAGCCCGCGGTCGATGATCGCGAACGCCTCGCGCAGCTCGGCCTCGGTGATGCACAGCGGCGGGTTGGTGAAGAAGGTGTTCCAGCGCACGAACGTGTAGAGCCCCTCCTGGCGGAAGAACCGGCCGAGCGCCGCATCTCGCTCGAGGTGCCGTTGAAGGGCGCCATCGGCTCGAGCGTCTTGCGGTCGCGGACCAGCTCGACGATGCCGAACAGGCCGATCGACCGCGCCGCGCCGACGGACGGGTGCTTCGCGCGCGAGATCGGCCATGCAGCTGCTTCATCACGGCGCCCATCGCCCGCGCGCGCTCGATCGAGCTTGTCCTCCTCGTACACCGCGATGGTGGCGAGCGCCGCGGCGCAGCCCAGCGGGTGGCTGTTGTAGGTCAGGCCGCCGTAGAACACCTTGTCCTTGAAGTGGTCGGCGATGTGCGCGGCGCATGCCGACGGCGCCGAGCGGCACGTAGGCGCGCGGTCAGCCCCTTCGCCATGGTGATGATGTCGGGCACGACGTTCCAGTGGTTCGACCGCGAACCACTCGCCGGTGCGGCCGAAGCCGGACATCACCTCGTCGCAGATCAGCAGGATGCCGTACCTGTGCACAGCTCGCGGACGCCCTGCAGGTAGCCGTCGGGCGGGACGAGGATGCCGTTGGTGCCGGTGACCGTCTCGAGGATGAAGGCGGCGATGGTCTGCGGCCCCTCGAGCTGGATGACTCTCCTCGAGCATCGCGAGCGACTGTCGCCGCGTCGTCCCAGCCGCGCTGCGATGCCGTGATACGGATCGAGCACGTGGACGACGCCGGGCATGCCCGGCTCGGCGGCCCAGCGGCGCGGATCGCCGGTCAGCGTGATCGCTGCCGGCCGTGCCGCCGTGGTACGAGCGGTAGCGGGCGAGGATCTTGTGGCGGCCGGTGAACAGCCGCGCCAGCTTGATCGCGTTCTCGTTCGCCTCGGCGCCGCCGTTGGTGAAGAAGAAGACGTCGATGTCGCCGGGCGTGATCTCGGCGAGCTTCGCGCCCGAGCCGCGCGCGCGGCTCGGTCGCCATGAACGGGTTGGCGTAGGCCAGCGTCGCCGCCTGCTCGCTGGATCGCGCGGACCACGCGCTCGTCGCCGTGGCCGATGTTGACGCACATCAGCTGGCTGTTGAAGTCGATGAAGCGCTTGCCCTCCGGCGTCCAGAAGTAGATGCCCTTCGCGCGCGCCACCGGGATGGGATCGACCTTCGACTGGGCCGACCACTCGTAGAGCGTGTGCTTCTTCGTGAGCGCGACGATCTCCTCGCCCGACAGCGGCTGGGCCTTGTTCTCGCGGGTCATGGCGGTGTCCTTCGCTACTTCATGGTGGGGAAGACGAACTCGGGCCCCTTGCTGACCGCGCTCGGCCAGCGGGACGTGACGGTCTTGAGGCGGGTGTAGAAGCGGACGCCCTCGGCGCCGTAGATGCTGCGGTCGCCGAAGAGCGAGCGCTTCCAGCCGCCGAAGCTAGTGGTACGCCACCGGCACCGGGATCGGCACGTTCACGCCGACCATGCCGGCCTGCACGCGCGCGACGAACGTCGCGCGCCGCGTCGCCGTCGCGGGTGAAGATGGCGGTGCCGTTGCCGTACTCGTGCGCGTTGATCAGGCTGCAGCGCCGCGTCGAGCTCGGCACGCGCACGACGCAGAGCACCGGACCGAAGATCTCCTCGCGGTAGATCGCCATCTCGGGCGTCACGCGGTCGAAGAGGCAGCCGCCGAGGAAGAAGCCGTCCTCGCGTCCGGGCACGACGCACGCCGCGGCCGTCGACGACGAGCGTCGCGCCCTCCTTCACGCCCGCGCTCGACGTACCCGCGCACGCGCTCGAGGTGCTGCCTTCGTGACGAGCGGCCCCATCTCGCGCCTCGGGTCCGTGCCCGGGCCGACCTTCAGCTTCGCGAGCCGCGCCTTCAGGCGCGCGACGAGCGGCGTCCGCCACGGCGTCGCCGACCGCGACCGCCGACCGAGATGGCCATGCAGCGCTCGCCGCCGAGCCGTAGGCCGCGCCCATGAGCGCGTCCGCCGCCTTGTCGAGGTCCGCGTCGGGCATGACCGACCGCGTGGTTCTTCGCGCCGCCCAGCGCCTGGACCCGCTTGCCCGTGCGCGGAGCGCGGTCCGGTAGATGTGCTCGGCGACGGCGGTCGAGCCGACGAAGCTCACCGCCGCGACGCGCGGGTGGTCGATGAGCGCGTCCACCGCCTCCTTGTCGCCGTTCACGACGTTGAGGACGCCGGGCGGCAGCCCGCCTCGTGGGCGAGCTCGGCGATGCGCAGCGCGGCGGACGGGTTCCGCTCCGAAGGCTTCAGCACGAAGGTGTTCCCGCACGCGACCGCGATGGGGAACATCCACATCGGCACCATGGCCGGGAAGTTGAACGGCGTGATCCCGACGCAGACGCCGAGCGGCTGGCGGAGGGTGTAGCTGTCGATCCCCGCCCGACGCTGTCGGAGTGCTCGCCCTTGAGGAGCTGCGGGATGCCGCAGGCGAACTCCACGATCTCGATGCGCGCGGGCAGCGAGCCCATCGCGTCGCTCAGCACCTTGCCGTGCTCGGCCGTGACGAGCGCGGCGAGCTCCGTCGCGTGCTCCTCGAGGAGCTGCTTCAGCCGGAACATCACCTTGGCGCGCCGGGCCGGCGGCGTCGCGGCCCAGGCCGGGAAGGCCTCGGCCGCGGCGGTGACCGCGGCGTCCACCTCGGCCTGGCTCGCGAAGGCGACCTGCTTCGTCACCTGGCCGGTGGCGGGGTCGTAGACGTTTCCGTGGCGCCCGCTCGTCCCGGGCACCGGCTTTCCGTTGATGATGTGTCCGACCGTCATGCGTGCCTTCGCTTTCCGCGCTGGGAGGGTGAGTGCCGAGCGACCAGTGAAACGTAGCAGTGTTCAAAATGTTAAGCAACGCAGCTGCGGTCGATTGGCGCAGGGCAGCGGCCCAAGCGCCCGAAAACGCGGGAGCAAGGGGGGAGAGCAGTGTGACGCCACGAGGTTCGGTGCTAAATATTCGGGACGGGCGGTCCAACGCAGAGCCCCCGGCAGGAGAGGACGACATGGTCGCGCCGAGGAAGCGCCACGCGCCGAAACCAGCCGCGCCGTCGCGCGCTGCACGGCCTGCCCCATCCCGGGGCGAGCCGGTGCCGGCGCCCGGGAGCCCCGGCGAGTTCGCCATGGGCGAGCGCCTCCGCGAGATCCGCGAACGCTACGGGCTGTCACAGCGCGCGCTCGCGGCGCGCGCCGACGTGACGAACGGCATGATCTCGATGATCGAGAACCAGCTCAGCAGCCCGTCCGTCGCGACCCTCAAGAAGATCCTCGACGGGTTTCCGATGTCGCTCGCCGAGTTCTTCGCGGTCGGACAGCCCCGGCAGCCGAGCACCTTCTTCGCCGCCGACGAGCTCGTCGAGATCGCCGGCGGCGCGATCTCCTACCGCCAGGTGGGCGCCAACCTCGAGGGGCGAGCGCTGCAGATCATCCACGAGCGGCTCGCGCCGGGCGCGGACACCGGCTCGGACATGCTCCGCCACGGCGCGGAGGAGGGCGGGATCGTCATCCGGGGCGAGATTGAGGTGACGGTCGGCATGCAGACCCGCATCCTCCGCGCAGGGGAGGCTTACTACTTCAGCAGCCGCATCCCGCACCGGTTCCGGAACGTCGGTGACCAGCCGTGCGAGGTCGTGAGCGCCTGCACGCCGCCGTCGTTCTGATCGCGGCTCCGGGTGCCCGGAGATCGTCCCCGGACCGGTCGGGCCGCGTCAGGTCCCCGCCGCCACCCGCGACGACCGGAACAGCTCGGAGAGCACCTCCTCGAGGGGAGGGTCCTCCACCGTGAGGTCGGCGACCGGCAGCGCGCCGAGGATCCGCGCCACCGACCCCGCGACCTCCTCCGCCGCGACCTGGATGGTCGCCTGCCCCGGCTCCGCCGCGACCACCTGGCCGAACCGGGCGAGGTCGGTCGGGACGCCGCCGTTCCCGTTCGCGAACCGGACCACGATCCGCTTGCCGGGGCGGATCTTCTGCGAGAGCGCGCGCAGGTCGCCGTCGTAGATGAGCCGGCCGCGGTCGATCACGATCACCCGCGGGCAGAGCTGGACCACGTCCTCCATGTAGTGGCTGGTGAGGAGGACCGTCGCGCCGAACCGCTCGTTGTAGGACCGGACGAATCCGCGCACCGTCGCCTGCATCGAGACGTCGAGGCCGATGGTGGGCTCGTCGAGGAACAGCACCCGGGGCCGGTGCAGGAGCGCCGCGGCGAGCTCGCACTTCATCCGCTCGCCCAGGGAGAGCTGCCGGGTCGGCTTGTTCACGAGGTCGCCGAGCTCGAGCAGCCTCACGAGCTCGGCGAGCGTCTCGTCGAACTCGGGCTTCGGGATCTCGTAGATCGCCCGGTTCATCGCGAAGGTCTCGGCGGGCGGGAGGTCCCAGAGGAGCTGCTGCTTCTGCCCCATCACGAGGGTGATCTTCCGCAGGAAGTCGACCTCGCGGCGGCGCGGCACGTGACCCGCGACCTGGACGTCCCCGGCGGTGGGGTGGAGGAGCCCGGAGAGCATCTTGAGCGTCGTCGTCTTCCCGGCCCCGTTCGGCCCGAGGAAGCCGACCCGCTCCCCTTCACCGACCGAGAAGTCGATCCCGTCCACGGCGCGCACGGTGTCGTACCGCCGCCGGAAGACCGAGCGCAGGGCGGCCCCGAGCCCCGGCGGGCGGCGGTGGACCTGGTAGTGCTTGGCGAGCCCTCGGACGTCGATCACCGGTCGATCTTAGTACGGACCGGCCGCCCTGCACGGGGCGACCCGGCCCGCCGGTCCCGGCGCTACGATGCGAGGATGGCCCAGAAGAAGCGCCCCGTCACCAAGACCGGCCGGCCGCGCGCCCGCAAGGGCGTGAAGCTGAAGCCCACCGAGCTCGCCCCGCGCAGCTCGCCCTCGTCGAGCGGCCGCCGGAGCTCGAGGAGCTCGCGCGCCAGGTCGAGGCCGACGGGGGCGCGGTGCTCGCGGCGTACCGCGAGCCGCTCGGCGGCCACCCGCTGCTCTTCGTCGCGCTCCCGGTCGAGAAGGTCGACCGGACCCCGTTCCAGCGCGACGTCTCCGACGCCCACGTGCGCAAGCTCACGGTCGCGATGGACAAGACGAAGCGGTACCTCGACCCCATCATCGCGGTGCGCGAGGGGGAGGGGTACCTGACGCCGAACGGCGGCCACCGGCTCACGGCGCTGAAGGAGCTCGGCGCGAAGAGCGTGCTCGCGCTGCTCGTGCCGGAGAAGGCGGTCGCCTACCAGATCCTCGCGCTCAACATCGAGAAGGCCCACAACCTGCGCGAGAAGGCGCTCGAGGTGGTGCGCATGTACCGCGACCTCGCCGGCACGCTCGATCCGAAGGAGCCGGAGATGGCGCCTCGAGTTCGAGGAGCCGGCGCTCGTGACGCTCGGCTTCGCCTACGAGAAGCGGCCGCGGCTCTCCGGCGGCGCCTACGCGCCGATCCTGCGGAAGGTGGACGTCTTCCTGGAGGAGCGGCTCTCGAAGGCGCTCGCCGGAGCGGGAGCGGCGCGCGGACGTCCTGCTCGCCTTCGACGACGCGGTCGCCGAGGCGGTGGCGCGGCTGAAGGAGAAGGGCTTCGACTCGCCCTACCTCAAGGCCTTCGTCGTCGCGCGGGTGAACCCGCTGCGCTTCATGAAGGGCGGCCCGCCGCCGTTCGACGAGCTGTTCGAGCAGATGACGAAGCGCGCCCGGGGCATGGACCCGGGGAAGGTGCGCGGGGAGGACGTCGCGCGGAGCGGCGGAGCGGCCCGAGCCCGAATGATCGGCTACCGCGGCCGGGCGGACTTCGCCTCGGTGCGGGCGAGCACGAGCCGCTTCTCGAGCTCGCCGCCGATTCGACGCGAGCGTCGCCTCGTCGGCGTGGCCCTCGGCGTACGGGAACAGCTCGCGCTCCTCCCACCGGACGTGGCGCTCGAGGAGCTCGGCGAAGGCGCCGAGGTGGGCGCGCAGGTCGCCCGGGCGCGCCGTCCGCGAGAGCTCGAGGAGCCGCGTCATCTCGACGTGCTCGCTCCGCAGGCGCGCCATGTCGGCCTCCTGCAGGAACCGCCCGAGGAGCTCCTCCTCGGCCCGGGCAGTGCGTGCGGAGGATCTGCTCCTCGAACCGGCGCGCGAGCTGGAGCAGCCCCGGCAGGTCCTTCGGCGCCCCGGCCGCCTCGGCGTGGCCGGCGAGCCCCTTCTTCAGCTGGAAGGCGACGAGCAGCGCCTGGTGGTGCTCGCTCGAGAGCGGCTTCAGCGCGCGGGAACGCTTCATGATCGGATGCTTGTCCGGCCTGGGGGGGCGACGCAAGGGCCACGGCCCGGGTGGCCGCAAGACGGCCCGCCGGCGGTCCGCCCGGCCGGGGGCGTCCACCGGAGCGCTTGACGCCGTGCGCCATGCCCATAGATCTCGGGTCGAAAACCTGACCGATTCCCGAATCAAGGAGCGACCCATGGGCATGAACGGCTCCACTCCGGAGGGTCGCCGCGCCGCCATCGTGGCGGGCCTCCGCACCCCCTTCGTCAAGGCCGGCACCGACTTCCGCGACCTCTCCGCGGTGGACCTCGGCGCCGCTCGTCGTGAACGAGCTCGTCGCGCGCAGCGGGATCCCGCCGAAGGAGTTCGACTCCGTCGTGTTCGGCCAGGTGATCCCCTCGCCCACGGTGACGCTCATCGGCCGCGAGATGGTGCTCCGCACCCAGCTCCCGCGGAGCGTCGAGGCCCACACCGTCGCCCGCGCCTGCGCGACGTCGATCCAGACCACCACCGACGCCGCCGACCAGATCCGGCTCGGCCACTCCGAACGTGATCGTGTCCGGCGGCGCCGAGTCGATCTCCGACGCGCCGATCTTCGCGTCGCGCTCCCTCGCCCAGACGCTCGTGGAGGTCTCCCGCGCGAAGACGCTCGCCGAGCGGCTCGAAGATCCTCGCGCGCCTGCGCCCGAAGGACCTCGCGCCGGTGCCGCCCGCGCTGAAGGAGCCGACGACCGGCCTCACCATGGGCGAGAGCGCCGAGATCATGGCGCAGAAGAACGGGATCTCCCGCCAGGCGCAGGACGAGCTCGCCCTCGCGAGCCACGCGCGCGCCGCCGCGGCCTGGGAGGCCGGGAAGTTCGACGGCGAGGTGATGCACGTCCCGATCCCGCCGCGACTACGAGCGCCGTGTCGGCGCGCGACAACATCGTCCGCAAGGACACGACCCTCGAGGCGCTCGCCCAGCTCAGGCCCGGTGTTCGACCGGCGCTACGGCACGATCACCGCGGGCAACGCCTCGCCGCTCACCGACGGCGCCGCCGCGCTCGTCGTCATGAGCGAGGAGAAGGCGAAGGCCCTCGGGCTCACGCCGCTCGGCTTCGTCCGGTCCTACGCCTACGCCGCGCTCGACCCGCGCGACCAGCTGCTCCAGGGGCCGGCCTACGCCGCGCCCGTGGCGCTCGACCGCGCCGGCCTGCGCCTCGCCGACATGGACCTCGTCGACATGCACGAGGCCTTCGCCGCGCAGGTGCTCTCGAACCTGAAGGCCTTCGCCTCGAAGGCCTTCGCGCGAGGAGAAGCTCGGGCGGCCCGAGCCGCTCGGCGAGATCGACCCGGCGAGGCTCAACGTGAACGGCGGCTCGATCGCGCTCGGCCACCCGTTCGCCGCGACCGGCGCGCGGATGATCGTGCAGACGCTGCGCGAGCTCGGCCGGCGCAAGGGCCAGTACGCGCTGCTCACCGTGTGCGCCGCGGGCGCCCTCGGCGCGGCGCTCGTCCTGGAGCGCGAGTGATGGCCGCCACGACGGAGGGGACGACGATGAGGACGGTCCAGGCGACCGCGGCGGCGCCGCGCTACTTCCGGGTGGAGCGCGCCGGACGGCGTGGCGACGCTCCTCGTGGACGACCCCGGCGAGCGGGTGAACACGATCCACCCCGAGCTCATGCTCGAGTTCGTCGGGCTCCTCGACGGGCTCGAGGCGGACCCCGCCGTGAAGGCGGTGGTCCTCGGCGAGCGGCAAGAACGACGGGTTCGTCGCCGGCGCGAAGATCGAGCTCATGCAGAACGTGCGGGAGGCGGCGGACGCCGAGCGGCTCGCGCGGGACGGCCAGGCGGTCTTCGACCGGCTGGAGGCCTTCCCGAAGCCGGTGGTCGCCGCGATCCACGGCCCCGCCCTCGGCGGCGGGTCGAGTGGGCGCTCGCCTGCCAGTGGCGGATCGCGACCGACGACCCGAGGACGCAGATCGGGCTCCCCGAGGTGCAGCTCGGCCTCCTCCCCGGCGGCGGCGGGACGCAGCGGCTCCCGCGGCTCGTCGGGGTCCAGGCCGCCCTCGACGTGATCCTCGCCGGCAAGAGCCTCAAGGCGCCGCAAGGCCCTGAAGCTCGGCCTCGTCGACGAGGTCGTTCCGGCGCCGCATCCTCCTCGAGGTCGCCCGGACCCGGGCCCTCGCCCTCGCCGCGGGGACGCTCCGCCGCGCGCCGCGCACGCCGAGGGGCACCGTGGACCGCGTGACCGCCCTCGCGCTCGAGGCAACTTCCTCGGGCGCGAGGTCGTCTTCCGCCAGGCGCGCAAGATGACCCTCGCGAAGACGAAGGGGCACTACCCCGCCCCGCTCCGCGCCCTCGACGCGGTCGAGACCGGGATGAGGGAGGGGATGGCCCGCGGCCTCGCGCGGGAGGCGAAGCTCTTCGGCGAGCTCGCCGTCTCCGCCGGTGGCGCGGCGGCTCATGGAGATCTTCTTCGCCACGACCGCGCTCAAGAAGGACAACGGCACCGGCGATCCGTCGGTGAAGGCGCGGCCGGTGGAGCGCGTCGGCGTCCTCGGCGGCGGGCTCATGGGGAGCGGCATCGCCTACGTCACCGCGAACGCCGGGATCCCGGTGCGCCTCCGCGAGAAGGACGACGCCGCCGCCGGGCGCGCCCTCGGCGCGGTCCGCAAGGTCCTCGACGAGCGCGTGAAGAAGCGCTCCATCGACCGGCTCGAGCGCGGGGAGAAGATGCGGCTCGTCACGGCCACGACGGACTGGTCGGGCTTCGCCGGCGGTCGACGTGCTCGTCGAGGCGGTGTTCGAGGACCTCGCGCTGAAGCAGGAGATGGTCCGCGCCTTCGAGGCGGTGAACCCGCGCGGGCATCTTCGCGTCCAACACCTCGTCGATCCCCATCGGCAAGATCGCGGAGGCGTCGCGGCGCCCCGAGACGGTCCTCGGGATGCACTACTTCTCGCCCGTCCACAAGATGCCGCTCCTCGAGATCATCGCGACGCCGGCGACCTCGAAGGAGGCGATCGCCACGGCGGTCGCGCTCGGCAAGCGGCAGGGGAAGACCGTCATCGTGGTCGGCGACGGCCCGGGCTTCTACACGAGCCGGATCCTCGGGCCGTACATGAACGAGGCGGCGCAGCTCCTCGTCGAGGGCGCCGCCGATCGACGCCCTCGACCGCGCCCTCGTCGAGTTCGGGTTCCCGGTCGGGCCGATCACGCTCCTCGACGAGGTCGGGATCGACGTCGGCGAGAAGGTCGGGAAGATCCTCCACGGCGCCTTCGGCGACCGGATGGCGCCCCCCGGCGCGCTGCACGAGGTCGTCGCGGCCGGCCGGCTCGGGCGGAAGAACGGCAAGGGCTTCTACACCTACGGCGGGAAGGAGAAGCGGCGTGGACGAGACGGTCTACGACCTCCTGCCCGGCGGGCGGAGACGCAAGCCGTTCGACCGGACCGAGCTGCAGGAGCGCGTCGTCGTCCAGATGGTGAACGAGGCGATCCGCTGCCTGGGCGAGGGCATCCTCCGCAGCGCGCGCGACGGCGACGTCGGCGCGGTGTTCGGCCTCGGGTTCCCGCCGTTCCTCGGCGGCCCGTTCCGCTGGGCCGACGCGATCGGCACGCGCGTGCTCCTCGAGAAGGTCGAGGCGCTCCGCGCGCGTCACGGTGAGCGGTTCGAGCCGGCGCCGCTGCTCGTCGAGCACGGGCGC
The DNA here is from genome assembly GCA_963739565.1 of uncultured delta proteobacterium. Lineage (GTDB taxonomy): Bacteria > Myxococcota > Myxococcia > Myxococcales > Anaeromyxobacteraceae > Anaeromyxobacter. Next base: position 212,696 of record CAVUBF010000002.1, on the reverse strand, counting down.
GCCGGCCGGCCGTTCCACGGCTGACCGCAGCCCGGACTGCGTGCCGCGGCTCGTCGCCGCGGGGTGCGCCGAGACACGCGGCAGCGTGTCGCGGCGCGAGCGGACCGGAGCGTCTCGCCGTCGTCTCAGCCGTCGATTGCCCGTGATATCGCCGGGTTCACGCTTCGTGCGTCAACACACGCCCAGTGCGAAACCGTTGCGGCTCGAAGCACGCCGCCGAAGGTGCGACCGAATGCCTCTCTGCCAGTGCATTGACGCCCCCCAGACGTGGGTCTCTCATGCGCGAAACCGTCGGCGCCGTTCGCCGGCTATCTCGCAGCACGGATGGAGGGCTGATGCTTTCCTCGTAGTGCTTCCGATTCGTACCTTCTTGGCCGCCGTGATGCTCGCGGCGTGCTCCGGGGCCTCCAGGAGCGCCGGGCCCACAGGGCCAGCACGGCTCGACAGGCCCGTCCGGCCCGACCGGCCCGACCGGCCCGACCGGGGTCCGTCCGGGTCCGGCCGGTAACGACGGCATGAGCCCCTTCACCGGCCCCCTCGTCGCTCGTCATCGACGGCGTCCAGTCGGCGACCGCGAGCGGCTCGACCACCGCGACGCTGACCTTCACGGTCTACCCGGCCGCGGCGGTGTGCCCCGGCGGCGTCTGCGCGGATGCGCTCGCAGCCTCAAGCAGAAGACCTTCTACGCGACCGAGTACGTCGCCGCCTCGCGCACCTTCACGACCGCGCGCAGCTTCAGCTTCAGCGGGTTCAAGTTCCAGCGGCTCGTGGCCGGCGGAAAGGGCGCCCAGTACACGGCCACCAAGACGGCCGCGAGCTTCGCCCCCGAGCTCTCGACGAGCGCCTTCGTCTACGGGTACATCGGCGTGAACGCCGGTGATCGCGCCCAAGGGCCACTACCAGCTGCTCGACGACGTCGCGAGCGCGTCCAAGGTGTACGGCACCGTCTCCGTACGCCTCCAACGCGAACCTCTCCGGGTGCGAGAAGTGCCACGTCGCCCCCTACTCGAAGCACGGCTACCGCCAGGGCGCGGTCGCCGGCCTCGACGCCTTCGTCGCCTGCAAGGCGTGCCACACCGACCAGCGCGTCGGCACCGACAACGCGTGGCAGATCCTCGCGGACGACCCGCTCGCGTACACGCAGATCCCGACGTGGACGGCGAGTTCGAGTACACGGCGGCGCAGCTGACCAAGTACGCCTACATTGCGAACGTGATGAACGACACGCACATGTCGCACGCGATGGAGTTCGCGTACCCGCAGACGATGGCGAACTGCGTGACCTGCCACGAGGGCAAGCTCGCCCAGGTCATCCTCCGACGCGAACTTCAAGCTGGTGGTCTGCAAGAGCTGTCACCCGGTCACCGGCCCCGCCGGCCCGTACCCGAAGCGCGCTCCCCTCGCTCAGGCGCCTCTGGGGACGCGACTTCCTCATGGGCATCGCCGGCGGACCTGTACACGACGCCGCTGCCGCGCCTGCAACAGCTGCCACAGGCGGGCGGCAGTGGGCCGACGTTCGCCGCGCTCCACCTCGGCTTCAACAACGATCTACCTACGCCGCCAGCGCGAACGCCGGGACGAAGTACTCGGCGACCCTGCAAGGCGCGGTCTACGGCGCGACCTTCGACGCTCCGTCGAACACGCTGGCACCGTGAGCTTCGACGTGGTCGCCGTCACGACGACCGGCGCGGTCATCGTCACGACGTGGTCGCCAGCCTCTACGGCTACGACAGAAGGACTTCATCGTCACCGGCCACGGCAGCTCTCCCAGATCGAGTGCACCGGCACCGGCGCGGCGTGCGCGGGGACCGCTCTGACGCTCACCGCCGGCCCGGTCCCGCAACAGCTGGGTCGTGTCCTTCGACCTGTCCACGTGGGGCTCCCGGATCGCCGCCAAGCAGATCAAGCGGATGGAGGTCGGCGTCCTTCCGACGCTCGCCATCGACCCGCGTTGGCGGTGTCGACCGGCCGCGGGAACTTGGCGGCCGTCGTGACCGGCGCGACCCAGACGTTCGACCTGAGCCAGACGGCCGACTGACGCGCGCATCGCCGCCGCCGCGTCTACGGCAAGAACATCGTCGACCCGGCGAAGTGCAACGCCTGCCACGACGCGCTCGGCACGACGTTCCACGGCCCGAACTACGGCAGCGCGGGCACGGTCGCCTGCCGCCTCTGCCACACGGTCCTCAGCGCGGGTCGCACATCGAGATGCAGTCCCGGTCGATCGACTGCTACGTCCACTCGATCCACGCGATGCAGGTCCTCGACGCGAAGACTCAACCTGAACGATGCGGTCGCGAAGCTCCGTACGACACCACGTCGAGGGCAACTACCCGAACTTCGCCGGGCCGCTGAACTGCGAGTCCTGCCACAACCCGGGGACGTACGAGGTGCCTGACCAGGCCAAGTCGCTGCCCGGCCTCCTCTCGGCCCTCGCGGCCCCTGCGGGCCGCACCGGCCTCGGCGCCTTCGCCGGAGAGATCACCGGTCCGGGCGCTCGCGCCTGCGGTGGCTGCCACCGTGCGTTCGCCATCAACGAGGCCGACGGCAGCAAGCTGTGGACGGTCGTGGATCACATGAACGCCGAGGGCATGAGCGTCGATCCGACCCTCTCGGTGACGAACACGGCCGCGTACATCGAGGGCCTGATGGCGCCGCTCCCGCGGCGCCGTCGGTCGCCGGCGCGAAGGGCGAGCGCTGCGAGATCTGCCATGCGACGGCGGGCAGCGATCACCAGGCGCTGTTCAACACCTGGAAGAACGGCCTGTAGTCGGGCCCGGTGAGGTGGGCTCCGGCCCACGTCACACATCGTGAAGCAATCGGGGCGGGCCCTTCGGGGCCCGCCCCTCTCTTTTGGGCGCGGGGGCTCGGCGCCGACGCGCCGGCCCATCTCGCTCCTGATGCGAGACCGAGTCGCAATACAGGCGCTAAATTTTCGCGCGGTGGGGCAAAGCGCCCACTTGTGCCCCTGGGGTGGGGCTTGCTACGGCAAAGCGTGCGGCATTTCACCATGGGTCATGTAGGCCTCATGCGGCACGATGCCCACGTTGCCGAATTCAATCGATTTGCCAGGCACTTGCAGATCCGATCGCGGAAACTTCCGCGTCGCCACCGTGCGCGGTATTTGCGCGTGAGGCGAAATGCCTGGGGCTCACAGCGATCCTGCGATCGGGGTGGGGTGCTCTTGACCGTGACCTGCCCGGGGCGCGTCAATGCCCGCGCGTGAAGCAGGTCCCCCCAGTGAACCATCGGAATCCAGGAGAACAACACATGTTCAAGAGAGCCTCTTGGCTCGCCGCCGTCGCGCTCGCGATCGCGGCTGCAGGGTGTGCAGGAAGTGACGGATCGCAGGGTCCGCAAGGTGGCCAGGGTGGCCAGGGTCCGACCGGCCCGGGCGGCATGAACGGTGGCACGGGCGAGCTGTCGCTCACGCTCGACAGCGTCCAGACCGTCACGTCGACGGCGACGCTGACCTTCACCATCCGTCCGGCAGGCGCGGTCTGCCCGGGCGGCGTGTGCGACGCGACGCTGAGCAGCCTGGGGCAGAAGACGTTCTACGCCCAGGAGTACAACACCGCGAACAACACCTTCGACACGGCGAAGAACTTCAGCTTCACCGGCTTCCAGTTCACGGCCATCACCACCGACGGGACCGGCGCGCAGTACACCGCCAAAAAGACGGGCGCAGCCTTCGCCCCCGAGGCGTCGGCGCACGCGTTCGTCTACGGGTACATCACCAACCAGGCCGCGGTGCCGGCGCCTGCGTCGGGCCACTACTACCTCCCAGCAGCGTCGCGAGCGCGGCCAAGGTCTACGGCACGGTCGGCTACACCTCCACCGCCAACGTGGCCGGCTGCGAGAAGTGCCACGGCGCGCCGTACTCGAAGCACGGCTATCGCCAGGCGAAGGTCGCCGGGCTGAACGACCTCGTGTCCTGCAAGGTCTGCCACACCGACCAGCGGGTCGGCTCGGACGCCGCGTGGTACGTGATCGCCGATGACCCGGCGGCGCTCGCCGCCGACCCCAACCTCGCCAACACCACGCTCAACCTGAAGGCGAAGTATGCCTACACGGCGAACATCATGAACGACGTGCACAACTCGCACGCGTTCGAGTTCAACTACCCGCAGTCGATGGCGAACTGCGTGACCTGCCACGCGAACAAGCTCACCGCGATCATCACCGACGCGAACTTCAAGCCGACGGTCTGCAAGAGCTGCCACCCGGTCACCGGCGTCGCCGGCACCGAGGGGGGCCGCGCGCCGTCGATCAAGGCGCTCTGGGCGGGGGCGACCTCCCACATGGGCGTCACCGTCGACAGCCTTTACACGCTGACCGCTGCCGACGCCTGCAACACCTGCCACAAGACGGGCGGCGCTGGGCCGACGTTCGCCGCGCTCCACAAGGGCTTCAACGACCAGATCTACGCCGACGCCGCCAGCGCGAACGCCGGGACGAAGTTCTCGGCGACCCGCAAGGCCCAGGTCGACTCCGCCTCCTACGACGCGGCGGCGCACGTCGCCACCGTCTCGTTCAGCGTGTCCGGCGTCTCCACGACCGCCGCCGTCGTCAACCCGACGGTGGTCGCCAGCCTCTACGGCTTCGACACGAAGGACTTCATCGTGAGCGGCCACGGAGCGCGGCCGACACCAAGCGCAACCTCGAGTGGTCCAGCGGCAGCGCGAAGAACGGCCCGCGCCTCGTGGTCGTCCCCGGCTCGAACGCGGCGTCCTTCGTCGCGACGATTGACCTGTCCACGTGGGCCAGCATGATCTCCGCTGGCCAGGTCAAGCGGATCGAGGTCGGCGTCCTGCCGGCCGTCGGCATGGACCCGACGCTGGCCATCTCGACCACCTCGAACCCCGCCGCCGTCGTCGCGGGTGTGACCCAGACCATCGACGTCACCCAGACCGCTGCGGACGCGCGCATCGCCGACGCCAACTCGTACGGGAAGGCGATCGTCGACCCGACGAAGTGCGCCGCCTGCCACGAGGCGCTCGGCACCAGCTTCCACAGCCCGCTCAACGGTAGCGCGGGCACGGTCGGCTGCCGTCTCTGCCACGCCGTCGTCAGCGGCGCGGGGTACTACGAGATGCAGTCGCGGTCGATCGACTCCTTCGTCCACGCGGCGCACTCGATGCAGTACGGCGGCGCGAGCAGCGTCAACCTGAACGATCCGGTCCAGGCGCTCCGCTACAACGATCACGTCGAGGGCAACTACCCGAACTTCGCCGGGCCGCTGAACTGCGAGTCCTGCCACAACCCGGGGACGTACGACGTGCCTGACCAGCGCAAGTCGATGGTTGGCCTCGTCTCGGGGTCGGCGACCGTCACGGGCCGCACCGGCCTCGGCTCCTTCGCGCAGGAGATCACGGTCCGGCGCCCGCGCCTGTGGCGGCTGCCACCGCGCGCAGGCGATCAACGAGTTCGACGGCGTCAAGCTCGCCGCGTTCGTCGCGCACACGAACAACGCCAGCTCGTACGTGACCGATCCCACCGCGCTGGTGAGCACGGCCGCGTACATCCAGGCCCAGCTCGGCGGCCCGGCGGCGGCGGCGGTCCCGGGCGCGCAGGTCGAGCAGTGCACGATTCTGCCACGCGACGGCGGGCAGCGACCACCAGAAGCTGTTCAACACCTGGAAGAACGGCCTGTAGTCGGGCCGGCGAGGTGGGCTCCGGCCCACCTCGCCGTCCGGATTGAAATGAGGCGGGGGCGGGCTTCGGCTCGCCCCCGCCGTTTTTTTGCGGACGGTACGCGCCGCGCCGCGGCGCGCGAAGCGCGAGGCGCGAGGACGGCGGGTCCGCTAATATCCCGGCGGCAGAGGGCCCCCCTTTGAAGCTCCGGCGCGTCATCCCGCTCGTCGTCACGTTCGTGTTCATCCCCGCCGGGCTCATGCTCGCGGTCGGGATCCTGATCCTCGTCTACGGGTCGGTCGCCCGCGACTACGTCTTCGGCGGCCTCATCCTCGCCCTGGTCACGACGACGGTCGCCGGCACCGCCGCGACGCTCGCGGTGCTCTACCGCGAGGCCGAGGTCGCCCGGCTCCAGACCGACTTCGTGAACAAGGTCTCGCACGACCTGCGGACCCCGCTCACCTCGATCCGGATGTTCGTCGAGACCCTCCAGCTCGGCCGGATCCAGGACCCGGCGCGGCAGTCCGAGGCGCTCGAGATCATCGCCGACGAGACGGCGCGGCTCTCGACCCTCATCAACCGCCTCCTCGACTGGGCCCGCATGGAGTCGGGCCGGCGGAGCTACACGCTCCGGCGCCAGCGCGTCGACACGGTGGTGGACTCGGCGCTCCAGGCGTTCGAGCCCCAGACCCTCGCCGGGAACGTCGAGGTGACCCGGAGCGTCGAGCCCGGCCTCCCCGAGGTGTGGGCCGACCCGCAGGCGCTCGCCGAGGCGCTCCTCAACCTCCTCAACAACGCCCACAAGTACACCGGCCCCGAGAAGAAGATCTCGGTGACCGCGAAGCGGGCGGGCGACACCGTGCTCCTCGCCGTCGCGGACAACGGCCCGGGGATCGCCCGCCGCGAGCAGAAGCGGATCTTCGACAAGTTCTACCGGGGCGAGGACCCGCTCTCCCGCGAGATCGAGGGGACCGGGCTCGGCCTCGCGATGGTGAAGCACATCGTGAGCGGGCACCACGGCAAGGTCGCCGTCGACAGCGAGCTCGGGAAGGGCGCGGCGTTCACGATCACGCTGGCGGCGGCGGAGGGGACCGCGTGATGGCCGAGCGGATCCTGATCATCGAGGACGACCCGTCGATCCTCCGGGGCCTGCAGCTCAACCTCGGGATGGAGGGCTACATGGTCCGGTCGGCCGCCGATGGCGCGACCGGCCTCGCCATGGCGCGGAGCGAGCACCCCGACCTCGTGGTCGTGGACGTCATGCTGCCGAAGCTGGGCGGGCTCGAGGTGGTCCGCGAGATCCGCGCGGAGGACCCGGAGCTGCCGGTCCTCATCCTCTCGGCGAAGGGACAGGAGACCGACAAGGTGGCGGGGCTGCAGCTCGGCGCCGACGACTACATGGTGAAGCCCTTCGGCCTGAAGGAGCTGCTCGCGCGGATCGATGCGCTGCTCCGGCGCCGCCGGGCCAAGGGCGAGACCGGCGAGACCCGCGCGGTGCGCAAGGCCGGGGACGTCGAGGTGGACCTCGACGCGCGCAAGGCGAAGGCGCAGGGGCGGGAGCTCGAGCTCACGAGCCGCGAGTTCGACCTCCTCGTCTTCTTCGTGACCCACCCGGACCGCGTCCACTCCCGCGAGCAGCTCATGGAGGCGGTGTGGGGGTCGCGGTACTTCGGGACGGCCCGCACCGTGGACAACTTCGTCGCCCGGCTGCGGGCGCACATCGGCGACGACGCCGAGCGCCCGCGCCACCTCGAGACCGTCCGCGGGATCGGCTACCGCTTCAATCCCTAGCCAGCGCGCCTCTCACCGCGCGCACCACGGCCTCGTCCTCGCCGGGCAACACGGTCCTGGGATCGAGCACCACCCGGCCGTCCTCGATCCGCGCGACGACCGGCGGGTCGGCGCGGCGGAGGCGCGCGGCGAGGGCGTCGGCGTCGCCCGGGGGGAGGGCGAGCACGGAGGTCGGGAGCGTCACGTCTGGCAGCGACCCGCCGCCCACCGCGGAGCGCGAGTCCCGGACCTCGCAGCCGCGCCCGGCGTCGCCGAGGCCGGCGAGCCACTCGCCGGCCCGGGCCCGGAGCGCGTCGGAGTCCGCGGCGATCGCGCGCCAGACCGGGATGCGCGCCGCCGCCTCGCCGCGCTCGTAGTGGGCGAGCGTGGCGGAGAGGGCCGCGAGCGTCACCTTGTCGGGGCGGAGCGCGCGGACGAGCGGGTGGCGCTTCACGCGCCGGATCGCCTCGCGCCGTCCGGCGAGGAGGCCCGCCTGCGGGCCGCCGAGGAGCTTGTCGCCGGAGAAGCAGACGAGGTCGGCGCCTGCCGCGACCCGCGCCGGCACCGTCGGCTCGTCACCGAGGCCGAAGCGGAGCCGTGTCGAGGAGCGAGCCGGAGCCGAGGTCGTCCACCACCCACAGGTCCCGCGCCCGCGCGAGGGCGACGAGCTCGGCGAGCGTCGCGTCGTGGGTGAAGCCCCGGAGCGCGAAGTTCGACCGGTGGACCGAGAGCAGGATCCGCGTCCGCGGCCCGATCGCCGCCTCGTAGTCCGCGGCGTAGGTCCGGTTGGTCGTGCCGACCTCGACGAGGGCGGCGCCGGAGCGGCGGAGCACGTCGGGGATCCGGAACCCGCCCCCGATCTCGACGAGCTGGCCCCGGGAGACGATCACCTCCGGGCGGCCCGGCTCGGGCGCGGGGGCGTCATGCCCCCCCTCTCCGCGCGAGGCATGGGGCGCCGGGTCTCCCCCCTCTCCGCGCGAAGCGTGGGGCGCCGGGTCCCCCCTCTCCACGCGAAGCGTGGGGAGGGGTCGGTCCATGAGCGCCGCCAGGGCGAGCATCACCGCGGCGGCGTTGTTGTTCACGACCACCGCTCCCTCCGCCCCGGTGAGCCGGCAGAGGGCCGCCTCGGCGTGGACGTACCGGTCCCCCCGCTCCCCGGTCGCGAGGTCGAACTCGAGGTTGGTGTACCCCTCCGCCGCACGGCGCATCGCGTCGATCGCGTCGGCGGACAGCGGCGCCCGGCCGAGGTTCGTGTGGACGACGACCCCGGTGGCGTTCACGACCGGCCGGAGGGACCCCCGGGCCGCGCCGGCCAGCCGCTCGAGCAGGGCCCGCTCGATCGCCTCCGGGGAGGGGCAGGGGGCGCCCCCGAGGACATCCTTCCTGATCCGGTCCAGATCCTGCCGGATGGCCTCCACGACCGCCCCTCGCCCGAGCCGGCCGACCAGCCCGGCGCGGTCGGCGGCCTCGAGGAGCCGGTCGGTCTTGGGGAGCTTCCGGACCTCCGCGAGCGGCGCCGGCCCGGTCGAATTTGGAGCGGTCATGTCCGCAAGCTCCGGGGGTTTTTCGAGGGAGAAGAGGCTTGTCTATGGGCCAGCAAGAGGGTAATCCTTCGCCCCACTCCTATGCCCTCGATCGTAGCCCTTCCTGCGGCGGCAGAGTCGTATTTGTGGGCCATCATCCTCTTCCCGCTCGCCGGGGCCGTCGTAAACGGCCTCGTCGGGCGTCGGATCGGGAGGGCGAACGTCGCGCTGGTCGCAGTCGGCGCGATGCTCGGCGCGCTCATCGTCTCTTCCATCGCCTTCGCGTGGGTGGTCCAGGACCAGGTGCTCCACTTCCGGGGCGATCCCTGGTTCCGGGTCGCCGGGCCGGACGGCCGCGCGCTCATCTCGATCTCCTGGGGCCTGTTCGTCGACCGGCTCTCCGGGACGATGATCATGGTGGTCACCGGGGTCGGGACGCTCATCCACGTCTACTCGACCTCGTACATGTCGCACGAGGATGACGCCGGGTTCGCGCGGTTCTTCACCTACCTGAACCTCTTCGTCGCGGCGATGCTCACCCTCGTCCTCGGCGACTCGCTCGTCCTCACCTTCGTCGGGTGGGAGGGCGTCGGCCTCTGCAGCTACCTGCTCATCGGGTTCTGGTACACCGACGAGGCGAAGGCGTTCGCCGGCCGCAAGGCGTTCGTCACGAACCGCATCGGCGACTTCGGGTTCCTCATCGGCCTGTTCGCCCTGATCTCCCTGTTCGGGACGACGAGCTACGGCGAGCTCGCCGCCGCCGCCCGGTCCATCGACCCGGCCGCGGTGATCCAGGGCGGGCTCTTCGCCGGCCGGACCTTCCAGTGGGCGCTCACCTTCGCGCTCCTCGGCCTCTTCGTCGGCGCGTGCGGGAAGTCCGCGCAGCTGCCGCTCTACGTCTGGCTCCCCGACGCGATGGCCGGCCCGACCCCGGTCTCCGCCCTCATCCACGCCGCCACGATGGTCACCGCGGGCGTCTACCTCGTCGCCCGCAACGCGTACCTGTTCAGCCTCGCCCCCGCGGCGATGGCGACGGTCACCATCGTCGGCGCCTGCACCGCGCTGTTCGCGGCGCTCATCGCCTTCGTCCAGACCGACATCAAGAAGGTGCTCGCCTACTCCACGGTGAGCCAGCTCGGCTTCATGTTCATCGGCGTCGGCTGCGGCGCCTGGTGGGCGGGCGTCCTCCACCTCGTCACCCACGCCTTCTTCAAGGGCTGCCTGTTCCTCGGCGCCGGCTCGGTGATGCACGGGATGGGCGACGAGACCGACGTCCGGAAGATGGGCGGCCTCTGGAACAAGATGCCCTGGACGGCCCTCACCTTCGGGATCTCGACCCTCGCGATCACCGGGTTCGTCCCGCTCTCCGGCTTCTGGTCGAAGGACGCCATCCTCGGCAACGCCTTCTTCAGCCACAACGCCGCCTGGCACTCGGTCGGCCCGGTCGCCTACTACCTCGGCATCGCGGCGGCGCTCGGGACCGCGTTCTACATGTCCCGGCTCTACTTCCTCACCTTCCTCGGCACCCCGCGCACGAAGCAGGCGGAGCACGCCCACGAGTCGTCGCCGGTCATGTGGGTGCCGCTCCTCGTCCTCGCCGTCGCCGCGACGGTCGCGCTCGTGCTCGCCCTGCCGGGCAGCATGATCTTCGAGCACTACCTCGCGCCGGTGTTCGAGCCCGCCACGCAGCGGCTCCTCGCCACCGGCCACTTCCACGCCGGCGCCCACCCGTCCTGGCCGTACTTCGTGGCCTGGGGCATCGCCGCCGCCGGTACCGCCGTCGCCTGGGCCATGTACGTCGGCCCGGCCAGGACGCTGCCGGCGTCGCTCGCCGCCTCGTTCCCGCGGACGCTACCAGTTCGCGGTCGACAAGTTCCGCGTCGACGAGCTGTACGCCGCGGTGGTGCTCGAGCCGGTGAAGGCCGGCGCCTACCTGCTCTGGCGGGTGGTCGACGTCTTCGCCATCGACGGGTTCCTCGTCACCGTCCTCGCCCGCGGCACCGGCTGGATCTCCTCGGTGGTCCGGCTCGCGCAGAACGGCGACGTGCAGCGGTACGCCGCCATCATGGCGATGGCCGCCGCCGTCATCCTCTGGTCCGTCCTCGGCGCAGGAGGCCGCTAGCCGTGAACCTGCTCACCGTCACGACCTTCATCCCGGTCCTGGGCGCTCTCGCCCTGGTGCTCATCCCGGGCACCGAGGCGAAGCAGCACAAGGCGCTCACCTTCGTCGTCTCCCTCGTCACGTTCTTCGTCTCGCTCGGCCTCTGGATCGGGTTCGACGCCTCCCCGGGCGCACCGGAGTTCCAGTTCGAGCAGTTCGTGCCCTGGATCGCGTCGATCGGGATCGGCTACCACGTCGGGCTCGACGGGGTGGCGCTCCTCCTCGTGATGCTCACGACGGCGCTCACGCCCATCGTGGTGCTCTCGACCTGGGGCGCCGTCCAGGACCGCGTGAAGGAGTTCATGATCGCGCTGCTCGTCCTCGAGACGGCGATGATCGGGACCTTCGCGGCCCTCGACCTCGTGCTCTTCTACGTGTTCTGGGAGCTGATCCTCGTGCCGATGTACCTCCTCATCGGCGTGTGGGGCTCGCAGAACCGGCTGTACGCGACGGTGAAGTTCTTCATCTTCACCTTCGCGGCGAGCGTGCTCATGCTGCTCGCCATCCTCTACGTCTACTTCCACGACGGCGGGACCTTCGACTACGTCGAGGCCCGGCGCGCCCTCCAGGTGACGCCCGACGCCGCCCGGTATCTCTTCCTCGCCTTCGCCCTCGCCTTCGCGGTGAAGGTCCCGATGTTCCCGCTCCACACCTGGCTGCCCGACGCCCACACGGAGGCGCCCACGGCCGGGTCGGTGATCCTGGCCGGCGTCCTCCTCAAGATGGGGACCTTCGGCTTCTTCCGGTACGCGATGCCGCTCTTCCCCGAGGCGGCCCTCGAGTACCGGACCCTGATCGCGACCCTCGCGGTCATCGGGATCATCTACGGCGCGCTCATGTCGCTCGTGCAGCAGGACATGAAGCGGCTCGTCGCCTACTCGTCGGTCTCCCACCTCGGCTTCGTGATGCTGGGGCTCATGGCGATCTCGCCGGAGGGGCTCACCGGCGGCGTCTACCAGATGCTGAACCACGGCGTGTCCACCGGCGCGCTGTTCCTCCTCGTCGGCATCCTCTACGAGCGCCGCCACACCCGGCTCATCGCCGAGTACGGCGGCCTCGCGAAGCAGGTCCCGCTCATCGCCACGGTCTTCGTCATCGTGACGCTGTCGTCGGTCGGCCTCCCCGGCACCAACGGCTTCGTGGGCGAGTTCCTCATCCTCTCCGGGACCTGGCTCTCGCGCCTCGAGCACGCCTCGGTCTTCTCCACCCTCGCCGCGACCGGCGTGATCCTCGGCGCGGTCTACATGCTGCTGCTCGTCGAGAAGGTCTTCTTCGGCAAGCTCACGAACGAGCACAACCGGCACCTGCCCGACCTCACGGTGCGCGAGGGCTTCGTCCTCGCCCCGATGATCGTCCTCATCGTGGTGATGGGGGTCCTGCCGCAGCCGTTCCTCGCGCCCGCGAAGCCCGCGGTGGACCGGCTGGTCCAGCGCTTCCAGGCCGCCGAGGTGCGGCTCGGGCGCGGCCCGCAGGTCGGGACGCAGACGACGGCGCTCGCCGCCCGCGCGGCGCTCCCCGCGCCGGTCCCGGCCATGCCGGTCATGCCGGTGCCGCCCGCCCACCCCGAGGTCCACTGACATGACCGGCTTCCCGACCCGCGACTTCGTGGCGCTCGTGCCGGTGGCGATCCTCACCGTCGGCGCCATCGCGCTCCTGCTCTCGGAGGTCTTCCTCGTCTCCGGCAAGCGGGGCTACCAGGCCGTCCTCACCGTCGCCTTCGCGTCGGCGGCGGGGCTCTACGCCGCCTGGATGCCGCCGGTCGGCGCGGTCTTCGGCCGGCAGGGGATGAGCGACAACTTCTCCGCCTTCGTCACCGTCATCGTGTGCGGCGGCCTCGCCCTCTCCGCCCTGGTGGGCGCGGGCTGGCTCGAGGCGCGCGACGCCGAGCGCGGCGAGTTCTACGCCCTCGCCACCTTCGGCGCGGCGGGCATGTCGCTCCTCGGCATGGCGAGCGACTTCCTCGTCGCCTTCATCGCCATCGAGACGATGAGCCTCGCGACCTACGCGCTCGCGGCCTACATGCGGCGCGGCCGCAAGCCCGCGGAGGCGGCGTTCAAGTACCTCGTCCTCGGCGCGATCTCGTCGTCGCTCTTCCTGTACGGCGCCGCGCTGCTCTACGGCGCGACGGGCACGACGCTCTTCTCCGACCTCGTCCCGGGGCGGCGGCTCGCCGCTGCACCTCGCCGGCCTCGGCCTCGTCGCCGCCGGCATCGCCTTCAAGGTCGCGGCGGTCCCGTTCCACGCCTGGACCCCCGACGTCTACGAGGGCGCCCCGACCCCGGTCACCGCCTTCATGGCGGCCGGCGTGAAGACCGCCGCCTTCGCCGTGCTCGCCCGGATCTTCCTCGGCGCGGCGGGCGGCGGCGCGGCACCGACGGCCGCCCTCGGCGGCATCATCTCGGCCCTCGCGGTCCTCACGATGGTGTTCGGCAACCTCCTCGCGCTCCCGCAGCGGAGCGTGAAGCGGATGCTCGCCTACTCCTCCATCGCGCACGCCGGCTACCTGCTCGTCGGCATCGTCTCGTCGGCGGTGGCGGGCGCGCGGGACAAGGCGCTCGCCGGCATCCTCTTCTACCTCGCGGCCTACAGCGCGACCGCCATCGGCGCCTTCGCGGTGGTGGGCGCCATCGAGCGGCGCGGGCGCGGCGACGACGAGCCCGCCGACACCTGGGATCTCGACCGGTTCTCCGGCCTCGCCCGGCGCCGGCCGGCCCTCGCCTTCGCGATGGCGGTGTTCCTCTTCTCGCTCGCCGGCGTCCCGCCCACCGCGGGGTTCGTCGCGAAGCTGTACCTGTTCCAGGCCGCGGTCGGGGCGCAGCTCTACGGGCTCGCCATCGTCGGCGTCCTCACGAGCGTGCTCGGCGCGTACTACTACCTCCGCGTCATCGTCTACATGTACATGCGCCCGGCCGAGGGAGAGGCGGAGACGCTCTCCACCGCCGGCATGGCGATCGCGCTCGGCGCGGCCGTGGCGGTGGTGGTGCTGCTCGGCCTCGCCGCGGAGCCGGTGGCGCGCCTCGCCCAGGTGGCGAGCGCCATTCTGCTGTAAACACCGTCGTCTCGCGCCTTCGGGCGCGAGACGACGCGGCTGCCGATGCTCGCGCGGTCTCGTTCATTCCGCGGTTCCGCGTGCATCCAACCGTGCGTCGCGACGCGGCAGCCGCCGCGGCGGAGCCGCGGCAGCGGTCACTCGAGGGCGCTACGCCGCGGTAGCCCGGGTCGGCACGCGCGCGACGAGCTCGCTCGCGCCGAACGGCTTCGAGAGGGCCTCGGCGCTCGGGTGGCGCGACGCCGCCGCGGCGAGGAGGTCCGGGTGCGGGCTCGTCGCGATCGCCAGCATCCCGGCGCCCGCGGCGATCTCGAGGAGCGCGTCGGCGCCGGAGAGGTGGGCGTCGACGAGGCAGCAGTCGAACCGGACCACGCGGAGCCGCTCGCAGGCGTCGTCGTCGTCGCCGGTGGCTACGGCGAGGTGACCGTCGAGGCGGAGCGCGATCGCGAGCGCGTCCCGGAAGTTGCGATCAGCGTCGACGATGAGGAACGCGAGCATTTCCGCACTCGGAAAAAAAAGAGAAGTGCAAAGCGCAGCTGAAGTGGCGGGGGGGGACCGACATTCAACAGGCGGCTTTGCACTTCTGCTCTGAGGTATAGCAACCTCGGTGCCAGCCCCCGCGGGAGCGCAACGGGCTGCTGACCCGCCGTGATTCCAGTACCTTGCGATGGGCGGCGGGATCCGGGTCCACCCCGGATTCCGCGTTCCATTGCAGATTTGAAATGGAGCGTTCAGCCCTGCAAGGGGCCGCGCCCGTCCACGCCGAGCCGCTTCATCTTCCGCCAGAGCGTCGTGGACGAGACGCCGAGCTCGCGGGCGACGCGCGCGAGGTCCCCGCCGGCGCGGATCACCGCCGCCTCGATCGCCCCGCGCTCCGCCTCCTCCACGGCCGCGGCGAGCGTGCGCGCCCCGCCGGGGCCCGCCGCCGAGGGCGCGAGCGCGTCGATTTGGACGTCGATCGCGCGGATCTCCGGCCCGGGCGAGAGCGCGGCGGCGTGCTCGATGACGTTCTCGAGCTCGCGGACATTTCCGGGCCAGGAGTGCTCGACCAGCCGCGCGACGGCGTCCGGCGCGAGCGTCCGCGGTGCCCCCGTGCGCCGCCCGAACCGGTCGAGGAAATGGGCAGCGAGGAGCGGGACGTCCTCCCGGCGCTCCCGGAGCGGCGGGATCCGCATCGGGACCACGGCGAGCCGGTAGTACAGGTCCTCGCGGAACCGGCGCTCCGCGATGGCGCGGCGCAGGTCCTGGTTCGTCGCCGCGATCACCCGGACGTCGACCTGCACCGAGGTGGACTCGCCCACCCGGCGGATCTCGCCCTCCTGCAGCGCCCGGAGGAGCTTCGCCTGGAACCCCGGGGTCGTCTCGCCGATCTCGTCGATGAAGAGCGTGCCGCCGGTCGCCTCCTCGAAGAGGCCGCGCCGGGCGCGGGTCGCGCCGGTGAAGGACCCCTTGGCGTGGCCGAACAGCTCCGACTCGAGGAGCGTCTCGGTGATCGCCGCGCAGTTCACCGGCACGAAGGCGCGCTCGCCCCGCCGGCTCGCGACATGGAGCGCCCGGGCGACGAGCTCCTTCCCGGTGCCGGACTCGCCGGAGATGAGGACGGTGGCGTCGGTCGCCGCGACGCGTCGCACGCGCTCGTGCAGGTCCTGGATCGCCGGCGAGCGGCCGACGATGTGCTCGAGACCGTAGCGGCGGCGGAACTCGCCCGCGAGGAGGCTCACCTCGCCGACGAGGCGGCGCTTCTCGATCGCCTTCGAGACGCGCAGGAGGAGCTCGTCCTCCTTGAAGGGCTTGGCGAGGAAGTCGTAGGCGCCCCGGCGGATCGCCTCCACCGCCGACTCGATGGTCCCGTAGGCGGTCATCACGATGACCTGGGTCTCCGGGGCGAGCCGGCGCACCTCGCGCAGCACCGCCATCCCGTCGACGGAGGCCATCCGGAGGTCCGTGAGGACGACGTCGAAGACCTCCCCCTGGACCCGGCGGAGCGCGGCGGCCCCGTCCTCCGCCTCCTCCACCACGTGACCGGCGCTGCGCAGGACGATGGCGGTCGTCGCGCGCATGTTCTTCTGGTCGTCGACGACGAGGACCTTCCCGCCCGCCGCGCTGGCCGGGACGGCATCGGGCGCTTCGTCGGACGCGAGGTCGCGCGGGGTGGGGGACGCCGTCACGGGTCGGGATTCAACGCATCGCCGGCCCGATTTCAACGGGGGGCTCCGCGAGCGGGAACCGGAGCGAGAAGGTGGTGCCCGCGCCGGGGACGCTCCGGACCTGGATCTCGCCCCCGTGGCCCTCGACGATGCGGCGGACCACCGCGAGCCCGAGCCCGGTGCCGCTCGCCTTCGTCGTGAAGAACGGCTCGAAGATCCGCCCCCGGACCTCGTCCGGAATGCCGCCTCCGGTGTCCTCGAGCTCCACGACCGCCCGGTCCCCATCCCGGAAGGTCCGCAGGGTCAGCCGGCCGCCCCGTGCCATGGCCTGGACCGCGTTCACCGCGAGGTTGAGCACCGCCTGGCGTACGAGGCGCGCGTCCATGGGGATGGCCGGCAGGTCGGGGTCGAGCTCTCGCACCACGTCGATCCGGCCCCCGGCGGGGACCACCGCCGCGCCGACGGCGTCCTCGGCCACACGGCCGAGTGGCTCGGGCCGGACCTCGGGCGTCGAGGGGCGCGCGAAGTCGAGGAGGTCCCCGACGATGCGGTTCAGCCGCTCGGCCTCCTCCTCGACGATGTCGAAGAGCATCTTCGCGTCGCCCATCGGGCGCACGAGCCGCCGGAGCGATCCGAGGGAGTTGAAGATGACGCCGAGCGGGTTGCGAACCTCGTGCGCGACGACCGCCGAGAGCTCGCCGAGGGCGGCGAGCCGCTCGCCCTGCACGAGCTGCTGCTGGGCGTGCGCGAGCTGCGCGTAGCTCCGGCGGAGGTCCTCGTACAGCCGGGCGTTCTCGGCGGCGACCGCGAGCTGGTTCGCGATGGCCGCGGCCCGCTCGACCTCGGCGGGGGTGAAGAGGCGGGGGCGGCGCGTCTCGACGATGACGATCGCGCCGATGGCGCGGTCGCGGACGACGAGCGGCACCGCGAGGTACGCCCGGGCGCGGGTGAGCGCGAGGAGCTCCGGCTTCACCCGGGGATCGGCGAGGGCGTCCTCCACGACGAGCGGCTCGCGGCTCGCGATGACCCGCGAGGCGAGGCTGTCCTCGGCGGGATGGACCGGCAACACGCGGCCCCGGAGCGGCTCGCACCCGCCGGTCACGGCCCGGAACACGATCGAGGCGCCGTCGTCGGAGAGGAGGCAGAGGTACGCGTCCGGCGCGCTCACGATGCGCGCGAGGTTGCGGACGCCGTCGTCCAGCACCCGCTCGATGTCGAGGCTCTGGGCGAGCGAGCGGCCGACCTCGTGGAGCAGCGCGAGCTGCTCGGCGCGGTCCCTCGTCTCGAGGTACAGCCGAGCGTTCTCCATGGCGACGGCGAGCCGGTCGGCGACGGCGGTGAGCCGCTCCAGGTCGGAGTCCGAGAACGGCCGCGGCCCCGCGGTCTCCTCCGCGACGAGGACCCCGAGCGGCTCGCCGCGCAGCAGCACCGGGACCGCGGCGAGCGCGCTGCCGCCGAACCGGCGGCGGTACGGCTCCCCGACGTCCGGCGATGCGGCCGTGTCCGCGACGACCGCAGGCCGGCGGTCGCGGAGGACGCGCTCGAGCACCGTGCCCGGCGGAACCGGCCCGCGCATCCCGCGCAGCGCCGAGTCGTCCAGGCCGGCCCCGGCGCCGAAGGAGAGCTCGCCGGTCATGGACTCGTGGAGGATCACGTACGCGCGCGCCGAGCCCAGGAGCTGGCGGGCGGCCTGGGCGGCCTCGCGCAGGACCTCCTCCAGGTCGAGGGACGCGCCGATCGCGCGGCCGAGCTCGTTGAGGGCCGAGAGCTCCTCCACGCGGCGGCGCGCGTCGGCGTAGAGCTCGGCGTTCTCGAGCCCTACCCCGAGGGCGCCCGCGAGGGCATTCGCGACCGCGACCTCGCCCGGCCCGAAGCGACGCCCGGCGCGGTCGCCGACGTAGACGATCCCGCGGACGTCGCGCCGCGACACGAGCGGCACCGCGAGGACCGCGAGCGGCTCGAGGTCGAGGCGGCCGGCGAGGCGCGAGCGCGGGTCGCGGGTGACGTCCTCGCTCTGGAGCGGGGCGCGCCCCCGCATCACCTCCGCGGAGAAGCCGAGGTCCCGGTCGAGGACCAGGTCGCGGAGCGGCGTCGGGAGCCCCTCCGCCGCGGCCAGCTCGAGGGTGGTCCCGTCCGAGGCGGTGAGGAAGATCGCCGCCGCCCGCGCCGAGAGCGCCCGGACGAGCTCGCGGCAGCCGTCCTGGAGCAGCGCGGCGACGTCGCCGGGGGCGTTCGCGAAGACGCGGAGCGTGAGGGCGTGCACCGCCTCGAGGTCGGAGAGCCGCTGCCGGACGTCGGCGAAGAGCCGTGCCGCCGCCACCGCGACGCCGAGCTGGGCGCCGAGGGACGAGAGGACCGCCGCCTCCCCTTCGCCGAAGGGCGGCCCCTCGATCCGCGCGAAGAGGAGGGCGCCGACCGCGTCGGACTTCGCGAGGAGGGGGACGGCGAGCGCGGACCGGACCGCGCCGCAGCGGCCCGGAGGCGTCCGCGCTCCGAACGCCTCCGCCGCGGACGCGCGGACCGCGGCGCGGCGCTCCACGGCGAGGCCGGGCGCGCCGTCCTCCGGGCCCAGGTCGGCCACGGTCGCGACGCACGCGGCGTCCATCCCCACGCTCGAGAGCAGCACGAGCCGCTCGCCCTCGCGCAGCCACGCGCCGGCCAGCTCGGCTCCGACGGTGGCGGCGACACGGCGGAGGGCGCCCTCGAGCAGGAGCACGGGGTCGAGCTGGGCCGACGCCCGCGCGACGTCCACGAGGAGCGTCAGCTCGTCGACGCGCCGCCGCAGGTCCCCGAGGAGGTCCTGCGACGCGACGGCGCTCGCGAAGTGCGCGGCGACGGAGGAGAGCAGCTCGACGGACGCGGACGCGACCTCGACCCCCCCATCGAACCCGGCGACGAGCACGCCGACCCCCCGGGCGCGGGCGACGAGTGGCACCCAGGCGACCGACCGGAACGGGAGCGCCTCCAGGATCGCGGCGCTGCCGCCGGGGTACGGCACCGGCATCACCCGGGGGGTCCGCTCGGCGACGACGGCGCCGAGCGGCGACGCGAGCGGGATCCGCCGCCCGCGCTCCTCGAGCGCGGCGGGCGCGCCGTCGTCGAGGTGGACGCGGACGAGCTCGCCCGCCGCCGCGTCGCAGACGTAGACCGCGCACCCGGCGTACCCCGCCACCGGCCGCACCACCGCCGAGGCGCGCGCGAAGAAGCCGGCGAGGTCGGTGGCCTCGCCGCTCAGCTCGGCCACCCTGGCGAGGACCGCGAGGTGCGCGTTGCGCCGGGAGAGGTCCGCGATGGTCCGCGCCGCGTCGAGCGCGGACGCCAGCTGCGCGCCGAAGAGCCGGACCGCCGGCACGTCCCCGCTCCGCAGCAGCCGCGAGGCGATCACGAGGTACAGCCCGTCCCCCGCCGGCGCGTCGATCCGGACCCCGATCGACGACTCGAACCCGGCGCGCCGGACCACCGCGGTCACCTCGCGGGCCAGCGCCGCCGGCAGGAAGCTCGCCGCCTGCGCCGCCCAGTCGTCGGTGTACGCGCAGCCGTCGGCGAGGATCGCGCGCGCGAAGGCGCTCATCGGCCCGGAGAACCCCTCCGGGGCCGTCCCGGTGCGCTGGACGAACTCGCGGCGGAGCGGCTCCGGCGCCGACACCCACACGATCGACGAGCGGTCCTCGGCGCCGCGGAGGAGCGCCGACACGAGCCCGAGCGCCTCGAGCTCGCGCCGGACGCGGCGGTGGACCCCCTCCTCGCTTCGCTCCGCCCGGAGCGACGCCCCGACCTCCGCGAGCCCCGCGAGGAGCGACCGGCGCGCCGCCTCGCTCACGGCTTCCCCTCGCCGCGCAGCACCCGCTTCTCGCCCACGCGCAGGGTGACACGCTCGGCGTCGAAGTGCTCGGCGAGGGGGATGACGTGCTTGCGGGTCGCGCCGACGAGGTCCTTGAACTCCTGCGTGGTGATCGCCTTGCGCTCCCGGAGGAACGCCACCAGCCGCTCGCGGAGCGCCGCCAGGGCGAGCGCGTCGTACCAGAGCTCGGCCGAGACCCGGACCGCGCGACCCTCGGCGGCGAGGAGCTTCAGCACCGCCTGCACGTCGGCCTCGCTCGCCTTCACGGTCGCGGCGAGGTCGGCGATCCGCGGGGGCGCGACCCCGCCCGCCGCGAGGGCCCCGGCGACCTTCTCCTTGAGCGCGCCGCCCGCGCCCTTCGCCTGCGCTGCCGCGTGGCCGGCGCGGCGGACGTGGTCCCCCTCCACGAGGAGACCGCTCCGCTCGGCGAGCTGCGCGAGCAGGCGCTGGAAGAGCCGCGGGTCCACCACCGGCGGGAGCCGCCCGCGCAGCTCCTCGCGCCCCACGCCGGCGGCGAGGGGGTGCGCGCGGTGGAAGGCGTCGACTTCCGCGGCGAGCCGCTCGGAGAGCGCCCGCGCCACGGCACCGGAGACCCAGGCGCGCCGATCGCGGTCGAAGAGGAGGGCCGCCCCGCGCGAGCCGAGCCGCTCCAGCCCGGCCTGGATCGCCCGGGGGGGAGGGCGGTCCGGCCGACCAGGCCCGGGAGGTCGAGCCCCGCCGGCCCGGCGGTCTCGAGCACCGCCTCGAGGCGCGCGTCGGGGTCGCCGCCCGCGAGGGCCTGGAGCTGGCGGAGCCCGTCGGCCCGGCCGCGGCGTCGCTTCGGGGCCGCGACCGCGAGGACCCGCCCGCCCGCCACGGTCCGGCCGCGCCCCTCCAGCGCGGAGAACCCGCGGAGGATGAAGCGGTGCCCGGGCAGCGCGGCCACCGGCTCCGAGAGCCGGAGCTGCGCGAAGGCGGTCGCCCCCGGCGCGAGCTCGCTCGTCCCCGGACCTCCACCGCCCCGCGAAGCGGGGCTGGGGAGGGGACCGCGATCGAGCAGCGCCACCGTGGCCGCCACCTGGGCGGTGCCGACGTGGAGGAGGAGCCGGGCCCGGTGGCGCAGCGCCTTCGGCGCGACGGCGAGGAGGGTGAGCTCCACGTCGAGGATCGACGAGACCGGGATCACGCCCGGCGCGCCGACGGCCTGGCCGCGCCGGATCGCGGAGGGCTCGACGCCGGCGAGGTTCACGGCAGTCCGCTGCCCGGCGAGGGCGCGGGGCGTCGCCTTCCCGTGGACCTGCACCGAGCGGACCCGCAGCGGTCCGACGCCGGGCGTGGGCGGGAGGAGGACGGCCTCGTCCCCCTCCGCGATCTGCCCGGAGAGGAGCGTCCCCGTGACGACGGTCCCGAAGCCCTTCATCGAGAAGGCGCGGTCCACGGGCAGGTAGGTGGGGCCGTCGGCGGGCCGCTCCGGGACCTCGGCCGCGAGCCGGCCGATCGCCGCGACGAGTCCGGGCAGCCCCTCGCCGGTCGTCGCGGAGACCGGGATGAGCGGGCTCCCCTCGAGGAAGGTCCCCTTCGTCGCGGCGCGGATCTCCTCCTCGAGGAGGGGCAGCCAGTCGGCGCCCAGGCCAGGGAGGAGGTCGGCCTTGGTCACCGCCACGAGGCCGCGCGGCACGCCGAGCAGCCGGCAGATGTCGAGGTGCTCGCGGGTCTGGGGCATGACGCCCTCGTCCGCCGCGACGACGAGGACGACGAGGTCGATCCCGCCCGCCCCCGCCGCCATCGCGCGGACGAATCGCTCGTGCCCGGGGACGTCCACCACCCCCGCCACCGTGCCGTCCGGCAGGGCGAGGTGGGCGAAGCCGAGCTCGATCGTGATCCCGCGGCGCTTCTCCTCGCGGAGCCGGTCGGTGTCGATGCCGGTCAGCGCGCGGACGAGCGACGTCTTCCCGTGGTCGATGTGACCCGCGGTCCCGAGGACGACCCGCTTCATGCCGCCCGGCGCCGGAGAGCGCTGGCGCTCCTAGACGCCGACCTCCCCCGGGTCGTCGGGGCCGGAGCTCGCCTGGTCGAGCTGGTAGTCCCAGCCGAAGAGCATGAGCTCGTCCGTGGCGAAGGCGGAGAAGTCCGGGCGCGCGCCCCGGGGGCGCGCGACGAGCACCGCGGTCTTCACCTCGCGGGCGCCGGCCTTGCGCGCGAGGGCCCGGGCGCGCGCGAGGGTCGCGCCGGTCGAGGCCACGTCGTCGACGACGAGGACCCGCTTGCCGGTGAGATCGGGCAGCTCCTGCACGGGCTCGGGGAGGATCCCCGCGTCCCGGCGCCGCTTCTCGATCCGGACCGGGTAGAAGTCCGACCCGAGCGCCGCGGCGAGGGCGCCGCCGACGAAGACGCCGCCCTTCGCGATCCCCACCACCACCGCCGGGCGGAAGCGGCGCGCGATCTGGACGGCGAAGGCGCGGGCGACCTCGCCGAACGCGGCCCAGCCGAGCTCCCGCACCGCCTTCTTGGGGCTCCGCTTCAGCCGGGCGGGCGCGGCGAGCCGGTCGAGGGCGAAGCCGTCCGCGACGCCCTCGCCGATGGGGTGATCGTCGGCGGGTGCCCGGACCCGGGCGCGGGGCGCGGCGCGGGCGGGGCGGGCTGCGCGCCTCGCGGGCGCGCGGGTCTTCCTCTTCTTCGCGGTGGCGATGGCGGGCCTCCGGGCGCGGCCGGGTGTGCGGCGTCGAGGTCTCGAATCTATCACGAGGCGCCGCCCGCCTGGGCCGACGCGAGGAGCCGCCGCCGGATGTCCTGGAGCTCGGGCTCGGTCACCACGTACCGCGTCCGGCAGAACTCGCAGGTGATGACCGCCTCCCGCTCCTTCGCGATCACGTCGGCCACCCCGTCGGCCCCGAGGGCGGAGACCGCCACCCGGGCCCGCTCGGCGCTGCACCCGCACCGGTACGCGACCTCCACGTCGGCGAGGAGGTCGAACCCGTCACCCGCGACCGCCCGGATCACGTCCTGGGCACCGAGCCCGGCCGCGACGGCGGAGTCGAGCACCCCCCGCTCGATCCGGCGCCGCGCCTCCTCGACCGCGGCGTCGTCGCCGTCGGGGAGCCGCTGCACGAGCAGCCCGACGACGTCGCCGAGCGGCTCGTCCGCGCGCGGGGCGACCGTGAGCCCGAGGGCGGTGTTCACCTGCTCGCTCGAGGCGAACCACCGGCGCAGGTCGGCGGCGACCTCGAGGTCCTCGAGCTCGACCGCGCTGCGGTAGAACTGGCCGCCCCCGAGGTCGCGCAGGACCGAGAGGTACCCGGAGCCGCCCAGTGCGGCCCGGGCGCCGCGCGCCGGGTCGCCCGGGAAGTGCACCCCGGGGTGCCGGACGTAGCCGCGGAGGTTCCCGGCGGGATCGGCGTCCACGAACAGGCCGCCGATCGGGCCGTCGCACTCGAGCTGGAGGTTGATCGCTGCCCCTGATCCTTCTGGAGGGCGCCGACGAGGGCGCCGGCGGCGAGCGCCTCGGCGAACAGCCGGGCGCTCGTCGGGTAGAGGCCGTGGAGCATCCGCGCCATCCGCGCGGTGTCGCCCACCCGCACGAACACGGCGCGGATCCCGTGCGTCGGGACGAGGCCTCGGCACAGCCGGTCGAGCATGGCCGACGTATACCCCGGCGCCTCAGGTGACGCTGCGGATCGTCTCGCGCAGCGACCGGGACGGCGCCCAGCCCGCGTCGCGCGCGAACCGCGAGCCGTCCACCACGCACAGGTACTGGATGTGGTCCACCTCCTCGGGCGGGAACCCGGTGAGGCGTGCCTCGAACGCCCGGCGGACCAGGGGGCGGACGAAGGGATGGGGCACCGCCACGGGCCTGCGCCCCAGCTCGCGCAGCACGGAGGAGAGCGGGACCTCGCCCGGGCCGGTCACGTTGAAGACGCCGCGCAGCCCAGGGCGCAGGGCGAGGACCAGGGCGCGGCACACGTCCTCCTCGTGGACGAGCTGCACCATGGGGTCGAAGCCGAGGACCGTGATCGGGCGTGCGAGCCGCAGGTAGTTCGAGGGCGCGTTGCGGACCGTCGGCCCGACGATGTTCACCGGGCGCAGGATCACCGTCTCGAGCTCGGGGTACTTCCACATGAACGACTGCGCGTACATGTCGAGCTCGATGAGGTCCCGCATCTCGCTGAACCGCTCCGCCGCCATGAGCGGCGTCTCCTCCGGGAGGAAGTTGGAGTTGTCCGGGCGCGGGCCGTAGACGTTGGCCGAGGACAGCACCACCACCTTCCGGACGCCGTGGCGCACGCACAGGTCGAGGATCTTGTGCGTGCCGACGACGTTGAACCCGTGGGCCTCGCTCCGCGGCATGCGGGGGTCGTGGACGATGCCCAGGTGGATGAGCGCCTCGATCCGGTGGTGCCGGAACGCCTCCTCCACCTTCGCCTTGCGCAGATCCACCTGGTAGTGGACGACGTCCTTCGGGCGGCCCTCGAAGGGCCGCCGGTCGACGCCCACCACCTGCGTCTCGCCGTGCAGCTGCTTCGCGAGGGCGCGGCCGAGGTTCCCCGAGATGCCGGTGACGAGGACGGTGCCGGGCATGCCCGGGAGGCTCGGCGGCCCGGCCTCGAAGCGACTCACGCGGTCCCCCCCGACGCTCACAGGTAGATGCTCCGGCGCTCGGCGAGCCCGCGGTCGAGGAGCGCGCGCACCGCGACCTCGACCTCCGCCACCTTGCGCTCGAGCTCGGCGTCGTCGTCGTCGGGCGAGCCGGTGAACCGGAGCGGCTCGCCGAAGCGGATGTGGTAGCGCGCGGGGAGGGGGAAGGGGAGGATCGTCGGCGTGATGGGGAAGGCGGGGAACCCGAGGAGCTTCGCGAGGGGCTTGAGGTCCGCGAGGGCGGGGGCCTGCTCCTCGGCGCCCACGACGCCGCAGGGGACGATGGGCGCGCCGGACTCGAGGGCGAGGCGCATGAACCCCAGGCCGAACTTCCGGAGCCGGTACCGCTCGCGGAAGGGCTTGTTGAGCCCCCGCACGCCCTCCGGGAAGACGAGGAGCGCCTCGTCGGCCGCGAGGAGCCGGCGGCAGTTCTCGGGGGTGCCGACGATCTGGCCGCAGCGCGCCATGAAGGTCGAGACGAAGGGGAGCGTCGGGACCCAGCGCTCGACGAGCGCCCGCGCGACGCGCGGCGGGTCCTTGTCGACGAGCAGCCCGACCTCGATCATCGCCGCGTCGAAGGGGAGCTGGCCGGAGTGGTTCGAGACGACGAGGACGCGCCCCTCGCTCGGCACGTGATCGACGCCCAGGAGCTCGACCCGGAACCACCGCTTGTAGAGCCAGAGGAGCGGCGCGATGGCGGCGACGACGTACTCGACGTCGAGGCCGTAGGGATCGACCCCGTACTCGTTCCGGGGAGGCGTGAGCTTCTCGAGGCGGGCGCGGGTCCCCGGCCCGCCGAGCTCGAAGGTCCAGGCCTTGAGCCGCTCGCGAAGCGCCTCTCCGAAACCCGCCATCCCCCCTCGTCTACCACGCCGCGGGGGCGGGGATGCCGTCCTTGAACGGTCCGCCGGCCGGGTGGTACCGTCGCGTGACCACGACGCTTTTTCCGCGCCCACCGGCCTGGGAACCCCGCCATGACCCCGGAGCTCTCCGCCGCCGAAATCTACGGACGCGACTTCCCGGCGGGCGCCGTGGTGTTCGAGGAGGGCGACCCCGGCAGCCGGATGTACGTCATCCAGGCGGGCGAGGTCCGGATCGTGAAGCGGGTCGGCGCCCGCGAGATCACCCTCGCGCACCTCGGCCCGGGCGAGGCCTTCGGCGAGATGGCGCTCCTCGAGGGGCAGCCCCGCTCCGCGACGGCGGTGGTGGAGGCGCCCTCGCGCATCCTCGAGATCGACCAGGCCGCGTTCGACGACCTCGTCCGGCGGAACGGCGAGATTGCGCTGCGGCTCCTGCGGCGCCTCTCCGCCCGCCTGCGCGAGGCGAACCGGCAGATCCGGAACTTCGTCTCCGCAGACGCGATGGGGCGCGCCGTCGAGGTGCTGAGGGCGCTCGCCGGCCCGGCGGACTCCGACGGCTTCCGCACGGTCCCGCCCGAGATTCGGGCCCACGGTCATCGCCACGCGCGCGGGCGCGTCGCCGGCAGACGACGCGCTGTGGCTCCGGCTCCGGCGCGCGCGCCTCGTCCGCGAGGTCGGCGGGCACGCCCAGCTCGCGCCGTCCGCGGTGGTCGAGGCGTTCCTGCGCTACCTCGACCTGCGCGCGCGCTACCACGCCCTCGCGGCCGGTGAGCTCGCCGAGGCGCCGGACCTCGACGTCGAGGGCACCGACGGCATCGCCGCGCAGCTGCTGCACGCGCGGCTCGCCGCCGACGGCGAGGTCGCCGACTCGCGCTCCACGGCCGAGTACGAGGACTACCTGGCGCTCCGGCGGCGGTTCGAGCCGGACGACTCCCCTCCCCAGCCCCGCGTCGCGGGGCAAGGGAGCTCCGGGGACGCGCCCGCGCCCTCCCCGGAGGGCCCCCGGGGCGCGCCGGGCGAGGCGACCCGGGAAAGGAAGACGACATGAAGGTCGCGTGCCCGCACTGCGGAGTGGCGTACACCATCGACGATTGCCGCGTCCCCGCGACGGGGCTGAACGTCCGGTGCCCGAAGTGCCGGAACACCTTCCCGGTGCGCAAGGAGGCGGCGGCTTCCGACGCCCCCGCGCCGGTGCCGCTCCCGGCGCCCGCCGAGGAGGTCAGCGCGCCGCGCCCGCCGGCGGAGGCCTTCGCGGGCGGGCCGGTGCGGCTGCCGGCGCCGGCGGGTGGACCCATCGCGCCGCCCCCGCCGGACGAGCCGTTCCCGGTTGCCGAGGAGCCCGCGCCGCGCCGGATCCGTTCGCGGCGCCGGTGCCGCTCCCGGCGCCCGCGCAGGAGGCGTTCGCGCCACCGGCGGAGCCGTTCGAAGCGCCGCCCTCCGGCGGGTCGGATCCCTTCGCCTTCTCGCCGGCCGACATGGCGGATCCGCTCCCGGTGGAGCCCGATCCACCCCGCGGCGCGGAGCTGCCGGTCGCGCCGCCGCCGGATCTCCCGCTGCCCGACCTCGCGCCTGCGGAGTCCTCCTCACCCGCAGCGGACGACGTCGGCTTCGGCGAGATTGAGTTCTCGAGCCCTCCCCCTGCCGCCGCACCCGCGCCGGCGCGCCCGGCCGGCGCCGAGGACGCGCAGCCGCAGGAAGATCTAGAGATGCTGTTCGGCGCCGACGGCGAGGGCGCCGCACCCGCCGCGGCGCGCGCGGGGGGCGCCCCGTCCGGCGCGACCTCGTTCAAGGTCCGCCGCCGCTCGGGCAAGGTCTTCGGCCCCTTCGTCGAGGCGCAGGTCGTCGAGATGCTCGGGAAGGGCGAGCTGATGGGGAACGAGGACGTCTCGTCCGACGGTGGCGGCACCTGGACCCCCATCGGGGCGGTGCCCGCGTTCGGCGACGCGCTCCGGAAGGTCGCAGCGGAGCCGGTCGCCTCGAGCGCGACGCAGGCGGCGCCCTCGGCGGGGACGCCCTTCGGCGACCGGATGGCCGCGGCCAAGGTCGTCGAGGGCAAGGGCCGGCCGGTGCTCGACTCCGACGACGGCGAGGAGCGGCGCCCGCTCTGGAAGAAGCTCGTGATCCCGCTGGCGGCGCTCCTCGTGGTGCTCGGCGTCGGGATCGGCGCCGGCTTCACGAAGCAGGGGTTCTTCTTCCTGCGCTCGTTCCGCCGCGGAGACTCGGGGAAGGTCGCGGCGATGGTCGCCGAGGCCCGCACCGCGCTCCAGCGGGCCGAGTACGCGGGGGACCGCGCGGCGGTCGATGCCGCTGCCCGGGCCCTCGCCGCGGACCCGGACGGACTCGACGCGGCGATGGTCCACGCCATGGCGGTCGCCGTCCTCGAGCTGCGCCACGGCGCGCCCGCCGCCGCCCTCGATCAGGCCCGGCGCAACGCCGAGCGGCTCGCGGCGGAGGAGAAGGGGAGCGTCGCCGCCCTCGCGTCGCGCCTCGCGGTGGATCTCGCGAACGCGTCGGGGCCGGCCAGCGCGCCGCAGGAGAACGCCCTCGAGGCGGCCGCAGCCAAGGTGGCGCCCGACGTCGACGTCGTCGCGCTCCTCGCGCGCTCCGCCCTCGTCCGGGGCGACGGCCCGCGCGCGGCGGCGCTCTTCGTGAAGGTCGAGGCCCTGAAGCCGGGCACGCCGCGCGGCGCGTACGGCGCCGCCCTCGCGCTCGTGGCGAAGCGCGACGCCGCCGGCGCGAAGGCCGCCTTCGAGAAGGTCCTCCAGGGGACCCCCGCCCACTTGCCGTCGCGCCTCGAGCTGGCGGTCCTCGCGGAGGCCGCTGGCGACCTGACCGACGCCGAGGCGCAGCTCGCGTGGCTGCTCGCCGACGGGGCCGATCAGAAGCTCGCGCCGGCGGAGCGGGCCCGGGCCCTGGTGGTGAAGGGCGCGCTCCTCTCCCGCGTGTCGCAGAAGGCGGCGGAGGCGGACCAGGTGCTCGAGAAGGCGGTGCAGGCCGATGGGCGCCTCGTCGAGGCGCGCCTCGCCCTCGCCGCGCACCGGCTCCGCAGGGGCGACGCGCAGGGCGCGATCGCGGCCCTCGAGCCGCTCGCGGCGCAGGCGGCCGGCGTCCCGCCCCTCGCGGCGCTCCGGATCCGGGCGCTCGCCGCCGCGGGCCGCGCCCTCGACGCCTCGAGCCTCGCGGACCAGGCCCTCGCGAGGAGCCCCGGGGACCCCGCCCTCCTGCTCGCGAAGGCCGCCGCCCTCGAGGCGTCGGGCAAGGCGAGCGATGCCTCGAGCCTCTTCCGGGACGCCGCCGCCCGCGACCCGGCGGCCTTCGAGCCGCGGCTCGCCCTCGGACGGATCGCCCTCGCCTCCGGCGATCTCGTCAAGGCGCGGACCGAGCTCGTCGCCGCCGCGGAGAAGGGTCCGCGGGAGCCGGTGGCGCACGCGCTCCTCGGCGAGCTCGCCGCCGCCGAGGGCGACGCGGCGGCGGCGGAGAAGGAGCTCGCGGCCGCCCTCGCCCTCGACCCCGAGTTTGCCCTCGCGGAGCTCGGCCTCGCCAAGCTCGCCCACGGCCGGGGCGACGACGCGGTGGCCCGAGCCCGCCTCGAGCGCGCCCTCGCCGTCGACCCGCGCCTGGTCGAGGGGCACGTCCTCTACGGGACGCTCCTCTGGCGCTCGCGCGACCTGCCCGGCGCGGAGAAGGCGTTCCAGGCGGCGGTGGACCTGCGGCCGGCGCACGCCCTCGCCCTCTCCCGCCTCGGCGCGGTGAAGCTCGAGCGCGGCGACGTGGACGGGGCGGTGCAGCGGCTCACCGCGGCGACGGCGGAGGACATGAGCCTCGCCGAGGCGCGGCTGTGGCTCGGCCGCGCGCTGCTCAAGAAGGGTGAGCTCCCCGCCGCGATCACGGCGCTGCAGAAGGGCGCCGAGCTCGCGCCGAAGAGCGCGGAGCACTGGGTGCAGCTCGGCGTCGCCCTCGAGCGCTCGGGAGCGCTCACCGAGGCCATCGACGCGTACCGCGCGGCGGCCGCCGCCGAGCCGAAGTACGCCGAGGCCCACGAGCGGCTCGGGAGCCTGTTCTTCGCCAACGGCAGGTTCGACGACGCCGCCGCCGCGTACGAGAAGGCGGTCGCCGCCGCGCCCAAGGTCTCGCGCCACCGGATCGCCCTCGCCGACTGCCGGGCGAAGCTCGGCAAGCACGACGACGCGATCCGGATGTTCCGGGAGGTGATGAAGCTCGACCCGGCCTCGGTGCAGGTCGTCTACAGGCTCGCCCGCTCGGTCCACGAGTCGGAGGGGGCGAAGGCGGCGCTGCCGCATCTACGAGCGGGCCGCGAAGGACGACAAGGAGAACGCCATGCCCCACTACTTCCTCGGCTACCTCTACAAGGAGAAGGGGCAGAAGGCCCGGGCGGTCTCGGAGTTCAGGCGGTTCCTCCAGCTCAAGCCGGACGCCGACGAGAAGAAGGACATCGAGGCGGAGATCGAGGACCTGACCGGCGGCGCCGGGAAGTAGCCGGGCGGTGGCCCGCCGAGACGCTTGACGCGCCGCGTTCCGGGCGATACTCCGCTCGGCCTATGATCCCCTTTTCCCCGCTCGCCCTCGCGCTTGCGCTCGCCGTGGCGCAGGCGCCCGCCACCCCTGCTTCCCCGGGCGGGACGCCGCCGGGGCCGCCGCCGAGCCTTCAGCCGGCGCCGCCCGCGCCGCCCCAGGGCGCGCCCGCCGCGGCGGCGCGGACCCTCGCGATCAGGGACGCGCTGCGGCTCGCCGGCGAGCGGAACTACGACATCAAGGCGTCCGCGGCGCGCCTTCAGCAGGTGGAGCAGGGCTACTGGAAGGCGTGGTCCTACTATCTGCCGCAGATCGTCCTCGGCGGCACGTACACCCGCCAGCAGGCGGTGTCGCTTCCGTTCCCTGTCGCCCTCACGACGCCGCCGACGCAGGCGATCGGCGTGCCGGAGGGGCAGCAGCTCGTCTCGCAGGCCTTTCCGGTCGTGCCGAAGGAGCAGTGGCAGGGGACCGCCGATGGCTCGCAGGTGCTGTTCGCTCCCGCGCTCTGGTACGGGATCAAGGCAGCGTCCCAGGGCGAGGACTCGGCGCGGGCGGCCTTCGAGAACGCCCGCCGGGCCATCCTGTTCGGCGCGGCCCAGGCCTTCTACGCCACCGCCTCGCTCCGGCAGCTCGCGCTGGTGGCCGAGCGCCTCCTCGAGATCGCCCAGCGCCAGGAGAAGGACGCGCGGGTCCGGTACCAGGCGGGGACCGTCGCGAAGGTGGCGCTGATCCGCGCCGAGATCGACCGGGCGCGCGCAGAGCAGGACGTGCTCCGGGCCCGGAACTCCTACCTGTCGGCGCGCTACTCCCTCGCCCAGGTCATCGACGAGCCGGCCGACTTCGAGGTGCTGGACCCTCCGGAGCCGCCGCTCCCGGCGGAGCTGTCGAAGATGGAGGACGCGGCGGTGCGCGACCGCCCCGACGTGAAGTCGGTGCGCAGCACCCGCGACGCGGCGGTGTCCCAGCGCAAGTCGATCGTCGGGACGTACTTCCCGACCGTCGCGGCCTACGGCCACTACCAGGACGCGAACATCGGGGGCCTCACCGGCGCGGAGCTCTGGTCCGCCGGCCTCTCTGCCCGGTGGACGATCTTCGACGGCGGCCTGCGCGAGGCGAACCTGCGCGAGGCGAACGCGAGGATCCGCGAGGCGGAGGCGGGCCTCGCCTCGACGGAGTCGAAGGCCCGGCTCGAGGTCCGCCAGGCGGTCCTCGACCTCGAGAGCGCCCGCGCCAACGCCGTGAAGGCCAAGGAGCAGCGCGACCTCGCCGCCGAGAACCAGCGGCTCGTCGACGTCTCCTTCCGGGCGGGCTCGGCGACCGCGGTGGAGCAGGCGGACGCGACGACCCAGCTGCGCAACGCCGAGGTGGCCCAGGCGACCGAGGGGCTCACGGCACAGCTCGCCGCGCTCCGCCTCCTGCAGGCCGCCGGCAGCGACATCCGGTAGCCGGGGAACCCCCTCCCCGACCCTTCGCCCGCTCCGGCGGAAAGGGGAAAGGCCCGCTAGGTCAGCGACCGCGCCGCGCCTTCTTCGCGCCGCGCCGCGGCGGGGCCTTCTTCTTCGCCTTTGCCTTCGCGGGTCGCGCGGCGCGGGCGGGCTGGGCGTGCTGCTCCGCGCCGGTCCGGGCCTCGCGCTCCGCCGCGAAGGTCCGGGCGACGTCGATGGCGAGGGCGGCCGGGGCGGCGATCTCCCCGGCGACGACCAGGGTCCACTCGTCGAAGCCCGGGACCATCGTGGAGCGGACCAGCGTGACCGCGCCGAGCACCCGCTCGCGCGCGACGAGCGGGACCGCCACGAGCGATCGCGGCCCCATGGCGCGGAACACCGCGAGGTGGCGCTCGTCGTGGGTGGCCCACGCCATGAGCTCCGGCGAGACCTCGCGGTAGAGGCGCGGGGCGCGATCGCGGATCGCCTGCGCCGAGGGGGTCGCCCAGCCCGGGCCGAAGCCGAGCGAGAGCATCTCCGCGGCGAGGCCGGCCTGGTCCGGGTCGGCGGGCGCGACCTCGACCCGGCGCGGGACCCCCTCCGCGTCGAGGAGGTCGACGAAGCACCAGTCCGCGAACCGCGGGACGAAGGCCGCGACGATCGTGCGGATCACGAGGCGCAGATCGAGGGCCGCCTCGAGGAACGCGCGATCGATGGGGACCTCGCGCGGCGTCCGATCGGACTCGAGGGCCCGCGCCGCCCGCTCCGCCTGCGAGAGCGTGGCGAGCTCGGCGGCGGTGAGCGGCGGAGCGGCGGTCGACGGCACCTTCATCACCGCGCCCCGGCCGCCGGCCCCGGAGCCTGCGGGGGCGTGGGCTCTCGTCGACGTCATGGGTTTCCTCGCTCTCGTCTTCGAACCGCGGCAGAGCATCCCTCCGGACGGGCGGGAGTTCAAGGAGGCGTGACGCGCGGCGTCAGGCCGCAGCAGGCGGCCAGACGCGCGTCAGGAGGCGCTCTTCTCGGGCGCAGGCAGCGGGAGGGCGACCACCCGGTTGCGCCCCTGCTGCTTCGCCGCGTAGAGCGCCCGGTCGGCCGCCTCGACGAGCTCGCGCTCGGAGCGGCCCGGGACGAACTCGGTGAGGCCGACGGAGACCGTCACGCCGATCGACACGGTCACCCCGAGCTCGGTCCCCTGCCACGAGCAGCGGCTCTTCTCCACCGCCCGACGGATGCGCTCGCCGAGGGCGCGCGCGCCGTCGAGGGGGGTCTCGCGGGCGATGACGACGAACTCCTCGCCGCCGTAGCGGGCGAGGACGTCCTCCTTGCGGACCGCGCCGCGCAGGACGAACGCCACCATCTTCAGGGTCTCGTCGCCGGCGAGGTGGCCGTGCTCGTCGTTCACCTCCTTGAAGTGATCGATGTCGACCATCAGGAGCGAGAGCGGGCGCCCGTGACGCTGCGACGCCGCGAGCTCGGAGCCGAGCCGCTCGTCCATGTGGCGGCGGTTGTAGAGCCCGGTGAGCGCGTCCTGCAGCGCGCCCTCCGCGAGCCGCATCTGGTAGAGCGCCTCGATCTCGTCCGCCCAGATGAACTTGAGGGTGGTGTGGCCGCCGATCTGGAGGCGCGCGCCGTCCTCGACGTGCGCCTCGGGGACGCGCTTGCCGTTCACGTAGGTGCCGTTCGCGCTGCCGAGATCGACGAGGGTGGCGCCCTCGCCCTCCACGCGGATCGTGGCGTGGCGCCGGGAGACCCCGTCGTCGCGGACCTGCACGTCGGCGTCGTCGCGCCGGCCGATCACGAGCTTGCGCCCCTCGGGGAGCGGGAACATCTCGCCGAACTGCGGCCCGTCGAGGACGAGGAGGTAGGCGTGCTTCACCGACGACGAGGGAAACCGCGGCAGCGCGGTCCAGGTGACCTCCCTCGTCTCCTCGTCGGGCGGCTTGGGGCGCTTCGCCATCGGGCCTCCGGTGCCCCGAGATCTTACCCCGGGGGCGCACCCTGGGACGAGGCCGCGCCCCCGCGGGACGGCGGGGCGGGTCCAGGCGGCTTCGTTGCCCGCGAGCGTCCGCGGGGTTACGGCTGACCGGGGGCCGCGTGATCCGCTTCGGGCCGGCGGGGTGGGAGTATCCGGACTGGGCGGGGGTCGTGTACCCCGCGGGCGCACCGCGGTCGTTCGATCGGCTCGCGCACCTCGCGCGCTTCTTCTCGACCGTCGAGGTCAACGCGACCTTCTACCGTCCGTTCCCGGAGGACG
The DNA here is from genome assembly GCA_963739565.1 of uncultured delta proteobacterium. GTDB lineage: Bacteria > Myxococcota > Myxococcia > Myxococcales > Anaeromyxobacteraceae > Anaeromyxobacter. The sequence goes on along the minus strand of CAVUBF010000002.1, from coordinate 178,889 downwards.
TGGCGGCGCGCTGGTGCGAGCGGGTGTCGGCCGCCCCTGCGTTCCGCTTCGGCGCGAAGGTCTGGCGGCGGTTCACGCACGAGCGGACCGAGGGCTTCGGCCGGGAGGACGTGGACGCCGCGCGCGCCGCCCTCGACCGGCTCCACTCGGAGGGGCGGCTCGGCGCCGCCCTCCTGCAGTTCCCGTGGTCGTTCCGGCGCGACGCGGCCGCGGAGGAGTGGCTCCGCGGCGTCCTCTCCGCCTTCGCGGGCCTGCCCCTCGTCGTGGAGGTGCGCCACGCGTCCTGGGACGCGCCGGAGGTCCTCGAGGAGCTCGCGGCGTCGGGGGCCGGGATTCGTGAACGTGGACCAGCCGCTCTTCCGGTCGTCGATCCGCCCCGCGGCGCGGGTGACGTCGCCGGTCGCCTACGTCCGCGTCCACGGCCGGAACTACCGCGACTGGTTCCGCAAGGGGGCCGGGCGCGACGCGCGGTACGACTACCTGTACACGCAGGGCGAGCTCGAGCCGTGGGCGGAGCGGGTGAAGGAGCTCGCGGAGTCGGCCCGGGCGCCGGACGTGTACGTCGTCACGAACAACCACTTTCGCGGCCAGGCCGTCGCGAACGCGAAGATGCTCGAGTCGATGGTCGAGGGGCGGAAGGTCGAGGCGCCCGCGGAGCTGGTGGAGGCGTTCCCGGAGGCGCTGAGGGACTTCGTTACGGCGAGGTGAGCCGAAGTCCAAGGCCAAGTCCCGATTTCACGTGGGCGGGGAGCACTCGCTCACTCGCCCGCCTCCCCCACGATCCGACCTGCTCGGAATCGGGGAGGGGCCACGGCGGTTGGTGAGGACGCGCACGCAGTCCGGCGCTTCGGCGCAGGGCCCGCTCGCGCGCCCGCCACCGCATGCACTTCGCCCTCGCCCTCGCCACCCTCGCCTCGGCCCTCGACCCATCGGTCCCCGCGTCAGCGCCGGCGACGATCCCGTCGGCGTTCGCGGCGCCGCCCGCGGTCTCGGCGCCCTGCCGCGACCGCCGTCGCATCCGTGCGACCCGTGCGACGGCGCCGCGCGCTGCCCACCGAGCCGGCCTGCGGCAAGACCCCGCTCTGCGCCGCGCGCGATCGCGTCCGGACCACCTGCGAGCTCCGGGACGCGATCCGCTCCCGGTACGTCTTCCTCGACGCGAAGCGCACGCTGCTCGGCGGCGGCTTCGACGGCGCCGCCCGCCTGGACGCCTGCGTCTCGGCGGAGCGAGCCATCGCCCGCGAGGACGATCCCCTCCGGTTCTACGACCGGATCCGGGCCTGCGCCGGCGCCTTCCAGGACGGCCACCTCATCGTCACCGCGCCCGGGCGCGTCCCGCAGGTCGCGCTCGGGCTCGGGTTCCGCCGCGCCGGCGGTCGGATCGTCGTGGGGTGGCGCGACGCCGCGCTCCGCGCCATCGTCGGCGACGCCGCCGCGGACGCCGTCCCCCTCGGCGCAGAGCTCGTGCAGATCGACGGCGCGCCGGTCGCCGACGCCGTCGCGGCCCTCGCCCGCGAGGTCCCGGGCAGCTCGCCTGGCGCGCGCCTCGCCCGCGCGGTCGACGCGCTCACCCGCCGCGACTTCGTCCACCCCGAGCGGCGGACGGCGACCCTCGTCCTCGCCCTCGCCGGGGGCGAGCGGCGGACGGTCGAGCTGCCCTGGTGGGTCTCCCCCGGCGCGGAGCGAAACCCGGTGGCCGCCCCCTGGGCGCGGCGCGTCCGGCTCCCGACGACCGACCGGCTCGCCTGGTTCGAGGACGCGGCACGACCGCGGCGCGGCGCGACCACCGAGGGCGTCCCGGCCTGGGCGCCGATCCTCCCGCCGGCGGCCGCGGCGAAGCTCACCGAGTACGCCGACGACGGCGGTCGGATCGCGGTGCGGCTCGGCGCCGTCGACCGCGGGGTGGCCGAGCCCTTCTGCTACGTCCAGATCCTCTCGTTCCACAGCGAGGGGCTCGCCGGCCCCGAGGGGCGACGCCCGTTCGCCGCGGTCGTGGCGGGCTTCGTCCGCACCTGCGGCGAGCAGCGGCGCGACGTCGTCCTCGACCTGCGCCGCAACGAGGGCGGGTACCTGGACCACTCCACCGCGATCGCCGAGGCGCTCGCGCCGCGCGGCGCCCCCGAGCCGCCCGCCGCGCTCCTCCTCCGCGCGACCGAGCGGAACGAGGCGGTCTACCGGGAGCGGGCCGCCACCTGGGAAGCCGACGAGGATCCCCTCGCCCCCCGCCACGTGCTCGACGCCCTCACGGCGGCGCGCCGCGACGGCCAGGCGCTCACCCCCGGCCTCGTCTCCGGCGCGACCCCGCGCAAGGGTGGCTTCTCCGGGCGCGTCGTGGCGCTCACCTCGCCCGCGTGCATGAGCGCCTGCGATCGGCTGGCGGCGCTCCTCAAGTCCTCCGGCCGCGCCGTCCTCGTCGGCAGCCCGACCGAGGGCGCCGGCGGGAGCCAGCAGGAGACCTCCGGGGTCCCCGCGCGCTGGACCGACTCCTCACGCCTGCTCTCCGTCGCGATCCCGAACGCCGCCTTCGGCGTGCGGCGCGCGGCGGCCGGGGTGGTCTCCCCCGCGTCGCCCTCCCCGGCGACCGCCGCGGAGATCCCGCCGCCCATCTTCTTCGAGTCGTTCGGGATCGAGAACCGCCCGGTCGAGCCCGACGTCCGCTACGAATCGACGCTCGAGGACGTGACCGGCGCGGGGCGCGGCTGGCTGCAGCAGGTGAACGCGCTGCTCTCCGGGAGCCCGCTCGCGTAACGCTGGCGTCTTCCGCCGTCGGGCGGAAGACGCCACGGGGTACGTTCGCGATCGCGGTTCGGCGCGCCATTCGGGGACGCGTGCCCCGTTCGCCGTCGCGGTCTGCAGCAGCGTCCTTACGGCACGATCCGCAGGACGCCGAGGCCCGACGCGCCGGTCGACCACGGCGTCGGCCCGACCGTCGCGGCGCCCGTGAACCGGAGCGCGAGGGCGACGCTGCCGGTCGTCGCGTGGAGGACGAGGTCGTCCGCGAAGACCGAGCCTGCGACGGGCGCCGCCCGGACGGGAAGGAACGAGCCGCCCGCGAGGATCTTGCCGTCGCTCTCGACGCGGGCGAGGAACACGGCGGTTCGGCAGGCCGGGTCGCGACAGGCGCTGAAGCGGAGCGCCCCGACCGTCGGCTGCCCGTAGTAGCGGCCGGCGATCCAGAGCTTCCCGTTCCGATCGTAGGCCCCTCGGGAGAAGCTGGCCGCGTCGGGGAGCAGCGCGTAGGGCGCCTCCACCGGGCGGACCACGAGGCCGGGCGCGCCGGTCGCCTGGAACATCGCGACGAACGAGCCCTCGGACGACCCGAAGTCCACCGCCGCGCCGCCGAACTCCACGGCGCCGGTCGCGTCGCCGACGACGGCGATTCCACCGGAGGGCGACACGGCGACGTCGCGGACGGCCGTGACGGCTCCGGTGCCGGTCGTGGTCCGGGACCAGGCCGTCGTCCCGTCGGAGCCGGAGAGCGCCGCGATGAAGAGCCCCTTCGTGCAGGTCGCCCCGCCACCCGGGTCGAAGTACGCGCCGGAGGGCGTGCAGAGGCCGGCCAGGACGAGGTCGCCCGCGTCCCGCGGCTCGAGGTCGCTCACCGTCCTCGTGGTGAGCCCGCGCGACCACAGGCAGGCGCCGTCGGCGTAGGCGAGCGCCGCCGCGAAGGTCTCGCCCCCGGTCCCGCCGCACCCGAAGTCGCCCGCGCCCGTCCCCGCGATCACGAGGTCGCCGCCGCGCGACGCGAGCGACACGGGCGCGAGAGCGACGGTCGCGTGCGTGTCGTCGACGGCGAAGGCCCAGACCGGTGCTCCGCTCGCGTCGAGGCGGCCGACGATGAGCGAGCCGCTCGCCGGCGGGGTGAAGGTGCTGCCCCCGATCGTGGTCGAGTCGTAGGCCGTGCCCGCGAAGAGGAGGCCGCCGTCGGGCGCGGCGGCGGTGCGGAGCGCGCCGTGGGAGAAGGTCGGGAACGGGACGGACCAGACGTAGGCGCCGGTCGGGCCGAGCCGCGCCGCGAACCCGCCCGTCCCGAGCGTCCAGGGATCGAAGGCGCCCTCGAGCCCGCCCGCGACGTAGACGTCGCCCCCCGGTCCGGCGCTCACCGCGTCCACGGAGAAGGTCGCGGTCGCCGCCGCCTCCAGCGTGGACCAGAGCACCGGCGCGAAGGAGGCCGGGTCGGTCCCGCCGCCGGACCCGTTCCCGCCGAGGATCGGCAGCCGGACGCACACGCCCTCGTCGCACCTCTCGCCCGAGGTACAGTCGGAGGCCGCCGCGCAGCTGCCCTTCGGCGACTGGCAGCCGCTCGCGAGGGCGGCGAGGGCGAGCGCGACGGCGGCAGCGGCGCGGGCCATCAGAACCGGCCCCCCGCCCCGGCGAGGGCGACGTCGCCCGGCTTCCTCGGCGCGGTGAACCAGAGGTAGGTGCCCGCCGCGAGCGACACGCCGCCGGCGGCGAGCAGCACGGTCGAGACCACGTTCTTCCGCTGCACGGCGTCGTAGGAGGCCCTGTCCGCCTGGGTGAGGGTCCCGGCGGCGTACTTCGCGTCGAGGTCGTCGGAGAGGGACTTGTTCGTCATCGCGACGAGGGCGCCGCCGGCGAGGAGGCCGGCGCCGATCACGGTGAAGACCGGCCCCGCCTGCCGCTTCCAGACCGCCCTCGAGGGCGCGGACACGTCGAGGGGCGCCTTCGTCGCGGTCGGCTTCGCCGCGGGCGGCGGCTTGGGAGCGGCGGGCGCAGGGGGCGGGACGCCCGCGAGGATGGGCGCCTTCGGGGCGTTCGGGTCGCGGGCCGCGGGCGGGGCCTTCTTGGCCCCGAAGACGGTCCCGTCCGGCTCGATCTCCACCTCGAGCTCGGCGATGGCGTCGCCCACCGGCCGCAGGTTCTGGATGATGAGGTCGACGACGAACCGGATCTCGCGCGTGCGGTTGCCGTTCCGGTCGTAGAAGGCCGCGGTGAGCAGGATCAGCCCCGACTTGAGCTCGCCGCGCCCGACGAGGACGACCCCGCCGTTCGACTCGGCGGCGAGGCACTCCGGCGCGGGGACGTCCCCGCAGCTCGGCTGCAGGAGCAGGGGCGAGCGCGGCTGGAGGATCCCGCGGCGCGCCGCCGAGGCGAGGCCCGCCTCGATGAGCGAGTGGAGCTCCGCGCGCTGCGCCGATTGAAGCCCGGGGACCCGGAGCGGGTACATGCCCACCGGAATCCCAGCCCGCGCCGCGCCCGGAATCGAGAGCGCGGCCGCGAGGATGGCGAGCTGGGCGAGGCGCCGCGGAGACATCCCGAGAACGCTCGCAGGGGGACGGGGCCCGGTCAAGGTTCCGGAGGTGCGATGGAGTCCCACTGTGCGCCGCCGCGCGCCCGGCTACTTCTTCGCCGCGACGAGCGCGTTCACCTTCTCCATCACCGCGAAGGCGTCGGCGACGTAGAGGACGTCGGCCTTGCCGCGCGCCCAGCCGCAGTTCGGGTCGAGGTTCACGGCGCGGCGCTCGTTGATGAACCGCCAGCCGACCACGTGCGGCTCCTCGCCGTGGCAGCAGGTGGCGAGCCCCTTCGCGTGGCGCGGCGTGGAGCCGGTCTGGCCCACCTGGTTCAGGTGGGTCATGAACTCGAACACCTTCTGCCCCTCGCCGGCCTGGTCGACGAGCGACTTGGACGAGCCGAGGGAGGCTCCGCGCCGCGCGGAGGAACCCGAGGATCAGCTCCTCGGCCTCCTCCGGGTGCGGCTCGCCGTCGGGCTGCTTCTTCGTCCAGCCCGCGCCGGCGACGAAGAGCAGCTTCGCGTCGGGCCGGATGGTCTGCTCGCCCGAGGAGGGCGCGCGGACGCCGGTCACCTTCGTGCGCGCGGCGGGGAGCTGGCGCGGCGACCTTCTCCACCGCGGGGGCGGCGCCGCCCGCGGGGGCGGCGGCGGGGACGGCGCCCGGGTCGACGAGGAGGACCCAGGGCCGGTCCTTCCGGCGGAGCTTCGCCTCCATGCGCTGCCGGTAGTACCAGCGGATCGCGGTGGGCCCGCCCTCGTTCACGAGCTGCGTGACGTGGGTGTCGATCGCGGCCGCCGAGCCGCGAGGCGACGCCGGCCATCACCCGGGTCATCCGGGAGGTGGCGGGCGCGACGACGAGGGACGCGCCGGAGGCCTTGGCGAGCGCCTCGGCGGCGGCGGCGTCGGTGGCGTACCGCGCCTCGGCGAAGGCGCCGTCCTCGACGGCGAGGACCTTCGTCACGCCGGTGCCGGCGAGGGCGGCCGCCGCCTTCGTCACGGAGGGGCCGAAGAGGGCGGCGGTCATCGGGAGGCCGAGGGCCTTCGCGGCGGCGAGCGCCTCGAGGGCCGCGCGGGGGAGCGAGCCGTCGGGATCGACGTGGCTGAGGAGCAGGAGGGTGTCCATGGCGAGCTCCCTAGTCCTTCGAGATCCACTCGACGATCTCGCGCGCGATCTCGTCGGGGCTGGCGTCCTTCACGATCCGCGTCTCGCGCTGCACCTTCGGGACCTGCACCGAGGCGAACTCGACGCCGCCGGTGGTCACCGGCGACGGCGCCGCCTTCTGGAGCGCGGGCATGACGAGCCGCATGTTGGCCATGCCGACCTGCGGGTTGTTCTTGGGCTCGGGCAGGTTGCCGGTGGCCCAGCCGAGCACCGCGGGGGCGCCCTCGCAGCTCGAGACCTGGTGCTTGCCGCCCTCGACGCGCTCGAGGACCTCGAAGGAGCCGTCGGCCCGAGGCGCGATCTGGTCGACGCCCTGGAACTGGTCGGCGATGCCGAGGCGCTCGCCCACCATCTGCAGGGTCACCCCGGCGCCGCGGGACGCCGACTCCCAGCCGCCGAACAGGAGGAGGCGGGACCGGTCGAGCCCGGGGAGCGCCTTCACCGCGTCGGCGAGCTTCGCGGCGACCTCGTGGGCGTCGGTGAACCCGCCCGCCGGTCCGTCGAGCGCGACGAGCTCGAAGGGCACCTTCTGCGCGACCGCCATCATCACCTGCTGCAGCTTCGCCTTCGGCCCGAGGGAGACGAGCCACACCTTGGAGCCGGGCGTCTTCGCCGCGAGGTTCGCCGCCTCGTAGAGCGCGTGGCCGGCCCAGGGATCGAGGACGGCGGGCAGCATCTGCTCGTTCTTGAGCCCGGGCCCCTGCGGCGTCGAGACCGGCTCCAGGGTCTGGAGCGGGTCGGGGACGATGCTGCCCAAGACGACGATCTGAAAGCCGGTGCTCATTCCGCCTCCTGTGCTGCGTGTTCTTGGTCCTGGACTTGGACCTGGTCGTGGTCCTGGTCCTCGACCTGGTCCTCGTCCTGGAACCGCTCTAGGTCGAAGTCGAGGTCTAGGTCTAGGTCCAGGTCTAGGTCGAAGTCCACGTCCAGGTCGTTCGGTTTTAGTTCTCCGCCGAGTGCAGCCCGCCCGTCCCGGCGCGGAACTGGAGGTTCACCTCGTCCGTCCCGTCCACCCGCTGCGTGCAGCTCCACAGGCACGCGCCGCAGTGAACGCACTTCTCGCGGTCGAAGCTCGGGACGCCGCCGTCGCCGGGCCGGATCGCCTCCGCCGAGCAGATCTCGAAGCAGACCCTGCGATCGCAGCGCCTTGCAGAGCTCGGGGCGGAGGAAGGCGACGTGGTCGGCGTAGCCGGGCGGCGCCTGAACCTTGCCGCCGACGAGGAGCGCGTCCTGCTGGGTGACGAGGAGCTTGCCGTCGAGGGGGACGGCGGGCCAGCCGGCGCGGTCCATGAGCGCGTCGTGGAGCGGGACGCCCTTCGTCTCGCAGTCCTTGCGGAGGACGGCGATCTCCGGCGGCCGGGATCTTCCCGGCGTAGAACTCCTCGAGGGTCGCCACCTTCTCGGCGGGGTGGGCGGGCTCCTCGCCCAGGGAGACGCGGCCGCCGGTCACGCCGGCGAGGGCCATCCCGAGCAGGCCGGTGACGACGCCCTTCTGGAACCCGTCGCGCGCCTTCTCGGCGACGCGCCCCTCCGTCTCGACCCAGCTCGTCCGGCGCCGCGCGCACGTAGGCGGCCTCGAGGTTCTCGCGGGTGAAGGGCTTGCCCGCCTCGAGGAGCTCGATCACCCCCTCGGCGAGCTGCGACGCCGGTCGTCCAGGCCTCGTCCACGCCGGAGCCGGTGAGGACGTTCGTCGATGCCCGAGCCCTCGCCGATCCGGGCGAAGCCGTCGCCGGCGAGGAGGGGCTCGCCGCGGCGGCCCGACTCCTGGATCGACTTCGCGCCCCAGGAGCGGAGCTTCGCCGCCCTTCAGCTAGCGCCAGAGGTACGGGTGCTGGACGTAGTGCTGCAGGTACCGGTAGGTGGTCCGGACCGGCGACTTCGAACCAGGACGGGACGAAGATGCCGACCGACGCCACGCGGTCCGGGTGGACGTAGAGGAAGCCGAAGATCTCCGGCTCCGGGAAGCCGAGGGTGTGGAGCACGGTGCCGGGCTGGAGCGTGCAGTCCCCTCGGGCAGGTCCACCACGATCTTCATGCCGACCGCCCAGTCGCGGCGGCCGTGGCTGCCCGGCGGGCAGGCCGAAGCTCGCGGTCGAGCTGGCGGCCCACCGCGCCGACCGGCCCGTCGCCGACGACCGTGAGCGCCGCCATCACGTCCATGCCGGGCATGTAGCGCGGCCTCGGGGTTGCCGTCGGCGGTCGACGCCCTGGTCGACGAGCCGGACGCCCTTCACGGCCTTCCCTTCGACGAGCGCGCTCGCGACCGGCGTGCCCGGCCAGATCTGGACCGTGCCGCTGGCGAGGACCTGCCCGCCCATCCACTGCATGAACTGCCCGATCGAGAAGACGAACCCGTCGTGCTTGTGGAGGAAGGCGGGGACGTAGGGCAGCTCGACGGCGTGCTCCTCGTACCGGAAGGCGAACCGGGCCGCGCGGATCGCGGCGTCCGCGGCGCGGAGCGCCGTCGAGCGCCGGCGAGGCGCCCACCGGATCGAGGAGGTAGAGCACCTTCTCCTCGCGGACCGTCGCGGCCATGGGGATCTGCGTCGGGTCGAGCTCCGGGAACGCCGCCCGGATCCCGCGGGCGCGCGTCACGACGCCCGAGACGCCGAAGCCGGGATCGTCGGCGCGCTCGTAGCAGACCACCTGGAGCGGCATCCCCGGCGCCGTCGCGCTCTCGAGGGGCGGCCGGTCCGCGGCGGCGAGGCGACGCGAGAGCGTCGTGAGGAAGCCCGCCATCGCGGGGCCGAAGCCCACGCACGCGATGTCCACCGCCATCGACTGGCGTTCCATCCCGCCTCCGTCCTTCCGTCTACTGCGGGTAGTCGAGCGCCTCGGGGATCATCACCCGCGAGACCGCCTCGGCGGCGCGGTCCTTCGCGAGCATGCGCGCCGGTGAGGCAGCCGTCGAGCTTCACCCGCAGCGTCCGGAAGTCGGTGATCCCCCGGCACGACGCGCAGGGGCCCTCCTTGTCCGGGTGCGTCGTCGCCGTCCTCGAGCGACGTCCATGGCGCAGCCGGCGAGGCCGGGGACGAGCCCCTCGAGCGCGTCCGCCTCGGTGGCGCCCCAGCAGGCGCGCCGCCCTCCTCGTCCCAGGCCGGGTGGCGGTTGTAGCCGTAGACGAGCTCGGCGCAGATGCGCGCCGACCTCGCCCGCGGCGCGCGCCGCCTGCACGTGGCAGAGGTCGGCGAAGAACCGGGCGGTGCCGGGGAGCGCCTCCGCCGAGCACCGGGCCGCCCTCCTCGGCGAGCCTCGACGATGTCGAGGATCTGCAGCGCGCGCGGCCATGAGCCAGGCGAGGGCGTCGGCGAGCTTGAAGGTCACGCCCTGGCGCGGCGAGGTGAGGAGCTTTCCGCCGTCGGCGTCGGTCGCGCCCTCGAGGTGGCGGTAGGTCCAGAGCCACAGCTCGTACGCCGAGGCGAGGGCGCAGGCGCCGGTGCCGGGGTGGACCGCGGCGACGTGGCGCAGCTCGCGCGACCCAGGCCTTCGACTGGCGCCAGGAAGAGCGGCGTTCGCCATCGTCACCGAGAGCTGCCGGCGCTGCACCGCCTCCGGCCCCTCGTAGGTCGCCTCGAGCTGGGCGTCCATCCACTTCTTGCCGAGGAAGCCGGGGCAGTCCTCGGTGATGCCGTAGCCGCCCATGAGCGACACGGCCTCGCGCATCATCGTCGCGCCGTGGCCGGTGTTCCAGAGCTTCGCCGCGGGGCAGAGCACGTTCGCCTGCGAGTCGAGGAGGGCGAAGCGGACCATCTCGTCGGCCCGGAGCTCCGCGATGCGGGCGTCCTCCTTCGCGCCGCGGGGGTGAGCCTCGAGGTCGAGGAGCTCGAGGGCGCGCTTCTCGACGATCTTCATCCACTTCAGCTCGGCGCGAGGCCCGGAGATGCCCTGCGTCGGCGAGGAGCGCGTCCTTCTCCCGCTCCACCGGGTCGAGCTCGTCGAAGAGCCGCGCCGCCGCGAAGCCGAGCGAGATCGCCGGCCTCGCCGGTCGCCCACACCTCGACGAGCCGGTGCAGCGCGTCCTCGCGCTGCTGGATGCCGAGCTCGTAGCGGACCGAGCCCGGACGCGCCTGCTCGGCGCCGCGGAACCGCGAGCGCTGGTACCGGATCACCGGCTCGACCGCGCTGAGGAGCTTCGCGGCGGTCATGACGCCGACGGTGACGCGGGTGCGCTTGAACACCGCCTCGATCACCGTCGAGTGGTCGAAGTTCGGGACGATGACGCCGTCCTTCACGGTGTAGCCGCCCACGATCCGCGAGGCCGGGACCTTCAGGCTGAAGATCGGGTCGTTCGTCGAGGAGAGCTGGTGGACGAGCTTCTTCGTCGGCGTGCCGCGGTCGAAGGTGCCGGGGTCGCCCTCCTCGAGGATGACCATGCAGCTCCCCTTGATGCGGGGATCGCCGGAGTCCACCGCGGCGGTCACGAAGTTCGCGAAGCCCATGTTCGTGATGAAGCGGCCGCGCTTCTCGACCTGGAGGACCGGCTCCTGGCCCTCCTTCCACTCGGCGACCCGCGCCTTGCCCGCAGAGCATGCCGGTGTCGACCCCGACGTAGGGGATGGGCTCGGTGAGGGCGAAGGCGGCGCGCCAGGGCTTGCGGTCCTCGCCGGGCTTCGGCGGCGTCGGCGAGGGTCATGTACGCTCGCGTTCTGCTCCGGCGTGCCCCTTCTCGTGGATGGGGGAGAGGCCGAGGAAGCCGGCGAGGGCGCCGGTCGCGGCGCCGCCGTCCACCCACGCGAGCTCGAAGGCCAGCGAGGGAGAGGGCGAGGTTCTTCGGGCCCGAGATGAACCCGCCCTGCTCCGGCTCCATGAACGCGGCGGTGATCCCCGCGGCGTCGTAGTGCGGCGAGGAGCTCGTTCTTCTCCGCGCGTCCAGTCGTGGTCGTTCCGGCCGCCGCCCGCCACGAGGCGCGCGACCGGGCCGCGGGCGACGGCCCGGGCCGACTGGACCAGCATCTGGAGGTCGTACCGGTCCGAGAACCGCCACATGATCTGGCGGACGTCGTCGCCGGGGAGGGTCCGGAGGAGCTCCTTCATCGTCTGCGTCGCTGCGGTGGGCATGGGTCTCGCTCGAAGGCTGCGCGCGAGGGCGCGGCGGGTCTGGAGTCGGCAACCCCTCGGGATGCCTGGAGGGCGCGAACCGTAGCAGGAGGGACGCCGGGGCAAAATAGTCCCACGTCCACCTCGTGCGCGGCAAGGCGCCGCGCCCGCAGGAGGGGGATCCGGTCAGCGAAAATTTCCTCGGGTCCGGCGGCCGGATCCCGGGCGCGTTTCCCGGGCGGGGCCGATCAGGAGAACTCGGCCACGACGGGTGCGTGGTCGCTCGTCCCGAAGTCGGCGAGCACCGAGCAGCGGCGGGCGCGCGCGGCGAGCGGCGCCGACGCGAGCACGTAGTCGATGCGCCAGCCGATGTTCCGCTGGCGCAGGTTCCGCCACGGCGCCCAGTAGGTGAAGAGCCCGTCGTTCGCCGGGTCGGCGGCGCGCCCCACGTCGACGAGCCCGCGGCGGACGATCGCCTCGATGAGCGAGCGCTCGTCCTCGCGCTGGCCGATGGCGCCGGCCTTGCGCTCCTTCGGGTGCACGTCCATGTCGGTGCGCGCGACGTTGAGATCGCCGGCGACGATGATCGCCCGGCCCGCCGCGGCGGCGTCGCCGACCCAGCGATCCATCGCCTCGAGGAACCGGAGCTTCGCGGCGTAGTCCTTCCCGCCGTTCGGGACGTAGACCGACGCGATCGTCGCGCCCGGCACCTCGACCACCGCGATGCGCGTCTCCATGTCGAAGGGCGGGTGCACGAAGGCGGGCGGGGTGGTGACGAGCTCGCGCCGGACGTGGAGGCCGACGCCGGAGTAGGCGTTCTCGCCGTGCCACAGGCAGAAGTACCCCTCGAGCTCGCAGAGCGTCCTCGGCACGCGCGCCGGCGGCGCCTTGATCTCCTGGAGGCAGAGCACGTCGGGCCGCTCACGGGAGACGAGCTCGAGCACCTGGGCCTCGCGGGCCCGGATCCCGTTCACGTTCCAGGTGGCGACCTTCATGCGAGGGATCCCCATAAGGCCCCCGCGGCCGGCCGCACGCTCCGGTGGGGCGCCGTTCGGGACGGGCGGGGCCGGAGGGCGCGCGGGACGCGACCTGCGCCGAAACCCGCGGACGTGCGTGCGGAATCCCGGCCCTCCGGTTAGACTCGCCACCTCCGGAGACCGACATGCGGACGCTGCTCCTCACCGCCCTCCTCCTCGTCATCCCCGGCGCGACCCGCGCCGAGGGCGGCGCGCCGCCTTCGCAGGCGGCGAAGCCGGCGAAGGCGACGAAGCCCAAGCCCAAGACGGCGCAGGACCCCGGCGCCCAGGCGGCGAAGCCGTCCCAGCCGGAGACGAGGAAGGACGCGGAGCCCTCCGGGACGAAGACCCAGCCCCCGGAGCAGGCCGGCGCGAAGGGCGCCCCCGCCCCGGACCAGAAGCCCTGTGAGCCGGTGAAGCCCTGCCCGATCGACTGATGTCTCGCCGCCCTGCCCTCGTCGCCGCCGCGGTGCTCGCCGCGGTCGGGCTCGTCCTCGCCGTCGTCCTCGTGCGGGAGCACGCCGTCGCCCACGCCGGGGGGACGAGCTTCTGCGCCATCAACGAGTACGTGAACTGCGACCGGGTGGCGACGAGCCGCTACTCGGTCGTGCTGGGGCTGCCGGTCGCGATGTGGGGCACCCTCGGCTACGGCCTCGCGCTCCTCCTCGCCCTCGCCGGGCTCTCGCCCCGGCGCCGGCGCGAGGGGTGGCCGGCGGGGCTGCTCGTCCTCGTCGCCGGCGTCGCGGCGGCGGCCGCGGTCGTCCTCGCCGCCGTCTCGGAGGCCGCGGTGGGCGCGCTCTGCCTCCTCTGCGCGGGATCCTGGCTCGTCTCCTTCGGTCTGCTCGCCGCGGCGTGGCGGGCCTGCCGCCCCGCCGGCGTCGCCGCCGCGGTGCGGGCGGACGTGGCCGTGCTGCGCGAGCGCCCCGGGCAGACGGCGGTCGCGGTCCTCGCCGGCGTGGCCCTCGTGTTCCTCGTCGCCGCCGCCTACCCGCGCTACTGGGAAACGCCGCGGGCGCAGGGGGTCGCGGCCGGCGAGACCCCGGCGTCGGTCGTCCCAGGCGCGGCGTCGCCGGGCCGGCTCACGGTCGTGGTGTTCAGCGACTACGAGTGCCCCGCCTGCGCCCGCGCTCACCAGGACACGAAGGCGCTCCTCGCCGGGCGGACCGACGTCCAGCTCGCGCCGCGCCAGTTTCCCCTCGACTCGGACTGCAACCCGGCGGTGAAGCGCCGGATCCACCCGGGCTCGTGCGACCTCGCCCGGGTCGGGATCTGCGCCGAGGGGCAGGGCAAGCTCGAGCCGATGGCGGACCTGCTCTACGCGAACCAGGTGACGAAGCGGCCGGTGGAGGAGCTCGCGCGCGCCGCGGGGCTCGACCTCGCGAAGCTCCGGGCCTGCGTCGCGTCCCCGGAGACCGAGGCGCGGCTCCGCTCGGAGATCGAGGCGGGGGTCCGGATCGGGCTGCGGGCGACGCCGACCTTCGTGGTCGCCGGCCGGATGTACACCGGGGCGCTGCCGGCGGAGGCGCTCCCGCCGCGGGCGGCAGCGACCGCGGCGCAGCCGTAGATCTCGCCCCCTCTCCCGGCCGTCTCCCCCGCGGCAACGGAGCTACGCCTCGCCGCGCAGCTTCCTCCACAGCGTGGTCCGGCCGATCCCCAGGCGCCGGGCGGCCTCGCCCTGGTCCCCCTCGCAGTCGGCGAGCACCCGCAGCACGTGGGCGCGCTCGTCGGAGCGGCGGAGGCTCCGCAGGCCGTCGGCCGAGTCGCCGCGGCGTGCGCGGCGGGTGCCGAAGAGCTCCGGCACGACCGACCGGAGCTCCTCCTCGAGCGGCCCCGCCTGGTCGGCGCCGCCGAACAGCACCGCCACCCGCTCCAGCACGTTCTCGAGCTCGCGGACGTTCCCTGGCCACGGGTGGGAAGACAGGCGCGGGGCGACGAGCTCGAGGGCGCGGTCGAGGGCCCCCGCCTCGCCGTGGCGTGCCAGGGCGGCGCGCAGGAGGTGCTCGGCGAGCAGCGGCAGGTCCTCGCGCCGGTCGACGAGGGGCGGCAGGTGCAGCCGGAGGATGGCGAGACGGTAGTAGAGGTCCTCGCGGAAGGTCCCCTGGGCGACCCTCGACTCGAGGTCCCGGTTCGTCGCGGCGACCACCCGGACGTCCACCGGGGTGGGATCGCTCCCGCCGAGCCGCAGCACCTCCCGCTGCTGCAGGACGCGGAGCAGCCGCGTCTGGAGCGGCGCGGGCATGTCGCCGATCTCGTCGAGGAAGATGGTCCCGGTGTGGGCCGCCTCGAAGAGGCCCGGCTTGCCGCCCCGGCGTGACCCGGTGAAGGCGCCCTCCTCGTACCCGAAGAGCTCGGACTCGAGGAGCGTCTCCGGCAAGGCCGCGCAGTTCACCGCCACGAAGGGCCGGTCCCGCCGGACGCTCGCGAGGTGGATGCCCTGGGCGAAGAGCTCCTTGCCCGTGCCGCTCGACGCCGGTGACGAGGACGGTGGCGTCGGTGCGGGCGAAGCGCGAGGCGAGGGAGCGGGCGCGGCGGATCGCGGCGGAGTCGCCCACCACGTCGGCGAGGGCGTGGGTCGCGACGAACCGGCGCGGGCGGTGCTGCGACCGCAGGCTCCGGTCGGCGCGCTCGATGGCGGTCGCGTCCGTGCAGGTCACGACGGCGCCGGTCGGGATCCCCTGGTCGCGCAGCGGGATCCGGTTCGTCACGAACGTCCGCGAGCCCACCCGAGCGATCTGCTCGAGCTCCGCCTGGCCGGTCTCGAGGACGCGGGCGAGGCCGAGCTCCGCGGCGAGCTCGGACATCTTCCGGCCGATGGCGCGCTCGGGCGGGACGCCGAGCAGGCGTGCCATGGCGGGGTTGAGCGACTCGACCCGCTCCTCGACGTCCACCGCCGCCACGCCCTCGTCGAGGTGCGAGAGGATGGCGTCGACCCGGGCGCGCCGCGCGGCGTCGGCGCGCGCGACGCGGGCGATCTCGATGGCGCGGTTCAGCGCGTCGCGGACGGCGCTCTCGGAGTGGAGGAAGACGCCCTTCTTCCCGAGCCGCTCGGCGATGTCGGTGATGGCGGACGGCCCCACCACCACCTCGATGCCGTGCGAGGTGAGGTCCCGCACCGCGGTCTCGGCGTCGGCGAGGGTCTCGTAGGCGCGCTGCTCGATGTGGAGCCCGTAGAGCTCCTTGAACTGCTCGAGCTCGGCGGGGGGCGGCCGAAGGTGACGATCCCGACGCGCTCGGAGAGGCGCCGCGCCATGGCGAGGGCGCGCAGGACGTCGAAGCCGGTGGGGGTGATCGAGACCACCGGGACCGGGGCGTGGCGCCTGATGTAGGCGCCGTTCGCACCGGCGGAGACGAAGACGTCCACCTCCTCGCCGGCGCGCATCGCCTCGCGCGCCATCTCGACCGCCGCCTCGAACCCCTTGTCGAAGATCCGGATCTCGGCGGACCCCGAGAACTCCGGGACCACCGACTCGAGCAGCCCGTTCAGCCGGGAGAGGGAGAACGCCCACACGATGGGCTTGCGGTCGCGGCGCTGGGGCATCGTTTCGACATCGAAACAGGTCCGTTCCGGAAATGGAAGGCGGTCCGGGGTCCCCCGAAATTTCCCCAGTCGTTCCGGTCTGGCCCGTGCCTTGCTCTCTGCGACGATCCGTGCTGACCACCTCCGCGACCTCCGGTACGACCCCCCGCGTGCTCCGGCGCTACGCCAACCGCAAGATCTACGACCCCTACCAGTCACGGTACGTGAACCACTCCGACATCGCGGAGCTCGTGCGGTCCGGGTCGGACGTGCGCGTGCTCGACTCGCGCACCGATCGCGACGTGACCGGCCTCGCCCTCGCCCGGATCCTCTCCATCGAGGAGAACCGGGCCGAGGGGGCCCGGGCCGAGGCGCTGTTCGGCCTCCTTCGTTCCGCCTCGGGGGAGGCGCCGCCGGCCGCTGTCGAGCGCGGAGGCCGGCGTGCGCCCCCCGAGGCGGCGCAGTCGTACTCGGTCGTCGACACGCTGCTCGCCCAGGGGCAGCGCGGCGCCTTCGTGGCGCGGGGCTGGCTCCTCGCGCAGCGGGAGGCGCTCGGCGCCCTCGAGGTCCGGGCGCGGGAGCGGGGCGAGGTCGCCGCCGACGCGCTCGCGGAGCTCCTCGCCGTGAAGGGTCAGCTCGAGCGGATCGCCCGCCGCCTCGACCAGGTGCAGGACCGGCTCTCCGAGGGGGAGGGCGCATGAAGATCCACGAGTACCAGGCGAAGCGCCTCCTGGGAGCGCATGGCGTCGCGGTCCCCCGCGGCCACCTCGCCCTCACCCCCACGGAGGCCGAGGGCGCGTTCCGCGAGCTGGGCGGGGCGGTGGCGGTGGTGAAGGCCCAGATCCACGCCGGCGGTCGCGGGAAGGGCGGCGGCGTCAAGCTCGCGCGGTCGCCCGAGCAGGCCCGGGAGCTCGCCCGCGCCATGCTGGGGATGACCCTCGTCACTCCCCAGACCGGCCCCGAGGGGCAGATCGTCCGCAAGGTCTACGTCGAGGAGGGCCAGCGGATCGCCCGGGAGCTCTACCTCGCCATCACGCTCGACCGCGAGACCGGCCGGGTGACCGTCATCGCCTCCGCCCAGGGCGGCGTGGAGATCGAGGAGGTCGCGGCGCGGTCGCCCGAGGCCATCCTCAAGGTCGCGGTGGATCCGGTGACCGGCCTCGTGCCGCACCAGGCCCGCCGGCTCGCCTTCTCCCTCGGGCTCGAGGGCGACGCGGTCGGCGGCTTCGTCCGGCTCGCCACCGCGCTCCACGGCGCGTACCTCGCCACCGACGCGGCGCTCGTCGAGGTGAACCCCCTCGCCGTGACCGAGGAGGGCGCGGTCGTCGCCCTCGACGCGAAGATGGTCTTCGACGACAACGCGCTCCACCGCCACTCCGACATCGCCGCGCTGCGGGATCCGGACGAGGAGGACCCGCGGGAGTCCCGCGCCAAGGAGCACGACCTCCAGTACATCGCCCTCGACGGCGACATCGGCTGCATGGTGAACGGCGCCGGGCTCGCCATGGCGACGATGGACATCATCCGGCTCGCCGGCGGGCGCCCCGCGAACTTCCTCGACGTGGGCGGCGGCGCGGACGAGGAGAAGGTCACCCAGGCCTTCAAGCTCCTCCTCGCCGACCGCAACGTGAAGGCGGTCCTCGTCAACATCTTCGGCGGGATCATGAAGTGCGACGTGATCGCGAAGGGCATCCTCGCCGCCGCGACGCAGGTCGGGCTCGACCGCCCGCTCGTCGTCAGGCTCCAGGGCACCAACGTGGAGCTCGGCAAGGAGATCCTGTCGAAGGGCGCAGTACCCATCATCGCCGCCGACGACCTCGGCGACGCCGCGCGGAAGGCCGTCGAGGCCGCCCGGGCCGCCGCCTGAGGGAAATCCCGTGTCCATCCTCGTCGATCGCAGCACCCGCGTCCTCGTCCAGGGCATCACCGGCGCCGCCGGGTCCTTCCACGCCGAGCAGATGCTCGAGTACGGGACCCAGGTCGTGGCCGGCGTCACCCCCGGCCGCGGCGGCACCCGGTTCGGCGGGCGCGTCCCGGTGTTCCACACCGTCGAGCAGGCGGTGCGCGAGACCGGCGCCGACGTCTCGGTGATCTTCGTCCCGCCGGCGGGCGCCGCCGACGCGATCCTCGAGGCGGCGGAGGCGGGCGTCCCCCTCGTCGTCTGCATCACCGAGGGGATCCCGGTCCTCGACATGGTCCGGACCCGCCGCGCCCTCGAGACCCAGGGCGGCACGCGCCTCCTCGGGCCGAACTGCCCGGGCCTCATCACCCCCGGCCAGTGCAAGATCGGGATCATGCCCGGCCACATCCACCGGCCGGGCCGGATCGGGATCGTCTCGCGCTCCGGCACCCTCACCTACGAGGCGGTGCACCAGCTCACGACCCTCGGCCTCGGCCAGTCCACCGCGGTGGGGATCGGCGGCGACCCCGTCCACGGCACCGACTTCGTCGACTGCCTGAAGCAGTTCGAGGCCGACCCGGACACCGACGCCGTCATCATGATCGGCGAGATCGGCGGCTCGGAGGAGGCCAGGGGCGCGGCCTTCGTGCGCGACCACATGACGAAGCCGGTGGTCGGGTTCATCGCCGGCCGCACCGCCCCCGCGGGAAAGCGGATGGGTCACGCCGGCGCGGTCATCTCGGGGGGCGAGGACACCGCCGAGGCCAAGATCGCGGCCATGCGCGCGCGCCGGGATCGCGGTCTGCGACGGCCCCCACCTCCTCGGCCGGACGATGGTGGACCTCCTCGCCGCGCGCCGCCGCCGGACGCGCCCGGCCCCCCGCGGCGCGGGACGGGGCGGGCGCGCGCCCGCTGCCCGCGCCGCGCGGGTGTAGGACCGCTCGAGGCCTCGCGGTGCCCCCTCTCCCGCTCCTCTCCCCCGGCGGGGGAGAGGAGTGGTGGAGAGTGCCGCCGCCGCCCCGGCCCTGCGCGGGGGTCAACTTTCAGTGACCGTCCCATCGGGCGCCGCCCCGTCCGCCTGCCTCTCTGCTCGGGGCACTACCGAGTACGTGGTGGTCGCACCATCGCTTAGGGGCAGCCCGTGTGCACGGGCGGGGAGCGACCGACAATGAGACAAGGCAGCGATGTGGCGACCTTCGGCGCCAGCGGCATGCCGGGCGCCGCCGAGCGGAGGGTGATCATCGCCTCCTCCATCGGCACCGTCTTCGAGTGGTACGACTTCTACCTCTACGCGATCCTGGCGCCGTTCTTCGCAGGCCTCTTCTTCCCGCCCGGCAACCAGACCGCGGCCCTCCTCGGCGCCTTCGGCGCGTACGCGGCGGGCTTCCTGGTCCGGCCCTTCGGCGCGCTGATCTTCGGGCGCATCGGCGACCTCGTCGGCCGCAAGTACACCTTCCTCGTCACGATCGTCGTGATGGGCATGGCGACCGTCCTCGTCGGAGTGCTGCCGACGTACAAGACGATCGGGTTCGCGGCGCCGATCATCCTCGTGGCCCTGCGGCTCGCCCAGGGCCTCGCGCTCGGCGGCGAGTACGGCGGCGCGGCGACCTACGTCGCCGAGCACGCGCCGGATCCGCGCCGCGGCTACGCCACGAGCTGGATCCAGACGACCGCCACGGTCGGCATGCTGGTCGCGCTCGTGATCATCGCCGTCACGCGCCTCTCGATGGACGCCGCGACCTTCGCCACCTGGGGCTGGCGCATCGCGTTCTGGCTCTCGATCCCGCTGCTGCTCATCTCGATCTACATCCGGATGAAGCTGCAGGAGTCGCCGATCTTCCAGAAGATGAAGGACCAGGGGAAGCGGTCGAAGCAGCCGCTCACCGACAGCTTCCTGCGGTTCCCGAACAACAAGTACGTCGCCCTCGCGCTCTTCGGCGCCACCGCCGGCCAGGGCGTCGTCTGGTACACGGGGCAGTTCTACGCGCTGTTCTTCATCCAGATCTATCTGAAGCTCGACTTCCTCGCGACCTACGCGCTCATCGGGCTCTCGCTCGTCATCGGGACGCCGTTCTTCCTCCTCTTCGGCTGGCTCTCCGATCGGATCGGCCGCAAGAAGATCATCCTCGCCGGCTGCCTCATCGCGGCGCTCACCTACTTCCCGCTGTTCCGCGGCCTCACGCACTACATCAACCCGGCGCTCGAGGGCTACCAGCAGCGGACGCCGATCACGGTCGCGGCGACCGACTGCAACTTCCACATCTTCATCGGCCCGTGGTCGCGGCAGACCGAGTGCGACAAGGTGAAGGACTTCCTCGGCAAGTCGGGCCTGTCCTTCGCCTCGCTCCCCTCGATCCCGGGCCAGCCGCCGGTGATGACGCGGGTCGGCGACACCGAGATCCGCGGGTGGGACGAGAAGCAGTTCAAGGCGGCCCTCGCCTCGACCGGCTACCCGCTCAAGGCCGATCCGGCGCAGGTGAACTGGGTGATGGCGGAGCTGATCCTGATCCTGCTCGTCATCTACGTGACCATGGTCTACGGCCCGATCGCCGCGTTCCTGGTCGAGCTGTTCCCGGCGCGCATCCGGTACACCTCGATGTCGCTCCCGTACCACATCGGGAACGGCTGGTTCGGCGGCATGCTCCCGCTCCTCGCGACCGCGATGGTCGCGAAGGCCGGGAACATCTACTTCGGCCTCTGGTACCCGATCGTCGTCGCGCTCGGGACCTTCGTCATCGGCGCGCTCTTCCTCCACGAGACGCGCCACGTGCGCATCCACGAGGAGCTCGACACGGCGCCGGTGTCGGCGGGCGGACCCACCGCGCCGCGCCCGGCGCGGCCGTAGAGGCGGCTCGGGCGTCCTGCGACCGTGACCGAGGGGGCCGGGGCCGGCCCCCGGTCCGCCTCGCGTCGCCGAAAGTCGCGACCCGGCGCCGTGTGTCGGGCGGGCGCCGAAACGCAGACGCCCGCGGCACCCCCCTGCGGCGCGCCAGCCGCGCGCGGGGGAGGTGGGGGATGGGCGCCTGCGTACGCCGTGGGCGACCGTACCGGCGCGACGACGGCTGTCACGCCGGGTGCACCGCGGCTCCGTACTGACGACCGGGTCCGCCCGCAGCGACCCGGCTCCGCTTCGGCGGAGGGGGCCGCGCCCCGGCCCTACGGGCGGCCGAGTACGACGAGAACGGGGATCGCGACGACGCGACTACGCCGCCGCGGCGTCGTCGAGCTCGACGGGCGACGAGAAGGGGGCGGGTTCGCCGCTACGGCCCGCGCGGCACGAGGCGCACCGAGGGCGCCTTCACGAGGGCCGCCACGTCCCGGCCCGGCGCGAGCTCGAGCGCCTCGGCGCCCGGCCGCGTGACGAGGGCGACGAGCCGCACGCCGCAGTCCACCGTGACGCGCACGAGCGGCCCCTCGTCCGCGCGGGCGGTGACGACGCCGCGCAGGAGGTTGCGGGCGGAGGTGGGCGCGCCGGGCGCGTCCTCGAGCATGATCTCCTCGGCGCGGACGCACGCGAAGGCCTCTCGCCCGAGGCCGCCGGGATCCACCGCGAGGAGCTCGACCTGCCCGGCCCGGACCACGACGAGGCCGTCGCGCCGGCCCTCGACCCGCACCGGCAGCACGTTCTCGGTCCCGACCACCCGGGCCACCGCGACGTCGGCCGGGGCGGCGAAGACCTGCTGGACCGGCCCGAGCTGGCGGATCGCGCCGTCGACCATCACGGCCATCCGGTCGCCGAGGGCGAGGGCCTCGACGCGGTCGTGCGTGACCACGATCGCGGGCACCCCCGAGGCCTCGATGGACCGGCGCAGCTCGCCGCGCAGCTCCTCGCGCGAGGGCGCGTCGAGGGCGGAGAGCGGCTCGTCGAGGAGCAGGAGGCGGGGGGCGGGCGCGAGGGCGCGCGCGAGCGCGACCCGCTGCCGCTGGCCGCCGGAGAGCGCGGCCGGGCGCCGCGCTCAGGAGCTCCGGCGCGAGCCCGACCAGCGCCGCGACCTCGCGGACCCGCGCCTCGCGCTCGACGCGCGGGAGCCGCCCGAGCCCGTAGCCGACGTTCGCGGCGACCCCGAGGTGCGGGAAGAGCGCGTGCTCCTGGAACAGGAGCCCGACGCGCCGCCGCTGCGGCGGGACGACGACGCCGCGGGCGACGTCGAGCCAGGTCTCGCCGTCGAACACGATGGAGCCCGCGTCGGGGCGATCGAGGCCGGCGAGGGCGCGGAGGACGGTGGTCTTCCCGCTCCCGGAGGGGCCGAAGAGGACGGTCACCGGCGCCCCGTCGAGGGGGAGGCGTCGCGCGGGCGCGGACGGTCGGCCCGCCCGGGAAGCGCCGCTCGACGTCGAAGGTCAGCGCGCGGTCCATCGGAAGAACGGGCGGCGCTGCAGCGCGTAGACCACGGCGAGCACCGCGAAGGAGACGGCGAGGAGGAGCGCGGCGGTCCGGTGGGCGGCGCCGTACTCGAGCGCCTCGACGTGGTCGAAGATCGCGATGGAGAGCGTCCGGGTCTCGCCGGGCATGTTGCCGCCCACCATGAGGACCACCCCGAACTCGCCGAGGGTGTGAGCGAAGGTGAGGACCGCGCCGGCGAGGACGCCCTCCCAGGCGAGGGGCAGCGTCACGCGGAGGAAGGTGCCGAGGCGCGAGACGCCGAGGGTGTGGGAGGCCTCGACGAGCCGCGGGTCCACCGCCGCGAGCGCGGCGGCGAAGGGCTGGACCGCGAAGGGCAGGCTGTAGAGGACGGAGGCGACGAGGAGGCCGGCGAACGAGAACGGGAACGGGTGGCCGACCACCGCCTCGAAGACGCGCCCGAGCGGCCCGTTCGGCCCCATGCCCCAGAGCAGGTAGAAGCCGAGCACGGTGGGCGGCAGCACGAGGGGCAGCGCGACCACCGCCTCGACGAGGAACCGCAGGCGCCAGCGGGTGGTCGCGAGCCAGTGCGCGAGGGGGAGCCCGAGGGCGAGGAGCGCGGCCGTCGTGAGGGTCGCGAGGACGAGGCTCAGCCGGAGGGCGGCGAGGTCCATGGTCTCAGGGCAGCCCGTAGCCGCGGCGCGCGAGGATCGCCCGCCCGCGGGGGCCCGTCACGAAGTCGAGGAACGCGCGGGCGAGGTCCGGCTCCCGCGTCCGCGCGAGGACGACCGCCGACTGCTCGAGGCGGGCGTGGAGCTCCGCGGGGACCGGGACCGACGTCCCCTCCGAGAGCGGCGGCTCGCGCGCGAGGGAGGCGGGGAGGATCGCGACGTCGGCGGCGCCGGTGGCGGCGAACTGCGCCGCCTGCGCGACGCTCTCGCCGAGGACGAGCCGCTTCTTCACCGCCCCGAGGACGCCCGCCGCCTCGAGCGCCGCGGTCGCGGCGCGGCCGTACGGCGCGAGCGCCGGGTTCGCGATGGCGATCCGCCGCACGGCGGGGGCGGCGACGCCGCGCAGCCCGGTCTTCGCGAGGTCGAGGGGCGAGCCCCTCGGCGTCCAGAGGACGAGCGCGCCCACCGCGTACACGACCTCCGGGCCGCCGAGCCCCGCCTCGACGAGCCGCCGCGGGAAGTCCCGGTCGGCGGAGAGGAAGACGTCGAAGGGGGCGCCGTTCTGGATCTGCGCGAAGAGCGTGCCCGAGGCGCCGTACGCCGCGCGCACCCGGGCGGAGGGCCGCTCGGCGTGGAAGGCGGCCCCGAGCTCGGCGAGCGCCGGCCGCAGGTTCGCCGCCGCCGCGACCGTGACCGTCCGCGGCTCGCCGTCCGCCCGGGCGCCGGGCGCCCCGAGGGCGAGGAGGGCGAGCAGGGCGGGGGCGAGGTGGCGCAGGTGGAGCGCTCCGGGGAGGGAGGGACCGTACCGTTATAACCGGCCCGCCCGCCCATCCGGGCGTTTCCGGCCTCGAGGTGCGCGACGGCGCGAGGTTCCTTCGCGGACTCCCCGGGAGCAACGTCTGGGGGACGCGGCCTTCGCCGCCGGGGACCGCCCGGCGCGCCCGCGGGGAGGGACGGCGATGGGACACGGGACGAGGATGGGACGGGTGGCGGCCGGGTGGCAGCGGATCGTCGCGGCGGTGTTTGCGATCGCGCTGGTCGCCTTGCCGGTGCTCGCGTTCGCGCAGGGCGCCGCGGGCGGCGGTGGGTCCGGCGGCGGCGCCGGCGGCGGGGCCGGCAGCGGGGCGCCGGGCGGTGCGCCCTCGAGCGGCGCGCCGGGCGGCACCGGCGGCGGGGGCGGCAGCGGGTTCGTGTGGGTGATCGTGATCCTCGCGATCGCCGTCGCGATCTGGCTCTTCACGCGGCGCCGCGGCGGGCAGGCACACCGGTAGGGGCCTTCGGGCGACCCGGCGCGCGCTCGCTCAGCGCACCGCGCCGGCGACCGGGCCCGCGCCGGCCCGCAGGAGCTCGGCGACGAGGTCGCGGAACGCCGCCACCTTGCGCGGCACCTGCTTCGCCGCGGGGGTCACCACGTGGAGGTGGCCGGTGGTCGACTCGTGCCGCGGCAGCACGCGGACGAGGGTGCCGGCGAGCACGTCCGGCTCGGCCACGAAGCTCGGCAGGATCCCCACGCCCGCGCCGGCCCGGACGGCGTCGCGGACGAAGAGGAGGTCGTCGGCGACGATCCTCCCCCGCGGCTCGATCGCGGAGGCCTGCGGCGGTGCCATCCGCAGGCGCTGGGGGCCGCTCCGGAACACCACCCAGTCGTGTCCTGCGAGGTCGGCCTCGGACCGCGGGGTCCCGCGGCGCGCGAGGTAGAGCGGGGAGGCGTACATCCGGACCACCACCGGGGCGACGCGCCGGACGACGAGGGTCGAGTCGGCGAGCTTCGAGGCGACCCGCAGCGCCACATCGAAGCCCTCCGCGACGAGGTCGACGACGCGCCCGGTGAGGTGGAGGCTCACCGAGACGTTCGGGTACCGCGTCGTGTAGCGGGTGACGACGTCCGCGAGGAACAGGACCCCGAGATCCACCGGGGCGGTGACGCGCAGCTCGCCGGAGGGCTCCTCCTCGCGCTCCGGGAGCGTGCCGATCGCCGTGGAGAGCTGCCGGAGCAGCGGCGCGACCCGCTCGTGGAGCGCTGCGCCGGCGGCGGTGGGTGCCACCTGCCGCGTGGTCCGGAAGAAGAGCTGCACCCCGAGCTCCGCCTCGAGGCGCGCCACCGCGCGGCTGACCGACGACTTCGGGACCCGCAGCTCGCGCGCGGCGGCGGTGAAGGACGAGGTCCGGGCGACCGCCTCGAAGACCGTGAGCCGATCCAGGTTCATCGTTCCCCCATTGGAACACAGATGTGCTCCCGCGTGCATTGCCCCGCGTCTGCAACGGGCGCATATCCCCACCGCAACGAGCGAGACGCTCCCGAGACGAAGGAAGAGAGGAACACATGGCCACGGAACGCTGGGACATCGACGTCGGACACTCCGCCATCCACTTCTGGGCTCGCCACATGGTGATCTCGAAGGTGCACGGGCGCTTCGCGCGCTGGTCGGGCTCGCTCGAGCTCGATCCGAAGGACCTCTCCCGCTCGTCGGTGGACGTCCGGATCGAGGCCGCCTCCATCGACACGCAGGTCGCCGACCGCGACGCGCACCTGCGCTCGCCGGACTTCCTCGACGTGGCGAAGCACCCGGAGATCGCGTTCCGCTCCCGGCGCGTCGAGCGCGCGGGCGGCGCGCTCCGCATCACCGGCGACCTCACGCTCCACGGCGTCACCCGCGAGGTGACGCTCGAGGCGGAGTTCGCCGGCACCGGCAAGGACCCGTGGGGCAACGAGCGGGCGGGGTTCTCGGCGAAGGCGTCGCTCGACCGGCGCGAGTTCGGCCTCGTCTGGAACGCAGCCCTGGAGACCGGCGGCGTCCTCGTCGGCGAGAAGGTCGAGCTCGCGATCGAGCTCGAGGCGGTCCGCAAGGTCGCGGCGCCGGCCGCGGCTGCTTGACGCGAGCGAAGGGGCAGCCGGATTAGGCTGCCCCGGCGAGAACGCTGCCGCGCGGCGCGGGACCTCCCCGCGACCGCGCGGTGGGCGTCTCCGGGGCTCGGCGGCTCAGCGCGCGACGCTGAGCGCCGCCTCGGCGGCGGGCTGGGCCGGCGTCGCCTGCGGGGCGACGGGGCGCGGCTCGAGCTTCTCGCCCTTGGCGAGCATCTTGAGCGACAGCGCGAGGAGGGCGGCGATGAGCTCGTTCGCGCCCGACATGTCGATCTTCCGGTAGATGCGCTTGCGGCGCGCCCGGATGGTCTCGGGCGAGACGTTCGCCGCCGCCGCCGAGTCCTTGCACGCGAAGCCCTGCGCCATCCGGAGGACCTCGGACCGCTCCGCCGGGGTGAGATTCGTACCTTCCATGAACTTCGCGCCGAACGGCGCGAGCAACTCGATATCGATGTGAGGCATCTGGCCCTTTCCGGGAGGATCGTCCTGCTCCCGTCAGGCGCACGCTATTCATCCGGGTACGCGAGGGAACCCTCGGTCGCATGGCCAAGAGGGGCGTGTGGTCCCCCGGTCGCACCCGGACGCCTGAAATGAAAAGAGCCCGGCACGGGCCGGGCTCTTCAATTGCTGCAGGGGAAGCGGATCAGAGCGGGCGGACGTTCGCCGCCTGAAGGCCCTTCGGGCCCTTCGTGACGTCGAACTCCACCTTCTGGCCCTCGGCGAGGGTGCGGAAACCCTGCGCCTGGATGGCGGTGTGATGGCAGAAGACGTCGTCGCCGCCGCCGTCCTGCGTGATGAAGCCGAAGCCCTTCGCGTCGTTGAACCACTTCACGGTGCCGGTAGCCATTACTCTCGTACTCGTTTCACTCAGTATGAGGCGGCGAGATATGCCGCCCTGCCCGAGCCCTGAAGTGAGCCGGGAGCGGGTCTTATACGCGGTACGGAAGGTGAAGTCCAGAGACCTTACGCGGGTGGCGCGGCCCCCCCCGGCGGGCTCGCCTACCTCCACCGCCTGCCTCCTCCTCCCCATCCCGTGGATGCCTGCCGCGCGCCCGGTGGGCAACGTCGCGCCGGCGGGCGAAGGTCTCCCCGCTCGAGAGGTCACCATGGGCTTCTGGAACAGGGACGAGTACGCGATGGACGGCAGCAGCGCGGCGGCGGGGCGCGACGATCTGCCGCCGACGGCGGGCGGTGCCGGCGACCTCCTCCTGGGGGCCGGCGCCGAGTTCGAGGGGAAGCTCACCTTCGCCGGCACCGTGCGGATCGACGCGCGCTTCAAGGGGACGATCGTCACGAACGACGTCCTGGTGGTCGGCGACCGGGCCCGGATCGACGCCGACATCACCTGCGGGACGGTGATCGT
Organism: uncultured delta proteobacterium; assembly: GCA_963739565.1. Taxonomy (GTDB): domain Bacteria; phylum Myxococcota; class Myxococcia; order Myxococcales; family Anaeromyxobacteraceae; genus Anaeromyxobacter. Next base: position 151,760 of record CAVUBF010000002.1, on the reverse strand, counting down.
CCACGGCGAGGTGAACGGGAACATCCGCGCGCGGGAGGCGGTGGAGCTCCGCGCGCCGGCGCGGGTGAAGGGCGACGTCGAGACGCCGTCCTTCTCGCTCGAGAAGGGGGTCGTGTTCCAGGGGCAGACGACGATGCCGGCCGCCGACAAGGTGACCGCGCCGGCGCGCGCGGCGAGGCCACCTGACCCCCGCGCGCAGCCGGCGGCGCTCGCGCCGGCGGCGCACTGACGGGCCCCCTCGCACCCTCCCCCGCTGCGCCCCGCTGCGGGAGCAGGCGGGGGGAGGAGCAGAAGGAAGAGAAGCGTCAGAGCCCCGTCGTCATGCCGACGGCGCCGGTCCGGGCGGCTCGCGCGACGCGCCGAGCCGCTCGTGCTTCTCGGCGAGCCACGCGACGTGGCGCTCCTCGTCCTGCTGGAACCGCCGGAGCATCGCGCCGGTCTCGTCGTCCCAGTCGTAGGAGAGCGCGGCGTCGTAGGCGAGGTTCGTGAGCTGCTCGTTCCCGAGGAGCGTCACGACGATCACGTCGGGGCCGAGCGGCCCGGTGAGGCCCAGCAACCCGGCGAGGACGCCGGCCCGGCCGCCCGCCTCCGGTCCGACCGGATCCTCGCCCTCCGCCTCGAGCGTCTCGTTGAGCGCCTCGAGGTGCGAGCGGTGGTCCCGGGCGAACGCCCGGAGGTTCTCGCCGAGGTCGCCGTCGTTCTGCGCCATCCCTGCCGCAGACTCGTACGCGACCGCCGCCTCCATATCGAGGCGCGCGAGGGCGGAGATGAGCTCCACCGCCGGGATCTCCTCGCTGTCCTGGCCCATGCCGCGGATCCCTCCGCGGCTCAACCTGAGGCGGGGGCCCGTCCGCGGCAGGCGGCAGCCGGGCGCCTGTTCCGCGAGGCGAGGATCGGGTGGAGGCCCAGCACGGCGGCCGTGGCGGCGAGGGCGGGGAGCGCCGCCGCCCGGAACAGCGCCGCGCCGCTCCAGCCGGCCGCGAGGAGGGCGCCCGCGACGAGCGGCCCGAGGATCGCGCCGAACCGGCCGACCCCGAGCGCCGCGCCGAGCCCGGTCGTGCGCAGGTCGGTCGGGTAGTACGTCGCCGCGAGGGCGTTGAGGCCCGGCTGGCCGCCGAAGATCCCCCAGCCGACGAGGAAGGCGATGGCGGCGAGGGCGGGGACCGGCAGCCCGGGCGCGCCGATGACGGCGAGCCCCCCCGCGGCCGACGCGAAGCAGGCGGCGAGGACCGGGACGAACCCGAGGCGCTGGAGGAGCCCGCCCATGACGAAGGTCCCGATCATCCCCCCGAGCTGGACGGCGGTGCCCACCAGCACCGCGGTGGTGGTGGGGTGGCCCGCGTCGCGCAGCACGGTGGGGAGCCAGCTCGACACGAAGTAGGCGACGAGCACGTTCGCGAACCCCGCCGCCCACAGGAGCGCGGTCGCCGCCGTCCGGCCGTCGCGGAAGAGGTGGGCGAGGGCGAGGCCGGGCGGGCGCGGCGCCTCGGGCGCGACGTAGGTCGCCCCGGCGGCCGCCGCGGCGGGGTCCACCCGCGCGAGCCAGCGCGCCACCCGCGCCGGGGGCGCGCCGCGGATCGCGAGGAGGACGAGCGACTCGGGGAGCCACCTCGCCATGGGGAGGAGGAGCAGGAGCGGCGCGGCGCCGCCGACGAGGAAGGGCGCGCGCCAGCCGTGGGCGGGGACGAGCCAGGCCGAGACGATCCCCCCGAGCACCGCGCCCACCATGAACCCGTTGGTCACGATCATCATCGTGGCGACGCGGCTCCGCGAGCGCGCGTACTCGCCCACGAGGGCGGTCGCGTTGGGCATGATCCCGCCGAGCCCGAGCCCCGCGGCGAACCGGACGGCGAGGAGCTCGGGCATCGAACGCGCGAAGGCGGTGAGGAGCGTGAACAGGCCGAAGGCCGCGGTCGCGCCGATGAGGACCGGCCGGCGCCCGACCCGGTCGGCGAGCATGCCGAGGGCGAGGGAGCCGACGAAGAGGCCGGCGAGCCCGGCGCCGAACACCGGGCCGAGAGCGGCGGACGGCAGTCCCCAGGCGCGGGCGAGGGCGGGCGCCGCGAACCCCATCGCCTGCACGTCGAAGCCGTCCAGGACGAGGCAGGCGGCGAGCACGGCGAAGGCGGTCACCCGGAACCGCCCCAGCCGGCTGCGGTCGAGCACCTCGGCGACGTTCACGGCGCGGTTCGCGTCCATGCCCACCTCCCTTCCTCCGCGAGCAGGAACGTGGAGAGCGCCGGGACGAGCACGAGGGCGCTCACGGCGTTCCCGAGGAACATGAAGCCGAGCAGGATCCCGAGAATCCGCCTGCAGGGCGATGGGCGAGAAGACCCAGGTCCCGACGCCGGCGGCGAGGGTGAACGAGACGAGGGCGACGACGCGCCCGGTGAAGCGGAGCGCGCGCCGGTGCGCCTCGGCGAGGGGGACGCCCGCGGCGCGGTGGCCGAGCTGCACGGACAGGAGGTAGAGCGCGTAGTCGGGGATGCCGACGCCGAGGGCCACGACCGGCAGCGTCGAGAGCCGCACGCCGATCCCGAGGCGGGCCATGAGCGCGCCGCAGAGGAGGGAGGTGAAGGCGAGGGGCGTCACCGCCACGACGACGGCGCGCCAGCGGCCGCCGAGCGCGGCGAGGCAGAGGACGATCACCGCGAGGTAGACGAGGGCGGTCATGGCCGGGGTGGCGCTCGCGACCACCTCGTTCGTCGCCGCCTCGAAGGCGCCCGCCCCCGCGGCGAGGACCACGTCGCGTCCCGGCGTCGCCTGGGTCCGGGCGAAGCCGTCGGCGGCCGCGGCGACCCGGGCGAGGGTCGCGGCGTCGTGGTCCTCGAGCTGGGCGACGACCGGCAGGAGCGAGCAGTCCGGGTCGAAGAGGTCGGGGTTGCGGGTGACCGCCTGCTGCGCCGCCGCGTCGAGCACGCGCTGGTCGCGGGAGAGGGTGAGCCAGCGCGGGTTCCCCTCGAACCCGTCCGCGGTGATGCGGCGGACGGCGTCGGAGAGCGAGGTCGCGCTGCGGACGCCGGGGACCTGCCGGAGCGCCCAGCCGAGCCGGTCGGCGAGGACGAGGGTGTCGAAGGCCGCGCAGCCCTCGGCGGGAGTCTCGACCATCACCGCGAACGGGTGGCTCGTCGCGCCGAAGTGGCGCGCCAGGAAGGCAGCGTCGCGGTTGTGGCGCGAGCCGGGCGCGAGCTCCGACGCGCCCGGGCCGCCGCTCCCGAGCCGGAGGTCCCGGCCGGCGGCGACGGCGCCGGCAGCGAGGAGGACGGCGATCGCGAGAGCGGCCGCGGCGGGGCCCGGGGCGGTGAGCCCCTCGAGGAGGCGCCACGGGCCCCTCGCCGGAGCGGCGCCGGCGGACGGCTCCACGGCGGCGAGGGCGCGGGCCGCCGCGGCCGAGCTCACCCCGGTGAACGAGAGGAGCACCGGGAGCAGGACGAGGCTCGTGAAGATCAGGGCGGCGACGCCAATCGTCGCGACGAGGGCGAGGCGCCGGATGGCCGGGACGTCCACCACCGCCAGCACCCCGAACCCCACCGCGTCGGTGAGGAGCGCGGTCATCCCCGCGGCGAGGAGGCGGCGGAAGGCGAGGCGCGCCGCGCCGACCCGGTCGGCCCCGCGGGCGACGTCCTGCATCATCCCGTTCATCCGGACCGCGCCGTGGGAGACCCCGCTCGCGAAGAGGATGAAGGGGACGAGGACGGAGAAGGGGTCGAGGGGCAGCCCGAGCGCCGCCGAGATCCCCATCTGCCAGACCAGGGCGGTCCCGGCGCAGCCGAGCACGAGCGCGGTGCTGCGCAGGCACCGCGTGTAAGCGAGGAGGGCGACCGCGACGAGTCCCACCGCGATGCCGAACCAGGCGGCCACCTGGCGGATCCCCTCGACGAGGGCGCCGACCAGCACCGCGAACCCGACGGCGTGCATCGAGACGACCCCCGCCGGCTCGTGGCGGGCGCGCAGCGCGTCGATGCGCGCTGCGAGGGCCCGCGGGTCGGGCGGCCGGCCGGTCACGGGATCGTGGTCGAGGAGCGGGACGAAGACGAGCGTCGAGCGGCCATCCTCGGCGACGAGGCTCCCGGCGAGCCCGGCCCGCCTCACGTTCCGGCGGAGCGCGGCGAGGCTCGCGGGCGAGCCGTCCCATCCGTCCGGCATCACCGGTCCGCCCCGGAAGCCCTCCTCGGTCACCTCGATCCAGCGGACGTTCGGGGTCCAGAGCGACTTCACCCAGGGGCGATCGACCCCCGGCGCGAGGAAGAGGTCGTCGGTGATCTCCCGGAGCGCCGCGAGGTAGGCGGGGTCGAAGACGTCGCCGCGCCGGCTCTCCACCGCGACGAGGACCGTGTCGCCGAGCCCCCGGAGCCGGTCGCGCCGAGCCTCGTAGGCCCGGACCCAGGGGTGGCCGGAGGGGCGCATCGCCTCGAACCCGGCGGTCACGACCGTGCGGGTCGCCGCCACGGCGCCGAGGGCCACGGTCAGGGCGGCGGCGGCGACCACGACGGCGCGGCGGTGGGCGAAGACGACGGTCTCCAGCCGCCCAGGCGGCGCGGGGACGGGTCCGTCGGGCGGGCGGGCCGCGGTCATCGCGCCTCCGCGGGGAGCACCACGCGCCCGACCCCGGCCGGTCCGGCGACCACCACCGCGTCCGGCCCGACCGCGACAATCGCCGCGGCCGGCGGCCCGCGCCCCGCGGACCGGAAGGTCCGGCCGCCATCGGCGCTCGCGACGAGGTCGCCCCGCTGCGAGGCGAGGACGATCCGCCCGTCCGGCAGGACCGTCCCTCCGAAGAGCGCGGCGTCGATCCCGGTCTCGACCGGGACCCAGGTGAGCCCGCCGTCGCCGCTCCGGAGGGCGCGCCCACCGAGGCCGAAGGCGACCACGTCGCGGCCGCGGGACACGAGGCCGAAGAGGCTCCCGATCCGGGCCGCCGGGATCGAGACGAGCCGCCCGCGGGCGCGGTCGAGGCGGAGGAGCAGCCCCTGCTCGCCCGCGACCAGCACCTCGCCCGCCACCGGCCGGATCGCGTAGAGGTGGAGCGCCTTCGGGTTGCCGGTCCGGTCGAGCCCCGGCGCCCAGGTCGAGCCGCCGTCGTCCGTGAAGAGGACGAGGCCGAAGGCGCCGGCGGCGAGGCCGTGGCCGTCCTCCCCCACCCAGACGTCGAGGAGCGAGACCGCCACCCCCTGCTCGCAGGGGATCGGAACCGTTCCCCCCGCCGGGCCGCCCTTCGACTCCGCGTCGCCTCCGGCGCGACGCTCGACGCCATAGCTCAGGACGACCGGATCGGAGCACAGGACGACCGGATCGGAGCTCAGGACGACCGGATCGGAGCTCAGGACGAAAGGATGGGGCGCACGCCGGGTGGCGGGTCCGCAGCAGCGCGGCGACGTCGCGGCCGTCGAGCCGCCGGCTCCAGGTCCGGCCGCCGTCCTCGGTGGCGAGGACGAGGCCGTCGTGGCCGACGGCGAGCCCCCGCCCGCCCCGCAAGAGCTGGACCGCGGTGAGGTCCACGCTCGCCGGCACGCTCGCCTGGACCCAGGTGACGCCACCGTCCCCGGAGCGGAGCACGTGGCCGCGCGGCCCGACCGCGACGACGACGCCCTCCGCCGCGGCCACCGCGGTGAGTGGCGAGGTCGCGGCGAGCGGCGTCCGGAGCGCTGGCGCGTCGAGCCAATCGACGGGTGCGGCGGCGAGCGCGAGCGCCGCGAGCCCCGCCGCCGTCAGCGTGCCGCCGCCCATCGGGTCCGTCCTCCTGGGCGGGGGGACCCTCGGCCCTGCGGGCCTCGCGCCCCCCCAATCCCCCCGCTCGCTTCCGGCGGAGCCTCATCCGGCTCCGCCTGCGCTCGCGCCCCGCCGTCACGTCAGCGGACGCCCGCGCCCGCGAGCGCGTCCGGCGACCACTCGTTCTCGCTCGGGCAGGCGACGTGGCGGAGCCAGCCCGAGGCGCCCGGCCACCCGTTCAGCGCGTAGGCGCCCGAGACGAGGTCGTAGTGCAGGAACGGATCGGGCCAGGGCGCCGGCACGTCGTAGCTCGGCGCCATGAACGCGACGCCGACCCGCCAGAGCTGCCCGCGTCCGTCGTAGGAGTCGGAGAGCAGGGCCGCCCAGCTGTCCTCGTCGAGGTAGAAGACCCGCTTCGCGTAGACGTGGCGCTTGCCGGGCCTGAGCTTCGCCTCCACCACCCAGACCCGGTGGAGCTCCCAGCGGACGCGGTCCGGGGCGAGGAAGCGCGGGCGCAGGAGCTCCTCCGCGGTGGACTCGTACACCGCGCGGTAGACGTTGTACGGCACGTACAGCTCCCGCTTGCCGACGAGCGTGAAGTCGAACCGGTCCATCGCGCCGTTGAAGAGCAGGGCGTCGTCGAAGGTCTGCGCGCCGTTCGTCGCGGAGTTGGGAGTGTCGTAGGTGAGGTCGGGCCCGAGGCGGACCCGGCGCTGCCCGGGCACGTACTGCCACGCGCGCCGGCCGCGCTCGGAGGAGTCGATGGGGTCGATGAGGATCATCCCCTCGCCGGCGCGGCGGGGCGGGCCGTCGTAGACGATCCGGAACCGGAAGAAGCTCTGGCGGTCGGCCGCGTCCGCGTCCCAGTACGGGTACGACTCGAGGACGTGGGCGGAGCTGGAGAGGGTCGGCTTCCCGGTGGGCGGCACGTGGAAGGCGAAGATGCGGCGCCGGTCGCACAGCGCGGTGAAGCGGAGCAGGTGGTTCCACATCGCCTCGTTCCCGGTCCGCGGGATCGGGAAGGGGAAGGCGGCGCGGGCGCCCTCGAAGGAGAGGCCGCCGTGGGTCGCGCGGGCGCTGGTCGCGGCCCGGACCGTGTTCTCGAGGACGAACCGCGGGAACGCCACCGTCCGGTGGGTCGGGTAGACGTCGATCCGGAAGTCCGGGTAGCGGGCGAGGAGCGCGCGCGCCCCCTCGGAGAGCCGCGAAGCGTGCTGCGCAGCGTTCCGGCCGTCGATGGAGAAGATCGGCGCCTCGCCGGCGAAGGGGTCCGGCCGCGACCCGCTCCCCGGGACGTAGCGGGCGGGTGGCGTCACGAGGCCGCCCGCGTAAGGCGGGATCGAGCCGTCGGCGTTCCCGGCGCGCTCCGCGCCGACCTCGGTGAGGTCCTTCCCGAGGCGGGCCGCCTCCGTGGCGGTCACCTCGGCGCGGCCGGCGGTGGGGAGCGCGGCGATGGCGAGGACGAGGGCGAGCGATCCCGGCGAGGTGGTCATGGTCGGTGCTCCTAGAAGGTCGCCTTGGCGGTGAAGGTCACGCTCCCGCGGTTCTGGAGGATGGCGGGCAGGCCGTTGATCTGAAGTCCGCCGTACGCGTTCGTGCGCAGCCGGCCGAAGAAGTCGACGTACCGGAGGTCGAGCCGGTAGCGGTTGCGAACGTCCGCCGCGACGCCGGCGCCGTAGGTGCCGGCCCCCTCGTTCCCGCCGAAGGCGACCGGGGAGTTGCCGTAGGGGGTCCACGAGACGGAGAGCGGCGCGAGGACGTCCACGCCGGGGAGGGCCTGGAACCAGGTCGGCGTGAAGCCCGCGCCGACGCCGACGTGGTCGCGCGTCGCGCAGCCGTCCCGGGTGTCCTTCTGGAGCGTCGCCGCGGAGAGGGCCGGATCCGAGCGGCAGACCCCGTAGCCCTCCCCGAAGAACATGTCGCGGTTCTCCGAGACGGCGAGCCACCGGCTGTAGGTGACCTCGACGGCCCAGGCGGCCGAGGAGAACAGCGCGGGCAGGCTCGAGATGACCCCCACCGCGTTCACGAGGGCGTGGAAGGTGTCGCCGCGCGCCTGGTAGGTGTTGCCGAGGAAGGAAGGGGCGCCCCCCGGGAACAGCGCCCCCGCGAGGGCCGGCGAGGGGGCGACGGCGAAGGCCGGCGACTGGGACAGGAGCGGCATGTCGTGGCGGTACGACGCCTCGGCCCCGACCGACGCGCCGAGGATCTGCCGCGAGGCGCTCACGCCGACGAGGTCGATCCCCTCGCCGTAGTACTGCCGGTACTGGAGGGGCGACGAGAGGCCGGGGCTGAGCGGCCCCTGGCCGCCCGGGTTCGTCGTCACGAGCACCGCCGCGAACTTGTCGGTGAAGCGGCGGTAGTAGAGGCCGAAGGTCGTGTCGAGGAGGTCGGGGCGGAAGCGCACCGCGGCGCCCCAGTCGCCGGTGTCGGAGGCCCAGGAGATCCCGCCGTTCTTCACGTAGCTCGCCGGCGCGGGGCCCTGCGGCGGACGGTAGGTGCCGTCGGGGCCGGTGAACGCGGCGTCCGACCCGCCGAGGAAGGTGGCGCCCTCCGGGTAGAGGTCGGGCTGCCACTCGAGGAAGACCTGGGCGGCGACGGAGAGGGTCCGGCGTGAGCTGCGCCTGCGCCGAGAGGCTCGTCAGCGGGCGGAAGAGCTCCTTCGCCTCGACGCCGGGGGTGGCGAAGCCCTTCGCGAGGTCGAGGGGGACCTGCGCGTAGGCGACGCCGTGGGTGTTGCCGGAGAGCGTGAGCGACTCGCCCCAGGCGACGGAGTGCCGGCCGGCCTTCACGGTGATCGGGATCCCGCCGGGCGCGACGCGGGCCCAGCCGAAGGCGTCGAGCACCTCGCCCCAGGGGCCGCGGAACCGGTCCACCACCCAGGGCGAGAGCTCGTCGCCGACGTAGGTGCCCGGCGTGCCGGTCGCTGCGGACCGGTAGACCGTGCGGTTCCGGTAGGCGTCGTCGTACCAGCCCGCGGCGCTCACGCGCGCGCCGGCCGCCCCGGCCCAGGCGAGGTCGAGCTCTGCGAGGAGGTCGAGCCGGTTCGTGCTGAGCTCGCCCGGGTGGACGCTGTTCTCGCCCGCGGTGAAGCTCGGGTTCGAGGCGAGGCGCGCGTCGAGCGCGTCCGTGCGGACGCCGAGGTTGTACCGGAGCGTCGTGTCGAGCCGGAGCTCGAGCTCCGGGACCCCGGTGGGGACCTCGCGAGCGACGGCGCGCGGCCCCGGGAAGAGCAGCAGGCCAGCGGCGAGCAGCGTCGCCCGGAAGGCGCCGGGAGTGAAGAGTTCGCGTCGTGCCACGATCGGACCCCCCCGGATGGAAGGCTACCCGCCGGGTGATGCGAGGGGACCATCCCCGTTGGGCGCGGCGGCGGGACGCGCGCGGCGAGGTCACGGCGCGTGGCGCCGAGCCGCACGGGCGCCGAGCCACGCCGCGAGCCAGGCCCGCAGGGCGCGGAGCACGAGCGGCAGCGCTCGGAGTGGCGGGCCGCGCCGGGCCGCCTGGGGCGCGGCTCCCGATCGCCGGCACGCCTCCTCCGCCTCGAGGGTGGCCCGCACCTTCTCGGCGAACTCCTGGAACACGAGGTGCGCGAGCGGCTCGAGGAAAGCGAGGCCGAGCTCGACAATCCGGCCGGCGACGTCCACCCGGGCGCGGGCCGTGACCTGCGTGCCGCCGCCCGGAGGCGCGTCGAGCCAGCTCTCGAGCGTCAGCCGTGCCCGGTCCGGCCCGGCACGCTCGCGCGCGCGCCCGACGATCCTCACGCGCCGGTGGCCCGCGTCGACCTCGGCGAGCTCCACCCGGCCGCCGTAGGCGAGGGTGAGCGGTCCGACCGCGACGGACACCGTGCCGTCGAAGGTCCGCTCGTTCAGGATCGCCCCGAGCTCGCCTCCCGGGACGCAGCCGACCACGCGGCGCGGGTCGACGAGGAAGTCCCAGACCGCCGACGGCGGCGCGTCCACCCGGAACGACTCGTCCATCGCGATGGCCGCCATGCAGCGATCCTCGGACGCCCCCGCCGCCGCCGAGGAGGGATCCGTTGCCGCACCCCCAGGTGGTCTGGCCACCTGGCGGGGGGAACGCCCGACGATGGAGCAGGCGGACGGCGCGCAGCGCTCCAGACCAGCCCCCGAGGACGCGACGATGCGCGAAGGCTTGCACGCGACGGGCGACGCGCCGGTGACGGGCTCCGGCGGAGGCGCCCCCGTGTCGGCGCGCACGATCTGGGTCGACCTCCTGCTCTACCCGACCCACACCCTGCCCACCGCGATCGCGCCGGTGCTCGTGGGCTGCGGCCTCGCCATCCGCGACGGCGTCTTCTCCCCCTGGCCCGCCCTCGTCGGCTTCCTCGGGAGCTGGGCGATCCACCTCGCGGGCGTCTTCACCGACAACCACGAGCTGTTGCGCCTCCACCCGGAGGTGGTCGAGCACCCCGAGCTCACGCAGGCGGTGTCCGACGGCACGCTTCGCCTCTCGACGCTGCGCCTCGCCATCCTCGCCTGCCTCGCGTTCGCGATCGCCTCCGCGCCGTACCTCCACCGGATCGGTGGCGCGCCGGTCCTGGTGCTCGGCGGCATCGGCATCGTCGCGAGCGTCTCTTACAACGGCGGCCCCTGGGCCTACGTCCGGCGGGGCCAGGCCGACCTCGTCTTCTTCCTCATGTTCGGCGCCATCGCGGTGCCCGCGATCTACTGGATCCAGCTCGCGGCGAGCCGCGGCACGCCGGCGCCCTGGGAGACGCTGCGCGCGCTCCCGCCCGCCGCCTTCCTCGTCGGGATCCCCTGCGCCGCCCTCGTGACGAGCGTGATGCTGATCGACGACATCCGCGACCTCGAGTTCGACGCGGCGAAGGGCTGGCGCACGTTCTCGGTCCGCCTCGGCCGCGACTTCACCCGCGCCGAGATCACCGCGCTCGTCGTCCTCGCCTACGCCGCGCCCGTCGGGTTCTGGCTCGCCCTCGGCTTCGACGCGTGGGTGCTGCTGCCGCTCCTCTCCGCGCCCCTCGGGTGGTCCACCGTACGGGCGGTCCAGACGATCCGGGAGCGGGCGCGGCTCCACCCGCTCTCCCCAGCGATGGCGCGGCTCGCCGCGATCCACTCGCTCCTCCTTTCCGTCGGGATTGCCCTGTCGAGGTGAGCCGCGGCGCACGCGTCAATGTGGCTGGTACCGGACTCCGCCCGAAGCGCTAGGCTCGAAGCATCCGGGGCACGACGTCATCGAGGGCCAGCCGGCCCGCAGCATGGCGCGGGTTTCGAGGGAAGGTGTCGCGCGCGCCGGAGGAACGGAGGGGCGATGCGCATCTCACGTCGAGGGCTCTTGAAGGGGGCGGCCGCCGCCGGAGTGGCCGCGGCGATCCCGTCCCGCGCCGAGGCGCGCCACGCGAAGGAGCCGCTGCCGGGCGCGGTCGGCCTGCTGTTCGACTCGACCCGCTGCATCGGGTGCCGGGCCTGCCAGTCGGCGTGCCGCGAGGCGAACAAGCTCCCGGCTCCGCCGGTCGCGGCGAACGGCGGCGTCTACGACGCGCCGATCGACCTCGACTCGTCGACCAAGAACATCATCCGGGCGGCGCGCGACGGCCGCGGCGAGCCGGTGTTCATGAAGGCCCAGTGCATGCACTGCGTCGACCCGGCCTGCGTCTCCGCCTGCATGCTCGGCGCGCTCCACAAGGAGGGCGAGGGCAACCGGCGGATCGCCGGGGAGCGGAAGGGCACCGGCATCGTGGTCTGGGACCCGCTCGTGTGCACCGGGTGCCGGTACTGCCAGATCGCCTGCGCCTTCAACGTCCCCAAGTTCGAGTGGAACGCGGCGTTCCCGAAGATCGTGAAGTGCGAGCTCTGCCGCCACCGCGGCGATCCGGCGAGGCCGGGCGCGCTCGCGGTGGCGAACCCGGCCTGCGCCGAGGTCTGCCCCCGCGAGGCGGTGGTGTACGGCTACCGCAGGGACCTCCTCGACGAGGCCCACCGGCGGCTCGTCGCCGACCCCAGGCGCTACAACGGCAAGGTCTACGGCGAGCGCGACGGGGGCGGGACGCAGGCCCTGTACCTCGCGGGCGCGGGGGTCTCCTTCGAGGAGCTGGGGCTCCCGAGGCTGAAGGAGCGCTCCGCGGCGCAGTTCTCCGAGTCGGTGTCCCACGCGCCGTACCTGAACGGCCTCACCCCCATCGTGCTCTACGGCGGGCTCGCCTGGCTCGTGCGCCGGAACGGGCTGAAGGAGAAGGCGGCAGCAGCGGCAGCGGCGGCGAAGCACGAGGAGGGCAAGCCATGAGCGGACACGCGATCGCGAAGCCCGTGGGAGGCCCGATCTTCGGTCGCCCGATGGCGGTGCTCATCGGGCTGTTCGGCCTCGCCGCGGCGGTGATGGGCTACCGCTTCTTCGTCGGGCTCGGCCCCGTCTCCAACATGAGCGACGGCTTCGCCTGGGGGATCTGGGAGCCCGTGAACGTCGTCGTCTTCACCGGCATCGGGGCGGGCGCCCTCGCCACCGGCCTGCTCACCTACGTCCTCAACCGCGGCGAGTACCACCCGCTGGTCCGGCCGGCGGTCCTGCTGGGCGCCATCTGCTACACCCTCGGCGGCAGCTCGATCCTCGTCGCGCTGGGCCGGTACTGGAACGCGATCATGCTGCCGGTGGTCCCGTTCTGGAACCTCGCCTCGCCGCTCCTCGAGGTCGCCGTCTGCGTGATGGCGTACATCTGCGTCCTCTGGGTCGAGGTGCTCCCCGCGATCCTCGAGGGCGCCGCGAGCAGCCGCTGGCCGTTCTGGGCCGGGGTGGGCCGGACCTGGGGCCCGCGGCTCCAGAAGGTCATGCCCTACTTCATCGCGGCGGCGGTGGTGCTCCCGGTGATGCACCAGTCCTCCCTCGGCGGCCTGATGCTCCTCCCCGAGACGAAGGTGCACCCGCTCTGGCACACCGCGCTCCTGCCGAGCCTGTTCCTCGTCTCCTGTCTCTCCATGGGCTACGGCGCGGTGGTCGTGCTGGTGACGCTGCTCCGGGTCGGCTGGAACGCCGAGTCCGACGGCCGGCTCCTCGCCCGGATGTCGCGCATCAACGCGTGGCTCATCGTCGCCTACCTCGTCCTGCGCGTCGGCGACCTCGCCCTGACCGGCAAGCTCGCCCTCGTCCAGGCCGACTTCTTCGGCGCGCTCCTCGTGGCCGAGCTCGCCCTGTTCCTCGTCCCCGCGCTCCTGCTCCTCTCACCGCAGGTCCTCGCGAACCGCGGCCGGATCTTCGGCGCCGCGCTCCTCGCCCTCGCGGCGGGAGCCGCGTACCGCGTGGACACCTACCTCACCGTGTACCGCCCCGCGCCGGGCTGGATGTACTTCCCGTCGGTCGGCGAGACGGTCGTGACGGTGGGGATGGGCGCGATCGGGATCGCCGTCTTCGTCGTCATCTCGAAGCTGTTCCCGGTGGTGGCCGTGAAGGAGGGCAGCGGACGCGCCGCGCCCCGCGCGGAGGCTCGCGCGGGCTAGCCGGCGAGAGGAGGGTTCGTGATCGTCCCGATGGCCCGCGTCGAGCTCGTCGGACCGCGGGAATCTCTTCGCGGTCGCCCTCGCGTTCCTGCAGGGCCGGGGCGTCCTCGAGCTGCGCGCGCCGGCGCTCCCGGGCGCGGCGCCGCTCCACGCCCCCGTCCTGGGCGGACCGCCGGACGAGGAGGCCCGCCTCGTCGAGGCGCTCCGGCGGATCGACGGGCTCCTCGCGCGGCTGCCTCCCGCCGGCGCCGCGCCGGGCGAGGCGCTGCCGGCGCCCGGATCCGACGCGTTCCCCGGCGCGCTGGCGGCGCTCGAGGCCGAGGCCGACGCCCTCGAGGCGAAGCGCGGGGCGCTCGTGCAGGAGCGCGTCGCCACGGTGCGCTTCGAGCAGCTCGTCGTCGCCCTCGCGCCGCTCGACCACGCGGTGGACGCGGCCCTCGACCCGGAGCTGCACGGCCTCGTGCTGAAGACCGACCCCGAGGCGCTCGCGCTCCTCGAGGCGGAGGTGCGCCGGCTCACGGGCGGCGTCTGCGAGGTGAAGGCGAAGGCGCTCGACGACGAGTCCACCGGCGTGCTGCTCGTCGTGCCGCGCGCCGCCGGCCGCGCCGTGACCTCGCTCCTCTTCGAGCGGGGCGTCGAGGAGGTCCGGCTCCCCTCGAGCTACTCCGGGCGATCGCTCGTGGAGCTGCTCCTCCTGCTCGCCGCCCGCGGGCGGGCGCTGCCCGCGGAGATCGCCGCCGCGGACGCGGCCTTCGAGGCGTTCGCGGCGCGGGCGGGCACCGCCCTCGCCGACGCCCGCCTCCGCGCCGCCGCGGCCCTCTCCCGCCGCCGTGCCGCCGCGGGCTGCGGCGAGACCCGCTTCGCCTTCGTCGTGTCGGGGTACATGCCGGAGGACGAGGTGCCGGCGCTGCGGGCCGCCGCCGCCGCCGAGCTCGGCGACGGGGTCGCGCTCTTCTCCCGCCCGCCGCTGCCGGCGGAGTTCGGCGACGTCCCGGTCGTGCTCAGGAACCGCACGGTGATCCGCCCCTTCGAGCGGCTCCTCGCACTCGTCCCGCTGCCGCGCTACGGCTCGGTGGACCCCTCGCCCTGGCTCGCGGTCTTCTTCCCGCTCTTCTTCGGCCTCGTCCTCGGAGACCTCGCCTTCGGCGTGCTCGGGATCGCGGTCTCCCTCCTCGTCCGCCGCGCCCGGTGGGGAGGGGGGGAGGGGCGCGACCTCGCCACGGTGGCCTTCTGGTGCTCGATCTCGGCGGCCCTCTTCGGCGTCCTGTTCGGCGAGGCGTTCGGCGAGCTCGGCGCCCACGTCGGGATCCACCCGCTCGTGCTCGATCGGCGGCGCGCGTTCATGGACTTCCTGGGGGTGGCGCTCGCGGTGGGCGGCGTCCACGTGATCTCCGGGATGGCGCTCGGGGTCGCGAGCGCGATCCGGGGCGGCCACGTGAAGGAGGTCATCGGGCGCGCCGCGAAGCTCCTCCTCCTCGTCGCGTCCGCGGCGGCCGTCGCGAGCGTCGCCGGGGCGCTCCCCCGCGCCACCCTCGTTCCCGTCGTCGCAACGGTCGGCGGGCTCCTCGTCGTGGCGGTGGTGTTCGAGGGGCCGATGGCCGCTCTCGATCTCGTCCTCGGCCTCGGGAACGTCCTGTCCTACTCGCGCCTCATGGCCCTCGGCCTCGCCTCGGTGATGCTCGCCGAGGTGGCGAACGGCGTCGCGACCGACCTCGATCCGCCCGCCGCGGGGCTCGCCCTCGCGGTCCTCCTCCACGCGGTCAACTTCACCCTCGGCCTCGTGAGCCCCACCATCGCCGCGCTCCGCCTCCACTACGTGGAGTTCTTCGAGAAGTTCTACGACCCGGGCGGCGCGCCGTTCCGGCCGTTCGCGTCGCGCTGACCCCGGGCACCCCGCCCGCCGGGTGCGCACGTTGCCGGCATGTCGCGTGGGTCGGGGTTCGCTCGCCTCCTCCTGCTGCTGCCGCTCGTCCTGGCGTGCGGCAGCTCGTCCCCCGCCCCCGCGCCGCCGCAGAGCCAGGACGGCGCGGCGATCACCCGCACCGAGGGGGCGCCGATCTCCGGCGCGGAGGGGTGGCGCTGGGTCCCGTTCCCGGACTCGACCTGCACCGACGCGGCGCAGGATTGGACCACCGGCCGGTACCGGTTCGGGACGAGCACGACCGGGCTCGCGGTGAGCTGGGGCGCGGAGACGAGCACGGACGTCGTCGTGTTCCTCCAGGGCGGAGGGGCCTGCTGGGACTACGTCACCTGCGGGGGCGCGGCGCCCCTCGTGGACAAGACCGCCTCGACCGGGCCCTTCGGCCCGACCGAGTTCGCGTCGAGCATCTACGACCGCTACCCCGCCTCGTGGATCCGCCGGGAGAACCTGCCGCCCACCCTGCGCGACGCCACGGTGGTGCTCGTCCCGTACTGCACCGGCGACGTGCACGGCGGCGACAAGGTCACCACGTACCAGCCCCCCGCGGGCGGCGCGGTGTCGGACGCGATCACCTGGCACCACGTCGGGTACGCGAACGTCCTCGCGTTCCTGCGCCGGCTCGGGCCGACGTTCCCGCACCCGCGGCGGCTCGTGGTCGTCGGCTCGTCGGCCGGCGGCTTCGGGACCCTCGCCACCTACCCCGCGTTCCGCGCGCGCTGGCCCGACGCGAAGACCTACCTCGTCGACGACTCCGGTCCGCCGCTCATCGGGGATGCAATCCCCGCGTCCACGCGGGCCGGGTGGTACGCGAGCTGGAACCTCGGGGCGTCCCTCGACCCGTTCTGCCCGGCGTGCCGCCAGGACCTGTCGCAGGGGCTCCGCGAGCTCCTCCGCCGCTGGCCGTCCGATCGCATGGCGCTCCTCTCGCACCTGCAGGACGCGGTGATCCGCGGGTTCTTCTCGAACGTGTCGCTCGGGCCGACCCCCCAGCTCGGCCCCATGTCCGCGCAGCAGTTCGAGCAGGAGCTGCGGCGGCTCGGGACCACGGTCCTCGACGCCTCTCCGAACGGGCGGACGTTCTTCACGAGCGGCGACGCCCACCCGACCCTCGACGACCCCGCCCGGCAGGCCACGCCCGCCCCCGGGCTGCCGGCCTGGCTCGAGCTGATGCTCTCCGACGACCCGGCCTGGGCGAGCGAGGTCGACCCATGACCGGAGCCGCGCTCGCGGACCGGCTGCGCGCCGTGCGCTCGGCGACCGAGGCGCTCTGCGCGCCGCTCGAGATCGAGGACTACGTCGTCCAGTCGATGCCCGACGCGAGCCCGGCGAAGTGGCACCTCGCCCACACGACCTGGTTCTTCGAGACCTTCCTCCTCGAGCCCCACGCCGCCGGCTTCCGGCCGTTCCACCCGGCGTACCGCTCCCTCTTCAACTCCTACTACGTGGCGGTGGGGCCGCGCGCGGCGCGGCCGGAGCGCGGGCTCGTGACGCGCCCGACCGTCGCGGAGGTCCGCGCCTACCGCGCCGCCGTCGACGAGCAGGTGGACGCGCTCCTCCGGGATCCCCGCGCCGGCGCGCACCCGGACGTGCTCGCGGTGGCGGAGCTCGGCCTCCACCACGAGCAGCAGCACCAGGAGCTCCTCCTCACCGACCTCCTCCACGCCTTCTCGCGGAATCCCGTCGGGCCGGTCTACCGCGCCGGGCCGCCGCCGAGGGCCGCGCCCCTGCCGGTCCGGTTCGTCCCGGTCGAGGGAGGAAGGCGGCGGATCGGCCACGAGGGCCCCGGGTTCGCCTTCGACAACGAGGGTCCCGCCCACGACGTCCTGCTCCGGCCCTTCGCCCTGGCGTCGCGCCCGGTGACGGCGGGCGAGTTCGCCGCGTTCATCGACGACGGCGGCTACGACCGGCCCGACCTGTGGCTCTCCGATGGCTTCGCCGTCGCGCAGGTCGAGGGCTGGCGCGCCCCGCTCTACTGGGAGCGCGACGGCGCCGGCTTCTCGCGGTTCACGCTCCACGGCCGGATCCCGATGGATCCGGGGGCGCCGGTGGCGCACGTGAGCCTGTACGAGGCCGACGCCTACGCGCGCTGGGCGGGGGGGCGGCTCCCGACGGAGGAGGAGTGGGAGGTCGCCGCGGCGCGCGCCCCGGTGCGCGGCCAGTTCGTCGAGGACGGCCCGCTCGTGCCCCTCGGAGGCGACGCCCTCTTCGGCGGTACCTGGAGCTGGACCGCGAGCCCATACGTCGGCTACCCGGGGTTCCGCCCGGCTCGCGGGGCCCTCGGCGAGTACAACGGCAAGTTCATGGTGAACCAGGTCGTGCTCCGTGGCGGGTCGTGCTTCTCGCCGCGGTCCCACCTGCGCGCGACGTACCGGAACTTCTTCCCCCCGGCGGCGCGCTGGCAGATGACCGGGATCCGGCTCGCCCGCGACGTGTAACCGAGGACTCGCGCCTTCGGGCGCGAGTCCGAGCGGCTGTCCTTCGCCTTCGCGGTGACCGCCGAACCCTCGGACCCGCGTACCCCGCCCGCTCTCACGGGCGGCAGCCGCGGCCGCTGCATCGTCCCCCGCTTTCGATTAATCTCCCGCCCCCATGCCGACCTACGTGATGTCGATGCTCCGCGTGAACAAGGTGGTGCCGCCCAAGCGGCAGATCATCAAGGACATCTCGCTGTCCTTCTTCCACGGCGCGAAGATCGGCCTCCTCGGCCTGAACGGCTCGGGCAAGTCCACCGTCCTGCGGCTCATGGCCGGGCTCGACGAGGAGTACGACGGCGAGATCACCCGGCAGGCGGGCCTCCGGATCGGCTTCCTGCCGCAGGAGCCGGTGCTCGACTCCGGCGAAGACCGTCCGCGAGGAGGTCGAGTCGGCCCAGGGCGAGGTGGCGGGGGCGCAGAAGCGGCTCGAGGAGGTCTACGCCGCGTACAGCGAGCCCGACGCGGACATGGAGAAGCTCGCCGAGGAGCAGGCCCGCCTCGAGGCGATCATCGCGAACGCCGGCGCCGACACCGGGAACGCCCTCGAGATCGCCGCCGACGCCCTGCGCCTCCCGCCCTGGGACGCGAAGGTGCAGCACCTCTCGGGCGGCGAGAAGCGCCGGGTCGCGCTCTGCAAGCTCCTCCTCTCGAAGCCGGACATGCTGCTCCTCGACGAGCCGACGAACCACCTCGACGCCGAGTCGGTGGAGTGGCTCGAGCACTTCCTCACCCGCTTCCCGGGCACCGTCGTCGCCGTCACCCACGACCGCTACTTCCTCGACAACGCGGCGGAGTGGATCCTCGAGCTCGACCGTGGCCATGGGATCCCGTGGAAGGGGAACTACTCCTCCTGGCTCGACCAGAAGGAGCAGCGGCTCGAGGTCGAGGCGAAGCAGGAGAGCGCGCGCATCAAGGCGATGAAGCAGGAGCTCGAGTGGGTGCGCCAGAACCCGAAGGCGCGCCAGGCGAAGAGCAAGGCGCGCCTCGCCCGGTTCGAGGAGCTCTCCTCCCGCGAGTACCAGAAGCGCAACGAGACCCAGGAGATCTTCATCCCGGTCGCCGAGCGGCTCGGGAACGACGTCATCGAGTTCAAGCACGTCTCGAAGGGGTTCGGCGACCGGCTCCTGATGGACGACCTCTCGTTCATCGTGCCGCCGGGCGCCATCGTCGGGATCATCGGGCCGAACGGCGCGGGCAAGTCGACGCTCTTCAGGATGATCACCGGCCAGGAGAAGCCCGACGCCGGAGAGGTGAAGATCGGCCAGTCGGTGAAGCTCGCCTACGTGGACCAGAGCCGCGAGAAGCTCCAGGGCGACAAGACCGTCTTCCAGGAGCTCTCCGGCGGCAGCGACCAGATCACGGTGGGTGGGTTCGACATGCCGAGCCGCGCCTACATCGGCCGGTTCAACTTCAAGGGGGCGGACCAGCAGAAGGTGGTGGGCACGCTCTCCGGGGGCGAGCGCGGCCGGCTCCACCTCGCGAAGACGCTCATGACCGGCGCGAACGTGCTGCTCCTCGACGAGCCGTCGAACGACCTCGACGTCGAGACCCTCCGCGCCCTCGAGGACGCGCTCCTCGAGTACGCCGGCAGCGTGCTCGTCATCTCGCACGACCGCTGGTTCCTCGACCGGATCGCGACCCACATCCTCGCGGCGGAGGGCGACTCGCGCTGGTCGTTCTTCACCGGGAACTACCAGGAGTACGAGGCGGACAAGCGGAAGCGGCTCGGCGAGGAGGGCGCGAAGCCCCGCCGCCTGCGGTACAAGCCGATCGCGCGGTAGCGCCGCGGCCTGCTAGGCTCCCCTCCGGCGCAGCCCACCGGAGGGGACCCGATGGAGAGACGTCGTGGAATCGCGAGGCGCGGGACGACCGCGCTCGCCGTCCTCGCCGCGGTGGTGGCGGGGTGCGCGCCGGGGATCCGCAGGGTGAGCACCCCCGACGCCGCGTTCATCTACGGCTTCTTCGACGTCCCGGAGAAGGTGGGCTCGGCCAACTGCGTGGGGATCATCCAGGCCGAGAAGGTCGGGATCGCGGGTCGGGCCGGCTGCATGATGACCTCGCCCGAGGGGCTCTTCTACATCGAGGACGTCCCGCCCATCCGCCACAACGTCCACGCCTTCTACGTGGACAACACCCACAACAGCCTGGGGAGCATGGCGAAGCCCTTCGCCGTGAAGCCCGGCGAGCTGCGCCTGTGGGGGATCTACAAGTACGAGGTGGTCTCGAAGCCCTTCCTCGTCGGCCAGGGGAAGTTCTCGCTGACGCCGGGGGGGCCGAGCCACGCCGAGGTGCTCCGCAAGCTCCTCCAGCAGGAGAGCATCTCCGCGAAGTGGAAGAAGCGGATCCAGGCGAGGCTGAAGGAGCTGGGCGGTTAGCGGTCGGGAGCTGCGCCCTTCGACTCCGGGGCGCGTCGCGCCCCTACGCTCAGGGCGAACGGAGCTGGGAAGCCCGTGCCGAGCGATGCGGCCGGGGCACGCGGCACCGCGGGATTGGCCGGTGCCGCGGAGGGCGGAGGGCAGCCGCTCGGGCTCGCGCCCGACGGCGCGAGCCCTCGGTGTTACGGCGACTCCTCGCCGCGCGCGGGCGCTTCCGCAGCGCCGCTCGCGACGGTCCGCGCGGCCGGCACCTCCGCCCGGTGGTCCCTCGCGACGAGCATGTAGATCGCCGGGACGAAGAACAGCGGTGAAGGCCGTGCCCATCGCCATTCCGGTGACGAGGACGAGGCCGATGCTGTTGCGCGCCGCGGCGCCCGGGCCGCTGACCAGCGTCAGCGGGAAGTGGCCGCACACCGTGGCGACGCTCGTCATGAGGATGGGGCGCAGCCGCGTCACCGCCGCCTGGCGTCACCGCCTCGATCTTGGTGAGCCCCTGCCTCCTGGAGCTTGTTCGCGAACTCGCACGATGAGGATCCCGTTCTTCGAGACGAGGCCGACGAGGGTCACGAGCCCCACCTGCGAGTAGACGTTGAGCGTGGTCGTCCAGCCGTCGGTGAAGAAGTGGAGGTTCGGGTTCGGCATCTTGAGGAACATCGACCACCATCGCGCCGAACATGCCGAGCGGCACCGAGCCGGCGAGGATGACGAACGGGTCGCGGAAGCTGTTGAACTGCGCGGCGAGCACCAGGAAGATCAGCACCACCGCGAGCAGGAACGCGGGCAGGAACTTGCTCCCCCTCGATGCGGAGCTGCCGGGACTCGCCCGTGTAGTCGAGCGTGTAGCCCTTCGGCAGGATCTTGGCCGCCTCGCCCTCCAGGAAGCCGAGCGCCTGGTCGAGCGGCCGGATCGCCACGCCGCTGATCTTCACCGAGTTGAGCTGCTGGAACCGGTTCAGCGAGCGGGGCGTGACGGAGTCCCTGAAGCTCGCGATCGAGGACGAGCGCGACGAGCTGGCCGTTCGGGCCCCGTGACGTGGATGTCCTTGAGCTGCTCGGGGTTGAGCCGCTCGGCCCGCTGGATCTGCGGGATCACCTTGTAGCTGCGGCCGCCGATGCTGAACCGGTTCACGAAGTTGCCGCCGACCGCGGCGGCGAGGTCCTGGCCCACCGTCTGGAGGTTCAGGCCGAGCTCGGCGACCTTGTCGCGGTCGAGCTCGATCTCCGGTCTGGGGCTGGTCGATCTTGACGTCGATGAGCGGCGGGAACGCGAACATCCCGCTCGCGGTCGCCTTCTGCTGGAGCTGCTGGGCGAACCCGAGGATCTCGGTGGCCTCGCCGGTGGAGGCGATCACGAACTCGACCGGGAAGTTGCCGCCGCCGGGGAGCGCCGGGGGCAGGATGGGGAAGGTCTGGATGCCGGGGATCGCGCCGACCTTGCGCCTGCACCTCCGGGAGGATCCGGGGCGCCGGTGCGCTTCCGCTCGTCCCAGGGCTTGAGGCCCACGCCCCAGAAGCCGCTGTCCGGGAAGGTGATCTGGAAGGTGAAGCCCGCCTCCGGGATCGACATCACGGCGCGGTTCACCGCGTGGGTGGACGGCATGAGCTGGTCGAGCGTCGAGTTCGGCGGGGTGTCCACGATCCCGAAGATGACCCCCTGGTCCTCGGTGGGGGCGAGCTCCCGCGGCGCCTGGGAGAACATGACGAGCGCGAGCACGCTCACGACGGCCCACGCCACGTAGATCGGCGCCGCCGGTTCGCCAGCGCGACGTCGAGCTGCCGCGCGTAGAGCGCCTTCAGCCGGTCGAAGCCGCGGTTGATCCGGCCCGGCCAGCCCGCGCTCCTCCTGGCCTTGGCGCAGCAGCGTGGCCGACATCACCGGCGAGAGCGTCAGCGCCACGATCGCCGGAGATGGTGACCGCGCCGGCCAGGGTGAGCGCGAACTCCCGGAAGAGCGAGCCGGTGAGGCCGCCCTGGAACGCGATGGGCGCGTAGACCGCCGCGAGGGTGATGGTCATGGCGATGATCGGGCCCGACCAGCTCCCGCGCGCCCTGGAGCGCCGCGTCGACGGGCCTCGTCCCCTCCCGCAGGTGGCGCTCCACGTTCTCGACCACGACGATGGCGTCGTCCACCACGAGCCCGACCGAGAGCACGACGGCGAGCAGGGTGAGGAGGTTCACGGTGAACCCGAACACCTGCATGAGGAAGACCGCGCCGATGAGCGAGACCGGGATGGCGACCACCGGCACCAGCACCGAGCGGAGCGAGCCGAGGAACAGGAAGATGACGATCACCACGATGAGGAGCGTCTCGCCGAGGGTGTGCTCCACGTCGTGGATGGCGCTCTGGATGTAGGTGGTGCCGTCGTAGGCGATGCGCGCGTCGATCTGCGCGGGCAGCTCGCTGCTGCATCGCGTCCAGCTCGGTGCGGACCCGCTGGATCACGTCGAGCGAGTTCGCGTTGGGGAGCGCCCAGACCCCGATGAAGACCGCGGTCTCGCCGGTGAAGTTCACCGCCGCGTCGTAGTCCTCGGCGCCGAGCGCGACGTCGGCGATGTCGCCGAGCCGCACCACGCGCGCCGTCTGCTCTGCCGAACCACGAGCTGCTCGAACTCCTTCACCGAGCGCAGGTCGGTGTTGGCGGTGAGGTTCACCTGGACGAGCGAGCCCTTGGTCTGGCCGACCGCGGCGAGGTAGTTGTTCGCCGCGAGCGCCTGCCGCACCTGAGCCGGGCTCACGTTCAGCGCGGCCATCCGGTCGGGCTTGCAGCCAGATCCGCATGGCGAAGGTCCGCGCGCCGAGGATGTCGGCGCGCTGCACGCCCTCGATCGCGGAGAGCCGCGGCTGGACGACCCGCACGAGGTAGTCGGTGATCTCGTTCTGCTTCGAGGACCTCGGAGGAGAAGCTCAGGTACGCCGAGGCGAACTGGCGTGTCGGCCGACTCGATGTTCAGGATGGGGATCTCCGCCTCCGGCGGGAGGTCGCGCCGGACCTGGTCCACCTTGGAGCCGATCTCGGCGAGCGCCCGCGTGCGCGTCGTAGTTGAGCTTCAGTCGGGCGCGTGATGGTGGAGAGCCCCTGCTTGCTCTCGGACTCGATGTAGTCGATGCCGTCGGCGGCGGCGATGACGCGCTCGAGCGGCGTCGTGATGAAGCCGCGCACCAGGTCGGCGTTCGCGCCCACGTAGGCGGTGGTGACGGTGACGGCGGCGTTCTCGCTCTTCGGGTACTGGCGGACGTTGAGTGTTCCGGATCGCCTGCACGCCGGCGATGACGATGACGAGGTTGACGACGATCGCGATGACGGGCCGCCGGATGAAGAGATCGGTGAACTTCACGGCTGGCCTCGCCTCACTGGTCGGTCGGGCGTCGGGGCGAGCTCGGCCTCCGGCGCGAGCTGTGTCGTTCACCGCCACCGCCATGCCGTTGCGCAGCTTGAACGCCGCCGCTGCCCACGATCCGCTCGCCCGGCGAGAGCCCGGAGACCACCGCCACGAAGTCGCCGCGCCGCTCCCCGAGCCGCACGAACTTCTGCTGGGCGACGGTGGCCTTCCCGCCCTTCCCGTCGTCCTTCTCGCGCGAGCGCGAACACCGAGTCGCCGTACGGCGCGAAGATCACGGCGGTGGCCGGGACCTCGAGCACCGGCGCGGCGGCCCCGACGAGCGACCTCCACGTTCGCGAACATGCCGGGGCGGAGGCGGCCGTCGTCGTTCGGGAAGGTGGCGCGCACCCGCACGTTGCGGGTGGCCGGGTCCACCTCCGGGTTGATGGTCGTGACCTCGCCGTCCCACCGCGCGTCGGGGAAGGTGTCGGTGCGCAGCTGCGCCCGCTAGCCCGGCCCGGAGCTCGGCGAGCGCCTGCTGCGGCAGCCAGAAGTCCGCGTAGATGGGGGTCACCGACTGGAGCGAGGCGATGGGAGTCCCCGGCGCGACCACCTGCCCGAGCTCGACCTGGCGGATCGAGATACGGCCGTCGAACGGGGCGCGGATGGTCTTCTTGGCGATGGTGGCCTGGAGCGAGGCGACCGTCGCGGCCGCTCCGCTGCGCCCGCGCCTCCGCCGCGTCGAGCTCGGCCTGGGACGTGGACTCCTCCCGCCGAAGCGTGCGGGCCCGCTCCAGGGTGAGCTTGGCGAGCGAAGCCTCCGCCTGGGCCGACTGCGAGCTGCGCCTGCTCGGTGGAGGTGTCGAGCTGGACGAGGACGGCGCCCCTGCTGCACGGAGCTGCCCGACTCGAACGAGATCTCGGGTGACGCGCCCCGGGAGCTCGGCGGCGAGGGTGACGCCCCGCACGGCCACCAGCGTTGCGATGGCGCCCCGGGTGGGCGCCCACTCCGCGAGCTCCGCCGTCGCCGAGGAGACCGCCATCGGCGGCGGCGTCATCTTCTCCGCCGCGCGAACCATCGTGACGATCTGGGTCGCCTTCACGCCAGCGAGCCCGACGACCACCACCACGAGCCCGACGATCACCACCACCCACAGCTTCCGGCTGGTCTTCATGGACGAACGCTCTCGTTCCGCGTGGTTCCGCGGTGGCTTAACGAGAACGGGGGTGGGCGCGCTCGCCGCGCGCGCGGTGAGCCCCAGCGGGGGCCGCGGAGGGCGGTGCGGGCGCCGAGAGGGCGGGCGGGGAAGGAGCGAGGTGCGGGCGGGGCACGCGGCACCGTCGATCGGACGGTGCCGCGGTGCGTGGAGGTCTCCCGTTCGGACTCGCGCCCGGAGGCGCGAGTCCTCAGAAGGTGTCCAAGACGTAGTCGTGCGCCGCGAGCGCGGTCTGCGGCATCGTCCCGGCCTTCACCCGCTTCGCGACCTCCTCCCGCGGGAGGTCGAAGATCGCGTCGAGGATCGGGCCGCGGTCCTTCGCGCCCGCCTCGGCGACCTGGAAGAGCACGCGGGCGGAGTGCTGGACCCAGCGCTTCGAGAGGAGCTGGCGGCGCAGCATCTCCATGATGACGTCGGCCTTCGAGCGGTCGAAGCGGGCCGGATCGCCGCGGCGGTCCTGCTCGGCGAAGAAGGCCTTCGTCCACTCGTCGTGGTAGGCCCAGACCTTCTCGAAGAGCGACCGGTCGAAGCGGGTCCCCGCCTTCACGGGCTCGGCGTTCGCGCCGATGATGACGCCGTCCTCGGTGAGGACCTGCCGCTGGAGGTGCCCGTCCTTCGTGATCGGCGGCTGGTGCTGCACGAGCGACCAGAGCCAGGACACGTAGATCCGGTAGGTGGCGAGGTCGTTCATGAACCGGAGCTTCAGCTCGTAGTCGTCGATGGCCGCGGCGAAGTTCCCGTTCAGGATCTGGAAGCCGTAGTTCGCGGCCATGTAGAACGAGTGCTGGACGTGCTCGATGGTCACGTCCCCCTTCGGCGGCCGGTAGATCTCGTCCCACAGCTGCGGGGTGAGGAGCTTCTCCGGCGCGTCCACCGACTCCCGGGTGACCACCGTCGGCGTGATCTTCCCGGCGGCGTCGAGGAGCCCGCGGGAGCGGAGCTGGTCGCGCTCGGCGTCGGTGAGGCCGCTCGCCACGCTCGGCACCGGCTTTCCCTTCACCTGCACGTCCTGGCGCGGGGCGTCGAGGATCCCCTGCAGGCTCGTCACCGCCGCGCGGAGCGGGCCGTTCCCGGCGGCGACGTACTCGGTCTCCGGGCTCGCGACCCAGCTCTGCCGGTACGCGTCGTAGAGCTTCCCCTTCACCCGGGTGGCGAGGACGTCCTCGAGGGTCGGGCGGCTCCCGGCGGGGAGCGGGGCATCGGGCACGAAGACGAGGCCGATCAGCCGCTCGCGCAGCTTGTCCATGACGATGGCGCGGAGCGCGAGCGGGTTGTACTTCGAGCGGCCGTAGGGATCGGACGGCTGGTAGATCATCACCGCCGCCATGCCGCCGATGGGCGCGCCGTTCGTGAGCTCGCCGCCCTTCATGCCCGCCATGAGCATCAGCAGCGCGTTGTAGCGCTGGTACGCCATCATGTTGGGCGTCGCCATCCCGACCGACTGCGGGTCCGGGAAGATCGCGGCCGGGTCGTCCTTCCACATCTCGATGAGGCTGCCGAGGTAGTCCCAGCGGCCGACGTTCGTGCCGAGGAGCCGGCGCCGGAGCGTCCAGACGATGCCGGGGAGCTGGCGGCCCGCGTTCCCCTCCTCGTAGAGCATCTTCGCCTTGAAGGTGCCGGCGGGGACGCCGACAATCCCCTCGAGGCGCGAGAGGAGCTTCTCGACGATTGCCGCCTCGCGCGGGGTCTGGAGCTTGGGGACGTAGTAGTAGACGCCGCTCCCCGACCGCTTCAGCGCGTCGAAGTTCGAGAGGGCCCAGAGCGTCGCCATCACCACGAGACCCGGCGCGGGCTTCCCGTCGACCTGGACGTGCTCGTACAGGATGTGGATGGAGGGCGGCCGCGCGAGGCGCGTCGGCCACTGCGGCTGCGGCGTCGTGATCCGGTACTCGCGCTTCTTCCCCTTCTTCACGACCTCGTAGGGCTTCTCGTTCCAGCGCCCCTCGTGGATCTCCTTCGCGTTCTGCATCGCCGCGAAGATGGCGGGCGGCGCCTGCGGCGTCCCCTCCGGCGTGAAGTGCGACGGCGCCGCGTCCTCGAAGTCCGGCATGTTCATCGGCGCGGCGGAGTTGAGGGCGTTGAACGCCATGTCGAGCGGGCGCCCACGGGCCGGTGAGCTCCAGGCCGGGGTTCCGCGTGGGGTGGACGTGCTCGGGGATCGCCACCTCGTCGTTGAGCCGCCAGCGCCAGGGCGTGTCCTTCCCGAGGAAGTTGTCGACGAGCCCCTGGACGATCTGCCGGAAGGTCCAGGGCTTCCCGGTCACGGGGTCGTCGAACCGCTCGTCCCAGGACTGCCAGCCGTACTTCTTCGCGACGGGGTCGGGGGAGGCGAGCAGGGCGCGCCGCACGGCGAGGGCCGCGGCGATGTCCGGGCGCAGCTCGCGGGTGAGCGTCGCGATGGTCTCCTCGACGTCCACCTCGCGGCCGTTCACGGTCTTCTTGCCGAAGAGGTCGGGGAACTGCTTCAGGATGTCCGCACGGATCATGTCGGGGCCTCGAGGGCGCGCGGGGGCTGCGCCGGTGCAGCGGCGTCGGGGGATGGGTCACCCACGGTGATGCCCATCCGTACTGCGCGGCGCGCCGTGAGGCACGGACAAACAAGGGAGGGGTCGGGAGGAACCCGTCCGGGGCCGTCCGGGGGGCGCGCGAGCTCGCGCACTGCGGTGGGTCGCGGCCGCGACTCCGGGCCGCGGAGCGGGACCCGCAAGGCGCCGCATCTCCCCCGGATGGCCATGTTCCGGCCATGGGACCGGCCGCCCTCGCCCTCGCCCTCGTGCTCGCGGCGCCGGCGCCGGTCGCGGTGCGATTCCCGCCGGGCACGCTCCACGGCTTCCCGTCGCTCTCCGACCCCGCCGGCCAGGTCATCGCGGACGGCGAGCTCGAGCAGCGGCGGACCGGGCGGACGCTCCACGTGCGGCTGCGCTGGACGTTCCGCGACGGCCGCACCGTCGTCGAGGAGGACGAGTTCCGGGTCGGCGCGTCGCTGGTGCAGCGCCGCTTCTCCTTCGTCGAGTCGCGGGGCGGGATCGAGCAGCGCCGCTTCGAGGCCGATCTCGCCCACGGCCGCGCGACGGCGAGCTGGTCGGAGGGCGGCCGGACGGAGCGCGCGGAGGAGAAGCTCGAGCTCCCCGCCGGCGGCGCCTTCGCGGGCTACGGGACCGCCCTCGCGGTCGGGCAGCTCGGCCTCGCCGCGGGCGCGAAGGCCGAGCTCGGCTTCGTGGCGTACACGCCGAAGCCGCGGCTCGTCACCCTCTCCGTCCGCCGCGACCGGGAGGAGCCGGTCGTCGCCCAGGGGCGCGAGATCCCGTGCGATCGCTTCGCGCTCCACCCGGAGCTGCCGTTCCCGATCTCGCTCCTCGCCCACGCGAAGGACGCGCACCTCTGGTTCACGCACGCGGGCCCACCGGCGCTCGTCCGCGCCGAGCAGAGCTTCGCCGCGAAGGACGACCCGGTGGTCGTGGTGGACGTCATCCCGCGGGGACCGGCCCGGCCGCCGGAGGCCCGGCGCGGGACTAGCGCGCGGCGCGCCGGCGGCAGTCCCGCGGCGTCTCGCCCGTCCACGCCTTGAAGGCGCGGGCGAACGCCTTCTCGTCGGCGAAGCCCACGGCGAAGGCCACCTGCTTCACGGGCTTCTCCGTCCGGCAGAGCAGGTCCACCGCCCGCTCGCGCCGGACCTCGTCCTTGATCCCCTGCAGCGACGCACCCTCGTCCTTCAGGTGCCGGTGGAGCGAGCGGGTGGAGAGGTGGAGGTGGCGCGCCACCGCGTCGGCGTCGTGGACGTCGCCGGGGTGCTCGGCGAGGAGCCGGCGCACCCGCTGCACGAGGAGCCGATCACGCCGGTACTGCAGCACGGTGAGCGGCAGCGCGTGCTGAAGCATGGCGCGCAGCGCCCGGTCGTCGCGACGCTGCGGGAGGGCGAGGTAGCGGGCGTCGAAGGTGAAGTGGGCGCGGGAGGCGCCGAAGGAGACCGGCCCGGGGAAGAGGAGCGGGTAGACGGCCCCGTGGGGCGGCTCCGGGAACGGAAAGCCGACCCCCAGGAGGGAGATGCGGGAGTCGACCGCCCAGCAGGCGTACCCGTGCACGTAGCGCAGGTAGGAGAGGAGGCAGAACTCGCGCATCGCGCCGAGGTCCCGGTGCTCGTGGAGCGTGACGGTGGCCCGCCCCGCGGAGGTGGCGAGCTCGAGCCCGATGTCGCCGGTGACGAGGCGGTGGTGCCGGAACCAGCGCTTCAGCGCCACCTCGAGGTTCGGCGACGGGAGCGACGCGCGGCAGAGCATCCCGAGCGTCCCCCAGGGGAGCTTGCGGGAGAACCAGCCGAGCGCCTCGTCGTCGAGCTGGCGCATCGCGCCCTCCGAGACCTCCTCCATCTGCCGGGCGGTGATCCGGGCGGCGGGGTCGCCGAGCATCTCTGGCGTGATCTGCCCCTGCCGGAGCACCTCCGCCGGGCTCTCCCCGTACCGGTCGTACGCGAGAAGCAGCGCGCGCACGAAGGCGATGGGAGTCGCAGCGGTCGGGACGCGGCGGCCCCGGGGGGAGGGGCCGGACGGGGTGGGGGTCGAGCGACGTGGCACGATCTGCAACCATTCTGGCGGGATCTGCGTCCGCGGTGCAACTAGCGTTCGGTCATGGCCCTCGGACTCCCCTTCGACCTCGGCGAGACGGTCGAGATGCTCCGCGACACCGTGCGCGCGTTCGCGCGCGAGGAGATCGCTCCGCGCGCGGCGGCGATCGATCGCGAGAACGAGTTTCCCGCCGACCTCTGGCGGAAGCTCGGCGACCTCGGCGTCCTCGGGATGACGGTCGCGGAGGAGTACGGCGGCACCGCCGCGGGCTACCTCGCCCACATGGTGGCGATGGAGGAGATCTCCCGCGCCTCGGCGTCGGTCGGCCTCTCCTACGGCGCCCACTCGAACCTCTGCGTGAACCAGCTCCACCGGAACGGCACGCCGGCCCAGAAGCAGCGGTACCTCCCGAAGCTCGTCTCCGGCGAGCACGTCGGCGCCCTCGCCATGTCCGAGCCGAACGCGGGCTCCGACGTGCTCGGGATGAAGACCCGCGCCGTGAAGCGCGGCGAGCGGTGGGTGCTGAACGGCGCGAAGATGTGGATCACGAACGGCGGCGACGCCGACGTGCAGATCGTCTACGCCTACACCGATCCGGCCGCCGGGCCGAAGGGGCTCAGCGCCTTCATCGTCGAGAAGGGGACGCGCGGCCTCTCCTGCGGCACGCACCTCGACAAGCTCGGGATGCGCGGCTCCAACACCTACCCGGTCTTCCTCGAGGACTGCGAGGTCCCGGAGGAGAACGTCCTCGGCGGCGTCGGGAACGGCACGAAGGTCCTCATGTCCGGCCTCGACTACGAGCGCGCGGTGCTCGCCGCGGGGCCCCTCGGCATCATGGCCGCCTGCATGGACGTGGTCCTCCCCTACGTCCACGAGCGCAAGCAGTTCGGGACGCCCATCGGCGAGTTCGAGCTCATGCAGGGCAAGCTCGCCGACATGTACACGACCTGGCAGGCCTCCCGCGCCTACGTCTACGCGGTGGGGAAGGCCTGCGACCGCGCCGACCACGCCCGCTCGCTCCGCAAGGACGCCGCCGGCGCGATCCTCTACGCCGCCGAGCACGCGACCTGGATGGCGAACCAGGCGATCCAGGTCCTTGGCGGCAACGGCTACATCAACGAGTATCCGACCGGCCGCCTCTGGCGCGACGCCAAGCTCTACGAGATCGGCGCCGGCACCTCGGAGATCCGCCGCATGCTCATCGGCCGCGAGCTGTTCGGCGAGACGACATGAGAGCAATGACCCCTCGGGTTGCGCTGCTGCGATGAACGTCCTCGAGTCCCAGATCCAGCCCCGCTCGCCGGAGTTCAAGGCGAACGCGGAGGCGATGCGCGCCCTCGTGGAGGACCTGCGCGTGAAGGCGAAGGCCGTCGCGCTGGGCGGCGGCCAGGCCGCCCGCGACAAGCACGTCGCGCGCGGCAAGCTCCTCCCCCGCGACCGGGTGGACCGGCTCCTCGACCCGGGCACGCCCTTCCTCGAGGTGGGCCAGCTCGCCGCCCTCGGCATGTACGAGGACCAGGCGCCGGCGGCGGGGCTCATCACCGGCATCGGCCGGGTGAACGGCGTCGAGTGCATGATCGTCGCGAACGACGCGACGGTGAAGGGCGGGACCTACTACCCGATCACGGTGAAGAAGCACCTGCGGGCCCAGGAGATCGCCGAGCAGAACCGGCTCCCCTGCATCTACCTCGTCGACTCCGGCGGCGCCTTCCTGCCGCGGCAGGACGAGGTCTTCCCGGACCGCGACCACTTCGGCCGGATCTTCTTCAACCAGGCGACCCTCTCCGGCCTGGGCATCCCGCAGATCGCGGTGGTGATGGGCTCGTGCACCGCCGGCGGCGCCTACGTCCCGGCGATGAGCGACGAGGCGGTCATCGTCCGCAACCAGGGGACGATCTTCCTCGGCGGCCCGCCCCTCGTGAAGGCGGCGACCGGCGAGGTGGTCTCGGCGGAGGATCTCGGCGGCGGCGACGTCCACACCCGGCTCTCCGGCGTCGCCGACCACCTCGCGGAGAACGACGCCCACGCCCTCGGGATCGCGCGCCGCATCGTCTCGCACCTGAACCGGACCCGGCCGGGCAGGCCGCCGGTCGCCGAGGTGGAGGAGCCGCGCTACGACGCCGAGGAGCTCTACGGCATCCTCCCCACCGACACCCGCAAGCCCTACGACGTCCACGAGATCATCGCGCGGATCGTCGACGGCTCCCGCTTCGACGAGTTCAAGGCCCGCTACGGCTCGACGCTCGTCACCGGGTTCGCCCGGCTCTATGGCGTGACGGTGGGGATCGTCGCGAACAACGGGATCCTCTTCTCCGAGTCGGCGCAGAAGGGCGCGCACTTCATCGAGCTGTGCGCGCAGCGCGGGATCCCCCTCGTCTTCCTCCAGAACATCACCGGGTTCATGGTGGGCCGGAAGTACGAGAACGCCGGCATCGCCAAGGACGGGGCGAAGATGGTGACCGCGGTGGCGACCGCGGCGGTCCCGAAGATCACCGTCCTCATCGGCGGCTCCTTCGGCGCCGGGAACTACGCGATGTGCGGCCGCGCCTACTCGCCGCGGTTCCTGTGGACCTGGCCCAACAGCCGGATCTCGGTGATGGGCGGCGAGCAGGCGGCGAGCGTCCTCGCCACCGTCCGGCGCGACGGCATCGAGGCGGGCGGCGGGACCTGGTCTCGCGAGGACGAGGAGGCCTTCAAGGCTCCCCTCCGCGCGCAGTACGAGACCCAGGGCCACCCCTACTACGCCACCGCGCGGCTGTGGGACGACGGCATCGTCGATCCCGCCCAGACGCGCCGGGTCCTCGGCCTCTCCCTCTCCGCCGCCCTGAACGCCCCCATCCCCGAGACGCGCTTCGGCGTGTTCCGGATGTGACGCGGAGCGATCCCGCCATGTTCAAGAAGATCCTCATCGCGAACCGGGGCGAGATCGCCTGCCGGGTGATCCGCACCGCGCGGCGCCTCGGCATCCGGACGGTGGCCGTCCACTCCGAGGCCGACGCGAACGCCCGCCACGTGCGGCTCGCCGACGAGGCGGTCGCCATCGGCCCCGCCGCCGCCCGCGAGAGCTACCTCGTCGGCGCGCGCATCCTCGAGGCCGCGAAGGCGACCGGCGCGCAGGCGATCCACCCAGGGTACGGGTTCCTCTCCGAGAACGAGGGGTTCGCCGCGGCGTGCGAGGGGGCCGGGATCGTCTTCGTCGGCCCGCCCGCCTCGGCGATCCGCGCCATGGGCTCGAAGTCCGCGGCGAAGGCGCTCATGCAGGCGGCCGACGTCCCGCTCACCCCCGGTTACCACGGCGACAACCAGGATCCCGCCTTCCTGGCGAAGGAGGCGCGACGGATCGGGTACCCGGTGCTCATCAAGGCGAGCGCCGGCGGCGGCGGCAAGGGCATGCGCCGGGTGGACGCGCCGGAGGACTTCGACGCAGCCCTGACCTCCTGCCGGCGCGAGGCGGCCCAGGCCTTCGGCGACGACCGGGTCCTCGTCGAGCGCTACGTGCTCCGGCCCCGCCACGTGGAGATCCAGGTCTTCGCGCGACCGGCACGGCCACTGCGTGCACCTCTTCGAGCGCGACTGCTCGGTGCAGCGCCGCCACCAGAAGGTGCTCGAGGAGGCGCCCGCGCCGGGCATGACGCCCGAGCGGCGCGCCGCCATGGGCGGGGCGGCGGTGGAGGCGGCGAGGGCGGTCGGCTACGTCGGCGCCGGCACGGTGGAGTTCATCGTCGACCCCTCCGGCGCCTTCTTCTTCATGGAGATGAACACCCGGCTGCAGGTCGAGCACCCGGTCACCGAGATGATCACCGGGCTCGACCTCGTCGAGTGGCAGCTCCGGGTCGCGGCCGGCGAGCCGCTCCCGCTCGCCCAGGAGCAGCTCCGGATCGACGGCCACGCCCTCGAGGCCCGGATCTACGCCGAGGACCCGGACAAGGGGTTCCTGCCGTCGACCGGGCGGCTCCTCCACCTCGCGCAGCCCGAGCCCTCGTACCACGTCCGGATCGACGCGGGCGTCGAGGAGGGCGACGAGATCACGCCCTGGTACGACCCGATGATCGCGAAGCTGATCGTCTGGGACGCGACGCGCGAGCTGGCCCTGGCGCGCATGCAGGCCGCCCTCGCGCAGCTCCGGATCGTGGGCGTCGCGAACAACGTCGAGTTCCTGTCGCGGCTCGTCGCCTCGCCGGCCTTCGCGGGCGCCGACCTCGACACCGCCCTCATCGAGCGCGAGCAGGAGTTCCTCTTCCCGGCGCGGCGCGAGACGCCCGAGGAGGCCTGGCTCCTCGCCGCCCTGGCCGAGCTCGAGCGCGAGCGGGCCGCGGCGCCGGGCGGCAGCCGGCCGGCCTCGCCGACGCCCTGGGACGCCCGCGACGGCTGGCGGCTCAACTCGCGGGCGAGCCGGACGCTCACCCTGCGGCTCGGGGACGTGCAGCAGGACGTGACGGTGGAGTACGTGCCGGGCGGCTACGTCCTCGCCGTGGGGGCGGGAGGGAAGGTCTCCGCGAGCGGCGAGTGGGCCGAGCACGGCGCCTTCCGCGCGCGCATCGGCGAGCGGCGCGTCCACGCCGCCGTGATCGTCGCGGGGGAGCGGCGCCACGTGTTCTTCGAGGGGCGCGCGTACCCCTTCGCCCGGGTCGACCCCTCGCAGGGCGCCGGGGCAGGGGGACGAGGCCGGCGGGCGGCTCACCGCGCCCATGCCGGGCAAGGTGATCGCGCTCCTCGCCGAGCCCGGGAAGCGGGTGGAGAAGGGCGCGCCGCTCCTCGTCCTCGAGGCGATGAAGATGGAGCACACCATCAAGGCGCCCCGCGCCGGGGTGGTGAAGGCGTTCCGCTTCGAGCCCGGCGACCAGGTGAGCGAGGGCGTGGAGCTGGTCGAGCTCGAGGCCGAGCCGAAGTAGCGAGCGGCGTCCGCGCCGCGCGTGCGGGAGGCGGCGCTTGCGGCCCACCCGGGAGTCGCTCCCGGTCCGGCCCGTCGCTAACCGTGAGATCCACCCGCAATCGAGGAGGATCCCTCATGGCCACCGTCAACCCGATCCCGAAGGGCATGCACACCGTCACGCCCAACCTCACCCTGCGCGACTGCGCGAAGGCGATCGAGTTCTACAAGAAGGCGCTCGGGGCGCAGGAGGTCTCGCGCATGAACGCGCCGGACGGCAAGTCGGTCTGGCACGCCGAGCTCAAGATCGGCGACTCGGTGGTGTACGTGAACGACGAGATGCCGGGCATGAGCCGCCCGGCGCCGGACGCGTCGAGCCCGGTGCCGGTGACGATGTGGCTGTACGTGAAGGACTGCGACGCGGCGTTCCAGCAGGCGGTGAAGGCCGGCGCGAAGGAGCTCGCGAAGCCGACCGACATGTTCTGGGGCGACCGGTGCGCGGGCGTCGCCGATCCCTTCGGCTACCTCTGGTCGTTCGCGACCCGGCAGAAGGAGCTGACGGACGAGGAGATGCGCCGCGCCGGCGCGGAGTTCGCGCGCCAGCAGCAGCAGAAGGGGCAGCCAGCCCGGCGCCCAGAGCTGACCGGCGCGGCCGGCGGACCGGACGACGTGCGGCGAGCTACTGCGCGCCCTCTCCCGGGGCGCGCGACGCCGTCATCGGACGGCCCGCCGCGCCCTCCGCGGTGTAGACGATCTTGGCCCGCTTCCGGGCCTCGGCGAGGACGCTCGCGTACTGCTCCTCCGCCTTCCGCTGGCGCAGGGCCGCCTCGATCCGCTCCCGCTCGGTCGCGAACCCGAGCGCGGGGTCGGCGCGCTTCCCGGCGAGCTTGATCACCCACGCCCGGTCGCCGTCCCGGATGACCTCCGAGACCTGCCCGGGCTCGAGCTGGTCGACGACGCCCCGCCACGCCGGCGGGAGCTGGTGCCAGGCGAGCTCCCCGAGGTCCCAGGGCGCCTTGCCGCTGCGAGGGACCCCGTCGAACCGCCTCCACGCCACCTCCTCGAACGGAGCGCCGCTCCGGATGTCGGCGCGGTCGGCGAGGATCTGCTCGGGCTTGCCGCGGTAGAAGATCTGGAGGACGTGGAAGCGCGTCGTGACGAGCGCCGCGTTCTGGTCGAACCAGGCTCGCGCCTCCTGCTCCGTCACCTTCGCCTGGTCCTGCGCCCACGCCCGCAGCCGCGTGGTCATCTGCTGCCTGCGGAAGCCGCGCACCTGCGCCTCGAGGTCCGCCACCCGGCGCAGGTACTCCGGATCGCGGTCGAGGCCGAGCTCGACGGCGCGCTGGTACAGGACCTCGTCCTGCACGACGGCCGGCAGGGCGTTGCCCGCGGCGGTCGGCTCGTGCCCCGGCATCGCGGCCATGCCCGCTCGCGCGGTGCGGTGCGCGACGTCGCGCTCGGTGATCGGGACGCCGTTCACGGTCGCGAGGACCTCGAGCCCGCCGCTCGCGGCGGGACGCCCCTCGCCGCACGCGGCGAGGAAGACGGCGGAGACCACTGCGACGACCGGGAGCGTCGACGTTCTCAAGGCTCACCTCGGCTGCGAGAAGCTCATGGGTGAAGCGGCTGCCGGGCGGCGTATGCCGCCCGGCAGCCCCCTACGGTACTACGGTGCTAGTGGCAGGTGACGCACGCCTCCTGCTCGTCGCCGCTCCACGGAACGATCGGAGTCGGATCGTACACCTGGATCTTCATGTGCGCGGTCGCCGCGTCCTGGTCGTGGCAGCCCATGCACGCGGTCCGGGTGGCGCTCGTCGCCCAGGCCCCGCTCGTGCCCGCCGTCGAGTGGCAGGACTGGCAGTTCCGGACGTCCTGCGGGTAGGTGATCTGCCACTGCCGGCCGAGGACGCTGTCCTCGTGATCGACCGTGATCACCGGGTACTTGAGGCTCGCGCCGTTGTGGATCGAGTGGACCCGCTTCGAGATGGGCTTCGTCCCGCCGCCGGTGGTCCACGTCGGAACCGCCGCCGTCTCACCCGAGGCGTAGTCGTGGCACCCGCCGCACTGGTCGAGCGCCTGACCGTTGAACGGCTTGTTGTGGCGGACCGGGTCGAGCACGAACCCGGCGCCCGCGAGCTTCTCGCCCTGCGCGCCCACCGCGTTCGTGTTCCAGTGGCACGAGGTGCAGCTGTCGGCGATGGGCTTCTCGACCGCCGCCTGCTTCACCTGGAACGTCGCCACCGCGACCGACGGCGTCCTGTAGTTCGCGGCGTTGCTCGGCCGGCCGCGGTCCGCGAACTCGACGTTGATCATGTACGTGCCCGGGACCAGGTCGTCGACCGGATCGAGGGTGTACTGGAGGTACTCGGGGAACCAGGCGAGCTTCGGGTCGTTGTTGGACGCGTTCGCCCGCTGCCGGAGCTGCGCGGCCGAGCCCGGCGTCTTCACCGCGTAGTCGGTGAAGAGGCCCGCGAGGTTGCCCGAGCCGGCGATCTGGATGGTCGGGTTGTCGGTGCCGACGGCGCGGGTGCGGATCGAGACCTTGCCGCTCTCCACGTAGGCGATGGCGCGGTCACGGAAGAAGAACTCCCGCTCGTTGTAGTCGAACACGGCGGTGTCGCCCATCAGCCAACCGACGACCTCCTGGGCGGTGACCGCGGTCGAGCTCGCGAAGGTGCCGTCGACGAGGGCCGCCGCCGGCAGGGTGACCGTGAAGTCGCCCGGCACGAGCACGTCCTCGATGTCGGCGCCGACGTGGCCGAACTCGACGATGAAGTTGCCCTGGTCCACGATCACGTGGAGCTGCGCGTCGCCGGCGGCGCTGAGGTCCCACGGCCCGGCGAGGGCGCTCGTGACCTTGGCGCGCGCAGGCGTCGTCAGCACCGCGATGCGCTTCGCGCGCGGGCCGGTGACGTACATGTTGGCGCTCCGGAACTGGCCGTCCGCGGCGTTCGTGCAGACGGTGGGCTTGGCGTACGAGTCCGGCACGCAGCCCTCGCCCGCGGCGACCTGCTCCACCACCGTCGTGTGGTCGATGGGGACGCCGGTCCGGTAGTTCTTCAGGACGACGTTCACGACCGGGCTCTCGCCCTTCGCGAAGTACTGCCCGTTCGCGGGCGGGACGACCGCGACGCTGACGAGGAACTCGGGCTCGTTGCGGATGTCCTTCGTCATGAAGTCGTGGTACCCGGCGATCTTCGCGGCGCGTGTGGCAATTGGCCGCGCCGCACGAGTCGTCGGCGAAGGTGCCGGCGGTGTGGATCGGGTCGTGCTGCCGTCCTGAAGTTCACGCCGTCGTGGCAGGAGCCGCACGCCGCGCGCGACGGGACGGTCTTCCAGTTGTCGACCTGGGCGCCGGAGCCGGTGTGGCAGACGGTGCAGTTCGCAGAGACCGGCCGGGAACGCGCCCGAACGCCAGGTGGCGGACAGCGCCGAGGTGCCGCTGCCGAACCGGTAGGTGCCGTTGTCGGCCGACTCGTCCGCGGGGGTCGTCGGGTCGTCGAAGAAGACGCCGTCCGCACCGGGGGCGCTCTGGAGCTCGCGGCCCGCGTGGATCTTGTGGATCATCACCTGCATCTCGATGCTCTCGATGCTGGTCGGGATGCCGGCCGCGTCGATCGAGCCGTTCACCATCGCGCTGTCGGGGCTGTGGCAGGCGTTGCAGCCCTCCACCGTCAGGCGATCGCCGCCGTGGCCGCGGAACCCGTCACCGTGGCACTTCTTGCACGCGGCGGTCTCGACGATGTTGCGGGTCGCCGTCACGGCGGTGCCGTCCGGGACGAAGTCGAAGTCCGCCTCGCCGGTGGGGCCCGAGTGCCCGCCCATGTACACGCTGACGCGGTGGGTGAGGGACCGGTCGTAGCCGACGAGCGGCGCCGGCGCCGTGGGGACGCCGCTGGGGTCGAAGGCGTACTTCGCCGTCGCGAGGTTCTTCGCGAACGTGTAGACGTAGCTGCCCGGCGCGGCCTCCGACGAGCGTGCCGTTGCTCTCGCGGTAGCCGGCGTTCACGGTCCGGCCGCTGCGGTAGAGGTACGGGACCCAGCGGTTGTAGCTCCGGCCGCCGCCCGCAGGCGCGAGCTTGAAGATGCCGGCGTTCACGCTGGTGAGGCCGGTGACCGGGGTCGTGCCCTTCTTCACGGTGAACGTCATCGAGGCGACGCCGGAGGCATTCGCGCTGGCGCCGGTGATGGCGATGTTCGCGAAGTACTTCGGGTTCGGCGGAGTGAGCTCCGTGCCCTGCGCCGCGTCCTCGGCGGCGATGAAGGCCGCGCCGTGGAAGTTCGCGACCTGGACGTTGCCGCCGTTGGTGCCGTTGCCGCCGTTCGTGCCGTTCGTTCCGCTCGTGCCGTTCGTTCCGTCGGAGCCCGGCGCGCCCGGGGCGCCTGGTGCGCCTGCCGAGCCGTCGCTACCCGCGCACGCGCTCAGCGTGCCGAGCATTCCAATCGCCACGAGGGCGCACGAGAGTCGTCTCGACGGTATAGGGATCGTACGCTGCATGTATTCCCCTTCTGGTGAACCGCGTGAGGGCTGCGGCCCCGACGTTCCCCCTCTACGGGCGCGGCGGGACCGCAGCGTGTCTCCCGATCGCGTGGTCCGCGAGACTTGCACCGGAAGCGTCGGGCGGATCCGATCGGGTCGGGTGGCAGCCTCCCATCGAGAGGCCTCGCGCGGAACGTGACCCTTAGCCGCGCTGCGCATCGTCGCGCGCGCGGACCCGCGCGCGCGGAAGCGCGCGGGTCCACGCATCGTGCGTTACTGGACTTACAGTGAGGCCAGCGCAGAGCCGAGCGAGCGGCGCGTGAAGGCCGCAGCCGTCGCTCAGGGCGCGGCGCCGTCCTCGGGCTCGATCCCGAGCGCGACGAGGAAGCGCGAGACCATGTTGTAGGTCGCGATCACGCCGACCAGCTCCACGGTCTCCCGGTCGCCGAGGAGCGCCCGCGCCTCGGTCAGCGTCGCGTCCGTCACGGCGACGGCGCGGGTCATCTCGGCGGCGAGCCGGAGCGCGACCTGCTCCCGCGGGTCGAAGAGCGGCTCGTCCCAGCAGGTGCCGCCGGTCCGCTCCAGCGCGTCGAGCTGGCCCCGGGTGCCGCCCGCGGAGAGGAGCTCCGGCGCGTGGTGGTGGAGCTCGTAGGGCGCGTCGTTGAGGAGGGCCACCGCGCAGATGGCGAGCTCGCGCAGCCGCGGGTCGAGGGCGAGTCCCCGGCGCACCTCGCCGAGGAAGGCGTTCCACCCGCGGGCGAGCGCCGGGCTGTGGAGCAGCATCCGGTCGAGGTGGAGGAGGGCGCCGCCGCGGCGCGCGCGGACCGCGGCGACGAGGTCGGCGGGCTCGGCGAGGTCGGCCGGGAGGTAGGGGACGCGGGGCACGGGTCACCACCGGATCTTCGCGAGCCGTTCGCAGGCCCGCGCGAGGGTGTCGTCGTTCTTCGCGAAGCAGAGCCGGAGCACCGGGTCGCCGGGTGGGTCCTCGTAGAAGGCGGACACCGGGATCGACGCGACCCCCGCCTCGCGCGTGAGCCGCTCGGCGAGGGGGGCGTCGGGCTCGTCGGTGAGGCCCGCGTAGGAGACGAGCTGGAAGTAGGTGCCGTGGCAGGGGAGGAGCCGGAGCGACGAGGTGGCGAGCCCGGCCCGGAAGAGGTCGCGCTTCCGCTCGTAGAACGCGGCGAGCTCGAGGTACCGGGAGGCGTCGGCGAGCCACTCGGCGAGGGCGAGCTGCACCGGGGTGTTCACCGTGAAGACGATGAACTGGTGGGCGCGGCGGAACTCGGCCATGAGCTCCCGCGGCGCGAGGACGTAGCCGACCTTCCAGCCGGTCACGTGGTAGGTCTTGCCGAAGGACGAGACCACGATTGAGCGCGCCGCCAGGGACGGGTGGCGGGCGCAGCTCTCGTGGCGCCGGCCGTCGAAGACGATGTGCTCGTAGACCTCGTCGGAGAGGACGACCACGTTCGTCCCCTCGAGGAGGGCGGCGAGGGCCGACACGTCGCCCTCGGTCCACACCGCGCCGGTGGGGTTGTGGGGCGTGTTCACCACGATCATCCGGGTCCGCGGCCCGACGAGCCGGCGCACCTCGGCCCAGTCCGGCCGGTAGTCCGGGAAGCGGAGCCGGGCGAGGACCGCCGTGCCGCCGTTCAGCGCGACCGACGGCGCGTAGGAGTCGTAGGCGGGCTCGAACAGCACCACCTCGTCGCCGGGGCGGACCAGGGCGGCGATCGCGCTGAAGATCGCCTGGGTGCCGCCGGCGGTGACGGTGATCTCGTGCTCGGGGTCGTAGCGCGCCCCGTAGAGCCCCTCGACCTTGCGCGCGATCGCCTCGCGGAGCGGAACCACCCCGGCCATGGGCGCGTACTGGTTCGACCCGGCCCGCATGTGCTTCAGGACGAGGTCGTACAGCGCGGGCGGGGCGGAGTACTCCGGATAGCCCTGGGAGAGGTTGAGGGCGCCCGTCTCCGCCGCGAGGCGGGACATGACGGTGAAGATTGTCGTGCCGACGTTCGGGAGGCGGGAGGAGACCTCGCCCGGGAAGCGGAGCATGCCCGACAGTATGCCGGCCGGCGCGCGGGCGCTCCACCCCGCGCTGCGGGTGGATCAGGGCCGGGGCAACGCCGCGGCGTCGCGGTCGAGCCGGTCGGCCACGCGGACGCCGGCCTCCCACGCCTCCGCCTCGGTCTCGAAGGTCATGTCGCCGGACGCCCGGCCGTCCACCGCGAGCGACCACCGGCCGTTCAGGCCGGCACCCTTCGAGAGGACGACGGAGTGCGTCCCGACGGCGAACGTCGCCGGACGGCACGGGATCTCGTCCTCGACGTTTCGTCCACGCGCTCGCATGGGGATAGCCTAGCGCGGGAGGGGCCCGAAAGGCGCGACCCCGAGGGGGGAGGTGTGCGCCCCGCGCGGGTGCGCACGCGTGCTCACGCCAGCACCATCCCGCCGACCGGGCTCAGGTACGCGATCCCGTCCATGTACTGGACGTCGAAGTACCCGTGCTTCCCGCCCCACACGGCCCAGGGGACCGCAGCGGCGTCGCGCACCCAGACCACGGAGTTGCGCTCGCGGAGCCGGCGACGCTGCGCCCGGCACCACGACCCGCGGGCGCCCGGAATCCAGGTGCGGACCGCGTCGACGAGCGCCGCCCACACGCGCTCGAGCGCGGGCGGCGCGGCGGAAGAGGGCTTCTTCGGCCGGCGCGCGACCATCAGGCGTCCGCCTGGACGGTGGCCGCGACGGGCTTCGCCGGGCCGGGCTGGCGCACGACGACGAGGTGCATGAACGCGTCGACGTCCACGTGGTCCTTCGCGCCGAGGGGGCGCAGGCGCTCGAGCAGCACGCCGGCAGCCGCGAGGAGCGCGGAGTAGGTCTTCCAGTTGGGCTGCGCGTCGAAGGCGAGGTCGAGGCCGAGGCGGTGCGCCGCCTCGCAGGTCGAGCGGGGGCGGAGCGGCACGTGGAGGTCGGGCCGGGCGACGAAGGGCAGGAGCGTGACGAATCCCCACGCGGACTCGTCCGGCGCCGCGGCGGCGGAGGTCGCCGCGGCGGCGGCAGCGAGCGCCTCGAAGCGGTCCCGGTCCGGCGCCTTCCCGGCGAGGAGCTCGAACAGCGCGCCGAAGAAGGCGCGCGCCTGGGCGGGATCCTTCAGCCGGGCCTCGAAGGACGAGCGTCCTTCCTTCCCGTCCTTGTGCAGCGCCCGCACGAGCCGCTCGATGCGCACGGCGCGCTCGACGAGCCCCGCCACGTCGTCCGCGGCGAGGAGGCGCTCTCCCTGACCGCCTCCGAGGGTCTCCTCGAACAGGTCGTGGGCGCGGCGCCACCGCCAGGTCCGGCCCTGCGGCGCCTTCCCCTCGTCGAGGTACGCCGGAATCCGAGAAGGCCTTCGGGAAGCCCTCGACGAACCGCGCGACGGCCTCCTCGTGCGAGAGCCAGGTCCCGGCCCGCGCGAACCGCCCGCTCTTCGCGTCCAGGGCGAACCCCGACAGCGCCGAGAGCCAGTCGTTCGGCGCGGGCGCCGGGAGGAGGAGCGGGAGGGACATGGGGAGGCGCAGCTTGGTGGCGAAGCGGGTGGTGCTCGTCGCGAAGAAGACGTGGACCGCCTTCGAGTCGACGGCGACAATCTTCCCGACGCCCAGCGACGTGTGCTGGACCAACATTCCGTTCTCGAGGCCGGCCATGTTCGACGTGTCCTTTGCGCGGCGTGCCCGGGCGCACACGGACGGGGTCCCCGCGCCTCAGGGCGCGCAGGAGGTCGTCGTGGCACGAAGGGGGTGTCGCGGGTGAGCCCGCCGTGTCGTTCACGGCGGCGTTGGAGCGCCGGCAGCCACGCCGGTCAACCCTCTGTATAACATTCCGCGCGCCCCGCCGCCTCCCGCCGCCCCGCAAGACCTCGGCGGCGAGCCGGCCGGCGGGCGGTTCCGCCCCGGCCAGGAGGGGCGCCTCCTCGACTTCCTCCCTCGATTCGCGTAAACACCTCCCTCCTCCCGCTCGGGAGGAAGCAGTCCTGCGCGGCACGCAGTCGCGCATTCACAGAGAGAAAAGAGCTCGATCAGCACATGGCTAACGGTACCGTGAAGTGGTTCAATGACGCGAAGGGCTTCGGCTTCATCACCCAGACGGACGGCGGCGAGGATGTCTTCTGCCACCACACCGCGATCCAGGCCGATGGCTTCCGCTCCCTCGCGGAAGGGCAGAAGGTGGAGTTCGACGTGACGAAGGGCCCGAAGGGCCTGCAGGCGGCGAACGTCCGCCCGGTCGCTTAAGCGATCCGTCGACGCCTTCCAGCACCAGGAGCCCGGCCCAGCGGCCGGGCTCTTTCATTTTGCGTTCAGTGAGGCCGAGCGGCGAGCGAGGCCTCGGCCGCTCATGCGACTCCTCGGCACGCCGGTTATCTCTCGACCTGCAGCGAGCGAGGACCGCAGCCGATCGAGCATGGAGCTCCCTCGAGATTCGGTCCGGGGAGCGCCCATGGAAGCAGCCCACAACGC
Source organism: uncultured delta proteobacterium (assembly GCA_963739565.1). Taxonomy (GTDB): domain Bacteria; phylum Myxococcota; class Myxococcia; order Myxococcales; family Anaeromyxobacteraceae; genus Anaeromyxobacter. Next base: position 108,878 of record CAVUBF010000002.1, on the reverse strand, counting down.
CGTTCCACTGATCCACTACTTCGACCCGGTCGGTCACCGCATCGCGTGCGGCGTGCCGGGCTTCGACAAGTCGACGAAGCACTCTCGCGCGGTGACGTGCCCGTCCTGCGTCGAGGCGCTCCGGTCCAGCCCTCACGCCGCCCCGGTGGCGGACGCCGGACACGGGCGCTGAGGCGTCGCGCCGGGCGGCTCACCCGAGCCGTCACGGCGCGCCGCGTCCACCCTTGCGGCGGCGCTTCGGCGCGACCTCGCCGCCCTGGTCCTCGGCCGCGGCGGTCCCGGTCAGCGTGACCGCGAGCGCGACCCCGACGAACGCGACACCGAGCCGGAGCTTCTCAATCAGACGAGCCATCTGGTTCCCTCCCGGTGGTTCACCCGGCAAGGTGCGGGCGGGTCCCGGGTGAGGCAACGCGGCTGCGTCGCGCCCGGGGCGCGTCCCTCCGTGCAGGTCCGCGCCTGCCCGCCGGGGCGGGCGGATCGCCCTCGCGGGCCTGCGCGCCGTCGCGGGGTCCGCGCGCGTGAGTCGATCGTCGCCCGACGACCCGAGCATCACCAGCGGGGCGATCGCTCGGCCCGCACGCCCCATCCGGACCGCGCGGTCGCAGCCGCCGCGGGACATGGGGTCGGGGTCAACTGCAACCGGGAGTGAGGCAGAACATGGCGGTCGGGTACGTCGTCTTCGGCGCCACCGGGCACGTGGGCGGGATCGTCGCGGGGCGGCTCCTCGAGGCGGGGAGGCAGGTGCGGGTCGTCGCGCGGCACGCCGACCGGCTGAAGGTGCTCGCCGGACGCGGCGCCGAGGTCGTGACCGGGTCCATCGACGACCCCGCCTTCCTGCGCCGGACGCTCGACGGCGCGCGGGCCGCCTTCGTCCTCCTGCCCCCGTACCTGGGGAAGGGGATCCGGGCCTGGCAAGACCGGACCGCCGCGGCGCTCGGCGACGCCCTGGAGGCTGCGAAGGTCCCGCACTCGGTGAGCCTCTCGAGCATCGGCGCGGACCGCGCGGCGGGGCACGGCCCGATCGCCGGGCTCCACGTCCTCGAGCAGCGGCTCGACGAGATCCCGAACCACTCACCGCTCCACCTGCGCCCCGGCTACTTCTTCGAGAACCACCTCGCGTCGCTCGGGATGATCAAGGCGATGGGCGCGACCGGCTCGGCCCTTCGGCCCGAGCTCAAGTTCGCGCAGATCGCGACGAAGGACATCGGGGAGGCCGCCGCCCGCCGCCTCCTCGCCCTCGAGTGGAAGGGTCGCCTCGTCCAGGAGCTCCAGGGCGAGCGCGACCTCTCGATGGCCGAGGCGGCCGCGGTCCTCGGCCGGGCCATCGGGAAGCCGGACCTCGAGTACATCCAGTTCCCCTACCCGGACGCGCAGAAGGGGATGGTCGAGGCAGGGCTGCCGGAGGAGATGGCGGCGCTCTACGTGGAGATGTCGAAGGGGTTCAACGACGGCCTCGTGAAGCCGACCCAGCGGCGGAGCGAGGCGACGACGACCCCGACGTCGTTCGAGCGCTGGGCGACCGAGGTGTTCGCGTCGGCGTTCCGGGCGGCCTGACGGCGTTCCCGCGGCGGGTCCCCCGGTGCGCCGTGGCGGGGAGGCGGCCCGGACGGACACGGCGTCCGGGGCCGTCGGTTCTCACTCGCCGATGATCTTCACGAGCACGCGCTTGTCGCGGCGCCCGTCGAACTCGCCGTAGAAGATCCGCTCCCAGGGCCCGAAGTCGAGCTCGCCGTCGGTGATCGCGACGACCACCTCGCGCCCCATCACCTGGCGTTTCAGGTGCGCGTCGCCGTTGTCCTCGCCGGTCCGGTTGTGCCGGTAGGCCGTCGGGCTCGGGTCGAAGGGGGCGAGCCGCTCGAGCCAGGCGGCGTAGTCCTGGTGGAGGCCGCTCTCGTCGTCATTGATGAAGACCGAGGCGGTGATGTGCATCGCGTTCACGAGGCAGAGCCCCTCGCGAACGCCGCTCTCCCGCACCGCCGCCTCCACGTCCGGCGTCAGGTTCACGAACGCGACGCGGGTCGGCGTGTGCATCGTCAGCGTCTTGCGGAACGACTTCATGGCGCCTCCCTTGCGAGTCGCTTCAGCTCCGCCACGGCGCCGGACGGTCAGGCGGGGTGGACGACCGCCACGGCGCCCTCGGGGCCGCGCCGGACCTCGATGCGAGCCGGGATGCGGCGGCGCAGCTCCGGGACGTGGGAGATGACGCCCACCAGCCGGCCCTGCTCGCGCAGGTCCTCCAGCGCGCGGATGGCGTCGTCGAGGGTCTCCTCGTCGAGCGAGCCGAATCCCTCGTCGACGAAGAGCGCGTCGAGCCGGAGACCGCCGGAGCGGCGGAGCACGACGTCGGAGAGGCCGAGGGCGAGCGCGAGGCTCGCGAGGAAGCTCTCGCCGCCGGAGAGCGCGCCCGCCGGACGGTCCCTCACGCCCGTCCAGGCGTCCTCGACGACGAGACCGAGCCCGGAGGCCTCGCGGCGGTCGGCGACCGCCGTGTCGTGGCGAAGCCGGAACCGCCCCTTCGACATGAGGAGCAGCCGCGCGCTCGCCGCCTCCGCGACCTCCTCGAGCCGGGCTGCGAGGACGAACCGCTGGAGCGACATCCGGTGCGGGTTGTTCCCGTTCGCGACCTCGGCGACGCGCCCGAGCACCTCGAGCCGGCGCGCGAGGGCGGCGTGACGCGCGGCCAGCTCCGCGATCCGCGCCTCCCGTCCGGTCGCGTCCGCGAGGTCCCGCTCGAGGTGCACCACCCGGTCCCGGGCCTCCCGGCTCGCCACCAGGGCCGCCTCGCGTGACGCGCGGAGCGCCGCCACGTCCGGCCGGGCCCGGCCACGAAGCTCCACCTCGAGCGCGTCGCGCAGGCGGACCGACGCCTGGCCCGCGACCGTCCGCTCCTCGACGGCGCGCGCGAGGGTCTCGCGCTCGCCGGGGCGCAGGAGAGCCGCCTCGCACGCCGCGACGTCCGCGAACCCGGCGCCGGTGCACGCGGCGGCGGCGTCCGCGGCGCTGGCTTCGGCCCGCGCGCTCGCAGCCGCGCGTTCCCGCTCGCGCGCATCGAGCGTCGCCCGCGCCGCCGAGAGCGCCGCCTGGGCCGCCTCGTGCGTACGCCGCGCCGCCGCGAGCGCCGCCTCGAGCCCCTCGATCCGCTTCCCGAGCCGGTCGAGCTCCGCGTGCGCCTCGGGACCGGCGCCGGCCGCCTCGACCTGCCGGCGGAGCTCGGCCAGAACGCTCGCCGCCTTCTCGAGCTCGCCGGTCGCGGCGGTGCCCGCCTGCTCGGCCGCGTGGGCGCGTCCGAGCGCATCGTCCGCGTCGCGACGGGCGCCGGCGAGGCTCGACTCGGCCTGCGCGAGCTCCTTCGCCGCGGAACGCGCCTCCGTGAGCGCCGCCTTCGCCGCGGCCGTCGCGCGCTCGAGCTCGACGACGGGGCGGGGCTCGCTCGCCGCGGCGGCGGCGCTCCGCGCCTTCGCCTCCGCGAGCTGCGTCTCGGCCGCCTGGAGCCGGGCGGCGACCTCGGTGGCGTGGCCAGCCAGGCGCGACTCGGTGGTGCGCGCCGCGTCCACGTCCTCCTTGTCCGGCACCCGCAGCGCGGATCGCGCGGGAGCGGGGTGCTCTCGCGAGCCGCACACGGGGCAGGGAGCGCCGCGCTCGAGCTTCGCGGCGAGCGCGACGGCCATGCCGGCGTCCCGCGCCGCGGACAGCGCGGCGGCCTGGGCGCGAGCGCCGTCGGCGGCATCGCGTGCGTCCGGCGCCTGTCGTGCGAGGTCCGAGACCTCGGACCCGAGGCGACGCACCTGCGCGGCGAGCTGGTCGCGGTCCTTTGCGCTCCGGGCCGCCGCCTCGAGGCGGGCCGCCGACTCGGCGCGGACCCCCTCGTCCACCGCGACCGGCCGGAGCGCGCCGGCGCGCTGCTCCAGCGCGGAGGCCCTGGCGACGGCGGCGGCGTGGGCGGCGCGCGCGGAGCGGCTGGCGTCTCCCGCGGTCGCGACCGCGGTGCGCCTCGTCTCGACCTCGCGGCCCGCCTCGGCGAGCCGCGCCAGCAGCGGAAGCGCCTGCTCGAGGAGCTGCTTCCGCGCCGCGAGCGCGGGTACCGCCGCGGCGGACTCCTCCGAGGAGCGCAGCCCGATCGCGGCGCGCCCGGCGGCGGCGGTGACCTCCGCGAGCGCCCGGCGACCCTCCTCCTCGTCCGCCACCCGTGCGCCCCGGCTGCGCTCGGCCTCCGCGGCCGCGACGAGGCGCTCCCTGACCCGCTCGGCCCGGTCGGCCCGCTCGAGCCGCTCCCGGTCGGCGGCGAGCGCGGGCGCGTCCGCCGCCTGGCGATGCACCTCGGCGCTGGCGCGCTCGAGCTCGTCGAACCGGCCTGCGAGCGCCGTCGCGGAGCGGAGCGCCGCCTCGGCCGCCTCGCTCTCCGCCTCGCGGGTCCGCGCCTCGTGACTCGCGCCGGCGAGGTCGCGCGCGGCGGCCTCCTTGCGCGAGGCGAGCGCCTCGGCGGACTCCCCGACGAGGACCTCGTCCTGGCGCTGGCGGACCTCGTCGGCCTCGCGCGTCAGGTCGTTCTTGCGGTCTCGCAGCCACCGCTCGACGTGCTCGTACCGCTGCGTCCCGAAGAGCCGCTGGAGGAGCTCCTCGCGCTCCCTCGCGGGGGCGACGAGGAGCTTCTTGAAGTCGCCCTGCGGGAGCAGCACCACGCGCTGGAACTGGTCCGCCTCCATCCCGAGCAGCTCGGCCACCTTCGCGCTGACGGTGGTCGGCTTCGTGGCGAGGGGCGCCGGCTCGCCCTCGCGGAAGAGGCTCGCCGACCCCGGCTCGAGGGTCGTCCCTCCGCCGCGCTTCTTCGGCCGGCTCCAGGCGGCGGTCCGCTCCGCCCGGTAGACCGCCTCCCCGAGGGAGAACCGGAAGAGGACGCGCGGCGCGGCATCCGGCTCGGCGAGGTCGGCCCGGAGCCGCCCCTCCTCGCGCGTCCCGGGGACCTCGCCGTAGAGCGCGAACATGATGGCGTCGAAGAGCGTGGTCTTCCCCGCGCCGGTCGGCCCGTGGATGAGGAAGAGCTCGCTCCCGCCGAGCGCGCCGAAGTCGATCTTCTGCGATCCGCGCGTACGGGCCGAAGGCCTGGAGCTCGAGCGAGAGGGGCCTCACGCGGCGCGCTCCTTCCGGTCGAGCTCGGCGAGGGCGTCCGTGAACACCTGGCGGTGGTCGGGTCCGGCGACCGCGCCCGTGACCGTCTCGAAGAAGCTCTCGAAGAGCTTGAGGTCGTCCGTCCCGGCCCCGGCGACCCGGGCGCCGAACGTCCCGGTGCCGGCCGCGAGGGAGAGCTCGCTCCGGACCACGCTCACGACGTACGGGAACCTCGCCTGCAGCCGCCGCTTCGCGTCGAGGACGTATCCCTCGTCCTCGAGGGTCGCCTCGATCGAGATCCCCCCTGTGCCGATCGAGGTCGGAGCGCTCGAGCAGATCCTCCAGCGTCCCCCGGATCCGGACGAGGTCGCGCCGGGCGCCGAGGGAGACGGTGCGGACGATCGCGCTCCCCCGCTCGACCTCGACGACGATCGCGCCCTTCGCGTGCTCGGCCTCGGCGAAGGAGTACTTCAGGAGCGAGCCGGAGTAGCGGACGCGCCCGACCACCTCCTGCGGCGCGTGGAGGTGCCCGAGCGCGACGTAGTCGAACCCGGCGAAGGTCTCGGCGGGCACGGTTCCGGCGGTCCCGACGACGATGGGCCGCTCGCTGTCGGGCGTCTGGAGGGCGCCCTGCACGAAGGCATGCGCGACGAGGACGGTCGGGAGCGCCCGGGCGGCGGCGTCCGCGCGGGCGCGCGCGACGGCGTGCTCCGTCGCGGCGGCGTGACCGCGGATCGCCTCGCCGCCGGCGAGGCCGCGGACGACGTCCGGCTCGACGAACGGGAGCGCGTAGACGAACCCCTTCCCCGGGACCTCGACCGGCTCGTGGGCCCGATCGAGCGCGCCGCGCAGGTGGACGCCTCGACTCGAGAGCAGCCGCGCGCCGAAGGAGAGCCGCTCGGCCGAGTCGTGGTTGCCCGCGATGACGACGACCGGGAGCGCGAGGTCCGCGAGACGGGTCAGGACGTCGTCGAGGAGCGCGACGGCCTCCGGCGGCGGAACCGCCCGGTCATACACGTCCCCGGCGACGACGATCGACGTCCGGGCGCTCGTCGCGCGCGAGCGCGACGAAGCGCTCGAGCACCCACGCCTGGTCCTCGAGGAGCGACTCCTCGTGGAGGGCGCGACCGAGGTGCCAGTCGGAGGTGTGGAGGACGCGGAGGGTCACGGGCGCCATCGTACCGATGGCACCGACATCGACCGCCGTTTCCGGTGGCCCGGCGCGTCGGCGACCCCCACCTCCTCCACCCGGTAGGGGGCGCCTCCGCGTTCCCGCGGCTACTTCGAGCCGCTGCTGCTGCCGGAGCTGGACCCGCCGCGCGCCGGGAGCCGGCGCGGTGCTGCCCGAGCCCGTGCTGCCGGACTTCCCGCCGGCCGCGCCGCCGCCGCCGGACGAGCCGGGCGCCGTTCCGCTCGAGCTCCCGCCGGTCGCGCTCGAGCCGGTTCCGGTGCTCGAGCCCGAGCTGTCGCGCTGCTGCGCGGAGCTCCCCGAGCTGCCCGTCCCGCTCGAGCCCGTCCCGCCGCCCTGCTTGCTGCCGCCCTGCGGGCAACCGAGCACCGCGGCGACGAGCGCCGTTCCCAAGAGCACCTTCCACCGATCACGTAGTCTCATCGGAGCCCCCCATGTGGCTGACCTCACGAAAGCTACCGCCGGGGCCCCGGGATGGCAGCGGCGGGCGGGCGCCGCGCGGAGGCGCGGGCAGACGGACGCAGCGTGGGACCGGCGGAGCATCGCCCCAGGACTGCGAGTCCGCCCGGGGGAGCGCAGGGCGAGCGCGCAGCCTCGGGCGGCGGCTCAGGTCGGAAGGAGCGCCAGCTCCGAGGTGATCGCGATGGCCGGCTTCAGGGTCCGGTAGAGCGGGCAGGAGTCGGCGTAGACGCCGTGGACGCGCTCCGCGGTCGCGTGCTGCTCGGGCGCGGCGCGCAGCTCGAACCGCGCGTGGATCCGCCGGATGACGAGGACGCGCCCCTCGAGCTCCACCTCGCCCGTGACGAACGCGACGAGCCGGTCGCCGGTCGCGGGGATCTGGCGCGCCTCCAGCGCGCCTCCGAGGGTCCCGAGCAGTCAGCCGCCGGTGGCGGCGATCACGTGATCGAGGGTCGTCGCGTGGGGCTCGAAGGTCCCGGGGGCGCGGCCGTAGTGGGCGGCGACCTCGCCGTGGGTCCCGAAGATCGTCGGGGCGGCCTCGGCGGGGAGCTGCGCCTTGCGCACGGACCCCTCGAATCGCTCGATCCGGATGACGGGGCGGTAGACGACATCGGACATCGGACACCTCCGGGGACGGGCGCGCCCGTTCCCCTGGAAGCTCTACTGCGGGCGGTGGTGGTCTGCTCGGGCAAGTACCGGCGCCGGCGGCCGCGTCCCGCGGAGGGATCGTCGCGGATTCTCTGCACCCCGTTGTGGAACTCACCGGTCGCGCCCTGTCCTGCGGCGCGGACACCCACATCTGCCCCACGGCGAAGCGCCCGCCGTCTCGCGTGAATTTCCCGCGTGCTCCGTCGCGCGCGGCGTGGCCCCCGGATTGCGATGGAGAGCGAGTGAAGGGCAGCAAGGCAACGAACCAGAAGCCCAAAGGAGCACGCCATGATGTTCGCCTTCGCGCTGGCTCTCGTCGGTGTCGCGGTCATCGGAAGCCTCGAGTACGTCGCCGCCCACTCGCACTGAAGCGCACCCGGACCCGAAGGACGGAAGGAAAACGCCATGGCCACCGACTTCCTCGCCATCTACCCGGCCAAGGGCATGGAGTACTGCCTCGCCATCGGGTACCTGCTCCTCTTCATCCCGTTCTGGCGGTTCGTGCAGGGCGGGAAGCGCGCTGCCGCCCGGCTGCGCTGGCGTCGGCCGGGGTGAGCGCCGCCGCCGTCGCGCGGCCCGCGGGCGCCACCGCGCTCCGCCCGAGCGCAGGTTGGTTCCACATCCCACCCGGCGTTCGCCTTCACCCCGGGCACACCTGGGCGCGCCTCGAGGGCGACGGCCTCGTCACGGTCGGCATCGACGACTTCGCCCACAAGCTCGTCGGCCCGGCATCGGTCGAGCTGCCGAAGCTCGGCGAGAAGGTCGCGCAGGGCGAGCCGGCCCTCGCCCTCGCCGACGAGGGGTGCTCCGTGCCGATGCTCTCGCCGGTGGACGGCACCGTCGTCGCCGTGAACCCGGCGCTGAAGGGCTGCGCCGACGCGCTCGCCGAGCCCTACGGCGCGGGCTGGCTCTTCAAGGTGAAGCCGGCCCGGCTCACCGCGAACCTGCGGCAGCTGCACGAGACGGCGGCCGCGAACCGGATGCTCGAGGACGCAGGCGAGGCCCTCGTCCGGCGGATGGATCCGGAGCTCGGGCGGGTCCTGCAGGACGGCGGCGTCCCGGTCCACGGCATCGCCCGCGCCCTCGCCGGCGACGACTGGGAGACCTTCGCCCGCGAGTTCTTCCTCATCTGAGCGGCGGGTCCTCCCCGCCGCACCCCGTCCGTTCGCCTCGCTGTCGGGGGCGAACGGACACTTCTTTCGTAATGATCCACCCCGATGCGCCTCTTGCTCGTCGAGGACGACCCGATGCTCGGGGCGGGGGTCCGCCGGGCGCTGGCCCAGCAGGGTCATGCGGTCGACTGGGTGCAGGACGGCGCCGACGCGGACCTCGCGCTCGCCGGAGAGCCGTACGACGTGGTCCTCCTCGACCTCGGGCTGCCGCGGAAGCGCGGCCTCGACGTGCTGCGGGACCTCCGGCGGCGGGGAGGCCGGGTCCCGGTCCTCGTCCTCACCGCGCAGGACGGGGTCCCCGACCGGGTGGCGGGGCTCGACGCCGGCGCCGACGACTACCTGACGAAGCCCTTCGAGCTCGACGAGCTCGCCGCGCGGATCCGGGCGCTCCAGCGCCGGAGCGGCGGGCGCGCGGAGCCGGTCATCGAGCACGGCCGGCTCGCCCTGGATCCGGCGGCGCACGAGGTCCGGCTCGACGGCGCGCCGGTCCCGCTCTCGCCGCGCGAGTTCGAGCTCCTCTCGGTGCTCCTCGAGCACCCCGGCCGCCCGATCTCCCGCGCCCGCCTCGAGGAGCGGCTCTACGGCTGGGCGGAGCAGGTCGAGAGCAACGCCGTCGAGGTGCACGTCCACGCCCTGCGGCGGAAGCTCGGGCCGGAGTGGATCAAGACCCTGCGCGGCGTCGGGTACCTCGTGCCGAGGAGGCCATGACCTCGATCCGGCGGACGCTCCTCGTCACGCTCCTCGCCGCGGTCGCGGTCGTCACCGTCGCGGCGTCGCTCCTCGTCTACGGGCTCGCGCGCGACGAGATCGACTCCATCTTCGACTACCACCTCCGCCAGATCGCGCTCTCCATCCGCGAGCAGGCTCCCTCCGGCGACGCGGTGGTCCGCGCTCCGGCGCAGGGGTTCGACTACGTCGTCCAGATCTGGAGCCGCGACGGGACGCGGCTGTTCCTCTCCCGGCCGGGGACCGGGCTCCCGGAGACGGCGAGACTCGGCCTCGCGACGGTCCGCGCACCGAGCGGCGAGTGGCGGGTGTACTCGGCGGAGCTCGCCGACGTCGTCATCCAGGTGGCCCAGCCGATGGCGCTGCGGCAGGAGCTGGCGTTCCGCGCCGCGCTCCGGACCCTCGCCCCGGTCCTGCTCATGCTGCCCTTCCTCGGGTTACTGGTCTGGCGCAGCGTCGGGCGCGCCCTCGCGCCGCTCGACCGGCTCGCGGGCGCGGTGGGCGCCCGCACGCCGGCCGCCCTCGACCGGATCCCGGAGGCCGAGGCGCCGGTCGAGGCCCTCCCGCTCGTCCGCTCGCTCAACGGGCTGCTCGACCGCCTCGGCGCGGCGCTCGCGACGCAGCGCACCTTCGTGGCGGACGCGGCCCACGAGCTGCGGACGCCGCTCGCGGCGCTCAGCCTCCAGGCCCAGCTCCTCGAGCGCGCCCGCGACGCCGACGAGCGCGCGGCGGCCTTCGCCGACCTGCGCGCGGGGCTCGACCGGGCGGCGCGGCTCGTGCAGCAGCTCCTCACGCTCGCGCGCGCCGAGCCCGATGCGGCCTCCGCGCTGCGGGACGAGCCGGTCCCGCTCGAGGACCTCGTGCAGCAGGCGGTCGTCGATCACGCGGTGGTCGCCGAGGCGCGCGGCGTCGACCTGGGCGCGACGCCGCTCCCGGGGACCGCGGCGGTCCGAGGCGATCCGGCCGCGCTCCGGACGCTCCTCGCGAACCTCGTCGAGAACGCGGTCCGGCACGCGCGCGAGCGCGTCGACGTCGGCGCGGGCATCGCCGCCGGCCGGCCCTACCTCGAGGTGGTGGACGACGGGGTGGGGATCCCCGCGCCGGAGCGGGAGCGGGTGTTCGATCGGTTCTACCGGCGGGCCGGCGCGCGCGAGGCCGGGAGCGGGCTCGGGCTCGCCATCGTGCAGGCGGTCGCCGATCGCCACGGCGCGACGGTGTGGCTCGGCGACACCCCGGGCGGCGGGCTCACGGTGCGCGTCGAGTTCCCCGCCGTCCGCGCCGCCGAGGCGCCGGCGACGCGAGGCGCGGCACCCATCGAGGACGCCCGCCCATAAGCTTCCCTTAAGGACGCCTCCTTACGCTGCGGTCGACGGTCCGGAGAGACCGGACCGAAAGCCACAGGAGTCGTCATGCACCGCAGATCGTGGAAGAACGCCGCCCTCACCCTCGCCCTGACCGGCGCCATGGGCGGCGCGCTCTTGTTCCTCGGCCACGCCGAGGCCTCCTCCTCGCAGCCGGCGGCTCCCCCGGCCGCCGCCACCGTCCCGGTCGCGCCGCCCGCGGCCGCCGCGCTGCCCGACTTCAGCGGCATCGTGCAGCGCTACGGGCCGGCGGTGGTGAACGTGAGCACCACCAGCACCGTGAGCAGGGGCGAGGGCGCGACGCCCCAGCTCGACCCCGACGATCCGATGTCCCAGTTCTTCCGGCACTTCGGGATCCCCGAGCGCCGGGGCCCGCGGGTCGCCCGGGGCCTCGGCTCCGGCTTCATCGTGAACCCGGACGGCGTCATCCTCACCAACGCGCACGTGGTGGACGGGGCGAGCGAGGTGACGGTGAAGCTCACCGACAAGCGCGAGTTCAAGGCCAGGGTGGTCGGGGTCGACAAGACCACCGACGTGGCGGTGCTCCGGATCGACGCGAAGAACCTCCCCGCCGTCCGGATCGGCAATCCCTCCCGCACCCGGGTGGGCGAGTGGGTCCTCGCCATCGGCTCGCCGTTCGGCTTCGAGAACAGCGCCACCGCCGGCATCGTCTCCGGCCGGTCGCGGTCGCTGCCCGACGCGGGCTACGTGCGGTTCCTCCAGACCGACGTCGCCGTGAACCCCGGCAACTCCGGCGGCCCGCTCTTCGACACCCGGGGCGAGGTCATCGGCATCAACTCGCAGATCCTCTCGCAGTCGGGCGGCTACATGGGCCTCTCCTTCGCGATCCCCATCGACGTCGCGATGAAGACCGAGCAGCAGCTCGTCGCCCACGGGAAGGTCGTCCGCGGCCGGCTCGGCGTCGTGATCCAGGACGTGAGCCAGTCGCTCGCCCAGTCCTTCGGCCTCGACCACCCGGCCGGCGCCCTCGTGAGCTCGGTCGAGAAGGACGGCCCGGCGGCGCGCGCGAAGCTCCAGCCCGGCGACGTGATCCTGTCGGTGAACGGCCAGCCCGTGACCGGCTCCTCCGACCTCCCGCCGATCGTCGCGGACCTCTCGCCCGGGGCGAGCGCGAAGCTCGAGGTCTGGCGGAACGGCGGCCGCCGCACCGTCGACGTGAAGGTCGGCGAGAGCAAGGACGCGGTCGCCTCGGCGTCGGGGCGCGGCGAGGCCGAGCGCGGCCGGCTCGGGATCGCGGTCCGCCCCCTCACGCCGGACGAGCTGCGCCAGGTCGACGTCCCGGGCGGCCTCCTCGTCGAGGACGCCCAGGGCCCCGCCGCCCGCGCCGGCATCCAGCCGGGCGACGTCGTGCTCGCGGTGAACGGGACGCAGGTGACGAGCGCCGATCAGCTCCGCGAGCTCGTCGCGAAGTCGGGCGAGCACGTGGCGGTGCTGGTCGAGCGCGGCGACGCGCGGCTCTTCGTGCCGGTGGACCTCGGCTGAGGTCCTCACCGCCGCGGGACGCCGAGCCCCTCGAGCCGCGTCTTGAGCGGCTCGAGGCAGCGCTCCTCCGGTGCGCCGGCGGCGCGGTGCTCGGCCGAGGTGCACAGGACGCGCACGGTGACCGAGACCTCGTCGGCGCCCGGCACCTCGGTCGATCGGTAGAGCTTCGGCGCGGCGCGGGGGGGCACGACCTCCGCCGGGTCGCCCTCGCCGGCCGGGGGGACGAGGCTCCGCGCGAACCCGCGGAGCTCGTTCGTCAGGTCCACGCACTGCGGGCAGCTCGGCCCCTCGAGCCCAGACTCGCCGTGCGTGGCGAAGAGGCGGACCTGGTAGCCGGTCACCTCGTGGTGCGACGGCTCGACCACCTCCTCGGGCGCCACCTCGTAGTGGACGTGGTGCTCGCGGACGAACCGACCGAGCGACTCGCCGTCAGGGGCGTCCATGCCTCGAAGCTAGGGACGCGTCGCGGAGCGCGCGACGGCGGGTGAGTCGTCGAACGGCCGGGCTACTTCTTCGCCGGCCCGCCCTTCGGCTCGTTCGCGGCGGCCGTCGGGCCGGGCTTCTTCTGCGCCTCGGCCTGCCGCTGCGCCGCCGCCTTCGCGACCTTGGCGTCGGCCTTCGCCTTCACGTCCGCGACGGCCTGGGCTCTGGCCTCGGCCTGCGCCGGCGTGTCGACATGCGGTGTCGCCCCCTTGTTCTCCAGGTCCTTGAAGCTCATGTCGCCTCGATCCGTGCGCGCTGCGTGAACCGGGTTTCTAGCGCACGGGGAGCGAGAGGACACGGGCATCGAGGGTCGAGGCCCGAATGCCCGCCGGACCGGCATCGGCCTGGCGGGGGAGCGGCCGGCGTCCGGGAGCGGCGTGACGAGCGCCGGAAGGCGAGACGAGGTATGACTGTGACACCGGGGCGCCGCCCGCGAACGCGCGCGGACGCTCCTCCTGGGAACACCGGCAACACGCGGACGAGCGTGGGCGCGAGGCGCCCGGCCGGACCCGTCCGCGCAGAAAGGACATGTCGCATGGCGAACAGGTTCAACGTGAGGCTCCCCGTGACCGAGGATCCGGCCGTCAAGGCGGTCGAGGCGCTCCACGTGAAGGAGATCGCAGAGAAGGACTGGGAGGCGGAGGTCGCCGCGGCGGCGCTCCCGGTGGTGCTCGACTTCTACGCCGCGGACTCGAAGGCGTGCGAGACGCTCGGGCCCAGGTACGCGGCCGTCGCGGAGAAGTTCTCCGGCAAGGCCCGCTTCCTCAAGGTCGCGCGGACGACGAGCGCGAAGCTCGCCGAGAAGCTCGGCGTCACCGCCTGTCCCACGATCGTCTTCCTCCAGGGCGGCGTGGAGAAGGGCGAGCGGCTGACCGGCGAGGACATCAAGCGCACGGACATCAAGGCGCGCGTCGAGGCGATGCTCGGGATCACGCCGGGCCCGGCGACGCAGCCCCCGCGTCAGGCGAGCGGCACGCCGGCCGCGTGAGCGGGAGTGCCATGGAGATCGAGAGCTGTCGTTCCTGCGGTGGAGACGGGCGCATCGGCAACGCCCTCGGCGGCAGCACCGCGACGTGCCCGAGCTGCCACGGCTCGGGGCGTCGCGCGGAGGCCGCGCCGCGGTTCCACGACGTGACGAAGACGAAGCCGTCCCATTATCGCCCCGTGCAGTCGGCGCCGGCGGGCCCGAAGGCGCCGGTCACTCCCGAGGGCGCTGCGCTCGCCCGGGACGTGAACGACAGCGCGGTGCTCGCCGCGGACGCGAAGGCGCGGCTCGTCGCGGAGATCATGGCCCACGAGGGCTCGCACGGGCGGTGCACGAAGACGTTCATCAAGAAGATCCGGAAGCAGGCCCGGCCGGGCGGCGGATAGCGACCGGGCGCGAGCCGGGGATCGAGCCCTCCCCTGATCGCGGCCCGGGTCCGCACCCCGCGTGGTGAGGGCCCCGAACGAGCACTTCCGGCGCTCGTGGCGCGCCCGGCGCGCGGCCATAGACTCTCCCCGTCTCGACCCTCGAGGGAGGCTCCATGGCCCGCCTGACGCTCGTCGTGAACGGCAGGAGTCACGCGGTGGACGTCGCGCCCGAGACGCCGCTGCTCTGGGTGCTGCGCGACGCCATCGGGCTCACCGGCACCAAGTTCGGCTGCGGGATCGCCCTGTGCGGCGCCTGCACCGTGCTCGTCGACGGCGAGCCGGTCCGCTCCTGCCAGCTCCCCGCGCGCGAGGCGGCCGGCAAGAAGATCACGACGATCGAGGGGCTCTCCGCGGACGGCGATCACCCGCTCCAGAAGGCGTGGGCCGCGGAGGAGGTGCCGCAGTGCGGCTACTGCCAGTCAGGCCAGCTCATGGCGGCGGCGGCGCTCCTCGCGCGGAACCCGCGCCCGACCGACGCCGACATCGACGAGGCGATGCGCGGGCTGCTCTGCCGCTGCGGGACCTACAACCGGATCCGGCGGGCGATCCACGCCGCCAGCGGAGGCCGGTCATGAGCGAGATCCGCAAGGTCGGCCGCCGCGAGTTCCTGAAGGTCGCCGCGGAGACCGGGGCCGGGCTGTGGCTCGCGGTCCACCTGCCGGGGACGGCCGACGCGGCGGAGCCGGTGGGGGCGCTCGCGCCGGACGCCTATCTGCGGGTCGAGCCGGGCGGGGCCGTGACCGTCTTCCTCACGAAGTCGGAGATGGGGCAGGGGACCTTCACCGGGATGGCGGTCCTCGTCGCCGAGGAGCTCGAGGCCGACTGGAAGAGCATCCGGGTGGTCCAGGCCGACGCCGACGCGAAGAAGTACGGGGAGATGGGGACCGGCGGCTCGAGCAGCGTCCGCAAGCTCTTCGACCCGCTCCGGAAGACCGGCGCGACCGCGCGCGAGATGCTCGTCTCGGCCGCGGCGCGGAGGTGGAAGGTGGAGCGCGGGACCTGCCGGGCCGAGCAGGGCTTCGTCGTCCACGCGCACCGGAATGAAGCTCTCGTACGGCGAGCTCGCCGCCGCGGCCGCCCGGGAGGAGGTCCCGAAGGATCCACCCCTCAAGGACCCGGACCAGTGGCGGCTCATCGGCAAGAAGGTCCCGCGCCTCGACACGCCGGAGAAGATTCGCGGGACGGCGCGGTTCGGGATCGACGTCCGCGTCCCGGGGATGCGGTTCGCGGTCGTCGCCCGTCCGCCGGTGGTCGGCGGCAGGGTGAAGCGCTTCAGCACCGCGAAGGCGAAGGCGGTGCCCGGGGTGCGCCAGGTCGTGCAGGTCCCGAGCGGCGTCGCCGTCGTCGCCGACTCGACCTGGGCGGCGATCCAGGGGCGCGAGGCGCTCGACGTCACCTTCGAGCCCGGGCCGAACGGCGCGCTCGACTCGGCCCTGCTCTCGAAGCTCCTCGCCGAGGCGGCGGTCGAGAAGCCCGCGCGCAGCGAGGGGAAGCTCGACGAGGCGCTGGCCGGCGCGACGAGGCGGCTCGAGGCCGTCTACGAGCTGCCGCTCCTCGCCCACGCCACGATGGAGCCGATGAACTGCACCGCCGCGGTGCGGGCGGGCTCGGCGGAGCTGTGGGCGCCGACGCAGGCGCCGACCTGGGCGCAGTCCGACGTGGCGAAGGCGCTGGGCCTCCCGCCGGCGAAGGTGCAGGTCCACGTGACCTTCCTCGGCGGCGGGTTCGGCCGCCGCGCCATGACCGACTTCGCGGTGGAGGCGGCGCTCGTGTCGAGGGCGGCGAGGGTGCCGGTCCAGGTCGTCTGGACGCGCGAGGACGACCTCCGCCACGACTTCTACCGCCCCGCGGGTCGCAACGAGCTGCGGGCCGGCCTCGACGCGAACGGGAAGCTCGTGGCGTGGCACCACCGGGTCCGCACGCCCTCGATCGGCAACCAGAATCTTCGGGTCGCCGGCGGGGAGGCGCGAGCACCCCGACGTCCTCGAGGGCGCGATCGGGTTCCCGTACGGGGCCGGGGCGGTCCGGATCGAGGCGGCGATGCCGGAGGTGGGGCTCCGGCTCGGCTGGTGGCGCTCGGTCTACTCGTCGCAGAACGCGTTCCCGGAGGAGTGCTTCATCGACGAGCTCGCGGCCGCGGCCGGGAAGGACCCTCTCGTCTTCCGGCTCGACCACCTGCCGCAGGGAAACCGGCTGCGCGGCGCGCTCGAGCTCGCCGCCGAGAAGGCGGGCTGGGGGAAGCCGCTCCCGGCGGGGCGCGGCCGCGGCATCGCCTGCCACAGCTCCTTCGGGAGCCACGTGGCGGAGGTCGCGGAGGTCTCCGTCGAGGACGGGAAGCTCCGCGTGCACCGGGTCGTCGCGGCGGTGGATCTCGGCGTCGCCCTCAACCCCGACAGCGTCGAGCACCAGGTGGAGGGGGCGATCGTGTACGGCCTCTCCGCCGTGCTGCGCGGCGAGATCACCCTCGCGAAGGGCGCCGTCGTGCAGGGCAACTTCGACGAGTACGAGCCGCTCCGGATGAACGAGATGCCCGCGGTGGAGGTGCACCTCGTGCCGAGCCGCGAGGCGCCGGGTGGGATCGGCGAGCCCGGGCTGCCCCCCCTCGCGCCCGCGGTCGCGAACGGGCTCTTCGCGGCGACCGGGAAGCGGATCCGGAAGCTGCCGATCCGGAGCGTCTGACGGGTACCGCGGCCGTGGCACCCCGCCGCGGGTATTCCCCAAGAAGGAAGGCCGTCCGGGCGAGCGAAAGCTCGACCGCCCCGACGAAGAGCGTACCGTCGTCTCCGGGCAGGGGCAGGAGGCGACATGGGAGTGGGCGGGCGGCGGCGGGTGGTGGTGGTCGAGGACGACGAGGACATCCGGGATCTCGTCGTTCAGCTCCTCGCGGATCTCGGGTTCGAGAGCGTCGGTTTCGCGAACGGCCAGGTGGCGCTCGAGGCGCTGCGGCGAAGCGCGGCGCTCCCCTCCGTGATCCTGCTCGACCTCGAGATGCCGGGCATGACGGGCTGGGAGTTCCGCCGCGAGCAGCTCGCGGATCCGCTCCTCGCGGGGATCCCGGTGGTGGTCGCCTCCGGCGCCGATCCCTCGACGATCGAGGCCGACGCCTACCTCGCGAAGCCGTACGAGACCACGGCGCTGTGCGAGGTCGTCGCGCGGCTGTCGCTCCGAGCCTCCGCGGCGGCGTGAGCGGGGACGATCGCGTCAGAGCGCGAACGCGAGGCGCAGCCCGATGATCCCGGTGCCGTCGAGGGCCCCGGCCTCGAGCCCGATGGACATCGCTCCGGTCAGGAGCCCCACCCCGATCGCGCCGTGGAAGCGCAGGGTGTCGCCCGAGTCGAAGACGAGCCACGGGCCGACGAGACCGTCGAAGTACAGCCGGTGGGTGCGGAGGCGCAGCCGGAAATCGATCGGTGCGCCGACCTTCGTCGGGTCGGAGGTGAGGAGCGCTCCGGCGCGCAGCCCGGCCGTGAGCATCCGCGCGATGTGCGTCTCGTACGCGAGCGTGATCTGGAAGGCGCCGGTCTCGGGATCGACGAGGTAGTCGGCGCCGAGGCCGAGCGCGACGTGGCTCGACGAGCGAGCCGGTGCTCCACCCTGGGTGCGCGCCCAGGCGGGGGGCGCGGCGGCGAGGAGCGTGAGCGCGGCGAGCGAGAGAAGGAGCCGGGGCGTGAGCATCGAGAGCCTCCACGTGGGCGTGGGCGACGCCGCGAGCAGAGCACGCCCGGTCGGCAGCGAATAGGCGCGGGCGTGCGCATCGGGCGTACAGCGGCGACTTGCCGCTCCGCATCGGCGCAGAGCGCCCGCGGTCACCGCTCGCCGCTCGCGAGCGTCTGCAGCCGCTCGTGGAGCTTCACGAGCGCCTCGGTGTCGCGGCCGCAGTAGGCGAGGAGCTGCGCCCGGATCCGGTCCGGGTCGGCGCCAGCGAGCCGGTCGGGCGCGAGGAGGAGCGCCTCGAGGAGCGCCGAGGCGGTGCCGCCGTCGGCCACCTCGAGGTCACCGTAGCCGGCGCCGGGGACGAGCGCGGGCAGGACCGCCTTCAGGCCGAAGCCGCCGCCGAACCCCGGGTGGTAGACGTGGTCCCGGACGATGGGGAGCAGGTCCACGAGCCGCGCCCGGATCGAGCGGAGCGGCGCCGCGAGCGCCGGGACCGCGTCCGCGAGCTGGTCGAGGCAGCGCGCCTCGAACCCCGCGCTGTACGCGACGACCGTCCGGGCCGCGTCGCAGGCGCGAACCACCGCCTGGGCGATGCCCGGGCGTGGATCGCCGGGTCCCGAGGCGAGGTGGGCCCGATGCTCGACCGCGCCGCCCGGGAACAGCACGTGGCAGCTCACCTGGACCGGCACCGCCTCGTAGGGGTGGCAGCCGCCCCAGACCGGCACCGCGGGGTTCACGGTCTCGAAGTCGAGGAAGGCGACGGGGAGCGCGATGGCGCCGAGCGCGTCGCCGAGGCCGGGGTCGACGACGAGCGAGCCTTCGCGCGCGGCGCGGACCTGCCGGCGCTGCGGCGCGGAGAGGGCGTCGCCGGGGAGATCCGCGAGCCGCCGGATCCCGGCAGCGCGCCAGGCCGTCACCGCCGCCTCGCGCGCGTTGTAGAGGTGGCCGACGTCGTCGTCGGGGAGCGGCGGGTTGCAGCGGTCGAAGAACGGGCAGTCGTACGGATCGCGGCAGTGCGGCCCGGGCGCGACCTCGGGCAGGGAACCCTCGAGCGCGGCGCGCATGACCGCGACCTGCGACGGGATCCCGGGCTGGAGCGCCTCGGCATCGGCGGTGAGATCGTCGCGGACGAAGAGGTCCTCGAGGTGGGGGTAGACGCAGGCGCGGTTCAGGTGCATCAGCTCGACCCGGCGCACCGAGAGCCCCGCGGCGCGCGCGGCGTGAAGCTGGACCGCGACGTCGGGGACGAACTGCGGCTTCGCGTCGAGGGTCGACTTCACCTCGACGAGGGCCCAGCTGCCGTCCCGGAGCCGCTCGAGGACGTCAATCGCGGCGAAGACGCCCCCCGCGGCGAAGCTCGCCTCGAAGATCACGCGGGCGCCGTCGCGGAGCGCCGCCTCGGTCGCCTCGACCTTCTCGCGGACCCGCCAGGGCTCGAGGTCCACGAGCGTTCCGCCCGGGAACCGCTCCCGCGCGAGCTCGCCGACCCGGTGTCCGCGGTCGAAGACGGCCTGGAGCGCCGCGCCGGGCGCGAGCTCGGGCGCGTCGGGGTCGTGGATCTCCCACCAGAGCCGCCGCAGGCACTGGAGCCCGGAGCAGAAGCGCGACTTCGAGATGTTCCGCACGTCGCCCACGGGGAGACGCTACCCCGGGGGGCGGACACGAGGCGAGCGGGGCAGACGGGGCGCGTCAGTTCACGCCCGTCGCCGCGAACCAGGTGACGTCCTGCTGCTCGCCGGCGCCGTTCCCGACGAAGACGATGGGAGCGACGCACGGGTGCGGGAGCGGCGGGCTGACCACCGCCTCGAGGTGGGCGTCCCCGTCGGTCCCGGCGCTCACCGCCGGGGTCTCGCTCGTCACGGCGGTGCCGTCGCGGGTGACGCAGCTCACGACGGCGCGGAAGGTCGGGATCGGATTCGTCAGGCGACGGGCGGCCGGGACCGCCGGATCGTCGGCCAGGACGAGCCCGCGGACCTGGAGCTCCAGCTTGCCGTTCGCGTGCAGCGTGCCGTGCGCGCCCGAGATGACCCAGGGCAGCCCGCCGGCGGCCTGGTTCCGGAGGAAGGGGACGCGCGTGCCGACGAGCGCCCCCTGCACGGTCGCCATCGCCTGAAACTCCAGGATGGCGCCGCTGCCGCGGTCGTCATCGCTCGCTCGCGCGGAGCGCGCGAGGACCGTCGCCGCGAGGGCGACCGCGAGGGTGAGGGTGCGTCGCAGCGGCGCTGCCGTCCCATTCGTGATCATGGTGTGACCTCCCAGGTGACGCGGTGCGCGTCGGAGCCTGGATGCGCGGCGTCGCAAGTCGGTTTCGGCACGACCCACCGGGAATGTCCGCCGGGCGGGCGGGCGCTCAGGCGCCCGCGGATCGCGGTCCCCTGCGGTGATCACCGAGCTGATGCACGGGCCCGACCGAGCCCGGGCCCGCCGTGCCGTCGCCGTCGGAGCATGGTGCCCCCATGCGTCCGCAGCGCTCGGCTCCGACTTCACCGAGGGCACAACCGTACCGGAAGTGCGTGCAAACCGTCAGTGTCCCGAGGAGGGGCGTCAGGGCCACGGCGAGTGCGACCGGGTATCAGCCGGCGCGAGCGGGGGAGAGGGGGCCCCGGCGGCTCAGGGAGCCTTCGGCGCGACGTGCTCGGTGTAGGCCGGATTCCGGTGGTTCTGGTCGGGGTTGTGCGCGTCCCAGCAGGAATCGGAGCAGAAGTAGAGCTGGAAGCGCTTCCGGTTGCAGGTGGAGATGGCGCACTTGAGATAGGGCGCCCCGTACGCGATGGGCTTCTTGCAGACGCTGCACTTGTTCCACATGGCGGCAGTCTACGATCGCTCAGCTCCACCGGAACAGCCGGAGCGCCGCGCCGAACGACACGAGCGCGACGGCGGCGAGCAGCGCCGCCTGGGGCGCCACCGCCGCGAGCCCGGCCCCCTCGTTCATCACCGCACGCAGCGCGTCGTTGAGCGCGGTGAGCGGGAGCGCCCGCACGGCCGGCTGGATGGCGCGGGGGAAGTTGTCGGCGGAGAAGAACACGCCGGACAGGACGAACATCGGCATCATGACGAGGTTCATGAGCCCGCTCGCGGTCTGGGTGTTCTTCGCGCGCGACGCGACGAGCAGGCCGAGCCCCGCGAAGGCGAGGGCGCCGAGCACCGCCATCATCCCGAGGGCCAGGACCGAGCCGCGCAGCGGCACGCCGAAGGCGAGCATTCCGAACCCGACCAGCACCGGGACCTCGAGGACGAGGAAGAGGAGGCGCACCAGCACGAAGGAGAGCAGGTACTCGCTGCGCCGCATCGGGGTCGCGATCATGCGGCGGAGCAGCTTCTTCTGGCGATCCTCGACGATCACCCAGCCGATGCCCCACATGCCGGCGGACATGATGTTCATCCCGACCAGGCCCGGGACGAGGAAGTCGACGTACCGCGCGCCGGGCTCGGTGACGCGCTCGTCCTGCGGGCGGAGGCGGTCGGTCCGCCCGGCGGCGCGCTGGAGGAGGTCGTCGGCGACGGCCCGGGCGAGCCGGCTCTCGGGGCGGGTGGGGTCGTAGCGGTAGGCGGGCGGGTCGCCGGGGACGACCACGATGGCGACGCGCCCGGCGCGAAGCGCGGTCCGGGCGGCGTCGGCCGGCATGATCTCCGCGGTCACGTCGCGACCGGCGGCGAGGGCGTCGCGCACCGCCTCCGCCCCGGGCCCCGCCTCGACTGCCGTCCGGACCGGGTCGGGGGGGCGGGCCCGGAAGGCGATGCCGAGCGCGATGGTGAGGAGCACCGGGAAGGCGAAGGTCCAGAAGACCGCGGAGGGCTCGCGGAAGAAGCCGCGGATGCGCGCGAGGGTGAGCTGGACGAGCGGGGAGCGGTCGAGGCGGCTCGCGGCGCGACGGTCCCGGTCCGGGGCGGGTCGACTAATCACGCAGCCTCCGTCCGGTGAGGGTCACGAACACGTCCTCGAGCGTCGCCCGGTGGGTCGAGAGGGCGTCGAGGGGCATGCCGCGCGCATCGAGGAGCGCCGAGCAGCGCCGGGACGGCGACGTGTGGCCGATCCACCGTGAGCGCCCAGCCCGCGCCGCTGCGGCGCGCCGCCTGGACCCCCGCGAGCGCGCGCAGCGCCGGCTCGTCGAGCCCGTCGCCCGCCGCCTCGAACTCGACGACCTCCCTTCCGACCTCCCGCGCGATGAGCTCGCGCGGCGTGCCGAGGGCGATGACCTTGCCGCGGTCGATGATCGCCACGCGGTCGCAGAGCCGCTCCGCCTCGTCCATGTAGTGGGTGGTGAGCAGCACGGTCCGCCCGCTCCGCTTCATCCCGAGCACCACGTCCCAGAGCTGCCGCCGCGACTGCGGGTCGAGGCCGGTGGTGGGCTCGTCGAGGAAGAGGAGCTCCGGCTCGCCGACGAGGGCGCAGGCGACCGCCAGCCGCTGCTTCTGGCCGCCGGAGAGCCGCTCGTAGCGCGTGCGCCGCTTCTCCTCGAGCGCGACGAGGCCGACGACCTCGTCGACGCCGCGGCCGGCGGGGTAGAAGGAGCGGAACAGCCGCAGGAGCTCCTCCACGGTGAGCCGCTCGTAGAGGTGGGTCTCCTGGAGCGTGATGCCGAGGCGCGGCCGGAGCGCGGCCGCATCCTTCGTCCAGGTGCTGCCGAGGACCTCCACCTCGCCCGCGGTGGGCTCGGTGAGGCCCTCCAGGATCTCGACGGTGGTGGTCTTGCCCGCGCCGTTCGGGCCGAGGAGGCCGAAGCACTCGCCGCGCTCCACCTCGAGGTCGAGCCCGTCCACCGCGAGGACGTCGGGCGGGTAGCGCTTCACGAGCCCGCGGCAGCGGATGGCGAGGGGAGACATGGGGAGCGAGAGGATACCGGGAGGCCGGGTGGCGCGCTCGCCGTCTCTCGGCGCGGCGGCGCCACCGCTCACGCGCCGCCGCGAGCCGGGCCCGGCGGCCGCTCGTACCAGGGCAGCCCCGCCGCCGCGCTCGCCTCGAGCTCGGCGATGACCTGGGCGCCGAGGAGGAGGATGACGAACGCGATCTCGAGGTAGAGCAGCGTCACGACGGCGGTGGCGAGCGAGCCGTAGATCACGTTCGCCATCGAAAGGTTCGTGAAGAAGAAGACGAGGAACCTCGCGACCCCCCGCCAGAGCACCGCCGCGGTGAGACCGCCGACGAGGGCGCGGCGGACCGAGATCCGGACCACCGGGAGCACGCGGTAGATGGCGCCGAAGGCGAGGACGAGCCCGACGAAGTTCACGACGCCGAGGAGCGCGGCGACCGCGGTCGCGAGCGAGCGGTCCACGCCGAAGGCGCGGACCGAGCGCTCCCCCACCGCGTCGAGGGCGTAGGTCACGACCGTCAGCGCGAACAGCGCGACGACGAGGAGCACGATGAACAGGTAGGGCATCACGGCCGAGACCCAGGCCCGGCGACGCACGGGACCGAGCGAGGTGTGGAAGATCGCGGCGACCGCCTCCTCGAGCATGCGGAACGCGATCGAGCTGAAGAAGAGGAGGAAGACGAGGCTCACCGCGTTCGTCGAGGCGCGGCTCTCGAGGAAGGTCCGGGCGGAGTCCACGATGGTGTCCGCGTGCTGGGGGACGAGCTCCGCGACCTCCGCGCCGAGCACCGCCAGGATCCGGGACTCGTCGAAGAAGAGCGAGAGCACCGAGAGGACGACCGCGAGGAACGGGACGAGCGAGAGCAGCGCGTTGTAGCCGACGCCGCCGGCGAGGAGGATGCCGCGGTTCGCGAGGAAGGCGCCGGCGACCCGGCCGGCGAAGCGCAGCAGGCGCCACGGCCAAATCCAGAGTCGGTGCGGCGTCTCCGGCACGGCTCGTTCCCTCCCCGTCCCTCCATACGCTCATGGGCAGGGCGGCGCAGCGCGGCGCATCGTCGCGAGCGGTAGGCCGCACGCCCAGGGGGTCGAGCCGGGCGTCAGTGGAGCGTGTCCTCGCCGTCACCGTCGCCGCGGGCTCCCGCCCTCGAGGCGGCGCCGGGCCGGGAACGCTCGTCCCCCGCTGCACCGCGTGAAGCGCGCGGAGCGCGAGGCGCGAGGAGAGGCGTCAGCAACCGGCGGTCGAGGGCGTCGAGCCGCCCTCGACCGCCGAGGGGGCGCGCCTCAGCGGGTGCGCGCCGCGGCCTCGACCGTCGACGCGGCCGCGCTCAGGACCACCCGCACCTCGTGCGTCCCGCCGTCGTCGACGAGCGGGATGACGCGCGCGTCCACGGCGACGCCGTCCAGCGACGCCTCGCCGACCCCGCGGCAGCGGCGCTCGGGGTTCGTGACCGAGATCTCGTAGCGGGTCCGGCCGAAGCGCCAGCTCAGCTCGTACCCGGGCCACGAGCTGGGGATGCACGGATCCACCTCGAACGTGTCGCCGTGGCGACGGAGGCCGAGGATGCTCTCCACGCCTGGCGCGGTACATCCACCCGGCGGAGCCCGTGTACCAGGTCCATCCCGCGCGCCCGGCGTGCTCGGGGCGGGACGTGACGTCGCCGGCGATGACGTACGGCTCCCCCTGGTAACGCCCGACGTCCGCGGCCGTGCGCGTGTGGTTCACCGGGTTCAGCATGTGGAACAGCTCGGCCGCCTCGTCGCCGCTCCCCAGCCGCGCGAGCGCCATCACGATCCACGCGGCGGCGTGGGTGTACTGGCCGCCGTTCTCCCGCACGCCGGGCGGGTAGCCCTTGATGTAGCCGGGGTTCTTCGCCGAGCGATCGAACGGCGGGGTGAGCAGCACCACCACCTGGGCCCCGCGGCGGACGAGGTGCGTCCGGACCGAGTCCATCGCGCGGTCCGCGCGCTGCGGCGGCGCCGCGCCGGAGAGCACCGCCCACGACTGGGCAGATCGAGTCGATCGTGCACTCGTCGCTCTGCGCGGAGCCGAGCGGCGCGCCGTCGTCGTAGTACCCGCGCCGGTACCACTCGCCGTCCCACGACCGCTCCAGCGCGGACGCGAGGCGGGCCGCGTCGGCGCGGTAGCGCGCGGCGCGGATCGTCTCCCCGCGGGCGGCGCAGAGCGGGGCGAAGTCGGACAGGACCGCGTGCAGGAAGAAGCCGAGCCACGTGCTCTCGCCGCGCCCGTCCCTCCCCACGCGGTTCATGCCGTCGTTCCAGTCGCCGCTCCCGATGAGCGGCAGGCCGTGGGCGCCCGAGGTGAGGGCGCGCTCGAGCGCGCGAGTGCAGTGCTCGAAGAGCGAGCCGTCCTCCGCCGCGACGCGGGGCAACGCGTAGGCGTCGTCGGCGTCGGGCGCGAGCGGCGGCGCGTCGAGGAACGGCACGCGCTCGTCGAGCACGCCCGCGTCTCCCGTGGTCCGGACGTAGTGCGCCACCGCGTACGGCAGCCAGAGCGAGGTCGTCCGAGCAGCGGGTGCGCGTGCCGCGGCCGCCCGGCGGATGCCACCAGTGCTGGACGTCGCCCTCCAGGAACTGCCGGGAGGCCGCGCGCAGGAGGTGCTCGCGCAGCGAGCGCCGGCCGCGCGAGCGCCGAGCGCCATCGCGTCCTGCAGCTGGTCGCGGAACCCGAAGGCGCCGCCGGGCTGGTGGTAGCCGGTGCGGGCCCACATCCGGCAGCTCAGGTCCTGGTAGAGGAGCCAGCGGTTCACGAGGAGGTCGAAGGAGTCGTCGGGGGTCCGGACCTGCACGACGCCGAGGGTGTCGTCCCACCCGCGCCGCACCCCGCCGAGCGAGGCGTCCGCCGCGTCGGGGTCGCCGTGTCGGTCGATCAGCTCGCGGACGTGGCTCGCGTCCCGCCCCTCCCCGACGAGGAACACGAGCCGCCGGGTCTCGCCCGGCGCGAGCACGACGGAGACCTGTAGCCCCGCGCACGGATCGAGCCCCGCCCCGAAGCGGGCCGGCAGCGCCTCGAGCCCGAGCGCCGCGGGGCGCGAGAGCGAGCCGTTGCGGCCGAGGAACGAGGTCCGGTCTCCGGTCGCCGACCTGACGTCCCCGCTCGCGTGCGCGAAGGCCACGCGGCCGGCGAACTCGTGGTTCCAGGCGTTCCTCGCGAGGATCGCCCCGGTCGCCCCGTCCTGCTCCGTCACGACGTGCTGCTGCTGGCCCGCCTGCGGCGGCCCCAGGACCCACTCGACGTACGCGAACACCGACAGGCGCCGCCGGACGCCGCTCTCGTTCGCCAGGGTCAGCACCGAGAGCTTCACCGGGTCCACCGCGTCCACGAACACGTCGAGCCCGTGGCGGATCCCGCGCGTCGCGCGCGCGAACCGGGTGACGCCGGCCTCGTGGCGGATCACGAACCGGCCGCTCGCTCCGTCGCGCGGCAGCGGCCCCGGCGTGGGGGACCAGGCCTCACCGTCGTCGTCGTCGCGGACGAGCAGGGCCTCGGAGGTCGGATCGCGTGATCGGGTCGTTCGCGAAGGGCGTGAGCCGGTTCTCGCGGCTGTTCTCGGACCAGGTGAACGACGAGCCCGACGCGGTGACGATCGTCCCGAACGCCGGGTTCGCGATGACGTTGGCCCAGGGCAGCGGCGTCTCCTCGGCGCCCTCGAGCACGACGACGTACTCCCGCCCGCCCTCGGCGAAGCCGCCGAGCCCGTTCGCGAGCGCGAGCGGAGGGACGGGCGGCTGGGCGATGGGGGCGATCGTCCGGGCGAGGCTCGCGGCCGGCTCGTGCCTGCGGGTCGTGGTCGAGGGCAGGACCGGTTCGGGCCGATCGAGCTGGTGCGCGAGCGACCCGCGACTCGCCGTCGAGGACCGCGCGCGCCACGCCGACGAGGAGGAGGCGCTCCGCCTCGGGCATCCGGTCGGCGCGCAGGAGGTACACGCCGCCGGCGCGGTGCTTCCACGTGCGCCAGGGCCCGCCGTCGAGGAGCGCGGCGAGCTGGGCCTGCACCTCGTCCAGGTAGCTGATCGGGTGCTCGTTCAGGACCACGACGTCCGCGGCGAGCCCCTTCAGGCGCCAGTACTCCTGCGCCTGGAGCACCTGCCGGACGAGTCCGAGGTCGGAGTCCGAGACGACGCGCACGAGCAGGACGGGGAGGTCGCCGGACACGCCGTGCCCCCAGAGCCCCTCCTGGCCGAGCGCGTTCCGCGGCGAGGACCTCGGGCCCGGGCCGGAGCGAGGCGTCGTCGTACAGCACGCGCGAGGCGAGGCGCTCGAAGAGGAGGGCCTCGTCGCTGCTGATGCCGAGGTGGTGCAGGCGGCTCCGCGCGTGCGCGAACGCGAGCGCGAAGGTCCGCGCGGTCGCGGCCGGATCGCGGTAGCGCTGCGCGAGCGCCAGGGCGGTCTCCCGGCTCGACGGCCATCCCGGTCGCGAACGAGAGCCTCACGACGCCGCCCGGCGCGAGCCGGACGCGCTGCCGCAGGCTCACGATGGGATCGAGCAGCGACGCCGGTGGTGCCGGAGAGCGGGCGGCCGTCGAGCGCCTGCGGGTCCTCCGGGCCGCGCCCCCGGCCGAGGAAGCGGCCGCGATCGCTCTCCCACTCGACCGGGCCCTGGGTGCGTCCCTCCTGGCCGATGACGTGCACGGCGAACGTCTCGGAGTCGTCCGGGCCGCGCGGCCGCCGCCGGCAGAGCAGCGCGCTGCTCTCCGCGACGTACTCCGACTCGACGAAGAGCTTGCCGAAGGAGGGGTGGGCGAGGTCGTCGGCGTTCGGGGCGAGGACGATCTCGGCGTAGCTCGTGATCTCGAGCTCGCGGGCGCGGTCGCCGTGGTTCACGATCTCCAGCCGGCGCACCTCGACGTCGTCCTCGGGCGAGACCGCGACGTCGAGCCGGGTCCCGATCTCGTCGTCCGTCCGCTGGAAGGTGGCCTTCTCCATCGTGAACGCGACGAGGTCGTCGGTCGCGTCCCGCGCGGTCGGGTGGTGCGTCGCGGACCACACCCGCCCGCTCCGGACGTCGCGGAGGTAGAGGTACTGGCCGCCCGGGTCGCGGGTCGGGTCCTGGCGCCGCCGGGTCACGGCGCGCCCGCGGCAGAAGCTCGCCCCGCCGCCCGCGTTCGTGACGACGACGGTGTAGTTGCCGTTCGAGAGGAACTGGGCGTGCGGGAACGCGGTGTGCGGCGAGCGGAAGCGGCGGACCGCCGCCGGCGGCACCGGCGGCGCGATCCGCGCCCCCTCGTCCGGGCGCGGCCGGAGGACCGCCGCGTGGCGCGGGACCCGCTCCTGGAGGAGCAGCTCCGTCGCCTGGACGCGCGGGTCCGCGTGGAAGCGCTCGACCATCCGGTTCCCGGTGAGCGCGCCGGCGAGGGCCGTGAGCGTCATCCCCTGGTGGTGGGCGAGGAAGGCCCGGACGATCGTCCCGCGGGAGCGGCCGTGCTCGGGGACCGCCGCGTCGGCCTCCGACTCCTCCGGGCGGCGGGGCGTGTAGTCGATCGCGTCGAAGTACCCGTACGACCCGAGGAGCCCCTCCCGCGCGAGGCGGCGGAGGTTCGCCGCCGCCGCGGTGGGGTGGACGAGCGCCGCGAGCGCGGTCGCGTACGGCGCGACCACGAGCTCGTCGCGCGAGCCCGCGCTTCATGCCGAGCCCGGGGACGCCGAACGCCTTGTACTGGTAGGTCGCCGTGGTGGTCGACGACGTCGTAGGCGCACTCCGAGATCCCCCACGGCACGCCGCGCTCGGCCGCGTAGTCCCGCTGCCGGCGCACCGCCATCCGGCACGTCTCGTCGAGCAGCGTGTCGGGGTAGCTGCGCATGACGAGCAGCGGCATCAGGTACTCGAAGAGCGTCGCGCTCCAGGACAGGAGCGTGGGGTTCCCGTGGACGCTCGTGACCGCGCGGCCGAGATGGAACCAGTGCTTCTCGGGCAGGTCGCCCTTCGCGATCGCGACGAAGCTCGCGAGGCGCGCCTCGGAGGCGAGCAGGTCGTAGTGGGCGGGGTCGAGCCGCCCCGGCCCCTCGGCGTCGGCGGCGCGGTACCCGATCGCGAGGAGGCTGCCGCTGCGCGGTCGTAGAGGAACCGGAAGCTCATCCCGTCGGCGAACGCCACGGCGCGCCGCGACAGGGCCTCGAGCCGCGTCGAGCGGATCGCCCGGGCCTTCCCCGGACGGGGCCGGCTCGCGTCCGAGCCGGCGGAGCCCCTCGGAGAGCGCGATGAGCGCGCCGGCGAGGTTCCCGCTGTCGACGGTCGAGACGTAGCGCGGGAGCAGCGGCGCGAGCGCTGGGTGTCGTACCAGTTGAAGAGGTGCCCCTCGAGCCGCTCCAGCCCCTCGATGGTGGTGAGGGTCGCCTCGACCCGCTCGACGAGCGCGCCGGTCGCGATGAGGCCGAGATCGTGGGCGGCGAGCGTGGAGAGCAGGCCCATGCCGATGTTGGTGGGCGAGGTCCGGTGCGCGATCCTGCGACGGCTCCTCCTGGAAGTTGTCCGCGGGCAGGAAGTGATCGTCCGGGCCCATGAACGCCTCGAAGTACTTCCAGGTCGCGCGGGCCACCCCGAGCAGGAACTCGCGGTCCTCCGGACCGAGGGCGAGGTCCCGCTCGCGCATCGGCTGGGAGAGCCGGTACGCGACGAGCGGCGCGACGACCCACAGGACGAGGAGGGGCCACGCCGCGAGGAGCGCACCCGGGCGCGTGGCGGACGCGAGGACGAGGCCGCCGAGCGCGATCGCGGGGCTCGCCACCATCGCGACGAGGAACGAGCGCCGGCCCGTCGCCGCCTCCAGCCCGGCGCCGCGGTCGGCGCTCGCCGCGGCGGTCTCCCACTCGAGCAGGCGCCGCCTGCGTGATCACGACGCGGACGAGCGTGACGAGGATCGCGTGCACCATCCCGTACGCCTGGCTCGCGAGGAAGGTGAGCTGGAGCAGGATGCGGGCCACGGTGGCCGCGGCGTCCTCCACGAGCGCGCGCAGGAAGGCCCGCGATCGGCTGATGCGGCCTCGGGCCGGTGAGCGCCGCGAGCCGCGAGCGGTGTAGAGCGGGAACGCGACCGACGCGACGACGGCGGCGGTCCAGATGCCGGGGGCGCCCGGCAGCACGGTCCAGGCGAGGAGGAGCAGGAGGACGGTCGCCGGCGCGACCTGTGCGCGCCGCAGGTTGTCGAAGATCTTCCAGCGCGCGATGAGCGGGAGGCGGTTCCGCGCGAGGCCGGCGCGCGTCGGGACGACGGGCAGGAGCCAGCCGAGGATCTGCCAGTCGCCGCGGGTCCAGCGGTGCTGGCGCCGCGCGTGGGCGAGCACGCTCGAGGGGTAGTCGTCGACGACCTCGACGTCGGTCACGAGCGCCGGTGCGGGCGTGGAGCCCCTCGAAGAGGTCGTGCGAGAGGAGGGTGTTGTCGGGGACCCGTCCGTCCAGCGCCGCCGTGAACGCGTCGACGTCGTACAGCCCCTTGCCCGTGAAGCTGCCCTCGCCGAAGAGGTCCTGGTAGGTGTCCGAGACGGCGGTGGTGTACGGGTCGACGCCGGTGTGTCCGGCGAAGATCCGCGCGAAGCGCGAGCCCGCGGCGCTCGCGATGGTGACGCTGACGCGCGGCTGCAGGATCCCGTACCCCTCGGTCACCCGGCCGGAGCGCGGGTCGAGGCGGGGACGGTTGAGCGGGTGCGCGATGATCCCGACGAGCTTCTTCGCGCCGTCGCGCGGCAGGCGCGTGTCGGAGTCGAGCGTGATGCAGTAGCGCACCGACGGGAGGACGCCGAGCTCACCGACCTGCACGTCGTAGCTCGTGTCGGTCGCGCCGCGCAGGAGCCGGTTCAGCTCCTCGAGCTTCCCGCGCTTGCGCTCCCAGCCCATCCAGGCGCCTTCCGCCGGGTTCCACTGGCGCGCGCGGTGGAAGAGGAAGAAGCGATCGCCGCGGCCCTCGCCGAGCCGCGACGTTCAGCGCCTCGATCCCGGTCCGCGCCGCGGCGAGGATGGCCGCGTCCCCGGGCAGGTCGCGGGCCGCGGCGTCCGTGAAGTCGCCCAGGATCGCGAAGTGGACGTGGGGGTCGAGGTTCCCGAGGGCGAGGACCTCGAGGTGCTCGAGCTGCCGCTCGACGCTCGCGACGCTCGTCAGCAGCGTCGGCACGACCACCAGGGTCCGCGCGTCCTCCGGGACCCCGTCGACGAGGTCGAGGCGCGGGAGCCGCCGCGGCGGCGCGAGGCGCGCGGCGAGGCGCTGGACGAGCGCGATCGCCACCTCGCTCGCCGGGGAAGAGGACGAGCAGCGCCACGACGAGCTGCGCCCAGGTCGAGCCGCCCGCGTGCCGGGCGTAGGCGACGGCGGCGAGGACGAGCGCCGCGGTCGCGAGCGCCGATCGACCCGAGGTAGGCCGGCGTCGCGTGCGCGAAGGCGAACCTGCGCAGCCGCTTCCGGAGGCCGGGGCGCCAGGCCACGTCCGCCTCGAGCGCGCGGCGTCCCTTGCCGATGAGGTGGTGCCCGACGTGCGCCGCGCGCTGCGCCCGGCCCGGCGGCCTCCGCGGCCTGCGCGCGCGCTCTCCACCGCCCGCAGGGCGACGCGGACCTGGGCCTCGCCGGTCCGGTCCGCGAGCTCCTCGACGGCCTGCCGGTAGCGGTCGCGGCTGAGGAACTCCATGCGCCCGTGGACGCCCGCGGGATCGCGCTGCAGCACCCGCTCGACGAGGCTCACGGCCTCGACGTACGGTCGTCCAGTCGAGGGTCGAGCAGAGCCGCAGGCTCGTGATGACGTTCGCGACCGACACCTGCGCGACCGCCTCGCGCTGGTGCTCGCCGCGGATGACCTCCTCCGCGGTCTGGCCGTCGGCGGCGAGATGCGCGTCGAGCCCGCTCGCGGACGGCGGAGAGGCGCGGCCCGTACTCGCGCACGCGCTGGAGGAGCTGCACGACGAGGGCGGGCTGGAGGGCGCGGGGCAGCGCGGGAGCGGCGCCCTTCCCCTGCGCGTCGATCCGCGCCACGTACCCGTCGGCGGCGCGCCGGGCGGCGCGGGCGGCGAGGGTCTCGTCCGCGAGCCGCGGAGGTTCTCGACGAGCGCGAGCTTCAGCATGCTCGGCCACGCCCAGAGCTCGCCGATGGTGAGCGGGGCGACGGTCTGGAAGGCGTCGAGCCAGCGCACGAGCTGCGGGCGGTCGAGGCGGCTGTCGCTGTGCCGGATGAGCTCGACCGCGAGCGCGTAGACGCGGGCGTTCCCGGCCTGGTCGCGGGCGGCGAGCTTGGGCAGCTCGCGGTAGTAGCCGCGCGGGAGGTTCTGGCGAACGTCCCGGATCTCGGACGCGACGAGGTGGTAGTTGTCGAGGAGCCACTCCGCGGCGGGCGTCACGAACTCGCCGCGGTGCACGTCGCCGGCGAGCGCGCGATAGGCGTCGCGCAGGACGCGGACGTTGTCGTCGAAGCGCGGGAAGACGCTGCGCGCGGCGCGGCGCGACGGGTCCACGGTGAAGCGGGCGGCCAGCGAGCGCGCCCGCTCGTCGAGCCGCTCGACGCTGAGGAGCTCGTCGCGGAAGGGCCGGTCGGGAAGGTCCCGACCGCCCCGCGCGCCGCCCTTGAATGTGGAGTCGGGCTTTCCAGCCAACGCGCACGCCCCTTCCGGACGGAAGTCAGCGCGTCATCGGATCGATGCGTTGGGCTGGCTCGCGGGTGCTTGTAACCCGGCGAGGCGAGGATGTCGCTACCGACCGCCCCTCGTTCCCCGCCGAATTGCGGGAGCCGCGGCGGCGGCGGCGCTATGCATCTCCCCGCGAGCAGACACGACGTCCTCCTGCTCGTCGACGACCCACCCGCGCCGAGCCCGAATCCGACTCCCGCCCCTGGACCGCTCGCAGTCCTGGCGTCCGACAGAGGGAGTGCCGAGATGACGCACGCCGTTTGGGATCCGTCTGCAGGCAGCCTGACCGCACCCGAGCAGCTCCCGCCGCGTCCCGCGACGGTGCACCCGGACGGCAGCGTCGCGGGGCAGCGCTCCGTCGCGAGCGAGGGGCCCTGCCTCGTCGAGGTCGGGGGTGGTGCGGGCGGCGAGCCCGACGGGCTGAGCATGCCGATCTACCGGGTCTCCTGGGATTGAGCGCCATGTGCGCGGCCTCCTATGACGGCCCCAGCTTCCTGGCAGGCCAGGACTGCGGGACGCGCGTCGCCGCGTGCCTCGCGCGCCTCGCCGCGATCGAGCTCGTCGACGACGCCCGGTGGTGGAACCGCTGGAAGCGCCGGCTGATGGCGAGGGCGCTCGTCGCGTGCGCGGAGGAGCTGGAGAGCGTCGCGGACGAGAGCGGGCAGCCCGCGCCCGTCACGACGAGAGCCAGGAGCGGAGCTGCGCGTATACTTCGGGCCTGCTGAGGAGCTCGAGGTGGTTCGTCCGGTGGGCAATCCACCGGTGCGCCTCGGGAAACGCGAGCGTCAGCTCCGGCCGCGCGTGCAGGCCGAGCGCGCTGTCCACCGGGACGAGGCCGTCGGTCCGGCGCCCGCGGGCAGCGTCCGGCGCGTCCGTCGTCCCCGCGATGGCGTAGCACCGGACCGCGAGCGGGAGCGGGAGCGGGGCGCGGTCGTCGCGACGGTACGCGAAGCGGTCGCGCCCTGCCCAGTGCTCGTCGAGGACGCTGCCGTGGCGCATGTCCGTGACGCCGGCGCTCCGGATCTGGCCGAGCTTCGCGAGCGGCGCGCTGTACCGGCTGACCCCGAGCAGCACGTCGATCCAGTGGCCGCCGCGCTCGAGCGGAGCGCCGTGGTGGGGCGTGCCGATGCAGACGAGGACGCGCAGCCTCTTCCGCCACGCGTGCTTCTCCGTCTCGGCGAGCCCACAGGCGCTGCGCGCGACGAGGCCGCCCATGCTGTGCCCGAGGAGGACGAGCTCGTCGACCCGCACCGGCCAGGCGGCCACGAGCCGCTCGAGCAGCTCGTCGAACGCCCGCCCGTTCACGGAGACGTGGAGGCCGGTGTTGTAGTGCAGGTAGATCGGCGTGAGCCCGAGGTCCCGGGCGAGCGCCGCGCCGTGGTCGTGACCCTGCCGCGTCCACTGCCAATCGTTCACGCACGAGCCGTGCACGAGGACGAGGAGCTTCCGGCTCGCGCGCGGGAACGTGGTCCGCAGCGCGTCGCGGTCGAGCTCCAGCGGGCGGCCGTCGTGGCGGAGCTGCATCTCGATGGCGAGCGGGTTGCCGGTCTCCGCGAGGTGGTCGCCGAGGACGCCGTTCAGCACGGCGACCAGCGCCTCGCGCCGAACCCCCGGCGCGCCCTCGGCGGCGAGCAGCGGATCGACGATCGGTGCGACCCGCGCCAGGGCGGCGTCGATGCCCTGGCCGACGAGCCGGGTCACGCCGCGGATGCTCCCGTAGAGCGGCGCGGTGAGGAGCCGCACCGGAACCGCGAGCGGCCGGCCGAGCACGTCCGGGCCCGCCCCGATGCCGCGGTGCATGGCCTCGACGACCTCGGCGACGCCGGCCGTGGCCTCGATCGCGAGGCGGCTCGCGGCGCGCAGGTCGCCGATCGGGGTGCGCGGTACCTTCGGGGGACGTCGCAGCGGTCGGGTCCGTCGCGCCATCCGAGGGAGATAACGGCAGACCGGAGCGGCTGCGTCGAGACGGGGTCCTACGAAGGTGCGCCCCGATGACGCGCCTTCGTGAGCTCGCGATCGAACGCACCCGCGAACTCCCGGGCCTCCTTGGGCCCGAACCCGCGCGGGCCGCCGGTCACGACGCCGCCCTCGCGAAGGTCCTGGTGGAAGTTGCGCAGCGCGAGCGCCTCTCCGACGTTCTCCTCCGTGTAGACCGTTCCGCGCAGGTCCAGCACCACCACGCCGCGGGCGACGAGCGCGGCGGCGAGCGGGATGTCGGCGGTGATGGCGAGGTCGCCCGCCGTCGCCGCCTTCGCGATGTGGCCGTCCGCCACGTCGAGGCCCATCCCGACCCGGACCGTCGAGACGTGCCGCGACGGTGGCAGGCGGAGGTTCTTGTTCGCGACGAAGATCGCGGCCACGGCCAGGCGCTCCGCTGCCCGGACGACGATGTCCCTGACGGCGGCAGGGCAGGAGTCGGCATCGACGAAGATCTTCACGCGGACAACGTACTCGACCGCCGCGGCCGGCGCGCGGCCTCGATCGCGAGCCGGCGCGGGGCTCGCGTCGTGAAACCGAACGCGAGCGAAAGCTCACCGTCGAGGCGCGGCCGCCCCCGTGAAGTCCCTGACGAACTGCTCCTGGGCCTCCGACTGGACGGCGCCGGGGCGGGCCGCGCGGACGAGCGCGAGCGCCCGGTCCGGCGACCGCCCGTGCGCGACGAGGCAGGAGGCGGCGATGGTGCCGGCGCGGCCGAGCCCGCCCCAGCAGTGGACGACCACGCCGTCGCCCCGCTCGAGGGAGCGGAGCATCCGCGCGACGAGCCGGCGCGTCGCGGCGACGTCGGGCACCCACAGGTCGGGGATCGGGAAGTGGATCCAGGTCAGGCCGGCGCGGCGCGCCTCCCCGCGGAGGTCGCCCAGCTTCGCGAGCTCCGGCCGCTCGACGAGCGTCACGAGCAGCTTCGCGCCGTGCTCCTGCGCGAGGACGTCGAGGTCCTCGCGGAGGCGGACGTCGGAGTCGAGGTTCCGGCCGGGGTCCCAGCGGCCGGGCGCGCGCGTGAGGCCGAGCCGGCCGGGAAGCGGCGCGAGCGCGGAGCGGGGGAGGAAGTCCACGCGGAGGGCGAACGGTGAGGGGGAGAGCTCCATCGCTGGTGCTCTTTGTATCGCAGTGGGGCTTCCTGTGCAGGCGCGGACGCGCGAGCGTCGAGGAGCACGGCCCGTAGCCGACCAGGATGACCTCGTGCTCCCGCTCCCGGGCCCGCTGCGCGGGGCATCCGCCTCCGAGGACTTCGTGCGCCGGCGGACCGCGGCGCCGCGAGGGTCGGTCGCGCGCGTCACCTCGGGTGAGAGCGGTGGCTCAGGTTCAGGAGCTCCTTGGCGGCCAGCGCCAGGAGGAGGCCACCGGCCGCGGCGAGCAGGATCACGATCGCGAGCAGGAAGATCCCCGGCAGTCCATTCGACGCTTGCCCGCCCGCGAGCTGCGGGAAGGCGCGGCCAGCCTTCAGCATCATCGCGCTGCCCAGGAAGGCGACCGCCGCCGCCATCGAGAACGCAAGCGCGCTCCTCGTCGGACTCGCCGGGTTCCACATGACGCCGTCCTCTGCAGGGAGAACCCTGCCGCGCACGAACAGCCCGTGCGCCCGCAGCTGCTCATAGCCGGATGGCGCAGCCGCCGCCGCGCTCGGCCGGAGCGTGTGTCACGGCGTCCGCGAGCGCGCGCAGGGCGGGGGCCCCCTTCTGCCGCTCGTCCGCGGCCCCGGGGCGGGCCGCAGCGAACCTTCGAGCGCGACGTTTGACAGGGCCGAAGCCGGTCTTACGTTGCGCCTGATCAGAACGACCAGAAAGAAGGCAAGTCATGGCAGTGCTGACCCGATGGGATCCCTTCCGCGAGCTCGCCCACCTGCAGGAGGAGATGAGCCGCGCCCGGGGCGACGAGCGCCTCCAGTTCGGCGCCGGCGACTCGGTGGGCTGGACGCCCCCGTGCGACATCTACGAGGACGGCGACGGAATCGTCGTCCGCGCCGAGCTGGCCGGCGTCGAGCCGGGAGACG
The DNA here is from genome assembly GCA_963739565.1 of uncultured delta proteobacterium. Taxonomy (GTDB): domain Bacteria; phylum Myxococcota; class Myxococcia; order Myxococcales; family Anaeromyxobacteraceae; genus Anaeromyxobacter. The sequence continues at coordinate 72,742 of CAVUBF010000002.1, read as the reverse complement.
TCGAGCTCCGCTTCGAGAACGGGGTGCTGACGCTGAAGGGCGAGCGAAAGCTGGAGAAGGAGGACACCCGCGAGAACTACCACCGCCGCGAGCTCAGCTACGGCACGTTCACCCGCGCCTTCTCGATGCCGGCGACCATCGACTCCGAGAAGATCCGCGCGGAGTCGAAGCAGGGGGTGCTCGCCGTCCACCTGCCGAAGAAGCCCGAGGCGAAGCCGAAGAGCATCCAGGTCAAGGTGAGCTGAGCGCGCCTCGACCGACGCATGCCGCGAGCGAGGAGCGGGCCGCCCCCGGGCGGCCTGCTCCTCGCCGTTCACTCGTCTCGAAGGGAGGCCTGCCGTGAGCGTCACCCGGGAGCTGCTGCAGGTCGTGGAGCACGCGCACTCGCTCGCGCGCATCCTGGAGGGGGCCACGCGCGTCGTCGCCAAGCGGCTGCGCGTCGACGACTGCTCCGTCTTCCTGCTCGACGAGCATGGAGATCTGGTCCGAGGCGCCGCGGGCGGCGTCGAGCCGCTCGGTCGGCCCGCGGACGTCGCGGTGCAGGCCATCGCAGCGCAGGCGTTCGCGGAGCGGCGCGCCACCGCCGCGCGCGGAGAGGCGACGTCGCTGCTCGCCTCCCCCATGCTCCTGCGCGACCGCACGGTGGGCGCGGTCGTGCTGCAGAGCTCGGCGCGACGCGACTTCTCGGCGGAGGACCTCGGGACGCTCGCGACGATCTGCGCGCAGCTGGTCGGGATCGTCGAGAACGCGCGCATCATCGACGCCCTCGATCGAGGCGAGCGACCCGCGCCCCCGGCCCCACCTCGCTCGCCGTCCAGGGAGCCGGAGGGGGGGAGCGGATCCTGCAGGGCGTCGGGGCGTCGCCCGGCGTCGCCATCGGGCCCGCCGTCTTTCGCGGCGCTCACCGGCTGGACCTCTCGGCGCGCGGCCTGCCCGCGGGAGAGGCCGCCGCGGAGCGGGCGCGCGTGCGAACCGCCATCGAGAAGACGCGCAACGACGTCTCGAGGATCCAGGTCGCGGCGGCGCGCGAGATCGACGAGGAGCACGCCCTCATCTTCGCGTCTCACCTGCTGCTCCTCAACGACCCGGCGCTCCTGGAGCGGGTCGACCAGGAGATCGGGCGCGGGGTGAGCGCGCCGCTCGCGATCGACGCCGCCTTCGAGGAGTTCGAGGCCCGGCTGCGCCTCGTCCCGGACGCCTACATCCGGGAGCGGATCGACGACGTCGACGATCTGCGCAGCCGGCTGCTCGACCACGTGCTCGACGCCGGCGGCCGCGCGCGCTTCGGCGCGGGAGTCGTCCTGACGAGTCGCATCCCACCCTCGCTGGTGGTCGAGCTGAAGACCGAGGGCGCGCAGGCGCTCGTCACCGAGACCGGCGGCGAGACCTCGCACGGCGTCCTCCTGGCGCGAGCGATGGGCATCCCCGTGGTCACCGGGATCGCGGATGCTCCCGTCGGTGCGGCCGGGCGACCGCCTCATCGTCGACGGCACGAGCGGCGTGGTCGTCGTGCGCCCCGGCGAGAGCACGCTGCAAGCGATACGAGGGCGAGCGCCGGCGCGTCGAGCGCGCGCGCACCGAGCACGCGAAGTTCCGCGACGTCCTCGCCCGCACCGCGGATGGCGCGCGCGTGACGCTGTACGCGAACGTCGGCGTCGCCTCGGATCTCGCGGTCGCCCGCGAGAACGGCGCCGAGGGCGTCGGCCTGTATCGCACCGAGTTCCCCTTCATCGTGCGCGACGCGTTCCCGACGCGGGCGGAGCAGGTGAGGATCTACGGCAAGGCGTACGAGGTGTTCCCCGCCGGCCCCGTCCACTTCCGCCTCCTCGACCTCGGCGGCGACAAGTTCGTGGCCGGAGGGCCCGTCGCGACGGCGCGCAGCGCGTTCCACGGGTATCGCTCGATCCGCGTCCTCTTCGATCACCCGGACGTGCTGCGCGATCAGGTGCAGGCGCTCGCGCTGGCGGCCGGGGACCGCCCCCTCCGATCCTGATCCCGATGGTGACGTCGATCGAGGACCTCCGCCGGGTGAGGACCCTCATCGACGAGGCCCTCGCCGGCCTCGACGAGCCGCGGGCCCAGAGCGCGCCCGAGATCGGGGTCGATGATCGAGGTGCCGGCCGCCGTCGAGCTCGCGGCCGATCTCGCGAGGGAGGCGGACTTCCTGTCCATCGGCACGAACGACCTGATGCAGTACACGCTGGTCGTCGACCGGGAGGACTCGCGCATGGCTCCCATGAGCGACCCCTACCACCCGGCGATCCTGCGCATGATCGCCCGCGTGACCGCCGCGGCGCGGTCCGCGGGGAAGCGCGTGGGCGTCTGCGGCGAGATCGCGATGCGCCCCGACGTCGCCCTGGCGCTGATGGCGCTCGGGGTCGACTCGCTCAGCGTCGTCCCCACCGCGATCCCCGAGCTGAAGCAGGCGCTCGCCGGCGCGCGCCTCGAGCCGATGCGCCGCGCGATGGCAGGGATCCTCGCGCTCTCCGACGCCGCCTCCGTCGCGGCCGCGCTTCGCGAGGCGCAGCTCGCCGGCTGAGGCGCGGCGCACGGGCGCAGGACCCGATCCGGCCTGCGCGCGAGGGAACGGATCGGTGCCGTCGATGGGGGCACCCCAGCGCTTCCGATCCGCCTCCGGGGCAGCGCCGTACGATGCGCCATTCACTCGGGGAGCCAGTCATGACCGACGATCTCGGCGTGCCGAAACCCACGGGCGTGGCCTGCGCCCCCACCGACTCCGCTCCGAAGCTGACCCGCGCAGCCATCGACGAGGTCCTGCGAGCCGGAAAGCACCTCCTCGTGCAGGGGGCGATGGGCCTCCACGTCTCCGATGGCCTCGCCGGGAAGGTGGCGGCGGCGAGGAGCACGCGCTTCGTCACGGCCGGAACCGTCTCGGGCGTCGGGAAGACGACCGAGATGCTCCGGCGCGAGCTGCGGCGCGCCCGCGCCGAGGCGCCCGGCGGGTACGTGGGCGTGAACCTCATGGCCGCCATCCACCACTCCGACTTCGAGCGGCTCGCCCGGACCGCGCTCGCGGAGGGCGTGAGCTTCATCGTGCAGGGGGCCGGCATCTCGCGGGAGGTGATCCGCTGGTGCCACGATGCCGGCACGCCGTTCGCCGGGATCGTGTCGTCCGGGCGCCTCGCCGCGATGTACGAGAAGTGGGGCGCCGACTTCCTCGTCGCGGAGGGCGCGGAGGCGGGAGGTCACATCGGCGACATCGAGCTCCCGCTCGCCGCGCTCGTCGAGGAGGTGAAGCACCACTCCTCGCTGCCGATTGTGGCGGCGGGCGGCATCGTGGCGAGCGACGTCGCGGAATTCCTCGCGCACGGAGTCGCCGGGGTCCAGCTCTCGACGCGCTTCATCGCCTGCAGGGACGGCGACAGCCACCCGGCGTTCAAGACGATGCACCTCGGCAGAGGGGAGGACGACGTCGTCGTCATCACGAGCTGCGTGAAGGGCATGAAGGCGCGGGCGGTCCGGAATGCCTTCACGGACGCGCTCGCCGCCGGGAGCCACTTCCCCCCGCGCTCGAAGGAGTGGTTCTTCGGCAAGGGAGGCTACGAGGGTCGCACCAAGGCCTGCGTCGAGTGCCTGGGCGCCGGGCTGTGCAAGTGCCGCGCGAGCGACTTCCGCGAGAGCTTCTGCATCACCGACGCGCTCCTGCGAGCGGCGATCCTCGGGGACACGGAGCGTGGCCTCTTCTACACCGGGCAGAGCGTCACGCGGATCCCCGAGCGCACCGTGCGGGAGCTCGAGTCGGTGCAGGAGCTCGTGCGCGACCTGGACCGGGTGGTCGAGCGTGGCCCGTGCCGGGCGCCTGCCTTCTCGGATGCGGGCGCGAGCGCGCCGGCTTGAGCCGCGCTCCTCGCGCTCCGTCGTGATGTCGGCATGGGCCGACGCGGCAAGAACGTTCGTGCGCGAAGTGTCCGCGGGTGCGCGATCATGCACCCGGAGGGACGATGCCCGTCCTCGTCGAGGGGGCCACCTGGATCGCACGGGAGGGGACGCTCGCGGAGCGCTTCCCGGGGGGCGCCGCCGCGTTCGTCGCGCTGGTGCCGCCCGAGCGCCGGTGCGCGGACGGGGAGCTCGTCGCGATCTCGTTCGAGGTGCTGCCCCAGAGCCGCGCCGCCGCCCGGGCCGTGCAGGACGGCGGCCTCGCGCTGTTCCGGGAAGACGGCGCGTTCGAGGACGCGGCGGTCTTCCACCACCGGATCCAGCCGGAGGACTGGTGCCCCTGGCTCGAGCTCGCCGCGGTGACGCTCCCGTCGGGCGGGCGCGTCCTCGCGGCGCGCGCCTCCGGGACGACGTCGTCCGAGGTCGCGGTCCCGCCCGGCTGGCGCTTCGAGGGCTCCGCCTCCGCGCGCGAGGGGCTGGTCCGGCTTCGTCCCGCGAACCGGCCGCTCCGGTTCCTGCATCGCGAGCCGGACGCCGCCGTCTACCTGGACCGGTTCGCCGGGGAGGAGGTGCGGGTCGAGCTTCCGGGCTCACCGGTCCGCGTCGTCGTCGAGACGGCGGCGGGCGCGCGCCACGAGCTCGTCGCAGACGTGGTCCGGACCCCGAGCGCGATCGAGCTCGGCCTCATGCACCGCGAGCGGCTCGAGCCCGACGCCGGGATGCTGTTCGAGCTCGGACGGGACGGCTGGAGGTCGTTCTGGATGAAGAACACCCTCGTCCCGCTCGACCTCCTGTTCGTCCGCTCGGACGGCGTCGTCGTGAACGTCGTCGAGCGGGCGCAGCCGCTGACGCTCTTCCCGTGCCGGTCCGGCGCGCCGTGTTCGGCGGTCCTCGAGGTGAACGGCGGCTGGGCGGCCGCGCACGGCGTCGCGGCCGGGGACCGGGTGAGGGTCTAGAGGAGCGCAGCGCGTCGCGAATGAACCGGGGACGCCAGGGGCCGCCGCGTGCACGCGAGCACGCCGACGAATCCCGGGAACGACCGCCAGATCCCACGGATCGTCCCCCCGCTCGGCACGAGGTCTGCGCCGCACCTGGCGACGAACGGGCGCCACGCGTCGTCGAGCGGCGCGAGCGGCCACTCGGCCGGGTCGGCGGGGCCGTTCTCGGGCAGGCAGCTCAGGCCGAGGGTGTCGACGGTGAGCCCGAGGCCCAGGGCCTTGAGCACGGCTTCCTTCGCACCCCAGATCAGGTTCGCGCGCAGGCTGCGTTCCAACGGAAGGGCGTCGCGGACGAAGCGCTGCTCGTCCTCGGTGAAGAACGTGGCGACGAACTCGCGGGAGCGCGGCTCGACCACGCCGAGGTCGATGCCGAGCGTCCGGCGCGAGCCGCCGGCCGCCGGCGCGGACCAGGTCGCCGCGCACAGCGCGTGCCCCCCGGCATGGCTGATCGAGACGCTGATCGGCAGCCGCTCGCCCGGCGCGAAGCCGGCCACCGGCCCGGCCTCCGGCGCGAGCCGCGCCCAGGGCATCCCGCTCGCGTCGCTCGGGATCTCGATGGCGCGGAGCGGCCAGTCGCCCGGGACGACGTTCGCCATCGCCGCGGCGACCACCGACTTCGCCGCGATCCGGCCGATGAGCCAGTCGGCCCGGCGCTTCGGCACGCGGAACCCGGCGAGCCGCGCGCGCTCGGCGACGGTCAGCGACCCGTCGCCACGAGCGCACGCGGGTGGGCTCCGGCACGAGCCCGCGAGGAGCGACCAGTGGATCACGCCGGGGCGGCCTCCCCGAGGGATCCGAGCAGCTCGGTCATCCCCTCCGGCTCGGGGACGGAGATCGTGCGATAGCCAGACAGCTCGACGAACACGTTCCCGCCGGCATCCACGACGCGCGCATCGAAGCCGTCGTCCTCCTCTCGGCAGGACCTCCGCGAAGAGCGGGCCGCCGCCGGCGTCGGGCGTCCGGAGCACGCGCAGCGACTCGAGCCCCGCCGGCAGCCCGAACACGTGGCGATGCGCGATGTCGAAGATCCCGGCGGTCTGGAAGCAGAGCTCGACGAGCCGGGGCAGGACGAGCTCGGCCGCGTCCACCTGCCGGGCGTTCGGGGAAGCTCGGGCCGCAGGACGCCGATCGCGCAGCAGTCGTCGAGCCGCACCCCCTGGAGGACCTGGTAGGCAGGCCCGTGGAAGTAGACGCGGTAGATCGAGGAGTCCTCGACGGTCACCTCCGCGGGCGGACGGAAGGCCACGGTCTTCCGCGGGACCGCCGCGCGGTCGACGAGGACGCGCCCGCGGAAGTGCAGGCGCTCCTGCACCGGCATCCCGGGGCCGGGCTGCAGCCTCGACGAGAGCTGGACCTCGACGACCAGCGTGTCGCCTGCGCCAGGCCGACCGACGGCCGCGAGGTGCAGCGTGGCCGGCTTCATCCGGTGGAACTTGAAGGGCAGCAGGAACTCGAGGTCACGCAGGCCCGTCACGACGTGGTGGGGGCAGAGGAGGCTCGCCACCTGCGCGAAGGCCTCCATTCCCATCACGCCCGGCAGCACCGGCACCCCGTCGATCCGGTGATCGGCGAGGAAGGGCTGCTCGCCGGGATCGAGGCGCGTCTCGACGGTGAGCCCTCCGTACAGCGGGGCACCCGTCACCTCGCCGACCATCGTCAGGTGGTGCGCCCGCTCGGCCAGCCGCGCCTGGACCTTCTCGAGGTCGAGGCCGCCCGTCGCGTCCCACTCCTCGACGAGGGTCCCGAGCGCACCGCCGACGACGAGCTCGTCGGCGGCTCCCGCGAGGAGCTCCCGCCGGACCGTCGGGATCCCGACCTCCGGCGCGAGCAGGTCGATCCCGGCGGCTGCCATCATCTTCGGGATCGAGCCGCGCGCGGCCATGCCGATCCCGCCCCAGGCCGTCCAGTCGATCGCGATCGCGCGCGTCCCCGGACGCGAGCGGCGCAGCGAGCGCGACATCGCGCAGAGCAGGGCGTTGGCCGCGCTGTAGTCGGTCTGGCCGCCGTTGCCGAACCGGCCGGCGACCGAGCTGAAGACGACCGTCGCGCCGAGCGGCAGGTCGCGCGCGGCGCGGAGCAGCGAGAAGAAGCCGTCCGCCTTGACGTCGAACACCCGCGCCCACTCGTCGTCCGGCTTGTCCGGGAGCATCCGGCTGATCTCGATCCCGCCGGCGTGGACGAGCACGTCGATGCGGCCGCTCGTCGCGCGGATCGCGGCGACGGCCCGGTCGACCGACGCCGCGTCGAGCAGGTCGACGGGGTGCCAGTGCGCGGTGCCGCCCGCCGCCTCGACGCTCGCGAGCGCGCGCAGCGCCGCCTCCTGGCGCTCGACGACCATGAGCTGCCTGTCGATGGCGACCGGAGTCGGCTTCTCGCCGCGCGCCTTGGCCTCGGCGATCAGCGCCTCCTTGAGCTGCTCGCGGCCGGCGCGGAGGAGGGCGACGTGCGGATCGTCGGCCGCGGGCGGGGCGACGAGATCGAGGAGGTGGAACGTCCCACCGCTCGCGGCGGCGAGGTCCGCGACGATCGCGCTCGTGATCCCGCCGGCCGCGCCGGTGACGACGAAGACGCCGTCCCGATCGAGCCGGATCGCGGGGGAGGGCGTGACCGGCCGGACGTCGAGGCCGATTGACCAGCGCGTCCCGGCGCGCCGGCCGACCTCGACGATGCCGGGGTCGGCGAGCGCCTCGGCGACGAGCGCGTCGGCGACCTCGGCGTCGCTCGCTTCGTCCCCGAAGTCGACGACCTTCACGAGGGCGTCGCGGCGCTCGCGCTTGTAGGCCTTGACGAACCCCTGGACGGCCCCGCCCAGCGGCGCGGCGGTCCCCTCCTCGCCGAGCCCGAAGAGCCCGCCGAGGCGCGTCGCGGCGACGAGGAACGTGCCGGTCGGGGCGATGCTCTCGTACAGGACGCGCATCGCCGACGCGAGGTTCTTCACGACCCGGCGGGTCGACTCGCGGAAGGCGTCGATCGACAGCTCCTCGAGGCGCGGTTCCGGGTCGAGCGACGGCAGCCAGAAGATGCCGGCGACGGGCCCCTCGCCGAGCCACCCGCGCAGCGTCTCCTCGATCGCCGCAGCGGGCGCGCGCACGTCGAGCTCGAGCACCGTCGCGCCGAGCGCCGCGAGCTTCCGCGCGAGGGTCTGCTCGCTCGCGCCCCGTGCGACGACGACGCGCACGCCCGCTCCCAGGCGGACGCCGGTCGGCTTGCACAGGTCGAGCGGCGGACGCAGGACGGGCACGGCGACGCGCCGGGGCACCTGGTCCGCGTTGGCGAGCGGATACGCCTGCGGTGCGTTCGGCGTCGCGGATGCGGGCGCGGGCGACACGGGTGGGGGCGAGAGCGGAGCGGGTGCGACAGCGATCTCCCTCTCCCCGCGAAGCGGGGGGAGGGTCGGGGAGGGGGGCACGGGCGCGGCCAGGGCCGGCGCCGCCGCGAGGTCCGGCCGATAGGTGCGGACGAAGCCGACGACGTGGCGCAGGGTCGGGAAGTCGCGGAGCCTCAGGCTCTCGACCCGCGCAATGGACCACTCCTCGCGCACGGCGGCGAAGGTCTCGGCCTGCTTCACGGTGTCGACGCCGAGGTCGGCCTCGAGGTCGAGGTCGAGGTCCAGCAGGTCGGGCGGGTAGCCGGTCTTCTCGGCGACGATCGCGACGACCCGGGCGGTGACCGGATCGGCACCGGTGCTGTCAGCGGCGGATGAAGGCGCGCTGGTAGCCGGGAGAGCGGGAGAGGGGGAGAGCGGAGCGGGTGCAACCCCGTTCTCCCTCTCCCCGCGAAGCGGGGGGAGGGTCGGGGAGGGGGGCACGGGCGCGGCCAGGGCCGCCGCCGCCGCGAGGTCCGGCCGATAGGTGCGGACGAAGCCGACGACGTGGCGCAGCGTCGGGAAGTCGCGGAGCCTCAGGTTCTCGATCCGCGGGATGGACCACTCCTCGCGCACGGCGGCGAAGGTCTCGGCCTGCTTCACGGTGTCGACGCCGAGGTCGGCCTCGAGGTCGAGGTCCATGTCGAGCAGGTCGGGCGGATAGCCGGTCTTCTCGGCGACGATCGCGACGACGCGCGGGGTGATCGGGTCGGTGCTGATCGGGGTCGCGGTCGCGGTCGCGGTCGGGGTCGGGGTCGCGGTCGGGGTCGGGGTCGGGGTCGCGGTCGCGGTCGGGGTCGCGGGTCGCGGTCGGGGTCGCGGTCGGGGTCGGGGTCGGGGCCGGGGTCGGGGTCGGGGTCGGGGTCGCGGTCGCGGTCGCGGTCGCGGTCGCGGGTGCGACCCTGATCTCCCTCTCCCCGCGAAGCGGGGGGAGGGTCGGGGAGGGGGGCACGGACGTCATCGCCGGTACGACGGTCCGGTCCACGACGGACGGCGGAGGCGCCGGGGCGCGGCGCGTCGGGGCCGTTCCCCACGCCCAGGTGGCCGGCTTCGGTGTCCGCGAGGGCGCGCCGGTCGAGACGACGCGCAGCGTGCGCAGCACGGTCTCGGTCTCGGCCTGGTCGAGGCCGGTCACGTCGTCCAGCCAGCGCTGGTAGACGTCGCGGCGATCGATCCGCTCGCTCCCGCCGGGGATGCGGCGCGTGAGCGTCAGCGCGATCTGGGAGCCGAAGCCGGCGGCGAGGTGGATCGCGTAGTCGACCGGGTAGCGGCCGCCCCGGCTCAGGTTCAGCAGGCCGAGCTCGGGATCCTCGTCGCGGAAGTTCGGGACGGGCGGGACGATGCCGTGCTCGAGGACCTTCACCGCGATGACGTCCTCGACCCCGACGCCCAGCGGGTGACCGGTGAACCCCTTCGTGTTGGCCACGACGATCTCGCTCGCCGCGCCTCCGAAGACGCGCCGCAGCGCCGCGACCTCGGCGGACGCGCTCCCGCCGCGGGCGGGAGTGAACGTCTCGTGCGACATGAAGACCGTCGCGGGCGCCATCGCGCGCCGGTCGAGCCCGAAGCGGCGCTCGGCGGACCGGACGAGGCTCTCGACGACGGCCGTCACGTGGTCGAGGTCGAGCCGCGTGGCGTGGAAGGCGCTGTTGCGCGTCTCGCTCGAGAGCAGCTCGACGATCCCGCGCATGCCGCGCTCCTCGACGGCGTCCTGGCTCTCGAGCACGAGCGCGGCCGCGCCCATGCCGACGATCGTGCCGTGGCGGCGCCGATCGAACGGGACGGCGGCCTCCTCGACCTTGTCGTCGGTCGCGGCGGCGCCGGTGGCGAGGAAGCCGGCGCCGACCCACTCCATCAGGTTGTCGCTCGTCGTGTTGTCGGCGGCGATCACGACGACGCGGCGGCAGCGGCCCAGGCGGATCCAGTCCTCCGCCATCGCGATGCCCTGGGCCGTGCTCGCGCAGGCGGCGTTGGCGAGCGCGTTCGGGCCGCGCGCGCCGACGTACTCGGCGAACTGGCTGTGTCCCATCGGCAGCACGCGCAGGAGGAAGCGCCGGTCGAAGGCGTACGGCTCCCGGCGCAGCTCGTCCTCGAGCTGGCCGAGCTGGCGCTGGAGCTCGCGGAGCGTCGCGGGATCGCTCGTCCGGACCCTGACCTCCTCGAGCGCCGCACGCCGCGCGAGCCGTGACTCGTTGGCGTAGTAGCGGCGCAGCTCCTCGGCGAAGCGGTCGACGCCGGGGAAGGCGGAGCAGAAGATCACGCCGGTCTCGTCGCGCATCGACTCCGGCAGGAGCCAGCGGTCGGGGAGGAAGGTCCCCTTCGACGTGCGCCGCCAGGTCTGGACGAGCGGCACGCCCGCCTCGCGCAGGGCGTCGATCCCGGCGGCCATCGCGAGCTGGGTGGTCGTGTCGAGCGCCTCGACGAGCTTGCCGGGCACCCCGTACTCGGCGGCGAGGTCGAACGGACCGGCCCGCCCCGCGAGCTTCAGCACCTCGGCGGAGTCGTCGATCGTCTCGAAGCGACCGTCGCCCTCGGCGGTCTTCACGACCCGCGTCACGTGCTTGCGCGCCATCAGCTCGCGGAAGCGCGCGGGCAGCAGGTCGATGAGCTGGTCACCGCGGAGGATCCGCTCGACGTTCTGCGGGTCCATGACCGACTTCTCGGGACCGGGGAGCCCGAGCCCGCAGCCGGTGATCACGACCGAGCCGGACGGCGGGCTGTTGCGGTCGAAGACCTCGTTGCGGGGCTCGCGCGCCGCAGGCGTCGCCGACATGGCGGCGATCGTGCGGGTGAGGACGTCGGTGAGCGCCTGGAGAGATGAGTTCGACACGGTCTCCTCCGGAGTGCCGTCCGTCGGGGCGGCTGGGTATGCTGCTGCTGGGGTCGCGTCGTGAAGTGCGACGACCGGCGCCGGCTCGGCGATGGCGCCGTGACCGGCCGCGTAGAGGCCGCAGAGCGCCTGGTTGAACGCGGCGAGCTCGCCGACCTTCGGATGGTTCGTGAAGAGCGAGACGAGCCCGTCGCGCCCGCCGAGGACGTCGTCGACGAACCCCTTGAGCGCCTTCTTCGGGCCGACCTCGACGAACGTCCGCACGCCCTCGCGCCAGAGCGTCTCGAGGCCACGGACCCACTGAACCGGCGAGGAGATCTGCGTGACGAGCATGTCGCGGATCTCCCGGCGGCTCGTCGGATACAGCCCTCCCGTCACGTTGGCGACGACCGGAAGCTGCGGCGGACCGATGCGGAGGCGGTCGAGCAGCTTGCCGAACGCCTCCGCGGCGGGGGCGACGATCCGGGTGTGGAACGCGTGGCTCACCGGCAGGCGGACGGTCTCGAGGCCGAGCGCCTCGAGGGCCTCCATCGCGCGCTCGACCGCCGGCGTCTCGCCGCCGATGACGGCCTGGCTGCCGCTGTTGAGGTTTGCGGTGACGACGTAGCCGTCGATCGTGGCCAGCGCCTTCTCCACGACGTCGAGCGGTCCCATGACCGCCGCCATCCAGCCGTTGTCGGCGAAGCTGACCCGCGTCATCTCGCTGCCGCGGGCGGCGGCCGCCTCGAGCGCGTCGGCGAACGGCATCGCGCCGGCGGCGACGAGCGCGCCGTACTCGCCGAGCGAGTGACCCATGACGTAATCGGGCCTCAGCCCATGCGCGGCGAGCAGGGCGCGGAGGGCGTTGTCGACGGTCAGCACCGCCGGCTGCGTGATCGCGGTCTGGCGAAGCTCCTCCTCGGCGCGCGCCATAGCGGCCGCGTCGGTCGGGTCCGCGAACAGGAACGACGTCAGGGGCCGCCCGAGGATCGGCGCGAGGGCCGCGTCGGCCTCGTCGAACACCGCCCGGACGATCGGCTCGCGGTCGTAGAGCGAGCGCCCCATGTTGACGAACTGGCTCCCCTGGCCCGGGAACAGGAAGGCGATCTTGCCGGCGGGAGGGTTCGCCCCGCGGAAGATCCCCTGGCTCGCGAGCGCCTTCCACGCCATCGGCGCGTCCGCCTCGAGCGCGCGGCGGGCGCGCTCGAGCTTGTCGACGAGGTCGCGGCCGGCCTCGAAGTCGACGACGATCCGTTCGGTGGCGGTGAGGTCGGCGCGGGCAGGGTGGACGAGCGGGGGCACCACGCCTGCCTTCACGCGGGCGAGCTCCTGGTCGAGCCGCACGCGAAGCTCGGCGACGGTCGGCGCTCCGAGGGCGAGGATCCCGCGCAGCGGGGGCCTCGGCGTCGCGGCGACCGGCGCGAGCGGCGCTGCGCGGGCCGCTCCACCCGGGGACGGCACGCCGGCCGGCACCGAGACCATGTCCCTTCCCTTCGACTCGAGCAGCCCGGGGACGTGCTCCTCGAGCACGACGTGGAAGTTCGTCCCGCCGAACCCGTAGGCGGAGACGGCCGCCCGGCGGGGAGTCCCGTTCGCCCGCGGCCACTCGCGCAGCGCGTGGGCGAGGGTGAACGGCGAGGCCGAGAAGTCGATGCTCGGGTTCGGCCGCTCGGCGTTGAGCGTCGGGGGCAGCTGCTTGTGGTGCAGCGCGAGGACGGCCTTCAAGAGCCCCGCCGCCCCGGCGCTGGCCTTCAGGTGGCCGATGTTGCTCTTCACCGAGCCGAGCGCGATCGCGCCTCGCCCGGCGGAGGCGAAGCACTCCGCGAGGCTCTCGACCTCGACGACGTCGCCGACCTTCGTGCTCGTCCCGTGGGCCTCGATCATCCCGACGGTCGCCGGGTCGAGCCCGGCGTCCTGCCAGGCGCGCCGCACCGCGAGCTTCTGCCCGGCCGGGTTCGGGGCGGTGATCCCCTTGCCCTTGCCGTCGCTCGAGCTGCCCACGCCGCGGACCACCGCGTAGATCCGATCGCCGTCGCGCTCGGCGTCCGCGAGGCGCTTCAGCACGAACGCCGCGGCGCCCTCGCCCATCACGAAGCCGTCGGCGCCGTCGCCGAACGGCCGCGTGCCGGTGGCGCTCAGCGCGCCGATCTTGCAGAACTTCACGAACGACGACACGCCCATGTTGCGGTCGACGCCGCCCGTGATCACCGCGTCGCAGTGGTGGTCCACCAGCAGGTTCGTCGCCGCCTCGAGGGCGGCCAGGCTCGAGGCGCACGCCGCATCGGTCGTGAAGTTCGGCCCGCGGAGGTTGAGGACGTTCGCGACGCGCCCGGCGATGATGTTCGCGAGCTCGCCCGGCATCGTGTCCTCGGTGATCGGGGGCAGGGTCGTGCGCACGACCTCCTGCCAGCGCTCGACGATCGTGCGGCGGAGGTCGGACGGAAGCTCCGAGAACGCCGCGACCTCCTCGAGCCTCCGCCGGAACTCCGGGAACGACATGCGCAGGACCGTCAGGTACTGCTGCTCGCCGCCGATCGCCGCGCCGAGGACGACGCCGGTGCGCTCGAGGTCGAGCGCGCGGCCGGGGAGCCCGTAGTCGCGCGAGCGCCTGCGCCGCGATCGTCACGGCCCACTGCTGGCCCTGGTCCATCGCGCCGACGACCCGGGGCGGGATCTTGTAGCGCTGCCAGTCGAAGGAATACCCGCGGACCCAGCCGCCGATCTTGCTGTAGGTCTTGTCGGGGGCCGCGGGATCCGGGTCGTAGTACTCGTCCACGCTCCAGCGCTCGGGCGGCACGTCGGTGATCGAGTACCGACGCTCGCACAAGTTCTTCCAGAACGACGGAGCATCGGGAGCGTCCGGCAGCAACGCCCCCACCCCGACGACGGCGACAGCTCGTGCTCGGCGATCCGACATGACGATCCCCCTCCATCGCGCCGAGACGCCGGAGCGCTCGGCGCGGGTACCCGGCCCGGGTGCTGTCCGGGCCGCCCCGCCTGCTCAGGCGGGGAACGTCTGCGCCAGGCTCCCCGCGATGACGTCCATGTCCTCGATCGCGCCGGCCTGTCCGGCGAGGACCTCGTTCCAGGCGACCGAGCGCAAGAAGTCCGGGTCGGTCTGGCCGGCGGCGATTGCCCACCGCGCGCCCTCGAACGCGACGCGCCCGGCGGCCTCGCGGGCGAACACCCGCGACATCGCGGCGATTGTCGCGGGCGGGAGCGGGATGGCCGTCGTCGGCGCGGTCGCCGCGCGCTGCGCGAAGACCGCCGCCCCCTCGGCGAGGGCGACGAGCTCGCCGAGCCGGAAGAGCACGTGCTGGTGCCGCGTGAGCTTGTCGGCGCGGCAGCGCTCCAGGACCGCCGCGAGGCAACGCAGCGCGATCGCCGCGCTCTTCGCCCCGACGTCCGCGCGCTCGGCGTGGAGTGCCTCGGCCCGCTGCGCCCAGTCGAGGTAGTGCGTGCCACGCGACTTGAGGTGCAGCTGCCAGCGGTCGCGCGCCGTCGTCCACTCGAGGATCTCCGAGGTCCCCTCGTAGATGGTGGTGATCCGCACGTCGCGCTTGATCTTCTCGACGAGGTACTCGCGGGTGTAGCCGTTGCCGCCGAGCGCCTGGATCGCGTCCTCGGCGGCGCGGTTGCCGGCCTCGGTCGCCAGGTACTTCGCGATCGCGCCCTCCGTCGCGAGGTTCGGCTCGCCGGCGTCGATCCGCTCGGCGGTCCACTCGATGTACGCGCGGGCCGCCTCGAGGCGCACCGCGTTCGGCACGAGCAGCTTGTGCGTGAACCCCTGCTTGCGCATCAGCGGGCCGCCGCCCACCACGCGCTCCTGCGCGTAGCGGATGGCCCGCTCGAGCGCGCTCCAGCCGCCGCCCAGGCCGAAGGCCGCGACCATGAGGCGCGTGTAGCCGAAGACCGCCTGGGCCTGCGCGAACCCGAGGCCCTCGACGCCGCCCACGAGGTTCTCGGCCGGGACGATGACGTTGTCGAGGAAGAGGGAGGTGGTGTTGCTCGCGCGGATGCCGTGCTTGTCCTCGTGCTTCCCCGACGTCAGCCCGGGGTTCCCGCGCTCGACGACGAACCACGAGGCGCCGCCGGGAGCGTTCGCGAGGATGAGGAAGAGCGCCGCGACGCCCCCGTTGCTGATCCACTGCTTCTGGCCGTTGAGCGCGTAGGCAGGGCGGCCCTCGTGGCTCATCGGCGTCGCGCTCGTCCTGAGCGAGGTGAGGTCGCTGCCGGCCTGGGGCTCCGTCGCGCCGTAAGCGACGAGCAGCCCTTCCTTCGCGATCCGGCCCATCCACCGGGTCTTCTGCTCGGGCGTGCCGCCGACGGTGATCGGGTCGGTCCCGAGGAAGGTCGCGAGGACGCCCGTCGCGAGGCCGAGGTCGATGCGCGCGAGGACCTCGGAGACGCGGTAGATGTCGTGGGCGCCGCCCCCCATTCCTCCGAACTCCTCGGGGATGAAGAGGAGGTGGAGGCCGAGCTCCCCGTAGAGGTCGCGATGGACCTGCTCGGGGAACTCGTTCTTCCGGTCGAGCTCGAGGAGCCGCTCGGGCTTCAGCTCACGCCCCGCGTACTCGCGCAGCGTCCCAATCACCATCTCCAATGTGTCGGCGTCGATCCGGCTCATGGCGTGTCAGATCACGCCGCGAGGCGGGAACCGCCCATGACCTAGGTCAGGGGTGGGCGTGCTTTGTGGGGGGCCAACCCGCACGAAGCGTGCGACCAAAGTGCATCGCACTCGCAGTGTCAGCGGGATTGTCGCACGCCTGCTCGGGGACCGGAGGCGCGCTCGGGCAGGCGGATTGACGCGATTGCGAAATCAGTCTCGTCCGCGATCCCACGGCCCCGTCCATCTAGTCACCGAACTCCGTCCGCACGCCCGGCGGCCTGAGCGCCGCGATGTAGTGCTGCGGGCCGTGGTCGAGCTCGTGGTGGACGGGAAACGTCGGACATGCAGGGCCCCTCGGCGAGGCGAGCCGCGACTCCACTTGGGCGTCACCCAAGTTGGAGCGGGCGCCGGCTCCGGCGTCGAGCATCGACCGGGGCGCACACATAGAGGTTACGCGGCGGTGCAGCGGTCGTTCGTGGGTGAGCGCTCGCATGCTGCCCCGCCGGACCTCCAGCGAGGGCGCCGTGAAGCACTGGCAGGAGACGGCCGAGATCCTCTCGCAGATCGCCGAGCAGGCGCGGGCGGGTCGGCCCGCTGCGCTCGCGACGGTGGTGCGGACCCGGGGCTCCGCCTACCGGCGCCCGGGCGCGAAGTTCCTCGTCCGGGCCGACGGCACGACGAGCGGCGGCGTCAGCGGAGGTTGCCTCGAGGCGGACGTCCGGGAGCGGGCCCTGGCCGTCCTCCGGGACCGGGGGTGTCGCCTCGTCCACTACGACACGGGCGGCGACGATCGGCAGCCGTTCGCCCTGGGGCTCGGCTGCAACGGCGCCGTCGAGGTCTTCCTTCAGCCGGCGACGACGCCGGCATTCGTCGCGGCGGCGGCGCGGCTCCGCGAGCTCCTCGCGGGCGAGGCCCCGTTCGCGATCGCCACCGTCCTCGCTGGCGGGTCCGCCGGGCACGTCTCGATCCTCGCGGCCGGGGATGCTCCTCCCGAGACGGTCGTCCACGCGCCCGACGGCGTCGAGGTCTTCGCCGAGATCCTCCGGCCGCCGCCGCACCTCGTCGTGTTCGGCGCGGGCGACGATGCCCTCCCGCTCGTGCGCTACGCAGCGGAGGCCGGGTTCCGGGTCGCGGTCGTGGACCACCGCCCCGCGTACCTGTCGTCCGAGCGGCTCGCCGGAGAGGTCCGCCGGTTCCCGCTGGCGCGCGGAGGACGGCGTCGGTTCGCTGCCGCTCGGGCGCGACGCGTTCGCGGTCGTGAAGACCCACTCCCTCGCGCAGGACCGCGAGTGGATCCGGCGGCTCCTCGGGACCGAGGTCGCCTACATCGGGGTGCTCGGCCCCCGCGCGCGCGTCGAGGAGCTCCTCGGCGCGGTGGGCGCGGAGGTCGACGGCCGCGTCTTCGGCCCGGTCGGCCTCGACCTCGGCGCCGAGGGCCCGGAGCAGGTCGCCCTGAGCGTGGTTGCGGAGCTGCTCGCGGTCCGGTCGGGGCGGGCGCCGGGCCACCTCCGCGCGAGGAGGGGAGCTATCCATGGCTGAGCGGACCGGCCCGATTGCCGCCGTCCTGCTCGCCGCCGGGTCGTCCGCGCGGATGGGCACGAACAAGCTCCTCCTCCCGCTCGGCGGAGAGGCTTGCTCCGGCGCGCCGTGCGACGCGCCAGCGAGGCCGGCCTCGACCCCCTCGTGGTCGTGCTCGGTCACGACGCCGGGCGCGTCTCCGGGGAGCTGGCCGGCTTCGCGTGCCGCACCGTGCTGAACCCCGACTGGGCGCTCGGGAAGAGCGCGTCGGTCCGCGCCGGGATCGCCTCCGTTCCACTGGAGGCCGTCGCCGCGGTGGTGATCCTCGCGGACATGCCGCTCGTCACCGCGGCGATGCTGGGCGAGCTCGCGCGCTCTACCGCCAGGGCTCCGCGCCGATTGTCGCGTCCCGGTACGGCGACGTCCACGCTCCGCCCATGCTGTACGACCGCGCGCTCTTCGCGAGCTCGTGGCGATGGAGGGGGACGGCTGCGGCAAGCAGGTGGTGAAGCGGCACCGAGCCGAGGCCGCGGTCCTGTCCTGGCCGGCGGAGGCGCTCGTCGACCTCGACGTCCCCTCCGACTACGAGCGGGTCCAGGCCGCGCTCGAGGCCCGCTGAGCGGCCGTCGCCGCGAATGCACGAGAGACGTTCGGATCGAAGGTCACGGGGAGGGGACGTCGTCGCCGAGGAACGCCTCGACCATCGGGATGAGCCAGCCCGCGTGGGCCTCCACCACCGCCTGGTGATCCGTGAGGGGCAGGACGGCGAGGCGCGCGGGGGCAGGACCCGCGCCAGCTCGACCGCGTGCTCGGGGCGGACGACGTCCGCGTCCCCGATCACCACCAGCGTCTGGGCCGCGATGGATTCTCACGGTGGCCTCGGCCAGTCGCGAAACCCGAGCATCCGATTCGACCGACTTGCGGAAGAACGACGGGAGCCGGTCCGGGTGCGGGGAGGTCTTCCGGTACACGTCGACGAAGTGCGGCGGCATGTCCTCGAGCTTCGCGTTCTGCATGCCCGACCAGAACTCGGGCCGGAGCCCGTCACGCTTCACCATCCCCGAGGCGACCACCAGCCGGCGCACGACCTGCGGGTGCCGGATCGCCACCTGCATGGCGATGTTCGCGCCGTTGCTGAAGCCCATGAGATTGGCCTTCGAGACCGTCAGGAAGGCGAGGAGCGCGGCCGTGTCGTCGGCGGAGCCCTCGAACGTGAAGGGCCGATCGACGTCGGCGGTGCGCCCGTGGCCCTGCTGGTCGAACGCGATCACCCGGTGCGTGCGCGCGAGCGCCGGCAGGATCCGCTCCCAGGAGGTCTCGATGGCGGGATTGCCGCCGTGCAGCAGCACGATTGGCGTGCCGCCTTCGGGCCCGTGGACCTCGTAGTAGAGGCGAAGGCCGTTCACCGGCGCGTACCCGCGCGCGGCGGGCCGGGCAGACGCGATGGCGGGAGGCGGGAGCGCGGCCTCCCCGCCCGCGCCGGGTGACGGCGGGGCGGCGAGCACGAACGAGGCGGCGAGGGCGAGCGCGAGCGCGGACGCGAGGGCCTTCATGTGGGCTCCTGCTCGAGGGGGCGGCAGGACGAGACGTAGCGGCGCCAGGTCACCGGCGCCTGGATGCCCGGAGCGGCTCGGCGCGCCGCCGGTGGCGGGCGGAAGCGTGGCCGCGGGAGACGCGATCACGGTCCCGGAGCAGATTGAGCGTCTGCAGTCGAGTGTGTCCGGCGTTCAGTCGACAGGCTCGTGGACGAGTACTCGAGCTGCCCGTCGACCGTCGATCTCCGGCAGTAGGTGCAGTCGTCGCAATCGCACCGAGCGTGAAGGCGGAACCCGCATCGCGGGCACGGCTTCCACGTCTCCGACTCTGCGATCTCTTCGCGACACGCGGTGCAGAACGTGAGCTCGCCCCGCGGATCCGTGAAGGCGAAGCACCCTCGCGTGGTGTCGTAGCACGTGACGAAACGGATCATCGCGCTCCCCCTGTTCACCGAGAGCCGCCGTGCGATCGGGCGCTCGGTCAGGCAGGGTAGGCGAGCGAATACACGTTGCGACCACCTGAACGGGGACGCCGGATGGGGGTTTCGCTCCGAGTCATCCCGGGCCGAACCTGAAGGGGATTACCCCAACGGCCAGGCCACCCGCATCGCCACGCGCTGACATGGGGGTGGGCATGACCGCGAGCGTGCGGGTCCAGGAGCTGGAACCGCTGGTGCGGCTCTTCGATGAGGCCTCCGGCGAGCCGCTGCCCCTCCCGCCCGAGCTGCTCGCGCTCTACGGCCCACTCCGCCTGGCCTCCCGGCCGGACCGCCCCACGGTGTTCGCGAACTTCGTCGCGAGCGTGGACGGGATTGTCGCCGTCGACCCGCCGCGCGGGAACGGCGCGGAGATCAGCGGCGGGAACGCACAGGACCGGGCGATCATGGGGCTCCTCCGCGCGGTGGCCGATGGAGTGGTCGTCGGCGCCGGGAACCTGCGCGCCGAGGGAGACCACGTGTGGACCGCCGAGGGCATCTGCCCGGAGCTGGCCGGACCGTACGCGCGGCTCCGGGCCGCGCTCGGGAAGGGACCCGCGCCGCTCCAGGTCGTCGTCTCCGGCAGCGGGAGCGTGGACCTCTCCCGGCAGGTGTTCTCCGGAGCCGTGCCCTCGCTCGTGGTCACGACCGCTGCCGGCGAGGCGCGGCTCCGGGCCCAGCGCTCCGCGGTCCGTGTGGCGGTCGCGGAGCCGCGCGGCGGGTGGCTCTCACTCGCAGCGGTGCTGGACGCTGCTCACCTCGGCCCTGGCGCGCTCGTGCTCGTGGAGAGCGGTCCGACCTCGACCACGCGCTTCCTCGCCGAGGGCGCCGTGGACGAGCTGTTCCTCACCCGCGCGCCCATCTTCGTCGGCCGCGCGAGCGCGCCCGCGACGCTCGCGCTCGTCGAGGGGCAGGTCTTTCCCCCCGGGGCCCTGAGTGGCCGGCTGCTGTCGGCGCGTCGCGGAGGCGACTACCTGTTCCTGCGGTACGCGATCACCTAGAGCCAGCCGCGCGCCCGATACCAGGCGACGGTGCGCGCCGCCCCCTCGACCACGTCGTGCGCTGGCGCGTACCCGAGCTCGTCGCGCGCCTTCCGCCACGACACGACCCGGTCCTGAGAGAAGAACGCGACGCCGCTGGGCGTCAGCGGCGGCCGCATCCGCGTGGCGCGCCCGGCGAGCTCGAACCCTCGCGCCGCCAGCATCACCGGCCAGCGGGGGAGGCTCAGCCTGGGGGGCCGGACGGCCAGCGCACCCGCGATTGCGTCGGCGAGCTCGCGGAAGCTCACCGCGCGCGGGCCGACGAGGTGGTACGCCTCTGCGGCTCGCCCCGCCGCGAGGCACGCGAGCATCCCGGCCACGGCGTCGTCCACGTAGGTCGGCTGGCAGAGGCGCCGACCGCCGTCGATGAGGAAGAAGCGGCCGCGCTGGATCGCCTGGAACAGCTTCAGGACGTGCCGGTCGCCCGGACCGTAGATGAACCCCGGGCGGGCGAGGACGACCCGGAGGCCGCGGGCGGCGAAGGACCGCGCGACCGCCTCTGCGGCCGCCTTGCTCCGCTCGTATGCGTTGGTCGGACCGTAGGGAGCGTCCTCCGGTGCGCCGTCCGCGGTCGGCCCGAGGACGCCCGGGCCGCTGAGGTGGAGCACGCGCGGCGCGGTCTTCGCCTCGAGCGCCACCGCCATCACGTTGCGCGTCCCGTCCACGTTGGCCGCGACGTAGGCGGCCTCCGCGACGTTCGCCTCGCCGAGCCGTCCGGCGGCGTGGATGACCCACCGGGCGCCGGCGAGGAACGGGACGAGGCTCGCCGGATCCGTGACGTCCCCGTCGTGCCAGGTGACCCGGACCCCCTCGAGCGCCTCGTCGTGGAACGAGCTCCGCCGGAGGGCGTGCACGTCGGCGCCGGACGCCACGAGGGCGCGCGAGAGCGCTCCGCCGAGGAATCCCGTCGCGCCCGTGACGCACACGCGCCCGTCGAACCGGATCATCGCAGCTCACCCCGCCCGCCGGGCCCAGCGCGGTGCGGCTCGCCCGACGCGCCGGCGCGATCCGGGGGCGCGTCCGCGGCCCCAGGGGTTCCCGCCGCGGCGCACAGCGCGGCCCCGAGCCGCGCGCCGACGTGCCGCCACAAGAAATACCGGCTCACGCGGTCGCGGCCGCGGGCCCCCATCGCCCGCGCACGCCCCGGGCTCCGGAGCAGCTCGACGAGCGCCGCGGCGAGCGCGTGCGGATTGGCGGGCTCGACGAGCAGCCCCGCGTCGCCGTCGAGCACGATCTCCGGGATTGCCTCGATGCGCGTCGCGACGCAGGGAACGCCGCATGCCATCGCGTCGAGGAGCGCGAGGCCGAAGGGCTCGCGCAGCGTGGGCAGGGCGAACACCGTCGCCTGCGCGAGCAGGCCCGGGATTGCGGCGAGCGGCACCGGGCCGAGGTGCTCCGCACCCGGCGGCAGCGCGAGCCGCTCGCGCGGCCCCGCGACGAGGAGCCTCGCGTCCGGGACGAGGCGCCGCACGGACGCGAACGCCTCGAGCAGCACCGGCCCCCCCTTCCGCTGGAACTCGCGGCCGAGGAACAGGATCGTCCGGCCGTCGTCCAGCCGCTCGATGGACGGCGGAAACACGTTCGCGCCCGCGCCCACGACCGTGATGCGGCGCGGATTGACGCCGTAGTCGGCGACGAGCGAGGTCGCGACGTGTCGGGAGAAGGTCGCGAGGAGGGCGGCGTCCCGGTACACGCGCTCCTCGCGCGCGCGCCACCCGGCGCCGTAGTCCGCGGCCGGCCCGAGCCCGTAGCGCGGAAGGGGCAGCGGGCGCTCCGCCAGCGCGCGGGTGTGATTGAGCAGGAGGGCGTAGCGCGTCCGGGCGGGCGCGCCCGGCGCGAACAGCGCGCCGTTCTGGAGCACGATCTCCGGCGCGCAGGGGAGCGCCGCGAGCGCCTCGCCGGCCACGCGGGAGTGGAAGTCGAACGCGAACGCCGTGTTCCAGCGGTGCGCGAGGGCGCGCCGCCCGAACCGGAGCGCCGCCGCGGCCAGGTGGACGAGGCCCTCGGGCGTGAGCCGCAGCCGGCCCGTCCGCGGATTGCGGGGCTCGAGCCTCCCGACGGGCGTGACGAGCGCCACCTCATGCCCAGCATCCTCGAGCGCGCGAAGCACGTGCGGCGTCACCTCGCTCTGCGCGCCGTAGTGGACGTACGCGATCGACAGACGCCCGGCCGGCCGTGCCTCGATTGGCTCCCGGCCCGCTGGAAGGGATGTGGGGCCGCCGGACGCCTGTGGAGCGGGCGCCCGGAGCGGCGGCGGGCAGGCGAGGTCGGGTTCGGCGCGCACGAGGTTCCTCCGTCGGGCTTCACTCTGCGCGCACCGCCCGCCACACGGAACGCGCCGGGCGGGTCAGCGACGAGAGTGGCCCCACGTCCTCGGCGCGCGAGCGGGTTCCACCCTTCGTGACACCCCGTGCGCGCGATGCCGCGAGCCGCGGCGGCCCCCACCGTGTGGGGCGAGCGATGAGCGTGCACGAGGAGCTGGGTGGTTCGGGCGGCGCGTTGCACGTCGTGCGCCGGAGCGCCGCGCTCACGCAGGGAGGCCCGGGGGCGCCCGCCGCCAGGGAGCCGGAGCGCATCCGGTGCTCGGTGGGAGTGATGGCGCACGACGAGGCGGCGAACATCGGGACCCTCCTCGAGTCCATCTCCGCCCAGCGGGGCGAGGTCGCCGAGGTCACCGAGGTCGTCGTCGTCGCGAGTGGATGCACGGACCGGACCGAGGACGTCGTCCGCGCGTCCGCGGAGCGGGACGCCCGCATCCGCCTCCTCGTCCAGCCCGCGCGCGAGGGGAAGGCGTCGGCCGTCAACCTGTTCCTGTCGAACGCGCGCGAGGGCGTCGTCGTCCTCTGCAGCGCAGACCTCATCGCCGTCGCGGACACGCTCGACCTGCTCGTCGCGCCCTTCGTCGAGCCCGAGATTGGCATGACCACGTGCCGACCGGTCCCGGTCGACGATCCGCGCCGCTTCCTCGGGTTCGCCGCCCACCTCCTCTGGACGCTCCACCACGAGGTGAACCTCGTCGCGTTCAAGGCGGGCGAGATGATCGCGTTCCGGAAGGTGTTCCACCGGATCCCGTACAGGACCTCGGTGGACGAGGCGTCGATCGAGCCGGTGATCCGGGGGCAAGGCTACCGGGTCCGCTACGTGGGCCAGGCGATCGTGTTCAACAAGGGACCGGAATCGGTCCGGGACTTCCTCACCCAGCGGCGCCGGATCTACGCGGGCCACCTCGCGCTCGAGCGGGAGATTGGATACCGCGTGAGCACGATGAGCAGCATCGGCGTGCTCCGGCTGATGCTGCGGACGATGGAGTGGCGCCCGGTCCCGCTCGTCTGGAGCTTCGGCGTCGCCGCGCTCGAGGCGTCCGGCAGGTTCCTCGGCGCCCTCGACTACCGCAGACGGCGCGACCACTCGATATGGCGGATGGCGAGGAGCACGAAGCAGGTCGGGCCGGTCCCGCGCAGCGCGTCCGCGGCGGGGGGCGAATGAACTCGATGGCCGGCGTCCTCGCGCGGATCCCGCTGTTCCAGCTGTACCGGCGCATGGGGTGGCCGCGGCTCCTCCCGCTCAACGTCACGATCTCCCCGTCCCCGAAGTGCAACTCGCGCTGCCTCACCTGCAACATCTGGATGAAGCGCGAGGACGAGCTCACGCTCGACGAATGGGACAAGGTGCTCGCCTCGCTCGGCCGCGCGCCGTTCTGGTTCACGATCAGCGGCGGCGAGCCCCTCATGTACCCGCACGTGGTCGAGCTCGCGCAGCTCGTCCACGACCGCTGCCGCCCGGGCGTCATCAACATCCCGACGAACGGGATCCTCCCGTCGATCCCCGAGCGCGTGGAGCGCATCGCCCGCGGCTGTCGGGACAGCCAGCTCATCGTGAACCTGTCCCTCGACGGGGTCGGCGAGAAGCACGACCGCATCCGCGGCGTGCCGGGCAACTTCGCGAAGTTCGAGCAGCGCCTCGCGCAGCTCCTCGCGCTCCGCGATTGGCTTCCGAACCTCTCCGTGGGAATCCACTCGGTCGTGTCGACCTTCAGCGTCGGGCACCTCGACGAGCTCATCGCGTACGCCGAGCGCTCAGGCGCCGACCAGTTCATCACCGAGATCGCGGAGCCCCGCGTCGAGCTCGACACGGTCGGCCTGCCGATCACGCCGTCGGCCAGCGACTACGCGCGCGCCATCGACCGGCTCGTCGCCTACGTCCGCGGCAGGCAGTTCAAGGGCATGGCCCGCGTCACGGAGGCGTTTCGCGTCGAGTACTACGAGCTCGTGAAGCGGATCCTCGACGAGCAGGACCAGTCCATCCCCTGCTACGCGGGCTGGGTGAGCGCGCACATCTACGCGGATGGCACCGTGTGGCCGTGCTGCGTCCGGGCGGACGACCTCGGAAACCTGCGCGCGCACGGCTACGACTTCAGGTCGATCTGGTTCGGCGAGAAGATCGCCGCGGTCCGGCGAAGCATCGCCGCGCGCGAGTGCCATTGCCCGCTCGCGAACGCCGCCTACACGAACATGCTCCACGACCTCCCGACGCTCGTGCGCATCGGCCGGAACCTCGTGCGGGGAGGGCGGCGGCGCGGCGCCCTCCGCCGCGACGGCGGCAGTGTCGAGGTGACCACCGAGCGGCGGCGAGGGGGCGGCGATGGCGTTCGAGTGGCTGGACCGGTTCCAGCGCGAGGCGGGGAAGGCCCCGAGGTACGCCGAGAAGGCGCTCGCGGCGTACCGGCTCGGCAAGAAGGGCGGCGGGGCGCTCGCGGGGGTCGCCGTCCGCGGCGGGCCCGGCTGCTGCGACGCGGCTGCGCGCCTCGAGCAGGAGGCGCCCCGGGACCCCGGGGAGGCGCCCGTGCTGCCGCTGCCGGAGTGCGATTGGCGCGGCGCGTGCCGGTGCGTGTACCGCCCGGTCATGACTTACGAGGTCGCGGAGGCGAGCGGGACGGCCGCGGGGGACGGCGCCGTGCCGAGCCCCCGGGCGGCGCCGGGTCGCGTGCAGGGCGCCGCGCGCGACGGCGCGGCGGCCGGGGGGCTCGTCGTCGTGGTCGGCGCGGATGGGTTCGTGGGCGGCGGCCTCGCGCGCGCGCTCGGGGCCGAGCGCGTCGTCTACCGCGAGCCGAGCGCGGGCGAGGTCCACGTCTCGCGCTCCGGCGCGCTGCTCGGCGCGGCCGACGTCGTCGTCACCGCGCACGGGTTCCGCGTCCGCCCTGGCTGCGGCTACGAGGAGTACCGCCGCTCCCACGAGCACGCGACGGCCGCGTTGCTGCCGGAGCTGCGGCGAGGGGCGCTCCTGCTCCACGTCTCGAGCGCGTCCGTGCTCGGGACCGGCGTCGGCCTGGGGAACCGCGCGGTCCCGAACCCGGCGACGTTCCCCTCTCCCGGGTACGCCACCGCCAAGCTCGAGGAGGACCACTTCGTCGCGCGCGTGGCGGCGGAGCGCGGCCTGCGCGCGATCTTCCTGCGCCCGGCGGTGCTGTACGCGCCCGGCGGCGCCGGGATGGTGGAGACGCTCCTCAAGCTCGCCAGGCGCGGCGTGACGCTGCGCCTGTACCCGCGTGCCGCGCGGCACCACCTGTGCCACATGGACCTGCTCGCGGACGTGGCGCGGCGGGTCATCGCGCGCCCCGAGCTCCCCACCCTGACGACCCTCGTCGTCGCCGATCCGTACACGGTGACCAACGCGGAGCTCGAGGCGATGGCGGCCCCGGCGCGCCGGCGCGCCGGCGTGACCGTTCCGCTGCCTCTCCCCTGGATGAGCGCGCTCCTGCGGCGCTCGCCTGCGTCGACGAACCCGAGGCTCGACCTCCGGACCCGCGGGGAGATCCTCGGCGTGCTGCACATGGACACCGTCTACGATCCTTCCGAGACGTTCGCGCTCCTCGGCATCGACCCCGCCGAGTACTCGCTCGAGCGGACCCTCCGACCGGTCCTCTCGGAGGCGCTCGCGTCATGAGGCAGGTGCTCGTCGTGGGGGGGGCAGGTGGCCTCGGCGCCGCGGTCGTGGGCAGCTCGCCGACCTCGGCATTGCCGTCGCGGTCGCGGGACGGAGCCGGCACGGATCGGCGGGTCCGCTGCGCACGGGTGATTGACGCGACGGCGGTCGACTGGCAAGAGCTGTACGCCTCCGTCGAGGCGGAGGGCGGGGCCCGGCTCGACGGCATCGTCTTCGTCGCGGGGCAGGGTGTTTGGGCGGACCGCGCGCGTCCCCGTCGAGCGCGCCCGGCGGATGTTCGAGCTCAACTTCTGGGCGTGCACCCACGCGGCGACCGCGGCCGCGCAGCACTGGGTGACGACGGCCGGAGCGGGACGTTCGTCGCGGTGCTCTCGATCGTCGCGCGCCGCGCCGTGCCGTTCGAGGCGCACTACGCGGCGAGCAAGGCCGCGGCGGCGCGGTTCGTCGAGTGTCTCCACCTCGAGCACGAGGGGGCCGGGCTTCGCTTCGTCCGTCTACCCGGGCATGCTGCGGACCCCGTTCCGGCGGCGGCGGAGTGGTTCGGGCTCGCACCCACCGGCGGCGGCGGGGCCGACGCGCGCTGGACCGCGCGCGCGATCGTCGCGGTCCTGCGCGGGCAGCGGCGGAGCCGCGTGATCGGTTGGCGCGAGCGCGTCATCGACCTCGCCGACCGCGTCGCGCCGGAGCTGTACGACCGCTCCGTGCTCCGGCGGCGCGTCCTCCGGACGCGCGCCTGACGCGAGAGGGGCGACATGGCGACACCACGCAGGCTCGCGCTGCCCGACGTCGCCTTCCCCCGCCCGGGCGCCCGCGCAGGTCCGCGGGCGCGCGGCAGGGGCTCGTGCTCGGCGGGGCGATGGTCCTCGCGGGCGGGCTCGACTACGCGGTGAGCGTCGCCGCCGGCCGCTGGCTCGACCCCGAGGAGTTCGGGGTCTTCGTCGCCGTCACGGCGCTGCTTCAGGTCCTCCTGTCCGTCGCGACCGCCATCCGCATGGTCGTCGCCTTCTACACGGCGGACCTCGCCGCCCGGACGAGGTCCGCGGCTCGTCGGGCCGTTCCTGCGGCGCACCGCGGCGTGGTGCGCTCGCTGGGGCCTCCTCGCCGCCGGCGCCACCGTGCTCGCGACCCCCGCGCTCGCGGCCGCGCTGCACGTCCCCGGCCCGGCTCCTCTCTGGGCGGCGTCGGCGATGGTCCTCATGCTGTTCGTGCGCGAGCCCGCGCTCGGCGCGCTCCAGGGGCTGCAGGCGTTCGGGCCCCTCGGGCGCGTCCAGGTGAGCCAGGCGGTCTTCCGCCTGGTCCTCGCAATGGCGCTCATCCTCGCCGGGGGGCGCGCGGCGGGTGCCGTGCTCGCGCAGCCGCTCGCGGCCGCGCCGCGGTCGGGCTCGCGCTCCCGCGGCTCCGACCCGCCCTCGCCGCGCCGCCGGGGGCGCGAGCCCTGCCGTGAGCCGCCCGTACGCGCTCCTCACCGTCGCCGGGCTCGCGCTGTTCGGCCTGCTCACGAACGCCGACGCGCTCTTCGTGAAGATGGCGTTCCCGCCGACGTCGCGGGCGACTACGGGACGGTCGTCACGTTCGAGAAGATGAGCCTGTTCCTCCCCTGGTCGATTCTCGTTCGTGCTGTTCCCGAAGGCGACGCAGCGCAGCGCCACCGGCAGGGATCCGCGCCCGCTCCTGCTCGTCGCGCTCGCCGCGGTGCTCGCGCCCGGCCTCCTCCTCAGCGCGGCGTACCTCGCCGCGCCCGGAGCCGATTGTCCGGGCGGTGTTCGCGGGCACGTACCCGAACCCCGGGCCGGTGCTCGGGCTCGTGAGCCTCGCGGCGACGCTCTACGCCGGCGCGAACATCTGGCTCAACTACGCGCTCTCGACGCGCCGCACCGGCTACGTGCGCGTCCTCCTCGCGGTGGTGGTCCTGCAGGCCGTGGCGCTCTGGTCTTCGGCCGGGGCAGCTTCGGCGTCGCGCTCGCGATGGTGGCCGCGGGCACGCTCGCGAACGTCGGCGGGTTCCTCACCGCCTGGTCGGCGCTGCCCGGCGCCCGCGCGACCGCGCCGCGCGCGCCGCGGCCGCGCCGCGCCCGCCCCTGGCGCCGCCCCTCCGTCACCGGCGTGCTCGCGGCCGGCGGCGCGGCGGTCGCAGCCGGGTACGTCGTGCTCCTGGCATCGCTCGACGGCCTCCCCTTCCAGGACCTGCCGAACCACCTCGCCCGTGCGATGATCTCGGCCGACCTGCTGTTCGACGCGGGCCGCCGGTTCGGCGACGCCTTCACGCTCCGGCCCAGGCTGACGCCGTACGTCCTTCACGATCTCGCCTTCGCCTGGCTCGTCCACGCCCTCGGCCCGTACGCCGCCGGGTGCGCGTTGATGATCGCGCTCTTCGTCGCCCCGCCGGTCGCCGTGGTCCTGCGCGCGTGGCGCTGCTCGCGGCACGCGGTGGTCCTCGGGTGCGTGCTGTCGCTGTACCTCGCGAGCGACTTCACCTTCGTGACGGGTTCACGAGCTACCGGCTCGGGTTCGCGCTCGCGCTCCTGTCGCTCGCGGCGTGGAACGTCTTCCTCGAGTCGGGGTCCCGACGCGCCTACCTCGCGTACGGGCTGGCCGTCGCCGCCGGGTACCTCATGCACCTCTCGGCGACGTTCTTCACCGCCTTCTGCGTGGCAGCCCCGCGGCGTTCGGGATGACGCCGCGCCCGGCGCGCTCGTCGTGCCCGTCCCGCTCCGCCGCGGCGCTCGCCGGGGTCGTTCCGCTCCTCGCCGCGGTCGCCTGGCACGTGTCGCGCGCCGGGGTCGCGCCCGAGGGACGCACCGAGTGGCCGACGCCGCTCGCGAAGGCGACCGGGGTGTTCCTGCCGTTCCACCGGTACGACCTCGCCACGGAGGGGGCGCTCGTCACGGCCTTCGCGGCGATTGTTGCGCTGCTCGCGCTCCGGCCCGAGCCCGGCGCGCGTGCGGCGGGCGCTCGCCCCGGCGATGCTCGCGGCCACGTGCTTCGCGCTCTACGCCGTGCTGCCCTCCAGCCGCGGGTACCTCGCCTACCTCGACCTGCGCGCGCTCCCCTTTGCCTGGCTGTTCGTGGCGATCGCCGCGTCTTCGCCCGCCGACCGGGCCGTCCGCGCTGGGCCGCGACGATCGTCGCGCTCGTCCTCGTCGCCGCGAACCTCGGCGTGCTCGCGCACCACCTCCTCCGCCACGACGCGGTCATGCGGGACTACCGCCAGATCGCGGCGCAGGTGCCCGCCGGGGCGACCTTCGCGCCCGTCGCGACGCGACCCCGGGACGGAACGACGAACCCGTACCTGCACGCCGGGAACTTCGCGACGGTCGAGCGGGGCGCGCTCGCCGTACCTGTTCGTCGGCGGCGTGACGTCGCACTTCCAGGCGAGGTGGATCGTCACCGCGCCCACCGAGTTCTGGTACCAGGAGGGGTGGGACCCGACCGCGGCCGAGCGCCTCGTCGAGGCATTTCGGCTGCTGCTCGTCATGAAGCCGTTCGACCGGCGCGCTTTCCGGCCGCCACCCGCGTCCTCGCCGAGAACGACATGGCGGCGCTCCTCGAGGTGGAGCGACCGGCGACGGCGCGCGGGGAGGGAGCTTCGCAAGTCATCTGGGTGCTCGCCAACGAGGCGAGCGACGGGACAGGCGGACAGCTAAGTTCGCGGGATGTTCATCGCCATGAACCATTTCCGCGTGGCCCCGGACCGGTGCGAGGAGTTCGAGCGGGGCTGGCGCGAGCGCGAGACGTACCTGAACGAGGTGCCCGGCTACGAGGCCTTCCACCTCCTCAAGGGGCCCGAGGAGGACGGCGCGCGGCTGTACGCGTCGCACACCGTGTGGCGCGACGAGGACGCGTTCAGGAAGTGGACCGAGTCCGAGGCCTTCCAGAAGGCGCACCGGCAAGGCCGCTCGACCGCGGGCACGATCCTGGTTCTCCGCCGAGGTTCGTGGGGTGGCAGGTGGTGCTGTAAGCCCCGGGCGAACGCTCCCGGACGTGCTCGCGCACGGGCTGCGCGTCCTGTTCGTGGGCATCAACCGGTCGCTCGAGTGGGGCGCGGGTGGGGCACCACTTCGCGAGCCCGGGGAACCCGTTCTGGTGGCTCCTCCACGCGGCGGGGCTCACGCCGGAGCTGCTCCCGCCCGCCGACGACCGGCGGCTCCTCGAGCTCGGCCTCGGTCTGACGAACGTCTGCCCCCGCGCGACGCGGGGCGCGGCGGAGCTGACGTGGCGCGACTACGAGCGCGGCGTCGCCGAGCTGGTGCTGAAGGTGGAGGCGGCGCGGCCGGCGGTGGTGGCGCTCGTCGGCGTGACGCTCGGGGCGGATTGTGCTCCCGGGGAGCCCGGAGGCGGGACCGGGGCCGCGAGGCACGGTAATCGGCGGCGCGCGGGTCTTCGTGCTGCCCAACCCGAGCGGTCGGAACGCGGCGTTCCCGAGCTTCGAGCGGAAGCTCGAGTGGTTCGTCAGGTTGAGGGAGTTCGAGGCAGCACCTCCGGACGCTCCGCCGGCTCCGCCTCCGCCTCGTGAGCCGACGGCCCGAGGAGCAGGTCTTCGCTCCTCGCCCAGGCGCGCTCGAACTTCGCGCGCTGGGCGGCGGTGAACGCGCCCCGCAGGGCCCGGATTGCCTGGGCGACCGCGATGATCTCCTCGCACCGCCGGAGCTCGTCCTTCCCGGGCGCGGGAAGGTCGAGCCGGTCGAGCGTCGCGTAGAGCTGCGGGAGCGCTCGCCGGTCGCCGTGCTCGGCGAGGTAGCCCGCGCCGCTGACCGGGTCGTCGGCGAGCATCGTCACGAAGGCGGCGCGGACCCGCTCGTCCCGTAGCGCGCCGAGGAGCGGACGCCGGATCCAGGCTCGTCCCTCGGGTGTCGTGCGCCGGCCGAACGCTGCGAGGAGCGGGGACATCGCCTCGGCCCGCAGCTCCCCCAGCGCGCGCATCGAGGCGTTCGCGACGGAGTCGAACTCGGACAGCCGCTCGAGGCAGCCGACCAGCGCGGGACGGCGCCGACGAGGCGAAGCCGCCAGGCGAGGTCGACCGCGCGCTCGCCGGTGGCGGGGTCGCGGCCCTCCTCGTAGCCCTCGAGGAGGGTGGTGACCGCCTGCGCCGCGAGCTCGGGCCCGAGCGCGCGGGCCTCGGCGAACGCCTCGGCAGACGCGGGCGCGAACATGAGGTGGTCACCGGGTCCGCGCATCGAGAGGAGACCGCGGAGGCGGCGGGTGCGGCAGAGACCGTCGACGGGGTCGTTCATGAATCCTCCAGGAGCATGGGCGTGGCCGCGGCCGCGCGGCGGTCGGGTGGCCGGAAGGCGGACCCGTGAGCCGCCTGGAACGCCGTGGAGACACCGGGGCGAACGCGCATGGTGAGCGCTGGAGCAAGAAGGAGGCCGTCCCTCGGTCCTCGTTCATCGTCGATCCGACAGCAACCGCTCGAGCGCGAGCTCCGCGTCGGTGGCACCTGGAAGATCCGCCCTGCATCGCCGGGGCGAGGTCGGCAGGATCGCACGGGCGCCGCCGGCCTGGAGACGAGATTGGAGGCCGCGCATCTGCGTCCACCTCTCGTACAACAAGCCGGGCGTCGTTCGGGGGAGCCAGCGCCTGCGGGGACGCTCGCCGCGGCGTTGGGCGCGGACGCGAAGCAGCGGTCAGACGACCACGCTCGCCTCGCCGCCAAATCGCTGTACATCCCCGAGCCTGCGGCGCCACACTCTCGCGCGGCAGCTGCAGGCGCCGCCCGTTCGGGCGCGGGTGGAATCAGGGGTCGTGCGAGCTCCTGCGTGTTCGTCGGATGCGTCCCGCCGCGCCGACGCGCATCGTTGGCTCGGATGACGTCGTCGGGAACACGCCCCTCGGTGATTCGTCTGTGTTCCGAACGGCCGTACCCGAGCCACAGGCGGCGTGACCCGGGTCGAGGGGAGGGCTACTGCGATGCGGTGCGAACAGATCATGAAGAAGGACGTGGAGTGCATCTCGCCGCGTGACTCGGTGCAGGAAGCCGCAGCGCGCATGAGGGACGACGGCATAGGATTCCTGCCAGTGTGCGATCAGTCGAGGAAGGTCCTCGGGACCGTCACGGATCGCGACATCGCGATCCGGGTGGTCGCCGCGAACAAGCTGGGGAGCACTGCGATCGAGGACGTGATGACGCACGAGGTCATCGCGTGCTGGCCCAGTGACGATATCCGGGACGTAGAGCGCACGATGGCGAGGGATCACAAGTCGCGGATCATGTGCGTCGATGACGGCGGGCGGCTGCTCGGGGTCATCAGCCTCTCGGATATCGCTCAGCACGACACCCAGGACCGCGCGTCCGAAACGCTTCGTGGAGTCAGCGAGCGCGAGACGTAGTGTCCCCCGGCTGCTGCCCGGACCCATCCTCGTCGCCTTCCGCCACCTCACCGGCGCGCGGTGAGCGAGCTCGAGGGCGGGTCCGCGGCCGTCGACTCAACCCTTCGTCTTCACCACGACCTTCAGCGCCTTCTCCTTCGCGGCGTTGCCGAACGTGTCGTAGGCCTTCATGATGTCGTCCAGGCGAACTCGTGGGTGATGAGCTGCTTCGGCGCGAGCCGGCCCGCGACGACGATCTTGAGGAGCATCGGCGTCGTGTTGGTGTCCACGAGCCCCGTCGTGATGGTGATGTTGTGGATCCAGAGCTTCTCGAGCTTGAGCGAGACGCTCTTTCCGTGAACGCCCACGTTGGCGACGTGGCCGCCCGCCGCCACGATGTCCTGGCAGACGTCGAAGGTCGCGGGGATGCCGACCGCCTCGATGGCGACGTCGACCCCCTTGCCGCCCGTGAGCGCCATGACCTTCTCGACCGCCTTGCCGTCGCCGCTGTTCACGGTCTTCGTCGCGCCGAGCTTCTTCGCGACCGCGAGCCGGTTCTCGTCGAGATCCACCATGATCAGCTCGGCCGGCGAGTAGAACTGCGCGGTGAGCAGCGCGGCGAGCCCGACCGGCCCGCCGCCGACGATGGCGACGGTGTCGCCCGGCTTCACCGCGCCCTTCAGCACGCCGACCTCGAAGCCGGTGGGGAGGATGTCGCTCAGCATCACGAGCGCGTCCTCGTCGACGCCGGGCGGGACCTGGTACAGGCTGTTGTCCGCGTGCGGGATCCGGACGTACTCGGCCTGCGTCCCGTCGATCAGGTGGCCGAGGATCCAGCCGCCGTCGACGCAGTGCGAGTACATGCCCTTCTTGCAGGCTTCGCACTTGCCGTACGACGTGATGCAGGACATCAGGACGTGGTCGCCCTTCTTGAAGCTCGAGACGCCGGTGCCGACCTCCTCGACGACCCCCACCCCCTCGTGGCCGAGGATCCGGCCGTCGGTGACGGTGGGGACGTCCCCCTTCAGGATGTGGAGATCGGTCCCGCAGATGGTGGTCCTGAGCACCTTCACGACCGCGTCGGTCGGGGCCTTCAGCGAGGGCTTCGGCTTCTCCTCCCAGGCCTTCCTTCCGGGTCCGTGATAGACGAGCGCCTTCATGTGAGCCTCCTCTGTCGCAAGGGATGGCGAGAGGATCGCGTCATTCCAAGACAAGGATGCGATCCCGAAGCCTCGCCGGCGAAGGCGCCGCTCTCCCTGTGGACCGCCGCCCGAGCGTCAACCCGCTCCGAGGCAGAGCTCGTGGCTCGCGGCTGGACGCCCCTCACGACACCGGCACGAGGCGCCGGACGCCGGGCTCGGCGCCCCCACTGCGCGCGCCCGCCGGAGGATCGACCTTTGCTCCAGCCCGCCGAGCGCGGCGCCCGGCGACGATTGCCGCGGGCCGACGCGCCTCGGGCGAGGGAGGGAGCCATGTCCAGGCGTCGTCACCGGAGCAACCTCGTCCTCGACGCGACCCTCGGCGCGGTGAGCGGTCTCGTCGCGAGCTGGGTGATGGAGAAGGCGCAGCCGCGGATCATGGCGGCAGGGAGCGAGAAGACGAAGGAGCGCGAGAAGCGGGCCCAGGGCGACCTGGAGCCGGCGACCTACCGGACGGCGGAGGCCGCGGCTCGCCTCTTCGGAGCGTCGATCCCGGAAGATTGCAAGGACATGGCCGCGGAGATCGTGCACTACGCGACCGGAGCGGCGTGGGGCGCACTCTTCGGCGTGCTCGCGTCGCGGGCGGCGGTCCCCGTGATTGCCGCGGGCGCCGCGTGGGGGTCGCTCGTCTGGCTCCTGAGCGACGAGCTGCTGGTCCCGGCGCTCGGGCTGAGCGGGCGTCCGACCCGGTACCCGCTCTCGACCCACGCGAAGGCGCTCGCGTCGCACCTGGTCTACGGCGCCGCGACGGACGCGGGCTATCGGGCGCTCCGGGCCGCCACGCGCTGACCGCTACTTCGGGAGCGCCGGGTTGTAGATCGCCGCCAGGGTCGCCGACAGGACGTCGAACGCGAAGCTC
The DNA here is from genome assembly GCA_963739565.1 of uncultured delta proteobacterium. Classification (GTDB taxonomy): domain Bacteria; phylum Myxococcota; class Myxococcia; order Myxococcales; family Anaeromyxobacteraceae; genus Anaeromyxobacter. The sequence goes on along the minus strand of CAVUBF010000002.1, from coordinate 38,189 downwards.
GGGTTGTGGACGCCGCGCGAGCGATCGAGCGTCAGCAGCCGAACGTTCCAGCTCGCCTTGGAGAAGGTGCCCCTCAGCACGTCGAACGCCTTCATGGTGGCGCCGGAGTCCGTGTAGAAGTTCCCGAGGCCTACGGGGCTCGTCAGCGCGCCGAGGGTCGTCACGGTTCCGGTGGCGGCGTTCGGGTCGGAGATCGGCGACGAGAAGGTGAGCGCGAACCCGGGGCTGAGGCCGGTCACGAACACGGCGACCGCGTCGTTCGGGATCTGCACCGTCTGCCTGCTCCCCTTGTAGTAGGTGCCGCGCACCGTGGCCTGTCCGACCGAGCTGAGCGCAGCGACCAGGTCGGCGACCGCGGCGTCGAACTGGCCCTGGAGCGCCACCCCGTCGACCGGAATCTTCGCTCCCCCGTGGCAGCTCGTGCACACGGTCGAGTCGATGCGCCAGGTGTGGTTGCTCCCGGTCCCGTCGAGGCCCGCGGCGTAGCTCCGCATGTGGCAGCCGACGCAGGTGTCCTCGACGCCGAGGTGGGCCGAGGGACGGTACGCGCCGACGAAGAACGCGTTGCGGCCGGCGACCACGTCGCCCTGCGCCGCGTCGTGCGGCGAGCCGATTGAGGTGACCGCGACGGGCGTGCCGGGATTGCTGTTGTTCGTGTACACGCCGTCGAGCAGGTCGCTGCGGGCGCCGTTCCGGGAGTTGTGGCACACGAAGCAGAGGGCGCCCTTGCCCGCGCCGACCACGCTGAAGCCGGCCGGGAGCATCGGGGTGTTCCCCTCGATGCGGAGCGCCGAGGTCTGGGGGTCGTGGCAGGTCTGGCAGGTCTGCGGCTGCACTCCGTCGGCGGTGATGCCGAGGCCCTGGAGGTAGGCGACGCCGGCGTCGGCGAGGGGTGAGGTCGCGGGATCGACCAGGCTCCCCGGGTAGCTGCCCGCGATGGGGGTGCCGTCGCTCTTCGTCAGGGTCCCGGTGAGCTGCGCGAGGTAGTTCAGGAACCCCTGGGCGGAGTGGCAGCGGTTGCAGCTCGCGCGCGGGGCCCCGGGAGAGCCCGGCGAGGAGACGCCCGCTCCCACGGACACCGCGCGCGCCAGGTTAGAGTGCGTCGACTGCCGCCACAGCCGGACCTCGTCCCGCTCGCCGGGCCGGTCGTGGCACACCGCGCAGGCCGCCGCGGCGAATTCCGGCACCGGCTTCACGGCGGTCGTGCCGTCGACGAAGGTGGCGCCCGCGAGGTGGCCGCCGAGCGGACCGTGGCAGCTCTCGCACGACCCGCCGGCGGAGGTACCGAGGGTGCTGTGGGCCGAGCTCGCCCATTCGTCGAACGCCAGGGCGACGCGGTCGATCTGGTACTGCGGGAGGGTCGAGTGGCAGCTCGCGCAGCTCGGGGCTGCGCCGGTGAACGAGCTGGCCGCGACCTCGAGGACGGTGGGCCCGGCGGTGATCACGTAGCTCCCCGCCACGTCGGGGATGAACCACGGGTTGGGCGTGGCGGCCTCGTGCAGGACCGCGGCGCTTCCGCCGGGACGGGTGAGGCCGGCCGGGGAGGCGTTGCCGGGGAGGTTCGCGACGACGATCCGGTCCACCGGGACGACGCCGTTCCCCTGCGCCAGCGTAACCGCCGGGATCGAGACGATCGCGCTCTTCACGAAGCCGGTCGCGTCCGTGACCGTGACCGTGAACTCGTAGGTCAGCTGCGAGAGCTGCTGAGCGCTGATGCCGAGGAACCCGACCTGCGGGTTCGCCGGGAAGCTCATGACGTCGTTCGTGTCGAGGCTGGTCACGCGGCCGAAGCCGGCGACCCTGCCGCCCGCGAGGACGGCCGCGAGCGACCCCGTGGTGAACGTCGGCGCCGCCGCCGAGCTGTCGCTCAGGGTGATGTCCGTCGGGTTGGCAGACGACGCGACCCACGCGTAGGTGTAGGGCCCGGTCCCGCCGGTCACGGCGACCGCGAGGGCCGCCGGGGCGCCGAAGCCCGCGGGAGCGGCGGAGACGTTCGGGACGACGACGAGCGGGTTGAGCGCGGTCACGGCCCCGTCCACGACCGAGGTCCTGGCCGCGAGCACGGAGACGCCGTCGACCTGGAGGGTGACCCAGCCGGTCCCCGAAAACCTGAGGGAGTGGATGCCGACCGGAACGTTGCCGAGCGTGAACTTGCCGGTGCCGTTCGTCACGGTCGAGACGACCGAGTCGCCGATGGAGAGGTCGGTGACGGTGATGCCGGTGGCGGGGAGGGGAGCCGCGGCCGGACTGGGCCGATAGGTCAGGGTGCCCGTGATCGAGCCGGTCGGTCCGGTCGGGCCGACGTCCCCCTTGTCCCCCTTGTCGCCCTTCCCCCCGGCACATCCCGACGAGAGAGCTGCCATCCATGCCGCACAGAGGACCGTGGCCGGCAGACGAGAGCGTCGAGTCATGGCTTCCCCCAGGACTTGCTGGTCCTGCTCGCCGAATCGCTGGAACGAGGCGCGGATCCGGCGGCGTTTGTGGGCTGCGCGCGCCGGCTCCCCGGTGCCCGGCGCGCCGGCAGCGTAGCAGAGCGTGATGGGGGGCCGCGCGGACCATGTGTCTGGGATGACCAGGAGTTCAGTACCCGCATGCCGCGGCGCGGCGCGGATGGAGCGGGACGGTGGAGCGCACCCGAAGTGGCTGCCCTTCCTTCCGACGTCCGGGGCGGGCGAGCGGGCGCGACACTCATCCCGATCCCGGTGCGATTGGAGGACCGCATGAGCCACCTCGTCGAATCGCTCGTGGCGTCCTTGCTGCTGCTCGCCTCGCCGTCCGCGCTCGCGCAGAACGCTCCACCGCAGGGCCGGCCCGAGCCGGAGCCCGAGGTGCTCCTGGGGGGGACCGGGCACAACGGCGGCTGGGGCGCGCCGGTCGTCCACGTCACGACCGTGCGCGATCGCGCGGCGGTGTTCCTCGGCGGCCGGGGCGGATGGCTCCTCGACGGGCGCGTGACGATCGGCGGCGGAGGGTTCGGCCTCGTCACCCCGGTGCCGGCGCCGCCCGAGGCGGGAAAGGCGGGTGAGGACCTCGACCTGGCGATGGCCTACGGCGGCGCATGGATTGAGTACACGTTCACGCCGCTGCGGCTGCTCCACGTCTCCCTCGGGACGCTCGTCGGCGGAGGGGGAATCTCGCTGAACTGGCACGGTGGCGGGTCCTACGGGTCCGGGAGCGACGGCTTCTTCGTGATGGAGCCGGCGCTCGTCGCGGAGCTCAACCTCGCGAAGAACATGCGCGTGAACGTCGGCGCCGCGTACCGGTGGATCGTGGGCGCACAGATGCCGGGCCTGTCGTACTCCGACGTCGCCGGGTTCAGCCTGGTCGTGGCGATGAAGTTCGGAAGGTTCTGAAGGGCGCGCAACCCCTCGATTCTCCTTCGCATCGCCACTGGCCCGAGTGCGGCCAGGGATAGCGTGGCAGAATATCCAGCCGCCGCCGTTCGTCGAGTGCGGGAGGAGAGTGGAAATGCGCTACCTGATCGTCGCGTCGTCGCTGCTGCTCGGATCGGTGACCTCGGCCAACGCCCAGGTCAGCGTCTCCATCGGGCTCCCCGCCGTGGACATCGGCATCAACGTGCCCGTCTACCCGCAGCTCGTGCAGGTGCCGGGCTATCCCGTCTACTACGCGCCTCGAGCGAGCACGAACTACTTCTTCCACGACGGCGCGTACTGGGTATTCCACGGAGACAGCTGGTACATGAGCAGCTGGTACAACGGCCCGTGGCACCCGGTGGCGCCCGAGTACGTCCCGGTGTACGTGCTGCGGGTCCCGGTGCGCTACTACCGGACCCCTCCGCCGTACTTCCGTGGCTGGCGCGCCAACGCGCCGCCGCGCTGGGGTGAGCACTGGGGCCGCGACTGGGAGGCGCGCCGGCCCGGATGGGACCGGTGGGACCGTCGCGCCGTCCCCGCTGCCGCGCCGTTGCCGTCCTACCAGCGGTCGTACTCGGGGGACCGCTACCCTCGCGCGCCGGAGCACCAGCAGGCGATCCGCTCCGAGCGGTACCGCTACCAGCCGCGTGAGGAGGCGACGCGGCAGCACTTCGGCGAGCGGGGCAACCCGGGCCACGATCAGGGACGCGAGCGGGGCAACCCGGGCCACGATAACGGACGCGGGGACCACGGCAATCCGCACGATAACGGTCGGGAGCACGAGAACGAAGGGCGCGGCCGCGGGCACAGGTGAGGCCGGCGGTCCGGTCAGACCGGCCACGTCTCGCGGCGCCATCCCGCATCCCAGAACATCCACTCGTAGCGTGCGGTCGTCACGACGTGCTCGCGCATGGCGGCCTGCTGCGCGGCGCTGGCGCTCTCGCCGACCCGGTCCACGAGGGCGAGGACGTCGGCGACGATCTTGCCGAACTCTTCCCCGCCATACGTCGCGATCCAGCGCGCGTACAGAGGATCCGGCGACGAGCGGGCGAGGAGCGCGGTGCCCACCTCGGCGTAGATCCAGTAGCAGGGCAGGACCGCGGCGAGGCCCTCCTCGAAGGAGCCCTGGTGGCAAGACCGGAGGAGATACGAGGTGTACGCGAGCGTGGTCGGCATGACGGGCGTGGCTCGGACCTCGTCGTCCGTGAGGCCCAGCTCGCGGAACAGGCCGGCGTGGAGGGAGCGCTCGACCTCGATCGCGCCGCGAGCGTGCCCGGCGAACATCGAGAGGGCGTGCTCGTCCGGCGCCTTCGCGCCGACGAGCGCGAGGGCGCGGGCGTAGTCCACGAGGTAGTGCGCGTCCTGCACGACGTAGTAGGCGAAGGCGTCGCGTGGAAGCGATCCGTCGGTGAGTCCCGCGATGAACGGGTGCGCGAGGATCCGCGTGAAGAGGTCCTGCATCGCGGTCCACATGCGAGCACGGAACGTCGTCGAGTCCATGGTGGCGCTGCCTCCAGCCGCATCGTGGAAACCTGGGCGGACGCCACGTTCGGGGAGCGTCCGGGCGCTTGCGCGCTGATGTAATCGGAGCTCAGTCGCTGGCGCCCTTGGAAGCCTTTCGGTGACTCGAGCCCCGTCGCCGCGGGTAAGTCGCGTCCGAAGAACAACGAGGCGTTTCCGCCGACCGGCGCTCGGCCGGTCGCCTCGGGGAGCACCGGCCTGGCGACCGGCGCGTACGATGGGCAGGCGCTATCTTGAGAATCGTCGGGATCCACCCATGCCCGTCCCGCTCGTCCTCGTGAAACATCCGGCGTGCTTCGCGCACGACACGGGGCAGGATCACCCCGAAGCGCCAGCACGCCTGAGCGCGATCCTGGATGCGGTCCACGCGGATCCCGACCTTGGGCGGGACGTGGTCTTCGAGGTGGACGCGCAGCCGGTCGAGACCGAGTACCTCGTCCAGGCGCACGCCGCCGGTCACGTGTCGTTCGTGCGCGAGCTCGCGGACCGCGCGCAGCGGGAAGGCCGCATCGAGTGGATCGATCCCGACACGGCCGTGTCGGGGAGCTCGTTCGTCGCCGCGGTCGCCGCCGCGGGCTGCGCCACCACGGCCGCCGAGCTCGTCGCGACCGGGCATGCGCGGACCGCGTTCGCGCTCGCTCGCCCTCCCGGGCACCACGCCGGGCGTGAGCGAGCCGCGGGCTTCTGCCTCTTCAACAACGTCATGATCGCGGCGCGGCGGCTCCAGTCGATGGACCTCGCCCGGCGCATCCTCGTCGTCGACTGGGACGTGCACCACGGGGACGGCACGCAGTCCATCGCGTGGGAGGACCCCACCACCTATTACCTGTCGCTCCACCTGTCCCCGCACTATCCCGGAACCGGCGCCACCTGGGAGCGAGGCGGCGGCGCCGGTGGCGGGACGATCCGGAACGTCCCGTTGCCGCCCGGGACGGAGAGGACGGAGTACCGGCGCCGCTTCTCGGAGGCGCTCGCAGCGTCGCTCCGCGAGTTCGAACCCGACTTCGTCCTCATGTCGGCGGGATTCGATTGCCTCGCGCAGGATCCGCTCGGCGGATTCCTCCTCGAGCCGGAGGATCTTCACGCGATCACGCGGGAGGTCGTGGAGCGGACGCGCCCGTCGGCGGAAGGTCGCGTCGTCGCCGTGCTCGAGGGCGGGTACGTCCCGGAGCGGATGGGCCTCGGCGCGCGAAACGTGCTTCGCGCGCTCGCGGGGCTCCCCGTCGTCTCGGAGCGCCTCGCGCACGGGCTGCACCCGCCCGCGTGACCGTTCGTTCCCGCTCGACGCGCCGAAGAATGGAGGCTCGCTGCGCGAGTCGCTGCTTCCGCGCGAAAAGGAAAGGAGCCTTCACTGTCGCCGAACGCTGGTAAAGGATTCGACCTCAGCGGAGGACCGGGTGGCGCGCGCGACCCCCTTTCGGGGTCCGCTTGCCGACACCTCCACCGGCGGCGCCGCGGGATCGCCCCCGCGCCGGCTGGTTTGCAGCGCGGCGAGGTCGCTTCACCGTGTTCGCCGCGGCAGCCGGGACCGGAGTCTCCAGCTCGATCCCGAAGATCTCCGCGAGGTGCTCCTTGCCGATCGCGCCGTCGGCGGGCGCCGCGCTCGCGAGGGCTCCCGCTCGTCCAGCGGCCGCGACGAGCTCCGCGCCGTCGACGCCGCGCAGCGTGAAGAGCAGCTCGGGCGCGTGGTCGAGCCGCGCGCCGACGCCGTACAGCACCGCCGCGAGGTGCTTGCAGAGCCAGGCGCCGTCCGGGCACGAGCACGACATGGTGAGCTCGCGCGTGGCCGGGAAGAGCCCCTTCTGCCGGTGGCAGAGCACCTCCATCACCGCGGAGGAGAGCTTCCCGGCGAGGAGCTCGACCAGCGTGCCGATCTGGCCGGAACACTCGCGGCGGACCGCCTTCCACCGCGCCGCCGCGAGCGGCTGGATCTGCACCTTGACCTCGTAGATCTCGCTGCCGGAGACGAGCGCGCGCGCCTCGCCCTCGAGGAGCTGCAGGTCGATGACCGAGCCGTTCCGCACGTAGGTCCGGCCCCGCGGCAGGCGGTTCGCGAGATCGGCGTGGGACTCGAGGTGGTCGCACCAGGCCTTTCCCCAGAAGGTCTTGGCGATGGCGCGCCCGTCGATCTCGACGGGCGCTGGCTCGTGTCCCTTCTTGCGGAGCTGGGCGAGCTTCCGCGCGGCGCGCTTGCGGCGCTCCGCGACCGGAACGTACTCGGGAAAGCCGCCGTAGTAGCCGTATGCCACCGGTTCCCTCCTGCGCGCTCACGTATCCGCCGACGCGCTCCGCAAGTCCAGGGAGACGAGCTGGAGCAGCTCCCGGTCGTCGAGCTCGGTGAGCCGCACCTCGTCGCCGCCCTCGAGCAGCTCGCGGGAGAGCTGGCGCTTCTCCTCGAGCATCGCGTCGATCCGCTCCTCGACGGTCCCGCGGCAGACGAGCTTGTGCACGAGCACGCCCTTCTTCTGCCCGATGCGGAAGGCGCGGTCGGTGGCCTGGTTCTCCACCGCCGGGTTCCACCAGCGATCGAAGTGGATGACGTGCGTCGCCGCGGTGAGGTTGAGGCCCGTGCCGCCCGCCTTGAGCGAGAGCACGAAGAACGGGATCGCCTCGTCCTCCTGGAAGCGCCGCACGAGCTCGGCGCGCTCGCGGACGCGCGTCTCGCCGGAGAGGACGAGCCCGGGCCGCCCGAACGTCTCGCCGAGGAAGCGGGCGAGGGGCTCCGTCATCTCGCGGAACTGCGTGAAGACGAGCGCCTTCTCCTGGCGCGAGGCGACCGTCTCGGCGATCTCGGCGAGCCGCGCGAACTTCCCGCTCTCGGCCGGCCGCGTAGGCGCCGTCGCCGAGCCACTGGGACGGATGGTTGCAGAATCTGCTTGAACCGCATGAGGTAGGCAAGGACGAGCCCGCGCCGCCGCATCGCGGTCGTCGGGGCTCACGTTCGAGATCTCTCGCGCGAGCGACTCGACCGACTCCTGGTAGAGCGCGGCCTGCCGCTTCGTGAGCGAGCAGAACGCCTTCACCTCGGTCTTGTCCGGGAGGTCGGAGATGACGGCGCGGTCGGTCTTGAGGCGGCGCAGGAGGTAGGGCCGGACGAGCTCGCGGAGGGCGCCGAACGGGGAAGGCGGCCCCTCCCCGTCGCCGGCTGGCGCTCCGAGCCGCTCACCCTGAGCCTGTCGAAGGGTGGCGCGCTTCAGGAACGCGCCGAACTCCTTCGCCGACCCGAGGAGGCCGGGGTTCACGAAGTCGAAGATCGACCAGAGATCGCCGGCCCGGTTCTCGACCGGCGTGCCGGTGAGGGCGAGCCGCACGCGGGACCGGAGCGCCTTCACCGCGCGCGTCTGGCGCGCCGCGGGGTTCTTGATGGCCTGCGCCTCGTCGAGGACGACGAGGCCGAAGCTCGTCTCGGCGACCCACGGGAAGCGGTGAACGGAGCCGTAGCTCACGACGACGAGGTCGTGTCCCGCGATGGCGTCGGGCCGGAGCGCGGCCAGCTCCTCCCGCGGCGTCGCGGAGGGGTGCGCGACGAGCACGCGCAGCGACGGCGCGAACCGCTCGGCCTCGGCCTTCCAGTTCGCGAGGAGCGAGGCGGGGACGACGAGGAGGTGCGGGCCCGGGATGCGCGCGATGCCGCTTCAGGAGGAGGAGGAGGGCGAGCACCTGGACGGTCTTCCCGAGCCCCATGTCGTCGGCGAGGCAGCCGCCGAGGCCGAGGCGCGAGAGGAGCCAGAGCCAGCGCACGCCCTCGCGCTGGTAGGGGCGGAGCGCCGTCCGGAGCGCCTCGCCCGGATCGGTGTCGGCCTCGCCCCGCGCGCCGCGCAGCTCGGCGAGGGTCTCCTCGAGCCACGCCCCGGCCTGGATGCCCGCCCACTCCCGGTCCGCCTCCGCGTCCAGCTTCCCGTCCGCGAGCTGGGCGCCCGCGAGGAGCCGCATCGCCTCGATGAACGAGAGGCCGTCGCCGGCGCTCCGCTGCGCCTCCTTCCAGCGGCGGAGCACCTCGTCGAGCTTCTCCCGGTCCACCTCGACCCAGCGCCCCTTGAGGAGGACGAGCCCCTCGGTTCCCTCGCGCAGCTTCTTCAGCTCGGCCTCGGTGATCTCCTCGTCCCCGAGGGTGAGGCGGACGGAGAAGTCGAGCATCGCGTCGAGGCCGAGCGCGGCGGGCTTGCGCTCTCCGACCGAGACCGTGACGCGCGGCCGTGGGGCGCGGCGGCCGCTCCACCAGCCGGGGACGCGGACCACGACGCCGCTGTCCTCGAGCGCGGGGACCTCGCGGAGGAAGCGGTGCGCCTCGACGGGCGTCCAGGCCTGCGGCTGAAAGAGCCGGCCGGAGTCGGCGAGCGCCTTCACGAGTCCGCTCCGCTCGGAGGCGCGGTGCACCGGCTGGAGGAGCGCGAGAAGGCGCCGGCGATCGGCGGCCGAGGAGGCCTCGCGGACGGCGTCGCCGAGCGGGCGGTGCTGCGGCTTCCCGCTCGCGGCGAGGCCGGTGGTGTAGGTGGCGAGGAACGCGAAGGGGCGCTCGGGATCGCGCCGGTTCTCGGCGAGGTGGAGGTGCACGCGGCCGACGACGCTCCAGGCGGGGTCCTTGGCCGCGAGCCACGCCTCGACCGCACCGGGTCGCGGCCGCGAGCTCGGTGCGCCACGCTTCGAGGACTTCGTGCCAGAGCGAGCGGAGGACCTCGGCCGTGAGGTACTCCCCGCCCGGCATCGGCGGGGCGGCAGCGGCGAGCCGCTCGAGCTCGCCCTCGCGCGGTGCGGGATCGGCATGCTCGCGCCGCTCCTCGAGGTCGGGCAGCGCGCAGAGCGCTGCCACGAAGGCGCGCCCGAAGTCCCGCCAGAACGCGAACACAGGCGGCAGCGCGGTCCGCGCCTCGGCGGCGCCGAGGTGGAGGAGGCCGGCGGCGTGCCCGCGTTCGAAGGCCGAGCCGATCCTCCGTGCCGCCGCGGGTTCGGGCGCGGGCTCGTGCGGCTCGGCCGTGCGGAGGAGGACGTGGCCGGCCGGCGTGAGGGCGAGGGTGAAGGTGGCGGGCACCGGGGTCGAGAGCATAGCCCGGAGCGGGGTCGCGGCATCCGCTCGAGGGAGTGCGTGAACGAACGATGCCCAAGGCGACCCGAGTACAAACAGTTTGGCCGCTCCCGAGTGCTCCAAGCCGGAAGGCACGATCCAGACCAGGCGGCAGCAGGCAGGCCTCACGCGGCAAGCGAGCGGATGGTGACCGAGCGGCCGCCGACCGCCGCGGGGAAGGACGGTGGGCGTTGTGCTCCCGCCGGGCGGGGCCCCCACGTTACGGGACGGAGAGGGGAACGCGTATGAAGGAGATCACGTTGAGGGTGCCGGACATCATGTTGCTCGCGGGAACCCGGGTGGCGCTCGGCGTCGGGATCGGGCTCCTCGTCGCGACGAAGCTCAACGAGCGCGCGCGCAGGGGTGCGGGATGGGCGCTCCTCGCGGTGGGAGCGCTCACCACGGTTCCGATCGTGCTCAACGTCCGCGCAGGCTCGGCGGGTCGGCTCGGCGGCGAGAGCGCGGAGCGGCGCCGGCGGGGCATGGGCCCGGGGAGTGAAGGCCACGACGCAGGCGCGGTCCGCGACCAGCCCACGGCGCAGCCCGCGTCGGGGGAATCTCGCTGAACTGGCACGGCTCCACGACGACGGCGCGTCCCCCTCGGCTCACCGGCGACCGGTGAGTGGGGGCGAAGACGCACCGCCCCCGGCGACGGGGGCGAGGGCGCGCCCCGCCCACTCCGAGTACACGATGAACCGGAACGGGTTCGTCTGGGAGTAGACGTCACGCAGCGTCCTGAGGGCGCGCTCGCGGCTCTCGCCGAGCGCCGCGCTCGAGGGGTGACGAACCAGCCCCAGCTCCGCGACCTGGAGCGCGAGGGCGGCGTCGCCGCGGCCTTCGAGCTCGTTCGCCACGCGCGCGAAGGCCTCGTCGCTGCCGCCGCCGAGCGAGTCGAGCGCCGCGGCCCACTCGGAGCGCGTGAAGGCGTCGATCCCGTCGCCGTTCGATTGCCAGTACCCGGCGTGCTCGGTGTAGAGGCGCTGCACGAACGTGTCGCGAGCGATCAGGTAGGGCTGGACCGCGTCAGGCGCGTCGCGCAACGAATCGGGCAGGAAGTCGTCGTGCAGCACGTCCGCGAGGGGCCGCGCCGCGTGCGCGGCGGCCAGGGTGCGCTCGTAGAGCGCGCCGAAGGCGTCGCGGAGGCCCGGCATGGCCTCCATCGTGAAGATCGCGGTGAGCGGCACGTGCCCATGGATGAGGCGGCGCGGGTGCAGCTCGAGGACCTGGGCGATCGCGCCGAGGAACCCCTCCGGCGAGCCCTCGGCCACGAACGGCGCCCCCACGTAGGGCATGAAGGCGTCGCCGACGAACAGGAGCTCGTGCTTCCGGTCCTGGACGAACAGCGCGTCGGGCGTCTCACCGCTCCTCGCCGGGATGAGGGCGAGGTCCAGCCCGCCCTCGCGGAGCGTCTCCGGGGCGGCGATCAGGCGATCCGGCTTCGCGTCCAGCCGCATCGTGCCGGTCCCGAAGAACCATCGAAACGGTCCTGGATAGTCGCGCGACCGCTGGAGCTCCCCCGGGAAGTTGGCATGGGCGATGACGGTGGCGCCCGGCTCGAGCACGGCGTTCAGGCCGCCCACGTGGTCCCAGTGACCATGGGTCAAGATGACGTACTTGATGGGAGCCTGCGTGACCCGTCGCAACGCCGCCACCGCGGCTCGCGCCGACTCCTCCGTCGTGCCGGCGTCGATGGCCACGACGAACCCGTCCGCGACGATGAACGCGAGGTTCGCGAAGTCGTACCCTTCGGCGACGTACACCCCGTCGGCCTCGCGGACGAGGCGCTCCCCGCCGAAGCGAAATCCCCTCGCCGCATCGACCGACACATCCGAGAGGACCCGGGGGTCTCGAGGGTCGTCCAGCGAGCCGAGACCGGCGCGAGCGAGCAGCTCCTGCGAGCGGCGCTGGTCTCCCAGCGTCCGGTAGGCCGCCGCCAGGCCACGGTAGATCCCCCGATCCACGCCGAGCGGAAGGTCGATCGGGTGTTCCAGGCACCAGTCGAGGTCCTCGATCGCCTGGGAGGCCTTGTTGAAGCGCGAGGGCAGGTCGGCGAACACGAGGCCCCGGGCGAGGCGCCCGAGCGCCGGTTCGGCGGCGACCCCTTCGTCGAGCTTGCGGATCGCGTCCTCGACCCATGACACGCGCCGGAGCAGCGGCACGTCGTTCGCGACGCGCGCCTGCATCGTGGCTTGCAGCGCCCTGAAGAGCGCGCGCCGGCTGGGTTGCTCCTCGGCGAGTCGCCCGAAGTACTGGTACCCCTCCCACTCGCGGTGCGCCGCCATGAACTGCTGCATCGTGACGAGCACGAGGAGCGTGCTGGAGTTCGGATAGGCGCTCGCCGTCATCAGCGCGGAGAGCGGACGTTGCTGCGTGACGGGCGGCTTCTGCGCCGGCGGGATCCCGCGGCACGATGCGAGCAGGAGCGAGCACGACGCCGCCAGGGCTGCGCGGCGGCCGCTCGAGCGATTCAGCTTCCTCATTTCGACCTCGCTTGTGGGTAGACGCGAGGATCAATGTGACGGTCCGCGGGGTCGGCCCGCTTGTACGGACTGGCTGCGAAATCGGAGCAGCCGCGGCCGCGGCGCGTCCGCATTCGACCTCGTCACGATCGCAGTGTGAGAGAGCCCCTACGGTGACGCGGCGCCGACGAGCGACGGCGGGGCGGCGACGCGGCTCGACAGCTGCGGGGTGCAGCTCATCGGGCGCAGCACGGAGGGCGCCGCCCCGATCATGCGCCTGAAGGTGCGCGTCATGTGGGAGGCGTCGGCGAAGCCCGCGCGGTGCGCGGCTTCCCCGAGCGGGCTCCCGTTGACGATGGCCACTGCCGCGCGCTGGACCCTGAGCCAGGACAGGTACGGCCGGAGGGGGATCCCGACGGATTCGGTGAACACGTGCATCAGGCGGCTCGGCGACAGGCCGACGGCGCGGGCGAGCGCCTCGAGCGAGGTGGCGTCGTCGACGCCGCTCGAGTGGAGCAGCCGCAAGAGCCGTCGCACCCGCGGGTGGGTCGCGCGCTGCGAGACCGGACGGGGGACCCCGAGGACGCGGGCGGCGTTGTCGACCCAGCCTTCCGCGCCCGAGCTCAGGATCGTGCGGGGAACGACGTCCTGGACCAGCGCGGACCGCTCGTCGGCGGACAGGAGTCGGACCGGACGCTCGAGCAGCGGACGGAAGGTCAGCCCCGCGTCGCTCTCCGGGTCGAGGAAGACGAGCAGGACCTCGGTGCCGTCCGAATCGATCGCGTGCGGAGCGTCCGCCGACGTGAGCACGCCGGGCGCGGTCGTCCACCGGCCGAGCGGCGAGGCTCGAACGCGGAGCTCGCCGTCGATCGAGAGGACGAAGTGCAGCGAGTGGTGGGAATGGAGCACGCCCCGGAAGCCCGGGCCCCGCGTGGCGAGCACCGGCGGCCAGACCGTCACGTTCATCCCGGCGGGAATGAGGGGCAGGTGCATGGGACGGAGCTAATGTGCGGCGCCGCGCCCCGCAGCGGCCGGTGCGCCTGCCCATACGCCGAGGTGGCGAGCGTCCATCGGAGGGTGGTCCCTATCGTCTAGTGAGGAGGAGGCACCCATGCGCTGCCGGGACCTTATGAAGACGGATGTCACATGCTGTTCGCTGGACGAGAGCATCTTCGACTGCGCGACCAAGATGAACCGAGACAACGTGGGCTTCATGCCGATCTGTGAAGAGGGGCATGCGGGCGGCCACCGGCTCCTCGGCACGCTCACCGATCGCGACATCGTGCTGCGAGTCGTCGCCTTCGAAGGAGGCCGCGACCCTCGCGCGGTGAAGTGCGGCGAGGTGATGTCGAAGCCCCCCATCACGTGCAAGCCGACGGACGACGTCACGCACGCCGCCAATCTGATGGCCCGGCATCACGTCTCGCGAATCTGCGTGTCGGAAGGCGGCATCCTGGCGGGCGTGATCAGCCTGTCGGACATCGCCCAGGCGTCCCGCCAGCGCGGTGCCGAGACCCTGCGCAAGGTCAGCGAGCGCGAAGCGCACCACGCGCCTCACTAGCGAGCTGGCCGCAGCCGGTCACGCGCTCGGCCGGGGGCCGAACCAACTCGCGTGATCCCGGACGAACTCGTCGAACGTGCGGAGGCGTCCGAGGAGGTCCGTGCCAGTCGGGAGCACGGGCGCCGGCTTCCCCTGCGCCCGGACCCACGCCGAGAACCCGGCAAAGTCCCTCGCGAGCGCGTCGGGCCAGCCCGCCGCGACGAGCCCGCGCTGGAACTCCTCGACCGGGAGATCCACGTATCGGATGGTCCTGCCGAGGACCGCCGACGTGCGCGCCGCCATCTCGGCCTGGGTGAGCGACTCCGGCCCGGTGAGCTCGTACACCTTCGACTCGTGCCCGCGCTCGCGCAGGCACTTCACGACCACGGCGGCGATGTCGCGGGTGTCGATCGGCGAGGTCCCGCCGCTGCCGTACGCTCCGTAGAACGCCGCGCGCGAGCGGATCGTCTCCGCGGACCCGAGGAAGTTCTGCATGAAGTAGCCGGGGCGGACGATCGTCCACGCCATCGGCGAGGCGCGGAGCGCCTCCTCGATCTCCGCGTGCCAGCGGGTGAGCGCGGCGGGCGAGTCGAGGCTCGCCCCCATCGCGGAGAGCCTCACCACGTGCTGGACGCCGGCGCGCGCCGCCGCCCCAATCGCCGACTTCATCCACGCGACGGCGCGCGGCTCGGAGTTCACCGCGAGGAAGGCGCGGTCCGCGCCCGCCATCGCCCGATCGACGGAGGCGGCGTCGCCGAGATCGCCCTGGACGATCTCGACGCCCGGCGCCGCGAGCGCGGCCGCCTTGGCCGGATTGCGCACGAATGCGCGAACGCGCTCGCCCGCCGCCGCGAGCCGCCTCACCACCTCGGAGCCCACCGTTCCGGTGGCGCCGGTCACCAAGATCATGAAAGAACCCCCCTCAGCTTGAGGTCGCGAACGCTATCACACACCGAGAGTGCACGTTATGTACGCGCGGCCCGAAACCGAAAGGAACGTCTTTCGGGCGTGATCGAGCAGGCCCCGCCTGTGAACCGTGGTTGACGCGGGCGTGAACTGTGGTTAACGTCGGACCGTGCCGGCGATCTTCACGACCCCGGTCTTCGATAGCTGGTTCAGGTGGCTTCGCGATCGTCGCGCGGCCGCCCGCATCCAGGCACGCATCGATCGCGCGGAGTCGGGGAACCTCGGCGACTGCAAGCCCGTCGGCGAAGGTGTCTTGGAGATGCGAGTCGACGTCGGGCCTGGCTACCGCGTGTACTTCCTTCGGCGGGGGACCGAGGTGGTCATTCTGCTTGCGGGCGGTGAGAAGTCGACGCAGGCGAAGGACATCGCAGCCGCGAAGAGGCTCGCGAAGCAGGTGTAGGAGGAGTTCATGGCTGCGAAGCTCAAGCTGAAGAAGTGGGATTCCGCGGAGCATCTGAAGACGGAGAAGGACATCGCACGCTACTGGGAGGCCTGCCTGGAGGAAGGCCGCGATGATCCGGCCTTCATCACGGCTGCCCTTGGTACCATCGCGCGCGCTCGCGGGATGTCGCAGCTCGCGCGCAAGACCGGCCTGACCCGCGAGGGGCTGTACAAGGCGCTCTCGCCCGGGGGTAACCCCGAGTTCGGGACGGTGATGAAGGTCATCCGGGCGCTCGGTCTGGAGCTTCACGGCGCGTCGGCAAAGGTATAGCGGTCCGATCCGGCGACGAAGGCCACGTCGTCGTCATCAGCGACGACGGCGCGACTCGGTCGCGCGAGGGGTGATCTCGGCCGACTCCGCCCGCGAGCGCACCGACCGAGAGCCTGCCGCGGATCGCAATCCAGAACGCGAACTCGAGCGGGACGAACCGCGCGCCGACCCGGAGCGCGAGCTGCGCGACTTCGACGCAGAGCTCGTGCTGCACGACCTCGCGATCGTCGAGAAGCGGCTCGACCGGCTGAGGAAGGAGGGGCACAAGGGGACCGGCGAGTTCCACGAGCTGGAGCGGCTCCACGTCCAGCTCGAGGAGGGGAAGCCGCTCCGCACGATGCGCTGGAGCGCCGCGGAGGAGGGGGAGCTCGCGCATTTCGGCTTCCTCTCGCGCCGGCCGTTGCTCGTGGTCTTGAACGTGGGCGAGGACGCGGCGTCGGCGCCGCCACCGGCGGCGGTCGAGGCGGCGGCGCGCGAGCGCGGGAGCGAGGTGCTCGCGCTCTGCGCCGCGGTCGAGGCGGAGATCGCCGAGCTCGCCCTGGCGGATCAGCCTGAGTTCCTCGCCTCGCTTGGCCTCGAGGAGGCAGCGCAGGCGCGCTTCATCCGCGCCGCCTACCACCTGCTCGAGCTCATCTCGTTCTTCACGGTAGGCGAGGACGAGGTGCGAGCCTGGCCGATCCGTCGCGGCGACCGGGCCCCACGGGCGGCGGGCCGCATCCACTCCGACCTCGAGCGCGGCTTCATCCGCGCCGAGGTCGTTCACTACGACGACTTCATCGCGCTGCGCAGCGAGTCGAGGGCGAGGCAGGAGGGCAAGCTGCGGCTCGAGGGGAAGGAGTACGTCGTGCAGGACGGGGACATCCTCGTCATCCGCTCCGGGGTGTGAGCTACGACTCGGACTCGCCGGCTGCGACCGAAGGCGGAACTCGGGACCGGTCGCCGTGACGCCGGGCGGGAGCGGTCAGCGCGCCGCGGGCGGCAAGCTGAACTCGCGAACCGCCTCGGAGGCCTCGTTCACGGCCTTCCGGAACTCGAGGGGCCGGGCGAGGCCGCGGAACGCCTCGTACGTCCCGCCCGTCCCGTTCACCTCGATCGTCCCGTAGCCGAAGATGCGACCGAGGATGGTCTGGTCGACCCCGATCGACTCGATCTTCTCGAGCTTGATCTCCACCGTCCTGCGGGAGATCAGGCCGACCTTGATGATCACGCGGCGGTTCGTGACGGCGAACTCCGACGTGGCTCGCTCGATCACCGGGGAGAGAAAGAGCGTGAGGAGCGCCTTCAGCGAGACGAACACCACCCAGTGAAGGTGTCCCCGGTAGGTCACTCGCTCGCCCGTGATCAGGTTCTGCTCGACGTAGCCCACTCGGTCTCCAGTGCTCGGGTCAGGAGCGGCGCTGCCGGGTTCGCGACGGATGGTACACGAGCGTCAGGCGCGTCGGGCTACGGCGCGAGGAACGCCTTCACGGCGGCGTAGTCCTGCTCGTGGACCGCGCCGACCCGCACGCAGCGGAGCCAGCCGGAGGGGTCCACCAGCGCGTGGATGGGGATCATGGCGTCGCGGGCGACTCCGAACGAGTCGAGCAGCGGCCCGAGGTCCGGCTCGGAGCGAAGCCAGCGGAGCGGCCCGGGCAAGCCCTTCGAGCGCCAGGCGCCGAGCTCCTTCTCGGCGGCCGCGTCGTCGATGCTCACGAACTCGAACCGGACCTGCGCCCCGTCTCGCGAGAACCCGTCCCGCCAGCGCCCGAGCAGCTGCAGCTCCTCCACGCAGGGAACGCACCACGTGGCCCAGACATTGACCCAGGTCCACGTGGCCCCGCCCGGACCCGCGTGGCTCCGCCCGTCGTCCGGGCCGGGCAGTGGGCGCTCTGGCGGGGCGGCGTACCGGCGAGCCCCCTCGCCGCCGGGGGGATAGCTCCTCTCGCAGAACGCGCTCTGCGCGGCCGAGGAGGACGCGGCCTGCTTGCGAACGCCGGCGAAGCGCTCCGGCACCGCCGCCTCGGCGGTCGAGGGTTGCGCGTCTCGGCAGCCGCTCGCGAGGACGAGGGCGAGGACGACGCTGGCGGCCGCGCGGGCCCGCCGATCAGATCGCACAGTCGATCCAGGCGACGAAGGCGCTGCGGTTGATGTCCGCGCGGCTGCACGAGCCCGAGCGGGATCGGTTCCAGCCGCAGAACTCGTCGGAGAGCTGCGCGAACTCCTCGCCGAGCCAGAGCAGGCCCGCCTCCTTCTTGAGGTCCTCGTCGTGGAACTTCTGATCGAGGTAGTCGAGGACCGACTTCGCGCGGTCGCGGCTGAGCGCCTCGTTGTACTGCTCGTCGCCGTCCGGGCTCGAGCGCGAGACGATGAAGAAGAAGCTCGCGCCGCGCTGATCGCTCCAGGCCTTCTCGACGAGCGTGCGAGCCGCCGGGATCCAGCTCGGCCTTCGTGGCGTCGAACTGGATGATGTGCGCCCGGCTCATGAGCGGCTTGAACATTGCGTTGAAGTCGCGGCCGGAGAGCGCCGCGACCTTCTTCGCCTGGAGCGGCTGGCAGCCCCGCCCGCCCCCGCCCCCCTCGAGCAGGCCGCACGCGCCGGCGACGCGGCGCACGATCGCCTTCAGCTCCGGCGTGCAGTACGCGTCGTTCGCCACGCTCGCGGTCGCGACGTCGCGCGTGGCGGACTTGCTCGCGCCGAGGCGGGACTGGGCCGACGCGGCCGAGGTGACGACGAGGGCCAGCGGGATCGCGAGCGCCGCGACGAGCAGGATCCAGCGCTTGGAGGTGTCGCTCATGGGCGGGCCTTTTCGTCAGCGGGGCTGGGGGAGGGGGCGCCGGCGGGTGCGGCGTCCGCGGCTGCGGGGACGAGCGAAGGAGCGGCCGCGGGCGGAGGGGCGGGGGCGAGCGATGGCTCGGGCGCGCCCGGCTTTGCCGCGACCTCCGCGAGCGGCTCCGCGGCGACCTCGGTCTCGAGCTCCGCGACGGCCGTGGGGTGTGGAGGAGGCGGCGCGCGTGGCGGCTCGGCGGCGCGCCTCCTCGCGCGCTCCTGCGCCGCCTCGGGCGACAGCATGCGGGTCAGCGTGTACTCGAGGCCGAGATCGGTGTCCTCGTCGCACATGCGGCTGCCGCCGACGAACAGCTGGGGCGTCAGCACCGGGATCGCGTTGGCGACCGCCCATCGCAGGCTCTTCGTGAGCTTGCTCTTCACGACCGCGCTGCCGAGGCAACCCTTGACCGCGGGGAACTCCCGCTCGATCCGCTTCCGCAGGGCTCCTTCGTCCCTGGCGGCGAGCTCGCGGAGCTCCGCCTGGCGAGCGAAGGCCCACCGGAGGACGGCACCCGCCGCGGCGGCGTCCCTCGTTCCGCCGCGAACGCCCGCAGCGCAGAGGATGGCCTCGCTGACCGCGCAGGCGCCGGGGTGGATGGACTCGGTCACCATCCAGTTGCAGGTCGAGTCGAGCGGGAAGAGGACACCGTTCAGGTCGAGGCGCTCGCCGAGCGAGCTCGCCGCGAGCCGGGCGTCGAACGCCTTGCAGGACGGGCAGAGCGGGTCGAGCACCTCGACCGACGCGGCGCCCCCGGCGTGGGGCGCGAGCGGGATCATCACCCCCGCGGCGTCCTCCGCGCGGACGAGCGAGCCGCAGCCGCGCATCGAGGTCCCGGGATCCGGCTTCGGCACGAGGAGGACGTACGCCAGCGTCAACACGGCGACGAGGCCGGCTCCCTCCACCAGCGCAGGCGCGAACCGGGCTCCGGACCAGGGGTTCTGCGCCCGGTGCGCGAGGAACGCGCCGACGAAGCAGGCCGCGCTCGCCGCGTAGATGCCGACGCAGACCTTGCAGAGGGCGTCGAGCTTGTAGACCGCGAGGACGCCGTAGACGACCGACATCGAGACGGGCAGGACCGTCGCGACGAGCAGCACCTTGGTCTCGCCCGAGGACGTCTGGCCGCGCCAGAGCACCAGGCCGGCCCGGTAGGCGAGGAAGGCGAAGACGGCGAGCGCCCACAGGCTGACGGGGACTCCGCCCCACAGCTGCTCGCGGAAGAACGAGCTGTAGGGGCTCATCATCACGGTCCTGCAGCCGCTCTCGGCGATCTCCTTGGCGGCCCCGGGCAGGAACGAGCAGTGGATCGCGTGCACCTGGCGGTCGAGGTGCGCCATGAAGTCGCTGGTGCTCAGCGCGGAGAAGACGGCGCCGACGAGGGCGCCCGCGAGCGCGACGACGAGGGGTCCCTTCGGAAGGACCCCGCGATGCCGCGGAAGGGGCGCGTCGTCGGACGGCTCCCCGGGAGGCGGCGGCCCACCGCGCAGGTGCTCCGTGAACGCTCGATCGTTCGTTTCCATGGGCGGGAGAAGACAAGCGCACGGGCCGGATGGTCAAGCACTGCACGGCGCCGCTCTGTGTCCCGCACCTACAGCGCGGTACACGGAGCGTGCGGGGCGGTCGCAGCGCTGACCGGCTCCGCCATGCGCACCGCTGCTGGCGGAGGCGGCGCACATGATCCTCCGCTATCGAGCGAGCATGGACCTCGCGGCGCACGGAGAGCCTGTGACCCCGAGCGGGGTTCGCGACCCGCCGAGCCGGGAAGCAGCCCGGTGCAGCCGGATGCAGCAAAGCAGGTTCTTGCTGCAGCTTTGCTGTACACGGAGCGCACAGACGGTGACGTGCTGGAGCGGCCGCTCACGCCTCGACAGGTGGCGGAGGCGCTGGGGGTCGGCGTCGAGGCGGTTCGCGAGCTGTGCCGCCGGGGCGCGCTCGAGCACTTCCGGGTGGTGAACGCGCTCCGGATTCCGCGCAGCGAGTTCGAACGCTTCGTGCGCGAGAACCTCAGTCGGCGGCGGGCCCGCAACGTCACCGTTGAGCTCGAGAGGATCGTGCGGAACTCGAGCCGTGGCCAGCGCCGACCTCGCGGGCAGTCTCGCGAGTGAACGTTCGGCCCCGCCCCGCCGATGGCCGGCCCGCTCACGCGAGGACTCCTCGATGCGCTCAGGTCTGGGTTTCGCCACTTCTTCCGGACGACCGCCTTCAGCGGCTGGAGGTCCAGCGCGCGGTCCGCGCACATCCGTTTGAGCCGGCGATGTCGGCGGAGACGCGAGTCAGGCGCTGGGCGCGAGCGGTTCGGACGGTTCCTCGGAGTAGAGCCGCGCCCGAACGGCATTCCGCTGGTCGGCCCGCGCATCGCTCTCCGTCACCTCGTCGGTCGTCATCGCCTCCACGAGCGCCACCCCGACCTCGGCCTCGCCGGCGGCGACCACGGAGGCCCCCGCTCTCCTGAGCGCAGGTGCATCGCGAACGTGCGTGCAGCGGGCGAGCACGCGCAGCTCCGGGTTGAGCAACCGCGCCTGTCGGATGACCTCGGCCGCGTCCTCGAGGTCGGCGCTCAGGATGAGGCTCCCCGCCGTCGCGATGCCCGCCTCCTCGAGCGTCCCTGGCCGGAGCACGTCGCCGTAGAAGGCGGTCAGCCCCTCGGCCTTCAACCTGCGCACCGTGTCGAGGTTGAGATCGATCACGGTGACGGCGGCACCGCGATCCGTGAGCAGCCGGTGAACGATCCGCCCGACGGGGCCATACCCGACGAGGATGCACCGCTGCGGATCGACCGGCGGACGAGCGACCGCACCCGTCGCGCCCCTCGACGCGAGCCGAGGCACCGGGGCCGAGAGCTTGCGGACCCAGCGATAAATCAGCGGGTTGACGCAGATGGAGATGATGGAGCTCGCGACGAGCGCGTTCCAGCCCGCATCGCCGAGGAGCCCGAGCTGCCGCGCCACCGTCCCGAGGATGAAGCTGAACTCCCCCACCTGCGAGAAGGCAGCTCCCACTGGCGCGGCCGTCGCGAGCGGCACCCCCAGCAGCCGGACGGTCGCCAGGGCCGCCAGCGGCTTGCCGACGGTCACGACGGCGAGCACGACCAAGACGAGGAGCGGCACCTGAACGATGCTCCGCGGGTCGAACAGCATCCCGACCGAGACGAAGAAGAGCACGGCGAAGGCGTCGCGCATCGGCAAGGCGTCGCCGGCGGCGCGGGCCGCGAACTCGGAACGACCCACGGCGAGGCCGGCGAGGAACGCGCCGAGCGCCATGGACACGCCGAACACCTCGGCCGAGCCGACCGCGATGCCGACGGCGAGGACCAGCACGGAGAGCGTGAAGAGCTCGCGGACGCGCGTCCGTTCGATCCGCTCGAGGGCCCAGGGGATGACCCACCGCCCGAGGACCACGACGCTCGCGACGAGGCCGATCACCTTCAGGCCCGCCAGCGCGAGGACGGCCGCAGTACCGTGTTCCGCGCCGCCCTGGCCGAAGAGGACGGGCAGCACCAGCAGCAGCGCGACCGTGAGGAGGTCCTCCACCACGGTCCAGCCGATCGCGATGTGGCCGATCGGGGCGTGGAGGTCGTGGCTGTCCGCGAGCACCAGGGCCATGACCACGGTGCTCGCGACCGAGATGCCCATGCCGAGCACGAGCCCGGAGGTCCAGCTCCAGCCGAACGGCCTCAAGAGCGCCGCCAGGAGCAGCGTGGAGGCCGTGCTCTGGATCAGCGCGCCCGGGACGGCCACACGCCACACCGCGATGAGCTCGCGCAGCTGGAAGCGAAGCCCGACACCGAAGAGGAGCAGGATGACGCCGATCTCCGCGAACTGCTCGGCGACCGCGCGATCGGCGACGAAGCCGGGCGTGAACGGCCCCACGAGCACCCCTGCCAGCAGATAGCCGACGATGGGAGACAGCTTGAGCACGGTGCGCGATGAAGCCCAGCACGAGGGCCCCTGCGAGGCCGCCGGCGAAGGTCAGGAGGATGTCGAGCTCATGCATCGTGGGCTCCTTCGGGTCCAAACTCGCGGGCCGCCTTGATCGTCCGCACCTCGACGTCCTCTGCCGTCGTTCCTATATCGAACTCCCGCGATGATCCACGAGCACGTCGCGCGGGGTGTCCAGGTGAGCCGCGGACGTTCCCAGCGCCGATGGTCCTGACGGGGTCCTGGTCCCTGGCGTCCGGCGTCTTCCCCGCGTGCTCGGCCGGGTGCTGCGACTGCCCAGGCGCGCGCGCCGCGGCCGAGCGCTGAGACGCGCCCGCGGCGCAGTCTTCTCGAGCACCTCGGCGCCTTAGCCGACGCGCACACAGAGCATCGAGACGCTCTCGAACAATCCAGCGACGAAAAGGACGACCCAGGGTACCCCGTCCTCCACGGATGAAGGCAGCCGACCCGTCAATCCGCGTGGAGCTGCTCGTCGATCAGTTCGGCTGTGGTCAGCTCCGCGCCGTCCCCGAGCTTCACCTCGATGCGTTCCAGCTTCCCGGTGAACCGGAAAGGCAGGCGGTCACGGTACCCGTCGTAGACCGGCGACATCTTGTCCTCGCCGACGTCCAGGCTCTCGCTGAATCGGCCGGGCACCTGCTTGGGGATCCGCCCCTGGCCGACCAGCCGATCGTTGCAGAACAGCCGCACCTCCGCCGGCCCACCGCGCTTCTCGGGGGCCTCGCACTCGAACTCCAGGCGCAGCGCGACGCGCCCCGTGGGCAGCGGCTCGGAGACGACGTCGTACCGCTCGAACCCGAACCAGTTGTAGTGATAGCGCAGGCGCCCCGCGTCGACGAAGAGCGTCCAGCCGGCCATGTCGCCGCCCATGCACATCAGGACGCCCTGCGCGCCGGCGTCGGGGATCTCGGCGTGTACCGTGATCGAGTGGCTCACGTTCGAGAACCGCGGCGCGCTTCCCTCGGGCAGCCGCACCATGCCCGGGTAGAACGTCAGCTCCTTCCGACCCGCGAAGTGGCTCGGCCGGAGCGTCACGTCGGCTCGCTCGCTGAATCGGTCGTCGAGCGGGAAGACGTCGTACCTGGCCGCCTCGACGAGGAACTGGTCCTGCATCTCGCGCAGCTTCTCCGGGTGGCGTCCGGCCAGGTCGACGGATTGGCTGAAGTCCTCCTGGACGTCGTAGAGCTCCCAGCGATCCTTCGCGAAGTCCGCCGTCCCGGACGTCTCCCATGGCAGCCGTCCGTGCCGGCAGCTCGCCATCCAGCCGTCCTTGTAGAGCGCCCGGTTCCCGAGCATCTCGAAGTACTGCACGGTGCGCCGGCTCTTCTCCTCGGCGTTCGCGCGGTCGAAGGTGTACGCCAAGCTGACGCCCTCGACCGGCTTCTGGGAGACGCCGTTCACCATCGAAGGCTCCTCGATCCCGATGACCTCCAGGAGCGTGGGGACGACGTCGATGACGTGGTGGAACTGGAAGCGTCGCGCGCCCTTGTCGGCGATCCAAGACGGCCAGCTCACCACCATGCCGTCGCGCGTTCCGCCGAAGTGGGACGCCACCTGCTTCATCCACTGGAACGGGGTGTCGCCCGCCCACGCCCAGCCCACGGCGAAGTGCGGCCAGGTGCCCGGCAGGCCCCACCGGTCCGCGAACCGTCGGCTCTCGGAGAGCGGCGGCGCGAGGCCCTGCATCGTGGCGCCCTCGTTGATGGTGCCGACGAGCCCGCCCTCGGCGCTCGAGCCGTTGTCGCCGAGGATGTAGATGAAGAGGGTGTCGTCGAAAGCACCGAGCGCCTCGAGCGCGTCCACCAGCCGGCCCACCTCGTAGTCGCAGTGCTCGAGGTAGTCGGCGTAGTTCTCCGCCTGAAGCGCGAGCAGCCTTCGGTCCTCGTCGCCGAAGCTCTCCCACGCGGGGATCTGCTCGGGGCGTGGCGAGAGCTTCGTCCCGGCGGGCACGACCCCGAGCTCGAGCTGTCGCTCCAGCGTCTCCTCGCGGTAGCGATCCCATCCCATCTCGAAGCGGCCCTTGTTGCGACCGCGCCAGGCGAGCGGCGGCTGGTGCGGGCCGTGCGCGGCGGCGGGCGCGAAGTGGACGAAGAACGGCCGGTCGGGTGCGATCGCCTTCTGCGTGCGCATCCACTGGATGCACTCGTCGGCGAGGTCCGTGGTGAGCTGATAGCCCTGCTCGGGCGTGCGCGGCACGTCCACCGGCGTCGTGTTGCGGAAGAGCGCCGGGTAGAACTGGTCGGTCTCACCGCCGACGAACCCGTAGAAGTAGTCGAACCCGCGGCGCATGGGCCAGTTGTCGAACGGACCCGCGGCGCTCGTCTGCGCGTCCGGCACGTTGTGGTTCTTCCCGAACCAGGCGGTCGCGTAGCCGTTCGGCGACAGGATCTCGGCGATGGTCGCGCAGCTCCTCGGGAGGATGCCGGAGTAGCCCGGATACCCGGTGGCCATCTCCGCCACGACGCCGGTCGAAACGGTGTGGTGATTGCGGCCCGTGAGCAGCGCGGCGCGTGTGGGAGCGCAGAGGCCGGTGGTGTGAAATTGGCAGTAGGTGAGCCCCGCCCCGGCGATGCGGTCCGCCGTCGGCGTCCGCACGAGTCCTCCGAAGGTGCTCGGCCACGCATAGCCCACGTCGTCCAGGAGGACGATGACCACGTTGGGCGCGCCGGGCGGCGCCTTCTGCAGCTGCGGGAAGTCGGGGTCCGATTCCCGGTGCGTCATCCCGATCCTGGCGTTCGAGAAGCGGTGCTCGGGTCTCGGATACACGTCGCGTCTCACGTGCTTTGCCACGGGAAGCTCCTCCGGGAGTGATCTGGAGCAAAGATGACCATCTGGAGCGCTGACGGAGGGACATCGCGGCGAAGCGTCCCGCCCAACCTTCGTCAGCTGGAATCGTTGGTCGTGCAGCATCACGGCGCGCCCCCGCTCGGACGAGGCGGCTCGTCCAAGCGCCGCCAGTCGATCTCCCGCCCGAGATCGGCCTCCGCGCGCTCGACGTAGGCGCGGATCGCCTCACCGACCGTGGAGAAGACGTTCTCGTGGCGGATGTTCCCCAGCAGCCCCGTCCGCCGCAGGACGCGGCGCATCGGCGCGTGCGGCTCTGCGAGGGCCAGGGTGATGCCGCGCGCGTCGAACTCGCGGTCGAGCTCCTCCAGCATCTCCGCCGCCGTGACGTCGAGGTCGAACATCGCGCCGCAGTCGAGGACGAACATCCGGACCGGCGCCTCGGCGGTGTCAATCAGCTCGTGGACGCGTTCGCGGACGAAACGCGCATTGGCGAAGAAGAGTGGCGAGTCGACGCGGTAGACGACGAGCCCGGGCAGCGTCTCGCTGCCGGGCCGTTGCTCGACGTCGTGATACCCGGGCCTCCCCCTGAGCCGCCCCAGCACCGCGTCGTGGGGGTGCGCGGCGCGCCGGACCAGATCCGCGACCGCGAGCGCCACCGCCACCAGCACGCCCGGGAGGATGCCGAAGACGAGGACGCCGACGGACGTCGCCACCGCGAGGAGGCCCTCGGGAACGCGCACGCGCCAGATGCGCACGACCCCGGCCAGGTCGAAGAGCGAGAGCGCCGAGGCGATCACCACTGCGCCCAGCAAGGCGGTCGGCAGGAGGGCGATCACTGGCGCGAGAAGGAAGACGACGGCGATCACGGCGGCAGCGGCGAACAGGCCGGCGGCCTGCGTCCGGGCACCGGCCGCGTCGTTGACGACGGTGCGCGCGTCGCTGCCCGCAGCGGGCACGCCGTGGACGAGGCCTGCCGCGAAGTTGGCCGCCGCGATCCCGAAAAACTCGTCGTTCGCCCTGAACGCGTCGCGGTTCCTGTCCGCGAAGATCCGGCTGGTCAGCACCGAGCTCGCGAAGATGAGCAGCGCAATGCTCAGCGCGCCGGGGGCGAGGTCCAGCATCGATCGAACGGGTAGCTCGGATAGCCGGATCGCCGGCGGGCCTCGCTCGATGCGACCGAGCACCCGGACCCCGCGCGCCTCGAAGTCGAGCAGCGCCGAGAGGATGATCCCCGCTGTCACGACCACGATCGCGCCCGGGAGCTTCGGGGCGGTCCGGCGAAGCACGAGGAGGAGCGCCAGCGCGCCCGCCGACAGCCACACGCTGGGCCAGTGCACGGATGCGAGCTTCGAGCCGATCTCCACGACTTGCGGGCCGAACTCGTTCTGCGTGCTCCGGATGCCGAGCACACCCGGCAGCTGCGAGGCGATCAGCACCACCGCGACGCCGTTGATGTATCCGACGAGGATCGGCCGCGAGAGAAAGTCGGCGATCGCACCGAGCCGGAAGAGCCCGGCGGCGACGAGCACGGCGCCGACCATGAGGGCGAGGAGCGCTGCGGCCCCGAGCCGCTGTGCCGGCGACACGAATCCGGTGTCGGTGAGCACGGCCGCGACCATCATCGCCGTCCCTGCCTCCGGGCCGACCATGAGGTGCCGGGAGGAGCCGAACAGCGCGTATGCGAACATCGCGGCGACGCCGGACCACAACCCAGCGACCGGTGAAACCCGGACGATCTGCGCGAAGGCGAGCCCCTGCGGGATCAGCATGGAGCCGACCGCCAGCCCACCGGCGAGATCCCAGAGCACGAACGCGCGCCGGTAGCCGCGGAGCCAGCGGACGGCAGGAATGAGGCGCGTCATCCTGCTCACTCGTCGACGGTGGGCACGCGCAGCGCCCAGCGCAGGCCGGTGACTGGCCTCGAACGAGCGACCGGCTGCTCCCGAACCCGCTCGTTTGGAGGCATCGCGGGGCCGTGCGCGGCGGGCTCGGAGACGTGGGGCTGCACCGATGCCCCGAGCCCTTGCGCCCGCATTGCACGCCCGCAGGCGTGGCTCCATGCATGTTCGAGTTCCGGAGTCGGACAGCTGGGGAGCGGCGGGCATGAGAGCAGCGTTCGCACAGGCGGCGAGCATCTCCATCATCGTCTTCGCCGTGAGCAGCATGCTGTCGGTGGGACTCGCCTACGGCCTCGGCCCGATCGTCCGTCCGCTCCGGGAAGCCCGCGCCGTGTTCCGGGCGCTGGTCGCGAACTTCGTCCTGGTCCCGCTGCTCGCGCTCGGCATCGAGCGGGTGATCCCGATGGACCCGCCGCTCGCGCTCGGCCTCTTCCTGCTCGCCGGATCGGCTGGAGCGCCGTTCCTGATCAAGCTGGCGAGCGCTGCGAGGAGCGACCTCGCGCTCAGCGCGGCGCTGCTGGTGCTTCTCGTGCCCGCGACGGTCGTCTTTCTCCCGTACTACGTGCCGCTGGCCATGCAGCATCCTTCCTTGCGCGACTTCTCGTACGTTCCCTCGAGCGTCCTCGCCATCGGCCTGCCGCTCCTCTCCACGTTGATCCTGCCCATCGTGCTCGGCCTCGCGGTGAAGGCGGTGGCCCCGCGCTGGGCCGCCCGCCTCGTCCCGATGGGCGGGAACCTGGCGACCGTCGCTCTCGTGGTGGTGGTCGTGTCGACCTTCGGCGCGAACCTTCACGAGCTGATCAGGATCCTGAAGAGCGGCGCGGTCGTGTCCGGCGTCCTGCTCATCGTGGGAGCGTTCGCGGCGGGATATCTGCTCAGCCGACGCGGGCGCAGCCCGGTGCTCGGGTTCGGAACGGCGCAGCGAAACGTCGCGGGCGCGATGGTGATCGCGTCTCGAGACTTCACGGATCCGGACGTCCTGGTCATGGTCACTGCTTGCGTCCTCGCGGGGCTGCTGGTGCTCTTCCCGATCGCCTGGTTCCTGAGCACGCGAACGCCGCATGTGGGTCTTCCGACGGCCGAAGCTGCACCGGCATGACGGGGCCGAGCGAGGCAGGGGATGGAGACGAGGCCAAGGCGCTACCGGATCGGAATCTCCGGGTCGTACGGTGGGCTGAATCTGGGAGACGAGGGCATCCTGGAGGGGATCCTCGGGCAGATCCGCGCGACGGTCGCCGCGGAAGTGACCGTCTTCTCGCGCGTGCCGTCGCACACGCTCGCCACGCACCACGTTGAGCACGCGGTCGCGCCCAGGTCGTTGACCCGCCGCGAGATCGTGCCGGAGATCCGGGATCTCGATCTCCTCGTCCTCGGCGGCGGGGGGATCCTCTACGACGGGGAGGGGGAGACGTACCTGCGGGAGGTGTTCATCGCGCACGAGCTCGGGGTCCCGGTGATGCTGTACGCGATCAGCGCGGGCCCCCTCGTGACGTCCTCCACGAGACGAGCGGTCCGGGACGCGCTCAACGCGTCGCCATCGACCGTCATCACCGTGCGTGACCGGCTCGGATATCGCCTCCTAGAGGACGTCGGAGTCACCCAGGAGATCACGCTCACCGCCGATCCTGCCCTGCTGCTCGAGCCCGAAGAGCTGGCGGCGGACGCGCTCCGCGCCGAAGGGGTCGAGCTCGACCGGACGCTGGTCGGATTCTCGGTCCGGGAGCCCGGTCCCGCTGCTCCCGACATCGACCCCGAGGACTACTACGCGCTCCTCGCGAACGCGGCGGACTACGTCGTCGACCGCTACGACGCCGAGGTCGTCTTCGTGCCGATGGAGAAGACGGACGTCCAGCACAGCCACGGTGTCGTGGCGCACATGCAGAATTCGGAGACGCGCCGAGATCCTGAGGCGCCGGTACTCACCCCGGCAGATCCTCGATCTGATGGGCCGGTTCGACCTCGCCGTCGGCATGCGGCTTCATTTCCTGATCTTCGCGGCGCTCCGGGGGACTGCGTTCACCCCGCTGCCCTACGCGTCGAAGGTGACGGGGCTGCTGGAGGATTTGGAGATGGACACGCCGCCCCTGGACAGCACCGGAATAGGGCAGCTCATCGCCAGGATCGACCGCTCCTGGGATACCCGGGACGCGATCCGTGCCACGGTCGGCACGCGGCTCGGCGACCTCCGTCGGAGGGCGGCGCTCACGAACGATCTGCTCCTGGGACTCTTGCGCGAGCGTTCGACAGCAGCTCCGGCCGAGCCCCCTGGGCCATCGCCGGAGGCCCACTGAACCGAGCGGCCGCGCTCAAACCGGGTTCAGCACGGGCCAGGCGAGCTCGACACCCTCGCCGACGAGAAGCGACTGGAACTCGTCGAGGAGCGGCCGTTTGCGCTTCACCGCGCGAGGCGTGACGTGCCGCTGGAGGCAGAAGGCGGCGAG
The DNA here is from genome assembly GCA_963739565.1 of uncultured delta proteobacterium. Lineage (GTDB taxonomy): Bacteria > Myxococcota > Myxococcia > Myxococcales > Anaeromyxobacteraceae > Anaeromyxobacter. The sequence goes on along the minus strand of CAVUBF010000002.1, from coordinate 8,687 downwards.
CAGGCCGGCAGCCTCCCCGACGCTCCACTCCACCGGGTGGACCCGGAACGCGCCGTTCGTGATGTGCGTGACGCCGAGGTTCTTCCCGCCCGGAAGCAGGTTCTCGACGCGGACGGGGACGAGGGCGCCGAGCGGGATCTGGAACGGCCAGCAGCCGAGGTCGAGGTAGCCGGCGCCGCTGACGCGCGGGTGGAGATCGAGCCGGTAGCAGCCGATCCCGACCGAGTCCGAGAACTGCTCGGGCCCGTCGGGGCGCAGCGGGTAGGCGATGTGCTGCTCGAGGACCGTGAACTCCGCACGGATCCGGCGCGACTCGCGGATGTACGGCGCCTGCGCGAGGCCGTCCATCGTCCCGCCCACGACGTCGCCGCGCAGGCGGAGCCCCGGGTAACCCACTCCGCCGTCAGACCGCGGGGCTTGCGTCTGGAGCCAGTACAGGAAGCTCAGGCTGAGCTGGCGCGCAGCGTCCTCGTTGCGCGCTTGCTCGGCTGGGTCGACGCCGCAGATCGGTGCCGCCCAGTAGTCGACCTGCGGCCAGTTCACGACGGTGACGTCGCTCGCCGCGAACCCGGGCTCGAACTGCGTCCGGTCGAGGATCCGGCGGAACGTCCACCACGGCTTGCCGTCGTCGGATTCGAACAGACCGCGCCTGAGGGGCTCGCCAGTCTCGGGCCGCACGGTCGTCCACCCAAGGAGCGGACCCGGCCACCCGCGCGGCCGGTACTCGCGCCAGAACTCGTACTGCCGCGGACGGTCGATCGTGTGGTCCTCGCCGGGACGGATTTCCACCGCGAAGCACACCGTGACCGCCTGCTGGTCGCGCGGGTCCGCAACGGTCGGCCGCGTGCGGCTCTCCCGTCTCGTCGCGCGACTCGGCGCCGATCACGTGCTCGGCGCCCGCGAGCGCGAGCAGATCGCCCTGAGGTGTCGCGTCGATGAAGAACGGGGCCTCGATGAGGTGGTCGCGACCGGAGCGTAGGTCCCGGACGACGACCCCGCTGACGCGGTCGCCTCGTGTCACCGCCGCGCGCGGACGCTGTGACAGCATGACGAACACGCGCCCTCCGAGCGTGTAGGGCGCGAGCATCTCGTTCAGCACGGCGACCGCGACCCGGGGGTCGTGGCACAGCCGGCTCACCCAGCCGTTTCCCGGGTTCAACGCCCTCGTCGCGCGCGCCTCCGGTGTGAGCGGCAGGTGGTCGCGGTAGTAGGCGCGGATCCCCTCGCGCAGTGATCGGTAGCTTGCGCGAAGCCCCGAACTCCTCGATCCACGGATGCTCGTCCGGCGGCACGGCCTGGTTCGTGAGCTGCCCGCCGACCCAGTGCGTCTCCTCGGTGAGCACCACCCGCCGACCCATGCGCGCGGCGGCCAGCGCGGCGGCGCACGCGCCGAACCCGCCTCCGATGATCGCGACGTCCGTTCGGATCCCGTCCACGTGGGAGCTCCGGGGCCGCCGGGCGCACAGCTTTGGGCCGGATGTCCTTCGAAGGTCGCCGCCCAGCTCCCCTCAGGATGGCCCCGGTCGCCACCCTGGCAACACCGTCCGTACTGCGTCCTGGACTCTGTTCGAGGCGCCCCGACGGACGCCTGAACGCCCGGGCGCCAGCCCGCGTCAGCGATGGTTTGCTCGCTGTCCGACACGTCGTTCAGGCGCTCTCGTCGCGCCACCGCCCGATCCGATGCGCGGATGACCCGCTCCGCCGTGCTGCCGAGGAGAGTCCAGCGCGGCGGGCGCTCGCCGTGCGGTCCGACGACGAGGTCCGCCTTGAACTCCGCGGCGACCGTGCTGATCCGATCCGCCGGGTCGCCCACGACGACCTCGGTGAAGACGAGCGGCGCGCCGATGGTGCGCGTGAGCTCCCGCAGGCGCTGTTCCGCGGCTTCGCGCGCGAGCTCCAGGACGCGCTTGCGCATGGTGCGCCGACGCGTCCATCGCGGCTCGTCGAAGTGCAGCACGTGGACGAGCACCAGCTCGGCCTTCGGCGCGAACTGTGTAGCCGCCCACCGCGCGGCGGCGACGGATGCCTCTCCGAAGTCGATTCCCGCGACGACGCGCTCGAGACGGAAGCCCATGGACGATCTCCGTTACGGACGCAGTAGCGACGATCGATCGTCGGCCGCAACGCACCGTCCGGGGCACGTCACCGATGCTCGAAGCGGCGAGCAGCGACGCCCGCCCAGTACGCTTCGACCCCGCTCACCGTCGCAAGGACAACGGCGAGCTGCGCGGCGAGGAACGCGAGATGGTGGCCGGAGTGCACGGACACGATGATCCCAGCGAGAACGAGGAGTGAAAAGGTGAAGCAGGCGAGCTTGAGGAGCGCGGCGCGCCGCGAGTAGCTGATCCGGAACATCTCGTCTCCTGGCCGAGGTGGAGGTTGCGCCTCGCTCGCGAGCGGGTAGCCCACGAATGGGACAACGGAATCCTGCGAACACTCCAGCGTCGCGAGGTCAGACGAATCTAAGGCCCGGCGCGCATGCAGTCATTCCCGCCGGCGCCCACGCTCGCTGCGTAAATCCGGCGCCGTGGAACGCGCGCCGCGGCGCCTCACCTCTAGCTGCCTAGAGGTGCAGCTCGCCGGCAGCCTCGGGCTGGTACCGGATCGACTCGACCCGGAGCACAGTCGAGCGTTCGCCGCGGCGCGGCCAGGCGACCAGGGCGCCCTCCGAGAGCCCGAGCAGCGCCATCCCCAGGGGCGACAGCACCGAGACGGTGCCGTCGTCGTGCTGCTCCTCGGGGTAGACGAGCGCGACCTCTTGGCGATTCTGCGGTCACTACGTCCTTCAGCACCAGCCGCGACCGCATCGTCACGACGTCGCGGGGCACGTGCTCCGGTGGGACCACGACGGCGGTCCGCAGGGCGGCCGCGAGCAGCAGCGTGGCCTCGAGCCCCACGCCGTCCGGCGAGGGATCGCTCCAGGCTCGGACGACGGCGGCGCGCAGCCGGGTCGCGTCCTGCTGCGTGAGCAGGAGCCGGTCGGTGCGCACGGACCCGACCGCGTCGACGACGAGGGCGCGATCGTGCGGGAAGATGCGGATGGACATGGAGGTCTCCTCTCTGCGGGCGCGGGCCATTCGGGACGTCCGCGCCGGTGGATGGGGTCAAGCCGCCGTCTCAGCGGCGGCGGGGCGCTCGACGGATAGGATCCGGATCCGCGCCTCGCGGTCGCCCGGGAGCGGCCAGGCGATGGTGTCGCCCGCCGCGAGGCCGAGGAGCGCGGCGCCGATGGGCGCGAGCACGGAGATCCGGCCGGCCGAGGCGTCGGCGCCGGACGGATAGACGAGCACGGCCTCCCGTACGACTCGGGTGCGCTCGTCCTCGAAGCGGACGCGCGAGCCGAGCGCGACGACACCGGCCGGGAGGCGCTCGACGACGACCGCGCGGTCGAGCTCGGCGCCTAGGCGCTCGGCGGCCGCCGCATCCCGACCCTCCGAGTGCTGCTCGACGAGAGCGCGGAGGCGGTCGAGCTCTGAACGTGCGACGTGGATCCTGCTGGACATGTGAGGCTCCTTTCAGGTGATGAGCGCTGCTCTTGGGTCTTCAGTCGATGTCGGGCGATCGGCGTGGGAGGAGCGCCACGTACGCGACGGCGCGCGAGGTGGCGAAGCGCGCGAGCGTCCCTCCGTGTCCGAAGATGATCCGCCGGGCCACGGCAGCCTTCACCCCGCGCTCGGGCCCGACGCCGAACCCGGCCCCGAACTCGAGATCAATCCCGCTCTGCTCGCCGGGGCTCGCCGCGCGCTCGATGATGAGCACGACGTCCCCGGGCCCGCCTCGCCAGCGGAGCTGGACCCCCGCATCTGCGAGCCCTGACTCGAGGGCGCACTCGAGCAGGAGGGAGATGGCGCCGGAGAGCCGGTCGGGGTCCCAGTCGCCCGCGCCGTTGCCTTCACCCTCGTGGTCGATCGCGTCCCCGACGCCCACCTCCCGGAGCAGCTCGATGGCCTCGCCGCAGATCGCGGAGAGGTGCGACCGGCGTGGATCGAGCGGGGGCTCCTCGCCGGTCTCCGCGAGGACGAGGTCGTGCACGCTGGCAAGCACCCGCGCGATGCGGCGGACGTTCAGCTCGACGGCGTCCATGAGCCGGCGCTCGCGCTCGGTGAAATCGGCGGGGAGGCGCAGGACGCTGCACTGCACGCCGAGCGCCCAGACGGCCGGCATGAGATCTCGTGCGATCCCGTCGAGGAGGTGGAGCCGCTCCGCTCCTGCCGGGCGCGGCATCGTCACGGGGAAAACGGGCTCGTGATGGCTCTGGATCTGGAACACGGCAATCTCTCCTTTCTTCGTCAAGCCGCCCGGGGCGGCGGAGGGGGACGGGACGTCGGGGCAAGGGCGCGGCGGATCGTGGCCGCGTGCTCGAGCGCCCTCGACGTCACGCCTTCAATCTTCCAGGTTCCGCGGCCCTTCCTGAGCCGCAGGACATTGACGCCGCGAGCGGGCTCGAGCGCCTCGGGGGCGCGCGATTCGAACGCGCTGAGCGCCACGGCGACGTCCCCGAGGACGTGAAGCGTCCGCTCGACCTCGTACAGCCAGACCTCGCGGGGCTCGCCGCGGGCGAGGGCCACGAACGCGTCGACCGGGAGCCCGTCCTCGAGCACCCACTCTCGTCCGGAGTCGAGGAGGGCTCCCCGCGCGAAGAGCGCGCGGAAGCGGCCCCAGTCCTTGTCGGCGGCGCGGCCGGACGGCGCCTCGTAGAAGGCCCGCAGGATGCGCTCGATCGCGATGAGGTCCGCGGGGGAGACGGCCGGCGCCATGGAGAGATCGCCGGAAGGGTCCTCCGACCGGTCGTCGAGCGCGGATCGGACCTCCGCTTCCCTACGCCGGAGCTCCTGTGCGCGGCGGCGCAGGACGATAGCCCAGGCACCCGTGACGACGGACGCCGGAAGCGGCGCGGTCGCGAGGGCCTGGAAGGCGAGCGGGGCGTCGTCATGGACCACGGTCGCCGAAGCGATCACCCCGGCGAACGCGAGGGCGATCGCGGTGAGGGTCGCCACCGCCGTTCGGGTCGCGAGCCGGCGGCGCTCGCCCTCGAGCCGCTCGAGCCTGCGGTCGAGCCGCATCTCCATGAACATGACATCCTCCCTGCTGGTCGATGGTTCGCGTCGGAGCGCACCACACGCAGCCGCGATGCCGGTGATGCGAGTGCGTGGGGCGCGACTTCACGGCCGCCGCGAGGCGGACCGGGCGTTCGTGAGCGGACGGGTGGCGGCGCGTCCCGGCGCTAGCTGCGGCGCGCCGGGACGCGGGTCCCAAGGCAGGTCGGATTCGAGGGCACACGTCATCGCGCGCGCCGTCGGCGGCGCGAGGCAGAACGTGCGGTGAGGATCGATCACGAACACGACTCTCTCTCAATTAGCCATCGGGCGCGCGAAGTCAACCGGCGCGGATGGGATTTGGGGGCGTCCGTTTCGAGCCGCGCGAGCGCGAGGGCTCGTGGCGGATCGCACGCGTGCTGTGCGCTGCCGCCGCCGAGCTGCAGTCGTCGCGGGCGAAAGTCTCTTGAAGGGCGTCGCCGCCCGGGTCCTCAGCCTACCTGAGTTAGCCAGATGCGTCGTCGCGGCGAGCCGGGACGGATACACTCTCCTCCCGGAGGGCGCGAAGCTGTCCACGCACACTCCGCGCGCGGATGGCGACGACGGCACCGACGACCACAGGTGTACTCGCGGCCACGCGGGCGGCCACCGACTCCGTCCGGTCGAACGTCAGTTTCGTCGTCAAGACGGAGACGAGGAACGCGCACAGGCTCACGATCGTGAGCAGGGCGGCTCGGTTCGCGAGCCGAGCCTCATCGTTGAGCCTCTTGTTCTCGGTGCCAATCGAGTCCATCAGCCTTGGTAACACCGACCGCGCAGGAACGATTCAAAGATAATCTCGCAACGACGCTTCGTGTTTCTGAAACTAAGATCGCTTGCGCGGAATTCGGCTGACATGCCGGGCACGAGCCTCGCGTGAGCGAACCGACCCGCGACGGCGGGCCACTTCGCCCCGGCGTCGATGCACGCTTGGACGAGCTCGCGTGCGATGCGCGACGCGGCGTCCCCGGCGTCGGGGAGTTCCTCGAGCTTCGCGCGGAGGGCGGCATCACGGAGCGCCTTCGCTTGCTCCGGGAGGAGCTTCGCGACGAAGTGCTCCTGTCCGCGCTTGGGACGCGCCTTGCGCCCGGAAGTACCAGCGCGCCGGCCACCCGAAAAGGCAAGACGACGGGCGCCGCGAAGCGCCCGTGTTTCCAGCGATATTTAGTGGTGAGGGGGAGAATCGAACTCCCGACCTAGGGATTATGAGACCCTCGCTCTAGCCGACTGAGCTACCTCACCTGGCCTGAGAACGCGGGTTTATAGGGGGATCGGCGGGGACCGTCAAGCATCGGCCCAGCATCGGCCGATTTCTTGACGGCCGGACTCTGCGTGAGAGCATCCGCGCGATATCGGAGGATTGCGCATGCGGAAGCCGCAGCCGTCGCTCTCGACCCGCACCGAGGAGTTCTCGCCCCGCGAGCTCCCCCTCCCCGCGCCGTCCGCGCCCGCTCCCCCCGCCGCGACCCTGCCGGAGCGGCGCCCGGCCGACCGGATCAAGGAAGCCCTGCTGCGCTGGCTCGAGGAGGAGATGTGAACTTCGAACTGCCGTTCGATGAGCTGCCGCCCTCGGAGCTCGACGAGTACCTCGCCCGGATCGATCGCGAGCTCGACGCCCTCTTCCTCGACGAGGTGGAGGGGGCGCTCGACCTGCTCCGCGCGGACCGCCAGGCGGACGTGGCGGCGTAGCCGCCCCGGGACTCAGACAGCGCCATCCCCGCGGAGCGGTACTCCGTCTCCTCGGCCTCGAGCCCCTGCTCCATCGCCGCGCCGGCGCCCGTGAGGCGCCCGAGGTCGACGTGGCGCGAGAAGAGGAACGGGACCCCCAGCGCGGTGACCTGCGCGATCTGCGCGGCCCAGAGCACGTTCGCGTAGGCCATCCCTCGCGTCGCCACGTCCTGCGCCGGCGCGAAGAGCGACAGGCCGACCAGGATCGCTCCCTGGAACGTCCCGATCATGCCGGGGCCGGCCGGGATCATCACCCCGACCACGAGCACGCCGACGAGCGCGCAGGCCTGCGCGACGCCCAGGTGGAAGCCGAACCCCGACGCGAGGACCGCCATCCCGACGGTGACGAGCGCCCAGTACAGCGCGGTGAGCCCGAAGAAGAGCGCGACGCTGCGCCCGCCGGGCAGCACCCGGAGGCCGTGGATGAAGGCGTCGAGCACGGCGGCGGCGCGGTCGGCGACGGCCTCGGAGAGCGGGTGGAGGGCGGCCCGGGCGAGCCGGACCGCGGCCGCGCGGCTCCGGTAGGCGAAGACGAGGAAGGCGATCACCGCCGCGAAGGCGGCGGTGACGACGAGCCCGCCGACCCGGAGCAGCCCGATGCCCGGGGTGCCGTCCGGCAGCGCCAGGAGCGCGACGACCAGGACGAGCCCGGCGAACACCCCGTCCGCCGCCCGCTCCACGACCACCGACGAGAGCGCCGCCGAGATCGCAGGCGCGGCCGCTCGGCGACGAGGACCGGTCGCGCGAGCTCGCCGAGCCGGAACGGGAGCAGCATCAGCAGCATGAACCCGACGGACGAGACCGCGTTCAGGCGCGCGAAGGGGATCTCGGCGGTGGGGCGCAGCAGGAGCCCCCACCTGAAGGTGCGGACGAGGTGGATGGCGAGGAGGATGACGAGGTACGGCGCGAGGGCGCGGTAGTCGCCCCCCCGCATCGCCGCCCAGATCGCGCCGAGGTCCTTGCCGCGCAGGGTGAGCCAGAGGGCCACCACCGACACCGCCACGCCGGCGAGGGCCCGGAGCGCGCGCTTCACCCCGGCAGGTCCTCGCCCGCGAGGATGCGCCGCGGGTTCTCGGACATGAGCCGCTCGAGCCCCTCGGTCCCGGCGCGCCGCTCCAGCGCGGCGAGCGCCTCGTCGAGCCACTCGTGGGCGCCCTCGGCGTGGTGGAGATTGGTCGCCGCGACCGCGTAAGCCCCTCGTCGAGGAACGCCTCCGCGAGCCGCCGCGGCGGCTTCCCGTACACGCCCGCCAGGGCGCCGACGTTGAGCTGGAGAGCGCCCCCGAGCCGGACCACCTCGGCGGCGCGCCCGGGGCGCTCGAACTCGGCGCAGCGCTCGGGGTGGGCGAAGAGCGGGAGGATGCCCTTGCGGCGCAGGCGGAACACGAGGTCCGGCAGCGCCGGGACGGCGCCCTCGAACGGCAGCTCGAGCAGCACCCAGCGCTGCGACGCGCCGATGCCGCGCCGCCCCGCGGCCTCGGCGCGCGCGAAGAAGTCCTCGTCGAGCCGGTTCTCCGCGTTCCGGTGGAGCGCGAGGGGAATGCCCTGCTCGCGGAGGAGCGCCTCGGCGTCGGCGAGGCGCGCGCCGGCGCGGCCCGGGTCGCCCGAGGGCAGCCCCGCGATCGCGTGGGGGCTCGGAGCGGAGTCGGTGAACCCCAGCTCCACCAGCAGGCGCGCCGCGGTGAGGGTCTCGTCGGGCGTCTCGCACCCGTCGTCGATCCCCCACAGGATGTGGCTGTGCAGATCGACCAGGCCCATCGCGCCGCGCTTCTAGCACGCGCGGCGCCCCCACGGAAGGAGGCCCGCTCGCCCGCCCGCTCAGGGGACGGGGTGGCCCGGCGGGTCGCCCTTCGCGAACCCGAGCGCGTCCTCGAGGACGAGGCGG
>CAVUBF010000001.1:0-11254 GCA_963739565.1 uncultured delta proteobacterium | reverse complement strand
ACGCGAGGTCGGCGTAATCGATCGTGCTCCCGCCGTACTTCGCGCCGTAGGAGCCGGCGTCGCTGCACGGGGGGAAGAACTGGCGGTCCCGGAACCAGCCGATGACGGTCCCGTCACCCGAGAAGGCGGCGCCGGCGGAGACCGCGTCGTCGCCGCACCCGATGACCGGGCAGTTCGCGTTGTCCGTCGAGGTCATCGTGGAGCAGTCGTCGGTGTGGGCGGAGAGGCTCTTGTACTGGCAGTTCGGGTCCTTCGTCGGGGCGCCCGCGGGGTCGAAGCTGGCCGGGCACTTGGGGTCGGCGAGGGGCGGGTACTTCCCGGGGTAGAACCCGGGGCCATTGGGCGGGAGCCGGATTATCGACCCGGAGTTGTCGAGGATGAAGAAGATGTTCGGGATGCTGGCCTTCGAGGTGTAGAAGGCGGCGTCCTCGAGGTCGCCGGCGTTCAGCATCGTGTCGACGAGGCTCGAGGAGGCGGCGCCCCTCGCCGAGAGGCCCGTGGAGCAGGTCTGCGCGGCGCCCGTGTCGGCGCGCAGCGCCAGGGCCGAGAGGGCGAGGAGCAGCGGGAGGCGGAGCTTGCGGACGGTCGCGGGGCGCATGGAGCCTCCTAGAACAGCGCGAAGCGCATCGAGAACTCGACCTCGAACGAGTTCTCGCGGGAGTTGGTGCAGCGGGCGGTGATCCGGTACGCGCGGCCGCCGAGGAGCGATTCACCGCCGGGCGCCCCGTTCGTCAGATTGACCATCGGGGCGGGCGCGCCGTCGCTCGTGCCCTTGTCGAACGCGGCCACCACCTGGTCGACGTGCATGGCGGTCGTGCTGTCGTAGTGAGCCGGCGCGGCGAGGTGCCCGTAGCCGGAGAGGTCGATGGGCGCGTCGAGCGCCCGCGCGCTCGTGAAGTAGCCGGGGCCGTACCGCGCCACCTCGGCCCAGACCTGCGCCCGCGCCGCCTGGGCGCAGGCGAGCAGGGCGTCCACCCGCGCCTTGCCCGCCGCGTGCTGGCGCTCGCGCGACGCGAGCGAGACCGCGGCGACGCCCAGGACGGAGAGGACCGCGAGGAGGATGAGCGCGACGATGAGGGTGCTGCCGCGCGCGGGCGGGATTCGGGATCGCATGGCGGCTCCTAGAAGTAGACCATCCCCTGGGTGAGCATGTTGGGGAGGGGGATGGTCGCCTCGATCGACACGCGCTGGTATCCGTCCCCGCTGGTGATCCAGGGCGGCGCCGCGGTCTGGTTGAAGTTGAGGATCGGCGCGACGCTGCTCTGCGTCCGGTCCTGCGTCGGGGACCGCGCGACGAGGGCGAGCCGGATCGCGCGGATGTTCGCCTGGTGGTTGGTATTCCGCTCCGACGCGGGCGGCGGCCCCATGTAGTAGCGGTACCAGCTCGTGGGCGAGTAGATGGACTCGGTCCCTGCCGGCGCCGCGCCGGGGAACTGGAGGGTCGTGATCTTGTTCGCGACGGCGTCGCCCGGCGCCCCCGCCGCGAAGGTGATGGCGGTCCCCGAGGTGGTGCCGACCTCGGTCCCGTTCGCCAGCACGTACGCGACCTGCATCGACTCGATGCCCGCGGCGATGAGCTGCTCGTCCGCCTCGTCGACGGCAATGCTGGTGTTGGGCGTGTCGATCCCCTGGTCGAGCACGAGGTACGGGTCCTTCTGCCCACCCCCGACGTCTACCGGCCGGACGTGGAGCCGGTAGCGGTCGATCTGGAACGCCCGAGCGCTGCCGGTGGTGAAGCAGGCGTCGGTGGCGGAGTTCTGCCGGCGGAAGGGGTCCGCCGCGGACGCGAGCTGGAGGGCGATGTCCACCGGCCCCCCGCCGCCCGGGGCGGCGACGCTGGTGGACACCGTGACGTAGGCGTACTGGGCGGCCCCCTCGCAGACGACCTGCAGCACCTGGCCCTTGCGGAACGACTGACCCTCCCGGGCCCGGACCGTGATCGCGTTCGACGTCGGCGAGAACGCGGTCACCTTCCAGGCGCGCCCGGCGGGCTCGTAGGTGCTCACGCCCGCCGCGTCGAAGGGCACCCAGTACGAGGGATTCCGCGCATACCACACGAGCTCGTCGGAGTCGTTCGTGCGGTCGCGGGCGCAGCTCGTGCCGGACACGAGCTCGGGCGGGCAAGGCCCCGTCGTGTAGCGGTCGAAGTCGAAGGCGAGGGAGGGCGCCATGCCGTACCCCGCCTCCGGGAGCTTCTGCTCGATGAACAGGATCGCGTTCCGGGCCGACTGCTGGGCGGCCCGGGTCCGCGCGCCGTCGTGGTACGCCTTCTGCTGCGATAGGGCGACGCCGATGACGCCGACGAGGACCACGGCGCTGATCGTCATCGCGACGAGGAGCTCGATCAGCGTGACGCCGCGGGGGCGGGAGAGCGTGCGCATGTCGATCACCGGTAGCCGGACACGAACGACACGGCGAGGCCGGCGTTCGGCTTGTGGGTCAGGACCACGATTCTCGCGTTCCACGGGGTTGCCGCGCTCCTTGTAGATCACCGACACGGCGATGATCTTCGCGGCGGCCTTCCCCGACGCGGTCGTGGTCTCGTAGTCCCAGACGCTCCAGCGGCGCTTGTACTGCGGCAGGGTCGGGTCGGTGGGATCCCGGAGGAGCGCCGCGTCGGGGCGCACGCCGAGGATCCCCGGGCTGTCGTCCCACGCGTGCACGTGGGACGCGGTGAGACTGGCGCCGATGAGCCGGCCGAAGGGGCTCGGCGCGGTCGTGCCGGACGCGCCGTCGAGCCGACCATCGTCGAACTCGAGCCGCTCGAGCCCCGCCGCGAGCTCCGTCGCGAGCTGGCCGGCGAAGGTCGTCGCCCGGGCGCCGCCGTTTGCGGTGATCCCGAGGATTTGCAGGCGCATCATGCCGACGAGGCCGATGGAGAGCAGGGTGAGAGCGATGACGACCTCGAGCAGGGCGACGCCCCGCGCGCTGCCGGTCCTCTCGCGATTTGGGATCCTGCGCATGATGGCGCTCCTCACGGGACGGAGTAGGCGCGGGCGACTCCCGCGGGGAACGCGACGACGATCCCCTTTCGATCGGCGGCGCCCGACTGCCCCTGCAGGTCGGTGGTGAGGGCGAAGGCATAGCCGGTCCACGGGCCGGTGGCGGATCCCTGCGGCACCCCGACGACGGAGCCGTCGCGGGCGAAGCGGATTGCGAACCGCCGGACGCCCAGGTCCGTATAGGTCAGCTCCGAGGGGAAGTACGAGATCGCGGAGAACGGCGGCGGCGGCGACCCGGTCGCGTCCGGGTAGAGCTTCACGCCGCGCGGGAAGTACTCCTGCTCGATGAACAGCGCGTGGTCGCCCGGGCTCGCCGGGGAGAACCCCGAGAGCGTGAACCCGGCGTCCGGTGACCGGAGGATGAACCAGCGGCCGCAGCTCGCGATTGCGGTCGCGCTGCAGGCGGAGGCGTCCGTGGCGTCGACGACCACGAAGAGGTAGTCCTCCTGCTCGGTGATCGCGGTCGCCTTGAGCCCCGAGAGCCGGGACGCCAGCTCGAAGGTCGCCGAGCTGAGGCTCGCGTTGCGCAGGCCCGCCCGCGACAGGCCGTACGTGGTCGCCGCGAGGATGCCGATGATCGCGATGGTGACGACGAGCTCGATGAGGGTGAAGCCGTGTGCGCGTCTCACGTGGAACCTCCAGAGCAAGTCCCGGGCCCGCGCGGCGGCGGCGGGCCCCGCGAGGTCCCGAGGGTTTTCCGGCCGGCCGCGCGGCGCGCACGACACTCGTTGCGCACCCCGCTACTCCTTGCAGGTGGGCGAAGGTGGGCGGCGCGGCGCGAAACGGCGCCGCGTCAGTCGACGAACCTCCGCGCGAACCTGCGCATGCCGGCCCAGGGCTCCGGCGACGCGGGGGCGATCTCGAGGAAGCGGCGGAACCACGTCCTCGCCAGCTCCGGGCGGCCGGTGTTGGAGAGCAGCAGGGCGAGGTTGAAGACGTGCTCGGGCCGTGTCGGGTCGAGCCGGATCGCCTCGCGCATCTCGACCTCCGCCTCCGACATCCGGCCGAGGGACGCGAGGGCAGCGGCGAGCTGCCCCCGGATGATTGCGTTGCGCGGCTCGAGGGCGACCGCGCGCCGGGCGGCGAGGACCCCCTCCTCGGGGAACCCTGCCGTCGCGAGCGCAGCGGCCAGGTTGTTGAGCGGCCTCACCTTGTTCGGGGACTTCAGGGCCGCGTCCGCCCAGAGCGACACGTCGCTCGCCCAGACGGCGTTGCGTCCCAGCGTGGCGACCGCGAGCACGAGCGCGAGCAGCAGCGCCGTCATGGCGACGAGGCGGCGCGGGTCGGCGCCGCGCACGCGGCGGAGGAGCAGGGCGCCGCCCGCCGCGGCGGCGGCGAAGAACCCAATCGACGGCAGGTACACCCGGTGCTCGTTGATGACGTCGTCGATGGGGATGAGGCTCGACTCGACGAGGAGGGCGAGGAAGAACCACCCGATCCCGAACGCGACGAGGCGCGCCGCGGGGTCGACCGCGGGCCGCCCGTCGCGGGGCTCCGCGCGCCGGTACAGCCACGCCGCCGCGGCGAGCAGCGCGAGGAGCAAGGCGGCCGACGCGAGGACGCGGGGCGCGAGGAAGGACCGCTGCACCGGGAAGTCGTGATTGAGGTTCTGGCCCAGCGGGAGCACGAGCAGCCGGAGGTACTCGGCCACGACGGCGATCTCGGTCCTCAGGTAGTCGAGGCGGGGGAGCGCCGTCTCGACGCGGGTGCGCTCCGCGGCCGCGGAGACGATTGCCGCCGCCGGCGCGTGCAGGTCGACCAGCGTCGAGGGGATGACGAGCGAGGTCGCGAGGAACGGGACGAGCGCGAGCGCCCGTCGCGGCCGGGGTCCGAAGAAGCAGAGCTCGTACAGGACGATGGCGAACGGCAGCGTGAACGCGATCTCCTTCGTCTTCATCGCCGCGACGGAGACGACGAGCGCGAGGGCGTAGGTCACCGCGCTGCGCGCGGGGCTCCACGCCCCGGTCTCGCGCGCGAGCCGCCAGCGCGCATAGAGCAGGAGCGCCACCGCGTACAGGAGGGTCGCGAGCGAGGTGACCCGCTGGATGACGTAGGTCACCGCCTGCGTCTGGAGCGGGTGCGAGACGAACAGCGCGGCCGCGGCGAAGGCGATCTCGCTCCGCCAGGGGGCGACGGCCGAGCGCGCGAGGCGGGGCGTCCGGAGCGTGAGCGCGACGAGCGCGTACACGACCGCCGCGCAGAGGAGGTGGATCGCGACGTTGACCACGTGGAAGCCGAACGGATCGAGCCCGCCCAGCCGGTAGTTGAGCGCGAAGGCGACGTAGGCGAGGAAGCGGTTCGGCTGCGAGCGGTACCCGGAGGCGCTCGAGGAGCCCGCCCAGGTCGCGGATGAGCGGGTTGTCCCGGATGTGCTGGCGATCGTCGAAGACGAACGGACCGTGCAACGAGTTCGAGTACGCGAACAAGCCCAGGAGGAGCACGGCGCCGATCCAGCCGGCGTGCCGCTGCCACCCGGGACGAGGCGACGAAGGCGCCCCGTCCGCGACCGGCTCCTCGCTCGAGGAAGGGGTCATGCCCGGAGCCGAATCAGCGGAAGTCGCGCCGCTCGAACGCGACGCAGGCGAGCGACAGGGTGGCGGCCGCGTACAGCAGCCCGTAGCCGGCGGCGAGCCAGGCGTCGGGCGGCGGGGGCCGGTGGTAGATCACCGCCTCGTTCAGGTTCAGCGCCCCGAGGTTCGGGAGGGCGTACCAGATCGCGCTGCGCCAGCCACGCGCCCTCCGCCGCGCCAGAGGTCCCGCATCTCGTTCGTGAGCTGGCCCGCGACGCGACGGAGAGCGTGAAGATCGCGGCCAGGGTGGTGCTCGTGATGCGACGAGAAGAGCACGGCCACCGCGCGCGACCACGAGGAGCTGGACCCCGATCATCACGAAGGCGGCCAGCAGCGGCGCGTCGAGCGGGCGGACCGACCCCGCCTCGACCGCGAGCACCGCCGCGAGGGCGGCGGCCATCACCGCCAGGTTGAGGAGCAGGGTCGCCGCGAGCCCGAGGTAGCGCCCGATCAGGTACTGCGAGCGCGCCACCGGCTTCGCCACGACCGGGTAGAGGACGCGCCGCTCCACGTCGCCGGCGATCAGGCCCGCCCCGAGGAAGACGGCGAGGAGCGTCCCGATGAGCTGCATGCCGACAGGCCCGAGGTCGGCGATGATCCGGTGCCGTTCCCGAGCGTCAGCGTGCGAGATGAAGTAGCTCGCCACGACGAGCAGCACCCCGAAGACGAGCAGGTTCACCTGGACCTTGCGGCGGAGCGCCTCGCGCACCGTCACGCGCGGCGACGGCGAGGACGTTCATGGTGCCGTCCTCCCGTCGGCGCGGCTTCGGCTCGGGCCGCGTCCGCGGCTTCTCCGGCGGGGAGAAGCGCGAACGGGTCGTGCGCGCTCGAGCGGACGCGGCCGTCCGCCGCCGATGACGTAGACGCCGCCGAAGGGATCCTCGGGGATGCGCTCGACGGACGCCGTCCGCGACGAGCGCGAAGCAGCCCGAAGGGCCGCAGCCCGTGGCGCTCCTCGTAACGTGCCACGGCCTCGTCGAGCAGGGCCGCGTCGCGCTCCAGGACGGCCTGCTTGAGCTGCGCCTCGAGGCCCGTCGGGTCTCGTCGTCCTTCGCGGCTTCGTCGCGCCTGCTCGAGGAACGCGAGGGCCGCGTCGGCGCGGCTCCCCTTCACGTACATGGCGAGGACGTTCTGCCGGACGTGGGCCGGGCGCTCCGGGCGTGCGCGCGGCGATCTCCACGAAGCGGCCGGCCTCCGCGTAGTCGCCGTCATAGTAGAAGGCGTTGAACGCGCGCAGGAAGGGGAGGATGTAGCGGTTCGGGCAGTTGCGCATCCCCTTCTCGAGGATCGCGTTCGACTCCTCAACCCGGTCGGAGCTCGCCGAGGATCGTCCCGGCGACCTGGTAGGCGTAGCCGTGGCCGGGGTCGAGGTCCGTGACCAGATCGACGATCGGGTAGAGCCTGCTCCCAGCCGCGCTCGGTCGGCGCGCGGCTCGCCGATGTACTGGACCGCCCGCAGGCAGAAGAGGTTGGCGAGCGAGCGTCGGGTGGCCGAGCGAGAGCCACCGCGGCGGCGGCGGCCGCGGGCACCACGGCGACGTCGTAGGGGCGCTCCTCCGGGACGGGCAGGCGCGACGCGACGCCGCCGGTGGCGAGGGCGAGGGTCGCGGCGGCCGCGATGGGGAGGACGCGTCTCACGGGTGCGGCGGGAACGGCGAGGCCGTCCGGCGCGCGCCGGACGGCCTCCGAAGCTGCTTCAGCCTAGCACCTAGAACTTGTTCTCGTCGACGCGCCGCTCCTGACCCCAGGGCGCCGCGGCGACGACGGCCGCGCCACCGCAGTTCGCGTCCGTGTCGAGGGCGGCGGTCGCGACGCTGCCGTTGGTGGCGAAGAGCGGCTTGAAGAGGACCACGCAGCCGTAGTTCGTGGTGCCCACGTTCCCGTCGATGTCCGAGTACGCGAAGATCGTGAGGGAGGTGCCCGAGCCGCCGACGAGCGTGACGTACTTGCCGTACGTGGCGCCCTCGACGACCCAGTCGATCGCCTGGGAGGTCGCACGGTCGCCGTCGGCCCAGGCGAGCTTCGTGGTGCCCGACCGTGCCGCCGGTCGGGGTGGCCGTGAACGACGCGTACTGCCCGGCGCCGGCGGCGCTGAGCTGGCCAATGGCGGCGACGAGGCGCTCGCCCTGCCGGAGCGACTCCTCCGCCTTGAAGATCGCGCTCACGTTGGTCGGCAGCTCGCCGAACTTGGCGCGGAGCTGGTACTTGAGGAAGTTCGGGATCGCGATCGCGGCGAGGATGCCGATGATGGCGACGACGATCATGAGCTCGATCAGCGTGAAGCCCTTGGCCTTCTTCATGTTGCCTCCAGAGCGCATGATCGCGCTCGCTTTGTGCCGGGAGGCCCATGCCGCCCGGAGACGGAACGGGGCAAAGCATGGGCGATGCCAGGCGCCGGCCGCGCCAAGCTCGCGAGATCCCGCGGGACGCGCCGCGGCGTGACGTTGACGGGAAGGGGCAGGGGTCGGGCGGGGTGACGCTTTTCGTCAGCGCGCGGTCGCGGGCGCTGGCCGGCTGGTCGGGGGAGGAGACGGAGCGCAGCGGTCCTCCGGTCGGCCGCGGTGGCATTGACGCCGTCGCCCCCTCCCTCGATCATGCGGGCCGATGATCCTGAGGACCGAGGGGCTCACCAAGACGTTCGAGGTCGGCGTCCGCCGCCGCCGCGTCCGCGCCGTCGAGGACCTCACGCTCTCCGTGAACGAGGGCGAGATCTTCGGCTTCGTCGGGCCCAACGGCGCCGGCAAGACGACCACCATCAAGATGCTCATGGGGCTCATCTTCCCGACCAGCGGGAAGGCCTTCATCTTCGACGCGCCCATCCCGAGCGAGGCGTCGAAGCGGCGCATCGGCTACCTCCCCGAGCACCCGGCCTGGTACGAGTTCCTCACCGGCGCCGAGGCGATGTCCTTCTTCGCCGAGCTGGCCGGCGTCCCGAAGGCGGAGCGCGCCCGCCGCGTGGAGGAGCTGCTCGCCCTCGTCGGCCTGGAGGGCGCCGCCGACCGCCAGCTCCGGAAGTACTCGAAGGGCATGCAGCAGCGTCTCGGCATCGCCCAGGCGCTCGTGGGCGACCCGGCCTTCGTCGTCCTCGACGAGCCGATGAGCGGCCTCGACCCGGTCGGCCGCAAGGAGATGCGGGACCTCATCCTCGAGCTCAAGCGGCGCGGCAAGACCGTCTTCTTCTCGACCCACATCCTCCCCGACGTCGAGACGCTCTGCGACCGGGTCGGCGTCATCATCGGCGGGCGGCTCCGGGACGTCGGGAAGCTGGACGCGCTCCTCTCGGCGCGGGTCACCGGCGTCGAGACCACCTTCTCGGGCCCGGGCGGCGAGGGGCCATTCGCCGGAGCGAGCCTCGCTCGCGAGGGACGGGGATCACGTCACCTGGACCTTCGCCGACGAGGCGAGCGCCGATGCCGCCGTGCGCGCGGTCGTCCAGGCGGGCGGGCGCGTCTCGGCGCTCACGCAGCACCGGGAGACGCTCGAGGACTTCTTCCTGCGACGGCTCGAGGGGACGCTCGACGCGGACGCGCCCACGGCGGCGCGTCGCGCGGGCTGAAGGCGGACGTGGACGGAGGAGCGCTGCAGGCTCGCCATCGGCGTGTGGGTCGTGACGCTCGGCGCCACGATCGGCAGCTTCCTCAACGTCGTCGTCGCGCGGATCCCCGCCGGCGAGTCGGTGGTGTCGCCGGGCTCACGCTGCCCGCGCGTGCCGGTCGCCCATCGCCTGGTACGACAACGTCCCCGTCGTCTCCTGGCTCGTGCTCCGGGGCCGCTGCCGGCGCTGCGGCGCCCGCATCTCGTTCCGCTACGTCGCGCTGGAGCTCGCCGGCGCCGTCGCCGCGTGGCTCGCCTGGACGCCGCCACGGCCTCTCCGCCGCCGCGCTCGCGGAGCTTGCGTTCGTCGACGCGCTCCTCGCCCTCGCGCTCATCGACCTCGCCACCTGGCTCCTCCCCCACGCGCTCACGTGGCCGCTCATCGCCGCCGGGCTCGGGGCGGCGGCGCTCGGGGCGGCGCCGCGCGGCGTCGCTGCCGGCCTCCGCCGTCGGCGCGGGCGCGGGCTTCGCCGCGTTCGCGCTCGTCGCCGCGCGCCGGGAAGCTCGTCACGAAGAAGGAGGCCCTCGGGTTCGGCGACGTCTGGCTCCTCGCCGGGATCGGCGCGTGGCTCGGCGCCCCGGCGCTCCTGCCCGTGGTGCTCCTCGCCTCCGTGCAGGGGAGCGTCTACGGCCTCGCGCTCGTCGCGCTCGGGCGGAGCGAGCCCGGGCCCGTCGACGTGCCCCGCCCGCGGAGGGCTCGGCCGACGCCGATCCGCCGCCTGCCGAGGACGCCGAGGGGACCGGCGAAGGGACCGGCGAGGGCGAGGCGCTGGCGGACGGGAAAGAGGAGGAGGACTGGGTCCCGCCCCGCCACGCGGTCCCGTTCGGCCCGTTCCTCGTCGCTGGGGCGCTCGAGTGGCTCTACCTCGGCGGCTGGATCGCCGGGCTCCTCCCCGGGCTGGACGTGTTCCGCTAGGACCGCCCGTGCGCGCCCGCCGGCTCCGGCTCCTGCTCCTGCTCGACGTCGCCGCGGTGGCGGCGGCCGGCGCGGCGCTCCTCCTCGCCGTCGGCCTGCCCCTCGCGGCGCGCGGCGGCCTCCGCGCGCCGCAGGTCGGGCTCCTCGCCGCCGCGGTGGCCGCGGCGGGGATCGGCCTCGGCGGGGTCCTCTTGTGGCGCTGGGTGGGGCGGCCGGTGAGCCGGATCCTCGACGCCGCGGAGATCCTCGGCGGCGCGGCCGCGGGCGAGCTGCCCCTGCTCGCGCCGCCCGACGAGGGGAGCGGCCACGGCCTGTCCCGCGCCGCGGTCGCGTTCGAGCGCGCGGGCGCGGCGCTCGGCGCGGAGCGCGCGCGGCTCGCCTCCAAGGTGGCAGAGCTGGAGCGGGCGAACGACGAGCTGCTCCGCGCCCGCGAGTCGCTGCTGCGCGCCGATCGGCTCGCGACCCTCGGCCGGCTCGCGTCCGGGATCGCCCACGAGGTCGGGAACCCTCTCGGCGCGATCACCGGGTACGTCGAGCTCGCGCGCGGGCGGCTCCGGGCCGGCGCCGCACCCCGAGGTCGACGACTTCCTCGCGCGCATCGGCGCGGAGGCGCGGCCGGATCGACGCCATCGTCCGCGACCTGCTCGACTTCGCCCGCCCCGCGCCCCCCGTCCTCGGGCCGGTCGGATCTGGCCCGCGCCGTCGACGCCGCCGTCCGGCTCGCGCGCGTTCAGGCGCGCTTCCGCGAGGTCGACGTCGAGGTCGACCTCGACCCCGGGCTCGGGCCGGTCCTCGCCGACGAGCGGCGGCTCTCGCAGGTGTTCCTGAACCTGCTCCTCAACGCCGGCGACGCGATGCGCGGGCGCGGGCGGGTGACCGTGACGGCGGCCCCGGCGGCCGGCGCGGGGGTCGAGGTGCGGCTCGCCGACACGGGGCCCGGGATCGCGCCCGAGCACCTCGGGCGGCTCTTCGAGCCGTTCTTCACGACGAAGGAGCCGGGGCAGGGGACCGGCCTCGGTCTCGCGGTCTGCCACGGGATCCTGGCTTCCTTCGGCGGCGCCATCGCGGCGGGGAACGGCGCGGCGGGCGGGGCCGAGCTGAGGCTCGAGCTGCGCCGGTGGACCGGGGCGGGCTGAGCTCCGCCGTGGGGCCGCCCGGGTCCGCGGCCCCTC